>CAWIMC010000001.1:0-2069514 GCA_963837005.1 Lewinellaceae bacterium
CTGTCAACCGGCTCCACCGGGCGCCGGCGCCATCGCTGCGAACCGGCAGCAACTCGACGGGACTGGAACTACTCGGGGCATGGCTCATCCGACGCATCGGGCCGCAACGGTTCGGGCGCTTCAGGGCCGATCTCGCCGTGCTCGACAAACCGGCGGAGCTGCTCGCCGCTCACTGCGTGCTCGCCGCAGTCGCCGGCCTCGCCTTCCCTGTCGTCGCATCCGGCGTCCTCGCCGCCGCAGGTATCGGCGTCAACATCTTGATTCCGATCTGGGCGTCGTTGCTGTTCGCCGTGCTCGGAGTGTTCCTCGTGATCGCCTGCCTCGGCGACGCCGCCGACGAACAACGCGATGCACTGCTCCTTCAGCTCGGCGCCTTCCTCGACGTCTTGTCGATGCTCGCTCGCCGCCGCCGAAGCAGACGAACAAGCTCTGCAACTCGCCGCTCGTGCTGGCGACGGTCGCCTCTTCACCGCACTCAACCGAGCCTTCCGGGACGCCGGGATCTCCGGGCGACCGATGCTCACCGGCATGGACCAACTCGGCCGTCGCTGGGAGATCCACGAGCTGAGATCCATCGCGTCGGCAGGAAGCCTCGCATCGAGCGACGGCGCCGCAGTCCGTCGCACCCTGATGGCCAAGTCCAGGTCGATGCGCAGCGCACAGCTCGCTGCCGAAGAAACCGATGCTCGTCTGCGGTCGAGCAAGTTGTCGCTCCCGCAGTTCCTCATTGCAGTCGGACTGATCGTGATGCTCATGTACCCCGCCGTCGTCGGGTTCCTCGACAACCTCTCGAGCACCGGCTGAAAGAAGTCTTCCCACCACCAACCCAGCAAGGAGAACCCCAGCAATGTCCACCACACCAACAACCAGGCACCGCTTCGATGCGAGCATCGAAGCCGCATCGCACATGGCACCGATCGCACCGATCCTCTTCATGGTCGGCTACACGTGGGACCGCTCACGGGCTGCAGCCCGAGACGACGGCGGCTTCTCGCTCACGATCCAGGAGATCTTCTGGGCCGCCATCGCAGTCTCGCTCGTTGCGGCCGTCGGCCTCGTCATCTACAACGCCGTCGTAGCGCGCGGCGACAACATCGGTGACGACATCACCAACCGCGAGCTGCCGTGACCAGCCCACCCGTGCTCGTCGCTGCGGGCACACGATGCCGTCGTGTCATCGCAGACGAGCGTGGGGTCTCGGTGACCGTCTCGGTGATCTTCATGGCACCGATCACCGTGCTGTTGATGTTCGGCGGCATCCAAACGGTGCTCTGGCAACACGCCCGAACCATCTCCGCCGACCGAGCGAACCAAGTGGTCGTACAGGTCGCCACCGGCGACCTCACCCCGAGCGAGGCCGACGCATTGCTCACCGACAACCTCAACGCCAACCCCGACCTGCGAGCCGTCGACGTCGAAGTCGTCGACAACGGCCAGATCGCCGTCGTCGCCGTCACCGCCCAAGCACGAGGCGTCCTTCTCGGCACCTACAAGACCATCTCGATCCAGACCAACACGCCAATCGAGAGCTGGCAACCGCTCCCATGACCGAGCTACTCCAACGTGCCCGACAGGCGTGGACCGACGACCGAGGGGTCAGCGAAGTGATCGGACTCGTCTTCCTCACCGTCCCGATCGTCGCCTTCATCGCCCTGCTCGCCTGGGCCGGCAAGGCATCCGAAACCGTTGTCCGCGTCGACCACGCGGCGGAAGCCTCCGTCCAAGCCGCAGCACTCCAGCGCAACCCCGCCAACGCACGTTCCGCAGCCACCACCGTCGCCAACAACTCACTCGGAACGGTTTGCGCCGGGGGACCATCGGTCGCCGTCGACACTTCGACGTTCGCGCCCGGAGACTTCGTGTCGGTCACCATCACGTGCACCTTCGGAACCGTCGACGGGTTCAGCGACACCATGGTCTCCACATCGTCGGCTGTCATCGATCGGTATCGCCAGTAGGGCCATGAGTTCAGCATTTCTGAAGCGTCGGGACTGTCAGACGATTGGTGTAACTGGTCTGGCGGTGCATGTTGGTTGTTGTGATCGTAGGCCTCAGAAGAGGCGGCCTTCGAAGGTGATGGCGAAGGCGTTGAGGGCGGGCTTCCAGCGGTTCATCCATCGCTCTTGACCCGAGCCGGTCGGGTCGAGTGAGCGGACGACCATGTAGAGGCATTTCATCGCGGCCTGCTCGTTGGGGAAGTGCCCCCTCGCTCGTGTCGCCCGCCGGAACCTGGCGTTCAACGACTCGATCGCATTCGTCGAATAGATGACCCGGCGGATCTCGGGTGAGTAGTCCAAGAACGGCACGAACTCGGCCACGTGTTGGACCAGAGCGTCCGGATCGCCGGGTAGCGGTCGCCCCATGTGTCGTGGAACTCGTCGAGGCGGACTTGGGCGTCGGCTTCGTTGATGGCGGTGTAGACCGGCCGCAGGTCCTTGGCCATCTTGTCCCAGTCCCGCCGGCTGGCGAGGCGGAACGTGTTGCGGATCAGGTGCAGCACACAGGTCTGCACGACCGCGAGCGGCCAGGTGGCTCTTCGATCGACTCGGGCAGGCCTTCGAGTCCGTCGCACACGACGATGCAGGCGTCTTCGACGCCACGGTTCTTGATCTCGGTGAGCACCTGCAGCCAGTATTTGGCGCCCTCGCCACCGGTGCCGATCCAGAGGCCGAGGATGTCGCGTTGGCCGTCAACGGTGACGCCGATGGCGGTGTAGACGGGCCGGTTGGCGACTTGGCCATCTCGGATCTTCACCACGATCGCGTCGATGAAGATCACCGGATACACGTGATCGAGAGGACGGTTCTGCCACTCCGCCAAGTCGTCGAGGACCCGGTCGGTGATCTTCGAGATCGTCTCCCGGCTCACATCGGTCCCATACGTCTCGGCAAGATGCGCTTGGACCTCGCCGGTCGTCAACCCTTTCGCAGTCAGGGAGATCACCATCGAGTCGACCCCGTTCAGGCGGCGCTGGCGCTTCTTCACTGTCGCTGGTCTCGAAGCTGCTGTCACGATCACGCGGCACGTCGATGTCGACCGGGCCGATCTCGGTGATCACCGTCTTCGAACGGGTCCCGTTGCGTGAGTTGTCGCCGTTACGGCCCGACGAGTCGTGCTTGGTGTAGCCGAGATGTTCATCCATCTGGACCTCCAACCCGGTCTCGAGGATCTGCTTGGTGAGATCACCGAGCAACCCTCCCGGGCCGACCAGATCGACGCCATCGGCTCGGGCTCGTGCGACGAGCTCCTCGGCGATCGACTGATCGAGTCGACCGTCATCATCGTTGTTGGTGGGCTGTGTCGCCACTGCCACATCATGGTCTGTCATTGTCTGTCCTTCCGGCCGAACCATGTCGATTCAGCGTGTCAGACCAGACCAAGTTCACCGTTCATCTGACAGTCCCGAAGCGTCCGATGAAGGGAACTCAAGGGTTCGGTGTCGAATCGAGGCAGTTTCGCGCTCTGGTTCCCGAACCCGAGGGCGACTGGTCGGTTTCGAGATCAACCAGCGGTCGGTGGCGGCTGTGGAAGTGACACGATGGGCTCGTGAAACTGCTCGTTCTGGTCCTGGTCTCGTTGGTGTTGGCCTGGCTCCTATTCGTGGCTGTGCTTGCGCTGGTACGTCCGTGTGGCATGGACTTTCGTGCGGCGAAGGCGTTCGTGCCCGATGTTGTCCGCCTGCTCCGCAGTCTCGCTCGGGATCCGGAGACGTCTCGGGGAGTGCGGGTTCGACTGGGCGTCCTGCTCGTGTATTTGGCCTCGCCGATCGATCTTGTCCCGGACTTCATTCCGGTCCTGGGCTATGCGGACGATCTGATCGCGGTCAGTTTGGTGTTGCGCGTCGTGGTGCGTCGTGCTGGTGCGGACGCGTTGCGGCGGAATTGGTCGGGCAGCGACGAGGGCCTCGATCTGGTGAGGCTTCTCGCTGGTCTTCGTGGTTCCGAGCAGCGAGACCCGACGCGGCCCGGCCGGTAGCGCGAAACCATCTCCGAGACCCTGAAGGGTTCGCTGCAGTTTTGGTGCGTGCGGCGGCGTCGACCGCGTCTGTCCGAGTTCGTGAATCGCTGCTCGCGTATCTCAGGTTGGGGTGGACGTCACGTCAGCTCGGAGTGTTCGACGCTGTTCATCAATCGAGAGGTGGCGGCGAAGGAGAGTCCGAAGAGGTCGCAGAGGCGGCGGGTGTTGCCGCCAGTGGCTTCGGCTTCATGGAGGATGCGGTCGCGTCGCAGGGCGTTGACGCCGCCGGGGTAGTCGACAGTGATTTTCATCCGGCGGCTGCCTCATTCGCCCAGCACATCGGACTGCCAGGCGCGAACCATCCCAATCGAACTCAACACATCCCCCACATCGTGAGTTCGCCGGTCCGGGAACCCATCATCGAGCGCTGCCGCCGAGCGGGGAAGAACGACGACGGCGCCGGCTTCGCCATCCCGCTCTTCGTCGTGCTCCTCGCTCTCACCGCCGCAGCCAGCCTCTCACTGCTCGTCGACGGCGGACGCGCCACGACCGCACAACGCAACGCAAATTCGATCGCATTCCAAGCATCTCGATCGGCCGCGCAAGAACTCGACACCGGAGCCCTCCGCGACGGCGTCATCATCGTCTCACCGGAGGCAGACGCAGCCGCACGTCGCACTGCCGCCACCCTGCTCGGCCGGGTCGGTCTCGACGGATCAGTCACCTCCGTCGACGTCGACGGCCGCCGCATCACCGTCACCATCACCGCCACCACGAACCTGACCAGCTCCGCCGCACTCGGGCGGAGCTCCGTCACCGTGCAAGGAGTCGGCTCCACCCGCATCGCGGCCGGAGTCGTCTCAGAGGAGACCCCGCTGCCATGACCAACCGCCCCCGCCACATCCGCGTCGCCTTCGCGATCGCCGTCATCACGTTGCTCACCGCCGCCGCAGCCGGCGCGATCGCGTTCGTCACCAGGACCATCACCGGGCGAGCCTCGCCGCTCCCCACCATCCCGCCATGGGAATGGTCCGGCACCGACATCGCCCAGTGGTTCTCCAACCGAGCCACTGCCGACTCAGTCATCGACGTCGTCACACAGGCCTTCGCCACCACCGCGTGGCTCACGCTCGCCTACATCGCATGGAACCTGATCCGCGAACTCGCCGACCAGACCAACCACGGCGTCATCGACACACGAGCACTACGGACACGGCACCGTTCGACCTCACGACGGCCTCGGCCCGCATTCACCACGAGCTTCGTCGCGCTCCTGCTTGGCGCGTCCACCCTCACACTCTCCACAGCGTCAGCAGTCGGGCTACCCCAACGTGCACCAGCCGTCATGGCAGCCGAGACCTCCTCGGTGCCGGCCGTCAACGGCAGCCAAGCCCCTCCGACACTTACAACCGACAGCGATTCCGTTCTACCCGTCGGCATGACGTGGGCCGACTACACCGTCACCAGAGCCGACGAATCGCTGCGCTCCATCGCCGCCGACCTCTCCGGTGACCCGGCCCTCGCCCGCACCATCTGGACCGCGAACCAGCACCGAGACGTCGCCCCCAACACTGCCTTCAACGACCCCACCATCGTCCAGCAGGGATGGACCCTGCGAATCCCGGTTTCGATCGGCAGCACGAACGCGGCACCAACAGCTGTCGAGATGAGCTCTGACGAGACCGCAGCTGAAACCGGCCACTACGAGACTGTCGAACCGGGCGACACGCTCTACAACATGATCGACGATGTCATCGAGGACGAGGTCACCATGACCCACGTCGAAGCCGTCTCGACCCGGAACAACAGCGTCGCCACCCCCGACGGCACATTCGAATTCTCCGCGACCAACCCAAACCTCATCCATCCCGGCCAAGTCTTCGACCTGCAACCGGCAATCGACATTGCCGTCGGTGAACCTGCTGAGGTCGCAACCGAACTGCCGCCGCCAGCTCCTCCGGACCTCGATCAAACTCCTGCAGCTGCGCCGCCACCAGCGGCGGAAACGCCCCGGACTGCAGCCGACTTGCCTGGCCATTCGCCCGAGGAAAGCGCAACGGTCGACGACTCTGCTTCAGAGACACCCGATGCGGCAGGCCAACCCGACCGAATCCGACTCGACGAGCCCACCCAGGTCGAACCGACAAGGCCCGTAGTAGAGGCCTCTCCGCCGACGCCAGCGATCACTACACCAGCGCCACCGACACCGATCCCAGCCGACGCAGTCGCCATTCCCGGCGCCCAACCGGGTGACGCCGCGGCCACGCTTCCGCCCGGCGCCGAAACCTCCGTCGACGAGACTGGCCAAAGCGGCATACCAATCGAACTTCTTGCCGTCGGAGGGCTTAGCCTCGCCGGGCTGTTCATCGCCCTCGACCGCCGGCGCCGGATCGCACGAGCACAGCGACCGCTCGGACGCGCCGTCGCTGCTCCCGACCCCGCCGTCGAGCACGACGAACAGATCATGCGAGCCGCAGCGCACATCGACCGTGCAACACGGGTCAACCTCGCCGTGCGTCAGCTCGGAGCTCACCTCGCCGAACGCGAAGCGCCGCTGCGGTCTCGCTACGTCCTCGCCGACTCGTCGACCGTGACCGTCGTGTTCGATCGCAGCGTCGAACTCGGCGCCGGCTGGGTCGAGGCGACCATCCGCAATGGATGGACCTGCGCACTCACCGACGACGAACTCGAACCCTTCGCAGCCGTGTCGACCCCATGGCCAGCGCTTGTGCCGATTGGAACGCTCGACGACGGAACCGACGTCCTCATCGACGTCGAAGGACTCGGGGCACTCGCGATCGATGGCCCACCCGCCGTCGTCGACTCGGTGCTGTCCGCCATCGTCACGTCGCTCGCTTCGTCACCGTACGCAGATCTCCTCACGCTCTCTGACGACAACAGCGTCGGACTCCATGGACTCGACACCCACCTCCAACACCGCCTCGCCGTCGACTCAGTCGACACTCTCCTCGACCGCCTCGGTGCATGGGTCGCGCCGCTCGACTTCGACGATCAACACCTGATCGCCGCACGCCACGAGTTCGGTGGCGAACTCGAACCCTGCATCGCAGCTGTCGTCACCGACCTCAGCAACGCCCAACGAACCGCCCTCAGTTCACTTCCCTTCGACGGCTCCCGACCCATCGCACTCATCACCACCGACACCACTGTCGCCTCGACTGTGTTCGACGTCGACGAGGACGCGACGACACTGCTCGACGGCCAACGCGTCCGCCTCCACCGCCTCGAGCCAGCGGCCGCCACAGTTGCTGCCGCCTTGTTCAACACCGCCGACATCGTCGAGGTCAGCGACGCCAGCCCGCTCGATGACTATCGAACCGTCGTGGCAGAACCGGTCGAAGCCCACACCGGAGAAGCCCCCGAACGAAACGCTGCAACCGGTGCTGGCGCTCTGCCGAGTCCAGCCGCGATGCCGGCCCTCGAAGTCGTCGGATCAATGAACGGCGTTCCAGCGGTTCCGGCGCAGCTGTTCGACACCGAACCCGAAGCCGGCTGGCACGTCCGCAACCTCGGCCCACTCGAAATCGTCCACACCAACGGCACCCACCTCAAGAACATGCGAGAACTGTTCACCCTGCTCTCGATGCACCCCGCCGGCCTCACCGCAGCAGAGATCAACGACAAGCTCGAACAGTCGAAGGACCCGACCGCACACAAGTGCGCGGCCGGAGGTAGTGAAGGAAGCGACACCACCCGTGCGTCGAAGAGGACGACCGACGGACGACGCGCCCGGTACAGCGACCTCCGCAAAGCCCTCGGCCAGGGCGACGCCCTCGCCGGCCGGACCTACCTACCGATGCACTCCAAGGCCCGCGGCTACCACGTCGAGGGAATCCGCGTCGACAGCGTCCGCTTCGTCAAATGCCTCGAAGCAGCCAAAGACGCCGTCGGCCAAGACAAGGTCAACTGGCTCGTCGGAGCGCTGCAACTTGTTCGCGGGCAGATCAACACTGGCGAACTCACGAAGTACGCATGGGCCACCCGGATCCTCTCGCCACTCGAAGCGTGCATCGTCGACGCCGGCATCGAACTCGCACAGCTCGCCGCCGACTGCGGCAACTGGACCGTCGCCGACTGGGCCGCAAACCAGGTCAGGGTGGCGAACCCCTACGACCAACGGGGCCTACCGATTCAAGTCCAGGCACGCCAAGCCCTCGGCGACGAAGTCGGAATCCGACGCCTCCACGACGAAGCGATCGACACCGTCGACGAACTCGAACCCGACGTCCAAGACGTCTTCATCCACGCCCTTGCGCAATAGCGACGGCGTTCGCTCGTCCAGCCGCGTAGCGCCTCCTCCTCTGGAGACAGCTGCCCCGTCACGCCTGACTGGACCCTCGTCGAGGATCGATCTGAGCGCTCAGTCGATGACTCCGAGATACGGACGGAAGGCCGGGTGCACCTCGTATCTCACTGGTCGGTCGCTGCTGTCACTCAGCCGTTGCGCACGACGGAGCGCAACCTTCTGTTCTTCGTCCGAGCCTGGGTATTCGAAGCGCTGCGGGCTTACTTCAACTCCCAGGAAGTTTGCCTTCACAAGTCGCCCCAACGCATCTTCAGCAGTCTGCGTTTGGAGTACATCACGAGTCGTGTCTTTGAACTCCAGATGATTGAGGATGGCATCACTGCCAGCGAAGCTGAGGAGAACCTCGTCCAACTCGTCGGTGCTGGAACCTTCGACCCGGAGCGCATCGAAGGCGAACCGTGAGTAGTCCTGCTCTGCACGAATGACGTCGTCCTCCTCGATTCGGCTGTGCTGGCGGTTTATCGCGTTGAGGATGCATGCATTGCAGAGGTACACGAGGTCTCGCGGTCGAGCAATTGAGCGCCAGAGCAGATACTCCCTTGTGGGTCGGCCTAGCACGGTCGGAGTAAAAAACTCATTCCAAAGGTCCTCTGGGGTGGATGCCTTGGCCTGGGTTGTGTAGCGATCCTCAATCACGCGTGCAAGGAGTTCCGGATCATCCCAAGCAATCTCCAGGGTGCGAATCTTGTCCGGTTCGCGGGCGTGCTTCTTTACTTCGTCGAAGATGTCAGCGTGTAGGAATACCGCGAGTGTTACGTTGACCGACTCCTTGAACGACGTCTCTCGCCGGAACTCGCGCTCAAGCTTTCCTACCGCTGTCAGGAGCCCAAGAATTACGCGCGACTGCTTTTGCCGATCAGCGTTGCGCTCCCAAGCCTTGTCAAGGTTGTCGACAAGGACTGCCACTCGCTGACGGCCCGACAGGGCGGTTCCGATCATCTTGCGGAGTTCGGCGATGGTTGACGCGTGAAGACGCTGATTCAGCCAAGCCTGGGAGGCCTCAACGGCGCTGGGAAGATCAGCGATACCGAGAGTGAGCTCCTCAACCACCCGCTCAAGGCGAACTGCGAAGTCCGCCTCGTGTCCACCGGGATACCTCCCGAGATAGTCCCGAAGCTCGTCAAGCGGGCTCCCGCTCGAAATCCCGGCTGGCCTCCTCTCAGCATCAGCGACAGCTGACCCTGCGATCTCGGTCATCAACATGAACCGCCAGATGCCGTCGATCAGAAAGTCCGCTACATCCCGCGATGGAAGTTGTCGAAAGACTCCGAGGAGCGACTCGAGTTCGTAGCCGGACGGCTTGATGACCGTGACGAGGTTGCGCTTGTCAAGCCGCAGTTGATCCGCAGCGGTCATCATGTTGGCGGTCTTGCCCGTCCCCTTCCGACCAACGAACACCGTCGAGTGCGCCTCGATCACGCTTTGGAACTGACCGGTTTCGATGAAGTACCCGGGCAGACGGTCTTTTTCGTTCTCGGCGACGTACTCCCCGAACTGTCGAACTGGAAGATCTACCGCGAGTCTCCTTCGCCCGCCGGCCCGCGACTCGCCCTTCCCTGGAAGCCCATCGAGCCATGCTTCTAGTCCAACCTGAGCCTGCTTGGCTGTCGTGTAGCTGAACAGCTTGTCTTTGTAGTCAAGTGGTGGATCGTACGTCTCCTCGGCGAGAAGGAGAGTTGGTAGACCGACAGCGACTGCGATTCCGGCGAAAAGGCTCGCCCTCGTGTTGTGCACCTCGTGCCGGCTCCTCTGAGGTCCGCGTAGGTGTAGCAGGGCGGCGCTGGACTGGTAGATCTGTGCGGCATACCACGGCATCGGTGCTAGACCCTGCTCGTCTTCGTCGGCCTCGCGCAACAGGAGGTGCTTACGGGCTTTGAGACTTCGATCGACGGTGCGGCTTGCGTCCGCTCGATTTCCGAGCGGCACATAGAACAGCGAGTTGGGGAGCTGCGGACCGGCATCGCCCTGGACCAGAAGATCCTCCCAAAGACTCTTCTCTTCCGGTTCTCTCTGCGCGATACGAGCCATCAACTCATCTGACGAACCGTCATACCCCGTGTACCCGATGGATGAAAGAACACCGAGTGCCTTCCAGTTGTCGTGCGCGCCCAATTCAGAGTTGTCGAGGGCGAGCACTATCTGCTTGTCGGATGCGAGTGCGTAGCCAACTTCGAAGAGCACGTTGGCGTTCAAGTGTGTGATCTCGGCGACAACCAGAGTTGCAGCATCGATCGCACCAGTAATCTCGCCGATTACGAGCCGCCCATCGACAGCCAGATCCTCCCAGGTTTGAACAGTCGAATTCGACCGCTCGTCAAGTTTTGCTGCGGTCGAACGCATCGTCTCTGCGAGAAGCTGAGATCGTCCGGGGTAGGCAAAGAAAACGTCCACGGTTGGTTCGGTCGACACCTCAGGGATCTTGCCACGCCCGGACAGAATCTCCATCGCCAGGATTCGGTGGAGCCAGCTCGATCTCGGCAATGCTCACGGCGCAGATTCAGTCCGTACGCCTCGTCGACGACCACGCGCCACAACAAACGCCTGCTGCCCGGGCCTTAGGTGATCATGAGCCTGGGTCTCGCCGTAGTCCTCCGAGATCGTCGGAATCGAGCGCTCGCTCGTCCCGGAGTGTCAGCGACTTCCAGCTCAGCTGACCTGCTGCCTCCGTCCGCGCACTTCGGTCCGTCCGACCCGGCATGCCAGCCCCTGACCTGCCGTGTTCACGAGGCGGTTCACCTCAGGCGTCGAAATCAGTTGTCGCAGGTCCTCACGATGACGTCGACCCGCTTCTGGCCGCAACGACCGCTGCGGTATTTCTCTCCAGCATTCTCGACCGTCGCGATGCGACCCCTTCGAGGCCCTTCGGGCGGTCTGCGAGGTCCGAGAAATCTCCTCACTCTCACTCCGTTCGTCGTTGCCCCCCGGCGTCCCGTCGTCGTCGCAGCCCCCGTCAACAACCGTTCAACCCCAAGGAGAACAACACCATGAACACCACAACCATCATCGGCCGGCTCGCCCAGGATCCGGAACTCCGATCCACCACCGGAGGCACCGCCGTGGCGACCTTCCGCCTGGCGGTCCCCAACCCCCAGGACGAGGACAAGCCCAACTGGATCCCCGTGAAGACCCTCGGCAAGACCGCCGAGGCCGTCGGCAAGTACCTCACGAAAGGCAACCAGGTCGGCGTCAGCGGCCGCCTCGAGTCCTCCGAGTGGGACGACAAGGAAGGCCAGCGCCACTGGAAGCTCGAGATCCTCGCTGGCACCGTCGACTTCCTGAACACGAACAACAAGCCGAGCGACACCGACCGGCGAGAGGAGGCCACCGACTGACCACGGCGAACGCCGGGGCCGACCTATCAATCCCCCGACGGGTCGGCCCCGCCCAGCTGAGACGAGAACCACCATGAGCGAACCACACATCGGCGACTACGTCATCTGCACCAACGGCAAGGCTGGCACCATCGAAGCCATCGCCGCCACCGACGCCGGACTCGGCATCCACCGCTACACCGTGCACCACACCACTCACAACCGCCACTACTTCCTCGACGAACTGATCACCCTCACCACTGACACCGTCGGGATCGGCCAATGAGTGCCAGCGATGGCGCGCGGATTGCAGCGGTCTGCATCTCAGCCGACGACGCCGAGTTCATGGCGAGCATCCTGAACCCGACCACCGATCACACGATCAGCCTGCAGACCAGCGACTGCGAGCAGCCCCTCGACGCCCACCTCGACGCCGTCACCGCGCATCACGGCATCGTTGTTCTCGAGTGCCGACACATCGGCGAACGATGCATCCCGCACGGACCCACCTGGACCGTCCCCCTCGACGACGTCGTGTACTTCCACATCTGGTGACGATCGATCCGTGCGAACAGCACCGAGACAGTCAGTAGCCGCCAACCCGATTCGACCGTGGACGACGCTCGGCTCCATTGCCGGGCCCGCTGCGTCGACTGTGCCACACCGCGGCGATCGTCAACCCGTTCCAGTCTCTGGGCATCGCTGCGCTCTCCTTCGTCGGCCACTCCCTCCACAGGTTGACCCTCGCCTCGACCGGCGTGGCTGGGTCGCTGGCGTTGCCGGCAACCGAGCCGGCGATGCGACCCGGTCACGATCGGGGGAGTCGGTCTCCAAAACGTGACCGGGTCGGCCAGCCGATCCGCAAGGAGACATCGCCATGACCAGTCAGCACGACACGATCACACAACGTCGAGGACCTCCTCGACTTCTGCGCCGACGATCCAATCGGTTGCACCTCGGTCCACGTCGACGGCAACGGGGCCTTCACCTGCGGCACGAACCCGACCGACCTCGACTCACTCGAACAGTGGGCCACCTACCCCAAACGCATCGTCGACGCCGCCAACGACCGCTCGACATGCGGGCGTCGCTGGATCATCTTCGTCCGCCAAGACACCCCACCGAGCGAGATGGACGCCTGGCACTAGAGCGACATCCGTGACGCACTCGACAACGAAGGCGTCGAATTGATCGACGTCGTGATCGCATGGGACGACCAACACGTCTCGATGCGCTACCTCCGGTACCGCAGCACCAGCTACGACGACGGGAGCTTGCTCCGACGCAGCCTGATCGGATCGCATCCTGACGACCACCTCGGTCCGCCTCACGACAGCGCAGCCTGGCGGCGCGCACCGAGTGCCGGGTCGATCCGCCGTACCGCCCGGTCTGGGGACCGTCGGAAGTGATCGCTCACTTGCGCCACGTCACTGCTGCGCGCCCGGGCCGGAGCGGACTGTCGTGTGCTCTGGTCCGCCCTCATCGGCGTCAAGGGACACCCGAAACTTCGTTGGCCTCTGGCTGTCGCCGCTGCGCTCATGGCCAACAACTTTCGGGCTCTTCGCCCTTGACCCCGAGCGGACCTCCGCACGGGCGCCGCCTGTCGGCAGCGGGCGGGGGACTGGCGTCCTTCCCACCCGCTTCCGAATCATCGAACGAAAGGCAACCGCCATGTACGCAGGAGACGAAACCACCAACTGGAACGATGCAGGACCGTGCCCCCGATGCGGGGACCGCGACTGCTGGGTCGGCTGCCCACCCGACACCGAACCACTCAGCTACGACGAGGCCGAAGCCGCCGGAGTCGACGGAACACTCCGCTTCGACGCCGCCACCGACCGGACCGAGGTCGAGCGATGAAAGCCGCAGACGTCATGGCCGACATCGTCGACCGCCTCATCACCGAGATCGAGAACGGCGCACAGCAATGGCGGATGCCGTGGAACACCGCCACAGGACTCCCGCACAACGCCGTCACCGGCAACGCCTACCGCGGCGGCAACATCCTCGCCCTGTGGCTCGAAAGTCTGATCCACGGCTACCCGTCGAACGGATGGGCGACCTACAAGCAATGGCAGTCGATCGACGCCCAGGTCCGCAAAGGCCAGACCGGTACCCGCCTGATCCGCTGGGTCGAGAAGAAGCAGAAGACCGACACCGCGGCGGCTCCGACCAAGAACGACGACGAAACCAAGGGTGCCCGCCTGATCCCGGTGGCGTTCTCCGTGTTCAACATCGCCCAGTGCGACACCACCGCCAGCACCGTCACCGTCGACCCGACACCACGCCACGAAGGCAACTTCGCCCACTTCTTCGACGCCGTGCCCGCCGTCATCCGATGGGGCACCGGGAACCCGTGCTACCTGCCCGACCTCGACGAGATCCGCATGCCCGAGTGGGAAGCGTTCCACACCACCGCCGCCGGTCACGCCACGCTCGCCCACGAACTCGCCCACTGGACCGGACACGCCAGCCGCCTCGACCGTGATCTGACCGGCCGGTTCGGAGACGACTCCTACGCAATGGAAGAACTCATTGCAGAGATGTCCGCAGCGTTCACGTGCGCCGAAGTCGGCATCGTCCCCGCTATCCGTGACGACCACGCCCCGTACCTCGACCACTGGCTGCGAGTCCTCAAGGCCGAACCCCGACACCTCTGGTCCGTCGCATCGACAGCACAAGCCGCCACCGACCACCTCACCACCTACTCGAACCCCGCCGCCGCAGATCGATCGGGCGGCCTGACCCGATGATGGTCGGGATCATCGACGCCGCCGGAACCCGGCGCTGCGCGTTCGGCATCGCCGTCCCGGTCGTGGCCGCAGCGCTGCGCGATGACTCGACCGTCACCATCTACGACGCCGACCAGCCCACCGACCGGTGGCGACTCGACCGCCGCGGTCCGCTCGTCACCTACCGGATGCCCACTCCCACCCTCTTCGACCCGAACCCGGAACTCCCGGGCTGGGTCGCTCGCCTCATCGAGGCCACCACACCACTGCTTTGAAACAAAGGAACAACCACCATGACTACATCAACCACCACCACAGCGACTCGCACCGTCGTGCTCGACGTCGCCGTCGATCTGATCGACCGTGACGAAGCCAATCGGGACGCCGTTCTCGACGCGGCGTTCGTCAAGTCGATCGCCCTCGCACGGCGTCCTGCAGCCCGTGCTCGCCGTACCCACCGACGATGGCCGCTACCGGCTGATCGCCGGTGAGCGCCGAGTCGAAGCCGCCCGCCAAGCCGAGCACTCGACCGTTCCGGTCGTCGTGCGTGACGTCGATGACGCCACCGCCGGTGTCTGGCAGGCAGTCGAGAACCTGCACCGCCGCGACCTCACCGTGTCAGAGGAAGCCGCCGCGTGCGCCCGGTCACTCGGATCGGGGATGACCCGCAAGGCACTCGCCGCGGCCCTCAACCGGCCAACGACATGGGTTCGTGCCCGCCTCGCCGTCGCCGGACTCCCGGCCGACGTGCAAGCCGCGATCGATGCCGGACATCTACAGGCAACCGACGCCGTGACGTTGGCCAGCCACGCCGATGACGACGACCTCCTCGCCGCCGTCCTCGACGAGCGAGGCCACCGTGACCTCGACCGGTTCATCGACCAGCACCTCCACAAGCGTGCCCAGATCGCAGAGGTCGACCGCCGTGATCGAGGCATACGCCGAGGACGGGATCGAACCGGCCACCGAACTCCCACGCCGAGCGCGTGGGCTGTACGAACTCGGACTCACCGCCGACGACCACCGGAACGAGCCATGCCACGCGATCAACGTCGCAACCGGATGGTCCGGTATCCCGAGCCTGTCGGAGCACTGCACCGACCCGAAGCGCCACAAGCCGACCGGTGACAGCGACGTCGACTCGACCCGCCTCGCCGAAGAAGACGACCGCAAGGCCGTCGAGCGTGAGACCCGACGAGTCGCCAAGGCCGAGCGGACCGAAGTCGACGACTTCGCACGCCGTGCGATCGTCGGCAAGGTTCGTGCCAGGGATATCGTTGACCTGGTCCTGCCGTCGCTGCTCGACAACCTCGGACAGACCGAGTTGGCTGACGCCGCCAAGTTCCTCGGCGTCACCGAACCCGCCGAAGCGAACGGCCACAAGGGATCACGCCACGCCGCTGCGCAACTGGGCGGCCGAGTCGACCGCCAACCTGCAACGGACCCTCATGGCCGTGGCCTACGTTATCGGTCGCGACCGGCGAGCCTGGGGACGATACCAAGGAGCCGCCGCCTACGACGCCTGGCTCGCCAGCCTCGGCTACCAAGCCAACTGAGGTACGGCGCACCGCCGGGGCACCCACGATTGGGTGCCCCGGCACCTGGGCGCGAGCACCGGTGACGACCGTCGTTCCGATCGGTTTGTCGTGCGGAAGATGTGCCGCTACGAGCGGTAGGCAGACCGGGCATGGGCGGTCGCTGTGCGCTCGCGCCAGGATGCTGCGCTCGGTTTAGAGCATGGAGCCGAGGTCCGATGTGACGGTCGGGTAGGCGGCGGTCATCGATTTGAGCTGGCGGGTGGTGAGGCCGAGTTTGATGGCGAGTGCGCAGAAGTTGATGAGTTCGCCGTATTCGGGGCCGAGCATGTGTGCGCCGACGATTGTGTCGCTGGCTTTGTCGACGAGGATTTTGACCGCTGCGGTGGTCTCTCCGATGCGGTAGTTGGAGTACCAGCCGCTCGTGTCGGTGTAGCGGACGTCGAGGTCGAGACCGGCTGCGGCGGCTTCGGATTCGAGCATGCCGACGCGGGCGAGTTCGGGGATCGTGAACACCGCGGTCGTGACTCCGGCGTAGTCGGGAACGTTCGTTGCCGACTTGAGCATGTTCGATGCGGCGATCTTGCCTTCGAACACAGCGATGGGGGTGAGCGCCATCCCGGGCGTGTCGGCCGAATCGCCTGCGGCATAGACGGCGGGGTTGGTGGTGCTCTGGAGGTGTCCGGCGACGTTCACTCCGCGCGGTCCGTAGTCGACGTCTGCGGCTTCGAGACCGAGCCGGGAGAGTTCTGAGATCCGTCCGGCACCGTGCACGACCAGATCGGCGTCGAGTGTGGATTGGTTGCCGCCTCGTTCGACGGTCACCAGATACGCGTCACCATTGGTCTCGACTGACACGATCGAGGTGTCGGTGTGTGTCTCGATGCCGGCGTGGGTGCCGCGGTCGATCAGCAGGTCGACGAGGTCCGGGTCGAATCCCTTCAGTGGTCGCGGACCGCGATCGACGATGGTCGGTCGGCTGCCAGCGCGAGCCGCAATGTGTGCGAACTCGAATGAGATGAATCCGCCTCCGACGAACAGGATTCTCTTCGGGAGTTCGGCCAGGTCGAGGAACTCGGTGCTGTCGATGAGGTGGTCGGCGCCGGGAAAGTCGAGTGGTCGAGGGCGGGCTCCGGTCGCGATGAGGAAGTGGTCGGCGGTGTAGCCGACGTCGTCGATGTCGAGGCTGTTGGCGCCGGTGAAGGTG
The DNA here is from genome assembly GCA_963837005.1 of Lewinellaceae bacterium. Lineage (GTDB taxonomy): Bacteria > Bacteroidota > Bacteroidia > Chitinophagales > Saprospiraceae > CALDTK01. The sequence goes on from CAWIMC010000001.1 coordinate 17,070, forward strand.
GCGGTGCCGTGCAGTGTCTCGACGCCGTTGCCGGTGAGGCCTCGTTCCATGTTCGCCGGGACGGGTTCGGTGAAGCCGAGTTTGTGCTGCATCAGATCGGCCCAGTTGATGTGCAGGCCGTCGACGTCGATGCCCTTGCCGCTCATCAGGCGAGCGCTGTCGATGATCTCGGCACCTCGTCGGAGGATCTTCTTCGGGTCACAACCGCGCAGCGCGCAGGTGCCGCCGTAGGGCAGTTCGTCGACGATCGCAACGCGCCAGCCTGCGGACGCGCACTTGTTGGCGGCGGCGTTGCCCGCCATTCCGGCGCCGATCACGATCAGGTCGTAGTTGTTCTCGTCATTGCTCATCGGGGAGGTTTCCTTGTTGCTTTCTGCTCGGCGGTTCGTGGTCCGTTCTCAGGTGACCGGTGTGGGTTGGCGATGATCTTGAGGGTGCGGTGGACGTCGGCGAGGCAACAATTGCCGCTCGGGTTCAAGTGCTCGCACGCACACTCGCTGTTGGCGACTGCGGCTTTGATGGAGGCTTTGATCTCGCTGACACCGTCTGTTCGCGGTGAGGTCTTCGCCGAGTGCGTCAGCGGTGTGGGCGAAGCAGAAACACACTGGCGTCTTCTTGTCGGTGGCCTTGAAGCCGACCTGGGTGCTCACCGAGTCGGCCTCGACCGTGTCGTCGCCGAGTTGGAAGATGACGTCGCATGGCTCGTTGGTGCAGTGCTGCCAGGCTCCGTCGATTGCGTCGGGGAGGTGCGGGCGCACGGGTGCGGTGCCGACGATCGGGCCGACGTGGCCGCACTTCGGGCATGGTTGGGCATCGGTGTCGGACGTGCTGCAACAGCTGCTCATCGTGGTTCCTCTTCCTTTCGGTACGGGCGGGTGGGCGACAGGGCGGCGTGCTGTCGGGGCGGCGACTTGTTGTCGGCTGGTCCTGGTGCCGGACAACTGTTGCCGGGGCGGCGCCACCGGACGACACCGATCGCGACAACAACAGCAGCGAGGGCAACGACGAGCCAGCTACCGATCCCGATGCTCGCGACGGCGCCGAGAACACCGGCCGAGGCGAGCAGTGGCAGCCCGCAGCACACCCCGAGCATGGCTGCGCCCGCGGCGAGCGGGGCGACTGCTGGTGCCTTCTGGTTGCTCACGAGTTCGACCGTAGACCTTCTCCCGTAGGAGAAGGTCAAGCGGTATGTTTGAATCATGTTGATCGGACAACTCGCCGACGCTCTCGAGGTACCGACGAGGACGATTCGGTTCTACGAACGCAAAGGGCTGCTGCCCGAGCCACAACGGGCCGAGAACGGGTACCGCGTCTACGACGACGCCACCCTCGCTCGACTTCGATTCATCCGCACCGCCCAGGCGGCTGGACTCACGCTCGCCGAGATCGCGAGCATCATCCACGTCCGCGACGATGGCACCGCCCCCTGCAGCCACGTCGACTCGCTCCTCGAAACCAAACTCGCCGAGGTTCGCGACCGACGACGACAACTGGCCGCGCTCGAATCCGAACTTGCCCAACTTCTCGATCGAAGCCGGCAACTCGACCCGGCAGACTGCACCGCCGGCGAGATCTGCCACATCTTCTCGCCGAGTGATCACACCTGACCGACCATTCTCCGCGCCGTCGGGTTGCGAGCAACTTCGTTCAGCGCGGCGCGTACATGATCACTGCGACTCCGACGAGGCAGATGCCAGCGCCGACGAGGTCGAATCGGTCAGGCTCGAATCCGTCCACGACGGCTCCCCACGCGAGAGAACCGGCCACGAAGATGCCGCCGTAGGCGGCGAGGATGCGACCGAAGTTGGCGTCGGGTTGCAGTGTTGCGACGAATCCGTAGGCAGCGAGTGCGGTGATGCCGGCGCCGATCCAGACGACGTCTCGATGTTCGCGGACGCCTTGCCAGATCAACCAGGCTCCACCTATCTCGGCGATCGCGGCGAGGGCGAACAGCGGGACGGATCGCAGCGTCGACGACATCGACTCACCGTAGGAGGCCCGTCCGGTGCTCACGCCCGTTCGGCTTTGCCCCCGGTCACTGGTCACTGGTGTCTGAGCGCTGAGCCAGTGGTGCTGGCGATTGTCGTCGCTGACGTTCGGGGTTCGATTGGTGGGAGTCGAAGGGTGAGGAGCCAGGTGACGGTGAGGAAGAGTGCTGACCCGGCGAGTGAGAGGGCGAGTCCTCCCCACAGGTAGAGGAGCCCGGACAGCAGGGTGCCGACGAGGCGGCCGGTGGCGTTGGCGGAGTAGTAGAAGCCGACGTCGAGGGAGACGTCGTCGTTGTCTGCGTACGCCAGGATGAGGTAGCTGTGCAGTGACGAGTTGAGTGCGAACACCGCACCGAACACTGCGAGCCCGCCGACGACCGCAATGGTGGTGCCGACGTCGAAGCCGACCGCAACAGCGATCACCGTGCTGATGGCAGCAAGGGTGAGGGCCCATTGGCGGGCAGCGTGGATCTCGTCGACGGACTGTCCGTCGCGTCGGCGCAGGAACTGTGGGGCGACGGATTGGATGATGCCGTAGCCGATGACCCACAGCGCAAGGAACGCTCCGATGCTCTGGTTGTTCCAGCCGAGTTGGTCATCGAGGAACACCGGGAGAGCGACGACGAACCAGATGTCGCGTGATGCGAACAGGAAGAACCGGGCCGCTGCGAGCCGGTTGATCGCTGCCGATTTGGACAGGATCGATCGCAGCGGCGGTTTGTTCTTGGATCGGCCGATGTCTTCGTCGAGCATGATCCCCACGACGACGAGCGCGGCGGCGACGAGCGCGGCGAGTGTCCACAGTGCGGCGTCGTAGCCGATCCACGAAAGGAGCCCGGCGCCGATGAAGAACCCGACGCCTTTGAGTGCGTTCTTCGAGCCGGTGAGGATCGCGACGAGTCGGAACAGTGCGCCGTCTGCGTCGCCGGCGACGAATTTGACGGCGCTCTTGGAACTCATCTTGGTGAGGTCCTTCGCAACACCCGAGAGCGCCTGGGCTCCCATCACGAAAGCGACCGACACCCATTCGACCCAGCTCGTTTGTTGCAGCGTGAGCGCGACGAGCGCGACGACTTGGAGGCCGAGTCCAGCGAGGAGGGTGCGGTTGAGTCCGGTGCGGGCGCCGACCCATCCACCGAGCAGGTTGGTGACGATGCCCATGAACTCGTACAGCAGGAACAGGAACGCGAGCGCGACCGGTGAGTAGCCGAGGTCGTGGAAGTAGAGCAGCACCAGCATGCGCAGCGCGCCGTCGGTGATCGTGAACGCCCAGTAGCCAGCGGTCACGAGCGCGTAGTTGCGAACCTTCACAGCGAGCCGTTCAACGCGCCGGGAGCAGCTTGGCGACTTTGGTGGCGAGATCGGCCATCCGGTGGGCGTAGCCGTACTCGTTGTCGTACCAGACGAGCACTTTCACCATGCGGCCGTCGATGACCATCGTCGACGGGCCGTCGACGATCCCGGAGCGAGTGTCGTTGGTGTAGTCGGCCGACACCAGCGGTCGATCCTCGAACCCGAGAATCCCCTGCAGCTCACCGTCGGCTGCGTCACGGAACAGCGAGTTGATCTCATCAACGGTGACATCGCGACGCAGCGTGAACACGGCATCGGTGAGCGACGCGTTCAACAACGGGACGCGCACAGCGGTGCCGTTCAGCTTGCCCGCCAACTCGGGGTAGATCATCGTGATCGCCGTCGCCGAGCCCGTGCTGGTTGGGATCAGTGAGTTGAGTGCGGAACGCGCCCTGCGCAGGTCTTTGTGTGGGGCGTCGACGATGACCTGGGTGTTGGTGACGTCATGGATCGTGGTGATCGCGCCGCGTTCGATCCCGACGTGTTCATGGAGCACCTTGACCACCGGTGCGAGACAGTTCGTCGTGCACGACGCCGCCGTCACGATGTGATTGACGGCCGGGTCGTACAGGTCGTCGTTGCAACCCATCACGATGTTCAACACACCCTCGCTCTTCACCGGCGCTGCCACGATCACCTTGCGCACACCCCGGTCGAAGTACGGCTCGAGTGTCTCGGTGGTCTTGAACTTGCCCGAGCACTCCAACACGACATCAACATCGTGATCAGCCCACGACACGGCGCCGGGCGCGTCGTACGACGAGTAGCTCACCTGATGTCCGTCGATGACCAACTTGCCGTCAGTGGTGGTGACGGTGCCGGCGTAGCGGCCGTGCACGGTGTCGAACTCCAACAGATGCGCGCCCGTCACTGCGTCACCGGCGACTTCGTTGATGTGAACCAACTGCAGGTCCGGCCGGTCGCGGAGGGCTCGAACGACGAGGCGCCCGATGCGACCGAACCCGTTGATCCCCACACGCACCGTCATGCCATCACCCCGAGCGACGCCATCAGGGCTTCGACACGGGTGCGGACGTCGTCGCGGATCTCGGCCAGCACGTCGGGTGCCTGTCCGGTCGGGCTGGGAATGTCCCAATCGAGGTACTGCTTGCCCGCGATGATCGGACACGCGTCGCCACATCCCATCGTGACGATCACATCGACCGTTTGGGCGACCTCATCGGTCCACGGTTTCGGGTACTCGGTCGAGATGTCGATCCCGACCGCAGCCATCGACTCCACCACACCCTGGTTCGTGTCCGCCGCCGGAGCCGAACCACCAGAGAACACCTCGACACGATCTCCCGCAAGATGGCGCAACCAGCCCGCAGCGATCTGTGAGCGACCGGCGTTGTGGTCGCACAAGAACAGCACCGCCGGCTTCACATCGCCGGGAGTACCGAGTCGAGCGAGCGCTTTCAGGCGCTCGCGGGTAACGCGCTCGATCAAGACCGGCAGCCACATCGAGATCGTTGCCTGCGACGTCAACCGCTGCTGCGAGGCGTGGATGTACCGCTCAATGGTCTCGGCGTTGAACGTCCCGTCGAACTCGCGCTGCAACCGCACCGCCGAGTCGCGCACGAGACGGGCCTCTTCGGTGTTCAGCGACACCCCGACCGGGCGTGTCTTATCAGTAGTCATCGTATGTGCCTTCCGGGGTCAGGTAGAGGGGGAGGGGGTGGTGAGGGTGGAGAGACGGGCGCCGAGATCGGCAACGACGGCGTCGAACGCATCGGGGGTACCGACACCGACAGGGTCGGGGATCGACCAGTGCCACCACGAATCGTCCGGATCGAGTTCTTCGTGCGCACGGTCGCACACCGTCACGATCTGCACATCGGCAGCGAGCGCTCCGATCATCGTCGGATCCGACGTCGACAGATCGAGACCGACCCTTGCAGCAGCAGCGATCGCTTCCGGGTGGACCTGGTCGGCTGGGTGCGTGCCGGCCGATGAAGCGGTCGTGCCGATCCGGTCCCGCCACATCGCCGCTGCGATCTGGGATCACGCGGAGTTGTGGGTGCACACGAACAGCACCCTCAACGGCACCGACACACCGGGTAGGCCCAACGTCAACAACGGCTCGCGCTCGAGGCGCACGTAACGGCGGCGGCGATCACCCGACGACTCGAACCGAACGACCAGTCCGACGTGTTCCAACACATCGAGATGATGAGCCAACAGATTCCCCGCCAGCCCCAACTGCGCCATCAATTCGCTCGGCGCGCGATCGCTCAGACTCAACTCGTCGACGATCGCCAGGCGGGTCGGATCGGCGAGCGCCGCGTGCACTCTCGAACGGCGTTCTCGATCTTCGGCCATACGATCATTATCCACTCAACCAACATTGAATCAATATTCGTTGAATGATGTTGGCTGAGAGTTCACTTAGCGAGCCGGCGCGTCCGGGCCGCACGTCGACCCGACAGCTCAGAACGCTCTCGTCGAGGGTCGGTACCCCGCTCGAGTCCGGCCATGACGATCGCACGTGAGCGCGCAAGAATGTTCGACTATCGGTAGTTCCGACGGGAGTGACGGTGTGCATTCCCGGCTCAAGACGAGCTGGCCGCTACCGTAATCAACGGTTCGTCGACGCCGTCAATGTCGTCCAACACCCCACCGATGCTGTTGGAGACCTGACGATGATGACTGTTCGAGAGTTGTGCATGACGTTGGCCGAGTTGGCCCCTGACACGCCCGTCGGATTGCTGACGCTGACTCGAGTCGGGGTATGTGTCGACGAGGTGACCACGACTTGCGCGGCCGTGCAGCCGTCTGTCGCCGATGACGGGACCGAGCGGTTCGTGTGGCTGATCGGTGCTGAACAACCGACGTTTGCCGCGCCAGCCATCGTCAGCTGGCCATGCTCGTGTGGTCAGGTCGTGGTGGCGATCCCGAACGACCAGTGGTCCGACGACACTCATCCCGACCACTGGTGATCCGAGGTGGTGCGGCCGTCCCCGCCGTCTGTGCCGAATCGTGGGCCGTCGTGGTCGACGTCCAGACGGAGGTCTCGCGAATTTCCTGCGACGTGAGCTTCTCGGCGGGGCGGTGTCGGCTCTCCGACTGCTCTGGCTGATCGTGCCCGAACCGTCGACCTCTCGGCGTCAAGGGACACCCGAAAAGTGGTGGCCTCTGGCTGTCGCCGCTGCGCTCATGGCCACAACTTTTCCGGTTCTTCGCCCTGGACGCCGGTCGACCGTTCGGCCTCGAAGCCGGCGCGAGTCGGATCCAACAACCGGCCGCCCGAAGGGCTCACGTCGGGGAAGTCGGGAGCCCTTCGGAACTACATCGCCGAAGGAGGCCAACATGATCCCCACAGACATCAAGTACATCACCCTCACACCCTGGGACCGCCTGAACGCCGGAGACACGGTGTCGATGGCAAGCCACACAGCGCTCCAGATTCTCGCACCGAAACTCGGCCCGACCTCGGTGTTGTTCCTGCACCGATTCGCCCGGCGAGGCGCCCAGCTCGAGGTCACCACCTACGAGCAACTCGCCAGCGAACTCGGGGTCGCTCCCGGCATCGTGGCCAAGACGGTTCAGCGGCTGGTCAGATTCGGGTTCGCCCGGTGGACCGACCCCACCTGCGAGTCACTCGAGATCGCAACCGAACTCGGATCCGGCCCACCGCCGAGCATCGGCGGCACACCGGCACAGGCCGACCCGCCTCATCTTCGGGCAGCCTGAGCAGCATTCGCCCGGGAGAGGACGCTCTCCCGGGCACCGCTCCGCCGACCGAATCTCAGCGGATCGCAGACGCCCAACGGCGCAAGTGTCGCGAGTCACACAGATATCGCAGGTGGCGTTCGCCTGCCAGTCGCGTCATTGTTGCGACCCCGCATCACCCCAGCTCACAGCGGTAACCGCTGAATCGTTACGTCGGGCAGAACTGCTTCGTCGTAACAATCCCGACCACCTTGGCTGTGCCGTCGTAACAATCTCGCTCCGTCCGCAGACGGTCGCGGAGTCCGCCGTAACGCGGCGCGTAACAGCACTTCCGCACGGTGCCCCTTGCTCGATCACCAACGACCAAGGAGACCACCGATGTCCACATCACCCGCCATGGAGTTCGTCGACCTGCTCGACGCCGATTGGAAGTGCACCACTGCGAGCGGCAGAGGCCGACGCTCACTTCGGACCTGGAGCACCCACCCCGAACACGCACCGACCTTCGCTTCCTTCTCGGCGCTCGACGAGATCGTCGTCAAGCTCCACCGGAGCGCTCCCGCCGATTCGGACCCGATCCTCGCCGCGCTGATCGGACTCGCCCAGGCAGGCGACGAGATCGCCGCCCGACTCGTCCTGCAATCGTTCGCCGGCCTCGCCGTGAAGCTGTCGACCGGCCGTCGTGACAGCGACTACCTCCGCGACGTCTGCGGCGTGCTCGCCGAGCAGATCGCGATCTTCCCACTCGACACACACCCAACCGGCGTCGCCCAACACCTGGCGTTCATGGTGCGGCGCAAGCTGTACCGGTGGCGTCGACGGGCGACGCTCACCACCCTCCCGCTCGACGACAACATCGCCGCGGCCGCAATCGCGCACACATGCGGATCCGGTGACGGCCGAACCGCCGCTGATTGGATCGCAGCAGTGGTCTGCGATGCCCATGTGCGCGGTGGAATCGACGACGACCAGGCCCGACTGCTCCTGTCCGTGGCCGCCGGCCACCGGGTCGCTGCGCTCGCTCGACAAGCGGGTTGCCACCGCAGCCGGATGGGTGCCCGATTGGCCAAGGCGACCGCTGCCGCCGGTGCCTACGCGGTCGATGCGTGACGCCGGTGGGTCGCATGTTCGTCTCGAACCCGCAGCCGTTCGCCGGACGACTGCAGTTTCGCTGCAGTTGCCCCGCCGCTCGCCGGTTCACGGCGTTCGGAGATCCGAGTGAAGAGTACAGCCGAGCCTGTTGGCTGCCGGTTCTCGGGCCGACGTCGTGGGTGCTGTGGGGAACGGTGGCGTCCACCCTCGCCGGTCGCGTCTCGGCGACCTTCGACGTCGATGAACTCACCCACGCCCTGGGCCTCGGTCGACCCCGACGCCTCGTGAAGGCGCTGGATCGGCTCGAACGATTCGAGATCGCAACGCACTCTGCGAGTGGCGTCGCCAACGACTGGGCGATGGCGACGACAACGCCGCCGCTGCCACTGAGGCGTCACTCCACCACGACAGCCGCTCGACGATTTCATCACCGAGAGATCGCCGACTTCGACGGCACCGATCAACAAACGCTCTACGAGCTGTACCCGTCGATCTACATCGACCACTTCGGACCTCACCCGGTCGGACGGAGCACCTCGTGACCGCCAAGGAAACACGTCGCGACGGCGACCACAACACGACGTGCAGAGCGCTCCCAATCGGTGAACACCACACCGGTGGGGGAGACCGAAATGAGAGGGAATCGAACGCTTATTTTCAACTGACACACTATGCAAAGTCGTTGTTTCGCCCCCGACGCAACAACCCTGGCGGGCCGTTCGGCTCGACGCCAGCGCCCATCCGGCCGCTGTTCCTCAGCGTTGCTTCGTCGCGCGAGCACATGCCCGTGCGGTGCTGACGTCGTGTTGACGATCGCCAAGCTCCGATCCGGGCCCGGATCGATCGACTACTACGTGCAGTCGGTCGCCGCCGGCATTGAGGACTACTACGCCGGCAAGGGCGAAGCACCAGGCAGGTGGGTCGGCGGCGCAGCCGAGCGACTCGGCCTCGACGGCCACGTCGACGAAGGCACGCTCGCCGAACTGATGGAAGGCCGCCTCCCCGGCACCGAGAGCAAACTCGGCGGCGTTCGTGCAAACCGGACGCCCGGCTGGGATCTGACATGGTCGGCACCCAAGTCGGTGAGCGTGCTCTACGGGCTCGCCGACCAAGAGACGTCGCGTCATGTCGTCGAAGCACACGACCATGCCGTCACCGAGGCACTCACGTACCTCGACCGGTGGGCGGTCGTGTCACGTCGCACCGTCGACGGCGAAGTGCAAGGCGTTGAGACCCGCGGGATGGTCGTCGCCGGCTTTCGCCACCGGACATCGCGCAACATGGACCCACAACTCCACACCCACACGCTCGTCCCCAACGCCGTCGAGCGCAGCGACGGGACATGGGGAGCAATCGACAGTCGCGTCTTCTACCGCCACGCCAAGACCGCCGGCTACGTCTACCAAGCAGTGCTGCGCGCTCGGCCTGACCAACACGCTCGGCGTCGAATGGGGAGCGATCACCAACGGGTTCGCCGAAGTGACCGCAGTGCCCGACGCTGTCAACGACCTGTTCTCATCGAGACGCAAGGAGATCGAAGCAGAACTCGACACCCGCGGGACGACCTCGGCACGCTCCGCACAGTTCGCTGCCTACCGCACACGCTCCACGAAGACCGCCGCAGCAGGCACCGATGTACTGCGAGCGTCGTGGCGCACCAAGGTCCTCGACGCCGATCTCGACGTCGACGCCATCGGCAAGAACCTCGGCGCCGGCGACGTGTTGGACACGGTCTCGCGCCGGCAACGCCGACACGTGAATGCCGAGTTGATGGGCGCCGGGGGACTGACCCAGTCGAAGGCCAGCTTCAACCGCGCCGACATCGTGCGAGCCTGGTGCGAGAACATCGACACCCGGACCGTCGGAGTTGACGCCGACCTGCTTGACGATCTCGTGGCGACAACGGTTGGCGACAACCGCAGCGTGGTGCTTGGCGACGGTGATCCACTCCACGGCGTCGCCGACCGCCGCCGATGGTCGACACGCGACCTGATCCGTCTCGAACACGACATCGTCGACGAGGTCGCGGCGGGACGCGATGCAGGGATCGCGAAGGTGAGCGCTCGCTCGCTCCGCAACGTGCTGTCGATTCATCCGACGATCAGCGACGAGCAGGCCGAGATGGTCGCCTCGATCACTCGAGCGGGACATCGCATCGACGCCGTTGTTGGAGTCGCCGGTTCCGGCAAGACGTTCGCGCTCGGCGTCGCCAACGACGCGTGGGCCCAGGACGGCTACTCGACGATCGGACTCGCCCGCGCCGGCAAAGCCGCACGAGGACTGGAGCACGGCTCCGGTATCACGTCGTCGACGATCGACATGTTCCTCACCCAAGCCGATCGACCAGGCAGCCCGGGAGTCCCGAAGCGATCGGTGGTCGTCATCGACGAAGCCGGAATGGTCCCGACCCGCAAGCTCGCCGAACTCCTCACGCACATGCGCTCCGACACGAAAGTCGTCCTCGTCGGCGATCACCACCAACTCCCCGAGATCGGTGCCGGAGGCGTGCTGCGAGGAATCGTCGGACGCCTCGACGACGTTCCCATTCTGACCGAGAACCGTCGCCAGTGCGATCCCAGCGAACGTCGGGCTTTGGCCGAGATCCGTGACGGCGATGTCGTCACCGGCCTGGACTGGTACGTCGAGGCGGGACGGGTCACTCCGTGCGAGAACATCGACGACGCGCGCACCCGCCTCGTGGATGCGTGGTGGAAGGACCGCCGGACCGGTCGGGACGATCAGCTGATGATGGCCGAACGGCGAGCCGATGTCGCACGACTCAACGACCTGGCCCGAGCACGGTTCGCCGCGGCCGGTGGTCTCGGTCACGACCGGGTCGACGTCGCAGGTCGCGACTATGCGATCGGGGACCGGGTCATGTTCGCCAAGAACGACTACGACCTCGGCGCGCGCAATGGCGAACGTGCACTGGTCATCGGCCTCGACCAGAAGGAGCGAACGATCACCGTGGCGATCGACGACCACCACGATCCGGTGACCGTCCCGCTCGAGTACCTCGAAAACCAGCACCTCGACTGGGGCTACGCCGCGACGGTCCACAAGAACCAGGGCGCCACCAGTGACTACAGCTACCTGCTGGCGTCTGACCGGCTGTACCGGGAACTCGGCTACACAGCGCTCTCACGTGGACGAATCGAGAACACGATCTGGACAGTTAAGGACGTCGAACCCGACTTCGAGGTCGAGGAGTCGCACGGAGCCGAGCCCGACGCCGTGCGAAGTCCGATCGACGCATTGCTGCGAGCGATGGAACGCTCCGCGGCGCAACAGCTGGCGATCGACGAAGCCACCGACCTGGACGCTCCAAGCCTCGAAGTTTCGGTCGTCGCCGACGTCGACGAGCTGATCGATCGACGCGACGCGATCGACCGGACCCTGTTCCGGTCTGCGCCGCTCCGGGTGGCAGACGAACTGGCCGAAGCGACTCGACGACTCGAAACTGCCGAACGTCGACTGGGCGACGCAGCCGATCGCGAGTGGGCGGCGCGCAGCGAAGGCGTCGCCGAAGCGCGAGCACAACTCGACCAATACGCCGCAATGCAAGCACGGTTCGACGACTGGACCCTTGACCACCAAGGCGACCTCGCCGCCCGGCGAGTCCTCGACGCTCAGATCGAACGGATCCTCACCGAACGCATCGTCGCCGTCGAGCACGACCCGCCCGCTGATCTCGTGGCCGCCATCGGGCCTCCACCCGTCGGCGTCGATGCCCGATCCGAATGGCGAGCGGCCGCCGTCGACCTCGCCATCGAGGCCCGTCGCACCGATCGCGACGCCGACGTCGACACCACGCCCGTCAACCGCCACGAAGCAATGGAGCTCACATGACCCTCGCTAACCACCGACCGTGGATCTGCCCTCGCTGCGGCCACTTCGTCGTCCGAGCCAACCCCTCCAACTGCAGCTCGTGCGCCGAGCCGGTCACAACGATCGAGTACACGGGGTCTGAACAGGCCACAGCGATCCGTCATCGGCGGGAGACCGGCCGAACGACGACGTCGTCGGATGGCGGAGCGATGTTAAAGCAAGTGAAAGAAGTGAAAGCGAGGCCGTCACCGTGAAGAATCCGTTCCGCCCCACATTCGGATCCTCGCCGCCCGAACTCGCTGGCCGAGACGAAGAACTCCTGCTCTTCGACGATGCGATCGAAGAAGGACCGGGCTCGCCGGCGCGTGCTGTCCTCGTCCTCGGCCAGAGAGGCACCGGCAAGACGGTCATGCTCAACAGCCTCGAAGACGTCGCCAAGCGCCACGGATGGTTCACCATCTCCGACACGGCGCACGAAGGCCTCGTCCATCGCATCAACGACCGTGTCAGCGAACTCCTCCACCAGCACGACCCCGACGCGACCGACACCGCCCTCACGTCCATCTCGGCACCGGCGGGCCTGGGATCGCTCAGCTGGGCGACCGAGGAGCAGTACTCGCGAGTGCTCGGCGTTCGCGGCAGACTCAACCGCCTCACCGACATCGCCCACGAAGGCGGCACCGGAGTCTTCGTCACGGTCGACGAGATCCACGCCGGCGGCACCGGTGAACTCCGCGAGCTGGCGACCATCGTGCAGCACACGGTCCGCGAAGAACGCAACCTCGCCTTCGCCGCTGCTGGCCTCCCTGGTGCGATGTCCGAATTGCTCGTGAACGACCCGGTGCTCACGTTCCTCCGTCGATCCGAGCGCTTCAACCTCGGCAACGTCGACCCGAGCGACGTGCGCACGGCGCTCCGCAAACCAATCATCGCACGCCGGGCGCGATATCGGTGACGACGCGCTCGACGCAGCCGTGGCCGCCACCGAGGGCTACCCCTACATGATCCAGCTGGCCGGCTACCACAGCTGGCGGCAACGACCGTCGAGTTGCGACATCACACTTGACGACGTCGGAGCGGCCTACCCGATCATGTTGGAGAAACTCGGCACTCAAGTCCTCGACCCCGCCTTACAGCCGCTCTCCGACGGCGACCGACGCTTCCTCGCAGCGATGTCGGTCGACGACGGGTCGTCGCGGATCGCGGACATCGCCGAGAGGATTGGCGAGAGCCATAACTACGCCCAGCAATACCGCAAGCGCTTGATCGATGCCGAACTCGTCATCGCAACGAGCCGCGGTCGAATGAACATGGCACTTCCGGGACTCCGAGCCCACCTCCGCCGACAGAACGCTGACTACGCCGACTTCTGAGTATTCGCTTCGAACCGGAGAGTCAGCCGAACGTTGCGACGAGGATCGTTGCTGCAGTTCCGATGAAGAGCGGCAGCCCGAGGTGCAGCTTCGTGGCGAAGGTCCGGGCGCGTCGAGCAACGACGAGACCGACGACGCAGCAGGCGATCAACGCCACCAGCAGGCCGGCGACGGCGGTCGGGATGCCGAACCACCCGCACATCACACCGAGTGACGCAGCGAACTTGAAGTCGCCGCCACCCGCAGATCCGGCGAACGCCATCACGAAGAACGGGACCGCCCAGATCAACGTGCCAACCAGAGCGCTCCCGAGCGACCCGACGTCGAACAGCAGCGTCGCGGAAACGAGCAGACAACCAGGTGAGCAGGAACAGCGCACTCGTCCGCGAGTTCGCGAGGCGACCCGTCACTTGATCGCCAGCACCAAGCGATCCCGCCATTGCGAGTGGAACCGAAAGGCCCAAACCCACCTCGATATCACCGATCATCGCGACGGCTCCGACCGATGCGCCGACCAGCAGCCCGAACCACTCCGGCTTCGTCAAGCGCAACTTCGACGGAATGGCAGCGGAACTCGAAGAGGCGAGCATCAGCGCCCCGGCCGTAGCGCTCGTCGGTGCCCAGCGGCCGGTGCGCCGTTGTCGACGCACGCAACGGATTGCGTCGTGAACCGAGCGACCTCGAGTGGCTTCCCCACGACTTTCATCGTACGCACCCGGTGATATCGCCAGCTGAGCAACCGACGCGACATCGTCCAGCTGCACGGGTCATAGGCGGACATGAGCGTCACTCGAAGCGAGACGGCCACGAAGCCCGGCGGCCTCGGCCTGGGAGGAGACAACGAAACGCTGTTGATCGGGGTCCTCCTCGCCGTCGTCGGAGTGGTCGGCGTCGTGTTCGTCGGGACACCGGTCATGGCGACGTTCATCGCATCGAGGACTTGGATCCCGTTCTCGGATCACCTCGACGCACTCTCCCAGATCCCCGCACACCTCGACCGTCCGGCCGACGCCTACCCCGAAGAGCTACGAGCCCAGATCGCATCGACCACGACGTGGACGATCTGCGCTGTCGCATTGCGCTCACCGCTGTTGCGGTTCTCGTCGTCTGTGCGCTTGCTGTCACCGGGCGGCGTCGGGGACCGGGCGGATGGGCGAACCGCCGAGACACCAAGCATCTTCGTTCGGCGGCCAGCGACGGGGGAGTGGTGCTCGGCACACACAAACGCAGCCTCCTCGCCGTCGAGTCCCGTCACTCGCTGCTTGTCGTCGGAGCGACACAGACGCACAAGACCACCGGTCTTGCCGTGCCGGCGATCCTCGAAGCCGACGACAAGGCCGTCATTGCCGTCTCGGTCAAAGACGACCTGGTGGCCGACACGATCGGATGGCGCTCGCAGCTTGCAGGGCAGTGCTGGGTCTTCGACCCGACCAACGTGCTCTCGTCGCAACCCGGACACCGACCTGTCGAAGCTGCGCAACGACGATCTGCGCCACGCCCAGCTGCGGCCACGGATCGTCCGGGCGAGTTGGTCTCCGCTGTCCAGCGCCACGACGTGGCAGGGAGCGCTCACCACGGCATTCGATCTCACCCGCGCCGGAGCGTCGGCCGGCGGAGGCGCCGACGGCGACAACAAGTTCTTCTACGAATCCGCCGAGTCGCTCCTCGCTTGCTATCTGTACGCGGCAGCGAACAGTCAGTCGTCGATGCGCACGGTGATCCGATGGATTGCACAGCACGTCAACGAACACGTCGAAGGAATCCTCGAACAGCTTCCGTCGATGGAAGCACTCGAGTTCTTCCGCGGGATCTTCGAAGACGACCGCAAGACCCTCGCCAACATCTTCTCCACCGCCCGACTCATCGTCGCCGCTTACCTTGACCCCAACGTCTCCGACGCTGCCGAAACCACCGACTTCACCCCGGCAGCGTTCTTCGACGGCCGACCGAACACGCTCTACCTCGTCGCACCGCCGGCGAACCAGGAACGCCTTCGTGTCGTGTTCAACATGGTCATCAAACAGTTCATCGACGCCGCGTACGCGTGGGTGCTGGCGAATGGCCGATCGCTCGATCGCAAGGTCCTCGCGATCCTCGACGAGCTGCCGAACATCGCACCGATTAACAACCTCGGTGGAATCGCATCGACCGTCGCATCGCAAGGGATGCAATTGGTGTCGGTCGTGCAGGACCTCTCCCAGCTGCACAACCGATACGGCTCCAACGACGCCAACACGATCATCAACAACCACCGCGCCCTGCTGCTGTTGACCGGAGTGAAGGACACCGTCACGCTCGACCTCGCATCGAAGCTGCTCGGCAACATCGAACAGACACAGACCTCCGTCAGCCGAGACGCGAACGGCTGGGGACGCCGAACCCGGACCGACTCGATCCGAGAGACGCCACTCGCTCCCGCCGACCTGCTGCGCCAGCAACGAGAGGGTCACGGCACGTTGATCTACGGCAACTCGCGAGGAGCCGAACTCTCGCTGCGCCCCTGGTTCGACAACCGCAGGCTGGCCGGCCGAGCCCGATTCGTTCCCGACGGTGACGGCCCCATCAACCCGCTCCCAAGCGTCGACCGTTCCCGTCTCTCGTCCCCGACCAACCCCGTCCCGCATCGACAGCCAAAGCAGGTGAACGCACATGACCACCGTCAGTGAATGGATCGAAATCGATCGCTCGACGACACGCACCCGAGTTCGACTTCGGCACCAACTGGACCCGAGAACACGACCCACACACCGAATGGGCCGTCACCTACAACACCGGCACCGGTGAGCTGTACGCCCGCTCGCACAACGGCGACGACATCGAGGTTCTCGGACAGTTCGCCGACCCTGAAGACGTCGCCGAAGCACTCCCCGACTGGGGACGACGATCGATGCAATTGGGGAGCCTCGACTGGGCACGACGTGAGGCACTGGCGGTCCGCCAACCGGCGGACCGACGTCGACGACCCGATCTACGGGATCGTCATCGACGTCGACGGCAGCACCGCCGCTCTACGCGAACCGCAGAGTCCCGGATCGCATCGCGATCGCGACTCGACACCGGCGACCTCGATGCCGCACGCGTCAACACCGGCGACCGAACCGACCGGGTCGTGATGTGGGTCGACGACCGCAGCAACGACCACGTCCTGCCCGTCAACTCCACGGCCACCCAGCTGTACGGCACCGGCTGGCCGATCCTCGGCAACGCCATCGTGGTCTCCGATGACCGTCGACCGCTGCCGCCCAGCCTCCTCCGAGACCTACTCCCTGACATCGACGATCGCGATCTGGCCCGAAGAAGCGATCCCGAACCGGTAGCGCTCGATTGGGAGGATCACCATCGAGATCGCGACACGTGGGACGTCGAAGATCTCCTTGAGGACGATCTCGCACTGATGCCCGGGCCAACAGAAGCGGACCTGAAACTCGAGGAGGACTTGGAGTTCCGAGAGGACCTGGAAGTGGGGAGCGGTAGCCGTGGCTTGGATCACGACTCTTGGGAGGTCGAACCCAGCGGAGGCGCTGACTTCGATCTTTGAGCGGAGCGAATGACTGCTACGCAACCGCAACTCCGCCACCGAAACGGCGCTGATATGGAGCACGTAGTCACCCGCGTAATGCCGGTTCCTGAGCGGGGTCACTTCGCTCGTCGCTGAACATTCTGATCGGATCCTGGGATGCGTTCGGCTGGTTACGCATGCCCGCGACGGGACTCGAGAGTGCTGGTCGGTCACGGGATTGATGGTCACGCAACTGCGAGTGGGACCGTGACGACGAACGTTGCGCCGCCCCCCGGTGTTGGTTCGACCGAGATGGTGCCGGAGTGTCGTTCGATGATCTGGCCGGAGATGGCGAGCCCGAGTCCGGCGCCGCCTCCGCTCTGGCGGTCGCGAGATGTCTCGGAGCGGTAGAAGGGGAGGAAGATCTGATCGGCCTCACCGGGTGCGATCCCCGGACCGTGGTCGATCACCCGGACGACGAGTTCGGTACTCGTCGCAGTGACCTCGAAGCGCACCTCGGTCCCCGGTGCGGAGTGATGGCATGCGTTCGACCCCAGGTTCAGGATGGCCTGGTGGAAACGTGCCGGGTTCCCGGCGACGGTCGTGCGAGTGTCGGTCGGGACGTCGAGCGCGATCTCGACGCCGGAGTGGGCGGCGCGCAGGTCGGCGGTGATCACGGCGACGACCGCAGTGGCGTCGAAGTGCTCGACGGGTTCGTCGGCCGGGGCTTCGCGTGCGAGTTGCAACATGTCGGTGACGAGGCCGTTGAGGCGCTCGCTCTCCTGCCCGATCCGAGTCATCGCCCGGTCGAGTGCGCCGACTTCGTCGAGCATGCCGCCGGCGTACAGGTCGCTGTAGCCCTTCAGCGCAGTAAGCGGCGTGCGCAGTTCGTGGGACACGTCGGCGAGGAAACGCTGCATTGCGTCGCGTGACTCGCCGGCGGTCACCGCGGCGAGTTCTCTCTCGTCGATTGTGGCTCGGAGCCGGACGAGCATGAGGTCGAGGGCGTCGGCGAGCTCGGCGGTCTCCCGCGATGCGCTCGGTGCGACGACGTCGATCTGGATGTCGCCGTCGGCGATCCTCGTGGCGGTGCTGGCCATTCGCGTGACGGGGCGTACCGCAAGGGTGGTGAGGAACCAGATCACGCCGGCAACGAGGAGCAGGATCACGAGTCCGCCGAACAGCAGCGTGCGGCGGAAGTCGTTGATCGACTCGTCGAAGCGTTCGAGCGACAGCGCGGTCACACGAACGGTGCCGTCATCGGTCGGTGTCACGAGGACGCGGTAGCGAGGGTCCTCGACCGTGGACGTCCCGGAGCGGCGGGCGAGTTGCTGCATCGTTTCGGTGTCGAACGGGTTGGTCGACGGCGGGCCGATCAGCGCACCGTCGGATGACAGCCGGAGCTGCACCGGTCGCGTCACATCATCGACTGCCACCGTCTGGTCCGTCGCCGCCCCGTCGGGAACGTCGCCTGGTTCGGGCGCTTGGCCATCGGTTGCCAGGTTCCCCGCGGTCGGAGCCTGCGTGTCACCGGCGCGCTCGGCCCGAACGAGTTCGTCGTCGATGTCGGCGACGAGGTTGGACCGTTCGACGTCGTCGATGTAGACGGCGAAGGCGCCGAATCCGAGGGTGACGACGGCGATCGTCGGCAACACCATCAACCATCGCAGCGTTGGACGCGTCATTCGCTCACCTCGGAGCGGAGTAGATAGCCGACGCCGCGTCGGTGTGGATCAGCGGTCGGTGATCGTCGTCGACCTTGCGGCGGAGGTAGCCGATGTAGAGCTCGACGACGTTGTCGCGCACGTCGTCGTCGTGGTCCCAGACGTTGACGAGGATCTGGGCCTTGGACAGGACCGTTCCGGTGTTGACCATGAGGTAGTGCAGCAGGCGGAACTCGGTCGGCGAGAGCTCGATCAATCGGCCGTCGCGGCGCACTTCGTGGACGGACGGGTCGAGGACGAGGTCCGCGACCGTGAGGCGGTCCGACGGGGCCTCGCGCCCGGTGCGACGCAGGATCGCGGCGACGCGCAGCACCAGTTCGTCGACGCTGAACGGCTTGGTCAGGTAGTCGTCTCCGCCGGTGAGGAAGCCCTCGATCCGATCGTCGGGGGCGTCGCGTGCAGTGAGGAAGAGCACCGGGGTGGCCGAGCCCGTCGAACGCAGGTCCCGGCAGACCTCGTAGCCATTCATGCCCGGAAGCATCACGTCGAGCACGATCAGGTCGAAGTCGCCGGATCGAGCGAGATCGAGGCCACGTCGGCCGTCGTCGGCCGTGGTGATCGCGTGTCCGTGGTGGCGCAGGGCGGTCGACACGACGTCACTGATCGCCGGCTCGTCCTCGACGACGAGGATGCGGCTGGGCGACGCGCTCTGGATCACGTCACCCATTCAACTCCGCCGATCGGACGGTGCTTTGGCCGGCACGCTGGCAGCCACGCCGAGCAAGCGGAGAGGGAGCGGACTGGAAGCGTCATCCTTCGGGTGTCGATGCGGGCACGTCCGCCGGCGGAGGTCCCTCTCCCGGTAGTCCGCCGGCAGGGGGGCCGCCGGCGGGTCGTCCACCGTCTGCCGACGGCACGATCGATCCGGTGAAGCAGGACAGGACGGCGTTCTCCGCGACCTGGTTGGCGTGGTAGTGGTAGCCGAGTTCGGGGGTTTCGTGTCCGTTGCACTCGTCCAGCGCCCTCTCGCTCGACGGGTCGGGGGTGGTGTCCTCGTCGTACGGGGCGTGGATCGCGTACCCGTCGAGGGCGTAGCCGAACAGGGCCGTCTCGCCTTCGCCGATCTCGTCGGTGGAGTCCGAACAGCCGGTCGTGGCATGCATGTGGTATCCCTCCTGCGGGTTGACGTGGCCGCCGCACGGGTCGAACGCGCCGATCGTGTAGTTGCCGAGAATCAGGTCGACCGGTGCGCTTGCTTCGATCAGCACTCCATCGAGGGTGATGCCGACGCTGCCGGTGATGGCGGTCGGGCTGTCGGCCGCTACGGGTTCGACGGGGATCTGGACGGTGGATGGGATCAGGCCACCGCCGTCGGCCCATTCGATCTCGCCGTACACGCAGAGGTTGACCGGATCGGCATCGGGGTCGCTCGGGGCGCCGTTGACGAGGTCGTTGAACTTCTCGGACGTGTCGGTCGACAGGACGTTGCCGTTCTCGTCGTAGAGCTTCCAGGTGGGGTCGTCGTAGATGTCGGCGAGGTCGGTGATGAATTGGCCGTCGATGTCGTAGACGTCGTCTCCGTCGAACCAGATCCCGGCGGCGCCCTCGGAGGTGGTCGCCGGACACCACGGCCCGATGGACTCGCGGTTCGCCGGGAAGCCGGCAATCGTCAATCGGTAGCAGTCGGTCGCGGAGCCGTCGACGAGTGTGCACTCCTCGACGACCGGCTCGGCGGTCAACGCCCCCTCGACGAACGCGGACTGGTCGACAGCGCCGGCGGCCGACGTTGCGGGCGATGTGCCCGACACCGCAGCGCTGCCGCTCGACGTGGAGTCGCTGGGCGTGTCGGTTGCGGCGGTCGTGTCACTGTCGTCGTTGCCGGCGCACGAGGAGACGGCGAAGAGTGCGGCGAGCGCCAGCGCGGCGTACCGGGTGGTGGAGAGAGTCATGGGAATGTCGTTTCGATCGGTCGGGGAATGGGCTTCAGATCGGGAGTTCGGCGAGGCGGGACACGGTCCAGGCCACACCGACCAGCGCTGCGCTCGATGCGACCGCAGTGCGCACCCAGACGACTCGCTGGTCGAGGAGCCGATTCGCCAGCCAAAGGCCGCCGATCACGACGAGGACGAACATCGTCTGGGCGACGTCGATGCCGAAGTTGAAGGCGGCGAGCGCGACGAATCGCTGGGACGTGACGACTCCGAGGCTGCCGAGGCTCGACGCGAAGCCCAGCCCGTGGACGAGACCGATGAGCGCGGCGATCCACGGTCGCGCGTCGCTCGCGCGTCCGACGATGGCCATCAGGGCCGCCGCCACGATCGAGAGGGAGATCGCCGGTTCGACCAGCCATGCCGGTACTGACACGAGGTCGAAGTAGGCGAGCCCGAGGCTCACTGCGTGGCCGAGCGTGAATGCGGTGACCAGCTTGACGGTGCGGCGAGTCGTCGCCTTGGACACGGTCGTACCGGCGACGGCGAGGGTGAGCACGAGCAGGAAGAGCAGATGGTCCGGCCCGAAGCGGATGTGGTCGATTCCGAGTTCGAAGAAGGACTGCGCACTCGACAAGGTGTCGAGCGAGAACGAGATGGTCCCGTCGTCGCTGAGTTGCCCGGTCACTGCGCCGTCGGCGGACGTCAGGACGAAGGTGTCCACCGGCCCGCCGAAGCCCCAGTCGATTTCAACGTCGTTCACCGCACCGTCGTGCGGGCCGGTCGCGAAGGCCAGCATCACGTACTCGGATGCACCGGTGTCGTCGGCGCCGATCTCGCTCGGCGACTGCACACCGGCACCGATGATCTCGACCGACTCGCCGTCGACTCGAACGTCGACGAGTCGGCGCACGATCGCCACGAACTCCGGTGCGACCGTCGCTTCCTGTCCGGCGAGTTCGTCGGCGTCGATCAGACCGTCACCGGAGGTGTCGACGTAACCGAGTTCGTCGAACGGAACCGAGGCACCCACGACCACTCGGCGATCGTCGATGGTCACCACGGTGCTGCCGTCGGTCGCGTCGTGTGCCGAGGCCGTGGTGGACCCGGCGAGGATCGCCAAGACGATCGTGACGAGTGCGATCAGTGGAGCGAGCCGGCGAGGCGTGCTTTGTGTGGGTGCCATCGCAATCACCCGTCCCCCGGGGGAGGTCCGTCGGGGCGCGCACCGCCGCTGCCGCCATCGCCGTTGGGGAGTGCGACGTTCGCGTTGTCCGGGCTGGACAAGGTGACGACAGCGGTAGCGCCGACCCGACACGTCGGCAGGTTCGGCGAGTCGTAGGTGAGGTGGTAGTGGTACGTCTCCCCGAATTCTTCGGTATCGGACACGTGGCCCGAGCACTCGTCGAGGTCGCCCGGGATCGCACGGTTCTCCTCCGGGCCGTAGATTGCGTACCCGTCGTAGGCGAGGGCGATCATCGCTTCGGTGTCCTGCTCCACGTCGCAGGTGATCCCTGTGTCGGCATCGTCCAGGTTGGTCTGGATCGACTCGGCACCGAAGTGCCAGTGGTAGTAGCCGGACGGGTCGATGTGGCCACCGCAGGCATCAAGTGCCGGGAGCCCGCCACGGTCGGCGACCGAGGGAGCGTCTCCGAAGATGGTCACGCCGTCGAGCGCCAAGCCGATCTGGGAGATCGTCGAGAGGTCGGTCGGGGTGCCGAGGTCTTCTGGGGTCGTCGGGATCAGCACCTGCAAGTGGTACGAACCGTCGGCCGTGGCTTCGAGGCACGAGTTGGCGGTGCCGCCGGCATCAGATGCCCCGGCGCCCGGGTCGGTGACCGTGATGTTGCCGTCGGCGTCGACGAAGTCGTACCCCTGCGATTCCATCAGGTCCCAGAAGTCGGCGTCGAGGTCGTACAGGCCCGGCTCGTCTCCGTCCCACACCCAGATCCCGCCCTGATCCTCCACCGTGTCCGGGCAGTAGGGCCCGTCGGTGTCGACGGTGTCGGGAAGGCTCGCGACCTCCAGCTGGTAGCAGGTCGTCTCGCTGCCGTTCTCCAGCGTGCAGTCGACCGTCGTCGGCTCGGCGGTGAGCGCACCGTCGGCAAACGCTGCGAACACAGCGACCGAGGCCGCGTCGTCGGTGACAGCCACGGTGTCCGTCGTCGCCGTCGACGTGGCGTCCGCATCGTCGACGGTCGCGGCAGGGGCGGCGTCCTCGGTCGATTCGGCGACGGTGTCGGTCGTCGTGTTGGTGGTGACGCCGTCGGACGAGCCGCACGCGGCGACCGTGAGGACGAGAGGGACGAGCATCGCAGCGAGTCGTCGGTGAAGAGGGGTCATGGTGTGCTCCTGATCGGAATGGTTCGGCGGAACGAGAGTGGGTCGATGCGGTGGTCAGCCGTCGGCGGGTGGCGGACCGTCGGGTCGTCCACCGCCACCTGCGCCCTCGCCGGTCGTGACCGTCTGGCCGATGAGGCACTGGACGACCTGGTTCTCGGCCGCGTTGTTGGCGTGATAGTGGTATCCATCTGCGTCGGTCGTGTGGCCGTTGCACTCGTCGAGGTCGGCGGCTGCGGCCGCGTCGGCGGCGAGCGGGCTGTGGATTGCGAAGCCGTCCATGGCGTAGCCGAACATCGGCGTCTCGCCGTCGCCGGTGTCACCGTCGGTCTCGAGTTCGGAGCAGCCTGTGGCGCCGTGCATGTGGTAGCCCTCGAACGGGTTGAAGTGGGCTCCGCAGTCATCGAAGGCGGCGATCGTGTAGGCGCCCAGGATCGCGTCGACCGGAGCGGATGCAGCGATCACGACGCCGTCGAGGGTCACGCCGGAGTTGCCCTGCGAGGAAGCCGACGACTCGGCGAGGACCGGTTCGGTGGGGATCAGCACGGTGGTGGTGATCGCCTCGCCGCCGTCCAGCCATTCGAGTGCGCCCTCGACACAGTGGTTTTGGAGGTCGGGGTCGACGTCAGGCCGGGCGGCGGCTTCGAACTCCTCTGCAGTTTCAGTGACGTAGATGTTGCCGTCCTCGTCGTACATCTGCCAGTTGGCGTCGTCGTAGAGCGTGCCGACGTCGACGAAGAATTGACCGTCGAGGTCGTAGACGCCATTGCCGTCGAACCAGATGCCGCCGGCCTCGGCGTCGTCGTCGATCGTGGACGGGCAGAACGGGCCGACGTCGTGGCTGACCGGGTACCCGGCCACGGTGATTTCGTAGCAGGTGGTCTCGGCGCCGCCACTCAGCGTGCAGTCCTGCGTGGTCACGTCCTCGGTGAGGGCGCCGTCGAAGAACAACCCGATGTCGACGGCGGCGGACGACGCTGCTTCCTCGGTGTCGTCCGTGTCCACCGTGGTGTCGACGGTGTCATCGGTGCCGGCGACCTCGGCCGTGATGTCGGGAGCAGCGTTCGAGGTGTCGGCGGCCGCAGTGGAATCCGAAGTCGCAGCGTCGTCGCTGGAGCCGCATGCGGAAAGGAGCAGGGCGACGGCGGTCGCAGCGGCGAGTGCGCGGCGTCGAGGGGGTGGTGGGAACGTGATCCTGGAGGTCATGCGGTCGAAAGTACGGATCCTTCCTGTGAGAACACTGTGGCCATGACGAGATGTCCGCGGATGGCGAGACCTCCACGTGTCGATCTGATGGCCACCATGCTGATCGGCGAGCGCGTCGACCTCCTCGATGATCGGCTCGTCCTCAGGAGCGGCGGGCGTCAGCGGGTGTAGCTCTCGGTGGTGACGTCGCCGGTCGGGCTGGTGAACTCGAAGCTCACCGTGTCGTCCGAAACGGTGTAGTCGACCGAGCCGACTGCCCCGTCGACGGTGTACTCGAGACGGTAGGAGCCGGAGCCGAGGTCCTCGAATCCGGTGACGGTTGCGCCCGCCAGTGGCTCGCCTGCCGGTCGGAACGCAGGGGTCATCGGTTGTGGTTCGACCTGGTCGGACACTTCGACAACGCCGACCAGGCCGCCGTTGATGTATGGATACGTCGTGGTGCCGTGGTAGTGGTACACGCCGTCGGACCCGGTGTGGCCGTTGTACTCGTCGAGCAGTTCGAGCGGGCTGCCATCGGGTTCGACGGAGCCGTAGATCGCGAATCCATCGAGCGCGTAGGCGATCGGGTTGGTCGGCCCGACCACGTCTGCCAGGTGGAGAGGTGCGGCGTGGTAGTGGTAGTCGTCGGCGCGACCGCAGTGCCCACCGAACTCGTCGAGTTCACCGACGAGGAACGCGTCGTCGCCACGGTTGTTGAGCGCATTGAAGATCGGGATCCCGTTCACCGCGAGAGCGATCGCTCCGCGGAACAGCCCTGTGCGTGCGGAGACGGGTTCGGCTGCGAGTCGAGGTGTGCCCGGGATCTGCCAGGCGTTCGCTCCGGTGTAGTCCTGGGCGACGGGGACCTGCTGCTGCCAACTGGTGATACCGACCATCATCTGGTGCATCGGGATGCCGTTGCACTCGATCATCCACACGTCTCGGCTGGTGAAGCCGGTGACCGTGTCGGCGAACGCGTCGAAACCGGCGAGTACGTCGGCGGACGTCGTTCCCGACACCGTGGCAGGCACGGTCCCGGCCGTCCCGGTCGCTGTTGGTCCGTCCGTCGCCGGATCGGACCCGTCGGACGGGGATGTCGCGACTGCCGGATCCGAGGTGTTCGAGCCGCACGCAGCGAGGAGAAGGGCGCCGATGCCGACGGCTCCCGAGCGGAGGGCTGAGCGCCTGTCGATCATCGCACCACCGTGGGAATGCCGCTGTCCATCGGAGGGAGAGGGATGATGTGGATGGACGTGGTCGTGACTCGTGGCTGCACGCGATCGCTCATCGTTCATGAGATCGTCGTCCTGAGCAGCACGGTGTTGTCGACCTCGAGATCGGGACCCCAGACGAGTTGCGCCGACGGGTCCCAGGTGATCTCGTCGTACCCATTCTTGGGACCGACATCAGCTGCACTCCAGACCGTGGCATTGGTCCAGTCGCTGTCATCGAAGTCGGGCGATGCCCAATCGGAGGGTGTGTCGAGGATCAGGAACTCACACGTGGCGTCGGGGTCGGGGTCTCCTTCGCAGTCGGAGTTCAATGGTGCCCGGTGGACGACCAGTGTCTTCCAGTCCGAGTCGGTGCTGGCCACGACTTCTCCGGTCGACGTGTCGGTGACCTGGGCGATGATGCCGCCATCGCCCATCTGTTGGTTGGGCTCGCCGATGTACTCGATGCCCGAATCGGTCTCCTTGAAGTCCTTGGCCTCGATGGCGATCGTGAAGGGGTACGTCGCTTCGAAGGTGAACACCTCGGCGTTGAACGACCGCTCGGTGGTGATGGGCACCGAGTCCTCGCCGATGAGCACACCATCGACGTACACCTCCGACCAGTTGTCGGCCCACACCTCGATGCTGAACGACGACTCTGTCACGTCCCCGGCTGGTTCGGACGTGTCGGCCGGAACCGGACCGGCGTCGGTCGACCCTACGTCCGCTGCGACGGTCGAAGGTGCCGCGGTGGCGACTGTCGTTGCGTCCTCGTCTGCAACGTCGTCGGACGAGGTATCGCACGCGGCCAGCAGCCCGACGAGCGCGACGGGCAGGAGCGCTAACCGCCAGGCTGCGGTCTTTCGCATGCGTGTCATGCCTTCACTCTTGACCAGCTTGCTGTGGATGGACTGTGCGTCGTTCAAAGATTTGCGCAATGTCCGCCAAGTCGCCGCCGAAATACTCAGGAGTCCGGCGGACTCGGAGCGAGGCGGTCGATCAACGTGTGGGCATTCGCTGCAACGGACCGTGGGTCGGCGCGCCGGGCCGGAGCGCGCTCGCCGAGCTTCGGGGCCGGCGGGCCGGGAGGGCCGGCTGGCCACCGCCGAGGATCGTCGTGGTCGAAGTGGTGATTGACGTCGGACGGTCGCCCCTCGTGTGAACGGATGGCTTCTGTGGAGGTCTTGCCCTCGTCGATCTCGCGGTCGGAGAGGGGTCGGCCGATGGGGTTGGCGGCGGTAGGGCGACCTGAATCCATCAGTCTGAGGCGAAGGACGCTGAGGAGCCGAGAATCTCGGTCTGCAGTCGATCGAGTATCGCTCGATGGCGTTCATCGGCGCGTCCGACGCGCCAGCACATGTGGTGGCCGCCGTGTCGGCGCTGCACGACGGGTCCGACTGGCACCAGCAATCCTCGTTCGACCAGGTCACTCAACAGGTGTTGCCACCCGAGGGCGATCCCGTTGCCGGCAAGCGCTTCTTGGATGATGGTGGGGTACGCGTTGTACACCAGCCTCGGCCTGGCTGGGGTGAGTGGCCCTCCTGCCTCGTCGAACCATTGCTTCCACGTCATGTTCGGGCGTCCGACGTCGTCGATGTGGAGCAGGTTGTGGCTTGCGAGTTCTGCTGGGGTCGTGTCAGGGTTGAGGCCGAGTTGCGTCGCAAGACTGGGCGCAGCGAACGGTCGGACCGCCTCGCGAAACAGCATCGTCGACTCCCATCCGGCCCAACTCCCCGTGCCCGGCACGATGGCCATGTCCCACTCACTGGAGTCCAGCTCAGCGGTTCTTTCGAAGATTCGCAACCGGATTTCAGATCCGGCCGCCGACTCGAGTTGATCGAGAAGTGGTACGACCCATGACGTGGCCATTGCGGGTTGCACGGACAGGACGAGGGCTTCGCGCTGCGCATCGAGATCGGCGAGAGTCCGCTCGATCGACGAGAAAGCCAATCCGACGGTGTCGGCCACATCGCGCCCTGCAGTGGTCAGGATGCGCTTTCGTCCGGATCGTTCGAACAGTTCGACGCCGATCTCGCGAGCGAGCGCCGCCATGTGTCGCGAGACGGCCGGTTGGCTGATCTGGAGTTCGCGTGCTGCAGAAGTGAAGTCACCTGCCGCGGCGACTGCATCGAGCACGGCAAGGCGTTGGAGCTGAGGGACACGGCGAAGTAGCGGGCGCACCGCATCACCGTACACATAACCCAGGGTTATGTGTGTTGTGCGGTTTTGACCCTTGTGCTCATCGCCGACCGGGAGGACGCTTTAGTGATGAGCAGTCCCATCTACGAGAACTTCCCCACACGCGCTCGGGTCGTGGTGATCGGCGGCGGTGTGGGCGGCGCCAGCACCTTCTACCACCTGACGACGCATGGATGGAGTGACGTGGTCCTGCTCGAACGCGACGAGTGGGCGTCGGGGTCGACCTGGCATGCGGCGGGCCAGGTCACCCAGTTCGGCACGGTCCAGACCATGGTGGGTTTGAAGAAGTACTCCTGTGAGCTCTACGCCGAACTCGCCGCCGACCCGGACCGACCAATCACCTACCGGAGCAACGATGGCGGGATCCGCCTCGGGTACAGCCAGCAGGATCACGACGGGTACGCCCACTTCGTCGGCATGGCGAAGGGCATGGGCGTCGACTTCGAAGTGATGTCCCCGTCGGAAATGGCCGAGGCGCACCCCCTGCTCGACGTCACCGGTCTGACGTGTGGCTTGTGGGACCCGGTCGATGGCGACATCGATCCGACGGGACTCGTCAATGGATTGGTGCACGCCGGCCGCAAGAACGGCGGTGAGGCATACCGCTTCACCGACTGCATCGGGCTCACCCAAACCGGCGATGGCTGGATCGTCCACACGAATCGCGGCGACATCGAATGCGAGAGCATCGTCAACGCCGCTGGCTATCGCGTGCACCAGGTCGGCAACTTCTATGGCCTCGAATCCGCGGTCTCGTCGATGGAGCATCAGTACTTCATCACCGAGGAGTTGCCCGAGTTGGTGGATCTGGGGCGACGGGTTCCATTGCTCCGGGATCCGGGCGACGACTTCTACAGCCGCCAGGAGCATCACGGCCTGCTCGTCGGCATCTACGAGCAGAGCTGCAAGACCTGGGGCCGCGATCACATCCCGGTCGATTTTGCCAACAAGCTGGAGCCGCCCGACCTCGATCGACTCGAAATCAACATGATGCGCATCTTCGATCGACTGCCGGTGCTGCAGACCGCTGGGATCTCGTCGGTCGTGAATGGCCCGATCACCTACTCCGGCGACGGCGTGCCCCTCGTGGGCCGACTGCCGGGCCGCCGCAACGCCTACTGCATGCTCGGGCTGCGAGCAGGGATCGGCGAAGGTGGCGGCCTCGGCAAGGTGCTCGCGGAGATCATCGTCGACGGCGAGTCCGAGTGGGACACGTGGGTGATCGACCCGCGCCGGTTCACCCAGTACGCCGACGAGGCGTATGCGTCGAAGAAGGCCGTCGAGGAGTACCAGCGCGAGTTCGTTTTCGATCACCCGGACGAACATCGACCCGCGGGGAGGCGGGCGAAGACCACCCCGCTGACCGAAGTGCTGACCGCACGGGGAGCCGAGTTCGGAGCGATCAACGGCTGGGAGCGAAGCCTGTACTTCCATCCGACCGAGAACGACTTCGAACACCTTCCCGCCTTTCGCTACTCGACCCATCACGACCAGGTCGGTCGCGAAGTGAGCGCGGTGCGGTCCGGCGTGGGTGTCGCCGAGATCAGCGGTTTCACCCGGTTCCTCGTCGAGGGTGCCGATGCCATCGCGTGGTTCGACGGGCTCACGGCAGGCCGCATCCCCGGTGTCGGTCGCACGTCGCTCGCCTATGTGAGTGACGAGCGCGGCCGACTCCTGTCCGAGTTCACCATGACACGTCTGTCCGAAGACAGCTTCTGGCTCCTCAGTGCAGCGGCGGCGGAATGGCACGACCTCGACGTGCTGACCGATGCGAACCCGCCCGAGGGTGTGAAGATCAAGAACCTCACCCATGACCACAACGCGTTGATGATCGCCGGACCCCGATCGCGCGAGGTGCTCGCGTCGATCACCGAGTCACCGCTCGACAATGCGTCGTTCCCGTGGCTGGCAGCTCGCTGGATCGAGGTTGCCGGGTTCGACGTGCTCGCGCTCCGACTCGGTTTCACCGGAGAACTGGGCTGGGAACTCCACATGCCCATGCATGCCTCGGTGCCGGTGTACGAGGCGATCCGTGCGGCTGGTTCGAACGGTGACGCGAGCGGGGGCATCGTCGACTTCGGACTCCTGGCGACCGAGTCGATGCGCCTCGAGAAGAACTACCGGGCGTGGAAGAGCGACCTGCACACCGAGTTCTCCGTCCTCGAAGCCGGCCTCGACCGGTTCGTGAACATGGACAAGAACTTCCGGGGCCGGGATGCGATCGCCGCGCAACGCGATGCCGGACACCGTCGCCAGTTCGTCGCGATGGAGGTCGACTGCGACATCGCCTCGGCGCACACGGGCGATCCGATCTGGTCGGGCGACCGGCTGGTGGGCGTCGTGACGAGCGGCGCGTACGGACACCACATGGCGACGAACATCGCGATGGGGTATGTCGTCCCGACGTGTACCGAACCCGGCACCGAACTCTCGATCACCGTGATCGGGCAGCGTTGCCGAGCGACAGTCGGAACCGAGCCGATGTTCGACCCGGAACATCGACGCCCGCGGGTCGACGCTGACGATTCCGGACTGTAGAGCTCGCATGGTGCGGACCTACATCAAGCAACGATCGAACAGCGGGGCATCTCGCGACCAAGATGTCTCGGACCGAGTCCGAGACATGCTCGCCGGCCTGCGCGAACGCCGAGAATCCGAAGCGATCGATCTCGCTCGAACCTTCGACGGGTGGGACGGAACGATCGTCGTCCCCGACGCAACGATCCGAGCCGCACGCTCGACGCTCGCGCCCTCCTTGCTGGATGACATCACCGAGGCACATCGCCACATTCGAAGGTTCGCGCAGGCTCAGCGGGATTCGCTCCGGCCGTTCGAGATCGAGGTCAGTCCGGGCCTGCGGGCCGGACACCGCCTCGTTCCGGTGAACGTGTCGGGCTGCTACGTGCCGGCGGGGCGCTTTGCGCACATCGCGTCGGCACTGATGAGCGTCACGACCTCCCAGGTCGCGGGCGTGCAGACCATCGTCGTCGCGTCACCGGCCCGCGCCGACCGAGACGGTGTTCACCCGGCGATCCTCGCCGCGGCGGACATCGCCGGGGCCGATGTGGTCCTCGGCCTCGGCGGCGTGCAGGCCATCGCGGCACTCGCCTTCGGCCTCTTCACCGGACAACCCGCTGACATGATCGTCGGGCCCGGCAACTCGTTCGTCGCCGAAGCCAAACGGCAGTTGTTCGGTGAGGTGGGCATCGACGTGATCGCAGGCCCGACCGAATCCATGATCGTCGCCGACGAAACCGCAGATGCTCATCGCGTCGCGACCGATCTCGTCGGCCAAGCCGAGCACGGGGCCGACTCACCGGTCTGGCTCGTGACCACGTCGGGGGTACTGGCCGCCCAGGTCGCACAGCGAGTCCCTGAACTCGCACGACAACTGCCCGACGACGGGCGAGCCTCCGCGATCGCGGCGTGGGCGGACCACGGCGAGATCATCGTGGTCGACGATCGCGAAGAAGCTGCGGTCGTGTGCGACGAGTACGCAGCCGAACATCTCCAGGTGATGGCCGCGGACCTTCCGTGGTGGCACGACCGGCTGACCAACTACGGATCGCTCTTCCTCGGTGCCGAAGCCAGCGTGACCTTCGGCGACAAGAGTGCGGGCCCGAATCACATCCTTCCCACACGCCGCGCAGCCCGCTACACGGGCGGGCTCAACGTGTTGAAGTTCCTCAAGCAGCTCACCTATCAGGAACTCACCCCGGACGCCGCCCGGAGTCAAGGCGAGTTGGCTGCTCGGATCTCGCGATACGAGGGAATGGAAGGTCACGCCCGATCCGGCGACCTGCGCGCCGAGCACGTGCCGGTCGACGAGGCAGGAGCCTCGCAGGTCGACCTCGACTTCACGGCGCAGGAACCGCTGCCCGAGCGGGCCGTCGAACGAGCCCAACAGCTGCTCAGGTCCGGCAAGCTCTTCCGCTACGGCGAAGTAGGTGCGGACGAAATGGACGTGGCGCGCCTCGAGGAAGAGTTCGCCGCCCTCGTCGGTCGTCGGTTCTGTGTTGCGTTCAACAGCTGTGGAGCGTCGATGGCTACGGCACTGATCGCCGCCGGGGTGGCGCACGGCGACAAGGTGTTGATGAACGCGTTCACACTGGCGCCGGTGCCGGGTGCGATCATCCACGCCGGGGCGCAGCCGGTGTTCGTCGACATCACCGACGACTACCACATCGACCTCGACGACCTCCGCCGACAGGCAGCGTCGTCCGGAGCGACCTGGCTGCTGTTGTCGTACATGCGCGGTCACATTCCGAACCTCGACGACGTGTTCGTCGTCTGCGACGAACTCGGCATCACCGTCATCGAGGACTGTGCCCATACGATGGGTGCGGGTTGGGACGGACGCCCCACCGGAACCTTCGGCGTCGCCGGGTGCTTCAGCACGCAGACCTTCAAACATGTGAATTCCGGCGAAGGCGGCCTGCTCGTCACCGACGACGAAGACCTCGCGGCACGAGCCGTCCTGCTCTCCGGTTCGTACATGCTCCACGGTCAACACGGAGCTCGACCCGACGACGACGTGTTCGAACGGCATCGCCTGACGACACCCAACTTCTCGATGAGGATGAGTGCGCTGACCGCGGCGCTGGCTCGCCCCCAACTCGAAATGCTCACCCGACGCGCCGCCGTCTGGAACGCCCGGTACGCCGACCTCGCGGCATGCCTTCGGGCAATCGATGGTGTCCGAATCCCTCAGCGGGACGCCCGCGAAGCCTTCGTCGCGTCGTCGATCCAGTTCAACGTGGACCACCCCGACATCGAGTCCTTCGTCGATCGCGCCGCCGAGTCGGGCGTCATGCTGAAGTGGTTCGGCGCCGATCAACCACATGGCTTCACGAGCCGATTCGATCACTGGCGCTTCGTTGCGGAACGGTCCGCTCCACGCGCCAGCGAGGTCCTGGCGACCCTGATCGACATGCGGATTCCGCTGACGATGACCGTTGGACAGGTCGCACAGATCTCGTCGGTCATCGCACGATCGCTGGAGATGTCATCGGCAGCTCTCGGCGTCTGTCACTCCGAGGTGGGCCGCGGCCCGGCACCGCCACCACACCAAACCCACAACGGGAGTACTCCACCATGAGCAATGTCACCCACCTCGAAGCGGCAATCGATGGGACCAGGCTGCCCCACACCGAACTCCAGACTCTCCAGGAGGGCCGCCCGCTGTGGGTCCGTTATGACCTCGATGCCGTGAAGACGACGATGACCAAGGAGGTCGTAGCGAGCCGCGAGCCGACCATGTGGCGCTATCGCGAACTCCTGCCGGTCGACGACGATTCGAAGATCGCGTCGCTGGGTGAGGGCATGACGCCGATGCTCCGTTGCGACCGGCTTGGCGCGGCACTCGGCCTTCGCAATCTCTGGGTGAAGGACGAATCCCAACTACCCACCGGCTCGTTCAAGAGCCGGGGTCTCGCAATGGCCGTCAGCCGGGCCAACGAACTCGGTGTCACTACCGTTGCGATTCCCACTGCTGGCAACGCGGCGGCGCGATGGCGGCGTACGCAGCGCGGGTCGGGCTCGACGCCTACGTCTTCATGCCCGCCGACACGCCTGTCGTGAATCAGTACGAGGCCGCGTACTACGGCGCCGAAGCATTCTTGGTCGACGGGCTCATCACCGATTGTGGCGCAATCGTGCGGGACGGCACATCCCACATGGGGTGGTTCGACCTGTCGACGCTCAAGGAGCCGTACCGCATCGAAGGCAAGAAGACCATGGGACTCGAACTCGCCGAACAGTTCGACTGGTCGCTGCCAGATGTCATCCTCTACCCGACCGGCGGGGGTACTGGCCTGATCGGGATGTGGAAGGCATTCGCCGAGCTGGCCGAGCTGGGATGGTTGAATGATGCGCGGCGACCGAGAATGATTTCGTGTCAGTCCGATGGTTGCGCACCGATCAGTACGGCATGGGAGAACGGTCCGCGATTCGCCGATCCGTTCCCGAACGCGGCCACAGCAGCGAGCGGACTTCGGGTCCCCGCTGCCGTGGGCGACTTCATGATCCTCGACGCCGTCAACGAATCAGGCGGGCAGGCCCGCGCATGTGAAGAGGAGACCTTGCTGGCGTGGGCTCGTCGAGCATCGGCCCTCGAGGGCATCGCCTTCGCACCTGAAACCGGAGCCTGTCTCGGGGTGCTCGAGACGTTGGTGGCCGAGGCCGCAATCGATCCCGACGAAAGGGTCGTCATCTTCAACACCGGTGCCGCTCAGAAGTACGTCGAAGTCATGGGCACCCACCCGTTGCTGACCCTGCCCGATCCGGTCGACTGGGAGGCGTTCGCCTCTGGCAGTCGGTGAGAGGCCGCAGACTCACCCCGGTTCAGCACGCGGCCATGCGTTCACCGCACCTCGAACCCGTCGCGAGGCGTCACGCACTTCACAGACATCGTCGGGTGGCTGCCGAGCTTGCGATCCGCCAGTCCGTCGACGGTCAGTGTCAACCGAATTCCGGGAGTCGTTCGTCGTCGTGAATGATGCATCCTGTGCCTGCTTCTATCCCCGTGACGTCGTCGTCCAGGATCAGCGGGCCGTGGAGCAGCGGAGCAGAGGCCGATGCGGTCGCGCCCCACGCCCATCGCTCCTACACCCGCACCAACGCCTACTTCACCCACGACGACGAGGCGCTGCCAAAGGGGCATCCGGTGCGCCGGTTCTACGACCGGTCGAACGCGTTCGTCGCGGCCGACCGCTTCGTCGCCGGCAGTCCGCTGCGGACCATCTACGACACGCCAGGGTTCGATGAGTTCATCCGCGACTGCCTCCAAGCCGACCCGTTCCACCGCTACGCCGACCCGCTCGCCGACGTGATCATCAACAGCGCCGGGGCAGGCCCCGGCTTCCCGTGGCACTTTGACACCAACGACTACACCGTGACGCTCGCGATCCAAGTCGCCGAGCAGGGCGGCGAGTTCGAGTACGCGCCGAACGTCCGCACCGCCGACGACGAACACTTCGACGCGGTCACCCACGTGCTCGACGGCACCTCCGACCAGGTGCGCACCCTGATACTCCAGCCGGGCGACCTACAGCTCTTCCTCGGACGACACAGCCTGCACCGTGTGGCTCCACTCGCCGGAATTCGCCCACGCTACGTCGGCATCTTCTCCTACGTCGATCAGCCCGACATGGTGGCGACCCCTGAACGATGCCGCCAGCTGTACGGCAAGGTCCTCCCCATCCACTACGAGTGCTCGGGCCGTCGTGGCGACGCGCTGTTGGACTGAAGTTCAACCGTGGCCGACAGCTCTTGGTGACGTGGTTCCAACCCGAGTGCTGCTCCAGAGCTGTGCAATCGCGACGAACGACCGGTTCGGACAGCGGGTGGCGACAACCGAGAGTGCAGTACTTCAGGGCGCACGACGTCGAAGCGCCCAACGACCCGTGTCGATCCTGGCATAGGCCACAACCGGCGCAACTCACCGCCCGAAAATGTTCATACCCGGGCCACGCCGCCCCCGCGAGTACGGCACGTTAGATCGGTGCGTGCCGCTCAGATCGTGCAGGCGCCGCTTCGATCAGGAGGTGCGTGTGCGTTGGGCAGCGGGTCAGGCTGTCGGGGCGTTGTGGTTGCTGAGTGTCAGATGCGGAGCAGGTGGTCTTCGTAAGGGAATTCGGAGAGTATTTCGACGCCGGTCTCGGTGACGAGCACCTGTTGTTCGAGTTTCACTCCGTCGGGGCCGTTCTCGCGACCGATAAAGCTTTCGACGCAGAGGGTCATGCCGGGCACGATGACACCGTCGTAGCCTGCGTCGGCAAAATCGCTGCGGTGGTACAGGTACGGGTATTCGCCGGTCATGCCGTTGCCGTGCGCTGACAGGTAGTAGCGGTGAGCGTGGAACTCGTCGGGGATGTCCCATGCGCGGTCGGCGTACTCGCCAAATGTGAGGCCGGGCTCGATGACGGCGATGTTGTGTTCGACCTGTTCGTCCGCGGTGCGGTACAGCAGCCGCTGTTCGGAGGTTGGTTGGTCGGGTCCGGCGTGGAAGGTTCGGGAGAAGTCGGAGTAGTAGCCGTGGCAACCCACGACGTCGGTGTCGAGCGCGATGAGGGTGTTCGCTTCGATCACGTGGTTGCTGGTTTCTTGGAACCACGGGTTGCTGCGGTGACCGGAGTTGAGGAGGCGGGTTTCGCAATAGTCGCCGTTCTGGGCGATCACGGACTGGAACATGATCGACCAGAGCTCGGTTTCAGTCATGCCTGGCTTGATTGCATCGCGCAGCTTGCCAACTGCGACTTCGGTGGCGCGCAACGATGCTTTGATGCACTTGACTTCCTCGGTGGACTTGATCGACCGTGCTCGCTCGACGGCTTGTTGTGCGTCGACCACAGTGAGGCCGGTTGCGGCGAGTGCGATGGCTGAGCCGGCGTTCATCCGTTCCAATCCAACGGTGGCGTGCGAGCCGAGGAGATCGCCGATCAGCTGTGCCATCGAGTTCGCCCAGGCGACTTCGCGGCCGCCGATGTCGGGTCCGGCTGCGCAGAAACTCGCGGTCGTGGAGGGTCGGACTTCGTCGACGGTGTCGTAGCCGTCGGCGAGGTGCTCGGATCCGGTGAACTCGAACAGGATCGAGCGGTCCTGGGTGAGGAGCAGGTAGCGCGACGGTGCGTTGCGGCTGGAGAAGATCTGCATATTGCGCGTGCCGGTGGCGTAGCGGATGTTGACGGCGTCGGAGAGAATCAGGGCGTCGACGCCGTGGGCTTCCATCTCTTCGCGAACACGGCGCTGCCGATACCGGCGGACTTCGCCGAGGTCGATCCCGATGCTCTCGGGAGCAGAGTCGAGAAGTTCGAGGTCGCTCGGCGAGACTCGACGGTCGTTCCAATCGATGGTGGTCACATCGCCAGTCTCTCAGCCCGGATCGGCCTGCGCTTGAGTCTGAACCGGATGCCGGACCTCATCTCACTATCGCACGTCGCCTCCGGCTTCGATTGGGGCTAGGCGGCGTTCCAGACGCACCCATATCAACCCCGCTGTCGGGAGCACCAACCTGCTCCCGATCGGCACGTCCGCGCTCGGTCCGGTGCTCAAGATCGTGCGCCCAGCGGTCCTGTCGTTCGGAACTGATCGTCGTGGCAAGCTTTGACAACGTGACTACAATACTGGTCATGTCCGCAACCTTGCCGCTCGCCCAAGTCAAGTCGAAGTTCTCCGAAATGATCGACCGCGTCGAGCACACCCACGACCGAATCGTCGTCACCCGCAACGGCCGCCCCGCAGCCGTCATGATCAGCCCGGACGACCTCGCATCGCTCGAAGACACTCTCGAGCTGCTTTCGGATCCCGACGCAATGACCGAACTCGCCGAAGCGAGGCATGCGGCCGACACTGGGGATTACATCACCGGCGACGAACTGCGCGCCCGCCTCGCCTCCAAGTGACCGAGCACGACGACCCCTACGAACTGCGCGTCACCGGTCCAGCGCAACGACACCTCGGCCGACTCACCGAAGGCACAGCCGCTGCGATTGTCGAGTTCATGCTGGGCGCCCTGGTCGACAACCCCCATCGCGTCGGCGGACGTCTGCAGCGCGAACTTGCCGGGCTTCACTCCGCACGACGAGGGGCGTATCGGGTGGTCTACGAGATCGACGACGATCAACGCACGGTCGTCGTCCTGCGGATCGATCATCGATCACGCGTCTACAAATCTCACTGATCTCCGCTCATATCGCTCACGACAGAAGCCGGACCGAACCGCTCGTAGCGGCACTGATGTGCTTGGGCGGCCGCTCGAGATCGTGCGGATGGTAAGACGGTTCGTGAGTCGGTGGTCGCCACGTTGCTGCCAAGGTTCCAGACTTTCTGAGATCGTCGGGAACCTTGGGGCATGCTGACGCATCGATGAGGTGATGGATGAACCGACCTGTGACATCGCCGAGCCTGGCGTGACGGAACGGGTTGCGGACGTTCGTGGCGAGGACGCCAGCGGGTTCGATCGGTTCTACCGCGAGAAGTGGCCGCGATTCGTCCGTCTGGCCGCGTTGCTCAGCCAGGACGAATCGGTCGCTGAGGAGATTGCACAGGATGCTTTTGCTCAGGTCTTCGATCGTTGGGCTGTGCTGCGTGAGCCGGCCGGGTATCTGCATCAGTGTGTGGTGAACGGGTCGCGGACGTATCACCGCCACCACGGTGTCGTGCGTCAGAAGTTGCCGGTGCTGGCCGGGGCATTGTCGCTCGAGCAGCACTTCGGCGAACTTGCCGACGTCGTTGCAGCGCTGCCGTTTCGCCAACGTGCGGTGATCGTGTTGCGCTACTGGTGTGATCTGAGCGAGGGCGAGATCGCCGAGGCGCTCGGTTGTCGACCGGGAACGGTCAAGTCGTTGTCATCGCGTGCGCTGGCACGTCTGAATAAGGAGGTGTCTGAATGAACCGTTCGACTCTGGAGGATGACCTGCGCGAGTTGCTCGCCGCTCAGGCGCGAGCGGTGCGGGTGGCTGATCAACCGCCGATCGAACTCGTGAAGCGGGCTGGTATCGAGCGTCCGTGGGCGCCTCGCGCCGGCCGCGTGTTGATGCTCGCCGCAGCGGTTGCTGTGGTGGTCGGCGGATTGGCTGGGATCGTTGCGACACGCGATCGCGCTCCCGCGTCGTCGAGTGAGCCAGTCGGTAGCGGTGCTCCACTCGGTTCGGTCGACACATCGCAGGCCGACGACATCGCGCCGGCCACGACAATCCCACTTGTAACGACGATCCCGTCGGTAACGACAGCCGCGCCATCCGATGCCGGTCTCGACGGGTCGGGACGAATTGATCCGATCGTCGTGCTGATGCAACTCGTCGAAACCAGTCGCCTCGCGAACGACGCCGTGATGGAGCAGACCGACGAATGCATGACCGCCGCCGGCTTCGAATTCGAACGCGCCCAGCAGACCGATTTCTCGGTGGCGTCGATTGAGCAGCTCTACCGGCCCTGGTCCTCACCAGACGTCTCGACCGCGGCCGAGTTCGGATACCAGCCGGCAGCGGAGATGCCAGCCAACCTGCTGCCACCGGACCCGCAGCGCTCGGGCGACTACGAGACCGCCATCTACGGCGTTGAGACCGGCACTTGGGAACTCGCTCCCGACGACCAGGTCTTCGACCAGCAAGCTCTCAGCGGACCAATCCTCGACGGCTGCTTCCCCACCGCCCAACGCGAGATCATCGGCGGCGGCGAACCGTCGAAGTCGTTCTTCATCAACGACACCAGCTACTTCCTGCAGAGCATCAACAACACTGCTGCCCGCACTGTTCTCGAAAGCGACGCGATCGAAGCGCTCCAACCCGAATGGAGTGACTGCATGGAACAGTCCGGATACACCTACACCGAGTTCACCGAGGTTCCCCGCAACTTCGTTGGAACCAACGACCCTGACGATTTCGAACTCGCTGTCGCGACCACCGACGCCCAGTGTCGCGACACCACCGGGATTGCTGACCTCGGAGATCAGTTGTTCGACGTCGCAGCGAGCGCCGGTATCGAAACCCGGCAAGACGCCATGTCCTTCATCACCACCGAACTCGACGCCCTCGGTCGCCGAGTATCCGCCCCGGACGTCGATGATCAAGAACCGACAGCGACCGCTCGCACCGACACAGCAGTCACGCCTGAATCCGATCTCGACCCCGACGGGCCTGCAGCATTCCTCGACGTGCGGATCGGCGACGAGATCCCGTCGCAGGGTCAAGCACCCCCGGTGGAGGTCTCCGCAGATGGTCAACGCTACGA
This sequence comes from Lewinellaceae bacterium, assembly GCA_963837005.1. Taxonomy (GTDB): domain Bacteria; phylum Bacteroidota; class Bacteroidia; order Chitinophagales; family Saprospiraceae; genus CALDTK01. The sequence goes on from CAWIMC010000001.1 coordinate 56,132, forward strand.
AGGCTTCCCCGACTGGATCTCAGTCGGTAGCTCCGAAGGATTCATCATCGGCTTCGTCAGAGGTTCCGACATCTACGACAACGCCCAGACTGTCGAGTCCGAAACCCGAACCATCGTCTACGGAAACAACGCCGAGCCCATCGGCTACATCAACGACGATGGTCTGCCCGTGATCGACTGAACCGACGCGCGGCCCAACCCACCGCCAAACGGCTCTATATCGCCGACCACACCGAGGCCATCAGCCGAGCGATAACGGCTCACGTCCGATCGGTGACACCCGCTCAAGATCGTGCACGTTTCGCCTCGATCGCTCAGGTCGGGCGATAGAACTCGATTTCTGGAACTCGTGTGCTCGGCGTGAGTGCCGATTCGCGAATCGTGCGCTGTTGGAGCAGGGCATCAACGCTCATTCCTGAAACTTCTGCGATGCGATCACGGGTCGCTGCTTCGACACTCGCTGCTGAGTCCTCGGCGATCGTGACAATGACGCCGTCGCTGGTGTCGGTTGTTTCGCTCGCGACGGTTGCGAGCACTTCAAAGTCTGTTGCGCCGCTCGTCGCGATGACATCGAGGTCGCTCCCGCTGGCCACAACGGCCGCGTTGATCACACCGCCGAAGTCGTTGGACGCAGTTGTCGTCAGCGCCGTGATCCCTGCGTCAGATCGCAAGCCGATCGTGCGGTTCTGTCGGTCGAGTGGCGCCAAGTAGAGCGCTATCACCCGGAGACGCGGAGCAATCGACGGGGGAACGTCAGCCGGGTCGACGCATCGTCGTTCGAGTGGTTCGGCCAAGAAGGTGAGGTCGGCGACTCGCCCCGGCGTCAGCGCTTCCTGCATCGATTGCTTGAGGAAGGTGACGTCTGGTGTTGCTTGGAGACCGGCTGCGATCGCAGCGAACTGGCGGTCGAACTCTTCGCCACACGGACCGATGAAGCTGAACGTTCCATCGGGTGCAGCAGTGAGCGCAGCGAGCACGTTCCACTCCTGAGCGGTACCGATGTACTTCTGGCCGGCGAGGACCAGCGCGTCGGTGCCAGCGACCTCCGCAAGCGGGCTCCCGCTCACTTCGCGGCTCAGCGTGATCGTCTCGACATCGCTGAAGTCCGGGAAGAACGAGGAGCGCGGGTCGTTGAGGCGAACGGATAGCACATCGGTGACCTCGGCGTCGGCGAGGTCGGCCCACACGAAGGTGTTGGCCGGATCGGAGTGCGGCCCCAACTGTCCGTCCGCGGCCGGGATGCGGGTGATCTCGGGCTGCTCGACGTCGACCGCGAGCAGATGTGAACTGTTGACAAGCGCATCGGGCAGCGAGCATCCGAATAACGCTGGATCATCGAGCAGAGACCGATCCGGCGGCGGCTTGATCACCGCAGTCGTGGTCGTCTTCGTGGTGGTCGGGCTCGCCGTCGTTCGCGTCGCCGAGGATGGTGGCTCGTTGACTGAGTCGGCTGTTGGCGGGACCGTCGGAGGCTCAGACCCCTGACCTACGCCGGTACCGCACGCGCTGAAGACGCACAGACCGAGGGCAGAGAGTAGGGATCGAAGAGAGACCATCACGAGGTTCGACGTCGACGAGGACCCCGCAGTTCCCGAACAGCCATGGTGAACAGTCTGCCGCTACGACACGCAATGACCAGAGGCACCCATATTGACATGGCCGCTCCTCGTCCCGGACCGATCGAGAACAGGCACATTGGCGAGCGGTGACCTGCTGCAGATCGTGCGGATCGAGCTCGCGGTCACTCGCAAGCAACAATTCGGTCGGTCCTCTCGTGCCGCCGCCGCCGCACGACACGGACTTCGTTGCGCGAGACTTTCGGGCATGAGGAGCCGTCGGTTCTCTGAGCCAGCAGTGCGGGTCATGTCGCCCGGCGGCTGGGTCTGCCCGCGCAGCGCTCAGGCCGCCTGGTCGTGGACGCCTCCTGGCGGCGCTGTGCCGAGACTCGATCGGATGACTCGGATCGTTCGGCTCTGGTACCACCTTCCCCTCGTCGATCGATGGGCCTACGAGTGGATGTGGTCACGTGGGGGCTGGGATGTAGAGCCGTACGAGCCGCCGACTTCGCCGCCCAATTCGAGCGTGAGGGAACCGCGGCGTCCGCGCCCGCCGGATGATTCGATGCAGGCAGCACGCAAGCTCTGAGTCGGCGCGAAGCCGACGAGGCGACGCCGACGCAGAGATCACGGACCCGCACATACTGCTCAAGGGTTGCACTACTCGAAACCGCTCGTAGCGGCACGTACAAGAACGGACACCAGCTCGGAAACGTGCGAGGGACTGACAGGGCGTGCGAAGCTTGCGCAGTGGTAGCGCTCAGCGCCGAGATGCGCCAGATGGTCGACGAAGGTCTCGGCTTCGTTGCGACGGTCAACGCCGATGGCACGCCGAACCTGTCGCCGAAAGGAACGCTCGCGGCGTGGGACGACCAACACTTGGTCTTCGCCGATATCGCCTCACCGAACACATCGGCAAACCTGGAGCGGAACCCGGCGGTTGAAGTGAACGTCGTCGACACGCTCATCCGTCGCGGTTACCGGTTTGCCGGCACGGCAGTCGTTCACCGTGGCGGCACAGTATTCGAGGAAGGCGTGCAGTTCTACGAGGATCGAGGCACCGTCCAAGCGCGAGACCGGATCCGGGCCGTGGTCGTCATCGCCATCACCAAGGCTCGGCAGCTTCGGTCGCCGGCGTACGCGCTCGGGACGACTGAGGAAGAACTGAGAACCACGTACCGCAGCCTGCTTCTCGGCGACCAGTAGCTACACCGACGAGCGAACGACCCGTCCGATAATCGCAGCCGGCCTCAGGTGATCGGCTCGAGCGAGATCGGCACGTCGGCGCTCGGTCGGGTGCGCGAGAATACGCGTCGGCGACGGATGCGGTGCCGCTGTCGAGGGGTTGATCGTCACGCCGTTCTGTCGCTGGACGACGAAGTCTTCGCCCGGTGGGATCACATAGCCGACGGACGGGTCGCACGGGGCTGGCTTTCCATTTGAGGATCCAAGCCAGCCCTACAAACCGGGGTGGTGAATTGTCTAAGTCGCTGAGTTCCTGCGAGGGTGAACGATGGTTTCGAAGCGGGTTCGGCGGGTGGCGGTGTTTCTGGCAGCTTGTGCAGTGTGCGTCGGAGCGCCCGGCGCGGGAGCAGATGCACAGACCCTTCCCGCGGCGACCGAGATCGAAGCATTCGTGGCCGCACCAGGGGTCCTGCGAACCGATCTTCGGGCTCGCCACATCGCCTACGACGCAGTCGGTGATCAGATCATCGCCATCCTCAACGGTGAAGATGAGTCGGTACTCGTCTCGGTCAACCCGGAGACGCTCGATGTGGAAGCGGAGGTTACGATCGACATCGGGAGCAGAGACGTCCACGATCTCGTCGTGTCGGGGGATGGCGACACTGTGTTCGTGCTGTCGTTGGGAACCGTGCGCAAGTTCCGAACATCGACGCTCGAACTGATCGAGTCGGTCGCCATCGCGTCCGAGTACGGATACGCATCGCTGGTGGTCGCGCCCACGATGAATGACCGGTTCGCCGTCGTTGGGCGGGCTGTCCAGACCAGGCAGGTCTCGTTGTATCTCGATGACTCCCGGGTCGACGACTCACAGCTCGTTGCGGGTTCCAATGCCACGTTTGGTGCGACCGATGACGTGTTCTTCATTGCGGGAATCGATTCGCTGCGGCGTTACGAGATCGGCCCTGGGTCCGGACTCGCGTCGACGGCCACGGGGTCCGATGGGGGGTACTCGCGGCAGTCGACGTTGGGCGGGATGTTCTTCCGCGACGGACGCATCATTCTCGCCGGCTCGCGATCCGGAATCACTCGCTATTCAGCGGAGTCGCTTGACTTCTTGGATAGAGACGATCTCGACTTGCCTTCGGGACTGCCTGACGTGGCGCTCAGCGCTGATGGGCAACTGTTTGTCGAAGGCACGCCGTTCGTTAGGGCCGATGTTGTTGCTCCTGCTCTACGCGTGGAGACCTTTCGCTCGTCGATCGCGCGTGATTTCGCAGCCGTTGCGGCGTTGGGTGGTGGTGTGGTCGCCGTGATCGAAGCGGGCGGCGGCGGAGCCTGGATGACGATCGTGTCCACGGATCTGATGCTGTCGGAGTACGGAGAGTTCTTTCCGCTCGAGCCGGTGCGTTTGATCGACACCAGAGTGGACGTGGGTGACGGACCAGCGGGTCCTGTTGCGGAGGACTCGACGCTTCGTGTCGACATCGCCGGCCGTGGTGGCGTTCCAACTGCTGGCGTCTTGGCCGTGGTGATGAACGCAACCGTCGTGGACCCGAGCAGCGGGGGGTACGTCTCGATTTCGCCAAGTGGTGCTGGTCGCCCTGAGGTGTCGAGCCTGAACTTCTCGAAGGGCCAGACCCTCGCGAATGCGGTGACGGTGTCGCTCGGCGATGAAGGCTCGATCGATGTGTACAACAGATTCGGGCGAACCGACGTCATCCTCGACGCGGTCGGCTACTACGTGGACCAATCCGGCGAGCCGGGTGCACGTTATGTGCCTGCCACCCCGCTCCGCCTCGTCGATACCCGAGTCGGGCTGGGCGTTGATACTCGTCTGCCGGTCGGGGCCGGTGAGACGATCGAGGTCGATGTTCCAGCGAGCGGCTATCGCGATGCGCAGGTCGAGTCTGCTGTGCTGAACATCACAGCGATCAATGGGTCGGCCAAGAGCTTCCTCACGGTGTTTCCAGGCGATGTCGCGCAACCCCTGGCATCAAGCCTGAATTTCGAGGCGGGCGAGATCCGCGCCAATCTTGTGGTCAGCAAGGTGTCTGCTAACGGCACCATTCGAATCTTCAATCGGTCCGGTGAGGTCCACATCGCCGTCGACTTTTTCGGTTCGTATCAGCGATTCGGTGACTACCCGGCCGATCAAGGAGGACGATTTCTCCCGGTGGATCCGTTCCGCGCGTTCGACTCGCGCCAATCGAGCCCGTTTCCCGGTTCCGGGCAGTTGGAGCCGCGCAGCGCTCTGATCATTCCGAACTCCTCCGGCTACACCGACATCATCAATCTCACGGCCGCATCGACCACCAGTGACGGTTTCCTCAGCGTCATCGGATGGGAGGACCGTCAGCAGCTCCAGGCTCCACGGACATCGACAGTCAATTTCCGGGCCGGCGAGGTCGTCGCGAACGCCGCCTACCAGACCGGGGTGCCCAACAACGCCGTCGTCAACTCGGCTGGTTTCACCCACGTCGTGATCGACGTCTTCGGCTACCTCACGCCGGCACAATTACGCGACGTCGAAGACGTCTGGAACGACTGAAGCTATTCCGTCCTACGAACGTGACGAGCGCCACTCTCTCCTCGAAAGGCACTCAATAGTCGCGGTCGCCAACAAGTCGTCGACCAACCCGGGAACGGCAAAGTATGGCAGGCATCACCAAGCCGCCCACCAGGTCAGTCTCGAACTCGTCGCGAAGCGCTCAAGACCGCATCTCTCAGTCCATCACCATTCGTCGTGCTCGTGGAGACAGCCCACAACGCTCGCCCGGATCGGGTGGAGGTGGCCTCGGGCCACGGCGCACTTTCTGGGTCGCCCCGCCAGGTCAGATGAACCGCAGCGAATGTGCCGCCGGGTAGCTGAAAGAGCGTGTCGCCGCAGTGGCCGCAACGGGCTACCGCTGTTGCGCGGACGCCGAACATCGGGTGGCCATCGCTGACTTCTCGGTGGAGTTCAGCTTCGAGGCGATTTCGGTGGTCGTCCACTGTGGGCTCTTGAGGTAGCGGCCTGTGATTTCGGTCGTCCATCGGCGGTTGACGTCGTCGATCAGCACAACGTCGCCTATGAGCCGAACCTGTCGGTTGGGCCGTTCACCATCGTCGCGTTCGGCGGCTTCGACGTCGACGCCGAGACACGCCCGCGGATTCGACAACAGCCGCCCGAGATGAGACTTTCCAACGCCGCCCGTCATTCGTGCGACCTCGCCGTCCCAATGAAACCAGAGAGTGACATGACGTGCGGATAGCCGTCACCGTCGATCGTCGCCAAGTGCCCGACCACATCAGAGGCCAACAACGAAGTGATCTCGACGTCTGACATCGGTCTGGGTGCGCCCATATCGACACGCTCGCACACTTCGCCAGACCACTCAGGATCGGCACGTACGAGATCGGCGGAGCGGTCGGAAACGTGCGCCTCAGCGGCTGATCGGGGGGCATCTTGTTGTTGGGTAGCGCCGTGCAACGAGCCCTCATTCTCACCCGGACTGCTCCTGCTGTCCCCCGCAGAAGTCGCTCTGCAAGGATTGAGTTGCCGGGAACTGAGCGAGCGTTCTCGTCGTCCAATCACCATGCCAGCTCAGATCAGCCGTCGAACCTTCTCCTTGCTCGCCATCGGCGGCGTCATAGCCGCTTGCGGTGAAACAGCCAGCGACTCCACGAGCACTTCGACCACTGCTGACACGGACTCCGTCGAAACCAATCCGGACCTTGTGGCGCCGGTCGGCATCGAACTGCCGGTTCGCGAACCGTCAGGCTCGGTTCCCGAACCAGCAGGTCGCGGCGTCAGCGAGTTCGGCCTGGCTCTCTTCGCGGACCTCGTCAGCAACGTCGGTGCAGCTGAGAACGTGTCGTACTCGCCGTTGAGCGTCGCGATTGCGTTGGCGATGGTGGAGCCTGGTGCCGTCGGTGATGCCCAGACTCAACTCCGGAATCTGCTCAGAGTCGACGACCCGACAGCGTTCCACGCCGGCATGAACGCCCTGGAACAAAGCCTCGAGAGTCGCCAGCCCACATTCCGGTCAGGTGACGGCGAGGGTGATCCGGGCGAGGTGATTGTTCGGATCGCCAACGCGCTCTACATACAACGCGGATACACCCTGACCGATCAATACCTCGACACTGTCGGCCGCAACTACGGACCCGTCCTGAACGAAGCCGACTTCAAAACCGACGCAGACGGCGTCGCCGTCGAGATCAACCGCTTCGTCGCAGAATCCACGAACGACCGGATCTCGGACCTGCTCGCCCCTGGCGACATCAACCCCGACACAGTGCTGGCGCTGGTCAACGCCTTGTTCATGAAGGCGTCCTGGGAATCCACATTCGCCAGCGACCGAACACAAGACGCGAATTTCACGACCCTGAACGGCGATTCCGTCAGCATCGCGCTGATGCGCGGGCAGAGTTCGACATCTGCGAGCGGTGACGGCTGGGTGGGCGCATCGAAGAATTACGTCGGCGACCTCGTCGCACAGTTCGTCCTCCCCGACGACGGACGCTTCGACGACGTCGCCACCACGCTCGCCGACGCCTTCGACGAACTCTCGAAGCCGAACAACAACGGCACCGACTTCGCGATGCCGCGCTTCGAGACCCGACTCAACACCAAGCTCGACGCACCGCTTCAGTCGCAAGGACTCACCGCCCCCTACTTGCCTGGCGGGCTCACCGGAATCGCCGACGACGCACGGCTCGTGATCGACTCCGTAGCGCACGAGACCTACGTCGCGTTCGACGAAGAGGGCACCGAACAGCCGCAGCAACGGTCGTACTCATCATGCCCGTCTCAGCCCCACTCGATCCGATTTCCGTGACACTCGACCGACCCTTCTACTACCGAATCCTGGACCGGACGACCACCGCAACGTTGTTCATCGGCCAGGTCACGAACCCCGCGACATGAACCGAGAACTGCATTCGAACACGCCACAAGGCGCTACATATTGGGTGCTTCGGATCTCAGCGTGGGTTGAGGTCGAGGAGCGACCAGTTGGGCTTGCCGGCGTAGAGCAGTGATCGGGTGCGGTAGTTGGTCCAGTTCGTGATCCCGAACGCGACCCGTTTCACGCGTTTGATGAGGTTGTTGACGGCCTCGGTGGGCCCGTTCGTGAACCGTGCTTGGTGCCACGCGGCGATCTGGTGGCGCCACTTGGTGATGGTGCGTCCGAGGCGACGGATCTCGGGCGGACAGGACTGGTCTTGGAGATCGATTCCGAGCTGGGCGACGAACTCGACAGCCACCTCGGCATCGTCGATCGCGTAGAGCGAGCGAACGACTTCCTTGGCGTGCCAGGCGTTGCGGACCTCGCCTCTCGGGTCGCCCGCCTCGAGCAACCCGACCAGCTTCAGGTTCGACTCGTCGTCGAGACGTTCGTGCCCGATGGTCATCAATTTGCGACTTCGGTAGAGCGGATCGGTCTTGCGACCGCGATGGCCACACGTCTCGTTCTGCACGCGTCGGCGGACTTCGTCGAGCACGAAGTTCGCGAGCTTCACGACATGGAACGGATCAGCGATCTGGACCGCATTGGGCAGCATCGTGTCGAACACCGATCGATATGAACCCGACAGGTCCAACGTCGCCCAACGGATCCGATCGACCCATGCGTCGGGCTGCGCGGCGAACCATCGACAACAGCTCGCAGCGTCACGACCTGGGACGATGTCGAGGAGTTGGCCTCGTGCGACGTCGACGACCTGGGTCGACCACAGCCGATGCTTGAACTTGCCTTCCCGGCAGAACAGCACCTCGTCGAGCCCGACCGCAACGGTCTGACCGATCCGGTTCGGGTCGTCGATCAACGCTCGGCCGTGGTGGTTCACGGCGTCCATCACCGTGTGCCAGTCGCAGCCGAGATCGGCCGCGACCTCCGACACGGCGCGGCCGTGATGGCCGACCTGGAACGTCGCCCACCGCCCGGCACGATCGGTGATCCCAGCGCGGTCAGTCGCGATCCGAGCGTCGACCTCGACGAACGTGACCACGTCACAGCCCGGGTTCGGGCATCGCCATCTCGACTTCGACCAGACCAGGCGGGTCCGCCTGCCGAAGCACGGCAGATCGACGAGGTCGACATCGAGGTCGTCGTGACGCCACACCGCACCCGCACACGTCGGACACGATGGTCGCGGGCGCGGGTGGTGATCGCGATTCGCAGCCATCTCGGCCAGTCACCCACGCCTTCGACGGTGACGTCGGGCAGCCCGACGAGGGCTTCGCACATGCGCGTAGGATTGGTCTCCAACAGGGGCTCCCGGGTTCGACGACGTTAGACACCGTCAGATTCGCAGGGCCCCTGTGTCGCGCCCGGGATCACCTACCCGATCAGCCCGAACTCACGCCCAGATCCGAAGCGCCACATATTGACGCTGAGATAGCCGGCCTCCTACCGCCCGAGAACGGCGCGTCCGATTGATGAAGCTCGCTCCAGAACGGGCGCTTCAGTGGCCGCGTTGGACTGTGCCTCAGGTGCCGATGGCTGGCGCGGACGACGTCAGGTCACCGACGACGTAGTAGCCGTCGTAGGCCGAGTTAGCCGGCTCCGATCCGATCTCGATGTTCGGCAAGGCTCCGTTCGTTGGGATTTCGGAGTTCGGTGTCGCAGCGTAGGTCCGGGGGCCGCAATCCCCGTCCTCGCCGCAGCTCCAGGCTTGTCCGCCGGAGTAGCGAACATCGAGTGAACGCACGCGTCGTGATCCAAGTTCTTGCTCGACGAGGTATCCCATTGGCTCGTAGTCGGGATCGAAGTCGACGCCACGGATGGTGCGGTTGTGCAGGTTGCCGGTCAGTGCGATCGCGAGGCCATCCGTTTCTTCGGTGACGGACTTCAGAAGGCGGTCGGCCATCGCAACATTTCGATCGTCGACGCCGTAGGCATCGAGCAGAACGACCGTGAGCGGCTCGCCCATTGCTGTGTGCTGTCGGAAATCTTCGAGCAGTTCGAGCATCGCGTCGCTTTGACGTCCGTCCTTGACGGTTGTTGTCCAGAACGGCCCGTCCAACAGCGCGTCGCGAGCATCGTCGCCGCCGTCAGAGTTGAGAAACGCATCAACCGCGTCCGATTCGGAATCCGGGATCTCGAGTCCGACCGTGACGTCGTACCCAAAACTCAGGGCGGTGCAGGCGAATTCGCCGACGAAGCTCGGACTCTGGACCGTTCCGTGCAACTCGCCGACGAGCAGCACAGCGTTCGGCTCGATCGCCGGGCCGAAGCCCCCAATAGGACCACACCCGGCGTTCTGAGGAATCAACGCGACATCGGCGCAGTGCTGATTGAAACGGGCCAGGTACACGTCGAGCGGTTCGAGGCCAGCGTCATTTCGACGTGCGTCGACACTGTCGGGTCGAGCAAGGGACGGTGAGACAATCGGCTCTCCATCGTTGCAGTTGGTCTGCGTGCCGAACACCTGCAGTTCGCCTGAGTTCGCAGCGACCCGGTCGGTGAGGAGTGCTTCCTGTTCTCCTCGTCCGGCGTAGTCATCGGACGCTTTGATGATCGACAACACCCGTTCTTGAAACGCTGGGTCCGAGTCGGAATGCTGCGCAAGAAGGAACGCTGCACGGTTCGCTTCCTCACCGGCAAGTTCTGGTGTCGGCCATCCGTGAAGGTCAACGATTTCGATCAATCGAGCCGTCCGGGGTTCGTCGTTGAACGGCTCCAAGTCGGGATCTCCGAAGTTGGCTCGTTCCTCCTGATCAATCCTGACCATCTCGATCAGTTCACCACCCGATTGGTTCCAGTCGGTCTCGTCAACACGTACAGCAGCCGGGGCGGCCTCCTCAGGGTCGGAACTAGCAGCGGTCTCGACTGGAGGTACGGCATCGGTGGAACGTGACGAAGTCGACGCCGGATTCTGGCCCGAGGATGACGACGGAGAGCCCGAGCTGTCGCAACTGGCCATGACCAGGCACACAGCTCCAACCGCGACGATCCTGCGCACGCTTCAGTATCGCATCCGCCGGAGTGGCTCGACCGTCAACGCCTCGACGCAAACGGAACAACTCGTCGGCTGCGCTCCAACGAGCGACGACCTCCACGGGAATACCGCAGCCCGACCCGAAAACCGCTCGAAATCAACAGTCGTTTGATTTGCAGCACACTGCGCGCTATCGGCACGTCGGCGCTCGGTTCGGTGCTCTTAATCGCTCGCTGGTTTGCGCTCGTCGCCGGGTTCCCGGGACAGAGGTGGGTGACCGTTGCATTTGTTGACAACTCCACGAAGGGCCGAACAGCAGTCGTGAGACGATGTTGTGATGACGTCCGACGAGTTCACATTGTTGTTGCTCGCCGCTCCAGTCGGCGTGGCGCTGCTGCAGCATCTCGAGGCAACCGAGCGTTCGAATCCGTGGCCGTTTCCCGAGCTGACCGATTCCGAACCCTCTGCGGTCGCAGCTGCTGAAGTCGCGGTAGCGACGTCGTTGCTCAGCGATCTTCTGGAGAACGCGGTCGTGGCGGCCGACCAGATCGCCGGACCCTGGAACCCGACGGCATTGACGTCGTTGCCCAACGCCTACAGATTCGCGCCGCAACGTGCTGGCATCGCCCGGGCGATCGCGGACAGGTTCACGTCGACGCTGGCGACCGGTATCGAGCGGTCAGCCCAGGAGTGGTGGAACACCTCGAATGACCAGACCGGTGACTCGGCTGCTGAGCTTCACATTGCGCAACATGGTCACGTTCACGGCTCGTACTGCTGTGGTGAGTGGCCATGGCGCAGCGCGTGGACCGTCACAGCACCGCCACCTGAGCTTCACGAAACGCTCGTCATTGCGTGGGAGATGTACTTCGGGCGGATCCATCGATGGAGGTTCGAGGTGGCGCCGTCCGCTCGGGTCTTTGAGATTCACTGCCCGGACGACTGGAGGCGCCTCGTGACCGCGTATCCCGACGATGTCTCGGGACGCCACGGTGGTTGGGAGTTGCCCGGCGTGAATCAGCACCGCAAGGAGGTCGCCGACGTGGCGTCGACATCGGCGGGAGCTGCAGCCCGCTTTGACGTGCGCGTCGCCATGCCCGACTGGAGGCGCGTGTCCGAGGATTGGGATGGCGTGCACCTGAGTTGGGCCGGGATGCTGACCTGCGAGGGCCACGTCCTCGATCTACCCGACCTGGGCGACGGTGTGGTCACGATGCTCAGGTTCTGGTTCACCGAGCGAACCCTGTGGTTGCGATCGGAACCGTTCAGCGAGCCGAGTGGGCTTCCCGCAGCCACGATGACCGCCGGGCAGCTCGAATCGAAAGCCGCCTCCACCGTTGACCGTCCACTTCCCAACTTCTCGACGTGGCCGATTTGACGACGACCCAAACCGACAACACCATGGCGCAGCCGCCCATATCGACACGGCCAACAACGTCGACAGACCACGCGATATCGGCACGTATCTCCGTAGCGCGACCGATCAGAATTCCGTCAACTTGCGACGGCGGAGGGCTCAGGCTGCTTCGGTTGGCTGATCGGGCGCCAGCGTGTTCATGAAGGCGGCCCACTCCCAGTGCCACGGTTCGAGGAAGCAGCACTGGTCGCCGACGTGACCGCCGTTGCCGTTGCCGCCGAGTGACGTCGGCTTGGCCCACGCCGGGATTGAGGAATCCGTAGAGCGGGCCATTGTTGACGAGCCAGGTGTACTCGTCTGATGCGAAGGCAGCATCGACGGCGGCTGGGTTCGTCGAGTCGATCACGAGGACTTGGATGTCGATGGCGAGGCCCCAACCGTGGTTCGACTTCCCTGACGTCGCTCCGCCTGCTGCGGCCGGCCGGTAGCCGTTGCCTCGAAGGTCGTAGCCCTCGGCGAGCGGCCGCGGCGTGGAGTTGGTCCCACGCCGCCGATGCCGACGGGTGCATGTAGTTCGACGTTGGGCTGTACCGCATTGCGTCGAGCGGGATCTGCCCGTTCGCATAGCCGCCCCACGAGATGTTCGACGCGACGAGCTGTGTGACGCCGTCGGGGATTCGGTAGTCGCCTTCGCCGACCACGCCCGTGCACGTTTCGAATGCCGGTTCGTCGGTTGGGCCGCCGTCCGGGGACGCAGGCGATGCTGCGGCACGGCGTGCGCCGCCGGATCGGCGTAGACGCTCATCCACCTCGCCTGGTACTCACGCAGGGTCAGGGTGTTGCCGGCCGAGGGGACCGGGACGGTGTCCCATCTCGGTGAGTCGGCCGGCTGGGACGTGGCCGATGTACCAGATGACGGGCACGGCTGAGACGTCGCCGCGTGCTCCTGCAGGATCGCCGTTGCCCACTCGGCTGCCTTTGCGTCCTGGGTTCGGGCGGTGCTTGCCAGGCCTCGGGGTAGCCGCCGTAGCTTCGCCCACGACAGTCTGAGGAACTGGTACGCGCCCGTCGCACGGTTGTATCCGTTGCCGTTGTTGATCGCCTGGTAGTCGTGGCCCGACTCCATCGTGCGGATCGTGCGCCAGCACCTGATCGAGTTCGCCGTCGAACACGACCACGCTCTCGGCACGGCACAGCTCGGATGCACGGCGGTCGCTGCGCCACCGAACACGGCCGTCATCAAGCACCATCGCTGCGAACGCACCGGCGACGGCGAGCACGACCAGTCGACGTCCCGACTTCTTGGGGGACGCAACGACCTCAGCCGCGGCCCGAACGTTCTTGGAGGTCGACGTCCGCTTCGCCACCTCGGCTGCAGCGCGGATCGCGGCGACGAGCACCGTCACTACGACACGACCTCGACCTCGACGGCGAGTCCGTCCACGACCGTCACGATTGCCGACCGTTCAATCACGACCTCGACGCTCGACGAGGTGACGAGGTGCTGGTCGAACCGAACCGTGGCACGCGGGCCGTCGACGCTGATGCTGTCGCACGATCACCCACGACACCTCGCCGGCGTCGATTCGGCGTTGGCGTTCCAACGGTGCGGAAGCCAGGGAGCCGACCGTCTCGTCGTCGGTCAGGAAGCCCAGAGCTTCGAGCTGTCGGGCGTCTGAGTCGTCAAATCGCCATGTCCAAACCACCACGATCAGATCCGCGGCGATTTCTTGACGGTCGTTGCGTCGCCGCCACTGGTTGGATCCTGCTCACCGTCGGGCGGATGGTGGGCGTGGGCGGTTTCGACCCTGTCGATGGTCGGCCGGCGTTGCGCGACCAGGTCGGCGATGTCGAGGTCCGATGGTGGCTCCGACCGAGGCGTCTCGGCTGGCGTTGGGCTGGTGACTGGTCGCTTCAGATCGGCTTCGTCGAGTTCTGCGCCCGCGACAATCCGGTCGGTGGAAGTCGATGGAGCCTGCTCCGATCTCACGTCCAACTCAACGAGTGGGTCAGCAGGCCCCGTAAGCACCGCCCGACCGGCGGCGACACCGGCAGCAGCGACGACGAGCACGATGAAGATGCGACGATCGATCATCGTCGGTCACTTGCCGGCGTTCATGCGTTGGCGGTACCCGCGATTCGATCGCGATCGGAGATCGGCCACCGTGTCGCCGCTGCTTCTGGTATTCGAAGCGTCGGCCCATGTGCGACGCCTGGTAGGCCCGTGACCCGGGCATGTCGAGCGTCGCTTCGCGTGCTCGCTGACCGACGCCGAACCCGGTCATTCCCGCCACGCCGCCCGCCGCAGCCGACCCGGTGAGACCACCGGACCCTCGCCCGCGAGTCCTGGTCGCCAGGAGCCGAGTTCGCCACGGATGCGTTCGAAGAAGTGGTCGACGCCCTTCAGGATCTTCTTGCGGTAGATGAACATCGACACCGACACGATCACGATCACGACGCGAAGCGTTGGCGACTCCGAGTCCTGGAGCGGTCAGGAACGCCGAGATCAGCATCAGCAGGTACGAGATCACGAACGACATCGCGGCGACGACGCCGCCGTTCTTGAACAAGCCCGACGAGCCACGCCCAGAACAGTTCTCGTGCGGCGCCGGGAAGTTGGACCGACGAGCAGCGCCCAGGGGAGCCAGGCGAAGCTCAGGATGAAGAACAGCGACGCAATCATCATCGTGATCACCGTCACCATCAACGAAGAACGAGCACGACAGCGGAGACCGATGGCTGCCATGCAGGCGCCGGCCATGCGGTTCGCGGTCGGGGTGTGGTTGAAGTCGTACTCGTCTTCGCAGCCGGCGTCTCGCATCGCGTCGCGTGGCTCGTCCTTCGCACGCCCACGGGCCGTCCTCGAGAATCCCGGGCAGCACGTCGGCGCATGCCCCGGTGACGGGCCGCCCCAGTTGAGACCTCGTACGGTTCTTCGATCAGCACCTGGTGGAGTTGTCGTCGCATGTCGGTGACGAACTCGCCGCCTGGCACCCGGTATCGTCGGTGGGTGCTTCACCTCGTGAGATGGCCATCGTCGCGCCCGAGACCTGTTGCAGGGTTCTCTCTGCGCCGTCGAGGTAGCCGGCGGGGTTTGCGCTGATGATCAGGCTGACGCCGAGCACGATGACCGAGATCACGGCAGTTCGCCGAGCGCGTTCATCGCTCGGCCGCGCCACACCTGGAACGCGACGTAGCGACATGAGGATGAACCAGACGAGTCGTTGAGCCCGAGCGGGCCGATCAGGTTTGCGTTCCACATCTCGGCGACCGTCAGGATCGGCCCTTTGATCGGTCCGATGAGATCGAACTCGAACGCCCAACCGCTGAACCACAGCACGACGGCGACGACTACCTGGTTCAGGAGCCAGCCGATCGACGGTGAGGCTGCCGAAGAACTTGCGACCGAAGTTGTTCCAGGAGCCTTCGTCGTAGCCGATGTCGTAGTTGAACGTCGGGTACGCCAGGTCCCACGCCGGCTTCGGGGATCATCGAGTCGCCGTCGGGCAGCGGGCCCTCGTCCGTCGAGCCGGTGGCAACGTCGGCAGCGGTGACGGGCAGCGTCGGTTCGTCCTCGGCGCGGCGGATCGGCCGGTGCCGGGATCGGTGGAGCGGGAACCGTCGCCGGCGGTTCGTCCGGTGAGTCATGCGCCGACGCAGCCGCCGAGAGCGAGCATGACCGAGACGACGAACCAGGACGCTGCCAGCAGGAGCGTGCGAGCGGCGACAGTCATGACGTCAGACCCGCGCCGTTCCGGTCATGTTCGGTCGCTCGGACGGCGGTCGGCTGCTCGGTGGCTGTCGGGTTGGTGTCCGACGCCTCTCGAAGGTGGGGATTGAACGACTGGTGCACCTGGATCAGTCCGACTCGGTTGTCGAGGTCACGCAGGAGGCATGTGCCCGAGGCGAAGCCGCCTTCGTCGATGTTCGAGCTGACGAGGCGCTCGACCATGTCGTCGTCGACTACGTCGAGGAACTCCAGCGCTGCGGTGGCGGCGGACATGGTGCGCTGTCGGAACACCATCCGTGTTCCGAGGAACGAGCGGACCTCGTCGTCGAAGTCATCGGCATGCTGCGAGAACAGGCCGACGGCTGCGTTGTGCTTGCGCGAGTCGCGCAGCCATTCGCGGATCAGCGCCCGCCCGTACGGCGAGGAACCGATGCCCCACCATTCGTCGAGCAGTGCCACGGCGAACTCGAGACCGGTTCGCGAACGTCGCCCGGCGAGCGAATGCCGCCACCAGATAGAGCAGCGACTGGGCAGCGACTTGGGAGTCGAGCATCCGCTTCGACAGGTGCTCGTTCTCCAAGCGTCTCGCGCGACGGCAGGTCGAGCCCGGCGACGGAGAACACGACGAACCCGGCGTCCATCGCCAACGGCTCACCGTCGCCGAACACCGAATGCCCCAGTTCGTCCGAGACGGGCGAATCGGATGAGCTTTCGGGCCAACACGTTCGCCTCGCTGCGCCACGATCGGCCTGACGTTGCAGTTCGTCGGCGACATCGGCTGAGGCGACCGTTCCGAGCCGACACGGCATCGACGGCCTCGGCCAGCGCCATCGACTCCGAGACTCCCGGTCTCGACCATGCACAACTGCGACCAGGAAGCCGATCGCGATCGTCACCCGTTCGTTCGGTCCGAACACCATCAACGGGTCGATCGTCGCTCCCGGTGTCGGCACCGATCTCGACGACCTGTGTCGCGACACCCATCTTCTTCAACGCAGCCGGCGTAGCGGGCGTACTCGCGTTGCTCGGTTCGGTCGATCGTGACGACCTGCCCACCGTCGGCGCAGACCAGTTCGATGATCCGTTTGCCCGATCGACGACTTGCCCGACACCGGGTTCGCCGATCCCACCGAAGTTGCCCGGCATCCGACTGACGCGGCCCTCGGCTCGGGTCCAACAACACCGGCTGCGACAACACCCGAATCGAGGTTGACCGCAAGCAGTCCGCCCCGGTCGTCGCCGACCTCGGAGCCGTTGAACGGCAGCATCGACGCCAAGTCCCGAGCCAGGAGATGTTGGCGGTAGTCACGCACCGGTGCCGTGGCGGCCGACCCCGGCCACATCATCGACAGCAGCTTCATCTGGTCACCGATCGGGCGGACCAGGCCGTAGTTCGCCGGCTCGAACTGCGAACGCAACGACTCGGCGTGCCGCTCCAGCCGGGCCAACGACGAGTCGGCCAGATGGACGATCACGGTGCATTCGAGTTCGGGTTCGCCGAGTTGCGCCTCGAGCGCCTCTTCGAGATCGTGCAGCGACGCCGACGCCGAGTCCAACGAATCCGGAGCGCCGGTCGCCGACCCGGAGTACTCGCCCCGTTGATGGACCATCGTGGTCTGCTTGCCCTTCGTCTTCTTGCGGGCCTTCGCGTTCTCGATCCGCTTGATCCGGATCGAGATGTCCGCCTCGATCACATCACCACGCTCGGTCTCCTCGGCAGCCGATTCGAGTTCCGCGAGCAGTTCACCGTCACCCGGGAAACGTCCAGTTCGTCGGCATGTCCGACAACACCAGACACGTGTGGAAGCCCGATCCGTGCCGAGTGTCGCAACGCACGTACCGACCGAGACGACCACGCTGCTCATCGTCGGTGTCGCCACCTTCGAGAAACCGCACCTCCTGGAACGGTCCGGTCAACGACGTCGTCGCCGCACCCGACGTGCGGCTCCCACGATCGATCGAACAGGACGTCGTCGACGCCACGCGCCAACAGCCGAGCCGACAACCAGCGAACCCGACCGGCGGAGACCGGCTCGAGCCGGATCGACCCGAACTTCGCCGCCATCTCGGCAGCACGCCGCTGGCAACGCTCCACCGTCTTCGGCGACGGCGAGCGTCGTGGCCCCGAGCGTCTCGGTCACCGACGCCATCGCCGTGCATCGAGTTGATCTCGCCACTCCGCCCGACCCGACCCGATCGAGCAGCAGCGCGACGTAGTGAGTGCGCCGCACGCTTCGCTCCGATGTGAGGTAGCCCTCGTACCGCTGCTGCAGATCTCGGCCCAGCCCCGACAGCACACCATCGGCCGGAAGGGTCGCCGTGAGCACGCTGAACGGGTCGATCGTCTCGCCGATCGACAACAGATGCGCCTCGGTCGGGAGCTTCATGAACGCCGAACGCAACCGGTTGAAGACCTTGATCTGCTGGAGTGCGATGCATGCATCGAGCCCACCGGATCGACGGCGTACACCGCCCACACCTGGCCGGATCGGTTCCACACCAGGTTGCCGACGACCGCTCTGATCGGCGCCTTCACCGCACCCTCCCGCACACGAACCCACGAGCCGACAGTCGATGGACACGGCGCCGCGGCGTCGGCCGACCGTCGACCACGCCGCGACGGCTGCGAAATCCGTAGCGGGCGAAGGCCAGCCCACCCGACGAGCGGATTCCGACCGTCGATCCGCACGTACTGAGCGACCACGCCCACCGTGACCGGGACGACCACGCACAGCATCGCGTTCAGCGGCGTCGGCAGCAGCCACGTCCACCAGCCGCCCTTCACCCACGACAGCACCATCACAGCGCCGGTCACCGCGAACGCCACCAGTGACTGGCCCGTGACCTGGAACGGCAGCTGCGTCAGGCCGAGAGAGCCGAGCACCTCGGGGTGGCGACGGCCGTGGGTGTAGCAGGCGCAGTCGATGAACTCGATCTCGTCGACCGCCGCACTCATCGGCTGATCGGGCTCTCGACGACTCGGCGTGACGGCGGCAGCCGTGTCGAAGTCGTCGCCGGCCTTGTCGCGCAGCCAGTCGCTGTTGGCCATCCCCCACCACAGCAGCGCACCGAACAGCAGCGTGCCGAACGCTGCGAGCATCGAGCGCTTCACGACCCCGACCGCCAGCACCGCGACGAGGAGCCCGACACCTGCTGCCGACCAGAATCAGCTCGCGCAGATCCACGAGCCAGCCTTGAATTTCGTTCATCGCTCTTCATCTCCTTGGGTTGAGTTTTCGACGACCGCGGTGGTCGTCGACGTCACCGGAATGTCCGGCGATTCAGTGGCGGACGGCTGCGGGCCCATCGCAGCGATCTCCCAGCGGCCGTCTCGTCTCTTCGACCAGCAGGTCGTACGTGAGCCACAGCGACGGACTCCGCCGACGTCGCCTTCACCGAGGCCCGCACCCAGCGATCGCCGCGGTCGTCCCGACGGGTGGCGACACGTCGGAGTTCGACGTCGTCGAACGTCGCCGGCACCGCCCGCAGATCCGATCCGGGAGCCGCATAGCGACCCAGTTCGCCATTGCCGGTCAGCAGCGCAGACAAGGAAACGCTCGATCGTGTCCGCAAGCGGATCGCCGTCTGCCGGGGCGTCGCCGTTGCCCCACTCGTCCGCGGACGGCTCGCCGACCGGCGGTGCCGGAGCGATCCAGGGCAGGCTCGTCGCCGACAGCCCCGACCCGGTGGCGACGATCTCCACTTCGAAGAAGCGCACGCCCATCGACACGTAGCCCGACGTCTCCGCGTCACGACGAAGCAGAGCCGTCGCGACCGTGACGCGCCACCGGTCGAGCCCCGTCTCTGCAATCGCGGTGGTCGTGGTTGACGAGGCGAACCACTGGCCGGATTCCGACCCGCTCAGCGAAGCCGGTGTGGAGTTCCCCAGGAACGGGGCGAGCACCGCTTCGTCGCCGTCGCCCGCATCGACGAACTGCGAGACGAACAGCTCGGCGAACCCGGCTACGTCCCATCGAGCGGCTTCACCGGCCGCGATCGTCGGCGGCGTCGACGAGACAACCGGACGTGCCCACGCCATTCCGGCAAGCAAGACCGCCGAAACGATCAGCAGCCACAGACCCGTCGCGACCGCTCTCGGCACCCACCACCGTCGCAAGGGTGATGCCACCAGACCGGAGCCGCCGGATGCTGCGTCGCCGTGGTGCTCGCTGTTCACGTGGCTCGCTCGGCGGAGTCTCATGACCGCCTACGACCCGGGCAGGCCCCCCTCTGTTGCGCATTCGGCTCAGAGTCCTTGATCGCCTCACGAAAGCGCGTAGAGGCAGTGCCGTTGCGCGGCTCGTTTACCGGATTCTCGAACTCCGGACCCGAAGAGGTTGCGACTCAGTGCGTCGAGGCCCGGCTCACCAGTGATGCCCTGGACTAAACCGTCAGCGAGGCCGTGGCAGCGGGGCGGTTGACATCTTTGCGAAGCGATTGACTCGGAGAGCCAGAACGCTGAAGAGCATGACCATCGTCAGTCGTCTGCGACCGTGTGGGCGAGGTGCTCGCGTGACAGGTCGAGCAGCATTCGGACGTGGGCGTCATCGAGGCGGTAGAAAACATTGCGTCCGTCCCGACGATTCCGCACTGCCCCAGCGCTTCGCAGGAGCCGCATGGCCTGGGAGACTTTCGTCTCGTTCGTCTCGACCACAGCGGCGATGTCGCAGACGCACAGCTCGCCCGCCTCCACGAGGGCATACAAGATGCGGACCCGTGTGGGGTCGCCCAACAACCGGAACATTTCGGCGAGATCGACAGCCTCGTCGATACTGACGAGACTGGCTGCAACGGATTCGACGCGGCCCTCGTCGATCCGGGTCTCGACACATCGATCAATTCCACTTGCGGGAGAAACCTGCACAGACGTGAAGATATACTCGTCGGCGTGAAGACGCAACCCACGAGCACAGCCGTCTCGGCTCCCCAACCTTCGTCTCGCTCGACACCGTCGTGACTCTGTTGGCCCACGCCGGCGCCGGACTCATCAACACCTGGGGGTTCGCATACGTCGGGGGAATCATCGGTCTGTTCAGCGTCTCGCTGCTCTATGTGAAGGGCAAGGTCACCGAACAGTCGAGCATCGCGGGGCAGCCGTCGAAGCGGTCCGGTCTTGCTGCGCTCGGCCCAGGAGTGATCGTCGTCGGGGGAGTGTGTGGCGTCTCGTTCGGGCTCGGCACCGGGAGTCTTCTCGAGCGCCAGTTCTTCGACGACATCGAAGTGAGCAGCGTGGTCGAGCGTCTTTGCGAATCCTCCTACGACCCCGCCGTTGCAGACTTGTCGCTCCACGAAGACATCGGACACGTAGCCGACGATCTCGACGCGGTGACCGCTCGCGGCGTTCACCGCGAACTGCACGACCAAGAACCTGCAGGCAGCGGAGCGCGACCTGCTTGTCGATCGTCTCGTCGGCGAACTCACTGCCGCCGATGGAAACCAGATTGCGTCCTGCGAGGCGTTCACGGACAGCCGAGCCGGCGACGAAATCGTGATCGCGACGACGGGGTGGTGTGGCGAGACCGAAAGGTTGCCTGGCGGTCGGGTCGATGCGATCGGCGAGCGCTCACACGTGAACGTCGAGGAGTCTGACACTGCGCAGCGCGCGGTCGGCTACTGGGCAATCGGGTGGGTGGTCGCCCAGTTCGCGTCGCTGCTCGTGATCAGCACGGCCGGGTCCGGGAGCGACGGAACCGACATCCCGATTCCACTGCTCGGTGTGGCGACGCTTGCCTCGTGGAGTGTGCTGGTCGTGATGCTTGCGGTCTTTTCGCGTCGGGTCGGCACAGCGCGACTTCCTGGCCGATTATCGGGTCTCGGCCAAGGTCAGCGATGCGCTGTTCATCCCGGTCGGTGTGTTCATCCAACTGGTTGCGGTGCCGTTGCTGTATGCGCCCTTGCGATCGGTTTGGCCCGACACGTTCTCCGACGCACGACTGCAGGACAACGCTCGCGACCTCGTCGATCGAGCCGGCGGATTCTCGACAATCGTCCTGATCCTGATGGTGGTGATCGGAGCGCCGATCGTCGAAGAGCTCGTGTATCGGGGCTTCCTTCAACGCTGGCTCGCCACACGGTTCACCCGCGTCGCCAGTTGGCTGGTCGTGGCAGGACTGTTCACCGCCATCCACCTTCGTCCCGTCGAGTACCCCGGCCTTGCACTGTTCTCACTGGCGGTCGGCGCTGCGGCCCTCGTGACCGGGCGCGTTGGAGCACCGATCGCGCTCCATGTCGGCTTCAACGCCGCCGGGCTCCTTCTCGCATTCTGATCGTTCGGACATCTCGTCGAAATAGTCGGCGGCGGGAAAACATTGGGGTACGACGTTGTGTCGGAGCACGATTCGCGCCAATATGTCGCACCGACACGCGATCGACACTGATCCGTAACGCTGAGATGCGGCCGAGGCCAGCAGCGATAGCGGACGCCAGTAGCACGAACCGGCCAGGGAGCTTGCATGCCTGCACAACACCACTCGACCGAGAGCACGATGCCATCGACGACGACAGCGCGACTGTCGAGGCGCCGGTTTCTCACCGTCGCAAGCGTGATCGGTGCATACGGCCTGACGCACGCCGACCACGCCCTCGCTCAAACTCCGACGCCGTCGCAGACGGCGTCGTTGAATCGACCGGCGACCGCACTCGCCCCCGCCGTACGTGTGGTTCCGGAGGCCGTCGTCGAACCGCCGGCTCCGGGAGAGATCCTGTTCCCGATCGTGGTCGGCCCCGATGACTACTGCTATGCCAGCAACAGCTTCGGCGACTGTCGAGGCTCCGGGTGCAGCCGCTCACACGAGGGCGTCGACATCATGGCCGACCAGGGACTCCCGATTCGCGCCACCGTCGACGGTCGCTTGACGAAACGCTACGTCGACACCGGCAAGACCTCCGGGGCCGGGCACGGCTGGACGCTGTACGACGAGTCGACGGACACGACCTTCAAGTACTTCCACATGGGCAGTCACGAAGATGGCCTCGAGGTCGGCGACGAGGTTCTGCAGGGGCAGACGATCGGCTACGTCGGCAACTCTGGCACTTCTGGCGTGCCGTCGGACACGAACTATCATCTGCACATGGAGTACCGCCCGAACAACGTGGCTGTGAACTCGTTCCCGCTGCTGCAACGTGACCCGGACGTCATCTTCGAAACCTGAGCTCGACAATCAGGCTGTCGCTCAGCAGCCGGCGAACTTGACCGACGGGTACGGGTTCACGTTGGCGCCCGCACCAGGACGCAACTCGAAGTGCAGGTGGTTGGTCGTGGTGTTGCCGGTGCGACCGTTGTAGCCGATGATGTCGCCGGGCGAGACGCGCCGGCTGGAGCCTTCGTAGCGTGAGAAGTGGGCGAAGTAGTAGCGGTTGCCGTTGTCGCCCATCAGCGACGCTGCGTTCCCGCCGAGTCGATTCTGTTTGAACGTGACGTATCCACCCGTGACGGCGTAGATCGGGACTCCCGCTGGTGCGATCATGTCGACGCCTTGGTGGCGGCGCCCCCCGGATCGTGCAGCGCCCCAGGTGTTGCCGAATGCAGAGCCCGTGATCGGACATGAGATCACGTCGATGTAGCCAGCGCCGGCGTCGATTCCGGCGGGTGTGCTCCCAGCGCCACTCACGCCGGTTCGTCCTCCACTCGTCCCACCGGAAGGTCCATCGTTGGTCAGAATCGCGGTCGTCGGGGGCGCGGTCTCGACGGGCTGGTCGCCGCCGTCGGCGCCGGTTGCTGCAGGGTCGTCGGTTGCGTCGGTCGCTGAGGGAACGGTCGTGCTTGGGGCGGTGGCGGAGTCGGACAACCCGGGGTTCGGTACCGCTCGGGCTGCAGCTTCGGCGTCGAGTCGTGCTCGTTCTTCGATCTCGGCGCGCTCGGCAGCGAGTTGGGCGTCGAGTGATCGTTGAACCGCTTCGCTGGTCAGACGATCACGTTCGACTTCACGGAGTCGGTCGACCTCGGCTTCGGCGTCGCTCTGAAGCTGCACGAGTTCGTCCTGTTGGTCCTCGACTGCGCTGCGCTGATCGGCAAGGTCGTCTTGGCTGGCGTCGAGATCCTGACCGACCTGTTCGTACTCATCGAGGACCTCGAAGCTGTTGTTGGTCCCCAACGCAGCGAAGACCTCGGCCTGCGCGTGGTCCGATGGCGTATCGATATCGGTCAAGATCGGGATGCCGGTCGATCCGGCCTGAATGAAGCGTTGCGCAGCGGCGGCTGCGACTTCGATTTCCAGTCCGTCAGCAGATTGCTGAAGTTCAGTCGTCTGTGTCTCCAACCGTTCGAGATCGTCCTGGAGGCCGGCCAACACGCTCTCAGCTTCGAAATAGGCGTCGGCAGCCTCGTTGGCGTCATCGCGAGCCTCCTGAATCTCGTCGGCGGCCTCGTCGGCCGGCAATGGCGCTGCCTGCGCCGTGGTCGTCAAAGGCAGAGAGAGCGATACTGCGAAGAGGCCCAGGGCAAACGCTCGACGGCTTCGCGCTGGGTGACGCGGACGGACGGGACGGCGAGTCGTCAGCAATGCGATATCAAGGGCCACGTTTCAAGGCTTCGGTCTGATCGGCTCAAGACTTGAGCAAGATCCTACAAAGCGTCGTAGATCACCCGTGGTCGCTGATCGAGCCGTTGCCGAGCGCGTCGACCAGTGCGGTTCGGCCGCGGGCGACCCGCGACCGGATCGTCCCAATCGGACATCCGGCGACTCGAGCGGCATCGGCGTATGGAAGCCCGATCAACTGAGTTAGCACGATCGCTTCGCGTTGATCGTCAGGCAGCGCCGCCAACAACTGCATCGTGTCGACCGCGTCGGTCGTGTCGAGCATTGGACTGACCGCAGGTTCGGCGACAGGATCGGTGCGACGAACGGTGCGACGGCGGATATCTTCGCGACACACGTTGCGGGTGACCCCGAGCACCCAGGTCAGCACGGGGCCACGTTCCCACCGGTGCAAGTTCTTGATCACCCGGAACAACGCCTCCTGCGCGAGGTCGTCGCTGTCCTCGGGGCGGGTGAGGTAGGCGGCAAAGCGCCACACGTCGGTCTGGACCTCGCGCACGAACTGTTCGAGCGCGACCTGATCGCCGTCGCGACCGGCGCGAGCGGTTGCGTCGAGGTCGAACATGCCCGCTCAGTGTGCCAGCGCCCGGTGCTGGTGAACACCCAGGGAAGCAAACCGAACAGAGAACCCGAAAGGTCCACGAGCGATGGAACTGGAGGGGCATCTCACGCCACTCTTCAGCATGGAGTGCAACACAGCGCGAGAGGTCCTGTCGGCACAGCTCGACCAGGAGGCCAGCGATGGCGAGGCGTCGGTCGCGAATCGCCACCTCGGACAATGCACCGGATGTTCACAGTGGTGGGCGTCGGTCGGCATGGTGACGCGCACGTTGCGGGTGCGTCCGGCTGAGGCCGTTCCCGACATCGCCACCCCGGCACTCGCCCGCAGCGCGAACGTTCGCCGCTGGCCCTACCAGTCGGCTCGCGTCAGTCTCGCAGTGCTCGCCGCCATCGAGCTGGTGTTCGCCATGACCGGAGTGCT
This sequence comes from Lewinellaceae bacterium, assembly GCA_963837005.1. Lineage (GTDB taxonomy): Bacteria > Bacteroidota > Bacteroidia > Chitinophagales > Saprospiraceae > CALDTK01. Next base: position 81,402 of record CAWIMC010000001.1, read on the forward strand.
CGCAGGTCGAGACGCCTCACCCATCCACGACAGCCAACACCTCGGCGCCTTCGGCGCAGCGTTTGCCGCAGCGGTGCTGCTCGCGGCGTGGCGACCCGGTCGTGCCCGCGGCCTGATGCCATTCGCACTCACACTGGGAATCGCGATTCCGGTCTTCGCGGTCATCGATCTCATCAACGAGAACCTGACCACCGGTGGCGGGATCCACCACGTGGCCCAGATGGTCGGCCTGGCGCTGGTGTGGGTCGTTTCCGCCTACCCGGCGACACCGGCCACCGTTCAACCGGTGCCCGTGCGGCGGGCCGCGCCGGCGGCAGCTCGTGTCGTTTCGGCTGGCCCGCCGCAACGATGACGCGCGCCGTGCGGTCCGTTGCCGAGAGGTTGTCAGTAGCTGGATTCGCGATCTTGTTCGTCATGTCGTTCGACCGGAACCCAGCTGCGGCGACGAGTTCTACGTCCCCACCGGGCAGTGCCGTCGACGACACCGCGGTGAACTCCGCGGTGGGCTCGGTGGTCTTTCGTACTCAGCGTGGTGGCAGTACTCGCTATCGGGGCCTACGTCGTTTGGAAAGCCCGCAAGAACCGCCCATTGTGATCCGGCTGCCGCCGATCCGACCCGCAACACCGCCCACACCCCCTGAAGAATCACATCGTCCAGGAGTTCCAGAACCCGCATGGCCATCATCGAACGAGAAGTCGAAGCACCATCACCACCCAGCAGCGTCGACCCGGGCGCAGTCACTGCATCGACGTCGTTCGGGTTTCTCCGCCGGCCGGTGCAAACCACCGGTTGGCGGTCGTGGGCGTTCACGGTCGACCACAAGAAGATCGGCATCATGTATGGCGTCGTCGCCATGTTCTTCTTCATTGTCGGCGGAATCGAAGCGGGCCTGATCCGCCTCCAGCTCGCACGACCGGACGGCACGATCCTGTCGGCCGACAAGTACAACCAGATGTTCACGATGCACGCCACCACGATGGTGTTCCTGTTCGTGATGCCGATGGCCGCGGCGTTCGCCAACTACCTGATCCCGTTGCAGATCGGCGCCCGAGACGTCGCGTTCCCACGACTCAACGCACTGTCGTTCTGGGTGTTCCTCGGCGGCGGGCTGTTCCTCAACTCGTCGTGGCTGCTCGGCGGCGGAGCCGACGGCGGCTGGTTCATGTACGCCCCGAACTCCGACGTGCCGTTCTCGCCCGGCAACGGCGTCGACTTCTGGGGCCTCGGCCTCCAGATCACCGGAATCGCATCACTCGTCGGCGCGATCAACCTGATCGTGACCGTGTTGAACATGCGCGCACCTGGCATGTCGTTGATGAAGATGCCGATCTTCACGTGGATGGCGCTCATCGTGCAGTTCCTGCTGCTGTTCGCCATCCCCGTCATCACCGTGGCGTTGTTCCTGCTGATGTTCCAGCGTTCGTACGACGCGACGTTCTTCTCCGTCGAGGCAGGCGCCGACCCGTTGCTGTGGCAGCACCTGTTCTGGATCTTCGGTCACCCCGAGGTGTACATCCTCGTGCTGCCGTCGTTCGGCATCATCTCCGAGATCCTGCCCGTCTTCTCCAAGAAGCCGCTGTTCGGCTACCCCTTCGTCGTGTTCTCCGGCGCCGCGATCGGCTTCGTCGGATGGGGCGTGTGGGCGCACCACATGTTCGCCTCCGGTCTCGGCCCGATCTCGGTCGCCGTGTTCTCGGTGTCGACCATGGCGATTGCGGTGCCGACCGGCGTGAAGATCATCAACTGGACACTCACGATGTGGGGCGGCAAGCTTCGGTTCACGACAGCAATGTTGTTCTCGATCGGCCTGATCGTGCAGTTCACGATCGGCGGCCTGTCGGGCGTCACGCACGCAGTTGCACCATCGGACACGCAGCAGACCGACACCTACTACATCGTTGCTCACCTGCACTACGTGATCTTCGGCGGCGCCGTGCTCGGCCTGTTCGCCGGCTTCTACTACTGGTGGCCGAAGGTGTTCGGAAAGTTGCTGAACGAGACGTGGGGCAAGTGGAACTTCTGGCTCATGATCATCGGGATGAACATGACCTTCGGACCGATGCACATCATCGGCCTCCAAGGCCAACCCCGACGCATGTACCGCTGGACCGAGGCACGCGCAGGTGAAGGGTTCTTCAATATCGGGTTCTGGAACCTGGTCGCCACCATCGGCACCTTCGTCCTCGCGATCGGGATCCTGCTGTTCTTGATCAACGTCTGGATCAGCCGCAAGAACCCGCCGGCTCCGCTCGACCCGTGGGACGCCCGCTCGCTCGAATGGCTCACCACGAGCCCGCCCAAGCCACACAACTTCGACCGCACTCCCACCGTTCACTGCGCTCGACGAGGTGTTCCATCGAAAATACGAAGACGTCGGCGAAGACGGCCAGCACGACTACGTGCGACGCGCCACCCTCGAAGAACTCGTCGCTGAAGAAGAAGCCAACGCCGATGAACACATCCACCTCCCCGCACCGTCGTACTGGCCGATCGTGCTCGCCATCGGCCTCCCGGTCATGGCCTACGGAGTGATCTACAGCACCTGGTTGATCGTCGGCGGAGCCGCTGGTCGTGACGATGGCGATGTTCGGGTGGGCGCTGGAGCCGGCCGATGCCAGCCCCGACGACTTCGACCCACCCGACACGACACCATCGTCGTCGCTCGTCACCGCCGATGCACTCCTCAACCGACGAACAGCATCCTGATACCTGTATAGTCGTGCAGATGTCGGTGAAGATGGCCAAGATGGACACACCGAGCGTTGCGGGGTGGCGGGCGTGACCGAGACGGTGCAGCTCGACATTCCGGTGCTGCTGCCTCACGTACCAGGAGACGACGACGGCTGCGTCGATCGGCTCACGGCGATCTTGTCGAAGAGCACCGGAGTGTCCGACGTGCACGTCGTTGCAGCCGACGGGGACGGCCCGAGTCAGTTGTGTCTGCACTTCGATTCGTCATCGACGAGCGTGGCACGTATCCGAAGCCTCGCTCGTGCGTCGGGGGCGGAGATCACCGACCAGTTCGCCCACATCTTCTGGGACGTCACCGGAGTGACGCACACTCGCAAGGCCCGATCGGTCGCCGAACGCCTCCGACAGATCGACGGGGTCGCCGAGGCAGAGGTGTCACCGGGTTTCGTTCGCGTCGAGTTCGACCGCCGCGTCGACTTCCGAAGAAGACATTCGAGACGTTCTGGCGCGTCACGGCGTCGGCGTCAAACCTGCAGCGCCGAGGTACGCCCACAGCCGACGCTCCCGAGAACCCGCCCCGAGCCGAAGGGATTGGTCGACACGTCGTCAACGGCGCCCGACGATGCAACCGGGCGTGACGAGCACGAAGAGGATGACGGCCACGATCATGGATCGGGCGAGCACGTACACGGCGGGCCGTTCGGTGAACGCAGCGAACTGATCTTCGCGATCACGTCGGCGGTGCTGTGGATCAGCGGTTTCATCGCGGAACTCGCCGGCTGGCTCGACGACTCGATCCTGACCGCGGTGTTCATCGTGTCGGGGTTCTTCGGCGGCTACTTCACGTTGCGCGAAGCAATCGACGGGATCCGCAACAAGCGATTCGAGATCGACTTCTTGATGCTCGTCGCCGCGGCCGGCGCCGCGATCCTCGGCAAATGGGAAGAAGGCGCCCTGCTGCTCGCTCTCTTCAGCGTCGGTCATGCGCTCGAGGGATACGCAATGGGACGCGCCCGCCAAGCCATCGAAGCACTCGCCGATCTCGCACCGCCGACGGCCGTCGTGCGCCGCAACGGCACCGAGTCCGAGGTGCCGGTCGAAGAACCTCGTCGTCGGTGACACCGTCGTGGTCAAGCCGAACGAACGAATCGCAGCCGACGGCTTCGTCGTGTCCGGTACCAGCAGTGTCAATCAGGCGCCATTGACCGGTGAGAGCATCCCCGTCGACAAATCACCCGTCGATGACGTTGCTGTCGGCAGCGAACGCGCCCACCGAGGTTTCTGGCGAATCGAAGCTGTTTGCCGGGACCATCAACGGCAGCGGACAGATCGACCTGTACGTCACCCGACTGGCGAAGGAATCGTCGTTGTCGAAGCTGGCAACGATGGTTCGCGAGGCCGAGACGCAGGCGTCGCCGACACAGCAGTTCACCAACAAGTTCGAACGCATCTTCGTTCCAGCCGTCCTCGTCCTCGTCGTCGTGGTGATGGTCGCCGGGCCGGCACTTGGATCGTCACTGTCGGACTCGTTCTATCGAGCAATGGCGGTCCTCGTCGCCGCCAGCCCGTGCGCGCTCGCAATCGCAACGCCGAGCGCCGTGCTCGCAGCGGTCGCGCGCGCTGGCCAAGTCGGTGTGCTCGTCAAAGGCGGCGGACCGCTCGAGAACCTCGGCACGCTCAACGCGATCGCATTCGACAAGACCGGCACCTTGACGGAAGGCAAACCCCGTCTCACCGACGTCGTCGCCGCCGACGGGGTCGCAGAGGCCGAACTGCTCGCCGTCGCTATAGCGGTCGAGAACCGAAGCGATCACCCACTGGCTGCCGCCATCGTCCGTGACGGCACCGCACGCATCGCCAGCCGCGAGATTCCAGCCGTCAGCGGCGTCGAGTCGATCACCGGGCGAGGAGTTCGAGCGGTGGTCGACGACCGGACGGTCCTCATCGGAAACATCAAACTGTTCGAAGAGAACGGCGGCATCGACGACATCCGTTCGAGCAGCCGCAGACAACTTGCTCGGCCGGGGACGAACGATCATGGTCGTCAAACACGGCGACCGGTTCCTCGGAACGCTCGGGCTGCGCGACACCCCCCGACCCGCAGCGAAGAAGATGATCGACGACCTCCGCGCACTCGGGATCGAACGGGCGATCATGATCTCCGGCGACAACCAACTCGTCGCCGAGTCGATTGCCGCCGAGGTCGACCTCACCGACGCTTGGGGTGACCTGATGCCCGACGACAAGGTGTCAGCAATCGAGCGTCTCCGAGACGAGGAAGGCAAGGTCGCGATGGTCGGCGACGGGGTCAACGACGCACCCGCGATGGCCAACGCGACGGTCGGGATCGCAATGGGCGCAGCCGGGTCCGACGTGGCGCTCGAGACCGCGGACGTCGCGCTGATGGGTGACGAACTCGCCAAGCTGCCCGTGATCATCGGCCTCAGCCGCAAGGCGAGCAGGATCATCAAACAGAACCTCTACATGAGCCTCGGAATGGTCGCGTTCCTCATCCCAGCCACCCTCGTCGGATTCGTCGGCATCGGCCCAGCGGTCGTGTTCCACGAAGGTTCGACGCTCGTGGTGGTCGCCAACGCGCTGCGACTACTCGCGTATCGCCGCAACGAATCAACCAGCGCAAGCACTTCGGCTTGAGTCGGTACGGCCCACTCTGATTGGTAAGGAGCGAGTTGTCCGAGATCGGAGCTGTTGCGTTCACCGTCGTCGGCGTCGGCGTCGCCGCCGGACTACTCGTCGCAATGCTCGTCGCTGTTCGTGAGGCGTCCGGCGACGACCCCGTCGATCTCGATCGCACAATGATTCGGCGGTATCTCGCCGCGCATCCGGTCGTTCTTCGCCTCGCCCGCCTCGCCCCGGAACGCACTGCGTCCGGCAGCGGTTGAAGCTCTTGCGATCGCGTTTGTGATCGTCGTGTTCGTCGGCACCCTGGTCGGGATCTTCTTGGTGATGGTCCGAAATGAGATCGGACTCGTCCGCGCGGACACGCCGATCGCCGAGTGGGCAGCAACGAACGCGACCGATTCGGGCACGACGTTGATGCGAGAACTGAGCAAGTTCGGTGGCACCGAGTACGTCCTGATCGGTGCCGTCGTCGTTACCGCGATCGCAGCGAGTCGGGATCGTCGGTGGGCGATCCCGTTGTACGTGGTCGCGACGATGATCGGCCAGTTCCTCGTGTCGAACTCGATCAAGTGGATCGTCGAGCGCGCTCGACCCGATCTGGCGAACCTCACAGGCTTCTCCGGCACCTCGTTCCCGTCCGGACACGCCGTTGCCGGGGCTGCTGCGTGGGCGTGTGTGGCCTTCCTGCTCGGCCGCCGACGGTCGAAAGCCTCCCGGGCGGTTCTGTACGGTCTCGCCACGGCGATCGGAGTCATCGTCGCCGGCACGCGCGTCGCACTGGGTGTCCACTGGACGACCGATGTCATCATCGGTGCAATCATCGGCTGGGCCTGGTTCGCGATCTGCACCCTCGTGTTCGGAGCGGCCCGCAAGCGTGACGACGAGCCGATCACGATCGCAGCGAAAATCGATCGCAGCGAGAGCCGAACACCGGGTACAGGTAGTCGAAAGCATCCGACGATGAGAGACTCATCTCGATGAGTGCTGGGTGCTGTGATGCTGACGACGACGCACTCGTTGCGCTGCGCGACCGCCAGCGGACGGTGCTGTGGACCGTCCTCGGTATCAACGCCGTGCTCTTCGTGGTGGAGTTCGGCGTCGGCTGGTGGGCACGCTCGACGGCGCTGCTCGCCGATTCACTCGACATGCTCGGCGACGCGTTCGTCTACGCATTCAGCCTGTGGGTGCTGCACCGCGGTGCGAGGTGGCGTGCACGGGCAGCGTTGTCCAAAGGTGTCGTACAGCTCGTGTTCGGTCTCGTCGTGCTGGGGCAGGCGGCGTGGCGTGCCGCGGACGGTACGCCACCGGTCGCAGACGCGATGGCGCTGATGGGGCTCGTTGCGCTCGCCGGCAACACGTGGGCGTTCGCGCTTCTGTGGCGGCATCGCTCCGACGACATCAACATGACGTCGACGTGGCTGTGCTCGCGCAATGACCTGATCGCCAATGCGGCGGTGCTCGCAGCTGCGGTGGCGGTCTGGCAATTCGACAGTGTCTGGCCCGACGTGGTCGTCGGCGTTGCGATCTCGGTGTTGTTCCTCCGCACAGCTCGAGATGTGATCCGCGACGCTCGCGCCAAGTTGGCGCAAGCTGACGAGGAGTCGACACACGTCACGGCCTGACACGGCCCGGACACGAACTCGCCATATCAGCATGGCGAGGCAGGCTCGCCCTCGATGAGTCGTTCCGAACGATCGGCCGGCGACTGGGTCGTGCCCCGACGGTGCTCCATGATCTGATCTCTTTGGTTTGCCTCGCTATGACAATTCGTCGTGACCGTGCGGGGCGCCAGGATCCCGCGACTCGGGTCCGGCAGCGTCGGCATCTTCAACCCGAACACGAACAATGGCGGGTCCGTTCAGATGTCGGAGTCGTGAACGCAGTGGTGCGAATCGAGAATCAGACATCGGATCGGCAGCGGCGTGATTCCGGCGGTGAACTCGCTCGGGTGCCGCGCCATTGCGGGCTGGTTCAATCGGCGAACGAAGTCCAGCCCACCTGCTGTCGACATGACTCGAACCGCTGCCGCAACGGCATCTGCGGTGACGGCGTCTGGAGCGGTGACGGCGACCGAGATGGTGTTCGACACGCGCCTTCCCGTCAGCGGGTCGAGAACGTCGTCGCTCCGCTCCGACTTCGAGGCGTAGGTGGGGCCGAGGAGAGTGAGTGCGGCGTTCTGCAGAAACACTCCCGAGCCACCGAAGCACGTGACGAACGCTGTGTCGGACCCGCGGGTGTCGGCGGCCGCAGCGGTGAAGCGTTCGGTTGCAGGTACTCACCGTCACAGCACCGAGACCAAGGGCGCGCATTGCCTTGTCGACAGCGATGTCGATCGCGAAACCAAGAACGATCGCATCGAGGTCGATCACGCTGCAGTCACGGAGTTGTCGCAGCGCGTCGGCCTCGAAGCGGTACGGCGCATCGGCGATGTCCTCGACCACTTCGTGCAGTTCGCCCGGGCTGGGCTGGCAGCCGGCAGCGGCGGCACGGTCCCAGAGATCGCGAAGCCGGCGCATGCTGACGTTGAAAGCGCCCCGGCTCACTCGCTGCCATTCAATGCCGGCGGCGAGGAGACGATCGAATTCGTCGGTCGTATTCGTCGACGGATCGGCGATCCAACGGTTCAGCATGCTCGCATCGTTGCCAACGCTGAACATCTGCTCGAGCCGGGAAATCTCACAGCGGATCATCTCGGCGGCGCGCACGGCGTTCGCAGCGTCGCCGGACCCGACATCGACCGAGATGCCCTCTGCGACGTGTGCGATGAGGCGGGTTGCCGAATCCGGCGAGACGTCAGACATGTGCCGGGCGTTGCTCGGTCAGTTGCCGCTCGACGACCGCATCGACGCACCCGATGGTGCGAGGTCGACGGCGAGCTGCGAGCCGCTCACGTCGCTGCGCCGAGTTCGGCCAGAGCGGATTCGGCGATCGGCACGTCGAGCGGGTCGAAGAACGGGTTGATCTCGAGCGCGCGTTCCAGGTCGGTGCGTGCGCCGTCCTCGTCGCCGAGGGCGAGTTTGATCATCCCGGCATGGAAATGGAACTGCGCGTTCGGGGTGCCCAACTGCAATGCCTGCTCACTCGCTTCGAGGGCGTCGTCGTAGCGACCGTTGGCGTAGAGCGCCCACGCGTGGGCGTCGTGCATCGCGAGGAACGGTCGCACCGCAATGGCCCGTTCTGCTTCGCGCAGTGCGCGTTCGGGTTCGTCGTGGTCGGCGAGGAAGAGCACCGGTGCAGCGTCGTTCTCCACGCCGTTCTCCTCGAACAGCGCGAGTACGGCGTTGACCACCGCATATTGCTGTTCGGCCTCCTCCGTGCGCCCGAGTGACTCGAGCAGTTCGCCGTAGGCCACCAGGTACGACGGTTCGGGCGACGCCTCGACGAGTTCGGCGTAGTGGTCGAGCGCCGTCTCGGTCTGACCGAGCGCGGCCTCGGCCCGGGCCTTGCCGTACAACGCCGCAGCATCGTCGGGTGCGGAGTCGCGAGCCTGGTTGTAGAGGCTCAAGGCGTCACCGGGCTCGCCCGCATTGAACGCCAGATCACCGAGGATCGTGAGCGCGAAGGCGCGATCCGTGGGAGAGCCGGCGTCATCGAGCGCCTGCTGCATCAGCGTGGTGGCCTCCTCGACGTCACCGTTCAGTTCGGTGATGTAGGATGCCCGGCTGAACGACGATGTGTCGGGCGACAGTTCGATCATCCGGGCGACCGAGGCTGCTGCCTCGTCGTATTCGCCGAGCTGGACTTGGGCATCGCTCGACGCACCCCACAGGATCGGGTTGAACGAGTTGATCTCCAGGCCGCGCTCGGCTTCGGTCTTCGCGTCGGCGAACCTGTGGCGGCCCGCTGCGAGCACCGAGCGCCCGGCGTAGGCGAGGAAGTTGTCGTCGGGCTCGACGGCGAACGACTCCTCGAGGGCACGCTCAGCACGCGGATACAGCGACGGGTCGGCGACGACACGGGCCTGTTGCACGTAAGCGATACCGAGCGTGGCCCAAGCGACGTGGTCACCGGGGACGGCTTCGACGCGAACGCGAAGTTGTTCGATGAGGCCGTCGAGCGTGGCGGCCGGCGGGCCGGCGGCGCCGGCGACCACGTTCGGTGCGAGCACCTCGGCATCGGCGGCCGTTTCGATCTCGTCGGTATCCGACTCCGAGAACTGGGACACACCAAACGCTCCGACGGCGATCAGGGCGACGGCCAGGACGCTCGCGGTGACGATCATGCGGGTGCAACGTTTCATGAGAGCAGTTCGGTTCGGAGCTGACTCGGGATCACCGAAAGTCGAGGCAGGGTACGCGACCAACCCGCTCCAGGGAGCGCAAGTCGGTCGTCATTCGTCCATCGTGCATGCAGGCCACGCTCTCCCATGTCTGATCTGGACCTTGCGCCGCTATCCGCACGCACGTCGTGCGTACGGGTACGGGTTCACGGCCTGACCGCCATCGGGGTGGACCTGGAGATGGAGATGGTTCGCCGACGTGTTGCCGGTCTTGCCGACGTAACCGATGACCTCACCCTTCGACACAGGTCGGCTCGACCCCTCCCAGCTACTGAGGTGCGCGTAGTAGTAGCGCGTACCGCTCGCCCCGTACAGGCGCACGGTGTTGCCGCCGAGGTTGTTCGTCTTGAACTCGACTCGGCCGGCCTCCATCGCGACCAGCGGTGTGCCGCCTGGCGACATCATGTCGACGCCTTCGTGGCTGCGGCCTCCGGATCGTGACGCACCCCAGGTGTCGGCGAAGGAACGCGGCCCGGCGATCGGACACGCCAGATTGCTCCCCGCGTCATCGGGCGGTGGGGTCGGTGGCACGGTCGCCGGCGTGCTCGGCTCAGGCGTCGGCGCCGGGGCCGGCTCCGTTGGTGTCGTCGGGGTGGGTGTAGGTGGTGTTGTCGGTGTTGGTGCGGGAGAATACGTGGTCGCAGGGGGTGACTGGTCGGGCAGTGGTGAGTCGGTTTCTCGAACCGGTGCGGGTGCTGCAGCCGGCGTCGCGACGGGTGTCGGCACCTCTGCCGCCTGAGCAGCTGCAGCTGCGTCGTCGGCAGCTTGACGCTCGAGTCGTTCGCGTTCTTCGCGTTGGCGTTGCTGCTCGTCGAGTTCGTGCTGCACTGCTTCGTCCTGCAGACGTTGCGCCTCGATTTCACCCAACAGCTCGACCTCGGCCTCGGCTGTTTCCTGGAGGGCGGCGTAGGTGCGAGTCGCCTCTTCGGCGTCGTCGCGTTGGGACTCCAACGAGTCACGTTGGTCGTCGACCTCGGTCATCACGGCATCGAAGTCGTCGAGGTCGACGTTGGCCGTCTCGCTGGCGACCGAGCTGTACACGCTGGCGCTGAGCGAGTCGTTCGCGTCTTCCAGATCGATCAGTAGCGGAAAGTTGGTCGGTCCTGCGCCGACGAACTGGCGCACGGCCTGATACTCGAGACCTTCACGCATCTCTTCCGCTTCGCCCTCGATCTGCGCGAGGTCGACCTCTGCGGCGGAAATGGAGATCTCCAGTTGGTCGATCTCGGATTCCTTGTCGAACAGCGCTTGGGCCGCGGTGTCGGCGCGGTCACGTGCCGCCTGGATCTCAGCGGCCGCATCTTGTGCAGCCGAGCCGCCGTGGTCCGCGTCGGCCACCGCGGGGCGTGCGACGGCCAGCATGAGGGTCAGCGACACGGCCGCCGTCGTACGCAACCAACTATTGCCCCACTCCGCTCCGCCCGCTGCTTCCCATGACTGCCGAGAATATAACGGTTGTGTTGCGATCAGATGTCAGTTCGTGGGTGACATGTTTGCGGCGTGGCGACGGAACTCAGGACACTCGTCGAAGTCACGGCGACGGAACGGCCGATGTACAGGGCTCATGCGACGCGTTCCGGCGCTGGCGTGGTGCGCTTCGGTCGGGGATGGTCGTTCCTCGACTCGCTGGTCGCCCATCGAGCGAAGATCCCGATGATGAAGCTCCACAGGATGATCCCGCCGCCGATCTTCATCACCGCACCGGCGATCTGAAGGTCGACAACCGGCGAGATTCCCCACAGTCGTGGTGCTTCGGCGTAGGACGGGTAGAACGCCGTCTCGGTCCACGTCAAGAACGAGGCGGGAACGGTCGGAGCGATCGTGGCGCCGATGAGGTACACGATCTTCACCGGCCGTTGCAGCGGCTTGACGAACGGCTCGGTGCCGAGGATCGGCAGCCAGAACACACCCCCGGCAACGACCCACAGCGCATGCAACGAGAAGTGCACCAGCGAGTTCGACGCGTACAGCGAGACGACACTGGGAAGGTGCGTGCCGACCAGCACGACCTGGAACAAGATGAGCCCGACCGGGGCGCGACTCAGGATGCGGATCAGTCCACGGACGGGGTGGGTCAGCTCGACCAACAACCAGGAGGGGAGGCCCACGACGAGCAGCGGCGCCGAGATCATGGTGATCGCGAGGAACTGCACCATGTGCGCGCTGAACAGGTAGTCGTCGCCGATTCTGTCGATCGGCCAGTCCACGGCCAGCCAGAGGATGATGAGGCCGAGTGCAAATCGTCCACGCTGGGCGGCGCTCGGCATCGGGGGAGGTCCGGGGAGCCGGGGTCGAAGCTTCGTGATCGACCACCAGTAGGCCAACGCGAGGCTGGCTACGAGAATCCACACGTCCGGGCGGGCTTCCCACGCCCACGGCGACGCAGCTTCGGCGTCCACGGCTGCGGCGACGATCATGCGAGCGTCGACCAGTAGTCCCAGAACCGCACCGTGATCAGTCCGGCGATGGTGAGATACCAGGCTGTCAACACGACTCCGTGGAGAGCGGCCACTCGCCGATACCAACGTGATGCTGCCGAACCACTTGCGGCCGCAACGGGCTCGAGAACGTGGAGCAGCGTGTACCAGAACACGGCAATCGTGACGACCCAGACGACCATGCAGTACGGACAGAGCGCACCGATCCGATACAGACTCTGGAACGCCAACCAGTGCACGAAGACGACGCCTGCTGCGCTGCCCGCAAGCAGCGCAAGCCAGAACCACCGGGCGAACTGCGCTCCGGCGATGACACCCGCCCCTGCGGTCGCGACCACGGTGAAACCGGCGATCCCGATGACCGGGTTCGGGAAACCGAACGCTTCGGCCTGCGGGGTGGTCATGATCGACCCGCAGCTCAGGATCGGGTTGATGCTGCAACTCGGCACGTACGACGGATCCTCGAGGATCCGAACCTTCTCGATGAGCAGCACCGCCGCCATCGCGACCCCGAGCGACCCGAGCGTCAGCAGCAGCCACCCGAACGCCACGCCCCGAATCGGTGCAGCCACGCCATCGCTGACCCGACCCAAGGTGAGGCTCGACACCGACGTCCACATCGTCTGTCGACGCAGCCGCGTGCGCCGTGGTGTCAGGCGGCGAGAGCAGCATCGATCTGCGCAGTCAGTTCCTCGAACGAGGACGGCTGAATCTGCTCTCCGTCGAGGAAGAAGCTCGGGGTTCCTTCCACGCCGAGTTCGATGCCGTCGGCTTTGTCCCGACGGATCAACTCGATCGTCTCGTCGGCGTCGTAGACGGCTTCGAACTCGTCCATATCGAGTTCGAGATCCTCGGCGAAACCGAAGAAGACGTCTCGCTGAGACGACGACTTCTCGCCCCACTCGGGTTGCGTCTCGAACAACAGGTCGTACATCGCTTCGAACTCGCCCTGGGCAGCTGCAGCCTCAGCGGCTTGGGCTGCGCCTTCAGAGTTCTCGTGGAGCGGGAAGTTCCGGACGACGAACGTGACCCGATCGCCGTACATCTCACGAAGTTCTTCGATCGCCGGGTGAGCAGCGCGGCACGCCTCGCACTCGAAGTCCAAGAACTCGACGAACGTGACGTGTCGGTGTCGCCTTGCGACAGAACCTGGCTGTCAGCGCGCACCAGGCGGTCGTCGCGGTCGGTCGTCGGCGCTGCTGCGGGCCCGTCGCCCCCTGCCAGCAGCGCGACGACCACAGCGACGACCGCCATGGCGACCAGCCCGACCGACATCTTCAGATTGCGGCTCACGGTCGGCTCCGCTCGCCGTCATCGCACGACGAGTGACGAGTCCGGAGCGAGCATCGTCGGGCTCGTGCGCGAAGTGTCGTGTTCGACAACTCGAAGTCCATACACGACCAGTGGCCTCGGACCTGCGGTTGGTTCCATCAGCGGTCAGTGACAGTGAGCACGTCAACGGCGGACCGTGGGCGAGGATGACGAAATGCGGGCGTTTCTGTCTCGGTCAGCCGAGGCCGAGACGTTCGTAGGCGGCCCGGTACTCGGCGATCTCGATCTTCTGATTCTTCGAGACGTTGGTTGCGAAATCGATGATCTCTTGGCGAGCGCCGTTCAGCTTGGCATGATCGCCCATGTGGATGGCTCCCAGATGGTGGTCAGCCATCATCTGGAAGAACAGGCGGTCGGCGTCCTCGCCGGTTGCTGCATCGAGTTCATCCAGGCGTTGTTGGGACTGCATGCCGGGCATCTCGGCGACCGGCACCGCTTCGTCCATCCACTGCATCGCCGTCCGGTCGGGTTCGCCGACCGAGTAGCCCTCCTCGGCGAGCCAGTCCTGCATCCAGCCGATCTCGCGCTCCTGATAGAGCAATACTTCGCGCGCATACGGGGCGACGCCGCTGTCGGGTCGTTCGTCGAGGTAGATGTTCGAGATCAGCAGCGCCTGTTCGTGGTGGTCGAGCATGTCCCGGAGGAATCCGACATCGACCTCGTTCATCGGCTGCGACTCCGGGTCGTCGGCGCCCAACGCCCACACGCCAGCAACACCGAAAGCCGCAGCGAGCACCGCCACGGCGAGTGCGATCAACACGATGCGGTAGAAGCGTTCAACCGTCGCATCGGACACGCCTCCGCCAGCGTCGTCCCCGGCATCTAACCCGGAATCAGCCGAGTCGGCGATGAACGGATCTTCAGCGCGATCGGCGACGGTCATCGATCAGCGGCCTCTCCGAGTGGGACCGGTCCACGTGCGCACCGCGGTCCGGTGCTCGCGTTCTCTGAGGCGGTGACGTCGATCACGAGCACCGATTGTACGGCGCTGGCGATGCCCTGTCCGCTCGGCGAACACATACGATTCTGCATCGTGAACACCAAAACGTCCGGATCGATCAGTCGACGGCTCTTCCTCGCAGGAACAGGCGGAGCGCTCCTCACAGCCTGTGGTTCCAGTGCCGGCGGGTCCGCCACACAGGACACGTCCGTCGACGGCGCCTCCGATGACAATGACACCTCGACCAACGACACCTCGACCGGTGACACTTCGACGAATGACGGCGACGACTTCGCATTGATCCGCTACTTCACCGATCCCAGCATCACCGCCGGGCTCGATCGCCGACTCGCCCTCGGCGTCGCCGACATCGACGGCACCCTGCGAGCCGAAGGCCCCGACGAACTACGCGCCGGGCTCCTGGACGAGCAAGGAGAACTGATCATCGAGGTCGTCGGCCAACGACGGACCGAATCCGTCGCGTTGCCGTACTACGAGTTCCGACTCGACGTCGCCGAGCCAGCCATCTACACGCTGCAAGTCGACATCGACGGCGCTCGTGCAGACGCGTCGTTCACGGTCGTCGAGGCCGGCACGTTGCCGTTCGCCGGACCGGGCGACCCGCTCGAACCGTTCGACACCCCGACCACCTCGGATAGTCAGGGCGTCGACCCGATCTGCACCCGTGAGCCGGGCTGCCCGTTCCACGAAGTGACCCTCACCGATGCGCTCGCCACCGGAAGACCGGTCGTCTACCTGATCGGCACACCTGCGTTCTGCCAGACAGCGACATGCGGCCCGATCCTCGAACTGTTGATCGAAGTCGCCGGCGACTTCGACGACGTGACATTCGTGCACAGCGAGGTGTACACCGACGACACTGCCTCCACGACTGCCCCCGCCGTCGACGCGTCCGGTCTGACCTTCGAACCCGCCATCTTCCTCGTCGGCGCCGACGGCATCGTGGCCGAACGATTCGACGTCGTCGTCGACGTCAGCGAACTCCGCGACCGCATCACCGCGATCGCCTGACGAACCGCAACCCCGACGCCACGCCCGAAAGAACTGAATGCGCATCCGACAAGCCGCCGCCGTTCTCGTCACCGCAGCATGTTCGCTGCTCATCTCGTCGCCCGCCTTCGCCCACATCGATCCCGACCCGACCGAAGCACAGGCTGGTAGCCGACTCTCCGTCGGGTTCACCGTCGAACACGGCTGCGACGGGTCACCGACGACGTCACTCGACATGCGACTGCCCGACGGAGTCACCGACGCCACGCCCGAAGCACCACCGGGATGGCAAGGCTCCGTGGAGGACAACGTGGTCACCTTCGCCGGCGGCCCACTTCCCGACGACCAGGAAATGACCTTCAACGTCGCACTGACCCTGCCCCCGACACCTGACACCACGGTGTACTTCCCGTTCGTCCAACGCTGCGAGGCCGGCGAGATCCGCTGGATCGACGTTCCCAGCGACGGCTCCGGTGACGAACTCGACGAACCCGCACCCGCCATGGCCCTGATCGGCCCGATCGCCACGACGATCGCGCCCGAAACCACCACGACGATCGCGCCCGAAACGACCGCCGATGCAACGACGTCGACTTCGACCGTCGACGACGGAAGCGCCATCGACGACGCCTCCGACCGCTCTCATCGTCACCGATAGCCCCAGCCGACACGTTGGCCGAAACGTCCACGACTGTCGTCGATTCGGTCGACGAAGCCGACAGCGACAGCGAAGGCGGCGGAAACGGGCTGCTGGTCGCGATCGCAGTGGGAGTCGCAGTCGCCGTCGCGGGCGCCGCAGTCGTGCTCTCCGTCCGCCGCCGATCGTCATGATGTCCTCATGGGGTCGACTCGTCGCGGCGGTCGTCATCGTCGTCGCAGGGCTGAGTTGGTCGGGGCCGGTGAGCGCCCACGCCGATCTGGTGGAGACGACCCCTGGCAACCAGGCCGTGCTCGACGAGGCGCCATCCGAGATCGTGCTCACGTTCAGCGAGGCGATCGACCCGGTCGAGCCGTCGCTGCGCGTTGTGGACGCTGACGGCAACGACGTCGACCTCGGCACCGCCGACCAATCACGTGGAGACAGCACACTCGGACTCGCGATCGACGAAACGCTTCGCGACGGCACCTACGTCGTGGCCTGGCAGGCTCTGTCGTCGGACTCCCACAACATCCGCGGCGCCTTCACGTTCTCGGTCGGAGAAGCAACCGCAACGCGGTCCGGGCTCGTCGACGACCTGTTCGCGACAAGCAACGATTCACCGGGCGGTGCCGTCCCCCTCGCAGTCGGGCGCTTCGCAAGCTACGCGGGCATCGCCGTCGTGGTCGGGGGACTGTTTGCAGCATTGGCACTCGCCCGACCGCAGCTCTCGACACGTCGGGTCGGCCGACTCCTGATGGCCGGAGTGGCGATCGGCGCCGTCGGAACCGCAGCCATGATCTCGGCGCAGGCCAGCTTGATCGGCTCGTCGGTGCTCGACTGGTCGACCGTCGCAGCGACGCAGTCAGGTCAGTGGTGGGTGCTGCGTTTCGCTGCGATCGTCGGCTTCGTTCCGTTCGTGCTGTGGCGACACCGTCTTGGCTCGAAGGTCGGCGCCGCTGCGACCGCTGTCGCCGGTCTCGGGTTGCTTGCGATCGTGGCTGCGGGCGGGCACGGTGTCACTGGACGCTGGGTCGCGCTCGGCTACGCCGCAACCGTCACCCACCTCGCGGCCATGACCATCTGGGTCGGTGGTCTCGACGTTGCTGATCATCGGGCTTCCACGAACCCGCTTCTGGGAGACGGCGAACCGCTTCTCGCCGTGGGCGCTCGGCTCGGTCGCCGTGCTCGCTGTCAGCGGCAGCCTCAACGGGTGGCGCCAGGTCGGCGGCCTCGGCGGGATCACCGACTCCAGCTACGGCCGGTGGCTGATCGTCAAGGTCGCACTCGTTGCCATCGTGGTCGCAACCGCAGCGATCACACGACGCCTCCTCGCTCGAAGCAACGCCGCTCCGTCGGCTGGAGTGTTCGCGCTCAGCGCCGCGCCAGGACCGACAGCAGGAAGAGCGGAGTCCAGCACGTCGGCAGCAACACGAAAGAGCGTCCTGATCGAAGTCGTCGGCATCGTGTTCGTCATCGCGGCGACGTCTGGGCTCGTCAACGCCCCGCCTCCGGAACTGTCCGAACCTCAGAACCAGACTGTGTCGGTGGTGCAGGGCGACCGCATCGCACAGGTCGAACTCGAACCTGCGGTCACCGGCGGCACCGTCATGCACGTCACCATCACCTCGCCACGAGGCGGACTCGACCGTGCCGACGAGATCACCGTGGCCGCCGAACTCGAAAGTGAGCAGATCGGTCCGATCGAGATCGAGACCTTCCCGGCCAGCCCGAACCATGTCATCGCCGACAATGCCGACTTCCCCGTTGCCGGACTCTGGACCATCGAGGTCACCGCCCGCTACGGCGAATTCGACCAGGTCGTCTTCAACGTCGACGTACCAGTCGAGACCTGACGGCGCCCGTGCCCGATCTCGCAATCACGAGCCATCGGCCGCAGTCCTCTCCGGCACATCCGGACCGGTCACTCGCCCGGCCACTGATGCGAGTCGTCACCGTGATGATCTTCGCCGCGACGTTCGTGGGCTGCGGAGACAGTTCCTTCCGATGTCGCCTCCGACGAAGCGGCACCGATCGTCGACCGTCTGACGAACACCCCCAGCCCACAGCGATGGGATTTCACCTACCAGCCCGACAGCGCTTCGCCCTACGCGGACTGCCTGAGCGGCCTGGACGCCGTCGAAGGTTCGATCGACACCACCAACGGAGTGTTGCGCGTCGCCCCTCGACGCAACGCACCGCCGCTGATCGTCACCGACACCTCACTGCTCGTCGCCCAGACCGATCGGCTCGATTCATGGCTCGACATACCTCTCGGTCGCGAGCCTCGACGAAGACCGCCTCGTCGAAGTGTTCGGCGAGATCCTCACCAGCTACATCGTGACCGGCATCGACGAACCCGACCTCCGCGCCACCGTCCTCGCCGCGATCGACACTGCGGCAACAGTCGACACGACTCCGACTCCGTTCGGCCTCGACGGCGAGGCCATCGAGATCACGATCGACCCCGACCTGTACCTCGACGAACTCGCAGCCGGCGGCGTCACCGTCACCGACAACGAACGCAGCCGGATCCCGACGATCACCGCTGCGATCGACCCGTTCGACCGGGTGACCGGCCTCGTCGTCGACCCGGATGCGAACCGTGACGAGGGAACCGACGACGAACATCGAGACCGCTACGTCGTCACCGCCACCTACGACGACCTCGAACCACTCGAAGTCCCAGACGCGGGAAACCGAACGGTGGGCGGACTCGACGACGTCGACTACCCCGACTCCGACGAATCCTGCACGTTCGGATCCTGATCAGCGCCCTGTGCCGACAGCGGACCCGATTCGTCCGACCTGATTCGTTCCGGCTCAGCTTCAGTCGGATCGGCGGTTGACGAAGCCGGCCGTTCGGATCTGGTGCTGAGGAACGCCCACCAGGCGACACCGGTGGTGATGTAGATGTCGGCGATGTTGAACGTCGGCCACCAGCCCGTGTGCAGCATGTCGACGACCGAACCAGCCTCGAGCCGATCGATCGCGTTCGCTACGGCGCCAGCGATGATGAGCGCCACCGGTCCGGTCGGCGTCCGGCCGCTCCACCACGCCCTGATGAGTGCGATCGCGACACCACTCGTGACGACGACGATCAGCAGGGCTCGGCACGTTCGAGAACAGACCGAACGCCGTCCCGCTGTTGTAACCGAGTTGGAGGTCGACGGGGCCGGGAAGCGTCGACGGGACCGTCGTCGAGGTGTGTCGACGGCCCAGATCTTGCTGGCGAGATCGATCGCGACGAGCGCGACGATCCAGGCGATCATCGTCGGTCGACGGGCCGAGTTCATCGGCTGATCCTGAGGATTCGACGGGCGCCGTTGGCGACGACGACGAAGATCGCGGCACCGGCGATGCAGGTCGGGGATCGCAGAGTCGGTGACCATGACGCCGATCGCCGCAGCGATGACGAGACCGTTGACCTTGATGTCGTTGGCGGTGAAGATCCAGCTCGCTTGGAGATGTGCTTCGCCGGATCGGACGCGTTGCAGGACGAGCAGCGTCACGATGTTGCCGGCCAAGGCGAGCACGGACATGACGATCATCGAGGCGGGGCTCGGGAGTTCGTTGTCGACGAAGAACCGTCGAAGGACCTCGGCGAGTCCGAGCGCGGCGAGCCCGATCTGGAGGTATCCGCTCGTGCGTGCGAGCTGCTTCTTGCGCGCGGCAGCGGTGCCGACGGCGGCGAGGCTGAGCACATACACGCTGGCGTCTGCGCCCATGTCGAGGGCGTCGGCGATGAGCCCCATCGAGCGGCTGATCAAGCCGACGGTGAGTTCGCCGACGAAGAAGCCGGCGTTGATCACGAACGCGACGATCAGCGCGTTGTCGTTCCTTGCGAGTGTCGGCGGCGGGGCCGATCTCGCTGGTGTCGTCGACGAATTCGGCGCCGAGCCCGAGCCCTTGGAGCGCACCGTCGATCGCTGTCGATGTCGGCGGCGTGGTCGATCAGCACGTCCCGTTCGTCGAGGTCGACCACGATGCGGTCGATGTCGTCGATGTCGGACAACGCCATGCGGACGAGTTGTTCTTCGGCGGCGCAGTCCATGCCGGCGACGTGGAATCGGCTGACGGTCATCGGCGTCTCACGCTTGCGCCGGTGGTGTAGTTCGGGCAGAGATCGATCTGGTGGCCGGTCAGTGCGAGGAGTCGTTCGGCCGAGCGCACGACGTCGACGACTTCGTCGTGGGCGATGCGGTAGTAGACCTCGCGACCTGCACGCCGGTCGGTCGACGAGTCCGCATTCTCGTAGGCACTTGAGGTGGCCGGAGATGTTGCCCTGGGACCCGTTCAGCGCGGTCACGATGTCGCTCACACGTCGTTCTCCGTCGGCTGAGCGCAGTGATGATCGCAAGGCGTGTCGGGTCGCTGAACCCGCAGAACAGCTTCGCTGCCATGGTGACATCGGATGCGCTCTCGACTGTGCCGACCATCAGAGCCGATCGTATCGGTCAGTTCAGATATATCGGCGAACGCCGATGTATCTGGCTGAGTGCAACGCTGACGCGTCGGGCGGACCCTGAGGCGAAGGAGCCAGCGGGCGAATCGGCTGGACCGCAACAAACGTGTGATGCACGGGTCGTAGGGATGCATGAGTGTTGGGACCGAGTCCACGCAGCCCGATGACGAACTTCTGCTGACCATCGAGGAGGCAGGTCGGGTTCTACGTGTTGGGCGCTCACTCGCCTACGACCTCGCCCGACGGTACGAGGCCAGCGGTGGACTCTGTGGACTCCCCAACATCCGACTCAGCTCTGGATGTCGACGAGTTCCGCGCTGGGCGCTCGTCGAGTTGGCGTCCACCGGGAACATCGTTCAGCTCGACGAGCAAACGGTGACGTGAGCGACGCGGATCGCATCGGGTTCAATCGGTCTTCTTGCGGAGCGGCTCGGGCGGGGTCCGTGAGTCCGAGCTTCGGTAGCGGTGATGGCGTTGGCGTTTCACTTGACTGTTCATACCGTCGGTCGACGCAATCGGCCAACCAGCCGAGACCTGTCCGAAGGGCCGGTCCGGATCTCGGAAGTCGAGCTTCGCTACAGCGCCCGCGTCGTCGGGGTGGCAGAAGACTTCGATCCGGGCGGTGTCGACAATCGTTTGGTTGAGGGACGCGATGTCGTCGTTCGGAGTCCAGATGGATGACGGTGTCAGCAGTGCCGGGGTTCGAGCGCATGATCAACAGCGTGTGACGGTCAAGGGGTAGCCAGATCTCGTCCGCGGTGGCGAGGCCGACGCCGGTCATCGGTCGATGGTTCTGCGGATGCTCGATGAGTCGGAACGGTGAATCCGACAGCGCCAGTCCGGGCCCGTCCGTCGGACATTTCACGATGGCCCAGTTGCGAGAGAGTAGGAGCGAGGAAGTCCTCAGGCCGAGGTCGAGCATCTGCATGACGAGTTCGTTCTGGTGGGGTACGAGTTCGGTGTTGTCGAGGTCGCCGAGCGAGACGAGAAGGTTGCGCGCTTCGGTGTCGGTTGCTGCTGTGCCATACCAATCTTCCAGGAAGATGTGCGCCGAAGCTTCGTCGCGGACGAGTGACAACTGCATCTTGATCGCTTGATCAGCCATGGCTTCCATGTGTCGCCTGTGGGACGGCGTGCGGACGTGCAGCATCCCGAGCCAGGTTGCCAGCGCTTCACGGATCGCGTCGCTGGGGAGGAAAGAGGACACCGTGAGCCAGTCGGTCCAACGGTCGCACAGCAGCACCATCGATCTCGGCGAGGACCTTCTCGACAGCAACGGTTTCTCCGACTGTCTTGTCGATCGTGGTGTAGAGATCCTTCATCACCGCTGCATCGGACACTTGCACCACGGCGTGATCGTTCGGTCTCGAGGTCGGCACGCGACCAATCGAGGCGTCGCTACCGAAGCGTCTCAGAAACCACTGCGGGTAGTAGTGGTGGCGTCGCGGGTCCCCAGCGGTGATCGGGCGCTGGATGGACGCCATCAAACTGTCGACACGGGCTTGGTCCGACTTGGACAACGGGATGTCTGAAGTCAGAGGGTCGAACTTCTCCCACTCGTCCCAGTCGACCTGTGGCCCCGCCATTGGGCCGAGCTTACGAAGGACGTGTGTCGAGACGCAGTGAGGTTTCGGACGACGTGGGCGCAAAGCTACCTCGGGCGGCGTCGAACGTGCAGCCGGGACCAGCCGGAGCACGCGTCGGACATACTGTCGGCGTGACCGTTTCCAGCCGACCGGCGTTCTGCTGGACGGGGATGGCCGAAGGCGTTGAGCGTTACAGCGAACCGAGTTCGACAAGCAGTCGCGGCACGCAGGTCGAAGGACCATGACCTGGGTCGACCGTTCGACGAGCGAGGCGATGCCGATTGTCGCAGTGGGCGTTGACTACGTGCAGCGGACAGTGACGTTCGAGCGCTCGGACGGAAAGCACGCCACCCTGCCGTTGGGTTCGACCCAGTCTGACTCGGGTTCGGTCCGTGAGGCGTGGTTCGCAACATCAGGCTCTGAGATTCTTCTCTCGACGATGGCGGGTGACGACATCCTGCTGCGATGCGAAGGAACACAACTAACCCCAGCGTCACCGGTCGTCTACCTCGATCAGAATCACTGGAGCACGATCTCGAAGGCGATCCACGCCCCGGAGCGCGTGAACAACGCAAACGAACGAAAAGCGGCGCTTGTAGTAGCGGACCTTGCGCTTCAGGGACGTCTGGTGATGCCGATGTCGAGTGGTCACATGTACGAAACGACGAAGTGGACTGCGGATGCCGACCGCTATCAGCTCGCTCTCACACTTCTGCGGCTCGGAGGAGGTTGGGTCATGGACGACCCGCTGTCGGTTCGACGTGTGGAGGTCGCAGCCGCCCTCGCTCGGCGATATCGAGAAGCAGAGCTACGCCCGGCTTCACACCGTTCAGCCGTGACTGGGGACGTCTGTATTCGAACGAGAGAGCGCCAACACAGTCCTCCTTGCCACCTGATCTCGGGTCGGTCGAGCAGGGGCAACACAGACGCTGGACGAACGTTGTCAGTCTCGCGGCGACGCTTCTCGACGACGAACCGGTTGAGGCGACTTCGTCGATCGGTTGGGCGGAGTCGATGCAGCGCTTCACCGACTGGTTGGCGACGGAGGAGACCGAGCAGCCGCTTCGGTTGGCTCGGACCAACCTTGCGTTCTTTCGTGGATCTCTCGGGAACGAGTCGCGGAGGAGGCGCACGCTCTTCCCATTTCGACTCGCTCAACTCCACGACTGGAACCTGAACCATCACAGCGAGGATGTGGACAGGTCTCCGATGCTCGGCTTGTTTCGTGAGGTGATGCGCCAGAAGCTGTCGACGGCCACAACAACGTGGAGGCAGAACGATCTCACCGATCTGATGTACCTCAGTTGCGGTGCCGGCTACGCCGACGTCATTGTGGGCGAGCGCCAAGTGACAGGGCTTTTGAATTCAGGCGCAAAGCGACTCGGGCCGATCGCTTCGAGCCTTCCGGCGCCTCCAGGACGCACTCCCCTCGATAATCGACCTCGTGTCGGTCAGTGAGGCCGCGCCGAGCGCCTGAACCGGACGGTCGACGCGCCATCTCGGGTCCAAACAAGAGGGCGTCGACTCGTCTGTCGGAACTCGGATCTCGGCACCGGTGAGTTGGTGCTGCTCACGACGGCGAAGATCACGAAAAGATCACAGGACTCGTTGGAACGGGACGGCCGGTGACCTACGAGACGGACCGTGGCGGACAGAGCGAACTCAAGCGCCGTACAGATCAAGGCGGAATGGACGGCGGCGGACGGTTCGGACGGTTTCGAACCGGCTTAAACCCCCCTTCCCCCTCGGGGGAGTGCGGGTTCAAATCCCGCCCCGGGCACTCTGAGCAGGTGTTTTACAGATCTTGATTCTTGAGATCGCAACGTAAACACTAAAAGGTGCACAAAAGGTGCACAGACTGATACTGTCGGTCCATGTCGAGGGGCTCGATCTTCAAGAAGGACGAGCGCTGGGCGTTCCGTGTCGACGCCGGCGTGAACCCCGAAACCGGCAAGCGTCGCCAGATGCTCCGGCAGGGTTTCGGAACCAAACGCGAAGCCGAGAAGGCCCTCGCTGCGGCGCAGCAGTCGGTCGAGCAGGGGTCGTTCGTGTCGAAGTCATCGATGAAGGTCGACGCATTCCTCGACGAGTGGCTGGCCAGTCAGAAGGGTCGACTGAAGGCGTCGACGCATCACAGCTACGTCATCACATCGAAGCGCATTCGATCGGGGCTCGGTCATGTGCAAGTGCAGGCGCTCACGCCGCTGCAGATCGAGCGCTTCTACTCCGACCTGCTCGACCACGGCCGCGGCCGGCGGCACCGGCTTGTCACCCAAGACGGTCCGCAACACCCACACGGTGCTTCGAAAAGCGCTGTCCGACGCGGAGCGTCTCGGGCTCGTGTTCCGCAACGCTGCTGCGGCGGCTCGAGGTCCTGCGGTCGAGCGACCCGAGTTCACGGTGTGGTCGTCCGACGAGGTGCGGCAGTTCTTCGCAGCGGGCGAGTTGAACCGTCTCTACGGGGCCTTCGTTCTCTTGGCAACGACCGGCATGCGGCGTGGCGAAGTGCTCGGTGTGCGCTGGAAGGACGTCGATCTCGACTCGGGCCAGTTGGCCATCGTGCAGACCATCACCAACGTGGACGGCAAACTGACGATCGGCTCACCGAAGACCTCAAAGAGCAAGCGCGTGATCTACCTCGACGAGACCACGGTGACGATGATGCGCCAGCACCGGCGACGTCAGCGTGAGGACCAAGTCGCGATGGGCCCGGACTGGCGCGACGACGGCGACCTTGTGTTCACCGATGAGGTGGGCCTACCCGTGCGGCCGGAGTGGTTCTCGAAGGAGTTCGGACGGGTGGTCACAGCTGCTGGTGTTCCTCGGATTCGGCTGCACGACGTTCGCCACACCTACGCGACGCTTCGCTGAAGGCCGGCGTGCACCCGAAGGTCGTGTCCGAGCGCCTCGGTCACTCGACGATCGCGATCACGCTCGACCTGTACTCCCACGTCACACCTGGCATGGCCCGAGGCGCCGCCGACCTTGTCGCACAGAAGATCTTCGGGGACTGAGGCGAGCCGACCCCAGAGAGGCACCGTCGTCGAGGCTGTGACTATCTCGGAGCGCTGGCGAAAGCTCAAGACGGACGTCGGGACGAAGCCGGCCTCGGAGGGCCCTATGCGACACGACAGCCGGCCAGCTTGTGAGGTGACCGTGGGTAGGCCGCTACTCTCGGATTGGCGGCGCAGCGGTCTGGCTGCCGCATGATCGTCAACATGATCAAGGGGATCGGAAGTCGCATGTTTGGAGAGAAGACGAGATGACGGAACTTAAAGTAGTCGTTCAGAATTGCAACAGCATCGTGCGCGCAGAGATCACGCTCAACCAGAAGTGCTTGAACATCAAGTACGGACCGAATGGTATTGGGAAGAGCACGATTGCCAAGGCAATTGTAAGTCAAGCCCGCGATGATGGGTCGTTGCAGGATCTCACCCCGTTCAGGAGTCGTGGCGGGGCGGACGTGCACCTACCGACAGTCGAAGGTGTTGGCGGGATCGGCACCGCCTTGGTATTCGATGAACAATATGTCGACCAGTTTGCCTTCCAGCAAGACGAGGTTGTCAAGAACAGTTTCGACATCTTCGTCAAGACACCGGACTACGACGAGGCGATGAAGAATATTGAAGATCTTTTCGTTGGAGTGAAAGAAGCGTTTCAGAACAATCCCGAGATTGAACAAGCTACGACAAGAATCTGAAGGATCTTCGAGATGCGTTCGGAACAGCAAATAAAGATGGCTCGATATCGAAATCAAGCAAGGTCATCAAGGCCTTCGGATCCGGAAACAAAGTTGACAATATACCGGAAGCATTGCAAGCGTTCGAAACGTTCATCAAAGACAAGAGCTCCTCGAAGTGGATTGGATGGCAGATCAAGGGCTCGAGTACCTCAAGTTGGCGGACTCGTGCCCCTATTGCGCCAGATCTCTTGCATCGGAGGAGGAAGAGAAACGGTCCTGGCGGTTGCGGAAGAGTATGACGCCGCAGCCATCGGTCATCTGAACAACCTCAAGCTTGTGATCGAACGTCTCGGCGTATATTTTAGTGAAGCCTGTCAGAAGAATCTGGAAAAGATTACTAAAGCCAAACTTGAACTCGGAGCTCCGGAGAAGAGCTTTCTGAGCAGCTTGAAGACGAGCATCGAAGCACTGATCGCGCAACTCGAGGGTCTTAGAACGATATCGTTCTATTCGCTGAGGGATGTCGATGAGATTGAGAAGAAATTGAATTTGCTCAAGATCGACCTCGGGATGATCGACAAGTTGAATTCTCCGCAGACCCGCAAGGTGACAGAACCAATCAACGTCCAGCTGGAGGATCTTATACGCCAAATTGGAACACTGAAGGGTCACATCAACAGCCATAAGGCGAAGATCAAGAAATCGATCGAGCTGAACCGGAAGAAGAATATCAACAGCTTTCTTCAGTCGGCTGGTATACAAGTGCGCGGCTGTGATGGTTGCGGCCAACCTGATTCGTACTAAGATGAAGCTTGTACACGAGGACTCCACTACTCACGTCGAGTCCGCGGCAGGACATCTCAGCTACGGTGAAAGAAATGCCTTTGCCCTCGTTCTTTTCCATGCATCAAGTGGTGAGCGAGAATCCGGACCTTGTTATCCTGGACGATCCTATATCTTCGTTCGATAAGAATAAGAAGTTTGCAATATTGCATCAACTTTTCACAGGGAAGGGGAGTCTGCGAGATCGGACCACTCTCCTTCTCACGCACGACCTTGAGCCTGCGATCGATGTTGTGAAGGGCACGGTGAATGTATTCAAAGGCTCTAGTCCATCTGCTTCATTTCTCTCTTCTAGCAGCGGTCAGGTTGAAGAAAAGGAGATTAGCCGAAACGATATTCAGACGTTTGCCAAGATCTGTGACGGGGTTGTGGAGTCGGATGCCGACAAGGTAGTGAAGTGCATCTATTTGCGCCGCCACTACGAGATAGTTAACAATCCGGGGATGGAGTACAATCTTCTTGCCAGTCTCTTCAAGAAGAGAGATTTTCCTACAGTTCAATCAGTGGACGAGAAGCGGGACATGACTGCTACGAGAAGGCAGAGGCTGAGATGAGTATCAGGGAGCGGTTCCCTGATTTCGACTACGATTCTTTGCTGGCGGAGATCAGCGATCCTGACGAGATGAAGGCCAAGTATCGCGACGCCGTGTCCGGCTATGAGAAGATCCAACTCTTCCGTATCGTTCGCGGAAAGCATGACGACGATGTTATTTCAAAGTTCATCAATGAGTCATACCATATCGAGAACGAATATGTGGTTCAGCTGGATCCCCGAGTATTCGAGAGCGTCCCGGAATACGTCGTTGATGAGTGCAATAGGCTGCTCGAGGTTGAATAGATCTGATCTGTGTTGGTAATGCGCTCGACAAAGCATGCTTCGGCAGGTCGCCTGGCGTCGGAGGCGAGTAGCTGGGGACTGTGGGATGCTCCCGCGGCTGAGGCTGGCGACTTTCGTCCAACCTTGGTGGCCGTAGGTAAAACGGCGCGATGGCTACCGCTCGAGACGCCGATTGGCATCGGGCGGCGCCGAGCTCGGGCCTGCGGCAGGTGCGCTCACGCGGTATTCCGATATCTGATGCAGGAATTCTTGGGGTGCGGTTGTCCGGGTCCAGTCGACGGCTTCGAGAGCGGGAGAGTTGATCGAGAACGGGAAGCTGGTCGGGCTGTCTTCGATCGCTCGAATGATCTCGTCGTCTCGCCCGGCGAGCTGGGCGAGCGATGTCCCGAGGCGTGCCTCGTTTCGCGTTGTTCCACTGGCTGCGGTTGTAGCTCTCCTTACGGTCACGGCTCCGCAGGGCACTGCGCTCGGCCTCGGCTGCGATCCAGTCCTTGCGGACCGTGGTGGCAGATGTTTCGCCTGCGGGGTTTCGGCGGATGGCGTCGGCGAAGCCGTGGAATCCGCTCTTGTGGCCGAGGTCGAGTTCGCCGTGGTCGTGGCCGTCGGTGAGGACATGCGCGTGGTTGGCCGGTGCCGACCGCGTGTCATGCCGACGTACAGCGAAGCAGCATTCGTTCGTGGGGTGACGAGCACGTGGCCGGTGTCGGTCGTTCGCCCCTGCGCTCCGGCAAGGGTCGAGCCGTAGGCGAGAACGGTGTGCGCCTTCACGTAGGCGGGAGTGATCGTTACGGTCCGGGCGTTGCGGATGTGATGGGCGAGGATCGCTCCATCGTCGGTCAACGCCGTGACAGTCCAGACATCTCGGTTGAGGACGCGGCGGCCGTCGCTTGTCTTGAGACGACTGTCGTTGTCGCGCGTCTGGATCTGGTCGCCGACTCTGAGTTCGTTGGCGTCCGCACCGACACCACCGCCTCGCCAGCCGCTCCAGCCCGATCGAGAAGCTGCTGGCAGGTGGCTGAAACGTCGGCGGCTTCAGTGTTGGTGTCGACGACGATGACCGACTCCAGTCCCTTCGCTTCGTCGTTGAACCATGCAGTCGCCACCGATTCGTGGCTCGACTCGGAGTTGGTCTCGAGATCCGGTCGTGCTCGTAGTAGTTGATCGTGGTGTGTTGAACCCGGTCGTGCAGTTCGATGCTTGCCGACCGCTCCCACTCCTCGTGGAATCGACGGACAGAGGTGAGCATGGCCGCCGAGGGAGCGCGCCCAGGGTCGCGCAGGAGGCCGCCGGCTTCGGGTGACCCCATCTGCGCGAAGTCGCCAACAAGGCCGGACCGCGGCTGCCGTTCTTGTGAGCTGCACGGACGAGGTCTCTGAGCGTGAGTGTCGGAACCATCGATGCTTCGTCGACGAGGATCAGCCCGTTGTGGGGGAGCGTAAGGTTTCCCTTCTTCCACGACGCGATGGTCGATGCGGGCAGCCCGGTCTCGTCGGTCACAACTCGCGCAGCGTTGGCTGCGAGAGCAAGAACGCACACCGGTCGGTTGGCCCGGCGGTACGAGTCGGCAACCGATTCGAGCATCGTCGTCTTGCCCGATCCGGCCGGGCCGATGATCGTCGCTACTTGCAGCGGCTTCGCAGTCAGTGCTTCGACGGCTCGCACTTCGTCGTCGCCGAGGTGTTCGGCTGGGTGCGGTGCGATCGCCCACGACGACGGTGAGCCAGCGGCCTCGAGTACTTCGTTCTCGGCATCGAGGATGCGCGCTGTGAGGTGAACTGTGGAGTCAGGAACGGCGTACTCGTAGTCGGTGTCGGGCTCCAGGCAGACGCAGTCGAGCATTGCCTTCTCGACGACCGACTCTATTGCCTCGGGAGTGGGGTTGTCGATGAGCTTGGCGACTTCGGCGTAGACGTGGACCCGGGTCCACCACGACCGCTGGATTTCGAGTGCGCCGATCGCCCGCTCGATAAGTGCCGGGTCGTCGACGGCGATGCGCCCTCCGGTCACCGCATCGGAAGGCACCCGATCGACGACCTCTTGCATCGCTCCCAGCTCGACCATCGACAAGTCGTTGCGCCACTCGGCGTGGAGGTCACTGATGCCGCCGGCCTTGCGCTGGCGCAACTGGACCGTGGCGCGATCTTTGAGTTGGGCTTGCTCGTTGCGCGTTGGCGAGCGGCCGTGGCTCGATCGGAACTCGTCGGTGAGTCGCTCGTTGGCCGCCATGAGCTGTTGGCGGCGCGACGACCACTGCGCGATAACGGATTCTGGAACGCCGGCGATCTCGCGCATCGGAACGCGTTTGTCGGCTCTTGGGGGAGTGGCCCACTCGATCTCGAGCCGGTTGGTGAGTTCGCGTTCGAGCGTCGCCCCATAGAGAGCGCCAGCGGCGTGGGCGTGGCGATAGATCGCTTTGGAATCGAGCGTTCGCCAGGTGCCGTCGATGCCGCGAAGTCGATTGAGGATGGCGCAGTGGGTGTGCAGCTGCGGGTCGCCAACGCGCTCGCCGGGCTCTGTAGAGCGTGACGTGCGGTGTCGGAATTTCGCAACGATGAAGCCACTCGACTCGAACTCGTCGGACTCCTGCAGCGCCGGCTCGGGTGTGGCCGGCGTTCGCTTCGAGGTATGCCAAGCCTGACGTGACAGCGACATCGTGCGCAGCCTCCACAGCGCTGCGGACGAGGTCGGAACCGTGCGCAGCCCAGAGCGCGGAGACCGACTTTGACGGTGAGAAAGTGACATCGAGCGCGGCGTTCGGCTGAGCGACGTGCTCGCGTGGCGTTCCCGCATGCATTGTTCTCGCCGACACTTTGCGGCCGAGCGTGACCTCGTCGGCGCCAACGGTTCGAGGGTCGACGAAGCGACCGGTAGAGGGCTTCCATGTCTCGTTCTTTGACCAGCCCGCTGAGCTCGAGTTCGTGGAGTCCCGAACCAGCCCACATGCCCGGCGACTCGCCGCCGTCCGGGCGTAGTAGTCGTGCTTCGAGGTGGCGACCTCGTCGGCGAGATAGCGGTACCCGGTTCCGGAGGTGATTCGTCCGATTGATGCGACCATGAGCGCACCATGCGCGATCGCGGCGGCCGGTCGAGGGGTTACGAGCACTTTGTAGTGCCAGGGTGTGAATTATGAACTGGCACGTACGAGCCGGACAGAACGGACGCCGAGGGCGGCCGAACGGGACGTAACGCAAGCAGAACGCAAAGCGTCGAGTATAAGTGTTCTAGCCAGGAACTCGAAGAACACTTATACTGGCCATGTGAAGGCAAAGCGGACACGGAGGTGGGGAGCGGGGAAGGCGGCCGCGGTGCGTCATCTGTACGCCGTGCAGCGACCGGTCACGCAGGTCGATCTTGCAGCTCTCGTGGGTGTATTGCAACCGGCCATCTCGCAGTATCTGACAAGTCTTTTGGCGAACGGAGACGTCTCGTTCGAGGACCCCGGGTGGCTGGCGAATCGAGCGCAACTGCCGGCGTCGTACCGGGAGGCGTATGCGTCGAGGTTTGCCGAGCAGTCCTGCTGGTACCGGATCGACGCGCCGACGGCTCAGGTTGTCGACCTCGTGGAGCGCGTGCCTGAGCTGATCGTGTCGGGCGATGTTGCCGAAGATGCTGTCGCGCCGTGGAAGGTGCCGGCTGTCGGGATCGTCTACGGCCATGTCGCAGATTCGACACTCGACGACCTCGGCTTCGTTCCAGCGCACGCCTTCGACGGCGAGCGTGTCGGTGCGGCCCCTTCCGGATCCGAGCTTCGGCGATGAAGCCGACGAGCACCGTTCGATGTTCATCGCCCGCGACTCCACCTCGTTGCGGACCTGATCGGTCTCGGTGGCGATGACCGTCGAGAAGCTGCTGAGCGCTTTGAGCAGCTACCGACGTGAGTGCCGACGGCGACATCGAGAGGCTGGAGTTCGTTGCTACGTCGAGGGCTTCGGATGGGAGCTTCGTCGCGATTGTAGATCGGCGCATTGCTGAAGGGTGAGCCGCATCGTCTCATCGGTGGTGCTCGCGGTCGTGCTCCATCAACTCCGGCTCGGAATCGACCATCCGATCCCGCAACGGCCGACGCCACTTCGGAGTCCCGCCATACGCGTTGCAGGACGATTCACTTGTCGATGCGGTCGAGTCGCTCGGCTACGAACGCCTCGAGCGGCAACCGATCGGTTCGCGCTCTGCCGGGGGACCGGATGGCGACGGTCGACCTGCTGGTGCCGAGCTATCGAACACGGCTGCGGACGTCGGTGCAGCTTGGGTCGACCAACTCGCCGAGGTCGGAGGACTCGCCGAGGCTCTCCGGCGACCTGCGATTCGCGTAGTTGCTGACGCAACCCTCACCGACGGCACGTCCGTCTCGCTCGACGTGCCGCTTCCGGACCTTGCGAGTCTGCTCAGCTTGAAGTTGCACGCACGCCGAGTTCGTTCTGTCGACCGTGATGCCATCGACTTGTGGACCTGCCTCGAGTTGCTCGCCGCAGCGAAGGCGGTGAGACAGCGACGTTCGGGGACTCCGACTTCGACGCCGGGTTCGCGGTCAACTCGCTGCCGAGTTCGCAGACGATGGCCCCTCGATGGTGGTCGTGATGGCGGGAGTGAACGAGGACGAGATCGCTCGCCGACGAACGCGCTGCTGCGGTCTGGTGCGTGCGGTTTCGAGCGCGACCTGAACTCTTCGAGCCGATCGCCACTGCGGCGAGAAATCTTCGGTGTTCTCGAGAAATCGGACCTAACCGGTTCACACGGACGTTCGTACCTGTCAGTAGTGGGTGTCCCTACCGATGTGGGGCGGCTCGCTCGATCGAGCGGCCGACGAACCTGACAGCGGTGTTGGGCAAGCGACAGGAGAGACAAATGAGTGGAGACGACGAGACCATCAACGGTGGGTTCGAGCGGGATGGCGATGGCCTGACCGAGCGAGGAACGGCGCATGTGGACGCTGGAAGGGTTTGACGAGCTGCCGGCGTTCTTGAGCGTGCCGGACGCTGCAAGAGTGCTCGGGGTTTCGAGGTCGACCGGGTACGCGTGCGTGACCGACGGGACGCTTCGTGCGATCAAAATTCGGCGGCGGCTCGTGATTCCGCGCGTACGAACTCTTCAAGATCGGCTGTTCCAATTTCGTCTACCGCCACCGCTGTCGGCCTGACGTCGAATCGAGCCGGGAACCCTGGAGTACCCCCTCAGTACTGTGCTTTCCATGGACTGGATGACGAGCCTGGCGGCGAAGAACTGTGGGACGAGTGGGAGTGTCTGTTCGCGAACTTGTCGTCGACGATCGAAGGGCTCCACTCGCAGTTCGGTCTCAACGAAACCGATGAGGTCATGTCGCTTGCTTCGACGTTGCTGGCCGAAGCAGCGGCGATCCACCTGATGGCGGGTGTGCTGTTCCTTCCGGCCGTGCCGGTCGTCGACATCGCAGGTGAACTCGATTTGGTGCGTCGGCTGGCGGTCGAGGCAGCACTCGACGACGAGGACCGGAGGTGCGACGACGGCGGAGCCGTCGCGGAACATCGGCGTCGTGTTCGAGGCCGTGACCTCGGGTGCGACGAAGGTCTGCGACCTCGTCGACCGAGCCAAGTGCGCAGTTGCCGGCGAGGTCGAGGACGCTGGCCAGCCCTCGCTTGACTGCCTCGTCGGGTTGGCTGACGCCGCCGGACTGGTGGCCGAATGGGCCCACATCTACGTTGAAGTCGCCGTCGGCTACCACCGTGTGACCGGGAATCTCCCTGGCACGTTTCGGCGGCGGAGGGCTGTCCCGATGCACACGTCTGGGATCGGGCCTGCGAATTGGCCCGGAGCCTTGAGCTCGCCGAACGGTGATCGTTGAAGCGTCACCGGCGTGGGCGAGGCCGACGGTGAGGTGACGATCGAGGTCGAAACGACCGAGGCGTTCGGGCGTGGTGCGAGCGGTGCGGGTGTCGGGCGGAGTCCCAGGATCGGATGTGGGTCGACGTCCGACGATCTGGAGTGCTTCGGACGGCCGACACGACTCAGGATCTGGAAACGCCGGTGGCGTTGCCGTGAGCCGTTGTGCGCGGCGAGGACGTGGACCGAACCACTCGAGTTCTTGGACGCCCAGGTCGTGCTGACCCGTCGGACCGGTGCCGAAGCATGTCGCCGGGTGGGCGAATTGGCGCGGCCGGTGTCGCAGGTCGCGGACGAGTTCGGAGTGTGTTGGGAGACGGTCATGAACGCCGTGGTCGAGCACGGCACCCCGCTCGTCGACGACCCTGACCGTGTCGGCCACGGTCCGCCAGTTCGGTGTGGACGAGACGTCGTTCCTGCGAGCGAACCGGCACCATCACACGATCTACGCGACCGGCCTGGTTGACTTGGAGCGCCGCCGGGTGATCGACATGGTCGAGGGCAACGCCGCTGTTGACCTGCGCAAATGGACCGCGAACGCCGATCCGGCCTGGCTCAAGGGCATCGAGGTCGTCGCGACGGATCTGGCCCAGTCGTTCCGAGCGGGGCTGTCGCCGCACCTCGATCACGCCACCCGAGTCGCCGACCCGTTCCACGTGGTGCGCGTCGCGAACCGCTGCGCGGACGCGGTGCGCCGACGGGTGCAGAACGAGACGCTCGGCCACCGCGGTCGCAAGGACGACCCGCTCTATCGGATCCGCAAACTGCTCCTCACCGGATCCGAACGCTTGAACGAACGAGGCCGCGACCGGATCCTGCTGTCACTTCGAACCGGCGACCCGAACGACGAAGTCGTCGGCGCGTGGCTCGCGAAGGAGTCGGTTCGTGACGTGTACCTCGCGAGCATTACGACGACGCAGCCGTCCTGTTGGACAAGGCAATCGCCGGCTGCGAAGCCGACGAGGTCGCCGAGATCCGATCGCTCGGCAACACTCTCGCAATCGTGGCGAACCGAGATCCTCGACCGGCACACGACCGGAGCATCAAACGGACCGACCGAGGGCCTGAATCTCTGCGTGAAGAAGGTCAAACGCTGCGGCCATGGATTTCGACGGTTCGACAACTACCGGCTTCGCGTGCTGCTCCACACCGGCGGCGTCACCTGGCCAGAACGACCCTCACCGCCTCGCATCCGAACACGCCAGTCCCCACTCAGATGAGAAGAGCCGCTTTAACGGGTCAACCGACCGCACGTTTCCGAGCACCTGGCCGCTCGCGTAGGTGCCGTACTGCTCGGTCAGCTCGCCGCAGGCGCAGTGGCGATGTGGCCGCGACGGTGGTTGCGCCGTCGGAGTCGTCCGACGGCACCGATGAGTGCGAGACCAAACAACGCACCGGTCGTGAGGAACAGTCCGTATGCGACGTCGCTCGGGACCTGGCAGCTTCCGCCGAACGTTGGGTAGTAGTTCCGACGACAGACCAGAGTGTCGGGGAACCGTGCGGAGTCCAGCGTGGTCCACTTCGTCCAGCCGTAGCGGTACAAGCCGACCGTTGCGAGGAACAGCCACAGCACTCCGATCAGCACCGTGAGAAACCGTTTCAGCACCCCGCAAGCCTCGCACGTTCGATGTGGAAGTGCCACGGGCGCCGCATCGCGCACCTTTCGAGCGGGTTCTCCCGACCTGATGCGCCGCTACGAGCGGTCGGGCTGCTGGCGAACCGTCGTTGTTCCGATCGATCACAGTTCCATTGCCCATGCCCCCGGTCCGTCTGTGGAAACCTCGTGCGATGAAGTCGCATGCACCGCCGGACTACGCATGCCCGTTCTGTCGCAACATTCGTGACGGCACCGCCGACCATCCCCTCGAAGTGCTGTACCAAGACGACGACGTCTTCGTGAAGATGAACCCCAAGCGGAGCCCAAACAACCCCGGCAACGTGCTGGTCATCCCGATCGAGCATCACGAGAACCTCTTCAATCTCCCCGACCGCCTCGCAACGCCCATCCACCGTGCGGCGCGAGACGCAGCGGTCGCGATGAAGACAGCGTTCGGCTGTGTGAATCGCCCTGGGTTCGTTGGCAGAGCCGCCATCAAACCCAGGGTGATTCACTGAGCGGCGTTTGCGGTTCGGGGTCAGAATTCCCCCTTGGCGACCTCGCGCAACATGTCGATGTCGAGCGCCTGGTTCGCGACCAGCTTCTTCAGTCGGGCGTTCTCGCCCTCCAGCTCTTTGAGGCGTTTCGCGTCGTTGGCTTTCATCCCGCCGTACTGGGCGAGCCAGCGGTGCCACGTCGACTCGGCGATCTCGAGATGACGGCACACCTCGTCGAGTTCCTGGCCCGCCGACAACAGCTTGTTGCCCTCGGCCAGCTTGCGGATGATCTGCTCCGGCGTGTGACGCCGGCGCTTGTTCTTGCTCATGGGTGTTCATGATCCTCTCTCGCCCCCTCCGGGGGCAATCGAGTCGCACAACACCTGGATCAGAAACCGGGGCTCACTTCACCGGTATCGCGCAGGCTGCGGCCGGTTGGGTGGATGTTGTTACGAGCGGGACATCGCAATTGCTAGGCAGCTACCCGATCGTCGAAAGCACGAGGTCTTGCGTCAGTTGCCAAGCGTGACCGTCGTAGTCGTTTCGGGCGGCACGGTCGTGGTTGGCACGCATGAGGCGAGTGATGCTTCGAATTCTTCCAGTTGAGTTTGGGCGGCCTGTCGCTCGTCAGCTGTGTTCGATTCGAGTCCGTCGACGATTTCTCGCAGCTCGTCATCGGTCCACTCCTTGAGGCGAGCGAGTAGGCATTCCTTGTCGAGTGTGTTGTCCCGTTCGTACTCGGCTTCGATGATGTCTTGAGCCACTTTGCGTGGTCCAGGATCGGACGTGCATCCGACGACACACACGAGTGTCGCCAACAAGACCGCCACTGCGATGAGATCGTCGACGTCGAGGGTCATGTCACGAACGTAGCGAGAGACGTGACACTGCGCCATCAGCTCCTCGAATCGTGCCCATCTTGAGCGGGTCAGCCCGATCGGACGTGCCGCTCCCAGACAGCGTTACCCACGGCCGCGACCCGAGATTCTCGCGTTGTAGGCGGGCTGGTTCATCGTTTGGCGTGAGCAGTGTTGAATCGAGCCGACGGATGCTCCAGACTGGGCGGCCACCTCACCGGCGGACGGGGGAAGGCAGCCATGAAGATCTTTGTGACTGGCGCAACCGGCTTCGTTGGATCCGCCGCCGCTTCGGCGCTCATCCAATCCGGCCACGACGTCATTGGACTCGTCCGCACGCCATCGAAAGCAGAGGCGTTGGTCGCCGCCAGCATGCGAACGGTTGTCGGCGACATGCTCGATCCATCGTCGTATCTCCCGGTCGTCGAGGACGTCGACGCAGTCGTGCAAGCAGCACAGTTGGCTGTTCCGGGCCGCCTCACAGCGGCCAAAGTCGCACGTATCAACGACGCCGACCGGGTCATGACGACCGAACTCGCACGAGCGTGTCTCGCCCACGGGAAACGGTTCGTGTACACGAACGGATGTTTTGGCTACGGCGACCACGGTGATGAATGGATCACCGAAGAGACGCCGCTCGAGCCGTCACCCATGGGTGTCGGACACGCCGAGATGGTGGAGCATCTGAACCGCCTCCACCGCGAGGGACAGGTTGGACATGGTGATCTTGACCGCCGGGTTCGTCTATGGGCCCGGGGCATGTTCGAGTCGTCCTTCGTCGACACCCTCCGAAAGAAACAGCTGCGGGTGTTCGGCGCCGGCGACAACTACTGGAGCACGATCCACGTGGACGACCTCGCCCGAGCGTTCGTCTGCGCCATCGACGCCGACGGCAGTGTCTCCGGTGAGAACTTCAACATCGTCGATGACCACCCGTCGACACTGCGCTCCCTCGTCGACTCCATCACCGACGCTTCTGATCACCGACGCGTCGGACACATTCCGCCGTGGTTGATCGGATTGATCATCGGTCGCCCCCTCGTCGCGTCGCTCACGACCTCGTTCCGTGTCAGCAACTCCAAAGCGAAGGCGCAACTCGGCTGGGAACCGAAATACCCATCGTTCTCCGGTCGAGTCGCCAAGGACCTCGCCACCATCCGAAACCGTCGCTGACGAGCGTTTCATCTGGCAGCGACGCGAGTGTCGGAACAGCCCGCAACGCGCTGTTGACTCGACGCCACCGAGTCGAGTCATAACATTCGCGTCGAAGTTCCATCGGGCCGCTCATGAACCGGCACGACGATCGGACTCATCGCCTGGATGGCAACCGGTGGGGTGGGTGAGCGTTATCGAGTGCCTGTCCGAGCGCCGAGGTGCCGTTATAGCTCGGGTGCCGTGGCGGACCGTGGCTGTCAGTATGAGCGGGTGGAGACCCGATCTGCGGCGACGAGTTTCTTTCAGATGGTTCGTCGGTGTGGACGGCGGTCCGCGAGGACAATCGGTTCATCGAGATGGGAACCGAACAGAGTGTGGCGGTGTCGGAGTGATCGGACTGGCTGCCAACCTTGATCGAATCG
This sequence comes from Lewinellaceae bacterium, assembly GCA_963837005.1. Lineage (GTDB taxonomy): Bacteria > Bacteroidota > Bacteroidia > Chitinophagales > Saprospiraceae > CALDTK01. The sequence continues at coordinate 119,172 of CAWIMC010000001.1, forward strand.
ACTGACCTGGAGACGTGTTCCGACGACGACCTGATGAATCGCGCCCGCGTGCTGGGGAGGCGGTTGCGTTCGGGGAGTTGGTGCGTCGGCATGAGCGTGCGGCGTTGCGGGTGGCTGCGGTTGTTAGCGGGTCGACCGCTGAAGCGTTCGATATTTCTCAGGAGGGTTTCGTGAAGGCGTACCAGAGCACTGCGAGCTATCGGGGCACGGGTTCGGTGCGGTCGTGGTTGCTGCGGATCGTGGCCAATGAAGCGAAGAACGAGGTGCGTGGCCGGGTGCGGCGGTTGTCTCGAGACGATCGCCACGCGGGTTTGCAGCTCGCGCGCGACGGATGGTGTCGAGGTGTCGGTTGTCGAGAGGTCCGAGCAGGAGGAGTTGGTGAGTGCGTTGGCGACTCTGCGCGATGAGGATCGGGCGGTGCTCGGGTGTCGGTTCGTGGCGGAGCTTTCGGAGGCTGAGACAGCCACCGTGTTGGGGATTGCTCGAGGCACGGTGAAGTCGAGGACATCGCGAGCGCTCGGTCGGTTGCGGACGGAGTTGGGAGGTGACTCCGATGGATCTTGAGACACGACTCGTCGCTCTGGGAGATCACTTGGATCTTGACGACGGACACGGTGTGCTGTCGGATCGGGTGCTCGCACGGATCGATACCGATGAGACCGATGCGGCTCAGATCGAACGAGACGGGCGCCAGGGTCGGTGGCTTCGCTACGCCGCAGCGGTGCTGTTGTTGGCCACCGTCGTGGCAGTTGCGGTGCCTGCGTCGCGCAACACGGTCGCGGGTTGGTTCGGTCTGGACGGGTGCGGATCGAACGTCGCCAAGACATCGACACACCGGACGAGCCGTCGACCTCGTCACTGTCGGTGGATGGTGACGTGTCGGGGTTGCCGAGTCCGGGTGGCAGCCGGGAGGTGACGGTCGATGGTCGCGTCGTGTTGGTGTCGGTGATCGAAGGAGCGCTGACCGACGACGTGATCGTCAAAACGCTGGGTCCGGACACCGACATCGTCGAGGTGACTGTCGGGAACGCCCCGGGGCTGTGGATCACCGGCGCCCCACACGAACTCGCCTACCTGTCACCCGACGGAACGATCGCATTCGAGCGGATCGCCGGCAACACACTGCTCTGGCAGAACGACCAGATGATTGGACGGCTGGAAGGCTTCGAGTCCATCGAAGAAGCCATCGAGTTCGTCGACCGAGTTGGGAACCAGCGACTGATCAGAGGTGTCGGAACCGACATGACCCGATCTCTGTCAACTCTCACCGTCATCGCCCTCGCGATCGCCGCTGGGTGCACAGCCAACGCGACCGACGACGCCGCACCGGAACCCTTCCTCGGCGCCGAGACGCTTCCGCCCGTGGAGCCAGCGCCTGTGGAGAGCGGCCTCGAATCGTTGGCGAGTACTGATCAGACTGGTGTGGCGATGGCGGTCGTGGACACCGACGGTCAGCTCGGCATCGTGAACAACAACGGTGCGGTGTCGAACATGTGGTTCAAGTGGTCAGCACTGGTGGCACCTGACGCAACCCAGGCGGTCCTCACTCTTCCCCCCGAGACGGTTCGAACGTTGACCTCGACCGAGGTCGCCTGGGCATCGCTTCCCGACGGCGAACCAATCGGCAATCTCACGGTCGAAGGTGTCATCGCCGAAGCAACCGCAACGTCACTCGACGGTGAGATCGTCGCACTGACAACGCTCGCCGATGACCCGACGGGCGAGGCGATCGCCGGCGCGCGCGATGGCACCAACATCGTCATCGCTTCTCGCACTGGAAGGCGTCCTCTATGAGACCTTTCTCGATGGCAACTTCATGGCCGAAGCCTTCAGTCAGGGACTGACCGCCGACGGTGTCCCAGCGCAGGTGTTCCTCCTGGAGTACCTCCCGGCTGATGCGCCGACCTACTACCAAGTACGGGTGCTGGCAACCGACACCGGCCAGATCTCGCCGCCCCTCAACTTGCGAGACGAGTCCCAAACCCTCGATCAGCAAATGGCCGGATACTCACGATCGCACATCGTCGCCAACGACCACGGCCTGCTCTTCACGCTCTACATCGGAACCGACCAACCCGACGAGAACCACCCGCACGCGTTCGTCCACACGCTCAACTTCGCCGACGGAGTCTGGTGCCTCGACATCGACCCGAAACTTGACCTCACCAACGTCGCAGGCTCGCTCGCCGTCGGAGGCAACCGGCTCTACGTCGCAAGCGCCAACGGCTGGGTCGGATCATTCCTCATCCCTTCGATCACGGACCCGGGTCAGTCACCCACCATGGACTGGACCACCCAGATCGCAGCCCCCGGACCGGCTGCCCCCGCTATCACAGCCGATGACGAGGGTGTCTACCTCAGCACCAGCGACGACGACACCGAACTCGTCGACCTGCGACCCGACGGAACCGTCGGCAACCCAATCGGACTGCCCGGGCCTAACCCACAAGCACTTGCCACCACGCCTGATGGCGAACTCGTGGCCGTCGGCGACGACTGGACGACGCCAACCGGTGACCTCCACCGACCCGAATGGCTCAACAACATCAGGCAACTGATCGTCGCTCCCACCCCCGGATGAGCACCACCCGATCGCCCTTCCAGTTCGAGCGTTATCGCGCTCCTCCCCGCCCGCAGTCGTGCCGCTAGCGTGCTGCAGGGTCCGGCGGTAAGTGGGCGCGTCAATATGGAGTGGTTTGCGACCGCAGGCGTCGCTGGCGTCCGGTGTCGGCTGGCTTCGATTCAGGTGAGGAGAAGTCAGCCGATGAACTCGGTGCAGGCTCGGCCTGACACGTCACGGAACTCGACGGCCGCTGGCGTCCAGACGACGAACACGCACCGTCGGAACCCGAAGAACAGAGCGGGCCATCGCATCTCGATCTGATCGTCGCTGTAGCGGGCGCCGCTGGAACGAACCGAGATCGCACCGAAGATCTGCTCAGCGTCCACGAACTTCGCGCTCCCCATGGGGTTGGTCGGGGTCGTCCGGATCACCAAGAACGACTGCGGCGATCTCGTCGTAGGTCGTCTCGGCGAACACGTCTTCGAGCTGGTCGTGAACGCGCTGCCTGGCGACGATCTGCTCCGGTGATCAATGCGGTCAGCGTGATCGCGACTACGACAACGAGCCCGGCAGCGACAAACGATCGACGGTGCGGGCTCAGTGGTGTGCCGTTCGTTGGTCCGAATCGCACGAGGGCGCCAGTGGTTACCGCTGCCGCACCGACGCCGAGGGCTGCTCCAAGTGTGTTCGCAGCGACGTCGGTGATGTCTGACGCACCCGCACCCGTGAGGCCCTGCACGCTCTCGATCAGCATCGTGAGTCCGACGAGGCCACAGAACGTCCGCAGTGGTCGTCGCGGTCACCCATACTGTCCACGCCACTCCAGCCGGGACGAACAGTGCGACGTTGAGCAGGAACTGACTGCTCCCGAGGAGATCACCGCTGCGAGTCGCCCCATCCGAAGTAGTCCAGGCAAACACGCTGGCGGGTCGGAAGCCGACGAAGAAGCCCTCGCGGAACAGTGCGAGCGCCACGCACGCAGCAATGGATCCGAACGCAGCGAACCAAGCAACCCAACCGTGCGAAGTCTCACGGCTGCGGGCGAACCACCACGCTCCAGCCGCCGCGACTCCAAGCAGGAGGACAATGGCAACCATTGCTGGAAGAGTCGCGTTCGACGCGGCATCGCGACTGGCATCGCCGGCGATCGTGAGCACTCGCCGTGAGAGTAGCGACTCAGCAGAACCAGCGACCGCCGCAAGGTGCTCGACGCAAGGAACAGCCCCTCAGGCCGAGGTCCTGACCCGTCACGACGCTGTTCTCGGAGCCAACACCGACGACGCGCGTTCTGAGCGCCTACCTGAGCCCCGAAGTGCCGCTACGAGCCGTTCGGTCCGGCTTCTGTCGTGAGCAATATGAGCGGAGTTCAGTGAGATTTGTGAGACGCGTGATCGATGATCGATCCGCAGGACGACGACCGCGGGTTGATCGTCGTCGATCTCGTAGACCACCCGATACGCCCCTCGTCGTGCGGAGTGAAGCCCGGCAAGTTCGCGCTGCAGACGTCCGCCGACGCGATGGGGTTGTCGACCAAGGCGCCCAGCATGAACTCGACAATCGCAGCGGCCGTGCCTTCGGTGAGTCGGCCGAGGTGTCGTTGCGCTGGACCGGTGACGCGCAGTTCGTAGGGGTCGTCGTGCTCGGTCACTTGGAGGCGAGGCGGGCGCGCAGTCCGTCGCCGGTGATGTAATCCCCCGTGTCGGCCGCACGCCTCGCTTCGGCGAGTTCGGTCATCGCTTCGGGATCTGAGAGCAGTTCGAGGGTGTCTTCGAGTGACGCCAGGTCGTCTGGGCTGATCATGACGGCTGCGGGGCGGCCGTTGCGGGTGACGACGATTCGGTCGTGGGTGTGCTCGACGCGGTCGATCATTTCGGAGAACTTCGACTTGACTTGGGCGAGCGGCAAGGTTGCGGACATGACCAGTATTGTAGTCATCTTGTCGTGGGTTGTCACGACGATCAGTTCCGAACGACAGGACCGCCACGCGCGGACGTTCTTAAGCACCGGACCGAGCGTGCGGGCGTGCCGATATCGGATGGGTCGAGTGGGCGGTGTAGTTCGTCGATACGGGCTCGTGTGGGGCGTTGGAAGTCGCTGACGCGGCAGGGTGAGTCCCGGCGCAGTGGGCGTTCGGGTTCTACTCTGCTGCAGTGGCCGCGCTCGGGTTTGTTCAAGGCCCAGACGAGCGAGTCTGCGACCGCGCGACTCGTTGATGTCACGGTGCGGTAAGGGCGATTGACGGTGCTGCGCGATGTCGACTTCGCGGTGGAACCCGGCGAGTGCGTCGCTGTTTCCGGTGCGAATGGAGCTGGCAAGACCACCTTGTTGAGGGCCCTTGCAGGCGTGTTTCGACCCAACGCTGGTCGTCGAGTCGGTCCCCGTACGTGCGCGTACGTGCCGGCAATGGTGGAACACACCCCTGTGACGGCAGGCAACTGGCTGGCCGCGATGCCACGCTCGGCGCGATCGGATCCGAATGTGATGCTCGAAGCGCTGGGCTTCGACGGTGATCTCGGGGCGCCGTGCCGGGCGTTGTCGTTCGGTAACTCGCGCAAGCTGCTTCTCGCTGAGGCACTCTCTCGAAGCGGTGAACAGTTCGTGGTGATCGACGAAGTGAGCGCAGGCTTGGACCAGCGAGGGCTCGATGGCCTTCACCGGGCGGTCGCCGAACTGCGCGAGGCCGGATGCGCTTTCGCGCTCGCGGATCAACAGACCCGACCGGTTCGAGGCGCCGACGTCGCCTATCTCGTTGCTGATCGAGGTGTACGGATCGATGTCGCCGGTGAACGCTCATCGATTCACCTGACGGGACCAACTGCTTCATTGAGCGCACTGGTCGACGGGGCAGCCGAACTCGGTTTCGCTGTAGTCGAAGATCCGTCGTGATCGCGTTCACTCTCCGACTCGTTGCGCGTTCGTCGGCGTGGATTGCACCGTCGATCGTTCTGATTCTGTGGATCGCTGTCACCCTCGGCGGTGGAGGCAGCGCACGATCAGCCGTGGCCGGGCTGTTCTATGCCGTGGCGATCTGGGCGACTTGGATGACGATCTCAACAGGCAACCTCGACACCGACGCACACCGTGACCTGCTCGCCGCAGCCTGCGGGTCGGCGTCTCGGCTCCACGCCGCACGCGCTGCCACGGTCGCAGTGTCGGTCGTTGCAATCAGCGTCGTCGTGTCCGGGCTCACGATCGTGACGGGCACCAGCAGCAACAGGCCCGGCGACTTCGTGATCTGCGCAGTCGTGACCAGCGCGGGAGGGTTTCTCGGTGTGAGCTTCGGGACTCTGTTGCATCGACCACTGCTTCGTCACCGAGGACTCACCGTGCTCTTCGCCCTCCTGCTCCTCATCGCCACGATCGTGTCGCCACCAACGATCGCAGCACTCAACAGCATCGAGTCCGACAGCCCCACAACCGCCATCACGCTCGCCCTCGTGCTCGGATGTTCGTGCGTCGCTGTCACCACCGTCGCCGCACGAATTGCGGCCGCCAGAGCCAGATAGGCCAAAGCTGCCGAACCGAGATCGAGGCCAACCGCACCGCCAACCGAACCTACTGAGGTGGATGGGAGGATCGGTGGATGAGTTGGTGGGAGGATGGGCTGTGCTTTGGTGCACGCCATTTGGGGCGAAGGGGGCGTTGGGTAGGGTGAGTTGCGGCGCCAGGTCGGGTAGGCGCATGGGCTCCCCGGGCAGCGGTTCGAGTTTGGCGAGTTCAAGCGTCTCCTCATCGATGTCACCGCGGGCGTGCAGTTTATCCAACAGGCCATCGCGTTTTTGCCGAAAGGCCGCATCCGAGCGACCGGGATAGATCACCCCCGGTGCGTTCGGCAGCACCGCCAGCGCCGCGGCCTCCCCCCACGAAAAGTGCGTCGGCCCGCGCCCGTAGTACCGCCACGCCGCCGCGTCCAAACCCACGACATTGCCGCCGAAGGGCGCGTGTGCCGCGTAAAGCGCCAGGATCTCCTCCTTAGAATACGTCAGCTCCAGCCGCGTGGCCCAGGCCACCTCGATTAGTTTCTCCCAGACGCTGCGCCGCTCGTCCCCGCGCATCAACCTTACCGTCTGCATCGTGAGCGTCGACCCGCCGCTCACCGTGCGACCGGCCCCCAGGTTTTGCCGCAAGGCCCGCCCGATCGACACCGGATTGACCCCCGGGTGCCAGCGGAAGTACTCGTCCTCAAAGAGTTGCACGCACCGCACGTAGCGCTCGTCGAGCGAGTCCGAGGGCGGGAATCGCCACTGCTCATCGGCGGCGATCCGGGCGGAGAGGAGTCGGCCGTCGTGGTCTTCGACGAGGGTGGAGTAGGGGGAATTGAAGAGAGGGGTGGGGAGGCAGGTGAGCCAGGCGAGGAGGGCGGTGAGGCATAGGATGGACGCCGCTTGCCAGCGCCAGCCTAGACCGCGCCACCGATTCCGAATCTTGCTAATCGACTGGCTCAATGAGGGTTACGTTGCTGCATTCGCATGTGCTGCAGGACTTGGAAAGGGGGCTTTCGCCAAAACTGGGGGTGGGGGAGGTTGTGGTGTGAGACAGAACCAGACTTGGGATAGGCTTACTGGGGGCTCATGTGGGTTGTGTTGGGTTCGACAATTCCGCATGCTAAGCGGTAGAGGCGTACGCAACGAAAGTAGGCTGCTGTGCCGGTTTGCGGGTAGCGCACCCCGAATGGCGGCGGCCGCGGGCGGCGTGGTTTACACCGACACTTACACCGACACTTACACCGACATTTACACCGGCACGGCACGTAAGCTGTTGACATGCAGAGAGCCATCGACCAGTTACTCAGACAGCCGGAAGGTCGGCACCTGGAGTTCAAGCGCGCGGAGGCCGACCCTCGCAAGGTGGTTCGTACGGTATGTGCCTTCGCGAATACGGCCGTCGGGCACGTCGTCATCGGGGTGGCCGACGACGGGCAAGTGCTCGGGGTGCCCCATGCTGCGAGCCTCGAGGAACGATACGCCTCCGTAATTTCCGATAGTATCGAGCCGCAGCTCGTGGTCGACCTCCAGCGTCTGCGTGTAGGTAGCCAGGAATTACTGATTATCAAGGTGCCTTGTGCATCCATCTTGACGTCGAGATACTTGCTCATCGCGAGCAGGTCCCACGCGGTGGACTGCGTGGTGTGCCAGGTGTTCGAACTCGTCCCGCGACTGATCGTCTGCGCAACCGAGGGAAGTTAACAAAGCGACAGTTGCGGTAGTCAAAAATTGACTGTATCTTGCCCACTCAACAGTTTGGAGTGCAAGTTGACCTTCGCAGCGTAGCAGAGAATCGGATAGTGTCCGGGTACATCTCTCCTACGAGCGTTGCGGCAATTAAAGCAGAAACCAGAGGTTGGCAGTTCCCATGGGGAGCGATGACAATTGCAGAAGATTCAACGTTTTACAAGCTCACCATTGTCGAACCTAGTCAAGAAATACAGGGCCTACTGATGCTTTCAGTCATAGATAAAGAAATGATCTACATGAACAATGTTGAAGTTGCGCCACACAACTTTGGAACCAATCGCAAATTTGTGAACGTGGCGGGGGTGCTGATTGCGTTTGCCTGTCTACAGTCATTCGAAATGGGTCAAGGTAACTATGCAGGTTTTCTGTCGTTTGACAGCAAATCGGAATTAATAGAACTGTATAAGGACGAGATATGGAGCTACTCACATCATCGGAACTAAAATGTTCTTTGACCCAACGGCAGGAAGCCACCTAATCAACAAGTACTTAAAATCAAATTGATCGATCATGAAACAGCAAGACGAGCCCAACGCGGGCGGTATAAACGGCATCGGCCTAAAGCCTATCGACCGGGGAAGTCAAGACTTCGAAGCGTTGAAGAATGCAATAGAGTTGCATTCTATGTCGCGAAGTCAGGTGGAAAAAAGAAGAGACCAACTGCTCGTGATTCGGTTTAAGATGTTGGCTTACATCCGACCAGGCAATCCTGTAGAGATTAAGTCGGCCGGGGAATTTCTGCATAATCTAATTGCGGTTGCCGGCATTAGCAAAACGCATTTCGCCAAATATGTCGATGTCCACTATTCAAATATGATCGCGATTCTAAATGGCCGTCGAAAAATGAATGCAGACTTAGCGACAAAAGCTGAAAAGATATTTGGTGTTGAAGCTTCTGTATGGATGCAAGTAGAAACTAAAAATGAACTGTTGCGGTACGCTGCGGACAATGAGAACACCTACGATTATAGCCTTGACGAGCTAGTAAATTGAATGCGCATAACCTTGAGCCGTCCAGCCTGGCTCGGGTCGCTTACGCTCACCCTCGCCAGACTGGCCTCGCTCACGGCGGACCTACCGGCCCGCTAGCTCTATCCGCCCCAAGTGGGCCGGTAGGTCCACCATTCGCGAGGCCAGTCCGCACGCCGAGGCCGCAGGCCGACAGCGGGCGGGCTGGGCTGGCGACTAAACAAAGGGCGTGTAGACAAAAATCCCTCACTGCCACCACCACCCCCCGCACCTCAACCCGCCCCCCCCGACTCCGCGCACTCACCCCCCGATCATACATCGCCTGCACATACACCTGCGGCAAATTATACGCCCCCGTATAAGCCGCATTCAACTGCGTCGTCACAACCACTTGCTTCCCGACCCCCAGATCAAAATAACTCAGCACCCGGTCATCCCGAATATCTTGGTACTGAATGCCACTGGGCGCCGCAGCCCCGCCCTCCAAACGCCGATTCCTAATCTCCCACCCCGCCGGAAACAACTGCGTCAACGCCAGATCATGATAAGCCCCGAGCCGCCCCGGGTGCCGCACCGTCACCACCGCCAAAAAGTCCGTGCCCTGCTGCACGTTCGCCGGGTCGAGGCGCTCGCCGTTGAGACTCGTGTAGCGCACGTCCATCTGGAGGTTGTCGCTCGCCGGCGGGGCCTCGTCGCCGGCCACGGCGATCCCGGTGCTCACGAGGTTGACCATCAGGCGGCGCGTACCGGTGTTCGTGATCCGGACTTGCTGCCCGGCGGCCGTCGGACCGGGCAGCGGCACCACCCGCAACTCCTTCTCCTGCGTCGCGGCCTTCGCGGGCGCGGAGGCCAGCGCGAAGGTGTAGCTCAGCGGACCGGCGTCCGCCTTGACGTCGAAATACTTGCTCATCGCCAGCAGGCTCCACGCGGTGGACTGCGTGCTGTACCAGGCGTCCGAACTCATCCCGCGACTGATCGCCTGCGCCGTCCGGAAGGCGGCCGTGCGGTCCTTGAGCAGGTTGAACACGTACAGCGCGATGGCCTGGTCGCGGATCGGCGAACCGTACGTGTAGGCGCTGTAGCCGTAGTCGCGCACGGGCTCGGGGGCGTTCTCGGCTTTCGCCAAAACCTGCCGCGCGGCGTCCGTCTGGCCGGCCAGCGCGTAGGCGGCGGCGAGCAGTTGAGACGTGGTTTGGTTGAGGCCAGTCTGGCCGCGCAGGCGGTTCATCGCCCCGAGCTGCGGCTCGCCCGCGAGCGCGAGCGTCATCAGGCGGTAGGCCTGGATCAAGGCGCTGTCGTCCTCGCGGGCGTCAGCAAGCGCCTGGGTCCACTCGTTGGCGGCGCGCTTCTGGTAGCTCGTCCAACCGCTCAGCAGACTCGGCTCCACGCGGTAGCCTGCCGCCTTGGCCTCGAGCATGAAGTGCCCGGCGTAGTTCGTGTTCCAGTTGCTGAGGTAGGGCTGCCCCGGCCAGTAAGCAAACGATCCGTCGCCGCGGCGGTACTTCGGCAGGGCCGCCAGCGTCGCCTCCACGCTGGCCTGCGTGCGGGCGGCGCGGGCGGCGGGCAGGTCCATCAGTTTGGCGAGGTACAGCTGCGGGAACCCCTTCGAGATCACCTGCTCCAAACACCCGTGCGGGTAGCCGATCAGGTAGTCGAGCCGCTGTTCGAGCTTGAGGGGCAGGTTGCCGCTGAACTCCAGCGAACCCTCGTTCGTGCCCGCAATCCCGACCGCGGCGTAGGTGCCGGACCAGGTTTCGCCGGGCTCGATCACGGCGGCCTGCACGTCGCTCGTGCGCGGGTTCGGCGCGCGCACGTCGAGTTCGATTTCGTCGCTTGCGCTAAAACCTGCCCCGCTCACTTTCACCCGCACCGTGGCAACCCCGAGCTTCTCGGGGACGCGGAGGCGGAAACGCACGATCTGCTCACCGGGTCGCGCGAAACTCGCCTGGCCCGTGCGGGACTCCGGCTCGAGGAGTTGGAGCTTGTCGAGCTCCACCTTGACGGTTTTGATCTTGGCGTCGGTCGCGAAGACCGTCACCGGCAGGTCGATCGTCTCGCCCGGGCTCACGACCCGCGGGAGCGTCGCCATGACCATCAGCGGCCGGCGGACCGGCCGCGTGAGTTCGGCCGAACCGTAGGCGCCGTCGCGCCCGGCCACCACCATGACCCGCACCGCCCCCATGTAGTTCGGCATCGTGAGCTCGTGCTGCACGGTTTTGCCGGAAGGCAGCGAAAACGGCCCCAGAAACTTCACCACCGGCCGGAAGCGATTCGCGCGCGGGTCGACCTTCTCGCCGGTCGCCGCGTCACCGCCGACGGCCAGCAAACCGGCCAGTTTCCCGTCGAAGGCCCCGAGCACGTACTTGTACAAATCCCAGGTCTGGACGCCGAGCGCGAGGCGCTGGTTGAAGCGCGCGTACGGGTCGGGCGTCTGGAAACTCGTCAGGTCGAGCAGACCCTCCTCCACGACGGCCAGCGTGTAGCTCATCGGTTTGCCGTCGGCCTCGGAGACGCTCACCGTGAAGGCCTCCTCGGGGCTCAGCTCCATGCCCTTCGGGTGGCTCGCGGACGCGACGGCGAGTTTTGGCGAAAGCCGCAGCTCCGGGCTCGACACCGTCATCGGCTGGATGCCGAAGAGGCGGATCGGCTGGTCGTTGACGGTCTGGGCGTGCGGCTGGAGCAGGGTCACGTGCACGAAGGCGTTCGGGACCATCTCCTCGTCGACCTCGATCTCGAGGTCCTGCGGGGTGGCGAGGCCGTCGACCCAGCGGTAGCTCAGCACGCGGTCGCCGCGCTCGACGGTCACGAAGGCGCGCCCGCCCGCGAAGGCCGGCAGGCGACACCTTGGCCGTCTCGCCGGCGAGGTAGTCCTCCTTGTCGAGCTTGAAGGCCAGCATCTCGGCCCCGCCCGGGCGCGAGGACGCGTCGTAGGCCCAGCGCGGGTTCTCGATCGTGATCACGGTCGAGGTCGCGTGGCCGCTGGTCGGGTCGGTGACGCGGACGAGCTTGCGGCCGAACTCCAGTTTGGAGAGGTCCGCGCGCCAGGTCGTGCGGCCGTTCGGGACGTCCACCGTCGTCGACATCGTGCGCGAGGCGCCGCTGTTGGCGACGTAGCTCGCGAGATCACGCTGTTCGCTAGCGCTCCCACCAGTAGCTCCAGGCGATGTCGTAGACCTCGACCGTGACCTGCCGCGGCACGGGCCGCCCGCGCGCGTCGAGGGTGACCAACTCGAAGGGGATCGGCTGCGAGCCGTCGAGCCCGTACCAACTCTCGGACTTCGGCGCCTTGACGCCGACGTAGCTCGTGAACGGCGACAAGGTCACGCTCCGGGTCACGGTGCTGAACGCGCCGGTCGGCTCGAAGACCCGCGTCACGAGCCGCGCCTGCAACATGCCGGGGGGCAGTTCGCCGCCCGCGCGCGCCACCGGGACCGCGAAGCGCGCCGTGCCCTCGGCGTCGAGCTGGCCGTCGAAGAGCTTCTCCTCCGAGACCTCGTAGGGCCGCGCCTCGTCGAGGAAGTCGAAGTCTTTGTAGCGATCCGTGGCTTTGCTATCCGCGAAACTCGGCTGCACGCCCCGCGCCGAGTACTCGACGTCGGCCTTGAGGGGTCCGGCCGCCCCGCCGAAGAGCCAGCGCGCCATGAGCGAAATCTGCGTGTCGTCGGTGACGTCGACGGTCTCGCCCTCGAACCCGAACTCGACCTTGAGCCGGTTCGGCATCACGGTCTCGACGCGGACGACCTTCTCGAGCTGGCTCGCGCCCACGCGGACCACGGCGCGGTAGGCGCCCGTCGGGGCATCCGGCGAGGTGGCGGTCCGCAGGTCGTAGAAGTCGGGTGCCGACGGACGCACGGCCCGCTCGACGAGGGTCGCGCCGGCCGGGTCCTTGAGGGTGAAGTAGACGTTGCCGTCCCCGCCGCTCGCCAGGGCGCGCGCCTCGCGGTCGAGGATGAGCGTGAGGTAGATCGAGTCCCCCGGGCGCCACACCCCGCGCTCGCCGTAGAGGTAGCCGCGGACGCCGTCGGCGACGTACTCCCCGGCCACGTCGAAGGTCGACGTGTTGAGGGCCGTGTAGTCGGTCACCTTGAGGTACCCGCGCTCCTCGCCGCGCTTCGCGGTCACCATCATGACGTGGCGCGCATCCGCGAAAGTCGCCACGCCGTTGCCGCCGGTTTTGGCGAAAGCCTTGACCTGGAGCTGCTCGTCGACCAACTCGACGTCGAGCCCGGAGATCGGTTGGGCCGTCCGCAAATCCGTCGCGACGACGATCATCTCGCCCGCGCCGGACGACTTGGCGATCAGGCCGATGTCCGAGGCGAGGAAGTTGCGCCGCTGGGCTCGGTTGCGGTAGTAGGCCGGGTCGCAAGGGTCGGTGGCGTCCGCACTCTCGTCGTAATCGTAGTAGTCGTACTCGTCCTCGTAGTCGGCGTAGTAGTCATCGGTCTGCTCGTAATTCGCGAAGCGCACCTCGTACGGGAGCTGCCCGGCGGCGATCGGTTTGGAGGCCGAGGGCGCCGCATCCGGGGCGTCGTCACCGCAGGGATAGCGCGCGTGGCGCTCCGCGAAGTCGATCGAGACGCGGTAGATGGCCCCGGGCTCGACGGTGACGATCTTGGCGAGGTCGAGGGCGTAGTTGTTCCAGTCGAGCAGGTCGACGGCCGCCGCGCCCCGCAGCGGGATCTCCCCGCGGAACACCGTCCGCCCGACGCGCCTCAGCGAGTAGCGCCCGTCGAGTTCGTTCTCCTGGAAGAACTGCCCGACGTTGTTGGTGAAGATCCGCGTCACGCTCACCTCGACGGCCGAGAGCGCGACGGCGCGAAACGGCAGGGTCATGCCCTTTGCTCGACGGCACGATGACGCCGTCGCCGATCATCTCGACGGCCGGGGTGTAGTCGTGGAGGCTTACGCCAAAACGCCGGTCCCGTCCGACACTGCGCCCCCCGAGCGACTTGACGGCCGCGTCCACGACGACGTCGATGTTGCCGGTCAAACGCTCGGCCGGGCTGAGGCTCACGACGTTGTTGCTCACCGAAACCGTGGCCTCGGTAGCGCCGGCCAAACGGATCAATCCGTCGACATCCTGGTTGCGGTCCAGCACGTCCGAGAAGTGCACGCGGATGAGCTGCTTCCCCGACTGCTCGACGACGACCTGCGTAACCTTGAACGTGTCCACCGCCGGCACCTCGACGAGGCGCACGCTGTCGAACTCCAGCCCGAGCGGCGCACCCGCCCACGCCAGCGAGACGACACCAGACTGCTGTCCGCGCGCGATGTCCGTCACGACGAAACGCCGGTCGTGCACGTCCGCGCCCGCCTCCCAGCTCACGGGCAGGGGCGCGCCGTTCTGCGTGACGGTGAGGGCGGCCTGCACGTCCTCGGCATCCGCGCGGTCGAAACTCCTGAGCGTCCCCGAGAGCCGCATCCGTCCGTTGCGCGCGTCGACGAGGTCGGGCGCGAGCAGCACGTCCTGCAGCGCCAGGCCCTGCGCCATGACCCGGAAGCCGAACCGCATTCTAGCCAGCGAGTCGGGCACGGCCGGGAAGAGCGCCCGGAGGTCGAGGGTCGCCTGGTAGGGCTGGTCCTGCGGCAGCGGTTCGGCCGGGACGAAGGTGAGCTGCGTGGCGGCGGTCCAGGTGAGCTGCCCGTCGATCTTGGGTTTGAAGGTGAGGAGGTCTTTGGGGGCCTCGGTCCCGACGGCGGAGCAGCGCGACGGTCTCGGTGAGCTCGACGATGATTGGGTCGCGGGCGGAGACGGTCCCGGAGGTGAAGGCCGCGACGTATGGGGCGTAGGCGACGGAGGGGACGAGGTCGAGGCCGGTGGTCTTGTCTTCCTTGCGGCAGGCTGGTAGGAGGGTGACGAGGGTGGCCAGTAGCAGGGCGAGTGAGGCGGCAGTGCGGCTTGCGCCAAAACTCGTGCGCCGGGATGGGCGACGTAGTTGGTGATTGGGACACTGGGCGGAAGCGGATGGCAGGTGGGGCGTGAGCATGGGGTCGTGAGCGCTTTTGGCTAGGGTCCAGAGGCGGGGTCCGGGGAGCGAAAGCTACGACGGGAGTGGGCTTGGGGGACGGGACTGCTTCTGAAGAGCGCCGACATTGAATAAGGTCTGAATATTAAGCTGTTTGTCTAAGCAGACCCGCTCCCGCGAGCGCCCCCGAGCCGCCGCCCCCGACCTCGGCGAAGCCACGTGCATAGCCTCCCCGCCCTCGGTGCCGAAGCGTAGCGCCTCCGTGTCCTCGGTGCCGAATCCCCGCAGCGGCGAAGCCGCCGTTTCCGAGCGGCGACACAGGAGTACCTGCCACGCAACGCTTCCCGAAGCAGCGCTCTAATTTTTAAATCTCAATTAATACCGGCTAGTACGCTCACGCGGTGCCGGAGGCACCTTCCCGCAGGCTAGTAGCAGGTATTTTAATGCCGAAGGCTTCTCCCGTTTCGCGTCGGTCGTCACCTGCGCTCCGCCCAACGGTTCGGCTCCGTGGCTCCTCCGTGCAACACCTCCGTGCCGCTCCGTGCGTAATCTCTGCCGCTCACGCCTCCCCCCACGCCGACACCTCGCGCCTCTCCAAATCAAACACCATCCCCACCCGCACCACCTCGCGTGCGTCATCGGCGTAGGGCGCGGCGTAGCCCTTGGCCTCGATCTGCGCCAGGGCCTCGGCGACACTAGATTGCGCGCTTGCGTCCCCAGCGCCTCTTACGATCTTCAACTCGATGACGTACACGTACTGTGAGACCTCGACCACGATGTCGGCCCGACCGCGCGCCGTGCTCACCTCCGAGCGGGTGTAGAGCCCGAGCACCGTAAAGGTCGTGTGGACGATCGCGTGCACGAAGGCCTCCCCTTGATTAGCCCACAGCTGGTACGGCACGGCCGCCAGGCTCGCGTCGACGATGTCGACGACGGTATCGAGGTCGCGCGCGCAGAAGGCTTCGTAAAGGCGATCGACTCGGGCGCTCGGCGATCCGGGTACTCCAAAGCCGTAGTCGCCCAGCAAAGCCTCGACGAAGGTCTGGCGCACCTCCTCGTTCGGGTAGTCGAGCAGGTATCGCTTCGGGTCGCGCAGTTCCTGTTTTACCGTAAGGTAGCCACCCTGAAACAGGATCGCCACCGGGTTGAGGTTCGCGAGGTTGAAGCTCGTTAGCTCGGTCTGGCGCGCCGTCACCGGGGCCACGCTGTACTCCGCGCCCGCGGCCAGCATCTGGGTCACGAAGGTGGGCGTCCCGGAGTCCGACCAGAAGTTGTCCAGTTGGCCGGACTGTAGGAATTGCAGCAAAGACCACGGGTTGTACACCGTCTCGTGCTCGCCCCAGGCGTAGCCGTTGTACCAGTGCTTGACCTCCTCGCGGGAGTGTTCGGTGGCGTCGAGTTGCGGACCGAAATCGCGCTCTAGTTCCGTCTGCGTGATGCCGACGAGGGTATAGGCTACTGGATGGAGGGTGAGGTTCTGAAGGTTGTTGAGGTCCGAGAAGAGCGACACCTTGCTAAACGCCGAGACCCCCGTGATGAAGACCAGCTCAATGTACGGATCGGCGTCCTTTAGTACGGAGTAGAAGGCCTTCAGGATGTCGCGATTCGCCTCGGCGCGCGGCAGGTCGTCGAGGTGCGCGATGATCGGCTTGTCGTACTCGTCGACCAGCACCACGACCTTGCCGCTGGGGTGCGAGGCGGCGGCGCGCTGGATCAACTCCTGAAAGCGCCCGGGGTAGTTGTCCCCGGCGCTGAGCGCGACGCCGAGCTTGCGCGCCTGGACTTCGAGGATGCGGTTGAGGGCGTCGACCAATCCGATCGCCTGGAAGGTCGAGCTCGCGAACTGCAGCCAGATAACCGGCCGCTGCCTTTCGGCAAAACTCCAGTGCTCGCCCGCCCAAAGCCCCTCGAAAAGCTCCGAACTCCCGGAGTACAACTCGTTGAGGGTCGATACCGTGAGGGACTTCCCGAAGCGCCGCGGACGGGATAGGAAGAGGTAACGCCCCAGGTCCGCCATGCGAGAGAGCTGCTCGGTCTTGTCGACGTAGTGCATGCCCCCCTCGCGGAGCGTGCGAAAATCTTGCGTGCTGATGGAGTACTTCACGGTCCCGAAGGTACGGCGCCACCGAAGCCTCTTCTCAGGACGAAAGCCAGACAAGTCCGTACACCACGCCGGCAAAGCACGCCAGCACAGCACGCCAGCACAAGCACGCCAGCAAAGCACGCCGAAGGCCCTTGCCGCCTTCAGGCCCTTGCCGCCTTCAGGCCCTTGCCGCCTTCAGGCCAATCTCTACCTTCCCCCCATGCGCCACCTCTCCCTCCTCGTCATCGTTCTCCTATCCCTGAGCGCCAACGCACAGCTCGAATGGACCACCTCCCACCCCGGCGCCATCCGCTACACCCTCGACCTCGCCCGCGTCGCCCAGCACGAACTCCGCATCACCGTCGACTTCCCCGCCGTCCCCACCGACGTCTTCACCGTGCGGATGCCCAACTCGAGCCCCGGTCGCTACGCCCAGCACGATTTTGCGAAAAACGTCTACGATCTCACCGCCACCGGTGCCGACGGCAAAGTCCTCGTCGTTTACCCCGCCGGCCTCGGCACCTGGCAGATCACCGGCCACGGTGGCGCCGTCCGCCTCACCTATACCCTGTTCGCCGACCGTGCCGACGGCACCTACTCCGGGGTCGACGACCGCAAGCTGCACCTCAACATGCCGGCCACCTTCCTCTACGGCGAACAGTTGAATGATCGGCCGATCCTCCTCGTCATCCCGACCGCAGCGGAGCGATCTCCCCGAACACGACCCGAGTGGACGGTCGCCACGCAACTCGTCAAGGTCGCAGGAGACCGCGTCCGTGCCGCGCCCAACTACGCCTACTTCTACGACTCGCCCACCTTTGTCGGTGACATAACCCGCGACAGTTTTAGCGTAAGCAATCCCGGAGGCCTTACCCAAATCATCGAAGTTGCCATGATCCACGAGGGGACGCGCGCCGAATTCGATGATTACGTTGATGAGATTGAGCGGGTCGTCCTCGCCGAGCAAAAGGTCTTCGGGGAGCTGCCGCGCTTCGACTACGGCCGCTACACCTTCTTGTGCGCCTACAATCCTTACGTGAGTAGCGACGGTATGGAGCACCGCAACTCGACGGTCTGCTCGTCGACCGGCTCCCTGGCCGAGGACGCCGACCGACTCATCGGCACCGTCGCCCACGAGTTCTTTCATAGCTGGAACGTCGAGCGCATCCGGCCTGCGAGTCTCGAGCCCTTCTCGTTCGAGCACGCAAATATGTCCGGTGAACTGTGGTTTGCCGAGGGCTTCACGAGCTACTATGACGACCTGAGCCTCGTGCGTGCCGGGTTGCTCTCCGTCGAGGACTACGCCGCCAATCTCACCGACCAACTCAACTACGTGCTGCTCTCGCCTGGGCGTGCGCACCGCAACCCTATCGAGATGTCCCAGCAGGCACCCTATGTCGATGCGGCTACGGCGCTCGACCCGACCAATTTCGTCAACACCTTCGTAAGCTACTATTCCTACGGTGCCACCATCGGTCTCGCGCTCGACCTAGCCCTGCGCGAGCGCAGCCACACGCTAGACGAGGTGATGCGCGTCATGTGGCAGCGCTACGGCCAGCCGGAGATCCCTTACCACATCCGCGATATCGAATTGGCGGTAGGCACCGTGACAGGTGATGCGGCTTTCGCCAAAACCTGGTTTAAAGAGCATATTTACGGCAGTCAGCTACCTGATTTCGACAAGGCGCTAGCTGCTTATGGGCTTTCGCTAAAACCCGCTGTGTCGGACACGGTGGGCTTCTACCGCTTGTCTGTGCGCGAAGCAGACGGAAAAGTATACGTCGATGCGCCGGTCCTGGAAAACAGTCCATTGTATGCCGCAGGTCTAACCGAAGGCTGTCGTATCCTAGCTATTGATGGTAAGGCCATTACGAGCAAATCCCAAGGAAAGGCGATTATTCAGGAGCTAAAGATCGGACGGGCCGTGACGATTCAGTATGAACAACTCGGTCGGGAAAAGTCTGGAACCTTCATCGCGGCGGCAAGCCCGGAGTTCAGGCTCAGCGTTGATGAGAAGGCAAGCAAAAGAGTGATAGAAAAGCGGAACGGTTGGCTAAAATAAATCGTAGGATCTCCGACACATCGGCTGCCACCCCGCCATTCGCCGCCGTATCGTAGCAGGGTGTCTGGTCTGGTTGCCCTCCACTAGGGTATCCACCGCCGAAAGCTCTCGATCGCCTCGTACTCCGGCATCCCTAAAGCATCATAAGCCTCTGCGGTCGCGCGATTGCGCTCTTCGGCGCGTTGCCAAAATTCGCGCGTGTCGTGTCCTGGGAACAGCGGCCGATCCTTCTGACTTTGGTGCTTGAAGATCGCGCGGCGCTTTCGGAGCAGTTCGTCGGGTGAGATCGGGATTGCCATCTCGGTCTCCTCGACCGACCACTCCTGCCAGGCACCTCGGTAAAGCCATACCCAGCAATCTTGGGCCCAAGCGGTGTGCTGGTTTTGCCGAAAGGCCTCCATGACAGCGGCCAGGCACGTCCGGTGCGTCCCGTGGGGATCACTGAGGTCGCCTGCGGCGAAGATTTGGTGGGGCTTTATCTCGTTGAGCAAGTCACTCACGATCTTGATATCAGCCGGACCGATGGGCTTTTTACGCACCGTGCCTGTTTCGTAAAACGGCATGTCGAGAAAGTGCATCTGCTCGTCGGGAATTCCCACGTACCGGCAGGCCGCCTTGGCTTCGCCCCGCCGGATGAGCCCCTTGATCGTCTGAATCTCGGGCGAGTCGACATCTCCTGGATGCTTGCTTTTGAGAGATTCGCGGACCCCCGACAGCAGGTCCGCCGTGCGAGCGCCCGCCAGGTCGAAGGCCTCGGTGTAATCGGCCGCGAAATCGGCAAACCGGACCACATCCTCGTCGAAGACCGCAATGTTGCCAGAGGTTTGGTAGGCGACGTGGACCTCGTGACCCTGGTCGACTAAGCGGATAAAGGTCCCCCCCATCGAGATCACATCGTCGTCTGGGTGCGGACTAAAGATGACTACGCGCTTGTGCGCTGGCTCCGGACGCTCGGGATAGCGACTCGGGTCGGAGTTCGGCTTGCCGCCGGGCCAGCCTGTGAGTGTTCGCTGGAGGTAGTTGAAGATTTCCAGGTTGATATCGTATGCCCCGTCATCGCCACGCGTGAGCAGGTCGGCCATGCCGTTTTCGGCGTAGTGGCGATTGGTCAGTTTGAGCACCGGCAGCCCGACGTGACGGCTCAGCCAGATCACGGCCTTGCGGGTCGAAACGGTGTCCCACGACACCTCCTCGAGCAGCCACGGTGTGTCGATGCGCGTGAGTTTGCTCGACGAAGCATCGTCGAGGATCACCGTCACTGCTGGATGACGCTGTAAGTAGGTAGCCGGGATGGTGTCGAGCACCGGACCTTCCACGGCCTCACGGACGATCGAAGCCTTGCCCTCACCCCAGGCCATCAGGATAACCTCCCGGGCGTCCATAATGCTGCCAACCCCCATCGTGATCGCTTTGCGGGGGACGTTTTCTTCGCCGAAGAAGTCGCTCGCCGCATCCGTGATCGTAATGTGGTCTAAGGAAATCAGTCGCGTGCGTGAGTGAGCCCCCGAGCCGGGCTCGTTAAAGCCAATATGGCCTGTACGTCCGATACCCAACAGCTGTAGGTCAATGCCGCCCGCGTCCACGATAGCCTGCTCGTACTGCTTGCAGTACGCATCTACCTGGTCGCGCGGCACCGTGCCATCTGGGACATGACATTGCTCTCGGGGGATGTCGACGCGGTCGAAGAGGTGTTCGCGCATGAACCGCACGTAGCTCTGCAGCTCGCGTGGGTCCATCGGGTAGTACTCGTCGAGATTGAAAGTCACCACCTTGGCGAAGCTCAAAGACTCTTCCTCGTGCATACGTACGAGGTGGTTGTACACACTCACGGGCGTCGAGCCAGTAGCGAGGCCGAGTACGCAGGTCTCGTTTTTGGCGGCCCGCTCGCGAATGAGTTCGGAAATACGCCGCGCGACCGCCAGCGAGGCATCCGCGGAGTCGGGATATAGCTCGATGTCGAGATTTTCGATGTCCCCTTTCGGGATGAGGCGGGCGTTAGTAGGGCTAAGGGTTGTCTCCATGATACGGAGCAATGTACATGCTTATGATTGTACGCTGAGGTATAGGGAGGATTGTGTAAAATCAGCGTTGCGCTCAGCGTCCTTTTGAGCGTCTCGGCTCGTTCTTCGAGCCCCAGCTAAAGCCAAATTTTATGGAGGCCTGCGCGTACTCCCCGCTCAAGTAGTTCTGGCCTGGTAGATTAGGCAACTCCTCGACCCCGAGCGCAAGACGATAACCCACCTCGATCCCGAGCCGCGCCCACCTAAGGAGATTCAACTCACCGCCGACCGACGGCTGCAGGAGGAAGATCCTGTCTTCCGGTACGCCCTGCCGGTTGACTCGTCCGAAGCCGGTGTGAAGCCCAAACTTCGGGTGCAGCACCTTACGAGCGTGCGGGGTATACTCGACCATTGGACCGTGGTATCGCAGGTCCACGGGGAGCAGTGCATCATTTGGAAGCTCATAGGAGGCTTGCCCTTGCAGCTTGTACAGCCCCCAGCCCACAAAAATGACTTTATTAAATTCTACTCCGCCGTAGCCTCCCTGCAAGAACTCCTCTCCTTGCAGCGAGGTGAGTTGCGTGTGCCACCCGCCCCATAGCCCCGACACGTTGAAGCGCGACGCTTTGTCCGGAGCATCGGCCTGCGCGTCGGCGACTAGAGGAGTGAGCAGGACCCCGAGTAGCAAGGCGAGGCTTACGCCAAAACGGAAGCTGTGGGTAGGGATGGAGAGGCTAGTTTTCACGAAAGTGTAAGGTAGGACGTGCACAGAGGACGAGTGAACCGACGAGAGGTTACAGGTTCGCAGGTCGCGACACCCGTTGGTCGACCATCAGCTAGGTCCGGGTCAACGGTCTACCTATCTTCGCGCCCGCAATCGCCAAACCGATTCTTACATGAGAACTCTTTTCACCGCCCTTATTGCCCTGGCCCTTCTTTTTTCGACAGCTTGTGACAAGGGCGGTGTCGCTCCCATAGCGAAGGACGGCAGCGCCGACGCTTCCGCGGGGCTCAAGATCGCCTACGTCGATACCGATTCCATTCTCAGCGGCTACGTGTACCTCAAGTCCCAGACCGACATCCTACAAAAACGCGAGGAGGATGCCGGGGCGGACCTAGAGCGACGCGCCCGCAAGCTCGAAGGGCAAATACAGAGTTTCCAGAAGCGGGCACAGGGAGGTAACCTCACGCCAAAACAAATCGAAGGCGAGCAGCAGGTTCTCGGGCGCTCGCAGCAAGAGCTCCAGATGGAGCAGCAGCGCCTTCAAATGGAGTTTCAGGGTGAGGCCGCCCGACTCCAATCAGAAATCGTAAGTGTTCTCAAACGCGAAGTAGACGCCCTTCAGACCGAGCGCGGACTAGACTTCATCCTCTCCTACGGGGGTACCTCCGGCGTACTTGCCGTGAATCCCGCCTACGACCTCACTACGGAGGTGCTCTCCAGAATGAACGCGGCGCCCAGCGTCGACACGACCGCCGCGCCGCTCAAGTAAGTACAGCACTAAGCATCGTCTTACATTCCCGTGGCCAGCTGCCGCCGAGTGCGAGAACATAAGTGTGACCAGATCGTACGATCGCCACGGTACCTCGGCTGCGCGGCTTTATCGGACCACCAGCACTCGCTGCGTTGCCGCTAGCCGTCCATTGCGGCTGAGCACGACCAGTGCCAAACCAACCGGCCAGGATGAGGTGTCGAAGACTTCCTCCGCGTGGAGTACAGAGAGTGGACGGCTCTCGATCGAACGTCCGTCGATGCCGTATATGTCGAGTCGGTCGCTCGACCCGGCTTCGGGATCGGCGGTCACCGTAAGCAGCGAGCCATTAAATCTCGTCCGCAATACTGCCGATGGCGCGGCGAGTTCGGTCAGGCCCACGAGGGTGTTGGCTTGGTATTCCAGGCGCGTTACGCTTTCTGAGCTGTCCAGAGTGAGCTTATACGCGGGCAGGTGGTCCTCTGGAGTATAGAAATCGTAGATCACGTTTCGGAACTCCGCCGCAGGTAAGAGGCTGTCCGGTACCAGCCCGAGAGCACTCACGTCTATCCATCCGAAGATCGCCACTTTGACCTCAATGGTCTGCTGTGTCATTGTAGTGGTCTTAACGCGCAGGGCGTCGACCGTACGATCTTTAAAGTTGACTCGCCCCCAGCCATCGACTGCAAAGGTTGTCCTTAAGCGTGCACCGATCGCGACGCTATCGATGAAGTCGGCGTACGATGAATCCCCCGTCAGGACCGTGATGATGTCTGATGACACAGTCACCCGAGTGGTCACGTCGTCCGACGTCCGGGAGCCGAACGACAGCGTCGATGGCTGAAACAGCAAGGGATCTGGAAGACGTACGGTGGGTAGGCCATCTGTAGAGTCCACCGTCGCGAGACCAATGATCTCGATACCCCGAACTCCACGTCTGAGGTATAACTCAGCCTCGGGCAAGAGGCTGATCCCCAGGTTGAAGCGGTCGATGACCAGGTCGGCGTCGGGGAAGTTGCCCTCAGCTCCACCCTTGCGCGCATCCTTTACCTCGAAAGTGTATGCCCCTTCGCGACTCGCCGACGAGATCGACCAGATTTGGTTGCCTCCGGGCGTGGTAAGGAGGTCCAGAGGGTCCGCATAGTTGGGATCTGCGAAATAGTCCGCGCGGTCGCCTGCCTGGAGCAAGTCGGAGGCCGTGAGTGTTAGCTGGCCCTCGACCAGGCTAGTGCTCGCGAACAGGACAGCGAGGAAGGAGTAGAGCTTGAATTTCATACTGGGACGTTTTGGCGTGAGCAAGGTAGGCAGAGGCGTGCGCCAGAATGCTAAGTGCACGATGACTACCCGATTAAAGCAGTGAGTAGCTCCTGCGCGACAGTCTCTATCAGCAATGTAAGGGCTTGAGACGGAGGTTTATGCCGTGACCCGCTGTAGTTCGAGTAAGCGTGCGTAGGCACCGCCGCGCTCCACGAGACTCGCGTGGTCGCCGCGCTCGATGACGCTGCCATGATCGAGCACAACGATTTCGTCGGCGCGTTGGATAGTAGCCAGGCGGTGCGCAATCACGAGACAGGTCCGCCCTTCCATCAGTCGAAAAAGCGCATCCTGAATTAGCGCCTCACTCTCGGCGTCGAGGGC
Source organism: Lewinellaceae bacterium (assembly GCA_963837005.1). Lineage (GTDB taxonomy): Bacteria > Bacteroidota > Bacteroidia > Chitinophagales > Saprospiraceae > CALDTK01. The sequence continues at coordinate 143,159 of CAWIMC010000001.1, forward strand.
GCTCGTAGCCTCGTCGAGGATCATCACGGGCGCATCCTGGAGGATGGCCCTCGCGATCGTGAGCCGTTGGCGCTGACCTCCGCTGAGGCGCGAACCCCGCTCGCCGATGACGGTCAGGTACCCCTGAGGTTGTTCGCGGATGAAGGTGTCAGCGTTGGCGAGTTTTGCGGCAGCGATCACCTCCGCCTCCGTCTTGCCGAGGCTCCCAAAGCGAATATTGGCGAGGATCGTATCATGGAACAGCACCACATCCTGGCTCACGACCCCTATGTTTTGACGCAAGTCACCCAGCCGCACTTGCCGCACGTCGTGTCCGTCTATCGTGATTCGCCCTTCGTTCACGTCGTAGAAGCGGGGAAGCAGATCGGCCAGTGTGCTCTTGCCAGCGCCGCTCGGACCGACGAGGGCCACGACTTTGCCGATTGGCAGCTCGATCGTGACGCCAGCGAGGGCGGGCCGGTCGGTATTGGGGTAGCTAAAATGGACATCCTCGACGCGGATGCCTTGCTTTATGCGTTGGAACGCGATGGCGTGCGGGGCATCGGTTATGGTGTTTGGGGTGTCGAGCAGGGCCTGGACTCGCTCGAAGGCCGCCCGCCCGCGCTGCAGGCTGTAAAAGGCGTTCGAGAACTGCTTGCTCGGCTGAATGGTCGAGAAGAAGGCATAGATGAAGCCGATGAAGACCGCCACTTCGAGCCGGCCAGCATTAATCTCTTGGAAGCCAACGTAAATGAGCAGGCAGACCACGGCGACACCCATCACCTCGCTCAGCGGCATGGATAGGTCACGGCGGCGGAGCAAGCGGACGAGGACGTTTCTATATCGATTGTTGCTTTCTCCAAAACGCGTCTCGACATAGCCCTCCGCCCCGAAGGCCTTTACGACGCGCAGACCGCCGATGGTCTCATCGAGTTGGTTGGTCATCTCGCCGAGGCTATCCTGCACCTCGCCCGACTGGGCCTTGAGCCGCCGCCCGATGCCACCGATGATAACGCCGGTCACGCCGATGAGGATGATGGTAAAGAGGGTCAGAAACGGATTGATGGCTAGCATGACAGCCAGCGCCCCGAGGAGCAGCAGTGGGTTCTGGATTAAGGCCTGGATCGAGTTGAGCACCGAATTTTCGACCTCCTGTACGTCGGCCGTAAAACGCGAGATGAGGTCGCCACGCCGGGCCTCGGTAAAGTAGCCGACCGGTAGATTGATGATGTGGTGATACAAATCGCAGCGCAGGTCACGAATCAGCCCCGAGCGCACGATAGCGAGCGTCGAGACAGATAGGTAGCCGAAGAGATTTTTAAGCACGAAGACCGACACTAGAAAGACGCACATGTACACCATCGCGCGCTCGTAGCCGTTGGCGCGGATAATGTCCGACATCCAGAGGTTGAAGTTGGCCGTGATAGAGCTAACGCTAAAACTGAGGGGCGGTGCGCTTTCGGTGAGTTCGGTTTGCTTGAGGAGGATCTGGAGGAAGGGGATCAGGGCCGGGATGCTCACGACGCTGAAGAGCACCATCAGCAAGTTGGCCGCGAGGTTGAGCGCGACGGTGGGGTAGTAGGGCCGGATGTAGTGGCGCAGGGCCGGGTGAGAGACACGGGGGCGAAGGTAGGGGTATGCGCTTCGCGCGGCGGTGGCCGTTGGCGGCGATGGCCGTTGGCGGCGATGGCCGTTGGCGTACCCTCTGGACGGCCCGTCTGACGTGCACGTATGACGAGTACGCCGAAGGCCAACGCCGCGCTTGCGCCAACGCCACCAAAGGTATTCGCCGCCATAGGCCAATGCCGCCTTCAGGCCAATGCCGCCTTTAGGCCAACGCCGCCTTTCCGTAGCTTACTGAGGACAACTTTCGTCCCACCCCAAGCGCCATTCGTCCCAAAGTCAATGGGCGGTTTGTCTGGCGGTTGTAACTTTGGAGCGTCCCAATCGTCACCAGCACAACATGCTAGCTCCAGATTAACGACCTCACCAAAACGTATCCCAACGGCACCCGCGCCCTCGACGGGGTGACCCTCACGATCGAGCCGGGGATGTTCGGCCTGCTCGGCCCCAACGGCGCCGGGAAGTCAACCCTCATGCGGACCATCGCCACGCTGCAGCAGCCGACCGATGGGAGCGTCCAACTCGGGGACACCGACGTGGTTAAAGATCCGGACGCGATCCGCCGCCGCCTCGGCTACCTCCCGCAGGAGTTCGGCGTGTACAAAGGTGTGAGCGCGCAGGACCTACTGGCGCACCTCGCCGTGCTGAAGGGCTACACCAAGTCGAGCGACCGCAAGGCCGTGGTCGGGGCGCTACTGGAGCGCGTCAACCTCGCCGACTACCGCAAGAAGGCCGTCTCGGGATTCTCGGGCGGGATGCGGCAACGTTTCGGGATCGCGCAGGCGCTGCTTGGCGACCCGGACCTCGTCATCGTCGACGAGCCCACGGCCGGTCTCGACCCCGGGGAGCGCAACCGGTTCTACAATCTACTGGCCGACCTCGGCGAGGAAAAGATCGTCATCCTCTCGACCCACATCGTCCAGGACGTCGAGCAGCTCTGCCGCCGCCTCGCGATCATCAACGACGGTCGACTGCTCTTCGCCGGTTCGCCCGTGGAGGCGCGGGCCCAACTGGCGGGCCGCGTGTACGAGCGCACGGTGGACAAGGCAGATTTGGACGCCTTTCGGCAAAACCACCGCGTCCTCTCCGAGCGCCTCGTGATGGGACAGCCGCAGGTGCACGTTTTGGCGAAAGCCGCCTACGAAACACCGGGAGAAGGTTTTACGGAAGTGGAACCTGATCTGGAGGATGTATTCTTCATGCATATCAATAGCTGGAACTAGCAGCGAAAAATAGAACGCGAGGATCGCAATGGACACCCAAGGTTTCGCAAGGCCCGTCCACCGCCTAGCTCTTTGCGTCCCCTTGCGCTTCCATTGCGTCTATCGCGTTCAATTCAACCCCCAGTCATGGAATTCTTCCGCTTCGAAATCGCCCGTCGTCTACGCCAGCCGATGGTGTACATCTTCCTGGGCGTCAACTTTCTACTTATCCTCGGGGCGCTCAACTCGGATAACATCACCGTCGGGAGCGACCTGCCGAACGTCAACGCGAATGCGCCTTGGGTGGTGCAACAGTACGTGGGGATCATGACGCTGATCGGGCTGCTGATCACGACGGCCTTTATGAATACGGCCGCCGTGCGGGACTTCGCGGAGAAGTTTGACGGTATACTCTTCACCAAGCCGATCTCGAAGTTCGGGTATTTGGCGGGGCGCTTTTTCGGGGCCGTGCTGATGGCCTGCGTGCCGCTGCTGGGCGTGCTGCTGGCGGTGTGGGTGACGGGCTTCGATCCGTTCGGGACGGTGAAGGTGGGGCCGACGTACTGGGGTGCCTACGCGTGGGCCATCGCGCTAATCATTATCCCGAATACGCTTTTCGCCGGGGCCATCACCTTCGCGATCGCGAGTTTGACGCGGAGCCAGGTGGCGGGCTTCGTCGGGGCGCTGGCGCTATTGGTGGCTTACATCGTGGCGGGTAACCTGCTGTCCGACCTCGACTCCGAGTACGTGGCCGCGCTGCTCGATCCGTTCGGGTTCCGGGCCTTTAGTTTGGAGACGAAGTATTGGACTGCCATCGAGCGGAACACGCAGTACCTCACGGTCGCGAACACTATTTATCTTACCAATCGACTGATTTGGGTGGCGGTGAGCTTGGTGATCGCGGGGCTTACGTACTGGCGGTTTTCGTTCGAGGGGCGTTCGACTCGCTCCGCGAGTGCCCCTAAGGATGGCGAGGGGCGTTTGACTCGCTCCGCGAGTGCCTCTGAGGATGGCGCACTCGCGGAGCGAGTCGAACGCGCCCCCGACGCCCCCCGCGCCCTCCCCACCCTCACTTATGCCATCGGCCAGGAGCTAAAAGCCGTCCTTAAGTCCCGCGTCTTCCTCGTCATTCTCGCCTTCTCGGTACTCAATATGCTGGGCTCCGTGCTCAGCGTCGACGAGGCCTACGGCACGGGCAACTACCCGACCACTTACCTCATGATCGACGCCATTCGGGGATCGCTGTATCTCTTCCTCGGCGCCATCGTGATGTACTACGCCGGGGAGTTGGTCTGGCGCGAGCGCGACGCTCACATGGCCGAACTCTTCGACGCCTCGCCGGTGGCAACGTGGGTGGCGCCGGTAGCGAAGTTTGTCGCCCTCAGCCTCGTGCCGCTGGTGGTGCTGGCGCTGGCGGTGTTGATTGGGGTCGTGGTGCAGGCCACGAAGGGCTACGCTGTCTTTGAGTTCGGGCAGTACGCGCTGCAGCTGTTGGTATTCGACTGGCTGCTGTTCGTCGTGATGGGGGCGCTGGCCCTGGTCTTGCAGGCGGTGCTCGACAATAAGTACATTGGGTACTTTGCGTTTTTGGTCGTGCTGATCGGCTTTAGCTTCGGAGTCGACGCGCTCGGGGTAAGCAACAATTTATTCATATTCGGATCAACGCCGTCTATCACGCTTACGGCTTTTAATCAGTTTGCACCCTTCCTGCCGACGGCCACGGCGTATAATGTTTATTGGTTGCTGTTTGCGCTTGTGTTGGTCTGCTTCACTGCACTGTGGTGGGTGCGCGGTAAAGGGCATACGTGGCGCAATCGCGTGAGCCTCGCGGGGGCACGTTTTGACGGAAGTCTCCGCCTTTATTCTACCGGACTGCTCGTGGCTACTATAGGGCTCGGGGGGTGGATTTATTACAACACAGAGGTGCTCAACGAAACGCGTAACGACGATGCATGGGAGCAGCTCCAGGTCGAGTACGAACGGCGGTATAAGCGTTTTGCCGAAAGGCCCATGCCCACGGTTATAGCGGCGGATTACGACATCGATTTATACCCATCTGAGCGGCGCTTGAGTTCGACGGTGCGGCTCTCGCTCGCTAATCGCAGCGGCAGGCCAGTGGACAGTATCTTCCTGGTTATACCGGAGGGGTATTCTACTTCCGTAAAACTCGCCAACGCCACGCTCGCCATCGAGGATACGGCGCACCAGGTGCTGGTCTACGCGCTTCGTCCAGCCATGCAGCCCGGCGAAACCCGCACCCTCGAGGCCACCGTGCGCTACGCCGCCCGCGGGATCGAGAACGAGGTGAGCAACCTCGACATCGTCCCCAACGGCACCTTCGTCAACAGCCTGGCGCTCTCCCCGCGGATCGGCTACCAACCCGACGGGCAGATCAGGGACCGCGACGACCGCGAGAAGTACGACCTTCCCGAAGAACTGCGCATGCCGAAGCGCCCCGACGGACCCTGCGGTGCGCCCTGCAACCAAAACTACATCGGCAATGACGGCGGCTGGGTGAAGCTGAGCGCGACCGTCACTACCGACGCCGACCAGATCGCGATCGCGCCCGGGAGTCTCACGTCCGAGACCACGGACGAGGCCACCGGGCGCCGGACGTTCCGCTACGAACTCGAGCCCGAGGTGCTCAACTTCTTCAGCGTGGTGAGCGGGCGATTCGAGGTGCGTCGCGAGCGCTGGCTCGACGTGGATTTGGAAGTCTACTTCCTCCCGGAGCACGCTTTTAACGTCGACAAGATGTTCGCGTCGATGCGCAAGTCGCTCGAACACTATTCCGATACGTACGGGGCATACCCACTTAAGCAGGCGCGCATTATCGAATTCCCGCGGTACGCGAGTTTCGCGCAGGCCTTCCCGGGTACGATGCCGTACTCGGAGTCGATCGGGTTTATTGCCGACCTCAAGGACGACAAGGACATCGATATGGTGACCTACGTCGTCGCGCACGAGATGGCGCACCAGTGGTGGGCGCACGGCGTGATCGGGGCGAACGTGCAGGGGGCCACGATGCTCTCCGAAACCTTCGCGCAGTACTCGGCGCTCCGGGTGCAGGAGCAGTTTTACGGCAGGGCGGAGATGCGTAAGTTCCTCGGGTACGAGATAGATGAGTACCTGCGGGGGCGCGGTTCGGAGCGACTCGCTGAGCGTCCGCTGGTGCTCGACGAGGGGCAGGGCTACGTGCACTACCGCAAGGGATCGGTGGTGATGTACGCGCTGGCCGAGTACATCGGTCGCGACTCACTCGACGCGGCGCTGCGGGAGTTTTATCAGGCTTACGAGCGCCAAGGTCCGCCGTATCCGACGACGCACGACTTCATGCGCAGTCTGCGCACGCGGGTACCGGACAGTCTGGCGTACGTGGTCGAGGATTGGCTGGAGACGATCACGCTTTACTCCAACCGCGTGACGTCGGCTGTCGCCAAAACTGGCGGCGGCGGTAAAACAGAGGTGACGTTTACGGTAGAGGTAGCGAAGTTCCGCGCGGACAGTCTCGGGCTCGAAACCGAGGTGCCGATCCGGGGCGACTACATCGACGTGGCTGTCTTCGGCAAACCTGTAGACGATGAGGAGCGGGGCCCGGCGTTATGGCGCGAGCGCGTGCGCTTTAAGGCCGGAGGCGAGCGCTCCTTCACCATCACGGTAGATGGCGAAGTGAAAGAGGTGGCCGTGGATCCGGATTATTTATTGATTGATCGGATCCGGGAGGATAACTACGAAGGAGTGGAGTAGCTACCAAATGGCTACCTTTAGCATTCCTATGGTTGCCCCCAATCCTTTAGACGCCCTCACCGAGCTGTACTTCCGCCCTTTAGCGGACCTGGCGGCTCCCGTTAAGAAGCACCTGATTGCCAGATTGCAGGAGTCGCTTCACGCAAAGACGCTGCCCCCGACTTACGTTCCCGACATTCTCTCGTTCTGTGGCGCGTGGGACGACGAAGGAGATGTAGATGAGTTCGTGCGTGAGATTTACGAATCGAGAACGAGTGCCCCCCAACGCGCCTTCTTCGAGTGACCTACCTTCTGGACCCCAACATTTGCGTATTTCTCCTAAGGGACAGATTCGACATCGGCGAGCGAATCCGTGAGGTGGGCGGCGGTCAGGTTGTCATTTCTGAGATCACGGTAGCCGAGTTGACGTACGGCGCATACCTGAGCAACCGCCCGGCGCACCACCTCGCGGTGCTCCAGGGGTTCTTAAGTGCCACCCGCATTCTCCCTGTTCAGTCAGTCCTCGACCGTTTCGGTGCAGAAAAAGCGCGATTGCGCCGCGCCGGTACGCCCGTGAGCGACTTCGATATCCTGATTGGTGTAACTGCAGTCGAGCACGGGCTCACGATGGTGTCGGACAATGAGCGGGACCTTAGCAAGGATTGAGGGTATCGAATTAGTGAACTGGGTGAGGCGCTGAGGCGGAGCGTCTTACTTATAAAACGCTACTGTTTGACCTATTACCGGGGCAGGGAGTAGGCAGGACTCACGCTTGAAGCCCCCAGATGAAATTCTCTAGGACTTATCGAGGGCAAACTTCATCTGGTATCCCCGCCGCGAGGTCGCTAGGTTCTCCGCTAGGAGACACGCGCGAGACGCTACGAAGTGGTAGCCAGTGTTGGCGCGCTCTTCCTGGTTGCGCCTTCGAACGACGCGATCATTTCACTGATCCCTTCTTTGTATGCGGTCACCTCGAAGTCTGGGAACCGAGCGCTGAACTTCGCGTAGGACATGACGTACTCGTTCTCGAACTGGTACTCCATCTCCTTGGCCTCCTTGAGGATGGGGATGAATAGCGGTAGTATGCGTTTTAGGAGACCTGGCATCACGCTGTTCTCGAAGCTGGTACCCCGTAGCTCGTTGACGATGCCGAGGGCTTCGTCCATCGTGATGGGGGTGCCTACCGGGAGGTGCCACACCTGACCGTAGCAGTCCTCGCAGAGGGCGAGATCCACCATGGCGCGGGCATTGTCGTCGACGTTCGCGAAGGTGTGCTTTACGTTTCCCGCGGACAGTAGCTGGGGGGCTTTGCCCTTGAGTACCCGCTCGAGGAAGGACAGGTAAAAGACGCTGTTCGAAGCGCCGACACCGTAGAAGTCCGCCGAGCGGGCGATGAGTCCCCGTAAGCCCCTCGACTCAATAGCCTGCATGAACAGATCGGCCACCTTCTTGCGGACGACTCCCTTCTTTGAGCTAGGCTGCTGGGCAGTCCGTTCGTCAAAGGGATTAGGCAAGTCGCTCGTGTACATGTAAACGTTGTCGAGGAAGATGAGCTTCGCATCGTTGTCAACGCAAGCATCGATTACGTTAGCCATGATGCGTTCCCATTGATCCGCCCAGACCTTGTGTTCGTACGGCAGGCCGACGCAGAGGTACACGAAATCGCTCCCGCTTATCGCAAGCTCGGTCTGCCGGCGGTCGAGTAAGTCGGCCTGCATGTTGGAGGGAGATGCTGGGCCCGTGCCCTCGAGACCGTCCGGTAGTTGAGGTGCCGCCGCTGCAATTCTCGCTTGACGGCCTGGCCCATGGCGCCGTTGGCGCCGAGTATCGTATGCATGTTGGGGAGTTTTCGTGGGGTGATTAAAAGCTCAGACCAACATTGATGCTGACGTGACTATTGCGGAATTGTTGATCCTCTCCGAGGCCGGTGACATCTCCTCTCCTCGTGGAATACTCCGCCTCGAAGTCGATGACCAGGGCTAGGTCTTTGGCTTTACTGATGGGCAGGGCGTAGCCGAATCCCCCGAGTAGCGTAGTGCCAATGGCGAATTGGTGTTCGTAGCGGTTCTCGTCGACGAACCTCGTCTTCTCGGTCATTTGCCCAAACCCGAAGTTGGCCTTCGTGTAGAATCCTTGATTGAATTGCCTGGTGAAGGGGTGGTACTTTAAGCCGAGCCCTACGTGGTAGTAGTTGAAGAAGTACGTTTCGTTGTCTCCGCCGTTATTTGGCGTCGCGAAGAAGCCCTTGACCCCACTACCGACACCGAGGCCCTTCCACTTCTCGGGTGCGGCGTAAAAGAACGTGGAGAGCGTGTTGCCCTGATTTCTGCCGTATCCTCGGTCGTCGTTGATGGTCTCCTTATCGGACAGCGAGCCGTAGAAGAAGGTATTGCCGTAGCCTATCGCCACTTGTGCGTACACGGGGACCTTGTCGGACTGGGCGTAGGTGCTTCCTGCGTACAGGAGGCACAACGCGAGTAATGTTTTGGTGAAGAAGTTCATGTCCGGCTGAGTTGTGTGGTGAAGCATAGGGCAAACGTAGGGATGGTGATTCCCCGAGCAGTTCACCTATGTTAACTAAGCAGCCTCATCAGTAATTAGATAGCTCTAATCTGTCCGTCCCTCTCTACGGTCCGACGGTGGTGCCTCCGCGGCCCTACTTTTCGGCGAGTTCCTTCCTGATCCGACTCAGGGACTGTGGCTTGACGTTCAGGAAGCTCGCGATGTATTTCTGGGGCACGCGCTGGATCACTTTCGGTCGGTCCTGCACCAGTTCCACGTAGCGCTCCGTGGCCGCCTGGTGGGTGAGGGACTCCGTTCTCCTGCGCAATCCGATGAAGGCATTCTCGGCCATCAGTCGCCCGAAGCGCTCGAACTTCGGGATCTCGACGTAGAGCTTATCTAGTGTGTGCTTGTAGAGGATGGCTACGTGGGTGGTCTCGAGGGCCTGGATGGTCTGGTCGGAAGCAACGTTAAGCAGGAAGCTTTCGTAATCGCTGTACCAACTCTCCTCGAAGAAGAACTGCCCGGTGATCTCCTCGTCGCCTACGATGTTGTAGTAGCGTACGCACCCCTGTTGGATGAAGAAGGCCATATCGCAAATCTTGCCCGCCTGGTGTAGATTCTCCCCTTTCTTGAATTTCTTGAAGCTGAGTGCGTCGGTGAAGGTTTCAAACTCCTCATCGCTGAGCATCACGAACTTGGCGAGGCTTGCTTTAAGGAGGTTGTGTCTGGACATTTTTCTAGCGTTTGGCTGCTTTGCATTCAGGACGTCGATATCACAAAAGAGCGCAAGGATTCGCTGCCGGAACAGCGGTCGATGCTCCCCCCGTACTCCGCTCCCTCTCTCGCGCGACCGTCACAGCGTCGGCACTAGCCCCAAGGTAGCCCTGATGATGCCACCGTGTATCCGTCGGGCCTCTCCAGTCTAAGTTTAGGCCGCTGGCCGCCGCTTCTTCGCCTCGATCTTCCGCAGGTAGTCGGCGACTGCACTCGAGCCCAGGGTCGACCATTGGTTATCCTTCCTTAGGTACAAGCCCGCATCATCGCTCGGACCGGCGGGCGCGTCCGAGATACGTGGGTAGCCATCGTCGGCAAGGCGTAGCAAGTCCTGCGCGACGGGCGTCGAAGCCATCGCGTGGGCGCTGTCCTCGGCGCCGTTTCGACCCATACCTGCGACGGTGACCTGGAGCAAGACAATGGAGAGCTTGCCCGGCTCGTCGTGGCGACCGACATTGCCCTCTAGCCTCGACGAGGTCGAGGTAGGCGCGGTAGAGCTGATCGGGACGGCGCTTGTCGAAGAGCGTAGCAGCCGCTCGCCCTCCTGTTTCTGGAGGAAGCCGAGTTGCCGCGAGCCCGGCAGCCAGACGCTCACGCGTTCATGAAACTCATCGGTCGGCTCCTCGCGGATGAGGTAGACGTGCTGGTACGGGAGGAAGCGCGTACGCAGCTCCCGCTCCGGCGTCGCTTCGGTGGGGGCGGCGGCGTAAGTGGCCACGTGCCGATAGCCGATGCCCGGATCGTAGGCGGCGGCCATGCCGGCGGCGGTAAGGTCGGCCGGGAGGGCGGTGAGCAAGGCCCCGGTGCGGGCCGCCTCGAGGAGGGCGCTGCTGAACTCGGAGACGGCCGGGAGGGCCGGCTTTGCGAGGTCGGCTAGCGCGGCCGTGGCCTCAGTCGTGAGTTCGAGGGCGATGACCTCGCCGGTGGTCTCGTTGACGCTGTGGACGGTGGCGCGGACGCGACCTTGCGCTACGAGGGTGCCGTAGTCGGGGGCGGCGTGCGCGGGGAGGTAGCCGATTTGGGCGCTTCCGCAAAACACGGCAATTGCGTGTGGGTCGTGCGGGTTATCCGGCTCGGGTTTTAGCGAAAGCTGCTCACCGATGGGGATGGGGCGCTTGCGCTTCGGCCCCTCGTGGAAGGCCCAACCGGCGAGGCGGAGGTGGGCGAGGACAGTCGGGCCGGCCGTCGGCGCGGTGGCGGTTTGGGTGTGCATTTCGATCGTGTTTCTGGCTGCTAAAATAACACGATTTGTGTTGAAAAGGTGTGGAGAAGTGCTAGTCGAGTGTCACTTAAAGGAGCGCTAGAGGCCTCGCGCCACGTGTGCCGGGGCAGTTAGATCTTTTTGGCAAGCCGAGCTATGGAGATCTGACCGTCTCGAACCCACTCGACGCACTGACTGAGCTATACTTCCGGCCCTTGGCGGACTTGGCGCCTGCCGTCAAGGAGCATCTGATTACCAGATTGCCGGCTTCAATCCACGCAAAGACACCGCCCCCGACATCGGAGGCCGAATTTTGGGCGTTATATGGCATTTGGGAAGACAAGGGCGATGTCGATGCGTTCGTGCGTGAGATTTACGAGTCTCGGACCCCTTGACCAGAACGTGCCGCATTTGATTGAACTACGGTGCAGCCCACGGCGCGAAGGGCGCGTTCGGGTCGCTCCAGCGAGTGCGCCCCCAGCCCGAATTCTTTTTTGGCACCTTTTCCCGATTAGGGCTACCGCTTCACCACGCGCTCTGGCAGTCACCTCACCACCGATCTCAATCGTGAGCGTATACACTCCAGCTGCGAGGCGACTTACGTCAAAACCTGCGGCGCTGTAGTCACCGGTGGGTATGACGTACCTGAGGGCATTGGTGAGGGTCATGGTGAGGGTGAACTGGGACTGAACGTGCCCTTTTTTTCTACCGATGGGGCCGGGGGCGCACTCGCTAGCGTGAGATGGGGAGGGGGCCCCTTCTCTAAGCACCCGAACGCGCCTTCATAACCTGCCGATGGGGCCGGGGGCGCGCTCGCTGGAGCGGCCGAACGCGCCCTCCACGCCGCCCGTTTTGGCGCAAGCCGACCCTCCCCACAAAGTCACGTTTTGCACACCTGAAATCGATCATCACAAAGAGCACAAAGTCAATCAATTACAGCCTGTTTTGGCGAAAGCCCCCTCCCCCTGAATCCGGGTAAAAAGGCGTACTTTTGACCCCTTATGGTAGAGGAAAATCAGAACCCCACATCCAACAACTACGGCGCGTCTAACATCACCGCCCTCGAAGGCCTCGAGGCCGTGCGGCTGCGCCCCGGGATGTACATCGGCTCCACGGACGCGAAGGGGCTCCACCACCTGGTCTGGGAGGTGATCGACAACTCGATCGACGAACACCTCGCGGGGTACTGCAACGAGATCACGACCATCGTCCACCCCGATAACTCCGTGACGGTGATCGACGACGGGCGCGGGATTCCGACGGGGATGCACCCGAAGTTGGGGAAGTCGGCCCTCGAGGTCGTCATGACGGTCTTGCACGCCGGCGGTAAGTTCGACAAGGACACGTACAAGGTGTCGGGCGGCCTGCACGGCGTCGGTGTGAGTTGCGTGAATGCACTCTCTATCTACCTGCGGGCCGAGGTGCACCGCGAGGGCAAGATGTTCGAGCAGACCTTCTCCGAAGGCAAGCCGACCTCGGAGGTCAAAGTGATCGGGGAGTCGCAGAAGACCGGCACGCAGATCACGTTCCGCCCGGACGACAAGATCTTCGCCGAGCGCATCTACAAGTACGACACGCTCTCGGTGCGGATGCGCGAACTGGCGTACCTCAACTCGGGTCTGCAAGCCTCACGCTCATCGACGAGCGCGAGGAGGTCGAGGACGACGACGGCAAGCCCGCTGGCTTCCGGACGCAGCATTACTACTCGGAAGGTGGCCTCAAGGAGTTCGTCGCTTACCTCGACGAGTCGCGCGAGCCGCTGATCGACGAGCCGATCCACGTGATCGGCAAGGAGGAGAACGTCGAGATCGAGGTCGCGATGCAGTATAACAATTCCTTCACGGAGAACATCCACTCCTACGTCAACAACATCAACACCCGCGAGGGCGGGACGCACGTGTCGGGTTTCCGGCGCGCCGTGGCGCGTGAGTTCGGGAAGTACGGCGAGGACTCGGGGATGTTCGCGAAGATGAAATTCAAGATCAACACCGACGACTTCCGCGAGGGCATGACGGCGGTGGTGAGCGTCAAGGTGCCGGAGCCGCAGTTCAAGGGACAGACGAAAGGTGAACTCGGCAACTCCGAGGTGACCGGTATCGTGAGTCGTGCGGTGGGTAATGCCCTGAAGATCTTTTTGGAGGAGAACCCTTCGAAGGCCCGGCGCATCGTCGAGAAGGTGATCCTCGCGGCCACGGCCCGTCACGCTGCGCGCAAGGCGCGCGAGACGGTGCAGCGCAAGAATGTACTGGCCGGTGGTGGCCTTCCGGGAAAACTATCGGACTGCTCGTCGAAAGACCCGAGCGAGTCGGAGATCTTCCTCGTCGAGGGGGACTCCGCCGGTGGGACCGCCAAGCAAGGTCGCGACCGTGTCTTCCAGGCCATCCTGCCGCTGCGCGGTAAGATCCTCAACGTCGAGAAGGCGATGGAGTACCGGATCTACGACAATGAGGAGATCAAGAACATGTTTACCGCCCTCGGCGTGAGCATCGAGGAGAAGAACGGCGAGCGCGTGCTCAACATCGATAAGTTGCGTTACCACAAGGTGGTCATCATGTGTGACGCCGACGTCGACGGCAGCCACATCGTGACGCTGATCCTTACGTTCTTTTTCCGCTACATGCGCCCGCTCGTGGAGCAGGGCTACATCTACATCGCCGCGCCGCCGCTGTACCGTATCGCGAAAGGCACTAAGTTTCAGTACGCTTGGAACGACGAGGAGCGCAAAGAAGCCATGGCCCGCATCGGCAACGGTCCGGACGATACCGGCGTCAAGATCCAACGCTACAAAGGTCTCGGGGAGATGAACGCCGAGCAGCTCTGGGACACGACCATGGACCCGACCACGCGGATGCTACGGCTGGTGACGATCGACGACGCACTAGAGACGGACCGCGTCTTCTCGATGCTCATGGGCGACGAGGTGCCGCCGCGCCGGGCCTTTATCGAGGCCAATGCGAAGTACGCGAAGGTGGACGCTTGAGGTAAGTGTTGAATTGTTGAGGGGTGAATTGGTGAATGCGCTGCCGCGGGGCGCGTCCTTAACGGGTATGGGTACGCCTTGAGGATACGCTAGGCGGCTAATTTGGACTAGGTTGCCGCCAGTAATAAGACGGGAGGCTATGAGAAGTGATCAACTATCGAGAATCATAGTTTTCGCGGTCTTTCCCTGTCTTGGTCTGTGGCTCTTCGGCTATCTGCTATTCGAGCGTCTGGGGGCAGGGAGTCATTGGTTTGGACCTCTCCCGCTGCTCACGATTGCAGTTCACTTATACGGCGTAACCCTTATCGCCTTTGGGGTGAGAGCCCTCGTCCGCAACAGTAGTGCGGTCTGGTGGGTGGCAGCAGGGATATACTCCGCGGTGGCGCTTTGGCTCCTTCAGATTACTGTCGCAAATTCCATAAGCTACGCCTATTGGCACACTGAATCTAATGGGGTAATCCTATTAGACTTCTACCACAGTGCTTGGTTTTATCTGCACGAGTTTATGGGGATCGGCACAGGGCAGCTTTTCGTCTCAATGGTCGGATCCTTGCTGGTTTTTGCAACTGCTATGTATTTTCCCGTAAAGGCCTTTGCGAGGTTTATTACGACAGTTCGAGTAGGCAACTCCACATGGCTTTCCGCCGGGACGATTGCGGTGATCGTCCTGCTCATCATCGGGTATCTGTCTCGCCTGCCGCCCGCCGAGCGTGAGGTAGCCCGGGCGTACGTCGCCGAGCGCGGACCCTTGCTTTCTTTTTACAAAAGCACGGCCGGCCGCTGGCTGTTGCGCACGAAGGTTTTACGCGCCGAGCGTCTCGCCCAGCCGACGATAGATAGTCTCGTGCAGGTCGGCCACGCACGTACCGCGGACGAAGTTCTCCCTAACATCATTTTGATTACGGTAGATGCATTAAGGCGCGACTACCTGACGGTGTACGGCTCGCGATTCCGGGCAACGCCCGTGATTGATAGCCTGTTGGCCGTGACACCGCATACCATGGTTGCTGAGCCTTTTTCTAACAGCAACATGTCGCAGGGCGGCATCCTGTCGATCCACCAGAGCCATGTATTCTTGCGGCCGAACGTCAAGCGTCCCGGCCTGACGGACTACCTCTCGGCCGTGGGCTACCGCACAGCCTTCTTTTTGAGCGGTCACCACAGCGGCTTCGGTAACATGGATATGCTCTACGGCAGTGCCGTCAATCACTACGTGCAGGGTTCAGGCTTTAAGCGTTATGGCATCACCGACGATCGCGGTACCGTCGAGGGCTTGGCCGCTCACATCGCCAGTGGCTTAGATCCTGGGCAACCGGTCTTTCACAGCGTGCATCTGATGAGTGCGCACATCGCAGGCAAGCGCTTTCTCCCGCTACCAGACGGCATATACGGGGCAGCCCCTCCCGATGCCGGGCTTAGCGACAGCCTGCACCGGATGGAGAAACGTTACCTCGGCGGCGTACACCAGGCCGACTACCTTATCGGTAAACTGCTCGATCTATATCGCACCGCAGGCTTGCTCGACCACGCCATCCTCATCCTTACCGCCGATCACGGCGAAAGCCTCGGTGAGGAGGGGCGGCTCTCACATGGCACCGCCTTCTCGAAAGAGCAGTACAGCATCCCACTCCTTATCGTAGACACGCGCAAGCTCGCCGACGACACGGTGGCGATCGGTTCGCAGATCGACATTGCGCCGACGGTTATGGATCTGATCGGCTATCCGGCGCACCCCGCCTGGCAGGGTGTCGCCTTGACTAGGCCGCACGATCTCTACCTCACTGGGTTCACTTCGAGGCACGATGCGGTAGACCGCGTTCTCGTCAAGAGCGGCAGCTCGAGTGTGATTATCGGCAAACCCAGCAATGCGCGGGGTGATAGCAGGGTCCCAGCGTTCCAGGTCACACGGAATGATTTTCTGCTGCCCTCGATGAGAACTAGCCGTTGGCCCTTACCTGTGGACTCGGCAATACTGAGGCGAGCGGCCGCCTACTTCCAGGACTGATCGGCTTCGTAGGAATCAACAGCCCACTTTCTTTCTCATCGGCAGCTTGTTGCATCACTGTGCTAAGTCCTGCGAGACTTTCGTGTCCTGCCCCACCTAGGTCCGAAAACGCTTACTCTGTTGGATGTCCCAAACAGCGTCCGCGATATCCTCGGTGGTGAGATTGAAGGCCTTAGGGAGGCGCTGCTCGATAACTACATCGCGAAAGGCACCACATTTTAGTCCGCCTGGAACATCGAAGGGTGCCGCAATGCTACTGGGTAGATCGGCAAGGCCCGGACGATACCGGCATCGAAATTTAACGCTACGAGGGTTTCGGCGAGATAAACACCGACCAGCTGTGGGATACGGCCGCGGACCCGGCTACCCATATGCAGCGCTTGGTGACGGTCGACGATGCGCTCGGGACCAACCGTGGCCATTCGATGCTTACCGGGACGAGGTGCAGCCGCATCGGGCTCTCATTGAGGCAATTGAGGAGTTGGACGCTTAAGCCACCACCCACTTGCTCTCCCCGTCGATTCGTACCTCCAAAACTTGCTCTTCGAAGGGGAAGGTTTCCCCATCGATCTGGCAGTGCTCGCAGTCAGTTTCGATCGACACCTGCTTGCCGCGGTGATAGCTCACGTACTTCGTGCCGTCCTGCCTCCCGGCAAAGACCTCGGCAAGGAAGAGCAGCGCATTGAGAAAGGGCATCGGGCGGACCAAGACTACGTCGAGCAGACCGTCCGAGGCGTCTGCTCGCGGGGCGATGCGGGCGTTGTTGCCGAACTGTGGAGTGTTGGCCACAGTGATCATCGAGTACGTACCGCTGTGGACGACTTCGTCGATCGTAACGCGCGCTTGGATTGGCTCGAACTCGCGGTAGGCCTTCGCGGACTCTAAAATGTACGTCTTCAGCCCGCGCTCCTCCTGCTTGGCGAACTCCCGCGCCACGTAGCTGTCGAAGCCGACGCCAACCACATTGCAGGCGTAGTGCGGTCCGGCCCGCATAATGTCGATGCAGCTCGTAGTGCCCCGGTGAATTGCCCCGAGCAACCTATCGAGGTCTTTTGTGAAGCCGAGTTCCTTGGCGAAGCCGTCGCCCGAGCCGTTCGGATATACCGCGAAGCTGTGAGAGGATTTAGCGGCATAAGGTAGGATGCTGTTGACGGTGCCGTCCCCTCCGCAGACCACGATGACGTCGTGATCTTTTGCTGCTTCCGCGAAAAACGTCGGGACAGCCGCCTTGCTATCCGTAACGAAGTAGGGCAGCCCCCGGCGATCTAGCTCGGCGAGGAACGCTGTCGAGCCATCGGGGCCTGCGTTGGGGTTGACGAGGAAGATGGGATGGGCAGGCATACGTGGCAGAGCGTCGAGCAGTACTTCGGTGTTCGCCCTACTTACACTCCCACTCCTCCTCTTCGATCGGCGTCGCACTCTTGGCCATACGGTAGGAGTAGTGCCACCATTCCGAACTTGTCCGCTGCCAATTCATCCCTTCCATTAGCTCTAAGAGCCGCGTCCGGTTTCCGCGTATGGGCTCCGGGTAGCCCGCCGTCGAGGCATGCCAGGCTTCCTTGCCGAAAAAATCGTAGGTCGTGCCCATGTCGAGTTCCTTGCCGGTAGTGAGGTCGACCAGCGTGAGGTCGACGGCCACGCCGCGGTTGTGTTGGCTGCCCTTGCGAGGATCGGCCACGTAGCGGCGGTCGGGGACTTTGTTCCAGAGTCGCCACTGGACGCTGAGCGGTCGGTAGCAATCGTAGAGCTTGAAGCCTAGCCCTATGGTCCGCAGACTATCCTGGAGGCGTTTGAGGCTAAGCGCGGCCGGTTTGCGGAGGTAGCAGCGACCGCAGTCGTACATCGTCTCCCCGACGAAGTTGTTGTCGGTCGCGTAGCGGAGGTCAAGTACGAAGGTGGGATCGAGAGAAATCAGTTCGGTCCATTTATTGGCATCAAGGGGACTCCTGGCTGTTGTAGAGGAAGGCTTGGCGCTGGTGTCTACGGGATCGTTTGGGCGGGGCACTGGGGTCGAGTTTTGCCGTAAGGCCCCCGAAGATGGACGTACGGGCACTTCCCCCGGGCCTGCGTCTGGCAGGGCGAGCGGCTGCACGAGGTCGGCGGTGTCGGTGCGAAGTGGCGGCGTGCTGTCGGCGACGGCTTTCGCCAAAACCTGCTCGCCGGGGGATACGGGTGTAGGGCTTTCTGTAGCACAGTCGGATACTATCGCCGCTAGGATTAGGACAAAACACGAATTCGACACTCTCCTCCGGAGCGACCGCAGAGTATGGATGGACCACTGATTCATATCTTAGGCAGTTCAGCGACGCTAGCTTTCGGCGAAAACTCTACCGCCTCGTAAAGTTGGGCCAACGCAACCTGGCCCCCTCTGGACGGAATATGGATCAACTCGAAGAGGTCGGCATACGGACGCAAAGTCATCTGAGCATCCCGAGCAGTGCGGCTGTAGACAGGCCTCAACGGCTCGCCAAGGAAGACACAGAGGTGGTCTTTTCGCGGGCTGCATACCCGCCCATGTAAGGTTGATCCCTCGGCTATCGCATCGATGCTAAGCAGTGACCCGGCTTTGTTTTCGAGCTTCCTATCTCGTGCCTCTTCCATGTTGAGGCACTTCGCGTGCGAGTAGTGGCGATCGTTGCACACGTACGGCACGGACTCCGCTGCACGAGCGACGGAGTTGGGGATGGGTACGGCAGACATGGCGGTAAGGTATGCTGCGCTCTTGCCTCGATCTCGAACCGTCTGTCCACTTCTGTTGCTCTTGCCAGTAATGATGCACGCCCCAACTTATAGGCTCTTGCTTGGCGCGATTGGCTGTTGGCTGCTTATGTGGGTTGGCGCTTGCTCGCTACTCGCCCCCCCTGCCGCCGAACGCGCCGACGCTCAAATCGTAGGGATCTATCGCCTCGACGCCGTTAAGCTCGGGGAAGTGGACGGGGTCGACATTCTCGACGGGGGCTATTCCTCGCTCGATATCGCTGCTGATGGCGCGATGTGGGTCGTCACCGACCGTGGCCCAAATCTCGAGGCCACTGCCCGCTCCGGTGCTGCCGCCAAGCGTTTTCCAATTCCCGACTACCGCCCGACTGCCGAACGTATCGAGATCGATGGCGAGCGCATTCGCGTCGTCGAACAGCGGCCTTATTTCGGGGACGGCGGTCGTCCGGCCACGGGTCTGCCTACCCCGAGTCTCGACGCGAAGGCCACTATCGAAATCGCGTACAATGGGAGCTTTGGGGTACTCCCACCCGATCCTGAAGGAATCGACTCTGAAGGACTCGTATTTGTAGACGACGACCTCTGGATTTCGGACGAGTACCGCCCGAGCCTTTGGCGCCTCGACGCCGTCACCGGCCAACTCAAAGAAAGGTATACCCCTACGCCCAACGGTCCCCGCGACAAGCCCTTACCCGACTGGCTTCTCGCCCGCAGCCCGAACCTCGGCTTCGAGGGCATCACCGCAGATCGGGACTACCTCTACGCCGCTCTCCAGGGGCCGATTCAGCCGCTGGGCGGAGATCGGACAACACGGATCACGCGCATTCTGCGCCTCGACCCCGCCACGGGAGCCACCGAAAGCTACGCCTACGCCCTCGAAGGCTCGACGCGCAAGATCGGCGACTTGGCCACCCTTCCCGATGGGAGACTATTGATCCTCGAGCACGGTCTGATCCCCGGCAAGGGATGGTCGGCCGAACTCTACGCCGTCCCTATCGCGCGCCTCGCGAAGATCACCGAGAGTACCCTCCCTCCAGAGCGCTTCCGTGACCCTGAATCGGCCTTGATCGGCGGCGTCTCCTTGGCACCGAAGACGCTATACCTAGATTTGCTACAGGCGGGCTGGGACCCCGTCTGGGAGAAGCCTGAGGGGCTGGCCATAGATGCTGCGGGCCGCATCTTGCTTATCAACGACAATGACTACGGGCTAATAAGTCCACTCGCCGACGGGAAGGCAGTCCGCACGGATGCCGAAACGGTTTTGGTGATTATCGAATGATCCTCGCGTTTGCGCTACGCAGTCGTATGCTGCCCCCGTCGCCGCACCATCATTAACCCATCGCTCATCGGCAGCATTAGCGTCTCCCAGCGAGGATCTTGCGCAAGCGCCAGGGTCCAATCGCGAAGTAGGGTAGTGGTGGCCCGCTGATTTGTCGCATCGAGTACCTGGCCGTCCCACAGTACATTGTCTAACAGCAGCACCCCGCCCGGCGTCAAGCGCTCGGAGAGCGACTCGAACTGCTGAGGGTAATCGTCCTTTTTCGCGTCGAGGTAGATGAGGTCCCATGGGCCAGGCAGTTTTGGCGCAAGCTCATTGGCGTCCCCGATGTGGAGGTGTAGCCTGTCGGCAAAACCCACCAGCGCGATGTGTCGCCGGATGATCGTCTCAAGCTCGTCGTTGACCTCAATGGTGTGAACTTCATCGCCGTCGTAGAGCCTTTCGGCAAAGCATAGGGCGCTGTAGCCGGTGAAAGTCCCCACTTCGAGGACACGGAACGGCCGATCGCGCACGAGCGGCCGCAGCCAACTCACCAACCAACTGAGAAAACGCCCCTGCATATGTCCCGTAATCATCTGCGGCTTGAGGACGTGAAGATGAGTGTTGCGCTCGACGACGCGCAGGTAGTCGGGCACCGGTCCACAGCGGGCGTCGAGGTAGTCGTACAGGGCGGGTTCTCTCACGGGAGGCGGGCGGCGAGTTCGGTGACGGCGGCACGGCGGCGGGTTTGCCGACGCTTGAGGACAGGGTGCGCCACGATGGCGCCGACGATTAGGGCCGCGCCGAGGTAAAACCAGGGCGTCAGCTCGCGGTCCTGGCGGAGCAGAAAGATAGCTAGCACGATGGTGTACACCGGTTCGAGTCCGTAGGCGAGGTTGCTGGTGAAGGCCGACAGGTGACGCAGGCTCCTCATCTGGAGGAGGAAAGCGAGCGTCGTGCACCCGAGTACCAGCACGGCAAGCCATACCCAGTCGAGTCCGATCGGCCAAAATCCGCCCGGCTTCACCCACCCCACCGCGAGCGCCAGTGGGTAGGCGATGCTTAGAAAGAGAGCTGCGCCGCTCATCTCGACGAGGCCAATATCCACAGGACGTGCCCGATCGACATAGCGTTTGTTGAGCACTCCGAATACACCCGCCAGTAGCGCCGAGAAAATGCCGACCCCGATGCCGAGATAGTAGTCCGTGCGCACAACCCCGATAATGAGAACGATCCCGGGCACGACCAGCGCCCCGAGCCCGACCTCCATCCAGTCGACTGCCTTGCGCAGAAGCCAGGGTTCGAGTACGGCGGTAAACAGCGTCATCAATGAAAAACAGACCACGGCCACCGAGGCGTTGGCGAGTTTTATACTTGCGTAAAACGTGACCCAGTGCAGCCCCACGATTGCCCCGATGCCGAGGAGGCGCAGGACAAGTTTTGGCGAAAGCCGAACCCGCTCAGCGAACAGAAAATAGAGGGGCATAAGGCTGAGTGACGCGAGCACCACCCGCCACCAGACCAGCGGCAAGGCCCCCAGCGTAATCAGCTCCCCGAGGATACCGGTGAGGCCCGCGAGGAGAACGGCGAGGTGGAGTTCGAGGTAGGGGCGGGGCGGCATGCGGACGCGGCGAAGATGCTAACGGTGGAGTGTCTGTCCTAGCGTGGAGTGTCGCGACAAGCCACTGCGCCACGCGGTGGAGTAGTCGTTGTACTTCAGTTCGGGGATCGAGAGGTGATACTGTAGCGGTCACCTGACCCAGTGACCCGAGGAACCTCCTCGAAGCGCTCGAAGTTCTCGAGCCACCGGAGGATAGTCAGCGGAGAACTGATTCAGCCAGTCGCGGACAGTGCGTGCAAAGCCTTGATGCGTCTTCTTGACGAGGTGCCGAATGTCCTCGACGACGAGTATCGGGATAGGTAAGCCTGGAACTGGAACGGCGCATCGCGACCGGATAGGGCAGGATTTCGACTTGCGGAACGCGTCGCGAACGCGGCCCCAGAAGAACCCCAGCTCTACGGCAGTTGAAGCGTGGAAGATGCACCCCATGTGTGAGTCGAGGTGGGTCGGGCGCAGGCCGAGCCGTAGGGCTTGCTCGACCTGGGCCCGTAGCTCGCGCTCAACCTCGGCGACGGTCGCCTTCGCGGCCATCGGCCGGCACTCCCCATGAAGGTAGTGATCGGCGTCCAGAAGCCCCGCGACCGAGTCCCGGCCCGTCGGCCCCCAGCGATAGTTCGTCCACTCGCTCGTGAGCGTGAGGTGGAGACCGAGGTCGAGCTCGGGATAGGTTTTGGCGAAGGCCACCGCCTCCGGCACCCAAGGCGTCGGCATCATGACGCTCGCCGAGTTGACCGCACCCTTGGTCATCGCCTCGAAACTGGCCTCGTTGACGCTGTGCGACATCCCGAGGTCGTCGGCGTGGATGATGAGCAGGCGGGTCCCGGGCGCGTAGCCGAGGACATCGGCGAGGTTCGTCTGGGCGGTCGTCACGGCGGCGGCGAGGAGCAATAGGAGACAAAGAGGGGCTGGGCGCATTGCGCGAAACTACTATACCTTACCGACAAGTCACGATGCCTAGGCCTTGCTCCGCAGCCTCACCACCGGGCAGATCATTTCCTCCAGCGAGATGCCCCCGTGCTGGAAGGTGTTCTTGTAGTAGTTGTGGTAGTGGTTGTAGTTATTGGGGTACAGAAAGAACTTGTCCTCCTTACCGAAGATATAGCTCGAGCTTACGTTAGGTGTCGGTAGGCCAGCCTCGGCGGGCTTGCGGATTTCCAAGACGTCCTTCTTTTCGTAGCTGAGGTTGCGGCCGAGCTTGTAGCGCAGGTTGGTCGTCGTCTCGCGGTCACCGATCACCTTACTCGGCGTATTGACGCGGATCGTGCCGTGGTCCGTGGTGATGAAGAGTTGTACCGGACGCTCGGCTAGTTTTTTGAGCGCCCCCCAGATAGGGGAGTGCAAAAACCAAGAGCGCGTCAACGACCGGTAGGCCGACTCGTCTCCCGCCAACTCCTTGAGGACCTCCATCTCTGTGCGCGCGTGGCTCAGCATGTCGATAAAATTATACACTACCACGCTGAACTCGTTATTGAGTAAATCGAGTGCCTTTTCCTCAAATTCTTTGGCCTTCGCGATCTGCGTGATCTTGGTGTAGGAGTGCTTGACCTCTCGCCTCAGGACGCGCTGTAGTTGTTCGGTGAGGAAGAACTCTTCCTCGTTGTTTTTGCCGCCCTGGTCATTGTCGTTGAGCCAACGGTCGGGGTACGTTTTCGCGATTTGCGCCGGCATCATACCTGCGAAAATGGCGTTGCGGGCATACTGCGTACTCGTCGGCAGAATGGAGTAAAAGGTCTCCTCCTCCTCGACGGTGTAGAGTTCCGAAATGATCGGTTGGAGGATGCGCCACTGGTCAAACCGCAGATTGTCGAACAGCACGAGTACCGTCGGCACGTCGCTACTCTTATCGAGGTGCGGAAAGACCTTCGTGCGCAGGAGCTCGTGGCTGAAGGTCGGCCGCTGATCGGCGGGGGCGTTCATCCAGGTGAGGTAGTTCTTGACAACGTACTTGGAAAACTCGCCGTTGGCCTCCGACTTCTGCATCGCGAGGATGTCGGCCATACCCTCGGCGCGGCTTTCGTCGAGGCGCAGCTCCCACTCGATTAGTTTTTTGTAGATCCCAGGCCACTCCTCATAGTTGAGACCACCACTGATCTCCATTAGCAGCTCGCGGAACTGCTGCTGGTACTGGCTCGCGGTGGCCAGCTTTACGAGTTGGCGACCTTCGGTGAGCTTTTTCAGCGTCAGAAGGATCTGGGTCGGCTTGACGGGCTTAATTAAGTAGTCGGCGATTTGGCCACCGATGGCCTCCTCCATGATGTTCTCTTCCTCCGACTTTGTGATCATCACCACGGGTAGGTCCGGCCGCACGGCCTTGATGTCGGGCAAGATCTCGAGCCCTGAGCGGCCGGGCATATTTTCATCGAGCAGCACGATATCGAAATCGCTGCGCTCGGTGACCAGCTCGAGAGCATCGTGGGCGTTCATGACGGTGGTCACCTCGTAGCCGCGCTTCTCGAGGAACATGAGTTGGGGCTTGAGAAGGTCGATCTCGTCGTCGGCCCAGAGGATGCGGAGGTTGGACATGTTAGGTTTGGGGTTCTTGGGTGCTAGGTTCGGCAGTTGCCGCAGCTAGGGAACGTGCCAATGCGGACCTCGGTGCACACAGCCGACAATTATTCTGTCGGTGCGGGCTGGGGCTAGCTTTGCGGCGTGCCGCAACGACCCCACAAAATCATCAACGACCCTGTCTACGGCTTTATCGCCGTGCCGAAGGGTCTCGTTCTCGAAGTAGTGGACCACCCTTGGTTTCAGCGCCTGCGCGGCATCCGGCAACTGTCGCTCACGCACTATGTCTACCCGGGTGCTCAACATACGCGTTTTCAGCATGCGCTCGGTGCGCTGCACCTCATGACCATGGCGCTCGATAGCCTCCGCCAGAAAGACGTCGACATCTCACCCGCCGAATACGAGGCCGCGCAGCTCGCCATCCTCTTGCACGACATCGGCCACGGGCCATTCTCTCACACGCTCGAAGGGGACATCATCGACGCCCACCACGAGACGCTCACGCTGTGTTTCATGCAAGCGCTCAACGCGCAGCTCGGCAATCGACTCTCGCTCGCGATTAAAATTTTTAAGGGGGCTTACGCCAAAACATTCCTCCACCAGCTCGTCAGCGGACAACTCGACATCGACCGCCTGGACTACCTCAATCGCGATACCTACTTTACTGGGGTCTCGGAAGGAGTGATCGGTTCTGAACGCATCATAAAAATGCTTCACGTGTACGACAATAGATTGGTCGTCGAGGAAAAGGGCGTGTATTCTATCGAGAAGTTCCTCATCGCGCGAAGGTTGATGTATTGGCAGGTGTACCTTCACAAAACTGTACTCGCCGCCGAACTCATGCTCAAAGAGGCGCTGCGGCGCATGGCCGAGGTGGTGCGGGCCGGTGCTCCAGTAGAGGGAATCAGCCAGGATCTGCGATTTTTCATGGAGCATCACGTCGAAGCCTGTCACTTCGAAGATGAAGACTCCGGCATGCTTGCTCGATTCGCAAAGCTCGACGACGTGGACATCGTAGCTGCCCTAAAAGGGGGGGCTCGTGCGTCGGACAAGCTGCTCGCCTACCTTTGCGGCAGTCTTCTCCACCGGCGGCTATTCAAGTTGCGCTTTCTCGACGAACCACTTTCTCCATCCGAGGTTGTGACCCTCAGAGATTTCGCACGTCAACACTACGGCATCGACGCCGAGCAGGCCAGACATCTCGTAATCGTGGGAGACGAGAGCAACAATGCATACGTCGCCATGAAAGACGAAATCGATATTCTTCACAAAAATGGCCGCGTAAGCCCACTTTCAAACCACGTCGACTTTGGCGTCGAAACCAGACGAGTCGTCAAACACTACCTCGCCTGCCCTTCGACTGTGCATCGAACAATTCAAGCCCGGACTACATTACTCTTGATGTCCGTGCGCAGTCCACGACCCGTGGAAAGAGTTTTATGCTGACGTAAACATTAAAAGAGACTTTTGCGCTCGAACAACACCAATCCGCTAACGCTAATCTTTCACAAATGCCAAACATGAGGAAATTAACCCTTACACTATCCGCCGCCGGTCTTATGCTGGCTGGGGCGCTGAACGCCCAAATGGTCGACGCCGACATGCCGCCCAATGCCGAGCCAGGCAAGTGCTACGCCAAGTGTCTCATCCCCGATGAGTACGAAACGATCACTCAGGAGATCGAGACCCGCTCGGCGAGCGTACGTCAGGAAGCTATCCCAGCCGAGTACGAGACCGTTACCGAGCAGAAGCTCAAGAAGGCCGAAGCAACTCGCGTGATGACCGTCGAGGCCGAGTACGAAACCGTCACCGAGCAGGTCATGGTCAAGCCAGAGACGACTCGCCTAATCGCTGTACCAGCCGAGTACGAGACGGTCACTGAGCAGGTGCTCAAGACTGCTGAGTCGAGCCGTATCATCACTATACCCGCTGAGTACGAGACCGTCACCGAGCAAATGGTCGCTAAGGAAGCTTCGACTAAGCTCGTGGCTGTCCCCGCCGAGTACGAGACCGTCACCGAGCAGTACGTCATGGAGCCAGAGTCCAGCCGCGTCGTCGTACGCGAGCCTAGCTACGAAACCGTCACCGAGCGGATCGAAGTTGCTCCATCGAGCACTAAATGGGTCAAGCGTAAAGCTGATGCCAACTGCCTAAGCGCCAACCCAGACGATTGCCTCGTGTGGTGCCTCGTCGAGACTCCCGCCCAATACCGTACGGTATCGCGCCGCGTCAACACCGGCTGTTCAGGTGGCGACGGTTCTGCCAACAGCAACTGCGTCACCACTGAGATGATCCCAGCCAAGATGGGCACGCGCACCAGCCGCGTCGTCAAGACGCCAGCCACGACCCGCGAGGAAATCATCCCTGTCGAGTACACGACGGTCACCAAGCAGGTCATCAAGACGCCCGCTACCACCCGCGAAGAGATGATCCCCGCCGAGTACATGACGGTAACCAAAAAAGTCGTCAAGACGCCAGCTACGACTCGGACCGAAACGATCCCAGCTGTCTACAAGACCATGACCCGTCGCGTCCTTAAGACGCCAGCTGCGACAACTGTGGAGACAATTCCAGCTGAGTACGAGACGGTCAGCCGTCGCGTCGTCAAGGCAGCTGCTACGACTCGCTCGATCGACATCCCCGCCGAATTCACGACCGTCACCAAGCGTAACCTCGTTCGCAAGGGTGGTTTCACTGAGTGGCGCGAGATCGTTTGCAACAGCAACGTAACCGTCTCGATGGTCCGCGGTGTACAAGATGCTCTTCGTGCTCAAGGTTACGATCCAGGTCCGACCGACAACGTGATGGGTAGCCGCACCAAAGCTGCACTCGTGAAGTACCAGAAGGACAACGGTCTTCCTGTCGGCAACCTCGACTACGAGACCCTCAAGGCCCTCGGCGTTAACTACTAGTCGCTAGCCTGACACTGTCTCGATAAGCCTTTCGGCAAAACTTGACATTCCGGACGAAGCCCCGTTCATCGCAAGATGGACGGGGCTTTTACTGTTGGCGGTAGTCGCTCGCCCTCCACCGTCTAGCTGCGTAGGTGGCGAAGGCTTAGCCACCAGCTAGGATTAAGCAGTTGCGTACACGTACTGCGAGTCTAAACTGTCCTGCGAGAATCTCCCTGACCGTCCGTGTCCGCGAACACGTAGCACGATCGTGAGGTCCTTCGCACTCGTTGATTTGGAGCTACGCTGAAAGGAGCCTATGCCGGGGAGAATCTCGTTACGGGTGGTCCAGTAGTGAAACATCACAGCTGAGTCGACGCGGCCAGGCTTTGCAACACAGTGGTACCTCCTAGAGACAGCACGGCCTGCTTTCTAGGCTATTTCACACAGCTGGCTTTGAGAAATGGAGGAGTCTTCGTCTGCTCTCTACCATACCGCTAGACATTCCTGTTCGCTTTAGTACAACTCTAGCGTTGACGGGCTTTTCATTCCTCTCAGCGCAAAGCGCCTTCGCGCCTTGCTTCAACTGAGACGGACCTTTGCGCTTCTTGCATCTCCCTTGCGTAGCGCAGCGGCTTCGCGTTCTACCGCCCAGGCGTGCCCGTTTGGCGGAAATGTCTAATGGTATGGCTCTCTACTCTAGTGTCATTGTCCCCGATGTCCGGAGCCACGCAGGGAATCGTATACCTGTCTCTTTCGGGTGCCTTGCAATCCTTGTACAAACTGAGAGCAAAAAGTCACCCAGCGGCGGCTGGGGGGGCGCATAACGGCTACTCGGCGGGAATGGGAGCGAGCTAGCTAATGGCGTACGCCAATACCTCACTCATCGTACCCACGTAGTGGAAGTCTAGACCTTTTAGGTAATCGGGCTCTATCTCGGCGATGTGGCGACGGTTGGACTTGCACATCATGATGTGCTTGATGCCGGCGCGGCGGGCAGCGAGAACCTTTTCCTTGATGCCGCCGACGGGGAGGACTTTGCCGCGGAGGGTAATCTCGCCGGTCATGGCGAGGTAGGGTTTGATGGGGGTGTTGCGGAAGGCGCTCGTGATCGCGGAGAGCATCGTAATGCCTGCCGAGGGGCCGTCTTTGGGGATGGCGCCCTGGGGCACATGAATGTGGACGTTCGTTTTGGCGAAAGCCTCGTGGTCGATGCCGATTGTGCTAGCGTTGGCCTGAAGGTAGCTGAGGGCCGTGGACGCGGACTCCTTCATCACGTCGCCGAGGTTGCCGGTGAGGGTGAGGGTACCCTTGCCTGGGCTCAAGGAGCACTCGACGAAGAGAATGTCTCCGCCGACGCTCGTCCAGGCCAGGCCGACGGCGACGCCTGGGGTGGCAACTTGCTCGTAGATGTCCTGGTCGAAGATGGCTGGGCCGAGGATGGTCTCGAGATCGCTGGGCTTAATAGATACTTTGGTGGCGCCCTCCATCGCGACGCCCTTGGCGGCGTGGCGCATGAGGCCTGCGACTTGTCGATCTAGCGAGCGGACGCCGGATTCGCGGGTGTAGTCTTCGATGGTGCGCTCGAGGGTCTTGGCGGGTATGCTGACTTGGACAGCCTTGAGGCCGTGAGCCTTGCGCTGGCGGGGCAGCAGGTGTCGCTTAGCGATCTCGAGCTTTTCCTCCTGACTGTAGCCCGGCACCTCGATGATTTCCATGCGGTCGCGCAGGGCGGGCTGGATGGTGTTGAGGCTGTTGGCCGTCGCGATGAACAGCGCACGGGAGAGGTCGTACTCAGTCTCGAGGTAGTTGTCGTAGAAAGCACCATTTTGCTCGGGGTCGAGCACCTCGAGGAGGGCGGAGGAGGGGTCGCCGCGCTGGTCGCGTCCAATCTTGTCGATCTCGTCGAGGACCACCACCGGGTTGGAGGTGCCGGCCTTGCGAAAGCTCTTGATGATGCGGCCAGGCATGGCCCCGATGTAGGTCTTGCGGTGCCCGCGGATCTCGGACTCGTCGTGGATGCCGCCGAGGGACATGCGGATGAACTCCCGCTTGAGTGCCTTCGCGATCGACTTGCCGAGGGAGGTTTTGCCGACGCCCGGAGGGCCGACGAGGCAGATGATCGGTGCGCGCATGTCGCCTTTCAGCTTAAGCACGGCGAGGTGCTCGATGATGCGCTCCTTGACCTTGGCGAGGCCGAAGTGATCTTGGTCCAGGACCTTGCGGGCGTGGTGTAGGTCGAAGTTGTCTTCGGACACCTTGTCCCAGGGTAGGTCGAGCATCAGCTCCAGGAAGGAGAGCTGGACGGAGTACTCGGCTACCTGAGGGTTCATACGCTTGAGGCGGTGGAACTCCTTGTCGAAGGTTTTGGCGACAGCCTTACTCCATTGCATGTCCTTGGCACGCGTCTGGAGCTGGGAGAGGTCCTCCTCTTGCGGGTTGTTCCCGAGCTCCTGTTGGATGGTCTTGAGCTGCTGGTTGAGGAAGTAGTCGCGCTGTTGCTTCTCGATCTCGACCCTCACTTTGGACTCGATATTGTCCTTGAGTTCGAGCATGTGGAGCTCGTTGTCCATCTCGCGGATGAGCGTACGGAACTTCTCGCTCTTCTCGGAGATGGCGAGCATGTCTTGCTTGGCGGAGACTTTGGCGGCGAGGTTGGAGGCGAGCCAGTTGGCGAGAAACATCGGGTTGTTGATGCTCTGCAATAGGTTGGCTGCGTCGGGTGGGATGGCCGGGGAGAGTTCGATGATTCGCTGTGCACGCTCCTGTGCGGCCTCGATCATCGCCTCGAATTCGGGCACGGAGTCGGGGCCGTGATAATCGAGGGTCTCGAAGGTGCCTTCGAGATAGGGTTTATGCTTGGTGAACTCGGTGACGCGGGCTCGCTTGCGACCCTGCAGAATGACGGTGGTGGTCCCGTCCGACATGCGGATGAGCTTGATGATCTTGGCGATCGTGCCGATCTCGTAGAGGTCTTCGCCCTTAGGCTTTTCGGTTTTGTCGTTACGCTGGGCGAGGACGACGATGGTCATGTTGCACTCGCGAAAGGCGCGGTTGATGGCCTTGACGGAACGGTCGCGCCCTGCGGTGATAGGGACGATGATACCGGGGAACAGGACGGTGTTTTTGACGGCGAGGATCGGAAGGGGATTCTCGAAGTCGGCCTGCGAGAGCGACTCTTCGTTCTCCTCGTCGACGGTCATGAGGGGGACGATATCTTGGTCGGGATTGGACAAAGTGGATCTTGGATTTTTGAGTGGGGCGAAGGTACGGGGGAAATGAGTGGGGCGGGGGGCTTGCGAGTGCGCCTGCGGCGGGCTGACGCGGAGGCGCGGGGGGCGCGGAGGTACGCGGAGGTTTTGCGAGCGCCGGTAGTGGCACCACGCTTCGCGCTCTCGAGGTACGGAGGCACGGGCGGCCCTGCGGTAGCAGGCCAGTGCCACTCCATCCGCCTCGTAGAGCCGCCACTTCTTGCTCAATGAGAGGCCCTCCGCGTACCTCCGCGACCTCTGCGCCTCCGCGTCAAAATTCGTTTAGCCGCAAAGCTGCTTTCTTTAGTTCACACGTTTGCGAAGCAAATCTTCTACTCACTCGTCAAACGGCAACTCCAAACCCGGCGCTCCTGCATTGCTGAAGTCCTGGCGCTGGCGCTCGCGGTATTCACCGGGGGTAACGTGGGTGTGCTTACGGAAGTAGCGCCAGAAATACTGGGGATCATCGAAGCCGAGCTGGGTGGCGATGTCGAGGACGGTCATGGCGGTGAAGGCGAGGAGGCGCTCGGCTTCGAGGAGGATGCGGCGGTCAATGTGTTCGCGGGCGGCGGCGCCGGTTTCTTCTCGGAGACGGGCGTTGAGTTGGTCGGCGGTGATGCCGAGTTGGGCGGCGTAGGCAACGGGATTCCGCTCGTGGTGATACTGGGCGTCGAGTAGGTCGCGGAAGGCGATCGACACGGGGCGCGGGCGGGCGTCGAGGTCGGGTTTTGGCGAAAGCCGCCTGAGGTAGACGCCCATTAATTGCAGCCAGGCCTTAATGGCAATGGCGCGGCCGAATCTCACCCGCCCATATTCCGCTGCGAAGCCTTCGAACCAGCGCTCGACATCTACCACGGCCTCGGGATCGCTGAGCAGATTGCCGCGGCGCACCTCGACGATGACCTCGCGCGGTTTTGTGGCGAGGAACTCCGGGGAGCAGTGGAGGACCCAGCCTTGTAGCGAGTCGTTAGTGCCGCAGGCGTGGATGACGCCGGCGGGGAGGCCGCAGAGGTCACCTGCCTTCAGGCGGTAGACTCTGCCGTCGATGAAGCATTCGCTTTCGCCGGCCTCGATGTACATCACTTCGCAGTGAAAGGGGTGTCGGTGGGGCACGCGGTGCCTGCCCTCGGCGGCGGTGAGGACCTCGATGCGCTGGAGGGAGAGCTGGAGGGGGCGCGCCTGGGGGGCAGCCAGAATGCCTTTGCCGTAGGTGGGAATATTTGGATGGGGCACGGAGGTGAAAGTTAAGCCGTATGCACCTGCGCTCGCGGGAGTGTAGAAAAGTAGCAGCGGGTCGGGCCAATCGGCCTGGATCGAGGCGGGGCTACTGAAAGTGCAAACGGAAATTTACTTTGTTTACAGTGGTCTTCTTCCCCGACCTCCGCGCCCGATCTTGGCGGCCATGAAAGGTGACTTCTATTCTTTGTACACCCATGATTTCGCCCGCGTGGCGGTAGCCGTGCCGCAGGTTCGCGTGGCCGACCCGGTGTACAACGCCGAGCAGACGGTGGCCCTGGCCGAGAAGGCGGCCGGGGAGGGCGCGGTGCTGGTGCTTTTCCCAGAATTGGGGCTGAGTGCGTACTCGAATGACGACTTATTCCAGCAGGATGCTTTGCTGGAGGCAACGCGGGCGGCCTTGGCGACGGTGCTGGCGGCCTCGGAGGAGTTGGAGAGTGTGCTGGTGGTGGGGGTGGCCCTGCGTTTTGGCGGAAGCCTGTATAACTGTGCCTGCGTGCTACACCGGGGGCGGATTTTGGGGCTTACGCCAAAACTGTACCTGCCCAACTACCGGGAGTTCTACGAGAAGCGGCAGTTCTCGAGTGGGCGAGATGCAAACTTGCGGGAGGTGACGCTGCTGGGGCAGACGGTGCCTTTTGGGACGGACCTCATTTACGAGGCGAGCAACCTGCCAGACTTCGTGCTTCACACCGAGATCTGCGAGGATGTCTGGACGCCCATCCCGCCGAGTACGTACGCGGCCTTGGGCGGGGCGACGGTGCTCACGAACCTGAGTGCCTCCAATATCACCATCGGCAAGGCGCGCTACCGTCGGGACTTATGCGCGGCGCAGAGCGGGAAATGCTTGGCGGCATATCTATACACGGCTGCGGGCCCCGGGGAGTCGACCACGGACTTGGCCTGGGACGGTCACGCGATGGTGTATGAGTTAGGCGAAAAGCTGGCGGAGTCGGAGCGCTTTTCGGCGCACGAAGATTTGATTTATGCAGACCTAGATCTGGGGCGCTTGGTGCAGGAGCGAGCGCGGATCACGAGTTTTCGCGACAGCGCTGGCATTCATAGCCAAGAAGTACGGGCGCTGAGGCGGGTGTCCTTCGCCTTTCGGCAAAACCTTCCCAACGTGCCCCTCCGACGTCACGTCGAGCGGCTGCCCTATGTGCCGAGCAATGCCGAGTTGCGGGACGAGAATTGCTTCGAGGCGTACAATATCCAGGTCCAGGGCCTATCGCAGCGGATGACGGCGGCCAAGATTCACAAGATCGTGATTGGTGTAAGCGGTGGGCTCGACTCGACGCAGGCCCTCATCGTAGCCGCGCATACGATGGACTCGCTAGACTTGCCGCGTACCAACATCCTGGCCTACACGATGCCCGGCTTTGCGACGAGCGAAGGCACCAAGTCTAACGCCTGGAAGTTGATGGACAGCCTCGGTGTGACGGCCAGCGAAATCGACATCCGGCCTTCGAGCAGGCAAATGCTCGAGGACATCGGCCACCCCTACGCCGACGGCGAGGCCCAGTACGACGTCACCTTCGAGAACGTCCAGGCCGGCGAGCGTACTTCGCACCTCTTTCGCCTCGCCAATCACAACGACGCCATGGTGCTCGGGACGGGTGACTTGAGCGAGTTGGCATTGGGTTGGGCCACCTATGGCGTCGGCGACCATATGAGCCACTACAATGTGAATGCGAGCGTGCCGAAAACCTTGATCCAGCACCTCATTCGGTGGGTGGCGGAAAAGGGGGAGTTCGGCGAGGCCGCGAGTACTACGCTGCTGAGCATCCTCGACACGGAGATATCGCCGGAGTTAGTGCCGGGCGGCGAGAACGGCGAGCCTATCCAGAGCACGCAGGCCAAGATTGGTCCTTACGAGTTGCAAGATTTCAATACCTACTACGTGACGCGCTACGGCTTTCGGCCGAGTAAAGTGGCTTACATGGGCATGCACGCCTGGGCGGGGGTGTACGATCTGGCGACGATCAAGAAGTGGCTGGAGGTATTCTGCTGGCGCTTTTTCCAGATCAGTCAATTCAAGCGGAGCGCGGTGCCTAACGGTCCGAAGGTGCAGAGTGGGGGAAGCTTAAGCCCACGGGGAGACTGGCGAATGCCGAGTGATGCGGCGGCGCGAGTGTGGTTGGAGGAGCTGCGCGAGAATGTCCCGTAAGTAGATGCATTGGGTGAGTTTCCCCGCTCAGTGTCACCTAGGTGTCTGTTGGTTGTTAGGAAGCGGGTAGGTGGCATATTTTGCCGAACATCTATTCGATACAGGGCTGTTGTGTCTACTACAATTCACCTAATAAAACCGAACATGAAAAACTTACTATTCGCCGCTGGATTCGCCGTTTTGGCCGCTGGTGCCTGCAACTCCTCATCCAGCAAGATGGGCGACAACACGACGACCACTGCCACCGTCCCCGCCGAGCGCGAGATGAATGCTACCATGACCAATGCTGACCTCACCGATCCGGATAAGGTTGTCGAGACCGTCGGGACCTATGGCGGTCTGACGAAGCTGCCCGTAGCCACGGCCACGAGTGTTATCGACGGCTACATCGGCAAGCTCTCCGGCATGGCGGGTACTGGCTCCCTGGTGTCCGATCTGCGGACCGTCAAGATGGAGCTCAACTCCGGAAACATCGACGGCGCGAAGGTCGGTGCCGCCCTTACTCGCCTCGGCATGACTACCCAGCGCTTGGCCGACGGCAATGCATCCTACGCGACCCTTGGCTCCGCCCTCGAGCAGAGTGGCAAGATGCTGACTGGCAAGTAAGATAAGGGATTGGCACTGTCCGGCCCGCCCTAACCAAATGAAATCATTAAGAATCCTGGAGTGCTCAAGTGAGCGCTTCAGGATTTTTTGTGGGCACCTGCGTCAGATCCGTGATCAAATACCTCTACGGGGTAGGCTTCTGGTACCTTGCCACGATGCGGAAATTACTAAGGGTGGCATTACTAGGGCTCGGGCTGTTGATTGTCGCTTCAGTAATTGCCTATTTTATTCTCGACAAAGATCGGCCTGTCGGCAAAACAGGACCCGCCGCAGAGGCGCTAGCGGACAGAATGCTGCTCGCTGTAAACAAGGCGGCCTGGGACACGACTGCCTTCGTAAGCATCGATTTTGACGGGCGGCAAAAGCATCGGTGGCGGCAGGAGGTAGACAGCGTGGAAGTGGTTTGGAAGAACTACCGGGTAGACTTGTACACGGAAGATGTGTCCGGGCGAGCTTTTGCGCATGGCGAGCCCATGCAGGGGGATGCGGCGGCGGAGATTTTGGCGAAAGCCTGGTCGCACTTCTGCAATGACGCCTTTTGGGTAGCGGCTCCGTTTAAGGTCCGGGACCCAGGCACGGAGCGGAGCTTGGTGACGTTGGAGGATGGGCGTGAGGCGCTGCTGGTCACGTATACGAGTGGGGGAGTGACGCCGGGAGATGCCTACCTCTGGCACCTGGACGCTAACGGCCTGCCCACGAGCTACCAGATGTGGGTCTCTATTATCCCCATCGGTGGCATCGAGGCCACCTGGGAAGGGTGGAAGACCCTGAGCACTGGCGCCAAAGTGGCCACCCGTCACAAATTAGGCCCAGTCACGCTAGCGGTAGGGGTAACAGAGTAAGCCAATATTTTCCGCAAGGCAAGACGGGCGTTCGTTGGACCTGGCGTAGCTTGCGAAGACGGTTCAACGGACCCCGTCTTGCCGGACCCAATCCACCCTCACCCACCCATACATCCCCCCATGCCCCGCGCCCGCCGCAAATCCTACTACGAGTCAGACTGGGTCCCGGAAGGCGTTTACCACGTCTTTACCTCGGCCGTCACCCACAACCAACTTTTCGCCGCCCCCGAGCACTACCGCACCTTCGTAGAGACGCTCCGAGACCGAATACCCTTCTTCGCGCAAATCTTTGCCTTCGCGCTCATCACCAACCACTTTCACTTGGTATTGCGGCTCCTACCCGAAGCTGAGTTGCGGGCTGCTATCCTCGCTAAACGGCGCGGTGCGCGTACCGCCAAGGAGAAGAAGTGGGTCAGTGACAGCGGTGAGGTGACCTACCACCAGTTGATCGGCGACTACTGGGCCACCTTCCTCGCCCTGCACGCCAACTACGTCAACCCGTTACTCAAGCGCCGCGGTACCCTCTTCAACCAGACCCTCCGCCGTATCCGCGTCCGCGATGATCTTATCTCGCGACGGCTCATTATGTACGTGCACACCAATGAGGTGAAGCACAAGATGCTGAGTCGATACGACGGCTCGGGGCTGCGGACCTCTTTCGCGTACTACCTCCGCGAAGGCGAAAAGCAATGGCTGGCCACGGACGTAGTCCTAGAGCGCTTCGGCGGCATGCGCGAATTTTTGCGCAAGCACGAGGAATACGTCAAGAAGTACGGCACGCAGATCAGCGCCTTCGACGAAATGCTATACTTCGATCCGCCTGATGGCGGTGGGGAGGTGGCACCGTACGTAGAGTTTTTGGAGGGGGAGTAGAGTGGCTGCTGGGGCGGCGGGGCCGGGGTCCGTTGAACTGCGTCTTCGCAAGCTCCGCCAGGTCCAACGAACTCCCTGCCCCGCCTACGGCCCTCACCCCACCCGCGGCGGCAACAACCCATACAACACCGGCGTCACCACCCGACTCAATAGCGTACTCGAGATAAGCCCCCCGATCAACACATACGCCAGCGGACTCACTAAAGGATTATTCTCCAACGCCAGCGGCAGCAAGCCCCCAATCGCCGTAGCCGCCGTCAACAGGATAGGCAAAAACCGCGTCTCCGCCCCATTCAACACCGCCTCCCTCAACGGCATCCCTTGTTCCCTCAGTTGATTGGTATAGTCCACCATGAGGATAGAGTTTTTAATCTCGATCCCCACCAGCGCAATCATCCCGATCGAAGCCACGAAGCCCAGCGTCAAACCCATTAAATAGAGCGCCACCAGCGCCCCCACGATACCCAATGGCACCACACTCAATACAATAATGGTAGACTTGAAAGTCCTAAATTCTAATACCAACACCGCCAAGATTCCAAAGACCGCCAACAATACAATCGGCCCCAATCCCCCCGTCGAGTTCGCCTGCGCCTCCGCCTCGCCCGCCGCCGTGATGGTGTAGCCTTCCGGCAAAACTAGACTATCCAACTTTACCTGTATCTCGTCAAACAAAGCAAAGGTGTTAAAGCCTGTTTTGGCGAAAGCCGTCACCGCCGTAAAACGCTGCTTGTTGTAATGACGAATCAACGGCGCACTTTCCTGCATAGAGAGACTAGTCACCTGCGACATCGCAATTGGCTGGCCCTGTATATTCGGGACCGCCAACTCCTTAAAGACATCTAAAGCCTCCGACCCAGACCGCTGTCCCACACCGAGCACAATATCGTATTCGTCGCCATTGTCCGTACGTAACTGCCCCGCCGGCAAGCCCACCATCCCGAACCTCACCGCCCGCGCCACCTGCGCCGGGACCAGTCCATATCTACCGGCCTTCTCCCAGTCGAGTGTCACCCGCAAATCCGTACGCGGGATGCGTAAGTTGTTACGCACCTTTTCCGTGCCCACAGTCTGTGCCACGGTAGTCTCAACGGCGTTCGCCAAAACTTCCAGTGAGTCGAGATTCGGTCCGGCGATGCGATACTCTATCGGTGCCTCCACCGGCGGACCTTGCGCAAACCTCCGGATCGTGACCCGCGCCCCAGCTTGCCGCGACAACGAGTCCTGAAAGCGATCCGTAAGGGCATTCAAGTCTCGGAGACTGAGCCGCTCGCGCAGTTGCACCAGCGCCTGTGCGAAGTCTGGCTGGAAGGCGCCCTGCACCGTGTTGTAGTACACCCGCGGGTGCCCACTGCCGACGTTGAGGTTGAGTTGCTTTACCTCCGGCTGCCGTAGTAGGAATCGCTCGACCTGCGCGCGCGGCCCTGTCCGTCTGATCTAAGGTAGACCCCGGCGTCGCCTCGATGTCTACCATAAACATCGGCCGCTCAGAATCCGGAAAGAGCGAGAAGCCCAGGAGCGGAATCAAAAATAGACTCGCCCCAAAGATGGCCGCCGCCGTTACCAGCGCGATCACTGGATAGTCCATCGCTTTGATGAGCACTTTTTGGTACGGCTTGTTGATATACTTATCGAAGGCGCGGAAGAAGACATTCCCACCCGCTTCGTGTTTTGGCGAAAGCAGACGACTGGCGAGGTAAGGCGCCAGCGTAATAGCTACGAATAGCGAAGCGGCCACCGTAACCAATACCGCCACGGGCAGACTCCTGATAAACTCTCCGGGTCCGCCCGGGAGATTGGCCAGCGGCAAGAAGGCAAGTAATAGAACGACCGTACAGCCCGACCACGGCCACACCGAGTTCGCGCGTCGCGGCAATGGCGGCGTCCATGCGGGACATCCCCTCCCGCAGGTGCCGTTCGATATTCTCGACGACCACAATCGAATCATCTACTACAAGTCCGAGTGCCACCACCAAACCGACGATAGACAACTGATTGAGCGTATACCCCATCAAATACATCGCCGCCAAGCCAATCCCCATCGAGAGCGGTATCGAGATCATTACCACCAGTGAGGCCCGCGGACCGAGCGGCAACAGCGTAATCATCACCAGCGCCAGCGCAATCAGGAAGTCGGTCCCGAGCGAGCACAGTCGATGACTTACCGAAGCTTCGTTGTCGAAGGCTACCGCCAGCTCTACATTCTCCGGGAGGCTTTCGCCAAAACCTTTGAGTCGTTCGCTGATCACCTCACGCACTGCGACGATGTTGGCCTCATTCACGACGGCCTGCTTCACCCACACCGCCCGCCTCCCGTTGTAGCGCGCCCGTGGCGCATCACTCACGCTGCGCAACCGAACGCTCGCCACATCTCCGAGCGTCAACAAACCTCCGTCCGGCGAACCCGCGACCACCGCACTCCGGATATCACCAAGGGTCCGAAACTCCGAGTTGGTCTTCACGCTGAAGCGTCGCTCACCTAGGTCGATCGACCCGCCCGGTACGTTGAAGTTGCTGGCCTGCATCGCCTGTAATACTCGGTCAAGCCCGATGCCGTAACGCGTGAGTCGCTCCAGGTCCAGCGACACCTCGACCTCCTGCTCGGGCGCCGCGTCGAGGTCGACCCATTTTGTACCAGCGACGCTCTCGAGGCGGCGCTCCAAATCCTCGGCCAACGCCAGCATGAGGGAGTCCGACGCCTCGTCACTAACGAGTGCGACCTGAAGCACGACCACGTCGTCCGAAGCCGCCGCCTCGACATCTAAGCGCACGAGCCCAGCCGGCAACTCCGGGCGCACGGCATTCACCTCGCGCACCATGTCGTTGTTCTTGTTGTCGACATTCACCCCGTACTCGAACTCGAGGCGCAGCACCATCACCCCGTCCAGTAGGGTAGTCTTGATGAAGTTGACGTCGTCCAGGTTGTAGAGCGCGTCCTCCAGCGGGTCGGCTACCAGTTGCTCCATATCAGCCGGCGAAGTGCCAGGATATACGGCCGTCACGATAAAGATCGGCGCCCCGAAAGGCGGATCCTCCCCGCGGGGCATACTCGTCAGGGCGAGGTAGCCCAGGGCCAGGCACGCCACGAGCGTGATCAGTGCGAAAGAACCATTACGGACGAAGAAGGCGGCGATGCGGGACATGGGCAATTTTTGAATTGTTGAAGGTGGAAGTGTTGAATGCGCTGCACTTACCTGCCCGTAGGTGATTCCACGATTACCGGGTCTCCATCCCGCAGCCACGTTACACCCGTGGTCACGAGTTGCTCCGTGCCATCTAGGCCACTGAGTACGGCCACGGTGCTTGCGTCGAAGTCACCTAGTGCGATGTGCATCAGGTCCGCGATGCCTTCGGGCGTTACCGCAAAAACTTCGGCTCGTTTGCCGCTCACCCGCGCCAGGGCAGTGAGGGGGATGCGCAGGTTGGTGGGGACGCCCACCTGGGTACTCGATGCTGCGGTGCCACTCACTGCGCCCGCCGCACCAGCCTCGATTTCGACACGGGCCAGGAGTCCAGCCGCCAGGTCCCTGGGTTGCTTGGCGAGCTTGAGTTCTACATCAAAAGTGCCGCCGCTCGGATTGGCGAAACTCGCCCGCTCGCTCACCTTCGCCGCGAAACTTTGGTTTGGGTAGGCGTCAAAGCTTACCGTGGCGGCCTGGCCCACGCGCACGCTCGCCCACTCAGCATCGGTCAGGGCTACGCGGACGCGCCAGTCGCTCGTGTTCGTACCCTGAATCACGACCACAGGCTGGCCCGGGCCGACGGTCTCCCCGGCGTTGGACAGTTTTGCGGAAACGCGCCCAGTAATCGGCGAAGTGATCGTCGTCGTGCCGGCGTTAAAAGTGATCTGCTCCAATTGGCGCTGCGCGATCCGGACGGCGGTAGCCGCGTCATCGCGCTGTGCCCGGGTGGCGACGCTATCGGCAAAGAGCGCCTCGACGCGACCCAAATCTCGACGGGCCTTCTCGAGTCCAGCCTCCGCCTGCGCCTTGCCCGCGTTGAGTTCGGTGGCATTGATGGTCGCGATCACCTGGCCGCGGCGCACCGCATCCCCCGATTCTACGCGGACGCTCGTCAGCAGACCGCCCGTCTTGAAGGAGGGCTTGGCCTGCGCATCACTGGTCACCGTGCCCGTCGCGGATATGTTGCCGCTCATGCTGGCTGCACCGTCTGTGCTGCGGCCGCCCAGTACAGGACTCGTCTTAACGTAAAAGGCTTCCGCCAAAACCTCCCGCGCGCTGGTGTCAATCGGGATGCCGTCGCGATCGACGCCAGTCTGCTCCGCATCGTTACAGGCTATCGCCGTCATCCCTAGGGCGATCAAGTAGTATTTACACAGCATAGTAAGCGGGTTTAGTACAGCCACTAAAAATTGAAAATTGAGAACTTAGAAACCATCACTCTCCCACCGCCCGCAAGTAGTCCACGTACCGCAGCCAGGTATTGTATCGAGCCAGGTTGTGCTCTAAGCTTACGCGCGTCACCTGCGTCCGCGCATCGAGCAGTTCGAGGTAAGAGCTAGCGCCGTTCTTGTAGAGGATTTGTGCATCGTGAAGCGTTCGCTCAGCCGCATCAATAGCCGGTTCGTAAGCCGCAAGCGTCGCCTCGGCCGCATCGAGGTCGTTGAGCGCTACTTGCGCCTGTAGGGCAAACCCACGCTGCGCCCCTTCGAGTCGCGCTTGCGTGGCGTCCCGCTCCGCCCGAATTCGGGCCTGCCGATCCTTGATGCGCCCACCATCGTACAGTGGGATGTCGAGCGTGATGCCTGCCAAGACGTAAGGATTCACTCCAAAGTCAAAGGCCTGCGAACCGCCATCCACCTGCACCCCGAGCCGCGGTGCCCGGAATTTGTCTTCGATGGCCAGTTCCACTTCTTTCGCCTGCATGGCGGCGCGGAGCTGGCCGAGTTCCGGTCGCTCTCCCGCGCGTTCGACGAGCTCAGTTCGCACACGAGGGATCGACCGGAGCGAGTCGATTAAATCGGCACGAGCCGCGGTCACTCCCGTCAGGTATTCCAGCACCGCCGCCGCATTTGCCACCTGCGCTCGTGCGCCGGCCATCTGCGCTAGCACCTGCGCCTGTTCTGCCAGGATGCGCTCACGCGCCAGCGGCAGTCCTGCTCCGTTGCGGATCAAGGACTGCGTTGTCCGTAGCGCCTCTGCCACTAAGGTGTCGGCCTCCGCCAAGATTTCCACCGCCTCCCCGGCCTGCAGCACGTTGAAGTAGGCCTGCCGCACCCGGTAGTCAAGCTCGTCTTCGCTCACCGCAATGCTAGCCTGCGCCGCTACCGCCCCTGTGGCGGCCAAATCCCGTTGCAGCCTCAGCGTCGGATCGAGGATCGGTTGCCGCACGCGGACGCGCGCGTCGTAGAAGTTGTTCGGCAGAAAATTCTCGTTGACGTTGTCGATCTGCGGGAAGGCCTGCGTCTGCGTAACCTGATTGAGCGTCGAGTAAACAGGGTTGAGCAAATCCCCCAACGGAAAGTCAATCGAGCGACCGCCACCGGCCAGTGTGTAGGTCCCACCCACGCCGACATTCGGACGAAAGACCTTGCTGGCCTCGGCAATCCGAGCCTCCGCAGCGGCGAGTTGGGCGCGGCGCTCGGCGAGTTCGGGCCAGTTGGCGCGGGCTTCCAGCAGCAGGACATCGAGCGCAGGGGTTTGGGCCAGCAGGCTTGCGCCAAAACCTATGGCCAACACCATCACTAAACACCTTACATTTATTGAACACCGTTTAGTCACTGGGTAAATTTTTTTAGTCGTTCGGGGCGAGAAGGATGCGCATCTGCGCAAACATGTCGTCGATGGCGGTTTCGCGACTTTGGTCCGAGAGCATCCCGAGCCGCTCTGAGAGAATCAACATCGAGCAGCCGTGCACCATTGACCACAGGATGACCGCCATGGAATCGGGGTTGATGTTTTGGCGAAAGCTGCCCCCTGCCACCCCTTCCTCGATCGTCGCCCGCAGCATGTGGAAGGCACCGTGTGTGGTGCGCCACTCCTGACCCGCATCGCGTAAGGCCTGCATCGGACAGCCATCTACGAACATCAAGTGAAAGTCCGAAGGCTTATCTAGGGCATGTTTGATATAGCTGCGCCCCATCGCAACCAGGCGTTCCTGTGGAGCTTCGACCTGCATCAAGGGCGCGAACATGTCTGCTTTGCGCTCAAACGCATCCTCGTGAAGCGCGAGCATCAGCGCATCCTTATCCTTGTAATAGAGGTAAATAGTGCCGGGCGAATACTCGATTTCCTTGGCCACCTTCCTAATCGAGAGTCGATCATGGCCCTCGCGCTCGAACACCCGACGGGCCCCGTCGAGTATCAACTGCGTGAGGTCGGCGCGTTCGCGTTCGCGGCGGGTGGTGGTGGCCATATCAAGGGCAAAGCTAATGAACAGTGTTCAGTAATGCAAGTGCCCCAGCGCCCCGTTCGGGTGGCTCCAGCCAGTGGGGCGCACACGCCTGCCGGGATATGCGGTTGGTGGCACTGCCTGGAGGCACCCGAACGCCACCTTCACGCCAGCCGCAACTTCTCTCGCGCCTCCTTCCCTGTCCAGCTGGCCCCGTACGGCAGCGTACCCGGTTGAAAAGCAAAGCTCGTCGACAGTCCACCCGTGCGTACGGCTTCAAACCCCGCGTCCTCGATGACCTGCGTGACGGTCGGGATATCCTCCTCGTGCTCATCATCTACAGCGAAGAGAATGGCCAGTTTATCTCCTTTGCGTCCATCAAAATTGGCGACGAACTCCTTCGAGGCCATCATATTGAAGGCCTTCGCCACGCGGGTATGCGGAAGTTGACGGTGGAGGGCCTCCGTCTCTGTGACGTCGCCGTGGTCGATCTCGCCGTCGCGCTGTGGATAGTAATTCGAAGCGGAAATCAGGAGCTTGCCGGCCAGCAACTCCTCGTCGAGCTGCATCGTTGCCTTGTGAGGCAATGCTTCAATGATGACGGAGCCATGGGCCATGGCGTTCTCGAGAGACTCGACGCGCCCGTCGCCTAGTTCGCTCAAATCATGGGCAAGTTGATTGTGCTCGCTTGCGTGCCTTGAGCCGACAATCACGTCGTGACCCGCGCGGACCAGAAGCTTGGCCAGTGCGCCGCCGATATGTCCAGTGCCGAGGATACCGATCTTCATGGGAGGGAGGGTTTTGGTGTCTATTGACCCCTCAAACGCCGCCGAGGCCCACCTTGCTCACGCCCTACGCGATAGTGCATTCAACACTCCATCCTTCCATCGTCAACACTTCTGCCCCTAGTTCACCTGTCGGACCGTGACCTTTGCCTTGGATTGTACCAGGGGCGAGAAGAAGAGGATGCCATTTTGGCCATTTGTCAACATCCGGGCGGAGAGCAGGGGGGTAGGCCGGCTCACCAGCTGCACTGTGTCTGGCCCATAAAGCACCATGCTTTCGCTGGCAGCTGCGATCCGCCCACCCTCGACCATCACCTCTGAGATGAAGGCCTGCCGCTTCGGGAACTTGAAGTCATTGTCCACCTGGTACTCCCCAAAACTGCCGAAGTTGTCGGCGAAGAAGGTGCCACGCGCCAGCGTCCCTTCGGCCTGTCCTCGCGAGACCACCGCATAGCCGGCCGGTGCTTCCCCAGCCCACATCACGTCGCCGAGGCGATTGACGAGGGGGGCATCAAAATACTGCAGCTCTCCCGGCAGCTTGAAGATACCCACCGTGCCCACGTACTTGTCCTGCGCCCTGCCCGCGAAGTAGAACTGCGGCCCTCCCTTCGAAGGCGACAGGTCGACGATCCCGAAGGCACCCGTTTCGTAGACGCCCTGCGTGCCGGCCCCGTTGAGGTCGAGGTGCCAGATGCGCCCCGTCGGGCCGTCCGTCCCCACGTAGATGTCGCCGTTGCCCGGATAGACCAGCACGGACGTGGGCTGATCCTGCGAGCTAAAGCCACGTCCGGCCAACCAGGTTGCGCCGCCGTCTGGACTCACCATAACGTGGCCGCCCGAAATCACGGCCTTGCGGAATCCGGCCAGGCTCACGTCCGTAGCCGAAACCAAGCCGCTGAATCGCCACTGTGCCGCCCCCGCGTCTAACTTGGCCA
Source organism: Lewinellaceae bacterium (assembly GCA_963837005.1). Lineage (GTDB taxonomy): Bacteria > Bacteroidota > Bacteroidia > Chitinophagales > Saprospiraceae > CALDTK01. Next base: position 187,193 of record CAWIMC010000001.1, read on the forward strand.
GCTGTCCGCTGCTGATCGCCAGGCGTCGCCCGCCTATGGTGACAAAGGCGGAGGCCTGCTGCGGCAATGTCCCAAAGGCGATCCACTCCGGACCGATTCCCGTAAAGCGCCAGAGGTTCTCTCCTGCCTCGCCTGGGCCATTGCCGTTTAGGTACTGCATGGTGTAGCGGCCGGTGGCGACCAACTGGCCGTCGGTAGTGCGACCGAGGATGCGGAGATCGGCACTCAGTTCGGCGACGGCGCCCGCGCGACTGATGCGGACGAGCCGTGCGCCAATCCCCATCCCGGCCGAGAACGCAAGCTCACCGCTGATCGGGTCGGCCCACAGTCCGCCGGTGGGTTTGCGGTCATCGTAGAGCGATGTCCAAGTCTGGCCGTCGTCCTCGCTGCGGTACACACGCTCGCCGTCGTTGTAGAGCACTGCGCCCTGGCCGTAAGCCACCACCTGCGGATCGTAGCGACTCTGGCTAGCGGTTTTGACGACAGTGAAACTCGCCCCCCTATCGGCACTCCTGTAGATACTCACCGCACCTTGTCCGCCGACGCGCTCCACTACGTAGACATCTCCGTCCGTCGCCACGGTTACGCTGCGCACGTTCGGGAAGGCGTTGCCGGATTTGACGAGGCCGGTAGCTGCTTTCGGGGTCCAACTCGTGCCTTTGTCATCACTTCCGTAAAAACCCCCGGTCCCCGCGAAGGCCAGTAGTTCATCGCCTATGCTAACCTGTAGATGTGTAGGGGTTAAAGCAGTGAGGTCCGGCACGGTTTGCCGCAAGGCCCATGAATCGCCTCTGTCATCGCTGGTGTAAATGCCCTTGTCTGCGATCATGATGGCACGGCTACCGCTGGCAATTAAGCTCGAAGCGGCCGTAAAGTCGGGTGGGAACAGGAAGGCGGTCTCGAAAGGGGCGATCTCGAGAGCCTTGACTCTGTTCGGTGGCGGCGTGACGATGGTGGTGTCGACGCCGCCGCCTGGAGGCATGGGAATCTCCTCGTCTTTGTCGCAGGACGAAGAAGTGAGGGTGGCGCCGAGAGCCACGAGGGCGGCGGTGGTACGAAGCAAGTGCCAGGCGCGACGAAGGTTTGTGGAGTGCATCGTGGGTTTAGGCGCGTGGCGGGGTGATGAGCATTCGGTGCGTGACGCGGCGACCGTCCGGCAGGCGGACCTCGACCTCGTACAGGCCCGGCGGCCAGCCGTGCACGTCGATGCGGGCGGACTCGTAGGCAGGCACATCGATGGCCTGCCGGCTCAGCATCGGGCGGCCCATCGCATTGTAAACCCTTACTTCTCCGCTCAACACATCGTCCGAGACGTTGGGGAGGTAGTAGTCGGTGCTCGTGGGATTGGGGAAGGGCACGCCGAGTTCGGTGACGCCGCCGCCGTTGCGCAGTTGGAGGCGCGGCTCCAGGACGCGAATGTGCTGGAGGTAGGCGCCGCGTAGGTCCACGTCGTAGTTGCAGGCGGGCACGTCCGTGACCAGGGCATAGACCCCGTCATCGTCGTGGGTGAGGGCTTTGATGTCGAGTTTGCGGGTCTGGACACCCTGGTACTTGCCGCCGTTTTCGAGGGCGAAACCGCCGCGGTACCACTGCATGTCGAGCAAGGATTCGGGGTAGTTGCCGAGGGTCTCGAAGCTGAGACTCGTGTCGATGCCGGGATTGATCTTGTATTCGCGCACGCTGTTAGAGGCACGTTTGGCGGGAGCAAGGCCAGCCAGGAGTGCTGTGTCCCTTGCTACGCGGCTTGCATCGCAGCCGTCGCGGGCTTCGACATAGACCTGTAGTCCTGCGTAGCCCTCAGCGAGGAAGGTCTCACGGATGAGTCGCCGCGTGGCGCCGCCCCGGACGTAGAAATTGTCCGAAGGTTGCCCGACATCAGTGATCGCCTGGCCGCTAATGTCGAACCATTGATACCGCACACCCGTGGCTGCCGACTTTGCCGTTACGTCGACCTGCCAACGGAGCACCTCTACGCAATCGACGATCGTGTCCTGCGGGAGTTCTACGGCGGTGATCGAACGGCACACCGCGGTGAGCGTCCCGGTGATAATAGTCGCGTTGAGCGGTGCGGTGGCCAGGCTGGCGACGTAAGGGTTTGGTCCGGGCTCGATGACGAGCGATTCACGTAGCCCGTCAACCACGAAGCCGACCTTCCCCGCGACCGTCTCGTATAAGGCCTTGAAGTTGAAGATGCCGCGGTGGAGGGGCTGGAGATCCTTGTCCAGCGCGAGGACGCCGGTTTGCGTACTGGCCACTTGCCCCGTGGCGTACAGCTGGCCCGTCGCGACCTTGTCCAAGGTCCAGTTGCTCGGTGGGGACTCGGCGAGTACGTAGAGCAAGCCATTCACCGCGACATCTGCCGTCACGCGACCGTTGGCCACCAACTCATGCGTCCGTGCCCCGTCCGCGCCGAAGCTCACGACGCGACTCTGTGTAAGTCCGGGATTGGTGCTGCTCAGGTAGACGGCTCCAATGGCGTCCATCACGGCGGCGAGCGCTTGGATGCCTGGCGCTTCGACATCTTCGTAGACCTGCGCGACCCGCATCTCGTCGAGTAGCACCTGGTAGGCGATGCCGCGGGTCTGGGGGCTTGCGCCAAAACTTACCCCTCCCACGGTGTAGGTGGGCAAGGATGCATCGGGCGAGACAAGCATGCCAGCCAGGATTCGATTGCCAAGTTGGCGCGTGCGGACGGTGGCGAGCGAGGACGGGAGGGCGGAGGATATTAGGACCGACTGCCCGTACCCAAAGTCTAGGTCATAGCGGCTGAGAAACTGGCTGCTACCCACGTCGCTCAATCCGCGCAGGTCCTGGCCGTCTGCCCGCAGGTTCAGGTCGCCGTCGCCTGATACCTGCCCACGTACATAGAGCTGGTTTGCGTGAAGGTGCAGCGCCGGGTAAAGCGATAGTTGCTTGCCGTAGGGGGCTACGTGGTACCAGACCAACTCCAGGTTGTCGTTGTACTTCGCGATCACGTAACTCCCGTAGTCTCCGTTGACGCCCGGGCCGCCGTCTACGGTGGTACGCACCTTGGTGATCTCGTCGTAGTAGAGTTCGAGGTTACCCGAAAGTCCGAGCAGTACGTAGATGTTGTTCTGCGCATCCGCAGCGAAGCCCCAAAGCGTCAGGCGCTTGTTGGACTCTGATCTTTGGCGGGTCCACTGTACTGGTGTCCCGCTTGCGTCTGCGAAGCCGAGTTCGAAGGTCTGCGTCCGTGCGTTCGGTGTGGAATATGTGCCGGCGTAGAGTTGTCGCCCGTCGGGTAGGGCGTGGGTGTACTGGTAGGGTCGCTGGATCAACACCTCGGCATCGTCTACCCAGAGCGTTCGCTCCTGCGCGCGTAGGGAAGGGGCTTGCGCCAAAACCAGCAGGCCAAGCAGGAGCAGCAGCGGCAGCAGTCCCGTGGCGTGTTTTGGCGAAAGCCGTCCGCGTATTTCTTCCCTCATGACGATGTGCTTTTTAGTTGACCTCTCGGATCACGAGCTTCTCTCGGCTGCGGCGCAGTCCTTCCAGGCTCCCGACCACCAATCGGCCCTCCGGGTCTAGCCGCGCGGCATAAGGTTTTAGCGGAAGCTGCCCCGGTGACGCCCGCATGATGGTGTCGTTGCCGCGCAGGAGTACCGGGGTATTGGCGAAGTAGGTCACCACCGTCGAGCCGACCACGAAGTCCGTCACGTACTCATCGAGGCCATTGCTGCCTTCGATGAATTCCTTGGTGAAATCCGACTTCGGATCTCCGAATGGGTCCGTGAAGTACTGCCGCACCTCGACGGGGGTATTGGGTCGCTGGTTGACGAGCCGGTAGCCGAACGGCTCGATGGTACCCCTGTCTACGGCACCGGGCGCAAGGCCGGTGGGGCTCGTATAGATATTGAAGCCCGTGATGACGTTGCGGCGGATGGCGAAGTAGCCATCCTTGCGGTCCCTGCGTCGTACGCTCGCCAGCACGACGCCCCGCGCATCTACGTCGACATCGGACACGTGGTACTCGCCGTTAGCCGGGCCTATGGCCTCGAGTTTGAGGAGAGAGCTGCCGTTGAGGTCCAACTCCGCCACCGCAGGGGAGCCGGCTCCGACCCCGAGGAACACCCGCCCATCCTGCCGACTCACGCACACTGAGTGCACGGAGGTATTGGGCAAGCTGATGCCCATGCGCCAGGTTTGGCCGCCATCGCGACTCACGCAGACGTGCGTCCCGAGTAGGACAGCCCAATGTTGTTTGGCGCTGAGGTCGAAGTCGAGACACAGCCCAGGCGGGAGGCGCCGCGTATACCACTGCGCGTCGTCGGCGTCGAGGTAGTAGATGACGCCGTTGATGTCAATGGCCACGTGGCGGCCCGTCCCGAAGGCAACGCTCTGCAGGGCTCCGTGCAGGGTGCCCATCGGGAGCCAGCCGTTGGTACCCGTGCCTTCGCGGTAGAGGTAGTCGAAGTCGCTAGTCGAGAGGCGAGCGCCGTAAAGTGCGCCACCAGGCCTAACCGAAATGGGGAGGAGGCCCTGTATACTCCTACGTCCAAGAAACGCTACGCCGTCGGCATCGCCGTCGATGAGCCCGGTGGGCACCTGCGCCTGGTAGGCGGTAATCCGCCCGCTGGTGGGGTCGGCCCGCAGGGCTGTCGGTGAGAGGAAGGTCGGTCCGATCTGTCGCCACGAGGCACCATCGTCGGCGCTGAGGTGGACGGCGTTGCCGGAGAGCACCAGCACTTCGCCGTTGCGGTAAGCTTCGATTTCGAAGTTGCGGCCGGTGGTCGGGAAGCCCACTACCGGCGTAAATCCATTGCCGCCGTCGGCGCTGCGGAAGACGCGCGGTGCGCCATCCTCCACGATCACGATGTAGAGGTCTCCGTCGGTGGCGACGGCCAGGTCTACCGAGCCGAGCCTCGGCAGGTCGGTGGGGAGGCCGGTGGCGGGCCGGAGGGTCCAGGTCTGGCCGTTGTCGGGGCTGGCGTACACTCCCACGCGGGGCAGGTAGACGTAGCGAAGTGCGTCTGTGCCGACGGCCAGTTCTGCGGAGGTCGGTAAAGGCGGCAGTCGGGAAGGTCTGCACGCGCTTCCACGTGGTGGTCGCCTCGTCGGCAACGTAGATGCCGTCACGAGCCGTGAGGGAGAAGGTGCCGTTGGCGGACACGACGCGGTTGGCGCCTGTGAGTTCTGTGCCTTGGAGCGTCTCGAAGGTGATCGGCGCGAATTCGAGGGCCTTGGCCTTCTTGGTGGGGCCGCCAGTGTTGGTCGTATCGACGCCGCCGCCGCCAGGAGGTGTCGGCTCGGTGACGTCTTGTTTCTCGCATGCTGCCAGCGAGCAAAGCGCTGCAAAGCCGAGGTAGAGGAGTGCGTGTCTCATGGTCGGCGGTTGATGATGAAGCTGCGGGAGACGAGGCCCTGCGCCGTGCTCAATTGAAGGAAGTACTGCCCGTCGGGGAGGTCACGCGTGGCCAGCGGCAGGGCGTCGCCGGCCGGGATATCGACGTTGGAAAGGGAGAGCTGTCGTCGCCCGTAGACGTCCACGACGTGCAGATCTCCGCGGATCGCGTCCGCACTCGGGTTGCCGACCGACACCGGACCTGGACCTGGATTTGGCCACATCACCAACTGCTCGGTGGCGTGTTGGCCACCGGATTGTAGCACCTCATAGCCTTCAACGCGGAGGCCGCGCCAGCGGGCCGTCCTGTTGTTGGCATCGCAACCCTTGGTCCAGATCTCGGCCGAGTAGCGCCCGTCATCGTCGAAGTCCAGGTCGCGGATAGTAAGCGTCGGCGTTGCGACGCCTGCAAACTTCTGGCTCTCCCGCAGCGCGAATCCTCCGCGGTACCACTGATAGTCCAGCAGGCTGTCCGGGAAATTGAGGCTGACCCCCGCCGTGATTTCGACCTCAGCGCCCAGAGGACGCACGAGGTCTGCACCGAGGCCACGCGGCTCGGTAGGCTGGCCCAGCAAGACATAGCGCGAACTGTCACTAGCCTCGACCACATTGCCGCAGCCGTCCGCGATCTTGAGGATATAGGTATTGACCCCGTAGCCGACCGGCAAGTACACATTGCGGTACAACAGCGGCGTACTCGAGCCCCTGATCACAAACCGGAAGTCCTCCAGGCGAGAGTCATTAAGCCGCTGGCCCTTCGCGTCGTACCACTGGTAGCGCAACCCCGTACCCTCGGCTACGCCGTCGAAGTAGGCTCCGCCTGTGCAGGTGCGCACGTAGGGCGTCGCGGTGGCGCTACTCACCGGGGTGCAGGTTCGGGTGTAGTGCGCTACGTAGTGTCCTTCCCCGCTGCCGTTCCAATTGAGCACGTAGGGTAGCGTGCCCTCGGGGTCGACAACGTTGTTGCCGGGGATACCCACGGCGCGGGTGGCGAAGTCGCCGTTCGGCAAAACGCTGATCACGCGGGTGCTGGGGAGGGAGTGTCGCTCAATCGGGCGTAGGTCGTCGCCGAGCACGTGGACAAAGCCCATGTCGCCTGTCTTACTCACGATATTGTACTCGACGTTCTTTTGGGTGCCGAGCTCAAACCACTGCCCGGTAGAAGGCACGTCCATCAGGAGGGCCGTATCGCCGTACGAACGGATGGTGGCCCGTGCGCCAGTGCTGCCGTACGACTTCAGTCGTTCGCCCGTAGCGCTGTAGGAGGTGATGAAGGCGCCACTCACCGAACTCGTCACGGCTCGCTGGCCCGCTACGTAGACCTGCCCATTGGCCAGTTCTACCACCGAGGAGACGCGCTGGCTCGGGTCAGTCGGCAGGTAGTAGACCTGGGTGATGACTCCGCCTGGCGTCATCCGGAAGGTGATCCCGTTTTCGATGAAGCCCCTGCCGGCCGCCAACTGTACTCGCGTACCGGCGATCACGGTGTCGATGGCCGTCAGCCGATCGCGGATGGCTCCACCCACGAGGTACGTCCCGTCGTCGTTGAGGTGAATGGCCTCGGTGCGGACGTAAAAGCCCGGGAGTTGCGCCCGAGCCACCACATCGAAGGTTTTGGCGTCAAGCCGCAAAACCTCCTTTTCGGAGGTGATCAGCACCTCACCGCTGGCATTAATGCTCAAGGCTTTGACGAAGATGTCGGTCGGGAGGGCTTTCGCCAAAACTGGCGTTAGGTCTTCGGACAACTTTACGAGGGCGAGCTGTTTGCCGGGCGCTTCGAGCAGGCGTTGGCCAGGCTGTGCGCCGTAGTTGAGGCGGTCGGCAAACTCGACCACCACGTACAGCGCTCCCGCGCCGTCGTGCAGCAAGTGGCGTGGCGAATGATTGCCCGGCGAGTCAAAGACATGGTGCTTGACGTAGGCACCACGCTCGTCGAAGTCGGCCAGAAAGAACAGCGACGACTGCGCATTGAAGTCCGCATCGAGCACCGTACGCGGTACGCGCGGGTCCGTACTGAGACTTACCGTCTGATTGGTCCGGTCGAAGGCATAGGTGTGTCGATTCGCACCTACGGCCAGGTGTACACTGTTGGTGGCGCGAACACCGGGCACGAGGTGTGCCCGGTCGAGGAGGTGTGACGTCTGCGCGTGAGCCAGGTTACCTGCCAGCAGGAGCCCGAGCGAGAAGTAGAGGTGTTTCAAGAGACGGGGTGATTACAGTGGCTTTTACGATGTGTAAAGCTCTGATGGTTACACAGCCGACGCCATACGGAGAATTGCGTATTGTGGCGAGTGAGAGTGCCGTATTTGGGTTGGCGTCTTCGAACTCGGCGGCTCGCTGTTCACGATCTTCCAGGGCATGCGATACAGAGCCAAACACCGCAACCATGTACAAGACAGTCCCCCTCCTGCTCCTCTCCGCTTTCGGATTCACGGCCTGCTTCGACAACAATAGCGACGCCTACAACGAAGACTACTACGGTGACAAATCGTACGGCGAAGAATCGTACGGCGACGAATCCTACGGCGACGAAGGCTATGGCAAGCAGGAGTATGGCAATCAGGAGTATGGCAGCCAACCCAGCGCTGCCTCCGATCAGCAGGGGCAGCCTAGCGGCGGGAGCTACGCCTCGTCGCAGTCGTCCGGTGGCGGTGTCCAGATTATGGATGCGGGCTTTGGTATCTCCAACCGCACCTACACGGTCGTTCCTGCTGGCTATTCGATCCGCGGACAGCAGCGTACCGATCCCTCTACCGGCGTAGTGGCCGACTGCCACGTCGAAATCATCGGACCGAACGGGGCCAAGTTGATCGAGACGGTACCCGTCCTGCTGCAGGGCGGTGGCAAGCGCGCCATGCTCGCGGCTGCCGAGCAATCGATCATGCAGGGGCTGCAACGTTCGGGTGCGTCGGGTCGACGCACCGGCGAGTGGAAGGACATCGCTCCTCCTTCAAGCGGGGGCCAAGGCTCAAACCTCTCGGCAGCAGAGGCCCCCTTCACCACGTCTACTGGCATGACGGGCAAGATGCTCGTCGGATACGAGGTGAACCAATACGGCACTGGTTACGGGACACCTCTGGTCCACTTTGCGAAATCCGGTGACGGAGTCTGCTTTCGAGCGGGGCCTCGACCAGATTGCAGCCGGTCGCCGAGATAACCCAGCGTATACTGCCATGCAGCGGCGGGGCATTCAGCAGGGAATGGCCTCCATCCAGTCTGGACACCAGCAGAGAATGAGCGATCTCAACAGCCACTTCCAGTCCAGCCAGCGCAATTTCGACGCGCGGCAGGCCGGGAACGACCGGGCCAATGCCGCCTGGATGGACAACTTCCGCAACTCTGGTAGCACCGGCGGCGGGTACAACGGTGGCAGCGACCGCGGCCACAACAGCTTCATCGACGCCGTGACCGAGACCGAGCGCTATCACGACCCAAACACCGGCTTCGACCAGCGCCTCGAAGGCGGCTATGATCGGACCTTTACTAACGGCGTCGGCGAGTTCCGTCAGACCAACGATCCGTCCGTAGACCCAAGCGCTTGGCAGGGCGACTGGACCGAGCAGCGGCCAGTAGATTACTAAGCAATCGATGGCTCTGGGCAGGATATGCGCCAAGCCGCCCCAGTTAAACTTTAGAAGGGTTTCGAGCCAAAAGCTCGGAGCCCTTCCGGCGTAGGGGTTTTGCCGAAAGCGCACACCATAGCCATTTAGGCGACCCACGCCGGAGCACAAAAAGTCTTGCCGCCTGAAGCGCACCCCTGTTCACCTTCGTCTCCCTGTGCGATACAAGGGCAAATACCACGACCATGACTAAGACATTCCCACTCCTCTTCTTCGCCGCTCTTGGCTCTAACGGCCTGCTTCGACGGTAACGCCGAGCAGTACGGCGACGAGTACTACGGCGACGAATACTACGGCTATGAATCCTACGAGGACTTCGAAGGCAGTGACGGCGCTTACGATGCGCCACAAGCTTCCAACGACATGCCCAATCAGTATGAGGCTCGACAGGCCGGCGGTGGCGGCAATAACCAGATCATGGATCTCGGCCTTGGGGTCGTGGCCCGGACTTACACCAATTTGCCCTCCGGCTGGAGCGTCCGCGGGCAAATGATGACCAACCCGGCGCTCGGATTTGGCGGTGACGCCCACATCGAGATCAGTGGCCCAAACGGCGCTAGGTTTATCGAGACGGCGCCCGTCATCTTTCAGGGTGGCCAGCAGGGCGCATATGCAGGGGCGGAGCGTTCCATTCAGCAGGGCCTTCAGCGGGCCAGTGTGAGCGGGAGCCGCGCCGGGGCCTGGAACATTACGGGACAGGCCAACGGAATGCAGGTGGCCCAGGCGCCCTTCAAGAGCAACGACGGGCGCGAGGGCATCATGCAGGTCGGCTACCAGATCCGACCCAACGGCGAGGGCATGGCCAATCCGATGGTATTCTTCTGCCAGCCGGCGGAAGGCCAGGCTTTTATGGCCGCTATGAAACAAGTCAATGCCGGGCGGCAGAATAGTCCGCAGTGGTCGGCCCGCCAGCAACAAGCGGCACAGGGCGGGATTGCTACGATGAATCGTGCCCACCAGGGCCGTATGGCCGAGGCGCAGCGCAGTTTTGATGCCAACCAACGCAACTACAAAGCCGGCGTGGCCAGCAACGACGCCGCCCACGCCAAGTGGATGAGCGACTTCCGTAGCTCGGGCTCCAGCAGCTACAGCAGCTACAGCGGCGGCGGCGGCGGATCAGACCGTGCGCACCAGCGCGAACTCGACGCTATCTCCGGGACGGAGCGCTACCACGACCCAAATATCGGCTACGACCAGCGCCTAGAGGCTGGCTACGACCGCACCTTCACCAACGGCCAGGGCGAGTTCCGCCAGAGCAACAACGCTTTCGACGAGCCGAGCGCATGGCAAGGCGACTGGACCGAGATCCGACCGGTGGACCAGTAGGAAACCACTCCTTCCTTCACTAGTGAGAAGGGCTTCGGGCAACACGCTCGGAGCCCTTTTTCCCGTTACGGGTTTTGCCGAAAGGCGTCTGGCTCGTGTATTGCCTATTGATATGCTGCCACAGCGACACCCAACTGAGAAATGAGAATTGTCAACTGAAAACTGTACCCCTTACTTACGGCTTTCGCCAAAACCAAAGACACCAATTATATGAAGTTCTTTCTTACGCTAACCGGTCTCCTCTTCGCCACCCTGCTCACCGCCCAGACCGCCATCGGCACCTGGAAAACGATCGACGACGAAACCGGCGAGGCCAAGAGCCACATCGAAATCTACGAGAAGGGCGGCAAGCTCTACGGCAAGATTGCGAAGACCCTGCGTAAGAACGCTCCTGTCAACTGTACGACTTGCAGTGGCGCACGCGCCAACAAGCCCTTCATCGGTCTCGAGATCATCTCCGCCGCCGCTCCCGACGGTAAGAAGGAGTGGAAAGGCCAGATCTACGACCCGGAGGCCGACAAGACCTATACCCTCGTCATGTGGCTCGAGGACGATCCGAATGTGCTTTATGTCCGCGGGAAGATTTGGGGTTTCTACCGCACCCAGACCTGGGAGCGGGTCTAGCGGTCCGTAGGTAAGCATTGAGATGTTGAAGAATGGCCCGGCTGCCGTCCTCGTGGACGGCAGCCGGGCTCTTCGTGTTTGTACGTCTGAGGCACCTTGCGAATAGTAGGGTAGGCGTCCGCTTTCAAATACTTGCTGCCGCTGTGCAGCTTTCGCTAAAACGCAAAGACCGTACTATAGGCTGCAAAGCACTATTTGTAAATGCATGGCTACCAAGTATCAATTGTAAGGTTTTGGGAGGTGCGGACCGTTGCAACTTGTGATCACCAAATCACACAAACCAACTTCTGCTTAGCAAAATCACTCTCTCATGCAAACCCTCCGGGAAGTCTTACACCACGACGCTAACGCGCTCACGAAAAAGCAGATCGTCGATTTGCTCCAGACCGTACATAAGGTCATTACGCCCGCCGCTTACGAGCAAATTAGCGGCCTAAACCCTACCACCGAACTCGACAAACTCCGAAAGGCCGAGCTCGTGGCCATCGTCGAGGACATCCGCGGTCACTACGAGCTTAGTTGGGAATCGGGCCTGGCCGATCTCGATGGGGCACTCCGCGAAACCTTTAGCGCCATCTCCGAGCTGCTTGGCGAAGCGTCCGGAGACGATGACTTCCGAGCCGCTGATGCGGAGGACGCCGACTTCCCCGACGAACTCGGCAGCATCGACTTCGCTAAGCTGATTGGAGGCCCGATGGACGCTGCCGTCCGTGCGCAGGCCAATGCCTCCGTGTCCACGGTCGACTTCATTCAGGCCGTCGGATTCGAGGGCGAGGGGGCGAGCCGAAAGATTCGGATGGTCGACTTCAGCTACGAGCGGGCCGACAACGGCGACGGCTCTACGCCAGCCGAACGAAAGGTAGGGCTGACCGTCCCCTTTATCGCGATGCTCAATGTCCCGGCACTCCGGATTGAGACGCTCGATATCGATCTCAACGTCAAGCTCAATTCTATCGCGACCAAGCAAACGAGCACGACCGTCAAACTCGACGTAGGCGGGGGCTACAAGTTTGGTCCAGTCAAATTCAAAGTGGACGTCTCCGCTCGCCGAACCAACTCCCGCGGGATTAGAATCGAGAAAGAGTACGCCATGAACGTAAAAGTCCAAGCGACCAATGACGAAATGCCCGCCGGGCTCGCCAAGATCCTCGGTCTTCTAGCCGCCTAACCCCCCCCGTATCGTGATTGCGCTCAGCGACTATCTCGACTACCTCAACGCTGAGGTAGTCACTGCCCGGCGCCGGGCCGATCTCTTGGCCATAGAGACGGCCCGCGCCTACGCAGAACATGAATACCTAAGGTACTTCCGTGCACCGCGGTTCGTGATGCCGAGCGTCAAAATGGAGATACCCGTACGAATCTCAGAGGTCGACCAGGAGACGAAGTACGACTTTGACTTTCGCCCCAAAACCTTCCTCTCCGACCTCAACCGCGACTTGCGCAAGCTCAACGCCCGGCGGGATTTTGCAGATGCGCCACCGCTCACCGAAAAGCTCTTCGGCGTCGGGGCTTTGCAGGAACTCATCGCGCGACTCAGCGACGACGACAATGACTTCGCGCGGGACATCGACTCGGTGCTCCCCTTTGACGAGGTCATGAAGGTGTACAACGTGTTGTTCGACGTCATCCTCCTTCCTATGGATCGACGTTATAAGGCACATTTCGCCGATTTTCAACCGGTCTTTTACGAGGCGTTCAAACGCCAGTTCCGCCCGGTACGTACCAACATCAACTCTTTACTCGTCACCCCCGAGGCCAACAGCGCCGAGGATAAGGCCGGCGAACTCCTCGTCCGCCTCACCGTCGAGATGGAAGCGAGCGGCATTCGTATCCGCAAACTCGAAGGACCCAACGGCGGCGAGGAGATCATCATCGACGACTGACCGCAGCCCACTACCAGACCGCTCACCTACACCCAAACCCAAACCTCACCCGCTGCATGCGCCAATTCGTCCATGCCCGCGTCCAGCGCCTCGGCAAGCTCCTGGCTCGCTCGGTTACGCTTCAGGCCGAACTTCGCGAGCAGTCGCTGGAGTTCGAGCAGGACGCCAGCGCCTGGTTGGCCGAGGGAACAAAGGCATTTGAAGACCTCGGGCTCCAGTCGCAGGCGGCCACCCTGTCACGACTCCAAACGGAGTTCGACCTCGTGACGCGCGGCATCGATGCGCGGCTCCTGGTCCGCGTGGAGACCCACCGCCGCCAGTTCAGGCAGGCAGGGTATAGCCGTGTGCTAGGTTCCGCTCAAACGACGATCCAAGAAGCTTTCACGATCGAAGAGCAAGTCCTCGACGCTGCTCGGGCGCAGCTAGGCAAAATCCTCATGGCCGCCCTACAGTCTAAGCTTTTCGATCAAGGGGACTTGGCAGCCGCCCGCGACCAGGGCACTGCCGAGAAGTTGTGGGCTGAATTGCTTAGCAGCGAACCCTTCGAGCTGCCCACCCGCCAGCTCCTCCTCGTCTTAATCGATACAGACGCCACTCTTCTACTGGCTGAAGCCGCGCGTCGTCTTTACACCACCTCAGCCCCACAACCACAAGCCGCATGAACGTTCCCACCAATACGAAGGCCCCTCGCGCCAATAAATACATCGTCCTTCTCGCCTCCGACGCGAGTGCCGCCGACATCGGTCGTGTCGAGAGCGCCATCGCTCAACCGCTCGTGAGTTCGGCCGAACTCGGTAGCCAACTCTCAGCCAGCGAGGTGTACGCTAGGGGGCAGGGTATCTACTTCAAGAATCTCAACGTGGCTGTAGTGGACGACCTAGATGTCGTGCGGGCGGCGCAGGCTGTGAGCGGTAGCAGTCCCGTCATTCACGTCGAGCGCGAGCGCATCTTCTACGCACTCGCTACCTCGGCCAAGACGGCTAGTGCCAAGCCAAAGCCTGGACCTGCTGCTAAAGTGAGCCGTCAACCTACCCGAAGTCCCGATAAGGAATCTCAGGCAGGTAAACTCGGCTCCCTTGCAGATGATCGCATCCTTGCAGAAGTAGCGGCCTTGCGGCAAAACCTGCTGGCCGCGCAACAGCACCTCGACGGCTTAGACGCACTCCTGGCCGCCTTGCCGTCTCCAGCCGTCCCCGGCATCGACCGCAGTGGAACGCTCACCTGGGGCCTACGTGCCAGCGCCTGGGGGTTGGCTGGAACCTTAACCGGCGTCGGCGCTCGGGTGGCCGTACTCGACACCGGCATCGATCCCGCACACCCGAGTTTTGCCGGAAGGCCCCTCATCGGAAAAAGCTTTGTTACAGATGCCTGGGATGCCGATCGTAATGGTCACGGGACGCACTGCGCCGGTACCGTCGTAGGCGGTCGTACCCAAGACGATGCAGCGATCGCCTTCGGGATTGCGCCAGGTGCCGAACTCCTCATCGGGCGGGTGCTCAGCGATGCCGGCTCAGGATCGACGAGCGGAATCATCGACGCCATCGACTGGGCGCTGGAGAAAAGATCCCACGTAGTCAGTATGTCGCTCGGCTCGTCGGTGCGTATAGGGGAGTCCCCGTCGCTCGTGTTCGAGCGCGTCGGGCAGCGAGCTCTTGCGCAAGGATGCGTGCTCGTGGCAGCAGCGGGCAACGACAGTCGCCGGAGGCAGTCCCCGCCCAAGCCGGTCGGTAGTCCCGCCAACGCCCAGAGCGTCATGGCCGTAGGAGCGATCGACGAGCGTCGCCGCGTGGCCGATTTTAGCAACGGGGGCATCAATGCGGGCGACGGGGGCGCAATCGACGTCGTAGCACCAGGGGTGTCGGTCCTCAGCGCCGCAACGACTCTCGCGGGATCTGGCGAGCTGTACACCAAGAAAAGTGGGACGAGTATGTCGACCCCCCACGTGGCTGGCATCGCGGCTCTCCTCATCGAACAGGACCCCGACCGCACGGGCACTGCGCTCTGGCAGGCCCTCATCGACCATGCGATAGCCATGCCGGAACTGCCGTTTCGTGATGTCGGCGCTGGCCTCGCACAATGCCCCCGGTCATGAACCAACGATTCGTCGCGGGACTCAAATTCGGGCACGATTTAACTGAAGGGGACAGGCAAGTTTTGGCGAAAGCCGGGGCCACCGTGCTCGACCATTTCCCTCGACTCGAGTTGCTCGTGCTCCGAATCGACGATCTGGAGGCCTTCGTCGTCCCTGGCTTTGTGGCATTTCTAGAAGAGGATCGCGGCTTTACGACCAGTGAGGAGTGAGGGTAGCGGGTAGTAAGGTCGGCGACTGCGGGTGGTCGTATATTCAATAGCTTGACTTACGTTGCGCACCTTTCACCTATCAGCCACCGCTCGTTTGCTTCACCTCCCTTTTCTCAACCTCGCGCGGCAGTTTCGGGCGATCTTCTTCGACAGCTATGGCGTGTTGCGAGATTCGGGCGGGATCATCGAGGGCGGGGTGGAGACCCTCTCGGCGCTCCGCGACGAGGGCGTACTGATGCGGGTCCTCACCAACGATGCCTCCCGGAGTCGGGGGCAGCAGGCCGAGAAGTTCCGATCATTGGGCTACGACCTTCGTCCGGACGAGATCATCACCAGCGGCATGATGGCGCGGCAGTTCTTGCAGGACAAAGTGGCCGGTGGACGCGTGGCCTACCTCGGTACGCCCGCCGCGGCACGCTACATCACCGACGCCGGCTGTGAGGCCGTGGCGATCATTGACGTAGGAGACTACACAAAGGTGGACGCCGTCGCCTTCCTCGACGACGAGGGCTTCGACTGGGCGCAGGCCTTAAACATCACCGTCAATCTGCTACGCGTGCGCAGCGTCCCGGTGCTGGTCGCAAATACCGACAAGCTTTACCCAACACGCTACGGGCGGGTGGCCGTCGCGACCGGGGGCCTCGCGAAGATGATCGAGGAAGTGGTCGGGCGGCGCTTTTTGCACTTCGGCAAACCCGACACGCAGATGTACCACCATGCCTTCGAAGACCTCAACCTCAACGATTCGCTCGCCAAGCGCGACATTCTGATGGTCGGAGACACGCTCGGAACCGACATTCTGGGCGGCAATAAATTTGGGATCAGGACCTGTCTGGTGCTAAGCGGAAACACGAGCGCGCTGGAGTACCAGGCCGAGATCCAACGGGTCGGTATTGTGCCGGATTTCGTGGTGGAGAGCATTGGGTGAGGTAGCGTTGCGATAGCGAGCTCGACTACAGCGCCGCGTACCGTTCTATTGTCGCCTCGATCTGATCCTGTTTGACGGCTACACCCAACCTCGGTTCGCCGATTCGGTGGAGAAGGCTCATGCGGGTGACGCCCCCCCGGTTCTTCTTGTCGTTCGCAACGAGGGCAAGCAGGTTGACCAGGTGGTCGGCGTGGACGCTTAGTTTACCGTATACACCGAGCAAGGTCCGCTCGATGTCCTCGGTTTCGAACGTCGAGAGGCCAGCGAGCTCTTGACTCAGGTAGGCTTCGCAGATCATGCCGGCGGCGACCGCCTCGCCGTGGAGTGCAGGGTTCGTGCTCGTCAGCAAAACGCTTTCCAATGCGTGTCCGATGGAGTGCCCAAAATTGAGCGCCTCTCTGAGGCCCTTCTCCTCGGGGTCCTGAGCTACGATGTCCAGCTTGACCTGCTGAGACTGCTCGATAAGCGTTTTCGCGGAAGCTCGACCTAGCAAGTCCCCCTGTGTATCCTTTAAGGTCTCCCAAACCTGCGCGTCGTGAATGAGCGCATGTTTATACATTTCGGCCATGCCACTGCGCACCTCTCGTGGGGGCAGCGTGTCGAGGTAGGCGACATCGGTGATTACCTCGACAGGCATACGGAAGAGGCCGATGCTGTTCTTGACGCCACCAAAGTCGACGCCGGTCTTCCCCCCGAGGGCCGCGTCCACCATGCCGAGTACGGTGGTCGGGACGTGAACGAAGTCAATCCCGCGTTTGTAGCAGCCAGCCGCGTAGCCGCCGAGGTCTGTGACCACCCCCCCGCCGAGATTGACGAGCAGAGTTACACGATCTGCCCGGGCGTTGATGAGGGCTTCCCAAACCTTTTTCGTCGTGGCGATCGTCTTGTGGATCTCGCCAGCAGGTATGGTGATGACTTCGGCTTTCGCCAAAACTGGGTACGTGTCGCGGAGCCGCGGAAGACAGTGAGTAGCTGTGTTGCTGTCGACGAGGACGAAGATCTTGGTGTAGGGGGTAAAGTCCATAGGGGCGATTGTTCAAAGCAACGATGAAATGGGATAGGGACCACGCTGCAGAGCAGAAGTGAAACGCAAAGGTCGCGAAGGAGGTCGGCCGTCACAATGCCAGCAGGGGGCTGAAAGCCCCCGCTGGAGGCAGTGGCCGCAGGACCTTCGGCCCTTCACGTCGAGGGCCGCACGACAGAATGGGGTAGGGGCCCCCGCTCTGGAGTTGCGCGCAGCCGAGCATGGGCTTTCAGCCCATCGAGACGTAATCAAGTGCCCCCCCCAGAGGGCCGAAGGTCCTGCGCGCAGCCGAGCATGGGCTTTCAGCCCATCGAGACGTAATCAAACGCCCCCCCCAGAGGGCCGAAGGTCCTGCGCGGCGGAGGGCCAGCCCATCGAGACGTAATCAAACGCCCCCCCAGAGGGCCGAAGGTCCTGCGCGCAGCCGAGCATGGGCTTTCAGCCCATCGAGACGAAATCAAACGCCCCCCTGGCACACCCCCCGCGGCAGCGCACCAAACAATCCACCAACCAAACAACCAAACAACCCCTCAAACAACCGCTCCCTCGAACTCCAACTGCACCAACTGATCTCTCTCGAGCCCGTAGAGCGTCGCCACCTTGCCCATGTTCATCGCGATCTCGACGTAGCCCATGGAGTTGTAGCGCGTCAGCAAGTCTCCCTCGGGAACCTGGTGGTAGTGGCTCACGATATCGATAATGGGCTCGGAGTTGGGCAGGCGTGTGTGAACACGACGGCCGCGGGCCATGCGCTCGACGAGGTCGCGGTGAACGTTGAGCACGGCGTTGCCATACCCGTCGATGTGAACAATAGAGCCACGGATGTAGTGCTGCGTGGTAATGGGCTCGGGGCGGATCGAGTGCTCTGGGGCAACGAGGCGCTCGCCGAGGTGGCGGCAATCGAACCCGAGGGCGAGCGTGCGGATGGCCGCGGAAAGCACGGACTTCGTAGAGGATTCGCCCTCGCTGTTGAGCCGAAAGACGCCGTCCTCAATCGTCGGAAAAAGTAAAAAAGCCAAGCCATTGTCGGGACACAAAAAAGTGTGACCGTTTTGGCGAAAGCCGATGTACGCCTCGGGCTCGCCGACAGACAGGCGGTTGACCATACAGACGTGGATCGTCCCGATCGGAAAGTGACTCCAGGTGTGCGACAAGTGGTAGGCTGCCTCGATGAGGTCGTACGACGGGATGAGGTGCGTACAATCCGCGATCGTCGCCGTCGGATCCGCCGATAGGATGGCCCCTTTGAGCTGGCCCACGTAGGGATCTCGCAAACCGAAATCTGTTGTTAGCGTTACGATCGACATTTGGGTGCAGGCCCGGAGACGGGTTTGGTCGGTGGGCGAAAGTAACACTTCCTGTCGCCCGGCAACGCTCTCGCGCCCGGCTTGTACTTTGCGCACAAAAACACAGCGTTTGAGCGATATCCAACTCCGTGTCGACCAGGTAGACCCGGTCGATCTCTTCGGCGAGAACAACGCCAACATCAAACTCATCCGGGCCAGCTTCCCCGACTTGACCATCGCCACCCGCGGCAACACCATCCGCCTGTCGGGTGAGAAGACCGATACGCAAGCGGCCAAAGCCAAGATCGAGACCATGATCCGCATCCTCAAGGAGCGTAAAGAACTCGGCATGGACACCTTGAAGGAAATCCTCGGCGGCGGTGAGCCCTGGCAGACGCAGCTTCCGACAGCTGTGAGCGAAGGTCCGGCTGGCGTGGGCGGGGCCACGATCACGACGACCACCAAAGGCTTTCCGATTAGGGCGCGGACCCACAACCAACTCGCGCTCGTGCAGTCGAGCGGGCACAACGATGTCGTGTTCGCCGTCGGACCAGCGGGTACCGGCAAGACCTATACGGCCGTGGCGCTAGCGGTCGCGTCGCTCAAGGCTAAACAGGTAAAGCGTATTATCCTCACGCGCCCCGCCGTGGAGGCGGGCGAGAGCCTGGGCTTTTTGCCGGGCGACCTCAAAGAAAAGGTCGACCCTTACCTGCGTCCCCTTTACGACGCGCTGTTCGACATGATCCCGACCAAGAAGTTGGAGGAGTTTATGGCCAACCGCACGATTGAGGTGGCACCGCTGGCCTTCATGCGCGGTCGCACGCTCGACAATGCCTTTATCATTCTCGACGAAGCCCAGAACTGCACGACCATGCAGCTCAAGATGTTTTTGACGAGGCTCGGTCCGACCGCCAAGGCAATCATCACGGGTGACCTGTCGCAGATTGACCTGCCGTACGCTCAGAAGTCCGGCCTGCGCCACGCGATCGAGATCCTACCCAACATTGACGGCATTGACATGATCCGCCTCACGACGGATGACGTGGTGCGGCACCGACTCGTCAAGAAGATCATCATGCGCTACGACGCCGACGACGAAAAGCGCCGCGAAATTCGCGAGGCGCAGAAGGGCGACCGAGACGAGCGCACGGATCGCCCGAGCCGAAGTGAGCGCGGACAGTACGATGAGCGGCGGGGCTTTGGCCGGCCGCACACCGGGGATTTTGGTGACGAGGGGCACCCAGACAACGAGCGAACGCCGATGGACTCCGAACAGTAGCCCTTGCTGCATGTCCGTCCTTATTTCGCTTTGGCTCTTGCCAAAACACACGAGCGCCGCCGCGATCCCAGGATCACGGCGGCGCTCGTGGTTTTGGCGGAAGCCGGTTCGACTGTGCACTTACGCAGCTTTTGCGGCCTCGAAGCGCTTGTTGGCCTCTTCCCAATTCACCACGTTCCACCAGGAGTTGATGTAGTCGGCGCGCCGGTTTTGGTAGTTGAGGTAGTAGGCGTGCTCCCAGACGTCGATCCCGAGGATGCCGACGTGACCGTGGAGGGCGGGAGAGTCCTGATTGGGCATGCCGTGCAGGTGCAGGCCTTGATCAGCGGAGTAGCCGAGCCACGCCCAGCCGGAGCCGAATTGGGTAGCTGCTGTTTTGGCGAAAGCCTCCTTAAAAGCATCGAAGCTGCCAAACTTCTCGTCGATGGCCTTACCGAGCGTGCCGCTTGGGTTGCCCCCGCCGTTGGGGCTCATCGTCGCCCAGAAGATGCTGTGGTTGAGGAAGCCGCCACCGTTGTTGCGGACGGCCGTCTGCTTGTCTTCGGGGAGTTGCTTGAGGTTCGCGAGGATCTCTTCGACGGGCTTGTCGGCCCAGGCTGTGCCTTCGAGGGCGGCGTTCAGATTGTTAGTATAGCCAGCGTGGTGCTTGTCGTGGTGGATCTCCATGGTGCGCGCGTCGATATGTGGCTCGAGGGCGTCCTTGGCATAGGGGAGGGGAGGGAGTTGGAAGGCCATGTGGGTGGTTTAGGTGTGTACCAGACCAAACCGATCTTCGGCGACTACGGTTGAGCCTGGGAGTATAGTTTTGCGCCCGCCTAGCCAAAACACGTATGAAAACCCGCACCGAGAGAGACAGTATTGGCCCTGTAGAGGTTCCGGCCGATGCCTACTGGGGCGCACAAACGCAGCGGTCGACCGAAAATTTTCGCATCGGCGGACCGACGGCTCGTATGCCGATTGAGCTGATCCGTGCCTTCGCCGTGTTGAAGAAGGCTGCCGCCAAAACGAACACCGCGCTCGGCGTCCTGGATGCTGCCAAAGCTGATCTCATCGGCAAGGTTGCCGACGAGATTTACGCTGGCGATCTCGACGAGGCTTTCCCACTGGTGATCTGGCAGACCGGCTCGGGTACGCAGAGCAACATGAACGTCAATGAGGTAATCGCCAACCGCGCCCACGTAATGACCGGGGGTGCGCTCACCGATGAGAAAAAGGTACTTCACCCCAACGACGACGTCAACAAATCGCAATCGAGCAACGACACCTTCCCTACGGCCATGAGCATTGCGGCCTACCGGATGATTACCGACGTGACCCTGCCCGGTCTACGCCAACTTAGGTCTCGACTCGCAGAGAAGTCGCGCGCCTATATGGAGGTGGTTAAAATCGGTCGCACTCACTTCATGGACGCGACGCCTGTCACGCTCGGACAGGAACTCAGCGGCTACGTAGCCCAGCTCGACCACGGCATTCGCGCCATCGAGCACACGCTCGGGCACCTCGCCGAACTGGCGCTCGGAGGCACCGCCGTCGGTACGGGATTGAACGCTCCGGCCGGGTACGCGGAGGCTGTCGCCAAAACTATCGCCGAACTCACGGGGCTGCCCTTCGTGACGGCCCCCAACAAATTCGAGGCCCTCGCGGCGCACGATGCGATGGTATCTACGCACGGAGCACTCAAAACCGTGGCCGTGAGCCTAATGAAAATCGGCAACGACATCAGGATGCTCTCGTCGGGTCCGCGCTCCGGAATCGGTGAAATCGATATCCCAGCCAATGAGCCAGGGTCCAGTATCATGCCAGGCAAGGTAAACCCGACGCAATCGGAAGCGCTGACGATGGTAGCGGCACAGGTGATGGGTAATGACGTTGTTATTAATATCGGAGGCTCGACCGGCCATTTCGAATTAAATGTTTTCAAACCCGTTATCGCGGCTAATTTTCTACTGTCCGCTCGCCTCCTAGGTGATGCCGCTGCTAGCTTTGAGGAACATTGCATCCGTGGGCTCCAACCGAACCTGGCACGGATCGAACAACACCTTAATAATTCACTTATGTTAGTGACGGCCCTCAACACCAAGATCGGGTACGACAACGCCGCCAAAATCGCTAAGCGTGCCTACGCGGATGGCTCGACCCTTAGAGAAGCTGGTGTTGCTCTCGGGCTGCTCACCGCCGCTCAGTTTGATGAGTGGGTACGCCCCGTGGACATGATTGGTGAGCTGTCTGCGCCAGACTTGGATTAACTAAGCCTTTTCAGGTAGATTTAATAAGCTTCTGCTCAGCGCGGAAAAGTTTTTATTGCCTTAATGTTGAAGGCTTATATTTGTCCTGGCTTTCACCCTTATAGAGTATAGCCGTTCCCAGCTAGTCTCACAAACCCACACCTTTGAATTTTCCCAGATCGACAAACCTATTACCCTACTGCGGCGTGATCGTTGCATTTGGTGCACTCGCCTTCGCTGTTGACCTCCCTGGACAAGGCCTCGGAGCGCACACCTTCCCCCAACTCATCGCCGTCTTGATGGGTACCGGGGTGGTGGCTCTACTATTGAGTCTTACCCGCTTGTCTATCACGAGCTTTGGGGCTGGTGGTGTACTCGCTTATGTTCTGCTCCAGAGTACCACCCTCCCGCCCGCTACCGAACTAGACCTCGGTACCGACACAGAAGCGCTCAGCTTCAGCATAGAGCAGTACTCCACCGCCAATCTTACAGATAGCGACGCAGACGCCCTGGCGACGCTGATTTCCTCCACTGCGGATGTCATTACGATCCAAGGCCTCACGCCCGACTGGGCTGCGGCACTCAGTCGGCAGCTGGTCGACGCTTTCCCCGCACAGTATTTATTTCCCGACATCGGTGTCAACGGCCTCGGACTTTTCGCGAGAGAGCCTTTTGGTGCAGTTGACTCCATCCTCATCGACGGCATCGTTCAGGTTCGCGCCTGCCACACTCGCAGTGAGTTCGGCGAGGAATTCGAGATACTCGCGATTCAGACTTTGCCCCCACTGAGCAGATTGTCCTCTCTTAATCTCGAGGATCACCTCGAGCGCGTCTCCCGCGAGGTAAACCTGCAGACCCACCCAGTAATCCTCGTGGGAGACTTGAATGCTGTACCGTGGAGCCCGACCATCAATCGATTCACGTCACGGGCTGGCTTACTCGACAGTCGCCGCTGCCAAGTGCCGAGCTACGAAGCCGGTATGCCAGGCCTGTTCGATACGCCCGTCGAGCATATATTTTATACCGAGCAGCTCCGCTGTGTAGGCTTCGAGACGGTGCGTTCGTCATCGACGGACGCTTACCTTGGCAACCGTGCAAGCTTCCAATCCGCCGCCGCACCAGCGCAAGTGGTGGCGCTCTAGAGTCGCCAGTTTCGGTTATGCCACCAAAGGCATCGTCACTCTCGTGCGTACCCAGCCGCACGCGCAAATCCACCTCGCGGCGACGGTCATCGTTGCTTTGCTCGGGTGGGGTTTTGGGGTAACCCGCATGGAGTGGGCGCTGCTCTTGATGGCCATAGGGACTGTCTGGAGTGCCGAGGCTGCAAATACGGCCATCGAGTTTCTTGTCAATCTCGTTCACCCTGAATGGCACCCTGCTGCCGGGCGCGTCAAAGACATGGCGGCCGCAGCTGTACTACTCGCTGCTATAGCCGCAGCCTTCATCGGCGTGCTGGTCTTCTATCCCTACGTGTTTCATTGACGTTAACTTTGTGATCGTGTAGCATGACCACAGCATCTGGCCGAGTATTTGCATCGACCAGCCTATGCCAAGTGCTCGTGCTTTCTTTTTGCTGCTCGGAGTTCTGTTGGGTTCGCTGGTCACCTACGATCTCTGTGCCCAGTCCTCTGCGACGCCGCTTAGCCGCAACCTCGACCGCAAACTCAAACGCGATGCCGCCCGTATGGCCCTGCGGCTCAACGACGGTGAAGATCTACGGTTTCAGAGTATCCGGATTCCCAGCGGTGAGCTCGACGGAATCTATAAGGCGCTCGTTGGGATGCACAACGCCGACGAAAATGTGCGCTCGATCTTTCGATGCAATGTTCACACTCGCGCCAACCCGTCGATCGACCACATGCTGATCATCTTCGACCGCAACATCGAGTGGGCGGCGCCGCTTCGGGCGGGCCGACACGAGACCACCTCGATCACACTCAACGATCTCCTCTACGACCACGACCTCATCATCGAGAAGCACGTGCAGTGGAACGACACCCACGATGCAATCTCGATCCGCTCGAAAAACCCGCTCAACATGGCCGCTCTGGCCAACGAGTTCAACAACATCGAAGGCGTCCAGTCGGTCGATCTCGGTTTGTCGAAAGACGTAGGCAACAACATCACGGCTACCCGCGTCAGTGCCGGTTGGCGATTCGTCTTCACGCTGAGCTTTGGGTCACTCCAAGAGAAAGGAGAGAAGACGCACACCTGGCAGTACGAGTACTCCGACAGTGGCAAGCTCACCAAAATCCGCGAGGCCGGCGACCCAGTGCCAGAGTGGATGAGATGCGCTATCGACCCGATCGCCAGCCTCTCGCGCTAACCTGAGTGTGGGACCTAGGCGTGTAGATTCGTCGTGTGAACGCATCTTCCCTAAGCATACAGCCGCGTGCCTTTGCCGAGCTGTCGAATCTCGAACTGTACGACGTCTTGCGCCTACGGAGCGAGGTTTTCGTCGTGGAGCAGACCTGCGTGTATCAGGATCTCGATGGCCTCGATCAGGAGTCCCTGCACTGCCTTCTCGAGATCGACGGCGAACTGTGCGCGTATACCCGTCTTCTCCCACCTGGGCTGGCGGACTCTCGCGCCTGTGGGATAGGACGCGTCGTGACAGCACCTTCGCAGCGCGGCAAAGGCTACGGGCGCGCGATTTTTCGGGCGAGCACCCACTGCTGTCAGCATCTCTGGCCCGGAGTAGATATTCTTCTCCACGCCCAGAGCCATCTCCGCCCTTTCTACGCCCAGTTCGGATTCGTCACCGAGGGGGAAGGGTTTATGGAAGATGGCATCCCACATCACCTCATGCGCAGCTCAAAGTTGCACCAACACGCGGTATAGGGCACGTCCGTCTGGTGCGAGCGCCACGTAATGGCCACTCATGCGCGGCGGATGAGGGCTTTCGCCAAAACGTGTTCCCAACATATCGACCCAACTAACCGGACCATAATCGCCGTCGAATGGGAGTGTTGCAAAGTCGGTGATTACGTAACACCGCATCGGCGCAGGCACCTCGGCGAAAAGCTCTTCGACCGAACTCGACTTGGCTACGTGCAAGACACCAACTGCATCCAGGTCGAATCCACAACTGGGGAAGGGCGTAGGGTACGGATCGTAGACGATTGCCCCCTCGCTGTCGGTTTTGGCGAAAGCCACGTCGGCCGTCCCGATCACATCGATTAATCGTACGTACATGATGCGACTTGCGTCAAAACCTTGCACGGCCGGAAGGTCCGCGACATCGAACCCAGTGCCGTAGGGAGCGCTGAATCGTCCGGCTAGACCATCTATCATCCGCGGATCTAGCGTCCCGAAACTTCCAATCGGACCGACGGTCAAACTCGAATTCGGAAAGCGCACGAAGGTCACGCCATCGCTACTCGCCTCTACGAATGCGAGTTCAGCGAACACCTCATTTTCAGCTACCGAAAATGAATTCTCGAAGACGACAAAATCGAATCCCGGTCCGTCGGCGATCGGCTCCACGAACCCGAGGACAACCGCACCCCCATCTCCGAGCGAAAGCGTGCGCCCATCTGCAACACCAATACCGAGCTGCGTGGAGTCCGTAGGTACGCGGCCTTTAGCTGGTTGAGCGACATCGAGATACCCCGGTTGAAGGCGTATGGTCGAAGCCCATCCGACGTAGCGCGCAGAGTCTTTATGTACTGCCACGCTACCGGCCAAACCTCCGTCTGGTGAGAATTGTCCAGCGGCAGCCAGAGGCATGAGCAGTAGTGCTGTCGCCACAAAACTTTGACCGCACGAGAGCCTCACTGGACGATAAATCTTGCGGCAGACACCTTGCCATCGACACGTAGTGACGCATAATAAACGCCCGCAGCAACATTGCTCAGTTGGACACGACTGCCCATCAGATAGTGATCTTGGTACTCTACGATGCGGCCAGTAGCGTCGGCTATCGTAAGCTCTCCGTTGCCTTCCCCCTCTCCGACGGCAACCCAGTCACGCGTTGGAATAGGGTAGACCTTGACAGGAGCCACCTTCGCGATGGACTTGAGCGCCGTGACGTTGAGCCTGGCGGCAAGCTTTCCGATCGCAAAGAAGTCCGGCGTGTTGTTGCCGAAGTCGCCGTTGTCGCTCGACCGAAGTCGAAAAGCCACCGAATCGGTCTCGATAAAGCGAGCGCTTGGCGTGAGTTGAGCGGGTGTCCACCTGTTGACGATGTAATCGTCGGCGGAGTCGGCTGCGCGAAAGTCGGCAAGCGGCAAGTTTTTGACGAAAGTCGGCAAGCCGTCTAAGTAGCCGCACACCGACAAAATTAGCGAGTCCGGGGCGGTGTTTCCACCGTTGGCGTCCCGACCAAAGACCTTGCTAAATCCAGAGCCTCGCTTTAGCGTCGCGGCTGTATAGGCGAGGTTGTTGTACTCCAAAGCAACGAGCGAACTGTTGGGCGGGAGCAAAAGGTACGCTCCCTGCTGCCCACTGAGGTAGGTGTCGCTACCGGGTACGCAACACGGAGGTACGCCACCCACGACGCCGTATAGATTTCGGAAATTTCCCGTCGTGTCGGTGCTGCGGCTAAAGGCCCAGCCGCTCGACCAGAATCCTCCGAAACTCGTGTCGTACACGCTTCGGAAGTGGACTCCCTCGACGTTGTACAGGGTATCCGGAGCGGCGGGACTCGCGCGAACGAAGGAGTCGACTCGCACGCCGACTGCCGATAGATCGAGCGTCGTCTGAGCGAACAGATGAACTTGCGGAGCACCTGTGCCCAGGAGAATCGTGAAGAATAGGGGTCGGATCATGGTCGCTGGATCGAAGAAGCTAAACCAACGGAACCGACGCACACGACTGATCCTATACGGACGATTTCCATTGGTGCCCCGACACACCGATCCATCGCCCATCCGGCCAACCTCGTGCGCCCCTGGTCCCGGGGGCGAAGGTGTATGAGCTCGTCGGCAGGTCTTCTGACTCGTCATCCGGCGGGCGGCCTTCCCATCCCGAGCTTCTCGGGACAGTGGCACACGGGGCTCGCCGGGGGTGATTGACTTACAGCTGCGGGTACAGTTCCCGAGTTTCACGGGATTCCCTTTTCAAGTCCGGCGACCATTGTCGGGGACTACCTCAAAGCGGCTGCAAACATACGTGGAGTTTGTCACGGGATTACCCCACCTTCGCGCCGTGATTTTGGTGACAGGTGCAGCAGGCTTCATAGGGAGCGTTCTCGTTCGGCGACTCAACGACGCTGGCATCGACGATCTCGTCCTCGTGGACGACTTCGGGCGCTCAGATCGGGCGCAACACCTGGAGGGGGCCTCCTTCCGGCAGACGGTCGAAAGAGTAAACCTCGCGGAATATCTATCGGCCAGTGGCGGCGACCTCACGGCCGTGTATCACCTCGGTGCTCACACCGATACGACCGAGTCCGACGAAGGACTTTTCGAGGAGCACAACTTGCGCCCGAGTCAGTTGCTGTGGGACTTCTGCACCCGCGAGGGCCTACCCTTCATCTACGCGAGCAGTGCCGCAACCTACGGCGATGGCGCGGCGGGATACAGCGATGCGGCCACCCTCGGGAGCCTCCAACCCCTCAACGCTTACGGCCGTAGCAAACACGACTTCGACCGGTGGGCAATTGCACAGGATACGGCCCCGCCATTTTGGGCGGGACTCAAGTTCTTCAACGTCTACGGTCCGCACGAAGAGCATAAAGAACGCATGGCGAGCGTCGTGCTGCAAGCCTTTCGTCAAATTAAGCAGACGGGACGCCTACGGCTGTTCCGCTCGCACCGCCCGGATGTCGCCGACGGCCAGCAGGCGCGTGACTTCGTCTACGTAGAGGACGTCTGCAACGTCATTACCTGGTTGCTCGCAAACCGTCCTGCGTCCGGGATGTACAACGTCGGTACTGGGACAGCCCGCACGTTTTTAGATCTCGGTAAGGCGGTGTTTGCAGCGTTGGACCTCGAACCTATGATCGACTATATCGACACGCCCGTCGATATTCGGGATTCGTATCAGTACTTTACGCAAGCCGACATTACTCGCCTGCGCAATGCGGGCTACGATTCAGCCTTCACTTCTCTGGAGGAAGGCGTCGAGTCGTACGTCTGCGATTACCTCATGCAACGAGTCCACACGTACTAGGGCCAAAAGCAAGCTTCCCTTATGCGGCAGATCAGGATTCTCATCATTGACGACGAGGACGACATACGTCTTCTCCTTTCGAGGATCCTGAAGTTGGAAGGCTACGAGGTGACCACGGCAGCTACAGGTCGGGACGGCTTTGCCAAAGCTCTGGCCAGCGACTTTCACGTTTGCATTTGCGACGTGCGTCTGCCGGATAGCAATGGTCTCGATTTGACGGCCGAGATGCGAGCGGCCAAACCCCAGATGGAGGTCGTCCAGTTGACGGCCGAGGGGACGATCGCCGATGGCGTTCAAGCTATTAAAGCCGGAGCTTTCGACTACTTGATGAAAGGCGGGGACAACAATCGCTTGATACCCCTGATCGAACGAGCGGCGGACAAGTCGAAGGCGCAGTACAAACTGCGCCAGATTGCGCAGCAAAACCAAGCTGACTTCGGGTTCGACAACATCGTTGGGAGGAGTCCGAAGATACTGGCCTCTAAGGGCCTCGCTCAACAAGTCGCGCCTACGGATGCAACGGTGTTGATCACTGGTCCGACGGGTACGGGTAAAGAAGTCTTCGCCAACGCGATCCACTATACGAGTGCCCGGCGCAGGGAGCAGCTCGTCGCAATCAACTGCGCCGCCTTCGCGCGGGAGCTCCTCGAGAGCGAAATGTTTGGCCACGTTGCCGGAGCCTTTACAGGGGCGAACAAGACCAAGCGCGGACTCTTTGAGGAAGCCGACGGCGGGACGATCTTCCTCGACGAGCTCGGAGAAATGGACCTCGGGCTTCAGGCGCGGCTCCTCCGCGTCCTGGAGAACGGCTCCTTCATGAAAGTCGGCAGCACCACTGAACAGCGAGTAGATGTGCGCGTGGTCGCCGCCACCAATCGCGACTTGCTCGCCGAGGCCCAGGCAGGCCGCTTCAGGCTAGACCTCTACTACCGCCTAAGCACATTCGTCGTGGACCTCCCTGCCCTTATCGAACGAGCGGAGGACATTCCACTGCTCGCCCAACTCTTCATCGAACGTCTCGCCCCTAGAATGAAGAGCAAAGTTCGAGGTATGGACCGCGACTTCGAGCAGGCACTCCTAAAGCATTCCTGGCCCGGCAATATTCGGGAGTTAAAGAACTTCGTGGAGAGGGCGCTCATCATAAGTTCGGGTAGCAAACTGTCGGCTCAGGACATACCCCCAGATTTTGGGGGCCTACCGAATAGTGCCGGGAGGACTCCCCTCCCGAGCGATGCGGACAGCCCGCTGCCCGCGACCTCGCTATCGGACGTGGAACGCATCCACGTCGAGCGGGTGATGACGATGGTGAGCGGTAACAAGAGCCGGGCCGCCGAACTCCTCGAAATAGGCCTCACGACCTTGTACCGCAAACTCGATGAGTACGGGCTGAAAGATCGATTCTAGCTTCTCGAGTCAAGGAGACGAGTGTGTCAAAACGGAAGGGAACCGTGCACCATTTTGGAAACCGTTTTTCATTTTGGTAGGGTCCTGGATGTCCTGTCGCTGGCGCAATTGTTGAATATATTCATCCAACAAGTTGATAACCAGCTAGGTAGATGGTGGTTATGTCACCTGTTGGCATTGCGGTGCCAGGTTTGTAGTACGCTTCACTAGCCTGGACACTCCAAGCTGTCCTACACCAAACCCTAGCATAATGGCCACCGTCTTCGTTGCTTTGCTCCTGCTGATTGCTTATTTTCTCTACGTTGCCTTCGTTGATTTCAACGAGGTAGCTTAGCGTTTTCTGAACATACATTTCAAACCGCTTTACCGCTTCATACCCTTTACATGTCTACTACCGCAAACACCACCTCCGCTACCAACGTCGCTCCAGCGCTGCCAAAGCCTTCCCCCGAAACCGAGCTCAACGACGCCCAGTTTAGCGAGTTGATGAACCGGTACAACCGTTATCTCTTCGCCTTTGCCCTCAACCTGAGCAAGAGCCGAGAAGACGCCGAGGACCTCGTCCAAGAAACAGCTATGCGGGCTTATCGCAACCGAGACAAGTTTGTTGCGGGCACCAATTTTAAGGCTTGGGCCGCCACCATTATGCGGAACACCTTCATCAACGGGTACCGCAAGAAGAAGCGCCGCAACATCTATCAGGAGCCGATCGATAACCATGCGTATAGCCTGGACATCAATCCGAGCTACAACCAGGGCATCAGCGATCTCCAGTTTACGGACCTCGCCGAAATCCTCGACAAGATCGGAGAGGCCTACTCCACGCCGTTCCGGATGTTCTATGAGGGCTACCAGTACGACGAGATCGCACAGGCCATGTGTATTCCGATCGGCACGGTCAAAAGTCGCATCTTCTTCGCTCGCCGTCGCCTTCGCGGACTCATCGAGCAGCGCTATGCCGTCAACGAAGGTGCACTGGCGGCTTCGGCTCCCAAGGCCTAGTTGGCTTCCGCTAAAACCAACGGGCAACTGCTCTCTACCGCGCGTACGTTTACCTAAAGCCCTGCGACGCGGTTACTTTTCGATCGCCTGTCCGGACTACGTCCGGGCGGGCGTTTCCATTCTTGCTCAATGACTATCAAAGCCCGCATAGCGCTAGGGATTGCTTCACTCTTGATCGTTATCGCGATCCTGGGTGGGGTGGCGGTGTGGTACTTTACGGAGATAAGCACCTCGGTATCCGTGGTCGCTGATGCGGCCTACGAGCGGCTCGACCTTGCCCAATCGCTAGGTTTCGAGGCGGCTCTACTTCACGGTGACGCAACTCGACTCGCCCCCGATGCAGCTGGCGACCTCGAAGAACGGCGGAGCCGTTTTGCCGCAAGGCTCAAACAAGACGCCGTCTTTCTCTTTGCAAGACCGATCAAGGGCATCGACCAGGTGATTGTCGCAGAAATCAAGAACGACGCCGAGCGTATCAGCCAGTTGGCCCGCCCCGCTTCCGACACGGCACAGGCCGCAGAAATCGAGGAGCTGCTCGTAGACATATCGCGCAGGCTACAGGGTGTTTATGCACAAAACGCATCCGTCATCGAGGAGGAAGTAGCCGTAGCCGTGCGACTGTCCAACTCGGCGCTGTATTCGATCAGCGTGATCCTCGGCCTGTGTGTGGCTTTTAGTGTGTTTGTCCTCGTCTGGCTCCCGCGTTACGTCGCCCGACCGATTGCGCGTTTTAGCGAAAGCATCACCCGCATCACCGATGGCAATTACGAAACGAGGCTAGACCTCGAACGTGAGGACGAGTTTGGGCGACTTGCAGCCAGCTTTAATGTGATGGCTGCCGAGCTAGAATTGGGCTCGGATAAAAATCGCGCCGCGTTGTTGGAAAGCCAGCGTCGGCTGAAGGCGCTCGTAGACCAGCTCGACGACTTTATCATCGGTATGGACGCAGAGCGGCGGGTGGTATTCGTGAATGCCGGGATGTGTACCTACCTCGGAATCGAAGAGGAGGACGTACTAGGAAATTACATGCCGGATCTGGCACTCGGTCGGCCGCGCATGCAACAGCTCTTTACCCCTATTGCTCTCGGGCCGGGCGTCTCCATCGAACCCTTCGCAGTCTCGGGCCCAGGAGGCGACGTGCGCTACTACCAACAGCGGGTCACGAGGTTGGTGCAGGTAGACGAGGGTACTGGCGCGGATTACATCGTGCTGTTGAAGGACGTTACCGATTACGAGCAGCGGACCCACGAGCAGACAGACTACCTCGCGTCGGTAAGCCACGAGATGAAGACGCCCATGGCGGCGATATCGATGAGTGTCGACCTTCTCGAGGACGTACGCCTCGGACCGTTGGCTGATGACCAACGAGAGTTGACACAGACCATCCGACACAACGTGAAGCGACTCATGCGGATGATCGACGAGGTCCTCACGCTCGCTCGCGATGAGGCAGGCGCGTCGAAGCTGGTCTTGAGCCAGGTAGAGGTTGGCGAGTTGATGCACAGCGGATTGGAGAATGTGGCCCCCTTGGCGCGAGACAAGGGCATCAAGGTTGAAGTGGAGCGTCCAGATGAGCCCTACAGTGCCGAAGCCGACGCGGCGAGGATCGAATCGGCGATCAATAATTTGCTCACCAACGCCATCCGGTATTCTCCTAGGGGAGGGGGCGTGCGCATGGCTTGTGAGATCGTGACCGGAGGCGTGCGTATCACTGTCTCCGACGACGGGCCAGGCATTGCTGCACCTGATCGGGAACGCATCTTCGGGCGATTCCGGCGCGGTACGAGCGACGGCACCGAAGGCACGGGATTAGGGCTCGCGATCTCGCGAGAGAGCGTCGAAGCACACGGGGGGCGCCTCTACGTAGACGCCGCCTACGCACCCGGGGCACGCTTTGTGCTCGAGTTGCCGCGGCGCCTCTCCCAGCCTTTTCGCGCCAAGCAGATCGAGCGGGCGTGACCTCCCCGGGGAGGCTTACCTTGCCGCCCTTGGAAACGCCACACTCAGAAGTACTCATCATCGGTGCCGGACCCGCCGGTGCCGCCGCCGCCTGGCGACTCGCCAAAGAAGGCCAGGCCTGCACCATCGTCGACAAAGCGACCTTCCCAAGGGACAAGGTCTGCGGGGATGCCCTCTCGGGAAAGGTCACGACGCTGCTCAAGCGACTCGACCCCGAATCCCTTAATCGTCTCGTCGCCACAGGTGCGGTAGAGCCCGTCAACGGAATCAGGTTTGGAGCACCAAATGGAAAGCTGATCGAGATCCCGTTTAGCGTCCTCAAACCCGTCGACCCGGACCAGAGCGCTGGGTTTGTGAGTCGACGACTCGACTTTGATAAATTCATGGTCGATGAATTACGGCGTTGGCAAAACATCGACCTGCAACTCGGGGTCAACGTCGCAAACATCGAGCGCGACGGTGAGATGTGGTCACTGTCCAACAAGGATGGCTCGTGGCGACACACCTGTCGCTTGCTGTTGGTCGCCGACGGAGCTCAATCGAGCTTTGCGCGTAATGTAGCGGGTATTACCAAGCGCAACGATCACCACGCAGGAGCTGTACGAGCGTACATGACTGGCGTGACTGGGTACCACCCAGACGGATACATCGAGCTGCACTTCTTAAAAGAGTACCTCCCAGGCTACTTCTGGACTTTCCCGCTGCCGGGAGGCTACAGCAATGTTGGTCTCGGCATGCGTACCGACAAGCTAAAAAAGTCGGGCCTTAGTCTGCGCGATGAGGTTTTGAAGATTGTAGAGTCACACCCTTTGCTCGCAGAGCGGTATGCGGGTGCTAAACTCGAAGAAAAGATTGTCGGCTACCCACTGCCGCTCGGGTCTAAACTGCGGAGGGCTAGTGGGGAGGGCTACCTGGTACTCGGCGACGCAGGTCATATGATCGACCCCCTTACCGGCGAGGGCATCGGCAACGGGATGTACGCCGGAATTATCGCCGCCGAGCAGGCGATTGTGAGCTTACGCGAAAACAAGCTCTCCGCAGATGATTTGAGCGCCTACGACGTGCGAATCAAACGCGTGCTCGGGGCTGAGATGGAGGTCAGCTATAAGATTCAGAAGTCCTTGGGGTACCCGTGGATCGTCAACACCCTCGCCAACATTATTCACAGCAAGCCCAACGCGGTGAGTGTGCTCTCGCGGATGTATACCGATCTCGAACTCAGGGCAAAGATCTACAAGCCGACCTTCTGGATGGGCCAGGCGATGCGTCGCGGCTAACAAAAGTCGGAGCCTGCGACGGTATACTGCGATTGACAGCCTATGTTTGGGCGCAGGGCAGCCCACATGAGTACAAAGCACTACACCGACGACTACATCCACCTCGGCCACCGGCGCCGACTCGTGCAGGCCCTCCGCGGAAAGGGCATCCGCGACGAACGGGTGCTGGCGGCCATCGGTAAGGTGCCCCGGCATTGGTTTGTGAGCGGTCCCTACGAAGACCGAGCCTACGAAGACCGTGCGCTGCCCATCGGATACAAGCAGACCATTAGCCAGCCCTATACTGTTGCCTGCCAGAGCGCCTGGCTCGATGCCCAACCTCAGCACAAAGTGCTGGAGATTGGCACTGGGTCCGGGTACCAAGCTGCTGTCTTAGCAACGATGGGAGTTCGGGTGTACACCCTCGAACGCCAAGAGGAACTATACCTCCGAAGCAACGCGCTGCTCGGCAAGCACCGATTCGGCACGATCCGCTGCTTCTTAAAAGATGGCTTCAAGGGCCTCCCCGCCTACGCACCGTTTGACCGAATACTCTTAACAGCCGGAGCTGAACACGTGCCGCCCGAATTGCTCTCCCAATTGGCGATCGGGGGGTCGATGGTGGTCCCCGTAGGCAGCGGCAGACAGGTCATGCACCGCATCACACGCTACGGTGAAGAAGACTTCCGCAGCGAGACCTTGGGGGAGTTTCGCTTTGTCCCTTTCCGCGAGGGACTCGTGCGCCGTGCCCGACCGAGCGTTAAGCGCCCTCTCTGACTCACTTAAGCTGTCCTAGTCGACCTGCCATGCATAGGCACTCCCTTACGTAGACCTAGATCTTGCGTCCGCCGACGCTCTGTCGGTTGCGCTTCACTTTGCCGCTGCGGCGCATATCGAACAGAAGCCTAACTTCCGCATTGCCGAGCCCGACCTCCCATTGTTTGTCGTCGTAGGTGACGATCGCGCCATTGCGACCCGCCTGTCGGCCCAGCAAGGCGTAGTCGTTCGAGCGCTTGGGGTTCGGGCCAAACATTAAGTACCGATCGTCGCGTCGACTGTCGAACCCGATGGCGAGCTGACCTTCCGCCGTTTGGAACAGGACTACGCCCGGAGTACCCCGCTCAAAGACTAGCTCCTCCACGTTGCGACCATCCTTCACGCGAACGCGGCCCTCCACGATGGCCGTTGAACCGCTCTTGCGTTCGCGGGTCAAGACGATGTCTTGGCTGAGGTAAAATTGGATTTTGCCGAGTTCGGCCTCTGACCAACTGTTCTCATCGCGGACTTGGCTGTCGAGGACCGTAAGTCGTGGGCTACAGGAGGCCAGAGATATGGTTAGCAGGAGAGCGGCGAGCTTCGAAGTGGGACGGAGAGCGATCATAGCGAGGGTGGATGAGACGGAATAACGCCGCAAGGTGCGGAGAATGGCCCGCGAAGTGTCGTAAGTACGCAGGTTTTAGCGCCAGCTTAACGGTTTACGACGCTGGGCCCAGGGGGGATACCGCTCGGCGCTGCTTTTCCGCAGGTAGTCGAAGGGTTGTGCCTTCGAAGACGGTATGGCCAGGGGTTTGAAGGGAATAGGATGTGCCGAGCCAAACTCCAAACCTTATGAAAACCCGCCTTGCTCTCCTCGTTATCGCGATCACGTTTACGCTCGTTGCTCGTGCCGTGAATCCTGTCGCGACGCTCGAAATTCGCTACCTGCCTGTGGGGGCAATGGTGAGTTGGAACTGTGAGTCCACCGATATTGCTGGCTTTAGCCTAGAGCGCAGCACAGACGGATTCACCTTCGAGGTCATCTCGAGGATTATCGCAGAGGGCGGGAGCACCGAGACCTACAACTACCTCGACACCCGGCGTCCAGAGAGCCGAGTCTACTACCGAGTTACGAGCTTTGATCACAGTGGAGCCTCTGCCCACAGCGCCCTGGTCGAGGCCGCTGCAAAGCGACGCCCAACTTGGCACCTCGCCGGTGGCTACAGCGTAGAGCCGAGCGAAGACTTCGCCTTCGAAGTCGAGGCATCAAATGTAGGGTTTCTGGCATGTGATTTGCTGGATTTCATGGGGAATTCTGTGCTCACGCAAGAACTCCTCGTACAACCAGGCCTCAATCAACTCTCGATTCCCGTAGGTCCATTGGCTGCGGGAGCCTACCGCCTGAAAATCTCCGGCGATGATCTCGCCGAGACCATCACCTTCATGAAGACCCAGAGCGCCGCCCCAGCTTTCGAACCTCTTGTCCGCGGCAACGAGTAAGCCGAATGTTTTAGACACACCACCCAATAATCACCTATGAAGCTCATTACCACTTTTGCCGCGACCTTATTTGCCTTCGGGGCGCACGCTACGTGCATCTACGACCAAGGTCTCGAAGGACAGAACTTACAGGTAGGCACGATGCTCAACTGGAGTACGGCCTACGAGGAGGACAACGCAGTCTTCATCGTCGAGCGCTCCAACGACGGCTCTACTTTTACAGATATCGGTAAGGTCGACGGTGCGGGTACCAGTGCTGAGATTAGACAGTACAATTTCCTCGACATCATGGCCAACGCTGAGCGCAGCTTCTACCGCCTCAAGCAGGTCGACCAAGACGGTACTTTCAGTTATGGCGACGTCGTGGCGATCCCACAGGTCTACACCAATAACTTCATGGTGGCTCGGATGTCGAATGTCGCCACACAGGATAACTTCATGTGGACGATCGACGCCATCAAAGACGGCGACATGACTCTCACGGTGTCCAACCTCCTCGGTGAGCAAGTCTACTTTGATGAGCTCATGCTCACCGCCGGCCTCAACGACCTAAGCGTCGACCTGAGTTCCAACCCGGAAGGCATCTACAAGATCGCCATGACGATGGAGGATGAGGTCGAGACCCTCGTTGTCAAGCGCGTTACCGCCGAGATCATCAAGAAGGCCAACGTAGCTTCGAGCAAAAAGGTCAATCCAGGGCGCAACTAGGTCCTTTGGGCTTTCGCCAAAACCCACGGATACGTTTATAAAGGCCCGTGCGACACTAGTCGCACGGGCCTTTTCGTTGGACATGCCAGGGCAGTGCAACCGAACGACAGAGTGCAATCAAAACCGCAGCAGTCTCGGGTGCCCTCCTTCACTTCCTATACACTAGGGCATCACTCGCTTAGCCGCAAAAAAGTTGCTTAGCAACGCCCCGCATTCCTCCATCAAAAAACCAAACTCGACCTTGGTCTTCGGGTGGAGCATACGCTTGCCGAAGGTCATAAAGCCGCGCTTCTCGTCCGGGGCGCCGTACACGAGTCGTCCGAGTTGCGCCCACGCGAGTGCCCCAGCGCACATCGCGCAGGGTTCGAGGGTGACGTACAGCGTGCAGTCGGGCAGGAGCTTGCTGCCGAGGTGATTTGCGGCACTCGTGAGTGCGAGTATCTCGGCGTGCGCGGTCACGTCTTGCAGCCGCTCAGTCTGATTGTGCGCACGGGCGATGATGCGGTTTTTGCTCACAATCACCGCACCGACGGGTATCTCGTCGACGAGGGCCGCTGCCTGCGCCTCGCGAATGGCCTGTTTCATGAAATGCTCATCGCTGAAGGCGGCGATCTGGGTCCGGTCGGTCATGGCAGTGGAAAGGTAAAGGACCGTAATGCGCAGGGTGCGCCGCTGGTTTTGGCGTAAGCCCCCTAGCTTTGCGCATGGATCAAGCCCACGTAAGCGCCCGCCCTACGCCTGCCGCCCAGCTCACGACTGCCCAAAAGTTCGCCACCGAGGGCGTGACCTTCGATGATGTCCTCCTTCTGCCCGCCTACTCTGAGGTGCTGCCTAGAGATGTGAGCCTCGCTACAAAATTTACAAAAGGTCTAGAGCTCAAAGCGCCCATCGTGAGCGCGGCGATGGATACCGTCACCGAGAAAGACCTGGCCATCGCTATTGCCCGGCAGGGTGGTATTGGCGTGATCCACAAAAACATGACCATCGCACAGCAGGCCGAACAGGTTCGCTCCGTAAAGCGGTCGGAGTCCGGGATGATTATCGATCCCGTGACGCTCAAAGTCGATGCCCACGTAAGCGATGCCCTGCAGCTCATGAGCCGCTACCACATCGGCGGCATCCCGATCGTGAGCGACGATGGTCGTCTGGTCGGCATCCTCACCAACCGGGATCTCCGTTTCGAAATCGCTGTGAGCCGCCCGGTCAGTGATATCATGACAGCGCGTAATTTGATCACCGCACCTCCGAACACGACTCTCGAAGAGGCTCGCCTCATCTTGCAACGGCACAAAATCGAAAAGCTGCCGGTAGTAGATGCAGCCGGAACGCTCGTTGGCCTAATCACCTACAAAGACATCATGAAGGTCCAGAACTACCCCAACTCCTGTAAGGACAGCTTCGGGCGGCTGGTAGTTGCAGCGGCGGTGGGGGTGACGCACGACCTGCACGAACGGGTTGGTGCCTTGGTCGATGTCGGTGTCGACGCCGTGTGCATCGATACTGCGCACGGCCACAGCAAAGGGGTGCTGGACGCGGTACGGGCGGTAAAGAATGTCTGGCCTGACCTTCAGGTGGTAGGCGGTAACATCGCCACCGGTGCCGCGGCGCTCGCGCTAGCCGATGCCGGTGCCGACGGGGTGAAAGTTGGCGTCGGACCGGGCTCTATTTGTACGACGCGTGTCGTGGCGGGTGTCGGCGTACCACAGTTGTCGGCCATCTACGAGGTAGCTCAAGCCCTCCGCGGGTCTGGGGTCCCCGTCATAGCAGACGGCGGCATCCGCTACTCCGGCGACATCGTAAAGGCCCTGGCTGCTGGCGCGGATACCGTCATGGGCGGCAGCTTGTTCGCTGGTGTTGAGGAGGCACCTGGTGAAACGATCCTCATGGACGGTCGCAAGTTTAAGGTGTACCGAGGCATGGGTTCACTTGGTGCGATGGAGCGCGGCTCGAAGGACCGCTACTTTCAGGACGTCGAAGACGACATCAAGAAGTTGGTACCCGAGGGGATCGAGGGGCGAGTACCGTTCAAGGGCAACCTCGGCGAAGTCGTCGTGCAGTACCTCGGAGGGCTTCGCGCCGGCATGGGGTACTGTGGAGCGGGTACGATCGAAGAACTCAAAAATGCGAAGTTTGTCCGCATCTCCGGGGCGGGAATGGTGGAAAGCCACCCCCACAACGTGACCATAACAAAGGAGGCCCCTAACTATTCCGCCCGGGGATAGTATCCAGCCAGTCAAGCTCCGGCGTAGGTGAGTCACTCGCCTTGCGACTGAGGGCATTCTGGCTCGCATCGCGTCGAATGCCCTCGGAAGTCAGATGGATGACGCAATTGTTTTCGGCCGGACGACAGTTCAGGCGCTAGAGGCTAACTTGGCAACATGAAAAAGCTACTACGCGTGGAGTCGGTGCACCTACTGCTATTCGCCCTTTGCTTCGGCGTATTCGTTGCTTGCCAATCCACCAAGGCCAGTTTGGCTTCGCCAGCCTCGTCCTCCTCTTTGCAAGAGAGATACACGTCCCTGGCGCAGGCGGTCCGCAACTTGCCCGGTGTCCAGGTAAGCGGCGAGACTGTTGTCTACCGTGGGCCGAGTTCGCTCAACAGTGCGAGCACGGAGATGCAGTTCCTCGTGGACGATGTGTTGATCCCCTCCATGACCCAGGCGGAGTCACTCTATCCCCTCAATTCCATTCGAGCGCTTCGGGTAGTCAATCCCACGGATGCGATCAGCCGTTACGGAGCCCGAGCATCGTCCGGTCTGATCGAACTGGTGTTGCTGAAGTAGATGGCCACAGAGATATCGCGGGAGGCCCTCTGCGGATTGGACGTCGTCGCTATTGCGAAGTCTCTGATCGGCGCAGAGATTCACACGTTTATCGGAGGCCTGCACACCGCCGGTCGGATCGTCGAGACGGAGGCATACCGCGGCACAGACGACAAGGCCGCTCACAGTTACGGCCATCGTCGTACCCCTCGCACGGAAGTCTTCTTCGGACCTGGAGGACATGCCTACGTCTACCTGATTTACGGCATCCACCACATGTTCAACATTGTGACCGGGCCCGTCGAACAACCCGACGCCGTACTCATTCGCGCGATCGAGCCGCTCGTGAATTTTGACCTGATGCGTAGCCGACGTGGATTGACTGCGTCTGGCCCGCGAATCGGGAACGGTCCGGCCCTGGTTTGCCAGAGCCTCGGTATCGACCGCTCGCACTACGGGGTGGACCTGATGTCGGAGGACAGTGACGTCAGGCTTAGAGGAGAGCTCGGCTCGGTCTCTGCGCGATCAATCGTCGCTAGTCCGCGGGTCGGGATCGCCTACGCGGAGGAGTGCGCGGTGTGGCCTTGGCGTTTTCGCGAAAGCGGTAGTCCGCACACATCTCCCGCAAAATAGCGTTGCTTCATGCCTATGCCCTACTTCCTACTTCGCCGATTTGCCCATCTGGGGAAGGTCGGCTTTCGCCAAAACAGTCGGGTACAGCATCTTTCTATGGTGTTATTTGCTGTAACAATGGCCCTATCCTGTAGCCGGGTTGCCGTTGATGGTAGCCTCGCACAGGGAGCTCCAACTGGAACGCGTACGACCCAAACGGCGGTCGGGAACCCAGCTCTGCCAGGGGTAGGGGAGTGGCTCGACCCGCGGCTACGGAGCCTCAAGCTCGTCGCGGGGGCAGACCTTGCCGACCCAATCATCCCGCTCGACGGGGGGCGACTCACGCTCTCCTTCGATTGGCTGGAGGACGACGTCAAAGAGTTCCGCTACGATGTCGTTCACTGCGATCGCGACTGGCAGCCCGACCGCCTTTCGACCATCGACTACCTCCAAACCTTCGCCGAGGGTGACGTTCGCGACTTCCGCCTTTCGATCACGACGGCCAATCCGTACACGAGCTACCAGTTGCAACTCCCCAATCAGGACGTAGCCTGGAAAGTTAGCGGCAACTACTTCCTGCGCCTTTACGACGATGACTCGGGAGTGCTGATCGCCCGACTAAGATTCTGCGTGTACGAAGACCTCCTCAATATCACGCCTACGGCCCGTCGCCCTACGCAGGCTCTGCTGGATCGCACGCACCAGGAGTTTTTCGCGACTACGTCCATACGCGAAGCCCGCGTCGAAGACCCTCGGCGCAGCCTCACGCTGTCGGTCATTCAGAACGGCGATTGGCGATACGGCTACAGTGCATTGTTGCCTCGCCGGATTAGTGGCGAGGACGCCGTCTGGGATTACCCAGGTAAACTCGTCTTCCCAGGGCATCGCGAGTGGCGGAGCCTCGATATTCGAACGCTTTTGAGCGACGGCGGTCAAGTTGACGAAGTCGTGGAGGAAGACGGCGGGATTACGGTCTACCTCCAGCCAGAGCGCTATCGCGTCGACGACCCGATCGAAGTGCGGCTGGACGTGAACGGAAAGTTTGTCCTTGGCGACTTTGACAATCGCCTGAGCGGGCGCTCGGATTACGCGACCACGATTTTTGCGCTTCGCAGCGAGCGCGATGTAAGCATCGAGCCTCTCTACCTATACGGAGCGTACAATGGTTATCAGCTGGACGAAGCCAATCGCGGCGTATACAATGAACTCACCCGCAGCTATGTGTTCCGGACCTTACTGCGGCAGGGCTTTTACGACTATGCCTATGTAAGTCAGTCCGACCCGGCGGCACCACCGTCCTGGTCGCAGGTCGAGGGCAACACGTTCTCGGCAGAAAACCACTACAACTTTCTGTTGTATTACCGGCCGTATGGCGCGCGCTACGACCGGCTGATCGGGTACCGCTACTTTCAGATCGACCCCTCGGGTTCGAGCAGTAACCTTCGCCGGTAGCGGCTGGGACTGAAAGCTCATGTTGCTGGTAGGGAGGCATTGAGCTAACGGCGCTCGCTGGGCTTTCGTCCGCCAAATTCACCCCTTCGTCCAAGAGACGACCCTAGGCAGGATCTGTCGTTTACGTTTGGGCCACCACCGGCACCCGGCTCAACCTCAGCAGGCGAGCGCCAGCCCCCAAACTAGACTGATGACTTTGCGCCCTTTCGTCTTTCCGCTCACGATCTGGATGCTCTGTGCAGCGCATAGAATGTCTGCGCAGGTGATGAGCCTACAGCAAGTCGTCGATCGGGCTGTCGAGCAAAGTCTCGTTGTAGACGGCGTCGAGCAGCGCGTTCGCCAGGGGGAGATAGCTGTCCAGCAGAGCAAACTCTCGCAGTATCCTACGCTCGCGTTCCAGTCCAACGGTGGGTACCAGTTCGGTTTGAACATCGATCCGACGACCAACAACCTCGTCCAGCAAAGTATCGGCTTTACGAGCTTCTCGCTTGATGCCGGAGCTACGCTGTATGCCGGAGGCCGTATTCGCAATACGATTGCACGAAACAAAGCCACCGTAGCAGCCGCGGAGGCTACCCTAGCAGCGACCAAACAGGACATCGCTCTTACTGCAGCTCAATTGTATCTCGAAAACCTGCTCGCAGGGGAAGCCGCGAGCAATGCTGCAAACCTCGAGTCCCAGTTTTCGGCACAGTTGCGTCAGGTCGAGGGTCGCATCGCAGCTGGGCAAGTAGCCCCCGTCGAGCGCTTGGAGATCGAGGCTAGTGTAGCTCGGCAACAACAGGCCGTAGTACGTGCGCGCAATGAGCAGTCGCTCGCCGTGCTACGCCTATCTCAGTTACTGCGTCTCCCAATAGGCCAGCAATTGCAACTCGCCAATGCCGAGAGCCTAGATCTCGACGCGGTACAGCTCGCCGATGTAGCCTCGGAGGAGCTTTTTGCCGGGGCAGTGAGCCGCCAACCGAGCCTCCGCGCGGCGAGATTGAGCGAAGAGGTTGCAGTACTCAGCACCGAGATTGCCCGCGCCGGACTGCGACCAACAGTAAGCGCCTTCGGGCAGGCCAATACCCGCTACAGCAGCGCAGCGCAAAGTTTCGTGGACGATGGCAGCTTCGTGGAGAGCGAACAACGCGTTGTGTTCAACGGCCAAGAGACGACGATCGGGTTTCTACAACCTAACTTCTCACGAACGCCCACTCCTTTCGGACAACAGCTCAACGACTTCTTCGGACAATCCGTCGGGCTCAGCGTTCGCATCCCTATCTTTTCACAAGGACTCAACAATGCTGCCGTGGCGCAGGCGCAAAGCGCTCGCGAGGAGGCGCGCATCGATCGAACGCAGGCTGAACTCGACTTCCGCATCGAACTCGAACAAGCGCTTCTCAATGCGCAGAACGCGCGATTGGAGGTGGCCGCCGCCCGCCGTGCGCTCGCGGCTGCGGAAGCCTCTTACGACGCTGCCGTACGTAGGCTCGAGTTTGGTGCTGGCAACGACTTCGACCTGTCTGACCAACAACTGCTTCTCGAGCAGGCACAGATCGCGCTTCTTCGAGCTCGGTACCAGTACGTTTTTAACGCCAAAGTGATCGACTTTTACCTCGGTCGCCCACTTACCCTTTAATCTTCACAGACATGACAAAGACGACCAAACGCAATCTGTGGATTCTTTTCGCCGCGCTCGTGGTTGGCGGCCTCGTAACCTGGAGTGTGCTAAAAAGCTCCGACCGTAAGGAAGGCACCGCTGTGGAGTTAGGCGTGGTCGAAAAGGGGACCATCGAGGAGCGAGTGAGTGCCTCGGGGCGAATCTTCCCGGTCACCGACGTAGGAATCTCCAGCGACGTTAGCGGCGAGGTGGTCGAGCTGTTCGTCAAGGAGGGCGATAGCGTGCGGGCCGGGCAGCTGCTGGCCCGTATCGATGCCGACGCCTACGAGTCGCAGGTAGCTCGCGGCCAAGCGCAAGTCAACCAGGCCCAGGCAGCTGTCTCGTCGGCGAAGGCAACCATCCAGCAACTCACCGGCGACAAAACACGTCTCAGTGCTCAATTAGAGGCCAACCAACTCGCTGCGCGGCGCGCAGAGCAACTCGCCAAGGAGGGATTGCTAAGTCAGGCGGAACTTGAAAACGCACAGGTGGCCGTAGCGCTTAGCAAGGCGAGCATCGCTGCCGCCGAGGCGAGTATACAGGCGGCCCAGGAGAATGTGCGCGGCAACGGCTTTCAGGTGTCCAGTGCGCAGGCCACCCTCCGCGAACTTCAAACCAGTCTCCGCCGGACCAACATCATCGCCCCGATGGATGGGATCTTGAGCCAACTCAACGTCGAGGAGGGCGAGCGCGTCGTCGGTACCATCCAAATGGCGGGTACAGAACTGGCACGCGTGGCAGACCTCACACAAATGGAGGTGCGAGTAGAGGTCTCAGAAAA
The DNA here is from genome assembly GCA_963837005.1 of Lewinellaceae bacterium. Classification (GTDB taxonomy): domain Bacteria; phylum Bacteroidota; class Bacteroidia; order Chitinophagales; family Saprospiraceae; genus CALDTK01. The sequence continues at coordinate 230,996 of CAWIMC010000001.1, forward strand.
TGACATCCCACGCGTCTCCCTCGGGGACCCCGTGGAAATAGAGGTCGACGCCTACCTCGATCGGAAGTTCACCGGAAAGGTGGCCGAGATATCGAGCAGCGCTAACAATCTCACCAGCGCAGCCGGTATCCAAACGCTAAACACGGACCAAGTAACCAACTTCACCGTGACGATCCTGATCGACGCTAGTAGCTACGCAGACCTCGTTGCTGCCGGCCGCACGTACCCGTTCCGCCCGGGCATGTCCGCCTCAGTAGAGATCCTCACCGAAACCGTCGCGGACGCGGTAACCGTTCCTATTGCCTCCGTGACGGCTCGCGAGATGGATGAATCCACTAGCAACAAGAAGCCGACACCCAGCGATGACCAAGCCCCCAACAGCGATGAACTCGTCGAAGTAGTGTGGGTCGCCAAAGACGACGGCACCGTTGAGCGTCGCATCGTCAAGACGGGAGTCCAAAACCGCAAAGTGATCCAAGTTACCTCCGGACTTCAGATCGGCGAACGCATCGTTGTCGGGCCCTACGCACAGGTGGCCCGCAAACTCAAAGACGGTAGTAAGGTCTACGAAGAAGACGACGACAATGAGACAGACGGTGATGGCGACGATGACGCATGATGCAACCGTTCCAGGCGGACCTATCCGTGAGGGCACTGAAGTAATTGTGCTGGCTCGGCGCGCCGAACTCGGACGCGGCAAGACTCGACTCGCCAGGACTATGGGCGCGGAGGCTACCCTTTCGGTGTACCAACGCCTCATTCGTCTCTGTGCTGCAACCGTGCGCGCTAGCGGTCTCCCAGCCACCGTGTTTTTCGAACCAGCGCCAGGGGACCTCGACGTTTGGGCGAGCAGCGCCTTCGATCACGGTATCCAGTCTCCTACTCCAGATCTCGGCGAGCGTATGCAAACTGCGGCGCTTGCTGTCCTGACTCGCCGCAGCGCAGTGCTGCTGATCGGCACGGACTGTCCGTACCTCACGGCGCAACACCTCCAATCGGCAGCGACCATGCTAGAAGACCACGATGTGGTGATGGGGCCGAGTTTCGATGGGGGCTACTATTTACTGGGATTCAAGACGTGTCACCCCGAACTTTTCGATGGCATCACCTGGAGCACCGATCGAGTAGCCGATCAGACGCGGGAGGTTTTGGCGAAAGCCGGCCTGCGACACTTCGAACTGCCCACGCTCGACGACATCGACGAGGAGGCTGATTGGTTGGCGTACCTCGCGACTCTGCACAATTAGCTTTTTACAGACCTTAGCTAGTTACCTTTCGGCAAAACAGACATCATGGGCAAGACACTTCTCATCATTCTCCTCGCCGTGGCGGCGGTGCTCGGCTTTATGGGCTGCGGCAAATACAACTCCTTCGTCAATCAGGACGAGAACGTCAATGCGGCCTGGGCCGATGTCGAGACCCAGTACCAGCGGCGCACCGACCTCATCAGTCAAGTGGTGAGCACGGTCAAGGGTGCTGCCGACTTCGAGAGCGAAACCCTCCAGGCTGTCATCGAAGCCCGCTCGAGGGCGACCTCAATCCAGCTGACGGCCGACGACCTTACCGAGGAGAACCTCGCGAAGTTTCAGGCTGCCCAATCGGAGCTAGGGAGTTCGCTCGGGAGGCTGCTCGCCACCGCCGAAGCCTATCCACAACTCCAGACGACTGCTCAGTTCCGCGATCTTCAGAGCCAGATCGAGGGAACTGAAAACCGTATTGCTGTTGCACGTAAGCGCTTCAACGATGCTGCTACCGCGTACAATGCCGACATCCGTACCTTCCCAAACAATTTTTTCGCGGGAGTCTTTGGTTTCGACCGTAGAGCGCTCTTTGAATCGGACCCTGGCTCGGCGAAGGCCCCGGTCATTGACTTCAATTAGGCTTTCGCCAAAACCCCCGACGTTTATCTCGCTTGCCGCATGTTCTATCCCCGATTTGTGTTTACTCCTTCTCAGGAGGCGGAAATCGTGGGGGCGATTCGTGCCTTTGAAAGGCGGACGAGCGGAGAGATCCGCGTACACGTCGAGCAGAAGCTTCGGCGGCCCCCGCTCGACGAGGCCAAACGAACCTTCGAGTCGCTCGGGATGACGGACACCGCCGCACGCAACGGTGTGTTAATCCTGATCGCCCCGGCGCAAAAAGCGTTCGCCATCGTTGGTGACGCCGGCATCGATGCCGTGACCGGGGACGACTTCTGGGAAGGGGCTGCCAATGCGATGCGCCCGCTGTTTGCGAACGGAGAATATACTGAAGGCCTGACGCGGGGTATTGCGATCGCTGGTGAGGCGCTCGCCGAACACTTTCCTTACCAAACCGACGACCTCAACGAGTTGCCCGACGACATCAGTTATGCCTAAGACCCTACGCCTTCACTCGTTGCCGACCTTTTGGCTGGTGCTGCTGCTGACGGTGTCGACGGTTTTGGCGAAAGCTCAAGAGGCCTCCCTGCCCGCGAAACCCTCCCGTCTGGTCAACGACTATGCCGGTGTAATTGCTAGCGAAAACGTCGCGGCTCTCGAGCGTAAGCTCGTCGCCTACGACGATACCACCTCAACGCAGATCGCAATCGTGATCGAGCGCTACCTCGAAAGCGGTGACGCCTTCGATCGTAGCTTCCGCATCGCCGACAGTTGGGGTATCGGCGGCGACAAAAACGACAATGGCGTACTCATTTACGTCGCGGTCGACAACCGCGAGGTCTTCATTCAAACCGGCTATGGCGTCGAGGACCGCCTCACCGACGCGATGACCCAACGCATCATCGACCAGGTCATCGTGCCCAACTTTCGAGCGGGGGGCTACTACCAGGGCATCGATCGCGCGACATCGGTGATGATCGAACTGCTGCAGGGGCGCTACACCGCCGACCCGAGCCAAGTCGGCGGGGGCGGGCTGAGTCCGATGATGGTCATGATTCTGCTGTTCGTCGTCATTATCGTTATCCGGTGGTTCGCCAATCGGGGCGGCGGCGGCGGTGACTCCAACGACGGTGGGTACTACCGCGACGGGCGATACCGCGGGCGCAGGGGCGGCGGCTGGGTCGTCTTACCGGGTGGAGGCTTCGGTGGCGGCGGTGGTTTCGGCGGTGGTGGCGGCTTCGGTGGGGGCGGTGGTTTCGGCGGCTTCGGCGGCGGCGGCTTTGGTGGAGGAGGCGCCGGCGGCAGTTGGTAGTTGGGTACATGCTGGCGACCTTTACCACCGCTTATGATTACGAGCCTCGACATCCGCAACTACGCGCTCATCGACGAGCTCCACGTCGCCTTCGCCCCCGGGCTCACGATCATTACCGGCGAGACCGGTGCCGGGAAGTCTATAATCCTCGGGGGGCTGGGCCTCATCATGGGGCAACGCGCGGACACCAAGGCTCTCTTCGACGCTGCCAGGAAGTGTATCGTCGAAGCGCACTTTAACGTGGGGGCCTACGGTTTGCAGGAGTTTTTCACGGAGCACGAACTCGACTACGACGACGAACTCGTGATCCGGCGAGAGATTTTGCCTTCCGGCAAAACCCGCACGTTTGTCAACGATACCCCCACCAAGCTCTCTGTTCTCCAAGACCTCAGTCGCTCGCTGATTGATCTTCACCAGCAGTTCGACACCCTCGACATCCACAACGTTTCTTTCCAGTTGCGAATGCTGGACGCCCTCGCCTCAAACCAGACACTTCTGCGGCAGTATGGCGGGGCTTACGCCGTCTACCAGGCAGATCGTCGAGAACTCGCGAAACTACAGGCCGAACAAGCGCGACTGCGTACCGAGGCCGACTTCGTCACCTTCCAACTCGCCGAACTTGCAGAGGCCGATGTCCAAGCCGGAGAAATGGTTGTCCTGGAGTCCGAGCTCAAGACCCTCGAGCGTGCCGAAGACATCAAGAAGGTCCTCGGCGAAACAGGCTACAAGCTCGTCGAGGACGAGAACGCGGTCGTCTCGCAGCTCCGGGACCTCGTGCCACCGGTCGACGGCCTCCGCGGCATCAACGAGGAGCTCGACAAGCAGATCCAACGCCTCGAAGAGCTTCGCTACGAACTCGACGATCTCGGCCAGACCTTTGCCGACCTCGCCGAGAACACCGAGTTCGACCCTGAGCGAATAGAAGAAGTCAACGAGCGCCTATCTATCATCTATAAGCTCATCAAGAAGCACGGCGTTGCCGATGATGCTGGGCTACTGGAGGTTCAACGCGAGTACGAATCCCGGTCGCAGAGCACGAAGCGCGTGGACCGTGAGATCAAGCAGCTCGACAAATCACTGGCTACCCAACTCCGTGTCCTCGAGGAGCGAGCCTTCGAGCTGCGCGCCCGCCGGAAATCTGTCGTCGATGACTTCCTGGTCAAAATTCACGCGCGCCTCGCCAAGCTGAGCATGGCCAGCGCCCGCCTAGCAATCGAGTTTCAAGAGTTGGATACCCCAGGACCGCTGGGTATGGATCAGGTGGAGTACTTGTTCAGCGCCAACAAGGGCTCCCGGATGCAGCCCATCAAAGGCCAGGCCAGTGGGGGAGAGCTGAGTCGCTTGACCTTGGTCACCAAGAGTCTGGTCGCCTCGGCGATTCCTTTGCCGACGCTCATCTTTGACGAGATCGATAGTGGCGTTAGTGGCGATGTTGCCCTACGCATGGGCGAGATCTTGCACGAGCTCAGCGGTGAGCACCAGGTCGTCACCATTACGCACTCCCCACAAGTCGCCAGCCAGGCCGACCGACACTACTTCGTGTACAAAGAGGATCTTGGCGAGCGGACGGCGACCCGTGTCCGCGAACTGGACCAACCCGCCCGCGTACAGGCCATTGCTGTGATGCTGAGTAGTGACCCCCCGAGCAAACCGGCCCTTGCGAATGCCGCAGGTTTGTTAGCTTCCGCAAAACGGTAGTCCCGCGCTTACTTTCGCCGGTACACCTAAGGTCTAAACCCATGTCTACCTCCTCCCTCCTCGCCGGCAAACGCGGCGTCATCTTTGGTGCCCTCGACGAGCGCTCGATCGCCTGGCAGGTAGCCGAAACCTGCGTCGCGCACGGCGCGCAGATTGTGCTGACCAACGCCCCTGTCGCCCTCCGCATGGGTACGCTACAGCAGCTCGGGCGACAAGCTCAACGCTCCCGTCATCGCCGCAGACGCGACGAGTTCTGAGGACATGCAGGCGATGTTCGAGCAGGCGTCTGATCACCTTGGCGGCAAGTTTGACTTCGTGTTACACTCCATCGGGATGTCGGTCAATGTTCGCAAGAAGAAGGAGTACACCGACACCAATCACGACTGGATGCTGAAGACGCTCGACATCTCGGCGATCAGCTTTCATAAGATGATGCAAGTCTTGTACCGGGGCGAGATGATGGCGGAGTGGGGGAGTATTCTCGCGCTGACTTACATCGCCGCGCAACGCAGTTTTCCACATTACGGCGAGATGGCTGATGCGAAAGCCTTGCTCGAGAGTTTCGCGCGGAGCTTTGGGTATCACTTTGGCGTTCGCGATCACGTCCGCGTCAACACGATTAGCCAGTCTCCGACGGTAACGACGGCGGGCTCGGGGGTGAAGGGGTTCTCCGATTTCTTCGACTACGCCGACACGACCTCCCCTCTGGGCAACGCCTCAGGTGAGGCGTGTGCGGCGTACTGCGCGTCGCTGTTCAGTGACTTTACACGCTACGTCACCATGCAAAACCTCTTCCACGATGGGGGCTTCAGTATGATGGGGATGAACCCGGCCTTGATGACCAGTACGCACTAAAGGGATCGGAGTAGTCAAAAAAGAGGGTCGGGCGTAAACGCCCGACCCATCCAATGTCCCAGAAGTGAATCTTACACCTATAGAGGGTGATGCTTTCGTTGGTAACACAAACAGCGTGGACTGTCGGTTAAATTGCAAAGATGAGGTGGGCGGGGGAGATGGGGTGATGACTTGCGTCAGGGTGTGTCCTGAACTTGGTCAGATTAATTATCCTTACGCCTAGTGCGAAAGAGGTGCGGGCAGCGTACATTTGCCGCCGTTTTCAACAAAGGTTGATCATCATGGAGGCGCACGCCAGCTTTGACATCCCTCTCGAAACCCTAGCAGTCGGACTGCATCAGTTCAACTACGTGCTAGACGACGCGTTCTTCGCTGCTTTTGACACGGATCTGCTGCGCAGCGGTGACTTCACCGCGCAAGTGCAGATTGAGAAGGTTCGCAATCAATTTAACGTAAGCGTAGCCTTCGCAGGAAGTGCCGGCGTTGCGTGCGACCGCTGTCTGGACGTCTTTCGGCTTCCTCTCTCCGGCGAGAGCGAGATTGTTTTAAAGTACGATGCCGAGCTTACCAGCGAGGATGACGAGGTAGTCTTTGTGCCCTATGGTACCGAGCGCTACAACGTCGCGAAGCTGCTGTTCGAGACCATCGGCGTTACTTTGCCGATGTCTATCCTCCACGAGGCTGCGGGGCTTGCCTGCGATCCCGACATGCTCAAGTATCTAATTCCAACCCCCGATGAGGACTCCGCGTCCGACGAAGGGGATTCCTCCATTCCCGCAGACTCACCCTGGGCGGCGCTCCAAGCGCTCAAAGGACAGATAAATCCGAACTAATGGCACATCCCAAAAGCCGCATCTCCAAGCAGCGCAAGCGCAAGCGTCGCACCCACTACAAGGCCGATGCCCCGACCCTCAGCCGTGACGCTTCCACCGGCCTCACACACCGTCGCCACGTCGCCCACAAAGACGCCGACGGCAATCTCTACTACCGCGGCAAGATCCTCGTGCCTGCCGTAGAGGTCTAGACCGAGCTTACCTTGCATTACTATAGACGATCGTAGGCCGCTGCTCTGTAGAGCGTGGCCTACAATCGTTGTCATCGAACGCAGCCCTTGAAGACGATTTACTCCCCCCACGCCCCCGCACCCGTCGGACCGTACTCACAAGCGGTAGAGCATAACGGTGTGCTCTACTGTTCTGGCCAAATAGCCCTAGACCCAATATCGGGTCAACTCATCGCCACCGACATCGAAGCCGAGACTCGACAGGTGCTTGCCAACGTAGATGCGGTTTTGGCGGCAGCCGGCACCTCGAAGCGCAACGTCATCAAATGCTCCGTCTTCGTGATGGATATTGGAATGTTCGACCGGATTAATGCCGTGTACCAAGACTATTTCGGGGTTGATGACGCGCCAGCTCGCGAACTCGTACAGGTAGCGCGCCTACCAAAGGGGGCCAATGTCGAGATCTCCGTTTTGGCGGCTGTACCAAAAGCATAACCGTACTTTCCTTTGCCACCTCAGGTCCCACTTCCGTGAAAACTATCCTCTCCTGCATTCAGCCAACTGGCGATCTGCATTTTGGCAACTATTTCGGAGCGGTACAAAACTGGGTAGCCCTGCAGGCGAAGTACGAGTGCTTTTATGGAGTCGTCGACTTTCACGCGATCACGATGCCGTACTCGCCTGTCAAACTGAGGGAGGCGACCTGGGAGATCACCTTCAACCTGCTGGCTGCGGGCGTAGCGCCAGATAGTCTCTTCATTCAGAGTCTCATTCCGGAACACGCAGAGCTCGCATGGATTTTAAACTGCTTTGCGAGCTACGGGCAACTCACCCGAATGACGCAGTTTAAGGACAAGTCGCAGCAAAACGCCGCGGGCAACGATGATTTCGTCAGCGTTGGGCTCTTCGACTACCCGGTGCTTCAGGCCGCGGATATTCTCATCTATCGCGCCGAGTTGGTACCGGTCGGGAAGGACCAGGAGCAACACCTCGAACTTTCGCGCAACATTGCTACTCGCTTTAACCAACAAGTCGGCAAGGAGTACTTTACGGCACCTGAAGCATTGTATACCGCTACCCCGAAGATTGCTTCGCCCGCCGACCCGACGCGCAAGATGGGCAAGAGCCTCGGACCGAAGCACTACATTAACGTCTTCGCAGAAGAAGCTCAAATCCGCAAACAGATTCGTTCGGCCGTGACCGATACCGGTGATACGCCCGCCGGTGAGCTAAGTCCAGGTGTTAGCAACCTCTTGGCTCTCCTACGTGCGAGCGGCGAGGCCGACCAAGCTTCCCAATTAACTTATCAAGCGACAGCAGGCACGCTGCGTTACTCGGACTTGAAGGACGCCGTCGCCAACGCGCTCGTCGTCGTGAGCGCAGGGATGCGGGAGCGAAAAGCGCACCTTACCGCCGACAAGCGCTCGGTTAAAGAGCAGGTTAGGGCTTCGAGTGCGCATATTCGTCTGCGTGCGCAGGAGACCCTTCGCGAGGTCAAGGACTTGGTGGGCCTACAACAACCCCCGCTGATGAAGGTAATCTGCATCGGCCGCAACTATGCAGCCCACGCCGCTGAACTCGGTAACGCCATCCCTTCGGAACCGGTAATTTTCCTCAAGCCGAGCACTGCCGTACTCACCGGAGGGAAGCCGTTCTTTTACCCAGAGTTTAGCCAGAACATCCACTACGAGTGTGAGTTGGTCCTGCGGATCTGCCGCAACGGTAAAGCGATCGAAGAACGTTTTGCGCACCGCTACTACGATCAGGTAGGGGTGGGCATCGACTTCACGGCTCGCGATCTCCAGGATGAGCTCAAGAGTCGAGGTTTGCCGTGGGAGAAGGCCAAAGCCTTTGACCATTCCGCGGTGGTTGGGGAATTTCTGCCGGTGGAGGTTTTGCCGAAAGGCGCACCCATCGCGTTCTATTTACGTAAAAACGGCGCTTACGTGCAGCAGGGCACGACGGATCTCATGCTCTTTAGCTTCGATCGGATCATCGCAGAGGTGAGCCGGTATTTTCGCCTTCTCGATGGCGATCTCCTCTTTACAGGTACTCCAGTCGGCGTCGGGCCAGTGGCTAAGGGCGACCTACTCGAAGCGGGTATCGGCAAGATGCACCTGTTGAGCTGCCGCGTGAAGTAGTAAGGTCTACCTTTGCGCACCGAACGAAAATCGATTCCATCCATGCCGTACCTCTTTACCTCGGAAAGTGTTAGCGAAGGTCACCCAGACAAAGTCTCCGACCAGATCAGTGACGCCATCCTCGACGCGTTTCTCTCGAAAGACCCCTCCTCGAAGGTGGCCTGTGAAACCTTCTGTACCACTGGTCTCGTCGTCGTGGGCGGAGAGGTAACCACGAGCAGCTACGTAGACATTCAAGAGACGGTCCGCAAGACCATCGAAAAGATCGGCTACACCGACCCGAACCTCCAGTTCGACGCTCGAAGCTGCGGCGTCCTAAACGCCATCCACGAGCAGAGCAAGGACATCTACCAGGGTGTGGTGCGCGACACTCCCGAGGAGCAAGGTGCCGGTGATCAGGGGATGATGTTCGGGTACGCCACCAACGAGACGCCGAACTACATGCCGCTCGCCCTGGACATTAGCCACAGGATCTTAGAGGAACTGGCGGCCATTCGTCGCGAGGGCGACGCAGGACCCATGCCCTACCTCCGTCCGGATGCCAAGTCGCAGGTCACCATTGAGTACGACGACGATCATACGCCACTGCGCATCGATACGATCGTGGTGTCGACGCAGCACGATGACTTCGGCCCGGACGACGCCTCGATGTTGGCGCGCATCAAGCAAGACGTTCAGACGAAGCTCATCCCGCGCGTAAAGGCACGCTACGAGGCCCAGGCCCAGCTCTTCGGCGGGGACATCACCTACCACGTCAACCCGACCGGTAAATTCGTGATTGGCGGACCACACGGCGATGCTGGACTCACGGGGCGCAAGATCATCGTAGACACCTACGGCGGGAAGGGTGCCCACGGCGGCGGCGCTTTCAGCGGGAAGGATTCCAGTAAGGTGGATCGCTCGGCTGCCTACGCCACGCGCCACATCGCTAAGAACCTCGTTGCCGCAGGACTCTGCGACCAAGTGCTCGTGCAAGTCGCGTACGCAATCGGTGTCGCCAAGCCAGTCGGACTTTTCGTGGATACCTACGGCACGGCCAAGGTCGACATGAAAGACGGCGAAATCGCAGAGCGCGTCGCGAAGACCTTCGACATGCGTCCGGCAGCGATCATTAAGCGCTTTGGCCTCACCAATCCGATCTTCAGCCCAACGGCAGCCTACGGCCACTTCGGTCGCGAGGTAGGAACCGTCACCTTCGACGAGAAAACCTACGATACGTTTACCTGGGAGCGCCTCGACCGCGTCGAGGATGTGAAGAAGGAATTCTCGCTCTCGTAGGCGTACCGACTCAGCTGAAAAACATGCGCCCCCTGGACCTTTGCGTTCCAGGGGGCGCTTTTGTACAATGGGTATTGACGAGAGTCGCCGTACCGATACAACACACCACTTCCCGGCTCTAGTTCAATTTGTCCAGGCCTTTGACAATAATCGTTAGGATGCCGCACTCCCGGTTTGGGGCGCGGCCGTCTCGTTCGAACTTATAGTCGGTAGCCTTGTCGAGAGCCTCTCGGACAGTGGCGGTTTCGGTAATCGTAGATAGCTCTTTGTTCCACTTGACCGCCACGACGTTGCCTCGCTGGTCCACGCAGACATTAATCGAAATGCGGCCGTTGCTGCGTACCACGCTGTGAAGTTGTGGTCGGTACACGACGGCGCGACGGAGCACGCCTGTGCCGCTTAGGCCCTCACCTGCGTCTGCACGACCGCTTCCAGCGTCGCTCACGCTTGCGCCATCTCCGGCCTCGGGTGCGCCGGTAGAGGTTTCAGTGCCTGTCGATGTGCGATACGCGTCGCTTTCGCGGGTGCTCTGAGTAGTGGGTACATTAACGACGGCCGGAGCAGTGCTCGGCTTCGAGGTCGGCACTTCATCAGGTGTCGCCTCAGGTGACGTGGGTGTCGCAGTCGGATCCGTTAAGATTGTGGGGGGCGGCGCGGGTGAGGTCGGTAGAGATGCAGTGGGGGTACGTTGAGGCGCTGCTCGCTCTAGCTTGGCCTGCTTGACGTCGTTGCGCATCCGCTCACTGCTGCTGGCGTTGGCCGCTGTCAGAGGGGGCTCGCGAAAATCGAGTTCGACGAGAGTCTCGTAGGAGGACGGGGCGCGTTCTTGCGAAAGCAGAAACGGATAGATAAAGCCCCCGACCACAGCCCCGTGCAGGAGTAAAGCAAGTAAAAGGCCTTTGCGTTTGTCGGTGCGCTGGCGCGGGGAATCTTGGGGTGAGCTAGTCATAAGGCAATGGCTAAACGGTGGTGTACCGGAGTGTCGTACAAAGCTGTGACGGATCGGTGGAGGCAATCGTGACCGAAACGACAAACTTTCCTTAAAGCTGGGTTAAGGCGAGTTGCACTGAGCGGTGCACGGACTCACGACAATAGGGCCAGAACCGTCAATTGTTGGTAGGCCTCGGGCAGTGTTTGCAACTACCCTCGTTGGTGGACAGTTGAGCGGCTACTCGCTCTTAATTTTGCGCTGCTTTCCGCAATCCCAACCTTATGCCTACTCCGCTACAGAGCTTTCACCGCCGCCACATGGGGCCTGATCAGACCCAAATCAACGCCATGCTTACCAGCCTCGGGGTCGATAGCTTGGACGAGCTCATCAATCAAACCGTACCCAAGGCTATTCGCCGCACCAACGAGATCGACGTGCCCGCTGCACAAACCGAGTTCGAATATCTAACGCACCTTAAAGCGGTGGCGGCTAAGAACCGACCTGATATTCGGTCGCTCATCGGACTCGGGTACTACGGCACGATCACCCCCTCGGTTATCGCTCGCAACATCTTCCACAACCCAGGCTGGTACACGCAGTACACTCCCTACCAAGCCGAGATTGCGCAGGGGCGCCTCGAAGCGCTGCTCAACTACCAAACCGTCGTTAGCGACCTCACCGGTCTGCCAATCGCGAACGCTAGTCTCCTCGATGAGGGGACTGCGGCTGCCGAGGCCATGGCCATGTTCTACAACCAGAAAAACAGACGGGTAAAGTCTGGCGAGCCGACCGCCAACGTCTTCGTGGTAAGCGAAAACGTCTTCCCCCAAACGCTGGATGTCCTGCGCACTCGGGCGCAGCCTATCGGCATAACGCTTCACGTCGGGAGTGTAGCCGAGGCCGACCTCGGGGAAGACGTTTTCGGTATGCTCCTCCAATATCCGAGTGGCGACGGGCAGGTGCACAACATTGGACCGCTTTTGCGCAAGGCGAAAGAGGCAGGAGTTTACACCTGCGTTGCGACTGATTTATTGGCCTTGTGTCTCCTCGAAGCCCCTGGTGCCTGGGGTGTCGATTGCGCGGTAGGCAACAGCCAGCGCTTCGGCGTGCCTATCGGTTACGGTGGGCCGCATGCCGCCTTCTTCGCCACGACTGATGAGTTTAAGCGCGTCATCCCGGGGCGTATTATAGGTGTCTCTGAAGACGCGCACGGGCGACCTGCGATGCGCATGGCGCTGCAAACCCGTGAGCAGCACATTCGCCGTGAGAAGGCAACGAGCAACATCTGCACGGCGCAGGCGCTCCTTGCCATCATGGCGGGGATGTATGCCGTGTATCATGGACCAGACGGCCTGCGCGACATCGCTCGGACAGTGCATGCGCAGACAATCCGTCTCGCGGAGGCCCTCCAGGGACAAGGTTTGGAGCTGGCGGGCGACCAATTTTTTGACACGCTTCGCCTTGAAGTCACCGAGAAACGCCTGGGTGAAATTAAGACCCAGCTCGCGGGAAAATTTAACGCCTACCTGCACCTCAATGGAGACGACTCTTTCGTGCAGGTATCTGTCGACGAGACGCTCACCGATCAGGAGTTGGAAGCCTTGATAGCGGCTTTCGCCAAAACCGACAGCGGCACCCACGCTGCGCCAGCCCTAAAACTAGCGGACGATGTCCTTCGCAAGAGCCCTTTCCTAACCAACGAGGTCTTTCACGCTCACCAGACGGAGACCAAGCTCATGCGCTACATAAAGCGCCTCGAGAACAAGGACCTCTCCCTTACGCATGCGATGATCCCCCTCGGGAGCTGCACCATGAAGCTTAACGCGGCCACGGAACTAATGCCGGTGAGTTGGCCAGCGTTTGCCGATTTGCACCCCTTCGCTCCGGTGGACCAAGCCGCTGGCTACACGCAGATCTTCGAAGAACTCGAGGCCTACCTCGCAGATATCTGCGGCATGACCGCAACATCTCTCCAGCCGAACAGTGGTGCCCAGGGGGAGTACGCCGGGCTTACCGTGATTCGCGCCTACCACTTCGATCGTGGGGACACCCATCGCAACGTCGCACTTATTCCAGAGTCTGCGCACGGGACCAATCCTGCGAGCGCTGTCATGGCGGGTATGGAGGTCGTCGTCATCAAGAACGACGACAACGGTGACATCAACCGTGCAGACCTCCGCGCCAAAGCCGATAAGTACGCCGATCGCCTCGCGGCGCTAATGGTCACCTATCCGAGCACCTATGGCGTCTTCGAGACGGGCATCAAAGATATCTGCGATGTCATCCACGAACGCGGGGGCCTGGTCTACATGGACGGCGCTAACATGAACGCTCAGGTTGGCCTTACCAGTCCGGGACAGATCGGAGCCGACGTCTGCCACCTAAATCTCCACAAGACCTTCGCCATCCCACACGGTGGAGGTGGCCCAGGCATGGGACCAATCTGCGTCAACGACAAGCTCGCGCCGTTTCTCCCAGGTCACGTGCTCGTGAGCACGGGTGGTGTCAAAGCCACCACTGCCGTGTCAGCGACGCCACAAGGGTCGGCCAGCATCCTGTTGATTAGCTACGCCTACATCCGTATGCTCGGCCCCACTGGTCTCACCGACGCCAGTCGATTGGCCATCCTAAATGCCAATTACATCGCTCGACGTCTCAGCGACCATTACGATGTGCTCTATAAAGGCACAGCTGGGTGGTCGGCCCACGAGCTGATCATCGACTTGCGTCCCTTCAAATCCGTCGCGAGCGCGGAGGATGTCGCGAAACGGCTCATTGACTATGGCTTTCACGCGCCGACGCTCAGTTGGCCAGTGGCCGGTACGATGATGATAGAGCCGACCGAGTCGGAGAGCAAAGACGAACTCGATCGCTTTTGCGATGCGATGATCGGTATTCGCGCCGAGATGGATGCGATCGCTCGGGGGGATGCAGATGGTGAGGACAACGTTCTGCTCAATGCCCCGCACACACTCGCAGTGATTACTGCCGACGAGTGGGATCACAGGTATACTCGGTCTGCGGCCGCCTACCCGCTGGAGTACCTCAGGGAGGGACGCAAGTTCTGGCCGAGCGTAGGTCGCGTCAACCAGGCGCTCGGTGACCGAAACTTGGTCTGCACGTGCCCGCCGATGGAAAGCTACGCTAGCCAGGAGGGGTAGACTTGCCGAGGGTTAGCGGGGCACGACTTCCACGCCTTTCGGCTACTCCAAGAGGCCATTGTCTCGCATCCACTCGTCGCTAAATATCTTCTCGAAATACTTGTTGCCGTGGTCGCTCATGAGGGCGACCACGATGGCGTCGCTGGGAAGGGTTTTGGCGACAGCCCGAATACCCGCCAGCACAGCCCCGCTCGAGAACCCAACCAGCACTCCTTCGGTACGCGCCAAATCGCGGGCCTCTACCGCAGACTCCTTGTCGCCCACCTGTACCATCTGGTCGATCAGCTCGAAGTGGACATTGTCGGGGATGATGTTTTTACCTACGCCCTCCAGGAGGTAGGGCTTGATTTGGTTTTTGTCGAACTCCCCGGTGGCATGGTAGGCGGTTAGCACAGAGCCATAGGCATCGACGCCATAGGTGCGAACCAGTGGATTGCGCTGCTTGAGAAACTTTGCTACGCCCGAGATGGAACCGCCCGTGCCCACCGGCGCAAAATAGTGCGTCACCAGCCCGTGGGTTTGCTGCCAAATTTCAGGTCCAGTAGTTTCGTAGTGGGCCTGCGGATTGCCGGGGTGGTAGTACTGATTGACGTAGACGGAGTCGGCGAGTTCTTGCTGCAGGGTCTTAGCGCGCTCGTAGTAGCTGCGGGGATCCTTGCTGTCTACGTTGCTCGGGCAAATCTCCACCTCTGCGCCCAGCGCTTTGAGGGCGTCGAGTTTAGCGACACTGATTTTATCGTTGGTCACTAAGATGCAGCGATACCCGCGAACGGCGCAGATCATTGCGAGCGCGAAGCCCGTGTTGCCGCTCGTCGTCTCGATGACGGTACCCCCCAAACAAAGCTCACCGGCCTCCTCGAGCGCGTTGATCATCGACACTGCGATGCGGTCTTTGGCGCTTTGCCCTGGATTGGCGCCCTCCAGCTTAGCGAGGACATCCACTCCGACGCTTTCGCTAAAACGACGAAGGCGGATCATCGGCGTATCGCCGATGCAGTCCAGGATGCTTTCTTTGACCGCGAGGGCGGGCTTGACCAATGTCTCCATATGCGGCGTGAAGGTAGCCGTGATAATTTTGGGCAACTCTTGGCGGCTTTCAACGTGCAGTCGGGCGATATTCGCCGCACCACCCCTTCTAACTCCATCCAGCACGCAAGGCCGAGTCGTCACTCCGGGATCACCACCGCACTTATGGGAAAATCTAAACCTACGGTCGTCTTCAAAGCCAGACTCATCCTCTATGACCGGGGCCGGATATTGCTGTTGCGGCAGACCAGGGGAAACGGTGGAAATTATACGCTAGTCGGTGGCACGGTTGAGGCTACCGAGTTTGCCCGTGACTCCCTCGTCCGTGAGACTCGCGAGGAAGCGGGGATCGGGATCAGCGCGGCTCACCTAAGCCTCGTACATGTGCTCCACAAGCGTAGCAAAAGCGGGCACCGCGTCAACCTCTACTTTAAGGCTTCTCGGTACAAGGGGGTGGTCCAAAATCTCGAGGATCACAAGTTTAAAGCGGCGCAGTGGTTTCCGATCAATAAGCTGCCGGAGAATGTCACTGCGACCGTAAAGCAGGCATTAGAAGCCTACCGGGCAGGGAGGCTGTACAGCGAAGAGCAGAAGTAGGTCGGCTTTCGCCAAAACTTCCCACAGAGCTCACTAGAAGTAAAACAACTTGAACCGCGAACCTTCAGTCCTATTTAAGAGTAGTGCGGGCGCGGGTAGTTTCACAAATTTGGCGAAGAATAGTAGGGTCTTGAGCGTTTTGTTGTTGGTCGGGATTCGCGTAAAATCGACGTCAAGACTCAACGCAAAATCGTGGGAGCGGGGAAAGGCTGCATCATAGGAATAAAAATAGCCCTCCTCGGCCCAGCCATTGGCAAAGGCCCCATATATATTATTCGGACTGTAGCCTACGGCCAGGTTGAGCCAGGGGAGCTTGGCGACATCGCCACGACCGACGAGTACTGCAGGATTGGCCGACAACCAGATGGTCTGTCCGCCGTAGTCTTTAATGAACCGCGTCCACGGCGTCGAGCCATACAGCTGCACTGCCCGGTCGTAAGGGCTTCGAGGTGGACCGCCCACAGGGCTCGACGCTGCCGCCTCTCTGGAATGATCCTGTCCGGAAGCACTGAATTTAAGCAGAATTCGCTGCTCTCCGAACAGCGCCTCCTGTCCGACAAAGAGGCCCGCGCCCGCTACATTGGCTCCCATGTCGTGCCAGGAGAAACCCCATGCCGGACTGAAGCCGTCCATCACCTCGATGGTACTCTGCAGCAGAAGACTCGTGCCGGTAGCCAGGAGCAGGCGTCGACCTTTTGGTACCCCAGCCCACTTCATGCCTTGATTTGCGATTCCTGCATACATGTATGCGGTGAATACGTGACCGACTTTATCCATCCCCTCCCATTCTTTGGAGTCGTCTATGGTCCGGAATCCTCCCGTGCCCTGTCCCTTGTACCAAGCGGTGTATAGACCAACCGACGCCGTCGCGTACATCCCCGCAGCAATCCCAGCACTGATGTTAAATCGTCTACGGTCGAAGTGGTCGGCTGGGGTTAGGAATTGCTCGTAGGCGCCCGGCGCGGCGAGCGTATCAAAAGTAATAACTTTAGGAACCGTAGCCGCGACCTGCGCAAATCCTTGAGCGGATATACCCAGTAGTACGACGATGCTCGTGTGGATCAAGAGTCGCATAACCTGGGCATTTGTACGCAGAACAGTTGACATATAGAGGGACGGGTGACCTAGGAGTGCCCCAAAGAAAAGGCCCCAACACTTTCGAGTTGGAGCCTTTAATGCTTGATAACGTTGATATGTCGACTACTTGCCTCCGTCGAGTTCGTCCTGAAGGACCTTGAGCTCGTCCCACTGGCCGTCGCGGGCCATAGCGGCCTGACGCGCCCAGGTAGTGGGTTGGTGAACACGGAACTTTGCCCCGGCCTCATCTAGGATGCTTTGAAGATGCTCTACGGTTGCATCAGCGAGCGCTGCAAACGTGAGGATACCAGCGTTGGCGAGAAGTTCGGCAATTTTCGGACCGATGCCCTCGATGCGGGTGAGGTCGTCTACCGAGGCGATATCGGCTTCGGGTGCGGCAATTGGTTGAACTTCTTTAACAGCCTCTACGAAGGCCTCGACGGCGGGGGCGGTTTGCGTTGTTTTGGCGACAGCCGTCTTCTGACTCTGCTGAACTGCGGGAGCTATACTGGTAGCGGCCTCCTTCGTGCCGATAACGGGGCGCGTGCTTGCGGCGAGCTCAGCATCGTTGGCGCGAATACTCACGTAGGTCCGGTCGTCGCGA
This sequence comes from Lewinellaceae bacterium, assembly GCA_963837005.1. Taxonomy (GTDB): domain Bacteria; phylum Bacteroidota; class Bacteroidia; order Chitinophagales; family Saprospiraceae; genus CALDTK01. The sequence goes on from CAWIMC010000001.1 coordinate 248,538, forward strand.
CGGCGACGGTACACGACCGTGCCGTCTACTTTGGCGTGGAGGGTGTAGTCCTTGCCCATGTAGACATTGGTACCTGGGTGGAATTTCGTGCCGCGCTGACGCACGATGATGTTACCGGCAATGGCGGTCTGACCGCCGTATAGCTTGACGCCGAGGTATTTAGGATTGCTGTCGCGTCCGTTGTCGGTAGAGCCTGCACCTTTCTTATGTGCCATGATCTATTGTATTGAGTGGGTGAGGGAAGGGGGAGGCCTTAGTGGCTGATGGAGTCGATGGTGATCTTCGAGAAGGACTGGCGGTGGCCCATCTTGCGACGGTAGCCTTTGCGGCGCTTCTTTTTGAAGACGATCACCTTATCGCCACGGACGTGCGAGTTGACGGTGGCCTTGACGAGGGCTCCGGCGACTGCCGGAGCGCCGATGAGAGAGTCGCCGCTGTCCGGGGCGATGAGGTGCACTTGGTCGAACTCGACTGCGGCACCTGCTTCGGCATCTAGCTGGTGGACGAAGAGCGCCTGGCCCTCGGTCACTTTAAATTGCTGACCAGCGATGGTAACGATAGCAAACATGTGTGGAAATTGATTTAGAAAACGGGCGCGAAGATAGTCCGCTCAAATTAACTCCCGTAAGGTAAATCGGATCGTGCTGCGCAGGTCGTCCCGCACAATCTGGAGGTGAATCTTGCGGCCCACCCTACCGCGTAACCGCCGCTGGATCTCCCCGGAGGATAGTAAGCGCACAGGGAAGCCGTTGAACTTCCGGATGAGGTCACCGGCTCGAATCCCGGCTTCGCTCGCGGGGGTGTTTGGGGCGACGAACTGGACCCTCACTGCCCCGAGGTCTAGTCCATCGTCGATGACTTTCAGCCCAGAGCGGTCGTAGGGGAGCGGTCGGGTAACGCGGCGGCGGGGGACGAGGTGGACGACGCGTTGCGGATAGTTGATAGCAACGTCGAAGCGGCTCAACAGCCGGTTGCCGATCACGCCATTTCTTTCGATGATTGATTCGCGCAACAGACTGTCGCCCGCGATCTGGAAATGGGTAACGATACCTGTTAGCGGTAGCCCGTCCACATATAGGGTGTCGCTCCGGCCTACGAAACCGACCAAGCTGCCTCCGAGGCCGTGGCCTATGGCACCCGCGACAATTTGCGGGGGGTAGAGCGTGGAGTCTTCAGGGTTTGCGTAAACCATCGCCTCGAGGGCTGCGCCTGTATCTATGAGGAAGAGCAGCGAATCGACGAAGCCAGGGTGGATTCGCGTCCATAAGGAGACGTAGGGCTTGGTATGGTGGACTCTCAAGGGTACCTCGAGACCTCGGCGCGGCGGGCGGAAGTGCTCTGGCAGCAGTAGCGTGATAAGACGTTCGGCGTAATCGATTTCTACTACGTAAGCGCCAAAGGCTCCGATACCCATGATTCCGTAGACGTCTCTACCGACCATTTCGGTGAGGTCGAGAAATTTGCTGTCTACGGCGATGATCGGCTGACCAGAGATGTCGAGGTCTCCGACGCGAAGTCGATTCTTTCGGGAGAGCTCTCCAGTGACAGCGCTCGCGAGGTCCGAACCTACCAGTCGTACAGGATCTATCCGCTCGTCGTCGAGAATGCCGAAGAGGAGTGGCTCTGTGAGGATCGTGAACTCCGAGCCTGTGTCGAAGAGCAGGTCTACAGGCCCAGCCCTGTTGATGTTGACGCTTACGATGATGAAGTCATTCTCGTACTCGAAGGGAATACGGAGACTGTTTTGCGCAAAAGCCGTGAGGGGCATAGCGAGTAGCGCGACCTGCCATACCAGGCGTACGGAACAGAGAATTATTGGGGGCGGGTACGGGTAGATCAGCTTAGTGTTAAATTTACACACAAGATTTTTAACACCTCAGAATCGGAAGAAAGCTGCAAAGTAGCCGACCTATGGACAACATTGTTTGGGGCATGGGGATAAACTATTTGCCGATTCTCTGCTTCGATCCTTGCAGGAATGGTCAGGATACCGCACTTTTGGCCCTGCTGCAACCGCGTCGGGTATCCCGCTGGGGTCATAACGTCTAAATCAATCAACAACTACACTCTATATGAATCACCAATACAATTCATCTGCCCGCTGGCTCTGGGTCTTAGCGCTGTTTTTCGCGAGCGCCACTGTTGGCATCGCACAGACTACGATCAACGGTCAGATTAAGGACAGCGAAAATGGCGAAACGCTGATCGGGGCTAACGTTGTCGTACCCGGCACCTCGATTGGAACGGCTACCGATTTTGACGGCAATTTCGAGCTCACCGTGCCCGAAGGCACATCGGCGTTGCAGATTTCGTACGCTGGCTACCAGACCCAAAATCTGAGTCTTACGCCTGGGCAAACGACCTACAACCTCAACATGTCAGCCGGTGAACTGCTCGACGAAGTGGTCGTCATTGGCTACGGCTCGCAGTCCTCCAAGGAGGTTACGAGTGCCGTCACCTCCGTGAAAGAGGAAGACTTCAACCAGGGGGTCGTCAACAACCCGACTCAACTCATCCAAGGCAAAGTAGCCGGTCTGCAGATCGCTAACCCAGGTGGTGACCCGAATCAAGCACCTACCATTCGACTCCGTGGACTTTCGACACTGGGCGCAAACACGGAGCCACTCGTCATTATCGACGGGGTAATCGGGGCATCGCTGAGCAGCGTTGACCCGAGCGATATCGCCTCGTTTGACGTACTCAAGGACGGATCTGCTGCGGCGATTTACGGTACACGTGCCTCGTCTGGCGTAATCATTATCACCACGAAGAAGGGAAAGGCTGGCGATGCTACAGTAACGTACAACGTGCAAGGAGGCGCAGAAACCCTTGCCAAGGGTGTGGAGATCGCTGATGCTAACCGTTTCGTCGAGCTTCGCGGAGCCGCCGCAGATGGTGGCGAACGCAATGACCTCTACGACGAGCTGACGCGTACGGCCCTCTCGCAAATTCACAACCTCAGCGTGAGCGGGGGAGTAGGCAAAGGCAACTACCGCGCTTCGGTCAACTACCGTGACGTTCAAGGGGTCGCTAACTTCTCAGGCTTCGATCAGCTCAACGGCCGTCTTTCGGTCACTCAATCTGCCTTGAACGACATGCTCAAGTTCGACTTTACCGCCACCACGACGACTCGCTCGGCGGACGTCGGATTTAATGAAGCCTTTCGGTATGCGGTTATCTTCAACCCAACGATCCCCCTCCGGGGCACCGTTGCACCTGCGGGAGCGAACTACAGCTACATTGGGGGTTATGCCCAGGTTGATCAGTTCGACTATTTCAACCCTGTGGCTATCAACGAGCAAAACTCCAACGTGAGCCGCGTTCGCGACCAGCTGCTTTCCGGCCGGGTCACCCTTACGCCGATCGACGGGCTCGACATCGCAGCGTTGTATTCCCGTAACTACGTCGACAGTCGCTTCGACCAGCTACTACTCGCAAGTAAGCCGCTTCGTCGGCGAAGGTGCAGAAGGCCGTGGGCAGCGCACCACTCGTGAGAACCGAAATAATCTCTTCGAGGTGACCGCCAATTACGGCCTGGACCTTTCAAACAATTCCTCTCTGTCGTTCCTAGCAGGCTACAGCTACCAGCAACTCGAAGAGGACCAGACCTTCATCAGTTCTGGAACCTTCATTTCGGACCAAGCTGGAGTTAACAACTTCAACTTCAGTAATGACTTTGCTCAAGGTCTCGCCAACGTATCGTCTGGAGGCGACCGTAGCGAGTTGCAATCCTACTTCGGTCGGGTGAATTTCGACTTTGACGATACCTACTTCCTTAGCGCTTCGGTCCGACAGGACGGATCGACTCGGTTTGGTGCCAACAACAAAACCGGTATTTTCCCAGCTGTCTCGGGTGGTGTTAACCTCGCAAAATTCGTGACGAGCCCACTGGTCAATACGCTCAAGCTCCGTGCGGGCTACGGTGTGACAGGTAACATTCCAGGGGGTAGCCGTCAGAGCATCCAAGTTTTCGAACCAGGTAATCAATTCTTTTTCCGCGGCCGGTACGTGCCCTCTTACGGGATTACGCGGAACGCTAACCCAGATCTCCGCTTTGAGCGCAAAGGCGAACTCAACGTAGGTCTCGATCTTGCCTTCCTCGACTACAAGCTCACGGGCTCGGTTGACTTCTTCAATCGCCGGACTACCGACCTCCTCTTCCCTGTACCGGTATCGGTCGGTAGCGAAAACCCAGCAACGGGTGGATCCTACGTAGCAGGTGTCATCAATGCCAATCTGGAGGATGTCGCTTTCGTGAACACAGGTGTCGAGCTGGCGCTCGGCTACGAAGTTGCAAGTTCGGAGCGCTTCTCCTGGAGTCCGCGGATCGTGATTTCGACTGTTCGCACCGTGCTCGACTCCGTAGAAGTAGAGAATCCGTCCTTTCCCTTCTTTACCGGAGGCTCACGTGAAACGTATCAAGCGTCAACTTCTCCGGGCGCGCCAGGACAGAATAACGCTCCAACGCAGGTTATTCGCGCTGGTCAAGAAATTGGCCAGATCTACACCTACGTCTTTCAGGGGATCTCTGAGACGGGTGATTATATCTTCGAAGACATCGACTCGAGCGGAGGAATCACCATCAACAGCGAACTTTCACCAGACAAGCGAGTCGTAGGTAACGGTTTGCCAGATTGGACGCTGGGCTTTCAAAACGAGTTTCGGTTTGGCAATTTCGATGCTCAACTCTTCTTCCGGGGAGCGTTCGGGCACAGTTTGGCCAATATGCCTCGTAACTTCTACGAGAACGTAGCTCCGACACGGGGTACGGATAATGTGGTGGTCACCGAGAATTTCGACCCCCTTCTAAATCCATCAGAGCTGCGGTTTAACTCACTATATGTAGAGAAGGCCGACTTCCTTACTCTGGACAACGCATCGATCGGGTACACCTTCGACTTGCCTGCAGATTCGCGCCTCCGACGAGCACGCGTCGGTTTGTCTGGCCAGCGACTGTTTTACATTACCAACTACACAGGCGTCGACCCAGAAGTCCGTTATGCAGACAACGTCGACCCACTTAACCCGAATATTCTGGCACCGGGCATCGATCGCAGGAACAACTATTTCCGCACGCGGTCCTTTAACCTTCAACTGTCCGTAACCTTCTAAGATCCCAATCATGAGCTATACTATCCCAATCTGGAAAACTGCGGTCTGTCTTTCGGCTGCGCTTCTCCTAGGCCTTCCAGGCTGTACCGACCTCGAGGAGGAGCCCTTCGCTTCGCTCCCGGCCGATGAATTTGGCCAGACGGACAATCAATTCATCGCCGTACTTGGCGCCGCTTACACCAGTCTTTACGGACTGCTCGGCAATCACAACAGCTACTGGTCCTTGCAAGAAGTCTCAACGGATGAGGCAGTCATCCCAACCCGGGGTGCGGATTGGGGCGACGGTGGACAGTGGACGAGAGTCCACACCCACGCCATGGCCCCTAACGAGGAGTCCATCAACAATGCGTGGACGTTTCTTTTCACCGGCGTCTCTACGACCAATCGTATCCTCGAGCAACTTCAATTACTCGATGCTCAGCGAGCTGCCCCTTTTGTAAATGAACTCCGTGGCCTGCGGGCATTGTACTACTACTGCCTGATCGACCTCTACGGCAACGTTCCTTTAATCACTCGCTTCTCTGGCTCGGAGGCCAACCCAGCGACACGACCGCGGGCAGAAGTTTACGACTACGTCGTTGGAGAGCTCATCGAAATCATTCCAACGCTAGACCCTGCTGCCAATATCAACACCTACGGGCGTCTGAGCCAAGATGCAGCTCGTGCAATTCTCGCCAAGCTCTACCTCAACAGCGAGGTGTACACCGGAACAGCGCGCTACGCAGAAGCTCTTGCTGTATGCAATGACATCATCGCCTCCGGTAACTTCCAACTCGAGGGTAACTACTTCGCTAACTTCAATGTCCAGAACATTGCGTCTCGCGAGAATATTATGGCGATCCCATACGATCAGGTATTTGCGCAAGGCTTTAACCTCGGTCAGATGACCTTGCACTACCAAAACCAGAATACCTACAGTTCCGCTGAGCAACCCTGGAATGGTTATGCAACCCTTCAGGAGTTTTACGACAGCTACGAGGATCAGGACCTCCGTAAAGGAGTCCCCGGAAATCAAGCTATACGCGGTAACTTCCTAGCAGGTGCCCAGTTTGCTGCTGATGGACGTACGCGGCTTCTCGACCCCGCCGCTGAGGCCTCAGATCCAGATGGTCAACCACTTACCTTCACTCCTGAAATTAATCAACTACGCCCTGGGGCCCTTCGCCAAGCAGGTGCTAGGATAGGGAAATTCGAGTATGCTTCAGGGTTCCGATCCAGCTTGAACAACGACTTTCCAATCTTTCGGTACGCCGACATTCTGCTTATGAAAGCTGAGTGCTTGATGAGAATCAATGGCGTTGGAGATGCCGACGCCCTCGAGCTGATCAACCAAGTTCGCGCCCGCGCATCAGCGTCTCCAGTAACCAGCGCCTCGTTCGAACTGCTGTTAGCAGAGCGTGGCCGCGAGATGTTTGCCGAAGGCTATCGCCGCTCGGACCTTCATTCGTTTTGGACGCTGGACGGGTACCTGGTGGGAGAAGCCAGCCTCCGCCGATTTCACTAAGCTAATGCCGATCCCAACCAATCAGATTGCTTCTAACCCTGGCTTGGTCCAGAACCCAGGGTACTAAGCGAGCATCGCTTTAAAGTAGACGAGCCTTAGTGCAGGTTAACACCTTCACTAGGGCTCGTTTGTTTTAGGGACTTTAGACCGGCTCGTACCTACTCACTTGTCATCGATCTTTGATATAGTCTTATGCCGCGTAAGAGACACCTCAGAGTCTGTGTCGCCGTAGTACTCTGTGGTCTGGCTGAGCTTGCTTGCCACTCCGAGCCTACAGACAGCCATCGGTTTACGCTCATCGACGCTCAATCAGCGGGTATCGACTTTGCGAACTTACTTCCGTATACAGATACGCTAAATCCATATACGTACAAAAGCTTCTTCAATGGGGGCGGTGTCGCTATTGGCGATCTGACCGGTGACGGCCTGCCGGACTTGCTTTTTACGGGAAATCTCGTGGACAACAAGGTTTTCGCCAACCTCGGAAACTGGAAGTTCGATGATATTACTCAAAGCTCGGGACTCGGTGGCGAAGGTGCCTGGAACTCAGGGGTATCATTGGCCGATGTGAATGGCGATGGACTGCTCGATGTCTACTTGTGTAAGTCGGGTCCTCCGGTCGGTACAAATCGACGTAACGAGCTGAGGATTAACCAGGGTGATGGAACGTTTAAGGACGTTGCAGCCAAGGTAGGACTCGATGAACTGGGTTTCTCGATCCAGGGCGTCTTCTTTGACTACGATCGCGATGGCGATCTAGATATGTACTTGCTCAGTAATTCTATCCGTGCTACAGGTGCTTTTGACCTGCGGACAGACCAACGCACACTGCGCGACACATTGGGTGGTAACAAGCTGTTCAAAAACCTGCTCGCCGAAACCGGCACCTTGCGCTTCGAAGATGTATCAGAAGCGAGCGGGATTTACGGCTCCAGTATTGGCTTCGGGTTGGGTGTAGCCGTTGGTGACATCAACGGAGACTATTGGCCCGATCTGTATGTATCAAATGACTTCTTCGAGCGGGACTACCTATACGTCAACCTTGGCGACGGGATCGGTTTTGCCGAAAGGCTTACTCGAGCTCGTACCCGAAACAGCGATGGGTGCTATGGGCGCCGACCTCGCCGATGTTACGGGCGATGGTGCTCCTGAGATCTTTGTCTCCGAGATGTTACCCAGCGACCCAGAGCGATACCGCTCCAAGACAGTGTTCGAGACCTGGTCTACCAGGCGCGCCGCAGAGACTGCCGGGTACCACCACCAGTTTGGTCGGAACGTTTTGTTGGAGAATGATGGAAGTGGGCGCTTTGCGGAGATCGGTCGGATGACGGGACTCGATGCGACCGACTGGAGCTGGGGTGCCCTCTTTGCAGATCTAGACAACGATGGATGGAGAGATCTTTACGTTGCGAATGGCACCTTCAAAGACCCTCTCGATCAGGACTATCTGCGTTTCGTGGCCAACGATCAGCAGATCCGAACAGTGGGTCCGCGAGGGTGGGGAAGTCGTCCGCAGGTTGATTGACTCCATGCCGAGCGCTCCTATACCCAACGTAGCGTTTGCCAATCTCCGCGGCCGCGGCTTTGCGGATTCTACCCAAGCTTGGGGTCTCGACTTGCCGAGCTTCTCGAATGGATCGGCGTACGGTGACCTGGACGGTGATGGGGATCTCGACCTCGTGGTTAACGTGGCTAACGGACCGCCCCTCCTTTATAAGAATAATAGCGGTACGTTCACCCCGAGCAATTTGGGGTATACCTTCGAACTTCTCGATACTATTTCGACCGCTAATCGGCTTGCGATCGGCTCCCGAGTTGAGGTCTACACAGCTGGGCAGTCACAGGTAGCGGAAGCAAATTTTACCAAAGGCTTCCTCAGCAACGTTGAGCCGGTACTCCACTTCGGTACGGGCAGTTCTCGCATCGATAGCCTACGCGTATCCTGGTCTAGCGGCGGGGTGGAGACTTTTACGGACTTCGATACTAGGCGCCACGTTTTACTTCAACGCACAGTCTCGGCTACACCGCAAGCTGCTCGCCCGATTGCAGCTGGAAATGATAAAGGTTGGGAGCCGCTTGCTTGGAGACACCGCGAAAGTGTACACGACGATACCGACCGCTACCCATTTCTGCCGGAGATGCATAGTGCGGAGGGGCCTGCGCTAGCAGTCTCGGCAGCTAGTGGCCGAGGGGCACGCTCGGTCTTCATCGGTGCGGCCGCCGGCCGCAGTTCTATCATCGCTACGATCAGCCAGAGCGGGGCCTGGACAGCGGTCGACTCCAGCGCCTTCGTAGAGAGCAGTAAGGCAGAGCACGTAGACGCTGTGTGGGGCGACATCGACGCCGATGGTGACGAGGATCTGGTGGTCGGCTCTGGTGGCGATGAAGCGATTTTCGGCCTCACGGAACGCACCTTGCAAGTCTTTCGTCGCGGACCTACCGGTAAGTTATACGACGACCCCTCGGCGACGAGTTCGTTCACGAATGGGCTCTCCTGCGGGGCGCTACTGCTAGAAGATTTAGATGGCGATGGTGACCTGGATATTTTTTTCGGTACCCATTACGCTATCGGGGCTTTCGGTCAGTCCGCTCCTTCGATTGTGCTCCTCAACAACGGCAAAGGGGTGTTCAGCCCTTCGCCTCCGACGCAGTCTCTACTTGGCTTAGATCGCGTGAAGGCTGCATTGATGACTGATCTCGATGGCGATGGCAAGCGGGAGCTAGTAGTCGCGCAAGAGTTTGGTCCCGTGACGGCTTACCAGTGGCGTGAGTCTGGGCTGGTCCAAGTCGCTGTGGGACCACGGGGTTTGTGGCAAGCACTCTTGGCTGTACCCTTAGCGGGGGGTGGCAGCGAGCTTATAGCCGGCAACCATGGACTCAACAGTCGCCTCCGTGCTTCGCCAACTTCTCCCCTCAACTGGTGGCTGGTGGACCTCGACAATAACGGTACACCTGAGCAATTCTTAAGCATGGGGCCCGCTGGCGAGGACGTGCCGCTGGTTCAGCTCCAGGAGATCGCCGCCAAAGTCCCTAGCATACGTAAGCGGTATAGCCGCTTTAAGGCTTTCGCCAAAACTACTACGTTGGACCTCCTCGGTGAGGCGAGGCCTAGGCGCCACCTGTGGGCGGATGAGTTGCGAACCGGAAGCCTACGGTGGGTATTGGGGACAGACTCACTGCGTTTCGTAGCCCTCCCGACGGAGACACAGCGAACGCAGATTCGGGCGCTGGCGCTCGGCAATGGCGCTGATCGTGTGGTATACTGCGCCGGCAATTACACTTACGTAAAACCAGAGTTTGGTGGGCAGTACTCGGGCCGCGGGGCTGCGCTACGTCGTGACGCGAACGGCGAATGGAAGTTTATCTCTGCTGGATTTCCCTATCTCCGTGGCGAGGTCCGTGGTCTGGCGCTCGCGCAAGGCATGCTCATCGCAGCACTCAACGATGAAGCCCCCTTAATGTATTCTCTCAACACAGACCTATGAAAAACTCGATAGCGATGGGCTGCTGGTCGGTCCTGTTACTGCTTTGCGCTTGTACGACATCTACTTCTCCGGTTGTGGGTGACTCGCCCGAACTTTGGGCGCAAGACCTTTTTGCCGGTGTGAACCTCGGTATGCAACGGCAGGAATTCTTTGAGTACTGTCTGGCGGCGAATGCTCGCGGCGAGATGGCAGCGGGACTCGACAACTACGTCCGAATCCCTCTGGAAGACTCTGTAATCGCTCTCAATACGGTCGTGGAGTTTTTTCCGACCTTCGATACCACCGGGACGATGCTCGCTTTGCCGGGACGATTCTATTCGCTGAGTTGGGCTCCCTGGAACGCCGACCTGAGCGGGGACGCACTGCTCGACGCCGTAGTCGCTCACTTGGAGAATACCTTGAGAGGCGAAGCGTTTGAGGTCCTGCCTGGTGCGCCCGTTCGCACCTTCGTCAAGATCGATGGGCCACGCCGGATATTCGTCCGCCCCCACCCAACGATTGAACAGTTTGTAGAATTCGCCATCGAGCGCGGCGAAGGGTGCCCATCGTGTGACAATACAGATCTTTTGAACTTACCGCCGGTCAACCCAGTGTATAGAGACCTAGGCAGAGAACTGCAATAGATGATACCCCAAGATATTATTAAGCGTCAGCGTAGCACGATTGGATGGGCACTGCCCATTTTACTATGTATGCTATACATTCACCTCGGCTGTACGGGTGATGATACGTCGATGGGGAGTAATCCTGAAGGATTTTCGCGGCTTGACCCGTCTGAAACCGGTATTGCTTTCCGCAACGACTTGGTCCACAGCCGTGAGTTCAACATATACACGTACCGAAATTTCTACAATGGTGGCGGTGTAGCGATTGGCGACATCAACGGGGACACTTTGCCGGATCTATATTTTACGTCAAACTCCGGTGAGAATGAGTTATACCTCAATCTCGGTGGCCTTCGCTTCGAAAACGTAACCGCCGGGGCGGGGGTAGCTGGGACGCGAGGTTGGTCGACTGGGGTGTCGATGGCGGATGTCAATGCCGACGGGTATCTCGATATTTACGTCTCTAACTCAGGGCTTGCCGGACGGGACGATCGGGCGAACGAACTCTTCATCAATGATGGCTCTGGACATTTCAGGGAGGCAGCAGCAGAGTATGGCCTTGCAGATCGGGGATACGGCACGCATGCGGCGTTCTTCGATTACGACCGCGACGGCGATCTGGATTGCTACGTTCTCAATAACTCCTTCCGACCGATTACGAGTTTCGATCTAGAGGCAAGCCTCAGGCCGGAGCGCGATTCGGTAGGAGGGGATAAGCTTTACCGCAATGAATTTGCACAGACGGGCCGTACTTTCTTCACCGACGTTAGTGAGGAGTCGGGGATTTATGGATCCGTGATCGGATTCGGACTCGGAGTGACGGTAGGTGATGTAGACCTTGATGGCTGGCCCGACATTTATATCTCTAACGACTTCTTTGAGCGAGACTACTTGTACATGAACAAGGAAGGACGATTCGAAGAGGTACTCACCGATCGGATTCGATCGACCAGCGCCGCGAGTATGGGGGCAGACATGGCCGATCTCAACGGTGATGGTTATCCTGAGATCTTTGTGACCGACATGCTCCCGGCTACCGACCGTAGACTTAAATTAAACACGACTTTCGAGAGCTACAACCGGTACCTCAACAAGGTAAGCAATGGTTACCACCGGCAGGTCAATCGCAACACGCTTCAGGTTAACCGCGGCAACGGTAAGTTCTCCGAAGAAGGTCGACTATTTGGCGTAGAAGCTTCGGACTGGAGTTGGGGGGCACTGATGCTCGACCTGGATACGGATGGCGACCGAGACCTCTTCATTGCGAATGGCATCTTTCAAGATCTCACCAACCAGGACTACATCATGTTCCTGGCGTCCGAAGAGACCAAAAAGAGGGTGACCGCCACTGGGAAAGTTGACTTCCAAACCCTCGTAGAGCTGATCCCCTCTGAGCCCGTCCCAAACGTCGCTTACCTGAACCCGGGGCCTGGGGGAGGGCCATTCGTGGATGCAGGTGCGCAACTGGGGCTCAACGACCTCGGCTTTAGCAACGGTGCTGCGTATGGCGACCTAGATCTCGACGGCGACCTCGATCTCGTCGTAAACAATGTAAACGACGTTGCATGGCTTTACGAGAACCAGCAACCGCGGGACTCTCTGCGACATAGTCTGAGTGTAGGGCTGTCCGCAGGCGCTGGCAACCGCTTCGGCACAGGAGCGAGGCTTACCGCCTACTCTGGTGATCGGCAGTTCTCTGGTGAGCAAATCCCTTCACGGGGTTTTCAATCGAGTGTCGAACCGCGCGTGTTCTTGGGCCTCGGCACCTGCGGTGTTGTTGATTCGTTGAAAATTCAATGGCCTGATGGCGCGTCCGAAGTAAGGTATCGGGTATCGGCCGGTCGACTGGACATCACGCAAGGCGTCGCTGGTAGTAGCGGTTTTGTCGAAAGACCACCCGACCTACCTGCGATATACGCGTATGTACCCGCTTCAACACTTGGCGTCGACTTCATCCATGAGGAGAGTCGCTACGTAGATTTCGACTTCGAACGTTTGCTGTACCACGGCCTAAGTACTTCCGGGCCCGCCGTTGCCATCGGAGACTTTTCTGGTGATGGATTGGATGACTTCTTCATCGGGGCGTGCAGCTGGTCATACGGCGGCGGTCTACGTGCAGCTACCCGGTGGGCGTTTCCGCAAAACTGTCCAAGCTGCGTTCGACAGGGACGCGCGGTACGAGGATGTCGCCGCGCAATGGTTCGACGCCGACGGCGACGGGGATCTCGATTTGCTGGTCGGTTCCGGCAGTTCGGAAGCGCGTCCGGGCGCACTCCAGCTCGGCGATAGACTGTACATCAATGCTGGAGGTCGGACGCTTACGAAGGCTGAACCCGGGCGGCTGTCCGTCGACAACACCCCAACCGGGGCCCTCGCGATCGGGGACTTCGACGGTGATGGCGATGCGGACATCTTTCGTGGAGCACGTATGCAGCCTGGATTTTACGGTGTACCTGCCCGTGCACAGGTGCTGCTCAACGACGGGACTGGTCGCTTTACGAGTTTAGCCCACCCAGCTCTAGACAGTCTCGGGATGGTGACCGCTGCTTGCCTCGGTACTGTCGACGCGAATGGGAAATCCGACCTGTTCGTAGCGGTCGACTGGGGAGTGCCACTCATCGTAAGCCTTAGCGGCAAGGAGGTCACGACAAAACCTATCGGCAGCCGCCAGTTATCGGGCTGGTGGTCTGCACTAACGTCTGTCGATATAGACGGCGACGGAGATCTAGACGTCGTAGCGGGCAACCACGGACTCAATTCCCGCTTCCGGGGCAGTGTCGCCGAACCGGTGAGCATGATCGTCAATGACTTCGACGGGAACGGTTATCCCGAGCAGATCGTGAGCCGGTACATTGAGGGCAAGAGCTACCCACTCACTCTCCGGCACGATTTGTTGTCCCAGGTTCCTGCCCTCAAAAAGCAGTTCCTCAAGTATGACAGTTACTACAACTTGAGCGTCGCCGACATTTTTTCGGAGGCACAATTGCGGGCCGGCTTCAGCTACGAAGCCACGCAACTCGGTTCAGGCTGGTTCCGCAATGAGGGCGCTGGCAGATTCACGTTCGAGGCGCTGGGCGAGGCAGCGCAGGTTTCGCCCGTTTTCGCGACAGCGGCCATCAATGTGCCAGGCATAGGTACAGGCGTCCTCCTAGGTGGTAACCTCGATATGGTTAAGCCAGAGGCCGGGGCCTATGATGCAAGCGATGGTGCAGTGGTGTATTATCAGGGAGAAGGGATGGTAACAGCTCCGTCGCGTAACTTAGGCATCGAACTAATCGGCGAGGTCCGAGCCTTACATACCATAACGATCGTGGGCGAGCCCTGGTTAATCGTCGGTAGAAACAGCGCAGCTCCTGCGTTCTATCGACCAATCAGCAAGCCACTATAGGGAGTACATCATGCAGAACAGCCGTCTCATTGCTATGCGTCAAGCTCCGTGGATCACCTCTGGGCTCGTGAGCCTCTTGGTGGGCGTCATCACGATAGGCCTCGTGAGCTGTGAGCCGGAAGGTGCGAAACCAGTCGCGAGGCTCGCGGCTGTCGTCAACGGGACCGATGAGCCCTTAATGACCTTCGCCTATAAAGCCTGTGACGTAGTCACGATTCGTTATCTCCGTCCATTAGCTGTCGATGCCGCGCCAGCGCAGTATCCCGATCCTCTTCTCGACAATGGTGTGCGACGGGAGTCCATCGATGCTTCGTATGTCGGCGGACAACTCACCTCTTTGATGATTAATGACTTCATGCGAAATAACGTCCGAAGATCGAGGACCTACCTGGCCGTATACGTCGATGGCCAATTAGCCGAGCTTACGCTTTCGGAAGAGGAACCCCAAAGAGTTGGTACTCCCCAGAACCGCGATCTCCGCTTCTTTTACGACGATCTCAACCGGGTAGACTCGATCATCTACGGCACTTCGTTTAGTGCCGTGTTTACCTATAATGACGTTGGCAATATTACCTACGCTAAATACCGAGATCCCGAGCTAGCCAAAAGCACGGAGGAGTTTTATGGGTATGCAGGTGCCACGGGTGCGAATCCACTCGCCATAAGCCCATTACAGCTGCTTCAACCGTATGCGGCCTACTGGTCGGCTCAACCCGTAGTCAGGGCCACCTTTGGTTTACGAGAGTATTCCCACAAGTTTGTCGAAGGAAGAGTCACGGAGTCGAGCGATCTAACCTTTGGAGACTCATCGGTCGTCCAGAAGTACGAGTACGACACGAAGATATGTCCCCAGTAGATTTGCGCAGCTTCCGGTGCTGTCTCTTGGCGGGCCTTGCGGTCTTGACAGGCGTATTCGTGGTGGCTTGCCGAGGAGACGAAACTTCTGTCGCTAGTACGCCGTCTACGCTCTTTCGACAGCTCTCCACCGAAGCTTCCGGCATTTCCTTCGCGAACACCCTCCAGCCCACCGAGGACCTCAACATCATCACCTACCTCTACTACTACAATGGCGGCGGCATCTCGGCGGGCGACATCGACGGCGACGGGCTAATCGATCTGTTTTTTACGAGCAACCAAGGCGACAATGCCCTGTATCGAAATCTCGGCAACCTGAAATTCGAAGAGATCACCGATGTGGCGGGTATTGCCCGGCAGAGCGGCTGGTCGACGGGCAGCTCCTTCACCGACTTCGACGGCGACGGCGACCTAGACCTTTACGTGTGCAAGGTGAGCCAGGCGGCTAACCTGCGCGGCCGCAACGAACTGTACGTCAATGACGGCTCAGGTCGCTTCGTGGAGCGCGCCGCCGAGTATGGGCTAGACTTCTCCGGGCTGAGTACGCAGGCCGCTTTTTTCGATGCTGATGGTGACGGCGATTTGGACGTTTACCTGCTCAATCACTCTACGCACAGTACCGCGCAGCAAAGGGACACCAGCGCACGCGCCACCGCGGATCCTATCGCAGGGGATCGCCTCTACCTCCAGAATGAAAAAGGCACGTACGATGACGCTACGGCGGGTAGTGGTTTACTGTCGAGTAGGCTGGGTTATGGCTTAGGCTTAGCGGTGGCGGACTTCGGCGGTTCACCATTGCCCGATATCCTCGTATCGAACGACTTCGCCGAGGAGGATTATGCGTACGAGAATCTGGGAGGTGGGCGTTTCCGCAAAACCACCTGGCTGCCGTCAACCTCGATGTTCTCGATGGGAAGCGTCGCGGCGGACCTCAACGCCGACGGCACGCTCGACCTGCTTACGCTCGACATGCGGCCCTACAGCGATAGCATCCGCAAATCCAGCGCTGGCGGCGACGACTTGCCCGGCGTCAAGGGCAGACTTCGGGGTGGATTCGGGCTTACAGTTCGCGCGAAACAGCGCTTTCCTACAAATGGGCGATGGCCTCGTGGATGCCGCTGTGCAACTGGGTCTTCACTCTACGGACTGGAGCTGGGCTCCGGCCGTCCTCGATGCCAATTTGGACGGTCGTCCGGACATTGTCATCGGTAACGGGATCGTCGCTCGGCCCAACAATCTCGACTACCTCAAGTACGCCAGCGGTCAAGCCGTGCAGCGGCAAGCCACCAATCTAGAATTGGCGAGCCTCATGCCCGATGGTCTTATGCCTAACCGAGCATTTCGGGGGATCGCCGACGCCAGCTTCGAGGAGGTTTCTCAGGACTGGGGGCTAGATCTCATCGGGAGTACCACCGCGCTGATCGCCGTAGATCTCGACAACGATGGCGACGAGGACATCGTCACCAACAACATCGACGCAGAAGCGGTAATCTTCGAGAACCGTAGCGTCGGGGACCAAGGGCTCGGTCGCGCGCCAGGGATACGCCTTGCGGCCCGCGACAGCAGTGGCTCGATGGCAATTGGCAGTCGAATCACCGTACGGCAGGGCAACTGGCGACGCACCTTCGCCTTACAGCCAGTCACAGGGTTTCAGTCCTGTGTGGTTGCCCCAATTCTGGTCGGACTACCCGCTCCTGAGGAGCCCTACGACCTAGAGGTGCGATGGCCGAACGGCGACATCGAAGTTTGCGAAGCAATCCGCGGGGATCGGGACGTTTTGGCGAAAGCCTGCCCGCCGCCAAGTGATACGCATTTCATAGCCGCTACCCCGAAGTCTACCGGATTCGTGAAGACCCTTAAAATTGGGAGCGACCGCTACAGTGCCTTCGACGCTGATCCACTCAACCCTGTCTATCCCTTCGAAGACCAGCGCTTCAGACCTTCGGATATAGCGGCACAGCTCCAGCTCTCTACGCAGCAGCTTGCCGTACTGTGGTCGAAGGTGGACTCGGCGCTACTGACTTCGGTCGAGGTCCTCCCGGATGAAAGCGCCCTTCTAACGGGGCTCTGGTGCCCGGTGCTTCGAATCACGAAGGGTAAAGAGCCCGGAGAACTCGCGATTGATACCCTTGCCCCTGAAGGCTTATGGTTCGGAATCATAGCGTCCGACCGTATACCTGGTCAGTACATTCTGGCGAATATCGGCTTAAACACTCTCCTGTCCGAAAGTCCGCAGCAGGGGGTGGAGTTACACGTGGCAGACTTTGATCGCAACGGTGAGGTAGATCCTATCCTCGTTCGCGTAGGACCGACCGGGCGCACGACGCTGCTCGGACTGGATGCGCTGGCGGGACAGATGCCCAGCATGCGTAGATTTTTCAGCAGCTATTTACCCTTCAGTGCCTCTCGCTTCGATCGACTCTTCCCGCCCGTGGCCCAACTTGGTGGTCGGGTGTATGCTGCGACCGAATTACGCAACCACGTCTATGACGCTGCGTCGAACTCCGCATCGCCGCTGTCGTTTGAGTTACAGGTAGGGACGCCGACTTCGGTCAGCTATACCCCGAGTACTCAATTGTACACGGTCGGGTTTCGCTCTCCTCCGTTGCGTCCCGAACTAATGGCCTACACGACGGCCACCGTCCGGGTCCGACAATTACGCTAACGATGTTGCTGACCGCGAAGACTAATCTGAAGGGCACCTTTAACGCCGACGGCTACTCGTGCTTGTCCGGGCTATAGCGACGGCCGAAGAGCCAATGATGAAGGCAATGATGACGATGTAAAGGATGAGCATAGGTACAAGTAGTGACGCACGAATGTAGGCTGGGTCACCGCTGGGATGCATGACAAAGATTGTGCATGCGTACTTACTTTACGTCCGAATTTTTTTTAGGATTCAACAGCCGCCTTCCGGATTACGAACTCTTGTTTGTTTATGCTCTCTTGATGGATAGCTTTGAGGAAGTCCGCGATAAACTCCGGCGATAAATCGCGTTTGGCCCCGCGGGTCTGCGCCTCCGAAAGCATCGACTGCCACCGCTCCGGCTGGAGAATAGCAATGTTGTTGACGCGCTTGTAGTCGCCGATGGCTTTGGCGAGCTTCATTCGCTCTCCGAGGAGCGTCAGCATTTCCTCGTCGAGTTCGTCTATCTGCTGGCGCAGGGTCGAGAGGTTATTGAGGAAACTCGGGTCGTTCGACGTGGCCGCAGGAATGCTGAGCGCCCGAATGAGGTCTCCGTATACGTCTGGGGTAATCTGCTGCTTCGCGTCGCTCCATGCGCTATCCGGATCGGGGTGGACCTCGAGCATCAGGCCATCGTAGTTGAGGTCGAGCGCCTGTTGCGCTACATCGCCGAGGATGTCGCGCCGACCGCAAATGTGGCTCGGGTCGACGAACATTGGGATGTCCGGCATCATCTGCTTGAATTCGATGGCCATTTGCCAGCGGGGCGGATTGCGAAAATTACTATCCCCAAAACTGCTGAAACCCCGGTGCAATGCGGCCAGCTGCGTGATGCCCGCCTTCTGCAGGCGCTCGATCGCGCCAGCCCACAAGGCAACATCGGGGTTGATCGGGTTCTTGACGATTACCGGGACATCCGAGCCCTCTAGCGCGTCGGCAATCTCCTGGACGCTAAATGGATTGACAGTCGTCCGCGCACCGATCCAAAGCACGTCGATCCCGTACTTCAGGGCTTCGTAGACGTGGAGCTTATTTGCAACTTCCGTGGTGACCGGCAGTCCTGTCTCCTGCTTCACCTTGCGCAACCAGCCGAGGCCAGGGGTGCCGACGCCCTCGAAGCTGTTGGGACGGGTGCGCGGCTTCCAGATGCCGGCGCGAAAAAGGTGCGTGAGGCCTTGGTCGGCTAGTGCACGAGCGGTGGTGAGGACTTGCTCCTCGGTTTCGGCGCTACAGGGACCCGCAATCACGAAGGGGCGGTGGGACTTGAACTGAATACTCATAGCGTAAGGTTTTTTGGGAGCACGGCCGCAATATGATTCGCAGCGGTGATCAGATCGTAAAGGTCGGTCTGCTGGCCGCTTCGTAGGGCCTGCTTGAAAGATTGTAAGACATCGATGTATTCGTCGAGGACATCGACGATGTGGTCACTGTTTTGGGAGAGGATAGGTGCCCAAGTCTTAGGGTTGCTCTTCGCGAGTCGCACGGTACTAGCAAATCCCCCGGCGGCAAGGTTAAAAATTTGTGCTTCGTCGCGCTCCTTTCGCAAGACCGTGAGCGAGAGCGCGAAACTAGAGATGTGCGAGATGTGGCTCACGTAAGCCACATGCAAGTCGTGCGGACCTGAAAGCATCTCGACACGCCGCATCCCTAACTCATCGAACAGCTCCTCCGCTCTCGCAAAATGGTCTTCTCCCGTATCTGCTCGATCGCACAGGACGACAGTGCGCGTAAAGTACAAGCCCTGCACGGCTGCGCTCGGACCTGAAAATTCGGTGCCTGCCATAGGGTGAGACAGCACGAGTCGTTTACGCTGTGCGTGGTTTCGAAGGGCTTTCGCCAAAACGGCTTTTGTACTCCCCAACTCCAGGACGGTAGCCGTACCGGGTAGGTCCATGATCGTCCGACACACGGTCACCGCGACATCAACCGGGACTGCCACGGCGACGAGCTCGCACCGAGAGGCTAGCGCTACCAAGGATGTGCACTCCGCTATGAGCCCCCGATCGATAGCTTCTCGCTGGTGTGCTTCCGAGTGGTCGTAGCCGAGCACGAGGTGGCCGGCCGCCCGTAACGCGAGCGCCATCGAGCCACCAATTAGTCCGAGGCCGACAATGCCAACAGTCATCGGGCGATACTTTGCAAGGCTGGGCTCGTAGCTGCGACCGGTAAGCGTGCTGGGCGACTGGCCCTCTCAATCGCGTCCGTAAGCATCGCTTCGCTAGCACACAGAGAAAGTCGCATGAAGCCTTCCCCTCCCGGTCCGAAGACGGTTCCGGGGGGCAAAAAGAGCCCGGTGCGGTCGAGCACCTCGTCGGCGAAGGCTTCTGCGGAGGAGGCACTCGCTGGCAGGGCGGCCCATACGAACAGTCCTGATTGCCCGGCCACCGCGCTACAGCCTAGCGCGCGGAGCAACTCCTCGCCGAGCACGCGCCGTCGGCGGAGGGTCTGGTTGCGCTCTTCGTGCCATGCGTCGGTGGTGGCCAAGGCCTCAACGGCACCGCGTTGAATGGGCAAGTACTGTCCGCTGTCGAGATTGCTCTTGACGTTCAGCGCGGCCTGTACGACGGATGGATTGCCAGCCAGTACCCCTAGGCGCCACCCTGGCATGTGATGCGATTTGCTGAGGCTGTTGAGTTCTACGCCACAGTCCAGCGCCCCCTCGAAGCTGAGCAGGCTGCGCGGACCGATGTCTGCGTAATAGTTGTACGCATTGTCCGATACGAGGATGATGTCGTGGGTTTTGGCGAAGGTCACCAGCGCCCTCGCCTGATCGTCGCTCAGGGACTGGCCCGTAGGCATGTGAGGAGAGTTGACGAACAGCAGCGCCACGTCTCGACCCGCCACGATGGCCGCCAGTCGCCTGGTCCACGCCTCGCCAGGTTCGTCATTCGAATTGGGGAGAGGGTAGGGGAGGGCGATGCCACCGGCGAGTTTGGCGGCTGCGGCGTAGGCAGGGTAGCCTGGGTCTGGGTGCATCAGGGCGCGGCCGGGTTCGACGTAGGCGAGGGCCAGGTGTACGATGCCCTCTTTGCTGCCCGCCAGTGGGAGGAGGCCGGCATCGTCGAGGTAGACGCCGTAGGTCTGCTCGTACCAGTGCTTGAGGGCGGCCCGCCACTCCGTGAGCCCGCGGTAGCTCTGGTACCCGTTGGCGTCGGGCTTGGCGGCCGCTTGGCTAAGGGCCTCGATGACGCCCGGCGGCGGCGGCAGGTCCGGGTTGCCGATGGCGAGACTGACGATGTCTTCGCCGGCCGCGCGCCGGAGGGCAATCTCGGTGAGCTTGCGCGAGAAGTAGTACTCCTGGACGCCTTGCAGGCGCGTAGCGGTTCGGTTGGGGGAGGCGCTCATGTGGGGTCTACGTGTTGTCCTTCGGCGTAGTCGCCGAGGTGGTGGAGGTCCTCTGTGACGGGGCGCAACAGCGCGTTGACGCCAGTGGAGGTTTTGCCGAAAGGCGCCAAATAATCAGCGAAAAAGCGATACTTCCAAGGCTCCCCGATCGCGGGTAAACTCTGGATCTTCGTGAGCGAGCACCCGGCGTCGGCGACGACCCGCAAGGCCCGGGACAGACTCCCGCTTTCGTGTGCTACCGAGAAGGAGATGCTGACCTTGGTCATTTCTTCGGGCGAGGCTGCCATCAGCGGTCGGGCGTGGCGCACGAGCACGAAGCGAGTCCAATTGTGGGGGTTGTCCTCGACGGCTTTCGCCAAAACGCGAAGTCCCATCGGCTCAGCGCACCAACTAGGGGCTAGGGCGGCGAGTGTTGCGGTCTTGCACCTCCGCGACTCGGAGGGCGCTGCCAGCGGTGTCGTAAGCTTCGATCGGTGACAGGTGCGAGTTGGCAGCAAAAAAGGCTCGGCATTGCGCCAGGGCCATCGGATGGCTCTCGACCCGCTTGAGGTCCGATACTTTTGCGTTCGGTAGCGCAAGTAGGCTGTGCGACACGCGTAGATAGACCTCCCCCACGATTTGCAGTTGGTGCTGCTCCAGCAAGAGATAGTTGGTGAGCAAGGCCCCCGCCACACTGTTTTCGATGGCCATTAGCCCGATCTGCGCAGGCTGGGCCTCGAGGCGAGCCGTGAGCGCCGGGAAGCTTCCCACCGGGACGCTTTCTACGTCGGGTAGGAGCGCCTCGGCGGCACGGTGGTGGAAGGAGAGCCGCTCGCCCTGGATGAGGCACCCCCGCCCGAGATCGGTGTGGGGGGCGAGGCGGGCGGCGAGGTCGGATAGCATGCGAGCGTCGTGTGGCAGGTCGGTCGGGGCTCGGTAGTCGCTGGGTAGGGGCAAAAAAAAAGTCCCAGCGACGAAGCACCGGGACTTTTAGTGAACCACCGCGTATGGTCTACCCCAGTGCCCGGAGGCATCCAAAGTAAAAATACGCGGCTAAGTGGCTTCTCATTACCCGCCAAACGTACACGCATCGCTCTGCCTGTGCAAGTCTCGCACGAAAGTTAGCGCAAATCACTCCCGCGGACCATCTTGGCACCGTGGGAGAGTTAGACGCCGTAGAGATCAGTTTTAGCCCTGACTCCCTTAAGATATTGAACGGGGTGCTCGCGCTGCTCATGTTCAGTATCGCGCTCGACATCCGCATCGAGGACTTCCGAGAGTTGCTCCGCCAGCCCAAGCCGGCCCTCGTCGGACTCGCCAGCGAGTACTTCTTCCTGCCGCTGCTTACGCTCGCGCTGATTTACGGCTTCGTTGACCACCCGAGCATTGCGCTCGGGATGGTCTTGCTCGCGGTTTGTCCCGGGGGCTCTGTGAGCAACTACGCCACCTATCTCGCCAAGGCGAACACAGCCCTTTCGGTCATGCTGACGGCCGTCACGACTCTTGGTGCGGCCGTGGTCACGCCGCTTGCGTTCGCGTTTTGGCAAGGTTGGCTCCCGGACGTACTCCAGAAACAATTGAGCCTCGAACTCGACTTCTGGGACATGGCCACGACGGTATTTTTCCTGGTGCTCGTACCGGTTATCATTGGGGTAGGACTCAACGAATTCAGGCCTGCCTGGGCCAACAAGCTCCGCAAGCCCTTCAAGATCCTGAGTGCCGTTATCTTTATCAGCTTCGTGCTTATCGCCATTTACAGCAACCTCCCGCAGATTGGTAGCTACGTCAAGGTCGTCTTCTGGATGACGGCGGCCCACAACGCGCTGGCCCTACTCGGGGGCTACTGGATCGGGCGCGCCGCGGGTCTCGGGCAGATGAACTCTCGTACGGTGTCGCTGGAGACGGGCTTACAGAACTCCGGCCTCGGCATGACGCTCGTGTTCACTTTCTTCCCTCAGTACGGCGGCATGGCCATCGTGTTGGCGTGGTGGGGGATCTGGCACCTGATCAGTGGCTTCGCGCTGGCCTACTACTGGGGTCTTCGCCCGCCTCGCGAATGGGTGAAGGCCGGACCCCGCGAACGCGTTCGCTTCGACGATACCGACCGAACCTAGGCCCGACACGCGTCGTTCGGGCAGGCAACACCTACCCACTCGACCGAATCTCCTATGAGCGACGCAAAGACCATCTCCGACACCCTCAAGAAACTCAACTACGGCATCTATATCGTCACGAGCCGCAAGCCTGCCGCTGAGATGACGACCCGCAACCACGACTGGGTCAGCGCGAGCACCGTTAGCTGGGCAATGCAGGTGAGCATGGAGCCAGAGCTCGTCGCGATAGCCGTGCAGCACGACTCCAATCTCCGCGAGACGATCGAGAAGAGTCACAACTTCGCTATCCACATTTTGAGCGAGCAGGACCGTGGTCTGGTCGAGGAGTTCGTCGGCGCCGTCGACTTTACGGACGAACAGGTCAACGGCCACCACTTCGACAAAGGGGCCTCCGGGGCACCGATCCTGAAAGAGGGCCTCGGGGTCGTCGAGTTCAAACTCGAGGAGACCATCCAGCCCGGCGGCGATCACGTCATATTTATCGGCAAGCCTGTAGCTGCTCAATTGCGCAAGCCGAAGGAACAGTCGATTGCTATTGAGGAGACGGATCTGGAGTATGGGGGGTAAAAAATTCTAACCAGGATATCAAGCTAGGCTAGGGTTTCCCGGGCTTTAGCCCGGACACGTTAGCAAAGCAGCTAATACGGGTGCACCGCTATCTGGCCGGGCTAATTGAGATTTAAAAATTAAAGCGCTGCTCCGGGGAGCGTAGCGTTGTAGGTACTCCTGTGTCGCCGCTCGGAAATGGCGGTTTCGCCGCTGCAGGGATTCGGCACCGAGGATACGGAGGCGCTACGCTTCGGCACCGAGGGAGGGTAGGCTCCACAAGTGGCTTCGCCAAGGTTGGGAGGGCGGCTCGGAAATGGCGGCTTCGCCGCTGCGGGGATTCGGCACCGAGGACACGGAGACGCTACGCTTCGGCACCGAGGGCGGGGAGGCTCCACACGTGGCTTCGCCAAGGTCGGGGGGGGCGCTCGGAAATGGCGGCTTCGCCGCTGCGGGGATTCGGCACCGAGGACACGGAGACGCTACGCTTCGGCACCGAGGGCGGGGAGGCTAGGCACGTGGCTTCGCCAAGGTCGGGGGGGGCGCTCGAAAATGGCGGCTTCGCCGCTGCGGGGATTCGGCACCGAGGACACGGAGGCGCTACGCTTCGGCACCGAGGGCGGAGAGGCTATGCACGTGGCTTCGCCAAGGTCGGGGGGGCGGCTCGGAAATGGCGGCTTCGCCGCTGCGGGGCTTCGGCACCGAGGACACGGAGGCGCTACGCTTCGGCACCGAGGGCGGGAAGGCTATGCACGTGGCTATGCCAAGGTCGGGGGGGGGCTCGGGTGCGCTCGCCGGAGCGGGTCTGCTCGGACGAGCAGTTTAATTTTTAAAACTCAATAAGCCCGGGAAACCCTAGTAGTACTTGGTCTAGTCGCTTACGATGAAGCGCTCGTCCGAATACAGCATCCAATTGCTCCTTACATCGAGGTAGCTCGCACTCGGATACACCTCACACCAGACAGTTACGTAGTAGCGCTGCGCCATCACCTTGTCGTGGGGCCTATAGGTAAGTCGATTGCTGATCACGCACCCGCCTGGATAAAGAAGTTTCTTGAGCCTTTCGGCAAAATCGACCGAGTTGAACTCCTCGGGGATCAGGTCGTCAACAAAGACGTCGACCAGGATCAAGTCGAACCTTTCGCGGCACTGATGCACGTACGCTTCGGCATCCGCCACGATGGTCGTGATGCTGGACTCCAGTCGGTACAGGAGATAATCTTCCGCCAAACCTGCGACGGCCTCGTCGTACTCTACGACGGTATAGTCGAGGCGCTTACCAAACAACTCCTCGGTCATTTGCGGCACGCTGCCCAGGCCAAGTCCCAGCAGCAGCACTTTATCGCCCGGTAGCGCTGCCCAGTCGAGCCTCTCGAAGGCGACTCTGAAATTGTAGTAATTGTCCTCCCAGCTATAGATGGCACCGTTGCTCTGAAGCAGCAGCTTGCCTTTCCGAAGCACGACGGCGAGTTCGTCGCCGTGGTCGCCCTCGCCGAGTTCGAGGACTTGATCGCTTAAGTAGCTGAGCCATTTGCGCCACCTCGGGTAGGGTAGAGCAGCCACCTATTTGTCGGATGGTATCTCCACAGCGCTGCCCTTCGCCTCCCAGCGTCTGTGTTTTGCCGTAAGGTCAAAACAGGCCTTCAAACTGGCCTGCGCTGCTCGCGACAAGGTGAGTCCGCGACGAGCATAGACGCGCTCTACCGTCTCGATCATCTTCTCGAATTGGTAGGTGCTCAGCCCACTCGCTCCACCCCAGGAGAAGTCCGGCAGAAAAGCACGGGGAAAGCCGTCTCCGAAGACGTTGGCCCCGACGCCGACGACGGTGGCCGTATTGAACATCGTGTTGATACCGCACTTGGCGTGATCGCCCATCACGAGTCCGCAAAACTGCAGGCCCGTGGGTTCGAAGCGCTCTTTTTCATAATGCCAGGCACGAGTTTCGGCGTAGTTGTTCTTGAGATTCGAGGCGTTGGTATCCGCCCCGAGATTGCACCACTGCCCGATGACGGCATTGCCGAGGTAGCCATCGTGCCCTTTGTTGCAGTTGCCCTGAAAGACGACGTTGTTGATCTCCCCGCCCGCCTTCGAGTACGGACCGATCGTCGTGCCGCCGTACACTTTCGCCCCCATCTTGACCACAGCCCCTTCGCCCACGACGATAGGTCCACGTAACAGGCAGCCCTCCATTACCTGCGCATCCTTACCAATGTAAACCGGACCCTCAGTCGTATTGAAAACGACCGCCTCGCAGCTTACTCCCTTTTCTAAAAATACTGGGTGCTCACCGATGACTGTGTTTGTACCCGACAGCGGGGCCGACGTTCGGCCGGTACAGAGCACCTCAACGTCCTCCGCGATCACGCGAGCATTGTGGACGAAAAGATCGTAGGGTCTACGTAGTAAGGTGATGTCCTCCTCGAACTCGAAGCCGGGCAAGGTGTCGAGTTCGCCGCTAGCTCCACTCAGTCCCTCAATCGCCGATCGGTCGAGGCGTGCAGCCAATAGGTCGTCGCCTTGCGTGAGCGCCTCGCCATGCTTCAGGTTATTGATCTCGACGAGCAGCGCGGGCGTAGGCAGCAAGCAGGCGTTGACGAAGTAGTTGTCTTCCCCGATGTGCAAGGGGAACTCATCGGCGAGGTAGTCCTGCGTGAGGGGAGTCGCGCGTCCGCCGAGCAGTCTCTCCCACCGTTCCCTCAGGGTCATAGCCCCGATTCGCAGTTCCGCCACCGGTCGTAGCCACGTGAGAGGTAGAAGCCCTCCCCAGGCCTGGTCGTCGA
This sequence comes from Lewinellaceae bacterium, assembly GCA_963837005.1. GTDB lineage: Bacteria > Bacteroidota > Bacteroidia > Chitinophagales > Saprospiraceae > CALDTK01. The sequence continues at coordinate 274,937 of CAWIMC010000001.1, forward strand.
AGAGGATGAGCGTTCGGTTGGACATAGATTTACGGTGGACAGCAGCCGCGAAGTAAAGCGCCCGGGGAGGACCTGCCAAAGGGAAGGGCTTTCGCCAAAACACGAAATTCCAGCTGGACCGTGGGCCAACTGGAATCTCGAAAGGTGCTCGGCTAAGCTAGTGCGCGCCGTAAAGCGAGCAAGAGGATAGCGTGCAGGGCCAAGCCTAAGCCTCGCTGCGCTCCTTGTTGGCGAAACGCGAGGTCTGGAATTTCTTGTTGAACTTGTCGATACGACCGGCGGTATCGACGAACTTCATCTTGCCGGTGAAGAAGGGGTGCGACTCGGCGCTGATCTCGAGCTTGATCACGGGGTACTCGTTGCCGTCTTCCCACGTCTCCTTCTCGTTGCTGCGTGCGCAAGAGCGCCCGAGCCAAGATTTGTCGACGCTAAAGTCCTTAAAGACGACGGTGCGGTAGCTGCTGGGGTGGATTTCCTTTTTCATCGGTCGGTAAATGAGCGCGCAAAAGTACGCCGTTTCCGCCAAACGAGAAATAGGTTTGCCGATCTTGCTCAACAGCCCTTCAAATACCATCGTCGCTATCGCTACCGCACCGGGAGCGGGGGGCATTGCGGTGCTACGGATGTCGGGTCCAGGGGCGCACGAGATCGCGCGGGCGGCCTTTGCGCCTTTCGGCAAAACGAGTCCTGGGCCCCAGAAACATCCCGAAGGTCTGAGTGCTGACGAACTCTCAGCGATGGTCGGTCGGACGGTCTATGGGTTTTGGCACGCCCGATCGTTAGTGCAGCAAGACTTCGGTGTGCCTGAGCGGGGCGAAATCATCGACGACGTTGTGCTCAGCGTGTACGCTGCGCCGCACTCGTATACAGGTGAGGATGTCGTCGAAATCAGTTGTCACGGGTCTCGTTACCTCCAGCAACGATTGCTAGAGGAGTGTATCGCTGCTGGTGCCCGCCTTGCCAACCCGGGCGAGTTTACTGAGCGGGCCTTTTTGCACGGGCGTCTCGACCTCACGCAGGCCGAGGCCGTCGGCGACCTTATCGCCGCTGAGAGTTCGGCCGCACACCGCATCGCACGGACTCAGCTAAACGGTGCCTTGCGCAGAGAGATGAGCGCCCTTCGACAGGTTTTGATCGACTTCGCGGCTCTTATCGAACTAGAGAACGACTTCGGGGAGGAAGACGTGAGTTTTGCCGACAGGCCCCAACTCCAACATACACTCGCGACCGCCGATCAGCGGATCGCCAAGCTCATTGCATCTTTCGAGAGCGGACGCGCCATGCGCGAGGGAGTGAATGTCGTGCTGGCCGGACGCCCGAATGCTGGCAAGAGCACACTTCTCAATGCCTTGCTGGAGGAAGACCGCGCCATCGTGAGTCCAATCGCCGGGACGACTCGCGACACGATTGACGCCATGATCGAGATTGAGGGGGTCCGGTTTCGGATCAGCGATACGGCTGGTCTGCGCGAGGCCACCGACGACATCGAAGCCCTCGGCATTGGAAGGACGATGGCCGCAGTGGCCGATTCGGCTGTGCTCGTGTACGTGTGGGACGTCGTCATGACCGACCCAGCCGCAGTGGCCGCCGACCTCGAAACCCTGGGGCGGGAAGGACGAGCAGTCATCGGCGTCGCCAACAAGATGGACCTCAATCCCTACACGAAGTACGAACACTACGCAGGCTCAGGCCTGTCAGCGGACGCCTTCGTTCCGATGGTCGCCGCCGAAAGCATGAACCTCACCTTATTAAAGGAGCGGCTCTTCGAGGCAGGCGTCGGCCAGCACGCGGCGGCCGGCGACCTCATCCTTTCGAATGCTCGCCACCGCGAAGCCTTGCATCATGCGCCGCGAGGCCCTGGCGCGGGTAGCCGAAGGACTGAGAGCTGATCTCAGTGGTGACCTCGTAGCGCTGGACTTGCGACAGGCGCAGCACTTCATCGGTGAGGTCACGGGCGAGATCAGCGTCGATGACCTGCTCGAAAGCATTTTCTCGAATTTCTGCATCGGGAAATAGCGAGCGCGGGAGTAAACTGTTTTGCGGAAACGCGACCTCACAAATTGGCGAGTCGGGCGTTGGGTACGACATGAAGGTTTTAGTTCTAGCGCTTGCGGTTGCGCTGTCGTTTACCGTCCCGGCGGTTAGTTTCGGCCAGATGGAGACTGTCGCTCATGCTCCGGCCCTCGTCACGGTGACCGGTGAGTACAAGGAGAGTTTTGCCCCGGATCAGCTGAGCTTTTCGGTCAGCGTCAACACGGAGGGCGAAGACCTGGTCGCCGCGAAGCAGCAAAACGCCGGCGATGTAAATGCCATCCTCGACTACCTAGTGAAGGCCGGCGTCCCGGCCAAGGACATTCAAACGCGCTACCTCAACGTTAACGTCCGCTACCAGGACCAGCAACGACTGGTGCCGCGCTACGTCGCCGATCAGCAGATTCAAGTGATGCTGCGGGAGATCGACAAATACGACGACATCAGTACCGCCCTCTTGCAACGGGCGTGACCGGGATCAATGGACCGAACTTTAGCTACTCCAAGGCGGAAGAGGTCAAAGGTCCTGCGCGACGTGCGGCTGTCCGGGATGCGCAAGACAAAGCCAAGGACCTCGCGATCGCAATCAATCAGAAGATCGGGCCGGCCTACTCGATCACCGATGTCGACGCCCCGAACTTCAACCCCGTCGCCTACCGGATGTCGGCCAGCAGCATGGAGAGCGGCCCAGGGATCGCCAGTGGCGAGATCGAGATCGTTCACCGCGTGACCGTCGCCTTTTACCTGCTACCGAAATGATCAGGATGTTACTCTTTTTGCTGATCGGCTGTACGTCCGTATCGGATCGGCCCGCCGGACGAGGGTCTCGAGCTGGCCGTCGTGGCCCAGGCCCAGGCTGGAGGCCAGCGAGCCCAGTGGTGACATCACCTTCTATTTGCGCAACGACAAAGGCCGCTTCCGCAACGTCGCCTTCGTGGTCTACAGACCTGGACTAGACGAACCTCAGATAGAGTCGAGCTTTTTGCTGCCGTGGCAGCGTTTCAAGTTCACGCTCCCGATCGGTACCAAGCTGTATATCGCTTCGAACGAGAAATTGCGGCAGATCAACGGCGGCTACGACCTTCGCCAAGAGCCCGCTGCACTCACGGTTCGGCGTGACGACGAAGAAAAAACGTACGCGATCAAGAAATAGAAGAATCGTCGGCGAGGCCGGGTGTGTGCAAAGCTTTTCGTCGCGAACCGATCCGTAGGGCTAGCTTTCGCGCCGAAAGTTACCTCTACACTGCATGTTCGCCGATCTCGCCACCGTTGACCTCGTCATCTTTTTCGCCTATATCTTCGGGATGATCTCCTTCGGGGTTTGGATCACGCTCAAGGATAAAAACGAGTCGGCGCAAGACTACTTCCTCGCTTCGCGAGCGCTCCCGTGGTGGGCCGTCGGCGGTTCGTTGATTGCGAGCAATATCTCTACAGAGCAGATCCTGGCCATGAACGGTTCGGGCTTCGAGCTCGGGATGGCGATCGCGACCTACGAGATGATGGCGGCGATCACGCTTATTCTGGTCGCCAAATTTTTGCTGCCGGTCTTCCTCAAGGAAGGCATCTACACGATGCCGCAATTCCTGGAGCGACGATTTGACGGGCGCTCACGCTCACTGATGTCGGTGTTCTGGATTGCGCTGTTCGTGTTCGTCAACATCTCTACGGTCCTGTACCTCGGCGCGCTGGCAATTCAGAGCTTTTTCGGGGTGCCGCTCCTTTACGGCATCATCGCCCTGGTGCTCTATTCGGCGAGCTTCTCGATCTTTCGGAGGTCTCAAGGCGGTCGTCTGGACGGATGTCGCCCAGGTAGTTGTCCTCGTAATTGGCGGCTTTCTGGCCTCGTACTTCGTCTTGAACGCCGTGAGCGGAGGCGAAGGCTTCTTCACGGGGCTAAGATATGCTCTTTGACGCCGTTCCGGATCACTTCGAGATGATCTTCGAGCGAGATGACACCTACCAACAGGTGACCGACGCCGATGGCAACGGTACGCTCACCGAAAGCTCCTACGCTTTGCTCCCGGGTATCGGGGTGCTTGTTCGGCGGAATGTGGATCACGAACCTGTACTACTGGGGTACGAACCAGTACATCATCCAGCGTGCCTAGCGGCGCAAACGCTCCAAGAGGCGCAGAAGGGGGTAGCTTTTGCGGCCGTTATCAAGATCCTGCTCCCGATCATCGTCGTCGTCCCGGGTATTGCAGCACTCGTGCTCGGAGCCGACATCCCGAAGGCCGACTCGGCCTTCGCCTGGGTACTCACCAATCATGTGCCCGTTGGTATCAAAGGGATCGTCTTCGCCGGGCTCGTGGCGGCTGTCGGCTCCTCCATCTCGTCGATGGTCAACTCCGCGTCGACCATCTTCACGATTGATATTTACAAGGACCTCATCGACCGGACGGCCTCCGAGTCGAAACTCGTCAACGTCGGTAGGATCAGTGGTGCGGTCGCCTTGTTGATCGGCGCTATACTCGCGCCTCGTCTCGATTCTCTCGGGCAGGTGTTTCAGTACATCCAAGAGTACACGGGATTTGTGTCGCCGGGGGTCTTCGCGGTCTTTCTGTTCGGGATGTTCTGGAAGCGGACGACTTCCGACGCTGCCTTTTACACCATTATCGTTGCCATTCCCCTCTCACTCGGCATCCGGTGGCTGATGCCAGATCTGCCGTTTCTCGACCGAATGGGCGTAGCCTTCCTGCTGTGCTGCATCTCGCTCGTGCTGATCTCGGGCCTGCAGTCGCGGGGTGGCAGTCCCGACTCCACCAAACCTATTTACCGCTACATAATCATAGGCGTACTTGCGATGGTTGCCGTGTCTACGGGGCTTAAGATGGGGATCACCGGTCCGCTGGCGGCAGAGTCTACGCTCGGGTGGGTCACCTTACTCTCGTCCTGCACGCTCATTGGCATCCTCTACGGCGAGCGCGGCGTGAGCGACCGAAAGGCTATCGAACTCGAGTCGGGACTCTTCCAGACCTCGAGTCTTTTCAACGTCGTCGCCTTCGGGGTGGTCCTGTTCTTGACGGGTTTTTACATCTACTTCGCCGACACCATCGCGGCGGGCTAGGCTACCCCGAGACAGTCCTGCGCTATGTGCCGCGCAGTGCGTACTTTCGCGGCCGCTAATCCAGATCTTCACGCGATCGTTTTTGGTCACCTGTCGGTGGTCCAGCAATCTGGGGCGCCTTGCGGCAAAACTTAACCCACCCGCATCGCCGACATAATCCCGCTTTTGCCTTATGCCCATTTACCTACCCCGCGAGAAGCAAGACGAGATCTTCACCAAGTACGCTGGCTCCGCCACGAACACCGGTGACACCAAAGGTCAAATCGCCCTTTGGACATTCCGCATCAACTCGCTCGCCGATCACCTCCGCGCCAACAAGAACGACCACTCCAGCCGCCGTGCGCTGCTCACCATGGTCGGTAAGCGCCGCGGGATGCTCGACTACCTCCAGCGCAAGAATCTCGAAGGTTACCGCGAGCTGATCGCCGACCTCGGCATCCGCCGCTAGAACCATCCTCACGATCGAAAGGTGTCGTCAACTCAGTTTGGCGGCACCTTTCTCGTATTACAGGTTAGGTTGTTTGGTGGGTGGGTTGTTTGACTATTTGGTTGTTTGAACGCTAACCAAACAACCCTCTAACCAAACAATCAAACAACCTGCCCTAACCGTAAATAAGTAAAACCATCCAATCATGGGCATGAAAACCCCTATCACCGCCAGTTTCAACCTTCCGGACGGCCGGGAGGTGACGATCGAGACCGGCAAGTTGGCCTCGCTGGCCGACGGCTCCGCAGTGGTGCGCGTGGGCAAGACGATGCTCTTCTGTAGCGTCGTATCCGCCAAGGAAGAGCGCGAAGGCACGAGCTTCTTCCCGCTCTCTGTCGACTACCAGGAGAAGTTCGCCTCGGCGGGCCGCATCCCCGGTAACTTCTTCCGCCGGGAGTCGAAGCTCAGCGACTACGAGATTCTCGTGAGCCGCCTCGTCGACCGCGCCATCCGCCCGCTCTTCCCGGACGGCTACCGCAACGACACGCAAGTCATCATCAACCTCATCTCCGCCGACGAGGACGAGATGCCGGACGCGTACGCCGCACTCGCCTGTAGCGCCGCGCTCGCGGTGAGCGACATCGTGTTCGACGGACCGATCTCGGAGTGCCGCGTCGCTCGCATCGACGGGGAGTACGTCATCAATCCCGGCCGCAAGGCCCTCGAGAACGCCGACCTCGAACTCATCGTCGCCGCTACCGCGGACAACGTCATGATGGTCGAGGGCGAAGGCAAGGAGGTCGAGGAGTCGGCCCTGATCGAAGCGATCAAAGCCGCCCACGAGGCCATCAAGGTCCAGATCGCTGCCCAGAAAGAACTCGCCGAGAAGGTCGGTGCGAAGGCGCTGAACAAGCGTGTTTTGGCGGAAGCCCCCACCAATCCCGAAATCGAGGCCCTCGTCGCCGAGCGCGCCAGCGAAGGCGATCAACAAGATTGCCGCCGGCGGACACTCCAAGCAAGACCGCAAGGATGCCTTCTCGAACCTGAAGGACGAGCTCGTCGACGCTTACAAGGCAGAACTCGGCGAGGACGAGGACGCCAAGGAGAAAGCTCGGGCATCTTCAAGTCCTACTACTACAAGCTCCAGAAGAACCTCATCCGCCAGATGGTGGTGGACACGGGCAAGCGCCTCGACGGTCGCGACACGACGACCGTGCGCGACATCTGGACCGAGATCGACTACCTGCCGTCGACGCACGGATCGGCGATCTTCACGCGCGGTGAGACGCAGTCGCTCACGAGCGTGACCCTCGGCACGAAGACCGACTCGCAGATGGTGGACGTGGCGCACTCGCTCACGTTCTCGAAGTTTATCCTGCACTACAACTTCCCGCCGTACTCCGTCGGGGAGACCAAGCCACAGCGCGGTCCCGGCCGCCGCGAGGTAGGTCACGCCAACCTGGCGGCCCGCTCGATCAAGCAGGTCATGCCGGACGACTGGGCGTACACGACGCGGATCGTGTCGGACATCCTCGAGTCGAACGGTTCGAGTTCGATGGCGACGGTGTGTGCCGGTTCGATGGCCCTCATGGACGCCGGTGTGCCGCTCAAGCGCCCCGTCGCGGGCATTGCGATGGGCATGATCGCGCAGGCCGGCAAGATTGCCATCCTCTCAGACATCCTCGGCGACGAGGACGCGCTCGGCGATATGGACTTCAAGGTGACCGGTACCGAGAAGGGCATCACCGCCTGCCAGATGGACATCAAGATCGACGGTTTGCCGTACGAGCAGCTCGAGAAGGCGCTCTACCAGGCGAAGGAAGGTCGGATCCACATCCTCGGCAAGATGGCCGAGTCGATCAGCGAGGGCCGCGCCGAGATGAAGTCGCACGTACCGCGCCTGGAGCAGGTCGTGATCGACAAGAGCTACATCGGTGCCGTGATCGGACCGGGTGGCAAGATCATCCAGGACATCCAGGAGCAGTCCGGCGCGACGATCAACATCGAGGAGATCGACGGCAAGGGCTACGTCACGGTGTCGAGCCCGAACAAGGAGTCGATCGACAAGGCGATGGCGCGGATTCGCGACATCACTTTCAGTCCAGAGGTCGGCGACACCTTCGAGGGCGTGGTCGCGACGGTGATGCCGTACGGGGTCTTCGTCGACTTCAAGGGCAAGTCGGGTCTGCTGCACGTCTCGGAGATGAGCTACGAGCGCATCGACAACGTCGAGGACCACTACAACGAGGGCGACAAGCTCAAGGTCCAGATCGTCGAGATCGACGAGCGGACGGGCAAGCTGCGTTTGTCTAAGAAGTCGCTGGAGACGCCGCCGGAAGGGTGGACGCCGCCACCGGCAAGAGGCGAGCGTGGTCCGCGGTCGGATCGTGGGGATCGTGGTTCGCGCGGCGGTGACCGTGGAGATCGTGGCGGGCGTGACCGTGGGGATCGCGGAGATCGCGGTGGACGTGATCGCGGTGATCGCGGTGGCCGCGACCGTGCGCCACGGGATCGGGACTAGATCAGATTTATTCCGGCTTTCGCCAAAACTCGGGAGGCCCCGTTTCGCAGGGATGCGGGACGGGGCTTGCTCGTTGTAGCGGGGGGTGAGAGAGGTGAATGGCGGGGGACAGCATTCTGGAGTCCTATTGCGGAATATGCGGATTGGGGTTACTTTTAGAGCGCCACGGTGTCGTCGGGGAGTGGCGTATATTTGCCGATATCAGTAAATATGCGTCACTAGGGTGCGGATATTGAGGATATATGCGTCATGGAGTGGCGTGTAGCCTGATAATATTGGCAACTTACATTAATTATGATTACGAACGCTATGCACCCTGCGCTTCTTTATGTGATTACTGCTCTAGTGTCTTTGTGTGGAGTAGTGTCGGTTCACGCTCAGGTTGAGATTAGGATATCTTGCGATTCAATAGTTCACTACGATGGTTTCTGATGGTTTTTGCAGATTATCGAAATAGATCTAAAGAGATAGTAATTGTAGGTCAAAAGCCCTACGATCTAGAAATATCAAAGATTACTAACGGCAATATTGTGATGTCGGAGAGCCTGTCGCAGCATAAAGTGATTGCTCCAGGCGAAACCGTTAGAAAGGAGTACGACATAAGTGGGTACGACTACTCAGTAGATAGCCTGAGTCAATTCCAAATCAGGCTCGATATCAATTACAATGTTTTCAGTGCGGTAGACAGTACGCGTATGATGCAACGGCTTGTGGCGTCATCAAACACTTTGACAGTAAGTGTTAAGGAGTATGCTGATCCCAATGTATATTCAGCATTTAAGAAGGCGGCAACGGTAGACCTCATAAGTGCAGGTGATCCACAGGCCGCAGTTCATGCGTACTCAGAATTCCTATCTACACAACCTGGGAGTTCCCTTGAAACTAGAGTCCTTAGCCGACTCTTCATGTTGTATCTTAATAGTGAAGATGATGAGAATGTAGCAGCGGTAGCGATGCAATTGTTGGAAGAACACGAGCTGCCAGCGGGAAAGCTGGAATTGGTAAAATACATATACTTAATAAACAACCGAAATGACTAAGCCTATAACACTGCCTACATGCCCACGCCGGCTAATCGCCAGGCGCGTCGCGTATTCGCACGTTGTGCGCAAAAAAAAAGCTCCGCTAAAGATCTCAGTGCCGGGAGGGTCGCCGCACCGGGAGGGTCGCCGTACCGGGAGAATCGCATACGAGGTGTATGTCTTCGGCGTTATATTTGCTCCGTGACCTGGACGGTTGAACTATACGAAACCTTCGCGGAGGAGCTTGCTGAGATGGTCAAGTCTGTCCGTATCGCAATTCTGGCGCAGGCAAAAGTCCTCGAGGAGTATGGTCCTCAATTGGGGCGGCCCTACGTAGATACTCTCTACGGATCGACGTTCACCAACATGAAGGAACTACGGTGCGATGCCGAAAAGCAAGTCTGGCGAGTAGCCTTCGCGTTTGATCCTGAACGTAATGCGATTCTTTTGGTCGGTGGAGACAAACGTGGCAAGGACCAGAAGCGGTTTTATAAGAAACTGGTAAAGGTCGGCGACGCTAGGTTTTTAGATCACCTCAGTAACCTGAATAAAGAAGATTAGGATGTCCGTATCACTTGACAAGATGATCGCCACTCTCGATAGCGAGGAGCAGGCAAGTATCAAGGCCGAGGCAGCAGCCCGGATGCAGTCATACAAGACACTTCTCGAGTTCCGTCGACAGCTGGGTTTGACGCAAGGCGATATCGCAGAAAGAATGCACGTCACACAAGAGAGCGTCTCACGTCTCGAGCGTCGAGAGGACATGCATATATCGACGCTGAAGCGGTATGTCGAAGCACTTGGCGGTAAACTAGAGATCCATGTAAGCTTTTCTCCAAACGATTCAAAGCGTGTTCTTGACGGGCAATTGGAACTCACATAGCTACTCAATTCCAGCGCGAGAGAATGTGAAAGATAAGGCGCACAACAACGGCTACACGCCCACGCCGGCTCATCGCCAGGTGCGAGCGCGTAGGCCAACGTTCTCTAATCTAAACTCCTTCCGCTCACCCCTCCCCCCATTCCACCACCTCCTTCTTCTCCAGATCCACCACCATTCCCACCCGTACGACCTCTCTCGTTTCACCGGCGTAGGCTTTCGCATACCCACGCGCCTCAATCTGCGCCAGCGCCTCCGCCAAACTCGACAGCGCGGTTCCTACTGCTTTTTCGCGCACAATCTTCAGTTCAATCACATACACGTACTTCGGCACCTCCACGACCATGTCGGCTCGGCCTCGAGATGTGCTCACCTCGGAGCGGGTATAGAGCCCCAGCACCGAAAAGGTCGTGTGGATGATCGCATGCACGAAGGCCTCCCCTTGCTTTGCCCATAGGGGATAGGGCACTCTCGCCAGACTAGCGTTAATGATGTCGATGACCGTCTCGAGGTCGCGCTTGTGGAAGGCATTGCGTAGGCGCATCACCCGGGCGATCGGTGCAGTCGTGTCCCCGAAACCATACTCGCCCAGCAAGGCGGTCTGGAAGGTACGTCTAACTTCCTCGTTTGGGTAGTCGAGCACGTACAAGTGTAGATCGTGTAGCTTGCGTTTTACCGTAAGGTAGCCACCCTGAAACAGCACCGATACTGGATCGAGATTGGCGAGGTTGAAACTCGTCATCTGGGTCTCGTCTACCTCAGCGGGCGCGACGTCATACTCCCCGCCTTGCGCTAAGATTTGGGTAATAAAGGTTGGGGTGCCGGAGTTGGACCAAAAGTTTTGTATTTGACCCGTCTCCAGAAATTGAAGTAACGACCAGGGATTGTAAACCGTTTCGTGCTCGCCCCACGCGTACCCATTGTACCAGTGCTTTACCTCTTCGCGAGACACACCAGTTGCATCCAGTTGAGGCCCGAAATCACGCTCTAGTTCGTATTGGGTAATCCCTACGATAGTAAATGCCGCGGGGTGCAGCGTGAGGTTGCGTAAATTGTTAAGCTCTGAAAACAGCGATACCTTCGAAAAAGCGGATACGCCAGTGATGAAGACTAGTTCTAAAACTGGATCTGCATCCTTAAGGACTCCATAGAATCCCTTAAGGATGTCGCGATTCTCCTCGGCACGAGGAATGTCATCGAGGTAGTTGATAATCGGTTTGTCGTACTCGTCGATGAGCAGGACTACTTTTCCAGTACGGCCACCTTCCGCCGCTCGATAAATTAATTGTTTGAAGCGAGTAGTTACGTCTGCGGCTGCGGGGACTTCGATATTTAGTCTTGTGGCCTCGTCGGTGATCAGTTTGTCGATAGCGGCAGGTAGTCCATTAAACTGAAATCCTGAACTTGCGAACTGCAGCCAAATCACGGGTCGACGCTTAGCTGCGAAGTCCCAGTGCTGCTCGGCCCATAATCCCTCGAAAAGCTCTTCGCCTCCGGAATACAACTCATTCAGCGTAGCGACCGTCAACGACTTCCCAAAACGCCTCGGACGAGATAAGAACAAGTAGCCCCCATTCTCGACCATACGGCACACCTGCTCCGTCTTATCGACGTAGTGCATGCCCTCCTCCCTGATCTTACGGAAATCCTGGTGACCGATGCTGTACTTCACGGCTACGAAGGTACGCCCATCCGTAGGCGGGCGTACCTGCGTAAGTTAAAAGCGATACCCCAACCGCACCCGCACCGCCCGCGGCGTCCCGGGCGTAAAGTGGATCTCCTCCACGGACTCGAGCTCATTTTTCAAGCGACTTTCGGTCGCGAACTGCGTCTCGTTCCACTCCGTGTCCAGCGCGTTGTCCACGATCAGGTCGAGTGCGAATTTGCGGTACGTGTAGCCTGCCACCAAGTCCAAGACTTCGTAGCCGATGGCCGTGATGCTGTAGTCCTCGTTGGCGGGGCGGTCGTCGATCAAGCGCAGGCGCGCGCTTGCGTGAAAACCCGTCTTCGGCTGGTACACGGCGTAGGCGCCGAGCACGAGCGGTGGCGCTAGTGGAATGCGATCGGCGTCGTCGGGCTCGTCGATCGCGCGGGCGTGCGCGAGGGTGAGGTCCGCGCCGATGGCGATGTCCTGGTGGAGGGACACCCGGGCACCGAGGTCGAGGCCCATGCGGTTCGAGCGTCCGCTCGGCTCCACGATGCCGGCGTCGCCGACGTACACGAACTCCTGCTGGCTGCGCAGCGTCCACGCCGTGGCCGAGAGCACGAGTGCGTCCACGGGTTGCACGATGATCCCGAGGTCTGCGCCGTAAGCCTTCGGCATAAAGGTCCGGTCCGTGGTGCCGGTCACGAGGCGAGCGTCGTTGGCGTGGTAGCCGGTGCCAAGTTTGAGGAACGCCTGGACGGGTTGATCCGGGCGGTAATTGATCTGGAACTTAGGCTGCAGCACATTGGCCTCTTGGTCGGCCTTTTGCCCGCCTTCGAGCGCGTCGGTGTAGCTGTAGCGCGTCAGGTCGTACCGGAGTCCGGCCATAAAGCTAAAATCGGCCACTTCCGTCTCGACGGTTGCGTAGGCGCCGCCCGACTGCTCGGCGATGTTACCCGCGGCGAATTTCCTCCAGTAGCGTCACGCGATTAGCCGTGCGATTGAGCAAAGTGTTGTCGGTAGCGTCAAAACGGGTCTGCAGACCGAACTCGTAGTTGATCTGCTGCCGCCCGAGCTGCGCCAAGTTCTCGAACCGCACGTCCGTACCCCCGAGGTAACGCGTTTCGACCTGGCGGATCTCGTCGCCGTTGACTGGGTCTTCCAAGAAGAAGGTGAAGTTGGAGAACAGCTCGAAGTCATAGCGACTACCGTAAATCCTCGCCGAGAGCAAGCCTGTTTTGCCGACAGGCGCCTTATAAACAGCATTTAAATTGCTACGCGAAGTATTGCCGCCCTCGCGGTCGTCGATCGCCCCAAAACGCGAAATCGTCCTGTCATCAACGGCGCGCTGCGGGATCTGACCACTCGCCAACCAAGAACTCGTAAAGTGCGAAGCCGATAGATTGACACGTGCCCCGTTTGTGAGGCGGTGATCGCTTTTCGCAAAAACATTCAAGCGTCGAAAGTCCTGGCTGCTCACGAAGTAATTGTCGGTCTTGATGCCCTCGACCGCGACGTAAGCATGGTTGCGGTCTTGATTTAGCAGCGAAATCATAGCCACGCCGCGCAGGGTGTTAAACATGCCAGCGTCGACCTGCACCAGATTCTGGCGCAAGATGTCTTTGGTCGTTAGCTCTACGCTCGCCGCGGTAGCGAAGTTGCCGTAGCGCGCGTCGTGCGGACCTTTCGTAAAGTCGACCTTCTCGACCGTTTCCGGGATCACGAAGTGCAGATCGGCGTAGCCTTGCCCGTGGGCGTGGCTCACCATGTTGACCGGCATCCCGTCGACGCGGATCGCGATGTCCGTCCCGTGGTCGATGTCGAAGCCCCGCAGGAACATCTGCTCGGCCTTGCCGCCGCCGGCGTGCTGCCCGATGACCAGCCCCGGCACCGTGCGCAGCAACTCCTGGGAGTTGGTGATCGGACGCGAGCACAGGTCTAGCTCCTGGACGAGCTTGGCGGCGTCGACCTGGGGCTTGACCTCGATCTGCGTGAGTGTAATGCCTAGCGGCTGCATGTCGACGTTGATTCTGCCCGCCGTGGCCATCGACTCGTCGACGCTCAGGCGCCGCAGCGTGTAGCCGATCGCCTCGACGTATAGGCTATCCCCGGCATTTACATCCGCCAGGAAAAAGCGCCCGAGGTCATCGGTGTGGTCGTGGGCATTGGTGCGCGGCTGGTAGACCGTCGCGTAGCTGATGGGGTTGCCTTCGTCGTCGAGGACGACGCCCGTAAGGGAAGCGGCCAGTAGGGTTACGCTTCCGCAAAACAGGAAACAGGTCACGAGGGCGAGCGGGTAGGATAGCTTCATATAATCGATCGTATAAGTTCTTGCATAAAAAAGCCGCCGCACCAAATCTAGGGATCTGATACGGCGGCTATCAATAACGGGTTACCAGTATTCTACTGGACGACAATCCTTTGTCCGGTAATGGCCTGTCCATCTAAAAGGATCTGCACCAGGTAGGTACCTGCAACTGCATCTCTTAGTTGGAGGTCTCCGCTGATCGTAGCCCCGTTAGGACTTACCGTCTGGCGGGACAGCACTTGGCCCAAAGCAGTAATCACGCGAACTTCCACGTTGTCGGCATCCATACGCAGTTTGTACTGCGCATTGGTGCCCTGCTTGACGAGCGTCGGGTACACGGAAATCTCCGAGTCTTCGAGTCCAGCGAAACGCTGGGCCTGCGGACCTTGTGGGCCACCATTGAAGGGTACGAACGGTCGGCGACCTTGAATCATCACGACCACAGCGGCCTCGTCGTCCTCGGCGGGCATCCGCGTCGTATTGTTGGCGGGACTGGAATCCGGGTCCTTTTCGTCGACCTGCAACACCTGCGCAAACTGGGTCACGTTGGTGTTCTGCACGAGGTTGAACAGTGTCAACGTTAGCGTAGCCGTCTGACCGGACTGTAGCGTACCTACGTTCCACTCCTCGAAGAAGAGGTTGTACTCACCCTGGCTCGTACTCGCACTGGTGAACACTTGACCTTGTGGAAGTCCAATGGCAACTTTGACGTTATTGGCAGCGTCGGGACCATCGTTACGGATGGTTGCTGTGTAAGGCACCGTCTCGTAGATGTAGTACGGCTGGCCGGCAGACGTAAGCGTGAGGCTCAGGTCGGCAGTGCCGTCACCGCCACCTCCACCTCCACGACCAGGATTGATCGTGATCGCTGCTTCGTCGTCTTCCTTAGGCTCAGTGGTCATGTTGTTGTTCGGATCGGAGTCGAAGTCCGGACCGGTCGCCTTCTTCACTTGGAAGAAGTTCGTGATCGGACGATCACCCACGAGCGTGAACAGTGTCAAACGTAGGGTTGCGCTCTCGCCCGGGGCGAGGCTCGGTACGGTAAACTCTTCGAAGAAGAGCTCGTAAGAACCTTTCGTCGTCGTCGCACTCGTAAACACGAGTCCTGGCTGAAGACCGGCATCGACTACCACGTTGGTAGCCGTCTGGCCGCCGTTGTTGGTTACGGTAATCTCGTAAGGGATCGTCGTGAACTGCGTGTAGTTGGTGTTGATCAGACGAACGCTGAGTCCGAGGTCAATGAACGCACTCTTGAAGTCGGTCTTATCGCCGCTGCATGGACCTGTACCGAGACGAGGTTGCGCCTCGTAAGGGAAGGTGGCGTCGAAAGGAAGGTCGTTCTTCTCTACCTTGGTGGAGTAGGTGAGTACGTCGAGCAGATCCTGCGTAACAGGCGATGGGCTCGTAGCTGGATCGTAGTCGTCGTACCAAAGGCCTATGGCCGCGAGTACTACACCTGAAACCGCCTGGAGCTCGATGCGAGTAACGTCATCCTCGAGGCGGCGACCATTCGGGAAGCCATCCATGTTCGGGATGTTCTGAAGCGAAGCGTCTTTGTTAAAGCGTGCATCAGTAAGACCCAGCACGGCAGCCTGTACCAAGCCGAGGCTCGAGAAGTCCGCCGAGTTGCGTGGCGTGACCGGAACAGCCATGTTAAGGCGTAGCATGTCCCCGCCGTTCGGCAGGAAGTTGTTGATAAACGGCTTACCGACGGCGAGTGGGTTACCAGCCTTGCCCGTTGCCAATTGGTATGGCGCGAGGTTGGGGACTCCCGTGTGGAAGATCGGCCAGAGGTCAACCGAGCGGGGAAGCCCTGGTCCAGGCAGCAACAATCCACCAAACGCAGCCTCAGCGAGTGCTGTGCCGTCGAGAGCAGGGTTGCCCTTAAGGCCAAAGAGTCCGTCTGCACCGTTCGAGAAGTCGAACATACCCAGCGACTTCGTCTGAACACGCAGTGGCGCGAACGCAGGGACAGCTCCACCAAAGAAGTCGTCGTCCATATAGAGCGCGAGTTCAGGGTTGAAGAACGAGCTGTCGAGACGGGTGTCGGTGAGCTCATCGTAAGGCGTGATCGCGTTCCAGTAGTCCTTCAAACCGATAGGAATGACCACCTCGTTGGTGAGCGGCATGCCGAGGCGCGAGACCTGCACGTACTGTCCACCTTCGAACTGTACACCTTTGCTGGGAAGCAGGGTGCGCGTCGCCTGACGGCTAGAAGATGCCCAGACGCCGATGATATAGTTCGGGTCGAGGATGCTAGTCGCAGCGGGGACGCCCTTCTTGGCGAGCGTGCTGATCGGCACCTGGATAGCGAGCGTGTGCACGTTAAAGCAAGCGAGCCCGTCGCGAGGATCACCGCTTTGCCGTGGGCTGTCGCCGAGGTCAAATACGTTGAAGTCAACGAAGAAGGGATCGTCTACTGGTCCGGCGAATACCTTCTCACCCGTGGAGGCAGTTTCGATGGCTCCGCGCCAAAGGCTAGCGTAGTCGGTACCCAAACCAGCACCGCTCTCGATGGAGCGTGGACCGATGTTGTAGGGCGGCG
Organism: Lewinellaceae bacterium; assembly: GCA_963837005.1. Lineage (GTDB taxonomy): Bacteria > Bacteroidota > Bacteroidia > Chitinophagales > Saprospiraceae > CALDTK01. The sequence goes on from CAWIMC010000001.1 coordinate 291,383, forward strand.
TCATGCCTTTGGTGACGATGGTCTGGAAGGTCTTACCACCGTCCATCGAACGCTCGAGCGTGTAGCTTGTGTTGATGTTCTCAGCTCCGAGGCGGATGTTGAAGAAGGTCGTGCCGTCTTCGTTGTCGCGCTGGAATGTAAAGCGGTAGGTCACCTCGTCGCCCGCGACGCTGGCGTCATTGTCGACGTGGATCTCGTAGCGGACCTTATCGGAGAAGTGGTAGTAGTTGGGGCCACCTTGCGGCAACTGCATCGGGATGTAGTTGGCGATGAGGGTGACCGTGTTGGGATTGTCCGGCGAGCGGAACGCATAAACGTCCGTGTTGTCGGCCAGGGGGTCCATGGCGATGAGCGGGGCTTCGCGGTGGGAGGAGGCTTGCGCCAAAACCGGCAGGCAACTCGCTAGCACCACTGCGGAGAGCCCGCGAAATAGTCGTGATTGCATGAATTAGATTGTTGATCGAACAGCGGTGCATAATGTCCGCGTCCGAGATTGGTTGAAGGAGGGTTTAGCGTGGACGGTGATCGACTTCCGACCCGCGGTGCGGGATTGCCTGGTAGGGGAAAGTCGCACGGAACGGCTTATCGTTCTTCTCGACACCGGTCGAGTAGAACAGCACGTCCAGTAAGTCCTCGGTGAGGGGCGATGGGCTGGTTGCCGGATCGTAGTCGTCGTACCACAGGCCAATAGCGGCGAGCACGACACCAGACACCGCCTGCAGCTCGATGCGCGTTACGTCATCCTCGAGGCGACGTCCGTTCGGGAAGCCATCCATGTTCGGGATCAGTTGGAGGGAAGCGTCGGTATTGTACCGAGCGTCGGTCAAACCGAGCACAGCTGCCTGCACCAGGCCAAGGCTCGAAAAGTCGGCGGAGGTTCGCGACGTTGGCATAACGGCCATATTCAGACGTAGCATGTCGCCACCGTTCGGCAAAAAGTTGCCGATAAACGGCTTACCGGCCGCGAGTGGATTACCCCCTTTGCCCGTAGCAAGCTGGTAGGGACGCATGTTAGGTACGCCGGTGTGGAAGATCGGCCAAAGGTCAACGGAGCGTGGCTTGCCAGCAGCTGGCAGCAAGAGTGAACCGAAGGCATCCTCTGACAGAGCGGTACCTGCGAGGGCAGCAGTCCCCTTCAACGCGAAGAGGCCACCGGAGCCGTTCGTGAAGTCAAAAGAACCGAGCGACTTCTCCTGGACGCGAAGTGGCTTAAAGGCCGGCACAGCACCACCGAAGTTGGCGTCGTCCATGTATAGCGCCAGTTCAGGGTTGTAGAAGACTTCGTCGAGGATTTTGTCCTCAAGCTCCTGGTAAGGCGTGAGCGCGTTCCAGTAGTCCTTCAAGCTGATCGGAATAACCACCTCGTTCGTGAGGGGCATGCCGAGGCGCGAGACCTGGACGTAGTCGCCCGACTCCGAACCCATTTCCGTTCCTGGTTGGATCGTCTTGACCGCGCGGCGGCTAGCCGATGCCCAAACACCGATGACGTAGTTGGCGTCGAGGATATTTGCCGGCTGTGCTGGGGCTCCCTTCTTGAGAAGGGTAGTGATCGGCACCTGGATAGCGAGCGTATGCACGTTGAATTGCGCCAACCCATCGCGGGGTTGCCCACCATTAGTGCCTTGGCTGCGCGGGGCATCACCGAGGTCGAATACGGCAAAATCCACGAAGAACGGATCGTCAACTGGTCCGGCGAACACCTTCTCGCCCGTGGTCGCCGAGACGACACCACGTTGGAACAAGGTCTCATAGGGCGTATTGAGTCCGGCGGCACTCTCGATCGATCGTGGTCCGATGTTGTAAGGTGGAGTGTAGCCGTCGGTTACGATGGCCGTGAAGGTCTTCCCTCCGTCCATCGAGCGCTCGAGCGTGTAAGTCGTATTGAGGTTCTCCTTGCCGAGACGGATATTGAAGAACGTGGTCGGATCTTCGTTGGTCCGCTTGAACGTGAAGCGGTAGGTTATTTCGTCGCCCGGGACACTGGCGTCATTGTCGACGTGGATCTCGTAGCGGACCTCGTCGGAGAAGTGGTAGTAGTTCGGTCCACCCTGTGGCAACTGCATCGGAATGTAGTTGGCGATGAGGGTGATGGTGTTGGGAGCGTCTGGCGAACGGAACGCGTAGACGTCTGTGTTGTCAGCCAGGGGATCCATGGCGATGAGAGGGGCCTCTCGGTGACTGGAAGCCTGGGCACCCGCGCCCGCCAGCAAAAAGCCAGCGAGAAGGGCCGTGGGCCGCCACCGCATGCGGAGGTCGAAGTAGGGCATATGTGTAAGGTTGATTTGTGACGAAATAGGGTGGGCGGCCGCGAGGCTTAGCCCTGTGCGCGTTGGAGCGCGGCGGCGAGCGCGGCCGAGGGGTGGGGCTGGAGCGCCTGCGAGGAGGCAATCAGCTCTTTGCCATCGGCGGCGTTGCCTTGTTGTAGGGCCAGGAGGCCCTGCACGAGTTGTAGTTCTGGGTGGCGACTCCCGGTGCGGGCGGCTACCTCGGCGTACTTGTTGGCCGCCGCGAAGTCGCCCTTGAGGTAGTGGATCGTCGCCATGTTGCGGTTGACGTCGATGTTGTCGGGGCGGCGCTTGTGTTCGCGCTCGGCGTACTCGAGGGCCTTGTCGTAGTCGCCGACGAGATTGGTGTAGATGTCGGCGTACTCGAGGTTCATGTTGTGCCCGTGGTCGACGTCGTCTTGGAGCATGACCATTACCTCGGCGAGGGTCTCCTCGGCCTTTTCGTTGCGGCCGGTGGCGCGGTAGATCGGGATGAGCTGGGTGTAGAAACCGAATTCGGGAATCGCGGCGGCGGCTTTATCGAGCAGGCGCTCGGCTTCCGCCATGTCACCCTCGTTGGCGGCGAGTTCGGCGAGGGCGGCCTCGGCAAAAGGGTAGTCGGGCCGGTCCTCGAGGGCCATCTCGTACTGGTCCTTGGCCTCAGCGGTGCGGCCGTACTGCGCGAGGATGTTGCCGAGCGTCAGGCGAACCCAACTCGTCTCCTCGGTACCGGGATACCCGGCGTCCAGCGCGAGGCGCATGCTTTGAAAGGCGTCGTCGACGCGGCCGTGGATCTCCCGCAGGTAGCTGACCCGAGCGTAGGAGCGGAGGTCGGGCTTGACCTGCATCATGCGGTCAGCGGCCTCGACGGCCTTGTCGTACTGACCGAGCTCGACGTAGCTATCGACGATGGCTCCGTAGCCGATCGCCGCGTAGGGATTGAGGCGTACGGCCTGCTCACTCGTGAGAAGGGCATCTGCGAACTCGTGTTGGCTGAGCTGCACACTCGCCAGCATCGTCAGCGACTGATAGCGCTCGTCGGCCGTGAGTTCGTTTTGCCGTAAGGCCCCTTGCAACACCTTTAGGGCGGCGGGGTAGTAATGGCCGTGCTCACCGGTGACGCGGGCCTCTAGAATGTAGACGCGGGCGAGACCAAGGCGAGCATTGACGTCGGTAGAGTCCTTGAGCAGTGCCTCGCGAGCGGCGACGTAATTGTTCTGGACCGTCTCCCACTCTTTGCCGTTCATGATCGCCTCGCTACGGTCGAGCAGTTTCGGAATACCATCCTCGGCGACGGTGGCTTCGGGCTGGCAAGCGGATATAGCGAAAAAGCTCGCTAGAATTGCTAGTAGATGTAGGGTTTGGCGCATGTGGGTTTCGGTAGTAGGCGGAGGAGAGCATCGCGTACCAAGAACCCACCTAGGTGTTTACCCGGCTGGTAGTTTGGACTTCTGTGACGCTAGAACTCATAGCTCCTATGCGGAGATACGTGTTCCTACAGCAAAGCAACGTCATATGTTCGGGACGTGATCATCAGGACCGTGGAAATACCCACTTTTCCGTAATGTTTGACGGCATGTGTCGGCTTCAAACATATGATTAAAGTCCTAAAAGGCCATTGAACAAATTTTTATAACCTATTCGTGGTACGAGTCGGAGAGTTGTCCACACTCGACTCTTCAATGCGCTATTCTGCGATTGAGCCCGACGCCTGGGGGACTCGACACCGCCTTGGTCCGCTAGCCGCGGCCACTTGTCTACTTCCGCTAGGCCTCTGGGGCATCCGTGGTACTTTCGCGCCGCCTTAGCGACCCAGCCCGGGTCGTGCATCAGGGCTTTCGCCAAAACCCGCGCCTGAGGTTTTGGCGAAAGCCGCATTACCGCCCCACGCATGGATCGCAATACCGTCATAGGTTTCTTGCTCATCTTCGGACTGCTCGTCGTCTGGACCCAACTCACCGGCCCCACCCAGGCTGATATTATGGAGCAGCAGCGAGTGCAGGACTCGATCGCCCAGGCCGACGCCGGTCCTGATATCCAGGGGCAGGCTACCGCCGCCCTCCCGACGTACATCCCCGATACCTCCAGGGCGGCAGTATCGGCCGCCAGCAGCCGCCTCGGGGTCTTCGCACCGCGGCCAGGACTCTCCGCGCAGGACTACACGCTCGAAAACGACGAACTCAAGTTGACCTTCTCCAGTCTCGGTGGCCGAATCACTGCGGCTGAAGTCAAGCACTACGACAAAATATCGGCGGGCGAGAAAGAAGACAAGATTACCGCTCCGGTCGTGCTGATGGCCGACCCCCGCAACGAATGGAGCTTTCGCCTCCCGGCCACCGGGGCTGCTGGTGGTGCGATCAACACGGCCGAGGTGCCGTTCGAGGTCGAGCAGACAGACAACAGTATCACGTTTAGCCTGCCGGCCAGCAGCGGCGGGACTTTCGCCCAGCGCTATACACTCGGTGAGGACTACACGCTCACCTACGAACTCATCGGCGACAACCTCAGCAGCGCGATCGGCAATGAACAGGCGCTCGAGCTTCATTGGGTCAACGTGCTCGACAAGGTCGAGAAGAACGTCGCCTACGAGCAGCAAAACTCCCTCATCTATTGGAAGGAGGTCGACGAAAAGGTCGACTACGTAAGTGCCAGCGGCGAGGACGCCGAGACGGCCGAGAGCACCGTCGCCTGGGTAAGTCACACGCAGCAGTTTTTCAACACGAGTTTCGTGGCCCAAGGCGTAGGCATGACAGGTGTGCGGATGGGCTCGAAAGAACTCGAAGAGGATGCTACCGGTCTCAAGCGGCTTACCACCGACGCCAGACTGGCTTTCGGTACTTCGGCGGCACCCGCGAGCTACACGTTATATATAGGACCCAACGAGTTCGATCGGCTGCGGGCCGTCGCTGAGGACCTGGAGGACATCGTGCCCTTTGGCTGGTCGCTGTTCGGGACCATCAACCGGTGGATCATTCGGCCGGTGTTCAGCTTCCTGAGCCAGTACATCGGCTCGGCGGGAATTGTCATTTTGCTGCTCACGATGGTGGTCAAGTTGGCCCTCTATCCGCTCACGTACAAGATGCTGTACTCGCAGGCGAAAATGGCGGCGCTCAAGCCTCGACTCGCCAAGCTGACGGACAAGTTCAAGGACGATGCCAGCGGTAAGCAGATGGAGACCATGAAGATCTACCGGGAGTACGGCGTCAATCCGGCCGGGGGCTGTCTGCCGATGATACTTCAAATGCCCATCTGGTTTGCGCTCTACCGTTTTTTCCCTGCGAGCATCGAGTTTCGTCAGGAAAGCTTTTTGTGGGCGACGGACCTATCGAGCTACGACGAGTGGATTCACTTCGGGATGAACGTCTGGCCGCTCGGCGACCACCTCTCCCTTTTCACGTTGCTGTGGGTCGCGACCACGCTCGCGTATACGTACTACAACTCGCAGGCGATGGACATGGGGCAGTTCGCCAACAACCCCGCCCTAAAGTACATGCAGTACCTGATGCCGGTGATGTTCCTGTTCTTCTTTAATAGTTTCGCGTCGGGACTCACGGTGTACCTCGTGTTCAGTAACCTTTTCAACATCGCGCAGACGCTCATTACCAAAAACGTGATCATCTCGCAGGCGGCGATCGAGAAGGACCTCGCCAAGTCGAAGGCCAAACCGAAGAAGGAGGGTGGGTTTGCGTCCCGTCTCCAGACGGCGCTCGAGGAGCAGCAGAAGGTCGCCGCGCAGAAGCCAAAGCGTTAGCGGGTGGCTGTCGCCAAAACATACCAGGAGGTCCTCGCCGACGTCAAGTCGAAGGCCTTCAAGCCCTTGTACCTTCTCCACGGGGAGGAGCCCTACTTCACGGATGTTTTGGCGAAAGCCTTCGAGCGAGATGCCCTCGACGAGTCCACCAAAGGCTTCAACCAGACCCTGCTCTACGGTCGCGAGACCAGCGCCGCGCAGGTCGTCGACGCCAGCGAGTCGCTACCCGATGATGGCGCCGTATCAGCTGGTGCTCGTCAAGGAGGCACAGGACCTAGCCGACTTCAAAAAACTCGAGAAGTACCTCGAAAAGCCGGTGCCCGATCGACGATTCTCGTTTTCGTCTACCGCGGTAAGAAGCTGGCGGGTAATACGAAGGTTTACAAGTCGATCGTCCAGCACGGCACCGTCTTTGAGAGCAAGCCACTGTACGCCAACCAGGTGCCTAAGTTTGTGGCGGACTCGTTTAAAGCCCGCAAACGCAAGTTGGACACCGGCGTCGCCGACCTCCTCGCAGAGTACCTAGGGACAGACCTCGTGGTCCTCAACGGTGCCCTCGACAAGCTCCTGCTCAACGTGCCCACCGATCGTGCCGTGACCCCTGAAGACATCGAGACCCACGTGGGGATCAGCCGGCAGTTCAACGTCTTTGAGTTGCAGGACGCACTGGGCGGGAAGGATTTCGACCGAGCGGTGCGGATCGGGTACGCGCTTTCGCAAAACGAGCGCGAGAATCCTTTACCGCTAACGATTGCCGCCTTGTTCGGCTTTTTTGCGGGGATGTTCGCGATACGAGACGTTCTACAGCGCAGCGAATCAGAGCAAAAAGAAGCCACTAACATTTACTCGAGCTTCCGGCTCGGCAAGCTGCGGGTGTCGGCGGGGCGCTGGACGCGGCCCGAGATTATGGCGGCCATCGAAGTGCTGGAGGAGTACGACCGCAAGAGCAAAGGGGTAGACTACGCGATGAGCAGCGGAGGTCACGATCAGCTTACGCTAGAACTGCTGGAAAGGCTCGTGGGTATCGGGGCAGGCCTACTCAAAGATCCAGCGCGCAGCTGAAAGGTGGTCGCCGCCGGGCAAGGGCACGAACGTTAGTCGGTCCCACCCTAGGCGCTTCGCTTTGGCAGCAAACGCGAGGCCGCTCTCGAACGGCACGAGGCCATCAGCGGTGCCATGGAGTACGATGGCGGGGAAGTCGGGTGCCTCGGTAAGGTTGTGCAAGGCATCGATGTCGCACCACCTCGCCGAGGCTACCGCGCCAGCCAGCCGTCTTCGTGTTGGCGTACTGCCAATCTGCGCCAGACTCAGCGGGCCACCGCAGGCAATGAGGCCAGCCGTTGTGAAGGCCGAACCTGCCCAAAGTTTCTGCCGCAAGGCAAGCAGCGTCGCCAACTGACCCCCGCTCGACATGCCTCCGAGGAGCACCGGCCGAGGGGCATCGATGCTATCTGACCCGAGGCGGTCACCCGCTGGGAGACGGGCGACCAGTTCCGAAAAGCCAGCGATTAAATCGTCGAGGATGTGCTTTCCTCGGTATCGAAATAGGCGTCGGTGGCTCGGCATCCACACGTGGTACCCACGTTCGAAAAAGTAGTCACCAAAGGATTCGAGGAGCTGTGGGCTACCGAATTGCCAGCCCCCACCGTGAATCCAGACGGCGAGCGGGGCACGGGCTTGGTCCGGCTGGAGGGCGAGCAGGCCCTGCTGCCGGTGGTGAGGCCCAAAGGCGATCGACTCCCACTGTACGCCGACGGGGCGCTGCGCCAGTGTCCGGTGGTAGGCCGGAATTCGGAAGAGGTCTTGTGCGGCGGCCACGAGGTTCATACCCGGGTTAACGCGACGTAGCGGGGTTGGCGTTCGTTAAGCCATCGAGTAAGTCGAACAGCTCGCTGGATTTACTGATCCTAGCTCCTCGTTCGAGCATGCGAAACAGGTCCGTAGCGCGGGCCGGCTGATACGCCCGCTCGGCCTGGGCGAGCTTGACGACTGCATTAGCACCCTGGACCGCAGCCATCATCTCCGCGGGTGGCAGGTTTTGACGAAAGTCTACCCCTAGTACAGGGGAAGGCAAGACGAGGCCTCGTAATTCAATCTGCTCTTCGCTGCACCTATAGACAAAAAGTTGGGTGTCCGATCGCTCTTCCAGGTAGGTGATCCGGCGAATGACATCGTCGAAGACCATGTCGCTAAACTGCTCGACGAGTTGCTCGGTCCGCGTCACGTCGGTCACTTTGAGCTTGATCCAGTCTTCGGCAGGGATGCCTTGGGCGGCGAGAAATTTGACGAATTGAGGTTCTACTTCTTCTAGTTCCTCACGTCTCAGGCGGCGGTACATCATGCGGCAAGGATACGCGACGAGGCTGCGTCGGGAGAAGTCAAGGCATGCGCCTCGGCCTTCTGCGGTATCGGGCGTTGTCTAGGTCATTACCTAAATGCATCTGATGTCAATCGCTCACATGGCTTCCGCCAAAACAGACCTTCTCTCCCGTCTCGACCACGTTGGTCAACTCGTCGGTAATACGCCATTGTATGAATTCCGGCGAGTTTTTGCGAAAGCCAACGTTCGGGTGCTCGCCAAACTGGAGTATATGCAGCTTGGCGGTAGCATCAAGACCCGAGCCGGCTACCAAATCATAAAGGGGGCAATCGAGCGCGGTGAGTATGGACGAGGCCAGACCCTTATTGACGCCACGTCGGGCAACACGGGGATTGCCTATGCCGCAGTAGCGGCAGCGATCGGACTACCCGTCCTGATCTGTCTCCCCGAGACGGCCAGTGCCGAAAGAATTTCGATCCTCCGCACCTTGGGCGCACAGCTGGAGCTTACCCCCGGAGAGCTTGGCGTCGATGGTAGCCAAGAACGAGCCCGCGATTTGAAGACCGCTGATCCCGAGCGTTACTTTTTGGCCGACCAGTACGCCAACCCAGACAATTCTCTAGCGCATTACCTCACGACTGGCCCGGAGATTTGGGCGCAGACCGAGCAAACCTTGACCCATTTTGTAAGTGCTATCGGGACTTCCGGCACGCAGATGGGCGTCGGTCGGTTTTTTCACGATACCGCTCCAGAAGTCAAGATCATCGCCCTCCAGCCGGACAATGGCGACCACACCTTCGAAGGGTGGAAGCATCTCGCGACAACGGGGCGTATACCGCCCATCTACGACGCTACCGTTGCGCAGCCAGAAATGATGACGGTTAGCAATGAAGAAGCTGATGAAATGGTCCGCCGTCTAGCGCGGGAGGAAGGCTTGATGGTTTCGCCATCGGCGGCGGGCAACCTGGTAGGGGCCATCAAGGTGGCCGAATCGCTGAGGAGCGGAGTGGTGGTCACGACGTTCGCCGATGATTTCACGAAGTATGGCGGGGAGTACCAGCGGATTTTTGCCGGCTGGTAAAGCAGTCAAGGGTGAACGCTTACCCTGCATATAGGGCGACTACTTCAAATCTGGTAGATCTCGGTCTGCGCGAGAGGGCTCAATTCGGCTTTCGCCAAAACGAGCCCGCCGAATGGTGGAGAAATCGCTAGTGACGACGCCTAATTGGCGTTGAGTAAGTCCAGTACATGGTACAAAGTTTGTCATGGTAGCAGCGGCACAAGCTCTACCATGGGAAAGGCGTACCTACAGAAGTCTGATCGTGGACCTGTCTCGGCGGAGTGTGAGTTAGCGGATGACCCCTCGTTCGTTGGCGTCTATCGTGCTGAGATACAGCGATTTATGGTTTGTCTTTCCCGCCTGCTTACTGTCCTGGTTGCTCTTGTGTGTTTGGCCTTCACGCAGCCGCTGGCCTTCGCTTCGGGGGCCTTCAAGGTGAGCAGTATGACCGCGACCAACGCGAGCGACTGCACGTCACCCGATGGGTCGATCGAAATCACGCTGGATGCGTCCTTGCCGGGGACCTCCCCTTACGCGGTTTCGCTGGACAATGGCCAGACGTGGACCTACGCCGGGCTAAAGAAAACTGCAAGCAACAAGATTACCCTTAACGGGGTAGTATGGGGCAACTACACGCTCACGGTCCGCGACGCCAGCGGGTCGGTGGTGTACCCAGGGTATGCCAGGGTGAAAGGTTGTGCGTTCGAGGCCTCCTCGCCGGGCAACGATAATTTCGTGGCCGTAGCCGTCGCGAACGCCACAACCTACACTTGGTCGACGACCCTGGGTTCGGTGGCAAACGGTCAGGGCACGCGGATCGTCAAACTCGCGCTCGGCGGCGTCGCCAACGGTGCCGTGGGCGAGGTCTGCGTTACGCCGACCGGACCCGGGTGTACCGCCGGGCCGACCTGCTTCGAGATCAAGGTCAACGCCACGGAGATCTGCGACAACGGCATCGACGATGACGGGGACGGTCTCATCGACGGCGATGATCTCGACTGCGGCAACTGCCCAAATTTCACTGTCTTCGCTACCGATCCCCTCTGGCAACCGGAGGCAACAGCCGCGGACGGCAGCGACTTTCGGGTGGCGAAGCCTTCCAACTTCACCGCCGGGGTGCCCGGCGGAGAGATCGGCGGACTGTTCCACCGCGCGAGCACGCGGGGCGACAAGCGCCCTTACTACGCCTCCTCTTTCGCAAGCACCTACACCGACGCTAATTCCTTCAACTTCTCCGGGGAACTGTTATACAAATCGCCATCGGGTGCGGAGGTCATACTCGGCTTCTTCAAGCGCGGTGACTCCCGCAACACCAATTGGGTCGGGATTCACTTCAACGACCAGGCTGCCGGTACGTTTCGCGCTACGTTGACGTACGCCGACGGTGACATCAACACCGGTAACATGAAGAACCTCGCGGCCGGTCAGGCGGGATACAGCAGAAGCGCCGACGTGATCGCCGCCAGCGACGTACCGACCACCTTCTCGATCGCCTACAACGCGGCGACGAGACAGATGACTGGGCGCATCGGGACTACGAGCCTCGGCACCCTCACGATACCCAGCACGCAGACTTTCGTCGTCAATGGTTTTGGGCTATCGATGCCGGAGAACCTTCCCGGACTCGGTAGCCAGACGGCGACGCTATACTTCGACGCGCTGTGCGCGCGGATCGACGGCAAGCCTGCACAGACCGAGATCTGCGGCAACGGTATCGACGACGACGACGACGGGATCGTTGACTGTCCGACTCTCGCGGGTCGCATCTACGAGGACATCAACTACGGCGGCGGCGTCGGCCGCAGCTACGCTGCGGCAGCGAGTTCGGCAGTGGCTTCGGGCTGGTCGGCAGGCAACATCAATGTCGCGGGTGCCAAGATTGAGCTATACGTTAAGTCGGGAGGCGCTTTCGTGGCGGCAACTACTAGTGACGCGAACGGCAACTATACCTTCGGTGAGACTGCGCCGGGGACCTATACCGTACGCGTGGTTTCTGGTAGCGTGAAATCAAACCGGGTAGCCCTCAGCAGCGGACCGAAACTCATCGCCGTTCAAACGGCCCGAATGCAGGGCGCTACGCCGGTCGGTAACGAGGTGGGCGGACGGACGCCCGACTTGGAGGACGCTGGCGAGAATAAATCCAATCTCTCCTGGACGAACGCTATGGACGGCAGCAGCGGCCCGGTCGGTCCGCACAGCTACACCGACATCACCGTGGCCAGTGCGCCGGTCCCTAGCCTCGATTTCGGGTTTAACTTCAATACCGTCACCACGACGCGCGACGGCGGTCAGGGCTCGCTGCGACAGTTTATCCTGAATGCAAATGCGCTCTCTAACGACAAGTTGGACCAGGACGACGCCCCAGTGGGCGCACCCGTCTTTATAAAACCTCCCGGGCACGACGTATCGATTTTTATGCTCCGCGGCGCGGCGCCCTTCACCATTACCCCTAATGCTGAACTGCCACAGATCAAAGCCGACCGCACACACGTAACTGGGTACACTCAATCGGGCGCTATGGTCGGCCCTAACGCTACCCGTACCATCGCCGTCGGCATACACGGTAATACAATCCTATTCGATGGCATCTTCTCGACGGCCAGCCAGACCACGATTAGCGGTTTGGCCATCACCGCCATGAGGCGAGCCGTCTTCTTGAGCGGCGGTAGTGCGACCGGGTCGCACATTTGGGGTAACTATATCGGCCTAAGGCCTGATGGTTCAACCGCCGGGCCTAACTCCAGCTCAGGCGTCATGCTTCAGAGTCAGGCGAACGTTTCCGTCGGGACCAACGGCGACGGCGTCGACGATGCCAGCGAGGGAAACGTCGTGTCGCAAAACTACGAAGGCATCACCGTGCGCCAAAGTCAGGGCTGCCTGGTAGCAGGCAACTTCGTTGGACTCGACCGCACCGGGAAGGCTAAGCGACCGAATCAATACATCGGTATCCACCTGCGTGACAATACGGGGCCAAACGTGGTGGGTCTCGATGACGCCCGCCCGGCATTGACGGCGAGCAACGCCCGCAACGTCGGTTCAGGCAACGGCACCGACGGCGTGAGAATCAGTTCGAGCGACCTCCAGACCATCGCCGGTAATTACTTAGGCACAGACCTCACCGGGCTTACAGACCTGGGCAACGTGGGGTACGGCGTCCAGTTCCTCGGATCATGTTCCAACAACGTAGTCGGTAGTAATGCTAATGGAAACCGCGACGTCGAGGAGCGCAACGTTATGTCGGCCAACGGAACCGGACTTCGACTGGCGCCCGGGAGCAGTGGTAGCAACAATTCGATTACTAGCAATTATATCGGCGTGGACGCCTCCGGACAAAAGGCGCTCCCTAATCTCGCACACGGCGTAGATCTCGCAGGCAATCAAACCAACACTTACCTCGGGACCAACGGCGACAACGTCCGCGACGACGCAGAGGGCAATGTCATCTCCGGCAATAGCGAGGATGGTGTACGCTCTACGATGACCACCCGGGTCTACCTCTCTGGCAACAAGATCGGGGTCGGCGCAGATGGCACTACGGCCATAGCCAACGGCAAGCGAGGCATCTTCTTAGCAGGCGGGGCCGCCGACCACATCATTGGCTACCACCCCGGTATGGCGAACGCGAACGCGAGCGTCGTCGGAAACATCATTCGCAACCAGAGCGACGCCGGCGTAGCCCACTTCGGAACCGGTACTAACAACCGCATCAGCAGAAACAGCTTCGGCGCTAACTTCCTCTCTGTAGACCTCAACTACGATGTCGTCTCGCCTAACGACGACGGCGATACCGACGGGGGCGCCAACCTCACCATGAACTTCCCCGTGCTCACCTACGCCAAGTTAGATGGGAACGTGCTTCAAGTCAAAGGCTTTGCGCCCGCGGGGGCCGAGATCGAGCTTTACGTCGCCGATCTCGCCGTGCACCCGGCGCCCCTACCGGTAGACTATACGACCAGTTTTGGCGAAGGCGAAACCTACGTCGCCACTGTGCGGGAGGGCAGCGCAACAGACCTCGCGACCGATCGGACCACTTACAAAAACGATGGCACTGGCGCCACCTCGACAAAGACCGAAAACCGCTTCGACATCACCATCACGCTGGGTGCTGTGCCCGCCGCGCTCGCGAGCGGCCGGTTGATCACTTCGACCGCTACCGACGGCGCAAATAACACATCTGAGTTTGGTGGTCGCGTAAAGCTCATGGTGAGCGAGATCTGCGACAACGGCATCGACGATGACGGCAATGGGCTGGTCGATTGTCTCGACGGCGCCTGCGCGTCGACAATCAGCTGCAACTGTGACGCGACCACTGAATTGGTCTTCGTCATCAGCGACGGGGACTGGAACCTTCACGACAACACCGGGGCCCTCGTCAAGGCGCTTCCCGGCTTAGGGGGGAATGGGCACGCGTTTGATTTCGTCAACGGGTATATGTACTACGGCCTCTCGGCAGGCCTCTACCGACGCAAGTGGGACGGCGATACCAAGACCTTCGGAGCTGCCGAGTACCTTACTGTGGCGGCTCCCGGGTTGCAAGTTACCGGGGGCACTTTCGATATTTACAAAGGGCACTACTACGTGACGGTGACCAGCAACGATAATCGCGTCTTTCGGTACGATGTCAAGACTGGACTCGTCGCGACGATTAGCCTGCCGGCGGGACAGGTCCACGGCTACGGTGACCTCGCATGGCACCCCAAGACTGGGCACATATACGGAGTCACGGTTCAGCGCCGCTTGTACAAATTCCATCCGAGCGATCCGGTCGGCTCTTATTCGATCGTCGCCAACGACGTAGGCTACTTGTCGGGGCTCGGGATTTACCTCGACGGCTCGGCCTACGCGACGATCAACTCGGCGACGCCGAAGCAGTGGGGCCGGCTTGACCTGAGCAATGGCGCGTTCAGCAAAATAGCCGACCTTACGACGAATCCTGCCGATATCGCTACACTGTACTGCTCGAGCCCGGCGAAGCCGGAGGTGTGCGATAATGGCATCGACGACGATCTGGACGGCCTCGTGGACGAGAATGATCCCGACTGCTTCAGCAACTGCACCATCGTTACGAACACCAAAGACGCCGGCTACGGCTCCCTCCGCCAGGCGATCATCTGCGCGAATACCAAGCCCGGTCTCGATACCATCAAGTTTAATATCCCGAAGAGTGATGCTGGTTTTGACGAAAGTCGTGGCGTCTTCCGGATCGCGGCCCTCAGCTCGCTGCCGCTCATTACCGATAGCCTCCTCGTCGACGGCGGGACGCAGACCAAATTTACCGGCGATAGCAATCCAGGCCAACTCGGCACCGGCGGCACCGTCGGCGTCGATGGCGTGGCCCTCGGTAAGGTAGACGCGCCCGAGGTCGAGATCTACGGCGCACCCGCGGCCGAGACTGGCCTGTACGCGAACGTTTCGCGCGTCGAGATCCGCAGGCTCGCCATTTACGGCTTTTCGAAGATGGCGATCGAGTTTGCCAGTACGACGAGGGTCCTCGAGCGGATTTACGTGCGCGATAACGTCATCGGCTCGCGCGCCAATGCGTTCGCGCTCCCGGCCGACCGCTCGACCTCGACGCACAACGACCTCCAGAACGTCCGCTTCCGCGGGGTGCGCGGCGGCATCATCGAGCGCAACCTCATCGGCTTCAGCGGGGGCTTCGGGATCGGTTTTTCCGGAAACGGGAACCGCGACAACGTCGTGCGACAAAACGAGATCCGCGGCAACGCCGTCAACGTCCTAAACAGAGACGGCATCGGCTTCTACAGCACAGATGCTCAGGGGACGCTCGTGACCGAGAACCTCATCGTCGACAATGCCGGTCCCGGCTACGACGACATGCGCTCGACGGGGCGACACCGCGTCATCAACAACACCATCACCCGCAACGGCTTCGGGACCGCCACGGCCGCGAGCCAGGAGCCGTACGGCATCCGCGTACACCAGAGCGACAACTCGGTGTTCGCCCGCAACGTCATCACGAACAACTACGGCGCCGGGGTCTTCCTCGCGCAGACGGGTTCGGGCAATACGCTTACGCAAAACAGTATACACGTCAACGGTACCTCGGTCAGCAAGCGCGGAGATGCGGCCACGGGCCAGCTCGGGATCGACCTGCTCTCGCCGACGGACAATCTGCAGTTCGGGCTCTCCCCCTTCCTCACTAAAAACGACGCCGGTGACCTCGACGTAGGCGCCAACGGGCTACTCAACTTCCCGGTCTTTACGCGCAGCCAACTGCTCGGCGACACGATCTACCTCGAAGGCCTGGCCCCGGCGGGTAGCGTCATCGAGGTGTTTGTGAGCTCCGACGATGCGAACAACGTCATCGAGGGCGTGCAGATCGGCGAGGGGATGGCCTACGTGACGTCTCTGCTCGAGGGCGGCACCGGCAAGGGTGCCCCCGTGTCGATTTACGACAATCGCAACGCCAACTGGACCCGCGATCGCTCGGGTGCGCTAGCGGCTTACTCGAAGTCCTTTGGCGTCGAGACGGCCGCCAATCAATTCAAGTTCTCCATTCATAAGAGCCAGCTCCCGACGCTCAAGCTCGGCGATCGCCTCACGGCCACCGCCACCACGACGGCCTCGCTGCTCAAGCCCGGCGACGTGGCGGGGAGTACCTCGGAGTTCTCGCCGAGCTTCGCGATCTTCGGACCGGAGATCTGCGGCAACGGTATCGACGACGACGGCGACGGCCTAACGGACGGCGCGGATCCGGATTGCTACCAGGATTGCATCATCGTCACCAACACCAAGGACGCTGGCTACGGCTCTTTGCGCCAGGCGATCATCTGCGCGAATAACAAGTTCGGCCTCGATACGATCAAGTTCAATATCCCGAAGACGGATGCGGGTTTTGACGTAAGTCGTGGCGTCTTTAAGATCGACGTCCTTAGCATCCTGCCGACCATCACCGATAGTCTCCTGGTCGATGGCCTGACGCAAACCAAGTTTACCGGGAACTCCAATGCCGTCGTACTCGGCACTGGGGCGAAGGTGGGGGTAGACGGTTTTAGCGTAAGCAAACTGGACGGCCCCGAAATCGAAATCTACGGCGGACTGGGCGTGCGGGAGGGGCTCATCGTCGCGAGCTCGCGCTTCCACGTACGAGGCCTCGCCATGTACGCTTTCTTCGGTACAAGCATCGAGCTGAGCGGATACGCTGTGCCGGGCGGGCTGAAGCGGATAATCATCGAACAGAACGTCCTGAGTTCACAGGCGCACACGCTTACCGCGCCCACCTATCCGGCGCAACCGTACTGGCAAGACCTCATGAGCGTCAAGGTGATCCGCACCGACGACCTCACGATTCGGAACAACATGTTTGCTAACAGCGGCGGTCACGGTATTCAATTCCGCGGTGGCCCGAGTAAGGGGGCAGTTATCGAGGATAACGAATTCTCGGGCAACGCCCACCGCATCCTCAATCGCGACGGTATAGAATTGAGCTACGGTGGCTTAAGCGACATACTGATCCGTAACAATCACTTTCACGACAACTCGGGTACAGGTATAGATGCCTATCAGGCAAACGTGACAAATGTAAGAATTGAAGGGAATACTTTCGAGCGCAACGGATTAGGAAATAGTGGTGGCGCTACATCAGAGAATGCAGGCATCCGTACAACCCAGAGTTCGGGCATGCTTTTGGTGCGCAATGTAATTCAATCCAACTACGGCGCAGGCGTACTGGTGTCTAATACTTCGAACTCAATTATTATAACCGAGAACCGCATTCGCCTAAACGGAAGCATTGGCAACCTTAGGGGCGATGCTAAGAGCGGGCAATACGGCATTGATTTACACAGCTCCAGCAGTTCAGACGGGACAGGGGGTATTTCCTTACGTCACGCTGAACAGCACCGCCAGCGCTGGTTCCCGGGCCAACGGGGGGTTAAATTATCCAGTATTCACGAAATCTAAGATCGAAGGCACCGACCTGGTGTTGGAAGGTTTTGCCCCCCGAGGCGCCACCATCGAGCTCTTCCTCGCGGAGCAGGAGGAGGACAACAAGTTTGGGGGCATCTACTTCGGGGAGGGGGCACGACACATATTGTCACTCACCGAGGGCGGCACCGGTAGCAACGCGACGAGTCCCTACAGCCCAGGGACAAACGTGGACCGCTACGCCGACCTCGACGCTACAACCGGTAGCTACAGCAACAGTGCAGGTGTAGAGACCGGCGCGCCAAAGTTTAGGTACAGGATACCCCTATCGGCTATACCGACAGTCGTGCCCTTCGTGAAGCTAACGGCCACTTCCATCGCGACTGCGAGCACGGTTGCGGCGATCGGTGGCGTCCAGGGCAACACGTCTGAGTTTTCAGCCAACGTCGTGGTCATCCAAGAGGAGCTCTGTACGGATGGTATCGATAATGACCTCGACGGCCTGACGGACTGCGACGACCCAGATTGCGGAAGGCCGATCGTCGATGCCGGGCCAGACCAAACGGTTTGCCCCGCCGCCATCGTCACCTTGACCGGCTCGGCCACAGGCGGGAACGCCCCTTATACTTATAGCTGGTCGGACGGCCTCGGCAATACCGCCTCGGTGACGTTGACTGCGGCGGCAACGAAGACCTATACCCTTACGGTCACGGACGCCAATGGCTGCGTAGGTAATGGCACTGTCCAGGTGACTATTAGTGACGTGGTGAACCCTGTGTTCGGTCCTTACGTCAACACTGTCTCGGTTGAGTGCAACGCGACGGGATCTGTAGCAGGCCCTACGGCGACCGACGATTGCGGCGCTGCCACGGTCACGTCCGCCGATGCTGTCGGCGCCGCTACCTGCGTTGGGAGTTACCAGATCATCCGCACTTATACTGCGACGGACGGGAGCGGGAATACGGCGACGACGACCCAAGTGATTGACGTGCAGGATACGCAACCTCCAACGTTTACACTGCTGTTCGACGACGTAGTGGCGGATTGTGGTGACGCTGTCGCAAAACCTGCGGTCACGTCTGCGGACGATTGCGATCCGAGCCCAGTCATCGCTTACGCGGAAACTTTGTGCGACGATGATGTAAACGCCGCTTACTACTACGATGGGGGCCAAATCCTCCACGTGGCTCGTCTGGGCGCCTTCCCGAGCCTGACCTACCTTTCTACCGTACAGCCGATAGGTCTCTCCGCACTATGCAGTTACGACGTGAGCAAGGAGCAGCGCTGGAGTGTATCCAATCCGAACGCCTTTGACGTGGCCATCACTTACGGCGATGGCATTGTTGATTCGCTAGGTCACTACTTAGTGCCGGCGAATGCGGACTTACGGTTCTTCACCCAGCCCATCGTCGGTAATCTAGAGGTGACTTGGCAAAACGAATCAGCCCTACCTCAAACCCTGAACGCTGCCCCGAGTAATGTCAATTGTTCCTTACCCGCGCCAGAAGTCTGCGGTTGCACAATTACGAGGACTTGGACCTCCACCGACGACTGTGGGAATGCCACGACTACGCGTCAGTTGGTACACTACATCGACCAGAGCCAGCCGGTACTCGGTAACCTTCCTCCGGCTACGCTAACCGTCTCTTGTGACAATATTCCTGCTCCTGCCGGCGTGACGGTTTCGGATGCTTGCTCGCCAGGCACGCCAGTCAATCTTGTGGAGGCTACGACCGCTGGTACTTGCGCCAACGCCTACACGATTACCAGAACATGGACTGCTGTTGACGCCTGCGGGAATGCGGTTGGTTTTGTGCAAACGATCACCGTAACTGATACAGTAGCGCCGGTGATGGCGAGTGTGCCTGCGGCCATCACGATCGAGTGCGGCACTGCCGAGCCTACTGCTTTGCCGACCGCTACGGATGTCTGCGATGCGGCACCTGTAGTAACAGTAGCTAGCACGACGACGGCCGGCGCCTGCGCCGGGCGAGTCCATCGTGACCCGGGTCTTCACGGCGACCGACGCGTGCGGAAATACATCGACCGCGAGCCAGGTCGTCACGATCGAGGACACGACTGCACCAGTCATGGCGGGTGTCCCTGCGGCCGTCACGATCGAGTGCGGGGCGGCTGAGCCAACAGCTCTGCCAACCGCCTCAGATGTCTGCGATGCGGCCCCTGTAGTAACAGCATCTAGCACAACCACAGCCGGCGCTTGCGTCGGACAGTCTGTCGTGACTCGGGTCTTTACCGCCACCGACGCGTGCGGCAACACGTCTACCGCGAGCCAAGTCGTCACGATCGAAGACACTACGGCGCCAGTTCTGGCCGGAGTTCCCACCGCTGTCACGATCGAGTGCGGCACTGCCGAGCCAACGTCTTTGCCAACCGCGAGCGACATCTGCGACGCCGCCCCGTCGATCGCGGTCACCAGTACAACCGCTGCTGGCGCTTGCGTTGGCCAATCGACCGTCACCCGCGTCTTTACAGCGACCGACGCCTGTGGCAATACATCGACCGCGAGCCAAGTCGTCACGATCGAGGACACGACTGCGCCAGTCATGGCGGGTGTGCCTGCGGCCGTCACGATCGAGTGCGGCACTGCCGAGCCTACGGCTCTGCCAACCGCAAGCGACGTCTGCGACGCGGCCCCGTCGATCGCGGTCACCAGCACGACAACAGCCGGCGCCTGCGCTGGCGAGTCCATCGTCACCCGCGTCTTTACAGCGACCGATGCCTGCGGCAATACATCGACCGCGAGCCAGGTCGTCACGATCGAGGACACGACTGCGCCTGTCATGGCAGGTGTCCCTGCTGCCGTCACGATCGAGTGCGGCACCGCCGAGCCTACGGCTCTGCCAGCCGCCTCAGACGTCTGCGATGCGGCCCCTGTAGTGACCGTGACGAGCACGACCACGGCCGGCGCCTGCGCTGGCCAGTCAATCGTCACCCGCGTCTTCACGGCCACCGACGCCTGCGGCAATACGTCTACCGCGAGCCAGGTCGTCACGATTGAGGATACGACTGCGCCAGTCATGGCAGGTGTCCCTGCGGCCGTCACGATCGAGTGCGGCTCGGCTGAGCCGACCGGCCTTCCGACCGCGAGCGACATCTGCGACTCAGCCCCGGCCATCACAGTCGTGAGCACAACAACAGCCGGCGCCTGCGCTGGCCAATCGATCGTCACCCGCGTATTCACGGCGACCGACGCCTGCGGCAACACATCGACCGCGAGCCAGGTCGTCACCATTGAGGACACGACTGCGCCAGTCATGGCGGAGTGTCCCTGCCGCCGTCACGATCGAGTGCGGCACTGCCGAGCCCACGGCTATGCCAACCGCAAGCGACGTGTGCGATGCGGCCCCCGTAGTAACAGTAGCGAGCACCACGACGGCCGGCGCCTGCGCTGGCCAATCGACCGTCACCCGCGTCTTCACGGCCACCGACGCCTGCGGAAATACCGCAACCGCCAGCCAGGTCGTCACGATTGAGGACACGACTGCGCCAGTCATGGCCGGAGTCCCTGCGGCCGTCACGATCGAGTGCGGCACCGCCGAGCCGACCGCCCTGCCGACCGCGAGCGACATCTGCGACGCTGCTCCAACCATCACAGTCACGAGCACGACGGCCGCTGGCGCCTGCGCTGGCGAGTCCATCTTTACTCGGGTCTTCACGGCCACCGACGCCTGCGGCAACACGTCTACCGCGAGCCAGGTCGTCACGATCGAGGATACGACTGCGCCAATGATGGCGGGCGTGCCTGCGGCGGTCACGATCGAGTGCGGTACCGCCGAGCCAACGGCTCTGCCAACCGCCACAGACGTCTGCGATGCGGCCCCCGTAGTAACCGTGGCGAGCACGACGACGGCCGGCGCGTGCGCTGGCGAGTCCATCGTGACTCGGGTCTTCACGGCCACCGACGCCTGTGGCAATACATCGACCGCCAGCCAGGTCGTCACGATCGAGGACACGACTGCGCCAGTCATGGCGGGTGTGCCTGCGGCCGTCACGATCGAGTGCGGCGCGGCTGAGCCTACGGCTCTGCCGACCGCAAGCGACGTCTGCGACTCTGC
The DNA here is from genome assembly GCA_963837005.1 of Lewinellaceae bacterium. Taxonomy (GTDB): domain Bacteria; phylum Bacteroidota; class Bacteroidia; order Chitinophagales; family Saprospiraceae; genus CALDTK01. The sequence continues at coordinate 312,741 of CAWIMC010000001.1, forward strand.
CCCGGCGATTACGGTCACGAGTGCGACAACCGCTGGCGCCTGCGCTGGCCAATCGATCGTCACCCGCGTCTTCACGGCGACCGATGCCTGCGGCAATACATCGACCGCCAGCCAGGTCGTCACGATCGAGGACACGACTGCGCCAGTCATGGCGGGTGTGCCTGCGGCCGTAACGATCGAGTGCGGCACTGCCGAGCCTACGACTCTGCCAACCGCATCAGACGTCTGCGATGCGGCACCTGTAGTAACAGCATCTAGCACGACGACGGCCGGCGCCTGCGCTGGGGAGTCCATCGTCACTCGGGTCTTCACGGCGACCGACGCGTGCGGCAATACGTCTACCGCGAGCCAGGTCGTCACGATCGAGGACACGACCGCGCCAGTCCTGGCGGGCGTCCCAGCGGCCGTCACGATCGAGTGCGGCACCGCAGAGCCGACCAACTCTGCCAACCGCGAGCGACGTCTGCGACGCGGCTCCGGTCAGTCACAGTCGCGAGCACGACCGACTGGCCGGCGCCTGCGCTGGCGAGTCCATCGTGACGCGAGTCTTCACGGCGACCGACGCCTGCGGCAACACGTCTACCGCGAGCCAGGTCGTCACGATCGAGGATACGACTGCGCCAGTCATGGCGGGCGTGCCTGCGGCCGTCACGATCGAGTGCGGCGCGGCTGAGCCGACGGCTCTGCCGACCGCCTCAGACGTCTGCGATGCGGCACCTGCAGTGACGGTCGACGAGCACGACGACTGCCGGCGCCTGCGCTGGCGAGTCCATCGTGACTCGCGTCTTCACGGCTACTGATGCGTGCGGCAACACGTCTACCGCGAGCCAGGTCGTCACGATCGAAGACACGACGGCACCAGTCTTGGCGGGAATCGCCTGCCGCCGTCACGATCGAGTGCGGCACTGCCGAGCCAACCGACCTCCCGACGGCCAGGGACGTCTGCGACACGACCCCGGCCATCACAGTAGTTAGTACGACGGCCGCCGGCGCGTGCGTCGGGCAGTCCATCGTCACCCGCGTCTTTACGGCGACCGATGCCTGCGGCAACACATCGACCGCGAGCCAGGTCGTCACGATTGAGGACACGACTGCGCCAGTCATGGCGGGCGTGCCTGCGGCCGTCACGATCGAGTGCGGCACCGCCGAGCCTACGGCTCTGCCAACCGCGACAGATGTCTGCGATGCGGCACCTGTAGTAACAGTGGCGAGCACGACGACGGCCGGCGCCTGCGCTGGCGAGTCCATCGTCACTCGCGTCTTCACGGCGACCGATGCCTGCGGCAATACATCGACCGCGAGCCAGGTCGTCACGATCGAGGACACTACTGCGCCAGTCATGGCCGGTGTCCCTGCCGCCGTCACGATCGAGTGCGGCACTGCCGAGCCTACGGCTCTGCCAACCGCAAGCGACGTCTGCGATGCGGCCCCAGTAGTAACCGTGGCGAGCACGACCACGGCCGGCGCCTGCGCTGGGCGAGTCGATCGTGACGCGGGTCTTCACGGCGACCGACGCGTGTGGCAATACATCGACCGCCAGCCAGGTCGTCACGATCGAGGACACGACTGCTCCGGTCCTGGCGAGCATTCCTGCCGCCGTCACGATCGAGTGCGGCACCGCCGAGCCGACCGACCTCCCGACCGCGAGCGACGTCTGCGACGCGGCTCCCGCCAGTCACAGTCGTGAGCACGACAGCCGCCGGCGCCTGCGTCGGGCAGTCCATCGTCACCCGCGTCTTCACGGCCACCGACGCCTGCGGCAACACGTCGACCGCGAGCCAGGTCGTCACGATTGAGGACACGACTGCGCCAGTCATGGCGGGTGTCCCTGCCGCCGTCACGATCGAGTGCGGCACGGCCGAGCCGACCGACTCTCCCGACCGCGAGCGACGTCTGCGACGCGGCACCTGTCGTCACAGTCGTCGAGCACGACCACCGCCGGCGCATGCGTCGGGCAATCGATCGTGACGCGCGTCTTCACGGCGACCGACGCGTGCGGCAACACGTCTACCGCGAGCCAAGTCGTCACGATCGAGGACACTACGGCGCCAGTCCTGGCCGCATTCCGGCGGCCGTCACGATCGAGTGCGGCACGGCCGAGCCGACCGACTTCCCGACGGCCGCGACGTCTGCGACGCGGCTCCGGCCATCACAGTGGCAAGCACGACCGCCGCTGGCGCGTGCGTCGGGCAGTCCATCGTGACCCGCGTCTTCACCGCCACCGACGCCTGTGGCAACACCTCAACCGCAAGCCAGGTCGTCACGATCGAGGACACTACGGCGCCAGTCCTGGCGCGCAGTTCCGGCGGCCGTCACGATCGAGTGCGGCACTGCCGAGCCAACCGACCTCCCGACGGCGAGCGACGTCTGCGACACGGCTCCGGCCATCACAGTCGTGAGCACGACGGCCGCCGGCGCGTGCGCCGGGCAGTCCATCGTGACCCGCGTCTTCACGGCCACCGATGCGTGTGGCAATACCGCAACCGCAAGCCAGGTCGTCACGATCGAAGACACTACGGCGCCAGTCTTGGCCGCAGTTCCGGCGGCCGTCACGATCGAGTGCGGCGCGGCTGAGCCGACGGCTCTGCCAACCGCAAGCGACGTCTGCGACTGTTGCCCCGGCGATTACGGTCACTAGCACGACAGCCGGCCGGCGCGTGCGTTGGCCAATCGATCGTCACCCGCGTCTTCACGGCGACCGACGCCTGTGGCAACACGTCGACCGCGAGCCAGGTCGTCACGATCGAGGACACGACTGCGCCGGTCATGGCGGGTGTCCCTGCGGCCGTCACGATCGAGTGCGGCACTGCCGAGCCTACGGCTCTGCCAACCGCCAGCGACGTCTGCGACGCGGCACCTGTAGTCACAGTGGCGAGCACGACCGCCGCTGGCGCGTGCGCCGGGGAGTCCATCGTGACCCGCGTCTTCACGGCCACCGACGCCTGCGGCAATACATCGACCGCGAGCCAGGTCGTCACGATCGAGGACACGACTGCGCCAGTCATGGCCGGCAGTTCCGGCGGCCGTCACGATCGAGTGCGGCACGGCTGAGCCTACGGCTCTGCCAACCGCCAGCGACGTCTGCGATGCGGCACCTGTAGTGACCGTGACGAGCACGACCACGGCCGGCGCTTGCGTTGGCCAGTCAATAGTCACCCGCGTCTTCACGGCCACCGACGCCTGCGGCAACACGTCGACCGCGAGCCAGGTCGTCACGATCGAGGACACGACGGCGCCAGTCTTGGCCGGAGTCCCTGCGGCCGTCACGATCGAGTGCGGCACTGCCGAGCCTACGGCTTTGCCAACCGCCAGCAGACGTCTGCGATGCGGCCCCCGTAATAACCGTGACGAGCACGACCACTGCCGGCGCTTGCGTTGGCCAGTCAATAGTCACCCGCGTCTTCACGGCCACCGACGCCTGCGGCAACACGTCTACCGCGAGCCAGGTCGTCACGATCGAAGACACTACGGCACCAGTTTTGGCCGGAGTCCCTGCGGCCGTCACGATCGAGTGCGGCACCGCCGAGCCAACGGCTCTGCCAACCGCCTCAGACGTCTGCGATGCGGCCCCCGTAGTAACCGTGGCGAGCACCACGACGGCCGGCGCGTGCGCTGGCGAGTCCATCGTGACTCGGGTCTTCACGGCCACCGACGCCTGCGGCAACACATCGACCGCCAGCCAGGTCGTCACGATTGAGGACACGACTGCGCCAGTCATGGCGGGTGTCCCTGCCGCCGTCACGATCGAGTGCGGGTTGGCTGAGCCTACGGCTTTGCCAACCGCAAGCGACGTCTGCGATACGGCCCCCGTAGTGACGGTGGCGAGCACGACGACTGCCGGCGCCTGCGCTGGCGAGTCCATCGTGACGCGCGTCTTCACGGCTACTGATGCCTGTGGCAACACATCGACCGCCTCTCAGCTCGTCACGATCGAGGACACGACTGCACCAGTCCTGGCGGGCGTGCCTGCGGCCGTCACGATCGAGTGCGGTACGGCCGAGCCTACGTCTCTGCCAACCGCCTCAGACGTCTGCGATGCGGCACCTGTAGTGACCGTGACGAGCACGACCACGGCTGGCGTTTGCGTTGGCCAGTCAATAGTCACCCGCGTCTTTACGGCGACAGATGCCTGCGGCAACACTTCGACCGCGAGCCAGGTCGTCACGATCGAGGACACGACTGCGCCTGTCATGGCGGGCGTGCCTGCGGCCGTCACGATCGAGTGCGGGTTGGCTGAGCCTACGGCTTTGCCAACCGCCTCAGATGTCTGCGATGCAACCCCAGCCATCACAGTTGTGAGCACGACCGCTGCCGGCGTGTGCGCTGGCGAGTCCATCGTGACTCGGGTCTTTACCGCAACCGACGCCTGCGGCAATACATCGACCGCGAGCCAGGTCGTCACGATTGAGGACACGACTGCGCCAGTCATGGCGGGCGTGCCTGCGGCCGTCACGATCGAATGCGGCGCGGCTGAGCCAACCGACCTCCCGACGGCCTCGGACGTCTGCGACACGGCTCCGGCCATCACAGTCGTGAGCACGACAGCCGCTGGCGCCTGCGCTGGCCAATCGACCGTCACCCGCGTCTTCACGGCGACCGATGCTTGCGGCAATACATCGACCGCGAGCCAGGTCGTCACGATCGAGGACACGACTGCGCCAGTCATGGCGGGCGTGCCTGCGGCCGTCACGATCGAGTGCGGCACTGCCGAGCCAACGGCTCTGCCAACCGCTTCAGACGTCTGCGATGCGGCACCTGTAGTAACAGTGGCGAGCACGACGACGGCCGGCGCCTGCGCTGGGGAGTCCATCGTCACTCGGGTCTTCACGGCGACCGACGCGTGCGGCAACACGTCTACCGCGAGCCAGGTCGTCACGATCGAGGACACGACTGCGCCAGTCCTGGCTGCCGTCCCTGCGGCCGTCACGATCGAGTGCGGCGCGGCTGAGCCTACGGACCTGCCGACAGCAAGCGACGTCTGCGACTGCGGCCCCGGCGATTACGGTCACTAGCGTGACAGCCGCTGGCGCCTGCGCTGGCCAATCGACCGTCACCCGCGTCTTCACGGCGACCGATGCTTGCGGCAATACATCGACCGCGAGCCAGGTCGTCACGATCGAGGACACGACCGCGCCAGTCCTGGCTGCCGTCCCTGCGGCCGTCACGATCGAGTGCGGTACCGCTGAGCCGACCGACTTACCGACCGCAAGTGACGTCTGCGATGCGGCACCTGTAGTAACAGTAGCTAGCACAACGACGGCCGGCGTCTGCGCTGGCCAATCGACCGTCACCCGCGTCTTCACCGCCACCGACGCCTGCGGCAACACATCGACCGCAAGCCAGGTAGTTACGATCGAGGACATGACTGCGCCGGTGATGGCAGGTGTGCCTGCGGCCGTCACGATCGAGTGCGGCACCGCAGAGCCAACGGCTCTGCCAATCGCGAGCGACGTCTGCGACTCTACCCCCGCCATCACAGTCGTGAGCACGACGGCCGCCGGCGCATGCGTCGGGCAATCCATCGTGACCCGCGTCTTCACGGCGACCGACGCGTGCGGAAATACGTCGACCGCGAGCCAGGTCGTCACGATTGAGGACACAACTGCGCCGGTCATGGCAGGTGTGCCTGCCGCTACTACAATTGAGTGCGGCACCGCTGAGCCAACAGCTCTGCCAACCGCCTCAGATGTGTGCGATGCGGCCCCGGTCATCACAGTATCGAGTACGACAGTGGCCGGCGCCTGCGCCGGACAGTCTGTCGTGACGCGCGTCTTCACGGCCACCGACGTCTGCGGCAACACCGCTACGGCATCACAGGTAGTGACGGTCCTGGATGGCGTAGCCCCCGTCTTGGCGAACGTCCCACGGGCGGTCACGATTGAGTGCGGTGCAGCCGAGCCGATGGCTCTGCCGACGGCAACGGACGCCTGCGATAGCAATCCCACGATCACGGTTGTGCGGACCGAAGTGGCCGGCGCTTGCGCTGGGTCGATGACGGTGAGACGTCTGTTCACGGCCACCGACGCCTGCGGGAACACCGCGACGGCCTCGCAGGTGGTGACCGTGGTCGACACTGAGGCCCCGACGTTTGTCGGAGTTCCAGCCGACGTCTCGCTCACGTGCGGTCAAGCCCTCCCGACGGCGATGCCAACGGTCACTGATGCGTGCGACGCGGTGCCAACCGTGACAGTCGTCGAGGTGCGGACTCCCGGGGCGACGGCCAACGACTACACGGTGACGCGCCTGTTCACGGCGACCGATGCCTGCGGCAACGAGGCCTTCGCGCAACAGGTCGTGACCTACGGCGACTCCGGGGTGCCGACGTTCACGAACGTCCCGGCGGCGGTGACGCTAGCGTGCGGCGAAGGTCTCCCGACGGAGCTCGCGACTGCTGAGGACGGGTGCGACGGCGCACTCGCCGTCGCGGTGACGGAGGCGACGGTAGCCGGGGCATGCGCGGGCGCAAGCACGGTGACGCGGACGTTCACGGCCGTGGATGCGGACGGGAACCGGATCACGGCCACGCAGGTGGTGACCTTCGAGGACCGGACAGCTCCGGTACTCGCCAACATCCCGGCCGCCGCTACTATCGAGTGCGGTGCAGCCGAGCCGACGGCGACTGCCGACGGCAACGGATGCTTGCGATAGCAATCCTACGATCACGGTCGCGCGGAGCGAAGTGGCCGGCGCTTGCGCTGGGTCGACGACGGTGACGCGCACGTTCACCGCGACCGACGCCTGCGGGAATACCGCTACGGCATCACAAGTGGTGACGGTCCTCGACCGGACCGCTCCGGTGCTTGCTAACATCCCTGCCGCCGCTACTATCGAGTGCGGTGCAGCCGAGCCGACGGCACTGCCGACGGCGACGGACGCCTGCGACAGCAATCCTGCAATTACGGTTGCGCGGACTGAAATGGCTGGCGCGTGCGCCGGGTCGATGACGGTGACACGTCTGTTCACGGCCACCGACGCTTGCGGGAATACCGCTACGGCATCACAAGTGGTGACGGTCTTGGATGGCGTAGCACCCGTCTTGGCGAACGTCCCACGGGCGGTCACGATCGAGTGCGGTGCAGCCGAGCCGATGGCTCTGCCGACGGCGACGGACGCCTGCGATAGCAATCCTACGATCACGGTCGTGCGGACCGAAGTGGCCGGCGCTTGCGCTGGGTCGACGACGGTGACTCGCACGTTCACCGCCACCGACGCCTGCGGTAACACCGCGACGGCCTCGCAGGTCGTTACCGTGGTCGACACTGAGGCCCCGACGTTTGTCGGAGTTCCAGCCGATGTCTCGCTTACGTGCGGTCAAGCCCTCCCGACGGCGATGCCAACGGTCACTGATGCGTGCGACGCGGCGCCAACCGTGACGGTTGTCGAGGTGCGGACTCCCGGGGCGACGGCCAACGACTACACGGTGACGCGCCTGTTCACGGCGACCGATGCCTGCGGCAACGAGGCCTTCGCGCAGCAGGTCGTGACCTACGGCGACTCCGGCGTGCCGGCGTTCACGAACGTCCCGGCGGCGGTAACGCTAGCGTGCGGCGAAGGTCTCCCGACGGAGCTCGCGACTGCTGAGGACGGGTGCGACGGCGCACTCGCCGTCGCGGTGACGGAGGCGACGGTAGCCGGGGCGTGCGCGGGCGCAAGCACGGTGACGCGGACGTTCACGGCCGTGGATGCGGACGGGAACCGGATCACGGCCACGCAGGTAGTGACCTACGAGGACCGGACAGCTCCGGTACTCGCTAACATCCCTGCCGCCGCTACTATCGAGTGCGGTGCAGCCGAGCCGACGGCTCTGCCGACGGCAACGGACGCTTGCGATAGCAATCCTACGATGACGGTCGTGCGGACCGAAGTGGCCGGCGCTTGCGTTGGGTCGATGACGGTGACGCGCACGTTCACCGCGACCGACGCCTGCGGGAACACCGCGACGGCATCACAAGTGGTGACGGTCCTCGACCGGACCGCTCCGGTACTCGCTAACATCCCTGCCGCCGCTACTATCGAGTGCGGTGCAGCCGAGCCGACGGCTGTGCCGACGGGAACGGACGCATGCGATAGCAATCCTACAATCACGGTCGTGCGGACCGAAGTGGCCGGCTCTTGCGCCGGGTCGACGACGGTGACGCGCACGTTTACCGCGACCGACGCATGCGGGAACACCGCTACTGCATCACAGGTAGTGACGGTCTTGGATGGCGTAGCCCCCGTCTTGGCGAACGTCCCTCGGGCGGTCACGATCGAGTGCGGTGCAGCCGAGCCGACGGCTCTGCCGACGGCAACGGACGCCTGCGATAGCAATCCCACGATCACGGTTGTGCGGACCGAAGTGGCCGGCGCTTGCGCTGGGTCGATGACGGTGAGACGTCTGTTCACGGCCACCGACGCCTGCGGTAACACCGCCACGGCATCACAGGTCGTGACCGTGGTCGACTCTGAGGCCCCGACGTTTGTCGGAGTTCCAGCCGACGTCTCGCTCACGTGCGGTCAAGCCCTCCCGACGGCGATGCCAACGGTCACTGATGCGTGCGACGCGGCGCCAACCGTGACGGTCGTCGAGGTGCGGACTCCCGGTGCAACGGCCAACGACTACACGGTGACGCGCCTGTTCACGGCGACCGATGCCTGCGGCAACGAGGCCTTCGCGCAGCAGGTCGTGACCTACGGCGACTCTGGGGTGCCGGCGTTCACGAACGTCCCGGCGGCAATGACGCTAGCGTGCGGCGAAGGTCTCCCGACGGAGCTCGCGACTGCTGAGGACGGGTGCGACGGCGCACTCGCCGTCGCGGTGACGGAGGCGACGGTAGCCGGGGCGTGCGCGGGCGCAAGCACGGTGACGCGCACGTTCACGGCCGTGGATGCGGACGGGAACCGGATCACGGCCACGCAGGTAGTGACCTACGAGGACCGGACAGCTCCGGTACTCGCTAACATCCCTGCCGCCGCTACTATCGAGTGCGGTGCAGCCGAGCCGACGGCTCTGCCGACGGCAACGGACGCTTGCGATAGCAATCCTACGATGACGGTCGTGCGGACCGAAGTGGCCGGCGCTTGCGTTGGGTCGATGACGGTGACGCGCACGTTCACCGCGACCGACGCCTGCGGGAATACCGCTACGGCATCACAAGTGGTGACGGTCCTCGACCGGACCGCTCCGGTACTCGCTAACATCCCTGCCGCCGTCACGATCGAGTGCGGTGCAGCCGAGCCGACGGCACTGCCGACGGCAACGGACGCATGCGATAGCAATCCTACAATCACGGTCGCGCGGACCGAAGTGGCCGGCGCTTGCGCCGGGTCGACGACGGTGACGCGCACGTTTACCGCGACCGACGCCTGCGGGAATACCGCTACTGCATCACAGGTAGTAACGGTCTTGGATGGCGTAGCACCCGTCTTGGCGAACGTCCCTCGGGCGGTCACGATCGAGTGCGGTGCAGCCGAGCCGACGGCTCTGCCGACGGCAACGGACGCATGCGATAGCAATCCCACGATCACGGTTGTGCGGACCGAAGTGGCCGGCGTGTGCGCTGGGTCGATGACGGTGACGCGAACCTTCACCGCGACCGACGCCTGCGGTAACACCGCCACGGCATCACAGGTCGTGACCGTGGTCGACACTGAGGCCCCGACGTTTGTCGGAGTTCCAGCCGATGTCTCGCTCACGTGCGGTCAAGCCCTCCCGACGGCGATGCCAACGGTCACTGATGCGTGCGACGCGGCGCCAACCGTGACGGTTGTCGAGGTGCGGACCTCCGGGCCGACGGCCAACGACTACACGGTGACGCGTCTGTTCACGGCGACCGATGCCTGCGGCAACGAGGCCTTCGCGCAGCAGGTCGTGACCTACGGCGACTCCGGCGTGCCGGCGTTCACGAACGTCCCGGCGGCGATGACGCTAGCGTGCGGCGAAGGTCTCCCGACGGAGCTCGCGACTGCTGAGGACGGGTGCGACGGCGCACTCGCCGTCGCGGTGACGGAGGCGACGGTAGCCGGGGCGTGCGCGGGCGCAAGCACGGTGACGCGGACGTTCACGGCCGTGGATGCGGACGGGAACCGGATCACGGCCACTCAGGTAGTGACCTTCGAGGACCGGACAGCTCCGGTGCTTGCTAACATCCCTGCCGCCGCTACTATCGAGTGCGGTGCAGCCGAGCCGACGGCTCTGCCGACGGCAACGGACGCCTGCGATAGTAATCCTACGATCACGGTCGTGCGGAGCGAAGTGGCCGGCGCTTGCGCTGGGTCGACGACGGTGACGCGCACGTTCACCGCGACCGACGCTTGCGGGAATACGGCTACGGCATCACAAGTGGTGACGGTCCTCGACCGGACCGCTCCGGTGCTTGCTAACATCCCGGCCGCCGCCACGATCGAGTGCGGTGCAGCCGAGCCGACGGCGACTGCCGATGGCAACGGACGCCTGCGATAGCAATCCTACGATCACGGTCGTGCGGACCGAAGTGGCCGGCGCGTGCGCCGGGTCGACGACGGTGACACGTCTGTTCACGGCCACCGACGCCTGCGGGAACACCGCGACCGCCTCGCAGGTCGTGACCGTGGTCGACACTGAGGCCCCGACGTTTGTCGGAGTTCCAGCGGATGTGTCGCTCACGTGCGGCGATGCCGAACCGACGAGCGTTCCGACGGCTGTAGATGCGTGCAGTGGAACTTCGGCAGTACGCGTCGCTACACAGCGTATAGATGGGGCGTCGGTCAACGCTTACGTGTTGATTCGGACCTTTAGCGCTACTGACGCCTGCGGAAACGAGGCGACGGCGCGACAGCGAATCTCCTTCAGTGATGCCAGTGTGCCAGAGTGGAGCTTCGTGCCCCAGCGCCTAGACCTCGACTGCGGGGCCAGCGTGCCGACGGTTTTGGCGAAAGCTGTAGACGGCTGCGATGGCGAGCTAACCGTTACGTATATGGATCTCAGCACGGCAGGAAGTTGCGCAGGCAATGTCACTGTAAAGCGGACCTTTATGGCGAGTGATGCCGACGGCAACGTCATTACTGCAGAGCAGCTCATCGCCTATACCGACAAGGTAGCCCCCGTATTCGGGCAGGTGCCAGCAGATGTGACGATTGCCTGTGGGGAGGCGGTGCCGACGACGGTGCCAATCGCCTCAGACGCGTGCTCCGGGACGGTTCGCGTGACGGAGGTGAGTTCGTCTGCGGCCGGCAGGTGTGCAGGAGAGACGATCGTGACGCGGATTTTCACGGCTCTAGACGATTGCGGCAATGCAGCGACGGCTAAGCAGATCGTTACGCTACGCGACTTGGTAGCTCCGGTGTTCGAGCCGATCGCCGCTGTGGTCGTCCTCGACTGTGGCCAAACCGCCGCCGAAGCAGTCCCGCGCGCCGTAGATGCGTGTGGGAGCGCAACGGTGACCTACGTAGACAGGACCGGGCCGCGCGAGTGTGCCAGCAGTGGGGAAATCACGCGCACCTGGACCGCGACCGACGCCTGTGGCAACTCGGCTACCGTTTCGCAAGTCATCCGTAGAGTGGACCGCAGCGCTCCCGTCTGGACGGACGTGCCGGCGGACCTGACGGTAGAGTGCGCTGCTGAGGTGCCAATTGTTTTGGCGAAAGCCGAAGATCTCTGTAGCAATGTATCTGCGGTGACGTATTCAGATACCAAAGTTGCCGGGAGCTGTGCAGGGAGTTACGATTTGGTACGGACCTTCACCGTAAGTGACGACTGTGGCAACACGACACAGACGAAGCAAACCATACGGATCCGTGACCGGGTGGCTCCCGTAATGAGCAATGTGCCGACGGAGGTGAGCATCAGCTGCGACCAGCCCCTGCCGAAACAGCTCCCGACCGCGGTCGACGCTTGTCAAGGCGCGATCAGCATCGTCGAAAGCAGCGAGACGATACCCGGAAGCTGTGCCGACAGCTACGTGCACGTCCGAGTCTTTACGGCCACAGATGCCTGCGGCAACCGCGCGACCGCTCGACAGCACGTCAATCGCTACGATAATCAAAAGCCCGTGTTTGCGACGACGCTCTCAGACATTGAGTTGAGTTGTGGACAGGCGGTTCCGAAGGCAAACGTGACGGCAACCGACAACTGCGACAGAGAGGTGAGTATCACCTACAGCGAGCAGTTTGACGGGGCGAGTACAGCCTGTACCGGGCGAGGTGCTTTAGTGCGCGTATGGACGGCAACCGACAACTGCGGCAACGTCGCCACGATGCGTCAGCGCGTCCTAACCGTCGACCGTAGTGCCCCCGTCATGGTGAATCTACCGCGATCGGTGACGATTAACTGCGGATCGCCAATAGCAGGCGGCCGCCCGACGGCCACAGACAATTGCGATAACGATGTCAAGGTCTACCACAAGGACAAGGAAGTTGCCCAAAACTGCGGCCGGACAATCCAACGGACCTGGTATGCAGAGGACAAGTGCGGGAACGTTACTACGGGCTTACAGTCGATCTTGCTGGTCGATAAGGACGATCCGGTTTTCACGACGGTCGTCACGGAGCAGATTACGCTCGGCTGTGGGGAGGACTTTCCCGCCGTGAAGCTTGCGGCTAAGGACGCTTGCGACACCGACCTTACCTACGACGAGGCATCGCTCGATCTCGGGCCAGGTACCTGCCCCGGAGAGAAGCTCGTTATGCGGATCTTTACGGCGACCGACGACTGCGGCAACCAAGCCGTGCTCACTCAACAGGTCACCATCGTAGACCGGACACCCCCGACCCTGACGGGGGTACCCGCGAGCATGGACGTGGCGTGCCTCGACTACGACTACAAGCTCACGCAGCCACTGGCCAATGATGCCTGTAGCGACAAGGTGACGCTGAAGGAAACCAGCAAACCGACGCAGGTAAACCGCGACGGTAAGGTGATCGATGCGGTGATCCGAACCTGGACCGCCACCGATGGCTGTGGCAACAGTTCGACGGCGAGCCAAGTGCTCGTGCTTAGCGGAGCGGCCGCGCGCATCACAACAACAACGACTGCTGGCTCGGTTGGCCAGTCGGTCTGCGCCGGCGATCAGGTAACCCTCACGGCTCCGGCTGGCGGAAGCGCCTATACCTGGAGCAACGGAGCGAAGGGGCAGACGATCAAAGTGACCGCGGATGCGACGCGCGAGTACAGCGTGAGTTTTGGCGGCAGCTGTGCCGGACAGGCGAAGGTGATGATAACGGTGGCCCCACGACCGGCCTTTAGGCTAGCTGCGGTACCTGCTCTGTGCGAAGGGCAGACGCTCTCGCTCTCAGTGTCCACCGAGGCGACCGGCGTGAGGTGGACCGGACCGCTCGGGTTCAAAGCAGAGGGTTCCTCGGTTGAACTCGAAGACATGGCCTTGATGCAGAGCGGGTACTACTACGCGAGCGCCACGGCTGTCTCCGGTTGTGCGCTGCGGGATTCGGTATACGTCACGGTCGGTACCGGCGCGTGCGCCGAGATTTGCGGCAACGGCATCGATGACGACGGAGACGGACTCATTGACTGCGAAGACCCGGATTGTGGCTGTTGCGTGCTCACGGCGGCTCTGCTTACTACGGAGTGTCGCGACAACGGTACGCCAAACAACCCAACCGATGATATGTACGCGGTGTACGTCAACCTGAAGGGCGACCACCTCGCAGGCAAGGCCTTTATCGTAAGCGGTGACGCCAAGCTCGGCGCCATTTACGCCGGGCAGCCTGTGCTGCTAGGTGTCTACCCAATCGCCAAGGCCTCCGCCAGCTTCAGTTTTGAGTCCGCAACCGACGCCACGTGTTCGCTGCGGGCACAAACCGTGAGCACGCCTGGCAGTTGTACCGACGCTTGCGACGTGACCATCGTCTCGACCGTGGCCGGAGACTGCCGCGACGGGCAGTACGACCTCGCGGTGACGGTGCGGTACACCAATCCTCGTGGGGCACTGCTGGTCAACGGCAAGCGCTTCAAGGTGAGCGGTACCTATGGGGAGGCTACCTTGACGCTACCGCGACTGTCCTGCACAGGCACGGTCGGGGAGGCATTGCGAATCAGCTTCGAGGGGGACAGTACGTGTGGAGCGGCGGGAGCATTTGATGCGGCCTGCCCCGACGATGCGTGCCTGCCGATCTTGGTCGAACTCGGCGCTAGGCCATAATGGCCTGGCTCCGATTGTGGACAAGGTGAATCGAGGTGGGCGTGAGTTGGCCCGGAGTTTGTATGACGGCTAATCGTCATATCTGCGCCGACCTTTGTCTGGGTCGGCCCAAGCTCCCCCCGTTTGATTCGCCCCCTGCCCACCCCCCCACAAGCAGGCCGCCTCGCGCTGCTATTCGTATGTGTCCTGTGCTGGGTCACGGGTGGCTTCGCGCAACACGACCTGAGCATTTTTCGGGTCTCGAGCGACAACTACCTCCAACGCGGAGACATCGTCAGCTTCACGTTCGTCGTCACAAACGACAAGGGTACCGATGTGAGTGGGGTGTCGGTCCAGATCGACTTACCCGATGGGCTCCAGTACCTGCAGCATTCGCTCTCGCAAACCTTCGACCCAAGCACCGGGCGTTGGACGATCGGCGACATCCGTTTTTTTCAACCGCAAAAGATCATCACCATCGACCTCAGGGTCGTGGGGGAGGGAGTTCAAATTGCGCTCGCCGAGATCGCGACCATGGACGGTACCGACTCGGACTCGACACCCGGCAACGGGGTCCTGGATGAGGACGACATCGTGGCGGCCTGTGTCACGGTACCCATTCGGGCGGAGTGCGGCCAGTCCGTGCGGCTCCAGGCTCCAGGGGGATACCCGAGCTACGAGTGGTACCACGACGGAGTGCTCCTGGCCGGAGAGACGACCAATGTCATCAACGTGGGCGGCAGCGGTCGCTACAACTTCCAGATCCCTGGGTCAACGTCTACGTGTGTGCTGGGCTCGTGCTGCCCGGCGGAGGTGACCTTTGACAGTATTTCGGTGACGCTTTCGCAAAACCAACTGTGCACGGGTGGTTTCGATACGGTGCGCATCGCTATGCCGGAGGTAGACACGATCAACCTCACGCAGGTATACGCCTGGAGTAGCGTCGACGACCCGGGCTTGCGGTTCTTGAGTTGCGTCGATTGTGCCGAGCCGAACGTCGTAATTAACGGAGTGTATCTGGGAGACAGCCTTCGGTACCGAGTCGGTGTCGTGACGCGCGACCGCTTTGGTAACATCGTCTGTTCGGCGGGCGCGACCTTGACGATTCAGGTCTGGCAGGCCCCCGTGCTGACCTTCAATACGCCGGAGTACGCCTGTGCGGACGTCTGTCACGACATTAGCATCACCCCCGATTTGCCGACGGCGTCTGTGGCATGGGACGGACCCAACCTTCGGACCCCGGATGCCCTGTCGATGACCTACTGCCCACGCGCCGTCGAGGTCTACACCCGCGAACGCTTTGTTGTAACGGTTATCGGGACCGATGGCTGTAAGCGCGTGGACTCAAGCTTTATCACGACGATGCCCGGTTTTGTGGTACGTGCCACTGGCGACCCGCGCGTCTGCCAGGACCTGCCGGCCAACCTCAGTGTCGCGGTCTCTCCGGCCCAACCGGCCGACAGCCTCCGCTACCTATGGTCGGAGCTTCCGGGGAATCCCAACGCAGGGTCTAACCTGCGCGATGACAACCTGGCGAGTATCACGACCGACTCCCTTACCCCCGGCAGCTACGGTTTTCGCGTAAGCGTACAACGCATGGCCCCAAATGGAGAATGGGTCTGCACCTACGAAGACACGCACACCTTCGAGGTCGAGGCCGACTGCACACAACCGCGTTTGGGTGGTTTCACGTGGCGTGACGACAACAGGGACGGCTTGCGCCAAAACTTCGAACTCCCCTTCGAGAACGTCCAGGTGGAGCTCTTCACTGCGGTCGGTGCAGCTACAGGGCGCGTTACCCAGACCGATGCACTGGGCTTCTATGAGTTTACCGAACTTCCGATCGGCAACTACTTCGTTCAATTTGCGGCGCAGCCCAATTTTGTTTTCTCGCCGCAAAACGTCGGGTCGGATGAGTTTATCGACTCGGACGCGAACGCTGCCGGGCGATCGGACGTGTTCGCGACCACCTACGACGAGGCAGTCCACGTCGTGAGCGCGGGCTTCATGGGCAACTGTGCCCTGGCCATCGTCGACGTGGTCGCTCTGCCGAGCGACTGTGGTGACTCAGAGGGCGCACTCTCATTCGCGGTCGACGGAGGTAGTGGGCGTTACGTCTACACCTGGCTGCCCGCGGTCAGCACGACGACGAGTGCACAGCAACTGCCGGCCGGAGCCTACCGGGTGACGGTGCGAGATGAGGTGACCGCCTGTGAGCTGACACAGATATTGGAGGTCCCCGGCACGAGCAACTTCAACCTCACGGCGAGTAGTTCGCCCTCGGCCTGCCCGTTGGGTAAAGGTGGCTCGATCACCGTGTTTACCGATGGTGGGGTAGCACCGTTTACGGTCGACTACGTAGGTTCCGACCGAGGGTCCGTGCAAGCGTCGCGCATGCCGTTCACCGTGCGCGACCTTTTCGCCGGGGAGTACAGTGTCGGCGTGACCGATGCCTCCGGTTGCCGCCAACAGGTCATTATTGTGGTGACCGAGAACCCTATGTTGCTCGCGCTCGACACCGCGCAGGTGAGACGCCCGAGTTGTGTCCGGCAGGCCGACGGTGGCTTTACGGTCTTGGTGTCGGGTTTTGCCGAAAGGTATACTCTCCGGATTAACGGCCAGGTCGTCGCCGCCAACGCTACGGCTCCTCAAATCGTCGTCAACGGCCAGACCAGCGGCGTGAAGGCTATTGAGTTGACCGACGTCAACGAGTGCGTCCAGCGACTGGAGTTTGTCCTCGAGGACGGTGGACCAAAGATCTTGCTGGCCGATCTTTCCTTGACGCCGCCGAATTGCTTCGGCGAGCCCAGCGGTACGATCAGCAGCACCAACGGACGTGCTTACGAGCTGCGCTCCGCGGATGGACGAGCACTCGGAACCTTGCCGGTTACAGGCCTGCTAGCGGGTACGTATACGCTCATAGACCGCAGTGTACCGGGGTGCTTGGCTTCTCTCGACGTGGAACTGAGTGAACCTACGCACCTGATGCTAACGGCTGAAGCTGTTGGGGCGGGTTGCGAAACGCAGAACGGCAGCCTCGTAGTGACGATTAGCGGTTCGACGGCACCGTACAGCGTAGTCTGGGCGGATGGTTTGGGGGGTGCGCTTACGCAAAACAACCTAGCCGCCGGCGACTATGGTCTCGTGGTAACGGATGCGCAGGGCTGCGTACTCGACACTGTGTTGAGCGTGCCGAACCTGTGCCGTCCGATGGTGTGCGAAGAATACTTTACGGCCGACACCGTCCTGGTTTTCGCCGACGACGTGGACTACGCGTGGTGTCTGCCCAACTTCATCCAGCCGATCGACCGACGTTTCTTCGTCGATGGAGTAGCGGTTGACCCGGCGCTCTGCACGCGCTCGGAACTCACGTATTACAACCTCGAATCCCTCCCTGGCGACGGGCAAGCCGGGCCTTACTTGATAGAGTTCTGGTACGGCGGTGACGACATCGTGATCGCGGAGCTCGTGCAGGATGGTGCCGGTTTTGCAGAAGCGCTCGACCGAGCAGACAGCTGGGGTCGCTGGCGCTACGACGCGGACAACAACTTCCTGAGTGGGGGGCAGCCAAATCGCAGCTACGGCGAGATCGAGGTGACCGACGTGCGATCCGGGGACAAATTCTACCTGACGCCAAATCGACTACCCAACCAAATCTCCGGTACGCTCACCTTCCCCGTGGGCGGGTACTTAGTCGCGACCGAGGAGAGCCGCAACGGTTGCCGAGACAGCGTATACCTCCGCGTCGAGCGCGCGGATCGTTGCGTGGACACGTACGTACCTGGCTCCTCCCGCGCTGCCACGCCCTATTGCAACGAGGAGGCGACGGTGTGTATCGACGTACCGTTTGACTTGCTCGGGGACTACGCTCTGCTCGTCGATGGAGCCCCCTACAGCAATGGGGTGGAGCCTTGCAACCTCGTAGACGACTACTACTATGACCTGAGTGGACTCGAACTTCAATCGGATTTCCGGATGGAGAGCTGGGTCGTCGAGGCCCGAAATCGGACTGCCCGCTTGAGTAATGTCGAGGAACTCGGGGCGCGGATGACGCAGTTCGACAACCAGACCTGGCGCTACGACGCGCGGCTCAAAGTGGTCCGCGGCGGGGTCGCAGGTCGTCGCTATCGCAACCTGACCTTGGTGGTCGGGGGACGACGCGTCGTCTTGGCACCGCAGCGCGGCATCTTCGACGGTACCCGCCTGCGGCTGCTACCGAGCACCTACTCGGCGTCGCTCGTCGGACCAGACGGCTGTTCAGGTGACTTTAGCATCTCGCTGCGGTGCAGCTCGCTGGGAGCGCCAACCCTCGACACGCTTCGGTGGACGGTGGCGCGTCGGGTTTGTGGACAGCGCCTGCGTCCCAACGGACCAGCTCACCGGACCAGCTGAACTCATCGAAAACCTCTGCCCACGGGGCAGTGGGGTCTTCGCTGAGGTCTCGCAGTTCGACACGGCCTGCTACCGATATACTGGTCTGAACGTGGGCACCGACACACTGTGCATCCGAGCTTGTGACGTGGATGGCGTCTGCGACACGACGATCGTCATCATAGACGTCCGCGACCCGCAAGATTTGCTGTTCCCGCTAGCCATCGACGACGTGGACTCGGTGAGCATGAACCGCAACCGCTCTATCGAGGTGCTCGCCAACGACGACACGCGTGGCGCGCTCGTGAGCTTCGAGGTGGTGGTCTACCCGCAGCGCGGCAGAGTTCGGGTGGAAGATCGAAACCTACTCTACACTCCAGAGCCTCAGTTCTGCGGACGAGATTCGCTCGTCTATGAGATCTGCAACGCATCTGGCTGTGACCGAGCAACGGTACTTCTCACGACGCTCTGCGATGAACTCGTGATCTACTCTGGCTTCTCGCCGAACTTCGATGGGATCAACGAGACATTTACGGTGCTAGGCATCGAGCAGTTCCCAGGCAACCGTATGGAGGTCTACAATCGCGGCGGCAACTTGGTCTTCGAGATGGACGACTACGACAACACCTGGGACGGTACCTATTTCGACGGGGACGAGTTGCCAGAGGGGACCTACTTCTATGTCTTCGAGGACGGTCGCGGGAAAGAGTACACCGGGTATGTGTACCTACGGAGGTAGGCTAAAGCACTTGTTGGGATATGTATGTGGATGTTGGTCAATAACTGGTGTCGCTGTGCGTTTGCGAGCCATCCGTAGTTCGCGACGGCGCTTAACCTCGTGTGGGTATTCTGGTTTCGTTATGCCCATTAACCGTCATATGTCACGGCGCTGCCTAGGGGGACGGCCTATTTTGGTGACATCTTAGAGGTTGCTAAGGACCACGTCCGCTTCCGGGCATGTTGTGCTATTGCTCCTGAGCCGACCTCGCCCACACGTACTCGATGACCAAACGCCCTTACACACTTCTCGTCCTGCTGGTCGTGGCCGCACTCGCGCGGGCGCAACAGCTGCCTTCGTTTGGGCAGCTGCAAGGGAGTGCGGAATTGGTGAACCCGGCGGCGGTATCCTCGAATTATCTGCGGTTTGAGCACAATGTCAACGTGCAAGCCGCCTACCGCAACCAGTGGACCCAGATCGAGGGTCACCCGCGGACGGCAATCGTGACGGCGAGCTACCTGCTCGACGGCTACGAAGGGGTCTCCCCTCACCTCGGGTTAACCTTGGTCCAGGACCAGACGGGGCCGACGGGTTTCACGGGCGCTTCCGCAAAACTATCGGGCGTCCTCGCGCGGGATCCGTACGAGAGCGGCATCTGTCTCGGGCTTCAGGCGGGTTTCAATCAGTACCGCCTCAACGTGGGTGAGCTGCGACTCCGCGAGGAGGAGACCGTGTTTTTGACCGATGACCAGGCGCGCCTGTACCCAGATGTGGGCGTTGGGGTGTTTGCGTACAAGCGCAAGGACGACAACGTTTACTACGCCGGGCTGAGCTCCCCGCAAATTTTGTCTCTCGGACTAGACTTCCGCGGCAACGACGCCGAGTTGGCTACCCGGCGCTATCGACACTATTACGCGCAACTCGGGGCTATTGTCAACATCACTGCGGAGAGCTTTTGGGAGCCGACGGTGTGGATTAAGCAAACCCCCGGTGTCCCGGTTGACGTCAATGCTACGGTCCGCTACCAGAGCGAACTCGCGGTATACACGGGCGTCGGCATTTCCTCGTCGAAGATCCTCCACGGGGAGGTGGGCGTCACGCTGGGACAGGATGCCGAGCGCCTCCTGCGGCTGGGGTACGGCATCGACTATGCGTTTGCGAGCTACGGCCCGTTCGTGGGGGCGACACACGAGTTTCAGTTGAGTTATGCTTTCGCGCGATGAGGAGGCGTTGGACACATACGTACCTTTTGGCTATTTGGCTGCTCGTAAGTGCGGCAGCGCTCTTGCCAATCGTCGCGAGTGGTCAGCTGAGGACGACTTTCACGCCCGAGCAACAGACCGTGGCTGTTGGCGGTGAGGTATGCATACCTGTTGTGATCGACAATTTTGATGGCATCCTCAAGATGAACTTGAAGGTGAACTTCGACCCCGCCGTGCTTTCGTTTGTCGGCCTTCGCAACCCGACGCTGCTGGGTCTCGATCAAAGTACCTACACCATTCCGGCCCCTGGAGAGGGTTCCTTCAGAATAGAATGGGACGCCCCAGGTTTTGCAAATCGCCTCGGAGAGGATCTTCCCTCGGGTTCGACGCTCATGGAACTGTGTTTTAGAGCGGAGGGCGATGCTGGGCAAATCAGCACCGTGAGCTTCACGAACCTGTTCCGGTTCGGAAATAACAATCCAGATCCAGTCATCTTCAATGAGAGAAGCAGTGGTCGCGACATAGGGTTGGTGACAAACTCCGCCCTTATCGCGATCCAATCTCTACCGATGGAACTTTCGCTGGGCAGTACACATGCATCTCAGGGGGAAGTGGCCTGCGTTCCAGTCTTTGCACAAATGGGTTGGTTTGGGGTCAGAAGCCTCCGTGCTGAGTTCGTCTTTAGTCCTAGCCTTCTCAATTTTGTCGAGGCTCGTAATTTTCATCCTAATCTAAATGGTTTTTTAGGTTCGGGGGTGGCCCTTAAGGCGGGTACGTCAAATATCATAGCTGTTCGAGATTCGATCACAAGCGGAAGCGCGGTCGTGATTCCTGCCGGTGAGAAGCTCTTCGACTTGTGCTTTGAGATGAAGTCCCCTTGCTTTGATCAGCCTACGCACCCCTACTCGACCTTGGGAGAGATTTATGTCGACTTCGCAGAAAAAGCCTCCTTTGGCTACCGTGGCGCCGGAGTGATTCAGCACAGCGTCCGTAGCCTTACGAGGGGTCAGGTTGCCGTGGAGCGCTGCGACCAGGCCGTTATGCTCTCAATGGGGAAGGAGTACGGTGCCGTCGGGGATATTGTGTCGATCTACAGTGTAGTCTCAGGATTCCACGACATCACCAAGTTTGAAGCGGGCTTCACGTTCAATCCAACGGAGATTCGTGCGACGGGGATCACGTTGTCGCCAGACGCCCCTAGTGATTTGACCTTGGCCAATTTCGATCTATCTCAGGCTGCGAGCGGTAGGGTCGTCATCGACTACACTTCAGCTACTCCGAAGAGCATGAGCGACTATTCCCGCTTATTCGCGATAGACTTCGAACTGTTAGGGCCTATCAATTCTATAGCGTATATCAACCCGGACACCACGACGTCCATAGTTGCTGGATTGCCAGGTGGACCGAGGAAGCTCATTGTCGAAAGGTTTGGCCAATCGTATCAAATCGGGGCCGCTATAGCCTTGACTTCTGTACCTACGAATACTTTTATTGGCGAAGCAGAAGTAGTTGTTGGCAACACGGTATGCATAGATATAACAGTGGACAATTTCGTCAAAATGACGAAGTACAGGCAAGGGTTTAGCTGGGACGCCTCAGTGTTGGAGTTTGTATCGCTCAATCAGCTTAATCTACCGGTCGTACCTACTGGGTCGTGCCAAAGTGTTGTCATTACAGACAACGCCGTAGTTGACGGGAGGGGGTACTTCGGCATTGACTGGTTCCAGTTTAGTTTCGTCGATCCCTTAAATTGTACGACTACAATTCCCGACGGTAGTTCAATTATGCAGCTCTGCTTTAAGGTCATTGGCGATGGTTCGGCGTGTACGGCCATCCGCTCGGACCGCTTCCCCTACCCACCCAATGATGTAAATAGATACGCCTACAGTTCTTTCGTCGGCACTGCAACCGTGCCAATTCCTCTGGGCGGTTACGTTACGGACGGCTTCGTCTGTCCCACCTATCAAAATGCATTCACGCTAAGCCTACCCAACAACGCGCAGATAGGACCAACGCCAAGCTGTTTTGGCGTAAGCGTACAAAACTACAACCGTATAGATGCCTGGCGACTGTCGCTCGGGTTTGATGAAAACTTATTTAATTTCGTAAGCATACAGCCGAGCTTGACCTTTCAGGCCTTGACTGTAGATCAGACGGCGGCGGCAAATGGTCGCTTAGGCCTCGAAATCCAGCACAAGGGCCCTACCAGTACGGTGTCCACATCGACGGCGTTTGAGATGTGCTTTACCGCCAAACCGGGGCCTTCAGCCTGTGCCCCGATAGATAGTATTCTCGTCCCGACGCGGCCATACGCTTTCGCCAATCGCCGCGAGCGGAACTTACTAGTTAATGCAGGATCTATGTGCCGCGTCAATCCATACGCGGCCATTACAGTAAACGGTACTACCGTCGATGTCTCCTGCACAGGCCAAACCGACGGCAGCATCACGTTGGCGACCAGTGGCGGAACTGGCAATTATGTCTACGCCTGGACCGGAAGCGGTACCGTGGCCACGGCCCGCGATCAAAGCGGTCTCGCGCAAGGGACTTACTCCGTGACGATAACCGATGCAGAGGGGTGGTCCGCTGCGGTTACGCGATCCTTTACAGTGGCTTCTCGGGGGCTACCTCCCACAGCCAATGCCGGTCCAGACGTAGACGCTCCTTGTAACGCCTCCGGTCCGGTGACGCTCAATGGCGGGGCCTCATCCAGTTCAGCGGGAACGGTGTACGCCTGGCGCGGGATCAGCGGCACTGCCGCCGTTAGCGCTGGCGGATCTTCGCTAAACCCAACTGTTAGCGGTGAAGGCAAGGTCGAGCTCAAGGTGACCTCGGCAGGAGGGTGCGTCGCCTTGGACACCGTCGATGTAACGAGACGCACCTCGAACGTGGTTACTCTCGACCAGACCGGGGATTTGACCTGCGATGTGGTCGAGGTCGTGTTGAGAGGTTCGGTGACACCTGCCTCGGCTCGGGTGACGTATAGGTGGACGGTGGTGGTGGGCGTCCTTCCCAGCGGTCCGCTCGATGGTTCGAGCCTTACCGTCACGCAGCCAGGCACCTACCGACTAACCGCACTCGACGCAGATACGGGTTGCGAGGCTTTTCGCGATTTTGTCGTGGGCCTGCGGCGGCCGAGTATCGTTGCCGCGATCGCCGTACCTGACACACTCAACTGCGCGAGAGCGACCGTGACCCTGAGGTCTCAGGTCACTACCGCCGTGACTGGACTCACCTACGCTTGGTCCACCACAGACGGCCGTTTTGTGGGCGCGTCTGCCCAGGCTGATGCCGTTGTTGATCGGGCGGGTACGTACCAACTCCTCGTCCGCGATGCGGCTACCGGATGCCAGGACATCGTCACGGTGCGGGTAGACTCCAGCTTCGTTCGGCCGCTAGCCGTTGCTAGTCGCGATACGGTACTCGATTGCAACAGCCCAAGCCAAACTGTGACGACCAAGCTACCTGGCTCCCGGAGCTACGCGTACCTGTGGTCGGGACCTGCCGGGGGCCTTACCTCAAATCCAACGCTACCTAGCGTTGTCGTCGAGAATATCGGCACCTACGCCGTGGAAATAACCGACGTACGCAATGCATGCGTAGCGCGTGACGAGGTGGTCATCACCGAGAACTTCACAAAGCCCATCGTCGAGGCCGGTCTCGATCGCCTCCTAGGATGTGACACTACAGAGGTCCGTCTCTCCGGCACCGCGTCGAGCAACAGTGGTCGACACGCTATGGTCTGGACGACCCCCAACGGTAGCATTCGCGGATTGGGAGATAGCTCGAGCGTCGTAGCTACGCAGGCCGGCGTGTACCGCTTCACCGCCATAGATAGCGTGTCGGGTTGCTCGGCTACCGACAGCTTGCGGATTACGCAAAGCCTCACGGCCCCACAAGTCTCCGCGGGTAGCGACCAACGCATCGATTGCGTCAATCCCACAGCGACGCTCACTGGCAGCGGCTCCCAAGGGGCAGGTTTTGGCGTAAGCTGGACCACGACAGACGGGCGGCTCGCGACCGGGACGCAGAACCAATACACGGCCACGGCCCTGGAGCGGGGTAGCTACACATTGACGATCACCGACTTGAGCACAGGTTGCGACGCGACCAGTAGTGTCCGCGTCACGATCGACACGCTCCGTCCGGAGGTCACCCTGCCCGATAGCGTATTCGGAAACTGCGACCGGTCGGCGGTGAGCTTGATGGCTGGCGGCCCTGCCTCCACCCAAGGCCCTGCCTATAGCTTTACGTGGCGCGGGCCGGGAGGCGAGGTACTCGTGCCGGGACCGACGACGAGCAGTACGCTGGAGGGACGCCACCAGTTGAGCGTGCGCAATACGAGCACGGGTTGTGAGACTATACTGTCGACAGTGGTCGCTTTCGCAGAACGTCCGGTGCTTGCCTTCTCGGCCGATACGACGACCTTCATTTGCGGGCGTGACAGCATTGGCCTTCGGGTCGCGGCGGTCACCACGTCGAGTGGTCAGGCCATCTCGTGGACGAGGAACGGTGCTGCGGCGACAGACCTTACCAGCACTGGTGTGGGCCAGTATTTTGTGAAGTCCGCCGGAGTGTATCGCCTGGTGCTCACTGCCTCCGATGGCAGCTGTACCACGACGAGCGAACCCCTCACGATATCGGACTTACGTAGAGTCTTGCCTACCGACGCTGGTCTGGACTTACAGCTTACTTGTCGAGACAGTATCCTTACCTCGACGTCTCCGACGCCCGCGGACCCGACCTGGCAATACCTCTGGACTGGACCAGTAGGGGCCAACATCGACGCGCCTACGTCGCGTCTCGCCAGGTTTAGAAGCGCTGGGACGTATGTTCTCACGATCACCGATCCGATAAGCAAGTGTACCGGTACCGACGAACTCGTCGTAGCGCCCGCGGACCGGTCGGGATTGAGTATCGCGCTTCCGCAAAACTTCACCCTCAGCTGTGACCAGGCCCTGCCAATCACGCCAACGACACAGGTGCCGCAGGGGCCAGCGTCCTACACGTGGCGTTCTTCGGCTCGACCGGGAGAGGTGGTGAGTCGTCTTGCACAGCTCGACGTTTCGCAACCGGCAACCTACTATCTCGAACTCACTGATGAGGCAACCGGGTGTACGCTCGTCGATTCGGTGGTCGTCGATCAGGCAACGTCGTTTACCATTATTCCGGTAGTACCGATCCAACTGGCCTGTGACGAGACCTCGACCTCGGTAAGCCCGACGGTAGACAATCCGTCTAACCTTCCGCTGGCGTATCAGTGGACTGCTCGCGGTGCCGGGCAAGTCCTCAGCGGGCAAACCGATGCGACCGCAGTGCTGGAAGCCGGCGTCTACGAATTTCGCCTTCGGGAAGTCGGCGGCACCTGCGAGACGGTAGCCATGGTAACCGTCCGCGGCCCAGGTATTCCGCAGGTGGACGCCGGGGCCGACCTCACGATTACGTGTACCGACCCAGTGGTCACCCTACTCGGGACCGGAAGTTCTGGTGGCGAGTATGCAGCTTCGTGGTCGACAGTGGACGGCGAGATCGCGCCCGGTACGGATCAGCAATTTAGAGCTGTGGCTACCGGTCCCGGTACCTACGTGCTCCGCGTCGTCAACACGAATACCCTCTGTGAGCGATTGGACGATGTCCTTGTCGGTATCGATACCCTGCGACCCGTGGCGAGTCTCCTCGACACGATCACCGGAAACTGCGAACGCGAACCTGTCTCTCTGGCGGTTGGTGGCCCGGTTTTCGACGATAGTACTGCTTACAAAATAGACTGGCGCGATGCCAACGGCGCTCTCGTCGCCACCTCTGCGACCGCGACCCTCACGGGAGCTGGAGCCTACACGGTGCGCGTGGTCAGCTTGCGCAATGGCTGCGAACAGCTACTGCCAACCTTCGTCCGCTTTGCCGCTAGGCCGCCGACTACTTTCATCGCGGATACGACAAGCTTTATATGCGGTCGGGACAGTCTCGCCTTACAAGTGTCCGCGGCCTCTTTGGCGAGCGGGGCAATAGTGTCGTGGACCCGAGATGGGCTTCCAGCTACGGATCTCCTCGTCCGACCAGCCGGTCGATATCTCGCCGTCACACCTGGGGAGTATCGATTAGTGCTAACCGCTATCGACGGGAGCTGCACAACGACCAGTGCACCGGCCACTTTCGTCGACCTGCGGCGAGTTCTCCCGGCCGATGCAGGGCTCGACCTCCAACTGACGTGTCGTGATACCTTACTCAGTTCGCTTGCGCCGCCAGCGGCTGATCCGACCTGGCGTTACGAGTGGACCAGCGCGATAGGTAGTCAAATAGAGGACCCTCTGGATCGCGAGGCCAAGTTTCGCACGCCGGGGACCTACCTGCTCACCGTCACCGATCCCGCCACAAACTGCACCGGTAGCGATGAGCTGCAGGTGCTGCCGGCCAACCAGTCAGGGCTGAGTATTACGCTTCCGCAAAACCTCGTCCTTAGCTGTGATGAGCAGCGGACCCTCGTCGCTATCGCTGAGGTTCCGCAGGGGCCAGCTTCGTTTGCCTGGCGCTCCTCTGCGCAGGCGGGCGTCGTTATTGGGACGGCTTCGACCCTGAGTGTGCGCCAGCCCGCAACGTACTACTTTACGCTTACCGACGAGAGCACGGGTTGCACACTCGTGGATTCGGTGCGCGTCGATCAGGCAGCGCCTTTTGTTATCCAATCGGTCTCCCCACGCCAGCTGGCTTGCGATGAGACCTCAGCCTCGATCTCGCCGGTCATTGACAATCCGTCCGGCTTGCCGCTGGCCTATCGTTGGACCGCACAAACCACTGGAGTGATCTTGGCCGGTAGTAGCGATCCGACCGCCGTGCTGGAGGCTGGCCGATATGAGTTCCGCGTAAGCGAGGTAGGGGGCACCTGCGAGGCGGTCGCGACCGTCACTGTGCTTCCTCGTGGAATACCTTTAGTAGAAGCAGGTGCCGATCAAGCAATCACCTGTGCTTCACCGACCGTCTCGCTCGCTGGTAGCGGGTCTTCGGGAAGCAACTACTCGATCCGCTGGTCCACCGCTGACGGCGCGCTGCTGGCAGGAACGGAGGATCGGCTCGATGCGGTCGCCACGAGTTCAGGCAACTACCAGCTCCGCATCACCAATATGGCGACCGGCTGCGAAAGTTCCGATGTGACGACTGTGGTCATCGATACACTGAAGCCCTCGGCCGCGCTGCCGGACACCGTTCTCGGCAATTGCGACCGCAGTCCGGTGATGGTAGCTGTTGGCGGCGCAAGTTTTGGCGACAGCCTCAATCATAGCTTCGAGTGGCGAAATTCGGCTGGGGAAGTCGTGGCCACCTCTGCGACGGCCCTCCTCCCGGCGGCCGGGCCGTATCTCTTACAGGTACGCAGCCTGGCCAACGGTTGCGACACGCAGCTAGCGACTGTGGTCGAGTTTGTAGAGAGGCCAGAAGTTAGTTTTTCGGCGGACACGAGCACGTTGATCTGTGGTCGAGACAGCATCGCTTTGCGCTTGTCGCCTGCGACTATCGCTGCCGGACAGGTCGTCTCCTGGTCGCTCAGCGGTGCGGACTCCGGGGCCGAGTTGCCCAAACCGACTGCCGACCCCGCCGTCTACACAGCCAACAGCAAGGGAGTCTACACACTGATCCTTAATACCGAAGATCGATCTTGCGTAACGTTTTCCGCCCGCGTCGAGCTCTTCGACAAGCGAACGCGCCTCAGCATAGATGCAGGACCGGACCTTCGACAGACCTGTCGGGATTCTATTGTGATTGCGGAGGTGGTAAACCCGGCAGATCCTGCATGGCTTCTGCAATGGACAGGTCCGAGTGGTGCGCCAATCGGCAACCCTCGAGCGCAGCAGGGCACGTTCCGTCGGCCAGGCACCTACCTTCTCACAGCGATTGATCCGACCACGAAGTGTACGGGGCAGGATACTATCGAGGTGCTGCCGCCCGACCAGCGCGAGCTAAGTGTCAATCTGCCAGAGGATTTCACGCTAGGCTGCGGTGAGGAGCGAACATTGGTGGCGGACTTTAATGTACCGCAGGGACCCGCAACGTTTCGGTGGTTCGAGCGCGACAGGGACGGGGATACGCTCTCGGCATTGGCCACCTTAGACGTGAGTTCGCCCGGCAACTACGTGGTCCAAGTGACCGACGAGGCCACGGGATGTACGGTCGACGACGAGATCACCGTAGCTCAGGTGACCGCCTTTTCACTCGGTACAGTGCCTGATTACGCCTTTACCTGCCTCGACACCGTGGTGCCGATCTCTGTTGCCATAAGCAACCCTTCCGGACTAACCATTTCCTACCAATGGACAGCACGCGAAGGCGGCCGGATCGTTGGTGCCAGCAACGGACCCAGTGCACGACTAACCGCTGGTACCTTCACCTTAACGGCGACGGACACTGAGGGTGCCTGTTCGGCGCAGCGGACGGTTAACGTGTTGCCATATCGAGGAGCTGTTGCTGAGGCTATCGGCACGAGCGACTTCGAAGCGTGTGATCGCGTGCTCACTTTGCGCGGTAACGAGAGCGATACGACTCGGGGTCGCTGGCGACTGTTAGAAGGCGTGCTCGAGGGTTTCGACCCAACCCTCCCACAGCAATCGTTTCTGGAACCTGCTCTGGGCGCTTATCGATTGACTTACGAGATCATACCGGATGTCTGCCCGGCGTCGGCGGCCGTGAACGTCAACTTCGTGATCGCTCCAGCACCCCGTGTCACCGTGTATGATAGGGTAGAGGAGGCTTTCGCCAAAACTCGCGACACCACCATCCAGCTCATCCCGAGTTCACAAACTGAACTCGTGGCCAGCCTGTTGTCTGTGGACAGCGCCGTGGTCAACATCAACAGCGCAAACCGACTCGGAATCCGCGAATGGTCTGCGAATACGCTTACGGTTAGCTACAAAGCTTGCGATCGAGCGTGTCCGACACGCTGCGACACTGCCAACTTTTTGCTCGTGCGGGGTAAGGCCGATAGGGTTCCGAATGCTCCGGTGCTCGGCTTCCCCAACACGATCACCCCCAACAACGATGGACTTAACGAGACCTTTGTCATCGAGCCGCTTTTTGAGGACCCGAGCCGCTACCCCCGAGCCCGTCTTACGATCGTTAATCGCTGGGGGACGGTCCTTTTCAACGCGCAGCCGTACACTAACAATTTTGCGGGTATTTCCGACAACGGAAGTGTGATTCCCGATGGCACCTACTACTACGTGTTTATGCTCGACCCCTTGGAAGGGGAGGTGTATAAAGGACCGTTGACGATAATTAGGTAGCAGGCACAGGGACACCAGACAGCCCCAGGCCTAAAAGCAAAGGGCCCAGCTCCGACTGAACGGAGGACTAGGCCCTTGGCGGATGCTTGCTTTGTTCAGCTGCACGAGCAGCTGCTCAGTGTGAGCGTATTAGTTCAAAAACTCATAGACCCCAGCAATCCCCTGGCCTCCACCCACACAGGCGGTAACCATGCCGTACTTGCCTTTCCGGCGACGGAGCTCACTGAAAAGCTGCGTGCTGAGCTTGGCACCCGTGCAGCCGAGTGGGTGGCCTAGGGCGATAGCCCCGCCGTTGACATTGACGCGCTCCATGTCGATACCGAGGGTGCGGACAACGGCCAAGGCCTGGGTCGCGAACGCCTCATTGAGTTCGACGAGGTCGATGTCGCCGATTTTGATGCCAGCTTGCGCCACGGCTTTCGGGACCGCAGCGCAGGGGCCGATACCCATGTACAAGGGATCTACACCGGCCACTGAGCAGCTGGCAAGACGGGCGATGGGCTCGAGGTTGAGTTCCTTCATCACCTTTTCGCTAACGACGAGTACAAACGCCGCTCCGTCCGAGGTTTGCGAGCTGTTGCCAGCCGTGACGACGCCACGCGTCGAGAATGCTGGGCGCAAGCGCGCCAGACCTTCCAGACTCGTGTCTGGTCGGACGCCCTCGTCCACGGTCACGGTAGACTTGGTCGACTTGCGCTTGTTGTCTTCGACAAAAACTTCCTCTACTTCGACGGGGACAATCTCCTCTTGGAAAAGTCCGCTGTTGATGGCCGCCGCAGCGCGCTCGTGGCTTCGCACCGCAAAAGCGTCGGCCTGCTCGCGCGTCACTTCGTACTTCTTGGCGACTGCTTCAGCGGTGATGCCCATGCTGACCACGTAGTCTGGAGTGTCACGAGCCACTTCGTAACTCGGGGCGAGCTTGTAGCCCGTCATGGGGATCATCGACATACTCTCGGTGCCACCGGCGACGTAAATCTCGCCCATGCCGGCCTTGATCTTGGCGACGGCGATAGAAATCGTTTCCAGTCCAGAGGCGCAGTAGCGGTTGACGGTCATGCCGGGTACGTCCTTGCCGAGGGCACGGAGCGCTATTTGGCGACCGATCTGCAGACCTTGCTCCCCTTCAGGATTGGCGCATCCAACAATCACGTCGTCGACGCGGGCTGGGTCGAGGTCCGGGACAGAAGCGAGCAGATACTTGATGACATCCACCGCGAGGTCGTCGGAGCGATAGTTGCGGAAAGAGCCCTTCTTGGCTTTGCCTACGGCCGAGCGGTAGGCTTTGACGATGTATGCGTCCATGGTTTTGAGTTATCAGTTGCCAGATATCAGTTTTCAGTTCCCAGTTCTCAGTTGCTGCCGCTGGGCTGGTGACGATGGTTCGTCTCCGTGCTGGGGTGCGGGAGTACTCGAATGATGTTTCTGATGATGGCGGTTTGGTTTTAACGAAAGCCGAATCGAGGCGAATCGGCGGATGGTAGGTAAGATTTTAACACTGTTCTAGACCCAGCGCAAGCGCGCGTCACGCACCTGAGAACTGAGAACTGTAAACTGAGAACTTCCCTTAATTCCTCAGCGGCTTGTTGGTCTGTAGCATGTGCTGAATCCGCTCTTGGGTTTTCTTGGTACCGCAAAGGCTCATGAACGCTTCTCGCTCGATGTCGAGGAGATAGCGCTCCGAAACCTGCTGCGTGCCGGTGAGGTCGCCGCCACAGAGGACCGTCGCGACCTTCTGTGCGATGAGCACGTCGTGGTCACTCGCAAACCCGCCGAGCTTGAGCTCGTTAGCTGCCGCATAAAGCGCTGCCATCCCACCGCGACCGAGCACGGTGATGTCGGTACGCTCGATGGGTTGGATGTAGCCGTCGCTGAGGCGCAGGACCTCCTCCTTGGCCTCGCCGATGTTGCGCCGGGTGTTGGCCACGACGCGATCTTTGGAGTGTAGGAGCGTGCCGTTGTTGAAGGCTTCGTAGGCCGAGGTCGAGACGTTTGCCAGGGCGATCGACTTGAACTTCTCGATGAGGGTCGGCATCATGACATCACCCTCGAAGAAGCTGTCGCTTGCGCGGAGCGCAAACTCTTTCGTGCCACCGCCACCGGGGATGATCCCGACGCCGACCTCGACGAGGCCGATGTAGCTCTCCGCCGCACAGATGGCTGCGTCGCAGTGCATAATGGTCTCGCAGCCGCCGCCAAATACATAACCCTGAGTAGCTGCCACGACCGGAATCGCAGAATAGCGACACCGCATGGTCGTGTTCTGAAACATTGCGACAGCCTGGTTGAGCTCGTCGTACTCCTGCTGGAAGGCAAACATTCCAACCATCATCAGATTCGCTCCGACCGAGAAGTTGGTGGCGTTGTTACCAATTACGAGACCTTTCCAACCTTCGGCTTCCGCCAAATCTATGGCCTCGTTGATGCCGCGGAGCACGCCTTCGCCCATCGTATTCGCCTTGCTCTGGAACTCCAGGCAAAGCACGCCGTCGCCGATATCGTGTAGGGTAGTCTCGGAGTTTTGGCGCACCGGCTTCTGCGAGCGAATATTGTCGAGGATGATGAAGTCGCTCATACCCGGCACGGCCTGGTACGTTTTCGACTGTTGGTGGTAGTACATCTTGACGCCCCCCTCTACCTTGTAGAAGGTGTCGTGGCCGGCGGCAACCATCTCGGTCACCCAGCCTGCGACCTGCTGGCCTTCCGTCTTCATGACCTCAATACCGGCCTTGGCTCCGCCGATGGCGTCCCAGTACTCGAATGGTCCCATCTCCCAGGCGAAGCCCGCGCGGAGGGCGTCGTCGACGCTGTAGAGTTGGTCGGCGATCTCCGGTACGCGCATAGAGGCGTAGGAGAACAGTCCAGCCAGGCTCCGGCGCACGAGTTGCCCACCTTTGTCCTCGGCCTTAAACATGGCCTTGACACGGGGCACGAGCTTGTCGATCTGCTTGGCAGCTCCGAGGCTCGGAAGGTCCATCGAGACAGCCGGACCGTACTCGTTGGTCTTCAGGTTGAGCTCCTCGATCTCCGGGCGACCGGT
The DNA here is from genome assembly GCA_963837005.1 of Lewinellaceae bacterium. GTDB lineage: Bacteria > Bacteroidota > Bacteroidia > Chitinophagales > Saprospiraceae > CALDTK01. The sequence goes on from CAWIMC010000001.1 coordinate 345,431, forward strand.
CTTCGGATCCTTATTGCCGGTCTTGCGGTAGAAGCCCTGGCCAGTCTTATTGCCGAGAAACTTGTTCTCCAGCAGAAATTCCATGTAGGTCGGCACCATAAAGGTCGGTGCCTGCTCGTCGGTCGGGGCGTTGGCCACGATGCCGCGCATAACGTTGGTCGCCGTGTCGTGTCCGACGAGGTCGCCGAGGCGAAAAGTGCCTGTCTTCGGCCGGCCTATTGCCGGTCCGGTGAGCTTGTCGACGATCCCGATTGGGAGGTCGAGTTCGCCGGTGAGCTGATAGATCTTCGCCATCGCGTACACACCGATGCGGTTGCCGATAAAGGCGGGCGTGTCCTTGGCGAGGACGGTCTGCTTGCCGAGGACCCGTTCGCCGAAGTCCATGAAGAAGTCGAGAACGTCCTTGTTGGTATCCGGACCGGGGATGATCTCCAGCAGGCGCATGTAGCGCACGGGGTTAAAGAAGTGCGTGCCGCAGAAGTTTTGACGAAAGTCGTCCGAACGCCCCTCTGCCATCTGCGCCATCGGGATACCCGAAGTATTAGACGTGATCAGCGTTCCTGGCTTGCGCACCTTGTCGACCTTCTCGAAGAGGCTCTGCTTGATGTCGAGGCGCTCGACGACCACCTCGATGACCCAGTCATACTCCTTGATTTTGCCCAGGTCGTCATCGAGGTTGCCGACGGTGATGCGCTTGGCGAAGGCGTTGTCGTAGAGTGGGGCAGGCTTGGCCTTGAGCGCGGCGTTGAGGGAGGCCTGGGCGAGACTGTTGCGAGCGGCCTGGTCTTTGGCTTTGGCTTCGGGGAGGTCGCGCGGGACGATGTCGAGCAACAGGACCTCGAGGCCCACATTAGCGAGGTGGCAGGCGATTCCGGTGCCCATGAGTCCTGAGCCCAGTACGGCGCAGCGGCGGATATGACGAGTCATTTTATCTATTTGGTCGGTCGCGAAGAACGTCTTTTTGGGGCAGTTAGCGAAATTTCGCTGGGAAGAAAGATTTGGGGTAGGTGGGGCGCCTTTCGGCAAAACGGGTACGCAATTCGCTGCGACCGCTTCGACGCGGGTTCGGATCAAATGTTCTGCACACATGATCGGGGTTTGTAATGACAGCGCAAATAGCGACGTTTGTCGCCCGTAGGGTACGCCGCGCTCGTACCTCGGCAACACCTCCTCTCAGCCCACCGCACTTCTTGACATGTTCGAATCCCTCCTCCTCCTTCAAGACATCGATCCGGCACTCGTAGAGCGCGACCGCGAGGCGCAGTCGCTCTTCGACATCATCGTGTCGGGAGGCCCGATGGCGATCGCGATCGTGACCGTGCTGTTGCTGCTCAGCGTCATCGCCCTCTACATCTTTGTCGAGCGCTACCTCACCATTCAGCGGGCCACCAAGGTCGACGACAACTTTATCACGAACATCCGCGGTAGCGTCCAGTCCGGCAATATCAACGGGGCGCTCGCGATCTGCCGCAACAATGAGACACCCCAGGCTCGCATGGTCGAGAAGGGTCTCATGCGCATCGGCAAACCGCTACGCGACATCGACGCCGCCATCGAAAACGTCGGCAACGTCGAAGTTTTTAAGCTCGAAAAAAACCTCTCGACCCTCGCCTCTATCGCGGGTGCTGCCCCGATGATCGGCTTCCTCGGGACAGTGACGGGTATGATCCTCGCTTTTTACCAGATGTCCACCGAAGAGAACGTGACCCCATCGGTGCTCGCGGGCGGTATTTACCAAGCCCTCGTCACGACGGCCTTTGGTCTGGCCATCGGGATCTTCGCCTTCGTGGGCTACAACATCCTCGTCGCCGCCGTCGAGAAGGCCGTCTTCAACATGGAGCGCACGACCATGGAGTTCATGGACTTGCTACAGGAGCCGACCTAAGGGGGGGGCAAGTGTTGAAGGGGGAAGGGTGAAGTGTTGAATGGCCCGACCTTCGCCCCTACGGATGGCTCGCCTTGGGAGGGCAAGTGTTGAAATGGGAAGTGTTGAATGGCCCGGCTCTCGCTCCCGTTCTACTCCGCCTACAAGGGAGGGCAAGTGTCCACCCTCCGGATATCTCGCGTCACGAGCGGCGGCCCCCACCGCCCTTCAACACCTCACCCTTCAACACTTCATACAGCATCCCCAAAGCCCTTCCCCCTTCACACCTCAACACTTGCTATGTCTCTCAAGCGCCAATCCAAGGTCTCCGCGGAGTTTTCGATGTCGAGCCTCACAGACATCATCTTCCTTCTGCTGATCTTCTTCATGCTCACGAGCAAGATGGTTCGCATCGAACCGTTTGAGCTGCCGATAAGTGACTCGAAGACCGTCGCCGCTACGAGCGTCGTGGTCAGTATCTCGGCGGCAGACGAGTGGAAGCTCAACAGCATCACCATCCGCCCCGCTGCCCTCCCAACGGCCCTCAAGCAGCAAATCGCCGAGGTGGACGACAAGTCCGACGTTACCGTCACCATCGTCGCCGAACGTGGCGTCCCCTTCACCAAAGTCGAACAAGTCATGAAGCTCGCCGCGGAGAATCGCGTCAAGGCGATGATCGCGACGCAGCCGACGAGCTAGCTAAAAATTGTTGAATCTTTGAATGGTAAATTGTTAAATAGCCCTCAGCGACGAGACACGACCTTTCCCTTACGGTACAGCGGCACTGTACAGCAATTCAATATTTGAACCTTCAACACTTCAACAATTGACCACCCCATGGGCCTCAAAAAGCGATCTCGCGTCAGCGCGCAGTTCAATATGTCCAGCCTCACGGACATCATCTTCCTGCTGCTCATTTTCTTCATGTTGACCAGCTCGCTAGTGGCCCCCAACGCCCTCAACCTCAAGTTGCCCGGCAGCGCGAAAGACAACCAGCCGCCATCAGACAAGGACATCGATCAGGTGCTCGTCAAGGCGGACTGCCAGATGCTTTTTAACGGAAAGAGCAAGGGGCCTGGTGGCCTAGAGACCGCGATCCGGCAAAAGGCCCGCGGCGACAAGAACTACTCCGTGCTCATCGCCTACGAGACCAAAACACCCACGGAGTGCGTCGTCACGGCCATGGACATCGCGCGCCGACTCGATGTCAACGGTATCTTAGCCTCCCCGCAAAGTCGATAGGGTAGTACTCCCCCTGAAGTACACTTACACCGCCCCTCCCAGACGTTACTCCTCCATGAACTCTCTCGGCTACTACCCCTACGAAGAGCGCTACCGCAAGCGCAGCAAGACGATCGCGATCATTGGTGGGGTCGTCATCCTGCTGTTGATGTTGTTCCCTTTTTTCACCTATCCGGTTCCGCCACTCGGGCAGGAAGGTATCCTCGTCAACCTCGGCGTGATCGATTTTGGTCAAGGAGATGAAAATGGGGCAGAAGCCGCCGCGCCCATCGCCGAACAAGCCCAAGAGGAGGCCAGCGTCGCCGATCCGGTCGTAGAGCCCGAGCCGGAGATTACTCCAGAGCCCGTCAAAGCGACCCCGCCGCCCATCGTCGAGCAGCGCGAAGAGCCCGTCAAACCTAGCTCCACCCCTGATCCCGACCTTCTCCGCCAGCGCAACGAAGCGGCTCTGGTCTTGCGCGAAAAACTGAACGCCGAGCGCCGCGCTAACGATGCCCGCAACGCTAAGGCCGCCGCCGACCGCGCAGAGCAAGCCGAACGTACCGAAGCCGCCGAGCGCCAGGCTCAACAACGCGCTGTCGCCGAGGCGGAAGCCAAGCGCCAGGCAGAAGCAAAGGCCGCTGCCGACCGAAAAGCCGCTGCGGAGGCCAAGGCAGCCGCTCTTCGCGCGTCCACCGGCGACCTCTTTAACGGAGGCGCTGGCACCGGGGGCGGTAAGGGCAATACTGGCAAGGCCGGCAATCAGGGCGACGCCAATGGTGATCCGAACGCCGGGCGACTTACGGGCCTCAGCTCTGGGACAGGCAACGTTGGGGGCGGCTTGTCCAGTCGCGGCGTCTTGTCGAGTCCGAAGATCAACGACAGTTCACAGGAGGCCGGCAAGGTGGTCATTTCGGTGTGCGTCGACGCAAGTGGAAAGGTGACGAAGTCCGAGTACACCCAGCGCGGCAGCACGACGTCGAGCACACGTCTCGTAGAACTGGCCCGCCGCAACGCCGCCAACTACAAGTTCTCTGCCGGACAGGCCGACGAGCAGTGCGGGAGCATCACCTACGAGTTCGTCGTCCGCTAACGACCGACCGCTTGGCGCTAGGAGGGCATCTTTGCCACAATGAGCCGAGACTACGCCGAAACCGTCGAGTACCTCTTCGGGCTGCTGCCGATGTACCAGCGCACGGGCACTTTCACGGAGGGGAAGATCGACCTTTCGAAGACCTACCTACTGCTCGCTGCCCTCGGCGATCCTCACCTGGGGCGGCGATTCGTACACGTCGCGGGGACCAACGGGAAAGGCTCGGTCAGTCACGCCATCGCGACGCTGTGCACGTCCTCAGGGCTCAAGACAGGCCTTGTACACCAGTCCGCACTACGTGGATTACCGGGAGCGCATCCGCGTCGACGGGGCGATGATCTCGGAAGATTACGTCGTTGCCTTCGTGGCCGAGCACCACGACTTGATCGAGCGCACGGGCGCGTCCTTCTTCGAGTTCACGGTCGCGATGGCTTTCGCGTATTTCGCTGCCCAAAACGTCGATGTTGCGGTTATCGAGGTTGGCATGGGGGGGCGACTCGACTCCACCAACGTGATCACGCCACTTGTCTCGGTAATCACCAACATAGGTCTGGACCATACGGAGGTGCTCGGTGAAACGCTCGAATTAATCGCCTGCGAGAAGGCCGGCATCATGAAGCCAGGAATTCCGACGGTGATCGGGCGTTACCAAGCGGAGACCTGGCCCGTCTTCGAGGGTTTTGCCGAAAGGCTCAACAGCAAGCTGCAATTGGCTAGCGACCTCATCGAGTTCCGCGACTTCCCGAACCAGTGGCTTTTCCAACGAGCGGCCGCGAGCGAGTACGAGCCCTGGAACGTGTTGGTCAAAGCGGAGCTGAGTATTCGCGGACCGTACGCCTTAGAAAACGTGCGCACGGCGATAGCGGCCTTCGAACTCTTTCGCACGCTCATACCTGATGAGCTTGGCCTGCCGGACTACCGCTGCCTCACGCGTATGGAAGAGCTGTCGGGCTACCGAGGCCGTTTTATGAGCTTTCGCCAAAACCCTCAGCAACTGCGCATTATCGCCGACGCAGCGCACAACGTGGATGGGTGGCGTGGCATCGTACCCGCTGTCGTCGCGGAGACAAGCGGCAGGCCGATTCACGTAGTCTGCGGCTTCGTGCAGGGGAAGGCGCCTACTGATTTCGTGTCGCTGTGGCCGCGAGGCACCTCTTTTTATATCGGCCAACTCGACTTGCCGCGTGCGCAAGCTATCGCCGATACGCTCGACGGCCTGCGGGGTACGGCTTTCGCCAAAACAGGCTACCCGAGCATTGCCGAGGCCTACACTGCGGCCCTAAACGCGGCTGCCCCCGACGAACTGATTTTCGTCGGGGGCAGCAGTTTTGTGGTCGGGGAGTTCCTCCAACTCGTAGCGCAAACGGGTACGCTTGTGGCTACGACTTAGCTGAGCCTCGCAGGCCTCAAGCTCGAGTGAAGGGGCCTATTTACCAGCCGCCTGTGCCAGCTCAGCGAGCATCGCGTCTGCGTCCTTGAATCCGGGGCTGATCATGATGCGTTCCATGTTGCCGTTGAGGTAGACCACGCTCGGGTAGCTGAGTCGCCCGTCGAGCAGCGATGCCGCCAAGCCGTGAACGCCACGCTGGCCCGTTTTCTGGAAGGTGAAGGTGTTACCGTCGTAGACAATGTCGCCCTTCTGCTCAGCGTCAAACTTGACAGCGTAGAAATTATCACTTACGTATTGCACCACTTTCGGGTCTTTGAAGGTAGTCGCGTCCATACGCTTGCACCAGCCGCACCAGTCGGTGTACACGTCGATGAACAGCGCCTTTGGGGCATTCTTATTGGCCTTGACGGCCTGCTCCCAAGTCATCCACTGAATGTCGGCCGCTTCAGTCGTGGCAGAGGCGGTGACGCTAGCAGAGGTGGGCGCTTCTGTGGTCTGGAGCGTCGTGTAGGCTACACCTGCGGTAGCGACGGCACCCACGACGAGGGCAATGAGGAGGCGGCTCATAAGGTAGGGGGTTTTGAGAGAGTCAAAGTTGGGTACAAATAACGTGCGGCGCTGTTAAGTGGATGTCATCACTCGGGTGGTCTCGTCACAACTCGTCGCCCCGTCCGTTTAGCGCCACGAAACTGATTACTTTCGCCGCCCGAAAACGCAGCCATGAAGCTAGCTCTCTTCCTCATCGCAGGGCTTTTGCCCGCCATTTCCTTCGCTCAAATGGACTCCCTTTCCTACAATCTCGGCATCCTGCTGGCCAATTCCGTGCAATCGCAGGGCCTGCCCGTCACCAGCCAAGACGACTTCGTCAAAGGCTTTAAGGCCACTCTAGACGGCAAGACCACCGATGTCGAGGTCGGCAAGGCCCAACGGGCCATTCAAAATCATATGCAACAAGCCGAAATGTCCAAGAGCTCCGCCGCCAAATCAGAAGGTACCGCCTTCCTCGCTAAGAACGGTCAACGCGCCGAAGTCACCACTACCGCCTCCGGCCTCCAGTACGAAGTCCTCACCGAGGGCGCTGGCGAGCACCCGAAGGCCACCGATCAAGTCACGGTCCACTACACTGGCAAGAACCTCGACGGCTCGGTGTTCGACTCCAGCGTAGAGCGCGGCCAGCCCGCCACCTTCGGCCTCAACCAAGTTATCGCCGGCTGGACCGAAGGCGTCCAACTCATGACTCCGGGTGCCAAGTACCGTTTCTACATCCCGAGCGACCTGGCCTACGGAGAGCGCGGTGCCGGTAGCGATATCGCCCCAGGCGCTACGCTGATGTTCGACGTGGAGCTGATCAGCGTGCAATAGGAAGTTGACAGTTCTCAGTTGACAGTTCTCAGTTGACAGTTCTCAGTTGACAGTTCTCAGTTGACAGTTCTCAGTTGACAGTTCTCAGTTGACAGTTCACGTCATACGCCCCGTTCTACTGTGCCTACGCGGCAGCGAACTGAAAACTCTCGAACTGAGTAACTGAGAACTCTACCCATGCGCATCGACATCATTACGCTGCAACCGCAGCTCCTCGACGGTCCGTTCGCGCACAGCATCATTCGGCGGGCGCAGGACAAGGGGCTCCTGGAGGTGGCCGTGCACGATTTGCGCCCGTACGGGACCGGCAAGCATCAAGTCCTCGATGACTATGCTTATGGCGGGGGCGCAGGCATGGTAATGAAACTCGAGCCTCTCGTTCGGCTTACCGAAGAGCTACAAGCGCAGCGCAGCTACGACGAAGTGATCTTCATGACGCCCGACGGCGAGCAACTCCGCCAGCCGCGCTGTAATGCATTGAGCTTGCGCCAGAACCTGCTGCTCGTCTGTGGTCACTACAAAGGCATCGACCAGCGCTACCGGGACCATTTCGTGACGCTCGAGGTCAGTATTGGAGATTACGTGCTCAGCGGCGGTGAGCTAGCTGCGGCCGTGCTCACCGATGCGCTCGGACGACTCTTACCCGGTGTGCTCAACGACGAGACGAGCGCGCTCACCGATTCATTTCAAGACGATCTGCTTGCCCCGCCAGTCTACACCCGACCCCGGGAGTTTCGGGGCTGGGAGGTGCCGGAGATCCTTTTTAGTGGCCACACTGCCAACATTGAGGAGTGGCGTCACGAGCAGGCCATGCAGCGGACGCGCGAGCGCAGGCCCGACTTGCTTGCGGACTAGCGTACCGTATACTTGCGAGTCCCTAGCCGCGAGCCTGCAGCGCCAACGCCATGACCTACCGTACCGCCCAGCGGCTGCCCGTCGGCATCGACGACGTGGCCCTTTATGTGCCGAAGCACTACCTGCCGATCCGAGTCCTCGCCGAGGCGCGTGGCATCGAACCGGAAAAACTGCGACTCGGGCTCGGCCTGGAATCGATGTCCCTGCCCGATACCTTCGAGGACGCCGCCACGCTGGCCGCCAATGCCGCCTACGAACTCATGGAGCGAAATGGCCTCAAGCCGCAAGACATTGGCCGGCTCTACCTAGGTACGGAGAGTGCCCTCGATGGTGCCAAACCGACCGCCACATATGTACTCGAAGCTCTGCGCAACGTCTACAAGGCAGCGCACGGACGTGAGTGTCTCGATCACTGCGACGTCGTCGATCTCACCTTCGCGTGTATCGGGGCGGTCGACGCGCTGCTAAACACGGTAGACTGGGTCAAGAGCGGTGAGGGCCGCGTGGGTATCGTTATCGCGAGCGATGTGGCGAAATACGAACTCGGCTCGACGGGTGAGTACACGCAGGGCGCTGGGGCGGTCGCGATCCTCGTACGAGACAACCCCCGGTTGCTGGCGTTACTGCCCGACGTTGGGGTTTCGTCGCGTGGCGTGCATGATTTTTTCAAACCTGTGCGCCAGGTGCGACGCGCCGACATGGTGGCCGAGGTCCTCGACCTCCTCGAGACGCAGCGTCCGCAGGTTTTGGCGAAAGCCGACCTCCCCGACGGCGAGACCTTGCTCGACGCTGAGAGCAGTGACTTTTCGCAGTTGGGCGTGCTCGATGCAAACGACGAGGCGATCGGCGTGCACACGATGACGCCTACCTTCGATGGCCCGTACAGCAATGCGACCTATCAGGCTCGCGTCCGCAGTGCTTATGATCACTACGTTCGGCTCTCGGAGACGCCCGCCGATCAACAGCCGCTGTTTGGCTGGGAGCGCGTCGTGGTCCACCTGCCGTACGCGGCGCACGGTCGACGGATGCTCATAGAGTTGTTCGTGCTCGAGCTACTGCGGCAGGAAGTCTGGGCAGACCTGGCGGCAAGCGCCAAACTCCAGCCAGCACCCGCCGAGACAAGCGGTGAGGAATGGGAGGCTTACCTGCGCACGGTCGGCAAGTCGAGCCTGTATAAGAGCTACGTCGAACAGCAGTTGGCCGGGACTTCGGAAGCCTCTTCGCTGGTTGGCAATCTGTACACGGGGTCGATCTTCCTCGCGTTGATGAGTACGCTCTCCCACGCATTCGAGAAGGACGTGGGCCTTGTCGGCAAAACCTTGGGCTTCGTGGCCTACGGCTCCGGGTCGAAGAGCAAGGTGTTTGCGGGCGTCGTACGCGCTGATTGGCGCAGCATCGTCGGGAAGTGGCAGCTCTTCGAGCGGTTGGCTGCGCGCACGCCGATCGGGTACGAGCGTTACGAAAAGCTGCACCGTGGACAGTTAAAGACGCCCCTTTCGCAACCGTCAAACGTCTTCGCGCTCGACCGCATCGAAACGGAAGGCAACAAGCGAGGGGCACGGTACTACCGTTTTGCCGAAAGGCGGGTGGACTAAGGACGCGGGCGATAGGTAAGGCCAAGCGCAGGGCGTGCGCCAACATCAAAGGTCCGGAAGGCACTGCGGCTGGTGATGACTCCCTGTGCGCCCGCTGCTAAGTAGACATCCACTTGTTTGTTGAGTCGGTGACTCACGCCGAGGCGGAGGAGGTAAGCCCCGCCAAACTTGCTGTCGTCTGGGATGGACGCCTGGTTGGACCGCAGCTGCTGATAGCCGCCGCCGAGGCCTAGCTCGAAAAAGAAGGCCTTCTTGAGCCAAGAGTCGTCTCCCCAGGTCGGACAGTCGCAATCGCCCTGCATGTCGAAACCGAAAGCGCGGTAGGTAGCCATAAGGGTCGCCGTCGAATTTTCACCCTCGTAGTCCGAGTTGTCGAGGGTCAGCTGACTGTAGTTGGCGTCGGCACGTACGCCATAGAAAGCCCGCAGCCCCGGTATGCGCCGCGTCGCACTCAGGGCGACGAAAGGGGAAGGACTTCGCTGGCGGGCGTTGCGCGCGATTACATACCGGCCTGCATCAGTGGCGAGTTCAGCGTACCGCGGCTTGAAGTCCAAGCCCGCCTCTACGTTAAACTCCCACTCTTTCGGCTGCTGGAAGCTTTGTGCCGTAAGTCGAGACGCAATCATAGCGCAGATGATCGAGAGAGCTGTGCGTAACGTCATGCGGAGTCCAACGTGGATTTAAGCGAGGCGTTGCGCAATCGAAATTCGAAAACTGTCTAGTAATAATTGTCCGACCTTTGCGCCCGCCCATGAAAACCCGTACCCTCCGTCCCAACAAGGTCAATGTCGTCACTCTCGGGTGCTCGAAAAACCTGGTCGACTCCGAGAACCTCATCACGCAGCTCAAAGCCAACGACTACGACGTGGCGCACGACTCTGATCGCGAGGCCCAGGTGGTCATCGTGAACACGTGCGGCTTTATCGATCTCGCCAAGCAGGAGTCGATCGACACCATCCTGGAGTACGCCGAGGAGAAGCGCGCAGGTCGCATCTCAAAGCTCTACGCTACGGGTTGCCTCACGCAGCGCTACCGCGACGAATTGAGCGCGGAGATCAAAGAGGTCGACGGTTGGTTTGGGACCCTCGACATGCCACACCTTCTGGCAACACTCAAGGCCGACTACAAAAAGGACCTCATCGGCGAGCGACTGCCTACTACGCCGCAGCACTACGCGTACATGAAGATCAGCGAGGGCTGTAACCGGACCTGCTCTTTCTGTGCCATCCCGCTGATGCGCGGCAAGCACATCAGTCGCCCGATCGAAAGTCTCGTCAAAGAGGCCGAGCATCTGGCCTCGATGGGGACCAAAGAGATCATGCTCATTGCGCAGGAGCTGACCTATTACGGCCTGGATCTCTACAAGGAGCGGGCCCTGCCTCAGCTACTACACGCCCTCAACGAAGTCGAAGGCATCGAGTGGATTCGGCTTCACTATGCGTACCCGAGCAAGTTCCCGCTCGAGATCGTCGATGCAATAGCGGCGCTCCCCAAAGTGTGCAACTACCTGGACATGCCGTTGCAGCACGCCTCGGATCGGGTGCTCACCAATATGCGCAGACAGGTGACGCGTATGGAGATGGAGGATTTAATCACGGCCATCCGCGTTCAGTCGCCTGGCATCGCCATCCGGACCACGATGCTCGTCGGCTACCCCGGCGAGACCGAGGAAGACTTCGCTGAGCTCTGTGACTTCGTAGCGCGGATGCGCTTCGAGCGACTAGGTGTGTTTCAGTACAGCCACGAGGAGGACACCCGCGCCCACGGCGTCGACGACGATGTGCCAGCCGGAGTCAAAGAGCAGCGAGCGCAGACGCTGATGGACATCCAACGTGAAATCTCTCTGGAAAAAAATGAGGGCCTTATCGGCAAAACGCTCCGCGTGCTGTTCGATCGGCGCGAAGGGGAGTTCTTTGTGGGACGCACGGAGTTTGACTCTCCAGAGGTCGACAACGAGGTCTTCGTTTCGACCGAAGAGTACGTCCGGCTCGGAGATTTTGCTGAGGTGCTCATCACCGACGCAACGGAGTACGACCTACATGGAACGCTGGAGTTGGGAGACTTCGGGCACGCAGCGGACATCCTGGAGACCGTCGGAAGGACCGTACGCCGCGTACTGCAGTAAGCCATCCTGCTGACGCACCCGCTACCGGCAGCCAACATCCGCCCGCCCCAGCGGTTCCACTTCTCGTATGGTCAATCCCTCCCACGAACACCTCCCTCAGCAACCCTGGTCGGAAAAGCTGCGACAGCCGCTCTATCAAGCGGCGATCGCTGCGGCGGTGATGATCACGTTCCTCCTGTTCGGGCTCGGATCTTCGCTAGCGGGTGCTGGTCTCGGTCCGCGCTTCGGCTACCAGGTGGCCGCTACCTCGCTGCTGCTCTTTGGGTTGGGCAACGCCCTGCTGTCGCTAGGTGCCACGAGCATTAACAAGTACTGGGGTCGCAGCTTCGTCTGCTTTATCCTGCTCGCAGGCTTAGGTCTGGTCGTCGCCAAGCTGCTCACCGGACTGTGGATCTCAGAGGCTGGTAGCTACAAATGGATCTACATCGTCTTGACCTTCGGCTACCTCGTCATCCTGAGCATCATGTCGATGATCCGCGGGATTGTCAACTTCGCCGAGGAGGAGGAGTGGAGCCAGCCGCGGAAACGGGATTAGGGGGACCAGCCTGTCGTTGCACCGCACAACCAGTCCTGTACCCATAGGTTGACGTACCTACCTATATTTTGCTTTACTTCAAACGATAGCATGAAAAGTCTCTTCGCCTACAGTGTTTTAGCCTTTCTCGTAGCCTGCGGGACGCCTAAGGGTTCGGAGCAGTCGACGGCGCAGGTCGGCCCCGCTCCCGATAAGGGTGCCCTGCCGGAGGGCGCGAGTGACACCTTTATCGGCATCAATGGTGATACGGTCAAAACGCTCTCGCTTAGCGCCGACGAATGGCGCGAGCAGCTCACGGACGCTGAGTTTAACGTGCTTCGGGAGGAGGGCACCGAACGGGCCTTTACCTCGCCGCTAAATGCTGAGAAAGGCTCCGGCACCTTCGCATGTGCCGGCTGTCACTTGCCGCTGTTTGCCTCCGACACCAAGTTCGAATCCGGTACGGGGTGGCCAAGCTTTTACGAGCCTATCGAGGCCTCGCACGTACGCGAAGTGGCCGACAACACATACGGGATGCGCCGCGTGGAGGTCGAGTGTGCGCGCTGTGGTGGGCATCAGGGGCACGTTTTCGAGGACGGTCCTGCACCGACTGGCCTGCGCTACTGCATTAACGGCGTGGCCCTCGAATTCATCCCCTTCGAGTAGTTCGGAAGGGACGAGCTTAGCGCCCAATGGCATTCAAGATTTACACCAAGACCGGCGACGCCGGTGAGACCGGGCTCTACGGTGGGCAACGTGTCCCTAAAGACCACGTCCGCATCGAGGCTTACGGCACGGTAGACGAACTCAACTCTGGCCTCGGCCTGCTGTCGGCCTACGTGCTGGCGGAGACCCCAGAGCAGTCGAAAGGCCACCATGCAGAGGCTCGCGAACTACTGCTCAGCATCCAAAGCAAGCTCTTCACGATCGGCAGCCAGCTGGCCACGCCGCCGCCAAAAGAGGGGGCTTCCGCCAAAACCCTCCACATCGTGCCCGTCGGCGCAGGTAGAGGTCGCCGAACTCGAACGCGCCATCGACCGACTCGACAAGGAACTACCGGCCCTGAGCAACTTTATCCTGCCGATCGGTAGCTTGGCCGTGGCGCAGGCACACGTCTGCCGCACGGTGGCCCGTCGGGCCGAGCGCTGCGTCGTGGCGCTCGACCACATCGAACCCGTTGCTCCCCAGATCATCGTCTACCTCAACCGGCTGTCGGACTACCTCTTTACCTTGTCGCGTGGGCTCGCCGTGGCCACCGGGCAAAAGGAGCTGCCGTGGGTGCCGCTGTCTAGTCTGTAGCCGACGCCGATGAATCTGCCCCGCTCGAAGAAGTTCTGGAACGACCTGCCGCCCTGGGCGCAGTGGAGCCTGATCGCTACGGTTTGGCTGCTGATTAGCCTGATGTGCCCACGGGGGGTGCGCTTTGACTATTCGTTCGAGCAAGGACAGCGTTGGCGCTACAGCGACTTGATCGCGCCGTTCGACTTTCCTTTGCGCAAGTATAACGCCGAGATCGCCGCCGAGAGAAGGCTCGCGAAGGCCGGCACCGATCCGTACTTCGAGTTCGTCGAGGGTGAAGGCTCCCGGGCGATGGGGCGCTACCGTGAGCGTTTTGGCGAAAGCCTGGCCGCACTGCCCGACACTGATGTCTTCGGCGAACTTCGGCAGCGTCCCGATCGGTACTTGCGCATTGGGGCAGAGTTGCTGGTTCGCGCCTACGAGCGGGGCATCGTCGCCGAGACTCCGCAGCTCAATGCTCCTCCGAACGGCATCGTCCGGGTGGTGCGCGGTGGAACCATCTTCGAAGAGGCCCCCGAGCAGCTCCTCAACGTAACCTTGGTCCGCGCACAGTTGCAGGATAGCCTGCGGCGCAGTGGGCTACGTGACGCTGGCTTTTTGGTACCGATCGTACAGTCTGTGCTGACCCCGAATGTGATCTACTCCGACAGCCTCACTGGGCGTTTTGCGGAAACGCGCATGGACCGTATCGTCGAGTCGCGAGGGATGGTGCGCAACGGGGAGGTGATTGTGGCCGAAAACGGGATTATTACCGAGGAGGTCTTCCAGAAGCTGCGCAGCTACAAGATCCAGTACGAGTCCGAGGTCATCGATCTCTCGCGGCGGTGGGTGATGTTTTTGGGCTACGCGATGCTGGTGGGCGTCATCATGTCCTTGCTTCTGCTGTACCTGCGGACTTTTCACCGGGAGGAGTTCTATCGCTTCAATCGACTTGCCTTCTTGTTGCTGCTGATGCTGGTGGCGATTTTTGCGGTGTACCGGATTGAGGCGCTCACCACCTACGGTATTTACGTGATGCCGTTCGTGCTGATCCCGATCATCGTAAAGAGCTTTTACGCGAGTGGGGTAGCGCTGTTTACGCATCTGGTGACGGTGCTGGTGGCCGGCTTCATTACGACGCTCGGCTACGAGTTTACCTTCTTGCAGTTGATCGCGGGCATCGTCGCGGTGCTGGTCCCGACCGATGTGATGGACTCTGGGTCGAATCTCCGTTTGATGGCCGTGCTGCTGCTGACGTACTTCGTTGGCTTCGTGGGACTCGAGTTTGTCAAAGAGGGGAGCTGGTCCGAGGTCGACTGGGTTGCATTGACGTGGTTGGCGCTGGGTTTGTTGCTCTCGCTGCTCGCCGGACCGCTCATTCCTCTGTTCGGACGACTCTTCGGCTTTACCTCCGACATCGCCTACCGTGAATTAGCAGACGTCAACCGACCTGTCCTGCGCGACCTGGCCCTGCGTGCCCCAGGCACCTTTCAACACTCTCTTGCCGTGAGCAACCTGGCGGAGAGCGCTGTTCGCGAGATTGGGGGTGACGCCCTGCTCGTTAAGGTTGCGGCACTGTACCACGACATCGGTAAAACGGTCGATCCGCTCTACTTTATCGAGAACCAGTCGGGTCGCAACCCTCACGAGCAACTCGACGAAAAGGAATCGGCCCGCATTATTATCTCGCACGTAGCCGAAGGTGCACGTCTCGCTCGGGCGGCCAATCTCCCTCAGGAGATCATAGACTTCATCCTCACGCACCACGGCACGACCCGCGTCGAATATTTCTATCGGACCTACGTCAACAAGAACCCCGATCTCGAGGTCGACGCCGCCGCGTTTCGGTACCCAGGTCCGCTACCGACCAGTCGCGAACAGGGCGTGATGATGATCGCAGACAGCGTCGAGGCGGCGGGGCGGGCGCTCAAAGATCCAACCACCGAGGGGATCGACCGTATGGTGGACGGACTGATCGACGCCAAAATGGCGCTCGGGCAATTCTATGAGTGTGCGTTGAGCTTTGCGGAGTTGGAGCAGTGCCGACTGCTCTTCAAGCGGATGCTCAAAAGCATGTACCACGCACGGGTGGAGTATCCCGAGGCCGAGGCGGTGGCTGTCGAGTTAAGTGAGGAGGCCTAGCCGCATACACTTTCCGAGGCGTGCCTTTAGCTATCTAAGCCCCCGATCAACTATACTTCTTCGGCCACCACCGCTTCAGCCTATCCAGCAGACCCGCCTCCGCGGCGTTGTCACCAGGACGATAAAACGTTTGCGTTTGCGCTTCATCGGGAGCGTACGCCTGGTCACTAAAGCTGCCTGTCTGGGCGTGGCTGTATGCGTAGTTCGCGCCGTAGCCCATCTCCTTCATCAACTTCGTCGGCGCGTTGCGGAGGTGGAGCGGCACTGGCAGGTCGCCGGTCTGTTTGACGAAGGCCATCGCCTCATTAATGGCTGTATAGCTCGCGTTGCTCTTGGCCGAGCCTGCGAGGTAGACGACGCATTGACTAAGCAGAATGCGCGCCTCCGGCATACCGACCATCTGCACAGCCTGCATGGTGGCGGTCGCCAGCAGGAGGGCGTTCGGGTTGGCCATACCGATGTCCTCCGAGGCACTAATCACGAGGCGACGCGCGACAAACTTGACATCCTCCCCACCAGCGAGCATCCGCGCCAGCCAGTAGACGGCTGCGTTGGGGTCGGAACCTCGGATGCTCTTAATGAAGGCACTGATGATGTCGTAGTGCTGCTCGCCGGTCTTGTCGTAGCGCGCGAGGTTGTTCTGGATGACGCGCTGCACGAGACCGTCCTCGACGGGGACGCCGGTGGCGTGGGCCTCCTCGGCGACGAGTTCCAAGGCGTTGTAGAGCTTACGGGCATCGCCGCCGCTCACGCGCAGGAGAGCATCGTACTGCTGGACTTTGACGTTGAGCTTTCGCAAAAACTCATCACGCCGCAGGGCATCGTCGACGAGCTGCACGAGTTGCGTCTTGCTGAGGGGCTCTAGTGTGTAGACCTGACAGCGGCTGAGAAGCGCTGGAATGACTTCGAAACTCGGATTCTCGGTCGTCGCTCCGATCAGGACCACCGTTCCGCGTTCGACGGCACCCAAGAGGGCGTCTTGCTGAGATTTCGAGAAGCGGTGGATCTCGTCGATAAAAAGGACGGGGGCTGGCGTGTTAAAGAAACGCTGCTTGCGGGCGCTCTCGATGTGCTCGCGCACGTCTTTAACGCCGGCGCTGATGGCGGATAGTTCGAAGAAGGGCCGGTCGAGTTGCCGGGCCATGAGGTGCGCGAGGCTGGTCTTCCCGACACCCGGCGGACCCCAAAGAATGAGGCTCGGCAGGCGCCCCGCGTCGAGGCTCCGGCGAAGCACGCTGCTCGGTCCGACGAGGTGTGTTTGACCAATGTACTCGTCGAGAGTCTTGGGGCGGAGGCGTTCGGCTAGGGGCAGCATTGGAGTGACTGTGGGCGAGTAAGGCTGAACTCGTCAAGCGCTTGACCAGACTGATAGCGCTCAAACCTTACTCCACTTCCCCAACTGCCGCACGGCACTGCGGAAGTCCTTTGGCGGGTCTGCGCTGAAGTCGACGCGCTCGTTGGTGCTAGGGTGGTCGAAGGCGAGTTGGTAGGCGTGTAAGGAGACGCGATTGAGGATTGGGCGCTCTGGATCACCGTTTTTCAGATTAAAGCGCTTGCCTTTGATTTTGCTGAGGTAAAGCTGTTCGCCGCCGCCGTAGGTCGGGTCAACGGCCAGGGGATGGCCTACGCTCGCCATGTGTACGCGGACTTGGTGCGTCCGGCCGGTGAAGAGTTGGAGACGCACGAGGGCATAGTCGCGGTAGGTCTCGACCGTTTCATAGGCGGTGGCGCTCGGCTTGCCGCCGTGCGGATCGATGCGCATCTTGTTGCCGCCCCGTGGGTCCGGGCCAATCGGTTTGTCGATAACGGACTCGGTAGGGTAGGGTCGGCCGCTGACGAGCGCTAGGTAGAATTTATCGGCCTCCCGCTCTTGAAACTGTAAGCTCAAATTGCGGTGAGCCTCGGCGTTGCGGGCAAAAACGAGAATGCCGGAGGTCTCGCGGTCGAGGCGGTGAACAATAAAAACGTCTTCGGAATCCGCTTTTAGTTTGCCGTATACATTGAGCTTGAAGGGATCGAAGCGGTCGGGGATCGTGAGTACGTCGGCATCCTTGTTGATGATGTAGAAGTCGGGGTCGGTGTGGACGATTTCAAAGCCAGAGGTGCTCAAAAGGCGGAAGTTTTGATAGGTTGGGAACTGCGCGAAAGACGCTAACCTAGCGAATTACACGATGAACCCATCCTTGGCCTCCTGCTCTATGGAGACCTCGATATCGCGATTTGCTGTTTCTAAGACTTGAGGACCACGGCCGGCGCGATCACCAGCGGGTTTTGGCGAAAGCCCTCCTGGTGTGATAGGCGTTGGTGCATCTTCGATGCCAGCAGAAGATGCGGTTCGCACCGCAGTACGGTGCTGCGTGACGTCGCGCGGCTGCGTTCGGAATAGATTCATGATGCGGTAGTGAGGCTGGTCGAGTAGGCTTAGAAACTCTACCTCGCGAGCCACGAGATCGTCGGACATCAAAAGCCCAAATGCGCGGAAGCGGTCTGAGTGGATCATGAAGATCCGCAAGATTGCCACCAGGGGCAAGGCGAGAATGAGTCCCTCCACACCCCACAGAAAGCCGCCAACAAACAAGGCAATGATGGCCGCGAGCGGATTAATCTGAATAGAGCTACCGACCACCTTAGGAGTAATGATGTTGCCCTCGATCGTCTGGATCGTCATGAAAAGCGCCACCACCGCGATAGGCTGCCAGGTAGTATCGGTCGTGCTGAGCGCATACAGAAAAGGCAGTGCGCCACCGATGAAGGTCCCGATATAGGGGATAACCGCAAGAAAGGCCGCCAGGAAGCCCCAGAAAAAAGCATAGTCGATACCGATGAGCATCAAGCCTGCGCTGTTGAGTAAGCCGAGCAAAATCATCACGGTGCCAAGGCCCGTGAGGTACTTGTAGCTCATGCGCTGCGTATCGGCGAAGACCGACTCCATGTTTGCCCGGCTCTCGATCGCAAATTGCCCGAGCATAAAGTGGTAGATCGGTGCGCGGTACAGCAACAAGAGGAAAGCGTACAGCGAACTGATCGCCAGCATCCCTATGACCCCAGCACCGCCCGTGATGATCGACCGGATGTACACGAACGGTTCGTCGAGGGCGTCGCCGAGTTGATCGCTGGCCCACTCATAGCCGTTCGTTTGGATGCGAACCCCTAGGCTCTGCGCGATAGAGGTAATGATGCGGTCGATGCTCTCTTGAAACTCCTCCGTGATTGTCGGGAGGTCGTCGACCACAGAGAGCGTCTGAAAAGAAAAGAGCATAATCGCCAGGGCGATCGGCAGCACGGCAATCACGAAGGTGATCGAGATGGCGAGGATGGGGTAGTGGACGAAGCGCTGGACCCAGTTGCAGATAGGTCGGAGCGTGAGGGCGAAAATGGCCCCAAAAACGAGGGGCAAAAGAATCGTCTTCGCCAGCAGAATAAACGCGATAAACAGGGCCAGCACCGTTGCGAAGGCGGCGATGCGGCTAAAGCTGAGAGGGAGTTCTTTGGGGTACTCTTCGGTCACGGTTTTTTGGTGACTTCGGTTTCCTCCTTCTCGGGGACCTCGTCTAAGAACGCAACGAACTTTTCGTCCGCGTACGTGCCGTAGGCACTGATCGCGTAGCCTTTTTTCCCGTCCTTAGCTTCGAGACACAGCAGGATACTCATGTCGCCTGGGTTGGACGCCCCCTCGAAGCGATAGTGCTCGACGACGAGCATGTCCTTCGGGTCGTATTGCGTCTTACCGTCCTCGGAGAGCATCTCGCCGTCTTTCCAGAGAAACTCCTCCGTGTAGCCGTTGGCACGAACGCCCTGTTGGGCTTCAATGAGGGTGTCGTAATCGTGGCTATGCATGACCTTTTTGTTTTTCGATGTGCTCGTCGGCGGGGATGTCGCTTTTCATACCCTGCAAGAAAATGAAGACGAAAATCATCCCAAAGACGAGTCCGATAATGATCTGGAAAAAGCTGTAGACAGCGACGTTGGCAAAAATGGCCCCGCCCTCCGGGTCGCCGACGCCCATGAGCGAGCCGATTAACGTCATCGAAGCCATGGTCACGCTCGCGATGACTGATGTCTGAAAGCCCAGGATGAGGCCGTTCTTGAACACCTCGCCGCCGGCCAGGCGCTTGCGGTACTCGTTTATGGCGAGGTAGAGAAAAGGCGCGAACAGAAAGAAGCCATAAAGCCCTTGCCCGATGTTGACTTTCTGCTGATTGGAGAGGATAAAGAGTTGCACAACGCCGAGGGTGACACCGGCCATAAGCCCCCACTTAGCCGCTGCCGCGGTCACATTGTAGGGTCGGTTGCGCTCGCGGGTATTGGCCCCGTCGCGCTTATCTAGTTCATTGCGGTCGTCCTGCTTGGCGCGTTCCACGGTATTGTAGGCGTCTGTAGAGGCCATGTAAGGTTGCTTGTTGGTGTCTAGAGGATGTCAGTAGCTTCCGGCAAAGTTCACCTAAACGGCGCTACTGCGCTGCCGTGCGGATTCCACAATGAGGGTAGCGGCAGCACGGGCGGCGTCGTAAGGTTCGAGCAGTATCCGAAGTCGCTGGTAGGCCTGCCGGACACTCGCTAGGCGTTGCGGCAAAAGTAAGGCGCGGAGTTCGTCGCTCACGCGATCGAGCGTAACCTCGTCTTGGATCAGCTCCGGGACGACCGTTTCGCCGAGGATGAGATTAGGCAAGGCGATGTACTCGACCTTAACGACGCGCCGCGCGATCGCCACCGACAGCGCAGCTCCCCGGTAGCAGACTACTTGAGGTACGCCAAAGAGGGCCGTCTCGAGGGTCGCCGAACCGCTTGCCACGCACGCCAGACTCGCGACCGAAAGCAGATCGTACGAGTTGCGCACGTAGCCGATGCCGTGTTCTCGACCGATCTGCTTCAGTTGTGTATCCGTAAGCACGGGCGCTGCCGCGATGACGATGCGCCACTGCTCCTCGTATTCGGTGAGGCGCCTTTCGGCAAAACGCTCGGCGGCGGAGATCATGACGGGCAGCAGGGCCTTGACCTCTTGCGTACGAGAGCCCGGGAGAAGGGCAAGGGTACGAGATTTGCCGAGTCCTGTATTCACAGGAGTGTGACCCCGCTGCGCCCTGTCGCCCCCTGCGAGAGTAGAGTCCTCCTCAACGGAAGAAGTACTCTTATCTAACCCCGAATCTAAACCCAGCACGGCTAGTCGCTCCACCTGCTTGTGCTCATCCACCCGCTTTGGCAGCGGATGCCCGGTATACGCAACCTCGTATCCGTAGCCCGCATAGAACGCTTGCTCGAAGGGCAGTACGCAGAGCACGCGGCTCGTGTCGCGAATAATCTTGTGGACACGACTCCGACGCCAAGCCCAAATCTGAGGACTCACGTAGAAGTCCACCCAAAATTCGCGGGCCTTTGCCCACCTTGAAAGTCGGAGGTTAAAACCGGGGTAGTCAATACAGATGAGGGCGTCGGGCGCAAAACTCGCCACATCTCGTTTACAAGCGGCTAGCAAGCCCCGGATGCGGCGGTAGTTGGCCACCACCTCCACGAAGCCCATGAAGGCCAGCGCCGAGAGGTGTTGTTTTGGCGAAAGCCCGCTGGCCTCCGTCATATTGTCCCCGCCCCAGAAGGCAAACTCGGCACTCGGGTCGATACGCCGGATTTCGGTGATGAGTAGTCCGCCGAGATTGTCGCCGGACGCCTCGCCGGCCACGAGGAAGTAGCGCATCTAGTTGAGTTCGCCGCTGAGCACCGCGCTGCCGTAGGTGAGAAACCATCCGATGACGCAAACGGCGGTCGCGACGAGCACACCCCGCATGGTCGCCTCCGTAAAGCGGGTGTTGAAACGCCAAAACGGGAGGAGGTTGCAACAGATGGCCAGGAGCGCCATGGTCCGGTCCTTAAATCGGATCTGCTCGCCGCTCGGAGTGGTGACGCCAACGGTCTCGAGGGCGCCGAAGAGCGAGTCGAGCAAAATATACCCGAGCACCGGGACGGTAACCCCGATAGCGAACCCGATGAGCAGACTGTTATGACGGAACATAAGATCCGGTTTACGCAGTTACGCCTTCGAGGATACGCAAGGCCTCGAGGGCCGAGTGCTGTGTGAGATCGTGCATACAGGGCACCACCGAAACGTAGTGCCGGTCGAGCGCGAAAATGTCGGTGCCCTCGATCACGTCGTTCGGCACGAATTTACCAGTAAGCCAGTAGTACGACTGCCCCCGCGGATCAATGCCCTCCTGGAACTCCTCGACCCAGCGCGCGTCCGCTTGTCGGCAAACCTTCACGCCCTGAATAGGCGTCTCGCGACCGGTGGGAATATTGACGTTCAGCAACTTAGCCTCCCCAAAACCCTCACCCAGGCCCAACTCCATGATTTCGCGCACGAAAGGCTTGGCCGCCTCGAAGTTGGCCTCCCAGCGGTAGTCCAGTAGACTAAACCCGACCGACGTAATGCCCTCGAGCGAGGCCTCCATGGCCGCCGACATCGTCCCGGAGTAGATCACGTTGACACCGGCGTTAGAGCCGTGGTTGATGCCGCTTGCGCAAAAACGGATGGTCCGGCCTTTCGCGACGACGTGTTTGGCGAGTTTGACGCAGTCCACCGGCGTACCCGTACACTCGTAGGCCTCGATGCCCTCGAAGATATCGACCTTTTTGAGTCGCAACGGATCTTCCAGCGTGATGGCATGACCCTGGCCCGACTGCGGACTGTCAGGGGCGACGATGATGACCTCGCCGAGTTGGCGGGCGACGGCGACGAGGGCGGCGAGCCCGGGGGCGGCAATGCCGTCGTCGTTGGTAAGTAAAATGAGGGGGCGATCGGCCATAGGCGGCGCAAGGTAAGTGCGCCACGCGGCCGCAACCCTAGGCGGCGTCCGTACCTTTACGTCCACATGGGTAAGTTCGGAAAAACAGGGGTGCTGGTGGTCAATCTCGGGACGCCCGACTCCCCGACGCGCTACGACGTCTACCGCTACCTGCGGGAGTTCCTCACGGACCGCCGCGTGATCGACTATCCGTGGGTCGCGCGCCAGGCCCTCGTGCAAGGCGTCATCGCGCCGTTCCGCTCCGGCAGTTCGGCCAAGCTCTACCAGGACCTCTGGACCGAGGAGGGTTCGCCGCTGAAGGTTTTTGGCGAAAGCCTCGTCGCGCAACTCCAACCGCGCATGGGCGAGGAGTACATCGTGCGGCTCGCGATGCGCTACCAGGAGCCGAGCATCGAGGACACCATCAAGGAGTTGCTCGCCGAGGACATCGATAAGTTGGTGGTCTTTTCGCTGTTCCCGCAGTACGCGAGCGCCACGGTGGGCAGCGTCCACGACGAGGTGATGCGCGTCCTGCGCGAGGTGGACAACATCCCCGAACTGGTGCTCATTCGCGACTACTACGACTACCAGCCGATGATCGACTGCTTCGTCGACAACGCGAAGGCCTTCGAGTTGGACAACTACGATCACGTCCTGTTCAGCTTCCACGGCCTCCCAGAGCGACAGTTGCGCAAAGCGGATCGACACGAGCACTGCACCAAGGCGGAGAACTGTTGCGGCAACATCGGCGCGCACAACCAGTATTGCTATTCCGCGCAATGCCATGCCACCGCCCGCGCGATTGCCGAGGGCATGGGGCTTTCGCCAAAACAGTACAGCATCAGTTTTCAAAGTCGCCTAGGACCCGAGAAGTGGGCGCAGCCCTACACGAGCGAGACGATCAAGCAGCGGTACGAGGCGGGGAACAAGAAGCTGCTCGTGCTGTGTCCCGCCTTTACGGCCGACTGCCTGGAGACCGTGATCGAAATCGCCGACGAGTACCACGAGGAGTTCATGGAGATGGGCGGCGAGGTGCTGGACTTGGTGCCGAGCCTGAATGACATGCCGGCGTGGGTGGAGGCGGTGGCGGGGTTGATTGAAGTGAAGGCGGGGGTGCAGGGCGCGCGGCTTGAGAGCTCCGCTCTGGCGCGCCCGGAGGTCGTCTAGAAGGCTCTTGTATAAGTGGTGTTAGATTCACCGAGGTGAAGGCATAGCTAAATCACTCGGCACTGCGCGTAATTCCAAACACCCAGGCCCTACGGACCACTTCTTTCCACATGGCTTTAAAAGGAAAGCTCATCTCCGGCAACGTCCGCGAACTGAGGTACAACCCCGGCGAAGCGGATGGGCTCGCGCAGCGCTACCGCTACGACGCCGACAACCGCCTCACGCACGCCTACGCGCGCTTCGGGCCGGTGGCCTCCACCGCGGCACGACCGGGGGACCTCGTCGAGTTCGACCGCCACGCCCGCTACCGTTATTATGCCCACGGGCCGCTGGCCCGCCTCGAACTCGGCGACGACCTCGTGCAGGGCCTCGACTACCGCTATACCCTCCAGGGCTGGATCAAGGGCGTCAACGACGCCGACCCCGCCGACCAAGGCCAAGCCCCGGAGAGCTCACTGCTCGCCCTCGCAATGGCGACCAACGCGGGGACGCCAGATGGTCTGGCCGGCGATATGGCCCTCGGGAATGTATCGCGGTACACCCCGCGCGACGCCTTTGACTACGGGCTGGCCTACTACCCGGAGGACTACCGCGCAGTCGGAGGTGACGCCAGTGGGCGAACGGCCACGACGACGGCCACCAATGGCCTGTACAACGGCAACGTGGCCGCGATGCGGACCTCGGTCCCGCTGCGGGGCGATGGCACGGGCGCGGCCGCGCAAGCCTTGCGGCGCCGCCCCCTCGCCTTCGACTACCGGTACGACCAGCTCCACCGCATCAGGGCCGCCGACGCGCCCGGCACCGGACTGGCGACCAGCTATACCTACGACCCGCACGGCAACCTTCAAACGCTAATACGTAGCGACCTGTCGGGAGCCCTAGTCGACAGTTTAGCTTACACCTACGGCGATGTAAACGGCCCGAATCGATTGAGCCGCCTGCGGGACATGTCCGCGGGCGCGGGCGGGGTCAAACCCGGCATCGACAACAACTTCCGATACGACGAGCGAGGAAACCTCACGGAGGATGCCCTCGGCAATGAGTACATCCGGTGGAACGGGTACGGCAAGGTCGTATACAAAACGCTTCGGCAGGCGAGCTACCAGACGATCGCCTATGCGTACGACGCCCAGGGGAATCGACTCTCGAAGGCCGTGCTTAAGAACGCCGGGGACAACGTCGAGACCACGGTCCACGTCCGCGACGCGAGTGGGACGATCTTGCGAACTTACGAGGACGAGGTGGAGGCTATCTGTAGGTGGCGCGGGATTATGGAAATCTGATCCGCCGCTACCGCGACGCGCAAGACGGAGCCGAGCGGGCAACTTACGCGGATGTGCTGAGCTACGTCGACGGCCTGCGCCAGCGCCAGGGCTTCGGCGGCAAGTCCTTGCGCAAATACCTAACGGCCATCAAGGCGTACTACCGGTGGCTCCAGGCCACGGGCGTCCGCGAGGACCACCCGTGTGCACAGCTGCTGTTAAAGGATGCGGTGGACCGACGCCTGCGGCTCGACGAGCTGTACACCGCCGAGCGGCTGGCGGCGTGGCTGGCGGAGGCCGTGCGGCTCACGGTCGGCGACGTCGACCTGGCGGCCGGGACGGTGCACGTGACCGGCGGCGGGAAGCCCGACAGCCGGACCTTGGCCCTGAAGGCCTCGCAGGTCTTGCTGATCGACGGGTACGTACGCAAAGAGCGGCGGGAGCTACGGCGCGCCGCGCCCCGGGGCCAGCGCTCCGAGCGGCTGTTGCTCACGAACACCGGCAAGGCCGTCGGCGCGGCGAGCCTCAACAAGCTCGTCAACGCCGGGCGCTCGGACGACGAGAAGCTGCGGCCGCTGCTCGTCCGGCAGACCGTGATCGCGGGCCTGTTGGAGGCCGGCCACGACGTGCGCGTCGTGCAGGCGTTCGCCGGGCACCGCACGGCCACGGCGACCGAGCAGTATAGGGTTGGGGGACTGAAGGAACTGGCCAGGGCGGTGCGGGAGTTGCATCCGCGGGGGTGAGGGGAGGCAGAAGGCGATTGGAGGTCACAATCTGTGACCTCCAATCTTGAGGTCGCAATCTGCGACCTCAAGTAAAACGAGATAAATATACCTTTACAGCAACACGACATGCCTACTGTTCTTAGAATAATGGGGTTCCGCTTCTTCTTCTACAGCGAAGAGGGGAACGAGCCGCCCCACATCCACGTTAAGAAAGGGGACGCCAGGGGCAAGTACTGGACTGATCCGATCGAAATGGCTTACATGAAGGGCTTTACCCGCCAAGACATCAAACGAGCCGGAAGATCATCGGCGAGAATCAAGGAATCATTAACGACACCTGGCATGAATACTTTAGCTGAGATCACAAACATGCGAGCCACGAGCGTACGCATGGAAGCAGACATGTTCTACGTCGAGATGGAAGATGGGCGGCAAATAGGGGTTCCCTACAGTTGGTTCTGGCGCCTCGAAGACGCTACTGCTGAGCAGCGCAACAACTGGCGTTTTATCGCCGGTGGCCACGGGATCCACTGGGAGGAGATCGACGAAGACATCTCGATCGCTGGAATCATCAAAGGGAACCGAGGGCCGAAAAGGCGAGCAGTGGTAAGCTGAGACACGGTAAGCGCGACAACTCGAAATCTTGAGATCACAATCTGTGATATCAAGTTGAGGGCCGTCTAATCGGCCGGGCGGACCCGGCCTCTAACTCTAGGCTAATCAGGGCAGTGATACGGCGCTCGTCGCAACTCCCAGTGCCGAGGAATCCCGCCAGCCAGGCTAAAGCCGTGGACTGTCACGCTCCTGGCTTTACTGGTCGGGCTCCTCGACGGCGGACTCTCGCCCCGGGTGTCCATGTTCGGCAAGCTCACGAGGCCACCAGTTGCTACGCCGCCCCAGTTCGGCGGGCTGCCGGGCCCCCTTGGCTGCGCTACGGTGCGGCCGTCGTGGCGGGCTTACGCCCATGATGCCACGCCGGACCTGCCTGCGCTTGGGGCTACGCCCGGCCACTGGCTGCCCCTCCTCCGTGGCCTAGCTCCAGTCCGCTGCGCTTCCCCTCACTCAGACGGCCACTGCGTGCGGGCCTGTCGCCAGTCGCCCTGCAGGGGCACCCGCAGGGTCCTGCCGTCACAGGCGTTCACGACTCGCGGCCACTCCGCGAAGCTCCGTCAGCCACTCGTGGTTCGCTGTTCCTCTGGCCCCTAGGCAGCAGCCCGCATAATCCAGGCCGCTAATCATAGGCTAACGCCGGTAGTCGGCGAGGGAACGAGCGGAGCGCTTACGCGCGAGTGAAGTTGGGGGCGTACATAAGCCGCCCCCAAACCCCCGCTTAACCCAGATGCCGCACGATGATTAGTCACCGCCGCTGAAGCGGCCCGGTGCCTAATCACCGTCCGTCATCCGGGGATAAATAACTCCGGAGCGCTGTGTATCAAAGACTTACCGCGTGCGCGTGCGCGATCTGCGCGGGGGTGAGTGCGCGGGCCTCTATCATTTTTTTTCTTCAGCTGAAGCCCCGCAGGGACCGGATCACGGGTGCCTCCGGCGGTCGGGTGTAGAAAAAAACAGTAGGAAAACTGGGTTGCTGCACGATCCAGAGGTCGTTCCAGCCCGTCGCTATCGCGCCGGGGCGTCTTACGGGAGACCCGTCGGAGGGCTAGCTTTACGGCCGTGACGAGCGCACACACCTACACGTACGAACTGCCGATCCAGGGTCTGGGCTGGCGTGCGGCGCGCGTGACGCAGGAAAAGGATCGCGTGCAGGGGTTTTTGTTCGTCGACCCGCTGGCGGGAAATTTTCCGATGCTCACGCCTACCAGTTTGCCAGCAACACGCCAATCCAGGCGGTCGACTCGTGGATCGGTCTTGAAGCGTCCGTTTCACGTGGGCGATGGTCCAAATTGAACGACGAGAGTTGAGCTTCAGGCGGGACAACAATCATCCTTTAAACATCAACGGTGTTCAGTGACAGATACAGTGGAGGTAATGGCAGACTGGATTCGCGCAATTCAGTGATTTTCCAGCCTTTTCCTCCTAACTTCGACAAAGGTGTGTTGAGCAACCCAAACCCCAAAACAAAAGGGACAACGCTGGAAGGAGTTTCGGGCAAGATAAGAAGATGGAACAAGCGCATCGAAGGGCTGGTTTTGCTGGTCTTACAGGTTCATTTCGAAGAGATTTTAGCTTTGACAATGCTGCATCTTTGGAGGGGCAGCACCTCTATTCGGAGCTATAATTGCGCAGAGTTGAGAGCCAAATTCTAGTCTGAACCTCAATAACGATAAGCTCGCTAATGGCTTTTCACTGTCTCTTGATGCTAATAAATCCCACTCTCACCAATCTCAGGCTCGAAAAGTCCCTCTCGCAAAGTATACGGCAGTGAAAGTCTTCACGGTTACAGAGACCCCACCCGGCGGGGGACCACCCAAGTCGACGACTTATCGGAAAGGGGACCCGGGTAAACAAGGCTGGTCATGTCTTTGGACTTCGTACTGAGGCGGAGGAAACGTCGGGACGACCTTCGAGAGGAAACCTCGGATGAGACATGTTCGAGATTGTAAATTCGTATAATTGACGTTTGCTCGTTAGATTTCCTGCGGGGTGGATCGGGGCTATGTCTGAGTTTAAAATACGTGTTGGATAGAGATCCATCAATAAATCTCGTACGTACTTGCTTTTGCCGTGACGTTAACTGGGGGGTGCCTGGCAATCTGTTCGGGATATCATCCCTCGTTTGGACCTCGTAAATTCTGGCGCATACGTAAACGTTGTTGGTGCACGGTTAGTTGGTCTGTAGCTTCATCACGTTCACCACGATGTCGTATTTAGGCCAATCAGCAAGACGGTTCAGATTTGCAGCCACCGTACAATAATCAAAGTTGTCGGTGATCGATTGTGCCTATTTCGGTCGATGAATTATGCGTCGGTATGACCCGTGTGAACGCTAACGTTAGTTCGGATTCACACCCCGAGCATCGTCTGAATCTTCCGCTTCGCTATAAAGGCATCGAGCAGGGAGAGGACCGTCAACTTTTCGTCCTGCGGGAGGTCCTGTACCTCGCGCAGCCGAGAGATCAGCTCCTTGTCGAGGCTTGCGGCCTCGACGATGTCGGAGGTTGCCCCGGACATCAGGTAGTCGACCGTCGTGTCGAGGACGCGCACTAGGCTAGCCGCGGCGTCGGCGCCGGGCTTGGTCTCGGCGCGCTCGTATCGGGAGATCTGCGTGAAATGTACCCCGACGGCGGCGGCGAGGTCGCTTTGTGAGAAGTCCTTACGCTTGCGAAGTTGCTTGAGGCGGGTCGGGAAGTCGGTGCGGGTGGTCTGTGGCATGGCGTAGCGCTCCTTGCGTCTGTAGGCCTCCAAATTTAGCGCTTATGCATCGAAGTTGTGCCGCTAATACGGCAAGCGTGCTCACGAGTTTTTGAGATTGCACTGTCTATCTTAGTCTTTTGCGCTATGGTTGCTTGCAGATTTGCAAGTAGTTCGCAGTCCAAGAAACTACGACATGCAGATCCCCCAGATCAAAGCCGCCCTCCCGATGGCGCAGGTCCTCGGCCACTACCACCTCAAGCCCGACAAGAAGCTCCGACTCTCCTGCCCGTTCCACGAGGACAAGACCCCGTCGATGCAGATGGCTTAGAACAATCAACCCCTACTACGCAAGGCCCCATTATTCTTCGCGAAGACCCACACCGCGTACTGCTTCTCGGGCAAAGCCTAAACAATTAACCCCTGCTACGCGGGGCCCCATTATTTAGGCTGACGCACGGCAAAAGCCTCGACGTGATCGATTTTGTGATGCACAAGGAAGGGTGCTCCAAGCACGAGGCACTGGAGAGGTGCAAGGCGATCACCGGCGGGGAGCGCGTCGTGCGCGGGCCGATCGCCTCGATCGCGTGCACAACCCGCAGGTAGGTCTGCGAATACAACGTGTTGCGGTGCTTGGTGGTCGCCGTAGTTAAATCGGCCGAGCAAACCAAAAGAGTGATCGACTATGAAAAGTTCCGCCGCCGGATCAGGGCCGGGCTCCAGGGCTAGATCGACGCACTACAACAGGGGTAACGCGGAACTATGCCACCAGGACAATCAACACCCCGGTCTAGTGCCCGAACTCATAGATTAGTAGCTTCTCCGCGCCATTGCCGACCAATTCCACTACCTGCACAAGAACTGGTCAGCGGAGGTGCTCGGCGACCAGTCGCTTCTGTCCGCCCCGCAAGAAGTGCACGGACCCGGTCGAACCCTTCGTATGAAATAATGCTCCCAATCACGATGATGAGCTTATCCGTGCGCCTTTCGGCAAAACCTACCACCTCGGCCGTACTGTACGATAGATGAGTTTTGCCGGAAGGCACCGCAAACAGCCCGCCCGCCATGTCGCTCACTATAATCGATCGGTGGAGTAGACTGTACAGCGTCCCGGTGGTGAAACCACGATTGTCCTCATTCAGCTTAATTGTGCGCGCCGCGAAGCCTTCGAGCAGAGTATACTGGTCACCGCGCGTCGGGTCGGCGAGTATACTCTCCGGTGCCAGGGCCACGATATAGTTGTGCACGCGCCCCCACATCGCCGAGTCCACGGTTGATGCGGGTGGATAGGCGCTGTCACGGGCAACCTAATAGCTCACCTCCATACTGAAACCCTCGAGCGCGTCGTAGTCGCCATAGGCCAGGCCCACGCGCACCTCTATGTTGGGCAAGACGCTGCCGGTCCAAAGGTCTTTGGGGACGTCCTGTGACGCGGGGATGCAGTGACAGTTGCCGCACTGTAGTGGATGCTCCTCGGCAAGGGCGAGCGGAGCACGAAAATGAATACTGGCGTGAGGTAGAGTTAGTTCCCGGGCTTCCGATCAGGTTCACAATTCAGTGAGGATACCACCCGAATCTACTCCTCCGCCCCGTGGACAATTTCCTTGACCCACGCCTTCCGCAGCTCGTCCTCCCACACCGCATCCAGCGGGAAGTCTAACGCGGGCAACCAGGCTGAGACCACCCTGTCGTCTACGTTGAAAGTGGTCCCGTCGTCGAATCTATTTCCGAGGTTTTTATAGAGCGTCAGCGTATCGCTGTCGGTATCGACTACCCAGTACTCGTGGGTGCCCGCGATGGCATACTCTGTTTTCTTCTTCCCGAGGTCTCGATTGCGCGTCCGTGGTGAGAGCACCTCGACGACGAGGTCCGGCCGCGGGTAGAGCACCATTTCCCGGTCGAAGCGGTGGTCTGCGGCGCGCCACACGCAGATGTCGGGTTCAAAATTGTCGTGCTCCAGTTCGATCATGGCTTTCTCGACTCTGATGAGTAGGCGCTCGCGAAAGAGACTCACAGTGTCAAAGATCGAGTCGAGTCCGTGTGTCGTTAGATTGTGGATCTCCCGAGCGGGAGAGTGATATACGGCCTCCCCGTCGATCCATTCGGCCTTGACATCGGGGGAGAGATCCTCGATGAACTGGCGACGACGAAGCTGTTCCTCCTTATGCACCAAGCGAAACGCCCGCACGAACGCTTCCGGATCGCGTACGCGACGCAGGGCGTCCAGGGCTACGCTGTCGGGGGTTTCGATAGTAGGTCGCATATGGGCAAGGTACATCTAGCCGACCCATCTCCAGCATCCTCACCCCACCCGCTCCATCACCATCTCCCGCCAGCCGACGCTGACTCTCGCCCGATACGCATGCCCCTTCGGCCGCGCCTCTACCACCGTGCCATCGACGGTCAGACGCCACTCCCCAAAGCCTTTGCCGTGCCAGACGAGGTCGTAAAACTCGAACGGTAGCTTGTACGCGCCTTGGCGCTCTGCCGTCACCCGGCCCCTATCCTCCGCACCGTCGTACGTGAAGACGCTTCGCAAATACTGGCCAGCCTCCTGCTCGAAGCCGTCGCCCGCGTCTTGGTACAATTCTGTCGTCACCACCTTCTGCACGTGGTACACGTGTAGTTCAGGCACGTCGGGGTAGGCTAGTCCGGTCGACTGCCGCACCGGGTCAATTTGCAGCACTGCTCCACCGCGCACCCAGCACGGGATGAAGTCCAACCCCGTCGGAAAGCTGTAGCGCCGAGCGCCTACGAATCGATCGCTCGACTGCAATGCGTACCAGCGACCCCGCGGCAGGTAGACCTGCTTTGAGGTTTGCCCCTCTTGTACCACCGGATCGACGTACAAGTGCTGCCCGAAGCGAAACGCATGCTTGTCGATGAGTCGCTGGTCTTCCGGGTCTTCCATGTAACTCGGCACCAAGGCCGGCAGACCGAGCCGGTGCGATCGCTCGATGGCCGTGTAGATGCTCGGCAACATCCGGTAGCGCCACTCGATGGCGGCCCGGCAGTGATCCGTGTACGGCTCGCCGTAGCTCCAGGGCTCTTGGTCGTGACGGTCTTTTTGGGCGGCGGACTCGACGGCCTCCTGGTCGGTCTGAGTGGCGCCGTCGGCGTTGGTGCCCATCGAGTGCGTGCGCATCACGGGGTGCCAGATGGCGAGTTGCATCCAGCGCGTGTACAGCTCCCCGGTCGGATCGCCGCTGAAGCCACCGATATCAGAGCCCGCTAGCGAGAATCCGCAGAGGCTCAGTCGAATGACTTGGTGATTAGCGATCTGGAGGTGGCGCCAGCTTGCCGTGTTGTCGCCGGTCCAGGTGGCGGCGTAGCGCTGTCCACCGCTAAAGGTCGCCCGGGTGAGCAGGAAAGGACGAGCGTCGGGTTTTAGCGAAAGCAGACCGGCGACACTGGCCTCCGTCATCTTCATACCGTAGACGTTGTGCGCGCGGTCGTGGGTGCTCGGGTGGCCGTCCATGTCGTGCATCACGTCTATCGGGAAGGTCGCGGCGTTGACCTTGAAGACCGCCGGCTCGTTCATGTCATTCCAAAAGCCGCTCACACCCTGGGTTACGTACAGTTCTTTGTAGAGCTGGCCCCACCATTCGCGTACACGCGCACTCGTGTAGTCTGGGAATACGCACTCCTGTGGCCACACCGGCCCGCGCATCACCTGTCCACTTGCGCGGCGGCACCACATGTCCCGCTCCGAGCCGTCTTCATAAACGTCGTACCCTTTCTCGGCCGAGATGCCGGGGTCGATCATGACCACCGTTCGCATGTGCACCTTCCGGAAGTCGGACACCATCTTGTTCAAGCTCGGGAACAGCAACTCGGACACAGTAAAGCACCGGTACTCGTGCATATAGTCGATGTCGAGGTAAATCGCATCGCAGGGGATTTGCAGTTCGCGGAACTTGCTCACCACCTCCCGCACCCGAGACTCCGGGTAGTAGCTCCACCGACACTGCTGGTAGCCGAGCGCCCACATCGGCGGTAGGGGCGGGGTACCGGTAAGTTTGACGTAGTCGGCGCAAATCTGGACCGGGTCATCCCCGAAGATCATAAAAATGTCGAGCGCACCACCGTTGGCATGGTAGCCGAAGACCTCCGTGTCGGAGCTCCCAAAGTCGAAGGTCGACTTGTACGTGTTGTTAAAAAACAGCCCCATGCGCCGGTCACCGCGCTCGAACAGCACGAAGGGGATCGCCTTGTAGATCGCGTCCGACTTTTGATCGTAGCCGAAGCTGTCTGTACACCACAGCTTGTGCCGCCGGCCGCGCATGTCGAGCTGGCCAGGTTTGTCGCCGAGCCCGTGGAAGGCGTCCCGAGGGTCGATCTCGAAACTCACGCCGACGTCGACCAGCCCGGCCATGACACTGCGCGTGATCCGCGGGGCTGTCCGCATGTGCAGCAGTTCGCGCTCGTCGTGGTTGCTCACCGCAAACGAGCCGTCGGCTTTCGCCAAAACGAGCCGCCCGCCGTCCACCGTGAACGTCATTGCGTCGTCGTCCTCGTCGCAGGAGAGTTCGCCGTCGGCGGTCGATCCCTCCGGAAGTGCATAGGTCGGGACGCTCATGTCCACGTCGCGCGGCACGTAGGTCACCCGCAGGATGTTTTGCCGAAAGGCGCACACCTCCAACCGCCAGCCGTTCTCGGAGTGCCCTGTCCAAGCCTCACCCTTGGTCTGGCCCTCGATTTCGCCGACGCCAATTCTGTGAAAGACGTCCGGATGCCGTGTCGACGGGGCCATGTGGTCCACGTTGATCGCCTCCCGGCGACGTATTTTCCGGAACTCAGGATTGGACAAGTGAAATTCGGGCATCGGGGTCGCTTAAGGGACAATGATACCGCCCACGCCCCGGAACGCTAGGCCAGGGCCATCGCCGCCGGCTCAAACGTGTCGTGCGCAGTGGAGTAGGCCTGCAGACGCTCGAGCTGTGCTGCCGCGGAGGCTTCGTCCAGACCTGTCGCTTTGGCAAAGTGGTCCATCAGCATCGGGAGGTACTCGTCCACATGAGCTTTGTCAAAGTAGAGTCTGCCGCTGCGACGCACCACGTAATCGGCCAGTGTCACGACCTGCTCGCGCTCGATTGAGAAGTCCAGCTCGGCGGTCATCAGACGTAGTTCGGGGTCCGTGACTGAAGGGTCGGCTTTCGCCAAAACCAGCGGCACCTGTACGCCGTAGAGGTGTACGAGATAGTCCGCCCGATCGGTGGGCAAACCGGCTTCGCTCAACAGCTCGCGGACCTCCTCCCGGTAGCTCACCACGTAACTGAAGTCATGGAAGTCGTTGCCTCCGAGGGCCGTGGTCGCCGTTTCGGTCTTGCCGCCGCGCCCGAGGCGCTTGACGACCTTGTCCATGATCCGCTCGGACATCTTGCGGTAGCCAGTGAGCTTGCCGCCGGCAATGCTCAACAGGCCAGACTCTGACTCGAAGATCTCGTCGCGGCGACTCATCTCGCTGGCCGATTTGCCCGGCTCGTAAATCAATGGGCGCAGACCCGCCCAACTCGATTCGATCTCGTGCCCCTCCAGCTTGAGGTCGGGAAACATGGCATTAACGCCGTTCAACAGGTACGCCAGATCGTCGCCGTTCGGCGTTACCTCGTTAGGATCGGCCTCAAACGGCGTGTCGGTCGTCCCGAAGTAGGTCGCCCGGTCTCGCGGAATCGCGAAGCACATGCGCCCGTCCGGCAAGTCGAAATAGATGCTCTGTTGTACAGGGAAGCGCTCGCGAGGCACGACGAAGTGCACACCCTTGGCGTGAAAGACGCGCTTTCCGTCCAGACTCCGATCGATCTCGCGGATGAAGTCGACCCAGGGTCCGGCGGCATTAATGACGACTGCGGCGTGGATGTCGAAGGTGGCGTCGTTGAGGCGATCGTGCACGGTGACCCCCGTCACGTAACCGCTGTTGTCGTCGTGGAGGAGCGACTTCACCTCCGCGTAGTTGGCGCAGACGGCTCCTAGTCCGGCGGCTGTCTTGAGATTTTCGATCGTGAGGCGTGCGTCGTCCGTGCGGTACTCGGCGTAGATCGCACCACCCTCGACGCGGCTCGGGTCTAGCATCGGTTCGGCGGCTAGCGCCTCCTCGCGGTCGAGCATCACGCGCTGGTCTTCACCGTCGACGCCGGCGAGCTTGTCGTACACCCACAGGGCCACCGAGGTGGTGAGTTTGCCCATCTGTCCATTCTCGATGATCGGGATAAACATCTTCTCTGGCTGCACGAGGTGCGGGGCGAGCCGGTGAACGGCGGCACGTTCTTGGCCGACCTCGCGGACGAGTGCCACGTCGAGTTGCTTGAGGTAGCGCAGGCCACCGTGGATGAGCTTGGTAGACTTCGAACTCGTCCCCGAAGCGTAGTCCCCCTTTTCTACGAGGGCTACCTCGAGGCCACGGGTAGCGGCATCGAGTGCAATGCCAGCACCGGTGATCCCGCCTCCGATCACGACGACGTCGAAGGGGCGGTCGCGAAGTTGGTCGAGCATCAGGTCGCGGGCGGGCAGGGCGGCGAGGCGGGCGGGGGCGTAGTTCATTCTTGTCGTTTGGGTATTATTGCGTACAATCGGCCTATGCGGTACAATGTTGTCTGCGCCGGGGAGGCGCTTATCGATCTCGTCTCGGCAAATTACGCCGCGACACTTGGCGATGCATCCGGGTTCGTCCCGCACGTCGGCGGCAGCCCGGCCAATTTGGCGAGCAACCTGCGCTGTCTGGGGCTGGAGGTCGGCCTCATCTGTGCCGTAGGGCAAGATGCCTTCGGGCAAAAGATCATCGACGATTTTTCCACACGCAGGCTACCCATTGATTTAGTGCACCGTACACCGCACTATCCTACTTCTTTGGTCGCCGTCACGAAATCAAAGGGGAGTCCAGATTTTGAGGTCTACCGCGGAGCCGATCCTCAGCTGCAGTGGTCGACGTTCGCAGCCTGCCTCGACCACGGCACCGACCACTTCCACACCACGTGTTTTGCCTTGAGCGCACTTCCTGCCCGGAGTCACTTGCTGCGGGCCGCTGCGGCTTTCGCCAAAACCGGCAGCACAATTAGTCTCGACGCCAACTATGCGCAAAAGGTGTGGCCCGACCGAAAGCGAGCCCAACTCGTCGTCGAACAGTACCTCCGCCTCGGGGCAATCGTGAAGATGAGTGAAGTCGACTTTGAGCGCCTGTACGAAAAGCCGCTGCCCATCGACGACGCGGAAATCGCAGCACGACCATTCCTAGCTATGGGGGCACAGGCCATCTGCTTCACCTTTGGCGGCGAGGGCGCAGTGCTCATCCAAGAGGGCCAGGTAGACCGGTACGTTCCGCCTCCCGTCACGATCGTCGACGCCACCGGCGCGGGAGATAGCTTCTGGGCGGGCTTCCTAGCCGCCCGCCTCGACGGGCGGGATGCGCCCAGTTGCCTACATGTTGCAGCGCGTGTGGCTATTCACAAACTCCAGCAGCAAGGCCCCTTGCGCGAGCCTTTAGCTTGGCGAGCGTGGTGAATTCCGAGCACCTTTAGTTTGGGCAACGCTAAGCCCACCTGCGCGCTACCTCGCCACTTCATTTTTACCCGAGTCGTCAACCGGAACTTGCTGTCCAGTGAGACCTAAGGTAGGGGTTGCCTCATCCAGCGCGGAAACTACTTTCTGTGCCGCAGGCTCTTCGCGTCGGGGCCCTATGGCGCTTTGTCGCTTCTCGCGTAGTTCCCGGGCCAGCGCCTGCATGTCTTCGGTTTTGTCGGACTCGTCTACGATTTCCAGGCCGAGCAAGGTCTCTATGATGTCCTCCTGTGTCACGATTCCTGCTGTGCCGCCAAATTCATCGACCACCAGTCCGATGTGCTCCCGTTTTTTAAGTAGTGCGTCTAAGACTTGCGAAATAGGGGTGTCCGCGGCAAAGGTGGTGATCGGCCGTGCGATCTGTTCCATCGTCTGGGAGCCTTTCCCTCGGTAGGCAGCGAGGAGCAGATCGTCTTTCAGTGCATATTGGGTTACTTGGTCGCGCGTCTTGCCGTGCAGCGGAATCCTGCTAAACGGCAGCGTGGCGTGCTCGCTGAGGTACTGCTCCACGGTCATTTCTGATCTTACGACATGCATGACAGTGCGTGGAGTCATTACGTCGTAAGCCGTCACCTCGCGCATACTGAGGAGGTTGTTCATCACATTGCTTTCGGAGAGGTCGATCTGTCCCTCGCGGTGGCTGAGGGCGGCCAGCGCAGCGATGTCGCTACGACTCACCGTTACGGCCGCCTTGTCGCCCTTCAACCCGCTGGTCACCTTTTCGCTGAGCCATACCAAAGGCGCGAGAATCGTCTGTATAATCTTGAGCGACTTGACCGTAAAGGGTGCCAGCGATTTCCACCGCGTCGCGCCATAAGTTTTGGGGATAATCTCCGAGAGGATTAGGATGGCGAGCGTCATCACGACCGGCACCACAATGCCCGTCACGAGCTCATTGCCCTCAAAATATTTCGTCGCCTGCGCCCCTACGCCAATCGCACCGACAGTGTGAGCGATCGTATTTAAGGTAAGGATGGCCGACAAGGGCCGGTCGACATCGGTCTTGTACTTCTTCAGCAGGCGACCAGTTTCTGTGCCGCGCTGCGACTCCGTCTCCACGAAGCTCGGCGGTATGGTGAGCAGCGTCGCCTCCCATAGCGAACAGAGGAAAGAAAAAATAATCGAGATCGCAAAAAAGACAACCAGTAAGACCATACCGGCAAAGCACGCGTAAAGGTTGCAAAGTTCGCTCTTGAAGAGGTCTGGCCTCTACATAGGCTCGTAGGGAGCGGCCAGCGCGCAGCGGGGAGGCACGACAACGGACTCGTTTATAAAGCGTCGCTCGATGCCGGGCCGTCTACATCCGGCTCGGGATGGGCGCGGTGCTCATCACCATCTGTACGGTGTTGCCGGCGCGCTCGTCCATAAGGACGAGGCGTCCGCGCCGCTGCTCCTGAATGACGTAGTTGTCTGCGTGGCGCATCGTGTACAGTTCTAGTCCACGAATGATCTCGGTGGAAAAATCTTTCTGGATTGCAGCGGCGAAGGTGTCGACGCGGTCGTCGATGTCATTGACCGAGATCGCAAACGAGATGGCGGTGTTCTGCATCAGGTTGACCTGCAGGCGGTGGTCGGCGATGAGGTTGAAGAGGTCCTTCAGGTGGTGCTCGGCCACAAAACTGAAGTCACGCGTCTGGATTTGTACGAGCGCCTGGTCGTGCTCGACGGTGATGATCGGCGGATAAGCGAGTGGAGCGTCGGCGTCGACGCGGGTACCGGGCGCGGACGGGTCGACGAAGCTCTTCACGAACAGCGGAATGTTCTTGTTCTGGAGCGGCTTGATCGTCTTCGGGTGGATCACTTTGGCACCGTAGTAGGTCATCTCGATCGCCTCGCGGTAGCTGAGATGATCGAGTTTCGTGACGTTTTTAAAGATGCGTGGATCGGCCGTGAGCACACCGGGTACATCCTTCCAGATGCTCATCGACTGCGCCCCGAGGCAGTAGCTAAAGATCGCCGCGGAGTAGTCCGAGCCCTCTCGCCCGAGGGTCGTGGTCTCGTTGTCGGCCGTCGACCCGATAAAGCCCTGCGTGACGGCGATTCCGCCGGCCTCGAGTACTGGTGCCAGTTGGCGAACTACGTTCTGCTCGGTCACGGCCCAGTCTACCCAGGACTCCCGATAGAGGTCGTCGGTGCGGACGATGCCACGGGCGTCGAGCCAGGTAACTGGTAAGTCGAGGCTGCTGAGATAGCCCGCGAGCACGATGCTGGCAAGCACCTCGCCGATGCTCACGATCTGATCGTAGATGTAG
Source organism: Lewinellaceae bacterium (assembly GCA_963837005.1). GTDB lineage: Bacteria > Bacteroidota > Bacteroidia > Chitinophagales > Saprospiraceae > CALDTK01. Next base: position 383,912 of record CAWIMC010000001.1, read on the forward strand.
TCGTACGGCTGGTCGTAGCTACCTTCTAAGATCCAGTCTACCTCGACGAAAGCATCATTCAAAGCCGCTAGTCCCGCTTCGTCATCGCCGAAGAGTTCGCGGGCTAGGGCAAAGTGTGAGAGCTTAATCTCATCGAAGCGTTGCTTGGCAAGCGCGTAGTCGGTTTTGGCGAAAGCCCCTACCACACCCTCTAAGGCATCGGTGGTCTTGCCGATCGCCGACACGACAATGACGAGCGGCGGCTGCCCGTAGGCCTTCACGATCTCGCCGACGTTGCGGATGCCCTCGGCGTTCTTCACGCTCGCTCCCCCAAACTTGTACACCCGTATCCCCTGAGCCATCTCGCGCTGTCGTTTTTTTGAACGCGCAAAGGTAAGGGCCGCGTGACCCTACTTTGCGACCATGATAGAGGCGCGTGCGATCATGAAGGGATACGATGGTCTGCGGGTCCTGTCCGGTCTGGACCTCCGGGTAGCGAGCGGCGAAATGATGGCTATCGTAGGGGCGAGCGGGGCAGGCAAAAGCACGCTGCTGCACATCTTAGGCACTCTCGACCGTCCAGACAGCGGCACGCTCCGCATCGATGGCATCGATCCGTTTGGGCTTTCGCCAAAACAGTTGGGCGCGTTCCGCAACGCGAAACTCGGATTCGTTTTTCAGTTCCATCACCTCCTTCCCGAGTTTACCGCCCTCGAAAACGCCGCCATGGCGGGCTACATCGCTGGCAAAGACCCCGCGACGGCCGAGAAGGAAGCCTCCCGCTGGCTCGACTACCTCGGGCTCTCCGCACGCCTCAAGCATCGACCTCGCGAACTGTCCGGTGGAGAGCAGCAGCGCGTGGCCGTCGCGAGGGCGCTCGTCAATCAGCCCGCCGTCATCTTCGCAGACGAACCGACCGGCAACCTCGACCACGACAACGCAGAAGACCTTCACCAGCTTCTCCGAGGCCTGCGGGAGGACTTCGGACAGACGGTCATCATTGTGACCCACAACCAGGAGCTGGCGCAGCTGTCGGACCGGGTGGGGACGATGCGGGACGGGGTGTTATGGGAGAAAAGGGCGGTGGGATAGGGTGGCGTTCGAGTCGCTCCAGCGAGTGCCACGGTGGCGTTCGGGTCGCTCCAGCGAGTGCCACCCCTGTCAGCAGCGACCGAAAGAGCCCACTCGCTGGAGCGACCCGAACGGGCCTACGTGGCCCACTCGCTGGAGCGACCCGAACGGGCCCTTACGCCACCACCGACTGCGCTTCCATAAGCCGCCCTACGTACTTTCGCACGGTCTCGATCGTCGCCTGGTCTGTCACCTCCGGCGGCACTCCGCCCAAGAGCCCATCGATCAGCGAAATGGGCAGGCTGCCCGGGATCACGTTCGTCCCCATATGCTGCAGCACAGCCGTAAAGTGGTCGAGTCCACGGACGTTGCCCGAGCGCCCACTCGCCGTGCCGACCAACGCCGCAGTTTTGCCCGAAAAAATGCCGGCGTAGTCACGGACGCTCAGCGCGTCAATAAACAGCTTGAGGGCACCCGGAAAGGAGCCGTTGTACTCTGGAAAGACAAAAAACCATCGGTCGCTCTGCTTTAGGGTGGCTTCGGCCGCTGCCAGGAAATGGTTTTCTAGTCCGGGGGTATACATTCCCGCGTGGAGGATCTCACCGGGGAGGTACTCCAGGTCGATGAGCGTCGAGACCTCACCGGCGTCGGCGATGATCTCGGTGATGAGTTGAGCGAATGGCAGGGTGGAGTTCCCGCGGCGGTTGCTCCCTTGGACGACAGCGATCATGAGGGCTCCAACATCGGAGGCGTTGAAAAGGTCGGGGGCAAGCCCCAAACAGCAGGTCCGTACCTTTGCGGCGGTCGCGCTTCGGCGACCCGCAGTCTGCATTATATGGGTAAGGTCATCGCCATCGCCAATCAGAAAGGGGGCGTCGGGAAGACGACCACCGCGATTAACCTCGGGGCCTGCATCGCAGTGCTCGAGCACCGCGTTCTGCTCATCGACGCCGATCCGCAGGCCAACACGACCTCCGGCGTCGGGATCACACCAGATCGCTTCACCTACGGACTCTACGACTGCCTTATCGGCGACGTCGAGCCCCGCGACTGCCATCGTCGAGACAGGCACGCCAAACCTGTCGCTCATGCCGAGTTCGATCGATCTGGTCGGTGCCGAGGTCGAACTGGTCTCCCGCATCGGCCGCGAATTTTTGCTGCGCGAAGTAGTCGAAGCCGTCCGCGACGACTACGATTTCATCTTCATTGACTGCCTTCCATCGCTCGGACTCGTCACCATTAACGCACTTACCGCCGCGGACACCGTCCTGATTCCTGTGCAGTGCGAAGTGTTCTCACTCGAGGGCCTCGGCAAACTTCAGAACACCATCCGGGTCGTCAAGCAAAAGCTCAACCCGAAGTTGGACATCGAGGGTATCCTACTGTCTATGTTCGATCGCCGCCTGCGCCTCGCCCGCATCGTCGTCGACGAGGTACAGTCCCATTTCGGAAGTAAAGTCTTCGAAACGATCATTCATCGCAACTCGAAAATTGGTGAGGCCCCTAACCTGCACGTCCCCGTAATTCTCTACGACGCCGGAAGCAAAGGGGCCATGAATTTTTTGAGCCTGGCAGAGGAGTTCTTGGAGAAGCAGGGGGCCGTGGTGTGAGCCTCCGCGTCCTTCGCACCTCGGGGTCAATTCTCAGGATCCCGCAGCACTACCTCCCTACTGAACACACCCCCCTCCGCCGCGCAGTGGTCTATCCACGCTCGATACGCCCGGTTGTACTGCCGTAACAACTCCACGTTCCCGAATCCAATGACGCGCTGTTTGGCCCGCGTGAGGGCGACGTTGAGTTTGCGATCAATGCCCTCGGCATTTTCGCTGCTCAGTCTGGCCACCGTCGAACCTTGATTTGCACACGTACTCAACAGAATGAAGTCGTAGGTGCTGCCCTGGTAGCGTTCCACGGTATCGATTGTGACATCGGTCCACTCATTGGGCAAATCGGAACCAGCTATCGCGTGGCGGAGTCTCGCGATCTGCGCACGGTACGGCGTGATGATCCCGATCTGTTTTGGGTACAGCGTGTTCTGTTTGCACAGCTGAAGGCGGATCAGCGACTTGAGGCAATCGACGACTGCCTCCGCCTCGTGGAGGTTGGTTCGAAAGGCCTTGTCGGAGAGATCGACGGGCGTATCGACGAACACAAAGCTTTTGTCACACATCAGGTGCTCGAGGTCGGAGCAGTCGCTGGGGCGCTCGGCCCAGACATTGCTCAGTACTTGCCAGTCCGCGGTTGGAGGTAGTTGTCCGAGGTTCTGTAGGGAGCCACCGTAAAACGCAGTATTGATATAGTCCGCGAGCATGCCGTGCATGCGGCCCTGGCGCGTCAGCTGTCCGCAAGCCCAGTCCCAACCTTCTGACTGGCAGCGAGCGTAGAGTCGCTCGAATAGCGAGTTGCGTAGGTCGGTAAGCCCGATGGCGCGCAGCCCCGGATCGTCGACGTAGGTGTGCTGCTCAGCCTGTGTCACGACCGCAGGCAACTGGCGGTGGTCACCGATGAGGACAGTGCGCGGGAAGCGTGTCATCAAACTGATCAGCGAAGGCTCGAGCAGTTGTGAGGCCTCGTCGATGATGACGCGGTCGAACTGTAACAGGTCGAACAGCGCCTCCCCCTTCCCGGTCACCGAACTGACCGTCCCGACGACAATCCGCTGCTCAGCGAGGAGGTCTTTGATCTGTCGGCGGGTCTGGAGGTGGGCGATCCGCGTTTGTAGCAACTGCCGATTGTAGGCCTCCGCGCACCCGAAGCTCGACCCGATACGAAGGTACTGCTTCGCGATCGGACCGCCGATCTGCTCGATGGCAGCGCAGATCTCGTCCACCGCGCGGTTGGTAAAGGCAAGCACCAGGATGCGCTCCTTGGTCGAGTTCACGAAATGCTCACAGAGGTGATGCAGCATCATACTCGTCTTGCCCGTCCCCGGCGGACCCCACAGTAGGTAGTACTCGCGGGCATTGAGGATTGCCTCGAAGATGTCACCTTGCTCCTTCGTGAGGCGGGCCGGCCGGCGGAACCGTTGGCGCCCAGGGTCGATCGGCGGTCGCAAGCCTAAGACCAAGCGACGGACCTCGGGTTTTGCGGAAGCGAACTCTGCCAAGTTTTGGTACAAGCGCGTGAACGAACTGTCGAAGAGGTCCGGCTCCACGTTGAAGCGGTCGTGCTGCTGGAAGCGGGTCAAGTCGGGCTGACTGGCGCGGAGCCGAACATCGACTGTCTCGGGGGTGAGCTTCGTGATCGTCCCTTTGTAGACCTGGTGATGGAGCACCGCCCGCCGCGCGGCATCGCCCGGGTAAAGCACGACAATGTCCCCGCGCCGAAAGCTCGTTAAGGTCGCCACGCCCTCCGGCATTGCCGTACGTCGAAAACTCAGCACCGGGAAGTTGTCCTTTTGCGCGACGGCAACGAGGTTTAGATCGTGGAGGATCGCGTAACCTTCCACCTTTACCTCCAGATCTTCCCGCCACAGTGCGGCCTGTCCCGTGATGCGCTCGTTGCTGTTGGCTCCGACCTTGGCGACGCGCTGTTCGCGGGCAATAAATCCAACGAAAGCCCTTGCGTAGTCGCGTTCCAGCTCAGTGAGCGTGCTCCAGCTGGCGTGAAATGCACTTAGGTCGCGCTGTACGAAGCCCGTCATGTTGGGGTAGCGATCGGGGCGCAACCAGTCCAGCGGACAGGCCCTTCCGGCGCACGACTCCCCGAGGAGACGCTCGATAGTCATCATCTGGTTACGGACCGCGAGCGCCTCGAACTGCTGCGCCTTATTGATTGGGGCGTAGCGCAGCGGCTTCTCGCGGTCGCGGGAGTAGAGCACGTAGTTGCGCGGCTTGGTGTGCTCGCCGAAGACAGCCTTGACGAGTAAATCGTACAGCAGCGTTTGCACGTAGTGCTCCTGCACGATCTGGTGCTGGTTGGGCCGGTAGATACTGCCCGATTTAAGCTCGACGATAGCCGCTGTGCCGTCTTTGCCGACGGGCGGCAGAAACGCATCGAGGCGACCCTGCAGGCCGTAACGCTCGGCGTAAAAACTCGGCTCCACTACGCAGCCCTCGCGCTCGATATTTTCGGCGGGTAGATGGGCAGCCACGGCGTCACCGATCACTTTGTGGTGTCCGAGACAGGCTTCCATGAGCTTGCGGACGTCCTCGTCGGAAAGCTTGGCGTACTCCAAGGGATAGGCGGCAAAGGTTTGGCGGAAACTCTCCTTGAAGTCCTGTCCGATGCCCATCAGAGCACTGTCGAGGAAGTGGTTGGCCACGTTACCCGCCAACACCGCCACCGATCCAGTGAAGGGCGTTACGCGCCCGAGCAGGTACTTGACCGGTTCGGCCCCTTCTACGTCGAAGCACTTCGCCACCGCCGTGACGTCCACTAGGAAATCTGGGTCGATGACGAGGTGCTGAGGGTTGAGCTCGCCGGAGGCATCGACTTCGACCTGGAGCAGGTTGACCTCCACAGGCCAGGTGAAATGACGACGCAGCAGCGCGACGGCCGGTCCGACGAATTGCTCGTTGTAGCCCGGTCGGGCGTAGTGGACGTAGTGGTCGAGACCAGGGCTGTGTACGAGGCGTACGCGGAGCACCTGCTTGGTCTCCAAGTCTTCGACGACGAGCGCTCGAAGTTGCGGCTTAAACGCCGTCACGGTGTAGCTCTGCAGCTGGAAGGTGGAGTAGCCTTCCGGCAAAACCTCAAGAAGCGCCTCCGGGCAGTCGAGTTTCGTGACGCCCAAGATGGCATCGACGAGGGCTTTGGCGCCGAGTAGCAGCACTTCCTCCGGATCGAGACGTGCTGTCTCCCCGCGGAGGGTCGTTGATGCCTCGCGGTCGAACTGGTGGAGGTAGTAGCTCAGCCGCGGGTCTAGCTTTGCGGTCTGGGTGACGTAGGTGAGGCGTGCGAAGTGATTGGAGAAGCTCTGCGTGCCCGACTCGGTGAGGTCAATGAAAAATGACTTGACCTGCTGCGCCAACTGAGCGATGCGCGCCGGAAGCGGGGCCTCGGCGGTGACGCTCCACAGTGCCACCTCGAGGTACTGTCGGCCGACGTCGGCGAGTAAAAAGCTGTTCTGATAAGGGTTGGCGGCGGACTTATCGCTGGGCTTCTCAGAGGGTTTGGGTGGGGCGGCAACGTTCACGCCGGTAAAGTTGAAACAAAATGGAGTACAAAACACCGTTTTCCGATGACGATTCTCAGGTTTTAGGTGCGGCGGCTCGGCCGGCGCACTACGAGGATAGCAAGTAAGAGCCGAGCACGGAAAGCTGCCAAAGGCCGTATCCTTGCCGATATGGACATCGCATCAATATTCGACCGCAACAAAGTATGGATCAAGGAGCGCCTCGCTGAGGACAGTGCCTACTTCGACACGCTCGCCAAAGGGCAAAATCCTTCCATCCTGTACATCGGCTGTTCGGACAGCCGCGTGACCGCCGAAGAGCTGATGGGCGTCGGTCCCGGCGACGTTTTCGTCCACCGCAATATTGCCAATATGGTCCCGAACACGGACCTCAACGTGATGTCGGTCATCGATTACGCCGTGTTCCACCTCGAGGTCGACCACGTCGTCGTGTGTGGGCACTATGGCTGCGGGGGCATCAAGGCCGGCATGCAAAACGCCGACCTGGGAATTCTCAACCCCTGGCTGCGCAACGTGCGCGATGTCTACCGCCAGCACGCCGACGAACTCGGAGCCATCACCAACGAGGACGCGCGCTACCGTCGCCTCGTCGAACTCAACGTCGAAGAACAGGCGATCAACGTGCTCAAGGCAGCTGTCGTGCAGCGGGCCGTCAAGCGCCGTGGCCTCACCGTGCACGGCTGGGTGTTTGACCTGGGTACCGGCGAGATCGTCGATCTCAAAATCGACTTTGACACGGTGCTCGAGAAGATTTCGCAGATCTACAACATCGAGGACTAGGGCGCGACCGGGGTGGGAAAGTGACCGAATATTTGGTCACGTTTTGAACATGTGTGTCGGCTGGGCACCTACTTTCGCCGACCCCTCGTTAGGCCCTCAAGCATTTAGTCTCCCCCCTTATGTCCTTCCGTCTGATCCTCACGCGCGCCGGCTTGCTGGCCGCGCTCCTTATCGGGCTTTCGCCAAAACCCGCCCCGGCACAGTCTACCGCCGCGGCCGAGGCCCTTGTCCAAAAGGCGGAGGCGAACTACGCCCGCAACAGCCCCGACTACTACGTGATCCGCGACGCAATCGCCGCCGCCGATGCCAGCGGCGACCTTCGTCTCCGGGCACGCGCGATCCGCGTTCTTGCGAAAACCGACTCCGCCGCCAACCGACGGACTAAGTCCTTACCTGAGTTCGCGAAGGCCAACGAACTGGATGCGGAGGCGGACCTCGCCGAGCAAGCCGGTGCCCTCGACGAGGCCCAGGCCGCTGCCGCCGCCGCTGCGGCTACCCAGGCGGAGGCCATCACCGAGCGCGATCGAGTTGCCGAGGAGTTGACCGCCGCCCGCAGCGCCGCCAATGCTAAGCTGTTTACAGCCATCGGCATCGCCGCGGCCATCATCGCCGCCCTCATCCTCATTTTCTTGGCGACGGTCCGCAAACTTCGCAACGACATTACCAAGGCCCGCGCCGCACAGGCCGAGGCCGAAGTTGGTTTTGCGGAAGCACGCACACAAACTTCCGGAGCCGCGAAAGCCTCGCTGAAGCGCCTGCGCACCCTACTCCGGGTGTACGCCGAGCGAATCCCTGTTCAGGAGCCCGGCTCCGGTGCCAACCAACTCGCCGCGCACGAAGCTGGGATGCAGGCCATGATTCAGAGTGGGTTCGACTCCGCGACCAACTTCGAGGTCGCTGTTGAGAGCTTTTTCGAGAAGTACAAGTCACGATTGGTCGAACTCACCGCCCCCGCCGGTGCTGGTTTGGAGATTGACTCCATGCCGTTGCGGCTCCCGGTCGACCAGGCGATCCCCTTCACGATGCTTTTCGCGGAGATGGTTGGCTACGCCTTCCGCCACGGGAGTACCGCCCTAAAGGCCACGGTGACCAAGGAGGGCAACAGCGCTACCTTGATGCTCGTCGACCAATCCGGACGCCAGGCCGCTCCCGCCGCCGAGGCTCCGGACCTCAAGTACGCCCGGTACCTCACCACGGAGATGGGCGGAAAGCTCACGGATGTACAGGAGCCCAATTCGGCGTTGCGGCTCAAGTTTACCACGATCCCTAGCCGTGCAGGCATCGTAAGTTAACTCTTGAGTAAGAATGGGTGTCAGACTGTTTTAGACGTCCATCATCAATACATCGGGCGACCGGTGAATTTGATGCTAGACGTTTCGAGCCCAGCGCGTACTTTTGCCCGACGACAACAATGGTCTCGTAGTACAACGGATAGTATACAGGTTTCCGGAGCCTGGGATGGTGGTTCGATTCCACCCGAGACCACCTTTAATCCCGCAAGTAGCTGAATTACAGCTGCTTGCGGGATTTTTTTTGTTTTGCCGAAAGGCCGGCGAGAAATCTGTCAGAGAAAATTCTACTGGCGTTCACCTTTTGCATGCGCAATCGATAGAACCATGACCAAAACTCTCTTCAGATGTCTCGAGCACTACCCAAAGTCCTGCGGCGCAGTTTACAAACCTGCTGTTTTCTTCTCGCGCTAACTTCAGTCGCCACAGCGCAAATTTTTCAGTGGGAGCCCGGGGAGGACGCGCAACCTTTTGTGCTCGACATCACCTGCAGCAACGACGAACCTGCATTCGGCCCAGACCTAACAGTGAGTGGGCTCGGTGGACAACTCGGCATCGACTGGGTGATAGAGGAAGTGATCATCGACGTGGAGCACCCCTTCACCGGCGACCTGATCGTGTACCTCAATGCCCCGAGTGGCCTTACTATCGCCATCGCCTTATTCGATGGCCAGGGCGCAAACTTCGAGCAAACCAGTTTTAGCGACAGCGCCCCTATCTCAATCGACCTGGGGGAGAATCCCTTCGATGGCCAGTACCAACCCACGGTACCCCTATCCAATCTTAACAGCGGTCCGGCAGATGGCGTCTACAGCATCGGCGTCTGCAACGACGGCAGCGACGAGGGCGAATTGCTCGGATATTCCATCCGCTTTCGCTCCCTGGCACCAGCTCCGGCCAACGACCTCTGCAATGGCGCCAGTCCACTCATCTCCGGGGTCCCGCAGACCGGTACTAACCTTAGTGCGACCAACAACGCAGGCGTGATTGGCTGCAGCAGTGGCGCAGGGCTGTGGTACACCTTCGAGGGCAACAACGATTATGTCACGCTCCGAGTCACTCCGGCAGACGTCAATATCGAAGTAGGCGTCGCGACGGGTACATGTGGTGAACTACAGCGTTTTTTCTGCATCGACAATTTTGGGGTCGATCAAGCCGAACAGGCCTCCTTCATAAGCTCGCTCGGGCAGACTTACTACGTTTACGTCGCAGACTGGGCGCCGGCCAACTATGAGATTGGCTCCTGGACAATTGAATTCGACCGAGCCGAGAACATTGCCCATACGCCAGGTTGTAGCGCGACTTCGTCCCCGACGTTCAGCGGTAATGGCGGCTGGATCAACATCGGCGATGGCCTTGGGCGAGGCATCATTGCCTCGGTGCAGGACAACGCAGACTTAGGTATTCTAGAAATCACGGGGCACACCCACGGCGGTGGAAGTCCCCGCACCGACGCCACCCTCGGAGCCTACGCAGATCGCAGCGTCACGATCACGCCGCGTACAGCCCCCTCCGGCCCGTTTACGCCGGTAAAGGTTAGGCTGTACCTCACCCAGGCCGAGCTGGACGACATTGCCTCGGCCAACCCATTGGTGTCAAATATTGGCGACCTCCAGATTTACCACACGCCAACCCAAAGTTGTAGTGGCACCTATCCGGGAACGGGCACCCCAGAGCCCACGTCCTGGCGAGTTTACGGCGATGGCTATTTCGTCGAGGCCAGCGTCACCTCCTTCTCTTCGTTTTACGTGATGGCCGGGACCTCTGCGCCCTTGCCAGTGGTGTTGAGCAGCCTTTCGGCAAAACTCACCGGTCGCGACGTGACAATCGAGTGGACCACCGCGAGTGAGGAAGGTGCAGCTGGATTCGAGGTGCAACATAGGCTCGGTGAAGAGCCGGAGATTACCCTGGGATACGTCGCTGCAACGGGCACCTCTGAACACACGCAGGGCTATCGCTACACGCACAGCGATGTTGCGCCAGGGCAGCATTACTACCGGCTGCGCATGATCGACCTGGATGGCGCTGAAACAATGTCGCCCTGGGTGGCCGTAATGCTCGAATCAGGGGTCAGCTGGCAAGCCACGGTCTCGGCGGAGCGGCAGGTAGTGGTTTTCGGAGCGGAGCCGGACGAGATTGTCGCCGTGGTCTCGGTAATGGGCCAAATCATCTACCGTGGAGGCATCTCGGGTCTCACACACGTCCAGCTATCCAGCGGCTTTTACTTGGTGACCATCGACGGTGACACCCGCAAGCTCGTGGTACCATAGCACATTGCCGATGCGGAAGGATGAGTCCCTCGAGAGGCGGTAAGTTTTGGCGAAAGCCGCAGCTCGACACACGGGACGCGCCGAAGCCAAATCCTGACCCGCCCCCGACCCGGCATATCACGCGTGCTCTACCTTTGGCGCTCGACCCAAACGGCAGCCCACTGGTTGACTGATTTACATGGCCGCAGCGCAGACCCCTTCCCCTCCACCGCTCGCCACGACGGCCGCCCCCGACGCCGCTGTAGCGCCGGGCAAGCGCTCTACGGTAAGCAAAGCCCAACTCAAGGAGGCCCTCGGAATCTTTGAGTTCATCCGCCCCTACAAATGGTCGCTGATCATCGGGATGGTGCTACTCTCTCTGAGCAGCCTCGTCTTCATGGCCTTCCCCTACCTGATCGGAGAGATGGTGCGGGCAGCCAACGGCGCCGGAACCATCGGGCTGACCGTCCAGCAGCTCGGACTGGCCATGCTGGCTATCCTCATCGCGCAGAGTGTGGTGAGCTATTTTCGAGTGCTGCTCTTCGCCCGCGTGTCCGAACTCGGAATAGCGGATGTGCGGCGAGCAGTATTTTCTCGGCTCATCGCCTTGCCGATCTACTTTTTCGAGAAAAATCGCAGCGGTGAGCTGATTAGCCGCCTCACCGCAGACGTCGAAAAGCTGTACAGCGCCTTTTCGATCACCATCGCGGAGTTTTTGCGCCAGGTGCTCATCCTGCTTTTTGGCATCACCTTCATTGTCATCCGGATGCCAAAGCTGAGCCTCATCATGCTGCTCACCTTCCCGGTGGTCGTTGTTGGGGCCATCTTTTTCGGGCGCTACGTTCGAAGGTTGTCCAAGCAGCGCCAGGAGGCCCTCGCCGAAACCAACAACATCCTCGGGGAGTCGATTCAGAGTATTCAAGCCGTAAAAGCCTACGTCAACGAAGGGTTAGAGCGCAAGCGCTACTCTGCGGCGCAGGACGTAACGGTTGACGTGAGCCTCAAGTTTGCGCGGATGCGGGCCGCGTTTAGCGTCTTCATCATCACCTTCTTGTTTGGGGCGCTGTTCTTTATCATCTACCAGGGGGCAATCATGGTCCAAGAGGGGTCGATGGCTTCGGGCGACCTGCTCGAGTTTGCGCTATACACGGCGATTTTAGGAGGGGCCATTGCCGGCCTGGGCAATTTTTACACGGAGTTAGTCGGGGCCATCGGCGCGACTGAACGCATACGAGACATCTTGCGAGAGCCGACGGAGGCTTCGTCCAATGTGTCTCCGAACGCGATTTTTTCTGATTGTGCTGTTCAGGGCAACATTCGCTTCGAGAGCGTCGAGTTCCGATATCCGAGCCGTCCAGATATGGAGGTGATCCGTGGGCTGTCGCTGTCTGTACGCGCAGGAGAGCGGATTGCGCTGGTTGGACCGAGCGGTGCGGGCAAGTCGACGATTCTCCAATTACTGTTGCGCTTTTATGAAGGCTACGAGGGCTCCATTACACTCGATGGACAAGAGATCCGGGACCTCGACCTCGGAGCCTACCGCTCGCACCTCGGGATCGTGCCACAGGAGGTCTTGCTTTTTGCCGGTAGCATCGCCGACAACATCGGCTACGGTCGGCCATCGGCCACGCGCGAGGAGATCGCGGAGGCGGCCCACCAGGCGAATGCGCTGGAGTTCATCGAACGATTCCCCGAAGGTCTCGACACGTTGGTCGGCGAGCGCGGCGTGAAGCTCAGCGGTGGCCAGCGTCAACGCATTGCCATAGCAAGGGCGCTGCTCAAAGACCCTAAAGTGCTCCTGCTCGACGAGGCAACTTCGAGTCTCGACGCGGAGAGCGAGCGCGTCGTCCAGGAAGCACTCGATCGGCTCATGGAAGGGCGGACCAGCTTCGTGATCGCTCACCGCCTCGCTACTGTCCGCGACGTAGATCGCATCTTCGTGATCGACGGCGGGGAGGTGGTCGAGTCGGGCACGCACGAAGAGCTAAACGCGATTCCGGACAGCCTTTACGCGTCGCTCGCCAAACTCCAGTTCGAACAGGTCTAAGGCTTACGAATTTGTAAAGTGTATGTTTAAAGGTAGTCTCGTGGTCTTGGCCCTGTTGGCAGGTGTAGCCTGCGTCATCGGATGGTCGATAGAGTTACCGCTCGTCGATGCGACCGTGAACGCTGGTGAACTCATCATCCGCGCCGCGACCTACGGAGCTGGTTCCGGGATACTGGTGGGGCTGCTGGCAAGCTTGCCGCTAAAGACTTTCCTAGGACGATTTCAGACGATCGCTACTGCGGTGATTATCCTTACCGTCGCCACGCCACTGCTCGCATTGGTTACGAATCGGCAGTTCGGTGTTGACCAAACAGTCGAGTTGCAACTCCCGGTCAAGCAGGTGACCGCCGAATGGTCCGGACGCGGTCTCACGCGCGAGGCCCTCGATCAACCCGCCGATGGCTATTCGATCTACGTCGAGACGGACGAAGGCCTGTTACGCCTGCGGCAGGCCGGTGGTGAGGCCCCCGAGATCACCGCCACCCGAAGCCTCCCCGTGTTCCGTAATCCTGGCTACTGGGGGTACCCGCTTTACGAACTGGCTCCAGTGGACTCGACGCTCGTACCTTCCTTCGAATAGCGTCTAGCCACCCAGATTTTGACCAATTTACGCCCCGCCAATACTCTGCTTCACAACGTTTCGCTGCGGGCATTCAACACTTTCGGACTCGAGGCCCGCGCCGCTCGATACTACCGGGCCACCACACCCGGTGGGCTTCGCGAGGCCCTTCGCGTCGAGCAGCCCACACTAGTGCTCGGTGGCGGGTCCAACCTGCTGTTGACGCGAGACGTACCCGGCCTGGTGTTGCACCTCGACCTGCGCGGCGTGACGGTTTTGCCGAAAGGCGACTACGTAGAAGTCACGGCCGCCGCTGGGGAGAACTGGCATGCCTTCGTGTTGTACACTATCGAGGCAGGGTACGGGGGACTCGAGAACTTGAGCCTCATTCCCGGGAGTGTCGGGGCCAGTCCGATTCAGAACATTGGAGCCTACGGGGTTGAGGTCAAGGATCGGTTCGTGTCGCTGCGGGCGGTCCATCGCGAGTCCCTCCTCCTCGAGACTTTTGATGCGGAGGCCTGCGAATTTGGATACCGAAACAGTGTTTTTAAGCAAAAGCTTGCAGGCCAGTACATCATCCTCGAGGTCACCTTTCGCCTCACGAGTCAAAGGCATGATCTGCGGGCGGACTACGGAGACGTGCGAAAGCACATCGAGAGCCAGGGCGTCGGGGAGGGTGAAGGCCAACAGCGGCTTGCGCCAAAACACATTTCTACAGCGGTGATGGCGATCCGCAAATCCAAGCTCCCAGACCCAGCAGAGATTGGCAACAGCGGCAGCTTTTTTAAGAACCCCGAACTCACAGCGGAGGAGTTCGCGGCCTTTGCCGCCGCTCATCCCGAGGCCCCGAGCTACGAATTGTCGCACGGCGGACGCAAGGTGCCCGCCGGGTGGCTCATCGAGCAGGCGGGGTGGAAGGGGCATCGCCGCGGGGCGATCGGGGTGCATGACCGGCAGGCCTTGGTGCTCGTCAACCACGGCGGTGGGGTAGGGCGCGAGCTGTATGCCCTGGCTCAGGAGATTCAAGGCGACGTGTTAGCGAAGTTTGGGATTGCGCTGGAGATGGAGGTGAACGTGTTTTAGGGTTAGGCTTCGACGTCCTGCGAGTTGTCAATCTATATAAGCCCATAGCACTAGACCTTGAAGTTTGCTCCAGCATTGGTCTAGCGTTGACGGGCCGTTGCGCTCTTTGCGTCTCCTATGCGTTGCGCTTCGGCTTCGCGTTCCACGGCCTTGACGTGCCCGTTGGGCGAAATTGTATAGCGGTATGATGTGAGCCCGAGCTTCCGCTTCTTGAGTCGGTGAGCAGAGCGTTGGAGTGTTAAGTTTGGGCAGGCCTATCGCTGCCCTATGAGAACCATCTATTTCATGATCGCTGTCACGGTCTGTGCTTGCAAAACAAGGGAGTCATATTACGGCACGGCCAATCTGAGTGAGGCGTCCATCTGCGTTTCGCCGTCTTCATCGGCTATGGATTCGACGGACGTCGCGACACGGTACTTTGATCTGTGCATTTCCCATGAGCAATTGCGTGAGAAGGCAGTAATCAAGTTGGCGGACTTGAACGACTACGATAGCGTTAGGGTATTCGTGCCGCCGGGGGGGACAGTAACGAATGCCTGGCTGTCTAAAAGTGACTCCGTGGACAGTGTAATTGCAGAGACGTATTTGTCTAGTGTGTTTGCATTTGAAAGTAGATCTATGAACATTAGCGCCTTGGCTAATAATAAGTATTTTTTAAACTACATGTCTTGTCACTGGGGGAGCGAGCTGTGGATCGAGGTAGAGTAAATGATCGGCGCCCCGACCGGTGCTTCGGGTATTTCGCTTGGGATGGGTAAGGGGCGCGTTTGGCTGGCTCCGTCGGTGCGCGTCGATGTTGGGTTTAGTACCGAGGGCACGGGGGCGCTACGCTTCGGCTCAGGAGGGATTTAGCACCGAGGGCACGGGGGCGCTACGCTTCGGCTCAGGAGGGATTTAGCACCGAGGGCGGAGAGGCGCTACGCTTCGGCAGAGAGGGCGGAGAGGCTTTGGGGGGTTTGTTTGAGGGCGGAGAGGCTTTTGGGGGGTTGTTTGAGGGCGGAGAGGCTTTGTGGGGGGGGCGATACAGAGGGCGGGGGGGGCGCTTTGCTTTGGTCCCGCCGTGCAGGGTATGGAGAAAGATCCGCCTTGGGCTGGGGACTGAGGGTTTAGGTGGCTGAACTGCTGTTTGGGTGGAACTGCCGTTCGGTACTGCTCCGCCGGCCGTATCCTTGCCCCCCATGGCCCTCAAAGTATCTGTCTCCGGCGTGCGCGGCACCATCGGCAGCTCCCAAGATCCCTCCGGCGACCTCACGCCCCAGACGCTCCTGAACTTCGTGAGTGCCTACGGGACGTTCGTTAAGCAGCAGTCTGGTAGTCTCGCGACGCGACCCATCGTCGTCATCGGGCGCGACGGGCGGATGTCCGGTCCCGTTGTTGCCCAGTTTGTCACCGCGACCTTGCGCTTCCTCGGGATTGATGTCGTCGATCTCGACCTGTCGACCACGCCGACCGTCGAGATGGCGGTCGTCCGGCACGGGGCCCAGGGCGGCATCGTGCTGTCGGCGAGCCACAACCCCTACGACTACAATGCACTTAAGCTCCTCAACGAGCGGGGGGAGTTCCTCTCGGCTGCCGATGGCGAGGAGATACTCGCGATCATCGAAGGCGGCAGTATCGCGTACCCAACCGTCCGACAACTCGGCGACTACCGTCGCTCGACCGACGATATCGCTCAGCACGTCGCGGAGGTGTGCGCCCTGCCGCTCGTCAACGTCGACGCCGTACGGGCTGCAGGTATGCACGTCATCGTCGATTGCATCAACTCTACCGGAGCCATCAGCGTTCCGCCCCTGCTCGATGCCCTTGGCGTAACCTACGAACTGCTCTTTGACGAAATGACCGGCGACTTCGCCCACGAAGCAGAGCCATTGCCCAAGAACCTGGAGGTTTTGGCGAAAGCCGTCAAAGAAGACCCCAAAGCAGTGCTCGGCATCGCCGTCGACCCAGACGTAGATCGCCTCGTCTTAGTCAGCGAAGACGGCAGCATGTTCGGCGAGGAGTACACCCTCGTCGCGGTCGCCGATTACGTGCTCGCCCACACACCTGGACCGGTAGTCAGCAACCTGTCGAGCAGTCGCGCCTTGCGAGATGTTGCCGCGCGCTACGGACAGGCTTACTACGCGGGCGCCGTTGGCGAAGTGCACGTCGTTAGCAAGATGCGAGAAGTCGCAGCGGTACTCGGCGGCGAAGGCAACGGCGGCATCATCTACCCCGACCTACACTACGGCCGCGACAGCATCGTCGGTATCGCGCTGCTGCTCAGCCACCTCGCGACCGGCGGCAAGCGAGCCAGCCAATTGCGCAAGAGCTACCCAGATTACGAGATCGTAAAGGATAAAATTGCCGTGCCAGACGCAAGCGTGGCCACTGCCGCACTACAGCGCGTAGCCGAGAGCTACACTGGGGCCGAGATCGACTGGCAGGATGGCCTCAAGGTCGACCTCCCCGCCGGCTGGGTGCACCTCCGCGCCAGCAACACCGAGCCCATCATGCGCGTCATCGCCGAAAGCAGAGACGCGGCCTCCGCCCAGCAACTCGCTACCGAGGCCATGGACCGCCTCAAGGTCGCCCTCGCCTAAGCGAAAGTTGCCGACCTTAGTGCCGCAGTATAGGAGTGCGCGGCAGGCACTTTCCCTATTTCACGTAATCCCTCTCAAGCTCTAACATGCGCGTCTATCTCGACAATGCCGCCTCCACACCCGTCCTTCCCGAAGTCATCGACGCGATGAGCGTGCTGATGCGGGAGGCGTACGGCAACCCGAGTTCGATTCACAAGGAGGGCAGACAGGGAAGGACCATTATCGAGGCCGCCCGCAAGAAAGTAGCGACTCAACTCAAGGCTTCCCTCGGGGAAGTGTTCTTCACCAGCGGGGGCACGGAGGCCTCCAACATGGCCATCAAGTGCAGCGTGCGCGATTTGCACGTAACCGACATTGTCTCCAGTCCGACCGAGCACCACTGCGTACTCCACAGCCTCACCGACATGCAGCAAAACTGCAACGTGAAGCTGCACATGCTCGAACTCGACGAGTGGGGTAGGCCTACCCTGGAGAGCCTTTCGGCAAAACTCACCGAACTGGCTGGCAAGAAGGTGCTCGTGACCCTCATGCACGCCAACAACGAGACCGGCAACCTCATCGACCTCGCGGCCATCGGCAGGGTGTGTCGTGAGCACGGGGCCTTGCTGCACAGCGATACCGTCCAAACGACAGGTCACTTCGAGATAGATGTACAAAACGTCGCGGTCGACTTTCTCACCGGCGCAGCGCACAAGTTTCACGGTCCGAAGGGAGTAGGATTCGTGTACATCAACAACGAGCAGATCGTACGCCCCTTCGTCGATGGCGGCTCGCAGGAGCGCAACATGCGGGGTGGCACCGAAAACCTCTACGGCATCGCTGGGCTCGCTCAAGCCTTCGAGCTAGCGTACGAGCACCTCGACGAGCGGCGGGCCTACATCGGCGACTTGCGTCAAAACTTCGTGACGCGGCTCCGCGAGATCGAGCCTAAGCTTCGCGTCAACACCGATCTCGAAGGCGCCAATCTCTACACAGTACTGAGTGTCAGCTTTCCGCACACGCTCAAATCGGAGCTGCTGCTCTTCAACCTCGACATCGCCGGGATCGCCGCCAGCGGAGGTTCGGCGTGTAGTTCGGGAGCGGACGCGGGTAGTCACGTGATTGCGGCGATCTATGGCCCCGAGTGTACGATGGTGACGGTGCGCTTTAGCTTTTCGCATTTGAATACTGAGGTCGAGGTAGACTACGTGCTCGAAAAGATCGGTGGCTTTTTGGCGGTCAAACCGAGCTTGCAAGCCGCGTAGCTGTATACATGACTGGTGCAGGGGTGATCGACCGCAGGTATTGACCAGCTATTGATTGGTGTTTTTGTCTACAAATTGACAAACAGGACGACGAGCAGAGGGCCGGGGAAGGCCTGTCGAGCGTGGGGCTCAGATACCTTACGCATTCAACACACCACCCCCAGAATCTCTAGAATGCTGCTTCTCCCGATCTCCCGACAGGCGCTCATCGCTAGCGTTTTTTGTGTTGCTCTCGTTTGTCTTCCGCGTTGGGCATCGGCTCAGGAAGAACTGGTTTGCGGTACCGAAACTCCGGACGGCTACCTCGCCCCGCATCAGCGCGCTCCGGAGGCCTTTGCGAGATTTAAGGCAGGTTTTGCCGAAAGGCTACAAAAGCGCGGCACGCAGCAGCGGCTGGACTCACTGCTCGCAGATACGGTAGCCGTCAACGTCTACATTTTCCGACGCAACGACGGCACGGGAGGATTGACCGACGCCGAACTTGCGCAAGCGATGGCCAAGCTAAATGCGGACTACGATTCAGTCGGCCTGTACTTCGCCTATTGCCAGCCGCAATACATCAGCAGCAATAAGTACTACGACTTCCGTCAGGAAGACGAGACCGACCTGCGCGATGCGTATTACTCGCCGGACGGCCTCAACATCTACTTCGCCAACAGCATCCGATCGAGGTCGGGGGGCGGACTCTGTGGCTATGCGTACTACCCCTACTTCGGGCGCAACGTGATCCTGATGCAAAACGGGTGCACCATGAACGGGTCGACGCTCTCCCACGAGGTGGGGCACGCCTATGGCCTGCCCCATACCCACGGGTTCACCAACGGGGAGCTCACCGACGAACTCGTGGACGGGAGCAACTGTGCTACGTCCGGGGATGAGTTTTGCGATACGCCTGCTGATCCCCAACTCAGCACGCTGCTCGTAGACGAGAACTGCCTCTACAGTGGGACGGCCGTGGATACGAATATGCAGGCCTTCAAACCGGACGTCAACAACCACATGAGCTACTCGCGCGCTAGCTGCCGAGTACGGTTCTCGATGGAGCAGATGGCGGCGATGAAGTTTAACAGTGGCGATGCCTTCGATCGCATCGACCTGAAGTGCGACACGTTTACGGGAGACTTCACCGTGCAAAACTTGACCACCACTCAGTTTTGTCGGGACAGCGCCGTGGTGAGGCTGGTAGCGACCAGCAGCGGAGCGACGGGCTACCAGTGGGACGTGAATGCGGACGGCTCGATTGACGGGACGGACTCCGTGTTGGTCTACCGGTTTGCGGAGGCGGGCAGCTACAGTGTCGTCTTGCGGATGGTCAATGCCCGGGAGGTGATCACACGTTTTAAAAGAAATGTCGTGACGATTGGCCCGCGGGCCTTGCCGGTCGTGCAGTCATTCGATCCGGACGTTATAGTAGATGACTACTTCTGGCGGTACGGTTCGGGAGTCGGTGAGGCGAGTTGGGTGCCGACTGTTGGCAGGACGCCGAGTGCAGATACAGGGCCTAGCGACGGTCGGGCCGCAGACAGCGGCGATGCGGGCTACCTCTACGTCGAGGCTTCAGGACAGCGAGAGGGTACGCCGGCCATTTACCAAAGCGGGTGCATAGAGATACCTGGCTCCGACACGCTCCTCGATGGCGACTCGCTGCGCTTCGCGCGACCGGTACTGAGCTTCTACTATCACATGTACGGCCGAAGTATGGGCGAGCTACACCTGGACCTCGTGCAGGCCTCTCAAACCTTGCAAGACATTACCGAACCGCTCATCGGAGAACAGCAGACCGACGCCGCGGATACGTTCCGGGTCCGCGAAGTCGATATGACGGCCTTTGCTGGGCAGACGGTGCAGCTAAGCTTTCGAGGCCTCGTCGGATCTGGCTTTCGAAGCGATATGGCGATAGACGACGTGACGCTTTCTATGCGATCGCAGGTTATCGTTGGAGTGGGCGAAGCGGTTTCGTTTGCAGAAGTCCCCAGACTATTCCCCAACCCTGCGTCGCGATCGTTTGCGATCCAGAGCCTACCTGATGCGAGTACGGTATCGGTCCGCGACGCGCTCGGGAGGGTGGTTATCGGTGCCGCTCCCTACGCGGGGCCGATCATTGTGGACCAGTTGCCGAGCGGCTTTTACACCGTTACTGTCGTTGCCGAGCGCGGGCAGGCGCACACCTTGCAGCTAGTGGTCTTGTAGAACGGGTTCGGCCTCGATGCGCCCTCGTGCATCCCTACGCAGTTTTGCGGAAGCGTACACCGCGTCGTGCTCGAAGCCCAGCGTATACCCCTCTCCAATCGCCTCCGCCAGCAGCCGCTCTTTCTCTACGAGCGTGTCGAGCGGACGTACGTCATACGCCAGCACCCAGGGCAAACGCACATGCGCAACCGAAGGCATCAGATCTGCGCAGTAAACAAAGCGCTCGCCGTCCCCGAGATCTACCATCGGCATCAGCATCGCTTGAGTGTGACCGTACAGCGGCCGCAGGGTAATACCCGGCAGCCAGCCAAAGTCTTTACCGCCCTCGATCGGTAGCATATCGAGCTGACCGCTAGCTTTTAAAGGCGCGAGATTTTCGGTAAGGAAACTCGCCGCCTCCTTAGCATTGGGGGCCTCCGCCCAGGACCACTGTGCCTCATTGCTCCAGTAGGTTGCGTTCGGGAAGGTAGTCTCGATTTGTCCGCTTTCGCCAAAACGGGTGGCCCCCCCGACGTGGTCAAAGTGGAGGTGCGTAAGCAGCACGTCCGTGACATCTCCCGCATCGACACCGAGTGCCGCCAGCGACCCGGACAGCGTATGCTCGCCATGCGGGTGAAAGTGGCTGCGAAATTTCGCGCCCTGTTTGTCGCCCATACCCGTGTCTACGAGGATGACGCGCCCGGCCGTACGGATCAACAGACAGCGCATTGCCCACGTGCACAGGTTGTCTGCGTCAGGAGCGTTGTGCTTTGCCCACATCGTCTGCGGCACGATTCCGAACATAGCCCCGCCGTCGAGCTTAAAGCGGCCAGCGTCTACGAAGTCGATCTGCATTGGTCTAAGCCTTTACCTCTCTTTGCGAGGAATTTTAACTGTACAGCAGCGCTTACTCAGCCCCCAAAACCTATCCGCTTCTCCGGCTCCGTCGTCGTTTGCTTCAGACTCGCCATACGGAGGGCGGCAATTGCGCATTCGATGCCTTTGTTGCCGTGCTTACCGCCCGCGCGATCAACCGCCTGCTCGTGCGTATTGGGCGTCAATAGCCCAAATATGTAGGCGCGTCCGGTAGCGACCGACATCGTTTGAAGAGCATTGGCGACGCTCTGGTTAATGTACTCGTTGTGGGGGGTGTCGCCCGTAATCACACAGCCCAAACAGATGATGGCGTCGCACTTGTGTTTGCTGCTCAACATACGCGCACCGGCCGGCAGTTCGAAGGCACCTGGAACTTGTAGGGTGTGGATATTTTCATCCTTGACCCCGTGCTCGCCTAAGGTGGCTACCGCACCCTCGTAAAGCGCATGCGTAATGTCGGTGTGGTACTCGGCGAGCACGATGCCGATCTTAAACTTACTTCCATCGGGCATCGTCGTCTCGTCGTAGACGGAGAGGTTCTTCAGGGCACTGGCCATATAGGGGGAGGGCTATCGGCGTCCACGACGGACGACCGGGCTGTAAACGACGAAAGGCGCTTCCGGTTGGGGGGAAGCGCCTTTCGGCAAAACTGAAAACCTACTTTTTGCCTGTGCCTATTCGGCGGAGGCGCGGGCGATGAACTTGTCGATATCGCTGGCCTGCTCACTGTTTGCGAACTCCTCCCGGATGCGGGTGTAGAGGTCGAGCGCGCTGGCCTTGTTGCCGTTGCGTTCGCGCAGCAAGCCTAATTTCTTGAGGAAGTAAGGGGCGGTGACGAGGTTGTCACCCGACTCCTCGACGGCCTCTTCGTAGTACGATTCTGCCTTGGCGAGGTCGCCTTTCTGCGCGTAGGCATCACCGAGAGCGCCCGCTTTGGTAGCAGGCAAAAGCGTGCCCTCAGCATCGAAGTCGTCGAGGTAGCTAATGGCGGCGTCGTGCTGGCCGAGCTGCAGGTACGACACGCCGGCGTAGTAATTGGCGAGGTTGCCGGAAGGCGTCCCGCCGTGGTCTTCGATAATATTGAGAAAGCCCATCACGACCCCTGGGCGACCCTGCACGGCGACCTGGAAGCTGTCCTGCTCGAACAGCTGCTCGGCCTGCCACATGTCGGCGGCGGCCTCCGCTCGGGCGGGTTCGCTCACGAACTTGCCATAGAGAAATATGCCCAGGGCGATCAGCATGCCCGCGGCAACGAATCCGAGCACGAGCTGCGAGTTCTGCTCGAACCAGTTCGGTCCGACCGCGCGGACTTCGGCGAACTCGATGTCGGTACCGAGGGTTGGGCTCGTCGGAGCGCTGGTGGGGGAGGTCTTGGATTCCTTGATCGTAGCCATGCGTAAAATTTGCTCTACACTAAAACGTCTTGCAAAAGCGGCGCGAAGGTAAATAGAAAATAATCCGTCCCGCCGCCCGCATCTTCGCGTTTACGTATGCCGAAGCACTTGAGTTTCCCGGGCCTCTGGGCCTGCCTCGCGTTCGTGGTTGCCTGCGGGGCTTGCCAGCGCAACGCTGCCGAGGTCGACCGCCCCTCAGAATCCTACGATCACATGGCCCCCACCGCCCCGAGCCGCCTCCACATCCCCGTCCACGTGACACGCAACGCCCTCGTCGAAGTCGTCAACGCGCAGCTCCCCGCCACCCTCATCGACGAGTCTGATTTCGGGGGCTACGGTGTCGAGATGAAGGTGGTCCGCGCCGGTAGACTCGAACTCGCCTTTCGGCAAAACCTCGCCGCACCCACCGAGGCCCCGCGCCTCTACTACGAGGTCCCGCTCAAGATCAACATCAAAAAAAACGCCCTCATTACGACGCTCAAGGCCGACGGCGAACTGACGATAAAGTTTTCCACTGTCCTCGGCCTCAAGCCTACCTGGGAGGTCACGTCCCGCACCGAACTGCTCGGCTACACATGGACTCGCCAGCCGCAACTCAACGTGGGCGGTCTGAGTATCCCGATCGAAGGGCTTACCTCATCGATTATTAGCCGCGCCAAACGCGAGATCGCCGCAGGCATCGACAAGGGTATCCAAGACAACATTTCTCTGCGGCCTGCTCTCGAGGCCACCCTCGAAGGTCTGTCGCAGCCCCAGGTCTTAAGTGCCGACTTTGGTGGCTACCTACTCGCACAACCGTCGAGCCTCGGCATGGCTCCGCTCTCGGAGCGCGAGGGGGGCATTGGCACCGTGTTACAAGTCGACCTCTTGCCGCTGCTCGGTTTGGGTGTCGCGCCGACTTCCGTCAAAACCCCTAAGCTCCCGCCTAACACCGGCGTCGCGGACGCAAAAGATCGCTTCGACCTCAGCATCCACAGCTTGCTCGGATTCAAGGAGATGCAACAGGTTTTGGCGAAAGCCATGGTCGACACCACCCTGAGCCAAGGAGGGCGCAGCGCCACGATCCGCGAGGTCGATGTCTACGGACAGGGGCCCCGGCTCGTCATCGGTCTGCGGATGACGGGCGACTACACCGGCTGGGCCTATCTGCGAGCGCGCCCCGTGTTCGACGCGGACAGCGAGCGCATGGAACTCAAAGATGTGGACGTGACGCTCGACACCAAAAACTTGCTCTACCGCTCGATCGGGGTGCTGTTTCGTGGGCGTATCGTGAAGGCGCTCGACCAACAGATCGGCGACCAGGTAGCCGCGCAACTCGAGGCCGCCCGCCTGGCCATCGCCGACCAACTCAACGGTGCCGAAGTGATCCCAGGCGTTCGCATCCGCGGCAGAGCAGACCAGGTCCGCGTCACCGAGGCGCTCGTCACTAAAGATGGGCTCAGCGCCGAGATCAACTTCAGCGGTAGCCTCGCCGTACTCCTGGAGCGAATCCCAGTGGAGTAAGCCCCCGGGCTTGCGTGAGGGTTACGGGAAGCACAGACCTGCTCTTCGAGTCAGCAGCGGTGCCCCAACCTCATCGCTAAGCGGCTTCGTGCGCCCGAGCCCCGTGTAGTCAATGCTCGTGATCGTGATCGTCCACGGCCTCTCCTTCTCCAAAGTCCTCCTCGTTGAAGTTCTCCTCGAAAAGGAGCGAGCTGTCAATCGGAAGCCCTGCCTCCGAGCTCGGTGGCGGTGTTGGAGCGTTCGCACCAACGCGCGTGAACTCCAGG
This sequence comes from Lewinellaceae bacterium, assembly GCA_963837005.1. GTDB lineage: Bacteria > Bacteroidota > Bacteroidia > Chitinophagales > Saprospiraceae > CALDTK01. Next base: position 408,137 of record CAWIMC010000001.1, read on the forward strand.
CGGCGCTGCTTGCCTTTGTCCATCATCAGCAAGTGCAGCCGCAAACTATCGAGCGCTACGACGCGCACGCGTTGCGGACCGCCTGCGGAGGCGTCGTCGGAGGTGGTCGTAAGGAGATCGCCTTCGAGCCCGTAGGCTCCGTTTTCGAGATGGTCCAGCGTCGAACTGTAAACATAGCGTCGATCTTCGCCAAAGGCTAGGCTCACGTCCTCGAGGTTCACATCGACCGTGTCTCCTTCTTCTACGAGAATTTCAGCCTGCCAGGTGCCGAAGAGTTCGGGGGTCCGGTCTTCGGTGCAAGCGGCGAAAGCGAGGCTAACTGCTAAAACAACTGCTGTTGGAGTAAGAAGAAGCCAGCCCCGGCCAAGAAGCCCGCGAGCGCTATGTAGGAGACGTTCTTGAGATACCATATGAAGTCGATCTTTTCCATGCCCATCGCGGCCACACCCGCCGCCGAGCCGATGATCAGCATCGAGCCGCCCGTGCCCGCGCAGTAGGCTACGAAGTGCCAGAGGGTGTTGTCCTCCCCGAAGGCGTACATCCCCATCGAAGCCGCGACGAGCGGCACGTTGTCAATCACGGCCGAGAGGAAGCCTAGTAATACGATCACGATGTTCTGGTTGGCGAGCGGGCTGTCGAAAATCGTCACCGCAGTGTCGAGTCGCTCGGCCAGACCCTGGAGCAGGCCGACGGTCTCCCCGGTCATCATCGACGTAACCGCGACGCTCTCCAGTCCGGCCACAGCCACGAGGATACCGAGGAAGAAAAGGATACTCGACAGTTCGATGCGGCTCAGGGCGTGGTGAGCACTGTAGACGTGGCCGTCGGTGGCTTTGTCGAAGTCCTCGGAGGGGTGGACAAATTCAGAAACTAGCCAGACCACCCCGAGTCCGAGCATCATGCCGATGTAGGGTGGAAGGTGGGTGATCGTCTTGAAGATCGGCACACTGATCAACGCACCGACACCGACAAAGAGCATGGTTTTGCTGGAAAGCAGACGCTCCTCCTCGGCCTCCGCGGCTTCATCGTGCGGGGCAGCTGTGACGTGGCCTTTAAATGCCGGCAATAAAGTCGCAATGAGAAAAGGCACTGCCGTACAGATAATCGACGGGAGGATAAGATGCTCGATGAGGCCTACCGTGGAGACTTTCTTCCCGATCCAAAGCATCGTTGTGGTGACGTCGCCGATCGGAGACCAGGCACCGCCCGCATTGGCGGCAATGACGGCCAGCGACACGAACCACAGTCGTTCCTCCTTGACGGGCACGAGTTTACGGAGCAGGCTCACGAGCACAATGGTGCAGGCGAGGTTGTCGAGCGTGGCGCTGAGGAAGAAGGCCAGGATACAAACCAGCAGCAACAAGGTCTTCTTCTTGGTGGTCCTGATGCGGTTGGTGATTACCGCGAAGCCCTTGTGCAGGTCGACGAGTTCGACGATGGTCATCGCGCCGATGAGGAAGAAGAGGATCTCGGCGACCTTGCCGATATGGTGCAGCAGCACAGGTTCGATGGCGCTGTGCTCGTCCTCGGCGTGGCCCTCTTCAGCCGATACGGTGGCATCACCGTCGGGCGAAAGTTGTGCCTGAGGCTCGATGGCGCTGTTTTCTAACACCGCTGAAACCGCCTCCGCATTGGAGTGATCTGCGCCGACGACCTCGAGGCCTCCAGAGGCGATAAAGGCCCAGATCAGGGAGCCCATGATGAGTGCGGGAACGGTTTTGTCGAGTTTTAGCGGATGCTCAAAAACGATGGCGAGGTAGCCAATGACGAAAATAGCGACTAGAATAGCGATCATCGGGTCAGTTGTGGGTCGAGTTCGGCGGAAGGTAGCGTAATGCTAAAGTTGGGCGGAAGATATTTGCGGCATGGTAAGTATCGGCCGTCACCAGCTCGGAGAGTTTCCGTTGTTGCTCGCGCCCATGGAAGACGTGAGCGATCCGCCCTTTCGTGCGCTGTGCAAAGAACAAGGTGCAGACGTGATGTACACGGAGTTTATCTCGGTGGAGGGCCTCATCCGCGACGCGGAGAAGAGTGTGCAGAAGTTGGACATCTACGACGAGGAGCGCCCGATCGGCATCCAGATCTTCGGGGCCGAACTCGACTCCATGCTCGAGGCGACCGACATCGTCAACGAAGCGCAGCCGGAGTTTTTAGACATCAACTTCGGGTGCCCGGTCAAGAAAGTGGTCTGCAAGATGGCCGGCGCGGGCATCCTCCAGGACATCGACCGCATGGTGTCACTCACCAAGGCCGTCGTCGACCGGAGTAGCCTCCCGGTAACCGTCAAAACGCGCCTCGGGTGGGACGACGACACGATTAAGATTAAGGAGGTCGCCCAGCGCCTGCAGGACGTGGGCGTGCAGGCGCTCTCGATTCACGGGCGGACCCGCAAGCAGATGTACAAGGGCGAGGCGGACTGGCGGCTGATCGGTGAGATCGCGCAGGACCCGCGCATCCACATCCCGATCTTCGGCAACGGCGACGTCGACTCCCCCCAGAAGGCGCACACCTACCGCCACCGCTACGGCGTGCAGGGCATCATGATCGGCCGCGCCACGATCGGCTACCCGTGGATTTTCCGTGAGATCAAGCACTACATGGCCACCGGTGAGGTGCTCGACCCGCCTACCTTGGAGGAGCGCGTCGCTGCCGCCCGCCAGCACCTACGCCACAGCGTGGAGTGGAAGGGCGAGCACGTTGGCGTAGTCGAGATGCGGCGGCACTGGGGCAACTACTTCCGCGGGTTTGAGAATGTGAAGGTGTTTAGGAGCAGGCTCGTGACAGAGTTCGAGCCGGCGTTGCTGGAGGAGGTGTTGGACGAGCTGTACGCTTGCTACAGTGCCGAGGAGGTATCTTTAACGCATGAATACGCTTAACGAACGATACTCTGCCGAGGACGTGCTCCAACACGTCGATGATCCGTCCTCCTTTATTGAGGCATTCAAGATTGCGCTCGTGCGCCGAGAGGAAGCCAAACAGGCTTTTATTAACCGCTTAACGCCGGAGGTCAAGGCCGAATGGATCGGCGGCGAGCCCGTGTTCCACTCTCCCGCTCGGCACGCCCACAATGCCGCGCGAAACGCGATCGAAACGCTATTCACCACGCGTTGGGCGGGGAGCGATCTTGACACCGTGTCGTCCGAAAAGGCAATGATGCAGGTCGGTGAGGATCTATACGAGCCCGATGTCGCTATCTGGATTAATCTTTCGGAACCGTTCGATAACGAGATGATCATTTACCCACCCTGCAACTTAGTTGTCGAGGTGCTTTCTAAAAAGACAAAAGAAAAGGACCGAGGCATCAAATTTATTAATTACGCGAAAGCCGGAGTCGACGAATATTGGATCGTCGATGCCGAGAAAGAAACTGTTGAAAGATACCTCAACGAGGACTCGGCTTATGCGATTGAATCGATTTACGGGTTAGGGGATATAATTTCCTCGGAAGCTCTCGGAGGCGCGGAACTCCCTGTGGGCGCGTTCTTCTCACAGTCAAGTTTCGCGGAGGCGCTTGTGGGAATGTTGACTCTCCTCAAAGATCGGCTGTCCAATTAGATCCAAATCGTGATTCAGTTCCGATCGATCGGTCGTTGCCTCGGTGCCTGATCCGTATAGTTATAATGGCGATACTCCGCCGGTAGGCCGTACTTATTTGTCACATGGACCGTCGACTTCGGGAGGCGCCCCATCGCCTGCTCGAGTTTGATCGCGAGGATGTCGCGAGCGTCGATCGGCGAGCGCGAAGGAGCAAAGTCGATGTCCAGCGTGTAGAGGAGTTCGCCAGTCCGCCGGTCCGAGACTGAGACGGCGACCGTCGAGATACGATTGGTCGTGGCGCGGCCCGTCACCACCGCGACGCAGTCGGTCGTGGGTGTGTCGAACAGCTGCGTCCTGATTGGTAGCGTGATCTGTTTGCGGTAGCTGGTGTCGAGCGTGGAGATGACTACCTCCGGACCCACTGCCGGTGATACGATCGTTCCGTCGGTAAACGGCGCGTAATTCACTTCCCGCAAGGCCGCCGCCACCACGTCTATAAGTGGCTTGGACGCCGCGTAGTCCCCCTCGGCAGCGACCACGAGCACAGTCGTGCGCACCTCGCGATTCGGGAGGGCACCGAAGGTGGTGAGTTGGGTATGTGCGATGCAGCCGACTATCAAAGTAGTTAGGATCAGCGCTGAACTACAAAGCACACTTTTCATAGTTCGCCACTTGCGACGCCCCGGCCCCTAGCTTGCGCGATCCTGAGCTCTTTGTTGAGCGCGGATGTAAAGGAAGAAAGATTATTAATGTTGGGCGAAGTCATAGTCATGCTATACCACAGTCTTCCAGTCTTACTATCTACGAAATTAAGATTTATAACGTACCGGGACCACGAAACTAAACTAGCCGCGAGCAGCAAGGTTAATTCCGTATTCGGTGTGGGGTACAAGGTCGTCGTATATGGAACTTGCGTGCGGGACTGAAAAGTAGTGTCGCCCGTGCGTACGATCCTATCGGGTCCGTCAATCGCCCGAAGGACGGAGCCGTCGAGATACGGTTCCATCCCGACGAGTTCTAGAGATCTCGAGACCTCCTGTACGAAGCGCTGCGCATCCGCATCCTGTGGGATTAACAGGACACGTAGCCTCGCAGGCACCTCCGGCAGCGACCCGTTACTCGTCGTCCGCAGAGAACCGCTACAACCGGCTGCGCTAAGTACAACGCACAGTAGATAAAGAATTTTCATAGGTTCGTGTGTATTTGGCTCGGACTGTAAACTTATAGTTAAGCACTCGTCGAAAGTCTTACCAAATACTTAAAAGTTCAGCTTCCCTAGCTTGCCCTGCACCAAAGTGCACCATGCCCAGCCCGCAAGCCCCGCACCCCCGACGAGTCCAACTAGGCGAAGCCGCCCAACTAGGCGAAGCCGCCCAACTAGGCGAAGCCGCCCAATTAGGCAACGCCGCCCAAACAGCCCGCAGGCCGCCCACTTAGCGAGCGAAGCGAGCGCCCTTTCCCCCCTACCTTCGCGCCCCTTCGATGAAACTGGACCTCCTCCCGCACGAAGACGAGCTGTTGCGCGCCATCGGGGCTTGCGCCAAAACACTCGACTACCCAGCCTTTGCAGTGGGTGGATTCGTGCGCGACAAGGTGCTCGGGCGGCACTCCGGCGACATTGACATCGTCTGCGTCGGCAGCGGAATTGCGCTCGCCGAAGAGGTTTCTCGGCGGCTGTCGGGGGCCTCCGCAGCAAAGACCTACGCTCGCTACGGGACGGCGATGGTGCGCGTCGGCGAGGAGGAGATCGAGTTCGTAGGGGCACGGCGGGAGAGCTACTCGCCCGACAGCCGCAATCCAGTGGTCGAGGACGGGACCTTGGAGGAGGACCAACTCCGCCGTGACTTTACGATTAACGCCCTCGGGATGAGTCTCGCCGAGGTGGACTTCGGAACAGTCGTCGACCCCTTCGATGGCCTCGGCGATCTGAACAGAAAGCTCATTCGCACGCCGCGCGACCCCGCCCAAACCTTCGACGACGACCCCCTGCGTATGCTGCGGGCGGTGCGATTTGCGACGCAACTCGGCTTTGAGCTGCACCCCGAGACGAGCGCCGCGATAAAGCGTTTTGCCGAAAGGCTCCAAATCATCACCCCCGAGCGCGTCCACGTCGAGCTCAACAAAATTCTGCTTTCGCGAAAACCGTCGGTCGGTCTGGCGCTGCTTAGCGAGACGGGACTGCTCGAGCACGTGCTCCCGGAATTGGAAGCCATGCACGGGGTCGAGCGCCTGGCGGGTGTCGGGCACAAGGATAATTTCTGGCACACGCTCGCCGTGGTGGACAACCTCGCGGATCGTTCGGACGACCTGTGGCTCACGTGGGCGGCCCTCCTCCACGACATCGCCAAGCCGCGGACCAAGCGTTTCGAGCACGGCACCTGGACCTTCCATGGTCACGAGGTGCAGGGCGCCAAGATGGTCCCCAAAATATTCAAGCGCCTCAAGCTGCCGCTCGACGAGCAGATGCGCTTCGTGCAGAAGATGGTCCGATACCACCAGCAGCCGATTGCGCTCACGCAGGAGATCGTCACAGATGCGGCCATCCGACGACTGCTCTTCGAGGTCGGCGAGGACATTGACGCGCTGCTAACGCTGTGCGAGGCCGATATTACGAGTGGCGACGATCGCAAGGTGCGCCGCTACCTCCGGCAGTACGCCACCCTTCGCAAGCGCATCACCGAAGTCGAAGAACGTGACCATCTCCGCAACTGGCAGCCACCCATCTCCGGGGAGGACATCATGGGTGCCTTCGGCATCGGCCCGAGCCGGCAGGTCGGGGAGATCAAAAACGCGATCCGCGAGGCGGTGCTAGACGGTGAGGTCCCAAACGAACGCGACGCCGCCTGGGCCTTAATGCTGAAGCTCGGGGGTGAAATGGGGCTGTAGCCGCGTCCGATCATTCTCGAACGGTGCCGTAAGTGTCGCTGGGCCCTCTCGTAGGCTCCTACCCAAACACATGCGGCACGAACTCAGCTCCCGTATCGATGACGAGCCCGCCCTGCCGTCGGTAGGCCAGGCCACAGCCTTCGCCCGCCCAGTACACGCCGGCCTGGTAGACCCACCCCGCGCTGTCCGTAGGCAACTGGGTATAAGCCTGCCACATGTTTGGCCCGACATCTCCATTTTCTGCCGAACTCACCGCGCTCGCCGCCTCGCGCACTACTCGAACGTTGGACCCCTCGCAGCCCCAGAGTGGTTTCAAAACGTAGTCTCGAAGTCCGGCAGGTGGCGTACCCAGTCCAGCGGGTAGGAGGTGCGGGTGCTCAGAAAAACGGTCGTGCAAGTGCGCCAGCATCGCCTTCGACTGCATTAGGGCGGCGTACGGCGGGTTGAGCACGACTACTTCGTCATCACGGATCAATCCGTCGAGCAGGTCCAAAAGCTCCGGTTCCTCGCGATCGATCCAGTCCCAGGGCACGATCTTTATCACGACATCGTAGCGGAGCCACTCGTCTTCGTTGAGCTGACGGAAGACGCCCTCTCCGGGGGCGAAGGTGACGCTGGGCAGATGGGCGACGTGTGCTTCGTAGCCCGCACGCGCAAAGGCCTCCTGCAGGACGAGGGCGTTGTCGTCGTCCTCCGGGTAGCCGAGAGTGACGACCAGGGCGGTGCCGGTGAAACTGGCCGGCACGGTGTCTAGCACTCGGCGCGTGAGGGTCGCGTCGATCTCGTTCCAGCAGGGCCGTCCTCTGTTTTGCCAGGCCTGTACGCGTGCGGCTTCCGCCAAAACCGTCGCCGTGTCCGCATTGAACTCGATAAGCTTCGCCGAAGTCCCATCTATGACGCCGCTCAGGTCGAAGCGGCCGTAAAGATGGGGGTGCCGCTCGCGGTGTTGCCAGGTGTGCGCAGCCAACGCCCACAGTTTTGGCGAAAGCCCAAATCGAGCGTCGAACGATCCGCCGAGCAATTCGTCGACCGCAGTGTGGAAGAGGCCGTATAACTGCTCAGCAGCTGCGCAGTACGCGTCCAGGTCTGCCTGGGAGCACTGGACGGCGTGCTCTCCCCAGTACTCCGGCTCCACAGAGCCCGCGAAGCCCCGCAGTCCCAAGATCCGCAACCGTTCTGGCCGGGGGCAGCGCGTGGGCACGAGTCGATCGTCGAGCGGCCTACCCACCGAAGCCTCTTCCTGCGCGTCCGCTCCCGAACCCAGATCGTCCGCCGACGGGTCGCGAGACCGTGCGCGTCCGCGAGGTGGCATTGAGACGCTGCCCGGCGGTGCTCTGGACGCGGTTGAACGCCCCTTGATTGACGTAGGCCCCAGCCCGCACTCCGCCGTAGCTGCTGCCCGCAAAGAGTCGCCGACCGATGAGTCCGTAGAGCAGCAAGCCGCTCATGCCAAAGCCGCCGTTGCCGCGCTGCGCCTGCTGCTGCTCGGCGGTCGCCGGCGAGGGCCTCGAGGCGAGCCCCGGTGATGGTATCGACGCTCCCGTCGAGTCGGCGGGCGACGAGGCTAGTCGCGGACGTATCCGGTACAACGCGCTCGTCGGCAATGCGCCACTCGTCCGGGGCTACCTCGACGATCTCCGTGACGACGCCCTCGGTATAGGCCTCGAACACTTCGTCGACGGTAGGTTGCGTGGAGGAGGTGCAAGCTCCTGCCGCCCCGAAGGCGGCCACGACGAGGAGGGTTTCGCCGAGGCGGCGGCGCGGCAGGGGCGCGGACAAGGATGTCGGATCTTGCGGCATGATGGTAGGGTAATGTCGGGGTGGGGGGAAGGGTTGTATGTTGGTGAGCAGCATGATGCATGGGTTGCCTTGGCGGTTTCTGGAGATGCATCGCTGGGCAAAGCCTGGGCTCCGAGCGAGCGACGCCGCGGTGCAGCTACGCCCGTTATGGCAGTAGCTAAGTCGCATGGCGTAATCGTGCTGCTCACCAGCAAAGCGGAGCCGAATCGCAGCAATTCCCAGTTAGGTGTAGAGAGAGGGTAACGGGCGGCCCGTTAGGATGTGCAAGGGGTCCGACAGATCAACCTTAAGTGATTACCTTTGAAGAATGAGCACCGTTCATATTAAACCGTCTGAACTAGCCGGGAACGACCTCCGCGATTTATCGGAGCGCCTAGCCGCAGGCACGGATTGTATCGCGATTTTACCGGATCGGCTTCGGATACTGCTGCGATCAGTTGTCGACCGATTGCGATCTGGAGAGGAGATTATGGTTGCGGGTGCGCAGGACGAGATAACCGTAGCGGAGACGGCACAGCTGCTCGGAACATCAACAGAGTATGTGTTGGTTACGCTTAAACACGGGGGCTTGCCATCGCGCAGTGTCGAAGACGAGGTAAAAGTGCCACTTGCGGAGGTCCTCCGCTTTAGAGACCGGCAGACGATCTTGCAAGAGATGCGAGACATCGGTTATGAAAACGAGCAGGAGGATGATCCAGATGGGTGGCAATGAGAGTATTCCTCGATGCGAATATTTTGTTCTCGATTAATAAGACGGATCTCCTGTTCTCTCTCGCCGAAGCGAAGCTCTTCAGCGTAAGCTACTCGACCTACGTCGAGGAGGAAGCGAAACGCAACCTTCTCGCGCGCATTAACAACACCTAATATGCGGAAGGGATCCACAGGCGGTTTAGCCTGATGAACAAGAGTCGCGTGGGTATGAGACTTGACTCATCTCTTCATCCATATGTGGCGAAAGGTCTTCGAGATGTCGACGATGAGCAAGTACTCTCAGATGCGCTTCGGTGTGGAGCAACGGTTCTGCTAACTGAAAATCTCCGTGACTTCAAAATTCCCGATGGAGAAATGCCTGGCGTCCGCGTCTGCAACAGCGCTTCTTTCATGGGTGACTGTGTAGCTGAGTTTGGTTCATAAGATTTAGCAGCTATTCTGGAGCGCTGGCGATTGGCACGACAAAGACCACCACAGAGCCGGCAGGATGTGTTGGACTTGCTTCGACGTATCGGCTGGGTAAAGTTTGGTGAAGCTGTTGAAGGCAGTTGGCGAGCGGCTGAGTAACCTCTGGGTACAGGCCAGCCGATTAATAAGACAGTACAGCCATGACTCGCATCTGCAACCAATAGTCTGCAACACGACGCCGCACCCTCCCCATGTGTCCCCATCACACGAAGCTCCCAACTTCGCACTACCTTGTCACCTCGCACCCTTTCCACTATGACGCTCCCTGCCCCAGTAGATCGCCTTTGGCACCTGGCTACCGTCGTGCTTCTCGCCTGCGCTTCCGTCGCCTGCGGGGTCGACATGGACGCTGATGTCGCTGAGGCCTACGCAAGCCTCCCACCCACGCTCGACTACAACATCGATGTGCGCCCGATTCTCTCCGATCGGTGCTGGTCCTGCCACGGACCGGATGCCCGCGCGCGCATGGCGGACTTGAGGCTCGACGACGCGGAGTCAGCTTACGCCAAAACAGACTTGCGCAGCCCCGCCATCGTGCCCGGCAAAGCAGGTAGCAGCCAGCTCGTGTCCCGCATCCTGAGCCACGACCCAGAATACCTCATGCCGACGCCGGAGAGCCACATGACGCTCGACGCCTACGAAAAGGCCGTGCTCGTGAAGTGGATCGAGGACGGTGCACAGTACGATCCACACTGGGCCTTCGTGCCGCTGCCACCGATCGACGAGGCGGAGGCGCTGGCCCCCGGACCGATCGACGCCTTCGTAGCCGCCGCACAGGCCAAGCACCAACTCACGTCGAATGAGCGCGCCCGACCCCGCGAGCTCATCCGCCGCGTCTACCGTGACCTCACGGGCCTCCCGCCGACCTTCGCGCAGACACAGGCCTTCGTCAACGATCCGTCCGATGCGCACTACGATCGACTGGTCGACTCGCTGCTCAGCACCGATGCCACCGCCGAGAGACTGGCCAGTGAGTGGATGGACGTGGCCCGCTACGCTGATTCGCATGGGCTTCACGCGGACGGTATCCGAACGATGTGGCCCTGGCGAGACTGGGTCATTGACGCCTTTCGGCAAAACAAGTCCTACCGGTCTTTCGTGACCGAACAGCTGGCCGGCGACCTGATGCCCGACGCCACGCGCGAACAGGTTTTGGCGACAGCCTTCAATCGCAACCACCCCATGACCGCCGAGGGCGGCGCCAACGACGAAGAGTTCCGCACGCAGTACGTCATGGACCGCGCCAATACCTTCGCAACGGCCTTCCTCGGGCTCACGATGGAGTGCGCCGCCTGTCACGACCACAAGTTCGACCCGGTCTCGCAGAAGGAGTACTACCAGCTCACGGCCTTCTTCAACAACGTTAAGGAGGCCGGTATGACTGGCGACGACGGCGACTTCGGTCCGCTGTTGAGCCTGCCCGACAGTGCCACGGAGGCCAAGCTCCGCCAGCTCGACGCACGTATCGCTGAGTTATCTGCTAGCACCGTACCCGTCGCCAAGCAAATCGCTTTCATTCAGGGGCTCGCCGCCTTGCCGAAGCCTTTGGCTTACCTCCCGCTGGATGCGCAGCGCAATAAGGTGGCCGACGGCTATCCGAAGTCGAACATCCTCGACACGCTGTATACCGTGCCCGGCGTAAAGGGCCAGGCCTACGTATTCGATACGGAGTGGGACGCAGTCGATATCCCGCTGCCGGCCTTCGAGGCCTACGACCCGTTTTCGCTGTCGCTGTTCATCAACACCACCAAACGGCGCGAGAAAGAGGGCGAGTGGCAGTGCCTACTCAGTAACTCCGGCGACAAGAACGGCGACTGGCGGGGCTTCAATTTCGAGCTTATGCCCGACGGGCGCCTCAACCTGCGCGTGACGCACAGTCTGCCGGGCAACTACCTCGAGATCAGCACGACCGACAAGGTTCGCCTCAATACCTGGACGCACGTCGCGGCTACCTACGACGGCAGCCTGTCCGCCAAGGGCCTGCGGATCTACGTCGACGGCCAGCCCGTCAAGACCATCATCGACTTCGATCGCCTCAATCGCACCACAGCCCCAATCACCAATGACAGCTACAAGCAGCCCCTCGCGCGACCGATCCGACTAGCGGTGTCCGGGCGCCACTACAAGGGTGAGACTGGCATCTTCGAAGGGGCTATCGACGAGGTGTACGTTTTCGGGGATCAGTTGAGCGCCCTCGAGATGGGCCAACTCGCGCAGTCCGCTTCCGCGAAGCTCAAGCCCGGTCCGAATGCATCCGCCGATCACGAGCGCGTCACTGCCTGGCGACAGACCGCCAATAAGGTGCGAGCCTTGCGCAAGGAGAAGTTGGAGGCTTTCGCCAAAACCAACGACGTCATGGTGATGACGGAGATGGCGGTGCCGCGCGCGACGCACGTGCTGCTGCGTGGCTCCTTCGACCAGTTCGGTGAGCGCGTCGACTACGGGACGCCGCTGGCCATCGGCGGTTTTGACGCAGAGCAGTACCCGAGCAACCGTCTTGGATTGTCCGAGTGGCTCTTCGCGGAGGACAATCCGCTCACCGCCCGCGTGGCCGTCAATCGCTACTGGCAACTCCTCATGGGCCGTGGCCTGGTAGCGACGCCGCACGACTTCGGGATGCAGGGTAAACTGCCCTCGCACCCGGAACTCCTCGACTACCTCGCCAACGGCTTTCGGGCTTCGGACTACGACTTGCACGCCCTGTTGCGCGCTATCGTGACCTCGGAGACGTATAAGGTGAGTAGCCAAGTCAATGCCGAGAACCGCACGGCCGATCCGGACAATGTCTACCTCACCCGCGCTACCTCGCAGCGCTACCGCGCCGAGATGATTCGTGATTACGCACTCGCCGTAAGCGGACTGCTGGTCGATCAGGTGGGCGGACCGAGCGTCTACCCCTATGAGCCAGCTGGACTTTGGCTAGAGAAGGCAAGTTTCTCGAAGGCGCTCTACGACTACCGCGTGCAGTCCGGGGACAGCCTCTACCGACGGAGCATGTACACCATTGTGCGGCGCACCTCGCCACCGCCGGCCATGGTGACCCTCGACATGCCGATGCGCGATCGCTGCGTGGTCTACCGGGAGACGACCAATACGCCCCTGCAGGCGCTCGTGCTGCTCAATGACCCGCAGTACGTTGAGGCAGCGAGGGTTTTGGCGCAAGCCGTAGACCCCATGAAGTCAAGCGCGGTGGCAGACGACATAGAGCGATTGTTCCAGGAGGTGCTCGGCCGTCATCCGATGCCCTCCGAGGTGGCCGCACTCGACAAGGTCTACGCAAGTGCCGTCAAGCGTTTTGGCGAAAGCCCCTCCGCTGCCACCGAACTGCTCGCCGTCGGGCAGTACCCACGCCCAGTGAAGTACGACCGCACACACCTGGCGGCCCTCACGACGGTAGCCAACACGGTCCTCAATCACGACGAAGTTTACACGCGCCGCTAACGCCATGGGAACACCGCAAACAGATCCACACCACGGCCATCACCACCACCACGGCCTCTGCGACGACGTCAACCGCTCGTACTCGCGGCGTGACTTCCTGCGCAATACCAGCCTCGGCATCGGCGGGCTAGCTCTGGCAAGCCTCATCGATCCGCTAATGGCCAGCCGCTCGGCAGCCGAAGCGATGGGCGCGGGCGTGACAAGCTTGGGCGGGGGCATCCTCGGCGTACCGCACCATCGTCCGACGGCGAAGCGCGTGATTTACCTGCTGCAGTCCGGCGCGCCGAGCCACCTCGACCTCTTCGACTACAAGCCTGTGCTCAATCAGCGCCACGGTGAGGACCTTCCAGAAAGCGTGCGCAAAAAGTTCCGAAGCACGGGCATGTCTTCGGGGCAGGCGCACTTCCCGATGGTCGGCACGCCGTTTGGGTTTGCGCAGCACGGGCAGTCGGGAGCGTGGTTCAGTGATCGACTGCCGTACATGGCCAAGATCGCCGACGAGTTCTGCATGGTGAAGTCGATGTTCACGGAGGCCGTCAACCACGACCCGGCCGTGACCTTCCTGCAGACCGGCAGCCAACAACCGGGGCGCCCGGCCATGGGGAGTTGGATGAGCTACGGCCTCGGGTCAACGAATAAGAACTTGCCGAGCTTCGTGGTGCTGGTCACCAAAGGGAAAGTCGGTGCGCAGCCACTGTACTCGCGACTCTGGGGCAACGCCTTCCTGCCGAGCGAGCACCAGGGCGTACAGTTCCGCGCGGGTAAGGACCCAGTGCTCTACCTCAAGAATCCGCCCGGCGTCTCCGAAGGCTTGCGTCGTGAGCAACTCGACGCTTGGCACACGCTGCAAGAGGTCCAGGAGCAGGACTTCAACGACCCGGAGATCGTCGCGCGGACTTCGCAGTACGAGATGGCCTTCCGGATGCAAACCTCCGTGCCGGAGATCATGGACGTGAGCGGGGAGCCCGACCACATCTACGACCTGTACGGTCCGGACTCGCGGACGCCCGGCACGTTTGCGGCCAATGCGCTGCTGGCGCGACGTTTGGCAGAGCGGGACGTGCCGTTTATCCAACTGTACCACCAGGGCTGGGACCACCACGGGCATATTAAGTCGGGGGTGACGGACCAGAGTAAGCAAGTGGACCAAGCCTCAGCGGCCCTCATCATGGACCTCAAGCAGCGCGGGATGCTCGACGACACGCTCGTGATCTGGGGTGGAGAGTTCGGGCGTACGCCGTTTTCGCAGGGACCTGTCACGGAGCAATTTGGGCGCGACCACCACGGCGGGGCCTTCACGATGTTGATGGCGGGCGGGGGCGTGAAGCCGGGCTTGGTGTACGGCTCGACCGATGAGTTCGGCTTCGAGATTACCGACAAACCGGTGCACATCCACGACTTTCAGGCCACGGTGATGCACACGCTCGGCATCGACCATGAGCGGCTCACGTTCAAGCACCAGGGTCGGCGCTTCCGGCTGACGGATGTCCACGGCCACGTTAAGCACGATTTACTCGCGTAGCGGTATGGAGAGTTGGGCACTGTTCTTTGGAAGCTTTCACCCGGTGGTGGTACACCTGCCAATCGGAGTCTTGATGGTAGCCGTGCTGTTGCAGCTATTGGTATTTGTGCCGCGTTTTAGGCACTTGTCGGTAGCGCTGCCCTGGCTCTATGGCTTCGGTGTTGCTGGCGCTGCGGTGGCGGTGGTGAGCGGCTGGAGTTTGGCTGGTCCTATTGGAGCAAGTTGGGACACGCACCGCTGGTTTGGGCTAGGGACCTTTGCACTGGCGGGCGTGCTGTTTTTGCTGAGCATTCGGCATGCGCTGGTCGTGCCGACGCGGGGCGTAGCGATCGGCAGTGCGGTGGCGGGTTTGGCTACCCTGGGCATCACAGGTTGGACGGGTCACCTGGGTGGCACCTTGACCTACGGGGAGGGCCACTTCCAGCAGTACGCGCCGGGGGTTTTGGCGAAAGCTTTGGACACGCTGGCCCCGCTGGTGGTAGCGGATCGCGACAGCATGAATGTGTACACCGAAATCATCCATCCGATCTTTGTAGGCAAGTGTGTCGACTGTCACCGGGCGTATCTGGATCGCGGTGGACTGGTGATGACCTCCTTCGCCGGACTAAAGAAAGGCGGATCGGAGGGCGACGCCATAGGCGCGGGCACGAGTGGAGAGTTGTGGCAGCGGGTCACGCTTCCGACGGAGCACCCGCGCTTTATGCCGAGTCGCGGGGCAGCGCTGGATTACGATGAGTTGACGGTGATACGGAGCTGGCTCACCGCCCGTCTCGACAGCGCAGCTACCGTGGAGCAGTGGCAACCCGACGAAGAGACGATCGCGGCCGTGAAGCGGCTCTACCGCAAGGACCTGCGGCCGTTGGCGTATGTCGACAAGATCAATCCACCAGCGATCGCTCTGGATAAGGTGCCAGCGATGTGGCGAATGGCGGCGCTAAGCCAAGAGAGCACCTTGCTGGAGGCCCAGTTGCGCGACCTTACTGCAGACCGAGAAGTAGCGCTAGAAGCACTGGCCGCATACGCCGCAAATGTGACCTCCCTGGATCTCCGCGGACTCAAATATGCGGATACCTGGATCGCAGAGTTGCCAGCCATGCCGCATCTCACGGGCGTTAATCTCTCGAACAGCGACGTAACATCAGCTGGCGTCCCGACGAAGGTCCGCTTCCCGCATTTGGAGGACCTCAATTTGTGGAATACACCTGCACAGCCGGTGGAGGCTACGTTGTCGTCAATTGACTAGTACATGTCTAGATAATCTCAGCTACACACGCTCCAACTTCATCGGGTACGTCCGCCCGGAATACCACTGCGGTACGTACAGATTATCGTCCGCGTCGACACAGACGTCGTGGGGATTCATGAAGGTGAGTTCGTCGCTCTTGGGCGGAGACAATAGACCTTTCGCATCGTACGAAAACTCGTTGTTGCTGCCCGGCGCACTGATCAGCCGCATATCCTTGTCAAACACCGCGATCATACCATCGTAGCCGTGCCAGATCTGCGTGACGATGACGGCGAAGTAGGTCAAGTCCCCCTTAATGACTGGCCGACAGACCCACATATCGGGAGTCAAGAAGGTCTCCAGTAGCTCCCCCTCGAGACTATAGCGCTTAAAGCGCTGGTCGGCCCGGGAGGTGACCAGTAGAGTAGGGGTCGGGGTGCGCGGATCGAGCGTGACGCCGTGCGGGCAGTTGAGGTGTGCCGGCCCGGTGCCGCTTCCGCCAAAACTCCCGGCGTAGCGCCCTTGCGCGTCGTAGCGGTGCACGTAGCTCTTCCCGTAGCCATCCGCCACGTAGATGCTGCCGTCTGGCGCGACCGTCGTCTCGGTAGGTTTGTATTCGCTCTTGGCAGAGTAGTAGCCACTTTCCATCGGGGGCGTCAGGCTCATGACCTTGCGGCCGTCGAGCGTGTGTTTGTTGACGGCGCCCGACTTCTCGTCGGTGATCCACAGAAAGGATTCTCCGCCCTCGACCGAGAGCGTCAAGCCGTGTGCGCCGTCGTACTCCGTGCCCCAGGTCGAGAGCACTTTGCCGCTCGTATCGTACACGATGACATTGTTGGCGGTATGGTTAGTGAGCATAAATAGTCGACCGTCCGGAGCCTGCACCATTTCGTGGCAGTCCTTAACCGGAATAGCCCTGTCCTGGTGCCAGGTGGGATCGACGCGGTATCGGTGCGTGCCACTGCCTACCGGACCGGCGGCGGGGGGGAGGTACGTGTTGTCCATTCGGAGGAAAGGGGCGGCACCGGCAGTGAGCCCGGCGCGCTTGACGAACTGTCTACGGTCCATCGGTGGAAGGTAGTTATTCGTGAGCGTCCAACACGGCCTGTAGGACTTTCTCGACTCCGAGCGCGTCGTTGCCCAGGGTCTCGTACTTCGCTGCTGCTTTGACTTGGGGGTGGGCGTTGGCCATCGCGTAACTGAAATCGGCGCAGGCCAGCATTTCGAGATCGTTCATAAAATCGCCAATGGCCAAGGTCTCCGCTTCGGTTACGCCGAGCTGATCCTGTAGGATCGCGATCGCGTGACCCTTATTAGCGTCCGGGTGCGAAATGTCCACCCAGAAGGGGCTACTAATTTTGACGACTAAACCTGGAGCTAGGTCTGAGAAGTGAGGGTAGATGTTTGCTTCGCTGCTCTCGGGGTGATACAGGGCAACTTTGAGCAACTCGCCCTCGAAGGCGCTCAGGTCGTCGAGCAAGGTGTAGGCCGAATAGAACTCTGAGACAAAGGCAACGAAGTCGGGATCGGCACTCGTAATATAGGCATTGTCGGGAGTGCAGAGCACGGTGCGGATCGCGGGGAGCTGCTGTAGTTTTTGCAGGATTTTGGCTAAGGCGCCTTCCGGCAAAACTGTCTTCACGACGTCTTCGCCCTTGTGTCGCGCGAGGGCACCATTCTCTGCGACCACCGTTAGCTCGTCCTCAATACGGCCCAGCTTGTCTAAGATGCTGTTGTACTGTCGCCCGCTTGCGGCTACGAAGGTGATGCCGCGGCTGGTGAGCTTGCGGTGCAGCGGCCAAAACTCAGCCGAGACCTCGTGGTCGGGGTTGAGTAGCGTACCGTCCATGTCGACGGCGATGAGCCGTACTTGCGATAAATCCATGCCGCGAAACTACCCGGAGACAGCTCAGCTCAGCCTGCCGCTAAGGACAACGCGCGATCTCGGTGACCGTGCGGCTAATTGCCCTGACGGAGCTCAGGGAAAGCTAATGAGCCGAGTCACCATTCGAGGCGCCGCGCTTGTCTGCCAGTCGCGGTCGAAAAACACTGTAATAACGATGAGAGGGCACGTGTGCGGCTTGGCGGAATAGCCTTCCAAAAAAAATTATGGTCCCGCATTATGAGCAAAACCGATATAACTGTTGTTATGCCCGACGCAGACACCCGTACCAATTTTAGAATGACCGCTACAACACCCATTCGCGTCCTCCTCGTCGACGACGAACCTTCTACTCACTTCCTCCACAAGCGAGTGATCAGCAAGGCGGCCCCGGGGGCAGTGACAGTATCGGCCATGAACGGTCGCGACGCTATTGAGTACATGATGCGTGCGCGGTTCGATCAGGAGGTGTGCCCAACACACATTTGGTTGGATCTCCAGATGCCCCACCTCGACGGCTGGTCTTTCCTCGAAGAGTACATGTCGCTCAACGATTGCCAACTCTGCAATCCCAAAATTACGATCGTGACCTCGAGCCCAGACCCGCGGGATCGCGAACGTGCGCTGGGAAATCCTTTGGTCAATGCATACGTGGAGAAATTTGTAGACAAGCAGCAATGCCACGACCTGCTTTTCTCAGCCTCGTAGCCTCCCTTTACTACATCTAAGGGCGTCCAAACAGCCCCCGAGCAACTAGGCTCGGGGGCTGTTCTGTTTTATACTATCGACCCGAGCAAGGACAGCCGACTTAGTAGACCTTAGGCAAAACACCGTACAGTTCGCCGCCTTTGCTGAAGAGTGTGTCCACTCTCTTCGAAATGGTGGCATCGGCTACGAGCCCAGGTGCGTGATGTGGTTTGGTACGGGCGTCCATCACGAGCGGTCCCCTACACCCCCAGTGCTTGTTATAGGTTTGGGCATCGACACCGTGAATGTCGTGGCTCGGGTTACACCGCGTAAAAGCAACCCATACGAAGTTGTTGAACGTGGCCGCCACGAACTCGGCATCATCGACCAAGACGACGAGCGGGAAGGATTCGGTGAGTTTTGGCGAAATCTCCTCTAACATAGATTTTACCCCTTCGCGGTCCTCGCGGAAGGCTCCGATCTCGATAGCGAGTACGCCCGGTAGTGGGACAGTTACCCGTTTTGCCGTAAGGCTACCCAGAAGTGCCGACGGCACCTCTCGCCCGAGCGCCCGTCGAGCTCCCCCACGCGCGGCCCAGACCACTTTACTACCAGCGTTCCACCCCTCGCCACTGTAGTCGAGCGTATCAATCGTCCAGTTGGTGTAAAAGTGCACATCGCGCATCCAGTCGACGCGTCGGAGGACGTACTGAAGGAACCCCGCCTCGTCGTGACAATCTACCGTCGGATCAGAACCCCCGTCGGCGATCACGAGAAACTTCGCCAGACTCGTCTGCCCGGAGCCGAGGAGGCGATTGGCCTGCGTCAACAGCTCTTCTGGTGCGCGGGTGTTGTCGCGCTCGTCCGGTCGGAAAGGCATGTACCGCTCCGAGCCAACGGCGAGTAGAAGCGGATGCACGCCGGCTGCGTCGACCGCGTTCACCTGTCGCACTCCAGGGAACTCGGTCGGTGTCAGATCACGCACGATCTCCGAGATGAGGTACCCAAAACTCGAATCCTCCATCGGCGGTCGCCCGACGACGCTAAAGTGCCAGATGGCGTCTGGCCGGTGGTACACCGCGTCGACGTCCATCACCGGAAAGTCGTGCGTCAGCGAATAGTAGCCCAGGTGATCACCGAAAGGGCCTTCCGGCAGAAGACCGTCCTTGCGGACCCGTCCCGCGATCACGAAGTCGGCCTCGGCCGGCAGGTAGTAGCCGTTGTCCCAGACGTATTCAGCGGTATGCCCCGTGAGCATGCCGGCAAACGTAAACTCCGACAGACCCTCGGGCAGCGGCATGATGGCCGAGACCGCGTAGCTCGGCGGTCCGCCTACGGCGACTCCGACGCGGAAAGGTTCCGGTGAGTCTAGGTATTGTCGGTGGTGAACCCCGATGCCGCGGTGCAGCTGGTAGTGCAGACCGATCTCCTTGTCAGGGGCGTAATCGTTGCCGCTCAGTTGTACGCGATACATGCCAACGTTGGTGTCCATCGCCTTGCGCGACCCCGGCGGCAGACTGATGACCTGTGGCATCGTGACAAAAGCTCCGCCGTCCATAGGCCAGGACTTGATCTGCGGCAGTTGGCTCACGGTGGTTCGTCCGGCCAGGATAGGCGCCTTGCGCCAACGACGTTTGGGTAGCGAGGTGTAGGCCGTGAGTGGAGCCGTTGCGTAACGCAGGGGGTCCTTGGCAAGCCGCGCCGGGTCGATCTTGAGTTCGACGATGCGCTGGACACGGTCGAGCGTGTCACGAAACAGATAGCGCGTCCGCTCAAACGTGCCATAGAGGTTGGACAGGCCCCGGAAGGGGCTGCCCTGTATGTGTTCGAAAAGGAGCGCCGGACCTTGCGCGTCGAAGATGCGGCGGTGGACTTCGGCGATCTCGAGATCGGGGTCGAGGGGCGTTTTTATTCGGAGCAGTTGGCCGGACTTTTCAAGGTCGTCGACGGCGGCTTGCATGTTGCGGTAGGACATCTTTGTGCCCAACCAGTGTGCGGCCCCGAGGTTGCCACACAAGACAAAGACTGAGCAGACATGATTGAGATCGTCCCTTGCCACCCGGCTCACCTTGCCGGAATTCTCGAGTTGCAGGCGCTCGTGCACAAAGCTTCGGTAAGTGCCGCGACCGCCCGGGAGCAGGGCTATGTGAGTTGGCGTCATACGCTCGACGCATTAGCAATCTTCAATGCGCCTGTGCCTCACACGATTGGTTTGAGCGAGGACGGTAGGGTAGTGGCGTACGCGTTGAGCATGGACCCGCGTCACCGCCGGTTGATGCCGGAGGCGGAAGGCTTTGTAGCGATAGTCGAGCAGCAGCAGTGGGAGGGTACGCCTGTCGGCAAAACGCAGTACGTGTGCATGGGCCAGGTCGCCGTTGCCGAGGCGCACCGGGGCACGGGATTGTTCAGGCGGCTGTACGAGGCGTGGTTTGCGGCGCAGGCCCAGCACTATGAGCTAGGCGTGACAGAAATCGCGGTCGCCAACCATCGGTCGCGCAGTGCGCACGCAGCCCTGGGGTGGGTCGAGATGGGGCGACATCACGACGGTCAACAGGAGTGGATCGTGGTGGGGCGGGGCTTGCGCTAACCCGATAGAGAATCACTCCCGTGACCCGAAGATGCTGCTGCCCACCCGAATCAGCGTACTCCCGTGTTTTAGCGCAAGCGGGTAGTCGCCACTCATCCCCATGCTCAAGGTGTGCCACTCGGGGCGTCGATCGAAGTAAGTCTGCTGAATGGTGTCATAGGTTTTCTTCAGCTTCTCGAACTCCGGGGTGAGAATGGCCGTGTCGTCGGTGTAGGTCGCCATCCCCATAATGCCCGACAGCCGCGCCCAAGCTTGACGGTGGATCTCGGTGCCCTCGAATTCCTTTAGCAGCTCCTCCGGGGTAAAGCCGTGCTTCGAATCCTCCTGCGCGACGTGGACTTGCAGCAGGACGTCCACGATGCGGCCGACTTCCATGCCGCGCTTGTCGATTTCTCTGAGGAGTCGCAGCGAGTCCACTCCGTGGATTAGGTGCACGAACGGCGCAATCTGCTTGACCTTGTTGCGCTGAAGATGGCCGATGTAGTGCCAGTGGATGTCCTTAGGCAGTTGGGCCTGCTTGTCGACCAATTCCTGTACGTAGTTCTCGCCGAAATGCCGATGGCCGAGTTCGTACAGTTCCATGATGGCCGCGGCGGGCTTGGTCTTGGAGACGGCAACCAGGGTAGCGTTAGCGGCCTCGGTGGCGGCGAGGATGGTGCGGTAGGCTTCGGTATTGACGGTTGACATAGGCGCAAGGTACGGGTCTAGCCTTCGCGGCGTAGTTCCTTGGGGGCGCGGCTGGCGGTGTGTCACCGCCTCGCCCCTGGGACCGACGACACGAAGGCAGTGTTCATAATCTGAAATTAAAATACGTCTGAAGGGTCGGCGACGGAGGGCGCGGGCGGTGACACACCGCCAGCCGCGCGCCCTCCGTCGCCGACCCTTCAGAACAGACCGCCTAGATGACCCTGCACCTGCTCCACGACCACCCCCAAATCCCCCGGATTGTTGACGAAATCCAGTTCGTTGGCATCGATGATGAGCTTCGGTCCGGCCGAGTAGCCCGCGATCCACTCGTCGTACCGGGCGTTGAGGCGCTTGAGGTAGTCGATCGAGATAGAGCCCTCGTACTCGCGGCCCCGCTGCTCGATGTGTTTGACCAGCGTCGGGATGCCCGCCTTGAGATAGATCAACAGGTCGGGCGGCTGCACCTGCGACTGCATCGCCTCGAAGAGCTGGAAGTAGTTGCGAAAGTCACGCTCCGACATCAGACCCATCTGGTGGAGGTTGGGCGCGAAAATCTCGGCGTCTTCAAAGATGGTCCGGTCCTGTATGACGGTATTGCTCCCGGACAGGATGTCGACGATCCCGCGGTAGCGCTTGTGGAGAAAATACACCTGGAGGTTGAACGACCACCGGTTCATGTCCTCATAGAAGTCGTTGAGGTAGGGGTTGTCCTCGGTAGACTCGTACTGCACGTCCCACCCGAAGTGCTTGCCGAGCTTTGCGCACAGGGTGGTTTTGCCGGCGCCGATGTTGCCCGACACGGCGATGTATTTTGGGTGAACGTTGGGGGGCTGCGTCATGGGGGGAAGGTATGAAAGGGCGCTGCGGTAGATGGGCGCTGCGCTAATTGGGCGGCTTTGCCTAAATGGGCGCTTCGCTAGTTGGGCGCTGCGCTAGATGGGCGCTACGCTAATTGGGCGCTGCGCTAATTGGGCGGCTTTGCTAATTGGGCGCTGCGCTAATTGGGCGGCTCCGCCTAAATGGGCGCTTCGCTAGTTGAGCTCAACTAGGCCCCCGCACAGCCGTAAGCACAGTCAATTAGGCCGAAGGCCGCCCAATTAGGCCGAAGGCCGCCCAATTAGGCCGAAGGCCGCCCAACTAGGCCGAAGGCCGCCCAACTAGGCCGAAGGCCGCCCATCTAGGCCGAAGGCCGCCCAACTAGGCCGAAGGCCGCCCATCTAGGCCGAAGGCCGCCCATCTAGGCCGAAGGCCGCCCAACTAGGCCGAAGGCCACCCAACTAGACCAAAGGCCGCCCAATTAGATCGCGCAGCGTTCGCCCTCCCTGCTTTTTGTCCTAAAATATGCGGCGTCCGTCGTTTTGGCGAAAGCCGCCCCTGAGCGCCGTTCTACATTCACGCCATGGCCCAGATCATCTCCACCAACGAGCTCCGACGCACCTATACGATGGGGTCGGAGACGATCCACGCCCTACAGAGTGTTACCCTTACCGTCGACCGCAATGAGTACGTAGCACTGATGGGACCTTCTGGCTCCGGCAAGTCGACACTCATGAACCTGCTCGGCTGTCTCGATACGCCCTCCGAAGGGACGTATACCCTCAATGGCCAGCGCGTCGACAAAATGTCGGATGCTGAACTGGCGCAGGTTCGCAATAAGGAGATTGGCTTCGTCTTTCAAACCTTCAATCTCATGCCGCGCCTCAGCGCCCTCGACAACGTGGCGCTGCCGCTCGTGTACGCAGGACAAGGTCGCAAGGCGCGGACCGAACGTGCCGCGAGTGTGCTCGAAGCAGTGGGCCTCGCCGACCGTATGCACCACAAGCCCAACGAACTCTCCGGTGGGCAGCGCCAGCGAGTGGCCGTAGCCCGTGCCCTCGTCAACGACCCTGCCATTATCCTTGCCGATGAGCCAACCGGCAACCTCGACACAAAGACCTCGATCGAGATCATGGCGCTGTTCAATGACATCCACGCGCGCGGCAATACCGTCGTGCTGGTGACCCATGAGCCAGACATCGCCGAGTACGCGCACCGCGTCGTGCGGATGCGCGATGGACTCGTAGAAAGCGACGAGCGCCAAGTGCCTACGGGCAACCTGAGCCTGCTCGTGGACTAGGGTTCCGGATTTTTGATAGACCGGTGCGGCTTACGCCAAAACCAGTTCGCCCATCAAGGTCTGACTCGTTGCCGAGACAATCCTTACCTGGACATAGTCGCCTGGTTGCTCGTCGCCGACCCGCGACCAGACGACCTTCTTGTTTTGGGAGTTCTTACCGAGCCACTGCTCATTAGAGCGTTTGGCCGTGCACTCGATGAGCACCTCGAAAGTTTGGCCGATGTCGGCGCAATTGTCCTCGAGCGAGATCGCCTGCTGCAGGTCGATGACTTCCTGTAGGCGGCGCTTCTTGACCTTAAGTGGGATGTCATCAGCGTACTTGCGGGCGGCGAGGGTACCGGGGCGCTCGGAATAGTAAAACATGTAGCTCATCGAATACCGACTCGCCCGAACGAGATCTAGCGTCTCGCGGTGCTCCGCCTCGGTTTCGGTGCAGAACCCGGTGATGATGTCTGAACTGATCGTGCACTCCGGCAAAATACGTCGGATGGCCGCCACGCGCTCGTCGTACCACTCCCGCGTATAGGTCCGGTTCATGAGTTCGAGCACGCGCGTGCTGCCGCTTTGCGCTGGCAAGTGGATGTACTTACAGATGTTGTCGTGCCGCGCCATCGTGTGCAGCACCTCATCTGTAATGTCCTTCGGGTGCGAAGTCGAAAAGCGGATGCGAAGCCGAGGATGTACGCCAGCAACGGCTTCGAGCAACTCGGCAAACGAGACCACGTGTCCGTTTTCCGGGTTGGTCCACTTGTACGAGTCCACGTTTTGCCCGAGCAGGGTGACCTCCCGAAAGCCCCTTGCATAGAGTTGTTCGGCTTCCGCCAAAACGCTGAACAGGTCTCGCGACCGCTCCCTCCCGCGGGTGAAGGGCACCACACAAAACGAGCACATGTTGTCGCAGCCCCGCATGATCGAGATCAGCGCCGTGACGCCGTTCGAGTCCAGTCGCACGGGTGCAATGTCGGCGTAGGTCTCCTCGCGACTCAGGTGCACATTGATGCCGTCGCTCTCCCTCAGTCGCCTCGGCGAGGAGTTTGGGGAGGTCCCGGTAGGCGTCTGGTCCGAGCACCATATCGACCAGGCGCTCTTCCTCGAGGAACTTGACCTTGAGGCGTTCGGCCATGCAGCCGAGAACTCCGACCAGCGTACCCGGCCGCTCGCGCTTCTGCTTGTCGAAGATTCGAAGCCGCTTACGAACCGTGTCCTCGGCCTTCTCGCGAATGGAACAGGTGTTTATGAGGATGAGGTCGGCGGTTTCCATTTCGCGGGTCGACGCGTAGCCAACCTCGCCGAGGATGCTCGCCACGATCTCCGAATCGGAGAAGTTCATCGCGCAGCCGTAGGACTCGATGTAAAAGCGCGGCCCGTCGTGCGGGACTTCGCTCGCGGGCGCGAAGGTCTCGCCCTGGCGAGCGGTGGGGAGGGGCGCGTGGAGGACATCGGTATTCACGCCGCAAAGGTAAGCTCAGCAGGCCCCCCGACGGCGGGCGGCGTTCGAGTGGCTCCAGCCAGTGCCGCAGACGCCTATCAGCCGTTGGGTGCGATGGGCGGTGTTCGACGAGTTCTGCTCGTACCGCATATGCCTACAGGCCGTGGGCGTGCGGTGGGCGGCGTTCGAGTGGCTCCAGCCAGTGCCGCGTATGCCTATAGGCCGTGCGGCGCACAAGCAGAGCTCGCCGAACGCGCCCCTAACGTCCCGCCAATACGCGCCCCATACCAGCGCGCTCGAAAAGACTCACTACGTCCGCATTCGGAAAG
Source organism: Lewinellaceae bacterium (assembly GCA_963837005.1). GTDB lineage: Bacteria > Bacteroidota > Bacteroidia > Chitinophagales > Saprospiraceae > CALDTK01. The sequence continues at coordinate 433,444 of CAWIMC010000001.1, forward strand.
GCATTGCCGCTCGGCAGCGAACTTGGGGCAAAGCGTGCGAGATTTGGATCTCGCAGCCCGTTTTGCAGAAATGCTACCAAATCCTCCTGCGCGGCCTTACCGAGCACGAGCGGGCGGAACTCCGGACTTAGCTGCTGCCCACCGACGCGTCCGTTTTGCGCGACAGCGGCCACTTTGTAAGCCACGACGGCCTCCAGGGTCTCGAAGCTCGCGCCGTGGCCGTAGTGCGGGGCGTCGGCGAGGTTGTAAAGCTGCGGGACCTTAAAGGCATACAACTCGTCGGTGCGCTGCGTAAACCCGCCGCGGCCCTTGTTGACGCTCGCGTTTGGGCTGCCGCCAACGACGGGGCCGTCGTGCTGGTCGAGGTCCGACATGCCGAGTGCATAGTAGGCTTCGCTCGCGAGCGACGGACCGGAGTGGCAGTCCACACAGCCAGCCTCCCCGAAGAAAAGGGTCGCGCCGCGCAGTTCGGCCGCCGTCATAGCTAGCGCCTCCCCTCGGAGCCACCGCTGCCACGGTGCTAGCGTCGGCAACAGTGTTCGCTCATAAGCAGCAATTGCGAGGGCGGTGGTGAGGTTGGTGTAGCGCTCAGCGAGGAGGACATCCGCGAAAGCCTCGTCGAAAAGTCGTGTGTAGCCGAGCGAACGAATGAGTTCGCCGTCAACGTCCATACGATGGACGTCGAGGCCAGCGATGGCCTGCGTCTCGACGCCTTCGTAGCCGAGGCTGTTGGTGGCCTTCGGGGTACCTGGCGTCCACTGCGCGGTGGTCGACGCATTCCCGCCGGTAGCGCCAAATTGCCCATTCCAATGAAGGTTCTGCTGGAAAGCGACAGTCAGAATACTCGGCGTACGAATGCTCTGCACATCAGCCGATGCGCAGGTCGACGCGAGGGTCGAGATGCCGGGCTTCTCCGCTTTCGCCAAAACCTTGCCCGCCCTCACCGATGCCTTGCGCCCGCCCTGCTTGGAACCCAGCGGCGGCGTTGTGGCAGCTGGCACAAGAGACGGTGCCGCGGAGGCTGGCTGCGATTGTGCGAGTGCTGAGGCCGGTCTCGTGGAAAAGAAGTTTGCCAAGAGCCACTTTGTTGGCCGTAAGCGGGTTGCGCGGGTCTTGTGGAATCGCGTCGAGGTCGCGCCCGTCGGGGAGGCGGAGGGCGTTGATTGATCTTCCGGTTCGCCCCTCGATGACCTCGGTGAGTCGCGCAGATAGTGCGGCCTCTGGAATCTCACCATCCTTGCGACACGAGGCGAGCCCGAGCAGGCAAAGCGTAAGCACGAGGAGGCGTAGGGGGAGCATCTTGCCCCTCTCGACCTAAAAAACGTGCCACTCCTACTCAACGGGGTTTTGCCTGGGTCATCCGACAAAATCGAAGCGGTAGCCAGTGGGCATTCTGCTAAGATCTTCTTCACCAGGGTAGGCACCTTCCAAGGCCAGCCACAACGATACGTAGGCCGCGTCAAATTGACTAGCGGGGCAAGCGAGCGTGAGAGTGACGCGCTCCGTTAGCGTCTGGGTTACGACGCGCCACGGCGGAGCCTGTGCACCAGCCAAGAGGGGGCCGAAGCGCGCCCAGTCTGTAGATACGTTGAGCGAACGCTCCTTGACGGCCTGGACGATGAGCGAGGTCTCCAGTGCGTCTGCGGCGGCTAGGCGATACGCCTCGATGAGTCCCGATCGCCCGAGCTTGGTGCCCCCGTAATACCGCACGACGACAATCAGTACATCGGTGATGCCGGCCGAGTCTATCTGGCCAAGGATCGGCGCACCGGCGGAGTGTTTGGGCTCGCCATCGTCATTAGCCCCCCAGCGATCGCCCGTGAGGCCGAGGCGGTACGCGTAGCAATAGTGCCGCGCTTTAAGGTGCGTGAGGCGCAGCCCATCGATGCAGCTGAAGATCTCGCGCTCCGACCCGATGGGGATCGCAAAGGACAAAAACTTGGAGCCTTTCGCTCGGTATACGCCCTCGACCTGGGCGGCGAGCGTGAGGTAGTGGTCGGGGGAGGGCAGCGTGGACATTGATAGAAAAGACAGACTCGGGTCGAGGGAGGCGTACGACACCGCATGCCGTGCTGGGGTCGACGGCTAGCTGGTGATCAAGCCGATTGCCAACACCGCCACTGCAACACCTGCCCACTGTTTTGGCGAAAGCCGCTCTCCAAAGAAGAGCACCGCCGCGAGCGTGCCCAGTAAAATCGTCGCCACATTGAGAACAGGAAAGACGGTCGCGGGGTCGAGCCCGCCTTCTAACGCGACCAGGATAAGGTAGATGCTGAAAAAGTTAGGGATGCCGAGGACTATGCCGCCTACCACGTCCCGAATCGTGAAACGCGGTTCGCCGGTAGGCATTGGTCTGATCAGTGCGTAGGCGAGGCCCAGGAGGCCCGCCCACAAAAAAAGCGTTACGGTGTACTGCGCGCTCTGTCCGCCGCCGTAGCTGCGCTGGGCCAATGTGAGCCCGCTTTCAATTGCTCCGGCTACCAAGAATACGGCTATGGGCAGCAGCCAGGCAGCGGTATTGCTGCTACGGCCCTCCGGTGTTTGGTCGAAGATGGGTGTCGCCGCGTCTGGGCTGGGGCGGAGCTTTACGACCAGAAAGACGGACACCACGCCGAGCGTGATCCCGAGACCTTGTTTTAGTGATAGCGGATCACCTAAATAAAGCACCGCAAAGGCCACGCTCAACAGCAGGGAGATCCGCTGCACCACGCTCGTTACCGCGATCCCCGCCCGCTGGATGGAGATAGCGTTGAGGTTGAAGCCTCCGATAAAAAAGAAGCCTAAGCCTAGGGCCAACCAAATCCAAGGTTTATCGAACACCGCTGTGGTCACCAGCCAGCGCCCTTCGAAGAGGCTACCGCAGGCGACACACACGAAATAATTGACGACGATGGCCGGGAGGTTGCGCACCCCAAAACGTCCGAACAGCTTGAACAGCAAAGAGATAAACGTACTCGCGAGAATACAGGAGAGAAGCGCTAACACGTCGGAGAGGGGGTAAGGTGATTCACAGTTGTTCGGACTATTTTACAGTCGTGCGCTAGGTAGGACTCGCAGCGCACAACCACGTACCGGTGTGATCCGTCGTGAACACCTATACTTTGCAGCCATGTCAACCACTCTCGACCAATACCGACAGGCCAGGGACACGTGCCGCGACCTGTTCGCCCGCAAGATGTCCGACTACGGGACCTCCTGGCGGATCATGCGGCTGCCGAGTCTCACGGACCAACTTTACATTAAGGCCAAGCGCATCCGGAGCCTCGAGCAAGGCGAGGCCCGCATCGACGAGGGTATCCCAGGGGAGTTCGTCGCGCTGGTCAACTATGCCTTCCTGGCACTCGTGCAGGAGAGCCTCGGTGACGAGGAGGCTATTGAGCTTCCGCCGAAAACACGCTTTAGCCCTTTACGACACGGCTGCCGCAGGAAACCGAGCAGCTCATGCTCGACAAAAACCACGACTACGGCGAGGCTTGGCGGGACATGCGCGTCTCGTCGCTCACCGACCTCATCCTCATGAAACTCCACCGCATCAAGCAGATCGAGGACAATGCCGGGGCCACGCAGGTGAGCGAGGGCGTACGTGGCGGGCTACGCCGACATTGCAAACTATTCACTTTTCGCGCTCATCAAGCTGGGGTAGACGTGCGCCAACTTTGCAGTCGTTTTTCCGTACTGTTTATTGGGTGACCTAGCGCCGCCTGTCTACTCCCGCTTATGACGCTCACCGTTATCATTCTCGCCATCGCGCTCGCGGCGGTGATCCTCACGCTCGTGACGCACTTCGTGTTAAGGGCCACCCGCAACATCGGCGTCTCCTTTCTGCAGAACTTCTGCGGGGCCTGGTTCCTGTTTAGTGGATACGTCAAGGTAGCCGACCCGCTGGGCACGGCCTACAAGATGGAGCAGTACTTCGACGAGTTCAGTGCCACGGCTACCGGCGCAGGCTGGGGCTTCCTGGCACCGCTCTTCACCTGGGGCAGCGAAGTGAGCGTCTTCGTAGCGACGACCATGGTCGTGCTCGAAGTAGTCCTCGGCCTACTACTCATCATCGGGGAGCGCCCGCGGATTACGGCTTGGCTCTTCCTGACCATCATGGCCTTCTTTACCGTACTCACGGGTTTCACCTTCTTGACGGGGTACGTCCCGAGCGGCGGTAACTTTTTCGCCTTTAGTGAATGGGGTAAGTACGCCGATACGAACATGCGGGTCACGGACTGCGGCTGCTTTGGGGATTTCCTGAAGCTCGAGCCCTACACCAGCTTTCTCAAGGACTGCTTCCTGATGGTACCGGCTTTGGTATTTGTAATTTGGCCTGGACATATGCATCAGCTTTTCAGCAAAACCTCCCGCGCAGTCGTAGGGTGGGGCACGGTGTTGCTAGCGAGTGTGTTCGCGATGAGCAATTTCGTCTGGGGCCTGCCGATTCACGACTTCCGGCCGTTTGCCGAGGGTATCGACATCCGCACGAAGAAAGCCGCCGAAACCGAGGCCGCGGAAATGGTCGACATCATCGCCTACGGAATTACGAGCAAGGCCACCGGTGAGTACACGGAGCTGTCGTACGATGATTTCATGAAGCAGTACAAAGACTTCCCAGAGACCGAGTATGATCTAGAGCAGATTAAGACCGAACCCACTATCGCGCGGACAAAGCTCAGTGACTTCGAACTCGAGGACATCAACGGGATGCCGATGTCCGAGACCATTCTCAACGAGCCTGGCTACACCGCTATGGTGGTCGCCTACAAGCTTTACGATGACGGCGAGGCCGAGGGCCAGCGCACGGTACAGGACTCGATGTTCATCACCGACACGGCGGCCAACGGAAACGTCACGAAGATCTTTGCCGCCTTCCGAGAGCGCAGCGAGGTGGCCAACATCACTAAGTGGGAGCCCGACTACGTTAAGAAGTGGATGGAGCGAATCGTCCCCTTCGCCGACGCCGCTGAGAAGGCTGGGTGGAAGGTGTTTGCCGCGACCGCTTTTACGGACAATACTCGGATAGACGACTTCCAGCACGCCGTGCAGTTCGCGCACCCGATTTATAAGGGGGACGACATCTTGTTGAAGACGATCATCCGCAGCAATCCTGGGGTCGTCATCTTAAAGGATGGCGTGGTCATCAAGCACTACCACTGGCGGGATGTCCCGGCGGACGTGAGTGGGATATGAGACCTTGAAATCGTTGATGTCAACATTCAAGTGCGCTACCGCGGACTTCGGTGTTTAGAAGCTGCATTACCTACGGGGTAAACCTCGACAAGATGCTGCCCTGAAATTGAGCGCAGCTGCTTCCAAGATCCGAAGAGCGATTGCCGGGGGCGTCGTACAGTGCTGAGTGCGCGAGCTTACTAAGACGACAGCTGTTTTTTTCATCCAGAAGCCGGGCCTCTGCGTTGCTGCCACTACGCAAAGCCGAGCGCCACCCACGCCGCAGCGCATTTGAACGTAGAGATCTAAATCAGAAATCGAACAGTACAAACGCGCCGCGTCTACTAGTCGGGATGACAGGATTCGAACCTGCGACCCCACGCCCCCCAGGCGTGTGCGCTACCGGGCTGCGCTACATCCCGCGATGTAAAGTGGAGGCCATTAGGCCTTCCAGAAAGGGGTGGGTCGTACTGGATTCGAACCAGTGACCTCTGCTCTGTCAAAGCAGCGCTCTAAACCAACTGAGCTAACGACCCCTATTTATGAACTCCAGCCCCGGCGGTCCGAAGCGGGTGCAAATGTAGGCAGATGGGTGACAGCTGCAAGTGGCGGAATCACATTTTTCGGCGATTGTGCTCAACCGCCTTCCGTGCCTGGATACAAGGGACCGTTCTTACCCCAACTCCCCGAAGCGCCGCCGCTGCCGCAGGTAGAAGTCATACAGGATCGAGCGACTCGGTCCGCTACTCTTTACGGGCACTAGTGTTTCAACGCCCGTGTGGTGTAGGGTGTGGTATTCGCCAGCGGCTTTCGCCAAAACCGGCCATCCGCGCCGCTCCGCACGCAGCCGACCCAGGCGTCCGTAAAAGCCGCCGTGCGCCCGGGCAATGCTCAATGTGTGCTCTCCCTGCTGCGCCAATAAAAACTTAACCCCCGCGAGTGCATCGAGAAGCTGTCGCGCGAGCAGGGTACCGACACCTCGCACGGAGGAGGTGTTTTTGTAGATCGTCGCTAGGGAGTTGCGAAAATTCAGGTACGTCTTCCGCGGATTGAGGTAGGCCAAGGTCCCACCGCCGAGGTGATACACGACACTCTCCGGTGTCACCCAACACTCGAAGCCCGCCCGCCGCAGCCGCCAGCACAGGTCTATCTCCTCCATGTGCGCGAAATAGTCTCCATCGAAGCCGCCGATCAGGTGCCACAGCTCAGCCCGCACAAACAAGCATGCTCCTGTCGCCCAGTCTACGGGCACCGCCGTCGTCGTACTGGCCTAGGTCCTCCTCGACGACATCAAAGATCCGCCCCCGGCAATAGGGGTACCCGAGCGCGTCGAGGAAGCCCCCCGCCGCACCTGCGTACTCGAAGTGCGTTGGGCGCTGGTCGGAGAGCACCTTCGGTTGTACAGCCGCGACCACCGGTTTTTGCGAAAGCAGCCTACACGGAGCCTCGAGCCAGCCTGCCGTGACGCGCACGTCTGAATTGAGCAGCACGTAGACCGCCGCGGGCAGATCGGCCAGCGCACGGTTGTACCCCTCCGCAAAACCAAAGTTTTGCCGCAAGGCGAGCCACTCTACCTCCGGAAAGCCCGCCACTACCGCCTCGCTACCGTCGGCCGAGCCATTATCTGCCACCAGAAGGCGCGCACCAGTACTGTGCTCAACTACGAGTGGGAGGTACGTGGCTAGATGCTCCGCCCCATTCCAGTTAAGGATGACGACCGCCACCGACTGTCCCGCGATCAAACGACCAAAATTTTGCGGATTGCCTCAGAGTCCTTCGCGATCTGCGCTTTCAAATGTGCTAGCCCGTCGAAGGTCTGATCACCGCGCACGCGCTCGACCAGTGACACGCGCAACATCTGTCCGTAGAGGTCGCCCTCGAAATCTAAAATGTTGACCTCTATCGAACGGGGTTTGCGACCCGCCAGACTCGGGCGCTCGCCGATGTACAGCATGGCCGCCAACATTTCTCCCGGCTCGTCGAGACGCTCGACCCTGCAGGCGTACACTCCGTCTGCGGGCAGCAGCTTCTCGGTGGACTCCAGGTCGAGATTGGCGGTCGGGAACCCGATCGTGCGCCCTATGGCCTCTCCGTGCACGACCCTGCCCGTGAGTACATACAGAGACCCGAGTAGTCGCTGTGCGCGGCGCAGTTCACCCGCCTCGACGGCCTTGCGGATGCGCGTGCTCGACACCGCCAGCGCCTCCACGTCTTCTGCGGGGATCTCATGGACGCGAACGCCCCGCTCCTGGGCGACAGCGCGCAGCTGTTCGATGTTGCCACTGCGGCTCACGCCAAAACGGTGGTCATACCCGATCACGACGTCCGCTGGCTCGAAGACGCCAAACAAAAAATCTTTCAGGTACTCATCGGCGGTCTGCATCGCGAACTCGCGCGTAAACGGTACGATGGCTACGTGGTCGATCCCGCAGGCCGCCAGACGATCGATCTTCTCAGCCGTCGTCGTCAAGAGCTTCACCGGCGGACCGCTCCGGCCCAATACCAAGCGCGGGTGCGGGTCGAAGGTGATTACGACGGACTCCCCTCCGGAACTCGCCGCTAGACCCCTTATCTTTTTGAGGAGCGCTTGGTGCCCGCGGTGCACCCCATCGAAACTCCCGATCGTGACCACGCCCCGCCGGATCTCCGGCATCGCCGACATATCTCTGTGCACCTGCATTCGGCGGCGAATTTACCCGACCGGGAGGAGTGCGACCGGCTCCTCGCTCGCGTCTGCCGTAATTTGCGCCACCAAATGACCCAAGACCAAATCCTCGACGCGATTGCGCAAACCCAAGACCCCCTGACGGGCCTCGCCATCCAGCCCGAACACCGCGTGCGTGATCTGCTGATCAACGGCTCGCAGATCAGCTTCAAACTCGTCATGCCGGGTCTCGCCCCGGAGGCCAAGGGAGCGCTTATCCAGACGGCTGAAATGGCGATCAAGGGGGCGGTCGGCAAGGACGTCGACGTCCACGTACACCTCGTCACCGAGGCGAGACCCGGCGATACGGGTGCCGCGATGCCGCAGGTGCGCAACATCATCGCCGTCGGCAGCGGCAAGGGGGGCGTCGGCAAAAGCACCGTCAGCGTCAATGTCGCACTCGCGCTCAAGGCGCGCGGCCTGAAAGTGGGCCTCATTGATGCCGATCTGTACGGTCCGAGCATACCAACGATGCTGGGTTTGCGTGGGCAGCGGCCTAGGGTCCAGGAGGTCTACGGTAAGCCGAAGCTCGTGCCCCTCGAGGCCTACGGTATGCCGTGCATGAGTATGGGCAGCATCATCGCTCCCGAGCAGGCCGTCGTATTGCGCGGACCTCGCTTGGCGGGCATAATCCGGCAATTTTTTCTCGATGTCGTTTGGCCGGAACTCGACATCCTGCTGGTGGACCTCCCGCCAGGCACTGGCGACATTCAATTGACCCTCGTGCAAACCGTACCGGTGACGGGGGCCGTTTTGGTGACAACCCCGCAGCAAGTAGCCCTCGACGACGCCATTAAGGCGATGAATATGTTTTTGCTGCCGAACGTCAACGTGCCTATCCTGGGCGTCGTCGAGAACATGAGCTGGTTTACGCCAGTCGACCTCCCCGATCGCCGCTACGAACTCTTCGGAAAGGGTGGCGGCAAGAAGTTAGCGCGCGAGGCGAAGTCGGTTCTGCTCGGGCAAATCCCTCTCGTGCAGGGCATCGGCGAGGGCGGTGACAGCGGTGTGCCGCCGGCGACTGACCCAAACCACGTGGCTGCGGGTTTCTATGCCGATATTGCCGTCAAGCTTTTACGCCAGCTCGCCCTACGCCACGAAGCGATGCCCCCCACGCAAGCCGTTCAAGTCCAGTAAGACCATGCAAAGTAGCCCCGAACTCCACCGCCGCGTCGAAACCGCCCTGGACGTGGTTCGCCCCCACCTCGCCGTCGACGGTGGCAACATTGAGATCGTCGAGATCGACGACGACATGCGGCTCCACGTCCGCTGGCTCGGGGCCTGCTCGCACTGCTCGATGTCGGTGATGACGATGCGTGCCGGAGTCGAAGAAGCAGTGCTCAACCGTGTGCCGGAGATAAAGGGAATTACCGCCGTGAATGGTATGAGCCCCGCCGGAGCCTACATCGCCCCCGCCCCAGAACAGTAGCCGTTTTGGATCGCAAGACGCTGGAGGTGACGATCGCCGCGAAGGGTTCGATGCTGTGCGTCGGGCTCGACCCTGTCCTGGAGATGCTGCCGGTCGGATGCCGACGCGACGCTGAGGGCTTGGCCGACTTTTGTCGCCGGATCATCGACGCGACGCTCGATTACGCAGTAGCGTACAAGCCGAACTTGGCTTTCTTCGAGTGTCTCGGGGTGGCGGGTATGGAGGCTTTCGCCAAAACCTGTGCGCACGTTCCCGACACGCACTTCCTGATCGCAGACGCCAAGCGCGGCGACATCGGCAATACCGCCGAGCGCTACGCAAAGACCTTTTACGAGACTTACGGCTGCCATGCAGTGACGGTGGCGCCCTATATGGGACGAGATTCAGTAGAGCCTTTCCTCGTCGATGGTCACTGGGCTATCGTGCTGGGCCTCACGAGTAACTCCGGAAGCGCCGATTTCGAGCAGCAGCTCATGGCGGACGGTCGGCCGCTGTGGGAGCGCGTATTGACGAGCTGCGCGAGTTGGGGCACGCCCGACGACACGATGTTCGTTACTGGAGCCACCAAACCAGAAGATTTTCTACGCATTCGCGAACTCATTCCTGAGCACTTTCTGCTGGTCCCTGGCATCGGAGCGCAAGGCGGCGACCTGGCGGCCGTACTGCGCGACGGCACTATCCCCGGTGGCGGTTTGCTCATCAATTCGAGCCGAGGGATCATCTACGCTTCGTCCTCCGAAGACTTTGAGGCCGCGGCTCGTCGAGAAGCTCGGAGCTTAGTCGAGCAGATGGCCAGCGCGTTTTAGCGAAAGCTCAAAGCTCTCCGTCGAGCAGTGGCGACCACTCGTAGAACAATAGTCCACCGCCGACAATACCTCCCGGCCCATTGGCGAACTTAGCGGCTTTGCGCTCTGCCTAACTCTCTATACCCGTCGTCCGATGCCCAAGAACCTCTCCCTCGCCTTTCGTCTCGACCCCAGCTTCGAGCCGGAAGCCGTTCACGTCTACACGCGTGCCCTCGAAAACGTTGACGACGCCCCCTTCACCTATATCGAACTCCGCACGGCCGTTCGCGCACTGGTCGAAAAGGGTCTGTCCGAGCGTGATGCGCTGATGTCGGTCTTTGTCACCGCCGAGACGCTTGGCCGCGACCGCCACAGCCTGCTCAAAAGCACCGAAGATCACCTCGAGGCCCTCGAGCGCGAGAACGACCAGATCATGGCCGCGATGTCAACCCGCCTCACCGAGGGACTCGCCGCCGAGCGCAAGGCCATCGAGGACATTCGCGGTAAGCAGCGTGACATCCGCCAGCAAATCGATCAGCTCCAACGCCAACTCGCCGACGCAGAAGAGGAGGAAAAGCGGCTCAACGGCGAGCTCGGTAAGGTCAAAGGGCGGGTGGAGGCTCAAGGCGAGCGTCTACAGGCGGTCTTTGAGGCTTTTCGAAAGGAGATCTCGGCAGACTTGGCGAGTATGCGGGCGGCCTAGGATAAGACAAGGACGCTAGGGGTGGGATTCGGGGCTCTGATTAAGTGATGGTCGATCGGCCCCTCGCACCCGCTCCGCCTTCTTCAATACTTGCGCGCCTAGATCTTCCTTATAGCTCACCATCTTCTGCCGTACGACAAGGTCCGACGCCCCTAGTATTTGTACCGCCAGCAAACCTGCATTCTTAGCACCGTCGAGGGCGACCGTCGCCACCGGCACGCCACCCGGCATCTGGAGGATGGACAACACCGAGTCCCAGCCGTCAATGCTGTTGCTGCTCTTGATGGGGACGCCGATGACGGGCAGCGGCGTGATGCTGGCCACCATTCCCGGCAGGTGGGCCGCCCCGCCCGCCCCCGCGATGATGACCTGGACACCCCGGCCCGCCGCGTCTCGCGCATAATCGAAAAGCCGCTGGGGCGTACGGTGCGCACTCACGACATCGACTTCATAGCTGATGTCAAATTCACGCAGGATGTCGACGGCGGCCTGCATGACCCGCAGGTCCGAGTCACTGCCCATTACGATGGATACCATGGCGCTAAGGTGTTTTGGCGAAAGCCGCCAAGATGGCCCGAACTTGCGTAGCTGTAGCGCTTGCCTCATCGAGCGTGTCGGCGACGATGTTGACGTGACCCATTTTGCGGTGCGGCTTTGAGGTGACCTTGCCGTATAAGTGGACGTGGACCCCCGGCAGCGCGAGCGCTTCTGCAAGCCCGCGGTACTGCGCTGGACCGCTGCCCGATTCGTCGCCGAGGATATTGACCATCACCGCGGGCCGGTACTGCGCCGTGGAGCCAAGGGGCCAGTCGAGTATGGCCCGGAGGTGCTGTTCGAACTGAGAGGTCGCGAAGCCGTCCATGGTGACGTGTCCAGAGTTGTGCGGGCGCGGAGCCACTTCGTTGACGAGCAATGTGTGGTCTGGCAGCAGGAAGAACTCTACGGCCAGTAGTCCGCAAATATCGAGTGTCGTCGCGAGCTGTTGAGCGATCATCGCCGCTGAGTTGGCCACTTGAGGCGGGACGCGCGCCGGCGAAAGAAGCTGGGTCACGAGGTTCTGCTGAGGGTCGAAGTCCATCTCCACGACCGGAAAGGACTTTACCTCGCCGGAGGGCCTACGCGCCACGACGACGGCGAGTTCCTTGGTGTAGGGCACGAGGGGTTCGGTTAGACATGCACCGGGCAGCAGCAGGTGCAGGTCGTCGTCGCTCCTGATAATTGCAACGCCCTTACCATCGTAGCCGCCCGTCAGGGCTTTTTGGACGAAGGGGTAGGGTAGTACTGCGGAGTCTATTGCCGCTCGCACCGCTTCTGCATTGGAGTAAAGGGTAAAGGGGGCCGTCGGGACCAAATGTTGGACGAAGTGTTCTTTCTGCCGCCCCTTGTCCTGAATGATCGACAGCGCTTCTGGACTCGGACATACTTGACGGCCGTGGTCGTCGCGGAGGCGGCGCATTCCTTCTGTGCTGACGTTTTCGATTTCGATGGTGACCACGTCGGCGTGCCGCCCAAAGGCTTCAACAGTTCGGGCGTCGCGGATGTCGCCCTCGGCGAAGGATTGAGCATTGTACAGCGCGGGAGCGTCGGGGTCCGGATCGAGACAATGCACGCGAAGGCGCAGTGGCTGGGCCGCCTCGCAGAGCATACTGCCGAGCTGTCCGCCGCCTAAGATCGAGATCGTGGTCGTGTGCGGGGTCGTGTCCATGGCGCGCAAGATGCACGTCCCGAGAGACTCTACCGCAAAAGCAAACGACTGCCCCCAGGTCGGGAGACAGTCGTCACGATAAACACACAGTAACACACAAGACTCGCTATGAGCAACTTGCGTCCGGCAAAGGTCTGGACAATTGCGGCCCGTGTCTGTAATCGAGTACGGGTATTTTCGCCGACATGGGCAGAACACGCTTCACCAACGCACGCATCGTCAACGAAGGCCGGATATACGAGGGCGAACTCCTCTCAGAGGAAGGTATCATCACGCAGATCGGCAGCCGTGTGTCGGCCAAAAACGCTGAAGTCGTTGACGTGCGTGGTCGCATTCTCATGCCCGGTGTCATCGACGATCAGGTGCATTTCCGGGAGCCTGGCCTCACGCACAAGGCAGAACTCGCGACCGAGTCGCTCGCTGCGGCGGCTGGTGGGACGACCAGTTTTATGGACATGCCGAACGTCAAGCCCGCCTCCCTTACACAGGCCTTGCTCGAAGAGCGGTACGTTTTGGCGAAAGCGAAATCGGCGGTGAACTACAGCTTCTACATGGGTGTCAGTAACGACAACCTCGCCGAGGTGCTGCGGACCGACGCGGCAACCGTCTGCGGCATAAAGGCCTTTATGGGGAGTTCGACCGGCAATATGCTCGTCGACGATCCGCGAACCTTGGAGGCTCTCTTCACCGACGCACCGACGCTGATTGCCACGCACTGCGAAGATGAGGCCACGGTTCGCGAGGCCACCCAACGCGTACTTGCTCTCAAGGGACAGGACGCAAGCTCCTATGATCACCCCGACGTACGTCCGCGCGAAGGCTGTATAAAGTCGAGCAGTTACGCGATCGCTCTCGCCAAGCAGCACAACACCCGCCTGCACGTCTTACACATCACGACAGCCGAGGAAGCAGCGCAGTTTGCAAGCGGTCCAGTACGCGGCAAGCGAATCACGGCAGAGGCCTGCGTCCACCACCTCCGCTTCGCCCGCGAGGACTATGTCGGTAGCGGCAACCAACTGAAGTGTAATCCCGCAATCAAGGAAATCTCCGATCGGGAGGCCATCTGGGCAGGCCTACTCGCCGATCGCATCGACGTGATAGCCACCGACCACGCTCCTCACACGATTGCTGAAAAGGCCGCGCACTATTGGGAGGCCCCCGGTGGAGTACCACTGATTCAACACAGTCTATTGCTGATGGACGAGGCCCGCCGGGCCGGGCGCTTCGATTGGCCGAAGCTGGTGGAAAAAATGTGCCACGCCGTTGCCGACTGTTTCGACATCGTCGGCCGCGGGTACTTGCGGGAGGGCTACGCTGCCGACTTGGTCCTTTTCGATCCCGAAACAGGGACCGTGGTCGACGAGCATCCCATCTACAGTAAATGTGGCTGGAGCCCCTTCGCTGGCCACACTTTCCCAGGTAGCGTCGCTGCAACCTACGTTAACGGTGTTCGAGTCTATGATGGTAAGACCCCTCGACACGTAGCAAACGCCGCCCAGCGGCTTCACTTCCACAGCTAGTCGTCCTACGAGGGCCTATCGTAATAGATGGTACCCGCTGCCAGAGATCATTTTTACTTGCAAGCCCTCTCGCCAAGCCACTCACGGCCTCTTTATGCTGCTCGGCAGCAGGTCCCGCCTCCGACCTTACCCTCTCCTTGCGTCACTGTTCTCCATATTTGGAAACGGCCGCCGCACGCGCAGATGCAAATAGCTTGAGCAACTCGCTCTAGTTGGAGATATCCTTCATCGTCCCCAGCATCGTTGTAAACGATGTGGCGCCCTGCTGCTTCTGGTGATCCTTAAAAAAGCCGGCGAACTGATCGTGCGTTTCTAGCAGCTCGAGGTAGAGGTTGCCGGTCGCCTCGTCATCGGCGATTGCCGCAGACACGGCGTCTTCCTCGGCGTCGGTGAGATCGTTGTCGATAAAACGCCAGAGTAGTTCTTCGGTGATCTCGTTTGGCGTGAGATCAGGGCTGTTGTTTTCTGGGTTCGGTTCCATGGTATAATGAATAGCCGTTCCCGGTCGCTCGGTTCACCAGTGCCGATCGCAGCATTGAGTACTTAGCGTCGGTTGCCGCCGAGCAGACGATCCATCTCGACGGAGGCCGCTTGCACGCGTTCGTTCGCTTTGTAAAGCGCGATAGCGGCGAAGCCGATCAAAAAACCACTCGTGATTAGCCCGCCCAAGCCGAGGAAGACGTAATCTAGCCGCAAGAGTACCACGCCTAAGGCCGCGAGTGCCAACCCGAGCCCTATGACCCACAGCGAAACGTCCTTCACGCGAATGGCCTCCCGACTCGCTCCCCGCAAGGTAGTACGTGCGGCGTGTGCGGCAGGGGTATTTCGAACGCGTGCCTGGGGGACGGGCGGGAGGTCGTACATCTCTTTGACAAGTGCGCGGACCGTCATTTCGTTAGCCTCTCGCTCGATGCTGGCCAGTTGGCGTTCGAGGCCTGCGGGTAAGTCGGTGTATTCGTCGGACATCACTTTCTCTAACAAAAGGATTGGTCTTCTGTTGGGAAGTTTAGGAATTTTCCTAGCGCTCTTATCAACGGGCTGCATTCAGGCGCGGCGAACTTTACCGACAGACCTCGACGAGATCAGCGGCTGGGTAGTCACTTCCGATAGTGCTGCGGTCGCGATTAACGACAGCGGAAATGACGGGGTGCTCTGGCGCTACAGCTTTACTACTGGTGTGGCTGCAAGTTTTGGCGAAAGCCTGCCCAATACCGACTGGGAAGCCATCAGCTACGATTCAGTGACGCAGCGATACCTCGTATGCGACATCGGAGATAACCGGCGCGCCAGGCAGAGTATAGGGGTCTACCTGCTCGATCGGCAGGGAGATCAACGCCGATCTTATACGCTCACCTACCCGCGGGAGTCCCACGACTGCGAAGCTTGTCTTTACCGGGGGGACACGTTGACTTTAATTACGAAGGCGAAAACTCTGAAAGGGGGCAAGTCGCGACAGGCATACGTTTTCCGAGCCTTGTTGGCGGACCAGCTCAGTACAAAGCTAGAACTCGTCGATAGCTTCACGCTCAGGCGTCGCAGCGTTACGGATGCCACCTGGCTCACGGGCGGCCGAGTGGCAATACTGGCCTACGATTTTAGACTGCTCGGTCCATTCCCCTTCGCGAAGACGACGGTGTATACGGGGCGTTTGGCCGGCTTTCGCCAAAACCAGTACCGGGCCACCAAGGTTAAGGCGCCGTTTACGCTGACGCAGTACGAGTCAATTGCGCTCGCCCCCGACCAGCGTAACTTTTTACTCGCCAGTGAACGCACGCTGCTCTTCCCGGCCCGCTGGCGACGGTTGGCCAATCCATTAACCGACGAGAAGTGACGACCCACTTACGGCTACGACGCCCGCAGACCCTCGATGCCCTGCCCCTCGCCGAAGCGGCCGACGACCCTCGGGTAGCCCGAAACCTACGCGATTACTTCCCGCACCCCTACGATGTCGATGACGCGCTCGAATTTATCGACAAGTGTCTCGAGCAAGAGGGTACGCCTACCAACTTCATCATCGAGGCAGATGGGCAGCTCGCTGGCGTCATGGGGCTTTTTGTCGGGGAGGACAACATGCGCCGGAATGCCGAAATAGGCTACTGGCTCGGGCATCGTTGGTGGGGCCGCGGCCTCGGGACGCGGGCCGTTTTGCTGGCTGTCGAGTACGCCTGGAATGAGTTGGGCGTGGACCGCGTGTACGCGGAAGTCTTCGGCGACAACCACGCCAGTGTTCGTGTACTCGAAAAGAGCGGGTTTACAGAAGAGTACCGCTTGCCAGCGGTCATCTATAAAGAAGGTCGCATTCTAGACTTGGTGGCGATGGGGATACGGAGACCGAAGCGGCCGTAGCGGCCGAACGCGAGAGGGCCACCGCAGCTTGCCGCGGTGACCCTTTCGTAAAGTGCCCAAGACTGGAGTCGAACCAGCACGTCCTAACGGACACTGGCTTCTGAGACCAGCGCGTCTACCAATTCCGCCACCTGGGCCAGGTGCGGTTAAAAAATGCGTACCGGAGGTGGGACTCGAACCCACACATAGTTGCCTATACAGGATTTTGAATCCAGCGCGTCTACCATTCCGCCACTCCGGCTACGTAGCCCCAGCAGGGCCGTTTTTGCCTTCCTTCGAAAGCGACCGCAAATGTAGCCGCGCGATCGGATTAGTGCGCCGAAAGTTTATCTCGGGATATGCTTTCGCGAGGTCGACGCACCTTCGCGCCGATGTAACTGTTGTCCGCAACGTATGACCGACCACACTGCCTCACCACCAAATGCAGGCGCTATCAAGCCATCTCACCCTAGCCCCGAACAACTCAACGCCCTCGTACCCTGGCCCGGCAAGCCGTACCCCTTAGGTGCAACCTACAACCACAAAGGCACCAACTTTTCGATCTTCTCGGACAACTGTACCGATGTCGAACTCTGCCTCTTCTACCCCGACCAGCCTACCGAGGAAGCCATCCGTTTTACGCTCACCGAGCGCACGGACCACGTCTACCACATCTTTCTGCCGGGCGTCAAGCCTGGAATGCTGTACGGCTACCGAATCTACGGACCGTGGGACCCGCAGCACGGTAAGCTCTTCAATCCCAACAAACTCCTGCTCGATCCCTACGCTAAGGCGATCGACGGCACTATCGACTGGTCGCCGGCGATGTTCGGCTACCCGGTTTCCGACGAGGACCCCGAGCGCTACCTTACGATCGACGAGACCGATTCGGCGCCGTTCGCCAACAAAGCCGTGATCATCGATCCGCGCTTCGACTGGGAGGGCGACCTCTTGCCAGAAACTCCGATGCACGAGACGATCATCTACGAGCTGCACGTTAAGGGCATGACGGCGCTGCTCGACAAAATCCCCGCGCACGAGCGCGGGACCTACGCAGGTCTTGCTCGCAAAGAGGTGATCGACTATTTCCTCGACCTCGGCGTGACTGCGGTAGAGCTGATGCCGGTGCACCACTTCGTCCACGACCAGATTTTGGTCGACCGCGGACTACGCAACTACTGGGGCTATAACTCGCTCGGCTTCTTTGCCCCGCACAGCGAGTACGCAGCCGACAGAGAGGCGGGTCGTCAGGTCCAGGAGTTTAAACAGATGGTGAAGGCCTATCACAGGGCGGGTCTAGAGGTTATCCTCGACGTGGTCTACAACCACACCGCCGAGGGCAATCACTTCGGTCCGACGCTGTCGTTTAAGGGGATCGACAACGAGGCGTACTACCGGCTCGTCGACGGCGATCGACAGTACTACATGGACTACACGGGTACGGGCAACACGCTCAACATGCTGCATCCGCGGGTGCTGCAGCTCGTCATGGACTCTCTTCGCTACTGGGTTACCGAAATGCACGTCGACGGCTTTCGCTTCGACCTAGCGTCTGCCCTGGCGCGCGGGCTCTTTGAGGTCGGCAAACTTTCCACCTTTCTCGATACCATCCACCAAGACCCGATCATCTCGCAGGTCAAGCTCATCGCAGAGCCTTGGGACGTGGGCCCTGGCGGCTATCAGGTTGGCGGCTTTCCCGTGTTGTGGAGCGAGTGGAACGGCAAGTATCGCGACAACCTGCGCCAGTACTGGAAGGGGGACGACGCCAGCGTACCCGAACTCGCCTACCGCCTCACTGGCTCCAGCGACCTCTACGAGCCGGGCGGGCGCCAGCCTTGGAATTCCATCAACTTCGTGACTGCGCACGACGGCTTCACCCTGCGCGATCTTGTGAGCTACAACGCCAAGCAAAACGACGCCAACGGCGAGGGCGGCAACGACGGCGAGTCACACAACGAGAGCTGGAATTGCGGGGTCGAAGGTCCGACCGACGATCCGAAAGTGCTGGCTCTGCGTGCCAAGCAGCAGCGCAATTTCTTCGCGACTCTACTGCTGAGTCAGGGGGTCCCGATGATTACTTACGGCGACGAAGTCGGGCGCACGCAGTTCGGCAACAACAACGTCTACTGCCAGGACAACGAGCTAGCCTACTTTAAGTGGGATTGGACTTTGGAGCAGGTCGAATTGCGGACTTTCGTCAAAACCCTGATTATGGTCCGCCGCGACAACCTCGTGTTGCACCGACGGAAGTTCTTTAGTGGGCGCACGGTGAGCAGCGCCAAGCGTTCGGACATTTACTGGGTCGGACCAGACGGCCGCGAGGTCGGAGATGACTTTTGGGCCGATCCCGATACGCGCCACCTCGGCATTGTGCTCAACGGAGAGGCGCTCAGCGAGATGAACGCTCGCGGGATGCCGTTGAAGGACGACATCTGGTTCTTAGGCTTCAACGCACACTGGGAGGATTTGCAGTTTAAGCTGCCCGGCAACCCCGCGGTTACTACCTGGAAACCAATTGTCGATACAGCGCGCGGCAACTTTAGCGACGAGGATGTCGCCGCGGCCCAGTCGAGTTTTACGCTCCGCGCCAGATCGGTAGTGGCCTTCCTGCGCGTGCGTATTGAAGGTAGTCGCGAGGAGCGCCGCCCCTGGTTAGAGCAGATCAAACCGATACCCGCATGAGTGACGCACAAGCTCCCACCAAAGAAGTTCCGACCAACCGGCAAGCTCGTCGGCCGGGCGTTTGGCGTGCGGATACCGGTTTTGACGTAAGTCTTTACAGCCCGCAAGCCGAGTCCGCGACGCTACACCTCCCCGAGCGTGACGAGACCATCGAGCTCACAGCCCTTCCGAACGGCTACCACGTGGCCGACGGGCTAGACCTTCGCGACGGGGAGCGCTACCTGTTCGCCACAGATCGCCACCAGCGACCGATGCCAGACCCGGCGAGTTTGGCGCAACCCGACGGCGTCCACGAGGCTTCCGCCGTCGTCGACACGCAGGCCTTGACAACCGCTGCTGTGCCTTGGGGCGGTCGGGCGCTCCAAGACATGATTCTCTACGAACTCCACATTGGGACATTCTCGGAGGAGGGCACCTTTGTCGGGGCCATCGATCATCTCGACGACCTCGTCAAACTCGGCATCAACACCATCGAACTCATGCCGGTCAATGCCTTCCCCGGCGAGCGAAACTGGGGCTACGATGGCGTCTACTGGCAGGCAGCCCAAACGTCTTACGGCGGGATCGGCGGACTCAAGCAACTCGTCAATGCAGCGCACGACCGAGGGCTGGCCGTTATCATCGATGCTGTCTTCAATCACCTCGGACCAGAGGGAAATTATCTCGGGACCTATGCTGGCTACCTCAATGAGGCCAAGCGCACGCCCTGGGGCCCGGCCCTCAATACGGACGGCCCGTACAGCGATGGCGTGCGGGACCTCGTCCTGTCTGTCGTGCAAACCTGGCTGGTCGATGTCGGGGCGGACGGTCTGCGGCTGGATGCTGTACACGCGATTCTCGACTCTTCGGCGACGCACCTCCTCGCCGAGATCAGTGAGCGCGTAGCCGAATGGGGCCGTGCCGCAGATCGTACCTACGTCCTAATCGCGGAGTGCGACCTCAACGATCCGCGGTATACGCAACCCACCTCCGCGGGTGGGCTCGGGATGAGCGGCCAGTGGGTAGACGAGTTCCACCACAGCGTGCGGACCTTTCTCACGCAAGACCGGACGGGCTACTACGGCGATTTCGGAACCATCGAACACCTGCACCGCACCCTCGCCGACGCCTTCGTGTACACCGGGCAATACAGCGAGCACCGCGAGCGCAGCTTCGGCAAGCGTCCAGAGCATGCGCAAGCCTCACAGTTCGTCGTCTTTGGACAGAACCACGACCAGGTCGGCAACCGTGCATTGGGTGAGCGCATCCACGAACACTTGACGGAGGCGGAGTACCTGCTCGTCGCTGGACTTTACCTGTGGAGTCCGTTTACGCCGATGCTCTGGATGGGGGAGGAGTACGGCGAGACCGCGCCCTTTCCCTACTTCGTATCGCACGGCGATGAGGCGATACTGGAGGCAACCCGGAGAGGGCGGGCCAGGGAGTTTGCGGCCTTCTTAGGTGACGGTGAGCACGTGCCCGATCCAGGTGCAGTCGAGACCTTCACTTCAGCAAAGCTGAGCCACGCGCGGCGCGGCCCGACCTACGAGTTTTACCGCAAAGCAATTCAGACCCGCACCGAGCTGTGGCCTACGCGTCGGCTGGGCATCAATGACCATACGGTCAGGAGGGTAGCGCAGGAGGCGATCGCCTGGTCGATGCCGCGTACGGATGGTTCGACGATCCTCGTCGTGGCTAACCTTGGTCGCAGCGCCTTCGACCTTTCGGAAGATTTAGCTACAGCACGCGGAGCTACGCTACCGCCTCGCTGTGCGAGTCAGGCCACGACCGCCAACTTGCCCGCCCGCAGTATCGCCACCTGGCTTTTACCTGCCTAGCGATCGACTCGATTCTTCTACCTCCTCGCCCGCTACCTCGTCAACCAATGCCCATGTCTAAGCAGCCCCTAAGCACCTACCGCGTCCAGCTCCACCGGGGGTTTACCTTGCATCAACTCCATCAGCAGCTCGAGTACCTGCATGCGCTGGGCATCGACTGGATCTACGCCAGCCCCGTGCTCGCGGCTACTCCGGGCAGCACGCACGGCTACGACCAGACCGACCCGACTCGGCTCAACCCCGATCTCGGCACGGCCGCGGAGTGGACCGCGCTCCACGAGCACCGACGCAGCCTCGGTATGGGGTGGCTGCAGGACATCGTCCCCAACCACATGGCGTACAACCTGGACAACCCTTGGGTCCAGGAACTGCTCAAACATGGTGAGGCCTCAACCGTAGCAAAGCACTTCGATGTCGACTGGCGGCACCCCGATTTCCGAGGGCGGATCATGCTTCCGATACTAGGGGACGATCTAGACAGCGTCATTGCTGCGGGCCAGGTACGACTTACGTCAAACGCGGACGGGATCCAGGTTTACGAGCAGGTGTTACCGCTCAGTTCGCGGAGCCGGGGCAAGTTCGAAGACCTTCGCGCGGCGCCGCTCAGGGACGTGCTAGACGCACAGCACTACGCGCTCGCTTTCTGGAAGGAGACCAACCGCGTCATCAACTACCGACGCTTCTTCACGGTGAACGGACTCATCTGCCTGCGTGCAGAGCGCAAGGAGACCTTCGATGCTACGCACGGGCTGCTCCTCGACTGGCTCAAGGCCGGTGACATCGACGGGGTTCGCATCGACCATATCGACGGCCTGCTCGACCCGACGGGCTACCTCAAGCGCCTCCGCGAAGCAGCTGGAGACGAGGCCTATATCGTCGTCGAGAAAATCCTCGAGCACGGCGAGACCCTCCCCTCGGAGTGGCCCATTGCCGGTACGAGTGGCTACGACTTCATGGCCTACGTCAACCAGATGCTTCGCCACCCGCAGGGCCATGACGAGGTCACCGCTACAGCACGTACGTATACCACCGATGTCAAAGGCGCGGACCTTCCGGTTGCTCAGCAGATCTACGACAACAAGCTCATGTTCCTCCACACGCGCATGGGCGGCGAGTTGGACAACCTCGTCCACCATGCCCAGGGTGCGCTGGCTGGCCTGCCGCTGGGCATGGACGTACCCCGCCTGCGGGCAACCGTAGGCGAATGGCTGGCGGGATTTCCTGTCTACCGGGCCTATGTACGCTTCGGCAGTTTTAGCGAAAGCGACAGGAGTCTGCTGGTACACGCGATCGACCGTGCGGTTGAACTCGGTGCTGCCCAGACGGAAGGTCTGACAGTTGCTGCGGTCTTGGCTGCGCAGTATTACGCGGCTGGACGACCGTACGGCCAAGTTTCTCCAACGATCGATGCAGCTTAGCGGCCCCCTCATGGCCAAGGGCATCGAGGACACGACCTTCTACCAGCACGTCGACTATCTCGCAAGCAACGAAGTAGGCGACAATCCTGATATCTCACACGCGATGAGCATTGAGGCCTGGCACGATCGCATGACCGAGCGCGGTCTCACGGAGATGAACGGTGGCTCAACCCACGACACCAAAAGAGGGGAGGACGCTCGGGCGCGTCTGCATGCTTTGAGTGCGGCACCAGGCGCGTGGACGGCTTTCGCCAAAACCGTCGAGTCCGTTTTGCCGGAAGGCCAACAGCTGCCAGGCGACGTGTACTTCTGGCTGCTACAATCGGTCGTCGGCGCGTGGCCGAGTCGCCGGATCGAGTCGAACGCGGGTTCGGAAGACTTGGAGGTTCGACTGGCTGCCTTTGCCGAAAAAGCGCTGCGCGAAGGGAAGCGATACGGCTCCTGGGCCGAGCCGAATGCCGCCGTCGAAGCGCAGTGCGCTGAGGTAGTCACCGCCTGGCTTTCGTCGCCCGCATTCACCCTAGCGATGGAGAAGTTCGACAAAACGGTACGCTCACAAGCTTACCTCAACGCCATCCGGGGACTGGTGCTCCGCTGCACGGCCCCTGGGTCGCCGGACGTTTACCAGGGAGCTGAGTACGGAGACTATTCGCTCGTTGACCCAGACAATCGCCGGCCGGTAGACTATCCCGCTCGAAACCTTAGCCTGATCGCCTCGACGCAGATACCGGTGTGGCAACTCTTCGACGCCGACGACGATGCCTTTGAGTTCGATCGCGCAAAGCAGCGGCTCGTGCACGTGCTGTTAGGCTTGCGCCAGAACAACAAAGCGCTGTGGCTCCAAGGGGCTTACGTTCCTATCGAAGTGATAGGAGGGCAGGGCCGCGTGCTGGCATACCGGCGGGTGTTCGGCGACGATCAAGCAGTAGTATTGTTGTCAATCCGCTCCGACGCGCGGGAGATGTGGCCCATGGCGGACAGGTTTAAAGGGATGAGCATCTGCCTACCGACTTTTGGGCGAGGGGTAGACGTTCTGAGCGGAGTTGCCGTCGATTTCGGTGACGAAACATCGGTCGCTGATCTGCTGGCCCGCGGTCCGGCAGCGGTGTTTGTGGCCGCAGAGTAGCTTCGGCCTTTCACACTCCGCGGAATCCTAGCCGCTTCTTACGGCATGGCCTTGACTCTACACAGTGATAGCGACGCCCAGGTGGCTGCCTGGCGCAATACCCACCCTTGGCCCGGCGAGCCCTACCCGCTCGGTGCTACCTACCGCGACGGAGGGACCAACTTTGCGGTGTACAGCCTGCGCGCGACGGGTGTCGATCTGTGCCTCTTCACCGCCGACGAGCCCAGCCAGGAGAAGATGCGCCTGTCGATGCGCGATCAGACCGAACACGTTTGGCACATCTTCGTGCCGGGCGTGTTGCCAGGGACGCTGTACGGCTACCGTGTCTACGGGGAGTGGGCGCCCCATAAGGGGCGGCAGTTCAATCCATTTAAGCTACTAGTAGACCCTTACGCCAAAGCCATCGAAGGCGACATCGTCTGGGGACCCGAGATGTACGCTTATGTCTACGACCAAAAGGGTGGACGTTTAAAGCAAGACCGCCGCCGCAACGATGCGCAGGTGTGCAAGTCGGTAGTGGTGGACGACTACTTTGACTGGGGCGATGAAGCGCGGCCGCGCATCCCGATGCAGGATACGATCATCTACGAGCTCCACGTGAAGGGCTTCACGATGCTGAATGATCGCGTGCCGGACGCCTTACGCGGGACGTATGCGGGCCTATCGCATCCGTCCGTGATGGAATACCTGCTCGACCTCGGCGTGACGACGGTCGAGCTCCTGCCCGTGCATCACTTCGTACAGGATCATCGACTCCGTGAGCTCGAGCTGCGCAACTACTGGGGCTACAATACACTGAGCTACTTCGCGCCCCACAACGAATACGCGAGCAAGACGGCGGGCAACGACCAGGTGCGAGAGTTCAAGTCAATGGTCAGGGCGTTTCACGCCGCCGGACTAGAGGTGATCCTCGATGTTGTCTACAACCACACAGGCGAGGGCAACTACCTCGGACCTTTCCTAAATCTCAAGGGCGTCGATAACCGCGGCTACTACCGCCTCGATGCCGACGATCGCACCGTTTATACCGACTACACCGGCACGGGCAATACCCTCAACATGGTGGAGCCCCGCGTGCTCCAGTTAGTAATGGACTCTCTGCGTTATTGGGTCACCGAAATGCACGTTGACGGCTTTCGCTTCGATTTGGCGTCTGCGCTGGCGCGGGGGCTCTATGATGTGGGCAAGCTGTCGGTCTTCCTCGACACGATCCATCAGGACCCGATCATGTCGCGGGTAAAGCTGATTGCCGAGCCGTGGGACATCGGTCCGGGCGGCTACCAAGTCGGCAACTTTCCCATTGGCTGGGCGGAGTGGAACGGGAAGTTCCGCGACTGCGTACGAGGCTTTTGGCGGGGGGCGGAGAGTAAGGTGCCTGAGTTGGCGTACCGGTTTACCGGGTCGAGCGACTTGTACAAAGCAGGCGGGCGCTCGCCGATGGCATCGATTAATTTCGTCACCTCGCACGACGGCTTTACCCTCGCTGATCTAGTCGCCTACAGCGATAAGCACAACCTAGCCAACGGGGAAGACAACCGCGACGGTGACAACCACAACGAAAGCTGGAACTGCGGGGTCGAAGGCCCAACTGAGAACTCGACGATTCGAAAGTTGCGAGCGCGCCAACAACGCAATTTTTTAGCCACGCTTTTCCTGAGCCAGGGCGTCCCTATGCTGTCGATGGGCGATGAGTATGGACGCACGCAACTCGGCAACAACAACGCTTACTGCCAGGACAACGCCCTGAGCTACTTCGACTGGGACTGGACCGAAGAACAGACGCGCCTCCATCTCTTCGTCAAGGCCTTGATCGAAGTGCGACGCGACAATCCCGTGCTGCGCCGTCGAAAGTTCTTTTCCGGGCGATCGATGCCGAACAGCGAAGTCAGCGACATCCTCTGGATCAGGCCCGACGGGCAGGAAATGACTGATGCCGAGTGGCAGAACCCGCGCTGCAAGTGCCTCGCGATTCTACTGAATGGGGAGGCCATGGACGAATACGACGAACGCGGGGTTCGTATCCGCGATGACGTCTTTCTTCAGATCGTCAACAGCCACTGGGAGCCGCTCGTGTTCCAGTTGCCGGGCAACCCCGAAAAGACGAAGTGGTCATTAGTCGTCGACACCTTCACGGGTGAGGTGGACGGTGCGAGAATGTATGCTGCCGATGCTCACGTCCGGGTCCCGGCTCGTTCGTTCCTAATGTTTTGCCGTGTGGGTGCAGCAGGGTTTACCCTGATGACGGCGGACTAATAGTAGCGGGTAAATTATTTCACGGCGTAGCGCCGTCGCGCCTCTTCGATCTGCTGCAAGGTGAGCCCCGTGAGGGTCTGGAGTTCGAGCTGGGCGCGGGTCTGGTTCGACTTCGCGACCGCCGTCGAGGTCACCGCCTGGAAGAATACCTCGCTCGCCTGCGCTAAGTCCTCGAACTGGGCTTTCCCTTGCTCGTAGAGGCTTTGCACTAGGGTATAGTTCGTTTCGGCATCGACTTCTGCGCGGCGACGAATGCGGAGCAATTCGCGGGTGGTCTCTACCGCCTCGAGCGCGAGGGCTATTTCACCGCGAACCTCCGGCTTGGCGCGATCAACCTTGGTACGCGCCACGAGGGCTCGCGCCTCAGCCAGCCGAACGCGGGATTTGTTGTTTGTAAGGGCCCCAATGTTCATCGAGAGGCCGTAGTTGTAGCCTGGGAAAAGGTACTGGTTGCGACCTTCGAGGAATTGGATCGTGTCGCGCCGGCTCGAGAAGCCCACGTTAGCCCCGATCTGCTCCATCCATGAGCGTTGCGCGAGGACGGTTTGAGCATCTGCGACCGCTACTTCACCTTCGAGCTCACGCCGCTCTGGGTCGTTGGACCAGGCCTGTTGCACGAGGTAGTCCTCGAACGTCCGTGGGTTGGACTCCAACGGCGGGACGACGCGGTCCAGGTCCATTTGCTGGGCAAACGCACCGGTGGTGATGACCACGAGCAGGGCAGCGAGGCTTATAGACGTTAATAAAGCTGGCCTCATGAGGTGGTCGTAGGTAAAGACAGGACGCGGTCTGCCGGCAAACGTAAGCATATACAAATATTAGACCGCCGCGACAGCGAGCGAATTGCGAGACCCTTTACTAACGGAGGACTGCTTGGATTGCTCTAGCTCGATGCGCTTCTCTTCTCGATCAAAATAGTCGAGCCGTACGAGGCAGGCAAGCAGGATATAGAAAATGATCGAACTCGGCAACATCGGGATAGCCTCCTGCGGGTAGCTCGCCAGGGTTAGGCAAAACATGACGACGACAATCGCGATACTGAGGTTTTTGATTACCGGGTCACGCACCCTAAAAATTTGCCGTATGCCGCTGATGAGGATTACGCCTAAAAAGAGTTCATAAATAAAGAGGCCGACCCATCCTGCCTCGACGGCAATACGGACCAAGCCACTGTCGTGCGCGAAGTGCGCGAGCCAAAAGTTGGGCGCGAAACGACGACCCCACTCACCGGTGGTCCCGAGTCCCGACCCGACAGGGTGTGACTGGATGAAAGGCTGCACGAAGCGCTGGTTGTCCATGCGCACCTGCACCGAGGCGTCCTCGCTCGGCTTAAAGGCGGATTGTATACGGTAAAGCACCGCATTGTTGGAGGACTTCAGCATGGCTAGCGTCCCGAAGGTGAAGAACACGGCGCTGATCAGCAGCACGTTGCGTGTAGGCATCAGGATGATGAAGAAGAATAGGCCTGCCGGCAAAACGACTATCGGGGTCCGCGAGCCTGCGTAGGCCATGGTTGCGATCATGCACAGCGACGCCACGGCCAGTGCGATCTTCTGCCATCGCTTGTACGGCCCAAACAGCAGCGCCACACACATACAAGTGAGGTAGGCCATGACTATGCCGAGCGTCGTCGGATCGCTGAAGAAGCTGAAGATCCGCAGGCGACCCCACTGCTGAATGAGCTGTAGACGCATCGGGTCGGAATAAAGCCAGGAGATCTCCTGATCGCTAAATCCTCCCCACTCCTGCTTCAGGCCATAAGCCGCTGCTACAAATCCGAGGGCGAGGATGAGCTTGATGGCGCGCTTGACTTTTGGTAGCGTATCGAGGCCATAAACGGCTACGAAGTAGAGAAACATCAGTCCGCCGAGAGAGCGCACAGTGTACAGCCACGCCAGGCGGTGAGCGGTAGGTTCGGGATTAATAGCTTGTATGCCGCAGTAATACAGCCAGACGAGCACCATTATGCTGATCGGGTGCCTCGCCGCAGCAAAGTTCCTCGTCTTGGCGAGTCCGGCGATCATGCTGATGGCAAACGCGAGCGTGAGGCCGTCGAGCGCCACCCCCACCGGGGCATCGGAGTATTTCCTAACAAACTCTACGAAGAACCCTAGTACTACGGTGAAGAGCACCCCAATGTCGAGGCGGAGGAAGCCAAACAAAAACAGCGGTGCCACACAGAGCGCGGCCATACCGAGGACGGCAGCGTTCCAATTTAGTACGGCCACCATAGCACCAAAGACCACGATTAGTACCGCGGCCATCGCCCACGGTAGGTACTCCATCACGAGGGCAGAGTTTGTTTGGCTACTGCGGCTAGGGCTGAGGATGCTCATAGGACTAGAGAAATACGCACTTCATGAAATAACCTACCAGCAGTACGACCACGATTGCTATGGCAACAAACTGCTGAAATCCTTCAGCGCGGGTAGGCGAGTTCTGCGGACTCATATTTGGCGAGTGTTTTCGGGCGATGCTGCGCTCGTCTGAGAGTAGCCCACAAGGTCCAAAAATTCTACGGCGCGGTTGGCCCAAGTATTGTCTGCCGCACGCCTTACGCTCGCCTGGCGGCGCTGTTCTGAGTGCTCGGAGAGCGTAGACTCGACCAGGTTAGGCCACTCTTCGAGCGGAGCGAGGGTGATGTTTTGACGAAAGTCCTGTATGTCTTCGCTAAAGGGCGTGGCGAGGATTGGTTTGCCGATGGCTAGGTACTCGTTGATCTTTAGGGGGTAGATCGCCGCGGTCTGGTCATTGATCGCAAACGGGATCATGCAGATGTCGTAGTAGTGCAGATATGCCGGGCACTCGCGCTGGTCACGCCTTCCGAGGAGATAGATGTTGCGCTGTGCTTCAAACGCATCGTGCATCGCCGGGTCGTCATGGTTCCACGGACCTACGAAGACGAGGTGCACGTCGGGCCTCGTTTTGGCGAAAGCTAGCAAGCCTGCGTAGTCGATCCGGGCATGGTCGAGGTTGCCAACAAAACCTACGCGTGGATGAGCGATGCTCGCCAGATCGGTGGGCTCGGCGAGGTCGTTCGTATCGAGATAAATGTCGGCCGCCATCGCGTTCGGGAGTACGTGAACCTGCTCAGGCGCAATAGCGGCGGAGCCATCAGCGAGAGTATAGTCCCGCAGGAGACGGCCGAGCTGGCTGCTCGTGCCCAAGGCCATGTCCGAATGAGCACATTGGATGGCCTCATACCGGGGTCCGTGACGCTTGGTGTACCAGTTGGTATCGACCGCGTCGATGGTATAGTAGATGCGCGTCAGTGGTGGCCGGTGGAGGTCGACGGTCACGAACTGCGTCGGGGCGAACATGTTCAACCAAATGAAGTCGCCGACGCGGTGCTGGACCATCACCGCTCGCAGGGATTTGTTGAGCGCTTTGTCTGCCTGCGCCCTGGCAAAGTCATACACCTTGCTTTTTGAGGGGAGGGCGTTGACCGGTAAAATAGGCGGTAGTTCCACCACCAATACCACCGATCCTTGCTCTCCCGCCTCTGGGTACACGCCGGCCGGTCGAGACCGCTTGCCAGTGCCCATGACGACGTCTCGGTAGGTGGGCGGTTGAGACACGTACCACACCCGCGTATGGACGGCAAGGGCGCGAGCCAATCCTAAACTAGGGCTCGGGTACTCGTTCTCCCAGGGCTGCATAGCGTAGAAGACGATGTCCGGGAGGGAAGCGGTACTCATGGGCGGAGTTTGAGGCGGCGCATGCCGAACTGATACAGGGCAACGTACGTGCCGGGCAGGGCGCGGGCTATGTTGGTGAGGCTTACGCCAAAACGCTTGCGCAGCAGCATTTGCATCAAGACAAACATGATCACGTACGTGGTCAACGTCCCGAGCGGAGCGCCAATGACGCCGAGCTTGGAGATGAAAAGATAGTTGAACACCACGTTGAGCAACATCCCCGCCAAAACATAGCGGAAGTTGAGCTCCGGGGCTCCCGAAGCATCGAGGAGCGTGCCGAACTGATTGCCGAAGGGGATGAAGAGGCTGAACAGCACCGTAATCTGCAATACGGGGATCGACGCTGCGTATTTCTCGCCGCCAGCGATATGCACGAGTAAGTCCGGCAGTAGTCCGACGACGACGAGTGCCGGGAGCGTAACCGATAGAATTCCCGCGACCGCACGTTCGTACATCCGCGCCTGCGCCTCGGGACCGCCATTGGCGCTCGCCCGCGAAGACTCTGGGAAGACTATGGCCGCGACCGCTAGCGTCGGGACATCGACAAAACTCGTGATTCGGATAGCGAGTCCGTAAATCGCCGCGGGGCTGGCACTCGCCAGAAGTGCGCCTAGCATCGCCGTGTCGACTTGCTTATAGAGCATGCTGCTCAAGTTAGTCCCAAAGACGTACTTGCCGTAATTGACGAGTCGCTTGGCCCAGGACCAGTCATACGTGACGACTTCCGGGAAAAACCACCGGGCGTAATAGTATGATATCGTCGCACCGAGCGTGGCGGCGACCAGCTGGCCATAGGCGAGAACCGTGAGCACATCGAGGGCCTCGGTATCCACGGCGTACAGCCCGAAGAACATAGCTGCCGTCAAGACGAACATCGTGCTGTACCGAAGAACGGTAGCCCAAAAAAGCCCCCTGAATTCCAAGTGCGACTGCTGGAGGTAATTGTATTGCCACATCGGCGTGGTCGCCAAAAAGGTGACGGCGTAAATCTTCGTGAGCAAGCCTAAGCCGTCATAGTGCAGCCAGACCTCGAGGGCGTCCCCGGCAAACCACAGCACCGCCGAGCCTACCACTGCGATGACACCGTTGAGCAACCAGGCCCCACCGTAGATACGCCCGTGCTCGGCGGTGTCGGTGGTGGTCAGGTAGCGGATCAACGCATTCTGGATCAGGCCGCTGCGGGCCACCTCGACGGTGGCCACGAAGCCTTGAAAGAACACCCAGACCCCAAAGAGGGGTACGGTGGTCATGCGCGTCAGCATCCAGAGGGAGCCAAACCCGAATACCAGCGCCGAGACACGGTCGCCGACGGCGTACAAGCCGCTTCTGATGAGCTGCCCGCGGGTCCGCTTACCGCTGGCCGGAGGGGCGGTGTCTACCTTTACCTCAGGCTCGATGTGGACGATTTCCGTGGGGGAGGGATCCAAGATTTACTTGAGGAGCTTGAGGTCTACGCGGTTGAGCACCAGGCCGAGCAGCTTGTCCTCTTGGGCGTCGAGCCAGGCGAGGGAGTCGCGATCGGTAGCGTTCACTTTCTGCTGCGCGTCGAGCACGCATATGATTCCCTCGGTGTACTCGGCTAGCTCGCGGCTGTCGGCATAGAGGTCCATAGAGGAAGTTTCGAAAAGGATATAGTCGTAGCGTTGCCGTAGTTGGATCAGCTTGTCGTCCAAGTCCGTACCTGCGACCACCTCCATGAACGAGCGGTTGCCGCCTAGGTTACCGATTACGTCAATATCGGTGATGTCGAACCACGCCGAGGCTCGCGGGAGCTGCTTCGGGTCGAAGCCCATCTCGAAAGGGTGCGCGATCGGCATCACATTGTTGTGAGCGCTGAGGGTGTTGTTCTTGAAGTTGGTATCGATAATGAGGACGCGGTTATTGGCCTTGCCGAGCGCCGTGGCGAGTGCGGCGACGATCATCGACTTACCGGACCCCGGCACGAGACTCGTCACCTGCAGCAAGTGCTTGCCCGACTGTTCGACTTCGTAGCGGAGCGACCGGATGCCTTCTAGCCATCTGCGCTCGCCCTCAGGCAATTGATCTCGGCCAAAGAGGCGTGAGAGGCTGTACTTCTTGGCGTCGACCTTGGGGAGCGTCACGATGGCATCGCGGGAGAGGATAGCCCGCATCTGGTCTGGGCTACGGAGCCGCTGATCGACCATGGCGAGCAAGAAAAGGCCGAGCGACATGAGCGTAGCCATCGCCACAGAGCTAAAGGCCGCCACGACGCCGATGTGCCGACTCTCATGGCTCTCCGGCACCTGAGGTGGCTCCACGACGGCGAGCGGGTGCTCATTGCGACGGTAGACCACTTCGGACTCGTCCCGCACTTGAATCAGGTTGCTGTACTCGGCGCGGAGGATGCCGAGCTCGCTTTCCAGCTGAGACAGGAAAGCTTCGTCACTCACGAGAGAAGTCGCCCGTCCGCGCAGGCGATTGCGCTCGGCGATCATCGAGTTAACGGCCGCCTTGGCGGAGGTGTAATCAATATCGGCGTCCAGCCTCCGAATCTCGAGGCCCTCGTTACGGGCTATCCTGGTGGCGTCCTGGTCGAGCCGCTTCAACGTGGATACCCTTTGGACTCGATCGTCGAGCTCCTCCTTCTTATCCGCGATGCGTCGGTCGAGGCTCGCGCGATCTATTCCCGGATCATCGAGCTGCTCCTGCAGAGAAAGCAGCTCCCGCTTGGTCCTGTCGAGCTGGGAGTTGGCCGTAGCAACATTGGCTTTCTGCTTGGTAATTTCAAGGGCGTTGTCGCTCACGGTTGTCCCTACTTTGGACATGGTACTCTCATACCCGCGAATTTCTTTGCGGCGCGACTCTATCGCCATCTCGATGTCCGAGATCTGCCCGACTACTGAGCGTTGCTGCTCATTGATGTCTACGACGCTGTTGCCGAGACGGTAGTTGTCCACGACCGCCTTCAGACTATCGATCTCGTGCTTTTTGTCGTTGACGCGACTGGAGAAAAACTCGAACTCTTGCAGCTCCTCGGAACTCTGGTCGAGCTTAAAGTCCTCGATGAACATCTTGATATACTCCGAGACCAGAAAATAACTTAGCTCAGGGTCTTCGGTCTGGAAGCTGATGTCGAGGTAGTCGGTCTCGCCGAGGCGCTGCACCTCCATGAGCTTGCGGAGCTGATTAAAGTCGTACGCGTACGCAGCGGCGAGCCGGTTGACCTGAGCCTCCTTTGCGGCAGCGGCAGCGTAGTCGTTGACCTCGGTGGGGGCATCTCGGTTGACGAGCACGACTTCGGCAGCTTTCTGGCGGTCGAGTCCGAGCTTCGCGAGGGCTTCTGTATTCGGCTGCCGGAAGGGCTCTTCGGCCTGGAGGTCATGCATCAGTACCCGCTCGGTAAGCTTGCTGAGCGTTGCGCGTCCGGTCATCTCCGTGATCATGTTCGCGAACGCGTTGTCAACCTGAAACTTTTGCACAAAATCGCTAGAGCGGGTAAGGCGCGCACCACGGTAGTCGACGATCCCCGTTTGCACCTGGGCGTTGGCGCGGTACTCGGGCGGGAGCTGAAGCATTACGGCGACGGTCACGACAGCGGCCAGCAGAGATGCGCCGATCAGCAGCCACTTACGGCGCAAAAGCGTACTCAGAAAAAATTCGATATCCATTCCAGTGTAGTGTGTGTTCGCGAGCCCACCAACTCAAAGAGTGGTTACGAGCCTCGGTGCCGCAAAGTTATCGGGATATGAGCTGTCCGCGCCGTACCCGAAACCCGGTTGATTGTTAAAGATAGACATACGAAGCCAAACCGTAACGATCGCGCAACAACCCTGCCGCCGTCTGCGTCGTATACCCGACCCGGTGCCGCAGCGGAAGCTCCGGTTCCGCGTTTGCTAATTTGCCCCTCCCCCCCGGCGCAAGCCAACGCGCTCCCCTTAAGGTCTAGCCCTACTGCATGCAACTGTTGTCCCCCGCGCTTCTGTGGGCCGCGCTCGCGCTGGCCGTGCCGATCCTGCTCCATCTTTTCTACTTCAGGAAATTTAAGCGCGTCGAGTTTAGCAATGTGCGGTTCCTCACAGAAGTGAAGGACGAGACCCAACGACGGTCCAGGATTCGCAATTTGCTGGTGTTGCTACTCCGGCTCCTCGCCTTCGCGGCGCTCGTGATCGCTTTTGCGCAACCGTTCTGGCCAGCCGAGGGCACCGACACTACCGCCCCCGCTCGGGTGTCCATCGTGGTCGACAACAGCCAGAGCATGGCCGCGCGCGCCTCGGAGGTGGCCCTCCTCGACAAGGCGAAGCAGCGAGCGCGTGACCTCATCCGCGCCTACGGCGAGGCTACAGAATTTCAACTCGTCACCAACGACGTTGACGGAGCTTCTGCCAGGTGGTACGGCCGAGAGGACGCCCTCGCCGCTGTTGACGACATACGTTTTGGCGTAAGCCCACAGACTGGCGCACAGCTGCTGTCACGCGTCATGAGTACCCCGGCAAGTGGCGGTGACCCTGTGCCGGCGTACCTCATCTCCGACTTCCAGCGCGCCCAGTTCTCCCTTCCTGACTTGCTTACCGATAGCGCGACAGCTCTGGCGGCCATCCCGATTGCCGCCGTCGAGACCCGCAATGTCTCCCTTGACTCTGCGTATCTGCTCACACCGATCCAGTTGCTCGGCGAACCTGTGCCCATCGTCGTACAGATCACCAATCACGGTACGCAAGACGCAGACGCCGTCAAGCTTTCTGCCCTCGTAAATGGCTCTTCGCAGCCCTTCGGCCTACGCCGCGTACCGGCAGGAAGCACCGTGTCGGACACACTCACGATCTCCGCGACCCAGGCGGGCTGGTCCCGGGTCGAGCTCGTGATTACGGACTTCCCCATCGAATTCGACGATCGGTACTATATCACGTTCGAGGTCCGCAGTGAATTGCGGGTTCTCGCAATCGCTGATGGCGAGCTACGGCCTCAACTTCGGGCGGCGTTCCCGGTCGGTGGGGCGCTGACGCTGTCGGCCGAGCGCAGCAGCAACGTAAATTACAGTGGCCTGCGCGGCTACGACCTCATCGTCTTAGATGGCGTGCGGCAGATGCCGAGCGGTCTCGTACAGGCTGTAGGCGAGGCGGTCGAGGCTGGTGTAAAGGTGGTCGTGTTTCCGAACGCGTCTGCCGCAGAGGCACCGAGTGGTTACGTGGCGCTCTTGACTAAGCTCGGGCTGCCGTCGACGCGCAATCCTGAGACGGGCGTATTCCCTGGTGGGCAAGTCAACGTTCGCTCGTTTGTGTTTTCCGAGGTCTTCGAGCGCCTGCCGAACAACATGCGGCTTCCGCAGAGCACGGCGCGTTTCGACATTCGCGGCGGCGGGGCCGAGACGCTGCTGTCCTTTCGTGATGGCCTACCCTTCGTCGTGGCGAAAACCTCCGGGCGGGGGATCGCGTACCTCAGTGCCTCGGGCCTCGACGCCGACGCCAGCGACCTGGCGAGTTCTGCTGAGGTGTTTGTACCGATGCTCTATCGTATGGCCCTGGCGGGTGGCTCGGCCCCACCACTGGCCTATACCATTGGACAGGTAGGAGCGATCGAGGTGTCGGCTCCCGGCTTTGGCGAGGGGGCACTCACGCTGCGGTCTGGACCAGAGCGTTTTGTGCCGGCGCAGCGCCTGCTCGGCAACGTCGCAACGGTTTCCTTCGGGCAGGCACCTACCCGGGCTGGGCACTTCACACTCGACACGCCGTCGGACAGTACTCTCGCCGTGGTCGCCTTTAATTACAGCCGGGCGGAGAGCCCAATGGCCTTTTACAGCGAGTCGGAGCTAGCGGCGGCTGGCTTGACGGTGTACGATGGCGACTCCGCAGTGGCGCTCAGGGCGGGGCTCGACACGGGGGCTATCGGCAAGCCCTGGTGGCCGGCGTTGGTCGTCCTGGCGCTCGTCGCCCTCCTCGCCGAGACGCTCGTGCTGCGCTTTTGGCGGCCAAACGCCCTGCCGCGTACCGGAGTGCCAAAGGCGGCGTAGGGCGCTTGGGCGCGTGCCCCCTGCCGAATACCTTCGCCCCCGTGGCAGGGGCAACCTTATTTACCGCAGTTCAGGTGTACGATCCGGAGGGCGAGCACCACGGAAGGACTGTCGATCTGTTGATCGAGGACGGGCGAATCACCGTCGATCCAGCTGTTCTGCCGACGGCCCTCGTGACGGTGGCCCTCGCGGGCCTGCACGTTTCATCGGGGTGGGTCGACTTTGGTGCCGCCGTCTACGAGCCCGGACACGAAGAGCGCGAGTCCCTCTCGGCTTTCCTCGAAGCAGCGGCTACTGGAGGTTACACTCATGTATTCGCCTACGCGGACACCGTCCCGTCGGTGGATAGTGCCGCCGCGGCACGGGGCGTGCTCAGCTTCCACGACGCGAGTTTTGGCGTAAGCCTCCAGCTCATCGGCGCGCTGAGTCGCGGACGCCAGGGGAAGCAACTTGCCGAGATCGGAGAACTCCACGAGGCCGGTGTACGCTTCTTTGGGGATGGTCTGCGTCCGGTCGCAGATGCCAAACTCGTCCAATTAGCCTTGGCCTATACGCAGGCATTCGAGGCGACGGTGGTCGTGCAACCGGGTGAGGTCCGTCTCGAAGGTGAGGGTCTCATGCACGAGGGCGAGGTAAGCACGATGCTCGGTGTTACTGGCCTGCCTGCGGTGGCGGAGTCGATCGGGCTCGAGCGGGAATTGGCGCTGCTGGCCTACCGTGGGGGGCGGCTACACCTACCTCAGCTTACGCTGGCCAGCAGTCTCGAGCGGGCGGCTTTCGCCAAAACAAACTACTCCGGCCTTACCTACGGGGTCGCTGTAACACACCTCGCGCAGGACGACACTGCGTTGGTAGATTACGATGTGAATGCCAAACTATATCCGCCGCTGCGTTCGAACGAGGATCGGCTAGCGTTGCGGACAGCCGTCATCGACAAGGCAGCTGATGTCCTCGTGAGCAATCACCGCCCCGCAGACATCGAATCCAAGCGCGTCGAATTTCCATACGCCGCTTTCGGAGCCGCTACCATCGAACAGGCCTTCTCCATAGGCGCAACGGCTCTTGGCGACGCCTCAGCAGCACTTTTCTACCTGGCTCGCCAGAATAGAGCATTCGTAGGACTGCCCACCGAGAGTATCGAGTCGGGAGCCCTCGCCGACCTGACCTTTTTTCTACCTGACCACCCCTTCGTGATGCCTACCAAAGCGCTCGCCGGAATGGGGATCAACGTCTCCGCGGCGGGTACGCCCTTACATGGGGTTCCCGTCGGTACTTTCGCGCTTGGCCGGTGGCGCGAGAGTCGCTGGCCTGCCGCCCTCGGTATTGAACTCTCGATAAAAAATAGCCATGATCGTTGACTCCGGAAGCACTCTAAATACTACGCCTTACACCGAGCCGGCTTCGATCTGGCCGACGGCCCTGAAGTGGGGCGGGATCGCTGGTGTGGCGAGCTGTGTAATTACGCTGTTGACCTACAATCTCGGGTTCATGGAAATCGGGGACGACGGCCAGCCGCCGAGCACGTGGCTACAGCTAATTGCTTCGATTGTTTTGTACGCTGGCCTTCTATATCTAGGTATGAAGGCCTACCGTGACGTAGACAACCATGGTGAACTCACCTTTGGCAGGGCTGTCGTTTGGTCGCTCGGATTCGGTGCAGTGCTCGGACTCGTGAGTGCGGTGTTTGCGCTG
Organism: Lewinellaceae bacterium; assembly: GCA_963837005.1. Lineage (GTDB taxonomy): Bacteria > Bacteroidota > Bacteroidia > Chitinophagales > Saprospiraceae > CALDTK01. Next base: position 470,423 of record CAWIMC010000001.1, read on the forward strand.
CTATTTTATAATGTCCTCGCGCCTGATCTGCTCAACGACATGTTGGAGGGCCAAATGGTAATGATTGAAGAACAAGGCGGGTCTGAGGAGCAAATCGAGATGACGGAGTCTGTCATGGGGACGATGTTCAACCCTTGGGTGATGTCTCTTACCGGCCTGATCAGCGCGATCATCACCTCGCTTATCGTCGGGATGCTCGTGGCCTTGACGCTGAAGACTCCGCCCCGGTACTGATTTCATAATTCTAGCCTTATCTCAAGCAAACTAGCTGCCGCAGTTCTGATAGGCTTCGCGGGCGGCGGAGTCGTGGTGTCGGCAATGGCGGCTGTCTATGCCGCCGACCGGAGTCTTTTCCTGAGTCCACTTTTTCAGTGGTCGCTCGGTATCGTCTACCTCGCTGCGATGATCCTAGCTGCTTACCGGCAGCCGCGCTTGACGCGTTTCCATGCAACGCGCAATGCCTTTGTGGCGTATCTACTCGTGAGTGCCAGCTTTAGCTTGTACTACTTCCTTCTGTTCGAGTACTTCGACCCGACCCTGGTCGATCTCCAGAGCGAACTTATGATCGAGAACGCCCGCCAGTATTTAACGCAGTCGCCAGGGGTCGCCGCCGACGATCCCGCGCTCACGTTCGCCCCGAGTGAGCTGCGCCAAACCGCCAGCGGTGCCTTCCTGACCTACGCGCAAGGCACGATCTTCGGGGCCGCTTTCTCTTTTCTCCTCGGGTATGCCCTGGGCCGGTCGTCCGCCACGCAAGCTGAACTAGGATGACGACCTTCGAACTTGACTTAACGCTCGTGGTCCCGGTGTACAACGAGGACGAGAGCCTCCCAGAACTGGAGGCCTGGATTTCCAGGGTTTGCGAGCGTGAGCGGCTCAGCTACGAGATACTCCTCATTGACGACGGGAGCACCGACCAAAGCTGGGCGGTGATCGAGACCTTGAGCGAGCGAAATCCCGCAGTACGGGGACTTCGTTTTCGTCGCAATCAGGGCAAGTCTGCGGCTCTCAACGCTGGCTTCGAGCGCGCGCGGGGGGAGGTCGTCATCACGATGGACGCCGACCTGCAGGACAGTCCCGACGAGATCCCAGGCTTGGTGCAGATGATCCGCGAACAAAACTTCGACCTCGTGTCCGGGTGGAAGCAGACCCGCCACGACCCACTCTCTAAAACCATCCCGAGCAAGTTCTTCAACCGAGTTACGCGCCGCATTAGCCACATCGAGCTCAACGATTTTAACTGTGGACTCAAGGCCTACCGCAACGAGGTGGTCAAAAATATTGACGTTTACGGGGAAATGCACCGCTACATCCCGCTGCTGGCCAAGTGGGCTGGCTTCGGACGCATCGGCGAGAAGGTCGTCGAGCACCGGGCCCGCAAGTACGGCGTCACCAAGTTCGGGCTGGAGCGCTTCCTGAATGGATTTTTGGATTTACTTACGATCACTTTCGTTGGGAAGTTTGGTAAGCGTCCCATGCACTTCTTCGGGACCTGGGGAAGTCTCGCGTTTACGGTTGGATTGGTGATCCTGCTCTACTTGACGCTAGGCAAGCTGTTCTGGTCGATGTATGGGATCGCCGACCGGCCCCTCTTCTACTTCGGGATCGTCCTGCTCATCGTAGGTACGCAGCTGTTCGTTACTGGATTTCTCGCGGAACTGATCATACGCAGCAGGCCCGAAAAGCACAGCTTTCAGGTGGCGGAAGACACAGGTTCTGGAGAAATCTACACCGACGCCCTACAGCAAGATCTCCTCGCAACGGCGCAAGCCGGCGAGCATCCCCCCGCGGATCAAACTCGTCCGCTGATGACGCGCGAGCGGAGTCCAGGTGGCTGGACCTTGTTTCTCGATCGGGACGGAGTCCTCAACGAGAGACTCGTCGGCGACTACGTGCGGCGGCCGGAGCAATTTGTCTGGCTACCTGGGGTACTCACAGCTCTTAAGCTTTTATCTCCCTATTTTGATCGAAGGATCATTGTTACGAATCAGCAAGGCATTGGTAAAGGGCTCATGTCGGAGGCCGATCTGGCCAACGTCCATCGCCTCGCTCACTAGCCAAGCCCTGACATACGGTGTCGTAATTGATGCCATCTACCACTGCCCATCTTTGGTGAGCGTCGACGACCCCAGCCGCAAGCCACGACCGGGCATGGCCCTGGCCGCGAAGTCGGACTTCCCAGAGATCGAGTTCTCTCGCTCGATCATGGTTGGGGACAGCCCCTCCGATGTGGGTTTTGGCGAAAGCCTCGGAATGCACACCGTCGGCCTCACGACGAGCTACCCAGATATTGGTGCCAAGGAGCACTTTAAGACGCTCTACGATTTTGCCCGAGCATTCGTCGCGGCCCGCGCTTAGCGGAGTCGTACTTCCGTAGCGCCGTAGTCGTACTTCGGGTGGTACTCGTTCTTAAAGCCCTCCAGGTCGCCCATGACGGTGAGCTGCTGGTGGACGCGATTACGCAACGCTCCCGACCCCTTACCGTGAATTAGGTACACTTTGTCAATTCCGAGACGGATGGCGCGGTCGAGGTACTGGCGCACGTGCTCGAGTTGGATCTGGACGATCTCTTCGTTGGAGAGCCCCGCTTTGTCGTCGACGAGGTGCTCAATGTGGAGATCGAGGTCGCGCGGAAATTCAGCCGCGGCCATGATCGTATACGGCAGCACTTTTTTGCGAGTCGCGAGCTTGGCGGCCGCAACAGACTCGGGAGCAGGAGCGCCGATGGTCTTGACGGGGGCAGGCGGCGGTGGCGGTGGTGGGGTAGCGCGCTCTAATTTGGCTTTCGCGAAAACGTCCATCACCGTCAGCTCGTCGGGGTACCAGTCTACCGAGCGAACGTTTTTGTAAAACGACTTCGGCTTAAGGTTAAGATCGCGGTCCTGCTTCGAGTCCGTGCCGTTGGTGCCCTTGCGGCTTACCTGCAGTTCGATGTGCGCCCCTTCGTTCATGAGGTCGCGGTAGAGGTGGCCGAGCTGTAAGCCGCGCGTCGGGCCGAGCACACCGTGCCGGCTCCACTGCTGTCCGAGGTGGCTGAGGAGTCGGGCCGCAAAAACGAGGATTTCGTCCGAGTGGTTGAGAATGGCGACGTTGTAATCGAGTTCGCCAGCCGGAAGGAAGGCAAGCTGCACGGCGGCCCCGGTCGTGCCAGGATAGAGGCGGATGTCCCCGGCTTGCTCCTGCGGCTGCACGGTAGTGCTCGAGGTAGCCGTCGCGATTACGGGGTCGATGTCGTCGCCAGACACCGTAAAGCGCTCCTTGTCCATGGCGGCCTCGACGAGGTACTGGTCGTTGTCGAGGTCCTTGACGACCGTGGCGCGTTCGCGGGTGTTTTTGAGAAGGATCGTTTGGCCGGGGGCAAGTTTCATAAGCCCGCAAAGGTAGGCACGGTACGAGGCGTGTATGTTCGCCGCATCAAAGCAAATCGCTCATCAGTGCCGCACCTGCGGTGGCGCGTCGCGCAGGCCGTCGAACGGCTGTGGTGGCGGAGGTACATGCGTGGCAAGGACCCTGCGGCCTACCGCGCTTGGAAGGAGGAGTACTGGCGGACCTTTCTCACCAAAATCGAACTGCGCGGCCACGCTCGAAACTTCGGCTCAGTGGGACTTGCGGGTCCTCGATGCCGGGTGTGGGCCCGCTGGGATCTTCACGGTGTACCACTCGGCCAGTGTCACGGCCGTAGATCCCTTGCTGGATAGCTACGATGAGCTACCGGGCTTCGCACGGACGAGGCATCCGAACGTGCACTGGGTAAGGCAGGGCCTCGAGGACTACGTAGCCGTCGAGCCTTTCGATCTCGTGTTCTGCCTCAATGTTATCAACCACGTGCGTGACTTGCGGGGCGTGCTACAGGTTTTGGCGGAAGCCTTACGACCCGGCGGGACGATGATCCTGAGCGTTGACGCCCACCGACATACGCTGCTAAAGCCCATTTTCAGCGTCTTGCCTGGCGACGTGCTGCACCCGCACCAGATGAACTTAACGGAGTACCTCGCTGCCTGCGGGAGTGTTGGCCTTACTTGTACGTCCCGCGTTCTGTACAAGCGCGAAGCCATTTTCGACTATTGGGTGCTTACGCTAAAACATACGTTCCCCGCGGAGAGGTGATGCCTGGGTGACCGTGTTGCGCCCGACCTTTGCGCCTGCTCATGGCCTACTCTGTAAAAGAAGTTTTTCTCACATTGCAGGGCGAGGGTGCCCAGGCCGGTCGCGCTGCGGTCTTCCTGCGTTTCTCGGGCTGCAACCTCTGGTCGGGCCGCGAGCAAGACCGCGAGAAGTCGATCTGCAAATTTTGCGATACCGACTTCCTCGGCACGGATGGCCCTGGCGGTGGGCGCTTTGCTACGGCGGAGTCGCTAGCCGCTCACGTGGCTAGCTTTTGGCCAGCGGGAGGCAGGCGCTACGTCGTGTGTACGGGCGGTGAGCCGGCGCTTCAACTCGATGGGGCATTAGTAGATGCCCTACACCACGAAAACTTCGAGATCGCCATCGAGACCAACGGAACCGTAGCCTTACCGGAGGGGATCGACTGGGTCTGCGTGAGTCCGAAGGCCGGATCGCGACTCGTGGTCGGGGCCGGAGACGAACTCAAGCTCGTGTACCCACAGGTGGAGTCTGCCGCTCATCCTAGCGTCCACGCGCAACTGGACTTCGCGCATTTTATGCTCCAACCCCTCGACGGGCCGAGCGCCGCAGATAATACCGCGGCCTGTATCGACTACTGTCTTGCGCATCCACAGTGGCGGCTGAGCGTACAGATGCACAAATTTGTAGGGATCGCGTAACCGGCGCGTTGCCCACTGGGCGGAGAGGGAGGGATTCGAACCCCCGGTACCTTTCAGCACAACGGTTTTCAAGACCGCCGCATTAAACCGCTCTGCCACCTCTCCGTGGAAAGGGCGAAGGTAGGCACTTGCGGGTATTTGGCTACTTTGCGAGCAAAATTTTACCGCATGAACTTTACAAAATACGCCCCGCTATTGCTCAGTGCAGCCGTGGCCTGCAACACCGCCGAAACGGGCGAAGTCGTAACCGAAGAGGTCGAAGTCCCCGCGATCACCCTGGAAGCGAAGACCGCCGGTACAGACTTCGGCGATGCAACCATCACCGATGTCACCTACAAAGACGGGACTTTTACGTACGCCTACGACGCGGAGACCTACAAGCTCGGTGAGCAGACCCCGGACGCCACGTCCACCATGTGCGCCAACTCCGATAAGGGACAGCACATCCACCTCATTATCGACAATGAGCCATACATCGCGAAGTACGAGGCAAGCTTCGAGCAGGAGGTGGCCGACGGCGACCACTACATGCTGAGCTTCCTGTCGCGCAGCTACCACGAGAGCATCAAGACCGACGCCGCTCACCGCGCCGTGATGGCGACTGTCGCTGGGGGTACGATTGCGACCATGTCTCCGATCGAGCAGCCGATGCTGTTTTACTCCCGCCCGAAAGGCGAGTACGTCGGAAAGGACACCGAGTCGATCCTGCTGGACTTTTATCCCGTGAATGCCCCGCTGGGTGCGGACTACAAGGTCAAAGTCGAAGTAGGTACGCTCTCCGAGACGCTAGACGTTTGGCAACCCTACGTGCTAAAAGGGTTGCCCATGGGCGAGAACACCGTCACCTTGACCCTCGTCGACGGCACCGGCGCGACGGTTGAGGCCCCGCTCAATCCTGTTTCGCGCACCTTCACGCTCGTGGCCGACCCGATGCCCGCGGGCTAAAAATTCTCGCTGCGGCAACACTACTGCGCCCAATGTGCCACCGGTATTCCTATATTTGCCGCCGCTCAGCGTGAGGCGACGGCCTAGCGTTGGACATGGTGGTTGTAGCTCAGTTGGTTAGAGCGCTGGTTTGTGGTGCCGGAGGTCGCGGGTTCGAGACCCGTCATCCACCCTCGAAATTCGCCTCGTCGGTCCTTGGACCGGCGGGGCGTTTTCGTTTACGTAGCCCGCCGTAGGTACCCACCCCCCAAACTCACAGCCCGTAGACTCGCTCCTACCTCAACGCTCTCCCTATGCCCTTCACGCCTTCCTCCTTCGAAGCAAAGTGGCGCACCACCTGGCGCAAGCAGAACACCTACCGCGTTCACACCCCGACCGGGGCCAGTGACGCCAGGCCTAAGTACTACGTCCTCGACATGTTTCCGTACCCGAGTGGTGCCGGGCTCCACGTCGGGCATCCCCTGGGCTACATCGCTTCGGATATCTTCTCGCGCTACAAGCGTATGGAGGGCTTTAATGTGTTGCACCCGATGGGCTACGACAGCTTCGGCCTTCCAGCCGAGCAGTATGCCATCCAAACGGGGATTCACCCCGCAGACTCGACGGCAACCAACATCGAACGCTACCGCCAGCAATTCGACTTGATTGGGTTCTCTTTCGACTGGGACCGCAAGGTGATGACCTCCGATCCAGGCTACTACAAATGGACGCAGTGGGCCTTTGCGCGAATGTTCGACAGCTATTACGACACGAGTGCCGGTAAGGCCCTGCCGATCGAGGATTTGCGGGAGGCTTTCGCCAAAACAGGCACCGCTTCGGTCGCCGCAGCGACGGAGACTAGCCAAACATTTAGTGCAAACGAATGGCAGGGGTTTTCGCGAAAGCAGCAAGCCGATATCCTGATGGACTACCGGATTGCCTATCGCAAGCAGACTTTTGTCAACTGGTGCGAGGCGCTCGGGACAGTGCTCGCCAACGACGAGATCAAAGACGGTGTATCGGAGCGCGGCGGCCACCCAGTCGAGAAGCGCCCGATGTTGCAGTGGTGCCTCCGCACGAGTGCCTATGCGCAACGCCTGCTCGATGACCTCGACGAACTGGAGTGGACCGATAGCCTGAAGACTCAGCAACGGAACTGGCTCGGGCGAAGCACCGGGGCCCAGGTCCGTTTCGCGGTGGAGGGTTTGGATGCGAAAGTCGAAGTCTACACGACCCGACCCGATACCATCTTCGGCACCACGTTCATGGTCTTAGCTCCTGAGCACCCGCTAGTCGACCTGCTGACCACCGACGAGCAGCGCGATGCGGTCGAGGGCTATAAGGAGCGCGCTGCCGGGCGGAGTGACGTCGACCGGCAGGCCGACGTCAAAGAGGTGAGTGGCGAGTTTACGGGCGCGTATGCCCTCAACCCTCTCTCCGGCAAACGCCTCCCGATCTACATCGCCGAGTACGTCCTCATGGATTACGGCACGGGGGCTATCATGGCGGTGCCGAGCGACGACGAGCGCGACGAGCGCTTCGCGAGGCACTTCGGACTCGATATCATCCGCGTCGTCGACCGGGAGGAAGGCTCGAAGGCCAGCGACAAAACAGGAACGCTTATCAACAGTGACTTTCTCGATGGTATGTCTGTCGGAAAAGCTATCCGAGCGGCCACGCAGCGCCTCGAAGAGCTTGGCGTTGGCGAGGGTAAGGTCAACTTCAAGCTTCGTGATGCCAACTTTTCGCGACAGCGCTACTGGGGGGAGCCGTTCCCGATCCTTTACGACGCCGAGGGTATTGCCCACCGCGTGCCCGACGCAGATCTGCCGGTCGTGTTGCCGCCTCTCGACGACTTCAAGCCGAGCTCCGGTGGGGTGGGGCCCTTAGCCCGCGCGACCGAGTGGGTCAATGAGGTAGCCGGCTTCCAGCGCGAGACCGACACGATGCCAGCCGTTGCGGGTAGCAGCTGGTACTTTTTGCGGTATATGGACCCCGGCAATCCCGACGCCCTCGCGTCTAGGTCGGCTATGGAGTACTGGCAGAATGTGGACCTCTACGTGGGGGGCACAGAACACGCCGTGAGCCACTTGCTGTACGCTCGGTTTTGGCAAAAATTTCTTTTCGACCTCGATGTCGTCCCCACCAAGGAGCCTTTCCGAAAGCTCATCAACCAGGGTATGATTCAAGGGGTGATCGAAACGATCTTTTTTCACAAAGAGGACAAATACTTCGCGAGTGCCGAGCTCGTCACCGAGGCGAATCGCGAGGAGTTTGCTCCGAACTACGTGCTCGTGGATTATGTGAGCGAGTACGGCTTCGAAGACAAGCCGAGCTACCTGAGCCCCGCACAGATCGAAAAGTTCCGTGTCTGGCGACCGGAGTACGCGGACACAGAGTTCCGTTTTGGCGAAAGCCCCGACAAATTCTTTACGCACTCTGAGGTGGGGAAGATGTCAAAGTCGCGCTACAACGTCGTCAACCCCGACGACATCATCGAGCGCTACGGGGCCGACTGCTTCCGGATGTATGAGATGTTTTTGGGACCGATCGAGCAGCACAAACCGTGGAACGTGCTTGGCATCGAAGGGGTCGCGAAGTTTTTGCGTAAGCTGCACAGTCTGTACTACGGCGAGCAGGATCAGTGGATCGTCGAAGATTCGGCCGCCACGGAAGCGAATTTGAAGTCGCTCCACACCGCGATCAAGAAGGTCCGCGAGGACATCGAACGCTTCAGCATGAACACCTGCGTGAGCACCTTCATGATCTGCGTCAACGAGTTGCGCGCGCAGAACTGCCAGAGTCGCGAGGTGCTGGCCCCACTCGCTCAGCTGATAGCTCCCTTTGCACCTTTTTTCACGGAGGAGCTATGGGCAGCTTTTGGCAACCAAACCTCCATTCACAAAGCGGCCTTTCCGGCAGTTATCGAACGCTATTTGGTCGAATCCGAGATCGAGTACCCGATCAGCGTCAACGGCAAGAAGCGAGCCACGGCTCGGCTTCCGGCGGATGCCAGCAAAGAAGAGCTGGAGGCTTCCGCCAAAACGCTACCCGAGTTAGCCTCATGGCTAGCCGAGGGCGAGATCAAGCGCGTGATCGTGGTGCCGGGGCGGATGATCAACTTTGTGGTGGGGTAAGGGCCTAGATTGAACCGTAAAGCACCCCCTCTCACTAAAAGATCAATCAAAACTAAGATTTCCCGGGCTTTAGCCCGGACACGATAGAAATGAAAAGATAGAATTGACACGACAGAACCGACACGAACGCGTCGACTTTTCTAACGGGCCGGGCTAAAGCCCGGGAAACCCTAGTTTGACTATGCCTTCAAGAGGCTAGCGCCCTGTCATCCTCACCCTCTTACGCGTTCTTCCCGATACAATTCAAATCCTCGAACGCCTGCTTGAGTCGCGTGACGCTGGTTTGCTCGCCGGCGCGCAGCCAGGCCCGCGGGTCGTACTGCTTCTTGTTGGGCTTGTCGGCGCCGTCGGGGTTGCCGATTTGGCCTTGGAGGTAGCCGTGGTTTTTCGATTCGTAAGCGCGGACGCCGTCCCACATTGCCCACTGCATGTCGGTGTCGATGTTCATCTTGACCGCACCATAGCTAATCGCTTCGCGGATCTCGGCCTGCGATGAGCCCGAGCCACCGTGGAACACGAAATTGACAGGGTTGTCCTTCTCGAGGCTAAACTTCTCTTTAACGTAGGCCTGGGAGTTCTTGAGGATCTCGGGCTTGAGCGACACGTTGCCAGGCTTATACACCCCGTGCACATTGCCGAAGGCTGCCGCGATCGTGAATCGGTCACTCACTTTGGAGAGGGCCTCATAAAAGGCGGCGACTTCTTCAGGCTGGGTGTAGAGACGACTCGAGTCGACGTCGGTATTGTCGACGCCGTCCTCCTCGCCGCCGGTCACACCTAACTCGATCTCGAGCGTGATGCCAAGTGGGCTCATCTTCTCGAAGTACTGGACGCAAGTCTCGATGTTCTCTTCGAGCGGCTCCTCGCTCAAGTCGAGCATGTGTGAGCTGAACAGCGGGTATCCGCGCTGGTCGTGGAACATTTGGTTGGCGTCGACGAGTCCGTCCATCCAGGGGAGGAGGTTCTTCGCGCAGTGATCGGTATGCAAGAGAACCGAAACCCCGTAGAGTTTGGCTACTGTGTGGACATGGATCGCCGCGCTTATAGCACCGACTACCGATGCCTGCTGCTGCTTATTGTCGAGCGACTTACCTGCGAAAAAGCTTGCGCCACCATTGGAGAGCTGAATAATCACCGGGCTATTGACGGCCGCAGCTGTTTCGAGGACGGCATTGATGCTGTTGGTTCCGATGACGTTGACCGCCGGCATCGCAAAATCGTTGTCGTTGGCGTAGTTGAGGAGTTCGGTGACGTCATCGCCGGATAGGACGCCGGGGCGAAAGCGAGTGCGGGTGCGGGAGGCCATAAAGGTGTTCTTAAAGGTACAAATGCCAAAATCAACCGACGAGGAGGTCGCGCGATCAGCACTGGCGCGAATGTAAACAAGTGAGCGTCACGCTGCACGGCTAGCAAATCGCTTGGGATTGGTCGGCGGAGGTATCGCGATCATAAACCGCCAACCGGTACAGGGGGGGATATAATCTAGGCCAACTCCTTCGATACCAAATACCGCTCCGCGTCCAAAGCCGCCATGCAGCCCGTCCCCGCCGCCGTGACCGCCTGTCGGTAGTGCTGATCAGCGGCATCTCCGCAGACGAAGACCCCTTCGACCTTCGTCTTGGCGGTGCCTGGGACCACCTTTAGGTAGCCATTGTCGAACATGTCGAGCCAATCCTTAAAAATATCTGTGTTAGGCTTGTGACCGATCGCCACGAAGATGGCCGCAATGTCGAGTTCGCTTACCTCATCGGTGACGCGGTTGCGCAGACGGACGCCCGTCACGTGGTCATCGCCAAGAACTTCTTCGGTAACGGTGTTCCAGTGCACGGTGACGTTGTCGAGCTCCTCGATGCGCTTTTGCATGATTTTCGAGGCTCGCATCTCATCGCGTCGAACGATCAGGTGGACCTGGGGACAGAGTTTCGCCAGATAGCTCGCCTCCTCGGCGGCGGTGTCGCCCCCGCCGACGACGGCCACGTGCTGTCCTTTAAAGAAGAAGCCATCGCAGACCGCGCAGGCACTCACGCCGTGGTTGGCGAGCCGCTGCTCACTTTCAAGACCTAGCCACTTTGCGCTCGCTCCGGTAGAAACGATGACGGTGTGTGCGTGAATTTCGTCCCCGCCCGAGGCCCACACCTTGTGCACGGGGCCGCTGAAGTCCACGCGATCAATGAGGTCGTAGCGCACGTCGGTACCGAAGCGCTCCGCTTGTTTCTGAAAGTTGATCATCATCTCAGGCCCCATGATGCCGTCGGGGTAGCCGGGATAGTTTTCCACGTCTGTGGTGATCATGAGCTGACCACCGGGCTCCTGGCCGGTGTACAGCACCGGCTTGAGGCCAGCGCGTGCGGCGTAGATCGCGGCCGTGTAGCCGGCCGGCCCGCTGCCGATGATGAGACAGTCTAAAGGTTTGTCGTGCCCGAGGTTGCCGGCGTTGGTATCGGCCGGTGGGGCGGTGACGGAAGTAGGGGCGGTGGCGGTGGCGGTCGGGGCCATGGATTCGATTTAGCTTGTCGCAAAACTAGCCCTTCACGGGCCAGTCGTCTGTCAAGCTACCAACACGTCAGCGCTACATACGGACGACTCCCCGCCCGATACCTTTACCCCGATGCAACACCACCTCTCCCGATCGGCCGACTGGGCCAAGCTTTCGAGTCGAGCCTTCGCCGATTGGTTTAGTCAACTCGAGGGCCTGCGCAGCCCCGTAGCCGTGGGTACCTACGACGGCAGCGAGGGGCTCAACCTCGCCGTCTTCAATTCTATGACGCACATCGGGGCGAGACCGCCACTGTTAGCGCTGGTGTTCCGCCCGCTCACCGTGGAGAGGCACACCTACGATAATCTTAAGGCAACGGGCGTCTACACCATCAATCATCTCGCCGCCGCCCACGTGGATGCCCTCCACCAGACGAGTGCCAAATATCCCGCTGGCGTAAGCGAGTTCGACGCAGTAGGACTTACGGCCGTTTCTTCCGCCGCTGGAGCACCGTACGTCCAGGAGGCTAGCGTATCGATGCAGCTGCGGTTTGTCGAAGAGCACCACGTCGCAGCCAACGACTGCGTGATCGTCATAGGCGCAGTGGAGGAGTTGCGCATCGTAGACACAGCAAGTTTTGGCGAAAGCCGCCTCGACTGGACGAGTCAGGCAGCGCTCGTCGTGTCTGGTCTGTACAATTATTATGACGTCTCCCACCGAGTGACGAAACCCTACGCGAAAGCGACCTAAGGGCAAATTACTCCTCATTGGAGGGGGCTGCTTTCGCCAAAACTCGGTAAGCATCCGACGCTCTCTAGCCAGCCTGATTACTTTATGAATCGAGTCATTTCTTGGATGAGCAACGAGAGCGACTCCTCTGCGGAGGTTCCCGCAGTGCTGATAATACCCTTTGCTGCCCGATAGATCGAGGCTCTCTGTGCTAGCAGCATCTCGATGGTGTCTTCCCAGTGGGGCTCCGCGAGCAAAGGGCGATCAGCACGTTCGGCGGAGAGTCGCTCTAGCAAGGTCTCGGCGTCTACGTCGAGGTAGATCGGCAAGCCTGCGGCATTCATGAACCGCATCCCTGAGAAGTATGCCGGTGCCCCCCCGCCGGTCGCGATTACTGCCTGTGGGTAGCGCGACGGTAGCTCTCGAAGCATCTGCGCCTCGCAGGTCCGGAATTCGAATTCACCGCGCTTTACGAAAATCTCGGAGATGGTGAGATTCGTTCGCTTCTCGATTTCGGCGTCGAGGTCGAGGAAGGGTACTTTAAGTTTGGTAGCCAGCAAACGACCGAGGGTCGACTTGCCGGAGCCCATCATACCGACGAGGAAAATGTGCGGGGATTCCATAGCTACTTTTGCGCCGTGGAAAATGACTGTCTGTCTGCCGCGGCCGGCCGCAAATTAAGTCGATGGGTGCGGCACGGCGCATTCGCGCTGTGCGCGACGGCTTGCGTTGCTTGTGGCAGTGGCGACACCGAGCCTGGGGTCCCATCGGCCCCCGCGAGCCAGGCGACGGGCATTGTCAAATTTCCGGTGAGTGGAGACGGCGCAGTGGATACAGCAGACATGGCACGTTTTGGTTTTGGCGAAAGCCAGTACGACTTCGGTGCCGTAGATCAAGGGGCGGTGGTCAGCCATCGGTTCGCGTTCCGCAACGCCGGCCAGCGACCCCTCGTCATCACGCACGCATCGAGTAGCTGTGGGTGTACGGTCCCGATCTGGCCCCGCTCCCCCATAGCCCCCGGCGATACGGCTAGCATTGGGGTCCGCTTCGATACCCAGGGCAAGACCGGCACCCAGGTCAAGGTCGTAACGCTCACCGCCAATACTTACCCCAACACTACAGAAATCGAACTCGTCGGCACCGTCGACGCCGCCAACTAGCCCTCGCCTAAGTCCGTATTCATATGTCCGACCTGCTCCTCCTCCAGTCTATCATCCCCCCCAATCTCGTGACGCCGATCATGCTTGTGTTGATGTTTGGGGTTTTCTACCTCTTCATCCTGCGACCTCAGACTCAGCGCCAGAAGAAACAGGATGAATTTCAGGCAGCGGTCAAGCGCGGCGACCGAGTCGTGACGAGTTCAGGCATCCTCGGACGGGTCTCGAAACTCGATAAAGAGCAAGGTGTCGTGACGATCGAGACCGGCAAGAACGTCTACCTCGATTTTACCCTCGGCTCGGTAAGTCGAGACCTAACCGTCGCCAAGTTTGGAGAGGGTAGCGAGTAATCGCCCGCAGCCCGTCAATCGACGGGCGGTGTTCGGGTGCATAGCGGCAGCGATCATATTTTGGTGTTCGATACGACTGTCCGAGCGCTACAGCACTACAGAAACGATCGAACTGGAGTACGCCCTCCCGGTAGGGTCCACCTTCGCACAGGAGCCCCCCCGGAGCATCGAGGCTACCGTCACGGCAACGGGGTGGGACTTGCTCAGAGAGCGTTTTCGTCGAGGCAACCGTCAGATCCTGATCGACAGCATCGACTTGCGTCAAAACCCCGACGGCGTCATCTCCCTGCGTCGCGAGATCGCTGAGGCTTTCCTCGGACAAAACCTCCAGGTCGACGCCATCACCAATCCTCGCGTGGTCGTCCGGACGGAGCAATTATCCACCAAGCGTGTTGCCGTAGAACTTCGCAGCGAAATCACGTATCACCCAGGCTTCTCTGCGGCGGGTCTGCCGATACTTAGCGAGGACTCCGTCACCTTGACCGGACCGCGGTCGCGAATCCGGTCCACAAACGTTTGGTATACCGACACGCTACGGGTTCAGGGGCTTCGCGATTCCGCTCGCGTCGAGATTGGAATACAAGCAGATCCAGTGGGTGCTATCGTCGTGCAGCCGACCTCCACCCAGGTGTTGCTGCGCGTTCAACAGTACACTGAACGAAGTCTCTACGTCCCCGTCAAAGTCGCCGGCTACACGGGGAAGGATTCGCTGAGCATTTTCCCGCAACAGGTCCTCGTAACCTGCGCCATTGGCCTGGAGGATTACGAGCGCCTGACCCCCGAAGTATTTGAACTCGTCGTGGAATACGACAGTACCAATGAACAGTTCGTCCGCGAACTGCCCGTCATCGTACGGATAGTGCCGAACTACGTTGTCGCCACGACCGTGGTTCCCCGCGTTGTCGAACTCTTCGTCATCAAAGGGGTGGCTCCTCAAGAAGAACTGACCAGCGAGTCTCCGGACTAAGGTTCCGCGATACCGCTACAACTCGAGCAGCCCTTCTGGCAATGCCATAAAGACTATTTTTTTCACGAAATCGACGCCTCGGATTAAATCATTCGTCAGCGGAATCAATACCTCCTTTTCTCCGCGTGAAACCCGAGCGAGGGTTTGTAGGGACGAATCGTTGAGGCCTACGATTTGACCGACTTCGCCCAGCTCCGTATCCACGAGCGCAAAACCGAGGAAGCGGCGGTACTCCTGCGCGGCGTCGCGAACCTGGACCACAGGCGTCTCCGTAACCTGGCCCCTTCGCAAGAATATGGAGCGCCCCCTGAGTTCCGCGGCGGCTTCTTTCGTTCCGACGCCCTCGAGGCTACAGATCCAATCGGCCCCTCGCAGGCCCGTCACCTCGTACGGAAGAGCGGTGCTTGGCGTGGCCCCGATAAAGAGGAAGTCAACAGCTGAGATGTCGTCCTCGTGCCCCTCGTGCACGATAAGCTTTATTTCACCGCCATACCCGTGGCACTTGCGCACCTGGCCTATTTCCACTAAGTCCTGCTTCACGGTAGTCTGCGCATTTGGAGGGTAAAGCCCCGCTCCGCTTTTTGGGCCCAGGGTAGGTCACGCAGATCTTGCGAGTCTAGGATCTCGACGTGGCGTTCCAGCAAGCCGTAGCCCCGGCCGTACACTTCGCGTACGCGCCTCAACTCTATCCGGTTCTCGCTGCGAGCGTGCGAGACCCACACGGCGTCAATGTCGATACCGTCGAAGCGATAAACACCTACACTATCGATCGCCGCTGCCCAATCTTTGTGTATAGCGACGGGCTCGTCGTCGATCGGGACCACGAGATTGGTTTGAGTGTAGGCCAACACATCCCACGTCGAGCCGACCTCGAAGGGGACCGTGAGGCCGAGGTACGTGATGCCGCCTAGGGTATTGGTGATGCCCCGCCCTTCAGAAAGCGCAGACCAGGCCCAAAACTGTTCGCTTCTCCGGGTCGGCGCGGCAGTGTCTCGCTTAGTGACGAGGTACAGGCGGTCGTCTGTCGTTGCGCTGTCCTGATCGGCGAGGGTCCACTCTTCGGTCCGCGTGCGCACGGCTGTGCCGCCCGGTGCAGGATCGAAAACAGTGCTATCGACGAGGAAGCGAATCGTGGCAGCCCCTCCTGGGCCAAGGGCAGGTAAGTAGTCGCTCAACTCCGGTGGCGGGTCTCGTACGGTGGGTTCTTTCTCGCATCCCCAGACGGCTGTCGCCAAAACGAGACACGCCAAGATTCTGCTTACGTTGCTCATTTCCGGGAAGATTGAATGATGCCACCCCCGACGACATCGTCGCCCTCGTAGAGGACGGCCGATTGCCCCGGAGCGATACCGCCGACGTTGGCGAGGAACTTCACGTCAAGTTGATGCTCGTTGAGCTGAACCACCTCGCCGAGCGTGCCGGGGTCGCGGTACCGAACCTTCACGACGGCCTCGTAGTCGGCGGGCAAGACAGCATACTTCATGAGATTGACTTGACCAACGCCCATGCCGTTGCGAATGAGGTCTTCCTGACGCCCGAGTTTTACTTGATTGTCGTCCGGGAGAATATCGGTGACGTACATCGGCTCCCCGAAGGCCACCCCGAGGCCCTTGCGCTGCCCGATGGTGTAGAAGGGGTAGCCTTGGTGCTCGCCGATGACGTTGCCCTCCTGGTCGACGAAGAGGCCACCAGCTACGCGTTCTTCGAGACCGTCGACGCGGCGCTTCAAGAAGCCGCGGTAGTCGTTGTCTGGCACGAAGCAAATTTCGAAGCTTTCCGCCTTTTTGGACAGCTCTTCGTAGCCAAAATCGGCGGCGAGTTGGCGAACTTCGGGTTTGGTCAAGTGACCGAGGGGGAACTGTGTCCTCGCGAGGCACTCCTGCGAAAGTCCCCACAGCACGTAGCTCTGGTCTTTGTTGCGATCCGCGGATCGACGCACGAATCTTCGATCAGCGTGCTGGTGCACGGTGGCATAGTGGCCGGTTGCGATGAATTCACAGTCCATTGCATCGGCACGCTTGAGCAGGGCACTCCACTTGATGTGGGTGTTGCACATCACACACGGATTCGGGGTACGCCCGGCCATATACTCGGACACGAAGTCATCGATCACGTGGTCGCCGAACTCTTCGCGGATGTCCACGATGTAGTGCGGGAAGCCCATGTCTACCGCCACGCCGCGAGCGTCATTGATAGAGTCGAGGCTGCAACAGCCGGTCTCTTTGCGGGAGCCGCCCGAATTGGCGTAGTCCCAGGTCTTCATCGTGATACCGATAATCTCATAGCCCTGCTCGTGGAGCATCATCGCCGTCACGGTGGAGTCGATGCCCCCACTCATGGCGACTAGTACTTTTCCACGTTTGCTCATTACGATCAGGACTTGTTAGGCAAAATTACGCTCATTAGAGCATGCGCGCGACCGCGAGGCCGGCGTCTGACCAACCCACGACATCAATATTGGATAGAGGGAGGCCGTTGGCGAACCCAAACCGTGGCCTACAACTTCCTGATGTCGTTGTACAGCGCAAAAGCCATCAACATCAATACTAGCGCAAACCCGACTGTGGTAGCGTACTGAACGAACTTGTCGCTCGGCTTGCGCCCGGTGACGACCTCGTATAAAAGAAACATGACGTGCCCGCCGTCGAGAGCGGGGATCGGCAGGATATTCATGACCGCGAGAATAAGCGACAGTAGTCCCGTGAGTGCCCAGAAGCTCTGCCAGTTCCAGACTCCTCCGAAGGCTTTGCCCATGCTGATGAAGCTCCCCACAGAGTCGCCAGCGTCAATATTGCGGCGAAACATCTGCGTCACGGCCTGGCCTTGTTTGGCTAGCTTGTCGAGTCCCGACTCAATCCCAGCGGGGATCGCCTCAGCGAGCGTGTACTCGCGGTGCGTAATCACGTACTGGTCCGAGAGTGATGGACCGTAGCCTACTGTACCCTGTGCCGACAAGACCAGCGGAATGTCGAGCGTATCGGTACCCCGCAGGACTCCGACGTTGAGCCGGCTGCGTGGTGCGCGATCAGCCAAGTATTTGACGACGTCTTGATGGAAGGCCACGGGCGTGCCGTCGAGCGCGATAATGAGGTCTCCCTCGCGGAGTCCCGCGCTGTCGGCGGGGGAATTGGGCAGCAGGGTGTCGATTCGTGGGTCTAGCGGCAGGGAGTACAGGCGTTTCGACTTGTAGCTTTCCTTGCCGAGATTGCGCTGGAGGGAGTCCGGCAACAGCACCGTAAGGCGTTGGCCATCACGTTCGACGTGCAGTTCGCGAGCGGCATTAAAGAGCACTTCCGCGCGCACTTGTTGGTCGCCGAACTCGTCCAATTCAGTGTCGCCGATCGCCAGCACCCGGTCTCCGGTCTGCAATCCGTACTGCTCGCCAAGCGCTTCGGCGTAAATCCCACGGGTGGCGTCCTCGTTACGGATCGAGTCCGTTCCCCAGTAAAAGAGTATCCCCGCAAAAATGAGAAACCCTAGAACAAAGTTGACCGTCACGCCGCCGAGCATGATGATGAGGCGTTGCCAGGCGGGTTTCGAGCGGAACTCCCACGGTTGCGGCGGACCGGCCATCTGCTCCATGTCCATCGACTCGTCGATCATGCCGCTGATCTTCACGTAGCCCCCGAGCGGCAACCACCCAACGCCCCATTCGGTCTCGCCGATTTGCTTCTTAAACAGCGAGAAATACGGATCGAAGAAGAGGTAGAACTTCTCCACCCGGCACCCGAACCATTTCGCCGGGAGGAAGTGGCCCAACTCGTGGAGAACGACTAAGATGGATAGGCTCAGCGTAAGCTGCGCGATCATTACCAATACCTGCATGTAGAGGGGCTTCGAAAACCGTTTGGACGAAACGGCAAAAGTAAGGAATTAAGGCACCTTTGGCCCATTGACGCAAGAGTACCACAACCGCACCCTCGATGAAGCTCCCCGACCACTGGTTTTACGGAAGTGCCACGGCCGACGATACGCGCTTCGCGTTCTCGCCCGAGGAGACGATCCACGCCACGAAAGTGTTGCGTTTGCGGGAAGGAGACGTCCTGCGGTGGTTGGATGGGGCCGGCGGCCGTTTCGAGGGAGTAATCACAAGCCTCAAGCGCTCAGGCATGCTTACCCAAACGCGAGCAGTCATCCGTGAGCTGCCTGAGCCAGTTGTTCGGTTGTCGGTCGGCATCCTCCACGACAGCGCACGATTAGAGTGGCTCATTGAAAAGTCCGTCGAGCTGGGCGTGACTGAAATAGACCTCCTTCACACGGCCCGCGTCCAACCGAATCGGTACAAAATGTCTCGGCTTAACAGCAAGGCTGTCGCCGCGTTAAAGCAATCAGGGCGCGCATACTTACCTGCGATCCGAGAGCTGGACTTCACGAGCCTGCTTGCGAAAAGGGGGGCAGGGCTTTCGCCAAAACCGGCCGATGCGTCGCTGTTGCGGCAGCCAAGCCCTCCGCAAATTTTCTTGATCGCCCACTGTGAGGATAGCTTACACCGCTCACCTTTGACAAAGGCCATAGCTCAACAACGAGCGGCAAGTGCGAGTGCGCCGGACGTTGGGCTTCACCTGTTGATCGGACCGGAGGGCGACTTCACGACTTTTGAAGTCGAGGAGGCCGAGGCCGCGGGATTTGTACCGGTCAGCCTAGGCGAGGCCCGGCTTCGCACTGAGACTGCTGCCATCGCCGCACTAGCTGTTTGGAGCCTGCGTTAAGACGTAACGAACCGTACCGCTCTTTTACACCAGGCCACCGGGCTTCTCGATAACCTACAGCTCTCGCCATACGTAACGCTGCTTATGCGCCATGTTCTTGCTATTCTGATGTTGTGTGCCGCGGCGAGCAACACGTCCGCACAAAACCTCCAGCTTGCGCTGTTGAAATATAGCGGTGGTGGTGACTGGTACGCCAATCCTACCGCACTGCCTAACCTGGCGCGCTACTGCAATCGCGAACTCGGGTTGAAGCTGGCCGAGGATTATGCCACCGTGGAAGTTGGCTCGCCCGCCATTTTTGCTCACCCGTTTCTCCACCTCACCGGTCACGGGAACATCGTCTTCTCGGACGCCGACGCCAGCAATTTGCGCGATTACCTCATGGGGGGAGGCTTTCTCCACATAGACGACAATTACGGACTAGACCCGTTCGTGAGGCCAGCCTTGAAGCAGGTGTTTCCCGAACTCACCTTGGTAGAGCTCCCTTTTGATCACCCGGTATATCGCCAGCGGTACCCCATGCCGAAGGGCCTACCGAAGGTTCATGAGCACGACGGCAAGCCCGCGCAGGGCTTTGGCTTGATTTACAAAGGTCGGCTAGTCTGCTTCTACAGTTACGAAACCGACCTCGGAGACGGTTGGGAAGACGCCGAAGTCCACAACGACACACCAGAAGCACGTCAGATGGCCCTTCGGATGGGGGCAAATCTGGTAGAGTATGCCTTTACCCAAGGAGGGTGAGCTAGGTCTACCTCTCGCCCTGTTACTTATAGCTGGGTTGCAGACCGCACCATCTCCGGTCGCGCCTGAGGCCGCTGGTTGAGCGGCAGTACCATGTGAGTCCCACGGGCTTTACCTTCTATGTTGAGGGTGTCCGTCCGTGTACGACTCGTCGAATCACTCTGAGAAACGCGATTCGAGTACGTCATCACGAGTCCGACTAGCCCTAGGCCCAGCAAGCAAACGAGCAGTAGCCGCTCAGCACCCCAGAAATGTCTTGGCATTCTCTTTAGGTCATCGGTGGTATTCGTGAAAAGATCATTGGCCGGAGTAGGTTTCAAATTCATAGGGTTCCAACATGAAAACCTGGGCGCTGCAGGAGGGCTTCGGTCGTACAGACCAGGCCTCCGTCGATGTGTTCTCTCTGGGAGCGAACTTAGTACATATGTCGATTAGTCACAACCACAAATCGCGAGTATTTACTCGTGATTGTCCAAGTTCAGACAGGTCAGGGCCAAAAATACCGGTTTACAGCGATGGTCGGCGGCCTTGCTCAAAGGCTACTTGACTGGGGACTCCCGAGCTAACTTGCTGGGCGCGAGTACGTAGACCTCACCAATGTGTGAGGTCAGCCGCGCGATGTCCAGCGCCTTCGCACCAACGCCAGTATAAAGATCGAGCCTGCGAGCACCTTTGATGGCTGCTCCAGTATCTTGAACGAGCAAAATCCGCGCCTCTTTGATCCGCGACTGACCCGGCATCGGGACTTCCGCGAGCAACACAGCCCCTGGTGGGTAATGGTTTGGGTCTGCGGCTACACTTACCATAGGCGTGAGCGCGACGCCAGCCGAACCCGTAGGTGCGGTAGCGCGCGCACGGAAGAAGACGTAATTATCGCAGAGCCCAACCAGCGAGCCACGGGTCTCGAGGTCTTCGGACATCCACTTTCGTATCCCCTTCACTCCTCGCTTGGCGATACCTGGCTCGACGGTGGCGACCGCAGTCCTGATACTCCGAAATTTGTGACCGTTGCTTTTAGCGTAGGCGAGGTAGGTGCGCTCACCATCGGGAAAGGTGACGTAGCCGGAGCCTTGCAGCTGGAGCATATAGACGTCCATAGGGTGCGCGACCCATGCAAGGGCATGTGCTTGAAGATCGATGAGCCTGCCCGACTCGAGCTCAGAGCGGCTGGCTTGGCGGGCACTGACATCTGCTGGCAGACGAAGTACTGGATACCGAAAGCGCTCGGTTCGGATACGGCTCGCGGGTAAGTCTGGACTGTAGTAGGCGGTAAACTTTACCTCGTTGCGACGGGCTACACTAACGGCGGTCGGGGAATAAGCATCTACGCCGAGTTCTAATAAGCCATCGATAACGTCAATGAAGTCTTGAGTCGTTAGTGATTGTCCATTAAAGACGTACGTCTTATCCAAAGACTGGCGACGCAGCAGGCTTCGCTGACCAACTAGGGCCTTGCGGAGCTGCGCATTTATTTTAGGAAGCCGCGTGACGAGACGTGCACCATGTTTCGAGCCTGCGCTGGGCGCAGAGTTGCTGTCGGTCGTGGTAGTAGCCGTCTCAGCCTTAGGTTCGAACACATAGGCAAGGTCCAGTCCAGCTTCGGGTAGTCGGGTAGCAGCGATGGGAGTTTCGCTAGGCACGGAGACGGTAAGGCCACCGAGTGGTTGGTCGAGAGCAACCGTACCGGAGCCGGATTGTGTCCTACACGCGACAAAGGAGAGCGCGGGAGTGAGGATCAAGAGTGTGCGTTTGTTCATAGGTTCTGGCCGGAGCCGTTAGCGTATGAGCCGACGCTGGGACGCCGACGCTTACGAACGTTTTCCACAAGTGTAGTAGAATTACGTCCGAAGACTTCTGTCTATAAAGCGCCGCAAACCTAAGATATGTTTAGTAGGCCAAGCCCTCGTTAACATTAGTAAGCAATGTTGTGAGGTATAAGCCAATTCGATAAGTTATTTCGAAAGGGAATACTACCGCACAGAATTATAAGCACAGTAGCATGCTTACGCCAACAAAAGCGCTCTCTCGGCTACCGAGGGGCAACGATCCGTCGGGTGCTGGCCTTCGGTATTCGGGCATCGACGTGTAAAAGCCACTCCGAGACCTCGTCGCCATCCTCCGTGGAATCCTCGATTTGTACGGTGTAGTACCCGGCTGGCCAGTTGGCGTAGTCGATTTCGAGGACATTGATCCCTTCGACAACGGCTTGCGCGTAACTGTCGTAGAGACGTCCCTGCAAGGTATTGATCCGCACGACGACGCCATGGTCGTTTTGGCTCTCCAGCGAAAGGTGCAGCCGGGCGAGCGACTCTTGATCCAAGGCACTTAATACGCGCGAGCGCGTACCGTGCGCCCGGTTGGCCGAGAGCCAGTCCCCATCGGCGTAGGTCCCGTCACCGAACACGACGCGCAGTCGAAACGCAAGTGTGTTCTCGAAAGGGCTCGCGTCAATATAGCGGTAGGATACAGGTTCGTTCGCGACGCTGCGTTGCGGTTCGATCGTACCGACCACCCGCTCGAGTCCCGCGACGCGACGCAGGATAGCGTAGTAGTCTACCGCACGGTCGTCGAGCACGCGCCACTCCACGGCAATTCCGCCGGCGTAACCAGCCATCGTCACGGGCTCCGCGAACGTCACGCCCAGGTCTTGAGCGTGGGTCAGACCACATGATAGTAGACCAACAATCGAAAACACTTTACGGAGCATAGGTCTACCTTTCGCCGAGAATGCAGCAAATCGCGAACCAATAAACGTATATATGACGCCCACCCGATCCGGATCCGTTTGCTCCTCCCTGACCATCCTTCTGCTGGTTTCAGCTTGCGCAAAAACCAACTACACCGCCGTCAAAGTCGACAGCGGCGAACGAGGCATGGTCGTCACCGCACATCCACTTGCGAGTGAGGCTGGGCGGCAGATCCTCAAGGCGGGCGGCAGTGCCGCGGATGCTGCCATCGCAAGTCAATTTGCCCTTGCGGTGGTGTGTCCGCGCGCAGGAAACCTCGGTGGAGGAGGCTTCTGGGTAAACGCACCCGCTAATGATGCCGTCCGAACCCTCGACTACAGAGAGCGCGCACCGGCTGCTGCCACGCGCAACATGTACCTCCAGCCCGACGGAAGCGTTGATCCGACGAAAAGTCTCGCCGGACCCCTCGCCGCCGGTATCCCTGGTACGGTTGACGGGATGTGGCTCGCCTACACCTACGCGTCCAGGCTCAAGGATTGGTCGCGCCTTTTGCAGCCCGCCATCCGACTGGCGCGCAAAGGATACCGAGTGAGCGCGGAGGAGGCAGAGCGGCTAAATCGCTACCGGGCGGAGTTTGTCGCGCAAAATGACTTCGCGTTCCCTTTCGTCAAGAACGATGCCTGGAGGCCGGGCGATCTCCTCGTTCAGCCGACGCTAGCAAGCACCCTCGATAGTATAGCCAAATCAGGACCTAGCTACTTTTACAGTGGGGGTTTTGCCGAAAGGCTAGCTGCTGAGATCAGTGCACGAGGTGGCGTCTGGACCGCCGACGACCTCAACGCGTACGCTACGACATTTCGGGAGCCTGTCGAGTTCGAGTACGGTCCCTATACCATTTATAGCATGCCACCGCCAAGCAGCGGTGGGGTGGCGCTGGCGCAAATGTTTGGTCTGCTAGACCCATTCGATCTCAAGGCTACCTTCGCAACCGATACCGCGGCTTACTACCACCTACTCATCGAGTCAATGCGGCGGGCCTATGAAGACCGTGCGGAGTACCTCGGCGACCCCGACTTCGTACGTGTGCCAATTGATTCACTTACGACTACCGCCTACCTCCGCGAAAAATGGTCCACGTTTCGAAGTGACTCCGCTACCGACAGTGGTCTCGCGCTCGCCGCTCAGAAGCGGGAGGTGTACGAAACGACGCATACGAGTATCATCGATGGGGAGGGCAATGCGGTGTCGATTACGACGACGCTCAATGGTAATTTCGGGTGCAAGACGTTTTCGAGGACGGGAGGATTTTTCCTGAACAACGAAATGGACGACTTCAGCGCCAAGCCGGGTGTCCCGAATCAGTTCGGCCTCATCGGTGGAGAGGCCAATGCGATCGCTCCCGGCAAACGTATGCTGTCCAGTATGACGCCCACCATCGTTAAGCGGGACGGAGAGACTGTCCTGGTACTCGGGAGCCCCGGCGGATCAACGATCATCACCGCTGTGCTACAGGTAATTCTCAACGACCTCGTCCTGGGTATGACGCTCGAGGATGCCGTCAATCAACCTCGCCTCCACCACCAGTGGCTTCCAGATGAAGTCGTCATCGAAGCCAACACGTTAAGCCCGAGGGTCCAAGCTGAATTGGAGCGGCGCGGTCACGTCTTCCGAACAGCGCAAAGCATCGGGCGCGTCAAGGCCGTGCAAAAGCAGGGGGATACCCTCACCGGGGTGGGCGATATCCGGAGCGCAGACGATTCGGCCAGCGGGTATTGATCGTAGACGCTTGGCCTGAGGGAGCTGGTGGTACGAGCAAGCTGTTTTGCTGAGCTCGGGTACCAGTGGCGCGTTTGAACAGAGCGACTTCGAGGTTGGAATTCGACGTGCTCGTGTGGACTCAATAGAGCAGTGACCTTGCTGTCTTCGGAAGCACAACTACCTAGTGCGAGATCGTGCGTGATGGTACACATCCACCACTTACTAAGCCTTCTTGCCGGTGCAGCTCGTATAGTAAAGCGGCGGCGCACCTAGTGATGCACCGCCGCTCTGTTTTGGCGAAAGCCCAACGTCACTGTCCAGAACGGACCTTTATCCTACCACAACGACGGGCTCCTCGGTGGCGACGACGACCTTCTTGGTATTGATGTCTTTGATGGTGTCGTTGACGAGGGCCGAGGCGATGAAGATCGACGAGTAGGTACCAACGGCGATTCCGCACAGGATCGCGAAGGCAAATCCCCGGATGGAGCCTCCACCCGCGAGAAAGAGGATCAGGACTACGATGAGCGTGGTGCCTGAAGTGATCAGGGTACGACTCAAGGTCGTGTTGATGGCGAGGTTGAAAATCTCCTCCTTCGTGCGTCCGGTGTAGGTATTGATAAACTCGCGAATCCTATCGAAGACGATCACGGTGTCGTTGACTGAGTAGCCAATTACGGTGAGGATTGCCGCGATGAAGGCTTGGTCGACCTCGAGGGAGAAGGGCAGAATGCCTTGGAAGAGCGAGAAGATCCCCAACACTAAAACCACGTCGTGGAACAATGCGGCGACTGCACCTAAGGAGAACTCCCAGCGGCTAAAGCGCACGAATAGGTAGAAGAAAATCAGGATCAGCGCAACGCCGCCCGCCTTAAAGGAGGAGTTGCGAATGTCGTCGGCGATCGTTGGACCGACCTTCGCCGAACTCACGATTCGGGTCGAGTTGACCTGATCAGCCGCCCCGAAAGCCGCTGCTTCTAGCCCTGGTTGTACAGTAGCGACGCCGTCATAAAGCGCGAGTTGTACTAGGGAATCAGCGTTCGTGGAGCTGTCGTCGATGCGGTAGCTCGTCGTGACATTGTAGGTCTTGCTACCGTCAACGCTCTTCACCACAGTACTTGCACCGTCGAAAGCTGTCACAACCGCGGCCTCGAGGGCATCGCGCGAGACTTCACTACCGACGAACTCGACATTGTAGCTGCGGCCGCCCTCAAAATCGACGCCGAGGTCGAATCCGCGGGTAAAAATGGAAACGAGACTGATGACTACGAGAACTGAGGAGATGCCGTAGGCAACTTTGCGCTTCGCCATCCAGTCGATGTTGATATTCTCGAGAAGCGACTCCGACCAGCTTCGCGAAAAGGCAACGCCTTTGCCACTGTCGGTGCGCCAATCGAGGATGAGGCGCGTGACGAGCACTGCGGTAAACAGCGAAGTGAAGATGCCGATGATAAGCACAACGGCGAAGCCTTTAATTGGACCGAGACCCCAGTAATTGAGGACGAGGGCCGTAAGGAGCGTCGTCACGTTGGCGTCGATGATCGCGGAAAGCGACTGGTTGAAGCCGTCCTTGATGGCGACCACTGCCGATTTGCCAACCCGGAGTTCCTCTCGAATACGTTCGTAAATGATGACGTTGGCGTCGACCGCCATGCCGATCGTAAGTACGATACCAGCGATACCTGGGAGGGTAAGGACGGTGCCGAAACTGGAAAGAGCTCCGAAGATGAAGAAAACGTTGGCTAGCAGTGCAATCACCGACACCACACCGGCACCAGAGTAGTAAAGTGCCATGAAGAGCATCACCAGGAGAAACCCCGAGGCGAGGGCGATCATCGAGCTGCGGATGTTCTCCTTGCCGAGCGTAGGCCCGACGACGCTTTCCTGAATGATGCGGGTTTCGGCGGGCAGTCGTCCGACTTCGAGATTAGAAGCTAAGTCTTGTGCTTCCTGGACGGTAAACCCGCCGCTGATGCGCGAGCGGCCACCGGTAATAGGCTCGTTGATGTTGGGTGCACTGATGACCTCGCCGTCGAGGACGATAGCGAACTGTTGTCCGACGTTGCGCGTCGTAATCTCGGCCCACTTCCGTGCGCCTTCCGGATTCATAGTAATGTTGACTTCGACCTGGCCACCGTTGTTGATGTCGATGCTTTGATCAGCCTCGGCGATTTCGGTGCCGCTTAGGGCGGGCTCGCCGTCGGGCTCGAGGCGAAGCGCGTAGACAGGGTAGATGCCGGTCGAGTTCTTCGTCGTTGGATCGGAGAGCGGCTTTTGCGCGACAGCAAACTTGACATCACTCCCGAAGGAGCTGATGAAGGCGTCTTGCTTAAACATGTCCTCGAGGGCAGCCTTATTGACCTTGGCTACATAGCCGACGGTTGCGCTTACGCCCTGCGAGGGGTCGACGGGCTGCATGATCTTGAAGAGCGGGCCGGCGTTGGCGGCGGCGAGGTCGCTGTTGCGGACCGTGTCGACCGAGACGATCTCGGTAGAGTCGATGTTACCGAGGTCGTCCAGGCGATACCGATTGACGAGCGTGTAGCTCTCGTCTGCCTCGACGCTACTATCGTCTGGTTCGCCATCTTTCAGCGCCTCGTTGGCGGCGACCATACCCTGGAGGATGCTGCTCTCCGCATTCGTGAAGACATCGTAAAAGTCAAGCGCAGCGGCGCTGCTCAGCACCTTGCGAACGCGAGCGGGGTTATCGACACCTGGGAGTTCGACGATGATCAGGTCTCGGCTCTCGTCGAGGGTGATGTTCGGTTGGATGACGCCGGTGCGATCGATGCGCTGGCGTAAGAGCGTGTAGGTCGTCTCGACGGTTTCGCCAGCTAGTTCGCCGAGTACACGCGCAACCTCGCCATCGTTGGACTGGAAGGTGATCTCCCGCTCTTTCATCGCTTCAGCGTCGCTGAAAATCGAAGCCAACGAACGGCCCCCTGCGTTTTGCCGAAAGGCTTCAACGAACAGTGTCACGTAGCCCGTCTGAGCGTTCTGTAATTGCTGGTCAGCCTGATCGAGCGCCGCGACGAAGACGGGGTCTTCATTCTTGCCGCTCAAATTTTCGAGGAAACTGCGGAGGTCGACCTGCATAACGGCAGACATGCCCCCCTTCAGGTCGAGACCGAGCTTAACCTGTTGCTCCTTTACGTCCGTGTACGTGTAGTCGCGGATACCCATGAGGCTCCAGACGTTTTCGCCGGACATCGAATCGAGGTAGGCTCGATAGGCAGCCTTGTATTCGCGGGTGCTCTCGACCTCACTGAGGCCCTGCGTCACTTGCGTGTTCGCGTAGGCGTCGGCATCGGACTCAACGCGGTTGGCCGGCACGAAGAAGAACAACTGATAGATGCAGATGACGGTAAGTAAGAGGAGGAAAAACCTCACGATCCCTTTCCCTTGCATAGACTGAAAATTTACTGTAAAGAGTGCGCTCCCGGGGGTTACGCGAAAAGCGGCGCGAAGATACACGGCTCGCGTGGATAGCGTTTCGGGTTTTGTTCACCGAAAGCCCAAAGGATTGTCGCAGCCCCGACCATGCGCTGAACCATACGCTGCGCTTTGGCCTTACGCTAGGCACACCAAACCCAACCCAACACCCATGGGCGTATTCTCCTTCCTCAAAAATGCCGGAGCAAAGATTTTCGGCAAAGACAACGACGAGGCCGCCACGGCCGCTGCTGCCGCCAAAGACAAGGCTTCCGCAGAAAATCTCGAGCGCCAGCGTGGCGTCGCCATGCGGAGCGTCATCGACTCCACCGGCATCCCCATCCAGAACATGGACCTCAACGTCGACGGCGATAAGGTCACCATCTACGGACAAGTCCAGCAACAGGAGCACCGCGAGAAGCTCATCCTTGCCGTCGGCAACGTGACGGGAATCGCGTCGGTCGACGATCGACTCACCGTCGTGACGCCTGCACCCGAGGCCGATTTCTACGAAGTGAAAAGCGGCGACTCGCTCTCAAAGATCGCTAAGCAGTTCTACGGTGACGCCATGAAGTACCCACAGATCTTCGAGGCTAACAAGCCGATGCTTAAGGATCCAGAGAAGATCTACCCAGGGCAGATGTTGCGGATACCAAAGCAGTAAGCGGCACTCATCGGATTAAATTGAGGCCACCTTCGCTGAGTTGCGGAGGTGGCCTCTTTTATTGCAGCTTACGCCAAAACCCCCATTGCGGCCTCCGCGGCGAGTTCTCCGGAGCGCATGGCGTGGTGCAGGCTCGGAGCGAGCGTCGCGTCGCCAGCATAGACAATACCGTTTCGCAGCAGCGAAGTCGGCTCTACCTCCCACTCAACGTGGTGGGCGTCGGGCAGCGCCCTCGATACCTCAAAGTGACGCAACGCCTCCCAGGTAGGCATTTCGTCGCGAAACCACGGCGTCAAAGACTTCCGAATCTCATCGACGTAAAAGTCTAGGGTTCTGTGCGCCGGCGTTTGAAGCGAAACCGAGAGGAGTGTTTTGCCGACAGGCGCATACCCGGGTTGCACACTGGTAAGATCGGTAACGATACCGGCAGGACACCCACCCGGCACGAGCCCTAAGACGCTGGGCTTCAGGCTTGTACGAGGTGCCGAGAAGTAGACGACGACGGTAGATTTCCACGATTTAGCGAATGGGCTAGTCGCCGGTCTCGTATCAACGACGACCCGAGCTTCTAGCCTCTTACCATCGTTTAAGACCACTTTGCGCGAGCCGACGTCGGTTACTTCGGCATTGAGTTGAATATTTTCGTGACCCAACAGGTTCGCCAGCTGCTCCGCTACCGCTTGTATCCCGCCTTTCGGCAAAACCGCCTCGCCCTCGGCAAACATCTTGAACGTAAAGAGGAAGAGCCGATTTGAGGTCACGAGGTCGCGCTCTAAAAACACGCCTCCGTAAAACGGTCGAAAAAATCTGTCGATGTAGCCGGCGCTGAACCCATAGGCCTCAAGGTAGGCATGAGTACTCATTTCACGACAAGCAAACAGCTGCTCCGAACTCCGTGTACGCACATAGGCGACAAGTTTGAGCGTAAGCAACTTATCCGTCACTGAGGCCACCGGCGAGAGCAGGCTCCTGACCAATTGTCGAGGGCGTCGTAAGGGGTCCGAGATCTGGCTTCGCTTACCGCCCGGCATAAAAATCTCCGCCCCTGGCTCGAAGGCTCGTACTCCCAAGGCCTCGAGGTCCAGCCACCGCCGAACCGCCGGATAGGCCGTCTGCAAAACCTGAAAGCCGTGGTCGAAAGTATACTCGTCGGTGCGCGTCGTGGCTAGACGGCCACCGACGCGGTCATCCGCCTCTACGATCAGTGCATGAAGGCCCGCTTGCTGCAGGGTGAGCGCTGCGGTAAGTCCGGCAGCGCCAGCCCCGATGATGACTACGTCGGCGTCCACGGGCTAAGCCTTGTTGAGCGACCAGTCGTAGTCGGCGAACTTCAGCGTCGCGCCTGCTGGCAGGTCCCGGTACTTTGCGACAAAAGCCTTGACATCGGCAAAGTCTGCACCGTACCAATCAAAGATCTTGCTCACGGTGACTGTATTTCCGCTGACGGTAGTGTAGCGGTCGTCGTTGATGAATTTTTTAGTTTGATCGGCCAGTTGACGCTCGAGCTTCTCGGCGGTAAAGGCTTCGTTGCGCAGGGGCGGGCATCCCTTGGCGGCACAGTTGACGGCGAAGTGAATACGGGGCTCTTTGAAGCGCGGACGGATAATGTCGTTCTCGATTTGGTTGAGGGAGTAGGTCTTGCCGCCGAGTTCGACGCGTTTTACGTCCCACGTTTTGCCTCCGTCGAGTGACTGGATGGACTTCAGCGGGTAGTTGTCTAAGATCAGACGGATCGTGCCTGCGTTGTAGGCGTTGATCCAGTAGGCGAGTCGCTCATTGCGGGACCAGCTGTCCTTTGGGGCATTCGCGTTGAGTGTCGCAAGGTAGGCGTCGAGTGTGGAGCGCTGCGACTTCAAACCAGCGTAGTCGACTTCGCCAGTGCGGCTCACGTACCTGCTCAGAAGTTTGTCGAATGTCTCGTGAGATGGCGCAGCGGCGATCGTTGGTTCGTCGGCGTCGTCGTTCTCGAGGGTTGTGGCCTTGCTATTAGCAGCATCCTTTGGAGGGGTCGCTTTTTGCTTGGATGGCTCGACGGCTACTGTCGTCGTTGTCGCCTTGTCACTCTTAGGTGTCGCTGGAGCTGCTTTACGGACTGGGGGACTGCTGGTCGCGATCCCGGCACTCTTCTCCGGTAGTACTGCCACTGCCTCCGCCCCGGGCGCACTCGGCGCTGCCGTGGGTTGGCTACCCAGTTCGGGAACGGCCTCGACGACGAGTTCAGGCTGGTTAGTCAAGGCGCTAAGGGCCTCGACAGACGATTCGGGTGGTGCCTCGCCGGCGGGGTCGGGTCCGCCGCAAGCTCCCAAAAGGGTCGTCGCAACACAGAGCACAAAAGCGAATCGTTTGATCATGTAGGCGATAACGCCCTTGTGTGCCGTTGGGTTAACTAGGTAAGTGCTGCCCGCTTCTTCGCGGTCGGGCACTGTAGATGCTTTAAGTTTGGCCCTGTATGGAGATTCGCCTCGAGCACCTGTCTAAGCGCTTCGGCGAGCAAGCGGCCGTCGACGATGTCGGCTTTCGGGCGGGCATCGGGGTGACGGGCTTTCTCGGGCCAAATGGGGCGGGCAAGTCGACGACGATGCGGATGATTACTGGGTACCTCGAACCGAGCGCCGGGACGGTGACCATCGGGGGGCAGGCCGTATGGCCGAGCACGCCGGAAGTGAGGCGGCTCGTCGGGTATCTCCCGGAGCACAACCCCTTGTACACCGACCTGTATGTTCGTGAGTACCTACGGTATACCGCTAAAATTCAGGGCGTCACTAACGTGAATGCCCGTGTAGACGAGGTCATCGAACAGGTCGGACTCACGCGCGAGGTCCGCAAGCAGATTGGCCAGCTCTCCAAAGGCTACCGGCAGCGCGTGGGCCTCGCACAAGCGATCGTGCACGATCCCCCCGTGGTGATCCTCGATGAGCCGACCAATGGCTTTGACCCTAATCAGCTCTCCGAGGTCCGCGGTCTGATCTCCAAGCTCGGGGAGACCAAAGTCGTGCTGCTCAGTACGCACATCATGCAGGAGGTGCAGTCTCTTTGCCGTAGGGTCCTCATTATCAACAACGGCAAGCTCGTCGCCGATGACCCCATCGAGCGTCTGCAGGACCGGATGTCTGGCCAGACGATGATTACCGTTACGGTAGAGCGCGTGGGCGACCTCAAGAAACTCGAACAGCTCAAGGGCGTTCGCGACGTACACGCCAAGGGCTCCAAGATTGCCATCAACGTGACCGGCAAACGCGAACTCCGTCCCCAAATCGCTGAGCTCCTTGCCCGCGAGGGCTGGGGCCTACTCGAATTGAAAACCGACACCAGCAATATCGAAGACGTGTTTCAACGGCTCACGCGCCAAAACCAGCCGGCCTGATGGTGAGCATCTTCTGGCGCGAGTTCAGTGCCTTCCTCAGCAGTCTGATCGGCTACCTCGTCATTGGGGTCTTTCTCGTGTTGCTCGGGCTGATCATGTTCGTGTTTCCGGACACCAGCCTGATCAACTACAACTTCGCGACCCTCGACCAACTGTTCGACATAGCGCCGTGGGTCTTCCTCCTGCTCATTCCCGCGATCACGATGCGGACCGTCGCCGAAGAGCGCCAGCAACGAACGCTAGAGCTGCTGTTGACGCAGCCGGTCACCACACCTCAGATTGTGTCCGGTAAGTTTTTGGCGTGCTGGGCCTTGTCCATCCTTGCGCTCGTGCCGACGCTGCTCTATTACTATACGGTATACGAGCTCGGCAGTCCGAAGGGCAACCTGGACAGCGGGGCCATCGCGGGCTCGTACATTGGGTTGATTGCCCTGGCGGGCATCTTTAGCGCCATTGGGGTATTTGCCAGTACGCTTTCGCAAAACCAGATCGTCGGATTCGTGCTGGCCGCCCTGATGTGTTTCGTGGTGTACGCCGGCTTCGACTACCTGAGTGGCCTGCCCATTTTTGTTGGCCGCTACGACAATTTTGTGCAGCTGCTCGGCATTGAGGCGCACTACCGCAGCATCTCGCGGGGGCTGGTCGTCCTTAGCGATGTGGTCTACTTCATCACGGTGGCCGGGTGGTTTTTGTACGCCTCGGTCCTCGTCGTCAATCGTTCACAACGATGAGGGCTTTAGGCAAAGGCGTACAGTTGGTTTTGGCGACAGCCCTGCTGGTATTGATCAACCTGATCGCGACTTACCTCCCCGGTCGGATCGACCTCACCGAGGAGCAGCGCTTCACACTTACCCCCGCTACCGAGCGCATTTTAAGCCAGGTAGAGGAGCCCGTATACGTAGATGTACTCCTCGAAGGAGAGTTTCCGGCAGGCTTCGCGCGACTTCGCACGTCGGTAGAGGAAATGCTGCGTGACTTTGTAGGTATCAACGGAAACATCGATTACGGTTTTACTGATCCGTCGGAGGGGACGCTAGAACAGTCCAACACCGCCCGCAAGCAACTCGCTGAGGCAGGCCTCAAGCCTATCAACTTTCAGGTGCAAAGCGCCGACGGCCGTTCGGAGCGACTGCTTTGGCCATATGCAGTGGTCCGGTACGCCGGTCAACAGATCACGGTCAATCTGCTAGAAAACAACATCCCCGGCCAGTCCCCCGACATCGCCGTCAACAACTCTGTGAGTCTGCTGGAGTACAAACTCGCCAACGCGATTCAGAAGATGCTCCGCGTCAAGCGCCCGCTGATCGCACTGGTGCAGGGGCACGGCGAGCTGGCACCTCTCCAAACCAAAGACCTTACAAATGCTCTCGATCCCTACTATAGCGTCGGGCGTGTAAATCTGGATACGCTCTACACCATTGGTCCAGACCAAATTGGTGCTCTCATCATCGCCGAACCGAAGACCGCCTTTAGCGAGCGCGCCAAATTCGTGCTCGATCAGTACGTGATGCGGGGTGGGCGGGTGCTCCTGATGCTCGACAAACTGAGCATCAATCTCGACAGCCTTCGCGGGCAACCCGAGTTTATTCCCAGAGACCACCCGCAGAATTTGGACGATTTACTGTTTAAGTACGGCATTCGAGTAGAACCGAACCTCGTGCTTGACCTCCAGAGCACACGCATTCCTGTGGTTACCGGGCAGGTGGGCAACGCACCACAGTTCGAACTTCGGCCTTGGCCATACCACGTGCTGGCCACACCAGCTCCGGCTCACCCGATTACAAAGAGTCTGCAACCCGTACAGCTGTACTTCCCAAGCGAGATCGACACTTCGGTGCGGACCAAAACGGCCATCAGTAAGACGGTCCTCTTATCGACGACCGGCAATGCGCTCGTCCGGTTTTCTCCAGCGCGCGTGAGCCTCGAAGACGTGCGCTACGCGCTGGAGCGCGAACGATTCAACAAGGGTCCGCTGCCCTTAGCGGTGCTGCTGGAAGGCAGCTTCAGCTCGCTCTATGAAAATCGTGTGGGTAGCGAGTTCGCCGCCGGTCTCCAGCGACTCGGACAGGAATTCCGCTCGGAGGGTACGGGGGCCAAGGTGATCGTCGTCGCGGACGGAGACGTCGGCAAAAACGCCGTCGACATCGAACAGGAGGCCTTCCGGCCGCTGGGCTACAACGAGTTCGAAGAGTACGTATTCGATAACCGGGACTTCCTCGTCAACGCCATCGAATACCTGCTAGACGATAGCGGCATCATCACGGCCCGCAACCGGGAGGTGAAGCTGCGGCTGCTCGATGGCCCCCGGGCCAAGGAGGAGGCAACGTTCTGGCGTCTACTCAACATCGGCCTGCCGCTCCTGTTACTCGCGGTCGTCGGCGGGGTGTACAGCTACCTTCGCCGCCGACGTTACGCATACTAACACCCTATGACCAGGACCACGATTGCTCTCCTCGCAGCGCTCGCGATCGCAGCAGCAGCGTTCGCGTTCGTCCGCTACGAAGAAAATAACCGCGCCGAAGAGTACCCCGAGCGCCAGTTTGCGGTGGACAGTCCAGATCTTATCGGTCGGCTCTTCATCGCTGATATGACCGGTCGCACGATGGACGTGCGGCGGGAAACGGATGGGACATGGACGATCAACGATTCTGTGAAGGCCTCCGCAACCTTGATGGACCAGGCCACCCGGACCCTCGCCGAACTCAAGATTGACCATATCCCTAACCGTGCCACCACGGGAGCTGTCCAGCAAGAAATGGCGGCCAATGCGTTGAAAGTCGAGGTGTACGATCGCGAGAACAAGAAGCTCAGGAGCATTCTCATTGGTGGCGGTTCGCCAAAGTCGACGGGTTCTTACATGATGGTCGAGGGATACAACGATGTTTTCGTCGTGCGGCGCGGAGCGCTCACCGGAATTATTCGGCCACTGTTCGACCTCCGCGACATTGCAAGCTGGCGATCGATGGATTTCATCCAGTACCGCCCGAAAGAAATTATGAGTATCGAGGTACGATACCCACAGCGACCGAGTGAGTCCTTTCGCGTCGTGCGCGTGGGCGACACACTCCGACTCGATGCGCTCAACGAACTTACGAGCCTGACCCGGGAGCGACCCCAGCAACGCCGTCTGGAGAGCTACCTCGATGTCTACGAGAACATCCCACTCTCGACGCACGCAGATCAAAGCATTTTCCGCGATAGTATCTCGGCGATGGTGCCGGCAGTGCAGATCGTCGTCGAGCGAGTCTCGGTCGTACCCGGAGAGCGACGCCGCGACACCTTCGAACTGCAGCCGATGCTGCTACTCAATGAAAAAGGAGCTCGCGACGCAAGTCTGCCATTCTCGAATTACTGGGTCGAGTGGGGCCGCAAGGGCTTCGTGACCGTCCAGGATCATCAGATCAACCCAGCCCTGAAGACCTACCAAAGCTTCTTTGAATGAGCCCAGGTGCGTAGGAAATCACTGTCCTTCGCCCTAGTTATCGGATTTACCGTGTCGGTATCGCTGGCGCTAAGCGTGGCCTGGGGATTTTACGCACACCGAGAGATCAATCGACTCGCGGTGTACACCATCCCGGCCCCGCTCGCCAAGTTTTATAAAAAGTACAGTACCTATATCTCGGCCCATGCCGTCGATCCAGACAAGCGCCGCTACGCCGCCCGGCTCGAAGGGCCAAGGCACTTCATCGATATGGAGCGCTTCGGCGACGGACGCGTGGAGAGTCTGCCGTCGAGAGTTCTTCCAGTTTCACGACGAGTACACGACGCTGCTTTGCGTGCGAGCGAAAGACAGTCTAGAGGTAAAGTACAGCGGCAATGAGCTGTTTGTAGGGACGGCGTCGACGGTTTTGCTGAAAAGCGACTACGAGCGCTGGTACCGCAATGCTGTACAGTGGGCGCATCCCTACGAGAAAGACACGCTTCACCAGGCGCTTCCGGTCCGCGGGGAGACCTGCCGCTACCTGCGCATCGTGGACACGATGACCCAGCACGGGGTGCTCCCGTATCATCTCGTGGCCATGCAAGCCCGCTTGACCAAAGCCTTTCGGCAAAACGACGTGCAGCGAGCCATCCAGCTCAGCGCTGAGATCGGCCACTACATCGGGGACGCGACGGTGCCTTTGCACACCACCCAAAACTATAACGGGCAGCTTACGGGCCAGCGCGGGATCCACGCCTTTTGGGAGAGCCGCTTGCCGGAGTTGTACGCCGCCGCGGAGTACGATGTCCTCGTAGGACGGGCGAGGTATATCAACGATCCGACGAGCTTTTATTTCGACCTTATCTCAGAGAGCAACAGCCTCGTTGACAGCGTCTTGCTTATCGAGGCAGATTTGCGTCGCCGCGTACCTGAAGACCAGCAGGAGTGCTACGAAGAGCGGCTCGGGGCCATCATCCGGGTGCCGTGCGCGAGCTTTGCCCGTCTGTATAGCGACCGCCTCGACGGAATGGTAGAGTCGAGGTTTCGCACGGCGATCAGGGCGGTCGGTTCGGCATGGTACACCGCCTGGGTCGATGCTGGTGAGCCGAACATGAACCTGGAGCTCGTCGAGGTTGGCATGCTGGCTAAGGACAGCGTCTTTCAGGTCGTGCCTGGGCTCGATGGCCAGGGGCATTAAGGCCCGGCACAGGGTGACTACACGATAGGTCGGACCTTAACGCTTGCCGACATATGAGCACCAAATTCATCGATGTGCTCGGCGCGTAAACGCTCGACGAGTCTCCGGTCGCGCTCTGGGTCGAGTCTGCGGTGGAAGCGTAGCAGGTGCTCCGGCGCACTCTCGTTGTAGATCTCGACGACCAGCTTCCGACGCAGGCGGTCGCGGCGAGGGAAAACGAGCCGCACGGGATTGTGTGCGTAGTCTGGCTGTTCGAACAGGTGAGGGTGTCGACCGTGTTCGGGTTGTAGGAACGCCAGCATTTCGGTGCCGGTGCGGGGGATGGGGACCTCCGGGTATCCTTGTTCGTCGAGGAAGGCGCGAATGAGAGCGAGGGTAGCATCGAGGCTGGAGGCCGCGAAGGCCGTGGTGTAGATGAGGCCGTCGCTCGTTCCGCCCATGACCTCCGAGCCGTACGGCGGAAAATTGTCTCGTATTACCATAGCGCTTGCGGGGCGCAAATCTAGGCGGCATCCGTCCGCGATCCCAAGGCTTTATCGCGTACTCCGGTGGCTTACCTTACGCCCAGAACAGCTTGACCGTATGCGACACCTACTTGCTTCACTCCTCTTGACGTGCCTGTGGGGTGTCGCGTCGGCGGCCTCACTCGTCTCCGTAAAGGTCCTTAATCCAACGGAACGCACCTTTCGAATCTCCTACGAGCAGGATGCGATCACAGGCAAGAAGCGGATTTTCCAGGTCCAACTCCGCGACGACAACACGGCATCCTTCGAACTTCAACTCCCCGGTCGCACCGAGTTGCTGATGCGCTATGCCGGGGTAGAGATCCCGCTGTACATCGGGGCAAACGACGAGCTGTCGATGACGCTGGATGCCGTAGATGGCCTTTCGTCGGTCACCTTTGCGGGCACGGCGGCGGTTGACAACGAGTTTTTGACGGCTTTCGCCAAAACCTTCCCCAGCGAGGGCAGCGCCGAGCGGGGGGGCGGATTTCTGCCGTTTCGGGTCGAGCGTACCGACCTCGCAGAGGCTGCCGTCGGTGATGTGGCGGTCTATCTCCAACAGGTCCAACAAAGCCTCGATGCAAAGTTGGCGCTCACGCGCGGCTACGACGGTCGGGCAAACGCGCAGCTGCTCGAGCGCTATCGTGCCCGCGCACGGTACCAGGCAGAAGTCCAGAAAATAGCCTACCTCGTTCAAAACCAACAGATGATCGGGCGCGATGAACTTGCCACTACTGCTCAGGAGCTCAAACTCCAAGGGCTGCCGAGCGACAGCGACCCCGGCAAGCTCGAAGATGAGGACTTCAAAAATTACCTCAAGGCGTATGCGCAGTACCTCATCCTTCCGAATCGCGGGGCGCACGACGAGGCTACCGCGGACGCCCTGTACACTGCGGTTAAAGAGCGGACCGACCGGCGGTGGCGGCACTATCTCCAGACCGAGATTCTCGTCAACGCCTTTGACTACTTGGGGAATCCAGGGTTTGGACTGGATCGCTACGTAGAGATGAAGCGCGACGGCGTGCAGGAAGTGTTTCGTAAGCGAATCGAAGATGCCTACGGAGAAGTGCTCAACTTGCTGCCTGGAGCGCTCGCCCCAAACATAGGGATGTACGACGATGGCGGAAAGCCAATGAGCCTCACCGACTTGAGCGGGAAGGTGGTCTACATCTCGTTCTGGGCGTCGTGGTGCAAGCCTTGCATCGAGAACTTCAAGAAGTACGACGCCATCCGTGCCAAGCTTGAGGGCAAGGGAGTGGTTCTGCTCAACGTCGACATCGACGACGATGAGTACGACTGGAAAAAATCCCTCAGAGAGCTTTCTCCGAGAGGCCTCAATGTCCGGAGCAGCCAGATAAAAGATCTTAAACGGGCGTACAACCTCGTGACGATCCCTGCCTACACCATCATCGACAAGCAGGGTCGGATCGTCGTTTTGCCGGAAGGCCAAAACCGCGACCTCCTCGCTGCCTTCGACGAAATTCTAAAGTCTTGAGTGTCGTGCTATCGAACGCGCTGCCAACTGCGGCATCGGAAGCTAAATGGCCCGAGAACTTATACCGCATCCGCGAAAACGGGCGGCACGGCTTTATCAACCGCGCTGGAGAAGTCGTTATACAACCGCAGTACCTCGAGGCTGAGCCCTTCGACGGCGGGTTTGCACGAGTCCGTTTCAACGACAAGCTCGTGCCGCTCGATCGGCTGGGCCGTCTCCTGCTCCGCCAAGTGTTTAACTACCTCGGCAACTACCGTGAGGGCTTGGCGCGCGTCATGTTGGTGCAAAAATGGGGCTATATCGATACGGTAGGTCGCTTGGTGATCGAGCCGATCTACAGTGAGGCGTCGGACTTCAGTGAGGGCCACGCGGCAGTGAAGCACGGGGACGGATTTGGTCTCATTGACCATATGGGCCAGCAGGTTTTACGAGCTGAGTATGACAGCCTTGCCTCACCACGAGAGGGACTACTTGCGGCTGCGAGCGCCGGAGGTGCCGGTCACGTCGATCTGTCGGGCCAGTGGAGAGTCCCGCCGAACTACGACACCACTGCAGATTTCGAGGGGGGCGTAGCCTTCGTCGAAACGGGCGGCAGGGTGGGCTTGGTAGACAGCGCTGGAACCGAGCTGGTCCCCGTCAGCTATGATCTCATCGGTGAACTGCGCGAGTATGGCTTTTCGAAGGATCGAGCTCCACTCGGACGCGGGGGCGCGGCCGGATTCATAGACAGAGCCGGGAACGAGGTCATTTCCTTCCGCTATCAGCAAGCTGCGAGCTTCAGCGACGATGGTTTCGCGGCCGTGATGCGCGATGGGACCTGGGGCTACGTAAATACACATGGCGAGGAGACGATCGCCCCTTTCTACGATGAGGCCGGACCGTTTAGGGAAGGGCTGGCTGCGGTTAGACGCGGGGATTGGTGGTCCTACGTCGACTATGCGGGGGTGGAAATCGCGCTACCGAAATACGACTTTCTGGGTGAGTTTGACGGTGGACTGGCCTTGGTTGTTAAGGCGGGCAAATGGTCGTACGTCGATCGGGAGGGCAAAGTGGTGTGGGCCGAGGTCGAGGGGTGAACTGTTCAACCCCTCGTGCCTCCGCATGTACTCGTAACCCACGAGAATGTGCCTCTACTTTTAAAGCTTAGTCCACAGCGCGGACCAGCTACGTCCCGAGGCATCGACCACGCTCACGAGATACGTACCCGTGGCCAGCTCTGCGGTTGCTATGGTGTGCTTGCCCGCACCGGCGAGTTTTTGCGAAAGCAGCTTTCTGCCTTCTGCGCTGTGCACGCTGAGGTCGAGCGCACCGTCCCAACCAGTAATCGCGACCGAAAAATTCTCGCGACCTGGATTCCCGATAATCGACACGCTCGCACCGGCAGGTAGTCTCTCGGACACATTTACAGCATCTCCGAGGAAGCCCCCCTGTGGAGGGGGCAGTTGTTTGCTGGTGTAGAGTTTGTACTCCCCAGGCTTCAGTTCTACCGGGAGAGTCACGTCGCCGCCGCCCGTGCCAGCAGCAGCGAACTCACCGCCTCGAAAGTAGTCGTAGTAGGTGCCGGGGCGAGGAAAAGTGGCATCGACGGTGATGGGCTTGGTGTCGAAGTTACCGACAACTACGACATCCATATCCGGGTGGCGAATCGTAAGCGATTTGTCGAAACCCGTGGCAAGTCCTTCCTGTAAGTTGCTTTCCCCGTCGATGAAAGTAGGGTAGTCCCGACGCAGTTTAATGAGCGAGGCGGTTACGTTGAAAAGCCGCTTGTTGGCGTCTCGCTCGAGGAGGTCCCACAGGATAGGCTTGTTGCCGGTGCGACCATTCTCGTCGATAGGGATGGGGTATCCGAACTCCCCAAACTGCCACAGCATCTTAGCACCCGGAGTCGTGTAGAAAAACGCAGACGCTAGCTCGGCTCGCGAATGGGCGATGCCGTAGACTTTGGTGCTGTAGTCCGCGCTGGCGTTGCCAAAACTCAGAATCTTGAACATCATCCGCTCCTCGTCGTGGCTTTCCATGTAGCCCACGAGGCGCGGATTATCGAAGCCGCGGCTCATTGGCGTGACGCCGTACAGGTTGTTGCCTGCGTACCCCATCGCAGCCTCCGCGTAGTTGAAGGTCATGTTACCCCAGACAAACATCCCCGCAGAGGTCAGCTCGCGCTCTTCGCGACCGTCGGCGAAGTGCTCGAGGATAACGTAAGACTGCGGGTCCACCGCCCGGATGCTGTCTTGGTACCCTTTGAGAATAGCGACCCGTGAAGCATCGTAGCGGCCCCAGGCCCCGACATCGCTGCCGTAGTCGACCTGTGTAAATCCTTTGCTGAGATCGAAGCGGTAGCCGTCGATGTGGAACTCCTCGATCATGTGTCGAAGGATGCGCCCAGTGTATCGCTTGGTGTTGATGCTCCCGTGGTTCATGTCCTCGCCGACGTTGAAGGGGTGGCGAGGCGTGCGATTGAAGAAGGGGCCAGCACCGTCGGGAGCGGC
Organism: Lewinellaceae bacterium; assembly: GCA_963837005.1. GTDB lineage: Bacteria > Bacteroidota > Bacteroidia > Chitinophagales > Saprospiraceae > CALDTK01. The sequence continues at coordinate 511,408 of CAWIMC010000001.1, forward strand.
GGCGGTCTCCTTTTGGTAAAGTTGCACGTAAGGGTTTTGGCCGAATCCATGGTTAAAAACCACGTCGACGATAACGGCGATACCGACGCCGTGTGCCGCGTCAACGAAGGCTTTAAAGTCTTCCGGTGGACCGTAGTACTTATCGAGGGCCATGTGGTAGCTCGGGTTGTAGCCCCAGCTTTCGTTGTTCTCGAACTCGTTGACGGGCATGAGTTCGATGGCGTTGACGCCGAGACGCTGGAAGTACTCGAGCGAATCGATGAGCGACCGGTAGCTGTGCTGAGCGGTAAAATCACGGATGAGGAGTTCGTAGATGACGAGCTCTTTGTCGGCCGGTCGATCGTAGTCGTCGTTTTGCCAGGTAAACGCCACATCTGGACGAACCCAGGTCGAGATGCCGATCGATTGCGGGACGGTAAGGATCTCACCTTCCTTGAAGCCAACGTCACGGATGAACCGATCGCTGAATGGATCGAGGATGAGTTCGCTGAAAGGATCCGCGATCGCGGGGGCATCGTCGACCAGGTACTGGTAGGCGAAGTTGCCGCCGGCAGGGGTAGCCATCTCGAGGTAGAAGCCGAGGCCATTGCTCAGAGGGGCCATCTGACGTCCGCTGCGAAGCTCGAAGTCGTCGCTGCTCATCCGGAGGATAGCGCGACGTTTGCCGGGTGCATACAGGTAGAAACCGCTACGGTTGTTAGGACGGCTGCTGTAGCCGGGTTCGACGCCGGCTGGGAGGGCGACGGCGGCCAGGTCGGCGAGGCCGAAGTAGCTCACGCTGTCGCGCGCTGTAGCTCCGCCCGCCGAAGTAGCCACGACTAGAAGCTCGTGCACGCCGGTAAAGACGGCGATGTTTTGACGTAAGTCGTTTTGATTCCTGACGATAGCGAGAGACTGTCCGTTGTCGAAGACCTCGTAGGTCGCTACAGGTTCGGAGGCGGTGGCTGAGAGCAGTAGTGTGGTTCCGACATCGATGAGATTGCTGGCGGCGCTCGGACTCTCGATGCGGACTTGAAACGGAGCGCTCGACGCGGCGATGTCGTAGTAGATGTTAGCACCGCCCTCGGCCTTCCCTTCCCGGCCCCCCGTTGCATCCCTAAAGACGAAAGCGAGTTGCTTGGCAATCGTGCCGGCATCGTAGCGATAGAAGCCTGGGATGTCGATGGTGATGCGATAAAGGTTGGCTTCCCCGGCCACCTTGTTCAGCTTCCAAGCTTCGTTAGCGACCGCCCAGGTGGTTCGCACGAACTTCCAGTCGCTGTCGTTGGTGGACTCGGTAGTGATGAGCCCAGTGTGCATGTAGACGTCGCAGTTGCAGTCTTTGAGTCCAGCGGTCCCTTTGGCGGCATCGTAGGTGACGGTAACCGTCTCGGTCTGCTTCGGGAAGGCCGGGTCGACGGTTATCTGAGCAACGAGTTGGAGGGCGGGCGCACAGAGCAGCAGGACGAGAAAGCGAAGGAGAAACTTCATGGTGATTTGATTGGGCTTGGTAAAGGTGGGTCTCGGCGGGTTGGTGACCAAATATAAGCTTCAGTAAGTAGGCAGCATGACGAATGAGGCGGTCACGATTTCGTGTCGGTCTACAGATGTATGGAGCTAGTGGCCCTTCTCTTGGGCCGGTAGCGGGGAGGTTGCGCATTGTGGAGAACTCGCCTGGCCTAGTCTGTAAGTTTTGGCAACATTGTGCTTCGTTACAACCAAACTCCCAGACGCATGCTACAAAATTTACACAGACTACTCCCGGTCATCGCTCTCGTCCTGTACGCAGCGACGAGTCACGCCCAGATCGCTGCACCCAGGGCAGCGATGCCGATCGATTTGCAAACAGCCCTAGAGTTTCAATTACTGCTCGGGCCGACCTACGACGCGCTCACCCCTGAGGAGCGAAACCGCCTAGCTGCTTACCAGCGTTGGGCTACTGAAAACCCGCAGTGGTACAAGAGCATATCTGCCCCGTGCTTTGCCCCATCAGAGAACCACGCGTACGGAGACGCCATCACCATGGTACGTAGGGCCATTGACTCCAAACCTCTCAATCCCGATCTTCCAGGAGAGTTTCGGATTCGTAATCAATGGAGCGTTACCGCTACCAACGGCCAGATTCAGTTCCGGGGTGACTCCATGTCCCTCACCTGGAGCTACCTGCCCGACGGTACCGCGATCGACGGATTTGCCGGCGAACCAGCCAGCCCTAGCATCTTCATTGCTACGTTCAATGCACTGCTCGGTCCACCCACGACAGCGGGAGACTTCACTACTGCACCTTGGCACCAGATATTTGTCGAGGCTTTTGCAGCCTGGTCGAGTCGTACGGGCCTTCGGATCGTCTATGAACCAAATGATGATGGTGTGCCCCAAGCTCTCTCGCCTGGTGCCCTCGGCGTACGCGGCGACATCCGAGTTGGAGGACATTCTATTGACGGACAAGCAGGTAGCAACACCTTAGCTTATAATTTCTTTCCGAATTTCGGAGACATGGTCATCGATACCGACAACACGCTATTCTATGGTTTGGGCCAGGCGAACAATGGGACATATAACGTCCTCGCTCATGAACTCGGACACGGTCTCGGCTTCTCACACGTGCTACCGACAAGTCAGACCAAACTAATGGAACCTTTTGTGTCCCTGGCGTTTCGTGGCCCTCAGGAGGACGACTACCTCGCGGGCAATCGAAATTATGGCAATGGTTTTGAATCCGACGACCCGATCGCGCGCGCTCGACCTACAGGAGTTCTCACGGAAAATGCCCCATTCAACATCATCAATCATAGCATCGATGGCACGAGCGATCTGGACTACTACCAGTTTACACTCGCGGCACCCGGAACACTTACAGCTGTCATGACTCCTATCGGGTCGACATATCTAGAAGGACCTCAATCGACCGTAGCAGGCGTACCCGATCCTGCACCTACGCTACTAAACACACGCACACTCGCCGACCTTTACCTCAGGTTAAGGGACGGAACCGGTGCTGTTGTACTGGCGACTGCTGCGGCTAACCCTGCAGGTGTAGCTGAGCAGATCACCATTCCACTCGCCGCTGGTTCGTACATATTGCTGGTTGGTACACAAACTGCTTTGGACAATGTCCAGATGTATACGCTCGACGTGTCCGTAGCCGGCACCACGTTGCCTGTCGAGTTGGTCGATTTTAATGCCAGCACGCATGACTGCGGCGAGGCTTTAGTAGAGTGGACTACGGCTACCGAGATCAACAACGACCGTTTTGTGGTGAGCCGCAGCGTCGATGGCGAAACCTGGACCGAGGTAGGGACAATCGCTGCCAAGGGTGCCGGAGACTACAGCTTTAAGGACCTTACCGCAACCGGCGGTGTAGCCTATTATAAACTCAACCAGTACGACCTCGACGGAACCGAATCGGACTTCGCGATCATCTCCGTCCAGGGAGAAGCCTGTCCTTCAGCGCTTACGATAGGGCCAAATCCATCTGATGGTAGGGTCGCGATCGACTTAGCCGCAGTTGGCGATATCGCTTCGATTAAGGTCTACGACCAACTTGGACGTGAGACCTATTTTCTCACGGGAGCCGACGTGCAGGCGACTGGCGGGCGGTTGGATCTCTCCCACCTGAGCGCAGGTAGCTATCGAGTCGTAGGCACAGGCAGCTCGGCCACCTATGTTTCCACGCTCGTCATCCGGTAGAGATCTGAGACTGGATTGCTGATGTTGCTACACGCCCCCCTTCGAGCTGATCGGAGGGGGGCGTTTTGCTCTTCATAATCTCCTCAGTTGCCTTTCACGCGATCTGAATCGTCCCCAAACACCCGCACTGGAATGTCTTTCTCGTTGCCATAAAGCTTGAGTTCGGTGATCTCTGCCGGGAGATTATAGCCCGCCTCCTCGAGCTGCTCTTTAACATTCCGCATCATGTCGCCGCGTTTCTGTAGTGTGACCCGCCTAAAGTCTTTGGTCTGCATCCAGAAGCGAACCTTGATATTGACTGTACTAGCGGCCAATTCGTCGACGCAGGCGAACGAGTTGTGTTCTGGGGTGTTGACGATTTCAGGATCGTTCTCGACGATCTTAATCACCAGGGCAATTGCCCCGTCGATGTCGTTCTCGTACCCGATCCCCACCACGAAATCCTGCCGGATATAGCCATCCGCGGTGTAGTTGGTGACTGAGTTTGTAAGGACATCTGCGTTCGGCACGTATACGTCTTTCCCGTCAAAGGTCTTTAAATGAGTGTAACGGAGCTTCAGCATCTTCACCTTACCGAAGTAGCCGTTCACCTCGATGGAGTCCCCGATGCCGAAGGGACGTGAGAAAGCGAGGATAATCCCAGCGATAAAATTCTCTCCAATGTCCTTGAACGCAAAACCTAAAATTAGCGAACTCGCCCCGAGGGCACCCAGTATCGCAGTGGCTATTCCAGTCAGTCCAGCCGTATTGAGCGCCAGCAAAATGACGCCCCCGACCAGCAGGATCTTCGCGACTTTCGTTAAAAACTGCGCTGCGATCGCGTCTTCGGCCGCTCCCATGAGTCGCTTCCGCACAACCCCGGTGAGGAAACTTGCCAGCAAGTAACCCACGGTAACAATGATGATCGCCATCGCGATCCGGGGGAGTACCTCGATGGCGGACTGGTAGTAGTCGGCGAGAGTGCTGCTGAGGTCGTCGGCAATGTCTTCCAAGAGGGTGCAGGTTTTGGTAGTGGAGCGTCTGCACCAAACCTTTGGTTCACGCTGAGAGGAGCAGGAGTCCGTCGGAACGTCGATCGAATTACTTCGCCACAGGCTTGGCACGTGCTGCAAGGACTACCCCCAAAACCACTAGCCCACCGCCCAGCATCTGTAGGAGAGTTAGTCGATCCGGCAACAACCAGTACTCCAAAGCAATCGTGCACACCGGACCGACGGCACCGATGATGGCTGCATCGCCTGCCCCGGCACGCTTGATGCCGTCCGCCACGAGATAGGTCGGAAGGACAGTGCAGACAATTGCAATGACGATGGCCCAGCCGTAGACAGGCGTAGGGAGTCCAAGCAGCGGTTGTCCTGAAAGCGCGACTTGCGTCAAAACCCCCACTCCCGCGAATACCATGGCGAGGGTCGTAAAGCGAATCGTCCCGTAGCGCGGCGTCATGCGGCCGCTGCCGATCACGTATCCAGCGTAGGCCACCGCACTGACAAAGACCAGCGCGCCCCCGATCCACAATTCCGAACCCGCCGAAAGGTCTCCCTCAGAAAAAGCGACCACGATGCCCAGGTAGCTCAGACCTGTAGCGAGCCACTGCGTCCGTGACGTAGCCGTACCAAAGAGGACGCGTTGGCCAATGAGCACTAGTGTCGGATAAACGAATAGGATGATGCGCTCCATCCCTGCGCTGATGTACCGCAGCCCCAGAAAGTCGGTGTAGCTGGCGAGGTAGTACCCGAGCAGTCCAATGAGGCCCGTCGTGACAATCGCTCGAGCGCCCATGGGTCGCACCGACGGACGCGAACGAATCTGGTACAGCCCAATACCTACGAAGAAGGGCAGCGAAAAGGCCATCCGCAGTCCTAGCAGCGAGATTGGTGCCACCGCATACGCATACGCTAACTTCACGAACACCGCCTTCATAGAAAACAACACCGCGCCAGCGAGGGTGAGGTAGATCCCTATTTGGCGGTTGCGACGACCGAGCTGTGCCCCAATAACGGCGTCATCAGCCAAGTCGCCGTCCGTGGCGACGACTACGGGCGCTCTGTGGTAATCGCTCAAATGATGGAAGGTAGATCGACGTCCGCATCTGGCTTACTCGGGAGGTAGCGCGTCCGCTGCGCGCCAAGCGACAGCAGCGTCTGCTCTGCTTCCTGGAGGAGTCCGAGATCCAGGCACCTTCTCGCCGAGGCCAAATCCTTGACGCCTTCCCCGTCGCGGAACTTGTACGTCACTTCGATGTCGCGATCCTCCAACTTGAGGAGATACCGACCGTGGTGCATCAGTGTGATCTTGAGTCTTGGATGATCGAGGTTTCCGATGATGCGCATGAAGTTAATTTAAGAACGCGAGCGCTCCACGATAAGCGCCGTCATGGTGTCGTAGAGCGCCAAGGTTTGGGGGTCAGCGGCGAGAAGTTCGCGGTGGGAGGCAAGGGTGACTAGGTCCAGGCGGGCCGCAGGCCCTGTTTGGAGCTGCGAAGGTGGGGCCTTTGCGAGCTTGTGCAAGTGGTTTTGCAAAAGCGGCAGCAGGTCACGGTAGTCCTGTCCGGCTTTCGCCAAAACCTCCTCCGCCAGTCTATAGAGGAGGTTGCCGAAGTTCTGCGTCAGGCAGGCCGCGAGATGCAAGCGCCGCCGAGCGAGTGGGTCGGTGACGAGTTTTGGCGGAAGCCCACTAAGTACCGTCGCTAGGTCCAAGATGGTTTTGGCGAAAGCCGAACTACTGCTTTCGATCACGAAAGGGAGCGTCTGCCAGTCGGGTGCTATGTCGGCAGTGATGCTCTGGATGGGCCAGCAGGCTGCCGAAGCGTAGTGTACAGCGTCCACAATTGCCTGTGTGCCACTCGCATGTATGAGGCCGCGAGGAGAGTGTTTCCAACCTTCAGCTTCCGAAAAAACCGTTTCGATCTGGGCATCGGGCACGCAGACCCACACGATCGCACCTTCGACATCGGGCTCATGGCTCGATGTCACCGAGAGTTCGGTAGCCAGAGCATATACGGAAGCTCTGTCCCCGAGAATTCCCAGGAGATCAAAACCGCAGGTTTGTAGACGGCGCGCGAGCCACGTGCCCCATTGCCCGGCTCCGAGCACGTAATGCGTCGAGGCGCTATTCAACTTCCTGTAGCGAGGGTTTCGGTATGCCGGTGGCCCGAGGGGTATCCGCTAGCGGCTCGACGACTCGGAACTGCCGCTTCTCGCGGATCCGGAAGCCCATCGAGATCAGCAGTCCGAGGAGCATCACGATGCTACCGATCCAGAACAGATTGATGCCGGGGAAGACCGTCGCCTCTAGCAGGACCCAGTCGGAACGCGACGCGTTTTCAGCAACCTCGATCGGAACCGCCGCTAAGGCCTCCTCAGCAGACTGTCGTGCAAGGGCAAAGGTGCCCGATCCGGTAGTGGGGTCAATAGAGACCAGCCGGGCATGCAAGCCCGATCCGACTTCGATGTCTTTGACCTGGAATGGCGTATTGTCGCGAATGAAGAACAGCGGGCGCAGCGTCCCAAATCCTCCCTCTGCCCGCTCGACGGACAGCTCGCCCACCACGGCGACGTCGCCCTCTTCAGCGAGGTAGGAGGGGTGTGAGCCTTTCGGGTCGAAGCGCGTAAACGTGACTCGCTGGCTTGCGAACTCGGTCGACTCTCCAGGAGCGAGGCGCACCGTGGTGTATTCGAGCGTAGACTCGTCAACGAATCGGCTGCTAAGCGCCTCTTCAGGCAGGCGAATCCTCGTACTGAAGGCATTGACCTGTGCAGGATAGCTGTAGATCAGATTCTCGCGCAGGACGATAACGGCGGTCGCGGTCTGAACCGTATCGAAGTCGAGGCGACGCAACTCAACGCGCGCGCCTAGAGCGATATCGCCCGGAGCGGGCTCGTAGTCGGGGTGCGTCGGCTGGTCCGTGAGTTCCAAAAGCCGCACCTGGTGACGTTCCAAATTCGTGCTGTCGCCAAGGGCGAGGTCAACACGCTCGAAGCGCAGGCTGTCCTCGAAGATCTTGGCCTCTTCAGCGCTCTGGTTGCCGGGGGGCATCCCCGTAATGTGCGTAAACACATCGTGATCCCAGTAGTGCTTCGTGTCCGGATTCATCGACGCGATCTTGGCGAAGTCATTGGTGTAGAGCGCATATGGACTTAGCACGAATGCCTCACCGAGCACGCCCTCCCGGCTAAGCTCCCGGTAGCGGATGTCGTAATCGCGGCGGTTGCCGACGAGCGAGTCCTTGAGGTAGGTAACCTCGTACCCGTTGATCACCATGGGAAGCCCTTTGACGAGCACGACGTTCTTACCAATCTGCTCCTCGTCTAGCAGACCCTCCATGGCGAAGGTATTGGAGGAGATGTGACGCTGATTGAGCCCACTAAAGAGCACACCAATGAGCAGTACGCCGAAGCCTATGTGAGAAGCCGTAGGTCCGAGGCGCTGCCAAAACTCCACCTTGCTCGTCACGACATAATCTACGTTGGCGAGGATGGCGAAGTACGCGACGGCAGCCAAGGCTGCAAAGTGCCAGCCCTGCACTAGAAGCTGCGAAGCGGTGAGGACCCCTAAAACGACGCTGATAGATCCTGCCACCGCGAGACGGATGAGCAGCGGGCGGCCGCGGCCCCTCAGACCCCGCCAGCGCAAGTACTGCGCGACAGCCGTAAACAGGCCCATAAACACCCCAACCCATAACTGGTACTTGTTGTAGTGCGCGACAGGTTCATTGATAGTCAGGTGGCCGAAGTCGAAGCCCAGAGCATCCCCGAGCTTGTTGATCACTGGAAGACTGCTCGACACGGTGATCATACCTGCGCTAAACAGCAGCACGAGGCTGCCTAAAAACATCCAGAACTCCCTGCTGTCGATACGCTCCTCGACCGCTTTGCTCGGAATGCTTCGCCATCTCCAAGCGAGTAATCCAAAGCCTATGGCGGCGAAGGTTCCGACAAGAAATACGAGTTGTGCCTCGAGGCCCATCTCCGTAAAGGCGTGTACGCTCGTCTCCCCGAGCAGGCCAGATCTCGTTAACAGCGAGGAATAGAGGATGCCGACGAAGGCCAGCACATAAAAGACGTAGCTGCTTTTAATGCTGTGTCCGGTAGCCTTGGCAACGAGCGTCGTGTGGATACCAGCGATCATCAGCAGCCAGGGGACGAGGGAGGTGTTCTCGACAGGATCCCAGGCCCAATATCCTCCAAAGTTGAGTGCCTCGTACGCCCAGGCCCCGCCCATTAATATACCAATACCGAGGATACCGGCACTAAACAAGGACCACCGCAGCGCCGGGGCCAGCCAGTCGGTGTGCGACCGACGCCAGAGGCCCGCCATGGCAAACGCAAACGGGACAACGGTGGATGCAAATCCCAAAAACAGCGTCGGCGGATGAATCAGCATCCAGTAGTTCTGGAGCAGCGGGTTCAGACCTGTGCCCTCGATCAGGCTCACATAGTCGGCTTGTTGGAAAATCGGCGCCCGCATCGTCTCGCGAAGGAGCAGGAAGGGCGAACTGCCAATGCGCAGCTCCTCGCCAAACGGCAAATACGCACCGAGCAGCATACTCAAAAGCACCACCTGCACGGCGGCTATGACGCTTAGCACTGGGAGGCGCCAGGTCTTGTTGGTGAACCACACCACACACCCGAGCACCCCGTGCCAAAAGAGCCACAGCAGGAAGCTTCCCTCCTGCCCCTCCCAGAAAGCCGTAAACACGTAGCGAAAGGGGAGATCGTCGTTGACGTGCTGCTGCACGTACTGGTACTCGTACCAGTGCTGGGTCATCATGTAAAGCAACAGCGCGATGGTCATCGCAATACACGAGCTCATCACACCGTACGCCCCCCCGGTCAGCTTTGTCCAAGACGCATGCTGGGTTTGGGTCCCGCGCCATCCGGCAAAACACGCGAGTCCGGCCGCCAAGAAAGCGACCAGTAGTAGAGCGCGACCGACCGCACCGGCGGCTAAGTGCTCATTGATGTATTCCATGCGCGGGGCTAGCTGTTGCCTTTAATGTAGATCTCCTCGTCTTTGTACTTGCTCGGACACTTCATCAACATATCTGTAGCGACGAACTGATCGCCGCGCATCGCGCCGGTCAGCACGATCTGCTCGCTGAGTTCGAAGTCCTGCGGCTTGGCTGCCGTAAGGGTGACCTTGGTCTCGCGCCCATCTACATCGCGGACGTAGAAACTGAAGGCATTCGCGTTCGTGAGAGGGTCGAAGTCGATCGGCTTGTCTTTGACGAGCTGTCCCGCGACCCGAACGGTGTTCTCGGTCGCGGCGGCCTCGGCGAAGGTGGCGTAGGTGCTCATGTCGTCGGCGGCGGACATGATAATGCCAACGGCGCAGACGATGCACACCATAGCGATGATCGGGAGCTTCTTCATGGGAGGCGAATTTACAGACCTAACCGCCGGGGGGCGCGAAGGATTGTCGCGAGGGGGTAAGCATGCAGGTATACAAGCGCTGCGGCAGGCTACTTTGCGCCCGTGGATCAAACCCTTGGCTCGCCCGTAGCCGTCCTCCAAGATGTTGCCGTGTTCCAGGGGGAGACCTGTATACTCTCGGACGTCGCCCTCGAGCTTCAGGAGGGAGAGTTCGCCTACCTCATCGGTCGCACAGGGACCGGCAAGAGCTCGCTCCTCAAGACCCTTTACGGTGCCCTGCCGCTCGTCAAGGGCGCCGGCGAGGTGGCAGGCCACAATCTGCGTCGCCTCAACCGGCGCACGATTCCCGCGCTCCGCCGACAGCTAGGGATCGTGTTTCAGGACTTCAACCTCCTGTACGACCGGGACACGACTGCTAATCTAGACTTCGTGTTGCGCGCTACGGGCTGGAAAGAGTCAACCAACAAGCTCAAGCGCATTGGCGAGGTTTTGACGCAAGTCGGCCTCCACGACAAGGCGCACGAGATGCCCCACCGTCTGAGTGGAGGCGAGCGCCAACGGTTGGTCCTGGCCCGTGCGCTGCTCAATCGCCCCGTGCTGTTGCTGGCCGACGAGCCGACGGGCAACCTCGACCCGGAGACCTCCGACGAAATGATGCAGCTGATCAATCGGCTCGCTGCGGAGTACCGCATGGCTGTCCTATTTGCGACGCACGACTACCGTATCCTCGAACAGTTCCCCGCCCGTATTCTTCGCTGTGGCAACGGCCGCATCCGCGACGAGCGCGATCTGCTGATGATGTAGGAATTATGGCCACGGGAGCTTAGTAATGCACTCACTCCAGATTCATCGCCTCCCGGAGTTCTCTGTCGAGGGCGACCTCGGAGAGCTTGCGGATGAGCTGGCCGGACTTCGCCACGGAGATGCGGCCGGTCTCCTCTGAGACGACGAAGGCCCGCGAGCGTGTTCGCTCCGTGAAGCCGATCGCCGCTCGGTGGCGCAAGCCGACGTTTTGGGGAAGATCCGTTCGCTCGGTGACTGGCAAGACGCATCCAGCAGCTACCACTTTGCCGCGTTCGATCAGTACGGCACCATCGTGTAGCGGCGTGTGCTTGTCGAAAATCGTCCGAAGCAGGGCGTCGCTCAGTTCGGCGTCGAGCCTCGTGCCGAGGGTATTAATCGGCTCGAGGGCTAGGTTGTCGGAGATGATGATGAGGGCACCGGTCTTGCGGCGGGCGAGTTCGATGATCGCGCGCTTGATTTCGCCGAGGTGCTGGAGGGCTTCTTCGCTGAGGGCTTTGCGGCTGTCGCCAAAACCGAATACGCGTCTCAACAGCTGACCCCGTCGACGCAGTGTCGTGTTGCCGACCACGACCAAGAATCGTCGAATCTCCGGCTGGAAGATGATGATGATCACGATTACCCCGATGCTGACGAACTGGGCTAGGATCGCCCGGAGCATTTGCATCCCTAGGAGACCCACCAAGAAATAAAGCACGTACAGCGTGATGACGCCGATGAAGATGTTGGACGCGACGCTTCCGCGAACGAGGCGGTTGAGTTGATAGAACAGATAGCTCACGACGGCTACGTCTAAGAGGTCCCAGACCGTCACGGTGAGAAACCCGATGTTGACCAACAGTGACGCGAGTAGCTCCTGTACCGCCATCAAATAGCCGTCATGGCGCTGTAGAGCGCGGGTGAAGAACTGTACGACAAATTGCAATCAGCGTGCCGTGAGCTTCCCCAGACATTCGCCGTCACCGGTTGCGGAGCTTCGCGGCCCGAGGTGTCGCAGCGGTTTGAGTAGAGCCCAACGACCATTGACCTTTGGCGCGACACCGAGGCTAGATGCGGTAAGTTTTGGCGGAAGCCCTCTGCGAAAACAGTCGCTGGCATGGCGGCAAAGCTAGCCGAATGGCCCGCGCGGTGGATCGCCGAATGTCCTGGTTCGAAACTACCGTTTGAGGCCCCTGGTTAGGAGACCATCGATCGCTGATGATGGGCCCATGCCGAGGCCTACTTTACGCCGCACCTTATGAATTCCAAAAAAAAGACTAGCGGCACGAAAAAGGCCGACGCTGAGCCTCCGGAAGACCAGCACGTTGACCTGCATCCTGAACTGCCCTCTCGCGTGCGGCCGGAAACCCTGCTCGTCCTCACCACCGAACAGCGGCCGTTGTTTCCGGGCATCGTTGTGCCCATGGTGTTTAAACGCCCGGGCCTCAGCGCTATGATCGAGAACATCCTCGGGCGGGAGGGCGGCTACTGCGCCGTGGTACTCTCCAAAGGCTCGTCTCCCGCGGACAGATTCACCGGACGACGACGTATACCGCATGGGTTCGCTTCTTCAGATCGTGCGGGCGATGCCGAACGGGCCCGATACGGTACAAGTCTTAGGGCAAAGCCTGGTGCGCTGCGAGTTGCTCGAGCGGACCTCGCGGGAGGACCAAGCACAGCGCTGGCGGGTGCGTTACCACGACGATGCTCCTGTCAGTACGCCCGATTTACGGGCTTACATGATGGCCATCGCGAGCGAGGTCAAGCAAGTGATTGCGATCAATCCCCACTTCAAGGAGCAGATCAACATGATCATTGGGGAGCTCAACTACGAGCACCCAGGCAAAACGCTCGACATGCTGGCGAACCTGCTTTCCTCGGATAAACGCACGCTCCAAGAACTCTTAGAGACCGTTGATGCAGCTGAGCGCGCCAAGGAAGTTCTTCTGCTCGCCAAGCAGGAACTCGAGGTGGCCAAGCTTCAGCAAAGCATCAATGAGCAGATTACCGATAAGGTGACTCAGCAGCAGCGCGAGTTTTTTCTTCGGGAGCAACTGCGCATCATCAAGCAGGAACTCGGCATGGATGCCGACGCGCCCGATTCGGAAGCCGATGCACTCGCCGCTCGGTTGGATAAACTCGACCTGCCCGAAGAGGTGGACAAGGTCGTCGGGCTGGAACTCCAGAAGCTCAATACCCTTAATGCTCAAAGCCCTGAGTACAACGTGTCGCGGTCGTACTTAGAGTTGATCGCGGACTTGCCGTGGGGGGTGTTTACGGAGGACAACGACAAAATTAAGCGCGCACGGGCGGTGCTGGACAAAGCCCATTATGGCCTCGACGATGTGAAAGACGCGATCCTCGAGTTGTTGTCGACTATCATCCGACGCGGTCGCGTCGCCGGGTCGATTTTGTGTCTCGTTGGCCCACCGGGTGTCGGCAAGACTTCGATCGGGCATTCGGTAGCCGACGCACTCGGGCGGAAGTTTTATCGCTTTTCGGTGGGGGGTATGCGTGACGAGGCCGAGATAAAGGGGCACCGCCGTACCTACATCGGCGCTATGCCCGGCAAGCTCATTCAAGCCCTGCGTCGCGTGGAGAGCGCAAATCCCGTCATCATGCTCGACGAGATAGACAAGATCGGATCGAGTGGACAGGGCGATCCCGCGAGTGCCTTGCTAGAAGTGCTCGACCCAGAGCAAAACGGCAAGTTCGTAGATCACTACCTGGATGTCCCCTTCGACATCTCGAACGTCCTCTTCATCGCTACCGCCAATACCCTCGACGCCATCCCACAACCTCTACTCGACCGGATGGAGGTCATTCGTTTGAGCGGATACCTGCAACAGGAAAAATACCAGATCGCGAAGCGATACCTAATCGGTAAACAACTCGCTGAACTAGGCTTCGGGCCGCGCGACGTAATGTTTACTCGCGCGGCGCTACTCGCGATGATCGATGACTACGCCCGCGAGGCCGGAGTGCGTGGACTCGAGAAACTCATCCGCAAGGTGCTGCGCAAAGTCTCTTTACGGCAGGCCGAGTCCGACGCAGACCTCGTCCCGGTAACGGTTGGCGTTGAGGAGGTGTCTACCTACCTCGGCCCCCCAACCTTTAGTACTGAGACCCTTTACAACGAGCGCGTGCCGGGCGTAGCCCTCGGACTGGCGTACACGAGTATGGGCGGCGCTACGCTATACGTGGAGGCTACCAGCGTCGATGGGGGCACGGCGAGCTTTCGTTACACCGGACAGCTAGGTGGAGTAATGAAGGAGAGTGCCGAGATTGCCTACACCTACGTTCGGGCCCTTTTGAGCAACGCGGGGGACGACTGGTTTAGCACCCGCGCCGTGCACCTCCACGTACCCGCTGGCGCAACGCCTAAGGACGGTCCGAGTGCTGGTATTACGATGGCGCTCGCACTGCACAGTCTCGCGACTGGCAAGCCCGTACGGCGCTCTCTGGCGATGACTGGCGAACTCACGTTGACCGGTAAGGTGCTTCCGATCGGGGGGCTCCGTGAGAAGGTAATTGGTGCGCGGCGCGTCAAGGTTAAGCACCTAATTTTCCCGAAGGCCAACCGTCGCGACTACGACCAACTGCCTGCGTATGTGACCAAGGGTATACAGCCGCAATTTGCCGACTACTTTAGCGATGTGCTGGAATTCGCCTACGCACCGGCAAAGAACTAGAGCTTCGGGCAAATCACTTTGTAGCGGCTGCGCGCGTCTCTGGTCCACGAAAGGCTGATCTCGTACGCCCCACGGGCATTGACCGTGCGGCCTACTTCTCCAGTATTTACGTCATAGCTGATGCCTACGGCGGTTCGGGCGAACTCGACTTGGGCCACCAACACGATGGCCTCGAGATTGACGCCGCTCGCGTAGTCACTCGTGAGTCTGCCGTAGGTGCCGAAGCGAAACCCAGCATCTCCCTCCTGGCCCGAGTGGTAAAACACCCCAGAGCCCGTCTGAAGCCGTCTTGCTTGCCCCTGAAAGTCTACCGTCGCGGAAGGCAACAAGCTCAGGTTCTTCTGTAGCAAGAACTCCGCCGCCACAAAGCCAGTATACCGGGGCGGAAGACGGAGATCGGCGTCGAACAGGAGGCTTGGATTGGGCCAATTTAGATGGTGACCGGCGACGCCGATGGTCCAACTATAGTCCCGTCTCACCAGCGAATAATGCCCACCGACGCTGACATCGAGGTAAGCGTTTCCGGTAGCGTTCACTCCGTTAGCGCCACCCCCCCGATGTATAGCTAGACTCGAGGTGTCAATGTCGCTCGTGTACCAAAGTTTAGCAGGATCTATGCCCAGTTGACCGTAGGCGACTCGCCCTCCGAACCCTAAATAGTTAGCATTTCGCCCCCGACCGCCACCGAGATATTTTTGCACGGCAACCCCGAGACCCGCGCCAGTATACGTGAAGTCCGACGCACCACCCGCATCGTGGACAGCATTGAGACCCACGCCAATAAAATCGCGGCCCCCGATCCCGTAGCGCACCTCCCCAGAGCCTGCAAAGGTCCGAAGTGGCGTTGTGCCGAGCACACTAGCCCACTGATCTCGGTAATTCGCAGTCAAGCGAACCTCGCCATCGAAGAAGCCGGTCATCCCAGGGTTGTTGTACGTCGCGCTGGCTGTGTACTGTGAAAACACCGGGTCCTGAGCTCGGGCAGCCGCGGCGACCGAGAGGCCGATGACGGTGAAGGTTAGTCTTGTGAGGAGTCTCAATCTCATTGCCGCGAATTGACTTAGCTACCCTGCGGAGCGTAAGACCTCGACGCGGCATCGGACTACCGCAGGAGGGTCGTCGTACCCCTGGCTCGGTTGATTTCGCCGGACGGCAGCCTGGCGTCGATCTCGTAGAGATAGGGTCCGGCGGGGGCGAACTCTCCGTTGCGCTTGCCATCCCAACCACGTGGACTGTCTACCGTGAAATCGTGCGCCTCGTATACCAAGACACCCGTGGGGTCGTACACGGCAAATCTGTCAATTACTGTACCGGATCGACCGAACACCCGTAAAACCTTGCCGCCTGAAGAAATGCCCCCGGTACGAAAAATCTCTGGCACTCGGACCTGTGCCCTCGTCATACCCAGGGTCCCGAGTAATTCTTTCGCCTCGCAGCGCAAGGAATCGTAGGTGAGTAGGGTAGGGCGTGCGGCAACAGCTAGCGATCCGGTGGCGGAGTCCCGCGTATACGAGGCTCCAGCATCAGAATTTTGCTGCCATTCGGCCCCAGGCTGTGACGCAATCGTTGCTTCGAGACCGACTGCTTCGGTGGCCGGCTGCACAGCTGGCATCTGCGTCAAATTCAGCGGGAATCATAACGCGACGGGGCACGGTAACGACCTGCGACAACTCGCATCCTCCGGCATCGCGAATGGTAAAACTGTGCAGTCCGCTGGACAATGTATCGATTGAGAGCGCACGTACAAAACTGCCGCCGTCGATGCTCATCGCGTACGGGGCCACACCCCCACTTACCGTTACGCTTAAGATGCCGTTGTGGTCACCGGGACACTGCGGGGGCAACAATTCGTGGCGTGCCAGCAATGGCTGAGGGGCGAGTATCGTGGTCGTAAAGCTCGTCTCACATCCGCGTTGGTCGTATACAAACCCGCTGTAGGTGCCTGGGTACAGGTACTTTCGTTCCAAGCCCGAGGCCATGTCGTCCCAGAGCGCATCGTAGGGTTCGACGCCTCCGCTGGCCACCAGTTGTACCTGCGCGTTGCCGTCCGTGGCGCAGGCAGGGGCTTGCGCCAAAACTTTCACTTCGATCGCTTCGGCTGGAGATAGGCGGAGCGTGTCCAGGTATCGACACCCTTTAGCGTCACTATACTCTAGCGGGTGGGTTCCGGCTCCGAGCTTTACTGCCTCGCTTAGCGCAGTTAGGCCCTGACTGCTCCAGTTTGCCGAGACCACCTCGGTTGGACCAGTGCTGAGGACGGTTACTTCGTATTCCGCCGGAACGCACGACACGGCAACTTCCTCGAAAAGGATACGTGGCCGTTTCGGGGCTTCTACGCTCACTCGCCGCTCTAACAGGCAACCATCACCACCCTTGACGCGCAGGGTATAATCGCCACCGGCAAGGTTTGCAAATTGACCACTCGTATTCGACGTCGAACCCAGCGTAAACAGCGGGGGAGAGGCCGCACCAATGGCCACAAAGGATAAACCGCCGTCTACGGCGTCGGGACAACTCGGGTCGCGACTACTCGCCAATCGGACGTTGAAGCCGCAATTGCTCTGGACGTTAACCGGGAAGACGTAAGATCTCGAATAACCAGCGCCGTCGCTCACCTCAAAAGTATACGACCCCGAGCCCTCGGGCGCGGTGGCATATAAGTTAGCCGCGGATACGACGAGACTATCGCGCAACGGTCTTATACGATCGACGTTGGCAGCGGCAAACTCGAGGCTCCACCCCGACAACTGAACGGGTGCAGCCACACCGTATTCAGTGTGACCGACGAGTGTCCAGTCTCCGGCGACGGTTTCGCCAGCGAGTGTCGACCAATCGATGGGTCGGTCTTCTAATTTGTCGATCCATGATATCCCGGCGAGCGATCGCTGCACGAGCGGCGTGAAGCAAAGTTGTCTAGCCGTACGCGGTTTGCGCATGCGGCCCTTGAGGAGCGTGAGTGTTTTGCCGGAAGGCGATACTAATGTCAAGCCAGCCAACTCACCAACCACTGGACTCAGCTCAATGCAAATCTCTACCAAGCCCTCGCCCTTGGAACCTAGGCGTGCGACCGTACTATCGGGCGCAGAGAGATGTCGGCTGTACCGTTGCGCTTTTCGATCAGCCTTTAGGCTCGTCCAACTACCGGCAGTTGCGGCTGTGCGCGTCCTTGCCCGCGTGACCTCGGATAGGTCAAAGTAGACACTATCGCCGTAGGACACGAGTTGAGCGGGCAGCGTTATCGTTTGTGGGGGACAAAGCTGCGGCCTACTTGCAATGGGCAGTCGTTCGTTGGGTAAACTCATTTGCGCGCTCGCCTCGCCGCAAAGCGCAAACAGAACAGCAAACATGAGCGAACAACGGAACATATAACGATGGGTAGGGCGGCAACAAAGGTCAACGCTATCGCACTACCAATGTTTCTAACATCAGCATTTGTGGTCCGCGAGACTGTAAAAGGTATTGTAAGCGAGTGACTTGATCCCACTCCTCGCCAAATTCTCGTTTAAGAATTGGAGCTAACAGCTTGATCCTCTGTTGGTCTGCGTCATTTCCCGAAAGCTGTGCTATGAGCTGCTCGAGTGCGCTAGCCACCTTTGGGTATTCTGAAATTCGAGCGTCTTTGCGCGTAATATTGGCCATCCGCGCGGCTGCTTCAATAGCGTCTTCGAGATCACCCAAGCGATCCACCAGACCGATGGCGAGGGCATCCTCCCCGGTGTATACCCGGCCCTTGGCCAACTGTCCGACGCGCTCAACGCTCATGCCGCGACCCGCAGCTACGCGCCGTAAGAAGTCTTGGTAGACGTCGACGACCGACTCCTGGATGAATGCCCGCTCCTGGTTCGTGAACGGAATCACCGTCGAGAAGGCGCTGCTGTACCGACCTGTATTCACGGTATCGAAATGGATACCGAGCTTGTCGTTCATGAGCGGACTGAAGTTCGGGACGATGCCGATCACGCCGATCGAACCGGTGATGGTATTCGGGAGCGCGAAAATGCTGTCCGTCGCGACGGCCATGTAGTACCCGCCACTGGCCGCGACATCGCCCATGCTCGTGACGACGGGTATGCCCTGATCGCGGGCCAGCTGGATCTCGCGCCAGATGTTCTCGCTCGCCATCGCCGACCCGCCGCCCGAGTTGATCCGCACAACGATGGCCTTCACCTCGTCGTCCTTTCTGATCTCGCGGAACAGGCGAGTGTATGCCTCCCCGCTGATCGTCCCGGGCTGGTCCTCCCCGTCAACGATGTTGCCCTCCGCATAAACGACCGCGATCTTGTCATCAGACCGGACGTTTTCTGGTTTGAGGCGTTTGGCGTAGTCGTCCATTGAGACGACTTCGATGTCATCTTCGGCATCGAGGCCGAGGCGCTCTCGGATGTTGTCGAGCACCTGGTCTTTGTACATCAGCCCATCGACGAGGTTTGCAGCTAAGGCGGCGCTGTCGTCACGGATGGTATACTCTTCGGCCATCGCATTGAGGGCCTCTGGACTGATGCCTCGACTCCGGCCTACCTTCTCTGCGTAGAGGCGCCATAAGTCCTCTAGGAAGATCCGCGTCTGCAGGCGGTTCGAGTCCGAGATTTCGTTGCGAAAGAAAGGCTCACCGGCACTCTTAAAGTCACCCGCGTAAAAGACGTTGATGTTGACGCCGAGCTTATCGAGCGCGTCTTTAAAGAAGGGTAGGGTAGCCCCGAAGCCCCGCATGTCGACCGCGCCCATCGGGTTGAGGTACACGCCATCACCGACGCTCGCGAGGTAGTAACCGCCTTGCCCGTAGCTCGTCGCGTGCGAGACGACGAACTTCCCGCTCTCTCGGAACTGCTCCAGCGATTCTCTGAGCGTGGTCGCCGATGCGGGGGCGAGAAGCGTCTGGCTCACGTCGAGATACACCCCTTTGATGTCGTCGTCGTCTGCGGCCAGGGCGAGGGCTCGCGTCATGTCGCGGAGGCCATAGATGTGCTTGTCCTCAAAGCTAAAGGCCGCCTGCTGGATGTTGTCCCGGAGCTCGGGTAGGGTCCCGGGAGAGAGTACGAGCACGGAGTTGGCGGATACACTCACGGTGTCGTCTTCGAAGGCTGCGGCGATTTGCGTCACCGAGATGACGCCAACTACTACGAGAAGTCCGATAGCGAGGAAGGTCCCGAGACAGGACGCGAGCAGAAGCTTGAAGAAATTGCCCATAGGAGGTAGACTTAACGAAGAAAGCACCCGTGTATCACGCGGGGCTCACCCTGGAGGCAAAACTAGCGACCCGCCAATCACCAACCCGCACGGTCTCGACGGATCACCCGCACAGACCGACGAAGCCCACCTATGGCGATTTGGCTTAATGCTTGCACGGTGGCGTAGGTGTAGTCCTCCCCTCGCGTGGGAGAGTCACGCCTGTACTCCGCGCCCGATGATTCCTCCAGCGGGCGCGCACCCCACCTCGGTATGCCACATCGCTCCAAGAGCTTCCCTGCCCCCCTTCCTTCGAGGTTCACGGTACGCGCGGCCATCAGCGCCTTAGTGTGCAGCCTCGCGGTGTCCGCGGCGTCGGCCCAGATCGTTGTCCGTAATGCTGTCAACCCACCGTACACCCCTGAGTCCCTCATCAAGGATGTTTTCCTCGGGGACGGCGTCGAGATTTTGAGTGTAAACTTCGACGGGCCGGCCTCGGCGCTAGGCTACTTCGAGAACGGCGGCGGCGCGGTGGGCCTGTCCAAGGGACTCGTCCTCACGACCGGCGAAGCCCAAACGAATGCCGGCACCTTTGGCGCGGATGCGCTCAGCAACGAGAATGCCCAGCACGACAACGCCTCTACGGTGCGCGACCCCAACCTCGAGCAAATCGTGCCCTACCTCGATCCGGCCACCGGCAACCCGAATATTCTCAACGTCTCCCGCTATACCATCACCTTTATTCCAAAGGGCGACCGCGTGAGTTTCCGGTACGCGTTCGCCTCGGAGGAGTATCCGCAGTTTGTCTGTTCGGAGTACAACGATGTCTTCGGCTTCTTTATCAGCGGGCCGGGCTTCACCGGACCTTATCAGGACGGCGGCGTCAACATTGCTCTTGTGCCCGGCACAACCCTGCCGGTAACCATCAATTCCATCAACGGTGGAGTAGTCGGGGTGAGCGGGAGCGCCACCTACTGTACAGGTGCACAAGGCTCTCTAGGCAACAGTGCTTTCTATCGCGACAACTCCGCAGCGGGGCAGTACCCAGTCTATAACGGTCTCACGCAAATTCTGACCGCAGAGGCTTCGGTGACGCCTTGCCAGACCTATACGATCCAGATTACCATTGGGGACGTGCGCGACGCCGCCTATGACTCGGGCGTCTTCTTGGAGGCGAAGAGCTTCAGTGCCACGAAAATCGACGTCAACTTAGCGACCCCCTCCCTCGGTAATGAACTTGCAGAAGGTTGTGATCCTGCCATTGTCACCCTGGGCTACAACAACATCGCCACCGTAGACAGGGTGATCCCGTTTACGATTAGCGGAACTGCCGTCGAGGGCAGCGACTTCTCAACCCTTCCGCGCTCGGTTATCGTCCCTGCCGGGCAGCGCTCGGTGAGTTTCTCGGTGCAAGCACTCACGGATGCACTCTCGGAACCTACCGAAACGCTGATCTTCGAGGTCCAGACCGACCCGTGTACCACGAGGTCTCTAACGATCAATCTCGTCGATCGAACTATCGTACCCGTACCTCCCCTACGCGATACAACCATTTGTGCCGGGTTCCCCGTGACCCTGCAGGCAAAGCTGCCGCTGAGCGTGGACACGGCAAAGACCTTTCGCAACAACATCCTACTACCGCTCATCATTCACAACGTCCGCAACTATCGCGACGTAGTCGTCAGCGGGGTAGCCCCTAATATCCTCAATCGAAATGCTCTCGCGAGAGTGTGTGTCGACTATTCGCACTCTCGCCCGGAGGACCTCGACATTTTTCTGTTTGCGCCTTCCGGCAAAACGCTCGAGTTGACGACCGACAACGGCGGGGCTACCGCAGGCGCAGGTGTGATGTGCTTTACCGTCGACGCAACAACGGCCATCGATGATCTTGCGAACGCCTTGCCGCTCAACGGAGACTACTCCCCCGAGGGCGACTGGAGCGACATCCTTAGCTCCGGCGACCCGATCAACGGTACTTGGCGACTACAGGTCACCGACGACCGCAACGGCGGCTTCGGAACGGTTAATAGGTGGTGGATCACTTTTGAGCCAAAGTACACGCTCGCCTATGCCTGGTCTCCAGCGGCTGGGTTATCGTGCACCGACTGCCCGGACCCGGTTGCCACCCCCGGCGTCACGACTACTTACACGGTGCAGGTAACCGACAGCTACGGCTGTCTAGAAACCGGAAGCGTAAACGTAGCGCTCATCTCACCAACGGTGGTGCCTGTGCTTGCTTGCAGTCCTGGTTTTGACCGAGTGGACTTCAGTTGGGCCCCCGACCCCCAGGCAACTCGCTTCGAAGTGAGCGTCGATGGGGGGGCGTTCGAGGATGTCGGACTCCTCACGAGCAAAGCAGTTGTGGGTCTCGGCTTGGGGCAGACCGTCAATATCGTTGTCCGCGCCATCGGCGAGTGTCAGCAGACCACCGGTACGGGATCTTGCACGACTCAGAACTGCCCAACGATTGGTCTTGTCGCTAGCGTCACCGACGCCACTTGCGCTGGCTACAGCGATGGGACAGTGACGCTAACCGCGAGTGGAGGCCTTGCGCCCTACAGATTCATCGTCGGAGATGACACGCTGGGCGTAGGGACCTGGACAAACCTGGTAGCTGGGAGCTATAACGCTGTTGCGCTCGACGCAAACGGGTGCAAAGGACTCGCGAGCTTCGTGATTGGCGAGCCGCCAGCTATGACCCTCAGCGTCACCCATTCCGGACCAACCAGTTGTGGAGGCTCTGCCATTGCGATTGCTACGGTCTCGGGAGGGGCGGGTGCGCCCTACTCTTTCGACTGGTCCGACGGCCAGAGTGGGGCAATAGCGAGTTTTAGCGGAAGCGGTACTTACTACCTAACCGTTCGTGACGGCGGAGGCTGTGCGGTACGAGACTCGGTGGAGATACAGTACCCCAGCCCGCTTCGAGCCGCCTATAGCATCCGCGAGATCTCCTGCGCGAGTGCTGCGGACGGACAACTCAGTATCGCACCGGGTGGCGGCAGTGCGCCGTACCTGTTTAGCATTGGGATGGGCGCGCAGCCCGACTCGGTCTTCAGGCAACTCGCGGCCGGAGTTGCCTACCCAGTTTCGATCTCGGATGCCCTTGGTTGCCGGCTCGACACCACGATCACCCTTACGGAGCCACTGGCACTAGCCATAGGATTCCAGGTCGTAGATGCGGCCTGCTTCGGGGAGGCGAATGGACGAGTGCGGGCCAGCGTTTCCAACGCTCGCGGACCCCTGACCTACGCCTGGGCCGGATTATCGGTATCCGTCGACTCTTTAAGGGGCATCGTTGCCGGTAACTACACGCTCACGGCGACCGACTCTGCTGGATGTGTCGCTACCGCCACCGCGACAGTCGGTCAACCCAATCGGCTCCTGGCCACAGCAGCTCCCGATAGTGTCTTGTGCAGTGGATCTAGCACCGGCCAGATCCAACTCCGCACCACGGGAGGGGTAGCCCCGTTCCAATACGCTATCGCGGGTAGTCCCCTCCAGACCGATAGCCTCTTCACAGCACTTTCGGTAGGCAGCTACCGGTTCGAGGTACTCGATGCGAACGGCTGCCGCACCGAAGTGAGCGCCTTTGTCGACGAACCGCTCCCCCTGTCGGCTTTTCACCAACTGCAGGTCATCACCTGCGCCGGAGAAAGCAACGGAGGCATCGATCTTACGATCAACGGCGGGACGCGCCCCTACACCTTTGCGTGGATCGACGGAGCCACGACCGAAGACCGTACCGCCCTGGGCGAGGGTCGCTACGAGGTAAGGGTTACCGATGCGAAAGGCTGTAGTTACGATTACGCCGTTACCCTCGATGCTCCATTGCCACTGCGTTTGCGCAGTACACAGGTCGACGTGAGCTGTTTTGGATACCGCGACGGGTCCATTCGCCTACAACCGACTGGCGGGCGACAGCCCTACGACTACTCCTGGTCGGGTCCCAACGGATATGCCTTCTTCGGTCCTGCCCCAGGTCAACTCGCGGCCGGCACCTACGACCTACGGTTTAGCGACACTTACGGCTGTAGCATAGACACCGCTTTCGTCATCGAAGAGCCGATTGCCATTACCTTACTTACGAGCATTCGCGACACCGTCTGCTCCGGAGCGAGCAACGGCGAAGGACGCGTATCAGTAACTGGTGGAACGGCCCCGTTTGCATACTCATGGAGCAACGGCGAGACCGACAGCGTCGCCGTCGGGCTGAGAGCTGGTCTAGCCAGCGTAACCGTGGTAGATGCTCAGGGCTGCGCATTCAAAGACAGCGCCCAGGTGATAGCCCTCGAGCCGTTGCGCATGACGCTACAACAAACACCTGTCGCCTGCTATCGCGACAGCAACGGGCGAGCGGAGGTGGCGAGCCTCGCGTACGGCGCAAGGGCTGCTGGACTAAACACATTTCGATATACCTGGGGAGCCTACCCAGATTCGTCTCGCTCTCAGCTCCGCGGTTTGGGCGGCCAACAAGAGGCGATTGTGACGGCCACTGACGCAAGAGGCTGCTCAGTGACCGACTCCATCGTGGTTGTCGAGCCCGCACCGCTCGGCATCGCGCCGAGTGTCTTGCAGGACGTGTCTTGCTATGCAGGTACGGACGGCTCGGCTAGCGCCACGGTAACCGGCGGCAATGCTCCGTATACCTACCGCTGGTCTGAGGGCACATCCGCAGGCGGCGGTTTAGCCGTCAACCAAGCCTTGCCGGCCGGACGGGTCACTCTCAGGATTATTGACAGCAAGGGGTGCACCGACAGTACGACTGTCGTCATTCGAGAGCCGGATAGTCTGCGCATCAGCTTCGTTCCCACGCAGGTTAATTGCTTCGCCGAAAACTCGGGAAGCGCCATCGCAGCAGGTAGTGGCGGCAATGTGCCCTACCGCTACGACTGGACGCACGGACCGAGCGGTCCGCGCTTGGACAGTTTGACAGCCGGGACCTATGTGCTGGCGCTGGAGGACGCGAAGGGCTGCCGGCAGGTGGACTCCGTACAGATCGTGCGCGACGTGTCCGTCGACATAGTTACCGACGTCGTCAACGCCACCTGCGCAGGCGAGACCGACGGCAGTATAGAAGTCGTGGCCAGCGGCGGCCAAGGACCGTACTTGTACCGCTTGAGCGACGAGAAACCTAATCGCTTCGGGGATTTCAGGTTTTTAGCGCCGGGCGACTACGTCGTCCAGGCCAGAGACCGCAACGGATGTCCGAGCCCAGCAGTCACGGTCACCGTCGAGGAGCCGCAGGCCTTCCTGGTGGAGGCGGGCGGCAACTACGAGATCGAGTTAGGGGACTCGCTCCGCATAGACGCCAGGGTTTTCAATGCTATAGGCGAGGTCACCTACTTGTGGCTACCCCGTGATTCGGCGCTGTTCAGTTGCAGTTCTTGCCGCTCGACGTTTGTGCGGCCGAGGGTTCAGGGCAACGTACGGGTCATGGCGATCGACGGGCGCGGCTGCGAGGCGCAGGACGTCATCCAGCTACGGATCCGCAAGTCCGCACGAGTCCTGGTGCCAACAGGGTTTACGCCGGATGCCGACGGCCGGGATGACCTTTTGCTGGTGCACGGCAAATCGGGCACGCTGATCAAAACGTTCCAGATTTTCAATCGCTGGGGGGAGCTCGTCCACGAGGCCAAGGACTTTCCAGTCAACGCCGCCCGTGGTGGGTGGAATGGGGCTGTTCGGGACAAGCGGGTGCCCGCCGGAGTGTACATCTGGAAAGTCGAGGTGGAATACCTCGACGGATCGACGGAAGTACTGACTGGGCAGAGCACCCTGATTCGGTAAGTCCGCCGACACTTGGTGTATTTTTGCCGATATGTCCGACCTCAGCGAAGCGCTACAGCAGCGCTCCTTCGAATCCCCTCAGCAGCGTGTACTCCTCAATATCCTACTCACTTCCGGATTGGTAAAAGGTAGTTCCGCGAGCGTAGTCCGGCCGTATGCAATCACCTGGCAGCAGTTTAATCTGATGCGCATCTTGCGGGGCCAACAAGGCCAACCAGCATCGATGCGCTTGCTGCAAGAGCGGATGCTCGATCCGCAGAGCAATGCCAGCAGGCTGGTAGACAAATTGGAGAGTAAGGGCTATGTCCACCGCGAGACCTCCGAGGAGGACCGGCGCCGCGTGGGGGTCGTGCTCACGGCTCAGGGCGCGACGGTTTTGGCGAAAGCCTCAGAGGATATGAGCGCCTTTGCCTCCGCGCTGGGCGAAGGCCTCTCGGCCGAGGAACTGCACCGGCTGTCTGATCTTCTAGACCGTTTTCGCGGAAGCCTCGAAACCAGGTCTTAACCCTTCTCGGCGAGCATCTTTCGCCACGCCAGCACTTTCGTCATCGCGTCTATAGGGGTGAGGTGGTTGAGGTCGAGGTCCTCGAGGGCAGCCCTGAGCTTGGCGGCCTTGGGGTCACCGGCCTCGAAGATGCTAAGCTGCATCGGGCGCGTAATCTCGTTTGATCGCACCTGGGTGACGGCAGGTGAGCTTTCGCTAAAACCTGCGCCGGCGTCGACCTCCTCGCCGATGCCTTGCTCGATACGCTGGCGCTCGAGCTGACCGAGGATCTCACCGGCACGCACGACGATCGCTGTCGGCATCCCCGCCATGCGGGCGACATGAATCCCGAACGAGTGCCGCGAACCGCCGTCGACGAGCTTGCGCAGAAAGATGACGCGATCGCCGACCTCCTGTGTCGAGACGTGCATATTGTGGACGCCGGGTAGCCGAGCGGCAAGCGCGTTGAGTTCGTGGTAGTGCGTCGCGAACAAGGTCTTCGGGCGAGCGTCGCCGTGCTCGTGGAGGTACTCGGCGATGCTCCAGGCAATGCTCACGCCGTCAAAGGTGGAGGTGCCGCGACCGATCTCGTCGAGAAGCACGAGGCTACGGGCAGTGACGTTGTTCATGATAGAGGCCGTCTCGTTCATCTCCACCATAAAGGTCGATTCACCGCCGGAGAGATTGTCGCTCGCACCCACCCGCGTGAAGACTTTGTCAACCAGGCCAATGTCCGCCGCCTCTGCCGCCACAAAACTGCCTGTCTGGGCCATCAGCACCGCGAGCGCCGTTTGGCGGAGGATGGCCGACTTGCCGGACATGTTCGGCCCCGTGATCATGAGGATCTGCCGATCCTCGGGGTCGAGGAGCGTATCGTTCGGGACATAGGCCTCACCTGGCTTCAGGCCTGCCTCAATTACGGGGTGCCGCGCTCCGCGCAGGTCCAACGCGTGCCCGTCGTTGAGTCGCGGGCGAGTCCAGTTGCGGCGCTCCGCCAGCTGTGCGAAGCCCCACAGCACGTCGAGTTGCGCGACCAACTGGGCAGAGTGCTGCAGGCGAACCACGTAGCCCTTAGCGTAGTCTAGCAGCCTCGCGAACAGCTCCTCTTCGCGAAGCTGAATTTTCTCGGCCGCCCCCAAGATTCTGTCTTCGAGAGCTTTGAGTTCGTCTGAGATGTAGCGCTCTGCGTTGGCGAGGGTCTGCTTGCGGTGCCAAGTGTCGGGCACGAGGTCTTGGCCCTTGAAGCGGTTGGTCACCTCGAAGTAGTAGCCGAACACATTGTTGAAGCCGACTTTCAGCGAAGTGATGCCGGTCTGTTTGGCTTCTCGCTGCCGCAGTTCTTCCAGCAAGCCTTCGGCGTTGGCGACATCCGATCGCCAGGCGTCGAGTTCGGTGTCGACCGCTCCCGCGATAAAGCCGCCCTTCGAGACGAGGGCTGGCGAGTCTGGATGAAGGTCACAGCTTATGCGACTGGCGAGTTCGGCGCAGGGGTCGAGCTGGCTTAAAAGTTCGGCGAAAGCTCTGGGGTCGGGCTGAAGTTCTCGGACTTTCGGGAGCTGTTCGAGGGCTTTGCGAAGTTGACACATCTCCCGTGGGGTGGCGCGCTGCGTCGAAACTTTGCCGACGAGACGCTCTAAATCCCCAATGGCTTTCAGGTAGCCCTGCAGGCGTTCGGACAAATCGCGGTCACCGACGAGCGCGGCGACAATGTCGTGGCGTTGCTCGATCTCGTGAAGCTCAGTAAGGGGCATCAGGAGCCATCGCCGCAGGAGCCGCGCACCCATCGGGGTTTGGGTGGCGTCGAGTTCGTCGACGAGGGCGCGGCCACCAGGACTGCTCGCCTCGACGAGTTCGAGATTACGGACGGTGAAGCGGTCGAGCCAGACGTACTTCTCCGGTAACAAGCGGCGGATGGTCGCGAGGTGCGAGAGCTCGGCTTGCTTGGCCTGGTTGAGATAGTGAAGTACGGCGCCAGCCGCGGTCTGAAGCAGAGGTTCGCCCTCCATCCCAAAGCCTCGCAAGGAGGCCACCCTAAACTGCTCGACGACCTTGCCGTGCGCATACGCCGGTTCGAATATCCAGTCCTCGAGCGGGTAGGTGTAGTAGTCGTCACCGTAGAGCGTGTCCCACGTTTTGCGGAAGCCTTTCGGCAAAACGACCTCCGCCGGCTGCATGCCTTGCAGCAGTTTGTCGAGGTAAGCGCGGTCGCCCTGCGCCACTGTAAACTCGCCGGTCGACACGTCGACGAAGGCGATTCCGAAACGCTCTCCGCTCGTGTCCGGGGCGACGGCAGCCAAGAAATTGTTGCGCTTGCGCTCGAGGAGATTGTCCCCCTGCACGATGCCGGGAGTAATGAGCTCAGTGATGCCCCGGCGGACGACCTTGCGTTCTTTGCTCGGCTTTTCGAGCTGTTCGCACAGCGCGACTCGGAAGCCCGCGCGGACGAGTTTTGGGAGGTAGACCTCTAGCGAGTGATAGGGAAAACCTGCTAGCGGGACGTCCGAACCACCGTTGTTGCGGCTCGTGAGCGTAATGCCGAGCACGCCCGCGGCCCTCTCGGCGTCCTCGCCAAAGGTTTCGTAAAAGTCTCCAACTCTGTAGAGGAGCACCGCGTCGGGGTGCTGGGCCTTCATCTGGGCGTACTGCCGCATGAGGGGCGTGACTTTGCCGCTCTTCTTCGCCATAGTGATGGGGCCAAGGTAGCGCGACGCATGACGCGTATCTTCCGCATCTTTCCATACGGCAACCTATCGTCCTATGCTTCTACCCGCACGCGAGTCCTTCTTACCAACCCTTACAACAGTGCTACTGGCCACCGTCGCTACACTTGCAGCGTGTAAGAGTGCCGAACGAGCCAGCCCGGCCGACGCTAGTCTTCGCGAAGCACCCAGTGAGCAGCAGACCGAGACCGCTGCCTCGGTAGGTATGCCCGTCTCTGCAACCTCTGCGTTCGAAGACCTCACTTACCTGTCGAGTGACGCCCTGATGGGACGCTACACTGGGACCCCCGGAAATGAAGCCGCCGCCGCCTACATTCAGCGTTCGCTGATCGCTAGTCGAGTGGCGCCCGTCGGCGGAAGCAAGCTACTGCTGTCGCCGGTGCGGCTGATCAAACGAGACGCCATCGAAACTGCAAGCGCTAGTTTTGGCGAAAGCCCTACCAACCGCACGACCCTCAGCTTTCCCGACGAGCTGCTGCCGATTACGCGTACCGGCGTGCAACTTCGAATCTCCCGTCGTTTACCTCACCGAAGCCTCGCTGGCCAGTGTCACTGCTGCTGAGGTCCGCGGGAAGATCGTCCTCACCGATGCGGGCGGCAACGACGCCCCCGCCGACCCGCGCGCTTGGT
Source organism: Lewinellaceae bacterium (assembly GCA_963837005.1). GTDB lineage: Bacteria > Bacteroidota > Bacteroidia > Chitinophagales > Saprospiraceae > CALDTK01. The sequence continues at coordinate 540,707 of CAWIMC010000001.1, forward strand.
TCGAACTCGCAGCCGCCAAACAAGCTAAACTCGCGCAGCTCGGCGCGGTGGGCCTGCTGGAGATCTACCGCTCGCAAATGGTGCCTTTTCGCCGCCTCGTAGGTGGCGTCAACAGCGCCGGCTTTAAGCTAGACGAGGGATTGGGCACGACGATCCCGCTTGCGTGGATTAATGACGGACCCAGTGCGACAGCGCTTCGGGAGGCTGCTGCTTCGGGTACGAAGGTTCTGCAATTAGAGGTCACTGGTGCCAAGCAAATGCCGCTCGTGTCGCACAACGTGATTGGTATGCTGCCCGGCACCGACCCGTCGCTCGCAGACGAGTACATCGCTGTCACCGCTCACTTCGACCACATCGGCGTCACGTACCAGCCTGGCGTCACCGACAGCATCAACAACGGCGCCCGCGACAATGGGATGGGTACCGTAGCCCTTCTCGAAGTCGCTCGCCGCTGGCACGACAATCCTGGCAAGCGACCTATCCTCCTCATGGCGTGGACTGCCGAAGAAGTCGGCCTCCTCGGGAGTCGCTACTGGACGGAGAATCCGACCATCCCCCTCTCTCAGGTCAAGTTCAACTTTAATCTCGATGGTGCAGGGTACGACGATACGACGGGTGTCGTCTTCAACGGTTATTCCCGGACCTCGGCACAGTCGCTCATAGATGCGGCTGTCGCCAAAACGGGACTCACGCCGATGCCGGACCCCATGCCGCAGTACGGCCTGTTCCGCCAGTCGGACAATTATAGCTTTGCCGTGATGGGCGTCCCGGCCATCAACATGGCTCCGGGATTTGGTGGCTTCTCAGAAGAGTTGATGACCTACTACCACCAGCCAGCCGACGAGATCACGGCCATCAATCCGCGCTACCTACAGCGGTACGTCGATGCCGCAGTGGCGGTAGCCAAAGCGCTGAGCGATGCCGGCGCTGTACCGACCTGGGTAGAAGGCGACGAGTACCGAGAGGCAGCTCAAGCCCTGTACGCGAAATAGGCGATTAGCCACCCGACGGAAACCATGATGCGCCGAGGCTAAGTCGCGTAAGTTCACCGCCATGGTATTGAGTACCCTCGACTGGCTAATCGTGTTTGCCTCCTTGCTCGTATCGCTCGGCATCGGCCTTTATGCTAGTCGTCGCAGTGGGGACTCCGGGGCGGAGTTCTTCCTGTCTGGACGCAACATGCCCTGGTGGTTGCTAGGAGTTTCGATGGTGGCGACGACGTTTGGGGCCGACACCCCGAACCTCGTCACGCAACTCGTCCGCGAGGACGGCGTGGCCGGCAACTGGGTGTGGTGGGCCTTCCTGCTGACGGGCATGCTCACGACCTTTGTTTACGCGCGCCTCTGGCGGCGCTCTGGCGTGACGACCGACCTGGAGTTTTACGAACTTCGCTACAGCGGGCAGATCGCCGGGTTTTTGCGGGGCTTCCGTGCGGTGTACCTCGGGGTGATTTTCAACGTCATCGTCATGGGCACGGTCTGTCTTGCAGGGGTGAAGCTGGGCTCGGCGCTGCTTGGACTCACGGCAATACAGACCCTGCTGATCACGAGCGTGATCACCGTGGCTTACTCTGCCTTCGGTGGACTCCGGGGGGTGATCCTGACGGACTTTTTTCAGTTCGGTCTCGCAATGGTCGGGTCGGTTGGTGCGGCCTACTACATCTTGGGGTTGCCGGAGATCGGCGGGCTCGACGGGCTCCTATCCCACCCTGAGGTAGTGGACAAGTTGCCGCTTACTCCCGATTTTAGCGAGCCCTCGCAGTTTGTACCGCTTATGCTCGTGCCCCTGGCCGTGCAGTGGTGGGCGAGTTGGTACCCCGGTGCGGAGCCAGGGGGCGGGGGCTACATCGCGCAGCGTATGCTGGCCGCCAAAAGTGAGGGCCATGCCCTCGGGGCGACCTTGTTTTTTAACATAGCCCACTACGCCGTGCGCCCTTGGCCCTGGATCTTGGTCGCCCTGGCGAGTCTCGTGCTCTACCCAGAGTTGTCCGACCTGCGGGCCGCCTTCCCCGACTTGGACGAGAGCCAAGTTCAGGCAGACCTCGGCTACCCGATCATGCTTCGCTTACTACCGAATGGCTTGCTAGGCATCATGGTCGCCTCCCTGACGGCGGCCCTGATGAGTACGCTGAGTACGCACCTCAACTGGGGTTCGTCCTACCTCGTCAACGATGTGTATGTGCGCTTCGTCAAGCCGGAGGCCAGCGGAGCCGACCAGGTGCGCGTAGGTCGGATCGCGACGGTACTGCTGATGGTATTCGCGCTGTGCTTCGCACTGCTGTTGGAGTCGGCCTTGTCGGGCTTTAACATCTTGCTCCAGATCGGCGCGGGTACCGGGCTGATCTTTATCCTTCGGTGGCTGTGGTGGCGCATCAATGCCTACTCTGAGCTGGCGGGCATGATCATCAGTTTTGCGGTAGCGCTGTACTTCGCTTACGTCCATGAGGCTATAGGCTTCGAGCCGCTCGAGGGGCACATTCAGTTGCTGGTCGGGGTGGCCGTTACGACCGTCGGATGGCTCGCGATCACCTTTGCGACACCTCCGACCGACCCGGCAGTACTGGAGGCCTTCGTCGAGCGGGTCCGGCCGCCGATGACGGGGTGGCGCGGGGCGAAGCTCGGCATCCGAGCCCGAGACCTACAGGTATCCACGAGCTTCGGGCAGCAGCTGCTGGCCGCTGGGCTCGGTGCAGTCATGGTGTACGCCGCCTTGTTTGGATTTGGGTACTGGCTCTACGGGGAGGCAACGCCTGCACTACTGGCGGCTGGCATGGCGGGTCTGTGTGGCTTTGGTGTCTTTACGCTCGTGCGCCGTGGTCGCGTTTAAACGAGCAGATTGCAACCCCGGGCCACGCTTCGGTCCACCCTACCGAGCACATCGAAGGTGCCATCGGCGTAGACACGCCCTAGGTCTTCGGTCTGCAGAAACGAGCAGGTGTGCACGTTGGCGAGGTCGACGAGGTTAAGGGCTCCTTGGGCTCCCGCCGCTAGAAGTGCGTTCGGATCTGTAAGGTCCCGAGCGACGGCGCGTAGGGTTGCCGCTGGTCTAAAGTGCAGCCCGGTCGTGAGGTAGGCCTGCGACGAAAGCTCGGTCATGCCGTACTCGCTGTAGACGGGTACGCGAAAGGCTTTCGCCAAAACGCCGTGCACCTGCGCCCGCGTGAGTTCTGGCCCGTGTCCTTTCATGCCGCCGGTCTCCATGATCAGGGAGCCTGTCGGCAAAACCAGCGATGTTGCTCGCGTGCTCGCCAGTTCGAGCAACGCGAACGTGACCCCCCAGAGCAACACCTTACCACCAGCGTCTCTAGTTTTGGCGACAGCCGCCTGCAGTCCTACGATGTCATCGAGATAAAAGCCGGAGCCTTTTGCAGCATGTTTGAGGAAGTGCTCTACCATGGCCACCAATCCGGAGTCCGTGCGCTCGAGATAGCCCGGTAGCAAGGCGAGGAGCGTATAGTCCTCCGGCGCTGCGACGAGGGTCCTAAAGGTAGAGAGGCAACCCTCGGTATAGGCCGCGAGGCTCCTTCACCGGCATCGTGCTGGTTTGGGTACCGGTGGTGCCGCTGCTGCGGAAGTGCGCTTCGGGAGGCCAGTCGCCCGTCCGTAAATCGTGCGCACGAAACAGCGAAATCGGCATACACGGGATCTCTGTCCAGGCACTCGGCGCCCGATCCAATTGCTTGCTCAAGTCGAGCCAGCGGCGGTAGGTCACATTGCCGCTGCGCTGGTAGGCAAAACTTTCAAGCGCCAAGGCGTTAAAGTCGCTGCCGTCTGTGGACAGGATACGGTCGTGTAAGCTTTTCAAACGCAGAGACACCCGAGGTAGTAGTTTCGGCGTTGCATGAGCATGCCGTCGCCTAAACACAGCTTCCCCCTCGCTTGGTTGTCCCTCGTCGCAGTTCTGGCGGTGAGCGCCTGTTTGAGTCCACCGGAATTTCCGGATATCCCGCATGTTGAATTTAGAGGACTCACGCGTGATACCATGAACCAAGGCGCACTCCTGCAGGACAGCATCACTGTCGTGATCTACTTCGAGGACGGCGACGGCGACATTATTTTGGGTTCCAACGACTCCACGCCCTCCGTTTTTCTCGTCAACCGAATCACGCAAGCAGAGGTCGCCAGCTTCAAGCTCGACCCTATCGAGGAAAATGGTCTCGAAAACGGCATCAGCGGTGAGTTGCGGCTCCGGGTGTACACGACTTGCTGCGACTACCCGCCAAATATTCCACGTCTGCCCTGCGAGATTAGCCCGGAATTTCCGATCGACGAGCTTCTCCTCGAAGCCTACATCGTAGACCGCGCGGGTAACGAGAGCAACCGCGCTGAGATCGCGCCGATCTACTTGCGCTGCGACCGACCTTAACGGTCGCTGCTACGCTACCCAATCCACTCCTTTGCGAAGCGCGGCCAACGTCTCTGCCTCGAGACTTCCAGGCGTCACCGCGTAGTCGTAGACCCAGTTGGCCTGTGGCGGCATGCTCATCAGAATGCTTTCGGTCCGCCCATCTGTCTCGAGCCCGAACTTTGTACCCCGGTCCCAGGCGAGGTTGAATTCGACGTAGCGTCCACGCCGCAGCCCTTGCCACGCTCGGTGATTTTCGTTATACCCCTTGTCTCGTTGCTGGGCTGCCTGCTGCGTGTAGGCCGGCACGAACGTCCGACCGACCTCCAGGCTAAAGTCTAGCAAGTACTCAAAGCTCGGCTTGCTCAGTCTATCGTAAAAGATGCCTCCGATGCCGCGGGTCTCGCGTCGGTGCGGCAGGTAAAAGTATTCGTCGGCCTGGCGCTTGAAGAGTCGATACTCCGCGCAGTCGGGGTAAGCGTCGCAGACGGCTTTTAGTTGGTGGTGAAAGGCTTTCGCCAAAACGGGTTCCACATAGTGTGGCGTCAGGTCGATGCCCCCGCCAAACCACCACCTGCCGCCGGCCAACTCGAAGTAGCGGACGTTCATGTGGATTATCGGCATCCACGGGTTGTGGGGATGCAGCACGATGCTGACGCCGGTCGCAAAAAAATCCCCGGCGGTCGATTGAAGCGCCTGAGCGGCGAGCGGCGACAACTCACCGTGTACCGCCGAGAATCCAACGCCCCCCTTCTCGATTAGCGTTCCGGCGATGGTGCGCGAGCGACCGCCTCCGCCCCCGGGTCGCTCCCAAACGTCTTCCGCAAATCGGCCACTGCCGTCTAGTGCTTCGAGTCCTGAGCAGATTTCGTCCTGGAGGTTTTCGAAGGCTGCCTGGGCGCGATTGGCTTGCTCGGTCATCGACGGCGAAGATGCACCTTTGAGCCATGTCGACGCCCCACTCCGCCACAGAATTGATCCTCAACGACGATGGTTCGGTGTACCACCTCGGGCGTCCTACCACAGCACGTGGCGCCGCTTATTGTCACGGTCGGTGATCCAGAGCGAGTCGTGGAGGTGAGCCGGCACTTCGACCAGATCGACTTTCGTCAAAACCGGCGGGAGTTCGTCACCCACGTCGGGCGTTTTGCCGGAAGGCGCATCATGTGCATCAGTACGGGTATCGGGACCGACAATGTGGACATCGTCCTCAACGAACTAGATGCGCTGGCCAACGTGGACTTTGCGACGCAAAAGCCGAAAGCGGAGCCGGTGAGCCTCACGTTGGTGCGTCTAGGGACGAGCGGGACATTGCAGGCGGATATCCCGATGGATACGCTGCTAATCAGTCGGGCGGCGGTGGGCCTCGATGGCCTCGGGCCGAGTTATCGAGTTTGGCTTGAGCGCCGCGCAGGCCGAGTTACAGCGGCGGTATCCGAGGTTTGCGGCGGGGGCGTACTCGGGAGACGGGGACGGCGGGCTGATCGCAGCGTACGGTAATCGGTATCCGTCCTATGAACTTGGTCATACGCTGACGTGTGCGGGATTTTACGGGCCTCAGCGTCGGAGCTTACGACTGCCTTTCACGGGGCCGAGTCTGGAGCAGCTGGCTGCGGTGCGCTTTACGCAGTCGGGCTCGACGCGAGGACGCTTTGCGAATTTCGAGATGGAGACAGCAGGAATCTATGGTTTGGCTGGCCTGCTAGGCCACCGAGCGATGAGTGTCTCTGCGATCCTCGCCAACCGGGCGACGGGGGAATTTTCGGGGAGGGCCTGGTGAGGTAGTAGCGGGGATGATCGCCGACTTTTTTGCGGCGGTGGAGGAGGATCCTAGCTTTTGGTTTGGCGAGTGATGGGAACCGCAAACCCCCTACCTGGCTAGTGCTGGATAGGGGGTCCGAAAGTTTTGGCGAAAGCCGGAATGGGCAGGCCTAGTTGGCCATCATCTTCTTGGCAGCGTCCTCGCTCTTCTTAAAGTCGGCCATGAACTTATCGAGGCCAATGTCGGTGAGGGGGTGCTTGAGGAGAGCCTTGAGCGGTCCGAGTGGGGTAGTAACCACGTCGGCACCGGCGAGGGCAGCGTCGGTGATGTGCTTCGGTCCGCGAATGCTAGCCGCGAGGATCATGGTGGACATGGCCTGCTCGCCGTAGAGTTCGTTGATCTCGGAGATGAGCGCGACGCCGTCCCAGCCAATGTCGTCGACGCGGCCGATGAAAGGGCTCACGTAGGTAGCCCCGGCCTTGGCGCACATGAGGGCTTGGCCGGCCGAGAAAACGAGCGTACAGTTGGTGCGGATGCCTTCGGCGGTGAGTTTGGCGATGGCCTTGACACCGTCGAGAGTCATCGGGATCTTGACGACGATGTTGTCGGCGATCTTGGCGAACTCGCGGCCCTGCTTGAGCATGGTGTCCATGTCGAGGGCAGTGACCTCGGCGCTCACGTCTCCTTCGACGATCTCGCAGATCTTGGCGTAGTGGTCTTTGACCTGGGAGGTGCCGCCGACGCCCTCCTTGAGCATGAGGGAAGGATTGGTGGTGACGCCGTCGAGGATGCCCATTTCGTGGGCCTCGCGAATTTCGTCGAGGTTGGCGGTATCGATGAAGAAAAGCATAGGGGGAAGGGTTTAGGGGGTGAACGTCGAATGTAGTGGCGAATGTTGGCGATTGGCTGTTTTGAACCTAAGATCCGCAAGGAAGACACGAGGTCCACGAAGCCCTGGCGCCCTTAGCACTTCTATGGCGGGACTTGCGTCTTATCTCTACCGCGCCTGCTTCTGCATTTGCTGCATCTGCTGCGGACTGAGGTTGCTCATCCGGTGCATCATTTTGCGCATTTGGTCAAACTGCTTGACGAACATATTGATGTCCTCCAGGCTACGACCACATCCCGCGGCGATGCGCTTCTTGCGGCTCGTGTTCAAGCTATCGGGGTTCTCGCGCTCGAAGGGCGTCATCGAAAACACGATGCTCTCCACCTTGCCGAGGGCGTTGTCGTCAATGTCGAGGTCCTTGGTGACCTTGTTCATCCCCGGGATCATGTTCATCAGACTTTTCAGGTCGCCCATCTTGCGGAGTTGCCTGATTTGCCCGAGGAAGTCGTTGAAGTCGAGCTGGTTGCGCTTCATCTTCTTCTCGAGGGCCGCGGCCTCCTTCTCGTCGAAGTTTTGCTGCGCCCGCTCCACGAAGCTGATCACGTCGCCCATCCCTAGGATCCGCTGGGCCATCCGGTCGGGGTAAAAGATATCGAGGGCGTCGAGCTTCTCTCCGGTGGAGATGAACTTGATCGGTTTGCCGACCGTGTACTTGACCGTCAAGGCCGCCCCGCCGCGGGTGTCGCCGTCGAGCTTGGTGAGCACCACGCCGTCGTAGTCGATGCGCTGGTTAAAGGCCTGCGCGGTGTTGACGGCGTCCTGGCCGGTCATGGCATCAACGACGAACAACGATTCCGTGGGATTTAAGGCAGCGTTGAGGCGCTCGATTTCGTCCATCATCGCCTCGTCGACCGCCAGACGGCCAGCCGTATCGACGATGACCACGTCGCATTGCTTTTGCTTGGCGTAGGCGACAGCGGCCTGCGCGATAGCGACGGGGTCTTTACTCTCGGTGTCTTTGTAGATGTCGACGCCCACCTGCTCGGCGAGGACCGACAGTTGGGTGATGGCCGCCGGCCGGTATACGTCGCAAGCCACGACCAGCGGCTTCATCTTCCGCTGGGTTTTGAGATGTAAGGCGAGTTTCCCGGTGAAGGTCGTCTTGCCTGATCCTTGAAGACCCGCAATCAGGATGATGGCCGGGTTGCCCTTGGCATTGATACCGGTCGCCTGGCCGCCCATGAGCTCGGTAAGCTCGTCCTGGACGATCTTGACCATGAGTTGGCCCGGCTTGACGGCCGAGAGCACGTTGGCCGTGCCGAGGGCTTTCTCGCGGACCCGCTCCGTAAACTCCTTGGCGATCTTGTAATTGACATCCGCCGCGACCAAGGCGCGGCGAATCTCCTTGATCGAGGTCGCGACATTGATTTCGGTAAGCTTCGCATCGCCGCTGAGGCTCTTAAACGCGCCCTCGAGGCGACCACTGAGATTGTCGAACATAAATAGACTTGTATCGGCCCGCGAAGGTAAGCGTTTGGCGATGGGCTGTCGGCAAGAGCTAGACCAAGAAGTAGCCATTGGCTGAGTTGGAAAAGCTAGGCGCGAGACTGTCATAGTTTCGTCTAACTTGCAGAGAGCTAAACGTCCTGTTATGAAGGTGCTGCTTACCCTACTCGCAACGGCCGCCTGGTTCGGCTTTAGCCATTATTGGTACACCTGCCATCTGGTGGGTGCGTGCTACGCGTGTGCCCAGCCTGTTTTGGCGGAAGCCGGTAACACTGCTGAGAGCAGCGCAGCTGGAAGCCTTGCAGAAGCCGCCATCAAGTTTACCCCTGCGAGCGCCGAACTCATCCGCGGCTCCACCTTTCCTGCGCTCAGAGAGCAGCTTACCGCTGCGAGGCGCCCGGATTGGGTACTGGTAGCGACCGGGTACTATGACCTTAGCGATCCTACACCAGTTGGCTTTGCTAATTTAGGTGAGGCCAGGGCCGCAGCTGCGGTAGAAAGTCTTTTCCCCAATCTCACGAAAGAGCAACACAAGCTGGTAGGAAGTCTCCGGACGGCGGCTGAGACCGCGCTGCCGGGGGTGGAGGGCGCAACCTTGCAATGGGCCTCCCCGGAGACGGCAGCCACGCTGCAGAGTGCCGATGTGGCTGCCGTTGTTAAGACGGCCTTGGACAAAGCGACCATCCGCTTCCCCTTCGATGACGCCGACCGGGCCCTCGATCCTGCCCTAGATGTCTACCTCGACGAGCTTGCCACGCGACTCGAGGCCAGCACTGAGTCCGTACAGCTCACCGGTCACACCGACGACACTGGCACAGACGATTACAACGTAGCCCTCGGCGACCGACGCGCCGCTTTCATTCAGGAACGGCTGGTTTCGCGGGGTATCGGCTCCGACAGAATTACACGTGAATCGCGCGGCGAGGCTGAGCCTGTTTCCAGCAACGACTCCGAGGCCGGAAAGTCGCTAAATCGTCGGGTCGACATTACGATCACTCCCTCAAGCACTAAACAATGATGCAAGACCTCGCGCAAGCCTGTACTCAACACTCCGTGGCTATCCTGGTCATGTTGCTGACGGCCTTTGGCTTCGGGCTGCTGCTCGGCTACTTCCTCTGGAATAAATACGTGGCCCTGTCCACCCAGCACCTCACGGAGCGGGAGGAGTGGCGAAATCGTTACGTCGATCGCGACGCAGAATTCCAAACCCTGGACCTCGACCACCAGAAGGGGGTGGCCGATCTGCGCAAGTTGCGCAACGAGCATACTTCCCTCGACGCTGAGACCCGAGGTCTACGCGGGGAGCTAAACTTCTTGCGGCAGGCCAACGCAAAGCCCGACGCTAGCGCGAAGTCCATCCCAGACGAATTCTACCCCTCGATTGGCAGCGTCTCAAAAGCCGACCACGAGGCGCTCCAAAGTCGCTTCGAATCTCTAAAGTCGCAGCATGCCAGCAGTCTTGCCGAACTTTCGATGCTCAATAAAAGGCTGGAGGCACCACGAGCAGAGGCGGCTTTCGCCAAAACTGTCACCAACCCTGCCGCGATCAGTCCAGCGCTTGCTTTCCAAGTTCCCACAGAGGGGCTCGCCGAGCGACAACTGCCCCCTGCCTTGGTGACGCTCCTGCTCGGTAAACACATCAACGATTGGTCGGAACTCGCCGACCTCGAGCCCTCCCAACTCGAAACCTTGCTCTCGGCCGAAGGTCACGCCTACGTGCCAGCCCAATTCAGAACGTGGATCGCGCAGGCTCGGCGTATAGTCGGAGACAGCCGTCCGGTTGCCCCTCCGACCAGCGAGGAGTCGTAAGCAAGCGTCCCCTTACTTTTCAGCCGTAATCTCCCACACCCCCCCGAGTTTTTTCGGCAAACGATGCTCCTCCCACGCGCGTGCGTTGGGACTCCAGGAGTCGTCACCACCGACACCCTCCACCATCGCGTCCAAATAGAGGTACGTCGTCGTACCTCCGAGTGGTAGTTCATAGGTGTGTTTAGCGGCCTCGAGTGTGGCCAGATCAAAGTGATGAGCGCTTACCGTCGTGCCTTCGGTACGTAAGCGTAGACCGTTCGGTAATACGAGCTGGTCTACTCCCGTGCGAGATCCATATTCACTCGGCCGGATGTAACTGCGCAGCGTACTCGCCACCGACGCTGCAACCGGATAGCTATACTGCCCATAAGGGCTGCCCTCCATTCGATCAACATAATTCTCGTGAGGCCCGCGACCGGTATACATGAAGCTATCCATCTGGCCCTTGAGCGGGACCTCGAGCCCGAGCCGTACTGGAGCCTTTCCGAAGTCTGAGACAGCCATCCCTACTCGCAGCAGCAAGCGGTCCCTAAACACTACCGCCTGCACCACCACCGTACCGAGGTCCGCAACCTCATAGCCGATCTCTACTCCTCGCTTAGCATGCACGATTGCGCGGGCGTAGGCTGGGCGCATGGATTCGAAGTCATAGTAAAAGTCTCGGTGCGATTTGAGCTGTGAGAGAATTCCCCAGGCGAGATCGTTATCGGTCGGTGCCCGCCAAATCACAGGTTTTATAGGTCCTGCGAGCACGTTATTGCCCGAAAGCGAGAGGGTGGTAATACGTCCGAGCGAATCGATACCGAGTCGCAAATCTCCATTGTCAATGGTGAGCGGATAGGTGAGCGGTCCGAAGTTGGGCGTGGTTTGTAGGTCATAGGGGTAAAGCGGACTCATTATGCCGCTCGTAGGTAAGGTTCGACTCTCGGAAGTGACCACGCTACCGTCGGCCCGCAGGATTTCGACCATGAGCATACCTTGTTTGAGGTCCTGCAGCGCCAGCACCTCTTTGGGTAGCGTGATCGATGCACTTTGTCCAGGTTGAATTTGCGGCAAAGAGACACTGCCTTCACGTGTTTTTCCCTCCGCGGACGCACGGTAGTGTAGACGAAAGTCTTCTGGGGCAACGAAACTGTAGCGGCTCACCACTCGAAAGGCAGCGAGTGGGTGGTCACCAGACAGGTCGATCTTCAAAGGCGCAGCTTGATACCGCACCTCGTCCATCGCCGGTTGGGGCGTTCCGTCGCTGTACACCAAGCCATTGGCGAGAAAATTCCCGTCGTGGTAGCGTTCGCCGCGATCGCCTCCGTAGGCGAAGTAGTCGCGACCGCTGGAGTCGTCGCGCATCAGCAGCCCCTGGTCTCGCCAATCCCAGATGAAGCCACCTATCACATTGGGCGTCTCGCGGATAAAGTCTGCGAAGGCATTGAGGTGCCCAGTCGAGTTGCCCATCGAGTGAGCAAACTCACACCACATCAAAGGTCTTGGGTCCGGTCGCGCAGCGACAGTGCGCATATCCTCTATCGAAGTATACATCCGACTTCTCACGTCGACGTATGCAATGTCGTCCTTGCCTGTGCTTCCGAAGGGTGTATAGGCCGACTCGGAGTGTAAAAACCTGGTCGTGTCGCGTGCCTGTACGTATCCTGCCGCGGCCGCGTGCGACGGTCCGCTGCCCGACTCGTTTCCGAGGCTCCAGCCGATGATGCTCGGGTGAAGCTTGTCGCGCTCCACCATCCCCATCGTACGCGCTACCATGTCGGGTGCCCACTCACCGTAGCTGCTGAGCAGCGAGCCGAGCTTGTGCACCTCATGGTTGGTCTCATCGAGCACATAGAGGCCGATGGAGTCCGCCACCGTATACAGGTATGGATCGTTGGGGTAGTGGCTGGTCCGCACGGCATTGAGGTTGTAGGCCTTCATGGTCAGCAGATCCTGAAGGATTTCCGCGTGGGTCACCGCCTTACCATTCACGTGCGAGTGGTCGTGGCGGTTGACGCCAAAGAGCTTTACCGCGGCACCATTGATGCGCAGGCCGAAAGGCCCTGTCTCGACCCGCCTGAAGCCAGTCTTTGTCGTGATGCGGTCTAGCACCCGGCCCGACGAGTCGCGGAGTTCTACTTCGAGTTCGTACAGGTTGGGTGCCTCGGCACTCCATGATCGAGCGTTAGGCACTTCGATCGTGAGTCGCGTCGGTTGGGGTCTCCCGTACGGAGCGACGTACTGATCGCGCTGAAAAACCTGTAAGTAGTTATCTGCGGGCAGCGTGGCCGTATAAGATGAGGTGTCGCTGGCAGGAGGGGTGCCTTGGCCTGGGCGGTAGTGGACGCGAGCGTGTAAAGTAGCTTTCGCCAAAACACCCGGGTCGCGGTAGTGCAGCCGCGGCACGACGGTCAGGATTCCCCGCTTTTTCGTGACATCGTAGTCTGCCCACGCATCGATGTCCTGCAAGCGGGTTTTGGCGAAAGCCCTCAAGACCACATCGCGATGGATGCCCGACATCCGCCAGTGGTCCTGGTCCTCGCGGTAGCTGCCGTCACTCCAGCGGTACACCTCTACGGAGACCTGGTTGGGGCGCCCATCGAAGTAGAGCACCTCCGTTAAGTCGAACTCACTCGGCAGCCGCGAGTCCTCGGCGTACCCAATATAGGTGCCGTTGACCCAGACGTGGTACGCACTCTGCACGCCGCCGAACTCGATGTGCACGTCCAGGTCGCGCCACCCATTCGGGACCTCAAAATTTCGTCGGTACTGACCTACGGGATTGTGGAGATGCGGATCGGTCGTGTCGGTATTGGTAGGGACGAAAGGCGGATTCACAGGCTCGAAGGGGTAGCGCCAGTTGGAGTAGATCGCGGTCCCGTAGCCTTTCATCTCCCAGTTGCTGGGCACGACGATGCGGTCCCAGGCGGCGACATCGTACGCTTCCGCCTGGAAGCCTGGCGTGCGACTCTCCGGCGACGGGTGGTACTTAAAGCTCCACTCCCCATTCAGGGACTGCACCCAGCTCTCAGATGTCACGAGGCGCGCCCTCCCGTCGCTCGTCTTCGGAATACTGTGGTGTACAGTGGCGCGGGGGGCGAGCTTATTGATGGACGACGTGAGGGGGGTTTGCCATGGTTGCCGTTGGGCAACCCCAGGCAAAACGAGCAGCAAGACGAAGCAAAGTAGAGGAAAGCGGATCATTCGGCACGTTTTACGCGCCCAATTTACTTCCGACCAGCAGCTGTACTGTCCGGTGGAATACGCATTGCGCCTATGGCCAGCAGATCGCTGAATTTTATGTGAACTTAGCCGTGAACTATTTGACCGGGACGTTAGAACTCGAACCCCACGCTTCCGGGCTCGCCATCACTACTACAAATTTATGAGTTACACGCTCCACATCGACGCTGGGTCGTCTCGACCGAAGTATCAGCAGATAGCGGACGCTCTACTCGCGGGAATTACGTCGAAGAACCTCGGCATCGACGAACAACTGCCGAGCATCAATGAGATAAGTGCCCAGTACGACGTAAGTCGGGATACCGTAGAGCGTGCGTACAAGGTGCTCAAACGCGACGGCGTCATCATCAGCGTCCGTGGCAAAGGCTATTACGCCTCCGCCTCAGAACAGAAGATCAACCGGAAGGTCCTCGTGATCTTCAACAAGCTCAGCGACCACAAGCGCGAGATTTTAGAAGGTCTCGCCGAAGAGTTTGGCGACGACGTCGATCTGGAACTACAGATCTACTACGATGACTTTCGAAGCTTCGAGCGCATCATCGACCGTCACCACAATCACTTTAGCGACTTCGTCATTATCCCGTCGTTCGTCGGCTCCGGACAACAGCGTGCGCGGGAGTTGATCAACACCGTACTCGCCAAGCGCAACGTCGTGATCGTGAGTGCGGCCCTCGGGGCAACTCGACCGGGCGTAGCGTCGGTGACGCAGGATTATGAGGCAGATATCATCGCCGGCCTCGACCAGGCTCACGACTTGCTAGGTAAATACAACAGGGTAGTACTGCTGTTTGATCCAGACTGCTCGGCACGCGGAATCATTCAGGGCTTCCAAACGTGGAGCGAATCCGTAACTCAGTCCACCGAGATTCTGACCACCGACCAGTCCCCCGATCAACTCGAGAAGGGCACCGCCTACGTCTGCGTTACCGACCGGCAGTTGGTGCAACTCGTCAAGAACGCTCGCGACCAAAACTTCGAACTTGGACGCGACATCGGGCTTGTCGCCTACAACGACAGCGTACTCAAGGAGGTGCTCGCCAACGGGATTACCGTCATTACCACGGCCCACCGCCGCATGGGTACCCGGGCCGCAGAATTACTGCGCAACAACATCAGCGCCCACGAACGAGTGCCGTTTCGGCTCATCCGGCGAGCTACGCTCTAACGGGAAGTCCCGACCTACCTCGACTTCTGCAACACGACCGTCAGGCTTCGCGGACCTTGAGCGCCGATCACGAGGCTCTGCTCAATGTCGGCGGTCTTGCTCGGACCCGCGATAAAACAGCCAAACCGATCACTGGGCAATGTTTTGGCGTAAGCCTCGTGCATCGTCTCGACGAGGTGCCGCTCATGTAGCAGCACAACGAGATGCTCGCAGCTGTACGGCAGCGCCCGGTGTCCCATGTCGACCTCGTCGAGCCAGATCGCCCCGTTCTCGATGACGCCTAACTGTCCGCACAGAATTGCCTGACCGACCTCGGCTAGCTCGGCGATCTCCAAGTCGGTCGTGGCTGCGCGGACGTCGGCGTAGGCCTGCGAGGCTCGCAGTGTCGAGAGCTGGCCTTCCGGCAAAACGGCGTAGCAAGTCCCCGTGGGTCGCCCGAGCGCGGCGAGGAGTTCTGGCAGGCTCTCCTCGGGGCTGAGCAAGACCACCTTGCTTGCGGATAGTCCGGCATTGGCCACGAAGCGGGCCGGAGCATCGGGGGCAACTGTTCGTGGCGTGGCCACTCCGGGATGGGGGCGAGGGCCTGGCTTGTTTGCGCGTATCCGGGCGAGTATCTCGGTGCGCATCAGCTGTTTGTTGAGCCGTGCTTGCGGTACCAGTCCGCGAAAGAGTCCTTTGGGGGCGTAGGTAGGTCCCGGGCTTTGCCCCAGGCATTGGCGGGGTTGTAGATCGCGCCTTTCGGCAAAACCCGCAGGGCCGTGCGCGCAAGCCATCCTCCAAGCCCTAAGCGGTTGCGTGTACTGAGGAGCCAATTACCAAACCGCATCGCCCATCGTTTGGAGGTCGGCATGTGCCCGGACTCCGTTGCGACCTGGCGCCATTTGTAGAGCTGATCGTGGATGTCGATCTTGACAGGACACACGTCGCTGCACGACCCGCAGAGCGTAGACGCGAAGGGCAGGTCGTTGTGCTTCGCGAGGTCAAAGCCCGGGGTAAGGATGGAGCCAATAGGCCCTGGGATCGTCGATCCGTAACTATGACCTCCGCTACGGCGGTAGACGGGACAGGTATTCATGCAGGCACCACATCGAATGCACTTCAGGGCATTGCGAAAGTCCTCCCGCCCCAAGTGTTCGGCGCGCCCGTTGTCGACGATGACGATGTGCATCTCGGAGCCGAAGCGCGGTCGCTGATGGTGGCTCGTGTAAATGGTGATTGGTTGACCTGTAGCCGAGCGTCCGAGCAAGCGCGTGAAAACGCCCAAATCCTCCCATTTCGGGATAATCTTCTCGATTCCCATGCAGTGAATTTGGACCTCAGCCAAGTGGACGCCCATGTCGGCATTGCCCTCGTTGGTGCAAACGGTAACTGTCCCCGTCTCGGCAACCGCAAAGTTGACTCCCGTGATGGCGGCCTTGCCTACTAAAAAGCGAGAACGCAGATGCTGCCGGGCGGCTTCCGTGAGGTACTTCGGGTCGCTAGCCCCCTTGGTGGTGCCGAGCCGCTGGTGGAAGAGTTCGCCGATCTCCTCTTTCTTGAGGTGGATGGCTGGCATCACGATGTGACTCGGCGGCTGCTCCAACAGTTGGATGATTCGCTCGCCGAGGTCGGTATCGATCACCTCGATACCGCGCGCCTCCAGGTAAGGATTGAGGTGACATTCCTCGGTGAGCATCGACTTGCTCTTGACCACCTCGGTGATGGCTTTCGCTTCGAGGATGCTGTGCACGATCCTGTTGTGCTCCGCTGCGTCGCTCGCCCAGTGTACCTGGACGCCGTTAGCGGTGGCGGCGGCCTCGAACTCGATGAGGTAGTCATCTAAATTGCTGAGGGCGTGGTCTTTGATGTCGCTGGCGCGTTGTCGCAACGACTCCCACTCCGGAATGCCGTGGGCCGCTTTGTCACGCTTTTCGCGGACATGCCACAGGGCCGCGTCATGCCAGGTGGTGCGGTCGACGTCGGCCACGAAGGCAGCTGCCCGGTTGGCGTGCGGCGTCTTAGGGCGAGCTATCGGAGAGGCGGCGGGAGAAGTTTGCATGCTTAGCTCCGAAAGGTAGGGCAGCGGCAGTTGACTCGCTTGCAGGACGGTGCAGGGTGTGCGAGGACGTGTGGAACTCAGACCAACAGTTCCGCGACGTGCTTAACGCCCACATTTACGCCCTGGCGACGCGCTAGCCCCTCGAGATGCATCATACAACTCATGTCGGCGCTCACGATGTACTCAGCCCCGTGCCTCGCGTGATCGTCGAGGCGATCGCGCCCCATCCGAACGCTCAGGGCCTCTTGCGCCACTGCGAAGGTGCCGCCGAAACCGCAGCACTCGTCCACGCGGTCGAGTTCAATCAACTCTAGCCCCTTCACCTGGCGGAGCAGCGGCATGATCTTACTAAACGGCTCGGTTACACGCTCGGAGTCGCTGGCGAGCCGCAGGTGGCGAAGTCCATGGCAGCTCTGGTGCAGTCCCACGCGGTGAGGAAAGCTGGCCTTGAAGGTCGGTGTGCCGAGCACATCGACCAAAAATTCGCACAACTCATACGTCTTCTCGCGGACGCTTCTCACGGCCGTCGACTGTTCCAGCACATCGTAGTGGTGCTTCACGTGCGCAGCGCAACTCCCGCTTGGCGTGACGATGTAGTCGGCTGTCTCAAACGTCTTTACATAATTCTCGTAGGTGGTTTTGGCGAAAGCCTCCGCCCCCGAGTTGGCCATCGGCTGTCCGCAACACGTCTGGCCGGGCGCGTAAATCACCTCGCACCCCGCTTTCTCCAAGACGCGCAGCGTGGCGATGCCCACCTGGGGGTAGAACTGATCGACGTAGCAGGGCACGAAAAGGTGAACTTTCATAGGGTAGTAGGCGGACGATGGAGGGCATAGAAAGCCCCGAGCGCCGAGCCGATTGGATTATCCGCCACCGTCAGGTGCGCTTTCGGAAAATTGCTGGAAAGCATGTCCTTAAACACCTCCGAATTAGCGAAACCGCCGTCGATGATGAGGTGGCGCTCGGCAGCTGGCGTAGCGATGAGGCGGATCTGATCCGACAGCACGTTGATCAGCTCACGCATCAGCCGGTGGTAGGCAGCGTTGAAGTCTTGGTCGGTGGTGTGCTCACCGGTACCCCGTGGAAGGGACGCCGTCAACTGGCTCCACCGAAAGCGCGGTTTCGCGGTCAGCGGATCGAGGTCCGGTCGGTAACGCACTAATTTGTAGGTGTCGAGGTGAACGCCATAAAACTTGGAAAGCTCTTCGACGCGCACATCATGCTCGCGCCCAAAGAACATCCGCGAGGCTTTCACTGCGTGGCCATCCGGATCCAAGAAGGTGAGACAGTCACGTCCGAGTTCGTAGGCGGTGAGTGGGGAGTAGTTGTCGGGATTAAAGTTGATTGCCCAGGTACCCGTACTCACGAGAATAAACGGTTCGTGCTGTTGGCGCGAGTGCACCAAAAGCGCCGCAGAGCTGTCGTGGACACCAACGCCAACTTCGATTCGGCCCCCGAAGGTCGCACTGGCAGAGCTATCGTAGGCGCTGCCTACGTCTGGCAACAGCCTCGACAGACCCATACTGGCTAACCACGGGTGGTAGCTCCGCCGGCCAAAATCCCAGAGGCAAGTGTGACAGCCGACGCTCGTGTACTCACTTCGGATGGCCCCCGTAAAGCGATAGCTCAGGTACTGCGCAAAGTGTAAGCTCGTCTGCGTCGCTGCAAATGCCTTTGGCTTGGTCTGCTTCAACCACGACAGTTGCAGGCCGCTGTTGAGCATGCCGAGGCTCGGCGAGCCAGTCTGTACGTGAAAGCTCTGCGGGCCACCGACTGTACGGTACACCTCGTGAAGCCGCGGTATGGTAGTGGGCTTGAGGTAGCTGTAGAGTGGGGTAGTGGTCCGGCCGTTGCCATCGAGGTGCACGAGGGTGGCTCCGTAAGTACTGAAATTGAGGCGACTTACGTCAAAACGCTCGACGAGGTCGGCCACGCATTCGTCTACCCATGCGCAAATGGCACTGAGGTCTTCACACGGGAAGCCATCGTCGTCGGTGACTTCGTCGAAGCTCCGACTATCCGTAAACAGCACGCGCTCGGCTACGTCGAAAACATAGACCTTCTTGTTGGTCCGCCCGATGTCGAAGATTACAGTGTGCATGTTACAGACCGCTAGCTACGCTAGATTTTCCGCGGGCGGCGATCCTCTGCGCCCGAATGTCGGCCTTCCTGTAGGCTGATAGCGGATTAATCGCTGCGCCAGACCGAAGTCTCGCCGCACGGGTGAGCGGACGTACATCGGTTTCGAAGGCGTTGCGGAGCAGCTCGGTGCATCGCACGACGTCGTTGTCTGCCTGCGCGACTTCCAGGGCATCGTAATCGACCAGCATCGCTTTCGCGTAAGCAACTAAGATGTTGTCGAGGCTTTGCATCAAGTCTTCGAGCGGGTCTTTGAGGTTGTGGCTCGCGTCGATCATCCAGGCAAGGGGTGGGTTGCCGGCGTCGTTGTGCCCCATACCCCAGACCAGTTCCGTAAAGATGAGAAAGAGCTGGAAAGGCTTGACCGAGCCAACGGTGAGGTCGTCGTCGCCGTACTTCGAATCGTTAAAGTGGAAGCCCCCCAGTCGACCCTGCCCGATGAGTTGCGCGACGATCTGCTCGATGTTGGTGTTCGGGAGGTGATGACCGAGGTCGACCAGCACGTTTGCCTTCGGACCGAGACTTCGACACAACTCCAGCGAAGTGCCCCAGTCGGGAATCGTCATCGAGTAGAAGTTCGGCTCGTAGGGCTTGTACTCTACGTAGACTTGCCAGTCGTTCGGCAGCTCGGCATAGATCTGCCCTAGAGAGTCGAGTGTGTTCCGGAAAGCATGGCGGAAATTGAGCTGACCGGGAAAGCTCGAGCCATCGGCCAGCCAAACCGTGAGTGCCTTACTGCCGAGCTGCTTGCCGTACTGAATGACCTCCGCGTTGTGGGCCACTGCCTGCGCCCGTACAGCCTCGTCGGAATGGTTGAGCGAACCGAATTTATAACTCAGTGCCTGTCCAGGCTGGTCCTGGAAAGTATTCGAGTTGACGGCGTCAAAGCTCAGTCCGAGCGACTGCGCCTCCTGCTTAGTTGCCGTAGGGTCGGAGGGGATATCCCACGGAATGTGCAGCGAGATGCTATCGGCAGTGCCGGTCAGAGCGTGCAACACCCCAACGTCCTGTAGTTTTTGCGAAAGCGTACCCGGCTCCCCGCCAAAACCAAAGCGCCCAAACCGAGTGCCCCCCGCACCGAGTGCCCAACTAGGGACTGCCACCTGGAACTCGCTCAGCTCTTCCACGAGGGATTGGACATCAATGCCCCGACGACTGAGCTGGTCCGCGAGAAAGTCGAACTGTTCGCCCTGTGCTGGAGCGAGGGCAGCGTTTTGATCGGCAATGAAATCTATAAGCTGGGCTTGGGTCATAGTGGTTCGAGGGTAGAAGACGGAAGGGGTAGTCGAGGGGATAGGGGGGCTCTACCGCGTAAACGCAGCAGCCACTCCGCCGTCCACATTCAAGATGTTGCCGGTTGACTTTCCGAGAATCCCTACGAAGCTGAACACGCCATCGGCGATGTCCTCAGCGGCGATGACCTCATTGAGGAGGGTACGTTTGGCATAGTGGGCAGGGAGTTCTTCGACGGTGATACCGTAGGCCTTGGCGCGACCCTCGGCCCAGGTGCCCTCCCAGATCTTCGAGCCGCCAATGACGGCATCGGGGTTGACGACGTTGACGCGGATCTTGTCGGGACCGAGTTCGGCGGCGAGCAGGCGACTCATGTGCACTTGAGCAGCCTTAGCTGTACCGTAGCCGATGTTGTTCGGTCCGGAGACGAGGGCATTTTTGCTGGCGATATTGACGATGTCGCCACCGAGGCCTTGCTGTTGCATAATAGCCGCGCCCTGTTGGCTGACCATGAATTGCCCCTTCACGAGCACGTCTTGCAACAAGTCCCAGTCCTTTTCGGTGGTCTCGCCGAGGGTCTTGCTAATGGCGAGACCTGCACAGTTGACGACGATGTCTACGCCGCCAAACTCGAGACAAGCTTTCTGATAAGCAGCCTCGATTTGCCCGGCCTCCATGACATCGGCCGCAGCATACGTAGCGACATCTCGCTTGTAGGTCTTGGCCGCCTCGATGGCACGGTCAACAGCGACATCGCTAATGACGACGTTGGCGCCTTCCTTGGCGAGCTTGTCGGCGATGGCCTTGCCGATGCCACCGCCGCCACCGGTCACAAAGGCTACGCGACGACTCAGCGACTGCTCCTTCGGCTGGCGCTTGAGCTTGTCCTCCTCTAGTTGCCAGTATTCGATCGCGAAGGCTTCCGAGCGGGGTAGGGCGGTGTAGCGCGTGATGGCCTCCGCGCCACGCATCACATTGATGGCGTTGAGGTAGAACTCGGCTGCGACACGGGCGGTCTGCTTGTTTTTCGCGAAGCTGAACATGCCAATGCCCGGCCACAGGATGACCACAGGATTCGGGTCACGAATGGCCGGACTCGCAGCTGTGGCGTACGCGTTATAGTAGGCCCGGTAGCCGTCGCGGTAGGCTTCGAAAGGCGCCTCTAAACTTGCTTTGGTTTTCTGCCAGTCACTCAAGATCAGCGTCGGCGTCGAGTTCTAGCACGAGCGGTTGGATCTTGGTCCGTAGAAAATGGTCCGGGCAACTCGTCCCCAAAGGCGCGAGCCGTGCGAGGTCGTGCGAATTGACGAACTCGAGCACGCGCTCGTCGTCGGTAAAGTGGCCGACCTGCGACTCCTGGCTAGAGCACAGACCGCGCAGCACGGGCGCGAGCTTCGCCGCTTGCAGTCGGCGCGCCGCAGCGTCTAGCGACTGTCGCTTAGGACCGCCAAACATCGGGCGATCCTTGCCTTCACGAGCTGCGATGTACGCGCTGGCCTGCTCAATGACTTCCAGGCTGTTGACGTAGCACTCGTGGCTGGTGTCACCCCAGGTAAAGAGACCGTGGCTCCCGAGCACAATGCCGCGGATGCCAGGGTTCTCCTTGTAGGTCCGCTCGAGTTGTAGCCCGAGGTCAAACCCAGGCCGCTGCCACGGCACCCAGCCCATCGTATCCCCCCAGATCTCCTTCGTGATGCGCTCACTGTCGGCGGCGGCGGCCACGGCAATGAGGGCGTCCGGGTGGAGGTGATCAATGTGCTTGAAGGGCAGCAGGCCGTGCAGCGGCGTGTCGATCGAAGGGGCACGCGAGTCGAGGTCGAAGAGGGCATGGTAGGCGAGGGCCACCATGTCGTCCTCCATGTGGAGACCCTTGTAAACGCGCTTCATCTCGTGCAACTGCTGGACGTAGAGCCCAGCGATGCCGTCGCGCTTGAGTGTGCCGATGTCGCCGCCTGAGCCCTTTACCCACATCACTTCGACCTCTTCGCCGGTGAGCGGGTGCTGCTCCATCGTCTTACAACTCGTGTTGCCGCCGCCGTAATTGGTGATGCGGAGGTCCGCTCCGAGGAGGTTCGATCGATAGAGGAAGAGCGCTACTTCGTCCCCGGCGAGTTCGGCTGCCGCGGCTTCGTTCCAGGAGTAGTCGACGTGCTTGAAAGTTTGGGTCTGGGTAGTCATATGGGTTTGGTATAGCGCTATTACTCGAAAGGTCTAAACATAGTCCGTCGGGGTAGGCCAACTATCCCATACTGTGACGAACGGGTCGTGTTCGCAAGCTCGAAATCGGTCCACCCCGCCCGTCAAGCTAAGTGCTTCATCGCCAGTTTCCATTCGATGGAAACAGTCCGACGGAAAGGTCACTTTGGGACTGTCGTCTTTTGCGTACGTTGTTGGCCATGACAAAGGTCCCGCTATCTTGTTTTGCACATCCGCCTAGAGGCGACGCAAGTGTTCTGCGCAACTGGATCGCTCCCGTATGCGCAAGCCTCGTACTGGCTTCGATTTTGGCAGCGCCTCAAAGATTGCCAGCTGCAATCAGCAGCCAAAGTGCTGGCTCCCAAGGCCGCTCGATCGGACAAGCTCTTACCGTGCCACTGGACAGCCTACCATTTGAGGTAGAAAATCAACTCGGGGCCTGGCTCACCTTTCCCATACGGACAGCCTCTAGAAACCCGGCGCCCAAACGACTGAAGAACGCCGAGGGCACCATACTCGACGACGACGGACATGGGACCCGGACGCGCTATCGAGGCGTGTACTGGCCTGCCGCCTTTGAGGATTCTATGCTCGTATCCTTCACTCAGATGCAGGACATCTCCGGACGTCCAGACCGCGACTGGTTAGCGAAAAACACTCCTAAGATCTATGGAATGTTCGACAATCCTTACGCCGAGGTTCTTCCCGCCGCCATGAAGAGCTACTACTACCAGCGTGCTGGTGTCGCCATCCCAACAGTGTTTGGCGATAAATGGCACCGGGCGGCTGGGCACCCGGACACTACGGTGCTGTTCCACAAATCTTCAGGACGCGCAGCTGAAGGGACGTACCGTAGCCCCGGCGGCTGGTATGACGCTGGTGATTTTAACAAGTACGTGGTCAACGGGGCCTTCTCCGTCGGCATCATGCTACAATTGGCGGAGCAGTACCCTGAGGTTTTGCCGGACCGCGCCATAAACTTTCCGGAAGCGGGCAACGGTCGCAATGATCTACTCGACGAACTCAAGGTAGAACTCGACTGGATGCTCACGATGCAAGACCCGGCAGACGGCGGGGTGCACCACAAGCTTACCACGCTGAAGTTCGAAGGGATGGTAATGCCCGATCAGGCTACGGCACAGCGCTACATACTCGCCAAGGGGACAGCTGCGACGCTCGACTTTGCGGCCTGCATGGCCCAGGCTTCACGGGTGTACGGTAGGGTAGGGGAGGCGGCTTTCGCCAAAACTTGCCTCGCCGCCGCCGAGCGCGCCTACGTCTGGGCGGTGCAGTACCCCGACGTAGCTTTCCGGAACCCACCAGACGTTGCGACGGGAGAGTACGGCGACACCGATTTCGCTGATGAGTGGCAGTGGGCCTTGTCGGAACTTTATATCTCCACTAAGAACGACGAATACCTCCGCACGCTCCTTGCCGAGAACTCACCATTACGCATTCGATATCGTGCAGGCGAGAGTTGGGTCGGGCAGATGTCTAACCTTGCTGCCTATAGCCTATTAGCACAGCCCTCAAATGCTGCTGGTGCTGAATTCGACGTACCTCATGATTTGCATTGGATCGTAAAGGACCAGATCATCTCATTAGCCGATTCTCTAATCGCCGTTGCAGACACCTCAGCTTTTTACCAGCCGATCAACGACTGGCACTGGGGTTCGACAAGTGATGTGCTCGGGGCTGCCATGGTGACTGCAAATGCCTACCGCCTCACCGGGGATGGCAAATACCTCGCGGCGACGCGCGGGTGGACCGACTGGGTGTTTGGGTTTAATGCGACCGGGCACTGCTACGTCACGGGCTTCGGCAGGCGATCGCCGATGAACATTCACCACCGCCAAAGTGCCGCCGATGGGGTTGTCGAGCCCGTGCCTGGGTTTATCGTCGGTGGACCAAATACGTATCAGCAGGACACGGTCCACGGGGTAGTATATCCTGTGGCGTCTCACAGCCAACCGATGCGCAGCTACGTGGACGTGGAGGCGAGCTATGCGAGCAACGAGGTTTGCCTCAATTGGAACGCACCGCTAGTATACATCCTCGGTTTTTTGCAGGCGACCAAAGACGAGTAAGCAAACTGCCTCAGGCCACCGGCGTGTGCTCCTCTTCCAACGCCCGTTGCTGAGAGTTTTGGCGAAAGCCTAAATAGCTAAACACAAACCACAGCACCGTGCCGACGAGCATCCAGAGTTTGAGCATGGGCTCTGCCTCATCGACGCCGTACATCACGACACAAGGCAGGATGACGAGCAGCAGCCCGGCGATGGCGAGTACGCGAAAAATCCTATTCATGTGGCAACGTTTTGGGTACCGGTCGGTCGGTTGAGCAACCAGAAAAGCAGCCCACAAAGCAGCCAAGCAGGCAGCGTCATAAAGCTGAGGAAGATATCGAAGTAGATGGCCACGGCGTAGCACAGTCCGACGGCGACGGCATACGCAATCAGGACCCGTGGGTTGAAGGCTCGGCGCAAGCGCTCGGCGAGGTTGGCGCGATCTCCGTTGAAGTAGTAATCGACAAAGATGATAGCCCCCATCGGCGCCAGAATAAAGCCGTACAGTGCTACGAATCCGAGCAGCTTAAAGGCAAAGGCCGGAAAGAGCCCGGCAATCGTCGCGATACCACCCGCCACTAGGGTAGCGGTGCGACGGCTGGAGCCAGGAAGGATGGCCTGAAAGGCAAGCCCCGCGCGGTAGATGGTAGGATTGGCGGTCGTCCAGCCAGCCACGACCACACATATGAGGCCGGCCGCGCCGATCGCATCATTAACCATGGGTCCGGGCGCTACGGGCGGTGCAGCTCCTACATTTAGGTAACTGAGTGCTTCGGGAGTCTTTAAGTAGAGGACGTACAGCAATCCCGCGGCAATCCACGCCATGTAATGCCCGAGGTACATCCCGGCTGCCGTGGTCCAGCCGGTAGACGCCTTGTCGGCAAAACGGAACACCGACATATCCGCCATCCCGAGGTTCATCGCGGCGTTGCAGAACCAACTGAAGAACACCACGTGCCAGAAGGTGTACTTAATCTGTCCGGCCATCGGTTCGGTGCCTTCTCCCCAGACGTCCCAGAGTTCGCCGAGCGACCCGACGCCGAGTCGACTGGCTGCCACGATCCCGCAGGCGAGAAAGATAAGCACCATCCAGGGCGCGGCGTAGTTGGCGAACTTAGCGACCGTCTCGTAGCCGCTCGCCGCCACCACAGCGATGACGATTCCCACGCCGAGTACGACCAAGACCCACGTGAGCCCGGTTGGATAAACGGCGTCGAGGGCCGGCATATCCATCCCGAACGGGATCCCGACCGCCGTGGCGGCGACAGTAATCATGGCCCCGGCGAGAAAGCAGAAGAACAGCCCGTTGGCGACGTTGTACGCCTTGACGAGACCGGAGCCCGCGATGCGTTCGAGTTGGTAGTATAAGGTGTGTCGCACGCGAACCGACAGCGGCGCGGTCACGTACCGCCAGGTCAGGACAGCCAACAAGTTGCCGACCAGTAATCCCACCAACAAATCAAAAGCTCCGACGCCGGCGGTCAAGAACAGCGGTCCGATCATGAACTCTGTCCCGGCGGCGTGTTCGCCGGCGTACATACCCAAAAAGGAGCGCCAGTCTTTCTGGGCGGTGGCTGGCACACGCTCGCGTTCGTATTCGTTGACGGGTGCGGGCCGCGGAGCTCGGGCGACGGGGTAGACTTCGGCCATGGGCGGGACGGGATTAGGGAGAGGCAAGCTAGCGCGATGGCACCAAGGGGTAGGCTGGACTGTCGGGTGACCAAACTCTATTTAACATAATGTAAATTATAGGAAAAATACTACTGCCTAAATTTGCTGCTCGTGAGCTTCGTGCCTTCTTGGTGTTCTTCGTGACCACAAGTAAATCCCCCCTGTGCAACGTCGCCGCTTTCTCCAAACCTCCCTGCTCACTGCCGCCGCTGCCGGAGCAGCTGGCTGTTCCCCGTCGCCGTCTTCCACCCCCCAAGCGTCGAGCCTAGGCACCAACCTCAACGTCGAGTGGATCATGGTCACTACTTGGCCGCCTGGCTTCCCGATCCTCCAGGAGGCCTGTCAACTCCTTGCCGACCAGGTCGCCGCCATGTCGGACGGGCGCTTCGTGATCAAGGTCTACGGCTCGGGCGAACTCATTCCGGCCTTCGAGTGCTTCGAGGCGGTAAGCCTGGGCACAGCAGCTATCGCGAGCGGTGCGAGTTACTATTGGGCGGGCAAAATTCCCGAGGCGCAATTTTTCAGTTCGGTGCCGTTTGGTCTTAACGCCCAGGGCATGAACGCCTGGATTAACCACGGTGGCGGTCTCGAGTTTTGGCGAAAAGCGTATGCCCCATTTAACATAAGGCCTTACGCAGGCGGGAATACCGGCGTCCAAATGGCGGGCTGGTTTAACCGCGAACTCCAAGCGATGGACGACTTCCGGGGCCTCAAGATGCGCATCCCAGGCCTCGGCGGCAAGGTGTTCGAGCGCGCGGGCGGCACTACCCTGCTATCCCCCGGCACCGAACTGTACACTAACCTCGAGCGCGGGGTCCTCGATGCCACCGAATGGATTGGCCCGTACCACGATTACCTGATGGGATTCCACGAAGTAGCCAAGTACTACTATGGTCCGGGCTGGCACGAGCCGGGCACCGTTCTCGAAATCATGGTCCATCAACCCACCTACGCTACCCTACCTGCTAGCTACCAAGCTATGCTGGACACGGCCATCGAGAGCGTCAATACCTGGACCCTTCACGCATTCGAAGCCCACAACGGGGCTTATCTCCAGAAGATCATCGAGTACGGCACCGACGTACGTACGCTCCCGCAAAACATTATCGATGGCCTCCGCCCCCTCGCCCATCAGGTTGTCCAAGAGCTTGCCAGCACCAATGCCCAGGCTACCGCTATCCATGACAGCTACGCGGCTTTCGCCAAAACCTACCGTCCCTGGGTAAACTTGTCCGAAGGAGCCTACCAAAAGCTATTGCTCCAATAAGTCGGTCCACGAGGCTTCTCGCACAGCTTCCCTTGAGCGTTCGTTGACTCGACCTCAATAAAGTGAAGGTTACCTGAAAAGGGAAGCGCTCTATAAAAACGGGACCGAACGACCTTTACAGTCCCCCCAGGGCTCCACCACCCTGGACTCCTAGGCCAAGCCTAAGAACCTCACCAGCGCCGGATTCTCCGTCTCCTCATGCGTCGGATAAGAAAGCCGCGTCTTAAACGCCCGCAGCTCCGCTTCCGAACCGGCAGGCAGCTGCATCCCTACCAAGACCCGCCCGTAAGCCGCCCCATGATTGCGGTAGTGAAACAGTGAAATATTCCATGCCGGCGGCACCGCTTCTAAAAATTCCAGCAACGCTCCAGGCCGCTCAGGAAATCGACACCGGAAGATTCGCTCCTCCAAATCTGCTTCCGCCGCCAAGTGCCCACCAATCATATACCGGGTGTGCAGTTTGGCCGCTTCGTTATGGCTCAGATCGACGACGTCGTAGCCCGATGCGCGCAGGTCGCTCAGGATAAGGTCGCGCTCCGCATCCCCATTTTGTAGCTGTATGCCCGCGAACACATCCGCCGTCTCTGGCCCGGAGTACCGGTAGTTGAACTCCGTAATGCTTCGGTGTCCGATCGCGTGACAAAACTCCCGAAAGCTGCCAGGTCGCTCGGGAAGCGTTACCGCCACCAAACACTCCCGGACCTCCCCGACCTCCGTGCGCTCGACGATGTGCCGGAGGCGATCGAAGGACACGTTGGCTCCGCTCACGGTGGCTATCAAGACCTGTCCTTCCACTTTGTGCTCCTCGACATAGCGCTTGATACCCGCCACAGCAAGGGCCCCTGCGGGTTCTATCAACGTGCGGGTGTCCCCAAACACATCCTTGATGGCGTTGGCGATTTCGTCGACACTCACCGTAATTACGTCGTCGAGGAAGGTGCGGCATAGTTGATAGGTGAGCACACCCGCCCGCTTGACCGCCGCACCATCTGCGAAAAGCCCTACCCTATCGAGGGTCACCAGCTCGCCAGCGTCAAAGGCAGCTCGCATGCAGGCCGCGTCCTCTGGCTCCACGCCGATCAGTTTGATGTTAGGGCGAACGTGTCGCAGGTACGCCGCCATACCGGCCGCCAGGCCACCGCCCCCGATGCAGATGAAGACAATATCGATGTGACCAGGGTACTGCTCGTCTAGTTCGCGGGCCACCGTGCCCTGCCCGGCAATCGTATCTGCATCGTCGAAGGGGTGAATGAAGGCATACGCCCGCTCTCGCTCGATGACGCGGCTGTGCGCCAGCGCCGTGTCGAAGTCGTCGCCAAACAGCACGACCTCCGCCCCTAGGTTACGCACCGCCTCGCGTTTGATGTCCGGGGTGGTGACCGGCATCACGATTACGGCGGGCAAGCCCAGTTGCCGCGCAGCCAATGCAACCCCTTGGGCATGGTTACCGGCCGAAGCGGCGACAACTCCGGCGAGCGGTCCCTCCGCCAACAGCGACGCAATCCGGTTGTACGCTCCGCGGAGCTTAAACGAGAATACGGGTTGCTGATCCTCGCGCTTCAGCCACACTTCATTGTTGAGGCGACGACTGAGCAGCGGGGCGATGTGTAGGTCGGTACGCACGCATGCCGGACCGACATTGGCAATGGTTGTTCTACGGAAGTACGCCTCGGCGAGAGCGGCAGGTGTTTGGGCGTAGCGTGCAGGCATGAGCCGCAAATATGGACACCCTAGCGGAGGATTTGGGGATAGCTAAACACGAGCGCCAACAGCAACAACTGCAGGCCGACGTACGGCACCACGCCACGGTACAAATCGGCCGTCGTGTAGTGCGCTGGTGCAGAGCCCCGCAGGTAGAAAAGGCTAAAGCCAAAGGGAGGCGTCAAAAAGCTCGTCTGCAAATTGATGGCGAGCAACACGCACAGCCACAGCGGATCAATCTCTAAAGCCTTGACCAAGGGCAGGGCCACTGGCACGACGATGAAGATAATCTCGATGAAGTCTATAAAAAACCCGGCGATAAACACGATCACCATCAGCGCAATCACAAACCAAAAAGGATTGAGCCCCGCCTCTCGTACCCATTCCACGAGGTATACGTCTCCCTCCAGCCCACGAAACACGAGCGCGAACGTCGTGGCCCCGAGCAAGATCAGGTACACCATACTCGACAGCCGTAGACTCTCTTTGGCCACTCCTTCGAAGTCTCGCCAGGAGCGCTTGCCGCTGAGCGCGAGCAAGACCAGGGCCAACACCGCCCCGACGCCTGATGCCTCGGTGGGACTCGCTGCCCCGGCCAAAATGCTGCCGAGCACGACGACAATCAATACGAGCGGTCCGGCGATCCCGAGCACCAGTTGTTTTGCGGAAACGCTACCCTCTCCTCCCCCACGCTGCGTCGAGCGAACGGTCTTGGGGGACCAGCGCGGAACGGCTTTCGGCTGTACGAGCGCAGTGATGATCAAGACGGCGGCGTAGGCCGCGATGAGTAGTAAACTGGGTTTGAGGGCGGCTGCGAACAGCTCACCAACCGTGACCTGCATTACGCTACCCAGCAGGACCAGCACAATGCTCGGAGGCACGATCTGACCGAGCGTACCCGCCGCAGCCACAATGCCAGCCGCGAAGCTCTTGCGATAGCCGGCCTCGTCCATAACGGGCAGGGCGATAAGCGCTAGCGTTACCACGGAGGCCCCTACGATGCCTGTACTCGCGGCGAGCAAGGCCCCTACCCCGAGCACAGCGAGCCCCAGGCCACCAGGGGTGCGCCCCAGCGCCGCAGCGGCTGCCCTCATTAAGGTGGCCGCCAAGCCACTTCGCTGCAAGGCAATGCCCATCAGGATAAACATCGGTACCGCCAGCAGGACGTAGTTGCTAAAGATGCCCAGCATGCGACTCGGCAAAAATTGCATGAATGCAGGACCGAGCAGGAGGTAGCCCGCCACCAAGGACACCCCTCCGAGAGACAAACTCACTGGGTAGCCGAGCAAGATTGCGATCAGGATTGCCGCAAATACGAGTAGCGCCAGCCAGGCCATTTAATGAATTGGGGTTGTGCCTGTAGCGACGTGCATGCGTGGCCGAAAGATCGCACGCACGCCCTCGAGGCCTAGCAGCACAAAGCCGAGGACTACCCAAAGCTTAGGAAGCCAGCGCCAGCCCAGTCCCCCCGGATCGGCGCTCCCCTCCCCGATCGCGAGACTGTTAAGTGCGTACCGACCGCCAGCATAGACTACGAAGGCACACCAGGGCAGCAAGAGAAGCAGGTGTCCGACCCGCAGTAGATTTTGCCGAAAGGCGGGGGGGAGCCTTTCGGCAAAAACCTCCACGCTAACGTGAGCATTCGCCCGTAACGTTGGGGCTAGCCCCAAGGCGATGGCCAAACACACGCCGTACCACTCTAGGTCCGGAAACAGAGCCGCTGTAATCCCAAAGGCGTAGCGCAGACAAACATCGGCGGCGAAGACACCCGCCACGAGCAGGAGTACCCACGCGCCAGCTCGCTCAGAAAGTAAAGAGAAGCGATCCCACATCGGGGGTAATGTAAAAGCCCCACTCCGTTTGCACGTAGTGGGGCTTTCGAGCGAAAAGCGATCCGTAGGCAGTATCGCCTCTTGGACAGGCTAGCGTCCTCCGTCGCTATCGAGGCGGGCCTTGTACTTGCCGGAGGTTTCGTAGTCGCCTTTGCGAGCATAGATCTCTTTGAGAGCGATCATCGTGTTGCGGTCGTTCGGGTCGATCTTCTCTGCCCGCTCAAAGTACGGGAGAGCTTTGTCGAAGAGTTCGGTGACTTCCTTATTCATCTCCTCGTACTTGACCTGCTCGGCCTTGCTGTTGCCGAGTTCGTTCATCTGTGCGTTGAGAGCTACGGCGCGGTTGAACATCATCGAACCCATCGAATAAATGGCGTCGACGTTCTTGGGGTCGCGGTTCGAAGCCTCCGTGTAGTACTTCATCGACTTGTCGGAGTAGTCCTTCAAGAGGGCGGGATCCGACTCCTCGCCAGCGAGGTTCATGTACACGTTGCCGAGTGCGGTGTAGAGGCCCACGTTGTCGGGCTCCGCAGCGATCGCCTGCTGGAGCTTGGCCTCCAGAGTCGTAAAGTCCTTGTCCTGGATGTAGTAGTTGATCTCCGCGAACAGGATCTCGGAGTTCTCTGGGTACTTAGCGCGACCCTTATCGAGCACGGCCAAGCCACCTTCCTTGTCGCCATCGGCGATCAACATGCCGCTGTAGCCAGCGTACACCGAAGCTTCATCGTACCCCTGATCGTAGAGGTCCTTGTACAGCATTT
Source organism: Lewinellaceae bacterium (assembly GCA_963837005.1). Taxonomy (GTDB): domain Bacteria; phylum Bacteroidota; class Bacteroidia; order Chitinophagales; family Saprospiraceae; genus CALDTK01. The sequence goes on from CAWIMC010000001.1 coordinate 572,251, forward strand.
TGGCATTCTTCATATCGCCGGCTTGCTGTGCAACGACCGCGGTGATATACTTCTGCTGGTTGAGCTTTTCGTCGTCCTCGAAGATGGGGTCCTCGCCGTTCGCGCGAAAATAGCTGTCGACCTCGCTCATCATTTGGAGGGGCTTGTAGGCATCTGCATAGCGCTGGCTGCCGAGCATCGCGTTGCCCACCATACCGAGGTTGGCGGACAGTTGCTGCATGGCATCCTTGGCGGATTTCTTGTATGAACTCTTCGTCGAGGTCTCGTACGCCTTTTTGTAGGCGGCCAGAGCATCAGCGGCAGCCTGAGCGGGCACTTGCAGGGCAGAGTGGTCGGGGGCAGCCGCAGCGGGGTCGGTGATCTTGGCTACTTCGTACTCAGCATTCTTGGTCGAGATACCTTCGACGGTAGCCTGTACTTCGGCCGCGTGCACGTCACCGAGCAGCATCCAAGCCCCGGACATGCTGGGGTCGAGCGTCGTTGCTTCTTCGGCAGCCGATTTGGCTTCAGTAAAAGAGGACATGTCGGTCATGTCGGCGGTGTACTTAGCGAGCGCCTTTTTGCCGGCTTTGACAGTCTTGCCAGCGTCCTGTGCAAAGACAGCGGCGGACATCAGCAGGGCGAGGAGTAGAAACGGTAGTCTTCTCATGGGTAAGTTGGTTCAGGTAGTTTTGAAAACAAGGTCAAGGTAAGAAAGGGTATTATGGCCCCGCTGTTTAACGGGCGATTAACCGCGGCTTTGACTTACTCCTCGGAGTCATCTAGGGTCTCATCGTTGTCGGCATCTGTTGCTGCGTTGCCGCCGGAGATCGAATCGCCTGAGGCTTCTGCGTCGGTGCCTGCGGCCGACTCCGCGTCCGTAGGATCAACACCATCGACCAGAACTTCAGCTGCAATCTCTTCTTCTTCGCTGTAGGGCACGACGGCCACGTCGGCGATGGAATCATCCGACTGGACTTTGATCAGGCGCACGCCTTGTGTCGCCCGACCCATCACCCGCAGATCTTCGACCTTGGTACGAATCACGATGCCGCGCCGGGTGGTCACCATCAGGTCTTCGTCTTCACTCACGGACTTCATGCTCACGAGGGCACCGGTCTTTTCGGTGATGAGCATCGTCCGTACGCCCTTACCACCTCGGTTGGTGATGCGGTAGTCGGCAGGGTCGCTGCGTTTGGCCATGCCGCTTTCGCTCAGCACGAGAATCGACTTGCCGTCGCCGTGACCGGTGGTTTCGTCGTCGTCGTTGTGGAGCGTCACCATGCCGATCACTTCATCGTTGGCGTCCTGGAGGTTTACGCCCCGCACGCCTGTTGCGGTACGCCCCATAACCCGCACGACACTTTCCTTGAAGCGAATCGCGTAACCCGCCTTCGTCGCGAGCAACACTTCTGAGTCGCCGTGCGTGAGCTTGGCCTCTAAAAGCGTGTCCCCCTCGTTAATATTGATGGCGTTGATCCCGGCTTGTCGAACGCGCGAGTAGTCGCGAAGCGAAGTTTTCTTGACCACGCCCTGTCGCGTCGCAAACAAGATGTAGCGGCTGTCCAAGAACTCCTCGTCGTTGAGGTCTGGGACGATGATGTAGGCCTTTACCTTGTCCTCCTTCGGGATGGCGAGGATGTTCTGAATGACACGACCGGCGCTGGTCTTGCTCGCCTCCGGAATATCGAAGCCGCGCAGCCAAAAACACCGACCTAGTTCGGTGAAGAGCAGGAGGTAGTTGTGCGTATTCGCAACGAACATGTGCTCGACGAAATCGGTCTCGCGGGTCTTCGAGCCCCGACTTCCCGTGCCGCCGCGGCCCTGCGCCCGGAACTCGCTGGACACCGTGCGCTTGACGTAGCCGAGGTGACTGATGGTGATGACGACTTCCTCGTTGGCGATCAGGTCCTCGAGAGCAATCTCTCCGTCGGCGAAGCTGATGTCCGTGCGGCGCTCATCACCGAAGGCCTCCTTGACCTCGACGAGTTCGTCGCGAACCACCGCTCGCTGCAACTCTTCACTCGCCAGGATCTCCTCCAGGCGACCAATGAGCTTCATCAATTCGTCGTACTCCTCGCGGATCTTGTCGCGCTCCAGGCCCGTTAGCTTTTGCAGGCGCATCTCGAGGATGGCGCGAGCCTGGATCTCCGAGAGTTCGAAGGTGGTCATCAGGCCTGTGCGAGCCGTCTCGACATCTTTCGACGCACGGATTAACGCGATTACCTCGTCGAGGTGATCGAGGGCGATGAGCAGTCCTTCGAGGATGTGCGCCCGCTCCTGCGCTTTACGCAGTTCGTACTGCGTCCGCCGGACGACCACCTCGACCCGGAACTTGATAAACTCAGCGATGAGTTGCTTCAGGTTGAGCGTCCGTGGGCGACCGTTGACGAGACAAACGTTGTTTACGCCGTAGCTCGACTGGAGGGGCGTGTACTTAAAGAGCTTGGCGAGCACGACCGAGGCCATCGCGTCGCGCTTTACCTCGACCACGATCCGCAGACCGCGACGGTCGGATTCGTCGCGCAGTCCCGAGATGCCTTCGATCTTGCCCTCGTTGACGAGGTCGGCGATCTTGATCATCAAGGTTGCCTTATTGACCTGGTACGGAATCTCGTTGACGATGATCGTTTCGCGCCCGCCCTGCTCCTCGATGACGGCTTTGGCGCGCACGATCACTCGGCCGCGCCCGGTCTCGAAGGCCTCGCGCACCCCGGACATCCCGTAGATCGTGCCGCCCGTCGGAAAGTCGGGAGCCGTGATGTGCTCCATCAAGGTCTCGATCGAGATCTCCGGATCGGCGATGGTCGCGATGATGCCGTCGATGACCTCCGAGAGATTGTGCGGCAGCATATTGGTGGCCATACCGACGGCGATCCCAGAGGCCCCGTTGATGAGCAAGTTGGGTAGCCTTGTCGGCAAAACCGTCGGCTCCTTGAGCGTGTCGTCAAAGTTCAGCGAGAAGTCGACCGTGTCTTTCTCGATGTCGTTGAGCATCAGCTCAGTGATCTTCGCCATCCGGGCTTCGGTGTAGCGCATGGCAGCAGGCGAGTCCCCGTCCATTGAGCCGAAGTTGCCCTGGCCGTCGACCAGCGGGTACCTCAGCGACCACTCCTGCGCCATGCGGACCATGGTATCATACACAGAGCTGTCGCCGTGCGGGTGGTATTTACCGAGCACCTCACCGACGATACGGGCGCTCTTCTTGTGTGACTTGTTGTAGCTCAGTCCGAGGCCGTTCATACCGTAAAGCACACGCCGGTGCACGGGTTTGAGGCCGTCGCGTACATCAGGGAGAGCACGCGAAACGATGACCGACATCGAGTAATCGATGTAGGCGGACTTCATCTCATCCTCGATATTGATCGGGATGATTCTTGAGTTAGTGGACATACGTGGGTATCAGCACAGAAAAGCTCGTTCGCAAGACCTAAAACCTAACAAATCGTAAAGCGCCAGGGCTGCTTGCAAACAGGTCATAAAGGTACGAAAACTACCGCGAAACCAGCGCTTTTGCTTCTCCACCGCCCGGCGCAACCACACGATCTTGACACCGTCGCTAGGATTGCCGTCGCATTGGCGCGCTATTGGTAATACGAGGAGTACAGATGAGAAAACTACCACGCCTTCTGGCGGGTCTGAGCGCACTGGCGTTCGGGCTTAGCCTACCTATGTCCGCCTCAGCGCAGACCACCTTTTTGAGTACGAACGATCCAACGGCTAGTCTAGCGGTAGAGGTACTGCCTAACGGCCAGACGGCAGTCGTCGTGACCCGCGCCATCCGCGACGACGCCATGATGCCCGTCTCCGAGGGTACTGTCCTGCGAGATGCGAGCAGCGGCATTAGCTACGAGATGCGTGACCGCATTGTGCAAGTCTCAAAAAACGGTAAGCTCGAGACGACCACCGCGGTGTTCCGGCCCTTCGACAAGGGGGTTACTCAGTTCGATCTCATCGATCCGCTGTTGCAGCAACGATCCTTGTACATCACGCAGATCGAGCACGTCGCCCTTGGCGCGCTGGCCTTAGGACAGTAAGCGAGACGGCGAGCCTCGCTGCCTACCGATGCCCCTCCGACCGCGCTTTCGCCAGACCAGCCTTGTAGGTGTCTAGCGCGCGCTGCCGGGCTTCCTTGTGGTCAACCATCGGCTCCGGGTAGGCATCCGTCCCGAACTCCGCCACGTACTGCTTGACATATTTGTGCTTCGCGTCGAACTTCTTGAGCTGTGAGGTGGGGTTGAACACCCGAAAGTATGGCGCGGCGTCGGTACCGCTACCGGCCGCCCACTGCCAGCCGCCGTTGTTGCTCGCGAGGTCGTAGTCGAGCAACTTGCGGGCGAAGTAGCGCTCGCCCCACCGCCAGTCGATGAGGAGGTGCTTTGTGAGAAAGCTCGCCGTCACCATCCTCACGCGGTTGTGCATGTAGCCGGTCGTGTTGAGTTGACGCATGCCTGCGTCCACCATCGGGTAGCCCGTCTCCCCACGACACCAGCGCTCGAAGTCGGCCTCGTTGTTGAGCCACTCGATGGCGTCGTACTCCGGGCGGTAACTCTCCGTGATGACGCGTGGGTAGACCTGCAACACCTGGCTGTAGAAATCACGCCAGATCAGTTCGTTCAGAAACGTAGCGTTGAGCCGCTGGGCGTGACGCGCCCACTGTCGGATGCTCACCGTGCCGTGCCGAAAGTGCATGCCGAGCCTCGATGTACCCTCAATACCAGGGATGTCCCTGGTCTTATCGTAGTGGGCGATGATTTCGTCGTCTGGGTTCGTGCCGGGTATAGGGGTCGCGCTTTCGCTAAAACCCATCTCGTCTAAGCTCGGACAGGGCGTCCCCTCACCGAACTCGGCGGTTTTGGCGAAAGCCGAATGGTATTGGCCGCAAGGGTAAGGCTTGAGGTAGTAGCTCACGGCTTCACCATCGGCATCCACGTCCATACGGGTCCCGAGATTGGCGAGCCAAGTTTTGCTGTAGGGGGTAAAGACGGTGTACTCGCCGCCGGCCTTCTTCTGCACTTCCGCCGCCTCGAAGATCACGTGGTCTTTGGAGAGCTTGAGTACGGCACCCTGCTCTTCCAACAAACGTCCGATGTCGGCGTCGCGGGTTTTGGCGTAAGCCTCGTAATCGCGATTGGCGAAGGCCCCGGCTACTTTGTATTTCTTCAGCAACTTTCGCCAGACAGCTTCGGGGGTGCCGTAGTGGACCTCCATTAGGTGGCCGTCGGACCGCAACTGCTCTTGGAGATGGCTTACCGTCGCTTGGAGGAAGGCCACGCGCGCGTCGTCTTTGTCGTCGAGCACGTCTAAGATGTGCCGATCAAAAATGAACAGCGGAACGACCGGAAGTCCCGATTTGAGCGCGTAATACAAACCGGCATTGTCTTGCAGCCGCAAATCGCGCCGGAACCAAAAGATGACTACCTCCTCTCCCATGACCTCCGCAACGCCCGGAGTCAATCGAGGTTTGACATCGATCCCCGTAGCAACTTACGCTAGCGTGATAGCAATGGTACAGGCTGGCTCGAGAGCCACTCCCGACACGGCTGCCGTCACGCTCAATTCGTAGGTGCTCTTAGCGGCGTGCGTCAAGAAGGCGAGCTTCGTAAGCGGTGTCGCCAACGGACCCAGCCCTTGGAGCTGTGCTTCGAGCGGGGTGCGCCTTTCGGCAAAATGCAGGGTGAACGGGATGTCGATGGCCTCTCCCGGCACAACGGCCAGATCACAGGTCACCTCGCTTTGCCCGAGTACGTATTCGTCGATGCGGCGACGCTCACCGCGACCACGTGTATAGCGCTCTGTGAGTCGGAGGCTCAAGGTTCGAACGCGCTGCTCGCGCAGGGTGCTCAACGAAACCGTGCCGGCCACGATCCCGAGCTTACGTTTGGGCGGAACCGGTACGTCGAGTTCGAGTCGCACGCCCTCTACGCCGAGATAAGTTTTGAGCCGGTCCAGCATGTCGCGAAGATACGGGCGACGCTTAGCCAGCGACCACTTCTTAGACCATTCGCGCGTGCCAGCTGATGGATAGCGGCTTGACGAAGGCTAAATCGTACGAGGCCTTTGTATCAACGAGCGGATCGATCACCGGACTGCCATCGTTGAGCTCCCCCTTTGCGTAGGCCGCTGCGAAGACGTCCCGGGGGAAGGCCCGAAAACCCTCGCCGTCGTCCGCAAAAAAGACAAGACGCTCAAAGAAGTTGACCCCGAGTCGCTGGCCGAGCCCTTCGAGAAAGCGTACGGACGCATCAATCGAGCAACCGCTGGCTCCTGTTTGCGATTGGTCTACGGCAATCCGCACGAAACGCTGCTGTACTACGTCCGCAAAAGCACGTAGGCCCTGGCGATGGGCAGTCCACGTCGAAACGAACGATGCGAGCGCGGCATTAACCTGAGCCACTTCGTCCGGGAGAAGCTGTCGGTCGGCGGTGTAGACCCAGAGGCGGGCCGTGTCGGGGAGGTCGTTCCAGGTCATGGGCTACCAACTGTTCGCCTGCACGATCAGTTCGGCGAGATCGTAGACCATCACGTCCTCCTGACGCTCGGCGGCCGTGACGCCGTCGGTCATCATCGTGAGACAGAACGGGCAGTTGACCGCAATCGTCTTCGCGCCAGTGGCGAGGGCTTCGTCGGTACGCTCGGTGTTGATGCGCTTGTCGCCGGGTTCGTCCTCCTTAAACATTTGTGCGCCCCCAGCTCCGCAGCAGAGGCCAGCTTGCTTGATGCGGTTCATCTCCTTTATCTCGGTGCGCAATGCCGTGATGACATCACGGGGAGCCTCGTAGATGCCGTTGCCTCGACCGATGTAGCAGGAGTCGTGGTAGGTTACCCCACCCGGACGGGTCTCGCCTTCGACGCGGAGCTGACCGGACTTGATGAGGCCGTCTAAAAAGACCGTGTGGTGCACGACCTCGTACTTGCCTCCGAGCGCAGGGTATTCGTTTTTGAGCGTATTGAAGCAGTGCGGGCAAGTCGCGACGATCTTGCGGATCCCGTAGCCGTTGAGCGTTTCGACATTCTGCGCGGCCATCATCTGGAAGACAAACTCATTGCCGGCGCGGCGGGCCGGGTCGCCTGTACAGGCCTCCTCCTCCCCCAAGATCGCGAAGTCGATCTTCAACTCATTCAGGATTTTGGCAAAGGCCACCGTCACTTTCTGTGCGCGTGCGTCGTAGCTGCCTGCGCAGCCGACCCAAAACAGTACGTCCGGCACGCGCCCCTCGGCGGCGACCTGAGACATCCGCGGGATGCGCAGGGGGCGGCGGACCTGATTCGGCGCTGGAGTGGGCACCGCGTTGGGGTCAGCAGGGTCGTGTACGGTTGGGGAGAGGGAGGTGGACAATTTTTGAGTTTTTAAAGTTTTGAATTGTTGAATCTCAGTGGGCGGCGTCTCGGGGCATTTAAAACTCAACCCTCAACAATTCAACAATTAATGCTCCACTTCCTCTGCCCACTTATCTCGCGGGTCGGCGATCGCCCAGGCGCTGCCGCCGTTTTCGATGGCCGTAAACATGGGGAGCCAATCGCCAGGACCCGCGGCCTCCGTCAAGATTTCGTAGCGGCGCATGCGAAGGATAGGCTCGAGAGGATTGATGTTGATGGGGCAGGCCTCGATGCAGGCCTGGCAGGTGGTGCAGGCGTGCAGTTCCTCGCGGGAGATGTAGTCGAAGAGGGACTTGCCATCGTCGAAATTGTCTTTCGTGAGCACGGCGGTCTCTCCTTCGGCGGGGGCCTTGTCGGCGTGGATGTACTGTACGTCGCCGCTGTCGATCTTCGTGCCGACCTCCTCGGCGCGCGTACGGATGTCCATCATGATCTTGCGCGGCGACAACTTCTTGCCGGTGATGTTGGCCGGGCACATCGCCGTACAGCGACCGCACTGCGTACAGGCGTAGGCCCCGAGCACGTCGACCCATCCGAGATCCATTACGTCGTTGGCGCCAAACTCCGGAATTTCGGCGCCGTCGTCCTCTGCGAATGCCGCGTCGGGGTCCATCATCGAGGCGACCTCCCGCTGGACGTCGGCCATGTTGGTCATCTCGCCCTGGTTGCGCAGACGCGCCCAGTAGGTGTTCGGGAAGGCAAAAAGGATGTGCAAGTGCTTCGAGATCGGGAGGTAGTTGAGAAAGGCAAGAACGACCAAGAAGTGCAACCACCACCCCAACCGCTCCAAGACCATGAGCGTACCCGTGGAAAAACCGTCGAAAAGCAGCGGACCGAGCCAAGAGCTTACCGCCAGCACACCGGTGTACTGGTAGTATTGCGGATCACGCTGCTGGAGTACCACATCCGTCCCGTTCATGGTCACAATCGCGAGGACGAGCACGATCTCTAAGTAGAGGATGATGTTGGCGTCCTTGTGGGGCCAGCCTACGAGTTCCGGTTTGCGAAGACGCGGGATGTACAGCGCGTTGCGACGAATAAGGAAAACCACCGTCGCGACGAGCGCCAGCACACTCAGCACTTCGATCGTGTTAAGGATGATTGGGTACACCGGCCCCAGCACATTGACGAAGCTCCTGTGCGAGCCGCTCAGTCCGTCGACGATGATCTCGATGAGTTCGATCTGCGTGAAGAGGAAGGCAACGTAGATAAAGAGGTGCAGCACGGCCGGAATCCAGCGCTTGAACATCTTCTTCTGTCCAAAGGCAATCAGCATCATGTTCCGAAACCGCTCTGCCGGGGCGGACTCCATGTCCTCGTCCTGCCCGAGCAGGACCCGACGACGCAGGCGGGCAAACTGATAAGCGCCATACCCGAAGCCGACGAGACTTACGATGGCGAAGAGTATAATCTGAAGCATAGACGAAGCGGTAACGCGGCGCGAAGAAACGGCCCCCACGCTCAATGCGCTACATAGTCGGCGCGTCTGCTGTAAGAGGAGTCTGCTACCAGACCGACGAGAGCGTGTTTTTGTTGGACTCGCGCTGCGGTGTAGCTTGGCGGCCTCGCGAAGACTGCCGCTATGCTCATCCTCGACCGCCTGCTCATCGAACGCAAGCTCTCCCGCCTGGCGGCGGAGATTCTCGAAGTGCACGGCGAGCGCGAGCAGATCTTTTTGCTCGGCATCAACAACAATGGCTTCAAGACTGCCGAGGTGCTGGCCGAGGTCATGCGAGACGACATCGCTGCCTTTGGCCTCGTCTGTGAAGTGAGTGTCCTGCGGTTGCGCCTCAACCCTGCCTCCCCGCTCGACCCCGAGCCGAGCTTCGACGGGGACGCCGCCGACTTGGCCGGCAAGCACATCATTATAGTAGACGATGTAGCGAACACCGGGCGGACGGCCTTCTTCGCCGCGAAGCCTCTGCTCGATATAGTACCCGCGAGTCTCGAGATCGCCGTACTCGTCGATCGGCTACACAAGACCTTCCCGGTGAGTTCCGACTACGTTGGAATGACCTTGAGCACCAGCTTGCAGGAGCACATTATGGTTTACTACGACGACAATTGGCGGGCGGAGATTTTCTAGGTTCCTGTAGGAGCAAGGGTTAGCGAGCTACGCTGGCTAGTACCCGTCGCCGCTCGGCAATGAGGCGCATTAGCTCAGGGAGTCGTTGTTTGGTCTCTCGGTAGCCAACCGCGACGAGGTCGTCGGCCTTCGCAAAATTATAGATGTGGTAGCCCGTAAGCTCGAGTGGCTCGATGAGGAAGTCGCACAGCTCTCGCGAGGCGGAGGCGTTGTGGTGCACAGAAAGATCAAAGACTCGGTTGCTGATGCCCCAGATCGACGAGAGCGGACCAACCACGTCCTGATGGTGCGGCATGACGTTGCTACCGATAAGGAGGTCACACGCCTCGCGGATTGGCGCGGCGGGCAGGTTCATGTACAGTCCGCCGTCGATGTACTGCTGGCCGTCGATGACGACAGGGTGGAAGAGCAGCGGCACCGCACAGCTCGCTTGGACGGCGCGTATCAGCGGTCCTTCGCGGAAGATGTGCAACTCTCCGGTCTGGAGGTTGGTGGCGGTTACGGCCAGCGGCTTGCGGAGACAAGTGAAGTCGTCGATGGGGAGTACAGCATCTAGCTTTTCTCTTAGCAGCGTGAGTTTAATGAGGCCCTTGAGAGGATTCCCGATGCGGAGCAACTTCACGCCAATACCCACGCGAGCGAAGGCTTCTAGCTGTTCGCTCGTGAGGCCATAGGCATAGAGAGCACCGACGATTGCCCCGCTGGAGGTACCCGCCACGACCTGCGGTTCGATACCGGCTTCGACGAGAGCTTTTAGGACGCCAATGTGGGCTACCCCACGCGCACCTCCGCCGCTCATCGCAATCCCGATCCGCAGGTCGTTGTCGGTTTCTGTCATACGCTTTGTAACGTACGTAGAACTGGGTGGCTTGTTCGTCCAACGGCTTGCCGGCCTCAGGTTTTGGCGAAAGCCGATGGTCCTCTCAATCATGTGTTAGGTGTGCGCTTGCGGCCTGTGCATCGGGCTTACTAGATCATGGAGGCCGAGCCTTTCGGCAAAACTGTGTTTTAACGCAACGATCTTCGGGCATAGGGGACATCTGAGGTAGTAAATCGCTGCATTTGAGATGGAGAAGAGCGTATCTAAAATGCTGAGGCTGTGGGGATAACTAACACGCTGTGGACATTCCTTAACAGTAAGGTAAAGTTGGTACAAGTAGGTTTGCGGCGTCTTAGCAACCTCTCACTCCAAGACGACGAGACTCATGATGACACGATACTCTACTGTGCTGGCGCTACTGTGCTGGCTTCTAACCCCGATGATCGTCGGCGCTCAGGGCGTCACGACGGCCAACATCAGCGGCCGCATCCTGGACGCTGGCAGTGAGCCCCTCATCGGTGCCACCATTGTAGCCGTCCACGAGCCGACAGGTACGGTCTACGGCAATGCCACCGACCTGGACGGCTACTATCGACTCGCCAACATGCGGGTAGGTGGACCCTACACCGTGACGGTGAGCTACACGGGGTATGGCTCGCAGGAGTTTACGGGAGTGAATCTGCGCCTTGGTGAGAACCGCGTGTTTGACGCTACCCTTCAGGACAACACCAACGAACTTACCCAGGTCGTCGTGAGAGGCCAAGTCGGAACGGCTGGCACAAATGCGGGGGCGAGTACTCAGATCTCTACCGAGCAAATCGAAGGACTTCCTACTCTCAACCGGGACATTTCCGACTTCACACGCCTCACGCCCCAGTCCTCTTCAGTAGGCGGGGGCACATCGTTCGGTGGGGTCAACAACCGGTTTAATGCCATCTACATCGACGGAGCGGTCAACAACGACGTCTTCGGTCTCTCGAGCGACGGTACCAACGGCGGCCAGACAGGTGCTTCGCCTTTCTCGATCGACATTATTGACCAGTTCCAAATTGTGCTTTCGCCATACGATGTAAGCCTCGGGGGGTTTGCAGGAGCAGGTGTCAATGCGGTGACCAAGTCGGGTACCAATCAGTTCAAAGGAACTGCCTACCTTTTTAATCAGAACGAGAGCATTGCCGGTAAGACGCCAGGTCGTCTAGCCGACCGACTCATTGAAGACGGAGACCCTGACTTTGAGCGGACGAAGCTCGAACCTTTCAATCGCAGCACTTACGGGGCCTCCTTCGGCGGACCTATCGTAAAAGACAAGGTGTTTTTCTTCTTGAACGCAGAACTCATCCGCGACGAAACCCCTGCCCCTTTCGAGTTCGGCCAGTACGTAGGTAATTCTAATGAAGCCGACATTGACCGACTCCGTTCGCGACTGCTTGAGCTTGGCTACGATCCAGGTACTTTCGGTAACACCTCCGATGCGCTCGATGCGGACCGAATCTTCGCGAAGCTCGACTTCAACCTTACCCAAGACCACCGGCTCACGCTGCGTCACAACTACAACAAAGCTTCGAGTTTCGACCGCAACGCCAGCAACCGCGGAAGAATCAATTTCTCTAACAACGGTATTTTCTTTCCAAGCACTACAAACTCCTCAGCTCTGGAGCTCAACAGTACCTTTGGAACTGCTGCATCGAACAACTTAATTCTCGGATACACCAAGGTATTGGACGATCGCGATCCGCTAGGACAGGCTTTCCCGAACGTCTTTATTTCAGATGGCGACGGGTCAATTACTTTTGGTAGTGAAGCATTTTCGACGGGTAACGTACTGGAACAGTCCATTTTCACGCTCACGGACAATTTCAAGCTGTACAGAGGTCCACACACCTTTACACTCGGAACGCACAACGAGTTCTACTCGATCAGGAACGTCTTCGTTCGCCAGAATTTTGGTAGCTACTTCTACCGGTCTCTCGAAGGGTTCTTGAGCAATGGTCCCGCAGATGGCTACGACCGTACGTATTCCCTCGTGGACGATGTCACCGGAGACGATACGGCTGCAGCAGCTAGCTTTGACGCTGCTCAGATCGGTATCTACGCGCAGGATGAGTTCGTCGTTAGCAGTGCGCTCACGCTAACAGCAGGCATTAGATTGGACGTCCCGATCCTGCCTTCCGATCCGCCCGCCTTACCTGGATTCAACGACACTACCATCGTGAAATTGGCGGCAGCCTACCCAGCAGCCAACGGTGCTCGCGCAGGTGAGGCTCCTAGTGGTCAATTGATGTTCAGTCCCCGCGTTGGCTTTACCTACAACATCGAGCCCAGTACGCAAACCGTGCTCCGCGGAGGCGTCGGCGTCTTTACTAGCCGCATACCTTTCGTATGGCCCGGAGGCATGTACTCCAACAATGGAACGCTGCTTACTTCCATCGACGAGGACGACATTTCGGGTCCCGTTACTTTTCGACCCGATCCAAACGGCCAGTACACGGCTGAGGGACCCGTCGGTCTAGGCGGCCAAATCGATCTGTTTACAGACGACTTCAAGTATCCCCAGGTACTGCGAACCAACTTAGCTGTCGACCACACCCTACCCGGCGAGGTCAAGCTTACGTTCGAAGGTATTTTCACGAAGACGCTCAACAACATCATCGTGACCAACATCAACTCCAGCCCAGATATCCGCTTTACAACGACTGGAGCAGGCGGTGACCAACGAGAGGTGTATACCGGGCGACGAATTGCTCCGGAGGTCAATGGGGATGTATACCTGATCGACAACACTAGCCAAGGCTACACGTACACGGTGACTGCTGGTTTGGCGAAGAAATTCGGCCGTAGTCTCGACGCTACTTTTGCGTATACCTACGGTGATGCCTACGCTATCAATGAAGGCACGAGCTCGCAGAACTCCTCGCAATGGCGCGGACAACTCAATGTAAATGGTCGCAACAACCCTGTTTTCGGCCGCTCCGATTTTGCCCTCGGACACCGGGTGGTAGGTAGTCTGAACTACATCGCTCGGTGGGACAACACGGATCGCTTCGCTACCAACTTCTCGATTTTTGGCTCTGGCCAAACCGGAGGAGCTTACAGCTACGTGGTCGGTCCGGACCGCAACCGTGGAGCGCAGAACCTGAATAATGAGACTGGTGACGTCGGGCGCAATCGCTCGCTGATCTACATTCCGGCAAACCGATCTGAGATCAACCTCGTTGATGTGACCAATCGCGCAGGAGAAGTGACGCTATCGGCAGACGAGCAGTGGCAGAACCTTAACCGCTTCATCGAAGGTGATGAGTACCTTTCTGAAAACCGTGGTCAGTTCGCTGATAAGAATGGCTCTTTTGCGCCGTTTCAGGGCTTCTTCGACGTGGCCATACGTCAAAACCTAGGTTTTGAAGCAGCCGGAAAGCTGCAACGACTCCAGCTCTCGCTCGACATCTTCAACTTTGCAAACTTGCTTAACAGCAATTGGGGCACGAGCTATAACCAGCCGGGCGATTTCAACAATCGCTACCTCTACAACTTCGTAGGGTATGAGCCGGACGGCACAACTCCTCGGTACCAATACACGCTCGATGAGGGGGCTGGAAAAGAGTCGCTCAACATTTCCGGCTTCGGACGGTGGCGAGCCCGCGTCGGCGTTCGCTACATCTTCAACTAGGCCTAATTTTCGCTTAGCATAGCAGAGCTCCGGAGCGCCTCGGCGTTCCGGAGCTCTTTTTTTTGCCGACATGCCCAATTCTTTCGCCATACCGCTGCTGCTGTGTGCTGCCCTCGCTGTTGGGAGTAGCTGGGGGTGTAATGCCCAGGGTGGTACGCGAACAGGCCAAGGGCCGGTGGTGCCGAACGAAAATACGCGAGATGGCCCGCGGCCAAAAAATCCCGCTCACCTCGTTGGCTTCCCGTCGTCAAATTTTTGGCTTCTCGATGAGTCGGGCTACGGCCCCCCGCTCATCAGCGCCCACCGCGGCCGGCCCGAACTCGACGCTTATCCAGAAAATTGTCTAGAGTCTATGGCACGCCTCGTGCGGGAGGGCTCGTTTATTGCCGAGCTAGACATCAGCATATCGGCCGATGGGGTGCTTTTTCTGTTTCACGACGACGATCTCGACCGGCTCACCCGCAACACCGGACTCGCGCGCGAGCGCAAGTGGGCCGAACTTGATACGATGCGTCTCTACGATCCGGCTGGTCGACTCACCGCCTACACGATCCCGAGTCTAGAAGAAGCGCTCGTACAGGCAAAGGGCAAGTGCCTGTTGTCGCTCGATCGCAAGCGGCCTGTTACGCTCAAGCAGATTAGTACCGCCGCCAAGGAGCAAGGCATGCTCGCCGAGGTGAGCCTTATCCTCTACAACATGGATGACTACCGCGAGTGGGCCGAACTCCCTGAAGTAGGGCCAATGAGCTTTGAGGCGCTAGACATCGTGCGGGTCGAGGAACTCGCCCAGCGCAACCGCGAGTTGTACGCGCGTTTCGGGATCTCTCCTTTCCGCGAAAACGGTACGCGGCCCACGTCTGGCTTCCTCGGCGTAGGCGTACCCAATCCGCAGATGCTACGCACGGCCCGGACGCTCAGAATCCGGTCGACGGTAGGCACCTTCGGGGCGCTCGACCGGGCGGCTGCCGAAGACGACGGGGAGACCTATAGACAACTCGTAGCATCCGGGGTGTCGGTGCTCGCGACAAACAGACCGCTGGCGGCGAGTAAGGCGATTTACGTGAGGAAGGACAAGCCGTAGGCGGGCGTCGTGCGTTGAGAGGATCACGCCAGGGAGCTCGGAGGTGCGTCGATGCCTTCATAGGTGCACGATGGCCTTCTATCCAGCGGCCTTTTCCGGCAAGAAATTCTCCGCGATCATACATCGTACACTCCCGCCGCCGATCGACTCCACAGTACTGATCGGGCTGTGGATGATCACACCTTCTCGTTCCAGAACGGATCTTTGCTCGGGGGTGAGCGCATCGTGTGCTCGGGTGGACATCGCCCAACGACAGCGGCCCTCGCCATCGATGACCTCCAAGGCGTTTCCGGCGAAGTTGCTAATTTGATGAGCGCTAAGTTCAAGCAGCGTGTGGCCTGTTCTGCGGAAGCTATCTCTCAGCGCTTCCTGGTCGCCGATGGCACACTGCTCGAGACCTACGAGGGCGGTGTCTGTCCCGATGGCCATCACGACGTTGGTATGGTAAATGGGCTGGCCATCGATGTCAGTCGCGTCGAAAGCGACCAGCGTGAACGCCATCAGCTCGCACCAGCGCAGCGCGAGTGTTTCCTGGGAGCGCTGGCTGCGGGCCAGGTAACAGATGCGGTGTACGCGGTCGAGCACCATTGAGCCAGTGCCTTCTAGATAGAGGCCTTCCTCTTCGGCGGGTTCGAGCGCGATTTGACGCCTTACGGCAAAACCCTCGTTCAGCGCACTGAGCAAGAGCCCTCCACGTTCGCGGCGGCGGCTCGGCATGGCCATCGGGTAGGTGACGAGCGTTCCGTCGGCGTGGGTCGAGAACCAGTTATTCGGGAACACCGCCTCGAGTTTTGGCGAAAGCTCACTGTCCTCCACGACGAGCACCTCGACGCCAGCGTCACGTAAACGCTCGACGATACCGTCGAATTCAGTTTTGGCGAATGCCGTACTCTGCTCGAGGGTAAGGCCGCGCGGGCGCTTCATGTAAGCGTTGTCGGAGGCGGACTCAGGGTTGTACCCAAAAGCCGCCGGACGCACCATGCAGATGCGGTTCGAGGCTTGACGGTGTGGCGTTGGTAAAGTTTGGTCGGGCATTGCGGCAAATAAAGAACATGCCGACGGCTGGTTGACGTTGCGTGAAGAAACAACCCTACCATGAAAGCATTACGCGCCAAAAGCGAATACGAAGGCAACCCCGTGGGCATAGCCGACAAGGCCGCCAAGGCCATCTCTAAAGACCTCGACACCCACCTCGCGAGCTACGTCGTGCTGTGGGCCCAGTACCACAAGTACCACTGGATGGTGGAGGGTCCGCAGTTCCGCGACCTCCACCTCTTCCTCCAGGCCAACTACGAGGAGGTGACCCTCGACCTCGACGCCATCGCCGAGCGCATCACGCTGCTGGGCTGCACCCCGAGCACTACCCTAGCGGCCTACGCGAAGAACAGCTACTGCGCCGAGGAGTCGGAGGACGTCATGCACATCCGCGACAGCCTGAAGTTCTCGATGGACAATGAGACCAAGGTCTGTAACCACCTCCGCAAGACGATCAAGCTCTGTATCGACCACGACGACTTCGGGACGAAGAAAATGCTCGAGGGCATGCTGGAGCGGGCCGAGAACCGCGCCCACCACACCGAGCACTTCCTCGGACACGACAGTCTCACGGTAGGCTATATGCACAGCGAAAAAGAAGCAACCGAAGCGATGGTCGCGTAAATTTGTTAGGTGACTACATCGCAACCTCGTCGCAAGCCCAGGCCCCTCAGCGGGGGTCTGGGCTTTGCGCTGTTATCGATAGCGATTGTCGCTCTCGGCAGCTGTGCCCGCAGAGGCATCTCTTACGAGGAGCTCATCAACCTGGTGGCGCAAAACGAATGCCCTCGCAGTCAACTCGGAGCAACGCCGATGATGGTAGTCTTCTGGACGCCGGACACCTTGCGCTACATCGCCTATCCGCCGGGCAACCCGGACGGGCTCGATAGCAATACGCTGTTCCAGCTCGGGTCACTCACGACGAGTTTTCTCGTACCACAACTCGTGGAAGGCTTGACGCGCCAGGGCCTTACCATCGACAGCACGGCACTCGTCGCCGGCCGGGCCACCGGACGCCCTTGGGACATCACCTTTAGAGACCTCCTCCTGCACCACAGCGGCATCGAGACTTTCGACGACAACACGGCCGAGGTAGAAGATCAACTTTCGCAAAAACTATCGAAACTCGATCAGCAGCCCGACCCGGGGGCAGATCGGGCATTCGTGTTCGACCACTGGAACTACACGCTCGCCCGCATGGCGCTGGCGTCGCGGATGCGAGGCGAACGCCTCCCTGAATTTCGGGACGCGAACCTGAGCTACGTCGATCGTGCCGATAGTTCGGTAAGGCGGCAGCTCGCTCCCTCCGAGGCTGCACCTACGCCCCCGGCACCCCGGCAGGCGACCGAACTGTTCGTAGCGAGTACAGGCGGCATGGCGACCGCCGAGCGCTTGGCGCGCTACGTGCGTGGTTGGAGTCCCAGCAGGCTCGACAGCCTGGCGTTCGGTCCGACGAGCGGATCACGCCCGAGCACGGAGATCACGCTGGGCTGGTACCGCAACCGTCTGAAGAATGGCGAGTACGTGTACACCAATGCCGGGAGGACGCGCAAGCACGGTTCGGCGGTGGCCTTTTACCCGGCTACCCAAACCGGAGTAGTGGTTTTGGCCTCCGACAGCAAGGCCGTAGATTGCCTCGCCCTGGACCTGCTGCGCAACCTCAACGACGACTGGCGTAGCGATCCTTTCCCCTGACAAACCGCCGCCCATGAGTAAATCGAAGAGCAAACGAACAGGCGTCGTCTACAGCACGGACCCCGACTACATCTACCGGTTCGGTAATCCGAAGCCCGTTGAACTGGCGCCGAACGACCAGCAACCCTTGAGGGTGCAGCTCGACAAGAAGGCCCGACGCGGTAAGGCCGTAACCTTAATTACGGGGTTTGAAGGTCCAGATGATGCCCTGACGGATCTCGGGAAGGCGCTGAAAAGCTTGTGTGGGGTTGGAGGATCGGCGAAGGAGGGAGAGATCTTGTTACAAGGAGACCACCGGGACAAGGTGATGGCGTATTTGGAGAAGGAGGGGTACGGAAAGGCCAAGCGGGCCGGGGGATAGTGTGCATTCGGTCAATGTAGGGGTTGCGTTAGCTACGTCGCTTTACATTGATTTGCTCGGGTACCCTACTTGCCGACGTCGGCATGTATGGGCTTCACGCCGGTAGCCCATGGCAAGTGTCTTCTTGCCGCCGCGGTCGGGCGCCACGGGACGCTCACGCAAGTGAGGTGTTGCTGCGAGGTTTTGAGAAAGCTCATGAAGTCCCAGACCGCAAAGACGTGGTTCTCGCTAAAGCCGCTAATGTCCCCGACGCTCCGCGAACGCCCCCGTCTACGCGTCTAGTCTGGCCTGCGAGGCCAAAGCCATGCGCGTGTGGTGTGGGGTACTGGTAGCAGGTGTCACAGCGAGGGCATCCGTCGTTTCCATACCGGCCTAACTGTCGTGTGCGCTCACGAGTTGTCCACCGAACCGTTGAGCTTTCTACCCCGAACGTGGCGCTGTCGACCTTGCATGTCCAGGAAAATCTCGACCTCCGCGTAGCCGGACTCGTCGAGCAACAATTTCACCGTTTCCACATACCGATCGTTGCACTCGAAATAAAGCCATCCAACAGGGCTTAGCGTCGACTGCGCTAACTGCAAGATCCGCTCATAAAACAGCAGCGGCGATTCGTCGGGTACCCGAAGCGCCAAATGCGGCTCGTACGCCGAAACTCCGCTCGCTACCCTACCCCAGTCACCATCCGGGATGTAAGGCGGATTGCTTACGATAAGATCGACCGAACCTATTGACGCGGCGGCGTCGGACGCAAACAGGTCCGTCTGCAGCACCTCGAGCTGATCCGCGACGGCATGCTTTCGAAGGTTTTCATTCGCGATGTCGATTGCGTACGGCGATATATCTACCGCAACTCCACACCAGGTCGGCCGCTTACGGGCCAGGGCTACAGCGATGCATCCCGAACCAGTACACAGATCCGCAAAACGCAAAGCGGGATACATCCCGTGCGACTCCTCAATCCAGCGAACTAGCTCTTCGGTCTCCGGTCTCGGGATGAGCACGCCCTCCCTGATGACGAGTTCATAGCCATAAAAGTGAGTGATCCCAGTTACGTATGCAAGGGGTTTGCCCTCTACTATAGCCTCCAACTGTTTTAGCGCAAGCGTGAGATTCGCACTCGGCACGTCGTCGTCTTGCCGCCGGGAAGCTTTACCGAAGACATCGTCAAACCAATCCAGCACTAGCCTCGCAGGCCGTTCTTCTCCGGCTTTCGCCAAAACCTGCTCGCACTCTGCCCGCAACGCCGCCCAGGTCATCCTAACCGTGCTTCGTAGTCCGCGTAGGTAAAACGGCGGATCAGTTCCAACGCGCCGCCTGGCCGCTCGATCACCAAGTCCGGATGCGGCACCCCGTTAAACATGGTCGACTTCACCGTCGTGTAGTGCAGCATGTCTTCGAAGACGATTGCTTGGCCGACGGTGACTTCTGCTTCGAACCAGTAGGTATCGAGGTAGTCCCCCGCCAAACAGCTCACGCCGCCCAGTCGATAGGCGTGTCCCTGCCCCGAAGGCATGCGCCCAGACGTATGCGCGTCCGCCGAAGCGCCGCGCACCACCGGTCGGTAAGGCATCTCCAGCGTGTCCGGCAGGTGACACGTAAAGCTCACGTCGAGCATTAAGGTTTTGATGCCGTGGTTCTCAACGATGTCGAGCACGTGCGCTACGAGCACGCCCGTTTGCCAGGCGTGCGCGCTGCCTGGCTCCATGTAGACTTCGAGATTCGGATATCGCTCTCGCAATTTTTTGAGTGCCGCCTTCAAGCGCTCGACGTCGTAGTCTTTCCGCGTCATCAAGTGACCGCCGCCCAGATTGAGCCAAACGAGCTTGGGGAGCCAGTGCCCGATGCTCAACTCAATCTGCTCTATGAGAGTCTCCGTGTTTTCGGCGCTGCTCTCGCACAGGACGTGGACGTGCAATCCTTCCAAACCTACGGGCGGCTCGGCTGGAAGATTCGGGAGGGTTTCGCCGAGACGACCTGTTGCCGAGGCGGGGTTGTACAAGTCGGTGGTCACCGGGCTGTACTCAGGATTGAAGCGCAAGCCAACACTGGCCCCGCTCTTCTCCCAAACACCCCGGTGGCGCTCCAACTCGGACAGGGTGTTGTAGGTCACCGTATGCGCGATGTCTAAAACCTCTTGCATCTCGCTCGGGACGTAGGCCGGTCCGTACACGTGCACGTCCCCCTTGAAGTGCTTGCTTACCAGCAGGGCCTCGTTGAGCGAAGACGCGGTGGCTCCAGGCAGGTACTCCGAGAAGATGTCGAAGGCTGGCCAAAACGCAAAGGCTTTTAGCGCCAAGATGATGTGCACCCCCGTCTCCTCGGCTACGCCGGAGATGAGTTTCAGGTTTTGCCGTAAGGCGTCTTCTTGCAAGACGAAGGCCGGGCGGTCTAGCTTTTGGTAGTCGCTCATACCGCGAACTCGAGATCAGCGCCGACCTCCTCGTGCCACGGCAGACCGTGCTCGCCGAGTGCCGCCAGGAAAGGATCGGGGTTGAACTGTTCGACATTGAACACGCCCGCGCCTGTCCAGTGCCCCTGCAGCATCATCATCGCGCCGGTCATCGCCGGGACACCCGTGGTGTAGCTCACGCCCTGCGCCCCGGTCTCCTCAAAGGCAGCCGCGTGGCTACAGTTGTTCCAGATGTAGTAGGTCTGCTCCTTGCCGTCCTTGACGCCACGGATGCGACAGCCGATGCTGGTTTGGCCAGTGTAGTTGTCGCCTAGACTGCCTGGATCCGGCAAAACGGTCTTCAAAAATTCCAGCGGGATAATCTCTTTGCCCTGGTGCAGGACTGGCTCAATACTCGCCATGCCGATGTTTTGGATGACGCGCAGGTGCGTGAGGTACTCCTGCCCGAAGGTCATCCAGAAACGCGCCCGCTTGAGCGTCGGGAAATTTTTGGCGAGACTTTCGAGCTCCTCGTGGTACAGGAGGTAACTATCCTTCGGACCGATATCGGGGTAGTTGATCACCTTCATGTGCTCAAAGGGTTCGGTCTCGACCCACTCGCCATTCTCCCAGTATTTGCCCTTCTGCGTGATCTCCCGGATGTTAATCTCGGGATTGAAGTTGGTCGCGAAGGCCTTGCCGTGGTCGCCTGCGTTCGCGTCTACGATGTCGAGGTAGTGGATTTCGTCGAAGTGGTGCTTGGCGGCGTGCGCGGTGAAGACCTGCGTCACCCCCGGATCGAAACCACAGCCCAAGGTGGCCGTCAGGCCCGCGTCCTTGAAGAGTTGGTTGAGTCGCCACTGGTGCGAGTACTCAAACTTCGCCTCGTCTTTTGGCTCGTAGTTGGCCGTGTCGAGGTAGTGCACACCGGCATTCAGGCAGGCCTCCATGATGGTGAGGTCCTGGTAGGGCAAGGCCACGTGGATGACGAGTTTCGCGCCGAAGTCTTTAAGCAATTTCGTGAGCGCGGGCACGTCCTCGGCGTCGATGGCGGCGGTGGTGATGTGGGGGTGGCCGGTGCGCGTTTTGGCGAAAGCCGCAATCTCGTCACACTTCGACTTCGTCCGGCTGGCGAGCAAGATCTCGCTGAAGACTTTAGGGTGTTGTGCGCACTTAACAGCGGTGACGCGGCCGACGCCCCCGGCGCCGATAATGACTACTTTAGACATAATTCCTTGCAATTTGCGGCGCCAATTTAGGGCTAACCAAACGGACCTCCTATGACCGACGACAGGCGCGACCCGGCTTACGATACCTACGATCCGAACGGCATCGGCGTCGACAATGGCAACTTCCTGGGACTGCCCTGGGTTCAGGCACCCCGCGTTACCTTCCTCGCCGTGCCCTTCGGCGTCACGGTAAGCTACGGCACCGGTACGGCCGGAGGACCGGACAATGTCCTCGCCGCCTCACGCCAACTCGACGTGAGCGTCCCCGGCCTAGAGCGCCCCTGGGAGCTGGGCTTCGAGTGGCACAAGGTACCCCTTGGTACCAACGATGAAGGTCTCACTGCCGCTCGCCACGCCGTCGAGCAAACCATTGTGCGCCTCGAGCAGCGCGAAGCCACTTTGGACAGTGACCTCGAAGTCGTAAACGACGCTAGTACACGCATGCTCGAGAACGTCGAATTCGCAGTCGCCAAGGTTCTCGCCGCTGATCAGCTGCCTGTGCTCGTCGGTGGCGAGCATGCCATTAGCCTGGGGGCGTTTCGGGCTTGCGCCAAAACAGGGGACTTCGGCATCCTCCAGATCGATGCCCACATGGACCTCCGCGTCGCCTACGAAGGGTTTCGCTACAGCCACGCCTCCGTGATGCACAATGCACTCGCCGAATTGCCTGCGCTCGTCAAGCTGACGCAGGTCGGCATTCGTGACTACTGCCCGCAAGAGCAGGCCCGCATCGGCAGCGAGCGCGGCCGGCTCCGCGTGTTTCATGACCGCGACTTACAGGAGCGCCTTCTAGTAGGTGCGTCCTTCGCGACGCTCGTCGACGAGATTATCGCCACCCTTCCAGACCGAGTTTGGATCAGTTTCGACATCGACGGGCTGGACCCAAACCTCTGCGCCAATACCGGGACACCCGTGCCAGGAGGCCTATCCTTCGCGCAAGCTCAGTACCTCACGGCTGCCGTTACTGCTTCCGGGCGGACAAGTAATAGGCATCGACCTCGTGGAGGTCGCACCTGCCCCGTATGAATTCGAAGGATCAGTGGCCGCGCGTTTGGCCTACGACATGGCCTGCCGGGCGGTAAGTGCTGCGGTCACCTAGCTTTTCGAATCGCGGAACGAGTCTAGATAGTGGCCCTCTCCACATCTTCGCGTCTCCGGGGTACATAAAAGGGTCGTAGATCAGGATGCCCTCCTACTCTATCAGGCCCAGCGCCGCAAAGTCCGTGCACAGCAGGTACAGCACGAGCAGACCTGCGGTCATGAAGGCCAGCTCAATAGGATGCGCATAGTTCGTCAGCCGATGCCCCCGCCGTCGCAGCAAATACACGTACGCCAAGCGCTCGAACGTATACGCGACTACTGTCCCAATCGCCACACCTAGCAAACCAAGTACGGGCATCAACGCCAGACTGGCCGCCACATTGAGGAGGCTTTCGCCAAAACCCACCACGACGAACTCCCGCTGTAAGTCTTCACTCACCATCAGCGGTTGTGTCGCGAGCAACCGGCTCGGCAGGGCGAGCAGCATCGTACTAAACACTACGTGCGCCGGATAAAAACTTTCCCCGAGCACTCGCTCGAACAGCACTGGCGACAGTACCATCGCGAGCGCACCGGCCCCCATCAAGGCCCAGTTGATGCGCCGCGACCGACGCCGCAAGGCATGAAGCATAGTGGGAATGCCCAGCCTGCCCTCCGCTAGTGCCGTGGCATTGAGCGCTGTAACGACACCAAGCATCAGCGGGATCTCCTGCGAGCCGTAGCGCCAGAGCGCCACCGCAGACTCAGCATCGGCGGCCGCGTGCCCGACCAAGTAGTAGTCCACCGCGAGCACGGCCATCCCGAAGAAGGCATAGACGCTCAGGCGTCCCGATTGCGAGAAAAATAGCGCACGTTCAGGTTTTGGCGGAAGCCGCGAATCCGTCGCCCTTCCGTAGCGCCACAGCAAGAACCCGAGACGCGGTAGAATGCTGGTCGCCAGTGCCCATACCACTAAAAGCATCGGCAGGCCGTAGTACAATGGAATCGCGAAGGCCACCACCTGCCAGCCGTAAGACAGCAGTGCAAAACGTAACAGCCTTCGTTGGTCCCCATCCGCGACTGCCTCCTGCTCGATGAGCGCTCCGATAAAGCTTCCCAAGAGAAAGATGCCGAACGGAACGGTGTAGTCGAGGTCTGCAAAGTCGAGGAGCCAGCGCGCGAGGTGCGCCCCAAAAGCATCGAGCGTACCGATGACCGCGAGGCCCGAAAGCAAGGTGAGCAAGGTGAGCAGCACGAACCAGCGGTCGGCGTGGTCGGATTCCTGCCGCACCCGCAGATAAGCCGTCCCGGCTCCACCGATGAGCGGAGCGCTGAGCACGTAGCCCAGGTACCTCAAGGCTTCGAACTGTCCGACCTCCTCCAGTGAAATCGCTGCCCAGGCGAGAACCACCATCATGACTAGCCAGCTACCCTGCCGGATGAGTTGAAAAGCCTGGACCCCCCCGGCGAACGTCATGCCCTGGTCCTTGTCACTCCGTCGCAGCGTAGACAGCATCCTTCTCTTTGAAGACGATCCCGTAGGGCTTCAGCTCTTCGAGCACTGGTTCGTAAACCTCTGGTACTACCGGAATGGTCACCCCACGGCTCGAAATCTTGTTCTGCGCCATGAGCTTCAGGAAGATTCCCATCGGGAGCCCTACCGTGATCGCCATCGCGGTGTGCTTTTCATTGCCCTCGAGAAGGAGCGTCGAGGTCCGCTTGCGGCGTTCGCCCTTGAGCGTATACACGAACTCGTGCTGCATCACGACCAGATCTCGATCCTCCGGCTGGAAGGCGAAACGCTTCTCGACGAGGTGCTGGAGGATGAGCGCCGGGGTTGCCTGGCTGATCTTGATTCGAGTCTTGCGAAACAGTCCGAGCCAGTCCAGCTTTCGCATGATAGGACTGTTCGGCGTTTGTCCAATCAGGGCGGCAATCCGCTCCTTGACGCTCCCCCCGACAGGCTCCGGCGGGGCGTAGCTGTCCATGAGTTCGTGGTAGCTCATCTGGTGGGAGGCCAAGATCGGGAAGTTGGCGTCCGTGAGGCCAATCTTCACGAGGGCATCCCAGGCCGCGCAGTACCCTGGGTAGCGAAGCGTGCCCCGCAGCAAAGTGGGGATGTCATCGAGTCCGTAGATCTCTCTGTAGAGGAGAGAGTCCCGGTTGGGGTACATCTCTAAAGTTCCGAGGCCGGGGATCTCGACCTCTGAGGTGGACGCGAACAGGCGGTGGTACGGGATGCAGCGGAGCTTACCGTTCTCGAGAAAGTGCGCGGTGCCCTGGCCGGCCAGCACCACGTTGCGGGGGTTCCAAGTGATTTTGTAGTTCCAGGGGTTGTTGCTGCTTTGAGGCGTGATGAGTCCTCCGGTGTAGCTGTGGAAGGACTCGATCGTGGCCCCTTGCTCGCGCAGTTCGTTGATGGACTTCATCGCTGACATGTGGTCGAGCCCAGGGTCGAGTCCCATCTCCCCCATGAAGACGAGCTCTTTGTCGCGGGCCTCGTCGCCGAGGCGGTAGAGCTCCTTAGAGACGTAGCTCGCGGTGATGAGGTGTTTGCGCAGACGAATGCAGTCGTGCGCAACCTCGAGGTGCAGATGAGCGGGCAGCAGGCTCACAACGATGTCGGAGCGGGAGATGAGATCGCGGCGATCGTTGACCTTGGCTACGTCGAGCCAGGCTGGGACTCCGCGCTCGTGGTTGGCCACCGCTTTCTTGGCCTGGTTTAAATTACTGTCGGCCACCGTCACCCGCCAGCCCATGGACTTTGACTGGTCGAGGCAGTATTCGATGAGTGCGCCGGCAGAACGGCCGGCACCGATAATAAGGATATTGGTCATGGTGCAGGGTGCCTAAGACGCGGGCAATGTAAGACCTTAGCGCCCTTATGACCACCCACCACATCAGCATACCCGTAGTCGCGGCTTTGCTCGCGGAACTCTCCGACGAGGAACGTGCCCTGTGTGCCGCTGCACGGGCAGCTATCGAGTTAAGCTACGCGCCGTATAGCCGCTTCCGCGTCGGCTGTGCAGCACACCTGGAGGGTGTCGCCGAACTCGTACTTGCGGCCAATCTCGAGAACGCCGCCTACCCCCAGTGCCTGTGCGCCGAGGCGGTGCTCCTCGGTCGGGTGCACGCTCAATATCCTGGAGTAGTCATGAAGGCCCTCGCTATCGCCGTAGACGGCGTAGGCGCCCAAGAAGACGGGGCCGGCCCCTGCGGATCGTGTCGACAACAGCTTTTCGAAGCAGAACGGCGGCAGGACGGCGCACCTGTTCGACTGTATCTCGTAGGGGCTGGGGAGAACGTCCGCATCCTCGAAAGCTGCGGTGCCTTGCTGCCGCTCGGGTTTACGCTTTAGCGCTCCACCGCTGGATCGGACCCCTTGGCTAGTTCCAGAGCTCGTAGTGCCACACCCTCACCAAAGACACTCAGTCCGGCACCTAGTAGGGCGAGGCCAACGGTCCCCTGCATGATCCACGACGCGCTGCTCGCCCCGCCCGCTCGACGCAGGCCCGCATCCATGGCGATGCTGACGCCAGCGCCGACTAAAGCCAGCCCTGCGCCTGCATAAAGTTGCTTGTCTGTGCTACTGTATGAATTACTCACGATATAGAGAGATATAGTGTTGGTTAGCGATGCGAAGGTCTGCCTCGGTATCGATGCCGCGTACTCCAGGGTTCACAAGCGAGGCTCGCAGTTCGTAGCCGTATCCTAACCAGCGCAACTGTTCGAGCTGCTCGAGGCGTTCGAGCGCGTGCGGCGGCAGCGCCGCGATGGCGCTAAGGGTTTGGTGGCGGTAGGCGTATATGCCGACGTGCCGAAAGTGATGATCGGATAGGTGTACGCCCGACAGGCCCTGGTCACGTACGTAAGGTATCGGTGCCCGCGAAAAGTAGAGCGCTCGATCTGCGTCGCCCATCGCGATCTTTACTAGGTTGGGGTCTGTAAGTTCGGCGAGGGAGTTGATGCGCTCACGCGCCGTGACAACCGTGCGGTCACCGACCTCGGCGAGCGTGGTGACCACGGCTGCCAGGGTGTCGCGGGTGACGAAAGGTTCGTCGCCCTGCACGTTGATGATCAGCGCATCATCGGGCAGGCTGAGTGTTTTGGCGCAAGCCGCTACCCTATCGGTACCCGATACCAGGTCGACAGCTGTCATCACTGCTTCGAAACCGGCCTGTTCCACCACGGAGTAGACCTCTCGGGAGTCGCAGGCTACAACGACCCGCTCGAAGACCTCGCTGCGCTGAACATTTTCACAGACGCGCACGATAAGTGGCGCACCCCCGAGCAGCGCGAGTGGTTTGCGCGCCAGGCGGGCTGAGGCTAGTCGGGCGGGAATCACGCAGGTGGCCCTAACACGACTCGGATGAGAGTTTAACGCTTCATTGCTGGTGCTCATGTATCGAGGTTCGGTGGCGGTGGTCTTACCTTGTCGGCGGACAGGCACTGCGAATATGAAACACTACACCACACACCTACTAACGGTGGCGCTCGCGCTATCGGCTAGTCTCGGCACCGCGCGCACAGCGGTGACCACCGACACAGACTCCGTAACCTATCTCGGGATATACGATACGGTTATGCTCGAGATCGCCGCCGATCAGTCGAAATTTACCACTCACGTATTCGCCCCCCGACAGACGGTGTATTCGCTGAGCCGCTTCTACGCGCAAGACATCGACCAAGTGTACTCGCTAAATCCTGAGTTGGCCGATCGAGCGCCCCGCGTCGGCGAGGCCGTCAAGATCGGGGTACCGAACGTTGCCATCACGCGATTCCGGGGGCCTGGGTTCCACCGTTGGAAGTACGCCAAAGTGTACTACAAGGTACGCCCCGGCGAAACGATGTATCACATAGCACGGACTGTGTTTCGGATGCCGGTAGACACCCTGCTCGCGCTCAACGCTCTCGCGTCCAACAGCCTCGCGAGCGGCCAGTGCCTCCAGGTCGGCTGGATGTCGCTCAGTGGGTCTGCCCAACAGATAAAGCCGATCGCGATCGCGCCCCTACAAAGTGTCAATTCGCGCAACGCGAGCGCCTACGCCGCGCAGGGAGCGCCGACCTTGCCGCAGATCCACCGCGGTGTCGCGACCTACACGCCCGGCAGCGGCGATGCCTCGGGTCAACTCTTTGCCCTCTACAACGGCGCTCCGACCGGGAGCCTTTTGCGCGTCGGCAACAGCAAGACCCAGCGCCACGCCTACGTGCGAGTGATCGGGTCCTTACCGGAAAATGTCCGCCGCGACAAAGTAGACATCGTGGTGTCGGGGACTGCCGCGAAGGTCCTCGGGGCCAGCGATCGTAATTTCTACGTGACGATCCAGTAGGCTTTCGCCAAAACCCGCCTTAGCGTGGTGATGGTCGCCCGGAAGTGCCGACCTTTGCGGATATGCAGTACCACGAAAACGTCCTCACTACGATCGGGAACACTCCCTTGATCCGCCTACGAAAGGTTACCGCCGGCGTGAAGGCCCTCGTACTGGCCAAGGTGGAGACCTACAATCCAGGCCACAGCATCAAAGACCGCATGGCGCTCAAGATGCTCGACGACGCCGAGGCCAACGGCAACATCAGGCCCGGGGGCACCATCATCGAGTGCACGAGCGGCAACACCGGCATGGGCCTCGCCATCGCCGGGGCCGTAAGGGGATACCGCTGCATCTTTACCACCAGCGATAAGCAGTCAAAGGAGAAGATCGACCTCCTCAAGGCCGTCGGTGCGGAGGTGATCGTCTGTCCGACCAACGTCACCCCTGACGACCCGCGCAGCTACTACTCCGTGGCGCAGCGCCTCAGCGACGAGATCCCGAACTCGTTCTGGTTCAATCAGTACGATAACCTGTCCAACCGCCAGGCACACTACGAGTCCACGGGTCCAGAGATCTGGGCGCAGACTGAGGGTAAGATCACGCACCTCGTCGTCGGCGTCGGCACGGGTGGTACGATTAGCGGTACGGCCAAATACCTCAAGGAGCAGAATCCTGACGTGCAGATTCTGGGGGTCGATACCTACGGTTCTGTCTTCAAGAAGTACAAAGAGACCGGAATCTTCGACGAGAAGGAAATTTATCCATACGTGACCGAGGGTATCGGCGAGGACATCCTCCCGAAAAACGTCGACTTCGACCTCATCGACTACTTCGAGAAGGTATCCGACAAGGACGGCGCGGTAATGACGCGTCGTTTGGCCCGGGAGGAAGGGCTGCTGCAAGGCTATAGCTGCGGATCGGCGGTCGCAGGTTTGCTTCAAATGTCGGATCGCTTTAAGGAGGGCGATGTAGTGGTCGTCATCTTTCACGATCACGGCTCGCGCTACATCGGCAAATTGTACAACGACGACTGGATGCGAGAGCGAGGCTGGCTCGATGGTGAGGTCAAGGTGCAGGATGTATTGCTGCAAAAGGCCGACAAAGAGTTTATTACCGTAGCCCCGACGACGCTCGTGCGGGAGGTGTTTGCGTTGATGAAGGACCGCGAGTTGAGTCAACTCCCCGTCTTCGACGGAGAGGAGATGGTAGGGAGTGTAACGGAGAGCGCCGTACTCACGTTTATTCTCAACAATCCGCTGGACAACGCCAACAAGCAGGTGGCCGAGGTGATGGGCAAACCGTTTCCCATTGTCGATGCCTCCGACCCGCTATCCAAACTGTCCCGCTACATCAGTCGGGAGGTGCCGGCGGTCATCGCACGCGAACGTAGCGGCGGCTTGCAGATCCTCACCAACTACGACATCGTCAGAGCGCTCTAATGCCACTACCCTTCCGCTTCCCGCATTATCTCTCCCTAGGCCTCCTTACGCTCGGCCTCGCTACGGTAGCGGTCGGGCAGGACGTGCACATGACCCAGTTCTACGCCAGTCCGCTCACGCTGAATCCTGCCCTGACGGGTGGTTTCGACGGGCAGTTGCGAGCTTCGATCAACTACCGTGACCAGTGGCGGGGCCTGCTGCCGAGTCCATTCGTGACTACCTCCGCTTCGATGGATTTTCGGTTTCCTTTAGCGTACGGGGGGCGCGACAACGGCGATGCGGCTTCGGTGGGTGTGGTGTTCCTCAACGATAAGGTCCGCGAGTACGACTTCTCGACCAACCAGGTAATGGTGAGTGGAGGCTACCACAAAATGCTCGACAAGCGCACGAACCAGATCCTGAGCGGAGGGCTCGGCGTCGGCATCGGCCAGCGCAACGTGAATTACGGCAACCTTACCTGGCAGGACGAGTTTGCGATCCGCCCGAACGGACAGATCGGCTATTTTGATCAGACCCGCGAGGACCTCCCCCCAAACAACATCACCTATTTCGACGCCAGCGTCGGGGTCAACTACAGCTACGCCCCGCGCAACCGCCCCGGCATTTTTGCCGGCGCTGCCGTCCACCACCTTAACGAGCCGAACTTGAGCTTCTACGGCCGCGAAGACGGAGGTGAGGCGCTGCCCGAGGAGCCACTTTTTCGCAAGTACACCGTACATGTGGCGGGCCAGTTGCCGCTCAACTCGACGACGCGCCTCCTGCCGCGCGTTTTGGCGCAAGCCCAAGGGCAGAGCCTGGAAGCCCTCGCGGGAAGCAACGTCCGCTTCGCACTCGATGACTTTGGCGAGACGGCGCTGCACGTCGGAAGCTGGGTGCGCGGCGTTCGCAACGTCAGTGGCTTTGGTGCAGATGCGGTAGTCGCCTTGTTGGGTATTGAGTACAAAGGAGTCTTACTCGGCACGAGCTATGACATCGGAGTAAGTGATTTCAGTACAGGCAACCGCGGGCGGGGGGCGCTCGAAATTTCACTGGCGTTTCTGGGCAACTACGAAAACGATTCGCTCACCTGCCCTAGCTTTTAGCCCGCCTACTTTGTCTGTTACCTGGATTAAAAGCCAACCGTCTCTACGATTTCGAGTCCGTATCCATCAATTGCGATGCGTCGCTTGGCACTGTTGCTCATCAAGCGTACGCGTCCGAGACCGAGTTCGCGCAAAATCTGCGCGCCGATACCGAAGTCGCGCTGTTCCATTTTATCCTCCTCGACATTAGTCGCGGTCCGCTTCTCAGCTAAGGTACGCAGCATCGACAGGAGATCATTCGCCTTCTCGCCGTGCCGCATGAGCAGCATAACACCCTTGCCCTCCTCGGCGATCTTCGCCAGACTACGTTGGAGCTGATTGCTTTGGTCGGCCACCAAAACGCCCAGTAAGTCTTCAGCTCCGTAGGCGGATTGCACGCGCACGAGCACGTCCTCGTCGGCCGTCCACTCGCCGAGGGAGAGGGCGAGATGGACGTCGTTGTTGGTGAGCTGCGTGAAGGCCCGTAACCTAAACTTCCCGTACCGCGTAGGCAGCGGTAGCGACACTTCTTCCCGCACGAGCCGCTCGGTCTTCATGCGGTAGGCGACGAGGTCTTTGATGGCGATCATTTTGAGCTGAAACCGTTCTGCGATCGCGGAGAGTTCTGGCATCCGTGCCATCGTGCCGTCCTCATTCATAATCTCCACGACGACTCCGACCGGGGGCAGATTGGCCAGCCGGGCGAGGTCCACAGCCGCCTCGGTGTGTCCGGTCCTCCGGAGCACGCCCCCGCGTTTGGCACGGAGCGGAAAGATGTGTCCTGGGCGCGCGAAGTCCGTAGCGATCGTATCGAGCGACGTAAGCGCCCGAAGGCAGGTAGCTCGGTCGTAGGCGCTGATGCCCGTGGTGCAGCCGTGACCGATGAGGTCGATTGAGATGGTAAAGGCCGTCTCGTGCAACTCGGTGTTCTCGGGCACCATAGGCCGCAGGTCGAACTTGTCGGCGAGCGACTCCTCGAGCGGCGCACAGATGAGTCCCCGGGCGTGGGTGGCCATGAAGTTGACGATCTCTGGAGTGATGGTCGCGGCGCAAGCCACGAAGTCACCTTCGTTCTCGCGGTCCTCGTCGTCGACCACGATGATCACCCGCCCGGCTTTGAGTTCGGTGATAGCTTCTTCGATAGTAGACAGGTCGGTGGTGACGCTCTCGAGAGTAGATTCCATGCGGTAAAAGTACGGTGCCCGCAGGTCGGCTTCAGCCAAGCTTGGCCAGGGCTCGGCGCTTCGCCTTGCTCAGGTCGCGTACCTGCGAGGCAACCCCGAATCCAATGCGGGCGCTATCGAAATGCTCGGAGATAAACTGTTGGGCCGCGAGCGACAGGTCGGTCGCGCGCCGGGCGTCGTCGCGGAGGTACATCAGTTGTGCGATAAACTCACCCACCGTGTTACATACGAGTACTTCCCTGCGGTCGGTGGCGTCGATGCCCTCTAGGCCCATTCGAGTCGTCAAGACCACCCGACCGACGGCCATCGCGTCTAGAATTTTAACGCGCGTGCCACTGCCACTGAGGATCGGGGCAACCGTCATGGGATAGCGAGCCAGAAACTCCGCGCTGTCGGGCACTTCCCCGTGTACGGTGACACCCGGCAACGACAATCGCCATATCTCCGGCGGCGTCTTGCGACCCGCGATGTGGAACGTTAGTTCTGGAAATGCACGGTGTAGCGCGGGCCACACCGCTTTCAAGAACCACCGCAGGCCTTCCAGATTCGGGGCCCAGTCCAGAGACCCAATAAAACTGATTGCGAATGGGAGCTCCCCGACCGATGCC
Source organism: Lewinellaceae bacterium (assembly GCA_963837005.1). Lineage (GTDB taxonomy): Bacteria > Bacteroidota > Bacteroidia > Chitinophagales > Saprospiraceae > CALDTK01. The sequence goes on from CAWIMC010000001.1 coordinate 604,594, forward strand.
CTCGTAGTCGCCCGACTGAGTTGCTCGTAACCCACCGGGACTACGTGGGACGGACCACGGTAGCCGAGCTCCTCGCGGATCGCACGCTCGTCGCGACTCGTAATCGGCAGCAAGACATCTGCACGGGGAAGCCATTCGCGCTCGAAAGCCTTCAGCCGTTGCGCCATCACGCGGTAAAGAGGGCGGAGATATGATCGTCCCCGCTGAGCGAGACGATCCCAGATCTCGTGCTCCACGTTGTGAGCGCGAAGCATAACGACGGCCCGACTTTCCTCGCGGATCACGGGGATGTACGTCGCGAGAATAGCGGTCTCGAGAATAATGGCGTCGTAGTGGTGACGGCGCAGCATCTCGCGAAGTGACGCGCGGAAGTGCTCGCACTCGAAGCGCGTAACGTGGTAGCTGCCTCGCCGCGCAAGACTGATGCCTACCTTCCACCAGATGACGTCGTTGTCGAGATCCGAACTCGCGATGTCGTTGTAGTGCGGGAGGTCGACGGTGCGTGGGTCTTCGACGCGGTGCTTGCTCGTGTTGAAGGATAGGAGGTCTACGGTACAACCGGCCTCGCGCATCCCTAGCGCCAGCGCCCGCACCGCGACAGCTTCTCCGTCCATTATTGGGTACGGAAATTTCTTACAAACCTGAAGAATGCGCATACATGGGGGTAGCGGGGCGCGACCTACTCCGGCTCGACCCTCGGGAACCTATCGTTTGAAGCGTCGGATTCGCTGTGGTCAAATCCAGCATTTATTTCGATCGACGCGATCTGGTCGTTAGGAATGTTCACCTCGAAAGAGTAGGTCGGATGAGTCCAGGGCCACGGCGCGCTGAGCAGCTGACCCTCGTGCAGAGGTGCGTGTCCACGCTGAAGATCGACGGGGATAAGGACGCTGTGCTTTTCTCCCGATAGGTCTGTAATCGTCACAGTCACCGGGAAAGGCATGACGCCAATTCTGTCCAATCTAATGGTGCTCTTCCCTCTGTCGAGCGAATCGCTACCGATCACGGCGTAGTCGACTTGATGCGTGGTGTTGATCATGTACTCGTAGTACCAGTCCAGCACTTGGCCACTCTCGCGCTCCATGATTCGCAAGAAGTCGTGTCCTGTTGGGTGACGCATCTTCCACGTGTTGAAATAGCGGAGCATCCCCCGGTCGAAAGCGTCCTCGCCGATGATCGTTTTTAGTTGATACAAAAAGAGCTCACCCTTGCTGTAGCTCCCGACGCCGTACGCGGCATTGGTCGTGTAGTGATCGGCATGCGTGCTCAAAGCCTCAGCGCGGCCGGTATTCGCGAAGCGCGCGTATCCAGTCACCGTGCCCACGTGTGGGTTGACCTCTATCTCACCGCCGGGCAACAGTCCCTGCGCGACGAGGTGGTTCATGATCTCGGCGGAGGCATAGCTCGTGAAGCCTTCGTCCATCCAGGGGTAGAGGCTTTCGTTGGTTGCGAGTACGAACTGATACCAGCTGTGCATCATCTCGTGTACGGAGACCCCGACGAGGCTGTTGAGGGAGCGCTGACCCGTGATCAGGGTTAGCATGGCGTACTCCATACCGCCGTCACCGCCCTGCACGAATGCATATTTCTTGTACGGGTACTGCCCGAAGTGACGGTTGGCATAGGTCATCGCCTCGTCCATGATCGGCAGCAAAAGCTCCCAGTTGGCGGTCGTCGACTCGCCAGGGATGTAGGCCGCCTCTAGCCTAATACCGTCTGCGCGTTGTAGCGAACGAAGCACGAAATCCCTCTCAGCTGCCCACGTAAAGTCGTGCACCTCTGGCGCGAGACGACGGTGCAGCTGCAACGACGCGCTGGATTTGCGCTTGCCGCTCTTACCAAAGAAGACATCATTTCCTGGGGTTTTGGCGTCAGCCTCGTAGCCCGTACCAATAAAGACGTAGACGGCAGGCAAGCCGATCGTAACGTCGAAGTCCCCCCATACCCCGAAGAACTCCCGCCCAACGTACGGATTGGGGTGCCACCCGTCCGCGTCGTACTCCGCCAATTTGGGGTACCACTGCGGCATTGAGTAGTCCACGCCCTCAGCGTTGTCGCGACCTGAGCGACGGATCTGGATCGGAACCTGTCCTTCGAAGCTCAAGCTCAAGGTGACGGTGTCGCCTGGGTATATCGGCTTGGTCAACGCTATCTGTGCCACGGTCTCCTGCTCGTCGACGGTGAGAAGTGCTCCATCCACCGTTAGGCTCGTGATGTGCAGGTAGCCGGCCTCGGCTTCGCTCAGCTTACTGATTCGATCGCCCACCCGGCGATCTGGATCGGCAATGGTGCGGCTGCGGATGTCCATCATGCTGCCCGGACGAAACGCGTTGGGGAAGAGGTGGAAAAACAGCTGAGCGAGTGTGTCGGGACTGTTGTTCGTGTAGGTGATAATCTCTTCGCCGTGATACTGGTGGACCTGCGGGTCGAGTGCGGCGCGGATCACGTAGTCGGCGCGTTGCTGCCAGTATCCCATTTGGGCTTTCGCCAAAACCGGCAACAACGCCGCAGCGAAGACGAGGATAAACTTGTGCATAGGGTAGTTTAGAACGACGGCCTAACGTAGTGCAAGCGTCAACTCTCGTCGTCAAAGAACGTCAAACAGCGGAGGGGATGGTCTTCTCGGCGGGTTTGTTAGCAAACAGTTTCAACAGTGTCGCCAGTGAGCTGCGCAGGTCTTTGCGATCGACGATGAAGTCGAGAAACCCACTGTCCAACAGGAACTCCGCGCGCTGGAACCCTTCCGGGAGTTCACGTTTAATCGTCTCTTTCACGACCCGCGGCCCGGCAAATCCGATCAGCGCCCCGGGCTCGGCGAGGTTGAGGTCTCCGAGCATCGCAAAACTGGCCGTGACGCCCCCAGTGGTCGGATCGGTCATGAGGCTGATGAAAGGGATGCCGGCTTTCGCCAAAACGCTCAATTTCGCAGACGTCTTCGCCATCTGCATCAGCGAGAAGGCAGACTCCATCATGCGGGCACCCCCGCTGCGAGAAATGATCATGAGGGGCGCACGCTGCTCCAGGCACAAATCTACAGAGCGACTAATTTTTTCTCCGACCACGCTGCCCATCGAACCTCCGATAAAGCTGAAGTCCATCGCCGCCACGACCAGCGCGTGACCATCCACGGTACCACTACCTACCTGCAGTGCATCGGGTAGCTGAGTGCTCTTCTGAGCGGCTGCGAGACGCTGCGAGTACGACTTCAGGTCCGCAAAACCGAGATAGTCTACGGACTCCAGTTGTTCGAAGTGCGGCACGAAGTCCCCCCCAAAGATGAGTTCGAAGTAATCAAGGCTACCGATGCGGACGTGGTGGTTGCAATTCGGACACTTGAAAAAATTATCGGTAAGGTCACGCATCGTAGAGGTCTCCCCGCAACTGACGCATTTGTACCAGAGCCCATCGGGGGCCTCGCGCTTGTGCTGCGTAGCCGTCTGAATTCCGTCTCGCAATCGTTTAAACCAGCCTAGTCCTCCGGAGGTCGTACTCATATAGATCGTTTGGGCCGTGTGTTGGGCCGAGGCAATGCACCGGCGAGTTTTGGCGAAAGCCGCAAAGCTAGGACGCTTCGGTCGTGGGCCGACCATCGTGTCGAAAGGCCTTTACGGCGGCGATAAACGCCTTTACCCCTTCTAAGTGAGTATCGGGGTACACGCCATGCCCGAGGTTGGCGACGTGACGCGGGCCGAAGGCAAGCAACATCTCGTTGGTGAGCGCCGTCACGGACTCACGGGTCCCGTACAGGGCGCTCGGGTCGAGATTGCCCTGGAGCACCGCATCAAAACCGTAGCCCTGCCGCGCACGGCTGGGGGAAGTGGTCCAATCTACGCCATACGCCTCCAGGCCGACTCCTTGCAACGTGTGTCCCGCCGTCCCCTTGGCGAACAAGATGCGTGGCACTTTCGTGTCGACGAGCGGTTGTAAGCACGCAAGACTCGCCGGAAGCGCAAACTCGCGGTACAGCTCCTCGGACAAGACCCCAGCCCAGGAGTCGAACAACTGGACCACCTGCGCACCGGCGTCGATTTGGCGCTGTAGGTACAGGGCTGTGGTTTCGGCGATACGCTCTAGGAGGGCCTTGCTGTCCACCGGATATTGCCGCAGCCACTTTCGGGCGAGGGAGAAGGTTTTGGAGCCTTTGCCCTCGATCATGTAACAGAAAATAGTCCACGGGGCACCGGCAAACCCGATCAACGGCACACGGCCAGCGAGTCTTCGACGACTCTCGGCCACCGCACCGTAGACGTACTCGAGTTCCGCGGCGGCCTGCGCTGGTGAGGCCAGTCCAGCAATGTCGCGAGGATGCTCCACGACCTTCGGGAAGCGCGGGCCGAAGCCGGGCACCATCTCGTAGGGCAGGCCAAGGCCTTCCGGCACGGTGAGGATGTCACTAAAGACGATCGCGGCGTCAACGCCCAAGTGGACGATCGGCTGAAGCGTGGCCTCGGCGGCTGCGGCCGGGGTTTCGACCAGTTCTTTGAAGTCGCGCAAGTTGGCCCGCAGCTCGCGGTACTCCGGCAAGATTCGCCCGGCCTGGCGCATGAGCCACACTGGCGTTCGCGGCGTCGGCCGTCCGGCCAGCACGTCAAGGAGGAGTGTGTTTTCCTTCATGCCGCAAAGATGTGAGCGGCTTCGCCGACCGGAGGTCACGATTCGGTAAGCCCGCCACCCGGCGATCGCTTAGCTTTAGGCGACCTTCGGCTTCCAGAGTGCCTCGGCGATGTCGTTGAGTTTGCCGTTCTCCTTGAAGGCGTCCCACGAGCGACGGTTGTACGCAGCGGCAGCCTCTTCGGCGGTGCCAAACATACCGAGGTGATTGCTGTGACCATCTATCGAGATCACGGCGCGGTAGCGGTTGTTCTCCTGGTAGACTCCAGTGTAGCCTACCTTATTACTCGTCTTGCGCTTGCGGCTGGCCACGCTCCGCGAGCGGTAGACGAGGTTTTCGATGCGGCAGTCTAATTTGTCGCCATTCAGTGCGCCAACGACATTTTGGCGCTCGGTTTTAAACTCGAGGAGATACTTTTCAGCTATATGCTTGTGCAGGTAGATGGTCGCCGTATCGTACTTGCCTTTCTCGACGCGACTCGTGCGCTGATAGACGGCACAGCCACTGCTGTGGAGGCGGAGGTTGTTGACGAAGTCGCCAGCTACCAACGCCGGGTCGGTGGTCAGCCACTCGTAAACGTGATCCTCGACCTTGGCCGAATGATCGGAGTTTTTGAGTTGTATGTATTTCAAACTACAGGGTGTTATGCACGCGAAAAACTCGCCTGCTGGGGGGGAAAGGTAACCATTAGCAGAATATAAATTTTTGGTCCGCTATGTCTAGCATCGAACAATCTCAGAATTTAGATCCTGCCCCACCCCTTCGCCCTGACGACTTCGACCTCGCCTGCATGCAGCGAGCGGCGTATTTAGCGACTACCGCCGTCGGTACCGTAAGTCCAAATCCACCCGTCGGAGCGGTCATTCGCCTGGGTGATCGGATCATTAGCGAAGGCCTGTTCCGCATCGACGGCGGACCCCACGCCGAGATCGATGCACTTACGCGACTGCCGGATCACCTGCTCGCATCACTTCCAGAGGCCACGATGTACGTCACACTGGAGCCCTGCAGCATCTTCGGTCGCACCCCCCCGTGTACGACGAGACTCTTGGCGGAGCGGGTGGGACGTGTGATAGTCGGCGCGCTCGACTTTACGCCCGGCGTATGCGGCGAGGGGTTACGCCTCTTACGAGTAGGCGGCACTGAGCTAAGGTTCGGGCTAGCGCAGGGCCTATGCTTCGCACTAGCGCAGCCGCGCAACACCTTCGCGGCCGACCGCCGACCGTACGTCACGCTCAAGCAGGCGGTCTCCAGCGATGGGTACGTTGGTCGGCGCGGCAATCCAGTGATGATCACGCAGACGATGGCCAACGTGTTGAGTCACCGCTGGCGAGCCGAAAGCGACGCGATCCTCATTGGGAGCCGAACGTTCATCACCGATGTCCCTTCCCTCACGACTCGACACGTTAGCGGCGCTTCTCCCGACGTGGTGGTGCTTGATGTGGGTGGGCGGCTTTCGCCAAAACTCGTAGCTCGTCATTTTGCGCGGGGAGGCACGGATAGACGAATATTCTACGCTTCCGCAAAACCTGTGGCGATAGCAGATTCGGCCGTTGAAGTAACCTCGATCGCCTTGCCTGGAGATGACCGCATAAACGCCTTGCTGGTGGCTCTACACGGCCAGCGCGTTGGGCGACTTTTGGTAGAAGGGGGGCCTGCTACCCTGCGGCTACTCGCTAAAGAAAAATGCTGGGACGAATACCGTGAATGGTCCAGCGAGACATCCTTGTCCCTAGGTGAGGGAGCCGCTGTCCCGGCCTTCCGCCCGGCAGGCTTCTTGCAGCAAACTCATCGGGTCGGCTTGGACACGCTTCGCATCTACAGCCGAGTGCAGAGATAAGCAGCGTTAAATCGCCATTAAAGCCCGACTCACGCGCACGGAGGCTTAGTCGTCAAACGCTTACACGGGCATATGATTAAGACAGCAGTCAACGCTTTACTGATAGTATCCGCGCTGGCCTTTACGGCTACCAATGTCGCGGCCCAGATCGAATGGCTTACGTGGCAAGAGGCCTCCGCGCGACAGGCTATCGCCCCCAGAAAGATTTTGGTCGATGTCTATACCGATTGGTGCGGCTGGTGCAAGGAGATGGACTCCCAAACGTTTAGTGATCCCGCAGTCGCCGCTCAGATTAACTCGGCGTTTTATGCCGTCAAGCTCAATGCCGAGCAGGCGGCCGACCTCACCTACCGAGGGAAAGCCTACGCACTGGAGTCTACCGGCCGCCGCCCCACCCATGCGCTCGCCCGCGAACTTCTACACGGTAAGATGAGCTATCCGACAGTAGTCTTTCTCGACGAAACTTCCGAAGTCATCCAGGCGGTTACTGGGTTTCACGACGCCGATAATTTTAGTCGGATTGTGCGGTACTTCGGGGAAGGCGTCTACCAAAAGCAGGCATGGCGTGACTTTGTCACTGGCACTCGATGACGACAATGTGCACCGGCAAGCTGGGTTTAATAGAGCGCGAGACCCGACTGCACCTTAGTACGAGAACTCGCGATGTCGCGAAATCAGCCCACCCGGCGGGCTATTTCGTGACCGGCCGATGGAATAGGTCAAGCCGCGAGTTGCAAGTTTTGGCGAAAGCCCTCACGACGCATGAGCGCAACTAGCGCTTCCGAGATGTAGTCACCTAGAACCAACCGCCAGTCTTACGCCTGCCTGTAGTTTTAATCCCGAGCACGCCGAGTAGACCTCGCGTGAGCTCGCGGGCCACTGTTCGACCGATCTGTCGCGTTGTCGTCGAAGACATCACTTTTTCCATTGTCGACTTCTCAGGACTCCTGCGTCGCGAGGTGCTTGCGCTCGCGGTGGTAGCGGCCTTCTCTCGCTGAGCCTTTATTTCCGCCTGATGTTCCTCGCTGCGGGCGACCGCGAGTTTTTTCTCGAGGATCTCCTTAGCGCTCTCGCGATCTACGGCTGTGCTGTACTTGGCTACCAGCGGGCTGCGGCGAGTAAGCTGGGAGATTTCGCTCGCGGAGAGGATATCCATCCGCGAGGCCGGGGCTCGCAACAGCGTGTGGACCAAAGCCGTCGGACGCCCTTTCTCGTCCAAGACAGATACGAGGCACTCGCCAATGCCCATCTCGGTAAGCAGATCGCTCACCTTATAGTAGGACGTCAGCGGGAAGTTCTCGGAGGCGAGCTTGATCGCCTTGCGGTCTTTGGCAGTAAAAGCTCTCAGCGCATGCTGCAGCTTGAAGCCGAGTTGCCCCAATATTTCCTCCGGGACGTCGGTCGGGTCTTGCGTCACAAACACGATGCCCACCCCTTTAGAGCGAATGAGCTTGATGATGGACTCGAGTTGGTCGAGGAGGGCATCGCTTGCCTCCTCGAAGATTAGGTGCGCCTCATCGATGAAGATGACCAGTTCGGGCCGATCGACGTCGCCGAGCTCTGGCATGGTGGCGTAGATCTCTGCAAGCAATTGCAACATGAAGCTGCTGAACAGCTTCGGCCGGTCCTGCATATCGGTGACGCGCAAGATGCTGCACACACCGTGCCCCTGGGCATCGCGCCGCAGGAGGTCGGCGACCTCGAAGCTCGGCTCTCCGAAAAACTCCTCGGCCCCCTGGCCCTCGAGCTCAATAATGCGACGCATGATCGCCCCGGTACTCGCCGAACTGATGATGCCGTACTCGTCCTTGATCTCTTCCTTGCCCTCATCGGTGAGGTAGCGCAAGAGCCGCTTGAAGTCGTCGAGGTCGATGAGCGGCATGCCCTCGTCGTCGGCATACTTGAACACCAGCGCCGCTACCCCACCCTGGGTATCGTTGAGTCCTAAAATCTTGCTGAACAGCACCGGACCGAACTCCGTCACCGTGGCCCGGAGGCGGACGCCAGACTCGCCCGTGAGGCTTAGAAGCTCTACTGGACTCGCGAAGGGGACATAGGCTTCGCCAATCTTTGCGTGGCGCTCGGCGATCTTTGGGTGGTCCTGCCCCGCCGCAGCAAGTCCGCTGAGATCGCCTTTGATGTCCATGAGCAGCGACGGTACGCCTGCGCGACTCAGCTGCTCGGCGACGATTTGGAGGGTCTTGGTCTTACCTGTCCCGGTCGCCCCGGCGATGAGGCCGTGGCGATTGACAGTCGCGAGGGGCATGCGGATCGGTAGGCCTGTTTGCGCCTCACGGTCGAGAATGCCCGTGCCGAGGAGGATGCTAGGGCCTTTAAAGGTGTAAGCGGCCTCGATCGCTTGGCGGAAGTCCGGGGGTGTCGGCATGCTATTTTAGTAGTTCGTCTTGTTCCACCGCTCTACGCGCTGTCGGTAGCGTCGTTCGCTCATGGGCCATTCGCTGAGGTCAAAGGTGGCTTCGCTGGCCGGCGTAGCCAAGTGCTCCATCTCCGTGAAGAAGTCTAAGCCAGTGGCGGCCTCCACCTCGTCGATAGTTTTGGCGAAAGCCGTCAAGGGCAGAGTCTGAAGCTGATGAGGTACGACAAAGCCAATAGCCTCGCCGTCTGGGGCAAGCAACACTTTGTAGAAGGCGTCGGGGACGGCTACGCGATTTGGTCCCACGCGCGCTATAGACGACGCCATGATTGGCCCGGTCACAATGTAGAGTTCGCCGTGGCGCACGGTCCACTCGCGGACCAGTTCCTCCAGTTCGCGCCACACGCCCCCGTTGTGCTCGGAGCGCTGTGGGCAGATGTTGCTGTAGTAAAAGCTTTCGCTCATCGCGAGCTGGTCGTAGTTGAGGTCGCCGGACGGAGCCAGGTGCCCGCGGGAGTAGCCGCTCCGCCGGTAGTCGGCCCCGTCGGCGCTCTGGTCGCGCACGAGTGGGTCGGGCCGGAAGTCGTCCGAGCGAGGCAAGCCCTTGGCCCGTACCTGCGCGGCGGTGAGGTGGTGGGCTACCCACCGGGCCTGCTCCCAGTCGTTGTCGTAGCCGAGGCTAAAGGCGGCGTGGTCGATCACCTGGTCGCTCGGGCCTACCGGCAGGTAGAGACGGACCTCGGCTGGCGGTGCGCCCGGCAGAGCAGGGAGTTGCGGGCGATCGAAGATGAGGTAGAGGACGAGAATCAGTAGACCGCCGAGCCCAATGGCTGGGCCGAGGCTTGCGCCAAAACGACCACCACTGCGACCGTTCCCGTGATTTGTCCGCAGCTTTGCCACGTGAGCAAAGGTAGACAAGGTAAACGGCTGAGGGTCGGGCTAACCGGTGGTATCGCCAGCGGCAAGACCCTCGTGGCGGCGATGCTCGAGACCTGCGGGGCTCCGGTAGCGTTTGCCGACCAAATGGCGCGTGGCATTATGGAGCGCCCAGGGCTCACGCGCGACCGCCTGGAAGATTTACTCGGACCAGGAGCCTACCTGGCCGACGGAACGCTCGATCGAAAGGCCCTGGGTGCTCGACTGTTTGCCGACGATGAACTGCTGAGTCGGGTCAACGCTATCGTGCATCCGGCCGTGGGCCAACTCGCCGCGGCGTGGCACAATAGTCAATCAGAGGCAGACTACACGGTTTACGAATCGGCACTGCTGTTCGAGACGGGCGCAGCTGCTCAGTTCGACGTGATAGTAGTAGTGCACGCCCCGCGTACCGAGCGTATCGGGCGGGCGATGCGCCGCGATGGCGCAGACCAAGTCGCAGTGTTGGCGCGCATGGATGCACAGTTTACGGACGCCGAGCGACTCGCACAGGGGGCCTATGTGATCGTTAATGACGGTAGCCGGTTGCTAGTGCCGCAAATCGTCGAGTTGCACCGCTCGCTACTGGCTTTGCGCCTCAATCGGTAGGATAGGTCGATACCGCGAATTGGGTACGCATGGCAAATAATAAATTTTGTTGCTATATGCGCAATTAGTATCATATTTAAAGCCCTGGCCTAGCGTTGCATTTGACCTTTCTCTCAATCCGCGCTACCATTCGCCGGGCGAGAGGCGCCATTCGTCGGGGTGTATGGCATTATTTTTCGACGTGAGTGTGTGAGTACCCGGTAGCCTCCAAGTGGGAGGGCCGCTTCTCGAGGGAAAACACACTTTCATGAAAACATCCATACTCGATAGGCTCGTCCGCTTGTGGCCGCCACTTTTGTCGCTCAGCCTCGGGCTTACGCTCGGGCTCCCCGGTCTCAGCGCCGCCGCACCTCCAGACTGGAGCTTCGTCGATCCCGACGGGCTGCCCGTAAAGGTGTACGTGTGCGACAATGTGACCGACGGCGGTCAAATCGCTGGTAACGTACGCGGTTGTGCAGCGCCTACCTACGAGGTGCCCACCTTGACCAACGTGACGCTACCCAGCGGGGGCAGCGGAGAGTTACAGTTTTTGTGGATGAAAACGACTACAAATCCCGGCGGTGCGCAACCTGTGAGTTGGGACCTAATCGCGGGCAGTACGTCCGCGGACTATACCCCTACCCCAGTCACGAAGACGACCTACTACATGCGCTGCTCACGCCGCGCAGGATGTGAGAAGTGGGCCGGCGAGACCAACTACGTCACCGTACTCATCGACTGCTGCGAAAACGTCACCGACGGTGGCCGCATCGGCGGTGCGCAGCAAAACTGCGGCGTGCCGTACGACCCGAGCGTCCTCACGAATGTGAGCCCGGCGACCGGGGGTCAAGACAACTTGATGTACACCTGGTTTATGTCCACGACGAGCACCACCTATACCCCTGGTAGCTCGGAATGGGCCGTGGCTGGTGCGGCTACGACGCCTTACTTCGACCCTACCGCGATTGCGCAAACGACGAGTTACGTCCGAGTCGCACAGCGCAACCGGTGTCCGAACCCAGGTGCCTGGTCGAACGTCGTGACGGTCTCCGTTAGCGCACTTCCGAGCCTCAAGGCCGACGTGCAGGACGTAGCTTGTTCTGGCGAAAGCAACGGGGCCATAGCGATCACGGTCCTCACGGCCGTCAACCCTGTAACCATCGAGTGGGCCGACGCAGTGACGACCTCCGCCACCCGGTCGAACCTTGCCGCAGGTGCCTACACCGTGACCCTCACCGACGGCGCCGGGTGCCAGTACACCGAAGACCTCATCGTGGGCAGTCCTGCGCCGATGAGCGTAGCGATCGCACAGACGATCGACGTTTGCAACTTCGCCGATGACGGCACGCTCGAAGCCAGTGTCTCGGGAGGAAGAATGCCCTATACGTACGCCTGGACTTTAGGTGCCACGACTTCGCGTATCGATGGACTCTCCGCCGGGGAGTACCGGGTGACCGCTACAGATGCCAACGGCTGCACGGCAAGCGCTACGAGCCGCATTGCCCCACCTACTGCCCTTACAGGAAATTCTGAAGTGGTCCAGCCGACCTGTGGCCTCGCTAACGGGTCGATTATCGTGACTCATGCTGGTGGCACGGCGCCGTACCGATACGCCTGGTCGCCGAACGTCTCCAACACTACATCAGCAGACAACCTGCCAGGGGGCAGCTACACGATCGTCGTCACCGACGCAAACGACTGTGAGGTCACGCTTACCGCTGAACTCAATACGACCGTCCCGCTCGCTGTCGCGCTCGACGGCGATGATGTGACGTGCAACGGCGTAGCCGACGCACAAATCCGCTCTACGGTAACCGGCGGCACCGCGCCGTACACCTATGCCTGGAGCACAGGAGCTACCACAGCTACGCTAGACAATGTTGGCCCCGGCCGCTACGAGGTCACGGTGACCGAAGCGCTCGGCTGCCAATTTACGACCGAGATCACGCTCGTCCAACCGAATGCCCTCGATGCTTCGATCACGGTCGTGCAACCCATCTGCCACGAAGACGGCGGAACCCTCACAGCAACGATCACCGGGGGCACTGCGCCCTACACCTTCAACTGGGGAACGGCAGGACAGAACAACGTACAAACACTACTAAACCAAGAGGCCGGAACGTACACGCTAAATGTCGCCGACGCCGGAGGCTGCACTTTCACGACAACAGCTAGTATCGAGGCTACCGTCTTACTAGAGCTGACTACAGCGGCGACACCAGCGAGCTGCCCAGGCGAAGACGATGGCACGGCCGAAGTGACTATAGTAGGTGGGGAAGCTCCCTACAGCGTCAGCTGGAGCGATGCCGCAGGCCAAACCACGGCTCGAGCTTTGCAACTCCTTGCCGGTGATTACTTCGTCACGGTCCAGGATGCACGTGGGTGCATCAAGTCGATGGGCGTCGAGGTAACCACCTTGTCCACCGGTCCGGTCACCACGGCGATCATCGAGCAAATCACCTGCGCCGGTGCCGACGACGGATCTATTGACCAGACAACGAACCGTGGCGTGGCTCCATACACCTACGTGTGGGCCGACTCGCCGACGACTTCCGAAGACCGGAGTGCGCTATCGCCAGGGACGTACGAGGTCACCGTGACTGATGCCGCTGGATGCATGACCGTGGAGACCTACGTCATCATGGAGCCTGAGCCCTTTACGTGCAAGGCCGTACCTACCACCAACTTCCCCCGCTACTTCAACGTGAGTGCCTACGGTGCAACGGATGGCGCGCTCATCGCAGAGACTACTGGCGGTACCGCCCCACTAACCTACGCCTGGAGCAATGGCGCACGAGCTGCTGCCATCGGGGGGCTGCCGGGCGGCGACTTCACGCTCGACGTCACCGATGCAAACGGCTGCAGCTGTAGCCACGACACTACGCTGGTAGAACCGAGTCAGATCTCCGACTTCGTGTGGGAGGACACCAACGGAAATGGCATCCAAGACCTCGGAGAGCCAGGACTCGGCGGCATCCAAATCCGCCTGTCAGGCTCCGACTTCATGGGCGTCGGTGTAGACTTCTCGACGACCTCCGATGCGGAGGGCGCGTACAAATTTGACCGGCTTCCGATGGGCAATTACGTTGTCCGCTTTCGCCTCCAGGGCTTCCAGGATTTTCTGTTCAGCCCGGCCAACCAAGGCAGCGACGACACCAAGGACAGCGACATGGACCCCGTGCTGCTGCTTGCCCGCGCCGTTGTGCCTGCGCATGGCCTCGGCAACTTCGACCTCGACGCCGGTTTCATCCCTCGTACGAGCGTCATTACCATTAGCGACAGAGTCTGGTACGACGAAGACCACGACGGTATCCAAGACTTGTTCGAAGCCCCTGTGCAGGGCGTCACGATGCAACTACTCCGCGCCAGCGACGATGTCGTCGTTGCGACGACGGTCTCTAACGAGAGCGGCAACTACGCCTTCGCGGACGTGACACCGAACACGTACTACGTCCAATTCGACCAGTCGACCTCCTCGGTGGCTTTTGCTTTCACCACGGCTCCACAGCGTAGTGGCATCGACACTACCCTCGACAGTGACTTCGACCCAGTTACGCGACGCTCAATGAACATCGTCGTCACCCCAGCGACCAGCGATATTACCGACCTCGACCTCGGGTTGCACGAAAACTGCCCTACCGTCCGAGACGGCGGAGCGATCGTTGGTAACGAGCAGGTGTGCGTCGGCCAGATTGCCGGGCCAATCAACTCCACACGGCCCGCCTCCGGTGGGGTTCGCTACCAGTGGATGCGCAGCACGACGAGCGGCACCTACCGCGGCCCGAATGATCCGGCCTGGGTAGCCATCACAGGAGCCGTGGGCGTTAACTATCAGGCGAGTACGCTCTCAGTAACGAGCTACTACATCCGCCTCTCGCGCGACCTCGGCTGCGCGTCCGATTTTACGGGTGCGAGCAACGTCATCACCAAGGAGGCCATCCCTAGTCCAAGGGTCACCTTCGCGAGCGTCACCGGAGATCGCGGTGCGACCTACCTGAACCGCGGCATCACTCTGAGCCTCGGAGAACGCATGACGGTCACCGCCGACAGCACCGGTCCTCTCAATTTCACCTGGCGCTTTGGTGCGGATGCGACCCCCCAGACGGCGACCGGTCGACTCGTGGCGAACGTGACCTACTCCTCGACCAACGATTCGCGCTACGTCCACCTCGAGATTACGAATGCACAGGGCTGCGTAGGCCAGGACAGCTTCTTGGTCAACACTTTGCCATTCCTCACTCCTGGCTCAGTCGGCAACACTAGCGCCTTCAAGGCTACGGGCGGCAACCGGGTCACGTGGTCGGCAATCAGCCTGCCAGCGGGCAGCTACTTCGACGTCGAGCGCTCACAGGGCGAGAATGCCTACCGCAAAATCGGACGTGTCGAGGCTGCGGCCCTGGGGACCTGGATGGACTACGATTTCATCGACGCTCAGGCGCCTTCCGGCAAAACGCTCTACCGCGTAGTACAGCGTGCACCAAGTGGCGCTTACGCTACTGGCAAGGTGGCCACCGTGGTCGCAACGGATGCCTTTACGGTAATGACCTACCCGAACCCGGTCCACGATCGCCTTACGGTAGATGCAATGGTTGGGGACGAGGGTACGGCCGGGTCCTATACGCTCACCAATGTGTACGGGGCTACCCTACTGCGGGGCGAACTCAGCGGTACGGCTACGATCAACGTCGCCAGTCTGAGCGCCGGCAGCTACTACCTCACGGTGGTCAGTGCTCACGGGGAAACCACGGTGCGCCCGGTGATCAAGTACTGATCTACGATTTAAGCAGTTTTCCTACTCGATCCTCCTCCGGGCTATGCCTGGGGGAGGATTTTTGCGTACCGGTAATTTGCTCCGTATTCTGAGGGACGGACTCTCAGTCACGGCAGGGGCGCTATAGCTTCGTATCGGTGCTCTAGCTAATGGCTCGCGGCGTCATCGATGGTTTTGGCGAAAGCCGCCCCGCGCAACCACTCGTCGAGTGGACTTGTACCTAGGTTTCTACCAACTGCCCGCCCTTACAGCTTATGTCCACTCCCGTCACTCCCTACGCCCCGGTCGCCGAAGACCACAGCAAGCGCCAACAGGTGGAGCGGATGTTCGATAACATCAGCCCGTACTACGATATCCTGAACCGGGTGCTGAGCCTGGGGATCGACCGTCGGTGGCGCAAAACCGCGGTGGGACTTCTACCCGATCGCTATGCCATCAAAGTGATGGACATGGCGACGGGTACAGCCGACCTCGCGCTCGAGATCGTTCGCCAGCGGCCTCACGCGAGTGTCATCGGAATCGACATCAGTCAAGATATGCTCGGGATCGGTCGTAAAAAGGTCGTCGAGGCTGGGCTCAGTGATCATATCGAGTTAGTGGGTGGCGCCTCTGAGCAGATAAACTACGCCGACGACACTTTTGACGCTGCCACAGTAGCCTTTGGGGTGCGCAATTTCGAAGACACGGTGGGCGGTCTGCGGGAGATGTGTCGCGTCGTGCGTCCTGGCGGGCGGATCATCGTCTTGGAGTTTAGCCGGATACGTACGTTTCCCATCAAGCAGGCGTTCAACTTGTACTTTGGCCGCGTCTTACCGGCCATTGGGAAGGCGTGGAGCAGCGATCCCCGCGCCTACTCTTACCTGTACGAATCCGTGCAGGCCTTTCCGGATGGCAAGGATTTTGGTCTACTACTCGAACAAGCCGGTTTTGTGCAACCCAGCTGGCAAGTTCTTACGCTCGGCATATGCACGGTCTACACCGCAGAGGTACCTTCTTAGCGCTCGTTTGCCTCCTGGTGGGCCTGTCGACGGTTTTGGCGCAAGCCCCACAACGCGGCAACTACAACTACCGCGAGCACCAGGCCAAGAATTACTACTTTGGCATTACCGTCGGCTACAATACGTCGAGCTACAAGCCTTACTTCTCCGAGGACTTCATCGGCGATCGCAACGTGCTCGGGATTCGCGTTAACCGGGAACCGGGACTCGACCTCAAGATCGTCTCTAACCTGAAGGTGGGCGAATACATCGACGTCCGCTTTCTGCCGGGCCTCGCTTTCGCTGGGCGCTCGATCGAGTATACCAGCGAGACGATTAACATCCCGGATCGCAAGATATCGAGCGTGTTTGCGGAGTTCCCCGTCCAGGTGCGCTACAAGTCGGAGCCCTGGAAGGACATTCGGATGTTCGTGCTCGGGGGTGTGAAATACAGCTACGACGTCGCCTCAGACTCGAAAACCAAGGACGCCGATGAGTTCGTCAAGTTCTCCCCAAGCGACTTCCAGCTAGAGGTTGGGGCCGGGATGCAGTTCTACTTCCCGTACTTCATCTTCTCTCCTGAGGTGAAGTTTAGTCACGGGCTGGGCAACGTACTAATTTTCGACCGCGGAGTGCCGCAGAGTTCAGTGCTCGACAAGGTGCTGAGTCGTGCGTTTACGATAAGTCTGCACTTCGAGGGCTAGCTGGGAACGGTGGTGCTATAGGACCTTTATTCTGTGAGGTGATCATTATCGCCGAGCAAGGTCCGAAAGGCCTCGGCCTCCTTTTGCATGTAAGGATAAAACTCCTCGAACGCTTTCGCGAAAACCTGCTCGTTGGCGCGTAGGGTGTCGATGACGCCTGTCAACAGTTCCGGCTTCGACAAGCGCCGTCCGAAGCGCTCGAATACGTACGCCTGGCCTTCATAACTCCCGTATTGCCTGAGCCAGTCCGCGGACGACATTCGCGCAAAACGCGCGGACAGCGTCTCGGGCAAGCAATCGGCCTTCGAGGCTAGCGCGGCGTAGGCCCGCTCCGATACCGCGTGTATGCTTTCGGCCGCAAAGCGGTGCCACCGCGTCGCCAAAAGATAGTCGGCGTAGATGTCGAAGATCACCGAGGCATACTTTCCGTGCATGGGATGCAGCAATCGCCAGCAGGTTCGGACAGCCGGGTGGTTGTCGGTGACGTGGTCGATGTGGCGGTGGAGCGCGACGCCGTCCTGCAGTTCGAGCGTGAGTTCGAGGCACTCGCGCTTGCGGAGGTAGTCGGCCGAGAGATTCCCGACGATGAGGTCGGGGTCGTGGCCGGAGAGGTGGGCGTGGGCGAGGTGGTTCACGGTGGGGAAGGTCGATAAAACCTGGCTGCCGCCGCCAAGAGGTCTCAATCCTCGAGTGACAGATGGCCCACCTTATTCGCTTTGCCTACCTTTGCGCCCGCTTTCGCGAAAACCTGCCCTACGCGTGTGGCAGGTTTTGGCGAAAGCCGCAAAAATCCCTACCCCATGGCCCTCCAGTGTGGCATCGTCGGACTCCCAAACGTCGGCAAGTCGACCCTCTTCAACGCCCTCACCGCCGGCAAAGCACTCGCCGCCAACTACCCCTTTGCCACCAAAGACCCGAACGTCGGTGTGATCAGCGTCCCGGACGAGCGACTCGTGAAGCTGACTGAGTGGGTGCAGCCGAAGTCCGTGGTCCCAACGGCCATCGAGATCGTCGACATCGCCGGGCTTATCAAGGGCGCCAGTCAGGGCGAGGGGCTCGGCAACCAGTTCCTCGCCAACATCCGCGAGACGAACGCCATCTGCCACGTGGTGCGCTGCTTCGAAGACGACAACGTCGTGCACGTCGACGGGGGCGTCAATCCGGTGCGCGACAAAGAAATCATCGATACCGAGTTGATCCTCAAGGACCTCGAGACCCTCGGCAAGCGCGTCGATCGCCTGAGTAAAGAGGCCAAGACTGGCAAGAAAGAAGCGCTCGTAGCTCTCGATCTCGGCAAGCGCCTTACCGCCCACCTCGACGACGGCAAACCGGCCCGCAGTTTCGCGCAGGACGACTCCGAGGCAGAGTTCGTCAAGGACCTCTTCCTTCTAACCGCCAAGCCCATCCTCTACGTCTGCAACGTAGACGAGAACTCGGTGACCACCGGCAACGCCCACACCGAAGCTTTCCGCGCCGCCGTCGCCGACGAGCAGGCCGAGGTCATCCTGATCTGCGCCAATATCGAAGCCGAGATTATTCAGTTGGAGGAGGAAGAGGAGCGCGCCATGTTCCTCGAAGAAATGGGGCTGTCGGAGCCGGGCGTCAACCGCCTCATCTTTAGCTGCTACAAGCTCCTAGACTTAATCACCTACTTCACCGCCGGCGAGAAGGAAGTGCGGGCCTGGACGATTAACCGCGGTACAAAAGCCCCGGGCGCGGCCGGCGTTATCCACTCCGACTTCGAGCGCGGCTTCATCCGGGCCGAGGTGATCCATTACGCCGACTACGAAACCTACAAGTCGGAAGCCGCCGTCAAGACCGCCGGTAAGATGGGCGTCGAGGGCAAGGAGTACGTCGTCGAGGACGGGGATGTGATGCACTTTAGGTTTAATGTGTAGCGTGAGGTGGGCTGGGCTTACGCTCTGGCCTATACACACTAACCCCAGCACGATCGAGCGGGCTTCGTTTGCCTAGCTTGCTGCTGTACCGCAGCAAGATCTCACCGCGTGGGCTATCTTGCGTGACATATGCAGACCGCTTCCGTCAAATCTCTCGATGCGCAGCTGGCGCTTGCCCCGGCTGTTGATAAGCTAGAACTCATCCGGTGGATTGTAGAACTCGAGGACGTAGGTTTACTCTCTCTCCTGTCCGATCTACACCATACTTCTACAGGGGGAGCGGGCGCCGATGAGTTCGAAATGACGCCAGAAATGGTCGCCGACATGAATGCCAGAGCAGATGAGGCCGAAGAGGATATAGCCGCCGGTCGAGTGTATTCCAAGGTCGAGATCTTATCGCACTTAGGGATTTGAGCGTCCGGATCGTATTTGCCCGCTCGGCAAGGAGGAGACTCGAACAAATCATAGCCTTTTATGCGGCCATACATCGCCAGACCTACGGCGAGTGGCTTGTCGCCGAGCTGGTCTCTCTGACAGATAGGCTGCCCGAGCACCCTGAGCTAGGCTCGCCTGAGTCGAGCTTAGCACACCGGAAATTGGGCTATCGCTCGCTCGGTTACAAGCGTACGCACAAAATTGTCTATAGAATCGACGGCGATACTGTTATTGTCACCGACTTTTTTCACGTAAGGCAGAGACCTAGCAAAATGCGTCTGTAGGACCTATGCTCATCGCCCTCCACAAGCCCTACGACGTCCTCTCCCAGTTCACCGTCGAGGTGCCGGGACAGCGCACGCTCGCCGAATTCGGGCTACCGAAAGGCGTTTACGCCGTCGGGCGACTCGACCGCGACAGCGAAGGACTGCTACTACTTTCGGACGACGGTCCGCTCGTGAAGCGCCTCTCCGATCCGTCGAGCCTTACGGCAAAACACTACACCGTCCAAGTCGAAGGCAAACCTACGGAACATCAATTGCGGCAACTACGGTCCGGTGTCGACCTCCGCATCAACAAACGCATTCACCGCACCGCACCCGCTGAGGTCACTACCCTACCCGAACCAGGTTTTGCCGAAAGGCAGCCGCCGGTCCGCTTCCGCAAAACCGTACTCGACGCCTGGCTCGAGCTCGTCATTACGGAGGGTAAGAATCGACAAGTGAGGCGGATGTGCGCGGCGGTAGGCTTGCCGGTGCTGCGGCTCATACGGACGGCGGTCGGCGAGTACGAACTAGGTGACTTGAGGGAGGGCGAGTGGCGCGAACTCGCCCTTCCGCGCCAATCACAACGCATCCATCGCTAGCCTTGCGGCAAAACCTACCACGATCGCGAAGGCAAAACTCGCCAGCGAGCCAATCAGGTAGTTCCCCTTGCGCCGCTGCGTGTCGTCGTCTTTGATGTAGCCGAAGCGAAACACCGACTTGGCCGTCAGTAGGAATCCGACGCCGGTTACCTTCCCGGAGATTACGAACAGCACGATCAGAAAGCGTTCTAGCTGTCCGATGAGTTGTCCGGCATTCGGGAGCCCTTGTTAGGCTCCCCGATTACGCTCACGTACGGTGCTACCGCCCGTCGCACGGCCCAAGCCCCGAGGAAGCGCGCCAGCTATAGCGCCACGGCCACGACAATCTCCACCTCGACGATCCTATCCAATTCTTCTGTGGGCGATGCGCCAAGATTGTTCTGCCGACAAGATAGCCGCCGTGCGGCCGGCCACGTAATGCCGAGAAACCGCCTGCTGGGAGATCTGCATCTGCCTGGCCACCCCCGCCTGGTCGGTGTTCCTGTCCAGCAGAAGGCGCGCCATCACTTCATTCTGCCTGGTTGTCTGCGCCTCGGATAGCGTCCCGCACAGCATGCATGCCGCTACCCACCCGGCAGCCGTACCTAAGTCGGGGAAGTAGCCGATTCTTTGGCGTGTCTGTTTGAGGCGGTCGATCCCGCGACTGGCAGCTACGTACGCGGGTCCCGACCTCAACGTGATTGGCTGTTCACCGGGGGGGGCGGATTGAAGCGCTAGTGCGACGCGCATCCCCGCACGGCCGCCGCGACGTGCGAGACTGTCGATAATCAAGGCCACGGCGAGCGCTTCGGCGGCGGGCGTCTCCAACTGGAAAGTGTCCCCCTGGCTCACGGCCATCGCACTTACGCGACCGCTACCGCGAAAAGCATCAGCGATCTGGTGCCCGAGCGCCTCAACGTCACCCGGCGACCAATCCGATGTCGATGCAATGAGGTCTGCCGAGAGATACGCGAACATGCCGCGAATTTACAATCAACATTGGGTGTAAAAGAGTAATACAACTATTTTTAGTTGTATGTCACAGTAACAACTTTTTATGGTTGTATTACCGCATTTATGCTATGGCATACGTCACCTCCTTTACCGCTTTGATGATCTTCTCCGCATTCGGCAAGTACTCCTCGACGAAGGGGGCGGCGTACGGCAGGTTCGTATCCGCCGAGTTGACTCGCGTCACTGGCGCATCTAAGTAGTCGAAGGCATACTTCTGAATCTCGTAGGCGATCTCGGCCGAGATGCCGCCAAAGGGCCAGCTCTCGTCGATGACCACGAGGCGATTGGTTTTTTTAACCGACTTCACGATGGTTTGGTAGTCGAGCGGTCGGATGGTACGCAGGTCGATCACCTCGCAGCTGATGCCCTCGGCTGCGAGCTTCTCGGCGGCCTCCATAGTGGGAAGCATCATCTTGTTAAAGCTCACCAAGGTGACGTCGGTGCCCTCACGGCGGACCTTCGCCACGCCGATCGGCACGAGGTACTCGCCCTCGGGCACCTCACCTTCGTAGCCGTATAGCTGCTCGGACTCCATGTAGCAGACTGGGTCTGGGTCGCGGATCGCGCTTTTAAGCAGGCCTTTCGCATCGGCAGGGTCGGTGCAACTTATCACCTTAAGGCCCGGTGTATTTGCCATCCAGGCCTCGAACATCTGCGAGTGTTGCTGCGCCAGCTGGCCGGCCGAACCACTCGGTCCACGGAAAACGATCGGACAGGAGTACTGCCCGGCCGACTGGCTGAGCGTCTTCGCAGCGTTGTTGACGATCTGGTCAAAAGCGAGGACGGCGAAGTTCCAGGTCATGAACTCAACGATTGGCTTGAGGCCATTCATCGCTGCACCTACACCTATGCCTGCGAACCCGAGTTCGGCAATCGGAGTGTCGATGACGCGCCGCGGACCGAACTCTTCCAGCATCCCCTTGGAGACTTTGTAAGCGCCGTTGTACTCGGCGACCTCCTCTCCTATGAGAAAAACGTCTTCATCGCGTCTCATCTCCTCGATCATCGCTTCGCGGAGGGCGTCTCGGAGGGCTAGGGTACGGGCCATATTGGTATCTTGGTTTTGCAGGGCGCGAAAGTAGGGCTGAGCGCCCAATGCAACGGGCAGTCATTCGCATCCCGTTATATACTACTGGACAACTACCAGCCGACATTGAACGTATATTACTCGTCCCGGTACGATAATTGACTCTATGTTTACCTAAGCTCAGAGCCACCCGTCGGCCCCCGAGTGTCTGCAAATCTGCACCTTATGCGCCAGTCCACCCTGAAGTCCCTCTCCGCAGCCGTCATGATCGTGAGTATGCTCGCGCTCACGGCCTGTAATCGCGGATACGGTTGTCCGAATGCGCTGAAGGCCGACGCGGAGCAACCAAGTCGCGTCAAGTAGGTTTCTGCCGCCATGGCCGATTATCTCTCCCTGCGCACCGCCGCAGACCTCGAGGCTCTGCTCGAATCCTCCAACACCGAGCGCGTTGCCATCCTCAAACATTCGACTACCTGTCCGGTAAGCTCACTGGCCAAGGCACGTATCGATCGTGCGCTCCGCAGCGATGACCTCAAGCTGTCGATATATCTGTTGGACCTGTTGCGCTACCGGAGCCTTTCGAATCTCGTCGCCGAGCAGCTTGGCGTTCGTCACGAAAGTCCGCAACTCATCGTCGTCGAGGGTGGACGCGCCGTCCAGTCGGCCAGCCATCTAGCCATCGATCCTGCGGCTATCGTCCCCGCCACCACCTAGTCTGTGACTGATGGCGTCCGAGTCATTTGTACCGACGACGGATCGGCAAGTGTTTTTGCAGAGCGTTTTGGCGCAAGCTATCACAGTACACACGGCGCCCTCCAGGAGACGCAGCACGTCTTTGTCGAGGCGGGCTTGGCACACCGAAGTCGTGGCACACGGGCACTCAGCATCCTCGACGTCGGCTACGGTACGGGGCTCAACTTTATTTGTAGTGCGGCTTTCGCCAAAACTCACGGCGTGCATGTCGACTATGTAGGTGTAGAGACGTATCCATTAGCTGCTCCCCTACTCGCCGAACTCCGCTACGCCGACTTGGTCCCACCAAACGGCACGCCCGAACAATGGCGTGAGCTCGTCCACCGTACGCATGCTGCGCCGTGGGGTAGCCGTGTGGTAATCGACGACAACGTGCGACTACACAAGGTCGATACAGCCCTTACACGTCTGGCGACTCCACCGACATTCGACCTTGTATACTTCGACGCCTTCTCGCCCGAGATCCAGCCAGAACTTTGGACGCCAGACACCTTTGCCATCGTAGGGGCGGCCATGAGATCTGGGGGCAGTCTGGTCACGTATTGTGCCAAGGGGCAGGTCCGTCGAGACCTACAGTCGTTAGGGTTCACCGTCGAGCGCCTACCGGGCCCTCCCGGCAAACGAGAAATGCTCCGCGCCACTAAAGGCTAAGCTCGTGGCGGGCAACTCCTAAATCTGCACATCTTTACGCCGACCGGTCTACGTTGGACTGGCTCGAAAAGCTCGAACGAAGATGCGGCTCGCCCTCCACTGGCAGATACTTATCGGCATGCTCCTCGGGATTCTCTTCGGTATCATTGCCGGGGTACTTGGCTGGGAAGGCTTCGTCGAGGATTGGATTGCGCCGTTTGGGACAATGTTTATCAATGCCCTCAAGCTTATCGCGGTGCCGCTGGTCGTCGCCTCGCTGATCAAGGGCGTTAGTGACCTGCGCGACATCTCCAGCCTGTCGGCGATGGGCGGACGCACGATCGGCATGTATGTAATGAGTACAGTGATCGCGGTGACAATCGGGCTCGTAGTCGTAAACACTTTTGCTCCCGGCAAGCTCATAGGTCCCGAGACTCGTGAGGCGCTCGTGTCGAAGTATGCCGACCAGACCGCTAGCCGGCAGGCGGCAGCCAATACGCAACAAAACCAAGGGCCGCTGCAGCCGCTGGTAGACATCGTGCCCGAAAACTTTGCCGCCGCCGCCTCAGACAATGGCTCGATGCTTCAGGTCATCTTCTTCGCCCTCTTTTTCGGGGTGGCCATGATTCTTATCGACCCAGTGCAGAGCGCCCCTGTCAAAGCGTTCTTCGACGGAGCCAACGAGGTCGTGCTCAAGCTCGTAGACCTCATCATGCTCACGGCCCCGGTCGCGGTGTTTGCGCTGCTGGCCTCCCTAGTCGCTGGCCTCAACGATCCTGATGTCTTGTACGCCCTGCTGGGGTACGCAGGCTGTGTGTTGCTTGGACTCTCGGTGCTCGTTTTTGGTTTGTATCCACTGGTTTGCAAGTTCGCAACCGGGGTTGGCTATCGCCAGTTCTTCAATGGCATGGGTCCCGCGCAACTGCTGGCCTTGAGCACGAGTTCCAGCGCCGCTACCCTACCCGTAACTATGGAGCGTGTCACCGAGCACATTGGCGTCAAAGAGGAGGTCGCCAGTTTCGTACTGCCCATCGGTGCGACGATCAATATGGACGGGACGAGCCTTTACCAGGCGGTGGCCGCGGTTTTTATTGCACAGGCTTACGCGATGGACCTGAGCCTAGCGACGCAGCTCGGCATTGTCGTGACGGCTACCGCTGCAAGCATCGGAAGTGCAGCCGTGCCCGGAGCAGGGATGGTGATGCTGGTCATCGTGCTAGAGCAAGCTGGCATCCCCGCCGCAGGCCTGGGCCTCATCGTCGCTATCGATCGGCCGCTAGACATGTGTCGAACGGTCGCAAACGTGTCCGGTGATGCTACCGTGGCCACGATAATCGCGAAGACACTCGGCAAACTCGGCGTCCCGGTCCGTAAAGACTGGGACGACAACCTCGCGGAGGTACTGTAGTCCCACATGCAAGCGAGCACGACGAGCGGGCAGCTAGCCTCGAGCCATTTCGATACTCCCCGACGAAACGTCCGATTGCCAGGCCACGTAGACCTAGCCCTATGAATGAATCTCTCGACTCCGGACTGCCCTTAGGTATTGGCTCACGTGTCGTGCACCCAGCTTTTGGGCAGGGTGTGGTCATCCGCGTTCACCAGATGGCGTACGAGGTGTGCTTCGTAAGTTTTGGCGTCAAGCCCGTCGGCAAGAACTACCGCGAGTGGAAGATCATCGAAGTCGTAGAGGCCGGTGGTGATCTGAGCTTCAGTGACGCCGAGCGTAGCTTGCTGCGTATCCTCAAGGCTTACAACGCCGTCGAGACGAAGGTCGAACTCGGTGGCAAGTGGCACAAAGGCACGCTCATCTTAAAACCCGGTGAAGCTGGCATGGCTGCCAAAGAGATACCGATCGAAGATTTCTTCCATAAAATCGTCATGGTCCGCGACAAGCTCCGCGTCATGGAGCAGCGCATCAATGCCAGCGGGCTCTCCGACGAAGAAAAAGTGAATTTGCAGCAGTACCTAACCAGCATTTATGGCTCCCTCACGAGCTTCAACGTTTTATTTGCCGACAAGTCCGACAACTTCGTCGGAAGTTCGTCGCGTTAATAAGCAACCGCGAGCGGCCGCGCGACGAGCGGTTAGTTTGCGGTGAATCCTATGGTGCGACACTTGACCCCCTTTTTCATGCTTTGCTGCGCATGCTACCTTCTTGGCAGCTGTATCGTGGTAGAGCCGACGTTCGACAAACTGCCCGCAGGCGTGTACCGCAGCGTCTTCTATCTCGACGGTCGGCTCTCCGAGCGCCGCGAGCCCGATAAGATTGCTGCCAACTTCAATCTCGAGTCCGTCCCCCAGGCCGAACTGCCCGTCCGCATGGAGGTCGCCTACCGGGCGGATAGCTCTCTCCGAGTCACCTTCGTCAATGGCGAGGAGCGCGTCGAAGCGAGCAAGGTAGAATTCGAGCGTTTGATCACCTCCGCCCGCGACAGCGTCACTATCCACTTTCCGCTCAACGACTCCTACATCACGGGGTACCATGAGGCGGGGACGATCGAGGGAAACTATGTGGACGAGTCCCTCGGCCGCGGCTACCGCATCCCCTTTGCGGCCTTCTACGGCATCGACTACCGATTTACCGACCTCCAGAAAGTTACCCCCACCAACCTCAGCGGGCGTTGGGCTACCTCTTTCAGCATCGAAGACTCCGCCGCCACCTACCCCGCCGTGGCTGAGTTCGTACAAGAAGGAAACCGGCTCCGGGGTACCTTTCTCACCACGACCGGCGACTACCGCTATTTGGACGGCACCGTCCAGGGAGATCGGTTCTACCTCAGCACTTTCGACGGCGGACACGTCTTTCTCTTTGCTGGCAAGATTCAACCGGACTCTACGCTGCTCGGTATCTTTCGCAGCGGCAATCATTACCAGACGATCTGGTCCGCGCGACGCGACGCGACGGCCGTTCTTCCCGACGCTACCGAGGAGACAATCGTCACGCAGTCGAGCCCGATTGACCTCGGCTATTACGACGCCGAGCAAAAACGCAATCTCCGACTGTCGGAGGTGCCTGCGGTGCCAGGCCAGTATCAACTGCTCACGCTGATGGGCAGCTGGTGCCCCAATTGCCGCGACGAGGCCGTTTTCTTGGACAGCTTTCGCCAAAACACTCTTTATGCCAATCGCCTCTCGGTGACGGGCTTTGCGTTTGAGCGATTCCGCGACACCGCTCGCGCCGTTGCTGCCGTGGACCGGTTTCGACAGAACCTCGGCATTGGATTCCCCATTCACGTATCCGGTTTTGCCGATAAGGCTGAAGCCACCGCGCAACTGGGTTTCGTCGAGGAACTCAAGAGCTTTCCCACTATACTCCTCCTCGATCCAGAAAGGAGAGTTATCTACACGCATACCGGATTCACGGGCCCGGCAACGGCTGAGTACGGGGCTTTCGCCAAAACCTTTACTGCCGCGATCGACAAACTACTGGCGCCATGAGCACGATAACGCTAGCCTATCACGACAGTGCTGAGGGCGAGGCCACGCGCCTCGAAACCCGACTGCGCGAACTGCACTACGATGTAGAGCGCCTGATCTGCTCTGCCGGGGAGGCTCCGCTCGGAGACCGACTGCTTCGTGTGGATGGCCCGCTGCTGCTCTTGGTAAACGATCCATTCCTTCATGGCGCCCAGTGCCAGATCGGAATGCTGGATGCCTACCGGACGCTAGACCAGCGGCCCCACTTCCACCCTGTACTCGCGAGTTCGACCCGTACGGGCCCCGGGGGCGTCGAGGTGCGACTGCTCACCACCCTTGCCAGGGTGAGCGACGTGATCCGCTACATGAACTTTTGGCAGAACGCCTACCTGACGCGTCGCCGGGACGCCGCGAACGACCCGTCTCTCCCCGCTCGCGAGGAGTTGATCAGTTTTAGGCGCATTAGTCAGGAAATCGGAGAGGTCCTGAGGCTTATTCGTTCACGTAAACCAACGGATGTCCCCTCGCTCGTAAAGGCCAATGAGTCGGTCGTACGCGAGCTCTTTGGACCGGCAGATCACTCGTACGAAATTCCTGAATTCCAAGCAGCTACAGGAGATAGCGACAGCGTTTTGGAACCCGAGGGGTTAGCTACCGGCGACGAGGCGGGACCAACAATCGCGGTAGCCTCGAGGCGCAATGACGATATAGCTTCAGACTTCACCGAGACGCGAGAACCCATCATCCCCAGTACCGGCGAAGAGACACAAGCGGCGCACGGTGCAGTCATAAGCGAAGCAGACATAAGCGAAGAAGTAGCACCAAGCAGCAACGGAGACATGGTGGCGGGTACCGAAGCCGAAGGTATATCTGATACGCAAGTGTCCCATAAAGTCCTAAGCACGACGGTAGTTGCGGCGGGCAGTCCCCAGGCCAATACGCCTGGTGTCTCTGAGGTTGACATAGCTGATCAAGTCGTGCAGCCCATCATCGATGAAGAGCAGTCACAAACGGGCGCTGAGGCCACAACGGAAGGCGTAAAGCCAGCCAATGAAACGCTCGAAGATGCCAATGAGCGTAGGGAAGAAGCTTCTGCGCAGACCGCGCCGCTTCCCGCAATCGTCGAATCGCGCATTGCGCCGAGCCTCGACGGCAACGAACCGGCTGCGACTTCGAATTTTACCTCCACCGTCTCGGACAAACTGAATGTAGGATTGACCGAGGGTGACGGTGAGAATGATATCAATACGGCCGCGGAGGACTCGACCGAGCCAGATGATAGAGAAATCCAGGATAATCATACGCTTCCAGACGCGGTAAATCCAGTCGTCAGCGATGAAGCTCAACAGAGCGGCGAGCGTGAGTCCACAATATCGTTGGATGTAGATGCTGCGGCCTCTCAGGTAGAAGCGCCCAAAACTGAAACGCTACAAACTGATCATCAGAAGGATAGCAGCTCGGGTACTGCCGCCGCGAAGAGTAGCTCAACCCACTCGGACAAAGTGACGCACCCTGAAGCTGTAGACTTCTCAACCGCAGACATGCCACAGGCCAAGAAGGAGGAAGCGAGCGGCGACCGCTCGGATACGGGTGCCGAGAGCCCGCCGGCTAGGGGAGAGGATACACGCGCCGCAACGCATCAGGACTTAGCGCCTGAGGTCGACTCCGCCGACGAACCGTCCATTGAAGAACTTGCAGCCTTAGCCAGCGCCGCACAGACGCTCACGCAGACCCGCAACCTCCAGACGGTCCTCATGCACCGCGACAATGGCGAGACCCAGCAGGCGCTCGCCTTTGCGCGAGCGTGCCTGGCCGCCGATCCCGAGGACTACCGGATGCGCTACACCTTAGCGGTAGGTCTACTCCAAGAAGCAGAAGAGGACGACAGCTACCTCGACGAGGCCGCGGTAGTCATGAGCGAGCTGTTTGACTCACCACTCGCGGCACAGGCCCACCTCTGCCTCGGGCAGATCGGTATGCAGGTTCGCGACTTCGGGTCGGCGCGTCGCCATTTCCGGAAAGCCTACAAGCTCAACCGCCGCGTAGATCCTGAACTCGCCTACCGAATTGGGGCGCTCTTACAGGACGAGTTCGAGCAGCCGCGAAAGGCCGCTCGCTACTTGCGGATCGCGGCGCGTCGATCGCGCAAAAATCTGGCCGATGCGCAGTATCGCCTTGGATTGATCGAACGGGATGCCGGCAAGCTGCGCCGCGCCACGCGGCACCTCAAGCTCGCCTTAAGCTACGAGGACGATCACCCCTTCGCAGCGTACGAACTCGCCGTCGCCTACCTCACTCGGGAGCGTCCCTTGCGGGCACTTACCTACTTTAACCAAGCTACCCGCGCGAACCCCGAGCTAGACACAGAGCTGAACCGACAGGCCTTCACTCCGGTGGACGCCGACGGTGAGCCTACGCGGCTGCCAGAAACAATTACCGATAAGTTCTTTGGCTTCGTTCGCGAAAAGGATGGGCGGGAGCGGGATTCACCAAGTGTTCAGGCAAGGGAGGACGCCCAGGCGGCCATCCCGCGCACAAATGATCGAACCGCGGGTCAATCCTTGTCACGCGAAGCTCCGCAGCGGTCATCCGCGGATTTCGAGAGGCGGCTTTCGGCAAGTGTAAAAGCGCGCACACTGGTCGTCATGATTACGGGCGCGAGTTCTGGGATTGGGGCGGCTACGGCGCGTCGCTTTGCCGCGGCAGGTCATCGACTCATCCTCACGGGGCGCAGGGTCGATAAGCTCCGGAGCCTTTCGGACGAACTCAAAAACGAGCACCAGACCCAGGTGCGGCTACTGAGCTACGACGTCGCCGACTTCCAGACGAGCGCCCGCTTCGTCGAACAGTTAGATCCAGACTGGTCGAGCGTAGACGTTTTGATCAACAACGCGGGCAAGGCGCTCGGCTTGAAGCCTGTACACGAGGCAACGCTCGAGGAGATCGACGGTATGCTGGATACTAACGTGAAAGGCCTTCTTTACTCCATCCGCCTCATCGCACCAGGGATGGTCAAGCGTGGACGAGGGCACATCATCAATGTGTGCAGCACCGCTGGCCACGAGGTATATGCCGGGGGGACGATTTACTGCGCAACCAAACATGCCGTGGACGCTATTACGCGAGGCACTCGTCTAGATCTGTTTCGTGAGGGAATCAGAGTAAGCCAGGTCTCGCCGGCGGCTGTCGAAGGCACGGAGTTTTCGGACGTTCGATTCGACGGCGATAAAGATCGCGCAGCACAGGTATACGAAGGGTTTCGTCCACTACACGCCGACGACGTAGCAGAAGGCATCTACCAAATTGCAACCGCGCCGCCTCACGTCAACGTGCAAGATGTCATCATGCTGTCCACGCAGCAGGGCAATTCGACGAGCGTAGATCGCAGTGGTCGCAGCTAACTCGTTTAGCTCTTTTGGTCGAGCTTGAAGATCGACTTAAGGTGAGTCGCTTCGCTCGGTTCCATGCGTCCACTCAATATCAGGCGCAACTCTCGACGCCGTAGCGCTCCGTCATAGCGCTTCTGTTCTTCGCCGGTTAACGGAAGGACTTTCGGGATCGTGACTTTTTCGCGACTGGTCTTGTCGAGCGCTACGAACGTAAGATAAGCATCGTTGCAAAGTCTCGCATTGTGCCCGCGGACATCAGCGCTAAACACCTCGACGAAGACTTCGACGCTCGAATTGAAGGCTCGGGTGACGCGAGATTTGATGGTGATGACGTCGCCTACGGCGATGGGCTGCGTAAAAGAGACGTGGTCGACCGAGGCCGTCACGACATGACTTTCGCAGTGCTTGCCGGCGCACACGGCGGCGGCGACATCCATCCAACGCAAAAGATTGCCCCCCATCAGATCCCCGAGCGGGTTGGTGTCGTTAGGCATAATCATCTCCGTCATGATCGTCTCAGAGGCGGAGACTTGTTTGGCGCGGGGCTCGCTCGTTTTTGGTGTAGATGAGCCAGACGTGGCGACGGATTTAATCATGGCACAAGGTTAAGCTTCACGGCGGCGGAGTGCTCGGCTTGTGTGTACTCGTAGTCAAAGACGGCGGCCAAGTTTTGGCGTAAGCCCTCTTTGACTCGCACCATGTCGAGTTCTCGCCCCAACTCGACGGCGAGACTCGTGACTTCGTGGCTACCGCTCGCGATACCGCACGGCACGATGCCCCGAAAGTAGCTGAGGTCGGTGTTTACATTGAAGGCCAGTCCATGCAGGGTGACCCAGCGACTGATGTGCACGCCAATGGCGCAAATTTTCCGCCACGGCAGCCCCTGTTTTGGCGAAAGCCAGACTCCTGTGTAGCCCTCATAGCGTTCGGCGGCTAGCCCGTACTCAGCTAGCAAACAGATGACCGCCTCCTCGAGCGACCAGACGTACTTGCGAACATCATTGAAGAACCAGTCGAGATCGAAGATGGGATAGGCGACAATCTGCCCTGGGCCGTGATAGGTGATGTCGCCACCGCGATTAGATTTTGTGAAAAGTGACACCCCTGGCTGTCAAAGCAGCTTCGTCGAGCAGGAGATGTTCGAGCGAACCGCTCTTGCCGAGGGTATACACATGGTCGTGCTCGACGAAGTAAAGTTCGTGTACCGGCGCGACGGGGGCTTTGTCCCAACCGTGCGCCCGTTTGGTAGCAATAAGGTGCTTGTGGCGCTCGGTCTGGTAGGCCCAAGCCTCGGGGTACAGCATGTTACCGAGGTCCTCGAATGCGACGAGCTGCTTTAGTTGAGGGTACATCAGTGAGTTGGGATGCCGCGCGAGCGCCCGCCCTTCGATCCGCGGCGCTTATTGCGTGCCGCCGGTCGGCTCGGCGTACTGCTCACGCGTCCGCCTCGTCCCGGCTCCCAGGCTGCGATCTCGACCATCGCGTTCGGGTAGTCAACGCCAAGGCGGACGCCATACTCGCGCTGTTCGTCTGAGGTAAGGAGGTCGGGGCGGTGGATGCGGTCTTTTGGCAGTTGCGCCAGTTCTGGGAGCCAGTGTCGCACAAATTCACCATCGGCATCGTAGCGGGACGCTTGCGAAAGGATATTAAAATAGCGGTCTTCGCGGGGGTCTGCGCCGACCTTGGCGACGTAGTTCCAGTTGCCGTAGTTACTGGCTACGTCGTAATCGACCAGCATACTCTCCATGTATTCGGCCCCCATGAGCCAGTTGAGCTTCAAGTCATTGACGAGAAAACTCGCCACGTTTTGCCGGCCGCGGTTGCTCATGAAGCCAGTGGCATTGAGTTCGCGCATGTTGGCGTCAACAAACGGTACACCCGTCGTGCCCCCGGCCCAGCGCTCGAAGCTTGCACGGTGGTTGTTGGGTTCATCGGCAACTAACCTCGCCTTGCCGGCCATAAGGGCTTTCGGCCCGGCATGCTTGAAAATTTGTGCGTTGTATTTCTTCGCCATGAGCCGGAAGTAGTCGCGCCACAGCAGCTCGAAGTAGATCCAATAGGTAGACTCGTTGGCTCCGCGGTCGGCCTCGTAGCGCTGCACCTCGTGCATGATGCGCTTTGGGGAAAGGCAGCCCTGCGCAAGCCAGGCGCTAAACTTCGTCGAATAATCCGACCCGAGTAGTCCATTGCGGGTCTGTTTGTATTGCTTGGCGGCATCCGTGTCCCAGAGGTAGTGTTGCAGCCGCGCGAGTGCGGCGGTTTCGCCACCGACGTGGAAGATGGCAGCACGCGACTCGACGACCCTTTCGGGATACCCAAAATCGGCCAGCGTCGGTATCTCGCCAACGTCGATGCCCTTCGGGAGAGGACCGAGGTTCTCGGGAGCTGCTACGGGCTCACGCAACGGCACGATGCGCTCCACTTCTTTACGGAACTGCGTAAACGTGTCCGGCGTGTGCGTGACTGGGAAGGGAAGATCGGCGGTGTGGTACAGGAGTTTGCCGCGGTTGTAGCGCAGCTCCTGTCCTAGCGACCACAGTCCGGCCTCGAGTCTGTCTTGCACGCGGACCTCCTCAGGGGTTCGCTCCCGGTTGCAGTACACCCAGCCGCTCTCGGTCTGTCGCGCGAGGTCGAGCAAGACCTCCTCTGGCAGACCTCGCCGCACGACCAGATCACTGCCGAGGGCACGAAGCCTCTCGCGCAGGTCACGAATCGCCTCGATGATGAACTGCGCCCGGTGAATGCCGACTTTACGGAAACCAAATGCGTGGGTGGTGCCTTTAAAGTGGCGGTCATCAAAGACGTAAACGGGCAGTACCGGAGCCGCCTTAGCTGCCGCCACCAGGCTCTCGTTATCGTCGAGCCGCAAGTTGATCCTGAACCATACTATCGCACACTTCGCCATGTCGTTATCCGCTTTTCTTTCCAACAGGACACCGCGAGCATGGTTGCCGTTCGTCCTCGCCGCCGGCCTGGTTATGGGAGCCTGTGGAGCAGGTTCTTCGGATCAAACGGATACCGAAACGTCCGCAGAACCGAGTGACGCCCTGGTCGAAGGTTACCAACGCCTGATGGACGCGCACGACAAAATCATGCCTCTCGATGCGGAAATCGCCCGCACGCAGCGTGCCATTGACGAGGCTGGCCCGTCCACTGAGGCGACGGCTTTCGCCAAAATCCGCTTAGAGCGCGCGAGCGAAGACATGATGACCTGGATGTACAACAACGAGTCACTCGAGGCCATGCACACCCGACTCGGTGCCAATACGACTGCTGAGCACCTCCGTCTCCGGGAGAAGGAGATTCGCGAGATTGGCGACAGCATGCAGGTCGCCATCGACTATGGTCAAAGTCTACTGCAATGAGAACGCGCAATCAACTTTTGACCAGCTCGCTCGTGGGCGCGCTCTTCCTGTTTAGCTGTGGTGGCGGCGACGTCGACCGAGCAGTACACACGGCCCACGAGTTACCGATCATCGGGGAGCGCGAAGTCGTTAACGGAGACACCGTCTACCATACGATCGGAGACTGGTCCTTCTACCGTCAAGACAGTGCGCTAGTCACCGAGAACATGCTGGCCGGAACGCCTTACGTAGTCGACTTCTTTTTTACCTCCTGCCCGACCATTTGCCCCCGGGTGACTCAAAACATGATGCGCATAGAGGAGGCCTTTCGGCAAAACCATCCTGAACTCAAGCTGGTCAGCTTCACGATAGATCCCAGACGCGACTCCGTGGGGCATCTCCGCAATTACAGCCGCAATCTCGGCATAGAGACCGCGGACCGATGGTGGTTTCTGACTGGAGAGAAGTCCGAGTTGTACGGTATCGCCGATGATTATTTCAGTGTCGCGATGGAGAGTTCCGACCCCGCTTCCGGGGGCTTCGATCACTCTGGGCGAATCCTATTCGTGGACGGACAGGGACGTGTCCGAGCATTCGCCGACGGGACCGACGCCAGCGAGGTCGACCATCTGATTTCCGACATACAAACCTTCCTGAACAGGTCCCGTGGGTAGACTTGCGTCCGCCATAGTTGCCTTTGGCTTGGGAGGTGTGCTGCTGTACGCTTGCGATGAGCGGACCTACATTCAGGGCGAGGCTATCTATGAATACAAGTGTGCCAACTGCCACATGAGCAGTGGGGAGGGGCTGCTAGGTAATATTCCTCCGCTCGCGGGGTCGGATTGGCTGGAGCGTCGACGCGGTGACATCGCGTGCATTATACGCTATGGCTACCGCGACTCGATTACGGTCAACGGCCTCCGTTACGGCGCACCGATGGCAGGCCACCCCGAACTCAGCGATACAGAAATTACCAATGTGGCCAACTACGTCTTGACGGCTTGGTACAACGAGTATGAGCCCTTAGCTCCCGAGGAAGTGACGGCTGGCCTCGAAGCCTGTAAAGACTGGGAGAAGGTCACTCTCGCACCTAGCCTCCTCCCGGGTCTGGGTCCAGTCCCCGACATCTTAGAGCAAGGACGAGAAGCAGAGCTAGAGTAAAAGACGCTGGTCCCGATAAGCTTACCGTGCTGCCTGCTCCATGCCCTATGCCTCCGTAGCGCCCAGCAGTTTCGGTCCTCCCGGTGAGCCGTGCTCAGGAATGACGACATCGACGCTCACGTACCTCACTTCTTTCAGATAGGCTGCGTAGCAAAGAACCTTGCGAGACAGAGCGTCACTATTGTCCTACCATTTGAACGTCGCGCCGATACTCGGAAGAATCGGCAGCTGGTCTACGCGCTCGTTGTTGACGCGGTCGACGAAGAAGATGTTATCTCGATTGTTGACGTTGGTCACGCTGGCATTCACGTCGAGGGCGAGGTCATTCTTAAACTCGAAGCTCTTCTTGATGGCGATGTCTGCGCGGTGGTAGTTGGGCAAGCGATTGCCGTTGCGAATGTCACTGAAGAGAATCCCCAACTCTGGGTTGTTCTTGTAGATGTCGGTGTTGATCCCATCCCGAAAGGTCTGTCGCCCGAAGAAGCCACGGGTTGCCGTGAAGGGAAAGCCCGTACCGAAGTTGTAGCGAAGGCTCACCTCCCAGGTCTCGTCCTGGTCGAGAGCGTAGGCGACGAGCAGGTTAGCGTTGTGGCGACGATCGAATACCGTCGGGTACACCTGCTCGCCGTCGTCTCGCGTCACCTTACTCAAGGAGTAGGTTGTCCACACGTAGAGCCGGTCTCGGTCATAGGCTAGGCTGAGGTCCAGACCGTAGGCTTGGCCCGTCTCAGATTGGTAGTCGGACTCCCGCGAGCTACGCTTGTTACGATTTAGGGCTAGGAGCTGTGTGAACTCCTTGAGGTACGGCTCGACGTTGAGCATAACACCTGGTGCCAGGTCGATCTCTACCCCGCCGATCGCGTGAAAAGCGGTCTGGAGGCGCGTATTCAGCGGATCTCCGTTCGGTCCGAAAAGCTGCTCCTCCGGGCCAGCAATAAACCCGACAAACAAGTTGACCACATCGGCCTCGCTCACACTGCTCAGCAAGTTTTGGCTGTAAAGCCCACCTGCCGCCTTGACGCGTACCGACTCACTCACGTTCCACTTGAGGCCTAGACGTGGCTCCGGGCTGAGTTCCGACTGGCTGGCATAATATTGAAGCCGAAAGCCCGGCTCGAAAACGAAGTTGTCCCAGGCGCGCTTGAAGGTGAAGTACGCCGCGATTTCGGTGTTGTCGTTGGTGAGGTTGGTCCGCTGATCGAAGCCGTTGACGAAGTCTAGGTTCGTCCGAATTCCGTTGAAGGCAAATCCGTAGCGAAAAGTGTTGCGACCACTAAAGCTGCTAAAATTGAACTTTGCGAGGTAGTTGCGCAGGGAAGAGCTGCGGTCTGGCTGATCGACGATGCCGAGCTGCGACTCGTAGTTGGAGAAGGCGAGCGAACCATCTATGAGCAGATTGGACGCTGGTGGAATCAGCTTAAAGTTCATACCCGCGCCGACGGTCGTCCAGCCGTAGTCAATGGCCGGAAACCGGGCATTGTCTGTGTAGTTAAAGCCGAAGATGTCCACACTCGACCCGTTCGCGCTCAGCGTGGAAATTTTACCGTACAGGTCGGTGAAACTGTACGGTAAGCCCGTACTGTCGCCGGCGTAGCTGTACAAGCTCTTGCTCGTCCGGTCTAGATACCCTTGCTTAGCACTGAATAGATAGCTGACTGAGCCACCTTTGTCCTCAGTAATTTTCTTGAGCGGCCCCTCCAGCATTACACGACTCTGGAACGGGCTTACCCCCACCAAACCGCTAAACTTCTTGCGGTTACCTACTTTGGTGTTGATATCGACCACAGCCGAGAGTCGACCGCCGTTTTGTGCGCCGAATCCCCCCGTATTGACCTCTACATTGCGAATCGCCTCGGTCTCGAACACCGAGAAAAATCCGATGGTGTGGAAAGGATTGAAGATCGTTACGCCGTCCAACATCACGAGGTTTTGGATCGGCGCGCCACCACGGATGAAGATCTGTCCGCCTTGGTCGCCAGTCGTGACAATACCCGGCAGCACCGGCAAATACTGCGCGAGGTCGGCATCGCCACCGGTACTCGGCAAGGTCTTTATGTCGCGGGCGGTGAGCGTGACCTGCGAGACTTGCACCTCGGTACGAGCTTGGGTACGGCCGGCAGTGACCTCGACCGTCCCGAGGTTAACCCCTTCCCCGATGGTGAGCTTCACGTATTTGATCCCTCCGTCTACGAGAGTTACGCTCACTCGAGCTGAGTCGTAGCCGACGTAGGTAGTCTCGAGCTCGTAGTCTCCAGCAGCTAGGTTCGTGAAGGTGAAAAAGCCGTCGAAGTCCGTGACGGCCCCATTCGTAGTACCCGCGATGACGACCGTTCCGAAGGCAATGGGCTCGCCGCTGTCGCGATCGTAGACGTTGCCCCGGATAATGCCCTTTTGAGCCGCAGCAATCGTGGCCGCGCAGAGGAGTAAAGAGAGTAAAACTATACGCATGTGGACACCGACTTGGGGCGGCAAGGTAGTTCAGGCTAGGGACGCATCTTAATTCTAAAAGGCACCCAGAAGACTATTTGGCACCTGTGAGTCGCCTGGCCGTTTCGCCGAGGGCCCGCCGAGCAAATGCACGCCGCGGACTGTTCCACATCAACCGCATCGTGTCCGCCACCGAAGAATCTTCGTCGAGAAAGCTGAAGGTCTGCGGTGCGCCGTTTCGCTCGAACAGTTCGTAAAACGTCGATCCCGCCAGATCCGGGCGATCGATGAGGTAGCCGAGCATCGTACTGTTGAAGACCTGCTGTACGGCAGACGGTCGCCAAGGTGTTGGGTTGGCGTGAGATAGCGCCTCGGCGATTTCAGTAGCAAACCGCGCACACCGCGTAAAGGCGTACCCGGAAGAGGGCTGCACCCACCCGCCGGCTGTGCCGATCTTCCAAATTCTGGCGCTCGATTCCCGCCAGAGAGGCTGGTCCGTCATTGGGATTACCCCATATTCGGATTCGACAACGGTGTAAGCTACCGGGTCGCCGTTGAGCGTATACCGTTCTTTGATATACGCGGCGATGGCGTCGTCGTAGCGGTTGTGGTCCCAGACCGTTTTGCTGAAAACAGCGATTTCTACCAAGCCCTCTATCGGCGATTGCGGTAGCACGTACAAGAACGCCACCTCGCCAGCGACTTCGATGAAGTCCATAAACACGGCGAGATCGGGGTCGAGGACGGGGGCCTCAAAGCGTACGAACCGTCCTCCGAAGTGCTGCAAGGTGCTGTGATACCGAGGGTCGGCAACATCGATCAGCGGTAGACGGCTATCGAGCACATAGTCGAAGTCCTGCGTTTGCGAAGGTCCGCTCTCTGTGATCCGGCTCTCGACCTGCACCTTGCGATCGGCATACTCTTCCAGAGCCGTGACTGTGCCTGTGCGCCATCTGACTTCGGCTTTCGCCAAAACCTCCTTCGCGTAAGCGTAGAAGGCGCTGCTCCGCACCGATTCGTACCAGTACGGAGCGCAGCTGTGTTGCGTACGCTGCCCACCGGCCTGTACCTCGACACGATTGAAGCGACGTTTGTCGACCTCCTCGGGAAGGATCGCCTCCCGTACCCAATAACTCCAAGTGTGATCGTCCGACTGTTTTGGGTCGGGCTCGATGATCGTGAGCTCTGCCCCGGTCCAGCCGGCCTCCACGAGCCGGATGGCCGACCACAGACCTGCGGCCCCAGCTCCTACAATACATACTCGCGGTAGCGACGCCATGTGGTCTTGTGTTTTGCCGAAAGGCGCATACGGAGAGCGCAAAGCAGTGTACCCTACCAGAAGCTGCCCACGACCAGCGCGGTCACGATAAGGAGTATCACCGCCTGGTAGCGGTAGTTCTTGTACCACGGCAAACCCTTCAATTCCTCGGTCTCCTCAGCGATCAGCGATCTGTTCCAAGTGTAGTCGCGCACCTTGTCCTCGAAGGAGAGGTACCGATTGCCGGTGGCCACGCCGCTGGTGGCACCGACCAAAACGCCCGCCTCGAGACGCTCCGTCGTAGGGTCGAGGTCTTCGCCTTCGCTCGCGCTCGCCGTGATTACCGTGCCACGACCCTCCGTGAGGGCACTTACGATAAAGTTGGTGAGCATACAGAAGACGAACAGGTAGAACGTGCGATGGAGGAAGTGCATCTCCGTAAACCAGTTCTGCATGTCGTAGGCCTCCATGCCGAGGAAAATGACCGTGATGACGAAACCTGCGATGAGACTCGTAAACGCTCCTGTTCCGTTGACGTTCTTGCTAAACAGACCCGCCACAAAGGCCGCAGCAACCGGTGGCGCAATAAAGCTCAACACGATCTGCAGGTAGGAGAACAACGAACCAAAGCGCTCGATCTGCGGGGCCCACAGGCACGCGAGGACGACGAGGACCAGCGTAGATATTTGGCCGACGCGCACGAGCTGTTGCGAACTTAGATTCGGATAAAGCTTCTTGACGAAGTCCATCGTGATCAGCGTCGAGGCTGAGTTGAAGGTGGCCGAGACCGACGACATCATGGCGGCCAGTAGGCCCGCCAGCACGAGGCCCAGCACCCCTTTCGGAAGAAGCGTGAACAGCAGCAGCGGGTACGTCGCGTTCGGACACTGCGATAAGTCCTGGCAGATGGCCCCGCCCGGGAGCTGATAGTTGGCGCTGCTGATGTCGGCACCGTTAAACATCATGATGGCGGCCGTGCCCGGCAAAACCATGATTAGCAGCACAGGCAGCTTGATGAGGCCAGCAAACAGCGCGCCCCAGCGACCGTGGTTGAGGTCTTTGGCTCCGAGCACCCGCTGGACCATGAATTGGTTGTTGGCCCAGAAGTAGAATCCCAAGATTGGCGCACCGAGCAGGAGGCCTGTCCAGGGCATGAAGTCGTCACCGCCGGTTCCGAGAAAAAACTCAGTCCAGGTATCGCCGGTCGGTCGTACGAGACTCAATACCTCGTCGGCGTTGCTCGGCTGGTAAAACTCGGTCCCGCGGATGAGTTCGAGGCTAGGGTTACCGCTAAGTTGGCGTAGGGAGTCGAGACCCATGCGGTCGAGGTCGGCGGCCGTATAGCCGTTCTCAAACAAACCCGTGACCCCCATGGCTTCGTAGTCGAGTCCGTTGATCTGGGGAAGTTTGCCGGCAGCACCGAGTTGGTCTAATCCGGCGATAATCCCATCCCAACCCCCGACGTCCGAAAAGGCATAATACGTAATCATGCAGCTGCCGACGACCAGCAGAATGGCCTGCACGACCTCCGTTTGGATGACAGAGTTGAGCCCCCCAGGTATCGTGTAGGCCGCTGAACAGATGGCCAGGATGGCCACGATGGCGAAGGTGCTGAGTTCGGGGAACAGCAACTTCAAGACCACAGTACCCACGAAGAGCCCGGCGGCAGTATCGATAAGGACGTTGCCAATAATGGTAATAAAGGAGAAATAGTATCGGGAGGCTGTATTGTAGCGTCGTTCCAAGAACTCCGGCATCGTGTACACACGACTCCTTAAGTAAAAGGGGAGAAAGAAGATGGCGAAAAAGACCAAGACCACGCTTGCTAGCCACTCGTAGTTGAACACGTGGGTCCGCGTCATGAAGGCGTCACCGGCGAGTCCGACCAGGGTCGAGCTCGAAATGTTGGCCGCGAATAGCGAAATACCGACGATGGGCCAGGTCATGTCGCGTCCCGCCAGGAAATACTCTTCGGAGCTTTTGGCCTTGGCGGAATAGAGCCCGTATCCGATAATGCCGAGCGCGTAGATCAGCATCACCGCGATGTCGAGCGTTGACAGGCTCAGGTCGAAAGTATCGTTCATGTAATCGGGAGCTTGTTGGGCAAAGCGTGTTCGCCGGGGTGCAATAGTTGGGCTGAAAGTAGCACAAGTGTTCAAAGACCTCCCTATTAGTTGTGCACCAGCCCGAGCGCGACAACCAGGGCCCGCCCGCGGCGGTTAGCTACGCACTTACGGCCCAAGGGCTGCGCAGCTTACACTCTATGCCACAACCTACCCTTTCTACCCTCGGCGAACTTCGCGACTCCGGCTACCAACCATGCTCAATCAAGGAGGAACTCCGCCGGAATCTCATCAGCAAAATCCAAGACAAGGCCAACGTCTTTCCCGGTATCCTCGGTTTCGACGATACCGTGTTGCCAGATGTGGAGCGCGCGATTCTA
The DNA here is from genome assembly GCA_963837005.1 of Lewinellaceae bacterium. Taxonomy (GTDB): domain Bacteria; phylum Bacteroidota; class Bacteroidia; order Chitinophagales; family Saprospiraceae; genus CALDTK01. The sequence goes on from CAWIMC010000001.1 coordinate 645,418, forward strand.
TCACGACACAGTATTCTACTGCTCGGCTTACGCGGCCAAGCGAAAACCCGGATTGCTCGCCAGCTCGTCGGATTGCTCGACGAGTACATCCCCGTGGTAACCGGCTCGGAGCTCAACGATGACCCGTTGCAACCCCTGAGCCGGTACGCCGTGGACCTTATTGCGGAGCACGGCGACGCCACGCCAGTTGCTTGGCTCCACCGCAGCGATCGGTACGTCGAGAAGCTCGCCACCCCGGACGTGAGCGTCGCGGATCTCATCGGGGACGTAGACCCGATCAAGGCTGCCACCTTAAAGCTCCCCTACTCCGACGAGCGCACGATTCACTTTGGACTCGTGCCGCGGGCCCATCGCTGCTTGTTCGTCATTAACGAGCTGCCCGATCTGCAGGCTCGCATACAGGTGTCGCTGTTCAACATTCTACAGGAGGGCGATATCCAGATTCGTGGCTTCAAGCTTCGACTCCCACTCGACATCCAGTTCTTGTTTACGGCCAACCCGGAAGACTACACCAATCGCGGTTCGATCATCACGCCGCTCAAGGACCGCATCCAGAGCCAAATCCTCACGCACTACCCCACCGACATTGCGTTGGCGCGGCAGATTACGCTTCAAGAGGCCAAGCTTACGGACGACCAGCGCGATACCGTCACCGTGCCGGAGCTCCTGCTCACCATGCTCGAGACGGTGGTGATGAACGCCCGCAACTCGGAGTTCGTCGACGCAAAGTCTGGCGTGTCCGCACGTTTGAGTATCACCGCCTACGAAAATCTCATCTCCGCCGCCGAGCGCCGCGCAATCCGCAACGGAGAGGCCAAGGTGACGGCTAGGATTCAGGACTTCTGGGGCATCATCCCGAGCATCACCGGTAAGGTCGAGCTCGTGTACGAAGGTGAGCAGGAGGGCCCGTATGCGGTTGCCCTCAAGTTGATCGGGGAAGCCGTAAAGCAAACCTTCCTCGCCATCTTCCCCGATCCACGCAAGGCCAAGGCCGACCGTGACCCCTATGGCGTGGTACGTGCTTGGTTTGGCGGCGGGAACACACTATCGCTTCTCAACGAAGCCACCGAAGATCAATTCGTGACCCAACTCAAGGAGGTAGCGGGCCTAGAGCGAATCGTCAAATCCGTAGATGTGGAGGGTGCCACACCCGAGCTTCTGATGGAATTGGTCCTGCACGGCCTCACTGAGACAGAGGTGCTAAATCGAGACTTCATCGACCGCCAGATGAACTTCCGCGATATGCTCGCTGGGATGCTCGACGACGAGGACATGTTCGGGGCGAACTAGGAGTCGCCACGGTGTCTACGTGGCGTTTCATCTTTGGACTAGCTTCGGCGCGACAGCGTTTGAGCTCTTAGCGCCTACAAACTAGTTACCAACTGATCAGCTAAACGACTCCCTATGCGTTTGACCATCCACCCCGACAATCCCCCGCAGCGTAAAATCGACCAAGCCGTCGAGATTATCCGTTCGGGCGGTATAGCCATCTACCCTACGGATACAGTGTACGCGCTAGGCTGCACGATCGGGGACCAGGGGGCAGTACAAAAAATTTGTCGACTGCGGGGTCTCGACCCAGCGAAGGCTAACTTGTCGATCATCTGTCGAGACCTGAGTCAACTCAGCGATTATGCCGCACAGCTCGACAATAGCTTGTTCCGAGATCTAAAGCGAATTTTTCCGGGGCCGTACACGGTGATCCTTCAAGGCACCAAGCAGCTGCCCAAGATCTTCAAGAACAAAAAATCGACCATCGGCATCCGCGTGCCGCAAAGTGAGACGATTAGAATGCTGGTTGAAGGGTTGGGCGAGCCAATTCTAACGACCAGCCTTAAGTGGGACGATGAGGTCGTAGAATACCCGACAGACATCGAGGACATCGTAGATCGGTACGCAAGCGATGTCGACGTGATCTTGGACGCAGGGGCCGGCGGCAACGTACCGTCTACCGTGCTCGACGGTACGAGCGGACAGTTGGAGCTGATAAGGGCTGGCCTTGGGGAGTGGCCCATCTAGGGCAATGCTGGCAAAAAGCCGAGGGGCGGACAGCAACTGTTAAAAGGTGGTGGGCAATCACAACGCACCGCTCGACTCAATACCCTTGCTGCGTTTCCGCCCTGGGGGATTCTCGAGGAGCTGGTCGTGCGACGCCCACCGTGGGCAAAGGTAGTCGCCTGCGCCTTTCGGCAAAACTTTAGAAGCAACTATTTACACGGATGACCGGGGTTATTATGGTGCCTGGGACCCAGGACGTTCGCCGTCCGGTCATGTCATGCAGTAAGGGAGCGCTGATGCGGTGCCCTCTGGGGCGCACAGCCTGGACGCCTTGGGTGACGTCTCCTGAGTTTTGCCGAAAGGCGACCCTGCCTTCATCACCAAAAAAATTGGGCCACCCCTTACGGAGTAGCCCAATCAAATAATCACACTTCTCTACAATCTTGAGAGTGGGAGGTGGCCCGGGGGGAAGGCCACCCACTACCCCACTGCAATTAGTCTCGGTTAATGATTACCCGCTCGGTCGAGAGGAAGCCCCCTGTCTGGATCGTGATCGAGTAGGCACCCGACGGGTAGTCGTGCGTGTTGAAGTCAACTTTAGCCTCTCCGGCAGGGACTACTCGTCGCACCAACTGGCGACCAAGCGCATCGGTGACGAGCAGGCTCACCTCGCGGTCGCCGAACTCGCTAAGAGATACAGTGAAGTACTCCGTGGCTGGATTCGGGTACACGTTGACGCGGCCCTCTTGCGCAAAGCGCACGAGGCGCTGCTCGCTGGAGAAATCCGAGTTGTCGTTGTACATCGCCGTGACACGGTAGAGGTTGTCGCCCTTTGCAGGGGTAGCATCTACGTAGCTGAAGCTACGAACGGCGTCACCTTCGCCGGCTGCCTCAACGGTGCCAAGTACCTCGAAGCGACCATTGTTGGTCGATCGCTCGACGGTGAAGTACTCGTTCTTGAAGGCCGTGTTGTTGGTCCAAACAAGCTCGACTGCCTGCTCACGGCGCTCGGCTTCGAGACGGAGGACATCGGGGTTGATGCGAAGGCCCTGTGTTTGGCCGGTGCAACCTGTAGCGTACTCGACCACCGTGCGGAAGAGCTTAGCCCCGGCGGGGGTACGGAGGGACGCAGCCTCTCCATCAAAGTAGAAGCCGATGCGGATACCGGGGGCCTTCATGCCGCCCATCATCTGTGCGCCCTTGTCGTAGACGAAAATGTTGACGCGCCACTTGTCGCCTGCCTGGTAGGCGATGATCTTAGCGTCCGATCCCATCACCTTGCCCCAACCGAGATTCGTGCGGCTCGTGGCCACCTTCGTCACGCCGTTAAAGCCAGCGGCCAGCGGACCGGCCGCGCCGTCGACCGTGACCACGTCACCGAAGTCCGAACCGTAATCGGACCCGTTGAGGTTGCCGGTCATTTTAAGGTCGTCGTAGAGCGCGGCTTCCCAGGTAAGGACCGGGACATCGATCTGCGTGAAACGACTCCCGATGTCGGAGCTGTTGACCGTCGAGCTAATGATGACGAGGCCCTTGCCGCGTGCCATATCGAGCGTGGCCCACCGTGGGTCTTTGACGAGGACATTGTAGCCGAGTGAGATCAGGTAGTGCTTGACGGCGGCATCTCCGTTGTTGAGCGAACTGTTGCCGACCACAAAGAGGATGTCTTTGTTACAGGTCGGGGCTGGTGTCGCCGTGCAGTCCTTATACGGCGAGAGGTTGCTACCGGGCACTACGTGGCGAGTACTGTTGGTTGGCGTCTGCCAGTACACGTTGAAGTGGTCTCCGCCGCCGCCCTCTTGGTGGAGGAGTTCGACGTAGTAGCGCTTGCCCTTCTCGAGACGGATCTTTTTCGAGGTCTGCGTCGTGTATTTGTGGAATTCAGTTACGCCGGTCCAGCCGTTGACCTCCGCGACGGCGACACTTTTGGTGTCCGTATCGTCGGTGGAGAGCATGAGCTTCGTCTGGTCATCGCCGGTAATCGTGAAGACGTACTCACCGGTGACATCGGGATGGATGTAGCCGCGGACGCGGGTACCGTACTGGTTAGCGGTGTTGACGTCGCTGGCAAACTTGGTGATGTAATCTGTACGGCTAGGCGAGTTCGGGTAACGCTTGTCCTGGAGGAGTGCCCAAATATCATTACTGTTGATCCCGGTCCAAACCTCGCGAAGAAGGCTGCCTTTCTGCGTGACGCAATCGTCGGGCTTCGGTGTTGTGGCTTTTTCGCAAGTCTTAATGTCACCGATGTTGCTCGCTCCAATCAATTCGAACTTGCTGCTTCCGGGAACTTTCCAGAACACGCTAGCGTGGTCGCTCCCGCCGCCTTCTTTCTGCTGTAGTTCAAAGTAGTAGCCCTGGCCCGCCTCCAGGACAAACTTGTCCGAGATCTGAGTGTGCATTTTGCTGAGCTCGCCTGGGTTGGTCCACCCGGTAACGTTGGCAACGTCATAGGCGTAGGAAGCGTTGTTGGGCGCTCGGCTGAGCAAAAGACGAGTCTGGTCATCTCCGGAGACAGCAAACTGGTGCTCGCCGGTTTGAGTCGGGTAAATCCAGCCGCGGGTCCGAGTCCCGTAATTGTTGCCAATGTTAGCAGGAATCGCGAGCTTGGTGAGCTTCTGGGTTACCGTAGGGTTCTTCGGATAATTTGGCGACTTGTAGAGCCACGTCAGGTCCCAACCGCCGATGTTCTCGTAGCGCTCGTACGTAACTGTACCTCGAGGACCTTGGCAGACCTGGCCGAGCGGGCTATCGTCGCCGTCGCAGCAGGCTCCCTTCTTCAGGCTGGCGGCAACCTCAGTTGCGCTCAAGGCACGGTTGTAAATAGCTACCTTTTTGATGGCACCTAGGAATGAGCGATCCAACGACATCTCGTTGAAGAGGGCTAGGTGGCAGTGCGATCCCCAGTTGGAAAAGTCGCCGCCGCGGGTGCCGGAGTAGCTCAGCTGACCGTCGACGTAGAAGTTTTCTTTTCCGTCGGCACTACGCGTAAATACCACGTGCTGCACAGTGCCCACCTTGACACTGCCACTCGCCGTAAGGCGGTCGGGCATACCGTTATTGTCGGTGTGAGTCGTCTTGAGGCGAAATACCCAGCGGTTGCCTTCCTGTCCGAGCGTAAAGTTTCGGTTGTGTGTATTCTCGCTATAGGTTACGATACGCTCAGGTCCCGTCTGGAGCTTGTCGGCCCTCACCCAGGTCTCTACGGTGATGGCATTCGACATCATGAGCGTCCCACCAATGTTGTCGGCCGACGCCAGGCTCTTCACGATAGAGTGTCCCGTGTTGATCAAGCCGCAGTCCTTGTCGTACGTGATCGTCTTGGTATCTTGGATAGCAAGATTTAGCGGGTCACCGAAGCCGGCGCGATCGAAAACGTATTTATCGTCCTCAGGAGTCAGGTTGTAGTAGGCGATCAATCCATGTGCATTCTGAGGCTCACAGCCAGCGACAGGCGGGGTGACGGCTTTGACGGTCACTACTACGTTGAAGGCACAGGTCGTCGAGTTACCGCTTGGGTCGGTGGCCGTGTAAGTCACGACCGTCTGGCCCTCTGGGAACAAGTCACCAGGCTTCTTATTCGAGGTCACGGTTACCGGACCACAGTTGTCGGTAAACTTGGGTGCGGTAAAGTTGACGGCCAAGGGTGCTTTGGCCACGTTGAGTTGCGCGATGTCGGCTGGGCACTGGTCCACCTTCGGGGCAGCCTTGTCGACGACCGTAATGGTCGCCTTGCAGTTGACGGTGTTCCCGCGGCGGTCACGCAGCGTGAAAACCACGTCCTGCTTTCCGAGGTCTGCGCAGGTGTAGGTGACGAAAGCTGCTTTGTTGACGAGGTACTCGAGCGCTGCACAGCTGTCGAAGCGCTCGGCGGCAAGCAAGCGCGCATCGACGCGGGTGGTGCCTTGCTGCGAGAGCGAAACCTCGATCGACTTACAGATCTTATCGGACGTGCCGTCTTGTGCGACGACGGGGCCATTGCCCATAATGGCCTTGCCCGTGATCGTTCCGTTGTTGAAGAGCAGCCCTTCGTTGCTGATCCACTGGAAGTTGTTGATCAGGTTGTTGTTGACGAGTACGCCGCAGGCGAAGTTGTTGATCTCGCCGCGGTTGTCTATGATTCCTTCGTTAGTGAAGATACCAGAGCCACTGTTGTTGATGACGCCGGTGGAGCTGTTGGCGATCGTGCCCGAGACCGAGTTGACGATATCGCCGACGTTGTCAAGAAACGCATTGTTGGTGAACTGTGCCTCATTGAAAAGACTCACACCGTTCTCGAAGAAGCCGTTGTTGGTCAGGGTCTTCTTATTGAGAATATTAAAGAGGTTCTCGATGTGCGCCCCGGCTGCGTTCTCGAAGCGATCGTTGTTCTCGATGACGCCGCCACTCTTGTTGGTCAGTCGACCGTCGTTGCGGAAGACGCTGTTGTTGACGATTCGGTCGACGCTCTCGATGAGGCCTGCGTTGACGAACGCTTTTTCGTTGACGATTGAGCCGTTACCATCCTGTAGGATACGGTCGTTGTTCGTGAACGAACCCGTATTGGTCAGCGTACCCACGGTCTTAATGAGGCCCCCGTTTACGAAAGTACCATCATTGTTGAGATTGGTACCGACCACGAAATCGAGGACGCCGAGCGATTCGACGATAAACCGCGCATCGACGGCATTGGTAATCAGCCCCTGGATTATCATCGGGCGATTGACCCGTGTGATTCCGAAGTTCTGTAGAGAAAATGCGATCTCGAAGTCTCCACCGCTGTCCACGTCGAGGGTGCCCGACTTCTCAACGGTCAGGAACGAGCTTGTCGTGGTAGCGTCGTTGTACGTCTGTAAACGACCGCTCACGAAAATGCGACCCGGCGTATTCACGAGCGCCGCCTGCTGCAGGAAGCGACCACCTTCGTCGATGCGGATGATTCCGCCGTTGGTGATGGTAGAGTTCCGGAGGTTGTTGAGGACACCGCCGTTCTTAACGGTGATCGTACCGCCGTTGGGGGCGACGTAGTTACCGGTGTCGCGGTTGATGAAGTTGCCGAAGACGTTGACGAATCCGCGATTCTCGAATTCTCCCCCGCTGTAAACGGCGAGATTGGTCGAGTCGAGGACGTCGAATGTATTTCCGTTTAGCATCCGACCGCGGACGCCAACCCAGCCCGCGCTTACGATTGGCCCGGTAGCACGTGCGAAGCCGGTAGGCATGACATACAGTGAGCCCCCCTTCTGGACGGCCACGTTACCAAAGGTGAGCAGCGTGGCGCTGACGTTAACACGATTAGCACCTGTGTTTAATGGCCCGCTGAGGCTCCACTCCCCACGAATCGTGAGCGTGCCACCGAGTGTGATCTCGCCAAAGCTGTTCACGTCAAAATCGGCGCTCAAATCGCCATTTATGAACACGCTCGTCCCTCCGGGCACGACAGCGTTGTTGCCGGAGGCGGGCAGGCCGTTCGACCAGTTGGCCGCCGTAAAGTAGTTTGCGTCCTGCGCCCCGGTCCAGATTGTCTGCGCGAACGCCAACGAAGTGGAACAGAGAGCCAGGAAGACTAGGCACGCATTTCGCAACGCGGCGTAGGAGTAGTGGTGATTCATAAGAAATGTGTAAGTGGTTGTCGATAGGCAGAGCAGTGGCCCTCCGCACGTAGTGCAGACGATTACCACAAACTCTAATGTGAAAAGGGCACTACTACTATAGCCATAGCGGGCTAAAGCAGTGAAGCGATTTGTTCTCTCTTGCCCTACAAAGGTAAGTGCCTCATGGACACACCACAGGCCTTACTACATCGCGGGTAGCCACTAACGTATTTCGGTTAATGTGCTTAACTATCTTTAGGGATAATACCAGTGCGCTCACCGAAATACTCTACGAACTGCTTCATCTGCTCTGCCATTTCCCGATTGTTGGTCGCGTTGCCATACGTAGTGACAAGACCTCTAAGCGTCTGGAACATAAAGCGATCCATTTCTTGTACCTGCATATCCTTGGTCCACAGGTCGATTTTCAACGTTTCCTTACGTTCCATATCGAATACACTCAGCAGCATCGCTTTGACGGGCTGAGGCTCGCCAATATCCGTCCCGCTCAGCTGCATATCGGTGGGCATACGCTCCTCATCGAGATTGACGATAATTTCTATTTTACTTGTCTTAGTACTCATGATTTCATTTGTTTATACATTCAAAGAATAGATATACGAAGACTGCCTATCCTTAAACTACCATGTCTGCACGGACATAGCGGCGCAGTCCTGGCTTTGACCGCTGTGCCCCGGCGACCATGGCCCTGGCTACAGCCCCGGCTGCTATCCCTTGAAAGCTCGCTTCTCGGGCTATGCCTAGCTTCGCTAAGCCCCCGAGCATTGCAGCCCCGACGCGCTCTCCGAGTCTAGTCTCGTCCCGTGATCCGATCAGCAAACTGGGCTGGTAGAGGTGAACCGCCCAGAACGGGAGTACGCTAACCGCCAGTTCTAGTTCGCCCTTCGCCTTGGAGTAGGCTAGGTATGACCGCGGGTCTGCACCGAGAGCACTTACGAGGCTATACTGGTCGTAATTGAGCTGTGCAGCTGTTTTGGCGAAAGCCGTATTTATGCCTAGGTCCACGAACCGAAAGGCTGAGAGAGATCCCGCAGTTGCGCGTGTGGTCCCCAGGCAGGAGAAGAAATCATCGCCTTTCGGCAAAACCTGCTGCACAGCGACGCACATCTCCTCCTCCGTATCGTGCGCCGGCCAGGCAGCTCGGAAGGCGTCGAGCTTGGGCATACTTCGCCATTCGACCTTTTTGGAGAGGGAACCCGGTCGAGGGCCACGAGCCAGGACGTTAACCTGCACATAAGCAGCACTTCGGTCGAGCAGCCGCACGAGCTCGCTACCAATGAGGCCTGTGGCCCCTATGACGGTAGCATGTTTATTGGTGAGTCGCAGCTCGAGACCTGAGGTTTGAGGCGTCATCTCAAGCTTTTATTCCTTCGCGACAGCGTCTTCGCCGTAGTCGTAAGGCAAGATGCGCGATTGTTTGACGGTGCTGAGGGTCATGAGAGTCTTAAGTCGCTCAATCTCTTCGATTTGGGAAAGTGTCTTGAACAACAGCTGCTCGTAGGTGGGGATGTCGGCACAGATCGTCTTGAGCAGGAAGTCCGCCTCACCGGTGATGATGTAGCACTCGACGATCTCGTCGATGTGTTCGATCTTCTTGAGAAAGTCCGGGAGGGCGTTCTCGCGCTTCCATGCCAAGCTCACGAGCACGAACGTTTGCACGTCGAGTCCCATGGCACTCGGCTTCACAACAGCATGGTAGCTCTCGATGATGTCGTTCTGCTCGAGCTTTTTGACGCGTTCGAGCGTAGGGGCCGCACTCAGGCCTATGCGTTTGCTTAGGTCGAGGTTGGTAATTTTAGAGTTTTCTTGCAGAATTTTTAGTATCCGCAAGTCGGTTTTATCGAGCTTTTCCATACGATGTGGCGAGGATACGCCATTATCTGCGGCCAAGGTAGCGACTGCGCCCCTGACTACGTTCGAAAGTTTCAACGACTGCAAGTCCGGGCGAATACAGCGACCTTTGACGCATGTTCGACCTCATCGTCGTCGGCGGGGGCGCAGCCGGATTTTTTGCGGCCATCAGTGCCGGGCGGGCCGCCACACGTCCGCTGCGCACCCTCATCCTTGAGCAAGGACGCGAAGTTCTTCAGAAGGTCCGCATAAGCGGAGGAGGGCGCTGCAACGTCACACACGCCGAGTTTGACCCCCGTCAACTCGTCACGCACTACCCCCGCGGCCAACGCGAGCTGCGCGGTGCCTTTAGTCGCTTTGCGCCGGGCGACACGATGGACTGGTTTGAGCGGGCTGGGGTTGCGCTCAAAGTCGAGGCCGACGGTCGAGTCTTCCCTGTGTCCGATGATTCCGCCTCGATTGTCAACGCCCTCACGCGAGCGGCCCAACAACTGGGTGTCGAGGTGCGGTTGTCCACTAAGGTAGAGTCCGTTAGGCCCGAGGGTACAGGTTTTGCCGTAAGGCTGAAAAGTGGCGACCGCCTTTCGGCAAAACAACTGGTGCTGGCGACGGGGTCGGCTCCAAGAGCGTACAACTGGCTGCAGGATTTGAGCCTCCGGACGGTGGCCCCCGTCCCGAGTCTGTTCTCGTTCAATATCAAGCACCCCGAACTTCACGCGCTGATGGGGCTGTCGATGCCGGATGCGCGCGTGACTTTACCAGGCCTCACGCACGTGACGCAAGGTTCGGTGCTGATCACGCACTGGGGGCTGAGTGGACCGGCAATCTTAAAGCTCAGTGCACGCGCCGCCATCGAACTTCACGCAGCACAGTACCGGCATCCGCTCACGATCTCCTGGACGGGAGCCGACCTCAACACGCAATTGGCGTATTTGCAGTCCGGTCGACTGCAGGCCGGGAAGGCGACCCTCCGCTCTGACCTCGCGCTCAGCCTACCGAAGCGCCTGTGGGAGTATCTCGTCGCCCGCGCAGGTCTCCGTTCCGACCTGCGGTGGGCCGACCTTAACAAGCAGCAGCTTTCAGCACTGAGCCAGACCCTTGCAGCAGATCCCTACCGCATGGAAGGCCAGACGCGATTTAAGGAAGAATTTGTAACGGCCGGTGGCCTCGACCTCGTCGGTCTCGATTTCAAGACGTTTGCGGTCCGCGGGATTTCCGGGCTCTACGTCGTCGGCGAACTGCTCAACATTGATGGCGTGACCGGAGGCTTTAACTTCCAAGCGGCCTGGACGGGCGGTTACCTAGCTGGCCAGCAGATCGCTGAGCTGGCAGCTGTTCCAAATGAACCAGCGGCCTTACTTGAATAAGCTGTCGTACTGATTGCCGCTTTCTCCAGCTTTGCGGGGGAGGCGCTCAGCACGCGGAGCGTCGATGTCGAGAATGTTGGCATCGTCGTTGGCCTCCCGCAACAGCGAAACCTTCTCGTCAGGGGCGAGCAGCTTTGAAGCCGACTCTTGCTCCCACCGCTCCAGCATGTCCATACCCTTGTCCTCGAAGACACCGTTTTGAAGGTCGACGGAGTCCATGAAGGTCGAACTCATCTCCATGAAGCGCTCCATCTCGCCCACCTTGGCGCTCAGGTCGTCGGCGATCGCCTCGATAGCCTGGTCGTACATGAAGCGGGCGTCCTTATCCTCCCCCATGACCCGAGCGGCAGACTGCATAGCTCCGTGGCTTGCGCGGATGGCCTTGCGCTCCTGCTCCTTGACTTGCACCTGGTCTCGGACGTCTTCGATAAGTATCTCCCCGTTGCGGTACATCCGATCGAGCACCCGGTAGAGGATCTCCATTTTCTTGTACAGCTCGGTAAGCTTGACGTTACTGTCCTTGAGACGACCGGCGCGACGAGTTTTGAGGGTGAAAACTTCTGGTTTCTGTTTCTCGCGCGCCTGAGACGCGATGCGCATGTTAGAGTCGATCTCGCCCTTGTTGACCTTGATGAGTTCGTCGAGTTTGTGCATCTGGCCCCGCAGCTGGTTGATCTGCAGATTCATTTTCTTGAGATTGTCTTCGAGGTCATCGACGTAGCTCTTCAAGATGCCAATGGGGTCGATCTTAACGAAGGCCCCGGTAACCCCGCGCATGGCACTTTTGTAGCCGTACCACATGAGCTGCCGCATTTTAGGATCGAGCACCATAAAGGCCACTCCGAACACGACCGCCGCCGTGGCAGCCATGTACAAAGTATTGGCGAGAATGAGCCCCCACGGCAAAGACACAGCGATAAAGGCGAGCAGAGCGAGAATACCGACGGCAAAAATGGCCCCGGTGACGCCCTCGGGCCTTTTCCAAAACGACTTGTTCTTCTGGTAGCTGCTGGGTAATTGTGGACTCGTGCTCATGGTGGGAAGGTAGATCGACTTAGGCAACGCGATGATGGAACGTTTGGCTCAATCGCGGCGGGAGGACTCGACGGAGGCGGGTTCCCGCTCGACGGACTGGTCCGCTAGCTTTGCGGCATGAGTTTGCCAAGCGTGTACAATGAAATCGGACGCCTCCGCGAGGTCGTCGTCCACCGGCCAGATGCTGGCATCGCGAGGGTGACGCCGCGGCGCTCCAGCGAGTTACTGTTCGACGACATCGTCTTTTTACCGGCGATGATCGACGAGCACGACGTGTTTACGGAGGTGTTGCGGCTCGTCTGCGGAGCCGATCACGTCCTGGAGTATGAGGATTTACTGGTAGACGCTTTGCAGCACAACCCCCAGGCGCGTGCTCAGCTCATCGAAGAGGTCTGTGCAGAGGCCGGATTGTCGAGCAAGGTCCAACAACACCTCGATGGCCTCGAACCGCGTGCTTTAGCTACCGTCTTGGTTACGGGTTTTGCGGAAACGCCGAACCGCGTGTACTTCGACCCTATCCCCAATTTCGTGTTTACCAGAGATCTCGCGATAGCCGTTGGCGGACACCTCGTTTTGGCGGCAGCCGCTACCGATGCACGTGCGCGCGAGAATGTTCTGGCGACCTTCGTGTTTGCCAACCACCCACGGTTCGAGTCGTACAGGGAGGCGGGGCGCATCATCGATCTGAATGACGTCGAGCGATTTGCACCGAGCGTCAGAGGTGAACACGTCCGCATCGAAGGCGGCGACGTAATGATGCTACACCCGGACTATCTGCTGATTGGTGTGAGCCAACGCACCAACGCGCACTCGGCGACGCTGGTCCGCGAGGCGCTCATGGAGGCGAAAGCCGTGAAGAACGTCGTGCTCGTCACCATCCCCGACGATCGGGCCTATATGCACCTCGACACCATATTTACGCAGTTCGACACGCACTACTACGCGGCGTATACACCCATCATCGTCGATGGTATAAGCTCACGCGTGGAGGTATTTACGAGCTCGGGGGCCATCCGCCAGTACGTAAGCGTCGCTGAATTTGTCCTGAGCGAAATTGATCCCGATGCGGTTTTCATCGCTTGTGGCGGAGGGGAAAGCCCGTACCAAGAGCGCGAGCAGTGGACCGATGCGTGCAACCTCGTAGCCTTGCGCCCCGGCCTCGCCCTGACGTACGACCGGAATCATGTCACGGCGACGGAGTTTGAACGGCATGGGTACGCTACGCTGCACGCTCGCGACTTAATCAGCGGTGCCGCTACCGGGGAACTCGACTTGGATACTTTGACCAAAACGATTGTTCTTTTACCCAGCGCAGAACTCAGTCGCGCCCGCGGTGGGGGACATTGCATGACCTGTCCGCTACAGCGTGATCCGGTCGGCGTTTAAATTACCGCCGTGATCCGACACAGCACCAAAAAGCGCGTCCGTTATGGGGAGACCGACCAGATGGGCTACCTATACTACGGCAATTACGCCTTATACTATGAGATTGGCCGAGTTGAACTCCTCCGATCGCTGGGGCTAACCTACAGGAGCCTGGAACTCGATCATGAGATTCTTATGCCGGTCACCGCGATGCAAACGCGCTACGTCCGTCCGGCGCTCTACGACGACCTCGTCGAGATCTGTACGGAGGTAAGGCGAATGCCAGATCTTGGGATCGTCTTTCATTACGAACTCTTCGGCAGCGCGGGTCATCTACTCAACGGTGCTAGCGTCCGGCTTTGCTTCGTCTCGCGACAGTCTCATGAGCGTGTGCCTGTTCCGCCGGTACTCATAACTTTACTCCGCCCCTATTTTGGCTAAGCCCCGTTCCTGGATCGAGCGCCGCGTGCGCCTGCCGAAGTCTTGGCTGCTCTGGACGCAGGTGACGACATTTCGTGGGTTCGCGAAACTGAGTCTCTACGATACGGCGATCTTTCTCATCGAAGAACTTCGGCAGGACGACCTAATCGCGAAGAGTCAATCGATCGCATTTACGCTGTTTTTAAGTGTGTTCCCAGGGCTGCTAGTTGTTTTCACGCTTTTGCCGCATCTCCCCATCAGCATAGGGGTCATCGACACCCTCGAAGATTATATCTACAGTGTGTTGCCGGGGCGCTCATCAGAACTCGCCATGGACCTGATCCGCGATATCCTAGAGAATCCGCGAGGTGGACTGCTCTCCTTTAGTTTCATCCTTGCTCTGTACTTCTCGAGCAACGGTATTTTACGGCTCATGCACGCCTTTGATAAGGCGAGCTACCGGCACACTTTTTTGGAACGTTCGATGATCAAGACCAGGCTCATTGCCCTGTCGTTGACGGCAGCTCTTAGTGGTCAACTGCTTGTTTCGCTGGTCTTGATCACCGTCGGTAGCGAGGTGAGCTTATATTTGGAGAGCACTTTCGGGCTTCGGGTCGGTTCACGCTTCCTCATTATTGCTTTGCAGTACCTGCTGATCGGAGGATTTATCTATGTAGGGATCGCGGTGGTGTTTAGGTACGGCGCAGCTACGGTTCGGCGCTTTCCTTTTTTCACGCCGGGGGCATTTCTCGCCACGGGCATGATTATGCTTACCTCCTCTGGCTTTGCGATATATGTAAATAATTTGGACTCTATCAACAAGCTCTATGGTTCGATTGGGACCGTGCTCATCTTCTTGATATGGCTACAACTCAACATCCTTTGGATCCTCATTGGGTACGAGCTAAATGCTGGTATTGCTGTCATGAAGAACGTGCGGACGATGAGCGAGGTCGATGCGAAAACCTTCACGTGAGGTATGTTGTGGCCTACATTTTGAATGATGGTGCCCGAACACTACAAACACTAAAATGCTTTTGAATTCTGCGCCCGACGAGCGCCCGATAAGCGCTGTAGACCTCAGCGCCTATACCCTAGCCCGAGTGAAAACCTGGATCGGTGGCTACCGTAGCCGACCTGAAGAGTGGACCGAACCGCACAATTGGTATCCAGTAGGCGTACCCGACTGGCAGGACAAGATCGTGATTGGCGGATACGGAAAACACAGGTGTCGCGTCACGTCTTCAACCGAGGATGTGTTGTCAATACATGTCCTGCAACAAGCCAGGCTCGACATTACCAAATACGGGAGCCTTATTATCAACGGGCTGTTTGCAGACCCCTTAGGACTGATCTGCGGGTCGGGATTGTCTAACGAAGGAACCGTCGAAATCGCAGGGAGTCTCTCCTTGCGCAACACGAGCTCCGGTGGCGTACTAAACGTGGGGCTCATCAGCAACCGCGGCAGAATACTAGCGGATCTTACGGTGACGCAAGACCGATCACGATGGGGTCACTACGTAGAATTGGGCGCGCGAATACACTCTGGCGCCTAAGCCAGTTCGCACGAATGGCCATGAAGGGCCTGCACCGATTAGCACTACGCCAACGCTGCCATGTCGCGTACGAGAATCTTTCCTCTGTTGAAGTAGATCAAGTTGGACTTGCGAAGCTCGTTAAGTACGAGTGTGACCGTCTGCCGTGATGTGCAGGTGATGTTAGCGATGTCCTGGTGCGTGAGGCAGTGACGGATGAGGTACTCAAACCCCACCTTTTGGCCGCTCGTCCTCACCGTTTCGTGGAGAAAGTTGATGATACGGGTACGGGCATCGAGCATGACGACACTCGTGAGGCGGTTTTGCGCCGTTTGCAGTTGCTGGCTGAGGTTTTGGAGGAGTAGTTGGCAGAGGCCAAAATTCTGTCGCATGAGGGACTGAATCTCTGAGACCGGCATCTGAAGCACGGTATTCTCCCGGGAAAGGCACTGTGCGAAACCATCGCGCGGACCATTTCCACTGAGGGCAGTTTGCCCGAAAAGAGCGTGGGGCCGGACCACTGCCCGGATAATCTCCCGACCGTCGGCGCCGGAATACCCTAGCTTGACCTCACCAGCTACGACGATGTGGATGAACTTGGCTTCTTCACCGAAGCGATAAACGAACTCGTACTTTTTGAAGCTACGCTCTTGTGTAACACGGGCGAGGCGAGTAGCCTCTTCGGCGGTGAGCGTAGAGAAGAGAGGATACTCGAGGAGTTGGGCGCTTTGCATCTGGCGTGTTGTTTTGGTGAAGTGTCGACTCTAAGACACATGCCAAAACCAGATCCCCCTAATCAGGAAAGAAATTATCTCGAAAGCGTTATCAGCTGGTAGGTAGAGCTGTAACTACCGAACACCCCGGCACCGCCGGAAATGTTGTCCGTCCGCAGGTCAGGGCCAATGGGGGAGGCGCCCCCAGTCGCGAGACCGCGACTCATATAGTAGGTGTGGTAGGCCTGTGTCACGGTACGAAGTTCGAGAATAGCTACCGGGTACTTCAGATCGACGAGGTCGGCGAGGTCAAAGGTGAGAGAACCATTGAACCGCGCATCTCTGAAGGCAAAATCACTAAAGTGCCAAGAGCCGTAGAGACTCGGGAGACTAGAGATCGGGGTCACCAAGTTCGATCGTAAGGGACGACGCGGTTCGGCCAGTTCGGAATTGGGATGGTCATCGCGCAGCCAGATCAACAGATGGAAGTAGTTGTTCTCGCCAGTCGGGTCCTCAAAAGCGACCGGGACCTCGATAAGGCCTGTACGCAGAGTGTCTCTAAGTGGTTTGGTCTGCTCAAGAGTATCTAATTGAACCGACGGCGGCACAGTGGTGACACTTCGGAGGGTCGCAAAGCCAGGCGCATCGAGTTCGAGCGTATACGTCGCAAGCTCTAAGACGTCGAGGCTATCGATGGACAGTACGGCAGTGGAGTCGGAATACGCCGTCACTCGAAGTTGACCTACCTGCCCAACACTGCTCGTTATCGTACCTGTTGTCCCTTCGAGACCCTCGCTGTCGGTCGGTTTGCCGAAGCTATCGATAACGCGCACGTCGACACGCACTGCGGCTCCGGCGCGAAGCCGGCTTTCGACTACGATTTGAGCAGGTGCAAGTCCACGCAGGTCTACCGCCTGCTCGCAACCCTGCCCCGAGAGGGCAAGGACGGAGAGTAGGAGAGTAGGGATCCTTTGCATTTTAGAAGGTTCTCGAAAACCGAAGGTAAGGTATAAACGGTGGACTGAAAACTTCCGTGTTTTCGTAAGAAGACTGGCCGGGTTGAGGAAGTTCGATCCTGCGCAAGTTGAAAAAGAGCGGATTGCGAGCCCCGTTTACGTTCTGGAGGCCGAAATTTAGGCTCTGGGGAAGGTCTCTGAGTGGGAATTTGAGCTTGGCCCCTACATCAACCGTGATGCTCGACCTTAATTGAATCTGAAGCCCATCGTAGTTCCAGTTGTTGGTAAGAGGCAGATTAGTCTCCAGCACTCGGACCTCCGACGAAGGTGGACGCTGTGGGACCCTGGCCGGCAGACCAGACCCCGCCCGTAGGGTGGCGGCAAAGGACCATCGCGGTGAGAGTCGATATTCGTTGAGCATCGTCACGGCGTGGCGGCGATCGAGTCTTGCACGCTCTTCAGGTCCGAGTCCCGACAGAGGCATCTCGAAGCGGCGGGTTGACTTGGCCCAGGTGTAGGAGAGGTCGGTGCTCCATTTAGGGACCTCCAGCCGAAGCTGAAACTCGAGCCCACGGGAGCGCCCTCGACCGGAACGGACGTTGGCCCGCCAGTCCGTAAAATCGCCACCGATAAAGTCGTTGCTGAAGCGGGTGAGGCCGCGGAGCTTCGTTAGGTACCCTCCGATCGACAAGCTCAACTCAGGCATGGGAGCGTAGTCTATCGAGACTGCCGACTGATCACTTTCCAGCGGCCGAACGCCGCGAATGGCGGGTACCCAGAGTTCCCGCGGCAGCCCTGGGTTGTTGGTGCCAATTTGGTGAATGTACTGACGCGTCTGGGCGAAAGAGGCGTTGATTCCCCACTGCTCGCGGAGTCGGTAACTTGCGCTAATGCGGGGAAGTGGGGCTTGATACGGCCGGCCAACCGAAGTGAGTTGGCTAGACCACCGAAACCCCAAAGACGTGCTAAGCCTGTCGCTGGGGGTGTAATCAAAGCTCAGGTAGGTGCTGAGGTCTAAGGTGCGCACCGTGGGTTGCGTCGGAACAGCGGAGGGCGGCTGATCGCCGGTCTGCTCCTCGGTCGTGAGCGAGTTATTGGTAATGTCGAAGCGGTGTACCGTAGCGTCTACCCCGAAAGTCATGATGGCCTCCGTCGAGATGGCGTACTGCAAGTCACTTTTGAGGCCGAAGTCGCGAATTCTAGAATCAAAAACATTTCGATTGCGGAATACGAAGTTGCTGTCGGGTTGTTCGGTAGGCTGCACACTCGCCCCCAACTCGTCGTCGGCTAAAAACCGAAAGTCGCTAATTGTCAGCGTTGAGTTCGCAAACCACCGATCGCCGAGAATAAGGTTGTGGCGAACGCTACCTAAGATGTTTTGCCAGGTCCTCGATGAGCGGTCCGTAAACCCGATGACCTCCTCGGGGTCCGCCTCATACACAGTGCTCGCGTCGGCGTACCGGTCGCGGCCGACGAAGACGCTCGCAAAAATTTGCTGCCGCTCACCGATTGGCTGGTTGATCTTAGCAGCAACGTCGTAAAATCCGAAATCAATGTCGGGGCGGTTGTTCAGCGACACCTGGCCGTCCGGCCTGAGGAGGTCGAGCCAAACGTCGGTGAGTCCTCGACGCGCACTGACAAAATAGCTACCCTTACCCACCGGACCCTCCGTGGTAGCGGATACATCGCTGATGCCCAAGGTCAGACTGCTCGATCGTCGCAGGCGGTTGCCCTCGCGGAGACGCAAGTCGAGCACCCCACCAACGCGGTCGCCGTACTTCGCCGGACCTGCACTGCGGTGAAGTTTCCAACTCCGTATGGCCTCACCGGGAACGATGGAGAAATACCCGACAGCATGGGAGGGGAGGTAGAGCGTGGCATCGTCCAAGAGCGTCAGGTTGTGCTCTGGGTCCGCGCCTCTAAAGGCAAATCCACGGTACCCTCCGGCAGCCGCCTGAATGCCTGGCTGTAGGCTCAACCAACTATTGATGTCCTTGCGACCGTTGACCAGTTCGGTTCGTTCCAGCACGCCTGCGTTTAGCGACTCGCCCTCTACCGTCGTCCCAGCCACCGAGCTCACCCGCCCGAGCACTTCCACAGTGAGGAGTTCTAGGTTTGGCGTAAGCCGGACAATGGCGGGCATCTGTCGCAGCCGACTTACGCGAAAGGTATCTGCCGGGTACCCCAAATATCGAAACACGAGGCGCTCACTAGCCTCCAAATCAGTAAGCGAAAAATACCCGTAGCCATTGGTGAGCACACCCCGCCCCGCGCCAATGGCGTAAACGGTGGCCCCCACGAGACGTTCGCGAGTCCCTTTATCTTCTACGAATCCGGCAACCGTCTGGAGCGATTGCGGCGCTGCGGTCACGATGTACTGGCGTCCTATCTGCGTATACCGAAGACTATGTGGCCGCAGCACCGCCGTCAGGTCCGCACCCACGGAGACAGGCTGATACGGTTCTACATGCTCGACCCCGCCGAGGGTGTTCGTCGAATACGCGATGAAGACATTATATCGTTCGGCGATCGCATCGAGCTCCTCGACGACAGTGCGCTGCTCGGGTCCTGGTTGCGCCGCCGCCGTTACGCCGCAGAGCCAAAGGACATATATGCAGGCGAGTCGGCGCATGGAAAGAAGGGGACAGGGCAGCTACGTAACGCATCCGAACCCAGGGTCGTTACGCGACCGGCTTCATCGGCAACTCCCGCCGACGAGCTGTATCGTTGTCGAAGTCTCCTGCAGTTGAGCACCGAGAATCACCTCGAGCGTTCCCATGGCCTCGCGGGCCGTGCCATTCTCGAAGGTCGCCGTTATGCGGCAGGTGAGTAGGTGCGGCTCCGCCGATAGACCTACTTGGTGATAGCTGGATAATTTGGTGAGGACATCCTCTAGAGCGGCGTCCCGGAACCGGAGATCATTCGGTAATAGGGCCTTCTCCAGCGCTTGAGTGACGATACCATCGGCAACGGTCGCGGAGCCGCCAGCGTAAAGATTCGTCCAGTCGGCCTCCCGCAAGCCTTGCACCCGCACATGTCCCTCTGTGACGGTGACGCGGGAGTCGCTGCCCTCAGCAATCCTAAATTCGGTGCCGACGACGACGACTTTCAGCTGCTCGGCGCTAACCACGAAGGGTTTGGCTCGGTTAGGCCTTACGGCAAAACCTACCTCCCCCCGCATAACCACTTCACGAGAGTCACCAGACTCTTCGTAGCGGAGCTGGCTGCCTGGGGCGAGCGTGATGGTCGACTGATCTGGAAGCACGGCGTTGATCGGCGCGGTCCCGTCATTGGCGAAGTCGGCGGTGTCGCTACCTAGACCGGCGAAGAAGTTGACGAGAAACAACAGTCCAACGGCCGCCGCAGCAATGGCGGTCCACCTTCGCCATGACGCACGTTTTGGCGAAAGCCGTGACCGCGGAGGAACGAGTTGTACGACGCGGGCCTCAGGTGCCTTCATTTTTGACTGCACCTGTAGCCATGCGAGGTCCACATCGGGATCCGGCCAGCGGCAGATCCGCGTTGATCCACGGCATCCAGCGCGTCCCAAAGCAGGGCAGCCTCGCGCTCGTCGCGGAGGGCGGTACTCCAGGTGTTCGGTGCTTTGTTGACCATGGTTCGAGTAGTAGACACTTGGGCGGCGGCGATCCCCTAAAGCGACAGTGATTTAATGATGGCAGCGGCCCAGGTAGCGGTCGGTAGGTATTTGCGGAGCAGCTTGAGGGCGCGGGCCAGTTGGTTCTCGACGGTCTTCGGCGCTATGTCCATCGATGCGGCGATCTCTTTGTGACTAAGGCCTTCGAACTTACTGAGCTGTAAAATGAGCCGGGCACGCTCCGGTAAAAGCGCGATAGCGCGGCTGAGGTTATCGGTTAGGTCGGCAATATGGGCCGGCTCGGTGTCGGCGCTTTGTTCAGCGGCCGACCAAAGGGCCTCATCGCCGGGCAGCTCGACGCGTTTGCGGTCACGAATAGCATTAAGTGTACGCGTCACGACAGCCCTCCGAAGATAGGCCGGCGGGTGGTCTACGTCGGCGAGGACGTCGCGCTCGTGCAGACGGACAAATAAGTTCTGGACGATGTCCTCGGCCTCGGCCCGATTGCGACACAAGCGCTCGGATGCCGCAACCAGCCCTCGGTACTCGCTCCGGAAGATACGTTCTAGGTCGGAGGGGGGCAAGGCAGGGAGGTTTGTTGGGGCGGCAGGTTGGAGCCGTGCGTAATCTAGCGACCGCAAGATGGTAGAATCAAGCTTCACCGACGTATCATTTCTTAGCGCCTACTTTGCGGCCACGCAACCGGCCCTCCGTACTTATGAGAATACTCGCTACCCTACTCGCCTTACTGAGCTCATACGTTGTACACGCCCAAGAAGCGGCGGCCGAGCCGCGCGGGTGGGATGAAGCGTTTAATGACGCGATGACGCCAATCGCGAATGCGGTGGCCAGCTTTACGTTTTTCCCGATCAACCCATGGAGCGATGGCGCGATTCAGATGCCCATCGTGATTGTGTTGCTGCTCTCAGCAGCGGTAATCTTCACGCTGTATTTCGGGTTCGTCCAGTTTAGGTGCTTCGGGCTGGCCAAGCGGACGGTACAAGGAAAGTACAGTCTCGGCGACGAACCTGGTGAGGTCACTCACTTTCAGGCGCTTACCGCCGCCCTATCGGGTACAGTCGGTCTGGGCAACATCGGCGGCGTGGCCGTAGCGGTGAGCATCGGCGGACCGGGGGCGACGCTCTGGATGATTATCGCAGGTCTGCTCGGCATGGCCACCAAGTTCGCCGAGTGCACACTCGGGGTCCGGTACCGGGACGTCGGTCCTGATGGCACGATCTACGGCGGCCCTATGTACTACTTAAAGAAGGGCCTGGCCGAACGTGGATACACCGGTGCGGGCAAGGCTCTATCCGTACTATTTGCCATCTTCTGCGTCGGTGGCTCGTTCGGGGGGGGCAACATGTTTCAGTCCAACCAGGCCGCCGTCATCTTCAACGAGCAAATCGGAGCGACGAGTGGATCGGCCGGGTTCATCTTTGGAGTCGTCTTAGCGGCCATTGTCGGGCTAGTGATCATCGGCGGCATCCAGCGAATCGCCTCGGTGACCGAGAAGGTCGTGCCTTTTATGGTCGGGGTTTACTTGATAGCTGCGCTGATCGTCATCCTCGTCAACGTGCGCTTCGTACCCGACGCCATCGGCCAGATCTTCTCTGGGGCCTTCTCCGCAGAGGGTATCGCCGGAGGCTTTATCGGTGTACTGGTGCAAGGCTTTCGGCGGGCAGCGTTCTCGAACGAGGCTGGGGTAGGGTCCGCAGCGATTGCCCACTCGGCAGTCAAAACGCGGTACGCGGCGAGCGAGGGCCTGGTCGCGTTGCTGGAGCCCTTCATCGACACGGTGGTCGTTTGTACGATCACCGCCCTGGTCATCGTCATCGCCAACGGCGACGGTAACATTTTGCAATACGGCGTCCAGGCAGAGGGCGTTGCGGTGACGAGTTCGGCGTTTGCTACGGTGCTGCCGTGGTTTCCTTATGTCCTTACGGTAGCTGTGGTGCTGTTTGCCTTCTCGACGCAGTTGTCCTGGAGCTACTACGGATTGCAAGCGTGGATGTACTTGTTTGGCAAGACGAAGTCGGCGGACATCTCCTACAAGGTCCTCTTCCTGCTCTTCGTGGTACTCGGAGCAAGTGTGAGTCTCCAGGCCGTGATCGACTTCTCGGACTCGATGATCTTCTTGATGGCGGTGCCTAACCTCATTGGCGTCTTCATTCTCTTGCCCATCATAAAGCGGGAGTTCGAGGACTACGTACACGACACCAAGAAGATCGACGAAGGCATGCCCATCCCACGGGAGCGCGTAGCCCGCGTCCAGTACGATGCCTCCGGCGAGCCCATCGACCAGGATCTTATATAGTCGGCCGATGCCGCCAAGCGTTAAAGATCGAATTCGTTGCTACGTTGCTATAGGTAGCAATCTTGGAGATCGAGCTGGACATATCCGTCGAGCCATCGAAGAGATTGGCGTCCAACTAGGACCGGTGGTCGCCGTGTCAAAGATTTACGAGACAGAGGCCTGGGGGAATAGCGATGTCGAGACCTATCCGTACCTCAATGCGGCAATCAGCCTAGACGTGCAGCTGTCGCCAAAACAAACGCTACACACGCTCCTAGCCATCGAGCAGACAGAAGGTCGGCTGCGGGTCGCGGCTAACGGTCCACGGACACTAGATCTGGACCTCTTGTTTTACGGAAGTGAAATCTGCGCGATGCCGAGCCTCACCCTCCCGCATCCCAGGCTCCACCTCCGGCGCTTTGTCCTGCGTCCGCTGATGGACATCGCTCCCGACCTCGTCCATCCCCTCCTCCACAAGGACATCGCTACCCTGCTCCGAGATTTGAACGACCCGCTGGACGTACGACCGCATGAACGCTAGACCGCTCCCCTACGACTACCTCGTGATCGAGGGCAATATCGGCGCTGGCAAGACGACGCTGACCGAGCGGTTTGCGGGTGAACTCGGGGCCCGCGTGCTGTTAGAACAATTCGGCGACAATCCCTTCCTGCCGCTGTTTTACGCCGATCGCGAGCGGTACGCGCTAATGGTGGAGTTGTACTTCATGGCGGAGCGTCATACGCAGATGAGTGCGGTGACCACCGAGCGGACCCTATTCGGCGAGGCACTCATTAGTGATTTTCTATTTCTGAAGACTTGGCTGTTTGCCCGTAAGACCCTACGCGCACAAGAACGAGATCTCTTCGGCAAGCTCTTCGAGCAGCTCAATGCCCAACTGCCTACCCCGCAGCGCCTGTTGTACCTTCATCGACCGGTTGAGGTACTCCTCCAAAATATAGCAAAGCGCGGTCGCGACTACGAGCGCGACATCTCAGCCGACTACCTCCTGCAGATCGAACAGACCTATTGGGAGTACCTCCGCAGCGAACAGCGCTTCCCCATCCTCTTTGTCGAACTCGGCGACCGGGACTTCGCGAGCGATCTCGGGACCTACGACTCGCTTACCGCCCTACTGCTCGACGAGGCCGCCCCTGGCCTCAGCGTCGTGGATCTACGCTAGATGCAGCGTTTAGCCGCCGGAAACTCTAGCGAACGGCCGTGCAGGACGGGCTCGACATCGGCTGTCTCGCGGAGCAGCGACAACACATCCTCCCCGAGGAAATCCTTGCGCCAGGTTTCGGTGAGGTCGCTGAGGGCTTCCTTGTCGCCAGTATTGAGGTCCCGGATCACCGAGCGCGGCAGCACCAGATCAATCGCGATCTCGTGCTGCAGGCAGTGGTAACGGAGGTAGCGGTACAAGATTTCTGTGACGATCTCTTCGCGAAGTTCACCGGTCGCGGGTGGGTTGAGCTCCGACATCCACGATTTTTCCTCTGCGGTCGGTGGTGCGTTGTAGAGCGCCTCCCACTCGTCGAAGTGCTTCAGCCACGACTTGTTGTTGAGGTGCCGATTACTCTGGATGCCAGCACGGCCACCCTTCATCGCGCGGACGACGGCGTTGAGGTCTTTGGTGTTGAGCACCATCTCGCGACTGTGGTTGCGACGCTCGGCGAGATCACGACGCCAGCCCACCATACGAACGGTGAACAGCTTCTCGGCGCGACGCATCTTATAGACCCCGCCCATGGACTTCACCTCATCGAGCAGAGTTTTCTCGTAACGGGAGGTGTCCTCCCAGGTTTTCATCTCCTCTGCAAACCAATCGTAGCGACCGAGCGCACGAAGCTTGTCGCCCACCACGTCGAGCATCTCCTTGAGGTACACCACATCCTCGAGGGCATACTTAAGGACATTCTGCTGGATGGGACGTCGCGACCAGTCCGCTACCGCGTAGCCCTTTTGAATACTAACGTCGAGGTGGGTTTCGAGGAGGCGCTTGAAGTTGACTGGGTACTGATCGCTCAAGAAGCCGCAGGCCAGTTGCGTGTCTAGCAGGTTGCGCGGCTTGCAGTCGAAATTCTGTGACAGGAGCCGATAGTCGTTCTCTCCGGCATGGGTGATTTTTAGGATCCGTTCGTCCTCCACGAGGTCCAGAAAGCTACCAAGGTCCTTGATCGCTATCGGGTCGATTAGGAACAGCCCGCCCGGACAGGCCACCTGGATGAGGCAGATCAGCGTCTGGAACCGCTTTTCGCCCATAAACTCGGTATCGAAGGCGATCCAGTCGTAGGTTTTGGCGGAAGCCGCCCACTGGTCGAGGGCATGCTGTGTCGACAGAAAGCTGTAGTCGAGGTCTTTGGTCGTGGTCTGGCTGGCGTGTGGCATTCGCGCCAATATTACGCCCCCCGACAGTCGTTAGCTGTGTAGACGCGAACTTTGGTGCCCCAACCTATGGCGCGGACCTTGCGTAAAACACCCTCTATGAAAGCTCTAAAGTGGATCGCGATCGCGGTCGGAAGCCTGTTCGGACTCCTCATTATCGTAGCTCTGCTCTCGCCGTGGCTATTCGGCGACAAGATCCGAGCCCTGGCGGACGAGCAAATCGCGGCCAACGTGGATGCGGAGGTACGCTACGGTGACATTGACTTCTCCATTTTCCGCAGCTTTCCGAAGCTCGGCGTCAGCATCGAAGACATCAGTGTTGTCGGGCGAGGTGCCTTCGACAGCATTCGCCTCGCCGACATCGAAGAGGTGACCGTCGAGGTAGACTTCTGGTCGGCTATCGGCGAAGGTCCGATCCAAATTCACGGCGTCCACCTCGTCCGCCCGGCCTTGCACGTGATCGTCAATCGCGACGGCACGACCAACACGGACATTGTCAAATCGACCGGTGAGCAGACGCCAGCCGCTGAGTCCGGTACTGCTCCGAGCATCGCCTTGGAGGAGTACAGCATAACCGACGGCTCGCTGCTGTACGAGGATCGTGCCGGCGATATATACGTCGACATGAAAGGTCTACAGCACAGTGGGTCTGGCGACTTCACGGCAGTGACCTTCGACCTCGATACCGAGACCGATATCGAGACCATCACGCTCACCACCACTGGTATAGATTACCTCTACCGCGCTAGCGTCGACTACGACGCCGTCCTTGCGGTCAATACGGAAGGCGGCACGGTCACGCTCACCGACAATGCTCTCAAAATCAACGAAATGATGCTCGACATGCAGGGCGTCGTCGGTTTGCCAGATGCGAAGGGCAACGTTACGACCGACCTTAGTTTCGCGGCCCCGAAGCAAGACTTCAGGGCGCTGTGGTCGGTGGTGCCGGCGGCTTTCGCCAAAACCCTCGACGGCGTCAAAACGGCGGGCAATTTTGATGTGAGTGGCACCATCGAAGGTACCTACGTCGCCGAGACCGGCGGACTGCCCGGCTTTGACATCGAGCTAGGTGTGCAGAACGGTAGTGTAAAGTACCCAGATCTACCAAAAGACCTGCGCGACATCAACGTCGACGCTCGAGTCACCTCCCGCGGAGGTGCGCTCAGTGACTTGCTGGTGGACGTGCCCCGATTCAGTTTTGGACTCGGGTCGAATCCCTTCAGTGGCTCGCTCAAGGTCCGCAACGGCACCACCGACCCGGCCTTCGACCTCGTCGCCAAGGGTCGTCTCGACCTCGCGGATTTGAGTCAAGCTATACCGCTCGAGGGGGTCACCACGCTGGCTGGACTCATCGATATGGACGTGACGGCCAAGGGGACGGCCTCTGGCGCGACCAGCGGTGACGTTCGCGCGATTGATGCGACGGGCACCGCACGGTTTGAGCGCATCGAGTATGTCGCCGACGGCATCCCCGCTGTCCAACTCGCCTCGGGCACGGCCAACTTCGACGGGAATCAAGTGACGCTTACCGACTTCGTCGGCAAGGCGGGCAAGTCGGACTTCGTGGCATCCGGTACGCTCGTCGACCCGTTTTCGCTGGCAAGCGAAACCGGCAAGCTGGGGGGCAACCTCAACTTAAGGTCACGCTACTTCGATGCCAATGAGTGGCTCGTAGAGCCAACTACTACCTCCTCTACAACTGGCGCTGTGGCCGATGCGACTATTGCCGCCCGGCCCTTCGATCGGTTTGACCTCGACTACGTGGCTAGCATCGATCGGCTGCTGTACGACATCTACGACCTGACCGACGTAAAGGCGCAAGGAAACGTCACCTCAGATGTGCTTACCATTTCGAGTTCGAGCCTCAACACTGCGGGGAGCGATGTAGCAATGAGCGGGCGCCTCGCTAATCTATACGGCTACACCTTCGACGGTGGTGAACTCACCGGCGACCTGGACCTGCGCAGCCGAAGACTCGACCTGCTGGCCCTCAGCAGCATCGGCGTCGATCCGAATGCCCCCGCCCCGACGGCAGCTGATGCTGCGCAGGCGGAGTACATCCCCTTGCCCGAACGGATGAGCATCAACGTAAAGGCCAACGTCGGCGAGATGCTTTACGACGACATCACGCTCCGTAACGTGACGGGCTCAGTAGCGATGGCGAACCAGAAGGCCGCGATCCAAGACGCGAGCGGGGATTTACTGGGTGGCAAAGTCAAAATCGACGGCGGATATACCTACCGTGGCGAGAGCGTGGCCCCAACCTTCGACGTCAAGTACGCGCTCCAAAAGATTGGCTTCAAGGAGGCATTCGAGCAGTTCAACACTATACAGCAATTGGCTCCAGTGGCAAAATACCTCACCGGCAGCTTTAATACGGACATGGTGCTCTCTTCGACGCTCGGACGCGATATGATGCCAGTGCTAAAGGAGTTAAATGCCGACGGCTTCATTAATACGATCAGTGCGAGCTTAGAGGGCTTTGCCCCCTTGCAAAAGGCCGCTACGCTATTGGGAGTCAAAGAGCTTCAGAACCTCTCGCTCAAGGACACCAAAAATTGGTTTACGATCGCCGACGGCCTCGTGACGGTGCAGCCTTTTGAAGCGTCGCTCGGTGGAATCAACGCGACTATCGGCGGGAAGCACGGACTCGACCAGGCGATGGACTACGACATCGTAGCCGTCATCCCGCGCAAGCTGCTCGGTAACAACGTGGCGGGAGCCGCCGCCAACAAGGGTATCGGCCTTCTTAACGATCAGGCCAGTAAGCTCGGCGTTAACCTGGCCGTCGGCGAAAACGTCCGCGTCCGCATCAAGCTCACTGGTTCGATTACCGACCCAAAGGTGGACTTTAAGCTGCTCGGGACCGAAGGCGAGGGGACGGTAAAAGACGCGGCCCTGGCCTCCGTGAAGGACATCGCAAAGCAGGCTAAAGACAGCCTCGAACGCGTAGCGCAGGCACGCCTAGACGCTGCCCGTGGACAGGCAGAGGCGAAGGCCCGCGCCGTGACCGACTCGGTGCGCAGTGTTGCCGAGGCCCGCGTGCAAGCCCTCGCCGACGAAGCAAAAGCCAAAGCTTCCGCAGAGGCCCGCAAGCTGGCAGATCAAGCCACAGCCAGAGCTGGCGAAGAGGCCAAACGCCTTGCTGAAGAAGCCGCCAGGAAGCAAGGCGCGGACGCCGTCGACAAGGGAAAAGAGGCGCTGAAGGGATTGTTGAAGAAGAAGCCGGACTGAGCTAGTCGCCTGAAAGCCATACCGTGCCTCTAAACGGGCTTTTCGCCGCGAGTCCTAGCGGCTGCCTTCAAGAGCGATGAGGATTCTGTCGGGGGTGAGCTACTTTGCCGCCATGCCAGACCTCAGCGCTCTTACCGCCATCGGACCGCTCGACGGCAGGTACGCCAGCAAGACGGCACCCTTGCGGGCCTACTTTAGCGAGCACGCCTTGATTCACTACCGAGTTCGGGTGGAGTTCGCCTACCTAGAGGCCCTCGTCGCGCTCGATTTGCCTCAATTGCAAGGCGACTATTCCGCAGCTCTCGCGAGTCTCGGTGATAGAGTCGCAAGTTTTAGCGAAAGCGATAGTGCTGCGATCAAAGAGATCGAGCGAACGACGAACCACGACGTAAAGGCGGTCGAGTACTGGCTCAAAACGCGTGCGGAGGACGCCGGTCTGGGTACGATCAAAGAATTTATTCATTTTGGACTCACGAGCCAGGACATCAACAATACGGCCATTCCCTGGTCACTCAAGGATGCACTGGAGCAGTACATCGGAGGGCAGGTTACGGAGGTATTGAAGGCACTTCAGGTTTTGGCGGAAGCCTGGAAAGATGTACCGATGCTGGCCCGTACGCATGGCCAGCCGGCGAGCCCAACTCGACTCGGTAAGGAGATCGGGGTCTTCGTGGCGCGACTCGAGCAACAACTCATCGAACTAAAAGTGATGTCTTACCCTGCCAAGTTCGGCGGGGCAACGGGCAATTTTAACGCGCATCACGTTGCCTACCCGGACGTGGACTGGGCGAGCTTTGCGGATGAGTTTGTAGAGGGCTTTGGCCTGGATCGGAGTTCCCCCACTACACAAATCGAGCACTACGACGGGATCGCGAGCGTATGTCATCTGTTCGTACGGGTCTCGACTATTCTGATGGATTTGTGCCAGGACGTTTGGCAGTACGTGAGCATGGAGTATTTCCGACAGCGGACCATCGATGGCGAGGTGGGCAGCAGCGCCATGCCACACAAGGTCAACCCGATCGACTTCGAGAACGCCGAGGGCAACCTGGGGCTGGCGAGGGCGCTGTTCGGGCACCTTGCGGAAAAACTGCCAATCAGTCGCCAACAACGTGATCTCACCGACAGCACGGTCTTGCGCAATCTGGGCGTCCCCTTCGGACACTTCGTGCTCGCGTGCCAAAGCATCTGCAAAGGGCTCTCGAAACTGGAACTCAACGAAACTAGCCTAGCCGCCGCTCTCGAGGCGAATTGGATGGTCGTTTCGGAAGGTATCCAAACCGTGCTGCGGCGAGAGGGATACCCCGCGCCTTACGAAGCTCTCAAGGCGCTAACCCGCGGCAGTGCTCATATCGGGGAGCGCGAGATGCACGCCTTCGTCGACGGATTAGCGGTCGACGATTCGTTAAAAATAGAGCTGCGTGCCATCCGGCCAGAGTCCTACTTGGGCATCCACAGCTAGCCAACAACACAGCGTCCTCTTCCGGCCTATAGGCATAACCACCGGATACCCTGCTCACTAAATAATCGACCACCTACTCTATGACCTACACCAACAAACGCTACCTCTTAGCCTCCCGTCCCGACGGCCTCCCGACCGAAGCCGCCTGGCGCCTCGACACCCAAACGATCAGTGATGTTCCAGAGGGCTCGATCCTCGTTAAGCAGCACTTTATCAGTCTCGACCCGGCCATGCGGGGTTGGATGCGCAACGTCCGGTCGTACATCCCTCCGGTAGAGATCGACGCCGTGATGCGGGCGGGCTCGGTCGGGAAAGTCGTCGTGTCAAATCATCTCGGTTTCGCGGTGGGCGAGACGGTGGTCGGCACGGGCGGTGTGCAGCAGTACGCGCTCACCGATGGTAAAGGCTGGGTGAGCACGACTCTCAGCGACGACATGATGCCGAAGGCGCTGAGCCTTTTCGGCATGACTGGCTACACGGCGTACTTCGGCCTGCTAGACGTCGGCAAGCCGGAAGCCGGACAGACAGTGCTGGTCTCGGGCGGGGCGGGTGCCGTCGGGTCTATCGTCGGTCAGATCGCGAAGATTAAGGGCTGTCGCGTAGTAGGTATCGCGGGCGGGGCCGACAAGTGCGCCTACATGAAAGACGAGCTTGGGTTCGACGAGGTGATCGACTACCGGGAGGCGGGCACCTTCAAGGCGATTCGCGCGGCCTGTCCGAACGGCATCGATGTCTACTTCGACAACGTCGGGGGGGAGATCCTCGACTATGCGCTGGCCTGTCTGGCACCGCACGCCCGCGTGGTGATCTGCGGGGCGATCAGCCAGTACAACGAGAAAGAGATGCGCGGTCCGAGCAACTACCTGAGCCTGCTCGTCAACCGCGCGAGCATGACGGGCTTCGTGGTGTTCGATTACGCGAAGCGCTACCGCGAGGCCGCTCAGCAGTACCAGGCGTGGATGAAGGCAGGGCAGATCAAGAGCCGCGAGGACATTCACGAGGGCATCGAGAACTTCCACCAGACCTTTCTGCGCTTGTTTTCCGGGGAGAAGCTCGGCAAACTCGTGCTTAAAGTCAAGGACTAAGCGGCTGGCGGCGTTACTTTCGCGCCGCACGCTCGCCCTGGTGGTGGAACTGGTAGACACGCAGGACTTAAAATCCTGTTCCCTTTGCGGGAGTACGGGTTCGATTCCCGTCCGGGGTACATAGCAAGCGATTTCGGCTAAGCCCGTAAGCCCTACCGGTAGGCGCTTGCGGGCTTTTCCAGTTTTGCTTAGCCCTCTTAACGTCGTCTTGGAAGTCACTCCGCCGCTTTCATTTACAGCGCCTGCCCCGTCTGCCCTTCCAATCTGCTCAACCCATAGATTAACGCCACCCCGCCGACCGAAGCGAGCAAAGCGGCAAGGATATACGCTGGTTCCTGCAGCTCCATCGCGTACGTAGCCGGCAAGACCGGCGCTTCAGTAAGTACCTTCTTGACGCCCTCCTCGCTGATGATTTCTATGCCGTTGGCATCAGTGGCGTAGGCCGTCACCACGCGCCAGGGCCACAGCTTGTACAGCGAGCCGAGCATAAAGCCGGTGAGAAGCGCGAGTGTCACCTGCGGGAATTTCTCGAAGAGGTACTTTAACACCCGGCTAAAGGTGACCAGACCCGTCAGACAGCCGAGCGCAAACACACCCACCACCGGTAGCGCTTCGAGGTTACCGCTCAACACCTCCTTGACGCTCGGCACCACATAACTGTACATACCCATCAACAGCAGGATGAAGCTTCCGCTGACGCCCGGCAAGAGCAGCGCACTGATGGCGATGGCTCCGGAGACGAAGACAAACCAAAGCGAGGTACTCCCTTGCGATGGAGCCCCCATGACGATCGCGAGCGCAATCCCAAACCCGACGACGAGAGCCACCACCTCCATCACCGACCAGGGCTCGACCATACGGCCGATGTACCACGCCGACGCCAGTATGAGGCCGAAGAAAAAGGCCCAAACCACCGGGGGATAAGCTTCGATCAGGTACGTGATCGCGAAGACGCCGACGCCGAGCCCGAGCGCCATCCCCACGACCAGGTTGAGCAGAAACGCCCCCTGTATCTCGGTCCAGAGTCCGGCGAAGCCAGCGCGCCTGTACACTGGCAGCAGACCAGGGCCAACCGCCGTGATAGACTGCAACAGCCGCTCGTAAATGCCCGTGACGAAGGCTATGGTGCCGCCGCTCACACCTGGCACGACCTCGGCCATCCCCATGCCCATGCCTTTAAGGGCAATACCTATTCTCTCACGAACCATCTGACTTCTTGTTTGAGGCCGCAAGGTGGGCAAAGTCACGCAGAGCGAGCGGGTTTCGCAGGGCCCCCATATTGGCTACCCGTGACAAGGGTTTGCCTTCGAAGAGGCGCTTGATCGGGGTTTCTAGTCGTTTGCCGCTGATCGTGTACGGAATGTCCCCGACCTGCTCCACGCGGGTCGGTACATGCCGTGGGCTCAGTCCCTCGCGCAGCCCGCGCCGAAGGTTTTGGCGAAAGCCGTCCGTCATCTCGACACCGTCCGCCATGACGACAAAGAGCGGTAAGTGGTCCTCGCCAGCGTCGTCGACGTAGTTGATAATAAGCGCGTCGGCAACCCCGGGTTGAGTCTCTAGCCACCGATAAATCTCAGCCGTGCCAATTCGCACGCCCTGCCGGTTGAGGGTGGCATCGGAGCGACCGTGTATCAACACCTCGCCGTCCGCATTCAGCGTAATCCAGTCTCCGTGGCGCCATAGCCCGGGCACCTCCTCGAAGTAACTCTCCCGCCGCAGCGTGCCATTCGGATCACCAAAAAAGGTCACCGGCATACTGGGCATGGCCTGCCGGACGACCAGTTCGCCCTCCTGCCCGACCACCGGCTGGTGCGTTTCGTCAAAGGCATGAAGATCGCACCCCAGCGCTCGCCCCTGAATCCACCCTTCATGGACCGGCGACCAGGGATTGCCCCCCACAAAGGCCGTGCACACGTCCGTGCCGCCGGCCATACTCGTGAGCCAGACATCGGACTTGATTTGCTCATACACATACGCAAATCCCTCCCTGCTCAGTGGCGCTCCTGTAGATCCGATACTTCGTAAAGCACTGAGGTCGAGACTGTCGATAACACTTATCTCTGCTTTGAGGCAGGCGTGAAGGAAGGGGGCCGAGGTGCCGAAGTGGTGAATGGGCAGCTCCGAGGCCAATCGCCAGAGCCGGCGCAGCCCAGGGTAGCCAGGACTTCCGTCGAACAGTACCGGTACGGCTCCGACCAGCATGCTTGCCTGAAGGAAGTTCCACATCATCCAGCCGGTCGTCGTAAACCAAAAAAAGCGCTCCCCCCGCCGAACGTCCGCCTGCAGATACAAGTACTTCAAGTGCTCTAGCAGACACCCTCCGTGGCCGTGCACGATGGCCTTTGGCTTGCCGGTGGTGCCCGAACTGTACAGAATCCACAGGGGGTGATCAAAAGGGACCCGCTCGACTTTGATCTCTTCCGTTTGTGCTACTGGCAGGGTATCCCAGTCCAGCCAGCCTGTAAGACCGCCAGCACCGCTAAGGTCGACCAGCACCTTGGCGACCAACGTAGGCAACTCGTCCTCGAGTTCGGTGACCACGGCGGTGCGGTCTTGGTACTTTCCCCCGTAGCCGTAACCCCGGCACGCGAACAAGACCTTCGGCTCGATCTGAGCAAAGCGATCTACCACCGCCCCCGCTCCGAAGTCTGGCGAACAACAGGACCAGACGGCTCCGATGCCTGCCGTAGCGAGGAAACAGGCGATTGCGTGTTCGGTATTGGGCAGGAGTCCGACGACGCGATCACCTTTTTCGACACCGGCTTTCGCCAAAACTTGCTGTACGCGAAGTATCTGATCTTTCAGCTGCGCCCAGCTGATCTCGGTGGGTACCCCATCCTCCCGCACGGCGATCAGCGCTGGACGTTCAGAAGTTGCCTGCGCTAAAACCTGCTCTACGTAATTGACCTGCGCATGCGGAAACCACTGCGTGTCCATGATCCGCTTGCCTAGGTAGGTCGGGTGAAAGTGGCCATCATGAGCGATTTCGAAGTAGTGAAACAAGCTTTGCCAAAACGCGTCCAGGTTGTCGACCGACCAGCGCCAGAGCGCCTCGTAGTCGGTGGGCCACGAGCCACGACCTGGTACCCTACCTTGCGCGAGCAGGTAGTTGCGGTAACGTGTCAAGTTGCACTCGGCTAGCAGCTGCTCGCCTGGGGTCCACAGGACTTTGGGTGTTTGGTCGGGGCTGGTCATCGGCGGCAAGATCGGTGAGTCTGTCGCTTACCTTGCCCTCGTGCAGAAACTACTTATCGCCAACCGCGGCGAGATCGCCCTCCGAATCATGCGGACGGCCCGCCAGATGGGGATCGCCACCGTCGCCGTGTACAGCGAGGCCGACCGGGACGCCCCGCACGTCCGTTACGCAGACGAAGCCGTCCTCATCGGACCGCCAGCAGCCTCAAAGAGCTACCTCGACATCGAGCGGGTGATCGCGGCCGCCAAGACCAGCGGCGCTGACGCCATTCATCCCGGCTATGGTTTCCTCTCCGAGCGGTCGGCGTTCGCGAGGGCCGTCGGCGAGGCTGGACTCACCTTCGTCGGACCTAGCCCAGAGGCCATGGACCAGATGGGGTCGAAGCTCGATGCAAAGGTTGCCGTCAAGGCCTTTGGCGTCCCCCTCGTCCCAGGACTCGACGAACCGATCCGTGACGAGGCTGAGGCTGCGCGCGTCGCAGACGAGATTGGCTACCCGGTACTCGTCAAAGCCTCTGCCGGTGGCGGCGGCAAGGGTATGCGCGTTGTCGATGCGGCCAAAGACCTTGTCGAGAGTATGCGCATGGCCCAAAGTGAAGCCCTGAATGCCTTCGGCGACGATCGCGTCTTTATCGAGAAATACGTCCGCGGTCCACGCCACATCGAAATCCAGGTCCTCGCCGATACTCACGGCAACACGGTTCATCTATTTGAGCGCGAGTGCTCTGTCCAGCGTCGGCACCAGAAGGTCGTCGAGGAGGCCCCGAGCGCGGTCATCACCCCGGAACTCCGAACGCTCATGGGCGAGAGCGCGGTTGCAGTCTGCAAAGCCTGCGGATACGTCGGCGCGGGCACGGTCGAGTTTCTGTTGGACGCAGATCGCAACTACTACTTCCTCGAAATGAACACCCGCCTCCAGGTCGAACACCCCGTCACGGAGTGGACCACGGGCCTCGACCTCGTCGAGTGGCAGATCCGAGTCGCGCGGGGGGAGGCATTAGGCTTTCGCCAAAACGACCTACGCCAGAAGGGCCACAGCATCGAACTCCGTGTGTACGCCGAAGACCCGGCCAATGGCTTCCTCCCCGACATCGGGACATTGGACGTGTACCGTGAGCCCAAGCTACCGAACGTTCGCGTCGACAGCGGCTACGAACAAGGCATGGATGTGCCGATTTATTACGATCCGATGCTCTCGAAGCTCATCGTGAAGGGCGACACCCGGGCCGAGGCAATGCAGCGCATGGCCGAGGCGATCGATGACTACCACATTGAGGGCGTCGCCACTACCCTGCCCTTCGGACGATTTGTGATGACGCACCCGGCGTTTGTCTCCGGCGACTTCGATACCAGCTTCGTGGCGCAGTATTGGACCGGGGAGGAGCCTGCGGCTATCGAAGACAGCGCGTTAGGCGCACTGGCCTTACACCTCTATCGGCAGGCAGAAAACGTGGTAGCAGGCTAAAACCCGCTCGCACCGGCTGCTACATGATTCCAAACAGCTTTGCGTACTTCATGAGCTCTCCGGTATTAGAGATCTTGACCTTCCCGGTCATCACGGCCATCATCGGGTTGGTTTCGCCGCGGATGACATTCATGAACTGGTCTGCCTTCGCCGTCACCGTGCACTTGGTATCGCCTTGCTTGCCGTCTAGGACTCGAAGCTCGCCGTCTTTGGCGACGACGGTGTATTGACCGCCTCCCTCGCCGGCGAGATCAAAGTAGAAGTTGGTCTCGACTCCTTCTAGCGCCTCGGGGCTTGCTTTTTGGGGGAGGCGATGGATAAATTCAGTGGCTGTCATGGTGCAGGCTTTTGGGGATTAGTTGGAGCTACTTCGTAGCTTTTTTTGAAGGACTCAGCAAGAACGGAGAAGCGATCTATGGCTCACCGTGCACTTCAGTCTAGTTGAGGTGCTCGTCTAGGAAGGTTTTGTAGTACGCGAGGACTTCCGATTGCTCTGGCTCGTGGTGCATCTCGTGATAGCCGCCAGGCCATTCTTTGAGCGTGACCTCGCCCCCAACGTGGAGCTCGGCGTACGCTCGACTGCCGGACACGGCACAGATGCGATCCGCGTCGCCGTGGGTGAGCAGGAGGGGTATTTCGATATCGTGAGGTTCAGCGAGGAGTCGCTTTGGCAATTCTAGGAAGAGGTGCGCCAGCCGCATACTGAGGCGGTCGTGATTGATCGGATCCGCAGAGTAGCGCTCGGCGACGGTCGGGTCGCGACTCAAAGCCGTGAGGTCGAGATCGTTGGACTTCGTGAGATTTGGGGCGACACGTGCCGCGACGCCCGCGAGGGCGACCAAGAGCTTTGGCGGCTCGAAGCCGAGCGCGAGCGCTGGCGCACTAATGATCGCCGCAGACAGCTGCATGGCGAAGGAAGGCTCTCGTAGGGCCGCAAGTCCGAGTAGCCCACCCATACTGTGTCCGAACAGCACTCGGTGGACGTACCGCGGTTGATTTACGGCGGCAAGTACGGCCGCCGTCTCTGCAACCAAACTAGCTGCACTCACGATGGTCCCTCGCGCTCCAGTACTGCGGCCGTGACCCTGGTGATCGAAGGCTACGACATCATAGCCTGCGCCGTAGAAGTACTCAGCTACGTGCGTAAACCGAAGGCCGTTCTCGCCGAGTCCGTGACTTATGATCAAGAGACGATCATGACGCGGGTGGACGAACTTGTAGAGTTGCAGGGTGAGGCCATCGTAGGGCAGACTCTCGCGGACAGGATTCATTATTGTGCGTTCTCGATGATGTACCCGTTGACGTAGCGCAGGAGACGCGCCGCCGGGAAGAGCGTCGCGACATTACCGAGGTAGCTACGGGCTTCGACCTCGGTCTTGAAGGCGCCCGACATGTACCCGAAGGTGCCATCGGCAAGCTTGTCCTCTTTAAGTGTCCCAAACTTGAAGAACAGATCCCCATTGCTATCCGCCAGCGTCACAGGGCTTTGAAAGACGAGGACGCGGTAGCCCGAGAACTTGCCCCCCGCCGGTAGTGTAAGGGGAGTGACGTTGGTAAGGGATTGCTCAGGGACAATCACGCGGATGGCTTGGGCACCGCGCGGAGTTGTTGAAGGATCGTCATCACCAGCGTTGGACGCGTCCAATGCGCCAGCTTGCTTGGAGGCAGGCATAGGCTGGATAATCTCGATATCGCTCTCGGCACTTGCGGTGGCCTCGGGACTGTACGGCGTTACCGGGGAAGTTTTGTCTGCATCGGCGAACCGCCGAGCAGGGGTCGACGGAGTAGCTTTTGCTGCGGCCGAACCTGCATCCGCTTCTGCGGCAGCAGTGGGGGCAGCGTCACTGCCTTTCCCTGTATCCTCGGGGATGCGGACCTCCGGGGCGGCCAACACTTCGGCCAGCAGGGCTTCGAGCTGCTCTTCTGCAATGATCTCAGCGAGCGGCCTCCCGGCGAAGGGGTCGGTCGTAAAGCCCGTTATCGTCAATTCGGTGCGGCGATTCTGGGCAAACTGTTCTTCGGAGCAAATCACGTCGTCCGTACATTTGTTGACGGGCTTAGACTCTCCGTAGCCGAGAGCGGAGAGCCGCGACTCAGCGATACCCTTGTTCACGATATACGCCACGGCCGACTCGGCCCTCGCCTGACTCAGGTCGCGGTTGTAGCGTGCGTTCCCGCGTGCATCGGAGTGGCTACCGAGTTCGACTACGATGCTAGGGTTGACGCGTAGCAATTCGACGACCTTGTCCAGTTCGTAGGCCGCGTCCTTGCTGATCTCGGACTTGTTGTAGTCGTAGTAGATATTGTTGATTCGCATGGCCTTCTCGACGCGTAGTGGCTTGAGTTCGATGTTGGCCAAGAGCGTCCCGACGTCGTTGCCGTACGACAAGTTATCGCTTACGCCAGGGCCGATCTCCGAGACGCCGTCCATGCAGAGAATACAGCCATCGATGTTGACGAAGCTCTCGATTCGCTTGGTGAAGTACCCTGGGCTGCGGATCAGGAGTGTGTAGTGGTTTCCCTGCTCGAGCTGGAAGCTGAAGTACGGCGACGGGTGATCCTTGAGCGTGAGGACCTCCTGGTCCTTAGTGTTGTTGTAGACTTCTATCAGACTGCCGCTTATGGCATCGACCTCCTCTTGGTCTTCCTCCCGCTCCTGGGCGAGCGTGACCTCGAGCCGGTAGCCAGGTGCCCGTTCGAGGGCGAGCTTGACGAAGGCCTTATCGCCGGTCGTTCCCTTGCTGCTCGCTGCCCCCTCGGCGGGTAGGAACGCCCCCTTCGAAGCCCTGACGAGGAAGTCTTTGCCTCGCGGCACTTCCATTGCAAAAAACCCTTCCATATTCGTGGCAGCCTCCCCGTAGAGGAGGCTCGATTCAGCGTCCAGCACCGTGATGCTGACGCCGTTGAGGTAGCCGGAGTCATCGTCCGCATAGACGTAGCCCTCGAGCACCACGGCGTCCTGTGCGACTGCCGCCGTACAGCAGAGCGCGTATACGCAACCCAAGATCAACTTCGTCAAACTCATGCCGCGAAAGTAAGCTTTGCTTTGCGGCATGCGCATCGTCTTCTACGGAACCCCCGAATTTGCCGTCGCCTCACTTGAGGCTCTGCTCGATACCCATCACGAAGTGGTCGCCGTGGTTACCGCTCCCGATAAGCTCGGAGGACGCGGTGGCCAACAGGTGCAGTCCAGCGACGTGAAGCGTTTTGCCGAAAGGCACCAACTGCTCGTCCATCAGCCCAAAAGTCTCAAGAGCAAGGCTTTCGCCAAAACTCTCACCGCCCTCGCCCCAGACCTACAGGTCGTGGTGGCCTTCCGGATGATGCCCGAGAGCATCTGGAGCCTGCCGCCCCTCGGCACCGTCAATGTCCACGGAAGTCTCCTCCCGGCCTACCGGGGTGCCGCGCCAATTCACTGGGCCGTGATCAACGGGGAGCGTGAGACGGGCGTGAGTGTCTTTTTCCTCCAACACGCTATCGACACCGGCAACTTGCTTCTGCAAGCACGGACCGAAATCGCTCCGACAGAGACGACCGGTGAGGTGTACGGGCGGCTCATGCAACTCGGTGCCGACACCCTCGTCGAGGCGCTCGATCTTATCGCCGCCGGCCAAACCGAGGGCAGGCCTCAGGACGACAGTCTCGCTACCCATGCCCCAAAACTCACGCGCGACAACACCCGCATCGACTGGTCGAGACCAGCAGATAAGGTTTACAATTTCGTGAGGGGCCTACATCCCTACCCTACGGCCTGGACGACCTTCGAGGGCCAGGAGGTCAAAGTGCTACGGTCTGCTCGGCTCGACGCTGCTCACATCGGCTACGACGCTATGGCTGCAACTGCGGGGCAACTCGTCCCCCTCTCCAGGGACGAGACATCCATCTCGGAGGGACCTGGGCTGGCCATCGCGACCGGCGGTGGGCAAGTCCTCGAGCTGCTCGAGCTAAAGCCTGCCGGCAAGCGGGCGATGTCGGGACTCGACTTCCGCAACGGGCTCCGCGGTGATGGTGTGTTCAGGTTTGACTAGCTTTCGGCTTTCGCCAAAACCAAAGACGCCCGCGTGCACGACTATCTCTCGACCGACCACCTCAAATTCCTCCTCCACGAACACCTCCGTGCCCCGGAGCGCCTCGCCAACATCGAGGTCTACGCCGACTTCGACGCCGAAGCCTTTGATATGGTCGTCGATGCGGCCGAGCAGATCGGCGACACGCACCTCTATCCGCATTACACGGTCATGGACCGCGAGAAAGCCACCTGCGAGAGCGGCGTCGTCTGGACGCACCCGGTACTCAAAGACGGCCTGACGGCAATGGCCGAGGGAGGGTGGATGAGCAGCATGGCCCCCGTGGAGCGCGGCGGCCAGCAGATGCCGACGGTCCTCAACAATGCCGGCTCGCTGATCTTCATGGCCGCCAACGCCAACATCGCCGCTTACGCCCACCTTACCGTCGGAGCCTCCAACCTGATCCTGCATTTCGGTTCGGAAGAACTGAAGGAGCGCTACTTGCCTTCGATGTACGACGGACAATTTCAGGGCACGATGGCGCTCACCGAGCCGCAGGCGGGCAGTTCGCTAAGCGACATCACCGCCACCGCAACACCGTTGGGCGACGGCACCTATGCCATTCGTGGTCAGAAAATCTACATCTCCGGCGGCGACCACGCAGCGGCCGACAACGTGGTGCACCTCCTGCTGGCCCGCATCGAGGGTGCAGCTGTAGGGACCAGAGGAATAAGCCTTTTCGTGGTGCCCAAGCACCGGCCAGAGGGTGAGGGCTACGTCCCGAATGATGTGCTCACCGCCGGTATCTACGGCAAGATGGGCCAGAAAGGCTACGTCGCGGCACACCTCATGTACGGCGAGAACGACAACACCGTCGGCTACCTGGTCGGCGAACCTCACCAAGGCCTGAAGTACATGTTCAGCATGATGAACGAGGCCCGCATAGGCACCGGGATCATGGCGACGGGTTCAGCGTCGGCGGCCTACTACGCGGCCCTCAAGTACGCCAAGGAGCGACCCCAGGGTCGGCATCCGAGTTCAAAAGATCCCTCGCAGCCGCAGGTCAACATCATAGAGCACGCCGACGTGCGCCGGATGCTGCTGATGCAAAAGGCCGTTGTCGAGGGAAGTGCTGCCCTGATGCTCGAGGCGAGCCTTTGGTCGGATCTCGCAGAGCGCGGGTCTGGTGACGCCCAGCGGGAGGCGCAACTTCTGCTTGAACTGCTCACGCCGATCATCAAGACTTTCCCGAGCGAATACGGCACGCAAGCCGTCATGAACGCCATGCAGGTGCTCGGCGGTGCCGGCTACTGCAACGACTTCCCTATCGAACAGTACTATCGCGACATCCGCGTCAACGCGATC
Organism: Lewinellaceae bacterium; assembly: GCA_963837005.1. Taxonomy (GTDB): domain Bacteria; phylum Bacteroidota; class Bacteroidia; order Chitinophagales; family Saprospiraceae; genus CALDTK01. The sequence goes on from CAWIMC010000001.1 coordinate 686,339, forward strand.
TACGAGGGCACGACGGGTATTCACGGCATGGACCTGCTCGGCCGGAAGGTGCTCATGGAAGAAGGGGCTGCCTTAAAGGCTTTGGCGACGCAAATGGGCAAAGACATAGAGGCCTCCGCCAAAACTTTCCCCGACGAGGCGCAGGCCCTAGGGGCGGCGGCACACCAGCTCGAGAAGATCACTCGACACCTCGGCAAGGTGTACCAGCAACAAGGACCCGAGGCGTATCTGGCCGATGCTACCTTGTACCTCGACTATTTCGGACTGGTGGTCATTGCTTGGCACTGGCTGCGCATGGCTCAAACGGCGACCGCGCAGGTCGAGTCCGGCGAAGGGCGTTTTGGCGAAAGCTTTTACGAGGGTAAGGTCGCGACGATGAGCTATTTCTTCGAGTACGAACTCCCTAAAACGCACGGCCTGGCCGCACGACTCTTCTCCACAAAGCCGGTCACGCTGGCCTTGGATCCTGCCCTCATCGACTAAGGCAACTTTGTAATATGCTCGACGCAAAGACAATCGTCCAAACCATAGACCTGGAGTTCATGGGGCAGCCCGAGGTCATTGCTTGCTACGTAGTGCAGGCCGCCGATAGAGTCGTGCTCGTAGATCCGGGTCCGGACACCTGCACGCAGCGACTCGGGGAAGGGTTAGAAAAGCTCGGGCTGACCTACGCGTCGATAACGGATGTCCTTCTCACGCACATCCACTTCGATCACGCCGGTGCCGCCTGGCGTTTCGCGGAGGCTGGGGCTACCGTCCACGTGCACCCACTCGGCTACAAGCACTTGGCGGACCCGACGCGCCTCTGGAGCAGCGCCGCCCGCATCTACGGCGAGGAAGGGATGGAGAGCCTCTGGGGTAAGATGTCCGCTATCCCAGAACCTCAGCTGAGTGCCTGGGACAATGCCGAGACGCGTCGATTGGGTGGTGTGGCGACCCAGGCCCTGCACACCCCCGGCCACGCGAAGCACCACATTGCCTGGCGGGTGGGCGATGCGCTCTTCTTAGGAGATGTTGGTGGAGTGTGTATAGCAAGTGGTCCCGTTGAACCTCCCTGCCCGCCGCCGGACATTGACATCAAGCTATGGAAGGAAAGTCTTCAGCGCCTAGGTCAACTCAGAGATGTGTCGGCGGCATACCGCAGTCATTTCGGCGGTTTTGACGGAAGTCTACTTGGCCTAGCCTGCGATGAGTTGTCCTCGTCTTTAGACCGGTGGGTAAGCTACTATCAACAGAGCACGGAGAGCGGCGATACCGATGCGCGGGCTCAGACGTTTATTGATCTCGTCGAGGGCGATCGCCCGGCAGGTACATCAAACGCCTATCAATTGGCCAATCCGGCATTTATGAGTGTCGCCGGTTTACAAAGAGCGCTAAGCTGAGCGGAGCGTACGCTTTGAGGTGAGTACCGCTTTTACCGCGCTGATCGAATCATCTCGACCACCATATTTGCAAAGTATACGATCCGGGTGGTGCTGAGCTCGACCTGTGGCTCGACTTCGATCTCTTGCGCCTCAGGAGCGTGCTGCATAGCGTAGGCGCCATTCGGAAGCCAAGCGGCACTCGTCAACAGTGCACCCTCGATGAGGGCGGCAACTGCAATAGCGATTAACCAGAGAAAGGCTTTGCCGGGAGCCGTAGAGATCCTTCTTGACATATCGGGGACAATATAGGGTGCCACCGCGATATGCGGCTAGGCATTGCTGTCCGAAAGGTTGGACATCTCCACCTCGTCGTCGGTCTCGTAGCCTGGGTTGTCCTTCATCGCTGGGTCGAGCTTCCCGCTGAGAGGCTGGATGTCGTCCTGAAGCATGCCGCGTGATTCGAGGCGGCTGTTGGCCGGCGCAATCTTGTGTGGCGTGCCGTCATTCTTGATGACGTCCTTGGCCTCTGGGTCGCGTAAGTAGCTACCGGCGAAGTCGGGGATATACATCGCGGGGTCCGCCTCGAACAGCACCAAATTCTCTTCATTGGCGAAGCGGTAGGTGATGCCACGCAAATCAGAGGAATACTCAGGTACGCCGTTGAGGCTCTCGCCATTTCTGTACGCGACGGCGTCCATGCCGTCGAGGGCAATACCGTCGTTATTGAGGTCGGAAAGGCTCATGTAGGGGTTCTTTGCCTGTGCAACGCCGTACCTACTCGTCCATGTTCGCATCAACGCCCACCGCCAGCCTTTACTATCGCGCTCCTCTCCCCTACTTTGGTTCTATTGAACTGTGGCGCAAAGGCTTTGCCGGGGGTGGGTTCGCCTTTCGGCAAAACGAGCACTACCAGCGGCGCACCCAACGCAACCGTGCCGAGATCGCGTCAGCACAGGGCCGACAGTTGTTGAGTATCCCCTTACTTGCCGGCAAGCACCAACGCTGCCCGATCACGGAGGTACGGATCAGCTACGCCGAGGATTGGCGCAAGCAACACTGGGCCACGATTACAGCTGGCTACGCGTCCGCGCCCTTTTGGGAGGAGTACAGCCCCGACCTGGAGCGATTGTTTTCGCGAAAGCCCGACACCCTCTGGGAGTGGAACTGGGACTTGATCGAATGGGTCGCCGCCGAGCTCGACGCAAAACTGGTTTTGACGAAAGTCGACGACTGGCAGCCGGACGTGGACATGCGTACAGACCTTCTTGCCCCCGTTGCCGGATGGCTCCCCTACCCCCAAATCTTCAGCGATCGAACCGGCTGGCAGTCCAACGTCTCGGTCCTCGATCTGCTCTTGTGTCGCGGCCCGATGGCCACCGGCTACCTTGCCGCCTGCTAGTACGACTCGATATGTTGCTTTCGCAAAAACTACAGGACGCACGCGTGCAGGTCGAGGCCTTCGTCCGCGATTTACACACCCTCGCCATCGACATCCAAAAGCCGGGCATGGCGGAGGTGTTGGACGACCTCCGTGAGCGTATCCGCGAGCCGTTCCTCTTCGTCATTTGCGGAGAGGTCAAGGCCGGCAAATCGAGCTTCATCAATGCCTTACTGGGCACCGGGCGAGAGATCGCCAAGGTGGCCCCGCAGCCCATGACCGACACGGTCCAGGAGATTCTATACGGAGAACACGAGTCTGTGGTGGAGGTCAACGAGCACTTCAAAAAAATCTTCCTCCCGGTTGATATCCTGCGTGAAATCGCGATCGTCGACACGCCAGGCACCAATACCATCGTCGCCCACCACCAGGAGATTACTGAGCGCTTTGTGCCAGGTAGTGATTTGGTGGTCTTCGTCTTCGAGGCCAAGAATCCATACCGCCAGAGTTCGTGGGAGTTTTTCGACTACATCCACGGCGACTGGAAGCGGAAGGTAATTTTTGTGCTACAACAAAAAGACCTGATGCCGGAGGCCGACCTGGCGGTCAACCTCGAAGGTGTTCGAGCACAAGCTATCGCCAAGGGCGTCGAGGCCCCGCAGGTCTTTGCCGTAAGTGCACTCAAAGAGATGCAGGGCGACCGCGCCGCGAGCGGCTTTGACGAACTGTTCGACTACATCGGCGGCAACATCACCGGCGGGCGAGCCGCAACGCTCAAAATCAGCAATGCACTCGACACCGCAGGCCAAATGCTGGAGCGGGTGTCCGGAGGACTCGACGAGCGACGCGCGGCCCTACAGGCCGATGTCGATTTCCGCGACCGCATCAATGAAACCCTCATGCGCTACGATGAGCAGGCGGCTCGGCAAATCGATGTCTTGGTAGAGAATCTCGTCGCTTCCTACGAGAAAGTAACGCGCGGTCGCGAGGCGGAGTTAGAGGCCGCGCTCGCGTTCCCAACCCTCGTCAAGCGAGCTGTGGTCGGTATTTTCTCCGCAGAGGCCGGCACGAAGGCCTGGTTAGAGGCTTTCGCCAAAACCATGCAATCCGACCTCAGTGAGCAGCTGTCGCTGCGACTTACCGACGGGGTCAATGACTTAGCGGAAAGCCTGCAGAACATGACGCAGACCGTCCACCTGCAGGTTCAGCAGAAGGCGATTAATCTCCCGAGCGACCGGGTCTTTTTTACCGACGTAGCCGACAAGCGCGCCGCTATCCTGCTCGAACTCCGCGAGGCCTTCGAACGCTTCATTACAAAATCCGACAATTTCGACGGCAGAGACCTCTTCGGCGACCGCGAGCAACTGAGCAGCAATCTGCTCACCGGGGGCGGAATTGCGGTGATCGGCGCTGTAATGGCGGCGGTCACGCAGGCAGCGGCTTTTGACGTGACGGGTGGCATCATGACAGCCGTAGGCTTGCTCTTTGCCGGCGTGACAACGACCGTCAAGCGACGGCAAGTCATGAAAGACTACCGCGCAGAGGTAGGCCGTGGCCGAGACAAGCTCGCCACCCAGGTCCGGGAGAAGCTCGAAGGCTACGTCCGGCTTATCCGGGAGCGCGTCGATGAGCAGTTCGTGCAGTTGGACCATCACTTGGACCGCGAGCGGGATGCTGTGAAAGGTTTACAGGGGCGCATCGACGCCCTCGCCACGAGACTCGAAGAAGTTCGGGATAGCATGGTATAGCGCCAAGCCGTGTAGCCACCGATCAGTTGTGGTGTCGGCCGCTCTCTTCACGTTTGCGTCATCTCGACCAACTGATTCGAGATGGGCGAGTGCACGGGCAGCTATAGCTCAGTCACCGACAGTATCGGCTATGCTCTAGAGATCTTGCCATTGTGCAGCTCCGCCATGTAGGAAAAGCATAAGGCGGTTTTTACTTCTTGCCGAGCAAGCCGCCTAGCATACCAGCAGCCTTACCGGCCAATCCAGCCGCGCCGCTAGCGGCACCACCGCCCAGCATGCTGGTAATAGCACCGAGGTCCATGGCCGAACCACCGTCTTTGGTGACTTGGCCTCCGAGCTTCCCGAGGATCATCGGTAGGACCACGGCTGCGACCTTCGTACCGATTCCGTCGCCGAGTCCGAGGGAGGACGTGAGCTTACCGACGAGCTTGCTCGCAATAGAGGCGTACACGGCGTTCTTGGCGAGACCGGCCACGCCACCCCCGCCGGTGGCCATTTTCAACATTTCCGAGATGCCGTTGAAGTTGCCGCTCGTAGCGGCGCCCATGAGTCCTTCCGTGATGGAGTCCTTGGCGAGCGGAAGGGCTTGCTCTGCTTGTTGCGCGGTGATGCCGGCTTCACCCGTGAGGGCACCGAGGGCTTGGTCTTTGAGTCCGGAGATGAGAGCGTCTAGCATAGTGAGGTGTGCGGGGTTATCTGGCGGGAAGGTAACCTTAAAAGTTTGCCGCCCATTTCTCACAATAGCCCTTTACGTAGAGGCGGACTCGCGAATAGCCGCTGGCTCAAGCTCTTGTCTATAGTCTACCCTACGCTTCGTCGCTATCCTGATCCAGCACGATGGAGGGTGCCAGGGCCCGTTCGGCCGGGGCAGCGTTCATCTCCCGCAGCAGCTCGTCGCGCTCAATCTCGAATTCCGAGAGCATGTCCGCAGGCAGAGGATTGGCCCGTGGCAGGTCAATCTTGAGGTGGTTGACCTGCTTGCCGTCCTTCCAGAACCGGAAGCACACGTGCGGCCCGGTGGATAGGCCCGTGCTTCCGACGTAGCCGATAATATCGCCTTGCTGTACGACATCTCCCGATCGCAGGCCCTTGGCGTGACTTCGCATATGGAGGTACTGCGTGGCGTGTCGACTGTCGTGCTTGATTTTTACAAAGTTGCCATTGCCGCGCGAGCGACTTACGGTCTCAACGACGCCATTGGCGACCGCCATGATCGGACGCCCATAAGGGGCGGCGTAGTCGGTGCCGTAGTGCGGGCGACGGTACCGCAGGATCGGGTGCAGGCGACTCAGGTTATAGGCGCTCGAAATACGTGAACCCTTCACCGGATTGAGCAGGTAGCCCTGCGCCAGACTTTCACCCTCGAGGTTATAGTAGCCATTTATGCCTGCCTCAGGTCGCGCGAAGTGCATCGCGACGATGTCCTTATCGCGGTGGCGCAGGCGCACCATCTTCACGCGGCCTTCACCTTTCTCGACGCCGGCGACGAGCTTGCGCTCATAAATCATGTCGAACTGGTCTCCCTTATCGAGACGATTCAGGGCAATCGAAGACTCAATGGCGCGGGTTACCCCATGAGCTACGCGATTGGAATAGCCAGCGCCGTTGACAGCCGCCCAAAGGGAGGACTCGATGCCAGCGTGGCCAACGACCAGCTCTGTGGTCACTTCCTCGGCGTGGATACGGACCTCGCCGGTGAGGAAGTCGAAGACGATCTGCTCGTAGTCGTTGGCTTCGTAGACGAGATAGTCCGGAAACTCCTTGTCTCCGCTCAGGAAGGCGGTCAGAGAGCGGCCAGCGATTAGCTTGTTCTCGTCGAGACTCTGGAGCGCGTTGATCAGCAAGTTGGCTTTGATAGCGTCGTCCTCGCTGAATTGCTCAATGAGTTCGGAAAGCGTCATGCCCCGCGCTACTTCGGAAGATACGATGGCATTGAAGCGTTCTTGCTCGAGACCAAACTTGTAGGTCGGCACGACGAGCGTCAGCGAGCCTAGACTTTCGTCGGTCGAGGGGGCGTAGGACTGGAGGCCACCGGCGGCAAAGAGCGTAAGGCCGGCGGAGAGGAGAGCGAAGCCGTAGCCTCGGAGAGTTTTTGTATTGATCACGTATGTTGTTTCCCTGCGTTCGTTCGCCGTGGCGACGGTCGCGAACATAAAATTTTGTTCACAAGCGATTAGACACTTGGGGACAATTTATACAAGAATAAGACCAAAATGTCTCAGCATGTTGATCATCAGCTATTTACGCAGGTCTATGTATTCTGCCGAGCTACCAACAACACTTCGCTCCCGCGCCTCGGCGCGACGCTCCCCTGGAATTCAGCTAAGTTATTAACAGCAAATCGCCTTCCGAATGCATCCGCATATTCCGCCCTAGAACCACCGAAAGGCGGCCCCGCCGAGAATGTCTTGTCGAAGAGCACCCCGATGAGCAGCCCTCCTGGCGTCAGCAGGTCGGCGCACTGGTCGACGTAGCGCTCGCGCTGCGAAGGGTCAATCGCACAGAAGAAGGTTTGCTCGATAATCACGTCGAATCGTCCCGACAGCTCAAAAAAGTCACCCACCAGTAGCCGGTCGGCCTTCGGCAGATAAAGAGAAGAGGCCAGACGTGCCAGAGCCAGCTCCGACCAGTCACATACGTACACCTGGTCATATCCGGCTTGCCACAGCCATTCCGCTTCGTACCCTCGCCCGGCCCCAGGGATCAGGACTCGCTGCGTCGGATTGACGCGGGAGGTCACTTCCTCGAGCAGTCCGAGGTTCGCGCCGCCAAGGTCCCAGCCGTCGCGACTTGCTCGATAGCGCTCCGTCCAGTAGGCGGGGGTGAGGTCAGGTTTCATAATTTTAGGTAATGCTCAGGCGCTTCGCTGCGCAGAGCGGAGGCGATCGAGATACGCCGGTACGCCTACGCTGGCAGGCACGGCAAGGATTTCGGCCCCAGGTCGCTCGGACAGCTCGTAGCTCACCGCAGGGGCAGGGTCGATGTAGGTGACCTGTGCCCAAGGTGGAGCTACGGCGAGTAGTCCGGCCGCCGGGTACACTTGAAGGCTCGTGCCTACGATCAGCACAAAGTCTGCGGTGGCCACGAGCGCCGCTGCTTCTTCAATGGCCGGGACGGCCTCCCCAAACCAGACGATGTGTGGCCTCAATCTCGCGCCCTTGGGGCACCGGTCTGCCGCCGACAGGTCTCCCGCCCATTGTACGACGTAGCTTTCGTCTGCACTGGATCGCGCCTTGCGCAGTTCTCCGTGGAGGTGCAGGACATGTGTAGAGCCAGCTCGCTCATGCAGGTCGTCGACATTTTGGGTGATGATGACCGTTTTGACGAAAGTCTCCGCCGCTGCGATAGCCAAGTGGGCAGCATTTGGAAGCACCTCGTCGAGCTGTGCGCGCCGAGCATTGTAGAACGCAGTGACCAGCTCCGGGTCTCGCTGCCAACCCTCCGGCGTCGCCACGTCTTGAATCGAGTGATTCTCCCAGAGCCCATCGTGATCGCGGAAGGTTTTCACGCCGGACTCCGCCGACACACCGGCACCAGAAAGGACGACCAAAGTCTTCATGTAGGCAATTAGGGGTAGGACAGGTGTAGCGCATCTTTTCGCTAGGCGCGACCAAGGTACTCGGCGACATCCCCGGCTAACAAACCCCGTTCGCCGAACTCCCCTGCTGCGAGGTCACCGGCTCTCGCGTGGAGGTACACTCCCAGGCGGGCGGCCTCCAGGGTCGATAGGCCGCGCGCGAGTTGCGCACCAATCACGCCACTCAGCACGTCGCCCATACCCCCGGTCCCCATTCCGGGATTGCCGTAGTAAAAGTTGATCGTCTGCGGCTGCTCGGCTTTCGCCAAAACCGTGTATTGGTCCTTCAGCACCACTACAGTGTCGGGACGAGCTACTCGTTCGACGTAGTCCTGCAGCGCCTCCAGCCTCGCTCGGCCTTCCGTCTTGCGCCCGACCAACCGCGCGAACTCGCCGGGGTGCGGCGTGAGGACGGCGCGCGACGGGAGTTTTGCCGAAAGGCGACGGTCCTCGGCCAGCAGATTAAGGGCGTCTGCGTCAATGACGATCGGCTTGTCGCCAATGCTGTCGAAGAGCTGCGACAGCATAGCAGCTGTCCTGGGATGCTTACCGAGCCCCGGTCCGACGATAACGCTATCGTATGGTCCGAGGTCCGGTACGCTAGTGAGGTAGTCGCTCGACTGATCAGTGAGGGTCATGGCCTCTGGCAGACCTTGCTGCAAGGCGCTCTCGAGCGCCGCCGGGACGTAGAATGTCACCAAACCTGCTCCGGCCCGGTAGGCCCCCCGCCCCGCCAGCAGTGCCGCTCCGGCGTGACCGCGGCTGCCTGCCATCACGAGGACATGCCCCCACGTGCCCTTGTGGGTAAAGCGCTCGCGGGGGGCCAGGAGCTGGGCAAGCGAGCTTTCGGTAAGCAAACTCGGCAGCGCCGGAGCACTCACCGACCCTACGCCCTCCGGTGGCACCAGGTCTATGTCCAGCACGACTGGCGTACCCCATGCCGGACCGGTCTCCGTCAGTAAGGCGCTGAACTTGATTGCCCCAAACGTATAGGTGTGCGTAGCGCGAATGCATGGCCACGCGGGGTATCGACCATCGATCGCCTGTCCACTCGGGACGTCGATGCTGACAACGGGCAAAACGCTTGCGTTTACCGCTCGTACCACCTCCGCGAAAATGCCACCCAGCGGTCGAGAAGTGCCTACCCCGAGGAGAGCGTCGACGATTACTGAGGTAAAAGTGCGCGGACGGTACGCTTCGTTATGCACCCACTTTATGTTGCCAGCGCGGACCATCCGCTGCCACATCTCCGGCAAATCACCACTGCCCTCCCCGTCGCCGAAGCGCCACACTTCCACAGAATAGCCCAGCAGCGCGAGCGTCCCGGCCAGCCCGACCCCGTCGCCCCCGTTGTTGCCAGGTCCGACGACAACGTCGACGAGCTCGAAATTTTCCAGCGGGTAGTCCTTCACGAAACGCTGCACGAGAGCGTCGACGGCTCGCCGCATCAGTGCGATGGATGGAATTTGCTGGTTTACGAGCGTTGCCTCGTCCCAGTGCTTTACTTGATCGGCAGACTGTATGACGACTGTTGGGTGATAAGTAGGTGAGGAAGTCATAAAAGTGGCGTTAGCAGGGTTAGGCGGCTGTCGCCAAAACACGAAACGGCCACGGAGGTTACACCCCCGCGGCCGCTTCGAACTGCTGCTTTGCGTAGCTACCGACTAGGCAATCTGGTGGCTGGCTGCTTTCACCGTTTTGATGATGCGGGCACCTACTTTGTACGGATCGGCTGCGGAGTTGGGCCGGCGGTCTTCCAACCACCCTTTGTAGCCCTTTTCGACGGTCGCGATAGGAATGCGGATCGAAGCCCCGCGGTCGGAGATACCGAACGAGAATTGGTCGATAGACTGGGTCTCGTGCTTACCGGTGAGGCGCAGGTGGTTATCGTAGCCGTAGACTGCGATGTGCTCCTTCACCACAGGACGGAATGCCTCGCAGACGCGGTCGTAGTCCTCCTTCTTGCCGCTGGTGCGCAGCAGCGTGTTCGAGAAGTTTGCGTGCATCCCGGAGCCGTTCCAGTCGGCGTCGACGCCTAGGGGCTTGGGATGGTAGTTGATGTATACGCCGTAGCTCTCGCCAATGCGCTCGAGAAGGTAGCGGGCGACGTGCATGTGGTCACCGGCGGCGCGAGCGCCTTTGGCGAAGCACTGGAACTCCCACTGCCCGGGGGCGACTTCGGCGTTGATGCCTTCGACGGCGATACCGGCGTCGATCATGGCGTCGAGATGCTCCTCGACGAGTTCGCGTCCGAACGAGCGGTTTGCGCCTACGCCACAGTAGTACGGTCCCTGGGGCCCGGGCTCTGGTCCGTCAATCGGGAAGCCGAGCGGTAGGTCGGTCTCGTAGTCGTACAGGAAGTATTCCTGCTCGAAGCCGAACCAGAAGTCTTCGTCGTTGTCGTCGATGGTAGCACGGCCGTTGGTGGCGTGGGGAGTGCCGTCGGCATTCATGACCTCGGTCATCACGAGGTAGGCGTTCTTGCGCTGGGGATCCGTGAAGATCGCTACCGGTCGGAGGATGCAGTCGGAGTTGCGGCCCTCGGCTTGGTTAGTACTAGAGCCGTCGAAGCTCCAGTCGGGAAGGTCGTCTAGCTGTCCGCTGAAGTCGGGGATCAGTTTCGTCTTCGAACGAAGCTGCTGCATGTCTGCTGCACCGTCGAGCCAGATGTATTCTAGTTTGCTGATAGCCATAGGGTTGTGTTTTGAATGTTTGAAAAGGTAGTATCTGGGCAAGGCGTATACGAAAAGCGGCCGGGACGTACGAAACGTCCCGGCCGCTAGACCGCGAATCTCTCAGACACCCCCGGCCGCCGTGTCACAGTTGAACCGAAAGGCGAGGTAGGAGCGCTTGTAAAATTTCACATTGGCAAATCTACGAACGGAGACTCCGCAGACAAGTATGCTTGTCCACCGTTGTGGAAATGCGGTAGGTACGCTTACGACACCGAAAGCCTACCATACCTTGCCCGCGGATGGGAGGACTTTACCGGTTATTGCTCGGCTTCGCGTGCCTTATCCCGACGATTGTCCTGGCTCAGGAATCTACGTTCTCGCAGCCCGTCGACTCCCTCCCGGCCGGACGTCCGACCGTAACCTTCGATACCGACACGCAAAACGAAATCGAGCAACTCGACGATGGATCGCTCGAAGACGAGAACGTCGAGGCCGGCGACTTGGAGCGGATCGCCGAGTCCCGGAACTACTACGCCCGGCACCCGATCGACCTAAATACCGCGAGCAGCGAACTCCTCGACGACCTAAATCTGCTGTCCCCTGCGCAGGTGGCTAGCCTCCTTCGCTATCGCGAGCAGACCGGAGCTTTTATGTCCGTGCTAGAGCTTCAGGCGGTAGATCTGCTGAGCGTAGATGAGGTTCGTCAACTGTTGCAATTCGTGACCGTAAGAGTTGGCGCACGCTCAACCGTCAAGACACTTGGCGACCGATTTCGAGACGCCACCGGATTTGCCGCTTTGAGGACGGGCTACCAGAGCACGACCGCCAACCGCAGCCTCTGGCAAGGGCCACCAGTACCGCTGTATATCCGCATTCGACAGACAGCCGGACGGCAGTTTAGCGTCGGCCTCGTCCTCGAGAACGACGCTGGTGAGCCTTTCGGAGGAGCGAAGCGACCCCTCGGTTTCGACTACGTCAGCATGCACGCCTACGCAGACGAGCTGCCCGGCAAGGTCAAGACCGTGGCCATTGGCGACTACGGGCTTAATTGGGGCCAGGGACTCATCAACTACTCCGGCTTTGGTACCGGCAAGGGGGCGTTTGTCATGAACGTACAGCGCAACGCCCGTTGGCTCATCCCGCATGCCTCCGTAACCGAGACGGGCTTCTACCGGGGAGCGGCGACCGCAGTACAGTTCGGTCCGGTCAAGGCTATGGCCATGGTGAGCCGCACGCGACCCGACGGAGGGATCGACACGCTCGACGCACTCACGGGCGAGTTCGAGTTTGCCTCGAACAGACTCAGTGGCCTGCACCGAACCCCGAGCGAGATTGCGGGCCGCAACTCGAACACTGCGGTCTCGCTTGGTGGGGCGGTTGGGATCGAACAGTCCTGGGGGCGGGTGTCGGTGCACTACCTCCAGCACCAGTTCGAGGTCCCGTTTGCGCCTAGCGACCGACTCTACCAGCGCTTCAACCAACGCGGTGACTTTATCCAGAATGCTAGCCTCGCCTGGCAAACCTTTATCGGCAAGGTCTCCTGGTTCGGAGAGGCCGCCGTGGACGGCGGCCGCAACACTGCGGTGATCACCGGTTTGCAGACGAGCCTAGACCGCCGCACGGATATCAGTATAGTGCTGCGACGCTATGACACGCAGTACCGCGCACTCTACGGCAACGTGTTCGGTAATTCGCGACGACCCGACACCGAGGAGGGCCTGTACATCGGGTCGCGCATGCAGCTCGCTCCTGAGTGGACGCTCCAGGGCTTCGTCGACGTCTACCGCCAGCCCTTCGCCCGTTTTCGCGCAAGCCGACCGAGCACCAACAGCGACGGCCTTCTCCGGCTTACCTACGATAAGCGGCGGACTTACAGTTTCTACGTCCAAATGCGGCACCGACGCGCCGAGCGCGATGAGCCGAGTGATGCTGCCGGACCTCTGCGGCTACTGCTTCCCTACAACCGCACGTCCCTACGCGTGCAGGGCGAAGTCACCATGAGCAAGTCTTTGGCCTTACGAACCCGCGTCGAGTATGCCCGCACCGAGGAGAGCGGGCGCATCAGCGAGGGCACGGTCATCTACCAGGATGTCCTCTGGAAGCCTGCCGGCCTGCCGATTTCGATCACCGGCCGCGTCGCCCTGATCAACACCGATGACTACGACAGCCGCATCTACGCCTTTGAGAATGACCTGCTGTACCGTTTCCGAATCCCGGCTTACTACGGCGAGGGCACGCGCAGCTACCTCAACTTTCGGTATAAGGTGGGGCGACGGCTCACGGCTGAGCTGCGGGGCGCGATTGGGCGCCGGAAGGGTGCTCCGGACCAGACGGAGATGACGACGCAGTTCAGATACAGCTTTTAGGGGGTTCGCGGTTACCGAAAGCGTAAACCTTTAGGCCACCGGTACTACCTGCACGTCCTTGTCTCGCAAATATCGCCGAATGATGCGTGCCGTCTCCGGGTTGCCGATCGCAGGCTCAATGACCGCCCGCAACTTCTTCTGGCAGGGATGGCTACTCTTTCGCTTCGGCATAGGTCGGTACCCGTAGCCGCGGAAGCGTCCGTTTTCAACGAGGACGACCGCTTGCTCGTCGGGGGAGCGTCCGTCGTCCAGAATGAAGAAATCCTCGCCGAAGATGGTTCGGATGCGCTCGCAGGCCTGGGCGACGCGGAGGTTGTACTGCTCGATCGACTCCTGCCCGCAGCAGATCCCGAGGCAACTCTTGAGGTGGTAGTGAAAACAGGGCGTGCCGTGCTTGCCCTTCTCGAGGTTGACGTACTTGCCGCAAAGACCGAACTCTCGCTGCGCGAACTGCAGCGCCCCCTGCGCCCGGCCGAGCTTGCCGTACTCGGCGATAACTTCCAGACACAGCATCTCTTCAGCGTTCGGCCTGCAGAGGCGCAGGTGGCAGATCCCGTCTTCGTCGCGCTCGAGGTGCAGCACGTAGGGGAAGAAGCGCCGCATTTGCGCCCGATTGATACTCGGCTGCAAGCGCTTAATCTCGCGACTCTCGTGCAGGAGAGCCACCAACTCCGAACCGGTCAGCTCGCATTTGATCGAATGCACCTGTTGGTGTAGACGATTGCTCTTCTGGTCTTTCTGGGCGAAGTGCTCCAGCACGCGTCTGCGGATATTCTGAGATTTGCCCACGTAGACGACCCTGCCTCCTCGATCTAAGAAGTAGTACACGCCGCACTCCGCCGGCAGGCTGTGAATCCTCTTCATGCTCAAGCCTCCGGGCAAGAGACTCTCGCGCATAGCGGTCTGTAGCAACTCCTTGGCGTCGTCGCGGCCTTCGCGGTGGGCGAGGGCTTTCGCCAAAACTTGCGCCGTGGCACTGGCGTCGTCCATGGCGCGGTGGGCGCGGGCAAGGTCGATACCGAGCCGGCCGCAGAGCTTGCCCAGCGAGTAGCTGCCGCCAGCCGGCCAGCACTTGCGGGCCAGTTGCAGCGTACACAGTTGCTTCCGTGAGTACGTGAACCCGAGTCGGCTAAACTCCTCCCGCAGGAAGGTGTAGTCGAAGCGCACATTGTGCCCCACGAAGATCCGGTCCTCGGTGAATTCGACGATCTGCTTTGCGATCTCGTAGAATTTGGGGGCCTCGGCCAACATCTCGTCGGTGATGCCGGTGAGTTCGGTGATGGCCGTGCCGAGGGTCGTCTCCGGGTGCACGAGCGAGCACCAGCGGTCCACCTCCTGCTCGCCGTCAAGCAGGATAATCGCAATCTCGGTGATCTTGTCGCGGTGTGGCCGCACCCCGGTCGTTTCGAGGTCGACGATGGCGAATTTCTTCATAGTGTGACACGGCCAGACCGCCTATCGGTCTTACGGGGGGCTACATGTGGCGGCGGATGTGTTGCTTCGCGGCTCACTAGTTTTCCACGGCGTGAACTTAAAAGGATTTGTGGTTTTGGCGTTGGTCTCCCTCTCGGCTTGTGGCACTGCCCAGACCAAGGTCGACCGAAATACACCTTCACAGGGAGAGGCTCTCGGGCGCCCGGTCGACAGTGATGAAAGCCCCGCTCCGGGCGTAGGCCCGAGCACGATAGCCGCGGACGCTAGATCTGGCGCGACCGTATCCGAGGCTCAGGTGGGCGCGGCACAGTGGCCGGCAGTCCTCGCAGCGTTAGGTACCGACCGCGTCGCGGGCGTCTTTAACCACACCTCGACCTCCGGGGGGATGCACCTCGCCGATCGCCTTCTGGGAAGCGGCGTCAAGCTCGTCAAAGTGTTCGCACCGGAGCACGGCTTCCGTGGGATGGCCAGCGACGGAGAGAAAGTCAACAACCAGATTGACGACGCGACCGGCCTTCCGATCATCTCTCTGTACGGGACGACCAAGAAGCCTACCGCCGCGATGCTAGCCGACGTGGACGTGATCGTTTTCGACATCCAA
The DNA here is from genome assembly GCA_963837005.1 of Lewinellaceae bacterium. Lineage (GTDB taxonomy): Bacteria > Bacteroidota > Bacteroidia > Chitinophagales > Saprospiraceae > CALDTK01. The sequence goes on from CAWIMC010000001.1 coordinate 701,482, forward strand.
GACGTCGGGCTGCGCTTCTTTACGTACGTCTCGACGATGCACTACGTCATGGAGGCCGCCGCAGAACTCGGCAAGCGAGTCGTCATCCTCGATCGCCCCAATCCTAACGGCAGCCTGGTCGACGGACCGGTGCTCGACCTTGCCTACCAGAGCTTTATCGGGATGCACGAGGTGCCGGTCTCGCACGGTCTCACCGTCGGCGAACTGGCTCGCATGATCAACGGCGAAGGTTGGCTCAGCGAGGGGCGCAAGGCCGAACTGAAGGTCGTCCCCGTCGCGGGCTACACGGTCGGGCAGACTTACGAGCTTCCGCTAAAACCTTCCCCAAACCTGCCCACGCAGCACTCGGTGTACCTCTACCCTACCCTGTGCTTCTTCGAGGGTACCGTGGCGAGTATCGGGCGGGGCACGGACTTCCCCTTCGAGGTGGTCGGACACCCGAAGTACCGTCCGCAGGGATTTTCCTTTACTCCGCAGGCAAAGCCGGGCGCTTTATACGCACCGCTCAAAGGCGAGAAGTGCTACGGCGTAGACCTCCGGCCGGGCAGCACCAGTGTAGTGCGTCCCCAGGAGCAGATCGACTGGCAATTGCTGCGCGACGTTGCTGAGCGAGTCGATGTGTCCCCCTTCATTAATCGAAACGAGCACTTTGATGCCCTCGCTGGCTCCGACCGCGTTCGAAAGTGGTTTGTGAGCAAAGAAAGCGTGGCGAGTTTTCGCGAAAGCTACCAACCGGAGATAGCGGAGTACCTCGAGCTGCGGAGGCCCTATCTGCTTTACCCCCGCAGGTAAATCGGGCTGACCTCAGCGCTCCGTCACAAACTCGAAAGTCCGCGACTCGGCATAGGTGTGCGCCTTCGACGCCAGCGCAAACCCGACGTGCCCGCCCTCGCTGGGGTGCTCGAGGGTGACGGCGGTGTTGGTTTTGGCGAAAGCGGTGTCGTAACACAGCCCCCCGAGCATCGGGTCGTTGAGGGCTTGCACGACGAGAGTAGTAACCTCGATGTCTGATAAGTGATCGATGGGACTCACGTCGCGATAAAAATCGTGCGGCACCGCATCTGGCGGGTAGCCGTGCAGCGGCAGGGAGAAGGTGCGGTCGAAGGCATCCCAGTCGTGTACCCTGGAGAGCACATCGAGTCCGGCGATATCGTGGACGGCAGACTTGCGTTCGAGTTTTGCGGCAAGGGCCTTCCAGAACCGACGCGAGTAGACACGCCCCACTGGATTCTCTAAAGCCGTAATGCTGTCGCCTAAGTACAGCGGCGAACTATAGGCCACAACGGTATCGAGGTATTGGTTGGCCTCGTGAGGCATGCGCGACGCATAGTTCAGGCCGATGTTGCCGCCCATACTAAAGCCGACATAGGACATCGGTCCGGCGTAGTCGCGGCGCAGATGCTGTACGACCGCATGCAAATCGGGGTAATCCCCGTGGTGGTACATGCGGCGCAGGCGATTGAGCTGTCCGGAGCAAGACCGGAAGTTGATCGCGCAAATCCGCCACCCTCTCTCGGCGAAGTAGCGGGCCATGCCGCGCACGTATGCCCGGTCGGCGCTTCCCTCGAGGCCGTGACCGATGATGAGTAGCCCCTCGGTGCGGTTCGGGAAGCTGTGATCGAGATCGAGGAAGTCTCCGTCCGCGAGTTCGAGGCGCTCTCTACGAAAGGCCACCGGCTCGACGTGGCGCATGACGTTTGGCCAAATGGTTTGGACGTGCCCGCCGACCTGCCACGCTGGGGGGCCGGCGTACCTGCTTTCTATAAGCGGCATCAGTCCTGGAGTTGCGGGAGCAGCGACTCGAAGAAGCCGGTCGCGCGGTTTTTGCGGACGCCATCCCAGCGGAAGTAGCGTCCGTTCATGACCACGTAGACGCCTGTCGGCAAAACCTGCACGAAGCTCAGCGCCGACCCGAGGTTGAAAAATCCATCTGAGGAGCTCCCGAAGGCGTACGGGATCATGGCACCCGTGAGGACGACGGTCTTGCCCTCCGGCAAACGCGAAGCCAGGTAGGTGGCCGTCTCGACCATGGTGTCGCTGCCATGGGTGATGACGACGTGCGGGCTGTCGGAGCGACCGATATTGTGGGCGATGATCTGGCGGTCGGCCTCGGTCATCTCGAGGCTGTCGATCATCATGAGTGTCCGAACGTGGTAGGGGGCGGTACAGCGCCCGCGCTCGAGCATCTCGTTGACGTGCGTCTCGTCGAAGATGAGCGTGCCGTTGATATAGTCGTACTCTTTGTCGAAAGTACCGCCGGTAATGAAGATCTGAATCATGTGCGGGGCGAAGGTAAGACCTGAACAAATCGGCGGGGCCGCAGCTTTCTGCGGGTAGATCAATAGACCCGATATGAGGACCTTCCAATTTGTCCAACCGCTAGCCTTGTCTGCCTTCATCCTGTTTGCCGCCGCCTGTGGCACCCCCTCCCAAAACGAAGAGCAGCCGCTGGTCTCCCCCGACGAGCAGCAGCAACCCGGCAACGATGGCGGCCTCGACCGCGGTGACATCCTCAACCAGGAAGGTGGCGCCACGACCGATGGCACGGTCAACAGCTACACCGGGATCGCCGACCAGGACTCGAACGTATACCAGGCAACCGTCGGCGGCACCGAGGACAATCCTAACTTTAGTGGCAAGGCCGTCAACAATGGCCTCAACGACCCCCTTACGCCCAACGCGCCCCTCGCCGACGGAACGGCCGGACAGCCCGGCCAAGCTGTACCAACGACCAATAGCAATCCGTCCGTGCGCAGCCAAAATGCAGACGCGATCCAAGGATCGAGCGCTGTCCGTGGTGCTGATCGCCCGTATGGAAACAATGAGTCCAGCCCGAGCATGAACCGAGAGGGTGCCGTCGTCACCCAGGAGGACCTCCGAGAGTACGTCGCCGCTGAGGACGCGACCAATATGCCGGTCTACGCACCGGGCACAGACCTAGCCTATGTCAATCGGTTCTACGGGCCGGGCAGTGCTGGCCCACGCAACACGCCTACCACCGCAGCCATCGAGGACAACTACCAAATCAGCCTGTACTCCCCGGCCATGTCGGACGTGACGGCGGCTACCTACACCAATACGCAAACGAAACTCTTCCCGAAGCCGGGCGCGCAAAACTTCGTCCAGTACCAGCCGATGCAATTAAAATTTGTGCCGCTGGTCTCCTGGCAAGCCGCGACCGCTACTAGCCCCATTGCTGGCGAACGTCTTGGAGACAGCGCGCCGCGGCTCGGTAGCGACTGCGGGAACTCCGACGATCCAGAAGGTTGTAGCAGCAAGGCTTTCGCTGACCAGCTCGGACCAATTCTCAACGACCCGCGCGTTTCGCGAAGCATTACTCAGGACCGCATCGATGCGTTCCGCTTTGAACTCGACGCGCAGGGCAAACTCGACCCGCGCAGCTTGGTGGTCATGGCGGACGGGAAGCCGTGTGTGAGTGGAGACTGCGCACGCTTTCGCAGCTTGGTAAGCGGGGTGATCGCACAGCAGAGTTGGACACCCGCCAGCCGAGAAGGCTCGGCCGTAGCGACCCGCGTGATGGTACCGCTGCGCTATGAGGTCGGGACCAACAAGAATTTGCTGGAGTAGGCTAGGCCCCTCTTTTATCGGTGGACAGCGATTCCCTACCGAACGACCTTGTCTGCACAGTACGAGCTGGCATAAGCATCGGGCTTGGCCTTGAAGACAAATCCCATCCCGAGGATATAGCCCATTGCGTCTGCGAGGGCCTTGTTGCTTTTGAAGCTCGGATCGGTGTTGATGTCGGCGTGCACTTCGAGTTCGACATCGTAGCGGTCGAGGAGGTCACACATCTTGTATGCAATCTCCACAGAGCGTCCCACTTCAGTGATCATGCGCTCCTTGATGCTCATGTTGGCCGGCTGGTTATAGTTGGCGATAAACATGAAGCCGCCCTTTTTCTCCCGGACGAATACGATTACGGTGGCGAACTCGACGAGGTCACCCCGCTTCTGTGAGTCCGTCCCGATGCAAACCTTGAGTTTGTTACCGGCGGCGCGTTCGCGCACGATGGCGGCTTCGATGGCGGCGAGCAGGTCACCGTCGATGGAGGCACCGTTGAGGCGCCGCCACCGCATGTCGATTAAGGCTTTCATGTCGCCAAAGTACAGCGGCCAGTTACTACTAGCCGCCGTCACCGCAATGCATTTTCAACACTTCGTATACAGATAACATTGCCGCTACCCAAAGCGCAGGCCCCGAGCGTGGTCGGTACCTTCACCCGGGATGAGAGTTCCGGTCGTAACTGTGCTTAGTTTTTTTGGTAGCGTGCGGAGAGGGCACAAGTTCCGAACAGGCACTCGAACTCGCCAGAACTACCGAGCAGCGCTCCCTGTCCGAGGGCACCGGCCAGGTTGATATTCTAGTGGAAGGTGACTCCCTTAGCTTCGACCGCAGCCCCGTGACGGTGGCGGCCTTTGCGGCTTTCGTAGAAGAAACCGGCTACATAAGTCAGGCAGAGCGCTTTGGCAATTCAGGGGTCTTCGATACGCAGGCGCAGGGCTGGCAGCTCGTGGATGGAGCGTTTTGGCGACAGCCTTTCGGCAAAACAGCTGGCGACGCCCCCGCGGACCACCCCGTCACCCAGGTGAGCTACTACGACGCGGAGGCCTATTGCCGACACTACCGAAAGCGACTCCCCACTTCCGCAGAATGGGAGGCCGCCGCTCGGACTGGCCAGCCTGCCGGCACTACGCAGTATCCCTGGGGCGACAGCATCAAGACCGACGCCGGCACCTACCGCGCGAACGTTTGGCAAGGCATCTTCCCGGTGGTCCAGCGTATTGAGGACGGCTACCCGTATACCTCCCCCGTAGGCGAGTACGGTGCGCACCCGAGCGGACTGACCGACATGGCCGGCAATGTTTGGGAGTGGGTCGTGGATACGATAGGCGGGGTGCGTGTGGCGGGCGACGATACGCATCACCTGGCGAAGGGGGGGAGCTTTTTGTGTGAGCCAGGCTGGTGCCACGGGTACCTGATTACAGGTTCGACGCACAACTCTGCGGAGACAGGTCTCTTCCACACTGGATTTAGATGCGTTTGTGATAAAGAGTAGCGGCTGAGCAGCGACATTTGCGCCGCCGGCCGCAATTGCCCACGCGATCGGCTTCGTGTCCATAGCCCCCTGCCCGTCGATGAATAACTCGTATTACGATCTGATAGACCAGACCTTCTACTTTCCGACCGACAATCTCACGTTGGAGGAAAAGCGCCTTCACTTTCACGGGATCGACTTGGTCGCGTTACTGGAGAAGTACGGTTCGCCCCTTCGGGTATACTACCTCCCGAGCATCAAACACAAGATTCAGGAGGCGCGGACCTACTTCCGGGATTCGATTCGGAGCCTGAAATATGAAGGCAGCTACCACTTCGCTTACTGCACGAAGGCGAGCCACTTTCACTTCGTGATGCGAGAGGTCCTTGCCGCCGGGGCGCTGCTGGAGACGAGCTCGGCCTACGATATCGACTTAATCCGGAGGCTGCACCAAAAGCAACGTATCAGCAAAGACTTGCTACTGATTCACAATGGGTACAAGCCCGAGCGCTACCTCGACCGCATCGTCGGACTCGTCAACGACGGCTTTAATAGTCTACCGGTAATCGACAACCCCGTCGAGCTCGATTACTACAAAGAGAATCTCTCGCCGGACACCAAGATGAACATTGGTATCCGCCTCGCCACCGAAGAGGAGCCGAAGTTCGAGTTCTATACTTCGCGCCTCGGTATTAGAGCCGCGAGCGTGGTGAAGTTTTACAACGACAACATTGCCGACGACCCGCGTTTCGAGCTCAAGATGCTTCACTTCTTCGTGGACACGGGGATCCAGGACACGAGCTACTACTGGAACGAGCTACGAAAAGCGGTGCGCGCGTATGCTCTTTTGCGCAAGAGCTGCCCGACGCTCACCGCCCTTAACATTGGGGGCGGGTTGCCGATCCGCAATGGTCTCGGCGATCAATTTGATTATTCCTACCTCATCCGCGAGGTCGTACGTCAAGTGCAGGACACCTGCCGCAGAGAGGGCGTCAAAGAACCGAACCTCTACAGTGAATTTGGGAAATACACGGTAGGCGAGTCGGGGGCGACCCTGTTCGAGGTGATTGGGCAAAAGCAGCAAAACGACTCTGAGCTCTGGTACATGGTGGACAATAGCCTTATGACCTCCTTGCCGGACACCTGGGGCATTTCGGAGCGGTTTATCCTACTGCCGATCGAGCACTGGGACGGTCCGCCGGTGCGGGTTAATATCGGGGGGTTGACCTGCGACAATTCCGATTTCTACAACGCCGAGAGTCATGGTGGGCAGGTGTACATGCCGAAGTTCGACATCACCAAAAAGCGACTTCGGCTAGGCTTTTTCCACACTGGGGCGTACCAGGACGCGCTCTCGGGGTACGGAGGCATCAAGCACTGTCTGATCCCCGCGATGCAGCGGGTCTTGGTCGATAGGGAGGCCGACGGCACGCAGCGGGATTGGCTGGATGCACCGGAGCAGAGCTCGGAACAGATGCTGGACCTGCTGGGGTACTAAGGAGGGCGATCGCTTCGTGATCTAGATGGGCGGCCTTTGGCCTAGGTGGGCGGCTTGCGCCTAGGTGGGCGGCTGCGCCTAATTGGGCGGCCTTCGGCCTAGATGGGCGGCCTTCGGCCTAATTGGGCGGCCTTCGGCCTAATTGGGCTGTGCTATCGACTCGTCAGGCGACCACGCTAGGCGCTTGCACAGCCCATCTAGGCGCAGCCGCCCAATTAGCGAAGCGCCCAATTAGCATAGCGCTCAATTAGCGTAGCGCCCAATTAGCATAGCGCCCTACCCCCTCAGTACACCCACTCGTCGATGTGGGCTCTAAACACCTTCACCAGATTGCGAGCGTCGTCTATAGCGCGGTGTTGTGCGCCGTCCCAAGTGTGGCCGCTGGCGACAACGCTGCGCGCTAGGCCTCGTGGCTTGGGGAGGCGGTGCATGGTGCGGTACTGCTCCTTGAGGTTGATGTGAGGGCGGATCCATTCGTCGTCCATGCGGTGTAGAGCACAGTCGCGGCGGAGTTGTTTGGCGTCGAAGTCACCCCAACTACAGAGCAGGTACTCCTCGTCGTCGTCATAGCCGATAAACTCGAGAAAATCGTCGGCCACGATATCGAAGGCATCCGCGCGGTCAATGTCGGACTGCTCGATGCCTGTGAGTTCCTGGCAGAAGCTGCTGAGGCGGGGGTGCAGCTGCGGTCGGACGAAAGCTTGAAAACTAGCCAAGGCTTCGCCGTCGCGACTCAGGCGATAGGCACCGAATTCGATGGTCTCCTGTGGGATAGACGGCGGGCGGTTTTGCCAGCAGGTGGCCTCGAGGTCGTAGATAATGTAGTGCACGGGCGAGGGAGATTGAAGGCAGCGAGATGCGGGCGCGCAGGTGCCTCTACATGGTAAATAACGGTACGAGTCCGAATTTGTCCTCTGCAGCCAACGGAGAAACTTCCCACGGCCATGGGCGCTTAGGCGTAGTATAGCGGCCGGTCGCCGTTAGTGTGTCGCTATGGAAGAAGTATTCGTGCCACAAATCGCGAGCAGCTACCGCTGGCTGAGCGCAGTCGTGGTCCTCAGTATTGGGGCGGCCATCTGGACCTTCCGCGCCTATCGGGGTCCGACGACGCGCAACTCGAAGCTCGGCCAGTTGCTCGGACCCCTGTTTTTGCTGTTCGGGCTCTGCTCGACCGGGATGCTCGCCCTCGACCTCACGAAATCACCAATTATCGTTGTCGCACCGACCTATGCGATCATCGCCAGCGATACTTTCTTCGCTCAGGATATCAGCAAGGTTTATCTCGAACCGGTATCCGTGAGCGGAGCCGTCGGACAGGGCGGCACCGAAGACCTCGGCATTATCGAATTTGCCGATGGAACGCAGCTCGTCCTAGCCGCGGATGAGTACGATACGCGCGGCGTCGTGGAAGCGCTTCGGACCTTGGTAGACTGAAGCGGTTATCCGTGCATGGACACGCTGTCGATGATGGCGTGGAGACTCGGGTACATCGCCTGCCGGACGTCGCCGAGCCGGTCGACCGCGACCCATTCCGCGCGTTCGATGTCCTCCTCGGCTTCGGGGACGAGGTTCTCCTGGGTGGTGTGCATCTCGTACCAGTACGTTGGCTTGAGGATGCGCTTGTATTTGCGGGAGAGGTAGGTGTGGTATGTGGTTGGCAGTTCGCGCACCAATTTGAGTTGAGAGATGCCGGTCTCTTCGGTTACCTCTCGGAGGGCTGCGGCGTCTTGGCGCTCGCCCTCATCGATCTTTCCCTTGGGGAGGTCCCAGCTGCCGCGGCGGTAGATGCACAAAAGGCGGCCATCGTTGATGACGGCTCCGCCCGCCGCTGGCACGACTTCGTAGAGCTCTTGGAACGCCTTCCACACTCGTTCGGGTTCCTCGTCGAGGATGAGGGCTCCGGCGGGGTTGCGGCCGCCTTCGAGCGTGCCGATGACTTGCAGTAGGAACTTTGCCTTGCCGTTGTAACGAAGGGTGAGCGCTGGCTTGTCGATTGGGGCGACGGCCGAAAAGCGGAGAGGCGAGTCGTTAATATAGACGGTATACATTCGCGGACTTATGATGTCAATCGCCGAACGGATCGCAGCGGCGCTGCTGGAGATCGAGGCCGTAAAGTTGCAGCCTCACGATCGATTTACGTGGGCCAGCGGAATCCGCTCCCCAATATACACCGACAATCGCGTGGCGCTGGGGTTTCCCCTCGTGCGCGATCTTATCAAAGCCGGCCTCGCCGACATCGTCCGCAGTTATCCGAAGGCGCAAGCGGTGGTCGGCGTGGCTACGGCGGGTATTCCCCACGCGGCCTTGGTAGCCGATGCGCTGGGTCTGCCCATGGCGTACGTGCGCGCTTCCGCAAAACAGCACGGGCGTCAAAACCAAATTGAAGGGCGACTCGCCGCGGGTGATCGAGTTGTCCTCATCGAGGATCTGATCAGCACCGGCGGGTCCTCTCTAGAGGCCGTCGAGGTACTGCGAGCGCAGGGCGTGGAGGTTTTGGCGACAGCTGCCATCTTCTCCTACGGCTTCCCGAGTGCCGAAACCCGTTTTGCGGAAGCGGACTGCCCCCTGCACTACCTCTGCGACTACCCTACTCTTCTCAAGCACGCCGTCGAACTCGGGCGTATCCGCGATGCCGACCTCGCCGACCTCGAGGCCTGGCGCACCGAGACCAGCGCCACCCTCAGCCAAACCAAAACGGCCTGAGCGACCTCCCCCCTAGCAATGATCGATACCAAGAGCCTCTACACCGGCGAGCACCGCGCCTTCCTTACCGACTACCTCAACCACAACGCGCCGACCGGTTTCGAGAGCGGCGGACAGCAAATCTGGAGCAAGTACGTCGCGCCCTACTGCGACGAGATGCACCTCGACAATTACGGCACCGCCTACGGGATCATCAATCCCGGCATGGACACCCGCGTCGTGATCGAGGCCCACGCCGATGAGATCAGCTGGTTCGTCAACTACATCACCGACGGCGGATTTATCCACGTGATCCGCAATGGCGGTTCGGACGCGCAGATCGCCCCCTCGATGCGGGTGAAGATCTTTGGCGAAAAGGGGGTCGTACCGGGCATCTTCGGTTGGCCCGCCATTCACACCCGCGATGCGGACTCTAAGCTCGTGCCGAGCATGGACACCATTTTCCTCGACGTCGGCGCGCGCACCAAGGACGAGGTGCTCGAACTCGGCATCGCCGTGGGATCGGTCGCCGTGTTCGACGACAATTTGATGGAACTCGGCGACAAACACTTCGTGGGCCGCGCCCTCGACAACCGGGCAGGTGGCTTTTGCATCGCCCAGGTCGCTCGTTTGTTGAAGGAGAACTCGGTGGACCTGCCGTTTAGCCTCTATGTGGTCAACAGTGTGCAGGAAGAGATTGGCCTGCGCGGTGCTCAGATGATTGCGCACCATATCAAGCCTCATGCGGCGCTGGTGGTTGATGTTACGCACGACACGAACACGCCGCACATCGAGAAAAAGAAGCACGGCGACGTCAAGCTCGGGCACGGGCCGAGCGTCACGTTTGCCCCGGCTGTTCACCAGAAGCTCTTACAATTGGTTCTGGCGGCAGCGAAAGACGCACGAGATCCCCGTGCAGCGGGAGGCCTCGAGTCGCGCGACGGGTACCGACACGGACGCCTTCGCGTACAGCCGCTCGGGCGTACCGAGTGCGCTGGTTAGTATTCCGTTGCGCTACATGCACACCACTGTAGAGACAGCTCACCGCGACGACCTCGCGTGTGTGGTCGGTCTGCTCTACCACTCGCTCCAGCGCATTGAGGCCAACCACAACTTCAAGTATTTCTAAAGCCGTCCCCGCGTTGCGAGCTTCTACGCTGCTCTACCGGGTATTGGTCGGAACCCACCTCTGGATAGGCTTGGGAGCGGCCGTACAGGTTTTCCTCGCGTATAAGTCGTTCGACGCTAGCGCTCTCTCGCGGACGCAGCTCTACTACACGCTCGCCGTCGGCTTGCTCGCGACGGGGTTTTACACCACGTACCGTCGCTTTGGTGAAAGCTTTGCGCTTCGCAGACGAGCAGCCATGGGGCGGATTTGGTCGGGACTTCTATGGCTCCTTGGTGCGAGCCTGTTACTCGTCAACTTACCTAGTGTTTATGTTACGCAACTGCTCTTCCCGGCGGGACTAGCGGGAGGCTACGCATGGGCTCGGTACAGCGGTTGTGCACAGGTGATTTTTGGGTACGCCAAGCCCCTGTTGCTGGCCCTGGTCTGGACGTGGGTGGTGTGCTATATTCCATTGCTAGCAACGGATGAGGTGTCGATCCCGGTAGTACTCTCGCGGTTGGCCTTCTTCTTAGGCATTGGACTCGTGTCGGATTATAAAGACCACATCGATGATCGACGTAGTGGGCTCGAGACGCTCGGTAATCACCTAGGGGTCAAACGGATAGCCATACTCAGCATAGGATTGATGGGCCTATCGGCAGGGCTTGTGCTGTTGGTCGGCGGGGCCAATCAGGTGCCAGCACTGGCCTTCGGAGCGTCGGGCGCTTGGGGCATGGCCGTATTTCTCTACGCCTTTCGGCAAAACCCAGCCCGAGAGTACTACGACCTTTACGTGGACGGACTCCTAGTCCTGGCAGGTGTGCTTTACTTAGGCCTTAGCACCGTACGTTGACCGTCACGAATGTCACCTCAAGCCTATGCCCCGCCCCTACGTCCTCGCCGAAACCAACTGGAAGCGCCTCCAATCCGAACGCTTTGACCTCGCTATCCTCCCCTGGGGCGCTACGGAGGCGCACAACTACCACTTGCCATACGCCACCGACAATCTACAGGTCACCGCCGTAGCAGAGGAATCCGCACGCATCGCGTGGGAGCACGGCGCAAAGGTCATCGTCCTGCCGACCATTCCCTTCGGAATCAATACCGGTCAGGCGGACATCTACCTCGATATCAATCTTCACCAAAGCACGCAACTGGCCATCCTCAACGACCTCGTCGAAACGCTGGATCGACAGGGCCTAAAGAAGCTGCTTTTGCTCAACGGCCACGGCGGTAACAGCTTCAAGGCCATCCTCAAAGAGCTAGGCTTGCGCTACCCTGAGATGTTGCTCAGCACCTGCGACTGGTACGAGGTCGTCTCGCGCGAGGCCTACTTCGAGACCCCCGGCGACCACGCCGACGAAATGGAGACGAGCACTATGCTGCACCTGCGCCCCGATCTCGTCCTCCCCCTTGCCGAGGCCGGATCCGGCGTAGAGCGCAAGCATACAATCGAGGCATTCAACGGCGGCTACCTCTGGGCAGAGCGACGCTGGTCGCAAGTTACCGACGATACCGGCGTAGGCGACCCGAGCGCCGCCACCGCTCAAAAAGGCAAAGCCTTTTTCCAGGCCGTCACCCAAGAACTTGCCACCTCACTAATCGAGCTCACCTCCCTAGACCTCGAAAAGATGTACGGCTAGCTCCCAGATCCCCCCCGAGGACCGAAGGTTGTCCGCGCAGCAGCAGCAGCAGCAGCAGCAGCAGTAGCGATATTTGGCCCTTGCAAATTTGTCAATGTGCGCCTTTCAAATCAGTCTACCACCACCACATCCTGCAAGGCCAGCCGAGCCGCCCGCACGTTCCGTACCCCGCCATCAAAGTTTAGCTTAGAAGCCGCCTCAATCGGATAGCCCGTCATCCGGTTGTGGTAGTAGTACAGCAAGTGGAAATCCTTCGATACGAGTCGACCACCATCCAAGCTCAAGGGCGGACTTTGGTGATACAGCTGCATGTTTTCGACGCCGTCGGTCAGGACCTCGGCAGGCGTGCGCCGTAGCGGAGCGGAAAGCTTGATCAGCCCCTCCGCTTCCAGGACCGTAAGCCGCGTTTGCACTCGCTCGATAATCGACTGCATGATCGATAGGTCAAACAGGAAGTCCTCCTCGTCGAGTCGTAACACGCCGTACAGGTCGAGATCAGGATAGAACTGCCGCAAAATCCGGAACGCCACGTACGCTACGACGTGACTCGTGAGCGCGACGTTGTCTCGGTGGAAGCGGTCCACTACCGCACGACCGAGCAATGCGGTGTACTCACGTTCGCGCTGCACATCCTCCGAGAACTTACCGTCGCGAAGGAAGTAGTCACCGAGTTCTACGGTTTTGCCGGAAGGCGTATAACTCACCCCCTGCGCGTCGAGGCGATTGCCCAACACGTCGAGAGGCTGCCCCACATTGATGTAGATTTCGCTCGAACTACTAAAGAGCTGCCACAAAAACTTGAGAAAGCCCTTGTAGGAAAACTGCTCCGAGGCGGCCCCGAGGTATTGCTCCTTACCGGTCTGGCGGAGAAACTGTTGAATCAAGAACTTCGCCTCCAGCACGAAGTGATAGCTCACGACCAAGGGCACGATGACCACGCGCTTGTGGCTGCCGTCGGCGAGCAGTTTGCGCTGTGCCTCCACGGCGGTACCGAGCAGGCCGAGCTTGACCTCTGATTCGATGCTGCCATTCCGGCTGCGCGTCCCGCCGGGAAAAAACGTAGAGTTATACCCGCTGTACATCGCGAGCCTGCTGAAGCTTTTGAGCAGCTCCAAGTAGACAGGATTCTTTTTGCGTCGATCGACCCGGTAGGCCCCGAAGCGGTTGATGAAGTACGCGACCCACCCCGTATTCAGCAAGTTGAGCCCTGCCCCGAAGGCACTGTGCGGGATGCCCGCAAATCCATCGAGCGCGTAGCCGATGAGTATACTATCGAGGTTAGAGAAGTGCGTCGGGACGATGACGACGTGGTGGTCGACGAATAGCCGGCGGAGTTTGTCGACCTCACCCCCGACGATGAGCCGGTCCCGCAGCGACACCTTCGCCCGGGCGAGGCGACGAAGGTTCCTGCCGCCGGCTGCGTTGAGCAAGCGATTAAAGAAAATCGTCAGGAAGCGACGACCGAATCGAAAGGTGGGTATGCTAAAATTACCGACGACCTCCTCGGCGTAGCGCATCACAATCTCCCTGAGGATATCCTGCCTGACGGCCCGGTCTTCGGGGTCGAGTCCGCCGCGCACGAGCCGCTTCTCCATCCTCCGCCAAAACGCAATCTCGTTGGGGGGATCCACCTTCCAGGCCTCGTTGCGCGTACGGGTCTTCTCCGCATAGATGACTCCTTGGAGAAGTTCGATCAGGTCTGGCTGCTCAGCGTTGATCTTGGCGAGCGCCTCGTCGGTCAGGCGCCGAACGTAGGCGTCGCGGTCGGCGTGGAGCTTATAGATCGGCCAGTCCCGCAGGTCGGGATAGAGGTGGGGGAGGTTGACGGAGACATCTTTCACGCGGGAGGTAGGCTGCTAGCGATAAAGGTAAGGACCTCTTCGCGGCCTAGGGTCTTCTCCGAACTGGTCTTGAAGTACGGGGGAAGATCCTCCCAGTCCGCGGAGAGTGCCGCGATACTGTCCTCGAGATGCTGGGCGGTGGCTCGGCTGCGGCCTTTGTCTACTTTCGTAAAAACCCACGCTTGCGGCACCCCGTTCGACCCGAGCCACTCGATCATCTCGCGGTCGATTTTCTGAAGTGGAATACTCCCGTCGAGGAGGACGAACGCACAGTGGAGCGTCGGGCGAGTGCTGATGTACTCCTCGATCATCGTACGCAGGCTCGCGCGGTGCTTTTTGCTCACCTTCGCGTAGCCGTAACCCGGGAGGTCGACGAGGCGCCACGTCTCGTCCACGTCGAACATGTTGAGCATTTGCGTTTTGCCGGGAGTCGAGGATGTCTTCGCGATGTCCTTGCGGCCGGTGATCATATTTACGAGGCTGCTCTTCCCCACGTTAGAGCGCCCGATAAAGGCAAACTCCGGGAGGGAGGGCGCTGGGGCTTTCGCTACCCCAGGGAAGCTGCCTACGAATTCAACTGTCTGTACCTTCACGCCGCCAAGATGGGTCCGCCGCCTGGCAAATCCACAGTCCTGCCCGAAGTGCGCACTCTCCTACTCCTCGTCTTAGTGCTGTGCAGTGGGCTGGGCGCTGCTTTCGCACAGACGGCTCGCTTTGGGGTGCGCGCTGGGCTAGCCGTAGCGAGTACCCCGACCGACATCGAGCGTTTCGAATACCTCGCTCGCAACTACGAGCTCAGTGTCGCAGACGTGAAGGTCGGATACCACGCTGGCGTGGTGCTACAGTTTAGACTCGGCAAAATCGCCATCCAGCCCGAGGTCCTCGTCCTGTCCTCGCGCACCGACTACCGCCTCGATGAACTGTTCAACGGTCGCATCGTCGAGACGATCGCCTCCGAACGCTACACGCACGTAGCCGCCCCCGTACTCGTGGCGTACCGGTGGGGCCCGGTGCGGCTTCAGGCCGGTCCCGTGGTGCGGATGCGCCTCAGCGCTGCGAGTGACTTCGTGGGTATCGCCGACTACATCGAAGACCCTGAGGTGTACACGTACGGCTACCAGGCGGGCATCGGCTTCGATATCCGGCGCGTCCTCCTCGACATCAAATACGACGGGGCCTTCGACCGCTCCGGCAACAGCGTGATGCTCGCGGGGCGCGACATCGCCTTCGGCAACGGGGCCGGGCGGACTTTCCTAACGCTCGGCTTCCTGTTCAACTAGTCGCCCCCCACCGGCCCTACCTTCGCGGCCATGGCGCAGAAACTTGCCAAGAAGCAACTCGGGCTCGGCATCAAGGCCCTCCTACAAGATTACGACCAGGTCCCAACACGGGAGCGCCCGGCCGTGGCGTCGCGAGATCGCCAAGGAGGCCTTTCGCCTGCCGCTCGACCAGATCGGTGCAAATCCCTATCAGCCACGCGTGGATTTCGATATGGACAGCCTCCATGAACTCGCGGCGAGCATCAGGGCGCTGGACGTCATCCAGCCGATCACCGTCCGTCGGCTGTCCGCCGATCACTACCAACTCATTAGCGGCGAGCGGCGACTGCGCGCCTCGCATCTCGCGGGCCTCTCCGACATCCCGGCGTACGTCCGCACGGCCGACGACCAGGGCATGCTCGAGATGGCGATCGTCGAAAACGTGCAGCGCGCCGACCTCAACCCCATCGAGACCGCCGTGGGCTACCAGCGCCTCCTCGACGAAGTCGGGCTTACGCACGACGCCCTCAGCCAGCGCCTCGGCAAGCAACGCAGCACGGTAACCAACGTCCTCCGCTTGCTCAGACTTCCGCCAGAGGTTCAGCAGGCACTCAAGGCGGGGCGCATCTCCGCCGGTCACGGTCGTGCCCTGGCCGGTATCGAGGACATCGCCCTGCAACTCGCGCTGCTCCGGTCCATCGAGCGCGAAGGACTCAGCGTGCGCCAAACGGAGGCGGAGGTCAAGCGGCTGAGTGAGCCTTCCGGCAAAACTTCCGACGCAGCCAAACCTGCGCTCACGCCGGTGCTCTCGGACCTGCAGCGCGAACTCAGTTCCGGTTTCGGGACGCGCGTCAGGCTAAAGCGGGACGCGAAGGGCCGTGGTACGATCGCCATCCACTTCGGGAGCGACGATGAATTTAACAGGCTCGTAGAGCAGTTGCGGGGAGAATGAGCCCGGGGGGACAATTGCACATTTCACCGAGCTCGTCCGTTACCCCTGAGTAGACTCTGCTATGGCGTTCAAACTATTCTTGACCCTCCTCGTCTTTGCTGGCGTGAGCCAACTGCGCGCCCAGGTGCTTCCTCCCGATGAGAGCCTTACCGATGGCCCCTCCACCGTGCGCTCCGAAAGTGCCGACACGACGAGCTTGCTCACCCGCGAAACTATTGGCGCAGCCTCGCCGAGTCAGGTCCGGGGCAAGGCAGTCGACAGCAGCTACGTCGACACACTCGGGGTGGGCTTTTTCAAAAAGATACTGGCCCCCACCTACCCAAATCCCGAGCGGGCGGCAGCCATGAGTTTTGTTCTACCGGGCGCGGGGCAGATTTACAACAAACGTTTCGCGTACATCAAGCTGCCGGTTATTTACGCAGGATACGCCTTTCTGATCTACCGTGGGGAGAGCAACCGAAAGCTTAGCAATAGCTTCGACGAAGCCTTCCAGCTTTCTGTAAAAGGGTTAGAACACGAGTACACCGGGACCCGCTTTGACGCGACACGCATCTTGCGAACCAACCGCGATCGCCTCGACAAAAACTATCAACTCGCCTACATCGGGGTCGGCATCCTGCACCTTATCCAAACCCTCGAAGCCTATACCACGGCCCACCTGCTGGACTTCGACATGGACGAAAGCCTTACGCTCACTCCGATAATTCTACAAATGCCGGGACCTTCGGCGACGAGTGACACAAGTACCGGTCGATTGGCTCTCGGCCTGTCCTACACCTTCCCTACAAAGTAAGGATCGCGCATTTTGGTGTGCGGCAGACCGACCTCCTCAAAGGGCTCACCGAAAGCCTCCCAGCCACATTTCTGGTAGAAGGACACGGCGGTATCACGGGCGTGACAGTATAGCATCGACGCGCCCTGGGTTTTGGCGAAAGCCCTACATGCCTGCACGAGTGCCCGCCCCACCGCCCGACCCTGTGCCTCCGGGGCGACGGCCACCTGCCGCATTTTCCAACGCGTAGGCACTGGCTCCACGAGGCTCGCCGTCCCGACCAGGACACCCTCATGAAAGTATCCAAAGTGCACCTGATCGATTTCGTCCTCGATCGGGTCATCCACGATGGAGCGTCCGAGGGGTCTACGCAACACTCTATCGCGCAGGCGAATGGCCTGATCGTACTCAGGAGTCGCAAATTGGTAGCGGATCGTCATGAACTGGGGAATACGCTGGGCAGTAAGTGCAGCGAGGTCTCGAGGGCAGCTTCGTCAATACCGAGATGGTCTACTTCACGCAGATAGGCGAGAAGCTTTTCGGTGGGCATGTTACCGGTAAGATCGTCGGTGGCCATTGGGCATCCGCCAAAACCGCGTAGTGCCCCGTCGTACCTGCGGCAACCGGAAGCGTATGCTGCGGCCACTTTCTCCCGCCAGGTGTCTGGGGTCGTGTGCAGGTGAGCCCCTATCTCGACTTCGGGGTAGGCGGGGATGAGTTGTTCGTAGAGGTACTGGATGCTTTCTGGGGTGCTAACGCCAATCGTGTCCGACAACTGCAAGATCCGGATGCCCATTGCTGCGAGTCGCTCTACCCAGTACGCGACGACCTGCACGTTCCACGGGTCGCCGTAAGGATTGCCGAAGCCCATACTCAGGTACACGACCAACTCCTTGTCGTGCTTCCGGCAGAGTTCATAAATCTCGTGAAGCCGCTCTACGCTCTCTTTGAGATCCGCGTTGGTATTGCGGATTTGGAAAGTTTCGGAAACGGAGAACGGGTAGCCCAGGTAGTCGACCTGCGGGGTCGCAACTGCCTCTCGGGCACCCCGGACGTTGGCCACGATGGTAAGGAGTTTGGTGCGGGTGGCCGACAGATCGAGGGCTCGGATGACCGCCGCCGTGTCCGCCATTTGCGGGATCGCCTTCGGGGACACGAAGCTACCCACGTCGAGGGTGTCGAACCCTACGGCCAGCAGCTGCTGCACATAGGCGATTTTACGGGCGGTCGGGATGAATCCGTGGATGCCCTGCATGGCGTCCCGGGGGCACTCGATGACTTTGAGCCTCTGGGCACCTTCGTTCACGTCGCGAAGGTAGGCAACCGCATGGCGCTTCCGGCGGTTAGGGAGCCGTATGAATCGACAAGCTATCCTGTTCGTGCTCGGTTTTGGCTTTGCTGGCGCGGGACTGTATGCCCTCATTATCAGTCTCGTAGGCCTTGACGTAAGCTATCTT
Source organism: Lewinellaceae bacterium (assembly GCA_963837005.1). Classification (GTDB taxonomy): domain Bacteria; phylum Bacteroidota; class Bacteroidia; order Chitinophagales; family Saprospiraceae; genus CALDTK01. The sequence goes on from CAWIMC010000001.1 coordinate 719,750, forward strand.
CAGTGGCTGACGCCCTTTGGAGGGTTGGCTGCTTTTCTAGGTCGCTTGGTGCTCATCATGGTTGGCGCGACACTCATCGTGCTCGGGACGACCAACTGGGACCGCGAGCGACGCCTCATCGAAGCGTACCGCAAGGAGCAGGCCCTCGGTGGTGTCGATGCACGGAGCAACTAGTTCATTGCCTCAGCCTCCATCATGCCGATGACGCGGTAGGTGCTGCCGAGGCGATGCATTGCCCGCGACCAGACGAGGTCTGGGGCGGTGCCAAAGATGAGGTCTTCGCTAAGTGCACTGGTCACCCAGGTCTTCGCGTCCATTTCCTCCTCTAGTTGGCCGGGTGACCAACCGCTGTAGCCGAGAAAAAACCGGACGCTGCTCGCGTCTGCTATCCCTTCGGCAATCAAGAGCGTGAGGTGCGCGAAATCCCCGCCCCAGTAGAGATCCCCCTTGATGTGGATCGAGTCTTCTACGAGTTCGCCGAGGGTGTGTATAAAGTGCAGCGTGTCGCCCTGGACAGGTCCGCCCATCGAGACCTGGGCATCGAAGTCGGGGAAGTCTCGTAGCAGTGAGGGCACCCGCACGTCGAGCTCCTGGCTTAGCACGAATCCGACAACGCCATCCTCGTGGACATCGACGAGTGCGATCGCGGAGCGCCTGAAGTTTGGATCTTGGAGAAATGGTTCGGCGAGGAGGAGTTGTCCGGGCGCTAGCATAGGGTATAGTCTGTTGGAGTCCTCAGCCGAGTTGTTCGGTGAGGAGCTTGCGGTCAATTTTACGGATTAAGCCGCGTAAAATGTTGCCTTTCCCTCCAACTTCAACGAATGTTGTGACTCCATTGCCGGCCATGCGACGTATTGTTTCGCTCCACCGCACTGGCCCCGTCAATTGTTTTACGAGATTTGCGCGGATCGCGTCGATATCGCTGTGTGGTTGTGCGTCAAAATTTTGATAGACGGCCGCTGTTGGCGTCTTGAGCTGTGTATCGAGGATCGCGGCCTCAAGGGCTTCGCGGGCCGGTTCCATCAGCGGACTGTGGAATGCTCCACCAACCACTAGCGCTATGGCATGGCTTGCGCCTGCGAGCTTGCAGGCCTCCATGGCGGCGGTGACGGCCTCCAATTCACCGGAGATGACGAGTTGGCCGGGGGAATTGTAATTGGCCGGTACAACGGTACCAGGAATCTTGGCACAGATGCCCTCCACGACTTCGTCCTCGAGTCCGATGATGGCGGCCATCGTACCAGGTGTCGACTCACCGGCGGCCTGCATGGCTTCTGCACGGGCGCCTACCAGGCGAAGTCCAGCCGCAAAGTCCAGCGCGCCTACGCTGCAGAGCGCACTAAATTCACCAAGGCTATGCCCGGCGACGGCGGTTGGCTGGAAGTCCTGACCTTCGGCCAATGCTCGCACCACGGAGTGCACGTAAATGGCGGGCTGCGTCACACGAGTCTGGCGCAGGTCGTCCTCGCTGCCCGAGGTCATAATTTCGCTCAAGGCAAAACCGAGGACTTCGTCGGCTTCCGCCAAACGCTCCTGGGCGAGCGTTCCGAGCGCTCGCAGGCCCTCGGCCATACCGACGAACTGGGCCCCCTGCCCCGGGAATACATATGCTTTCATGGCGGCAAGGTAAAAAGCCAGCTCTCACTCCAGTTCTGAGTTGCCATAGACGCGCCATCAGGGCGGGCCGTGACGGGCAGTTGCAACAAGCATTGAGGAGAGAGGACTCGAGATTGCTCTACCCGTGCAGTTTCGCGGCCACCAGCTTTAAAAATTCGTTGCGCGTGGTGTTTTGCAGGAAACTGCCACTAAAGGCGCTCGTCGTCGTGACGCTCGCTTGCTTCTGGGCACCGCGCATCATCATGCACATGTGGCGCCCTTCGAGGACCACCGCCGCTCCCTGCGGCTCCAGGACGCGTTGGAGGGTATCGAGCACCTGGTGGGTGAGACGCTCCTGAACCTGTAGCCGCCTGGCGAAGACCTCTATGACCCTCGGTATTTTGCTAAGGCCGACAATTTTCCCATCCGGGATGTAAGCCACGTGCGCACGACCGTAAAAAGGCAGCATGTGGTGCTCGCACTGCGAGTAGAACTCGATGTCCTTGACGATGACCATTTCGGAGTAGTCCTCGGTGAAGAGCGCCGAACGCAAAATGGCATCGGCGTCCTCGGCGTAGCCTTTGGTGAAAAACTGCATGGCCTTCGCGACGCGATCCGGGGTTTTGAGGAGGCCTTCGCGGGAGGGGTCTTCCCCGAGCAGGGCGATCATCTCGGCCGAGAGTTCGGCGAGTCGAGCGGTGGTGGCCTCGTCGTATCGTTCTTGAAATTCGTAGGACAAGTCGGTGAGTCTAGGGGCGGGGCAGGTCGTCGCCGAAGTACTCGACGTAGATGTTCTCGGTCTCGACGAGGCGCAGTTTGTAGAGGCGGGTGCCAGGATTGTGCGCTGCGGCGTAGGCGTCGAGTTTTGGCGAAAGCCGCTTCCAGATGGCGATGACGATGTTTTCGGAAGTCGGCTGTGCGCTGCCCAGCCACGGGACGTCGAGGTTCAGATTGGCGTGGTCGAGGTGTTCGGTGACGTGCTCGCGGAGGAGGTCGCCGAGGCGCTTGGCGTCGATGACGAAGCCGGTGTCCGGGTGGGGCTCCCCAACGACGGTCACGAAAAGCACGTAGTTGTGGCCGTGCCAGTTGACGTTGGCGCACTTCCCGAACGTGGCTCGGTTCTGCTCGGGCGTCCAGGCCTCGACGTAAAGTTTGTGGGCGGCGTTAAACGTGACGCGACGCGTGAGTTGGACCATCGGGGCGCGAAGGTAAGGGCGGGCGCGTTCGTCGCCGCGTCCGGCGTGCTGGTCTAAGTCCGCGGCTCGCTCCGGGGCGGAGCCTTACGTTTGGAGGGTGATCGAATCGACGCTAAACCAGTTCGAAAGTCGGACATCCGTAAGCACGTGGCCGCAAAAGCTTTGGCAGTTCGTCGGGCGGCGCGAGGTATACCACGTAACGATCTGGTTGGTGGCGACGGCGCTGCTGTGGTACCTCGAGCGACCGATCGAGGACAGCCGCGAGGTCGCGATCATCGTGGCGAACATTGGATTTTACGCAGCGATCGTCTACTTCAATCTCAACTACCTGTTCCCGGAGTTCCTCACCAAAAAACGGGTCGGGCTGTACGTGGTCCTGTTTGTGCTGGCTGCCGCCATCATGACGCCGTTGCGGAGCCTCGTCATCTACTGGATCTACGTGCGCAACCCGCTCGACGCCGACGGCCTGCTCGCGCAGCAGTGGGCCATATTCATGAGTCACCTCGCAGCAGGAGCCGGGAGTACGATGCTCAAGATCGCCTCCGACTGGACGCGCAACAACCGCGAGCGCCAGCAGCTCGAGGCTCAGACCCTACAGTCCGAGCTTCGCTTCCTGCGAACGCAGATCAACCCCCATTTTCTTTTCAATACGCTGAACAGTCTCTACGCGCTCACGCTCAAGAAGTCCGACCGTGCCCCGGAGACGGTCCTGAAGCTCAGCGAGATGATGCGGTACATGCTCTATGAAAGCAACGCCCGCTCGGTGCCGCTGATCAGTGAAGTGGACTATCTGCGCAACTACCTCGACCTAGAGCGCCTCCGGCACGGGGAGGGGGCCGATATCCGCTTCGAGGTCGACGGTGACGTCGACGATCAGGAGATCGCGCCTATGGTGTTGGTGACTTTCGTCGAAAACGCCTTTAAGCACGGGCTCGGGAAGGTGTTGCAAGCAGGCTTCGTGCACATCGTGCTACTGGTCGAGCGCCAGGAGGTGCGCTTCCACATCGAAAACGCAAAGCCGAGCGAACTGATCGCCAACGACGAGCCCGGAGGAATCGGCCTGGTCAACGTCGAGCGACGACTCGACCTCCTGTACCCTGGACAGCACGAACTACACACCCTCATTACCGACGACACCTATGCCGTCGATCTATACCTTGACCTCACACAAACGATCAACTCATGAATGCCATCATCGTAGACGACGAACCTCTCGCGCAGGAGGTAATCGAGACCTTTATTAGTCAGGTGCCCGAGGTGACGCTCGTCGGTAAGGCCAGCAATGCCATCGAGGCCAACAGCCTCCTTCGCGAGACGGCCGTCGACCTGATGTTTTTGGATGTCCAAATGCCAATGCTCAATGGCATCGAGTTCCTGAAGAGCCTCGAGAAGCCTCCCCTCGCCATCCTTACGACGGCCTACCCGGAGTTCGCCGTTGATGCCTTCAACCTCAGCGTAGTCGATTACCTCATGAAGCCTATCGGCCTCGATCGCTTCATGAAGGCCGTCAACAAGGCGGTGGACCTTCACGGCGGGACGAAGGCCAAGGAAGCAGCTACTGAAGAACTCGACCGCGACTACATGTTCGTCAAGGCCGACAAAAAGCTCGTCAAGGTCGACTTTGACGATGTAGTGTACATCGAGGGCCTCAAGGACTACGTCATCATCCGCAACGAAGACTCGCGTGTCATTACACTACAGACGATGAAGAGTCTCGAGGCTCGGCTACCGGCCTCCAAGTTCAGACGCATCCACCGTTCCACGATCGTGCATTTGGAAAAAGTCCGCGCCGTCGAGGGCAACAGTGTCGAGGTGGAGGTCAAGGGTGCCCTCAAATTGTTAGCAATTGGGAAGAACTACAAAGAGGAACTGTTGGCGCACATTAACTCATTGAAACTGTAGCGATGATACATACATGGATGTGGAAAAACAGGCTGATCTATGTATCTACATAAAAGATTTGTTATGATTTTGGGTGTCAATATTTTGAAAACCGGCTTGCAGTAGCTTCATTGCCGGGGATAATCTTTTTCATCCAAAACTTACACCACATGTACGCATTCCTCAGCTTCCTTCTCGATACGTGGAAGTACGAGAGTCCGACCTAGGTCCTCTCCCACCTAGCCGCCTCGCCCCGTGTGGACGAGGCGGCTTTTTTGTTTATAGCGCTACGGACGCCTACCACTGCATGACGTGACCCTGGGGCACACTAGCCCACTAATTCCAGCAGGTCCGAGTGCTCAAACTGCCGAAAGTCGACCGGCGCGACCTGGCTTACGCCGAGCTCCGGCATGTACACACCATAGATCGTGTCCACTGCCGCCATCGTCAGCTTGTTGTGCGTAACGATGATGAATTGGCTGCCCTTAGAAAAACGCTTTATAATCCTGTTAAACTTCTCCACATTTGCATCGTCGAGCGGGGCGTCGACTTCGTCGAAGATGCAAAACGGTGCAGGCTTGATCAGGTATAGCGCAAATAGGAATGCGGTAGCCGTTAGGGTCTTCTCGCCACCGCTTAATTGATTTATCGTTTGGGGGCGCTTGCCTTTTGGCTTCGCGACGATTTCTATTTTTGACTCTAGAGGGTCTTCCGGGTTGAGCATCACCATATCTGCGGTGTCTTCGGCGTCGAAAAGGTGCCGAAAGACCTCAACGAAGTGTCCACGAACGACCTCGAAGGCGGTGAGCAACTGCTCAGTGGCCGTTTGATCGATCTCCGCTACCGTCTGCCGTAGATCGGCCATCGCCTCCTCGATATCGGCTTTCTGGACGGCGATACCCTCGCGCCGTTCGCTCATCGCGTCGTAGGCTTCGACGGCGAGGGGGTTGATCTCCCCGAAAGTGTCGAGGCGCTGCTTCTGTTTACCTAGGCGAGCCTCCAGCTCTGCGAGCGATCCGCTCACCTCCCGCTCTTCCGACGTAGCTGCCGCCAGATCTAAATTAAATTCGATCTTGAGTCGCTCCGTAAGGGCTTCGAGGCGAAAGCCAAGCTCGGTGCGGCGCTCTCTTAGTCGACCGAGGAGGCTCTGCCCTTCGTTGAACTGTTGCTGGGTCTGCCGTTCGAGTTTTTCGAGGTCGGTGATGTCGTTGCGGCGCGCGAAGAAGTCCTTCTCCCGCACTTGGAGGCGGGTGTCGTGCGCGGCCCGGGTCTCGTTGCCCAATCGAATGCGTTCTTTTAGGTCTGCGATCTTGCTGTTTAAGTCCCCGACTTCGGAACCGTCGCTCTCGAGGGCGGAAGTGCTGTCGGACAAGGCGCGACGGACCTCGTCTAGTTGTTGCCGCAAGTAGTCGCGCTCCCGGCTGAGGGACTGGTGGTGGTTTTGGAGTTGGATAGATTTGAGGTTGGCTGCGTTGTAAGCGGTACTGGCCTCTGTGAGGGCACTCGCCGCACTTCGGTTCTCGTCGTCGAAGGCGACCAAAGCGAGTTCGGCAGCTTGCCGGGCTTCGTGCTGGGGAACACGAAGCGCCTGTAGTTCGCTGAGCCTCGCGTCGAGTTCGAAGGTCTTTGCGTGGGCGTCGGCGTCTAGCTTAGACTGCTCGGCTTGCTGTGCCGCAAAGCCTTCTAGTCGCGCCGATGCGTTGGCTGCGTCGCGTTCGGCCTGTTGGAGTCGCTGGCGCAGTTGGCGCAGGGCCTGTGGGTCGGCATCAGACTTCAGGCTTTGGAAGTGCTTCTCCGTGTTGGCGCGAAGCAGGTCCAGTTGATCGGCTTCCACCGAGAGTACCTCGAGTTGAGCCCGGAGGTCCATTAGCTTTTGTCGACGCCCGGTCTGGCGCCCGAGCTGCGGGCTTATTGCGCCACCGCGGCCGCTGTAGTTGGACCACAGTTGATGGCCTTCGGTATCTACGCGGCGCTGACCTAGAGATGCTTGTGATAAGTGACTACGCTCCTCGACGATATAAATATCGTGGGCTACCACTTCCAAGAGCGTTTGATAGGCCGGTGCAGTGCGCACGTGCCTGAGAAGGTGACTCAATGCAGTTGACTCGGCACCTGCTCCTTCGCTGAGTTGCGGACCACTCGTGGCGGCTGTCACTTGAGGCGGAAAGAGGATGGTTGTCTGGGCTTGTCCGGCTTCCGCCAAAACCCGTAAGCCCTCGGCTGCGGTTTCGGCGTCTGGAGCAACGAAGGCCGTCAACAGGTCCGCGAGGGCAGATTCTACGGCTGGACGGTAGGCGTCCTCGACTTCGAGCAGGTCGCCGAACTCCGGGTATACTCCCTTCCACCCTAGTTTGACGGCGAGGTACCTGTCGGACTGGGAGCTTCCCTCTACTTTGTCGAGTGCGGACTGAAGGATGTTGACTTCGTTGGTGACGCGTTGCTTGTGACCTGCCAGTTCGCGGAGTTGCGGAGCGATGAGGTCGAGTTCTTCGCGGATGTCTTTCTCGTTCTTGGCTCGGATAACTTCTGCCTGCTCAAGCGTGGCGACCTGGAGCTGAATCTGCTCGACGCGTCTCGAGCAGTCGACATCGGCGGCGACCAACTCTTTCTGTTGGACGGCAGCTCGCTCCAAGCGCTGTTGCCGCGCCCTGACTTCCTGGGCGATTGTATCGAGTCTACTCTGGACGACGGCCAGCTGTTTATCGGTTTCGAGGAGGGCACGCTCCGCTGTTTGGAGACGGCTGGTGTTTTCGCGGACGGCACCGCGCAGAGACGCGACCAAGGTCTGTCCTTGCTCGTAAAGCGTCCTGGCCTCGTCGAGGGTTTTGGCGAAAGCCGTCTCGTCCTGACCAGCGGCCGCAACTTGGCTCTCGCGTCGGACGAGCTCCGCAGTCAATCGCGTCTCCTCTTTAGCGGCGTGGGCTTGCTGGTCGGTGAGCTTGTGGAGGTTTTGGCTGAGGTACTCCAGCTTTTGCTCGGCGAGTTGCTTGTCGGAGATGGCACTGCGGAGCTTCGCCTGAATGCTGCCCAACTGGCGCCGCTGTTCGGCGAGATGCTGCTCTTCACTGAGCTGCTCTTCTCGGAGTTGACCGAGTTGCGCATTAGCGGCCTCGAGATCTGTGGTTTTCGTTTTGGCGAAAGCCTCTGCGCGGCCTAGCTCCTCCTCGACGCCGAGGCGCTGTTGGTGCAGGGATCTGCTGCTGAGGAAGGCGTAATCGAGACTGTTTGTCTTGTACTCTTCGCGGAGGGTGAAGTACTTTTTGGTGCGGCGGGCTTGCTTTTCGAGGCTGGAGAGTTGTCCGTCGATTTCGTGGAGTAGGTCGTCGACGCGATCGAGGTCCTCCTGGGTACGTTCGAGGCGGGAGAGTGTCTCCTTCTTGCGAATTTTGTAGACGCTGATTCCCGCGGCCTGCTCGAGCATCCGGAGGCGGGAGTTGTCTTTGTCGGCGAGGATATCGTCCACCATCCCGAGGGCGATGATGGAGTAGGAGTTGCTCTCGATGCCGGTGTCGACGAAGAGGTCGGTGATGTCCTTGCGTCGGCAGGCCACGCCGTTGAGGCGGTACTCGGAGTCGCCATTTCGGTAGAGCAAGCGCCCGATGGTGACGGTTTGGAAGTCGGAGCGTAGCACTCCGCGGTCGTTGTCGAACGTGAGAAAGACCTGAGCTACGTTGCCCGCCTTGCGCTTTTTGGTGCCATTGAAGATGACGCTCGACATCTTATCGAGGCGCAGTTCGCCTTTCTTCTGTTCGCCGAGTACCCACCGAATTGCGTCCACGATGTTGGACTTCCCGGAGCCGTTAGGGCCGACGACACCGATGACGTCCTCGGTGAAGTGGAGGACGGTCTCCTTCGCGAAAGACTTGAAGCCTTTAATTTCTAGTTTGACGAGGCGCATGAGCGCGGCAAACTTAGTCCTCTACCAGCTACCGCTCTTCCAATCGAAAGCCAAAGTTGCGGAAGTGAAGCACGTCGATACTAGTGTTTTCCTGTCGACTAGGACGGCGTTCGCTGGGTACGTTAGAGCCCTCACCAGTGTAGGCGGGACGCAGTTCGTACTTGGAGACGAGACCGTCGTGGGAAGCGGGGAGATGCTCGGTCCAGCGGAGGCCGTATTTTCGGATCAAGGGAATCGAATAGGTGACGGCGTCATAGCCGAGGAAAGCGGACAATTCTGGTGCAGTGTTGTAGATCCCTGCAAACCTCTCGGCGAAAACCTGGACGTCGTAATCGTCGAGATCGACCACCGGACCCGAAGTAATGGTGACGCCGTGCGACTCCATGAGCGTTGGGTCGAGCTGCTTCATCTCGGCCCACTGCGGCATACCGACGAGTTCGACGACGCGACCGCGCTTGTACAACTGTAGCTGGCTCATGAAGCCGTTGATCAGGTCGGGGTTGGCATAGATCGGGAAGACGAACACTGAGGTTCCATCGGCGGCAAAGCGGTCGGCCCAGTCGAGACCGGTCATCGAGTTGCTGCTGGACTCGAGCCGCCAGGTGCGCCAGGGTGTCTTGCCGGGAGTCAGCGCCCGCTGGCGAGCGAGCAGGTAGGAGACCATGCTGTTTTGATCGCCGTTCGGCAGCCCCAGCAGCACGACCTGCTCCGGCTCGTACGTCTTTGTCAGGTAGATCGCCATCTGGTCGAGGTGCGTCGGCAGGCCCGGGTTCATCTGCAACATCTGCGGATAATCCGTGGCGAGGTCCGAGGCGGCGCTGAAGGGGACAATGAGCGGGAGCGAGATCGCTTTGGCCGATTGGACGACCGCCTTTACCGAAGGCGTGAGGTAGGGGGCAATAAGGGCTTGGCTCGCCCGAATGTCTGGGTCGGAGATAAGGCGCTGGGCCACGCCTGCGTCGCCGTTGCTGTCGTAGATGTGCACGGTCGCTTTTTCGCCACGAGCCTCTAAGTCTAGCAGAGCGAGTTTGACACCGGCAAAGTAGTGCAAGGCCCAGTCGCTGTTGGGGGGCATCTCTCGACTGCCTTCAGCGGTGAATCGATCTCCGAAAAAGGGCATCATCACCGAGAGTTGCGGTACGTCTACTGGTCCAGAGCCTTGCTTAGGCTCTGTAGGGACGGGGGGCAGTCCCGGCGCGGGTGGCGTAGGTACCACGACCACGGCCGTGTCGATGGGCTTAGTCGGCCGCGTCGGTGGTGTCGGGTCCGCGGTGGCTGGTGGCGTCCGGGTTGGCGTAGGCCGAGTGCGGCTACTGCCTCCACAGGCCCCGAGCGCGAGTGCGATCAGGCAGGCGAATGCAAAGGCGCTAAGGCTAACAGGCCTACTCCCACTCGATGGTCGCCGGGGGTTTGGTGCTGATGTCGAATACGACGCGGTTGATGCCTCGGACATGGTTGATGATTTCGCCGGAGATGTCGGCTAGGAGATCGTAAGGTAGGCGGCTCCACTCGGCGGTCATGCCGTCGAGGCTATTGACGCAGCGAAGCGCGATGGTCTTCTCGTAGGTGCGCTCGTCGCCCATGACGCCGACCGACTGTACCGGCAACAGAACGGCCCCCGCCTGCCAAACCTTGTCGTACCAGCCGGACTGGCGCAGGTGCTTAATGTAGATATGGTCGGCCTCCTGGAGCATGGCCACCTTGTCGGGCGTGATGTCGCCGAGGATGCGGATGCCGAGTCCTGGTCCCGGGAAAGGGTGGCGACCGAGGATGTCCTTCGGGATGTCGAGCTCGGCACCAACTCGGCGGACCTCGTCTTTGAAGAGGCTGCGCAAGGGTTCGACGACCTTGAGATTCATGCGTTCCGGCAGGCCCCCGACGTTGTGGTGACTCTTGATAGTCACGCTCGGACCGTGGACGCTCACCGACTCGATAACGTCGGGGTAGATCGTGCCCTGCGCGAGCCAGGTGACGCCAGTGGCACGTTTGGCCTCCCCGTCAAAAACCTCGATGAAGGTCCGCCCTATAGCCTTACGCTTCAGTTCAGGGTCGGAGAGGCCCTCGAGGGCAGCGTAGAATTGGTCTTTCGCGTCGACGCCCGTAATCTGGAGGCCCATGTTTCGGTAGGAGTGCAGCACCTCCTCGAACTCTCCCTTGCGCAACAGGCCGTTGTCGACGAAAAAGCAGATGAGCTTATCGCCGATGGCGCGGTGGAGCAAGCCAGCCGCGACGGTGGAGTCTACCCCACCCGACAGGGCGAGGAGGACCTTGTCGTCGCCGAGCTGCGCCTTGAGCGCGGCAACGGTCTGTTCGACGAAATGCTCAGGCGTCCAGTCGCCTGTGCATCCGCAGATGTCGAGGCAGAAGTTGCGCAAGAGTTGTAGGCCGTGCTCGGAGTGCGTGACCTCCGGGTGGAATTGAATTCCGTAGACGGTTTTGGCGAAAGCCCCGCCGGCTTGCGACCCGTACGCCGCGATGGCCACATCGTGGGTGCTGGCGAGCTGCCGAAAGCCGGTGGGCACCTTGGTAATCGTATCCCCGTGGCTCATCCACACCTGGCTCCCGATAGCTATGCCCTCGAACAAGGGATCGGTGGCGTCGACCGCCGAGAGCTTCGCGCGACCGTACTCGCGCTTGTCGGAATTGGCCACCGTACCGGCGTGCTTGTGTGCGAGCCACTGGGCCCCGTAACACACCCCGAGCACCGGTACGACACCGAGCACCTTGTCGAGTTCGGGGTGCAGCGCCTCGGGCTGCAACACACTAAAGGGCGAACCACTCAGGATGACGCCTTTGGTGGCCGCGGTAAGTTGGGGCACCTTGTTGTACGGCACGATCTCGCAGTAGACGTTGAGTTCGCGTACGCGGCGGGCGATGAGCTGGGTGTACTGCGATCCGAAGTCGAGGATGAGGATTTGCTCGGACATGGGGGGAAGGTAATGTCGCGCTGGGGGGTTGATCCTACGCGAGGGCTACTACTCAATCAGGCCGCGACCTGCTTTGACGATGAGGCCTTCTTTCTGAAGGGATTTGAGTAGGGCGTCGAGGACGCCGTTGATGAAGTCTTTGCTCTTGTCGGTGGAGTAGGTCTTGGCGAGTTCGACATACTCGTTGAGGGTCACCTTAGGGGGGATCTCGCTAAACTCTAACAGTTCGCCGAGGGCCATTTTGATGAGAATCATGTCGAGCACCGCGACGCGTTCGGCGTCCCAATTCTTGAGCACAGGTTGGATGAGGGTGAGGAGGCGTTCGTCTTGCGACAAAACGAACTGTAGCAGGTGTGCCCCAAAGCCTTCGGCCGTCTCGGTGTCCGTGCGATAGGCTTCGAGGAAGGGGCGGTCGACGGTTTCGCCGGTGGTGGCGAGCTTGACGGAGCCGTCGGGCAGCGACTTGAGGACCTTTTTGGCCGCGCCGATGACCAATGATTTGTCGGCCTCCCAGCGGGCGTACCGGTCTTCGATGAAGTCGTTGTAGGCCTCGTTGTCCATCAGGGCCTTGTGGCACTTCAGCAGCGCGGCGAGATGCTCGGCGCGGGTAGGCGCGGGCGTAACGACGTAGTCCTCGTAGCCATCCCAGGTTTTGGCGGAAGCGTAAAGACCCCGCAGGCGCTCCTCGTCCATGAGCTCGGCGAACTTGCGCCGCTCGGCGGCCTTGGCGAGTTCGGGCGAGTTGGCCAGGGCGAGGGTGACGGGGTTGTCGTAGAGGTGGGGCCGGAAGAGCTTGTCGGCCTCGGAGGGCAGCAGGCGGGCGGCGCGACGCTTTTGCTCGTCGCGGGCCTCGTGCAGTACCTGCGTGAAGACGTAGAGGTCAAACAGCAGGTTGCCAAAGCTCTGGTCCACCATGCGGCGGAAGGCAGCGAGGGTAAGGGGGTGCGTCAGGTCAGCGTCTTGCCGCTCGGCATAGAGGAGCTGCATGACTTTGACGCGAACGTTTCGGCGGGAGAGCATGTCGAGGAACAGGTAAAGGGGCAAAGGAACGCGGGAATCCGGGAGTTGGTGGGCCTGCGGGCAGTTTTGGACGAACTTGGCTCCGATACGTACTCAAACCGAACTGCCATGCCTCAAGGGACTAAGTTCGCCGCCGCAAACCCTTCACCGATGCGTCTCCTGGTCCCTGTACTTTTTACTATCGCACTCAGCGCTCTCGGCTGTGCCAACGTCTACAAAGCACCAAACCTCTACTCCGTCATTAAGGATGATCGCGTGATCGCGGTGCTCCCCCCTCGGGTCACGATTGCTGCCCGCCGAAAAGTCGACGCCGAGGCTATCGCAGCGCAACAGGTATTGGAGTCGCAGAATTTTCAAAACGCCATTTCAGATTGGTTGCTCAAGCGCAAGATGCAAGGTCGGCTGATGGTAGACGTGATGAACGTAAATGAAGTCAATGTTCTCCTGGACCGAGCCGGGTACACTGCCGACAACCCTGGAACCCCCGCGGAAATGGCAGCCGCACTCGGGGTAGATGCCGTAATTACGGGTACCTTCCAGATGGACAAACCTATGTCCACGGGCGGTGGTATCGCTGCGGCGGTGCTGCTCGGCTACTCGAACACGAACCAAATCGCCGCCAGCCTCAAGCTTATCGACCAGCAATCCGGCGATATGCTCTGGAGCTACAGCCACACGATGGCAGGCGGAATCGGATCGTCGCCCCAGTCGGTAACGACGCAACTGATGCGAAATGCCAGCAAAAAGTTGCCCTACACCGCCCCCATGAACTAAGCCATATGGCCTACCTTCGCGCCGTGACGAAGACAACGAGCAAAATTTGGTGGCCCGCCCGAACCGATCTCCGGAAGGCGTCCCCCGTGTAGTCACTCTCAACAGAAAACGACTCAATCACAGCGGCCCGCTCCTTCCGAGGAGTGGGCCGCTGTTCATTTGTGCCCCCGCCACCCTAATCCTACATGCCGACTTTTACCATACACAAAGCCTCGCTCAGCGCCGACGAAACCACGCCCGTGGCCGTGTTTCGGCTGCTGCGCTCGTACTTCTCGCCGGCGGTGTTGCTGGAGTCGCACAACTTCGAGCAGCGGCGCGACTCCGCGTCTATCATCGGTGTAGACCCACTCATCGAACTGCGCTACGCCGCCGGGCAACTCACCACGACCGACTACGCCCAGGCCACCGAAACCGCGGAGACGGTCGACGGTCCAAAGGTCTTGGCCGCCTTCCAGCGGGCCATTGCGAGCGTGAGCTACGACGGTGACCCAGGGCGCATCGACGGCTTCTTTGGATTCACCTCTTTCGATGCGTATCGCTTCGTGGAGCCGGACCTCGAGCACGCTGGCGCACATGCGTTTTTGCCCGACCTGCACTATTTTTTGTTCCGCTTCCTACTGGTGTTCGACCACTTCCACGAGCGCATCGACATCGTCGAGTTCGCGCCTCAAGGAGAGGCCTCCGAGCTCCCGAAACTGCTCGCGCTCTGGCGGCAGGGAGCGCCGCCGGAAGGTGACTTTGCGGTGAGGGCCGAGGAGTCGTCCCCAATCTCGGACGCGGATTACGAGGCGATGGTCGCCGCAGGCATGCACCACTGCGAACTCGGTGACACTTTCCAGGTCGTGCTTTCGCGGCGGCACGAGCAGCCCTTCAGCGGCGATGACTTCGCAGTCTACCGGCAGCTGCGGCGGCTCAATCCATCGCCCTACTTGTTCTACTTCGACTTCGGGCAATACCGCCTGTTTGGGGCGAGTCCAGAGGCGCTGCTCACCGTTAAGGACGGGCGGGCCATCGTGCGACCGATCGCGGGGACGGCTCCGCGCACCGGAGTCGAGTCCGAAGATGCGGCTTCCGCCAAAACCCTCCTCGCCGACCCGAAGGAGAATGCGGAGCACCGCATGCTGGTCGACCTCGCACGCAACGACCTGAGCCGGAGTTGTTTTCCCGTGCGGGTCGATCGACTGCGGACTATTGAATACTTCTCCCATCTCATGCACATCGTGAGCGAAGTAAGTGGCGAGATCGAGGGCGGGCGCTCAGCCTACGACATCTACACCGAGGTCTTCCCGGCAGGCACGCTCAGCGGGGCACCAAAATTCAAGGCCGTCGAACTCATCTACCGCTACGAGGGTCGCGCCCGTGGGGCCTATGGTGGTGGCCTCGGCTACGTCTCCCCGCGCGGCGGCTTCGACCACTGCATCATCATCCGCTCGGCGGTGAGCTACGGCAACACGCTGCACTTTCAGGCAGGCGGCGGCATCGTCGCGGCTTCCACGCCGGAAGGCGAACGAAAGGAGGTTCGCCACAAAACCAACGCCATCCGCGAGGCCATCCGCCTGGCCGACGAGCACCAAACCGACCGACCGATATGAGCCTCACCACCGAAAGCTCTCGCATCCTGCTGATCGACAACTTCGACAGCTTTACCTACAACATCGTCCACCTTCTGCGCAGCCTCGGCATCGACGCCGACGACGTGGAGGTCGTCCGCAATACCCGTCTCGAGCTGGACTGCCTCGGCGAATACGACGCCGTAGTGTCGAGTCCCGGACCCGGTCTGCCCGAGACGAGTGGTCAGCTGCTGGCGACCGTCGACATTTGTCTTCGAGAGCAGATCCCGTACCTCGGTATTTGTCTCGGCCTGCAAGCACTAGGCATGGCTACCGGCGGGCACTTGCGGCGACTCGCTCAGGTGCGGCACGGTGTGCAACACTCTTGCAGGGTGACGTCTGCCAATCCACTACTCCGAGGTCTGCCGGAGGACTTCGACGTCGGGCGGTACCACTCCTGGGTCATCGACGAGGCAACCTTACCCGACTCGCTCAACGTCATCGCGGCGACGAGCGACGGCGTCATCCAAGCGGCGGCGTATGCACACGGTCCGGCGTGGGGCGTGCAGTTTCACCCGGAGTCCATCATGTCGCCCGAGGCGGGGCCAATCATCGTCGGCAACTTTTTGGCGCTGGCCGGGGCTTTGAGGGCCACAAAGGGGGAGGTGTATGTTTGACGCTCCGCTCCGTTCGCAACGTTTTAAGCCCAAGCACATGATGCGTGACACTCTGGATGCCCTGTTTGCGGGCCACGTGCTCGGTGCGGCGGAGGCGCTGGACCTGATGGACGGTATGATCGACAGCCAATTTCCGCCAGAGCAGATCGCGGCTCTGCTGGCCGTGTATCGCATGCGGCTACCGACCGGGGGCGAATTGGCAGGTTTTCGCGAAAGCTTGCTACAACGAGCTACGCGTGTAAACCTCGACGCCGATGACGCGATTGACCTCGTCGGTACCGGCGGCGATCGAAAGGACACCTTCAACGTCACGACGCTTTCCGCACTTACGGTCGCGGCCTGTGGGCACCGGGTGGTGAAGCACGGCAATGGTTCGGCGTCGTCCAAACACGGGTCGAGTGATACGCTGCGGTCGGTCGGGGTGGGCTTTCGCCAAAACGAGAGCGACCTGCGCCGACAGCTCGACGCGGCCAACATTACCTTCGTGCACGCGCCTCTTTTTCACCCGGCGCTAGCGCCCGTGGGGCCGATCCGACGGGCGCTCGGCGTCTCGACGATCTTTAATCTGCTCGGTCCGCTCGTCAACCCGGCCCAGCCGGGCTACCACTACATCGGCGTGGCGGATGCACGGATGCAGGGGGCCTTTGCGGAGAGTTTTGCGGGGCACGCGAAGGGCTACAACATCGTGCATGCCATGGACGACTACGACGAGGCAACGCTGACTGGCCCCGTACGCTGCTTTACACACCACGGCCGCTACACGATTGGCCCGCGCGACGTCAACCTCGCCCCTAATCGACCGCAGGACATCACGGTAGCCACCGACCCGAGTGCCCAGTTCTTACGCATCTTGCGCGGCGAAGGAACCCGCGCCGAGACAGACACCGTGGCCCTCAATGCCGGACTCGCCATCGAGGTCAAAACCAACGGGCGCTTGCACGATTGCATCCACGAGGCGCACGAGGCGCTGATGTCCGGTCGTGCGTATGCGAACTTCCAAAAACTCCTTGCCGCGTGAGCGTACTCCACGACATCATCGCCCGCCGCCGCACCGAGGTGGCCGCCCTCGCCGAGAAGGTCCCGCTCGACGACTTGATTGCCGACATCGAGACGCGCGAGCGCCTCGACGCAATCAAGGGCGTCGAGCACGACATCTGGGGCTACGAGATCACCAAGTCCGACGAGGAGATGGCCGCGTACCGGCAGGCGCAAAACCTCGGTCCGTACTCCCTGGCGTCCGCGCTGAGGTCTGGCGACGGACCGCGCATCATCGCCGAGCACAAACGAGCCTCCCCGAGCGAGGGCGAGTACGGCTGTCCATCCACGCTGTCCGAGGTAATTGAAGGCTACACGAGTGCCGGGGCGGTCGCGATCAGCGTACTCACCGAGGAAACGAGTTTTGGCGGAAGCCTCCAACACCTTCGCGAGGCGCGCCACCTGACGAAGTTGCCGCTGCTGCGCAAAGATTTTATCGTCGACGAGTACCAGCTCTACGAGGCTAAAGCCGCTGGTGCCGACGCCATCCTGTTAATCGCAGCAGGGCTCGAGCTCGAGGAGGCGCGGCGGTTTTGCCGAAAGGCGCATGAACTCGGCCTGGAGGTGCTGCTCGAACTTCACGGGGCCGCCGAACTCGACTACCTCTCGATTGGTCCGGATGTCGTCGGGGTCAACAACCGTGATCTGCGGACGCTCGACATCGACCTCCACACCTCGACCGCCCTCCTGTCCCAACTTCCCACTGACCTGCCACGGATCTCCGAAAGCGGCATAAAGACCGCCGCCGACGCGGCACAGCTGCTCAGGCTCGGCTACGATGGCCTGTTGATTGGGACGCGATTTATGAAAACCGACGCACCCGGCCCCGCCCTGGGCACGTATCTCCGCGAAACCAGCGCCCTGCTATGATCATTAAAGTTTGTGGCCTCACGCCCCGCACACCGCTCGACGAGATCGCGACGCTGCCCGTGCACTGGGGCGGACTGATCTTCGTGGACACTTCGCCCCGCTACGTCGGGGGTTTGAAGTTTGCCCTGCCGCCGTCCCTGAAGCGCGTGGGGGTGTTCCGCGATGCGCTCCCGCACCAGATCCAGTCCCTCTCGCGGGAGTGGAGCCTCGACTACGTGCAACTTCACGGCCACGAGACGCCGAGTATGGTGTCCGAGCTCAAGGCCTGCGGCTGTCAGCGTCGTAAAGACCATTCACGTGCAAGGGCCGCGTGACTTGGAGCGCGCCAACCGCTACGAGGATGCCGACTACCTGCTGTTCGATCGGGTGGGCGGGGGGACCGGCAAAAAGTTCGACTGGGGGTGGCTGTCGAGCTACACGTATGACAAACCTTTCTTGCTGGCCGGCGGTATCGGACCCGACGACGCGGCTACGCTCGCGGCTATGGACCACCCGGCGCTCGCGGGCTTTGACCTCAACTCGCGCTTCGAGACGGCCCCGGGCCAGAAAGACCCTGCTTTACTCTACGAATTTCTACACCATGAGCTACCGCGTTGACCACCCCACGCAAAGCGCCGTCGCCGACGAAGGCACGATCGCGCTAGACCTCTCGTACCACGTAGACCCGGAGGGGTACTACGGCGTATTTGGGGGGGCCTTCGTGCCGGAGCTGCTGTGGCCCAATGTCGAAGAACTCCGCACGACCTACCTCGACTTTATCGCGAGCGAGGCCTTTAAGACTGAATACGCGCAACTGCTTCGGGACTACGTCGGTCGCCCTACCCCACTCTTTTACGCCAAGCGCGCTAGTGAGCGCTACGGCTGCCAGGTGTACCTAAAGCGCGAAGACCTCTGCCACACGGGTGCCCACAAGATCAACAACACGATTGGTCAGATCTTGCTGGCGCAGCACCTCGGCAAGACCCGCATCATTGCCGAGACGGGCGCGGGCCAACACGGCGTCGCTACGGCCACGGTGTGTGCGCTCAAAGGTCTGGAGTGCATCGTCTACATGGGCGAGGTCGATATTGCGCGACAAGCCCCCAACGTGGCCCGGATGCAGATGCTCGGTGCCGAGGTACGTCCGGCGCGAAGCGGCTCGAAGACGCTCAAGGACGCCACCAACGAGGCGATCCGCGACTGGATCAACAACCCTGACGAGACACACTACATCATTGGCTCGGTGGTCGGTCCACACCCGTATCCCGATTTGGTCGCGAGGTTTCAGGCGATCATCTCCGAGGAGATCCGCTGGCAGTTAAAGGAGCAGACCGGCAGCGAGTTGCCTACGGCCGTGGTGGCCTGCGTCGGGGGCGGCAGCAATGCCGCCGGGGCCTACTATCACTACCTCGACGAGCCGAGCGTGCGCCTAATCAGCGTAGAGGCCGCAGGTCTCGGGGTCGACACCGACTACAGCGCCGCGACGAGTCAACTCGGGACCCTCGGCGTGTTGCACGGTAGTCGCACCCTGTTGATGCAAACCGCGGATGGCCAAGTGGTCGAACCGTACAGCGTGTCGGCCGGGCTCGATTATCCAGGCATCGGCCCGATGCACGCGCACCTCATCGACTCCGGTCGCGCCGAGGCTGTAGCGGTCACTGATCGGGACGCCCTGCAAGCAGCTCTCGATCTGTCCCGCACCGAGGGCATTATTCCGGCGCTGGAGACGGCACATGTCTTCCCGGCGCTAGAGCGTTGCGGCTTTCGCCAAAACGATGTCGTCGTCGTCAATCTCAGCGGTCGTGGGGACAAGGACCTCGATATGTACCGGGCGTATTTGGCCGACCCGGAAAACTTTGGAAAGACCCCGCTGCACGAGGTGCATTGAGTACTGATCCACGCTTTAATACTATGCAACGCATCACCGCCGCCTTCGCAAGGCCTGCTACCTCAGCCCTCCCGCTCCTCAACATTTACGTCACTGCTGGATACCCGCACCTGGACTCGACGCCTTTGCTGCTCCAGACACTGAGCGACGCAGGCGTAGACTTTATCGAGGTGGGGATGCCGTACAGTGACCCACTCGCGGACGGAGAGACGATACAGGCGAGTTCGTCGCAGGCACTGCGCAACGGGATCACGCTGGCGCAAATCTTCGACCAGATAGCGTCGGTACGTGCGGAGGTAGAGCCGCCGATCATTTTGATGGGCTACTACAACCAGGTGACGCGCTACGGCCGCGAGCGCTTTCTGGACGACTGCCAGCGCGCAGGCGTAGACGGACTGATCTTGCCGGACCTGCCCCTTGATGTTTACCGGCACGAGTTCCGAGAGGAGTTGGAGCGTCGCGAGATCGGGATTAGCTTTTTGGTGACCCCGCGCACACCGGAGCAGCGCATTCGTGAGATCGATGGGCTGTGTCGAGGCTTTCTGTACGTGGTGTCGGCATCGAGCACGACTGGGTCGCGCGCGGGGGTGGCCGAGACCTCCGATGCGTACTTCGAGCGCTTGAACCGCATGGACCTCACCAGCCCGCGGCTCATTGGCTTTAACTTGAGCGACAGAGAAGGCCTGGCCAAGACGACACGCTGGGCGGCCGGGGGAATCATTGGGTCGGCCTTTATCCGGGCGCTCGACGCGGACGATGTCGCGGGCAGTGCGAAGCGCTTCGTAGGCGGCCTCCGCTAAGCCCCACCGCCACAACAAGCCACTACTCTACTCGTTTCCGAAGCCGATGTTGGACACTCTCTACCGCCAGACAAAGTGGGCACCTATCGTGGGGCTCCTGCTGGTTTTGGCGCAAGCCCTCACCTACACCGCCTGCAACTACACCCGCAAGATCACCGACGGGCCGACGGCCTTCGAGCTCAAGCGCTTCAACGAGGCCGTCCCGCTGCTCAACAAAGAGTACAAAGACGAGAAGTCGCGCGTGCAACGCGGCAAGATTGCGTGGATGCTCGGGGAGAGCCACCGGGAGCAACACCAGCCCGAGAAGGCGCGCGAGTGGTATCGCCAGGCCTATGATCTTCAGTACGGCCCGGAAGCGCTCGAGCGCTACGCGCAGAGCCTCATGCAAACCGAGCAGTACAAGGAGGCGCTGAATGCCTACGAGGAACTCGGCCGCGAGATCGGGTCGCGCTACCAGTACCGGCGACAAGTGCAGGCCGCACAGATGGCCATCGACTTCGACGTGGCGCGACAGGGCTTGTACTCCGTCGATAAGACAGCACTCGGCCTGGGGGCCAGTACGTACGCCGCCAATTTTACGGCCGGCGACGTGCTGTTGATCAGTGCCGACAAGCGTGCCCCTACCGGCAAAAAGGCAGCCGACCCCTACGCCTGGACCGGGCGCACCTTTTCGGACCTCTACCTCCAGCCGCTCGGCGGCGGGGAGCCCGTGGCCCTGGGTGGCCGGGTCAACGGACCGTACAACGAAGGGGCCGCAGCGATCAGTCCCGATGGTCGGGAATTGGTGTTTACGCGCTGTGCGCCGATGGGCGACGCCGCTGGCTACTGCCGGATCATGCGCTCGGAGCGCGAAGGAGACGTGTGGTCGGAGCCTCAAATGCTGTTCTTCCAGGAGGGTGAGTACAACTACGTCCAACCAGCCTGGTCGGCAGACGGCAACCTGATTTACTTCTCGAGCGACAATGCAGACGGCATCGGCGGGTACGACCTCTATTTCGTCGAGCGCGTCCCCCCCCACGATTGGAGCCCCCCGACGCGCCTGCCGCGGACCATCAACACGGCCGCTAACGAACATTGGCCGAGCCTGCGCGGCGACACGCTGTATTTCAGTTCGGACGGCCACGCGGGGTTCGGGGGGCTCGACATTTTCCGTAGCTATCCGTTCGGGACCGACAGTTGGGCCGCTCCCTACAATTTGCTGCCGCCCGTGAATGGTGGCGGGGACGACTTCGCGGTTTCCTTTCCGAGGGCTGCGGGCGGCATCGGGGACGTGCTCGCCGTGATGACCTCGAACCGCGGCAATGGCCAGGACCAGATCTATACGCTCGCCGCTCCCCCACCGCGGCCGATTGACCCGGAGCCGGTCGATACCATCGCTGCCGAAGCTCCGGTCTGGAAGCTCATCGTTACGGTTGTCGAGCCGATCCTCGTCGACCCGAGCAATCCGACGAGTCGAGTGCTCGGCAAGAAGCCGCTGGAGAGTGCGACGGTGCGCGTCGAGCCTGTCGGTGCGGACAGTACGCTTTCGCAAAACGAGCCAGGGGTGTACAGCCTCACCGTCGAGCCAGGCATCCGCTACCGCTTTTTAGCTGATGCCGCGGGATATCTAAGCCGCGACGGGGTATTTAGCACCAAGGGCCTCCAGAAGTTGGAGGGCGACCGCGGGCAAACTTTCGAGCTGGAGATCGAACTCAGCAAGGTGTATACCAACCGCGAGATCGCCCTCAACAACATATACTACGACCTCGACAAGGCCGACATCCGCGCCGATGCACAGCCAACTCTACGGGCGCTGGCCCGCGACCTCCAACTCAACCCCGGGCTGCGTATCCGCATGGGTGCCCACACCGACTGCCGCGGCCAAGATGCCTACAACCGTGACTTGAGCCAACGGCGGGCCGAGAGTGCGGTGCGTTTTCTCATCGACCAGGGTGTGAATGCAGACCGTCTCGAGGCCACGGGCTTTGGGGAGGATGTGCCCTTGACGACCTGTGCGTGCACGAGGTGTACCGAGGAGGAGCATCAGCTGAACCGGCGGACCACGTTTACGGTATTAGAATAGAACGCGATAGACGCGAGGATACACGACGGGGGCGCGAAGCGCTAACGTGACAATCGCTGTGCGTACGACGGGCTCCTCGCGATCCTGTCGCGGTTCTTCGCGTCCGTTGCGTTCTATCCCCCATAGGCCATTCTGTCAGGTTACATTCGCACCTATGACGCTACAGGGGGTGAAGCAACGCTTCGGGATCATTGGGACCTCACCGGAACTCGACCGCGCCATCGATACGGCGATGCGGGTCGCGGCCACCGATCTTACCGTGTTGGTGCAAGGGCAGTCGGGTGTCGGGAAGGAGAGTTTCTCGCAGATCATCCACCAGCTCAGCGCTCGCAAGCACAATCCTTTTATAGCGGTCAACTGTGGGGCCATCCCGTCGGGCACCATCAACTCTGAACTCTTCGGGCACGAGAAGGGCGCATTTACGGGGGCCACCGCTGATCGCAAGGGCTATTTCGAGACAGTCGATACAGGAACCATTTTTCTCGACGAGGTGGGCGAGATGCCGCTCGATACGCAGGCCTATCTGCTGCGCATACTCGAGTCGGGCGAGTACTTCCGCGTTGGGTCGAGCCAGACGCGCAAGACCGACGTGCGGATCGTGGCGGCGACCAACGTGGACTTGATGGAGCGGGTCCGCAAGAACCGCTTCCGCGAGGATCTTTTTTACCGCCTCAACACCGTGCCCATCCGGGTCCCGAGCCTCAGCGAGCGACGTCAGGACATCTTCCTGTTGTTCCGCAAGTTCGCGCTCGATTTTTCGGAGCGCTACCGCACAGAGCCCGTCCGCCTGGACGACTCGGGCCGACTCGTGATCGAGAACTACGCCTGGCCCGGCAACGTCCGCGAACTCCGAAACGTCGCCGAGCAGCTCAGTGTGATGAGCAACGAATCCCGCGTCGACGCAGAACTCCTCTACTCGATCGTCCCCAAGCTCAAGGAGCGAAATCTGCCCGCGAGACGTTTTGAAGACATGGGCGACGCAGGCGCACCGGCCAACGGGGGCCTCGGCGAACGTGACATCCTCTACCGGCTCCTCTTCGATATGAAGGGCGACCTCAACGAACTCAAGGGCGTGCTCGCCGAACTGATCTCCAACAACAACCTCCGCGTAAGTCGCGCGCAGCTGGAGCAGCTCGAGGACGCCGATGTGCCGCGCCTGCGGGCAATCGGTGCGCGCGAGCAGCGCTACCACGGCAATAGCAACAACCATGACCAGCAAGACGGCACCCCGAGTTTTGGCGTAAGCCGGCGCTATAGCAACAATTACAGTCCCGACGGCTCCTCCGATCAGAACCGCGACTACAATGGCGGTCCGATCATCATCGAGGCGGGTGGGGACCAGTTCCCGTACGACAGCACGGCTGAGGTCGTTGAAGAAAACCTGTCGCTCGAGGAGATGGAGAAGGTGATGATCGGCAAAGCTCTCGAGCGCAACAAGAACCGCCGCCGCGAGGCCGCCGAAGAGTTGGGCATCAGCGAGAGGACTTTGTACCGTAAAATCAAGCAGTATGACATTTAGGGCTTTCGCCAAAACGCGCGTCGGATCTAGCCGTACACCGCTCCGCTTAGCCTCGGGCAAGGCCTTGCGACACGTATTGAGACTTACAGTTGTCGCGGCCGTCCTCTGTTTTGGCGAAAGCTGCTATACCCTGAACGGCGTGAGTATCGGGCCAGATACCCAGTCGTTTTACATCTCGCAGTTCGATGTCACCACCTCACAGGCCCCTCCAGCGCTCGGGCAGCTGTTTAGTGAATTACTCAAACAACGCATCAACAGCAACACCCGTCTGGCCTTCGCAGATGAAAACCCAGACGTGGAGTTTGTCGGCAGTCTAACCGGCTTCGTAGTCACGCCCGAGGCACCCAACCCCAACACGGGTGCAGATCTCAACCGTTTGACCATTAGCGTACAAGTCGACTACACCGATAGCAAAACTCCGAAGAATAACTATACGCAAACGTTTACAGACTTCGAGAATTTTCCCGGTAATGTAGACCTGTTAGTGGTGCAGGATCAATTGGTGGAAGTGTTGTTTGAGAGATTGAGTGAAGAGGTGTTTAATAAGGCGTTTAGTAATTGGTGAAGTGTGCCTGTATTGACCTGCGGTGGCGATGGCCTAAAGGCGGCGATGACCTGCGGTGGCAATGGCCTCGTATGTTGGCGTCAGATTACGGAAGAGGTGGTTTAGCGGCCGCGGGCGTCGTAATTTACTCCTAATCGTGGGCACTCTTATTTGGCCCAAGACGCACCTCGGTTGCAGTCACCGCCGAAGGTAGGAACCCGCGGTTAGGAGGCTCTTTGAGTCACGATAGCACTTAAGCCGCACCCCGCGGAGCCTCCTCACCGGAGGCCTCCGTCGTGGCGCAGGCACCATAAGCTACGAGGCAAGACGCCGGGAGTCCTCCGAACCTTTTTTCATCACCCTCTTAACCTTTCTGTCATGCAGGAACCTACCTCCCTATACACCGGCGTCGACGTCGGCAAGGACGAACTCTACGTCTGCCTCCTGGCCCGCGTCCCGAGCGCGTCGACCGCCCCCCCGCACACGCGAACCGTGTCGCGTCGCAAGTTCGACAACACCCCCGGTGGCCACGCCGCCTTCGTCACGTGGCTCCGCGCACACGAACGCAACCTCGACGCCCCAGGGGCGCACGTGGTCATGGAGGCCTCCGGGGTCTACTTCGAGGCCTTCGCCCACGCCGTCCACGCCGCCGGCTTGACGGTGTGTGTCCTACTTGCCAACACCGTCAAGCACTTCGGCCTGAGCCTCAACGAGCACTCGAAGACCGACCGCATCGACGCCCTCGTCATCGCGCGGCTGGCGTGCGAGCGCGCGCTCGCGACGTGGACGCCGTACTCGCCGATGAGTCGGCAGTTGAAGCTGTTAAACCGTGAGCGTGAGGCGATTATCCACGAGCGCACCACGGTCAAGAACCGCCAGCACTCCGCGGCGCGCGCGCAGTTCGTCTCCCCCGAGACCCTCGCGCGCTACGAGGCGCGCATCGCGTTCCTCGACGAACAGGTCGCCGCGATCGCCGCCGAGGCCGAGGGCTTACTCGGCGCCGACGAGAAGCTCGCCGCCGCGGTGGGGTTCCTGGAGACGATCCCGGGGATTGGCCGCACGACGGCCGTGGCGCTCGTCGCCGAGACGGACGCGTTTGCGTTGTTCGAGTCCCGCGGACAGCTCATCAAATACTGCGGGTACGACGTGGTGAGCCACCAATCCGGGACCTCGATTAACGCCCCGACGCGAATCTCGAAGAAGGGTAACCACTTCATCCGCAAGGCGCTGCACTTCCCGGCGATGCAGGCCCGTAAGAAAGGGATCTTCGCCGAGGTATATCAGCGACAGTTCGAGCGCTCGGGGTCGAAGATGAGTGCGCTGGTCGCGGTGCAGCGCAAGCTCCTGATCGTGGCATACGCCCTGATCAAAAACGAGTGCGCTTACGTCAATGACCACCACAAGGGCGCCGCCGCGGATCTTGCCGACGTGAAGCGACTACCGGAACTGGCCCACGCAGCATAATCGAGGGGGGGAGGCAGACCCGCCATTGCGACGGGCCTGCGGTGGCTGCACCTCGCGGACGAGGGCGCCTTCGGGTTTCCCCGTCGAAATGTAGCAAAAAATCCAAACTCCGTTTGGATTTTCACATAGCACCTTCGGCGTTCCCTCCGGACGTGCACGTCATACGAGCCGTCTGGAGGGTACGCCGAAGGCCAGCGCCGCGCTCCGCGCCAATGCCGCCGAAGGCCAACGCCGCGCTCCGCGCAGATCTACTTCTCCCTCCGCATTTGTGGAAAGAACAGCACTTCTTGAATGCTGACTTGGTTGGTCATCAACATTGTCAAGCGATCGATCCCGATGCCGATACCCGTCGTCGGAGGCATGCCGTACTCGAGGGCCCGCAGGAAGTCTTCGTCGAGGGCCATGGCTTCGTCGTCACCGCGGGCGGCTAAGGCCAGTTGATCCTCGAAGCGTTGGCGCTGGTCGATGGGGTCGTTGAGTTCGGAGTAAGCATTCGCCACCTCTTTACCATTGATAATCAGCTCGAAGCGCTCGACGAGGCCGGGCTTGGAGCGGTGCTTTTTGGTGAGGGGCGACATCTCGACTGGGTAGTCGATGACGAAGGTGGGCTGGATGAGTTTGCCCTCGACGAGTTCGCCGAAGAGTTCGTCTACGATCTTGCCGTAGCCCCAGGTCTTGTCGGCGTGGACACCTTTCGTTTTGGCGACAGCCCGCAAGCCCTCTTCGTCGAGGCCCTTAATTTTGATCTCGCCGTACTCTTCGATGGCGTCTAGAATGGGAATACGCCGGAACGGACCGCCGAAGTCGATAACCTCGTTTTGGTAATTTACGGCCGTACTGCCGGTCACGGCCTTCGCAACGTCGGCCAACAAGGCCTCTGTCAAATCCATCATCCAGAAGTAGTCCTGGTAGGCTACGTAAAGTTCCATCATCGTGAACTCCGGGTTGTGCGTGCGGTCCATGCCTTCGTTGCGAAACATCTTCCCGATCTCGTACACGCCGTCGAATCCGGCCACGATGAGGCGCTTTAGGTAGAGCTCGTTGGCGATGCGGAGGTAGAGCGTCTCGTCGAGCGTATTGTGGTGCGTTTTGAAGGGACGGGCCGCCGCCCCGCCGTGCACGGGCTGCAAGATGGGCGTCTCGACCTCCATCATGCCCCGCTCGTCGAGGAAGTTTTGGACCGCGCGAACGAGACGATTTCGTTTGACGAAAATCTCCTTGAACTCCGGATTGACGGTAAGATCCACATAGCGCATGCGGTACCGCAACTCTGGATCCGTGAAGGCATCGTGCACCGTGCCATCCTCCTCGCGCTTGACGACCGGAAGCGGCCGTAGGCTCTTACCGAGATAGCGTAACTGCTTGACGTGTAGCGTAGTCTCCCCGGTCCGCGTGGTAAATACAAAGCCTTCGACGCCGATAAAATCCCCGAGGTCGAGCGCTTTTTTAAGCACGTCGTTGTACAGCGACTTGTCCTCGCCGGGCGAAATATCGTCGCGGCTCACGTACAGTTGGATTCGGCCGGACGAGTCCTGCAGCTCGAGAAAAGCCGCCTTGCCCATGACGCGAATCATCATCACGCGACCGGTCAGGCGCACGTCCTGGTAGGTATCAACGGCGGCGTCTATCTCAGCGGCACTCTCCCCTTTTACGGTATCCACCTTAGCACTGTCTACACGGCTTTCGCCAAAACCCGCCACCACCTCGGCGGCGAGATGGGTCGGGGGATAGGCTTCGGCCGGGAAAGGGTCGATGCCAGCGGCGGTAACCTTGGCGAGGTTGTCCCGGCGGACGAGTTCTTGTTCGGAGAGGTGGGGAGTGGCCATAATGCAAAGTGAGGATGCGCGGTGGTCGGTGCGAATGTCGGGGGCAAGGTAGAGTGGCGAATATGACGCTTTGCGGTGCCGACGGGGCGAAAGCTTCACAGTCTGTGGGTGAGGGTACACATGAGCTTGTGTTACCTTCGTGAGGCACGCTCGGGCGTCACGGTGGGCTGTGATCGTGCGGGCGGATGCGCCAGGAGGTATAGAAAAGGCAAGTGTATGTTACGATTTGTACTTAGTTTGGTGATGGCGGCTTGGGGGATCGGGGGCTGGGGGCAGTGTCCGACGATCACTAGTCAATCTTCCGATCGAGCGGCGACGTGCGTTGGCCAAGGCGTGTCGTTCAATTTGACCGGGTCCGCCCTAGGGCTGAGTCCAGATATGTATTTCTCCTGGCACGCGAGCAAGGATCCCAATTTTACGCCTAGTAAAACAGATAGTGTAGGTGTATCGCTCATCCAGGGCCCCCCGGTTCCTATCTGTGCTATCGAGCCCACTATTGTAGGAGGCATTATAAACGGCTGCCAGGGACCTCCAACTACCCCGAATCCACTCGATCCGAAGAGTGAGCAGAATGAACTACTATTAGTTTGGTCTGGCAGCGGGTTCAGAGCTGATCAATTCGGACTTATAGTTTCTAATTTAGGTGGGGCCCAGTATAGTCCACTAGGTGTCTCTGGAAATTGCAAGTTAAAAGCCCTCCCTACCGCACCGTCTTCCGGGAGTTGCGTGATCTTCGGCGGACCTACGACTGTCGTTCCCCCAAACGCATACGTAGTCATATTTCCGAGCTCACTCGCTGACTTGCCTATGGATTACAGCCCATGGTGCAACCAAGGCCCCGTCTACGTATTTCAGAACGAGTGCGACCGAAAAGGAAATTCAGTAAATGTGCAAGGAGCATTTCGGAACACCAACTTGCCCACTTCAAGCCCTTACCCAGTCGAGTTAGGATGCGGTACAGTGCAGTTTGATTATCCCGATGTCGGGGGAGATAATGTTGCGAATGCGGGATGGATAATTAATAATGTTCCAACAACCGTTAAATGTGGCGATGTACCTCCTGGCATCACGATACCCTCCAGATATACATTTCCATCACGCCAGACACTTCCGTATACTTATATTCCAAAGCTAGCTGACTGCGGAATCTGGTACTTTAAGGCAGTGCTTCATACCGGAAATACGCGCTGCGGTACTCGTGTGAGTGACGCGATTAAACTGCAGGTTGACTGTCCAACAGTTACGCTCAATCCAAATAACTTTCCTCCAATATGCGTTGGCACGACACCTCCAGTCATAAATCTCAGTTTGACCTCGAGTGGAGGCCAGACAACTACAGAGAGCAGATTTGATATAGCTTACTCAATTGAAGGTCCAACTATCGGGACGGTCAACAACTATACATTACAAACCAGCGATGGCAATTTAGTCCTTCCTGCCTCTGTGGGGCTCACTCCTGGCACGTACACGGTAACCCTGACCAGTGTATCTGCAAAAGTAACGCCGAGCAACCCAAGCGCTTGCAATGGCGTGGCCTCCGGGTCCTACACCTTGATCGTGAAGGAAAAGGTTTCACAGCTTCTCAACGGAAGCCTCCGCTTGTGCACCGGCCTTTCGTACAATAAAGGTGATTTTCTGCGACCAAATGCAGCTATCGTTCCAGGAGAGCTCTATTTTAAGAGTACGAATACCTTGGTGCCTTTTCCTTTCACTACTACTGCTGTAGCGGCTATCGAGTTTGAGTTTCGACCCACGGATCCGTGCTCGGACCGTACGTCTGTCACAATTACGCCTACGCAAACCACCCCTGCGCAACTCAATACTCCAACGACTTGGTGTCGAGGCCAGACCTATCCGCTTACTGATTTATCGGTGAATGGCCTCGATCCAGCTAATTTTAGTGAAGAGAATGGTTTAGGAAGTTTTGATATCTCGAACGGCACCTACACCACACCTGCTGGAGCGGCCAGTATAAAGATTATCTATACTTCGACGGGTGCTTGCCCTACGCCGTCAGAAGTCGTTATTCAACTTGGCCAGGGTACCACCCTAATTATCCCTCCTCCCGCCTCCATCTGCGAAGGGACACCGCTCGACTTGCGGACCGTCGGTGGCGGACTCGACGTAAGTAAGTTCTCCGCCGATGCTGGCCAGGGCATCATCGCCGGCAACTTCTTCACGCCAGCGGGTGGGGCCGGGATCTACACCATCATCTATACTACCGGCGGCTGTACCGACCCAACGCGGGTAACCGTGACCGTCGACGCGCGGACTTTGATAACCATACCTGCACCGCCCTCGATTTGCGAGGGAACGACGCTCGACTTGCGGGGTGTCGGCATGGGACTCGACGTGACCAAGTTCTCGGCCGATGCTAGTCAAGGTATCATTTCCGGCAACTTCTTCACGCCGGCGGGTGGGGCCGGGACCTACACCATCACCTATACGACAGGTGGCTGTACCAATCCGACGCCCATCACCGTGACGGTCGACCCGCGGGCTACGGTCACCATCGCTGCGCCCGCTTCGATTTGCGAGGGAACGACGCTCGACTTGCGGACCGTCGGCATGGGACTCGACGTGACCAAATTCTCGGCCGATGCTAGCCAGGGCGTCGTTGCTGGCAACTTCTTCACGCCAGCGGGCGGAGCCGGGACCTACACCATCACCTACACTACCGGCGGATGCACCAATCCGACGCCCATCACCGTGACGGTCGACGCGCGGGCTACGATAACCATACCTGCACCGCCCTCGATTTGCGAGGGGACGACGCTCGACTTGCGGGGTGTCGGCACAGGACTCGACGTGACCAAATTCTCGGCCGATGCTAGTCAAGGTATCGTTGCCGGCAACTTCTTCACGCCGGCTGGCGGACCTGGGTCTTACACCATAACCTACACTACCGGCGGCTGTACCAACCCGACGCCCATCACCGTGACCGTCGACGCGCGGGCTACAATCACCATACCTGCACCACCCTCGATTTGCGAGGGGACGACGCTCGACTTGCGGACTGTCGGCATGGGACTCGACTTGACCAAGTTCTCGGCCGATGCTAGCCAGGGCGTCATCGCTGGCAACTTCTTCACGCCTGCGGGTGGAGCTGGGAGCTACACCATCACCTACACTACTGGCGGATGCACCAACCCGACGCCCATCCCCGTGACCGTCGACGCGCGGACTTCGATATCCATACCTACGCCGCCCTCGATTTGCGAGGGGACGACGCTCGACTTGCGGGGTGTCGGCATGGGACTCGACGTGACCAAGTTCTCCGCCGATGCTAGCCAGGGCGTCATTTCCGGCGACTTCTTCACGCCCGCTGGCGGAGCCGGAACCTACACCATCATCTACACTACCGGCGGCTGTACCAACCCGACGCCGATTACCGTCACGGTTGACGCGCGGACAACAATCACCATTCCTGCGCCCGCCTCCATCTGCGAGGGGACGACTCTCGACTTGCGGACCGTCGGCATGGGACTCGACGTGACCAAGTTCTCGGCCGATGCTAGCCAGGGCGTCATCGCCGGCAACTTCTTCACGCCGGCGGGTGGGGCCGGGACTTACAGCATAACCTATACCACCGGCGGTTGCACCAATCCGACGCCCATCACCGTGACCGTCGACGCGCGGACTACAGTTACCATACCTGCACCACCCTCGATTTGCGAGGGGACGACGCTCGACTTGCGGACCGTCGGCATGGGACTCGACGTGACCAATTTCTCGGCCGATGCTAGCCAGGGCATCATCGCCGGCAACTTCTTCACGCCAGCAGGTGGGGCCGGGACCTACACCATCATCTATACTACCGGCGGCTGTACCAATCCGACGCCGGTAACCGTCACGGTCGACCCGCGGGCTACGGTCACCATCGCTGCGCCCGCCTCGATTTGCGAGGGAACGACGCTCGACTTGCGAAATGTCGGGATGGGACTCGACGTGACCAAATTCTCCGCCGATGCTAGCCAGGGCGTCGTTGCTGGCAACTTCTTCACGCCAGCAGGTGGGGCCGGGACCTACACCATCATCTATACTACCGGCGGTTGCACCAATCCGACGCCCATCACCGTGACCGTCGACGCGCGGGCTACGATCACCATACCTGCACCACCCTCGATTTGCGAGGGAACGACGCTCGACTTGCGGGATGTCGGCATGGGACTCGACGTGACCAAGTTCTCCGCCGATGCTAGTCAAGGAATCGTTGCCGGCAACTTCTTCACGCCGGCTGGCGGAGCCGGGACCTACACCATCATCTATGCCACCGGCGGCTGTACCAATCCGACGCCCATCACCGTGACCGTCGACGCGCGGACTACAGTTACCATCGCTGCGCCCGCTTCGATTTGCGAGGGGACGACGCTCGACTTGCGGGGTGTCGGCATGGGACTCGACGTGACTAAGTTCTCGGCCGATGCTAGCCAGGGCATCATTTCCGGCAACTTCTTCACGCCAGCGGGTGGGGCCGGGAGCTACACCATCACCTACACTACCGGTGGCTGTACCAATCCGACGCCCATCACCGTGACCGTCGACCCGCGGGCTACAGTCACCATCACTGCGCCCGCTTCGATTTGCGAGGGAACGACGCTCGACTTGCGGGGTGTCGGTGGCGGACTCGACGTAAGTAAGTTCTCGGCCAATGCTAGCCAGGGCGTCATTGCCGGCAACTTCTTCACGCCGGCTGGCGGAGCTGGGACCTACACCATAACCTACACTACCGGCGGTTGCACCAACCCGACGCCCATCACCGTGACCGTCGACGCGCGGACTACGATCACCATACCTGCACCACCCTCGATTTGCGAGGGAACAACGCTCGACTTGCGGGATGTCGGCACGGGACTCGACGTGACCAAATTCTCGGCCGATGCTAGCCAGGGCGTCATCGCTGGCAACTTCTTCACGCCGGCTGGCGGAGCTGGGACCTACACCATCACCTATACGACAGGTGGTTGCACCAATGCTACTCCGGTTACCGTCACCGTCCTGCCCGACAACTCGATCGCGCTCTCCAAGCCCGACGACTTGTGTCCCGCAGGCCGGCTAAACCTCCTGGACCTCGCTACGGGCGTCGACGTTACGCGCTTTACTTTTTCGGCTGGGACGCGGAGCGGCAACGACTACATCGCCCCGAACGCCGCGCAAACCGTCACGATCACGTACACGCCGCCTGCTGGACCGTGTGCCGAGCCGACGACCACGACCGTCACCGTCCTGCCCGCCAACGAAATTCGCCTTACCCCTCCCCCAACCAACCTCTGCGTCAACGAACGACTCGACCTCCGGACCCTCAACCCGAGTGCCACCTTCGACCTTACGCGGTTTAGCGTGAGCGGGGTCGGCGCTATCGACAACAACGGCTTTTATTCGTCGCCCTTCGGCACCTCAAACGTAACCATCACCTACACGCCCACAGGAGCGTGCGCTAAACCAAGCTCCGTCGTCTTCGCGGTCCTGAACAGGGCAATCGACCTCGACCAACCCGATGATCTCTGCGTTGGAGGCTCGTTCGAAATTACGAGCCCGAACTCCCTGTTCAGCCTCGAAGACAGTCGCTTCGTCATCGTGGGCGGAGGTACTGTATCGGGCCTCCGCTACACGGCACCGGCGAGCGTCGCTGCACCGACCACGGTCACGCTGACCTACACGACCCCGGGTGAATGCCCCACCGAGACCTCGATAAGTTTCTTGGTTTCGCCCGCGGGTGTGTCGCCCCTGACGCCTCCTCAGGACGGGCTCTGTGCCTCACAGACCTTCGACCTAAACAAACTCCTCGACGACCCTGCCGTATCTGGAACCTTTTCTGTCCCGGCAGACCAAGGTTCGATCACGGATCGGACGTACACCGCCCCTACCGTCACCTCGTCTACCGACGTGACCATCACCTTTACGCCGACCGGTGAGTGCGTCGCCACCACGACCGCAAGTTTTGCCGTAAGGCCGAAAACCGTCGTCACCCTCAGTGGCCCGAACATCGTCTGCGCCGAAGAGACCTTGAGCCTTAGCCTCCTCGGCCCCGTCGACCCTCTACGGTTCACGAAACTGAGCGGCCCAGGAAGCATCAACAGCGCTGGCGTGTACGAGGCCAGCACCACAACTGGAGAGGTCGTCCTCGCGTACGCGGCCGGAGATCCTTGCATCGAGGCTAGTCCATTCACATTTACCGTAGTCGCCAAACCTGTCGTCACGCTCACCGCGCCGGCCGGGCCGATATGCGTCGGCGAAGAACTCGACCTCCTTTCGTTAGGCACCAACCTCGAAGCTAGTGGCTTCACCATCCCGGGAGATCGTGGGTCGATTAGCGCAACTGGCGTGCTCGTGGCGACTTCGTCGGGCGACCTCGAAGTGACCTACACCTCGACCGCTGCCTGCGCGGAGCCGACCACGGTCTCCGTTGTCGTCGAAGCGCCCGTTAAGGTCGGTCTCGCTGCTAACGTCGAGACCTGTCCCGGGACATCTCTTGCGCTCAACGATCTTTTGACTGATGTCCCCCGCCCTACTGGAGCCTGGGTCGATCGAAACGGAGACCCCCTCGCCAATGGTGTGTTCGATGTGCAAATAGACGCCGTGGCAGGTCCATACACTTTTACGTTCGTGCCCACAGCGGGTCAGTGCCGACTGAGCGAGACGGTCGTCATCGAGGTTCGCAACACACGAATCTTGAACATCCCTGCTGAGCGCATCTGCGCCTCAGACTTACCTTTCGACCTCGCAGACATCGAACCTATCGGTGACGAGGGGGGCACCTGGTTTTTCGAAGGGGCGCCTTCCGGCAAAACCTTCACGGCCACAGCCCCGTACCCAGCGGCCGGGTACGAGCTGGTTTACCGAGTGAGCGCATCCGGCACTACATGCGCTGCGCAAGGAACCTTCACCTTAACGGTGACGGAGAACGAGCAGGAGCGGCTTACGAATCCTGGCGTGGTTTGCACCGGAGCGAGCTTCGAGCTGATCGACCTGCTAAACGGCTCTACGAATGTCGACAGTTTCAAGATCGTAACGGCGACCAGTACCGCGACGGCCCAACTCACAAACGGCCGCTTCACCGCCGGGACGACGGCCGGGATCGTCACGCTGTCTTTCCGACCCATCGGCGACTGTGCCGAGACCTCGACAGTCAACATCGACATTGCCGCCAGCGAGGCGGTGCGGCTGCTTCCGACGGCCGACCTTTGTGTCTCTGGCCAGCTCGATCTTGCTAGCTTACTGCCCGGCGGCGTCGGATCGCCAGACAGCATAAGGATAGTCGCCGGCACAGGGGTCATCGATCGCGCGACCAACGTTTACACGGCCAGCTCCGTGCCCGGCAACGTGACGTTTAGCTACCGCGCCGAAGGCCTGTGTAAAGACACGACCCAGTTGAGGTTTGCCGTCGTCCAAAAGATCTCCACGTCACTCGTCGCCCAACCCGACCTCTGTACAGAAGCAACGATAGACCTTAACGCACTCCTTACCGACCCCACATTACCCGGCACCTTCAGCGTGCCTAATCTGTCCGGCGAGATCGTGGATCGGACCTATACTGCGCCGTCCTCACCGCAGGCCTCTGTCACGGTGACCTTTACGCCAGACGACCCGTGTCGCGAGCCCGGCAGCACGAGTTTTGCCGTAAGGCTCAAGAATACCGTCCTGCTGGCCACTCCCGACCCGATATGCATCAACGGCACCCTTGATCTTGCGGCTCTAGGCATGGTCGACCCGAGCCTGTTTTCGCTAGCACCAGGTTCTGCCGGCTCTATCGATCCGGATGGTCTATACACGGCAAGCGGAATCGCGGGTGAAGTCACGGTGCGCTACGGCCTCGACGACCCTTGTATTGACGCCGCGCCGCTGACCTTTGACGTACTAGACGTGGAGAGGAAGACGCTGGCGACACCAGATCCAATCTGCTTGGGCGCGACGCTCGACTTGCTCTCGCTCGGTCAGGACCTCGATCCCTCGAGATTCACTATTGATCCCGCCGAAGGCACCATCGATGCGAGCGGGCGCCTAAGCCCCAGCGTCGAGGGCGACATCGTGATCTCCTATGTGCCAGCTGGCCCCTGCGGGCAGAGGACCGAGACTACGCTGCGAGTCGAGCCCGAGCGAACCATCTCCGTGGTGACCGATCCTCAGACCTGCCCCGGGGCAACCCTCGATCTCAATATTTTGGTGCTGAATACACCCCGGCCCCTAGGCGTTTGGACAGACGAGAACGCGACAGTGGTGAGCGGCGGCGTGTACGAGGTTCCGGCCGACGCTGTGCCGAGAGCCTACGTTTTTACTTTTGAACCGGCCGCAGGGCAGTGCTACAGCACGTCCACAGTAGCCGTCACGGTAGCTGGCGAGCGGACCGTGATCATCCCGTCGGAAAGCATCTGTGAGACGGCCTTGCCTTTCGATTTGGCGGCTGTCGAGCCCGACGGTGCCACGGGCGGTGAGTGGACTTTTGGGGGTGCGCCTTCCGGCAAAACCTTCGCCCCTACGGCCCCTTACCCCGCCGGTGGCTACGAACTTACCTACCGCTTGGCGGCCTCCGCGACGGCATGCGCTGCGCAAGGAACGTTTGTGCTGACCGTCAACGCGTTAACCCGCGAGGCGCTCGTCCAGCGGGGGGACCTCTGTGTGGAGACAGATTTCGAGCTGGCCGACTTGCTATCGAGTAGCAGTTCGGTCGCTGGGTTTCGTATCCTTTCAGGCGGCGGGCGCATCGACGGCTCGCGGTACGTTGCCGGCGCACTGGCCGGCCGGGTGACCCTTTCGTACCTCCCAGAAGGCGACTGTGTGGCCACTACCGAGACGCAGTTTGAGGTCACCGCCAAACAGAAGACTTTGCTCAACGCGCAAGATCCGATCTGCGTGGGCGGGAGTTTTGAGATCACGGATCTGCTGTCAGGTGCAGATGTGCGCCTATTCTCAGTTGTCAATGGCAATGGGAATATTGTTGACGACCGGTTCGTCGCCGGACCTTCGCCTAGTCGAGTGACTATCTCGTACTTGCCTGAGGGCGATTGTGTTGATAGCACACAGGTGAGCTTCGACGTGCGCGACAAGGTCAAGGTGCCACTGTCGCCAGCGAGTGACCTGTGCCTCAGCGGAACGTTGAACCTGAGCGGTCTGCTACCAGCCGGAGCGAGCACCGATGGGTTTACGATTCTAAGCGGCGGCGGGCGGATCACAGCCGGCACCTACACAGCCGGCACGACCGCCGGGCCTGTCACCCTCTCCTACCTGTCGACGGGCGACTGCCCGGACACGAGCCAGGTGAGCTTCGACGTGCGCGACAAGGTCAAGGTGCAACTGTCGCCAGCGAGTGACCTGTGCCTCAGCGGAACGTTGAACCTAAGCAGCCTGCTACCAGCCGGAGCGAGCACCGATGGGTTTACGATTCTAAGCGGCGGCGGGCGGATCACAGCCGGCACCTACACAGCCGGCACGACCGCCGGGCCTGTCACGCTGTCCTACCTGTCGACGGGCGACTGCCCGGACACGAGCCAAGTGCGCTTCGATGTGCGCGACAAGGTCAAGGTGCCACTGTCGCCAGCGAGTGACCTGTGCCTCAGCGGAACGTTGAACCTGAGCGGTCTGCTACCAGCCGGAGCGAGCACCGATGGGTTTACGATTCTAAGCGGCGGCGGGCGGATCACAGCCGGCACCTACACAGCCGGCACGACCGCCGGGCCTGTCACCCTCTCCTACCTGTCGACGGGCGACTGCCCGGACACGAGCCAGGTGAGCTTCGACGTGCGCGACAAGGTCAAGGTGCAACTGTCGCCAGCGAGTGACCTGTGCCTCAGCGGAACGTTGAACCTAAGCAGCCTGCTACCAGCCGGAGCGAGCACCGATGGGTTTACGATTCTAAGCGGCGGCGGGCGGATCACAGCCGGCACCTACACCGCCGGCACGACCGCCGGGCCTGTCACGCTGTCCTACCTGTCGACGGGCGACTGCCCGGACACGAGCCAAGTGCGCTTCGATGTGCGCGACAAGGTCAAGGTGCCACTGTCGCCGGCGAGTGACCTATGCCTGAACGGCACCTTGAACCTGAGCGGTCTGCTGCCAGCTGGAGCGAGCACCGATGGGTTCTCGATTCTAAGTGGCGGCGGGCGGATCACAGCCGGCACCTACACAGCCGGCACGACCGCTGGGCCTGTCACCCTCTCCTACCTGTCGACGGGCGACTGCCCGGACACGAGCCAGGTGAGCTTCGACGTGCGCGACAAGGTCAAGGTGCCACTGTCGCCAGCGAGTGACCTGTGCCTCAGCGGAACGTTGAACCTGAGCGGTCTGCTACCAGCCGGAGCGAGCACCGATGGGTTCTCGATTCTAAGTGGCGGCGGGCGGATCACAGCCGGCACCTACACAGCCGGCACGACCGCTGGGCCTGTCACGCTGTCCTACCTGTCGACGGGCGACTGCCCGGACACGAGCCAGGTGAGCTTCGACGTGCGCGACAAGGTCAAGGTGCCACTGTCGCCAGCGAGTGACCTGTGCCTCAGCGGCACCTTGAACCTGAGCGGTCTGCTACCAGCTGGAGCGAGCACCGATGGGTTTACGATTCTAAGTGGCGGCGGGCGGATCACAGCTGGCACCTACACAGCCGGCACGACCGCCGGGCCTGTCACCCTCTCCTACCTGTCGACGGGCGACTGCCCGGACACGAGCCAGGTGCGCTTTGATGTCAGAAGTAGCATTGCGATTCGTCTCAACCCGCAGACTGATATCTGTCTGGGAGAGCGTTTCTCGCTGTCCACCCTGCTGCCAGGCGGTGACCTCACAAACTTCCGTGTCGAGGCAGGCGATGGTACTATTGTTGGAGATGAATTTGTCGCTGGATCTACCGCCAGTCGTATTGTCCTTTCGTATACGCCAACTCAGGCATGTACCGACAGCGCTCAAGTTCGATTCAACGTTTCTAGAACTCGCAGCGTCTCCCTGCTGCCTTCCCCGCGACTCTGCGCTGGCGACACTCTCGACCTGTTATCGCTGCTGCCTGCTGGCGCACCAACGGGGACCTTCGAGGTTCCGGGCGGCGGTGGACGGCTCAATGGTAACGTCTTCACCGCCGGCCAAGACGCCCGAACGGTTCGTTTCCGCTATGTGCCTATAGGAACTTGTACGGATACGAGTTCCGTCGGAGGGGTAATCGTTCGCCCTACGGCTGTTGGCTTAGCCGCGGGTCGGGAAGCGTGCGCAGGCATAGAGTTCGATCTCAATACGCTCGTCCTGAATCAGAACCTCGTGGCCGGCGGCCTGTGGAAAGACGGTTCTGGCGTGAGCTATCCGACCGGCCGCTGGCAGATACCGGTGGGTACCCCTTCGGGGGCATACACTTTCATTTTTACGCCCCGGCCAGGGCAATGCACTACTGTAGACTCGACAACGCTGACCGTCGGTACTGTCCAGACGATCGCTTTCGCCCCACTAAGCGTCTGCGGGCCAGATTTTCCAATCAACCTGCGGCTTCTCGAACCCGCTGGCACCGAAGGAGGCGTGTGGAGTTTTGGCGGAAGCTCGATCCCCTCGAAGGTGTTCGACCCCGTGCGACCGTACCAAATCGCGCCGTATCGCCTGACCTACAGACTCCCTGCGTCCGCGCAGGCTTGTGCTGCTGGGGGCACGCTTGCCATCACCGTGCGTACTGCACGCCAGGTGCGACTCGCCCCTCCGATCGACAGCGCTTGCTCTG
Source organism: Lewinellaceae bacterium (assembly GCA_963837005.1). Lineage (GTDB taxonomy): Bacteria > Bacteroidota > Bacteroidia > Chitinophagales > Saprospiraceae > CALDTK01. Next base: position 758,936 of record CAWIMC010000001.1, read on the forward strand.
GGGCCGAGATCGACTTGTCCGTGCTCGTCTTGGATGGGACACCAGGCACCTGGAAAGTCCGCGGCGTGGACCAACCCAACGAACTCTACGTCATTCCTGAAGGTCCTGGGGGAGAGAAGATCACTTTTGTTTTCGTACCGGAGTCCGGATGCGTGGCACAGGACAGCGTGACGACCGTCCGCAGGGCACCGAGTATAGCCGAGCTGATGGCGGGAAGCATTTGCGATCTGCGGACCACGTTCAACCTCAACACCTTGGTTGTCGACCCAGCCTTACAAGGAGGTACCTGGACGGGAGTACCCCCTGGCAACGTACGCGGTCAACGCCTCGAACTCGCGGGATTACCCCCTGGCAATATCGCACTCACGTACCTCCCTCCGGGTAGCTGTGCCGCGGAAAGCAGTACGGTGCTCGTGCGTACGGTGGCCGCACGGCCGTCGATCGCCGACCAAAACGTCTGTCGATTTTCGCTCCCGCTCGATCTTACGACGCTCGAGCCGGATGGCTTTCGCGGAGGGGTGTGGACGGGCTTCGCCGTGTCCGGCAATGTGCTCGATCCCGGAAGCAATCCAGTGGCGAGCTACGAGGTTCGGTACGGGTTTGCGGATTCGCTCGCTCGCTGCGTAAGGTCTGTCCGGGTAGCCATCAATATCAGTAGCGCTGGCACGCCCGAGCTCCGCGATACCAGCGTCTGTAGGCTCGGGAATGAGCTGGACCTCGCACTCCTGCGCGACCCTCGTTTTCCCCAAGGTACCTGGACGGTCGCCGGGTCAACTACCGACTTAGGTCAGCGTCTCAACCCGATTAACTACGCGTCACAGACGGAGGTACGCCTGCAGTTCCGTCCGGGCGGTATAGGTTGCTCGCAGCCCGCCTTTGCAATTGTTAGACTCACGCCCCCCGCTACACCAGCCTTGCTCAGGGATACGACTTGCGCAAACAACGGCGACTATGAGCTGGAACGGCTACTGCCGCCCGGGGTCCCCAACGGCACCTGGACCGGCCCGCCGTCGCTCACGTTCGTCGGCAGAGACAAACTGAGTACCGACGGACTAGTACCAGGCCCCCTCGTCCTCACTTTCAAGTCCGATGACCCCTGTTTCGAGGAGACAATCGCCACCTTGGACATAGGTCCTGAGCAGAAAGTCACGCTTCGACAAGGTCTGCAAGTCTGTTCGTTCGACTCTGCATTCAATTTGCGACAGTTCCTTCTCGACACGACGCTCATCGGGAGCTTCCAAGTCAATACCAGTCCTGTACCGGGCGACTTACTCGATGCGCGACGACTCTTCCCAGGCCGCACACAAGTCGTCTTCGAGCTGGCATCCGGGTGCTTTGGAGCAGCCTTTTCGACGCTCGAAGTTCTCACCGGCGAACCGCTGGTGCTGGATCTCGACACCGTTTCCTTCTGTAGCGCAGTACGCCGCGTCGACCTGGACAGCTTGCTTCCGCCAGACCTCGTCGGGGGCACGTGGAGCGGGACGCCTCGCTTGGAAGGCAGCCGCCTCGACATCAGTACGCCCGGTCGCTTGGCTATTACCTATACCCCTGCCAACGATGCGTGTGGGAACTCCAAAACGATCACCTTCAACATAGCGCCCACGGATAACCTATCGCTGCCGGATACCGCGGTCTGCGGAGACTTGGATATCCTCGACCTCACAGCTCTCGAACCCGCCACAGCCCGAGGGGGAGTGTGGTCTAGACTCGGGTCACCGATCGTGGGGGGGCGCCTGCGCATAGCGGACCTTGCTTCCGGCGACAATGAGCTGACCTACGAGACGAGCGGGGCCTGTGCGCCTTCCGGCAAAACCATCGTCACCCTCGGCACCGCACCGGCTATTGTCGTCCGCGATACCTTTATATGTCGGGGCTCCGGCCTGTTTGATCTGTCTGCCATTGTTGCCGCAGGATCTGAGGGCGGCACCTGGTCGGGACCCGGCGTCAACCGAGGCAGCTTCGCAGCCTTGACCACCGGGCGCTCAACCCTACTGTATACTGCCGATGGTACTTTTGGATGTGCCTCCACCGCCGAAGCCATCATTGCTGTGGTCCCCGAGCTGCGCATCCGCCTGGACAGCCTCAGTCTGTGTACGGATGAGGATCTCGTATTAAACACCTTGCTACCTGACGGGGTCACCGGCGGTCGATGGCTGGACGAAAATGCCGACACCGTGACAGCGGTGCGGTCGGACGTGCCCGTGCGTCGACGCCTCACCTTCGGCCCCAACCAAAGCACTCCCTGTAGCTTCTCGTCTACGCTAATCGTCAATATTAGCGGAGGGGGCGAGATCAAGTTCGCGCCAATCACCTTGTGTGGGGACGCCTCGCCGCTCGTGCTCGCTAACCTACCTACCGGATCTGCGGTTGGGGGGTCTTTTCAGGATCCCGATGGCAACCTGATTGACGAATTCGACCCTAATGTATCGACGAGCACCACGCTCACCTTCACGAGTACGAGCGGTGGCTGTTCGTTTACGGGACAACTCGACATCTTCGTAGTTCCTGCTCAAAAGCCCATAGTCGTGCGGGGGCTCGCAACTTGTCGTACGGCACCGAGCTTCCCACTCGATACGCTGCTGGCCGATCGCTCGATACCCGGTGACTGGCTCGCCGGTACGGATACCATCCGGTCGCTTGTACCGGGCAATTTCTCAGCGGGGCCGCTCCGCTTGGTATTCGTGCGCAAGGGCGGATGTCGCGATACGGCTTCGGTGGTCCTTACAATTCTGGAAGCTCTGCCCGTGGCGCTGCGTCAGGCCACGGTCTGCCCGGATGGGGATGACTTCGACCTTACTACTCTACTCAGTAATGGCTTGCTAGAGGGCAGCTGGCAAGGGACCGGGTTAACGATAGCTGGCAACCTGCTTTCGACCACTGGCTTAACGCCCGGCACGTACTCGCTGACCTTTCGACCGACCGGCGACTGCTTGCTTGCCAATCGTACGAGCATCGTCGTGGCGACCGGTGGATCGCCTGAGGTACGCCCGATAAACCGCTGCCTCAGCGACGAACCTATAGCCGTCGATACTGCGCTCGTCACTGCGGTTGCCGGCTTATGGACGCTAGACGGTACAGCCGTCGATTCGATTGTGCCGAGTACACTGGGGGAAGGAGCATTTCGCTTCCTCTTCACGCCGTCCGATCCCTGCCTAAATCCTGTGTCTACGCTCGTCAACATTACGCCGCTCGTTGATTACACCGTTCCGAGCATCCTCGTCTGCACCACGACTGTGCCGGTAGCCTTGGGGAATTTCGAACCTTCAGGAGTGCCCAATGGCACCTGGTCTGGCCCGAGTGTGAGAAACGACAGTCTGGTGGCCTCCGTGACGGGGGACTTTGCCGTCATGTACACCCCTCCGACCGGCTCGTGTGCAGGTCCAGTAACTGTAGTAGCACGCGTCACCTCTAGTCTAGTTCCCGTCCTCAATCCATACACGACTTGTCTGGCGGATGGTGCTTTTCCTCTCAGCCTTATTTCCGATCCTGCCTTTCCTAATGGATCATGGCTCGCGTCTCCTGGTATCGTCGGTCTAACGTTTGACCCTGCGCTGGTTGGAGCAGGCACCTACACCTTGACCTTTGTGCCGGATGGAGATTGCGCGGAGCCGGCAACGGTGGAGGTGATCATCGAACAGTCCGGAACTCCCTTACTCAGTACGTCTGTCGTTTGTAAAGAGGATACCGCATTTGACCTTGGTGTGCTGCGTGACAGCGAATTCTTGGCAGGCACTTGGAGCGTAGCCGGAGAGCCGTTAGTAGACGGACTTCTCGATGCGGCGGCCTACCCTGTCGGTCCGTTGGAGCTCTCGTTTACGCCAGATGGTACTTGCGCCCAGACGGCGACCACGACGGTGTCCATTATTGGCAGCCATCTCGTCGAGTTGCGCGACACCACGGTCTGTGCGGACGCCGGTCGCTTGACGCTGGCCAGTCTCTTCCTCGGCGGGCCAGTCGACGGTACGTGGACAGGTTTTGGGCGTATCCTCACCGAAACGACCATTGATCTTACGGCGCTGGACACAGGCACCTACGCCCTGTCCTTCACCCCCGACAGCACCTGTGGCGTGGCCACCCAGTCGATTGTTAAGGTCGGCACGTCGGACACTACGCTACTCGCTTCTCGCCAATTCTGCTCCTCGGCGGAGCAAATTCTACTCGGTGCTTTTGTACCGGCGGGTTCCGCAGGAGGTGTCTGGTCGGGACCGGCCGTAACAGGTAACAGCTTTTCCCCTCGCGACTTTGGCCGCGAAGGCGTCGATACGCTGATCTACCGTTTTGGCGAAAGCTGCCCGCGCATCTTCCGGCTACCCATACGGGTGAATTCGAGCTTAGCGCTAACTGTTGACACCTTGAGCGTATGCCTCGACTCCGAACTCATCCTAGCGGAATACGACCCTGCTGACTTACCGGGCGGGTTTTGGACGCTAGACGGGCAGATTATCTCCACGGTGACTGCTTCGTCCTTCACCGACGGTGCGCCGCTCGCCTTCGTGTACACACCACCCGCGGGAGCGTGTGCAAGTGCCCCGGTAGACCGGTACCTATTGCCTGTGACCCCGTTGGTCGTGACGCTTTCGCTGGACACGCTTTGTGTGTCGGGTGGGGCGGTAGCCTTGGGGGCGTTTACATCGCCTGCCGGCGTGGACGGGACGTGGTCGGGTGAAGGCGTCACCCCAGGAGGTCTGTATACACCGGGTCGATTGAGTGAGGTCTCGAGCGTTTCGTTTACGCCATTCCCCGGATGCAACTCCGCGAGCGAATTCACCTTTGATCTGGTAGACGTCGGCGCGCTTACCGCTGAAACGCCTAGTTTTAGCTGTACGGGCAATACTTACACGGCTACCGTCGTGATCGATACACACAGCAACAACGGCACCATCATCCCATCCATCGGCACTCTCGTCGGCACCGTCCTGACCATCGGCAATCTCGTGAGCGGGTCGGCGGCTACCGTTACGCTTTCGGACGGGGCGAGCTGTTCGGCTGATCTGGCCATCGACCTTTCCACTACCTGTGCGCCGAATGCCTGCGAGGCCGTTGCGGGCTCGCTCACCCAATCCAGCTACCTCTACTGCGAAGGGGAGACGATCCGGTTCGACCCCGCTGTGAGCACCGAGCTCGGGACCAACGATGTCCTCCGGTACTTCCTGGACGACGATGGGGACCCGGACAATGGTAGTATCCTCACTTCGGCGACGCCAACCTTTGCTTTCGATCGGAGCTACTTACGGCGCGTGCTGCGCGTTTATGCCGTGGCTGCACTCCAGGACGCTAGCGGCGGCATCGACCTCGGCGATCCTTGCCGCTCGCAGAGCAACGTAGCCACGGTGCGCTACATCGTTTCGCCGTTAGGGGCCGTGGCCGGTGCGCCGGTCTGCTCGGCGGACAACTCTTCCTACACCATCACGGTTACCCTGCCCGGCATGCCGCAAGACTATACGTCGGTCGGGTCAACGCCTGGACGTCTCGTCACCGGTGCGAACGCGCTCATCTTTGGGCCTGTAGCCTCCGGTTCGGCCGTCGGGATCGCAATCGAGGCCGTCAATAATTGCGGACGGTTCGAATTTTCTACTGACTTCACCTGCTCTACCAACTGCCGCCCAGCCTCGGCGGGTACTTTCCAACCGGGTCCGGTAACGCTTTGCGGCGACAACCTAAGCAGCAACGGCGGCTACAACCGAGACCCACAAACGCGGAGCGGCGACGGCCAGGTATTTATCGTCTACGCCGATGCTAGGCGTGAGGTCGCCTTAGGGACTTTCCGCAACCTCCCTATCGATTTCACACAGTACCTCGGTCGGGGCTCAGTCTACCTCGCGAGCCGCGTGGGCGTTCGGAGCCCGGATGGGACGCTAGATCCAGACTGCTCGATAGAGACGGTCGGCCTCCAAGAAATTCGTTTTGGCGAAAGCCCCGTCGCCACCCGAGATACCGTTGTGTGCGCTACGCTGCCCGTGCAGCCCATAACGCTTTATGGCCAGGTCTTCACCTTCGACGAACCTACGCAAACCGTCACGAAGCCATCCCCAACGGGCGGCTGTGATAGTCTGGTGACGTTAACGGTGCAATTCGTCACCGGCGACCGCATCTCTATTCGCCAGCAAGCGTGCGAGGGAGACACGTTGGTCTTCGGTGGGCGCACGTTTACGGTAGCGAATCCTTCGGACGCGTTTACTGTCGGGAACGCCAACTGTTCGGACGCGTACGACGTGGAAATCAACTTCAGACCCGCGAGCCGCAACTTCATCACTCGGGAGCTCTGCCGCGGAGATAGCGTTGTGGTCGGCAGCCAAATCTTCAACTTCGCAAACCCGCGTGGCGAGGCTGTGCTGGAGGCTATAAATGGCTGTGACAGCATCGTTAGCGTGAGTTTGACCTTCCCCGATCCACCGACGGTAAGCTTTTCGATCTTACCCGTGGACTGCGATCCGAGCGAGGTTCGGGTAGAGTTCGTGGTGGTGGGCGGTAGAAACGTCCGGGGCTTAGTGCAGAACGGTCCGGGTACTCCGACGGATATAGAGCTGCCGGCAGGCACCTCGGTGCGGGCCTTTCCGATCACCGCAGACCTCAATATTCGACTCACCGAATTGCGCGCAGTAAGTGGCGGGTGTCCACTGTCGCCCTCCTCCCCAATCACTATTCGCCGGGAGGTGTCTCGCCTGAACAGTTCGATCGATGTGCCCCTGGCCGGTGAGTTCAGCGCCTGCCCTGGCTCACCGGTGCCCTCAATCGCGGTCGTGAATACAGAGGGCATCGGCCCCTACCAGTATGCCTGGAGCCGCGGCGACACAACGCGGACGATTCTGGAAGTCGAAGTCGGCGACTATTCGGTCACGGTGACCGATGCTTTCGGTTGTACGTCGGAGAGCACGGTAAGCGTCGTCCCCTCGGACACGATCGCGTACGTCATCTCGGCTACAGATCCCATCTGCCCGGATGGTTTGGGAAGTGTGACGATCGATTTGCTCGATAGTGCGCCTGGGCTTCGGTACCGCTTCGACCTGCCAGGGTTGAGGCCTGTGACCGATGACGTCATCTTCGTCGACTCGGTAGCGGCCGGTAGGTATGTCTTCCAGCTTCTCCAGCCGGAGGGCTGCGGACAGAACACCTTCATTGACGTGATTGCGCCACCGACGGTCAATCCTATCGTCGCGGACACGATCGTGACGCGGCTCGGTCAGGAGGTAGAGCTGATGGTACCCTACGGAGTACCTGCAAATAGAATCAATTGGCTTCCGGGGGATGCATTCTCTTGCGACACCTGCTCCGTGACGACAGTCTTCCCGACTGGATCGGGCCTCATCGGGGTGCAGATCGTTGACTCCCTAGGATGCAACATCGAGGATGCCGTGTACCTGCTGGTCGAGCCCGGGGTCAACGTGTTTATTCCGAACGCCTTCAGTCCGAACGACGACGGCGTCAACGATGTCTTCGAACCGTTAATGGGGCCGGAGGTGAGGCGCGTCCTCAGCTTCGAGGTCTACTCGCGGTGGGGGGAGCCCGTCCACCAGCGATTCGGCTTCCGCCCGGGAGATACGGACGGCGCTTGGGACGGGACCTGGAAGGGCAAGGCGATGGACACTGCCGTGTTTGGCGTGGTGGTCAAGGTCGAGCTCATCAATGGCGAAGAAGAGGTCATCTCCGGTGACGTTGGGTTGTTTAGGTAGGCCATGCGGATTGCTCACTGCCCAGCGTACAGCTTGCCCTTGCCGGCGGGACATCGGTTCCCTATGGCGAAATACGAGCTCTTGCCGCAGCAGCTGCTGTACGAGGGCACGGCCGAAGCGAAGGATTTCTTCGCTCCAGCGCCGATCGATCTAGAGCCGCTGTTCCTCACGCACAGCCGGAACTACTACGATCGGCTGCGAGCAGGAGAGCTAAGCGCCAAGGAGATCAGGGCGATTGGGTTTCCGCTTTCGCAAAAACTCGTCGATCGCGAGCTCATCATCGCGCAGGGTACCCTCGATTGTGCGCGGGCGAGCCGTCGTGACGGTGTAGCGTTGAACGTGGCGGGCGGAACGCACCACAGTTTTCGAGACCGTGGAGAAGGCTTTTGCGTCTTCAACGACATCGCCGTGGCCGCTAACGTCCTGCTCAACACCGGGGAAGCTCATCGGATTCTCGTCATCGATCTCGACGTACACCAGGGCAACGGCACTGCGGCATTGTTTGGCGGCGATGCACGAGTGTTTACCCTAAGCGTCCACGGTGAGCGGAACTACCCCTTACGAAAGGAGCGATCTGACCTGGATATTGGCTTGCCAGATGGCACTACCGACGGCGACTACCTTGCTGCGATAAGGGAGTTGGTCCCACGGCTCCTCCGGGATCACCGGCCGGATCAAGTATTTTACCTGGCAGGAGTCGACGTGCTGGCGGCGGACAAACTCGGTCGCTTGAGCTTGAGCATACAGGGCTGCCGAGAGCGGGATCGGCTCGTTTTGCAGGCGTGCGCCAACGCGAATACCCCCGTGGCCGTTAGTATGGGCGGCGGCTACGCCCACCGCTTGGCACTCATCGTAGACGCGCACGCGAACACCTACCGAGTGGCGCAGTCGATCTTCGGCTAGCGCAACGGTCTGTTGTTGATAACACTAGATCTCGGGCGCAGGGCTTTCGCCAAAACAATTTGTGTTAATTTTGATCCATGAACGACGGTTTGCACTTCGTCCCCACTACTGGCACATTCGTGGATGTCATCTTGCCGGTAGCCGCGCCAAAGGCCTACACCTACTACGTCGACGAAGAACACCTCGACGAGGTGCAGTTCGGGGTCCGGGTCGAAGTCCAGTTCGGCAAGAACAAACTCTACAGCGGCCTCGTGTCGAGAGTCCATCGGGAACTGCCTGACTCTCACACCCCGAAGGCGATCATCTCCGTACTCGACGACGAACCTATTGTCAACGAGACGCAGCTTGCGCTGTGGACCTGGATGGCGGACTATTACGCGTGCACCGTAGGCGAGGTCATGAACGCCGCACTCCCGGCCAACTTGAAGCTCAGCAGCGAGACTCGTGTGTGTATCGCGCCCGATTTCGACGAAGACCTCAGCGATTTGTCGGAGCGCGAGTTCCTTGTCACCGAGGCCCTGATGCTCCAGAAGGAGTTGATGATCGAGGACATCCGCAAGATCCTCGGAATCTTCACGGTCTACCCCGTGATTGATTCTTTGCTCGAGCTCGGCATCCTCTATCTCAAGGAGGAGATGCACGAAAAGTATCGCCCGCGCCTCGAGAAGTATGTCAAGTTGGCCATCCCTTACCGCAACCAAGAGGAGCAACTGGCCGAAGCCTTTAGCCTCCTCAGCCGAAGCAACAAGCAGGTCGAGACGCTCATGGCGTATATCCAGCTAGAGCGCGGCGGGCACGAGGTGACGCGAAAGGCGCTCCAGACTGCCGCCGACTCCGACAGCAGCGTACTGCGCGCGATTGCGCACAAGGGCGTCTTCGAGCTGTACGAGCGCGAGGTGAGTCGAATTGATCGCTATGGCCAAGATCTTACTGCGATAAGCTCGCTGTCCAATCAGCAGGTGACCGCGCTGACGGAACTTTCGGAGCGGTTCAACGAGCGCGACGTCGTCCTCTTGCACGGGGTAACGGGGTCGGGCAAGACTCGTGTGTTCATTGAGATCATCCAGGCCGCTATCGAACGTGGCGAGCAGGTGCTTTACCTCCTGCCCGAGATCGCACTCACGACGCAGATTGTCGCCCGTCTCAAAAAGCTGTTCGGCGACAAGATCGCCGTTTACCACTCGAAGCTCAACAACAACGAGCGCGTCGAGGTCTACCGCTCGGCCGCCAACGGAACGCCGGTGCTTTTGGGGGCTCGCTCGACGGTGTTCCTACCATTCGCCAACTTGAAGTGGATCATCGTCGACGAGGAACACGATCCGAGCTACAAACAGCAGGACCCGAGCCCGCGCTACAACGGCCGCGATGCCGCCATCTATCTGGCTCACCTCTGGAAGGCGAAGGTTTTGCTGGGCACAGCCACACCCGCCGTCGAAACGTACCAGCACACCAAGACCGGCAAGTACGGCTTGGTGACGATGACGGAGCGCTATGGCGGAAGCACACTCCCGAAGCTCAGCATTGTAGACCTCAAGGAGCAGTCGAAGCAAAAGCTCATGCAGTCGCACTTTTCCTTGCCGCTCATCGAGGCCATTAAGGCGACGATCGGGGAGGGCCGACAGGTGATCCTTTTTCAGAACCGGCGAGGCTACGCCCCGACGCTGCGGTGCGACTCCTGCGGCTGGGCGAGCGAGTGCATACACTGCGACGTGACGCTCACTTACCACAAGCACCGCCACAACCTACAGTGCCACTACTGTGGCTACCAAAAAGAGGTCGTCAAGTCCTGCCCCGCCTGCGGGAGCACTAAGCTACAGATGCAGGGCTTTGGAACCGAAAAGCTCGAGGACGACCTCAAGGTGTACCTCCCGGAACTACGGATCAGTCGGCTCGACCTAGATACGGCCCGTGGAAAAAATGCGCTGAACCGCATCATCGAGGAGTTCGAAGAGCGAAAGGTGGACGTGCTGATCGGCACGCAGATGGTGACCAAAGGGCTTGACTTCCACAACGTAGGCCTCGTAGGCGTGATGAATGCAGACCTGTCTCTGAGTTTTCCGGACTTCCGCGCGACCGAGCGAGGTTTCCAGCTCTTAACACAGGTGAGCGGTCGCAGTGGCCGCGGCGAGCAACAGGGCCAGGTGCTGGTGCAAGCCTACAACGTAGGGCATCCTGTGCTCGGAGAAATTGGCACGGCGAACTACGAGAGCTTTTACGGGCGCGAGATCGAGGAGCGGCAGCAGTTCAATTATCCGCCGTTCGTGCGGATGATTACGGTCACGCTCAAACACCGCAAAGCGGCTACCCTCAACGACGCCACCAAGATCTACGCGCACTACGTGAGGCAACGCCTCGGCGACCGCGTGATCGGTCCGGCAATACCACACGTCTCCCGGGTCCGCAACCAGTACCTCCTCAACGTGCTCCTAAAGCTGGAGCGCGACGGGAAGCTGATCCGCTACGCGAAAGACACCCTCGAGCAGGCCGCTGCCGAGGTGCACGGCGAATCGGGGATGTCGCAGGTCCGCATCAACGTAGATGTCGATCCGGTGTAGCAGCCGCTCACGGTGGAGGGCGGCTGCGGAGGCATCGGTTAAAATAGTGGCGTCCCCTTGCACACCTCCCTGACCCCGCCTACATTTGCGACCGCTTTCAACAAAAGGGGGATTAGCTCAGCTGGCTAGAGCGCTTCCATGGCATGGAAGAGGTCATCGGTTCGACTCCGATATTCTCCACCCCTACTTACCCGCCGTCGTGACCTGGTCACGGCGGCGGGTTTTTTGTTTTGGCGCAAGCCGGATGCCTGAAAAGGGGTAAATCTCACCAATCGAGGCGACAGTCGGGGCACAGCCCGCAGGCGAACCCCCGGCGGGCAAAACGTACCCCGGACGGGGTAGATGTCGGTCTAATCCTTGCATGCCTACCGGTACATCCTCCCTGGATATGCCGAACTCTACCCTTCCAATACTTCTGTTACGTGCGATCGCTGTGGCGGTGCTGACGGTGGCTGCGGCCATCGGCAACACGGGTCTTGCGCAGATCGTGTTGTCTACCCGGCCCATCGACGCAAACGTCAACTGCAGCTTCGTGCCAACCGCCCCGAACGTAACGGCGACGGGGGGTTGTGGTGGTGCCGTCACGGTTGTCCGCAACGAACAGCGCGAGGCGGGCAGCTGCGCATTTACGTACGTTTTGGTCCGCACCTGGACGGCCACGGACCCCTGCGGGACCACGGTTACCCACGTGCAGCGAATCACGGTGAGCGACACGCAAGCCCCGATTATCGCCGGTGTGCCCGCGAACGTCAACGTAGCGCTCGGTAACCTCCCCGCCGAACCCGTCGTCAAAGCCATTGACTTCTGTGACGCCAACGCTACACTAACGCTCGTGCGCGACAGCGTACCGGGGGCCTGCGGGGGGTACGCCATTATTCGCAACTACACTGCGAGCGACGCCTGCGGCAACGTCCGTACGGCCCGCTACATCGTGAGCGTGAGCCAGGACAGTCCTCCGGTGATCTCGGGGGTGACCCCAGGGGCGACCCTCAGCTGTGGGGCTGCTCTTCCGGCCCCTCCTGCCGTGACCGCCACAGATGTCCAAGGACCGGTATTGCTGTCCGTCTTGATTGATACGCTGAGAAATTTGGGGGGAGACACGTGCAAGGTGGTGCGGCGCACCTGGTCCGCGACAGACAACTGCGGCCTGGTCACCACGGCCGCGCAGCGCTTCGTCTTTAGGGACGGGCAGGGTCCGAGCCTTACGGGAATCCCCGCCAATACAATCGTCTACTGCGAGGCGCTTCCGTCACCGCCGGTGATCGGGGTCGACATCTTGGCTACCGACAACTGCGATCCCGCTCCGGAGGTAGTGTTCACCGAGCGCAGCGAACAGACCGCCAACGGCACCTGTAGCGATCAGATCTACCGCGTTATCCGAACTTGGACGGCGCGGGACGAGTGCGGCAACGTGACGACACGCTCGCAGGTCTTGGACATGAAGTGTGAGTGCTGCTCTAACGGCATCGACGATGACGACGATGGCCTCATCGACGACTATGACCCGCAGTGCAACTGCTTTGCAGGGGTCGAGGCGGAGTGCGACAGCACAAAACGATATTACGTACCGCCGGTGTTGCTGATGAACGGCCCAGTGTACAACGGACCCTCCGAGATCGTCATCACGACCCTCGCGCCGCAAGCCAACATACATATTACTACGGCCGACGGCACGACGTATAACGCTTCGTATACGGTCAATAAGGGCACGCCCCTGGTCATCCCGTTGACGACGGCCGACCTTCAGACCGCCGGTCACGACAGGATCGAACGGGACAAGGGTTGGGTCATCACGTCGGACCAATTGATCCAACCGATTTACCGTATCGACGGGCGGTTCAATAAGGTACTCGTTACACTCAAGGGGCCTCAGGCGCTCGGACGAGTATTCCGGGCCGGCAGCCAGACGTATACCTGCGGCAACAACAACATGAGCGCTGGCGAAGGTCACTTCATCTCCGTCATGGCTACCGAAGACGACACCGATGTCACCATTGACTTTACGTTTCCGGCGCTAGGAGGGCTGACAGGTCCGATCACACGCAGGCTCAATCGCCACGAGACCTACCTCATACGGGACGACAGGCAGAACTCGACCGTCTCCGGGAGTCTCATTACGTCTACCAAACCCATTGCCGTCATCTCGGGCTCGCAGCACACCAAGGCGTGCAAATATCCCATCAACGACGGTGGGCATACAGGGGGCATGGACGGGGGTATCGACCAACTGGTACCCAACTGTCTTACGGGCAGCGAGTATGTACTGGTGCGTGGTAAGGGCAACCAGGTGCAGCAGTACGCAGTCCTGGTGGCCAACAAGAACAACACCCGCGTCGTCGTCAATGGCGATACCAATAACGAACTCCTCCTCCAGGCCGGTGAGCACACCCAGGTTTGGCTCGACGGCAATGCGTTTGACAGCAAGCACTTTATCGGCAACAAGGACTTCTACGCCTATCACGTCGCGGGGATTAGTACCAACAACGAGGTCGGCATGGCCATCTGCGGGCCAGTCGGGGAGTGCAAAGGCGACACCCTCATCGAGTTCCCGAAGTTCAACAACAGCCCGACGGGCGTGCGGCCGGAGAACATCGTGTACGTCATCGTTCCGACAGCTGGGCTACCGACGCTGCGCCTCAACGACCAGCTCTACTCGACGTGTACCGCCGCCAAGCCTGTGCCCGGACGCCCGGACCTCAGCGTGGTGACATTCCCGAACAACTGCCTCCAACTCGTCAATAAAATCTCTTGTGACGAGCGCTTTACAGCCGGCATGATGGTAGGGATCAGCGGGGACTCCGGTACCCACGGTTACCTGACGAGCTTCAAGGACCGCATGGAGGTCCGGCACCCCCGTACGAACGAGGTCACGACGGCCTATTTCGTCGATACGCTCTGTGGCTCGACGAGTCTTGCGCACTGCATCGACGTGAGCAGCTGCGCTACGACACACAATGTCGTCTCGGTGCGCGCGAGCCACGGGACGGTGACCATGGACGGCGGTACTTGTCTCACCTACACCGCCCCCGACGATCTCCAGGGATTGGACCAAGTGCTGGTGACTGTGCAAAACGACCAGGGTCTGTTTCAGACGGTGTGCCTGAGCTACTTCGTGTGCTCGGCACCGCCGGAGATACAGTTTCCCTTCACGGATACGACGGTCACGTGCGAGCAGATCCCGCCCGTGGTGCCGCCGCTGATGAGCGACGAGTGCGGGCAGCGTGTAGACTACCTGACCGCCGACACCCGCGACGACGGAGGCTGCGACTTCAGTTACGTCATTACGCGTCGCTGGGCGTTCTGGGACGAGTGCGGGGACTCCACGCACGCCACGCAGATCATCCGCGTCATCGACACCTCGGCTCCGCAGGCGATCAACCTCCCGAACGATACCATCGTGTCGGCTTGCAATGGCGTACCGCCCGTGCCGCAGATAAGCTTTCGCGAAAACTGTGACACCGACTACGAATGGTCGTTCCGGCAGGAGACGGTCGACTCAACGTGTTCGGTCAACTACACCATCGTACGCACCTGGGAGGCTTGGGACGAGTGCAACAACCGAAGCACCGCCGTGCAGCGAATTCAAATGCGCGACACAGCTGCACCGATCCTGTCTGGTGTCCCTGTCAACCTCCTGCTGGCCTGCGGCCAAACGGCCCCTCCGGCCATCGTGACCGCCAGCGACGACTGCGACCCCAATCCGCTGATCGTCGTGGACAGCATCGTCTTTCCCCGCAACTGCGACACGGCTTACCACGTCGTCCGTCGATGGACGGCCACCGACCTCTGCGGGCAGCAGACCACCGCGACCCAGCGCATCCTCCTTCTCGACACTACCCCACCCCAGATTCTGTCTGTCCCCGCGGACACAGCGATTGCCTGCGGCCAGCCACTGCCCACTACCGTGCCTCAGTTCGTCGACGACTGTTTCGTGCCGCCGGTGGTGTATGTCGTCGATAGCGTTGCCACGGGCACCTGCCCCATCATAGAAACAATTTATCGCACCTGGACCATTACCGACGGCTGCGGACAGGACATTTCAGCGCGGCAGGTCATCTCGATCACCGACTCGATCGGCCCAGTCTTCGTCCCGCTGCCCGACACGATTTTCGCATCCTGCGCCGACTCGACCATCATACTCGAGCCGACGGTACTTCAGGCCTGCGGCGTGACCGTAACCGCTGTAGACAGTATGGCCTCCGGTCCAAACTGCAACGGCGAGCGCCTGTTGTACCGGACCTTCACCGCAACGGACAACTGCGCGCGCACGGCGACCTACCGACAGCTCTACTACTTCCAGGACGCCGTGCCCCCGGTCTGGCGATCTGAGCCGACCAACGTCACGCTCTCCTGTGAAGATGCCATACCGTCGATAATTGACCCTAACGTAGCGGATGCTTGTAGTGGCTTTAATCCCGTGGCGGTGGTCGTTCGCGACAGTTCACAGGTCTGTCCCGCTACGCGGTGGATCATTCGCGACTACACCGTCTCGGACTGGTGTGGCAACCTGAGTTACTTCACGCACCTCATCACCATCATCGGGTGTGAGCCCGTTAGGCCAGTGCTAGCTACGGGGCAGGCGGGTTGCACCGGCGAGGACATTACGCTCACCGTAACGCTCGACAGTGGCTACGTGACGCCGGTGTACCAGTGGCAGTTCAGCGCCGACGGCACCACGTGGACTCCGCTCGGGGGTGTCATCGCCGATCCGACGTACTCCATCCCGAACGCCGATCCGAGTCGCGACGGCGTGTACCGCGTCAACGTCGCCAACAACGCCACCGAACTCGGCAGCGACGACTGTTCGACGCTTTCTAACCCAATCCCCCTCACGATCCGACCCCACAAATCGTCGGCCGAGAGCATCGAGATCTGCCGCGGGGACACCCTCTTCTATTTAGGAGACACGCTTACGCAAAACACGCAACGCACCGATCGACTACAGACCTACTACGGCTGCGACTCCGTCGTCACGTTGACCCTCACGGTGTACCCCTTCGTCCACGTTGACGTCGATACGATCGTGTGTTTTGGCGAAAGCCTTACTTTTCTAGGGAAGACCTACGCTAGCTCTGGCACCTTCACCGATACCCTCGTGACGGCCTACGGTTGCGACAGTACGCTTTCGCTAAAACTCGTAGTGCTCGGGGAGTTGACGACGCTAACACGAGCTCAGATCTGTACCGGCGAAACCTACGCTTTTGCGGATACCACCTACGCGACCTCCGGGACGTACGTGCACCCGTACACCAGCCTGAACGGCTGCGATAGCACGCAGACCCTCGTATTGCAGCAGGTCAATACACTTTATACAGTGATCGACACCGTCGTGTGCGAAGGCGGGACAGTGGGGATGGCCGGAGAAACCTTCGCCACCGCCGGCTCTCACGTGAGGACCTTGCGGAGCCTAGCCGGCTGCGACTCAGTGGTGACCTTGAATCTCGTCATCAATATTCCAGATACGGGGCGTGTACAAGGGCACGTCTGTTTTGGAGAACAGTACTTCTTCGGCACCCAGCGCCTCGACGCAGCTGGCGTCTACTACCGTACCCTGCGCAATCGCTACGGCTGTGACTCTACGGTTCAGCTCACCTTGCGAGCTTCGCCGCGGTACGACACCGAACTCCGCGTCGAGCTTTGTCAAGGGGAGGTCTACCGCAACGGCAGCTACTCGTTTAGCGTCGCGGGTCGCTGGCCGATGCAGTTCTACACTGCGGACGGCTGCGACTCGACGGTCAACGTAACGCTCGTCTACCGCCGGGCCACCACATCTAATCTCGTGGCTACGATCTGCGCGGGTGAGAGCTACCCCATCGCCGACACCAGCTTCTCGACTTCCGGGCGCTTCGTACGTCTGACGCGCAACCGGTACGGCTGCGACTCGACCATCACCCTCGACCTCACGGTGGTGCAGCCTCAGCGCACGGCCCTTGCGCAGACCCTGTGTTTTGGCGAAAGCTTCGTAGCCGCCGGACGGACCTTTAGTACGACGACCCGCGACAGCTTTCTGCTGAAGGGAAAGGCCGGTTGCGACTCCTTAGTGGTAGTCGACGTTTTCGTTCGCCCGAATCCGAGCGTCGATACCGTTGCGGCGGTGTGTTTTGGCGAAAGCCTTACGGTAGCCGGGCGCACCTACACCACCAGCGGTAAGCACAGCACTACCCTACCCGACCGTTACGGCTGCGACTCGACGTGGACACTTTACCTGAGCGTATACCCAGAACTCCGCGATACCCTGCGCCGAAGCATTTGCGCTGGGGATAGCCTCGTGGTCGGCAACCGCGTGTTTACGCAGGCGGGACGTGTAACCCTTACGTATCCGGCCGCCAACTTCTGCGACTCCACGGTAGTGCTGGAGTTGGAGGTGCGCGATACAGCCTTTACGCTGCTGCGCGATACGATCTGCGAGGGCACCAATCTGGTGTTCGGGACCGACCTCCTCACTACGACCGGCGAGTACCGCCAATCGCTACAGACCGTGACGGGTTGCGACTCGACGGTCATCCTTCACCTTTACGTCCACCCGACGACCTACGCCACCATAGACACCGTGCTGTGCGTGGGAGCGAGTCTCGAGGCCGGCGGAGAGACCTTCTCGACGGCGGGTACCTACGAGCGGACGATCAGAAATGCCGTAGGCTGCGATTCCGTGCTTTCGATCGAGCTTCGCTACAGTCCACAGGACACGACCTGGACACAGGCCGATATCTGCGAGGGCGAGCGCCAGGGTTTCTACGGGAGTAGTTATACAGCGTCCGGAGACTACTTCCACACTGTGTCGAATCGCTACGGCTGCGACAGTACGCTCGCGCTTCGCTTGACGGTGCACCCGAGGGTCGAGCAGGTCGTGGCGGCGGCTGTCTGCGCGGGTGAGAGCTACGAGGATGGGCCCTACGCCTTTGCGACGCCGGGGCGCCACCGTATTCGGTATACCACTGTGCACGGTTGCGACTCCGTCATTCTACTCGACCTGCGGGTGCTACCAAACAGTGATACGACGATTAACGGCTTCGTATGCGCTGGCGAAGGCTTCGCGGTGCTCGACACCATGCTGTCGACGGTCGGTACACACGTGGTGCACGGGCTTTCTGCCAATGGCTGTGACTCGATGGTTACGGTTGTGCTCGATGTGATTGCTCCTGTGCGGATCGCGCTGCGGGACACGCTCTGCGCGGGCGACAGCGTGGAGATCGGCGGTCGGTGGATCAACCGGACCACGGTGGACAGTGTGAGCCTATCGAGTGCGGTGGGTTGCGACTCGGTCATCGTGTTCGATGTGTTCGTACGGACGGCAGATACCGTCCGACGGGCGGTGGAAGTGTGTTTTGGCGAAAGCTATACGCTAGCGGAACGGACCTATACCGCGAGCGGGCGATACGTGACCAGTGGAGGCAACCAGTATGGCTGTGATTCGACGCAC
Organism: Lewinellaceae bacterium; assembly: GCA_963837005.1. Taxonomy (GTDB): domain Bacteria; phylum Bacteroidota; class Bacteroidia; order Chitinophagales; family Saprospiraceae; genus CALDTK01. The sequence goes on from CAWIMC010000001.1 coordinate 777,484, forward strand.
GTACTCGATCTGGTTGTGCTTCCGCAAAACCTGGTGATGCGGACCGAAGAGATATGCGCCGGAGACACGCTCGTCATCGGCGACTATCGTCTCACGCGGGACGGGCAGCACACCCTCGAACTTAGCGACCACCGGGGATGTGATTCGACCATCCGTCTCGATCTCAGTGTATGGGACACCGTACGTACGGTCTTGCGCGAAAGCATTTGTTCGGGTGAGCGCCTAGCCTTCGGCGATCAGAACTTGATGACATCGGGCATCTACGAGAGACGCCTACAGACCGTCCACGGATGCGACAGTGTCGTCGTGATGGAACTCACTGTTTTACCGACCTACCTGCGAACGATGGACACGACGGTCTGCGCCGGTACGACTGTCTCCTTTGGCTCACGAAGCCTCGAGCGCGTCGGTCGCTACGTGGACAGCCTCCTCACACAGGCAGGATGTGATTCGGTGGTCGTGCTGAACTTGCGCCACTACCCAACTACGGCCACGCGCGATACGGTCCACGTCTGTGAGGGCGACGGTATCGAGGTAGGAGGAGTTTGGCAAACGCAGGCGGGCAACTACACCGCCACCGATACCAATCAGTACGGCTGTGACAGTGTCCACACGACTAAACTCATCGTGCATCCTAACGTGACACGGTACGACACGCTGCGGATTTGCCACAACGACACGGTGACCTTTGACGGTCGTCGACTCGCAGCTTCGGGAACGTACGTCGCCGAACTCAAGACCGACTTTGGCTGTGATTCGACGGTGGTGCTGGAACTCTACGTTACCGACGAAGTGCTGCTGGCCGCAGACGACGCCGAGATTTGCGCAGGCAGCTCCGTATCGCTCCAGGCTCGTGGGTACCGAGGCCCCGTACGCTGGTCACCGGCGGAAGGGTTGAGCTGCGTGACCTGCCCCAACCCAATCGCGAAACCTCTAGAGACGACGACCTACACGGTGTCTGCCGCAGACTGCTCCGGTCGGATGGTGAGCGCAACGGCGAGGGTGCGGGTGCGGCAGCCGGTCCAGGTCAAGATCGTGAGCAAGCGTAAGCTGCGACTCGGCGAGAGCACAACGCTCAAAGCGGTCGCCGACGACCCGATGGCGCGGATGAGCTGGCGCGAGGGCAACACCGTGCTCTGTGATGCCTGCGACGAGATTGAGGTTCGACCGTTGATCACCACGGTGTACGAGGTGCAAGCCAGCAACGGCACCGGCTGCGACGACACGGAGCGACTCACGCTCATCGTCGAGGATGAATGTTCGTTCGCCGACATTGAGATCCCAAACATCATTACCCCGAACGACGACGGCGCGAATGATTTCTTCGAGATCCGCTACTCCGGCCTGAAGGACATCATCCTCTTACGTGTGTACAATCGCTGGGGGGAAACCGTCTACGAGACCACGGATATCGACAAGTTCTGGGATGGTACTCACCGCGGCATCCCGCTCAACCCTGGAGTCTTTATGTACTACATGGAAGGTCATTGCCTAAACGACGAGCCCTTTACAGAGGAAGGTAACGTGACGCTCATACGGTAACGCATTAAGAGTGCATCTAATATGTTGCCTACCAGCGACTTACCTCATGCCCGCCCTCACTATCGGCAGCATTCTTGCAGATTGGACAAGGTAATCCCGCGACTATGGAACAGTTCTACCGACAGGGTCTCCTCCTCTTGAGTCTAGTGCTCGCGAGCCTAGCGACTCGGCTATGTGGTCAGGACATCCACTATTCCAACCTGTCTGCGGTTCCTATGCAGACCAACCCCGCATACACGGGGCTCATGGAACACCGGGCGCGGGTTGGATTCGACCACCGCGCACAGTGGACCAATTTCACGAACGGCTTCCGAACGACGAGTCTGTCTGCTGATATGAAAGCCTACCAGAAGGGCAACGATGTGCTGGGCGTCGGTCTGCACATCAACAACGATCAGGCGGGAGACCTCAACTTCACGACGCAGCAAATCAGCGCGAACGTCGCCTACCTCAAGGCTCTCGACCGGGGCAAGACCTTTGTCTCTTTCGGAATGCAAAACGTGTTCAGCAGCCAGCGAATCGACTGGTCCAAGGCACGCGGCTTCGACTACGAACCAATCGAATCTCTCTCCAACGGCGGTGAAGCCGCGTTCTGGGACGTGGGCGCGGGCTTGGCGCTGTTCGTGCGACCCAACAGGCGCATTGCCTGGTTTGCGGGTCTCGGGGCTGCACACCTAAACAATCCGCAGGTCACGTTTCTCGGAGACGACGACAACAGCCTCGGTGACGGACTCTACACGAAGTGGACGCTGCACGCAGGCGGCGAGATGCACTTCGGGATGTTCAATTCGATTCGACCGAGTATTATCTACCTCAGCCAGGGACCAAACCGACAGATCAAGGTGGGAAGCTTTTGGCGGTACAAAGCCGACCGGGGCTTACACACCGACTCACAGATCGCGGTACACTTCGGGGCTTGGCTGCGGACCTACATCGCGAAGGGGGGCAGCGGCGTAGATGCGATCAATTTCGCGGCGCGCTTCGACTACGACAAGACGAGTATCGTGGTCTCCTTTGATGCCAACATCTCCGGTCTCGCCGTAGCGACGGACGGGTTTGGCGGACCCGAGGTGGCTATCGTGCAGGAGTTCGACTGGGGGGACCCGAAGCGCAAGAAGCACAAGGTGAAGTGTCCGACGTTTCAGTACTGAAGGATGGTGGTCGCTGCGCGACCAGCGGATGAGCCAAGAGGCGCAGAAGTACACGGAACCAGCCATCGAGAGAGGCTCGAGACTAGCCTTGCTCTGCGATCCTGTTCATCTTTTCGCTACGTTGCTACATTGCCAAAGAACCTAAACCCGCTCGTCCCCAACGAAAAAAGCCCGAGCATTTCTGCTCAGGCTTTCTTGTCTTCGTAGCGAGGACTGGACTCGAACCAGTGACCTTTGGGTTATGAGCCCAACGAGCTACCAACTGCTCCACCTCGCGGTATTTGGTTCCCGCCGCTCGTTTGCGTTGGGAGTGCAATGATACGATGACCGAAGCCGATCTTGCAAGTCGTCGGGGCAAGTTTCTTCGGAATTCTTCGTTTCGCCGGACGGCTACCTTCGCCCCCGATGACCAGAAGACTTGTCCGACACCTTTCTCTCCTCGCTTGCCTCACCGCACTTGCCGGGGGTTTTGCCGCAAAGGCCCAACTCATTCCCTTGACGCCCATCGTCGGCGAGGAAGACATGACGTGGCGACTGCTGCTGCGCAACCGTGGCGCGAGCGGAATTCACGCTGGGATGCAAGGCCTGACCTACGCCGACGCCGCTACCCTACTGCTCGACAACGACAGTGCGATGACGGCGATGAACTGGGCAGACGCCGCCAACTCAGTCCGGATGCGCATCCGTCTTGGTGCCGTGCCCACGGACGAGCGGAGGCCCGGGGAATCGAGACGAGGACTGCGCAACTGGCTCGGAAGCAACTTCTACCAAACGCGGGGTTACGCTATCGACGCCAAGCGCGACGGGTTCCGTCTTTTGCTCAATCCTGTGCTCGACCTGCGCACGGGACGCCAATCCAACGGCGGAGGCTATAATTTTTTAAACACGCGTGGCGTCAGACTGGCGGGGGGCGTGGATGAGCGCGTGTGGTTCCAGACGGCGATCTACGAGAACCAGGAGGGACTCAAGAGCTGGGAGGAAGAGTGGCGGCAGGCCTACAACGAGCAGGTACCAGGAGTAGGCTTTTACAAACCCTTTGATCCCCTCCTTTACGATTTGCCGCGCGCGGTGGACTATTTCCAGGCCACTGGCGAAGTAGGGTTTAAGCTTACGCGACACATTCAGGCGCGACTCGGGCACGGCAACCCGACCCTGGGCGTCGGCGAGCGGAGTGTGCTGATGAGCGCCTTCGCCGATCCTTACCTATACGCCCAAATCGACACCCGCATCTGGCGCTTCCACTACCGCAACCTATACACGCAGCTCCAAGACGGTACGCAGTCCTCCAACCGCATCGAGCGGAAGTTTATGGTCGCCCACACGCTCAGCCTACAGTTGACGCCCACCTGGGAGTTGGGTCTCACCGAGCAGACGGTGTTCAAGCGCGACAATGGCTTCGACGCGCAGTACCTCAACCCGGTCATTCTGTACCGCGCCGTGGAGCAGGACAACGGTTCGCCGGACAATGCGCTGATCGGTCTGCACTCCAACCTCATCTTGGGCACTTCGGCGATGGTGTATGGGCAGTTCCTGTTTGACGAATTCAAGTTCGACGAGCTGTTCCTGAATGGCGATCAGTGGTGGGCGAACAAGTACAGCTGGCAGCTCGGTGGCCGGTGGTACGACGCCTTTGGGATGGCGGGGCTTAACGTCGTTGGGGAGGTCAACTATGTGCGGCCGTTCACTTATGCTCACCGCTTTGACGGCATCTCCTACACGCACTACAATCAGCCCCTCGCCCACCCTTGGGGCGCGAGTCTGCAGGAGTACATGTTGGGGATAGACCAGTGGCTCACGCCGAGGTGGCGCCTTTCGGCAAAACTGGACGTCTTGCGACAGGACGACATCGCCCTTGCGCCGACGCCTCACATTGGTGCTAACGTATTGTTTAACAACAACGACCGCGACCGGGAATACGGCTATGAAATCGCCGGCACAGCACCCGTCACGCGGACCAACCTGAGCGCCGCGATTAAGTATCTGCCGCTGCCTGGCGCTCAGCTCGAGGCGCGATACGAGTACTACAGCCGAAGGCCCGGCGACGCGGACGCGGTGGTGCAGCACGGCGTGAGCCTTGGTCTGAGCCTGAATGCATGGCGGCGAGATAGGCTGTTCTAGGGGGGGTTGGGTGGCGTTCGGGTCGCTCCAGCGAGGGCCACCCCACGACAGGCTTCGCTGCGGTGGCCCACTGCCTGGAGGCACCCAAACGGGCCGCGGGGGTGGCGTTCGGTTCGCTCCAGCGAGTGCCACCCCACGATAGGCTTCGCTGCGGTGGCCCACTGCCTGGAGGCACCCGAACGGGCCGCACAACTCCTCTCGGTCTCACCTCTTCCCTGTTGTACGCTGCACCCCCGCCGCAGATACCGTAATTTTGCGCCCCGATATGAGCTACACCCTTCCCTTAAGTACACGACGCCAAGCACTTTATGATGCGGCCGCCCAGCGCATCCTCGTCCTCGACGGGGCCATGGGGACGATGATCCAGCGACACAAGCTCCAGGAAGAGGACTACCGCGGGACCCAGTACGCCGACGCTCCCAAAGACCTGAAGGGCAACAACGACTTGCTCTCCGTGACGCGGCCACACATCATCCGCGACATTCACACGGCTTATCTCGAGGCTGGGGCCGACATCATCGAGACCAACACCTTCAGCGGGACCACCATCGCGCAGGCCGACTACCACATGGAGGCCGCCGTGCACGACATTAATTTCGAGAGCGCCAAGCTCGCCCACGAGGCCTGTACGGCTTTCGCCAAAACTTCCGGTAAGGAGTGCTGGGTAGCGGGAGCGATGGGGCCGACCAACCGGACCGCTTCCATCTCGCCCGACGTCAACAACCCCGGCTACCGCGCCGTGACCTTCGATGACTTGCGGGCAGCCTACCTCGACCAGGCGCGATCGCTCGTCGCGGGAGGGGCCGACCTACTCCTCGTCGAAACCATCTTCGATACCCTCAACGCCAAGGCGGCCATCTTCGCCATTGAAGAGTTGTGCGAAGAACTCGGCGAGCGCATCCCGGTCATGCTCTCCGGCACCATTACGGACGCCTCCGGGCGTACCCTCTCCGGCCAGACAGCCGATGCTTTCTGGATCAGCGTCAAGCACGCGCAGCCGTTTTGCGTTGGCCTAAACTGTGCTCTCGGAGCGGAAGAGATGCGCGCTCACCTAGCGACCATCTCGAAGGTTGCCGACTGCTACGTGCACGCCTACCCGAATGCCGGTCTGCCCAACGAACTCGGGGAGTACGACCAGGATGCCGAGCAGATGCAGGTTTTCATCAGGGACTTTTGCGACAGCGGACTCATTAATATCGTCGGCGGTTGCTGCGGGACGACACCCGCGCACATCAAGGCCATCGCCCAGGCGGCAGCCACCGCCAAACCGCGCGTTTTGCCCCAATCGATAAGCTCAGGGCAGGCTCCCGGCGCCAAGCGGTACACCGAGCTCTCGGGCCTCGAACCCCTCGTTATCCGCGAGGAGACCAACTTCGTCAACGTCGGCGAGCGTACCAACGTGACCGGTTCGGCAGCCTTCGCCAAGTTGATCCGCAAAGGAGCCTTTGACGACGCGCTTGCCGTGGCCCGTCAACAGGTCGAGGGCGGGGCCCAAATCATCGACATCAACATGGACGAGGGCCTGCTCGATTCCAAGCAGGTGATGGTCGACTTCCTCCACCTCGTCATGGCCGAGCCGGACATCGCGAAGCTTCCGATCATGATCGACTCCTCGAAGTGGGAGGTGATCGAGGCTGGGTTGCAATGTGTACAGGGCAAGTGCGTCGTCAATTCTATATCTCTCAAGGAGGGCGAAGAGCAGTTCCGCAAGCACGCCAAGCTCGTGAGGCGCTATGGGGCCGCAGCAGTGGTGATGGCCTTTGACGAGCAAGGACAGGCCGATACTGCCGCGCGCAAGATCGAGATTTGCTCGCGTGCTTATGACATGCTCGTCCACGAGATTGGATGGGACCCGACCGACATCATCTTCGACCCGAACATCTTCGCTGTCGCCACGGGCATTGAGGAGCACAACAACTACGGCGTCGACTTCATCGAGGCCACGCGCGAGATTAAGCGCCGCTGTCCCGGCGCGAAGGTGTCGGGGGGCGTGAGCAACGTCAGCTTCAGCTACCGTGGCAACAATGCTGTGCGTGAGGCTATGCACGCTGCTTTCCTCTACCATGCCATCGAGGCTGGGATGGACATGGGCATCGTCAACGCGGGCATGATCGAGGTCTACTCGGACATCGAGCCCAAATTGCTCGTCGCCGTAGAGGACGTGATCCTCAACCGCCGCGACGACGCTACCGAGCGTCTTACCGACTTGGCGGAGACCATCAAGGGTGGCGGCAAGGTGCGTGTACAGGACTTGAGTTGGCGTGAGCTACCGCTCGATGAGCGAATTTCTCATGCGATGGTGCGTGGGATTGCCGATTACATCGTCGAGGATGCGGAGGAGGCTCGCCTTGCGGCAAAACGTCCACTCGATGTGATCGAGGGGCAGCTAATGGCTGGGATGAGCATCGTCGGTGACCTGTTTGGCGCCGGCAAAATGTTCTTGCCACAAGTAGTCAAAAGCGCCCGCGTGATGAAGAAGGCAGTCGGGCATTTGACGCCTTTCATAGAGGCCGAAAAAGCCGAGGGCGAGTCCACGAGCAAAGGCAAAATCCTGCTGGCGACGGTCAAAGGCGACGTGCACGATATCGGCAAGAACATCGTCGGTGTAGTGCTGGGCTGTAATAATTACGACATCATCGACCTCGGCGTCATGGTACCGCTCGCCAAGATCCTCGACGAGGCCGAAAAGCAAAAAGTCGACATCATTGGGCTCAGTGGATTGATTACGCCCTCGCTCGACGAGATGGTCGATGTCGCTACAGAGATGCAGCGTCGCGGCATGAATCTGCCCCTTATGATTGGCGGGGCCACCACCTCCAAGCTGCACACCGCCATTAAGGTAGAGCCGCAGTACAAAGGACCAGTGGTGCACGTTTTGGATGCAAGTCGCGCTGTTACCGTCGCGCAGCAGCTCCTCAACGACGATGAGGACGAGCGCAGCAATTACCTCCTCGACATACGGGCCGAGTACGAACACACCCGCTTGCAGCGAGCCGCCCGCACGAAGGTCAAGGCGATGCTACCCTATTCGGACGCGCTGGCCAACAATACCTGGATTGGGGACTGGGACAGCTACACCCCTCCGGTGCCGAAAAAACTAGGTGTACATGCAGTCCCCGTGAGCCTCGCTGATGTCGTCGACTACATCGATTGGACGCCGTTTTTCCAAAGTTGGCAGCTGTTCGGGAAGTACCCCGCGATCCTCGAGGATGATGTGGTAGGTAAAGAGGCCACCAAGCTCTTCGCAGATGCCCAAGCGATGCTAAAGAAAATGGTCGCCGAAGATTGGCTCGGGGCAAAGGCTGTGTACGGTCTGTTCCCGGCGAACAGTGTCGGCGACACCATCGAGGTCTATCATGCTGAAGACAGCAGTCGAGTGCAGATGCGTCTTGAGATGCTCCGTCAGCAACTCAAGAAGGCTCCCGGCAAGCCCAATCAGAGTTTAGCGGACTTGATCGTCCCCCGCGCAGAGGGCACCATAGACTACATCGGTGCCTTTGCAGTGACCGCCGGAATTGGCATCGAGGAGCACGTCGCGAGATTTCAGGCCGACGATGATGACTACAACGCCATCCTCATCAAGGCACTCGCTGACCGTTTTGCGGAAGCGACCACCGAATGGCTACACGCGCAGGTAAGACGAGACTTCTGGGGTTACGAGACCGACACCGGGCTTAGTCCCGAGGACCTCATCGCCGAAAAGTATCGCGGCATACGCCCGGCACCAGGTTACCCTGCTTGTCCTGACCACACGGAAAAAGGCAAGATGTGGGAGCTTCTCGATGCACAGGCGCACACGGGCATCACCCTTACCGAAAGCTATGCCATGTACCCGGCGGCGAGCGTCAGCGGCTGGTACTTTGCCCACCCGGAGGCCAAGTATTTCGGCCTGATTGGCCACGTAGCGGAGGACCAGGTAGTGGATTATGCGGGTAGGAAGGAGATGGACGTGGACGTGATGCGAAAGTGGCTTGCGCCGGTGATGGGGTGAGGAAAGTTGGGAGATGAACGAATTGTGCCTAACGGAATAGAGACATAAGGATTCTAATGATGCAGGAGTATTGTTAGATACAATTGACGATTTCGACACCGCTCGAAGCTAGTCCACTGCGGGCTTTGATCTGGGGGAAGCTCATCGATTAATTTCTCAGGCGAGGCGTACGGGTCGTGGTTCCATTGCTTGATTTCTACGGCATAACCCCGGTGTGCTCCACTGGCGTAAGCCTCGACGAAACCGGCCGGGCTCTGGTGGCCCGGTAGGCCATCGTGCAGACGTACGCGGTTGTAGATGTCTACGGCGTGGGCGAGGTGGAGCCTGAGCTGCGGGAGGCTGCGCCCCGAGGCGGGCCAGTGGTCCAGGAATTCTCCCTTGATGATGCCGTTGACCCGCTCGGCGAAGGCATTCTCCTCGGCGACGAACCCCATCGACGAGCGCCCCTTGACCGTGCGCAACGTAGCCAGGAAATCGTGCTCGGCGAACTGCTTGCCGCCGTCGGTGTGGAAGATTACTCCAACGCTAAGGCCCGCCAGGCGAGCGCCCCCGCGGGTCTTTATAGCTCGCCGCAGAGCCACCACGTTGGCCTCGGCACCGAGGGACGCACTGGCGGCATACCCGAGGATCTCGCGGGTGTACACGTCGAGTACGAAGGTGAGGTAGGCCCACGTCGCGTCGGCCGTGCGGTAATATGTCGTGTCCGAGAACCAGACTTGGTCGGGGCCGGTGACGAGTAGTCCACGGGTCTGATTGCCAAACCTTTGCCCCCCGGAGTGCGTGTTTTTGGGCCGTGGCGGCGTGAGTTCGATGCCTCGGCCGCGGGCGAGCATCCCGGCCGTAAAGCGATCACGCGAGATGCCCCGCAGGAGTTGTTCGCGGCGGTACGCGTCCACGAGAACGGCGCACTCGTCGAGGCGTTGTGCGTAGTGCGCTTGGCGTCGGACGTGGCGCGAGAGCGTGGCGAATCTCATGCCAAGGGCGGCGTGCACGGCGCTCAAAGTGCAGGGTTTTTCGATGCGGATACCTTGAGGGGCGAGGGTAGAGGACTTGTCGAACCATTTGTAGACCGAGGTTTGGGAGACCTTCAGTGTGTTACAAATTTGGCTGAAAGCTCGTCGTCCAGTCTCGTAGGAGAGCACCGCGGCAAGATTAAGGATCTCGGAAACTTAGCGCTGCCCTCGCTGAGGTTTGAATTTTGACACGAGTTGAGTCGGTTGCAAATCGCTTGTGCATTTTTCCGTTCCAGACACCTCAGCCTTGGTGGGCGGCGAGCGCGGCGCGGAATGAGTAGAACGTCGAAGGACAGGGGACCTGCTGGTCGAGGTCGTTGAACCCGAGCGCCCGCATGACTTGGAGGTTGTAATCGCACTCGTCGAAGAGCTGTTGGTCGGTCCACCCGTTGCCCTCCTTGAGGATCATCATCGGCACCAAGCGCTGAACCGAGCCATTGGGCCGCCCCTGGCCCGTGGCGTAGAGCACGCCGTAGGGCGCCTCGTCGATGCGGGCGACCACCTGACGGGCGAAGACGTTGTGCCACGCGCTGGCGTCTTGCAGACCGGCGCGACGCCGAGCACTGAGGTGGGTAGAGATCTTGGTAAACAACCCCGACTGGTGAGCAGGCGTCTTGCGGAACATACCTCAAGGTAACTTGCACCGACGACTTTTCGGAGTAGACTCAATGTTGTAATAGGTGTTGCCTTAGAGCTAATGAAGAAGTCTATTCCCCTGTCCATCAGTTAATTGAACTACTCTATCCAGACTTACTCCCGGTCGGTGCCTAGGACCTTTTCGCGGAGGTCGAAGCGCGCCAGTGCAAGGTCAAACAGAGCTCCTCGCTCGGCACAGCTGCTTGTGCCCTCTTGGCGAGGCCGCGCCACAGCAGCGGACCCGCCACGCCAAGATGTATAATACGCAAGGGGAAGAAGTGGACGTTGCGCTCGTTGTGCGACCACGATGTGCCGCTGAGGGTGAGCTAGGTAGGATTGAGTCGCAGCAAAGTCGCGGTCGAGGCGGCGACCTCGAGCCAGAGGTCGCCAACGTCGGCTGCCTGCGCTTCGAAGAGGCGGACGACACGTTTGTAAAGGGATTCAGTGTCGGTGGAAAGCAGCGGTGGCGGGGCCGAGGTGGTGCTTGACCTCGCTAAGACACGTGGTAAGCGACAGGAGAATGGCCAATATCAAGTTGAGGAGGTTCTCGACGCAGGTAAGGGTGCGATCTGGGATGAGCGGAGTACATTTGTCGAGCATTGGCTTGAGCATCAGATTGCGCGGTTAGTTATCCACAAATCAAGAGACTTAGGCTGTTATGTTTATGAAATGTTTTACGGCATGGTCAACAGTATAACAGCTCAACTCCCACGAGTTGGCGAGGCACCGAGGTGGTATGCTTTCAGAACTATGTTCAAACGCGAGAAGCTCGTGGCTCGGCGTCTAACTGCTCACGGACTCGAATGTTACTTGCCTCTGCGGAAAGTGATCCGGCGGTACAAGAGCAAAACAACAACCGTCGATCTGCCGCTTATAAGCAGTTACGTTTTTGTGCGCCTTATGGCAAAACAGTATAGCACAGCGCTAGCCGACGAGGACGTCTTCGAGATAGTAAGCTTCAACGGCGAGGCTGGGAGAGTCACCGAGCAGGAAGTTTCTTTTTTGAAACGAGTCCTGAGCGACACCGAAGAAGGGTACGATCCTGAGGTAGGGGAAAGTCTCGCGGTCGGAAGCCCGATTGTACTAGCCGGTGGGAGTCTGGCCGGTACGCGCGGGGTTATCGTGGAAACGAGGGGAAAGCATAACTTTATGGTCCGCCTCGAGGCCCTCGGATTGTCGGTCTCCCTTACGGTCAGCCGAGAAGTTCTGGCCGCGAGTAGCTTGATAAATCCCGGATCGTGCAAGATAGGCTAAAGTATCCGGTGAGAATACCTCTACGTTGGCAATTTGCAAGCGCTAAGCAGCCAGCATCTTGCCGACATCCTCGACGTTGCCGAAGACGAGTTCCAAAAAATGCCTTCGTTTCCCCTCGGCGCAGAGTTTAAGCGTCGTCTTGCGCCCGCTCGTCACCAGATAGCTCCCTATTGCAGTGCGTTGAAAGCGGATCGTCAACAGTTGCTGGTTTGACTTCAGGACGTGCTGCTTGAACAGCGCCATGATGTTGTAGGCGAGCATGACGAGCGCGAACGCCGCCTCGGTCGCCGCCACTGACGCCAGCGCGGCCCCGGGTCGCATGCACTGGTTGACGGCCATGTTGAGCTCCTCGCAGAACGCCATGATCGGGTAGTGTGAGCGGCCGCCGTGGCGCGTGGGGTTGTAGCCCTTAGCCGCCCCCTCGGTGAGGTGGCCGTAGGGCTGGATCACGGTCGAGTCCACGACGACGGTCACGCGCTGGATCGGCGTCCGCTCCCACCACGCGTGCTTCATTTGCGGCAGGATGAGCGAGTTGTTTTCGTGGGTGAACTTGGCGAAGAACCGCGAGAACGTCGACGGCGAGGCCATCCCCTTGTCCCAGGTGAACAGTTCGCGCAGGACCTCGTCGGCGCGCAGGTACTACAGGTGCGCCAGGCGACGCGCCCCGAGGACCGCGCCGGTCATGAACTGCTCGATGAGGTCGACCGGGTCGTAACCTCGATTGGAGTCTGGACTCGGGAAGTCCATTCAGTCTGACACATCCCGGATCCCGGAGGCATCGAAGGCCAGTTTGAACAACTTCATCCCGCCCCAGGGCGAGACTTAGCGGGCGGTAAACTCGTGGGCGAGGACATGCATCAGCAGGGTGATCGGTCGGTGAGGCCCAAAAGCTAGCCAGGATGAGCCTTACCGTATATCTTCACGTTCTCCACTGCACGATCAGGATAACATGTGGCTGTAGGGACACCTGTAACTACGTTGCTCTTGACGGTCCCGCATTACAGCGATGACATTTGGTAGGCGGGATGCCCCAGAAATCGCTATCATTGCGCCGGCTTAGAGAGGTCGTCCTGTGCGCCACTTGGTTTTGACGGTAGCGTCGCGACGCATCTTCGGCGAAGCCCTGCTGTGACTCTACAGAGAGACCATTCGTAGACGAAATTTCTATGCCTATCAAAGCAGATGCAGATGGTCCTATTGCAGTGATTGGGCTAGGTTACGTAGGACTTCCGCTAGCCTATCAGTTGGCGTCCCACTACCGAGTCATCGGTTACGACGTGAGTGTCTCTACTGTGGCCGCGCTTAGAGCTGGCCGCGATCCGAATGGAGAGATAATGGATTTATCGAAGTCGGGTAGGCACATTGAGTACACATCAGATCCTAACGACATTCGGTACTGCCGAGTGTTCATCGTCGCGGTTCCGACAGACATCACGGATTCAAAGGTTCCGGATCTGGGCCCGCTGAAGGACGCGAGTGAGACCATTGGCCGTAGCTTGAAGCCAGGAGATCTAGTCATTTACGAGAGCACAGTATACCCAGGTTGTACCGAAGAGTTCTGTATTCCAATCGTGGAACGCACTAGCGGGTTAATCGCGGGGACGCATTTTAAGTTCGGGTATTCTCCAGAACGCATCAACCCCGGCGATAACCAACATAAGCTCGCTAGCACGATAAAAGTAGTGAGTGGCTCGGATGACGATGCGCTGGCCACAGTTGAGCTAATTTATTCGAAAGTTGTCCCCGCAGGTCTCCATAGGGCGCAATCTATTAAGGTAGCGGAGGCGTCGAAGGTTGTAGAGAACTCACAACGGGACCTCAACATCTCGCTCATGAATGAGCTAGCCATATTATTCGATCGCTTAAATATTGACACTTCGCAAGTCCTGGAGGCGGCTGGTACGAAATTCAATTTCGTAAAAGCCTATCCTGGCCTGGTTGGAGGACACTGCATCTGCGTAGACCCCTATTACCTGCTGCACAAAGCGCGAGAGGTTGGCGTCGAGCCCGAAGTCATCGCTGCGGGCCGACGAGTCAACGACCGAATGCCAGCTTGGATCGCGAAGAAAGTTATCGTCTCGGTGTCCCAGAACGATAAGCCGCTCTCGGCTGTAAGGGTTCTGGTGCTGGGTATCACCTTCAAGGCAAACGTAAGGGACCTCAGGAATTCAAAGATCTATGACCTCACGCAGGAGCTCAGCGAATATGGTATGGCAATCGAAGTACACGATACGATAGCCGAAGCCAAAGAGGTCAAGACCCGCTTTGGGATAAATTTGAAACAACCCACAGGCGTCTACGATGTCGTGATCGTCGCAGTCAAACATGACGCCTTCGCAATGTATGACGAGCAGTGGTATGACCAATACCTCACTGAGGATTCTTTCGTTTTTGACCTAGTCGGAGCGTGCGACTGGGGATATAACCTTAAAGGACATTACTGGCGTCTCTAATAGCAAAGCCGGTCCCTCGGGTGGGCTCATACTTATACTTGAGACTACTCTACTTTCAAGCTACAATGGCTTTAGATTTGACTCTTACCTATTTTACACAATGCATTAGCGGGTCGGGTGACTCGCAATTAAAATTATCTACAGTCTTGTCAATAGCCACCCTCCGCCATGTCATAGTGTTCGCATGCATGATGTGCACTGCGGCAGTCGCGAGCTTCGCTCAGCAGGCGTTACCGCCTCAGGTCCAAGCCGAACTCCTACGCCGTGGGGTCGCTGAAGCAGACCTGCGCGAGCGACTCACCGAGTCCGGGATCAATCCCGATAATCTTACGGAGGAGCAAGTGATCCTCCTGAGACCGGAGATCGAGCGAATTGTAAATCAACTAGAATCGGAGGCGCAACAGGCTGCGAAGCCGACCGTGGCTGAACTACCTGCCAATTCCCAGCAACCGACAACGAATGGTGGGGTGGCCTCTCCTGCGGGCGCGAGCGGCCCTGGGGCTGCCACAGCCCTCCCACCTAAGTCGGGTAACCCGCCCGGCCTTGGGGGAGCTATCCCGAGCACTCCAAACCCTGTCGTACCTCCTACCCCACCGTCGCAGAACCCAATCTACGGCCACGAGATCTTCCGCAATGGAGCCCTCGAGGTATTCAACGGCGAGGGGAACGCCGACGCACCGGAAAACTACCAGATCGGCGTCGGTGATGAACTTTCTATTACTATTTTTGGCCTGAGTCAAATCGATTTACTTCTAAGAGTTGATGAACTAGGTTTCATAACGCCGCCGCGCTTGCCCAAAATATACGTGCGTGGCTTGAACCTTGGACAGGCGCGGAACCTCGTACGATCGAGGCTCAGGCAGTCCTACCTATTTGAGGAGGGACAGTTTTCGATGGGGGTGAACGGCCTACGCACTTTGCGGATTAACGTCTTCGGGGAAGTCGAACGGAGCGGTACCTATGCTATGTCGGCGCTCAATGGAGCACTAAATGCCGTTGTCGCGGCGGGCGGGCCGAACGAACGCGGGTCTGTAAGACGGATTCAGCGCAACCGCGGAGAATCTAGTACGCGGATCGATGTGTACAAGTACTTAAGCGATCCAAGTAAGGTAGCTGCGGATCTAGGGCTACAGAATGGTGATGTGGTCTTCGTCCCGATTGCAACTAGGATCGTGACCCTACAGGGTGCAGTGCGACGCCCGATGCGCTATGAACTCTTGCAAGACGAGGGACTTACGCAACTCATAGATTTCGCGGGTGGCTTAAGTGCGGATGCTTTCTCTACCCTGGTGCAGGTTCGGCGCTTAGTTAATGGTCGTGCGGCGACGATCGACGTCGATTTAACCTCTCTAACATCAAGTCAAGGCTTCGAACTCCAAGACGCGGACGTGGTTGATGTCCGAAGGCTATCGCAACCGGAGCGACAGAGTATCGTCGTCCGTGGCGCCGTTGAACTGCCTGGGGACTTCGCGTACCGCAATGACTTACGCGTGTCGGAAGTCGTACGGGAAGCTAGACTACGTAGGGGCGCCAGAACGGATGTGGCATTTGTGCGGAGAACCAATGCGGACAGTTCGTTAACGCTACTAGAGGTATCGATCGATGAAGCTTTAAGGGGGGGAGCCGCTGATTTGCTGCTACGGCAGAATGATACGGTAGAAATCCTAAGCCAGAATGTTTATACAGATAAGGCTACGATTGCGGTGACGGGTGCAGTTCGCCGACAATTACCCTCCTTTCCATACTCTCGCGACAGTACGATTACAGTCACGGGTGCACTGCTCTTGGCCGGTGGACTATCTCCCAACGCTTCCAAGGAAGGCCTCCTGTTTCGACGTGATGCGAACAATCGCAAGGTGACGAGGTACCAAATGGTCAACCTGCAGAGCGACGCAGACGTAGTAAGGCTCAATCCATTCGACAGCCTGGTAGTGTTCCCGCGTGAACTGTTCACGGACGCTTTTCAAGTAGAAATTAAGGGGGCGGTACGACGACCAGGCAAATACATCTATAATCCGACGCTCGGGATCAAAGAACTGTTCACCCTGGCCGGCGGTTTTAGAACGGAGGCCGCTCTAAACCGTATCGAAGTTTTCCGCTTAGAATTCTCAGAAAACTTAAGTACTGAAACTCGGCTCGGAACACTGTCGATGAACAGGGATTACGAAGTCGTAAACGGCGACATTGATTTGAGTATTCTGCAGCCATATGATGTGATCGCTGTTAGGTCTGCCCCGGAGTTCGAGATTACCAAACAGGTCAACGTTGATGGTGAAGTCCGATACCCTGGCTCATATCCACTGAACCGCACTATCCGAACTCTCGGAGATCTGATCGCGTCCGCTGGAGGAATTACGGACGAAGGCTTCGCTAGTGCGGCTACATTATACCGCGAGCAAGGAAATGTCGGATATATAATCCTCGAATTGGACGACGTGATGGTCAATCTTAGCAGTCCGAACAATATCGTATTACTGGAGGGGGACATGTTATATATACCGAAGGCGGTAGAGATAGTTGGGATCCGGGCTCTAGGCACGCGGGCCAGGAAGAACTATGTAGATACACTGCTGTCGGCTGGTGAGATATCTATCGCGTTTCAAGGACCGAAATCCGCTAAGTGGTACATTGAAGAGTTTGCTGGTGGATTTGACAAAGGTGCCATGAAGCGAACGGTTACTGTTAGGGACCCAAGCGGACGGATACGACGTACGAAGCGGTTTGGGATTTTTCGAAACTACCCCTTGGTATCTGCCGGCTCGACGATCGCCATGCAGGTAAAACCGAAGAAAATACCGAAGTCACGTGATGAGCGGGTTGATTGGGCAGGCATCGCAGGCACTGTAACCACCGCTTTGACAGCTGGATTGTCGGTGGTCCTTATTATTAATACTATCCGGAATAATCCTTAGACTAGTATGCAGATCGAAGAATCAGATGTCATCGAGAGCGCAGACCTTAAGAGATTTATCGGCACTGCTAAACGGGAGACTAGCCGTTATAAAACTACCGGCATAATAGTGATCGTGGTTGGAACCATTGTCGCTATATTATTGGCCGCGATTAGGGATGGCGAGTTTGAAGCAAACCTAACCTTCGTGATTGCGGAAGATGGTAACGTAGAACTTGCTGGCATCGGGTCGGTGCTGGGGCAGTTTGGCCTAGGAGGTGGAGGACTAGGGCAGAATATAAATTTATATAAAGTAGTCGAGCTAGCTAGGTCCGAAGTCATTCTCAGCCGAGTACTGGATGGAAGATCATCGAAAAATACCAACCAAAGTATAGAAAAGTTACTTATCGATTCTTTGGACTTACGAGAGGATATAGACGAGGTGCTCGAGCGCATCGCGGAGAAGACTCAGCTCGACTCTGTGATGAATGTCGAAGTTGTCCGTAGAGAACTCGTCATGCGACTCAGAGGAAAGAAAGTCGGCGAAGGATTAATCGAGGTAGTTTTCGACGATGAAAGCGGTATCGTTGAAATAAGCGTTACTAGTGAGAACGAAGAGGTTTCGATGGAGGTGCTGCAAGCGCTGTACCACGAGCTAGATCTTTATTACGTTAACCAGAGCGTAGCGCAGGAGCTGAAGACCTTGAAAGTCCTCAATGGAAAACTCGATTCGATACGCACTGTGATCTCCCGGACAGACAATAGGATTGCCTCAATTAAAGACCGCGAGCAAGCTGTCTTGTTAAATGTCCGCAGCACAGAACTCACAGTCCTGAACCGTGAGCAGTCAATAAACACGCTGATTTATGGCGAACTACTTAAGAATAAGAGTGCGGCAGAGTTCTTGCTCGCTAGTAAAACTCCAAGTTTCGAATTAGTAGGTCAAGACAACTACCCGATCGAGGCGGAATCAAAAGGGTTAGTCAAGATTGGTTTCGTTACGGCGGTAGTGATGAGCTTTCTCTTTGGTTTATTTGTAATGGTGAGGGCTGCCTTTGTCTAATCAGCCACTATAACCTAAGCTTATCGCCAGCAAATAGGCAATGAGATAAAAAGTTAGGTCGGGCTGAATTGCCACAAATTCAAGAATGGCAGAGAATGAAGGCCTTATACAAATCTCTTAGTCTGAATGTTGTCGTTGTAGGCGTAAAAGCCGTTCATATATTACTCTTAAATAAGGCTGTTGCAAAATTCTACGGCCCAGCCGCCCTAGTTGAACTTGGGGTCTTTCGTGACTTCCTTGCCTTAGCGATGGCAATTAGCTATTTCTCCCTCGGGCAGGCAATCGTAACTGAAGTTAGCAAGCAAACAGATAAGAAAGGTCTCTTTGCCGTAATCGGTAATCTGTGTGGACTCGTTCTAAGCATATCAATTGTTTGCTTTACAGTGGGAGTCGTATCGAAATGGTTTGGTGTGGGTTTTTTAGGGAAAATTGATCCAACAGGAGGTCTAGGATTGGGTCTAATTGTTGCGATACCTATAATTGGTCTCGGAGAAATGTCCTTTTTCGCCTTGGTGGGCCTGGAAAAGCGAGACAATGCAAACCTAGTTATATTACTTGGAACCCTTAGTGTTGCAATCGCTTCGCTGGGCTCACTCCATTATTCAAACTTAATGAGCGCCACTGTTACACTTTTAGCTGGGCAAGTAGCTATCGACATTGTACTGTTTACACTACTATTACGCGGACTCAAATTTCCAAACCTAGCTAACCTGTTGCGCCAGTTCGACCTGAGTTTCCAATATGACTTGTTTAAGTATAGTTTGATAGCAATGATTGGCGTTGTAAGCGCCATCGTACCCGTTTTATTCGTGCGTGACTTGATCATGAATAACTACGACAGCACTACAGCAGGTCACTGGGAAGCCGTATGGAGGCTATCCTCACTAGGCATAGTCTTGGTCTCGACATCTAGTACGTTATTTATTTTGCCAAAGCTAGCTAAAATCGAAGCTAGTTCTGAATTGTATACGACAATTTGGAAAATGACAGCTCTAACAGCAGCGGTCGCGCTGGTACTATTCACTCCATTATATATGTTACGGGGGCCAGTGCTTCGATTGGCTTACGACACGCAGTATGAAGCGGCTTCCACGGCGTACACATGGCAACTGTTAGGTGACTTTTTTAGAGTCATCGGATTTATTCCAGCTTTCGCGTTCTTGGTGGGCAAAAGTATAGTTAAGTATGGGTTAGGCCATTTGGCCTACTCTTGCATTTTTGTTGGTTTGGTCGCGTTGGATAGCATGTACTTTCAAGCGGCTCCAGGCAGCATAGCTTACTGCATAGCGTGTGCTGTTGCACTACTTGTATTATGTCTACTGTTATTATATACTCAACACCAGCAAAGTGTAGCGTCCGTATAATCGCCATATACTTTTCTTGTCTTCGACTACAGAATCATAATCCCATATAAGTCGCAATGTACATAGTTATACTAATCCTGCTGTGCACATTGGCTCTTGCCTCACCGTGGATACGTCAAACCGGGTTTGCAATAGCTTTACTATTTGGAGTAGCGCTGTTCGCTTTGACAATATTTCGCAACGAAGATGTTGCCGACGATTATAGCGTATACCAAGAAATCGTAAAGAATTCCTATACGGGTACGTCTGATAAGAGCGGTCACTACAATATGGAGCCCGCCTTTGCTTTCCCCCTACTGGTCAGTCGCGAGATTTTCGACCTTAAATCATCGGCTGCCTTCCAAGTCACCGTAGTCATGTTTGCGGTCGTCGCATTTGGAACCAAATTTCTAGTTTTTAGGCTGAGTCGATTACCCGTGTTTCTGTGCCTGCTTATTTATTATTCCTACTTCTTTTTTCTTCACGAAATGGTTCAAATGAGGGCAGGGGCAGCAATCGGGATTCTTATGCTGGCCATGTTGTATTATGTGAAGGGACAGAATATAACCTTCGTCGGCCTCGTCTTGACAGCTACCGTGTTCCACCTATCATCTATACTTTTCCTTAGCATATTCTTACTCAAATACTTTAAGTCGATTAATCGGGCCGCTTTAGCTACCGTTGGGTGTCTGATGTTCTTCGGTGTCGTGTATAGTACATCTTCAACTCAAATTTCCATAGAGCAGAGCAGCATTGGAATCTTGAACCGTGGACTTAGATACTTCGCGAAGGAAAATCAAGTCGACATGCCCTTCTTCGGATTGAAGATGATCACACAAATAGCGATAACTTTACTGTGCTATTTCCCAGCTAAACGACTGGAACATTCGAGCAGGTTGGTGACTTTGCTTTTCCACAGCCAGCTCCTCGCATTGATAATATACTGTCTGATGTTTTTCTCACCAATAGCGGCTTATCGAGCTTTCGATGTGATTAGTTGCACACAACCTCTATTGCTAGCCGGGTGTGTTTTCGCCTTCGAGCCCAAACTCCAACCAGTCTATATATTTCTACTATGCATATTTAGCAGCTTGATGTTCTATCAAATTCATTACAATCTCAAGATTATACGACCTTTCGATTTCGACCCCATTAACCAATTAAACTAGCCATCAACTATACTCTTATATCTAATGCCAGATGTCCCTAGACTTTGAAAGCTTAGCAATTGTCCGGAAAACGGCCTCAAGTCTACCTAATAAACAGGTTAGTAAATGATAAATCGTCCTACTCTTAGCGTGTGTATGGCCACTTTCAATGGGGCTAAGTATATCGAGGAGCAAATAGATAGCATCCTGCCTCAACTCATAGAAGGAGATGAACTTATCATTCTGGATAACGAGTCGACAGACGGAACATTCGCTATCCTGAAAGACTATGCAGACCGCTTCCCACTCATTAGGTTGGCCTCCAAAAAGCAAATCCAAGCTTCTGGAGTACAGAATGCAATTTCGAGCTTCGAATCGGTTTTGGGCCTGGCATCAAACGAAGTCATCTTTCTCTCTGATCAAGATGATATTTGGCTACCTAATAAAGTCGAGATTAGCTTACGTGCCCTTAAGCGATCAGATCTAGTGGTGAGTGATGCAAGTATCGTCGATGCGAGTGGAAGTGTTACCATCGCCTCGTTCATGAGCAACACTGGGTTGAAAATAGGCCCTCTAGCCTCTTGGATCCGAAACCCTTACCTCGGCTGCGCTATGGCTTTCAAACGCAGCGTGCTGATGAGGGCACTGCCCTTTCCATCAAAAGTTCCTATGCACGACATATGGATCGGCATTGTTGGTCAGGTCCTGTTTAAGGCGGCGATGATTAAGACGCCTCTGATCCATCATCGGCGTCACGGACACAATAGTAGTGCAGTAAGTGAGCAGAGCATGTTTAGTCTGTTCGACCGATTTAAATTCAGATATTTTACTCTTGTCGGCTTAATTCGTAGAGCGATACGACGAAATTGATAGATACTTACAAATACTAATACCAAATTCATACGTTTTTGTGCAGCTGGAGACATAGCGTTTGTAAAAAACCCATCTGGTCCTTTTTCGATAATTGGTATAGCTTGAAACACACATTCGCCAGTTAAAAACCTTTGACCCCTGACAACATTTCGTATATACTGGAGTCGTATCATCGGCACCCATATGGCGAAGTTGTCAAAATCCTATATTTAGCAGTCTCTTGTCCTGCTGTGGTACCATTACCCACGGCTGGCTCTACACGGTTTGAGGTTGCTGCCAGTCCTACATCGCCAGCGAGGGCTACCTTCGCCCACCTACCGATCCTAATTCCACCAATGAAGAAAGCTCTCATCACAGGCATAACCGGCCAGGACGGCGCCTATCTAACTGAACTTCTCCTCGATAAGGGCTACGAGGTGCATGGCGTTAAGCGTCGCGCGTCGCAGTTCAACACAGACCGTATTGATCACCTCTACCAGGACCCACACGAGACCAATGTTCGGTTGAAGCTCCACTATGGCGACCTATCCGATTCGTCGAATTTAATTAGGATAGTCAAAGAGGTGCAACCCGACGAGATATATAACCTGGGAGCAATGTCCCACGTCCAAGTGTCGTTCGACAGCCCTGAGTACACAGCCGACGTAGACGGCGTCGGTACGACCCGTCTGCTCGAGGCCATTCGCCTTCTCGGACTCACCGACAAAACTCGTTTCTACCAAGCTTCGACTTCTGAACTGTATGGTCTCGTGCAAGAGGTACCTCAATCCGAGACGACGCCCTTCTATCCCCGCTCCCCTTACGCCGTGGCCAAGCTCTATGCCTACTGGATTACGGTCAATTACCGCGAGGCTTATGGGATGCATGCCTCGAATGGAATCCTCTTTAATCATGAGAGTCCGCTGCGGGGTGAGACCTTCGTGACGCGTAAGATCACTCGCGCAGTCGCCAAGATGTCTCTCGGGCTCCAGCAGAAACTTTTTCTCGGCAACATGGACGCAAAGCGCGACTGGGGTCACGCCAAGGACTACGTCGAAGGTATGTGGCGCATTGTCCAGCACGACACGCCATCCGATTATGTGCTTGCCACCGGGGTGACGACGACCGTTAGGGATTTCGTGCGCATGAGTTTTCGCGAAAGCGGCATCGAACTGGAGTTCAGCGGCGAAGGTGCCGACGAGACAGCAACCGTGACAGCCAATCACAACGAGGACAATCCGCTCAAAGTCGGCGATGTCGTGGTTGCCGTTGATCCGCGGTACTTCCGGCCTACTGAGGTAGAACTGCTGATTGGCAATCCGACGAAAGCGCAGACTACCCTTGGCTGGAAGCATCAGTACGATCTTGCGGCACTTTGCGCAGAGATGGTCCAATCCGATACCGAACACTTCCGCAAGTCGCAGCTCCTCAAGCAAGCAGGTTTCGCGGTGAAGAACGAGTTCGAGTAAGCTGCTTAGGCGCCTTTTGGCAAAACCTTCACGCCCTTCCGCTCACCAATCTCTACTATCTTGTTTGATCTTCAGAAATTTATCAGCGATCACATCACGCTGCGCAAGGAATCCCTATTCTCCGCAGACCTGCTTGCGCGCGAGTCGGAATTGACCGCCGGAATCGCCGGCAAGAGAGTTCTCGTGATCGGCGGCGCAGGTACCATCGGTTCGAGCTTTATTCGAGCACTTCTCGTCTATCGCCCGGCCAAGCTGGTCGTCGTCGATACGAATGAAAACGGTCTCACTGAGCTAACGCGTGACCTGCGGAGCCGCCACGGGCTTGCTGTCCCGCCCGAATATCGGACCTACCCTATTAGCTACGCCAGCGAGGTATTCAAGAAGCTTTTCGCTAACGAAGACACTTTTCAGATCGTTGCCAACTTCGCGGCGCACAAGCACGTCCGCAGTGAGAAGGATCACTACTCTATCGAGGCTATGGTCCGCAACAATGTGATCGATGCTAAGCATCTCCTCGACCAACTGCTCGCCAAGAAGCCGGAGAAGTTCTTCTGTGTGAGCACCGATAAGGCGGCCAACCCCGTCAATGTCATGGGGGCGAGCAAAAAGCTGATGGAAGAAGCCATTTTGGCCTACTCCAAACGGATTCCAATCACCACCGCAAGGTTTGCGAATGTGGCCTTTTCGAACGGCAGTCTGCTGTTTGGATTTATGGAGCGTATCGTAAGGCGGCAGCCGCTGAGTGCACCGAGTGATGTCCTACGCTACTTCGTAAGCCCGGACGAGAGTGGTCAAATCTGTTTGCTGGCCTGCATCTGCGGCAACTCAGGTGAGATTTTCTTCCCAAAGCTCGGTAAAGAGCAGATGCTCACCTTCTCGGCTATCGCGGACAATTTCATCGACGCACAAGGCCTCTCCAAGAAGCAATACCCCGACGAGACCAGCGCCCGCGAAGCAGCTGCCGTCTGGGAACCCGGCGAGCCTTACCCTGTGCACTACTTCAAGAGTGACACCAGCGGTGAAAAAGGCTACGAAGAGTTCTTCACCGACGTGGAGGAACTAGACCTCAACAGCTTCGAGCAACTCGGCGTCATAAAGAATGCCCCCAAACCGTCTATCGCCGACGTCGAAGAATCGATAGCGAGCCTGGACGCTGTATTTGCGAAAGCTACCTCCTCGAAAGCTGAGGTCGTGGCCGCGATGAGCAAGCTCATCCCTGGCTTCGCGCACATCGAAACCGGCAAGAGCCTCGATCACCGAATGTAAGGCAGGAGCCCGAAGTAGATGCGAAGCAGAACTTAGCTTATGAAGGTATCGATCATCACGATCACTTACAACAGTGGCAAGACTTTAGCCTCCGCGCTCCAAAGCGTGGCGGACCAGACTTACGGAGACATCGAGCACATCATCGTCGATGGCGCGTCAAAAGACGATACCATGTCGATCGTGGCACAGTTCGCTCATGTGGCGCAGGCTATCACTGAACCGGATAGAGGAATCTATGACGCGATGAACAAGGGCGTTCGCCTGGCGACAGGTGATGTCGTGGGCGTTTTGAACTCCGACGACTTCCTTACCAGTCCCACAATCATTGCCGACATCGTGCATGCGTTCGGGCCGCAGACGGCCGCAGTCATCGGGGACGTTGGCTTCGTAAGCCCGGGCAACCTCGATAAAGTCGTACGCTACTACTCCTCCAGTAATTGGTCACCCGCAAAGTTCCGACTCGGCTTCATGCCGCCGCATCCTTCGTTCTACCTTCGCAGAGAATACTACGAACAGTACGGCTTGTACCAGACAGACTACGATATCGCCGCCGACTACGAGTTGCTCATTCGGATGCTCTACACAAATGAATTGCTGTACACTTACCTACCAAAACAGATCGTCACGATGCGTACGGGCGGCGTGAGCACAAAAAATGCCATGAGTCGATACACGCTCAACCAGGAAATTGTGCGGGCTTGCCAGGAAAATGGTATTTATACCAATATGCTGATGCTAAGCCTCAAATACGCCCGAAAAGTTTTTGAGTACTCAGTGGTAAAAAAGCATACCTAGGATGCAAACTGTTCTCATCACAGGTGCCTCCGGGTTTATTGGCAACTACGCTCACCCAGTAATTAGTGAGTGCTACGCTGTTCAAACGCTATCGCTTAGAGGCCGAGACTTCGCAAGCATAGAACTATCAAAAGTCAATAAAATCTTATTTCTAACAGGAAAAGCTCACCAAATGGAGCCAATACCTGATCGAGAATACTTTGCCATTAATTACGAATTGGCCCTCGATTTTGCGAAAGCGGCCAAAGCAGCCGGCGTAAGCCAGTTCATCTACGTCAGCTCCGTAAAAGTCTACGGAGACAGCTCCGATGAAATACTCGATGAAACTTCTCCTTGCACGCCTACCGATGCATACGGTCGCAGCAAGCTCCAAGCGGAACTGGCTCTTGAAAAACTGTCGTCGGATGGATTTTCGGTAGCTATTGTGCGGCCTCCCTTGGTCTATGGGCCCGGTAGTAAAGGCAATCTCGACCGATTGCAACGGCTAATTAAAAAATTTCCGGCAGTACCTTTCGGCGCCATTAAGAATGAGCGTTCAATGGTGTTTGTTGGAAATCTAGCTGCCCTATTTCTTAGAATCTTGCAGGCCAATGCTAGCGGCGTCTATATCGCGGGTGACAGGAGTTATACTTCGACTACGGAATTAGTCGAGACCATGATTAGCAATATGAAATCGAACACTGTTAATGTGGCTGTTCCGGGATACTTCTGGCGCCTCGTAGGACGCCTAAAACCAGATCTGCATTTACGCCTCGTAGGCACGTATCGGATTTCCAACGTCTCCACCAACCGAAGGCTCGACTTCACCCCGCCGTTTACCTTCCGAGAAGGGATGCGGATCGCCATGGAAGCACCCAATTCCCATTCACCGATAGGCACCTAATCGTCAACAGCATGTACCATACCCTCAAGCGCCTCGGGGATATCATCGTTGCACTCATCGTGCTCTTCGTCGTATTCGTACCTTTTATTCTGATAGTGCTGGCACTCAAATTTTCAGCCGAGGGAGAAGTTTTCTATAGGCAATCACGCATAGGTCGTTTTGGGAAGCCCTTCGGCATCCTCAAGTTCGCTACCATGCTCAAGGACAGTCCGAACATGACGACGGGCCACATAACCGTGCGCCGAGACCCGCGTGTAACCCCCATAGGACACTATTTACGGATCACTAAGCTCAACGAATTTCCCCAAATACTCAATATTCTCGGGGGCACTATGTCATGGGTAGGCCCTCGTCCGCTGGTCCCCCGTGCCTTGGCGGCCTACACAGATACAGGTCGCGAGAGCATCTTAACCGCCACACCCGGCATCACGGGCATCGGGAGTCTCGCATTTCGAGATGAGGAAGGTATTTTGGAGCGTATTGGCGGAGATCCGTCTGTAGTGTACCAGACTATCATAGCGCCTCACAAGGAGGCGTTAGAACTTTGGTACATCAATCATCGCTCGTTGGTAGTTGATTTTAAACTGGTTGTCCTTACCGCCTTGGCCGTCGTCGTTCCAGCTTCCGCAAAACCGGAGGACTGGTTCGAAGGGCTTCCGCCAAAACCTGTAGCACTACAGGTTTGAGTCCACGCCTCTTTGCCACACTATCCCCAGCCACTACCCTTACCTAGCGTTGCCCAACGAGGACTTAACCTCGTCCGCTGCCTGACAACTAATCAAGAGGGTTAAATTCATTTCCTATGACAAGCATTGACTACAGCGCCAAAATCTTCGTCGCCGGGCATCGAGGTATGGTCGGCTCAGCCCTGGTGCGGTCACTGCAGGCCAAGGGTGCCACGAACTTAGTAGCGCGTACGAGCAGCGAGTTAGATCTGCGGCAGCAAGCCGACGTGAGCCAATTTTTCGAGCGCGAGCGACCGGCATACGTATTCCTGGCCGCCGCCAAGGTCGGCGGCATACACGCCAACAACACCTATCGAGGAGAGTTCCTCTACGACAACCTCATGATTGAGTCCAATGTCATCGAGGCCGCTCGACGGACGGATGTAACGAAACTGCTTTTCCTCGGCAGCTCCTGTATATACCCAAAATTCGCCCCGCAACCCATGCGGGAAGACGCCCTACTTACTGGGCTATTGGAGCATAGCAACGAGCCCTACGCTATCGCCAAGATCGCCGGCATCAAGCTTTGTGACGCGTACCGCAGCCAGTATGGTTGCAACTATATCTCCGCAATGCCCACCAACCTCTACGGTCCCGGGGATAACTATGATCTTGCTAACAGCCACGTCCTCCCGGCCCTCGTTCGGAAGATCGTCACAGCCAAGGCCGAAGGAAAAGATAGCGTCGAGATCTGGGGTACGGGTTCTCCCCTGCGTGAGTTCATGCACGCCGACGACCTCGCCGATGCCTGCCTTTACCTCATGGAGCACTATGATGAGGCCGGACACGTCAACATCGGGACAGGCGATGAGATCACGATTCACGGTCTGGCAGAACTAATCTCGCAAATCTACGATTTCAAGGGCGGCATCAAGACTAACTCATCCCAACCCGACGGCACCCCTCGTAAACTCATGGATTCTAGTAAGCTGCACGCTATGGGATATAAACCTCAAATCTCGTTGCGCGATGGAATCGTTTCGCTCGAGTCTGAGCTGCGTACAAAAGACTGGTACCCGCCGGAGGCCAAGGTTGCGAAGGCATAGAGCGTGTTATGGTCGTCCGCGTCCGACACCCTTTTTCAACCATGCCCACGTTCCGTAGGTAACTAGTATATGCCCACCCACAATGCCACCCCACCCCGCACCATCCCGATGGTCGACCTCAAGACCCAGTACGCGGCGATGTCCGCGGAGATGGACGCCGCCATCATGGACGTGGTCCGGTCGACGATGTTTATCAAGGGACCGGTGGTAAAGGCGTTCGAAGAGGAGCTTGGCGGCATATCTCGGCGTCAAGCACGTCATCGCCTGCGCCAACGGCACAGACGCCCTACAGATCGCAATGATGACCTTGGGGCTCAAAGCCGGCGACGAGGTGATCGTCCCGAGTTTCACGTACGTAGCTACGGCCGAGGTGATCGCGCTGCTCGGTCTTACTCCGGTGATGGTCGACGTTGACCCGGACACGTTCAACATTGATGTGACGCCGTCGCCGCTGCCATCACCCACAGGACCAAGGCGATAGTACCGGTCCACCTCTTCGGCCAGAGCGTCGATATGGAGCCCGCTGCTCGTTTTGGCGAAAGCCCACGAACTCTACGTCATCGAGGACAACGCCCAGGCCATCGGCGCTGATTACACTTCCGCCACCGGTCGAACGGCAAAGACAGGTACCCTCGGGCACGTATCGGTTGCACGAGCTTTTTCCCGAGTAAGAACCTCGGTTGCTACGGGGACGGCGGTGCTCTTTTCACGAATGACGATGCGCTGGCCGCCAGCAATGACGCAGGTGGCTAACCACGGCCAGAACCGGATGTACTACCACGATGTGGTCGGGGTCAACAGTCGCCTCGACGCGCTACAGGCCGCGGTGTTGCGCGTCAAGCTCCCGCGTCTCGACGCCTACAATGCAGCCCGCATCGCCGCCGCCGATGCCTACGACGCAGCCTTCGCCGACTGTCACGCGCTCCAGACGCCCGTCCGCGCCGCCAACAGCACGCACGTCTTCCACCAGTACACCTTGCGCGTCCTCGACGGTCGCCGCGATGCACTACGCGCCCACCTCGCCGAGCGCCAGATCGCCCACAACGTCTACTATCCAGTGCCCCTCTACGAGCAGGGGGCTTTCGCCAAAACCGTCCCCGCCGACTTCTCCCTCCCGGTGACAGAACGCTCTGCGAGCAAGTCATCTCCCTCCCGATGCACACCGAACTCACCCAGGCCGACCTCGACTACGTCACGCAGGCCGTCCTAGACTTCTACCGCTAAGCAGCGCTTCCCAGCGACACTACCGGCAGGCCCGCACCCCCGAGCACGCCACTACTGGCCGTCGTGACCAGCCCCCGCGCACAGCCCCCTCCGCGGCTCCGCGTTCAAAACTCACTGTTGGCGCTCAAAGCATAACCCAGCAAGCCCCCAAGCCCTAAACTTGCGGTTCCTATGCAACAACCCTACGTGGCCATCATGGCCGGAGGCGTCGGCAGCCGTTTTTGGCCGGCCAGTCGCGAGTCTCGTCCGAAGCAGTTCCTCGATATCCTCGGCACCGGCCAGTCGCTCATCCAGTCGACCTACGAGCGCTTCACGAAGCTCACCCCGCCCGATCATATCCTCGTGGTGACGAACGAGGCCTACCGCGAACTGGTCCAGCAGCACCTCCCAAACCTCCCTGCGGAGAACATTCTCTGCGAGCCGAGCCGTAACAACACCGCGCCCTCGGTGGCTTACACTGCCCTCCACGTGGAGGCCCGCGACCCAGGTGCCTCGCTCGTCATCGCGCCGAGCGACCACGTGATTCTCAAGGAGGACGCTTTCCTTCAGGCGATCCCCACCGGCCTGGGTTTTGCCGAAAGGCAGCACGGACTGGTCACCCTCGGCATCGAACCTACCCGTCCGGACACCGGCTACGGCTACATTCAGTACGCAGAAGCTTCGACAGAAGGACGATGTCCACAAGGTGAGAGCCTTTCGCGAGAAGCCCGACCTCAACACCGCAGAGGCTTATGTAGAGGACGGCGGCTACGTTTGGAACGCTGGGATTTTCATCTGGCGCGTTGCCGACATTCTGGATGCCTTCCGAATCCACAGCCCGCAGATCTACAACACGCTCTGTGCCCAACGAGCCTGCTTCGGGACCGAACGCGAAGCGAGCGTTCATTGGAGAAGCCTACCCCAAGACCGAGAAGATCAGCGTCGACTACGCCATCATGGAGCGCGCCGACAACGTCTACACCATCCCGTGCGACATCGGCTGGTAGCGACCTCGGTACCTGGGGCAGCCTCCACGCCTACGCCGGCAAGGACGACCGCGCGAATGTCGTCCACGGTGCGAATACCATCGTATCGATGCCAGTAATAACCTCATCCGGACAAACGATGGGAAGCTGGTCGTGATCCGAGGCCTTACAGGACTACATTGTCGTCGACGAGGAAGATGTCTTGATGATTTACCCGAAGTCCCAGGAGCAGGAGATCAAGGCGCTTACGCAAACTTTGAACGACGCCAAATTCATGTAGTGGGCAAGCTCTCGCGCCAGCCGCGGCAGATAATACCTAAGCGCCGTGCCGAAACTCCGGTCCCGACCGAGCACCTGCGCACGCTTGCCTTCGTGTGCAACGACATGCTCACGCTCGACCTGTTTCGCGGGGAGGCTATCCGTAGCTTTCTAGAGGCGGGTTTCGGGGTGCACGTTGTGGCACCTTACCACGCGCGGGCCACGAACCTTATCGCGGCGGGCGCCAGTTTCACGGAGCTCAGCATCGATACCTTTAGCAAGCATCCCGTCACCGAGGTCGCACTCGTACGAGAGATCCTGCGGACCTACCAGGCCATCGCGCCCGACCTAATCTTCCACTACACCATTAAGGTTAATATCTACGGTACGTTTGCCGCCAGACGACTCGGGATTCCCTGTGTAAATATGGCCCCGGGGCTAGGTACTTTCCCCGATGTGGCCGGTCGAACGTTGCGCAGTCTTCTAGCGTTCGGGTACGCTTACGCCGCCCGCAACGCCTATGAATTTTGGTTTCTCAACCAGCACGATTACAGGTTCTTCGATGCGCGCGGATGGCTGAGCGACACGCCAGCGCGGGTGCTGCCCGGCGAGGGAGTCGATACGGACTACTATCGCCGTGCGCCAATGCCGAGTGCCTCCAAGGGCAGGCACGTGCTGTTCGTCGGGCGCCTCCTCGAGACCAAGGGCGCCAGGGTGTTCGCGGAAGTAGCCGAAGCTGCGCGGCGCGACAGGCTCGACATCGAGTTCCACATGTTCGGCTACCTCCAGGAGCACAATCCCGACGGCATCAGCGCCCGCGAGCTGCACGGTTGGGTGAGCGATGGGCGACTCACCTACCACGGTGCCGTCGACGATATCCGACCTTTCATCGAGCGTGCGGACTTAGTACTGCTCCCAACTCACTTCCGCGAGGGCCTAAATCGAGTACTTTTGGAGGCTATGTCCTGCGGACGCCCGGTCGTCACTACACCTGTTCCCGGCGCTGGAGAGTTGGTTCAGCACGGGGTGACGGGTTACATCGTGCCGGTCAAGGATGTCGACGCGACCCTTGAGACCCTGCGCTTTCACTTTGCCTTGAGTGCCGAAGCCCGCGATCAAATGGGGCAGCGGGCACGTAACTATATCCTGCAGCGCTACAATATCGACGAGGTCCTAGGTCACTACTATGATGTCGTTGCGCGACTTGCTCGGCAACTCGGGTAAGTAGATCGAGCCTACAAGCAACCCGAGCGTGTCCGCCCTTCCCGTGTTCCAACTTGCTTACTACTTCCCTCCAATCGCTTCGGTGGGCGTGCGGCGAGGCCATGCGGTGGCGAATATGTTTGCCCGCGAGGGTCACGCGGTCACCGTAGTCACGAGCACACACACCCCCGAGGCCCCGGCCGCGACGCCGGGTGTAGAAGTCTTTCGGGTACCCATCGTTGACTACCGCAGCCGCCGCGGCAAGGAGGCCAACTTCGCGCCGTCGGCATCGCTCAAGACCTCGCCGCTCTACCAGGTCTTCGGTAAGCTCGCCAATAGCTTCCCGACGAATGTATTGCTGGGTGAGGGTGGCGCTACGTACATTTTCAATTGCTTCCACGTGCTGGAGCCGCGCATCGCGGCGGCCGGCGGGAGGGGCATTCTGTTCTCCACGTTTAGGCCCTGGGCCGACGTGCAGGTGGCGTACCTCTTGAAAAGCAAGTTCCCCCAGTTCTACTGGTGGTGCGACTGACGCGACACGCCCTTCGAACTGCGGTACCGCAACTACTTTGCGCTAGGATTCCAGCGCTGGATCCTACGGAGATTTCTCAGCAGAGCAACCCTTGTGACCGCCGTCAGCCGGGGCGTTCTGTCCGACTTACGCATACCGGAGCACAAGGGGGAAGTAGTCTACAATGGCGTTAGCCTGCCGGACGCCTCGACCGACGACCCGTTGATCGTTTTGCCGCAAGGCCGCCTCCTCGCCTACACCGGATCCCTATACGGCCTCAACCGAGACCCGCGCGTGGCAATGCGCGCCGTTGCCCTATCTAGCGTCAAAGGCTTCGCCTTAGTTTATGCCGGGAAGGATGCGGCGCTGTGGCGCGAGACTCTTCTCTCCTCACGCCGGAGAGCCTCAGACACAGAATAATGATTGCGATCCTCACTTACGACGCTCCCCACCGCAAGACGCAGGATCTGCTCTCGCAGTTGCTCCTGACCGGGAGGCGCGACATCAGTATAGTCGCCACCCCGTGGGTAAGCGGGCGAAGTTTTAGCCCGGTGTACACACATCGCCCGAGCGTGGCCATCCAAGTCGCGCTCAGCGATGTGTGCAGAGCAAATGCGCTTCCGCTATTCGTGCTTCCGCAGGACCGACTCGTACAGCATTTCGAAGACTACGAATACAGGCATGTGCTGATCGCCGGGGCGGGACTGCTCCCCGCAGAGCTCGTCACCCAAAGACGGATCATAAATGCGCACCCAGGATATCTGCCTTATTCCAAAGGACTCGACGCCTTCAAGTGGGCATTATACTACGGCCGCCCGATCGGGGTCACTACGCACTACGTCTCGGCCGAGGCTGACGAGGGCATGCTCATCGCTCGGCAAGAAGTGCCGCTGTATGCCGAGGATACCTTTCACAGCGCCGCGTACCGAGTGTACGAAACGGAAATCTCGTTGCTGCGGGAGAGTATGTATATAGTAGACCGTGGCGCGGCCCCGCTGACGTCCCTCGCCGATGACCGCTACGTCGCGACGCGACGGATGCCCCGGCGCCTCGAGTCCGAGATGATGACGCGCTTCGAGGCCCTCCGTAAGAGCCTGGCCTCAAGGCCCTAATAAGTACGCTGTGACGACTGACAATGAGCGGGGTATTGGGCGCGCGCAAGCGCTATCCGTGTTTCAGGTAGCCTATTACTACCCGCCTATCGAATCCGTCGGGGTGCGACGCGGCGCGGAGGTGACGCGCGCCTTCGTGCGCCACGGCCACCGAGTGACCGTAGTTACGAGTACCCATACCCCGCAGGCGGCTGGCGAGTCGCCTAGTGCAGACATTCATCGGGTTGGGATTTGGGACTACCGTAGTCGCTGGGGGCGAGCGGCAGATTTCGCCCCCGGGGCAGGCATAAAGTCCTCGCCTTTATATAAGCTTTTCGGCAAGCTGAATAATAGCTTCCCAAGTAACATTTTACTGGGGGAGGGCGGGGCCGTTTACATCTACCAGGCTTACCGTTTACTCGCGAGAGGTATAGCCGCGGCGGGCGGAACGGGAATTTTATTCTCGACTTTTCGGCCGTGGGCGGATGTGCAGGTGGCGTATTTACTTAAACTGCGATACCCCAACTTATACTGGTGGTGCGATTGGCGAGACACTCCATTTGAGTTACGTCACCGAAATTTTATAGGCCTAAGATTCCAACGTCACGTGCTTCGGATTATGCTGCGGCAGGCCAATTTGGTGACTGCCGTAAGTGAAGGAATTCTCGCCGACCTCCCGCTCGATCTTCGCCAGGGTCACGTATTGTACAACGGCGTGAGCCTTCCGGGTCCGCCGTTAGAGCAGGAGGCGATGGTTTTGCCGAAAGGCTCACTATTAGTCTACACGGGCTCGCTCTACGGACCCAACCGAGATCCTCGACCGGCGATGCGTGCCGTAGCCTCGCTCGCGGACGAAGGTTGGCGACTCGTATACGCGGGAAAAGACGGCGCGCTGTGGGGGGAGTACGTAAAGGAGACGGGCGCCGAGGGAGTTGCTCATACCTTGGGGTTAGTGACGCCGCAACAGGCGCTGGAGCTACAGTCCCTCGCGAACGTTAATCTGTTGCTTACCTGGGGTAACGACGGGCAGACGGGTGGGATGACGATGAAAGTGTTCGAGTACCTGCAGGCGGGTCGCCCGATATTGCGCGTCCACGACGGACCCAATGATCCCGAGATCGACGCCCTGCTCGACCGGGGGGCAGCGGTCGCTAAAACGGTCGCGAGTACGCATGCCGACCTGGGCTCTATCGCGGACTGGCTGCGCAGACTCCCTGCCCCGGACGGGGTCGGGGCCGGGTCTCGCGACGGAAGCGGGGATTGGTCGCTAGCGGGAAGGTTGGACGAATTTTACGAGAGCCACTTCGCTGGTCAAGGGCTGTGAATAGATCACCTAGATTTTTATCTATTGTCGGGACGCGCCCTCACCTGACCAAGCTCGCGCCAGTTTCGCGGGCATTCGAAGCGCTGGCGAAGGTGGAGCCGACCTGGGGAAAGGTGCACTCCGTTATTCACACCGGCCAGCACTACGACGCTGGGCTCGCCGACGACTTCCTCCGCCCACTCGGTTTGCCGAGGTTCGACGTGCAACTGCAGGCGGGAGGGCGTGCACCTCACGAACAACTGGCCTACTTAATCTCGGAGCTAACTCCTCTGATCAAAACGCTAGCTCCGGACCTGGTGCTGGTGTATGGGGATACGACTTCGACGACGGCAGCAGCGATCGCAGCGCGGATGGCGGCTTGCGCTGTGGCCCACGTCGAGGCTGGCCTACGGGAGTTCGACTTGTCCATCCCGGAGGAGGTCAACAAGCGGATCGTCGACGGCATTTCGTCTTTGTTTCTATGTCCTAGTCAGCGAGCGGCCGCACAGTTGCGGGCCGAGGGCGTGATTGACGGACTTGTCGTAACCGGCGACACGGCCCTGGATCTCCAGCACTGGAACCCGCCGCTGGAGGCAGTGCAGTGGTGGGCTAGGATGGGTTTTGGCCAAAGCCCCTTCGCGCTTTGCACTTTCCACCGTGCTGTCAACACAGATAATCCAACGCGTTTAAGGGGGATTATAGATGCGCTAGGGTTGCTCGACATGCCAGTGCTCCTGCCCCTGCATCCGAGAACGCGTGCAGCGTTACGTCGGGAAGGTTTGGGCCTTTCGGCAAACGTGCGAGCGATAGAGCCGGTAGGTTTTTTCGAACTCCAAATCGCGATGGCGCGGGCCACCTTAGTGCTCACCGACTCAGGTGGCGTGACGAAGGAGGCCTATCAATTAAGCAAGTCGATAGTGCTTCTCGACGACCAAACCGAGTGGGTCGAAGGGGTGGAGGACGGTTTCGTCATCGTTGCGGGGGCAGATCCGAGGGCCATCCTCGACGCCGTTGGATTGTTCCCAACGGAAAGGAGCAACTCCCGTCCTTACGGGACGGGGGACGCCGGACAAAAAGTGGTCCTGGCGTGCTGCGCATTTGTTGCGGGACGTACGACGGCGAAAGAGCTCGCCCGTGCGCCGTACCGGCGTTACGATACCGCAGGTCGAAACTCGCGACTCGGTACGACCTAGCTTTGGGCCATGGATTTGCGACGACGGATACTGGTGTTGGCTCCCCACACGGACGACGGGGAATTAGGTTGCGGCGCCACCATTAGCAGGTGTCTGGAGCAAGGGGGCGAAGTCTACTACGCGGCATATAGTTCAGCGGCGGATAGCCTTCCGCCGGGCACGCCTTCCGACCAGTTAGTCATTGAACTGCGCGAGGCGACGGCATCGCTCAAATTGGACGCCGAGAAGGTCATCGTCTACGATTACGCTGTTCGGAAGCTAAATTTTCACCGCCAGGAGATACTGGAGAGCATGGTGAAACTCCAGCGTGAGATCCGCCCTGACCTCGTGTTGCTACCGAGTCGCCAGGACCTGCACCAGGACCACTCGACAGTGACGGCGGAGGGTCTGCGCGCATTTAAGCACTGCACCTTGCTAGGCTACGAATTGCCTTGGAACAACCTAAGTTTTGATGCCGATGCATTCATCCGCGTCGAAGAACGGCACCTCGAGGCCAAGATTAAAGCGCTAGCCTGCTACCGGACCCAGGCGGGCCGTGACTACATCCGTCCCGAATTTACGCGTTCGCTCGCGACGGTGCGGGGCCTGCAGGCCGGGGGCGGGCTGGCGGAGTGTTTCGAAGTCATCCGACTCATCGTATGATCGCGGCCATCCATCAGCCGAATCACCTCCCGTGGACTGGGTTCTGGCTCAAGTTCGCCGCGGCCGACACGTGGATCGCCTACGACGACTGCGAGTTGTCGAAGAAGGGGGTTACTAGGCGCGTGAGCTTGCCGTCCACCAAAGGCGGTCAAGGTGATGCGAGGCGATGGTCCACCCTACCGCTGTGTGCACATCGGGACTCGGTGAGCATTGACGAAGTCCGCCTTTGTCTAGACACAAAAGCCGTAGCTAAACTCAAAGGGGTCCTCGACGCCACCTATGGACACCTCCGACACTACGGTGCAGCCATCACTCCTTTTTTAGGCGCGGTAGAGGAAATCAACGCCACCACAACGCTTGCGGAGTTCAACACCCGCGTCATTTGCGCCTATGCGTCCGCCCTTTGCTTGCATACTCAGGTCGTTTCGGCGAGTCGAATCTTGGCTTATGCACCCGGCCCCACCCACCTCCGCGACCTGGTTGAGGCCCAGGGCGCCAGTATCTACCTGAGCGGCAGCGGAGGGGCCCGACGTTACCTCACCCCCGACGTATTCGCAGACTCCAGGGTTTCGGTGGCCTTCGTTGACTTTTATGCCTGGGCGCAGTCGATGTACGAGAGTCACCACTCGCCAGGACACAGCTTTATAGGTCCGCTAGCCAGCTCGGGTTTTGACGCCTTTCGGCAAAACTTGACCCGATTAACAAATGAGCTTCGAGGTAGAATATACGCTGATATAAATGGATTTCGCTAGTAACGCACGTGGCTCGTTGTATGCGATAATCTATCAACCATCCGAACCATGTTTAGCTCAACCATATGAAAATTAGCGAAGTGCTCCGCGTCATCTTAAAGCACCCGGTGACGCTCATCCAGGAGGGGATCCGCGCTGCGGTACGGCAGGAGCACCGAGTGTCGACCGAGCGCGACCACGGTCGGGATCGACTCCCGACGATCAGTCTGCTCGATCTAATGAGCCGCGACGCAGACCGCCTGAGAGCGTACAGTTTTTTGAGCGGTACTTCTACGGTACCGGATCTGATTCTCCTGAGGTCCCTTGCGCGACGGTTTCCCGAGTGCGTCTACCTAGAGATCGGCAGTTGGCGCGGGGAAAGTCTGGCGGCTGTGGCGGATGTGGCGGCCGAGTGTATCGCAGTCACGCTCTCAGAGGATCAACTCCGCGAGCGCGGCTACCCGGTTGGCTTCATTGATGCGCATGGTAGCTTCACGCACGGGCTGAGTAACGTGAGGTATATTGGCGCTGATTCAATGAAGTATGACTTCAGTCTTTTAGATAAGAACTTTGACCTAATCTTTATTGACGGCAACCATAGTTACGAAGCTATCGTAAGTGATACCCGTGGCGTGCTTCCGCTCCTGCGCGATAGCGGTTCGGCATTGGTCTGGCACGACTATGGCTTTGACGCCGAAACCGTTCGATTTAGCACCTTACGAGCCATCTTGGATGCCGTACCAAAAGATCAACACAGATTTCTCTATCACGTATCCAATACCATGTGTGCCGTGTATCTGCCGGAAGGACACTTCGAACGCGAGTCGGATCGAATTCCTAGCCCCCTCACCAAGGTTTTTTCACTCGACGTAAGCGTGCGTAGGACGCTTGGCGAGATATAAGTGCTAAGAATTGTATAGATGGCGAAATGCGACTCTTACGGCTTCAGGTCCTGCGATAGACGCTATAAAGCTTCCGGCACCAGGCGCCTTGGCGAACTTGAGGTCCACGTGACTGAGCATTGCCCTGTAGAGTGCTAGCTCGTCGCCGGGCTCCACTATAGTTCCGAACGCAGGCAGCACGGTCACTTTCGCACCGCAAACATTCGTGGTGATGACGGGGAGATCAACAGACAAGGCCTCCAGAGTGACGTTAGAGTCGACTTCACGGTTGCTGAACATAACGAGCGTATCCGCTGCCACTAGGCTGGAGCGCACAACGGCGGGCAACAGTTCTCCCACAAATGTTACTGTCTCGGTCAGCCCGAGAAGCTGCGAGATTCGCTCGAGGTCGCGTTTGTCTTTGCCACCGCCCACTATTACCAGTCGTACGTGTGGGCGGTCGGCGACGAGCATCGCGAAGGCCCTCAGGATACCACCGACGTTTTTCTGCACGTGGTCGAGTCCACTGACGTGTACAAAACTAAATTGTCCTAGACTCTCGTCTACCATCGACGCCGAGCTGTCCGCGGGAGGTAGCACTACGTTGCGGATCACCCGGTAGGCCTGCTGCTCTCCGAGGAGGCCGATGTCTCTGAGCCGTTGCTTATGATCTTCATTCAAGGCATGCACGACATCTGCCCGTCGGTACGTAGCCCCGTAGGCGCTGCGTACCCTTGCAGATAGAGCGGCGAACTCTTTGAGCGTTGTGATCGTGTGATCGGTGACGACAACCCGGACGCTCGCAGGGAGGACGAGCCAGGGGCGTAGGCTACCGAAGGAAGCGGGACTTAAGAAGTGGAGTATGTCGGGCTTTAAGTCTAGCAATAGCCTCGCTAACTTCATTACGGCTCCAGCACTCCGGACTGGCGCCCTACCGCCGTAGCTGAGCCGGAAGAGTCGATATCTACTTATACTCAAATCAATACGAAGCCCGGGAGCTATCGTCTTATCGATTGCCACTACGTACAGATCGACATCGCCCGCGATGAGGTCTGCCCAACGTTGGTTAAAGATCCCAAAGGCGGGGGCTTCAGCATTAGGCCACCAGGACGCTAACCACAACACCCGTGGGCGGACGCTCAAGGTGTATCGAGTTTGATGACCGACGCCAAACAAGCCAAGAAGCGCCCTTTCGCGCCGCTTGCCGAAAACCGTGCCTCCGCGTGGGGCCAGAATACGTAAGCACTCCAATCCTGGGCCATTTTGGCAAGTTCGGGGCTCTTGAGGATGCAGCTTAGGTGTAGGACTTGGAAGGCGACAAGCATCGGGTACTTACCACCGGACAGTCGCGACCAGGCCTCCGAGTAGCGGTGTCCAAGACGACGGACGTAACGCGGGAGGTACGAAATCAGCGTATCGTAAGCAATCTGAACCGATGGAGTGAGTCGCCCCGGGAAAACTGCCTCGTATTCTAATAGGCCAATTACTGCCGATAGCCAACCGTTCAGAACGGCAGCGT
The DNA here is from genome assembly GCA_963837005.1 of Lewinellaceae bacterium. Lineage (GTDB taxonomy): Bacteria > Bacteroidota > Bacteroidia > Chitinophagales > Saprospiraceae > CALDTK01. The sequence continues at coordinate 816,643 of CAWIMC010000001.1, forward strand.
ACTTTACGGAACCTGGATATTCTTCCAGCACAAAGCCGCGACTGACTTCGCGCATCACACCGCCTTCTCGAATGGGTAGGAGAAGGCTCTTCGCCAGTTGATGCAGCAGTGGGACATCTCCCGGAGGGAGCAAGCCCTTAGATTCGAGTCGTAAGCCCAGGCTCAGTGCAAGTCCTTGCGCCAAGGCAGAGGCCATATTACCTGTAGGTATATCGAGAATAGGCTCTTCGCCATACTTCAGGTATCCATAGTCGTCAAATTCGTCCCGGGTCGCCACCCAACAGGCAACAGCCTGTGACTGGAGAGTGGCGTCAATAAAGTCGGCATTAAGCACCTTGAGACTATAAACTATCGGAGCGAGCGGATGCGGTCTTAGGGCGCTATTAGTAAATCCGAAAGGCAAGCCCACCGTATTTAGCAAGATGGCGTCGGGAGGCTTAGTAGGATTTTGGTATGCAAAAGACACGTAGACCTCCGGCACATGTAGCACGCGGCCGGTAATATCTAACCTCAATGCCTCGACGTCTATGCTCTTGCGCCAGTGTCGTAGTAAGCGCTTGGCGATTTCGTACTTCAGCCACGGGGCCTTGGCAACGATCGAAGTAAAATTCATAGCGTTCGATGCTGGAGCCATCGGATTTGGCAGTAAGGTATGGCTAACACACCGAGGGCGATAACGAGGTAAGAAGCCGAACCAAGGCTCGTGCCCAACGCCACGATGGCGATACCCACCGAGCCGAAAGCCATCTCCGAGATAGACTGGGTTCGATTCGCCATGAAGATGGGCAGCACATTTCGCAGGAGTCCGAGCCTAAAGACGAGAGCTGATTCCATTACCGCAACTGAGCCCGTAATACCGATGATCGCCCAGGATATGGTTTGGTCGTAGCCCAGGGTCAGCGCACCGACGGCCACCGCCGCTACCGAGACAGCCGCTGTCAATAGATTCTGTCTCGGCAATGCGTGTGCCAGCGCGCCGCGCTGAAGAGGATTCAATGCATTCCTTAGATTGATATCTTGAAAAAGGCCACCGGGCCACTGGTGAGCAGCTTTGGCCAGCCGAGAGAGATGGGCGTACGCACCGTACGTAACTGGGTCTAAGATACCGTACAGCAACTGGTTCTTACTCACGTCTACCCCTTGCACGACGAGCGAGCTAGCGCTCAACCAAAAGCCGTCAATCAAGTCCCCACCGGAAGGCCTAACGAAAGCTGGACGCCGCCACTGCGCTAGCAAACACGACACCCCCGCGAGCTGACTACCCGCATTAACTACTAAGAGGCCTAAAAGCCCGTACTCACTTAAGCAAAGCAACAGGGCAAAAAACACGCCTGCACGGATCAGGCCGGCTACCGCGAGGCCGATAAGTCGATTGTCTCTTTGTATAACGGCCGTAAGTGCCTGATTACAAGCCAATCCTATAACGCCGAAAGCAGCCGCAATTAAAGGAAAACCGTAGCTTTGAGGACTAGCGTTATGGGTAAGCCCAATTACCGTCAGAATGAATGCCAGTAGCCCGCTAACCAAGAAGCTCAATACTATCGAAGCTCCGGTAAGGCCATCCAACCGTTTGGAGTTTCTTTTCTTCAAGCCAACTAAATAAAGTTTACCCGAGGCGACTACCCCTACCCACCCGGTCCACAGCATTACGAGGGCATACTGCCCAATGACTTCGGCATCATACAAAAGAGGCATCGTGAGTAAGCTCAGCCACATAAGGGCGGCGCCACCAGCACTGAAACCGGCATGCCTTCTTTGTGGGAGCTCCATCAACGAATGAGTGAAATCCGCCCGAACACCTTCGTGTACGCATCCGCACTCGTCGACCGGTGCTCTAGAACTTCCCCCTTTGAGTTCAAGATGGAGAATCGGTATAAGTACGTCCCACGCGCCAGACGCTGTCCAAAGTGATCGGTAGCGTTCCACCCATTTTCGGTGAGGCCGCGGCCGGGCTTCAGCGTACCCAAATCGGCCGGCCCGAGTGACTTAACGAGCCGACCGCTCGTGGTGTAGACATCTATTTGATAGTTGCTCACAGCCTCACCTCCCGTAAGTTCGTAGGCGAATCGGACATTATCAACTGCTGGGTTTGGGTACGGCAGCACGGAACTCACCGTCTGTTCCGTCACGATCTCGAACTCGCGCGATACCTCTACGCCGGCGACGTTACCCGCCAGATCTGTGACTGTGAGTTGAAGCCGGTGCATACCGTCACGCAGGTTTACGGGGCTCCACTCTAGTTCGGCCTTCCCGGTACGAATCGATCGAAGCACCACAGATTCGGAGCTAAGGTCGATCAGTTGCCGCTGACCAGTTTCGTCGAAGTGGACTAGCCGCCAATTTTCCATAGTACCAGCAGCATCCAACGTGGTGTTGTCGGTGATCAGAACGGTAAAAGTGGGAGTAGCAGAAACCAGCTGTCGGTTAAGCATAGGATCACCATTCACGAGTAATCGAACGAGCGGGTCGGTGTCATCCGCCTCAAACATCAGAGGATAGCGAATGAGATTATTATTATAGTTCCGTTCTACCAAGGACGACGTAGGGTTGACCCACAGTCGGAGTTCTCCTGAGCCGCTGACATTACGCTTGCTAAGAAACGCGACCGAAACATCTGCACTGCCTAGGGGCTGTAGCTCTCGCACCGCGAAGCTGTCACTCGCCAGCTCCTGGCCGCGTCCGCTTGTCAAGTAGCTTACGAAGCTGACACTGTCTATTGTGCGCGAGGATGCATTGAAAAGGCTTGCGCCAAAACGGACGGAATCCCCAAAAGCGATGGCTCGTTTAGTCCGGGCGGATCGTTCGGCGCTATGGTCGATTACTACCTCGGGCTTATAACGTCCAGCGACAGTCACCGCCTTAACCTGTGTTGGCCTGCGTGTCAATGTATCGCGGTCTGTCCAACCCACCCGCAAATTCAATTCTTCTCCTACAAGTTTCTCGGTTAGCATAAAAGAGAGTTCTCGACCCGCGTAGAGCGTATCGATCTGCTGCTCACGTGTGTTGGTAAGGTGCCAACGAAATGTCGGGTTTACTGCTGACGAATCATGTACCACAATCGTAACTTCAGTAACCGAATCCATTGCCTCGAGCATCGGAGAACGGTAGTCCCCCTCGAACCACCTTCCCGTCATGGTAAAATTGACGCGCAATGTATCCGTAGGGCTATCGGCGAGCTTCTCCTCCATTTTGCCATAGCCCTTACGATACACAAATATGTAAGGCCGCGCTTCGCCATCGAGCAGTCCCCGGACCTCTGTGGCACCGGCCTTCTCGAGGTACTCGAAGAGGCCAACGCCACCCTTGACCGAGTCCGCTACCCAAGCTTTCGGCAGGTAGGAGTTCGACGCATCCTGAATAGTGAAGAAAGCCACGTACTCCCCTTCGTTGACGACAGTATCTAGGAAAGATACCACCTCCTCGCGGTCGGCGGGCGTGACGGTTTTAAAAGGGAAGACCCAGCGTCGTCGCCAGGAGGCGGGCGTATCCGAGCCGTGCAGTCCGCCGGGCGGTTGGTTATACGAATCCAACCCTAGCGTGTCATATACAGCGATATAAACTCCGGCTAGAATATCGTTGCCGTAGTTTGCCTCCCAAAAGGATCCGTTCTCTGTAAATCGCGGCCAGTCGCTCTCAAATCGCCGGAGGTTCGTGATCTCGATCTCCTTGACAGACTCACGGAACTCCCAGCGACCAGTAGTATCTAGGTTAAGCGTTGACGAGGGGCCAAGAAACTGCCTGTAGGACGATAGTGCAAGACCGTCATAGTTTAAAGCTCGATCTCCAGGTGTACGGCAGGTCATGCCGAAAAACGGCAGCGCCGTCGCGCCATCGAGCAAAGATGTTGGGCGTACTCGCCAAACGTAGGAATTACCAGCCGGCAAAGACACGTTTCGGAAGGCTAGAACGCCACCGTCGTCCGCGATGGTCTGGCTTGCTACGAGCTCCGAGAAACGCTCATTCGTCGAGATCTGTAATTCGTATTCGCTTACTTCGGCTGTAGGGTCGGCGGAGAAGCCAATAAAATCTGAAGGACAATCGATCAGCGCCCTATCCGGGGGATAAATCGGCACGGCAGCCCCGCTGATGGCGGTAACCGTGAGCCTGGGCTCAGCAGCGAAGCTTAGATCGTTATTGCGCTCTGAGAAAGCCGAAACGGTTTCAGCGACCATTTCTTGCGGATCAAGTCGAAGAGCGATTCGGTAGTTGCCCGGGGTGACGTCCTCGATGTTGTGCGACCATGATACCCTCGTGCGGAAGCCGACGTCGGCGATGTAGACGGTGTCGTTATAGACCTCCCCAAGGGGATTGGTAAGCGCGACTGCAAAGGCAACCGTGTCGGCGTACCGGCGTCCGGCATTGATGACATCGATGCTGAGGTCCAAGCGCCGCGAAGCTGACGTTAGCGTGGCCGGACTTATCGTCAATGAGGAGGCGTCCCAGCTAAAATCGGGACCGTCTGGAACGAACACCCTGAGGCCTGGGTCACCGATGAGCTGGAACTGTTCGAGAAACGCAGTTCTGCTCGGGATTTCCGCGGCGTTCCTGAATTCCAAGAGCGAGGAGAGCATGATCTGACCAATGGTACCATCGTACTCCCAGGGGCGCCCCAAACGCTTGTACATCACAGGTATCACCCGATGAATATCGGATTCCAAGGCTGAGCTGAGCGAGGACCCAGAGAAGCTCATACCAGTGGGATGCTGAGCAACGAAGGCTTCTGTGACTGACTTGGAGGGCGTGTGTACATCGCCCGCGAGACACCCGAGTGCCAAGAATATGGGTAACCTAGCGGCGTTGTTGTAACGCTCTGGGTTATCAATATTGAAATCCAGTAAACCAACTGATCCGTGGCCGAAGAAGGTCACGACCCCAACGCCCTTGTTGATCTCGCTGAAGATCGATGTCAGCTGGCTCGTCTCAACAGGCTGCTCGCTCTGACGGTAAAATCCTACTGCCTCACCAGAGAGTGGCGAAGCCTCAAACTGCTTAGCCGCACTTAGGAGAGTCGTACGGATGCGATTCTGTTGATTTGCTTCATTGCCGCCCCCCATATGCAGCACTCGTCGATTCCAGAAATTGTTCTGGTCGAGCGCACCCAAGGATCCTTCGGTGCGCTTTACCTTGCTGAGGTAGCGCTCGACCTCCACCAGGCTCTCGGCAGGGAGGCGAGCGACGGCCGCCGAGGGCTGCGAGACGTTCCCGGAACTAGAGAAGAGAATATCCGACGAAGGCGATCCAAAGGTTGGGATGAAGGCTGTGGCGTTGGCTGGGAGCGCCAGCTGCTCTGGAGTCCGAATTGTGTGGTACGCGCGACCCTTCCCGACAATAAACATGTACTTGAGGTCTTTGGTCGACCTGCGTAAATCGTGGAACGCGCTTCGAATAGCTTGTGGGTGATTCGGGATGCCGTATCCGTACTCGTCGACGATGTCTTCGTAATAGCTCGTCGTTACCCGGTGGCTACCGCCTGCGGGCGAACTGCGGTAGGCAGCATAGTCATCGATGATATCTATGGGTCCGGGAGTGAGCGCTAGCTTTCGAGAAGTGAGAAGCCAATAGTCCGACTCCGGACTCGGCCGAGTCTTCCGGTAAGTCCAGGGGGCAAGGCGTGCCGGTTGAGCCACCCCTACGACAAAGTCCACGACGCCGCTGTTGCCGAATCCCACGAGCAGCGAATCACCAATACTCCTGAGCGACAGTTGGGACTCGTCGCTCAAGGAAATCGCGTAAATGGCCTGCCCAGAGCCGGTCGCAGGCACTCCAGATAGCGCGAGAGTCATAGGCACCGTAAGGTCTACCTCTCCACGAAGGGTGGTCGCACCCGCGAAGGTGGGGGTACGTGCATACCGTACCGACATCTGGCCGACGCCAATCCGAGAGTTAGCGGTCGGCGAAGAAACTGTGAGATCCACCGCATCGCCAGCGGCTTCGAGTCGGTAGCCGAACGTTCTAGTTAACAGGCGCTCAGGGGCCGTTGTATCGCTCAGTGGTCCTACGGCTCCCGCAACGTTGACGACGTTATTAAAGCCGCCTGAGGCAAAATACCGAAGTTCGACTTCTGCGAGCTGACCCGACCTTGCCCCAGGTAGTTGGGCAGCTACTCGAATTGGGTTAGCTAAGGGGTTAATGAAACCCTCTGTACTCTGGTAGGTACTGCGCGCTACATATCGCTGAACCTCTGGTGAGTGGAACGATCTATCAAAAAAGAATGCTGACTTCGCCGTCAGGGCGCTGGTTCTCAGGTCCGGCTGCGCCCCTCCCGCCTCTTGGATAATTCGTGGATGGGACCCGGCTTCGACCGTGAGATAGTAAGTGATCGTATCGGAGTAGAGCGAGCGGCCAGGATGCAGCAGTTTGTCGTCCTGCGGGTCCAACCACAAATCAAAGGTCCCGTCGTTTGGCTCGGTGTAAAATACGAATTGGTCGCCAGCGTCTATCTGGGTACGCGAGCTATTTAGCTGTAACAGCGGCACTTTGGCCCCCATTCTGTACACCGTGACAGAAGCTGGATCGGTAGATTGCGTAGGAACTCCCAGTGCGGCCAGCTGTTCTCCGCTGACGCTCACCAATCCCGCCGCGCCGACTCGGAGCTTGTAATAGGTCTGTCCGGGGGTAAGCCATTCATTCCCGTAAAGCGTATCCCGCCCGACCACCCGCTGGGCGAGTCCTTCGGAAAGGCCCACCGTGAGGCATACGCAGACGATGAGGAAGCAGCGTAACGACATTGTTTAGTTTGATTGAACGACTGGGGCAGGGGCTGGTGCAGGGGGACACAAACAAAACTACACGCCAGATCCCCACCGGGCCCGCGTGTTGACGACGAATCTCCGGTTTTGCAAGTCGCTACCAAAAAGAATACCCTCACCAAACAGTAGTTGTCTGGATTATAGCCCATATGCTGCATAGCGAGGATAGCGAGGTCGATTGTGAGCCAACGGCCTACTTTGCCGCCCCCTTACCGATAAAACTTCTGAACCATGCCCTCCGCCTATCTCGTCGCCCCACTACGCACCCCCATCGGAAGCTTCGGCGGCCAACTTGCCGGCCTGACCGCCGTCGAACTCGGCATACACGCCGTGAAGGCCGTTTTGGCGAAAGCCGACCTCGACCCCGCCGCTGTCGACGAAGTCATACTCGGCAACGTCGTGTCAGCCAACCTTGGGCAGGCCCCCGCTCGACAAGTCGCTCGCGGTTCCGGACTCGGCGACGGAGTTCCGTGTACCACCGTCAACAAAGTTTGTGCCTCCGGGATGAAGGCCATTGCCTTCGCCGCACAGGCCATCGAACTCGGTCATGCCGACGTCATCGTCGCGGGTGGCTTCGAGTCGATGAGTAATATCCCCTACTACGTCCCGAAAGCCCGATTCGGCTACAAATTTGGAGGCGGAAGTTTCGTCGACGGCCTCGAGCGCGATGGCCTTCAGGACGCCTACGACAAGGTTGCTATGGGCGTGAGCGCCGACCAGACCGCGGCTGAGTGCGGGATCGGACGCGGAGTCCAGGACGACTACGCCGTGGAGTCCTACCGCCGCTCCGCGAGAGCCACCGACGCGGGGCGCCTAGGCCGTGAGATTGCCCCGATTAGCTTACCGCAACGTAAGGGCGACGCGCTGGTCATCGACCGCGACGAGGAGTTCACGAAGGTGATGTTCGACAAGATACCCAACCTACGGCCCGTCTTCACCAAGGACGGCACCGTCACCGCGGCCAACGCCTCGACGATCAACGACGGCGCCGCGGCGGTGCTCGTCGTAAGTGAGGCGGCACTGAAAAAATACGGCCTCACGCCGATCGCGCGGATCGCCGGCTACGCGGATGCCGCCCGCGAACCGATGCGCTTTCCCTTGGCCCCCAACCTCGCCGCCCCGCTTGCGCTAAAACGGGCGGGCAAGTCGATGTCGGACATGGGAATCTTCGAGGTCAACGAGGCCTTCGCCGTCGTGCCGCTCGCCTTTACGCAGGCCTTCGACCTCGATCCCGCGCGTGTTAATCCCAATGGCGGTGCGGTGTCGCTCGGCCATCCTCTCGGCATGAGCGGTGCAAGAATCGTCAACAGTATCGCCCACGAATTTAGTTTTGGCGAAAGCCGCTATGGACTGGCCGCAATCTGTAACGGAGGCGGAGGTGCCAGCGCGATGGTGTTGGAACGCGCTTCGCGCTAGGTTTGACGGCCTGTGGCCTGGTTGTGACGCGCTGCGCGCTCATCGTGACGGCCTGCGGCCTGTAGTGACGCGCTGCGCGCTCATCGTGACGGCCTGCGGCCTTATTGTGACGCTACCGCTTGACGACGGCCTGCGTTACGGCTGTGCGTTACTGCACCACAGCGGAGTTGCATGGCACGTGCGCTGTGGTACACGTCCGCACGGCCGTCCTCAAGCGGTAGCGTCACAACCAGCGCGAAGCGCGTCACAACCAGCGCGAAGCGCGTCACAACCAGCGCGAAGCGCGTCACAACCAGCGCGAAGCGCGTCACAACCAGCGCGAAGCGCGTCACAACCAGCGCGAAGCGCGTCACAACCAGCGCGGAGCGCGTCACAACCAGCGCGGAGCGCGTCACAACCAGCGCGAAGCGCGTCACAACCAGCGCGAAGCGCGTCACTTCCCCCGTCCCTTGCACCAGCACCAGCAGCGTATAAAACACAATCTTCATGTCCAGCGCCAGGCTCATGTTCTCGATGTACAAAATGTCGAAGCGCAGGCGCGCGAGCATCTGGTCGAGGTCGCTCGCGTAGCCGTACTTGACTTGTCCCCAGCTGGTGATGCCTGGGCGAACCTTCAAGAGATGCCGGTATTGCGGGGCGTGTTCCATGATGCGGTCGATGAAGTACTTGCGCTCCGGCCGCGGACCGACGATGCTCATGTCGCCCCGGATGACATTGAGAAATTGCGGCAGTTCGTCGAGGCGCCACTTGCGCATGACACTGCCCCAGGGCGTGATCCGCTGGTCGGTATCCGAACTCAGCTGCGGTCCGGCAGCCTCCGCGTCGGTGTACATCGAACGAAATTTAATGATCTCGAAGGCCTTGCCGTAGCGTCCGATCCGCGTCTGGCGAAACAGGATCGGACCGCGACTGCTGATGCGCGTGCGCAAGGCGATATAGGCGAGCAAGGGAGAGAGCAGGACTAGGGCAAGCCCACTGCAGATTACGTCACCGGCGCGCTTAATAATCGCCTCCGCACGACTGATGAGGTGTTGCCGGATTTCGATCACGACCGCGCCGTACACGTTGTTCATGCGGACGTTGCCGAGCAGCATATCGTACATGTCTGGAATAATCTTAACGAGGATCTTGTCGCCGTACTCGAAGAGCACATCGACCGTCTCGCGTAGGCGATGCTGCTCTGAGGCTTCGGTGGCGACGAGAACCTCCTCGATGTGGAAACTCTCGACCACAGCACGCAACTCGTCGAGCTTCCCGAGCTGAGGGAGGTGATCGGCCAGGGGTTCCTTCCGGCCGTTGGTACTCACGTATCCACGCACGACGTACCCGAGGCTCTTAGGCCGGCCGCTGATATCGCGGTACATCTCTAGCGCGCGTGCATTGCCTCCGACGATCAGCGTCGCGTAGCCTACCCGACCGGCCTTTAGGCGCCGCGATGCCCACGTGAGAATGAGCATCCTGAGCGTGACCGACAAGCCGAAATGCAACAGCAACAGCAGCAGGTACGACCGGTAGTAGGTGCGGTAGTCGTTGACGATATCGTCGAGGATTAGCGCGAAAAACACCAGTGTCACCCCTAAGACTGAAAGCAGTAGGGTTCGGAAAAAGGTCGAGAGGCGGCTGAGACGATAGATGTCGCGGTAGCGATCAAACAGGGAGTAGAGCAGGAGCCACGCAAGCGGAATCAGCACTACCCCACCCCAGAAGTTGAGGTCCGCGAGACTGTCGAGCCACGGCTCGGAGGAGTACAGCTCGCGCTTTCGATCCGCAAAAAATAGCGCCCACGCCAAAGCAGCAGCGAGGTAGTCGCCGGATTGGTATAGCCAGGTGTCGCGTTGGCGCTTTTGCTTGAGCTTCATGCGCTACCGGTAGACCACGCGTAAGTTGTCAATGTCGACCGTCTGTATACCGCCCGCTTCGGGGTCGTAGACGGCCAGCAGGCTTACGCGAAAACCCTCGTCGACGAAACCATCGTTGGACTCGTCTTCGATGTCAAAGTACAGCCGCGTCCAATCCTCGCGCGGCAGCCCCCCCTGGAAATAGCGTGAGATACGCGGCACGCCACTCGGTAGTTCGCCGATGCTTGTAGGAAACAGCGCTACCGCCAGCGGTACTTCTCCACGGAAGTCGACCTCTACCCAAAGGTCGAGAAGATTAGCGCGGTCCGGTACGATCACCCCGGTTGTCACCTCGTACACGGTCTTTTCGGAACTGAGGCTTATCCGACCGCTGGCTGCCCCGTCGCGGGGATCAGCAGTGTTTTGCGAAAGCGGGGCCGAACCCGCGGCGACTAGGTCCACGATGAGCTTACTACTCGGCGTCTCGAAGTCTTCCGAGAATCCAACGGTGGCAGTGCTGGCGTAGGGATATACAGGACGAAGAGTATCCGTTCGGCCAGGCACGATCGTCACCGCGGTCACGAAGGGTTCATACAGTGGATACACGCGGATCTCCTGCGAGAGACCACTACGGCGTATGGCCGGCTCGATGCGGACGGTCTGATTTCCAGCTGCGAGCACTGGGATCGTCGCCGGCACGGGATAAAAGCCCAGGCTCCTCGATCCGACGACGACTCGGACCCCCAGGATGCCGTCGGGCTCGACACGTCCGTTCGGGACCACCGCAACGTCGGGCACAAATAGGTAGCCCGCCTCGAGTTGCTCGACTTCGCAAGCTACGCAGAGCCAGAGCGGGATCAATAATCCGAGCCAGGGCCAGCGCTTTCGGTACAGGACTTTCATGAGGATTTTGTAGCGTATTCGGCGCGGCGCTCATTGCGTGCTGCCATGTCGGCGATGATGCGTTCGGCCAACTCGAGCGATTGTCTGCCGTCCTGGATACTCACCGCCGCCTGCTGCCGCGTACGTATCGATGTCGCAAAGGCGCGGAGTTCTTCGACGATGGCGTTCGAGGGCGCAATCTCCGGGTGTTCGAGTGTCACCTCCCGTAGGCCCGCCTGGGTCGGCAACTGGAAGACGCCAGGAGCAGCGGGGTCGTGGTCGCTGAGCCGGATGATCTCGGCGGTCTTCTCGAGGAGGTCAATCCCTACGTAGGCGTCCCGTTCGAAGAGACGCAGCTTCCGCATGTTCTTCAGTGAGATGCGGCTGGCGGTAAGGTTGGCCGTGGTCCCGTTGGCGAAGTCGAGGCGCGCGTTGGCGATGTCGACACTGTCGCCTGTCACGCCTACCCCGCTCGCGCTTACGTGCTCAACGGCACTGTCGACGAGACTCAGCACGAGGTCGAGGTCGTGGATCATCAGGTCCAGCACGACCGATACATCCAGCGCGCGGGGGTTAAACTGCGCCAGTCGGTGGGCCTCGATAAAGACGGGTTTGAGGCCCGCGGCCTGCAAAGTCCTAAAGGCGGGGTTGAAGCGCTCCACGTGGCCTACCTGAACCGTAAGGTCACGAGCTGTAGCCAGGTCCTCCAACTCTTTCGCTTCCGCGGAGGTGACGGTGACGGGCTTCTCTACAAAGACGTGAGCTCCGGCGAGGAGGGCGGCTTTCGCCAAAACATGGTGCGTCGTGGTCGGCGTGACGATGTCCACCGCAAAGGCTCGGCCGCTGGAGGCGAGCGTTTTCAAGAGGGCCTGAAGGCTCGAAGCCACCGGCCAGTTATACTCGTCTGCGGTACGTTTTGCGGAAGCGGGATCGGCGTCGTACACCCCCACAACCTCGATGTCGTCGCTGAGCTCGGCCAGACACTTGGCGTGGATGCGCCCCAGGTGACCGACGCCGATTAGCCCCAGGGGCAGTCGTTGTTCATCTTGCATAGGCGGGCACAAAGGAACGCCCCCCTAGCGATAGTACATCAATACCGCCCCCAACAGCGAGATGAGGAGGATGAGCCCAGTCGACATCGCCATGCTTCGGCGGATGCCACCGGTAAATCGACGGATCGCCGAAGCTTGCTCTGGGAACCTTCTTACCAAAGCCTCTATTTTATGTGCGTTCAGCATATCGCTCGCATCGAACTCCACGCCCGCCCGCTGGAGCTCTTTGTAGGCCTTCAGCACCTGTGCCCGGAACAGTACATTGACCCCCAGGATGCCCACGAAACACACCCCCAAGGCTACTATCAAGCTCGTTTCCACACCACAAAGGTAGTCGCTATGCCCGTCGTCCCCGCCCTCGCAGATACCGCCCCGCCACTCGCCCCCGACCTCGAGGCGCCAGCCCCGGTACGGCCTGCCCGACCTCGTTTCTCGCAGTTCAACAAGCTCCGTTACCTGAGTTTCGGCATCATCGCCTACCTGCTCACCGCACTGCTCTGGTGGTCATTTTTGCTGTACACGAAGAACGCCGACGCCTTCGAGGCCAAGGCTGCGCTGCTCGAGATAGGCCTCGCGGCCGAGGGTCGGATCACGAGTCGCGAGCAGCTTGTGCTGCAGCCTGAGTACACAGACCTCAAAGAGGAGTACGATCGGCAGGCGCTCATGGTGCTCGGCGAGGCGCTCGTATTGATGGTGTCGCTGGCCGGGGGCATCTGGCTCGTCAACAAGAGCTACCGCAAGGAGGTGGCCGCGGCGCGTCAGCAGCGCAATTTCCTGCTCAGCATCACCCACGAACTCAAGAGCCCGCTGGCCGGCATCCAACTCGCCCTCCAAACGATGCGCAAGCGCGTACTCGAAGAGCCAATGCGGCAGCGGCTCACCGACAGCGCCCTCTCCGAGACGAGTCGCCTCACGGCATTGGTAGAGGATTTGCTCCTTTCGGCAAAACTCGACACCAGCTACGAGCCCAACCGAGAACCGCTAGACCTCGCCCGGATTGGTCGCGACTGGATCGACCGGATGGCGATAAAATATCCCGAGATCGACTTCGCGCTCGACCTGGAAGGCAAAGAGTTCGACGTCCTCGCCGATGGCAACGGCATCAACTCGGTAATCGGCAACTTGCTGGAGAACGCCGTCAAGTACATCGGCGACGGCAACACCGTCAAACTCGCGGTGTGCGAGCGCGGCAGCGACATCCACCTCGAGATCAGCGACGATGGTATGGGCGTCGTCGACGCAGAGAAGCCGTACATCTTCGACAAGTTCTACAGGATAGGCAACGAAGACACGCGTTCAACAAAGGGCACCGGACTGGGTTTGTATATTGTCAAAGAAGTCGTCGGTGCCCACGGGGGCACGGTCGAGGTTCGTGACAACTCGCCGCGCGGCAGCGTCTTTGCGATCTGCTTGCCCTTCGGCGAACCTACCTAATCACCCAATCCCGCGCCGCATGGATCGTATCCTCCTCGTCGAAGACGAACAAAGCATCAGAGACACCGTCAAGCTAAATCTCGAGCTCGAGGGATATGAAGTCGTCATCGCGAGCACCGGTAAAAAGGCCCTCAAGGCCATCAAGGAGCAGCACTTCGACCTGATTATCCTCGATATTATGTTGCCGGAGGTGGACGGCTACCAGATCGCCGAGCAAACGCGACTTACCAACACCAAGGTGCCCATTATCATGGTTACCGCCAAGGCCGATGGTGCCGACCGCATCCTGGGTCTAAAGAAAGGAGCCGACGACTACCTCGCTAAGCCCTTTCAACTCGAAGAACTCCTCCTGCGCGTCGAAAAACTCCTCGCCCGCACGAAGACCGACGGAATGGACGGCGTGGACAGCGTGACGTTTGGGCCGAACAATGTCAACTTCCAGACCTACGAAGCCGACACGCCTCGCGGCACCATCAACCTAACCAAGAAAGAAGCCATGCTACTCAAGCTCCTCGTCGACCGTAAGAACGAGGTCGTGAGTCGGCAGCAGATCCTCCAGGCGGTCTGGGGCTACGACGTCTACCCGTCCACGCGGACCATCGATAACTTCATCCTTAGTTTTCGCAAGTACTTCGAGGAGGACCCGAAGAGTCCGCAGTACTTCCAGAGCATCCGGGGAGTCGGGTACAAGTTCGTCGCCGCTACCGAGCGGAGCAGTTCGGAGGCAGTGTTGGGGTAGGACTTGAGCTGCCCCACGTACCTTCACCGCCGTGGCAAAATATTTGATCAAGACGTTTACAGGGTTAGAGCCGGTACTCGTTAGCGAACTCGAGGCGCTCGGCGCGGAAGAGATTCAATCGGTGTCTCGCGGCGCAATTTGCGAAGGCGGTACGCGCCTGCTGTACAGGATGAACCTGGAGCTGCGCACTGGCCTGCGCGTGTACCAACACCTCTTCGATACCGATGCGTCGAGCGGTGACGAACTCTACTACGGCGTCGGCGACTTCGACTGGAGCACCTTGCTTAAGCGCGAAGGCACGATCTACGTAACGTCAACGGTCGTCAAGACCGACTGGGTCGACAACTCGATGATCGTCACGCTCAAGACCAAGGACGCGATCGTGGACTCGTTGCGGGTTGGGGACTCCCGCCCCAACATCGACCGCGACCGGCCCGATTTGCGCATACACACCTACGTGCACCACGGCAAGGGCAGCGTCTGGCTCGACAGCACCGGCGATCCGTTGTTCAAGCGAGGCTACCGACTCCGCAACGTAGTCGCGCCAATCAATGAGGTACTCGCGGCAGGTATCCTCGGCCTGAGCGGATACAATGCGACGACACCCCTGGTCGACCCGATGTGCGGCGGCGGCACGTTTGCAATTGAAGCTGCGCGCATGGCGCTCAACATACCGGCGCAAAGCGAGCGCCGGTTCTTCGCCTTCATGAACTGGCCCGATTTCGACTCCGGCCTTTGGAACGTCGTCCGGCAACAGGGGCTCTCACGCATCAATCGCCAGCCGATCGCCCCCATCATCGCTAGCGACCGCGACTGGCGGGCGATCCGCGCTACTGAACAAAACGTCCGCGAGGCCGGCCTCGGCAAACGCATCGACCTGCATGAGGCAGACTTCTTCAGTGTATCGGCCCCCCACGACGAGGGGATCATCCTCTTTAATCCGCCCTACGACGAACGCTTGACGCTGGAGTCCGGAGTCGCCTTCTACGAGGACATCGGGACCGCACTCAAGCACGACTGGCCAGGCTGGAATGCATGGATCGTATCGGGCTTTATCGACGGCCTGTACGCGATGGGGCTTACGCCAAAACGCAAACTGCCGCTGGACAACGGTGGACTCCCCGTCGAACTTTGGCAGGTGCCCCTGTATGCGGGATCAAAGCGAACTCCCGTTAGAGTCGCCGATGACGATGAGGAAGAGTAGGACAAGCTGGCTGATGCTCACCCTACTGATCGTGTGCGCGAGCACCGCAAGCGCACAGCTAGAAGTGCAGGTGACCAGCGAAGCATTACCTGCTGCGATAAGCGTCGACCGACGCTCTCTCGAACTACCGCCCCCTGGCGATACGTCGTTTGCGACGAATGGCTTGCCTGCTAACAGCATCCAAGAGCTTCGGATGCTCGTCTTAGGGGCAGCAGCTGAGACGATTAGTGGAAACCCCTTTGCAACGCCTCCGCCCGTGCACAGGGCCTTCTTCTGTCGCTTCGACGACGATTTGGACGAGCGCAAAATCCCTCTGCGGATGCGACTCGGCGATCTGGAGACGGTCAATAAGAAGGAGGGCAAGCCGGGGTGGTAGTGTAAAGTCGCGTCGGTACTCCGGTCGCAAAGGGTTGGGGGTACGAGCTCTTAATCAATGTTCCTGCTACCTTCCGCTCAGGGCACACCCACCGCGCTATGGATACTTACCTCGATTTACCTAGAGAATTCACGCCCGAGGTGGCGAATAGCGTGCGAGCCCTGTTCGTCGCTCCAGACGATAGTAGCGCAACGGAGATCGAAACGCTCGACAACATCATCAAGGCCTGCGCTTTGACAGCAGGCCTCGATGTAGACACGCTGCGGCTTCCCGAGGGAGCGCGGCTCAGCGTCTCGCCGCTGCCGGAAGCCTGTACGCACATCGTCTGTTTTGGCTTGTCGACCCGCGAAGTTGGCCTAGTGGCGGAGGTCCTGGCCTACGAATGGACGGCTCCCATGGGCGGGCGGCGCTACTGTTTTGCCGAAAGGCTGTCGGTCATCGGCGAAGATATGGGCCGCAAAAAACAGCTCTGGGCGACCGTTAAGTCCCTGAAAGCCTTTGCCGCCGCAGCTCCGTAGCCCTGCGCTCTCGCGCTTACCTTAGCCCGCGCCCCACAACAAAGTACTGCATGACGCCCGAACGCTTCGGTGAACTCCTCCGCCGACCACAACTTCTCGACGGGCAAAACGCCACCGAACTCGAGGAGCTGATCGCGGCGCACCCCTGGTGCGGACCGCTGCGTCTGCTGCGGTACCGCAAGGCCGTCCTGGACGAGGCAGCCGACCTGGACCTGTGGCGTGCGCGCACCGAGCCCTTCCTCAGGAATGCCACCCTGCAGACCGACGAACGGAAGCTGCGCAATGCCCACCCGGTACGCGCCCAGGCACACTTCGCTTTCACGCCAGAACCAGAAGCACTTCCGCCAACTCTTGCACCACTAGAGGACGCTGAGGCCCAGACGCCCGCGACGGATGATCATCCGCTCGATGCTGTGCCAAGCCCACAGATCGGTACGGATTTAGCTTCTTCACACGAAGATTTTCACTATACTGCCCCACCGTTCGATTTGGCCGCGCACCTCTTTAGTGTCGCAGCGGCGGTCCACACGGTTGACTGGTACCTACTTCGCAACGGACTGATTATGCAATACGCCCGGCCGACGCCTGCGCCCATCGAACACCTCGACTCCTACAAAGCCTGGAAGCACCGCCGCACCCGGACCACGTGGAATGAGCTGCTGATGCTCGGCATCGACCCGCCGCACGAAAAGTCGAAGCGCAAGTCCGGCGCGAAACCTAAGACCGTCGATACCGTAACACCTGAGGTCGCGTCCGAGACGCTCGCTGATTTGTTGGCGGCCCAGGGGCATAGCGACAAGGCGATTCGAATGTACGAGCAGTTGAGCTTGCGGTATCCAGAGAAATTGGCGTCCTTTGCGGCGCGAATCGAAGATTTGCGAACTCTACAAAACGAAGTTTAATGGTCACTATCCTCACCGTTATCATCGCTGCGATCTGTGCGATGCTCATTCTCGTAGTCCTGATGCAAAACCCGAAAGGGGGCGGACTCGACGGCTCTTTCGGGGGCGGACAGGCAACCCAGATGTTCGGTGCCGCGCGTTCGACCGACTTCATCGAAAAGCTCACGTGGATCCTGGCGATCGCACTCTTCGCACTCTGCATCATCACCACCCTGGTCGTGGGGGGCGTCGAAGGCGCGGCCACATCGACGCCCTTCCCGATACAGAATTAAGGAATACGGCTTTCGCCAAAACCTTTGAAGCCCCGGTTTGCACGCTGCGAACCGGGGCTTCTGCATTAAGGGTTTCTGGCAGGATGCCCCACCTTCGCCTGACAAGTTTGCGGGTGATCGGGCGGTTTTGCCGAAAGGCGTCCGGCGCTTGCTGACGACCTGGCAGCGAAACAGGCATGGCATCTTTCGTGATGAGACTAGCAACGTCGGCCGCGCGAGAGCGGCCAGACGCATTCTGTATTCAATCTAAACCCTCCCTTTATGAAACCGATCAACGATCGCGTCGTCATCAAACCCGCCACTGCCGAAGAGCGCACCGCAGGCGGCCTCATCATCCCAGACACCGCTAAGGAGAAGCCCCTCCGCGGCGAAGTCATCGCAGTCGGTCCCGGCAAGAAGGACTACACCATGACCGTCAAAAAAGGCGACACCGTCCTGTACGGCAAGTACGCCGGCCAGGAGCTCCAGTACAAGGGCGAGGACTACCTCATCGTCAAGGAAGAGGATATTCTCATCGTGCTCGACTAGCCTTTCGGCAAAACGACACCACCCCCTTTAAAAATTAAAAACCCACATTAGCCATGGCTAAGGAAATCACCTTCAACAGCGACGCCCGCGAGAAACTCAAAGCAGGCGTCGACGCACTCGCAAACGCAGTCAAAGTAACGCTCGGTCCGAAGGGCCGCAACGTCGTCATTCAGAAGAGCTTCGGCGCCCCGTCGATCACCAAGGACGGTGTCACCGTCGCCAAGGAGATCGAACTCGAGGACCCGATCGCCAACATGGGCGCACAAATGGTCAAGGAGGTCGCCTCCAAGACCGCCGACGCCGCCGGTGACGGAACGACCACAGCAACGGTTTTGGCGCAAGCCCTCATCCAGGCCGGCCTCAAAAGCGTCACCGCCGGGGCCAACCCGATGGACCTCAAGCGCGGTATCGAGCGCGCCACCAAGGCCGTCGTCGAGCACCTCGCCGGCCAGTCCGAGACCGTCGGTGACGACTTCTCGAAGATCGAGCAAGTCGCCGCTATCTCGGCCAACAACGACGCCGAGATCGGCCAACTCATCGCGGACGCCATGAAGCGCGTCTCCAAGGACGGCGTCATCACCGTCGAGGAGGCCAAGGGCACCGAAACTTACGTCGAGGAAGTCCTCGGTATGCAGTTCGACCGCGGCTACCTCAGCCCCTACTTCGTGACCAACACGGAAACGATGGTGGCCGAGTACGACAACCCGTACATCCTGATCCACGACAAGAAGATCAGCTCGATGCAGGACATCCTGCCGATCCTCGAGCAGACGATGCAGTCGGGTCGCCCGCTGCTCATCATCGCCGAGGACGTCGAGTCGCAGGCACTCGGTGTGCTGGTGGTCAACCGCCTTCGCGCCAACCTCAAGATCGTGGCCGTCAAGGCTCCAGGCTTCGGCGATCGTCGCAAGGCGATGCTCGAGGACATCGCGATCCTCACCGGTGGTACGGTCATCTCCGAGGAGCAGGGCTACAAGCTCGACTCCGTGACGATGGACATGCTCGGCCAGGCCGAGAAGATCACCATCGACAAGGACAACACGACCGTCGTCAACGGTGGCGGTACGCAAGAACTGATCGACAGCCGCATCAACCAGATCAAGGCGCAGATCGAAACCACGACCTCCGACTACGACCGGGAGAAGCTTCAGGAGCGTCTCGCCAAGCTGGCCGGTGGTGTCGCCGTGCTCTACGTCGGAGCCGCTACCGAGGTGGAGATGAAAGAGAAGAAGGACCGCGTCGACGACGCCCTCCACGCTACCCGTGCCGCCGTTGAGGAGGGCATCGTAGTCGGTGGTGGCGTGGCGCTCGTCAAGGCTATCGACTCTCTCGAAGGTCTCGAGGGTCTCAACGAAGATGAGACCATCGGTATCAACATCGTCCGCAAGGCTCTCGAGGCCCCATTGCGCACGATCGCGAACAACGCCGGCGTCGAAGGCTCGGTCGTGCTACAGCGCGTCCTTCACGCCACGAATGGCGAAGGCTACAACGCCCGCACGGACAAGTACGAAGACCTCAAAGCGGCCGGTGTAATTGACCCAACCAAGGTCACGCGCATCGCCCTCGAGAACGCGGCTTCGATTGCTGGCATGGTACTCACCACCGAGTGCGTCATCAACGACAAGCCCGAGAAGGAGTCTGCAGGCGGCATGGGCGGCGGCATGCCCGGCGGCATGGGCGGCATGATGTAAGCTGCGCCTTTCGGCAAAACTCGGGAGCCCCGCTCTGGTCTTTGGACTGGGGCGGGGCTTCCTGTTTGGGTGACGCGCGAGAACTACTTTCACGCCTATGACGCGCTCCCTTTTCTTCACGGCTTGCTCCTTTTTCGTAGCAACGGCCTTTGCCCAGGTCACGGTAACGCTGCCGTCGGACCTCGAGCCGACGGCAGGTAGTACAGGCATCGATGGCCGACTACTCTTGATCGTCGACGTGCCCAACAACTCAGACGTCGAGCCGCGCCTCCGCGTCCGCGAGGACGAGGGCACCGCGCAAGTCTTCGGAATGGACCTCAACGATGTACGGCCAGGCACAACGGTGACGTTTACGCCGGACGCCGGCTACCCGCTCGAAACCCTCGTCGAGCTCCCCGCGGGCAACTACCGAGCGCAAGCTTTCCTCCATCGGTACGAGACGTTTCGCCGCAGCGACGGACATACCGTGAAGCTACCCATGGACCGTGGCGAGGGCCAGCAGTGGGCGCGCGCGCCAGGCAATCGCTACAGCACCGTGGCAAGTGTACGTTTTGGCGGAAGCTCATCTGTGGCCCCTGTCAAACTGGCTTTGTCGCTCACCAAGAGCATACCCCCCATCGACGAAGCCACCGACACCGAGTGGATCAAGCACGTAAAAATTCGATCGACGCTGCTGAGTGACTTCTGGGGACGCGACATGTACCTCGGGGCGCACGTGCTGCTGCCGCGAGGCTTTGCCGAACACCCCGAGGTGAAGTACCCGCTCGCCATTTTCCACGGGCACTTCCCTAGCGACTTTGGGGGCTTCCGTACGACGCCCGTCGATACGACCGACATGCCGTGCATCGACTCGGAACGTTTCGGTATCGAGTGCTACAACCGTGTCGAGGAGCAGGAGGCCTACGACTTTTACCAGGCCTGGACCTCGGACACTTTCCCGCGTGTGCTCGCCATCGAAATTCAGCACGCCAATCCGTTTTATGACGACTCCTACGCCGTCAACTCTGCCAATCTCGGTCCGTACGGAGATGCCATCAACGAGGAGCTGATCCCGGCCATAGAAGCACAGTTTCGAGGCATAGGCGAGGGGTGGGCGCGGTTTGTCTACGGCGGGTCTACCGGCGGCTGGGAAGCGGCGGCCGTGCAGGTGATGTACCCTGACTTCTACAATGGTGCGTACGCGGCTTGTCCCGATCCGATCGACTTCAGGGCCTACGTGACGACCGATTTGTACACCGACGACAACGCATACTACGAGCAAGGTGCCTTTCGGCAAAACGAGCGGCCGGGAAGACGGGATTCGTTGGGTCATGTTTCGGCGACGATCCGCGACAACAATCTGCTCGAGCGTGCGCTCGGGAACCGCGGGCGGAGCGGGCAGCAGTGGGACATCTGGCAGGCGGTGTATTCGCCGGTTGGTGCGGACGGCTACCCGCAACCGATTTGGGACAAACGCTCCGGCGAAATCGACCCACGTGTCGCGGCACACTGGCGGGAGAACTACGACCTGATGCACATCGTGCGCCGCGACTGGGCCACGCTAGGGCCAAAGCTTCGCCAGAAACTCAATTTTTACTGCGGGGATATGGACAACTTCTACCTCAACAACGCCGTCTATTTGGCCGAGGACTACTTGCGCCGCACCGACTTCGCCGGAGAGATTACCTACGGCGATCGCGCTGAACACTGCTGGAACGGCGATCCGACGCAACCCAACGCCATCAGCCGCCTGCGCTACCACCGGATGTTTATCCCGAAGTGGACCGCCGAGATCAATCAACAACCCGGTCGCGTCCCTACCGGCGCGGACCTCGAGAGTTGGCGCTATTAGGCGCCGCACTGGGCGGCCGCTCGACATGGGCTCACTTCGCGTGCGCTATCCCCCGTTCGAGACTTCTTCACAGCCTGCTGTGCAAAGTGTCGCCACCTTAAACCGTACCCTGCCTCAGTACGGAGCGTATGTTCCCAGAGAGAACTATCAAACGCTCCCGAAATGTCCCGCCCCGAAGTTTTGGCGAAAGCCGCCATCCTACTTTCCTTGACCCTGTGCACGACATCTTGTGTCTCGTACAGTCGCTTCGAGCTCACCGAGACGCAGCGAAACGAGTACAAGAGCCTCGCCAAGGAGCGGCGGGATTCGATTGCGGCAATGACCCAGGATCATCTGCGCACCTATCGCGACAATGAATTGCTGAGTCACCAGAACCAACTTCTCCACAACGAACTCAACTCCACTCGTACCCAGTACAGCCAGCTCCAAGTGGCCAATGTGGATGTCTTAAAGCGCTACGACCGCTCGCTCGCGCAGTCGAGTTTCGAGAACGAAACCAATTACTCCGAGGTACAGCGCCTCAGCGAGGCAGCTACTCGCCGGGAGACAGAGAGCGTCCAGGCGCAGCGGCGCAATGAGCATATGGCGAGTTTGCTGGCTGCACAAGCGACCGCACCGCCCCAGCCCTCCCCCGAGGCTGTGGCTCCTCTTACCCGAGGCACACGCAGCAGCAGCAGCGTCGCCGCACAGACGCCTCTGCCGCCCGCGACCTCCTACGATCGCTCGCGTGCGGAGAACGTTTATCTCGCTATGAAATCCGCGATTGTCGGCTTTACGAGCAAGGAGGCGTCGGTAGTGCGGCAACAGGACTTCGTGATCGTGCGACTGTCTGAGCACCTCGTCTACCCGAGTGAGCCAACGAGGGTGAGCAGCCTCGGCCTCGCTGCCTTGCGCCAAATCGCCAGCGGCCTGCGTGCGGATCGCGGGATGCAGGCAATCGTATACGCGCAGAGCCGGCGGGAGGGCACGGCCGTGCAGCTACAGCGCATCAACGCCACCCAGAGCCAGGCTCTCGGAGAGGCACTGATCCTCCAGGGTGCCGAGCCCGGGCAGATCGCCGTCGACGAAGCCGCGATCTCGGCGTCGAGGGTCGATGCCTCCGGTAGCCTCGGCACCAGTCTCGACGGCGAGCTCGTCCTTCTCATCCGAGAGCGCGACTTCCGTGCGGGAGCCAGTATGTTTGGCGCAAATTGAGAGTGATGTCGGAAGGGAAGCTGCTAGGCAAAAGAGTGTGGATCACGGGAGCCAGTTCGGGTCTCGGCGAGGCTATGGCGCGTTGGGCAGCGCGCCAAGGAGCCGATCTGGTGCTCTCTGCGCGACGAGAAGACAAACTCGAGGAGGTACGCAGCACGCTGGAGAGGCCGTACGCCCATCAGGTAGTCGCTTTCGATCTCGCGAAGGTGGCGGTGATCTCGGAGGTGGTGGATCGGGTCGGACCAGTGGACTACCTTATCAACAACGGAGGGATCTCGCAACGGGACAGGGCGTTCAACACCAGCCTAGACGTAACGCGCCGCATCATGGAGGTTAATTTTTTCGGCAACGTCGAGCTTACACGACTGGTAGGACCTGGCATGGTCGCGCAAGGCAGCGGCCATGTCGTCACGACCAGTTCTGTGGTCGGACACCTGGGGACACCGCTTCGGTCGAGCTATGCGGCGAGCAAACATGCGCTGCACGGCTACTATGATAGCCTACGGTACGAGCTCGCGGACACCGGCGTCCAGGTGTCGATTATTAGTCCGGGTTACGTGCACACCGACATAAGTCGCAATGCCGTGGTAGGCGACGGTTCGGCCCAGGGGACGATGGACAAGCACCAGGCAAATGGGCTGTCGGCCGAGCGATTTGCTGAAAAGGCTTGGCGAGGCATACTCGCAGGTCGAACGGAGATTTTGGTAGGCGGCACCGAACTCGCCGGTATTTACCTGAAGCGCTACATCCCCACATTACTCGATGCCATCATGCGCCGGCGAGGCTGGGACAACGAGGCGTAGGGCCTGCGCTTGCTGTCTACTCATTCGGATACGCTGGTCCACAGTCCATCTCTGGGATACACCCCCGCAGCGTGCAGGTCTCTCAAACGTGCCTTGACGACGTCGGTATCGGCCGCGTAGGTCACCCCAAACCATTCGTCGCCGGACGGTAGGACTTTTACCACCGCCTGCCCTGCCGTGACGAGTGCGCCGACGACATTTGGCAAGTAAAGCTCAGACTTTGCTTCCTGCCCGTGATTTTGGAGGAAGGTGTCGAGGGCCGTGCCCAACTGTAGGAACACACCTGGCGTGAAACCCATAATGTTCATCGACACATTGGCGTCGGGGGCGATTTCCAGGTCCTCGCCCACGGGCTCGCGGTTGACGACGTGACCGGACGCCAGCCGCTCGATCTGGGTGCGCTCTGCGATGCGGATCAGGCGTCCACTCGGGTCTTGCTCCAGGATGCCGCGCGCGACCGTCCCGTGTACAGACAAGGTATCGGCTAGATTGTACCCAACGATCGCGTACTCCTCAGAGCCCTGACGAAGGTGATCGGCCAGCAAACGGTAAGCCGCCGGACCGTAGTAATCGTCGGCATTGAGGACCGCGAAGGGCGTCTTGACGGCCTGCCGCGCCGACCAAACGGCGTGTGCCGTACCCCAAGGTTTGGTGCGCTGCGAAAAGTCCGCAGCAACGCCCGTAGGCACGTCCTCTAGCTCTTGAAACACGTAGCTGGCCTCGAAGCCACCCTTCGCTAATCGCGCGAGCACCGTCTCCTTAAAATCGCGTTCGATGTCGCGGCGGATGATGAAAACTATTTGCTCAAAGCCCGCTCGCTTTGCGTCGTAGACAGCGTAGTCGACGAGGCTCTCACCGGCCGGGCCCATAGGCTCGACTTGCTTTAAGCCGCCGTAGCGGCTGCCCATTCCGGCAGCCATGAGGACGAGGGTCAGGTCTTGCGGCATGGCTGCAAGGTAGCCGAGGGGCGGAGAGAGGCAATACCGCTCAAACCCAGCGCCAGGCTAGAATACGCTGCGTCTTATTCCCGGTTTGAAGGGGAATCACCCGCGTTTGTTCGGGGTGGGCTTTCGCCAAAACCCGTAGCGCTTTCGACACGTAGGCCTCGCGGGAAACTAGGGTCGTAAACCAGTCCACCTGCTTGCGAAACTTCGAGGACTCCGATACGGTACGCCGCAGGAACGACTCCTCCCCGCCGGGGGTCCACAATTCGTTGGCCAGCCCTCCGAAATTTCGAGCCTCGCCTTTGCGACCTAGCTTGGCCCACTTGGTTTTGGCGGAAGCCGTAGCCTCGTCGGTACTCGCGAAGAAGGGTGGGTTGCACATCGTGAACGCAAAGCGATCCGTTGATCGAATAACGCCTTCAAAAATTTGGTCGATCCTCGCTTGTCGCCGCACCTCTACCCTACCCTGTAGTACAGGGTTGAAGTTCACGATGGCCTGGGCACCTCGAAGGCTCGCAGCCTCGATTTCGGCTGCTACGAATCGCCAGCCGTACTCGCGCACGCCGAGGATCGGGTAGACGAGCGAACTCCCCGTCCCCACATCGAGGCCCGTGGCCCCGGTACGACCCTCGCCGATGAGTTCTGCGATAGCGTGTATGTAGTCGAGGCGACCGGGGACACCAGGGCAGAGCGCCCCGGGGGCAAGGTCCCACATCCGAAGCCCGTAGTCGCTGATCAGCAGCGCTTTGTTGAGCAGGCGCACACCCTCCGGTCGAGCAAAGTCTACCGTACGTCGCCCAGCGGGAGCGTCGATGATGTAGGACGCCAACGCTGGTACAGCCGCAACGAGACGGTCGAGGTCGTAGGGCTGGCGGTAGCGATTACGAGAGTGCATAGACAGGAGCAAAGTCACCCCTACCGAACCTAGATCCGGCAAGTGCAGCGTCGCAAAGAACGTTTGGTTGCGCTGTACTTGGCTGGCTACATCTTCTGGCAGATTCTGGTCTCCAGCTCGACGAGAACCAACTTATGATTCAGGCAGATGAAGGACGGTCTGCGCACGTGAGACCCAGTGCCCTACCTTACGCTTTGCTCCGCGGGCCACCTTCGGCACGGCGCTCCTCCTGCATCCTACACACCTACTCATTTTGGCTTCCAGCAAAACCTTAGGGCGCGACCTCAGCGCCTCTCTCGTCGTCTTTCTCGTGGCGCTCCCGCTCTGCCTCGGGATCGCCATCGTGAGCGACGCCCCCCCGCTCTCCGGCATCATCGCGGGTATCATCGGGGGCCTGTTGGTCGGCAGTATCTCCGGCTCGCGACTGGGCGTCTCCGGACCGGCCGCCGGGCTTGCCGTAATCGTGGCCGAGGCCATCGGCGGCTTCGGGTTCGAGGCTTTTTTGGTCGCTGTAATGATCGGCGGGGTGCTGCAAATCCTACTAGGCGTCCTGCGGGCGGGCGTGGTGGCCTACTTTTTCCCCAACAGTGTCATCAAGGGTATGCTCGCCGGTATCGGTGTGATTATTTTCTTGAAGCAACTCCCCCACGCCGTCGGCTATGACAGCGACCCGGAAGGTGACTACTTCTACGACCAGCCCGATGGCGAGACGACGAGTTCGGAACTCGTCACCATGCTCGACTACATCAATCCTGCGGCCATCATCACAACGTTGGCCGGCATCGCCCTGATCTTGCTGTTTCAGGCAGGCGTAGTGAAGCGCAATGGCTTTCTAAAGCACATTCCAGGACAGTTGATGGCCGTACTCGCCGGAGTGGGCTTGTATTTCGCTTTCGCCAAAACCACGGGCTTCTTCGAGCCGCTCCACACGATTTCTATCCCGATTACCTCTTCGCTCTCGGAGGTTAAATCGCTGCTGGTCATGCCAGACTGGACGGCCATCACGAATTTCAAAATTTGGCTCACGGGCGGTACCATCGCCATCGTGGCTAGTATCGAGACGCTGCTCTGCGTTGAGGCAACCGACAAAATGGACCCTCACCGCGAAATTACGCCGGTCAACCGCGAGCTCCTCGCCCAGGGTGTCGGTAACATCTTCTCTGGACTTATCGGCGGCATACCAGTCACGCAGGTCATCGTCCGCTCGTCGGCCAACCTTCAAGCCGGGGCTGAGACCAAGGCCTCTAGCATACTCCATGGCTTATGGCTCGTGGTAGCGGTGTTGCTGCTCCCAACGGCGATGAACTACATCCCGATGGCGAGTCTCGCGGCCATCCTCATGGTGGTGGGGTACAAACTGGCCGCGCCGGCCAACTTTATCCAGCAGTACCGCCGGGGCCTGAGCCAGTTTATCCCCTTTGTCGTGACCGTGGTCGCGATCTACTTTACGGACCTTCTTACGGGCATTGGCGTCGGACTCCTCATCTCGGTGATTTTCCTGCTGATCGCCAATTTCCGTACACCCTACTTCTCGGATCGCCAGAAGCACCAAGACGGGGAGACGCTCGTGCTGGAGCTGTCGGAGCACACGACTTTTCTGAACAAGGCTCGCATCGGACAGACGCTCAATGCTCTGCCCGACGGGGCGAAGGTGGTGATTGACGGGAGGCGCGCAGTAGTTATCGACCCCGATGTGAAGGATGTCTTCGACGACTTCCGCATTCATGCCGCGGACCACGACATCGAGTTTACGTATTTGCCACCAGATCCGCACATCGAGCGGGGCGTAGATTTGGACATCAGGCCAGATGGCCGGTTGCCGGTTGGGTAACCCAATGAGCTGCCTTTCGTAGGCTACTCGGCAAGCTTAGGACGCTCGTTCATCTTCTTAAGGTTGTCGATTACGTCGGCCAGCTGCTCGGCGGCAATACGCTTGCTCACGATCTGCTTGTCGCGGTCGAAGACGTAGATCTGCGGGGTCGAGGAGACATCGTAGCTAATTTTGAACTTCGAGCGGTGGTAGGGGTCGTTCGTGTTAAGGATCGCGCTGGCCATGCCCTCCTTCTCGGCGACGTAAGGCCAGCAGGTGTCGCCTTCCTTGCCGAGGCGGGTGCAGACCGACATGACTTTCACGCCCTGGTCGGCGTAGGCCTGCGCAAACTCGACGAGCGTTGGGGTCTGCTTCTTACACACGCCGCACTCCGGGTCGAAGAAAAACACCACTGTGTAGTCGGCCTCGATGTCGCGAAGGTTGAGCGGCGAACCGTCTTGCTGATAGGTCGTGAGTTCTGGGGCAGGCTGGCCGATGAGCAGCGGCTTCAGGCGCACGACGTTGTCGGCGATCTTCTCGCGTGTTTCGGCGTCGATCCAGGGCGTCTGTGATGCGTCCATATAGTACTTCTCGCCGAGGTGCGCATAGACCGCATCCTGTCCGACCACTTTCGAACTGGCGTACTGATTCAAGAACTTGCTCACGTAGGCCCGGAAGGTCTCCGGCGAGGGAGCCATGCGGGCGAGGAGACCGTCGATTTCCTTGTTGATACTGTCTGGGGTCGGTACCACGAGTTTTTCGAGATAATAGTTCACCTTCTGGTCGAGGTAGGTACTCCGAATCGCACGCGGATCGCCGAGGTCGATGTTGTCGAAGTAGTGGTCTTTATAGAAGTTGTACTGCTGACGCTGAACCTCCGCCTCGCTCCCCGCGAAGACCGGCATTTCAGGCTCTTCGAAACTCCGCAACAGGCTAGCGAGCACCGACTTCGGAGCGGTCGATTTAATATTGGCTTGCTCCGTTACGACGCGCTCGTCGATGGTGTTTACGAGGTCCTGAGCGAGGTCCTTGTCCACCTGGGTGCGTGTGCTGTCGTTCACGATTTGGCGCAAGCTGTCGGCTTGTGGCCGCAGTCGGTCCAGCAGCTGGAGGTACGCGAAAAAGCGCTCGTTCTCCTCGCTGCCCTCAATACGCATAGCGGTGGTGAGTTCGTCGCGTTGCGTGTTTGCCGTAAAGCGTTGATCCGCGTCGATGAGCAGCTGCGCGTAATCGTTGTCGGGGGGGATCACGAGGAGGTACATCCCCTCCTTGAGGCGGCTGGTGTCTTTGAAGATGGCCTTGCCGTCGACGTATTTGGCCGTGTCGACGATGTACTGTTTGTCGAGAAAATAGTTGGCGAGGTACAGCTCCGTCCCTTCGAAGCCGTCGATCGTGACGCTAATCTCGTAGCCTGGTTGCTCCGTCTGTGGGGCGGTGGCCTTCTTGGTTTTCGCGTTTTTCGGGACTTGCGCCAGGACAGCCTGCCCGACGCACAGTAGGACAAACGCGAGGGCGGCGGTACGTAAAGTTCTCATAGATCACGGGTTCGGCTACGGGGCTAACGCATCATGCGGACGCTGGGGTGCGCACTACATGCGCTCTGGCAAGTCAATGCCTAGCAAATGCATCGACGTACGGAGGGTTTTGGCGACAGCCGCACTCAACATCACTCTAAACGCCCGCGCCTCGGGCGACTCCGCCGACAAAACCGAGTGGTCATGCCAGAAGCGGTGGTAGCCCTTCGCGAGATTGTAGGCGTAGCTCGCCACCAGCGAAGGATCGAGCGCTTCGGCAGCCTCTTCGACCACCTGTGGTAGCGTGAGCAAGTGCTTGATGAGCTCGCGCTCAGCGGGCTCCAAGGTCTGATAATCGCTTGCCTTAGCAAGGTCCACTTCGGTTGCCTCGGCGGCCTTTGCGCTCACGCCCCGCGCCCTCACGTAGCTGTATTGGATGTACGGTCCGGTAGCGCCCTGAAGGTCGATGCTCTCCTTCGGGTCGAATACCATGCGGCGCTTTGGACCGACCTTGAGGATGTAGTATTTGATGGCGGCCAGGCCGACCTGCTCGGCGGACTTCGCGCGTTCGGCCACACTGGCACCCGCCTGCTCGACCCGCTCGTCGGCATTGGCGCGCGCGGCAGCGATCACCTCGTCCATCAGGTCGTCAGCGTCCACGACCGTCCCCTCGCGACTCTTCATCTGGCCGGTGGTCAGCTCGATCATGCCATAACTGAGGTGCGCCAGCCGGTCGGCGTACGGTTCCTGCAGCAATTTCAAGGTTTTGAAGAGCACCTCGAAGTGGTAGTTCTGCTCATCGGCCACGGTGTAGATCATGGCATCCATCCCAAAATCCTCGTAGCGCTGGTGCGCGGTACCGAGGTCCTGCGTGAGGTACACCGAAGTGCCGTCGGCGCGTAGCACGATCTTCTGGTCTAGCTTCTGGTCCGAGAGGTCCACCCAGACGCTGCCGTCCTCCTTGCGGAAAAACACGCCACTCTCCAGTCCATCCGAAACCATCTCCTTGCCGAGCAGATAGGTCTCAGACTCGTAGTACAGCTTGTCGAACGTGACGCCGAGTCGCTGATAGGTAGACTCGAAACCTTCGTACACCCAGCCGTTCATCTGCTTCCACAGCGACCGCACTCCCTCGTCGCCCGGCCTCCCAGGCCAACAGCATCTCGCGAGCCGCTCGACCGAGTTCGGAGTACTCGTTGAAGTAAGTGTTTTTGTACGCTTTAGCCGGGTCCTCGTGCTCTTTGACCTTGACGCCACTGAGGGTTTGCTGGCCGATCTTCATCGCCTGCCACGCGGCGTACTCTTCACGAAAGTGTTGTTCGAAGGTAACGTAGTACTTCCCGACGAGGTGGTCACCCTTAAGGCCTGAAGTGGCGGGCGTCTCACCGTCACCAAACCGTTGCCAGGCGAGCATCGACTTGCAGATGGCGATGCCGCGGTCGTTGACGATTTGGACGCGGATTACCTCGCGACCGGCGGCCTCGAGGATGCGGGCAGCACTGTCGCCGAGCAGGATGTTGCGGATGTGTCCGAGGTGGAGCGGCTTGTTGGTGTTGGGCGAGGCGAACTCGACCACCGTTGTGAGGCCGGACTTCGGCGCGAGACCGAAGCCCTCGTCCTCGCTAGCGGCAATGATCAGCTTGCGCCAAAACGCGCTGCCGAGGCTGAGATTCAGGAACCCCTTGACGACCTCGTAGCGCTCCACGGCGTCCGCTTCGGCGAGGAGCGCCTGGCCTACTTTTTCCGCGATGACATCCGGCCGCTCGCCTAGCGATTTGCTCAGCGCAAATGTCACAACCGTATAATCGCCGTCCATATCACTGCGGGTCGCATTGACCACTACGGCCTCCGGCGCAACGGTTTTGGCGTAAGCCCGCTCGATAGCCGCACTCGTGAGCCGCTGAATCTGTTCGACGATTTCCATAAGGCGCGCGAAAGTAAGGGACGCAGGCGCAGCCCATTCAACACTTCGACCTTCAACAATTCAACACTTCACCACTCCACCACTCCAACACTTGCTTAAGTCCGCGCAACCGGTCGTATCAAATCCATCTTGCCCGGTGGGCAGGCCCCGAAGTAGGTATCCCCCGTCCACGTGCCTCGCAAATGCAACAGGCCCTTCTCCATCGACTTGCGCAACTCGAGGCGCTTGAGGCACCAGGCCATGCCGGGGATGCTGTCGGCGCGCACGATCTCGTCTTCGCGGACGTAGAGTTCGCCGTTCGGCAAAACCCGGGCCGTGCCGCTCATGTAGGCGTGGTAGTCGCCGTCCATTACGTGACAGGAGATGCTGAAGAAGTCCTCGTCCTCGAGAGTCGCGGCGACGCTCATCTCCATGTCGAAGTAGCGCACCGACGGACCGAGGTCCTGCGTGATGATCCCTTTCCACTGCCCTAGGTAGGTGGCCGACGGACTCTGCGCCTCGCGGCCTGCCGACCACGCCACCGCCAGGGCAAGGCCTACGACTGGCAAGCAGTATTGACGGAAGGGCTTAGCGAGATCGGACGGCAGCTTCATCGGGCGGCAAAGTACTGAACACCCGATAGCCCGCGCCGGGCAGACGCAGGTCCGTACCTGGTTTTAACGTTTGTTTGGCACCGCTCATCACGTCGTAGTACTCCCCGGCGACAAAGCCATCCGCGAGTTGTAACCCAGTAGACTCCTTGGCGAGGTTGACGATCACCACCACTCCGTCGTCGCCCTTTTTCCGCGTGTACGCGAGCAGGCGATCATTGGCGTCCGCGAGCTCGATCCGGGTGGCCACCGCCCCGGCCGTCCCGTTGTGCAGCGCCGAGTTGTTGTGTTTTAGCGAAAGCAAACGCCGGAAGAAGTCCTCCTTCGCGAAATCCTTAAAGCCGATGTCGTCCTTCTCGAAAAACTCTAGGCGCCTGCGCAACGGCTCCTCCTGCCCAGAGTAGACGAGCGGGGCACCCTCGAAGGTGGCCGCGACCACGAACATGGCGTCCGCAAACACATCCATGCGCTCGAATTCAGTCCCGTTCCAAGAATTCTCGTCGTGGTTGCTCGTGAAGTTTAGGTGGTAGGCGTAGTCTGCATACTCGCGCATGGCCTTCGCCTGGTGAGCCCAAACCGCGTCCGCGCCTTCCTTGCCCTCCGCGA
Organism: Lewinellaceae bacterium; assembly: GCA_963837005.1. Lineage (GTDB taxonomy): Bacteria > Bacteroidota > Bacteroidia > Chitinophagales > Saprospiraceae > CALDTK01. The sequence continues at coordinate 848,355 of CAWIMC010000001.1, forward strand.
GCGCGTTGAGCAATTTGTGGAAATCCCAACCGTAGTTGATGTCAAACGCAGCCTGAAAGTGTCGCGGCTCATCGCCCCACTCTGCGAGCATGAATACCGGTTTGACCGACTCCAGGGCCGGACGCACCTTGAACCAAAACTCCAACGGTACAAAGCCCGCCACGTCGCATCGGAAGCCGTCCACGTCGTAGTCGCGCAGCCAGAACTTCATATCCTCGATCATCGCGGCGTGGAGCTCAGGGTTGCTGTGGTCGAGTTGGGCGATATCGTACCAGTCGGTGTCCCCGCCGCCGGCGTCTCCGGGATTAAAGGCGTGGCGAATCGTATCGGTGCCTTCGCGCTTGGTATAGTACTCAGGGTGCTCGGTGATCCAGGGGTGGTCCCAGCCGGTGTGGTTGGCGGTCCAGTCGAGAATCACGTGCATCCCTAGCCGGTGGATTTCGTCGACGAAACCCCGGAAGTCATCGAGCGTCCCAAACTCCGGGTTGACGTCCGTAAACGTGGACGAGGCGTAGTAGCTCCCCATGGTCCCCTTGCGTTTCGTCTCGGAGATCGGGTAGATCGGCATCACCCAAACCACGTCTACGCCCATGTCGGCGAGACGCTGGAGGTGCGGTTTGGCGGCGTTGAGCGTCCCCTCTGGAGTGTACTGCCGCACGTTGAGTTCGTACAGAGCGGCGGTCGCGGCCCAGTCGGGTGTATTGAAGGGGCGGTTGGTTGTATCGGCCATAGGAGCGTCGGGGGTTTGGGTGGGACCAACATCGGACCCACAGGCGGCGAGTACGAGCGACAACAGCAGAAGTAGGGAAGACGTGTGCTTTACCATGTGGCTAAACTACACGCGCAGTCGATACAGCGAGCCTTAGCCTCGCCCGGCGGGTACCTTCGCCGCGATGATCGCAACGCCCGCGGATGCCTTTGACGCAGATCGACTGCGGGCCTGGTTTACCCGGCAGGCTCCAACGACTTCGCCTCAGCGACCGCTCCTGGTTTCGGTGAGCGGGGGGCTCGACTCGATGGTGCTGTGGCACCTGGTCCGAGCTGCGCGGCTACCCCACGAAGTGTTGCACGTCAATTTCGGGTTGCGGGGTATGGATAGCGATGCCGACGCCGCGCTCGTCCTTTACACAGCACAGCTGCACGCGGTACAGGTCCACAGCGAGCGGGCAGACTTCGAGACCGGGGCCAGTGGTATACAGGCCCATGCGCGAGCACTTCGGCTGGCGCACACGATGCGCTTGCTACATCGGTGCAGTGCCGTGGCCCTCGCCCACCACGCCGATGATCAGGCGGAGACGGTTTTGATGAAGTTGTCGAGGGGCACGGGGCCTAAAGGCTTAGCAGGTATGCAGCCGGTGCACGGGCAATTCCTGCGGCCCTTGCTCGAGGTCCCAAAGGCCAGGCTAGCGGCTTTCGCCAAAACCCATGAGGTGTCTTTCCGAGAAGACGGGAGCAACGCCAGCGATGCCTACGCCCGCAACCGCTTCCGTCACCACGTTCTTCCAACACTCTCCGAGGTGGAGCCTAGAGCCATGGCTGGTATCGGCCTTTCGGCAAAACGACAGGCTGCTCTGCTCACGTTTGCCGAGACGCAGGCGGAGCAGGTTTTGGCGAAAGCCCAACTCCCGCACGGGCATGCTGCCAGCGATGTGCACGGCGACCTAAAACTCGCCGGAGCAGTGGCCTCTACAGGAATCTACGACCGCAACGTCCTCGCCGCAGTGCGTGGACTGAGCTTCGTGCTGCAAATTTGGTTAGCGCCACAGGGCTTCCGGTCCGCCCTCGTAGACGAGGTATACGCGTGGATCATGGACGGTCGAGCAACACCAGCGCAGATGCTACAACTCTGCGCAAACGATGGTCTGCGTGGTATCAGGTTCAAGGGTGAGCCTCCGGCAAGTATGACCATTGCAGTGGCTCCAACTACCGTACAGTGGTCAGGCTACCATCTGCGGCCTCCTCCACGACGACGGCATCTGGATACCCCCCCCTTCTCACCGATTCGAGTCGCGCTCGGGCTGCCTCGGCAGTTGCGTACCCTCGTAGCAGCACGATTACGTTTTGGCCACTGCGCCGAGTCGTGAGATCCCCGAGCGCCGCGGCCTTGGCCTGGTCGAAGTTCTTGAGCGAACTGTAGGTCGCGAGCCGAAGAAAGTACCTACCAGCAGCAGCTTGCACCGGAAGCTCCTCGGTCTCTTCAGCGATTTCCACACCGAGGGCTGCGCCACCCATCTCGGTCGCTAAGAAGGCATCGCCGTACCCAGCGGCCCGCACCTTGGCGAGCTGTACGAGTGCCGTCTCTCGATCAGCGAAAGGCCCGAGTCGTACGCGCAGTAGGGGGCCCTCCACTTTGCCATATACCTTACCAATACCAGACAAGCGAGACGTGTAGCTGCTTAGGTCCGTCATACTCGACGACACCGCAGCTACTTGCACGGATGTCCCCGCCGAGATTACCCCACGGCTCGTGACATCGCTGCCAACTACTGGTCTGGGCGCGTCACGCTCTGCCGGAGCCGACTTTGCGGTACCGGTCTGCGGTGTTGCAATCACACTCGCCTCACCATTGCTGAGCTCGTCGGCTACCGTCGTGCCCACCGTCATCTGACGCGACGGCGCGGAGGGCGTGGCCTTGGCGTCGGGGAAGAGCGCAAAGGTCGACAGCACGCCCGCGCCATCGGAGTCGTAGGTGCTCAACTCCCTGTCGATAGTCGCGAATCCAGGTCCGCGGTAGGCTATCACATACTCGCCAGCCCGCTCTAGGCTCAGTGTGTAGTTGCCGCTAGAGTCGGTCTTACCTTCGGCCGTGAAGGCGGTCGATTTGTGGCGGGCGAACACATCGACGCCTCCTACGGCGTCCCCAGTTCGGCTGTTGACGACCTTCCCTTCGTAGACAGTGATCTTGTCCTCCGCGTTAAGGACGATCTCCATGCGGGGTCGATCCTTGAGGTTGGCAGCCGAGACACTGAATTGCTTGACGTTGTAGCCACTCTTCTTCACCAGGGGGCGGCAATTGAAGTCTGGCAACGCTCGAAAGGTATAGGCACCATCTGCCCCGGTGAGGAATACTCCTTGGCCGCAGTCGCTGAAGTCGAGTACGGCGTTGGCGATCGGCTGGCGGGTCTTACCGTCGACCACGGCGAGCGTAATCGCCTGTCCCGAGCGCACCGCGCGGTAGAGGTCCATCCCGCCCTTGCCGCCTGCGCGGTTGCTGGCGAAGTAGGCGAGGTCGCCCCCGTCGGCCAGCGAAAACCCAATGTCGTCGAGCGGGCTGTTGACTGCCGGACCGAGGTTGCTCACCGACGACACCACCCCGCCGATGATGTCGGCGCGGTAGATGTCCATCCCACCAAAGCCAGGGAGATAGTCGCTCGAAAAAAATACCGACCCGGACGAGGTCTGCGGCGCAATTTCGTTGCCGGGCGTGTTGACTTCCGGTCCGAGGTTGACGGGTGCCCCCCAGCCGTCGGCCCCGCGCTCGGAGTAGTACAAATCGTAGCCGCCCTGCCCACCCGGTCGGTCGGAGGAGAAGTAGATCCGTGCGCCGTCCGGGCTGAAGCTCGGAAATCCGGAGTTGTAACCCGCGCCGTTGTGGACGAAGGATTTACCCGGCAGAAAGTCGTTGTCTTGCGTCGGGAGGGCCAGGGCGAGGCTCATTTCCCACCCAGCTTCTGGGATGAGGCGTTCGCCTGCCTGGAAGTTGTTGCGGGTGTAGGCGATTAGCTCGCCGCTCGGTGCGTAGGCCACAGGTGCTTCGCCGCCCTCGGGATTGCCAACTCGATGCACCATATTGGGCACCCGAAGAAACCTGTTTTCGTCGCGCACGCTACGGTACAGTTGAGTAGTCCCGCCACTGCGATCGCTGGCGAACACCACGAAATCCCCGAAGGCCTCCGGGGCGTAGTCATCGCCTACCGAATTGACGAACTCGTTGGTCACCTTCCAGGCCGCGACGTCTTTGGCGTGCGCCTGGGCATACGCAATGCGGGTAGCTAGGGCGTCGGCGCTCGGGTGATTGCGTTTAGCTGCCGCAAAAACAGCCTCGACGGCCTCACTGTAGCGGCCCAACTCGGTGAGGATGAGGGCGTGTTGGTAGTAGACTTCGGGATTCTCGCCGGCCGGTAGAAGCGCGATGGCCTCGACCGCTTCCTCTAGGCGACCCAGCACCCGCAAGCTGTAGGCGTACTGAAAGCGCTCGGTGGCGTCTGCGTCTCCACTTTTGCGGAACACCTTCTCGTAGGCCTCAGCGGCCTCGGCGTAGTTGCCTAGCTCGAACGCTTTGGCCGCCAGACGATTGGTGCGCTGTGCACTACTAGCCACGACCGGGAGCAGGCAAGCAAGGAGGAGGAGAAGATGGAGACACTGCGAGACGCGAATCGACATAGGGGCACGGAGTTTTGCCGAAAGGCGACTACTGTCGAGCAGCGCCTCAGACTTACGGCCCGTAAACGTAAGCAGCCGACCGGCGTGTATCCACTCCGATCGGCTGCCTACCCTATGGCGATCAGTTTGCCGAATACTATCCTACCTCGCTTGCGTTCGCTTAGAAAGGACAGTTTCGGCAGCGGCTCACCTCGACTTCCTCGCGGGGGAGGGACTTCTTGCCGGTGTCCTCGCAGGTGCTGCATCCGAGCACGCGGAACTCTGTACGACGGTTGAACTGGTGCTCACGCTCCGAGCAAGGCACGTTGTTATTACAGTTGTTGACGGGTACCGTCTCACCGTAGCCCCGGGGCACGAGGCGGTCGCGGCTCACACCACGCTGCTCCAGGTAGCGCACCACCGCTTCGGCGCGTCGTTGCGAGAGACGCACGTTATAGTCGTCGCTACCGCGGGCGTCCGTGTGAGAGCCTATCTCGATGATGATCTCGGGGTTTTCAGTTAGCATAGCATAGAGTCCGTCAAGGTCCTCGCGAGCCTCGGCGCGAATGGTGGCCATGTTGAAGTCGTAATAAATGTGCAACAGGTATGGAATGGCGTCACCGGCTTTAATATCACTTAAGCCCCGGTCGAACTTGCCACCGGTATTGACGACCTGACCGTTGTTGTAGATGCGACCGTTGATCTTGCCGTTGGCCGGCTTGCCAGTATCTGAGTCGATGTAGAGTCCGGTAGCTCCGTCTTGGTAGAGGCGGGAGTCGGGATCATTGTCGGGACGGATCGCGGTACCGGCCAGTTCGTCGTCTTTTGGACCGCTGTAGATCGTGGGTTGGAGAAAGAGATTGACATCAAAAACCAAAGTACGCGCAGTGTCCGTGGCACACAGGTCGTCCACCTTAGCAGATAGAAAATCCTTTTTCGTCGCACGGATCGTGTAGCAGCTTCCTGACTTTAGGTCGAAGGTGTAGCGGCCGGCGGGGTCGGTAAGGGCCGTAAGATTTTTGGGGTCGAGCGGGTCGATGAGCGTCACCATGGCCCCTTCTATCGGCTCGCCGGTAGATTCGTCGAACACGAAGCCCTCCACCGAGTACTCCTTGAGCGACTTGAGCGGGATCTCGACGATCAGCTTGTTGCCCTTAAAACCTACTGTGGTGGCTGTTTTGCTGGCCTCTTCGTAAGACTCCGCGCTGGCCGTGAACTTGCACTCCTCGGCCTCGGTCATGTCCATCGCGGCGATACCGTTGACGTCCGTGAGCGTCGAACCGGAGGTGCAGCCGTTGAGCACGGTCGCGCCCTCGATTGGGAGCCGGGTGTCGGCGTCGATGACGAGAACCTCGACCGGAACGCCCGTGCGGACGAAGGAGTAGATGTCGTCCTTGCCGGCACCGCCGGTACGATTGCTGGAGAAGTACCCAAAGTTGCCGTCCTCTAGCGAGGTGATCGAGTGATCGTCGGCGGTGGAGTTGATCGGCGCACCCATGTTTTCGGGCAACGTGAACTCGAAAGGTCCCTTTTCGGTGGTGTAGTAGATGTCGTATCCACCGAGTCCTACGTGTCCGTCGGAGGCAAAGTAGATCTTCCCGTCGGGCGCGATGAAGGGGAAGGCCTGGTGTCCTTCGTTGTTGACGTTTGGTCCGAGGTTAACCGGTGGGTTCCAGCGGCCATTTTCTTTCTCAGAGTAGTATACGTCCATCCCGCCGAATCCGCCGGGCATGTCGCTGGCGAAGTAGAGGCGCTTGCCACTCGGGCTAATGGCCGGGTGTAGCACAGAGTACTCGTCGGAGTTAAAGGGCAGCGACTGGAGCTCGCCCCATTCTGTACCTTTCTTATCGGCGTAGAAGACCTTAAGCTTTACGATGCCGTCGTCGGAGCGACCGAGTTTGCCGTCTTTGTAGTTGTTGCGCGTGAAAAACATTTGCTCACCGTCTTCGGCGACAGTGACCGCGGCGTCGTGGTACTTGCTATTAAAGCTCTTCTCGAACTTGTCGGGCGTCCCGTACACGGTGGTCTGCGGGTCGGCCTCGTCGGTCCGCATGCTCTTTACGTAGAACAGCTCTAGGAATGGGTTGCCGGTCCAGGCGTGGTCACGCTTGATAGCGACGCCTTGGCTGCGGTCGGACGCAAACAGGATACCGTCTTCGTAGACGGTCGCCCCGAAATCATCGAGGGCAGAGTTAAAGTCGAGGTGCGTGACCTCGTAGATGCCGGCCGATCTCGTGAGCAACTCCTGCTCGTAGTCGCAGGCCCGCCCCAGGTACTGCCCGCGAAGGTCGTCGGGCTGCTCCCTCATGAAGATCGCAAACCACTCCTTGGCCTGGTCGCACTTCCCGTTTTGCTGCAAAGCCTGCCCGTAGTACAACTTGTGTACCGGCGTAGCCTCCGGGAGGCGAACGATCTGCCCGAGCCAGTACTCGGCGTTGATCGGGTCGTTGATCTTGCGGTAGGCCTCGGCCAGCGCGATCTTGGCCTCGGCGTCGTCGTTGGACTCGAGGATCTGATTGAACTGCTGAATTGCCTCGGAGTAGTTGAGGTCGGCCATCATGCGCTGTGCGCGCTTGATGCGGTTTGATTGGGCGTCGGCCACCTGCACACAGGCAAGCAGCAGCAGGAGGAAGCAGAGGCGATTGAGGAAAGACAGCTTCATAGCAGTTGGATTACTAAAATCGGCAAGAGGAGTGGCGAGCGCTAGAAGTAGCGCGGCGTGACCAGGCGGTTGGACAGGAAGTTGAACTCGTAGCCGAGCATCAATTCGAAGCCACCGGAAGTAGCCTTGTTGAGGGCCGTGAGCGGATAGTCGTAGGCGGCACCGATCCGCATACCGTTGTCGAGGTTGACGCTAAACCACAGATCGGCCGAGTCGAACGAGCTCCGGTCGGTGACCACCTCGACGGCGGTGCGCAGAGAGGCACCTATCCAGAACTTCTGGTAAAACAGTAGGCTGGCGTCCAGATCGACTTCGGTCGGTGCTCCGATCGTGCGGGCGGCGTCGTTCTTGCTCGTCTTCGAAAAGAGGCCGACGTTCTTGATCAGCATGCTCGGCTTGAAGATGATATCGTCGCCTCGTACCGGAAAGGCCGCCCCGACAGAGGCGTAGTAGTGTCGGTAGCGCCGGCTGTACACCGGAATAGTCGGGTCGTTGGGTTCGCGCAGGTCATACTCGATGAGGTGTGGGCTCGACAGTCCAGCATAAAAGCGCTCACCGAACAGAAACAGCCCCATGCCCATATTCGGTAGCCACTGGTTGGGCTGCTGCATAAAGGCCGGGTCGTCGGAGGCGAGGTTAATCTTTGTAAAGTCGGCTCGGTAATTTTCGACCCCACCTTGCAGGCCCACCGAAAGGCGAAGTCCGTCGCTTACCGGAATGCGGTAGGCGTAGCTAAAGGAGGCCGACATGGTATTGGTCGGTCCAATCGCATCATTGGCGAGGCTCATCCCGACGCCGACGCGCTCGTTGCGCAGGGGCGTATGCCCGGTAAAAGTCTGCGAGTTGGGAGCCCCTTCGATGCCGAGCCACTGCGAGCGATGGATGAGGCCGAGACTCATGTAATCCTTGGAGCCCGCGTAGGCCGGATTGTAGTTGAGCGAGTTGAACATGTACTTCGTAAACATCGCGTCCTGCTGCGCGAGGGCGGCCGTGGCGGTGGTTACAGCCAAGCCGAGGCCGAGCGCGAGTTTGAGGAAATATGTCATCGGAAATATGTGTTTTCAGGGTGCACTCACCTACGGTAGGCGTCTGTCTCGGCCCTACAGGACCGGTTTGACCTACCAGTGGCAAATACTGTGCTAATTGACGGGCAATCAGGGCTTCGACTAGCGTCGGAGTTCCAGATAGCTAGACGCTGCGGGCGATCCTTCGATTTCGACTACATAAAAGTAGGTACCGTCGGGAAGGGCCCCACCGTCTTGGAAGCTTCCGTCCCAAGTGTTGTCGTAGCCTTTTGCAATGAAGACGCGTGCGCCCCAGCGGTTGTATATCTTGACTTCGTTGTCGGGGTACTGCTCGATGTTCTTGATGACCCACGTATCGTTGAGGTTGTCAAAGTTTGGCGAGAGGATACGCGCGATATCGATCGGGCCGCGTCCCGTCGGAGGAAGCGGGCCGCCGCCGTTGTCGCAGTCGAGCATAAGGCGCACCGTGGCCTGGGCGCAGCCGCCGGCGTTACAGATTTGGTAGACGAGGCTATCGTTTGTGCACGTCTCACCGGGATTCCGAACGTAAATCAGCATTCGATTGTCATCAAAACTCGCCATCCCCCCTCGGGGTGCCTGTACGAGTGTCACGGCAGTGATTGGCGTTAAGCTCGAGTCGTTGCTCAACACATCGACCGTCACGGTTCCGGAGGTCGGCACGTCGGCGGCGTCGTCGACGGCGGTCGGGGCTAGCGGAGAGGCCTCTTCGGTCACGACGATCACGAGGTTGGTGAGGTCACAGCGCCCTGTAGAATCACAGACCCTGATACAGAGGTCCTGCACGCCTACGGTCGTGGCACTGAAGTCGAGACAGGTGATTACCTCCGTGGTCGAGGTCGTCACCAGAGGAGCGACCGCAACACAATCATCGAACAGCCTCACCACTGGACCGACGAGCTCCGGTGCCTCAAAGCACCAGCGTTGCGAATCCCCACGCCTGATGCGGATCGTGTCGGTGGCCGGGGTACGGGTGACAACGTTGACAGTGATGTTGAAGAGTTGCGTGACGCCATCCGGGGCTTTCGCCAAAACACAGGAGCGCTCCGTTCCGAGAGCGAGTCCTTCAAACCCTACGGTGAGTGCAGCCTCATCCAAGGTGAAGAAAACCATCGCCCCACTCTCAATCGCGCAGAGGTCCTCCAGTGACGTCGGCCGGGTTGCGAAACCCTCTATGTCGAGGTCGGTGCTGCCGCTCGTACCGAGGTCGATAGTGAAGACGAGGTTTTGGTCAGGCAGCGGCTGTGGGGTCGTCGTTTTGACGATGATCTTAGTCGTATCACAGAAGCCTAAGTCGTCACACACCACCAGGCAGGTAGAGTCGATACCGCCAGGGGTGAGGGCGCGGTACTTCACGCACCTCGTAGAAGCCGTGTAGGTAAACTCGACGAAGGTCCGCGCTGGCTCCTCGCACAGATCGACAACCGACACGACTCTGCCTGGTAGCTCCGTCGTATCTAGGCAGAAGGTCTTGATCTGGCTCGGAAACGCAACACTATCCCTGATGGTCACCGATACAATTGGCTTCGGGAGTCTGGCGACGATGGCGAGGCGCTGCGACACACAGGTGTTGGCCGCGTCGCAGTATCGCACCGTGACGGAATCTGTACCGACGCTGCGGGCGCTTACGCGAAAGCAGTCGTTATCCGTGAGCGCGATGACGCTGTGTACTGGCGCGGGCGCGAGGGTGACGCTCGACGGCACGATCGGACCGGCGAGTCCACCCAGGTCGAGGCAAATGACCTCGCTCTGCGGGATGTCGAGATTGACTTGGCGTACTTCCCCAACCGGGGTCGGGCACGTGACCTCGACGCTTATTTGTTCGAGTTGCGTAGTGCCGTCCAGCACTCGAAGTATGTGGCTACCGACGGGGAAGGCGAAGACTGCATTCTCGGGGAGGGACTGTGCCGTCACGGCAACCGCAACCGAAATTCCGGTTGGCTCCTGAAGGATCTCGAGCGATGAGTAGACACTCGAGAGCTCGCCACCCCTGATGGACTTAGACCTGAAGTCTAACTTCCAGCCGCCGCCTGGGTCGGCGTCGAGCATGAGGTCTACGAGTCCTGGCGCATCGCTGAAAGTGCCGGTGTGTTTGGTACCGTTCACGGTCCATCCGACGAGCTGGTAAGGGCCGCTAAATCCCTCGTCGGGGATGCTCGTCAGGCTGTACGCCCAGGTCGTGCCCGAGCTGCAGCTAGTAAAGGTTTTGGCGTAAGCTGTCCCATTGAGCAGAAAGGTATACGCCTCGTATTCGGTCTGGTCGTAGTCACTGCAGACACTGGCCTCAGAGCGGCAATCACTCGCCGAAAGTGTATAGGCAGGTTGTGCAAATTGGGCGGCGAGTGGCAAAACACCTAGGGCTAAGCACGCGCTAAGCAGGCCAATGCTACGAGAGGGGATCGTCAACATAAGAGAGGAGGTATAGCTGGGAGGGGCTCCGTAAGTACCGCGGGGCCTCTACCCAACTATGCACGAACTGTGCCAATCCATGCAGATAAATCCTCATATGTCTATCCCAACACCACAAGCCCGCCGACGAGCAGACCGGCGTACACCACACTCGCGACACCATTGGTCGTGAAGAAGGCCCGATCGATAAGAGCGAGCCGACCGGGCCTCACCAGCCTGTGCTGGTAGACGAGCGCTGAGCCAAAAAAGAGCGCACTCCCGTAAATAAGCATCGTCGCATTTGGCCACTGCTTGGCCATGGTCACACTCGCCAGTAGGAGCGTGGCAAAGCAGCTCAAGTGCAGCCAGCGGGACAGCCCAAAGCTGCGGCTTTCGCCAAAACGCGTCGGTATGCTGTGCAGCCCGACACTCCTGTCAAAAGACTCGTCCTGCAAAGCATAAACGATGTCAAAGCCCGCCACCCACAGCAGGACTACCCCTCCAAACAAGCACGATACCACCCCAAAGCCACCCGTCACAGCGATGTACGACCCGACAGGCGCGAGCGCTAGTCCTACCCCGAGGATGAGGTGACACAACCACGTAAAGCGCTTGGTGTAGCTGTAGCCCAGCACCACTAGCAGCGCCACCGGACTCAACAACAGGCATGCACGGTTGAGAAGCCCTGCGCATAGGATGAACACCGCGCAGTTGACAAAGACGAAGATGCCGGCGGCACGAGGCGTAATCTTTCCGGCAGGGATATCTCGGATGGCCGTGCGGGCATTCTGTGCGTCGTAGCCGGCGTCGACGAGCCGGTTGAAGGCCATCGCCGCCGAACGTGCCGTCACCATGCACGCCACGACAAGCAACAAGTCCGTCCACACCAAGACCGTTCCCGGTTCGAGCACGCCCAGCGTAAATCCGATCAGCGCAAACGGAAGCGCGAAAACGGTGTGACTGAACGTGACCAAGCTGAAGTAATCCCGCATAACATAAGATCCGCTATTGGTCCCCAGCGAAAAGGCCCGAACCCCGTCAATGTTGACGAGATGCGGGCCTTGAAGTTGGACGGCATTAGCAGCCGACCTATTTTGGACAGGTGGACTAGCCCTTTGGCTCGACCGTCCCCTGGAGGGACAGGAACGTCTGCGCAGGATTCGTGTTGGCGGTGATGGTGACCTTCTGGTCGCGCTCGCCTTGCTTGCCCTGGCTGTTGAACTCAACGACGATCTCGCCGCTGGCTCCCGGAGCGATGGGCTCACGTGGCCAGATGGGCACAGTACAGCCGCAGCTGCCAACGGCGTTGCTGAGCACGAGGGGCTCGCTACCGGCGTTGGTGAAATTGTAGGTGTGCTTGACCTTTTCGCCTTCAGCGACGGTGCCGAAATTAAACTCGGTCTCCTTGAAGGTCATAGCGGTCGTTGGACCGGTTGGCACGGCTTCGTTGACGCCCGTCATGTCACCCATAGCTTGCGCCCCGGTGATGGCGGCTTCTTCGGTGATCTCGGTGGCGTCACGGGCGGCGTCGCGGACTTCGTTGTCGGCGTCGTTGCCACAGCTGGCAAATAGACCTGCGGTAGCGATGGCTACGAGGCCGAAGCGGAGGGACTTCATCATCATGTCGTTAGTTTGAAAGTGCGAAAGTAAGGGTTCGGCTACCAGGACAGAACCTAAGCGGCCACAGAGTGGGTTAACGGCTGGTTAAACGACGCTTCCCTATTTTGGGTACAGTCTTTCGTCAAACCAGTGTCCACTTTGCCCAGCTATACCCCCATCGCCGACTACGGTCTCATCGGCAACCTCCACACCGCCGCCCTCATCTCCAAGACCGGCAGTCTAGACTTCCTGAGCTACCCGCGATTCGACAGCGCGACCGCGTTCGCCAAACTGCTCGATGCAGAACGCGGCGGAGCTTGGTCCATACATCCGAAAGTCGTAGCAGGCCTGCACACGACACAGTACTACGAGCCCGAAACCGCTATCCTCGTGACTCGGTACATGCACGAGGGCGGCATCGCCGAATTGATCGACTTTATGCCCCCGGTCGATCAGCTCAAGCATTGCCAAGTCGTACGCATCGTGCGGGCACTCGCCGGCTCTACAGTACTGGCCTTTGACCTGGAGGCGCGCTACCCCTACGGTGCCGAAGCCACCCTGGCCTCGATAGGACAAGGCGATGCCGGGGTGGACCTACCACTCGGCCCGCACGCCACCACGCTGCTCGGTCTGCGCGGGGCCGAAGGCCAGCCGGGGGGAGCGCGGATCGCCTTTGATCTAGCGGTAAGTGCAGACGGCGGCCAGGGTCCAGCCACTCGGGTGTTCGTCTACCAGAGCAAAGACTGCTCTCTCCCAGACGAGGCAGGTGTGACGAGTTTTGGCGAAAGCCTACTCGACTATACCCGTACGTACTGGAAGACATGGGTGGCGAAGGTTCGGTACACCGGGCATTACCGCGCGACGATCATCCGCTCGGTGATCACGCTCAAGCTCTGCACGAGTGCGCAATTTGGGTCGAGCGTGGCTGCCCCGACCTTTGGCCTTCCCGAACTTATCGGCGGGGACCTCAACTGGGACTACCGCTACTCGTGGATTCGTGACTCGGCGTTTACGATGTACGCCATGCTCGAGCTGGGCCTCGAGGAGGAGGCGACTCAGTTCATTACCTGGATCGAAGACCGATGCGCGGAGCTGGACGACGCCGCCGACCTAGCGCTCATGTACCGCGTCGACGGCACCTCCGACCTCGAAGAGTATGAACTCCCGCTGGAAGGCTACCGGTCATCCACGCCTGTGAGAGTCGGCAACGGGGCCAAGGGCCAGCGACAACTCGACATCTACGGGGAGCTCATCGACACCATCTACCTCTACGATGGGCACGCCGAGGAGATTACGTACAGCTTCTGGCGGCACGTCTCCACGATTATTGATTACGTCTGCGACTCCTGGCAGGAGGCCGATCACGGGATATGGGAAGCCCGCGACGAGACTCAGCAGTATACGATGTCGAAGGTGATGGCCTGGGTGGCGGTCGATCGCGGGATTCGAATCGCGCAGCACCGCGGCTTTCCGGCACCGCTGAAGAAGTGGTTCGAGGCGCGTGATGCCATCTACGAGACCATCTACGAAAAGCACTTCGACGAGCAACTTCGGTCGTGGACACAGTATCCTGGCAGTGGGACCACCGACGGCTCGCTACTCATGATGCCGCTCGTGCGCTTCGTCGCTCCACAGGAGCCAAATTGGCTCGCCACCCTCAAACTGATCGAGCAGCGCCTCGTCGAAGATTGCCTCGTAACTCGCAACGAACCTGAGCAGGGCGCGAGCCAGGGCATCCGCGGTGACGAGGGCTATTTCTCGATCTGTAGTACTTGGTACATCGAGTGCCTCGCCAAGGCCGGCCAGGTGGCCGAGGCAGAACGGCTGCTCACTAAATTTGCGAGCTACGCCAACCACCTCGGGCTGTACAGCGAGGAAATTGCCGTCAACGGGGAGCAGCTAGGCAACTTTCCCCAGGCCTTTACACACCTGGGGTTGATCAGCGCGATCTTAGAGCTGGACAAGCACCTTGCGACGGACTAGCGCTAGGTGCCTTTCGGCAAAACCTGCTCTAACGCGCCTGCGGCGGGCTCAACGCGGAGCCGCGAAGTCTACGCAAAGTGCGCAAAGGCTTCGCGACCTACAAGCCTTTGCGACCTTCGCGTGCCCTCATTAGCGCCTTTGCGTTAAGCCCGCCGCAGGCGCCTATCGCAAACGCCCTTCAAACCTCCGCTGGCTTCAACCGATCCGCATACTGCTTTCGAAACTTGCTCACCTTTGGGGTGATGACGAAAGTGCAGTAGCTGTTGCGGGCACCGACCCGGTCGTAATAACCCTGGTGGTACTCCTCGCCGACGTAAAACGGCTGTGCTGGCTCTATGCGCGTAACGATAGCATCGTCGTACAGGGCACCAACCTCGGTCGTAACCTCGCGGGCCGTCGCCTCCTGCTGTGCGTCTGCATAGAAAATGACGCTCGCGTACTGCGGTCCGACATCGTTGCCCTGCCGGTTGAGCGTCGTCGGATCGTGGACCGTATAGAAGATCCGGAGTACATCGGCGTACGAGACAACGGCCGGGTCGAAGGTGACCTTCACGATCTCGACGTGGTCGGTACCCTTCGAGCAGACGTCCTCGTAGTTGGCGTCGGTGGCGGTGCCGCCCATGTATCCAGAGACGGCGCTCTCGACGCCTTGAAGTTTGTCGAAGACGGCTTCTACGCACCAGAAGCAGCCCCCGCCGAGGTATGCGATTTCCATGTGGCAGTAAGGACAAACACAGGACTTTGGTTGTCGACCTACGCCTGTCTCGGACTTAGTTGACGTGGTCGTTGCGCATCCCCCGCCGCCTCTCGTGCCAGCAGCTCCCTACCCAGTTGTAGGTACAACTTTCGTCCCTCACGGGCGGCGTCGTCCAGGCGGTAGTGGATCTGGTTGAGGAAATAATCCACGAGGTTGTAGCCCGGCACTTCGAACTGGTGGAGAATGGCAAGCTCCAGTCGGCGGTCGACGCCCTCCGACTGCGCCGCGTCAAATTCGCGGATGAAGTCCACCGACAGCGGAATCGCCGACAGCCACGCCGCAAAGACGAATGGCAAGCCCGTCATGTCTAGCCAGGCCTGGCCTAAATCGTAGTAAAAAGGGAAAGTCTCCCGGGCGGCGATTGCCGGATCCCCGATGATGACGCCGCCAACGGCACCCTTGATACGCTTGCGATAGCCAGGTGTGGCCGCCACGAGTTTTGGCGAAAGCCGCCAGTGATGGTGGAGCAAAATTCGAGCGAGCAACACACTCGAACGACTATCGTGGTCCAGGTAAACTGCCTCCAACTCGTGCAAGGGACGCTCGGCGAAAATCCCAACGCTACCCACAAAGCCGTCCGCGACAATTCCATAATCGCCAATCGGTAGCGCCTCTGGCACTGCGAGTTGTGCCGCCACAGGAAGTAGACCGAGCACGAACTCTCCTTCGCAAAAGCGTCGCGTGCCACGGTTGGGCTTGTCTAACTCGAGGTCGATCAGGCCACTGTCGTGCAGGCGCTCGATGCCCGCCCGCAGGGGCAAGGTGTTCTGGTAACTGACCGCGATCGTCCGGATGCTCATGTGCCCGCCTTACTGGGGATGAGCGATGCGAGATGATCAGTTTGGTTGTGGCGCTCCACTACCCATCTGCCATCAGATTCGACGACCTCGTAATAGCCGGCATTCGCGTGCTGGTAGGCATTCATCTCGGACAAGGGCTTGCCGTCGATCAGGCAGATCAGGCAGCGCATGGCGCGCCCGTGCGTCACGACGAGCGCCCGCCGGAAGTCTTGCCGCAAGACCTCTTGCCACCCGGCCCACATCCGATCGCCGAGCTCCTGGGCACTCTCACCTCCGGGGTGTCGGGCCTCATAGTTGCCGGACTCCCAGGCGGCCATCAGGGCGGCATATTCAGTTCGCATCCAAGGTTCAGCGACCTTGCCTTCGAAGGCTCCCCAGCAAATCTCTTTGAGGTCGGGCACTTCGACGTAAGGCACGGAGTCGTCGGCTCGAAACGGGCTTGCGGTCTGTGCAGCGCGAAGCATGCCTGAGCTGACGATCAGATCGAATTGACCTTCGAAGGCCGAGTGGAGCGCGGCCGCCTGGGCCTCGCCAAATTCGTTGAGCCCTGGGTTGATGCCGCTGCCCTGCACAATGCCGAGTCGGTTGAGTTCAGTCTCGCCGTGGCGAGCGATGATGACGCTACGGCCAGCCATTAGGCGGGGCGATTGTCGGGGCCTTGGTCGACGTCCGCCTCCGCGAGCGCAGGTGCAGCTTCCGCCAAAACGGGCGTCGGCGGGGCAGCCTTGACCACCGGCAGAGACAGGTACCCCCGGAACTCCTTGTCGCTCTCGAACTCGACCCCAGTGTAATCCTTAACGACCCCGTACAACGTGTCCCGCTCGATAGGCTTCCGTCCTACCGCGCGGATCAACTTCACCAAATCTTCGGTGCTCATCGCGGGCGTTTGCTCTTCGGCACCCGCCATACTGTAGATCCTGGTCGTGTCGTCGATCGTGCCGTCGATGTCGTCGACGCCAAAACTCAGCAGCAGCTGCGCCACCTCCCGCCCGATCATCGGCCAGTAGGCCTTGACGTGGTCAAAGTTGTCGAGGTAAAGCCGACTGATCGCGTAGCAACGCAAATCCTCGATCGTCGTGGACTCCGTGACGTGCGACATCTGGTTGTTCTCCCGGCGGAACTTTAGCGGGATAAAGGTCTGGAAGCCACCGGTCTCCTCCTGTAGGCTTCGGAGCTTTTCGAGGTGGTCGACGCGGTGCTCGTAGCGCTCGATGTGGCCGTAGAGCATGGTGGCGTTCGAGCGCATGCCGAGCTTATGCCACTGTCTGTGGATGTCGAGCCACTCCTCACCGGAGCACTTCCCGCCCGCGATCTGGTCGCGGATCTCGGGGTGGAAAATTTCGGCACCGCCACCGGGCATCGACCCTACCCCACTCTCCTTGATGGCCTTCATGCCCTCGGCATAGCTAATCTTAGCTTTCTTGAAGATGTAGTGGTATTCGACCGGCGTGAGCGCCTTAATGTGGAGGTCAGGTCGGTGGGCTCGGATCCGGCTAAACAGCTCGGTGTAAAACGCCAGATCGTACTGCGGCAGCACGCCCCCGACGATGTGGACCTCCGTAACGGGCTGGTCGTCGTACTTGTAGATCTCGGCCATCATTTCGTCGGCCGTTAGCTCCCAACCCTCGTCGCGCTTTTTGATGAGTCGAGAGTAGCTGCAGAAGGTGCAGGAGTAGAGGCAGACGTTGGTCGGCTCGAGGTGAAAGTTGCGGTTGAAGTAGGTACGGTCCCCGTGGCGGTCCTCGCGAACGGCATTCGCCAGAACCCCGAGGTAGGCCAGGGGGGCCTCATGAAACAACAAGATGCCGTCGTCAAAGCTGAGTCGCTCACCGCTCACCACTTTTTGGGCTACCACTAGGAGGGCCGGGCTTAAACGTTTGTCCAGCTGGAGGGGCTTGAGGATACCGGGGTCGATCATAGCGAATAGAGTATGTCCTCCCAACGCGCTTTCAATACTTTCAGTTTTTAGTGAAAGTTGCTTCTCGAATTTTTTCGACGAGCCGATCTGCGAGTGCGCCGCGGAGGTAAGGGGCTAGAAGCTGGGAGCGGTGATGTTGGTCGGTCTCAGACGTTTCGGCGGTCCAGCAGCGGTCTAGTGCTGCGAGCCACTCTTCCTGTGTCTCCACGACCGCGACCGCAGCTGCTAGCCCCGGTGCCCCGTGCACCATCGCGGCATTGGCGATGACGTGCCGCGCCATCGCGAGGCTCTCGATCAGCTTAATTTTGTAGCCCGCATTGTGGTTGGCGCGAAGCAAGACCACTTGCGCCCCACGGATGAGGGCGTGCATCTCGGCCGTGCTCGGATCGGCGACGATATTCACATTGGTGAATGTTTTAGCGAAAGCCCGCAAGCCGGCGCTCGGCGTGCGGCCGGCCACAATCAGCCGGTACGCTGGCCGGTGTTCGAGCAGGGCGATGAGCTGTCGAGCGGAGGTCTCATTATCGTCTACGTGTAGCGCGGCGTGAAACAGGGCGTACTCGCCGCACCCCAGTGCCAAGTCGACTTTTGAAGGGCCGACGTAACTGCGGTGCAACAGCACTCCCCCGCTATGGAGGCTTTCGCACCAGGCTTCGTCGTGGGGACTCACGGGGAGTAAAAGGTCGGCTTGCGCCAAAACCCGCGCTTCGTAGCTCCGCAATCGCCGCGCCTCTTCCCGGTAGTAGAGTCGGCGCAGTGCCGTGGTCGGTGAAAGACTGAGTTGCTCGTAGTACTCTGATTCGCGGTTGTGGACCCGTACCCACTGCACCTTGTTGCCGAGGCGCGGGTGCGCGAGCCAGCCGGTGCAGTGGACGCCTTCGAACAGAAGGACACCCGCCCCATTGACGAGGTTCGGCAACAGCGACCCCACGGCACGGGAGCCGACGATGTACGGTCGCGGCAGCAGCGCACTCCACGGGCCTCGCCGGAGGTGACTGAAAACCTCTATCCCGGCTTGCCTCCAGTGCAAGGGGACGTCGGCGCTGCGGTCTTCGCGAGCGACGACATGAAGCCGCACGTGGACCCCGCGGAGCAGCAGTTCTTCGATGCGATAGTACACGTCGATGATGCCGCCGTAGTTCGCGGGCCAGGGCCAGTCAAAACTTACGATCTGTATGCCGAGCACGTCGGTGCTGGCCAGTGGAGCAGCGATAAGCTAGAACTCTGCGTAGAAGGCCTTGGTCAGCTTCTTGAACTGACGGTGGGTCTCACCCCCTTCGTAGCGCATTGGCATGTCGTAGCGGATCGGCTCCATGCGCTTGCGGTCGAGTTGAATCACGAGGCTCTCGATATCCTGCTCGTCCTCCGGACGAATCTGGAGGATGCGCACAGGGTAGAGGTTGTAGCTGCGGGCCAGCTCACAAAACCGCAGTCCCTCGATGTATGGCAGCACGACGACGCCGCGGCCGGTTGGCGTTAGTAATGTCCGGAAGGCACTTAGGAGATCGCCGTGGGGCAGCTTTTTCGTACTGCGGAGTGCCATGCGGGAGGCGCCCGCAGTTAGGTTGCCGCCGCTGAAGAAGGGCGGATTGCACACGATGAGGTCGTAGCGATCGCCGGTGCTCGAAGAGTAGCTCTGGATGTCGGAGTGGACAATAGAAACGCGATCGGTCCAGGGGCTAAGGGCTGCATTTTCGGTGGCCTGTGCGGCGGCGTCGGCGTCGATCTCGACACCGACTACGTGGGCGTTGGGGCAACGTTGCGCGATCATGAGCCCGATAAGGCCTGATCCGCAACCTACGTCCAGCACTTTTTCGACCCCACTGCACTCTGCCCATGCCCCAAGGACGACGGCGTCCGTGGATGGCCCCATTGAACACCTATCGTAGGCGACGTTGAACTGTTTGAATTGGAGGGGCGCGATACTAGCTTCGACTTGCATGTAAGTTCTGTTATCAGTGTAAAAGGATGGGAAGGGATGGCGACCAAGCGCGTTGGTCACCAACTCGGGTAAAGTAGCTCCTGGCGGCGAGACCGCCGGGGTCTAAACCGAGTTCGGTCTGCCCCGGTGGCACCTGCCCGAGTTGGACGGTGCGCTCGAGAGCATCTGTGGTGTGGTAATCTTGCAGGCGGGGGGCGGACGCGGACCATGGGAGTGTCAGCTCGCCTGTCCTCAGATCTGGGTAGACCGAGAAAGCCTCCAAAGTCAGCATTTGAGAGTTGTGAATCAGCTGCGTGCGGCACTTGCCTTCGCCGGCCAGCTCGCAGTGACCTTGCCAGGTCGCGTCGTAACCTACTTGCGCGAGAGGTGCATTGCCGGTCGGCACGAGGCTGTTCTCGTCGTGAAACACCCTGGCCAAGCAGCTCGACTCGTGGTGCATTAGCCCACGGTCGTTGACGGCCAGGTAGAAATAGCTAGGCGACGGATGCTGGGTGTCGACGCGTAGGCGAAGCCCGCGCATCTGGGCACGTCTAAGGACAGAAGCGAGCGGGGCGGGGTCGCAGTGGTACGCTGCGACGGCGACGGTGGACTGGGCGCTGTCTACCAGAGATACGAGTCGGTCGCTGATCGCAGATCCGTCGCTCGTTTTGGCGAAAGCCGGACACTCATCGCCGACCTGGGCAGGGTAGGTAAAGTAAACTTCGTATGCCGGAGCGGCAGACTGTGCACTGCTGTGGCCGGCCAGGAGAGCCAGGAAGACCAGCGCGTGATAAAGATTTGTGTAATGTTCGCTCAAGCGGAAGGCTTACCCGTACCTATCGTACGGCGGCGAATTTACTGCGGATTAATCGTAATGTCATCTACCTGATAAGTCGTGGTTTTACCCTCAGGTCCAGCGCCATTATACCGGAAAGCGAGGTAGCCTTTACCGGCAAAATTCGACAGGTCGACATCACCGCTCGCGACAAAAGTATAGTTGGGCAAAGACCCATCGGGGAGCTTTGCCCCCTTAACCGGGGTCCACGTTGCGGTGGTCGGATCGCCAGCGCCGCTGTAGTCAGTACTCACGACTACAGACAGCAGATCACCAGCAAGGAAGGCTGCCGAAGTAGTGAAGCTCAGGTTGAGCTTCTTCGAGAAGTCTAGCGCCGGGGTAATCAACCAACTGTCGAGCTTGGCCTCCGTGTCCTGAAACGCCGAGAGCTGCGCGTACGAGTTGCCGGAGAAGGTTCGGATTTCCCACTTACGGCCACCGTCCACGCGGTTGTAATTGACCCAGTTCGGCAGCTCGACATCAGCACGGTCGGTGCGGCCTTCGAACGATTCGTTGAGATTGGTAAGGCCACCGGTATCTGGGTTAGAATTCGGGTCCGGGCTCGGACCTCCGCCTCCGACCTTTATCACGTCGGCCAGCGTGCGGATGACGAGTTGAGGGGCTTTGAATTCGTTGACGTACGCGACGATGCTAACCGTGTCCCCCATCGGGGCATCGTTGGCGAAGGTGGCCTGCGGGTAGGTGAAGATGTTGATAGCGCCCGTACCGTCGTTGAACTCGGTGTTGAAGGCCCAGTTGCCCTGATCCGCAGTGAGACGACCGCGGTTGATTTTGACGAGGGTCCCTTCGTACTTCTCGACGTTGGCCAGGAGAGTAGCCACCGTAATTGCGGTCGGTACTATTGTCTTTCCACTCGCCACTGTGCGCGCTCGATCCAAGGGCACGTTGCTTAGTTGAAGCGCTCCATTGAACTCGTTAAGTTCTACACCGCTCACATCCAAGAACAGCTCGTCGCCAATCCTGAAAGCGTGTGGAGCGGTAAAGCGGACCGTGATGCCCGCGTCGCCATCCTGCAGGATCAGGTTACGGTCGACAGTGGTGCCCGACGCTGCACTCGAGATGACGATCCCCTGTACGCCTTGGCTAGCGGGTAGGGTGGTACTCGCGCCAGAATAGAGATCGCGTACCTCCCGAAGCGTGAGCGTTTTGGCGGCAGCCGTCTCGTCGCCGCCGCAGCGTTCGCCACTCATCGAAAGGTCGAAGCCCTCCCGTACGGACAGTTGTTGATCGCGACCGAAGACCCCGTAAATACCGGTGATGCAGCCCTTCCCGTTCGGCACAGCCAGGCGCCCGACATCTCCGAACCCGCTGGTTCTCACCATAAGGGTATTGGCGTTGCAGTCCTCGATGAGCTTGTTGAGCGTCCCCTGGTTGGCGACATCGGCGAGCGTGCCGGTCGTGTCCACCCCGATGAACTGCACATCGCAAAGTTCAATTAACGTCGAGACATTAGCGGGGCCGAGTTCGATCAGGCTTACCTGCTTGGGCACGGGAATCCCGGCGAATGTGCCGCGCACCAAGCACTCCGCGAGAAGCGCAGGGTCGATCTGCCCGAGGCGGTCGTTGCCACGGCTGTCCGGCACCGGTGCTCCACCCAGTTGAATCACGCCGTTAAACGCACTGATGTACAAGCCCTTGGTCTTTACGTACACGGTCCGGCCGTTCTCGTACTCGAGGTAGAGGTCCTCGTTGGTTGATGAGTACCTCGATACCGCCGGTCTCGTCCTGGAGGACCAGCTTCTTATAGAAATTGCCGCCCTTGTCATCGGCAACCACGACCGCGTCCACAATCAGGTCATCGGTGATCTCGGTAAGGGCACCGATCTCGTAGAACTCCTTTACATCGGCTACCGTGGCCGTAGCTACGAGTGTCGGGCCTTGCGGGCAGAGGGGCGGTACGTCGAACTCCGTCTCGATGCATCCGAGGGAAGCGAGGGCTGCTAGGCCGAGGGTGATAAATAGCATTCAGGGTATACCGCTGTCCTTTGAGGTGGCTTGGAACGCCTCAATTGGCGGTAACGGTTCAAACCAGAGCGGTCGCCTGTAGGAAGTGATTCGTACCGAAGGCATAGAATGCGTACTCTGGGAACCGACCCGAGGCTTACCGCTACATACTGTAGCGAAATCGCTCGCGTTAGCCGGTCAAAGTCGTCTGCTTGTTGACCCCTAGCCTACTGCACGCCAGGTCGTTGTCGAGCGCAGTGCTTTTGCTGGCGAAGGGACGCACCATACGCGCAGACGGTAAATCGACCCAATTGGTAAGCTCGGCGAGGCGGGCTGAAACCAGTTCAAAAAATCCGTGGCCCGGGGATTAGGGTTAGTCCGAGTGAACTCGAACCTCGCGTAGCTCGGTGTAAATGTTACGTTGTAAAGGTGCCAATGAGTACTTCCGAACGAGGGTCGTCCGATCCCCGCGCCAGGAGGGCGTTCTCATTGGCACTGGTCCGACCGAAGGGCAGGTTTACGGAGGCCGCTGCCCATACGGAGGCCCGACAGAAGGGGCAGAGCTTGCGGTAAAAGGTGCGGATTTGGACCGTGAACATAAACAGGTCCTTGCTCTGAGCCGATTATCCCAGGTTAACGGTTGGCGATTGTGAGGATTGACATTTACCGCGTCGAGGCACCCGCAAATACCTTCGCCGACCGAATGCCTCCACTCATGTCTACATCTTCGCTCCTCGTATCAGCAGCGGTCGCGGCTGCGCTCGTGTGTGGATGTGGCGCGCTAGGCAACCGTGCAGTAGGCACTGCGGCAGACGCTGGGGCGGCCGATCCAGCCCCACGTGGCCCACAGGATTTGGCCGTTGTAGGCTTTTACAATGTGGAGAACATGTTCGACGTCGACGATGACCCAAAGAATACCGGCGACGAAGAATTCCTTCCGGGCAGCAAAAAAAGGTGGACCGCCCAGCGATACCAGGAAAAGCTCGCCCACACGGCCGAGGTCGTTTTAGACATGGGCAGCGAGGTCATCCCCGGAGGGCCAGCGCTGTTGGGCTTCGCCGAAGTTGAAAATGCCCTCGTCTTGCGCGACCTCATCGCACAGGCCCCACTCACGCCGAGCGGTTACGATGTCATCCACTTCGACTCACCCGACAGCCGCGGGATCGATGTGGCACTGATCTATCGCCGCGACCAGTTCGAACCGCTGTACAGCCGCCCGCTTCGCGTGTCGCTCGGTAGGAGCGACGATGGCTCAGACCAGACGACGCGTGACGTTCTATACGTAAAGGGTCTGCTCCTTGGGGATACGCTGCATTATTTTGTCAACCACTGGCCGAGCCGGCGGGGTGGCGAGATGGCGAGTCGGCCAGGGCGTGCTGCCGCGGCTAGCGTGGTGCGTACCGCCGTAGACAGTATTAGGAGGGTGGTACGGCTCGCGGACATCGTCATCGTCGGTGACCTCAACGACGACCCAACGGACGCCAGCGTCAGCACTACCCTACGCGCGGTCGACCGTCGCGGCAACGCCGGACAGACCGGGCTTTACAACCCTATGGTGGCCCTGTTTCGCCGGGGCGAGGGCACGCTAGGGTACCGAGATTCCTGGAACCTCTTTGACCAAGTGATCGTCTCCGAAGGTCTCGCCATCTACGGCACCGACTGGTCTTTGCGGGATGTCCGCATTCTCCGCAAAGGCTACCTGCTTCAGCCTGCCGGGCGGTACAAGGGTTACCCTCTGCGGACCTTTCTCGGCGACGAGTACATTGGCGGCTACTCAGATCACCTCCCGACGTACGGTATCTTGACGCGACCGAAAGCTTAAGTTTTGGCGAAAGCCGTATCCCTTCCCACCCTCCCCCCGGCAGCGTCGCAGCCAGCGTTCCGCCCCCTCGAACTCACCGACGAGTTCGAGTACGCGCTCGATCGTTTTGAGGCTGGCCAACACCTCTTTATTACCGGGCGGGCGGGCACCGGCAAGTCGACCTTGCTTCAACTTATCCGGCGCACGACGCAGCGCAAACTGGCCGTCGTCGCCCCGACCGGGGGCGCCGCACTCAACGTCCGCGGCCAAACGATGCACGGCTTGTTTGGGTGGCCTGGGAAGCTGCTGACGCGCAAGGACATCAAGCGCAGCAAAAAGCGCGGACTCTTCGAGCGTCTCGACACCTTGATCATCGACGAGGTGAGTATGGTGCGCGCCGATCTACTCGACCGTGTCGACGAATTCTTGCGCCTTAACCGCGACCGGATGGACGAGCCGTTCGGTGGCGTACAAGTCGTGCTGTTCGGAGACCTGTTCCAGCTTCCGCCCGTGGTGGCCTCGGTTGGGGAGCGCTCGCTGTTCGAAGGCGAGCACGCCCTCTATGCCTCGCCGCACTTCTTCGACGCTAGCGTCTGGCAACATTCTGGAGCCGAACTGGAGCTACTCGAACTCAATCGAGTGTTTCGCCAGAAGGCACGTCTTTTCGTGCGCTTGCTCGATGCCGTACGCGAAGGACACTTCGACGAGGACGATTTGATTGACCTCAATACGCGTCACGTAGACGAGGCGAGCTACGGAATCCTGCCTGCCATTACGCTGACCAGCACGAATCGCCTGGCCGACGCCATCAACCAGCGGGCCTTGATGGAGGTGGGAGGTTCGCCGCAACGGTATGTCGGGGTACTGGAGGGCAACTTCGATACGCGCAATCTCCCGACTGATTTAGCGCTTTCGCTAAAACCCGGTGCACAGGTGATGTTCGTGCGCAACGATGCTGAGAAGCGCTTCGTCAACGGGACGATCGGCGTCGTCAAGGCGGCAGACCCGGAGCGCGTAATCGTCCTCGTCGAAGAGGAGGGCCGCAGCGAGGAGGTGACCGTCACACAGGACACCTGGGAGAACATCCGCTATGCCGTCGACGAATATACCGGACAGATTACCGAGCACATCACCGGGTCGTTTCAGCAGTACCCCCTCAAGCTCGCGTGGGCGATCACGATCCACAAGAGCCAAGGCAAGACCTTCGAACGGATGCAGCTCGACCTCGGTCGTGGAGCCTTCGAGTCGGGGCAGACCTACGTCGCGCTGAGTCGCTGTCGCACGCTGGACGGGATTCGGCTTCTCCAGCCCATCCGACCGCGCGACATCTTGGTGGACGAGCGCGTTGGAGACTGGTACCGACAACGCCGGTGAGGGAGAGGGCAGCGAATGTGGGCAGACCGATTTGCGTGATCCCACGATTTGGTCTTACTTTCCGCTTCCCTTCCACTGAGAACCCTCCGACCCTATGGCCCGCCGCAACAAAGCTACCCGCGTCACTCCCGCCCGCTCATCCGGCACCCGCCGCTCGGAGCCCGTCACTGCCGAAGACCTCGAGCAGAAGCGCAAATTTTACATCTGGACCGGGGTCATTACCATCTTGATGATGATCCTTATCTACTTCTTCCTCTTCCGGTAGAGGCTACCGCGACAGCAGATACCCAACCAACACGTCTAGCGACGCACTAAAACTAGCTTCGTTGTTGACGACCAGATCGGCCTCGCGCTTGTATGGCTGTATATACCGCTGGTAGGCCGGGAGCACGTGCCGCTCGTAGCGATAGAGCACGTCCTCGAGCGGCAGGTTGCGGTCTATCCTGTCGCGCTTAATGCGGCGCGTGAGCTTCGCTACGTCGCTGGCGTCGACGTACACCCGAAGGTCCATCAGTTCAGTAAGAGCAGGTTCGTGAAGCACGAACAGTCCCTCGACGATGATCACCTCGGCAGGTTTTAGCGCAAGCGTCTCCCCTACCCTCCCCGTCGAAGCAGCTCCCCCCTCGGCGTAGATTGTCTGAAAGGTGTACTCCTCGCGGTAAATCGTCTCGCCCTTGCGTACCAGATGCACGTCGGCAGCCATTGCGGCGGAGTCGATGCTCGAGGGTAGGTCAAAGTTGTGCACGCCGTCGCCGTCGAGTTCGATCCGATCGGTAGGCACGTAGTAGTTGTCCTGGCTGAAGAAGGTCGCTCGGTCGCCGAGGCGCTCTCGCAGTTCGCGCACGAAGCTGGTCTTTCCGGACCCACTTCCTCCCGTAACGCCGACGATGTAAGGCTTTGACATGTGGGCAAACATAGTCGCCGAGCGCCCCGCAGCCCCTTACCTTTCCGCGGTACTTATGGAAGGACTCCCCACCGTGGTGGACCTCGTGCGCGGGCTCATCGGATTTATCTTCTGCTACGGAGCGGCGGTCGCGTTTAGCCACAACCGCCGGGCCATCGACTGGCGCCTCGTCGGCATCGGTTTTGGGATGCAGCTCGTGTTGGCGGTACTTATCCTGCGTATCAGCTTCATCAGCAGCTTCTTCGACTTCCTAGCGGGCTTCTTCCAAGCGGTGTTGGCGTACACCGAGGCCGGGGCGCAGTTCCTTTTCGGAAACCTGATTACGGACCTCGACAGCTTCGGGTACATTTTCGCCTTCCAGGTTTTGCCGACGATTATCTTCTTCTCGGCGCTCTCGTCGGTGTTGTTTTACCTCGGTATCCTGCAGAAGATCGTGTACGGCTTTGCCTGGGTCATGAAGCGTACCATGGGCCTGTCCGGTGCGGAGAGTTTGGCGGCAGCGGCTAATGTATTTATAGGACAGACCGAAGCCCCGCTGGTCGTCAAGCCCTACCTGGAAGACATGACCAGGAGCGAAATTCTTTGTCTGATGGTTGGTGGTATGGCAACCATCGCCGGTGGTGTCTTCGCTGCGTACGTAGGTTTTCTCGGCAACGGGGATCCTGTTCTCGAACAGTACTACGCCAAGCACCTGCTTACCGCGAGCATCATCTCCGCACCGGCGGCCATTACGATGGCGAAGATCTTGCTGCCGGAAGTCGAGGTGCGCCCCCTGTCGGACCAGATGCACATGAGCGGAGACGTCGGAAGCAACGTGCTCGATGCCATCAGTCGCGGCACAGGCGATGGGCTGCGGCTCGCCATCAATGTGGGGGCCATGCTGCTGGTCTTTACGGCCCTGATCTTCATGGCCAACAGCATCCTCATGGCCGTCACCGACGGCGTCAACTTCGTCTACAATTTCCTCCGCGATACCGATGGTCAATTGGAACGAGCAAATCGGCGCAGCGACGGGGAATCGCTTCGAGGGGCTGACCTTTACCTACCTGCTCGGCCAGGCTTTTGCCCCGATCGCCTGGCTGCTCGGCACGCCCTCGGAGGATATGCTGCTCGTCGGACAACTGCTCGGGCAAAAGACCGTCATTAATGAGTTTGTCGCGTACGCCGAACTCGAGAACATCGCGAACTCTGCGCAGAGCCTCTCCCCGAAAGCCCGCCTCATCGCGACCTACGCCCTGTGTGGCTTCGCGAACTTCGCCAGCATCGGCATCCAGATCGGGGGCATCGGGGCCATTGCACCCGGGCAGCGAAAACTGCTCACCGAACTTGGAATAACCGCGCTCATCGGCGGAACGCTCGCCTGTTTTTCAACGGCGGTGATCGCGGGCATTCTTGGCTAAGCCGCGCTTGATTTGTCGCTCGTGGCGGTCGTGGTGAACGAGCAGCATCAGCATCAGATCGTCGAGACTCATGCGGCCCGCTCGTGGGTGGCGGTAGACGGCACTGTTGAGCCACTCGTCGGACGCTTGCGCGACCAGCTCGCCGAGGTCGTTGCGAGCACCTCGCACCTCGCGACCTATGTCCGATAACGTAGGCGCGTCGAGGAGATCGCCGTGTGTCACGTCTACAGATTTCGGTGCCTTAAACTTGAGTGGTGACATCAGCCCCGCGATCACCATTTTCCCCTTCAGGCGTGTGCTCATGCTCTGCGGCACAACCGGCTCGTCTTGTCCGAACTTGTATAACAGATAATCGACGCTAGTGCGCTCGACGAGGCTAATGTGCTGAACGACCTTGAATGGCGACCAAGCTCCGGCCACAGGGGCGCGATGCAGGTGCTCCGGGGGGGCGCGAGAGAGCGCTTCGAGCAGACGCTCGGATTTTCGGTCGAGGATGGGGAGGATGCGGTGGACGAGATTCAAGTGCGTCCAAGGTAGCGAGCTCTCGCGTTTTGGGAAGACTAAAGCTCAGCCTGTCGCGTCTACTTTCGCGGCCATGACCTGGCAAGACTCGCATACCGCCCTAGAGCGCTTTTTGCGCTACGTACAAATCGATACCGAGAGCGATCCAAGGTCGGACGCGCAGCCGTCGACGGCTAAGCAATTCGACCTCTTGCGCACTCTACGAGATGAACTCGTAGCAATGGGGGCTCAGGAAGTGGACCTCGACGAGTATGGCTACCTCATGGCGACCGTGCCGGCCACCGCCGCTCACGCCATTCCAACGCTGTGTTTCTGCTCTCACGTAGACACCTCGCCCGACGTGAGCGGGGCCGGCGTCGAGCCGCAGGTACACGAGTACGCCGGGGGTACCCTCACGATCAGCGACGACCTCGAACTCAACGAGGCCCAGCACCCCTACCTCGCCGAGCACCGCGGGCACCGGGTGGTAACCGCGAGCGGGGATACCCTCCTCGGTGCAGATGACAAGGCTGGCGTCGCGATCATCATGGACGCCGCTCAGTACCTTCTCCGGCACCCGGAAGTGTCGCACGGCAAGATCAGGCTGCTCTTCACCCCCGACGAGGAGATCGGTCGCGGTGTGGACAAACTCGACATGGCAGCGCTCGGAGCCGAGTTTGGGTACACACTCGACGGAGGGGTGGCTGGCAGCTTGGAGGGCGAAAGCTTTAGCGCCGACGGGCTGACCATCACCATCAACGGCATTTCCGCTCATCCCGGCTACGCCAAAGAAAAGATGGTCAACGCCAACCGAGTCGCGGCCTACCTCCTCGAACAGCTGCCTCACGACCACCTCACCCCCGAGACCACCAGCGGACGTGAGGGATTCGTGCACTGTGTAGCAATCGACGGCAAGGCAGAGGAGGCGACCCTGCGCTTTATTGTCCGCGATCACCTCACCCCAAAGCTCGAAGAGCACGTTGCGGTCGTGGAGGCGGCTTGCGCCAAAACCCGCGAGCGCTACCCTCGCGCTACGATCGCCGTCGAGCGCAGACATCAGTACCGCAATATGGGGGAGGTGCTCGCCAAATATCCAGAGGTGATGTCGCATGCCCGCGAGGCCATCCGGCGCGTCGGACTCGAGGTCAAAGAAGAGGCGATCCGTGGCGGTACCGACGGCAGCCGCCTGAGCTTTAAAGGCTTGCCCTGCCCGAACTTATTCACGGGTATGCAAATGATCCACAGTCGCAGAGAGTGGGTGGGCGAGCGAGACATGAACCTCGCGGCAGCCACTCTCGTCGAGTTGGTCCAAGTATGGTCTGAGGCTCAAGTCTAATTCATTAACCCAGCATCCGAAACCGCAAGATTTTGCCCCCCGTTTTGCCGAAAGGCGCGTAACCTTGCAACCCGAAAAGCAGTGCCTGCCATACGCCACCCTAGCTCAGTTGGTAGAGCAATTCATTCGTAATGAATAGGTCGTCGGTTCGAGTCCGATGGGTGGCTCCCAGAGGGGAGGTCAATCTGAGATTGGCCTCCCCTTTTTCGTAGGGCGTTACTGAATGATTTCGATGTAGCCATTGTAGGTCTTCGTGCCGCCGTCGTTGGTTACGTCGAGCAGGTAGAAGTAGGCCCCGTCCGGTAGCGGATCGCCGTTGTAGGTCCCGCGCCAGTCGTTGCGATAGCTGGTGGTCTCGTAAACGAGATTACCCCAGCGGTTGAAGATCTGCAGTCGGTTATTGGGGAATTCCTCGATTTTAGCAACGTAGAAGGTTTCGTTTTTGCCGTCGCCGTTTGGCGTGAGGGCAGTGAAGATGGTGAGCTCTTCGCACTCAATACACACCGTGACGGTCGCCTCCGCACACCCGCCACCGACGGCGCCGGTGTTGCCGTTGCACACCCGGTAGGTGAAGGTCGCATCGCGGGCGCAGATGTCCATGGCTGGCGTGAACGTCACGGTGTTATCCGCATTGACGACCACCGACCCACTCGCCGCGCTTGGCTGGGAGATAATCTCGAAACTCGCGATCCCACCGAAGACCTCGTCGTTCGCGAGCACGTTGATCCGCTTCGGTTGGTTGCGAACCGTACACGTGGCATCGTCGAAGGCACCAACGCCGCCCGTGTACGGGACCACCGATACGATCACACAGATCGGTGTGGTATCACCCGCTGCGACAGCACGCAACTCGAAGGTGTCGGTGCCGAGCGTGAGACCGCGATACGTGATACACAGCGCCGCGCTGTCAAGACCCGCCTCCGTGTGAACAGGAAGCCCTGTAAAGGTGTCTAAGTCGCCGAGAACAGGGCTCGGACAGTACGCCGAGGTCTGGTTGATAAAGACGGTATCGTAAACGATGACCTTGTTACTCGGGGGCGGGGACGCCGGTACGACCGTCACGAAGAGCTGGCCCCGCACACAGTTGCCCAGCTCATCGCAGAGGATCAGGCAGGCAAATTCGTCTCCACTCGAGAGACCCCCATATTCGATACACCCGGTGGCCTGGTCGATCGCAAAATCGACGGCGGTTCCGGAGGAGTCGATACAGGTATTCGTGATCGTCAACACCCTACCCGGCAGGCCTAGCTCGGCGGTCGTAAGACACAGACTTCCGCTGGCCCCCACGTCGATCGTATCGCGCCACGTGCGGACACTGTCGTTGGGCACAACCTGGACGATGATGATCGTAGTATCACAGATGCCGTTGTTCGCACAGGCCACCCAGCAACCCGTTTGCGTACCGAGGGTGTCGCCTCTGACGATTAGGCACGAGTCTCCTACGACTGTGTAGCTGGCTTTGCTCGAGTCCGGACAGGTGTTCGTCACGGAGACGATGGTGCCCCCGAGCAGATCGGCCGTACTAAGGCAGAATCTCTGTGTACTGTCAATCACGACGACCACCCGCTGGGTATCGGTCGGCAGGCACACTACATCGACGGAGAGTGTATCAGCACATGCATTTACACTGTCGTAGACGACTACGCGGTGCGGTCCTTGCGAAAGGAGTAGACGTAAGGCGGAATTGTCGGCACTGCACGCCGTGAGCGGGTCGGTCACCCGTATGCCATTGTCGTACACGATGAGGTCTGCACGTCGGCTAGCTGCGTTCGGGATACACAGTTCGGCTGTTTGCCCACAGGGTACCTGAAGTGTACGCTGCGTTGCTGAGCCGAATAGGCCACAAGGAGAGCATTCTGCGATCTCGAATACGCCACTCGTGCTACAGCCGGCCGCGTCGGTGATGACAATTCCTTGCGTGCCGGGCGTAAACCCTTCGATTGACAGATCGCCGGTCTCCCGTCCGTCGTCCAGGCGAAAGCGGAAGGGAGCCGCACCTTCGGTTGCTCTGATGTCGACCCGTCCTGCGCCTCCGGCGCAGGCGTCGCCTACGGTAAGGTCTACGGCGATCGGCGCGGCACGCTCGAGTCTACGGCACACTCCACCTATGACACACCGGTTGGCATCTCGTAGCACCAGGCAGTACTCGCCACTTCCAAAGCTACCATTAGCTATTGGCGCCCCAGAACCATCGGTCCACGTGCTATCGAGCGGCAGGGCCACCCCAGGCGAAAGCGTCAGCGAGTAGCCAATGCCACCGCTCAAATCACCCGCACAGCTCTGGTCGGCCGTGCTGGTAACTACGACGTCTGCGCCGCCTCCAGCGTTAGGGAGCACAAAGGACACCTGACCTGTACAGCCAGAGACCTGATCCGTAATGGTGACACGATGAATGCCGGCAACGAGATCAGTTGCCGTCGCTGCATTGCTCGACCAGCTGTAGGAGTAGCTGCCGGACCCGCCAAGGACCGAGATGGTCGCGACCCCGTTACGGACACCGCAGTCCGGCGCTTGGTTGATGGCTGCGGTGGCGACCAATCCAGCACCCTCCGGGATGACGACCTTGAGGTAGCGAGCGCAGGAAGGAGTCGCTGCATCGAAGACAGCGACCCAGTAGGCGCCTCCGCTCAAATCATTACGTGTTAAGGCAGTTAGGCCATCTGGCCAGCGCACTGCCCCATCTGTCGTGACGGTTGCTCCGCCATCACTGTTGCCGCAGGAGGCTGTTGATACGGACGTCACCAAAGCCGCTGGGGCGTCTGTCGCATTGACGAAAACAACTTTCGAAAAGGAACACGTCGAGTCCAGCGTATTCACAGCAGTCATCGTATAGGTGCCTGGCTCCAGATCTCTCAGACCTAGCGTATTATCGGCAAGCACCTGCCCACCGCTATCGCGCCACGAGGTGGTAAAGTCGGCGATGCCGTCTGTAAAGCCGAGAGTAATACTACCTCCGGCTACACCGCAACCGGTGTTTACCACGACCTCGCTCGTCAACACAGGCACCGAACACACCGCTCGGCAGGCACCCGTCGTAAGAACGACCACGGTTATCGTGGCGGTGTCGGAGTAGCCCGTGAAGGCTGGGTCGGTCACGGTCGCCAAGAAGCGGTACCGCCCCTCCACTGTGGTCGGCCCGAAGTCGACAGGACTCCCGGTTGTCGAAGCTAATTCACCTCCACCCGTTGGATTGTCGGGATATGGTGTCCACGCAACCTGGCTACCGCCGCCGACACTTAGGGTGGCCACTGCACCTGGGCACAGCAACGTATCACGGAACCCTGGGTTGGCAATGATAGGATTGGCGACGCGCACAACGTGTTGATTCGTACTAGAACAACCGATACCGTCCGTAACGACCAAGCTATACGTCGTCGTCGCCGTCGGTGACGCCACCGGTTGTGCCACCGCAGGATCACTGAGTCCAGCAGCCGGACTCCACGCATACTGCAGTGGTGCACTCCCGGTCAAGACTCCCGGCTGAAGCACCACCGACTCCCCGAAAGCAATTTGGCGGTCCGTGTCGCCCGCGAGGCGCACCCCGGAACTCACAGCGATAGCAACGGTGTCCGTGGTCGTTGCAAGCCCTGTCCGGGTACTGGCGAGTACATAGCGAATCGTATCTGGACCGGAGTAGTCCGCAGGAATACGCAAGCTAGGGGCAGCCGAGGTTCCGTCGCTCAGGAAAGCGAGATACCCGGCGGGTAGGCTCGACCAGGCAAACGTGACCCCGGTGGCTGCCGCACAGCTCGCGGTCCCCAACACAATATCGGCGGCCCCGTCGCTCACGCACACGGTGTAATCCGCCTGGGCACCGGCGTTGTCCAGGCGCGGAAGGTTGATCGGGACGATCTGGTCTTGGCAAACGCCCGCCGTCGCGGACTCGACTCGCAGGTAGAGCGTCCCGACGTGCCGGCGCTGAAGCACTCCTGCAAAAGCGTAGTCGATCGTGGGCTGGCCCGCCACCGGTTGCACGGTAGTTGCGTTGATAAGCGTGTCGCCCGTCCCAATCAGGCCATCGCCGTCGAGGTCCGAGTACAACACCAAGCTCACCGGCGAGGCGTCTAGCGCAAAATCAAGGGGCGTTAGCGATATCAGGAGTTCGATGGCCTCAGTGCTTGGACCGGCGCAAGTACTCCTATTAACGGCCTCGTCCGAGAAGAACACATCTCCCACGGGAAGACCCTCGTAGCGGAGTCCACCGACGGTTACGTCGCTCGGGATTCGGCAAACGGTGGCGAGGGAGGCGCAGGTCGCGGCCATGTATCTAAAGGCAGCAATAGAGGCCTGCACCGCATCGCTGCAAGCGACACCACCTGAGCGCACGTCGAAGCGAAGCCGGTACTCCTCACCGGGAGCAAGGCCCACGGGAATGGCAAATTCCAGTCGTTGTACACTGCCTATAGCACTTAGCGTGGGCTCTGGGGCCGAGTAGCCTTCCGGCAAAACAACCGAGACCGTCCCCGCTTCGTACGTGAAGCCGGCGGGGAGCATAACTTCCAGCACGTCGTCCGCATCGGAAGGATCACCGCCGGCATTGGTCGCAAATATTTCGAAGGTGCTCACCGGCTGCGCCACTTTCACTCTCGAAGAAGACGCGAACCCGACTTCGAACAGGTGAGTACCGTCGGGCTCTGTGCCGTTGATGCGGAGCGCCGCACTCTCAGTGGCCGCTAAATTGGTAGCCGTTCCACAGGCCTCGGTACCCTCGGCCTCGAAGAACAGCAAGCTCCCGGATCGGAACTGGCAATCGGACTCAAAGGTCATGCGGATAACGAACCGACTGGAGTCGTCGGGCTCGGCGACGTTGAAGCCCGCTAGTCCATTGGACCCTAAGTAGGGATGCACATCAGCGAGGTCGGCGAAGGCGAGCCCCAGCCCCCGCAGCGTAGCCGGTGTGGAAGCGAGGTCGGTAACCACTGGCTGGTACGCGGCACTCGGAGGATAAGCTACCTCGGCAGACCCAGGTACGTAGCGCATACCTACCGGTATATAAAACTGTGAGCGTACATCGTAGCTCGTCCCGAGTTGGGCGTTGTTGACCTGGAATTCCATGGTGATCGGAGTACACAAATCGACCGACGTGAGCGGTTGACTGAGCAGATCGGCCTCCAGGAAAGGGGCAATCGGCTCGAACGTCGTCAGTACCTGGTCGTCAACGCAGGCTCGGTCTTGGTCGGGGGTCCACCCCGGCGGCACCGTCGCTTCGCAAGCCCAACCGGTAGCGAACGCGACGCTGTTGATCCCGCAACCGTTGGCGCGCACTTTAAAACGTACGAGGTTACACACCTGGCGACTCGTGTTCACGCCGTTGACCTGGCCCAATCCTTCCAGGTTGATGAAGTGTCCGCCGACGAAAGCTTCTATTGGCAAATTGATCGGATTACTCGCATCGTCGAGCAGGATCGCCTCCTCCACCGAGAGCACCGTCGTATCGTTGAAGGTGACCCAGTTGCGTCCCGCTGCCGAGACACTCGATGTGTTACAAATCTCGATAGTCACGTACGCGCTGTCGCTCACGAGGCGCTGGTAGGCAGCCGTAAGCTGATCCATCCGCAGGCGGGCCGGGTCCTCGTACGTCATCACAAACGACACCGGATCATACACGGCGTCGACCCGGCTTCCGTCGCCGATATCGATGGCGTAGTAGCGGTCTCGGTAGTACGGCTCCGACCGCATAGCATAAAATTCATCGCCATTACTGCTCGACCGGATCGACCCACAGTTTGGAGCCAAGTTGACGCGCATGCTGTACAGCGACGTGTAGTTGTCGACTAGGCTCGCCGTAAAATCCAAGGTGTCTAGCGACAGTACGTACCGGCCGTCGGGAAAGTCGGTAAGCGGTCGTATCGCAAAGGCGCTATTGCCCTGTGTCGGGTGACCAGACACCAGCAAGTCGACGCTGAGGTCTTCGAAGGCACTAAAAATGGCGGTATCGAAGGTCAGCATAATGCTGTCGAGCCGCGCGGCGCGTCGGTACTCCGGCCCGAACTCCTCTACGTAGCCCCGGTTGACGCTCGTCAGCTTGAACTCTAGCGTCGCGGGTGCACAGCCCTTCGGATACTGATCGTTGCTGGCCGTGCCGAATACCGTCAGTGGGCGTCCGACCCGGAATACATCACCGAACTGGTCACAGAGCGTCTCGACGCCCCCTTGTTCTACGTAAAACCCACCCCGTAAATCTTCGACGAACTCATAGGAGGTAGCGATAGGACCTGCTGGGTTGATCTCGAACGCCCCGAAGAAGCGTACCTCATCACCGGGATGCATGATCCACCCATTGGCCGCGATGCAGGCACTAAGGTCGAAGCGCTGCCAGGTCTCGTCTTCGAGGGTCTCGAGGGTGTGGGGCGTCGCTGGCACAGTGCACGTGCGTACGACCCCACCGTCTACCCATTCCAAGGTTCCGCCCCCGAGCAAGAAGAGACCTGCGGTATCTTCCCTTTCCGTCGGCGTAAAGTAGTGGATGATGATGCCCAAGTCATCGGTGACGAGCCCGTCGCCCACCACGCCGCGAATGGTGATGTCGACGCTGTCTGCCGGGATGGCCACTTTAGTGTTCGCGAGCGCCGGATTGATCGGCATCGTGAACGCTGGGTCCGAAAAGCCGAGGGTGGTCCGGTTAATCTCGAATCCCGTGCCTTGCACCCCGTTCGGGCAAGGATAGAGCTCAGAGATCAGACACGGCGGGGCAGTCTTGTGGATCCACGGACCGATAATCTCCTCACAGATCCAGGTATGCTCACAGTCGCAATCCGGACAGTAGTATGCGACCGTGGTCGGGAAAATCGTCTCGCCGAGAGGTGCCGTACAATCTGCACTTAGTCCCAGGGTAAGCGTGTACTCACCCGACAGCGCAATTTCGGCAGCGGGACTGAAGCGCAGCATGGCTGTATCTCCGCTCACGACGACCCCGAGCAGCGGCATAGGTGTCCCACCGCCGCGGTTGAGACTGCTCGTGCCGTTGTCGATCGTGACGCCTGTCGGCAAAACGACGTAGGCGCGCAACTCCGCCGCCGGGCTACAGCTGTTCTCGAAGTCGAACACGAGCCGACCGAACGCTAACTCTACCTGAAACGGCGCCCCGAGCGCAAAGGCATCGGGCTGGGTCCGCTGCTCGAAGTCGTCCTGGATGTTGCGCGGGGAGTGGACCGACGGATTAGATCCCTCGATACGATTACCGCAGGCGTCGTCGAAGTACGCAAAGGCCTGGAAGGTCGTCGAGGCGTCGTTTGCACAGTTCTCATCGAGATCGTAGACGCTGGCAGACGCACAGTCGAATTCATAAAAAATCTTGATCGGAAAACTATCGAGGATCGCGAGGTCATCAAAGATGCCATCGCCGTCGAGGTCTTCGAGTCCGACGCCTACCCCGTCTGGGTCGGTATCGAAAACGCCGGCGAGGTCGAGGTCGATCACCGGGCTCAGCGTGGCAATATCCCGTCCGGCAATTTCGACGCGGGCGATTCTGTAGTTGTTGGCCGCCAGCAGTCCGCCGAAGCTCGCCAGTGCACTCACCGAGATGTCGCGTGCCTGCCCGAAGGTCGGATCCGACTCGCGGCCGAGGTTCGACACCCACAGGTTTAGCTCTCCGAGTTGGCAATAGCCTACATCAACCGTAGGCGCGGACAAACTCTCCGTGACGCGCAGCGCCGGTTGCCCGCTGCCGATCGGAAGGTCCGACTGAATTGAAGTCGTGGCGCAGGCGCTGCCGTCGCAGCCAAACTGTGTCGTGTGGCTGGCCAGTCGCGATTCGCTACAGCGTCGGATAAAAACGGTTTGCGTGATCGTAAGCCGCTCATTCGGATCGAAGCGCGTATCCCCGTTGCCCGGATTGGAACCGTTGCGGTTGCCGGCGAACTGATTGCCGGAAAGCACCACGCGAATCACCGTGTCACCCGCCGCATTGAGCGTTTTGCCGAAAGGCACCACCGCACCGTTGACGCGCATCTCCCGCACACTCGCCCCCGGTCCCTGCGCGAGTTCGTACACGAGCGTATCGGTGTATCCATTGAAGCTACCGTTTGCAATATCGACGCGGCGCTCAACGGTCTCCCCAACGCGGAGCGGGGACCTGCTGAGCGAGGTATTGATCGTGAATACCGGAAAGGAGATAGACCCGAGGTAAGGGTCAATGACGTGCCGCTCGGTGCGGGCCTGCCCGACAGCCCGGAAGCGAAAGCTCAGCACGTCCCGAACGTCGAGCGTGTTGTTGACCCTGATCGTATCCAGAATGCCGCAACGGGCCTGCAGGATTAGCGTAAAATCGACCCGCGGCGAGCCGCTCGAAATGTTGGGAATCGAGATGACCGGTCGATTAGGGTTCGCCAGCGACACGACGCTTACGCCCGGACCCGACCGTGCGGCATCTAGGCCGACGGCGCGGATGCCTTCGAACAGCTCTACGGTCACCTCGATCGCAGAGGCCGTCGCCGCACCTGGAGCCCGCTCGACGCGGTAGGTCGCCAGGTCGGTGTCACCACATACGTTGAGCTGCGCCGGCTTGCCGGTCGGACCGGCGTACGAGGCCTGCAAAAAGTCCTGGGCGTGGAGCGGAAAGGCGCCCACCGCGGCGAGGACGACACTTGCGAAAAGGAGTACAGGTAGGCGCATAGCTCGGGGTTAGACGAGGAGCCCGACATGCCCCGCGCGGGCATACCAATAGCTAGACTCCTCCCGGGCTGGGGTACTAAAACTGTACCGAACTAATTGCGTCTAACGCTAATACGTTACTTCCCGCTGCGTGCTTCTTTGACCCTTGCGACGAAAGAATTGGCAGTACCTGTATTCACCGGGGCCACCTCGTAAAGCTCCCCGTCGTCCATTTTCTGTGTGAGCTCCTTGCTCTTCAACGATTCGAGACTCTCCATAAAGCGCGGCGACGAACTCGCGACGTTGAGAATACCCTGCTTGAAGCCGAAGAAGTAAAACGTCTCCCCGGGGCTCTTGAGGTAGAGATACAGCCGGTCGTCACCGCTGCCGGGCATCTTGAGTTCGATGTAGGCTTCGAGCTTTTTGTGGATGGGGACGCCGTTGATGTAGGCGAGGTCGACCTTGTCCTTGGCGTTGAAGAAGCTCTGATACTCACCGTTGTAGACGAGGGGTAGCTTGGGGAAAATAAAGCTGTGTACAGGTTCGCCTTTCGGCAAAACGAAGCCGCCGCCGCGCGCCGCGTTGATCGCCGAAGAATCTGAGGGCACGTCCGTCCAGTTGAGCATTGCTGGCCGCAGGAAGGCCGCCATCGTCCCGTAGTTGACATCCTGAGCATCAAAACCAGAGGCTTGAATATCGGCTGCCACGAGGTTGAGGAGCTTTTCGGGGATGATGAGGTCGATCGACAGAAGAGCCTCCACCTCGAGAGTAGGCACCTCTCCTTCGTTTTGCGCGAAAGCGGTCGCGATCGTCCCCGCCGACTTAACGGAGATGTAGTCGAGTGCCCCGGCAATGTCGAGCCGGCCACTGCCGCTAAAGGCGCCCGTCGCGGTGTTGACGGAGGCGAGACGGCCGCGCTCACTCGCGCCTACCACTCGGAGGCTGTCGCCAAACACGAACTCGCTCGTCTCCGGGCGGTGGTCGAGGAGGCCGGCACTCAAGTCGAACACTGCACGGTCTTGCCCCGTGGTCGTAGGGTTAAATAGTGCCGGGTACGCCGCTTGCGTTTCACGACTCAGATACACCCCCGTGTGGAGGTCGTCGCCCTCCGGACTTTTTGGGAGGTCGTAGGGCAGCCGCAGGTCGTCCTTGACGCCGAGGGTCCGCACACTAAACCACCGCGCATCGGGGAGTCCCGGCACGTCCAGCTTAGCGAAGCCATCGAAGTCTAGCTCCGGCCGCGAGGCATCCAGACCAATCGTACCCCGGAACCGCGTCTGCGCATCGATGAACAGTCCCGCCGATTCGGCTACTTCGCCGAAGGCCCGCGTCACCGCCCCTTTGGCCGCTCTCGACCCTTTCCCGACACGCTCCCCGAGGATATCCGTGAAGAGGATGCGCTGCGGGCGACTCGGCAGGTCGTAGCGATAGTATCCGCGAGCCTTGTAGTCTTTGCGTCCGAAAATTTGCACGGTTGCACTATCGATCACATGGTACTTCGTGATGCTGTCGGCGAGAATGCGAGCATTTAGGATCGGTGCGATCTCGCCATCCTTGCCGACGCTCAAGCGACCATCCGCCGGATAAATGAGCGCATCCGCGGAGGCGATCACCGGTACGCCGCCCACCTCGAGTGAGGCGGTGCCCAGCTCATAGCGGGCGGTCGATGCGCGAAAATTAAGGCTATCGCGGGCGGGGTCCGTACTCACGAAACTTCCCGTTTGTCCGGGCTTGCTCCCAAAATCGATACGCTCGGCTTCTATGTCCCAATCGAACTCGTTCATCGATGACGCAAAGCGGCTGGCGGTTAGCTCGACGGTGACCACTGAGTCATTGGCGACGAAAGTTCCCTTTTGCCGATCGAAGTCTAGGTCACCCTTGAGGTTGTCCGCTTTCAGGGCTACCCCACTGCCGTCACGCGCCTTGATGGCCAGCGACATCGTGTCCCCAGCCAGGGAGTAGGGTCCGTAGCTGATCAAGTCCGAACTGATGGTTGCCTTCGGCCAGTCGTGTATGCCCCGAGCATTCAAACCGGTAGGTGTCAAAATGAGCCCCCCCGCTAGACTGTGCGTGCCGTCCCCGAACAGGCGGAACGGCGGTGCCTCACTGTCGACGTACATGCTGTCTCGGTAAGGCAACCAGTCGATAACCACCTCGGTACCTTTGGCCTGTGGCGTCTTTACCGGACCGTCACGGTCCTCGACCATGTCGAAGTTGTCGGCCGAGGCCATCATCTCCTTCGGGAGAAACAGAATATCATCGCTGGCTATGGTGGCCGTGAGGTACTTGAGCGTGCCTTTGCCCCGGTAGCCCTTGTTGCTCAGGTCTAGGCCCCCGCGAAAGTTACCGGCCGCATCATAAGTAGGCCAGCCCTCTAGCTTTGTCTCGATGAGGTGCCCGAGGCTGCGGTCCTCTTCCCGGATGTAGATCTCTTCTTTGTAGGGCGGGAAGATGTTGGCACTCACCATCGTACCCTTAAACCGAACCTCCTCGTCGGTGAACGCGTCCAGGGAGTTGAACGAGAACTTGTCCAACTCGAAGTAAAAGCTGTCTCGCGTGTACGCCGTGTCGAAGTTGCTCGGCAGGTCGTAGTATACAAAGGAGGTCTTGTCGGTCTGGAGGCTCGGAAAGATCGGGATGTCCTCACGTCCGCTCTTGTTGGCGGGCGCATCGATAAGCACGGTTCCTGAGACGTGCTCTATCCTCGAGTTGATGCCGATTGGCTCAGGGGCATCTGTCGCGCCTTCCGGCTTCGGTTGCGGTACGAATAGATCGAGGTAGCGCACGGAGTCGAGTTTGACCTGGTTTGGCGCATAGGCGTAATGAAAGTCCTTGCCCTCCAGTACGGAGTATCCCGCGAACAGCGTCCCGTCGAAGTCGATAGACCGGTCTCCTCCCATCACCAGCTGGTTGGCGAGCGGCACGAGGGCCACGCGTTGCTTGCGGCTGAGTTCGAGGTTCTTGACGCCATCCACGGTCATCATGCCGGTGCGCGTATCGAGGGTGGCGTTGGTCTCCTTGGTATCCGAGCGGACGTTGAGGTTATCAAAATCATCCTTGCCCTGCGCAGCATTCACGAAGTGGAACAGCTTTTCGTTTACGCGCACCTCCTTGGTGTCAACGTCGAAGTCGATAAACCCGTCCCGAACGAGGTCGAAGTATAAAGTTTGCACGCTTTCGACCGAGAACTTCGGATCGATGCGCCCGGCCAGCACCTCTCCGTCGATGATGCGCCCCTCCCGCTCGGCGACGGCTTTGATGACGTTGAGCGGGTTGTAGGTCGCGATGTTCTGGTACTTGTTGTAATCGCTGGCACTGAAGTACTGAAGGCTCGTAATGTCGGCACGCGTGCTCCCCTTGGCGATCGCGAGTTTCCCCTCGCCGATGAGGATCGAATCCTTATCTACGTAGACTTTAATCTCGCCAACGTCAATGTTGACATCCTGTAGCGAGGAGTAGAACGGATTGCGATCGGCGGCGCGGTCGCCCCGCGTTAAAACCAAAGTCCGATCCACGAGATTGAAGCGGGCGTTGACCGAAGGGTGAGTAATGCTGTCGGTCCCGAAGAAATAGCTGCTCTTTACCTGCGAGCCAACAACCCGCTCACCGCGCCGGATGACAAAGGCCGGGGCTACCCCGCGGTACATGAGCTTCCCCCCCTCGTTGCGCAGTTCGAGGCGCGCCGACTGACCACTCGGGCTGTCGCCAAACACCGTCAACCCCTGCATTCGAAACCCGCCGATGTAGGTCAACCCCTCGCTGAGGTCGGAAATGCGCAGCACGTTGTCATAGGATGTGAATCGTGGATAACTGCCAGTTTGGTTGTCGACGTTCGAAGTGATTTTGTCCGCGAACGAGCCCTCTACCTTCTTCTCCCCGAAGTACTTCGGGTTGTACATCTGCACGGAGTCCGCCTCGTAGAGACTGCTTTTTACATCCACCTCGTAGTCGCGCAAAGTGACGTACACGTCGTTGAGTCCGAGCCGGTCCCAGTAGGCCCTACCGCGCTCCCCGGCGAAGCGCGTCTGCACGGGATAATAGGTCCCGAAGGTCCCGGCGATGCTAATGCTGTCGGACTTGCGGACCCCTACGAGCCGCACCGTGTCGAAGGTCAGTTGGGGTTCGCCTGCTACAATGGTCAGTTGAAACCGTTTCGAGCGCGCGTACCAGGCCACACTGCCTCCGTCGTAGAGCGCCCCGCTGCCAAAAAAGGACTTCGAAAAATCGAGAAAGGTGCTATAATTCGTAAACCTACGGCCCTCGATAGCGCCGATGATTTCGAGCAGCGCCTCGTGCCAGTCCGTAAAAGTCTGCGCGCCATCTTTAGTGAAAGGCACTCTCAGCAACGCCGTGAGATAGTCCTCGAACAGTGGCGCAACCGACATCCGCTGTCCGAGCATGGCATTCGTCACCTCGAAGACTTGCGCTTGCTGCTCCGGGGTGAGCGCGTTGATCCGAGGTCCGAGTTCCTGCACCAGTGACGCAGCCGACTCTCTCTTGCCGGCCGTCATAAACGTTCCGAAATCTGCGAGGAAAGCCGCTGTCGACTGACGGGAGAACGAGTCCACCCGCTGAGCGGTGGCCGTGGACAATCCCACAAAACCGACACATAAAACAAACAACACGCGTAGCGTCATAAATATCATTTAGGAGCGTAGCGCAACGCTAGCCACTTGCCGCGCTGGCGGCGCTCGAGCATACGAACGTCCGCCGCATCGGCAGCCGCGTCGATGTCGTTAAAATCGGTTTCGAGGATGCCGCTCATCCAGAGCTGGCCGTCCGGCGCGAGCCGATCGACTAACGCTCCCATGGCGGGGATAAGTACACTTCGCTGGATGTTAGCCAGCAGAAGACCGAAGCGTTCGTCCGGCAGGCTGTCGGCGTCACCGAGGGCTACGACATCGAGGGTAAGCCCATTGCGTGCCGCGTTGGCCAAGGTACTGGCCACGCAGCGAGGGTCGTAATCGGTCGCCACCACGCGACTGGCGCCCAGACGCTTCGCGACCAGCGCAAGGATACCCGTGCCCGTACCGAAGTCGAAGACGGTTTTGCCGAAAGGCGTACTATCCCGCAGGAGTTCCGCCATCAAGTAGG
Organism: Lewinellaceae bacterium; assembly: GCA_963837005.1. GTDB lineage: Bacteria > Bacteroidota > Bacteroidia > Chitinophagales > Saprospiraceae > CALDTK01. The sequence goes on from CAWIMC010000001.1 coordinate 891,590, forward strand.
TCGTCTCGTGGTGCCCCGTCCCGAAGCTCATCTCCGGCACGATCTCGAGTTCGATGGCGAAGGCGTTGGACGGCTCGTGGAAAGGTGCGCGGATACGCAGGAAGTCGACCCCGATCTCGGCGGGCGAGAAGTTGTCCTCCCAGACCTGGTTCCAATTGCGATCCGGCAACAGTTCAGTACTTAGGCTTGCGCCAAAACGCTCAGCCAACGCAGCTAGCTCCGCGTCTATTTCGGCCAACCGAGCCGCCTCGGAAAGGTACGCCAGCACGGCACCTTCCTCCTCGGCAAAGGCGTCGAAGGGCAGCTCAGCAAGCAGCGCAATGAGACTTTCGGCCTCGATTGCAAAATGGTCGAAGCGGTAAACGCGAGTGTCGCTCACGCGGAAGGGTACGTTTCGTGTGCGTTGTACACCTCGCCACGCGCCGCGCGGAGGGTATTCTGGATGAGGCTCACCACCGTCATCGGACCGACGCCACCTGGCACCGGCGTGATTGCCGAACACACCGCTGAAACCCCGTCAAAATCAACGTCGCCCACCAGGCGATAGCCGCGCTTGCGAGTCTCGTCGTCGACGCGATTGATACCCACGTCGATGACCACGGCCCCGGGCTTGACCATGTCGGCGGTCACGTAGTTCGGCCGGCCGATCGCCGCCACGAGGATATCGGCTGTCGCCAAAACCTTCGCCAGGTCCTGGGTTCGAGAGTGGCAGAGCGTGACGGTCGCATCACCGATCCGCGCCTTGCGACTAAGTAGGATCGACATTGGAGTACCGACGATGTTCGAGCGCCCGAGGACGACAGCGTGCTTGCCCGTGGTCTGCACCCCGTAGCGGTCTAAGAGTTGAAGGATGCCGTAGGGTGTCGCCGGGAGGTAGGCGTCGAGCCCCTGCGCCATGCGGCCGAAGTTCATCGGGTGGAACCCGTCCACGTCCTTGTGTGGGGCGATGGCAAGAGTAACGGCGGTCTCGTCGACGTGCGGCGGCAGCGGGAGTTGGACGATGAAGCCGTCCACCTCTGCGTCGGCATTGAGGCGTTCGATGACCTTGATTAGCGCGGCCTGCGACACCGTCTCCGGCAGACGCTCGATGGTACTGCGGAAGCCGACCTCCTCACAGCTGCGAATCTTGTTGCGGACGTAGGAAGCGCTGGCTGGGTGTTCGCCGACGAGGACGGCCACGAGGTGGGGGGCTCGGTTGCCGAGGCTTACGTGAGAGGCGACCTGCTCGGCCACTTCTGCCTTGATCCGGGTAGCGAGGGCATTGCCATCGAGGAGTTTCATGGCGCGAAGATCGGCCTCCGAGGCGTAGTCAGCTTGCTTTCCTCTGCACAGCTCGGTGCGACGAGGCGACACTACCTTGCCCCGCATGACGCTACCCTTCCCTGATGATTTTAAGTGGGGTACGGCCACCTCGGCCGCCCAGGTAGAGACGGCTTCCGAGCACAATTTCCGAGGTCTCCGCGCCCGCGACGGCCGGATTTTCGACCGGACCACCGATCACGAAAAGCGACGCGTGGAGGACGCCGCTATCATCGCGCGGTTTGGAACCAACTACACGTGCAGCGTCGACTGGGCAGGCCTTCAGCGCCAGCCCTACGCTGCTTTCGACAAGGGGGTGGTCGCCCAGTACCGTGAGTTCTTCGCCGACCTCCGAGAGCGTGGCGTGAGCGTGATGCTTACCCTGCACCACTTCGCGCACCCGGCGTGGTTCGAGGCGACGGGCGGCTGGGTATGGGAGTCCAACTTGGAGGTGTTTTACGATTACGCCGCCCGCGTCATGGATGCCTTCGGGGATCTCGTCACCGACTGGAGCACTTTCAACGAGCCGAACACCTTCGCGCTACAGGCCTACTTTCGGGGTGTTTGGCCACCGTTCGAGAAAAGCCTTACGAAGGCCACACGTGTAGCGGGCAACATGGGTCAGGCGCACGTGCACGTCTACCGCAAATTGAAAGCACGCTTCCCGGAGGCGCGGGTTGGCTATAGTCTCGGGTGCGCGTACCTCGAGGGCCGGGGCCTGCGCTCGCAGGCTACCGCAAAACTAGTCGACTGGTGGTACTACACGCGCTGCATCAAGCTCTTCGAGCCCACGGATTTCGTGGGGATTAGCTACTTCGCCTACGTGCCCTTTGCCCCGACGCCGCTCGACCCCATCCATCACAAAGCGCGCGTCGAGGCGATGGGTTTGCTACACGACGACATGTACGCGCTCAAGGTCGAAGGGCTGGCCTACAACATCCAGCGGGCGCACAAAGACAGCGGTAAGCCGATCTGGATTCTCGCCAACGGCGTGTGCACCCCAGAGGATGGCTTTCGCCAAACCCTCCTGCGTCAGTACCTCACCGCCGTCCACGGCTGCATCCGTCAGGGGACGCCCATACTCGGCTACAACGTCTGGAGCGCCTGGGACAACTTCGAGTGGCACCTTGGCCCGAGCTATCGCTACGGACTGATGTCCGTCGACCCTGGCACCCTCGACCGCAGCACCACGGCCACCGCAGACTGGTATGCGGAACTCACTACCACCAAGCAACTAGAGGCCTGATGTATAGACGCCCCTGCCTCCTGGCCCTGGCGCTCGGGGTGCTCGTTCTGGCGCAAGCCCAAGTCCCTACGCCCGAAGCAGCAGGACTCGGCGAGGCCGTCGTGGCGCACGTCGAGGTGTGGGGCGCAAGTGGCAATCCTGCTGCCAAGCCCACGGTCGATCGCCGTTTCGCTGCACAGGCGTACGGCACGAGCCTGGCTGGTCCTGCGCCCCTGTCGCGCTTCGGGCTAGACCTCGCCCTGAGGAGTGGCTCGGGGGGGACGAGTTTTCAACTCGGCGTACAGCACTTCACGCCGCCCGGGTACACGGTGACCGCCTTTCGCTTTGGTGCTAGCCGTTTGCTCGCCGAAAATTTCGAGGTCGGTCTGCGGGTAGGCGGCCTCACCGGCAACTACGAGGAGTACGGCAACGAAGTCCTGCCGATCGCGGAGGGGGGACTCGCCTACACAATTAGCCCCTCGCTCAGGGCCGGGGCGCACTACTCGTACGTCGGTCGGAGCTTCATACCGATGGCGCAGCGGCGGCTCCAGGTCGGGATAGATTACGAGAGCAGCACCAAGGTGACCATCCTCGTCGCGGCCTCGCAGGCAGTGAGCGAGCCCATCAACGGACAGGTGGGCATTCGGTATCGTCCGGCCGACCGATTGGAGCTAACGGCGGGGTTCCAGACGGTGGGACAGCGCGTTTCGTTCGGCTCCAGTTTCGATATCGCCAATTCGCTTTCGCTAAAACTGTCGGCGGTAATTTACTCGCAGTTGCCGGTAGCAGCGGTGTACGGGATCTCGACGGACTAACGCCACCACCGCGCGCCTGCTACTGCTTCGCGAACCTCAGGCTCGCCAACGGCCGACCGCTCTGGTCCAGTACAGCGCCGAAGTACGCGCCGGCGGGGAGGTCACCTACCTCGAAAGCCTGGCCACCGTCGAGCGCCCGACGACCGAGATGCTTGCCCTGGGCATCGTAGATCATCACCGAGACGGCAGATCGTTTCGCCTCCTCGGAGAGGCCGCCGATACGGCATTCTCGCACCACCGGATTTGGGTACACGTTGGCCTTGTGGAGGGTGGGACCGGGATCGCCCAATGGCGTCGAGGAGATGAGGCCATCGGGACCGAGGATGTAGACGAAGTAAAGGCTCTTGATTAGTCCATCAAAGTCAGCATACTGAAAAATGTCCTGGGTAAGCACCATCACCCGGTCTTTACTAATGGGCTGAACCTCCACTGCGTTTTGATAAGGATCTATAGCAAAGGATCGCTGCCACTTAACCTGAAAGGCGGTGTCCAGATGTGCAATATACAGGTGATTACTGTCTGAACCGATATCATTCACGTTCATCATCGCGTAGAGATCCTTGTCTGGTCCTATGGCAGCAAACTTACCCGGCAAAATCTCGCTGGTAGTTATGGGCAGCGCGAACTTAGCGAACAGCCGAAGCGTATCGACGAGATTAAATGCAGTATCAAATTTTAGCGCAAGCATTGCGTGTGTTGACGCTACCGAGAAACCACCTACCCACGGGTAAGTAACGTAGCCCCCGCCGACGCTCCCAAAGGAATAAGCATAATCTCCTTGGACCAGCACCACATGATTCGTTTGGCTTGGTGTAGCTTGACTACGCTTGTTGACAAATTGGTACCGTGCTACATTGTTCCGTATCTGGCGATCAGCCAGTTGGTCAACCCCTGGCACGATCGGCAAGCTGAAGTAAGGTTGACACTCAGCAATTTGGAAAAATCTAGATCCTAACAAATTAGACTGCACCATATTGACGACCTCGCTCATCTGCCAGCTGTGCCTGCTCAAAAGTCTTTTGTCGTCGAGCACATAGACATATAGCGGGCGCAGTGGACCCGCCTTAAGCTCAGCGGCGTGCGGCACGTAATAAGTCAAGTCCTTGGTCCGAAGCACAGCAGGGAGCAGTTTGAATTCTTCTTCGCTGCTCCTCTCCACGAGCGGCACCTTCCAAATCTTGAGTTTCTTGGTTTGTAGACCGTAGTCTGCTCTTAGCTCGTGAAGCGATGTCGTATCGTTGGTAACATTGTAATAATCTTGGTGGATCGTGAACGAGCTGTCGGCACACGTCAACAGGTACCGGTCTAACCTAGAGAAAAACGTGTCCTGTGCAATCAACCTAGGGCTATTCGAACTAACGTCGTAAACCCTGAATTGCCCTACTACACCTATAGAAGATGCACTATTAGCGCTAAAAAGATAGTCACTAGACGCCACGACCAGGGTGTCCCCTTTCGCACACGTTGTGGTAATAGAGCTAGTGTCGGGTAGATAGATTTGGGCCTGCGCTATGACAGAAAACAGGGACAAAGCCAGGAGTAGCTGGTATTGCATGACGATTACGCTGTGGCGAGTATGCGGCCGACGGTCAACGTGTGTGTGTGTGTATGTGCACAGTCATGATGAGCGGGCCATTGCGCCACAGGGGCAGTGGAGAGGAGCTACCGGTGATTCCGCTTGAGCAAGGTAGGTACTGATATCGCCAAAAAGCGCTAGCCAGTTTGACCTAAATCCGGCATACCGAAACCGCCCCACCCGAAGGTCATATGTGTCTGCTCGCCCTTGGGTCACTCCAACTCCGCATGCTCCGGCGTAGCCGGCGTGGCGTCCACCTCGGCCACCGTTGTCGGGTTTTGGCGCAAGCTGAAATACACGCCTCCCGCCAGCACGAGCGCAATGACCACCAGCGACCAGTGCGCTGGAATTTCGATGACGCTGTGCAACAGCATCTTGATGCCCACGAAGGCGAGGATTATAACGAGCGCATACTTGAGTAAATGGAAGCGGTCCATCATACTCGCAAGCACGAAATACAAGGATCGCAGCCCGAGGATCGCGAAGATGTTGGAGGTGAAAACGATAAAAGGGTCGCGCGTCACCCCGAAGATGGCGGGGATGGAGTCGAAGGCAAACAGGATGTCGGTGGTCTCTACGACCAGGAGCGCCACAAAAGCCGGCGTAGCCATGCGGACGCCGCTTTCCATAATGAAGAAGCGCTCGTCGTGGTGCTCATTGCTCACGGGGTAGACCTTCCGGAACCACTTCACCACCACATTATCCTCGGGATGGACCTCCTCACCGCCCGATTTGTACATCGTGTAGGCACTGTACAAGAGGATGAGCGCGAAGACGTACAAAATCCACTCGAAGCGCTCGAGCAGGGCCGCGCCGACAAAGATCATCACCCCACGAAAAATGATCGCCCCGAGGATGCCCCAGAACAGCACGCGGTGCTGATACCTCGGCGCGATCCCGAACGCGGTGAAGATGAGTGCGATCGCGAAGACATTGTCCATCGACAGACTCAGTTCGACCAGGTAGCCGGTGAGGTAGCCGATGGCAGCCTCCCGGCCAGTCTCGCCTACGATGCCGACGGTCTCTCCGAGGCCGAGCCAGTTGCCTTCATAGCCGAAATACACGAACACCGCGAACAGCAGCGCAAGCGTCGTCCAGAGGGCGGTCCATTTGAGGGCCTCCTTCGCGTGCACGACGTGCGGCGAAGGATTGAGGAGACCGAGGTCTATGGCGAGCAGGACGCAGACGACGCCAATGAAAATAAACCAGATCAAGGGAGGGTACGGGTTGGGTAGGTGACAACAGCAAAAGCGCTAGCGCGGGTTTGTTCGGTGGGGGGCTAAGCTCTTAGCGCCCTACTTTGGCCTCTCGTATGGCAGAGGCTAAGGACAAGGTACGGATTGACAAATGGCTTTGGGCCGTGCGCATCTTCAAGAGCCGCACTATAGCGAGCGAGGTTGTCAAGCAGGGTCACGTCAAGCTCGCGGGCAAGACCCTAAAGCCATCGAGCTCCATCTCCGTAGGCGATGCCTTGCGGGTGAGGCGCAATGGGTACGACATGGAGTACGAGGTACTCGGCCTGTTGGAGAAGCGCGTCGGCGCACCGATCGCGGTCACGTGCTACCGCGACGTCACCCCCGCCGAGGAGATGAGCAAGTTCGAGTCCTGGTCGAAGATCGGCGCCCCGGCCGGCCTGCGCGACAGAGGCACCGGCCGCCCGACCAAGCGCGAACGCCGCGACATCGACGACTTCCGCGACGCGGACCCGAGCTACGATTGGGGCTGGGTAGACGAGGAAGATTGAGGTACAGCCTTCCGCCTGGCTATTCAAAAGTTCACCGCCGTCTTCTCCTTGCTCCCCTTTTCGTATCTATAAAATCCCTCACCGCTCTTGACACCCAGCCTACCTGCGGCTACCATGTTGACAAGTAGCGGACAAGGGGCATAGCGGTCGAGGCCAAACCCGGTTTGCAGCACACGGAGGATGCTGAGGCACACGTCGAGGCCGATGAAGTCCGCGAGGTGAAGCGGCCCCATGGGGTGGGCCATGCCGAGCATCATGACCGTATCGATGGCCTCCACTCGGGCGACACCCTCCCAGAGGGAATAGATGGCCTCGTTGATCATGGGCATTAACACCCGGTTGCTAATGAAGCCCGGATAGTCGTTGACCTCGACGGGAGATTTGCCGATGGCCGAGCTGAGGGCCATGACGGCTGCGGTCGTCGCGTCGGAGGTAGCATACCCACGGATCACTTCGACGAGCTTCATGACCGGGACCGGGTTCATGAAGTGCATGCCGATGACTTGGGCAGGTCGTTTTGTAGCGGCTGCGATCTGGGTAATCGAGATGCTAGAGGTATTGGTAGCGAGGATGGCTGCGGGGGGTGCCAAATCGTCGAGTTGGCGGAAGATGTCGAGCTTGACCGTCGGATTTTCGGTAGCCGCCTCGATGACGAGGTGGCAGTCGTGGACGGCTTCCGCCAAAACCGTCGAGACCTTTAGCCGGGCAAGAGTGCTGGCCTTATGCTCAGCGGTGAGTTGGCCCTTGGCGACCTGGCGGTCGAGATTGCGATCGATGGTTGCCTGCGCGCGCTGGAGGGCGGCTGCGTCTACGTCGACGAGCGTGACGGCGCGACCGTTTTGCGCGAAGACGTGGGCAATGCCGTTGCCCATCGTGCCCGCACCGACGACGACGATGACCTGCGGGTCGGTCGAGTTGTGTATGGTATCCAAATTGTACGTGTGTTGAAGAAGGCGAATGTCGGTGGTACGGAGCGCAATCCAAGCGGCCACTTACCTTGGCCGGCGACTTATCCTTCCCCTCGTACAGACCCACCTGACATGTTCCTCGTTGCCGATGTCGGCTCCACCAAAGCCGACTGGACTTTTTACAGCCCCGAGATTGGAGCCCACGATGTCGCCGGCATCGGGGTCAACCCCAATCTCCACACCGACGCCGAAATGCACACGGTGCTCTCTTCGGTGTGTCCGGACGAGATCCCCCAGGGTAAAGTGCTGTGGGTGCACTACTACGGCACAGGCATCTGGGATGCAGGCCGCGCCAAGCGACTGCATACTATCCTGCACGCCAACTTTCCCTCGGCCGAGATTCACGTGCACCATGACCTACTCGGGGCCGCACGAGCGGCATGTGGCGACGAGCCCGGAGTAGCGTGCATCCTTGGCACGGGCAGCAACTCCTGCCTGTACGACGGGGTAAAAGTGACCGACAATGTGACGAACCTCGGCTGGCTTCTAGGGGATGAAGGCTCGGGGGTCGACCTAGGCAAGCGGCTCATCCGCGCGTACAGCTACCGTGAGCTGACGACCGAGCTGCGCGAACTCTTCGAAGAGAGCACTGGGTACAATCGCCAAAGCATCGGGGACTCCCTGTACGGGCCCGGCAATCCGAATCGGTTCTTGGCCAGCTTTAGCCCCTTTATACACGACAACCTCCAACACGATTGCATCCGCAAGATCGTCGTCGAGTCGATGACGGAGTTCCTAAAGCGCCACGTCCTCAAGTACGCTGCCGCTAAAACGCTTCCGATCAACTTTATCGGCAGTATCGCCTACCACTACCAGGATATCGTGCACGAAGTTTGCCGCGCACACGACCTGACCTGTGGTCACATCGCCAAGAAGCCTATCGAGGCCCTGAGCGCCTACCACCGACAGGTCCACTACCCTGCACAAACATGAGTACAGACATTAAGCGCATCGCCGTGATGACAAGCGGCGGCGACGCCCCCGGGATGAACGCCGCCATCCGGGCCGTGGTCCGCACTGCCTCCTACCACAATCTCCACGTATACGGCATCAACCACGGCTACGAGGGGATGATCAACGGAGACTTAGAGCAACTCGAGCGCAGGACGGTCGGCAACATTATTCAGCGCGGGGGGACCTTCCTGAAGACGGCCCGCTCGAAGCGATTCAGGACGCCCGAAGGGCGAAAGCAGGCCTACGAAAGCCTCGTGGCGCACGACATCGACGGGCTAGTTGTGATCGGCGGCAACGGCACCTATGCCGGAGGCAAGATCTTCGGCGAAGAGTATGGCATACCCGTGATCGGCGTGCCCGGCACGATCGACAACGACATCTTCGGTACGGACCTGACGATCGGATACGACACCGCCGTCAACACTGCCGTCGAGTGCGTCGACCGTATCCGCGACACCGCGGAGAGCCACAGCCGGACCTTCTTTGTGGAAGTCATGGGTCGGCACTCGGGATTCATTGCGCTCAGCACGGCCATTGCCACGGGAGCAGGACGGGTCCTCATCCCCGAGAGCGGTCCAGATGGTCTCGAGTCGATGATTTCATTCTTGAAGAAGAGCATTCGACGCAAGAAGCGCTTTAGCCTGATCATCGTGGCGGAGGGTAACCCCGTCGGTACGACCAACGAGATTGCCGAGGCCGTTCAGGCAGCCATTCCGGAGATGGAGGCCCGCGTGGCGATGCTCGGTCACCTACAGCGCGGTGGTGCCCCGAGCCGAATCGACAGGATCTTGGCGAGCCGCCTCGGAAATGGCGCTGTCGAGGGGCTAATTGCTGGCCGACGGGGTGAGGCCGTCGGCTTACTCAACGACAAGGTCTGCTTTACGCCTTTCCAACAGGCCATCGAAGAGTCGAAACCCGTGAACGAGGAGATGTTGCGGTTAGCTGAGATCTTGGCCCTGTAAAGTACTTCATGGAGGACGCGACGTGTAGTTCGCTCGCTGAACTCCGGTACATTCGGTAGTGCAGAGGGACTAGGCGCATATCGCTAGACAGTTATGTTTGTTTTAGTACAAATCGAGCTTTGGCGGGGCTTTGCGTACTCCTCAGCGCAAAGTGCCCTTGCGCCCTACCTCGAGTAAGACGGGCCTTTGCGTACTTCGCGTCTCCTTTGCGTAGCGAAGCGGCTGTGCGTTCCACTCCCCAGAAAGTTCCAATCTGCAAAAATGTCTAACGGTATGGACTAGGCGTAGCCCAGACAATAAAATCAGCTTCGACATAGATGACACGCTGATTCCCTACGGGGATAGCTTCGACACGGAGAAGAGGCCGCTACTCGCTAGATTGCTCGGAGCCGAGCGCATCCGAATGGGTGCTATTGCGTTGTTAAAGAGACTTGTGCAGAAGCATGAAGTTTGGATTTACACAACATCCTTACGCAGTGAGTTAAGTCTAAAAAAGACTTTCTGGTCTCATGGGATCACTATCCAAGGAGTGATTACGGGACAAAAAAATCAGCAAGCGCTAACACTTCGTAACTGCCACGCCTCAAAAAATCCTCTGCTGTTTGGCATCGACGTTCACGTGGATGATTCACGAGGAGTTAAATTGGAGGGATTGGATTTTGGGTACGAGACGATTATCGTAGAGACCGAAGACAGTTCTTGGGTGCAAACCGTGGAGCAAGACTTGCTGCTGCTCGACCGGCAGGACCCTTTCGGTCACAATAAAGTCCGTCGGGATATGAAGTCTGATGATCGAGCACCAACACCTAGCCGTTGAATAGGGAAGCTACTGTGCCTACTACACGGCCGTTTCGATACCACCAAACACCTTACTGCGCTACCCTTCGAAGTCGCGCCCCTCGTCTACCGGCTCTGAGCGCCCCAGCAAGCACCGGATGGCAGAGGGGCGCTACCGCACGACCCTAGGCAAGATCAACCCTACCATCTCCCTCTATCAGGGTGCCAATAGGCGCGAGCCGAAGTCCGTGCGCTTTGCCGATCCGCTCGACTTCCGCAGCGGACGCAGGGTCTACGGCCACCAGCAGTCCGCCGCTAGTTTGCGGATCGGCGAGTAGGTTGCATTGTTCCTCGGTCATCGTGCCGAGCTTCGCGCCGTAGCTGCGAAGGTTGCGCTTGGTGCCACCCGGCGCGGCACCGGCTCGCAAGTATTCGAGGATGGCGGTTGGGTGCAGCATTGGTACGGCCGCAAACTCGAGTTTTGCCGAAAGGCCACTGGCCTCACACATTTCGCTGAGGTGACCGAGCAAGCCGAAACCTGTCACATCCGTCATCGCGTGAATCCCGGCGAGGGTTGCGAAGGCAAGGCCGATGTCGTTGAGCTTGGTCATGCTGGCCGGACCGAGGCTCGTGTGCTCCGGCCGCAGGAGTCCCTGTTTTTGGGCTGTGCTGAGAATACCGACGCCAAGTCCCTTGGTGAGGTAGAGCAGATCGCCCGCCTGGGCCCCACCGTTGCGCTTCAGTTGCTCTTCGCGTACGCGCCCATTGACGGCGAGTCCGAAGATCGGTTCGGGACTATCGATAGAGTGACCGCCGGCCAGAGGGATGCCCGCCGCCTCGCACGTAGCGCGTGCCCCTGCGATGACCTGGCCTGCGACTGCGGCGGGTAGCTTGTCGACGGGCCACCCGAGAATGGCGATGGCGAGCAGTGGGCTGCCCCCCATGGCGTACACGTCGCTGATGGCGTTGGTCGCCGCGATCTGCCCGAACGTATAGGCATCGTCCACGATCGGCATGAAGAAGTCCGTGGTAGAGATGAGGGCTGTACCGTCGCCGAGGCTCAGCACTGCTGCATCATCGCGCTCGGCGTTGCCGACGAGGAGCCTGGGAAAGGCGGTCGGGACCGTACCGCTAGCGCCTATGATCTGTGAGAGGATATCGGGGGCAATTTTGCAGCCGCAGCCCGCCCCGTGCGAGTATTGCGTGAGGCGGATGTCGGCGGCGGCCGCAGAGGAGTCGGTTGGCATGGCGGCGAAAGTAGCCGCGCGATTATGTTTAGGCCTCACCAGCGTCCGACCTCATGTATCAAAAGCCATCTGCCGCCTTCGTTGCCGCCTCTTGGATCGCGCTCCTCGCCGGGGCCATCGGTTTTGTCATCGGCTTGTGGCGCGCAGAGATGTTGCTCAACGAGAAAGGCTATTACTTCACTGTCCTGCTGTTCGGATTGTTCGGGGTCATTAGTTTGCAGAAAAGTGTGCGCGACAAGCTGGAGGGTGTACCGGTGACGGACTTGTACTACGGCATTTGCTGGTTTGCGGTCGTGGCGGCCATTGCCTTGCTCGTGGTCGGATTGTGGAACGCCGATTTGTTAGCGAGTGAAAAGGGATTTTACGCGTTCGCGTTCCTGCTGGCTATTTTTGGAGCGATCGCGGTGCAGAAAAATACGCGTGATGCGCTACAGTCCGAAGAGGGGCTGAATGTGCTGCGCGATAAGCGCCCGCCGCCGCTCGTCTAGGGGAAAGCCATAGACGAGGCCGGCAACGGTTGAGGCACTTGCGTAGACGGGTGATCTCTTGGGACGACAATACCCGCCGTTGTTTGCATTCTATCGCGGTCGCCAGTCTGTGCAGTATCGTACCGCTAGACATTCCTGCTTGCTCTAGTACAAATTTAGCGTTGACCGGCCATTCGTGCCTCTCAGCGCAAAGCGTCATCGCGCCCTTATTCAACTGAGCCGGGCCTTTGCGCTGCTTGCGTCTCCCTTGCGTAGCGCAGCGGCTTCGCGTTCCACCGCCCAGACGTGCCCGTTTAGCGGAAATGTCTAGCGGTATGTAGCGGATTATGGAAAGGTGGAAGGTAAAAAAGCGAAACTCGGGCTGCGACTATTGGGTTTCGAATGACGTTACTCAACAAGATGATCGCCGGTGGGTCGCTTATACTCATTGCTCTGGCGGCGAGGTAGCACCAGCGAATCCTGTCATGCTACTCCGCTATTGGTTTTGCCGAAAGGCACCCAACGCTCCTGAACAACTAAGACTACCGTGTTTATTTCATCCCTATCAGCGAACGTCAGTCGAATCCGGCATCTCGGAGGACGTGCTTTGCTGCTATCCAGCTTGGTCGCAACGATTGCGCTGGCGGCCCCTGGGCGGGGAGTGGCTCAGGTCGCCGATTCCACAGCCTCCGGCTATAACGTCCGACTGATGGGCGGGGCTGGACTGCCGTCCTCGCTCGAGTTTATGGGGCGCGAGACCGACGGCCTCGCGCTGGTGTCCACGCTGCGCCTAGGCTACCAGGGCAGGATCCGTGGACCGTTCAGCTACTCGCTCGGCGTGGAGGGCCTGCTGGCGCAACGCACAGGCAACCTAACTGAGGTTGGTACTTACAAAATTCGTACGGCGCGCATCGGCCTCGAGGGGCTGGTCGGCGTTCTGATCCCAAACACTCGACTTACAGCCCAGGTGGGTCTGCAAATGCGCAACCAAGTTGACCTAAACGAACTCGAGATACGGCGCCGCGACAACCTCCGGTTTGACCTCAGGCTCGCGGCGAGCTACCCGCTCTCGAGTCAACTGCACGCCACGGCGATGGTGGCCAGGCACTTGCGCAACCGCGACGACTCGCACTCCTTCGCTGATCCGCGCCACCAAGCCTCCGTGGGGGTGGTGTGGTTCATCTCTAGTCCCGGCCGCTCATGAAAAGCTTTTCCTTCCAGCCCCCTGGGCAGCTCTTGCTCTGCCTGGCGGCAGTGCTGTTGTTTGGCTGCACCGAGTACGTTGAGCACGAGCCTGCTGCCGCGCCGCGACTCACGGCCGAGCAAATGAGCGCCTACGTGCCGACGGCCAGCATCACCGTCGACGAGGCGGCTTTCGAGCGGATGGTGGCGCGTCCCTTCGACGACATCGAGGTCCCGGCCTCCTTGACACTTTGGCGCGCGGGCGACCGCGTTTGTACGCAGGAGGGTGTCGAGATTCAGGTCAAGGGTAATTATTCGGCGGGATTGCCGTCTAAATCGCTGGGGGTCAAATTCGATAAGTCTTTTCGAAACCGCGAGGATAATTTTTTGAAGGTACCTCTCCTTAAAAATGAGCATAGCCTCGCGCGGATCAAGTCTTTCCGACTGCGCAACGGGGGCAGTGCGTTCGAGACGACGCTAATTAAGGATTTAGCCTTCGCGCGAATGGTGATCGCGAGCGACCTACGCGTCACCAGCCTCTACGGCGAGCCCGCGGCTACCTACGTCAACGACCGCTTCTACGCGCTCCACAATCTCCGCACCGAGAACAATCAAAACGGCCTCAGTCGCATACTCGACATCGACGAGGACCGCCTCGGGATTGCCGTCGTAGACGATGGCTTGGACGAACTCGACGTCAAGGACGGTCCCGCGGGTCCGTGGCGGCGGCTCGAAGCTAGTGTCGCGAATGAGAACACGGCCGCCGTGCTCGCGGACATCGACCAGCGTGGCTTCGCCGACTTCATCGTAGCCGGGGCCATGTTCGCCACGCAGGACTGGCCTTTTCGCAACGTGCGTCTCTACCGCGTCGACGAGGGGCCGGTAGCGTTCGTTTTTTACGACTTCGACTTCGCGGGTCAGGCGTATACCAACCGCCGTCCGTACGATTACATCGAGCGCAGCAGGGATGGTCTCATCCGGCGAATGTTTGTGCTCTGCTACGAAGACGCTGGTTTTCGCGCGCTGCTCGAGCGACGCTACGACGAGGTGCGCGCGAGTGGGCAGCTATCGGCGGAGCGCTTTCGGGAGGTGGTGGATGCGCTGTCGCGGGTCTACGATCCGGTGATCGAGCACCAGGTAGCCGCTTATGGCTTCCCAAAGTCTAAGGTGGCATGGTATGTCGAGTTGGAGGCGATGGTCGGGGACTATGGGCTGCGGTACTGGCGCTTACCGAAGGATTTCAAATAGCAAGATTAAGATTTTTGGGGCCGGGCCGGCAGGTCCGCCATTCGTCAGCCCGTCCACACGCCGAGCGCAGCGATGGCGGGCGGGCGGGCGGGGAAATAGCAGGCGGGCCGGCAGGTCCGCCATTCATCAGCCCGTCCACACGCCGAGCGCAGCGACGGCGGGCGGGCGGGGTGACTCAACAGCCCTCAACAGCCCACTGCTCAACAGCCCACTGCCGAGCGAGGAGCGGCAAATTACCAAACCGTACCTCCTCCCGGACCACCTCCGCCGGAGCTTGGCGAGACGAATAATGCGCGTAGGCCTTATCGTAATAGACGAGAGCAATCTCGGCAGCGGCCCGCAAGTCACCGGCGTCCACCGCAGAGATGGCGCGCTGCGCAGCTTCGAGGCCGAGGCGCTTGCGTAAATGATGAAACGTGTCGGCCAATTGCGCACGGGGATACCGGCCATACTGTTCCACGATATGAGCTAGGCGGTCTTCCCGCGGGACGACGATCTCATAGCGTTTGGCAGCAGCCATCGCCTCGGTCAGTCCTTCCGGTAAGAAGACCTTCCCGACGTTGCGACTCTCGTTCTCTACCCATACAGGGCGACTTTCGTCAAAACCCGCCAGCGTAGCGTAGATCTCGTTCTCCGCCTGTTCGGTGCTCGGCTGCACGTCGCCGGGCGTCAGCCCAAAGGCGGACCCCTTGTGCTTGGCGATCCCCTCAAGGTCGAGTACCTGCGCACCGGCCTTTGCCAGTTCGTGGAGCAACACCGTTTTTCCGGATCCGGTCGACCCGTCCACAACGCGCAACTCGAACGGCATTCGACCAAACTGCTTGCGGACATACCCTCGGTACGCCTTGTAGCCACCCACTAGCCTGTACACATCGAAGCCGGCGGTGTCGAGCAGCCACGCCACTGAGCTCGAGCGAGACCCCCCGCGCCAGCAGTACACCCCCACGGCCGGTTTTGGCGAAAGCCCCGCGGCTGCCCTCGCGGCCAGCACCTCTTCGGAGAAGTCCGCCCCACTCTGTGCTGCGGCAGTTTCGACCAGGGTCCGCATTTTCGGTCCGACGATGTCCAGACCTGTCAGCAACGCCACTCGCGGGTCGACTTGCTTGTACAAGGTCCCGACGGTGGCTCGTTCGGCGTCACTGAACAGGGGCAGCGACGCAGCCCCAACCACCCGTCCGAAAGCGAACTCCCCCGGCGATCTGGTGTCGAACACCGTAAGACCTGCGCCTTGTCGCGCCAGAAGATCGGCGACTTGCGTTTCGTGTATCACGATTCGCCAAACACGCGACATGCCCGAACGGCCCGCTTCCACCCGGCATAAAGTCCGTCGACGTAGGCCTCGTCCTGCGATACCTCAAAGGCTTCTGTACCGAGGTCGAGCGCATTGATCTCATCCAAGGTCCACACGCCGGCCCCGAGGCCCGCCAGAAAGGCCGCCCCGAGCGCCGTCGCCTCTCCGAAGCTGCGTCGTACCACCGTTCGTTGGATGACATCCGCCTGAAACTGCATCAGCCAGTCGTTGGCCGAGGCCCCACCGTCCACCTTGAGTTCGACGAGGTCCAGGCCCCCGTCGGCGCTCATGGCTTCGATGAGGTCACGCGTTTGGTAGGCGAGGCTCTCGAGCGTCGCCCGGGTGAGGTAGCGCCGGTCGGCCCCCCGAGTCAACCCAAACACAGCCCCTCGGGCCTGCCCATCCCAGTAGGGTGCACCGAGCCCCGCGAACGCGGGCACTACGTACACCCCGCCGTTGTCGTCGACGCTGCTGGCGATGCCCTCGCTCTCGGCGGCGTCACTGAACAGCTTCAGCCCGTCGCGCAACCACTGCACGGCTGCCCCGGCCACGAGAATGCTGCCCTCGAGGGCGTAGTGGCGCTCGCCACCGATGTTCCACGCGATGGTCGTGAGCAGGCCATTCTCGCTGCGACGCGCCTCCTGGCCGGTATGCAACAGCAAAAAGCAGCCCGTGCCGTAGGTGTTCTTCGCCTGGCCGGGCTTGAAGCAGCGCTGCCCAAAGAGCGCTGATTGCTGGTCGCCCGCGATGCCCGTGATCGGGATAGCTGCCCCGAAGGCGACCTCATCAGTCACGGCGATTTCGCCGCTGCTTGTCACGACGGTCGGCAACTCGTCGCGGCGCACAGCGAATACGTCCATCAATTCAGCGTCCCACGCACCTTTATGAATGTCGAGGACCAGCGTCCGCGAGGCGTTGGTCTCATCGGTGAGGTGCGCCTTGCCGCCGGTCAATTTGTGAATCAGCCAGGTGTCGATCGTCCCGAAGCGCAGGTCGCCTTCCTCTCGCGCCGTGCGGACCTCCGGACGATTGGTGAGCATCCACTCCCATTTGCTGGCGGTGAAGTAAGCATCGACGATGAGGCCCGTGCGGGCGGTAAATGTCTCGCCGTAGGACTCGCGGAGCGAGGCGCAACGGTCGGCAGTGCGTTTGTCCTGCCAGACGATGGCGTGTCCGATGGCCTTGCCGGTGCTCGCGCGATAGGCCACGGCGGTCTCGCGCTGATTGGTGATCCCGATGGCGGTCACGTCGCCTATCTTTTTGCCGGCTTTCGCCAAAACCGCCTTTACCGTCGCCGACTGCGCCTCCCAAACCTCCTCCAGGTCGTGCTCCACCCAGCCGGGTTTGGGGTAATGCTGCTGGAACTCTTGCTGGGCGAGAGCCACGAGGTTTGCTTTGCCGTCGAAGAGCAAGCTGCGGCAACTCGTCGTGCCTGCATCCAAGGCCAGGATTAGGGGTTGCTTGGTCATTTTACGTCCTGTTTTGCCGTGAAGCTAACCGCCTATGACCGTTAAGCCGCCCGTCCGCGTCGATCTCCTGAGTTTTCGCGAAAGCGGCCAGTTCGCCAATCGAGACATCGCCTTCGCTGAACAGGACCCCAAGCTGCTCGCCTTTGCCGCTGCCCCTCCTACCCTGGAGGCTTTCGCCAAAACGATCGATACCCGCCGCCAGCACCCCGTAGATCGCGAGACCCTCGTCGAGGTCGTGCGTGCTCAGTACGTGACCTATAAGGTCAAACCACCGGCCAGCCTCGCCCGGCTCAGGGAGGAAGACACCTTTACCGTGGTCACCGCCCACCAAGCCTCGCTCTTCCTCGGACCGCTGTACTACATCTACAAAATCATCAGCACCGTCGCCCTCGCCCGGCGACTCAACGAGCGCTACCTGGACACGCACATCGTTCCTGTCTTCGTACTCGGCGCAGAGGACCACGACCTCGACGAGATCGACCACACCTTTATAGACGGGACGCGTGTGCACTGGGATGCGCAACAGACGGGGGCCACCGGAGCGATGACGCTCGACAATATCGAAGCCGCAATTGCGGAGGTGAGCCGTGCGCTCGGGGACAGTTACGCCGCGCAGCAAATGGTTACCATCCTACAGCGGGTCTACCGGGCCGACAGAACGCTCGGCGTCGCGACGGCCGCCTTCGTCGCAGAGCTTTTCGCCGACTACGGCGTCGTGGTCGTCAACCTCAACGATGTTGCTTTCAAGCAAGCCTTCGCAAAAGACATCGCCCGGGAGGTGCTCGGACAGGAGAGTCGGGCACTCGTCGAGGCCACTCAGGCCGAACTCCACGCGGCAGGTTATGCCGCACAGGCCTACGTGCGGGAGATCAACTTTTTCTACCTGCAGGACGGTCGGCGCGACCGCATCGAGCGTACCCTCGAGGGCTTTCGTATCGTCGACACCGACCTCGGTTTTAGCGAAAGCGAGATGCGTACCGAGATCGAGACGCGGCCAGAGCGCTTTAGCCCCAACGTGGTCATGCGGCCCCTGCTACAAGAGCGATGTCTACCTAATCTCGCCTACGTCGGTGGCGGTGGGGAGCTCGCCTACTGGCTCGAACGCCGTAACCAGTTCGCGCACTTCGGACTCCCCTACCCGCTTCTCGTGCGCCGAGATTCCGCCTGGTGGATCGAGGCGGCGGCAGCCCTCAAGCTCGACAAGCTGGGCCTGGCGCCCCGCGATTTGCTCGGCGACACGGATGCGCTGCTGCGGCGCTACGTCAAGAAGCATCACACGCACGACCTCGACTTTGCTGCGGTCTCCAAACAGATCGAAGCTCTGCTCACCGACGTGAGCGAGCGCGCCGCCAGCGTCGATGCCACCCTACGCCAGCGCCCCCTAGCTACCGCAGCCCACGTCGACAAGCGCCTGCGTGACCTGGAGACGCGGCTGGTGCGCACCCTCAAGCACCAGCACGAGCGGGAAGTCGGCCTTATCCGTGACCTAGCCCAAACCCTTGTCCCCAACGGCGGACTCCAGGAGCGGCGCGAGAGCTTCCTGCCGCTGTACGTTCGCTACGGGAAGGCGCTTTTCGAGGTGTTGCTCGACCATTTCGACCCGCTCGACATGCGACTCAAAGTCTTTACCGAGGTCCCGGCCGACACCCTACCTTCGCGCCATGCCGAAGGGTAAGTTTGTTTTTGTCGCCGTTGTCTTGTTGGGTTTCCTGTCGCGCGTGTTGCCGCACCCGCACAACTTCACCCCGATCATCGCGATGGCGCTCCTCGCGGGGGCCTTTGCGTCGCGCCGGTACATCGGGATTCTACTGCCGCTAGCCGCGATGCTGCTGAGTGACCTCGTGATCAACAATACGCTTTACGCGTCTTACTACGAGGGCTTCGCGGGCGTAGGGGCTGCCTTGGGCAATGGCTTTAGCTACGGCGCACTGCTGCTGCTGGCGTTGATTCCTGCGCTTTTCAGCAAAACGACCCGCACGAAGTGGTCCACGCTGTTTGGCTTCGCCATCGGTGGACCCGTGGTGTTCTTCCTGGTCTCGAACTTCGGCGTTTGGCTGATGGGTGGCATGTACCCGCCGACGGGCGCGGGGCTGCTGGCCTGCTATGCGGCTGGCTTGCCGTTTGTACCAGCGACGTTCTACAGTACCATTGCTTACGGAGCGGTGGGCGCTGCGACCTTGAAAGGTTTTGGCGTAAGCCCTGTGACGGGACGCGAAGCCGCAGTGGCGTAGGCCCTCTCGGGTGGCTCCAGCCAGTGGGCCGAAAATTTGTACCTAACCGCGGCACCGGCTGGAGCCGCACGAACGCCGCACAAACACATGACCCCGGGAGCCGCCCCACCCGCGGACACCGTACCTTGCACTCCCTACCCGACCAAGACCACATGACACAGATCGCCGAAAAAATTGACAGCCTAGAGCTCATCCGCACGTCCGCCCGCGACTTTGCCGAGGCGCATATCCGTCCGCACATCATGGAGTGGGACGAGGCGCAAATCTTCCCCCGTGAGCTTTTCACGGCTCTGGGTGAGCAGGGCTTCCTCGGAGTTCTCGTGCCGACGCAGTACGGTGGGTCGGGTCTCGACTACCAAGCCTACATCACAATAATCGAGGAGATCGCCAAGGTCGACCCTTCCATTGGACTCAGCGTTGCGGCGC
This sequence comes from Lewinellaceae bacterium, assembly GCA_963837005.1. Classification (GTDB taxonomy): domain Bacteria; phylum Bacteroidota; class Bacteroidia; order Chitinophagales; family Saprospiraceae; genus CALDTK01. The sequence continues at coordinate 911,471 of CAWIMC010000001.1, forward strand.
ACAACAGCTTGTGCACCAACCACATCTTGATGTTCGGCTCGGATGAGATCAAGAACAAGTACCTACCCTTGCTCGCGAGTGGACAAAACGTGGGCGCCTGGGGCCTAACAGAGCCAAACACCGGTTCGGATGCTGGACGCATGAAAACCACGGCCGTGCGCGATGGCGATCACTACGTCATCAATGGGGCAAAGAACTGGATCACGCACGGCAAGTCCGGCGAGGTAGCCGTGGTGATCGTGCGTACTGGCGAACTGCTCGATTCGCACGGCATGACGGCCTTCGTCGTCGAGCGCGGGACTCCTGGATTTCGCGGTGGCAAGAAGGAGAACAAGCTCGGTATGCGAGCCTCTGAAACTGCGGAGATGATCTTCGAGGATTGTCGAGTACCCGTGGGCAATCGCCTCGGCAAGGAAGGCGAAGGCTTCATCCAGGCCATGAAGATTTTGGACGGCGGTCGCATCAGCATCGCGGCGCTCTCTCTCGGAATCGCCAAGGGTGCCTACGAAGCGAGCGTCACCTACAGTCAGGAGCGCGAACAGTTCGGGCAGCCGATCTCGGAGTTCCAGGCGATCGGCTTCAAGCTCGCCGACATGCAGACCAAGATCTACGCCTCCGAAGCGTTGACGCGCCAGGCAGGCGGCATGAAAGACGCTGGTGAGAAGGTGACTAAGATTGGCGCAATGGCCAAGCTACTCGCCTCGGAGACCTGCGTCGAGGTCAGCACGGATGCCGTGCAGATCTTTGGCGGCTACGGCTACACGAAGGACTACCCCGTCGAGAAATTTTACCGCGACTCGAAGTTGTGCACGATCGGCGAGGGGACGAGCGAGATCCAGAAGCTGGTGATCAGTCGCGAAGTGTTGAAGTAGCGGCTATGCTGCTTCAATATGTGTAGTGTCGATGCCTACCGAATCAGCAGACGTGCCCTGCCGAAGGGCTCGCCATACTCGTCCTTCGTAATGACCTCGTACACGCCGGCGGGGAGCGCGACGGTGATAATCTCACCGCCTTGTTCGTTGAGTGCGACCAGCTGACCGAGCGCATTATAGAGGTCCACTCGCGTGTCGGGAGCACAATTGAGCACGCGAAACGTGGCAGAGGCCGGGTTGGGAGCAATCTGAATGGCAGCGAGCGGGGGGAGCTGAGTGCGAAGCCCAACCGTTTGCTCGATGCGGTAGGCTCGAACACCACCGCGGCGGTTGCCGACGAGCACGACCGGGAGTTGCTGAACTTCATCGAATCCAACGTGCGGGTCGACCCATTCTGAGGTGCTGCCCCGCCGCTCGACGGCGAGCCTTGCTTTGCCGCCCGAACCGCTGGGCAATTGGTCGTAGGCGTTGAGCTTGCCTTGCGCGGACCCAACGTAAAGAGTAGGCGTGCCGTCGAGGGTGATGAGGGCGGGTCGGGCGTTGGCTGAGTTCTGAAAACCGGCTGTGCGCAGGTCGATCTCTCCGTAAAATTCATCGTCGGCGGTGGACGAAAAGGCGGGTGCTGTACGGGAGCCTTTGTTGAGGTACAGGCTTAGCGTACCCCGCTGGCGACCGACGAGCAGGTCGGGCAATCCATCGCCATTGATGTCGCCGACAGCTGGCGAACTCGTCTTGCCGACCGTGATACCTTCCCACTGGGTCGATATAATTTCGAAACGTGGGAGTGTAGCCGTACCGACGTTGCGTGCGTAGACGAGGCTTCCATTTTCATTGCCGATCAGGAGATCGAGGTCACCGTCGCCATCCATATCGGCAAGGACGGGGTCAAGGTCTTTGACGATTGGCGAAAGCGTCGTGTTGAGATTTTGTAACCACGAGGGGTTTTGCTCCTGGCAGGTCGAGAGTTCTGCGCACTGGTAGTACCGGAGGCTGGCCTGGCGAGTGCCGCCGCTGTTGGACTCGAAAGCCGCGTAGTTGCCGACGATTAGGTCTTCGAGACCTTGGCCGTCGAGCTGGCCGGTGGCAAAGTGGGTCCCCGTGCCGTGGTCGAACGAGAGCTCGGTGAGAAAATCCCGCTGGCGAAGCAGGAGGGTACCGTCGGGGCTGCGGTCGTACAGCGAAGCGCTCAGGTAGTCTTCGCCCCCGAGCCTGCCGGTCGCCGCGATCACCGTCTGTACGGCGGCGGTAGTTTGCCCGAGGGCAGCAAGCGGATATACGGCTGGCAAGAACTCGATATCGACTGGAGTCTCGCCCTCGCCGTTCGGCCAATTGGGAATCTGTGTCGTAAAGAAGGTAGTACCGCCGGTGGGCGCATTGACGAGTGCGATTACGCTGCTGGTGCCTAGGTCGCCGACGAGCAAGTCTAGTTCTGCGTCACCGTCCACGTCATAAAGCGCGAGCGTCGACCCAGCGTGCAGTCCACCACGGCTCACGAGCGTAGAGTCTGGGGGGCCGTCGAGTGGCGTAGGGCAGCCACCAGGGACGGTCGAAAGTCGTATTTTGGATGTGAAGCCATCTTCGAAGAGACCGCCATAACACGTACTCTCGAGCACGAAACTCAGGTGATCGAGTGGAGTATCGCCTATCCCGGAGGCGACGTTGCGGTAGAGATACACGTACGTGCCGTTGGGGTCGAAGCTCAGCACGTCTACGTCGCCGTCGCCGTCGATGTCCTCAATGACGGGCACGTCGGTGTTCGCGACGTAGACGATTTGATTGCCGTCTCTGGTCTCGTAGCCGAGCACCTCACCGAGGCGCCCCGGCAAGGTCACGGGCGTAAAGCCGAGTCGACCGTTTTGGCGAAAGCCCTGATACACGACTATACCCTGCGGACCTGTCTCCGCGCTGGACGCAAACAGGTCGGGGACCCCGTCCCCGTCGAAATCGCGGAGCAGTGCAAAATTGTCGACCAGCGGCCAGTCGCGCACCCAACTCGATTTATCGACGAGAGGTCCTGTCGTACCCGAGGCATATCCCACAGCCATGTGTGCCCCACCGGCCAGGTCGAAGATGTGGTAATCCAGCAAACCATCGCCATCCACGTCCACCGCGTTGAAGCGGGGGTTGTTGAGTCCACCGAGTTGCAGCAGCGTCTGCTCGACGCCGTCCTTCGTAATGCGCGGTCGCCAATCGTCGGCGGGCAGCAGTCCGAGTTGGGCTTGCGCCAGAACACTCGCGGCTAGGGCAAGCGCTAGAAGACTGAGCTTGTGCATGTTGGCAATTGAGGGGGGCATCAGATCAAGCATTTGGGCGGGGCGGGTACCTTACCCCTCACAACAACCCTACTTTGAGGAAAGTCTACCACGCCCTGAAATTACACCTCCTCGTGCTCTGTTGCGTCGCCACCGCGACGGCGGGCGCCCAGGAAAGCGGGCGCTCAACGGCGAGGGAATTAGGTCTCGCGGCCACCGACAGCGTCGAGTTTGGGAACGTCTGGCAGACGGGGGCAGCCTTAGGCGCTCGCCTGGACTCTGCCGACGCGGCCGGCACCTTGCTGCTGTACGCGACGACCGACGAGCGCGTTCATCTCGTGCACGCGAGCCGGCACGCCGGAGATGCCCTCCGCCTCCGGCGCATCCCGATGTGGCTTTCGGTGATCCCGCCAATGGTAGCCATCGGCCTGGCCCTGCTCTTTAAGGAGGTGATTAGCAGTCTGTTCTTCGGCATACTCTCCGGGGCCTTCATCGCCGGCGGGATGCGGATCGAGAGCCTGTATTACCTGCTGCGCAGCGTCTGGGATGTGGCGTCGAGCTTTTTGATCGCAGCCCTCAACGACTCCGGCCACCTGTCGGTGATCATCTTCTCCTTGCTGGTCGGGGGCATGGTGTCGATCATCTCGCGCAACGGGGGTATGGCGGGCGTCGTGAGACGATTGTCCGTATTTGCCAAGGACAGGATGAGCGCGCAGATGAGCACCTACGTGCTCGGTATCGCGATCTTCTTCGACGACTACGCCAACACCCTCATCGTCGGCAACACGATGCGCGAGGTGACCGACCGTTTTGGCGTAAGCCGCGAAAAACTCGCCTACCTCGTCGACGCGACCGCCGCCCCGATCGCCTCGGTCGCCTTCATCACTACCTGGATCGGGGCCGAGTTGGACTACATCGACGGGGGTCTTCAGGCCATCCTGAACTTCCCGCTCGACGTGACCCCCTACGCGGTCTTTCTGAGCAGTCTTCGCTTTAGCTTTTACCCAATTCTCACGCTCATTTTCATGTTCTTGCTCATCCGCAGTCGGCGTGACTACGGCCCAATGGCGAAGGCGGAGGCCGCTGCGGCGCGAAAGCATGTCGAGCGTATCGAGGTGCAGAAGCAAGAGGCCAAGGGCGAGTCGCCGGTCGTGACCTTTGACAATGACGAGTTTACACCCGTCGAGCGAGCGCCTCTTAAGGCGCGGTACGCGATTCTCCCGGTGGCGACCGTCATTGCGGTGACGATGTATGGTTTGTTGGATACCGGCTTGACCAGTCTTGCCGGTGACATCGCGGGCCTGGGTCTGCCGACGGCTTCGATCGGCGATTTGTGGGCTGGTGCAGGCCTGATCGACGGCCAATCACTGGGCTTCTTCCGTAAACTCGGCGTAGTGATCGGCGCGGCCGACAGCTACGTCGCCTTGCTGTGGGCGAGTCTCAGCGGTGTGTTAGTAGCGCTCGCCATAACGCTCGGTGCGCGAATTATGTCCTTGGAGAAAAGCATGGAGACGCTCTTGCATGGCTTCGGAACGATGCTGCCTGCGCTCGTGATCTTGACCTTGGCTTGGAGCCTCGCGAGCGCCACGGAGCAATTGCACACGGCCGACTTCCTCACCGAATTGCTCACCGGGCGGGTGTCGCCGTATTTGCTGCCGGGCATCGTGTTCGTGATGGCGGCCCTGATCTCCTTCTCGACGGGAAGTTCGTGGAGTACGATGGCGATTCTGTACCCGATTATGATTCCGGCGACGTGGAATCTCGCGACGGCCTACGGTATGGACCAAAGCCACGCCTACGCGCTGATGCTCAACGTCATCGCGACCGTCCTTTCGGCCTCGGTGCTGGGAGACCACTGTTCGCCGATATCCGACACGACGATCTTGAGTTCACTGGCGAGCCGCTGTGATCACCTGCAGCACGTCAAGACCCAATTGCCGTACGCACTCACGGTGGGGGCCTTTGCCCTCGCGGCCAAGATGGTCACCGCCTACGTCGACGGGGGCTGGCTGCTGAGTATTGCGCTGGTGCTGGCGTCTACGGTGGCGTTTTATTTTCTGATCAGGAAGGTGGGTCGCGAACCGCTCGACGTCCCGCTGCCTTCCGCCTAAGATGATCGAACTGCCGTACGCGAGTCCTTTCGAAGATACAGCACTCGCCGCAGGTTTATCCGCCGCCCGCCACTGCCGCCTCTGCGAGCCGCACCTCCCCCTCGGTCCTAACCCCATCGTCCGGCTTACGCCAAAACTGCGTATCCTCCTCATTTCTCAGGCCCCTGGCACCATCGCGCACCGCAAGTCGATCCCTTACCTCGACCCCAGCGGTCGGCGCCTTCGGGAGTGGCTAGGTGTCGACGAAGCCCGTTTTTACGAAAGTGGCGAATTTGGCATCCTCCCCATGGGCTTTTGCTACCCCGGCAAGGCCAAGAGCGGCGACCTGCCCCCACGACCGGAGTGCGCCCCAGAATGGCACGAGCGACTATTACGGCTTGCGCCAAAACCCATAGTGACGCTGCTAATCGGCGGCTACGCGCAGGCGGCCTACCTCGGAGACAGCCGCAAGAAGACCTTGACCGAAACCGTGCGCAACTTCGAGGAGTACCTGCCGAATTTTTTGCCGATCCCGCATCCGAGTCCTCGGAATAATATCTGGCTGGCGAAAAACCCATGGTTCGAAAAGGAAGTAGTGCCGGCGCTGCGCACCTTGGTTTTGGAGGATGGGAGGATGGGATGATGGGGCATGCCCTATCACACTTTCAACAATCGTCCCCCCTCCCCGTTTCCCCCTCGTGCCCAAAGCCACCGCCAAACGTGATCTCCCAAACAAGATTTGTCCGGTGTGCCAGCTCCCTTTTACGTGGCGCAAGAAGTGGGCACGCGACTGGGACAACGTCAAATACTGTTCGGAGCGCTGCCGCCGCTCCGCCAAAATCACCCCCGCATGAGCGCTAGCCCCGAAGCCACCGGTAACTACCTCCCCGGCGTCCGCGACATCGACGACTCGCGCATCGCCTTCCACCCGATGAACATCATCATGATCCTTACCCTGGTGGGGATCGCCGTGCTGTTCCTCGCCTTCTCGGGGGCGTTTATCTACTCCCGTATTCAGGCCAGTCTGCCGCCGGTGGACGTGCCCTGGATGTTTATCGCCAACACCATCGTCCTGCTCGCGAGTTCGTACACGATCCACCTCGCCAAGACCGCCTACCAGCGCGACGACACCGAAGGCTACAAGCGCTCGCTGCTCTTCACCATGGGACTCAGCATCGCCTTCCTCGTGCTACAGATCATCGCCTGGCAGGCACTGTTCGCCCAAAACATCCTCCCGAGCACCGACAATTCTGCGGGCTATCTCTACGTGCTGAGTGGTCTGCACTTCGCCCACGTCATCGCCGGACTGCCGTTCCTACTGGGCTTCTACCTCGTCGCGCGCAAGCGAATGCGGGAGCCGGTAAGCGTTCTCGTCTACTTTTCAGATCCCGAAAAGCGCCTAAAGCTTCGGATGCTTACCCTGTACTGGCATTTTATGGACGCCTTGTGGATCTACTTAGTGCTGTTTCTGTTGGTCAACAGAATGTTGTACTAAGTTTTGTTCTGCGCGAGGCTATCCGTTCGCTATTATTCGGGCTTTCCCCAAAACCACAGACGCTTGTAGCGAATATTCGCCAGAGTAAGCGTCGATCGTGGCGTCATTCCTACCCGGAACCGCTACTTTGGCCCCATGCGAGAGACGAACACGGCCCCTTCACCCGCGACCCGCACGCGAAGTCGTATGCTGACCGGTGCCGGTGCCATCGTAGATGGACTCCACCGACACGGCATCAAGTCGGTATTCGGATACCCCGGCGGCGCGATTGTTCCTTTATACGATGCCTTTTATGCCGATGGCGGCATCGAGCATATCCTCTTCCGCCACGAGCAAGGGGCCATTCATGCCGCGCAAGGCCGCGCACGCGTCACCCGCGAGACAGCGGTCGTCGTCGTGACGAGTGGCCCAGGAGCAACCAACATCATTACCGGTCTCGGTGACGCCCTGCTCGACTCGACACCTCTCGTCTGCATCACCGGGCAAGTACCGAGTAGCCTGCTCGGCACCGATGCTTTTCAGGAGACAGATGTCGTGGGGTGCACGATGAGCGTTACCAAATGGAACGTTCAGGTCACGCGTGCGGCCGATCTGCCCGCCGCGCTCGACAAAGCTTTTTACGTCGCTAACTCCGGACGTCCAGGGCCGACCCTGATCGACATTACTAAGGACGCGCAACTCGAACTCTTCGACCTGGCCGATGCGCCGCCGTTCCAGTCCCGCGCTTACGTACCCAAGTCGCGGATCGATTCGCAAGCCATCGCCGAGGCTGCCGAAGTACTCAATGCCGCGCAGCGACCGCTCATCTTTGCAGGCCACGGCCTTCAGATCGCGCACGCCGTCGGCACCTTTCGTGAGATGCTCGACACTTATGCAGCCCCAACCGTGGTAACCCTCCAGGGGCTCGGTAACCTCCCCGGAGGTCACCCCTGCAATTTCGGTATGGCGGGCGTCTACGGCCACATTGCCGCCAATCGCTCGATGGACGATGTAGACGTCATTTTAGCTCTTGGCATGCGCTTCGACGACCGAGTCACGGGCCGGATCGCAGCGTTTGCCCCGAATGCAAAAGTGGTCCACTTCGATATTGACGCCTCCGAACTCAACAAGAATGTCCGCTGCTCGGTGGCGGTCCTAGGGGACGTCGGCGAGGCGCTCGATCAGCTTACGCCAAAACTCGAGCCGCGCACCTTTGCGGAGTGGAACGCGCGACTCCTAGCGCTTGATAAAATCGAGGAGAGGACAGTGCGACAACTGGTCACCGCTGTGAGACCGGGCAAGACCGCGACCATGGAGCAGGTCGTCGCCGAGGTCTCGAAGCAGTCCGACACCGACGCCATCATCGTGGCGGACGTCGGCCAACACCAAATGGCGGCCGCACGGTACTACGACTATACGCAACCAGATACCTGGGTTTCGAGCGGTGGTGCGGGTACGATGGGCTACGCGCTCCCGGCCGCAGTGGGCGCTCAGTTTGCCAAACGCAATACGCAGGTTTTTTGCATCGCCGGAGACGCTGGGTTTCAGATGACGGCCCAGGAGCTCGGCACCGCCCACGAGCACGCGCTGGCCGTCAAGGTCATCGTGATGGACAACGCCCGCCTCGGGATGGTGCGCCAACTCCAGGACAATGTGCTCGACGGACGACAGTACGGCGTCGAAATGGTGAACCCCGACTTTTGTGTTTTGGCGCAAGCTTACCGATGGGAGACCCGCAAACTCTCCCGTAGCGAGGACACGGCTGCCGCCATATCGTGGCTCATCGAGACCCCTGGGCCCTGCCTGCTCCACGTCGAGATCGACCCCGCCGATAATATCTTCCCCCTCGTGCCGGCCTCCGGGCGCCTTACCGAGATCCAACTCCACATCGACGAGGAAGTATGAAAGAACAACAGGAGACGGCCATCGCCTACACCTTCGTAATCTTCACCGAAGACCTGACTGGACTGCTTCAGCGTGTCGTATCGGTTTTTAGCCGACGCCACGTCAACATCGACAGTCTCACGACTTCGAAATCGTCTTCACCGGACATCTACCGCTTTACGATGCAGGTGCGCGTGACCCCGGGCATGATGGAGCATCTGATCGGTCAGCTCAACAAGCAGGTCGACGTGATGCGTGCCTTTGCGTACGAGGAGCACGAGGTCGTCCAGCAGGAGATCGCTTTATACAAGGTCCCAACCAAGGCCTTCGCGAACAGCGATACTGTCGAGCAGCTCATCCGCGCCCACAACGCCCGCATCCTCTCGATCGAACCGGAGTACGTCGTTATCGAGCGCACCGGACACAGCAACGAGACCGAGGCCCTCCTCGAGGCCCTCAAGCCAATCGGACTGTACGAATTCGTGCGCTCCGGGACCATCGCCATCGTTAAGCCGATGGAAAGACTCAACACCTACTTAAAGGCACTGAGTGCCGAGCAAAATTGAACGAATGCCAACCCTAGACTTCGGTGGCGTGCAAGAGCACGTCATCACCCGCGAAGAGTACCCTCTCGACAAAGCCAAATCCACCCTTACCGGTGAGCGCATCGCCATCATCGGCTACGGCGTGCAGGGTCCGGGGCAAGCCCAAAACTTACGCGATAACGGCTTCGAGGTCATCGTCGGGCAACGCAAGGGCGGCGGCTCTTGGGACAAGGCCGTACGCGACGGATGGGAGCCCGGTAAGACGCTCTTCCCGATTGCGGAAGCCGTCCAAAAGGCCACCATCGTCATGTACCTCCTTAGTGACGCTGCGCAGATTGCGCAGTGGCCCACGGTCAAGGAGAACCTGAGCGCTGGGGACGCGCTCTACTTTAGCCACGGTTTCGGGATCACGTACCACGAGCGGACCGGGATCGTCCCTCCCGACGACATCGATGTCTTTCTGGTGGCTCCAAAGGGCTCTGGAACGTCGCTGCGACGCATGTTTGTCGAAGGCCGCGGACTGAACAGCAGCTTTGCCGTATTCCAAGACGCAACGGGCAAGGCTCGCGAACGAGCGGTGGCGATTGGCATCGGTATTGGCTCGGGTTACCTCTTCGAGACGACCTTCAAAAACGAGGTTTTCTCCGACCTCACCGGTGAGCGCGGGAGCCTGATGGGCGCCATCCAGGGCCTCTTCGAAGCCCAGTACGACGTTTTGCGGAAGCATGGTCACTCCCCGAGCGAGGCCTTCAATGAGACCGTCGAGGAACTAACGCAGAGTCTCATGCCCCTGGTCGCCGAAAACGGTATGGACTGGATGTACGCCAACTGCTCCACTACCGCCCAACGCGGGGCCCTCGACTGGAAGGACAAGTTCCGCGATGCCGTCAAGCCCGTCGTCGAAAGTCTCTACGAGGAGGTCGCCAGTGGCCGCGAAGCACAGCGCTCGATCGACACAAACTCCAAGGACGACTACCGCGAAAAGCTCGAAGTCGAACTGGCCGCGCTACGAGACAGCGAAATGTGGAAGGCCGGAGAGGCTGTACGAAGCCTGCGCCCGGAGAGGGCCAAGGTTGCATAGCACGCTATTGGATTGCCACCCGGTGCCTCTCTGTCACCGGGTGGCAGCGTAGTGAGAGGTCTCCGTTGACGTGTGTCGTGAATGGAGGCACACCTCACACTGAACTCTTCGGCAGTCTACAGATTGGCAGCGGTCAAAGACCTAGGAGTACATCGGCCCGAGGGGACGGATTAACCGCTTTCTTTGCGGCAATGAGCGTCACCCCTTCTACTGCCCTTGTCCAGCTATTTGCTATCGCGCTACTCGTCGGTCTCACCTTGCCGGGGCTCTCCCAGAGCACCATCGGCTTACGCTTTTCTGGGGAGTTTGCCAACCGAACCATCCGCACCGATCTCGAGGGTACCGATCCCCGCGAAGACGCACTCTCGGACCAGACCTTCTTCGTCTTTCGGCAGGGCATAGCCCTAGCATACGAGCGGCAGCTCAACAGCATTTTCGCGGCTACTGTACAGTTCCGCTACCAGAACCTCGGGTACGAATTTCGGGCGGAGGCTCCAATTTTGGATCCTCAAACGGGTGCTCCGAGCACCTTCGACTTCACTACCCAAAACCTCCGGTACGACTTTATCGCGCTGCCTGTCGGCGCCAGCGAGACCTGGGGCAACGGGGCGATTCGCTTTTACGTCGAGGAGTACCTCGTGCCGATGTTCTACCTGACGACCTCGAACACGACGACCTTCGATGATGCCCCCGAGACGACATCGAGCGATAAGCTCGACCGCGTCAATGACTTCCACCTCGGCGTCCAGGCTGGCATCGGCATTGAGCGATTGATCGGCAGTACACTGCGGGTGAGGCTGGGTCTCGTAGGGCGCTACAACTTCACACTCACCAACGACGAAACTGAATTCCGGGAGCACTTGTACAGCTTTGGTCCTCAGTTGTCGTTGGGTCGTGTATTCGGACGAGCAGCGACACCGACGGGAAAGGCGGACGAGATCTACTACTAGGGCTTCGAGGCAGCGGTTTACAGGTTTACGTTCAGTCCGACGCTCAAAATCGCTATGCCGTAGCCTAGCTCGGCGAAAGCTCCAAATGTCTCGGTGAGGGCGTATTGGCCCCGGCGAAGACCGCATAGCCGACGCCGCGTCGAAGTGATATGTGCCTCGACCGCCGAGGAGGATGACGGTGTACTTAAACTCCGCCACCACGAAGGCTTCCTTGTAGCCCTGATAGCCGGCGTACCCACCGACGGTGATGGGATCGGTGATGGGATCGTCGAGGTGCAGGTTAGTATTTACGGCCTGTGCATGGCAAAAGTCTGCGAATAGCAGGCTTAGGAGCACAAGCGATAGGGACGACTCGGTGAATCTACCTCCTTACTTGACGGTCACGAACTTGTTGCGGACGGCCTCGCCGATGAGGTAGACCGGGAAGCTGCCCTGATCCTTTCGCTCGATCGTGAAGGCCACGACCTGTGCTACGGTCTGGCCGTCCTGCGGCTGGACGCGATTGGTCTCGTCGGCGGTAAACGTGTAGCTGCGGACGTTGCCCCGAAAGCGCTTGATGACCTCGGCACCTAGCGTGAAGTAAACGCTGTCGGCGTTGTTGATCGAGGCGACGGTGACGGTGTAGGGCTGGTTCTTGACCAGCTCCTCCGGAGCGGTCTGGGCACCCAGCGACGGTTGCACGCGGGCGGGCGTCGCCGAGATCGCGGGCACGTTACCCTGCCCACCCACGGTCCAAGCGCGCTTGTCGTAAGCGAACAGCCCTGTGGTCGGATCGGCGATCCCAGCCCCGAGGGTGTAGACGTTGTTGAGGTTTTCGAGATTTTTGCCGTCGATGCTTACCAATCCAGCGGCTACGAGGTTGGTACTGTTGTAAAACAGCCCCACGGGTACATCGATGTTGAAGTCGATGTTGGGCACGCCCGGTACGGCCGGCGCACTCGAATTGGCAGTTACGGTAATGAGCACGGCCCCCTCCGCGAGTCCCGGTACAGGGTTGACATACTGGGAGTTGTTCGCGTCAACCGCAGGAGTATCATCGTCCTTGCAGGCAGCAAGCGTACTGCTTGCCAAAACGAACAAAAAAAGGAATTTCTGGATGGTCATGTGAGAGCTTTTGTAGCCGCCGGGGACACGCCCGACTTGCACTACAAAGCTCTTCTCGCTACGTCTAGCCCCCTATACGATATTCTACGTATGTTGGCGATTGTCCCACTGCATTCGTAGGGCGTAGGCGACGATTCCGGCCGCTACGCTTACGTTGAGGCTGTGCTTCATTCCAAACTGTTCGATCTCAACGGCCCCATCCATGGCGGCAAGGGTAGTCGCACTCACGCCGCGCACCTCGTTGCCGAGCACAATGGCCAAGCCGGCCGCCATTGCATTTTCGGACTTCTGAGCTCCAATTTCACCAAACCGCACCGTGTCCACCGCGCGACTATGAGTCGTTTGTTCGAGCGCGAAGATTTGCGTACCGTTTTGCCGCAAGGCGATTAAACACGAGGGCATGTCGCCGAAGGATCGCCAGGGCACGCTCTCTTCCGCCCCGAGCGAGGTCTTCAGAATTTCGCGGTGCGGTGGCTGGGGCGTTATCCCGACCAGCACGACCTCCGCCAGCGCGAAAGCGTCGGCGGTTCGTAGCACCGAGCCGACGTTGTTGCCCGAGCGGACGTTCTCGAGCACGAAGGTGAGCGGCATTCGTGCGGCGGCCTGGGCCTCCTTTACGCTCAGTCGGTCGAGTTCGGCGGGAGACTTTTGTCTCATGCTTTTTCGGCGAGGGGCAACTCCGCAAGGTTCTTGCGGCGGCGATACTCCCGGGCGGCCGCCACAAAACTCACGAACAGCGGGTGCGGGCTCTCGACGGTACTCTTCAATTCCGGGTGGAACTGTGCTCCGAGGAAGTAGGGGTGATCGTCAAGCTCGACGATTTCGGCGAGGCCGGTCTGCGGGTTGGTCCCCGTCACCTTGAGTCCGGCTTTCGCCAAAACTTCGCGGTAGTCATCGTTGAACTCGTAGCGGTGGCGGTGGCGCTCCTCGATCTTGCGCTTCCCGTAGGCCTTGGCGGCGATCGTTTTCGGAGTTATTTCACAAGTGTAAGCCCCGAGGCGCATCGTACCCCCCTTGGTGGTGACGAGCTTTTGGTCCTCCATCAGCGCGATAACAGGGTGCGGTGTCTCCGGAGCCACCTCCGTGGAGGCGGCCCCCTCCAAGCCCGCGACATTTCGGGCCACCTCTACGGCGGCGCACTGCATCCCGAGGCAGATGCCGAAGAAGGGGACGCCCTGCTCACGGCAGTAGCGAATGGCGCGGAGTTTTCCTTCGATGCCCCGCTCGCCGAAGCCGGGTGCCACGAGCACACCATCAAACTTTGCGAGAGCTACAGCCACGTCGGCCTGCGAGCCTTCGAGCGACTCCGAGTGGATCGGCCGCACCTTTACCTTGCACTCGTTGACGGACCCCGCGTGAATGAAGGCTTCGTAAATCGACTTGTAGGCGTCTTGCAGTTCGTTGTACTTGCCGACCAGACCGATGCGCACCTCCGACTTCGGGTTCTTGAGCTTGGTAAGGAAGTCCTTCCAGGCCCGAAGTTCGGGCGCTTTGCGGTCGAGCAGTCGAAGCTTTGTAATGACGGTTGTGTCGAGGCCCTCTTTGAGCATGTGCATGGGCACGTCGTAGATCGTCTCCGCGTCGCGGGCCTCGATGACGCTGGCTACATCGACATTGCAAAACAGCGCCAGCTTACGGCGGATGTCCATCGTGATCGGGTGCTCTGTGCGACATACGAGGATATCGGGCTGGATGCCGGTGTTCTGAAGTTCCTTGACGGAATGCTGGGTAGGCTTGGTCTTGAGTTCGCCGGCGGCACTCAGGAAAGGGATGAGCGTAAGGTGGATGACGAGGCAGGCCTCGGTGCCGAGCTCCCAGCGCATTTGGCGCAGTGCCTCCAGGAAGGGCAGCGATTCGATGTCACCGACGGTGCCACCGAGTTCGGTGATGACGATGTCGTACTCGTTCTTGGCCCCGAGCAGTTGCACGCGGCGTTTGATCTCGTCGGTGATGTGGGGGATGACCTGGACGGTTTTGCCGAGGTAGTCGCCGCGGCGCTCACGCTCGATGACGGTCTGGTAGATGCGCCCCGTAGTGACGTTGTTGGCCTGGCTCGTAGGCGTCCCGAGGAACCGCTCGTAATGTCCGAGGTCGAGGTCGGTCTCGGCGCCGTCGTCGGTAACGTAGCACTCGCCGTGTTCGTAGGGGTTGAGGGTGCCAGGGTCGACGTTGATGTAGGGGTCGAACTTCTGGATCGTGACGCTGAAGCCCCGAGCCTGCAGCAGTTTGGCCAGCGAGGCCGAGATGATGCCCTTCCCGAGAGAAGAGGTCACCCCACCGGTGACGAAGATGTATTTGGTCATGGCCCGCAATGGCTGGTTACGGGGCGTGAAGGTAGGCGACCGGGGGGCGGGTTTTGGCGAAAGCCGCCGTAATCGCGTGTCAAATGTCCACAACGTTACCGCGGGGTAAAGCTTACTGCCCCTACCGCACGTACAGCCGGCGGCGTGCGTAGTCGATCGTGATGACGCGGTGTTGCATCCACTCCTTACCGAGGAGACCGTCGATCTGCGTGTCTTCGCTGCCGAGCCCGGGGCCGCTTTCGCGAAAACGAGCGAGGTCCGCGAAGCCATACGGGAGGTTCATCCAGTTGAGGGTCGAGGTGGCGGTGAGGCCGACGCTGCGGCGGGCGATGCGCCCGGCGGTGGCGCCGAGGCCCGTGACCTGCATATCGGGCAATTCGGCGCTGCTGCCCTGGAGGCGGTGCAGATAATCGTCGTGCAGGAGGTTGACCCCGGAGCCGGTGTCGAACCCCAGCAGTGCGCGCTGGCCCCCGACCTCGGCGTCGACGAGGGGGAGGTGTCCGAGCAGTCGAAATTTTAGCACCGTACCCTGTTCGCTGGCCTCGGCACGCTTTCGCAAAAACGTGAGTTCCCGGCCTGGATAATCGATCGTGATCGGGAGCTGGCGGAGTTGCTCGTAGCCGATCAGTCCATGGATGGGTCTACCCAAACTAGCCTCCAAGTGCCGCAGGTCCAAGACGTAGGCCGTGACGCCGCGCTGCTCGATCGGCCCCCACGACAGGCGCTCGACGCGGTCACGCCCGATGTACACGACGCGGTCGAGGGCCACCGCCGAGTCGACGGCCTCCGTGACGACGCCGTTGATGATGAGCCCGGGGGCGCCGCTGTCGAGGACGTAAGTGCCTTCGACACCGTCGACGCGGGCACGCACGAGGATGAAGGCACCCTGGGTCTCGAAGGCGAGGCTTTGTTCCGGGCGCTCGGCGAAGGTCTCCCAGGAGGCCGCACTCGGGACCGTGGCGAGGTGCGCGAGCATGGCCACGTCCCCTTGCGCGAAGGCGAGGGAGCAGCACGAGGCCAGTAGGTAGGTGAGGAGCGAGCGGGGCAAGGGGAAGAGCGGGAGCAGTTTGTGATTTAACGAGATGGCAATGCTGAAGTTACCTAAAGTTAACGCACAGGTAACATACGGCGCTCTTGATCGGTGCAAAAAAGTTGAGGCTAAAAGCCTAGTTACAAATTTCACAGATCAGCTTGCTTCTTAAGAAACTGATTATCAGCGACGTAATGATATCTACACCGTTTACTTCGCCGCCAGATATTTTTGGCGACACGGTCGGAGTCGCACGATTAGCCTGTGTCGAAAGTCTGTGCAGAACTCCGGTGGCCCTGGGGGACACTTAACCGGGATTTAACCTGACGGAAATGGACCACTGTCACCTTTGCGGTCGACAAGCAGAGAAGCTGTCAAGTCAAACTCACAAACATGTTGCGAAGACTCCTTACCCTCCCCATATGCTTAGCTGCGTTATCCGCCACGGCGGGTGCGCAAAGCATCATCACCGTCACGGACGCTGATTTGCTGGGTGGCCAGACCTACAACTGGACCGCTAATAACACCTATATCGTCAATGGTCTCGTCTACCTCGAGACTGGCGGCACGCTCAACATCGAGCCCGGCACGGTGGTCAAGTTTCGTGCCGACCCCGACGGGACGGCTGATGCGGACAACACTTCGGCACTGATTATCACGAAGGGTGCCCAAATCTTCGCGCGTGGGCTCCAGAACCGCCCAATCATCATGACTGCCGAGGCCGACGACATCAATGATCCCAACGACCTACAGGACCCGCTCAACGTTCGCGGGCAATGGGGCGGGCTCATCATCCTCGGCAACGGAACCCTCGCCACCACTGGCGGCGTCGGGGCGATCGAAGGTATTTCACCGAGTGAGGTGCGCGCGCAGTACGGTGGCGGGCTTACGCCAAACGACGGTGAGTCCTCCGGGGTCCTCCGTTTCGTCTCGATCCGCCACGGCGGCAAGGCCCTCACGACCGACAACGAGATCAACGGCCTCACGCTAGGGGCCGTGGGCCGCGGCACAGAGATCGACTACGTCGAGATCTTCGCCAACGACGATGACGGCATTGAGTGGTTCGGCGGCACCGTCGACATCAAGCACGCCGCAGTGGCCTTCTGCGGCGACGACGCCTTCGACTACGACACCGGCTGGCGCGGACGTGGGCAATATTGGTTCTCGATCAACGCCTCCGACATCGGCGGGCGCGCCGGCGAACACGACGGTGCCATTCCCGATGCAGCGCAGCCGTTCGCCAACCCGACGATCGCCAACGCGACATACATCGGCGGCGGGCTTTCGGCCACGGTCGGCAACGATGTTCAGGACTACACCATCGTCCTGCGAGACAACGCCGCGATGAAGTATTACAACTCGGTCTTCACGGATTTTCCCGGGCAGTTCCTCGACCTCGAAGACCTCCCCGCCGCCAGCGGGACCGACTCTTACCAGCGACTCCTCGACGGGGACGTACAGTTCAAGGGTAACGTACTCGGGGCTTTCGGCCCGACAGGGACTCGACCGATCGGTGAGCTTCTCAAGCCCTACCCCACGGGTGACCAGCCTTCGCTGGCCAATACCCTGGCCCTCGTGCAGAGCGGCAATCGCTACGTAGGCACGAAGCAGATCCTCCGTGGGATCAGCCGCGAGCGCAACGCTGGCCTGGACCCGAGGCCGGTAGCCGGTGCGGATCTTCTCGACGGTTCGCTGCTCGTCGATATCCCCGCCACCGCGGCTGGACCCGGGGACTTCTTCGACGACACCAACTACGCCGGTGCCTTCGCGTCGGCCAACGGCACCTGGCTCGAGGGTTGGACCGCCATGTCCACCTACGGCGTGATCACGCCACGGACGCCAGCCACCACGGGCGTTATCGTCGACGGCGACCTCGTCGGCGGACAGACCTACAACTGGGTAGCCAGCAACACTTACATCCTCAATGGTCTCGTCTACCTCGAGGCCGGCGGTACGCTTAACATCGAAGCCGGTACGGTTATTAAGTTCCGCGCCGACCCCGACGGCACGGCCGACGCAGACAACACCTCCGCGCTCATCATCACGCCCGGTGCACAGATCTTCGCGAACGGCACCGCCGCCCAACCGATCATCATGACCGCCGAGGCCGACGACGTCAATGACGCGAACGACCTACAGGACCCGCTCAACGTACGCGGGCAGTGGGGCGGACTTATCATCCTCGGCAACGGAACTCTCGCCACCACCGGCGGCGTCGGAGCAATCGAAGGGATCTCACCTAGCGAAACACGCGCCCGCTACGGCGGGGGTACGGCCCCAAATGACGCCGAGTCTTCCGGACGTCTCAACTACCTCTCGATCCGCCACGGCGGCAAGGCCCTGACGACCGACAACGAGATCAACGGCTTGACGCTCGGAGCCGTGGGCCGCGGTACAGAGATCGACTACGTCGAGATCTTCGCCAACGATGACGACGGCATTGAGTGGTTCGGCGGCACCGTCGACGTCAAGCATGCCGTCGTTGCTTTCGGTGCCGACGACGCCTTCGACTACGACACCGGCTGGCGCGGACGTGGGCAGTACTGGTTCTCCATCAATGCCTCCGACATCGGCGGGCGCACCGGCGAGCACGACGGTGCCATCCCCGATGCAGCGCAGCCGTTCGCCAACCCGACGATCGCTAACGTTACCTACATCGGCGGCGGGCTTGCGGCCACGGTCGGCAACGATCTTCAGGACTACACCATCGTTTTGCGCGACAACGCCGCGATGAAGTACTTCAACTCCATTTTCACCGAATACCCCGGACAGTTCCTCGACCTCGAGGACCTTCCCACCGCCAGCGGGACCGACTCCTACCAGCGTCTCCTCGACGGGGACGTTCAGTTCAAGGGCAATATCCTCGGGGCATTCGGCCCGACGGGCACGCGTCCGCTCGCTGAGCTTTTCAAGCCCTACCCAACGGGCGATCAGCCTTCGCTTGCGAATACGATTGCCCTCGTGCAGACCGGTAATCAGTACGTCGGCAACCAGCGTATCCTGACCGGGATCTCCCGTACGAACGACCAAGGTCTCGACCCACGTCCCGCCTTCGGGAGCGTAGCGAATAACGCTACGACCCTCGCGCCCATCACCTCTCAGGGCCCGGGCGACTTCTTCACGGCTAGCAATTACGCAGGTGCCTTCGCGCCGAGCGGCGACCTGTGGATCCGCGGCTGGACGGCACTAGACGTGTATAACGTCCTCAGCAAGAAGACTACTTCCGCCGAGGAATTCGTGACGGAGAATACGGTTCGGCTTTCGCCAAACCCGACCTCGACTGGCGCTTATCTCGACTTCGATCTCGCTAGTGCCTCGACGGTATTCGTAACACTTTTCGATGTGCAGGGACGCCAAATCGCCAAGCAAACCTCGAACCTCACGGAAGGTGCGCAGCGCACCTTCATTGCGACCACTGGCCTTGCCGCCGGTAGCTACGTCGTCCGCCTCGTGGCCGGCGAGCAAGTCGTCTCAAAGCTCCTCCTCGTCGCAGGCGAGTAAGTCAATCAAATTATGACGGCGGCTCCAAGGCTCTCGGGCCCTGGAGCCGCCTTTTTTCTAGGCAGGTCCGCGGTAAAAGCTCCTCCGCACCATCTGCGCTCTTTCACTCTGGTAATTAAAGAACTATGTCCATGAAGCAATCTCTGCTCACGCTCCTTACAGTAATGAGCGTACAAATGGTTTTGGCGCAAGCCGTCGTCTCCGGAACGGTCCTCGACGAGCTCGGGGAGCCGACCATCGGCGCCACCATTATCGACTCTCAAGACCCGAGCCGTGGCACGACCACGGACTTCGACGGCAAGTACCGGCTCGAACTCCCGGCCGGTACCTACGACCTTACTTTCAGCTACGTAGGACTCGCCGATAAAACCGTTACAGGGGTCGTGGCCCAGGAAGCGAAAGTGACCTTTCTCGATGTTTCGATGCAGGTATCTTCTACAGCGCTCGATGAAGTGGTCGTAACGGCGAAAGCACTCCAAAACACGGAGAACGCCCTCATCATGACGCGGCTCAAGTCCGACCGCGTCCTCGACGTCATCAGCTCGCAGGAGATGTCGAAGCTCGCCGTCTCGAGTGCGGCTGGCGCCATGACAAAGGTGACCGGGACCACGGTAGTCGATGGTAAGTACATTGTGGTCCGCGGACTCGGCGACCGCTACTCTACCGCGCAACTGAACGGCCTTACGATGCCGAGCTCGGACCCGTACCGCAACTCTCCTCAATTAGACCTCGTGCCCTCCGGCCTACTGGATAATATCCAAACCTCGAAAACCTTCTCGCCCGATCAGCCGGGTGCCTTCACAGGCGGAAACGTGGACTTGAATACCAAGGCCTTCCCGGAGATCACGACCTTCTCCGCATCGGTCGGCGTTGGGTTCAATACCCAGAGTACGTTCAACGATGCATTCCAGACCTACCGCGGCGGCAGCACCGATTGGCTGGGCTACGACGATGGCACGCGGGCGCTGCCGGGGCGCATCCTCGAGATCGGTGCGACGCCCGTGCCGGCGGGGCGCGGGAGCACCGGCACGGTTAGTATCCTCAATAACGCCGTGCGCGGGCTCAACACCACCGACGAGGCGAACGCTCTGCCGCTCAGTCTTGTCGAAGAGGTGACCGACATCATGCCGCTCGACTACGCTACGCAGAGCGCGACCGCACCCCTGGATCACAGCCTCGGCCTCAGCTACGGCACGAGTCACGACCTCGGCGGGAGCAAGCGCTTCGGTTACCTCGTTAGCGGGTCCTACAGCCGGGCCTACACCTACTTCGACGATGGCACCGTGGCCGTGTACCGACTTGAGGACCCGACCGCTACGGGACTCAACACCGATCTCAGTCTGCGTGATACGCTGTCGGTAGAGACCCCGACCGTAGCCGGATTCGCAACCCTCGGCTACACGTTCGCGAAGAACCAAACCATCAGTGCGAATCTCATCTACAACCACACCGCAGATAAGTCCACCCGCGACCTAGCGGGTACAGCGCCGGTCAATAACGTGACCGGGGATCAGTACCTCCAGAACCGCGCGCTCTTCTGGCTCGAGCGCGAGAGCGTCGCAGCTCAGCTCCGAGGAGAGCACAGCCTCAACGCAGCTTCGAACCTTCGCCTCGAGTGGGCCGGCGGGTACACTTTATCGAAGCAGCTGGAGCCCAACCGCCGGCTCCTCGCCGCCATTGCAGACACGACGGACCCGGAGAATATTGTCTTCTCTATCCCGACGGCGTCCATCTCACGTCCGCTGAGTTTCTTTCGTGACCTGCGGGATGATCAGTACGAGGGTCGTGTAGACTTATTCAAGTCCTTCGCCGCGGGCCACAAACTTCAGGCCGGGGGTTCCTACCGCACAAAGGAGCGAGCCTTCTCGGAGTCGATCTACGAGCTGCGCGTCAACAACGAGCGCGATCTCCCCTTCCCATACGCCGGTCGTGCGGAGGACTACTTTCGCGACGAAAACCTCGGCTTCGGTACGAACCGCCGCGAACAAGAACGGGTACTGAACTACCTGGTAGACAATACCCTCCCCGCCAACAGCTACGACGGCCACGAACGCATCGGCGCCGCCTACCTGATGGGCACGTACAAGTTCAATGATCGCATCCGCGCCATCATCGGTGCCCGCGTCGAGACCACGGACCTCCAGTCGATCAACCGTGCTGAAAATACACCCGACAGCGTGCGCATCGGCGAGATCAAGGCTACTGATCTCCTCCCGAGCATTAACCTCGTGTACTCGCCGATCGAGCGCCACAACATTCGCGCGAGCTACACGCAGACCATCGCGCGACCCAACATGCGCGAGATCGCACTCTTCCCGAGCTACGACTTCATCGGCGGCCCGACTTTCTCGGGTAATCCAAACCTGGAGCGGACCAACATCACAAACTACGACCTGCGCTACGAATTCTTCCCGCGCACAGGGGCCCTGGTTTCGGTGAGCGGCTTCTACAAGGAGTTCAAAAATCCCATCGTCTCGACATTTCTCGCGACCCAACAGTTGGAGTTTTCGTACGTCAACGTCCCGGAGGCGCGCGTCCTCGGTATCGAACTCGAGGGCCGCACCGACCTCGGGTTTATCAACGAGCGCCTAACGGCCCTCAAGTTGGGCGCGAACCTTAGCCTCATCAACTCCGAGGCCGACGTCAATCCAGAGGAGCTCGACCGTATCCAAACGTTCAATCCGGATTTCCCGAGTACACGTCAGCTCCAGGGGCAGAGCCCATACATCGTTAACGCCAACATCAGCTACGCGTCCGAGCGCTACGGCTACGAGGTCGGGGCGGCTTTCAACATCTTCGGCGACCGCATCGCCTTCAACGGCAATGATGGTTCGCCGGACATCTTCGAGAAGGCACGCGGCAGCCTCGACGTGACGCTTAGTAAGAGTATCGGCCCGCTGGCCGTCAGACTCGTTGGCAGCAATCTCCTGAATCCAGAATACAAAACCTCGGTTGACTACAACGGACAGGAGTACGTCTACACGAGCTTTCGCCGCGGGGCCAACGTTTCGCTGTCGCTCGGTTACACCTTTCAGAAGTCGTGAACTCATCTGAGTGACACCTAAATCCTAAAAACTCAATTACCAGATTGAAATCGGCAGCCCGGGTCGCATTGCGCGGCTCGGGTTGTTTTTCTCTAAAGCGTGAAACGATCCATCCTCTACAGCACGACTTATGCAAATCAATAGGCTTTTAGCTAAGAGCTGGGTTGGGACAGCCGTTGTAATTGCTGTAATGTGTTATGCGTGTCGTCCACGAGCAGCGACGATACCTTCGATCGAGCTACCCGATCAGCGTTTGCGAACTATCGACGACATGCATTTCTATCCGTACAATGCCGTAGTTGCGGATTTACCGGCCGCGGGCATATTGTATCTGCGTGTCGCTCACGGGATGGCATTAGACGACGGCATACACTTAGACACTTCGGTAGGGAACTTTACTTTCAACGAGACACTTTACGAGGTCAATACTTTTATCCGCGATAGTGCGCGCATCACGCGCTGGTGCGATTCGATACTCTTGAAGTACCCGAGGAGAAAGACTTGGTAAAAGCTTGGGGGGGTTGCCGTTGGCATTGCTTGCAAGGGATCCGACCTATGAGAGCACAGGTATACTGACTGACGTAGATTATTTCACTTACTCGATCTATAGTTTTTTTTGGCGCAGAAAGATTTTTACGACCATCTCGAGCTTTGTTCAACTTGGTGTAGGTTTGCTCACCTCACGCCTAGCCCTACATGGACTCACTCAACATCATCATGTGGCTCGGCTTCATGCTGTCCGCCTACGCCGTGGTCGGCAACGACTCCATTCAGACGCTCGGTACCTTCCTTACCTCCAACGAGGAGCGGCCGTGGTGGCACCTCTGGCTTTACGCCGGAGGAATTCTCGTAGCGACGATGGTCTACGGGTACATCGCCTACGATGGGGACGTGAGCTACGAACGCCTGCAAGTGATCGGCAACGATGGCCTCCTGCGGTACAAGGACCCGAACGACATCGAGGGCTTCGGGTGGGCCTACCTGCTGCCGCCCCTGGTGCTGATGGCGCTCACGCGTACCGGTATTCCCGTGAGTACCAGCTTTTTAATCTTGACCTTCTTCGCGCCGAAGGGGCTTATGGACATGATCTCGAAGTCGCTTCTAGGCTATGTCGTGGCGTTTACGGTGGCGATCGCACTCTATGCGCTTATCGCTCGCTCCCTTTCGCGCTACTTTATCACTTCGAAGCTTCCCGCCGCGCGCCTCAAAATGTGGACGGCCTTGCAGTGGATCTCGACCGGCTTCTTGTGGAGCCAGTGGCTCGTGCAAGATTTCGCCAACATTTACGTCTACCTCCCGCGCTCGCTGGAGCGGTGGCAACTACTTGTCTCCCTGCTCATTCTGCTGGTTTTTCTCGCTTACATCTTCTCCAACAAGGGAGGCAAGATCCAGGAGATCGTCCGCGAAAAGACCAACACACAAGACGTGCGCTCGGCGACGATCATCGACTTCACGTACGGTTTGATTCTGTTCTTCTTTAAGGAACTCAGCGACATACCTATGTCCACCACCTGGGTTTTCCTCGGTCTCCTTGCAGGCCGGGAGATCGCCATCCGGTGGCGCCTCGGCGATCGTAAGGATGATGGCGACTACCTAGGAGATAGAAACTTGCTCGACGAGGACGAACCCGGCTTCGCGCTCGACGCAGACGGTCACGTGCACCCGATGCACCTCGGTCGCGACACCTGGATCATGGTGGGAAGGGACCTGGCTAAAGTTGCCCTGGGACTAGGTATAAGCGTGGCGCTCGTGTTCGCGATGGGGTATTTGACGGGGCGGATGAGCTTTTAGGAGTTCAAATTTTTCCCGTCGTTGGACTAATATTCAGATGGTATGTCGTGCGCGCTATGGGCGGGCCGTGTTTGCCTCGCTCCCGCGAGGTGCCGAGGGCGTCGCGCAGGCTCGTCGGGACGGCTGTGGACCTGGCGGGAGCCAGGCAAACACGGCTTGTCTTGCCTGCTCTACCGACGGCTGTCCAGGAGGTTTCCGTTGTCTGGACAGGGCTGTGGGCGGGCCGTGTTTGCCTCGCTCCCGCGAGGTGCCGAGGGCGTGGCACAGGCTCGTCGGGATGGCTGTGGACCTGGCGGGAGCCAGGCAAACACGGCTTGTCTTGCCTGCCATGGGGTTTCTATCCCAAAGGTTATTATCACTCTAGCAGCAGCTCCATGTAGACTGGCTGGTGGTCGCTCCACTTGAAGTCCTGATTTACGACCTTGACCTTATTCGCACGGAGCCCTGGACTCAGCAAAAAGTAGTCAATCGTCGTCACAAAACTACTGTCCGCGGAGTACGGCGCGTTGATTTTGCGATTGGTAGGCAGGGCTGCATCGTATACGAAGGTCCAATCTTCGGTAGGAAAATCCATCGGGGTGGCCTGCTGTGTGAACAGTCCATCGGGATCGCCGATAAACTGATCGTAGCGGAAGTTCGGCGGCACTAAGTTCCAGTCGCCACCCACTACGACGAGGTGGCCAGCGGCAGCTTCGGCCTTGAGGAACTCAGCGAGGTACTCGAGTTGGTCGCGCTTGACGGTGCCGTCGTCGTAGGCGCTGAGGTGGACGTTCACCACGGTTAATTCGCGACCATCGGCAAGGGCGTGCCGCTGCACGAGCGCACAGCGGTCTAGTTGAAACAGTCGATCCGGCCACGGGAAGCTACCGGGTAGAGCGTGCCGATCTGCGGTGGCAGGATCGGTCCGGCTGAGACTCAACAGTCCACTATACACGTCTCCATAGACATGCCACGGCTCGAGGATCGGAATCGGGACACGCTCGTTGATGTAGTTCGGGGCAAAGGTCGCGGCGTAGGTGGGCTGGGTTTTGCGGAAACGCGTCAGCTGCGAGTCGTAGTAGCTACGCGCACTCGAGCTGTCCACCTCCTGTAAGAGAAAGAAGTCTGCCTTAATGCTTGATAGCTCTTGCGCGATGCCCTCGCGGTAGCGTTGGACATCTGCTTCCGGCATCCGGATCGACATGGAGCGACTCAGGTACATGTCGCCCCCGTCGAGAAAAAAGTCTGCCTCCGCGCCGAGGCCGGCGTAGCCGACGTTCCACGTCAAAAAAGAGATGACGCTATCGACGATCGGCGCACCTCGGGCAGTGCCGCCATCTATAGTCACGGAGCTTATTCCCTCTGGCTGCCAGTCCGCTATCGTACCGCGGGTCAGCACGATCGCCACGTACAGCAAAGGGACAGCCAGCACGAGCCCTACACCCCACAGCACCTTTTTCATACTCCGGAAGCTAAGCGATCGAGGCCCAGCACGTCAGCCATTGTAAAGACGCCAGATTTGCCGATCAGGTATTCGGCGGCGAGTACGGCGCCGTCCGCGAAGCCCGTCCGGTCATGCGCCTCGTGTCGCAACGTAATACTGTCGGCCGAAGAACCGTAAGTCATCTCGTGCAAACCGATCACCTCTCCTTCGCGGACAGAGGTGATCGCCTCACGGTCGAGGATGCCCTCGGCCAGGGTGATGGCCGTCCCGCTTGGAGCGTCCAGTTTATGGATATGGTGGGTCTCGGTAATGCTCGGTGAGTAGCCACGGCCTTCGAGTGTTGCGGCAAGTAGACGGTTGATCGCGAAGACCACGTTGACCCCGACGCTCATGTTGGTGGCGTGGAGGAAAGATGGACGCCCAGGCTCGGAGGCGTACGCCACTACTCGGTCTATGTCCCAACCTGTAGTTCCGCTGACGACGGGAATGCCTCGGCGGAGGGCGGTGAGGCAGAGTTTTTCGGCGGCGGCGGGGACGCTGAAGTCGATGGCAACGTCGGTGAGAGGGGGGAAAGCGTCGGCGGCGGGGAGGGTTTGGATGCGAGCTGTGATTTGGTGGCCTCGGGCTAGGGCGGCGGCTTCGATCATTTTGCCCATGCGGCCGTAGCCTAGGAGTGCTATTTGGGGCATGGGGGGGCTGAACTGGGGAGGGGGCTTTTCTAGGGGCGATGTCGTTGAACCGGGTCGCGCTTGGATACTTAGTTAGGAACTCAGGATTTCGTGCCGGAAATATGGCGGTTCAACGACATCCCAGGGCGGGCTAGGCGGCTACGAGGTCTAGTTTACCCTGGGCGCGCTCCCAGTTGCTCATGGCCTCGGAGAGTTGCTGCTGTAGCTTGGCGTGCTCGGCGATGGTCTGCTTGGCCTCGGGCTTGTTATAGTAAGCGACATCGGCCAGCTTCTTCTCGAGCTTGGCCGAGTCTTTCTCGATTTGGTCTACGCGACGCTCGGCGTTCTGGATCTCGCGTTGGAGGTTTTTGTATGCCTCCGGGCTAAGGCTAGTCGACGAGGCGCCGTTGCTCGTTTTGGCGGCAGCCACCTGTCCATTGCCGTTCAGGGCAAGACTCGTGGCCGTCGAATGCTCCACCTGGCGCATGTCCTCCATCTCGCGCTTGGCGAGGTACTCCTCGATGTCGCCCAGGTGTACCTGGACCTTGCCCTCGCGGAACTCCAGCACCTGGTCGGTGAGCCCTTCGAGAAAATCGCGGTCGTGACTTACGACAACCAAGGCACCCTTGTAGTCGCGAACGGCCTCCTTGAGGACATCCTTCGAGCGCATGTCCAAGTGGTTGGTTGGCTCATCGAGCACCAGGACATTGCTCGGTTGGAGCAGCAGCGCCGCCATCGCCAAACGTGCGCGCTCGCCACCGCTCAGTACTTTGACCTTCTTGTCGTGGTCCGGCCCGCTGAACATCATCGTTCCGAGGATATTGCGGAGCTGCGTGCGCATCTCGGGCGGGGCAACGCGTTCCAAGGTCTCGAGCAGCGTGAGGTTGCCGTCGAGGCTGTCGCTCTGATCCTGGGCGTAGTAGCCCAGGTGGACGTTGTAGCCCGGGGTCACCTCGCCTGCACGTAGCCTCGAGTTGACCGATGAGAATTTTCGCGAGCGTGGTCTTGCCCTGCCCGTTCTGACCGACGAAGGCGATGCGCTCTCCGCGGCGGAGTTGGAAGTCGACTTTCGTCAAAACCTTCTTCTCGCCGTAGGACTTGGCGATGTTCTCTCCGCTGAGCGCGATGTCGCCCGCGCGGGGCGGCTCCGGGAACCGCAGCTTCATGGTCGCGCCGTCGATCTCGTCGAGCTCGATGCGGTCCACCTTGTCGAGCTTCTTCTGCATCGACTGCGCCATTTTGGTCTTCGTGGCGCTGGCCATAAAGCGCTTGATCGTCTTCTCGCGATCGGCGATGGCGCGTTGCTGATTCTTGGCAGAGTTCTCGAGGATTTCGCGGCGCTCAGCTCGCTGCTCTTCGTACTTCGAGAAGCCGACGTTGTAATCCTGGAGCTTGGCACCCTCTATCTCGACGGTGCGCTTCGTGACGTGGTCGAGGAAGGTCCGGTCGTGCGAGATCGTGATGACGGCCCCCTCGTACTGCATGAGCCACTTCTCGAGCCAGATGATGGACTCGATGTCGAGGTGGTTGGTCGGCTCGTCGAGGAACAGGTAGTCGGGTTTGGCGAGCAGCATCTTGGCCAACTCGGCGCGCATCTGCCAGCCGCCCGAAAAGGTACCGAGCTTGCGGTCGAACTCCTTAGGCCCAAAGCCGAGTCCTCGCAAAACTTGCTCGATCTGAGCGTCCTGCTGATCGGCCCCCATGAGGTGGATGCGCTCGTGGAGATTGGACAGCCGCTCAATCAGCGTTGTGTAGCCGTCGGACTCGTAGTCCTCGCGGGCCTCGAGTTGCTTTTCTATCTTCTTGAGTTCATCCTCCATGTCGCGGAGGTCGTCGAAGGCCGACTCGGCGAGTTCGCGCACGGTGCGCTCCTTGGGCGGGTCGAGGTCCTGGTGGAGGTACGAGACGCGGGCGCCGTTTGGGATGGTAACGTTGCCCTCCATCGGCGTAAGCTCACCGACGATAATCTTGGTAAAGGTGGACTTGCCTGCGCCGTTCTTCCCGACGAGGCCGATTTTCTCTCCAGGTTTGATGGCGAGGTTGACGCGGTCGAAGAGGACACGATCGCCGTACTGAAGGTAGATGGAGGACGCTGAAATCATAAGCGGGCGCAAAAGTACGGCGTGGCGGCTGAGATTAGGATTTGGCCTTCGCTAACGTAAACCCAAAGGTGGAGCCCAGATTGACACCAGAGCGTACGTTTACCGTTTGCTCGTGAGCTTCGATGATGTGCTTGACAATGCTGAGCCCGAGGCCCGAGCCGCCGGCGTCCCTGCTCCGGCTCTTGTCTACGCGGTAGAACCGCTCGAAGATGCGTGGCAAATGGTCTTCGCGAATACCAATACCGTTGTCGGCCACCTCTACGAGAATGTTCTTGTCCATGTCGTAGAACGACACCTTCGTGTTGCCGTTTTTACGACCGTATTTTAAGCTGTTGTTGACGAGATTTATGAGCACTTGGCGAATGTTCTCTCGGTCGGCACGGACGCGGTACGCCTGCTCGGCCCCTGGTTTTAGCGTAAGCGTTACATCCTTACCGTCGGCTTTGAGCGTGAGTTCTTCGAAGACCTCCTCGACCAACTCGCGGATGTCGAACACTTGAAGATCTAGAAACTCCTTGCCGTTCTCGAGGCGGGAGATGCTCTCTAGATCCTCAACGATCGTGTTGAGGCGCTCGACGTTGTAGGCGGCCTTTGCGATGTACTTATGGCGCACTTTCTCGTCGTCCATTGCCCCGTCGAGCAAAGTCTCTAAATAGCCCTGTACGTTGAAGATCGGCGTTTTCAACTCGTGTGAGATGTCCCCCAGAAAACGCTGGCGATACTGGTCGAACTGCTTCAGCTGGGCCATCTGCTGGTTCTGCTCCTGGATCCACGTGGAGACATCTTGCTGTACCTGATCGATGATGTCCTCCTGGACGTTGACGACGTTCGCCTTCTCGCCGGCACTTAGTTTGTGCTGGTGAATCGTCTTGTAGACGAGCTTAATCTTGCGGTAGATGTATCGCCGCAGGTAGGCCAAGAACACCAAGTACGCACCGACGATGGCCACCGGGACCACCACCGCGACCGCCCACCAATCGGCCATGCCTACGGCTGCCAGAAAACACATCACGGTGCCGACGATGGAGCCTGATAGCAGTGCGGCAAACAGCGCAATCTGTTGCGGGGTCGCGTTCTTACTGGCCGGCGTCGCCTCCTTGCCAATGACGGGGATAGAGAGTCCGCTGATCAAAACTCGAACTTGTAGCCAATACCCTTGATCGTTCGGATGTAGGTATCCCCGATCTTCTCGCGGAGCTTGCGGACATGGACGTCGATGGTCCGGTTGCCGACGATAACGTCGTTGCCCCACACCTTGCGGTAGATCTCTTCGCGATTGAAGACCTTGCCCGGCTTGGAGAGCAAGAGGCTGAGCAGCTCGAACTCTTTGCGGGGCAGTTCGATTCGCTCGCCGTCCTTCACGATGCACATACCCTCCAGATCGATACGAATCTTCCCGAGGTCGACAATGGATTCGTCGGTGGCCTGCCTACCCGTCTTGCGCCGGAGGATGGCCTTGATGCGGGCGACGAGCACGCGGGGCTTAATCGGTTTAGAGATATAGTCGTCGCCACCCTGTTCGAGGGCTGCGATCTGGGAGTAGTCCTCCTGGCGAGCCGTAAGGAAAGTGATGGAGGTGTTGCTGAAAGTAGAGTCGGCGCGAAGCCGGCGACACAGTTCGACGCCGTCCATCTCGGGCATCATGATGTCGAGGATGATGAGGTCGGGCACCAGGCGTTTGGCCTCCGCGAGGCCCTTGAGGCCATTGCTGGCGACGTGAACCTCGTAGCCCTCGGCGGCGAGGTTGTACGACAAGAACTCGAGAATATCGGGTTCGTCGTCGACGATCAAAATCTTAGCGGCGGACATAAGCGTGTCGAGTAGATGTCGAATGGACAGAAACGTCGCAGTGACAAACTTACGCCATCAAATCCGCGTTGTCTCGCTTCACGTATCTACTCCACCCGATAGTCGCGTCGCAGCAGGGGGGACAGTTCGTCTTTATGACGTGACAGACGTGCGTCTACGGTGTCGGTGGCGACCTCCCAGAGCTGCACGTCGGCGTCAAAGCGATCGCGCATGGCGTCGAGCCACGCTGCGTCGATGCCAAAACTGTCGTAGACCTGAGCGTAGTAAACACTTGACAGTGAGTCCCTTGTAGGTCCCGAGAAGTCTTGCAACGCGGCCTCGACCAGCATCACTTGCGTAAAAACCGCCAACTCCTCCGCCGTCGGAGCAGCAGGAGTGCCGGAGCCACCGCAGGCCAACACCAAACTTAATACAACGGTAAACGTGCAGAAACGTACTTCCTTACCCCTCCTCATAGCCCGAAAGTACTTCCTTCGGCGTGAGGAGAACCTCGAGCCTGCCGCTAGTTCCGGGGCGAAAGTCCGACCACTTCGGTATGTCGAGCTTGATAACCGCGACTCCACAGGTCGGCACATTGGTGATGTACTCATCTGAGAACGATTGCACCGCGGTAGTCATACCTGGATTGTGTCCGAAGATTGCGGCTACCGAAGCGTGGTCGGGGAGATCGCGAATGGCCAATAGGATCGTCGCCTTCGGGGCTTCGTACAGGTCTTCGCGCACGGAGAGGTCGTTTTCAACGAACCCAAAGGCCTCGGCGAACAGCCGTGCCGTCGTATACGCCCGGTTGGCGGGGCTCGTCACCATCGCGAGAGGCTGGAGGTCGCTCTCTCGTAAGAGCGCGGCCATTTTCGGGGCGTCGTGTTGGCCACGAGCATTGAGGGGTCTGTCGAAGTCCGACAGGGTGCCGTCCGACCAGTCGCTCTTGGCGTGGCGGACGAGGAGTAAGGTTTTCATAGTCAATCTGTAAAGCCTCGCGAAGAAACAAAACCCTACTGAACTACCACAGGGTCGTACCGCATTGTATGTACGACCTTCGCGACCGAATTGCCGACTCCTTTCCCCACTCCCCGCATTACTTCCGACACCGCCACAGCGGATCGCCCACCCAACGACGGCCTCCGCCACCTCTCGATCGCCGAGGCGCTGGAGGCCTTGGGGGAAGCTCACTGCGAGGGGGGACAGCGTATTCGCGATCAGTCGACGCCTCAGATCGTCAACGAGGGCAAAGGATTGTGGATCTTGCGCCCCAATTCGACCGGCGGGGTGACGGACGACTCTTTCGAGACCGAGGTTTTGCTCACCGGTAGGCGCATTAAGGCCTACACCTGCTCTTGTGCGGCTTTCGCCAAAACAGCTACCTGCGATCACCTCGCGGCCATCCTCGGGATTGTCCGGCTGAGTAAGCTCCCTAAGTCACGCCCTACGCAGGTCCGCTCGAAATCCACCGTAAGTACGAAGGCCCTCCTCCAGCACGTCGAGCACGCAGACCTCGTCTCCTTTGTCATCGAGCGTGCGAAGGCGGATGCCGACCTCTCACTCGAACTGCGCGTTCGCTTCGCGCACCTGACCAACTTAAACGACCGCTACGGGGCGGTGCTCGATCGACTCTTGGTGCGCCAGGGCAAGCGGTTCAATCCCAAGGAACTGCGTAGGCTCAGTGCGGCCTTGACGCATTTTGCAGCATTGCGCGAGGGCTGGCTCGCGCAGCGGCACTGGCTCGACCTCTTCGAGATTGACACGACGCTCGCCGAGCGGCTCGTCGTAGTAGCGGATAAACTCGTCGACACTCGCGTGGACGCTAGCGCTTACGTGGCTACCCTGCTCGCCGAATTGACGACCGTCGTTCGGGCCAAGCCCGCCCCCGTGGTCGCTGAGCGCATCGGCGAGTGGCTCGACGAGCAACGCGAAAGGGGCGCGTACTATCGGCTGGACTTAGACGCCGGATTCTACCCATTAGCTGCCGCCCTGGGAGCTTCGCCCGATGAAACCGTGGCAGAGATTGCCGGTGCACTCCAGCGTTTTGGCGAAAGCCCTGCTCGCCTGCGTACGTACCTGGCCGCCCTGCGGGACACCGACCAACAGGAAGCGGCGCGTGCGCTGCTCGTCCAACACCTTCACGATCCCCACCTCGTGTTCGAGGCCCTCGAGGCCGATGTCGCCGCAGGTCACCTCGAGCGTGCGGCACGGTTCGCCGAAGAGGCCCTCCCCCACACTACTGATCGAGACCTACGTACGCGGCTGCTACGGTTTGTTACTACCCTGGCACGCGCACTCGACGACGACGGTTTGTTGGCGAGGCACACACCGGCGCTGCTGCTCAGTACCGGCAATCTAGAAGAGGTCCTCGCAGTAATGACTCACCTCCCCGACGAGACAGCACACAGTCTACAGCAGGGGCTCCTGCTGGCCGTCAAAGCTTCCCGGCATGCCTCCAGTCCTCGGCAAGCCGAGACTTCACTACAGGCACGAGAACTCGCCAGCCTAGAAGCAGAACTACTGTTTCGCCTCGGGGACTACGCCGCGCTGGAGCAAGAAATCTACCGCAGCGACGACGATGCCTTGGTGCTGCGGCTCCTCCCCAGGCTCGTCGGGCACCTCGACGCAGACGACGTAGGACTGCTGCTGGAGACGAAGACCCGCGAGCACCTCGACGCGCACTTAGGCTCGATACCGGCTGCGTACGTGACCCAACTCCTAGATGCCGTTGCCCGTAGAGACCGAACGCAGTTGGTACCCGTGCTGGTAGAGCGCTTGCGGGACACGTACGGCGACAGGCGTGCGCTGTTGGAAGCCTTCAAAGCGGCGGCATTTTGACGCTCGAGCTCTGGTGCATCGGGCGTTCGAAAGAGGCGTGGCTCCGCGAGGCCGTCGCCGTGTACGCCAAGCGCCTGCCGCACCTCATCCCCTTCCGCTACGAGGAGCTACCGGGTCCGCGGCTTCCGCCAAAACCCACGGCGGCCAAATCGCTGGACCTCGAAAGCGAGTACGTCCTGGCCCGCCTCAAGCCCACCGATCTGCTGTACCTCTTCGACGAGGGAGGCAAGTCGATGGACTCGCGCGCCTTCGCCGCCTACCTCGAACGCACGCAGCACCAAAGCGGCTCGCGTGTGGTGTTCCTCATCGGAGGAGCCTACGGTTTTGGCGAAAGCCTCCGCGAACGTGCCCAGGGCAAGGTGAGCCTCTCGCCGATGACCCTGAGCCACCAACTCGTGCGGGCGGTGGCGATGGAACAACTCTACCGCGCGATGAGCATCTTGCGCAACCTCCCCTATCACAACGACTAACTTTATCTTGCCTTACTTCGTCACTTACGCGATCATCGCCGTCACTTTACTGGTGTCGTATCTCGGCTTCCAAAACCCAGGGCTGTTCCATGCGCTCAAGCACGATCCCTACGCCGAGCGGACCAATAGTGAGTACCACCGGCTGTTGACGAGTGGCTTCCTGCACGCCAACTGGATGCACCTCGGGGTCAACATGTTCGTACTGTACTTTTTCGGTCGCTATGCGGAGGCGGAGATCTGTGGCTACGGCGCTATCAACAACTTTAGCTTTGGGTCGACAGCTGGCCCGGTGGTCTATCTAGGCCTATATCTCCTGACGATCGTCATCGCCAACCTCGGGACCTTCTTTCAGTATGGTAGCCAACCTGGCTACTCGGCTATTGGGGCCAGTGGAGCGGTGAGTGGGGCTACGACGCTCTTCGGCATTTTCCTGCCCTGGGAGATGATCCTGTTGTATGGCATTCTACCGATCCCGGCCATTGTGGCGGCGGTTGGCTTCGTAGTCTATTCGCAGTACGCCTCTAGGAACAACGACGACAATATCGACCACTCGGCGCACCTCTACGGGGCCCTCGCGATGCCGCTGATCTACATCGCCTTCAAACCTGGACTGGCCGCTCACTTTCTGTCTTCGCTCGTTAATAATTTTCCGTTTTGAGCGATCCCAGAAACACCTGGCGACGCAACTCCCGCCGCCTGGCCTACCGCAACCCTTGGATACGCGTCGATCATGACGAGGTGACGACCCCTGGGGGAAGCGCCGGGGTGTACGGTGTGGTCCACTTCGAGAATACGGCTATCGGAATCGTGACGCTCGACGCGGCGGGCCTAACGACGCTCGTCGGCCAGTGGCGTTACCCCCTCGATCGGTACTCCTGGGAGATCCCCGAAGGAGGCGGCCCAAAGGATCAGACTTCGCTCTCCGCCGCACAACGCGAACTCCGCGAGGAGACCGGCCTGGTGGCCGATACCTGGACCAAGCTGCTCGACGTGGACCTGAGCAATAGCGTCACCGACGAGACAGGAGTACTCTACCTCGCCGAGGACCTCGTGCAAGGCCGTGCCGAACCGGAAGACACCGAAGATCTATCGCTGCGGCGGGTCCCCTTCGAAGAAGCCGTGGCGATGGTGCTGCGCGGCGAGATTACCGACAGCCTCAGCGTCCTCGGCCTACTCGCCACCGAACGCTTGCTGAGGGAGCGCAAGGCTAGATCTAGGCCCGCCTAGCTTTGCAACCAAGAGTACCTGTAGTCTACCGGCGGGACGGCCGTCTCTTTAATCAGACGTGGACTCAACCATCGGTAGAGGTTCATCGCCGACCCCGCCTTGTCGTTCGTACCGCTACCACGGGCACCACCGAAGGGTTGCTGTCCGACGACGGCACCGGTCGGTTTGTCGTTGACGTAGAAGTTGCCAGCGCAGTTGCGCAGGTGATGGAGGGCGTCTTCGACAGCGTAGCGGTCTTGCGCAAACACGGCACCAGTGAGAGCGTACGGCGAGGTCTCATCGACGAGCTGCAGCGTCGCTATCCAGTCGGAGGGTTCGTACACGTATATAGTAAGGACGGGACCAAACAGCTCCTCCTCCATGGACTCGTAGTGCGGGTCGGTCGTAACGATTACGGTAGGCGCTACGAAATACCCGACTGATTTGTCGTACGTCCCGCCAGCGATCACGGCGCAAGACTTATCTGCGTGAGCCCGATCGATGTATGCGCTGATGCGATCAAAAGCACGCTCGTCGATCACCGCTCCTAAGAAATTTGATTGGTCTGTGACGTCGCCCATGCGAACGGTTTCTAAGTCCGCCAGCAGGTACTCGCGGATATCGGGCCAGGTGGAACTCGGCACGTAAGCCCGAGAGGCGGCACTACACTTCTGCCCTTGGTATTCAAAAGCGCCGCGCAGCAATCCTGTAGCCACCTGGGCCGGGATAGCGCTCTGGTGCGCGACGACAAAATCTTTGCCGCCAGTCTCTCCTACGATGCGCGGATACGTTTTGTATGTACCGATGTTGGCACCGATCGTCGTCCACAAAGACTTGAACACTTTAGTACTTCCCGTAAAGTGTAACCCGGCGAAGTCGGGGTGCGAGAACACGACCTCTCCGGCCTCCGGTCCATCCGCGAACACCAGATTAATCACGCCAGGTGGTAGTCCGGCCTCCTCGAACAGATCCATAATAACCTCCGCAGAGTAGACCTGCGTATCAGCGGGTTTCCAGACGCAAACATTGCCGAGCATCACGGGCGCTGCACAAAGGTTTGCGGCTATACTGGTGAAGTTGAACGGCGTGATCGCAAAGATGAAGCCTTCGAGCGGGCGGTATTCCAGACGGTTCCAGATGCCTGGCGCGGACTCGGGTTGTTGGTGATAGATGTCTTCGGCGAACGCTACGTTGAAGCGGAAGAAGTCGCACATCTCTGCCACCGCATCGATCTCGGCTTGGTGGACGGTCTTTGACTGCGCGAGCATCGTAGCGGCATTCATCCGGGCGCGGTAAGGACCCGCGAGCAGGTCGGCGGCCTTCATGAAGATGCCCGCCCGCGTAGCCCACGGTGTCTCGGCCCAGCGTTGGCGAGCTTTCAGCGCTGCATCGATCGCTGCCTCGACGTCCTCAGGAGTGCCGCGGTGGAAATGCCCGAGGGTGTGTTTGTGATCGTGCGGAGGCGCCATTCTTACCTGGCTCCGGCCGGGCAGCGCTCGACCACCGATTCGCTGTTTGATGTCTCTTTGCTCACTGAGCATGGTGTCGAGGGCAAGGTGAAGTTCGGCGAGTTCTGCTGAGCCTGGGGTATAGGGTAATACGGGCTCGTTGTACGGTCGAGGGACATCAAATATCATGTAGGTCGAGATTGGTGGGCGGGTCCCTCGCGTCGGTTCAAGGAAAGGGTAAGGCGCGAAAGTAGCTCGCATGGCTTTAAGTACCCGTGGCTCGCTTCAGGCGTCTACGGCGATATGCGTAGGTTGAAAGGGGGAGCATGTTAGGCGTACGAAAAAATAATTGTCCACTAAATAGAACCTTAGGTGCAAGAGTAGACTTGAATGCCATAGTTTTGCCATCGTAAATACGACTAACCTCGCCATCTTCTTTAAAGCCCCTATGGACTATACCGAACAGCTTCAACAACTCGACACCGCCTTCGTGGAAGGTAATTTTGACGCACAGCCCTCTGGGCTTGTCGATAAAAACCTCCAAAGCCACGTTCAGAATCTTATCACTCTCAAAGGCAAGAGTGCCGCCTCCAATCTCAGCACGCTTAGAGATAGCCTCGGGGATTCTGCGACCGTCGAGCTTATCGCATCGCGTTTCATCGAGGATAGTAACGCGAGCGTTTCGCTGTTCTTGATTCAGGGACAAAGCGGCGACACCCGGGTCAAAAGCCTGCTGCTCCTCGCCCGTCGATTCAGCGACAAAGGCAAGGTCGTCGAGGAGGAATATTTACCTGTGGGCTCTACCGCAGATGCGCAACCTTACTTTCCCGATACGCGCCTTCCGGCAAAACAAGTCCAGCCCCGCCTGAGCTTCATTACCGCCACCCGTAAGCGCAAAGGCAAATCTTCCGACAAGCCGAACATCCGCCTCAAGCAAACCGATCTCCACCGCTTGGCGATGGTCGGCCCGAAGGTGCTTAGCAACTTCAAGGAGGCCGGGATCACGACTTTCCAGGCGCTCGCCGACGCTGGCGACGACGTCCTCGAGGCCGTTCGCGATGCCAGTGGCCGCAAGCTCCGCAATTTCGACTTCAGCTACTGGCGCGACGCGGCGGTGCTCGCCGCTCAGGACCAGTTCGAAAAGATTATTGATCCTCCGAAGGCCAGGGCGCAGAAGAGCGGGAAGCGCGACCAGTCGATAGACTTCTCGCAGCTTCGCGACGACGACATCAGCTACCTACCCAAGGTCGGACCTAAACTTCACCAGGCGCTGAAGGACGCAGGTTTGGGGACTTTCTCGGCCCTCACGGAAGCGACCGACGAGCAGCTCGAAGCTCTACGCGAAGACGCCGGACGCCCGTTCGTCAATTTCGACATGACCTACTTCCGCACAGCCGCGGCAAAGAAGGTCGCCGGCAGCAAGACCGTACCTGCTCCTCCGAGCCCACAGAAGCCGAAGAGCGGTTCCAACGGACGCGGTGCGGGTCGGACGCGCCGCGCGACCAATCCGAACGACATCCACAAGCTACCCGGCGTTGGCGCACAACTCGTTGCCGCCCTTCACGAGGCGAACATCTTCACCTTCACTGATCTCGCTGGCGCGGACAATAAGGTGCTACAGGAGGCCCGTGCTCAAACAAAGGGTAAGTACAAAAACATCGACATCGCCTACCTTAAGCGGCAGGCGAAATATGCTGCCGCTGGCCAGTTCGACAAAATCGAGTCGCCCGCTAAAGTGGAGAAGGCCGCTAAGCCTGAGCGCAGCGCAGACCCAACGGCTAACTTCCAGGCGCGACTACGGGCTGCATCGGACAAAAAAATCGATGTCATCCCCGGCATTGGTCCAGGGATTAAGACGGCCTTGAAAGACCGTGGCATCGAAACGATCTCCGCACTCGCGAAGGCAGACCTTAGTGTCCTTTCTGAGATTGCGGAGGCAAGCGGTCGTCGCTTCTCGGGCTTCCCCGTGCAGTTCTGGATCGACTCCGCAAAGAGCTTCCTTGCAGGTGACTTCGACAGCATTCCTGTTAAAGCTCCGAAGATGGAGCGCCCCGCCAAAGTCAAGCGCAAGAGTGGCACAAAGCGGCAACCAGGTACGCCCCGTACACCTCGAAACGACCAGGACCTTCTCGCGCTGCCGACGGTCGGTGCAACCATTGCCCGAGGCTTCAACGAAGCCGGACTCGACACTTTCCGCAAAGTAGCCAACGCCAGCATTGATGAGCTCACCGCTGTGCGCGATGCCTCTGGACCGCGCTTTACGAACTTCGATGTCTCCTACTGGAAGGAGGTGGCCGGACTCGCAGCAGACGGCAATTACGAGTATCCCGCCAAACCTGTCGCTGCTAAAAAGTTGAAAGCTGAGCGCAAAGCACGCGAACGCAAAGCTCTCGACCCCACCAAGCTGACACGTCTCGCCAACGTCGGCGCTACGTTTGCAACGGCCCTGCGGGACAATGGCATGGGTACCTGGCAAGACATCGTCGAGGCGGAAGCATGGAAGATTCACAAGGCTGCCAGCGAAGGTGGCAAGCGCTCGCGCACTATCGATCCGGAAGAGCTAAAGCGCTCCGCCAAAGACGCGCTCAACGGTAAATTCCCGGAGCGTCAAAGCCGCGGTTCCAAGCCTAAGCTACCCGAGGGACACGAGGACTTCACCCACATTCCTGGGCTCGGTAGCGTGGTCCGCAACCGCCTCTATGACGTCAACATTCGTACGTTCAAAGACCTCAACAAGGCTACGATCTCGCAACTCGAAGGCATCCGAGACACCGTCCGTGGACGGGTAGCTCGCGCCAATGTTCGCGACTGGAAAGAACGCGCAGGCTATGCTGCCAATGGTGAGTGGAGTAAAGTAGATGCTAGTAAATTTGGCAACGATGACGAAGTCGCCGTGGCTAAGCCTAAGCGTCCCTCCGCCCCTAGCGACGGCGACGACCTCACGTTGATAAAGGGCATCCGTCACAAAGGTCAACAGCTGTTTCGCAGCCGTGGCATAAAAACTCACGCTGCCGTCGCAGCGCTGTCGGACGACGAGCTTGCTGCTCTACTCGATGACAGCGGCTCGCGTGCCTCCTCTGTGACCCCTGCCTCGGTAAAAGAACAGGCTAATATGCTTGCGGGTGGTAATACAGCGAAGAAGGCCGCAAAGGCCGCTGCACCCAAAAAGGCAAAAGCCAAGGCGAGCGACAAAGTCAAAGCAAAGGCTAAGAAGAAGTAATCTTCCGTCACAGACCTCGCGCAGCAGGCCGGCTTCCTCACGGGGGCCGGCCTGTCTTATTTAAGCTTACCGTGCAAGGTTGCTGGCACGAACTGATCAGCATCCCCGCCGCCCTTGATGATCTCCCGCACGATTGTGCTGGAGATATGCGAGAACTCCGGTTGGGAAATGAGGAAAAGCGTTTCGAGCCCGTCGCCGACGATCTGGTTCAGTTGACTAATCGTCTTTTCGTAATCGAAGTCGGAGGCGTTGCGCAAACCGCGAAGTAGGTACTTCGCGCCAATCCGCTGGCAGTAGTGTGCCGTGAGGCGCTCGAAGTGATCTACTCGCACTTGGTCATCGTCGACGAAAACCTCCCGAAGCCACGCCAAGCGCTGATCAAGCGCGTAGAGGCACTTTTTCTGCTCGTTTACCCCGACGGCGACGACAATCTCGTCGAAGAGCGGAATAGCCCGGCGGACGAGGTCTACGTGGCCTGTGGTAATCGGATCAAAACTTCCGGGGAAGACTGCAATCGGCATAGCGTTCGACGTTTATCGCAACGACCGCGTCACGATGGGGCGGAAGTTCTCAAAAAATCGCTCGCGGCTCTTCGTCCCACCGTCACCCTTCAACGCGAACACCTGTAGGTGATAGTAGCGATCGCCAACGAAATAAGCGCGGTTGTACACCGACTTCGATCCTTCGTTGTAGTCGATGCGGAAGACGTAGCCCGGGACGCTAGCCTGTGAGATCTTATCGGCGAACATCAGTTCCCCGGAAACGCTCTCGGTAGCCGCAGCGACCGTTTCCTCGTACAGTGCCTCCCGTCGGGCCAGGCTGTCGGCCGGGAGACTTCCCTCGGGATAGTCGACGATCGTGAGCGTGTACAGGCGATTGCCCGACGTACCCTCCGGGTCATTGTAATAGTACCGCAGGATGGGGGTCAGACCCCACTGCGTAGTGAGCGTATCAGCCTGCTCGGCGTACTCCCCGGGGAAGTACACCAAGGGTCGCCGCTCCTGCGGGAGGGTAAGCCCTCGCCAGTCGACCTGCGCGCCCGCCGGACACAAACAGGCCAAGAAAGCAGACGTCATCAGCGACACGAGTAGTATTTTCACGAGTGTCTAACGCCCGAATTCCAACTTTCGCTTCGCTTGTAACGACACGCACGCCAGTGGGCTACTTTTGCGCCCCCAAAAACAGCAGCGGTATGGACACCACGAAGGCCGATAACTTCATCGAAGAAATCATCAATACCGACCTGGCGCAGGGCCGCTTTACGGGAGTGCAAATGCGTTTCCCGCCAGAGCCGAACGGCTACCTCCACCTCGGCCATGCCTTCTCAATCAACCTTCAGTTCAGCACGGCGGCCAAGTACGGGGGGCTCACCAATCTCCGCTTTGACGATACCAATCCGCTGGTCGAGGAGCAGGAGTACGTAGACGCGATCCGTGAGGACGTCCGGTGGCTCGGGTACGACTGGGCCGAGCGGGAGTACTACGCCTCCGATTATTTCGACCAGTTGTATGCTTTCGCAAAACAGCTTATCGCGCAGGGCGACGCCTACGTCGACGATAGTGACTCAGCGACGATAGCAGCTGAGAAAGGCAGCACAACCGTACCGGGCATAGCCTCAGCCTATCGCGATCGCACGCCTGCGGACAGCCTCGACCTCTTCGAGCGAATGCGCGCGGGCGAGTTCGGGGATGGAGCACGGGTGCTGCGGGCCAAAGTCGACATGGCGAGCCCGAACCTGCTGCTCCGGGACCCAGTCATCTACCGCATCAAGCACGCTCGACACCATCGCACCGGCGATGCCTGGTGCATCTACCCGCTTTACGACTTCGCGCACGGGCAGAGCGACTCGATCGAACGAGTCACGCATTCGGTATGCACACTCGAGTTCGAAAACCACCGCCCACTGTACAACTGGTTTATTGAGCGCCTCGGCATCTATCCGAGCCGCCAGATCGAGTTCGCAAGACTCAACTTCACCTACCAGGTGATGGGCAAGCGAAAAATGATTCAGCTCGTGCGCCAGGGACTGGTGTCCGGATGGGACGACCCGCGCA
Organism: Lewinellaceae bacterium; assembly: GCA_963837005.1. Taxonomy (GTDB): domain Bacteria; phylum Bacteroidota; class Bacteroidia; order Chitinophagales; family Saprospiraceae; genus CALDTK01. Next base: position 952,609 of record CAWIMC010000001.1, read on the forward strand.
TGCCGACCATCAGTGGAGCTCGACGTCGAGGCTACCCACCTGCGGCAATCCGAGCGTTTTGCGACCGCGTCGGGGTGTCGAAGCGAGACAAGCGCGTCGACCTCGGCCTACTCGAGTTCTTCGTGCGACAGGAGCTCAACGCTTCCGCAAAACGTCTTATGGCTGTGCTCGACCCGATCAAGCTCACGCTCACCAACTATCCTCCAGGCCAAACGGAGTCGCTGCCCACCGAGAACAATCCTGAGGATGAGGCTGCTGGCGAACGGACGTTGAGTTTTGGCGCAAGCCTCCTCATCGAACGCGAAGACTTCAAACCTGAAGCCAACCGCAAATTTTTCCGACTTAAAATCGGGGGCACCGTACGGCTCAAGAGCGCCTACATCATTGAAGCTTTCGACTACACGGCCGACGCAGACGGTCTGGTCACTGAAGTGTTCGCTCGCTACCTCCCCGAGAGTAAGAGTGGCGAGGACACCACCGGGCTCAAAGTCAAAGGCACTATTCAGTGGCTCGACGCAACTACCGCTTTACCGGCCGAGGTGCGACTTTACGACCTGCTCTACACCGACGAAACGCCCGATGCGCACGCTGATACCGAGTTTACGGAGTTTCTGAACCCCGATTCCCTAACGACTATTGCGGGGGCGTACGTAGAACCGGCCGCCGCTGAGACGCCCGCTGGAGAAGCCGTGCAGTTTATCCGCAACGGCTACTTTGTGCTCGATCGCGAGTCCAGCTCTGAGCGCCTCGTGTTCAATCGCACCGTGACCCTGAAGGATTCGTATCCCAAATCCAACGCAGCTAGCTAGTCCACCCTCCGCGCTTACCTTGCCCTCCGTGAGCTCCCACCGCCATCTCCTCGGCCCACCGCGCTTTGGCCTTACCGTCGAACGTATCGCACGCCACCTTCACGAGTGCTACGGGGACTTCACCGATACCTGCATCGTCGGCATACAACCACGCGGTAGCGTTTTTGCCGAAAGGCTCTATACCCGTCTGCGTCCGCACGCCGAGACCCTTCTCTTCGGCAAGCTCGACATTACCTTTTTCCGCGACGACTTCCGGATCGGCCCGAAACCACTGCGACCCGACCCGATGGTGATGCCTTTTTCGACGGAGGGCAAGCGCGTCATTCTCGTAGACGACGTATTGTACACCGGACGCACCATCAGCGCCGCCCTGAGCGCACTTCAGAGTCTGGGTCGCCCGAGAGAAGTAGAGCTTGTCGTGATGGTCGAGCGCCGTTTCCAACGCGAATTGCCGATTGCCCCCGACTACCTCGGGCTGTCGATCGACGCCCTCGACGAGGCGTATGTGCGGGTGAGGTGGTGCGAGGTCGACGGACGCGACGAGGTCGTCCTTTACCCCAACAAAGCCGCCAGCAAAGCGTGATCGCCCAAGAGCTACCCACCCGCCTCAGCACCCGGCACCTGCTCGGGATTCGCGATCTCACCCCCGAAGATATCGGGCTCATCTTTTCCACCGCGGAGGGATTTACCAACATGCTCCAGAGTCGCCTCCGCAAGGTGCCTACGCTGCGAGACACGACGGTCGCCAACGTTTTCTTCGAATCCTCGACGCGGACCCGGATCAGTTTCGAACTCGCCGAGAAGCGCCTGAGCGCCGACACCGTCAACTTCAGCGCCTCCGGATCGAGCGTATCGAAAGGCGAAACGCTGCTCGATACGGTTCAAAATATTCTCGCGATGAAAGTCGACATGGTGGTGATGCGACACCCGGCCCCAGGGGCCTGTCAGTTTCTATCTCAGCACATCGACGCCAATATCATCAACGCTGGCGACGGCACGCATGAGCACCCTACGCAGGCCTTACTCGACGCTTACTCCATCCGGCGGCGACTCGGAGACTTGCGCGGTAAGCGCATCGTAGTGATCGGGGACATCTTGCACTCTCGCGTGGCGCTCAGCAATTTCTTGTGCCTTAGGAAGTTAGGTGCCGAAGTTGCCGTTTGCGGTCCACTCACGCTTATTCCGCGTTACGTGGAGAGTCTCGGGGTGCAAATCTTCGCTCACCTCGACGATGCCCTCGCCTGGTGCGACGTCGCCAACGTCTTGCGGATCCAGCACGAGCGCCAAGACATTACCTACTTCCCAAGCCTTCGCGAGTACCATCGCCTTTACGGAGTGACGCGCCAGCGGCTCAGCCAAAGCCGACAAGCCCATCCTGGTGATGCACCCCGGTCCGATTAATCGCGGCGTAGAGCTCGCCTCCGACGTGGCCGATGATCCTGAGCAAGCGATCATCCTCGAGCAGGTAGAAAACGGTGTCGCGGTCCGTATGGCAGTCCTTTACCTCCTCGGCGCCACCGCAGAGCGATAGGCACGCGCACGCCCCCGGGCAACATCCCGAGCTTATCTGCGTACTCCTACGAGCGCCATATGGACTATTGTTCATACTTTCCGCTGGTCTACCAGAAAAAGATTACGCGACCGTCATGAAGTTGATCCTCACGTGCTTGGCGTCTTGCTGCCTCTCGATCGTCGCCCCGGCTCAGTGCCCGGAGCGTTTCGTCGAGAATTTGCGCGCGCCAGAAGGGCAACGACTCGTCACGCACTCCCAAATCCTGGTCGTTCGTGGTAGCTACGCCTACAGTATCGCGTTCTCGGCCACGCACAAGGGCGTCCGCGCCGAGCTTACGAGTCGCGGCGGGGAGCAACCCAAGCAAGGCGACGAACTGCTCCTCATCACGAAAAGCGGCGAGCGTCGCGTGTACCAGTTCGTCGCTCCGCTACGGACGACCTCGTTAGCCGGAGTCCCAGTGTACAGCAACGAGCTCCAACTCGACGTCCCAACGCTGCACTGGATGTCCACTAACGACATCGAGGTCCTCACCCTCATCAGCAACGCCACCAACCAGGGGCGCCGCTTTACCCTCCAAACGAGTCGACAAGCGGAGTTGCGGCAGCTATTGCAGTGCATGGAAGGCGCCATTGATCCCAGCGCCATCCCGAACATCCCGGCCGTTACCACTGCCATCCCTGCTGTCGCGCGCAAACCCCTGCCGCTCGCCGATGAGGGCAGTGGCCTTTCGGCAAAACCCGGCACGACCACACTCGCCGAACGAGATCAAGCCGCCCAGGCGGAGGCCAGACAAGAGATCGTCGATCTCCAAGACCAACTCGTTCAACTAAAGGCGCGACTCTTGGAAGAAATGGCCATCGAGCGAGCGAAGTCCGACCGCGCCAAGGCCAAGATAGCCGAAGAGCTAGAGGAGGCCCGCCGCACCGCCAACCTCCAAGAGCAAGCCATTGCCGCGGAGGTTATTGCGGCCCGACAGCGCGGTAAGCAAGCCGTCACGGAGGCCAACACTGCCGCAAGTGCTCAGGTCGCGGTGTACTCCTCGCAAGTCGAAGACCAATCTCGCGCTGCAGCCGCCGACGTGCAGGCTGCGCGTCAACGCGCCCTCGTGGCGATCGAAACTTCCCGGACGCAAGCCGCGGACGAAGTCGCGAAGATCCGCGCAGACAACGTGAAAGCCCTGGCCGCCGAGCAAGCGAAACTCGCCGAAGCCCAACGTACCTACAGCACGGAGGTACAAACCGCGCAACAGCGTTCACAGGCGGAGATCATTGAGATCCGTCGGCGGCTCGAGACCCAGATGGCCTCGGCGAAGCGCGAGGCCGTAACCGCGATTGATAGCACGGAGGCGACCGTGGCCGCGACGCGCTTGGCTGCCCGCAAGGAAGTGCTGGCCGTTCGAGAGCAGAGCCTTCAAAAGATCGCGGAACTCGAAGAGGCCGCCGCTCGGGACCGCGAGGCTCGCGCCATCGCAGCCGCCGAGACCCGCCGACAACAGGTCGAATCACTCGCCGTTCAGCAGACCGCCTACGACGCCCGTATCTCTGAGCTTAGCGAAGAACTCATCACCCAACGCGCTGCCTTCGCCCAGGAACTCGACCGCGCCCGCCAGTCCTCAGATGCACGCAAGCAGAATCTGGCGGACTCCGTAGCTACCTCCCGCGCCAACGCCGCTGCACGCATCGAAGCCACCCAGCTGGCGGAGGCAAACAAAATCCAAGAAGTCTCTACGCGGAGCGAAACGCGCCGCGCTGAACTCGCAGCGGAGGTGTCCACCGCCGAGGCAGATGCCGCGCAGCGGATCAGAGATATTCAAGAGACCGAAGCCCGTACCATAAAGGCCAGCCGCGAGGCCGCCGCTACTCGCCGCAGTCAACTCGAGACCGAGGCCAGTGTCTACCAAAAGACCCTTATCGAAAAGCGGGAGGCCAATGCCGTCGCATTTCGGGAACAGATGTCTGCCATTGATCAAAGGATCAAAACCCAGGAGGCCACGGCCAAGCAACGCGACGCCGAACTCGCCGCAGAATACGAAGCCGAGCGCAAGCTTATGCTCGACCGGCTGTCCGCGCAACAGATGCAACTCGACGAGGCTTTTGCTGCCGCCAAACAGCGCCGAACCACAACATTAGATAGTATCGAACGCGCCCAACAAGAGCGACAAACCTCGAATAAACTCCGGCGCGAGGCAGCGGCCAAATCCGGTCTCACCTCCGAGGCTGATCTCGCCGCACTCGAACGACAGCGAGAAAATCTCGAAGCCGAGAGTAAAGATCTGCAAGGAGTACGAAACAGGAGCGTTGAGCGCTATGCCGGGGCCGAACTAGACCTCAAACGTGACAGCGAGGCCCGGGCTAAGCTCCTGCGCAAATCGCTCGCCTACCGAGACTCGCTCGCCCGGGAGGCAAGTACGGTTCAAACGGCCTACCGTAAGCAAATCAATAGCCTCGAGAGTGAGCTCGCCCGCAAGAGCAATGAACTTCAGGACCAAGCTATTGCTGAGCAGGAGGCCCTGCTGCAAGACCTCAGCGACGTACGCCGCGAGCACAGTGCTGCTCTGGCCGCGGAGAGCGAGGACGCCGCACGCGAGCTGTCTACGCTGCAACAGTCCCACACCGAGGCTCTCGGCAAACAGCGGGCACACTACGACGGCGAACGCAAGCGGCTCGACGCAGAGCAGGCTCAGTTCAAGCAGACGCTCAGCAAAGAACGCCTACTCGCCAAAGAGGAGTTGAGCCAGGAGATCACCGCCGAACGTAAGCGCGTCAACGCCGAGAAGCGCAGCCTCGCCGAGGAACTCGTTGCCGAAGAAGCCCGTGCGGCCACTAGTTTAGCAACAATCAGACAGGCGTACGCCAAAGAGGTAGCAAGCGAACGCAAGCGGGCCGATCAGGAGATTAGCGACGCGAGGGCGCAGGCGATCGCAGCTGTAGCAGACCTTCAGGCCAACGTAGACCGCAAAGCCAAGGATCTAGCACTCCAACAGGAGGAGGTCAGCCGTAAGCTAGCCGAAAAGCAAGTCCGGGTTACGCAACTTCAGTCCGAGGAGGAGCAGCTCCGGGCCGCGATTGCCAAACTTCGGGAGGCGATCGCCTTAGAGGAGACGAAGCTCCCAAAGCCAAATAAGGAGTAGCACGAGCTCAACGCAAGAGCAACTCTCTACTGAGCTTATTCAGCAGCGCCGAAATAGGCGTCGTACTTCGGACCCCTCGCGCTGAACTGCTGTTTTACGATTGGTTTCATCACCGCATCGAGAAGCGTACTGCCTGTCGAAAACGTGATGTCTTCCACAATGGCCACGCGACTGGGCCCTTCCTGACGGATGCGGTGCACGTGTCGCCAGTAGCGTAGCGGCCAGGGCAATTGCCGTCCTTCGTCAACGAAAGTACTTTCTTCGATGCCTGCTTCGTGCGCGGTGATCTGCGAGCGCCAGGTTTGGGTCAACGGGGGAATCCCCAAACGGATCACGACCCAGTCTCCCACCTGATTTCCATCGTACCGCATGAGCGTGGCCGGAGGAAGTTTTGGCGAAAGCCGCTCGAACAGCTCGGGCGTAAATCCCGCGAAAACCTCCGGCACCTTGCCGGCGACGTAATGGGTGATGAGGAGGTGGACCTGGTTCATAGTTCGTGTCTGTGTGCTTGGTAGTAAGCGGCTTGCGCCAAAACGGCCTCTTGCTCATCGGCTCCCATCCGCTCCCAGAGCTTGACCATTTGTCCGATGCGGCCGTTGGCGGCGAGGCGCTCTTGGTGGCGATCGACGAAGGCCCAATAGAGGGAATTGAACGGGCAGGCGAGAGGGCCGTGCCGCAGTTTGTAATCGTAGTGACAGCCCTTGCAGTAGTCACTCATCTTGTTGATGTAGTTGGCCGAGGAGATGTACGGCTTTGTCCCGACGATCCCCCCGTCTGCAAACTGGCTCATGCCGCGCGTATTGGTAATCTCGACCCATTCGATAGCATCGATGTACACCCCGAGATACCAGGCGTCCACCGCATCCGGGTCGACACCCAAGAGCAACGCGAAGTTGCCGGTGATCATAAGGCGCTGAATATGGTGGGCGTAGGCCCGCTCGAGGCTCTGGCCCACGGCGTGCGCCTGGCAGTTCATGTTGGTTTGGCCGTCCCAGTACCAACGGGGCAACTCGCCGGTATGCTCTAGCTTGTTAAGCGTCGCGAACTCGGGCATCTTCGCCCAGTACACCCCGCGCATGTATTCACGCCACCCAATGATCTGCCGCACAAAACCCTCTACCTGATTGATCGTGATCCGCTCAGGCTGCCGCTCCCAGGCAGCAACGGCGGCGGTCACCACCTCGAGAGGAGAGATGAGCTTGCTGTTGAGTGCAAAACTGATGCGCGCGTGAAACAGGTATGGGTCTCGCGTGGTCATCGCGTCCTGGTAGGTCCCGAAGGCCACGAGTCGAAACCTTAAAAAGTCATCGAGCGCCAGCAGTCCCTCTTCGCGGGTGAGGGGCCACTCCCAGCCCTCCGGGTTTAGCGTTCCCATCGTCGCGACGCCCTGGGCAGCCAGAAGGTCTACAATCGGACGCGGGTCGTGCGCAAAGGGGATCGGATCGGGGATGCGAACAGCTTTCGGAAGCTTGTTTCGGTTGTCGTGGTCGAAGTTCCACGCACCGCCCACGGGCTTGCCCTCGGCCTCCATCATGATATTAAAGCGCCGCCGGATGTCGCGGTAGAAGTATTCCATCGTGTAGCGGCGCTTCCCCGCGAAATACTCCGCCAGCTCAGCACGCTTCGTCATAAAGTGCTGCGTATCGACTGCCGATACTTCGACTGCCCAAGACACGTGCTCGTTCGCACGGAGCACGTCCTCGAGGTCAGCCAATTCTCTGTCCAAGCGGTACTCGTCGGGCAGCATGTAGGCGACACTCTTCGCCTGCCAATCGCTGGTGAGACGCAGCAGTTCGCCAGAGATCGACTGCGCGTTATCTGGATCGTCTAGCGTCACGTAGTGAACGCGGTGTCCTAAGATCTGCAGCCTTTCGGCAAAACCACGCATGGCCAGAAAGTAGGCGACTATCTTCTGGATGTGGTGGCGCGTGTAGTCGGTCTCCGAGCGGGTTTCGTGAAAGGTATACACCACCCCGTCGTCAACGCTATCGAACCAAGTGTGACGCTCGTTGAGCTGGTCCCCGAGCACTAGACGAATCTCGCGAACCGCGGTCGGGGAGGAGATAAATCGCGGGAGGACGTTGGCTGCAGGCATAGGAGCGAGTTGCAGCTAGTCAAGCGATCAAACTCCGGCAAGGTTCGCAGACGCCCGGTGCGAAGTCTGCACCACTACCCCACCATCGCAACCTCCGCAGCAGTACCCGCCTCTACGAGGAAGCCATGCTCATCAGGAAGTCGACCACTCCGCACGCCCTCGATGTGATTTTTTAGCCGAGCGCTAACGTTGTCGGGATTCACCGGCGGGAGCACCATTTCGTATCCTTCGTAAGTGATGGACTCCACCTGGCTCACGACCGCCGCAGTGCCCGTGCCAAAGGCCTCCTGCAAGAGGCCTTTGCGATGAGCGACCACAAGCTCATCGATCGACACCATGCGCTCGACGGCCGGCTCACCAGTTTCGTGGAGGTGCTCGAGGATGGTCCGCCGGGTAATCCCGCGAAGGATCGTACCCGAGTCGGTGGTCGGCGTGACGACCTCTCCGTCGATGACGAAGAAGATGTTCATTGTCCCCACCTCCTGGACGTACTTCCGCTCTTTAGCGTCGAGCCAGAGAATTTGGTCGTAGCCCTCCTGCTGGGCGAGCAAGGAAGGCAACATAGCGGCGGCGTAGTTGCCGGCGGCCTTAGCCTCTCCTACCCCACCTTCGGCGGCGCGGATGTACTCCGTCTGAGCGAGGAGGCGCACCGGCTTGCTGTAGTACGGTCCGACGGGTGAGGTGATGATCATGAATTTGTAGTTCGTCGCCGGCCGTACGCCGACGCTGTTGTCGCACGCGAACATGAAGGGCCGGATGTAGAGGCTGCTCCCTTCGGCGGGCGGTATCCAGGCCTTGTCGAGGTCGACGAGCTGGTGCAGTGCTGCCAAGAAGAGGGCCTCGGGGAGCTCCGGCATGGCGAGCCTCGTCGGCACTCGCGTTGAGGCGACGGGCGTGAAGTTCCGGCCGGAACAAGACGGCGCGACCGTCGTCGAGCTTGGTCGCCTTCATACCCTCGAAGACGGCCTGGCCATAGTGCAAGGACGTGTTGGAGGGCATGATCGAGATCGGTCCGTACGGTTTGATCTCGGCTTGTTGCCAGACGCCATCGATGCAGTCGATCTCGACCATGTGGTCGCTGAAAACCTTCCCGAAGGCGAGGTGACCGAAGTCCACTTCAGGTAGGCGGGAAGTCGGCGCGAAAGAGGTTTTGATGTCGTGGTTCATGGCTTGCACATTTGGTTGGTGGCACGAAGATAAGAGGGGAGCAGGGCCTTCGCCTCGTCGCTTTCGGTTGGCTGGCTGTCGGATGATTAGACAGATGCTCCTACGCTAGAGCCAGGAGGTCCGGGACGCCGAAGAGGCGACTTCGCTCAAAGCCTTCGGCGAGTTCGTAACCAGCCGGCCTTCCGTTCTCCCGGCAACGGGCTTCGAGAAAGGCAAAGAACTCACTACCGGACAGCGGGGTCTCAGGGTCGGCACTGTTGGGATCGTGGAACTGCGACCCGAAGGCCCTGATGCACTCGAGCTTATGTTCGTAGAAAGCGGTAATGTCTACAACGAGGTCCGGCGTCCGGTGGTAGTCCTGTATATAGTGCAAGAGCTGAGCGGGCCGATGCGCCGCCTGTGGCTGACCATCTCGCTCGGTCTCGATGCGCCGCAGTCCACTGAAAAAACATGCGTCGGCGATCAGTTTAGCGGCGCGGCCGTGGTCTGGGTGTCGGTCGCTTAGGGCATTCGCCAAAACGAGTCGCGGGCGGGCCCAGCGGATAATCTCGATGATCTGGCGCTGGTGCGCAGTATCGTTGACGAAACCACCATCGGCCATCCGAAGGTTTTGGCGAAAGCTGGCCCCCATGAGCTCAGCGCTACGAGCGGCTTCGCGGTCGCGGATCTCTGCTGAGCCGCGTGTCCCGAGTTCGCCGCGCGTCAGATCGCAGATCCCGAAGGTGTACCCTCGGGCGGCATGTGAGAGGAGCGTTCCCGCACAGGCGAGTTCGATGTCGTCGGGGTGGGCGCCGATGGCGAGAATGTCTACCTGCATACTGAAATTTGAGGTGGCGCAACTATGCATGCGTCCTTACCTTGACACCAGTAAGCCCCTACCTATGGATCAAGTTCTCCAAAGCGCGCACCAAACGCCGACCTACACGCCTGAAGACCTGCAAGAAGTCCACCGTCGTCTCCGACGCTCCTTCGAATCCGGTGCCCTGAGCGAGATTAGCCAACGCCGCTCCGCTCTTAAATCGCTGAAGGCAAGCATCAAACGCCACGAGCCCCAGCTCTTCGAGGCCTTGGCTAGCGATTTTGGCAAACCACCCTTTGAGGCCTACACCTCGGAGATCGGGTTTTGCTACCAGGAGATCGACCACACGCTCACGCACCTGAGCAGCTGGGCCAAACCAAAAAGCGTCGGCGTCAGTGCTATGCTGTGGCCGACGACGGCGAGGAGTTATTACTTGCCAAAAGGCGTCGCTCTCGTGATTGCCCCCTGGAACTACCCCGTCAATCTCTCGCTCGCTCCATTGATTGCCGCCGTCGCTGCTGGCTGTCACGTAGTGCTCAAACCAGCGGAAGACACCCCATTCACCTCTGCTGTAATCGAGGACATTTGCCTGGAGGCCTTCGATGCAGATGTCGTAACCGTCGTGCAAGGCGCAGGCGCAGAGGTCGTGCCTGCCCTCATGGATGCCGGTCGCTTCGATCACGTTTTTTATACAGGTTCGACCAGGGTGGGCCGAGAGATTGGAGGGCGTTGTGGCGAGGCACTCATACCTTGCACGCTCGAACTCGGTGGTAAGAGTCCTGCGCTCGTGATGGCCGACGCCGACCTATCGGTAGCCTGTGACCGCATTATCTGGGGCAAGTTCCTCAACGCTGGACAGACCTGCGTGGCTCCGGATTACGTGCTCGTCGAACGTTCGGTGGAAGACGCGTTTTTGCGAAAGCTGAAAGAGAAGCTTATCGCCGCCTACGGCGAAGACCCACAGTCGAGCCCAGACCTCGCGCGCATCGTCAACCAGAAGCACTTCGAGCGATTACGCGAACTACTAGGCGCGGCAACCATCTACGCCGGGGGCGAGCACGATGCCAGCGAGCGGTACGTGGCTCCGACTGTGCTCACCAATGTAGCTCTGGACAGTGACCTCATGCACGAAGAAATCTTCGGTCCGCTGCTTCCGGTGATTGCGGTGGACGACTTCGAGGACGCGAAGCAGCTCATACGCCTGCACCCAAACCCCTTAGCGGCCTATTGCTTTACGGCCTCCGATGAGACCGCCGAGCGTTTCGTAACAGAAGTGAGTTTCGGTGGTGGATGCATTAACGATACGGTGATCCACCTCGGGATACCGAGTCTGCCTTTCGGTGGCGTCCAGCAAAGTGGTCTCGGGCGATACCACGCGGAGGAGGGCTTTCGGACCTTTAGTAATCAAAAAAGCGTTGCGTCGACCTCGACGTGGATCAATCTACCCCTCCGGTACGCACCCTACAGCGATCTTTTACTCCAAGGGGTCAAACGCCTGCTGGGTTAACACCCCTTTGGTCTGTAGCGATACCACAAACCTTGGCGGGCGGACGTATTTTTGGCACCGTATGCGTCTATCCTCCCTGCCCGCCATTGCAGCAACTGTCTTCACGATCCTATTGAGCGTCGCTTGCGAAAGCGACAACGAGAACTGGCGAGAGGATACGCGGCAGGCGGATGGTCTGCATGAGGCTATGCAGGGCGTTACCGACGTCATCGTCTACGACATCTTCAGTCCACCGCAGGCCGCTAGAATCTACGCTTACGCTTCGATCGCGGCGTACGAATCGGCTCGCCACGACGACACCACGTTACAGACCCTGAGCGGTCAGCTCAACGGACTGGGCGACTTGCCTTTGCCCGACGCGAAGGCCGACTACAGTTTCGATCTGGCGGCGGCAGTCGCAACGCTGGCGGTTGGCCGCGAGCTCACGTTTTCTGCGGACAAGATGGATGCCCTCGACGAATCCCTGCGGCAACGATTCGGAGCGGTCAAAATGCCCGCCGAAGTCTTTGACCGGAGCGTTGCCTTCGGCATGGAGGTGGGCGTAGCGGTGATTGCTTACTCAAAAGGCGACAACTACCTCCAAAGTCGAACCTTCCCCAAGTACAGCGTGAGGGACGAACCCGGTCGCTGGAAGCCGACGCCCCCAGACTATATGGACGGCATAGAACCGCACTGGGGAAAGATGCGCCCCTTCGTGCTCGACAGCGCGAGCCAGTGCCGCCCAGTTGCTCCTCCGCCCTTTGACATGACACCCGGATCGCAGTTTCATACCGATGTCATGGAGGTGTACACCGTGCTCAACGAGGAATCAGAAGAGCGCAAAGATATCGCTGCGTTTTGGGACTGCAACCCGTATGTCTCGCATCACCAAGGACACGTCATGTTCGCCACCAAAAAGATTAGCCCCGGAGGGCATTGGATGGGGATCGCGAAGAACGTTGCGCAGAAAGAACAAAGAACCACCTCAGCAGCCGCCGAGACCTACGTACGAGTGTCTGTCGCGCTCCACGATGGGTTTATCAGCTGCTGGGACGAGAAATACCGCAGTAATTTGATTCGCCCGGAGACGGTCATCAACGAGCACATCGACCCGGAGTGGCTCCCCCTTCTCCAAACGCCACCGTTTCCGGAGTATACCAGCGGACACAGTGTCATTAGTCGAGCCGCGGCGGGAAGCTTGACCGATTTGTACGGGGCCGACTACAGCTACACGGACAGTGTCGAACTCCGCTACGGCCTCCCGGCCCGGAGCTACGAGAGCTTTTATGCCGCAAGCGAAGAGGCGGCCAAGTCCCGGCTCTACGGAGGTATTCACTATTCGCCGGCCATCGTCGAGGGCGTCAAGCAAGGAGACGCCGTAGCGAAGATCGTCCGGGCCAAGCTCCGAACGCGGTCTACCCCGCTCGGGGAGGCCGTATCGAGCACGCAGGATCGGTAAACTATCCGCTCGGGCTCTAGTGTAACTGATGGCCCATGTCGTCGCGCTTCGTGGCGAGATAACGCTCGTTTTCTTGCTGCGAGGGCATTTCGATGGCAACGCGCTCGGTTAACTTGATCCCTGAGTTGGCAAAGGCGTCGACTTTTAGGGGATTGTTGGTCATCAGGCGGACCTGCGATATGCCGAGCCTACGCAAGATCTCGATCGCGTCGCCGTAGTCTCGGGCGTCTACCGGTAAGCCCAAAGCGACATTGGCTTCGATGGTATCGGCGCCCGCGTCTTGGAGTTGGTAGGCGCGCAATTTGTTGACGATCCCGATCCCTCGCCCCTCCTGCCGTAAGTAGACAATCACGCCGCCCTGGGCCGCGGTCTCCCGCATGGCGTAGGCCAACTGGTCCCCGCAATCACATCGCAAGGAGGCAAAAACGTCTCCCGTGAGGCACTCGCTGTGTACGCGGCAGAGCACCGGCGCTTCGGTTGCTGTCCCGTTAGCCAAAAGCGCGAGGTGCGGCATCGGGTCGTCTTCGGTATCTGAAAACGCGTAGATTTGGAACTCCCCATAAACGGTGGGTAGTCGTGCGGAAGCGAACTGGTTGAGGCCCTCCACCGAAGAAACAGAGAGGCCGTCGCTCTCAAACAAAAGATCGGATTCGGACGCGGGCGAGTTGGTGTTCACGCGGGACTAACGAAATAGCTTTGAGCGCGGTTGTCATTACCGACGATCACAACACCTATCCCCTATGCGCAGAGTAAGTCTCCCCCTCCTCATCGGCATCGGCATGGCGCTCTTTACGCTCGCCAAATACTTCTTCAATACGAGCACCAACGAAATCACCGGCGAGAGCCAGCATATTTCTTTGACCGCTGAGGAGGAAATTGCGCTGGGACTCCAAAGCCGCGCCCAGATGGCCCAACAGCACGGTGGCCTCGACCCGAGCGAACCAGACCAGCAGCTCGTCGACCAAATCGGGGAAAGCTTGGTCCAGAGAAGCGTCGCGCAGGGGACTCCCTACGCGTACGAGTTTCACCTACTGCGCGACCCGAACACCGTTAATGCTTTCGCGCTGCCCGGGGGTCAAATCTTTATTACGAGGGCTCTCTACACGCGCCTCAAGGACAAAGACCAGCTCGCTGGCGTGCTCGGACACGAGATAGGGCACGTCGTCGCGCGGCACAGCGCAGAGCGGATCTCAAAGCAGATGCTGACGCAGGGACTCACTGGCGCGGCCGTACTCGCGAGCGGGAGTCAAGGCGGGGGCCAGATGGCGGCGGTGATCGCCAACGTGGTGTCGATGAAATATGGCCGTGAGCAGGAACTCGAGAGCGACGAACTCGGCGTGCGCTTTATGAGTGAGGCAGGCTACCAACCTGAAGCCTTGATCGGCGTCATGGACATTCTCGAAGCCGCGTCGGGAGGGAGCCGCCAGCCCGAGTTCTCGAGTACTCACCCTTCCCCTGACAACCGCCGGGAGCGCATCCGGGAGGCCATCCAGAAATACGACAACTAAACCTCCGCGTCGGCCTAGCTTTGCGCCAGTCCCGGCCGCGTAGCTCAGGGGATAGAGCAGCTGACTTCTAATCAGCCGGTCGCAGGTTCGATTCCTGCCGCGGTCACCCTTGCACGCGCTTCTCCTGTGTCGGGTGCACAATCCCGGAAGCGCGGTGTTTCGGTGAGTATGGCTACCCAACCGACCCTCCTCCCCTCCACGAGCGGACAGCTAGATCCCGTCGACGTCAACATTGAGCAGAGCTGGAAGACGGCACTAGCACCCGAATTCCGCCAGCCCTACTTCCACGAGTTGATCAAAGGGCTCAAAGCCGATATCACCGCTGGCAATACGGTCTATCCTCCTGGCCCGCAGATGTTTACGGCTTTCGCCAAAACTCCACTCCCCGAGGTGAAAGTCGTCATCCTCGGACAGGATCCGTACCACAATCCCGGGGAGGCCATGGGGCTTAGCTTCAGTGTCCCCCGTGGCGTACGCCGACCGCCTAGCCTGCTCAACGTGTACAAAGAACTCCAGACCGACCTCGACGTGCCGGTGGCCAAGCACGGTGACCTTAGCGCCTGGGCTGAGCAGGGGGTCTTACTATTGAATAGCATCCTTACCGTTCGCAAGAATGCGCCAAAGTCGCATCACAAGCTCGGCTGGGAGCAGTTTACCGACAGTGTCATCACAACGATCAACCGCGAGCGCGAACACGTCGTGTTTTTACTATGGGGCAAAAGCGCGCAGTCCAAAGGCGAATTGGTCGACGGGTCGAAGCACCTCGTGCTCAATGCCGCCCACCCTAGCCCGCTTGCGCGCGGTGCATTTTTTGGAAGCCAACCCTTTTCTCAGGCGAATGCTTACTTAAAGCAACATGGCACCACACCCATCGACTGGCAACTTCCCGACTAGATCTCCCGAGCTTGCGAACACTCAGCAAGCTTGGCTCATCGCCGCAGTAGCCACAGCCTCTCTTGCCTTCGCCATAGCCCTTGGGGCCTTTGGGGCTCACGGGCTGAAAGCAGTACTGCCAGTGGATCGATTGACGGCCTTCGAAACGGCCAGTCGCTATCACTTCTATAGCAGCTTCTTCCTCTACTTCGTAGCTGGCGTGCGACTACTGGCCCAGCCCGAAGTTTTAAATGCTGTACTCCTCTGGGGCCAACGCGCCTGGGGTTACGGAACGATACTTTTTTGCGGAAGCATCTACCTCGTGTCCGTACGGGGCGTGGTCGGAATGGAAAGCGCGAGTTGGCTCGGGGCCGTAGCGCCTGTTGGGGGCCTTTTACTTATCGCTGGCGCGGCCGCAGTCGCGTACCAATGCTGGGTTTTGGCGAAAGCCCCAAAGGCCTAATTCAGCTGAGCCTCAGCAGTTAAATCGATCTCTGTCGCGTCATCGACGCTCTTGGTCCGGTTGCGGTACCAAAGTACACCTAGGCCTCCGATGATAATGTAGGGCGTGGCAAAGAGGTACAAAATTCCCTTATTGAGTCCCTGACCTGCGGTGCCGCCATTCTTCATATTCGTCTCGGCGCTGATCTTACACATTGGGCACTGGGCCGTAGCGTAGGTGGAGACGGCTGTCGCCAAAACGAGCAACAAGGAGAGCCGAAGGAGAAGCGTGCGTGCCATACCAACTTAACTGTCGGTGGGAAAGGAGGTTGCTATGCCGGGTAATACGGACGCAACATTAAGTAGCAGATCGGTCCTGTGATGCATACGTAGAGCCAGATCGGGTACACCCATCGCGCCATTCGCTTGTGCTCTTCGATGAGGCCAGTATACGACCGCACGAAAGTAAACAGGATAAGCGGTAGACTAATTGCGGCAAGCGAGACGTGCGTAATGAGGAGAACAAAGTACAGCGTCCGCGAGGTGCCGGTACCGCCGTACTCGGTAGGCTCGGTCGTAATGTGGTACAGTACATACCCTAGAATGAACAGGACGGATAACGCGAGCGCGAGTGCATTGGCGCTTCGGTGGGCGCGGATCTTCTTTCGCAAAACGAAGTACAAGCTGAACAGAAGGCATACCCCGGCAAGAGCATTGAGCGTAGAATATACCGGCGGAAGCCATAAAAAGTCTACGCTATCGGGTAGGGGTATCTTGATGTACCGCATTCCGACCACGGCGGCAGTGATAAAAATCGAGATGCCCCAGGCGTAGCGGTCGAGCTTTTTCGCGAGCGCTGGCCGGCGCTCTAGGACATCTGGGTAGCCCGTGGGTATGGACATTAGAGTTCGGGATTACGTTCTAGGATGACGTCGGTGGTCTTCGGACGAGGGATAATCAACGCAACTTGCTCAACGAGGCGCTTGGCATCTGCTCCGCTGTGAAGGTTATAACAACGACGCACTTGCCCGTCGACGTCGACGACGTAGGCTCGCTGACGCAGCGGTACCGATTCGCACTGTTTTGAAAAACGCGTGTCTGAGGTAGCCGAAGCAAACGAAGCGATTCGCTCAGGGAAGTACTTCAGTTGTTCGGTATCCTCAAAGGGCATTTCGGTTGCTTCGCCAAGCCCCACGAAACGGACCGTAGGATTATCGTCGAATGCAAGGTGAATGTCGCGCAGGGAAATCGCGCTGCTGTCGCTGCGCGAGGCGGGTGCGGCAAAGACAATATCGATGCTGCTATCGGGCCGCGGGTAGGCGAAAAGTTCGGAGACTGGCCCGAGAGCGGCCATCTCGTTACGCGAATCGAGCTGGTAGTTCCACCCAGCTTGCAGGTAAAGGAAACTACCCAGCGGAAAGACAATGAGCAAAAACCCGAGCAGCAAGAGCTGAACGAGAGGTCGCTTTGGTGGGGGGGCACTGTTCACAAGTAGAGAAAGGAATGAAGTGCCCCCATAGATGTCTGGAGACGGTAAGCATGGCGGACATCCAGCACCCGGAGGAGGTATCGCCTACTGATCAACATCGTAACTGCCGACCCCCTCGAGATCGTCGAGCTCGGCGGCGTCGCCATCGACCTGCAGGATGTCGATGGTGTTGCCTTGTTCGAGCGGAGATACGGCGGGAGCCAACTGAGCGGGGCGCTCATTGAAGCGCTGTACCGTGGCCCGACGCTCTCCCCAAAAGTTGCCCTCTTGGAAGAAAGCGATGACCGCCCAAACAAGCAGGAGCATGGGCATCAAAATCGTCAGTGACATGCCAGACACCTCATTGCGGAGGTGCATGAAGTCAAACACAATGAAGTAAGCCTTGTACAGCGAGAGGGCAATTAAAATGAGCCCGACAGTGTAAGGGATCCAAACCAATCCCTCCATCCAACGGAAGCCAGGGACGAAGCCCTTGGCGGCGAGCGAGAAGAAAACTTCGACGAGGGTGATCGCGGCAAGAAGTCCGAGCCCGCGAAACACGAAGCGTTTGCTTTCCTCGTAGGTCATGTGACCAGCCATAAGAAACGATTAAAAAGACGAGTGGGAAGGGTTTTGGCGAAAGCCGGATGTCTGGCGGTGGAGCCGGGTAAAAACAGGACCTACAACAGGTAGAACACGAGGAAGACGAACACCCACACGAGGTCTACGAAGTGCCAGTATAGCCCTACTTTCTCGACCATCTCGTAGCCATTGCGGCGCGCGGCATATTGCCCCGAGGCAGAATTGAGCGCTATAATCGTGAGGATGAGCAAGCCTGAGAAAACGTGAAAGCCGTGGAACCCAGTGATGAAGAAGAACAAGGCTCCAAACGCCTTTGGTCCGAAAGCCTCGCGGACGGGCTGGCCGTTCAGTGGTGTGGGCTGCCCTTGATTCACTAAGGCACGTGGCTGCCATTCTCCGTCGTGCTTATGAATAAGGTAGCTGTCTCCAGCCTCAAAAGTCTCAGCGTCGTCATTGCCTGTGTAGGCAATTCCGTCGGCGTCCTCGAGATAGTATCCATCGCTAAGGTGAGTCCCGAAGGGATTGGTCGTGAGCGACATGTGCTCATGGCCAATGAGGTTGGACCACTCCCAAGCCTGGCACCCGAGGAAGGCCGCACCACCGAGTACGGTAAGCAGCATCCACTTTACCACACCACTCTTGTTTTCGCGCTCGCCCTCCTGCACCGCACGCACCATCGTTACCGAGCTTACGATCAGCACGAAAGACATGATCGTCACGAAAATTAGTGGCGCGAGGCCTCCGGGGAAGTACTCGTGCAAGCCGAAGGGCAGGGTCCGAAATACGAAGTCGGGGACGGGCCACGCTGGCATACTGAACCGCAGGGCGCCGTAAGCGATCAAGAAGCCCGCAAACGTGAAGGCGTCTGAGACCAAGAAGTACCACATCATCAACTTTCCGTAGCCTACGCGGAAAGGGTTGCCAGCTCCATCCCAGGTGGCTGTCTCGACGGAGTGGTCTACGTGGGCTACATCGTGGTGGACGACATCGCTTTTCGGGTCTTGTACGATAGTGGACATAGGGTCGAAAATTGGGCCAGGGTTGATGCTCCGTTCAGCGCTGCAAAGCAAGGAACACCAGGAGATAAATCCAAAGAAAATCCATAAAGTGCCAATACGTCAGCGTGAGTCGTAACCGAACGACGCGGTGGGGCGCTGGCTCCACAGGCAGCTTAAAACAGTGGATCAAAGCTACGGCAAGCGCGACAAGTCCGCCGAGTATATGGGCCGCGTGTAATCCACTGAGTACATAGACGAACGCAGGAGCAGGGTTTCCCTTGAGCTGAAGACCTGCGTTATACATGTCTTGCCAAGCTTCGTACTGCACGATCACGAAAGCAACACCAAGGATTCCTGTAAGAACCAGCAGCCCTCTGTAGACGAGCGGCCCGCGAGCGTTTGAAGGCCCAGAATGACCCTTGGATCGTCAGGGAACTCAGCACCATCACGGCAGCACTCACGTAAAAGAGACTGGGCAGTGGAAATTCCAACCAGTTGCCCGCCTCCTGACGTACGATGTAGGCACTCGTGAGCGCGGAAAACATCATCAAAATGCTCCCGCAAGCGATGAGCAACCCCAATTGCATGGGGTGCATTTTGTTTCTGGAAATTGCAATAGTCGCCATAGTCCTAGTCTAGAGGAGCCAGCCCATGCCGAAGACGAGCGGTAGGTAGGCCAGCGAGAAAAACATCAACCGAAGCGCCGCCGGGCGGTCCCGCTGGCGATACAGCTCGAATCCAAAGTACGCATAGCCAACACCGAGTAGGCAACTGAGGGCTGTCGCCAAAACACTGAACGCACCGAGATGATAAGGCCAAAGCACAAGACCAACGAGGAGGAGTCCGTAAACCGCGGACTGTAAACCCGTTCCTGGATCACGCTCTCCATCATCGGTCTCAGGGAGGAGCTTGAAACCGGCTTTCTTATAGTCGTCAAACCCGAGCCAACCGATGGCCCAGAAGTGTGGAATTTGCCACAAGACCTGTATGGCAAATAGAGACCAGCCTAAGGACGTAAGGTGACCCTCGGCCGCGATCGTACCAATTAGTGCAGGAATGGCACCAGGAATCAGTGCCGATGAATACCGCGGCGACGGTGATCCGCTTCAAGGGGGTGTATATGAACGCGTAGCTCAACAACGCTATCATTCCTAGCAGCGCGGCTAAAGGGTGAAGCGTACCCAGTGCTAGCGTGCCCGCTACGCTGAGCAATCCCGCAATCAGGACAGCCCGCGAAACGGACATACGGCCTGTCGCCAATGGCCGATTCTCAGTCCGGATCATGAGTTGGTCGTGGTCCCTCTCGATGACTTGATTAAGGACGTTAGCCGCCATTGTAGTCGCGAATCCACCGGCGATTACTGCTAACAGGTCCCCCCATAGTACAGCAGGGGCGGCGATCAGATAAGCAAGCGCAGCGGACAGGACTACTGTGGCCGAAAGTCGAAACTTCGTCAGCGCCAGCAGGTCGCCCACAAAGGTGTGGCGCACGTCTGAAACGGATGATGTTAAAATCTCGGTCTTTGCCGTTTGGTCGTTCATCGTGTCGTAGTCACCAAAAATAGAAGCGGGCACCGTGCGATAACGGCGCCCGCTCCGAGGGTTGTAATGCTCAGCTAAGAGCTTAGTGAACGAGCTTACGCTCTGCTTCACGCTCCGCATCGGATACGGGGATGTATTGCGGGATGGCCTCTTCACCGAACTTACCGTAGTCGTAGGCCCAACGGTGGACCGTAGGAATACGCCCTGGCCAGTTGCCGTGGATGCCTTCGATTGGGGTCGTCCACTCGAGCGTATTGGCGTTGTATGGGTTGCGCGTAGTCATCTTCTTGCCTTTGTACATGCTCCAAAAGAAGTTGATGACCATAAGGATCTGAAAGGAGAAGGCAACGAATGCACCAATGGTGATGAACGCGTTCATTGTACCGAACTGGTTGGTGAAGTCGAACGTCTCGAACGAGTAGTAGCGACGTGGTACACCAGCCATACCGAGGTAGTGCATCGGCCAGAAGATGGCGTAGGCGCTTATGATCGTCCCCCAGAAGTGGATCTTACCCATCGTTTCGTTCATGAAACGGCCGTACATCTTAGGAAACCAGTGATAGACGCCAGCGTACATCCCGAAGAAAGCCGCGACTCCCATAACGATGTGGAAGTGAGCAACGACGAAGTAGGTGTCGTGCATCCGAATGTCGATCGCCGAGTTGCCGAGCCATATACCGGTAAGTCCACCGGAGATGAACATCGACACGAAGCCGATGGCAAAAAGACTAGCCGAAGTAAAACGAACGCGTCCCTTGTAGAGCGTCGAGATCCAGTTGAACACCTTTACCGCGCTAGGCACGGCGATGATCAGCGTGAAGATCACGAAGAAGTTGCTGATGAAGGGGTTGACACCGGACATGAACATGTGGTGAGCCCAGACAATAAAGCTAAGGAAAGCGATCGCGAGGATCGAGTAGACCATGGCCTTGTAGCCAAAGATCGGCTTGCGGCTGCTTACCGAGAGGACCTCTGAGACGATGCCCATCGCCGGCAGGATAATAATGTACACCTCAGGGTGGCCGAGGAACCAGAACAAGTGCTGGTAAAGCAAGGGGCTACCGCCTACGTGATCGAGCGCTTGGCCACCGATGAAGATCTCACTGAGGTAGAAACTAGTACCCATCCCGCGGTCAAACATCAGCAACAGGAAG
Source organism: Lewinellaceae bacterium (assembly GCA_963837005.1). Classification (GTDB taxonomy): domain Bacteria; phylum Bacteroidota; class Bacteroidia; order Chitinophagales; family Saprospiraceae; genus CALDTK01. Next base: position 973,633 of record CAWIMC010000001.1, read on the forward strand.
CCCGAGAGGAGTACGGGAAAGCTGAGCAGACCGATCATCGCCGTTACGAAAAACGCCCAGATCGTTAGCGGCATGCGCCACATGCTCATGCCTTTGGTGCGCAGGTTGAGCACCGTCGTTACGTAATTGATGCCGCCTAGGAGCACCGACACGACGAAGAGCGCCAAACTCACCAACCAAAGCGTCATACCCGCTCCGGAGCCAGTACTGGCCTGGGGCAAGGCAGAAAGCGGAGGATAGGCGGTCCATCCACCTGAGAACGGACCCGTCGACAGGAAGAGGCTAGCGAACATAACTGCTCCGGACATGAAGAAGAACCAGTAGGACAGCATGTTGAGCAGTGGAGATGCCATGTCACGGGCACCCAGTTGCAAGGGGATCAGCAAATTCGAGAAAGTACCCGAGAGACCTGCGGTCAAAACGAAGAACACGAGGATCGTGCCGTGCATCGTGACCATGGCGTAGTAGAACTCCTCGGAGAGCTTGCCAGTACCTTCTGCATTGACGGTGATCCACTTCCCTAGGAAAGGCTCGAGAAAACTCAAGTCTTCGGCCGGAAATCCGAGCTGGAGGCGAAACACGAGCGACATGGCCGCACCGATTACCGCCCAAAACATACCTGTGATCAAGAACTGCTTCGCGATGACCTTGTGGTCCATCGAGAAGACGTACTTGGTGATAAACGAAGAGCGGTATTTGTCCTCCTCGTGATGATCGTGGAAGTTATCCTCGTAGCCGTCCTGCTCGATGAATATCTCCTCGTTCTGTGGTCGTGCGATTAAAGTCTGCATGGATATCTATTTATTTAAAGTACCTGGTTGACGACAGTCGTTGGGCGACTAGGCACAACGATGAGCTCAGTGCGTCGGTTCTGTGCACGACCCTCTTCCGTCGAATTGTCTCCGGTGGGACGTGTCTCACCGTAGCCCCGCACATTTGCGATACGGTCGGCACTGACCCCTTTTGAGCGGAGGTAGTTCGCCACGACCTGAGCTCGCTGTTGGCTAAGGACGCGATTCGCAGCGGGGTCGCCAACGTTGTCTGTGTGTCCTGTTAGTTCAAAAATCAGGGAGGGGTTTTGTTGCAAAACTTCCACGACGTTGTCCAGTTCGTAGGCCGACACCGGCTTTAGATTGGCGCTTGCTGTTTCGAAAGTGACGTTGTCGAGGCGCACGACGCGATCTGCGGAATCTACTGCGCTGATTGCGCCTGTAAGGTTTCCGATCAGCGCACGGCGCTGCATAGCGAGTTCGACAGGCACTGGCTGCCCTTTGTAAGGGTCGTCGTCAGTATTGCGGATGCTGGAGAGATACGTAGACTGTTGCTCCTTCTTCCAGTCCTCAAACTCGGCCTGGCTCACAATGCGGACGATCTTCCGCATAGAGTAGTGACCGGTTCCACAGAGCTCCGCACACGCTAGCTCATAGTTGAACAGCTCCCAGCGAAGGCCCGCTTCCGGATCGGCTGGATCGTAGGGCACTTGATAGGCGGGCTCCTGGCGGAGACGATTGCGCATGCTATCCGTGGTGATCACCGGGGTGAAAACGAAGTAGGTCGGCATACCAGGCACCGCATCCATCTTCACGGTGAAATGCGGCATATAGAAGTTGTGAAGCACGTCTTTCGATGTGATCCGCACGCGCACAGGAACGTTTACCGGAAGCACGATCTCCGCGGGGATAAAGTCGTCGTGGTTCTTCTGGTCCTCCCAATCCTGACCAAGAGCATTGTTGGCAGAGATGAGGCGGAAGTTCTTCGTACCAATCAGGTTGTCCGCCCCCGGGTAACGGATGTCCCACGCGAACTGATAGCCCGTAGCTTCGATCTCGTTGTAGTCGACACCGATCTCCGTATTCGCGGGGATGTCGGCCATGGCATTGTTCCACGTATCGAGACCACCGACCACTAAGTAGGTCATGACCACCGTAGGGATCGCCGTCCAGATGATCTCGAGCTTGTTATCGTGGCTGATGTAGGCAGCCTTAGCGCGCGCCGTTTCGCGGTACCTGTACGCGAAGTAGAAAAGGGCGATATGCGTGGCCACGAACACAATCCCAGTAAAGAACAGGGTCTGGTTGATCGAGGCGTCAATCAGCTTCCCGTGGATGCTCGCCGATTCCCACGCTCCGTAGCCAATCAAGTACTTCTTGTAGTAGATCGCCGACCCGATGGTCAACGCTAGAAAGGCAAAGAGAAAGACCAGAAACCCTACACCGTTACGGTCGGTGCGACGTCGGGAGGCTAGTTCTTCTCCGCGGATAGCGGCGGCAAGCTCGCGTACGCGAGAGATCTGGACCACGATGATGGCGAGCATCGCGAAGCAGATAAGGATAATTAGGATGGTCATTTAGCAGGCTTTGATCCTGGTTGTAAAGGTATTAAGGTAACTATCGTGACAGCGCGTAGTTGACACAAAGCCCCCTGTCTAGACTCATTCCAGACAAGTCCCACCGCTGTACCAAGGCCTCGGGGCTACACGTGGTGATGTAGGGACTCCTCCAGGTAAGGATCGTTGTACGGGACGAGATCTGCCTTGGTTAGGGCCGAGAGCGTCACGAAGAAGAACAGCGATAGAAACCCAATGAAAGTACCGATTTCGATAAGCCCAGGGATTGTGAAACCAGCCAGGTGTACAGCTTCTTCGTGGCCACCTCCATGGGCCCCAACAGCAGCATGCTCGCCTGCCGCATGGTCGTCGCCCATGTGACCTCCATCCTCGTGATCCACAGCGCCAGCAACTGCAGCGGCTGTACTACCGTGCAGGTGGTCGTCTGCATCGTGGTCGGCTAAGCCTGCATGGTCGTCACCCATATGAGCCCCGTCATGACCCATGCCTTCGTGAGTATGATCAGCGTCTGCCACAGCACCTTTCGCGGAGTCTGGCAAGAGTGGATCATCACTTTGTACTGGGGTACCCGCAATGCCATCAAATGCCTCTGCAGTGAGCGCTGCATCATCCTCCTCGCCGTCATACCCGGTATTCCCAGCAGACGATGACAGCTGTTCGTTAGAGACGTACTCCGTCGTAGAGGTCCCTGTGTGCTGATCCCCAGTCACGGAAGCAGCGCTCAAGGTCGCCGCGTGGTTCTCATCACCGCCGTGCATAGCGTGCACCGTTGTCTCCAAAATACCAGGCTTGAGCATCTGGAAGTAGTCCAGCCAGTGTCCAAAGACCACCATGATGGCCACAAAGGCCAGTGGCCCATACTTCCGCTTGGTGATGTTGGGCATCAGGACGAAAAAGGGCAGCAAGAAATTCGAGAAAGAGGTTGGCCCAGAAGATGACTGGGAACTCCGACATTCTCGTTTGAAAGTAGACCGTCTCCTCGCCTACGTTTCCGTACCAGATCAGCATGAACTGGCTAAACCACAGGTAGCTCCAAAAAATACTGAAGGCAAACATGTACTTCCCGAGGTCGTGGAGGTGCTCTGTAGTCACCTGCCCAAAGTACCCGAGGGTTTTGAGGAAGATGAGCAGGATGATCGTGAGGCCGACGGTGGCAACGAGCCACGAAGCCGTCGCGTACCAAGCGAAGAGCGTGGAGTACCAGTGCGCATCAACGCTCATGACCGTCAGCCAAATGACGGCCGCCGAACTGAAGGCTGCGATAGGTAAGAAAATGCCAGCCGTCCTGCGATTGCGACGATGCTGTATGTAGTCTTTGTTTCCGCGAGCATCCTCCTCAATCGAGGTTTTGCGCATCGGAATGGCGAAGGCGAAATACCAGATCGCCGGAATTACAATGGCCGCCGCGACGTACCACCAGATATTGAGGAAAGAGGACTTGGCCTCCAACAGTTCGTCGGTAGCGAGCGCGGCCGTATCTGCCCAGTGATAGATATGATTGGGTCCGAGGAAAATACCGAGCGCGCTGATCACCATCAGACCGATGGCCCACGGCAAAAATTCCGCGTATGCTTCCCAGACGCGCTTGAAAACGGTATGCCACCCGGAGTACATCAACACCTTAGCCGCAAGCAGGAATAAGGACATAAAAGCGATCCCCATGAAGAAGATGCTGTTGTGCAACCAATTCGACCAGAACCTCGCGTGCGTTGCATCCTCACCATTCGCGAAGAAGGACAGGATGATGCACAGAACCCCGAGAGCAATACCTCCGAAAAGGAGGTTTCGGATTCCTGAACTCAGGACAAACCTTGCAGGACCGACCTCGTCGTGCCCGTGGATGGCTTCTATATGTAACTCGGCCATGAATCTTGCTTGCTGCTAGAAGAGGGTTTTGACGTAAGTCGCGTATCGGCCTTTCGGCAAAACGGACTCCGGACCTATCGTCCGACTTTTTTATTGATGGCTTGGCCAGTCTTACCGATCCGGGGGCTCACGCCACCCGAATTCGTAGTGTCCTGCGAGTTGGGCACGGCACCTGGAACGTTGTTGCCTTCGCCACCGGGGACCACATTGGAGTTGGTACTCTCCGAACTCTCGTAGTCGATTGGTTCGCGGCTGAAGCTCTCTAAAAGACGAACGTACTGCGTGGAGTTGGCCCCAGCAATCGCTTCGTTGGGAATCAGGTCGTTGCCTTCCTCGTCGTACTGCTTCTTAGCCCACTTGGCTTGTAGGGCACGGATGTAGTGGATAACCTGGTACCGCTCCTCGTAGGAGATCTTGTCCTTGTAGGCCCCCATCACGTTCTTACCGTACATCACGGCGTGGTAGTAGACGCCCGCCGAGGTATCGACCCAGCTCTGCTCTAAGAAGTTGCGAGGAGCTGCTGGGTAAGCACCGTTCTCGTAGATCCAACCGTTGCCACCGCCATCGTTTCCGTGGCAAATTCCACAAAACGTCTCGTACAACTCTTGGCCTCGCTTGAGGCCATCGGCAGTGATCGGGAAAGGATTCGTGACTAGATCAGCTGTGGCGCGGGCGCGGTCTGCCTCAGTATCGTAATAGTAGTACGGTGCCATACCGTTCATGGGCGTCGCAATCGCTTGTAGACTGTTGATGCCATACATCTCACGAATCTGTCGGATTTGCCCTGCCTCCATGGTCGCCGCTGATGCATCGCCTCCCGTAAGGTAGTAGCCCGCATAGCCTCGCGGGACAGTACCGTTGACGGGTAAGCCCGGTTGAGCCAGCTTGTAGCGTGACTTGACGCTAGCGCTGTCCCACTGGTTGTAGTAGTAATCGAAGTACGTATTGGCCTCGTATGCGACGGAGTGGGCCATGTCGGGCATGTACTCCGTGCCGGTCTCGTTCTCGCCGGGCGTCGAGCAGGCCGCCAGTCCGATGGCCGTGATGGCGCCGAGGAGGATGTGCAGTTGAAGTCGCATGGTTAGAGAATTTTGGCGCTCGTTTCCGAGGCACCCGTGAGGCGGAAAAACTCCGCAAATTGGTCCCGATCAGCAGCCGCAATGCCGTTGGCACTAAAAGCTAGGCAAAACATGTCGTCCGTGATCCGGTCGTCGATGTTCTCCTCAGCAGCACCCGGTCCGAGCCCGTTGATGAGGTAGAAGCTCAGGACCATCCCGATAGCCGAGAAGAGTACGGTGAGCTCAAAGGTAATAGGGATGAAAGCAGGTGCGCTGAAGTAAGGCTTTCCGCCAAAGATGATTGGCCAGTCGCGAGTAAACACCCAGGTCATAAAGCCAAAGGCCAACGCCGTTCCGCACGCACCATAAAAGAAGCCGCCAATGTGGAGGCGGCTCTCCTGCAGCCCGAGTACCGGATCGAGACCGTGCACGGGGAAGGGGGTGAATACGTCGTGGATGTCGAGGTGCTGCTTCCGTGCCTCGCGAACGGCGTTGATGAGCTTAATCTCGTCGTCGTAAAGACCGTAAACAATAGGAATGCCGGCGTTGCGCTCCGTGTAATCCGTAGCTGTGCTAGGGGCGGTCGGTAAGTCGGCGTAGAGATTGGTGCGAGTATCTGCCATGGTGATTATGCTCGGTAGCCAGGTTGCCCAAGTTCTGTGACATCCATTTCGGGCTGGTGCTCAGCGTCGTGGGGGACTTTAATAGCGTTCGGACCAGTGTACTGATCGCCAGCGGTTTTGAGGATACTCTTAATCTCCGCAATCGCAATGACGGGAGCCACTCGCGTGAAGAGCAAGAACAGCGTGAAGAACAGCCCAATCGTACCGACGAAGATTCCGATCTCGACCCACGTAGGTACGTAGTAGCTCCAGCTGGAGGGTAGGTAGTCCCGTGCCAACGTAGTACCGATGATAACGAAGCGCTCGAACCACATGCCGATGTTGATGAAGATCGACATGAAAAACGTGAAGGTGATGTTGCGGCGCAGGTTCTTGCTCCAGAAAAACTGAGGCGAGATAACGTTACAGGCCATCATTCCCAGGTAACTCCAGTAGTACGGGCCAAGGGCACGGTTGTAGAAGGCGAACTGCTCGTACACGTATCCGGAGTACCAAGCCACGAAGAGCTCCGTGAGGTAAGCTACGCCCACGATCGATCCCGTCAGCAGGATGACCTTGTTCATCGACTCGATGTGCGCAATCGTGATGTACTGCTCGAGGTTGAGCACCTTACGTGCGATGAGCATCAGTGTGAGCACCATCGCAAACCCCGAGAAGATGGCGCCTGCTACGAAGTAGGGAGGAAAGATGGTCGTGTGCCAGCCAGGGATCACGGAGGTCGCGAAGTCAAAGCTTACGATCGTGTGTACCGAAAGTACCAGAGGCGTCGAGAGCCCAGCGAGCACGAGGGCCATCGACTCCCATCGTTGCCAGTGCTTGGCTGCACCTGTCCACCCAAAGCAAAGGACGTTATAAATCTTACGACGCAGGCCACGTGAGCGATCGCGCACCGTCGCGAAGTCGGGCACCAGACCGAGATACCAAAAGAGCAGTGATACGGTCAAGTAGGTCGAGATCGCAAACACGTCCCAGAGGAGGGGCGAGTTGAAGTTCACCCAGAGTGGACCGCGGGTGTTCGGGTAAGGAAAGATGAAAAAAGCCAACCACTGGCGGCCCATGTGGATAAGCGGAAATTGCCCAGCGCAGACGACAGCAAAGATCGTCATGGCCTCAGCGGCGCGGTTGACGCCCGTGCGCCACTTCTGGCGAAAGAGCAACAAGATTGCGGAGATGAGAGTACCGGCGTGGCCGATTCCTACCCACCAGACGAAATTGGTAATGTCCCAGCCCCAGCCGATGGTGCGGTTGAGGTCCCAGGTGCCGATGCCAAACCAGACCACGACCACCACACAGAATCCGTATAGCCCGAGCAGAGAGACCGACAGCACGAAGGCTGTCATCCACGCGAGGTTAGGCGTCGACTCGGTCGGCGCACAGATGTCCTCCGTGATGTCGTGATAGGTTTTGTGGCCGAGGATTAGCGGCTCACGTAAGGCGGATATTGGTGCACTCATAAGATATGAATTGAGGCTAGGGGTGGCTAAGGCTTAGGAGTGAGCTGCTTCGTGTTGGGCGACCAGTCCTTCTACCGCAGGTATGAGGGCTGGGTTGCGGTTGTGGATTTTGGCGGAGTACATCACCGAAGGGGCGACGTTGACCTCTTCCAGGACGAGGTAGTTAATCGGCGCGTTCCACACTTTCATGAGTTCGCCCTCCGGATTGTTCCGGTCGCCAAACGTGATGGCTCCGGTAGGACACGAGGTCTGGCAGGCCGTCTTGACATCAGCATCCCGCAAACGACGACCTTCGGTTTTGGCGGTAAGCTTACCCTGCTGGATACGCTGTACACAGAAAGAGCACTTTTCGATGACGCCACGGCTGCGAACCGTAACATCCGGGTTGAGCACCATACGCGTAAGGTTGTCTGCCCCAAAAGGCATCTCTCCACCGATTGGAACGATCACGTCCCCTTCGTTGAGGCCGGGTTCGTTACCAATGAAAAGATCGGCTGTCGTGTAGTCAAACCAGTTGAAGCGACGAACCTTGTATGGGCAGTTGTTGGCGCAGTAGCGCGTACCGATACAGCGGTTGTAGGTCATCTGGTTAAGACCTTCCGAACTGTGATTGGTCGCAGCTACCGGACATACGTTCTCACACGGCGCATTGTCGCAGTGCTGGCACATCATCGGTTGGTAGACGACCTGCGGATTGTCGATATCGCCGTAGTAATAGCGGTCAATACGCAGCCAGGTCATCTCGTGGTGACGCGCGACCTCGTTCTTGCCGACTACAGGTGTGTTGTTCTCAGCTATACAAGCTACGACACAGGCCTGACAGCCAGTGCAGGAGTTGAGGTCGACGTACATGCCCCAGTGGTGACCGAGGGTATAGGCATCCTCGTGCCCTTCGTAAAGGGAGTGGCTGTTGAGTTTTTGGTGATGCTCACGCTCGTGTATGAGTGCAGGGATGAACTCGGGAAGATCCGCGAGGTCGGCCTTTCGGATGATTGAGCGCTCGGTCAGGTTGCCGCGGTAGCCGTCGGCGATCCCACCATAGCCATTAAAGATGGTCCGCTCCTCGTCCACGACGATAGGTTCCTCGCCATCGTAGCCGGCCACCCCCATGGTGTTGTGATACTGTACCATCGCAAAACGTGCATCGGTACGTAGGGCATCACTGACGGTGACACCCGTACTGTAGCTCTGGCGGTTGCCGTCTGGATCGATGCTCATGAAGGGCACCATGTCCACGCCGACATTTAAACCTGCCTTGCCGACAACGAAACGACCATATCCTGAAGAGATGGCGACCGTATTGTTCGCCATTCCAAACTGGATCACGCAGGGCACTTCTGCCATACGGTCATTGGCGGCGAGCGCTACGTAGTCGGTCTTTCCTTTGAGTTCTTCGTCGTTGAGACCGTTGAGGACACTGTACTGGCGACCTTCTTTGTAGGTCACGGGGATCTGTAGATAGTTGCCCCAGGTCGTCCGAGTTACTGGATCAGGGACCTCTTGTAGCCAGGGATTGTTGGCGTATTGTCCAGAGCCAATCGCAACCGACTCCGTGATCGCAAGTTCCATCACCTCTTCGGCAGCGGGACGACGGACGCCGCTTACGCTACCACTCGCCGCAATGCTGCTCACTCCCGCCCCTCTGTCAGGACCCGTTACAACGCCATTGCTGAGGGACAGGTCCCAAAAGGCATCGAAATTGGCGAGTTGCGTTTGCTGAGTGAAGACGGTGTTTTGCCACTGCTTCCGCAAAAACGCGAGGTAGGGTTGCTCTATAGACGGATCTAGTTCAGCGCTCTGTGCCCAGGTAAGCAAGGATTCTCCGAACTGACGGCTGTCCCACAGGCGATGAATCGTAGGCTGGATGACCGTGAACGTACCGGCGATGGGCTCGGCATCTCCCCAACTCTCGAGGACGTGCGCATCGGGGGCGATAAAATCGCAGAGCGCACTCGTCTCGGTTAACGTGGTCGAAGTAGAGATCTTTCGGGGGACCTTCGCCAATGCTGCCGCGAATGCATCACGGTTTGGGTAGTCAAAGGCTGGATTGACGCAATCCGTAAAGATTACCGTGCCTACCATCCCGCTCGCCATTTCGGCTACGAGGGTAGCCATGTCGGCGTCAACTCCTCCACGAAGATTGATTGCCTTGGCTGTATTGATGGTTGTACCGTAGGCCCCGAGCATCGAGTTGATGTTCGCGACGATCTGTTGCTCAGCGAGGTTGTTCGAACCGCTGACAACGAGTGCTGCGCCACGGGCGGCGACCAAATCCTTAGCGGCGGTAGCGATGGCGGTTTTGGCGGAAGCCTCCAAGACGGTGCTTTCGCCGAGACCATTGCCGGTGAGGCTAGCTACCTGGCTATGGAGCTCGACGATCGCCTGGCCGATGTGGCTCGGCTTCACCCGGATACGGTGATCGGCGTTGGAGCCGGTCATCGACATGGTGGATTCGATCTGGTAGTGGCGATTCATCGTCGGCCGTACCTGGTTGACGACTTTGCGACGGCGCCCGTATTGCTCGTTGAAAAGGCTGGGAAATACCCAGCTGCCGAGGAAGTCGCAATCGATAGCGACGACCACATCCGCCTTGCTGAAATCGTACCCTGGAACAGCGGCCCGGCCGATTGCATCGCGGTGTACCTGGACCAGCGCCGAGGTGCCAGCCGTGTCGTAGCTCACGACCCGTGTGTTCGGGTAACGCTGCCGGAAGGCGTCGATCGACGCTTGGATGGTCGGGCTGTATACCGTGCTCGTAACGATGCGTACGCTGCTGTTGGTCGGGATCTCCTTTTCTACGAGGAGGTCCAGTTCTGCCCAGGACACCGGTTGCTTAGTAGGAGCAACGCCGACTTCGACGCCGCGTGTGATGCGCATCGGTCCCGACAAGCGCTCCGTGTCGTACAGGCTGAGTACAGAAGCCTGTGCGCGCGACGTCGTTCCGGCACCGAGGCCAGCTGCCGTAGCGATACCGTTGCCTTCGATTTTGATTGGACGCCCCTCTCTGGTTTTCACCAAAACAGGACAAAAGTCATTGCCGCTCACGAAGCTCGACGCGTAGTACGAAGCAACGCCCGGCACGATGGTGTCTGGCTTGATGACGTACGGCACGGCATACTTGCGTGGCACCTCGCAGGCTGCGGCAACCGTGGCTGCCCCCAGTCCGAAGCCCATCATCTTGAGGAAGTCGCGACGGTTCGACTTCATGTCGATCTGGTCGGCGGCTTCGACCTGTTCGGCCAGGCTACTGGCAGGCATCTCCGGGACGGAGTGCGCGTCGAACTCAGACTTGTCGTTTAGTTGGCTCAGGCCAACCCAGGGTTGATTACTATCAGTCACGCAGCGGTGGTTTTCCCGAAAGGGGGAAGGAAAAAAAGTAGAACGCGGGAGTTTAGTAGTGGCACTTCTGGCACTCTAGGCCGCCGATTTCCTCGACGGTGACCTGTTGACGGGTCCCGGCATTGAGTTCGTTGTGGTACTGCTCGTAGCTCTTGTAGTACGGGTTCTCCTCGAATTGTACAGGGGTCTGGCGGTGGCAGTTGATACACCAGCCCATGGATAGTGGACTGTACTGGTACACCTCCTCCATCTCTTGAATCGGACCATGGCAAGTCTGGCACTCGAGCTTTCCGACGGCGACGTGCTGCGCGTGGTTGAAGTACGCATGGTCGGCGAGATTGTGGATGCGCTGCCATTCGATCGGACCGGCAATTTTTTTATCGCCGTGCTCCTCGTTCGTGAGGGCAGCCACAATGCCGTCCCACTGCTCCTGGACGACGCGCTCGCCTTCGTCCCCGACGATGCCGCCGTTGTCCTCAGCGTAGTTGTCCATGATCCACTGCTTGTACATCGACTCGACCTCGGCACGGGGCATGTCCTCGTAGTTGTCGATGTAGATGTCCTTCTTCGGGTCGTACCCGATAGAGGCATAAATCTTGGTGAGTTCGGCCGTACCCCAGCGTGGTCCTTTCTTGATCGCCTTGTGGCAGTTCATACAAGTGTTGGCCGCAGGGATCACGGAGTGCTTCGAGCGGCGAGCACCGTCGTGGCAATACTGACACGCGATCTTGTTCTCGCCGGAGTGAAGGGCGTGGCTAAACTTGATGGGTTGCGTTGGTTGGTAGCCTTGCTGGCGTCCGAGATGAATGGCTTTGTTGACTGTCGTGTAGCCCCCGAGTACGATGGCCGAGAAGACGAGAAAGGCGATGAGTGCAGGCGACGTAAGTGTATCGACAATTGTGCGGCGCTTGTACTCGCGGCCCTCCGACACGGCTTGCATGTAGCGCATGTTGGTAATCACACGCGCCAGCACGAAGCTCAGGACGACCAAAATGGCAAGCAGACCAGCATAGAGCCAAACGTTGGAAGACTCCTCGACGTATTCTCCTGGGACTTGGGGTCCTTCCGCTACGTTGCCGACGGGAAGCGTGTACTGGTTGTTGATGTACAGCAAGATCGACTCGATCTCCGCGTCGGCCAGGCCGGGGAAGTTGGTCATGACTTTTGGACCCCACTCTGCCCACAGCGCCTTCGCTCGCGGGTGCCCTTGCGAGATCATGCCCTGTGAATTACGGATCCACGCATACAGGTCTTGCCGCGGGAACTCCCCCCAGCGCGCTTCGACGCCACCGAGCGCAGGGCCGGTGCCGTTGTCCTTCATGTTCTTGTTGTGGCAAGAAGCACATTGGTTACGAAATAGGGTCGCACCGATCGCCGGGTCGGCGTCGTCGGGGTAGGGTCCCTGGGCGGAGAGAGTGCTAGTGCCCACCATGGATACACACAGCGCCAGGAGTATAGCGCGGGATACGTGTGAAGTAAGGTGAACGAGCGTGCTGTAAGCTGCCGTCATAATGTCACGTCGATGTCTAGCAAAGGTAATGGATGGCGTGTCTAGCAGTTTAGTGGTACGCCCATTGCGTGGGTCAAGACGCCCTATTTAGATGCGTTCCACCCAAATTGTTTGTTTCGCGCCGCGAAGGTACGACACACTACACGGCTACCTGGGCGCGGATGTGCGGGTGCGTTCTGTAGTTCTCGACAACGATGTCTTCGTAGGCAAACCCGTCGATGCCCTGACCTCGATCAGCGAGCTGGAGCTGCGGCAGATCATAGGGTTTTCGCGAAAGCTGTAGCTCGGCCTGCTCGAAGTGGTTGCTATAAAGGTGTAGATCGCCAAAGGTGTGCACAAAGTCGCCTACGCCCAGCCCACAAACTTGCGCCATCAGGTGCGTGAGCAAGGCATAACTCGCGATGTTGAACGGTACCCCGAGAAAGACGTCGGCAGAGCGCTGGTACAGCTGACAGCTGAGCTTCCCATTGGCCACATAAAACTGAAACAGACAGTGGCACGGCGCCAGCGCCATATCCGGGATGTCGATCGGGTTCCACGCGGACACGATGATGCGACGACTCTCAGGATTGTGCTTGATCTGCTCGATCGCCTGAGCTATTTGGTCGACGGTTCGCACTTTTCCAGCCCGGTCGAGCCCGCTCCAGCTGCGCCACTGTTTGCCGTAAACAGGCCCGAGGTCTCCGTTGGCGGCGGCCCACTCGTCCCAGATTTTGACGCCGTGGTCCTGGAGGTAGCGCACGTTGGTGTCACCATTGAGAAACCACAACAACTCGTAGACGATGCTTTTGAGGTGGAGCTTCTTGGTGGTGACCAGCGGAAATCCCTCCTTCAGGTCAAAGCGCATCTGGTACCCAAAAACCGAGCGGGTGCCGGTGCCCGTCCGATCGCCCCGATCGACACCCGAGTCTAAGATATGCCGGAGAGCGTCCTGGTACTGCTGCATGGCGGCAAGGTAAATACCGGCGGCGGCTGTCTACTGGACGACCAGAACACTGGGGAGATTTTGTCTCGCCTTGATCCACTGCCCGTAGCGGTTTAGGTCGGCGGTGCTGAGTGGAGACTCGGTACGCAGTCGTACCACCCATTTAGGCGTGCCGCTGGCCGTGTCGAGGCTATTAAATTGCCCGAGGCTCACCTGCTGGACCTCCGGGTGTAGGGCTCTACTCTCGGCGGTCAGCCTCGCGAGAGTGGTAGAGTCGAGCTCAAAACCCGCCAGCTGCTTACGGAGAGAAGTGACCGTCTCCTGCTGTTGGACGAGCTGATCTTGTGTCTGTCGGTAGAGCGCCGCGAAATCGACCGTGGGCTCGCGTCCAGCGACAGGGTGAAGGACTTGCTCCGTGAGTTCGCCGGACTGCACGACCTCCAGTTCCAGTCCATCGAGAGCATACTCTCGAAGTTTCTCGCGACGCAGCTCGATCTCGCTGTCGGCGATGGGCTTTCCGAGGAGCATTAGCGTGAGGCCGGGACCGTCCGGGTCGCCAAACGGGCGGAGTTCACGTCCGATAACCTGGGTGCCTGGAAGGTCGAACTGGTCGTCCACAAAACGTTCTACCCGGTTTTGTAGCACCGATCCTTGCACGGTGGAGTAGGCTGTGTAAAAGCTCGGCACCGCTACCAGCCCCACAATCGTGTAGATCCAGCGTTTGGTCCGCTTTTCCGAGGCCTCGTCAACGAATGAGTGTTGCGTAAAACGCATAAAACGCACCAACACGAAGGTCGAAAAGGCGATGAACGTCAAGTTGATGAAGTATAAGTACAGCGACCCGGCCAGGAACTTCCACTGATAGGTCGCAATCGAGTAGCCCGCTGTGCAGATGGGCGGCATCAGCGCCGTAGCGATCGCTACTCCGGGGATGGCGTTGGACTTCTCCCGGCGCGACAGCGCGATGATCCCGACAAAGCCCCCGAAAGTGGCAATCAGGACGTCGAACAGCGTTGGGGCCGTCCGGGCCAGCAGCTCGCTCTGCGCATCGTGTAGCGGGCTAGCAAAAAAGTAAAGCGCGCTTACTACGATCGACGCCAACGTAGCGATGCCCAGGTTTTTCGCGGAGGCCACCAACAGGTCGAAATCGCTGATCGCCATCCCACAGCCGACTCCTAGGATCGGCCCCATCAGCGGACTGATCAACATTGCCCCGATGATGACGGCCGTCGAGTTGACGTTCAGCCCAATGCTACAGATTAAGATGGCGAGCATCAGGATCCAGAGGTTGGCACCTTTAAACTTGATGCCCGCCCGGACGTTCTCGAGCGTCATGCCCTCGTAGGCCGCGTCGTCGTTGAGGTCGAAGCGCTCGCGGATCTTCTGGCCGAGCAGACCACGCAGGCCCTTCTGTTTTTTGGAACCTAGATCAGCTTCGAGGAGGGGATTACTCATTCGGGGAGGTCAACGCGACGTCGGCGCTTTTGTCGCACCCCGGCACAACTAGATCGCTTGGTGATTGAAGGGCTGGAGCACCATCTCGCTTACTACCCCACTGTCGGGTTGTTGGCACAAGAACCAGATCGCGCGGGCGGCTTCTTCGGCGGTCACAAACTTATCCTTTTGGACGCGAATGTCGATCTCGTCCCAGAAGGGAGTATCGGTGCCGCCGAGATACAGGTTGGTGATGCGTACATCAGTACGCCGAAGCTCCTCGCGGACGCTCTTGAGCATACCGTTCAGGCCGTACTTGCTTGCCGCGTAGGCCGCCGCTCCGGCCATGGGCGTCTTGCCGAGTACACCGGGCAGGTGAATAACGAGCCCGCGTTTGCGCGTTTTCATCGGAGGCAAGAAGCCTTGCAGTACGCTAAAGGCACCTTTCAAGTTGACGTCGATCGAGCGCGAGAAGTCTTGGTAGCGTCAGGGCTTCCAAGGGCTTGATGATGCCGATCCCGGAAGCATTGATGAGGATGTCCACGCCTGCACCGTCCGTAGCGGTCTCTATGGCGGCGGCTTTCGCCAAAACATCCTCGTGCTGGGTGACGTCGAGCACAAAGGTTCGTCCGTCGGGGAGCTTGTTTGTTGCGGCGAGTTCGGTGAGCGTCGCCTGATCTCGGCCGGTGAGGTACACGTTGGCGCGACTGTTCTGGATCAGGGGCACCAGGGCGCGGCCGATCCCGCCGGTCGCACCGACGATGACGACATTTTTGTTCTGTAGGGTCTCCATACGGGCATCGAAAGCGTTCGGCCGCGGGGTTTGTTTTGCCGAAAGGCGACCGGCCATCTTTGTGAGGCTTATGCGACTTACAAAAATGCTAGATGTCCGCCGGAGATGGCCATCGGAAATTGCTAAAATGAAGCCATGGCCCCTAGCGAGAGCTACCGCTATGTGGCTCTGCGGTGCGTGCCTGCAAGCCGCTCAATGGGTGGACGCGATCGGGGCGCTAGGCGTAAGGCCTTCGATGGATGGCGCTTCCGGCGGTCTCAGTCTAAGCGGCAGCAACAGTAGATTGCGGAATGGGATAGTACTAGCGGCGCTAACCCTCGTTGCGACCTATAATGTCTGTTGTACCACCGGGTCCACGCCACGCGAGTGCCTCGCCGGGGAGCCTCGCGCTATTTTCGAAGCGAGTGATTCGACAGTGGTCGCACACGACTTCCAGTCGTCGGGTGCGACGAGCGACGAGTCCGTTGCCTTCGACAATGGACTGCTGCTCGCACTTGCGCAGCGGGGGTGCGACACCCTTCAACAGGAGTTTATTCTCTCGCATGACAGTCTCTCGGTCGAACTCCAACCCTTTATCGGACAGGCGATTGCGACCTTCTACCAGCTCGCTACGCTGTCGCCACGGCTGGAGGGCTTCGCGGAGTACGGCAGGATCCTCGGAACGTTGCCGGAAAACTTCGCCGAGGGGGCTCCCGTCGATTTGGCACCTGGGCTAAGCGTCCGAATCGTTGGCCTTCCGACCCCTAACAGACCATCGTGGCGCCTCACAATTACCCAGGATTTGGGAGCCCCCCAGCCCCCCCGGTGACACATTGTCGCATGCGATAAACTCGCCATGGATGCACCTTGCACGAGTATCAGTAAGTAGTGGGACCCCCGGAGACGTTCGAACGTCTTCGGGGTCTTTTGTCTTTGGCCAGACGCTGTGCGACCTACCTTCGCCGCCCGTATGCAATATGATCTCATCGTCGTCGGAACGGGCCCCGGAGGCTACGTCGCCGCCATCCGCGCCAGTCAGCTGGGCATGAAAGTAGCCGTCGTCGAGCGGGAGTCCCTCGGGGGCATCTGTCTCAACTGGGGCTGTATCCCTACCAAGGCCCTCATCAAGAGCGCTCAGGTGTTCGAGTACGTCCAGCACGCCAGCGACTATGGCATCACTATCGCCGGAGAGGCGACGGCCGACTGGGACGCGATGGTCAAGCGCAGTCGCGGCGTGGCCGACGGCATGTCGAAAGGCGTCCAATTCCTGATGCGCAAAAACAAAATCGAAGTCATCATGGGGGCCGGCCGCCTCGTAGCTGGTCCAAAGGTCGAGGTCACCGACAAGGACGGTAAGAAGTCCATCGTCGAGGGCGAAAACATCATCGTCGCCGTCGGCGGCCGTGCGCGTGCCTTGCCCAACCTCCCGATCGACGGGAAGAAGGTCATCGAGTACCGCAAGGCGATGACCCTCGAGACGCAGCCAAAGTCCATGATCGTCGTGGGTGCCGGCGCCATCGGCACCGAGTTCGCCTACGTGTACGCGAGCATCGGGACCGACGTGACCGTGGTCGAGTACATGGAGACGGGTCTGGTGCCTCGCGAAGACCCGGATGTCTCAAAGGAGCTCACCAAGATTTACAAAAAGAAAGGCATCAAGGTCCGCGCCAACACCAGTGTAGAGTCGGTAGATACGAGCGGCGACAAGGTCAAGGTCAATATCAAAGACCGCAAGACCGGCAAGACCGAGGTTCTCGAGTGCGACGTGGTGCTCAGCGCCGCAGGCGTGGCCCCGAACACCGACGGCATCGGCCTCGAAGAGCTTGGCGTCGCCATGGACCGCGGCCTGATTACTGTCGACGAGTACTACCGGACCAACGTGCCCGGCCTCTACGCCATCGGCGATATCACCCCCGGGCCAGCCCTCGCCCACGTAGCCAGTGCCGAGGGAATCATTTGCGTCGAAAAGATCGCCGGCCAGCACGTCGCGCCACTCGACTACGACAACATCCCGAGTTGCACGTACTGTGTGCCCGAGGTAGCGAGCGTCGGCCACACCGAGGCCAGCGCCAAGGAGGCCGGGTATGAAATCCTCGTTGGTAAGTTCCCCTTCTCGGCTTCCGGGAAGGCGAGTGCCGCCGGCGTAAAGGAGGGCTTCGTCAAGGTCATTTTTGACAAGAAGTACGGGGAGTTCCTTGGGGCGCACATGCTCGGAGCCAACGTCACCGAGATGATCGCCGAGGTCGTGGCCGCTCGCAAACTCGAAACCACGGGGCACGAGATGATCAAGACTGTCCACCCACACCCGACAATGAGCGAAGCCGTGATGGAGGCTTGTGCCGCAGCCTACGACGAGGTCATTCACCTGTAGTCCAGACCATCATTGTAGTCACGCGCCGGCTACTTCCGCACGAGCGGTGCCCGCAGCTGCCGGAAGGAATCCCGCGCAACGGGAGCCGGCCGGACCATGAGCGCCTGCGGAGTTAAGGTCGCGTCCTCGCCGTCGGCAGATACCCGCTTGGCGGTTGCCCAGAGCACCGGTAGCCCAGTTGGTTCTAACCCATAGCGGTATGCCGCGTCGCCATTCGCTGCGGCTCCTGAGGCAGCTTCCGAAATGCCGAGCGTCCCCTTTGGCGCTTCAGCGCTCAACTGTGCGACTCGGCCCTGGGCAGGGGCGGTAAAGCGACCAGCTACCGGTGCCATGAGATAGCTGGTATCGGGGCGCAGTTCGGCAGTTAGGCTCATAATTCGCGCGCGTTGATCATCGGTGAGCGTCGGTGTGGCAACGGGGCGATCCACCACCTTACGGGAGGTCGTCAACGCGAGCTTCCGATCGACCTCGGCTACGTAGGCCCGTTTGACGCTGATCTGCTGTGCGATCGCTAGCACCCGTTCGCGGGCGGCGTCCGAGCTTGGAGGGCTGAGGAATCTTAGCTTTCCCTCCAAATCTCGGATGCCGTCTTCGGCGCCCATCTTGCCGGCGGACAGGAGTTCGCGTTCTTCGAAGGAATACCGAGGAGTTGACCTTCGGGCGGCGGCTGCGCGTAGAGGGGGAGCCGAGTCTAAGCCTTCGATGGTCGACAAAAATTTATCGCGCCACTCCTCACCCGCGAGGGCGATTTCTGTGGCCGTGGCTCCGGCAACCTCACGTAGGGCGGCTGCTGGGTTTGCGGACGATAGGGCCACCGCGAGGTCAGCCCGCAGGTAGCGGTAGGGATCGGTGATGCTAGCTCCGAGGGTGTCGCCCCGGCGCACCTGGGCGTCATCGGCACGATAGACGGTGTCCGCTAGGCTCAAGGCGGACAGGTAAATTACTCGCACGGTGTCGCCTTTCGGCAAAACGGAAGAGCGCAGAGCGTCTGTGACGCCAACCGACGAAGTCTCGACGGGTACGAGCAGGTGGTTGGCAATGCCAATGCCGATGACGGCCAGCAGAGCGAGGAGCAAACCAGTAGCAGCTTTCATCGTCCGGCGACTTTTTCGGTGGCGAGTTGGAGTGCGTATGCCCCGCCGCTGACGGTAAGGTCATCGTGGGTACCGATGGCTTCGATCTCGCCAGCCTCGAGTTGTACGATCAGGTCAAACCCATAGGTAGCGCTAAGGCGACGCGCATTGCAGAGCAGCAGTTTGCCGGCGGCGGCGGCCAGTAGCTCGTCAAACACGAGCGCCTCCTGATACGCTGGCAAGGCGTCCGTAAGGCCGTCTATCACGAAAATGTCCGTGTCGGCGTAAAGTGCGCGGGCGAGGATGATCTTGACGAAGGTAAAAGGTGCGAGTTGGGTACCGCGATCGTCGAGCCGCGTCGCCAAACCTGCGGGTAGGTCCTCCCCCGACAACCCCAAGCGCTCAGCAATACCGTCGAGCTTCTTGTAGTCTGCGGCCGCGTCGAGGATGATGTTCTCTGCGATCGAACCAGCTAGCAGTGGACTTACAGCAGACAGTAAGGCCACACGGCCCAACTGTGTAAGTCGAATGCTGCGTGCGCCGCCGTCGTCGTCGCAGAAAAGACTTGCGTCGAAAACGTTTTCGCGACCTAGGCAGGCCTCGATCAGTACCTGTCGTAAAACGTGGTCCGAACCCAGAAACCCGACATGGTCGCGGCGATCGAACTCGATAGCCTGCGCCGTTCCTGCCGCTCCGCGCCAGCGCAACGTGAGTTGTTCGGCCTCCAGCAGCGCCGCTGGCAAAAGTGCGGGTGCCGCTTTCGCACGCAGTTCCATGAGGCGGGACCTCGCATCCGATGTTCGGCTGTAGGCCAGATAACTCGCGGCTACCTTTCTCAACTGGCCGAAAACGAACAGGGTGAGCAGTAACACAAACAGCAGATCACCTACCTGCAGCCCCTCGAAGCCAAGTCGGTAGAGGCCGAGACTTAGCAGCAACACAACACATACATACGTAAGGGCCAGCTTGAGTTCAGCACGAGCTACGACCTCGCCAGTAAGAAGGTCGAAGGCCCGCGAAGCGATCATCGTGCGGCTTTTCAGTCGACCTTCGAGCCAACCTGTGGCACGGCCGCTGCGAAAGGCCTCCGGAAGTAGACGGGCGTACTCACCAAAGCCCTCGCGCTCCACCACCTGTGCATTGAGTGCGGCTTGCCGCACATTGCTTTCGGCCACGTCGACGTAGAAGTAAACGACGCCCGCGAGCAGTGCTGCACCTATGAGCGCTGCACCGTACACCGCATCGGTACCAAAAGCGAAAGCGAGGGCCACGAGCCCCACGATTGTCCCGGTGTACGCATCGCCGAGGCTGTACGCCCGCCAGATACGCATCTCGTCTATGTCCGACGTGAGGCGAGCAGAGAGCGTGGTCTGCCCCGCGCGGCCAGGGTTCGCTGCGTCTTCGCCTATCCGGTCCGCGAGTACGAGTGTATCCTGTTGTCCGGCGGAGTTGGCGTACCGGATGGCCGTTCGGCGCACGAGGTAGCGGCCCACCAGGGCGGCAGCCAGCACCAAGAGAAGTACACCCAGGTTATTCATCCACGTCTCGTGGTACTGAAGATCGATGGCAAGGCGTAGCACCCGAAGCAACGCGTATAGACCTGCCGCAACAAAACCGCCATACAGCAAAGTGACGGCCCAGAGCTGAACCGGGACCTCAACGGTTCGCGACTCGACATTCGGCACGGAGCGCCGCGCAGCTCGATCGGGCGCAGTCGCCGCTGCATTGACCACCTGCTGAGTGCTCGGTGACGCAACGATGATCAGTCCAGCACGTGACCGTCCGCTGCCGAGGCGGTAGCCCTCAAAACTCTCCCGGTCGAAGCGCCGCTCGCCGACGGCTGGGTCGAGTAGGTCGATTCGATCTTGGGTCGCGCGGATGGCCACAACGAAGTGGTCGCCGTCCCAGTGAAGGATGGCTGGCCAGATATCACGAGACAGGAGGTCGTCGAAGCTAAGGTCGGCCGCGACGGTGTCGAAGCCTAAAGATTCGGCGGCGCTCGCAAGACCGGCGAGGTCGCTGCCGCGTTCGTTGGTCCCGCTGAGGTCACGTAGCCTCTCCATCGGGACGGAGAGGCCATGGTGAGCGAGCACCATTCGGAGGCAAGTAGCCCCGCAGTCGCGCTCTTCGAGTTGTGGATAAAATGGTGTGTTCACAGTTGTCCACAAAGCACGCCCTAAGTCACCCATCCGCACCAGGGGCAAGGCTGCTATTACCGCGCGGGGGGTAGTTTGGTGTGTGGTCTAGGGTGCCTCAGCGCAGGCGTGAACGATCTTCGCGAAGTCGTCTGCGACGAGGCTCGCCCCTCCAATAAGCCCGCCGTCGATATCCTTTTGCGTGAACAGCTCGGTTGCGTTACCGGACTTTACTGAGCCCCCGTAAAGGATGGTCGTGGCTTCTGCGCGGCTTTCGCCAAAACGCTCGGCGAGCCACTGGCGGATGAAGGCGTGCATCTCTTGGGCCTGCGCAGCACTAGCGGTCTTACCGGTCCCGATGGCCCAGACGGGCTCGTAGGCGAGCGTGACATTGGCCAGTTGATCCTCGGTGAGACCAGCAAGGCCTTCGACCAGTTGCTCCGCTACTACGGCCTGCTCACGCCCAGCCTCCCGTTGCGCTAGAGTCTCGCCAAAACAGTAGATCGGCCGTAGGCCGCTGCCCAGGGCTGCGGTCACTTTCGCGGCCAGCAGGTCGCCTGCCTCCCCGTGGTCGGCGCGACGCTCGCTGTGTCCGACGAGCACGTACTGGCAACCTACTGAGACAAGTTGGCTGCCGCTCAGTTCACCGGTGTGGGCACCGCTCGCGTGTCTGGAAAGGTCCTGTGCGCCGATGTGGACGCGCTCGTCCGACTGCGTCGCCTCGTGGATCGCGGCGAGGTGAATAGCTGGCGCACAGAACACGACCGGCAGTTGGACAGCGCCGAGTCCGGCCACACAGGCCTTGGCGAGGTCGAGGCCCTGTGTGTAGTCGAGGTTCATTTTCCAGTTGCCGGCTACGAGGCGGCGCGTGTGGGAGAGGGTAGCCATAGGTGGAGTTTGGATAAGGGGCCAAAGTAGCACGGGCCTTGTGGAAAGCTGGGTATTTGCTCGAGGGTTTAGCGAACGACAGAGCCACGTCATGCCGCCCGACCAGGGCTTCGACCGATGAGCCGCGGTCTGGGAAGCGTCGCCTGGGAGTGATTTCGGCGCCATCGCTACACCTACATTCGCCCCAATGAAGTTTTGGATTCAACGTGCGACCGTGTTTGGTTTAGTGGTAGTGGGTTTTGGCGGAAGCCTATCGGTAGGCGCACAAAGCGTGATCAATATCGAGGCCGACTCTATCGACCTCCCTGCGGCTGTCGTTATCGGCAATCGAGTACAGGTACCGCTACAGAGTGTCGGGCACACCTTCGATGTGTTGACGCGCTCGGACCTCGCTGCCTTGCCGATAAGTTCAGTCGTCGAGGCGCTACAATTCGTGCCGGGACTCGACCTGCGGCAACGCGGTCCGCGGGGAGTGCAGGCCGATTTGAGCATCCGCGGCGGCACCTTCGATCAGGTGCTCGTACTCATTAACGGGATTCGCATGGCCGACCCGCAGACAGGGCACCACGTACTCAATATTCCCGTCCCACTGGAAAACGTCGAGCGCATCGAGGTGCTGAAAGGTCCGGGGGCGCGCCTCTACGGACAGAATGCATTTGCGGGGGCGATCAACATCATCACCCGGCACCCGACCGAGGAAGGGCTCACGGTACGGGCCACGGGCGGGGACTTCGGATTTGCGGGTTTTGGCGTAAGCGGAACTCTCCTTCGCAAAGGCATCACACACACGCTCAGCTACGGGCGCGATTTGGCGGCGGGCTATCGCGAGAACACCGACTTCGACGTAGCCAATCTTTTTTACCAGGCGACGCTTCCGACCGATGGTGGAGAGTTCGAATTGCTGGCCGCACTCAGCGACCGCGACTTCGGTGCAAATGGTTTTTACGCAAGTGCGACGGCTACCCAGCAGGCCGAAGCCATTCAGACCAGCATCCTCGCGTTGTCTCACAAACTGAACGGGAAGCGCTATCGCCTCACCCAACGCCTGGCCTGGCGACGCAACCAAGACGAGTACGTTTTCGTGCGCAGCAACCCGAGCCTCTACCGCAACCTGCACCTCAGTCACACGTACGGCTACGATGGCTACCTGTCGAGAGAGGGGGCCTTGGGGATGACAGGCGTCGGGGTCGAACTACAGGGCGTGGCGCTCGCCAGCAATCTCCTCGGTCAGCGCGAGCGTCTTGTGGCCAACGTGCTATTAGAGCAGGCCTTCTCGCTGGCGGATGGACGCCTAACGGTGACCCCGGGCCTAACGTTTAACTACCTTAGTGACGCGGGGGCGCGGACCCTACCGGCACTGGACCTGCTCTACAAAGCGAGCGATGAGCTAAAGGTGTACGCCAATGCTGGACTGACCTACCGCGTGCCTACCTATACGGACCTCTTTTACGAGGACCCCGCCAACGTCGGCAACCCCGACCTCGTGCCGGAACGCGCCTACGCCTTCGAACTCGGTGCGCAGTACGACCTCCGCAGCTGGCAAGTGAAGGGGGCCCTGTGGCAACGGACCGGTACGAACCTGATTGACTACCAGCGCGACACCGTAGAGGGATCGCGCTGGCAACCGACGAACTTAAATGAGGTGACGTTCCGTGGTTTTGAGGCCTCGGTCAGTGCACGCCGCGTGGCGACTTGGCTACCTCTCGTATCGGCGGGCTACACCTATATTGATGGTCGAGTAGGCACCGATTTTTCAGAAGTGCAGAGTCGCTACGCCCTGGAGCAACTGCGCCATCAGTTCGTGGCACGCGCCGTGGTCTCGCTGGGTGACAAGCTGTCCGTGAGCGGTGGCCTCCGCTATGCCGACCGCGTCAATGATCCGCTGCCGAGCCCTGAACCTGGTGTAGATCTTCCAACGCGAGACTACACCGTTGTCGACCTGCGGATAGATTACCGACGCACGGCATGGAACGTCTTCGCGGAGGCGAGCAACGTCAACGATGCGTTCTACACGCAGGCCAATGGCGTACCCCTTCCGGGGCGCTGGGCGCGGGCAGGCTTAGAGGTAAGGTTGTAGCGTTGCGGTAGCTCACAAACTATGCCTGCAGGCTGTTAGGGGAAGTATGGAGTTCGGAAAAGTAGCAGACCTCGCGACCGTTGACTGGCACCTGCCCGCGGATACCGACCTCACCAACCACACACTGCACGATCTCGAATCCGCCCCTGAGCAGAAGGTGTACATAGGCTCGACCGCCTGGGGGCAGAAAGGGCTCGTCGGCTCGGTGTACCCGGCAGGTACGCGACCCGGAGACATGCTAAAAGCTTACGGCCACCAGTTCAATACGATCGAGCTCAACACCACCTTCTACCGGGTGCCTGACCGCGGGCAGATTTTGAAGTGGTACGCTTCGGTGCCGGACGACTTTAGGTTTTGTCCGAAGGTCAACAAGGCCATCAGCCAGGCGGCGGACCTCGGGGTGCAAACCTCGCGGACGCTCGACTTCGCCAAGGCAGTACAGCATTTCGAGCACAAGCTCGGACCTTGTTTTATCCAGTTGCCGAGCGACTTCACTACCGAGCGTTGGCCAGCCTTGGAGGCTTGGTTGGACAGTTGGCCACCTCACCTGCGGCTTGCGGTAGAGTTGCGGCACGAGTCCTGGTTTGCGACTTCGGTCGGTGCGGATGCTTTCGCGACGTTTGCCGCGAGGGAGATCGGCAGCGTCATCACGGACGTCGCCGGTCGGCGCGATGCGGCTCACATGCACGTGACGTCTCCCTTTTCGCTCGTGCGCTGGGTTGGCAATATCGACGCGACCGACGAAGCGCGACTCGCAGCCTGGGCGCAGCGGCTCATTGCCTGGGGACGCAGTGGCCTCGCGGAGGCGTACGTTTTTACGCACCAACCGGAGGAGTTGCCCTCGGCGGAGGCGGCAGCACAACTTTTCGCGTGCTTACTTCGCGAGAAGGGCGACCTTCCGCTTCGCAGTCGTGCACCTGCAATTGGTTTTGGCGAAAGCCGTACACGACTGGCGTCAAAACCCGCTGCGGCCCAGGGCGAACTGTTTCTTTAGCCCTTACGTAACCCTACCCTAGTGTCTACCTACAACCTGATCAAGAGTCCGAGCGGCGGAGCGGACCTGCCCTACATCCACCGCGATATTTCCTGGCTGAGCTTTAATGAGCGGGTCCTCCAGGAGGCGCAAGATCCACGCGTGCCCCTGCTGGAACGCCTGAAATTTCTCGCGATCTACTCTAGCAACCTCGACGAGTTTTTTCGTGTCCGCGTGGCCAATCACCGCAATCTCGTGCGCCTCGGCAAGCGGACCAAGAAGGAACTCGACTTCGACCCGAAGAAGGTTTTGCGCGATATCTTGAAAGTGGTTAATGACCAGCAGGAGAAGTTCAGTAGTATCTTCTCGGACGAGATCATCCCTCAGCTCGCCAAGGAGGGGATCTATCTGAGGCGCCGCCTGGAACTGTCGAAGAAGCAGCAGGTGTTCATTCAGGACTACTTCCACAGCGCGATGCTGCCTTATGTGCAGCCGGTGCTGCTGGTGCGCGACAAAATCCGGCCCTTCCTCAACAATGGCACCCTCTACCTCGTCAATGAACTGACGGACAAGGAAACAAAGGAGACGGTGTACGCGCTGGTGAAGGCTCCGAGTCAAGAGCTAGGACGCTTCGTGGTGTTACCGAGCGACGATGAGGACACGCACGAAATTATCATGATCGACGACATCGTGCGGCAGTCGGTGTCATCGATGTTCCCAGGCTACGCGATCGAGGACACGTACTCGATAAAGCTGACGCGCGATGCGGAGCTGTACATCGACGATGAGTTTTCGGGGGACCTCGTCGACAAGATCAAGACGAGTTTGAGCAAGCGGCACGTCGGCCCAGCGAGTCGCTTCGTGTACGACCGCCAGATGCCGCGTGAACTGCTCGCCTACCTTCGGGACACCTTCGATCTCGGACGCTACGACCTCCTGCGGGAGGGGCGCTACCACAACAACGCCGACTTTTTCGGCTTTCCCAGTTTCGGCCGAACCGACTTACTCTACCCTCCCCGACCGGCCATTAAGCACCTCGCGCTCGAGGGTGCCGAGGACTTTTGGGGCACGATTGCAGAGGCCGACCAGTTGCTGTACTACCCGTACCACAGTTACAACTCGGTGGTCCGCTTCTTCGAGGAGGCGAGTACGGACCCGGACGTCACGCACATCAAGATTGTCCAGTACCGCGTGGCGAAGAAGTCGCGCATTATGGACGCTATCCGCCTCGCCGTAGAGCGCGGCAAACAGGTGAGTGCCTTTATCGAGATCAAGGCGCGCTTTGACGAGGAAGCCAACCTGCGTTGGGGCGAGATGCTCAAGGAGGCTGGCGTGACGGTGCACTACTCCTTCCCGGGGGTCAAGGTGCACGCCAAGCTGGCTATCGTGCGGCGCGTCGAGAGTGGCAAGGCCAAGCTGTACACTTACGTATCTACCGGCAACTTCCACGAGACGACGGCGAAGGTGTACACCGACTTTGGGCTCTTCACGGCCGACAAGCGCATCACCACCGAGACCGCGCGACTGTTCACGTTCTTGGAGACGGTTCGCGTTCCGCGGACGGAGTTCAAGCACATCCTCGTCGGGCAGTTTAATCTGCGGGGCGGCTTCGTAGACCGGATCGACCGCGAGATCCACAACGCGCTGGCCGGCAAGGAGGCCAGGATCTTCGTGAAGATGAATAGCCTGCAAGACACCCGTATGATCGAGAAGCTCTACGAGGCCTCTCAGGCGGGCGTAAAGATCAGAATCATCGTGCGGGGGATCTGCTCGCTGGTCCCAGGATTGAAAGGCTTTTCGGAGAACATCGAGGCCATCAGCATCGTGGACCGGTACCTGGAGCACTCGCGGGTGTTCATCTACCACAACGACGGCAAGCCGGAGGTCTACATGAGCAGCGCCGACTGGATGACGCGCAACCTCAGTTACCGAATCGAGACGGCCGTGCCGATCTACGACCCACTCATCAAACAACGTATCATAGAGCTCAACGAGCTGCAGTGGATCGACAATGTCAAAGCGCGCCTGCTAGATCAGGACCTCAAGAACGAGTACCGCAACACGGGGTCGCCGGTTCAGCTCCGCTCGCAATTGGAGAGCTACCACTACATCCGGCGTCTCGAGAAGGCCGTGGAGGCCGAGCAGCTGGCCGAGAAGGGCAGCGAGGAATAGGTCGAACTTTTTTGCGCCTCAGACTTGTCGGACTGCGCGTGGTCGCCTTATGTTTGCGGCCGCTTCCAGCAAAACGCAGATGTAGCTCAGCTGGTAGAGCGCAACCTTGCCAAGGTTGAGGTCGCCAGTTCGAACCTGGTCATCTGCTCAGAAAGCCTCGTTTCCCTCTTGGGAGGCGGGGCTTTTTTGTTTGGAGATGCTAGACGTACTCCGCCCCATACGCCCCGTATGATGAAACGCGAGGGCCTGCGGCCACGCGATGGTTTCGCAACAGGATCACAAAGAGCAGGAGTGCATTGCGATACTAAGCACACCGATTACGGAGCTTCAGGACCTTGCTTACCCTAGCGGGTACCTCACCCACTCACCGCTGTGCGTCCTCACCTCGACACCAGGCTTGCCTGCCTCTACTCGACCGATGACTTGGGCGGGAATGCTGAACGTTTTGGCGACAGCTAGACAAGTAGCTGCGGCTTCCTCGGTGACGTATGCCTCCAGACGAGTGCCCATGTTGTAGACCTGGTAGAGTTCGTGGGGCGTCATGTCGTTGACCTCGGCAATACGCTGGAATAGCGGGGGCAGTGGCAGGAGTTCGTCTTTGACAATCTTGATCTCCTCGACAAATTTGCCAACTTTACTCTGAGCCCCGCCGGTGTTGTGAACAAGGCCGTGTAGACCGGCACCTACGGCGGGAAGCAGACGATGCAGTAGAGGCAAAAAAGTGCGCGTCGGACTCAGCATCAACTTACCGATACGCTGCTTGCCAAAACCCTCGACTTCGATCACATCGGTCACGGCGTGCGGACCCGCATAGATGTACTGGCGCTCGGTGGCGGGATCAAAGCTCTCCGGGTAGCGACTCGCGTAGTCGTGGTGCAGGAGGTCGTGGCGAGCACCGGTGAGGCCATTGCTTCCGATGCCGGAGTTGTACTCCCGCTCGTAGGTGGCTTGTCCATACCCACCAAAACCCACGATGACGTCTCCTACTTGCGGGGCGACTTCTATGACGGCTTTTCGGAGCATTCGCCCGTAAGCGGTGATGCCCACGTCGACGGTGCGGACGATGTCCCCGACATCGGCTGTTTCCCCGCCGGCCAGTAGCATAGGAATGCCGAGGGCGTTCATTTGCTCGACAAAGGCCAGGTTGGCCTGGATGAGTTCGGCGATGACCTCTCCGGGGATGCAGTGTTTGTTGCGCCCTATAGTAGAGCTGAGCGCAATGTTGTCGATCAGCCCAACGCAGGCCATGTCGTCGACATTCATGACGATGGCGTCCTGGGCGATGCCGCGCCACACCGACACGTCGCCGGTCTCGCGCCAATACAGGTAGGCGAGGCTCGTCTTCGTGCCCGCCGTGTCGGCGTGCATCAGGGAGCAGTAGGCTGTGTCGCCAATGGCGAAGTCGGGCAAGATCTTGCAAAACGCCCGGGGGTACAGTCCCTTGTCCATGCCTTTGACGGCGGCGTGGACTTCGTCTTTGCTGGCGCTGACGCCACGCTTTGCGTAAATAGACATAGGGCGAAAGGTATACTCGACAAAACCAGGGGGACGTACACCGGTCGCGAATCGTAACGCCACCTTTGCCACGATGCCTTTCACCTTGACGCCTTTCCCCCTCGACCTCCTCCCGCATGCTGCGGGACTCGAGCGCAGCACCGGTCCTGCCGGCCAGGATCTTGTCTGGTGTGCGGTGCGCCGCCGTTACGTCGCGACCCAACCTGAAGAACTCGTCCGTCAAGCTTTTCTCGCACACGTCGCCGAGCTAGACTACCCCCTGGGCCTCATGCAACTCGAGAAAAAAGTGCCGAGCTCCAGCAATCGCCTCGACCTGCTGTGCCTTGATCGCGATGCTCGCTCGTGGCTCCTGGCCGAGTTTAAAGCACCTCAAATCCCCGTGCAGCGGGGTATCGCTCAACTCGCCGACTATGCCCGTACCCTTCGTTCGCCCTGGTGCTTGGTCGCTAATGGCACCGAGGCCATTTGTGTGCATGTCGATTACGAACGAAGTGTCCTGAGTTCCG
The DNA here is from genome assembly GCA_963837005.1 of Lewinellaceae bacterium. GTDB lineage: Bacteria > Bacteroidota > Bacteroidia > Chitinophagales > Saprospiraceae > CALDTK01. The sequence goes on from CAWIMC010000001.1 coordinate 1,002,671, forward strand.
TAGCGCAGTTGCCAAGGTTTGGGCAGCTGCGGCTTTCGCCAAAACCTGCTAGCGACGCGATGTGAGAAAGCCCATGTGCCAAGGTTTCCACCGCCAGGGCACGAGGTCGTGGTGCTGAGGTGCCGAGAGCCCTGGCTCGAAAAACACGACGCCCCAACGGTACAGGTCGATGCTTAGCGTCACCTCGGGCCGACTCCGGATGTATGCCCAGGCCCGCTCCATGCCCGCCGACCAGTGGATATCGTCGAAGATCAGCACGGACCCCTCGTGACAGCGCGCGAACAGCTGATCGTAGTATCGTTTGGTAGGCTCCTCTGCGTGGTTGCCGTCGATGAAGGCGACGTCTACCTCGCCGAGTTCGGCAAGAACACGCGGCAGACAGTCGTCGAAGGTCCCGATTTCGACGCTCGCATCGACGTACGGGATAGTCTGCGCGAGCGCATTTTTGGCGAAAGCCGCCAAACCTGCATCCGCATCAATGGTCACGAGCCGCCCGTCGCTCGGCATGCCCGCCGCGAGATAGCAAGTACCTATGCCTAGGTTAGTGCCCAGTTCGAGCACGCGGGTTGCACCTCGCCAGTCCACCAGGTTAGTGAGATAGCGCCCGAAACGTATCGGTGTCGCACTCGACGCGGCAATCGCGCGGACTGTGCGCACGGGACTGTGACCCACTTGCGAACCCGCGCCTGCGTCGTGCAGCCGGACCGTGGTCTCGTCGGCGGCATAACGCGTCCGCAGGCGATCGATGTTGTCGTAGGCGTAGAAGTGCCGTTGGTCTTCGAGCACTTGCCCCGCGAACGCAAACGCCAGCGGGGCGTGGATGTCGTAGATGGTCTCCGCCTGCCAGGCGTACCGGGCCGCCGAGCGTAAGGCTGGGAGATTCACGGCGCGAATGTAGGTGGCCGCTATGTTCGCCGCCGCCCCGCGTCCGTTCTTGTGCCCTCAAGTCTGCTCACCCATGCCGTTTCGCTATTTGTTGACCTGCCTCATTGTAGCCTTCGCTACGGCACTCGCCGCCCAGGGCTACAATACTGCCGGAGGCTTGCGCGTCGGCGCCGGGGCCGGACTGAGCCTCGTACAGCGTATTGGCCCGAAACAAAGTTTCGAACTCATCGGCGTCAATCGCTTTGGCTCAGATGCCTTTACGCTTACGCTCGTCGGGCGTCGTCACGTCAAGCTCGGCCTCAAACGCGTCAATTTTTTTGTGGGCGCTGGCCTACACAAAGGCTGGGGCTACGAAGACCTCGACCGCACTCGGCGCGACAATCCCTTCGGCGTCACGCTACAGGGCGGGGCCGAGGTGACCTTCGGGCGCACCAATGTGAGCTTTGACTTTTTACCGCAACTACACCTCTCGGGGCGGGTCGTGCCAGTGAGTTTTGGCTCGGCGGTGAGCCTGCGCTACGTCATCTTCAAACGCGAAGAGCAACCTTTCGATTAGGCGCCCCTGGGAGAGCAAGGACGAGCAGCGCGACCGCGAAAAAGCCCGCGACAAACGCCGAAAAGAGAAGGCCAAGGCCAAGAAGCGCGCCAAGCGCCGCGGCGAAACAAAGACCCTCCGCGAGCGTCTAGGGATTGACTGAGTCGCCCGGCCCACCGCAGGCACTTAAATTCGCCCCGCATGGACAACCCCGCAGCGGCCTTCCGCCCCATCCGTACGTTCGTCTTCGACGTGGATGGCGTCATGACAGACGCCCGCGTACACGTCACCGAGTCAGGCGAACTCCTGCGGACGATGAGCATCCGCGACGGGTACGCTGTCCAACTCGCGGTTTCAGTCGGGTATCGCGTCTGTATCATTACCGGAGGCGTATCTGAAGGGGTACGGCAGCGCTTCTTAAAGTTGGGCGTCACCGATTACTACAGCGGCATCCGCGAAAAGGGCGACACGCTTAGCGCTTATTTACAACGACATCAGTTGGCGGCAAGTCAGACCCTCTACATGGGAGACGACGTGCTCGACCTCTCGGCAATGGCGCTCGTCGGCCTGCCGTGTGCGCCCGCCGACGCGGTGCCCCAAGTTTTGGCGAAAGCGAAATACGTGAGCCCCCTCACAGGCGGCGGGGGGTGCGTCCGTGACGTCGTCGAGCGAGTACTCACGCTAAACGGCCACTGGCCCGCATCGTGAAACAGTTGCTCGGCTGGCTCGCCCTGGTGCGACCGCTCAACCTCATGCTGATCGCGCTCACGCCCCTCGCGCTCTGGCTGTCGCTCATCGTGCCCCTCTACTCCGAACCCGAGCTCACGGCCCGGCAGGTGTGGTGGCTCGGCGTAGCCATCGCGCTCGTGGCCGCCGCTGGTAACGTGGTCAACGACATCGCCGATCGCACCATTGACGAACTCAACGAGCGTCCTAACCCGCTACTCAAGGGGGTAAGCCTGGGCGAGGCCTGGGGGGTATACCTGGCCCTCAACATAGCGGCAACCGCGCTGTCGGTGAAACTCGCGCTCGAAGTCGGCTGGTTGGCCGGCCTTCTGCTCTTGCCCATCACGATCGGGGCGCTGCTGGCCTATGCTTTTGCGCTAAAGTGCCAGCCCGTCATCGGCAACCTAGTCGTCGCGCTGCTTTGCGCAGGCGTGCCCGGACTCATCCTTGTGGTCGAGCCGGCCCTTTTAGATGGCCTCCCCGACCAACCCAACGCTCACGCACTAATGGCGTACACGGTCTTCGCCTTCGCAGGGACGATGATGCGCGAACTAGTCAAAGACCTACAGGACCGCCACGGTGATGGCCTGGCAGGCTGTCGGACGCTGGCCGTCCGCTGGCCTGCGCGGCACGTGCAGCGCCTGGCAAATGCCTGGGGTTTCGTAGCGCTCGCGGCCATTGCGTATACCGGGTTTGTATACTACCGCAGCGAGGCCACGATGGCGGCGATGGGTTGGGGGCTGGTCTGGGTCTTCATGGCCGTGGCTATCTGGAACGTCGACATCCCACGCCCTAACCTGCAGAACACCTATGCCTTCGTGAGCCGGCAGTTAAAGTGGACACTCGCGCTGGCCCTCCTCATCCTCGTACTTTACGGTCGCACCTCATGGACGAACGGCGGACTTTAATCCTCGCCAGCGGTAGTCCGCGGCGCGGTGACTTGCTAAGCCAACTCGGCTTTAGTTTTGAGGTGCGCCCCACCGACGTGGACGAAGTTTTGCCGGAAGGCCACCCAAACGACAATGCCGCGCACTACCTGGCCGCCCTCAAAGGAAAGGCAGGCATACCACTCTTGGACGTAGGTCAAGTGCTATTGGCTGCCGACACGACTGTGCTGCTCGGGGACGAGCTGATCAATAAACCTCGTGATGCGGCAGACGCCGTGCGGATGCTCACGAAGCTCTGCGGAAGGGTACAGCGCGTCATCACGGGCGTGTACATCGCCTCAGTTGACGAAGGGCCCGTGGTGCGGGCCTTTAGTTTTCAAAACGAGACAAAAGTTACCATCGCGCCAGCCACTGAGCAAGAGATCCGGGCATACGTCGATCGCCATCGCCCGCTTGACAAGGCCGGAGCCTACGGCATCCAAGATTGGATCGGCTGGGCCAAAGTCACGCACATCGAGGGATCGTATAGCAACGTGATGGGCCTGCCCACTGCGGAGGTATTCTCAGCCTTAACCAATCTTGGCGTTGCGTACGAACTCTAAACTCGCGCTTGCTCGCGCCGGGCGAGTTCACGTTCGATGAGCGACAACTCACGGCTCGCCTCTCCCGTGATGCTAGTGTTTTCTTGGGCGCGGCGCACGAGGTAGGGCACAACGTCCTCTACCGGGCCGTAGGGCAGGTACTTACCGACGCGGTAGCCGGCGGCGGCCAGGTTATAGGTCATATTGTCGCTCATGCCGTAGAGCTGGCAAAACATCACGTGCGGATGGTCTGCCGGGATCGCGCGCTCGGTCATCTTGCGGGCCATCTCTTGAGCGGAGTGCTGGTTATGAGATGCGTTGACAAACTCGGTGGTGTCGACGTGGTCGAGGCAAAACTCGACGGCCAGGTCGAAGTCACGGTCCGTGCTCGCTTTGTCCGGCTGGATAGGGCTCGGGTAGCCGTACTCCTCGGCGCGGGCGCGCTCTTTCGCCATGTAGGCTCCGCGCACGAGCTTGGCCCCGAATACGACGGACTGTGAGCGACAGGCGGCGTGGTGTTCCTTGAGCGCCGCGAGCCGGTCATGCCTGTACATTTGGTAAGTATTGACGACCACGGCGCGTTGCTTGTTGTAGCGCAGCATGGCTGCCATCACGATGTCGTCGATCGCGGCTTGCATCGCGTATTCTTCGGCGTCGATGTAGAGTTGGACCCCATTTTCGGCAGCAACGTAGCAGAGGCTGTCTACGCGCTTGGCGAGGGCTTCTCTGGCTTTCGCCAAAACCGTCGACAGGTCACGTCCTGAGCTTAGTTCGACGAGGAGGGCGTTGTTGGTGAGGCCACTGATCTTGGTGCTAATCACGGGGATAAACTCATCGCGGGCGGCGAACTCGATGGCGCGGATGCACTCGTTCATCGTGTGGTTGTGCGCCTTGTCGTCCTCCTTGCCCTCGGCCCCAAAGTCGAGCACCGACAGTACACGGTGCTGCCCGAGCTGGGTGGCGACCTCCTGGACCTCGAGCAGGGTTCGCCCCCCGACGAACTGCCTGTAGATTGTATCGAGCGTGATACGTTCGGCGAAAGGCAGCCCCCAGCGCACGGCGAAGCTCCCGAGGGCGCTGCCCATACGCACGAGACTGGGTCGGTTCATGAGGGCAAAAAGGCGGCGGCTGCGGGCGAGCGCGGCGTCGGACTTGTGTGCGAAGGCCGTCTCTGTATCGGCGAAGCTGAGCACTGCAGGGGCGGTTGTGGTCATAGGGCGTACGCTGCTGAATTCCAGATGGCCCACGCGGCCTCGGCTTGTCCGTGCAACATGGCGAGACCGTTGGCGGTTTGGGCACCGCGCTGTCTCGCCTCCCGCAAAAGTAGGGTCTCGGCGGGGTTGTAGATCAGGTCGATAACCACGTTTGCGTCGCTGAGCCAAGTGGGGTCGATCGGGGGCATGCAGTCTACGTCGGGATACGTGCCGAGGGGCGTCGCGTTGATGACCAAGCCGAGGTCTCCGTCGTGCCACAATCTGGCGAGCATCCCGAACTCGAAAGCCTGCTCGCCCTCGCTGGGCTTGCGCTTGAAGCTCACGTAGCTGATATCGGCTTTCGCCAAAACATATTTCACCGCCTGCGCCGCGCCACCATCTCCGAGAATAGCTGCCACCGGAGGGCGGCTACCACGAGCAGTGAGGAAGGGTACATATGGTTTTAGCGTAAGCTCGAAACCCACTACGTCTGTATTGTGACCGATAAGATTGCCATCGATGAACTGGATGGTGTTGACCGCACCGATGGCCGCGGCTGCTTCCGACAGTTCATCGAGGTACGGAAGGACGGCCTGCTTGTAAGGGATCGTCACGTTCAGGCCTGCGAGGTTGGGGTGAGCGCCTAGCAGGTCTGGAAACGCTGCGATGTCCTCGAGTTCGAAATTTTCGTAGCGATGGTCGAGCAACCCGAGCCGCTCGAACTTGTCGCTGAAGTACCCCTTCGAAAAGCTGTGGCCGAGACGCCGCCCGAGCAAACCAAACATCCGCATGCGGTAAAGATGTTACGGTAACCATGATGAGTCAACTACCCCTATTCGCCAACCGCCTGCTGCCCCTCTTATTTGCCGCCCTACTCGTCGGCTCCTGTGCTAAGAATCCCGTGACCGGCAAGCGACAGCTCGCGATCAGCGAGGAGAGCGAGATTGCGATGGGGAAGGAGTCCGATCCGCAGATCGTTGCCACGATGGGCGTCTACGATGATGCCGAGCTGCAGGAACTGATCAACCGCCGCGGCCAGGAGATGGCGAAGGATTCCCACCGCCCCAACCTCGACTGGACTTTTCGGATCGTCGACTCCGATGTCGTCAACGCCTTCGCTGTGCCGGGGGGGTATGTTTACTTCACGCGGGGCATCATGGCACACTTCAACAACGAGGCGGAGTTTGCCGGGGTGCTCGGGCATGAGATCGGACACGTCACAGCGCGTCACTCGGCTGCCCAGATCCGCAAGCAACAGGTCGCGCAGGTCGGAATGATTGCCGGGGCGCTCGCCTCGAACACGGTGCGCCAGAACTTCGACGCTGTCAATCAGGGCATGCAATTGCTTATGCTTAAGTACGGTCGTGATGCGGAGTCGCAGAGTGATGCACTGGGGGTAGAGTACTCAAGCGAGCAGGGCTTCGACGCCAACTACATGGCGGGCTTCTTCAAGACCATTGGCCGCCTCCAGGCGGAGGCCGGGGTCGAAATACCCAGCTTTCTGAGTACCCACCCTGATCCGTTGAACCGCGAGGAGAATGTTCGACAGCTCGCCAACAAATGGCAGAAGAAGCTGCCAGGCAACCAGGACCTCGTCAATCGCGACGGCTACCTGCGCCTGATCGACGGCCTAATCTACGGGCCTGATCCGGCGCAAGGCTTCGTCGAAAACTCTACGTTCTACCACCCTCAACTCAAATTCAAGTTTCGCGTCCCGAACGGCTTTGCACTCGCCAATAGCCCACAGGCAGTACAGATGCAGTCTCAGACAGGCGACGCGGCGATCATTTTTACGCTCGGTCAAGGTGCCAGCCCGGAAGCTGCAGCCCAGGCTTGGGCGCAGGAGAACCAGGTCCAGCCGACGCGCGGGGGCGCCACGACGATTAACGGCATGTCCGCTTACGTGATGTCCGGCCAGGCAGGCGATGGACAGCAGTCGCCGGTCATCAACTACGAAGCGACTTTTATCTCGTACGGCGGCACGATATACAATTTCACGTCCTTCAGTCTCGCCACCGTGAGTAATCAGTATACGCGCCAACTCAATGAGCCCGTCAGTAGCTTTTCGGCGCTCACGGAAGCACGTTATCTGAACCGCAAGCCCGAGCGCATCGCTATCCAGACAGTAGGGAGTCCGACCACATTGAGCGCCTTCTTGGAGAAAGCAGGTACACCTTCGGCTCGGATGACCGAACTTGCGATCCTGAACGGCATGGAACTTACCGACCAGCTACCCGCTGGGATGCTCGTCAAAACCGTGAGCAACATGAACCCATAGTCAATGAGGCCGCGCCTTCGGACACCAGAATGACTTATCCACTTTCAACTCCTTCGCTGCTCCTTTACGAGGAACAGCTAGACGCCATTTACACGGCCTCTCTGGACGCGATCATGGTCTTCGCCGAAGATGGTTCTATTCTGTCGGCGAATGCCGGCGCAAGCGACATGTTTGGCTATACGCCAGACGAATTGCTTCGGCTGCGACTCGTCGATCTGATGCCCGACGAATTTGTCGCAGCCGAAATGGACGCCCTCAGGACACACGGCTGCACGCAGATGGTCTATCGCCTCAACCGTGTAATGAGACGGACTGGCAAAAACTCATCGGGCGAGTCGTTTCCCTTCACGGCTTATGTGCGCGAACTCACCAGCGCTAGTCCAAAGAGCTACATCGTCGTTGCGGAGGATAACACACGCATCCATAAGTCTCACGAGCGCATCACCGCTCTGCACCTGCAACTTCAGGAAGCTAACCAGTCGCTGGAGGCACAGATTGCCTTGCGGACCGCTCAGCTGGAGAACTCGATTGTAGCGTTAAATGAAGCTAACCGTAAGCTCGCGCTCGAGGTGCGCGAGCGTGAGGAAATCGCCCGCTCGCTGCAGCGACGCGAGGGACAACTCGAGCGCCTACTCTTTAAAGAGCGCGAGCTAAACGAACTTAAAACCCGGTTCGTGAGCATGGCCTCCCACGAGTTCCGCACACCGTTGACGACAATGTTGTCCAGCCTCGAGGTCGTCTCGATGGCCTCCGAGGACTTGACCCCGATCGTCACCAAACACCTCGAACGTGTCAGGTCCAATATCGGGTACCTCCGGAATGTGCTCGATGACTTCCTCCAACTCGGCAAGCTCGATCTCAAGGGAGTGGACCTGAACATTCGCACCCTCGACCTCGGGGCCCTGCTCAGCGATCTGATTGACGACCTCGCCATTGCCTCGAAACCGGGCCTTGACCTGATTGTCGAGATCGAGGGCGAGTTCGGGAAGACCCGACACCTCGAAAATGGACTGCGGATCATCCTAAGCAACCTGACCACCAACGCCATCAAGTATAGCCCAAAGGATACGCCTATCCGGATCGTAGTCGCACGGCGCGACGACCGAATGCTGATCACGGTAGCAGATCGAGGGATCGGCGTCCCCGATGCATGCAAGCCGCATCTCTTCGAACGCTTCTTCCGTGCCGCGAACGCGGAGACTTTTCAGGGTACAGGACTCGGGCTTCACATTACGCAGCAATACGTCAGCGCGATGGCTGGAACCATCTCCGTAACCGACAATCCAGCGGGCACGGGAACCGTCGTCACTGTAGACCTGCCGTACGCTCTGGTTTAGTTCGAAGCCGCTCAAAACCCCTCCCATGAAGAAGATCCTCGTCATCGAAGACAACAGCGAGGTTCGCGATAACGTCTGTGATATACTCTCCCTCGCTGGCTACAGCTTCCTGAGCGCAGGGTCGGGGCGCGACGGAATACACCTGGCGCGTAGTGAGCAGCCCGATCTCATCCTTTGCGACGTTATGATGCCCGATCTCGACGGGTATGGCGTCTTGAAAATACTCGTCGAGCGCGAGGATACCGTCGCGATCCCATTTGTGTTCGTGACCGCGAAGAGCGAGCAAGAGGACCTACGCCGCGGGATGAATCTCGGGGCCGACGACTACGTCACGAAACCGTTCTACAAAGACGAACTTCTCCGCATCATCGAGGTGCGGCTGCGCAAGCGTGAGCGACAGGCGCAGACTGCGAAGGTCCCCGACAACTGGACCGGGTTTTTAAGTAAACCTGCCCTCGAAGCCGCTCTGGACAAGCTCTCGTCCTCTGGCGTGATCCGTACGTACAAGCGCGGTGAAGCCATCTTTCGCGAAGGGGAGCAGGTGCGTGATATGTTTATCCTCTGTAGTGGGCACATCAAACTTCAGAAGACCACCGATTTCGACAAGACGATCATCGTTTGCGTATTCAGCGACGGGGATCTGTTCGGGTACCCAGAATTGATTGCGAACAGGCGCTACGAGCACGAAGCTATCGCGCTTACGGAGTGCGAGGTCAAACTGGTGCCGGCCGACAAAGTGCGCACCTGCATGGTGGGTGATACCAATGTGGCGGACATGATGCTCAGCCTCCTCGCCTCGGGCCTGCTCGACTCCGACAGCCGAATGCTCGACCTGACGTACGTTTCGGTCCGCAAGCGCTGCGCCAACATCCTACTACTCGGACACAGAATCTTCGACGGAAGGCCCTGGCCGATGTCCCGCGAGGAACTCGCGCAGTGGGCCGGTACCGCCAAAGAGACCTTCATCCGGAACCTCACGGATTTCAGGGACGCCGGCTACATCGAGATCGACCACGCGCGCTTCACGCTGACCAATGTCAAAGCATTGCGAGAGCTGCCGTATTAGCGCTGTGTAGGACAACCGAAAGGGCTGTTCGTACATTTTAGTACGAATAAGGCGCGTAGGTCCCGACCTTCGCCCTCGCTTACGATACACGATATGGACCAATCAATGATGGTGCTCGAGGAGCACGCCGCCTCCGACTATAAATACGGTTGGTCGAGCGACATCGACACAGAGACCCTGCCTCCGGGCCTCGATGAGGACGTGGTACGCTTTATCTCCGCCAAGAAGCAGGAGCCGGATTGGCTCCTGGACTACCGCCTCGACGCCTACCGCACCTGGCGCGCGATGACCGAACCCAAGTGGGTCAACGTCCAGTACAAGCCCGTCGACTTCGAGGCCATCAGCTACTTCGCCGCCCCGCGCAAGCAACCGAAGCTCAACAGCCTCGATGAGGCCGACCCGGAGCTGATCGCGACCTTTAACAAGCTCGGCATCCCGCTCACGGAGCAAAAGCTACTGGCAGGCGTCGCCGTGGATGCGGTCATCGACTCCGTCTCGGTCACTACTACCTACAAAGAGCGTCTCGGTGAGCTAGGGATTATCTTCTGCAGCTTTTCGGAGGCCGTGCGGGAGCATCCGGAACTCGTCCGCAAGTATATGGGTACGGTCATTCCGGTCAAGGACAACTACTACGCGGCGCTCAACTCGGCGGTCTTCTCCGACGGTAGCTTCGTCTACATCCCAAAGGGCGTGCGCTGCCCGATGGAACTGAGCACCTACTTCCGCATCAACGCCGAAAACACCGGTCAATTCGAGCGCACACTTATCGTCGCCGATGAAGGCTCTTACGTGAGCTACCTCGAAGGTTGTACGGCTCCCAAGCGCGACGAGAACCAACTCCACGCCGCCATCGTCGAGTTAGTCGCCCACACAGACGCCGAGATCAAGTACTCTACCGTCCAAAATTGGTACCCAGGTGACAAGGACGGCAAGGGTGGCATCTACAACTTCGTCACGAAGCGCGGCATCTGCGAGGGCGATCGATCGAAGATCAGCTGGACGCAGGTCGAGACCGGTTCGGCGATCACTTGGAAGTACCCGAGCTGCATTCTCAAAGGCGATCACTCCGTCGGTGAGTTCTACTCCGTGGCCGTAACTAATAACGCACAGCAGGCCGACACCGGGACTAAAATGGTCCACATCGGTAAGAACACCACCTCGACCATCATCTCGAAAGGCATCAGTGCCGGTCGCAGCCAGAACACGTATCGTGGCCTAGTGAAGGTTTTGGCGAAAGCCGAAAACGCTCGCAACTTCTCCCAGTGCGACTCTCTGCTGATGGGCGACAAGTGCGGCGCGCACACGTTTCCCTACCTGGAAGTGGACAATCGCTCCGCCAACATCGAGCACGAGGCCACGACCTCCAAGATTGGCGAGGACCAACTCTTCTACCTCAAGCAAAGAGGTTTGAGTGAGGAGGATGCCCTCAACACCATCGTCAACGGTTACTGCAAGGATGTCTTCGCGGAGCTCCCGATGGAGTTTGCGGCTGAGGCCAAGAAGTTGCTGGCGATTTCTCTCGAGAACTCAGTGGGCTAGCGGCGAATTTTCAATTTACAATTATCAATTTTCAGTGGCCGTTCAGGCGTGACTAGACGTCGACACATTGGAACAAGCTAGAGAGCATGCTAACGATTAAAAATCTTCACGCCAGCGTCGAGGGCAAGGCCATCCTACGGGGGATCAATCTTCAGGTCAAGCCTGGGGAAGTCCACGCAATCATGGGACCGAACGGCTCAGGAAAGTCGACGCTCGCCAGTGTGCTGGCCGGTCGCGATGAGTACGAGGTCACCGACGGAAGCATCGAGTTCGACGGGGAAGATGTGCTCGAACTCGAAGTCGAGGAGCGGGCGCACAAAGGGATATTCCTAGCTTTTCAGTACCCGATCGAAATTCCGGGCGTGACCAACGCGACTTTCCTACGCTCATCGATCAATGCGATCCGTACGGCGCAGGGCAAGGAGGAACTCAGTGGAGGTCAGGCGCTGAAGCTCATCAAAGAAAAGATGGCCGAGGTCGAGATGGACCCGAGCTTTCTTAAGCGTTCGCTCAATCAGGGCTTCTCCGGAGGCGAGAAGAAGCGCAACGAGATGCTCCAGATGACGCTCCTCGAGCCGCGTTTGTCGATCCTCGACGAGACCGACTCTGGCCTCGATATCGACGCCCTACAGGTGGTGGCCAAGGCCGTCAATAAGCTCCGCAGCGAGGACCGCAGCTTTATCGTCGTCACGCACTACCAACGCCTGCTCGACTACATCGTGCCGGACTTCGTGCACGTCCTCTTCAACGGTCGGATCGTACGCTCGGGCGACAAGTCCCTCGCCCTCGAACTCGAGGAGCGCGGTTACGACTGGATCAAAACCGAGGTAGAAGCGGCCGAGGCCGTCGCCGCCGCCGCCGTCTAAGCTCCCCGCGATGCAAGCACTTATTGATACCGACACGATGATTACCGCCGAGCAAACGCCCTGGACGAGAAGTTTTGCCGAAAGGCCGGACCTCCAAATCGGCTCGCCGCGACTGGTGGGCTTCCGCCAAAACGCTATCGACCGCCTGCAGGCGAAGCCCTTCCCGACGCGCCGCGACGAGGACTGGCGCTACAGCGACTTCACCAAGATCCTGCGGGAGCCATTCAGCCTCAGCGCTGCCCTCACACCCGATTTTGATCGCGTCGACTTCCAGATCGACGATCTCGATGCCTACGTGCTCGTGACGATCGACGGGGAGTACGACGCAAGCCTTAGCGACGCAGTGCCCGGTATCACCATCGGCACGGTCGACGACCTCATCGAGGAAGAGCCCTATGCCTACTGGCTCGACCGGACGGTGGCCGAACTCCACGGCAAGTCGAGCAATGCCTTCGTGGCGCTCAATGCGGCTTTCGCCAAAACGAGTCTCTTCGTTTCAGCCCCGAAGAACTCGACGCTCGATAAGCCTATCCACGTCATCCACCTCGCCAACCGAACCAGCGCCCAGCGCATGATCTGCTCGCAGGTGATGGTCATGCTCGGGACCAGCGCCGAACTCACGATCGATGAGACCTTCGGCACCCTGGGTGAGGGCGAGCCCATCTTCCGCAACCACCTCGTTCGGGGCGGGATCAGCTCCAATGCCAAGCTCAAGTACCGCAGCTTCCAGGCTGAGGACCTTCGCGACGTTCACCTCTCGAACGCGAGCTTCGACCAGCAGGGCAACAGCTTCTTCGACCACGTCCGCGTGGACATCGGCGGACGACAGGTGCGCAACAATCTCGATGTCATTCACAAGGCGGCGAGCCTGGAGACGCACATGGCCGGTGCCTACTTCGCCCGCGGCACGCAGCGCATCGACAACCAGACCTTCCTCGACCATGCCTTCCCGCACGGGGAGAGCAACGAACTCTACAAGGGTATCGCGATGGACCGTGCCGTGACGAGCTTCAACGGTAAGGTCATTGTGCGTCCGGATGCGCAAAAGACAAACGCTTTTCAGCAAAACGACAACCTCGTCATCGGCGATAAGGCCGTCGCGAACGCAAAGCCGCAACTCGAAATCTTCGCAGACGACGTCAAGTGCTCGCACGGCGCCACGATCGGACAACTCGACGAGGGTCCCGTCTTTTACCTCAATGCGCGAGGCATCCCACGCGCGCAGGCCCTGGCCATGCTCCACCGAGGATTCCTACTCGAGGTACTGGATCGCGTCGATTCTGTGGCCGTGCGCGGTTACGTCGAGCGTTTACTGGCGGCCAAGTTCGCCGAATAACCTAAGTCTATGTCTGCCACCACTGCCGTCGCCGCTGCGACCTCCGACTCGACCACGAGCGCCTTCCCCATCGAGCGCGTCCGAGCCGACTTCCCGATCCTCTCGACGGAGATGAACGGTAAGCCGCTGGTGTTCCTCGACTCGGCGGCCAGTTCGCAGAAGCCGCAAGTGGTGATCGACGCAATCTCTAAGTATTACGAGACCAACCACGCCAACGTCCACCGCGGGGTATACGCCTTGTCGCAGAGCGCCACCGACGCTTTCGAGCAAGCCCGCACCACGGTAGCTCGTCACATCAATGCCTCCGACGAGCACGAGGTCATCTGGACCCGCGGCTGCACCGAGGGCATCAACCTCGTGGCCAGCAGCTACGGCCAGCGCCTCAAGCCCGGTGACGAGATCGTCATCACGACGATGGAGCACCACTCCAACATCGTGCCCTGGCAGCTGCTCGCCGAGCGGACGGGCGCGATCTTGAAAGTGGTCCCCGTGTCCGACAGCGGGGAACTGGACATCGAAGCCTACAAAAAACTGCTCACCGAACGAACGGCGATCGTGTCGGTCGTGCACGTGAGCAACGCGCTAGGCACCGTCAATCCCGTCAAAGAAATGACGCGACTCGCGCACGAAGTAGGCGCAGTCGTCCTCGTCGATGGCGCCCAGGCGATCCCGCACGAGCAAGTCGACGTGCAGGCCATTGGCTGCGATTTCTACGTCTTCAGCGGGCACAAAATGCTCGGCCCAACGGGACAGGGCGTCCTCTGGGGCAAACGTGAAATCCTCGAAAGCATGCCCCCCTACCAGGGCGGCGGCGAGATGATCGACCGCGTCACTTTCGCAAAGACGACCTTCAATACCATCCCCTTCCGCTTCGAGGCCGGGACGCCGAACATCGCCGGTGCCGTCGGTATGGGGAGAGCCGTCGAGTACCTGCGCGAACTTGGCCTCGACAACATCGAGCGCTACGAGTCCGAGCTGCTGGCCTACGCCACGGAGCAGATGTCCGAGATTGAGGGCTTCCGCGTCGTGGGCACCGCCTCCGAGAAGCACAGTGTGCTTAGCTTCCTGGTCGACGACATCCACCCGTACGATATCGGGACCCTGCTCGACAAGCAGGGCGTGGCTGTCCGGACGGGTCACCACTGCTGCCAGCCGCTGATGGAGCGCTACGGCATCCCGGGCACGGTGCGCGCGAGCTTCGCGATGTACAACACCTACGAGGATGTCGATCGCCTGGTGCACGCTACGAAGCGCGCCGTAAATATGTTGCGATGACGCTCGAGGAAAGACAGCAGGAGATTATTGACGAGTTCGAGATCTTCGATGATTGGATGGACAAGTACGAGCACATTATCGAACTCGGTAAGTCGCTGCCATTGATTGATCCAAGTCATAAAGACGATCAGCACCTCATCCGCGGATGCCAGAGCCAAGTCTGGTTGCACGCTGACGCCGCGGACGAGCGCGTCAATTTTACGGCCGATTCGGATGCGATCATCACAAAAGGCTTGGTAAGCTTAATGGTGCGTGTTTTGGACGGCCTTCCGGCAAAACAAGTCGCGGCCGCAGAGCTGGACTTCGTCGACAAGATTGGCCTCCACGAGCACCTCTCCCCTACCCGATCCAACGGTCTGCGCTCGATGGTCAAGCAGATGAAACTCTACGGACTCGCGCTCGACGCACAACAAAACCTCCCCGACAATGCTCGATAAAGCCAAAACGCGCGAGGCCATCGTAGCCGCGATCAAGACGGTCTTCGATCCTGAGATCCCCGTTGACATCTGGGAGCTCGGCCTCATCTACGACATCGCTATCGAGGACGACGGCATGACCAAGATCGTCATGACGCTTACGAGTCCAATGTGTCCGGTGGCCGGGAGTATGCCGCTCGAAGTTCAGGAGAAAGTGATCGGCGTCGAGGGCGTGACGGACGTCGACCTGTCGCTCGTCTATGAGCCCGTATGGACGAAAGACAAGATGAGCGAGGAGGCACGCTTCGAACTAGACATGTTTTAGGCCCATGCGACTCAGTGCCCACGACGAACACGGCATGCGCCTCCTCCTGCGGATAGCCCGCGGCGAGGACAAGACCTGCATGACGACGGCTGTCTTGGCTGAGCGCGAGGGCATGAGTATGAGTCTGGCGGGCAAGGTGTTGCGACTGCTGCGGGATGGTGGCTTTGTGGATAGTACGCGGGGGAATTGTGGTGGGTACGTATTGACACGGGAGCCTGCAGCGATTGCGGTAGCGGACGTGTTGAGTGCGCTCGGCGGGCGGCTCTATGAAGATGGATTCTGCGAGCAACACGCGGCCGGCGATAAGCTTTGCACCAAATCCGTCGACTGCGCCTTGCGCAGTTTGTGGAGCCTCGTGCAGTGGGAAGTCGATAGCGCCCTGGCTGGCATTACGCTCGCGCGAATGCTCGAGGACGGACGCGGTGGTGAGCCATTCATCCTCGGAAACCGTCGCGCAGCAGTGAACTAGTGCAACTTTGGTAGAGGAGGTGTAGTTTTGTAAGCATGGCCAAGGAGCAGGAACGACAAACACAGGCTTTTGAAGACGACGGGACTTACGTGACTGCTACTGGACGCATCGTAACACCTCCCTCGGCATATATGAAGCGCGAGGGTGTGCAGCGCAACATCCGGGCAATCAAGTCGGCGGCCTTTTATCGGGAGCTGCTCGATCGTCAGACCCAATCGCCCTCGTAGGTGTGGGGCCACTTCCTCGGCCCTCTTTTGGCGGGGTATTTCGTCGTTTGCTACGGCCCACGATTCAAGCACTACCACTCTTACCTTGACCAACAGCGGGTCCTTTTCCACAGTGCAGCCGTCGGCGTGGTCGCGTTTGCCGTAGTTGAGCTGGCCATTGTCGCTACATCGATAAAATCTGGACAGTCCGACGCATGGATTACTGCGCTCGGTATGCCAGCCTTTACGCTCGCGAGCCTAGTGTCGTCGGTTTTGCTGCTCCTCTATCTCGGGGTGAGTCTAATCAAGCATCGTATAAGACGGCGGCGACGAAACCTCAAAATCGATCCGGAGCTCGAGAGCGCCATCCGGACGATCGGCTTGGAGTTGGACGTATTCCTACTCGACGCTTACCTCAAGGAGCACTCTATCCTCGTGACCTTGGACAACGGCAAGTTTTACGTAGCCCAGGTCAATTCCACGCCAACCCCGCGGGAGACCAAGTACATCCAGCTCCTCCCCTTGCTCAGTGGTTACAGGGACGCTAAACACGAGTTGGTATTTACGAGCAACTACGTAACGCTCTTCGAGACGTACCCATCCGAGCTGTTCCGTATCGTGATCGAGCTACAAGACATTACGACTTTTGCGACGTGGGACGCTGCAATCTACGATAAGCAATTTCGCTCGTCCGAAGTGTCGTCTTAGACTGTGACGCGGCGTTTTGCAGGGAAGTTGTCTACCTTCACAGCGCCGCACGATAATTTTTAGGCCGCGTAGTTCAACGGATAGAATAGGCGTTTCCTAAACGCTAGATCCTGGTTCGATTCCAGGCGTGGCTACTACCAGCATCGGCACACAAAAGCCCCGCCCACTTTACGGTGGACGGGGCTTCGTACGTTTTGGCGAAAGCCAGACCTAGAACCTAGCTCTTACTGTCGACCTCCTCGAACTCGACGTCCGTGACGTCGTCAGGCTGGGCACTTCCATTGTCCGCTGCAGATTGGCCGCCCATGTCTGGACCAGCACCTTCGCCACCGGGCGCGTTGCCCGCGGCATACATCTTCTGCGTGGCGGCCTGCCAAGCAGCGTTGAGATCGGCGGTGCCTTTCTCTATGCCGGACATGTCCTGCGTCTTGTGGGCCTCCTTGAGCTTGTCGAGGGCCGCTTCGATCGTCTTGCGATCTTCTGCGTCGACTTTGTCACCGAACTCCTTGAGTTGCTTCTCGGTCTGGAAGACGAGGGCATCCGCGGAGTTGAGGGTGTCGATCTTCTCGCGGGCAGCCTTGTCGCTGTCGGCGTTGGCCTCGGCTTCGGACTTCATGCGGGCGATCTCGTCTTGGCTCAGACCCGTGCTGGCCTCGATACGGACCGTCTGCTCCTTGCCGGTGGCCTTGTCCTTGGCGCTCACGTTGAGGATACCGTTGGCGTCGATGTCGAAGGTGACTTCGACCTGCGGGACGCCGCGGGGGCTCGGCGGGATGCCTTCGAGTTGGAACTTACCGACGGAGCGGTTCTGTGCCGCCATTGGACGCTCACCCTGGAGGATGTGGATCTCGACACTCGGCTGGTTGTCGCTGGCCGTGGAGTACGTCTTTGTCTTCTTCGTCGGGATGGTCGAGTTGGACTCGATCACCACGTCGTAGACACCGCCCATGGTTTCAATACCGAGGCTCAGCGGGGTCACGTCGAGGAGCAGGACGTCCTGCACGTCGCCGGCAAGGACACCACCCTGAATTGCGGCACCGATGGCGACCACCTCGTCGGGGTTGACTTCGCGGTTGGGCTTCTTGCCGAAGAACTTCTCTACGGCCTCTTGGACGGCGGGAATGCGCGTCGAACCACCTACGAGAATGACCTCGTCAATGTCGCTGGTGCTCATGCCGGCGTCCTTCAGTGCCTCTTTGGTTGGGCCGAGCGTACGCTCCACGAGATCATGTGCGAGCTGCTCGAACTTGGCGCGGGTGAGTTTTACCGTAAGGTGCTTCGGCACGCCATCGACGGCTGTGATGTACGGCATGTTAAAGTCGTACTCCGTCGTGCTCGACAGGTCAATCTTGGCCTTCTCAGCTTCCTCTTTGAGGCGCTGAAGGGCCATCGGATCCTTGCGGAGATCGATGTTCTCCTGCTCCTTGAAGGTATCGGCGAGCCAGTCGATGACCACGCGGTCGAAGTCGTCGCCGCCTAGCTGAGTATCACCATTGGTCGACTTCACCTCGAAGACGCCGTCGCCGAGCTCGAGGATGGAGATGTCGAACGTACCGCCACCGAGGTCGTACACGGCGATCGTCATGTCCTTACCGGACTTGTTGAGCCCGTAAGCCAGAGCTGCTGCCGTTGGCTCGTTGATGATCCGCTTGATCGTGAGACCCGCGATCTCACCAGCCTCCTTAGTGGCCTGGCGCTGGGAGTCGTTGAAGTATGCGGGCACCGTCACGACGGCCTCCGTAACTTCCTGGCCGAGATAGTCCTCCGCCACTTTCTTCATTTTCTGCAGGATCATCGCGCTGATCTCCTGCGGGGTATAGTCGCGATCATCGATCTTGACGCGGACCGTGTCGTTGCTACCTTTGTTGACGGCGTAAGAAGCGTGCGAGACGTCTCCCGTGACCTCCGAGAAGCGACGACCCATAAAGCGTTTGACGGACGAGACCGTACGCTTTGGATTCGTAATCGCCTGTCGCTTCGCGGGCGCACCGATCTTGCGATCGCCGTTGTCTAAAAATGCGACGACCGAGGGGGTCGTGCGCTTGCCTTCGTCGTTGAGGATGACCTCCGGGGTATTGCCCTCCATCACTGCTACGCAGGAGTTGGTGGTCCCGAGGTCGATACCGATTATCTTACTCATGTGTTTGGGTTTTACTGTAGTACCCAAAACACATCAAATGGTACGCCTTTCGGCAAAACCTGCCGCAATAGCAGTTGCAACCCGAGGTGGACCCCACTAGCGTCACGTTTTGGCGAAAGCCTCCTGACAAAACTTCAGCGTCGAGCCAAAAAGGAGACTCCCTCGCGGTAGGCCGACCTATAGAAAATTCAGGTCCCGCGTTATCGAACCCAATCGTAGCGAATCACGGCTGGGCCGGAGAAGGCCCGCGTCGGTTCCCTGCCGAAGTTGCGTAATACTTCCTACCAAGCCTAAGCCGCCCGTCACGTTGCTGAACGGAGGCAGCTCCTGAGTTGCCGTAATACCGCTGTTGGCACGAACTAGCGTCTGGTAGTCTAAATAGCTATTGTCTGCGCCCGTCAGAACGAGTTGCATGTAGTCGAACTGCCTCGTGATGCTAGGGTCGGCTTCGAGGCGAGTAGCGAGGAAGCCAAAGATTCCATTGAGCTCGATCTGGGCCGAGTTGGTCCCGACGCCCAGGTTTTGGCTTGGTGCGAAGTAAAGGATACGTTGACGCGTGCCGGCGGGACTGATTTCGGTGAAGGCAAAGTTGAAACCGATCTCGAAGACCTGTATCGGCGCACCGTCGTTAGAGCGCCTCCAGATAAACCTAAGTGGATTGGATCCGGTAAGGCTGTAGGCCGTCGGAGGAGTGCCTCCAGCGACCCTTTCGTTGAACTCCAACGGGGTGAGTATTCGCGAACCGGCCGTAAAGCTTTGGCCGCTAGGGAGCGTGCCTACCAATTCGATGCTATCTCCAGGACTCGTCTCTAGCTCGCTGAGGCGAAATCTATAGGCAACATTGACGTCCGTCGGGAAGCGACCTTCGGCGCGGACGACGCCCTGCTCACTGAGGTTGACGCGGGTTAAGTTGGCCGTGCGCCCATTCCTAAGATTGCGTGCGGTGATCGCGAGGCTTTCTGCGTCGTAAAACACGGAGTCGGGATTCTGCGCGGACGCCACCGCATTGCCATCGCCCGAGAAACGAAAAGTGCGAGAGACGCTGATCAGCTGCTCCTCTTGCGACCCGTTGATAAGGCCGTACACCACAGGAACACCAACGTCGTCGCTCAGCAGTTCGACCTCGTTATCACAGGCTGTGAACAGTCCCGCCGTGACGCAGAGCGCCAAAGTCCAAGCTTTTGCCATAGGCCTGCAAACCTACGACGCGCGGCGCGGGCCGCCCTCCGGAATGTCCCCGTGTCGCTTGCAGTACTTTCGCGCCGCCAAATCAATGTTCGCCCGCTATGTCCGTCCACGCCGAAGTCAAACGCATTACCACGCACGTCCTCCAAGCTATGAAGGCGAAAGACGAGCCGATTGCCATGCTGACGGCGTACGACTTCACGATGGCCCGAATCCTCGATGGCGCGGGCGTCGACGTACTGTTGGTCGGTGACTCTGCCAGCAATGTGGTTGCCGGACACGAGACGACCCTCCCGATCACGCTCGACCAGATGATTTTCATGGCGGGCAGCGTCGTCCGCGGCACCTCAAAAGCGCTGGTGGTCGTCGACCTACCGTTTGGTAGCTACCAGGGCAACAGTTCGCGGGCACTCGACTCCGCCATTCGAATCATGAAAGAGAGTGGGGCACACGCCGTCAAGCTCGAGGGTGGAGAGGAGATCGGCGAATCCGTCAAGCGAATCTTATCTGCGGGCGTACCCGTTATGGGTCACCTCGGTCTTACACCTCAGTCGATCTACAAGTTCGGCACGTATACCGTCCGAGCCCGCGAGGACGCCGAGGCGGAACGGCTCCGAAAGGACGCCCTCTTGCTCGAGAGCCTAGGCTGCTTCAGTATGGTGTTAGAGAAAATCCCCCGTGGGCTCGCTGGCGAGATCAGCAAGTCCCTTACTATACCCACGATCGGCATCGGGGCTGGCAACGCCTGCGACGGCCAGGTGCTCGTGACACCGGATTTCCTGGGACTCAACAAAGAGTTCAATCCCCGTTTCATCCGTCGCTACCTGGACTTGGCAGAGGTAATCGAAGGCGCGACGAAGGCGTACATCGACGATGTGCGGGCGAGAAAATTTCCTGACCAGAGCGAGTCCTACAAATAGGACCGAAATCTACTAGAAGGCTCATGCCCAAGAAACCTGTACTACTTTTTATCGCCGCCGTGCTCGCACTCGGTCTCGGAGCCGTAGTTGCGTGGCTGTTCTACGTCAATCAACCGCTCGCCCAACCGCTGGCCACGCGAGCGTTCACCGTTCGACTCCCGGGTGGCGGAGGGCTCGACCAAGTGATCGACAGTATTTTTGCGAGTGGTGCCATTTCCGATACGGCACTCGTAAGACAGGCGGTAGCCAAGCGTGACTTCGTCTACCGCAGCGGCCAGTTCAAGATCGATAGCGCCTGGTCGGCCAATGAAATAGCCAGGCACCTCGATGTCGGTGGTCAAGAGGCGAGCCGCATCGTGCTCACCAACGCAAGACAGCTTGGCGACATGGCCGCACAAGCGACTCGCTTCCTAGAGATTGACAGCGCTGCGCTCGTAGACGCGCTTCTCGACAGTGTATGGCTGGATTCGGTCGGGTACACGCCACAGACGGTCATGTCGATCGCGATCCCGAATACATACAACGTTTACTGGAACGCGACAGCCCCAGAGGTCCGCGACCGCTTATTGACCGAGCAGCGCCGCTTTTGGGGGAAAGAGAATCGCAAGGGTATCGCCGACAGCTTAGGGTACACGACCACTGAAGTGTATACGCTAGCCTCTATCGTCGAGTCGGAGACACAAAATAGGGCGGAGCGGCCGACCGTCGCCGGCGTCTACCAAAATCGTATGGAAATCGGGATGAAGCTCGACGCCGATCCGACAGTCGTCTTTGCGATCGGCGACTTTTCTCTCAAGCGAGTGCTTTTTGTCCACCTCGAGTATGACTCGCCGTACAACACCTACCTCTACGCCGGCCTTCCGCCGGGTCCGATTGCGATGTCCAGCATATCGAGTATCGACGCCGTTTTGCACCCCGAAGACCATGAGTATTTTTTCTTCGTCACCAAGGGCGACGGTTCGGGAACGCACAGCTTCGCACGAGATATTCGCGGCCACAATGCCAACATTGCGCAGTTCCAGCGGAATCTGGCGGCGCGGGGGATTGTGAGGTGAGGTCCAGAATAGGTATGGTTAATGATAACTGCTCGCTGAAGTAGTGTTGGGTTTCCCGGGCTTATTGAGATTTAAAAATTAAAGCGCTGCTCCGGGGAGCGTAGCGTTCTAGGTACTCCTGTGTCGCCGCTCGGAAATGGCGGCTTCGCCGCTACGGGGATTCGGCACCGAGGACACGGAGGCGCTACGCTTCGGCACCGAGGGCGGGGAGGCTCCACACGTGGCTTCGCCAAGGTCGGGGGGGCGGCTCGGGTGCGCTCGCCGGAGCGGGTCTGCTCGGACGAGCAGTTGAATTTTTAAAACTCAATTAGCCCGGCCCGTTAAGAGTGTATACAGTGGATTGCTACACTTTCGGGCCGGGCTAAAGCCCGGGAAACCCTAGTTTATAGCTGGCCACGCGGATTACTTATCAGCTATTCCGTGTACTCGAATAGCACAGTACCGTTGCTTTGAATCTCTATCTCGCGCATTTGGAGAAGCTTTCCAGTCATCACATTTTTCAGCTGAGTCACGGTCGTTTGGCCTACATATCTTCCCAGTCCCACAGTTTTATCAACAGCGTTCGAGTTATACACGACCAGTAGACGCCTGCCAGCCACCCCCTTCCGGGAAAACACATACAGCCCGTCCTCCGGGACCCAGTGCATCATCTCGCCTTCGAACAGGTCAGGATTCGCGCGGCGATACTGCCCCAGGCGCTGCGTAAACGCTAGCAGTTCAGTCTGTTTTGGCGAAAGCCCCTTACCTAGAAACGCATCTACGGTGTCGCCCTTCCAGCCCCCGGGCATGTCCACTCGCCCACCCTCGCCGAAGCCCCCGCCAGAACCTTCGAGCGCGAGTTCTGTGCCGTAGTACAGCATAGGCGTACCGCGTAAGGTGAGCAGCAGCGCTATTGCCGACTCGATTTTGGTCTGATCGCCCCCCAAACTCGTCGCCAAGCGCGAGAGGTCGTGGTTGTCGAGGAAAGTGACGAGCGCATTCGGATCATCGTAGAGGTAGTCCTGCACGAGTGTGAGCCACAGTTTGCCGACGCCCCCGGCCCAGCTTTGCTCCTGCGACAGCGCCTCCATAATGGCGTCTTTTAGCTGAAAGTCGGTCACCGAGGTATTGCCACCTGGTTCCACACTGGTCTCAAAGCCCGGTACGAACGCTGCCTGGTTCGGTAGCCCATCCACCCAAACTTCCCCGAAAAAGCTGAGCGTTGGAAAGTTAGCCTTTAGTTCGCTCGACCACTCCGCCATGAAGGCCGGGTCGCTGTATGGGTAGGTGTCGACGCGGTAGCCGTCCTGGCCGGTAGCACCGACCCACCAAAGGGCGAGTTGTGTGAAGTAGCGGCGTACGTCTGGAGAATTCTGGTCAAAGTCCGGCATGTGCCTGTCGAACCAACCGTCGAGCATCTGCCGCTGGTCGCGAGGCGCGGCGTGCGGGTCGAGCACGCTAGGGATGCGGAAGTTGCTGCGTGTAAAGCTATCGGGCAGGTGCCACCAACTCCGGTCGGGCATGTCTGCGTAGAGGAAGTGCTGGTCGCCGACGTGATTGGGGACCATATCCATGAGCACCTTGATGCCACGGCCGTGGGCGCTATCGATCAGGGTTTGGTAGGCTGCGTTACCGCCAAAACGCGCGTCCACCCGGTAGTGATCGGTGGCGGCATAGCCATGATACGATTCGTACGGCTGGTCGTTTTCGAGTACGGGGTTGAGCCACAGGGCGCTGACGCCGAGTTGGCTGATGTATCCCAAATGCTTGGTGATCCCTTGCAGGTCTCCGCCGTGTCGGAACAGCACTTTTCCACGATCGAGCCCGCGTTGCGTCATTCCGGAGATGTCGTCGTTGCGGACGTCGCCGTTGGCGAATCGATCGGGCATGATGAGGTAAATCAAGTCAGACGGGCGCATCGCGCTAGGCTGACGAGCTTTCGTAAGTGCGAAAGGGTAAGCTTTGCCGTCCGCGCGCCGCAACTGCAACACCGTGGGTTTTGCGGAAGCGTCGACCAGTAGGCTGAGCTTAGTATAGTTGTCGTTTGCGTAGCCGGACTGACCGAGCAGTTTTGCTCCCACGCCGTCAAGCTGAAACGTTTGAGATCCGACGCCCTCGTCGTAGATCAGTACATCTACCTGTCGGGTCGGCAGATCTACGAACCAGCTCGGCGGCATGACGCTCGTACCCCGGAACTCCGCCTCCCCAGGCGCAACTGGGGCATACACACTTTCTTCGACACCGTCCGGTAACTTCTGAAAGCGGCCATCCTCTTGGGCGGCGACGCTGCTAACGACTGTGAGAAGCACAAGCAAGCAGCACAGCTTCGCCCTAGCGACTCGATCAGCGAAAGAAACTAAAGTAGGTCTTGCCGTAGGTGCGGATACGCTCGAAATTAGGGTGTTCGCTGAAGTCATGGTTCGGGTTGTGCTCCAGGACGAACAGCCCGCCGTCAGACAGGAGATCGGCGGCAAAGAACTTGTCCGGGATGGTGTCCAAGGTAGGCAACGGATAGGGAGGCCCTGCAAAACAGTACGAGTACTTTCCGCTCGCTCGCTCCAGAAACTTAAACACGTCCGAGCGGACGATGGTGATCCGGTCTTGGATCCCGAGTTGCTCGCTGAGTTGGGTAACGAACTTGATGGCTGGCACGTGCATGTCCACGTAGGTAGCGTCCTCGCAGCCGCGACTGATGCACTCGTAGCAGTGGTTGCCGGTGCCCCCAAACAAGTCGAGCATCCGCATGTCATCAAAGTCGACCTCGTTGCTCAGGATGTTGAACAGCCCCTCCTTCGAGATGTCGGTCGTCGGCCGGGTCGGCCACTTATCGGCAGGAGGCGTAAAGCGTCGCCCTCGAAACTCACCTGCGATAATACGCATATCAACGGTCGCTTATCTCTTGACGGAGGGCCTCTTCGTAAGCAAAGAGGAGTTCGACCTCGAGCACGAGCGGATCTTGGCGTTCACGAAGAGCGAGGCTCAGCGAGTGCAGATCGAAATAGATCTCGAGTTGCCGATGCAGCTGGCCAACGGGATCCAGCCCACCGCCTACGTAGAAAGGGCAAGTGGCGCGGTCGAGCCCAAAGTGTTGGTAGTGAGCCGCGATATAAAACACGGCATCCGCCTCTGAGTCGACGTGGTGGGAGGAGATGTAGGTGAGGTCTCCGCCTTTGTATAGCAGGAGCCACAACACGCGTCCCACCAGAAAACCTAGACCTAGTTGCTCGATATCTCGGGCAAGGTGATTTCCGGCCGCGATGAAAAGTTCCGCCACGTGGTGGGCGTCGCCGGGTTCCTCGGGGCTGGCGGCTGGTCGTGCGAACACGCCGACTGCAGCGGGTTCACTCAGGGAGGCGAATCCATACGCGTTTGACACCAAAGGCCCTGGGGCCTCAGCGAGGTAGAGCGCACAGTCCTCCCGCCGGAACAGCCGGCGCGGGACCAACTCCCACTGGCGTGAAGCCTCGTAGTAGTCGACCGCGCCACCGCCCTCCCGAGCATGTGGAGATGGAAAGGTCAGGAGGCCTCCCGCCTGTCGAACGCCAATAAGAGATGCTGGAGGGGCCATCACGCCTACTCCCAATTACCGGAGAGCGTCGGCTGGCTGGTGCTGCCGAACATCATGTTTTTGGTCGG
This sequence comes from Lewinellaceae bacterium, assembly GCA_963837005.1. Lineage (GTDB taxonomy): Bacteria > Bacteroidota > Bacteroidia > Chitinophagales > Saprospiraceae > CALDTK01. The sequence goes on from CAWIMC010000001.1 coordinate 1,028,214, forward strand.
ATCGTAAGCGTTGTCGTATCGCTTGTAACGCTCGTCTGCGTACTTGCCCATGAAGCTCTTGTACGGTGCCGAGACCTGAACTACGTTGACCTGAGTTTTCTGGAAGGTGACCGTATCGGCGAAGATCTTAAACTCTTCGCGGGGGCTGCTGTACGGGATGTACCGCAGGGAGTCCACGCGGATACCCAAGGCAGCGGCGGTGTCGGCGGCCATCTTGTAGGTCGTGTCCTTGCGGATGACGCCGTCGAAGTTCGGGTCGTCCGGATCGCCGAAGACGCTCACGATAGGAATACGGCCGTTCTTGAGGGTGTTCTCTAGCTCGTCGAAGGACTTCGCGTACGATCCGCCGGAGACATCCCGGTAGATCGACTGCGCGCTACGGATTTGCTTGAGGCGGCTCGAGACGGCATCCCGGCGGGCCACCAACTCCGTTTGGAAATTGATGGGCTCTTTAATAGAGGAGTAGAGGACGTACCCGAGGTAGGCCGCTAGCAGGACGAGGACCAGGTTGATGACAATCTTCATAGACGAACGCTTGTGTGGCAATAATACTCAAAGCACCTTGGCCGACGTACTCGACCTGCGCACAATTATACACAACGCCAGATGCACGCACACAAAACCTTGGTGGATGAGCCCACAATCCTAGCGATAGAAAGCTCGTGCGACGATACCGGTGCAGCTGTCTGGCGGGCCGGTAAGCTAGTTAGTAACGTGGTTACTGCCCAACTCGAACACGTGGACACCGGCGGAATCGTCCCAGAAGTAGCGAGTCGCGCCCACCAACATACCATTGTTCCGGTAGTCCGCCGAGCCCTCCGTGAAGCGGGCGTCGTGGCGAGCTACCTCGATGCGGTGGCCGTGACGCGCGGTCCGGGCCTGATGGGGAGCTTGGTGGTCGGGGTGGCTTTCGCCAAAACCTACGCTGCCGCCCTCGGCATTCCGCTCATCGAGGTCAATCACATGGAGGCGCACGTGTTGGCGCATTTCGCGACCGACGCGCCTCCTGAGTTTCCGTTTCTGTGCCTCACCGTCAGCGGAGGTCATACCCAACTCCTTATCGTCCGCGGCCCGTTCGATTACGAAGAGATCGGCCGAACCCTCGACGATGCCGCCGGTGAGGCTTTTGACAAGAGCGGCAAGCTGTTGGGGCTACCCTACCCCGCCGGGCCGCACGTCGATCGACTCGCGCGGCAGGGACAGCCCGTGTTCTCTTTCGCCAAACCAAACCTACCAGGCCTCAACTTTAGCTACAGCGGTCTGAAGACCAGCATATTGTATTTTTTACGCGCCCGCATCGCGGACGAGCCAACTTTTATCGCCGACAACCTGCCCGATCTGTGCGCCTCCATTCAACGTGCAATTGTCGAGAGCTTGCTCGTCAAGGCACGAGCGGCACTGGAGCAGACGGGGCTACCGCGCTTCGCCTTAGCGGGCGGCGTCAGTGCGAACAGCGGTCTGCGCGCGGCCTCGGCAGGACTTTGCGCGGAACTGGGAGTCGAGTTGTTTCTCACGCCGATTGCCTTGGCCACTGACAACGCGGGGATGATTGCAGCGGCCGCGCAATTCGCCTACCGAGAGGGGCGCTTCGCCAGCGACGACCTCACACCGCAAGCCCGCCTCGCCCTCGGAGCTAGGTGAGGCGAGTAACCTGTCTAAATGTCGGCGAGCAGCCGCTGCTTGGTCGCGTCGTAGTCCTCCTCGCTGATCAGTCCCTTAGCACGCAGGGCCCGCAACTCTTCGAGCCGGGCGCTCAGTGACCCAGTCGTAGACCTTACCTCACGAGGCGGTGCGTCCGGCGTAGTGCTCGCGACGCTAGTCCCTTCGCCCGCGGTTTCGCTGGTATCTGCGGCGTCCTTGCGGCGGCGCACCATGGCTTCAAAGTTAAACGCCGAACCTTGCTCTGCCATCTCAGTAGCGATGTCGCTCGCCTCGCTACCCCACTGCTTTACGGTCTCCTTACCTTTTTCGAATTGCTCTCGGTAGATGCGCTTGAGGCGATCTACGTCGAGGTCGAGGAAGGTCCCCCCGGCGCTGAGGTGGGTCTTGAACGCCTGCCCGAGGCCATAGCTACTGGCCCCCGCGAGCACGCCACCGGTCACACTCCCGATGAGTGTCCCGGCCACGGGTACGAGTTTGACGAGGCTAGCCGCACCCGCCCGCGCCAGAGCGGCGGTCGTGATGGAGCTTACGAGAGCCTTTCCGCGCTTTGTTGAAAAGTCGACTTGATACACCTCGCAGAGGTTGCGCACCATGTCGAGTTGGACCGCACTAACGGCGGCCAGATCTGCGAAGGCAATGGGGATAGCCCCGGAGGCCATCGAGAAGAGGACGTGACTGCGGATAACGGTGTCCGCGTGGCGGTCTTGATCGGGGTTCGGCATAACGATGATTGGCTGCACAGGACAAACTAAACGTCAAACGCCGAGATCTGCGCGGAGGATCGACCAAAGCTCCGCTACGACCGATGGACCGACCAGTGCTCCCTTAGTCCCGAAGCCATTGCACAGGTACAGGCCAGGGAGCTCCGGGTGCCGAATCGCTCGCGTAATCCGGTCCCGCATCGTCGGCCGAACGGCGGCAAGGTATTCGTGGGGCATTCCCGATTCTAGGAGTCCAAGTCCGTCCGCTTCCGCTGCAAGCCGGGCACTCGTGGCTGGGTCGGGCAGCTCGTACTCGTAGTGATCGGTGCTCGTCCCCCCGTACCACAAATCACTCCCATCACCAGTAGGGCTCGCAAACAGGCCTCCCACCTTCGCAGCGGACTCGCGAGGCCACGCAAGATTGGACAGCCGCAGCGCCTCGCCTTTCGAAAGACGCCAGGGCAGTTCGCGCCAGTACGCTCCCTGCGCAGAACTGGCACCCCGGCAGTCAATAACCATATCGTACGGTTTGCCTGCGACTTTCCACCGAGCGCCTTCTGGTCGTATGCCGTCGTCGTCGAGATCCTGCTCTCGGAGTGTTCGTTCGCTTTTCAGCAAAACGCGGTACGCTGCGATCAGTCCGGACACGTCAACTCGGTAGGCACCGGTCGTTGGCCCTAACCACGTAGCCGAAAGTTTTGGCGAAAGCCCCGCCATGCCAGCCGCTACCGGTGCCCCGAGGTAGTTGCGATAAGGGTCTTCGAGCCTGCGCGCGTCCCATTGGTTACGATCCTTCGGGGAAGAGAGGTCGCGGTAGATCACGAGCTCGTAAAGCCAGGTCTGGCCAAGCAAAGTGCTCGCTTCGGCGTATACGGCGAAGTGGTTAAGGTAGTCTCGGTACCCCTCGACGAGGACGAACCTCCGCCCAGTCACAGGATTGATGAGGCCGGCGGCGGCGCGGCTGCTGCTTCGAGCGTGACCGCGATCGTACGTATCGTGCGGGAGACCGTTTTCGCGTAAGCGCAAACTCACGAGTGTCCCGGCAAGACCTTGTCCTAAGATCGCTATGCTCGGTGCGTCCCTCACGTGGGGTCATTGCTTAAGCTAGCTCGGACGCGTTGCGTAAGACTCGCCACCACCAGGTCGTAGCTCTCTTTAATCCAGGTTTCGAGCGTCTCCGCCTGCATCTGCTCCCGCTCCCAGTAGATGGAGTTCCAATGCTTTTTACTCATGTGGTACCCTGGCTCGACAGCATCGTGGCGCTCTCGCAACTCGAGGGCGCGATCCGGGTCACATTTTAGGTTGAGGCGCGGTTGGTCGAGCGAGAGGAGAGCAAACATCTTCGCGCCCACTTTATAGACCGCGTTCTCGGGACCAAACGGAGCACCAACCGTCACGGCGGGCAGGTCACGACACATCCGGTCGATAGATTCGTGGTTGAGCATAGACTGGAGTGAGGCTGACCTAACTAGTTTAGGGTGATTGGTCGATCAGGGCCGAAGGTCGCCCGATTGTTGGGGCTGAGTCGTAATGTGAATGGCGATGACGAACGAAAAATTTTCCGAACCGGCAGGGCTGACGGCGATGAGTCTTTCGGTGCGTGCGTGGGTGCTGACCTACTTGGTGCCAAGACCCGTGCTGGGTGGTGATCGAGGGAGAGACCGTGCGCGGTTGCTGGTCTATATTCATCTACTGGCGCTGGTAGGAGGTGGATTTTTAGTAGTTACGGATGTGCTGTTCCACCAAAGCATGGTGTTGGGCAGTGTGCTTTTCATAGTCGGGGTGCTCGCCATGATGTACGTCCTGCGACGTTTTGGCAACCTAACATTAAGCGGTAATCTCCTGGTGGCTCTCGTGGGCGCCGTTCAGCTCCAGGGGATCCTCGGTAGCGGCGGGCTCTATTCCGACAACGTGCTGTGGCTACTTCTCGCCCCCGTAATCGCGTTCTTGTTCACCCCCCGCTCGTGGGGTATCTTTTGGAGCTTGCTTCTGTATATAATCCTAACTGGACTTTTTTACATTGAGGTCGTCAGCGAGGAAAGCTACCGATATGCGAGCCTCGAGTTTGGCGCGAGACATCACTTCGTGAGTTACATCGGTTTGTTTAGTGGCGTACTGGGGGTGCTCCTCATTTTTGTGCGGAGCAACGACGAAACCCTCGCCAAACTCCTGCGCATCAGCTCTGAACTACGCACCCAGCAGACGCAGACCGCCGCCCAGAACGCCCAACTGCACCAACGAGAGGCTGAACTGCGCCGCAGCAACCGCGACCTCGAACTCTTCGCCTACGTGGCGAGCCACGACCTCAAGGAGCCCCTCCGCATGGTGAATGCTTATTCGCAACTCATCGAACGGCGCGCGGGGCACCTGCTTCCCGCGCGTGAGCATGAGTTCTTGGGTTTTGTGCTCGACGGGGCCGAACGGATGCAGACCATGCTCGACGATTTGCTCGACTACTCGCGGCTCGGCCGCGAGCGCGCCTCTGAGGAGGCGGTCGACCTCAACCGTACCCTCGTTATCGTACGACACAACCTCACCACCCTATTGCAGGACACAGGTGGCCAGCTCGACGTAGGATCTTTGCCATTCCTCATAGGCAAGCCCACGCATTTCGTGCAAGTCTTTCAGAACCTGATCGCCAACGGGCTCAAGTTTAGTCGCAAGGGTCATCCTCCGCACATCACGATTACGAGCGCTGAGGCCCGCGACGGGAGCGTAAGCATCACCGTCGCCGACAACGGCATCGGCATGCGTGAGGAAGACCTACCCAACATCTTCGGCGTGTTCCAGCGCCTGCACGGACGGGGCGAGTTTGAGGGTTCGGGCATAGGTCTCGCGACCGTAAAACGGATTCTCGATGGATTGGAGGCCACCATCGAGGTCGAAAGCGAGGTCGGGGTTGGCTCGCGGTTCGTGATGCGTTTCCCTTGACACCTTAACCTACACGACTCGACCGCAAAGCTTACGGGAAGATCCCGAGCGCCATGTAGTCGCTAGCAATCTTATTGATCGCCAGCACGAAGGCCGCAGTCCGGAGGTCCGGAATATCTGGATGCTGCGCGTACACCTGTCGGATCTGTTGGTAGGCCGTCACCATGGTCTCTTCGAGGCCCGAGCGGACGAGGTCGATCTCATCGGCCCCGCGGGCTACCATCAGTCGATCGCGACTGTTGATCTCCTTGCCGGTCGCCTTCTCGACGAGGTCGATCATCGAGAGGTAGGTATTCTGGTTGAAGCGCTTCTCCATGCGGCCGAAGCGCATATGGCTCAGGTTCTTGAGCCACTCGAAGTAGCTCACCGTGACGCCACCAGCGTTGAGGTACATGTCCGGGATGATGATGATGTCGCGCTGCTTGAGGATGCGCTGCGCGCCGCTCGTCACCGGACCGTTCGCGGCCTCGGCGATGATCTTGGCCTTGATACGTTCGGCGTTCTGGGCGTTGATGACGTTCTCCAGCGCAGCCGGGATGAGGATGTCGACCTCGAGCTCGAGCAGTTCCTCGCGGTGCTCCTTGCCGAAGCTTTGTGCTCCTGGGAAGTCGATGATGGTGCCATGCTCCTGGCGATAGGCCAGCACCTCGTGGATGTCGAAGCCTTCGGGATTGTAGATGTATCCTTCGACCTCCCCGACGGCAACGATAACGGCACCGCCTTCGTCCTGAGAGATTTTGCCGGAGTAGCTGCCGACGTTGCCGAGGCCCTGGATGGCCATCGTTTTGCCCTTGATGCCGACTGTGAGGCCGACGCGCTTCATGTCTTCCTCGAAGTTGCAGCACTCGCGGATACCGTAGAAGACCCCCCGGCCGGTGGCCTCGGTGCGGCCCTTGATGCCGGACTGAGATTCGGGTTTGCCGGTCACGCAACCGGCCGCGTCGATGTCGTTGCCGGCGAAGGTGCGGTAGGTGTCGTAGATCCAGGCCATCTCGCGGGCGCCGGTGCCGTAGTCGGGCGCGGGTACGTCGACGCTCGGGCCGATGCAATTGCGCTTGATGAGCTCCATCGTGTACCGACGCGTGATCTTCTCGAGGTCCTCGGGCTTATACTCCCAGGGGTTGATCTTGACGCCGCCCTTGGCCCCGCCGAACGGGACATCGACGATGGCGCACTTGTAGCTCATCAGGGCAGCCAGGGCCATGACCTCGTCCTGGTTGACGTGGTTGGAGTAGCGGATGCCGCCCTTGGTGGGCAGGCGGTGGTGCGAGTGCTGGACGCGGTAGGCCTCGATGACCTTGTACTCGTCGCCGATGCGCACCGGGTAATTCATCCGGTAGACGGAGTTGCACGACTTAATTTGGTCGAGCAGGCCCGTGGGTAGGCCGGTGAAGGGCGAGGCGGCATCGAAGTAGTCGGTGACGCTCTGGAAGAAGCTAATGGTTACTTCACTCATCGTGGTTCAATTGATTTTCGAGCTTCGAGATCCGGCGTTCGACGAGGTAGAGGGCGACAAAGAAACCCAAAAGCACGAGCGCGATGACGGCCACCACGACGTAGATCTTCCCAATGCTCCGAAAGAAATCGGGGGCGGCGTCGAGTAAGACGAGCGGAAGGTCGAAGGACATGTGACGAGTTTTCGCGAAAGCGGCCCCCTCAGGAGGCACCGGAAAGTTTGGAATGGTTAGGTCTGCCCAAATGTGGCCCTAAACATCCGAAGCCGCAACGATCCGTGGATTATTCGCCAAGCGCTGCGTGCGCCACCACAGTTGCGCCAGCCAAAGGCCTACCAGCGTGAAGCCGATAATTCCGGGATAGAACACCATGCGCATCGTTGAATCGAGGTCCTCGCCGCCGAATCCAGGGTTGCCGCCCGCGCCCGGGTGCAGACTCTCGCGCATCCGTGGGATGATGTACAACAGCGGGATGAGCATCGCGAAGGCGAACAAATTATACGCCGCCCCTACCCTCCTCGCCTGCTGCTCGCTCGACATGCTCGCGCGCAACACGAAGTACGCCAAGTAGATCAGCAGCGCGATCGCTGTCATGTTCTGCTTGATGTCCCCGCTCCAGGGCTTGCCCCAGGTGTAGTTGGCCCACACCATTCCGGTTACGAGGCCGAGCAGACCAAACAGCAGTCCAGCGCGAGTGAGCGCTTCACTCCGATAGTCGTGCTCGACGTCACCGCTGCGCAGGTACTTGCCCGCGTACACCGCCGCACTCAGCATGAGCAACATCAACGCGAACCACAGCGAGACGTGGAAGTACTGGTTGCGGATCGTCTCGCCGAGGAGGGCACGGTAGGGGAAGGTCGTATGCGACGTGGCCGAAAAGTCGTCGAGGCGCGTCGTCCAGGCCGAAGCATTTTCGAGGTCGACCTCTCCGCCGGCCAGGGCGACCACAGATGGTATCACGAAGGTGCCGTCGGCGGCGTTGTCGACGATGACGCTCGCGTAATAGTCCGCCGTGCCGGGGGGCAGGCCTTTCGGCAAAACAAAAGAAGCGCGCAGCTCTTGTGGTCCAAGCACTTCGACCGCCTCCGCTGCGAGTCCATACGCCCTACCGTCGGCAAGCGTGTCGGCATTGAGCTTGAGCCATACCCTCGGCACCTCGCTGCTTTCGAAGTGGGTATTGTACCCCGTTACCGACAGGGTTACCGACCGGTTAAGCTCGACCGTCTGCGGACTCACCGCCTGAATGCCCGACTTTAGCGGAATGAGCATTCCTGCGAAGACGACGTAAAACATCAGCACGACAGCCAGTACTTTCCACCAGGCACCTTTCATGTGCGCGAAGGTCGCCCTAGGACAGTTGACGGGACGACCATCTGTCACACGCCCCCGTCACGCTTCGCGCCAGACCGTCGGGACGAGCAGGATAGACAACCCTATGACGAGCAAATCAACCCCACCCAGCAACAGCACGTCCTTCGCGGTGCTCGTTTGTTGGATGAGCCGCGTGGCTACCGCTCCGAGTTTGACCAGTGTGAGCAGCAGGGGAATGAGCAAGGGAAAGGCCAGCACCGACGTCAACGCCGCCCCGCCCCTGGCCCGCGCCGTCAACACCCCGACAAAACTCAACACCAGCGCAAATCCCACCGCGCCGAGCACCGCCGCCAGGGCGAAGAGGCCAACCTCCCGGACCGGATTTCCGAAGAGCAATGCCAGCGCCGCCCAGTTGAGCGCCCCGACCCCGATGAGCAGCACGGTCGCAAACGTGGCCTTCGCCGCAAAGACCTCTAGCGGACTGGCCAATTGGTGGTAGTAGTTGTACCGGTAGGTCAACTCGCGGGTGAAGAGTCGCGTAGAGGCATTGGTAGCGCTGAAGAGCAGCACCAGCCAGTACAGCGCGTTCCAGAGCCTCGGCTCCAGCGCTCCAAAAGCCAGTGAGAATAAGTAGACGGTGCCAATGACGAAAAGGCCCACCCCCGCGAGCGAGGCCCCCTGTCTAAGCTCTAGCCGCCACTCCAATCGTACGAGCGTGAGGTAGCGGTCGAGCATCGGGGGGAAAGGTAGACCAGGCGCTACGCTATATCGCAGGGACGGCACGACATTGGCCCCGTGGCGCGTTCCTACCTTCGGCCACCGTCTGCATGTCCCACCCCCTCCGCACCCTCCTCGCGCTAACTGTAGCGATCTGCTTACCGATGTGGGTGATGGCGCAAACCAGTGAGAACAGTGACCACACGCCGCCAACCTACGTCAGGGCGACCGTTGGCCCGGGCGAGGGCCTCTATGCACTGCTTCGCCGCTATGACCTCCCGATTGACAACTGCCACGTCGGAAAATTCAGGGAGCTCAACGGCCTTTCGGCAAAACAGGACCTCAAGCGCGACAAGACCTACGAGCTTCCGATCTTAGCCTATACCTACAACGGGACTTCGATCCGGACGACGATCGACAACGACAACCTCGACCTCGCGCGCACTATCCAGCAATACAATCGCGCTCGGGAAGCCGACAAATTACAGGAAGCCCCCTACGAAAAATCACTCGTCCTGTGGGTACCCTACGGCGCTATCGCGTGTCATGACGGCGAGTCTAAAGCAGGCGTCTCCCCAGGCGGCAACACTGCCGCCGCAGCCGAGATCAACGACGGAGAGCCGGGCTCCCCCCGAACTGCAAGCAATGGTGGCTCGACTCCTCCCAACGGCCGCGGCTACGACATCTTTGGGGAGGTCTACCGCGAGGTCGAAACCGTCGACAAGGCCCTCGCCGGACAGTACTTCTACCTCATCGCTGGGCACGGCGGACCCGACCCCGGCGCTATGGCGAAGATTCAGGGCAACACCGTGTGCGAAGACGAATACGCTTACGACGTGGTGCTGCGTATGGCGCGTCACATCCTCATGCACGGTGGCGTGCCGTACGTCATCGTCCGCGACAACGACGACGGCATTCGCGACGACACCTACCTGCCTTGCGACTACGACGAGGTGGCCTGGGGCGACGTGGTCGTGCCTCGCGATCAGGTAGAACGGCTCAGGCAGCGCACCGAGATCGTCAATGCGCTAAGCAAGAAGGCTAAGCTCAGCGGCATTAAGACCCAGTACTGTGTGGAGGTCCACGTGGACAGTCGCCACGCAGAGCGTCAGACCGACCTTTACTTCTACTACCAGAAGAAATCGGACGCCTCCGAGGACATGGCTGAGGAGATGCGCGACGCCCTCAAGCGCAACTACAAGAAGCAGGGCCGCAGCCGTGAGTACGAAGGCAGCGTCCGCTCGCGGGACCTGTTCACCTTGCGCGAGGTTAATATCCCGACCATTTACATCGAGCTGGGCAACATCCAGCACAGCTTTGACCAGCAGCGCGTCTTGATCCCTTCCAACCGCGAGGCGCTCTCCCGCTGGCTCGTCGAAGGTATCATCGATAGATCGAAGTAGGGAAATTCAGCGTTCATGTCGCGTCGCAGTACCTACTACCTTCGGCCGCGCAAATCTGGTGCGGCCCGTCCGTGCATACGACGTCTGCTACTTTGAAACAGGAACCACCAGATACCCCCCCCCAGCACGACGGTGACGCAGGAAAGTCGCCTGGGACTGTGCCGGAAGTCACCCGCTCGGAACGTAGCGTGGCTTATAAGATTGGGTACATCGCAGGCCTCAGCGTCCGTGTGACTTTGCGTCTCCTATTGCTACTGCTCGTAATCCTGATCGCGGTGACGCTGGCGCTCCAAATCCCGGCGGTGCAACGGTGGGCCATCCGCCAAACCAATCAACAGGTCTCGGCACTGCTCGGGACCGAGTTTGCCGTCGAGGCCATCCACATCATCCCGTTTACGAAGGTGAGCCTGGACGGCGTCCACCTGCTGGATCAGCGGGGCGACACCTTATTAAAGACCCAGCAGCTCAACGTCACGCTGTTCCAGCCCTTGCGCTCGCTCTACTACCAGCAACTGCTGATAGAATCGGTCGAACTGAGTGGCGCACGCGTCCAGCTGCTCCGCGACAGTACGCTGGAAAAAGGCAACTGGGCTTTTCTAGCGGAGCGGCTCGGGTTCGGCAACGGAGCCCCGGATGGCGTCGAGCGCAAACCGCTACGCGTAGACCTACGGCGGCTCCTCCTATCCGATGCTGCGGTCGAGTTCGAAGACGCGCTCGCAGGTCAAAGCGTGACGGGCCGTATCGGTTCGCTGCTCGTTGAGCTCGACCAACTCGATCTGCCGGGCAAACGCATCGTCGGCGACAACATCAGTGCCGCCGGTGTCGACCTCGCCCTCGTCCGGTACGCGGTGGCAACTCCGATCGACAGCTCCACCACCGCCGCGTCGCCGCTAGACAGTACGGCTCGCGAGGATGTCGCAGCAATACCGCAGGGAGAGTTTCGGCTCTTGCCCGACTTCTTCGTCGAACTCGGGTTGCTCGAGTTGCGCGAGGTCAACGTTAGTGTGGACGACCGGCAAAAGACCGCCAAACCACCAGGCACCTTTGATGCGGCACGCTTTGCCATCGAGCACCTCGCGCTCTCGGTCGACGACCTGTCTTTATCGCCTGATAGTCTAGGCCTGAAATTGGACGGCTTGAGTTTTGACGAAAGTCACTCCGGCATCCGGCTCCAGCAGTTTAGTGCCAACGAGATTGCCCTTACAAATCGGCGCTTTTCTCTCTCCGACTATACCCTTCGTACGCCGACCACGCGGCTCGGTAGTGAATTGCGGGTCGCGGTACCACAGGGTGGCGACTGGCGGGACCTCGCCAACAACGTACGCTACGAGGCCTCGTTCGCCGGCAGTTCGCTCGGGGTCTCCGATCTGTTGGCGCTCGCGCCCGCCCTGCGATCCGTAAAAGGCTTGCAATCCTACCTCGACGGTGCAATCGGCTTGGCGGGGGAAGTCGATGGCACGCGTGACCGCATCCGCATCAACGGTCTCGCCCTGGCGCTACCCGACGGTAGTCGCCTTCGTGCCGACGTGAGCGCCCGTGGCCTGCGTACCCCGAAAGAGGCTTGGCTCTTCCTTGATGTGAAGGAGTTGAGCACGGACGTGGTACGGGTGCAGCGGTGGTTGCCGGCTGCGGTGAAGGTGCCGCCGAATTTCGAGCGCCTCGGGGAAATCAATTTTACCGGACAGTTCACCGGCTTTTCGACGGATTTCGTGGCCTTTGGGGAGCTGCGCTCGAATCTCGGACGAGCGAAGCTCGACACGCGCGTCGTGCGACGGGGGGCGGTGCCGACGTACACCGGATCGGCAGAACTGTTCGACTTCGACCTCGGAGGCTTTATCGCCAACGCCGACCTCGGCCGAGTCAGCGCGAAAGTCGACATCAAGGATGGGCGGGGCATAAAGCGCGAGACCCTGCAGCTGGACGTCGAGGGCGTCGTGCAGGCCCTCACGTACCGTAACTATACGTACCGCGGCGTGCGCATCGACGGTCGGCTCGACCCCAACGGTTTTGCCGGAAGGCTAAACAGCGACGACCCGAACGCGAGTTTCCGTTTTGACGGAAGTCTCGACACGCGCGCTGGGAGCGAACGCTTTGGGTTTACGCTCGAGATCGGGAACCTCGCGCTGGGGGCGCTCAATCTCGCCAACACCGACTGGAGCGTATCGGGGCGTTTTGCGGTAAACTCCAATTCGCTAAACGTCGAAAATCTGGAAGGCATCGTTACCGCGGACAGCCTTCACCTGCGCAATACCGACGGCCGCGAGTACGACTTCCGGGGCCTCACGCTCGAACAGGCCATCGCACCGGACGGTGACAAGCGTCTCGTGTTCGACAGCCCACAGGTACAATTCGAGTTGAGTGGGCGCTACCGGCTTCAGACGCTACCGCAGCAGTTGCGTGCGGCTTTCGCCAAAACCTACCCCGAACTCTACCGGCGCACCGGACTGAAGGACATTGCCGACAGCAGTGGATCGGCGGCGCGGATCAGTTTGGACGCCCGGCTGATCGCTGTCGACAGTGCGCTCGGGGTCTTTGGGCTACCGGTAGACAATCTCGACGGAGCCATCCTGAGCTTTCGCTACGACGCCGAGCGCGAGGATCTGGACCTTTCCTTCTCCGGGGTTTCCCCGACGATTGCGGGCATCACGTTTCAAAACTTCGGGTTTGACGTGAAGGGCCAGTCTGGAGAATTGCAATTGGACGGTCGGGTGGCGCAACTCGGTCTCGGCAAGTTTGGCTTTACAGGCGTCAACGTGTTTAGCGAGTACGCCGACGGCGAAATCCGTTTTGGCGTAAGCTCGGACACGACGACCCGGGTGCTCGGAGAGATAAAGCTCGGCGGGTCGATTTCGCTCGGGGATACGGCAGTTGTGTTCGAGCTAGACCGCAGTTCGCACCTAGACGTGAGCGGCGAGCGGTGGACGGTCGATGAGGGCAATCAACTCGTCATCGGCAACCGGCAATTGCTCGCCCGCAACCTGGTACTGCGCAGCGGAAAGCGTTTTGTGGAAGTCGAGTCGGTGGGGCAGCGCGGAATCAACGTGCTGATGCGTCAGTTCGACCTCGAACTCTTCAACGCCTACCTCAACCCGGACAAAATTCAAATCGCCGGTGATGTGGACGCCTACCTCACCGCCGAGGACATCTACGCCCAGACCGGGATCACGATGTCTCTCGCGGTGGACACCTTTAGTATGAATGGCGTAGACTGGGGGGCGATCCAGACGCTCGTCACGCGCGAGGACTCGACCGAGGCGGTCGTGATGTACACCACCTTTAGTCGCTACGGGCAGCAGGCGGTGATCGACGCCTCGCTGGCGACCGCGACCGGACAGGTCGTAGACGGCAAACCCCGCCCGGCGAACTACATCGACGCCCGCATTACGAGCGAGACCTTTGACATGTCCTTTTTGGGGTATTTGATACCAGGCATCACCGATCTCCAGGGTAAGCTCGGGGCCGACCTCCACATCTTTGGGACGCCGGAGACCTTGACCCCTGAAGGGGGCATCCTCGTCGACGAAGTGGGCGTCACGGTGGACTACCTCAAGACCCGTTACTTTGTCGACAGCCAGTTCGTCCGCATCAACAGTCGGAGGCTCGACGCGAGCGGGAAAAAGATCACGGACCGCTTTGGCAATGTTGCCGTGATCAACGGTGGCCTCGTCCACGAAAACATGAAGAAATGGGGCCTGGAAGTGAGTCTGCTCACGGACCGGCTAGAGGTGTTGCGCACCGGCAAACGCGACAATCCACTGTTTTACGGGGATGCCTTTATGGCGGGGAAGGTGGCGTTCTCTGGGCCGTTCAATTTGACCGACATCGACATCAACGCTACTGCCCTCAAGGATACGCGGATCGTTTTTCCGGTAAGTGGGACGACCGGCGATTCGGAGCTGCGGTTTATCAAGTTCCGACAACCCGAGGACACACTTCGGCAGACGGCCGCGAGCGTGCTGCGGGGCATCGACATGGACATGGAAATCCGCGTGACGCCCGCCGCAGAACTGATGTTGGTCTTCGATGAGGCCTCCGGCGACATCATGCGGGCGCAAGGTTCGGGTGACATCTCGATCGATATCCGGCGCACTGGGGAGTACAAAATGTTCGGCAATTTCAATGTCGACCAGGGTGAATACCTCTTCACGCTCCTCAACGTCGTCAATAAGCCCTTCTCTATTCTCGAGGGTGGGACGATCAATTGGACGGGCGACCCCTTTAGTGCAGACCTCAACCTCGTCGCCCGCTACGAAAACCTCCAGGTCGCTCCCATAGGACTCGTCGGGCAGTTCGTCCAGAATCAGCCCCAACTGGAGGCGCAGGCGCGGACCCCAACGCCGATCGACCTTCGGATGAACCTCCGGGGTGACCTACAGCGGCCAACGGTGACCTTCGACATCGGACTACCGGAGCTGCAGGGTCAGATCCGCAACTACGTGAACTCGGCGCTGTCGCTCATAAAACAGGACGAAAATTACCTCAACCGTCAAGTCTTTGGCCTCATCGTGGTTGGGCAATTCCTGCCGACGTTTAATGAATTCCAGGCACAGTCGGTAGGCTTCAACACGATATCGGAGCTGTTCTCAAACCAGCTGAGTTACCTACTTACAGAACTTTTTACGTCGCTCGCTGGCACGAATAGTGCGCTGAGTGGGATCGACTTCGATGTCAATTTACAGAACAACAGCTCTCTTTCGGGAGTCGGGGGCGGTGGGGTCGGCAATGACCTGCGTACGAGACTGCGCACGTACTTTCTGGAAGACCGGTTAGAAATCGGGGTTGGGGTGAGCGTCGGGCAAACGGGCGTCAACCAGGGCTCGCTCACCGCGGGCAACTTCGAGGTCGTGTATGCAATCTCAGACGACCGGCGACTGCGCCTAAAGGCCTTCGTGAGTCGCAACATCGACTTTGGCAACGCCAACCGAACGCGGGCCGGGGTGGGCGTCACGTACCGTCGCGAGTTCGACAGCTTCCGGGATTTACTCGGTTTCGCGGAGGCTGCGGAGAAGGAGGTGGAGGCCCCGAAATTTAAAGTACCCCAGCCGTTTTAAGGTGGCCAGCGGGGTGAGCGGTAGACAGCATCAAAAGCGAAGCTAGACGCGGCTAGTGCGTGCCCGCAGCATATGGTCCGCCAGCACCAGCGCCGCCATTGCCTCCACGATGGGCACAGCTCTAGGCAGCACGCACGGGTCATGTCGCCCTTTACCGCTCACGACCACGGCGTGGCCGTCCGCGTCGACGCTGTCTTGATCGCGCATGATCGTGGCAACCGGCTTGAAGGCTACTCGGAACTCGATGGGCATCCCGTTCGAGATTCCACCCTGTACCCCGCCGGAGTGGTTGCTCGTTGTGCGGATGCTACCCTCCTCGACCACGAAGGCGTCGTTGTGCTCCGAGCCGAGCCAATACGTGCCCCCGAAGCCACTCCCATACTCGAAGCCCTTGCAGGCGTTGATCGACAGCATCGCCTTGCCCAGGTCGGCATGGAGCTTGTCGAACACCGGGTCGCCCCAACCCGCCGGCACTCCCGTGATCCGACAGCCCACCGTCCCCCCGATCGTGTCTCCTGCCTTGCGGACCTCGCGGATGCGGGTCTCCATTGCTGTAGCCGTGTCAGCGGTAGCGGCGCGCACGGGGTTGGACTCGATGATTGAAGTGTCGAGCTGCACGGGCCAGCGTCTCGAGGACTACGTCGCCTACCCTCTCGACGAAGGCCGTGATCTCTACGCCCATCGTGCGGAGCAGAGTTTTGGCGAAAGCCGCCGCCGCTACGCGTGCCGCCGTCTCCCTGGCAGACGAGCGTCCGCCCCCCCGGTAGTCGCGGTGGCCGTACTTGGCGTCGTACGTAAAATCGGCGTGGCTGGGGCGATACTGCGTCTTGATGTGTTCGTAGTCGCGCGAGCGTTGGTCGCCATTTCGGATGAGCAGAGCAATCGGCGTTCCCGTCGTCTCGCCTTCGAAGACACCGCTCAGAATCTCGGCGGTATCGGCCTCCTTTCGTTGCGTCACGATCGCGCTTTGGCCGGGGCGACGGCGGGCGAGTTCGCTTTGCAAGAAAGCTTCGTCGAAGGCGAGGCCTGCAGGGCATCCGTCTATTGTCACGCCGATGGCGGGTCCGTGGCTTTCGCCAAAACTCGTGATGCGAAAAGCGGTGCCGAAGGAGTTGCCAGCCATAGGGCGGGAAGGTAGGGGTTGAATGCGCCTCATGCGATGTGCGTCACGCGCTACATGCACAGTGCTTGAGGGTTCTGCGGATAGCATAGAGCCTCCCAACCAATTCCCCCCGCCGTCGTTGCTTCCCTCCGACCATGGCTGCCATCCAAACCCTCCCCCAAGACTTCTTCGAGAAGGTCGAATTCGACCGCGTAATTGCCTTGCAGGTCGCGGAGACACTCGGACCTGGCGGGCAGGTTTTGGCGGAGGACCCACCGCTGTTTACGGACGCTACCGACGCCGACGACCGACTCTCGCTCGCGAGCGACATGCTGCGTAGCCTCGGTGCCGGGGAGGCCCCACCGCTGCGGGCGTACGAGAGTTTGAGTGACGCGCTCCGCATGCTGGAGCTCGTCAACTACACGATGTCCTTGGAGGAGTTGGTGCAGATTAATTTGCTGCTGCGCGACCAACTCGCCGCGCACCAGCACTTCCTCGATCCGGATCGAAGGGAGCGCTACCCGCGTCTGGCGCAGGAAGTGCGGCGCATCGACCCTGCCCCCGAACTGAATGCGGCGATCGACAAAGTGGTCGACGACGATGGCGAGATCAGGCCCGATGCGAGTCCCGAACTGATGCGCATCCGCCGGGCAATGCAGAACGTCCAGCGCGACATCGACGCGAAGTTTAGGGGTTTGGTGCAGAACTACCGCGAGCGCGATCTGCTGAGCGATACGGTGGAGAGCTTCCGCAACGGGCGACGCGTGTTGGCGGTGCCGGCGGGCAATAAGCGGAAGATTCGGGGGATCGTGCACGACCAGTCGGCTACCGGGCAGACGGCCTACATCGAGCCGGAAGAGGTCATTGGCCTCAACAACGACCTGTTTGATCTCGGCAGCGACGAGCGGCAAGAGATCGCGCGACTTCTCAAGGAGTTGAGCGCCCAACTCCGACCCCAGCTGGATACGTTGCGCGCCTTCGAGCGGGCGCGGGCGTCGCTGGACTGCCTGCGGGCGCAAGGCGTGGTCGCCAGGCGGATGGGAGCCAACCGTCCGCAAGTGCAGCAAGACCCAACCTTCTATATGCTCGGGGCGCGGCACCCGCTGTTGCACTTAAAATTTGAGAAGGAGCGGCGTAAAGTGGTGCCCTTCGACCTGCGGCTGGAAGGCAACAACCGAGTGCTGCTGCTCAGCGGTCCGAACGCCGGCGGAAAGTCCATTATGCTCAAGGGTGCTGGGCTTCTCCAGGTCATGGTACAGGCGGGGATGCTCGTCCCCTGCAACCCGGACAGCCGCTTTGGGATGTTCGAAACGTTATGCGCCGATATCGGGGACCAGCAGAGCCTCGACGACGACCTATCGACCTACTCGAGCCATCTACGCAACATGCGAGGCTTTATTGAAGTCGCCTCTCCAAAGACTTTCGTTTTGATCGATGAATTTGGTTCGGGTACCGACCCGAATCTCGGAGGGGCCATCGCGGAGTCTATTTTAAAGCAACTCAACCGCGCGGGAGCCTGGGGCGTGATCACGACGCACTACGGCAACCTCAAAGCCTTCGTTTACAAGCAGAAGGGGCTCGTGAATGGCGCAATGGTCTTCGATGTGGACACGCTCGCGCCGACTTACGAGATGCGCGTCGGTAAGCCCGGGTCGAGCTACGCCTTCGAGGTCGCCACCAAGGCCGGGATCGCCGACCAGATCCTCGACTATGCCCGCACGCGCGTGCGCGGCAACGAGCACGAGGTCGACGAACTCCTCCTCAATCTCGAGCGCGAACGGACCCGCGCCGAGCAACTCGCCAACGAACTCGAACAGGAGCGCAGCAAGCTCACCCGCCTGAGCAGCACCTACGCCCGCATGCAGAAAGACCTCGAGGTGCAGCGCAAGACCTTCAAACTCGAGTCGCAGGAGCGTGCCCTCCAGGCAGAGGCGCGCCACCAGAAAGACCTCGAACGGTCGATGCGCGAAATGCGCGAGGCCGAGCGTAGCGAGGAGGCCAAAAAGATCGTGCATGCCCAGCGTCAACAGCGCAAGGAGCGCGAGGAGGTCGTGCAGGAGTTGCGCGAAGAGCTAAACGAGGCTTCCGCCAAAACCACCATCCTCAACCGACCCATGCAAGCCGGTGATCACGTGAAGCTGCGTCGCGGCGGCGCTACCGGCATCATCGAGTCGATCGACCGCAACGTAGTCGTCGTAAGGATGGGCGAGCTCCGCATGACAGCTAACGCCAAAGACCTAGAGGCCATCCACGAACAACTCGATATCCGTCGTACGCCGAGCATTCGCAAGAACTTGCGCGAGCACGAGGGCGGCTTCAAGACGGAGCTCGACGTGCGAGGCTTTCGCCGCGAAGAGGTGCTGAACCTGGTCCAAGACTTCGTGGATCGCGGAATGATCGAAAACGTAGCCGAGCTAAAGATCCTGCATGGAAAAGGGAACGGTACGTTGCGCAAGGCCGTCAAGGAAAAGCTGCGGGAGTACAAGCTCGTGAAGGCCAGACACCCGGCGGCCAATCAAGGCGGGGATGGGGTGACGCTGGTGACGTTGTAAGTTCTCAGTTTTTAGTTCTCAGTTTTTAGTTCTCAGTTCTCAGTTCGCTGCCGCGTAGGCACCGCGAGACGAGCCGGGTGACGGAAACTGAGAACTGTAAACTGAGAACTGAGAACTGTAGAACTGAAAGAACTCTCAATAAATATCGTGCGCCGCAAAGTGGAAGCTCGCCTCCAGCTTGGCGTTGTCGTCCGAGTCGGAGCCGTGGACGGCGTTCTCGCCGATGGACTTGGCGTACTTGGCGCGGAGGGTGCCCTCCTTGGCTTCTTTGGGGTTGGTGGCACCGATGAGTTCGCGGAAAGCGGCTACGGCATTCTCCTTTTCGAGGACGGCGGCGACGACCGGACCTCCCGACATGAAGTCGACGAGTTCACCGTAGAAAGGGCGCTCTTTGTGGACCTCGTAGAAGCGGCCGGCCACGTCGGGGTTCATGTGGTAGTAGCGGAGGGCTTTGATGCGGAAGCCTGCGGCCTCGATGTCGCTGAGGATGTTACCGATGTTGCCGTCGCGCACTGCGTCGGGCTTGACCATGGTGAGGGTGATGTTGCCGGCCATTGGGTAGGGGTTTTTGATTTGCGGCCGCAAAAGTAGGTCGGCCGCAGCGACCGCGCTGATCTCGCAACCGACTACCGACCGCGGACGTAGTTTTGCCCTAGCCTTATGACAAGTCTCTCGGATCTCCGCGCGTTTCTCTCCCAACCCCGTAACATCGTCCTGCTCAGCCACCGCAACCCCGACGGGGACGCTATGGGCTCGACCCTCGGCCTGCGACGCTACCTCGAGCCCCTCGGCCATGAAGTTCGCATTCTCGTGCCTAGCGACTACCCCGAGTTCCTGCACTTCCTCGAGGGCATAGAGGACACGCTCGTTTACGATAAGGACGCAGCCGCCTGCGAGGCAGCCATCGCGAAGGCAGACCTTATCGGCCTGCTGGACTTCAACTCCTTAGACCGCATCGACAAGCTGGGCGAGCTGGTTTTGGCGAAAGCCGACACCCCCAGATTTCTCATCGACCACCACCTCTACCCAGAGGACATGGCGAGTGTTAGCGTCAGCGACACCACCGCCAGCAGCACCTGCGAGCTCGTGTACCGGACCATCAAGGAGATGGGCGACCGCGAGGCCGTCACCCCGCACATCGTCCAGGCGCTGATGACGGGCATCCTGACCGACACCGGGGGCTTTTCATACGCGACCAACGCCACGCTCTTCCGTGAGGTGGCCGAACTATTCGAGATCGGGATCGACTTCGAAGCCTTGCAAACGGCCATCTTCAGTGGCTTTACCGAGAAGCAGCTGCGTCTTCTCGGGCACTGTCTCGCCAACCGGATGGAGATTTTTGCCGATCGCAACGCTGGCCTGATTACGCTCACAAAACGCGACTACGAGCAGTTCGAGATCCAACGCGGCGACACCGAGGGCATCGTCAACCAGCTGCTCCGCATCAAGGGTGTCCAACTGGCCGCCTTCATTACCGAGCAGCCGAACATCGTCAAGCTGAGCCTGCGCTCTAAAGGTGATGTCAACGTGCAGGCCATGGCCGCTGAGCACTTCAAGGGCGGCGGTCACCGAAATGCCGCTGGCGGCTATAGCCACACGGGCTTGCGCAACACGGTCACCAAGTTCAAGCAGGTCATCTACGGCCAGGAGGTGGCCTCCGTAGAGCCAACGGCCTAGCCCAAGACGAGCAAAAGTTTGGTCCGCGTATATTTGCGCCCGTTTTACAAAATTCGATGATGTACAAGACTCTTTTGGTAACCGCCCTAGCTGCGGTATTGGCGATTTCATGTGGCGAGAAGGAGATCGTGTTCGACAACGGCGACCGTCTCGTGATCCGTCAGGACGAGGCCGGGGAGAACATCAAGGTCGGTGACCTAGTCACCTTCCACATCGGCGTGTTCAATAAAGACTCGCTGATTAACGATTCACGCACCACGAATCCAGAGGGCCAACAAAACATCGTCCCCGAAGACGACCCCAACATCGAGGAGGACAACATCTTCCTCCAAGTGCTGCAGGCGCTGAGCCAAGGCGACAGCGCGACGCTTTTCCAAAAATTCGACTCCGCGCAGCAGCTCCCTCCCGGCATCGATCGTGAGGCTGGCCTCCGGGTAGAGATTAAGATCGTCGCCGTCGGTGACTCGACCGCGGCAACGGCCTACCAGCAAAACATCGAGCGCGAGCAGGCGCAAGCGATGGCCTCGCAGCAGCTTTACGCCAGTCGCGGGGAAGTGGTCCAGGACAGCGTCGCCACGCTCCTCGCTGAGTACGGACGGGCCGGGGCCAACGCAGCCGGCTACACGACCACTGCCTCGGGTCTGAAGTACAAGATCCTCGAACCCGGCAGTGGACCGGTTGCGCAGCCTGGCCAAACAGTGTCGGTGTCGTACTTCGGCGTGCTCACCGAAGACGGCGAGATGTTTGACAACAGCTTCCGTGCGGGGCAGCCGATCACCTTCCCCCTAGGGCAAGGGCAGGTGATCCCGGGTTGGGACGAGGCGATTGCACTGCTCAACGAAGGTGCTCGCGCCATGCTGGTCTTGCCGGCAGACATTGCTTACGGCGAGCGGGCGAGCGGGCCCATTCCCGCGAATGCCGAGCTTGCGTTTTACGTGCAGCTAAATGCCATCCAGTAGGGATTTCGCGATCCTCTTAAACGCGCGTTAGGAAAGCGCGAACCTGTTTCTTATGACCTCCGATCAGCTCCGCGATCTACAAACCAGGATGGGCTCTTTAAGAGCTTATCTTTGACGTAGATAATCGCCAACTACGAATAGAAGACCTTCAGCACCAGTCGGTCGCGCCCAACTTCTGGGACGATGCCGAGGCGGCCGAAGTAGTCATGAAGGAGTTGCGCGGCACGCAGCGATGGGTTACGTTTTACGAGTCGTTGCAGACTTCCGTCGAGGACCTCGAGGTGCTGGAGGAGTTTCGTCAGGGCGGTGAGGCCACGGAAGAGGAGGTAGATGCGGCTTTCGCCAAAACCCTCGCGCTCGTCGAAGACATCGAGTTTAGATCGACGCTCAACCGCCCCGAAGACGAGTTGCCGGCCGTCCTAGAGATCAACGCAGGTGCCGGCGGCACAGAGGCGCAGGATTGGGCGGAGATGCTGCTGAGGATGTACAGCATGTACGCCGAGAAGGAAGGCTACAAGCTCAGTGAGGTTAATCGTACGGACGGGACGGAGGCCGGGATCAAGAGTGTCACCGTCGAATTGACCGGCGACTTCGCCTACGGGCAACTCAAAGGGGAGAACGGCGTCCACCGATTGGTGCGCATTTCGCCATTCAATAGCCAAGGCAAGCGGATGACGAGTTTCGCGAGCGTATTTGTCCACCCCGTAGTCGACGATACGATCGAGATCGAAATCAACCCTTCCGATCTCGAGTGGGACACTTTCCGCGCCAGTGGGGCCGGTGGTCAGCACGTCAACAAAACAGAGTCGGCCGTCCGCGTGCGTCACCTTCCCTCCGGTCTCGTCGCCGAGTGCCAGGCGGAGCGCTCGCAGCACCAAAACCGCGAGAAGGCCATCCAGCTTTTGCGGAGCCGCCTCTACGAGCAAGAACTTCAACGCCAGGCCGCCGAGCGCAATAAAGTCGAGGCCGGCAAGATGGCCAATGAGTGGGGATCACAGATTCGCTCTTACGTCCTGGACGATCGCCGGGTCAAGGACCACCGGACCGGATTTCAGACGCCGCAGACGGATGCCGTATTGAACGGAGACATAAATGGCTTCCTGAAAGCCTATCTCCAGAGTGAGTTCAATCGCTAGGCTAAAGCGCTAACCATTAGGTAAGTACAGCTAAATACTGGCACTACCGTGATCATTGACCACAGTAATCCAGTTGGCAGATTATTGGTCGTGGCTATTTTCGCATCACTCTTTACAGCCGATGGCATCTTGGCGTATGAACTACGGTAGGTAGCGATCGGTCTGCGCGAGCAATAGTCTCAAAATGGAAGCGAAGTCCGCCGCGCCAAATTCATGTGTTATCATCGCTGATCTGGACGGCGTGGTCCGATACGCGACTTTTAGCGCTTGCCACCTACTCGGCCTAACCGACTACGAAGCCGCCAACCATACCGTCGACGAGATTGCTCACAAAATCTCCGCGAATTTTTCGTGGACGGAACTGTACACTGAAATTAGCTCCGGGCAGCAAGTCGAGCTCGAATCGACATTCGTGTCACCGGTAGGCTACCGCGGACGACTCCACCTACACGCTCATCCCGTTTACGACTTGTCGAAGGTGTTGACCTCGGCGGTGCTCCTGCTAGAAGTACTACTGAAGCCGTCTCTTACTTCTTTAGATAAGCCCACGTTTGACTTCGCGGGCAAGTACGCAACCACCAGCCTCACCTACGAGCGCGGCCGAGAGCTGTTTCTCGAGATGGATCGCATCGTACGTAGCGAAGATCTGTTTCGGACGCGGCGATTCACCGTGTCGGCTCTCGCGCAGCGGCTCAATACCAATACGCAATACCTGAGCCACGTCATCAATCACTTCTGCAACGAGCCATTCCCAAATTACATCAACCGTCTCCGCATCCAGTGGATGGCTGCTGAGAAGTTGAGTGACGCCCCCAGCAACACTCCCCCCCTCTGGCGGGAGGCTGGGTTCGGCAGCTACAGCGCCTATTACCGGGCGCTCAAGCAGATCAGAGAACTCGTGTCGGTCGGCTAATAATGGCCTGCCGGTCGGGCTACGAGATTTCGACTAACTTTACGAGAGGCTTTGCACGCTGCACGGCCTATGTAATCTGCACTTATGGAAAGGATGCCAGACTCGCCGACGGTGGCTATCATCCTCACCGACGCCAACCGGGAGATCCTATGGGTCAACGAGCATTTCAGCACCTTGACTGGGTACCACGTCGATGAAGTTCGTGGCAAAAAGCCGTCCGTGCTCCAGGGAGAGCGATCGGACCAGAAGATCATCGCAGAAATGCGGACTTGCCTCGAACTCGGCATCTCCTTCAAGAACGAAATCAGCAACTACACGAAAGGGGGCGACCTCTACCAGTGCAGGCTCGTCGTGCACCCGGTGCGCAATGACGAAGGCGTCATCACCAACTTCATTGCCTTTGCGATCGATACGGGCACAGTCAAGGACGATAGCCAGTTAGAACTGATGCACTTCAGTTCGAAGTACCAGACGAGTTCGCTGAAAGGAGTAAAAAGCTTGGAGCTTTATGAGCGCTTGCGTCGTCTCATGACCGCCGAGCACCCCTTCCTCGACCCGCAGCTTAACCTGCCACAGCTCGCCGAGGCCCTCGATACCAACACCAAATACCTCAGCCAGGTGGTCAACTACCACTACGGCAATAATCTTCAACAATTCGTCAACGTCTACCGCGTCGCTGAGGCCAAGCGGCGGCTCGTCGAAGGCCAGTACAGCAACCTCACCTACTTCGCGATCGGACAACTGTGCGGCTTCAAAAACAAGAGCACGTTCTATAAAGTCTTCAAGAAGCTCACCGACTTCACGCCCCACGAGTTCGTCCTCTTTCACCGCCAGTCGAAGAGCCAATCGCGGGCGACCATAATCGACCCTACGTTAGAGACCGAGCCGCGCCTACTCTGAGCCCGACGCTTACTTTGCCGGGATGACGAATGCCGCCCTCGCGCAAGCCTTCTCCGAACTCGCGAAGCTCATGGAGTATCGCGGGGAAAACAGCTTCAAAATCCGCAGCTACACCTCGGTGGCGGATACACTTAAGAAAGGCAACGTCAACTTCGGCGAGCTGGCCCGCGAAGACTTGCTAAAGGTCGGCGGCATCGGCGAGGCGATCGCCGACAAGATTACCGAACTGGTGACCACCGGGCGGCTCGAGCTCTACGATCGCTACGTCGCCGATACCCCACCGTTGGCCATCCAACTCCTTACCGTCAAGGGTCTCGGACCGAAAAAAGTCAAGCAACTCGTCTCCGGGCTCGAGGTCGAGTCGGTCGGCGAACTCCTGCACGCCGCAGAAGAAAACCGCGTGGCAGGCTTGAAGGGCTGGTCGACGGCCAGCCAGAAAAAGCTACACGCTCAGCTCACCTTCTACCAGGCCTCGCAACGTCAGCTTCGGTACGCCGCTGCACTACCGCTCGCGCTCGAGTTGCTCAACCGCTACCGGGCGCTGAGTCCTCGGGTGGAACTCACAGGGCAACTCCGGCGACAGACGAATACCGTCGATGCGCTGGAGTTTCTGGCGATTGAATCGCCTGAACTTTTGGCGGCTCTGGAGAGCGACGGTGCAATACTCGAAGCGCTTGGGCCAGACCGAGCAAGTTGCGCTACCCTCAGTGGCGATGGCGCCACCGCAGTGCATCTTCTTCAGTAGCGAAGCAGATTTTGCCTCCGCATGGGTCACCAGCACCGGAAGTGAGGAATTTTTGAAGCTTCACCCTACCCTACCGAGTTCGGCGACCGGCAAGAAACAGACGGAGCAGCAAGTTTTTGCGCAAGCTAATCTCACTTACGTCCCCCCTCCGCAACGCGAGGCCTACGCGCCTTACCCGCCGACTCCCGAGGATGAGCTGCTTCAACTCAGGGACATTAGAGGCGTCGTGCACGCGCACACCACAGCCAGCGATGGATCGGCCACGTTGCCGGTTTTGGCGAAAGCCGTCCGCACCGCTGGGTACAGCTACCTCACGATCACCGATCACAGCCGCGCCGCCTTTTACGCGAAGGGGTTGAGCCCTGAGCGACTTAGGGCACAGGCTGTGGAGATCGACGAATACAATGCGCAACACACTGGATTTAAGGTGTTTAAGGGGTCCGAGGTGGACATTATGCGCGATGGCAGCCTGGACTTCACCGACGAGGTCCTCGCCGAACTCGACATCGTGATCGCGAGCGTGCACAGCGTCCTGAGCATGAAGCCCGCCGACGCCACCGAGCGCCTTATACGCGCCGTGCAAAACCCATACGTGACGATGCTCGGGCACCCGACAGGCCGGCTGCTGCTGAGTAGGGAAGGCTATCAACCGGACATGGCCGTGATTCTAGCCGCCTGCGCCGAACACCAGGTCGCCGTCGAAATAAACGCCAGCCCGATGCGGCTCGACCTCGACTGGACACACGTAGGCCTGGCCGTAGAGTTGGGGGTCAAGCTCTCGATAAATCCCGATGCCCACAGCGTAGGCGGGCTCGACAACATACGGTTTGGGGTGCTCGCTGCGCAAAAAGCCGGACTCCGCAGTAGAGACTGCCTCAACTGCCTCGAAGCCGATGCTTTCGGGCAATACTTGCTTTCGCGAAAACGGGCCAAGGGTATCCTTCAGTAACCGAGCGTGCCGTCGAGCCGGGAGGACAGCAGCCTTTCGGCAAAACCCACGGCGCGGTGATCGCTGTAGTAATCGCCGTTGGTATTGCGCTCTACCCAGCCGCAGTGCCCCCCAAAATCTGGCACCTCGAGGTGGACGAACTCGTGCTCGCGAGCCAGCTCGCGCGGGTAGCAACTCGGGGCCAAGAAGCTGTCGTCGGCGGCATTGACGATGAGGGCATGACGGCGCAACTGGTGGAGCACCGGGCCGGCACTGTTGCGACGCCAGTAGTCTTCAGCCGAATCAAAGCCGTGCCAAGGGGCCGTGTACCACTCGTCGAACTCGTCGAAGCGACGGGCTTTTTTGAACTCCCCCGCCTCCGGGTGCTGGCGAGTCTTCCCCTGGGCCTTCCGGTTCATGCTTTTGATGAAAGCCCATCGGTAAGCCCAGTTGCGCGAGCCGTTGATGACCGCGTTGCAATCCTCGACGTAGAGCGGGACCGAGAAAACCGCCGCCCCGAGGACCTCCGACGGGACCGCACCCGGATCTTCGGAGAGCAGTTTGAGCACCACGTTACCACCTAGACTGTACCCCGTCAGCACGGCGTGACGAATACCAGTCACCGATAGAGCATGATTGATCGTCTGCCGCAGATCGCCGGTTTCGCCGATGTGGTAGCTACGCAGGTGACGGTTTGGCTCCCCCGAGCAACCTCTAAAATTCATCGCGCACACCGACCAGCCTGCGCGGTGGTACGCACGGGCCATCCCGGCCATGTAGGGACGGCGTGCGTGGCCCTCCAAGCCGTGGGTGAGCACGGCGAGCTTTTGGCTGTCTGGGGCGTGTACCCAGTCGAGATCCACGAAGTCGCCGTCGGTAAGTTCGAGCCGCTCTCGTTCCCAGGCTACGCGGGGGGTCTTGCGGAGGGTACCGGCGTACACGGTATTAATGTCGCTTTGCCGGAAGGCGATTGGAGGCTTGTATGGAGAACTCAAAAGGGGCATACCGGGACTTAGACCAGGGGGACGGCGGGCAAACGATAGGGATCGTGCGCCCGGAAGGCGCGGAAGACCTGAATCGCGTGCACTGCCTCGCGAACGTCGTGTACGCGCAGGATATCCGCCCCTCGCTGGAGAGCGAGCACGTGGGCCGCGGTGGTGGCGGCGAGTGCGCCCTCGGGAGTAACACCCACGGTTCGGCAGAGCATCGACTTACGGGACACACCGACCAGTAGAGGACGGCGGAGGAAGCGGAAGTCCTGCAGCCGCGCGAGGAGAGTGAAATTGTGCTCGTCGGTTTTGCCGAACCCGAAACCTGGGTCGAGTACGACGTCATCGACGTTGTAGCGTTGGGCTTGCGCCAAAACCTCTGTAAAGTAGCTAAAGAGGGTCTCGACGACACCCCCCGGGTAAGTTGGAGCGTCCTGCATGGTCGCACTCGGACCGAGGCGGTGCATGGCGATAAGCGGTACTCGCGCTGCCGCCAGGAGCGGCCACATCGCGGGATCGGCGGTGGCACCGCTGATGTCGTTGACGATGCACGCCCCGTGCTCGAGGGCGGCCTCCGCAACCGACGACCGGTAGGTATCAACCGAGAATAGGGCCTCCGGGTAAGCCGGTCTCAATACCTGTAGTGCAGCGACGAGCCGCGCCCGTTCTACTTTTTCGTCCACTGGCACACTACCAGGCTTTGAACTCGCAGCGCCGAGGTCTACGAAGGTCGCCCCCTGGGCTAGACACCGGCCCACGCGCTCGACGAGTGCGTCTGCGCCATCGGCGGGTGTAGAGCCAGCATAAAAGCTGTCTGGGCTAAGGTTAACGATTGCCATGACCTGGGGGTCCTCGAACGAGACGAGTCGCCCGTCGCAGTTTAGCGATGTGACCAGTTGCGGCATGTGGCAAGTGTACGCTCTACGGCACAAAAGTGATCGTTGCACAATGCAAACGTAGAAAGCTAGACCAGTGAACTCGGCGCGAGTGCAATGCCCGACCAACCTTACACCCGCTTTACACCCCCTCACACGCCTACACACCATCGTTATCGCAGCTAGACGATCGCGCTCCGACCACCCACTATGCCCATCGTCTTCGTCTGCGACACCTCACTCAACATCGTTTGGGTGGATGGCAACTTCTGTGATGTCATCGATTGTGATCAGCATGAAGCTATCGGTCAATTTCTGCACGACTTCCTCGACGTACCCGTGGAGCATAGGTTCCGCGAGGAGGTCGCCCGCCTCAATATAGACATTAAGCGCGCATCGTACACCGCGAGGCTCACCGGTCGGACCAAGGCCGTGCTCACGTTCGACTTTTACGTCGAGCACGTACCGAGCTTCGACGGCATTGAGGGGGCGTCTCTGATTGCGGTAGGTGTACAATCGGCGTCCACGCCCAGCGATCTTGCGCCAGAGCGAGACGGGCAGCGCAAGGGCGGCGACGTTGATGAGCTCCGCCGCACCTACCGCTACTCCAATCTCCGCCAGGAGGACGGCCGCGAACTTTACGATCGGCTCGAAACCCTCATCGCGCAAACAGAGGCTTTTACGAAGCCGAGCTTCACGCTCGAGAGTGCCGCCGCGCAACTCAACTCGAACGTGCTCTACGTGAGCCAGGTCACCAACTACTTTGCCGGCGTCTCTTTCCCGAATTACCTGAACCAGAAGCGGTACGAGAAACTCCGGTCGCTCGTGGCAAAGGATGAGTTCGGCGACTTCAATGAGCAGTACCGACAGGCAGGGTTTGGGAGCTACTCAGGGTTGAACCGGTTCTTGCGCAATCGCTACGGGGTAAGTCCGACGCAATTTTTGAAGGAGGTCAAGGGGGAGAGTTAAGGGGCTATCTATCGTAGGGGCGGAATTTACGTTCGGTCCACCATAGGCACGAGCTTGAGCCGCGCGCAGGCCCTTCGGCCCTCTCGGGAGGCGGAGGCGCCCGAACGACGATAGTGCCGGGTTGGGGGAGTAGGTTTGGGCGTAGGTTCCCAGGATGTCGGACTGTTGGCTGTTACGTTTGCTAAAGGTGCGGCTGCCCGAATCGTCTGGCCGTGGCGAGGTAGCATACCTCGCGTCTCAAAGAGCGGCCGATCTCGGTAGTCGTAATAAAAAACACCCGGAGATCTCGCGATCGCCGGGTGTCCAGAGGTGGTTGTTTCTCATTTACGGCTCGCCTTTCTCAAGGGCGAGCGTCGGAGCTTTGCGAAGTTACGCACTGCAGGCTAGGCAATCGGGGTCGTCTAAGCTGCAGGCTTGTGGACCGAGATCTGCTGCGGTGATGGTAGACATGCCGCCGACGGAGACGGGGACGGACTTGGCGACTTCGGCGACGGCAGCTTTTTGGACCGTAGGTATGGCTAGGGTCGTGGCGACGGGCTTGTCCTCGTGCTGCTGCACCCGCTGGTGCTCCGCATTGAGCGTAAACTTGATCGGATCGACAGCGGCCTTGGAGCGCAGGTAGTACATGCCGGTCTTGAGGCCGGACTGCCAAGCGTGGAAGTGCATGGAGGACAGCTTGCCGAAGGTCGGGTTCTCGACAAAGAGATTCATCGACTGCGACTGGCACACGTAGGCACCGCGGTCGGCGGCCATGTCGATGATGACGCGTTGGCTGATCTCGTAGACGGTCTTGTAGCGGTCGCGCAACTCGACGGGGATCTCTTGGATGTGCTGCACGGAGCCATTGGCGGCCATGAGGCGCTGCTTCATCGATTCGTCCCAGAGTCCGAGGCGGTGAAGGTCTTTGAGAAGGTGCTTGTTGACGATCACGAACTCGCCCGACAGCGTCCGACGGGTGTACATGTTGGAGCTGTAGGGCTCGAAGCACTCGTTATTACCGAGGATCTGGGAGGTCGAGGCCGTCGGCATCGGCGCGACGAGCAAGCTGTTGCGAATACCGTGTTCCTTAATGTCGGCTTTGAGGGCGTCAAAATCCCAGCGCTTGCTCGGCGTTACCCCCCACATGTCGTACTGGAGGATGCCCTGGCTAGCCGGTGATCCTTGGAAGCTCTCGTACGCGCCATCCTTCTTGGCCTCGGCGACCGACTGCGTGAGAGCAGCGTGGTAGATGGTCTCGAAGATGTCCTTGTTGACCTTGCGCGCTTCGTCCGAGTCGAAGGCGAGGCCCATGAGGATGAAGGCATCCGCCAAACCTTGCACGCCGATACCGACGGGGCGGTGGCGCATGTTGGAGTTGCGGGCCTCCTCGATCGGGTAGTAGTTGACGTCGATGACGCGGTTGAGGTTACGCGTCAGCACCCGCGTGATCTCGTGCAGCTTCTCGTAGTCAAACTCGTGCGTCTCATCGTTGACGAACATCGGCAGGCTGATGCTGCCGAGGTTGCAGACGGCGACCTCATCCTTGCTCGTGTACTCGAGGATCTCGGTGCAGAGGTTCGACGAGCGGATAGTGCCGAGGTTCTTTTGGTTGGACTTGCGGTTGGCGGCGTCCTTGTAGAGGATATACGGCGTACCGGTCTCGATCTGTGATTCGAGAATCGCAAACCAGACTTCCTGCGCCTTGACGGTTTTGCGGCCACGCCCCTCGGCCTCGTACTTGTGGTACAGCGCCTCGAACTCGCCCGAGTGCACGTCGAAGAGTCCCTTGGCCTCGCCGGGATCGAACAGCGTCCAGTCGCCGCCCGTCTTGACGCGCTCCATGAAGAGGTCAGGAATCCACATGGCGTAGAAGAGATCGCGCGCACGCATCTCCTCCTTGCCGTGGTTTTTCTTGAGGTCGAGGAATTCGAAGATGTCCGCGTGCCAGGGCTCGAGGTAGACCGCGAAGGCACCCTTGCGCTTGCCGCCGCCCTGGTCGACGTAACGCGCCGTGTCGTTGTAGACCTGGAGCATCGGGACCAGACCGTTGGAAGTACCGCCCGTGCCCTTGATGTAAGAGCCGGTGGCGCGCACGTTGTGCACGCTTAGCCCAATGCCCCCTGCCGACTGCGAAATTTTCGCGCAGCGCGTAAGCGTCTCGAAGATGCCGGGGATCGAATCCTCCGTCATGGACAGCAGGAAGCAGGAGCTGAGCTGCGGCTTTGGCGTACCCGCGTTAAAGAGTGTCGGTGTGGCGTGGATGAACCACTTCTGCGACATCAACTCGTAGGTCTCGATGGCGGAGTCGATGTCCTCCCCGTGGATCCCGATCGAGACGCGCATCAGCATTTGCTGCGGCCGCTCGACCACTTCCCCTTCCATACGGAGGAGGTAGCTGCGCTCGAGCGTCTTGAAGCCGAAGTAATCAAACTCCATATCGCGATCGTAGATGATCGCGGAGTTGATCCGGTCGCAATTCTTGAGCACGATATTCAAGGTCTCCGTCGAGATCAGTCCCGCCTGCTCACCGGTCTTCGGATCGATGTAGTCGTGGAGCGACTGCATGGTCTCGCAGAAGTTCTTGTTGGTGTTTTTGTGGAGGTTCGACACCGCGATCCGGGCTGCGAGCAACGCATAGTCCGGGTGGAGCGGCGCCATACCGGCGGCCGTTTCCGCGGCGAGGTTGTCGAGAGTAGTGGTCGTTACGTTATTGTACAAGCCCTGCACCACCTTCTGCGAGATGGTGACCGGCTCGACGTAGTCAGAGAGCCCGTAGCAGAGCTTCTTAACACGGGCTGTGATTTTGTCGAAGTGGACCTCTTCGGAGCGTCCGTCGCGTTTTATTACTTGCATGGTGTGATCTATTGATGTGTCGAAATGGAACTGAATACTTTAGAAGGGTCTAGGGTCTAGGAGGTCTAGAGTCTAGGAGGTCTAGGGTCTAGTCACTG
Source organism: Lewinellaceae bacterium (assembly GCA_963837005.1). GTDB lineage: Bacteria > Bacteroidota > Bacteroidia > Chitinophagales > Saprospiraceae > CALDTK01. The sequence goes on from CAWIMC010000001.1 coordinate 1,060,119, forward strand.
GAACTACTAGACCCTAGACATCCAACTAAAAATCCTCATCCAGCATAAACACCTGCTTCTCCTTGTCCGCCATGACGCCGCTCTTCTGGTAGTCACCCACGCGCTTCTCGAAGAAGTTGGTCTTGCCTTGCAGCGAGATCATGTCCATCCATGGGAAGGGATTCTCGGCGTTGTAGACCTTGCCGCAGCCGAGGGACTCGAGCAGGCGATCAGCGACGAACTCGATGTACTGCGTCATCATGTCGGCGTTCATGCCGATGAGGCGGACGGGCAGCGCTTCGGTGACGAACTCCTTCTCCATCGCAACGGCCTCCGTGATGATCTGGCGGACCGTGTCCTTCGGGAGTTGGTGCTCGATATGGTGATTGTAGAGGTGGCAGGCGAAGTCGCAGTGCATGCCCTCGTCGCGGGAGATCAACTCGTTCGAGAACGTGAGCCCTGGCATCAGGCCGCGCTTCTTGAGCCAGAAGATGGAGCAGAAGCTGCCCGAGAAGAAGATCCCCTCGACGGCGGCGAAGGCGATGACGCGCTCGGCGAAGTTGCCGTTCTCGATCCACCGCATCGCCCAGTCGGCCTTCTTCTTGACGCAGGGCATGTGCTCTAGCGCGTTGAAGAGGTAGTCCTTCTCCTTGGCGTCCTTGATGTAGGTGTCGATCAGCAGGGAGTAGGTCTCCGAGTGGATGTTCTCCATCATGATCTGGAAGCCGTAGAAGAACTTGGCCTCCGTGTACTGCACCTCGGCCACGAAGTTCTCGCAGATGTTCTCGTTGACGATCCCGTCGGAGGCCGCGAAGAAGGCCAGGACGTGCTTGATGAAGTACTGCTCGTCGGCGCTCAGGTTTTCCCAGTCCTTGAGGTCCTGGCTGAGGTCGATCTCCTCGGCGGTCCAGATGCTGGCCTGCTGGAGCTTGTACCAGTCCCAGAGGTCGGGGTGCTCAATGGGGAAGAGGACGAAACGGTTCGGGTTTTCCTGAAGGATTTTCTCGGTGGGCTGTACGGACGTAGCAGTGCTCATGCTGTTGGATGTTTTGGCGAAAGCCGTAGCCTAGGTATAGGTGTGGCCTTCAGCGGTATGACGGCTGTGGTGAGTGTGTGGTGTTAGGTTGTTCCTCAGTAAGGAGGTAGGGTGGCCTACGGCGGCTCAGGTCGGGCTCTCGGTAAAACGATTGCTAGAAATCGTTTCTCGATTGTCCGGAGTGCCAAGGTATGGTAGTAAGACGCTGGGACCGGCAAATGGGTCGGTGTGTGGAATCCACAACTGTGGAGAACACTGTGTAACATGAGGCAACACCTTGACGCTCAGTACCAAACAAGATCTTCGCGCAATACTCACGATTGTGGATGGCGGAGGGTGGAGAGTGTTGGTAACTCGAACATCAAAACACATACACATAGGCCGACCACCATCACGTATTGATGATCAGCGATTTAAATACGTAGTCGGGCGATATCTGGGCGTATTAAGGGGTGCCTTCCGGCAAAACTTGGCACGGCAACAAAGGGAGGACCTGCGGTTGACCTAACGCGAAGACGCAGAGACTGGGGTACCGTGCAGGAGGCTGGGCTACCAGATAAGGAGTATGGTGGGGGTCTCCGCTCAGATGAGGCGCTTGCGCATGAAGTAGACCACCATGATGATAGACAGCAGCACGCTGACGCCGAGGACGCCGGCAAAGGCGTAGGGGCTGTCGTTGTAGGGCAGCGGGACGTTCATGCCGTAGAGGCTCGCGACGAGCGTCGGCACGGTGAGCACGATGGTGATGAGCGTGAGGCGCTGGATGACGACGTTGAGGTTGTTGGAGATAATGGACGAGTAGGCGTCCATGGTACCGCCGAGGATGTTGGTGTAAACGTTCGACATCTCCAGAGCCTGGGAGTTGTCGATGATAATGTCCTCGAACAGGTCGGTCTTGTCCTCGTCGTCGCGAATCTGGAGGAAATCGGAACGCTTGAGCTTGAGCTTGAGGAGCTCGTTGGTGGACAGGGAGTTGACGAAGAAGACCAGCGACTTCTCGATGGCGAGGAGTTGACGGAGTTCGCGGTTGCGGCTCGAGTCGTAGAGCTCCTTCTCGATCATGTTGCGGCGCTTGTTGAGTTCGCGCAAGTAGGCGGTAAAGCGATGGACGTTCTGTTCGAGGATCAGCAGCACGAAGCCCGTGTCATCCTTGGGATTGAAGCTGCGCACCCGGCCGTCGACAAAGAGTTGGAGGATCGTGTCCGGGGCCGAGGTGACCGTCACGATAAGTTCCGGCGTGAGCACGATCCCGATTGGGGCCGTCACGAAGATGGCGTCGTTGTCTTCGGCGCGGGAGGTGTTGGGGATCGGGGAGTTGATCATGATGAGCCGCACCTCCTCCTCGCGTTCGTAGCGAGAGCGCTCGTCGATATCGAGGGAGTCGTTGAGGAAGTCGACCGGGATCTCGAAGCGGTCGGCGAACGCTTGTATTTCACCGGCTTCGAAGGGCGGGGCGACGTGGGCCCAGCAGTGCGGGGTGAAAGCGTCGATCTCCACGGTGCGCCTCCCCTCCTTGACGAAATATCGGATCATGCGCAAGAGGTTTTGGAGCGCCGCGAAGGTAGTCGCGAGCCTTACAGGGCATAGCGGGTCGGCAGACCGAGTTGTCGACGGACGCGATCTTCCAGCACGGTGGCCTCCTGTTCGGCATTCAATTGCGCGAAAGGCGTCCCCAACCGGTAGTGATAACCGCTGCCGACGTACTGTGCCCAGAGCGCCTTGGCGACGTAAGCCCAGCCCCAGCGGTCGAACTGCCGCACGTGCACGAGTTCGTGCATCAGCAGCGGGATTGGCGGCGCGCCGACGAGTTTGACGACGTGCCCGAACACGAACGCAATGTGGAGTCGCCCGGCGGTGTAGCGCGCACCTTCGTCAATCCAAACGCGCCGGAGCAGCGCCTCGTCGAAGTAGGTTTTGGCGAAAGCCGCCTCGGCGCTGGTCAGCCGCCGGTAGCGATGTCCCGCCGCGAGGTAGTCTACGGCTTGCGCCAAAACTCCCAGGCCGAGCAGCTCCGCCAAACGGACGCTCCCCTCCCCCAGGCGCTGTCCGATGCCAACGGCTCGCCCCTCGTAGCCGGCCTGCCAGCGATCCACTTTTCGGCCGGGTACCATCTCGCGACTCCGGGCTCGCCAGGTATGCCACCAGCAGTGGAGCGACTCTCGCAGAAAAGTCACAGTTCGATGATGCGCTCGGCCAAAAAGGTCTCTTCTGTGTTGTCGAGTTTAGCTCGGTCGATCAGGTAACTCTCCCCGCGGGGCGCACCCCGCCGGCGGATCGAGAAGTAGCGTGGAGTAATCTCGAGTCGCTCGAAGTCCGACCAGGGGAAGCGCTCTCGGGTCTTACGAATCTGGTCCTGGATCTCGATGTCGTCTTCGCGGAGCACGAGCGTGTGGTAGAAGGGCTGGGCGCGCGCCCGTATCTGCGCCCCGCCGATAAGCACGAGCAAATAACCGCCGACGAAGATGAGCGGAAACCCAATGAGGCGCGTCCAGTAGGCCGTACCGTTCGTTTGGGTGGCTTCCGCCAAAACGATCCCGATGGCGGCGAGGACAAAAATAGGGAGGGGGCGAATGCGCCGGCCCATGCGCCACTCCTGGCGGATGTCGCGGCGGAAGTGGCGGGTGATTTCTATTGACATAAGCAGGTCGGCTATACGCCACCACTCCACCCTTTCCTAATCAAAGCGAATCGTCTTCACCGGATCGACTCTCGTGACGAGCGCCGCGGGGAGAAGCAGCGCCGCCATGACGAGCACGAAGGTGCCCACATTAAGGCCGAGCACCACGGGCCAGTTCACGCGGATGGGGGCGGTGGAGAGGTAGTAGTTTTCCTCGGATAGCTCGAGGAGGCCCGTGTAGTACTGAAGGGCGCAGAGGCCGAGGCCGATGAGATTGCCCCAGAGCAAGCCGCGCAACAGCACGCGCGAGCCAAAGCGGAGGAAGATGCTGCGGAGGTCGGCACCGCCCATGCCGAGGGTCTGGAGGACACCGATCATGGCGGTGCGCTCGAGAATGAGGATGAGCAGAGCGGTAATCATGTTAATGACGCAGACCACGACCATGAGGCCAATGATGACGTACTCGTTGAGGTCCTGCAAGTCTAGCCACTCGAAGATGCCGGGGAAGCGCGAGCGGACCGACTCTGCATAAAACTCGTTAGGAACGACCTCGAGGTAGACCTGATGCGCCATGCCCTCGGCGTCGCGGGAGTCGTCGAGCAGGAGTTCGATGCCGGAGATTTGATCGGGCGTCCACCCGAGAATATCCTGCAACACCCGCTGATCGACGATTGCGAATTGCGTATCGTACTCTTCGAGCCCCGTGCGGTAAAGTCCGCCGACTTCGAAGCGGAGCTTGCGCATTTGCCGCCCTTCCGGAAAATGCACGATAAAAGGATCGCCAACCTTCAGGTCCACCCGAGCGGCGGTTTGCACACTAAGCAAGACCATCCGCGAAGGGGTCGAGTCGCCCATGTTGGGCAGGGCGCCCTCCCTGAGATTGTCCGCGAAGAAGTTCCAATCGAAGTCCCCGCCCGCCCCCTTGAGCAAAATCCCCTCGATCTCCTCTTTGGTCTGGATCACGCCCGGCTTTACGATGTAGCTCTGCACGTGCCGCACGCCGGCGTGTGAGCTTTCGCCAAAACCCAATTCCTGGACAGTGAAGCTGTAGTCGACCACGCCAGTCATGTTGCGTAAGGAGTCGATCCAGGGTTCGTCGCGCGAGAAGGGCACCGCCTCGAACATGCCGTCGCCGGACTGCGCTGCCGCAACATGCACGTGTCCCCAAAAGCCAAAAATCTTATCGGAGATCTCGTACTTAAAACCCCGCAGAAGTGCCGAGGCAATGATCATCACCGCGACGCATAGGGCTGTGGAGACAATGGCGAGCTTGATGATCAGGGAGGCCAATCGCCCGGACTGGGCCTGGGTGATGCGTTGGGCGATAAAGGCAGAGACGGACACAAAGCAAAGGTGACGCGCTGCGCGCTTATTGTGACGGCGTTCCGCCTGATTGTGACGCTACGCTATTTGTGACGCTACCGCTTTACGACGCGCGCCTGATGGCATGTGCATTGTCGCGTACTGCTCCGACTGCGGCGTTGCGTAAGCGCCCGGCCCACATCTTGCTCGTGTCGTGCGCTCGCCGTGGCCGCGTCGTGTGCGCGTCGTAAAGCGGTAGCGTCACAATCAGGCCGCAGGCCGTCACAAAAAGCGAAGCCTCACACTGCGCGAGCGCGCAACCAGCGCGCAGCGCGCAACCAGCGCGCAGCGCGTCACTCAGCGCAAAGCGCGTTCTTCGCCCCATGAACTTCCTCGACGAACTCCGCCACCGCGACCTCATCCAAGACTTCTCCCCCGGCCTCGAGGAACACCTGGCCTCCGACAAGCCTGTGGTCGCCTACATCGGCTTCGACCCGACGGCACCGAGTCTTACGATCGGCAATTACGTCCCGATCATGCTGCTCAAGCTCTTCCAGCTTGAGTGGCCATCGACCCGTGATGCTCTTTGGCGGGGCCACCGGTCGCATCGGGGACCCGAGTGGCAAGTCCGATGAGCGGAGCCTCAAGTCTATCGACGAGATCGCCGACAACCTCGCCGCCCAGCAGGCGCAGGCCCGCGAGCTACTGAGCCCCAGAGCCCGGTTGCCACGACGTGCATTTCGTGGACAATTACGAGTTCTACAAAGACTTCGCGGTCATCGACTTTTTGCGGGACGTTGGCAAGACGCTCACGGTCAACTACATGATGGCCAAGGATGCGGTGAAGTCGCGGCTGGAGACGGGAATCTCGTTCACGGAGTTCAGCTACCAACTACTGCAGGGCTACGACTTCCAGTGCCTGTACCGGGATTTGGGTTGCACGCTGCAGATGGGTGGGTCGGACCAGTGGGGCAACATTACGGCCGGGACGGAATTCGTGCGGCGCAATTTGAGCGGCAAGGCTTACGGACTGACGGTGCCCTTGCTCACGAAGGCGGACGGATCGAAGTTTGGGAAGAGCGAGAGTGGAAATATATGGTTGGATGCGGAGCGGACGGTCACCGTACCAGTTTTACCAGTTTTGGATTAATGCCGACGATCGGGATTTGGGCCGGTACGTGCGGACGTTTTCTCTGTTGGGCCGGGCGGAGTTTGACGCCTTAGTAGAACTGGCCGCTACGCAGCCCCGCGCTGCAAAAGAGCAATTGGCGGCTGAGTTGACGACGCGTATCCACGGACGGAGGCGCTGGAGAGTGCGGAGGGCGTGAGCCAACTGTTGTTCGGGCGGGCGGCTGATCCGGCGGCTTTGCGCAAGCTTTCTGCGAAGGATCTGGCGATCGTCGCGCGGAGAGATACCGTCGGTGCAGCTTCGTCAGGTGACTTTTCGGGGACGGCGTCTGGTATTCTCGAGTTGCTGAGTACGCATACCGGTTTGGTGTCGAGTCTGTCGGAGGCCCGGCGGGCGATCAAGGGCAATGCGGTGTCAGTCAATAAGGAGAAAGTTGGGGACGAGGACTTGTGGTCGGTGGTGCGGACCTGCTGCACGGACGTTATCTACTGTTGGAGAACGGCAAGAAGAATAAGCTTCTGGTTGAATTGATGAGCTAATGGATTGCTCAGCCCGCTATACGGCTATACGGTTCCCCGTCCTTTAGGGCGGGCGTGAGAGTTGTTAATCGATTACGCCAGGTCCGCTCAGGTCCGCTCAGGTCCGCCCAGCCCAGCCCGCCCGCTGTCGGCCTGCGGCCTCGGCGTGTGAACTGGCCTGTCGAATGGGTGGACCTACCGGCCCACTTACACGGGCGCTGGCCTCGCAGCGGGCCGGTAGGTCCGCCATGTGAGAGGCCAGTCTGGCGAAGGTGAGCGTAAGCGACCCGAGCCGGGGTGGGCCTTAATTCTTAAATCTCACTTAGCCCGGCCATTGACACCAAAGGTCAACCCTTACCTTCCGACCTCTCCCATGTCCAAAGCCCCCGCCCAGCTTACGCCGTTTCAGGCGCTCAACCAGGCCTACCGTAAAGTCAAGCCCTTACGCGCCGAGGTGGCCACCTTCTCACAGCGCCTGCTCCAACTCCTCGACACCCACGAGGCCAACGTCGACCAGCGCGAGGATTGGCACGAGAACGAACTTCGCGACGCGCTGATCGACCTGCTCGGCAAGGGACACTACATCAATAAGTCGGGTGATGTGGATGTCGTAATTCATGAGAAGGCTTCCGCCAAAACACCTGTCGCGGTGCTGATCGAGGTCAAGCGACCGGCGAACGTCGCGGAGTTCGTTCGTCGGCAGGAAGACAGCGTAGACTTCAACGTCAAGGCGATTCAGGAACTTGTGCTCTACTACTTGCGCGAGCGAATCACGAAGGAGAACCTGGGCATCAAGCACCTCGTCGCCACCAATGGCGTGGAGTGGTACCTGTTCGACAGCCTCGATTTTGATCGGGCCTTCGCGCAGGACAAGCGGCTCGTCAAGCTGTTTCAGGATTTTGAGGCCGGGCGATTGGCTGAGCGGCGGACGGACTTCTTCTACCGCGGGATTGCCGGGCCGGCGATTGTGGAGTTTTTGCGAAAGCATCCTGATGGTCTGCGGCACGTGTATCTCGATTTGCGCAGCTACCGCTCGGCGCTGGGGGAGGCAGCCGACACGGACGGCAAAGAGCGGATGCCCGGGCGCAAAGTGGTGGCGCTTTACAAACTGCTGTCGGCGACGCATCTGCTGAAGTTGCCATTCGCCAACGATTCGAACACGCTCAACAAGGAGTTTTACGCAGAACTCCTTCACATCATCGGCCTCGAAGAACGCGAGGATCCCGCCACCAAAAAAGCGCCTCATCGCCCGTAAGCCCAAGGGCCAGCGCGACGAGGGAAGCTTGCTCGAGGCTACAATCCGCGAACTCAACACCGCCAATCGCCTGCTCCAGCTCGACAACGCCCGCGAGTTTGGCGAAAGCCGTGATGACCAAGCCTTTGGCGTGGCCCTGGCGCTGGTGATCACGTGGACCAACCGGGTGCTGTTCTGTAAGCAACTCGAAGCGCAACTGCTGTCCTACCACGACCAGGACCGCCGCTACGCCTTCCTGAACGCCGAGCGGATCGGCAATTACGACGACCTCTACAGCCTGTTCTTCAAAATCCTCGCACTGCCGCAGGACGAGCGCAGTGGTCGCGTCGCGGAGCGTTTTACGGAAGTACCCTACCTCAACTCCAGTCTCTTCGAGCGCACGGCCCTCGAGCGACAGGTGCTCGACATCAGCAACCTCTCCGACGCCGAGACCATCCCGCTCTACGGCAAGAGTGTTTTGCGGAAGCGGAACAACACCGCCGAACGGCCGACGCTACACTACCTGTTCGACTTCCTCGATGCCTACGACTTCAGCAATGAGGACGCCGACGCCGTGCAGGAGGAGTCGAAGAATCTCATCAACGCCTCGGTGCTCGGGCTCATTTTCGAGAAGATCAACGGCTACAAGGAGGGCAGCTTTTACACGCCCGGCTTCATCACCGAGTACATCGTGCGGGAGACGATTCGGCCGGCACTCGTCAAGCGCTTTCGCCAGGCCACGGCACCGGATGCCGACGTACCGAGTCTGCTGCCGCCCTTTACCGACGATAGTTTTGAGGCGCTCACCAACTACTGCGGGCAACTCTACGACCCGCTCAAGCTCGAGGCCGCGGCGCGGGTCGTGGATACGCTCACGGTCTGCGAACCGGCGGTGGGTTCGGGGCACTTTCTCGTGAGTGCACTTAACGAATTGCTGAGCGTCAAAAGCGAGTTGGGGCTGCTGCTCGATGAGCGCGGCGTGTCCATCGCGAACGCCGTGAAGGTGGCCGTGGCCAACGACGAACTGGTGGTGCTGAATCGCCACGACGAGTCCTTTTTTGAGTACCGCCCCTTCGTGGCCGACAGCGATCGGATGCAACGGACGCTGTTCGAGCAGAAGCGCCGCCTCATCGAAGGCTGCCTGTTCGGCGTTGACATCAACCCGAACTCCGTTAAGATTTGCCGCTTGCGCCTCTGGATCGAGCTGCTCAAACATGCCTACTACCGCGCGGATCGACGGCTGGAGACCCTGCCCAACATCGACATCAACATCAAGACCGGCAACAGCCTCGTAAGGCGTTTTGCGCTCGACGCAGACCTCAAACCAGCCCTGCGGAAGAGTCCGAAGTTCAACATCGACAGCTACCGCATCGCCGTGGCGAGCTACCGGGGCGCGCGTACGGCCGAGGAAAAGCGCAGTCTGCTGAACCTCATCGAGGAGATCAAGGCCAGCTTTTCGACGGCGATCAAAAATCTCGACCCGAAGCGCGGTCAACTGGCCAGAGCCAGGGGTAAGCTGCAAGCCATCGAGAGCAAAGCGCAACTCGGCGACCTGTTCGGGCAGATCATTAGTCCGGAGGAGGAAAAGAATGCCGACAAGTTTCGGGCGGAAGTCAAGAAGCTGGAGCAGGAGTTCGCGGACGCCGAAGCGGGCCTGTTTTACGAGGACGCTTTCGAGTGGCGGTTCGAGTTCCCGGCCGTGCTCGACGACGATGGGGACTACCACGGTTTCGACGTCGTGGTGGGCAATCCGCCCTACATCCGCCAGGAGGAGCTCGGGGCGCTGAAGCCCTACCTCCAAACGGCCTACCCGGAGGTGTACCGCGGGACGGCGGACATTCTGGTGTACTTCGTGCACCTCGGCCTCAACATTGCCACGGCTGGTGGGCTGTTCGGGTACATTATCTCTAACAAGTTTATGCGCGCCGGCTACGGCAAGGAGTTGCGCGAGTACCTCACAAAATTCAGGTTGCGCGAGCTGATCGACTTTGGGGACCTGCAGGTCTTCGCGGAGGCGACCACCTACCCGCTCATCATCGTGGCAGAGCGTGAGCCAGCTCGTGACGACTACCGCGCCGTCAATGTGCCTGCCCTTACGCCAGTGGGCTTTCGCCAAAACCTGTCCCTCCACCGTTTTGAAGGGAGCACGGCGAGTTTGACGAGTGAAGGTTGGAACCTTACCGACCGGGTGAGCTACGAGCGGATGAATAGCCTACGGCAGATGGGCGTGCCGTTCGGGAGTTTGTGGAGGGGAAGATTTTTTACGGGAATAAAACTAGATACAACAAGGCTTTTGTGATTGACGAGGTGACGGCGCAGCGCTTGATTGATTAGGATGAGGGGAGTCAGGAGGTGATTAAGCCCTACTTATCAGGTCGAGAGATAAGCCGATATGAGCAGCCTATTCCGAATCAGTACATTCTCTACGTTCCGTGGCACTTCCCATCTCAAGAAGCGATTCAAGGGGCAAGCAAAGAAGCAGAACAGCAGCTTAAACTCGGGTACCCAGCCATCTATAGGCATTTGGAATCCTACAGGAAGAATCTTTGTAACCGGGCAAAAGCGGAAACCGGTATCCGCTATGAGTGGTACGCGTTGCAACGGCATCGCCCTGAGTACGCCCACTATTTTGCAGATCCAAAGATCGTGTATCGGGATATGATGGATGTCCCTCAGTTTACCTATGACACATCGGGTGCGATGCTGGCGAACACCTGCTATATGATGCCGAATACCCCAATATGGCTGGTAGGCATTTTAAATTCTGCGTTGATGAACGAGCTCTACCAAACTAGCTTCTCCACCTATCGCGGGGGCTTCAAGCGGTTTTTTACTGACTCAATGATTTGTAACTATTCAGCTATTGCCAGCTGCGGGATCAGGATATCGGGGGTCTTGAGGGCTTCGAGGACATCAACCCCGAGGCGGATAGCCGTCTCGATCACCGAGCGCACCTTGCAGTACACACGGGCCCCGGCCTCGCTGCGGAACCCGCCCGAGACCTTGCACTTGACCTTTAAGTTGCGCAGCAACCGCTCGCTCGCACTGTTGTCCGGCGGGACATCGGCGCGCCGCAGGCACGTGAGCAACTGTTTGTAGCGCTTGCCGAGACTGCGGCGCAGCGCCTGAGCCTCGGGGCTCAACCCTCCGTGTCTGTCGAACCACTTCGGTTTGACGAGCCACTTCAGCTCGCGTTTGATCCGTCGTCGCTCGGCCGGCGCGGCCACGCGCCCGAGGGCTCCGTGGCGTGAGATGTCCGACAACACGTCGAGCAGCGACAGCGCCCAGAACGCGTCGTCGGCGGCGGCGGCGAGCCCCTTGGACGTGCGCATCAGGTGCGGGGAGCACAGCTGCTTGCGGGCGCTCGTGATCCGGAGCTGCCCGGCGTACCGGTCCGAGACGTAGGTCGCGTCCGGGAACCCGTCGGCGAACAAGTCCTCGACCACCGAGCCGTGGCGCCCGGGGCCGACGTGCAGCAGCGCGGCGTGCGGGGTCTGGAACCCCCAGATGTAGGCGTTCGCGCCGTCGATGCGGACCGTGGTCTCGTCCCCGCCGACGACCGCCGCCCCGGCGATGTGCTCGCGGATAGCCTCGACGGCGTCGGTGGTGCGCGCGGCGGCCCGTACGCGCATCGCGTCGACGGTCCCGCCGGAGAGTTCGACCCCGAACAGGGTCGCGATCGCCTCGCGGCATCGCTCGACGGCGACGAACTGGCGGTCGCATAAGTACACCACGACCGCGGCCAGGTTCGGCCCGTAGCTGGAGCGCACGTGGGCGACCCCGGCGGGGCGTGCCGCGCGGGTGCGGTGCCCGCACGAGCGGCACTCACAGGCGTACACGCGGTGCTCGGTGAGCTCGGGGCGCGGGGGGGCCGGGGCAGGACTTACGCATTACTCAATGCCGAGGATATTATTTCGGTAGTTTTCACTAACGGCAAACTTGCGCTGCTGGGCGATGAATGACCGCCGTCCGGTGAGCCTTGCCATGAGGTTATAACTGAAGCGCCGCAGGAGCACTAAATTCTCCACGAGGTTCTTCTGGCGCACCTGGGAGGCGTCCTCGCCGTAGTTGACATCGAGGACCCAGTGGAGCCGGTTCTCGACGTGCCAATGGCGCCGGATGTAGCCGGCCGCCTCGGCGGCACTCAGCCGCGCCGACGACACGTAGTACACCGTGACGAAGCCGTCGGCCCCCGGGGTCCCGCCGGACTTGCGGTCCTTGTTGCGTTTGTCCCCGGGGCGCGGGACCCGGCGGCGCTTGACCTCGATCGCGGTCCGGACCTCGGGCCACGCCCGGCGCAGCGTCTGGAGCCACGTCGCCTCGTCGGTCGGGGTCTCGTCGGTCGGGGTCTCGTTGGTCGGGGTCTCGTCGGTCGGGGTCTCGCCGAGGTCAATGACGCGCACGAGGCGCTCGTCCCCGCGGCGGTTCCCCGGTGCGGCGTCGGCGTCGCGGTCGGCGAAGGCCTCGCTTGCGGACAGGTGGCCTCCTGCGTCCGGAGCGCCGGTAAACCCCTGAGCGAGAGCCTCTTGGCTCAGGCCGTTGTTGCCCTTGACGCACATGAGGTACTCGCCTTGCTCGGCGATGATGAGGCGGGCGAACTTCGCATACGAGTTGCCGGCATCCATGCTCACGAGGGCGCCCGCCAGGTCGATGGCCCCGAGGCACTCCGTGACGCAGGCGTGCTCCGCGCCGGGCTCCGTCGAGGTCCCGCACGAGAGGACGACCCCGCGCTCGACGGCGAAGGCGTTGACGCTCATCGCGGCCTGGCGCCCGCCGTCGCGCTTGGCGACATTGAGCAGACGCCGCAGGACCGACCCTCGGATGACCTTGCCGTCGACGGCGATGTGCTCCATGGCGGCGCGGCCCTCGGCGCCGCCGAAGCAGTCGGTGAGCAAGGCCTTGAGGTACGAGCCCTCGACGGCGGCGACGACGCGGCCGATGGTATCGTGGGAAAGCGGCTCGGCGTGGGCGCGGTCCCCGAGGCAGGCCCGGACCCACGGCCACGATGCCTCGGCGAAGTCGCCGGCCCCGAGGATCGAGCGAATACCGGCGAGTTGGGCGCAGATACAGACGAAGAGAACAGAAATTAATGAGTGGCGCTTGAGGTGGTCGCTGCGCGGATCCATTTCGTCGGTGACGAAGGCGATAATATCGGGGATCAAGGCGGTGATCGTATTCTTGTCTTCGGGGTCGAGGGTCGGTCGGGGCATAGGTCGGCGGTGTGGGGGAACCTATGGGTAAGCCCGCCGTGGGGGGGTGAGAATGGTCGCAAACGTGAGTAGAATACCGAAGTCTGGGTAGGAGTCGGGGTTCAGCTGGCGGGCGTAGATGTGTAACTTGCTGATTGACAGTCCGCAGAGTAATGCGTAAGTCCTGGGGGGCCGGGGGGACGTCGAGGACGAGGTGGCGGCTGTGGAGTTCACGTGCGCTGGCCCCGAGGCCCTCGCCACAGTTCGCGCACTCGGTCGGGGCGTGCTCGCGGTGGTAGTCGACCGTGCGGTCGGCGAAGTCGAGGGTCGAGCCGCGGTGACCGGGCTGGCCCCCGGGGCTCTTCCCGGAGCGCTCGCGCAGCGACGTGTCGGTTAGACCACGGCGTTTGAGGCCGTCCGAACTCGGCGGCTTCGAGGAGTTGGAGGAGTCTCGCCCGAGGCGGGAGGTGAGCCGCGTGATGATTGTGGCCTGGCGCTCGATGGTGGCGAGGTGCTCGGTGATCGTGGTGGCCTGCCGGCGGATGGTCGCGGCCTGCGTGGCGACCGTGGCCTCGAGGGTTTCAAGGCGGGTGAGGAGGTCGGTGACGGAGGTCTCGGGCCGCATGTTGGCCAAGATCGTAAAAGCTAGGTAATCAGGGTATACCGAGATCAGGTGAGATCAGCCCAAGCCTTCGGTTGTGGGGGATGTGGTAGCGGATTAGGCTACAATAGCCCGCTGGGGTACTGAATAGTTACAATGATTTCTATCCCCATCGTCGAGCCTGATGCTTTGACGAAGGAGGTTTTGGATCGGCTGGTGGTGGAGCGGATGGGGTTGGGGGATGGGGATGTGGCTGCGGTGGCGCGGGTGGAGTTGGAGATTGAGGGGGTGGTGGGGAGGTTGTATGGGGTGGGGGGAAACCGGTAGATTGAGCAAGTCCTAAAACGACTTTACAGGAGTTGAAGGGATTTGGACAAAGATTGACACGTCGATTTGTCGTCCGTGTTTACGTTGTCACTCGCGGTAGCAGCCTCGACCGGGAGCTTCCCCACGCCATGGCGAAGCGCCCGAAGCGCTCCGGGTGGGCGTGGACCTCGGAGGGGGTCGCCAAGGCGAGTGAGCCGTGCGGCCGCACGTCGTTGTACTTCGCAATCGCCTCCCCGAGGGCGTACTCGACCGCCTCAACGTTGGCGAACTCGCCGTCGAGGCCGTACTCGCCCTTGAGCTGCCCGTTGACCGACTCGGCCAGTGCATTGTCGTAGGGGCACCCATCCTGCGTCATCGAGACCCGCACTCTGGCCGCCGTCAGGGTGAGGATATAGGCCTCGACGCGATACTGACTCCCGCGGTCGGAATCGTGGCATAGCTCGCCTCCGGGCTAAAGGCGCGTGTCGAGGGCGCAAGTGAGTGCACTGAGGGTTTGGTCGGCGTGCATGGTGTGGCTGACGCAGGCTCTCCCGCAGGTCGAGCCACATGCCGCTCCACCCGCTCGCGTCGGTGGTCTGCGAGCGGCGCGTACGCGGAACTTACGGAGTTTCTTGACGCCTAGTTTGTCCCCGGCCGCGCGGCGGGCATCGCGGACGAACTTGACGATCAGCGTGTACTCGCAGGCGCGTTGGCGCGCGAAGGCATTAGCGCAGTAGAAGGTCTGTCGCCAACGGCCGACCCACCGACACACGGTACCCACGGGCATCCGGGGGTGCGTGTGTCTTATCCCACGGGTGCTTTGGCGATAGGCTTCTTTGGGATCGAATCTCTTGAGAGCGCGATTAATACCCGACCGATTAGCCATACTACTAGATGTCGGGCAATATGTATTACATTGCCGCAGGTGAGTGCACCCATTAATTTACGAATCCGAGTCACCCCTCCAGAACCGTGAACATGATCAAACAATACTTTCTCACGCCCGTCACGCTACTCATACCTTATCTAGCGTTTGCCCAAACCACTGTTAGCGGCAGAATAAACGAGAATACGATTTGGACGGAGTCTGCGAGTCCGTATTTAGTAACGAGTAACATCACGCTCGGGGATTCAGCTACCCTTACCATCGAGCCTGGGGTGGTCGTCAAGATGGGCTTTCGCAACACCATCAACGTGAACGGCACGCTCTTGGCGGTCGGCACGGCGACCCAGCCCATCGTGTTTACCTCCGTCAAGGACGATGAGTACGGCGGCGACACCGACGGCGCGAACGGCGCGCCCCAGCCGGGCGAGTGGTCCTCGATCCGCCTCCGCAGCGCCAGCCGGAACTCCGTTCTCGGACACGTCATCGTCCGGTACGGCGGCTACTTCAACACCGCCGCCGTCCAGGTCGAAAGCACCGAGGCTTCCTTTGCCAACTGCGCGTTCCAGAGCAACCGCGTTGGCTTGAGAAAGCTCGGAATTACGAGTTTAAGAATCAGTAATACATTATTCTGTTCAAGCCAACAGGCTGGTATAGAGGTACAGGAAGGGATCGTGAGTGTTGACAGCTGCAGCTTTCTGAGGAACAATAAATTCGCTATTGAAAACCTTTCTACATCGAACGTTGTGGCTTCTAACAACTGGTGGGACGCAGATATATATATATATTGATCGTAGACAGTGTAAGTGCTAATATTCAAAGCATTTACGACAGAAAAGACAACCCCAGCTTGGGGTCCGTGATAGTATCCGATCCAATCCCTACGACTACTAAATTCACATACAGTCTATCCGGGAGGACTATGCTATTTACTAACCAAACCCTTGATGTAAAATCGCTTGAGTGGGATTTTGGAGATGGAACTTCAAAACGGCAAACAAATCCATCGCATAAATATGATTCACTAGGGCAATACACAGTCTGTCTCTCTCCTGCAAGCTGTGATTTAGCCGGGAAGGGCAGCGTGTGTGAAACAGTTAATATCACAGGCCTCAACAGCTTATACCCTATGGTAGCGGGGAATTCTGGTACTTACATTGGATGGTTGCGAGGGGCCGGCTTTAAACAAAGCGACCTCATCGAGATAGTTCATGCTGAAACCGGCGAAACTATAGCCGCAGATACGCTCTATCAGGATAACTAACGAGCTACTCAAGGTAGTATTTTATTCAAATAATGCCCCTTTAGGAGGCTACCGAATTCGCGCATCAGGTGACATAATAGATGCCGAACTTCAAAATGCACTTCTTATCGAAAACGCAACCGACATAAAATCATCGATTGCTTTAAATGCGCGACGGCGCTTTCGATCAGGTCGCACTGCCAAGATACCGTTAACTATTACGAACAACAGTAATCAAACTGCATTTGCAGCACCCTTCTTCATATCGGTGTATGCAGACTTCGATGTAACCATACTGGAATCGCGGTCAAATGATACAGTGCCGGAAAATCTACGTGATCACTTTCCTACAGAATTTTTTAAAAACGCGACCGATGACCCACGAAGTGACTCCGTTTCAATTGGAATGTTCATAATTCCTCAGCTAGGTCCGTATCAGTCCATCACATATACAATACAAACAGGATCTAATACTACATCTGATCAGTATGCCATGGAAGCGACAGTTGGTTCTCCACTATTGACAGCTAATGAAGTACTCGATGGCAATTTGGCTCTTAGAGCACAAACTGGAGCATTACAAAATTCTGCCTGCGTTAAGTGCTTGCTAGATCTTGCGGAGAACATCCCCGGCTTACCGGGGTGTGCTGCCGGCCTAGCTAACACACTCATCGAGAGCTATGAGTATGGAACTCAAGCTGGATCCGGCGGGATAAATATTGGAGGTGCCGTTAGTATTGCAGCTGGAATCACGGGCGCTGCCTTGTGTTTTGGAAGCGGTGGCGTAATCCCCTCGCGTCTGCTCACCAGCGCCACAAGAGCATTTCAAGATTTGTCAAAAGCACAGAATGCTGCGAATATTACCAATAACTGTTCAGACTGCATTGAAGATGGCATTGAGGAAGCGATTGAATTCGCTAACTCTATTGACCCTAATGATAAAACAGGCCCATCGGGGTCTGGCCCAAGCAATTTTGTAGATAGCATGTCACAAATTCCTTACTTCATTCGGTTTGAGAATCTAGATACCGCATCAGCCCCAGCGAGCTGCGTTACTATACTTGATACCCTCGACAAAGCAATATTTGACATTACCTCATTGCAGTTCACAGGCTTTGGTTTTGGAGACAGTAGCTACTCAATCTTTCCGCCAATCATCCAACCAAAATTTGCCAGAGATATTGACCTTCGTCCAAATAAAAATGCAATCCTCCGCATATCGTCGTCTGTCGATACCTCCACAGGAGTACTTGATTGGCGCTTTCAAACTTTTGACCCGAAGACTATGGATCTATCTCCCTTCATCGATGATGGTTGTCTGCCACCAAACGTAAACGCTCCTGAGGGTGAAGGCTTTATTCAATTTTTGGTTAATCTTAAGATCGGCGCGGAAGATGCATCCAAGTTCACTAACAAAGCCTCTATTGTATTTGATAATAACTCATCTATTGCCACTCCGACCTGGAGCAACACGATCGACTTAACCAGCCCCGTAAGTCGGGTAATTGGCCTCTCTAAAACGCAATCAGATACTAATTTTGTTTTGAATTGGAATGGCAATGATTTCGGCGGTTCTGGTGTACAGAATTACACAGTTTATGTATCAAGTGATGGAAGTGATTATAGTATTTGGAAGCTAAATACTACAGGCATTTCTGATACATTTACAGGTCAAGTAGGCAGGTCATACTCCTTCTATTCAACAGCCACGGACAGTGTAGGCAATGTTGAAATGAAGAGTCCCGTCGTAGAAGCATCTACATCTATAGCCACCAGTCTAAGGACAGCTAAAGATCTACCCAATTTCAAAGTTTTTCAGAATGTGCCAAACCCCCTTAGTCGTTCCACAGAGATCACCTTCTTAGCACCTTATAGTGATATTGTGAAACTAGAAATTGTAGATCAAGTTGGGAGAACAGTCCATTCTGAAAGTATTCTCTCCGTTGTAGGATTAAACTCGATAACTTGGCACCCATCGCATGCACTCTCAGGAATCTATTACTATCGAGTTACCATAGGTGCCCACACAAGAACTCGAAAGCTGCTTATTCATAATTAAGCACTTGATCGTAACTATTCAGGTTCCTAACACCCGTTCGAAGCGAAAGCGCAGGGCTTACTCACAGAATTGTGGATTCCGGCCCTGCGATTGTGCGAGAACAGCCCGCCGCAAGTTCCTGAGCGATAGACCTTTGACCCAATGATGAACTTCGCTTCCCTCACTAAGTACCTGCTCCCGCTCCTCACTCGCGCGCAGGAACTCTTCACTCGCGTGCAGGAACTCCTCGTGCGCGTCGGCGTCCTCGAAGGGCAGCTGCACCAAGCCCAGACGCGCATCGCCGAACTCGAGGCCCAGCTCAAGGTCGGAACTCAGTCCTCCTCCCTGCCGCCGTCCAAAATAAGCGTCTAAGCAACCCCGTCTTGCCCCAGGACTTACGCATTACTCAATGCCGAGGATATTATTTCGGTAGTTTTCACTAACGGCAAACTTGCGCTGCTGGGCGATGAATGATCGCCGTCCGGTGAGCCTTGCCATGAGGTTATAACTGAAGCGCCGCAGGAGCACTAAATTCTCCACGAGGTTCTTCTGGCGCACCTGGGAGGCGTCCTCGCCGTAGTTGACATCGAGGACCCAGTGGAGCCGGTTCTCGACGTGCCAATGGCGCCGGATGTAGCCGGCCGCCTCGGCGGCACTCAGCCGCGCCGACGACACGTAGTACACCGTGACGAAGCCGTCGGCCCCCGGGGTCCCGCCGGACTTGCGTGAGCGTCTAAGCAACCCCGTCTTGCCCCACTGCCTTCCACTGATTAGGCAGTAACTCCCCGATCCGCTTAATCGGATGGCTCATCAGCCGCTTGAGCACATCGTTCAGCCAGTCCCGTTTCGTCGACCCCGCACGCCTTACACGTAGCCAGCAAGCTATACAGCACCGCAATATTCTGTGCCCCGCCGTGCGACCCTGCAAACATATAATTGTTGCGCCCCAGCGCCAGGCGCCTCACTTCGTTCTCGATGCCGTTATTGTCCAACTCCACCCGCCCGTCTTTAAGCACCGCCTGCATCAACGGCCACTGATTGAGCGCGTAGGTCACCGCCTTGCCGAGCCCGGTCTTCGGCTTCACCTGGTGGCGGTACTGCTCGATCCACGCCCCGAACTCGGTCATCACCGGAGCCAGATGCTCCAGGCGATAGGCCAGTCGCGCCTCTGGCGCCATGTGCCGACACGCCGCCTCCACCACGTACATGCGCCTAAACATCTCGAGCGCCTCGTGGGCCGCCCGGGCGAACGACAGCTGCGCGTCGAAGAACTTTCGCCGCACGTGTGTCCCGCAGCCGACCAGCTTAATCGGCTGCTCCTCGGTCTGCCCGATGGCTATGCCCTCGGCCACCGGGTGCAGCTTCGCCAGCGCCGTGCGGTAGGCACCCCAGCCGTCCACTTGCAGGTAGCCAGTATAATTTTTGAGCAGTTCCTTCGGCAGACTGTGGCCCCGGCCCTTGCTGTATTCGAACAAGACCAGCTTACTCACCGGATCGCGCGCCAGCCACATGTACCCCTGGTGGCGCCGGGCGTCCTTGCCGGGCGGACCGCTGCTCTTCGATTTGTGCGATTTAGGTTTGGGCTGCGCGGACTTGCCGCCGTCGGCATTCGCCTCCGGGTCGGCCAGCACGAGGATGCCAGACTCGTCCATCTGTATGTATCCCGAGGCCAGCACCTGGCGCCGCAGCTCGTCGCGCAGGGGCCGCAGGGCGGTGGCCGCGCGCTCGATCCAGACTCCACAGCGGGGCCCCTGCCCCATTGTGTCGTAGCGTGGCGCGCGACACCTCCCAGTCGTAGTCCCGCCGGAAGGCCTCGGCCTGGCGGTACAGCGGCATGTGCTCTCAGGCTCCAAAGCGGGGCCCCTTCGCCCCATTTCGTCGCTGATGATCACGTCGGCCACCAGCGTCTCGTCGGCCAGCGACTTACTCATCACCCGGTCGGGCAGCGCGGCCACCACGATCCGCTCGGTGCCGTCATGCAGCAGTCTCGGGCGGTGGGTTTCCAGCACGTAAAGTTGCCGGGGAATGAGCACGATGCGCTCCGACACCTCGGTGCCGAGGATGGTGTGACCCGGATAGGCGACGCCACCTTGCTCGAGTAATCTCGCGCTCGACGCCCTCGGGGTCGATAATCTCCACGCGGCGGGGCAGGTGTGCCGGGATGGCCGCGCGGCCCGGGTGAGTGCCGCGCGGTTTGCGCTTCGATTGTCCGGCGTCGGCGGCCGTCTTGGCCGGTGGTGCTTCGGGCAGCATGGTCCCGAACAGGCCGAGTTGCTGCTCGTCTAGGCTTGCGGCGCCAAAACGCTCCGAGGAGCGTCCGAGCAAAGCTCGGGTTAACTGGTCGATCTGTTCGGCAAGGTGAGTTACCTGCTCGGTGAGGTGAGTTACCTGCTCGGTGAGGTGAGTCACCTGCTCGGTAAGCGCCTCGATCTTGGCGTCTTTTTGCGTTACGATAACCAGGTGTTGAACTTCGGTAATCACTGAAGCTAAGGTACGAAACGGGCAACTTGCAACCTAGCCAGAACATCAATAAACGCTAGGGTTTTTGCACATTTTGATAGCGTTTCCGTCGCTCGAGGTGCTCCAGTTTGATGCCCGAGATAATCAGCCCCAGCGTCTCGGTGGTGATCGTCAAATGCGAGGTGTCGGCAGCCGCTTCGGGTAGCTCCAGAGTGCCTTGCTCCAGGCGCTTGTAGTAGATCGAGAAGCCCTCCGGTTCCCAGGTCAAGAGCTTCAGCCGGTCGCGCCTACGGTTGACGAACACGTACACCGCGCCGTCGTCGGGCTCGCGCCCGAGCGCCGAGCGAACGATGCCGCTGCAGTCCGTCGAAACCCTTGCGCATGTCGCAGGGCTCGACGTACAAGTACAGCTTGACATGGGGTGAGAGCGCGAGCATCAGACGGGCATCGGGATACGCACCTGGGTCCCGTCGGGGAAGGTGATCTCGATGGCGCGATCAGTGGCTCGCGGTTCAGCAACTTGCGCTCCCGCAGACTGCCGGACGACGTGCAGTTGGGCAAAGGGAGCGGCACGCTGCATAGGCTCAGGAGCACCAGCGTCGATTTCCTTCTTGCGCCAGTACGAGAAGGTGGCGAGCTTGACGCCCTGCTGCTCGCAGAACTCACGCTGCGACAGTCCGCTTCGGCGCCAGACCTCGGGGAGGTGGGATAGGTTGGCCATACGCGCAAAGCTGGGCGCACGGAAAACCTCCTACAAGACGGGGTTGCTTAGACGCTTACCATGTCGTTGATGGCGTACCCGAGGCCGCGCAGCTGCTTGCCCATCGTGTGGTAGGCGTAGTGGAGGTCGGGATCGGCGCACAGTTCGCGCACGACGGCGGCGAAGCCCTCGTCGTCTAGCTCGGTCTCGGCCCCGTCGCCAGCGGTGTGGCGCGTCGTAATGGAGGGCTTACGACCCGGAGGTTTGCGCTCGGGCTTCGGGCGGTAGTAGTACTCGTGGCGGGAGAGGCCCGTAATCTCGAGCGCGTGCGCCACCGGCATCCCCAAACTGCTGAACTCCCTCACGAGGTCCTGGCGTACAGCTTGGGGTACTTCTTTTTTAGCAGCTCGTCCTTGAGCTTGGTCTCGAGTTCCTTCTGGCCCAGGAGCTCTTTGAGGTGGCGATTCTCGCCCTCGAGTTCGGTAATGCGCTTGGACTGGGCCTTGGTCATCCCGTGCTTCAGGCCCTGGTCGCCGAGTTCGTCGAACTTAGCCTTCCAGGAGTAGTAGGTCGCCGCGTAGAGGGCGTGCTTGTCGAGGGTCGCCTGGACGCCGTTGTCGCGGGCCTCGGCGAGGATGGTGAGCTTTCTGCTTCTGGGTGAAGGAGCGCTTGGTGCGTTTGTCGGACATCGTAGTGCAAATTTGCAACTAGAATCCGGTCCGATCCATTGGGGGGCTGAAACAAGGGACTTACGCAAAATCCCTGGACCAGGGTAGAAATTCAGATAGGCTCTTACTAAGGAAGGTGCTCGTCACTAGCCCTTAAAGTCGGGAAAGGTCAATGTACAGTTAGAAAAAACTTTATGGCGCTATGTATTGACATTTAAATGACAATCTCTCACGGTTTGACTATGAAGTCTTCAGCAGATTAGTGTTCATTTACAGCCTCTTCCGCAATTAAGCATATGTTACACGAAGATGGCCTTGGACCTTCTAGAGACGAAAAAGACGGCCATAGGCAGATCGATCTAGACAAAATTGGTAATTATCGTGTTAGGCTTAGCCTAGCTTGGTTTTTCGCATTGGTCACTGTCCTAATAGGTGTGATATCATTCGTACTCAACGCAACTGCTGAAGCTAAAAGCATTGAACCGTTCTCCTTCTCGTGTCAGGAACAAAAGGATGATCTTTGGAAAAGAATTGAGGAGAAAGAATCGAAAATTCAGCAATTTATTGCTATACATCCGGATCTAGTTGATGACTCTACGTTCCTTAACAAAAGATCTAGAAATTTTATAGGTGAAATAGCCGGAAACGAATAAATATGTTGTTCGCCAAGTTTCTTAAATACGTTAATTACATCATTGCCGCTGCAATAGTATCCTTACTTTTACTTAGGCACGAGTTGATATTGACGGAAATTGGTTACAATCCGCACAGTAATGATAGCACAGATCAAATTAAGGACAGAATAAGAGTTCTAGATTCGCTGTATAGTGCTATGCTTGACTTTACATCCGACGTTGAAGGTTCGTACACAAACAATTTTTCACCAGTAAGTGCCCCTATGGATAGTTTAGTGGTTAATGGGGCTAACAATGCAGGAAGAATTGTAGCGGAAATTAAGAGCGCTAATGAAAATTTAGGCCCCGACGAACAAGTTGCCATAGCTAAAACTAATAAGACCAAAAAAATAGACACCGCTAGATCAAGCCGGACATTGATCGATCCTAAGGTGGTAAGAGACCAAAAGTCTAGCGACATTCTTATTAAAAGAAAGTCCATGTATCGCTACGCTCAATTACTTGATACCATCGCCACGACCAGTCAGAGTACTAGGAAATTCGTGAAAATTGTTCTGACAGGGTTTGACGTTAGACAAGTCGATTTTTTTGATGGTAAGGGTAAAAAGCTAAGGCCCGAAGCTCGAGATGGTACCATTTTTGTATTCCGTATGCAGGCGGATACCCTTACGAAGATTATCCATATTGTCGACAAAGATAACGGGGAGTCATTTTCGAACTCTTTTTCTCCCAGGTCAAATTTCGAGTGGATTGTAAACAGAACACCCAAGGTAGAGGGTTTTTGATATGACGCTCACAAATGTCCTTAACAATTAGGCTTATCATAGCCCCGTGTTGACTATTAGTGAATTCGCTTTTAATTTTGCGTATTATCAAGTCATACACTACCCGTTCAAAAATTCTACCTTTATACATTTATAATCGAGTACAAACTGTAATCCCGGAAAGCATTGGTGATCGCTTCCATGAGGTGGGGCAACCTCGGCTAGCGCCAATGGCTATTGCTGATTAATATGAATCACTTGATAAATAGAATATTACTTAATAGGGAATAACATGATGAAAGAAATTCCAAGACGATTACTGATGATATTTGGGAATTTTTTCTTCTGCCTTTTAATTTTTTATGCGATAGCTGGAGAATCAGTTCATGACTGGGCCAGAACAATAGCCTCTTTAGGGACACTAATAGTAGCTTCTATTACGGCTATAAAGTATTTTGAAGAAAAAGCCAAGGAAACCTTGATTAGATCTGAAGAACTCAAGGCTAAAGAAAGAGAGGCAATAGATAGAGCTTTAATAGCCTATCAAGAGTTAGGTGATAAGTATTTAGAATTTCTAGAGATTACATCAAAATATCCTCAACTTGGCTGTTTTATTACTCAGGATGACATTAATTTAATAGGAGATGATTTAGCCAGAAGGGAGATTCTGTACGAATTTTTGATGTGCACTTTCGAGCGTGGCTACCTTTTGTATCTCCACAGTGAAGGTGGTACAAATCATGAAGTTCAATGGCAGGGATGGCGGTGTTTCATTCTAAAATGGTTAGAAAAGCCTAGCTTTGCAAGATACTGGAACGATGTCAATCAATATTTTGATCCTAGATTTATCCGTGAGTTCAGTAGATAATTTTTAAATTTAATCAATTGTTGCTAAGAAATTTCCTTATCATACGATTGACTTTATCAGGGCTAAACGTCTAGGCTTATGAATCATTTACCAATTTAACAATAATATCCGAACTGCGCCCGTCTCGATTAGAGGAAGCTTTGAAGGAATGCCGACTTATCAGCGGTCCTTGGTTGGCCTAGGTCTCCCCTCATTACCACCCTTTCTCACCTCCTCTAACTCTGGCTCCTGATCAGGGCCTCGCAACACGAGTTCTTCGAGCAGCAAAACGTCAAGCTCGCCGTAAACGTCTAAACAACGTCCTCCTGCGCCACTCGCTTCCACATCATAGGGAGCAACTTGGGCGATCCTATGGACCGGATGGATGACAAGCCGCTCTATTACGCCGGGCAGACAGTCACGCTCATCGACTCCGTAATCATTGCACATGGCAAGTTAACTCTAGAGCCCCGCGATATTCCAGTCACCGCCGCCGCCGCAGGCCACCGCCGCGCTCCGCGCCAAACCTACCCAACCTCCCACTCCGACACCCGCCGCGCCTCCACGTCAAAGGCGATCCCAACCTTTATCACCTCCCGCTCATCGTCCGCGTAGGCTTCAGCATACCCCCGCGCCTGGATCTGTTCCAGGGCTTCACGCGCACTCGACAGTCGGCCCCCTCCCCATTTGCTCGTGCGATCTTCAACTCGATTACGTATACATACTTCGGCACCTCCACCAAGATGTCCGCGCGACCGCGCGCCGTCGACACCTCGGAGCGGGTGTAGACGCCCAGTACACTAAAGGTGGTGTGGATGATCGCGTGAATCATGGCCTCACTCTTCGCGGCCCACAGCTGGTACGGCACGGCGGCAAGACTCACGTTGATGATGTCCATGACGGTCTCGAGGTCGCGATCAACGAAAGCTTTGCGGAGCCGCATCACGCGCGTGATGGGGGCCTCAAGCGAACCGAAGCCGTACTGTCCTAGCAGCGCCAGCTTGAAGGTGCGTCGCACCTCCTCGTTCGGGAAGTCTAACTCGTAAAGGTGGACCTCGCGATCCACCTGTTTTACCGTAAGGTAGCCCGCTTGAAACAGGATCGAGAGGGGACTGAGCTGCTCGAGGTTGAAGCTCGTAAGTTGCGTCTCGTCGGCCTCGACCGGAGCAAGTTCGTAGTCGCCGCCTTGCACCATTAGTTTGGTGACGAGGGTTGGGGTCCCGGAGCTGGCCCAGAAGTTCTGAATCAAGGCCGTTTGTAGAAACTGTAGAATCGACCACGGATTATACACGCGCTCGTGCTCACCCCAGGCGTAGCCATTGTACCAGCGCCGTACCTCGTCGCGGGAGACGCCGGTAGCATCGAGCTGGGGTCCAAACTTATTCTCGAGTTCAGTTTGCGTGAGCCCGAAAAGCGTATAAGCCATCGGGTCTAGGGTAAGGTTGAGCAGATTATTGAGCTCAGTGAAAAGCGACACCTTCGAGAGGGCCGAGACACCAGTGATGAATACGAGCTCGAGGTAAGGGTCTGCGTCCTTATTGATTCTAAAAATTAGAGAGCTGCTTCGGGGGAATGTCCCCGTCACACGTTTGTATTACCACCCCCCCGACTACTTCGAGCAAGCAACTCCCAAAGGGCCCTGCTTAGAGTAGGTTGTCCTCCCTGCTTCGCGGGCCTCTCCTACTCACGCCTCCACTCACGCCCCCTCTCTCGTCCCTTCTTGTTCTTTTTGCCGGTGCACAACTCACGCTTCGCGCAAGCTGTGCACCGGCATAAAACAAGGAGGGGGTGCACGACGGCCCGGCGATCGCGCGGTGACATTGTCTCGTCGGGACGAGGGTAGGGCCGTCGTGCTCCCCCTCCTTGTTGGCGAGCAGACTACCGATTTATCTTATCAAAGCGATTGGCTCGCCAATAAGAAGGGACGAGAGTAAGGGGGACCCTCTGGGGGTTGCTTGCTCGAAGTAGCCGGGGGGTGGTTACAAAACGGTAGTTGAGCCGTCATTACATCTAGGTCCAGAGATTACAATTCAGACGCCGGTTTAATTTTAAAACTCAATTAGCCCAGCCTAGCCCGCCCACGCCCAGCCCAGCCCGCCCGCTATGCCGCCCGTCGTCGGCCTGCGGCTCCCAAACTATATCTCGTTGAGCGTCGACACCGTAAACCCCAGCTCCCGAGCAGATCCCCCTACCCCATTCGGTCGCAAGCGGCGCGAGCGAGCGCACCTTAGCGCCGTGTTACACTCCCTGTGACTGGCGCTCTCGTGTACTTAACCGTATTCACGACGCAGGTCTCTCCCCACCGCAGCCCAAAGCGCACCCAAGCGTTTTGGCGAAAGCCTCCTCATGCACTCCCACCCCATCGCCACCCACATCCAGGCCGTAGGCATCACAGTCCCACCCGAGCTCCATCAGCGCCTACTCGACTTCCGATCCGCAGACCTTTGCTAAGGGCGAGTACTTCCTCAGGGACGGGGCTTTCGCCAAAACCATCGCTTTCGTACTCCGTGGACAGGTGCGGCACTATTATGTAATCGACGACCGGGAGCACACCCGCTGGGTGGCGCTGGCGGGGAGCTTTACGGTGGCCTTCAAGAGCTTCGTCGAGGAGGTGCCGAGCCGGGCGAGTTTGGTTTGTATCGCGCCGACCGAATTGCTCGTCATGGAGCGCGCCGACTTCTACACTCTACTCGACGAGTTCGACGCGATGCGGCAATTCTGGACACACTGTCTCGAGCGGGAGATGGGGAAGTACGAGGACCGCGTCACGCAGCTCATCACCGCCGATACCACCGCCCGCTACCTCGCCTTCGTGCGCGACTACCCCCAACACGCACGGGAGGTTCCGCTAAAGTATGTCGCCTCGATGCTCGGGATGGCCCCGCGGCATTTGAGTCGGGTGCGGGCCGGACTGGCCAGTGGTACGAAATAGACATTTGTCTACCGAGAGCGGCCCACGGTGAGGCGAGTTTTGCGCAAGCGAAACACACGACCTATGGACACCCAGACACTTTCCCTTCCGACGGCCACGCTGTCTTACCTCGATAGCGCGCGCGGCGAGACGACGCTGCTCTTTCTCCACGGCGCTTTCATCAACAAAACGTACTGGCAGCACCAGTCTCGACTACTTCCGGGCGGACTACCGCGTGGTAACGCTCGATCTCGCGGGGCACGGGGACTCAATCAATCTTCTGCCACATCGAACGATGGTGGACTACGCCGCGGAGGTGCGGGCGCTGATAGATGCGCTTTCGCTAAAACGCGTCATCCTGGTCGCGCACTCCTTCGGCTCGGACATCGCCTTGGAGGTGATCGCCGCGGACGCTTCCAACATCATCGGACTCGTCGAAGTCGATCACCTCAAGCACGTCGGCGACGAACCACCCGCCGCCGTCATCGCGGGGGTGGTCGCGGGCCTGCGCGCCGACTTCGCGGGCACGGCGGCCGCTTTCGCAAAGCAAGCCCTCTTCACCGAAGCAACCGACCCGACACTCGTCGAGCGGATCTCAGCGGACTACGCCAAGACAGACCCAGCCGTCGGCGTCCAAATCTTCGAGCACATCCCCGGCTACGCCCAGCGGGAGGCCGAACTGTTAGGCCGGCTGCCCTTTATCCTACATGCGATCCACGTCGACTACGCTCCGACGGACGAGGCTGCGTTGGCGAGGCCTACCGGGGGCAATTATTCGCTTCGCCGTATAGAGGGCACCTGCCACTACCCGATGGTGGAGCAGGCGGGGGCGTTTAATGAGGTTTTAGCGGGGGTGCTAGCGAACGTCGCGTAGCGCCGGTTGGCTCGCTCCGCGAGTGGCGCAGCTTGAACGAGAGGCGCACTCGCGGAGCGAGCCAAACGCGCCACCCCCGCCACGAAGGCCCGCGGCCAGCCACTACCTTCCCCCCATGCCCGACACCGACTACACCAGTGTAAAGCAAGCCATCGCCGCCCTCGGGACCTTCGCCACCCACCAACGCACCCACGTCGCCGACGCCCTCCCGCAGGCCGTCCTCCGCATCCCCAATCGCAACCTCTTCGACGCCCTCCTGGCCCGCCTCGGACCTGTTTTGGCGCAAGCCCTCGACCCCAACGGACGCGTCCCCTCCCCAATGGCCCATCAGCAGGATGGCGCCTGGCTCAAGGACTCCCACTCCCACGGCATCAACCTGCGGACCACGGGCGACCTCCTCGGTGCCGTCAAGTACGTCCTTACCCTCCCGCCGCACGTCAGTGCCGTGCACCTGCTGCCGGTCTTCGAACCGGGCGTCGTCGGGAGCCTCTACGGCATGGCGAGCTGGCGCATCAACGAGGAGTTCTTTAGCTATGCCTGGCGTGACCTGATGCCCTGGCAGCGACACGTCAACGACCAACTCCGGGCCTTCGTCAACATCTGTCACGCGCTCGGCAAGACCGTCGGCTTGGACGTCATCCCGCACGTCGATCGATTCTCGGAAATCTCGCTTTGCAATCCGTGGCTTTTCGAGTGGGTGCGACGCAGCGACACCGAAATCCGCGACCAACGCGCTCACCTGCACGAGGAGGTCCAGGAGGTCATCTTCGGCTGGCACTTCGGGCGCTCGAGTCCCACCATGTCTCGGCGCTTTTTCGCCCAACATGAGGATACCATCGCCCGCGAACTCTTCGGCGACGGTGGCGCGTGGGACCGCAACGCCCGTCGCGACGAACTCATCCAGTGGCTCTACACCTTCGGCTACGAGACCGCTGCCCGCCACGATGGCCCCGCCCTACCGCGGTCTCGAACTCGACCCCGACCCCGCCGCCGTCACCGTCGACCACCGCGGGCGGCGCTGGCGTGACTACCGCTTTACGGCACCGCAGGAGATGTCGCGTGCCTTCGGACCCCTCACCCGTTACAAGCTCTGGGAGGCGAAGGACGACAACCGCGACTGGGAACTCGACCACGACGCGCCCCGGATGTCGGTCTGGCACTACGTCGCCAATCACTACGCCGAGGTCGTGGAGCACTACGGTTTCGACTTTATGCGCGGGGACATGAGCCACGTGCAGACGCGTCCCGGCGGCGTACCCGAGCGCATCGACGAGCCCTACGACATCCTGCGTTTCGTCAAGCGGGCTTGCGCCAAAACCCGTCCCCACTTCGCCTACTTCGCGGAGAGTTTCCTCACTGCCGACGACTACATGACCTACGGTTCGGAGGCCGCGCACCTCGACGCGAGCCAGGCGGAGGTTGCGCTCGGCAATCTGCAGAACTTCGCCCCGCACGAGCCAGAATTCCACGCGCTCTTGCACGAGTACAGCGTGCTTTCGCAAAAACACGCTTTCGCCCCCGCCTTCACGCTCTTCACCGCCGACAAGGACGACCCACGCTTCGACGCCAACTTTGCCGGGGGCAATGTGGCACGCTATTTTTTCGCAGTGTTTTGCCCGGCCTTCCCGGTTTACAGCGCGCTCGGCTTCCAGACGCGACTCCCCCACCCGACCCCGGCGCCAAACGAGCACTACAGCAAACTCTACGTCTTCCACTACGACGAGGGTCCGAAGGCGACGCACGGGCCTTACGTATTCGAGGACAACGTGCAGCTCTGGGAGGCTTGCCGCAGGATGGACGGCTTTCGCCAAAACATGCCCGCCGGTTTTAGCGAAAGCGACCTCACTTGGGTGCTGCCACCCGACCCAACTGGCGAGCGGCAGGTTGTCGCCTGGCGCAGCGGCGGCTACCGTTTTGTGGTCAACTTCGGCCAACAAGCAGCTGTCGTCCCGGAGAGTAAGCCAAACGCTCGCGGCCAGGCAAAGTCAGTGCCGCTCGAACCCGTCTTTACGCAGCCTCGCGGATCGTTCGACAAGTCCACGCAAACCCTCAACGCAGACGCCGGCTTGATTGCGTATGATCCCGATTGAGACCCAGCTAATCAGTGCTTCTTTGTGCTGCGCGCACTAAGCAGCAGGCTGAACTCTATGAGCAGCTTTGGTTCGAACATGCTGGACCGCAAGTCGCGCAAGCCGTCCTACTTCCCACGCGAGAGCCTCGAAACCTTCTATACGCAGCGATCCAACCAGAGGCCTACGTTCACTATTCCTCCATACAGCATACTCGTCGCAAATGACCCTCCAAATGCACGTCGCCAACGCGTTTAGCCGCGGCCCCTTCAGCGGCAACCCCGCCGCGATCATCGTCCTCGACGGCGAGCTGGACGCCAGCGTCATGCAGGCCATCGCCGAACAAAACAACCTCAGCGAGACTGCCTTCGTGCAGCGGCGAGCCGATGCGGAGGGACTGCTTTCGCTGCGCTGGTTCACGCCCGCCCAGGAGGTCCGCCTCTGCGGTCACGCGACACTGGCCGCGGGGTTCGTACTTGGAGAGGTCTTAGGTTTTGGCGAAAGCCTCGCCTTTTCAACGCTGTCTGGACGGCTAAACTGTACGCGCGGAGCACAGGGGTGGACGCTAGACTTCCCTGCCGACGGAGCTTTCATTGCCCCAGATGTCCACGACATTGCCGTAGCGGCGCTAGGTTATGATTTGCGGGAGGACCAAGTATTCGTCGGACGCGACGATGCGATGGTGGTACTGGACTCGGCCGAGGAGGTTCGCAACTACCGGTCTATCGACACGGCCATTGCTCGTATTCCGCGCCGTGGCCTCATCATCACGGCCGCTGGCGATGTGGGGGAGGAGTTTGACGTGGTCAGCCGCTGCTTTTATCCTGAGTTCGGGATCGCCGAAGATCCGGTGACGGGGTCGGCGCACACCTTGCTCGCGCCCTACTGGGCGAAGCGCCTCGGCAAGGCGAGATTACGGTGTCTACAGGCGAGCCGTCGGAGCGGTGTCGTAGATGTGGTCTACGATGGAGGCGAGCGCGTCGAGCTAAGCGGAGCGGTGAATCTCTACCTTGAAGGCAGCATTACGATATGATCGCTAGGTCGGCGGCTGCTCTACTTATTGATGCCTTCTACTTGCGTGTCGTACCAGCCCATGATTGCGCGGCTCGGCTTGATTTGACCGAAGGTCAGGTTGACGCCCGCCCGGACATACGCATCGTGAGCGTCGTTCATAGTAAAGGCCGTGAGTAGGTTGTCGCACGCTACGTAAATTTGCGGTCCCCAGAGGTCGACGGTGAGATTAGCCCCCACGAAAGCCCCCCCGGTACGCAGGCCAGCGAGTCCGCCGACTTGTCCGAACTTGCCGAATCGCTGTGCGACACCAAGGCCAAAGCCGCTGTGCCAGACCCCAGCCTTGGCTGCGTATACGGTACCGTCGAGGCTCGTATTTGCGCTGAGTCGGTAGCGGCCGGTGGCTTGAAGAGTGGTCGGAAGCGCTGTGCGAAACTGCTCCTCCTTAGACTCGAAAGCGACCTCCCCTGCCAGGCTATCGATGGTCCGGGCGAGGCTGAAGGTCCGCCCATCGCCCGATTCGTTGAAGAGCGAGCCTTCGTAGCCCCCGAAGGTGAAGGTGCCCTTGCTCGTATGCGACATCGCGTCGCCCTTCCAGACGATGGCACCGAGGTCGCGCACCGAAAAGCCCAACTGTAGATTGTCGCCGTGGCGATAAGTCGCCCCGAGGTCAATCCCGAAGCCACTTCCGGCACCCGCCAAGCCGCCAACGTCTCCGATCTCGACGCCCGTGTTGTCGAAGTTTACCGGCACGCCAGCCGAGGAGATCGACATGTCGGTCGTCACTGTCGCCTGGTAGTAGTCCGGGTCGGTGTAGAGTCGAACGTCGGCCTGGTTCGTCACGAGGGCGGCACTGCCAGCGAGGTACTTGAAGCGTGCACCGATGGTAAGGTTTTCGGCCAGGCCGATCGCCCCGGTGACAGCGAACTCCTGGTAAGCCTGCATCGCGAACTCGGGGGCCACCTGTAGTTCCTGCCCGACGTAGCGCCCGTTGCCGTAGGCTGCGAGCTGCGCCAGACCTTTGGGGACATCTAGCGAGCCGGTGGCCCGCACTGCGTGGGACGCACCGACTTGCCAGTTCTCGTGCCGGTAGATAAAGGCCAGTCCCTCGGCGTTGAGGCCGAAGCGTTGGTCGTTGCCGCGTGCTTGGAGGCGATTGATGAATTGATCCGAATCAATGTACAATGTCCCGTCGCGGACCTCGCCAGCCTCGCTGATGGACACCGGTGTCTGGAAGCCGCCGCCTACAGAAACGAGTCCGATAGATAGTTTATGGTCTTGGAGGAGCGCCGGGTTGGAGATTGCGCCTTGGAGTCCATACTGCAGCGGGAGTTGGACATCGAACTGAGCCTGAGCGCTAAGGCCGCCGAGGAGGATCAGGGCGAGCGTAGAGAAAGTATCGCGAGTGTTCATCGGAGGAGATTAGAGCGGTTTGACGGACACCTTGGCACCGAGCTTGACGGCGATGGAGTTGTCGTAGAAGAGTTGGGTAAACTGGGCCCCGGTACCGGTGGGGCTATCGAGCGTGAGGACAACCTCTGCGGAGGCCGCGCTACTGATGCGTCGAAGGGCCGCCCGCGACACCTCGATCTCGAGGTTGCTCGTCGAGGGGGCGATCACTCGACCGAAGGCGTCCACCTGGGCTGCGGCCAGTATCGCTACCGGGGCTGGGAATAGTGTGGCAATCTCGACGCTGTCTCTGTCGAGAAAGCGCACTTGTGCAGCGGCCCCGAGGCCAAATCCGTTTTCGACGCGCAGCAGAAAACTCGCCGACTCTGCCTCGTCGAAAGAGCTGGTGTTGATAGCCAGCGCCTTGCGGATCTCGAATTTGGTGAACTTCAGGGCCAGCGGTACATCTACCTCGAGGCGACCTCGGACGACGGCATCTCGGTAGATGAAGAACTTTTCTTTAAGGGTATCGGCGTTGACCGCGCAGCGGATGCCGAGATTGAGCGAGTTCGGTAGATAGTTGAGGACCGTCTCGAGGTTGCTGGTCTCCCGGTCGAAGAGGAGTTCAGATGTCTTGATGACGTTGCCTTCCTCCCGCGTTGGGTAGAGGAAATCGAGTCCGCGATCGAGTGGGCTCGTCATCGCAAGGTAGCGTCCGTCCCGAAGGCCAACCGTGGAACTGGTGGCGCTCAGGCGAACGGGCGCGCCCACGGAGTTATCGACCACGAGCTTGGCCCGCGGGTTGATGAGGGCGACCGTCCCCGGCTCGAAGGCATCGAGAAAGTCGAAGCTCACCGAGTCGAGTCCCAGATCAAAGGTGAGGTCCGAGAGATAGCCCTCGGCGTAGGCAAATTCCTTCGCCTCGAGCGTAAAAGAGCCGCCGAACAGCTGAACGTCGGTCTGGCCATCCGCCAGGTCGGCGCGATAGCTCATCGAGAGCTTTCCTTGATCTGACAGGGCTAGACGCGTTCGATCAAAATAGAGGGTATCTGTACCAGAGCTTTGCGCGGGTACAGAAATACGGTGGGCGAATGACGTTTCGTCAATGGTAAAATTATCGCTTTCGACCAAGATCGTCGCGTCGGACCCATAGTCGTTCGTAAATTTGATAATCACCTCAACGGTCTCTAAATCGATGCGAGATACGGGCATATCTATACCCAGATCATTGAAATCGATAACCGTGTTTCGCTGGAATAAAGGAAGCGTAATCTTAGGCACTTTAAATTGCTGCCCGACTTTCACGTTGAAAAGCTCTTTGGTCATCCCTACGTGCAGGGCACCCGCAGCGTCCTCTGTGATATGAGTGGCGAAAGTCGTGTTGCTGATAGCGTCCCGGAGCGTGAAGCTGGTCTGGAGCAAGGGCGCTGCTACCTCTGGAGTCCAGTCTTCGATGGCGACATCGCTAATCGGATCCATACAGGAGGCAGCGCCCAGCAGCGCCAGCAGGCCTGCGGCCTGACGGAAAAAAGGTGTGTTCATAGTCGTGAGTGCGTATCGGTAGGCAAGTCCCTGCCGACGATTGACTACTAGAAAAGACCGGGCCAAACGACGGAAAAACTTCCCTTTGGTGCCGTTGGACGAATTGACCTAGGAGATCAAGAGACACACGAATAAAGCTTACTTATATGTATAAATGCCTGTCCAGGATTGAGCCTCAAAATATACGAAGTACATTGCATTTATAAGCAGTGTAGCTACCGACTGCTACAGTTGCTTTTTCTTTTCCCTAAAGTTTGCCGGTCGTCCGCTGCTGGCCTCCGAGCCCACCCAACTTTTAGAAGCCTTTCGGCAAAACTTCTTACGCGGGATCCACGAGCGCTCTCGTCGCTCTGGCCATCCGCGACCGGCGCTCATCCCGCTTTGCTGTCGGGCACGCACCTCGAACATCGGCCTGCGCCGGTCACGGAGGTGTCGTTAATACTTCCCCAAGCCGGGGCCACGTCCACCCGGCCCGACTTAACTCGGTACCTTCGCGGCCCCAACCGACCAAAAACCCGTACGCCCATGGCCATCATGATCACCGAGGAATGCATCAACTGTGGTGCGTGCGAACCGGAGTGCCCCAACACCGCCATCTACGAGGGCGGCGTAGAGTGGCGGATCGCCGACGGCACGGGTGTGCAGCAGCCCTACACCCTCGAGGACGGACAACTCACCGCGCCAGGCGCGGAGCACCTGCCGGTGAGCGACGATTTCTACTATATCGTCCCAGACAAGTGCACGGAGTGCGTCGGCTTCCACGAGGAGCCCCAGTGTGCGGCCGTCTGCCCGGTTGATTGCTGCGTGCCTGATCCAGAGCGCGTCGAGAGCGAAGGCGTGCTGTTGGCGCGCAAAGGGCGCTTGCACGTGTAGGCCACATGTAGGTAAGGTGTCTCGCTTGAGGTACGATTTTATAGCGTCGGCTCGCCAATCATCCGCTAAGCAAGCTACCGTTGCGGTTGCTTGCTTTCTTTGCCGCCATGCCCGACACAGCTTCAACCTCCCACCGCGTCCTCGTCACCGGTGGCTCGCGCGGCATTGGCCTCGCCATCGCTAAGACGCTCCTCGACGCCGGCCACTCCGTGGCGATCGTGGCGCGCAAGGCCCCCGCACTAGAGGCGGCACAGGGTGAACTCGCGGCCTATGGCGAGCGACTCCTCACCATTGCCGCCAACGTCGGGGTCGCCGAAGACCGACAACGGATGATCGACGACACCGTAGCCGCCTTCGGGGGACTCGACGTCCTCATCAACAACGCCGCTGCCAATCCCGTCTACGGCAAGGTCGAAGACACCGAGGCTTGGGCCTTTGCCAAGATCATGGAGGTCAACGTGTCCGCCCCCTTCGAACTCGCCAAGCTCGCCCTCCCCCACCTTACCGCACAGGCCCGTAGCCATGTCATCAACGTCTCCAGCATCGGCGGGCTGCGTCCCGAACCCGGCCTCGGCATCTACTCCGTCAGCAAGGCCGCCCTCAACAGCCTCACCAAAGTCATGGCCAAGGAGTGGGGCCCGCGCGGCGTCCACGTGAACGCGATCTGCCCCGGCCTTATCAAGACCGACTTCTCCGAAGCTCTCTGGGGCAACGACAAGACCGCCCAGGCGCTCGTACGCCACACGCCCCTCCAGCGTATCGGCGACCCGGAGGACATCGGCGCGGTCGTGCTGGCAATCGTAGGGGCAGCTGGTGCCTACATGACGGGCCACATCCTTACCGCCGACGGCGGGTACACTATCTAGCGACGGTCGCGTTTCCGCAAAACCCTTACTACCCATTTAAGCCACCGCAGCTATGTCCATCGATCTCCGCCCCATTCAAACCTTCGGCATCCTCGGTGCCGGCACCCTCGGCTGGCGCATCGGCCTCCAGGCAGCGATCTCGGGGTACGACGTGCTCATGCTCGACCTCTCGGAGGAAGTTTTGGCGAAAGCCGTCCACTTTCAAGAAAAACTCTTGGATGGTCTGGCAAAACGGCCCAACTTTCAAGGCGGCTCCCTCGACGATATAAAAACCCGCATCAAGACGACAACCGACAGCCGTCGTTTCGCCGACACCGTCGACTTCGTCTCGGAGTCAGTTACCGAAGATGTCGGCCTCAAGCAAAAAGTCTGGGCCCAACTCGCGGGTCAGTGGCAAGCGCACACCGTCCTCACCACCAACACGAGTTACTTACTGCCCTCGCAAATGGCCGAACACAGCGGAGACGCCGAGCGGTTTTGCGCCTTTCACTTCCACGACGTGTTCGACGCCCGCGTCGTCGACGTGATGCCGCACCCCGGCACCGACATCTCGCTCGTGCCCTGGCTCACCGAGCTCGGCAAAAAGCTCAACCAGATCCCGGTGCACGTCGAGCAGGAAACGCCCGGTTACCTTTTCAATCATATGCTGATGGCCTACCTCGGGGCCGCCGGTCAACTTCTTGCACAGGGCAAGGCGAGTCACGAGGCGATTGACCGCTCGTGGATGGGCAACATGGGCACACCGATCGGACCGTTCGGGATGCTCGACCAAATCGGCCTCGACACCGTCATGCACATTCTCGGCACGCGTACCGACTCCCGCAGCCGTGCGTTTGCGGATGTCGTCACCCCCCTCATCGACAGCGGCCGCCTCGGCATCAAGACCAAGGGCGGGTTTTACGACTACCCACACCCGGCCTACAAGGCCGCGGACTTCCTCGCCTAAGCGCCCCCCCACCCCGCACCATGCGACTGCTGCTCGACCTCGAAAAGCTCAGCGACCCCTACAGTGGCCTGGGGCAGTATTGCACCCACCTCACAGAGGCCATCGCAGCGCTGTTGAGGGAGGAGGATACCCTCGTTGGTCTCGTCCGAGAGCCCTCCATCGGGTACTTCGGGGACAGTATCCTCTACCGCAAGGTCCGCTGGTACGACCGCTGGTTCCTCATGCGCGGAAGATTCGACGTGTGGCACAACATTCACCAGGGCGCTCACTACTGGCCGCGGTCGCGCCGCACCAAGACCGTGCTCACCATCCACGACCTCAACTTTCTGTACCGCGACGACTATTCGCTCATCAAGCGAGCGCTGCGACTCAAGGAGCACCAGCGCCGCCTCGACAAAGCCGACGCGATCGTGGCGATCTCCGAGTATACCGCTGGGCAGATCCGAGAGCACCTCGACGTGCGTGAGACGCCTATTTCGGTGATTTACAACGGTTGTCCTCCGCTGCTGGCGCTCGACCAGGGCGAGGCCATAGCGGGCATCAGCGAACCTTTCGTGCTCGGCCTCGGGGTCATGCACCCGCGCAAAAACTGGGCGGTGCTCCTCCCGCTGCTGCAAGCCCTACCACCAGGCCTACAACTGGTCTTCGCGGGACACGACGACAATGACTACGGCCGCACGCTGCGCTCAGAGATCGAACGGCTCGGTCTCGCGCAGCGGGTGCGAATGGTGGGGCCAGTCACTGAGGCAGGCAAGACCTGGTTGATGCACCACTGCGAGGCGCTGTGGTTCCCGTCTTTGTCGGAGGGGTTTGGGATGCCGGTCGTCGAGGCGATGAGCGTCGGAAAGCCCGTGTTTTTGTCCACACGAACCGCCTTGCCGGAGGTAGGCGGTGACCTGGCCCACTACTGGCCCTCCTTCGAGCCGGGGCCAATGGCCGAGGTCTACCGGGTGGGTATGGACGCCTTTCGGCAAAACCCTTCACAGGTCGCTGAACAGCTTCGCGCCCGGGCCGAGACCTTTACCTGGAAGCAGACCGCCGAAAAATATGTCACCCTCTACCGTGCACTGATAGCTGAGTAACGACCTCCGGGGCGCAGCGGCGTAGGGTATGTTTGCGCCTATGAAGCGTCGCCCGCCCTACGTCTCGACCGTTTTGGCGACAGCCCTCATCCTCACGCTCATCGGCGGCTACGGCCTCATTCTGTTGCAGGGCCGCGAATTGGTGCGCGAACTGCGCGAGAGCACCCAAGTAGTCGTCGAGCTGCGCCCAGAGAGCGACGCGGCCGGGCGGCAAGCCCTGGAGAGCTATCTCACCAAGCAGCCTTTCGTGAAGAAGACCTCGCTCACCTATCTCTCCAAGGAGGAGGGCGCTAAGCGACTTCAGCGCGAGTTCGGGGACGACTTCATGAACTTCGATCTCGAAAACCCCCTCTTTGACCTCTACACCTTCAATGTCGCGGAGGCCTACGTCGACGCCGAGCGAATTGCGACTTTTCGCAGGGAGATCGACGACCAGTCTGCCGTGATAGCCTCCTACGTGCAGGAGGACGTCGTCAATGCGCTGGCGCAACGCATCGGTGCGGTGGCCTGGGCGGGGATGGGCATCGGGGTCCTCCTGTTGCTCGGCGTCGTCTTCTTGATTACGAACACGACGCGCCTGGCACTGCTCTCGAAGGCGACGCTCATCAAAAACATGGAGCTCGTCGGCGCAAGTTGGGGCTTTATCTCGCGACCGTTCTTGGTACGGGCAATTTGGCTGGGCACGGTCGGAGGGTTGCTGGCAGTCGCATTGACGGTCGGGCTTGCAGCTTTCGCCAAAACCTCCTTGCCGACGGCCTGGCAGTACGTCCCGGAGTGGCAGTACGTAGCGCTGGCGGCGTTACTCGTTGCGATCGGCCTGATCTTGCACCTCCTTGCAACCTTTGCGGTGGTGCGACGGACTTTGAGGTTGCGCGAGGACGACCTCGCCATGGTGTGAGACGCGGGCCTCTGCATCGATTTGCTCGGTCGCCAAGCGCCTCTCTCATTTTATGCCCACCTTTGCCCCACCGTACTCTCCTATGGCAAGCATCAAGACGACCCCCGCCCGACCTTCGGCCCAGCGCTACGACGCCGCCATCGACGCCCCTCCGCCTACGCCGCGCGACCGTGACGAACTCATCTTCGGACGGCAGACCTTCCTCTGGATCGCGGTTGGGATTGGCCTGATGGCCCTCGGGATGCTGCTCATGGCCGGCGGTGGCATG
Organism: Lewinellaceae bacterium; assembly: GCA_963837005.1. Taxonomy (GTDB): domain Bacteria; phylum Bacteroidota; class Bacteroidia; order Chitinophagales; family Saprospiraceae; genus CALDTK01. The sequence goes on from CAWIMC010000001.1 coordinate 1,098,997, forward strand.
CCGAGCCCAGACGTATGGGACGAGAGCCTCATCTACAGCTTTCGCCGGATCACGCTAGCGCCTATCGTCATCATCTCGGGTCTGGGCGTCATCACCTACGCTATTTTTAAGAAGTAGCCCTCGGCTGCACTAGTCGCCTCAATACCCGTTCCGCGTGTCTGACCTACTGCGTGCTTTGATCCTCGGCGTCGTGCAGGGGCTGACCGAATTTTTGCCGGTGTCTAGTTCGGGGCACCTCGAACTCGCCAAGGCCCTCTTGTCTCACGACAGCGTCGCGGAGGAAGGTTTGTTGATGACGGTGGTGCTGCACTTCGGCACGGCGCTCGCGACGATGTGGGTCTTTCGTGCAGACATCGCCAACATTGTCGCCGGCATCTTCGGGGGCCAACGCGAGGACCTGATGTTTGCCGGGAAAATTGCCCTGAGCATGATCCCCGCCGTGATCGTTGGCTTGCTGTTCGAGAAGGAGTTGGAGGCTCTGTTCACCGGTCAAATCTTACTCATTGGTCTCATGCTCGCGATCACCGGCTTGCTGTTGCTACTCGCCGACCGGGCGCGGGCTACCGAACGAATCGTGACTTGGCGTGACGCCGCCATCATCGGACTCGCTCAGGCCATCGCGATCATGCCCGGCATCAGCCGCTCGGGGGCCACCATCTCCACCTCCGTACTGCTGGGCGTGGACCGGACCAAGGCCGCGCGGTTTAGCTTCCTGATGGTGGTCCCGCTCATCTTCGGGGCGATCGCGAAGGACCTGCTCGACGGCGACATTTCCGCGGAAATCGGCAACTGGCCGCCGTATTTAGTAGGCTTCGTGGCCTCTTTCGCGACTGGGGTCGTGGCGTGTACGTGGATGATCTCGATCGTGCGCAACTCGAAGCTGCGGTATTTCGCGTACTACTGTTTTGCGGTGGCGATCCTCGCGGTGGCCGCCGGATATTTCGGCGCATGACCTTCGAACCCAGCCAGGACCTAGAGCACCTCGACTTCGCTGCTGGCGCCCTGCTGCTCGTCGACAAGCCGAAGGGCTACACGAGCTTTGACGTCGTCAACCAGATCAGGTACCGCCTGCGCAAGCTGACCGGTATCAAGCGCATCAAGGTGGGTCACTCAGGGACGCTCGACCCGATGGCCACCGGTCTCTTGCTCATCGCAACGGGGAAGGCGACCAAAACCCTCACCGAACTCACGGGCTTGCCCAAGGCCTACACCGGAACAATCACCTTCGGGGCCACGACGCCGAGCTACGATGCCGAGACCGAACGCGAGGGCGACTATCCCACCGCGCACCTCGACGAGGAGGTTTTGGCGAAAGCCGTACGCGAGCACCTGAGCGGTGCGATAGAGCAGCTGCCCCCCGTGTACTCGGCCATCAAGATCGACGGCAAGCGGGCCTACAAATCCGCCCGCGCCGGACAGGAGGTCGTGATGCAGGCTCGCTCCGTTCTGGTCAACCGGTTTGACCTCACGCGGGTAGCGCTGCCGGAGCTTGATTTCGAGGTGGCCGTATCGAAAGGGACGTACGTGCGCAGTTTGGCGCACGACCTAGGCCAACTGGTCGGATCGGGAGCTTACCTGAGCGCACTGCGGCGGACCTCAGTAGGGGCATACTCGATCGCCGACGCGTTAAGCCTCACCGATATTATTGCTCGCCTGGAGGCTCGTATTCAGCAGGCACACTAAATTTTTGCAGCATCTCCTCCAGTGTGTACGGGATAACGATGTTCTTCGGGGGCGGTAGATAGTCGGAGTCTTCGGTCAAGAGATCGAGGCGTGCAAAGTCGCTAAGGCCCGCAAACCGCGACCGCACGGGGGCTCTGCCGCGGTAGTGCGCGACGAGGTTTTCGCGGGGTATACCATTGTCCCATTTGCCAAAGGCATACTCGTCGAGCTGGTTGTAAAAGGCCGGGTGCGGGGTGCCGGTACGGCGAGCAGCGATCATTTGGTCGACGAGCAACCAGTAGAGGTCACGGTCGACGGCGTCGGTACGTCCGATGCGAAGGGCCTTGCGCGTGGTGTAGTTGCGGTACCCGGTGTCGAAGGTCTCGTCGAGGGCGAAGGACTCGTTGTGCGAGGCACCGAGTGTAACGTCGCCGTTGGTCTGCGGGCCCTGCGCCAGCCAGAGGTTCTGCGACCCAGCAGGTGTAGTGCTGTGGACCAGTTTTGCGAACTCATCGCCGACCACGAGGTCCTTTTCGTGAGAGACGATGATGACTTGGGCGGCGGGGTCGATGCCCGCATAACTAGCTAGTCGACTACCCTTCATGCGGCTCGTACCTGGCGCGGCGAGTACGGCCCCGAACGCTGGGCGGTAGCCGAGGGAGTCCTGCTTGGCCAGGGCGTACGCCGTCAGTGTGCCTCCGTACGAGTGCCCTACGTAGATGGGGGCTTGGGTTTGGACGGCGATACCGGCGGTGTCGAGGTAGCTGAGGGCGGCGGTGACGGCGTCGTGGTGAGTTTTGGCGAAAGCCCTAGCTAAGGGCCAGAACAGGTTGCGTTGGTAGCGAGGGTAAATGACGACCTGGCGCTGCTCGACGATGTGTCGCAACCACGCAGCATAGTTGAGGGGATTGAGGCTGCCGTAACCGTGGGTGAAAATTACGAGACCGAGGCTGTCACGACTGTACACGTCCCCTTCGATGGCGGGGTAAAAGATATAGAAGCCTTCGGGTGAGTCGTAATCCGCATACCGCACGATGCCACCGGGAAGGGTGTCGAGGGTCTGGGCCTGGATGGATTGGCAGGCACAGAATAGCAGGACGGAAAGGAAAAAAGTTGTAAAACGCATGGAATGTGGAGTGACCGCAAATGTCCTCGTCCGAGCGACGGGGGCGTAGCGTTTCGCGAATATCGCTTACGGACCGGGGATCGGGTAGCCCGTGACCGATAGCGAGTAGCTTCGCCGACCATGGGTGCAGGCGAGCAGGCGATCGGGATTATAGGCGCGGGGGCCTTCGGGATGGTCATGGCCAACGTGGCCTCCGTCAACCAACCTGTGCTCGTGTATACACGCTCCCGCGAACTGGCCGAGGCGGGCAACCGCGACCGGTCGCTACGCGGGTATGACCTGGGCGAGGGCGTCCATCTCGTGTCAGACAGCGCAGAACTCTGTGAGCGCTGCGATCTCATCCTCCCGATCGTACCCTCGACCGCTTTCCGCAAAACCATTCAGACCTTCTCCCCCTATCTGTCACCGCGACACTTCGTGATTCACGGGACGAAAGGCTTTGACGTGCCCGTAGAGCGGGGTGGGGCCTGGAACTCGCACAAACTCGGCCGCAATCAGGTCCGTACGATGAGTGAAGTGATCCGCGAGGAGAGTTCGGTAATTCGGATTGGGTGCCTGAGCGGCCCCAACCTGAGCAGCGAGATCCAGGAAGGGCAGCCGACGGCAACCGTGGTGGCGAGCAACTTTACCGAAGTGGTCAATGCTGGCATTAAGGCCCTCTCCACGGACAAATTCCAGGTGTTCGGCTCGCACGAATTGCTAGGTGCAGAGATTGCGGGGGCACTCAAAAACGGCATCGCCGTGGGGAGTGGGGTTCTGGCTGGGAAGGGCCTAGGTAAAAACATCCAGTCCATCCTCCTCACGCGTGGCCTGGTCGAGATGGTCAACCTCGGCAAGGCGATGGGAGCGAGCAGCCGGGCCTTCCTGGGCTCTGCGGGGATCGGGGACCTAATCGCGACGGCGACCTCGCCCGACAGTCGCAACTTCACGCTCGGATACCGTATTGGGGCTGGCGAAAAGCTCAACGCCATCACCGAAGGTAGTGAGATCCTCACCGAGGGCGTCCGGACACTGAGGATCGTGCGGCAACTTACGCGGCACTACCGCATTCACTTGCCCATTTTCACGACCCTACACGCCGTCGTGATCGAGGGGTATGATGTCAACCGGGCGCTGCACTTCTTGATGACGTACCCGTACGACGTGGATGTCGACTTTGTGTAAGGGGGCTTCCGCTGACTGCAGTTTAGGAAAAGGCACAGAGGCTTTAGAGGGGCGCAGGGAGGCACGAGCCCATGCGCACCCTGCCTCCTCCCAAATCGCTTTTCTTTGCGGCCGCTTATGGCTACTTCTCTTCTAATTCGGCGCGTCTGGCCGACGGCTCTCGCCCTGCTCTTGATGCTCGTCGTCTGTTGTGCCTATTTCGCGCCGCAACTTAGCGGCCGGGTCATCCTGAGTTCAGATACCATACAGAATCAGGGCATGACCAAGGAAGTGCTCGACTACCGGGAGGCGTCGGGCAACTGGAGCCTGTGGACCAATTCGATGTTCGGGGGGATGCCAGCGTACCAGATCTACGCACCAGAGCGCGGCAATCTCCTGCGGTTCGTAGAGGATGGTTTGAGTCTCGGCTTCGAGCGCCCAATCGGGTACTTCTTCACCATTATGGTGGGGATGTTCGTGCTGCTCAGGGTCATGGGGGTAAGCGTCTGGCTCTCGATGATAGGAGCGATCGCCTTCGCTCTCGGCAACAACCACATGACGCTGTTTGCGACCGGGCACATGACCAAGGTGCGGGCGATCGCGTTTATGGCGCCTACCCTGGCGGGCCTGATCGTGCTGTTCAGGGGCCGCTATTTAATGGGGGCAGGACTCTTCGCGGTGGCGCTCGGACTCAACATCTACGCCAATCACCCGCAGATGACGTACTACCTCGCTGCGGCCTGTGGGGTGTTTGTGGTGTTCCGCTTGATCAACGATGTGCAGCAAGGCCAACTCGTGCGCTGGAGCACGGCCCTCGGCATCTCACTCGGGTGTGCGCTCCTGGCCGTCGGAGCATCGTACTCCAAGATCTCTACGACGATCGAGTACGGCAAAGACACCATGCGCGGCGAGCCCATCCTCGCCCAGGCGGCCGGCGCAGAGGTGACTAGCAGCAGCCAAGTGAAGGGTTTGGAATGGGAGTATGCCATGCAGTGGAGCAACGGCGTTACGGATGTCCTGGCTGGCTTCGTGCCCGGTGTGGCCGGGGGCGGCAGCGGGACAAAAATCGCGAAGGATGGGCCGTTCAGTTCGGCGATCCGGGCTACCGGCAACCAACTGCCGCCCGACTTTACCCTCCCCTTGTACCACGGGGCGCTGCCTTTTACGGCCGGTCCGGTGTACTTCGGAGCGGTGCTGGTGTACCTGTTTATCCTAGCGATGGTCTGGCTGCGGCCGGGCTGGCGCTACTTTCTAGGAGGCTCAGTGCTCCTCACTTTGCTGATCAGCATGGGGCAAAACGCCGCCCTTCTCAACCGTCCACTTTTCGACCTCATTCCGTTCTTCAACAATTTTAGGGCACCGAGTTCGGCAACGAGTGTGACGGCTGTCCTCGTGGCGGCGGGGGCGCTCGCGGCCTTATGCCGTGCACTGCTCCACCGAGACCTGCCCGCCGTAGCGAATACCAAAATGGCCGAGGGCCATGCGGTCATCGTCAGCAAGTCACGCGTCAATCTTCAGCGCTTTTATATCGGTACTGGTATTGCGACAGGTTTGCTCCTGCTCATTGCCCTGATGGGTCCGAGTTTCATGGACCTCGTCGGCGGTAGCGACCAGCAAATGGTGGACGCCCAGTTCCCGATGGACGCTGTCCGGCAAGAGCGCATCGATCTATTGCGCGGGTCGGCATGGCGGAGTCTGGGCTTCGTTTTGGCGACAGCCGCGCTGCTGTGGGGTTGGCTTTCGCAAAAACTATCGGCACCAATTCTTATCGCCGGAGTTGGCCTGCTAGCCGTTGCCGACGTCTGGGGCATCAGCCGGGACTACTTGGGCAAAGACACCTGGCAAAGCAAGCGCGAGGCTACCGCAGCGCACACACCGCGCCCTGTCGACCAGCAGATCTTGCAAGATCCCGATCCGCACTACCGGGTCCACGACCTGAGCATCAACACCTTCAACAGCGCTAGCTCTAGCTACTTCCACAAAACCATCGGCGGCTACCACGCAGCCAAGCTCCAACGCGCGCAGGATTTGATCGAGCGGCACATCGCCCAGGGTAATATTGGTGTGCTCAACATGCTCAACACGAAGTACGTCATCAACGGACAGCCGGGGCAAGAGCAAGTGCAGACCGAATCCCTCCGCGCTCGGCAACGCTTGGTTCGTGAAGAACGTGCGCATCGTTGCGGATGCTAACGCTGAACTCGATGGCCTCACAGGCTTGGCGACCGATAGTGTAGCCCTAGTGCACGAGGAGTTCCGCAACCGACTACCGCAGACGGATTTTAGTGGTCAAGGCTCAATCCAGTTGACGAGTTACGCACCGGACGAACTAAAGTATTCCTCAGACAGTCCGCAGGAACAGCTCGCTGTCTTCTCAGAAGTCTGGTACGGTCCAGACAAGGGCTGGACCCTAACGATTGATGGGCAGCCAACTGAGCTACTTCGTGCCAATTACGCCTTGCGTGCCGCGGTCGTGCCAGCGGGGCCACACGAGATCGTGATGACCTTCGCACCGGAGAGCTTCTACCGAGGGGAGACGATTAGTTACGTGGCAAGTGGCTTGATTTTGCTGCTGGGGGGACTGGGGCTATGGGTGGCCTTTCGGCAAAACAGGAGGGCTGAGGTCGGGACGATTTGATCGAAAATAGTCTCGCATACTCGGGCTAACAATTCGTCAAGGCATAGGCCTTCCAAGTCTTACAGTCTCTAGGAAGCCTCTCCTCGGCCGGGTTAGCTCCAGACTACTAGTGCCCCAGCGTAGGGGTTAGCTTTCGGTCACTCGCCGTCGCAGTCGTGTCTCCCATGTCGACGACCGTAATCTCATCGACGCTGTCGTAGAGCACAAATTAAGCTGAGTAAGCGAATGAATGGCTTTGGCAATAGCCGTGCGACTCGTAGACGGCTCTGCGCCTCTTGGGGGTCGAAGGCTAATTAGCCTTTGTCGTACTAGCAAATGCCTGGCTGCAAGACTGCTTTGTGCTAGCCTTAGCCTCGCAGGGATAGGTCTACGTGATCACGAGCCATACCGCTAGACCTTCATGCTTGCTCCAGTACAAATCTAGCGTTGACGGGCCTTTCGTGTCTCTTAGCGCAAAGCGCCATCGCGCCCTTATTCAAGTGAGACGGGCCTTTGCGCTACTTGCGTCTCCCTTGCGTAGCGCAGCGGCTTCGCGTTCCACCGCCCAGACGTGCCCATTTAGCGGAGATGGCTAGCGGTATGATCACGGGCTTACGAGAGATTTAACCTAAAGCACCAACGGGCCACTGATCCAAAGACCAGTGACCCGTTCGGAAATTTATGTTGAGTACGATAGCGACTCAGTGGTAAGTGAAGCTAGCCCCCGAAGTCATCAAACGCGATGTTCTCGTCTGGCACACCAAGATTGTCGAGGGTCTTCAACACGGCCTGATTCATCATTGGCGGACCGCAGAAGTAGTACTCGATCTCTTCTGGCTCCTCGTGTTGGCTGAGGTAGTTGTCGAGGAGGACCTGGTGGATGAAACCAGTTTTGCCATCCCAGTTGTCGCCTTCTTCAGGCTCGGAAAGGGCAATGTGGTATTCGAAGTTCGGGAACTCTTTTTCGATCTCACGGAACTGCTCGGTGTAGAACAACTCTCGCTTCGAGCGGCCACCATACCAAAAGCTGACCTTGCGATCAGTTGTCTTTAGCGTGTGGAATAAGTGAAAGAGGTGACTCCGCAGTGGAGCCATACCGGCACCGCCACCGATGTAGACCATCTCCTTCTTGGTTGGTTTGATGAAAAACTCACCGTACGGACCAGAGATGGTGACCTTGTCTCCTGGCTTCTGGTTAAAAACGTAGCTCGAGCACACACCTGGGTTAACGGGCATCCAACCGTTCGACGCCCGATCGAAGGGTGGTGTGGCGATGCGGATGTTGAGCATCACGATGTCACCCTCAGCAGGGTGGTTTGCCATGGAGTAGGCCCGAAATTGCGGCTCCTCGTTGATCATGGACAGGTCCCAGAGCTTGAACTTGTCCCAGTCTGGCTTGAACTTGTCCGGCCCAGCTTCGGGGTGATGCTCAGGGTGCGGGGTGATGTCGAAGTTGCTAAAATCAACCTTGAGGTTGCCAGGTACGTCGACCTGAATGTAGCCTCCCGACTCAAAGTCTAGTTCTTCGCCTTCGGGCAAACGGACGACAAACTCCTTGATAAAAGTGGCGACGTTGTAATTGGAGTCGACGGTGCACTCCCACTTCTTGATCCCGAAGATTTCCTCAGGGATGCGAATTTTCATGGCCTCCCGAACCTTGACCTGGCAGGCCAGACGCATGTTTTCAGCGACCTCCCGGCGGGAGAGGTGATTCATCTCTGTAGGCAGCACATCGCCACCGCCCTCGTCTACGTGGCACTCACACATGGCGCAGGTACCGCCACCGCCACAGGCGGAAGGGAGAAAGATGTTGCGATCGCTCAGTGCGCTCAGCAAGCTCGATCCCGGCGAAACCATGAGTGGCGAGTCGGTGTCGCCGTTCACGATGATGGCTACTTCGCCCTGCGCTACTAAGCGCTTCCTAGCGAAAAGGAGCAGGTAGGCCAACAGAGAAATGAGGGCCATAAACATGACGGTCAGTACGACGACGCCGATGAGGGTATCCATGTTGTTGGTTTCTTACTGTACCGTCAGAGACGGCAAATAGTTTGCTGGAAGTGGGTTTTGCCGAAAGGCGAAGAGCACCAAGACGAGGAGTGCTGAAGACCGCCGATCAGTTGGCCGCCGAAAGGGCAGCTGGGTCAATTCCGAGGAGGGCCATAAAAGCAATGCCCATCAGGCCCGTAAGGATAAACGCCATGCCGAGACCGCGCAGCGCGGGCGGTACCGCGGAGTACTTGATCTTCTCCCGGATAGCTGCGATAGCGATAATCGCCAAGAACCAACCGAAACCCCCGCCGAGCCCGAAGGCCACCGAGTTGACGAAGGAGTACTCCCGGCTCACCATGAAAAGCGACCCACCGAGGATGGCGCAGTTTACGGTGATCAGCGGTAGGAAAATGCCGAGTGCGTTGTAGAGACTGGGGTTGAACTTTTCCAACACCATCTCGACAATCTGGACCATCGAAGCGATCACCGCAATGAAGAGAATCAGCCGCAGGACGGTGAGGTCGAGGCTGAGACCAAAACTCGCGAAGACGTTCGTGCTCGGGTCGAGCAAATAGGTCGTGATGAGCCAGTTGACGGGCATCGTGATGCCGAGCACGAAGATGACCGCGAGCCCGAGCCCAAAGGCGGTCCCGACAGACTTCGATACCGCGAGGTACGAACACATGCCGAGGAAGTAAGCCAACACGAGATTCTCGATGAAGGCAGACTTAATGAAGATGTTGATGAATTCACCCATTGGAGAGGAAATTACTGATTTCTGATACCGACCTCCAAATGCCTGTTCACTCGCTACGAGAAGCGCTGTGAGGGTAGCTCATTCGAAATCTAGCATTGAGAAGGTGGAATGACTAAGAGATGTCGACGAGTTTCGGATCGTAGCTGCGCTGAATCCAGATCATGACGCCGATGATGAACATGGCGGCCGCCGGTAGGACCATTAGGTTGTTGTTGGCGTACCAGCCGAAGTAGGTCTGCCAGCCTTCGGTAGCGGCGGTGTTGATCCAGTAGTCCTCACCTGCGCCGATGAAAGGCATGTAAAAGCCCGAACCTGCGAAGAGCGTCCCTTTGCCGAAAAGTTCGCGAATCACAGCGACGGCGATGAGGATGGCACCGTAGCCGAGACCGTTGCCGATGCCGTCTAGAAAAGAGCGCCAGGGCCGGTTGGCCATCGCGAAGGCTTCCAGGCGACCCATCACGATACAATTCGTGATGATGAGTCCGATAAAGACGGATAAGGACTTGTAGACGGGAAAAGCCAAGGCCTTGAGCGCGAGTTCGACGATGGTGACGAGAAATGCAACGATGACCAACTGTACGATGAGTCGGATCTGCTTTGGGATCCGCTCCCGCAGCACGCTCGTGAGCAGTGATGAAAACCCGCATACGAACACGACGGCAACGGCCATGACCATGCTGGGTACGACGAGTGTCGTAACCGCAAGCGCGGAGCAGATACCGAGGACCTGAATGAGGATCGGGTTGTTGTCGAGTAGCGGGTCCTTGAGTAGGATGCGCTCCTTTTTCCCGAACTCAAAGGTCGGTTCGGTTTTCGGTTTTACTGCAACGTCCTGCTTAACGGGCGCTGCTACGGTTGCTTCTGCCATTACTTCTTTATATCGTTAGGTGAAGGCCTGAGCCTGGTCCGCGTGGTTAGTTGAGCAGCATGCCGACCGCGCGGCTATCGTCTGCGTTTTCCGCCTTGATCTTCTCGAAGTACGGGAGGTAGTACCGGATGCCGCGGTTGAGCATCTCAGAAACCCCCATGGCCGTCACCGTAGCACCAGTAATGCTGTCGACCTCGTACGTAGGGTTTTGGATTCCGCCCTTCTTCACGATGACGCTAGTGTACGTGCCGTTGTAGTCGAAGATCTTTTTGCCCTTGAACTGGGCGGCGAACTTAGGATTGTCCTTGATCTCCGCGCCGAGTCCAGGGGTCTCTCCCTTATGATCGAAGGAAGTACCGGCAATCGTAGAGAGGTCGCTCTTTAGAGCAACATTGCCCCAGATCTCATCCCAGAGCCCATTTCCACGTACGCTGAGGATGTAAAAGTCTTCTGTGCCATTGTTGAAGACATACAGCGGGAACTGTCTTTTATCCTCAGGCTTTTTGCGCTCCTTAGCCATATCGACGGTCTCGATATCTGCGCCTTCGATGATATCGCCGGCGTTGTTGATGACGTAGGTCGTCATGTTGTCGTTAAAGATGTCCTGGACTTCCCCGTCGCTCATGTCGGCAACCGACTTCGGGAGGTTAGTGCCGAGCGAAGCCAGAATCGCCCGCTTGTTGAAGACCGCCTCGTTGGCGGCGTGGATTGGACGTAGCCCGAAGAACATCAACCCGAGGATGACGGCAACGATGCTGGTCATCGCGATCGTGAAGACGTAAATATACCGGTTGTCGGTAGGCTTAGGTTGTGACATAGCTGAGGCTTAGGCAGTGGCGGCTTGGGGCACGGGGAGGGCTTCCGAATCTTCGGTGGCTACGCCAGCGCGACGGAGTTGAAGCCGCTTCTTGCGACGGTTCATGTTGCCCTCCACGACGTAGTAGTCGATCAGCGGCGCGAAGGCATTCATCAGAAGGATGGAGAGCATCCAGCCCTCCGGGTAGGCAGGGTTGGCGACCCGGATCAACAGACCGATCGAGCCGATCAGACCACCGTAGATGTACTTGCCGGTATTGGTCGAAGAGGCCGTCACTGGGTCGGTGGCCATGTAGACCGCAGCGAAGAGAAGCGAACCCATCAGGAACTGGTCGTACCAAGCGACTTCCATGAAAGGAGTAGCTCCCCACCAGTTGAAGATCATACCCATGACGGCAGCTCCGGCGAATACACTGAAAGTAATCCGCCAGCTGGCTACGCCCGTAATCATGAGTAGGAGTAGACCGAAGGCGATAAAGACCTTGTTCATCTCACCGATGGAGCCGGGGATAGCCCCCCACAGCATTTGCGTCGGTGTGTATACCTCGAGTACGCGCTCCCATCCGCCTTCGTAGGCGAGTCCGAGCGGAGTCGCGCCGGTGTAGCCATCGACGATGGCACTCGTAGCATTGAATGTCGGCCACCCCAGCGGACCGAAGATCCAATCGTTGAAAAAGGTCGTCTCGAACCAGCCGTAGGTAGGTGTAGCGCCTGCGATAATCTGGTCAAATCCTGCCACCCAGCACTGGTCACCCGAAATCTCGGTAGGATACGCGAAGAAGATGAAGACTCGAGACAGGAGGGCAATGTTGAAGACGTTCATCCCCGTGCCACCGAAAGCCTCCTTGCCAATGATGACGGCAAAAAAGATCGAGAGTGCCAGAATCCACAGCGGGAGGTCCGGCGGAATGATGAGTGGGATCAACGCACCCGTTACCAGGTATCCCTCCTCCACGGAGTGCCCTTTTTTGGCGGCGTACCAAAACTCGATGCCGAGCCCAACAGCGTTCGAGACGATGAAGAGTGGGATGAGCTTAATAAGACCGTAGGCGAGCTTCAGGTTGACTCCTTCGAAGAAGCCCGTGTATTCGCCGAGCGCTACGAAGTGCTGGTGCCCGATGTTGTACGTACCGAACAGGTACAGCAGCTGCATCCCGATCACGACGTGCACCATCAATCGCTTGAGATCCATTCCGTCACGGACGTGCACCCCGTTGGCGGTTGTAGTGTTCGGGGTAAATGCGAACGTGAAGAACGCATCGTAGGCCGTGTGCAGCAGGGCTTTATCCTTGCTCGGCGCGTTGTTATGTAAGTACTCCGCTACTTTCTTCATCTAAAGATATTGCTTTTGGAGGGGCGTCTCCCGCTCTCGTGAGCCGAACAGACGCCTTTGTAATCAGTTGTTCAGCCTAGCCTTGCGCCCGCATTGTGTCGAGGCCTTGACGTAGGATACGCTGGAGTGGTTGCTTGCTCGTGCAAGCAAACTCACAGATCGCGATATCCTCCTCGACGAGTTCGTAGAGGCCCAGACCCTCCATGCGCTCGAAGTCGTTGGCCATGATGGCTTTCATGAGATGTTGCGGGAGAATGTCCATCGGGAGTACGGCTTCGTACTCGCCCGTCACCACAAAAGCGCGCTTTTCGCCGTGGTTGTTGGTGGTGGCCTTGTACTTGTAGTCCTTACCAAAGAGCTTGTTCGGAAAAGTGCCGGATCGGCTAGGCCGCGGATCAACGGGCAACAGCCACCCGAACAGTTCGAAGTAGTTCCCCTCCTCGATGGAGGTCAGCTGATCGTCGTAGAAGTTAACATAGCCATTGTGCGTTTTGGACACGCCGCTCAGCACATCGCCACTGATCACTCGCACCTCCTTCTCGGGACGGTTGAGTTCCCCTTTGATGAGGTCGGCGATCGATGCGCACATGACGGTGCGTAGGTGACGTGGACGTTCGAACTCGTCACCAGCGAGGGCAATGACGCGGTTGCCGTAGAACTCCCCGTGCAGAAATAGTTCGCCTATGGCAATGACGTCCTGGACGCCGGTCGTCCAAACTACCTGCGTCGCATCGACTGGATCAACGTGGTGGATGTGGATCCCGACGTTGCCCGCCGGGTGCTTCCCCCGGAAGTAGTGCTTCTCCACGCCAAAGGCGTTGGCGAAGATGCTCGGCGGTGGACTGTTCCCATCGAGGCCAAGGTGTACTCGCCCGGCCGTCAATTTACTAAGCACGTCGAGCCCTCGCTGAAAGGCTACACCATGTCCCTCCGCGACGAGGGCCAGGTTCGGGGCTTGCGGAGCGGTGTCGAACGTGCTCACGAAAATACTCTTCGGTGTCTCGTCCGGGTCGGCCACGATGTTGTACGGCCGCTGTCGCAGCATTGGCCACACGCCAGCCTCTAACATAAAATCAACCACCTCCTGGCGATCGCCGTCCAGCGAGGGCACGGACTCGTGCTTACGCTTACGTTGCTCTTTGTCGAGAAGGATGACCACCTCTAGGATGGCGCGCTTCTCTCCGCGGCGAATCTCGATGACCTCCCCGCTCACCGGTGAGACATACTTAATGCGTCCGCGCTTCTTGTCGTAGAAGAGTTCGTCGCCGATCGCCACGGTGTCACCTTCAGCCACCTGGAGCTTCGGCAGCGGGGACATCCCTATAAAGTTGGCCGGCTGCATCGCAACGGTGGTCACGGCCTTGTCCTCGATCTCCATGCTCGGTTCGCCGAGGAGATTTACATCAAAACCTTGTCGCAGCGTCACGACCCGATCCTTCTGGACGCCATCGGGAAGCTTGTTCGGGATTAGCTCGTCGCGTCCGGGAATAATCGCGAACGACTTACCGGTTCGATCAGCGCCCGTGATCCTGGCCTCGAGGCCGAGGAAGCTGTTGGCAACCATGAAGATGACCACGAGGATCAGCGCGAGCACCACGCCGAGCAGCAGCCACTGCGTCAAGTTAGCACCAGAGACGGCGTCGTTGCCGTTTTGGGCGTACCCGATGAGGGGCAGGAGGAGCATTAGTGCAATGCCAGACAATCGCGTGATTCGCATAATGTACGTAAGGGGTTGTACGTGCGGCGCGAAGATACACCCCACAGCTTGTTGCCGACGAGGCGGGCGCTAGGCTGTGTAATTATTTAGACGCGCTATAGTGTAGAGCGGTTGAGGACAGCGTGGCTTCACCTGCTAGGGCTGCGCTGAAGGGTGAACGGTCTGCTGTAAAGCAACCCTCATCGTGCTATCGATTTCTAGCTCTGCTGTAAGCGAACCGTCCACGCTCTGTAGCCCACGATCGCCATAATGGTGTAGATCACGAAGGTGGCGGCGAACACGACGCTGCCGCGATCGAGGTAGATCCAGATGTAGGCGATGTCGATGACGATGAAGTACAGCCAGTTCTCCAGCTTTCGGTCGATCAGCAGAAAGGTAGCCAGTACGCTGAAGACCGTGGTGACGGCGTCGGGTCCGGCGAGCTGTGCAGTGGTGTAGGCTTTCGCCAAAACATACAATACGCCCGAAAGGCCTAGTCCCGCGGCGAGCACTCGGAAATGTTCCGAGCTAGACATAGCGCTAATGCCGTGTGACTCGGCGAGGGTTTTGGCGAAAGCCGCACTCGCCTCTCGCGTCCGCGCCCACTGCCAGTACCCCACCACCGCCATAACCGCATAAAAGATGTTCAGAAACGCGTCAAAGAGAAGTCCGTACGCCGTCCACACCTGGTAGGCCCAAAGCAGACTGCTCACGAACGCGAAAGGCCAACACCAGACACTGTTGCGAGCAGCGAGGGTTACGTATATAGAAGGCCAGTCCAGAAGCGCCCCACTCAATCGGCGGCATGTTCTGGACGGTCCACCACTGCGCCCACTCTTCACCCACTACTGCTCGAGCTCAAAGGTGTACAGCACCTGTTCGACGATGCCGTTGCCGCTGGCCGCGCTCTCCTCCAGAACGATGTCGATCGTGATCAACTCACCAGCGTCCTTCTCCGAGCTGTCAAAGACGGCATCGACGAAGCCCTCCGCCCCAGGCGCTATTTCACCGCGAGTCCAGTCGAGGGTCGTGCACTCACAGGCGCTCACGATCGCGATCGTCGCCGGCACCAGGCCGACGTTCTTGAAGGTGTATCGATGCTCACGAGTATCGCCCTTCTTCACGGTCCCGAAGGCTACTTCGCGCTCGTCGAACTGAAGTATGGGTGCCCCCGTGAGATCTTTCTCGTAGAAGAGCGAACTCATGTCGCTGTCCACCAAAGCTCGCAGGCTACTTGCCGGAGCTACCGTGTCCCGTAGCGCTCCGGCTGGCGGGCTGAGGGGGCGGACTTTCGGGGGTGCGGGTACCGATTGCTTGCCCGAGCTGCGCTGCGGGCTCTGCGGGTCATCCGGCACGGTCTTGCGCTGGCGCTTGACCTCGATGGTGGTTGGCCCCTCGATGATCGTAAACTCGGTGCGGCGATTAAAGCGGTGTTCGTCGTCGGTACAGGTGATGCCGTTGGCGCACTGATTCAAGATTTGGGTCTCGCCGTAACCTTGTGCTCGCAAGCGCTCGCGGGCAATACCTTTTGTGACCAGGTAGTCCACCGCGCTCTGGGCACGACGCTGGCTGAGGTCCTTATTGTAGGCATCCTTGCCGCGGGCATCGGTGTGGCTACCGAGTTCTACGACCATCTCTGGATAGTCGGCCATGATGGCTTCGATGTAATCGAGATCGGGCTTGGCGGCGGCCAAAATCTTGTCGTCGTCGTAGTCGTAGTAGATGTTGGCCAGGCGGATGGGCTGATTGAGCGTCAGCTCAATGGTCTCCGTGTCTTTGGTAGGCTCAGCGTCGGGTTCCTTGTCGAGCACGAGGGTCCGCTGCAAGGTCGTAGGCTCAGTGACGCCGAGCGTATTAAACATCGTACTCGCTGTGGTGTAGCCAGGAAGCCGCGCGATGAGGACGTAGTTGACATCGTCGACCAGCGAGAAGTCGAAGCGATTGCCCTTAGGGTTTAGTTTTCGCGAAAGCACCGTCGTATCCCCGTCGGTGACCTCCAACAGGTCGATCGTCACGCCGGGCAGCAAGCCCCCTTCTCCGTCGAGCGTGAGCGCCAGGAGCTCGATGATGATGGGCTCCACGTTGAGCACGAAGATGTCGTCGCAGCAGGTCTTGGACTTTACCGAGCGTGTGGGCGGCCGATTGCTGGTGAGCACGCCGTTCTTCCCGCTGGCGTCGAGTTGGAAGTAGCGGTCGTCGTAGCTCGAGTTAAAGCCCTTGCCCATGTTGACCGGCTCCGACCACGCGTCGCCCGACCAATCCGTGCGAAAAACGTCGAAGCCGCCGAGCGTCGGGCGCCCCTCGGTGGAGAAGTACAGCGTCCCGTCGCGGTAGTAGGGCGTCACCTCATCGTAAGGCGTATTGATAGCTTTGCCCAGGTTGATCGGCCGCGCGTAGTCCACTCCCTGCTCGGAGGCGTAGTACAGATCGAAGCCGCCCTGCCCACCGGCCATATCACTCGCGAAGAAGATGACTGGCTTGCCGAACAGCTCCCCAAAGGCGGGATTCTTGGCGAGGTAGTCCCCGTTGAGCGTCTTCAGCTCCGTGGCGGGACCCCAACTGTCGCCGGCTTTGCTCGAGAGGTAGATCTTTGAGCTGACCTGTTTGCGGCCGTCGAGTTCCGAGCGGACGAGAAGCATGCGCTCCCCCGCGGCGTCGAGGGCCACATTGACGGTTTGAAAGCCGTCGCGGTTGATATTTTTCGGTAGCGGCGACCCTTTGCGGTAATCGCCATCAGCCTCCTGGGCGGCGCTATAAATGCGGATGTCGGCACTTTCCTCGCCCGATTCGGCGATGAGTCCGCCTTTCCCGAAACCTGCATAGTAAAGCTCCCCGCCAGGGGCCATCACGGGCGAGTACTCCTGGTTGCTGGTGTTCACGCTTCGACCGGCATTGGTGACCTTGATGCGGGGTGGCTCCGTCATGTTTAGTGCCATCTGTGCGCCCTCGATTTCGATCTCGGCCATCGCGAGCAGGGGGTGTTTTGGCGCTTGACGCTGAAACTCCTTGAAGTTCTCTACAGCCTCACCGTACAAACCCTGCATCTTCAAGCTCCGACCGATGTAGAAGTACGCGTCGGCCAGGGCGTCGTCGGTGTTGCGGCGCATTGCCCGCTCGAGGTAGCTTTTCGCCTTCGTGTAGTCACGCAGTTCGTAGTTGAGCATCCCGATCCGGTAGGCCAGGCTACGGTCTTTGCTCTCGTCGTAGGCGCTCTGGAAGAGTTCGAGGGCGCTGTAGGGACGGCCCGCGGCCAACTCCTGCTCGGCGACCCGCAGCATATCCTCGACGCGGGATTTGGTCAGCGGCTGTGCTTCGCTCGCGACGCTGAGCGTAAAGGCGAGTAGCAAACAAAGGAAGGGAGCGAGTCGGGTCATGGCGCGGGGAAGAAAGGTCGGGAGAGGGGTGCCTTACCTAAATCAAATTTGTGGGCAGAGTATTACCCGTTCGACCTGCGGTTGTTTGTAAATCTTGATGATGTACTGCACGCCGAGTTCGAATCCACGTTGCAAGCCTTCGGCGTTGGTCTGGAGTTGATTCGCTGAAATGTCGAAGGCGGCCGCGACCTTAAAGTCGCCGATGTCCATGCCGACCATCGGGTAGACGAACCGTGCTGGCAGACGCACGCCGACGCCAGCCTTGATCAACTTCTTCTTGTCTTCGCCGAGGTACATCCCGGCCATCCCCTGCAACTGAGCCGCAAAAAAGCCGCCCCCCGTCGTCTGTAAAAAAGCCTGAGGCTCGATGAGGTACTGCTCGTCTATCAATTGGCGATACGCGACCTGGGCGCTGATGGTCGCGGGCCGGTTTTCGTCGGGGGTGAGCAAGGTGTACGTCGAACCAATGAGGTGCCGCACGTTGGCCCCGACGCGAAAGTTGCGCTCGGCGTCGAGTTGTCGGGCGAGGCTTACGCCAAAACCGAGGTTGAATCCACTGTTGTTGAGGTTGGGATTGGCGCGCTCCACTCCGTTGCCCAAGCCAAGGCCGCCCCCGCCGAGACCTATTTCTTGTTCCTCCGCGAGAATGAGGTCGCGACTGCTCAGGTCCGCCTGCCGGGCGAGGATTCCGCCCTGGAGTCCGAAGCTCAGCACCGTCCGCTCGTCGCGTCCCTGGTTGAGGATGCGGTGATAGCTCGCCGATCCCAGCGCGTAGGTCGTCTGCAGGCGGGCCAGTCCGGCGGCGTCCTGTATGAGCGTGCCGCCGACCCCGAGCCAGGCTTTCTTGCCGAGCATCACCACGGGGGCGTCGATATAAAATCCTGGTGTTTGATAATTGCGAGTGTTGCCGCCGGCGAGGTTCTGGTCGCGGTACAGTCCGCCGACTCGCGCCGTGCCTTCGTACGCGCCGGTGAGCGCGGGGTTGACCCAGGTCGGCATGAAGTCCAGCAGACTGTAGTGGAGGTCCTGGGCAGCGGCGGTGGCGCTCATGCAGCACACAGCTCCGATTAAGCAAACAAATCGGGTAAATCTCGGGAGCATCGGCGGCGGTCTTGTGACAAGGTTACGAAAACTCCGCGTCTACGTTTCTCCTCGATTGTCAACGGTCGCGCCGCCGACCAGCGCCCCGGCCTCCAATACCTCCTCGAGTTGGGCTACGATCTTGTCGGCGCGCTGGTCCAGCATGCACCGGAAGTGCCCACGGGGACAGGCCGGGAAGCCAATACGACTGCATGGGCGACACTCCAGCCCGAGCACCTCGGCGTTTCGATACAAGCCGAGGGCGTGTATCGGGTACCGAGGATACATTCCGATCGCCGGGGAGGTATTGCCCCAGACCACGACCATAGGTCTACGCAGAGCGGCCGAGACGTGCATGAGGCCCGTGTCTCCCGCGACGACGGCGGCGGCTTTCGCCAAAACCGCGATCGAGTCCCGCAGCTCGAGGGCGTTACAAAGGTTGAGCACCCGTGGAGCCTCCTGGCCGGTGACCTTGGCCAGCACCTCTTCAGCGAGTGCAACGACATCGCTGCCGCCCAACAACACTACCGGCTTCGGCGAACCCATCAAGATACCTGCGACGAGTTCCGCCGACATGCGCTTGGTGAAGTGCGTAGCCCCCAGCACGATCGCAACGTAGCCCTCGCTAAAAGCCTCGGTCAGCACCCCGGCCCGCCCGAGCTCCGCCTTGGTCGTGAAGTAGTCCAATCCGGCCTCATCGTCGGTCACACCAATGGTGTGCACCGCGCCGAAATAGCGATCTACGAGGTGCTCGGCACCCAATAAGTCGATCCCCCGACTCAGCAGCGTCTTCTCTAGATTGCGCTTCCGGAAGCCGATGCTCTCCACGCCGAGCCGCATCCGCAGCAAGTGGCTCCGAATACTTCCGTGCAGATCGACCACCAGGTCAAAGGCCTCCGCCCGTAGCAGACCGACTGCTCCATCTCCCCATAAGTGTACCTGGTGCACATATGGCGCGTGAGCCACGATTGGCGCAAAAGCCGCCCGCGTCACCAAGTGCACCTCTGCCCCGAGCTGCTCGTGCAACGCCCGCAAAATCGGCGTCGTCACCACGAGGTCCCCCATCGCCGAAAAGCGAATGACCAGAATCTTAAGAGGTGTAGTACGAGCCCAGTCCACGGATAATCAACGTTCTAGTTTAATGACTGGCGTTTCCCACCGGGTGCGACAGGCTCATCCGAGGCAAATCTATCGAGCCGAGCCAGGACCTCGCCCATAGCCTCCCCCAATACCACCGCGCTCAGCCCCCAGGGAGGTCGTTGGACCGACACCAGAAGACAGCAAAAGCTATCTTCTCTCCCGAGCGCTCACAAAACTCGGCTCAAAGACCTCACGGCCCTACCCCATCCTTCCCTTCAAGCGCCTCATCTTCTTTGGCCCGAAATACAACCACCCCCCCGTCACGACCGTCACGAGAAGCCCCAGCCCCAGCACATTCATACTCACCAATTTGAATGCCTCCGACACAATCGACCCGTCGTGGATCCGCTCGATCCAGTCGGCATGCCGTTGCGCCACACTCTTCACCTCGCCCGTGACCCCGTCCACCTGGACCTCCCAGTCGTCGTGCGCGAAGATCACCTTCACGGAGTTCTTCGAAGGCCGCACGTCCATGCGGTCGACCTCGTCTGGACTGCCGGCAAGAGCGTTTTGCCGAAAGGCCACCTGCGCTACCCGTCGCAAGTCCGCCAGCGGCAGCCAGGCCGACAAGTCTCCTTCACTCCCCTTCGCTGTGGGTGGCTGAAGCCAATCGACCTGTTTTTTCCACCCGAGCAAAATACCCGTCACCGAGCTGACCGCCACCAAGACGCTGAGCGCTAAGCTCAGGTAGCGGTGCACCCGTCGGGACCTACGTACACGGCGTGCACTTTGCTGAAGACTTCTTTTGTCCGACACTGCACTCACGCCTCAAAAGTAAGCGCATCATCTGGGTCCTCGGAGTGCCAGGCGAGGTGGATCAGCGCATCGCCCTGGTTGACCACGGGACTGTTGTCCTGCCCAATTACGAGACCCGCCCGCGGAGCCCGCACCTCGCTCTCCCAGCGGCCGTAGGGATCGCGCAAATATCCAATCAAATCGCCAGCGGCCACCGCCGTCCCTGACACCACGCTGTAGTCGAAGAGCCCCGCTCTATCGGCCCGTAGCCACCGATGCCGGTCGAACCACTGTGTCTCAATGGACGGCACACCATCATCGAGCGCGGTGAGCATGCCATTGGCCACCAGTAGGCGGCGTACTCCCTGCTTTGCCTCCGCGATCGCCTCCGCGTTGAGGCGCATATTCTCTCCCCCTTCGAAGACCAGTATAGACTTGCCAATCAGGTGCGCGGACTGCCGCAGGCTCTTGTCGATCATCGCGCTCGCCAGACTTACCGGGGCAGCAAAGGCTTTCGCCAAAACCCGCGCCTGCGCATCTTCGGCGGCGTAACGAATCTGGGGATAATTGTACACCGCGTTGCCGCCGGTATGAAAGTCGACCCCGAAATCAATGTGTGGGATCACGTCATGCCTTAAGATGTAGGCCACGCGGCTCGCGAGACTACCGGTCGCCGAACCCGGGAACGACCGATTGACGTCCTTTCCATCCGGGACGTCGCGGGCATAATTCAGGAAGCCGTAGACATTAAGAAGCGGGATCGCGACCACCGTCCCGCAGTGGAGTTGGTCGAAGAGCGGACCACAAATCAGTTGGCGTACGATCTCAATGCCGTTGACCTCATCTCCGTGCACGCCCCCGAGCAGCAGAACGGTCGGCCCCGGTTGGGCGGTCCGCGCCACGTGTGCCCGGATGCGGATAGGTGTCCCCGACGGTAGTTCGCCGACGTGCAGTTCGCGCCAGGCCCGCTCGCCGGGGGCGACGGCGTCAATGATATTGGTTTGCGTCGAGGTCATACCGAATCTGTCTGGAGGGCATCGGTAAGGTGGGCAACGATTGCGCCTGCCACATCGACGCCGGTACACGATTCGATGCCCTCGAGTCCCGGTGAGGCGTTGACCTCCATCACGAGTGGACCACGTGCTGAACGCAACAGGTCTACGCCCGCAACCTCGAGGCCAACGGCGGCAGACGCGGCGAGGGCGGTGGCGTGTTCGGCAGCCGTGAGTTCGACGGGGACGGCCTTTCCCCCGCGGTGCAGATTACTGCGGAACTCGCCCTCGGCCGGTCGGCGCTCCATCGCGGCGACCACGGTCCCGTCACACACGATGACCCGGATATCGGCCCCGCCAGACTCAGCGATGTACTCCTGCAGGAGGACGCCCTGGTGGAGGCTCTCGAAGGATTGCAAGATGCTGGTCGTCGTCTGTGGGTCCTTACTGATCATGACCCCCGTACCGTGGGTACTCTCGAGGAGTTTAACGATGATTGGGTGCCCCCCGAGTTCTACGATTGCTTGGACCACCCCCGTCAGGTCGTGAACCATGGCTGCGGCTGGGGTCGGGACTCCAGCGCTGCGCAGGGTAGTCTGTGCGAGCCACTTGTCTCTCGCCGTAAGGAGTGCTCTCGGTGCAGGCGTTACGCGGACCCCGGCGGCCGAAAATTGCGCGAGGAGTGCGGCTCCGAGGCGAGTGTACACCGGGCTAAAGCGACCGATCACGAGGTCCGGCAAGGCCAGGCGCTCGGCGTCGAGGTAGAAGGCGATTTCGTGTTCGCCGAGCACGACGTTGAGTTGGAGCGGGTCGATGACAATGACGCGGTGCGTAAGCTTGCGAGCCGCGGCTACGAGCCGTTGCGTGGAGTAGAGGCCGCGCCCGCGGGACAGCAGGTAGATGAGCATAGGCGCGGCAAAGTACATTGGCCGTCAATGACGACACTCGACCCGTTGGCTCCGTCCCCGCCGCTGCCCCTCAACGACGCCCGGACGATTCGTGGGTGGGCGATGTTCGATTGGGCCAACAGTGCCTATGCGCTCGTGATCACCGTGGCGATCTTCCCAGCGTACTATTCCTCGCTGTCGGAGGGGCCGGTCACTCTGCTCGGGTCACAGTGGCAACTCGGCTCGCTGTACTCCTACGCCCTCAGTGCGGCGTACCTCTTCCTCGC
Source organism: Lewinellaceae bacterium (assembly GCA_963837005.1). GTDB lineage: Bacteria > Bacteroidota > Bacteroidia > Chitinophagales > Saprospiraceae > CALDTK01. Next base: position 1,121,499 of record CAWIMC010000001.1, read on the forward strand.
GGCAAGCTCCCCATTGCTGTCCGGCATCGCCGACGCAGGCGGGAAGAAGTTGTCGTTTCTGCGGGGCTTCACGCTCGTGGGTAGTCTGGCGTGTATCGCTATGTGGTGGTTTGCGGGCCTGGAGCAACTCGGCATCGGGACGCTCTTGTTTATCGTGGCGACTATCGGCTACTCTGGGGCACTGGTATTCTACAATGCCTTCTTGCCCCAGATCGCCACGCCCGATCGATACGACGCCATCAGCGCCCGGGGGTTCAGCTATGGGTACATCGGTAGCGTGATCCTGCTGATCGTAAGTCTCGTCATCATCCTCAACCCGGAGTTCGTCGGCATCACCTACGAGGTGACCGGCGACGAGGAGGTGGACGCCGCGCTCAAGGCACCTGCCATCGCGACGGCCACGAGGATTAGCTTCGTAATGGTCGGCCTGTGGTGGCTCGGGTTTGCGCAGTACGCCTTCGCGCGACTCCCGAAAGATCGCAAGGTGGCGATGCCGAGCGGGTGGCTACAGCGCGGCTACCGCGAGATCGCCGCTACGTGGAAAGCCGCACGGACGCAACCCGCGCTCCTGCGCTTTTTGACGGCCTTCTTTTTCTACAGCGCGGGGGTACAGACGGTGCTTTTTTTGGCGAGCACGTTTGCCGAGCAAGAACTCGGCTTCGAGACCGTGGAGCTGATCCTCGTCGTCTTGATTCTGCAAGTTCTCGCCATCGCGGGGGCTTGGATATTCGCGGGCGTGAGTCGGCTCTACGGCAACATCGTGAGTCTGCTCATCATGCTCGTGATCTGGACCGGGATCTGTGCGGTGGCCTATTTCGTGAATGGCAAACCCTTCTTTTACGGCGTCGCGGCGCTGGTCGGCTTGGTAATGGGCGGGGTGCAGAGCCTTAGTCGGAGCACTTACTCGAAGCTAATCCCCGCTGGCGAAAAGGACACGACGAGCTACTTCTCCTTCTACGACATCCTCGAGAAGCTATCGATTGTCGTGGGGACATTTAGCTTCGGGTTCATCAACCAGATCACCGGTGGTATGCGGCTCAGTATGCTGACGCTGATGTTCTTCTTCCTCATCGGCGGAGGCATCCTCCTCACGATGCGCGGGAAGCGGTTGCGAGGGATGGTCTATGGAGGATAGTGATTATGCTAGATCGCTACACGTACGCGGGGTCGACAAACGCCAAATGGGCTTTGAGCTTCCAGACGGCTAGCCGCAGACGGTGATCCAACCATTTACGCCACTCCGTAATCATATATCGCGACCGCAGAAGCGGCGTGGGCCATCTCTTGGGGGCGTCTAGAGGAATGCTAGCGGATCAATTTGCAGTCCAGTTCGGCGTCCGTGTCCGCACCACCTTGCCGTCAGCGCCGCCATCCAAGAAGGAGGGAGCAGCCAGCCCTTCGGTTTTGGCGAAAGCCGTATAGCGCTCGCGGCGCGTCCGATGATCGTCCTCGACGACGTTCTCCACCGCACGCATCCAGAATGGGGCGTCGAGGTAGCGGCGGATCGTAGCGATGACCTGCTCGCGATGCACGAGGTTGGTGGGCGCATCTCCGTCGGGAAGATCGGAGCGGCCCGCCAGATAGCGACCGGGGTGGCGCTCGCCGCCGTAGAGGCCCGCCAAACGAAGGACGACGTGAGGGCGCTGCGACTGCGACTGGATTTGCGACTCGGCAAGGGCGAGCATGATGGCGCGGGCGTCCGCACTTCGAAGGGGCGTATCCTCATCGACCTCGCCAGTAAGGTCACCGTACACGCCCGTCGACGAACAGAAGATGATCCGGCCGGACGGCATACTCCGACGGTAGGCGAGCACCGCCGAAAGGATGGCCCCCGGGTACTCCCGCAGGGCGTTCGGCCCGCGGCCCGGCGGGACGTTGAGTACGAGTTGATCAGCACTCCACAGCGCATCGTCGCTCGCGTGGAGCGGGTCTACTAGGTTTTGACGAAAGTCGCCTAAGGGCAAGCGCAGCAGGGTCGCTGTAATCCCCGACGCGCGCAAGCTGGGGAGTTTCTCCGCAGAGGTCGTTGTGCCATACACTCGGTAGCCCGCCGCCAACAGGTTTTGCGAAAGCGCCAACCCCAGCCACCCACAGCCCACTACCGCGACCGATCCTTTTTGCATGCTAATACTCGTAAGCGCCGATGTCGGGCGTGGTTGCGTCGCGGGGCTTACCTACTAAGTCGCGTTCGATGCCCGGTAGCGGCACGGCCCGCATCTCCGCAACACTCAAGCTGTCTAACTGGAAGCTGTCCTGACGGATGTTGACGAAGAGCTTGTCCCCGTTCAAGTCCGGGTAAAGGCAGTCGATGCAGTCGTTGCGGAAGGTGGGGTAGTTGCGAACGAGCTGTTCGATGCGGAGGATGACGTTGCTGAAGCTGTAGTCGAGCGGCGTACCCTCTCCAAAGTCTACGAGTCCGAGAGCATCGCGATTAGATCCGTAAATAATGGAATTGCGCACCCGCGCCGACAGCGGTGCCCTCCGAATGACCCGCGTGCCGTCGGTGAGTTCGTACTCTGCACCGTTGGCAAATAAGGCTGACGAGTTGCGGCCACCAAAGTTGACGATCGTGCAGTAGTCGAGCTGATACGTGCCCCCCTGCGAAGCCCTAAAGCCCTCCCCGCCCGTGTCGTGGATCAGGAGATTCTGGGCGCTCACGTTTGCCTGCCGACCGAAGATGCCCTCGCGACTCGTGTAGCGAACCTTGGTGTCGGCGATGGCCAACTGCGTGGCGGAGTCTACGTAGATGCCGAAGTTGCTATTGCGGATGTCGGCGTGACGCACCACGTGCGGACCGGAGCCCGACAGCAGGTACAATCCGCTGTACTGCCCGGAGCGTGTGACGAAGCTTTCTTCGAGCCGGTCGGAGGCAATCAGCACCGGTCGCTCGGCCGTGCCTTCTATCCTCAGGCGACCACTTCCGACGAAGAGGATCTGCCCGTCGTTAAAGATCTGCGTCCTCCCCGACGGCAGGGTATCCTGCACCAGGCCGCCGTGCACATAGAGCCGAGCGCCTTCCGGCAAAACGAGCGTACACGAGTCCACGACGAGGTTTCCGTAAAGCACGTACGGCCTCGGATCGTCGAAAATGGCTTCGCCGAGTTCGCAGGTCAACAAGCCGAACTGCCCACGACGGCGGTTGCGCGGTAGGTAGTTGGCGTTCTGGCCGTAGGCGACCAGGAGGATGGACTGCTCCTCGGTGGTCGCGCGAACCACGACCCGGCCCTCGAGAATAAAGGGGCTCGTGGCAAGCGGGGCATTGGGGTCGATGGTCACCTCGGCGAAGACGTAGATGCTGTCGTTGGGCGCGATGAAGACATCGGTAAGCTCACGACCGCTTACCCCGTCGACGTTGATGCGGAACTGGCCGCCGGCGTTGGTCTCCACACGGACGCTAGCGAGTTGCAGCGGCCGGTCGTACGGGTTGAAGACCTTAAAGAAACGCGTGGCCGAGCCGACTTCTGTGAAAACAGTATCGAACGTAAGGGTGTCAGCACTAATGCGGATGGTGACGCCGGCATCCGTGAGGAAGTCCTCTTCGAGGGTACACCGCGTAGCTACGAGGCTTACCGTCAGCGCGGCGAAGAGGACAAAACAGCGTCTACAATCAGTCATACGATCTGGCGGCAAAGCAACTCAACGTTGCGGGTATGCGGTATCGGGTACGCGAGTCGGCATCAATTGTGTCAAACGCGAAAACTTACCTTACGCCCTTGATCGTCGACGTCATTATCCCCGCCTACAACGAAGAGGGTGCCATCGCACAGGTCGTCGGCGAACTCCCGCGAGAACTCATCCGCGACATCCTCGTTTGCGACAACGCTTCCACGGACGCGACTGCCGCCAATGCTACGGCCGCTGGTGCCCACGTCGTGCCCGCGCCAAAAAAAGGTTACGGGAGCGCCTGCCTCGCCGGACACGCGTACATCGCTAGCCGGCCGGACGGTGTGATGCCCGATGTCGTGGTCTACATCGATGGCGATGGGAGCGACTATCCTGCGCAACTACCTGCATTGCTACAGCCTATTGTCGATCGGCGGGCTGAACTCGTTATCGGGTCTCGGGCGCTCGGGCGGCGCACGAAAGGCTCGATGCAGCCGCACCAAATTTTTGGCAACTGGCTGTCCACCCGACTCATTCGCCTGTTCTGGGGGGTACGGTTCACCGACCTTGGGCCGTTTAGGGCCGTCCGCTACCCGACCCTCCTGCGGCTCGAGATGGCCGACCCGGACTTCGGGTGGACCGTCGAGATGCAGGTCAAAGCCGCCAAACTCAGCATTCCAGCTGTCGAAGTTCCCGTCGACTACCGTACCCGCAGCCACGGCGTTAGTAAGGTGTCCGGAAGCCTGCGCAACAGCTACCTGGCGGGGCAGAAAATATTAGGTACCATCTTTACAGCGCTCTAAGCACCAGCTATGCAAATGATTGACTACGGATACGCCGCAGTGCTCGGTGCCTACCTGCTAGTCTTAAGCTACGTCACCGTGTACTGCCTCATGCAGCTGCACCTGCTGGTCAACTACCTGAGAGACCGACGGACCGACCCCGCACAGCCTGAAGCGCCTAAGCAGTGGCCAAAAGTGACCATTCAACTCCCGCTCTATAATGAGCGCTACGTCGCAACGCGGGTCATCCAGGCGGTGGCGGCGTTCGACTACCCACGAGACCGACTCCAGGTCCAAGTCCTGGACGACAGCACCGACGATACCGTAGACATCGTCGCGAAGTGCGTCGCGCACTACCAAATGCTGGGTCTCGACATCGACCATGTCCGCCGACCGAACCGCCAAGGCTTCAAGGCCGGTGCCCTCGCGGATGCTATGGCGGCAGCGACCGGAGAGTTCGTCGCAATCTTCGATGCGGACTTCGTACCGGCACCCGACTTTTTAAAGACCTCCGTGCCACACTTCTACGACCAGCGCGTCGGCGTGGTCCAAAGTCGCTGGGAGCACCTCAACGAGGACTACTCCATCATTACGCAGATGCAGGCCCTCCAACTCAACGTGCACTTTACCGTCGAGCAGCGGGGGCGAAAGGCAGCCGGGCTTTTCCTCCAGTTCAACGGAACGGCCGGCGTGTGGCGGCGTACCTGCATCGAGGACGCTGGCGGGTGGCGTGCCCTTACCCTGACCGAGGACCTCGACCTCAGCGTGCGTGCCCAACTCCGGGGGTGGCGCATTCACTACCTCGAACACAACCTCGCCCCGGCTGAACTCCCGATGGAGATGAACGCTGTCAAAAGCCAGCAGCATCGTTGGATGAAGGGCGGCGCCGAATGCTCGCGAATCTTGCTGCCGCAGGTCTGGCGCTCCGACCGACTGTCGCTCGCCGAAAAACTCCACTCCTCGGCCCACTTGCTCGGGAGTTCGATCTTTGTATTCGTGTTTCTGATCGGCGTACTGAGCGTACCGACGATGCTGGCGGTCGCCCACTACGGAATCAACCCCGCATGGTTTACCCTCTTTCTAGCGGCTACCCTAGCCGTTGGAGCGGTATACTTCGTAGCGAATGTGCACAGCAGTTGGCACGGCCTAAAGCGCGGCGAAGCCGTTTGGCGCTTCGTGGTCCTTTTCCCTTTGTTTCTTTCGCTCAGCATGGGACTTTCACTCCACAACGGCATCGCCGTGTTGCAGGGGCTCTGGGGTAAGAGGTCCGACTTCGTGCGGACACCAAAGTTTGCGCTCGGGGATATTGGCGGTCGGCCACAGCAAGCTATCCTTAACAACGTCTACCGAGGTCGCAAGTGGTCGTGGATTACACTCGGCGAGGGCCTGTTGTGCCTCGTTTTTGCGGCAGCGACGGTGTATGGTATTGCTTCCGGCAACACCTTCTTTGTACTGTTTCATGTCATGCTGACGCTCGGTTACGGCACGATCTGCTGGCTTACGCTGCGTCACACGCTGTTTACCCCCCTCCGCGACCAAGGCGCGATTGCGCCTCCCCCAGCACGCGCGCACCAAAGCACATTGGCGCAGGCTACCACCTGCTCTGTAGAGGCAGATGTTTAGCCCCATTTCGGAGAAGACCGCTCGCAGTATCGGCTTTGTTCTGATTGGGGCGCTGGTCGCGGGCGCCGCATATGTGGCCGCGACGCTGTGGCTGCTCTTCGGCGTCGAGCGTGTCGCAACTTGGCCGCTGTTCTTGGCCGTACTCGCCACGCTCCCAGGGTACTACGTGCTCACATCTCCCGGCGGAGAGAGAAAGTCGTTCAGGCTCGGCCTAGCCTTACGAATCGCGGCCGTGTTCGCCTTTCCGATCCTCTCCGACGACGTGTATCGATTCCTCTGGGACGGGGCCCTCTGGTGGTCGGGCCTACATCCGTTCTCGATGACGCCGATCGCAGTGGCCGCAAGTGTCGAGGGGGCAGCTTTCGCCAAAACCCACGCCGCATGGCTCGCCAACATGAACAGCGCCGGGTACTTCACCGTCTACCCGCCGCTGAGCCAAGCGGTTTTCGCTCTGGCGGGGGGCATCACGAGCGATGCATACTGGGGCAGCGTGCTTATAAAAGTCTTTCTGCTCGCTGGCGAACTCGGCGTTTGGTGGCTCTTGCCGCGACTCGTCGCAAATCTCGAAAATCGCCGCGGCATAGCCACCTTGTACTGGCTCAACCCTCTCGTCATCGTCGAAGTGATGGGCAACGCTCACTTCGAGGGGCTGGCGCTTTTCTTTCTGCTGCTGGCCTTGTACGGACTCCGGCGCGCCGGACTCGGCTGGGCCCGCCAGGGTTGGGTAGCCGTGGGACAGTTGCGCACGCCGCCCAGCTTCGGCCCAAATCCACCGACATATTCCGCACTTCATGTCGGTCCGGGACTTACCGCCGCGGAGATGGCGGACGTTCATCGCATGGGCTCACGCAGGTGGTACGTGTGGCTGCTGTTTGCCTCGAGTGCCCTGGCGGCCGGGGCCCTCGTCAAGCTCGTGCCCCTTGTCGCCGCGCCAGCACTTACGCTTACGGTGTTGTGGGCGTGGTCGCGGCGTCCGGTGTTCGGCGAAACGTTTTATGCCTTCGTACCGAAGCGTTGGCAGGCTCGTGTTCGGGCGCTCGCTGATGCCCTCGTCTCTCGCCCGACTCCAGAGGTCGCGCCTCTCGGCTCACCCGAGGAGATACTCGCCACGACAGATCCCGCCACGCTTGCCCCGAAAGACGCGTACGTACTCACGGGAAAGTGGCCCTACGGCCACCCTTATGAAGTGATCCCGCTGAGTGCTGCGGCTCTTCGTACCAAGCGCACCCAGCTCGGGCAACGGCTCGCCCGCGAGCAGGCGCGGACGCCGGCTGAGATCGCGGCCCGCGACGAGGCAGTAGCTTTCGCGACCACGCAGGGTGGCGGTCCGGTCGTGTTTCCCTTGCTGCGCGGCGAGCGGCGGTGGCACTGGTGGCCGGCGGTAGGTTTTGGCGCAAGCGCTTTGGGCCTCGTTTGTTTGGCCATGGCCTTTTTGCTCCTCGGCAGCGGAATAGCCGGTTTTGGCGAAAGCCTTGATTTATACTTCCGAAAATTTGAATTCAACGGCAGCTCGTACACGCTGATCAGCGCGGCGGGCGACTGGTACAAAGGCTACAACTGGATCAGCGTGGTTGGTCCGGGACTAAGCCTGGCGGGCGCGATCACGATCCTCGCTCTCTCGGCGGTTCGCAGTTGGCGCGGACTCGATCTCGCAGAGACGCTGTTGTGGTGCATGGCCGCGTACTTCGCCTGCGCTACCACAGTACATCCCTGGTACTTCGTGTATCTGATCGGCCTGGGCGCATTGACACGCTACCGCTGGCCGATGCTCTTAGGGTTTACGGCTTTTCTGAGCTACGCGGCCTATAACACAACTGAGGTCGCCGTGCCTACGTGGGCCTTGCTGCTAGAGTACGTGCCGGTAGTTGCCTACGGCACCTGGGAAGTCGTGACGGGACTGGGCGGTCGTCGTCTGCGCCGCTGGATGTCACGGTGATCAGCTTCTGCGTACTACACGAGCCAACCCGCTGTCGCAAAAACGAGGTACTCCAGAAAAAAAAGTCCCCAGATGCTCAAGTAAAAGCTTCGGATCGAAGCGGCGCTGTCGAGCTGTACTCGGCGCACGCTAAACAGAAACCCAAGGAGGAACACGCAATGTGCCACGCTCAAAAACCCAGCAGCACCGCCGAACCGTTCGGCGACCCACGGCACCACGGCAGCTAAACAGAGGCTGCCGCCCAAGGCTAAAGCTCCACTGTAAAGCACTCGCGGCTTGCCGAGGCGCACGGTGAGCGTCTCGACTCCGAAGGCTGCGTCCCCCTCGTCGTCCGGGAGGTCCTTAAACCAGGCTATCGCTACGCTGTACGCAAACATCACCACGACGAGCAACCACACCAGCGGCGGTAGGTCCAGAAGAGGCCCCTCCCACCCCGCTACGTGCGCAAACAGCAAAATGTTGACGATCAGGCTCCGCACGGCGATGATGCAGAAGGCCGCCCAAAAATTGAAGCGCTTGAGCCGGAAGGGCGGCAGGGAGTAGGCTGTGCCCAACAGCAGCGACAGCCCGACCGTCCAATTCAGCCACCGCGAGCCGAGCAGTAGCGTCACGAGGAGGCTTACGCCAAAACAGGTCCACACGACAGCTTGCCCCGTGCGCACCGACCAGCTTCCGGAGGCGAGCGGGAGGTAGGGCTTGTTGATTTTGTCGAGCCCGATATCGGTGAGCTGGTTGAGCCCGACGATGTAGATGTTGGCCGTAATGCAGGCGACCCAGGTTAACAGAAGGCCTAAAGCACTAAGCCCTGCGCCACCGTCAATAATCAACAAACGCCCCCTCCACGGCCGGCCGGAACAAGCCCCGCGCCATGACCCAGAGGCAGACCAGACTCAACGTCGTACCGATAATCGTATGCGGTCGGCTGAAGCGCCAGAACTCTCGGAACTGGTTCACCGAGCGACCGGTTTGCGGGCCGTCATCACGGCAAACTTAATCAACCCCGACTTGAAGCCCGCCCGCATGTACTGCATCGCCCAGGCTCCCTTGATACCCGCAGGACCGCTCTTCACGAGTCCGAGCAAGTTGCGCGGGTCAAACGCCGTCTTGAGCACCTCTCCCCAGAAAGGGGCCACGGCGGCACTCCAGTCGTCGGTGCGCACATCGTCGAAACCTAGCGCGTCTGCCGCTGCGACAAAGTCCGAGATTTTCGCCCACGGTGGCAGATGATAGAGGTCGGCAATCTTCTGGAGCTGATCGCGCTCGGCGGAGGTAAGGGGCGGGGGCGTCTCGCGGTGGCACCAGGTAATCATCGCGAGTGTCCCTCCTGGCCGCAGCATCTCGTAGAAGTGCCGCATGAGGCGCGGCTTGTCGGGCATGTGCTCGGCGCTCTCGAGACTCCAGATGAGGTCGAACTCGCCAGCGGCATCGAAATTGTAAATGTCCTGAGCCCGCAACTCGACCTGGTCGGCGCAGCCTTCGCGGCGGGCGCGGCGATTGCCCTCGGCCGCCTGAAAGGGGCTCAGCGTGAGGCCCAACACGCTGACGCCGTAGCGACCAGCGAGGTAGCGGGCGCTGCCGCCGACGCCACAGCCGACATCCAGCACTTTAGCCGGTATACGGTCGTCGAGCTTCGCGAAGTCGATCAGCTTTTCGATGAGGTCGAGCTGAGCCTCGCGGCGTGGTTTGCGCGTCTTTCCGTCGGGGCCGTAGTAGCCGTGGTGCATGTGATCGCCCCAGACATCGAGCCAGAGTGGCGAGGTGTCGTCGTAAAAGCGGGCGATGCGATCGTTGAGGGTCATGGGTGGGAGAGTTCTCAGTTGCCAGTTTACAGTTCTCAGTTGCTACCGCATTAGCGATGCGAGCCGTCGGCTACGAAGTGCAGCGTTCGGCCGAGTGCTGATGTTTGGCGGCCTAGGCGGGGTTTGAGTTGCGACGGCGGGTGGATTGCCGCAGGCTAGGTCGAAAGCGCGTTAGTCCTTGTCACCGTGCGGTGCTGGCTCGTGCGCCTCCGGCCAAGGGGCATCGTCGTGCTCCGCCAGATCGTATGCGTCGTCGTCGTCCTCGTCGCTTTTTAGTAGCAGTGAGGCCAAGCCGGCTATGGCTACCACTCCTAGGCCGAGCAGGACGACCTTCTGGGCACCAGTAAGTGGCTCCCTCGGGTCGTCTTCGCCTTTGATGGCGGCGACGGCCTTGGCTCCGAGGGCCATCGGAATGAAAAGTCCGCCTGCGGCGGAGCCGACGATGACGCGAGCTACAGTTTTGGCGGCAGCCGCGACACCTTGCATCTCCTCGTCGCGTGGCTCGTCGATCTCGGGGCTATGGTTTGGGCCGTCGACGGGTTTGTTGCCCGCGATCGCGAGGGCGAAGTGGCTATCGGTGCCCGAGTACCAGCCGGGGTCTAGGTATTCGACTTGGATGTCCGTAAACCCGGCCTGCTCGTACCAGTCGCGGTACTCTTGCTCCTTCGGGAAGAGCATCCACGTGTTGGACAGGAAGCGCCCCCAGGCGGTGGGCGGCTCGATCGGTCCGATGATGGTAGCGCGACCGCCGGGCTTTATGACGCGGTAGGCCTCTCGCACCCCTTGTGCCGGGTGGGGCCAGTACTCAATGCTACCCGCCGACACGTAGCGGTCGTAGTGGTTGGTCCGCATCGGGATGTCCTCTGCGTCGCCGAGCTTGAACTTCACGCCCTTGAGCGCCGGCTTGGCCTTGGCCTTGGCCATCTGGTGCGGACTCTGATCGTAGCTCGTGACGCGCTTCGGGTTGGCGTACTCGACGATGCCCTCGGTGGTAAAACCTGTTCCTGAACCGACGTCGACGATGCGGAACTTCGTCCCCTTGGGTGCCTTCAGGTCGGCAATCGCGAGGGCTTTCTCGCGCATCGGCACGGTCCAGAAAAGCGGATTGACGAGGTCATCGTAGAAGATGGAAAGGAAGCGGTAAAACCAGTAAGCTTCCTTCTTGTGCTGCATGAGGCGCATGGGGAGAAAATTTTAGAGGGGTGGAGGGTAGAATTCAGCTTGGCTGTTGGGGCGCGGCTGTTGGGGAGTTTGGCGCAAGCAACTACTTTATTGACGGACGGTGGGTCTTATTCCCTCTGTACGACTTCAAAGGCTGGGTCGTTAACGTCCCAATCCCACACCAGGCCGCGGGCATTGCCGGCGACGCGAGTCGAGTCCCAGAGGTGATCGACGAGCCAGAGGGCGGGCTCGTAGCTCATTGCTCCGCCGACGCTCGTGAGGTATTTGCCATCGATTACGAGGCGCTTGTCGTCGCGAACGGTAACGTTAGGGAAGGTTCTGGCGAAAGCCGCCCGGTCGGCGGGGAAGGTTGTCGCGGTGCGCCCGTTGAGCTGCCCGGTCTGCGCTAGCGCGAAGGCTCCGTCACAGACGGTGATGACCCACTCCGCCCCACCGGCCACGCGAGCGATGTAGTTGATGTATGCGGTATCGGCGAGGTCCCGACCGAGACTCCCTTCCGTACTCGGGACGACGACGATGTCGGGCCGCGGGGCCGTCGCAAAACTAAAGTGCGGATCGATGCGCAAGCCTTCGAAGGTGACGAAGGCCGACCCGGTCGCGTTGACGATGAAGGGCGCGATGTAGTCCATCGAGTCGCGGTAGATAGTGTGGTGGAGGACGTCGTAAGGGGCCATGAGCTCGGAGTTGTAGACTCCCTCAGCCACCACGAAGGCAGCTGTACGTATACGTGCACCCGGAGCGCCGTGGAGGGTGTTGGGCGAAATAAGTGGAGTCACTACCTCGGCCACCGAAGCTTGGCTCGCGGGACCGAACTCGCGCCAGAGCCGCAGGGCAATCAGACAGATGAGCACGCCGTAGAAGACCTTACGCCAGTTGGACATCGGCGGTGGCGTTGGCCTCGGGGGCGTTGATGTGGGCAATCGTAAAGACGGGGCAGATGTCCTCGCAGGCCATACAGGCGATGTCGCAGACTTCCCCCACGGCGATGGTGTCGAACTCGGACACGAAGCCAGCGGGCTGCGGACAAACGGCCACGCAGGCACCGCAGTTGATGCAGGCATTCCAGCCGATGGAAAAGACGACGGGGGGGTGTTTCATGTTGGCAGTTCTCAGTTTTTTACAGTTCTCAGTTTACAGTTGTTTAATTCTCAGGTCTCGTCCGCGCACTTACGACATGCAACTGAGAACTGAAAACTGTGAATTGAGAACTAAATCTTCTTGTATTCTGAGTTTGGTGAAAAGTAGCTGCTCATGGTGCCGTACAGCCGCTGGTCGCGGATCGAGATGTCGTCCTCGCGGAAGATGCTCGACTTCTCGCGGTAGAGCTTCCACATCTTGTCGCCGACGGCGGCGAGCCAGGCGTCTTGGTAGGTGGCGGTGACCTCGGGGGTGAAGGTCTTGCCGTCGTGGACGGCTTTCGCCAAAACCTGCGCGGCGATACGTCCGCCGCTGAGGGCGGTGTGGATTCCGCCGCCGGTGATGGGGTTGACGTGCCGGGCGGCGTCGCCGACGAGGATCATGCGGTCGGCGTACTGGGTCGTGAGTGGGGCGGCAAGGGGTACGCCGCCACCCTGAACTTCCAAGATTTTAGCTTTCGCAAAACGCTCCTTGAAAAAGCTAGCCTCCATGAATTGCTGAAGGTGCTGTTTTGCCGAAAGGCGGGTGGTGTTAGGAGTGACGCCGAGACCGATCTCGGTATAACCGTGTCCCTTCGGGAACACCCACGCATAGCCGCCCGGCGCCCAGGCGTCGCCGGTCACGATCTCCAGGAGGCCATTGCTTTCGACGCCGTCGCAGACGTACTGTAGGCAGGCGGCGAGTTCGCCGTTCCGGATGTGCGTCCGCAGCCCAGCCCATTTGCCGACTTGGCTCTGGAGCCCGTCGGCCCCGACGACACAGCGCGTGCGGACGTGCACCAAAGTCTCGTACTGCCGGAGTTGGACGGTGGCCAGGCCATCGTCGTCGCAGGTGTAGCCGACGGCTTCGGTCTTGAGGCGGGCTTCGACCCCGGCGCGAATGGCGAGCGTCATGAGGTGCCGATCGAAGCGCCTCCGGTCGACGACGTACCCGAGGGCCGTGGTCATCGAGCCGCGCCCGTACTCCTCGGCCTTGAGTTCGCGGTAGTCGATCGTGGTTGCCTGCCCGGCGTCGTTGTAGATGCTAAACCCGTGGATGGGCGTCTGGACGAAGTCCGCGTTGACCTCGATGCCGACCTCTTCGAGGGCGTGTCGACTCACGGCCCCGGAGCACTGGATCGGAGCGCCGAGCTCCTGGCGTTTGTCGACGAGCAAGACGCTGCACCCGGTCTGCGCGAGGAGTCGCGCGGTGGTACTCCCGGCCGGACCGGCCCCGACGACGACGATGTCAAAGAATTCTTCCACGGGCACATGATACGATGGCACGGGGCCGCAACGCGCGAGGCGTGCGGAATGATCAAAAAGGACGCTACATTTGCCGCCGCTCCGGTCTGCTAGCTCAGTTGGTTTAGAGCGCTCGCCTCACACGCGAGAGGTCACTGGTTCGAATCCAGTGCGGACCACACGCCCCTATCGCACCCGCGTTCCGACCTGTACGGAGCGCGGGTGTTGTGTTTTGGCGAAAGCCGCGTTCACCTATTGGCTCGGCTCCGATAAGCGTTTACCTTGCTGTCGGTCTGTCTTGCAGAGAGATCACAGCCCCACGTTTTAATTCCCGCCTCCCGTGAAGCAGACCCTACCCCTCCTCCTCCTCGTCGTCGGTTTTGGCGCAAGCCCGGCGCTCGCACAGTTTAAAGCAGGCTTCGGCGAACCGCGTCCCTCCGCTCAGGCTGCGGACCTAGCGCCCCTGCTGGCGAGACTAAAGCTCTATCCGACGCCTCGTCAAGTACCGACTGCCCCCCCCGTTGCGGAGACGTTCGGCAGCTACCGAACGCTGGAACTCCAAGCTCCAACTCCGGTAAAGTCGACGCTGGTGATGCCCGCGGCCAAAGGGAAACCTACAGACACGGAGAGTGTCAACTATGTAGAGGTTGCCGCGACTGTTAAATACAGTGCCCTTAGCGGTGAAGAAGCCGCGAGGGCGCAACTCGCCAACGTGGACTTACCGCTCAAAAACGCGGCCGACCAATTCGTGCTCACTAGCGAGGTCAACGACGCCAACGGTGTGCGTCACCTTCGCGTCCAACAGGTGCACCGCGGCGTGCCGATCTATGGCGGCGAACTGATTTTGCACCAAGCTACCACCGGTCCGGCGACGGCTACCGGACGTCTCCAGCTTTCGCCAAAACCTGCTGATCTTGCGCCGGGTTTTGATGCCCACTCCGCTATCGAGCGCAGCTACAGCGCGATGGGCGGGCGCCAGGCCAGGCTAAACTCGCCGGTTGTCGCAGACCACGTCCACGTCGACAAGGCCGAGCTGATGCTCTACCCGACTAGCGACGGGCTCCGACTCGTCTACGTCACCGAGGTGGCTCCGAGTCTCGCCGAACATGAGGTCGTCTTCCTCGATGCCCGCAGTGGCGGAATTATAGATCGCTATTCAAAAGTTTGCCGCCTGGTGAGCGAACTCGACGAGGCATACTTCCGGACGTTGCCTACTCCCGCTGCCACAGTTTCGAGCGCGAACCCCAGTATTGCTTACGCGCCGACGTTTATGCCGGGTCCTCGCCAAGCAAATGCCGCGGACCTCAACGGCCGAACTCGCGCTATCCAGACCTACGAGTCGACCAGTGGCGGCTTCTTCTTGATCGATGCCACGCGACCGATGTGGGTACAGAAGACCAAGATCCCTGGTGACGAGACAGGGGCGCTCGTGACGGCAAACGCGCAGGGTACCTACCCCGACAGTTCGTTCAAGGCGAAGTATTCGGACAGCCCCAACAACGCCTGGAGCAACCGCGCCGAAGTGAGCGCGCACTACAACGGCGAGCAGAGCTATGAGTATTTTCGCACGACGTTTGCACGTAACAGCCTCAATGGGGCTGGCAAGACCATCACGGCCTTCGTCAACGTCTCCGACGAGAATGGCGCGGCGATGGACAATGCCTTCTATACGAATGGCTTACTGTTTTACGGCAACGGGAGCACCGCCTTCAAATCGCTGGCGGGTGCGCTCGACGTGGCCGGGCACGAGATGTCACACGGGGTGATCAATTTCTCTGCCGACCTCGAGTACCGCAACGAATCCGGGGCATTAAATGAGCACTTCGCCGATGTCTTCGGGGCCATGATCGACCGCGAGGACTGGCAACTCGGCGAGGACGTTGTTTTGGCGCAAGCCTTCCCGAGTGGTGCCCTGCGCGACATGGCCAACCCCCGACAAGGCGGAACCAGCCTCAACGACCGCGGCTACCAGCCTGATCACTACCGGGACATTTACGTCGGGTCACAGGACAACGGCGGGGTCCACATCAACAGCGGCATCCCGAACCGCGTCTGCTATCTCATCGCACAGACGCTCGGCCGCGCAGACACTGAGCAGCTTTATTATAACGTGCTCACCAACTACCTGACGCGGACGTCCAAATTCATTGACATGCGCAACGCGCTCCAGCAGGCGGCCACTGCGAAATACGGGGCTGGCAGCACTCAGCTCAACGCCGTCATCCTGGCCCTCAACACCGTCGGCATGCCTGGCACTTCTAACGGCGGCGGCGGTACGCAGGAGCCTAACAAGCAGCAAACCAACCCAGGCACGATGCTCGTCGCCACACAGGATGCGGCCCGGCAGCTCGTCAAGGTCACCGACCTGACAGGTCGCGTCATCATCGACGACATCACGCCCTCGCAGATCCCGCTTAGTCGGGTGTCGATCAGCGATGACGGAAGTGCGGCCTACCTCGTCACGAGCGACGGAGACATCAACCAAATCAGGATCGACTACACCACCAATACGGTGTCCGAAAACCTCGTGTCCGGTGACCTCGACAACGACGGCAACGGGGACGTCCGCAACGTGGCGATCTCTCGCGACGGCACCAAGCTGGCCTTCTTGACCAACGACTTGGACGCCCGCGTGTACGTCCTGAATCTGGCGACCTCGAGGTCCCAATCCTTCGAACTCTACACACCAGGATCAAACGGCGAGCGTGTGCGGACGGTCGACTACGCCGACGTTTTGGAGTGGGACTACTACGGACAGAACATCATCTTCGACGGGCTCAATACCGTGCAGGGGAACGGAGGCTTCTCCATCGAGAACTGGGACATTGGCATCCTCAATGTTTTCGACGGGGCTGGCAATTTCTCGAAGGGCGAGGTGCTCAAACTGTTCGGCACCCTAGAGGAGGGGACCAGCATCGGCAACCCTACGCTGGCCAAAAACTCCGAGCAGATCATGGCTTTCGATCTCGTCAACGGCAGCGGCGACTACTTCACGCTGGCCACCAACCTGATCACGGGCGACAACAAGACGATTTGGTCCGGGTCGGACCTCGGCTGGCCGAGCTACACCGCCGACGATAAGGCCATCGTATTCAATGCACAGACGACGACCGGGGAGGGTATAATCGGCATTCGCGAAGTAGGTCCCGACAAGATCACGGTGAGTGCGGAGGCCCGCGGATTGATTGGCGATGCCTACCGCGCTACGGCCTTCGCGAATGGCCGACGAGCGATTAGCAGTGGACTCGTAGAACTCTTGTCTGGCAAGTCTTGGTCGGTAGCCCCTAATCCAACTGTCGGGACGGTGCAGGTCTTGCGGCGTGCGGACGCACTTGCGAGCGAACTACCTTTCGAGGTATACGACATCAAGGGGGCCAAAGTGCTCACAGCCCCGGGCGATGCGACCGAACTCGACCTCAGCGGTCTGTCGAGCGGGGTGTATGTAGTGCGGCAGGGCGCGGTGAGCAAGCGAGTGATACGGGAGTAGTTCGGCTCTATGCAAAGCCTGCCAAGCTTTCCTCCAGTGCCGCTACCCTAGCCTGCCCGTCGCTCAACTTCTTGCGCTCCGTCGCGATCACCGCCTCCGGGGCATTGCTCACGAAGCGCTCGTTCGAGAGCTTCTTCTCGATGCCGGCCACGAAGCCTAGTTGGTGCGCGAGTTCTTTTTCTAACCGCTCCTTTTCCGCGCCCAGGTCTACCGTGTCGGGCAGCGTGAGAAAGAACTTATCGGTCCCGACCACAAAGCTTACCGCCCCCTCGGGTTCTGTTTTGGCGAAAGCCACCGCACTGACGTTTGCCATCTTCTGGAGCATCTCCGCCAGACCAGCGTCGGTGACGACGGCATGCGCCTCATTGGTAGACGCAATCGGGAGCTCCTCCCGCGGACTCAAACCCTTCGAACTCCGCTGCTCTCGTACCCGACTCACGATGTCCTTTACGGCCTCCACGCGAGCTATTAGACTTTCGTCAAAACTCCCGGCCACAGGCAAGGGCGCCACGCACAAGTCGACCTCGCGCTCGCCCAACTGGTGCCAGATCTCCTCCGTCACGAAGGGCATGAAGGGGTGCAGCACGTTGACCAGATCGCTGTAGATATCGACGGCCGCCGCCTTTACCTCCGCCGAGATTGGCTGCTGGTAGTCCGGCTTGATCATCTCCAAAAACCAACCACAGAAGTCCCCCCAGATGAAAGTGTAGAGATTGCCCCAGGCATCGTTCAGGCGGAAGCTTACGTAGTCCGCTTTCGACCTGTTTTAGCGTAAGCGACATCTTTTGCCTAATCCAGTCGATGGCGAGCGTTTCGACGGCCCCGGCGGGCGCGTCGCTGGTCTCCCACATGTCGATCAGCTTCAAGGCGTTCCACATTTTATTGCAGAACATCTTGCCCTGGTTGCAGAGCTGGCTCTCGTCGAGGGCCTGCTTGGTCTTTGGATCGATCGGCGCGTCGAAAATGATGTCGCCGCCAGCGCTCGCCGCGCTCAACATCCCGTAGCGCACGCCGTCGGCTCCGTACTTATCGAGCAGCGCCAGCGCATCCGGCGAGTTACCGAGACTCTTCGACATCTTACGCTTCTGCGCATCGCGCACCATACCCGTCCAGTACACATGCTTGAATGGCATCTCGCCCGTGTACTCAGAGCCCGCCATCATCATGCGCGCCACCCAGAGGTAGATGATGTCCCAGCCGGTGACCAGGACACGTCGGTCGGGTAGTAGTAGTCCAACTCCGCCCTGTGCGCCGGGTCGAATCCGTCGAAGACGCTGATGGGCCAGAGCCAACTCGAGAACCAGGTGTCGAGCACGTCCTCGTCCTGGTGTAAATCGGCGAGCGTGAGGTGGTCGCCGAGGGCGGCTTTCGCCAAAACGAGCGCCTCCTCGACATTTGGCGCCACGAAAGGCTGTGCGTCCTCGCCCTCGGCACCGGCCACGAACCACGCCGGGATGCGGTGCCCCCACCACAACTGCCGCGAGATGCACCAGTCGCGCACCTTATCTGGCCCCACCCACTGCCGGAACATGTTGAAGAAATGCGGCGGATGGAATGCTGTCTCACCCCCGGGATTGCCCTCCCGCTCGACACCTGCCATTGCCTTCGCTGCGAACTCGTCCATCTTGACGAACCACTGTAGCGTCAATCGCGGCTCCACCACAGCGCCGGTCCGCTCCGAGCGACCGACGCTCGTATCGTAGTCCTCAATCTTGACCAGCACCCCATCCTGCGTCGAGTTGTTTGGCCGCCAGTTTGCGCGCCTTCTCGCGGTCGACGCCGACGAAGATGCCGGCCGCCTCTGCGATGGTGCCGTCGGCGTTAAGGATGTCGATAACTTCGAGCTCATGGCGCTTGCCTACCTCGTGGTCATTGACATCGTGGGCCGGGGTAATTTTGAGGGCACCCGTTCCAAACTCGCGGTCGACGTAATCATCGGCGATAATAGGCGCCGTGCGATTGGTGAGCGGCACGTGGACGCGCTTGCCGACCAGATGCTTGTAGCGGTCGTCCTCCGGGTGGACGGCCACGGCCGAGTCGCCCATGATCGTCTCCGGGCGCACGGTGGCGATGGTGAGGTATTCATCTGAGCCCTCCACTTTGTAGCGGACGTGGTACAACGGTCGCCGCTCATCCGTATGAATGACTTCCTCGTTCGAGAGTACGGTCTGCGCCTCCGGGTCCCAATTCGTCATCCGCAGGCCGCGGTAGAGCTTGCCCTTGTTAAATAGATCGACGAAAACCTTCGTGACCGCCTCACTCAAACTCGGCTCCATCGTGAAGCGCGTCCGACTCCAGTCGCAGGAGGCCCCGAGGCGCTGCAGTTGGTTGAGGATGATACCGCCGAACTCCTCCTTCCACTCGAAGGCTTTCGCCAAAAACTCCTCGCGCGTGAGGTCGGACTTCTTGATGCCTTGCTCGCGGAGGCGCTTGACCACCTTGGCCTCCGTCGCGATCGAGGCATGATCGGTGCCCGGCACCCAGCAGGCGTTCTTACCAGACTTACGGGCGTGGCGGATGAGGATGTCCTGGACGGTGTTGTTGAGCAGGTGCCCCATGTGGAGCACGCCCGTGACGTTAGGCGGCGGGATGACGATACGTGTAGGCCTCGCGCTCGTCGGGGACGCTCGTGAAGTAGTCCTTCGCGAGCCAGTGGGCGTACCAGCGCGCCTCGGTGGTGGCTGGGTCGTAGTGTTTTGCTAGGGGCATGGGGGGCGCGAAGGTAGGGCGGGGCTCTAAACTGCTATCTGAAACCGGGATGCAGAGTTCGTCGTCGAGACAATGGGGTTGAGGACCCGCCGCCGTGTTCGCAGAGAGCGCAGAGTTCAGTTCGCGCAGTCTGTGCGACCTGTGCCCGACCTACAGATCAGAATCGCTAAGCCCGATCGCTTTCATAAGAGAGCGCTGCGTCCCTGGCCGGAGATCACGATTTGCGTGAATCGGGATCGTGAGTATTCTCGTTTCGCCCTCCTTCGAATACGTGTGGTGACTACCCGTCACATGGTCGAGCACCCAACCGCGCTTATTGGCTAGCTTAGCTAAGCGTTTGCCAGATATCGTTTTCACAGCGAGACTTCCATACGCTTAGTCAACGCGCCATTACTCTCGTGAGCGAACTCAGCTGTCCTCCGTTTAGACGCTACGGCAAGCCAGCTTTCAACGGCGTCATTGATGTTGGAAAGCAACTCATCATAGGTATCGCCCTCCGTCACGCACCCCGGTAGGGCAGGAACTTCAGCCCAGTACCCACCGTCGGCCTCTTCGTGGATGATGACTTCTATCTTCATAGCCGCTAAGATACCCCCACCCCGTCAAACACCCCCACGCTCACCTGCGCACTTAGCAAGTCCTCGAACGTCTCCCGCCGCCGCACCAGGTGCGCCTCCCCCTCGTGGATCATCACCTCCGCCGGACGCTCGCGGGCGTTGTAGTTGCTCGCCATCGTCATGCAGTAGGCCCCGGCGTTGTCGAAGCACAGAATGTCCCCCTCGCGGACCTCGGGCATCTGTCGATTGTTGCCAAACGTGTCCGTCTCGCAGATGTAGCCCACCACGGTGTAGATCCGCAGCTTGCCGCCTGGATTGCTGATGTTGGAGATGTAGTGAAAGGAATCGTAGAACATCGGTCGGATCAGGTGATTCAAGCCGGAGTTGAGTCCCACGAATACCGTACTGCGGCGTGGGCTTTACCACGTTGACCTCGGCCAAAAACTTGCCTGCCTGGCTTACCAAAAACTTGCCTGGCTCAAAGACCAGCGTCAGGTCGCGACCGTAGCTCTCGCAAAAGCGCCGAAACCGCTCCGACATCAACTCGCCCATCTCCTCGATGTCGGTCGCGATGTCACCCTCCTTGTAAGGCACTTTAAAGCCCGACCCAAAGTCGACGTACGCCAGGTCCGGAAACTTCGCCGCCACGTCGAGCAGGATGTCGGCCGCCGTGAGGAAGGGCGACACGTCCAGGATGTCCGACCCGGTGTGCATGTGGATGCCGACTACCCGCTGCCCCGTGGCCGCCACGATGCGCTCGACGTGCGGCATCTGGTAGATCGAGATACCGAACTTCGAGTCGATGTGCCCGACCGAGATCTTGCGGTGGCCTCCCACCATAATGTGCGGATTGACCCGCACGCAAACCGGTACCTCCGGGTGCGCTGCGCCGAGCTGCTCGAGCATCGAGATCGAGTCCACATTGATTTGAACGCCGAGCTCGATAGCCGCTACCATCTCCTGAAAGCTCACACCGTTTGGCGTAAAGAGGATACGACTTTCGTCAAAACCCGCCGCCAGTCCGAGCTTAATCTCGTTAAGGCTCACGCAATCCAATCCACACCCTAGCGTGCGAACGAATTTCATAACCTCGAGATTCGAGAGGGCTTTGCACGCAAAGTGCAGGTCGAGTCGCGGCACGTCGAAGGCATCGTAGAGCCTGCGGTACTGGTGCTCGATGACGGCGGTGTTGTACACGTACAGCGGCGCACCAAAGCGCGCGGCGAGGGCTGGGAGGTCTACCGTCGACCAGGCGGCCTGGATCGCGCTGGGCGCGGGGTGATGCTCGGACATGGCCGCAAATTTAAGCTCGAATTAAGCACCCTACCGCAAGGCCTATCGTGATTTGACACGGAGCAACGAAGACACCGAGGGGCGCGTCTGGTACAAGCACCCTACCGGTAGACGTGACTCAATCCGACACAGAGACACAAAGTCACCGAGGGGCCCAGAGGCACGATTGCAGAGCAATTGGAGGCACAGAGCCAGGCGTCCCGGCGATCGGCCACTCCGCAATATCGGTTTGTTTAACTATCCTGCCACCTACTCGCACCGCCCCCCCAAAAGTCGCCCCAGCCAACCGAAGCCAACCAGAATCAGCCCCAAGCAGCCACAGCCTTCCAGCAAAGCCACACGAGCCACCCAGAAGAATGGATCAACGGCTTTGCTGCGGTTGAGCTGCCCTTCCAGCAACGCTAGACGAGCCACCCAGAGCCCGAAAGACGAGAACGCCGAAGGTGCTATGTGAAAATCCAAACGGAGTTTGGATTTTTTGCTACATTTCGACGGGGAAACCCGAAGGCGCCCTCGTCCGCGAGGTGCAGCCACCGCAGGCCCGTCGCAATGGCGGGTCTGCTTCCTCTCCCTCGATTACGCCGCGTGGGCCAGTTCCGGTAGTCGCTCCACGTCGGCGACCTTTGCCACGGCGCTACCCTTGTGGTAATCATTGACGTAGGTGCACTCGTTTTTGATCAGTGCGAATGCCACGATCAGGAGCTTGCGCTGCACCGCGACCAGGGCACTCATCTTCGACCCCGAACGCTCGAACTGTCGCTGATATACCTCGGCGAAGATCCCTTTCTTACGGGCCTGCATCGCCGGGAAGTGCAGCGCCTTGCGGATGAAGTGGTTGCCCTTCTTCGAGATTCGCATCGGGGCGTTAATCGAGGTCCCGGATTGGTGGCTTACCACGTCGTACCCGCAGTATTTGATGAGCTGTCCGCGGGACTCGAACAACGCAAACGCGTCCGTCTCGGCGACGAGCGCCACGGCCGTCGTGCGGCCAATCCCCGGGATCGTCTCCAGGAACCCCACCGCGGCGGCGAGCTTCTCGTCGGCGGCGAGCAACCCCTCGGCCTCGGCGGCGATCGCGGCGACCTGTTCGTCGAGGAACGCGATGCGCTGCTCGTAGCGCGCGAGGGTCTCGGAGGAGACGAACTGCGCGCGCACGGCGGAGTGCTGGCGGTTCTTGACCGTGGTACGCTCGTGGATAATCGCCTCACGCTCACGGTTTAACAGCTTCAACTGCCGACTCATCGGCGAGTACGGCGTCCAGGTCGCGAGCGCGCGCTCGCACGCCAGCCGCGCGATGACGAGGGCGTCGATGCGGTCGGTCTTCGAGTGTTCGTTGAGGCTCAGGCCGAAGTGCTTGACGGTGTTGGCAAGTAGGACACACACCGTCAAGCCGGCGGCGTGGACGGCGTGGGCGAAGGCCTCGAAGTAGACCCCGGAGGCCTCCATGACCACGTGCGCCCCTGGGGCGTCGAGGTTGCGTTCGTGTGCGCGGAGCCACGTGACGAAGGCGGCGTGGCCACCGGGGGTGTTGTCGAACTTGCGACGCGACACGGTTCGCGTGTGCGGGGGGGCGCTCGGCGCGCTCGGGACGCTGGCCAGGAGGCAGACGTGGAGTTCGTCCTTGCCGACGTCGACGCCGGTGTATAGGGTGGTAGGTTCCTGCATGACAGAAAGGTTGAGAGGGTGATGAGAAAAGGTTCGGAGGACTCCCGGCGTCTTGCCTCGTAGCTTATGGTGCCTGCGCCGCGGTGGGGCCTCCGGTGAGGGTGGCCCCGCGGGGTGCGGCTTAAGTGCTATCGTGACTCAAAGAGCCTCCTAACCGCGGGTTCCTACCTTCGGCGGTGACTGCAACCGAGGTGCGTCTTGGGCCAAATAAGAGTGCCCGCGATCAGGAGTAAACTACGACGCCCGCGGCCGCTAAACCACCTCTTCCGTAATCTGACGCCAACATACGAGGCCATCGCCGCCACAGGCCATCGCCGCCTTTAGGCCATCGCCGCTAAAGGCCATCGCCGCCAAAGGCCCCCCCCACCCACCAAAACCACCTCTCGCCCGCATCTTTACACTCGCAGCCCGCCCGCGCCTATGTCCGACGACGAACTCATCCACGCTTGCCTCGCCGACGACCGCCGGGCGCAGCGTGCACTGTTTGATCGGTACAGCCCGCGCCTCGGGGCCATCGCCTTTCGCTACGTTCGGCAGACTGAACTCGCGGAGGATGTTTTGGCGGAAGCCTGGATAAAAATCTTCAAAAATCTCGAGCGCTTCAACCACGAGGGCAGCTTCGAGGGCTGGCTCAAGCGCATCGTCGCCAACGAGTCGCTGATGTACTTGCGCAAGAATCGCCTCCCGACCGCCGAACTCTCCGAGGCCGTCGTCGCCCGCGCCCCCGCTGATACGCGCATCGGCGACGAACTCGAACAAGCCGACGTGCTAACTCTGCTCGACCAACTCCCGGAAGGCTGTCGCCAAATCTTTGGCCTCTACGAACTCGATGGCTTCAAGCATCGCGAAATTGCCGAGCTCCTCCAGGTGAGCATCAACACTTCCAAAAGCCAGCTCATCCTAGCCAAACGCAAGCTTCGCGAGGCCTACCTCGCCCTCAGCCGCCGCGAAGGTCTCGGCCTCCGACCAATCCCCGCCAACTGCTCTACTACCCGCCCCAACGCTTAAACACATGTCACACTCCAATCTCACCGAAGACCAAGTCACCGCACGCGTCCGCGAGGCCGACGCCCACCTTCAGCTAACCCCCTCACCAAAAGTCTGGGAGCGCGTCGAAGCCAGTCTCGCCACCTCGGCATCGCCGGTCCACAACTCCCCGCTTCGCGTCGTGCACCGCGCGAACCACAGCCGCATGAGGACTTTACTCGCCGTAGCCGCCTGTCTCATCGCCGTGTTTGGACTCACTTGGTTCTACGCTTCGAGCCCAGACGAGGGCGTCGTCCTCTCCGATACCGCTATCCTACGCACGGTGGAGCGAAGCCAACTGAACGGTGCCCTCGAACTGGACGGGGAGTCCATCCCGCTGCGAAACTCGCTCTACGATGGCGTAGTGGTCAAAGTAGGCGAGATGCGCACGGACGCGTTGCAGGTGTGTGAGGCGTGCTAGTCCAACGGCCGCTGCACCAGCGCCCCGGCATCCGCCGGATCGACGACCCGGTCTACCAACTGTCGGATCAGCTGGTTGCGCACACAACCGGTGTGGCGCACGTACGAATCGTAGAGCACCGGTTTGGCCCCAACGCTCGACTTTATCGTGGTCGCCGTCCTGCCGAAGTTCAGTGAAGCGCACCCCATCTCTATAGCCGTCTCTAACAGGGCAAATAGCATGTTGAGGTACAGCTGGTGCTCCGCATTGTAGCTTTCAGTAACGGCTGCCACGTGAGCGAGTCCTTCACCACCTTCGTGGAGCAGCGTCGCAAAGCCAACCAGCTCTTGCTCATCGAAAAAGCCTAGTACCAGCACACGCTCCGGGAGGGCAGCTTTCAGCTTCGGGACGTATCCAGCGTCCAGTACGAAGGGTGCGTAGCTGGTCCGCGTCATGAGTTGCTCGTACAGCAGGCGGAGACTTTCGCCAAAACGCTCCGTGTCGGTCGTGCTAAGCGGCCTCACCAACACCGCTCCGAGTTTTGACTTTGCCCGCCGCGCCCGTGTTCGGTACTTACTCGGTAGCACCGATAGGTAGTCGTCGAAACTCTTCCACGCCGCAGGGATTGCCATCCGCAACTCCGGTAGCGCCGGGACCAGTTGCCAATCCTCGTGGCTGGCGAGCGTGGCAGGCGGCACATCCTTCACGAACCAAGTTCCATCGTACCCAATGGCACGACTCGCACAGTCCAGCAATTCTCCCAGGTCTTCTCCCGGTAAAGCGATCGCCCCCGCCAAGCCACTAAACAAGGCTTGCCCAAACTGATACGCAGTAGCTCCGACGGCGACCGCCACCAAGCCCGGACGCACTTGCGACCCGAGCTGCATCGCTTCTACGGGGAGCTGTTGACAGATGAGTTGGGCGATGACGAGTGGCCCACGTAGCACTTGTAGATAGCTCGTCTTCGGTCCGCCTGCCCCGCCCTGCGCCACCGAGGCAAGGGCGGAGAGCCAGTGCGATTGCATGAATACGGGCAGGTCGGGGAAGCAGTCCCAGGAACAGTTCGGGCAGCGCCTCTGGCGTGGCGGCCACCAGAACCGTTAGGTTCGAGTGCTTAACGCCTAGTTCGCGTACACTAGGTGCGATCCCCTCTTTGGTCAACGTTCCGATGGCACAGCAACCGGAGCGCGACCGCTTAGTTTTGCCCGACGCGATTGCCTCCCCGCAACCTTACCTATGTTTTACACCCACGCCAAAGCTCCCGCCTTCATGAATAGGCTATCCGCATTCTACCTCGCCGCAGCCGTCTTCACGTTGACAGCCTGTACGGGACAACGAAAGGCCGACGAAGCCGAGGCGGCAACAACCGCGGCCGTGTCGACGACGCCAGTCTCTTACGTTTCACTGTCCCAGGGCGCTTGTTTCGGTACCTGCCCCGTATTCACGCTCAACGTCGACAAAAGCGGTGCAGCGACCTACACCGGCCAGCAATTCGCCCCGTACAAAGGCCTGCACACCGGACAACTCGACCCTGACACCCTCGCCAAACTCATGGCGCTGGCACAGGTCGTTTTGGCGAAAGCCGACTCTCTGCCCCGCGAAATCAAGACTGGCATCACAGACTACAGCCAGTCGACCGTCCGGATCGCAAGCGGCACGGACACCATCACCTTTACCGGCACCACTGCATTTGCCGCAGGTGTAGATGAGATCCGCGAATTGCTGTACGCTTCTGTCGAACAGACGAAATTTACCCGTGACCCTAGCGCAGCAGCGCCCCTACCGAATCAACTCCGGATCGTGCTGAAGTCGGCCGATCAGATCCAGGTCGTGCAGGAGGACTATTTCAAACAACAGTTCCGTGTCGAGCGCATGCTGAGCCAAAAGCCACCCACGTTTTTGGTGAACTTTGATCCCTACGTCATGTCGGCCGAGGAGATGATCCGCTCTTTGGAGGGGCAAGCTTTCGTGGTAAGCGCCGAGGTCTACGAGATAGAGCCCGACATCGCGGACTAGGTGTGGGAGGGGGAGCGCCCGCCCCCACCGCGCGCCTGCCTCGACGCACTCGATCGCACAGCAATCGACCGCTGTGATCTGCTGTGCTAACTAGCGTCTCTGCGGTGATCAGCACAGTAGCCCTGTCGATCAGCGTAGCGCTCGAGCGCCTCGAAGCGGGCATAACTCGGTCCTCTCGATTGTATTTCCTGCCAGACGCTAGCGCGCACTCCCCCGCCGGTAAGGAATGCTCAAGAAGCCCAGACTCGAGGGCTTTACGCGAATCGAGAACGTGAACTGGTTGCCGAACGCCGGGGACCAAAAGAAGTCCATCTCCCAGCAGTGCAGATCCCGGCCCAGCGATAGCGTCGGATAGGTGATGCGCTCGCGTTCGAAATCATAGCCGATGGTGATGCTGCGGATGCTCCACTTTTCCGTGATCGGGAGAGGACCGCTCACGTTAATCGTGTTGGCGGTCGTGGTCCAACGGCCGTCGCGCCCGCGGATGTTGTAGTTGCGCGACCAGTTGTAGCTGATGTTGAAGCGGTTGACGAGCCCGAAGATCGAATTCTCCGGCACGGGCTTGTCGTCTCCCAAAAGCAAGTCGCGCGCCTGAGCGAGCGTGAGGCCAGCGGCGACACCAAAGGTGAAGTTTTCCAACCGGAAGGGAAATTTGCCGTTCGAGGCCAGTGTCTGGTTGATGGGCCTCAGGGCATCGTTGAGTTCGTATACCCCGAGACTTAGCCCCGAGAGATTGACGCGCACGATCTTCTGGAAGAAGCTCGCCTGCGCCCCAGACACGTTGACGTTTGACCACTTGAGCGAATCCCTACCGGGATTGTAGGAGCCGGTAAAGTTGAGCGAATTGAGCAGCGCCACGATGCGCGTCGTAGAGTCGCCGCGTGTCTGTACTTTGCTCTCGACGCGGTTGCCGAGGCTGTAGCCGACGTTAAAGCTCTGCTCGTTGGGGAGGCTGCCGGGAGAGTAGGGTCGGGTCGGAAACCGCAGGTAGTCGATTGACTGCCCAGTGATCGGGTCGAACACCTCCTTGTAGTAATTGAATGGCCCTCTCGAGTAGTCGGGCTGGAAGCCTGCGCTAATGGAAGGCGTCACAATGTGCCGTACGCCACGCAGCGCCCCGATCCGAAACCGGGCCGTGCCGAAGATTTGGGTAGAGAGACTCACGTTGGCCGTCACCGCACGGGCAGCGTTGATGCCGTTGCCGAGCAGGGTATCTCTTCGGCGGAACTCATCGACCTGGGTGATCGTCGTCGAGAGTAGGACGGTATCGATGATGTTGAACGACGTATCAAAGCGTGGCGTATTGCGAAAGAACTGCTGGCGTTCTTTGAGGTAGAACGTCTCTTGATAGCTGATCTGTGGGCTGAGGCGAAAATACTTAAAGACGTTGATTGGGGCAGAGAAACGGGCCTGGTGCTGCGCCCCATAATTAGCATTCAGTCGTAGGCTATCGGGGTTGAAAATCGTCGTGTCCGTGCCTTGTACGGTGCCCTGAATCCCAGCATTATATTCGAAGCTCGCCTTGCGGTACCAGGAGCGGCTATTGCCGAGGCCAGCGAAAGGGAACATCTGCCCGGTGCGGAACTGCGCCTGTGGAAAATTAAGATTGACTTCACGCGTCGACAAGTTTTGCGAAGCTTGCAGACCACCGCTCAAGTTCCAACTCGGATGTTGAGGAAAACGGTAGGTCACATTCGCCGTTGAATTCACCGTGTTCGTGACTTGCTGGGCGAAACTCGCGAAGTTGCGACGACCGTTGTTGTTGGTTTGAAAATTGATGTTTGCGTTGAAGGTGAGGTATTGGTTGGCCTTCGGGTCCTGCGTGTGGTTGAGGAGCAGACTTCCGCTCTGCGCAAAAGTTACCACCCCATCGGCGCTCTCCTCGCGGTTGCGGGAAATGTTGAGGTTGAACTGGCCTCGGTACTTATAGCGCTTGGAGTATTGCGTCGTCAAATCGGCGCGTAGCGTGCCCTTTAGAAATAAGTCGGTCGTGACGGCAGTGTGTAAGTTGTCGTTCCACGGGAAATACCAGCCAATACCTTCGAATCCAAAGCCGCTCTGTGTGGTGTAGGTATAATCTGTCGGGAAGATCAGTCCTGAGCGCTCGCTGCTACCGATCGGGAAGAAGCCAAACGGCAACCACAGCGGCGTCGGCACGCCCCCGAGTTCGACGTTGCTCGGCCCGACGATCACCTGCTTGCCAGGAATCACTTTCTGCTTGCTCGAGCGGATGCCGTAGTGCGGGTGATCGAGTTCGCAGGTCGTGATAATGGCGTTCTGGTTGTAGACTGTATTGTCGGCCCGCCGGGGGTCGCGCTCGTCGGCAGCCACGATCTTGGTTTTGCCCCCGAGCACGTACAAGTCTCCTTGCTGCGTGACGGCATTCGTGATGATGCCTTTGCGAGTGTCGAAGTTGTAGCGAAGGCCCTGCGCGGTGAACGCCTGCGGTCCTTGTGCAAAGCTCGGCAGCTCGGTCTTCTCGCCGACAGAGTCGAGGCGCGGTTCGGCGAAGACGATATTGGTGCCGTAGTCGATCTCCATGTACCCGGCCTGGAGCGTGATGTCGGTATACTTGACCTCGGCCTGCCGATAGAGGCGAATTTTCTTGTCGCCAATGCTGTAGCGCATCGAGTCCACCATCTTATAATCCACCTTTGCCGTAAGGGCGTCTGGACTCAGGCGGTAGACCTTCGGAGGCCTGGTCGAATCGAGCCCGACAGAATCGTTTTGCGGAAGCGTACCTACTAGCAGCGTATCGGAGCCTACTAGGAACAGGTCGCTACTCGTTGCGGGGGAGGGCAGCGTATCTGTTTTCCTTAGTTTTTCTCCACCATCTGTCGGACCGAGCGTATCGGCAGCGGTACCTTGGAGCCGGAGAAATCGGTCCACGCGGATGGTATCTGAAGTGGTGTCCGGGAGCGGTAGGGACGGGGCTTGCGCCAAAACCTGCCCCGCGGACGCAACCGTGAGATACGTTAACACAAGCGCGAGCCAAACGCCGGGGACGTGGCGCAAAGTTTGCACACCGCACCAACGGGGCGCCGCGTCTCCAGAACTGGTTAATCTTCGCGACACGCCGTGGCAGATTGGCCCGCAAGTAGAGGAAATGATGAACAGATTGCTGGGGACGATATTGGTGTCAACGGGGCTCGCACTGCCGGCGCTGGCTGTGGTTTCGCCATTTAACGACACCTTAACCCTGCGGGGTGCGGCGCAAAGAAACGCCTCCGCGGGCCAAACCAACGATCCGCCGCCCGCCAACGGTGAGTGGGCGCTACCGATCGACCCGCGCCTCGGCGACGACGGCATCACCACCATCGTGATCGATGCTGGCCATGGCGGACACGATGGCGGCTGTTCCGGCTCTGTACACGGCGCTCGCGAAAAGGTGATCGCGCTCCAACTCGCGCTCGGTCTTGGCAATCGCCTGCGGGAAGTCTACCCAGACATGAAGGTAATCCTCACGCGGGACCGTGACGTATTCGTCCCTTTGCACGAGAGAGCCGCTGTCGCGAATGATGCCCAGGCCGACCTCTTTATCAGCATCCACTGCAACGCGATGCCACGCGGCAGTTCGGTGCACGGCTCGGAGACCTACGTGATGGGCTTGCACACGGCGCAGCACAACCTAGACGTCGCCAAGCGCGAGAACGCCGCCATCCGCCTGGAGAAACAGGCCGACCAGCACTACGACTTCGACCCGGACTCCCCGGCCGGACATATCATCTTGTCGATGTTTCAGCACGCATTCCTCGAGCAGAGCATGGTGCTGGCCGCCAACATCGAGGATCAACTCGCGGCCCGTGGCGGTCACCACAGCCGCGGTGTCAAGCAGGCCGGATTTCTCGTACTCAAGGAGACAGCCATGCCGAGTGTTTTGGTGGAAACCGGCTACCTCACCAATGCCAGCGAAGAAGCCTACCTCAAGAGTGACTCCGGACAGGCGGAGACGGTCGAGTCTCTCTACGGGGGCGTAGCTCGCTACTTACGACAGCGCGGCGGCCAGGAGGGTGCCTCTCGTCCTGTACTAGCATCGCTGAAGACCAGTACTGAGGTCCGAAAGGTCCAAACAACTGATGAACTTCAGCACCTCGGTGCCCTCTCTGAGCCCGGCAGCCCGCTCGTGGCCCCCGTGGGCGATACCGATGCCGGGGGAGTCGCCTTCTATATCCAGCTGGCTGCCGCTAAGGCTCCGCTCACGACGATGGGCGCTAACTACACCAAGCTCGGCAGTCCTATACGGTACGTGAAGGAAGGTGAGCTGCTCAAGTACCAGGCTGGCCCCTTCCCTACCCGCGAAGCCGCTATGCGAGCGCAGCGCACCGCTCGAGCCAACGGCTTTTCGGGGGCCTTCCTCACCGCCTACCGCTACGAACACAAGCTTACTCCAGCCGAGCTGGCAGCGCACCAGCGGTAGGGTCGAGTGCTTCTACCCTAAACCTGCCGTGCAACACCGGCGTTGACCAGCCGTATCTCCGGTTGAGTCGTGGGGTGCCCCCGCCACCGGTAGACTACCCTAACATGAAAAGAGAAACTAAGCTCGGCCTGTTGGCCATCGTCACCCTCGTCGTCATTTTCTTAGGCTACCGGTTTTTGAAGGGTGCTGGCGTCTTCAGCTCGCAAAACTCCTTCAGCATCGTCTACGAAGAGGTGGATGGTCTCGGCACCGGGGACCTCGTAGCTATCAATGGCTTTCGCGTCGGACTGGTCACTGATGTGCAGCTCAATCCCGAAAACGTTCGCTCCCTGATCGTGACTATCGGCGTCGACGACGAGTTGCCAATCCCTAAGAACGCCACCGCACTCATCGAAAGCGATGGCATTCTCGGCGGCAAGTTTATCTCCTTAGTATTCGATAAGGCCTGCTCGGGTGGCGACTGCGCCGTTTCGGGCGATTACCTAACGGCGGCAGAGCAGACCGTTCTCGCGGGGCTGATCGGTGATCCAGCCGAGCTCACCCCGTACTTTGACTTATTGCGCAGCAACGCCGGTCCGGTCATCGACTCGATTACCTCCCGGACCGACACCAATGGCATCGGTCGCACGCTCCGCAACTTCGAGACGACGAGCCGCAACTTGGCTGCGCTCACCGAGAAGATCGACCGGCTTCTGGCGCGTTCGAGCAACGACCTCACGAAGACCCTAAACAGCGTCGCGGGTATCACCGCGAACCTCGAGAGCAACAACGCCAAAATTGGTAGCATCCTCAGCAATGTCGACTCCACGACCCGCAACCTCGCGACCGTAGACCTCGGCAAAACCCTACAAGACGTTGAGCTAGCCTTGACGGATCTGCGCAAAACGCTCAACTCCTCCAGCGGGGCGATCGAGAATCTCGACCGCGTCACACAGAAGATCGACAGCGGCGAAGGCAGTCTCGGAAAGCTCATCAACGACCCAGGAATCTACGATCGCCTCGACCGCGTAATGGCCAACACGGATCTGCTGCTGCAAGATTTCCGCCTCAACCCAAAGCGCTACGTCGGGGTAAGCGTTTTCGGAAAGAAGCAAAAGGAGTACGACCTACCGGAGAATGATCCGGCGAAAGATAATTCTCCCAGCCGCGAGACCCCAGCCCTCAGTGGAAGGCACTCCACTGGACCGCTAGTCGATTATATTGAGGGTCTACCGTCGGATCACGACCTAGCCGGTGCGCGTTATTCACACACTTAAACGCTCGCACTGAGCGATTGACGGAGGCGGCGTAATCACCTACCCAGCCAATACGTCTCTTGAGCGAGCATGAGCCAGAGAGTCTACGTTTCGATCGATGCGCTTCCCGCCAACTATGTACGTTGCCTAAGGCAACCCACCGAATGATAGTGCGGCCCAGTCCCGCAAAGACTAAGATGGTGCATGGCGTCGGTGTCTAGTGGCGCATCTTTATCGACGTTGACAAGCTAACACGGTAGTTAAGGTCCACTGGCGACACCCGGCATTCGCGGCAGCACGGTCTCTATACGGTTCCCCGTCCTTTAGGGCGGGCGTTAGAGCAGCGCTAGGATATCCGCGCCAACCTAAAGAATGCCGTACGAGCGCCCGCCCTAAAGGACGGGGAACCGTACAGCACCATACAGCACCGCACGACACCGTACAGCACCGCGAATGATTGCAAGCCAACGTCCGTGTGGCCAGAGCGTCCGCAGACAGGCGTCCTATCAAATCAACATCACTAACAGTAGCAGGAGAATGGATTTGTGCATGTCCGTGAAAGCGAAGTTGCATCGGCCCTGTGACAGTAGTTGTTCATTCTCCACAGTGGCATGGCGGAAATTTGACAATAAGAAATTTTGCGTACCTGCTTGAACATCAGTCCTCTACTTTGCCTTGTTATAAATGAAGCAACGTACAATGACCGACACTTTTCCACATAGCGATCTGATCGTATCCGAGACTCAAGAACAGCTGAGGATCGATCTCGTTAAGGAAGAGTTAGACGTTCACGCAGAAATTGTTGAGACCGCAAAGGTCGAGATCACTAAGCGAGTCGTCACTGAAGAGGCCTCTGTCACGCTCCAACACTTAGAACACACGGTAAACGTCGAGCGCATTGCGATAGGCAAAATCTTCGATACTGCTCCACCCGCCACCCGCCAGCTCGACGACGGTACCGTCGTTTACAGCATTGTTCGTGAGGTTCCAGTCGTGGTCACGCGCTTCGAACTCGTCGAAGAGGTTCACGTCCGCATGCAGCACACAGCGCACGACGAGCACTATGTATTGCCCGTGCGTCATGAGCGCCTCGACATTAACAGAATACCAAACCCTACCAAGCTTACTGCAGCAGCTGTAAAGCCGCTAACGAAAAGCTAGTACCAACCAAAACCCTTTTTTCACTTCAAATTTTTCAAATCATGGATAAGCAAACAGTAATCGGCGTATTTACCGCCAAAGACCAAGCACAGAAAGCCGTAACCGCCCTCAAGAGCGCAGGCTACAACGACGCACAAATCGATATGATGGCGCGTGACAACTATACCGACACCACGATGCGCGACCGTCGCGACGAGAGCGTCGGTGGATTCTTCAGTTCGCTATTTAGCGACCACAGCGACGACACCCAGTACCGAAACCTACACGATACCGCCCGCCGCGGAAACGTCGTCACGGTACATACGACCGATATGACCAAGGCCGAGCGCGCCGCCGACATCCTCGATGAGTACGGTGCAATCGATCCCGACAAGGCCAGCACGAGCCTCCGCGCCAAAGGCGTTGCCTACGAAGATGCCGATAGCACGCTCGACGTCATCAAGGAAGACCTCCAGGTGGGCAAACAAACCGTCGCCACCGGAGGCGTCCGTCTCCGCAGCCGCGTCGTAAGCCGTCCCGTCGAGGAGACCGTACGTCTGCACCACGAGAACGTTTTCGTGAACCGTACGAAGGTCAACCAACCCGTAGATCCGAGCCAGATCGATACCTTCAAAGAAGGTACTGTGACCTTAACGGAGACCGCAGAAGTACCCGTAGTCGCCAAGACCGCCCGCGTCGTCGAGCAAGTCTCGGTTGGCAAACAAGGGTCGGAGCAGACCGAAACCATTCGCGAAAATCTCCGTGAGACGCAAGTCGACGTGGAGCGTACCGCAGGCACCATGGGCAACGCCGTCAATGCTACCGCCAACACTGTTGGTCGCAAAGTCGACAGCGCCGGAAACACCATTCACGACGCCCTCGACCGGGACAACGACGGTGAGGTAGTCGACCTCAACGACGGTGACGGACGGATAGGATAATTTGCCATAGTGCAAACCTAGCCATCGACCAAATGACGCGAAGCCGCCACTGCCCCTCCGGGTAGGGCGGCTTCGTCGTTTGTGGACCTCAGCTACCTTGCCGCGGTGAGTATAGATGCATGGGATAAATGGGCCATCCAGGCCTGGCACGAGGGTTGGCACCCCGCTGCCCTGGATGCAATAGCGCCCCTGTGGCGAGAGAAGTCAACTTGGTTGCCGCTGTACGTCGCTTTGCTCGCCTGGCTCCTTTATCGCGATCGGTTGTGGGGGTTCTACAACGCACTTGCTGCCGGTCTCGCTGTTGGATTGGCGGACTTTACGTCGGCCGGGATTATTAAGCCCTTAGTCGGAAGGCTACGCCCCTGCAACCTCGTAGGGTTGCGTGAGCACCTCGATCTGCTGACGGGTTGCGGCCCTGGGGAGAGTTTTCCGAGTGCTCACGCGGCCAATCACTTCGCGCTCGCTACCGTGTTGTGCCTAACGTGTTTTGCCGAAAGGCCCCTACTCCGAGGTGTCAGTATCGGCTGGGCAGCAAGCATTGCCATTGCGCAGGTCTACGTCGGGCGTCACTACCCTAGCGACATTGTCGTCGGTGGAGCACTCGGTGCACTACTGGGTTATTTAGTGGCGCAGCTTTACCGTTGGCTGAGGGCGCGTTACCGCAAAACATCGCCCGCCAGCACTACCCTGGCGTAGTCACTTTTGCTGCTCGCCGGTTGCTTAGGCTTTCTCATCACACGTATTTGTGGATTTACTCCAATACTTCATCTTGTTCGGAGCCGCTTTGCTCGGTGCAGGCGTCGGGTTATGGCTCCCAGCCTTGCGGGATAGATGGCTTCACCTCGTGCTGTCGTTTAGCGGAGCATACCTTCTCACTATTACAGCGGTGCACCTCCTCCCAGAAGCTTTCGTCGGGGGTGACCCTCGGGTTGGCTTGGCGTTGTTGGCTGGCTTCTTCTTACAGGTGCTGTTCGAACAGTTCAGTAGCGGCGTCGAACATGGACATATTCACACGCACGGGGGCCGCAAGGTTGCGTTGCCGCTCATGTTCGGACTTAGCCTACACGCGCTCATCGAGGGTACGCCGCTTACGCTCGTCCAGGATGCTCTCCACGTCGGTGAGCACCACAATCACCTGCTCGCCGCCATCGCCATGCACAAAGCACCAGCTGGTTTTGCACTGAGTATCGTCCTCGTGAGCGTAGGCTTTCGCCAAAACGTGATCTGGGGGCTCGTCCTGATTTTCGCGGCAATGACACCGCTTGGTTCGGTACTCGGGCAGTGGCTCGTCCCGCCGGCGTACGTGCCGATTGC
Source organism: Lewinellaceae bacterium (assembly GCA_963837005.1). GTDB lineage: Bacteria > Bacteroidota > Bacteroidia > Chitinophagales > Saprospiraceae > CALDTK01. Next base: position 1,156,984 of record CAWIMC010000001.1, read on the forward strand.
GCTCGGGGCCGTCGTTGGAAGTCTACTCCACGTGAGTACGACCATCCTGTTCGAGTCGGACGATGCGCACCAGCACAGCCTGAGTGCCCGCAAGCTCGGGGTGATCCTCGGAGGGATTGTCGTGGCGCTGCTAACGGCATACGTGTAATGGTGTATAGATTGCACTACATTGCGGCGTCTATCCAATCGCCAGTAGCCTAGCCGGACCAGCCTATGATCTTTCGTTTTTTACGCCTGAGCCTGAGTGTTGTTCTGTTTGGTGCGAGCGCAGTTGGCGTCTTGGCCCAAGTCAACGTATCAGGCGTCGTCCTCGACGAGACCGGCGAACCCTTGATCGGGGCCAACGTGCTAGTCGTCAATACGTCCTCAGGTACCGTTACCGATTTCGACGGAAATTTCGAGCTCGAGGTTCCGTCACTGCCCACGAGACTCGTCTTCTCCTACATTGGCTACACCAACGACACGATCGAGGTGCAAACGGCCAGTGCGCCGCTCAATATCGTCCTTGGCGACAACGCAACCGCGATCGCGACGGTCGAAGTCACCGGTCGCCGCATCTCGGAGAAGCGACAGCAGTCGGCGCTCACGATGGAGACCCTCGACAACATCGCCATAAGGGAAACGCCAGCAGCCAATTTCTACGACGGTCTGGGCGCGCTCAAAGACGTAGACCTTACTGCCGCGAGCCTCGGGTTTAAGATTATCAACACCCGCGGCTTCAATTCCACCAACCCCGTCCGTTCGCTACAGACCATTGATGGAGTAGACAACCAGAGTCCTGGACTCAACTTTTCGCTCGGCAACTTCCTGGGTGCCAGTGACCTCGACGTGAATGCCGTCAACATCATCGTCGGCGCGAGTTCGGCCTTCTACGGGCCAAACGCCTTCAACGGCGTTATCGCCATGGAGACCAAGGATCCATTCCTGCAGCAAGGGCTCAGTGCAACCATCAAGGGTGGCGAGCGCAACCTAGTAGAGGGCGGCTTTCGGTGGGCGCAGGCGCTAAAAAACAAAAAAGGGGAAGAGGTATTTGCCTACAAGCTCAATGCGTACGGCTTCCGGGCGGACGACTGGGAGGCGGACAACTACGACCCGATCACTGATGGTGAGAACGGCGTTGACAACCCAGGTGGTTTTGATGCGGTCAACATTTACGGAGACGAGTTCAACCGTGAGTTCGAGCTCCCTCGCGTTCCGGGCTTGAATACTTTCTATCGCAAGGGCTATCGCGAGATCGATCTCGTAGATTACAACTCGACCAATTTTAAGGCAAATGCCACTGGGCACTACCGACTAAAGCCCTCGGAGGGTTTGTTCAGCCCAGAGATCATCGCCTCGACGAGCTACTCTACGGGAACCACGGTCTACCAAGGGGACAACCGATTCAGTCTCCGCGGGATCCAGTTCTATCAGCACAAGCTGGAGCTGCGCAAGCGAGACAATTACTTCCTCCGAGCCTACGCCACGCACGAAGACGCAGGTGACTCCTACGATCCTTACTTTACCGCTTTACTCTTGGTCGATTCGGCGTCTTCGGCAACGGATTTTGCCCGACGTTACCGTCGATTCTGGGAGCAGGGCGTAAGAAACGAGGCGGGGGTCATAGAGGGCAATTACGACAACTTTTTTACGGGGATGGATGGGTTCCCCCGGCGGTCGAGCTTCCCCGGGGATCCAGATGGTTATCAGAATGCGATAGATGCCTTCATCGCGCCGTTTCAAGATTCGCTCTTCACCTTTCACCGACGCGCCCAAACCTTCGCAAACACGGGTGATCCACTCGATCCAAACGTGTCCGCGTTTTTCGAGCCCGGATCTCCAGAATTTCAGGCCTTGTTTAACAGCTTCACGTCGACACTGTCGAGCGATGAGTTTGGTACTCGGTTCTACGATCGATCAGCACTCTTTCACGTACACGGCGAGAAGCTTTTCAACGATTTAGTCAAGAAGGACAAGCTGACCGACTTAGACCTTCGCGTTGGCTCAAACTACCGCCTATATACCCCGAATAGTCGAGGTACCATCCTCCAGGATACCAATGGCCGAAACATCGATACCTATGAATACGGCGTCTACGGCGGAGGTACGGCCACCTTCGTAGATAAGGTCAAAGTCTCGGCGAGCCTTCGCCTAGACAAAAACAAGAACTTCAACTACCTACTCTCCCCTGCGGCATCGGTTGTATACAACCCGAATGAATTGACTACCCTGCGGGTGAGCTTGTCGTCTGCCATCCGGAACCCAACGCTGGCGGACCAATTTCTGAACTACAACGTAGGACGGGCGACGCTCCTGGGTAATCTTACCGGTTTTGACTCCCTCGCTACGACCGACGGCCTAATTAACTATCTCAACAACTCTAACGCTCCCCTGAGCACACTCGAGTTTTTTAACGTGGATCCGATCCGTCCTGAGCAAGTTCGCACTATCGAGACGGGCATCCGTACGACCCTCTTCGAGAAGGTCTTCGTCGATGCTACTTACTACTTCAGCCAGTACACCGACTTTATTGGCTTCATCATTGGTGCCGACGTGGCTTTCCAGCCAGGCACTGGTCGCGTCACAGGCGTAGACGTCTACCGCGTGAGCGCCAACGCAGCCGAAAAAGTCACCACCCAGGGCTTTTCTATCGGCGGCAACTATTACTTCTCCCGCTATTTCGCGGCCAGTGCGAACTACTCATGGAACGTACTCAATACACAAACCGACGACCCGATTATTCCCGCATTCAATACGCCCGAGCACAAGTACAACATCGGCTTGGCCGCCCGTGACATCCCCGTCCAGCTCTTCGGCAACGAGCAAGCTTTTGGATTTAACACCAACTATAAGTGGGTCGATGGGTTTATTTTTGAGGGTTCTCCGCAGTTCACTGGGTTTATTCCTAGCTACGGATTACTCGATGCCCAGATGAATATTCGCTTTGAGGAGTTACACACTACCCTAAAGGTTGGCGCAAGTAACCTACTCGATAACCAGATCTTCCAAACCTATGGTGGGCCCCGCATTGGACGGCTCGCCTACGCTTCACTCACCTACGAATTTCGCAAATCTTAACCTCACCTGCCAAAATAAACGTTTTACAATGAAGGCATTTCTACTCACCCTATCTACCTGCCTTGCCTTTACGGCAATGGCCCAATCCGGTGGCCGATACCTCTCGGCCCAGTTTAACCCTCAGGTCGACCCCGAACTGAAGGTTTACGGCAACAACTTCACGGTACTACCTGTGGTCTTGCGACAATCGCAAGTCCCCGTCGCCGCCGACCTGAAGTTCCGTCTCTTTCAGCCTGCTGACGACGCGGCTGCGATTCGACCCGTGGTCATCATCCACCACACTGGCTCGTACATGCCCATTCCCTTCAATGGGGGCCTCACGGGCAGCATTAACGACAAAGCCGTCACTGAACTCGCCGCCCGCTTCGCCGCAGTTGGCTATGTCGTGGTGACCCCAGAGTATCGCGCCGGCTGGAACACTACGGCCCCTGATGTCGACGAGCAGACCGCAACGCTCCTGATTGCTTCGCTTCGTGGCGGACAGGACATGCACATGATGACGCGCTACCTCCGCAAGACAATCGCCGAAGATGGCAATCCACTTCGCATCGACGCCGACCGCATCATGGCTATTGGGCTGGGGACCGGTGGCTACAACGTCTGTAACTCCAACTTCCTCGACCGCGTTTCGGAGGTTAACGACCTCGACAAATTTATCGACAGTCGCGACAACCTCCCGTACTACAAGCCCGAACTCTACGGAGATCCATACGGGATCGAAACCGCGAGCATCAATAAAGGCAACTGGGTTTCTTACAAGAGCGGCTTCGCTCTCGGGGTCAACCTCGGCGGCGCAATGGGTGACTCGACGTGGATCGAGGGCAAAGACACCGAAGCGCCAATCATCGGCATGCACAGTATCGGAGATGCAAACGCACCCTTCGGAATCGGTAACATCCTCGTGCCTACCACGATGAACACCGTTCTACAGGAAGCTCCAGGCACGCGTACAATCGTAGGCATCAGCAATCGCAACGGCAACAACGATATCCTTCGGACGACCAATGACGTCCTCGCTGCTGCAAACGATCCGATTACGCTAAAAATCAATCGCATCAAAGACACGCCGTTTACAACGCGTGATGGCTTCGAGACCACCCTCGCCACCGATAACATGTTCCCTTGGATCGTAGCCCCAGGAGAAGTTTTCGCCAATGAGTACAACTACGCCGATACCTCCTTGCTCAGCGCACCGGTTCGTGGAGCCATCCAGGCGGCAAGTCTCCCCTTCACGTTTGTGCAGCTCGTCGGAGGCGAAGGCCGGTCCAACCGCAACTTCCTCAACGCTACGGGCGCTCGCACCAAGATGGACACGATCATGTCGTTTGTACTTCCACGAGCATACGCTGCCCTTAACTTGGCTCAACTCGTCGGCGTTAGTGATGTCAATACCATTGACGTAGGCCTTTCGGTCGCTCCTAACCCCGCCTCTGGCTTCACTGCCGTGAGCGTGGACGCCGACACCGAGATCAGCGAATTGGTCCTGACCAATGTCACTGGACAAGTGGTTCGCCGCATGCGTGCTGCTGGCAACCGTATCGAGATCGATCTCGACGGACTTGCTGCCGGGATGCACTTCCTCACCGTCACCACCGACCGTGGGGTAGGTGCTAGGACGTTGATCGTTCAGTAGGTAGCAGACTATCTCTCATTTTCGAAGCCCCGCCGAACATCGTTCAGCGGGGCTTCGTCATTCTTATAAGTCTCCCAACCACCCCAATACATCAACCCCATCCGCATAATCACTCAACCCTGGCCGCTGTCCAGACCCCGGCGATGTCGTCGCAATCCCAGGAACCTTTCGTGCACTTACTACCTGTTGTACCTCACCGCGCACCTCATGAAGGTGGATCGCCAAATCAGCCAGGTCGGCATACCGCTCGTAGTGCAGCGTTGCCAGACGCGAGTGCAAGGCCCTATTCTCGATCACCAGCATTGCCCCTGTCATCAAGAAGGGCTCCCGATTGATCGCCAGCAGAGCATAGTTGTAGTCGAAGTTGTTCTTCCACTTACTGTGATTGGCGAGCAGTTTGTGCTCGTGGAGGGCATCTAGCAGTGGCGTCAATTCATAGTCCTGTGGGACGTACACTTTCCCCACTGAGCGACAACCCATCCCGAAGTACGCGAAGACATCGTCGGCAAGTGCCGCCAATTCATCGGAGGTCTCGTCGCCGTGAAGCACCGCCACGCTCGTGCGATTGCCGCGAATGATGTGCGGATACTTGCCGAAGTACTCCCGGAAGTACCGCGAACTATTGTCCGATCCCGTCGCGATGACTGCATCAAAATCTTTGAGTCTTTCGACAAAACTCGTCTTCCCTACAAAAGCCGGGTCGATCTCCTCGAGTTGCTTAACGAGGTGCGGCAGGAGGTAGGCATCCTGGCTGCTCAACTTCACCTGCGCGCTGTGGCCACCGATCAATACCGAAAGCCAATCGTGAAATCCGACCAAGGGTAAATTTCCAGCCATGACGAGACCTACGGTTTTGCCGGAAGGCGCATTGGCCATATCGTAGTCCCTGAGCCAGGCCATCAGATGTTCACGATCCAAATAGTCCGCCGCAATGGCATCGAGCATCCGCCACTGGTTGTCGGGCGTGAACCAAGCGTTGTGGTGGGCAGTGCGCTGGACATAGGCATCCAGTAGCTCGGGCCTGGACATGATGTAGTCTCCCAATTGCCCGAAGGCCTCGATTCTATCCTTCAAGGTCATAGATCACAGTAACGCAGGAACAGCGGAGGGGTCGATTGCAGAACTCAGAAACTTCGGCCTCCGCAGGTCCGCCGGGCTCAGCGGCGGCTGGCGGTGTGTCACCGCCCCGCTGAGTTCGGAGGGCTCAGCGGCGGCTGGCGGTGTGTCACCGCCCCGCTGAGTTCGGAGGGCTCACAGAGGCCAACAACAAGGGGCAGAGGCTCAGATATCTCAACCGTCGAGTCAAAGGCTCGATAAGCGCGGGGCGGTGACACACCGCCAGCCGCCGCGCTCGAGTCAAAGGATCGGTAAGCGCGGGGCGGTGACACACCGCCAGCCGCCGCGCTTACCGACCCTTCGACTCGAGCTAGATTCACTCTTCCTCCAACAAGACCTCCTTTCTACTCGACAAGTAGTTCCGCCACCTCTCCAACGCCCCCTCGAAGTCCGCAGGCAACGGCGCCTCGAACTCTAAGCGCAGCCCGGTGATGGGGTGTGTAAAGCCTAGCGTCCGTGCATGCAGCGCCTGGCGAGGCATCACCTCGAAGGTGTTTTCGACGAAGCGCTTGTAATTCGTGAAGACGGTCCCTTTGCGAATTTTGTCCCCGCCGTAACGATAGTCGTTAAAGAGTGGATGCCCGAGGTGCTTCATGTGGACGCGGATTTGGTGCGTTCGCCCGGTCTCCAACCGACACTCGATAAGACTCACGTAGTACAGGTCCTCGAGCGTGCGATAATGAGTGATGGCGTGCTTGCCCTCGTCGGGTTCGCGGGTCACGGCCATACGCCTACGATCACTCGTGTCGCGGTGGAGGTTGGCTTCGATCGTGCCGTCGCCGGTTCGGGGCTGCCCCAGACCATCGCCACGTACTTGCGGTCGACGGTGTGGTCGAAGAATTGCTTCGCGAGGTGCGTCATCGCCCAGGGCGTCTTCGCGATCACGAGCAGGCCCGAGGTGTCCTTGTCGATGCGGTGCACGAGGCCCGGCCTGTTGTCGGGATTGCCATCGGCCACGGGCAGATCGATCTTGCGGAGATAATGCGCCAGACCGTTGACGAGAGTCCCCGACCAATTGCCGACGCCGGGGTGCACGACGAGGCCCGCGGGTTTATTGACGACCATCACCTCAGCATCTTCGTAGACGACATCGAGGTCCATGGCTTCGGCCTGAAGCGTGCCCGGTTCGTCGGAATAGACCGGGATGAGCATCTTGATCTCGTCGAGCGGTCGCACCCGGTAATTGGGCTTAACCTCCCCGCCGTTGACGGTAATGGTCCCGGCTCGCAGACCATCCTGTACACGCGTCCTGGAGATTCGGACTGTTCGGTCGATGATAAAACGGTCGATGCGCAGCTGCTCCTGGCCCGCGTCAACGCGGATGATGCGCTCCTCGAAGAGCTGCTCGTCGCCATCGTCTTCGGATTGGTCGGAGGGAGGGACGGGTTGCGGGTTGGGGGTGGCTTGGCTCATGGCGGCGCAAAGCTAGGCCGGAGGCGTCGCCTTGCCGCGCAGGCCGAGTTCGATGGCTTCGAGGCGCTCGACCTTGCCGTCGTTGATCTCGAAGCGCAGCATCGTACGAACTTTGTGGAAGCCGTAGATCCCACAGGCCCCAGGGTTCATGTGCAGCAGGCCGCGCTTTCGGTCTGGCATTACCTTGAGGATGTGAGAGTGTCCGCAGACGAAGAGCCTGGTGCCGGGATTGTCGTTGAGCACCTGCCGGGCGTGCGTACTGTAGCGACCAGGGTAGCCGCCGATGTGCGTCATGTAAACGTTGAGGCCATTGGCGACGAAGAGCGCATCCTCGGTGACTTCCCGGCGGAGCTTCGCGTCGTCGATGTTTCCCCAGACCGCCCGCAGCGGCTTCTGCTCGTTGAGGTACTCCAAGATTTGGCCCGGTCCGACATCGCCCGCGTGCCAGACCTCGTCGGCCTCCGCAACGTGCGCCAGCATGGCCTCGTCCATGTGACCGTGGGTATCGGACATCAAAAGAACTTTCACGCGATTTGAAGGACGAGCTTGCCGCATTGTTCACCGGCGGCCATTCGGTCGAGGGCAGCGTTGCCCTCGGCGAGAGGTCGGACACTGTCTACGGTAGGTCGGATTTGGTGCCTTTCGGCAAAACTCAACATGGCCGCAAAGTCCGCCGGCGAACCCATCGTCGAACCGGCTAGCGTGATCTGCTTCCAAAAGAGCGCCTGGGGGCTGATTGGCCCGAAGGTGCCGCGAGTTCCGCCATAAAAGGCCATCCGCCCACCTGGCTTCATCACGGAGACGAGCTGCGAAAATCCCTCGCCCCCAGCACCGTCCACGACTACGTCCACGCCGCCGGTGAGCTCCTTGAGTTGTGTCACCCAGTCCTCGTCTGTATAGCGTACCCCGCCGACGGCCCCCAGGGTTTTGGCGAAAGCGATCTTATCCTCTCGACTGCTCGTCACGATGACCCGACACCCTAGCGCTACCGCAAACGCGATCGTGAGGCTCGCTACCCCACCCCCGGCACCAGTCACCAGCACTGTCTCTCCCGCTTGTGCCGCCCCCCGCACCATGAGCGCCCGGTACGCCGTGAGGCCTGCCAGCGGTAGAGCGGCCGCCTCGACGTCGGTGAGATAGTCGGGGCAGTCGAGCACATTCTCTCGCGGTAGGGCGAGCTGCTCAGCAAAAGTCCCGTCGGCGGGCGTCCCGAGGATGGTGTAGTCGCGCGATTGATGCGACTCCAGCGCACCCCACCCTAGTCCGGGCTGCAGGATGACGCGTCGTCCGTTCAGCCTCCCAACTCCATCCGAACCTAGCACCACCGGCGTACGCACCCCGGGATACGAGCCCTGCGTGATGTACAAATCGCGGTGGTTGAGCGCCGCCGCCACCAGATCGACGATCACCTCCCCCGATCCAGCGACCGGTTGAGGGTGTTCGCTAAACGTGGGCCGCTGCTTCGGGGCCTGCAAAACGAGTGCCTTCATCGGTGCCAAGATAGCCGCCGCTCATGCCCCCCAAACATACCAACGCCCTCGCCCAAGAGACCAGCCCCTACCTACTTCAGCACGCCCACAATCCCGTCGACTGGCAGCCCTGGGGACCTGCCGCCATCGCCCAGGCCCAGCGCACCGATAAGCTGATGCTAATCTCCATCGGCTACGCGGCTTGTCACTGGTGTCACGTCATGGAGCGAGAGAGCTTTGAAGACGAGCAAGTGGCCGCAGCGATGAACGCAGGGTTCGTGTGCGTCAAAGTCGACCGCGAGGAGCGGCCCGACGTCGACGACATCTACATGGCGGCCTGCCAACTATCGGGCGGAGGAGGTTGTGGGTGGCCCCTCAATGCCGTAGCGCTACCGGATGGCCGACCGGTCTGGGCGGGGACCTACTTCCCGAAGGCCAACTGGCTCAATGTACTACAGACCTTTGTCGACTTACGTCAAAACGAGCCGGACAAGCTCGAGGCCTACGCGCGCCAGATCGCCGAACAACTCGAACCTGAGGCTCCGCTGGCCACTACCCCATTACCCGAGGTGCTCGACCAGACTGTCGGCGTCCGTAACGCTGAGCGCATCGTACGACTTGCTGATCCGGTCCACGGCGGTTTCGGTGGGGCACCTAAGTTTCCGTTGCCGATCGGCTACGCTTTTTTGCTCGACCATCTTGCCCTTCGCGGCGATACAGACATTGATTCAGCTGTCGCGAAAACCGTAGAGTCCGGACTTCTCGCCATGGCGCGCGGCGGCATCTTCGACCAACTCGGCGGGGGGTTCTCACGCTACAGCGTCGACGCCGCGTGGCACGCGCCTCACTTCGAGAAGATGCTTTACGACAACGCGCAGTTGGTGAGCGTGTACGCACGGGCCTATCGCTCAGAAGTTTTGGCGACAGCCGCGGCCGAAGAGTACGCCGACGTACTCCGGGATACCCTCAGATTTGTGGCCGCCGAACTCACCTCCCCGGATGGCCTGTTTTACTCCAGCCTCGACGCCGACAGCGAGGGCGTTGAAGGGAAGTTCTACGTCTGGACCTACGCTGAGCTGGAAGCTTTACTCGACGCTAGACAGTTAGCGTTGCTTCAACAGGTCTACGGGGTCTCGCCGGAGGGCAACTGGGAGCACGGCGTCAACATCTTGCACCGTCGGGCGGGCTGGCAGGAACTCAGCGAGCAGATGTGGAACCAGGTCCAGAACTGGCGGCTTTCGCCAGAGCAGCTACAGACGGCTTCGGCGGAAGCCTTTTCGAGACTCGCGGGCGTACGGAGTCGACGACCCCGCCCTGCCCTCGACGATAAGATTCTCGTCTCCTGGAATGCGATGATGGTCATTGGCTATGTCGAAGCCTACCTCGCGCTCCACGTTCCGGACTACCTCGCCGCTGCCGAGCGTGCCGCTACGGCTCTCCTGAGGGGCTTTCGCCAAAACGATGGACGGCTCCTACGCACGAGCGCTAAGGGACGAACGCACGTGAATGCCTTCCTTGACGACTACGCCAACCTAGCTGCGGCCTGCCTCAAGCTCTACGATGTCACCTTCGACAAGGCTTGGCTAGACGCCGCCACGACAAGCGTAGACTACGCCCTTCTACACTTTTCCGCGCCTCAGCGCGCTTTGCTGTTTTACACCTCCGACCTGGACACGGGTCTCGTCACGCGTCGCATCGAGACCGACGACAACGTTACGCCCGCCAGCAACTCAGTCCTCGCCGATGTTCTGTTTACCCTCGGCACGATCCTGAGCCGCGAGACTTACGTCGATCGCGCGAAAGGCATGCTGGCCGAGATGTTGCCTACTCTAGAGGCCGCCAAGCATTCGCTCTATGCCTCGCGCTGGCTCCAGCTGCACGACCGGCTCAGCTACCCACACTACGAGCTGGCCATCGTCGGTCCGGCCGCGAAGGGCGCTAGGTTAGCGATCGCTAAACTCGGTGGCCTGCTACCACGAGCCACTATCGTGGGAGCCGAGTCGCCTGCAAATGAGCTGCCTTTGATACAGGACCGCTACGTCGAAAACCAGACGCTATACTACGTTTGCGAGGGAGGAACCTGCCGCTTACCGACCAGGGACACCACTGCGGCATTGGCCGCGATGCGGGCCGGGGACTAACGGCTAGCGAGATCGAGATCGCCGAGGAGCATTTTGAGGTAGATGTCGGCTCCCGCCTTGTTAAGGTGCTGATAGTCGCCAAAGAGCTCTGGCTCCGATATGGCCTTAGAATAGTCTCGCACCTCGAGCCCAGTAGCGGACTCCACGGCGGCAATGAGGCTACTAAGGTTTTCGATCTTGTCGGCGTAAGGTGGGTAGTATGGGTTGACCACGAGATGCACGCTGCTGCCGAGCTGCTGGTAGGCCGCTATCGCTTCGGCGACCAGGGTCACGTTGGCGGATGAGTATCCATTCGTATACGTCGGCACCTGATCTACGGCGGCGGCTTGCGGACTGGCCATAATGCGATCCAATAGCCAATCCTCGTCCGAGCGTCCGAGATAGTAGAACATACGCTGCGCGACCTCACCTCCAAAACGCGTGAGGTAGAAGAGTTTGGTCCCGCGCTGAATGGTCGGTCTGGCAATAGCGAGGAGGCTATCGAGTCCCTCCGATTCCGAGGCGTACACCCGGAAGTCTTCGATGAGAGCGTCGTTGTCGAGATCTAAGAAGGTGATGTCCATGACGACATCCGCCGGTGGAGCGTAGCGCTCACGATAATCGCGCATCAACACTGAGACGAGCTGTGGCGGTAGGCCATTGTAGCTCAAATTAAACGTTGACCTGCCGGTCAAAGCCTCAATGGTGGGCTGGTAGAAGTTGAGTCCGCGGCTGTTGCCGATCAGCAGGATATCCGCCGCTGCCCGGTCGGTATACAGACGGGAGTAGCGAAAATTAGATTGGTCCTTTAGCACTTCCATTGCGCCCCCTGCGAGGCGATCACCCGCGAAGAAGACCACTACAAAGACGGGGATCCAGTACCAAGTCTTCATAGGCTAAAATTGAAAGTAGATAAACGCCGAGGCCGAGAAAACACCGAAGAGCGCGATTAACCACAGCACTCCCGCGAAGCTCGCCACCCGAAAGCCAGGGCTCGTCTCGACGAGTCTCCACAAGGTGATCCGCTCGTCGAGCAGCTCCACCGCGAGCAGCACACCAATCAAGAGCACACCCTTCAGTACGATAAATTTGTTGAGGATTGCCCCCGTGTTCCATCCTTCGCCCGAAAAGATGCCTCCGAGCACGCCGTGCGCAACGGTGAGTTGCTCGCCCATGGGGATATTAGGTGCCCCTGCGCGGAAGTATACCCACGCGACACACGTGAGGAAGTAGACGATAGCCACGTTGATGGGGACCTGCGCCCAGCGTGGGGCACCCACCACCGACCAAAAGCGCTGCCAGTAGGGTGACAAGACCCGTCCGATGACCTGGTAGCTGCCGTGCAAGAAGCCCCAGAGCACAAACACCCAGGCCGCTCCGTGCCACAGGCCGCCGAGCAACATGGTGATCATGAGGTTGCGCCACGTAAACCACTTCGAGCCGCGCGAGCCACCCAGAGGAATGTACAGGTAGTCGCGAAGCCAGCCCGACAGCGAAATGTGCCATCGTTGCCAAAATTCGGAGAAGTCCTGAGAGAAGTACGGTTTGTTGAAGTTGCGTGGGAAGTCGAAGCCCATAATGCGCGCGAGCCCGATTGCAATGTCCGAGTAGCCCGAAAAGTCGCAGTAGATCTGGAAGCTGTAAAACACCACCCCGATGGCGAGGTAAACCCCGCCATATAATTCCGGCCCGGCAAAACACTGGTCGACGACCGGTGCGATCGCGTCCGCGATCGCTACTTTCTTAAAAAAACCCCAGATCACCTGCCCGAGCCCGACATTGAAGCGGTTCCACTCGAAGCGCTTGTCTTCGCCGAACTGATGAAGGAAATCACTCGCGCGCACGATCGGCCCGGCGACCAGCTGTGGGAAGAAGCTGATGAACGTGGCGAACCGCACGAAATCGTGCTCCACCGGGATCTGTCGTCGGTATACGTCAATGGAGTAGCTCATTGACTGGAAGGTGTAAAAGCTGATCCCAACCGGGAGAATGATGTTGAGAGTACTCAGCGAGCCATCGTAGCCGAGGCCGTGGAGACCAGCCGTAGCAGACTCGATAAAGAAGTTGAAGTATTTAAAGAACGCTAGAAACCCGAGGTTGGCGAACAGACTAAGCTGTAAGAGGCGCTTGCGCCTGCTTTGATCGCTGGTCTTGTCCAGGGAAAGCCCGAGGTAATAGTCGATGCAGGTGCTCACCAAAATTAGGCTCAGGAAGCGCCAGTCCCAGGCCCCGTAAAAGACGTAGCTCGCCGACAGCATCACCCATAGCCGCACCCTTCCGCGTGTCGCGAAGTAGATCGGGAAGAACAGCCCGATGAAGACAAAAAAGATAACGGAGTTGAATACCATGCGTTCGGGGCCGACGAGCTTCGCCTATTGGGCAAAAGTCGTACCGCGCCGCAGCAGTGGCGCTAGGCCGCTAACCCATTTGCGGTAGCCTTCGCCCCGCAAGTGTACGCCATCGTCGGTGAGTTGGGAAGACAGTACACCGTCGATGCTGCCAATCGCCTGCGCTAGGTCGTACACCAGTACGCCTTCTCGCTCACCGAAGCCACGTATGGCCTCATTGAGAGCGGCTACGTTGTTGGCTTCGAGGCCCGTCCACCGCACCTCGTTGCCGACGCCGGGGAGAGTACACACGATGACCCGACCGCCAAGCTCGGGCTTCAGCGTCGTAAACAAGAGGTGCAGCAGGCTGTCGTAGCCGACCGCCACCGCCTGCGGCGTATCGAACAGCAGGTCGTTGGTCCCAATCTGTAAGACGACTGTCGTCCCGGCGCGCATATCGAGCGTTTTGGCGAAAGCCGTTAAGTAGGGCAGTGTCGCCCCCGGGATACCCCGGTTGTGTACCGACAAAGCGCCAAACCACTCCCCCCACTCGCCATTCGCGACGTGACTATCCCCGAGCAGCACTACGCCCCCCTCGCGTTCGGGCAACAGTTCGAGTTGGCTCATCCGTTGCGTCAGCGTCGGCCAGGCCTCGTGTGTGTGGAGCCGGTGCATCGTGAATCGCCATCCGCCGAGCCGGTGCATCGCCCAGGCCCCGGCCGTCAAGGCGACAAAGTTGATGGCGAGCGATAGTAAGAGCCAGTGTCGCGTCTGCAAGACTTAGTTTTTAAGCACCTCCTCGATCGAGACGTTGACTTTGTGCTCGGTATGCTTGAAGTTCTTATCGGGGTTTCCCATCCTCAGCAGCGCAGTTACCTGTCGGGCCACGAAGAAAGGCACGCCGTAGAGGTTGGCCCAGAGCGCCTGTGGGGCCTTACTCAGGTAGAGCGTCCAGAGGATATTGGCTACGAATACGTACAGCGCCGCAAAGGTGCCCACCCCAGCCCAGAGCAAGAGGCTTTCGCCAAAACCCCACCCGAGGGCCACGCACAGTACCGCGATTAGTCCGCTCAGGGCAACATGAATGAAAAGCGGGGGCGAGATCGTGACCAAACCGAAGAAAAATTGATTCCAACTCAGGCCAAACAGCCCGCGTCGCAGGATGCCTAGCGAATTAGGGACATTCTGGAAGTAGCTGTACAGCCAGCGACTGCGCTGCGTCTCGACGGCGTCCCCGTCAGAAACCTTCTCGTCGAAGATGATCGCGTTCCAAGCGTACGCGATTTCGTGATTGTCTCGGAGTAGAAAATTTTGGAGAATCTTGTCCTCCTGGAGCATCTTCTTCCATTTCTCCTTCCCGGCCGTGATGTCTGGTCCGTGGAGATAGGCCCAGTACAGTTCACGCTCGACGGCCATACCCGATCCCGAGATGACCGCACTCGACCCGACACGGTAGGCTCCGAAACGCTCGATGTAGTTTTTGTAAAACTCTCCAACGGCGTCGGCGGCCGCAATCGGGGAGTCGATATTCTTCGCGGTACGCTGCCCCTGGATCGCGAGGTAGCCCGCATTGGCGTACTGGTTGAGCTCCTCGAGGAACTTCGGATGCGCGAGATTGTCGGCATCACACACCACCACGTAGTCGTGCGCCCGTTCGAAGGCCTCCATCGCGTAGATGAGGCTCTTGGCTTTGAGGTTGAGGGCTGGCTTAGGCTGCAGTACGACGACGCGAGGGTCGGCGAAGCGGAAGGTCACCTCGGGGCAATTGTCGGCCACGAGATAGACCTTGAATTTGGCGTGCGTCTGCCGGAGGAGACTCTCGATGAGCGGACGGGTAATCTCCGCGTTGCGGTAAGCGGTAATCACGACCCCGAAGTCAAACGTTCGATGCGGGCCGGTGGCCTCCGTGCGCTCACGGCCCCGGAGTGCCGTGGCGAGCGTCGTCAGAAAAGGCAGGACGAGAAAAAAGACACAAAATGCCGCGAGCGCCAGCAAAACGTAGGTGAGCGGGGTCATTAAAGTAGTGTGTGTAAAGTGTGTGATGAGCGGCGCGAAAAGCTAGGACTCCGCAGCGTGGAGCGCGACCGGCGGTGAGGTCGGTCGCAGAAACGGCGGCAGGCCTGGATCGCTGGCTACGGTTGGCTGATCCCGGAACGCTTCCCAGAGTGCGCGAACGTGCTGTTTTCGACCCGCGAGAAAATGGCGAACCCCGTGCACCGGTAGTACTCCCATCAGGTAAAACGCTCCGAAGAGACCGCCCTGTAAGGCGCTTTTGTTACGTCTTACGTACAAAATGCGCGAACGGTTGATCCAGTAGGTCTTGAATGCGCTGTCCACCCCTGTACTGACGCTCTCGCGGTGCCAGACAGCGCGGTCGGCATCGAGCGCAATGTCGAAGCCTGCCGCTCGGATGTTGTCGCACCAGTCGAGTTCTTCGTAGTAAAGAAAAAAGCCCTCTTCCAGCAGGCCAACTTTGTCGAGAACAGCGCGACTCACGAGCATAGCGGCACCGTGTGTAAATTCGACGGGCTGTAAGCCGGTGCCTTGCGCTCCTGCCGCCTCACCGCGCAGCAGGGTCTGGTTGCGCCCCGTCCAGCCACTCACACGCGTAGCCCCGGCATACTGGATGGTGGGCTTGCTCGTCGTCTGGGGGTAGTCGTAGATGACCGGGCTTACGGCACCCAGTCGAGGGTTTTCGCGAAAGCGTCCGAGCAGGCCTTCGAGGAGCCCAGGGTCAACGAGCGCATCGTTGTTGAGCAAAAACACGTACTCGGACTTGCACTGCGCGATGGCGAGGTTGTTGCCACCGGCGAAGCCCAAATTTTGCTCCGAGCGGATGGTGTTGATCCAGGGGTAGGCTTTCGCCAAAACCGCCGACCCATCTTCTTTACTGGCGTTATCGACCACCCACACCTCACACCAGGCAGGTAGACCAGCGCGCTGAAGGCTCTCCAGCATGTCGGCGGTCAGTGCGGTTTGGTTGTAGTTGACCGAGACAATCGCAACCGACACATCAGGCACCCCTTCGGACGGGCTCGTGACGCTAGACATTCGCATCCTGCTTCATGGCACCGAAGGTCTTGAAGAGGATCTTGAGGTCTTCGAGCGCGCTGTAGCTGCGGGCGTATTCGATGTCGAGCGTCATGCGGGAGGCGACATCCATGGTATCCTTCCCGCGGCCGGAGGTCTGCCACTTGCCCGTAATGCCCGCAGGCGCTAAGAATCTCTCGCTCCAGTCCTCACTCGTGAGTTGTTCGGCTTCCCGGAGCGGAAGGGGGCGATTGCCGACGATGCTCATGTCCCCGCGCAAGACATTGAACAGTTGTGGGAGCTCGTCTAAGGAGGTGTTGCGAATGAGGCGACCGATCCACGTGACGCGGGGGTCGTTTTTGACTTTGAGGAACACTCCATCGCTGCCGTACTGGTTGAGGGCCATAAGTTGGTCAACCTGGCGATCAGCACCCGGCACCATCGAGCGAAACTTGAGGAAGTCGAACTTCGCGTACCCTGTACCGATGCGTTTGGAGCGGTAGATAATGGCACCGGAGCTCGTGAGCTTGATCGCGATGGCGATCAGGAGCATCGGCAAAGCGAAAAATGCAATGGCCCCGAGGGCGAACACGATGTCGAATACACGTTTGCCACGAGGTATAGCGAAGACGTCCTCGGTAGCGGCGGGTTCGCATTCGTCGAGGAGGAAAAGGCGGTACTCTCTAATTTGGGTGATGCGGGTACGAAGGACCCGCCAGGAGACGGGGGCGCGGTAGCAGTCGTCGACACCGTTGCGTAGAAAAGTTGGACCGTGCTGCCGACCGGTACGGTCGATCGCGATTACGGGAACGTTGCAGAGTTCGGGGTCGCGGCGGAGGTTATGCACGAAGAGGAAGCCCTCGCGGCTCAGCAGGTCAGCATCGCAAATGACGGCCTTCGAGTCCCGTAAGGCCGGGTCCTGTTCCTCCAGGTAGCGGAAGGCCTTGAAGGTGGAATCGAAGAGTGTGATGTCGAGGTCGTCGTCCTGCGACAGGTCCTCGACGGAGGTTTCGATGTTGCCGGTGAGCCCCACGATGACCACCTCTACCTCCGCAGATAGAACGTCGTATAATGTCATGCGCCTGTTGAATGTGGGGGGCACGGAAAAGAAGGTGTTTGTGAAGGCCAGTTGCCCGACTACGTGACTTAGGCGGCCTGCAGGTGAACGTGGCCTGAGATGACCTCGGCGAGGGCACCGAGTACCTCCTCGGGGTTGTAGGGTTTGGAGAAAATGTGCTCGATACCAATCGAATTGCAGCGCTCAATGACACTGGCGTCGACCCGGGAGGTCAGCGCTACGACGGGGAGATCGCGGAACAAGCCACTGAAATGAAGATTCTGAGCGACCTGCCAGCCGGAGACCCCGGGCATCTCTAGGTCGAGGAGGAGAGCGTCGGTGTGGTTGCCCGCCTGTAGCCACCGCAGCGCCTGGATTCCAGTAGGGAGAGCCGTGACATTGTAGTGTCGCGACAACCAACTGAGAAGAAAGCGTCGGAATACGGGATGGTCTTCGAGGACGAGAATGTGTGGTGTAGAGTTTTGGTCCATGGGATTGTCTTGTGGGAATTGCCTTTAACTGCCTGTAGGTTCACGACCGGGACGGGACGCTGTAGTGATACCCACAAATATAGTCCGTCTGGCTGTTTTCTGCCATCACCACCCCGTGCCCTACATGCGGTATAGTTTCCACGCGCTACAGACTTATCAATGTATATGGACCTACACTACAGCGTTTTTTTCGGAGATCTCCGCGATTTTACCCTGTATTAGTTAGTCAAAGTGAGGGGAAAGCTCACCTGTCGGAACTCGGATGCGTGGTAGCACAACTGCAATCCTTTGAAACACTTGCCATAGGCAGCCCGAACGAGTTTAAGATTGCATAAATTTTGCCAAAGTTTAACATCGCGTGCCAGGGTGCTCGTATTCGATACCCCGCCTCTGGCGCAGACGGCATTTGGCCACATACTTGCAGGAAATGCACTGCTACCTTGCTGCCCGTCTACACGTAGCCCGCATGACTCCCCTCCTCGAAATCACCTTCTGGTGCGCGCTGGCCACCATCTTCTACAGCTACTTTGGGTACGGCGTTCACCTGTGGCTCTTACGTAAGGTGTGGTCCGGGGCAAGCCGCCACCAGGCCCCGTCCCTACACACCGACGAGGACTGTCCCGAGGTCGCCCTCCTCATTGCCGCCTGGAACGAAGAAGACTTCATTACGGAGAAATTGCTCGATACGCAAGCCCTCGACTACCCCGCCAACAAACTCACCGTCTACCTCATCACCGACGGGACCACAGATCGCACCGTCGACATCGCGCGGGCGTTCGAGATGGGTCCTGGTAGAAAGTTGATTGTCGAGCACCGCGACGGGCGCAGCGGCAAGCAGGCCGCCATAGATCGGGTCCTCCCGACGGTGACCGCCCCGATCGTCGTGTTCACCGACGCCAACACCTACCTAAACCGGGAGGCGATCCGCAATCTCGTACGGCACTACAAAGAACCCAACACCGCTGCGGTAGCGGGTGAGAAACGCATTATGCGCAAGGCCGTAGACGCCGCCGCCGGCACTGGCGAGGGGCTTTACTGGCGAATCGAATCTACCCTCAAGCGCTGGGACTCCGAGTTCCATACGGTCGTTGGTGCCGCAGGCGAACTGTTTAGCGTCCGCAGAGCGCTCCTCCCCGCGGTGCCCCCGGGCATCCTCGTGGAGGACTTCTACATGACCATGAAGTTATGTGAGGCCGGCTACCGCGTGGCATACGCCCCGGATGCCTACGCCGAAGAAACCTCGAGCGCCAATGTTGCGGAGGAGATGAAACGCAAGGTCCGCATCGCGGCCGGAGGCCTCCAGGCCGCTTCGCTCCTTACTGGTTTACTCAATCCCTTCCGCGACTGGCGACTTACGTTTCAGTACGTCGGGCACCGATTGCTGCGGTGGACGATTGGTCCGCTGCTTATCCCTGTCGTCCTCGTGCTCAACGTGGTCTTAGCCTACTCCCTCGGGGGGGTGTATACTTTACTACTTGCCACTCAGGGGCTCTTCTACCTCGCGGCGCTCGTCGGGTGGGTGCTCGAATCGAAGGCCATCCGTTTCAAGGCCCTTTTCGTGCCGATGTACTTCACCATGATGAACGTGGCCGTCTTCCGGGGATTCGCCCGTCTCCTAAAGCGTGAACAGTCGGTCAATTGGGAAAAGGCGAAGCGGGCGCCCGTCACCAGCACGTAGGCCACCCTAAGTTTTGGCGAAAGCCTAGCTAGTGTCGCGCACCGTCGTCGTGTCCCGATGCATTTGGCCGCGGCACCTCGCCCCCGAGTCTACTCGCAAAGAGTAAAATCGGTAGCCAACCTATAATTGGGAGGTAGTAGCTGATTAGCCAGGGCTGGCGGGTGATGATCCGGAATACCGACATCCCTCCCAGACGTAAATCGACATCGCAGTGCCCCCCACGCACGCACCGCCGCTCGAACTCCCAAAACAACAGCGGCCATCCGATCGGAAGCCAGAGCGGAAAAAGCCTGTAGTTGCGACGCAGCTGTCGCCAAAACGAACGCCACCCAAAAGGCGAACGCCCGTACATCTCCTCGGCCTCCTCGAGCTCACCCTGCAGTCTCGCCTGTAATCGCTCGCGGATCTGGCCGATCTCCATCTCGCTGACCTCGTCAGGATCGGTATCCGTCAAGGTTTGCCAGGCGATGCGCGATTTCCGCACGAAGGTGAGGTTGGCAGGAAACGCCATGTAAAACACCCAGGGCTGGAGTAAAATCAAGGGCAGCAGCACCGTGAGTGGGAGAAAAGGCAGGCCGAGCAGGCGCTTGCCGACACGGTTGAGGGTCTGCGACCGGTAGGCGAAAGGGTGTATATACTCGGCGTTGATGCTCGCGAAGTGCACGATGTCGGTGCGGTGCTTGAGCGCCATCCGCACCACCGAACTGCTCACTCGCTGGAGGTTGTAGCGCTTGTCGAAGCCCTTCCCAATACCGCCAAGTCCCTCTGGGTAAATGAGTACGTGCCCCTCGCGCAGCTGCATCGCGGCCTCGAAATTTTTAAACGTCGCCTCGATCCCTCCCGATCGCGTCAGGATGTTAGGGACTTGGTAGATGCTCAGCAACCCGACCCTCGTGAAGAAAGGCGTAATCAGCGTCCGCAAGGTCTTGTCGTACTCGTAATCGAAGCGCCGGAAGAGCATCGCCACGAAGGCGACAGCATCCCAGGGCATCGCCATGCCGGAGTGGTTGCTAACGAAGATGAGCGGAACCTCGGGGTTGTTGCGCTCCTCCCACTGGTCGAAGCCGACCAGGCGCGTGCGGAAGTACACGTCGTTGAGGAGGTTGAGCACCTGGCGCGTGAACGCCTCGCTCACGCGCAGGTCGAAGCGGTCGATCTCGGCTAGTCTGTCGCGCTGGGTGTCTACCGCCATTACGGCGTCGAAGTAACGACGGCAACCCCGGATGTCGACTCCGCAGAGAACAGGACTTTGTCTGGATTGAGCAAGCCGCGGGGGTCGAAAGCTTCCTTGATTGCCGCTTGTAGGCGCTGTTGTGCCTCACCGAAGACGATATCGAGGTAGTTGCGCTGCACGAGCCCGATGCCGTGTTCGCCGCTGATTGTCCCGCCCAGCTCCCGCACCACCGTGAACAGTTCCCGGATCGCGACCGGCAAGCGCGTATGCCACTCCTCGTCGGAGAGCACACCCTTGAGAATATTGACGTGCAGGTTGCCGTCTCCAGCGTGGCCGTAGCAAACCGATGTAAACCCATACCGCCCGCCGATCTCTTTTACCTTGGCGAGCAGCACCGGCAGTTCGGCGCGGGGCACTACGGTGTCCTCCTCCTTGTATGCTGAACTCAGCTTGACCGCCTGCCCGACGTTGCGCCGTAGGTTCCAGAGTTCCCGTTTCTGGGCTTCGTTATCGGCAAACAGCACCTCGCCCGCGCCATGCCGTTCGAGCACTTCGGTGATCGTGGCGCAGTCTTCGTAGAGCGGCTCGAGACGGTTGCCGTCTACCTCGATGAGCAACTGCGCGGCCGTGTCCTCGTCGAAGGCAAGGATCTTTTCGACGCCCGTGTAGGCGGCGGCCAGTTCCACGGCCGAACGTTCCATGAATTCGAGCGCACTCGGCAGTACACCGGCGCGGAAGATATCGGCCACGGCTGCACAGGCATCTTCGGCCCGCGCGAAGGGGACGAGCAACAGCAGGTCGGCACTCGGTTTTGGCAATAGCCGCAACACAATCTCCGTGACGATACCGAGGGTACCCTCGCTGCCTACCATGAGCTGGGTGAGGTTGTACCCTGTGCTATTCTTGAGCGTGTCGGACCCGGTCCAGATCGTCTCGCCGGTCATCAACACGACCTCTAGGTTGAGTACATAGTCTTTCACGACGCCGTACTTTACGGCCCGCGGCCCGCCGGCATTCGTGTTGACGTTGCCGCCTATCGTACACCAGCCTCGGCTCGCCGGATCTACTGGGTAGAACAGGCCCCGCTCCGCGACGGCGTTCTGAAGCGTTTCGGTGATCACTCCGGGCTGCACGCGCACCTGATGGTTGCGCTCATCGATGTCGATGATGCGATCCATGCGAGCGGTGCTCAGTACCAGGCCGCCCCGCGTAGGCAGACATCCACCCGCCAGACCGCTCCCTGCACCACGGGTCGTGATCGGTACATTATACTCGCTACAAAGCTTGACGACCTCCGCTACCTGCTGCGTCGTAGTCGGCAGTACGACCACTTGCGGTAGGTATACGAGGTCTTCGGTGTGATCGCTGGCGTAGGTTTCGAGGTCGGCTTTCGCCAAAACGACCTGGCGTGCGTCCAGGGCTTCGTAGAGCGCAGTGACGAAGGCAGCGGGAAGTCCTGGCGCTGAAAAGGTAGCGAGTGGCGATGTCATAAAGCGAGTGAGCACGGAGATTCGGCAAAGTACGGCTGCGAGGCCATCGCTTTCGCTAAAACCAGGAGCTGCGCTTACCCGAATTTAGAGCGGTGCCCTCAGCGCGGGACTGCGCAGGGCGATCGTATCTGTCAGGGTCGCCAAGAAGGCCTTGAGGTTGGCGCGCTCTGTAGCCGTCAACGAAAAACCCGTAATCTGCGGATCGCGCGTCGGGGAGTAGTGCCCACCGGAGGAGTAGTGGTCCAGTACGGCATCGATGTCGGCCAGTCGCCCGTCGTGCATGTAAGGGGCGGTAAGCATCACATTGCGTAGCGAGGGCGCTTTGAACCGCCCGTTGTCCAGCGCCACGTTGCCGGTGATGCGCCCGCGGCCCGGATCCTTAAAGTCTGCAATCGTCTCTGCGGACTGCAAGCCATTGTTGCTGAACCGATTGTCACCAAACAGCGGCGCGTTGTGGCAGTGCGCACATCCTGGATGGCTGATGTCCGGCTCTGTAAAGAAAAGGTTGCGCCCGTTTTCCTCGGCATCGCTGAAGAATCCGTCGAGGGCTTCTGTCACCCGGTCGAACTCACTCGTGCCGCTAATCAGCGAGCGTTCGAACTGTGCGATGGCCTTAGCGGCGAGATAGCGGTCGATCTCGGAAGCTTTCTCTACCCCGAAGGCGGCTCGGAAGCCCTTTTGATAGGCGGGGTTGCGACGTAGGCGATTCTCGATCTCGACCCACTCGGCTGCCAGTTCGATCTGGTCTTCCACCGGGTGTAGACTCTGCTCCTCGAGGCTACCACTGCGCCCATCCCAGAAGAAGGTGTTTTGGAAGGCGACGTTGATGAGAGACATCGACGAGCGAGACGTCGTACGACCGTCGATGCCTTTGCTCAGCGCCAGCCCATCGGTGTACGCAAGCGCTGGATCATGGCAACTCGCGCACGAGAAAGTGCTGTCGCGCGAGAGGATCGGATCGAAGAACAGTCGCTTGCCGAGCGCTACGCCAGCCTCCGTAGCCAGGTTGCTGTCCGGCTGCGCCATGCGAGGGAAGTGTGCAGGGACCGCGTAAACGTAGGTCGTCGGCGCGTACGGCAAATCAAGGAGCGATAGGTCTGCAAAGCCGGGGGGAATTTGCTCACCGGTCTCTTCATCGTCATCCTCCCCGCAGGCCGTAATACCTAAACTCAGCAATAGGCTCGCGACGATCGCAAAACCCGTGGCGAAGGGGGCGAACTGTCGAAAACTATGTATGCGAAGTCGTGTCACCGGGGCTTATCGTTCGCGGGTGAAGGCGCTGGTGGCGTTGGCCATGATGCGCTTGGCGGTGGTGTTTTTGTGATCGGCTGCACCAACGAGGCTCACCGGATCACTTCCGCGCAGCCCGAGGATCTGCCCTACATCAACGCGCAACGGCAAGGCCGCGATAGTCCTTCCGACGTCGAACGGCGTCCGTACGGTGATGCGCTGGGTGTACTCGGCGGCCTTACCGACGTGGTAGACGAAGTTTTGATCGAAGCGCGCCAGGCCGTCGGCAAGCGTGTCGGCACGCCCCTCAATCTTGAGAAACACGTAGCTTCCCCAGTCTACCCAGTACTCCGACGGGTTGGCCAGTGGACTGCCAGCCGCGAAATCTTTGGGTTGCAGGGCATCCTGTTCGGGGGTAAGGCCGAGGTTGAATTGTATGCCGGAGTACGTCCCCAGGGGCACGTTCGTCAGGTCGAGTACGGCCTTACCGTCGGGCTGGAGTTCGATGTAGGCCACATCAGCCACGTCGGTGAGCAGTTCGCCGCTGTCGGAGTCCGAACTGAGTTGGATGTCGCTTAGGAAGTAACTCACCCTCGCAAACCGAATCCCTTCGGCGACGCCAGGCGAGACATACGTTTTGGACTCGAGCGCTAAAGTCTCCCCTCCTACCATTCCCGCAAAGCTTATGCTGAGCGAGCTCGTCCCTCCGGTGGCTCGTGGTTCGTCGTCGTTGCACGCAAAGAGCGTTAGCGCCGCCAACAGAAGAAAAAAGGACCTGGCGTGTAGCATGTAGGGAAGGTTTTGCCGAAAGGCTCAGCGAGAGGTCGACACCAAAACGATCCGCGCTCGTCGTAGGAAAGTGGCGACGAAGGTCTCGGCCTCCACGGGTCCGCTCGGCAGGTCTACCAACGGTGTAACGGGTAGCAGAAGTGTTAGGATTAGGTTCCGCGAGCGCTCGAGAGCCGTATCCACCGGAAAGGTATAGCGCAAATCTATCTCTGCGGGACCGTCGACCCAGGTCGAATCCCGTCGGCCGTCTGCGTCACGAGTCTTGAAAAAGGCACTGCGATAGCCGCCCAGACGCCCCGGCCGAAAGTCGAAAAGCAGGCTGTCCTGTTCGAGGGCCAAGGGCGAAGTGCTCGTCTGAGCGAGCGGCAGACCGGCCACATACTCCCCGGGCAGACCAAACTTGGCCCTAAGCGCGACCACTCGCCCTTCGGTAAGCAGTTGGCCCGTAACCCGTCTCGACTCACGTAGCGGTGCAGCCTTAATGAGTGAGCGGGACTGGAGGACGAGAGGGTCGGCAAGACTTGCACGAAAGCTAAAAGTGTCGGCCAGCGGATACAATCGCCCGTCGTCGAACTCGAGTTCGAGGTCGTGAAGGTAGTAGACCAGCCCCGTGAGTCGCGTCGAAGACCCGTCGTCACGCAGCAGCAAAGAGTCGGGCGTAATACTCTGCACGGCAGTCCCCACCATCCGGCCGGGAAGCTGCTGCAAAATGAGCCGCGGGTACACGCAACAGTCATCGCACGCCGTCTCGGCGTAGAGGTCTACCTCTAGGGCGCGGTAGTCCAAACAGCCCTCTTCGGCGTCATCGCAGCCAGCAAGACCGACGGCGAGCAACAGACAGATACAGGACCACGCAGCCCACTGCCCGCCCGGCGTCCCTATTGCATCGACTCCCATAGTTGCTTCGTGTAGCTCTTGACCTGGACGCTGAAGTCCCGGTCCTGAATCCAGTGGTAGTAGCTCGGCTCCTTCTTGAATACCTCGCGAGCGCGCTTGCCCTGGTGCTTCCCGAAGTTGATAACGATCTCGCCGTCGTCATCGCGCCTAAGTCGATTGGTGGCGTCGAGTTGCCCCGGCCGCACGCTCAGTTCGTGCAGATGCGCCACCGTTGGCCCTACCCTACCCTCCGGTACGTACCGCGCCAGCTGCCCTTCGACGACCTTCACGGTTGCCTCGATGTCGGCCATAGCGTCGTGGGCGTTTTCCATGTCCTCGTTGCAGAAAAACTTGAGCGCCCCGGCCAGCGTCCGCGGTTCCATCCGGAAGAAGACCTCCATCGCGTCTACGACTTGGCGCGACTCCGCCCCAAAGTCCATGCCGCAGCGGTCGAACTCCTCCATGATCAGCGGCAGGTCAAATCGCCCGACGTTGTAGCCCCCGATGTCGGCGTTGTCGAAAAAGGCGAGCACATCCTCAGCAATTCCATCGAAGCGCGGGGCATCCGCCACGTCAGCATCGGTGATCCCGTGTACGGCGGTCGTCGCGGCGGGAATTTTGATGCCGGGGTTGACGAGCATGTTGAGGCGCTGCGGCTCGGGGACGCCCGGTTCGTAGCGGAGGGCCCCGATCTGGACGATGCGATCGATTACTGCGTTAACGCCCGTGGTTTCGAGGTCGAAGAAGACGATCGGGCGCTCGAGGCGCAGGTGCTGTAGTTTCATAGGAGGGGGTCAATCTAAAGTTGTGCAGCCACGCGCTCACTGTCCGGCGACAGACTTGACGTACTGCGTGAAGTCGCCAACGTAGCGAATCTCGTAGTCGCCGCGGGGCGTCGCGAAGATGAGGCATCCGGGGAGTCCGGCTTTCGCCAAAACCTGCACCGCATCTTCGGCGGAGGCCATACACGCCGTAGCGTAGGCATCTGCAACCGCGCAGTAGTCGGCGACGACCGTGGCACTGAGCAAGGTCGAATTGCGCGGCAGCCCGGAATGTGGGTCGAGCGTGTGGACGATTGCCTGGCCACCGCGCGTGCGAACGTTGCGGTAGTTGCCACTCGTCGCAATGGCTCGGTCGGTAATCGAGATGATCAGCTCCATGTCGGTCAGCGAGGCCTCCGGATCGGGGGTGTTGATACCGACGGTCCAGGCATCGCCGCGGGGGGAGAGTCCGGCAGCACGTGACTCACCGCCGATCTCGACGAAGTAGCGGCTTGCGCCAAAACGCTCTGCGAGGAGGTAGCCCACCTGATCGACCGCGTAGCCCTTAGCGATGGCTGAGAGGTCGAGCCCGACACCGGCCTGCCCAGCGAAGAGGTGATAGGTCTGTCCGTCGGCTGCTGTGTCGAACCGCACCTTCGCGATCCCCACCAACTGGCGTAGTCGCTCCACCTCCGCCAGATCAATCGCACTCGTATCGGGGTCCTGTGATTCGAAGCCGTAGTATTTCATCAGCGGTCCGACCGTCGGATCGAAGAAGCCGTCGGTATTTTCGATAGGGGCCATCATCAAGTAGAGGTTGGCCGCGAAGTGTGCCCCTGCTTTAAAGTGCAGTCCGGTGCCCGCCGCCGAGGCCGCCACGATAGGCAGTCTTATGGTGTCTCCCTTGTTGAAAAGGGTAATCAGCGAGGCCGGCTCGTAGGTGCTGACCTCTGCGTTAATGACGAGTAGCAGCGAGTCGACGGCCCGCTGCACGCTCGTGTCGGCCCCGAGACCTGGGACGATCAGGCTGTAGGTCGTTCCCATGGTTTTGCCCTGAAGGCGCAGGTCGGTTGCGACTGCGGTCTCGTTTTGGCGACAGCCCCCGATCCCAGCGATAAGTGTGACGAGCACGCCGAGCCACAAAGCCCACACAATAATGCGTCCCCGCCACGGGCCACGACAAATCAGCTTACTTTGCTCGAGGATCATATCTGCACGCATACGCTCCTGCGAAGGTAGCCGTTTTGGCAAGAGCCCTTCACCGTAGCCCCCAAGCCACCTGCATGTCCTCCGTCTCGCGACTCCTTCTTTTTGCTTTAGGTGCGGTAAGCTTCAGTGCCTGCGAACCAGAGGAGCGGCCAGCGTTTCGTGCGACGGTATGTATGCAGTTGAGCCACCATGGGATTACTCCCGCCGACGCTGTCGTCTACCGCGTACAGTCCAGCGATTTCCCTGGCTACGGTGCCGACATGCTCGATCGCTTCGAGGCCGCAGAGCGGATGTCGCCGAGGGGCAAGGTCTGTTTTGATGACGTCAACGTGGGCTCGCACTGGTTCGCCGCCGAGGGATGGGACGACTTTATCGCTGATTCGGTGCGGGGCAGCAAACAACTGGACGTCACCACTCGCCAGGACGTCTATGAGTTGGAGCTCAACGTGAGCGAAGTGCATTAGGCTGTGCCAGGTACGTGTGCCGTGTCTACACGGCACACGAGCGCCTTTAAGGCTTCTGGTTCCGCTCCGTCAACAGCGGCTTACAATCTTGTTGGAGGCAGTCGCGCTCCCGCCAGTCGAGTTCCTCGGTGGCAGGTATCTCGGCATTGGAGAAGTTTTGTGCGAACTGAGAGTTGGTAGCGTTCGAGGTCGTTGCCACTAGGCGGTCGAGTAGGTCGAACACGTCGTCGAGCCCGTCGCCGTCGGCGTCGGCGCCCGTGGGTTCGGGACCGTCGTAGAGGCCGTTGCCGTCGTAGTCGTGGCCCTCAGCCAGGTCTGAGGTCCGCTCGTTGTCGGAGTTGAGGTCGAGGTAGTCGGGCTCGCCGTCGCCATCGGTATCGACCGCGACGATGCCGTAGCTGCCGTTCTCAAAAAAGTCGAAGGCGTTGTCGATGCCGTTGCGATTGGCGTCGTAGAGGTCGGGGAAGACGTAGCCCGCGGTGGACTGTCCTTCGACAAAATCGGGGATCCCGTCACCGTCCGAGTCGATATCGACGAAGTTGCGCAGCCCGTCGCCATCGCGGTCGCCGAGCGGCCAGGGCGTACCGGTCGTTACCTCGGGCCAGCCATCGGGCACGCGATTACCGACGAGGTAGTCGAGGTCATCGTGGAGACCATCGTGGTCAAGGTCGAGCATCGAACTCGGCACGCCTGCAATCTGGTATGGCACCATACCGTCGAGCTCCGGGTCGACACCGCCTGCCTCGATGATGTCGAGGATACCGTCGCCGTCCGAGTCGAGGTCGAGGTGATTGGCCAGTCCGTCCCCGTCGAAGTCAAAATTGCTACAGACTTTATTCACAAACAGCCCACAGCCCGAGAAGTCGGGGTCGATGTAATCGAAGAACCCGTCGCTGTCCTCGTCGGCATATGGATCAGATGGGGACTCGTCGATGTTGGCTATGCCGTCGTTGTCGGCATCGAGGTCGTAGCGATCAGGCACGCTGTCGTCATCCTGGTCGGAGCCTGCCTGCGTGAAGACCGGCTGCACGAAGTCATCATGTGCGAGCACTGTTGCCACTCGATCGAAGGCGGCAGTGTAGAGCGGGGGCACGCTATTGATACTCACCTCACCGTTGGCATCCTGCCAGCTGCTGTCCTCCTGCACCTGAGCAATCGTGCTGAAGCGACCATCCGTTAGCGGATAGTACAAGCCGATGTCGACGGCGGCGTCTCCGCGGGGCCGGTCGATCATGTAATAGTACTTTTCGTTGATGCTGTTGAGCACCGGGTTACGGTTGTCGAGGTCGAAGCCTGGGCCTCCATCGGTCCGGTCGTCGGTGGCGCGGACGTTGGCGAAGCGAACGGCGAACTCGGCCTCGCCCGGTACGACGGGCGTCATGTAAACGGGTCGAAAACGCTCCTCGGCCGTGCGGTGGACGGCTCCATTAGATCCTACCGGGAAGACGTACGGCTCTTCGCGATCGGTATGCCGCACCAGGTAGCCGCCGATAGAATCCGACGACACGTAGCCCTCTTCGCGGATGATGGCGGAGGGGGCAGTGTTCGAAACCGTTAAGAGGTGGGATTGCGTGGCCCACTCAGCGTCGTTGAGGGACAGGTCGCCGGAGATCGAAGCGGCGCAGTTGAGCTGCACAACGCGCTGAACGCGGTCGGTGAGGCGGACGGTCGGCCAGGCGACGGTGGCGGCCCCGGTGATGTTTTGACGCAAGCCCTCTAGCACGAACGCGCCGGGGAGGGCGTCCGCGTCATCAGACACAGCGGTGTTGCTGGTCCAATCTGCCGAGAAGTGAAACGTGCCGCCGTTTTGAAGTATTCCGTCGTTGAGGTTGTTCACGCCACCTTGCACGAACACCACTGCGCCAGGCGAGAGGTGCACGACGTTGCCGTCATTGTGGAAGATGGTTTGAGCCGCAACCTGAAAACTCGCTAACAGGCAGCACGCATTGAGCACTAGGCTCTTCGCGTACCACATGGGGGGGTAGTATAGCTTGCTTTAGGTACTAGATTCTAGGTTGACTCGTCCAAATATGATGCCAAACTTTAATGCGTTGGTATCGGCAGTTGACGAGCGTCCGGCGGTTTTACGTAAGTGAAACGATAAGGTTTAGCCGACATACACGGTCAGAGAGAGGCCGTCCGGCTCCTTATTGACGGGCGCTAACCCTTACCGAAGGAGGCGTCGCACCGGCTGCCGTAGCGGTCGACAATTCGAGAGCCTCGATCCGAGAAGAGAGTTCGTGCATCTTGCGCTCGAGGTCAGCCTTGTCGTTCATGAGGTGGGCCAGCTGGATGTTGAGGTGGTGGTTTTGATCCTGCAGGTCCTTTGCCATCGCGAGCAGCAGCGCAGATATCGCCGCTTGGTCCACTTGCAGAGTGGCTCCTTCCCCGGTCACCGCCGCCGGGTACAGGCGCGAGAGTCCTGTGACGTCGATGGCGTATGCGTACTTACCCCCGCCTGTCCTCCGAATGACGGGCCTCAGTTCTTCGAGCTTGTCCAAGGCCCCCTCGATAGGGGCAAAGTGTAGCGGATCTTGCGTCGATGCCCTGGTTTGGGCTTTCGCCAAAACAGGCAACATGAAAGAGCAGGCGAGGAGGGCGCAGAGTCGTAAGACGGCAGGTTTCATGGAGCGTGTTGTTCTTGATACAAACCAAAAACGGTGCCCTTCAAGGCTCCCGACAGGAGTATTCGACCGAAATTTGGGCTGCGCCTACCATCCGTCCCGAGCTGTCCGTTCCAAAGCGCGAGGCCCGACACCACTTGACGTGATGCGGGCCCCACAAAAACTGCTTAGAAGCTGAAGTTCGTTTTCTCTACATTCAATCTGTTTAGTGCCCCCCTGCTTGGACGCGTTTGCCGGCTTCGATGTGGCGCAGTACGGCGGTCATGTTTTGTTGGAGTTCTTTGGTCTCTGCGCTGAGGCTGTGGACCTCGCGCTCGAGTTCGGTCTTTGCGGCTTTGATCTCGGCGAGCTCAGCCTCGAGTCGAGTGGTACGGGCGGTGAGCGCCTGGTTGTCGGCACGGAGTTCGTTCGTAGCTGCGAAGAGGACCCCGGTCAGCTCACGGTATTTGAGTTGGAGGTAGCCACCGTGCTGGACGACGGCGTGGGGAAAGACCTTGGCGACGTCCTGGGCGATGAGGCCGTAGTGCGTGTCCTCGTCGAGGATCACGCCGGGGGTCTCCAGCCCAGTCTTATATTGGTAGCTCACCGTGCGCAGGGCCGCGACCTTGTCGAGCGTACCGGTCATTGGCGTTATGTGCGTCTTGAGGCGCTCGTCGGAGGCAACAGCGTCGGGCTGCCAGGTACCGTTGCCGGCTGCATCCGTCTTGAGCACATATCCCGCAGTAGCGGTCGTCCCCATGCGGAAATTGGTCGTGACGAGGCTCTGGGCAGTAACATCGGCGGTAACGCGCATGCCACCATTAACCGTTAGCATGTTGGCCCCTGAAGGGAGTCCGTTGATGGACACTTGGTTAAAGCCGTTGATGTAGATGCCTGCGTTGCTGCCATCGCGGCTGATGTAGCGAGCACCAGTGGTCAGGTTGCGCGTGAGAGCACCGTTGTAGACACCGATCTGGCGGCCGGCATTGACGCGACGCAGATTGCCAGTGGCATCTACGGTGACCAAAGAGTCGGTCACCGAGCCAATCGGCAGGGTTTCGAGGCGCATCGTTCCGCGTACATGTACGAGCGTAGGATCGGCGGTGGTCCCAATACTCAGGGTCGTGATCCCAGCTTTCAGAGTGGCCGTCGTAGGCGTAGCGTCAAAGGGACTATTGGAGGGCAAGGTCACCGAGCCACCGTTGACCAAGCTCAGTGTATTACCCGCAATGGAGAGGGCTTGGTTGTCGGTGTTGACGAAGGCCGCGAGATTTACAGAGGCGCTATTCGTGAGTGAGAGCGTCGTTCCGCTGAGCGCGAGCTGCTGGTTGTCGGTATCGACGAAGGAGGGAAGCGGCTGCGTAAACATCTGTCCGTTCGGCGTTGCCACCACCATCCGATTGACGGTGCCTGTAGAGGCGAGCGTACTCGATTGAATAATGCCGTTGACGTAAAAACGGCTGAGGGTATTGAGCGCCCCGGCACCAGTACCGATGCCATTGATCACGACTTGGTCGCCGGCGGTGGTGGTCGTGACACGGTTGGTGGCGCCGTCGCGGGTCCAAAAGTTGTCGAAGGTCGGCAGGGCCTGCTTCGAGAGGCGACCGTTGTTGTCGGCCACCACCATGCCGGGATTGGCACCAGCGCTCAGGGTACGAATGCGAACTTGGCCAATCACGTCTAGCTTGTCGGTCGCCGACCCACCGGAAAGCTCCAACCTACCGTCGGTGTCGAAGTAGCCCTGCACGGCACCGCCACGACGGAAGAGGATTCGGTTGCCGCGGAGGTCGAGGTCGCCCGAGCCCGCCGCTACTCGCGCGGCGCCTCCGGCATCCAAGGTCATCGTATTGGTGACATTTAGGTCGAAGTTGTTGCCTGCCCGTTGGTTGAGATTGGTCCCCGCCCTGATGTCGAAGTCGTCGCCTGCCTGCTGGAAGATGTTTGTACCCGTTCGCATGTCGATGCGCTGTTGGCCGCGTACGATGAGATCCTCCTCGGCGCTGACGTAGAGATCTCGGTTGGCGAGGTCACCATTGTCCCCGATGAAGCTTCGGGGATCGGCGAACTGGATGCGGTGGCGCTGCCCCATAAGAATATCCCCATCTTCGAGGCGTAGGTTGCCCTGACCAATATGGAGACGCTGGGTAGGGTTGGCAACCCCGACATTGATACCCACGAAGCCATTCGCGCGCCGAATTTTGAAGAGACTAGAGTAATTGACATCCGCGCGGCCGTATCCGTTGGTCACCTCGAGGGCGTCGTACTGGTTGGTGTACCGTAGCACCATTGAGTTGTTCTCATCGTTGAAGCCGCCGGAGTTGGTGCCCGTACGGAAGCGGAGGTTGATCTCGCCGTTGCCCTGGCGGTTCTGCAGGCGCATCTCCATGGTGCCGGTGGCGGTGGGGATATCGTCCTCGATGTGCAGCACGCTGAGCGGGGTTTGCGTGCCGATCCCGACCCAGTTGTCGTTGGCGCGAAGCTTTACGCGATTGCTGAGGTCCTCGATCCACGGCGACTTGAGAAGTCCAGCCGGTAAACTTTTGAGCTCGCCCGATGCCGTCGTGACGACCACCCGGTCGGCGTTTTCATCGCCGGTGTTGGTTGGTAGTTCGGTGATCGTGACGGCACCACTAGCGACGTGAAGCTTCGAACTCGGCGACGAGGTACCGATTCCGATTCTGTCTCCGCCGTTAACGGCGTAAGTAAATTGATTAGCGGCATCGCGCTCCCAGAGGGGGGAAGGGAGGGTGCGGGTGGACAGATTACCATTTGCGTCTGCGGTGACTACGTTCTGCCCACCTACGTTGGCCAGCGATTGAAAGCGAACGGAGCCCGTGGTGTGGAGTTGAGCGGTGGGCCCGGAAGGCGTCCCGATACCGACGAAGTCGGTGTTCACGGCGAGTTGCACTTGGCCCGTCACGCTATTGCGCGTCCAATTATTCTGAAAGTTGCCGATTGGCTGTGACGAGAGTTCACCATTGAGGTCTGCGATCACGACGCGCGACCCGGTGCCGATGAGATCGTCGAAGCGGATCTTCCCGCTGCCAGTGTGCAGACGCGTGCCGGTTGCAGGTGTCACGCCGACGCCGACGTTATTACTAGCGGTGACGAGTTCGACGACATTGCCCGTCTGTGACCAGTAGTTGGTATTCACCGGGATGGTCTGCTTAGTAAGGTTTCCGAGGGCATCGGCGACCACCATCTGCGTAACCCCTCCGCTGAGGGCGTCGACGCGGACACTCCCGCCCACGTGAAGCTTGACCCCCGAGGCGGGCGTCACGCCGATGCCAACGAGATCGGTCGAGGTCGCGAGCGACACTTCGTTGCCAGCGCGCGACCAGAAGTTGGCAAAGGCGCTCGCGTCGCGGTAACGTAGGCGACCCGTGATGGCGTCGGCGACCACGAAGCGATCGGTAGCAGTACCGACGGCGAGGCCCTGAATATTGACCGTCCCGTTGACGTCGAGCTTAGCGCCCGGGGTCGAGGTGCCGATACCGACCTGGTCGGTGACGTTAGCGAGGAAGGTGTTTGCGCCGGTGCGCGACCACAGAGCGGCATCAAAGGCACGGGTGGAGAGCGTGCCGTTGATGTCGGAGACGACCATCATCTGGCCGCCGCCGGTCTGTAGCGTGCGCACTGAGACATTTCCGGAGTTGCGCTCTACCTTGAACTTGACATCGGTATTGCTCATGTCGGCGGTGCCACGGAGGATCTCAAAGGCCTCTGTGCCCGTAGCGTTGTACCGCAGGGCCATGCCGTTGTTGGCGCCAATACCACCACCACCTTCCATTAGCTCGACGGACGCCGAGCCATCGCCGGCCGCATTCTGCAACAGCAAGCGCGTTGGGCGTCCTGGATTGTCCGTAGAGGCCTTAAAGACGTGTAGTGCGGTCTCGTCGTCGGGATTGTTGGTGCCGATACCGGTCGAACGTGAGGTGCGCTCGAAGGTCATGAGTGGGTTGGTGCCCGATCCGTCTTCTATGAAGAACACGTTGGAGTTACCGGCGTAACGCATCCGAATTCCGGCGGTCAAGCTGTTGCCCTCCTGAAAGAACACTGCGGACTGTCCGCCACCGGAGGTGTTGCTTATACGAAGCTCGACAGGGGTGCCATTTACAGGTCCGGTCCCGGAGACATGAAGCTTAGTGGCGGGGCTGTTGGTGCCGATGCCGACTTCGTCGCCTGAATTGGTGAGGTAGGTGTCTGTGTTGCCCGCGTTGCGGTCCCAGAGCCCAGTTGACGACCCCGACATCACCTGCAGGTCGCCATTGGGAGCAGCGACGACGATACGATTGACTGCACCGGGCAGCGGATCGGCAAGGCCATTGACGCGCACGCTACCTGTATTACGTACGCTAAAGCGCTCGACGGTGTCGTCGGTGAATACGGTGAAGTTATCGTTGGTGTTGTCGGTGCCGACGCGAAATTCCATCTTGTCGTTGACTCGAAAATCGACATCGCCCGTAGCCCGCAGGATGAGGTCGCCCTGCCCGCCCTTAGCCTCCATGTAGATGTCGTCGCTGGCCTCCAGCTTGAGGTCGGTGTTGCCGCCCTCCCCGTTGGCGGTCAGGTCGCCGGCGATGGCCGTACCATATATTGAGCCCCAAGTAATGGTGCCGTTGTCGGGGAGGTTGATGTTGCGCGTCGACGGGTCGAAGCGCATGTTATTCGACCCGAGGATGCGCCACTTGCCGAGGATGATGTCGCGTGTGGCGACATGGTTGCCGAGGTTGTCCCCGCCGGTGGCCGGACTTGTGCCCGGTACGCCGCCGAGCTTCAGGCGGCCGCGGTTGTCGGCCAGTACCATCTGGTCAGCCCCCGATCCGAAGGCGAGGCGATCAATGGTGATCTGTCCGCCGGCTTGAAATTCGATAACGCGATTGGAGTTGTTGATCTCGCCACAGTCCGAACTGCCGCAGGGGTTGCCCCAGATCGAGAAGGCGTCATTCGGGTTGTCGAGGATGTAGAGCCGCAGGTCAGAGTCCTCGGTACTCGTGCGCACTGGCGCGAAAACTGCGCCGTCATTACCGGCGAAACCGTCATTGATTGGCGTGGACGCCGACACGTAGGGCGGCAGTTGGGTAATGTCATCGTCAATCCAGTTCGGGCTGATGTTACCTAACTGGAAGCGATTCGAGACCATCAACGAGTTGCGTGAGGTCAGCTTCATCCCCGCGTCGCTCCCGTCGTGCGACATGGCAAAACCATTGGTCCGCAGTCGCTGCGTCATGACGTGATTACCGAGGTTGTCCTTAATCGACGAGATCGCTTGCTTGTTGATGTTACCATCATTATCGGTCGTCACTGCAAACAGATCGGTAGTATTGGAGGGTATTGACTCGATTCGAGCGGTACCCGCGACATGAAGCTTGCGGCTCGGCGCGATCGTACCGATGCCCAGGTTTCCCGAAGGCATGATCGCGATGTCGTCTTGGCCGGAGTTCCCTGGTGTATTGTTCTCGACGCCAATGGTCAGGAGACTGGTCGAGTTCGAGGTTCCGTTGCCACTGCCGTCGTCTTGGTAGCGGATGTAGGCGTAGTCGCTGCTGGTCTGGCGACTCTTAAAAAGTATGGAGTTCTCGCCGCCCGCATCGGAGTGTTCGAGTACGATGGTACCCGTGGTCGAGGTCAATGGCGTACCGGGCGACTCCAGGATGTGCAGTTTACCAGTGGGGTTGTTGGTCCCCATGCCGACACGGTCACCGTTGTTGCGCAAGAAGGTCCGGGCGTTGAGGGCGTCGCGGTCCCAGGGACCTTGGAACTGCTGGAACTCTATCTTGCTCAAGTCTCCTGCCGCGCTGGTGATTACAAACCGGTCGGCGCTCCCGACACTAGCCTGTACAGGCAAATTCTGTATACGGACGCGGCCGTTGATGTCCAGCTCTTGCTGAGGGTTGTCTTCCCTGACCCCTACCCTACTGTTACTGCTGTTGACGGTGAAGACGTTGGCCGCGTCCGAGCGGTCGCGCACCGAAAACAGCGTCCGGGCGTGGACGCGGAAGTTGTCGTTGTCCGAGTTGTAGATACTGTTCTGGTTGCCGCCGGTCACTGAGTTGTTGTTGCCGAAGTACAGTCGCGTGTTTTCGCGAAAGCGGGACGGCCTCCCAAAGTCCATCCCCCAGAGGTTAGAGTTCGGGTCCACGCCGATGCCGATACTCTGGTTGTTCCCACTGATTACCATCAGGTCGGAGGTGCCCGTCTGGCTCTGGAAGCGCAGGTTGGCATTCGTGCGCCAGGTCACCTCGTTGGCGCTCACGGCGGTAATGCGGTTATTGGTGTTACTACCAATCTGGAAGTAGTTGCCATCGCGCATGTTGATCGCGCCGTTGACATCGAGCTTGAAATTGACGCTCGGGGTCGTGGTCCCGATGCCCACCGAACCTGAGTTGGCGTTGTAGATATTGGCCCCGTTGATGACCCAGTCGTTGTCCTCGAAGGTACCGAACAGCGTCGCCGCCGATACTTTGCGCAAGTCGCCGTTTACATCTGCGGTTACGAGCTGATCCGAGGACGCGAAGCGATTGACGACGCCTGCCGGCAAAACATCTAGCCTCACGTTGCCGCCGACGTGCAGCTTTCGCTGTGGGTTGATCTGCCCGATGCCGACGTTGTTGACGTTAGCGTTGTAGATGTTCCCGTTGCTGAGGATCGTCCAATCCTGGTCTTCGAACGTCTGGAAAAGCGCCGACGCCGGTACCTTCCGGAGGTTGCCATCAGCGTCCGCGGTGACGAGTTCGTCGTCTGGCAAGACGCGGTTGAGGTCACCAGCGGGAAGGGTTTCTATCCGTGCGGTGCCACCAACATGAAGTTTGGCGCTCGGTAGAGAGACGCCTATCCCGACGTTGCGATTAGCCCCGAGCACCGTTATCGCCTCGGTGAGGACACCCCCCGAACCGCTGCCGTGCATGATCCTGAGGTTGTCCTGCGAGTCGTCGCCCCACACGATGACGCCGTCTACGCGGTTCGGTCCCTCTCGCTTAGTGCCGAAGTAGGCAAAGTCCGTTTCGTCGGCGGCGACGAGTCCGTTGGCCAGCGTGTTCGTAATCAGCGGACTCACGTAGGGGTCGCCGGTTCGGACCAGTCCACCCGTGGCGGCGTTGCCGAGTCCCCCGGTCTGCACCTGTATGTTACCGACGACGTGCAGGCGATCGGTTGGCGCTGTGAAGTTTTGCCCGATACCGACGTTGCCGTCGCCGCGAATGACCATCGTGGTGTAGCGGTTGTCGACGCGGTTGCGGTTGGCAAACACGATCCCGCCATCGACGGCGTCGTGGTTGAAGTCGGTCTTCTCAATGATGAGCGCGTCACGATAGGTCCCAATGGTCGCCCCTTCGTGGTAGATGCGGGAGCCATCTCGAGTAGGGATCGCCGAGTAGGGGTTTTCGTTGTTAAAGCCTATGCCGAACGTCTGCCCATCGATCCGCATACCGCCGTTGGTGATGTGGATCTTTTCGCGCGGGTTAGTCTGCCCTAGACCGAGGCGCCCGTCGTCATCGATGACGACAAAGTCAGTCGCGCCCTCGTCCCGGGCGCGCTTGGCGTAGATATATTGGCCACTAGTGGCATCGACCCATTCACCTTCGTCATCGAAGAGCCTCGTGGCTTCGATCCGTTTGATCTGTCCGTCCGGGTCGATCAACAGTACTTGCGGATCAGTCGCCGGTACTTGGTTGATCTGCCCGATCGGAAGTGCGCTCCGCGTGATTCGCATCGCGCTGTTGGGATTCGCAGCAGAGATGTTTGGCCCGCTCACGTGAAGTTGAGCCTGTGGACTCGTCGTGCCGATGCCTACCTGACCGCTATTCTCGACGACGAAAGGCGTGCGCCAGGTGATGTTCTGCCCCGCCGTGCCGTCCGTGGTCGACACGCTAATCCCGAAGGCGTCGTCGTCGCCGGGGCTTACCCCGTTGGCGGCCTCCGTGCGGTTGTTTCCGTCGAAGAAGATCCGACTCGCATACCGCGAACTCGTCCCCATAAACGTCTCCCCGCCATTGGTGGCGGTGGCGTTGTTCTTAATGATGAAATCGAAGCGGTCGTTCGTACTCATCACACCGTCCCCGTTGGCCGTCGAACCGGCCAAGCGGACCGATTCCCGGTTGCCGATCGCAGACCCGCTCAGGGTCGATCCCGCGCGCTCGACTACCAAGCTGCTGTTGACGAGATCGAGCTTCGTGCGGGGGGTCGTGGTTCCAATGCCGAAGCGGCCGTTGTCGGTGACGACCACGTGATTGCCAGCATTTGCGTCGCGGGCGCGCTTTGCGTAGATATACAGGTCACTGGCGTCGTTGCGCCACTCCATACCGTTAATCTCCGAGGTCGGCACCTTGCGTAGCAGACCCGTAGAGGTTGCCGTGACGATCTGGTCGTCGGTTGGATTGGCGCCGTCAACATCGCCCGCGGGCAATACCTCGATCTGCGCCCGTCCATACGCGTGAAAGAGCGTCGTACCTCCGCTGTTCACGCCGATGGTGACCTCGCCACCGTCTACGTTGAGGTTGAGTCGACCCGGCAAATTGCTCTCAAAAGCTCCGATTTCGTTTTCGTCGACACCGAGGTAGTTGCCACCTGCCCCAAACCGAGCGATCCCGCCGCCGGAGGACGTCACGAAGTCACCACTCTGGCTGATGTGAAACAGTGCATCAGGGGCCGTGGTGCCAATCCCGAAACGCCCTGTATTCGTCACTACCACATTTGTGTTGCCGGATCCCGCCCGCGCCCGGTTGGCATAAATGTGATTCGTCCCATTGTACGTCCACTCCCCCGACACGGTGAGGTCCGCGATCGGTCGGTAGCGGAGTTTGCCGTTGGCGTCCGTGACGACGATGTCCGTCTCGGTTGTGCCCGCACGCAGGCCCTCTAAAAGAATAGGGTCTTGGCTCGGCGAACTCGTCTTAACGTGTAGTGCTGCCGTCGGATCGGGTGTAAACGTACCTATGCCCGTCTGGGCGGAGGCGACCGCGGCCGCTAGCGTGAAGCAAACGCCTGCTAAGACTCTTTGAAAATTCATGTGGGATGCATGTCCACAGTGCTCCGGCTTTCGCCAAAACACTCTGTGCCGTAAGGGACCCTCTAAAGGGTGGGATATCGAGCACCTGCGCCACGGGGGGGAGTACGACATGCGTCGCGGACAGGCTACTGTACGGTCGGGGGGACCTCGCTCAGATATGATTGATTATTCAAATAGGATGCCACACATAACAGAAGTGGTGATATGTGCTCGATCGTTATGCTTGAGTCTCCATGATTTTTGGTCGCCGACTGGACGGCTGGACAACCCACCTACAGGTCTCATCAGCTTTGCGAATTTGCGTTGAGCTCGCGGCAGGCGCTTATCCAGCGGCACCGGCAGATGAATTGCGGTAGCAAAACTCCCGGTGACCTTTACGACACAAAAGCCCGCCACCGTTTCCGGTAGCAGGCTTCGATGCTTCATAGGGTCGGGGACCGTGCCCCCTACGGACTACTGATTGCCGTCCATGACGGCTAGGTTGTTGGCGGGCAGCATGAAGTCTGGTGCCTCGGCCATGGCGAGTTGGAAGTACTCGCGCGCTTTGTCCTTGTCGGCGTGCACATCCTTGCGGAGTACGCCTTTAATGTTGAGCAGAGCAGCCTTCATCGGCACAGACTGCGCGCGGCCATTGCTCAGGTTGATGTTTACCTTTTGCTCACCTAGGTCGGCGGCGAGCATGTTGTCCACCGATGCTTCGGCAACCTCGAATTTGTTGAGGCCGTACTGAATCGTGGCGATCTGGTAGGCGTAATATGGGTTCGGATCAACCTTCAGCAGCGACTCGTAGCTCGTAAGCGCGTCCTCGAGGAGACCGAGGCTGTTTTGCGAGACGGCTTGCATCTCGAGGTAGCGTGGGTCTTCGGCCTTGGTTTCGAGCAGTTCGGTGGTGAGCGACAGGGACGGACCGTACATGCGCCCCGTAAAGTATAGGGTAGCGAGGCTGTCTTTGATCGCCGCGTTGCCGGGCTCCATAGCGAGCATGTTGTGGAGTGCGTCGTACATCACGGCGGCATCACCGACGCGCCTGCCCTGAGTGTAGAGACGGATGTCTAGTGCATGGTCGCCGGGCGTAGCGAAAGTCTTCGACCAGTTGGTCGTTTCGTCGGCGGTTAGCTCGACGCCGCTGCCCGACTGGCAGGCACCGAGGGAGAGGGCCGCGGCGGCCCCGAGGGGAAGGATGTACTTGAGCATGTGAGGGGAGTTCAGGAAAGGTTATTGTTGCCCTCCCTCCTTCAAAGAGGGTGCCAAACGTTATAATTAATCGTAATGCGTTTTGGCGAAAGCCTCCCCCTCCAATGACGATGCCCCGCCGAGGATAGCCCCCGGCGGGGCACTGTGCCCAAGCCTACCTGTGTTTTGCCGAAAGGCGGTCGGCTGTAATCGCCACCCCTTACTAAAGCTAGCGCGCCAACTCGACCCATCCCGAGATCGGCTCCTCCCCCGGTATCTCGAGCAAATAGAAGTAGGTTCCGTTCGTGAGCGTCTTATCGGTCCACGTACCCGCCCAATCGTTGGCATACCCTACCATGACGAAGACCTCGTTGCCCCAGCGATTGTACACGCGAATCGTACTGTTCGGATAGGCCTCGATACCCTCGATAGCGAAGAAGTCGTTGATCCCGTCGCCATTGGGCGAAAATCCACGGTACACCTCCACGAGGCCGCACCGAACCCGGATCGATACCGTCGCCTGGTCACAGATCGTTCCCTGGCAAATCTCGTAAAGGAGCGTATCGGTGAAGTCGCACTCCCCCATCGTTGGCTCGTAAGTGAGCACGCCGTTTTCGTCGACGGAGGCCCGGCCGCGACTCGGCAAGGTGAGCAAGCGGATGGTATCGAAGCCACCCGTAAAGCTGTCGTTGTCCGTTAGGTTCTCGCGCAACACCGCATCGCGCATGATGCGGTAGTCGTCGTCCTCGGCCAGCACAGGATCACCGACAGCTGGGCGGGTCACCGTCACCGTGACGAAGGTCGTGTCACAGACGCCCAGGCGATCGCAGGCCACCAGACAAACCTCCCTGGTCCCCAGTCGTACCCCACGTAGGGTGACGCAGCCTAGCACGGCGTCGAAGTCGAGGTCCGCGATGCTGTCGGTCGTAGGGCATGCATTGGCGAGCGACACGACCGGCCCATTCAGACCAACCGCGTCCACGCAGTACAGCAGGTCACCATCAACCTCCACGGAGACAGCTTCCGTGCGGTTGCTCGCACACTCCACCGTAAGCCGAAGGTCCTGCTGGCAGGTACCCACCTGACTCGTAAATCGCAGCGAGGTGACAGGGACGCCCGCGGGGATGCGGAGCAGGACACCCGCCGCCACAGTCTCCCGAATCGGGAGGACGTTGGAGACGCGGAGGATGGACAATTCTGTGATCCGCAAGGCGCCGTAGTCACGGGTGGGTATCCCGCCGCTCAAGAGCCGCGAGGTCGCGTCGAAGGTCCAGCGCGTGCCGCCGTCCCATACTTGAAGAGAGTCCGCGAGGTCGGAAAGGCTGGCGACGTCGGCACTGAAGAAGGTGCGCCCTATCGTCAGGGAGTCCACGCGAAAAGGCCCACCTCCGAGATCATTTACATCGTACACGACGCGCTCCTCCGAGCCGCAGTCCTCGACGGTACCGGTGTACGGCTCGCCGTCTACGCTGATTGCGAAGTCCGCCAGCGCCGCCGGCGTCGTCGGAAGGCAGATGCTCACCAGCCCTGTGTCGCAGTTGACCACGCGCCTGATGTCGGTAGCGGCGAAAGGCAGTTGGCAGTTGGCGTTACACGAGACGGTGATGGCGAAGGTCGTTTGGCAGTTCTGTACCGTGTCCCGAGCCACGAGCGCGTACGTACCGACGGGGAGGGTTACGGCGATGAGGGTTCCGCTGCGTTGTCCGACAATTTCGACGGAGTCGAGCGTCAAGACCACTGCACTCAGATCAGTAGAACCAGTCGTAAACTCGAAGCGGGCCGTGGAATCGCAGTTGGTAAGGTCGAAGTTGAGTGGGGTCGTCGCGCTGAAGTTGTCGCACGTCGGTCCGGACAGCGCCACTTCAAAGACCAAGAGCGTCGTGTCACATATGGTGCCGCTACACAAGATCATACAGGCCGTGTCCCGTCCGATGTACCCAGCGGTAGGCTCGTAGGTATAGCAAGTCGTCCCCGCCATCGTTAGCTCACCGTGCTGAGGCGCACCGCAAGCCGTGCTCTGCGTCACGCCACCCGGCAGCTGTGAGACATCGATGCAGTACGGCCCGTTGACGCGTCCTGCGATGACGCCCAGACGGACGGTATCGCGCACGGGGGCCGACACCACTTGCGTCGGGCGAACCTCGATGAGAACAATGGTCGTCGCGCAGATCGCGCCGCTACACATCGTCACACACGCCGTATCTGATCCAACGAAGCCAGAGTCGGGGAAGTACGTGAAGCAACTATCCGACACGAACGTCAAGTTACCATTGCCGGGCAGACCACAGCCCGTCAGGTCGATTGGCCCAGAAGGCAACGTAGTTGTCGGCAGACAGAACACTAAACTGAGCACATCTCTCTCGACCTCGATGCGCAGGGTGTCACTCGCACTCCCGACCGGCGGCCGTGCGTCGCGGACGACGAATCGTAGGACCGTCGTGTCGCAGACGGTGCCGCTACACAAGACTACACAGGCCTCGTCCGTACCTACGAAACCAGCCGTAGACGTATAGGTGTAACAGGTCGCGGAGGCAAAAGTCAAGCTCCCCAGTAGTGGATCACCACAGAAACTTCGTCGGTCTGGGGCGGAGGGCAGTTGGGCGCTGGACAAACAGAATACTTGGCTCTCCACACCAGTGGTGACTTGGTGAGTCACCGTGTCTCGCGTTTGTCGGAGGGCAGGCTCCACGACCACATCTAGCACAATGACCGTCGTATCACAGAGCAAGCCGCCTTCAGCGCACAGGACAATACACACCTCGTCGCGACCGACGTAGCCAGGATCTGGCGTGTAGGTATAGCAGTTGCTCCCAGACAAGCCAATCAGCC
Source organism: Lewinellaceae bacterium (assembly GCA_963837005.1). Lineage (GTDB taxonomy): Bacteria > Bacteroidota > Bacteroidia > Chitinophagales > Saprospiraceae > CALDTK01. The sequence continues at coordinate 1,199,980 of CAWIMC010000001.1, forward strand.
CGTTCGAGGGAGCGCCACAGAGGTCAATACTCGTGGCGGCACCACCGAGCTCGTCGGTCGGGAGGCAGTACGGTCCGTTGATTTGTTCGCTGATAGCCTGCTGTCGAATCGTATCGCGCCGGGGCCGTTGTGGCGGCTGACGATAGATGAGCTGCTGATCTCCGCAAGTCCCGTCGTTGCGAACCGCGTTCACGAGGTATCGACCGGGCGTCGGTAGCTCAACGACGGTGCCCGGCACGAAGCGAGTACCACCGGAGCCCGTCGTTGTCGTCGTCTCTAGCGGCAGCGTAAAAACCGAACCACTCGCCAGATCGAAGAGGATCATCATCGAATAGCTACCCGTCCCGACATCCGCGACGATCATGGCGGCATCGCGGTTGTAGGTCCACGTAGCCGCGGGGTCATACGCACTCATCGAGTCGGCCAAAGCGCTCAGGCCCATGGCCTCGACACCACTTACGAGCGCGCCACCAATGTCCCAGCCCTCGATACGGAGGGGGTTCGCCTCGTCGAGAAAGACAGTCGTGTAACTGAGTACTGTCTGCGTGCCGCCACCCCCGCCCGTCCCGACGGTCGTTCCACAACTCGGATCTGTGAGCAGGGTCGCGGAGCCACGGTCGACGGTGATGGTGTACTCGCTTAGATCTACACCTTCGCCTAGACAAACACTGGTTATGCCCGGGCTCGGTGCCAGGGTCAGGCTATCCTGCAAAAACAAGTCAGGCGCGCAGGTTACCGTAGGAGTTATCACGAACACCACCCGCTGGCAGTAGCTCGGGTCGACCTGCGAGCAGTACTCCACACAGATCTCTCCGGCTTGCGTAGTCTCAGGCGCTGCTGTGATGGTCAGGCACGTCCCCGTTGCTGGAGTAGCTACGAATGCGCCCTGTATCCCGCAGATGCTTGCCGTTTGAAAAGGACCGTCAAAGGGGACGTTGGCGCAGGCGAGGAGGGGGCTTTCGCCAAAACTCTGTAAGCGTACAGTGTCGGTGAGCAGCTCAGGTCGAGTGACTTCGAAAATTACAATGGCCGTATCGCAAGACGATCCGCTCGGCAGCGTGCAGGTCACCACGCACATTGTATCCCGACCGACGAAGCCCACCCTCGGCTGGTAAGTAATGCATCCGGAGGCTTCGAGGGTCGCCGTACCGCTCCGAGGTCGCTCGCACACCCGCACCGTATCGCGGGGGGCGTCAAACAGACAGGTCTGCGGACTCACGCGACCGTACGTTACCGGCACGACAACGACCTGCTTCGTGCCCGCAGGCAAGTCCGCACCCACCTTGAGGGTAAGTGCGTCCCGACAGCCCGTCGCGACATTGACGACCGTAATCACATAGGTGCCACGGCCCGGCACGTCGATGCTCGAGCCGGCGGAGACCTCGATAGGGTTGGGTACTAGGTCACTTACCGCCCCGGTGCCATCGTGCACGATCTGTAGGTTGCCGTAGCTGCCGTCTGGTCGCCCGCCAGAGATCAGGAAGTTCGCCGGATCGAGGCGCCAATTGCCCTGCGGGTCGGCACCGTTCATGAGCGCCACGAGCGCCGACAAGCCCGCAAAGGGACCCTGTATATCCTGTCCGTCGACGGTCCACGAGAGTAGCGTATAGGGGCCGTCACTCCCGGCTTGAAGGAGAGGCGCGTAATTGTAGGCATACGCACGTTCGGTAGTGCACGCCCCGACCCGCCCGGTGTAGGGTGTACCGTTGATGGCCAGTCGATACTCGGCGAGCACGGCGGGCGGAACAGCCAGGCAGTATGCGGTAGGTGTCCCCCCATCGGCGATACTGTCTCGCGCGGTTGCGAACACAGTCTCGCGGCAGTCGAGGGCCACCGTGACGATGAGCCGAGTCGTGTCACAAACCCCCTGTGAGCAGTGCACCACACAACCTTCAACGACCCCCGAGAATCCCGATGTCGGCCGAAGGTCGACGCAACCAGAGCGCGTCGGCGTGATGCCGAGGTCGGCACTAACGACCGAGCACCCACTCGTCGAAGTGATCGGACGGGCAAGTTGGAGCGCAGCCCCGAGACAAACAGTCGTGTCGCGTGTCCCAATCGTGACCCGTATCGTATCGGTGACTGGCCGTTGGACGCTTCCGGTGACGACGGTCACGAACGTTCGCTGGCACACAGGTCCGCCGGGACCGGGCGTGTCGTCGCAGACTTCGATGCAAAGGGTTTCGCTTCCGCTAAAACCCGAGGGCGGCGCGTAGGTGAAGCAGTAGGGCGAGACCATGCTTACCCGACCGCGCGTGCCGGTGCTGCAGAAGCTTGCCGTCTGCGGGGAACCTATGAGTCCGCTGTTGTCGACGCAGAACGAGCGACTCAGTGTTTGCGCCCGCGTGTACACGGTGTCACGTCGGTCGGCCAGGCTGGGCTTGACAAACAGCGTGAGGGTGTCGCGGCAGTTGGTCCGCGGATCGATCAGCGAGTAAGTGTGGTACCCAGGGCCGCGCACCGCAACTCGGGTACCGCCGGCGATGGATTGGTAGTTGACCGCCACATCACGACGCGTGCCGTCGGCGATGTGCAAAATGCGCATCGCGCCATAGCGCCGCCCCCGCACGCCGCCGACCAGGTTTTTTGTGATCTGGTCGTTGGTCCAATTGCCGCCCGCGTCAAAGGCGTTGAGCAAGGTTATGAGCTGCGCGACGTCGCCAAAGGTATCGCGGAGGCTTCGCCCGTCTACGGTCCATTCCTCTAAAACGTACGGCCCGCGAGTTCCTTGGTAAGGGAAGGTGAAGTACGGATAGAAAACGAGTGTGTCGAAATTGCAACCCTGCGCGAAAGCGGTGAGGCGTTGCCCATCTAGGGTGCGCTCGCTGCGCAGGGCGATGCGGTAGTCGAGGTCAAGGCAAAAGTCTACGTCGCCGCCGGTGTCGAGGGCGGCCAGCGTATCGGCCGCGATCACGCCCCGGCAGTCCTGCGCATAACCAGCCGTAGGCTCCGAGCAGATCGCCAAAAGCAGAAACAGCGCAGCTCCGAATGCTCGCGCATCGTGTACGAGCGTGAGTAGAGATTTCATGGGCTTAAGCGACTGTACTTCGAGTGTGTGACGATCTACCGTCCGACAGAAGGGAATGGAGTAAGTGAGGACCAAAAAGCATACCACTAAACAGGTAAGGAATGCGGTTGAGCTAAAGCGGCGGACTACCGCTCGAGGTCGCCGAGCAAGGCCCGAACACGGTCGCCGATCTCGAACGAAAAGCCATCCACGTATCGACTGGGTGTGGCATCTGGCGTGCGATCGTGCGCGTCGCGGTTGTACTCGCACGAGATCCGCTCCATCCGGGGAGTGCCAGCTACTGCCAGACGCACGGTCCCCTCCTCCGGGACGGTAAACGTGTCGCCCTCGCCGTGGCTGTGCACTACACCAGCGTTCGCCAACTGATAGCCAGCTACGAGCTGACCTTCCGAGTCGAGGACGCGCATCGTCACCTCGCCGGCGGCTTGCATGACAGAACTAGGGACGCCCATCGCTGCTTGCTGAAGTTCTACAGACCACACGGTGCCCTCGCGGTGCATCGCCAGCAGGATCACCGGTTCGTATCCGTAGATGTTTTGCCGCTCGACGGCTACGAACCGGTCCTCGCCCCGCAGTTGCCGCATCGCCGCGAAGCGCTCGGTGATCACACGGCGACATGCCCGCTGGAAGGGACGCACCACATCGTCGCCATCGTCGTGCATAATGCACGTAGATTCAAACGACCAGTACTGCTCGCGGCCGACCTCATCGACGAAGACCCGGCAACTGTCGGGGCTCAGTCCACGACGCTCGTTGTGGGCGCTACAACCCTCTAGCGTCGCGAAAAAGGTGGATTCCTCGGCGCTCCACCAACTTCGGTTGTACACATCCACTAGCTCGTGACAGTCCGTAGCAGGAAAGCCTTCGGCCGTATTCCAGCGTGCGCAGTCTTTGCGCTCGCGGAAGACGTTGGCACTGGCGTGTGACTGAAAGCATGCACAGCCCCCGTATTCATCGGAGAGGTGGAAGATGGCATGTCCGGACTCGTGGATCGCCGTACCCCAGTTTTGCGCCTCAGCGCTGAAGAGATTATTGCTCAGCGAGTGGAAGTTCTCCAGCATCAGACTCCGGTCCGTGTAGTTCTGCCGGTGGACCAAACAAAAGGCATCGATGCCGGGAATGCTAAAGTCCTTGAGAAACCCCGGAATGAGGGCGTCGTTGGTCACGTCGGCCGAGAGGGCCTTGCCGTCGGCGACGCGATCAGTGGTGTAGAAAGCCCAGTGCTCGCGATAGTCCCCGTACGCAGCCGGACTCAGGAAGCCCTGCATCACCATCGCCTCGATGTCGGCATTGTAGCGCGTGCGGTCGTCGTCGTAATCTGTGTCGCGGAAAAAAGCAATGTCGATCAGGTCGCTCATCGGCAATCGCGATGCGGCAAACAGCAACACCTTGTCTTGCGGCCACGGTGAGGTGCCCGCGTCGGTGATCCCGAGTCGATCGGTAGCCTGACCGTCGACGTCAATTACGCGCCAGACGTACTCCAGCCGTGTGTGCGGCCCAAACCCCGGCGTATACTCGTAGTCGAGGTCAACCTGGTGGGGCCCGCTTGCTTGGTGCAACTCGGCAACCTTCCCCCATACTCCTCCCGTGCGGCGGCGTTGGCTATGAAGCCCGGCGTCGTTGCGATAGAGTTCGAATTCGTAGACGTAGAGTTCGGCCTTCGCGATGCCGAGGTCGTGACGTACGCTTGCGCGAAAACGTATGGCCTCCCCGTCGAGCGCCCGGAGGGGCGAGTGCCCCCAGGACGCGAAGGCGCTCGGACCGTTTTGGCGTAAGCCCACTGTCGGCAGCGCAGCCTCGGCAGCGACCGGCCGCGAAGTCCCACAACTGACGACGACTGCGGCTAAAAAGAGCAAGGCGATCCGCAGGTGCGACATGGTGAGGGAGAGTTGTTGACCTACTCCCTGCAAGACAAATCATGTGCCTAACTCTCTTACGGACAGTCAGCAACGCCTGTCGCTAACTTCTAATGGCTTCGACAGGGTCCATTCGGGAGGCTTGATAGGCCGGGATCACGCCCGCGAAAATCCCGATGACGATTGCCAGGACGAGCCCGAGCACGACATTCCCGTACGAGAGAGCCATCTCGTACGGCAGCGCTCGATTTAGCGCGAGCACCGTGAGGTAGACGAGTCCGAGCCCGATAATCCCGCCCAGGATGCAGAGCGCCACACTCTCAATCAGGAACTCGACGAGGATCACCCGCCGAGAAGCCCCGAGCGCCATCTTGACCCCGATAAGGCTCGTGCGCTCTTTGACGCTGACGAACATGATGTTGGCTACCGAAAAACCTCCTACGAAAATCGCGAATCCTCCAACCACGAAGCCGACGATGTTGAGCGTCCCGAAGATCGCGTCGAGGATGCCGGTGAGCATGTCGAGCGAGTTGACACTAAAATTGTCCTCCGCGATAGGCTTGAGGCGACGTTGCGACCGCAGGGCGACGGTGACGAGGTCTTGCAGTTGTTCGCGCGTGGTGCCCGGCAGTGGTTTGGCCATTAGCGAACTGAAGAAGACGTTCGACTCCAGGTTGACAGCCTTTGCGACGAAGGAGTACGGGAGAATCAAGGCGCCATCGAAGTTGAATACTTGGAGCAAATCCTCACCCGACTTGGCGAGTACGCCGACCACCGTGAGCTTTTGCCCGAAGGCACGCACCTCACGCCCGACCGGCTCGACGGCACCGAAGAGGTCTTGCGCGGTCTCGTAGCCGAGCACCGCGACATTGGCACCACGTGAGTACTCCAGAGGAGTGATGTCGCGCCCGGAGCCGAACTCGTACCCGAAGAAGTCGCTGACCTCCGGGGACCCAGCCACGCTGAAGATGCCCGAGACGGAATTGTCGCGCCACCGCAGCGTGCGGCCGCCCACGACGCCGTAGTAACCCGCATCTCCCCGCGAGCGGAGCGCGTCGGCCAGGGCTTCGTACTCATCGTAGGTGAGGGGTGGTCGCCGCTGAAACTTTATAAAGTCGTCGCCGGGGTCGGCCCAGGGCATGCGTTGGATGTAGAAGGTGTTGTCGCCCAGTTTAGAAAGCGATCCAACGACATTGCGTTGGAGGCTGTCGACAGCCGTTTGGACAGCCACGATACAGAAGATCCCGATGCTCACGCCGACGAGGCTCAGGGCTGTGCGGAGCTTGTTGCCGGTGAGTTGCTGCCAGGCTTGTCCGAGGGACGAGACCACTGAACGGAGGAGGACGATCATCTGGCAGCGAAGCTAAGAGCCGGGCTTACGGCGGCAAGGGGGGATCGACCAACCCCCCGAAACCGGCGATGAACTGCGGTCGCCGAGGATCGCCCCGAATGATGCTACCTTTGCGGCCCTAAAAACGAGCCCCACCCGTCCATGAGGACTAAACTTTCCCTCTTCGAATTTGAGCTCCCCGACGGGCTCATCGCCAAGTATCCCACCGCCCGCCGCGAAGACAGCCGCCTCATGGTGGTCAACCGCGAGACGCAGACCATCGAGCACAAGATGTTCAAGGACGTGCTCGACTACTTCGAGTCAGGTGACGCATTCGTGTTCAACAACACCAAGGTCTTCCCGGCGCGGATGCTCGGCCGCAAGGAGAAGACCGACGCCGACATCGAGGTCTTCCTGCTGCGCGAACTCAACCACGAGCAGCGGCTCTGGGACGTGCTCGTCGACCCGGCTCGCAAAATTCGCGTGGGCAACAAGCTGTTCTTCTCCGACGACGCCGACAACCAGCTTCTCGTCGCGGAGGTGGTCGACAACACGACCTCACGCGGACGTACGATCCGCTTCATGAACGAGGAGCCGGACGAGATCTTCCACAAACTCTTGCACTCCCTCGGATCGACGCCACTGCCCAAGCACATCGACCGCCCCGTCGAGGACATGGACGCCGAGCGCTACCAGACCATCTTCGCAACCGAGGAAGGGGCCGTGGCGGCTCCGACGGCCGGACTGCACTTCTCAGAGGCGCTCATGAAGCGCATGGAGCTCAAAGGCATCCAGGAGGCCTACCTCACGCTCCACGTCGGACTGGGTACCTTCCGCGAGATCGAGGTCGAAGACCTTTCGAAGCACAAAATGGACGCCGAGTACTTCCGCGTCCCGCAGGGGGCCGTTGACGTCGTCAACGTCTCCAAGCGCGCTGGGCACAAAGTCTGCTCGGTTGGCACCACCGTAATGCGGTCGATGGAGAGCTCCGTGAGCGCCGACGATCTGCTCGCCACAAACGAAGGGTGGACCAATAAATTCATCTATCCGCCGTACAAGTTCCACGTGGCGGACTCGATGATCACCAACATGCACCTGCCAAAATCGAGCCTGCTCATCATGGCCTGTGCCTTCGGGGGCACCGACCTCATCATCGAGGCTTACAACGAAGCTGTCAAGGAGAAGTACCGCTTCTACAGCTACGGCGACGCGATGCTCATCCTGTAAAAGCTCTGAGTTGAGCGCTTTTACAGGAAACTCTCCTCGGCGAAGGCCACCGCGACACGCTCGCGGTGGCTTTTTTTATTTGGCACAGAACTCGCGTCACAAGGCTTCGTTCTGCTAAAACTTTGCAAAACTGGTGTCGGACAGACACCAAGATGTATGAGTTCACGTATCTTCTCGCCTGAACTCGTCGCCCATCTATGAATAGTCTCATCCTCGCCTGGGCAAGTTGGTTCCTAACCGCCTTCCTACCGGCCCAGCACACGGAGGTCATCTTCTACGAGCAGCGTTTTCAAGTGAGCTACGAGGGCAGAGCGCTAAGGTCTGAACCCCTACAACTCAGCGAAGCCGGACTGTCGAACTACGCTACGCTCATCGCGCAGCAGGACTGGTCTGCGACTCTCGCCACGCTCCAATCCAAACGGCTCGAGTGGCAGCTAAACGACTGGCTCTACTACCGGCTCGTCGATGCGACGGTCGCGAAGTTCGACGGGAGGCTCGGCGACAACGAGCGACGCGTGCTCGAAGCTCAACTACTAGCTGCCTCCGGCTATGACGTGCGCCTCTGCTACGACAGCACCCAGGTATACGTCTACGCCCGCACCGAAGAGGCGCTCTTCGAGGTGCCCATCATTACCGAAGGAAAGCATAGGTTCGTTAACCTAACCGCAGCTCTACGCCCACGGGATGGCATCACCCGCAGCCTGAAGTTTCATCCACAGATCTTCAGCGAAGAGGGACGAAGCTTTAGCTTCGATCTGAGCACCCTTCCGACGCTGCCAGCTCGTCTCCAAGAGCGCGTCTTTCACTTCGACTACCGGGGTCAACGCTTCAAAGTCCATGGGGCTAGCGATCGGACGATCGTGGCGTGGATGTCGGACTACCCCATCTTTTCGGAGGGCAAATACGTAGAGACCGCCCTCAGCACGGCTACAGCAGAGCGCCTCTTCGAGGAACTCCGACCGCTGCTCAAGGGCAAGACTCAGTTGGAGCAACTAGAGTTGCTCGCAGCGTTTACGCGCGGTGCCTTTGTCTACAAGGAGGACAAGCGCAGCTACGGGTTTTCGAAGCCAATGATCCCCGATGAGGTCTTGCACTACCCTGTCAGCGACTGCGAAGATCGCTCAGCGTTGTACTTCGCCCTCGTGCGCGACCTGCTCAATCTCCCCGTCGTAGCCATCGCTTACAACGATCACTTGAGCGTGGCGGTGGCCTCTAATCACCTCAACGGCAACGGTTTCCGCTACGAGGGGCGCACGTATTACGTGTGTGATCCCACGGGTCCCGCCAACAGCAGCGACATCGGCAATCACCCATATGGCTACGAGCACCGACGCTTCAAAGTGGTGGCTAGCTACGTGCCGACGCGCAGCTGAGGCTTTCGCCAAAACTCCTACTTTTTCATCTTATTCTTTCAGGAATAAGTCGTTTATTCGCGCACTTTTCCAGGAAGGCTCCAACATCGGGGCACCCTGTGGCATTACTGCATTCACAACCGCACGCTAGCACATGTACTGGACGCTTGAACTCGCGCATCACCTCGAAGACGCCCCGTGGCCAGCCACGCGCGACGAGCTGATCGACTACGCTTTCCGCTCGGGGTCCCCCCTAGAGGTCATGGAAAACCTTCAAGAGATGGAGGATGAGGGCGAAGTCTACGAAACCATCGAAGATGTCTGGCCGGACTACCCCCGCAAGGACGACTTCCTCTTCAACGAGGACGAATACTGAGCGGGACCAAAATCCCGTCCTTTGTTTTGGCGAAAGCCGCTGCCTACCGTGTGTGGTGCAGCGGCTTTTGCCTTTTGTGTCCCAACTGGCGGACGTGCATAAAAGACGACGGCTTTCTAAGCTGTCCCTAAAGCAGGAGACGAGCACAACGGTTCGATTTCTTAGCTTGCCGCGCTATGCGGATCACGATTGCCATTGATGGCCACAGTTCCTGTGGGAAGAGCACGCTCGCGCGGGCGCTCGCCGCCCACCTCAACTACATCTACGTGGACTCCGGGGCGATGTACCGCGCCGTGACGCTCCACTTCCTCCGCGGCGACCTTCACCTCGACGACGATCAGGCCGTCGCTACCGAACTCGGGCGTATCGATCTAGACTTCGTCGCCGAGGAAGGTCGTCAATTCGTTCGACTAAACGGTGAGATCCTCACGGAGGAGCTGCGCACCATGGCCGTCAATAGCCTGGTCAGCCCAGTGGCTACCCTCTCGGCGGTGCGCACCTTCCTCGTAGAAAAGCAACAAGCCCTCGGCGAGCGCGGCGGGATCGTCATGGACGGACGCGACATCGGAACGGTCGTCTTCCCTTCGGCGGAACTCAAACTCTTCGTGACGGCAAGCGAAGCGGTCCGCGTGGTGCGACGTCACGCCGAACTCTTGGGCCTAGGCAAGACCGTGACCCCGGAAGCCGTCAAACGCAATCTACTGGAGCGCGACCGGATCGACTCCACGCGAGAGGACTCACCGCTGCGCCAGGCCTCAGACGCAGTGCTGGTAGACAATACCAATTTAACGCGCGACGAGCAACTCGCGATGGTCCTCGCGATCGCCCGTCTTCGGGCCTAGCGCTTTATTTCCAAAGGTACAGACTCGAACGAGCCGTCGACTCTGCTCGTCCGGACGACATACATACCGCTCGCCAGATCCGTGACAGGATACCGAGCCTGTAAGCCACTATAGGTCTTTACGTTGCGTCCGGCAGCATCGAATATCTCAATGCGATCTACCCGCACGAAATCACCCTCTAGCGAGAAGCTTTCGGTGGTGGGATTTGGATAGAGGGTAAGGGCACGAGCCTCCTCCCCCTCAGTGGTCGAACTGCTGCGCTCAGTTACGACGACGAGCTGCTCGGCAGCGGCCGCACAACGGTTTTCGTCTACGGTCGTCATCCGCAGCAAAAAGCTCCCGACTTCATCGGAGATTACCTCTACAGATTCCATTTCACTGTTGAGGACTACATTGTCGAAGGTCCACGTGTAGTCGGTGCCTACGGGAAATTTAGCGTCGCGGGCGGTGAACGTTTCGCCCTCGATAACATCCGTGTCTGTCACGACGAGTTGACGCTCGCCTGCGGTACGCGAACTGTCGGGACGGAGGGTAATCGGCGTGACGGGACAGCCGTCCTCGTAGCCGATCGTCCAGTCGAACAGAAAGAAGCTACCATTTGCAACAGCGGGAGTGGTTGCGGTGGCGGACTGGAACTTGATGAAACCCGGTACAGAGGTACGGTTGACGGGCAAGTCCGTACGGAAGGCGAGTTTTGGCGCACGCGTTATTTCGAGTACGTACAGCACACCTGCCTCTACCTTCAGAAAGGTCTCGAGTTGATTAAGACCAGCGCGAGTGCCGGCGTTGTACCGACCGACGGTCTCTAGGTTCTCCGCCAATTTCAACTCCATGATGATTCTACCGGAGGTGAGCTGATTGACGGTTACCGAACGGATGATGCCGTCGGCGAGCGCCCGAAAGCGTAGGCTGCTCTCACTCCCGTCGACGAACACCAAATTTTCCTCAGTGTCCGGGTAGTCCGGGCCACCAGAGCGGCGATATTCGCTGATGCCATAGAGCGTGATGTCCCGGTCCAGGCTAGGGAGAATGAAACGGGGGCCTGCGGTTACGGGAACGACGCTAATGCGCGGATCAGGGCTAAAGAATAGAACGGGCTGGTCGGGCAGCGTCGAGCGCAAGCTCAGTTCGACTGGAGACCCTAGGCAAAAAGTGGTATCGGCCCGATCTACGACCAAGGTTGGACGCTCGTTCTGGGAGAAGTTGATTTCCCAGGTCGCTCCGAGGTCGAGGCGGCGATCTACGGGCTGCGCGTTTACCTCGAGAAGTCGGAAGGTCACCATGTGCCTGCCGAGCTTGGTGTTTTTTGGTCGCAGTTCTACGAGGCTCGTTTCGCCTGCGGCGATCGTGACATCCGAGCGGAGTACAATAGGATCATCGGTAAGGCCATCGAGTTGGTATTTGATAGACGTGATGGCTTCGGCGCTACTATTGGCGAGGGTTACGGAGATTTCGACCGGTCCAGAACACTGCTTTTCCTCACCGGCGGAGGCAATCACGTTTACGCGCATTGCTGGCACTTCTGCCGGCGTGGCGGCCGTACCATTGTCGATTATATACTGGTAGGCGGCATCGACGTCGATAATTCCGCGCCCGTAGGTGTTGTCCTCGCCTGGCTCGCCGAGGTCGCGTGCCGAGAAGTACAGCGCTTTCAGGATTTCATCGCCATCGAGATCGGGGAAGGCCTCGTGGAGCAGCAACACGGCACCAGCCGTGTGCGGAGATGCCATACTGGTGCCGGACTTCGTGCCATAGCCACCGCCCGGGAGGGTCGAGCGGACATCTACGCCAGGCGCGGAGACCTCCGGCTTGATGTTGAGTTCCTCGGCTCCCGCTACGCAGGACGCCGGACCTCGGCTAGAGAAATCAGCAATCAGGAGATTTGAGCGGTTACCGTTGAGTGCCCCGACGGTGAAGGCATTCGTGATGTTGCTGTTGTAGCTGTGGGGCGGCGTGATGGTCGAAGGATTAGGGCCGTCGTTGCCGGCACTCCACACGACGGCGATACCGGCTGCCTGCAGGTTGTCGAGTATTTGCGGGTAAGGGTTCTGTACGCTGCACTCGAAATCCCGGATGCTGGGGTCGTACCACGAGTTGTTGATCACGAAGGGCCGATCGGCAGACGTAGCCTCATCACCGTCGGGATCTAGTGCCCATTCGAAGAGCCGGAGATTGTCGCTCGCGGCAAAGCCACACAGCACAGCACCGCCGAGCCAGTGCGCATTCGGAGCAACGCCGATCGTGTCTTTGGTCACGCGGTCGAGTCCGAGAATGGTACCCGTGACGTGGGTCCCGTGGTCGCCGCAATCCTCGGGGTTAACCGATAGACCATTCGCAAACCAGGACACCGACCGTCCTTCGTGACCGGCGTACTTGTGGTTGAGGGCGGGGTGAAATGGGTCGACCCCAGTGTCGGAGGTAAGGGAGATACCACCAAATCCGGTGTAGCCGCGCTTCCACATCGCTGGTGCATTGATGCGCTTGAGGCCGATCTCAGCTCCGTTCGGCGACGCAACTGCGGTCGCACTCGATGTGACACCTTCGAAGACCCAGGGGAGCTCGAGGTTGATCCCAATGATGTCGCTGCGCTGCGCGAGTTTAGCGATGGCCGCTGCGGTCGCATCAAAGCCGACGAGGTTGACGATCCAACGCGCCTCGATGCGAGACACGCCGGGGAGCGTTTGTAATTCCTGAACCAGAGGAGCTTGCGCCGCAATGTTCTCCCGCTTGAGGTGGGCGACAACGCGGTCGGCCCGCTGCTCGCGCGATAGCCCCTTTGCAGAGGCTTGTTGACGGACCTTGCGCGCGTCGGACTGATACGCCATCACCGCGTGGACGCGAAAGGTCTCTGTCGGTCCCGCCTGGGCAAGCCTGCTTTGCAGCGCCGGGGAAAGCACCGCTTGCGCCAATCCAAGATGAGCGCCGAAGAGTAGACCCAAAACGACAAAAAAGACCTTCCGCGTTGGGACACAAGAGTGGTAAACTGCTGCCATGCCGCCAAGATGCAACACAATCGCCTAGTCGCGGGCGTTGGTGGGAGTCGAAGTTTCGCTGCCTGCCGTAGACGCCGATATTTGTCAACTCGGTGACATTGTTAGCAGCTCATGGCTCCCGTTGCGCTAGTTGCGTTCGACCGCAGTGGCCGTCTGGAGGGGTCCTGGGAGATCAACCCGGGCATCGCGGCCATAAAGGCTCAGCAATTTGGCCACCTTGCGCCAAGCCTTCTCGTCGTAGATCTCGCTGGCTTTAGCGCGCCAGTCCCAATTCTTGACGGTTGTGCCGGGCGTATTGACGCGCGCTTTGGCCTTGAGGCCGAGGACATCCTGCACCGGGAGCACGGCGAGCCGGGAGCTCGAAGCCAGTAATAGGCGCCCAGCAAGACGGTGCACCTTTTTCGCTTTTAGCTTTTGCCCACTGTAGCGCTTTAGGTGCTTGCGATCGGCCTTGCCAGCGTCGCTTTCGTACCAGCCCCGAAAGGTGTTGTTGTCATGTGTCCCCGTGTAGGCCACCGTCTGCGGAACGTAGTTGTGTGGGAGGTGCGGACTCGCCGCCTCTCCGCCAAAGCCGAACTGCAGCACCCGCATCCCCGGCAGGCCCCACTTGTCCATCGCGTCGTGCACTTCGGGGAGGTCGGCCCCGAGGTCCTCGGCAATGATGGGCAGTTCGCCGAAGGCATCGCTGAGGGCAGCGAAGAGGCCGTCGGTGGGGACAGAGACGTAAGACCCGCGGCGGGCTGTTTTGGCGGAAGCCTTAATCTCGTAAGCCCGTACCAGACCGATAAAGTGGTCGAGCCGCAAGAGTTCGTACGATTTGAGCGCGTAGCCGATGCGGGCGACCCACCAGGCGTAGTCTCCGTCGGCGAGGGCCGTCCAGTCGTATACGGGATTGCCCCAAAGCTGTCCGTCGGCACTGAAGTAGTCAGGAGGCACGCCAGCGACGCGTTTGGGCTTGCCGGCACGGGTGAGCTTGAAGATCTCCTGGTTGGCCCAAACATCGGCGCTGTCGAGGTGCGGGTAGATGGGGAGATCGCCAAAGAGACGAATGCCCTGCTCGGTGGCGATTCGTTGAAGCGCCTCCCACTGGCGTGCGAAGCAGAATTGGCCATAGACCACACGATCGACGGCAGCATCGGTGCGCCGCTCGCCTTTGCGCAGGGCCGCGGGCCAGCCTGGCCAGTGAATGCTGCCCTGCTCATCGGCGGTCACGCGCCACGAAGCGTAGTCCTCGACCCAATCGTTGGCTGCACGCCACGTAGCGAGTTCGCGTTTTTCAAGAGGGCTTACCGATGCGAAGGCAAGGTCTATGGCACGCGTACGGTAAGTTTTGGCGGCAGCGTAATCGATCTTGCGTTTGGTAGACCCGCCTTTCGGCAAAACCTGCTCTAACTGCGAGGCCGTCAGGGGGAGGTCGGCCACGGCGACGTAGGTCTCATCGCCGGCGAAGGCCGACTGCGCCGCATAGGGACTGTAGCCGAAGGCAGCGTCGGTGGGATGGAGCGGGAGGATCTGCCAAGTGTCAAAGCCATAGTCGGCCAGCCAGGCCACGAAGCGACGTGCCCCCTCGCCGAGGTCCCCGCAGTACGGAGCCCCGGGCAGGCTAGGGACGGGGAGCAGGATTCCGGCAGAGCGTTGGTGCATCATGACGGGAAGATCGCTGAAACGGTCGCGTTTGTGCACGAGTCATTCCGCAGGGTGGGCCGCACTCGCCGACCACACGGAAGGGCCTCCGTCTGAAGCGGCAATCGCATGAAGCAATTTCGGTAGATGAGACGAATGAGGCTCGAAGTCCTATCGCTGCATCTGGCATTGGCGATTCAACTACCAAATGCCGCACAGACCGGCCTCCTCCGTGCAGGTACTGCTCAGGCGACGAGAACGTCGACCACCAAGGTACCTAATACACAACTTCCGGTATTGGCTCGAGCTAATCACAAAATAAATCTGTGAATAAGCCGCACTTTGCCCCGAGAACTTCCATCAAGAGTGACATTTCCCTACGAGTATATTGCGCCACTCGTGCGCATACCAGTTAAGGGGAAAGTATTTCTTTTGCAGTGGCTTCCATTGCTTTGGGTTTTAGCAGTTGTATACGGGCACTCTAGCGCACAGTCCTTGGTACAATTGGTCGAGGTCTCCGCAGTCGACACCACGGTCGTCCCGGCTGGTGCGCTCGCCATAGCCGATGAAGGCGTAGATGTCTCCGCCCCCCTCAAGCCTCCTCCATCAACGGCCTTCTTCCCGGCAAAGGACGAAGGCTGGCGCTACGATATCGAAAGGCTGCACTGGGTGCAGGTGCGACTGCTCGCGCACCACACGGGGCGCTACTTCATCCACGCGGGCTATCACGATAGTTTGCTCCTTTACGAGCATAGCGTCGGTACCACCCTCGGGGGCGCAGGGGTCGCCATGGCCGACCGGAGCTACCCCTTCCTCAATCACGACCCCAGGGCCGCCATCATCGCGCTACAGCTTACGGCCGGCGAGCCTCAAATAGTGACTCTCCGCTACGCCAACAAGCGCGGGGAGGGCATCTACGCTACGAATACGCGACTCCAACTCACCATCGTACCAGAGCGAACCTTCGAGGCTTGGCGCGGGCGGCACCTCCTCGTGGCCGGAGGACTCGTCGGCGGCATAGCGCTACTGCTCCTCTACCATTTGGGACGCCTCTGGGCGGGTGCGGCCAGGGTCGATTTTGCCTTTGCTGTACTTATGGTGGCCATGCTGCTGTTCTTGGCGCTCGATCACGGGGTCATGGAGTTGTTCTTCTCCGGCAGCCCCGTACCGGACTACTTGATCTACCCCTCAGGAGGCCTCGGACTCTGTGCGCTAATGATGTTTGGGAGGGCGGTGTTTGCGGAGGTAGACTACTGGCGCCCGAGCGATAGCGTCATGGGCGGACTCTCGGTCGCGATGGCGATCGTGGGCATCGGTCCAGCGCTGGCGTACGGGCTGTCCGCGGGGCCAAACCCCTTTACGGCGCTGCTCCCGAACCTCTTCCGCGCGGTTGCGACTGGCTCTTTACTGATTTTTGTAGCTGCGGTCATCTACCACGCGCGCCGTACGAACGGTGGGCCGATCTACATCATCGCCTTTGGCTTGTCAACGCTTGCTCTCACCGTGGTCGCCGACGTCACCCAGGCAGTCATCGAACCTTTTGACCAGTACTCCGCGGTGGCCTGGTACCTCGCGCTCATCGAGCCGGTCTTTAACTACCTGATCAGCTTCGGCATCATCTTAATGTGTGGGTGCTTCGCGGTGGCGGTAGCAAACTTGCGACGCAACCGAGAGATCGCGCGTGAGCGGGCCTTTCACCTGCGCGTCGCCGAGACTGAGCAGCGGGCCTTGCGGGCGCAGATGAACCCGCACTTCATCTTCAATACCCTTAATTCTATCAAGGCCTACGTGATTCGCAACGACCGCAGGGCCGCGGCGGACTACCTCACGAAATTTGCCCGCCTGATACGGCTCGTGCTCGACGGATCGGCGGAGGCGATCGTGCCGCTTTCGCGAGAACTCGACATGCTGAAGCTATACCTCGAACTCGAGCGCCAGCGATCATCGCAGCGCTTCGCGCTGGAGTGGGCCGTCGACCCGGAGATCGATCGATTGGGCCTGAGCGTACCGCCGACACTGCTTCAGCCCTTTGCTGAAAACGCGGTCTGGCACGGAGTACGACACCTCAGCGATCGCTCAGGCCTCATCACTATCGTCGCGAAGCCACTCGTGGGTGCAGAGGGTGTCCGCGTCGAGATCATGGACAATGGCGTCGGTCGTGCGGTGGCCGCGGCCTCGACACCGGCGGTGCTCGTTGAACATAAAGTCACGGCCAAACCGGAGCATGTCTCGCGGGGGCTAGACATTACCCACGAACGAGCACGACTGGCCCGCGACCTCCACGGCGTCGACATAAGCGTACGGGTCGATGACTTGACCGATAGCGCGGGCAGAGCTACGGGGACCTGCGTCATCGTCACCATCACCGCCGCTGCGTAGCTCCGGCGTGGGAGCCACTATTTCACCACGACCACGAGGTCGCCGGTACCGACGAGCTGCTTTGCGGCGAGGACGACCTCTGTAACTGTGCCCGCGTGCGGGGCCGTCACGGTAGACTCCATCTTCATGGCTTCGAGGACGAATAGAGGGTCTCCCGCCTCGACCTCCTGGCCTACCTCTACGAGGACACGACTGACCGCCCCTTGCAGCGGAGCCCCGATCTGGTTCGGCCCATCGGCGCGGCGGTTGCGTACGGCCGTGATGCGGGCGGACAGGTCTTGCGCGACCTCCGTGCGGGTTTGGCCGTTGAGCCGGAAGAGCACGAGGACTTCACCGGTGTCGCTGGTTACCGTGCGACTCAGGTAGCGAACGTTGATGATTTTGCCGCGCTCGAGTTGGACGTCGATCTCGTCGCTGGGTTGCATACCATAGTAGAAAGCCGTGGTCGGGATCGGCATGACGGTACCGTACTCGCGACGAAAGTCGACGTACTCGGCGAAGACTTCGGGGTAGAGCAGGTGCGAGAGCAGGTCGCTCGAAGGGGTTTTGCCGAGGGTCTCGGCGGCGGCCTTGACGTCGGCTTCCGTATCGGTCTTGAGTTTACCGGCCCCAAAACCTCCGGATTGCTGGCTCACCAAGCCGGCGTACTCGGGGTAGGTTTTGGCGAAAGCCTCCGCCTCCGCCACCCAGTCGATGGGCTCGAGGTGAGCATTTGGACGGTCCGTGTACGGCTGCTCGCCCTGGAGCACAGCACGCTGAACATCCGCCGGGAAGCCGCCGGGGGCCTGGCCGAGGTCGCCACGCATCAACTGTTTGACGCTCTCGGGCCAGGAGAGTTGGTTGTTTGGATCGACGAGTTTGTCGCGCGTGAGGTCGTTGCTGGTCATAAAGAGCGCCAGGTCGCCGACCACCTTCGAGCTCGGCGTCACCTTGATGAGGTGTCCGAGCGTCTCGTCGGCGATGGCGTAGTTGGCCTTCACCTCTTCGAAGCGACCGTCGAGCCCCAGGCCACGCGCCTGTGGGCGGAGATTAGACCACTGCCCGCCGGGGATCTCGAGGTCATACACCTCGGCGGTACCCGCACGCAGTTCGGTCTCGAAGGGGCTGTAGTAGGTTCGCACGGCTTCCCAATATTGGGAGTGGCGATTCAGCGAAGGCAGATCGATCACTCGCTCGCGGGCCGTGTCTTGTAACATCGCGACCACTGAGTTGAGGTTGGGCTGCGAGGTGAGTCCCGACATACTCGCCAGGGCACAGTCGATGACGTCTACGCCCGCCTCGACGGCACGCAGGTATGTGGCCGCCTGGATACTGGACGTGTCGTGGGTGTGGAGGTGAATCGGCAGGTCGACCGCCTCTTTGAGGGCAGGAATAAGGAGGCCAGCGGCGCGTGGCTTGAGCAAACCGGCCATGTCCTTGATGCACAGCATGTGGGCACCAGCGTCCTCGAGGCGACGAGCGAGGTCGAGGTAGTACTGAAGGGTGTACTTGTGTTCGGCGGGGTCGCTAAGGTCGCCGGTGTAGCAGAGGCACGCCTCTGCGACGGCACCGGTACGCTCGCGCACGGTCCGGATGGCGGGAGCGAGGTTGTCGACCCAGTTGAGGGAGTCGAAGATGCGAAAGATGTCGATGCCTTGTTTGGCGGCCTCGACGGTAAAGGCTTCGACGAGGTTGTCCGGATAAGCCTTGTAGCCGACGCCATTAGATCCGCGCAACAGCATTTGAAACGGAACCGTCGGCATGGCAGCGCGGAGGAGCTTGAGCCGCTCCCAGGGGTCCTCGCGCAAAAAGCGCAGGCAGACGTCGAAGGTGGCCCCGCCCCACATTTCCAGACTGAAAAGGTCCGCGCCGTGGTCGCGATCGTAAGCCGCGGCGACGTCGAGCATATCTTTGGTCCGCATTCGGGTGGCGAGCAGACTCTGGTGTGCGTCGCGGAAGGTGGTATCCGTGTAGTGAATGCGGGTGTCGTCCTTGACGGTTTTGGCGAAAGCCTCCGGGCCGTCATGCAGGAGCGTGTATCGCAAGGTCCGCGAGGGAGTCGCGAGGGGCTCTCCCGCCGCCGACGTACGGCCTTGCGCCCCTCGCGCCTCCCTTTCGTCCTTTGCGATACCCCCCGTCGGCACCGAAGGCACTCTCCACTCTGTCAACTCCCGGCCCTTGACCTGAGGATTGCCGTTCACGATCGTGTGGGCGAGGTACTTGAGCGCCTTCGTGGCGCGGTCGCGGCGCACGGGAAGTTCGAAGAGTTCGGGATGCTCTTTGAGGTAGTCGACGGTGTAGTCGCCCCGCAAAAAATCGGGGTCACGCAGGAGGTTGAGGAGGAAATCGGCGTTGGTCTTCACGCCTCGCACGCGGAACTCCCGCAGGGCGCGGTGAAGTCGCTGGGCGGCCCCTTGCAAGTCGCGACCACTGGCGGTGACCTTGACGAGCAAGCTGTCGAAGAAGGGGCTGATGATGGCACCGGGGTACGCCGAACCTGCATCGAGGCGGATGCCAAAGCCCGAGGCCGAACGGTAGGCCGTGAGCGTGCCGTAGTCGGGACGGAAGTCGTTGGCGGGGTCTTCGGTGGTGACGCGGCACTGGATGGCGACTCCGGTGAGGGGGATGGCCTCCTGGCTGCTGATGCGGATGGCGTCGTCGGTGAGGCGGTAGCCCTGGCAAATGAGGATTTGCGAGCGGACGATATCAATGCCGGTGACGACCTCGGTAATCGTGTGCTCGACCTGGACGCGCGGGTTGACCTCAATGAAAAAGACGTTGTACTGCGGGTCGACCAGAAACTCGGCCGTGCCTGCGCAGGAGTAGCCCGCCTCGCGCCCCAGGCGTAAGGCGTAGTCGTAGAGTTTTTTCTTGACGAACTCCGGCAGCGTCGTGCACGGAGCCACTTCGACGACTTTTTGGAAGCGCCGCTGCACCGAGCAGTCGCGCTCGTAGAGGTGGACGAGGTTACCGTAGGTATCGCCGAGCAGCTGGACCTCGATGTGTTTCGGTCTTTCGACAAAACGCTCGAGGAAAATGCTGCCGTCGCCGAAGGCGCGCAGGGCCTCGCTGTAGGCCTCTTCGTACGCGGCGTCGAGGCCGCTGGGCTCGCGGACCACGCGCATCCCGCGGCCCCCGCCCCCGGCAGCGGCTTTGACCATGATGGGGTATCCGATGCGCTCGGCTTCGGCACGGCGGACGGCCGGGTCGGAGACATCGCCCTCGTAGCTCTCGATGACAGGTACCTCGCAGCGGCGGGCCAACTCTTTGGTCATGCGCTTGTCGCCCATCTGCGCCATCGCCTCAGGCGTCGGTCCGACGAAGACGATGCCCTCCTCGCGGCAGCGGGTCGCGAACTCGAGACTCTCCGACAAAAAGCCGTAGCCCGGATGGATGGCCTCTGCCCCGCAGGTTTTGGCGCAAGCGAGAATGGCGTCAATGTCGAGGTAGGGCTTGAGGGGCTCGTCGTCGGCGCCGATCTGGTAGCTTTCGTCGGCCTTGTAGCGGTGCAGCGAGTAGCGGTCTTCCTGGGTGTAGAGAGCCACCGTGCGGATGTCGAGTTCGGAGGCGGCACGCAGGACGCGGATGGCGATCTCGCCGCGGTTGGCAACGAGGAGTTTGCGAAAGGGGCGGGTCGGCATATGGGCGGAAGGTAGGCAAGGGCCACACTGCGAGAGGAGTCGCTTGCCTTAGCAGTTCAGGTGGCTTACTGGGTAAAGGCCACCACTCCCTGATCGCAACAAAGACTTCGCTCGGAGGAGGGCTAAGTTTCGTGCTGTAGCTGTAAAGAGGCAGGACTGCCCAGGCGTGCGGGACCGTCGCCGAGGTCACTTGGCTGTGTGTGCGAGACTTCACTACCTTGTTGGCGGGCTTTTCGAAGGCTACTTTTCTTTTCAACCAACCAAACTCAGACACATGTTCCAGAAACTACTTGCATTGACCCTAAGCTTTTGCGCCGTCGGCGGCCTCACGGCCCAGACCGCGACGACGACGACGGCCACCGTCGACATCAACTTTTTTAACGTCAATGGTACCCCAAACCGCACGACGTATACTACAGGAACTGCGATCGGCACGGCGATAAGTACCGATGCGAACGCACCGACGAGCCTCGGCACGGTGAATACCAATGGCCCGCTCTCGTTCGAAGACATTTTTGTCGTCGCCGATCCGCAAAATGGATGCGTAATCACCGGCGGAAGCGTCACAGCCGTAGGGACGCCTCAAACGTTTCTCCGGCCGGGAACCTCACAAACACTTACCATCCCCTTGGAGGTCGTCGGCACCTGCGGCGTCGACTTTCCGGTGAATCCACCGAATAATTTGGCTCCCTGCACCGGTAGCCAGGTGGCACTGGGGATAGTACCCGGTACGACCACCGAATTCGATTTGACGGCGGTTGGGGTAGCGGCAGCTTTTATCACCCGTGTCGATGCGAGCGTGACCTTTACACTGACGACCTCAGCAGGTTGTACGAGTCCGCCAGTCGTCGCTGAGGCGAACTTTCAGGTGCAGGCTGGCGTCGTCCCCCTTCCCGTCACCCTTACCTCTTTCACCGCCACCCGCCAGGTCAACCGCGACCTCGTGGAGTGGACCGTCGAGGACGAGCGTGACCTCGCCGGGTACGCCGTCGAGCAGTCGACCGACGGCACGCACTTCGCGGAAGTTCGGTGGGTAGACGCTCTCGGGACCGACAATGCTCGCCGGAGCTACGGCGAGCGAGTATCCGCCCTCTCCGAGGCACTCGCCGCAACAACGTACTACCGCCTACGAAGCGTAGACCTGGACGGAAGTTTTGCGCTGTCTAGTGTCGTTGCCGTCGGTGGTGGCGACCAGCAGTGGGCACCGCAGGACTTGGTCGCGTATCCGAACCCAAGCCTCCAGGGCGGTGGGTTTGCGGTGAATGCCCCAATCGATACCGACGCGCACGTCGAAGTCTATGACCTTCAGGGCCGGCAGGTAATGACCCAAAGCGGCGTCTCGCAGTCGACCATCGGTCAGGACCTCGCCGCCGGAACCTACCTCGTACGCGTGACCTCCGCCAGCGGCACCAGCGAGTGTCGCGTCGTGGTCCAATAGGTGCGGTAACGCCCCCGACCCGAAACAGCTACTTAGTTCGGTCGAGTTCTATATCCAATAATTCAAGAGGAGCCAGCCGCGAGGTCGGCTCCTCTTTTTTTTGAGCGAACGACATCGGCGACGCAACACGACGCGACCGCCTCTCGTCAGCTTTGCCGATGATGCGCTACTTATTCGCCCTCGGTGGGCTCCTTCTCTCGTGTGGGCTTGCTGGACAGGATCTCGGTGGGCTTCCGCAACTCGACTGGCGCATTTTAGAGGGGGACTCGGTCGACGTAATCACCACGCGCGCCACGCGGCGGTTTGCCGAACGCAGTCTGCTGCTCGACGAGGCGCTGATTCGCCTGCGACCTCTGCCGCTCGGTGACCGGATCAAGCCCATCGACCTCGTCGTGCAGCCGGTCACCGTGGTGCCCAACGGCTTCGTAGGTGTGACGCCGTGGCGCTCATACCTCTACGCTACCCCACCCCAAGACCAGGGCCTCGTAAGCTCGAATGCCTGGGCGGACGCCCTCGCCATCCACGAGTACCGCCACGTGGAGCAGTACGCCAACTTACTACGCGGCTGGACCAAAGTGGCGCGGGTGCTGTTCGGCAATGGCGGTTGGGGCGTCGCGACGGGACTCTCGACGCCAGACTGGTTTTTCGAGGGCGATGCCGTGTACTCCGAAACGGTGCTCACCTACGCCGGGCGTGGACGTACGCCGAGTTTTACGGCTCTACAGCGGGCGATGGCACTCGACGGGGTGCGCTACCCCTACATCAAAGCCCGTAATGGCAGCCTGCGCGACCGCGTGCCCAACCACTACCCGCTCGGATACGCGATGGTGCAGCACGGCAGACTCGTATTTGATGATCCGTGGCCTACGGTCGTCCGCCAGGCCGGTAATTTTTGGCCACCGCTCTACCCTTTCTCGCTTTCGCTAAAACGCCAGACCGGGATGGGTACCCCGGCCTTCTACCGCGAGGCCTACGATAGCCTCGGGACAGTCTGGCGCGAACGAGCGACGACTACGGCGATGACGCCGCAGGTGAGACTCACGTCGCTCAACCGCCAACTGCCGATCTATCGCCTGCCGCAACCGATAGCGGGCAGCGATCGCAAGGCCACCGATCTGCTCGCCCTGCGCAGCAGCCAGGTCGACATCGAGCAGCTCGTGCGCATCCGTCCTGACGGCACCGAGGAAACGCTCTCGCCGCTCGGCGTCAACGTCGACGACGCCTTCCACACCGCTGCCGGGCGGGTGGTGTTCACGCGCGTACGTTTTGCCGAAAGGCGCAGCAACCAGACCTACTCCGACATCCTCGTACTAGACCTCGACGGCAGTGCCTCCCCTAGGCGGATCACCACCGATCAGGCGCTGTTTAGCCCAGGACTCTCCCCCGACGGGAAATTGGTGACCGCCGTTAAAAGCGGCCGGACCGAGGGACAGACGTGCCTGGTAGAACATGAGGTAGCGACGGGCGCGAAGACGCGCGAGATTTGCTTTGACCTAGAACTTCTTGTCTCGCCGCGCTACACGACCGCCGATCGGGGCGAACTCGTCGCCATCGCCAAGCGCGACGGATGGCTTGCGCTCTACACGCTGGACTTCGAAGGCAAGGTCCGAGCGCTCACCGACTGGACGCGCCACACCCTATCGACGCCGTACGTCCGTGGCCAAACCGTGTATTTCTCGGCCAGCTACACCGGGGTCGACAATGTGTTTTCGGTGCCGCTCGACGGCTCGAAAGTCATCACCCAACTCACCGAAGTACCCGTCGGGGCCTACACGCCGAGCACCGACGGGCAGCGGCTGTACTTTACGGAGGTCACCCCGACCGGCGACCCGATCAGCGTACTTGGCATCGACGATTGGCTCGACCGTGAAATAACGGTCGTAGAGCCGGTCGACCTGCCCCAGTACCAGGGGTTGGTCCCGGATGCCGCAGGGGAGCGGTTTCGCCAAACCTACCTGCCTCAGGCCCCGCCGTCGGGGGTGACGGTAGTCGAGGAAGGAACTGTGGCCGTCGCGCAGACGCCGTTCGGCAAACCCTACCGCTCGCTGTTGCGGGGCTTTCGCGTGAGCAGCCTCCAACCGATCGTGAACAACGTGGAGGCGAGCTACACGCTCGACGCCGAGACGATCTTGAGCGATCTGTCGGCGCAGGTCACCGCGGGCTACAACCTCAACGAAGAGCGCGGATTCGTGAACGGGAGCGTGACCGTCGCGAAGACCTGGCCCTGGGTCTCGGTGGACTTCGGACAGCGCAGCCGCAGCTTCGCGACCGTAGATCTCGACAGCCTGGCGGCTCGTCGCTTGACGACTGCGCGCGCAGGATTTTCGCGAGCAATTCGTCGGGCTCACGCTGAGTGCACCGCTCGAGCAGCAAGTCGGCGCGTATAGCTACTCGGTCGAGCCCGACATCGGCGTCAACGTGTACCGCTTCACAGAGCTGAGCCGTGCGACGGAGCGCTCGCTAAGCGGCGATCGCCTGTGGTCGCTCGATGTCGATGTCGCCGCGAGACGGACGCGCCAGCTTGCGCCAAAACAGATCGTGCCGCGCGAGGGCCAGGTCGCCATCTTGCGCTACCGCAACGGTCTCGCAGGTCCCGTGTCCGACCAGCTAGCCTTCACGTTGGCGCAGTATGTACCGGGAATCGCCCGTTCGCACGGAGCCGTACTTCGCGGTCACTACCGCGCGGAGTCGACCCTCAACCAGTACCAGTTCGCCGACCGGTTTTTCTATGCCAGGGGCTACGACAAGATCATCAGCGATGCGACGGTGACGGTGTCGCTCGACTACCACTTCCCGCTTTGGTACCCGGACTTCGGGTTCGGGGGGCTGGTGTACGTACCGCGGTTGAGGGCCAACGTATGGGGCGACTACACGCAGTTTCGAT
Source organism: Lewinellaceae bacterium (assembly GCA_963837005.1). Lineage (GTDB taxonomy): Bacteria > Bacteroidota > Bacteroidia > Chitinophagales > Saprospiraceae > CALDTK01. The sequence goes on from CAWIMC010000001.1 coordinate 1,224,928, forward strand.
ACAACGAGCCGTATGCCGTACGCAGCGATGCGGTTGGTAGTGTGGGGGTAGACGTGACAATGGACGCGGTGTTCTTCAATGCCCAGCCCCTTCCCGTCGGTGTACGATTTGCGTATCGACTTCGCGAGGACTTTCTGGGGGCCAACACCGTTGGGTTGGCACCGGTGCAGTTGTTGTTAGCACTGCCGCTCTAGGCGATCTGCTCTAGTCGAAGACGATGGTTTTGTTGCCCGCGACGAGCACGCGGTCCTGGAGGAAGGCGATGACGGCTTTCGCCAAAACCGTCCGTTCGATTTCGCGACCGATGCGCATTAGGTCGGCGACGTCATCGCGGTGCGACACGCGGGCGACGTCCTGTTCGATGATTGGCCCCTCGTCCAGGTCCTCGGTGACGAAGTGTGCCGTTGCGCCGATGAGCTTCACGCCGCGGGTGTAGGCGTGGCGGTAGGGATTGGCCCCGACGAAGGCAGGCAGGAAGGAGTGGTGTATGTTGATGACGCGGCCGGCCAGGGCCCGCACGAAATCAGGCGATAGAATTTGCATGTAGCGCGCGAGGACGACGAGGTCTACGTCGTGCAGCAAGTCGAGGGCGGTGCGCTCCTGGTCGGGTTTGGTGGCCTTCGTGACGGGGAGGTGGTGGTATGGGATGCCGAAGGGTTCGACGAGCGTGCGCAGGTCGTCGTGGTTCGAGACGATGAGCGCGATGTCGGCATCGAGTTCTCCGTAGCGGTGGCGGTAGAGGAGCTCGACGAGGGCGTGATCGTATTTAGAGACGAAGACGGCCATCCGGCGGCGGCGGGCGAGGTGACGCAGGCGGTAATCCATCGAGAACCGCCGGGCGATGGTGGCATCGAAGTCGGTGCGTAGGGTGTCCAGCTTTTCGGGCAAGCCCTCGATGGCGAACTCCATTCGCATGAAGAAAGTCCCGCCCTCCGCTGCGGTGGCGTGCTGCTGGGCGTCGGTGACGTTGGCGTCGCGCTGAGCGAGGAAGGTCGAGACTGCGGCCACGAGACCGTGTTGGTCCGGGCAGGAAATTAGCAGGCGGGCCTTGTTGTCGTCGGTCATGCAGGTAAGCGGTGTCGGGCGGCAAAGATTGGCGGCCGACACCTAAGCCGGGGTTAATCAAAAGGTACTGAGCAGATACCCCATCTTAGCCGCATGAAGATATCCCTCTCGGTAGTGCTGCTGGCAGTGCTCGTTTTGGCGCAAGCCCTCTCAACGCACGCACAGCCCGTCGACCGTTTTGCTGATAAAGCGCTCATGGCCAAGGCCCAGCGACTGGCGCACGAGTACATCATGTTTGACGGGCACGTGGACCTGCCGTACCGACTCAAGGTCAAGAACTTTCGCTACACGAAGGAGTACCTCGGCATCCCGGTGGAGAGTGGCGAGGGGGACTTCGATTTCAAACGCGCCCGGGAAGGCGGGCTGGATGCCCCGTTTATGTCGGTGTACATCCCGGCAAGTCTGCAGGGGGTGCACGGGTACGGCGGCAAGGAGTTGGCGGACTCGCTGATCAACCTGGTGGAAGGAGTGGCGCGGACCAATCCGACGCGCTTTGCGGTGGCGACGCACCCGGACTCTGTGCGGGCGCAGTTTGGGCGTGGGCTCATCTCGCTGCCGATGGGTATGGAGAACGGCGCACCGCTGGCCTACCCGGAAGACGTGGCGCACTTTGCCGCGCGGGGTATTCGGTACGTGACGCTCACGCACTCGAAGGACAACCACATTTGCGACTCGAGCTACGATACGACGGGGACCTGGGGCGGACTGAGTCCGTACGGGAGCCTGATCCTCGGGGAGTTGGTCAAGCACAAGATCATGATCGATATCTCGCACGTGAGCGATTCGACTTTTTACCAGGTGCTGCGGCGCGTGGATGTTCCGGTGATCGCGAGTCACTCCTCGCTACGGCACTTCACCCCGGGCTTTGAGCGCAACATGTCGGACTCGATGGTGACGCTACTCGGGCAGAACGGCGGCGTGATCATGATCAACTTCGGGAGCACGTTCGTGGACGGCAAGGTGGCCGCCGAGCGCAACGCCTTGCAAGAGGAAGCAGGTAGGTACTTAGCGACACGCAGGTTGGGTTTTGGTGACGCTGCCGCAAAACCCGTACTGGATTCGCTAGAGAAAGTGATGGTGCTGCCGTTTGCGGACGTCGAGATCGTCGCCGACCACATCGACCGGGTCGTGGAGTTGGCCGGGATCGACCATGTCGGTTTCGGGAGTGATTTTGACGGGGTCGGGGATTCTCTCCCTACGGGGCTCAAGGACGTGAGCGACTTCCCGAATTTAATTTATGTGTTGTTGACGCGGGGCTATTCGGATGAAGATATCGAGAAGGTTTGTGGTGGTAACATGCTAAGGGTTTGGGGAGCGGTAGCCAAGTGAGTGGGGGGAAGAGGTGCAAAGAGGCGCGGAGGTGAGCGTTTTGGCGAAAGCGGACACCTACACCCAGGCTAGCCAAACGAACGACGAGCCGACGGGCGAGACCCATCGCGGGAAGCATAAGTGCAACAAGCCCCTGCCGAGTTCGTAGCACGTGGACGAATCATTGCTTTATGAACTTCATCCGCCGGAGTCGTTCCACAATCGCCATCGCGTTCGGCCGCGTCGTGTACGCGCAACACGACGCCGAGGCCAGCGACTACGTCCCGATCGGCTTCTCGCTCGACCTCCCAGGTCATGTGAGAACAGGTGTGCCGGTTCTCGAACTCTCCGTACATGCCGTTGGCCCCGTAGCCGACAGCCACGTTGAGCCGCTTCGGGACGGCGAGGCGGCTTTGCTTGCGCGAATCTTCGATTTCGCCAAAACGTGATTCGGGCGGTTAGCGGTGGACGCCGGTCGAGAGCCAGTCCGTGGGTCCGTTGTAGTCGTTGAGTAATCTCCCAATGAAGCTCTCCCCGAGGTAGCCGAAGCTCTCCCGCACGTAGCTCGAGCGCGTGAAGCTGAACTTCACTCAGACCACATGTTCGTAACGCATTGTTTTGGAGAAGACGTGGGTATGGGTACGAGGCGGATTACTGATGATCTGCGGTCAGCGTTACCGCAGCATTGCCGCCGCGTCTCGACGAGTACGGGCTGTTCGTAGACAGTTTTGGCGCAAGCCCCTTCCAGCTGATCTGTGCACTCTCGTGAGATAAAGCATCCCGTAGGCTAGCAGAACGACATACCGCACTTCCGTCGCGAAGGAGGGGTAAAATTCGGATCATCGCGTGCAGACCTCTGGATCCTTCCGAATCTTCGCTTTCGGTCACGCGTCGTCGCCTGACCAACCCTCACCTCACCCCCTACCCTACCGACTGAGATGCACCTTCCGAAACTTACGCTGGCCGTCGCCGCCACCCTCCTGCTGTGCACCCATGCCACGGCCCAGACCGCCAACTTTACCCAAACCTTCGAAAGCCTCGCCGCGGGTACCAAGGACCTCCCATACTTCTTCGAGCAGAATTGCAAAGTCTCGCCCTGCGACCAGTGCGACACCGACCCGATCTACGTGACCGAGGAACAATCGCGCGCCGGGGCCAAGAGCCTGCGGATGAATCGCCGTTTCAAGGACGCCGCGCAAACCGGCGGGAACTTCTGTGGCTACCGCAACGAGATCGGCAATTTCAACGACGCCTTCGCCGACTACAATGAGCACACGTGGATCGGCTTCAGCGTCTACATCGCCAACAACATCCTCGGGGACCGCTACGGCGCCGACAATGTGCACATCTTCCAGTTTAAGAACATCGACGCCGGCGGGGGCGGCAACCAGTTCGGCTCGATCATTACCCACAACACGAGCACCGGCAACTACTACGAAGTCGCGGGCCTCGGGGACGTGCTCCAGACCAAGCTCAACACCTGGGTCGACATCCAGCTCCACCTGTACTACAAGACCGACGGCACCGGCGTCATCGAGGTCTGGATCGACAACACCTACGCGAAGAAGACCAACGTGACCTTCCCCGCCAAGCAATCTTGCTACCCGAAGTTCGGGACCTACTCCGCGGACATGGCGGCGACCGACCCAGCGCACCAGGTGTACTACGACGAGATCAAGTGGTACACCGCGCCCGACGGTGGCAACTACCGCAACGTGGTTCGGCCGAACAAGAACAGCTCGAAGGATAGCGACGTGGCTCGCGCGAAGAGCGTCACGGCGCCTGGGAGCCAGGCCGGCTACGCTGGCGAAAAGTTGGTGGACGGCTACACGAACGCCGAGAGCCGCTGGTCGGCCCAGGGTTACCCCAAAACAGCCGTCGTCGATCTCGGCAGCGAGTTTTTCGTCAACACGGCCGAGGTGTTCGCCTACGAGAACCGCGCCTACCAGTACACCGTCGAAGTCTCGACCGACAACGCCAACTGGTTTACGGTAATGAACCGGTCGACCAACACCGAGACCGGCGGGGCGATCAGCCGAAATTTCCCCGAGCGCTCGGCGCGCTACGTGCGCCTGCGGGTGACGGGGGCTGCAGGCTACACCGGCGACTGGGTCTCGATCCGGGAGCTGCACGTGTACGGTCGACCCAAAACCGTAAGTGCCCTACAGCAGCCGAGTGTGCCGATGCCCGGCGCGAAGAGCAAGGACGGCGCTCTCCGGCTCGACGTTCACCCCAATCCCGTCGTTGACGGTACGCTCTTCCTCGACGCCCTCGATCCGGCTGTCCCGGCGCTAAGTTCGAGCACCTTGGAGGTGTATAGTCTCACGGGCCAACTCCTCTACCGCACACGCGTCGAGGAGGCCTGGGTCAGGCGGCGGCTCCCGTACCACTTCGACGTGCCAGGGGTGTATCTCGTGCGGTTGTGGAGTGCTGAGGAGGAGGTGATTCGACGGGTGGTGGTGCCGTGATGGCCGATGCGACTTACGTCAAAACCTGTGCTACCGCGGCGGCGATCTCCCGCATCCAGGTGCCGATGGCGGGTTTTGGCGAATTCGGAGATTCGCGTACGCATAGCCCGAAAATATGGGTCCTGCGCGCCTCTGTGTAGTCTGTTTTGGCGAAAGCCCCCAATACGTGCCCCCACTCACTTGGGTAAATCAGCCCGGCGTGCACGGCGGCGAAGTAGTGTGCGTAGGCGTAGACGCTGTCTCTGCTTTCGACTAGCCCGGAAATTACGGAGCGGATAGCGCGAACAGCTGGCGCAAGTCCTCGATACTCGGGTGCGGATGCGTTAGCGCCTTCCACTGAGTGTCGAGCACGGAGCGCTGTCCGGAGTCTAGGTGCGTAAGGACGATGTCTGGCCGCAGCGTCCGCGTGTAAGGCCCGCCCGCCCAAAAGTCACTCACCTGCTGAAGGTCCACGGTGAAGCCGACGAGATACCGCCGCAGCGCCACTCCGATCGAAGCGCTCCCAAAGTGCGTTCATGTCGAAGACATCGCGTCGGGGCCGGCGGACGCGCTCACCAGCGGCCGAAGAATGGCCTCGAAAGGCTCGGAGCCGGCGTCATACAGGCGACTCAGCCCGGAGACCGTCGCCGAGTCGAGGTAGTAGTCCCGCGTGAGCCGCGCGCGAAACCCGAGAAAAGCCGACCAGGTCAGCTGCGGGTCGTGGAACTCACGAATCAGTCCCCAATAGTCGGCCGACTCGGCGAGGCCGGCGGTGCGGAGGCGCGTGTGCCATTGGTCGATCCAGGGCTGGAGGGCGGCAAGGTTGGCAGGGATGAGCATGTTGGGGGGAAGGTAGGCGCGGGCGTGCGGCTAGCGTCTTAGCTAGCTCGGCGACAATCGGCGACCCCCACAGGCGTCCTAGTTAGCGCACCAAGTGATAAAAATTGATCGCCTTCAGCGGGAAGTGCCAGTTCGTGTGCTTAAACAGCAGGAGATCGGCGGTGACGAGAGAGTCCGCGGTCTCCGTGGCCACCAACAAGCCCGCGTCTGTTAGTCCGAGTTCTTCGTACGCTTTCGGGTGGGCGATCACGATGGACAAGAACGGGTCAAAAATCTCTACCCATCCCGATGAGATGAACTGCGCCAATAGGTTGAGGTGCTTGCGAGTAGTACCGCGATTTGTACTCACATTGAGTAAGTTCGATGCCTCCGCCAGGGCATGAGAGGTAGTACAGACCACCAGGTATTGCGCGATCAATTGCTTGAGCACCTGGAAATCTTCCGTGTCGTATGCACCTAATCGGCGGTGGTCGACGGAGCGGCCACCTGTGGAGGTACCGACTACGTAGAGCACGAGTAAGTTGGCATCGACGAGTAGCTTACGCATAGCTCAGCTCCCGTATCCTCATCCCGATTACTTCTTTGCCGTGATCGCTAATCTCCACGGACTTGTAGTGCCGTGACAACGTGGGCTCCATACGGGCGAGCACTCGATTGGCTGTTTCGTTGCGGCCCGGCTCACGGTCTATCGGCAGGTCGAAGCCAATCGTGATGAACCAGTTAACCTCCGGCTCCTTGACGATCTCCTCGAGCATCAGGTTTCGTGGTGCTTCCTCAGCGTAGGCATCCAGGACGTACTGCTTGGCGATGGCAACGGCTTCCTTGGGTCCCATGCGACGAAAGTACAATTGTTTGAGGAGTTGAGCCCCACTCACCGCATCACCACCCATTTTACCGCTTCCGCAAAACCATTACTCCCAACTACTTCCACGACGTAAGTGCCGCTGGGTAAACGCGCGGGAAGCTCGAGCTCGACCTGCGTGGCGAAGGCGTCCGGTGCCAGAGACAGGACGAGCTGGCCGGTGACGCTGTAGACGTTGACAAGAGCATTCATCGTCGGTAAACGCAGTGTGCTCAAACCCGTACTCGGATTGGGAAACACGGCCCATTCTAGCGCGACCTCCGACTCGAAGTCCAGAGAGCCTGAAGCGGTGCTATCCACCACTTCACCGTAGCCGTATTCGCATGAAGTTATCGAGTATCCACCCAACACATCACGGGTCGCCTCGCTGTGGTAGCTCGTTACCACCACCTCATTCAGCATGGTTTCTAAGGTGCCCATTTCGAGGACGGGTTCCAATTGACTACTCAGTAAAAACTCCTCCGTCCTATACCCCACAAACGACACCTGCACACGATCTACCGCATCCGAGATCAGGAGCGTCACGCTGCCCGACTCGTCGGCGTACTCTCCGGCTAGGATCGTCCCGTCCGTCGCGAGCGCGGCCACCGTCGCTCCGGCCAGAGGCTCGCCGGTCTGGTCGACGATCTGAAAGCTGTGCATTTGCTCGGACGTGGGTGAGTACGTCTTGGCGTCGGTCGACACTGCGTGCTGCACCTCGATCTGGCCCGGCGGTATTGCGCGGGAATACTCCTGCGCATTCGCCTTTTGTACGCCTAGTATTTGCAAGGCCAGCAGCAGAGCAATCGCCGCGAAGGTGTACCCGCGCCGCGTGAGTTCCGCGCGGGCGAGGTCGGTGTCGAGGTTTCGGTCGAGTTGGTCCGCGCGGAAAGAGCCGCAGCCGGACGGGTTTTGCCGCAAGGCCATGAGCAATTCCCGATCGCTCATCGTGGTGTAATCGCGGACGTGCTTCTCGCAGGACTGGCAGTAGTGGCCGCTGCGGATGGGCGTGAGGGCATCGGTGGCCACGGGGCAAGAGAAAGTGAGGGTGGCGGTAGTAGCGGTGGACATGAGGCAGCGGGTTTGGCTACCGGATGCGGTTGGGGATTCGTTTGCATAAGCTGGTTCGCGAGGCAGCGCCATGGCGATCGTCCATTACTTCCGCCGCCTCGCCACTCACACGTTCTACGAAGGAGCGCTCGGATTCGAGGAAAGGCTCAGCTCCGACGACGCGGCGCGTGCCAAGCTCCGCAGGACGACCGAGAGGGGTACGCGAGGTCGCCGAGTGGAGACAAGGCGTGGACGAAGGATATGAAACTATATATTCTCACCTCTTTTTATTTTTTTAAGTGTTGCGTAACCAAGATATCCGTCTACCTTTGTCCTACCATGAATCCATCCGCCAACACCATCACGTCGCGCCGATTTAGTCGACGCCTGTGTAGTCAGGGCTAAGCCGGCGCGAGCTCCGTTCGCGCCTGCGGGCGTGGAGCAGATTCTCATTCAATAGTGCTGCCCCCGTTGCTCGTAGAGCCGTACCGACGTACGCGTACTGAGTTTTAGCGAAAGCTGAGCTCGTATTTTGCTGCACCTCAGGTGATTGCGGAATACCTCGCCGCTTTGGGGGCCGACCTTTCCTGCCCGTGCTGGCCGGTCTAGCGCTGGCCTGGTCTCCCGAACGCCACGTCGCGCCTGTCACGCAGGCAGGTCGCACCTTCGACGTTCGCGTAGCCCGTACGGCTGCGCGTCGACCCGACTCCTTTTACTCTCCCTTTCCTAACGAGCGATAAACGCCGCTCGAAGGCTAATTCTTTGCCCTTACTTTCCTTTCATCGTTAATTTTTACCTTCATCATCATGCACACTCAACCCGCCTTCATTAAGTACCCCTCCATCGAGAACCACGACCGCGAAGGCTTCCTCGACAAGCTGCGGCTCGAGGGCCTGACCGGCGGCGAGTGGGTCGTCCAGGAGAAGGCCCACGGCGCCAACCTGAGCTTCAACTCATTGGACGGCGTGCACTGGGTGACGGCCAAGCGGACCAAGCTCCTCGACGCCGACGAAGCTTTCTTCGCCCACCAACTCACCCTCGAGACCTACCGCAAGCGGCTCGGGGCGGCGTGGCAGCTTTTGCGGCAACGCTACCCCGCGTGACGGGGGCAGGCTACGATCTTCGGCGAACTGGTCGGTGGCGCTCACCCGAACTACGCCGGGTACCCGGAGTACAAGCGGATCCAGCGCGACATTCACTACGCCCCGGACCACCACTTCATCGCCTTCGACGTCTGGCTGGAGGGACTGGAGTACCTCGGGGTCGACGAGGCCAACGCGATTTTCGAACAGGTCGGTCTGGCTTTCGCCAAAACCCATACGCGGGGCAACTTTGCCGAGGCGCTCGCGCACCCGATCGAGTTCAACTCCTGGATCCCGCTCGAGCTCGGCTTCGGGCGACTGTCCAGCAACCGTGCCGAGGGCCTCGTGCTGCGGCCCGGGCAGCCGACTTACTCGCACGCCGGACAGCGGATCATCATGAAGGTGAAATCCGAGCAGTGGGCCGACCGCAATTACGCCGGGCGGATGAAGCGGAAGCGCGCACCACAAAAGCTCGAGGGCGAGGTGGGTGAACTTGCAGAAGTCGCGCTCTCCTACGCGACGACGGCGCGGGTGGCTTCAGCGATCAGCCAGGTGGGCGAGGTGACGCGGGCGGATTTCGGGAAGCTCGTCGGCCTCATCGGCCAGGACATCCACGCCGTCTTCATCGCCGACCACGCCGGGGCGCTGGCCGGCCTAGACGTCAACGGGCGGAAGGCCGTGACGAAGACGATCGGCACGGCCGCGACCGCGCTCGTAAAGGAGTACTTCGTGGCATTGGCGCCGTAGTGGCGGGGTGGCGCGGGCTCGGGCGCGTTCGGGTGGCTCCAGCCAGTGCGCCCTTTGGAGCGAGTCGGACGCGCCCCTCGCAGCGGGGAGGCACCGTATTTTCGGGCTCGGCTGGCCGGGGGCGCACTGGCTGGAGCCACTCGAACGCGCCCTTCGACGGAGGTGGAATGGGTTTGGCTGGCCGGGGGCGCACTGGCTGGAACCATTATAACGCGCCCTTCGAACGAGATGACATTGCTGGGCTAGGTGCCTCATCAACCTTTCACGGCCCAGCACTCGCCTCCCCGCTGTTGTTTCCCGCGCCCCAAACGCACCACACTTTGAATGGACCTTTCTTCGCCGCTGCTTATAACGAGAGCCTGTTGCGTAGTGACGCTTACCCACAGCTGGCGGCAGCGCACCACTCGAGCACCTTCGACAAGGGCGGAACCCTCCTCCCGGCCGGACAAACCGTCACTGCTTACTACCTCATCGAAACGGGCCTCGTGCGGAAGTACATTGTAGCGCCCAGACGTCCTCCGACAAGCCTCCCTGAAACACGTCGCGAGCTACCTCGGAGTTACCGACAGTTCACTGAGTCGCATTCGGAAGGAGATCTCGCGGAAGTAAATTTCTTGTCATAAGTCAAGAGCGCTACAGATTTGATCGTATACCTTAGCAATCGACTATCCAACCTAATTAAGTATGAAATTTCTCCTTGTAGCGCTTTGTTTACTCTCCGTCGCCTCCGTACGATCACAAGGTCTCACCACAATCGACCAGGACTACCCAAAGGCAAAATCGATCGCGGCTGCAGAAGACAAGTTGTTGTTTATCGACTTCTACACCGACTGGTGTGCACCCTGTAAAACGCTGGAGCGACTCGTCTTTCAGAACGACTCAATCCGCGATATCCTCGGGGAGCATATCGTGATGCTGCGCTACAATGCAGAACGCGATACAGTCTTTCATCTTTCGAAAAAACACCACATCATTTCGTACCCAACGGGGATCCTACTTACAGCTAAGGGTGAGGTCCTCCACAGAAGGTACAGCTTCAAGGGAGGAGATTTTGCGAGCCTCAGCGAGGACGTATTAAGGTTCGTCGACGAGGGTCTAGCGCTACGGGACGAGGGGAAGTTCTTAAATGGCTACGCTACCGAAATCGACGCTTCACAATATCCTAGGTTTTACGTGGATTTCGTCAACAGGACGAACACCAAAGTAAACGCTGAAGAGGCGACAGCTTACTTTAACTCAGCGAAAGATCGGATGGCGGAGCCCTTCTTCGCGACCTTGGTTTACCTCGGCGAGCACACGGACAATGCCCTCGCGCTAAATATTCTCGGGAATAGACTCGCCTACAACGAAGCCTTCGGCGAAGTCAATGCCGATGTGGCGTTTTACTCAGTGACACAGGGCATCTTCGATCGCGCCCTCGAAGAGCCGACCTCGGACGCTTACGATAAGGCTATCGCCTTCGCACGAGAGGCCTTGGATACGGGGTGGACACGTACCATGGTCCCCGGCTTCGAGCGGAACTTCTTTAAAGCACAGGGGCGGTGGGACAAGGTGTTCGAGAGGTACGCCACTATGAAGAGCTCCGGCGGAATGGACAACGGCTACGTCAACTACTTCTGCAACGACGTGTACGCCAACTGCAACGACCCGGAAGTGCTCCGGAAGTGTGCGCAGTGGATGAACGAGGTGACCCATACCGAGCCATCTTACGAGTACTACAAAACCCACGCTGCGCTGCTCGCGAAGGTCGGAAACAAAGCCGAAGCAGTCCGCGTCATTCAACTCGCTAGGGAGCAAGCCGAGGCAGAAGGAGTAGACAGCGCCTTGGTAGAGAAAGAACTGTCGAAGTTGACTGAAGTGTAGCCCGCCTCGGCACCACCGGTGCCATTCGGGTCGCTCTAACGACTGCACCTCTCCGTCCTCGGTGCCGAAGCGCAGCGCCTCCCTACCTCGGTGCTAAATCGCCGCGGCGGGCGCGGTCGCCTCTCGGCCTCGCATCAAGGCTTCAAGATCAACCTCCTCCCCGCCCTCGCTTCCGAGCACGCGGAGGATCGCAGAGGCAGCGGTCTTCGACCGAACGAGCCGCGCCAGGCCCTGTTGTCTGAACTGTGCCCGGATCTTCACCTTCAGAACTCGAGTTCGCCTTCTCGGCGAAACTTCTCCACGACACCGCCGATACTCCGCGTGCGCAGGGCACAGTCCTACCGATCCCCGCCGCCATCGCCAAGGCCATCCCGACGCGCCCCGACCGAACGCGCCGCGTCAACGTCGCGATCGAAGGTCTGCCGACGTATCAAGCGAAGATCGCCGGCAACGGTCGCGGTGGCTACTTCGTGCCGGTCAACCGCCAGCGCCGCGAGGCACTCGAAGCGGCACACGGTACCAAAGCCAAGCTCTCTGCCCTACTCACGCCGGACACCAGCAAATACGGTTTACCCGTCCCGATCGCTTTCGAATTACTCCTGGCCGACGACCCGCAAGCCCTCGCCTACTTCGATGCGCTACCGGGCGGCTTACAGCGTCGGGTTCTATTTAGCCTAGACAGTTCGAAGCGCGAGGCGACGCGCTTGCACCGGGCGGTGGCGACGGTGGAGTATCTGCACGAGGTGCGGGGGAAGGTGGAACTGAAGGAGCTGATGGGACGGTGGCGTTTGCCGGGGAAGGGGGATGAGTTTTAGCGGCAGCTGCTGCACTGACACCAATCGACAGTACGATGGGCGAGTTGCGCTAAGTTCACCACCACGGGCTCCCGATACCTTCCGAGTACTGCGGCTTTCGCCAAAACTGGCCGGGGTTGACGCTGCCGGGGTAGGCGGGGGAGTAGAGGGTGCGGGCGGTGTTGGGAGTCATTTGGGCTTCGTCTTCGAAGGTCTGGCTGCCGCTGCGGGCCATGGGTGAGAAGACGTTGTCCTCGGAGGTTTCGCCGCGTCCCGGTGTAGGTTCGCTATTGCCTGGGGCAGAAGCGCTAACACGGACGGCTAGGCGTAGCAGGGCCGGGGTTATACCCACAAATTGCGGCACGTGGATCGGCCAAGCCTGTTCGGGACCGAGGCGGGCGTAGGCGTAGCTGTTGCCGCATGAAGATCCGAGAGAATGGGTGATCGGACGCCAGGTCCGTCCGCCGTTGATGCTGGCTTCTAGAGAAGCACGCAGCCGGCCGTCCTCGGTCGAGAAGTAGTAAGTGCTGTCTGGGCGCGTATTGGCGAGCCAGAAGAACTCGCTCGCCGCCGACGTTGAATCTGGTCCAACATTTGACTTCACGTACTTTCCGCCCCATGCCACTCGACGTCTTCGTCAATCGCGCCCCGGAGGGTATCGTCCAGAAGGCGAACGCCTACCTCGAGCACGAGTGTGGCTTCAAGTGGAGCAGCGCGGTGGACGACAGGTAGCAGTCGGCTTAGGTAGGTTCGGTGCGCGGTCGAGGACGAAATCTTGATGTAGATCTCAGTGCCGCTGGCCCTGTCGCCAAAAACAAACAGCTTCCCGTCGCCGATGTTATCAGCCAGGCAGTGCGAAAAGTCTAGCCTCGTAAGTTTAACTATGGTGACATCGCGGTCACTACCGACGATGGACCGCTCGACGAGCGCCGGTGTAGTCTCCGGACGGTGAGTGTAACTGATGCGGTTTCCAATGCGGAGGCCGTCCTTAAAGGCTTTTAAACCACCGTCGACTTCCTAAGGGGTAACGGGGGCATGAGGCGTAAAATATTGTCTCCTTATGATAAATGCAATTTTTTAGGTTGCGCAATCGTGCATATGTACGCATTTTATGCACGTAGACATATCCTAGTTGCCTCGAGCGATCGCCAAGGCCGACCTTCGGTTCCCATCTGGCCACACCTAACGGCCACTCGCGAGGCGACTCTACGGAATGATCTGAGGAGGGTCGGCTGAGAGAGGCTGCGCGATAAGCTCAGTGACGCTATCTGTTTTGGCGAAAGCCCACCCCGCCCTACCCTACCTTCCCCTCATGCCGTCGAGCAAGCTGCCCCGTCACAACTCCCAGAACTACAATGGGCCGCTGAGGAGCTGGGCGCCGATACCATTACTGACCTCCGAGGACTTCGTCGTGCACGACGATAAGCTGAGTGGTGATGCCCCAAAACGTCTCATTAGTCTGTACGAACCTGATGAAGTGCGCGGCATCGATCGAAGTGACCCTCAGACCTGGCCGAAGTACATCGCCAAATCGGCGGAGAAGTGGCACCCGATCGAAGGCGTAACAGAGTTCTTAATCAATCGGATCGATGCGGAACTGAACTTAAGCATGAACGAGGTCAAACTTCGACGGTACGAAGGAGGCATTTGGTTCCTGAGCAAGTATTTCCTAAACGAGGACGGCAGCGGAGCACTGATGCACGGCGTAGAGATATGTGGAGAGTTTCTGCAAGACCATACACGTGCGAAGGAAGTAGCCGAAAACATCAAAGCTGCTAAAGACCTATTTAACTTCGAATTTATTAGTCGAGCTATACAGCGTGTGTTCCCTCATACAGCTCTGGCGATTACTACCGACTTGGTAGCTACGCTTGGCTTCGACTGCCTCGTCGGAAATAACGATCGTCACTTTAGCAACTGGGCAGTCATGTACAATGTAAAGGATCATAAGGCGCTGCGCTTCTCTCCCGTCTACGATAGCGCCCGTGGACTATTCTGGAATCTACCAGACGGAAAACTCTTACAGGGCATCAACAACAAACGCAGCGAGGAGGCTTTCCTGATGGCGTATGCCATGGGCTCGAAGCCACGGGTTTCCGGTGCAGGACTCAAGCAAGGCGATCATTTTTCGCTTGTACGGCACCTCACTCGACTCGACCCGCTGTACAGGGCCACACTTGCCGAACTCGCGAGCGAAAGCAACGAGGGAAAAGCCGTCGCCACAGTCGAACATGAGTTTCGCCCGCTCCTCACCGACTTGCGGATCGACTTGATAACCAAACTCCTCAGGTTGCGTTTCACAAAGACACGAGAAGCGACCCGATGAAAGTCTCCGAAATGTTAGACGTACTGATGTCGAAGCGAGGGGCCGTAAACGGCTCGGGTCAAGCATGTGACTAAGGGGCATGTGACCAAGGGGTCCAGATTACTGAGCGTAAGACCTTTCGCCTAACGCTCCGCACCCACACTGTCGCCAGGCTCACTTTCGACAAGGGAATGTGGGGCTTCGAGTACACTTCGGGACATATCGAGCGCGTCCACGCCGGCGAGGCTCGTCCGGTGATGGGCTTCCCGAGCGTCGACCGATCCTACACCAGCCCCGTCCTCTGGCCCTTCTTCCACATCCGCCTCCCCGGCAACTACATCCGCAATGAGCCGGGCGTGAAGGGCTTCTCGGAAGTGGAGTTGCTCGAGCAGTACGGGCGGAAGGTGATTACGAATCCTTATATTTTGGAGGTGGTGTAGGGGTAAACCTCGACGATGTCGATGTATATTTTTGGGGTCGCGAAGGCGGGGAAAGGAGCCTAGCCCAGACGGTATTATCGTTGTCGTAGGCAAAGCCGGTGGATGAGCTGCCCCCTACCCTTGTTAGGTCGAAGGTGAATCGGATAGCTTAGGGACCTGCGGGATGGCCTGCCAAAGCTGCCGAATGGAAGTTGCGATCTCCTCCATCCATTCGATTATACCGCCGCTTGCTGGAACTGCTATCCCTAGGAGTGCTCCCACGCGTTCGCGATCGCGGTCATTGGTTTTGGCGAAAGCCCCCTGTATGCATCCAAAGCTGCCCGGATACACGAGCGCCGCGCCGGAGGTTTCATAATATCGACTGTACGCGTACAACTGCCGCAGATCATTCACAGAGGGCCTTGCTGTGGGCCCTAAGTCCTTCCACTTTGTGTCGATGACGAGCTTCCCGTATGCTGGATGGCTTACCGTGATATCCGCACGGAAGGTTACGCGTTGCGCACCGTGGACTGCCCAAAATCTGCTGTACACCTGTGTCTGCACGCTGAATCCCAGCGGCACCAACCCCCGCCGCAGTGCCGTCGCGACGAATTCTTCCCAGAGCCGATCCATATCGAACACCAGCGCCAGCACCCGATGCCGACCGCCGCGAATATCCGGGTGGTCGTTCAGCAACAACAGTCGTGCAATCTGAAGCGCGCGCACATAAGGCGCGAGCTTGCGTGCCCCAATGCCCTTCGGGACGGCCGCGTCCAGGTCGATCGGTAGCGCCTCGAAGAGTCCAGGAGAGATGTGTATTGGCGCCTGCTCAGGGAAGTCGAGACTGAGCGCCGCGAGGCGCCCCTTTAGCATCGGCGATCGATTGCGCGCTGTCACCAACTGCAGTGACGCGAATAGGATCTCGTGCACCTGATGCTGCCGATCATACTGATCGTGCTCCACGCGAAAACGCTCCTTGTGGACGATGTTTTCACGTAGATGCTGGGCCAGTTGCAGGCGTCCGCGCAAGGCCGTTGCACTACTGCTCACCCGCCGGTAGCGTTTGATCAGACCGCGGCGTAACAGACCTTCCAATTCGCGGACGAGGAGTTCAAAATATAGTTCTAGGATCGCGCCGGGCCGCAGTGCCAAGCGCGATTCGGTCGGCGCCTCAACGGGTAGGCGATGCACGACGCGAAGCATACCGATCAGTCGCGCGCGCCAACGCTCGGCTCCGTCGTCACGGTCGGCCTTTGGGAGAATTTCGAGCACGGTATTGCCCACCTGAACCACCCCGACGTGGCTCCCTGTCCGGATGCCGCGGTGCACCAGCGCGAAAGCTTTCGTACCGTCGCCATGGAAAGCCTGGAGGTCTTTGAGTTGGGTCGAAGTCAACTCCCGGTCCAGGCGCAGCGTCGTATGTTCGAACGTGACAATGGCTGCGCTCACGAGGCCGCGTCGGTGAGGAAGCCACCAGCTCGTAAGGCTGCATTCAAATCAAAAGCCTCCTCCGTCACTTTTGCGACTTCGTAGCGTTTGCCTGGCTCTACCAACCCCTCATCATTCGTGCCTGGAGGGAAAGCCACGCTCATCTCCATGGGGCGCACGAAGCCGTGGCCGAGCACCATGGCTAGTTGCGCATCGTCGCCGTAGAAGTACTCTCGCAGTAGTGGCAATACGGCTTTCGCCAAAACCCGCCGCAATGTCTGGGGGCTATCGATCTCTAAAAACGCGGCGTGTCCGAGGGCATGATCGCGGTCGCGCAGGGCGACAATCCGGCTGTTGATGGTGCGCAGGAATTCAACGAGGTTTAGCGAAGCGTCATCGTCCAAGTCAATCACGCCGCCCCTCGTACCGCTCTTGCCGGCTTTCGCCAAAACCTCAGGGTCCGGTGCGATCTCGACGAAGTCAAAGCGCCTGCGGAGCGCAGCGTCCAGAGCCTCGACGGAACGATCGGCGGTATTCAGCGTCCCGATAATGTGAAGGTTTGCGGGGACGCCGAAAGCCGTCTTCGAGTAGGGAAGCGTGACGGTGAGAGCTTCGCGGTTACCGAGGCGCTTGTCGGCTTCGAGGAGGGTGATAAGTTCGCCGAAGACGGCGGCGGTGTTGCCGCGGTTGATTTCATCGATGATGAGGACGTGGGGGTGGGGGGCAGGACTTACGCATTACTCAATGCCGAGGATATTATTTCGGTAGTTTTCACTAACGGCAAACTTGCGCTGCTGGGCGATGAATGACCGCCGTCCGGTGAGCCTTGCCATGAGGTTATAACTGAAGCGCCGCAGGAGCACTAAATTCTCCACGAGGTTCTTCTGGCGCACCTGGGAGGCGTCCTCGCCGTAGTTGACATCGAGGACCCAGTGGAGCCGGTTCTCGACGTGCCAATGGCGCCGGATGTAGCCGGCCGCCTCGGCGGCACTCAGCCGCGCCGACGACACGTAGTACACCGTGACGAAGCCGTCGGCCCCCGGGGTCCCGCCGGACTTGCGGTCCTTGTTGCGTTTGTCCCCGGGGCGCGGGACCCGGCGGCGCTTGACCTCGATCGCGGTCCGGACCTCGGGCCACGCCCGGCGCAGCGTCTGGAGCCACGTCGCCTCGTCGGTCGGGGTCTCGTCGGTCGGGGTCTCGTTGGTCGGGGTCTCGTCGGTCGGGGTCTCGCCGAGGTCAATGACGCGCACGAGGCGCTCGTCCCCGCGGCGGTTCCCCGGTGCGGCGTCGGCGTCGCGGTCGGCGAAGGCCTCGCTTGCGGACAGGTGGCCTCCTGCGTCCGGAGCGCCGGTAAACCCCTGAGCGAGAGCCTCTTGGCTCAGGCCGTTGTTGCCCTTGACGCACATGAGGTACTCGCCTTGCTCGGCGATGATGAGGCGGGCGAACTTCGCATACGAGTTGCCGGCATCCATGCTCACGAGGGCGCCCGCCAGGTCGATGGCCCCGAGGCACTCCGTGACGCAGGCGTGCTCCGCGCCGGGCTCCGTCGAGGTCCCGCACGAGAGGACGACCCCGCGCTCGACGGCGAAGGCGTTGACGCTCATCGCGGCCTGGCGCCCGCCGTCGCGCTTGGCGACATTGAGCAGACGCCGCAGGACCGACCCTCGGATGACCTTGCCGTCGACGGCGATGTGCTCCATGGCGGCGCGGCCCTCGGCGCCGCCGAAGCAGTCGGTGAGCAAGGCCTTGAGGTACGAGCCCTCGACGGCGGCGACGACGCGGCCGATGGTATCGTGGGAAAGCGGCTCGGCGTGGGCGCGGTCCCCGAGGCAGGCCCGGACCCACGGCCACGATGCCTCGGCGAAGTCGCCGGCCCCGAGGATCGAGCGAATACCGGCGAGTTGGGCGCAGATACAGACGAAGAGAACAGAAATTAATGAGTGGCGCTTGAGGTGGTCGCTGCGCGGATCCATTTCGTCGGTGACGAAGGCGATAATATCGGGGATCAAGGCGGTGATCGTATTCTTGTCTTCGGGGTCGAGGGTCGGTCGGGGCATAGGTCGGCGGTGTGGGGGAACCTATGGGTAAGCCCGCCGTGGGGGGGTGAGAATGGTCGCAAACGTGAGTAGAATACCGAAGTCTGGGTAGGAGTCGGGGTTCAGCTGGCGGGCGTAGATGTGTAACTTGCTGATTGACAGTCCGCAGAGTAATGCGTAAGTCCTGGGGGGTGGGGGGAGACGGCTGCGTTGGAAGAGTAGCCAAAACCTTCTTGTAGCAGATCCAATACTCGTTGCTGAAAGGCTTGATGGAAATGCGGCTCTGGGTTGAAAGCTCTCGCCCGAACTCGATTCCAAAGTATAGTTCGCTTTGTCCTAGAAGGAAGGCTCAAATTCTCAAGGTTTCCAGCACCATTCAGCTTAAGAATAAAGGTGTTTCCGCGGACTTGAAATTGGTGCTCCTCGTCATCACTAAGTTGTGTTACGAGCAGATTCATAGCCTCTTCTAGTGAGTTCCCGTTCGGGGTTTGGGCTATTCGGGCTAGTCGTTTTAAGATGCCGTCTTCAATTTCATAGCTCACTTCACCTTCCCCCGAGGTGCTCGGCTTGATTCCCTCTACAAAGTCTTCATAACTCAGGCTCGGATGAAAGGTAGTAAACGCTATACGTCCCTGATCCACGAGAACTCCGTAGCGTCGATGGACCTCGTCACGGTCCACGCCATCGTATGCTTTCCCATCACAAATCTCACACGCCATCTGCCGAGTAGCGTACGTCTTACCAGTGCCCGGCGGGCCGTAAAGGATCTGGTTGAGGGGGTAAGTCATCGTTGTAGTGTAAGCGGCTGTTGGAGGTTCGGCAACGTCATCGGGTAAGCCTCTCTCAGCTGCCGCTACGAGTTCGGGAAAGGAGCGAATCGGGGCGTCGCCTTGCTCGAAGCGCTGGAGAAGTTCGTCGCGTAGCTTAAGGTAGGACAGCCCGCCGATAGCACCGCCCGGGCCATCTAAGGGTACGGCTTGATGAATGATTTGCGTCAGGTAATCGCGAGTGTTGACGTCCAGACTCGGGAAGGCTAGCGGACGGATCCAAAAGAGACCCAACGTCAAGTTCCAGCGGACTTGCCGAACGCTAAGCGCAATATCAAAGGCATCGGCGAAAGCAGTACGAGTTTCGAGATCAGCGTCACCGAGATCGGCTAGGTCGAGTGCTTTCGCAAAAATTGCCCACAACGCCTCAATGTCTTCAGGCCCTCGGGTTCTGGCGTGAGCAAAAAACCAAGTGCCCTGGTTGTTTACTCTCGGGATACCATCGAAGTCGTCTGGGACTAGCGCATCGATACCAAAGGTTTTGGCGAAAGCCGCTGCAACGGCCGTCCTTTTCTTGTAGGTCAGCCCTCGATTAAACTGTGCAAAGACAGTAAAGGGATCGACGTCATCGACGGGACCAATCGCGCCGTCCGCTTGCTTATCATTGTCGAGGTTGAGCAAGCCAGTCTTCTGCTGGACGTCTGCCAAATGCTGGAGGAGGCTGGGACGGTCGTTACGGAAGTCCAGGAGGCGGGTGGCGAGCGCTTGAAAAAAAGGGATCCACGACGGATCGCTGGGCCGGCCATGAGCAAGGCTGCGCATTAGGTCCTGGCGGAAGTAAGGCTCGAAGACCAGGCGTCCGGCTTCAGCGTAGCTGTGCGATGGGATGACGGTAAAGGTGGAATTATGGTTGGGCGTCCACCATTTTTGCGTCCCGGTGTAGGGCGCATACACCGCGGGGTAGCCGATTAGCATATAGGGACGTTCCAACCACCCTTGCTCGGCGAGGGCAGGATCGGCGGCAGGCACGGCGTCATCGGTAGTGAAGCATCCAAGCATATCCACGTGCTCATTACCGCGGCACAGGTAGAACCACGAGCGGCGAGAAGCCTGCGCGAAAGCTTCGGCTTGAGTGTCTATACTGCTCGCTAAAGCCTTGGTCGCTCGGTGAACGAACACTACACTACGCCTGCGGGCCCCGCGATAGGCTACATCCGAAAGATTTTTCGCGCTCATAGAGAGCTTAGCGATTTGGGAGGGGACGGCAATGTGTTGCAGGGGATCGATCCGCCCGAGCGCACTGCGGCGGGTACAAGTGTAGAGAAGATCGGCGGCGACCTGACGGAAGCTCGGGTCTGGATAATCATCGGTGGTAAGCGCGACGCGGTACGTGGCGGCAAAGTCGGCATTGGTCTGTAGCTGGGCTGCTAGCGCCTCAACGAGTGCCGTCCAGCCTACGTAGCCCTCGCCAACTTGTAGGCCGGTGAAGCGCTGCACATCAGCGCGTGCGGCGTCGAGGTAGAAAGTGTACCGGCCTGGATCACGTAGCGTCAGATAAGCGGCTAGGGTGCGCTCCCGCTTACCAACAGGGTACTCTTCGGTGCCGTTGGCAGCGAGGACTTCACGGCTCCCGGCGTGGAAGGTCTCGAGTCGTTGTGTAAGCGGAAGTGAATGGTCGAGTACTCCGTCGGCGAATGCACTTACCTTTTGTAGTGTCTCTGGTGACAGCTTCGCGAAATCCCCGCCAGCTTGTAGCTCCGAGAACGAGATCCTGCGAGAGTTGTGGGGCGAGAGCAAGGAAGTCGGTAAAAGAGAGCGGCGGTCGTGTAGCGTGCTGCTGAAGCAGTTCCCACCGCCAGGCGGACTCGGCGAGGCCAGCGTCGCGCAGGCGGGTGTGGTAGTGTTCAATAAAATGGCGGAGCGGTGAGAGGTCGATCAACGTAGCGGAAAGGGTGTGAGGTGGAGGTTATCGTGCGTTTGACAGCTAGATCAGTGATTTGGGTATTGATCTAGTCACAGAGGACTGAAGCCCTCCCTCGTTCACCCGGAAACGCCGCCTCCAACTCATCACGCAATGACTGGAAGACAAACATCGAGAAGGTCGCCGCCGCAATGCAGACTTTGGCGCCGGGGACGAGGGTGTTCTCGAGGTCGTCCCTGAGGCGGGTGTTGACGTTGTCGATTGGTGTCATGGGGGAAGAGGCAGGCGGAAGTGGCGTGATGACTCTTGGGCCGGAGGCCTATGGATACGCATGGATGGGCGGCGTTGTTCCTTCTATTGAGATGGCGGTAAAAACGGATATCAACACCAATTTGAGAGCCCAGGCTGAATTATCGCAGCTTGGCTAGTCGGAATACGAGTGCCTACGAGGTCTTCTGAAACTCTGTATAGGCCTTGATAAAAAACGATTTGCCTTTGCCACTTGAGGCTAGAGAATCTGCTAACCGCGTGATGATCAGTAGGCTTAGGATAGGGGAGCTGCTGTTGTTTACGAAAACGATGAGCTGAGCAGGCGGCGTTCGAGTGCCTCCAGCCAGTGCCGCGTACGGGACGCCCTGGTAGGCGTGTGTGCCCCACTGCCTGGAGGCACCCGAACGGGGCGCCACCCCGGCGGCGTTCGAGTGCCTCCAGGCAGTGCCGCATACAAGATGTCTCGGTAGGCCGTCGCGCCCTGCTCGCAGAGCGAGTCGAACGGGGGCGCCAGGACGCACTGCCCATAGGCCTGTGCAGGCCAGTATTTACTCAAGTCGGCCAGGTGGTAGCTGCTTAGCCACTCTATCCTCCAATCCCTTCACCAACGCCGCCTTCCGCTCCACCTCCTCCGCCGTTTGCACTTTCACCCCATTTAATAACGCCAAGAAATCTGCATCCGTCATGTACGTTGGCTTGCCATCGTCTCTGTAGTCGAGCGGCGTTTGGCCAAAGGACAACAATAGGTCCTTGGTCATCTCCGGATCGGCCACCTCGGTGATTTTTTGCAACAAGGCCTTGACCTGCGCCGCTAGGGGTGCGTATGCGGCAAAGTCCTCGCGAACGTTCGTCTCCAGGAAGATCATCGCCACCTGCATGGCTGTCGCCTCGGCGAGCATTGGGTGGGACACGTAAAGTCGCTCGAGGTTGTCCAGGACGAGCTGCAGTCGCGCGACGAAGGGCAATAGCAAATTATTGCGGTCTTCCTCACTGAGCGGCACCGGCGTCCAGGCCGAATCTTCGTTCTTGCGGTAAGCTGCGCCGTCCAAGGCCCGCTCAAACGCTCCGAACGCCATCATCGTGGCCTCCATCGAGTAGCCGAGTTCGGCCTGCGGCATCACGGTGTCGATGAGGTCTTGCTCCAATTCGCGATTCGCGTCAATGAGACCGTGCAGGGCATCGGCGCTTAGGGCGAGGTCGTCGAGGGCTCCAACTTTCGTCAAAACCGACTTCGGCACGTCTTGCGCACCCGCCGCCGCGCCATCGGGGACGGCCGCGGAAAGGGTTTTGGCGAAAGCCGCAAACCTGTCGGGTGCCGCCGCAAGACTGCGTATCAAAAACTGGAGGTAGGCGTCGCGGTCGACAAGCGGCAGCAAGCGCCGCAGATCTTCCAGGGTGAGGTACGTACGGTTGATGAGACTTTGTATCGCCTTTGAGACAAGGTCGAGGTCATCATCGCGCAAGCCGTCCAGTCGGTCGCGCGCGTTGGCCGCTTTCGTCTGCGCGATCCGTGCCTGGGCGGCGACACCTTGCTCTTTGGCGTCTGGCGCGTCGAGGTGGATCAAGGCGGCGGCCACGTGTGCGCAGGGTGACTTTGGCTTGTTCTTGCCGCAGTTGCAGCCCGTGCGCGTCACGTTCAGCAAGTCCTCGTCGACGTGTAGCTTGACGGTCTTCGCGTTGGCCAACCCCACTTGGAACCGGACCACGCCCGGCTCCGCGGCCTCGACGTAGAAGACCGCATCGCTGTCGAGGTACTTGATGCCCTGGTCGTGGGTCTTGTCGCGCAGATTGCGCACGGCGGTTTGGATGAGCATGGGGGCAAAGTAGGGAGCGGCGGCGTTCGGGTGCCTCCAGGCAGTGCCGCTTTTGGGATGTGCTGATAGGCGTGTGCGCCTCACTGCCTGGAGGCACTCGAACGGGGCGTCGAGATCATGGGCGGCGTAGGGAGTTAGGCGATCGGTATCTCTGCAAACTTAAAACAATTAGTTTCACCGACCAGAGCACCCAGATATTTCGTGTGTTCGCAAAAAAGTGAACATGTTTGCACAGCTACGCGTATTGAGGTTTGGAAGGCGCTGTACGATTTACTCGCTCGCTGCTGGTCCCGACGACGAAGACCTCCCGGATACTACCCTCTTCGATCACTTCCTCGCGACGTACACAGGAGGTAGATTTCAGTATGACCTTTCGACCATCGTTGTCCTACTCGACACCATCATGGCCCGTGGAGCAGATCGTAAGTACTTTCGCGATGAAGACTATGCCGTGGCCTTACCTAAGCTTCCAGGCATACGCCTGCGGCTGTACGCGATCCGCTTCGGCGAGCGTGCGCTGGTCCTCTGCTCTGGCGGCGAGAAGACCTCACAGCGGGCTCGCGACGGCGCTACGCGAGCGGCTTTCGACGAAGCGCAACGGATCGGTCGCGCGCTCGACAAGCTTCGCGAAAGCGGAGACATAAACGGTTCAGACCTCCAAAGGGGCCAACTTCCTACCAACTTAATATTCGAATTCTGATGACTAACCGCCCTTCTCTCCACGAGCAAATCTTCGGAACGCCCGCTCCGCCGCAGATCGTCTGGGCTGTCAATCGCGAACTCGATATCCGCGACCGCATCCAGTCCCTCATCGACGCCCGCGGCCTCACGCGTACCAACGTCGCCGAAAAGCTCGGCGTGCAGAAGAGCGTGGTCTCGGACTGGCTCAACGGCAAGCGTAAGGTGTCGATGAAGACGCTCGCGCGCTTCGAGCAGATCTTTGAGGTCAAGTTGTGGGATGTGGTACCGACACCGGCCGTCGATCCAGAGCAGGCCCCGCAGGAAGACGCGAAAGCCCACGCGTAGTCCCCCGCTATGAAGCACCACACCATTACCGTTACCCGTCCCGACACCGCACCGCAGCCACCCGACGAGCTCGCCTACGCCCTGTTTCGAGCTTTCGCTGAAACCTGTACCGACGCCGGCTACCCCGCGCCCGCGATCAGGTCGGAGGCCGATCTCGTGCACGACCTCCGCGAAGCGATGGATAGCGCTTTCAGGGCGGTGCAACTCAAGCAGGAGCACCATGGCAACTTCGACTACCTCCTCGGGTTCGCGACGGGCTACGTTCTCGGATTGCTCAAGACACGCTGGTTCCAGGAGTACGTCAATCCGCACAGTTGGAAATACAAAGCGAAAGTGGCGCTCGACGGTCTGCTCGGACTCGCCGCCCTCGACGAATTGCTCGCCGTCCGTTTGCAGAAGCTCTACGAGTATAGCCTTTCGGCAAAACCCGATGAACCACTCTCGGAGCGACCCCTACGACTTACCGATGTCTCGCTTGAAGTGCCCGTCCTGCGCCTCAGCGATGACTCACGTTTCGTGGAGGACCCTTCCGAAACCACGGATCGCGCGATTGGTGCCCTCGAGAACGTCCGCTGTATGCTCATCGAAGACCTGACCCACGACAAAGCCGCCGACACCCTTCAGTTGAAGGATACCGACGGCCTGTTGGAAGCGTTCGTCGCGCGGTGGCTCAGCTACGCCGTCTCGGGAGTCGTGTTCGAGGGGGAGTGGCTGGATGGGTAAACGGGGTATTACTCGCTGCCCTCCAGCTTCACCAGCTTGTTGTACAGGCCGAGTAGCAAGAACGGCGCGGCCCACTGGCCGATAAACAGGCTGCGGTCGCGGTCGCCTTTGTACTGAAAGTAAAGCGAGACGCCCATCGAACTGAGGGCGGAGCAGAGGAAGAGGTCGGACGGGATATTCATTCCGCTTGAGACGACTCCGGCGGCTTGGAGCTCAATGAGATACGTAGCTTTAACGAGCTCTAGAAACAACTCTAGTAGGCCCTTAATGCGAACTCAATGCATATTGTGCCAAAAGAAGCTGGAGCACCCGCCGAACGAGCTTCGGTAGATTCTCTGAAGCACAACCGTCCTTCGTTTTGGCGAAAGCCGCCCAAACTGAACGGGAGACCGTGCACCTTCGCTACCCTACCCTCCGAACTATAGACGCATGCGCATCAAGACCAATCAACTCCTCGATGCTTATATCGAACTCTACAAGGCAGCGTTCGAAAAGATCAGCAGCCTAGAACTGTACAAGTGGCAGGCCATCAAGCACTTCCAAAACACCTGGGACCTGGAAGCCGAGGACTTTGCTGGGATGCTCGCGACGGCTCTCGGACCCGCGAAGAACCTCCTCGCCTCAGGGAACTACTTGCCGCGGGCGGTCATCACCGACCTGGCAGTGACGGCACCCGAGGAGGTGCGAGAGGTCTTTCGGGCACTTTACCGGACGGAGGGCGACCTTATCCAGCGGGTGAGACACTTTGGATTCGACACCACCGACATCCGCGATCGACACCATCCAGAGAAGGGGAACACGTACCAAGACCACCGCGCGGTGATGGTGTATCTGTCCCTTCGCTTTCCGGAGGACCACTTTCTGTACAAGTACCGGATGTTCCGCGATGCGGCCAAAACGCTCGATCTCACCTCGCATCCAACCAGGGGCTGGGTGGAGAACGTGACCAAGTTTGAGGATGTCTGCCGGCTGATCCTGCCGCGGCTCGTGGCCGATGAAGAACTGATGGAGTTGCATCGAGCTCGCTTGCGCGAAAACCCGGATTGCTACCGAGACCCGGAGAGTACGGTGCTGACGCAGGACTTCATTTATGCCGTCGCATTCCACTTCAAAGATCGCAACCTTGCTAAGCCGCTTGCCGCGAAACCCGACATCCTTAAGCTCGATGAAGCAAAACCTATCTCGACATTGGCGGCTAAACTCCAAGCCGGAGCTGGTTCCTATGGCAGTATCGGTCCACGTCATGTCGACTGGGGCAAACGCAATGATCGACTTGCTGCCATCGGCTGGACGGCCGAAAAGATGGTGCTCACGGCTGAGCGCGATGCACTACGTGCGGCCGGTCTGCCAAAGCTGGCCAAAAAAGTCAGGCACATCAGCGAAGAGAGCGGTGACGGCGCTGGGTACGACATCCTTTCCTACACGGTCGACGGTAGGCGAAAGTACATCGAGATAAAAGCGACGACTGGGGCCGAGGATACGCCATTCTACATCACCCGCAATGAACTGGAGGCAAGTCGGAAGCTCGGGGACGACTATTACCTATACCGGGTCTTTGCATTGGACGAGGGCACGGGGAGCTTTGAAGTCCGGCGGTACTTTGGGTCTCTGGAGGTGCTGTGTAGGGAACCTTCTGTGTGGCGGGTGGCGACAAAAGTTTAGGTCTGCTTTCTGAACCTGCAAGGCCAGAGGTACGCGGCCCGCGAAACATGGGCCTAGTTTTCACGCAAACCTCACTGCTGCGGGTTTTACAGGAGGACACCTTCCAGCGCATCGGCGAGGTCCGCGAGCGCCGCGTAGACGTCCGCGTCATTACCGCCTCCCAATGCGATCTGGCCTTACGCTGCACGGAAGACCGTGGCCCCGTAGCCGGTCACATCACTCACCCCGTACGTCACCCCGGTCGAAGGCGAGCGCCTGCTCGGCGGAGAGGGCTTCGAGTTGCGAAGAATAGCGGAGGCCCAGTCCGCTGGTGGCGAGACCGGTGCCTGTGATGCGTAGTCCGCGGCCGAGTTCGAGCTCGTTCGGCGAAGGGTACTGCGCACTAGAATCGCTGGCCGCCCCGCAGGCGAGCAGCAAGAGGAGGACCAGGCGCGGTAAAGCCAGTGGTGGTAGCGCCAGTTGCCACCCAGCATCACTACGGCGAGCGATTGTGTAAAACGAGATCTACGAACGGTCGAGCACGGCAAAACAAAATGTTTTATAATTGCCTTTCCTGCACCCGACATTACTCAACCCTTACCCCATGAACCGCACCTGGTGGACCCATCTCCAAACCATCGCCCCGGACGCCCTCGGGGCCTGCACGACACGTTTTGCCAACAAGTACCCGAGTGAGTGGCGCCGCCGCATCCGCGACCTCGGCGAACTCGAACGCTACTTCTACGAGATGTACAAACTCGAGCTCCACTTCTCCCACGTGGCCGGTGGTGCCCTTCCTTACGGTTTTCGCGTAAGCGGCCGAAGCTGGAAAGTGCAGCGCCTCAAGCACTTCGGGACGACCGACGAGGCGCGCTGGGCCGGACTCAGCTGTTCCTTCCAACTCGTCGAGGCCGAACTCCGCCGTGTGCACTACGTCAAGCCGGAGATCCACCAACCTGTGAGACGGCAACCCAAGGACGAGAAGGCAAATCTGCCGCAGGAAGGATGGCGGAAAGTTGCTTAGGAACGAAGTGCAAATTCGGAGTTCGAAATTACTCCGAAAACGCCTGCATCGCTCTGCGCCAGTACGAGCGCACAGCCTCGGTGGGCTTGGCCTCCTCCCCGCCCCAGGTGATGGCCGTGGAGGCGTCGCCGTCGAAGTGCGTGATGGTGTAGCTCATGTTGCCGGGGTCGTCGTAGCCTAGGGTCGCAAAGTTTTGCTTGTCGTACGTGGTAAAAAACTCCTTGGCGGTCTTCGGATCGACGGGGCTAAGCTCGCGGAAAGGCAGGTTGTTGATCACCTCGCGTTTGTGGAAGAGTTGGCCGTTGGGCAAGAGCATATATTCCTGGTACTGTCCCGTAAAACCACCGCCGTAGCGGAACGTGAGGCGCTCGGGGGGCAGGGTTTCGAGCGTGTAGACTTGGGGACGGGAGCAGGCCGCTAGCCATAGGACCAGGAGTGCAGAGAGGATCGACAGACGCATAGCACGCAAACGTAAGCGCCAGCGCAGAGATGCTCGACGGGGGGAGGGTTTTGGCGAAAGCCCCTTGGCCGAAAGGGTGCAGGAGAAACAGCGATAGTGGGACGAGTACCGAGAATATGTACGATTTGGCGCGTGTATTTTGCTTTACCAAAATTGTATCTCGATTTCTTGCAGGACACCCCAGATTGTATGCTTAGTGTGAGATCGACACAGTATCTTGCCAACCATGCGCACGTTTACCCCTCTCCTGCTCACCTGTCTGCTGAATCTCGCGTTTTCAGCCCTGGGCCAGTCCGTCCTCTCGACCGACAACTACATCCGCGTCGACCAATTCGGCTACCTGCCGAGCGTCAACAAGGTGGCTGTCATCGCCAAGCCCCTCGATGGCTTTAACAAGGAGGCCGGTTTGTTGCTAAATGTAGGGGTGCCGGTAGACCTCGTGGATCAGGACAGCAAGGCGGTCGTTTTTTCGGCTTTCGCCAAAACCTGGAACGGCGGCGCGAAGGACGAGCTCAGTGGAGACATCGGCTACTGGTTCGATTTTTCGAGCGTGACGCGTCCCGGCACCTACGTGATTCGTGCGACCCAACTCGACGGCGCGACCGTGACCAGCTATCCCTTCCGCATTGCTACCGATGTGTACGAAGACGTCCTGCGGGCGTCGATTAATTTTTTCTACTACCAGCGCGTCAACCAGGACAAGACGGCAAACTTTGCTGCCGGGGCACCGTGGACCGACGGACCTTGGTTTGCCCGCGCCAACCAGGAGAAAGCCGCCAAACTGCTCGACAACCCGAGTGTCACCCGCGACCTGAGCGGCGGCTGGATAGACGCCGGCGACCCCAACAAGTACGTCACCTTCGCTACCGACCCCGTCCACAGTCTCCTGCGGACCTACACCGACCACCCGGCGTTTTGGAAGACCTTCGACCTGCGCATCCCCGAGAGCGGTAACGCCATACCGGACATCCTCGACGAGGTGCAGTGGGAGATCGAGTGGATCAAGAAAATGCAGGACTTCGGCACGCCGAACTCCAGTGGAGGCATTCACCAGAAGATGGGCATCCTCAACGACGGAGCTTACATCAGTCCGCCGAGTAGCGACACGCGCCTGCGGTACTACAATCAGGTGTGCGTGAGTTCGACGATTACGGGTGCTGGCATGTTCGCGCATGCTGCCACCATCTACAAAGGCATCCCCTCAATGCAGGCCGAGGCTACGGTGTTGATTGCCCGCGCGGAGGCGGCGTGGAAGTACTACAAAGACGCTCCGAACAAGACCGAGCGCTGTGACGACGGCCGCATCGAGGCCGGCGATGCCGACGGGCCGGGCGATCAGTACGCCATCGAGCACCTCGCCGAGGCCACCGTTGCCGCCATCTACCTGTTCGAGGCCACCGGCAAGGCGGAGTACCGGACCTTTGTCGAGGACAACTACCGCCAGATGCGCCCCTTCAAAGGGTCGGCCGCCGAGTGGGCCGTCTACCGCACGGCGCAGGGCGAGGCCATCGCCGATTATGCCGCCCGCATCAATCCGACCAGCGCCGCCGCCAGGGCCGTGCGAAGCCTCAAGGAAGGGGCCGCGAAGAGCGAGTCCTCCGCCTACCGGGTCTTCGAGGCCGACAACATCTACCGCGCCAACCTCGTGTACTTCAACTGGGGGTCGAACAGTCTCGCCGGCGCACAGGCGAGCCAAATCATGGACTTCTTAGCTTTTGGGTGGCGCCCAGAGTTGGCTGCGGCGCACACCGAGCGTGCCGCGAGCATCGTCAATTATATTCACGGTACCAATCCCATGGGCCTCTGCTACCTGTCGAACATGTACCGCTACGGCGGCGACCTCTGCGCCGACGAAATGTGGCACTCCTGGTTCGGATCGGGCACCAAGTACGACAACATCACCGGCGACAACGTCGGACCTGCACCCGGCTTTCTGGCCGGCGGGGCCAACCCGCAGGGCAACGGCGCAATGCCGATCAAGATCGGCACAGAGCAGTTTCGCGCGACCGTCGGTGGGCAGCCGAAGCAAAAGGCCTTCTCGGTCAACAACGACGCCAACGCCACCTTTGGCCCCTGGGCCTACAATGAGCCGGCCATCTACTACAACGCCAATTACGTGCGCGCCCTGGCCTTTTTCGCAGCCGGCGAGGTGGGCGGCGCTGACGAAGCAGCGAGCTTTGGCGCGACGGGCGAGTGCTTCGAGGCCGAAGCCGTTACAACGAATCGTCCCGCCGCAACCGGCCAGGTCGGCACCTCCGGCGGATTCTACCTGGCTGCGACGGGCGCCGCGACCCGAAGCTTCTCGTTCACGCCGACCAGCACTGGCCCCCGCCAGATCACTCTCCGCGTGGCCCTCGGCTCAGACCGCAGCACCGTCCGGAAGTCGTTGGAGCGCTACACGCTCACGCTCGGCGGACAGGCTCTCGCCTTGCAGCTCGACTCGACTACGCTGGCCGCAGCAGCCTCGGCGGGCGGCACCATCTGGGGGACGGCTGTTTCGGCACCGACGACCTTACGGAGCGGTAGCGCCGTAGCTCTGCAATTGACTACGAGTGGGGCCGCGGGCGTCGATCTGCTCTGCTACCGAGAGGTGCGCTCGGTGCCGCTACCCCCCACTCCCGGTGGCGGCGGCGGAGCCTTCGACAAGTGCCTCGAGATCGAGTCCAACTTCACGGCCACGAACGATGTCGGGCAGTTTGCCGTCGCAAAAGATGTCTTTACGAAGGGCTACTCAGGCGATGGCTACGTCAACATTTTCGACATCGGCGACGAGGCCACGGTCAAGTTCGAGTCGCCCCGCGGCGGCAAGGGCACGGTAAAAGTCCGACTTCGTGTCGGGGAGAAAAGTGGTACGGATCGCAACCTCGCGACGGCCTACGTCATCAAGGTCAACGGTGCCACCGTAAGCACGACCCTGGTTGAGTCTAGCATCAGCGAACTGTTCGACGACACGTACTGGGGTGACATGAGCGGGGAGGCCACCTTTGTCGCTGGCGAGAACACCCTTTCGATCAGCGGCACCATGATGTGGCTCAAGATCGATCAGGCTTGTGTTGCGATTGCGGGGACGGGCCCGGCGGCAGCCGTCTGCGCCGAAGCGGAGGACGCGTTCGAGGTTTTGGCGGAAGCCGGAGTCAACGCCTTCGTGGAGCGGGACGGCAACTCCCCCGGCAGCTCCGGGAGTGCTTCGGTCAAACTCTTCGACGCCGGCGATGAGGTTCGTCTCAACTTTAAGCTCGCAGCGGCAGGCAGCTACACGATCCGGGTCCGCGTCCGCACGGGTGAGTCCTCGGCCAACTCGGCCACCAACCTCAGGGACGAGTACCGCTTCGCCCTCGACGGTACCGAAATGACAACCGTGCTCGACGAGGCTACCCTCTCGGACCTCAGCGGCGATACCTACTGGGGAGAGCTCGTCGTCGGCCCGATGCAAATGGTGGCCGGTGACCATACCCTCGACGTGCGCGCAAAGCGAAATTGGCTCAAGCTCGATCGCTTTTGCATACAGGAGTTCGACGCGAGTGGCGTGGCGGAGGTCCCGGCCGGTGTGGAGGTGCGGCTTTCGCCAAACCCCGTTCGCGGTCTCTTGACGGTGGCTCTTACGGGCGACCTACCCACCGGCGACTCGTACAAGTACGAACTCACGGACGCCAGTGGCCGAATCCTCGCCCGCGTAACCGGCAGCCGTGAAGAGGCTCGCTTCGACGTAGGTCGCAGCGCGAGCGCCGGCCTCCACACCCTCCGCGTAACGAATGTAGTCGCAGGCTGGTCGATAGCGCGGCAGGTCATCGTACAGTAACAAGGAGAGGCCTTCCACCCCCTCTTGGACAAGGGACCAAAAGCCCCACCTTGGCCCCCGATGCTGGCTCCCCTCCTCGCGATCGTCCCTGTCCTCTTGATCATCGCGCTCGGGTTTGGACTCAAGCGTGGCGGCTTCCCAAACGATGCCTTCTGGCGACCGGCGGCGCGGATGGTCTATTTCATTTTTCTACCTGCGCTCCTGCTTCGTGTCATAGCGCTCGCCAACCTCGATCTGAGCCTATGGCGGGCGCAGGCCGCTACCGTGAGTGCCATACTACTGATTACGAGCGTTTTGCTGCTTTCGCGAAAACCACTAGGCCTCGCGGGACCAGCGTTCACGTCCGTGGTACAGGGCTCGATCCGGCACAACACCTACATTGGGCTGGCGATCGGGGCGATCGTTCTGTCGACGGACCAGCTGGCGGCCTTCGCGCTCATCGTAGCCGTCATCGTACCGCTCGTCAACGCCATCTCCGTGGCCACCCTTGGACATTTCGGGGCCAACGCCGAGGCCGCGGCGACCACTCCCCGCGCGGTCGCTAAGCTCGTGGGCACCAATCCACTCATCGTTGCCTGTATCGCAGGCGCGGTGCTAAACCTTACAGGCGTCGGGCTACCCTACGGCAGCGGCGAGATCGTCGGAATGTTGGCCCAGCCTGCCTTGCCGCTCGGACTGCTCGTCGTGGGTGCAGGTTTACGCATCGGAGCGCTCACAGACCTCTCGACATCTGTTGTTGTCCCTGCTGCGATGCGGCTGATTGCCTATCCACTGTTAGCGGTCACGAGTGGGACACTCCTCGGCCTCGACGAAAGCCACCTCCCGCCACTGCTGCTGTTTGCATCCCTGCCAACCGCGGCGTCCGCGTACATCCTCGCCGTCGAACTCGGCGGTGACGACGAGCTGATGGCACGGATCATCACGGTCGAGACGATACTTTGTACGGTCACGATCCCACTTTACCTGTCATTCCTGTAATTTTTCATGAGCGGTTGACTGGGGGAGTTTACCTTTCGGCTATGTCTAAGCCCTCCAACCGACGCCAGTTTCTCAAACAGTCTGCCACGGCCGCGGCAGGTTTCTACATCGTGCCCCGACACGTGCTCGGCGGACCAGGGCTACCTGGCCCCGAGCGACCGCGTCCGCGTGATGGCGGTCGGCTCCGGCGGCAAGGGCCAAAGCAATCTCATCCCAATCGACTCGGAGTACATCGTCGCGCTTTGCGACATCGACCAGAAGCACGCCGCGAAGACTTTCGCACACTTTCCAAAGGCGAAGGCGTACACGGACTTCCGCAAGATGTACGACGAGCAACTCGACAATGTCGACGCGGTGGTGGTCTCGACGCCCGACCATACGCACGCGATCGCCTCGCTGGCCGCCCTCTACGCCGGCAAGCACGTCTACTGCGAGAAGCCGCTGGTCCATAACATCAAGGAGGCGCGCCTCATGACCGAGGCAGCTGCGGCCAACCCGAAGCTCGTCACGCAGATGGGCAATCAAGGCGCGAGCGGCGAGGGGATCCGCAAGATCACCGAGTACCTCGCCGCGGATCTCATCGGCGAAGTGCACACGATGCACGCCTGGACCAATCGTCCCATCTGGCCCCAGGGCAACGCGGCCCCGACCTCCGCCAACAGCGAACCCAAGCCCGACCACGTCGACTGGGACAGCTGGGTAGGCCCGGCCAACATGGTGCCCTACCACCACCTCTACCACCCCTTTGCGTGGCGCGGCTGGTGGGACTTCGGCACAGGTGCCCTCGGCGACATGGGTTGCCATATTATCGACAGCAGCTTCTACGCGCTCGGTCTCGGCTACCCGACCTCGGCCGAGGCCAGCGTCGTGCCGATCTACTCACAGAACTGGAACGCCGACTATACGCCCGAGGCCTGTCCGGTCGCGTCGAAGATCAAGATGGAGTTCCCGGCCCGCGGCCCCGGCAAGCCGGCCGTCAAAATGACCTGGCACGACGGTGGGCTGCTGCCCGAGCGTCCCGAAGAACTCATGCCCGACGAAATGATGGGCGAGTGGGGCGGCGGCGTCATCCTCGAGGGTACGAAGGGCAAGCTCATGCACGACGTGTACGCCAACAACCCCCGGCTCCTACCGCTGTCGCGCAACGAGCAAGAGACCTTCCCCGCCGAGAGCATCCCGCGCGTCGCGACGAGCCATAACATGGACTGGATCAACGCCATCAAGGAAGGCCGCCAGCCGAGCAGCCCCTTCACGAAGGCCGGTCCGCTGACGGAGACCGTCCTGATGGGCAACCTCGCCGTGCGGGCGTACAACTACCGCCTCCCGAACCCAACCGCCGACAAGCCAGACAACTACGACATCCCCGGCCGCACGAAGCTCCTCTGGGACGGCAAGAACATGGAGATCACCAACATTCCAGAACTCAACTTCATGGTCGGGCGCGAGTACCGCAAGGGTTGGGAGCTGCCCGTGGCGTAAGCATACCCAACCTTGCCTAGCGCTCGCAGTTACTCTGTGCGTGCAGACCATCCCCCCTCCAATCCAGCGCGAGCTCGCAACCCTCCTCACGCGCATTCAGGATACGTGCCGGGTGTACCCGACCGAGTCTACCGCAGCGCGGAAGATGACGTTCGCAACGATCCGTACCGCGGCCGAAACGGTGGGCAACGTCGTGGAGGATGCTTACGGAACCAGCGTGGCGGAGGACGTGCAGCGCCGGGTAAACGAGATCACGAGCGCCCTCGATGAGCTCGCCGACCGTTTCGGGTCTGAAGATCCAGCGCTGTGTGGGGCTTGCGCCAAAACCCTCACGTCCGCCAAACTCGGGGGCGGCCGTGTGATGTACTACTGCTCTCACTGCCCAACGCCTATCCTGGCGGCCGTACAGGAAATTAGCGATTTGACTGGGGTCGACGTGCTGTAAGCATACTACGCGCAGGCCTGTCCCGAGAGCCGTATGGGGAGGCTACTCGGAGAGTCGCCCCCAGGAGCCACTCAACGCACCGTCCCCAACCCAATCTGCAGTTGGACACCCATCGTGTACAACGACACCTCACTGTACCCTGTGCGCCGAAGCGGCACCTCGAGGTAAGGACCGACCGTAAAGGAAGGCAACCTCATGGGCGCTACCGACACCCCGCCGCCGAGTCGCACACTGGACGCGAACGCTCCGCCGGGTTGACCGTCCCGCATATGGTGCAATTGATCGGGGCGCTCCTCGGCGTAAGTGAAACGCATGTCGTCGGAGAGAAACTTGAAGCTGTTGAGCCCTGCGTTGGCGAACCAGGCGACGTTGCCCTTGCGGTTTGCAGAAGTATACGTGAGCGTTACCGGGAACTCGAGGATCGTCGCGCTCACCGTAGTTTTCGAGGGCGCGATGGCATCGACAAAAAGATCCTCCGACATGTGGATCTGGTCGCGGCCGGCGACATAATTCTTCTTACCAATAAGCACCGCGGCACCTACCGACCAGTCCCTCCTGAGGCGGTATTGCACCCCGACGCCACCCAGCGCGCCGAACGCGAGCGGTCCGTCCATGTCGACTTCGTTGGCCTCTACCGCGAGAAGTAGACTTAGCGCTACTCGTGGCGACTGGCAGCAGGACTTCCCGAGCAAAGGATCTATTTGGAGCAAGCGAGCAGCCGAAGCGTCTGCCTGTTGAGGTATAGAGAGCGACAAGAGTGGCTCAATGACCACTTGCTGCTCGCTGACACTATTCTGAACGAGCGCAAGATTTGGAGACGGGCTTTCAGAAGCTGTCCCAAAGGTGCTCGGGACCAGCACTGGGCTGGTACCCATTACCCCTTGACTGCTCTTCCGTGACTACTGAAAGGCGATTGCCCAGAGTAGGCGCTGTCGATTGAGTAGTGCTCGATTTACTCAGCGTTGATCTGTTTTGTGCCTGTGCTTGCTTCAGAGACTTCGCAGCTGGCAAAGGCGACGTTCTCTGAGTAGTGCTCAGGTCGCGAATAGTCTCTCTACTATTCATAGCACTTGGCTCCAATCGCGGACCCTCCCGCATCGAAGATTCGGACTCTACCGGAGCAGGAGCAGCAGCAGCAGCAGCAGCAGCAGCAGCAGGTTTTGGCGCAAGCCCACCCCCTTGTAGCGAAGCCCCCGGAGCACTCGCAGCCCGCGAACCCTGCACCTCGACAACAGCACCTTCTCCCGCGGGACTTCCCGGCGCGTACCGCACTGCGCCCCAAATCCCTACGCCAAT
Organism: Lewinellaceae bacterium; assembly: GCA_963837005.1. Classification (GTDB taxonomy): domain Bacteria; phylum Bacteroidota; class Bacteroidia; order Chitinophagales; family Saprospiraceae; genus CALDTK01. Next base: position 1,260,796 of record CAWIMC010000001.1, read on the forward strand.
CAAGCCAACGAAGAGCGCGAGCCACGCAGCACTCACCCACTGCCCAGCTACCCCTCGCTCGTCCTCGTCCAAGAGTTGGGACATCGCGTCCCACTCCCTGTCCTGGGGACTGAAATCGGCACGGGCGTCGTTCGCGCGGAAGAGGTCGTCCAGTTGTTCGGGCGTCAAAGTGGGTGGTGGTTTGTGGCCGGGACGATCATGCTTTCTTCGACCATGCGGCGGAGCACCCCGCGGGCTTTCGAAAGATTACTCTTAGAGGTTCCGACGGAGATACCGAGTTGGGCGGCGATCTCCTCGTGTTTGAAACCGTCGAGGACATAAAGGTTGAAGACCGCGCGGTAGCCGTCGGTAAGTCGGCGCACCATCGCGAGCAAATCTTCGTAGCCGATGCGGCTCAGGGTGTCTTCGCGGTCGTAGGCGACCATATCGTCGTTGAGTTCCACGGTGGCGTAGGATTTTTTTTGGGTGCGCAGGTAGTCGAGGGCGGCCCGCACGACGATGGTCCGGAACCAGGGTTTGAAAGCCAGTGCCGGATCGTAGTGGTCGATCTTGCGGTAAATCTTCAGGAAGGCGTCGTGCAGCACCGCGACGGCCTGCTGGCGGTCGTCGCAGTAGCGCATGGTAATGCTGAGGCCGTACGGGAAATACAGCTCGTACAGCCGGCGCTGCATCGCGCGGTCTTTGCGGATGCAGCCCGAGACAATCTCTGTCCAGCTTGCCAGCATAAGGGAGTTGAGGATCGGTACGACGGGTTTCAGGGACGGTACGTCGAAGGATAGCGCGAGGGTTGCCTCACCGGAGCCTAAATTGCGGTCCGGCTCGATTCGCCGCGCCTAAACCGAAAGGTATGCAACAGATCCTCCTCATCGACGACGCAGCGACGGACAATTTCCTGCATGCGCGCATCCTCCGAAAGGCGTACCCTGGCTGCACGATCCACACTGCCGCCGACGGCGCTGCAGCCTTGCAACTGTTGCCCGAGCTCTGCACCCGCGGCTTAGACCTGATCTTACTAGACATCAATATGCCGACCATGGACGGCTGGGAATTCTTGGAGCGCTACGAGCGCCTCGCGACCGAGCAGCGGGCCAAGTGTTTGCTGATGATGGTGTCGGTCATGCTGCCGAGTTCCGACGAGGCTCGCGTCGAAGCCTCCGAAGCGATTGCGGGTACGGTGTTCAAGCCGCTCGACGCAAACGCCATTGCGACTTTATACGACCAGAACACCGTCGTCTAGGTAACTAATTGTAGCTACATCGGTTTTGTACTTGTCGTTTCGAAAACCCTGGTGTACGTTTGTCGCCGTCAACGATTTATTTCGAAGGGAGGAGAGATAAGGCTCTGTGATCCCCTGGCAACCTCCCCGCGTCAGCCCGCGGGTTCCGGTGCCAACTCCTTCCGGGCCAACCCCGGACAAATAAACCGAGCTGCCATGATGCACCTTCCGACACCGCCGCCGAGCCCACATCGCGCCTCACGCCCCTGTTGTTGCTGTTGCTCCGGCAAGAACGCCTAGCCTACGCCGCCTCGGTTACGGGTACAGCAAACGGTCTCTCAGGTTTTGGCGCAAGCCCAGCCACCGATAGCCTTTGCTGCCCACCTACCTAGCCGAGACCTATTGGCTTTCGTGGGGGCGACTGCTACCCCGCTGTCGCTAAAACCAGCCACCGCGCGGCCCACCCGTTCCCCGCTTTTAGCTATTCACCGCAGCACCGAACTACGGCGTCTGTTCACCATCGTTGGCCGCGCCAACTCACCACAAAATTCCCTCCTCCTATGTCCACGCACCACTTCGATACCCTCCAACTGCACGCCGGTCACGAGATCGACGGCACCAACAGCCGCGCCGTCCCGATTTACCAGACGACGGCCTACCGCTTCAACGACGCCGCGCACGGGGCCAACTTGTTCGCGCTCAAGGAGTTCGGCAACATCTACTCCCGCATCATGAACCCGACCAACGACGTCTTCGAGAAGCGCGTCGCGGCCCTCGAAGGTGGCGTGGCAGCCGTCGCCACGGCATCGGGACAGTCGGCACAGTTCCTCGCGATCACCAACATCGCTGGCTCGGGCGACAGCATTGTGTCGAGCCCCTACCTCTACGGCGGCACCCAGGTGCAGTTCAACGTGCAGCTACGCCGCCTCGGCATCGACGTCAAGTTTACGAAGAGCCTCGATGCAGCCGACTTCGAGTCCCAGATCACCGAGAACACCAAGGCTCTCTACTGCGAGACGATGGGCAATCCGAGCTACCTCGTGCCCGACTTCGAGGCGATCGGTAAGGTGGCCCGCAAGCACGGCATCCCCTTCATCGTCGACAACACTTTTGGGGCCGGTGGCTACCTCGCGCAGCCTCTCAAGCACGGGGCCAACGTCGTGGTCGAGAGCGCGACCAAGTGGATCGGCGGACACGGGACCTCGATCGGGGGCGTGATTGTGGACGGCGGCAACTTCGACTACGGCAACGGGAAGTTCCCGTACTTCTCCGAGCCGAGTCCAGCCTACCACGGGATGGTCTTCTCGGACGTGTTCGGCGTCGACAACCCACTCGGTTTGCCCAACATCGCCTTCGCGATTCGCGCCCGCGTGGAGGGCCTGCGCGACTATGGATCGTCGCAGTCGCCGTTCAACAGCTTTCTCTTGCTCCAGGGTATCGAAACCTTGAGTCTCCGCGTCCAACGCACCGTCGAAAACGCGATGGCGCTGGCGAAGTGGCTCCAAAAGCACCATCTCGTCGAGGAGGTCATCTACCCCGGCCTCGAGTCGCACCCGACGCACGCGATGGCCAAGAAGTACCTGCGCCACGGCTTCGGCGGTGTGCTGAGCTTTCAGATCAAGGGCAACCAAGAGCAGGCTACGGCCTTCGTCAACAGCCTCAAGCTCGTTACCCACCTTGCCAACGTTGGCGACGCGAAGACGCTCATCATTCAACCCTCCGCCACCACGCACCAGCAGCTGAGCCACGAGCAACAACAAGCCGCCGGCGTCTTGCCAAACCAGCTCCGCGTCAGCGTCGGGATCGAGTACATCGACGACATCACGGCCGACTTTACGCAGGCGTTCGCGGCGGTACCGGAAGTCGCTTACGCTTAGTAGTTCTCAGTTTACAATTCTCAGTTCTCAGTTACCCGTCGAGCGCGCGCTTGCGTCCCCGTCACGATCTGCCTTCGCGGCAGCGAACTGAGAACTGAGAACTTGAACTGCCCCAATAGACTTCAGATGATTCTAGAGACCAACTCCCCCTTCCCCCTCGAAGCCGGCGGTGAGCTGCCCGCACTCGACATCGCATACACGGCGGTGGGGCGGCACCCGCGGGACGGGGGGCGGGTGGTTTGGATCTGTCACGCGCTTACGGCCAATGCCGACCCGCTGGAGTGGTGGCCGGGCATGGTGGAACGCGGCGGGGTCATCGATCCCGACCACGACTACGTGGTGTGCGCCAACATCCTCGGGAGCTGTTATGGGACCACCGGACCGGAGTCGCTCGATCCGCGGACCGGCAAACCATACCTTCAGTCCTTTCCGCAGGTCACGGTGCGCGACATGGTACGGGCGCACGAAGTTTTGCGGAAGCACCTCGACATAGATCATATCGACCTCGCCATCGGCGGGAGCATGGGTGGCCAGCAGGTGCTCGAGTGGGCGATCGCCGACCCGGGTCTCTTCTCCCGGATCTGTGTGCTCGCCACCAATGCCGCGCACTCGCCCTGGGGCATCGCCTTCAACACCGCGCAGCGCATGGCGATCGAGGCCGACGCAACGCTTTACGACGGCACTATCGGTGGCGGTGCCGCTGGCCTCGAGGCCGCTCGCGCGATGGCCATCCTCAGCTACCGCCACTACGATGCTTACGCCAAAACGCAACAGGACGGCAACACCGAGAAAATCGGCGGCTACCTCGCCGACTCGTACCAGCGCTACCAGGGCCAAAAACTTCGCAAGCGCTTCAACGCCTGGGCCTACATGGCCCTCGGTCGGGCGATGGACGCGCACAACGTCGGCCGCAACCGCGGAGGGATCCCAGCTGCCCTTAATCAAATCACCGCCGCAACCCTCGTCATGTCAATCGACAGCGATCTTCTTTTCCCTCCCCGCGAGCAACAACTTCTCGCCGAGCACATTCCCGGTGCCGAATGGCAGGTCTTCGACAGTTTCTTCGGCCACGACGGTTTTCTCACCGAAACCCGACAGATCGCGGCGTCGCTCGAGGCCTGGTTGCCAGCCAGGGAGCTTCAACGTAAACACAGCGCTCACCACACCTAGCATTCCCCTCTTTATCCCAAAGACGCTACTCGAATCCAATAGGTCTCCACGTACGAGCTTATGCGGCTTTGCGTTACGCCAGCCGCAGGCTACCCCACCAGAGCTCGCCAGCGCAGCCCTTCCAACGTTAAACTCTACTTCATAACCCCTCCCCCATGTCCCTCCGACTCGGCGATACCGCCCCCGATTTCACCGCCCATACCACCGAGGGCGAACTCTCCTTCCACGACTGGCTCGGCGATAGCTGGGGCCTGTTTTTCTCCCACCCGGCCGACTTCACCCCCGTTTGCACCACCGAACTCGGCCGTACGGCCAGCCTCTCCGCTCAATTTAAGCGCCGCGGCGTCAAGGTGATTGCCCTGAGCGTCGACCCCCTCGGCAAACACCACGACTGGCTCGCCGACATCGAGGAGACGCAAGGCTCCGCCGTTGACTTCCCGATCATCTCCGATGAGGACCGCAAGGTGTCCGAGCTGTACGACATGATCCACCCTGGGGTGAGCGAGAAGGCGACCGTCCGCTCGGTGTTCATCGTCGGACCGGACAAGAAGATCAAGCTCACGCTCACCTATCCCCCGAGCACGGGCCGCAACTTCCAGGAGATCATCCGCGTGATTGACTCTCTCCAGCTCACTGCCCACCACTCCCTCGCGACCCCAGCCGACTGGGAGGCGGGCGACGATTGCATTATCTCGCCGAGCGTAAGCGACGAACAGGCGGCCGAGCGCTTCCCCGGTTACGTGACGGTGAAACCGTACTTGCGGACGACGAAGGCACCGGCGTAAATCTTCAATACGCTATGCTCGGGCGAGAACTTTCCCCACCCGGGGCAACCCTCTCCTACCCGAGTGAGGTATAGGCGACGAACCTAAACTTCCTCGCACGATGAACTTCGATACCCTCCGCTGGCGTCACGCCGCGGCCAGCCTCCTCTTTGCCCTCTTGTTAGCGCCTTTCGGCAAAACCTTCGGGCAGTCCTCCGTCTCCGGCGGCAACATCGCCCTCGCCGGAGGGTCTACGATGACCTCGATTTGCGTCGACGCCACCCCCGACCCCCTCGACGTGACTCGCGACGGGACGGCTGTTGGACAGAATGCCCTCTGGGTCATTACCGACGATGCCGGCAAGATCCTCGGATTGCCACCACGCCCGCCCTTCGACCTTAACGGCGCAGGTCCAGGCACCTGCCAGATCTGGTACCTGCGGTACAACGGCATCGTGTCCGGAGTCGTGATGGGTGCCAACATTGCCAACTTCAGTGGCAATTTCTCCTTTTCGAACCCAATCACCGTCGTGCGCAACGAGCCCAAAGGCGGTACACTCGCCTTCGCCGACGGCACTACCGAAGCGACGATCACCGTCGACGGTACGCCTGATCCGCTGGCTGTCGCCCTCTCCGGCGATCGTGCGGGCACTAACCGCGCGTGGGTAATCACCGACCTCACCGGTACGATTCTCGGTCTGCCGATGGCTCCACCCTTCGACCTCGACGGTGCCGGTCTCGGCACTTGCCTAATCTGGTACCTCCGCTACGAAGACGGTCTGACCGGTCTCACCGCCGGAGCGAACGCCAATGCCCTTAACGGCTGCTTCTCGTTTTCGAACCCGCTTACCGTCAAGAGAGTAGCTCCGGTCAGCGGGATGGTCGCCACCGGCCAGGTGAGCATGCCGAGCGGCGCCACGACGCGCTACGTCTGCCCCGGCAACGACGGCCCCTTCACGGTCCAGACCAACTACGCCACACCCGTCGGACAGCTCGCCTATGCCATCACGGACGCCGACGGCAAGATCCTCGCGATCTCGATGTCAAACATGATCGACCTATCGGGCGCGAGTGTCGGCACCTGCTTCGTGTGGGCCTTTAACTACACAGGAACGATTACCGGAGCCCCTGGGGACAACGTCTTCAGCACCCAATTCTCGACCGACCAGTGGCTCATCTCGCAGAACGCTGTCGAGGCCGTGCGCCAGACACCTGAGGCTGGCACCATCAGCACCGTAGCTGGGGAGACTACCGTTTATGCCTGCATCGACGGCCAAGCGGATGTGTGGGGCTTCCAGCCCACCGGCAATAGCGGAGCCAACTTCCTGCTCGTCATTACCGACGCCAACAACATGATTCTCGGTCTCAACCGACAGGGGTTCCAGGATTTCGACGGTGCCGGGATCGGCGACTGCCGCGTTTGGGGCTTGAGCTACACCGGTAGCCTTACGGCAAAACCTGGGGACAACGCCACGACAGTGACCTTCTCGGACGGCTGCTCGGACCTCTCCGACAACTTCGTCACGGTGGTCCGCGAGACCCCCGACGGTGCTACGGTGAGCGGCAACGGCAAGCCGATCGTGATGCTCTCCGGCGGCACGAGCGTGGTCAACTTCGCGACGACCTCGATGTCGACGGCTCGGTACACCTACTTCGTTCTGGACCCGAGCTTCCAGATCGTGGCTATCACTCCCAACGTCTACGACTTCGCGAGCGCCCCCGACGGCCAGTACCTCGTCTACGGAGCTAGTTACACCGGAGCCGTCCTGCCCACAGTCGGCGGCCCACTCTTTGGTCAGCGCATCTCCCGCGGTTGCTTCGACCTGAGTGATGGGGCGGTGTCGGTGATGGTCAACCGCGGCATGCGTTTTACGGCAGCACCAGTGAGCACTACCGACATTCGGCTTTCGCTCGCTCCCGATAGCCGAAGCCCTTCCGTCCGTTGAACCCGCTGTAATCCGAGTCACGGATGCCTTTGGCCGCCAACTCCTGGAGCAACACGTCAACACTACCGCCGAGCTAGACGGGCTCCTACTCCACATAAGCCAACGAACCAGCGGTGTCCACTTCGTCACCGTTCAAACAGGTCTAAGCCTGACGACTGAAAAAGTAGTCTTAGCGGTGCCGTAGGGTTGAGTGCTCAGTTACGCCGCTTCGAAGGGCGTCCATCCGCGGGAGGTATGAGGTATGTCACCTCGCCCGCGGATGGACGCCCTTTAAATGACCTCCAACCTCAGGAGTAAGAGGGCAATCATGCCCAGCGGCTCAACGGCGGGACCTCAACCCCATCCTGTTGCTGCGAAGCTGCCCGTTTGCAACGCCGAGCGGTTTCGGGCCATTCGCAAGAACGGTTCGCTCGCGAGATGGTGTACCGCTGCACACAGCCGTAGTGCGTGATGGCACTGTCCCAGACGGTAGGCCAGTCTGGGGTGCTTCCCTCCAGCTTTAAGTTTGCCCCCCACTTCGCCGCTCGCTTGCAGTCCTCCGTCAGGAACCCAAATAGTCAATTGCACCGAATCAAAGAGTACGGACTTTACTTACGGCAGAACGCTTCTCGACCGCCAGATTCAATGCCCGACTGGGTGCTCGCACGCCTTACAATTCAGCTCCTCGCCAGCGCCGCTCGCTCAAGCCTCTTGCGCTCAAATACCAAATAAGACCCCAGTAGGCTATCTCCGTGGCCCAGGCACCTGTTACGCCGCCAATGCCGGTCTCGATCACCACGTAGACGAGGGCGCAGTACACCGCCGCGCAGATGGTCTGGATTTTGAGGCCGTAGTACACCCCGCCTGCCCCGACGAGGCTGTTGAAGAAAGTAGCGCCGTAGCTGAACAGGGCCATGATGCCGACCAGCACCCACAGCACCGGTCGCGCGTCGTCGACGAGGTCGGTCTCGGCACCGCCGAAGAGAGGGTACAGAATCGGTCGCGGGAAGGCCGCGACAATGACGGCGAGCACGAGCGTAAACCAAAAGCAGAGCCAGGCGACCTTCTTGGTGAGCGGACGCACGGCCAGACGCCTGCCTCGCCCCAAAAAGTGACTCGTCAGAGTGTTCACCGAGGTCGCGAAGCCCCAGGTCGGGATGCTGAGCGCGAGGTAGACCACACGCACGAGGTTGGTGACGGCAAGCGCCCGCTCGCCGAGGTTGTCGACGATCCCGAAGAAAAATAGCCAGCTCCCGAGCCCGACCACCGACTGCAACACGACTGGGAGGCTCAGCCGCGCCTGAAGCTTGACGAGGTTCCAGTCGATGGAGCTGAACTGCAACAGCTTGAAGTCCGAGAGCTTTTTGTCGACAAAGATGTAGAGCAAGAAGGTAGCCAGCGCGATGTACTCGCTAATCGTGCTGGCCAGACCCGCCCCGGCGATCCCCATGGCGGGCATGCCGAAGTGACCGAAAATCAGCGAGTAGTTGAGGGCAATGTTACTGGTCAGCAGCACGATCGTGGCGACCAGGAGGCTGTTGGTTCGCCCAATCCCGCTGTACAGCGCGACGAAAGCGATCCCGGCGTAGCTCGCGAACACTCCCCACTTGCGCGTATCGAGGTACTCGAGACTCTTGTAAAACACGACCTCCGTGTTGACGAGCGAGGCGAAGATCCAGTAAGCGCCAAAGGCCATCACGAGGAAGGACCCGAGCGCCAGCAGCATCTCGAAGGCAAACATCGACTGGAAGGTTTGGCGCACGCCGATTAGGTCCGACTGGCCCATGCGCCGCGCGATCAAAATCTGGCCCGCCTTCGAGAAACCATACCCGACCGCCGCGACGATAAGGTAGAAGGTGGACACGAAGCCAATCGCAGCAAAGTCGGCCTGGCTGAGGTGGTACAGGAAAATCGAGTCCGTGGCCGCGATGGCGTTCTGGGCGGCGCTACCCACCATGATCGGGAAGGCCAGCGTGAGGATCTGCCGGTAAGTGGTGTTGAGTCGCACGGGGCGGCAAGCTAGCGACACCAAACACGTCGCGTGGCTGTAGCTTCACGGCATGACCGCAGCTCAACCTTTTGCCGCCCTGGCACTATTGCTAAGCATGCTCACGCCCGCCGCCGCCCAAGTCGCCACCCCGCCCGTCGCCCCCCGCCACGACACGACCCTCGTCAAACATGGCGACCGCCGCGTGGACCCCTACTACTGGCTCAATGATCGCGAGGACCCGAACGTCATTGCCTACCTCACCGCCGAGAACGAATACAAAGATGCGGTACTCGCCGACCAGGCCGAACTCCGCGACGAACTCTACGAGGAGATCGTTGCCCGCATCAAGCCCGACGACGAATCCGTGCCCTACCTCGAGCGCGGGTACCTGTACGCCGAGCGCTACACCGCCGGGCAGGAGCACCCCGTGTACACGCGCCGGAAGGGAGGTCCCGAAGGCGCGGAAGAAGTGCTGCTGGACGTGAATGTTTTGGCGAAAGCCCACGACTACTACGCCATCGGAACGCGCGAAATTTCGGACGACAACCGCCTTCTCGTATACGGTGAGGATACCCTGAGCCGCCGCATTTACACGCTGCGCTTTAAGGATTTGACCACGGGCGAGACCCTCCCCGACCAGATCGAGAATACCGCTGGCAATGTGGTTTGGGCAGCAGACAACGAGACGGTCTTCTATACCCGCAAGGACGAGACACTTCGGCCAGATCGCGTATTCCGTCATGTACTCGGGACGCCCGTCGAAACCGATGTCGAGGTCTACTACGAGGCCGATGATACCTTTTACACCTATATTTTCCGGACGAAGAGCCGCGAGTACGTCTGCATTCACTCGGCGGCCACGCTCACCTCGGAGGTGCAGTACCTGCGGGCCGATTCGCCGAGCGGACGCTTCGAGACCTTCGAACCGCGGGACCGGGGCGCCAAGCTGGAGTACAACGTGGATCACCTCGGCGACCGCTGGTACGTGCGGACCAACAAAGACGCCATCAACTTCAAGATTGCCACTACGCCTGTCGGCAAAACAGGCCAAGCCCACTGGACCGACCTCGTCCCCGCGCGCGACACGGCACTCGTAGAGGGCATGGAACTCTTCAACGACTACATCGTCGTGAGTGAACGCGTAGGCGGCATCGTCCAGCAACGTATTCTCCCGCTTTCGCTAAAACCAACTACGGCTCCCGCGGAACGGATATCCGCCATCGCCGAGCACTCGATCGACTTCGGGGAGGCGGCCTATCTCAGTGGCACCTCGACGAACCACGATCCGAGCAGCCAAACCGTGCGGGTCTACTTCACGAGCATGACCACGCCCACGTCGATTTACGACTACAATGTCGTCACCAAGAAACTCGAGTTGCTCAAGCGCCAGGAGGTACTCGGCGAGTTTGATTCGAAGGATTACGTAAGCGAGCGCAGGAATTTCGAAGCCCGCGACGGAACGCGGGTGCCACTGAGCATCGTGCGGCACAAGGACACGCCGCTCGACGGTTCGGCGCCGCTGCTGCTCTACGGCTACGGCAGCTATGGCAGCTCGATGGACCCGTACTTTTCGAGTGTTCGACTGAGCCTGCTCGATCGGGGGTTCGTATACGTGATCGCGCACGTCCGTGGTGGGGAAGAGCTCGGTCGGGCGTGGTACGAAGACGGGAAGTTGATGCGCAAAGAGAACACCTTCAACGACTTCGTGGACGCTGGGCGCTACCTAGTCGCGGAGAAGTACTGCGCGGCGGATCAGCTGTACGCGATGGGCGGCTCGGCGGGAGGTCTGCTGATGGGCGCGGTCGTCAATCAAGCTCCCGAGATGTGGGCCGGGATCATCGCCGCGGTGCCTTTCGTGGACGTGATCACGACGATGCTCGACGAGACGATCCCGCTAACGACCGGCGAGTACGATGAGTGGGGCAACCCCAACGAGGAGGCAGCGTACAGGTATATGCTGAGCTACAGCCCGTACGATCAGGTTTTGGCGAAAGCCTACCCCCCAATGCTCGTGACCACGGGACTGCACGACAGCCAGGTGCAGTACTGGGAGCCCGCCAAGTGGGTGGCGAAGTTGCGGACCGTAAAGACGACCGACGCGCCCCTGCTGCTGCACACCAACATGTCGACCGGGCACAGCGGCGCGAGCGGACGCTTTGCGAGGCACCAGGAGACCGCGATGGAGTACGCTTGGCTGCTGCGTCTGGCGGGAAAGGCCTAACTTGGCGTTCCATGCCCAAACAGCCATGCCTCACCTGGCGTTCGAGTAGCTAGTATGCCGGAGACCACCCTCATCGAAGACCAGGGCACGTACCTGATCGACCTTTCCTCGGCCGAGGTACAACGCCGGTTTGCAGCCGCCGACTGCACCTCGCTGTATTACCACAACCTCGAGCACACCGAGCAGGTCGTGAAGGCCGCTGGCCTGATCGGTAACGTGATGGACCTAAGTGAAGAGGACCTCGAGGATCTGCGCATCGCCGCCTGGTGGCATGACGCCGGAATGCTCGACCGCCCGGGAAAAGGCCACGAAGTCAAGGGGGCCGAAGAGGTACGAGACTTTTTGCGCACGCAAGATGTTTCGGAGGAGCGCATCGCGAAAATCGAGTCGCTCATTCTCGCTACACAAGTGTCGTACGCGCCGTCCACCCCGCTGCAACGCGCCATGCGGGACGCAGACCTCAGCAACCTCGGGCGGCCCGAATACCTCGACCGACTGGAGAATCTCCGACGGGAGTGGCAGATGCGGCCGGATAGCAAGCGTGAACTCGACGACGACGTGGAGTGGTACGAGGAGAACATCGCATTCGTGGCCGGCCACCAGTACCTCACCGGGGCAGCCAACAAACTTTACGGCGAACAAAAGCAACTCAACCTCGACCGCCTCCACAAGAAGCTTAAGAAGGTCAAGAAGAAGATGCGCAAGAAGGCCAGGAAGGCTTCAGGCTCAGACAAAACCGCCATCCAGTCGGAGAAGTCGGCGCAGATGATGCTCAAGACGACCTTGCGCAACAACATCGACCTCACCTCGATTGCGGACGGCAAGGCAAACATCATGCTGTCGATCAGCGCGATGATCATTTCGCTGGGGATGCCTTTGCTAGCCGCTTACATTCCACAGTTTACGTACCTGATTATTCCAGCTGCTGTTCTGTTGATAACCTGTGTGCTCACAATCGTGTACGCGACGCTCGCCACACGCCCAGTGAAGACCAGTGGCGTCACCGAACTGAAGACCATCGGAAACGGCAAGAGTAATCTGTTCTTCTTCGGCAACTATTACAACATGAAGATGGCCGACTACAAGGAGGCCATGACCGAGGTGCTCGCCAACCAGGAGATTCTCGACAACTCAGTGATGAACGACATGTACTGGCTCGGGGTCGCGCTGGGGCACAAGTTCAACCGGCTACGAATTTGCTACGGCGTCTTCTTGGTCGGTATTGTATTGACGGTGATTGCGTTTGTGTTGGCCTTTTACTTTTCGGGTCCGCTGAGCGAGTCACAGATTATGCCGGAAGGGGTATTCGTGCCTCCGATTGATAGTTTGCGGCAGTAAGGCGGAGGAGGTGATCTGGGGAGTCTGGTGCAGATCATACCGCTAGACCTTCAAGTTTGCTTCAGTACAAGTCAAGCCTTGGCGGGCCTTTGCGTTCTCCTCAGCGCAAAGTGCCCTTGCGCCCTACTTCAAGTAAGACGGGCTTTTGCGCACTTTGCGTCTCCTTTGCGTAGCGTAGCGGCTTTGCGTTCCACTTCCCAGACGTGCCCATTCAGCGGAAATGTCTAGCGGTAGGGTTGAGATTCTGACTGAGGCTGAGAACGTCCAGTTCGAGCAAAAGGAAAGAAAATAAGAAAGCCGGAACGACAACACTGGCTACAAGCGCCCTCTAGCCGCCTGAACCTTCATGCACCACGCGCCATCTACGTAGTATACGCCTCCCCCATGCGGTTCACTACCCTCTTCTGCGCTGGACTTCTTTACAGCACCGCCCAAGCCCAAGACCCTGGGGCTTCACTCGTCCCCTTCGCCACGGGCTTTTCCCAACCGATCGACATCACTAACGCTGGTGACGGCACCAATCGACTCTTCGTCAACGAGAAGGGCGGGCGGATCATCGCCCTCGCCGCCGACGGGACGCGCCTCGGGACTTTCCTCGACATCAGCGCTAAGGTCTCCACCCTATCAGAGCGCGGACTGCTCGGTCTGGCCTTTGCGCCCGATTACGCCACCTCCGGACGATTTTATATCAACTACTCCAATACCTCCGGCACGACAACCATCGCTCGCTACGAGGTGAGTGCCGCCGATCCTAACCTCGCCGACCCCAACAGCGAGGAAATCATCTTAACTGTAGCCCAACCCGCGGCCAACCACAACGGCGGCGACCTCGCCTTCGACGCGAAGGGTCTCTTATACGCGACCAGCGGTGACGGCGGCGGCTCTAATGACCCCGTCGCGGCTGGGCAAGACCTCAACAGCTTACTCGGCGCCATCCTCAGATTGGACGTGAGCGGGGCGACCGGCTACGTAGCGGCGGGTGGGTATCCCGGAGCCGCCCCCGAGATTTTCGCGGCTGGCCTACGCAACCCCTGGCGCATCAGCTTCGATAGGTCCACGGACTCCCTCTGGATAGGTGACGTCGGCCAAAACGCCCGCGAGGAGATCGACGTGCTCACCCCCGCCACAGTGGGGGCCAACTTTGGCTGGGTGTGTTACGAAGGTTCCTTCAACAACACGGGCGTGTCGTCGGCCGCGCGGAGCAACTGCCAGCCGTACGACACATATGTACCACCCGTCTACGAGTACGCCCACATTGGCGGCGGGCGATCCGTGACCGGAGGCGTGGTGTATCGCGGTACGAAATTCCCGGCACTAGACGGCTACTACGTATTCGCCGATTACGTCACGGGTGTCGGCTATGCCCTCCGGGGGACGGGTGTCGGGCAAGTCGTATACGAATACCCCAGTTTCGGTGAGCGGCTCGTCGGTTTTGGCGAAAGCGAACAGGGTGAGGTGTACGTCGCGCAGATCGACGGCAACCTGTTGCGGCTCACTTCGACGGTGACCGTCGTGTCGGTGACGGAGTTTATCGCTGATAGCAGAGACTGTATGGCCAGCGTCACTTGGGCGTCCTCGTCGGAGACCAACCTCTCGCACTACCATCTCGAGGTGGCTGGCGAGGACCTCGATTGGGCGGCTTTCGCCAAAACCTTCCCCAACGCCGACAAGCGCTACAGCGTGAGCGTGGACCTGAGTTCGGGCGCTCGCTACGCACGCTTGGTGTCGATTGACCTAGACGGATCACGGACCACCGGCGAGGTCATTCGCCTGGAAGCCGCTTGCGGACCGTCTCTCTACGTGTACCCAAACCCTGTGTCTACGGACGCATCAACGACGGTCGCGCTGGCAAGTCGCACCGAGGCCGTCCGCGTTTACAACGCCCTCGGGAGCCTCGTGCTGACCGTGGACCCCGGCGGGCAGGAACGACTCGAACTCCCGATGATTAGCCTCGCCGCCGGGCAGTACGTAGTGCGTCAGGCGGGGCAGGTGGCGAGAGTAGTGGTGAGGTGAGCACTCGAGTGGAAGGTTAAAAGCGAATACCGAGAACTCGTCGATCGTTTTGCCGAAAGGCATCCTTCACAAATTAAGTGAAGCGACTGAGCCAAGCTCAGCGCTTATCGTTGGCCCAGCCTGCAAACCCACGAAGTTAGCGAGGTTACGACAGCGCGATACGCTGGCCGTTCGTACTTTACACCCTGCCCCTAACCGTTGCACGCCTTTACTATCGCAATGGTCAACACCTCCTCCGCCGGGCAGCCCGGCCTCTATACTCCCGAACTCGAGTCCGACGCTTGTGGGACCGGCCTGTTCGTCAATCTCGACAACCGCGCCTCCAACAGCATTGTCGACCGGGCCCTGCGCATGCTCGAACGCATGGAACACCGCGGGGCCTGCGGCTGCGAACCGGAGTCTGGCGACGGGGCCGGAATCACGACGCACCTCCCGCACGCGTACTACCGCAAACTCGCCTCCGATGGAGAGTTGCCTTTCTTCCTGCCGGACCCTGGGAGCTATGGGACGGGGTTGTTCTTCCTGCCGAAGACCGCCGCGGCGCAAAAGGCCATCCGACAGGAAATAGAGGACGCCGCCGAGGTGCTGGGCTTTGAACTGGTCGGGTTCCGCGAAGTCCCGACCGACGCGAGTGGCCTCGGGCCAACGGCCCTGAGCACCGAGCCGTACGTGACGCAGCCGTTTTTCGCGACCTCGCGGATGGTGGACCGGTCGGTGTCCGATGTGTCGCCGGGCGCGAATTCGGCACGCTCGCACGGGCGTGTTTTGCCGGAAGGTACCAACGCCCAAACTCGTCACCCCGACTCTGAGCGCCGCAAGACCCTCGACCGGCGACTGTACGTTTTGCGGAAGCTCATTACTCAGAAGGTGACCGCGCTCATGCCCCAGCACGCGGAGGACTTCTACATCTGTAGCCTCTCCTCGCGCACCATCACCTACAAAGGCCAACTCACGAGCCTCCAGGTACGGACCTACTACCCAGACCTTTCGCACCCGGACTACACGAGCGCCATTGCCTTGGTGCATTCACGTTTCGCGACCAATACCTCGCCGCGCTGGAAGCTGGCGCAGCCCTTCCGCATCATTTCGCACAACGGCGAGATCAACACCGTGCAGGGCAACATCAACTGGTGGCGCAGCCGCGAAGCCAAGTTGGCATCGGACGTTTTTACGAAAGTAGAAATGGACATTCTCCTGCCGATTCTAGAAGGGGAGGCGAGTGACTCGGGGAGCTTCGACAACGTGCTCGAGTTCTTGGTGCACGCCGGCCGGAGCTTGCCGCACGCCCTGATGATGATGATCCCGGAGGCCTGGCAGAACGACCGCCAGATAGGGCAGGCGAAGCGTGACTTTTACGAGTACCACGAGATGCTGATGGAGCCGTGGGACGGCCCGGCGTCGATGTGCTTTACGGACGGGACGCTGGTGGGCGCGACGCTCGACCGCAATGGTCTGCGCCCGAGCCGCTACATCATCACCAGGCAAAACGAACTGATTCTCGCGAGCGAGACAGGCGTGATCGACGTGCCAGCCGCAGATATCGTCCGCAAGGATCGCCTGGAACCAGGTAAGATCCTGATTGCCGACCTGGACCTTGGCCGCATCATCGACGACACCGAACTCAAGGACACGATCTGCAAGCGCGAAGACTACAACGACTGGCTCGCGAAGTACCGGATCTCCATCGGGGAGCTACCGATCGTGATGCCGGGCACGATCCTGTCTGAGCCGCTACGCCGCCGCCAGCTCGCCCACGGCCTCACGCGCGAGGACCGCGAACTGATCTTGCGCGACATGTCGAAGGCTGGCAAGGAGCCGACCGGAAGCATGGGGGCCGACACCCCTTTGGCCGCGCTGAGCCAGTATGCGCAGCACATCGCCAACTACTTCCGCCAGCAGTTTGCGCAGGTCACCAATCCGCCGATCGACCCTCTGCGCGAGGCGGACTTCATGACGCTGAAGACCTTTCTCGGCACGAACGGCAACATCCTCGAGACGCACAAGGCGCAGGTGCGCGGCATCCGGATCGACTCGCCCGTGCTCGGCGTGGAAGAGTATTTCCGCCTACGGTTCAACAAACACCCGTCTTACCGCGCCGAGAAGATCGACTGTCGCTTTCCGGCGAGTTACCAGCCCGGTGATTTAGAGCTTTCGCTAAAACGCGTGGCGGACCAGGCGGAGGCGGCCGTCGCGAGCGGCGCTACGCTACTGTTTATTAGCAACCACCACATCAGCGGTGACCTGGCACCGATCCCGAGTTTGCTGGCAACGGGGGCAATCCATCACCGGCTCATCGCGAGTGGGTGCCGACGACAAGTGGCGCTAATCGTGAATGCATCGGACGTTTACGAAACACACCACTTCGCGACGCTGCTGAGCTACGGCGCGGACGCGATTTACCCGCGCATCGCCTATGAGACGATCGGCGAACTTGCCCATGAGCGGTTTAGCGGTCCGGAAGCGATGCTGTTCCAGAGCAACTACCGCCGCGCTGTCGAGCAGGGCCTCCTCAAGATCATGTCGAAGCTCGGCATCTCGACGGTGCTCAGTTACAAAGGCGCCCAGACCTTCGAGGCCCTCGGGATCGCGCGTGAGGTGATCGAGCTGTGTTTTCGCGGGACGATCTCGCGCATCGGTGGACTCGGCTTCGACATGCTCGCCAAGGAGGCGCTCGTCAAGCACAAGATCGCCTACTCGGCCGTCGACGAACTGCAGGACCTCGGCAAGTACGCCTGGCGCAGGCGCGGCGAGTATCACCTTTTCAACCCGCAGTCGATTCACCTGCTGCAGCACGCGGCGCGGAGCAACGACTATACGACCTACAAACTGTTCGCCAAGGAGATCGATCGCCTCGACGAGCACACGGTCACGCTGCGGAGCTTGCTAGAATTTACCGAGCGCGTAGCCGTCCCTCTCGACGAGGTAGAGCCTATCGAAGGCATCTTGTCGCGCTTCGCAAGTGGAGCGATGAGCTTCGGGTCGATCAGCTACGAGGCCCATACCTCGCTCGCCATTGCGATGAACCGGATCGGCGGCAAGTCCAACTCCGGCGAGGGCGGAGAGGACGAGCGGCGCTACACGCCACTGGAAAATGGCGACTCTATGCGCTCGGCCATCAAGCAAGTGGCCTCGGGGCGCTTTGGGGTGACGAGCTATTACCTCACCAACGCCGACGACATTCAGATCAAGATGGCGCAAGGGGCCAAGCCGGGCGAGGGTGGACAACTGCCCGGCGACAAGGTCGACGACTGGATCGCGCGCGTACGGCACTCCACGCCGGGCGTAGGCCTAATCTCGCCGCCGCCGCACCACGACATCTACTCCATCGAGGACCTGGCGCAACTCATCTTCGACCTGAAAAACGCCAATCCGAAGGCGCGCATCTCGGTCAAGTTGGTGAGCAAGGCAGGCGTCGGGATCATCGCCTCGGGGGTCACCAAGGGACACGCAGACCATATTCTCATCAGTGGACACGACGGGGGCACGGGTGCTTCGCCGCTGAGTTCGGTGATGCACGCGGGCTTGCCCTGGGAGATCGGCTTGGCGGAGACTCACCAAACGCTGTTGCGCAACAAGCTCCGCGGCCGCGTCCGCGTGCAGGCCGACGGCCAGATGCGCACCGGGCGCGACCTCGCCATCGCCACCCTGCTCGGGGCTGAGGAGTGGGGCGTGGCCACTGCCGCGCTCGTGGTGGAGGGCTGCATCCTGATGCGCAAGTGTCACCTCAACACCTGTCCGGTGGGCATCGCCACCCAAGACCCTGAGCTGCGCGCCAAGTACGACGGCCGCGTCGAGGACCTCGTCAACTACTTCACTTTCCTCGCGCAAGATCTGCGGGAGCACATGGCCCAACTCGGCTTCCGCACCGTCGACGAGATGGTGGGGCAAGCGCAAGTTTTGCGGAAGCGGACCACCGGCCTCCACGCCAAAGCCGCCAGCATCGACCTCGCGCCGGTGCTTTACATCGAGGACGCGAAAGGTCTGCCGACGCACAGTTGCGAGCTTCAGGACCACGGCATCGACGACGTACTCGACCGCACCTTGATCGAGAGGGCGCAGCCGGCGCTGCTGCACGGCGCGAAGGTGGTGGGCACGTTTAAGATTGCCAACACCGACCGGGCGGTGGGCGCGATGCTGTCCAATCAGGTCTCACTCGCCTACGGGATGAAAGGCCTCCCGGAGGAGACGATCGCCTACCGTTTTCGCGGAAGCGCGGGACAAAGCTTCGGGGCCTTCCTCGCGCCGGGCATCGCGTTCGCCGTCGAGGGCGATACCAACGACTACTTCGGCAAGGGCTTGTCGGGTGGCCGCATCGTTGTCGTCCCAGACCGCGACAGCAACTTCAAACCTTCCGAAAACATCATCATCGGCAACGTCGGGCTCTACGGTGCGACCTCCGGTGAGGTCTACATCCGCGGTCGGGCGGGCGAGCGCTTCGCGGTCCGCAACTCCGGCGTCACGGCCGTGGTCGAGGGCGTCGGCGCGCACGGTTGCGAGTACATGACGGGGGGCCAGGTGATCATCCTCGGTCACGTTGGGCGCAACTTCGCCGCCGGTATGAGCGGCGGCATCGCCTATCTCCTCAACCCCAATGAGGACCTCGAGCGCTACTGCAATACCGACATGGTGTGGCTAGAGCAGCCGAGCGAGGCCGACCAAAAGATACTCCGCACCTACATCAAGCGGCACTTCCGGTACACGGGATCTGCGCAAGCCTTAGCCTTACTGCAAAACTGGGAGGACGCCGCACGGCAGTTCGTAAAGGTGATGCCGAAGGATTACAAACGGGTGTTGGCGAGGCAAGAAGCAGCTAAAGCTGTCGAAGTAAAAGTCGAGGGCTAGCTTATTTTTCAACGCAAAGGCGCAAACGCTACGCGGCGCTAAATGACCCGGCAGCGCAGCTGCCCTAATAAGATCTCACATGGCATCTATACATGCTTTCAAGACCGTCCCCCGCCACGTGCCTGCCCGCCGTCCCATTGATGAGCGCGTACGCGATTACAACGAGATTTACGTCGAGCAAACCGCAGCCGAAACGCAGATCCAAGCCTCGCGCTGCATGGATTGTGGGGTGCCCTTCTGTCACTCCGGGTGTCCGCTCGGCAACATCATCCCCGATTTTAATGACGCGGTATACGCGGGACAGTGGCAGGAGGCCTACGAGATCTTGACGGAGACCAACAACTTTCCGGAGTTTACGGGGCGGATCTGTCCGGCGCCCTGTGAGTCGGCCTGCGTACTCGGCATCAACGCCGATCCGGTGACGATCGAGTTTATCGAGCGCTCTATCGCGGAGCGGGCTTTCGAGGGGGGGTGGGCCAGGCCTGCGCTTCCGCTAAAACCTGCGACGGGCAAGTCGGTCGGCGTGGTGGGCTCGGGCCCGGCGGGTTTAGCGGCCAGCGAGCAGTTGGCCAAGGCGGGACACAAGGTGACCCTGTATGAGCGCAACGACAAGATCGGGGGACTGCTGCGCTACGGGATTCCCGACTTCAAACTGGAAAAGGAGGTGATCGACCGGCGACTCGAGTTGATGACCGCGGCAGGCATTGAGTTCCGCACGGGCGTCAACGTCGGCGAGGACCTCGGGGGAGATGAGCTCCGTGCTCGCCACGACGCGATTGTGCTCACCGGTGGTTCGACCATCCCGCGCGACCTGCCTATCCCCGGCCGCGAACTTACCGGCGTCCACTTCGCGATGGACTACCTCGAGCGACAGAACCGCAGCGTGTCCGGTGCTCCGGCCATGGCGGGGGGAGTCATCCGCGCCGAGGGCAAACACGTCGTCGTGATTGGGGGCGGGGACACGGGCGCAGACTGCGTCGGGACGAGCAACCGCCACCGGGCCAGCTCCGTGACGCAGATCGAGTTGCTCGCCAAGCCTCCTCAAGAACGTCACGACTCGACGCCCTGGCCCAACTGGCCGATGCAACTGCGCACCTCCTCGAGCCACGAAGAGGGTTGCGAGCGTGAGTGGGCGCTGCTCACGAAGCGCTTTGTCGGCAATGCCAAAGGCCACGTGACGGGTGTAGTGATCTGCAACATCGAGTGGACCTTCGATGAGGCCACAGGCCGTAGCGGCTTCGTAGAGGTGGACGGTACCGAGCGGACCTTGCCCTGCGACCTTGCCCTACTTGCCGTCGGCTTTATGCACCCGCAGAAGGAAGGCCTTCTGGAGCAATTGGGCGTCGGGCACGATGCGCGCGGCAACGTCGCGGCGACCGAGTACCAGACCTCTGTACCGGGCGTCTTCGCGGCTGGCGATATGCGCCGTGGACAAAGCCTCGTGGTCTGGGCCATCGCCGAAGGACGCGAAGCGGCCGTCAAGGTCGACGAATGGCTCACCGGCGAGCCCAGCATCCTCGAAAAGCGCGAGGAGAACATGATGATGGTTTAGCGAGGAGTTCTCAGTTGACAGTTCTCAGTTGACAGTTCTCAGCTGACAGCGGCTGCGGCGGGGGCTGTTGGACGGACGACGCAGGAGCTGCATGACAGGACGCTGGACGGAGACTGAGGATTGAGAACTGAGAACTGAGAACTTCTCAAAATTCCGCTTGCGGAATCCAAGCGATGGCCTACATTTGCGCCCGCTTCGCAGGACATCCTTCGGAGCGCTACCCACCTGCCCAGGTGTTGAAATTGGTAGACAAGCACGCTTGAGGTGCGTGTGCCTTAACCGGCGTGCTGGTTCGAGTCCAGTTCTGGGCACCCTCAACTTGAAAAGGCTCGCGGCGACGCGGGCCTTTTTGCGTTTGGTGGCCCACCATTTGCATAGCAGTGACGTACGGCATTGCCCCAAGAAGCAAGACTGTCCTGCCCTATGAAACACACATTACAAATCCCGTCGGCCTCCGCCTGCACCCTCAACGGCACTGTTCCGCACCGCGACGCTCCGCTCGCCTTCGGACCGCCCCTCCTCATCACCGCACCTCTCCTCGGTCCAGGACCTCGGCCGCGCCCCTGGCTCTACCTGCTCAACGACGTCGACCAGGAGGACTCTATGGAGTACCACAATCCGATGCTGAGTCGACTCGGGCCTCCGGCGTAAATGCTGTTGGGCAACCCTCGCAGCGGAGAACCTCCCCACCTATAGATCCGTTGGCTTGGGTATGAGTACCGTCGTCGCGTCAACACCAACCGAGGCCATCGCCCGCGCCTGGGCCGTCCTCGCCGAGGTGCCCGACCCGGAGGTGCCTGTGATCAGCGTTGTCGATCTTGGCATCATCCGCAAAGTAAGTTTTGGCGAAAGCGGAATACTTCAGGTCAACGTGACGCCCACCTACTCCGGCTGCCCAGCCATCGAGGCCATTAACATCAATGTGCTGGCCGCGCTACAGGAGGCGGGCTACTCGAACGTAAAGGTGAACAGCGTCATCTCGCCCGCCTGGTCGACCGACGACATTACCCCTGCCGGTCGTGCCAAGCTCCTCGCGTACGGTATCGCGCCGCCGAATGGGTCTGCGAGCAAAGCCAGTCTCACGGGCAACGATAAGCCGAGGGCGTGTCCGCAGTGCGCGAGTACGGATACGGAACTGCTGAGTCAATTCGGGAGTACGGCGTGTAAGGCGCTGTATAAGTGCAATGCGTGTTTGGAGCCTTTCGATTACTTCAAGTGTCACTGACGCGGCTTCGCCGCTGGTTGTGACGCTTCGCTAATTGTGACGGCCTTCGGCCTAATTGTGACGCTGCCGCTTTACGATGCGAGCACGACGTGCGCACGGCCTCCCGTGCGGCGACCTCTTCGCGTCGTAAAGCGGTAGCGTCACAACCAGCGCGTAGCGCGTCACAACTAGCGAAGCGTCACAACCAGGCCACAGGCCATCATTACCTTCCCCCCCATGGAATCAGTCCTCCTAGATCATTTCGCCAACGGCGTGCTCACGCTCACTCTCAACCGGCCCACCTCCTACAACGCCTTCACGGAGACGCTCGCCCGTATGCTACAGGTGCAGCTCGACCGCGCCGATGCCGATCCGAACATCCGCTGCGTGGTGATCACGGGCGCGGGTAAGGCTTTTTCGGCGGGACAGGACTTGGCCGAACTCGCAGGTCCCGACGCGCCTCCGATGGAGCAGATCTTGCGAGAGCATTTCAATCCAGTAGTCCAGAAAATTCGCGCTTCCGCAAAACCGGTGATCGCGGCGGTGAATGGTGTGGCGGCGGGCGCGGGCGCCAACATCGCCATTGCCTGCGACATCGTAATCGCGAGTGAGCAGGCGAGCTTTATTCAGGCTTTTTCGAAGGTCGGGCTCATCCCCGACAGCGGCGGGACCTGGACGCTGCCGCGCATCATCGGTCTGCAGAAAGCAACGGCCCTGATGATGACGGGCGATAAGCTGAGCGCAGCCGAGGCGGAGCGCATGGGGATGGTTTACAAGGTGGTACCTCAAAATGACCTAATGCCCCACGTCATCGAACTCGCCGAGCGCCTCGCCAAGATGCCGACCAGAGCCCTCGGCCTCACAAAGCAGGCCCTCGCGCACAGCTTCGTCCAAACTTTCGAGCAACAACTCGCTACCGAGGACGCGCTCCAGGGCCAGGCCGCCGTCACGGCCGACTACGCAGAGGGCGTCCAGGCATTCCTCGCCAAGCGTCCCCCAAACTTCGTCGGCGCGTAGTGGCGAGGGCGATAGATCCAAAACAGCTGGCGAGCGAAGTAGTCGAGGGCCAACGCGCGGCGCTGAGTCGGGCGATAACCCTCGTCGAGAGCACCCACCCGGAAAGCAGACAGCTCGCACAGCAGCTCCTACAGCACATTCAACAATTCAACACTCAAGCTTCAACAATTGGCCTCCGCTTAGGCATCACCGGCAGTCCAGGCGTCGGCAAGAGCACCTTCATCGAGGCCTTCGGTACACAGTTGCTAGACGCAGGGCACCGACTGGCCGTCCTCGCCGTAGACCCGAGTTCAGTGCGGACGGGCGGCAGCATCCTCGGGGATAAGACGCGCATGCCGACGTTGAGTGCCGACCCGCATGCATTCGTGAGGCCGAGTCCCGCTGGCCAAACACTCGGTGGCGTGACACGGGCCACGCGCCAGGCGATCGCGCTGTGCGAGGCGGCAGGCTACGACCGCGTCATCGTCGAAACCGTCGGCGTTGGACAATCAGAGCATCTCGTGCATCAGATGGTCGACGCGATGATTTTGCTCGTGATGCCGGGCGGCGGCGACGACCTTCAGGGCATCAAGCGAGGCATCGTAGAACTGGCAGACGTAGTGCTCATCCACAAAGCCGACGGCAAAGCCCTGCCAGCAGCCCGTCGAACCAAGGATGACTACCGCCGCGCGATTCACCTACAGCCCGCTCGTACCGACGGGTGGTCGCCCATCGTAACACTCGGCAGCTCGGTAGACGGGGGCGGCTTAGCGAGTTTTGGCGAAAGCCTTCACGCCTACTTCGAGACCCTCGGCCCAGCTGGGATCGCGGATCGACGCGCCCAACAACGCCGTGACCTGTTCGGTGCCCTCTGGCTTAGCGCAGTGGAAGACAGCTTGCGCCAAAACCCGACCTTTACCGTCGAGCTTCGCCGCGTGCAACAGGCCGTGACTGCCGGACGACTCGACGCCGACACCGCCGCGCATCAGCTTGCCGACTACTTGACCTCCAAACTCCTGCCTTGAAGACTCTCCGCGCCACGTGGCGCCTCATCCGCTTTCTCGCGTCGCTGTTCTGGCACGCGCTCCCCCTCTGGATCCGCGCCGCCGGCAGCAAACCGATCGACTGGGACCACCATCATGCCGTGCGGATGAAGTTCGCCAAGTCAGCCATGCGGATCCTCGGCATCGATCTCCACGTCGACGGCGAACCTTACCGCGGCGGGGCCTGCGTGTACGCCTCCAATCACCGCAGTTGGCTCGACCCGTTTATGCACCTCTCCGTGGTTCGCGCCAACCCCGTGGCCAAGGCCTCCGTTGCTAAACTTCCCATCGTCGCACAGGGCGGCAAGGCCACCGGTCTTCTGTTTGTGAATCGCGGCGACAAGAACTCCCGCAGCGCCGTCATCGAGCAAATGGTGGATACGATCCGATTTGGTCACTCGATCCTCATTTACCCCGAGGGCACGACGAGTAATGAACCCGCCACCAAGACTTTCCAGCGTGGGGCCTTCATCGTGGCTGCCGAGGCGCAGTGCCCGGTCGTCCCGATGGCCGTCGTCTACCCTGACCCGAGCTACCACTGGGGCGACGGCGAAAGTCTCTGGAAGAACTTCGTCCAGGTCGCAGGCGAGAAGCACACGAAACTAAAGCTCATGATCGGTCGACCGATCAACGTCGGAGAGGCGGGCAACGGAATGGCAAATGTGAGGCGCGTCATTGACGAGTATATCCACGCCAATTCATAGTCCCGCGCGAACCCTCGTCTCGGCTGTCTCAATACTACAGACCTAACCATAGGCCGCGATGGAAAAACTCGGTTCTACAGCGTCCATCAGGCTAATCTCACGGAACATGCCCGCTGGCCGCATCTCCTCCTCCGTTGCGTGATGCTGAAGATCTGGATTCGCTGCCCAGAACAAGCCTGCGTCCTTGACCCTGGTCACGACCTCGACGCCATTGTCCTTCAACAGAGCGATAGCGCGCTCCGTGATGATGTTTTGCTTCGCCTTGCGGCAAAACACGATGCTGCGGTACTGTCCACCCTTCGCCTCTCGCGCAATGCACGGATCGTGAAAAGTGAAGAAGGCCTTGAGCAGCGTCCGAAACTTAGTGCGATTGGTGTCGAAGACCACCTCGACCACTTCTGTGTGGCCCGTCATTCCGGAGTTGACTTGATCGCGCGTAGGATGCATGCCCCAGCCACCCATGTAGCCGCTGCGGGTACTCACCACGCCGTGGAGCTGGTCAAAAAGCGGCTGCCTACTCCAGAACCCACCGCTGCCGAAGTAGACGGTTTCAGTGCGCGGACTCACGAGACCTCCATTTCGGGGTGCTCGACATTCCAGCGCTCGGCGGGGATGAAGCGGACCGAGAGGCTGTTCACGCAGTGGCGCGTGTTCTTGGCCGTGATACGCTCACCGTGGAAGACGTGGCCGAGGTGGCCGCCGCAGTTGTCGCACAGAATCTCGGTGCGTCGGCCGTCGGCATCGCGCTCGTGGCGCACGGCCCCCTCGATCTCGTCGTCGAAGCTCGGCCACCCGCAGCCGCTGTCGAACTTGGCGCTGCTCGGGTAAAGCGGGTTTTCGCAGCGGCGGCACACGAACATGCCGACGGCTTTAAACTTGTCGTACTCGCCAGTGAAGGGACGCTCGGTTCCTTTGTGGACGATAACGTGCTCCTCTTCCGGCGTGAGGTCGCGCCAGTCGGCTTTGGTGGTGGTTTTCAATGGTTTGTATTTGGTCGTCGTAAAGCAACGGGCGGGCCAGCTCGTCACAGACAGTAACCCCGGCCGCGGGGCCTTGGTTTGCTCTGTAGCGCTTTGCTGTACACCAAACGTGCCGCAGGCAAGTCATCGGCGGCTAAGTTTGCCGAAATGCAACTAGACCTCCTCCGGCAGTCGATAACAGCCTTTGGACGTGCTCTGGACCAGAGCTGGTCGTCTGGGTTGGAGCCGCTGTACGAGACCATTGCCCACTGGCAAGCGCACTGGCCACCCCCGACGTCTACAGAGCTGGTGAGCACCTTGGACGCCTGTCTGAGCAACCACCAGACGCGAGCCTTCTGGCAGGGTCATGCATACTTCCCGAAGGAGGCGCTGCTTACACTGGCGGGCTACTCGCCCGAGATGCTCAATCTAGCGTTCGGTCGACTCTTCAACGAGTCGGAGGACCTCGCGAATCGCTACAGCGGTTTCGTCTTCTACTTAGACGAGGTGTTGGAAGAGTTTCGCCGCCACCAGCCGGTGCGCGGTCGCGGTCTGATCACCCACCACCACGCCGACTACCGGGCGGTGAGCCTGTACTGTGCCTGTCGCTATCCGGCAACACACGCCTACTTCGAGGCGGAGGTGTACGTGAGGGTGCTAAAGGCGATGCGCGCACCGAGCGTCGGCACCGTAGCCGACGCGAGTCGCTTTGCAAAAACGGTCAAGGTGGTGCAGACCTTTATGGGCAAAGACGAAAGCTTCGTGGCGGCACAAGCAGGGCGTTTTGCGAGAACGCACAGAAATCCACTGCACACAGACTCTTATAGCGAGCCGAGTGCGCTGGTGGTGAGTGAGTGGATGCGGTGGGTGGGGCGGGGGTAGTCTATCGCCGCGCCAGCACAGAAAACGCCAAAAACTCCCGCTTCGCCGCCGAGTCCTGTGAAAAGTACTCGACCCGCAATACGTAGGTGCCTACGCGCACCACCTCCCCGTCGTCGGCGACACCGTCCCAGGTCCACACCCCGCTCACGCCCGCCGCTACGTCTTCGGTCGGCGCGTACACCGCCCGCCCCTGCACATCCACCACCGAGAAGCGCACCAGCACGCCCGTTTCCGCGAAGTTGTAGTTTACACTCAGCAAATCCTCGAATCCGTCCCCGTCGGGGCTGATCCGCTCGCTCACCAGCGCGAACTTGCTCTCGCCATCGTTGGTCCCGACGCGCGACTGGGAATTCGAGCGCGTCGGTGTGCCAAAACCCGAAGTCGACGAGGCGCTCGTCCAGTTCTCGCCGCTCTGCACCGCGGCGGCGAGGTCGATGCGCTCGAGGCTCACGCCGTCGGTTTTGGCGAAAGCCCGATTGTGCCAGTCCTCACTGTAGCAGACCAGAAAGTAGCGCTCCTCGGCGACCGCATCTTGCAGCACCAGGCAACTCTCGTCCTCCAGCGTGGGCACACTGGCCTTCGCGATCGCCGAGGGCCGCGCGTCCGGGAACTGCTGCTTCAACTTCTCGGGATCGACCGCGATGACGAGGTATCCGCCGCCGGGCACCAACACTTCTTGAATGTCTTTGAAGGGTTGGTCGACGGAGCCATCACGAAAGGCCCGCGCCAACTGTAAGCCCTTAAGGGTGAGTAGCTTTTCGCTGGTGTTCACCAACTCTATCCAACGGCCCTGCCCAGACAGCGGATCGTACATAATCTCATTGATCTCCCAGTCCCCGACGGCCGCCCGCTCAGCGACGCCTACGTACAACGTGTCGAGCGCGATCGACTCGCCTACCGTACAACTCGACGCAGCCGCAGACAAGGTCAACGCAATCACGTCGCCAGACAGGATGGCCTCCCCTAGGCTCAGATCGTAAATACCCACGCGCTCCCCCCGCGTCACCGCCGTCACGCTGTTTTGACTCAAGCTAAAGCTCGCCGGCTCGAGGCGTGTCAGCCGTCGGTTCGTCGTGACGCGCACTTGCTGAGGAGAGACCAAGCTAAGCCCTGTCAACTGCAAGGGCCGCACGTCGACCGCACCGTTAATGCTATTCACCGCACCGGGTGTTCCTCCCGCGAGCGCATTGCTCGCCGCAAAGTTCCGTCCGTCGATGATGCAGGGCTGCGCGAGGTCTATACGCTCGAGACTATAGCCCCCTTCGCGCTTCCCGGTCGAGTAGTAGCTGTCGCTGTAGCTCACCTCGTCGACCACGGTGCTGCTACTCAACAGCGTGAGCGTCCCGCTGGAGTTCGTGAGCGTCGGCACGCCCGCAAAAAATGTCAAGCGTGGGTCGGTGACCTGCACCTTGGTGAGGGCCACGTAGCTCTTCGCGGCGAGCATGACGGCAGGCAGGCGTACCACGTTTGTTCCTGAGCGCAAGCTAAGATCCGCGAGATTGACGGGCTGCGTGCCAGCATTATAGAGCTCGATGTACTCCGCGTCTGGCAAGCCGACCACCGGCGTCGGGTCGGCCATTAGTTCTGTAATCAGCACGTCGTAGACAGCAAGCGTACGCGGCGCGGTGTAGGTGACGCTCGTCGTGATCGGAAGGGCTGCATTGCCCGCCACATCCGTCCAACCCGAAATTTCCACCGGCGTCGCAACCCCGCTCTGGAGGTTTTGCGAAAGCGTGAGTCGGACGGTGTCGCCGTTCGACAAAACGCTCGCCGGGCTGCGTCCTCCCACCCGGTAAGCAGTAGGCTCTACTGCACTCGTGTTGAGCGCTTCCGAGGCGACTAGGGTGACCGTGGTGGCGTTGTCGGCTTTCGCCAAAACCAGCGTCGGAGGCGTACGGTCGGCAAACAGCGGCTCGATGCGCAAGTCGTCAACACTTAGCAAACCGTTGCGCGTACTCGTGAACGCGACCTCAAAGCCGGCGTACCGTCCGACTAACCCAATAGGGGCCGTGCCCGCTGAGGTATCGACCAAGCCCCCCGCCGACGTGCGCGCCGACCAGGTCCACCGACGGTCGGTGCTCGCGCATACCTGGACGTTGACGAAAAGCAGGTCTGCCGCCGCTACCCCCGCGCTGCCGCCGGCCACCACGGCTGCCGTCTGGCCGTTGGTGTAAAAGAGTTCGAGCGCGTCGTCGTTGCCACTGATGCCGCCAAACTGAAAGTAGAAGCCCTTTGCCCCCCCAGATTCTATCGGTTGGTCGGCCGCGAGCCACCACCGCAGGCGGTTGCTCGTAGAGGGACTAAACTTCTGCTCGACGTTTAGTCGCCAGCAGGCCGCCTCGCGCGTGGGTGCGGGCACCGATACCCGCGCCAGGCTACTCGGCGGAGTACGCAGGTCTCGCAGCACGAGTCGCCCGCTTTCAGCCTGAAATGCTCGCAGGTCTCCAGACCATCCCAGCGCCGGGGTGAAGCCATTGGCAAAGTCCTCGACGAGTGCCTGCGCACGCGCCACCCGGCCAAAACCGAGGCTCGCGCAGGCGACCAGGCATAGGTAAAACCGGCGCGTTGCCCTCCCCATGGGCGAAAGGTAGTCGCATGCCCCGCGAAGGCCTAAATTTGCGGCCGTAAAATCATCTGCTATGAGAGTTGCTGTCGTCGGGGTTACAGGTTTGGTCGGTCATGAACTGCGCCGCGTGTTAGAAGAAGTCGAGTTCCCGATCACCGAATTTCTAGCGGTCGCCTCCGAGCGTTCGGTTGGGAAGCAAGTTGATTTCCGGGGCGAGCAGCACACAGTTATTGGCCTGGCCGAGGCCGTCGCCCAGGCTCCGGACCTTGCACTGTTCAGTGCCGGCGGGGCGACCAGCCTCGAGTGGGCCCCCCGTTTTGCGGAAGCGGGAACCGTCGTCGTCGACAACTCCAGCGCCTGGCGAATGGACCCGAACGTGAAGCTCGTCGTCCCGGAGGTCAACGGCGGCTCGCTCACGTCGGAAGACATGATCATCGCCAATCCGAACTGCTCCACGATCCAGATGGTAGTCGCACTCGGGGCGCTCCACGCGGAGTACGGCCTGAAGCGCCTCGTCGTGAGCACATACCAGAGTTTTACGGGCACCGGGATGGTCGCCGTAGAACAGTACAACGCGGAGCGCGGCGGCGCCGAGTTCGACGCGACCACGGCGGCCTACAAGTACCCGATCTTCGAAAATTGCATCCCGCACTGCGATGTCTTTCTGGACAACGGCTACACCAAGGAAGAGATGAAACTCGTCCATGAGACCCGCAAGATCATGGGCATCCCAGGTTTGCCGGTTACGGCCACGGCCGTGCGCGTCCCCGTGCACGGCGGACACTCCGAAGCAATCAATGCAGAGTTCGAGCGCGATTTTGTTTTGACGAAAGTCACAGAACTGCTCGCCGAGACGCCCGGCGTCGTCGTTCAGGACAACCCCGCCGCCTTCGAGTACCCGATGCCGCGCATGGCGAAGGGGCGCAACGAGGTGTTTGTCGGACGTTTGCGGCGCGACGAATCACAGGCCAACACCCTTAATATGTGGGTCGTGGCCGACAATCTACGCAAGGGCGCCGCCACTAACGCCGTCCAGATTGCCCAACATTTAGTCCAGCAAGGCCTTCTCAAAGGCAGCACCGTCGCGGCTTAGCCGCCCTACCCTACCAAGCAAAAGAGATGCGTGATCGTTTTATAACCTGGGGCACCTCCGATGGAGCCCGCCGCCTGTTCACTTTCGAACTCGAGGCCGAGGAGGCGCACATTATCCGCCGCACCCTACCCGCCGCGGACAGCAGCGAGGAGATGATGCAGACCGTTATCAATGCGTGGATGCAACACACCACGATCGAGTTCCCCGAGGGCACCCACAAAGAGCGCATCCCCTTTGCCGCCACTGGCACGATCGTGCCGGAGGGTGCCGACATAGAAGACAAAGTTTTGGTCGCGAGCGCCGAGCGGGAGTGGCCCTTCGCGGTGTTGAGTTCGCTGATGAGCCGACAATTCCGTGGGGAGTTGGAGGAGTTGCGCGAAGCGGTCAACCTGCTGGACGCCTTTGACGACGGCATGTACGAGCGCATCAAAACCACCTGGAACAAGATCCAGGTGGAGGTGAGCAACAAGGCCCTGCTTTACGAGCACCTCGGGCCACTGCGGACCCTGAGCGACGAGATGTTCGCTCGCATGAAGCAGCTGCGGCGCGGCGAGCGCAACGAGCGCCAGTCGGCGAGCAAGGACGTCAAAAACGAGTACACCGCCGAACTCGCGCAGGCCCAAACTCAGCTGGAGGAGAAACGCGACTTGCGCAAGCTGTTCAATATCCTGCGCAACATCCAAGATCGCGTCAACAAAGCAGCTCTCAGTCGTTCGGACCGTGACACGCTGCGCAAGCGCCTCGACGAGCTGTTTAAGGCGACGAAGTCCGAGATGGACGCCAGTGGGGCAATGGCAGGTGTCCTTTCGGAAAAACGTGCCCGCCTGGAGCACCGCCTGAAAGGTCTCGAGGGCGCCATCGGCCGGATGCGCTACTCGATGGATCGCGACAACAAAGACATGTGGTACGAGGGCAAGCGCGCCGACCGGGCCAATAACCAGCTCGCCGAGCAGCTTGCGATGGCCAAGCTCACGATGATCGGCGACAAGGCGAAGGGGAAGGCAGCCCGCCTCGACGACATGCTCGCCACCGAGGCCACCCTCCGCAAGCAACTCGACAAGCTCATCGCCTCTGAGGAGCGAGCACAGGCCAAGCGCAAGGAGCAAGCCGCGCCGAAGGATGCCGCACTGGTCGGATCAACGGAAGATGGGAAGGTGCAGCAGGCCAAGCGCGGCAAAACGAAGGCCCGTAAGGAACGCAAGCCTCGCGGGCCAGTGGCCTTTGGGTTGATGAAGACGGTATCGGCGGGTTTGGCCGCGGCGGAGGGCGTGAGGATAGCTACTCCTTCCAGCTAACTCAACCTGTGCGCCCAAGAGCTTCCAGCGCTGTGCTTCTCTGCGCGTCATTGGTAAATGACTACCAAACGAAGCAGCAGGAGGGCCGCTCTCGAGCCCGACAGCGACAAAAAACTATCTTGTCGAGCGATAGGATACGCGACCCAGGTCGCCTACCTCTCGCTACCGTTTCACCACCCGAACCACGCTCACGTCCCCGCCCCGCTCTACGCGCACGACATAAACGCCAGCGGCCAATTGGCCCATCGCCACCCTACCCTGCCGCTCACCCGCACCGATAGGTTGACTCATCATCCGCTGTCCCGTCACCGAAACGATGTCTACCCGCCCGGCCGCACCGGCGAGATCGAAGACGAGCTGCAGGTCCTGGGATACCGGATTCGGATACGCTACGAAGCGCACCTCCGGGGCCACTTCCCGCGAACTCACGAGCATGTTGTCGTGGTTGACGTACGTACCAACGCCCTCGGCGCGGATCTCTTCAGAGACACTGCCGATGGTCATGCGGGCTGGTGTGTTGTACGTGATCGCGTCCACCTGCGCGAACTCGTCGAGTGACCAGCCGCCGCCAACGGGTTCCTCAGCCACCTCATCCTCGCGACCATATCGCCAGCGTAGGCGGATCTTCTGGCCGCTGTACGGACTCAAGTCAACGAGCACCTGCTCCCAATCGGCCTCAGTAGTAGACCCAAAGCCTTCCAGCAAGGGAATAATAAAGGCTTGGTACGGCACGCGGGACGTGTACCCATTGCGGACGAAGGCACTGTTAGGCAACACCACCCAGCGATTAACATCCTCTGTAATAATTTCGACCACGGCCCCCTCGTGCGCACCAACGATGTCGAGCTTGTGGAAGAACGAAAACATCGGTCGGTCCCCGCGGACCAAGACCGGGTAGTCGTCAAAGATCTCGATCACGGGCTGAATCTCTACAGCGACCCCATCGAAGCGCCACGAGAACTCATCCTTGTACCCGTCGTCACCGACGAGCTCGAAGTTGGTAAGCGCATTAAGCGTAAGATTATAAGGCGCAAGGAACTCGTCGGCGAACTCGTCGAGGGCTGGTTGGTACCAGTACAACTTAGATGCCTCATCGGCGGCGGTGTACTTGTAGCTAATCGAGATGCTATCGCCCTTGGCGACATTCGCAAGGTCGAAGCTCAACACGCTGCCGTTCTGCCGAAATTCCCTGTTCACAGAGCCCCCGACGAGGGTGGCGCCTTGCGGCAAAACATCCGTAATGCTTACCGTTGGCAGCACCTTAACGCTGTCGATGTAGTTGGCCAACTGCAAGGAGACCGTCACTTCCCCGCCCGCATCGATGGTTTCGGTAACCGACTTCGTGAAAAAGGTCCGATTGACGAAGTCTAGCGGCAGGTTAAAGTCCTCAGCCCCGTCGCTGCGGTTGTCGCTACTCCCCTGATCGGCAAAGAAGCCTAGGCCCCGTCGTGCGAAGGTCCGCCAAATGAGTTGGCGGTGACGCCCACCGAAAAGGAGTCTATCTGCTGCGAGGATGCCCTCGCGTCCATCGACGAAGCCTGGGTTGCATCCTTGCAGCTTCATGCCCGTCATCACGAGTTGTATTGCCTTGTTGTTGCCGAGCGTGTCGTAGTTGAGGTCTGCGCCAAAGCCGTACACGTCCACCAGGTTCCAGTGAAGGTCCCAGAGCATACTCGCCCAGATGCTTCCGATGCCGTGGGGTTGCGAGAAGCGATCGCCGTCCGCCACGTCGGCGTAGGTCACTGGATTGACCTTCATGTCCCGCGTGTACGGGAAGGGTCGGATGCCCGAACCGTTGGTAGGCTGGCGCTGGGCGTAGGTGCCGATGCCACGGGGCTGGTCGGGGCCGTCGCCCGGACGCACGCTCGTCACGAGCGAGAAGAAGTCGCTCCACCCCTCGCCCATCTGCTCGGCGTTGCGGAGGCAGCTCACGTTTGGTCCGCCCGTGAGGCGGGTGCTGATACCGTGGCCGAACTCGTGCGCGACGATGCCATTGTCGAGCGAGCCGGAGACGTAGGTCGTCGTCGCCGACGGTGCCTGTCGGATGGTGAGTCGTAAGTCTGGGTTTGCGGCTGCATCGGCAAGTAGAGTGGTACACCCGGTGCGCGACAGCATGAAGGTCGGCACGTTGACACTCGGGCCGCTTACCCCGCCGCCCAGATTTCCGACTACGTCGTCGAAGGTGCAAATGATGACGGCGACAGCGCCTGCATTCTGGGCATTGAGGGCCTTCAACCCGAACTCGCAGCCTCCGCGATCGATGATCGCAATCCGACCCGCGACTTCAGTACCATTCGTAATCGGCTCGCAGGCATCCGTAAAGGAGGTGTTTGCGGTGTTGTCTCGCGCGACGGCGATCCCCGCCGTAACATTCGTGTTCGGACCAACCACAGCATTGTCGCCCCACCCAGTGGCCGCTACACCGATCTCGCCATAGCTCCGGCCCGCGAGCGTACCCGGCGAGGAGACGGTAATGGGCGAACCGATATTATTAGCATCCCAGAGGTACATCTGCATACGGCCACTCGACCCATCGGGCGGCGTTGAGAAGTTCGCGTTGTTGGTATAATCCACGAGCGGCATAGTACGCCCGCCGCCGGTGAGCGACCCATCCTGGCTCTCGGAGAACACCGGATCGCTGCCGCGGCCCTGCCCTGAATAATTCCGCACCTGAAAGTTGCCCGCCGCCTCGTCGAAGCCGTTGTGGAAGGCGAAGTCGTGCATCCGATTGACGGCGTAAAAGAGATTAATGGTCGTCGCGTCGCTCTGCGGGATAGGCTCCTTGGCTAGGTCATAAGGAATATCGAAGGTGAGGGTTGGGCCACCGTTCGGCTCCGGATACCCAGGTTCGACGCGGTTGCTGTCGAGGGCATCCACGTAGGCATGGGTGTTGTTGCCCCGCGTGATCGTGAACTCCGCTCCCGCCTGGCCATTGGTGTCGTGCCACCCAAACGGGCTCGCGATACTGTCCGCTGGATTTTTGACGAGCAGTTGCGGGCCGTGGGTCGGGCTTTCAGCTGGCCACGCGAACACACGGTAGCTCGAACCATCAGCAACAGCGGCGGTGGTAAAAGTTTTCGCACCTAGCGCTATGGGGCTGTCGCTGTGCTGCTCGTCAGCATCGGTACACAGGGCATCATGCGTAGCGTGTCCGCCAAAACCTGCCTCGAACTTGCAGTGGTGCGTGTAGCTTTCGGAAGCCAGCACTTCACCGGTAGCAGCGTCCACAGTCACGTGCATGTAGTCGCCCCGGCGTTGGTCGAGGTCGACGGTTATTGCCCGGCGCAGTTTACCGGTCCCCGCGTTGAGCGCGTAGATGTCCTTTACGACGATCTCCGAACTTACGAACGTAGTGGCGGCCTCGAAGCGGCGCTGCCCTTTCGCAAGGACGCCCACGTTGCTCGCACGAAGTTTTAGCGTTCCAGTGTAGCCTAAGCTCGTCGCCGCGGCCTGTACGGCCCGCTGATCGTCGATTCGTGCCACGACGTTGGTCGTGCGAGCCGCGAGTCCGGACACGAAGTTTTGGCGAAAGCTGAACACCTCCCCATCCTTGATCGCGAGACTCGCCCCGGCACCCTCGACCGGGATTTCCCCGATTCGCTGTTGGAGGTAGACATAGGTGACGCCGAGCTTGGCATCTGTGTAACTGTGGTCCACCGCCAGGTCGACGAGGTCGGCTTCCGCCAAAACCTTTTGTGCGCGGGCGTGGTCGAGGGCGAGTTGGTTGCTCTCTGCTAGGTTTTGTGCGCCGAGGCTACAGACCGACAATAGAACGAGGAGGAGGAGAGGGGGAGCGTAGAGTTCTTCAAACAAATGTCGTGAGGGGTGTCGATAGCTAAATTGCGAGCGGGAAATTATAGTCGCGAAATCGAATAGGACTTCAACAGGTGAAGAGTTTGACGCCTGTCACACGAAACAGGTCGCACATTTGCGCGCACATGGACAATCCCGCGCCCGTCGCAGCTCTCGGCGGGCGCCTGTACACCCAGCAATTTTGGTTGTTGTGCGCGAGCCACGCCACGTTCGCGGCGAGCTTCACGATGATCATCCCGGAGTTGCCGGCTTACCTTACGAGTCTCGGCGGCGCAGACAAAAAGGGGCTCATCATCGCGCTGTTCACCCTCACGGCGGGCCTGTCGCGCCCCTGGTCCGGTAAGCTCGCCGATACCGTCGGTCGTATTCCCGTCATGGTCATCGGGACTTTAGTGTGCATCGTTTGCTCGGCCATTTACCCGCTCGTAACTGGCGTGGCGGGCTTTCTGATGCTGCGGCTCGTCCACGGTTTTTCGACGGGCTTTAAGCCAACGGCCTCGACGGCCTACCTCGCCGACATCGTTCCGAAACACCGCCGCGGCGAAGCCGTCGGCATCGTTGGCGTAGCCTTTAATCTGGGTGCGAGTTCGTCGCCGCCCTTCGGGAGCTGGCTGGCGAATACCTACGGCCTGGATGCGATGTTTCTGGCGAGTAGCGGGGTGGCACTATTTAGCTTGTTGGCGCTGTATGGTTTAAAGGAGACGCTTCCGCAAAAACAGCGGTTTACGGCCTCCACGCTCAAGGTAACGTGGCGCGACGTCTGGTACCCACCGTCGATCATCCCGGCCTTCGTGCTCTTCCTCATCTACACCGGCTACGGCCTTCTGCTGACGGTGAGCCCGGACCACAGCGACCTGCTCGGCCTTGAAAACCGCGGCACCTATTTCCTCTTCTTCACCGGGGCGAGCCTGTTGAGTCGCCTGGTGGCGGGCCGCGTGAGTGACAAGTTCGGGCGGGTGCCTGTCATCAAAGTCGCCTGTGGACTCACCGCAGTCGGCTTGCTGTGGATGGGCTATTACCCCGGGGTGGTTGGCCTATTGGGGGGCGCGGCGATGTTCGGCTTCACGACCGGCATCGGCGGACCGGCGCTCATGGCCTGGGTCATCGACCGCGCCGAGGACGCTGAGCGCGGCCGAGCCTTCGGGACGCTGTACATCTTTTTGGAAGCTGCGATTGGCACGGGGGCCTTGCTCAGTGCTTGGCTCTACGGCAACGACGCCTCGCGACTGCCGATGACGTATGCCGTGTTCGCGGGAATTTCTATTTGTAGCCTAGCCTTCATGCTGCGGTATGGGAAGCGGTGAGAGACGAGTAGAGCGCGCGCCCTTCCACACCCAGTGCAGCATCAGCCCAAACGGCACGATCCAAATAAGGTCGTTGAACACGTTGATCCACCCAAAGCGCAGGGGCAACTCTTGCTCGAGCCAGACCTTTTGCACCAACCCGATCGGCCCAAACACCTTCCCCAGAAAGCCAACCAGGATGATCGGCCAGTGGCGGTAGAGGTCCGTCGAGGCGATCCCGTAGCCGATACCATACACTCCGACGATCATCCCGACCGACTGCCAAACGCTGGGGTAGTTGATGGGCGCCATGTCAAACAGAGAGAAGGCGTGCTGGGGGAAGAGCACGACCCAGGCGCCCCAGGCGATGTTGTAGGCGGCGGCGGCGAAGAGCGTCCAGCGCATCCAGCGCGGGGCAACGGGGAAGGGGGAGTGGAGCATGGACATCTAACCAAGCAGCGCGAGCGTCGTTGTCGCGTGTTCGTGCAGCACGATCGCACGGCATCCATGCTCCATGCTCCTCGATCCATGCTCCTCCCTCCTAAAATACAAACCCCACCCCCACACTAAACACGTCTGCCTTCCCGGACTGCGCCTCGAACGCCTGCGTGAGTCCGAACTCGTAGCGTGCAAAGGCGTGAAAGCTGAGCAGGTCGACGGCGACGCCCGTGGCTACGCCAAACGTGAGATCGCGCATGCCGCCGAGGTCATCTGTGAGCTTCTCCTTGAGTTGAACCGTCGCTACCGGGCCAGCCTGTAGGTGTACGGCGGCCAACTTGTTAACGCCGAGTCGCAGGCCTGCGAGTGCCGGGATCTTCAAACTCGTGTGGTGCTGCTCCGAAAAGCCGCCGGGGACGCCGACGTCGCGTAGGTCGACGACCTCGGTCTTCGTGCGGTAGTAGTGAAGGCCGGGCTGGAGATAGAGCATCTTCTTCGAGGTCCGCACGTCGAAGCCGAAGTGGTAGCCGCTGCGGCCTTTGAGTTCGACGTCGGCGTTAGGCTGTTGCGAGAAGTCGACACGCTCCGTGAGGTAACCGTGGACGCCAGCCGAGGGGATAAACTGCGCCGTTGCGGCAGGCAGTGCGCAGGCGACTCCAAATGCCAAGGCGAGGCAAGTTTTGGCGAAAGCCGACGAGAGAGAGAAGGGAAGCGAGAGAGACATGATTCGGGGGGGTTGAAAGGTGAATGTGTTTGTCAAGTCCGAAGAACCACTGTCGTCGGCGCTTTAGCACACAAGGCACTCCCTTTTTAACTCGCCCTTAGCGGCAGATGAGGCTTTCGCCAAAACTTTAACAGCCTGAAAAGGCCCCGCCTTCCGTGGCAGCACGCACCCCGCGTATAAGCTGAGTGGATGGGCTGGTGGGAGGATGGGAGGATGGGAGGATGGGAGGATGGGCGGGTGGTTTGATGGGAGGATGGGCTGCCGCGTAGGCACACCTGGATAGCACACCCGAACGGCCATCCTCCCATCAATTCATCATCCCATCCTCCCACCAAACGCCCCATCAAACGCTCCACCAAACGCTCCCATCAAACTCTCCCCCCTCCGAATCCGTTCGTACCTTAGAGCCTAACCCAAACCACATGACCGATCAAACCACCCGCGAGGCCGCCTTCGAGGCCCGCATCGCCGCCGACGAACGCATTGAGCCCCGCGACTGGATGCCGGACGCTTACCGCAAAACCCTCATCCGCCAGATCAGCCAGCACGCCCACTCCGAGATCGTCGGCATGCTGCCTGAGGGCAATTGGATCACGCGAGCGCCTTCCTTGCGCCGCAAGGTCGCCCTGCTGGCCAAGGTGCAAGACGAGGCCGGTCACGGACTCTACCTATACTCGGCTTGCGAGACGCTCGGCGTGGACCGGGAGACCTTACTGGATGGCCTGCACAGCGGCAAGGCGAAGTACTCCTCCATCTTCAACTACCCCACCCTTACCTGGGCCGACATGGGCGCCATCGGCTGGCTCGTCGACGGGGCGGCCATCATGAACCAGGTTCCGCTGTGTCGCGCCAGCTACGGACCCTACGCCCGAGCCATGGTACGGGTTTGTAAGGAGGAGAGCTTCCACCAGCGCCAGGGCTTCGAGTTGCTGCTCAAGCTCAGCCAGGGCACCGACGCACAGAAGGCCATGGTGCAAGACGCGATCGACCGCTGGTGGTGGCCGGCGCTGATGATGTTCGGCCCGACCGACGACAACTCCCCCAACACCGCCCGCTCGATGCGGTGGAAGATCAAGCGCTTCACCAATGACGAACTCCGCCAGAAGATGGTCGACGTCTGCGCCGAACAGGTCAAGACTCTCGGCATGACCCTGCCCGACCCCGACATCAAGTGGAACGAGGCCCGCGGACACTACGACTTTGGCGCCATCGACTGGTCCGAGTTCTACCGCGTCATCGCCGGCAACGGCCCCCTCAACCGCGAGCGCCTCGCCGCCCGCAACAAGGCCCACGACGAGGGTGCCTGGGTGAGGGACGCCGCCGCCGCCCACGCCCGGAAGGAAGCTAAGCGTAAGGAAGCTCAGGAGTCACAACTCGCGATAGCCGCGTAGAGCCGATTGCTGAATTTTTGAAGGTTGAATTGTTGAATGGCGCGCGGCAGCCCATTCAACAATTCAAAACTTCAACGACTCAAAAATTAAACACCCCATGCAAGGTCAACTCTACGAAGTCTTCCTCCGCGCCCGCTCTGGCCTCCACCACAAGCATGCCGGCAGCCTCCACGCGACCGACGACGCGATGGCCCTTCAGAGCGCTCGCGACGTTTACACGCGCCGCGGCGAAGGCGCGAGCATCTGGGTGATCCCGAGCTCGTACATCATCGCCTCCGATCCAGAGGACGCGGACCTGATGTTCGATCCGGCAGACGATAAGGTGTACCGGCATCCGACATTTTATGAGATACCCAAGGAAGTGAAGAATATGTGAGAGCCTCAATGAACCCCAAAGCATCAAGCAAAACTCGAGTTTCCCGGGCTTTAGCCCGGCCCGCCAGAAAGGCAATCCTATCCCCTCCCATCGTGTCCGGGCTAAAGCCCGGGAAACCCTAGCACTGCTCAGTGCAGTAGTAAAGAAGTAAAGTGTCCGCTCTCCTACCCTACCTTCTGCACCGCGCAGACACCTGCCTCATCCTCGGCCAGCGACTCTCAGCTTGGTGTGGCCATGGACCGATCCTCGAACAGGACATTGCCCTGACCAATATTGCGCTCGACCTCGTCGGACAGGCGCGCAACTACTACCAGTACGCCGCGCAGGTCGAGGGCCAAGGTCGCACTGAGGACGACTTCGCGTACTTGCGCAACGACCGCGATTTCCTGAATCCCCTGCTCTGCGAAACCGACAACGGCGACTGGGGCCAGACCGTGCTCAGGCAGTTCCTCTTCGACGAGCACCACTACCTCCTGCTGATCTCCCTGCAGGATTCGAGCGACGAGCACCTCGCCGCCATTGCAGCTAAGAGTGTTAAGGAGGTGGCCTACCATCGGCGCTGGTCGGCCGACTGGGTCGTGCGCCTCGGGGATGGCACGGCCGCGAGCCACCGCCGTATGCAGACAGCGCTCGACGAACTTTGGCGTTTTACGGGCGAGCTGCTCACGAGCGCCCCCGTCGATACCGCCGCCGCTGACATTGGGCTTGCGCCAAAACCCGAGACCCTTGCTGCGGCCTACCTAGCGCAGGTGCGACAGGTTTTGGCGAAAGCTACCCTCACCGTCCCCGACACCGAACCAGACGCAATGCAACAAGGCGGCAAACGCGGGGTCCATTCCGAGAAGCTCGGCTTCCTGCTCGCTGAGATGCAACACCTCAAGCGCAGCCACCCCGGGGCGGAGTGGTAATCTCGCCAGGATAGGCCAACCGACATTGAGCACCTTTGCCGTCGATGCAGACTGTCGGACCTCGAACCTCCACCGCCCTCGGGCGCACATCGCTGCTCGGCGCACTGGCAATCGTCGCCTTCGCCTTGCTGTGGTACTGGCCGACACGTCGCGCGGGTTGGGTGACTGATATTCTCGGGCTCGCGCCGCGGCTCAACGACGGGAGCGGATTGGCGGGCGCGTGGACGGGCTACGGCGCACCGGTCTTCCACCCGTTGACGCTCGGGACGCACTACCTGCTGTGGCACGTCGGCGGACCGCAATCGCTCCTTTACTACGGCGTCTGGATCTTGCTCCATGCGCTGACGGCCTGGATGATCGCCCGCAGCGTGATCGGCCTAACGGCGCACTTTGGTCTCGCGCGTGGGCAGCAGAGTGGATGGTTGGCGGCGCTGGCCTTTGTGGTCTATCCTTATGTTGTCGAGGCCGTCGTGTGGCGGGCGACCCTCAACTACCTGCTGGTCGTGCCCCTGATCCTAGCTGCGTGTTGGGCAGTGTTCGCTTTCGCCAAAACAGGCAGCGGGCGACCGTTGGCGGGCTCAGTAGTGCTAGCCGTTCTGGCGCTTTTCAGCTTCGACCTGGCGTGGACGCTACCGGCGTTCGCCTTGCTCGCCGCAGTCACGACTGGATCGGCACCAGGGTGGACCGTGAATGCCAGACGCTGCGGCGTAGCCTTTGGCGCTCACGCTGCGACGCTCGCGGTGTACTTGCTGGCAAAAACCCTTGTCATCGGGACGGCCGTCGGGCACTATGGGGCGGCGCAGCATTTGGACGCGAGCCCGTCGGTCATTTTACCCAATGTCTGGCGGACGCTGACCAAGATGCTGCTGCTCACACGAGAATTAGCCTTTCCGAGCAAGCACGCGCTGAACGACTTCCTCGGAGAGACTCGGGTCTACCTCGGGCTCACTGCGCTAGCGATCGGCTTCCTCATCCTATGGCTACTGCGGCTGGCCCCTCGCTCCGCCCGGTGGCGTTTGGCTGGCTGTCTCGGGATCGGGGCCATCGTCGCGACGCTGCCGACGGCCAATCTCTTCTACTATTATCTCCTCGGCAGTGAGGGCGACCGCTACAGCTACTTTCCGAGCGTCTGTCTACTTGCGCTACTGGCCGTGGCCTGGGGCGGGATCAACTGGACAGGCCTACGCTTTGGGCTTGGCGTGCTTGCCGTCGTCATGTTTGGCTACTTCAACCGACAGCACCTCACCGACTGGGCCGAGGGGGCCTACGCGCAGCAGCTTCTACTCGATGACTTCCCGATCGATTCACCAGGGGAGGTCTACGTCTTGGCTGCGGCCGACAATTATGAGGGGACGTACCTCTTCCGTGACGGCAACGTCCCGTATATGGCGATGGACTACAACCTGCGCCACCTCAGGGGCTGGACCCGCGCGGACTCGGTCGAGAATCTCGTAAACTTTAACCAAGTCGGCCTCGATGACTCGATTTCGGCGAATGTCAGTACCGCCGGGGAGATCGAGCTACGCTTCCGGCAGGGGGGCAACTGGTTCTGGCGAGGCGGCATTGGTCTGAGCAGTTACGAGCGCCCAGCCTTCGAGGTCACAGCCGGCGACCCGGTGCGGATCTGCTTTACGGAGCCGCTCCCAACGAGCACCTTGCTGCTCTACCCGACCGGACGCACCTGGACGGCCTTGCCGCACGAGGGTCTTCGCCCCTGTCGCGAGATCGAGGGTCAGTAAAAAACGGCGACCTCGTCGAGGGGCTTGCGCGAAAAATCCGGAACGCAGGCTCCTGGTGCCGGGTAGCCTACAGGGACGAGCAAAAATGGTCGCTCGTTGTCTGGTCGTCCGAGAATCTCGCTGAGGAAATTCATTGGGCTAGGCGTGTGCGTGAGTGCCGATAAGCCTGCCTCATGCACCGCGGCCAGTAAAAAGCCACAGGCGATCCCGACGCTTTCGTTGACGTAGTAGTGCTTGGTCTTCGCACCATCGACACCATATCCGTGGACTTGGCGAAAGACGATGATCAGCCAGGGGGCCACCTCGAGGAAGGGCTTGTGCCAGTCTGTACCGATGGGCGCGAGATCGGCGAGCCACTCCTCGCTCATTCGCCCGTGGTAGCTCTCGTACTCCTCCTTTTCGGCGGCCTCGCGAATTTGGCGCTTCAGGACAGGATCCGCGACAGCACAAAAGGTCCACGGCTGCTTGTGAGCTCCCGAGGGCGCGGAGGCCGCGGCGAGGATCACCCGCTCTATGACGCTCCGAGGCACGGGCTCGTCGGAGAAATCGCGCACTGAGCGCCGGAGGTTCAGGTTTTGCCGAAAGGCCTCTGCGCCTGCCAACGCCACCGTCGTGTCGCTCGAGCGGTGCGTATACGGAATCGGAGGCCGAGCGGGAGTAGTCATGAAGAGCGCAACTTACGGAAGCGTAGATCGCTCAGCGGCACGGGAGCCTACCGTCGCTTCGGTTGCGCCTTGCCTGTGACGTAATCGTTGAGCAAGCCACTTATGATGTCCTTGAGGTAGCTCCCTTCGTCACGGGCGATTTGCTTGAGACGCGCGAACTGGTCCCGGTCATAGGTGAAGGTCACGCGCTTCGGTACGGAGGTCTTCTCGGCCTGACGGGCGTCCTCCTTGGCGATAGCGGCCCCATCGGTGGTGTCGCGAATAAGGGAATCGAGACCCCCGAGTGCCAAAAGGCTGCGCCGCGGCCGATCGCGTTGGCGAGTGTTGATCTCCTCGCGCTGGCGCTGCTGTTCGCGGGGACGCTCCTGCATGGCGCTCGCGAAGAGGCTATCGAGATCATCGACGAAGGTCTTGCGCGCCCGGCGGCTTACCGTCTTCGGACGCTCGACCACCAGGGTATCCTCCTCCGGCTCGAGCACAGTGCTCCTGAGCCAAGGACTTTCGTCGATGTTGGGCTCGTACTGAGCCCCCGGCGCGAAGACGCTGTCCAAGTCGCTGTTGAAGGCTTTTTTACTCACCGTGGAATAGGTTTGGGATGACGGCCCGGCGGGCTATCGCTCCAGGTTAGCGGCGAAGGCGGCGTCGCGATCTGCGGCTGCCGCACTGAGGGATCGCTTGGTAGCGACGGCTGGCGCAGGCGTGCTCGCACGCTGGGGGGCGGCGGGCGTCTCGCGCTCCGGCAAGGGACGGCGCGTGGCAGCTGTCGAGAGACGGGTGGAGCTTTCTGCCTCAGCGGGAGCGTCTTGCTCAGGCTGCGCCTGCGTACGGGCGACGATTTCCTTGCTGAGCTCGAGGTAGTCTTCGGCACCGTTTGACTTCGGCGCGTAAGAGAAAATATCTTGGCGCTGGGCCGGGGCCTCGGCGAGGGCGACGTTGTTGCGGATCATCGTCTCGAACACGCGGTCGCCGAAGTGCTTCTGGATCGTCGCCACGACGTCCCGGTTGAGGACCTTGCGAGAGTCGAACATCGTCGCAATGACGCCGCCAATGCTGAGCTTCTTGTTGAGGCGGAAGCGCACTTTCTGAATAACCTGCTGGATCTTCGCCACGCCCTGGAGCGCGAGAAACTCCGTCTGTAGCGGGATGTACACCGTATCCGAACTCGTAAGCGCGTTGAGCGTCAAGAGGCCGAGACTCGGCGGACAGTCGATAATGATGTAGTCGTACTCCTCCTGCACGGGTTCGAACAAGCCTCGCAGCAAAAACTCGCGCCCTGGCTCATTGACGAGCTCCATCTCGGCACCGCTCAGGTCGAGCGAGGCGGTGATGACATCGAAATCCGGCTTGTAAGTGAACGGCACCAACTCACTCTCGCCGCGGAGGGCTTCGTAAATCGTGACCGGTTGACGCTGAATCCCGAGGGAGATCGTGAGGTTGGCCTGCGGGTCGAGGTCGAGGAGGAGCACCTTGTGGCCGAGCTCTACGAGGCCGGCGCCGATGTTGATGGTCGAGGTTGTCTTGCCGACGCCGCCCTTGTGATTGAGGAGGCTAATGACGTGTGCCATGAGGGTGTTTTCAGTAGTGTTTCTGTGGGGCAATGTAGGTCCGTCGGATCAACATTTCGCCACATGCGTCGCGTCCACCGGCGGGAGATGACGCTCGCTGAGGCGGCTCGA
Organism: Lewinellaceae bacterium; assembly: GCA_963837005.1. Taxonomy (GTDB): domain Bacteria; phylum Bacteroidota; class Bacteroidia; order Chitinophagales; family Saprospiraceae; genus CALDTK01. The sequence continues at coordinate 1,305,458 of CAWIMC010000001.1, forward strand.
TGGTGTAGTTTGAAGGTACGATTTTTCCACAGTCCCGGACGGTGTAGCCGCATTTGAAGGCCGTTGGCAAGCAGCAAAAGGCAAGGGTAGTTCTCCTGAAAATCGCTGTATCTCGGTAGTCTTGGGACGACGCTCGAGTCCGCTTTTTGGACTTACGTCAAAACCTAAGCCGGTGCATTTACGTGCAAAATAGCTTACGATTGAAAGAAAATGTTGGTTGACACTTGCACAGGTAGGTACAATTTGTTTTAATTTGCCGTCACATTAACCTTCCGACCATGATTACCGAAGACCGTATCCTGCTCAACGACCGCTTTCGGGTGGTCTTCACCTTGCTCGAAGAGAGAGGGGTGATTGTTAAGAACGACCGGAGCGGTCGCGGCATGGGGGACTTTGCCGAGAAATTGCTCAACAACCGTGCGTACGGTCACATCATCCGCGCGTACCTCAACGAGGACGACAAGCGCGTCATCTCCTACAGCCAGGCACGTACGTTGTGTCGCGAGTTCGGCATCTCCGAGGCGTACATGCTCGACGGCGTGGGTTCGCCCTTCGACACCGAGCCGGTCTACAACAAGCGAATGGTCGAGGCTTCGATTCCCGAAGGCAAGATCCGTTTTACGAGCTTCGAGGCGTTCGCCGGTTACGCCATGGACGCAGGAGCCCGCGCCCTCGAAGAAGACTCTGAGTTGTTTAGCCTGCCAGGTCTCAATCAGGACGGACTCGTTGCCTTTCCGATCAATGGTAACTCTATGGAGCCCATCATCACCGATGGCGACGTAGTCATTTGCCGCGAGGTGCCGAGCCTCAAGAATATCAAGGACAGCTCGATCTACGCGGTTAAGTCCAACGGCAATGTGTGGATCAAGTACATCCGCCCCGTCATCGACGGTCGCGGTCGCACCACCGCCCTCAAACTCATCAGTGCTAACAACCTCGAGCACGACCCCTTCGTGGAAGAGATCTCTGATACCACTCAGATCTACCGCGTCATCCGGCGGATTACGGCGCTGTAGCAATTTTCAGTTTATAGTTCTCAGTTTCCAGTTCTCAGTTCTTAGTTCCCGTCTTACCCGCGTCTCAGGCGATGCCTACGCGGCAGCACACTGTGAACTGGAAACTGAGAACTCGGAACTGAGAACTGGAAACTGAGAACTTCCGAAAAGCATTTCGATTCTCTGCGGGGCTGGACGGCGTAAAGCCGTTTGGCCCCTTTTGATAAAGGACATCAAGGGTGCAGCTGTGACATAGAGTCCACTAGAAAGCAGCGCTTATAGCTGTCGAGACTACTCCTCGGCCCCAGCGTCCAGCCCCGCCGCGCTCGCCCCCGACGATTTTGCATTCGGATCGTAGCGCTGCATGGTGTTCTGGCGTAAGAATTCATAGCAGGCCATCCCCGCCGCGACCGCGACGTTGTAGCTGTCAAAATCGACGGCCTGCGGTAGCCGCACCGACGTACTTGCGGCCTTGCGGACGGCCGAACTGATGCCCTCCGACTCGGAGCCCATCACGAAGGCCACGGGCTGGCCGAGCAAATCTACCGATTCGAGCTCCCGCTTACCACGGCCCTCGATGCACACGACAACGTAATTTCGTTCGCGAAGCAGCTTCACGAAACTACCGAGACTACCGACCCGCGCGACTGGTAGGCGTGACAAGGCACCAGCACTTGCCTTTACGGCTGCAGCGTTTACGGGGGCACGTTGCTTTTGCCCGATCGCGATTCCCTTGCACCCCGCAGCCAGAGCTGATCGCGCGATAGCCCCGAAATTGCGCACGTCGGTGACGCCGTCCAATATCAAGAGAAAGCCGCTTTCTTCAGCGGCGGCCATCAGTTCTTGTGGCGAGGCGTAATCCACGAGCGCAACCTCGGCAATGATGCCCTGGTGATTGGCGTCGATCAGTTTGTCCAACTGAAAACGAGGCACGTACTTTATCGCCACGTTGGCTTTCCCGCACCAGCGCTGTACCTCCTCGAGAAACTCGCCCCCAATGCGCTCGTCGATCCACAACTGCTCGAAGCGTTGCCCGGCCATAAAGGCCTCTTCTACCGGGCGGCGCCCATAGATTTTTGCTAGCTGACCCATATCTGAACGCGAAGGTGCGCAATTGCTAGCACGCGGCGGGTGTCCGACGTCCGTTATCGTCGTAGCCACCCTAGCTTTGTGTCGCCAAAACCGCTCCGTATCCGTCGTCTCGTTTATCCCCGCGTCCCACGGACTGTTGTAATTGCTATCCTGCACTTAGCGAGCGCTTTGGGGTGTTGGCTCGTGAGCGCCGACACGGCCCGCGCCCAGTTGCCCATCCCACAGCGGAGTAGCGGGCGATCGAGCGGGCAAGACATTTCGCAGCGTGAGGACTCAGCGACGGCGCAGGTAGCATCCGAATTGCCCGACTCCATCATTCTGTACCGATACAATCCACGATTTCCGATCGCGCAGATGGGCATCACCGACAGCGCACTCAATGTCAACTACGTGCGCTTTGACCCCGTAAGCCGCTACGGTCCAGACTACGTGTACCTCAATAACATCGTACAACCCGCAGCTGCTCAGCCGCTGCTCGGCGTGCGCTATCGGAGTACTCGCGCTCTTCTTCAACCGACGCACCCCGCTTACGAGACGCCTGATGCACCCTTCTTCGGCATGAATGTGCCGTATGCCTATGCGGCGTACAACCAGGGGGGCGAGATAGACGATGGCCAGGCCGAGATCCTTTTCGGTAGCCCGTTCGCCAATGGCTGGAGCCTTGGTTTCACCTATTTACGGACCTACCAATCCGGGGATCGCAATCGCTACCAGCAAGCGCAGGGAGAGAGAATCCAACTTGGGGCCACGGTTTCGTTCGCGCCGGACAGCTCCCACCACCGAGCGTACGCCTGGCTCGCCCTCGGATCACGGGGCTACTTCAATCCGGGCGGCTACCAATTTGCGCAGCAAGACACCGTCGAATTACCAGACGATCCGTTCCTCGCGACTACCCAGCTCGAAGACGTCCGCACGGAGGGCAGCGAGAGTTTATACAGTTACCAGCACAGATATTTCCTTCAGCAACAGTCCACTGCCGCAGCGCGGGGCTGGGCCGGGTCGGTCGAGCTTTCGCGAAAACAGGAAGCGCAACGCACGGCGGCCCCTCCCATCGTGCTCCCGGAATATGCGTTCTTTCAGGTCGACGACCGGGGTTCGCGTTATGCGGTGACGAGTACAGCTGTTTTGGCGAAAGCCTACCTAGAGTACTTCACGCCCGCTACCGGAGCGTCTGCTGTCGACTTCGACTTCCGGGCCGGCGTATACGGGGGCACGCAACGTTTCGACGGGGATTTCCTGCCGGAGGCGCTTCCGCAAAACTTGCTAGGCATCGCTGGAGAATTGAAAGGTACGGTAGCCCGGCAATTTACCCTCGATGCCGACCTTGATCTAGCGCTCGGCGAACGCTCCGGCCTCGGGCGACTCTACGGCCGACTCTCGTGGGACTACCGCCAGCGCTTCGGCCTCGAGGCTTTTGCTTTGCTCGAACGCTCCGAGGCACCCTGGACGGCCACGCGCGTAGGGGTCAACGACCGGCTGTTGCGCGAAGTCGACCTGCCGGTGTCGACGCACACCAAACTCGGGGCAGCTATCAGTGCTCCAAAACTTGGACTGAGTGCTCGCGGCTATCTCGAAGTATTCGCCGACGGTTGGGTGTACAGTACCACGGGCCTCGCGCGTGCCGCTGGGGAGAACGTGACCATACCGACCCTGGAGATCGAGTCCGACCTCACGTATCGATTTCTGAAGCTCAACGTCCGTGGCGTCCTCCGCTCTGCGCCAAACAGTACAGAGGTTTACCTGCCGGCCTATACCGGACAGCACAGCCTAACGGCCAATGCCCGCGTCTTCAAGGATGCCATGCAACTGATGCTCGGGGTGGACTTCTGGGTGCGATCACCAGTGACGCTCTACGAGTTTCAGCCGCTCACCAATGTCTTTCACCTGAGCGACACCCCTACGGCCGTCGACTGGCAGTACAATACCGATCTTTTCGTAGCCTTCAAGGTGCAAACCTTCAAAGCATTCGTAAAGCTCGAAAACGCCCTATCGCAAGGAGAGGGTCGCGTTGCCCCGGCTACCGTGCGCGGCTATCCGCTGGTTCGCGGCCCAGAAGGTGGCTTCTACGGAGGACTCCTCCGCATTGGCGTAGCGTTCTCGCTATACAACTAAGCGTAAGCCCTAGCTTTCTAGCCACATCGCGGCAGCTGACTGAGAATTGCCAACAGAGGATTAAGCACCCCTATAGCTCGTAGTTCGGGCTAATCTCGTGACTGTCGCGGTCTGCGTAGAAGTCGTTAATCATCTGCACGGCGTGCTTCGGGTCGTCTGTTAGGGGAATGAGGTCCAGATCCGCGACGCTGATGTTGCCGACACCGAGCATGGTCTCCTTAATCCAGGCGAGGAGTCCCGACCAGAACGGTGTCCCCATCAAGATAACAGGCACCCTGGTGATCTTCCGCGTCTGAATGAGCGTCAGTACCTCGAAGAGTTCGTCGAGCGTCCCAAAACCTCCCGGCAGTACGATGAAAGCCTGTGCGTACTTAACGAACATCACCTTGCGTACGAAGAAGTAGCGGTGGTTGAGGTTCTTATCGGGGTCGATGTACTGGTTGTGGCTTTGCTCAAAAGGTAGGTCGATGTTGAGTCCGACCGAAAGTCCACCGTAAAGGGCAGCCCCCTTATTACCGGCTTCCATAATGCCTGGGCCGCCCCCCGTGATCACGCCGAAGCCCGACTCGGTAAGTTCGCGGGCAGCCGCGACAGCTAACTTGTAGTACTCGTTCTCGGGTTTGGTGCGCGCCGAACCGAAGATCGAGACGCAAGGGCCCATGCGATTCATGGTCTCGAATCCGTCTACGAACTCGGCGATGACCTTGAACATGGTCCACGAGTTCTCGCCCTTGATCTTCGTCCACTGCTTCATCGGGTGTCTCGCAGACCCCGTTGCTGCCTCACTCATTGTCGTTGTTTTATTTGGTTGCCGAGCGTCGCCGTTCGGAGCGCGGTAATGATACGCCAGTAGCTGCGGAAGCCCCTACCTCCACCGGGGAAGCAGGGGCCTCAGGAGCCAACCGGACGGATGGGTGTTTAGTTGCTCTTGTAGTTGGTGTACTCCTCCCGGATGAAGTCCTGGAGATCGGCGACGTCGCTAAACTTATCGAACACTTCCGTAATCCCGGTCCGAGTCGTGCCCTGGCTCGGGACCACGAAGTGCTCAACGTCCTCGACGAGGATATCTTTGCCACTGAGGATAATCAGGCGCTCCACGACGTTGCGGAGTTCGCGGATGTTGCCTGTCCACGGCAGCGCCTGCAGGAGTTCCATCGCGTCGGGAGTGACGAGCTTTGGCTTGCTGCCGTAGTCTTCGCAGATCTGACGCACGAAGTGCGCGACGAGCAAGGGGATGTCCTCGGAGCGTTGGCGCAGGGGCGGCACGTGCATCGGGATTACGGCGAGGCGATGGTAGAGGTCTTCGCGGAATCGGTGGGCATTGATCTCTGCGCGAAGGTCTTTGTTGGTTGCAGCAATTACGCGGACATCCACGCGGATCTCCTTTTCGCCACCGACGCGGGTAATTCGGTTCTCTTGCAAGGCACGCAGAACCTTAGCCTGTGCGGACAGCGACATGTCGCCAATTTCGTCGAGGAACAGCGTCCCACCGTTGGCCTGTTCAAATTTCCCGATGCGCTGCTTGTGGGCACTCGTAAACGAACCTTTCTCGTGTCCGAACAACTCAGATTCGATCAACTCGCTCGGGATAGCTGCACAATTTACCTCCACGATCTGGTACTTGCTGCGGGAGCTCTTCTCGTGAATCCACCGCGCGACGAGCTCCTTACCAGTACCGTTCTCACCGGTGATCATGACACGGGCGTCGATCGGAGCGACGACGTCGATGTGGCTCTTGATCTTTACGATCGACGGGCTCTCGCCGATAATTTCCTGCGTCTTGAATTTGCCGACCTTCATCGACAGGACCTTGGTGTCCTGGATGAGGGTCGACTTGTCCATCGCGTTGCGGATCGTGATCAGCATGCGATTGAGGTCCGGCGGCTTCGATATAAAGTCGAAGGCACCTTTTTTGACGGCCTCAACGGCGGTGTCGATGTTGGCGTGGCCCGAGATCATCACCACGGGCGTGTCCGGGCTGATGATCTGAATTCGCTCGAGCGCTTCCATGCCATCCATCTTCGGCATCTTGATGTCGCAGATGACGACGTCGTACTTGTTGGTTTTGAGCTTGGTGAGGCACTCGACGCCGTCTCCCGCCTCATCGACTTTATATTTTTCAAATTCGAGGATCTCGCGGAGCGTGCGGCGGATGCTCTGCTCGTCGTCGACGACAAGGATTCTTGCGGGCATAGGTTCGGGATTGTTTAGCAGCTGTATACTGCCGGTCAACGGGTGTTCAGACACAAACTCTGCGCCAAGCTCACCGCTTGCCTAGCGCGCTTTGGCCTCCGTCGCTTAGGTATACGGGACATCTTCGGTCTACGTTCCGCAGTCCTGACAATTAATTTGCAGCCCTCGGATCAACGTTGTTGCGCCGCTAGCGCAGTCCCCAATTCGATCGCCGCTACGGCCATGGCGAGTGCCCCACTCGCGAGACATGACTCGTCGACGTCGAAGTCGGGCGTGTGGACGCCAGCTGTAATACCTAGCGCCCCATTGCGGGTACCGAGCCGGAAAAAGGTCCCCGGTACCTCCTGCAAGTACCAGGCAAAGTCCTCTGCGGTAGGCCTCAGGGCGAGGTCCTCCACTTTTATTTCGCCAAACGCCGACACGAGACCAGCGCGTACGATCCGCGTGCAGTTCTCGTCGTTGCTAAGCGCGGGATATCCCCGACGGATATCAATGTCGATTTTGCCACCCAGTCCCTCAATCGTGGCACGGGCGAGGCGCTCGATCCAGCCGTGGGCCTCCGAGCGCCAGACTTCCTCGTAGGTCCGGAACGTGCCCGCAATATGCACTTCCACCGGAAGCACATTCGTCGCTCCGCCGACGCTCTGCAGGTGTCCGAACGAGAGTACAGTGGGCGTCCCCGCCGGGGCTTTGCGACTCACGACTTGCTGCAGGCCAACGATCAATTGCGCTGCGGCAGCCACGAGATCTACAGTCTTGTGCGGCAGAGCACCATGGCCACCTGGACCGCGCAGCGTGAGGTATAACTCGTCGGCACTCGCCATATAGGCCCCCGCTCTCGTTCCGAACGTACCTACCGCTAGATCAGGGGCGACGTGCAGCGCTGCGATGGCCATCACTCGAGGTGCCGCTAACGCCCCGGCGGCGATCATCTTCGTGGCACCACCCGGAAGCAACTCTTCACCCGGCTGAAACAAGGCCTTTACGAGCATAGGAAGCGACTCCACCTCCTGCAACAGAAGCGCTGCCGCCCCCATCAAACACGCCGTGTGAACGTCGTGGCCACAAGCATGCATCACGCCAGCACGGCGACTCCCGTACGAGCGCCCCGCTACCTCCTGTATCGGGAGGGCGTCCATGTCGGCACGCAGGGCTACGCAGCGTTCCGCATCGCCTCTCCCAATTACAACGCTCAGGCCAGTGTCCGCAAGCCGTTTTGGCGCTAAGCCCAGATTTGCCAACTCTTTCTCGACGAAGGCCTGCGTGGCGACCTCCCCGAACGACAGTTCTGGATTGGCGTGAAGGTGGCGTCGCCATCTCACGAGCGCCGGCGCGAGGCTCGCCGCGTGTGCTCTCAAACGTTTTAGTAGGCGTTTCTCCATCGAGCAGACCAAAGGCGGGATTAGGGTTTTGCGGAAGCGCCCAAACTTACCCACGTACTCGGCCACCGCGGCGGCGCGACTTTCGCCAGTGCGAGTGGCTCCCGACCGAGATCCCGCCAGCAGGCTCGCACCAGGCTCCACTCGTCCACGAGGCGCCAGTGCCGTGCGTAGAGATGGTCGGTTTTGGCGAAAGCCCCCACCCTCGACCCGTCGGCGCTCCCACGGTCGATCGGGGCCGAGCCTTGCGGCAAAACCCCCGGTCGAAGTTGGGGCAAGGGCTTGAGGACTGCCCCCCGCCCGGCGTAGCCAACCCAGGTCAACCCGCCGAACAGCACACCCCAGGCGTTGCGTAGGGCCCCTGCGGGATGTGTAAAGAGCCACACTAAGGGCACTGCCAGCAGCAAAGATGCCGCTAGAATCACGTCGAACGTGCGCTTCGCCCGCCGGGCCGAGGCCTCGGTAATCGCGAAACCAGCGTCGAGAGCGTAGAGCGTGCCGGGAGCGTTACGCGATGGTGATCCGACGATGGCGTCTGCATTAGGGGCCAGCGTCCGGTAGTCAATTCTAGGCCCGAGCTCTGCCATTAAAGACATTACGTAGCCAGTGTCGAGCGTGGCGAGGCCGACCACGAGTTCATCAATCCCGTAGGCCCGAACGATTGCCGGGGCATCCGCTCGACTGCCGAGGATGCCCTCGCCAGCAGTGGCGAAGTCCGAGCTAATTAGCCCAACGTAGTTGCGCGGAACGCCTGCACGGCCCAAAAGCATCAAGGCTCGCGCTGCTTCGGCTGGCGTCCCGACCACAGCCAACCTCCGCTCCCTACCGACGTGGTCGCGGGTTAGAGACACTTCGCCGGGCCGGACCCACGACCAGGCCACCCGCATCACAGCGAGTGCGACACCACCCAGGGCCGCGGTAAGGACGATGATCGCGCGACTGGTATGATACTCGGCGGGCAGCAGCGCGTACGCTATCAACGCCACGACCGTGCCGAGGCCAATGCCCCGGAGCACCGCCCATATCTTAAACGGCCGGTCGTAGGCTCCGCTGAAGACGAGTCCGAGTCCCCAGGCGGCGAGGTAGATGGGCGTGTTGACAGTGCTGAACTGCGTAGCCTCATAGTAACCCGAGTCTTCGAAGTAGTAGGCGGCCCACCAGCGTTTGACGACGTACAGCAACAGCCACAGTGCTCCAAGGTCGAGAAGTGCGGGCAGGACACGAGCTACGGCATTGCTCACCACCGCGAGGCCAGCCCGAGCATAAATAGCGGCTTCTAAGAAAGGCTGCGGGCTGATCCCCGACCGACTCAGATGCTTGCGGGAGAAGATCGCCATCGCGCGGTAGAACGCCTTTACGTAATGCCAGGACCGCTTGCGGGTAGATTCTCCTTTGTAATGGATAATCTCCGTGCCGGGATCGAACACCACGCGGTAGCCCGCCTTCGCGATGAGGTAGGAGAGATCGATGTCTTCGCCATACATAAAATAGTCCTCGTCGAGACCACCCCCTACCGCGTCGAGGGCGGCGGGTCTGAGCCACATAAAAGCTCCTGGAAGCACATCTACGTCGGCCAGTTCGTCGTCGGGAAGGTGTCCGAGGTAGTAGCCATTGTAGCGCGAAGAGCGCGGAGCCAGCTTGCTGAGTCCAGACATCTTCGTGAAGCTAACCCAGGGCGTCGGTAGCCCTCGTTTGCTCTCGGGGAGGTAAGTGCCCTGCCCGTCGATCATCCGCACCCCAATCACACCAATCGTCGGGTCACCATCCGCTAGCGCGAGGCAATGCGCAAACGTATTCTCGTGAACGAGCGTGTCGGGATTGAGCAGCAAGACGAAGCGTCCGCGAGCAATTCGAATTGCCTGGTTGTTCGCTTTCGCAAAACCGACGTTGGCGTCATTCGCGATCACGCGGACCTCCGGGTACTTAGCGAGCATCTCAAGGCTGTCGTCGGCAGAAGCGTTGTCGACGACGATCACCTCGGTACACAAGCCACGGCCAGCTCGCGCGACGGAGTGGAGGCACTGCTCCAAAAAATAGCGCACGTTATAATTGACGATAACCACCGACACGTCGATCGCACGTGGCTCTGCCTCGATGACGTGGGGCGTGCTAATCACCGTTCTGTAATTACGTAGGGCTGGCGGGCGCTGATCGAGCGACTGAGGGTGAGGTAGTCGGCGTACTGGAGGTCGTTGCCGTAGCTCACCCCACGTGCGATTGCCGAAAGTCTTACGTCGAGGTCTTCCAACTGTCGGCCAATGTAAAACGCTGTCGACTCCCCCTCGATGGTGGGAGAAATCGCAAAGATGAGTTCGACTCCCTCCCCGAGGCTCTCCACACGAGTGACGAGACTTTCGATGTGAAGGTCCTGCGGGTCGACGCCGTGCATCGGCGAGATGACGCCTCCGAGCACGTGATACGTGCCTCGGAAATGCCCCGTCTCCTCGATTGCGAGTACTTGCTTCATGTTCTCCACCACGCAGATGATGCGTTGGTCGCGCCGCGGATCCGCACAAATTTCACAGATGGCCCCATCGGAGAGATTATGGCAGCGATCACACTCTCGGACTTTCTCCCGCATGCTTTGCAGCGCCTCGAGATACTCCTGCATCACTTCCTCTGGCTGTTGTAACAAGTGCAAAACATGGTTAAGGGCACTCTTACGTCCGATACCCGGCAGGCTGGCGAAGGCATCGACGCCAGCCTGTAAATACTTTGAGCTTAGCTGCATAGAAGGCACAAATTTAAGCGAATATGTAGGCGGGGCATCGCATGGGGCCGGCACCGACGCGTATCGGGGGCCTGGCTATAACAACCCGACACAGCACTCTTCGTTGAGCGCGTAGCTATCCGGACCTGAGCGGTCAACGCGGGGGGCCACGAGATATGTATCGGTGTAGGCAGGGGCGGCTTTCGCCAAAACCTTCAGCGCGGTGTACGCAATCATTTGGAGCCCGCCCGCTAAACCGTATGTTGTGCCGCCTAGCAAAAGCCGTCCGGACGGTAGACCAGCGAACGGACCGCAGAGTGCACATTTGCAAGTAAAAGACGAAAGATATTATGGCAGAAGTCATCCGCATGCCCCGCATGAGCGACACGATGGAAGAGGGCAATATCGTCGGCTGGCTCAAGGCCGTCGGCGATAGTGTCGAACCCGGGGATGTCCTCGCCGAAGTCGAGACAGACAAGGCTACCATGGAGCTCGAGAGCTTTCACGAGGGCGTCTTGCTGCACATTGGCGTCAAGGAGGGTTCCGTGCCCGTCAACGCCGTCCTCGCCGTGATCGGTGAGGAAGGAGAGGATTACCAGGCCGCCCTCGATGCGGAGGGCGGTTCCGCGGGCGCGGTCGGGGCAGAAGGCGACTCCGAAAAAGCATCCGAAGCAAGTGACGCCTCGCCAGCAGCAGCCGAAATTGACTCTGCTTCGCCAGCCACGACCGACGGAGCGTCGGACGGGACTCGAACCAAGGCGAGTCCGCTCGCCCGTAGCATCGCTGCCGAGGCTGGCCTCGACCTTTCCAAGGTGCAGGGTTCTGGAGACGGTGGCCGCGTAGTAAAGCGCGATGTCGAGAGCGCTATCGGAGGTGGGAGCGCAGCTGCAACCAAAGGGGGGCAAGCCGTAGAGGCCCCCGCGCCTGCAAAGGTCCCGTCATTTCCGGCTCCAGCCGTCCAACAGGCTGCGTCTTCCAAACCTGTCGTTACCACGAGCGCGGCCGACACCACCGGAGGATACACCGACACGCCCACTTCGCAAATGCGGAAAGTGATCGCCCGGCGACTCGCAGAGTCAAAGTTCTCGGCACCGCACTTCTACCTGGGTATCGAGGTCGACATGACCAGCGCCATTGCGTACCGCAAGCAACTCAACGCCCTGAGTGATACGCGAGTATCTTTTAATGATCTCGTCGTTAAAAGCTGTGCGCACGCCCTGCGCAAGCACCGCGCGATCAACAGCAGCTGGATGGGCGACTTCATTCGCTACAACGAGGACATTAACATCGGCGTCGCCGTCGCCGTCGAAGACGGCCTCCTCGTACCGGTAGTCCGACACGCTGACCGCAAGGGTTTTGCAGAAATCAATAGCGAAGTCAAAAAGATGGCCGGACTCGCAAAAGAGCGTAAGCTCCAGCCGCAGCAGATGTCTGGAAATACCTTCACCATCTCCAACCTCGGTATGTTCGACATCACCGAATTTACAGCGATCATTAACCCGCCCGACGCGTGCATCCTGGCTGTCGGTAGCATCCAACAGAAGCCGGTGGTACGAGATGGTGAGATCGTCATTGGCAACGTAATGAAGCTCACGTTGAGCTGCGACCACCGCGTCGTCGATGGCGCTTCCGGGGCCGCCTTCTTGGCTACTCTCAAAGGCATGTTAGAGCAACCGCTAACCATCCTCTTATAAGTCGCCTGACCGTCAGGCAAACAGGCCCGATAAGCAACGCGCCCCCTTCGAGAACTAGCTCGAAGGGGGTTCGTTGTTTTGGGCATGAAGACACTTGTCCTCGGTGCTAGTACCAATCCTGAGCGCTACGCTACTATCGCCACCAAACGCCTGCTCGCCGCTGGTCACGAAGTCGTCTTGCTCGGTAATCGAGAAGGCGAGATAGCAGGCGAACAAATCGTAACCACACCACCCCTACTGGACGACGTGGACACGGTCACGCTATACCTCGGCCCCGATCGCCAGCGAGCATACTACAATTACCTAACCGAGCAACTTCGCCCACGACGCATCATCTTCAATCCGGGCACTGAAAATTCAGAGCTCCGCGAACTTTGTGAAGCCGTAGGCATCGAGACTGATCATGCATGCACGTTGGTGATGCTTGCCTCCCGGAGCTACTAACGCAAAATGCGTATACCGATAAAATCGGCTCTTGTTGGTAAAGACTTACTCGAGGACAAGCTCTTTAGCACCTCCGGTAGCCAGGGCCTGCAACTGAGCCAAAGGGCCTTACGCATTTAGTAGTAGTACGTCATCGAGAGATGGTACGAAACCGTCGGCGTAGCGAACTCACGTTGTTAGAACGCTTACGCCGCCAGGTATATATTCTTAGCCGGCTGCAGGCTCGTCGAAAGCGTAAAGGCTTACGCCTACCGCTCATGTTGTGGCCTCGGTTAGTGTATACCCAAAAGGCATCCTGACCCGCTTACTACAAAAAGGGGACCCGACCAGTCTGGTCGAGTCCCCTTAAGGGCTAATGAATGCGGACTAGCGCTTAGTAGCCAGCATCACGGCTGCCACTGAAGAAGGTTCCACGGCCTGCGGTACCTTCTGGCTGCGCCATTTCTGAGTCACCTGCCTGGGCGACGCGGAACTCAACGCGACGGTTCATGAAGCTGCTGCCATTCGTTGGGACAAGAGTTTGGTCTTCGCCTTCGAACATGATGATCAGGCGATCTCCACTCACGCCGTAGCGGTTGACGAGATACTCTTTGGCGGCACGAGCGCGGTTGTAGCTCAAAATCTTGTTGTAAGAATCGCTAGCACGCTTGTCCGTGAAACCTTCCACGACCACGCGCAAGTTCGGGTTGGACTTGAGGACTTCCGCGATGTTCTTGAGGTGACCATAGTCTGCTGCGCGAACTGTGTAGCTGTCGTCGGTGAAGTGAATCATAGGAAGGAACCAGCCGTCCAGTGATCCGCCTTCAGTCATACCGGTTTCGCGGATCTGACGAGCGATGAGGGCTTCGATCTCAGGCTGCGTGAGGTACTTCGGTACTTGTGCAACGCCGCGAGAGTCAACGGTCATGCCGGGTGGGCTGTAAGGCTCAGCATCTTCGAAGTCGGATACGCCGTCGCCATCACTGTCGAGTGCGACACCACGAGTGTCGACAGGGGCACCTTCTGGGGTGTCGTTCTCCTGGTCGAGCATGTCGATTACACCGTCACCATCGGTGTCGGTAAGGTCGAATACTGGTCGAGCTTTGAGGTCGGTGAGCTCGTCGATGACCTGGTTAAGTGGGTTGACCCAGTAAAGGGGCTCGGTAAGCGTCTCCGTGTTACCGAGGTTGAAGTTGAGGCGAAGGTTAGGAGCATTTGCGACATCACGGAACGAGGTGGAGCCATCGCGGTTCTCGAATCCATCGAGCTGATCGGCGATTTTGCCGAAAGGCACCATAGCCTTGTACTCGAGGCCTATGTTGAACCGAGGAGACAAACGGAAGGCGATACCGGCACCGCCCTCCAACCAGAAGACAGCTTTGTCGAAGCTACGTAGTTCGAGGATGTCGGATTCTCTGCCCGCATCATCCTGACCGGTTAGCTGTACGCCGCCTACGCCCGGTCCACCGAAGACATAGATGTTGGCCTTACGCGTCGGCTTATCGAAGCGGATGTTGTTCAGGGTTACAACTCCTTGCAGGCTTCCACCTACCGTCGAGAAGTTCGTCTTTGCAAAGACGTCCGAGTTAGTAGCAGGACGGTCGCTGTTGGTTTTGAGGTATCCCAGATCGACACGCGCCGAGAAAATGTGGTCAAAAGCCTTGCGCACATGGATGCCGGCGTAGTAGCCCGGCGAGTTGTCGTAATCGCCTTGAATAAAGCCATAGCCTCCGGCAATGCCGAACTCTACCATGTCTTTGGGAGTGTAGTTAACGGCATCGTCTTGCGCGATGGCCGTTCCGCCGAGGCCAAGCGCCAAGGCGACGGTCAGCACGGTGATGGTCGAACGATTCTTCATAGGTTGAAATGTGCGTGTAAGGTTGTTAGGTGAGGTGTACCTCGCAGTGCAAACATAGGAGCGACACGTTGAGCCGCATTGACATATGTTTCCACAGGGCAATAATCTCTCGGCGTATCGACGTCCCCAGGTTGCAAATTGATTTTGGGGTTTGCTGTCTCGGGAAACTTAGGCCTACTAGGCTTTGTTCAAATGGGTTTGCCAACACGCACGATTGCGGGCCGGTCGCTTTCGACGCGCAAATCTACACGAGATTTGTTGACCGTCAAATAGCAAAGGTTCTCGGGCCTGCCCTTCTTACGAATAGTAGGTAGGCCTCACCAGCTACCTTGCCCCGCTACCGAACCAACCCAGCATGCTCGACCACTGGCTCCTGCCCTCCACCCACTTCGACGACGTAGACCCGGAAGACTACCAAGTCTGGCAACTCGGACACGTCGTGCGGGCCTACACCGCCGACGCTGGCTTTCCAGATCTACGTTCGGGTGGCGTGGCCCTCGTCGGACTCGACGAAACGGAAGCCGACCGCATCCGCACACAACTCTATGCCAAGGCCCGACCGGGTGAAGAAATTCGCCTCCTCGACCTCGGCAATGCCCGCAAGACCGGCGGCATCATCAACGCCGCCGTGATGCAGGAACTCCTGCTGGCAGGCGTTACGCCCCTCTTCATCGGTCGCGAATCCGAGCGCTGCCTCGCGCAGTACTACGGCTACCACCACGCCGAATACCTCACCAACCTCGTCACCATCGACGACCGTATTCGCTTTCAGGCCCGCGACCTCCCTACCGACCGGCAATACCTCGACCACATCTTCGATCTTACGCCAGTACGGCTGTTCCACCTCGCCATTTTAGGGTACCAGACGCACTACAACGATCCCGCGACTCTCGATTACCTCCACCAGCACCACTTCGAGTTTTACCGCCTGGGCCAGATCAAGTACGAGATCGAGGAATGCGAACCTGTTGTCCGTGACGCCGATGCGGTGTGTCTTCACCTCAGCGCCCTCAAGGCGAGCGATGCCCAGGCACAGGACCCCCTCGGGGCGTCCGGCCTTACCTCCGAAGAGGCCTGCCAACTCGCGCGCTTTACCGGGATGGCCGATAAGGTGAGTTCCTTTGGGGTATACGGCTACGTTGCCGACCGCGACCCGACCGCCCAAACCGCAGATACCATCTCACAAATCGCCTGGTATTTCATTGAGGGCTTCGCCAATCGCAAGTTCGATTTCCCAGTGACGACAGAGGGTCTGTCCCAGTTTCTCGTAAAGCTCGACAGTGCCGGACCGGAGTTGAAGTTTTGGAAGTCTGAGCGCTCGGGCCGTTGGTGGCTCGAGATGCCCTTCAAGACCGCAGAGGGACGCGAGCGCCACCAACTCATCGCCTGCACGTACGCAGATTACGAGATGGCCTGCGACCAACAGCTGCCAGATCGCCTGATTGACGCTTACAAGCGATTCGCCTAATTGTCGCCTGTCGGCAAAACACGCTCTAAACGGTTTGATCGACTGCCTTTAATCAGGATTACCGCCTGCGAATCAGCGAAACAGGACTGCAACCACTCCCTCACCTGATCTATATCCGTCGACAGGCGATCCTCAGAAACGCTATCGCGCCAAGCCTCCCCAAAAAACTTGACCTCGATACCCTCGATTGCTAGCGCGGCGGCTGCCACTTCGGCGTGGGCAGTTTTGGCGAAAGCCCCTAACTCTGCTAGCGTGCCCAACACGGCTACCTTCCGAGGTTCCGCACGACTGGCCAACCAGCGTAATCCTGCGAGCGTGCTGTCGGGGTTGGCGTTGTAAGCATCCAGCAGCACGGTGCTCTCCCCTACCCTACGCTCCTCGCTACGACTGTTGCTCGGGTAGTACTGCGCAATGGCAGTGGCAATTTTCGAGAGCGGCACCTTAAAATAGTAACCAATCGCGGCGGCGGCGGCGATGTTGCTGTGGTTGTGTTGTCCAGGCAGCTGCGAGACGTAGGGCAACCGTTGGTCGCCGGCGTGAAGGTAGCCACTCGACTGCGGGTACGCCTGTTGCTGAACGCAGGACAGGAGCACTGGCCCGTTGGCGATGCCCGCAGCGCTTCGGTAGCGGAGCTGTCGGGGGACGCGCTGCGCGAGTGCAGCGACTTCGGCATTGTCAACATCTACGAACGCGAACCCGCCACTTGCGGCTATATAGTCAAACAGCTCCCCTTTGCCGATGCGCACGCCTTCTAGTCCGCCGAAGCCTTCGAGGTGCGCGCGCCCGATGTTGGTAATCGCACCGTGCGTAGGTCGTGCGATATCCGCCAGCGTGGCAATCTCTCGCTGGTGGTTGGCTCCCATTTCTATAACCGCAATTTCAGTCCCTACGGGGATTCGCAGGATCGTGAGCGGCACCCCGATATGGTTGTTGAGGTTGCCAGCTGTATGGCTCACTGCGTAGCTCTGCGCGAGCACAGCCGAGAGTAGCTCCTTGGTAGTGGTTTTCCCGTTGCTACCGGTGAGCCCGACGACGGGGCAAGTCAGCCGTTGGCGGTGGGCTTTCGCCAAAACCTGTAAGGCCACGAGCGTGTCTTCAACAAGGAGACACCCCGGGGTATCTGCGAGTGTAGCATCATCGACGACCGCGTTGGACGCACCAGCCTCCAGAGCGGCCCTGGCGTACCGGTTGCCGTCAAAATTTGGCCCGCTCAACGCGAAAAATAACTCTCCCGCACGAAGAGTCCTCGTGTCCGTAGACACACCCGTCGCTCGATCGTACGCCTCCAGCAGTTTCTCTGTATCGATTCCCATCGCCTGCAAACCTAAGAAGGCCTCCCAGCACATATGCTGGGAGGCCTTCTTAAATCTTGTCGCTGGCGGGTCAGTGCACATGGCCCCGTGACCTACATGGCGACGATGTGCCGGAGGGTCTACCCTGGTCGGAGACTATCTGTACCGACGCTTCTGGCTCTTGTTGGAGTTCTTGAAGACATTACCACCCGTGTCCTCGTTGCCCGCAGGTCCACCGGTGCGCGTCATGGCGCAACGGAAGCCGAGCGTACGATCGGCCTTGTCTTCTTCTTTGAAGCGGCGCGTACCTGGGGCGAGATACCAGGCGCGATCAGCCCAACTGCCACCTTTGATGACGCGGCTCTTGTCGCTGATCAGGGTACTTACGCCATAAGCGTAAGCGGCAGAGGACTGCTCATCCCCGTCGAGGTAGTTGTAAACACGAGCCGTCTTGTAGTTCTCACGACCAGCTACTTCGTCGTCTTGAACGTAGCGGTAGCGCAGGCGACCGAGGCTGTCCTTTTCGACGGGCTTGTTGTCCTCGTCCATTTCGAGCGCAGTAAAGTTGCCGCCGCGGTAGGGGTTGAGGTCGTGGTTGTCGGCGTCACGGAGCGTTAGCGAAGTCATCGGGCGGTAGAGGTCCATCGTCCACTCGCTCACGTTACCGGCCATGTGGTAGAGGCCGAAGTCGTTGGGCTGGAAGGTGCGGACGGCTGCCGTGATCGAAGCGTGGTCATTGAGGTTGCCGGCCATTCCCATGTAGTCACCGTCGCCACGCTTAAAGTTGGCGAGTATCTGGCCCTGGTACTTGTCGCGCTTCTGGTAGCGGAGCGAGTTGCCGTTCCAGGGGTAGATGCGACGATCGGTGATGAGTTCGTCTTTCTCGTTGGCCATGTTGCCCTGGAGGGCGAGGGCGGCGTACTCCCATTCCGCCTCGGTAGGTAGGCGGTAGCTCGGGAGAAGGATACCGTCCTCGAACCGGACGGGGCGCTCGCCACCGGTGCCGAGGTCTTTGAGGTTCTTACGAACGTCACCCTGGTACTGTCCTACGAGGTAAGCTTCCGTGTTGAAGTTTTCCTCGTCCTTCTGCTCGGGGTTCATGTTGAGAATGCCGCGCTCGATGAGCACCATCTCGTTGACGCGGTCGGTGCGCCACTTGCAGAAGTCGTTGGCTTGATTCCAGTTGACACCGACTACGGGGTAGTCGTCGTAGCTCGGGTGCCGCAGGTAGGTCTCGACGTAGGGCTCGTTGTAGCTGAGTTCCTCGCGCCAGACGAGCGTGTCGGGCAAGGCATTGGTGTAGACCTCTGGATAGCTCTCGCCGAAGACGCGCTTGGTCCAGTAGAGGTATTCTTTATAGTCAATGTTAGATACCTCGGTTTCGTCCATGTAAAACGAAGAGACCGTTACGCGACGTGGCACAGAGTTCCACTCCCGCATCACGTCCTGCTCGGACATGCCCATCGTGAAGGTGCCACCCTCGACGAGAACGAGGTTCGGTCCGGTGACCTGGCCCTCATAATCCTGCTTTTCGAATCCGCCCCACTTCTGGTCGTTGTACTTCCACCCGGTCGTGGCCGAGCGTTCAGATTTGCCACAACCGACGCCGACGAAGGCAATGGCCGAGGCGTAGAAGGCGAGCTGGAGGATCTGCTTCATCATACGGAATTCTGTAGGCGGCGCGAAACTACCCCACATCGGGGTGCAAGTATTACGCCAATTCAATAAGTAAGGTTAACGCCTCGCGCGGCGCGGGATTGCCTACCGGAACAACTGAAGGCAGTCGTTGTACCGATTTCGCTGTCGGCGCTGCTGAATCCAGGGGGCTTCCTCGAAGTTGATCTGAAGGCTCACCTCGTGCGAACCGGCGCTCGAGCGGTTGAGCCCACTCACCGTAGCGTCGTACGAGTAGCCGAACTGGTACATCCCGTACTCCACGCCGACAGTCCCAATCAGAGCGTCCCCATTGCCGAAGCCATGTCGGAACCAAGCCCCGCCAAAGACGGGACCGAAACCTACGTACGCGCCGAGGTTGAGTTGATCGGCCGCCCCCTGGTGCGTGTACAGTAGGTTAGGCGTCACGAAGCGCTTTGAGTTAGCGGCATCGCCGTCGAGCGGTATCTGCGCCCCGCCGTGGAGACTGATCCGCAGGGGGTAGCCCTTATAAAAGCCTTCCGGTCCACGGTTGACGATACGATCATCGGGGGTAGTGAGGTGGTCGACCGTCAGCCCCCCGTAGGCGAGCTTGCCAGCATAGAGGATGCCCGCTCCGAAATCGGGGAAAAGGACGCTGGTCTTGTCGGGACGCACCTCCTGGGTCGGGAACCGATTGCCGTTGCGGTCGACGGCCCCGGTGTTGGGGTCGAGTTGGTCAAAGAACACGAGTCGGTCCCAGTCGAGGCGCCGCTGCTGGACGCCTGCACTCAGACCCAGGCGCAGGGTGTTCTGCTTGTCAATGTTGACCTGGTAGGCATAGTATGCGGTGGCGGCCACTGTTTGTACTATGCCCTCGCCCGCTTCGTCGGAGAGGATGCTTGCGCCAAAACCGCTGTTGAGGCGCTGGACGTACTGCCCGTACGACACCGCTGAGGTCTGGTACGGCACCGAACCGGCAAACCCGACGTTTTGCGAACGGTGATTGATCGTAACGCTCGGCGCTCGGGTCATGCCCGCGAAGGCTGGGTTGAGCAGCATTGGCGCTGCATAAAACTGAGACAGCACGGGATCTTGCGCCTGCGCCTCTGCGACGCCCAGCAGAAGCGAAACGATAATTAGGGGGAGTGCGCTTATCCTCATTCGAGTCACAAATTAGGGCCTTCGCTCGCAGCCGACCCGCAATCCCGTTGACAATTGACAATCTTCGTCGGTGCCGAACGTTTGCCGAGGCATATTCAGTACCCTTCGACCCTAGAAATTACCCGTATGTCCCAGCGTTCGACCGCTACTCAGGCTCTACTCGCTGTCTGGTTCACCCTAGGTTTGGCTGCAGTGCTCGGGGCACAGTCGACGCACACCGCAAACATCGTTTTGCCGAAAGGCCTCAATGCCGCATCGTACACCGTCGGCATTCCCCTGCCGGAAGGTCGTGGCGCAACTCTCGTGAATTCGGCTTTCGCCAAAACCAGTACCACCGGCGCGGGGCAAGAACTCGGAGCAGACGCGACGGTCGAAGTGACGAGGGCCGAGGTGGGTTTCGCCGCAGGTCTGCCCTTGCTGTACGTCGACCTCGCCGTCACTCGCCAGGACACCAGCGCTAGCCTCGAAATCACGGCCACGCTCGACTACCAACTCGGCGCTAGCGCACTACAGGCTCGCTCGGGGCCAATAGAGCCGACCACTAGCGTGCTCGCCTCAGGCAAGTTCGCCAAGCTCGCCATCGGTGAAGACGGCATATACGTAATCGATCCAGCCCTGCTAAAGGAAGCCGGTCTAGCAGAGGCCGGTGGGCCGAAGGCAGTCCGGGTATATACCAAGGGCGGGGCCATGCTCCCTGAGCGCGTCGGCGACAACTACCCAGTCGACCTCCGCGAGGTAGCCCTCATCGAGCAGGGCAACGGGGACGGCACCTGGGACGGCGGAGAGCGCCTGCTTTTCTACGGTGAGGGCGAAGACACCTGGAGTTGGAACGAGGACGAACTCGGGTGGGACCGTACCGAAAACCTCTACGCCGAGGAGACCTATTACTATGTGTCGGTCGGGGGCGAAGGCCTGCGTGCCGCACAGCTCAGCAGCGTGGCCGCCGACCGTTACGACGATACGTACACCTTTCGCGCTCGCTGGGAGGAGGACCTAGAGAACTTGCTGCGGTTTAGCAGTGCTGAACTCGGGGCAGGCCAGGGCTCTGGGCAGCCGTGGTACGGTGAATTGATGGACGGATCGCGCGAGGTGGCCCGTCCGGGACTCTGGGACCTCGGTGAAATTCCCCCCGGTGCCACGGGCCGGCTAAAGTCGGAACTATGGGCCGCCTCCACGGTAGCCTCTTCTTACTCCGTCGAAGTGAACGGCCAGACGTCGCGGAGCGGCTCTATCACCCGTGCAGAGTGGCGCAATCCAAACAGGAGACTCGCCTACAGTGGAAGGATCAACACTGAGCTAGCGCTTTCAAAAGGGTCGGTGGACGTCCGCGTCCTCTACCCAGGAAGTCCGCGCCTACAGCGCGGTTGGATAGACTACGTACAGCTCAATCATCCTGCTCGTCTCACGTACCGCGACAAGTTGCTCCGTTTTCAATCGGCTGAACAGCGGTCGGCGGGGGCTTTCGGCTTCAAGATTGCCAACGCCCGGGACGTGACCGTGCTCAACATCAGCGACGCCATCCGCCCAAGCTTGGTGACGCTCACGCAGGAGGGCACGAGTTCAAGATTTGGGTATCGCCGCGAGGCCCAGGGGGCTCCGTCGGAGTTCGTCGCCTTTGCCAGCCGCGGAGAATTTGAAAGACCGCGGTTCGTGGGTCCGGTCAGTCCGACGAATCTACACGCCGTCGCCAAAGCCGACATGCTCATCGTGTATGGAACTGGCCTGGAAGCTGCCGCACAGAAGTTGGCCGAGCATCGTCGGGACTACAATGGCTACGAGGTAACGGTAGCTGCGATGACAGACATCGCGGAGGAGTTTGGCGGCGGCCGCTTCGACCCAGGGTCGCTTCGAAACTTCGCGGTAATGCTTCACCAACGAGACGCCAACTTTAAGTACATGCTGCTGCTCGGAGACGGGACTTACGATCCGCGCAACATCAAGGAGGAGATCGGAAGTCTCATTCCTACTTTTCAGACGAAGGCCAGCAACTGGGAAGTGAGCGCTTTCCCGACAGACGACTTTTATGCCTTGTTAGACGAGGGTGAAGGCATCAGGGACACCTCGTATCCAGAAGGAGGTCTGGATGTAGGGATCGGCCGAATTCCCGCACCTCGCCTAGCGGACGCGATGTCGACCGTCGACAAGATCATCCGCTACGAAACCGATCCGAAAATGAGGGGGGATTGGCGGATGCGAAATGTGTACGTTGCCGATGACGAAGACACGAATCAGCACGTAAACGACGTGAATACCGCGGCTCAACTAGCGATGTCGCTGTACCCACTCTTCAACCAGGTCAAAATCTACGTAGATGCCTTTGAGCAGGTGGGGGGCTCTGGCGGCCAACGCTTTCCCGCCGCAGCGGAGGCTATTAGTCGGAACATGTTCCGGGGCAACTTACTCACGACCTACCTCGGGCACGGCGGCCCTCGCGGTTGGGGCCAGGAGCGCTTTTTGAACACGCCGGATATTGAGCGTTGGAATGCTCCGAACGCCCTTCCCGTACTCATTACAGCAACGTGCACCTTCACTGGCTACGACGACCCGACTAAGGTAGTTATCGGCGAGCAGGTGCTCTTCAAGCCAAATGGAGGCGTGGCCGCTTCTTTGAGCACTGTACGACCGGTATTTACCAACTCCAACAAGGTGCTTACCGACAAGAGCCTCACTGTCCTACTCGACAAAACCCTTACCCGACGGGAAGGCTTGGGTTTACTCCTCAACCGGGCCAAGACCAGCAGTGGGAATGGCGTCGAAAACGATCGCAAATACTCGCTCTTCGGTGATCCGGCCATGCGCCTTGCCGTCCCGCAACTCGATGTCATCGTGACACATATCGACGACGCCGTCGTTGCCGACCTTACCACCCTACCGAAGGTAGCACCCCTTCGAGAGGTGACACTTCGAGGCATCGTGCAGGATCTAGACAGCACGCTGGCCGTCGACTTTTCGGGGACGGTGGCCGTGACGGTCTTTGATCAAGAGCGTCGGTCGGCCACGCTCGGACAGGATGCAGGATCGCGTGTCATGGAGTTCACACAACTCGGTGCTACGCTCTTCACCGGCAAAGCCACCGTGACCGACGGGCGTTGGGAGGCCAAGTTTATGCTGCCGCTCGACATGAGTCTCTCGCAGGGGCAAGGACGAGTGAGTCTCTACGCGGAGGCAAAGGACGGACGTGATGGCGCGGGCGTGTTCAGTCGCTTTATTATCGACGGCCTGGCCTCGCCAGCAATCAACGATCAAACCCCACCTCTGGTGGAGGTATTCATCGGTGACGACACCTTCACCGAGGGGGGCGTTTCGGGCGCGGACCCCGTGTTGTTTGCGAAACTGAGCGATGACACCGGCATCAACGTAAGTGGTTCGGCCATCGGACATGACCTCACCGCAACGCTGCGTGGACCAAACGACTTCTCGTACGTCATGAACGACTTCTACGAAGCGGCCACCAACGACTACACGCGTGGCTCTGTGAACTACCCAGTGTATAACCTCGAAGATGGCGCGTATGAACTGGAAGTGCGCGCCTGGGACTTGGCCAACAACACTGGCGTCGGGCGAACAGCCTTTGTTGTGAGCCGGGATGCCGCACAGGCACTACGTCGCGTACTCAACTACCCCAACCCTATGGTCGACGCAACCTGCTTTCAGTTTGAACACTCATCGGCCGGGCAGCTCGTCGACGTGCGCGTGGACATTTTCACGACGAGCGGTCGACTGGTGCGCAGCCTCGACTATAGTGGGATCGCCAACGGCCCGCGCTTTGCCGCTGGTGACGAATGTATCTCCTGGGATGGGACCGACCAGTTTGGGCAACGCCTTGCACGCGGGGTCTACTTGTACAAGGTTCGCATGCAGACGGCCAACCGCGAGAGTGTTGCGGAGAGCGGCTTCGAAAAAGTAGTGGTGCTTCGCTAGGTAGCGGACGTTTCTACCCGTTTCCGGGCGAATAGTTAGCGAACCGTTAAGGCACCAGCAATAAGCGAGGTGCTTTGGGCATTTACCCCCAAACGGCCTAACCAGCTCGCGGGCTTACTTTCGCGCCCGCTCGAACAACATGGATTTTATGAAGCTACGTTCCTACGCTCGCGTTCTGCTCACTGGCATTGGCGTCACCTTCTCTGCGGCGGCGAGTTTCGCGCAGACCTCCTTTATCTGCGAGCCGGACCCGAACAACCCTAGAATCCTCATCGATCCTACCACCGGGCAGCAGTGCATCACGACTATTCGCACAGCGGTACCTTTTCTGAGCATTGCGCCGGATGCCCGTTCGGGAGCTTTGGGGGATGCCGGGCTTTCGCTGAGCCCAACCCCCTCATCGGCCGACTGGAACGCCTCCGCACTCGCTTGGTCAGAAGAGCGTTTCGAGGTGCAGGCGACGTATACGCCGTGGCTTGCGGCACTCAACCTAGATGATGTGTACCTCGCCAATCTGCAGGCGTACGGCAAGATCAGTGACCGAGAAGTGATTTATGGCTCCCTGCGGTACTTCTCGCTCGGCACCATCCCCTACACGAATGAGAACGGCGGTCTCATTGTCGAAGGACGTCCGTACGAAATGGCGTTCCACATCGGTTACGCTCGCCAGCTCAGCGACCAGTGGAGTGCGAGTATCGGAGGGCAGTTTATCCTGTCGAGTCTAGCTCGTGGCCTACAAATTCCAGGCACCGTTGAGCAAGCACGAAACGGTACTGCTGGTGCTGCCTCGATTGGGGCAACCTACAAGAGCGAACTTGCTATCGGTAACGGAGCTGATCTAACAGTGGCCGGGTCAATCCGCAACCTCGGCTCCAAGATCTCCTACTCAAATGCCACTAACCGCGACTTCCTGCCCGCTAACCTCGGGGTCGGAGCCTCGATGAAGACCTACCTCGACGATTACAACTCGCTCACCTTCGTTCTCGAGGGCAACAAACTCCTGGTGCCGAGTCCTCAACTCGACACCACGGGTACCGCTGCCACCGGCCGCCCCAACTGGGCCAACCAGAACATCGTCGAGGGCGCTCTCAACAGTTTCGGTGATGCCGATGGTGGATTTAACGAGGAGCTAAAGGAGATAAACTTGTCTACCGGTATCGAGTACTGGTATGCCGATCAGTTTGCCGCGCGGGTTGGCTACTTCCACGAGCCGTTTACGAAAGGGGGGCGCCAGTACCTTACCCTTGGCGTAGGTCTTAAGTACAATGTGCTCGGACTGGACTTCAGCTATCTCATCCCGACGACGGCCGTCCGTTCGCCGCTCGACAACACCTTACGTTTTAGCTTGACCTATAGCTTTCAGCCCGCGGTAGATGCTGCGCCATAGGCTAGATTATGAGCATAACGTTTAGGGCTTCCGCCAAAACCTACGACGATATGGGGCCTATCGCACGTAAGCCATGGCCTATGCTGCAGGCGGGCCGCAGGTTTTGGCGAAAGCCGCCTTCATAGACCGCCTAGCCTCTCAGAAATTTCGCTGCGGTCGGCCCCGACAGCGTATGGTCCGGGGTGGATTAAAAGGTACAGGGCCGGGACGATAAGCCGGATTCTGTCGAGGTCCGTCATTTATCTATGCTGCCTACCCGTACGCCAGAGCGCTTGCGCACTCACGCGACGGACCGCCGCGGTCCCGACTAGGTCGGGACGCGTACTGCTCGGCATTGCAACGCGTGGGGTTTACCTCCCGGGACGCGGTCGCCCGGCCCGGCGTGCGCTCTTACCACACGGTTTCACCCTTACCCCGGCCCGAAGGCTAAGGCGGTCTCGTTTCTGTGGCACTGTCCGTGAGCCCGACCTTCCGGTCGAGCCCCCCGCGCTTTCGCGTGGCACGCTGCCCTATGTTGTCCGGACTTTCCTCATCCCGACAGAGTCGAGATGCGACGGACTATCCCGGCACCTGTACATCGGTAAAGGTCGCTGACAAATTTGAGGACACCCGCTTAAATATCGAGTGTCACTAAACGGGGGCGGCTGCCGTATACGCTGGCGATGCCCACACCTCGCGGCCAAGATCCAACAACAGACGCTCGCGGACGCGCCAAAGACGAGTCGCCTAGACGCGGGGGCACGAGCGATGTGGCCCAGACTGGTGGAACTACGGCGAACGGGACAGTCGTCCCAGTACTCGAGGCGACCGTGGCGTGGTGGCGCATCTACGCAATTCCGCTTGCGATGGCGGTCGCGGTATGCCTGGTGGGCGGCCTCACGGCAGTCGTAATCGCCTCCTACGGTGGCGGTGCTTCGCTCCGCAGCTACGTCACTGGGATCGAAGACGGCCTACACCGTAGAGAACAGGCAGCCGCTAGCGTAATCGCCGACACCGCCTTCCTCCAACAACAGATCTATGGGTTGTCGAAGCTGTCTACCGAAGATGCGATTCAACACGCTGATCGTTTGTCCCGCCTCAGCCAGGAAGATTTTAGCATTCTCTTCTACGAGGGGGACTCCATCCTTTTTTGGACCAACAACCTCGTAGCTCTCCCGAAGACTCTCCTCCCACAGCGGCTTCCGCCACAGGGCGTACGAACGCTATCGAATGGGCAATATTTGATAAAACGAACGTCCGTACGCTTGTTTGGCAGTCGGGAGTTCGACGCCGTCACGCTCATCCCACTAAGGCATAAGTATGCGCTAAAGTCTAACTACCTAAAGGACGGCTTCGTGGAGGCCCCGTACATCCCGGAGGCCGTTGGCTTGGTGAGCACTCCAACAGCTTTCGGGATCGCCGCAGCCGATGGCCACGTGATTTCCTACCTCACGCACCTCCGACCTTTTAAAGACTGGCGGTACCAGGCCTGGATGTTCGGGCTTCACGTGCTGATGTTGCTCATGATCGGGGCCTTGCTGTTCAAGCTTTCGACCTTCCTAAAGAGCCGCTACGGTACGTTCGCCGGTGTTCTAAGCATTCTCACCGGTGCGCTGGTCCTCGATCGCCTGGTCGCCACGAATGACCTGAGTGCGCTCTACCCAGATCTCGGGTTTCTTGCGCAACTCTTCGATACTAACCTGATGAATGGCTCCCTCGCGAGCTTTATCGTCGAGGTGCTGATTGCGATGTGGCTCGTCACGTTTTTTCATCGCAGCTACCAAGGGCCGAAAGCGGCGGCTCTGAGCCCCTTCCAGCAATGGGGCATGACGAGCCTGCACTACTTCGCGATCGTGGTCGCGGGTACGTGTCTCACGTTCGTCATCGAGTCAATCATAAAGAGCCCCGGGCTAGACTTCGATTTCGAGAATGTGCTCAATCTGAGTCGCTCTGGGATGGTAGCTCTCATTTCGATGCTCACGCTGATGTTTGCCCACTTCCTTTTCTCGCACCGAATCATGCTGGGGGTTAGTGCGATCGGCCTGAGCAAACAGGCGCGGTTTACAGCATTGCTAGCAGCCCTCGCTCTTGCAGCACCTGTACTAGTGTTTATCGGTCTACCCTTGCCCATCCCGCAGTTTTTGCTTGGTCTAATGGTGTTCATCCTGGTCTACGACCTGTTTATCGACACCGGTGAATCGAACATCCTGTGGCTCTTTTTCTGGCTCGTTGTGCTCTCCATCTACTCGGCGCTGCTCTTCTTCACCTTTGACGTCCAAAAAGACGTAACACGCCGTACCGATTACGCGAGAATTCTTGCCAACCCACACGACCTCGCTGCCGAGGCAGCCCTCCTGCAACTCGATAGTGGAATACGGCAAGATCTTGAAATTCAGCACCTTCTCTCCGACGGGGATGCATTCACCCTCCGCCCAGAAGCCGCTGAGGCACTTCAGCGCCTACTCATCGAGAAAGGATACCTCTACAACAACTATAGGTTTCAGGTCCTCGTCGGCACTCCTGAAGGTAGCTTGACCGAGATACCACCAGACGGAGAACTCGAGGTGGGCGAGCGCTTTCGCAAGGCGATGGCTATCTCTGAGAACGTCCGGCTTGACCTGCGGCCCCGAAGAGAGCCCATGTACTTGCTCAAGCTCACTAGCAATCCACATCGTGACTACGGCTACCAAGCCTACCTGGAGGTACGTGTCGGTTCGCGGGCACCGTCGAGGTTTCTTACAGAACTGCTCATTAATGAGCCGTACCGTGGACTGGAACACCTCCAGAGTTATGAATACGCGATCTACAACAACGGTGCCCTCATACAGTCGCAGGGCGGCAATCCGTCAGCTAGCCTCCGGGCTGCCAATGTGCCCTCGGCGGGAGAGTCGCGAAGTCAGACCAACTCCACGTACTCGCAGCTGCTTTACTCAGCCCCCGGAAAGTCGGTAATTTTCATCGGAAAACCGATGGGCGGCTACCTCCGCCCTATTTCGCTCTTCAGCTACCTGTTCGTCTGGTGCATCATCCTGACGCTCGTCATGAGCCTCCTCAACACCTGGATCGACATCCTCCCTAAAGCCGTAGACATCAGTTGGGTAAGTAGGCCCGACCTCAAGACAAAGATCCAGGTCGGGATCATCGCACTCGTGCTGCTGAGTTTTGCGATGATCGGATACGTTACCGTGCTGTACTTCCACAATTCCACTGATGCCTATCACGACAACCGACTGAACCGCAAAGTGGCGAGCATCCTCGAGAACGTCGAACACGAGATCGATCTCATGTCGGAGATGGGGGAGGTGACCACCGCAAGCCTGAGCAAGATCATTAAGCCGATCAGTCGCATCCACTCTATGGATATCAACGTGTTTTCGCTCAACGGGATGCTGGCCTCCACCTCCGAAAGCGAGGTCTTCAACCGCGGGGTCGTAGCCCCCCGCATGGGAGCTTATGCACGCCAGTTGCTGTCCGATCGAGGCAGTGCTATCGCCCAACAGTTCGAGTCGGTCGGTCAACTCAAGTATCGCACCGCCTACGTGCCGGTACGCAACGTCGACGGCAGAGCAATAGCTTACATGGGACTCCCTTACTATTCCAAGCAGCGGGACCTACGCGACGATGTGAGTGCCTTCATGGGGACGCTGCTCAATGTGTACGTCTTCCTGCTGCTCATCGCTGGAGTGATCGCAATCACCGTCGCCAATTCGATCACGCAGCCGCTCACTGAGCTCGGCGATAAAATTAGACGCTTCAAAGTAGACGAAAAGCTGCAGCCCTTAGAGTGGAGAGCACAGGATGAACTCGGTGACCTCATCAACGAATTTAACACGATGCTTTTCACCGTGGAGGCCTCCGCGAAAGAACTCGACAACGCCCGCCGCGAATCCGCCTGGCGCGAGATGGCCCAACAGGTAGCCCACGAGATCAAGAATCCCCTCACGCCGATGAAGCTGAGCATTGAATTCCTCCGGCACGCCATCGAACGCAATACCTCGCCTGAGGACCTAAAGCCGCTCATCACCCGCGTCTCCGCCACGCTGATCGAACAGATCGACAATCTTGCGTACATCGCGACCAACTTCTCCACCTTCGCCCGGATGCCGGAGCCGGTCAACTCCGTATTCGAGCTAGATCTCCTCGTGCAGTCGGTCTATAACCTTTTCCTCGAAGAGGAGGTAGACTCGACACTGCTCATTGGCGACGGCAACTTCTCAGTCTACGCCGACAAGAAGTTACTGATGCGGGTGCTCAATAACCTTATCAAAAATGCGATCCAAGCCATACCCGACGGTCATGCTGGGCGTGTGTCCGTGTCGATCGAGCGGCAGGGCGACTCTGCGGTAGTCTGCGTAGCGGACAACGGGTCGGGCATACCGGTAGCCATGCAGGAAAAAGTGTTCTTTCCTAAATTTACCACGAAGAGTAGCGGCTCTGGCTTAGGACTTGCCATCTGCCGTGACATCGTCAACGCTGCACAGGGTCGTATTTACTTCGAGACCAAAGTCGGGGTGGGGACGCAGTTCTACGTGACGCTGCCGATCTGCGAATTGGACGATGACGAGATTCTCTTTCGCCAAGTGACTGAGCGCAATGCAAACTTAGGGCAGCCTAGTTGAGGCTCCCACGGCGGACAACCCCCCACCCTCCAGTACGTTTACGCGGCAAACTACCCTTTACAAACGTGCGCGCAATCGTCATCGGAGCCGGGATCGGCGGGATCGCCGCCGCCATTCGAGCGGCCAGGCTCGGCTATAAAGTGAGCGTTTTAGAGCGCAACAGCGCGCCCGGCGGCAAACTGTCCACTTTTCAACTCGGCGACTTTCGCTTCGACCGCGGACCGAGCCTCTTCACGATGCCGCAGT
This sequence comes from Lewinellaceae bacterium, assembly GCA_963837005.1. GTDB lineage: Bacteria > Bacteroidota > Bacteroidia > Chitinophagales > Saprospiraceae > CALDTK01. The sequence goes on from CAWIMC010000001.1 coordinate 1,335,622, forward strand.
ACGTCGACGAACTCTTCGAACTCTGTGGCGAGAACCCGCGCGAACACTTTTCCTACACTCGCGAGGAGGTCGTGTGTCGCTACTTCTGGGACAGCGGCGAGCGTCTCGTAGCGTACGCCGACCCGTTGCGCTTCAGTCGTGAGGCAGGCGAGGTGTTTGGGGTTGATGAGGGTGTCGTACTAGACGCCCTCGAGCGGTCGTCGACCAAGTACGAACTCAGTGGCCGCACTTTCCTCGAACGGCCGCTACACAAGGCGAGCACTTGGCTCCGACGGCAAAACTTGACGGCGCTAAAACGCCTTGGCGCGATGGACCTGTCGCGGACCATGCACGCGACGAATGTTCGAGACCTTGGTCACCCTAAGCTCGTGCAACTGTTCGACCGCTTTGCGACCTACAACGGGTCGAATCCTTACCGAGCCCCAGGGATACTCACCATCATTCCGACGTTCGAGCATACGTTAGGGACGTTTTTGCCGAAAGGCGGCATGTACGACATCACGGCGAGTCTCGTGGCCCTCGCCGAAAGACAAGGCGTCGAGTTTGAGTACGGCGTCGAAACGAAACGCGTTTTGAGCGTAAGCGGACACGTAACCGGGGTCGAGACTGGCGACGGGAATATCGTACCCTGTGATCTGCTGATTAGTAATGCGGACGTGCACGGATTTTACAGCAGCCTAATGCCACAGGCCCGTAAGCCCTCGCGGACGCTCAATCAGGAGCGCTCGACGAGTGCGCTGATCTTCTACTGGGGGGTTGCACGTGAGTCTGAGGCACTCGGCCTCCACAACATTTTTTTTAGCGAGGACTACGAGGCGGAGTTCGCTGCCCTCGACCGCGGAGAGGTGGCCGAAGACTTCACCGTGTACGTGAACGTGACCTCGAAAGGCGTGCATGGAGAGGCTCCGGAGGGGTCGGAGAATTGGTTCGTGATGGTCAATGCGCCCCACGACCAAGAGCAAGACTGGTCGGCCGTTCTAGAGCGTATCCGAGAGGCGACACTCGACAAACTCACCCATTTACTAAATTTCGACCTGCGCGCAGCCATCCGCGTTGAGCAAACGTGGAACCCGCGACAGATCGCTTCGGACACAGGCTCGCACCTGGGTGCCCTGTACGGGACGAGCAGCAATAGCAAGTGGGCTGCGTTTTTGCGTCACCGCAATCAGAGTCGCGAATTCAGCAACCTATTTTTTGTGGGCGGCTCTGTACACCCCGGCGGGGGGGTGCCCCTGGCGCTGCTGTCCGCAAAGGTGGCCAGCGGGCTAATGCCAGCTGCTCATGCGTAGGCCGCGATGGTGGGGCCTTTCGGCAAAACTCGACCTTACGCCCCAGGAGAACGTAGTCGGAGGGCTACTTGTCAGCTCTTATCTCTTCGGAGCCTTCATGCTGGCCACAGATCTTCTTCCAGGTTTTGTCTATCTCACCGCCTTTCATCTACTGTTCACCGTCGTCTTGTTGAGTATTACGCACCGTCCGTCGGTAGGCGCGAGGTACATCTGCTGGGCGCTGGCCTGTGGCGTGTTGGGCTGGTGGATAGAATACGTCGGCGTGCACGGAGGATGGCTGTTTGGCGACTATATCTATGGCGACGTGCTCGGACCAAAATGGCGAGGGATTCCCTTCGTGCTCGGGGTCAATTGGATCCTCGTGGTGTACGTCGTGGCGACCACGATTGCGATGGCCCTGCCGCGCGTGGCAACTTGGCAACGCATCCTCCTTGGGGCGGCTTGCCTGACTTTGCTAGATGTGCTTATCGAGCCAACGGCCATCGCGCTCGACTATTGGACCTGGGCTGCGGGCGTCCCACCGCTTCAAAACTACGTCGGGTGGTTCGTCGTAAGCCTCGTTCAGTGCGCACTGTTTTACGCTCTCCTGCCGTTCACCGAGAATAGGCTTGCCCCCCTCGTCTTACTTTTGCAACTCGGTTTTTTTGCGGTTTTGGCGACAGCCCTGTAACCAACCGCCCTGTCTGACCCTTACGCATCCCTATGGCGACTACGCTCTCGTACATCGGAATAGTTCTCCTCACCGCCCTCACCATGGAGTTCGTTGCCTGGTCGGCGCACAAGTACCTCATGCATGGCCCGCTGTGGTCGTGGCACGCCGATCACCACAAGCCTCACTTTGAGAAGGAGGGCTTCTTCGAGCGCAACGATTTATTTTTTATCGTCTTTGCTGTCCCGAGTGCCTTCAGCTACATGCTCGGCTCGATGTACGGCCTGGGTTGGCTGTTCTGCATCGGCATCGGTATCAGCGTCTACGGGCTCATTTACTTCGTCGTACACGACGTGTACATCCACCGGCGCTTCAAGTGGCTCGATGGCCTCGAAGGCTGGTACACCCGAGGCATCACCCGGGCGCACGGCGCACATCACGCGGTGACGACGAAGGATTCCGGGGAGAGCTACGGCCTCCTCCTCGTGAAGCCTGAGTATTTTCGGAAAAAAGGGGAACGGGCTTAGTCCCTACCTCATTTCCCCCTTAAGACCCGGGCCATCGTCTCTCCGATGTCGGCAGGGCTTTTCACGACGTGCAGTCCGCACTCTTCCATGATGCGCATCTTCGCCTCGGCGGTATCTTCTGCACCGCCGACGATAGCGCCTGCGTGACCCATCGTACGTCCCTTCGGAGCGGTCTGTCCGGCGATAAAGCCAACGACGGGCTTGGTGCCGTGCTCTTTTATCCAGTACGCGGCGTCGGCTTCCATGGTGCCGCCAATCTCACCAATCATAATGATACCTTCTGTGCCTGGGTCGTTCATGAGCAGCTCTACGGCATCCTTCGTGGTCGTGCCGATAATCGGATCACCGCCGATCCCGATACAAGTGCTCTGTCCGAGACCAGCTTTAGTGACTTGATCTACGGCCTCGTAGGTGAGTGTACCGGAGCGACTCACGATCCCGATCGTCCCGGGCTTGTGGATGAAACCAGGCATGATGCCACATTTAGCTTCACCAGGGGTGATAACGCCCGGACAGTTAGGTCCGATGAGACGACAGTCACGCGAGCTGATGTAGGAGCGGACCTTGACCATGTCCTGAACAGGTATTCCCTCTGTAATGCAGATAATGACCTTAATGCCAGCGTCGGCAGCCTCCATAATAGCGTCGCCGGCGAAAGGCGGCGGTACGAAGATAACGGTAGTGTCTGCTCCAGCCTGTTTGACTGCGTCGTCGACGGTGTTGTAGACGGGCTTGCCGAGGTGCTCCGAGCCGCCTTTGCCAGGAGTAACGCCCCCGACGACGTTGGTGCCGTACTCGATCATTTGCTCGGCGTGGAAGCTGCCTTCCTTACCGGTAAAACCTTGGACGATGACTTTAGAGTCTTTGCTTACTAAAACGGACATTTCTTGGTATTGACGGTGGGGCGGGACAAGCGACCCGGTTAGGTTAATCGATAACGAAGACGTCCTCGTTGGCTTCCTTCATGAGGTAGCGCTCACGGGCGAACTTGACTTCGTCGGCTTTGATGGTGGCCTGGAGGGCCTCAGACTCTTCGATGGTGCGCACGTACTGCGCTTTCTCTGCCTGCAGTTCGTGCAGGGTCTGTCGCAGTTGCCACTGCTTGTATAAGGAGTAGTGGTCGAAGAAGGCGATGTAAAAGACGAAGGCCAGCAAGGCCAGCACGTACCGGTTGCGCATACCCTTCGGCAGACGGTTGACGCTTCGGGCGAAGAAGCCTTGCGTTGAGGACTCGATGCGGGCCATGGGGAGAGCTTGGTTAGCGCACTTTAAGAAGGTCTCGACCTGGATAGTAGGCATCCTGCCCCAACTCGTCCTCGATGCGGAGGAGTTGGTTGTACTTGGCAATACGATCACTGCGGCTGGCCGAACCGGTTTTGATTTGACCCGTATTAAGCGCCACGGCAAGGTCGGCAATCGTGACGTCCTCGGTCTCGCCAGAGCGATGGCTCATGACGCTGGTCATCTTGTGCCGATGCGCCAGGTTGACAGCCTTGATCGTTTCGGAGAGCGAGCCGATCTGGTTGACTTTGATGAGGATGGAGTTGGCGGACTTCTCGTCGATGCCCCGCTGCAGACGCTCGACATTGGTAACGAAGAGATCGTCACCGACTAATTGTGTACGGTCACCGACGGCTTGGTTGAGCTTCGCCCAAGCCTTCCAGTCGTCCTCGTCGAAGCCGTCCTCGATGGAGAAGATAGGGTACTTGTTCACCCAATCGGTCCAGTACGCAACCATGTCATCGGAGGACATCTCTTTGCCGCTGGACTTGTGAAGCACGTACGCCTGCTTATTAGCGTCATAAAACTCGGAGGCGGCAGCGTCCATCGCGATCATCATGTCGTCACCGGCTTTGTACCCGGCGGCTTCGATGGCCTGGAGGACAGTTTCGATGGCCTCTTCGTTGCTCTGAATGTTTGGTGCAAAGCCGCCTTCGTCTCCGACATTCGTCGAGTAGCCTTTCTTCTTGAGCACCGACTTGAGGTGATGAAAGGTTTCCACCCCCATTCGCAGTGCCTCCGAGAATGTATCCGCGCCGACGGGTACGATCATGAACTCCTGGAAGTCGATGCGATTGTCGGCGTGCGAACCTCCGTTGAGGATGTTCATCATCGGCACCGGCATCGTGTTGGCATGGACGCCTCCGACGTAGCGGTAGAGCGGCATACCGAACTCCTCCGCGGCAGCTTTAGCAGCGGCGAGCGAGACCCCGAGGATCGCGTTCGCGCCGAGCTTACTTTTGTTGTGCGTTCCGTCGAGATCGATCATCAGCTGATCGATGTGCAACTGGTCGGCGACATCTATGCCGATCAACGTGCTCGCGATCTCTTCTTCGACGTGAGTCACGGCCCGGAGAACCCCTTTGCCGAGGTAGCGGTCGGCGGCGTCGGTGTCGCGCAACTCGACGGCCTCATACTTGCCTGTACTCGCACCAGAGGGTACGGCAGCTCGCCCCATCGCGCCAGCTTCGGTGTAGACTTCGACTTCGACGGTCGGGTTACCCCGGCTGTCGAGAATTTCGCGTGCTCTGATGTCTATGATCTCGCTCATGGGCTGGTTTAGGTGCGGCGCGAATCTAACCCACGATCGAGCATTGCACGCGGGTCCGCAGAGAATGACAGTGAATACTTCATGCCTAGCTAGCCTTACTAGCAGCCAGCAACTCTACAAAGTCATCGAAAAGATATGCCGAGTCGTGTGGACCGGGTGACGCCTCCGGGTGATACTGCACACTAAACGCCGGAGCCGACTTAGAGCGCAGCCCTTCGATGGTGCCGTCATTGAGATTGACGTGGGTGATATCTACGCGGTCGAGATTGGCTTCGATGGCCTCGGGGCTTACGCCAAAACCATGGTTCTGGCTCGTGATTTCCGACTTACCAGTGCGGAGGTTCTTCACGGGATGGTTGATCCCACGGTGACCGTGATGCATCTTGTAGGTAGGAATGTCGAGCGCGAGAGCGAGGAGCTGATGCCCGAGGCAAATCCCGAAGGTCGGGAGTTGGCTGGCGATCGCCTCTTTCGCCAGCGAGACGGCGTAGGGCATTGCGGCTGGATCACCAGGCCCGTTCGAGAGAAACACTCCGTCGGGAGCGTACGCGCTCACCTCCGCAAAGGCAGTCTTCGCGGGGAAGACCCGCACGCTCACCCCTCGCTTTGTGAAGTTGCGCAGAATGTTGCGCTTCGTGCCGTAGTCGAGCACTGCGACGCGATACTGCTCGTCCTCTGCTTGCAGATCAAAGGCCTCCTCTGTAGAGACCTTCGAAGCCAATTCGAGTCCTTCCATTGAAGGCGTACTGGCAAGTTTTGGCAAAAGCTGATCAACGTCGGTCGTCTCGCTAGATATGATGGCATTCATGGCACCTTTCGAGCGGATATGGCGCACGAGCGCACGCGTATCGACTCCTGCAATACCCACGAGCTTTTGCGCGACGAGGTACTCCTGCAGGCTTTGGTCTGCGAGCTTTCGCGAAAACTGGTCCGCGAACTCCCGTACAACGAGCCCCGCGATCTGGACCCTCCCCGACTCCTCATCAGCATCCGCGGAGCCGTAGTTGCCGATATGCGTATTCGTGGCGACGAGGATTTGACCGAAGTAGCTAGGGTCGGTAAAGACTTCCTGGTAGCCCGTCATCCCTGTATTAAAACAGATCTCGCCGGTCGTGGTCCCGATAGCACCTACGGCGTTACCGTGAAACACCGTTCCGTCGGCGAGGAGGAGGACAGCGGGAACGTTGGGGGGAACTTTCATGAGCCTGATTTGAGCGCGAAAGTAGGAGTCGCAGCGGGGATACACCGTAGAGGTGGAGAACGGCAGGCTTTCGCCAAAACTGTCGGCTGAAGCAACACGCAACATTTAGCGGCGCTGGTTACAAGTCGCCGCTTCGCGGAGTATGCCAAGCAGTTTAGTCACTGCGTGGAGGTGCTGGAAGTACGCTACATAGGCAGGAGGACAACCCGACAAAGCTTGCGCAAAGTCATCGTCCTAGGCAGCTTACAGCCTACGCAGAAAACGGGCGGGAAGACCGGATTGGGATCAACTGCCCAGGCGCAAACACACCCATAAAAAAAGGGGCCCCGCTTTCGCGACTCCCCTTTACGTATCATGCGGTCAGAGACTTAGGCGTCTGCGGGTTTCTCCGACTCATCGAGGGGAAGGCTGTCGCCGTTGACGGAGTCTACCTCAGGATCGGCCATGGTGTCGGCGGTATCGTCGTTGTGCTCCTCGACCAGGGCGTCTCCGATAGCGCTAGAGGTAGTAGCCTCGTCGGTTGGGTCGAGTGCCGGCTCGACGTATGGCGCGACCTCTGGAGTGTCGTTAGCCTCCTGGTCAATGGCAACTGCATCGATCGCTGGCGATAGAGCCTCGGCCACAGGACTAACGGTTGCCGTCCCGGTTTCTGTAGAAGCGGATGTCGAAGACCCTCCACGTCGGCGACGACGACGCGTCTTGCTGGCGGATTTTTCTTTGAGGTCGTAGCTCTCGTTAAAGTCGACGAGCTCGATGATGGCCGTTTCGGCGTTGTCACCAAGACGGGTGCCCGTGCGAATTACACGAACGTAACCCCCGGGGCGCTCACCAACAGCTGGGACGACAGTAGCAAAGAGCTCCTTGACGGCCTCCTTATTCTGAAGGTTCTTAAAAGCTTCCCGGTGCGCTTGCTGCGTGTTGGCTTTAGCGGTAGTGATGATGGGCTCTACGTAGACGCGGAGGGCCTTGGCTTTGGCGAGGGTCGTACTGATGCGCTTGTGGTTGATCAGAGAGATCGACAGGTTGCGCAGCAGTGAGCGACGGTGGCCGACTTTACGGCTGAGGTGATTATGGGTCTTTCCGTGACGCATATGAAGGAAAGTTGCTGAACACCGACCGGCGGCAAGGCGGCAGGCTCACGAGGGAGCCGGTGGGTTATCCAAGAATAGTTTGAGTGTCCCGCGTCGCCTCACCGGAAGCGTGCGCGGACCTGCGCGAAAAAGTGAGTTGTCTAGTCTTCGTCGAGGTCGTACTTCGAGATGTCCATCCCGAAGGAGAGATTTTTCTCCGCGAGAAGCTCATCGATCTCCACGAGAGATTTCTTACCGAAATTGCGGAATTTGAGCAGCTCGTGCGTGTCGTAGCTCACGAGGTTGGCGAGCGTATTGATCTTGGCGGCCTTGAGGCAGTTGTACGCACGGACGCTGAGATCGAGATCCTCGAGGGAAGTCTTGAGCAACTTGCGCATTTGGAGCACTTCCTCATCGACAATGTTGTGCTCACGTGGACTGCCTTCGTTGAAGGTGATGTTCTCGTTCGTGATCAAGGTCATGTGACGGATCATGATCCGGGCAGCTTCCTTGACGGCTTCCTCAGGGTGGATCGTCCCGTCGGTCGTGACCTCGATGGTGAGTTGCTCGTAATCCGTGCGCTGCTCAACGCGAGTAGACTCCACGCGGTAGCTCACCTTCTTTATTGGAGTATAGATCGCATCCATGGGAATAACGCCGACGACGCTGTCCTTCGGTAAGGTCTCACCAGCGGGCTCGTACCCACGACCGCGCGTTACCGTCAGCTCGATCTCGAGGTTGACCGACGACTCCATCCGGCAGATGAGCAATTCGGGATTCATGATCTCGAACTGGCTCGAGTTGGCTGTAATATCGCCAGCGACGAACTCCTCCTTACCACTGAGGGTAAGGTAGATCTGCTCGGAGGCAACATCGGAGTCCACATCGACAGGGCGGATCCGAACCTGCTTTAGGTTAAGGATGATGTCGATGACGTCTTGGGTAACCCCCGTGATCGTCGAGAACTCATGGTCGACGCCACCAATACGAACGGCGCTAATGGCATAGCCTTCGAGCGAGCTGAGCAGCACGCGACGCAGGGAATTGCCGACCGTCTGCCCGAAGCCGGGCTCTAAGGGTTTGAACTCGAATACACCTTTGAAGGAGTCCGCCTTGTGCATGACGATCTTCTCGGGCATTTGGAAATTCATGATGTTCATAGACCGGGGGCTTGAATGATAAACGGGAAAGCGCACCTCACGAGGAGGCGATATGTTTTTACGCAAGTAGCCAAAGCCCCTGTAGGACCTTGGCTAAAAGCTTAGCGGTATACCGCTGATGGGTTACTTCGAGTACAGCTCGACGATCAACTGCTCGTTGATCTTCTCTGGGATCTGGTCACGGGTAGGGTAAGCAAGAAATACGCCTTCCATACGGTCGGTGTTCATCTCTAGCCATCCATGCTTGCGGACGTCGCTAGCCGAGCTCACCGACTGACGAATCACGTCGAGACCCTGCGACTTCGGACGAACCGAAACCTTGTCTCCTGGAGAAAGCTTCATACTTGGAGTATGGCTAAGCTTGCCATTGACGAGCACGTGCTTATGGCTTACCAACTGGCGGGCGGCACGGCGGGTAGGTGCGATCCCGAGACGGAAGACGGTGTTGTCGAGGCGCGACTCCAACAATTGGAGTAGGTTTTCACCAGTGACTCCGCGCGAGGCGACGGCGGTTCCGAATGTGTTCCGGAACTGACGCTCGAGGACGCCGTAGGTGAACTTCGCCTTCTGCTTCTCGAGCAATTGGGCGGAATAGTCGGAAGACTGACGTCGCTTACGACGAGTGTTGCCGTGTTGACCAGGGCGGTATTTCCGCTTTTCGAAAGCGCGGTCGTAGCCGAAGATCGCCTCGCCGAGTGCGCGCGCCTTCTTAGTAGTAGGTCCGGTATAACGAGCCATGATAGTAGTTCTAGAAGGGTTCTTAAATTAAACGCGACGACGCTTCGGAGGACGGCAGCCGTTGTGTGGGATCGGCGTGACGTCGCGGATGCGCGTAATGCGAATACCGCCTTGGTCTACGGCACGAATGGCGGCCTCGCGACCAGATCCAGGACCCTTGACGAACACCTCAGCCGAACGCATCCCGAGATCGAAGGCTGTTTTGGCAGCCTCGCTCGCAGCCACTTGCGCGGCATAGGGAGTGTTTTTCTTGGAACCGCGAAAACCAGCCTTACCGGCGGTAGCCCAGCTGATGACATCTCCCTTTTTGTTGGTAAGCGAGATGATGATGTTGTTAAAGGAAGCCTTGACGTAGAGGAACCCTTCGGATTCGACAACGACTTTACGCTTCTTGACGACTTTCTTGGCCTTTGCCATGGGAGAGCTTGCTTGAGTGGAGAGGGGCCTAGGTTACTTGGTGACTTTCTTCTTGTTGGCGACTGTCTTGCGGCGTCCCTTGCGAGTGCGTGCATTGGTACGCGTGCGTTGGCCGCGCAGCGGCAAGCCGCGACGATGGCGAAGACCCCGGTTGGACACAATGTCCATGAGGCGCTTGATGCTCATCTGCACTTCAGAACGGAGCTCACCTTCGACGGTAAACTCATTTTGGACGATGAGCGTAATCGTACGGACGCTTTCCTCGTCCCAGTCTTCGACCTTCATATTAGGATCGACCCCGGCCTTAGCAAGGATTTCCTTGGCACGGGTGTCGCCGATGCCGTAGATGTAGGTCAGCGCGATGACCCCGCGCTTGCGCCGAGGTAGGTCGACTCCGGATATTCTAGCCATGATAGGTGGTATAGAGCGGTGGCCTTAGCCCTGGCGCTGCTTAAATTTAGGGTTCTTCTTGTTGATGATGTACACGCGCCCTTTGCGGCGTACGATCTTGCAGTCTACGGACCGCTTCTTTACAGAGGCTCTGACTTTCATCGTGGGTGAGTCTACGAAGACGGGTCTTCAGGTTATTTGTAACGGTAGGTGATGCGACCTCGTGAGAGGTCGTACGGCGACATTTCTACTGCGACGCGGTCGCCAGGTAGAATGCGGATGTAGTGCATCCGCATCTTTCCAGAGATCGTGGCAACGAGTTGGTGGTCGTTCTCCAGGCGAACCCTGAACATAGCGTTCGACAGCGCCTCTTCGATAACGCCATCCTGCTTGATCAGTCCTTGCTTCGCCATTTTTCCCGTTTCGGGGTGCAAAGATAGACATTCTCAACGAATCTGGCGGCACCTAATTTCAAGGGAGCGTAAATAGGTTTTGGCGCCAGCCCCGTATCTACATAGAGTAGCTCTGGTCTAAGGAAGCCTCAGTTGCGTCCAAACCGCGCGAGACCCTATTCAAGTAAAAGGGCTGAAGCGACCGGGTCGTGCAAGTTGGGGTTAGCTCGTACCGTATCCTCGATGAAGCTGTGGTCGCTGAGGATGTCGGGACCGTCTCGCGTAATGGCTACGGAATGCTCGAAATGCGCCGTCGCCAATCCGTCCTTGGCGAGGATGGTCCAACCATCGTCGGCCGTCTTTACGTGACGGGTCTTCGTATTGACCATCGGCTCAATAGCGATGACGAGACCAGGCTTCATAATAATGCCGTCGGTGCGCTTGCCGTAGTTGGGCACTTCGGGGGCCTCGTGAAACTCGCGTCCGATGCCGTGGCCGCTCAACTCGCGGACGATGGCGTATCCACACTCTCGCTCGATAAAACGTTGGATTGCGGAGCTGATCTCCCCTACCCTATTGCCGACCTGCGCCTTCTCAATGCCTATGTACAGGGACTGGTTAGTAGCCTCTAGCACGTCCATAGAGTCTTCATCGACCCCGGCAAAGGCGTATGTGTACGCACTATCTCCGTGAAAGCCATTGAGCAGGGCACCACAGTCTATAGAAACGAGATCTGTCTCGAGATATGCACGCCCTGTAGGTAGCCCGTGGACAACGCAGGAGTTAACGCTAGTCAAGATCGAACTGGGGCATCCGTAGAGACCCTTGAAGGAAGGGATGGCACCGTGGTCACGAATGAACTCCTCGGCTTTGCTATCGAGTTCAAATCCTGTGATGCCTGGCCGGAGCAGGGATCCTAGGTAGGCAAGCGTCTTGCTTACGAGCAGATTGCTTTCCCGCATCAGCTCTAGTTCAGCACCCGACTTATGGAAAACAGTTTTAGACCTCGCCATACCTTATGGTACCGCAACGGTACCTGCTTGTCGCGGTTAGGGGCTCTAGATTGTGCTACCGATCTGCTGAAGAGCACCAGCCTTGCCCTGAACGCGACCGGACTTGACCAGGCCATCATATCGACGCATAAGTAAGTAGCTCTGGATCTGCTGCAGGGTATCGAGTACCACGGCAACCATAATCAATAGTGAGGTGCCGCCGAAGAAGATCGCAAAGCTCATGTCGACTCCAAGAAAGCGAGCGGCAACGGCCGGAAGGATCGCAATCAAGCCCAGCGCCATGGCACCAGGGAGCGTAATGCGCGTAGTGACGGAGTCAATGAAGTCGGCCGTTGGCGTGCCGGGCTTGACCCCAGGTATGAATCCGTTGCGCGACTTCAAAAACTCGCTGTACTGCTGCGGATCTACGATGAGTGCAGTGTAAACGTAGGTAAACACGACTACGAGTACAAAATACACGATGTTGTAGACTGGACTCGTGAAGTCGTTGAGCTGGTTTAGCAACCAACCAGGCTGCTCGCCTTGTCCTGCTCCTAACTGGGCGATGGTCGATGGCACAAACATTAGCGCCTGCGCAAAGATGATAGGCATAACACCAGCCGCGATAACCTTCACAGGTATATTGTCGCCAGCACCGCTGCTCATGATGTCTGCCGTCCCGCGTCCGACCATACGCTTGACGTATTGTACCGGGATCTTGCGGATACCCTGGACGAGCAGCACGGTGAGCATAACGACTCCGAAAAGGGCGAATAGCTCGACGACAAACAGGAATAGCCCACCACTGTTGGATCGCGAGCTAAACTCACCGATCAACGCAGTAGGCAGTGTGGCAATGATCCCGATAGTAATGAGGAGGGAGACACCGTTACCGATACCCTTGTCGGTGATTTTCTCACCCAGCCACATCGCAAAGATGGTACCACCTGTAAGAATGATCAAACCAGCTATGTAGAAGATGCTCGAGCTGAGGTTTGGGTCGACGGCCTGAGCCTGAGCATCCAGATAGGTTAGATAGGCACCGCCCTGAACGAGCGTAATGGCGATCGTAAGGAGGCGCGTAATCTGGCTGAGTTGCTTGCGACCGCTCTCTCCTTCCCTTGTTTGTAGCTTCTTGAAGTATGGGATCGCGAAGCCGAGCAGTTGCACGATGATCGAGGCCGTGATGTACGGCATGATACCAAGTGCAAAAACAGCGCCTTTGCTGAAGGCACCGCCCGTAAAGACATTGATTAACCCGAGCAGATCGTTTCCACCACCAGCGGCAGCGTTCTCCAACTGCGAGGGGACCACGCCAGGGAGAAGCACAAAACTACCAACGCGGTAGACGAACAACAGACCCAGTGTGTACAGGATCCGGTTGCGCAGTTCGTCGATGTTCCAGATGTTCTGGAGAGAAGTAATGAACTGTTTCATGCGGGGAAGTGCGGGTTCGGCGTCGAAGGTAAAGGGCTACCGCCGAATCGACGCGACTTCGGTGGAACTAACGCGCTAAAGCGTCTCTGTGGAGCCACCAACGGCTTCGATGAGTTCTTTGGCCTTAGCGCTAAATTTATTAGCGGTCACTTTCAGAGCTGATGTCAGCTCGCCAGTGCCAAGGACTTTAACGAGATCGGTCTTGCGAATGATACCCATCTGGTGAAGATTGTGGGTCGTGATCTCGGTAAGGCCGTGCTTGTCGGCGAGACCCTGGAGCTGCTCAACATTGAGAACGGCGTACTCGACACGGTTCGGACTGTTGAACCCGCGCTTAGGGAGGCGCATTTGTAGCGGCATCTGGCCACCTTCAAACCCACGCTTGCTTTTGTACCCAGAACGGCTTTTGGCACCTTTGTGACCACGTCCAGCGGTCCGACCAGTTCCGCTACCTACACCCCGGCCGAGGCGGTTGTTGGATTTGACAGAGCCCTTGGCGGGACGGAGATTATGGAGTTCCATGGAAATTGGTAGTTAAGGGGAAGCTGTCTAGGCTTCGACGCGTACGAGGTGGCTGACTTTCTCAACCATGCCCATGATGACATCGGTATCCTCCTGCTCAACGGTGTGGTTGATCTTGCGGAGGCCGAGCGCTTTGAGCGTGCGCTTTTGACGCTCTGGGCGGTCGATTGCGCTACGGACTTGGGTAATTTTGATACTGGCCATGATAATGCGAACTTGCAGGAGGGTGTCCCGGATACTATCCTTCGAATACTTGCTGTAGCGAGAGGCCGCGTTGCTTGGCGACCATCTGAGGACTGCGAAGCTTGGTGAGGGCGTCGATGGTAGCCTTGACTACATTCTGTGGGTTGGACGAGCCTTGCGATTTGGCAAGAACGTCGTGCAGACCACCGAGCTCGAATACAGGACGCATAGCACCTCCGGCAATCACGCCGGTACCCTCCGAAGCTGGCTTGATGAGCACCTTACCTGCACCGAATTTGCCGAGTTGCTCGTGGGGAATGGTCCCTTTGTGCAACGGGATGGTGATGAGGTTCTTCTTAGCGGAGTCGTTAGCCTTTTGGATACACTCAGCCACGTCACGCGCTTTACCGAGACCGAAGCCTACGCGACCCTTACCGTCACCCACGACAACGAGTGCCGCAAAGCTAAAAGTACGACCGCCTTTGGTGGCCTTACTCACGCGATTGAGGTGAACGAGTTTGTCTTTGAACTCGCTGTCCGCCTGTTGGCGATTGCGATCATTACCCTTACGGTCGTTACGACGTGCCATAGTTCTTAGAATTTTAGTCCGCCTTCGCGGGCACCCTCAGCGAGTGACTTTACGCGACCGTGGTAGAGGTACCCACCGCGATCAAATACGACTGCCGTTACATTAGCATCAGCCGCTCGTTGCGCGATGGCTTGGCCGACGGCCTTGGCCACATCCGATTTGGTTCCGCTTGCGCTAAAACCTTCGTCGCGCGAACTTGCGGCCGCGAGAGTGACGCCTTGTGAATCGTCGATGAGCTGGCAATAAATCGCCTTGTTAGAACGGTAGACGGCCAACCGAGGACGCGCTGGCGTACCCTGGACCTTGCGCCGGACCCGGTTGTGGATCCTGCGCCGACTATCGACTTTGGAGAGTGACATACGTAAATCAGTGAGGCGATTCCGACCGCCGAGTTTTGGAAATTACTTCTTCGCAGCAGTTTTACCAGCCTTGCGACGGATCTGCTCGCCGACGAACCGAACGCCCTTTCCTTTGTAAGGCTCAGGCTTGCGGAATGCGCGAATTTTGGCGGCGATCTGACCGACGAGCTGCTTGTCGATTCCCGTTAGAGAGATGCGAGGTGCTTTGCCTTTTTCAGTGATGGTCTCGAGCTTCACTTCGTCGGGGATCGCAAAAACGATCGGGTGAGAGTAGCCAAGGCTGAGTTCGAGTACCTGTCCCGTGTTTGACGCACGGTAGCCTACACCTACAGCCTCCATGTCGAGCTTAAAGCCTTCGGTAACACCCTGTACCATGTTCGCGATGAGCGATCGGTAAAGTCCGTGAGCTGAACGGTTTGGCTTGGAATCATCTGGGCGAGACAAGGTTAGCGTCCCGTCCTCGACCTCAACGGAGAGGGCTGGAGCGAGCTGCTGCTTAAGTTCGCCTTTCGGTCCTTTGACACTGATGACGTTTCCTTCGGCCACGTTGATCGTGACGCCGGACGGAACTGAGATAGGGGCTTTACCGATGCGAGACATGGCGGAGCGGGTTGTAGAGTATTAGTAGATACGGCAGAGAACCTCTCCACCGACGTTTTCGCGACGTGCCTGCTTCTCGGTCATCACCCCTTTGGAGGTCGAGACGATTGCAATGCCGAGCCCGTTGATGACGCGAGGCAAATTGCCTGCACCGGCATACTTCCGAAGACCAGGCTTGCTGATGCGCTCGAGCTTCCGGATTATCGGTTTGCGAGTACTTGGATCGTACTTGAGCGCGATCCGGATGATAGCCTGCGGCTTGACGGTATCGTCGAATTGGTACCGGAAAATGTAGCCGTTCTTGTAGAGGATCTCGGTGAGGCTCTTCTTAATCCCAGAACTCGGGATTTCGACGACGCGGTGACCGGCCATCTGCGCGTTGCGGATGCGGGTGAGATAATCGCCGATTGGATCTGTAACTGCCATGAGTATTAGTTTTGGCGGAAGCCTACCAGCTAGCTTTGGTGATACCCGGAATTTTGCCGTTAAGGGCAAGCTCACGGAACTTGACGCGGCACAGTCCAAACTTGCGCATGTACCCTTTAGGGCGCCCAGTTAGCCGGCACCGGTTGTGCAAGCGAACGGGGTTCGAATTGCGGGGGAGCTTGTCGAGCTCTTCCCAGTTGCCTTCCGCCTTGAGTCGCTTGCGCTTCTCGGCGTACTTAGCGACCATTTTGACGCGCTTTTGCTCACGCGCAATGAGAGATAGCCTAGCCATTGGTCTGTTCTGTTTGTCGGTTACGGAAGGGCATACCCATGCGGCGAAGCAGGGACATGGACTCAGCATCAGTCTTCGCCGAGGTCACGAAGGTGATGTCCATACCGGTGATCTTGTTAATCTTATCGAGATCAATCTCCGGAAAGATGATCTGCTCGGTGACGCCCAGCGTGTAATTGCCGCGGCCGTCGAATGCTTTATCGCTCACGCCACGGAAGTCACGTACCCTTGGGAGGGCCACAGACACCAACCGATCGAAGAATTCGTACATCCTCGCACCGCGCAAGGTGACTTTCGCACCAATCGGCATTCCTTCACGGAGCTTAAAGTTCGAGATGCTGGTACGCGCCTTGGTGGAGACGGCTTTCTGACCCGTGATCTGGCTAATCTGGTCTACAGCCACATCTACGAGCTTCTTGTCCTGCGTCGCCTGACCAACCC
This sequence comes from Lewinellaceae bacterium, assembly GCA_963837005.1. Lineage (GTDB taxonomy): Bacteria > Bacteroidota > Bacteroidia > Chitinophagales > Saprospiraceae > CALDTK01. Next base: position 1,351,847 of record CAWIMC010000001.1, read on the forward strand.
CTTGATTGATACAGATCTTCAATAAACGAGGCACCTGCATCGGGGAGGAATAGCTGAATTCCTCCTTGAGCGCAGAAGCTACCTCCTCCTTGTACTTTGTCTTGATTCTTGGTTGGTAGCTCATTATGCTAACGTTTGTCCGTTGGACTTAGTGAAGCGAACGATTTTCCCGCCTTCCATCCGCCGCCCTACGCGCGATGGCTGGCCAGCTGAATCGAGGAGTGCGATGTTCGAGATGTTGATGGGCATCGTCTTGTCGACGCGACCACCAGCATTGCCCTCGGAGGCCTTCATGTGCTTAATACGCACGTTCACACCATCGATTATGGCAGTGTTCTCCTTCGGAAAAACCTGAAGGACCTCTCCGGTAGTGCCGCGCGAGGCACCAGCGATGACCTTGACGGTATCACCTTTCTTAATCTTAATCTTGGCCGTAAAGACCGGCTTCGTGCGTGCCATGTGTTGTATGCTTAGAGAACCTCTGGGGCGAGTGAAACAATGCGCATGTAGTCCTTTTCGCGAAGTTCGCGAGCGACAGGTCCGAAGATGCGCGTACCGCGGGGCTCATCGTTTGCCGTCAGTAACACAACAGCGTTATCGTCAAATCGGATGTACGACCCGTCACGACGACGAATTTGCTTCTTGGTGCGGACAATAACGGCCTTCGAGACGGTACCTTTCTTGACGCCACCTGGGCTAGCATCCTTGATTGATACTACAATCTTGTCGCCGACGCCAGCGTAGCGACGCTTCGAACCTCCGAGCACGCGGATACAGAGTACCTCCTTGGCACCGCTGTTGTCTGCTACCCGTAGTCGGGACTCCTGCTGAATCATGATGTAGTGTATAGCCGACCCGAAAGTCGGTGTGGTAGTTTACTTAGCTTTCTCGAGGACCTCTACGAGGCGCCAGCGCTTTTTCTTGCTGAGGGGACGCGTCTCCATGATGCGTACGAGATCCCCGATGTTGCAGACGTTCTCTTCGTCGTGAGCCGTGAGCTTGGTATGCCGTTTCAGGAACTTGCCGTAGAGTGGGTGTTGAATCTTGCGCTCGATGGAGACCGTAATGGTCTTGTTCATCTTGTCACTCGTTACAAAGCCTACCCGCACCTTGCGAGCGTTGCGGACTTCTTTAGTTCCCTCTGTTGCCGGGGTTGCTTGTTCAGTAGCCTCGCTCATGGTTACGCTTGTTTGGCTTTGAGACGGCTGCGGCGAGTACCCTTCGTTGGGCGCCCCTTTCCGTCGTTAATCTTAGTTAGTTCGCGACGGCTTTGCTCCGTCTTTAGACGGGCGATGTCGCGACGTAGGACCTTGATGCGGGCGACGTCGTCGACGCCACGCGTGTAGTGGTCGAAGCGCATCTGCTGATACTCAGTAACCGTCGACGTGAGCTCCTTCGTGAGCTGCTCATCCGATTGGCCCGAGACTTCTAGAAATTTCTTGGTAGCCATTGCTTACACTTTGTCGGCCGATCAGACCCGAAGGTCGGAGCGCGCCACGGTCTTAGTTTGGAGGGGAAGCTTCTGAGCAGCAAGGCGTAGAGCCTCAACTGCAACTTCGGCAGGAACACCGTCGAGCTCGAACAGAATTCGACCGGGCTTGACAGCAGCGACGTAGTGGTCTACTGCCCCCTTACCCTTACCCATACGAACCTGAATCGGTTTTTCGGTGATAGGCTTATCAGGGAAGATGCGAATCCAGACTTTACCCTCACGCTTCATGAAACGCGTCATGGCAATACGAGCCGACTCGATCTGACGGTTGGTCAGGCGACCGGCATCCATCGTCTTGAGTGCGTAGCTGCCGAAAGCAATCGTCGAACCCTTCCGGGCCAGGCCCTTGATGCGACCTTTTTGTTGCTTGCGGTATTTAGTTCTTTTCGGCTGTAGCATGATGCAGACTTAGCAGACTTTGAGGCTCGCTGGCCGCTTTTTCTTAAGGGCGGGCGAAGATACTCCGTTCTTTGACTTCTCGACTATTTATCTTCTTCCTCCATCACCGCCACCACCGCGACGGTCTCCACCGCCACCACCTCGGCGGTCGTTGCCTCCCCGGCGATCACGATCTCCGCGGTCGTTGCCGCGACGGTCTCCTCCACCGCCGCCAGACATGTTGGCTGGTCGACCTTCGGTGATGTTCGGGCTTAGGTCTCGCTTACCGAGGACCTCACCTTTACAGATCCAGACCTTTACACCAATCTTGCCTTGCACAGTCATGGCCTCCACCAGAGCGTAGTCAATGTCTGCACGGAAGGTGTGCAGTGGCGTTCGGCCCTGCTTGTATTCCTCGCGGCGCGCCATCTCGCTTCCGTTTAGACGGCCGGATACGCGGATTTTAATGCCTTCGGCACCAGCGCGCATCGTCGACTGAATCGACATCTTGATAGCGCGACGGTGGTTGATCCGAGCCTCGAGCTGCTTGGCGATCGACTCGCCTACAATGGCAGCATTGAGCTCAGGCCTACGGATCTCGACGATGTTGATCTGAACGTCCTGCTTCGTGATCTTACGAAGCTCTTCGCGGATCTTGTCGACCTCCGTTCCCCCACGTCCGATGATGACGCCGGGACGGCTGGTGTGCAGCGTGATGGTAATCCGCCGAAGAGTTCGCTCGATGACGATGCGAGCAATGCCGCCCCGCTGGATACGAGCCTCTAAGTACTTGCGGATCTTCTCATCCTCGACTACTTTGTCTGCATAATCGTGAGCGCCGAACCAGTTGGAGTCCCAACCACGGATGATGCCCAGGCGATTGCCAATTGGATTTGTCTTCTGTCCCATGGTTACTGTACTTCGTTGGCGGCTACCGTCGCGTCCTCAAAGGACTCATCGGTGTCGGCGGGCAATGCGATGCGGTTCTCCACGACGATGGTGACGTGGTTGGAGTGCTTACGAATCCGGTGTGCACGCCCTTGTGGGGCGGGGCGGAAGCGCTTGATCATCGTTCCCTGATCGACCATAATGGTGGATACACGGAGGGCATAATCGTCTGCACTCTCTTCGTTGCCGAGTTTGTTCTCCCAGTTGGCAATGGCCGACAGGAGAAGTTTCTCCAGCCAAATACCTGCCTCACGGCCTGAATACTGAAGGATCGAGACCGCCTCGGCGACGGGTTTGTTGCGAATCAAGTCCGCGGCCAGACGCATCTTGCGAGCCGACATCGGACAGTTGCGCAGTTTGGCTACGGCTTGCATGTCTTTGCTTTTAGTGCTTTACGTTAACGCCTTTCGGCAAAACGGGCGGCGGGCTTATTACTTCTTGCGGTTACCTCCGTGACCTTTGAACGAGCGCGTGAGTGCAAACTCGCCGAGCTTGTGGCCGACCATGTTCTCGGTGACGTACACCGGCACGAACGAACGTCCGTTGTGTACGGCGATCGTGAGGCCAACCATCTGAGGGATGATCATTGAGGCACGAGACCAGGTCTTGATGACCGACTTTTTGCCGGACGATTGTGACTCCTCGATCTTGTCGAGCAGCTTGTGGAACACATACGGTCCTTTCTTGAGTGAACGTGGCATCCGGCAGCTTACTTTTTAACGCGCTTCTTGGCGCGAGAGATGATCAATTGAGTGGAGTGCTTCTTGGTATTGCGGGTCTTCTGACCTTTCGCCATAATACCCGTCCGCGACTGTGGGTGTCCACCGGAGGCGCGGCCCTCGCCACCACCCATGGGGTGGTCAACCGGGTTCATGGCTACACCACGCGTGTGCGGACGCTTGCCTAGCCAACGCTTACGACCAGCCTTACCTAAGACGGTGAGCGAGTGGTCGCCGTTAGACGTTGTGCCAATGACCCCCTTGCAAGTGGCCAGGATACGACGAACTTCGCCTGAAGGCATCTTGAGTACGACGTACTTGCCTTCACGGCTCGTGAGCGTGGCGTTCGTTCCGGCCGCGCGAGCGATACATGCACCCTTACCAGGTGTCATCTCGATAGCGTGGACGGTGGAACCGAGAGGCACCTCCGAGAGCAACATAGCGTTGCCGGTTGAAACGGTGACTCCTTTGCCGGACTCCACCGTATCGCCAACCTTTAAACCCTTTCGGTGCAATGATGTAGCGCTTCTCACCATCGGCGTACCAAAGGAGAGCAATCCAGGCCGTGCGGTTCGGATCGTACTCGATCGTTTTGACGGTCGCGGGGATGTTGTCCTTGTCGCGCTTGAAGTCGATGATGCGGTAGCGCTGCTTGTGTCCACCTCCACGGTAGCGTTGCGTTTGCTTACCGCTGTGGTTGCGTCCACCCGACTCCTTCTTCGGGCCGAGTAGGCTCTTTTCAGGCTTATCGGTGGTGATCTCGGCAAACTGGTTACCTACACGGAACCTCGTACCCGGTGTGACTGGCTTAAACTTTCTGACTGGCATGGTGCCTGTTATTCTTAGGTGAGGGTCTCGTTATTCTTGGTCTCCGTAGAAACTCGATCGTTTCGCCGGGACGCAAAGTTACGATGGCCTTCTTGTAGGCAGGGCGGCGTCCTTTCTGGAGTCCACGCTTTGTGAAGCGGGTCTTCAGTTTTGCAGGCATGCGCGTCGTATTTACGCCTTTGACCTTAACGCCAAACTGTTGCTCGACGGCGGATTTGATCGCGTGCTTGTTGGCCGTCTTCTCGACGATGAACACGAACTGGTTGAGGGTCCCACTGAGCGTCTGGCTCTTCTCGGTCAGGACGGGGCGGGTTATTACTGCGGTCGTCATGGGGAGAGACTTAGGCCCGAAGGGCGTTGGTGAGGTAATCGACGCTGCCCTCAGTGAGGACGAGTGTCTTGGCGTTGAGCACGTCGTAAACGTTGACCGTATTGGCCGTCACGAGCTTCGCGTTCTGAAGATTGTCGAAGCTCTTGCGAACGTTTGGCTGCGAGCCTTCGACGACGACGAGGATGCGACCGCGTTCGTTGCCGATAATCTGGTCGACGATCGAGCGAGCGGACTTGGTCTTCGGTGCATCGAAGTCGAAGTTCTCGACGATCCGCAGGCCACCAGCTTGTGCCTTGGCACTGAGTGCACTTAGACGAGCGAGGCGCTTGACCTTTTTGTTCAGCTTGATGTCGTAGCTGCGGGGGCGAGGTCCGAAGACACGCGCACCACCACGGTACAGGGGGTTCTTGATCGAACCAGCACGGGCGCCGCCCGTACCCTTTTGCTTTTTGAGCTTACGGGTTGATCCGCTGAGCTGCGACTTCTCTTTCGCGCTGTGGGTACCGGTACGCTGAGCAGCAAGATATTGCTTTACCGCAAGGTAGAGGCAATGCTCGTTGGGCTCGATACCGAAGATGGCGTCATCTAGCTCGACTTCACGGCCGACCTGTTCGCCTTTGGTGTTGTGGACTTGGAGTTTCACGGGTCGACTACTTTTTTTCGATGATGACCATCGCTCCTTTGGGGCCAGCAATGGCGCCCTTTACGAGGATCAGGTTTTGTTCTGGAAAGACGCGGAGAACCTCGAGATTCGAGGTAGTCACCGTACGGTTGCCGTCTTGGCCTCCCATGCGCATGCCTTTGAAGACCTTGGCCGGGTAGCTAGCTGCACCAACCGAACCCGGGGCGCGAAGCCGGTTGTGCTGACCGTGCGTGGCATCGCCAACACCACCGAAGCCGTGGCGCTTCACGACACCCTGGAAGCCCTTGCCTTTGCTCGTTCCCGAGACAGACACGCGCTCGCCGGCTGCAAATACTTCGTCGATGGTGATCGTGTCGCCGAGGGACTTGTCGGCCACACTGAAATCGCGAAACTCCGCAATCTTGGTCGCCGACTCGATGCCAGCCTTGGCGAGGTGACCAACCATAGGCTTGGTCATGTTTTTGGCCTTGCGCTCGCCGAAAGCGATTTGGGTGGCGACATAGCCGTCGGTCTCGACGGTCTTAACCTGGGTGACGGTGCAGGGCCCCGCCTCTACGATCGTACACGCCACGGCTTTGCCGCCTGGGGTGTAGATGCTCGTCATACCGAGCTTGCGTCCGATAATTCCTTTCACAGTATTGTGTTTGTACGCCCTTTCGAAAGATTCGTAGCGGGGCGCTCGGTGAATTCACTAGCCATTGATGCTAGCGAAGACTCAGATGGTTTTGGCGAAAGCTGAATGGTGTCGCCTTTCGGCAAAACTCGCAGCTCGCACCACCAGATCAGGAGTTCTTTAGGTGAGTTTGAGTTGGATATCCACGCCGCTCGGCAATTCGAGCTTCGAGAGCGCGTCGACCGTCTTTGGCGTTGGCGTGTAGATCTCGATGAGCCGCTTGTGCGTCCGGAGTTGAAATTGCTCGCGTCCTTTCTTGTAGACGTGGGGCGAGCGGAGCACCGTGAAGATGTTCTTCTCGGTTGGCAAGGGGATTGGCCCCGTTACCACAGCACCGGAGTTGCGAACCGTCTTGACGATTTTCTCCGTAGACTTGTCGACCAGCGTGTGATCGTACGAGCGGAGCTTTATGCGAATCTTCTGATTCATACCTCTACTTTGAGGGGGTTGTTAGATTAGGCGGCGACGGTGCCCTTGGCGGTGGCGATGATCTCCTTGGCGATGCCGGATGGAGCTGGAGCGTAGTGCGAGAAAGTCATGGTGGACGTCGCACGGCCTGAGGTTACCGTACGGAGAGCAGTTACGTAGCCAAACATCTCCGACAAGGGCACTTCGGCATCGATCACGATGACGCCACCTACTCGGGTTTCTTGGCCTTTCGGCAAACCGCGGCGTCGGTTGAGGTCACCAATGACGTTACCGGTGTACTCCTCGGGAGTGATAACCTCGAGACTCATGATCGGCTCTAGCAGGACGGGCTCAGCTTTAGGCGCAGCCTCTCGGAATCCCTCCTTGGCGCAAAGCTCGAAAGCGATGGGCTTGGAGTCTACCGCGTGCATTCCACCGTCGTACACCTCGACCTTCATAGAGTCGATGGAGTAGCCGGCGAGGACGCCGTTGTCCATCATCGAATTGAAGCCGTCGGTGATGGGCTTGACGTAGTTCTTGTCAATCGAACCACCGACGACCTTCCACTCGAACTGAAGGCGCTTCTTGCCAGACTTGTAGTCGTCCGACTCCAGGAACTCCTCATCGGCAGGTCCTAAGCGGAATGACATATCGGCGAAAAGTCCCGAACCACCGGTTTGCTTCTTGAGTCGCTCACGGTGCTCGACGGTTTTCTGTAGAGCCTCCTTATAGTTAACCTGCGGAGCACCTTGGTTGACTTCCAGCTGGAACTCCTCCTTGAGGCGGTCGACAATAATTTCTAGGTGGAGCTCACCCATACCGGACACAACGGTCTGGTTGGTGTCTTCGTCGTACTTGACGCGGAAGGTTGGATCTTCCTCAGCAAGTTTCGAAAGGGCCATACCGAGCTTGTCGAGGTCCTTGGTGGACTTTGGCTCAATGGCGATACCAATGACGGGATCAGGGAACACCATCGACTCGAACACGATCGGTGCGTCGAGGGCGCTGAGGGTATCCCCGGTGCGTATGTCCTTGAAGCCCACGGCCGCAGCAATGTCACCGGCTTCTACCCGATCGATCGAGTTCTGCTTGTTGGCGTGCATTTGGTAGAGACGGCTGATCCGCTCCTTGTTGCCCGTACGATTATTGAGTACGTAGCTGCCGGCATCGAGTGAGCCGGAGTACACCCGCATAAAGGCAAGACGGCCGACGTATGGGTCGGTAGCGATCTTGAACGCGAGCGAGGAAAAAGGCTCATCGACGTTCGGCTGGCGCTTGACCTCGGCCTCTGTGTCCGGATTCATCCCAATGATGCTTTCGCGATCCAAGGGACTCGGGAGGTAAGCACAGACTGCGTCGAGCACCATCTGCACACCTTTGTTTTTGAAGGCCGAGCCACACATCATCGGCACGAATTTCATGTCGATGACCGCACCGCGGACCGCTTTGCGCACCTCGTCGGGCGAGATCGACTCAGGGTCTTCGAAGTACTTTTCCAGTAATTTGTCGTCGTACTCAGCGACGGCCTCGAGAAGTTTCTCGCGCCAGGTGTTGACCTGCTCGCGAAGGTCTTCCGGGAATGGAATCTCTTCCGGCGTCATGCCGAGATCTTCTACTTTCCAGCGAAGGGCCTTACCCGTAATCAAATCGACGACACCCTCAAAGGTCTCCTCGACGCCGATCGGCACTTGGAGAGGAATAGCCGTGGAGCCGAGACGCTCCTCGACCTGCTTGACGACCTTAAAGAAGTCGGCACCTTGGCGGTCCATCTTGTTGACGAAGCCGATGCGAGGTACTTTGTACCCATCGGCAAGACGCCAGTTGGTCTCGGACTGAGGCTCTACACCTGATGAGGCGCAGAACAGGAACACCAGACCGTCGAGCACACGGAGGCTACGGTTCACCTCCACGGTGAAGTCGACGTGGCCAGGCGTATCGATAATGTTGACGGTATAGTGCTTATCCTTCCAATCCCAGTGGGTCTTGGTGGCCGCAGAGGTGATCGTGATGCCACGCTCTTGCTCCTGCTTCATCCAATCCATCGTGGCGGCACCATCGTGCACTTCCCCGATTTTGTGGCTAACGCCCGTGTAGTAAAGGACGCGCTCGGTAGTAGTCGTCTTGCCCGCGTCGACGTGGGCGGCGATGCCGATGTTGCGCGTGAGGCCTAAGTCTCGCTTAGCCATGGGATAAGTTTTTTGGGAGGGGTATCTAAAAGGGCTGTCCTAAGTGGATCAGATACGGAAGTGCGAGAAGGCGCGGTTGGACTCGGCCATGCGGTGGGTTTCTTCGCGGCGCTTGACGGCCTGGCCTTCACCTTTAGCCGCTGCTAACACTTCGTTGGCGAGCTTGTCGCTCATGCCCTTGCCGGCGCGCTTGCGCGCAAAAGTGATGAGCCACTTCATCCCGATGGACACCTTGCGCTTGGCGCGAATCTCGGTCGGGATCTGGAAGGTCGAACCGCCTACGCGGCGACTGCGGACCTCGACGCCGGGCATGACGTTCTTGAGGGCTTTCTCCCAGACGGTGTGCTCGTTCTCGCCTTCGGCGGGCTCCTCCATTTTCTCCTTCACGATGTCCATCGCGTCGTAGAAGATTCGGAAGGCGGTTGATTTTTTGCCGCTGTACATCAGCATATTGACGAACTGCGTGACGGCAGGGTCGCTGTAGCGTGCATCCGGCTGAATGATCCGGATTTTTGGTTTCCTTTTTCTCATGACAGGTTCTTGGCGCTGAGGCTAGCGGAACGAAGGGTAAACTATTTCTTAGGCTTCTTCGCACCGTAGCGCGAGCGGGAGTTGCGACGATCGTTGACGCCAGCGGTGTCGAGTGCGCCACGAACAATCGTGTAGCGGACTCCGGGAAGGTCTTTGATCTTGCCACCACGTACGAGCACGATGGAGTGCTCCTGAAGGTTGTGTCCCTCGCCGGGGATATAGCAGATCACCTCCGACTGGTTGGTCAGGCGCACCTTGGCGACCTTCCGCAGGGCGGAGTTAGGCTTCTTGGGTGTAGTGGTGTACACGCGGGTGCACACGCCGCGACGCTGGGGGCAAGCCTCCAGAGCGCGCGATTTGCTCTTCTGGACGATCTTCTTGCGGCCCTTACGTACCAACTGGTTGATGGTAGGCATAAATCCTTGGGTTCTCCGGTTATTGCGCCCTCGTGCGGCTACCGGGCTGGCAGCTTTTTCAAAAGCGTCCGCAAAGGTAGGCTTTTCCTTTCATTTCTGGGCTACTTGTTTTTATGAGTTTTAGAACCTCTTCCAAAGCGTCTCCTGCGGAGACTCGCACGACGACTTTTGGTCCCGATCCGGTGTTCAGACTTCAGCGCCGCGTCACCTCTTACGACGTGGGGCCAGACCACCGCCTTACGGTACCGGGTCTGCTACGACAGCTACACGACACAGCCCAGTCCCACGCCGGATCGCACGCCTTCGGCTACCAGCAGCTGGCAGAACTCGGCCTAGCCTGGGCCTTGGTGTGCATTGATCTCCACTTCACCGCACCTAGGCCTCCCGGCGAGAGCGACTTCGAAGCGGCGACGAGCGTGCGGAGGGCTGCCGGTCCGGTGGTGATGCGGGACTATACGGCAGCTGTCGGCGGAGAGGTCTTTGCCATTGGCCAGACGATGTGGGCGCTCATCGATCTCGACACCCGCAAGACGGCGACGCCTCCCGCCGAGATGCGGACCTTACTCAACGACATCGCCACGCCTGCCCTCGATGCTCCGACTGCGCGTAGGCTTCCTGATCGGGGGCCTTTCGGCAAAACCCGCGAGCGCGAGGTGTACTTGCACGACTGCGACTTTAATGGACACCTTAATAATACGGTGGCGGTGCAGTGGATGCTGGATGGGTGGAGAAGACTCGGTGGGGCTGGAACTGGGCTGGCGGCAATCGAGCTCTGTCGGCTGCGGGCTTCTTATCACACGGAGGCGCTGCTGGGGGAGGTGTTGACGATGGGAGTCGAGGAAATGGGTGATACCGCAGAGGTAGGGCTGGAGCTTCGGGGAGCAGATGGGCGGCTGGTGGCGAATGGGGTGGTGACGGGGGCGGAGGCGAGCTCAAGGCTGATCATATAAAGGCGTGCGGATGATATGCTGGCAAACTCACTTTCAGACGCGGCTCCCCACACACCTCACCTCCCACGTCGTATTTGGAGAGGAATAGCTTAGCCTTAGCGCTGAACCACAACAGTCTGCTGATATAGCGGCTTGCCGTTTACTCCATAGCCGTATGCTGAGTATGCTCCGGGTGTCAGGGTCGTAACGTCTACTTCACCTCCAGACCCTGAACTCCAGACCGTTCGTCGACCATCGCCGAGGCTGTACAACTCCACCTTAGCGATTGGCTCCGCGGCAGGATCATCGAGCACCCGCATAGCCACACTCGCGGGTGATGGCGACAAAAAAGTCCTCGCTGCGAATGACGCAAGCGGTCCAGCGGAGACCAAAGTAACTTTTGCGAGGTCGATCACATAGGTGTAGATGGGGCTTCGAACGTACGGCGGACTACTGCTATCGTCCGTGGCCGTGATTAGTAGGCGAGTACTATCAGCCGAGAAGGTAATCGACGCCGAGTGGGCGAACCCCGTTGGGATCGGGAACGAACGGCGCCAGATTAAATCTAATGCTGTATCGACGGCAGCAAGTTCATAACGCAACGGTAATGCTGCAAAAGGTAAGGTGCGCTGTAACGTCAGCGTATAAATAGTTTTGTTCCCATCGTATACATATGGCGTGCCACCTTCAGGCGTAGCCAATTTGCCGTTGTCTCCGTCGTACTCTGGCAACTCTGAAAATATACCCTTTCTTTCAAGAAGCGTGATGTCATTCCACTTCTGGCCTATGAGACAATTTTGCGGACTACGATCCTGACATACACCGGTGAGAAAAAAATAATATACACCGTTGATGATCATCCCTCGAGAGGGGTATCCCCCTATGAAACCGGAGTTAAGGAAAGGATACTCGTCGTAGTCGAGCCAGCGGCGCTCATCGACGATCACGTTAAAATTGGTATCGAGCACCGTGTAAGCAGCGTGACCAGTGAGCAGCAGTCGGTCACCATCTAGCACCATATCGTTGTTAAATGGGAAAGTACCATATAGAGGATAGTGCTCATTGCGGCCGTCGAGAGAAAACTTCTGGCCATAAATTGGTGTACCTGTTCGGCGCGAACATTCATTTCTGTCAATCACGAACCGGTAGCCCGTCTGGCGTCCATCGGTTGTCTTCGCCAAGGCGAGAAGGCCACCACTCTTACCAAAAACTGTATCTGGGTATACCTGGCGCTCTAAGACCTCTAGGTCTTTATTCATTTTGACCAATCCTGGCCAAGGCGTATGGTTTAAATTTAAGGTATCTATAGCATAGTCTACAGCAAATAGTATAGTATCTTCCCGAACTTGCATGCGATCATAGCCTATATCATAAGGATACCTTTGCATGTATGAGGCATTAGAATCAATGAGGTTGCCATTAAAGTCAAGCTTGTAGAATACGTTTCAAAAGATATGCGGTGGATTGATAGCAGCGTTAGGTATTTTCCGTATGTCTGCTTTAATTACTTAGCCGTCACTCACCGACACTACAAACGGAATACCCCCAGATACCAACACAGAGGTATCGGCCGGGCCAAGTGGGAACTTAGTTCGCACGCTGTCTTGTGCGCTACCGATTGCGATGCGCATTATCAGTAACGAAATTAGTACTGCTCGCATACCAGATTGATTGAAGAGCTGGCCACGACGCACACATACCGCGGCCAGCCAATGTAAAAACTTGAGAAATGACAAGTAATATCTCGAACACACCAAGCTTCACGGAAAGTCTGGCTCAGGGGTTCCAGGTATATTTATCTCTAGTTGTTTCTTCCTAATCGCTCATTACAGACAAAAGTTCCGTGAACCACGGAAATACGCAAATTTTTTAGCTCCTCACGCGGGCTGGATCTCGCTTCCAGGGCGACGTATTTCCGCCGCCATTCGTTAGCCGTGAATGTGGCTCATCGACTTGAGAGGGGGGCATCGGCGGGGCGAGGCTCCGGAGTCCAGCTGCGCGATCTATCGTCCTGCAGTACTAGCCACCTGGACCATTTACTTCTAATCGCGGTCAGAGCTGATACGGCTCCTCGAGACAAGACTAGCTTTGAGGCGCAGACCCCTCACTACCCCAACCCCTCCACCACCCCCCGATCATTACTCAACCGCGCCACCTTGTTCTGCCCCCCCAGCTTCCCCAAACTCGCCATATAATCCCGAAAGCCATCCGCCCGCACCTGCGTCACCCGTAGCGGCTGCAACACCTTCCCCTTCACCAAATCATCGTAGTAGATGTTCTGCGCCCGCAGCGACGCGTCGAGGGTTTTGGCGAAAGCCCCCACATCAGCGGGCAGCTCGGCGAACTCCACGAACCACTCGTGGTACGGCAGACTCCCCGGCGCGGGGTTGACCTGCGGGGCGACGGTGTACTCCGTGACCTGGCCCCCGTGCGCGGCCACCGCGGCGATCAAGCGCGCGGTCGATCTCCTGGCCGATGACGTGCTCCCCGAAGGCCGAGATGTAGTGCTTCACGCGACCGCTCACGCGGATGCGGTAAGGGTCGAGGGAGACGAACTCGACGGTATCGCCGAGGTCGTAGCCCCACAGACCGGCGTTGCTCGACAGGACGACGGCATATTGCTGGCCGAGCGTCGACGTCGGCCAGCGAGAGTCGCGTGGGCCGCTCGGCGTGCGCCTCGGCCAGCGGGACGAACTCGAAGTAGATGCCGGAGTCGACGTTGAGCAGGAGGCCGTCGCCCGGCTCCCCATCCTGGAAGGCGATGAAGCCCTCCGAGGCCGGGTAAGTCTCGACGCTCGCGACCTTACCGCCGATCAGCTGCTCGAGCTGCGGGCGGTAGGGCTCGTAGTTGACGCCGCCGTAGACGAACATCGAGAAGTTGGGGAAGACCTCGAGGATCGAAGTTTTGCCAGAGACGGCTAAAATGCGCTCGAAGTACATCTGCACCCAGGGCGGGATGCCGGAGATGAGGCGAAGGTCCTGCCCGATGGTCTCGGCGACGATGGCGTCGAGCTTCGTCTCCCAGTCCTCGATGCAGTTGGTGGCGTAGCTCGGAAGTTGGTCGCGCTTGAGCCAGTCGGGCACCATGTGGTTCGAGATGCCGCTGAGGCGCCCGACGGGGATGCCGTGCTTTAGCGAAAGCTCCGGGCTGCCCGACAGGAAGATCATTTTGCCGTCGAGCCACGCGCCGTGACCTGTGCGACCGTAGTAATTGAAGAGCGCATTGCGCGCCGTGCCGAAGTGGTTCGGGACGCTGTCTGGCGTGATTGGAATGTACTTGACGCCTGAGGTCGTCCCGGAGGTCTTGGCCAAGTAAGCCGGTTTTCCCGGCCAGAGGACGTCCGCTTCGCCGGCTGCTACCCTATCGAACCAAGGTTTGAGCTCTTCGTAATCGCGTACGGGCACGTGCTTGACGAGTGCTGCGTGGCTATCGACGTAGCCGAGGCCGTGCTCCTGGCCGAACTTGGTCTTGCGGCCTTTGTCGCGGAGCTGGCTGAGGATGCGAGCCTGTGCCTCGAGGGCATTTGCGGCTTTCGCCAAAACTTGCGCGCGCGTCCACTTTGCCGCTGGGTAAACGAGTTTGCTCTTCCAGTTCATGTAGGAGCGAAAGTACGGGGGCCGGTTCGAGCCGCGCTCCGCGCGCTTGCCCCTTGCGCGCGGAGCGCGTCGAACCGGGGGGCAAGCGCGCGGAGCGCGGCTCGAACCTACAACCGCATATCCTCCACCCTTACCCCAGGCTTCGACTTCGCATCAAAGACAAAAGTCGACGCCGGCACCGTCGTCCCTATCTTGACATTCGTCATCGTAAGGGTGTATCGCGAGCCGTCCTTATTGAAGATTGCCACGCTATAAAGCTCCTTTTTCGCCGCGTCATAGGTGAGGCGCATCTTCGAGAACTCACTGGCGCGATCGAGCGGCTTGAACTCAATCTGCTTCATCTCCTTGCCATTGACCTTGGTCGTCCCGGCCATGGCGTAGTCGAACTTGCCGCTGTCGTACATATCGAGGATGTCTTGCGGGCGCGTAAAGCCCATGCCAGAACCATCGCCTTCGGCGGCGTCGTAGACCTGTACTTCTTTGTTGTCGGGCAGGTAGAGCCACATGGTCTTACCGTCCGAGGTGATCTCCTGGCCGGCGAACTTGATGTAGTAGCGCTCGCCCTGTTGCACGATGCGGCCTTTTTGGAGTTCGGCGGGGGCCTCAGCGAGCTTGATCTCGAGACTTACGTCCGCGTCGAGGGTGCCGGCCTGCATGTACTTGGTGCGCATTGCCTGAAGGTCCTTCTTAGCGACAGGATCCTTCTGGGCGAGCGCTTCGAGGCCGAAGAGGCTAGGGCTGAGCGCCAAAACTAGGGCGGTCAGGAAAGTAGAAGCGATTCGAGCGGTGGGCATGAGCATACGTGTTGTTTGGGCAGGTCTGCTAGACAAACGTCGCAAGGGGGCTCTAGTAACAAGCTAGGGTGTTAACGCAAGGCAATTGAGTCAAACGACTCACAGGTACCGCACCCGTACCACCACCACCGTCGTCTCCCCCTTCCGCAGGTCGAAATCAAAGTCCTCGAAGTCCGGTCGCATAAGCCCCCGGTGCTCGTGATTGCTAAACCCAAACCCTTCCTTCGGCAAGATCAGCCCCCAGTCGATACCACCGTTGTCGTTCTCGTCGTCGGCCAAGGCCATCGCGTAGTGGCCGGCGGGAATGTCGGTATACGTAAACGTCTGCTTGCCCGCCGTGATTTGCTTTTTCCCGGCGCGCTGAAAGTTGCTCTTCTCGGTTTTCCACTGCTCCGCGCTTTCGTAAAACCCGAAGCGCATGCTTCCGGGTGCAGCACGGATGTTCTCGACGTGGACGACGAGGGTTTGGGCGGGCAGCGTCACCGCAGACGCGATGCTGATCAGCAGGAGTAGAAGGATACAGTGGCGGCTCACGCTCTGCCAAACGTCACCGCTGCAAAAATTGGTCTGCTGGAAAAAGTATCGATCTTCTTGTATAATATACACGAAGATACGTACATTAGGGCCACGCTCAGAGTCGTCCTTACCCTCCTACTCGCAGTGATGATCGCGTCACAGGTTTTGGCGCAAGCCCTCAAGGTCAACAAACCGTGGCTCACCACCAGCATGAGTTCCGACGCCCGCGGCGAGGCCCTCATCGCCGCGATGACCCTCGAGGAGAAAGCTGCCCAGATGGTCTCCGCCTGGCGCGAGAAGCTGATGTACATCTACGACACCCAGCTCGCCCTGACCCCGGACCGCATGAGGGCCCGCTACCCCCACGGCCTCGGTCAGGTCACGCGGCCGAGCCATGGCTTTGGCCCGGTGGGACTGCTTTCGCAAAAACAGACCATCGATCTTACGAACGCTATCCAGCGATACTTCGTCGAGCAGACCCGCCTCGGGATCCCGACCTTCTTCCACGAAGAAGCGCTGCACGGTTTTGCGGCCAAGGGCGGGACCTCCTACCCGCAGCCGATCGCGCTGGCTGGGACGTTTGATCCGGCGCTGGTTCGGGAGGTTTTCACCGAAGTTGCCTCCGAGGTACGGGCCTACGGCGCCCATCAGGTGCTCTCGCCAGTGCTGGACATTTGCCGTGATCCGCGCTGGGGACGTGTCGAGGAGACCTACGGCGAGGACCCCTACCTCGCTGGTGAAATCGGTAAGGCCTCGGTTGGCGGCTTCCAGGGCGGGCGCGACTGGACCGCCAAGGACTCCAACCACATCATGGCTACCCTCAAGCACCTCACCGGCCACGGCGTACCGGAGGGAGGCAACAACATCGGCCCGGCGTTCATCTCGGAGCGTTACTTGCGGGAGGTGTTTCTGTACCCCTTCAAGGAGGTCATTGCTGCAGAGAAGCCGGTCTCGCTGATGGCGAGCTACAACGAGGTGGACGGTATTCCGAGCCACGCCAACGTCTGGATGCTACGTGACATCCTGCGTGGAGAGATGGGCTTCGAGGGTTACGTCGTGAGTGACTACTTCGCGCTACGCGAACTGAACCAGAGCGACGCCCAGGCTTCGCATCACGTCGCCAAGGACGCCTACGAAGCCACGATCCTCGGTTTGCGCGCTGGCGTCAACATCGAGCTGCCGGACGCGGACGTATACCCTTCCATCATCCAGGTCGTTCGCGATGGCAAGGTGGCCGAGTCGCTCGTGGATAGCCTGTTGCGCCCGATGCTGAAGGCCAAGTTCGACATGGGCCTCTTCGACCGTCCTTACAAGACGATGGTCGATGTCCAGCCCACCATTGCCGCCGCCCGCCCGTTGGCTCGCCGGGCCGCGACGCAAAGTATGGTGCTGCTACAAAACCGCAACGGACGCCTCCCGATGACCGGCACTGTGAAGATCGCAGCTATCGGACCTAACATGGACCGCTCCTTGCTCGGTGGTTACTCCGGCGAACCCACCTACGAGGAGAGCGTCCTCGTCGGACTCCAGGCGACCTACGGCTCCGCCAACGTCGAGTACGCCCAGGGTTGTTACATCACCACCACCAGCGGCTGGGGCAACGACAGCGTAGCCTTCCCGACCTTCGACCAGGACGAGAAGCTCATCGAGGAGGCTGTTGCACTGGCGAAGACCCAAGACGTCATCGTCGTCGCCATCGGCGGCAACGAGCAGACCTCCCGCGAAGCTTGGGCCACCAACCACCTAGGCGACCGTACGGACCTGGAATTGCTTGGTCGCCAAAACGAACTGATTGATCGTCTTGCCGCAACCGGCAAGCCCATCATCGCCCTCGTGTTCGGTGGACGCCCCCTGGCCATTCAGAACGTGCTCGAAAAGTGTGATGCCGTGGTGCAGTGCTGGTACCTCGGCCAAGAGACCGGCGGTGCGGTGGCCGACGTCCTCACCGGCAAGGCCAATCCTTCCGGCAAGCTGGCGATCAGTTTTCCGCGTTCGGTCGGGCACATTCCGGCGCACTACGGCCGCAAGCCCTCTGCACGCCGCGGCTACCTGGACGATTCGACGAGTGCGCTCTTTGCCTTTGGCTACGGCTTGAGCTACACGAGTTTTAGCGTAAGCGCCCCCACCCTGAGTGCCGCTACGATCACCCCGGAGGGATCGATAGCCGTCGCGGCCCGCGTCACCAATATGGGCAAAGTCGCCGGGGCCGAAGTGGTCCAACTTTACATTCGTGACCTGTATTCCAGCGTCACTCGCCCCCTGCTAGAGCTTAAAGGCTTCGAGCGCGTCGAGTTGGCACCGGGAGAGAGCACGGTGGTCAACTTTGAGCTTACGCCAAAACACTTGGCCTTCTACAACGTCGAGATGGACTTCGTTGTGGAGCCAGGTGAATTCGAAGTGTACGTCGGAACCAGTAGTCGGTATGAAGACCTGAAGAAGATGAGCTTCGAGGTGAAGTAGGGCTCGTGCGGGCAGGATGATCGACTACCCCTTGAGCAGCCCCTTATACTTGGTTCCGTCCAGCAGAACCCCGACGGCCTCCACGACCTCTGGGTCGTTGCGCAGACCGATCCGTATGCGTCCTTCCTGAAGGTAGTAGCGGCTCGCGATCTCCTTCTCGATGAGGTCCTCGATGGCGGCCTTATAGGTCTCGAGTTCAGCCCGCTTGGCTGCTTGGATCTTGGTCTGGAGCGCCTGAATGTCGGACTTCTGCAGGTAGTGGTCGGTCTCGGCTTGCTTCGCCAACTCGCGGACCTTTTTCTCGGCTGGCGTGTCGTAGTCGAAGTCGCGGGCTTCCAGGAAGGACACGAACGCGGCCCACTCCTCGAACTGGAACTGGTCGACCGCACCAATCTCGGCGTGCTCGATAGCGTACTGCGTCGCGTAGTCGAATACGATGTAGTTCTTCTGCAGCACCTCGAGGATGTTGGAGCTCTCGTCCTGGTCGACGACTACGTCCGGCTTGACGCCACCGCCATCGAGTACCGTACGGCCACTAGTGGTTCGGAACTTTGTGCGACGGCTGTCGGGGATGTCCACAGGCTCGCCGTTATCGTATTCGACGCCCTGGATACAGCGCCCCGAGGGGATGTAGTACTTCGCGATCGTCACCTTGAGGCTCGAGTTGTAGCCGACGTCCTTGGTGTGTTGCACGAGTCCCTTGCCGAAGCTGCGCTGTCCGACCAGGACGCCACGGTCCAAGTCTTGCAGCGCCCCGGCTACGATCTCCGACGCGCTCGCCGAGCGGCCGTTGACCAGTACCACGACAGGCATTTCCGGGAAGCTCGGGTTCTTCATGGTCTTGAAGGTGCGGTTCCACTCTTTGACCTTACCTTTTGTCGTAACGACGGGCTCGCCCTTTGGTACGAAGATGTTGGTCACGTTGACGGCTTCGGTGAGCAGTCCTCCGGGGTTGCCGCGCAGGTCGAGCACGATGCCCTTCAGGCCTGGGTTGGCGTCTTTGACGTCCAGCAAGGCGCGCTCTACGTTCTGTCCAGCGTCGCTCGTAAACTGCGTAAGCGCTACGTAAGCAATGCCGTCGCGGATGACGCCGGAGTAGGGCACGTTTGGCAGCTTAACCTCGTTTCGAATCACCTTGACTTCCGTAATCCCTGTCCCAGGTCGATCGATCTTGAGGGCGACCTCCGTTCCCGGAAAACCCTTCAAAAACTCGTTGACCTGTTCGATGTCTTTGCCGGCCACGTCGTTGCCGTCGACCGCGAGGAGGATGTCGCCCGCCTTGAGCCCTGCCTCGACCGCCGGGGAGGCCGCCTGCACTTCGATGAGCGTAATCTTCTCGTTGATCTCCGTAAAGTCCGCGCCGAGTCCGTTGTATCGCCCTTCCGTCATGAGGCGGAAGCCTTCGATCTGCGACTCCGAGATATAGTTCGTGTACGGGTCGAGGCTCTCCACCATCGCGTCGATCCCAGTCCGCATCAGTACAGCCGGGTCGATATCGTCGACGTAGTAGGTGTTGAGTTCTTTGTAAAGATTGGTGAAGACCTCCAAATTTTTGGAGATCTCGAAGAAGCGACCGTGGTCCGGCGTAACGGCAGCAGCTAGACCGAGGGTGAGGGCCATGACGGTGGCGGCGATGCGGAGGGTATACTTCATACTGGAGTTACGAACGGGATTCCGGCAAGAATGGTACCGTATGGCGGGTTTTGACGAAAGTTGCCACTCGAAAGACGAGAGCCCCAGTTTTCCCCTGCGCAAGTGGCAAGGGAGAACTGAGGCTCTCGAGATAGGCTAGGATCGTCGTCTCTAGATCGTATCTGGCAACAGAAGGCCATCGATAGCGTGGATGACGCCGTTGGTGCCCTTTACGTTCGGAAGAACGACATTGCTAACATTGCCGCGGGCATCGGTGATGGTGATGCCACCTCCGGCAACCGGAGCGACAGTGAGTTTCTCGCCATTGACCGTGGTCACCTCCTGGCTGGCGGTGATGTCGGTGCTGAGAATGTACCCAGGGATCACGTGGTAAGTGAGGACTTTGTTGAGTTGGGCGGGCGTGAGATTATCGTCTGCGGTCGTAGCGTCGAAAGCCGAGTTTAGCGGCGCGAAAACCGTGAAGGGACCAGCTCCACTAAGCACGGAAGGAAGGTCACCGGTAGAAGCGGTAAGTGCGGTGACGAGGCTCGAGAACGCGCTCAGGTTGGTGGCGTGACCGACGACGCTCGGGGGCGTGAGGACCTTATCGATAGCGTGGATGACGCCGTTGTCGACATCGATATCTGCCTCGAGCAGATTCGCCCCGTTAATGAGTACCTGGCCGGCATCGTCCCGTGAGATGACCAAGGATACGTCGTTGCCGTTCGGCCCGCGAGCCTCAGTGGCGGTGTTGGTGATAGTAAAGCCCTCTGCAATGGCGGACGACTCAACCTCCGCGCCAAGAACGTGGTAAAGGAGGATGTTGCGGAGTTGGGCATCCGTTAAGGAGGCAGTATTGACCCCTGTAAAGGCTGCGTTGACGGGCGCGAAGAGGGTGAGGTTCTGCGTGTCATCGTCCAAGATAGACAGGAGGTCTTGCTTGTCGAGAAGGTCTTCGAGGGTATCGAAGCGATCATCGGCGTCGATCTTCTCACTGATGGTGTCGGTACGGAGGAGGTTGTCGTCATCATCGTCGTCGCAAGCGGTGAAGGCGAGGGGAAGGCACAGCAGTGCGGCGTATTGGAAGGGCTTGGCCCAGGCTAGGTTAGTCATAGTTTTTGGGAGTGCTTGTGTTGTTATCGTAACTGAAAGGGGGTATCGATGTTCTGTGAAGACTACCAATTATGACACAGCGTCCACCAGCGTACAGATGATGGTTTTATTCTCAATCGAAGGCAACCCAAAGCCCCTCGGGTTACGTAGTCTTCATTTAATAAACTAGTTTCACCAGCACAATGGACAGACAAGAATTTCTCAGCAAAATCGGTGTGGGTGCCGCATTCATGCTCACGGTACCCTGCTTTTATGCTTGCGGCAAAGACGATGACGGCATGACTCCCACGCCCCCGGTTGGCGGGGTAGACTTTACCATTGACGTGACAGCCGCGCCGTATGCGGCAGAATTCGCGAATCGCAACTTTGCGATCGCCAACGAGGTCGTCATCGCAAAACTTTCCGACGGCACTTACGCGGCCGCTACACAAATCTGCAGCCACGAGCAAAACAAGGCCGTCGAGTATGACCTCGACGACGATCGATGGGCGTGCTTCGTGCACGGCGCTCAGTTTAATCGTTCGACCGGTGCTCCGCTGAACACGGTGACGAATCGTAGTCTCACGATATACACCGCTACGCTGACAGGGAACATGCTGAGGGTGAGCTAGCGCGGGCGCTTCGCTAATTGGGCGCTTCGCTAATTGGGCGCTTCGCTAATTGGGCGCTTCGCTAATTGGGCGCTTCGCTAATTGGGCGCTTCGCTAATTGGGCGCTTCGCTAGGTGGGCGCTTCGCTAGGTGGGCGCTTCGCTAATTGGGCGCTTCGCTAATTGGGCGCTTCGCTAATTGGGCGCTTCGCTAATTGGGCGGCTGCGCTAATTGGGCGGCTGCGCTAATTGGGCGCTTCGCTGATTGGGCGCTTCGCTGATTGGGCGCTTCGCTAGTTGGGCGCTTCGCTAGTTGGGCGCTACGCTAATTGGGCGCTACGCTAATTGGGCGCTTCGCTAATTGGGCGCTTCCATCGTGCCGTGAGGACGTTGCACGAGTCCATCGTACAGCCCAATTAGGCCGAAGGTCGCCCAATTAGGCCGAAGGCCGCCCAACTAGGCCGTAGGCCGCCCACTAGGCCGAAGGCCGCCCATCTAGGCCGAAGGCCGCCCATCTAGGCCAAAGGCCGCCCATCTAGGCCAAAGGCCGCCCATCCAGCAAGCGAAGCTTCCGCCCGCCTAAAATTCCCCGCCCCCCTCGCTGCGCTGATCGTTGTTGTCGATCTTCGACCGACGCCCACTCTGCCGATTCTCCTTGAGCTGCCCGAAGCGATAGCTGGCACTCAGTCCGAAGGAACGGAACAAGATCGAGAATTCGTTTTCCTGCCGAAAGCCCTCGCCGGAGAGCTCGTTGGGGAAGCGCTTAAACTTCGCGAACGGCTCCACGATCCGAATGCCGACGCGCCACCGGTCTTCCATGAGTTTCTTCTGCGCGCCGATACTCCAGATGCTGAAGCTCGCGCGTTGCCCCTGGATCGATTGCTCGGGCGCGCGGTAGAAGCCGAAGCCCTCGACGACGAGCTTTTGCGGAAGCTCGATCGTGAAGGAGCCGTTGAAGTTGTACTGCCACACGTTGCGCTCTAGGCCCTCGAGGTTGCCGGCGCCAATGAGCGTGAGCTGCTCGACGTTGACCCCGCCGCGCAGCTTGATGATCTTGGCGATGGTGAAGCTCGCGAATACATTGGCCCCGTAAGAGCCGGTATTGCCGAGGTTGATCGGGAAGGTGCGCGTGATACCAGATGAATCCACCTCGATGAACTGGCTGATGAGCCCACTCGTCTGCCGATAGAAGACGCTTCCGTTGAGAAAGCCGCCGCCGATGCGCGTGTTGCCTGTCAATTCTACCTGGTCGGAGACCTCGGGCTCGAGTTCGGGATTGCCGAAATTGATGACCCGCGGGTCGACCTGATCGATAAACGGGTTGACATCCCCGAGGCCCGGACGCCTGATGCGCCGGGAGTAGCCGAGGCGCACGTTGGACGACTGGTTGATCTTGTACTGTGCGCTAGCGCTCGGGAGGTAATTGCCGTAATCGTTGCTGAAGGCCGGGATGGTATCGGTACGCTCGAGTTCGCCGCCGATGAGGGTGGCCTCGTAGCGCAGGCCCGCCACGGCGCTCCACTTATCGGAGAAGGTATTGCGCAACGACAGGTAGCCAGCATACACATCCTGTTGGTAGTCAAACACGTTGCTGCGCCGCTGGTCCAGGAGGTAGTCCTCGGCCGAATTGTCGCGGTTGAGGTACTCGAAGTCGGAGGTGATGTCGCGCAGGATGCCCTGGGCCCCCGTTTCTAAGAAGAGCTTGTCGGTGAGTGGGGCTTGATAGTCGGCCTGGAGGGTGTACTCGAGGTTGAGGCCCTCGTTGTTTCCGATTTCGTCGCGATCTCCGAAGTTGCCCTCGGTCGAGTTTTGCACGAGCGTATAGTCTGAGTTGCGCGTCGAAGCCCCGACCTGAAAGGCAATGTTGAGTTCGTGCTGCTCGCCTTTGAACTTGCGCTTATAGTCGGTCGTCCAGTCGTAGTTGATGCCGGGGTTGAAGCTCTCGCGCCGCGAATCGTAGCGCTGGAAGATGTCCTCGGACGGAGACGACAGGATGGACACGTTGTCGCTCTCATTGTTGCGCTGGCGGCCGTTGACGCGCAGGCTGGTAGTAAGCGAGTTGAAGGCGTTGATGTCGTAAAAGGCGCCGATGTTACCGTTGAGTCCAACCCAGTTGCCGGTACCGGCACCCTGCTGGTCGAGGGTGCGCAGGCCGCCGCTGCGGAGGGTATCAACGCGTAGAAACGAAGTATTCGACTCGCGGGGCCAGCTGAAGCGCGACCCGAAGCCCCCATTGACCCCGAAACGGCCTTTCGTGTAGGCCATGTTGAGGCTAGCGTTGTTGGAGCGTGTCCCGACGCTCGCGTCGGCGTTACCGGTGAAGCCTTTGAGCCCGCCGCGCTTGGTAATGATATTGATGATGCCGGCCGTGCCCTCGCCCTGGTAGCGGGCGCCCGGGCTGGTGATGACCTCGACCTTCTCGATCTGATCGGCCGGCATAGCCTGCAATGCCTCACCTACCGACCCAGCAAACATCGTCGACGGGCGACCATTGATGAGGATCTGGATTTGGGTGCTGCCGCGCAAGGACACGTTGCCGTCGATGTCAACGGTGAGCAAGGGTACGCGCCGCAGCACGTCCGAGCCGTCGCCGCCCTGGTTGACGACGTCCTGGCTGGCGTTGTAGACGATTTTGTCGACGCGGTTTTCGATCAGGGCGGCCTCCCCGGTCACGACGATCTGCTCGAGCATCGCCGCAGAGGTTCCGAGCTCCACATTGGCGAGCTTGACGTCCGGTTGTTTTCCCGAAAGGGTGATGCCCTCTATTTTGGTCGTCTCGTAACCGATAAAGCTGGCTTCGATAAAATACTCCCCCAGGGCTACCTCTTTGAATACAAAACGACCTTCCTCGTCGGTGATGGTCCCGTCCATCTGTGTCGGTTGGCCTGGCGTCGCACCAGCGGTAGGCGGACCTCCGGGGCGTCCGCCTTGCATCCGTTGTCGCGCTTCGGCGAGCTCGGCATCGGTGGGCGCGCGGCCGAGGCGTTGCGTCATACGCTCGACGATCATCGCTTGCCGGGCGCTATCGCCCATCTCCTGGCCGCGTCCATTGGTGCGACCACCGGGTGGGGGCATAGGTGAGCCAGGCCGCTTGAGGACGAGGGTCGCAAACTCTACGGGCTCGCCAGTGGCAGCGTCGATCACCTGACCGCCGATACTCCCTGTGATGCCGGGGGCACTCCCGCCCCAGGTTCCGCCTGGGCGTTGAGCAAAAAGGGTGGCGACGGGCAGCGAAAGCAGCAGAAGTGCAGCCAGCCGTAGCATGGGGTAGACTTGGCGCATAGACGGAGGAAAGAAGAGCAACGGTGACGTTTGGGAAATCGAAAGGTTTATTACCGTTCTGACAAAAAAGGGCGATAGCCAAATGTCCTATATGAAGGGTAGTCCTTACCCCCCTTGGTGGAGTAACGCCACGGTGAGCGAAAGGTGCAGCTACCTTTGCTTACCAGCCAAAATCACAAGCCCCCCCTCATGGATCGTCTCATTTTCCTTGAACGAATACAAGCCTATGCCTCGCTCCCGACAGTATGTGTAGCCGCCCTCAACACCGTTCTCTCTAGGCGCGAGGTCGAGGAAGGCGAGAGCTTACCCGAACGCACCGGCGCACGTCGCGAGCTCACTATGATCGCCTCCGGGATTGCGCGAGTCTACGTTACGACCCACGACGGCCGCGACGTAACACAGTACTTCGCGCGCGCCGAGGAATTTATACTCGCCAACTTCGACGGGGATCGGGCCGTGACCGAGCGCATCGAAGCCGTGACCGACCTCACTTACGTAAGCATACCGTACGCTCAGCTCGAGACCCTGATGAGCCAGTATGTCGCGCTCGCGGTTTTCTTCGCGCACATGCTCCGCGAGCGATCCTTGCGGGCACGCGACCGCGCAGGTCGCCGCTCCCGCAGCGAAGATGCCGAGACCTATGAGAGCTTTTTGCGGACGTACCCCGGACTCGAAGCGGAGGTGCCGACGGTGCACATCGCGAGCTATTTAGGGATGACGCCAGGGGAGTACATGCGCGTCCGGCAGCGGTACCGGGAGCGTTCGTTGATGTAGGGATCTGTTCGTTCCACGTCAGACACGGCACACAGCATTATACGTTCTATGCACAAACTCGACACCACTTGCATCAGGGTCATTGGCTTCGACGCGGACGATACACTTTGGCACAATGAGATGATTTTTCGAGATGCAGAGACGGAGATCGCGAAGCTGCTACAGAGTTTCGAGGTCGAGCACATCATCCTCCGGCAGATGTACGCTATGGAGATGCGGAACCTCGACGCCTACGGCTACGGAATCAAGGGTTTTACCTTGAGTATGCTCGAACTCGTCTCTGGAGTGACGGGCGGTACGGCTTCCGCCAAAACTTACGATGCCATCATCGGGATCGGGAAGCGGATGCTGGCCGAGCCAGTCCGCCTCATCGACGGCGTCCGCGAAACGATCGAAGCGCTGTCGACCTCCGATAAACGCCTCGTCGTTATCACCAAGGGCGACCTCCTCGACCAGGAGCGCAAACTGGCACGCAGTGGTCTTGCCGAAGCCTTTCACCACGTCGAGGTGGTGAGCAACAAGACGCCAGCCGACTACCGTCGGGCCCTACACCGGATGGGGATCGCTGCTGAGCAGTTTCTGATGATCGGCAATTCGCTCAAGTCCGACGTCCTGCCCTTGCTCGAGCTCGGTGCCCAGGCCGTCCACGTCCCCTACGCCGTCACCTGGGACCACGAAGTGGCGACACCCGAAGCGCACCACGCCTACGTCGAGCTTACGCACCTAAGGGATCTAATCGATTTGCTCAAGGTATAGTTTTACTGCGGATGGTATCCTCTGGCACGAGTCCGCCGACTTTAGGATGGACAGCGCAATGCTTCGCCGCGTTGCTGAGTCTTTGACTGACTACGCTTACAGCCCTTCACCGTAGCGGAAGCGGCCTACCGGGATTTAGCTTCGAGGCCTGCCAGGAGGTAAAGCTTTATCGACACCTGCCGACACGTCAATCGGCGAGGTGCAGTACTGCCAGCACCGGCAGGTGATCCGATATCCAGCGCCCCCCACGATGACGCCGGTCGTCAATGTGCACAGTGGAAGCAATTTTGAAACCTCGCGTAAATACGTAATCGATGCGCCGCGACGGCCACTCATCGAGCTTAAAGCCATTAAACGTTCCTTCGGGACCGTAGAAATGTAGGGCGTGGGTATGTGTATCCGTCAAGTGAGCAGCTAGTTTCTGCATGGGCGCAGTCCTTGGCTCGAGATTGAAGTCCCCAGTGAGAATGATGCGTCCCCTCGGACCGACAACCCGGCTGATGGTCTCGATGATGAGGTCTGCCGACTCCTGGCGCGCCAGCTCCCCGACGTGATCGAAGTGCGTGTTGAACACCCACACCGTGTCGCGCGTCCAACGGTCTACAAAGCTACCGTAGGTGCACACTCTCGGGTACGCGGCGTCCCAGCCCTTTCCAGGCGTTTCGGGTTTTGGCGAAAGCCAGACCGTGCGCTCCGCGAGCAGCGCAAATCGGGTCGTGTCGTAGTAGATCGCCGAGAACTCCCCACCGCGCTCACCATCGTCGCGCCCCACGCCGATGTAAGCGAAGTTGACCAGCGCGCTATCGAGGTAGTCCACTTGTTGCGGCAGCGCCTCCTGCACCCCGAGAAAGTGCGGCTGGTAGTGCTGGATGAGTTGGGCGACGTCGGGTTTGCGCGCGTCCCAGGCGTCTTCGCCGTCGCTCGCGAGCGAGAGCCGGAGGTTGTAGCTCATCACGGAGATGGATTGGGCTGTCGCCAAAACCGATGAGCTGCTCAAGCACGAGAGGGTAAGGACAAACTGGAGGAATGCGACGCGTAGCATGGTGGCAAGGTCGGGTAGGATGCGACTCCTGACGCTAATATTATCATACTGCCGCTCGACGTGACGCATGACGTGCCGTGTTTGCCTGGCTCTGCCAGGTCCACAGCAGTCACGATAGGCCCGGCGAGCGATCCCGGCACCTGGCAGAGCCAGGCAAACACCGCTGTGCATACCGCTCGACGTGACGCATGACGTGCCGTGTTTGCCTGGCTCTGCCAGGTCCACAGCAGTCACGATAGGCCCGGCGAGCGTCCCCGGCACCTGGCAGAGCCAGGCAAACACCGCTGTGCATACCGCTCGACGTGACGCATGACGTGCCGTGTTTGCCTGACTCTGCCAGGTCCACAGCAGTCACGACAGGCCCGGCGAGCGTCCCCGGCACCTGGCAGAGCCAGGCAAACACCGCTGTGCGTACCGCTCGACGTGACGCGTGACGTGCCCAACTAGCGTAGCGCCCATCTAGCGTAGCGCCCATCTAGCAAGCCAAGCGAGCGCCCTCATACCTACCCTTCCAGCGCCGCAGCGCCCCCGACGATCTCCGCCAGTTCGCTCGTGATCACCTCTTGGCGAGCCTTGTTGTAGGTGATCTTGAGTTCCTTCAAGATCTCGTCGGCATTGTCGGTGGCCTTGTCCATCGCCGTCATCCTGGCCCCGTGCTCACCAGCCGCCACGTCGAGGACGTAGCTGTGGAAGGTAGTTTGCAGGATGGTCGGCACGAGGTACTCCAGCAACTCCTCCTTGCTAGGCTCGAAGATATAATCGGCACGATTGACGACTGCACCACTGCTATCCGCTTCGATTTTCTCTACCGGAAGGAATTGCACGGCCTCCGGGAACTGCATCGCAGCGTTGCGAAAGCGCGAATACACTACTTCAACGTGGTCTATGCTGCCGTCGCGGTAGCCGTCCATCAAGAACTGGCTCACCTGCGCCACATTGTCAAAGCTCGCGTCGCCGTTAACGGCTATGAACTGCCGAATCTGCGGTACCTGCGGAAAGCGTTTCTTGAAGAAGTCGCCACCCTTCTTACCGATTGGGAGGATGCTGAGCTTACCGGATGCCAAAGCAGACGCAAATGGCTCGCGGGCAAGCAACTCCAGTCCGAGCTTTCCGATGTTGGTGTTGAACGCACCGGCCAAGCCACGATCAGAGGTCACCACGACGAGAATTGCGTGCTGAACGGGTCGCGCTACGCCGTAGGCGCTGCCGGCTTCCCCGTCGAGGTTCGACAGGATGTTGCGGAGCATCTCGCGCAGCTTCGTGGCGTACGGTCGAACCTCCTGGATGGCTTGTTGAGCACGCCGGAGCTTCGCTGCCGAGACCATTTTCATGGCCTTCGTGATCTGCTGGGTGTTCTTCACCGAGGAGATCCGATCGCGTACTTCTTTTAGTCCTCCGGCCATGTGGGGGGTAAGTTTTCAGTTCTCGGTTCTCAGTTCTCAGTTCCCGTCATGTGGCACGGCTAGCGTGTCTGAAGGGTTAGATGGCTTAAGACGGGAACTTTAGGTTTTTGGCGATATGCCTGTTTGCTCCTCAAGTCCTGTTTCACGTCACCCGCGGCAGCGCAACTGAGAACTGAGAACTGTCAACTGAGAACTCGACTACCTGTACTGCGCACTCATATCACTCGCCAGCTTCTTCAGCGCGTCGAGGTCGGCTGTCTCCAGCTTACCGTTGCGGAAGTTGTCGAGGATCTGTGGGTGCTTCTGGCGTGAGGCGCGATCCCGAGGAGCTCCTCGAACTCGCGGACCTTGTCGACGGGGACGTCGCGCAGGAGGTTGTTGGTAGCCAGGTAGATGATGGCGACCTGCTTCTCGACGGAGACCGGCGAGTACTGCGGCTGGATGAGGACCTGCACGTTGCGCTTGCCCTTCTCGAGGACGGACTGCGTGGCGGCGTCGAGGTCGGAGCCGAACTTGGAGAAGGCCTCCAGCTCGCGGTACTGCGCCTGGTCGAGCTTGAGGGTACCGGACACCTTCTTCATCGACTTGATCTGCGCCGAACCGCCTACGCGGCTCACCGACACACCGACGTTGATGGCCGGGCGGACGCCGGCGTTGAAGAGGTTGGTCTCGAGGAAGATCTGGCCGTCGGTGATCGAGATCACGTTGGTCGGGATGTAGGCGGACACGTCGCCGGCCTGCGTCTCGATGATCGGCAGGGCCGTGAGCGATCCACCACCGCGCACGAGGCCAGCGTCGACGAGGCTCTGCGGGAGGTCGTTCATCCGCTGGGCGATCTCGTCGTTGTTGATCACCTTGGCGGCACGCTCCAGGAGGCGGCTGTGGAGGTAGAACACGTCCCCTGGGTAAGCCTCGCGGCCCGGTGGGCGACGCAGCAGCAGCGATACCTCGCGGTAGGCGACGGCCTGCTTGGAGAGGTCATCAAATACGATGAGCGCCGGGCGACCGGTATCGCGGAAGAACTCCCCGATGGCTGCACCCGCGAAGGGAGCGTAGAACTGGAGCGGTGCCGGATCGGAAGCCGAAGCGGCAACGATCACGGTGTAAGCGAGCGCGCCCGACTCCTCGAGACGCTTGGCGACACCGGCCACCGTCGAGGCCTTCTGTCCCGAGGCGACGTAGATGCAGTAGACGGGTTCGCCGCGGTCGTAGAACTCCTTCTGGTTGATGATCGTGTCGATCGCGATGGCCGTCTTACCGGTCTGGCGGTCGCCGATGATCAGCTCGCGCTGGCCGCGGCCGATCGGGATCATGGCGTCGATGGCCTTGATGCCGGTCTGCAGAGGCTCGGTGACGGGCTGGCGGAAGATGACACCGGGCGCCTTACGCTCGAGAGGCATCGAGTAGGTGACACCGTGATCGGGCCCTTGCCGTCGATCGGCAGGCCGAGTGGGTCGACGACGCGACCGAGGTAGCCTTCGCCCACGTTGATGGCGGCGATGGTACCGGTGCGCTTGACGATCGAGCCCTCGCGGATGCCATCGGGCGAGCCGAGGAGGACGACACCGACGTTGTCGGCCTCGAGGTTGAGGACGATTGCTTGGACGCCGGTCGCGAACTCGACGAGTTCGCCGGCCTGGGCCTCGGTGAGGCCATAGACGCGGGCGATACCGTCACCAACTTGGAGTACAGTACCGACCTCTTCGAGCTCGGCAGCCGTGGAGGTGCCTGAGAGTTGTTGCTTGAGAATCGCGGAGATCTCGTCTGGTTGAACGCCGACCATGGGGTTTGTTTGACTTGTAACGCTGGGGGTGTCGAAGGACGGAGCCTAGCGAATATTTGGAAGGTAAAGGTTGCCCGTGAACTCCTTACGGAGCGTATCGAGCTGAGATTTGGCACTC
The DNA here is from genome assembly GCA_963837005.1 of Lewinellaceae bacterium. Lineage (GTDB taxonomy): Bacteria > Bacteroidota > Bacteroidia > Chitinophagales > Saprospiraceae > CALDTK01. The sequence continues at coordinate 1,382,188 of CAWIMC010000001.1, forward strand.
GCGTCGTAGAGGCGATCCCCGACTTCGACCACGAAGCCGCCGATGAGGCTTGAATCGATGACGCGCTCCAATTCGATGTGGTCACTGGCCAGCCCTTCGGTAGTGAGCTTGGCCTTGATGCGATCGACGGCGGCATCGGTGAGCGGCGCAGCACTCGTAATCTTGACGGTGCTGATGTTACGCTCCTTGCGGAACAGTGCCATGAACGCCTCCGCGATCTCGGGCAGGGCCTCCTCACGCCCCTTGTCGGTCACGATTTGAATAAAGGCCTTGGTGATCTTGTGATAGCCCGTGAAAAGCTGATCGAAGACCTTCATCTTCTTATCGCCCGAGACGACGGGGCTGGCCATGAGGTTGCGGAGGTCCTCGTTCTTGGAGGACAACGCCAGGTGACGGACGTCCGTGGTGACGGCGTCAATCTCGCCCTGGTCGCGGGCGAGGTCGAGGAGCGACTTCGCGTAGGGCGTCGCGATGCGGGTTGCGGCGCTCATGCTTAGTTGAAGTTAATCTCGTCGATGAGGGTATCGGCGTACCTGACCTGCGCCTGCGGGTCGGCGAGTTGGTTGCGCATGACCTTTTGAGCCACATCAATCGCGAGCTGGCCAGCCTGATTTTTTACATCGGTGATGGCGGCGAGCTTGATGCTCTCGATGTCGGACTTGGCGTCTTGCAGAAGGCGCGCCCGCAAGACATCTGCCTCGGCGCGTGCCTCCCGGATGATTTGTTCTTTGGCCTCCTTGGCCTCGCGGAGCATCATGGTGCGCTCCTCTTGCTGGGCCTTGAGAGCGAGTTGGTTTTCGTCACGTATGCGGGCCATCTCCGCGCGGGCGCGTTCGGCCTCGGCGAGGGCGTTCCCGATGGAGGTCTCGCGCTCCTTGAGAGCGTTGGCGATCGGCTTGAAGGTAAAACGCCCCAGAATAAGCCAAGTGATCAGGAAGATGACGAGTGCCCAGAAGACCATCCCGATGGTGGGTGCGATCAGCGGATTAGCAGCGAGCAGGATCATGCGGTGCGGTAATTAGTACGGGTAGGCTTATGCTTTGCGTAAGCTCAGGGAAGTCGGCTTTCGCCAAAACGAGCTGGCGCAGTGCCGCCCGGTTCGTGGTAGGAGAGAAAATAGTAAGCACCGGGCTGCGGCCAATCGCCTCGTGACCCGGTGCTTGTGTGTTGCGTTTTCCCGCAAGGGAAACATTTAGGCAACCGATTCGCGGATAAGCGCGACGACGATAGCGAACAGTGCTGCACCCTCGACGAAGGCGGCGGCGATGATCATCGTGGTCCGGATGTCCCCAGAGGCTTCTGGTTGGCGGGCGATGGCTTCGGTGGCTTTACCACCGATCTGTCCGATACCGATTCCTGCGCCTATGACGGCGAGTCCGGCTCCTATTGCTGCAAGTCCTGCTCCCATGATGAGATGGATTGAAAAAGATGAAAAATGAATCTTACTGCACTAAGCTGGGATGTGGACGGCGAGGTCCCCATCGAGTTCGTGCTCGTGTTCGGTGTGGTGGTGCTCCTCGACGGCGGCCCCGATGTATAGAGCGCTGAGGAGCGTGAAGATGAAGGCCTGAAGGAAGGCCACGAAAATCTCGAGGAGGTTCATCACGAAGACAAAAGGGATGGCGAGCAGTGCGCCCATTGCCGACCCGCCGATGCTATTGCCGTTGTCCCCGAACAGGAAGATGAGACCGATGAGGCTCAGGATGATGATGTGACCTGCGGTGATGTTGGCGAACAGACGAATCATCAGCGTAAAGGGCTTGATGAAGATACCGAGGAATTCGATCGCCGCCATGACGGGCTTGAGCCACCAGGGCACGCCTGGCATATTGAAGATGTGCCCCCAGTAGGCCCGGTTTCCGCTTAGGTTGACAACCACGAAGGTGACCACGGCGAGCACGAGCGTGAGTCCGATGTTACCGGTTACGTTCGCCCCAAAAGGAGCGACGGGGATCAGTCCGAAGAGGTTGACGATCAGGATAAAGAAAAACAGCGTCGCCAGATAGGGGAAGTACTTCTCGTACTTCGGCCCGATCATCTCCTTGGCGATATCGTCGCGGATGAACAGGATGATGGGCTCGAAGAAGCTCTGGATGCCGCTCGGCGCCTTGCCGGCGTTCTTCTTGTATCCACTCGCGACCGCAAAGAAGATCAAGCCAAATAGAATGGCCGCCATGATCATCGTGGCCACGTTCTTCGTGATCGAGAAATCAATGAAGCTGTTCCGGTCGAGTAAAGTCGCGGCACTCTCTACGGCGTAGGATTGGCCATCGGCATGGGCCATGAGCGCACCGCCGTTGCTACTCACCACTACAGAGTCGAGGTGCGTTACCGCAGAACGGCCTTGCGCATCACTCAAGCGACGCAGCACGCCGTGGTCGAGGAAGTAACCATCGATGATGCGACTCGCGCTGTGTTCCCCGTCCTGCCCATGCGTCGGGTCGGTATCGTGAGCGTGGCCGTGACCATGCTCCTCGTCTGCGGGATGATCGATCAGGTCTCGGCTGTCCGACCCTGCGTGTGCATGGTGCTGGACGCCATGACCCGCGTAGAAGTCGCTCGACCAACCGGTGAAAAACCCATCCACCGATGAATAGGCGATAATGGGCAGGGGGATGTGGATGTCGCCCCAGAAGTGAAATTCGTTGGCGTCGGAGATGTGGTGCATCACCTGCTCCGAGTATACGACGTCGTCACCGCCGCCAGCGGCGTTCGCGGAGACAGGGAAGAGGGCCGCAATCACCAGGGCAAATACAGCTAGCAGAGTGGATCGCATACCGGAGTTCCAGGGGCTTTTCAAATCGGCGGCAAAAGTAAGACGGATTTTCGGGGCGGACTACCCTCAATTTCAGGACAGCCAACCGAAAGCCGGGGGCCCTCCTACGGGCAGGACCTCAAGCCCCCCGGCGCTGGGCAACGATGCGGAGGATAGTAGATCTAATCTGTCGTGGCCCACGTACTGCGACACCCAGCGGACCACGGCGCCCCTACTCCCCGCCGCCCGCTGCGGCAGCCACCGCCGCTTCCTCACGGCGCTCCACCGCGATGCCCCGCCGGTACACCTCGTCCGACACCGGCTCCGCCCACACCGTACGCCCGTCGGGATGCTCCTTCGTCAGCGCCAGCTGCACGAACCAGCTAGCTGTCGTCGGCCGCGCCGTGCCAGTGCTCCACCCCCGGCGGGCACTGCACACGCTCGCCTTTGCGCAACACGCGCACGCCCGAGCCCCGCTCCCGGTAGTACCCTACGCCCCCGAGCACGAGCAAGCTCTGCCCCGCGAGGTGGTGGTGCCAGTGGCTGCGGGCCCGTGGCTCGAAGGTGACGTTGCCGGCCTGCACCGGTTGGGTGGCGTCCTCGACGGTGAGCAACTGCTCGACCCAGACCGTGCCCGCGAAGTTGCCGCCGGTGATCCTGCGGCCGAGCGGGAAGATGGCGTCGACGCTATCGGGCACGGCCTGGGCTTTCGCCAAAACATAACACAGTAGCGCGGGACCCGAGAGCTGGTGGCGCGCTGGCCTCCGCGCAAACTTTGCAAAAACAAGTATTTCACATAATATCGCGTTCACCCAGGCGCAGGGCAGCCACCATCTCGAGCGTCGATATCTTGTAGCGCTGGAAGTGCACCGAGGCGATGTGAGCCTCGTAGGCGGCGCGACTGGCATAAATCCCGAGAATACGTACCGTGTTGGGCGACGCCGGGTCGACGAAGGGGAAGATCGAGATGACCCCGGGCTCGGTCGCCACCGCGATGCGAGCCTGCTCGAGCGCGATCGCGAGGTAGCGCTCGCGATCCGCCGGCCGCACGTCCACCTCGGCGATGCGGAACGTGACCTGACCCGGATCGACGGCAGGCGGGTCAAGCGCTGTGGTCCGTCGGCAAGCGATGGCTGTGGCCAAAGTGAGGAGGATCAAGGGTAGGCGCATAAGCAAATACGAATTTTGGCAGAGCCTAAAGGGAAAGAGCGTAGGATGGAGCAGATTTAATCCTCACCGCTCTAGCAAACGCGAGAACGCCAGCGTGGCCAGCTGCCAGCGCCCCTCACCGCCGCGTCGATACACCTCCGTTACCATGAAGGGATTGGTCACCTCGTTGGCGCCGACCACGGCGAGCAGTTTAATGCGGTTGTAGACCACGGCTTGGTCCTCGCCGAGCACCTCCACGCTAGCCTCCTCGATGTCGGCCCGCTTGTAGTGGATCCCGCCCGAGCCGATCACCGCCAACTCGCGGGCCCGACCCCAGGTCCCGCCCATGTGCACGAACTGCGCTTGTGGGTGGAAGAGTCCCGCGAGGCGCGCCGTGTCCTTGTTGGCCATCCAGCGCCACTTGTCGCGTGAGAGCCGCAGGAGTTCGGCCGCGATCGGCTCGACGGGCGCGGCGTCGGCGCCGGCGTCGGCCTCCGCTACGGACACGAACCCCACCCCGCTCTGCGAGGTCATCGGGACCACGAGCCGCTGGCGGTCGACGTCGAGGCACATCGAGGCCGCCCCCGGGATGCCGCTCGCGATAAGCACGGAGGGCTCGCCGGCGCGCAGCCGCGAGATGCCGCCCCGCGTCACGCTGCTCACGTACTTGGTGCCGTCGGGCATCACGACGATGCCGTCGCCCCCGGGCTGCGCGGCGTACTCGGTGCGGAGGGTTTTGCCGGAAGGCGTCACCGTGACCACGGCCGAGTCGCCGTAGTTGACCACCACGAGGTTGCTGTCGCGGTCGAAGGCAATGCCGTTGGGGACCTTGAGCGGCGCCCCGGCGAGCACGATACTGCTCACGCCCGCGGGCGTCGTACGGTAGACGCGCCAGGTATCGGGATCGGCGTCTGGGCCGAAGTCCCCGCTCTGCGTGGAGTAGACGTTGCCGGCGCGGTCTACGGCGATGTCGTTGATCCAGGGGGAGTCCTCGATGCGGGTGTCGCCGAGCCGGGCGCCGGTGTGGAGGTCGAAGCGCCGGATCACGGCCACGCGCGGGTCGTCCGGCCCCATGCCGCCGTCGCTGTCGGCGACGTAGAGCACGCCGCCGGCGATCTCGCTGCCAAACGGATCGTTGAGCGTGAGCGGGGGTGAGAGCGCGCTGCGCTGCTGGGGGGGCTGCACGCCGATCCAGCGGGCCGTGTGCAGCGAGCCATCGGGATGGAGCTTCGAGACCCAGGCGTCGTTGGCGGCGTTGGGGAGGCGTACGCCCATGTTCATAAGCAGGATGAGCTGGCGCTCGGGGTCGTAGACGCAGCTCTCGGCCGAGACGATGCCGCCGTACACGGTGACGTTGTCCGACATCGGCGCGAAGCCCCCGGCCTCCGCGACGCCGAGGGGCTGGCCAACGGGGTAGGGGGTTTGCGCGTGCGCGATGCCGGTGGCGGCGAGTAGGATGATCGCGAAGGATAGGGTACTAAGACGAGAAGTCATTTGGTCTCTTTTGTGCGGCTTGCGCCAAAACGAATAAAACGCACTGTTGGGTGGCTCGGCTGGGGTCCGAGGGTGCGCCGCTCGGAAGCGATCGAACGCACCCCGGAGGGCGTCACTACCGTGCCCGCGCCTCCACGCCACTCCACGATAGTACGGGCTCCGGCAGGCGCGCCCCGCGGATCTCCACCGCGCGCACTTCGTCGTTGACTTCGGCCAGCTCGCCAGGTGCGAAGGCCACGCTGTCCGCCCCGCAGTTTTGCCGCAAGTGCCCCAAATCCGTCGTCCCGGGGATAGGCACGATGTACGGCTTTTGCGCCAGCAGCCACGCCAGCGCGATCCGGGCCGGCGGTACGCCCTTGCGCTCGGCCCAGCGCCGGACCACCTCGACGAGGGCCACGTTGTGCGCCAGGTTCTCGGGCTCAAAACGGCCCTCCAGCCTGCGGAAGTCGCCCTCGGCAAATCGCGTGCGGGCGTCGATGTTGCCCGTCAGGAACTGTACCCCGAGCGGGCTCCAGGGCACGAACCCAATCCCGAGCTCCTCGCACAGCGGCAGCACCTCGGCCTCGGGCCCGCGCCACAGCATCGAGTATTCGCTCTGCACCGCCGTGACCGGGAGGGCGGCGTGCGCGCGGCGCAGGGTCCCGAGCCCCATCTCGCACAGGCCCCAGTGCAGGACTTTGCCCTCGCGCATGAGGTCTTCGACGGCCCCGGCCACGTCCTCGATCGGGACTTTGGGGTCGACGCGGTGCTGGTAGAGCAGGTCGATGCGGTCGGTGTTGAAGCGCCGGAGCATGCCTTCGACGGCCTGCTTGACGCGGGCCGGCTGGCTGATGCGTCCGCCGTTGCGTTCGCCCGTCTCCAGGTTGATGTCGAACCCGAACTTCGACGTGATCACGACCTCGTCGCGCACCGGCCCGATGGCCTCCCCGAGGATGCGCTCGCACTCGTGCGGGCCGTAGGCCTCGGCGCAGTCGAAGAAGGTGACGCCGTGGTCGTCGTAGGCCGCGCGCACGAGTCGCACCATGTCCGGGCGGTAGGGCACGGTGGTGGTGTAGCGGCGGGCCATGTTCTGGACGCCGAGGCCGATGCTCGAGACTTCGAGTTGACCGAGCTTGCGGCGACCCGGGGCGGTGGCTGGCGTCGGGGTGGTTGGGGTGGTTAGCGTTTTGGCGCATGCCAGCGCGGGCAGGCCTGCACCGAGTACGGGGACGCCGACGGCGAGGTCGCGGAGGAAACTGCGGCGGGGGTAAGGCTTAGGGAGTGGGTTCATATTTTGATTTCGATGCAGCGTTTAGAGCGGTCTCACCAATCGTCGGAACTCCCGGCGAAGTCCATACACGAGCGACACGTTCCAGATCAGCTTAGCGTCGGAGGGAATCGCCGTGCGCAGTTCTTGGCTGAGGATATTCTCGAGGTAGAGCGGGAAGTGTTTTGCCGAAAGGCGTAAAGTCGCCGCCGCGTACACGCCGTCGCGCTGGTCCATGCGCAGGTAATAGAGGGAAGGTACCGCGCCGGAGGCCGAGGCTGGGGTAGTCGAACATGGTGACGCAAAGGTTGGCTTCCCGGTGCCCCCCGCCTGTACCCGGATTACGGCTCCGCCGACCAAGGTTACCGCCGACGCCGCGCCAGGGAGGGCACTGCCGAAGTGTTTTGCCAATTTTACGGCTTACGCCAAAACCTGCGATGCACTATGTCCGACATCCTCACCTTCGAAACCGTCAAGCAGTACTGCGCCTTCAACCGCAACCACACCTCGCACCCCCTCGTGGGCGTGGTTGATCTCTCGCGCGCCGACGAGCGGGCGCTGCGGCGGATGCGCTTCAACTTCTATACCGTCTTCCTGAAGGAGGTCAAGTGCGGCGACCTGCGCTACGGCTGCCAGTACTACGATTACGACGCCGGCACGCTCGTCTTCGTGGCCCCGGGCCAGGTGCTCGGCGAGGACAGCGGCGAGACCTACCGACCGAAGGGCCTCGCGCTCGTGATTCACCCGGACTTTTTGCTCGGCTCCACGCTCGGCGAGCGCTTTCACGACTACCGCTTCTTCGAGTACCAGGCCAACGAGGCGCTGCATCTCTCCGACGCGGAAGAGGCCATGGTCAAGGAAGTCTTCGGCAAGATCGACGCCGAGCTTCGGCAACGTATCGACCGGCATACGCGGCAGCTCGTGTTAAGCAACATTGAGTTGCTGCTCAACTACTGCGTGCGCTTCTACGACCGGCAGTTCATCACGCGCGAGGTGGCCAACCAGGGCGTCGTCGCGCGCTTCGAGCGCCTGCTGCACGACTACTTCCACGCCGGCCGCGCCCGCGAGGAGGGCCTGCCGACCGTGGCCGCCTGCGCTGAGCAGTTGCATCTATCGCCCAACTACTTCGGCGACCTCATCAAGAAAGAGACCGGGCTCTCCCCCCAGGAGCATATCCAGGCCAAGGTGATCGCCGTGGCCAAGGAGCGCATCTTCGACCCGGAGTCGTCGATCAGCGAGGTGGCGTACTCACTGGGTTTCGCGTACCCGCAGCACTTCACGCGGCTGTTCAAGCGCGTGACGGGCGTGACGCCGGGGGCGTGGCGGGGGATGAACTGAGTGCGCGGGGTAGGTTCGACGCGCTCCGCGCGCCAACCCCGCACATCCTCTGCCCCGGCGCCTACCCCTTCGGTGCCTTCGCGGCCGGGGCGGGCGTGGGCTGCACTTGCTGCCCGGCGTCCCCGCCGCCCATCAAGTCGTCATTCTTCACGCCCTTGGTCTTGCTGCGCGCCTTGCCGGCTTCCAGTTGCCCGAACTTGTAGCTGAACGTGAGCTTGAGGTTGCGATTCAGCAGCAGCATGTCGCTGTACTGCGTGAAGCTGGCCGTCTCTAAAGTGTTGCTCACGTTCCACCCGCGACCGAGGAAGTTCTCCGCCGTGAGGCCAATGCTACCCTTCTTTTCCATGATGTCCTTCGACACCCCGAGGGCGTACATCCCGAAGCCCCCGCGCTCGCCCTGGAGTTGTACGCGACGACCGCGCATGAACGTAAAGGCCTGCGCAGTCCAGCCGTTGTCGAGCCTGTACTGGCTCATGACCCGACCGCCGTAGTTGAGGCCCTGGTTGGAGGCCGCCACCGAGGTGCCGGCCGCGTCGACGACCTGGCCCTCGAGGAAGGCGTAGTCGAGGTCGACGCCGCCGTTGAGGGTCCACCGCGAGGTAAGGTAGGCGTTGGCGAAGACGTTGAGACCGACGGCGCGCTCGCGACCGATGTTGTCGTAGGTCGTCACGATGATGCCCGGGTTCTCCTCGGAGGTGTAGCGCACCTCGTTGACGGCGTTGGCACTCGAGCGCCCGAAGGTCGAGATATTGAGGTAGGTCTTGCCGAGGTTGGTGCTCAGGCCGAGCTCTACGTTGTCGGTGAGCTCGGGCCGCAGGGCCGGGTTGCCGAACTTGATCTCGTTGGGATTTTGCAGGTCAACGTTCGGATTGAGCTGCTGGAGGCCGGCGCGCTGGATGCGGCGGGAGTAGCCGGCCTTGACGGTACTCTTCTCGCCGACTTTGCGACTCACGTTGAGGCTCGGCACGAGGTTTTGGTAGTCTTGCAGGTCGATGGCCACTTCGTCTTGTGAGGCGTCTAGCATCGTGCGTTCGTAGCGGAGACCCGCCTTGACGGTGACTTTCCCCGGCAGCATCAGCGTGTAGGCCGAGTAGGCAGCGGCGATGTTTTGGGTGTAATCGAGCGCACCAGCGGGGCGGCTCCCGTCGGAAGCCAGCGGCTCGCCGGCGGTAGCGGCGAGGTAGCTGTAGTCGCTGTTGACCTGCCGCGAGATCGCCTTGGCGCCTAGCTCCAAGATCTGGGTTTTGCCGAAAGGCTGCACGTAGTCCACCTGCACGGTCGCCTCACGGTTGGTGCTGTTGTTGAGGTTCTCGAAGGTCGAAAGCCGCGATCCGTCCGTGGCGAGGTTGTCGGACACGAAGTCGTTGCGCTCGTCGGTGGTGCGCAGAGCGTCGAGACGCTGAGCTCCTGGCCGGGCTTGATGACGTAGAGGTAGTCGAGGTTGTAGTCGAAACCGTTGGAGTAGCGCACCGAGGTGATGTCTCGCAGGAAGCTGTCCCGGAGCAGCTCGCCCTCGAACACATTCGTGGTCTGGCGCAGGTCGCGCCCGAAGTCCCGCAGCCCGTAGCGCACGCCCCCGGAGAGGAACTGTTTGTCGGTGAGGTCGTAGTCGAGCCCGAGGTTAAAGCGCCCAAAGGCACCATTGTCCTGCGCCGTGCCCGTTTGGAGGGTCCGCGTCGAGACGCCGTCCGACGGGTGAATTGCTCCAGGCTAGACTCCGTCTTGTTGTAGAAAGCACGTCCGAAGCCGCCGAGGGTGAGTCCGAACTTGCCCTGCCGCACCGGGCGTTGAGCCCGAGGTTCGAGCCCCGCAGACCGACGCCCGTGTCGACGTTGAGGAAGTAACCCGCGAGGTTGTTCTTCTGCGTGATGATGTTGATGATCCCGCCCGCACCCTCGGCGTCGTACTTCGCGGAGGGCGAGGTGATGACCTCGACGGTCTTGATCTGGTCGGCCGGGATCATCTTGATGGCATCGGCGATGCTGCTCGCGTAGATGGTCGAGGGCTTGTTGTTGATGAGCACGCGGATGTTGCCCGAGCCCCGCAGGCTCACGTTGCCGTCGAGGTCCACCTGCAAGAGCGGCACTTTACGCAACACGTCGGCCGCGTCTCCCCCGCGGGCCAACTTGTCCTGGTCGGCGTTGTACACGAGGCGGTCGACCTTCTCCTCGATCAGCGCGCGCTGTCCGGTAACGGTGACTTCTTCCAGTAAGGCCGCCGCGGCAGCCAAGCGCAGCGTCCCGAGATCCAACGTTTGTCCGGCCGTGAGCGTGAAGCGCGGCACGTCGAGAGTCTGGAAGCCGATAAAGCTGATCTCCGCGCGGTAAGTCCCGGGATTGACGTCTGCCAGCTTAAAGCGCCCCTGTTCATCGGTGGTCGTCCCGTCGACGAGTTGTCCGGCCGCATCCGCGTCGGCGAGGAGTAGGTAGAGGCTGATGGTCGCGAAGTCGACCGGTTTCGAGTCGGCTTCCGCCAAAACCTGTCCCGCGAGGGTGGCCTTTGGGGCTTGCGCCAAAACTTGTGTCGCAGCGAGCAGGAAGAGGCTTAGGGTAAGGAGGTAGGTGCGGAGCATGGGGCGGTGTCGTTGCTTGAGACTCCAAATGTGGGAAGGTGCGACAGGCAGCGGAGGGGGCGCTCGACGGTTCGGGTGGATGGCTCGACGTTTCGGGGTTGGGGCGGCGGGGCGGCGGCTTCCGCGCTTCCGCGCGGTGCTGCCCGGCGCCCTAACCCCGAAAGAAGCACTCGATAATTCTGCACGTTGGCTTGACTGGGTCGGGGGCTGCGGGGTGGAAGGGGCACGCGCGGGGCGCGGAAGCCGCCCCCCCCGAAACCGTCGATCCAAATCGCCGAAGTGTAGATTGCCAATCCTCCGACGAGTTGCCCTCGTGACCTTCGTGTCTCCTTCGTGCCCCTAGTGTCCACAACGCCCGTGTCCCTCACCCGCCGCCGCACCGCCCTCCTCCATCTTGCCTTCTGGGCGGTGTACGCGTCGTTTTTCTTTTACCAAATCGGCTTCGGGCGCCGCACGGAGTTCGACTGGTCGCGCATCGGGCCGGACTTCGCCTTCCACCTCTTCGGCGTGGCGGCGTTGAGCTACCTCAACTACTTCGCGTTTTTGCCGCGGCTGCTGGCCGACAAGCGGCTCGGGGTTTACCTGCTGCGGTTCCTGCCGGTGTTCGCGGTCGGGAGTTACCTGTTTCTCCTCGGCAAGCAGACCATCATCGCGGCCACGATCCCGGACGCGACCTGGGCCACGTCCACGCGTTTTGGCGTAAGCGTCATCCTCAGTACCTTCTTCATCGTCATCTTCGTCGGACTGCTCCGCTTCGTGGAGGACTACCTCGAACTGGAGAGTCGCCGCAAGGAGCTGACCAATCGGCAACTCGACACCGAACTGCGCTTCTTGCGGGCGCAGGTCAACCCACACTTCCTGTTCAATACGCTCAACAACCTGTACTACCTCGCCGTGAGCGGGTCGCCGCAGACCCCCGAGGTGATCGCGAAGCTGGCCGGCCTCATGCGCTACCTCCTGCACGACTCTAATCACGAACTGGTGCCGCTCGAACGCGAGATCGAGTACATGCGCAACTACATCGACCTCGAGCGACTGCGCGTAGACGAGGCGATGCGCATCCGTTTTGACGTAAGTGGACCCACCGTCGGCGTGACGGTCGTGCCGCTGATCCTGATCACCTTCCTCGAAAACGCCTTCAAGCACGGCGTCGGGAAAAGCGGCACGGACGGTGGCTCCTGGATCGAAGGGCACCTCGGCGTGACGGACGAGACGATCGAGTTTCGGGTGGCCAACGCCAAAGTTCCCGACGCCGACAAGACCGTCACCGAGACCTCCGGCATCGGCCTGGTCAACGTCCGCCGCCGTCTCGAACTCGCCTACCCCGACCAGCACATTCTCGATGTTGTAGATGATGTCGACAGCTACGAAGTCAAGCTAAAACTCCTACGTCGATGAAGGTCCGATGTGTCATCGTGGACGACGAGCCCCTGGCCCGCAAACTCCTCGAGCAGCACGTCTCGAAGCTGCCCACGCTCGAGTTACTCGCCTCGCTGCCGAGTGCGATCGCGGCGCTCGACTTCCTGAAAGGCAACGAGGTAGACCTCATGTTCCTCGACGTGCAGATGCCCGAGTTGACGGGTGTGGGCTTGCTGAAGGTGCTGCGGCACAAACCGCTCGTCGTGCTCACGACGGCGTACTCCGACTACGCCGTGGAGGGTTACGCGCTCGACGTGGCCGATTACCTCCTCAAGCCGATCACTTTCGAGCGCTTCGCGGCGACGGTTGAGAAGTTGATAGTGCGCCTTTCGGCAAAACGCCCCCCCCGCCCCCCGGAGGGGGAGATGTCTACCCTCGATGCTGCAATAAGTCTCCCAGAAACGGAAGCCGCCCCGGAGTTCCTATTCGTCAAGGATGGGCACAAGTCGGTGCGCGTGGCGTTGCGGGACATTCAGTACATTGAGGGCTTGAAGGACTACGTCCGCATTCACACGCCCGAGCGCACGATCACGAGTCTGCAGAGCCTGCGGCACCTGATGGAGGTTTTGCCGAAAGGCGACTTTTTGCGCGTCCACCACTCGACGATCGTTGGCGTGGCCTGGGTGGAGGAGGTGCACCGCGACGAGATCCGCGTGGCCGGGGCGATGCTGACGGTGAGCGATAAGTACCGGACGGAGGTGAAAGGCTGGGTGGCGGGGCGGGAGTTGTGAGGCGTCCTACCCGAACTCCACCAACCGGTACACCTCCCGCAGCGGCAGCGCAGTCATCCAGCGCCCGCACCAGCGCCGCCGCGTCGAGCCCTTCGGTGATCGTGATCGTCCAGTCGCCGCCTACCGATTCGCGCGAGCGCACCTCCACCCGCGGCCGGTCTTGCGCGACGAGCACGTAGTCGCGCAGCGACTCGAGCGTGGCGTAGTAGTCGTACTTGTCGCCGGTGTCGTAGCCCTCGCTCTTCGGGGAGAGCACCTCGACGACGACCACGGGGTTGGTGATCGCCGTGGAGATCTTCCGGTCGTAGGTCGGGCGCCCGCACACGACGGCCGCGTCAGGGTATACGTAGCGATCTTCGGAGGTGATCATGAGTTGGAGGTCGCTGGAGTACACGCCGCAACGTTTCTGATGACCATTTCCATTGCTGTGCTCTGTGTGAGTGTCCATGGCCCTGGCCAAGCCACCAATGGCAAACATGACATTTGCCGCAATCAAGGCGTGCGGCCCCGTCCCCCCGGCCATGGCGCTTACGCTCACGAGCTTGCCCTGGTGAAATTCGTAGCGCTCGCCGGTGATCTCCTCGATGAGTTGCCACTCCTCCAGGGAGTAGCGGCGGTGAGGATCGACGGTGAGGGGCGCGGTGGCGAGGGTGGGCATCGGCATGTTGCTAAGGTACGGCGGCAAATGGCTCAACCGCCAGTTCGGCATACCTCTCGTCGTTGAGCTCCGCCATGATCTCCCCGAACAGCGCGTAAGACCGCAGTCGATCAGCGTGCGCGTACATGGCCGTCGAGACAATCAACTCGTCCGCATCGATGTCGTCCAGAAACGCTCGGATCTGCCGCTTGACCGTTGCCTTGCTACCCACGAAACTGTAGCGCAGCATCTGCTGGAGGACAGGGTGTGCGCGCGCTTGCCGCAGGTCGGCGGTCATCTCGGTGGGTGGCTGTAGGTAGTCGCGCTGTCCCGTGACCAGGCCGATGAACATCTGTAGCAGCGAGGTGTACAGCCGCTGAGCCGCCGCGTCGGTGTCCGCCACCACGACGTTGACGCCCGTCATGACGTACGGGGCCGCCAGCGCGGGAGAGGCCACGAACTCCTGGCGATAGATGCGGAGCGCCTCGGTGAGGTGGGCGGTCGCAAAGTGGCTGGCGAAGGCGTACGGCAGGCCCTTCGCGGCGGCCAGGTGCGCACTGTCGGTGCTGGAGCCGAGGATGTAGATTGGCACGTCCGCTCCTTCGGCTACCGTTGCACGGACGGGCGAACTCGCATTGTCCGGGGAGAAGAACCGTTGGATCTGCTCGATGTCCCGCGGGAAGGACTGTGCCGCCTGCATGAAATCCGAACGGATGGCGTGCGCCGTGGCCTGATCGGTACCGGGTGCACGGCCCAGTCCCAGGTCGATGCGGCCGGGGTACAATTGGCCCAAGGTGCCGAACTGCTCGGCGACGACGATCGGTGAGTGGTTGGGCAGCATCACGCCCCCGGATCCGACGCGCAGCGTGGTGGTCCCCGCCGCCACGTGTCCGATGAGGATCGACGGGGCGCTGCTCGCGACGCTAACGCTGTTGTGGTGCTCGGCCAGCCACAGTCGCTCGTAGCCGTCGGCCTCCGCCTGGCGGGCCAGATCTAGGAGGTTGGCGAAGGTCTGCGGCAGGGTCTGGCCTCTGGAGACGACGGCGAGATCGAGGATGGAGTACTTGGTGGGGGAAGGGGTCACGGTGGATGGGTTGGGCAGGAGTAACCCGCTGTGCGTCGGCTGGGTTGGGGAGTGGGTGTTAGTGGGACCGTCATAACCACAGCCGCACTATTGGCGACGTGCTTTACTGGCTGAAGTCGTCGTCAATCACCGCCACCACCCCAAACCGACAAAACAACTCCTCGCTATACCACCCCTCCTGCCGCGTCAACTTCACGACCTCCGCATGGAAAGGACTCCGATAAGCATATGCCTCCATCGCGCGCCCGCTCGTCCACAGGCTCACCGTCGCCTGCTGAATCACCGGCAGCTCCCCCACCCCCACCGAGAAAACCCGCTCCGAGAAGTCCATCGCGCTCTCCGACACTTTCGATACGCGCCGCCAGAAGGCGGGTAAGTGCCGCAGCTTGATCCGGGCCCGCGTCAAGACCACCGTCGGTTGCTCGCGATCATAGGTCCCGCTCGTGCGAAAGGGCTCTACCCCATCCCACTCGCCGTGGCTCTGCAAGGGCCGCAACAAGAGCGTTTTGGCGGAAGCCGAATGACGAGCGTACGCCTGCCACAGTGGCGATTCCATCGCGGCTTTCGCCAAAACCTCATCCGGGAAGGCCGCCAGCAGCGCGTAGCCGCCCCAGTTGGGCCACAGCCCGAAGCCGTTGTCCCCGCCCGAGCCGAGGAGCTTGAGCCACTCCATGCCCGCGGGCTCCCCAAACCGCGCCACGCCAAGGCCCATGTTGCGAAATGCGAACCACTTATCGCGGAAGCGCGGAAGCTCGAAGTAGGTGAAGAGAATGGTCTGCGGCATCGCAACGGAGCAACAGACGAGGCGGGGGCGAAAGTTGCCGAAATTTTCCTCGGTAAAATTCGAATGATTCGCGCAGCGTGCTGAAAGGTCTGCCCAATAACATTCGGTGGAGTTGAAAGTCTGCACAGTAACAGCCTGAATACGCAAGAAACGTTGGAAACTTTCGCAACCACAAAAGTTTCTGCGGGGTTTTTAGCCCGTACTTTTGCCCCCGCCATGACGTCACCCGAGCCAAATCCTGCCACGCAACTCCGCGATCAGGTCGTCGCGGCGGCCACGCGGCGCTTCAACCGGCACGGGTTCAAATCCGTGACCATGGATGACATCGCCCGAGAACTCGGGATGTCAAAAAAGACCCTCTACCAGGTCGTGTCTAACAAGGTCGAACTCATCGACCTCACGCTCGAGTGCGACATGACGCGCGACAATGCCATGGTCACCGAGGCGCGGCAGAGCGCTACCGACGCCGTCGACGAGATGCTCCGCATCGCACGCTACTTCACCGAGCAGATGATGGACACGAGCCCGGCGGCCATCTACGACCTCCAGAAATACTACCGCCCGAGTTGGGAGCGCCTCGACGCCCACCACAACGGCAAGATGATCGAGCACGTGCGTGCCAACCTGCGCCGCGGCCAGGAGGAAGGCATCTACCGCGAGGACCTCCACCGCGAACTCATCGCCCACCTCTTCGTCCAGGCCCCGCAGGCCTTCATGGACCAGGAGCGTTTTCCGCTGCAGCAGCACGAGTGGGACAGCGTGCTCAATCAATTCATGCGCTACCACCTCAACGGCGTCGTCAACGAGCGCGGCCGTGATCTACTGCAAGCCTATTTGTCCAAAGGCGCGACCTCCAAAACCTCCCTTCAGTGATTACTTTACTCACCATCGCTCGCAGTGGCGTTCGGCTTGCGCCAAAACCTGCTGCGGGTTCGCTCTTCCGCCTCAGGGCAGGCATGTACCTCCTCCTGGTTCTGGCCCTGCTGGTGGCCTCCTTCAGTAAGGCGTCGGCCCAGCAGGTCTTCACGCTCGAGGAGGCGATGACCTATGCCGAGCAGCAGGCGCCGGCCGTTAAGCTCGCCCTCACCGACCTCGCCGTGGCCGAGGGGCAGATCCGCGAGACGACCGCCCTCGGGATCCCGACCGTCAGTGCCGGGATCGACTACACCCACTTCCCCGAGATCGCGGTGCAGCCGGTGCCCGACTTTATCACGCCGCAAGTCTTCGGGGCCTTTACGCAGGGGGGCGTCGTGGATGCGGCCGGGCAGCCGATCTTCAACCCCTTCATCGGCGACCCCGCCAACGGCATCGCCCCGATCTCGCCGAGCATCCTGCCCTTCCAGTTCGGCTTGAAGAACACGCTCCAGGGTACGATCCGCGCCAACGCGCTGCTCTTCGACGCCACCTTCTTCATCGCCCTGCGTGGCGCGAAGCTCTTCCGCAACCTCTCCATGCGGACCTTGGACCAGACCGCCTACCAGACCCGCATCCAGGTGACGCGCGCCTACCTCGCGACCCTGATCGCGCAGCGCAACATCGCCACCATCGACCGCAACGTCACCAACCTCGAGCGGACCATCTTCGAGACCAACGCCCTGTACGAGGAGGGTTTCGTCGAGAAGCTGAGCGTCGACCGCCTGCGCCTGAGCCTCGGCAATCTCGAAGCACAGAAGGAGAGCCTCCGCCAGGTCGAAGCGATCTCGAAGAACCTCCTCAAGTTTCAGATGGGCTACCCGGTGACGCAGGAGATCTCGCTGTCGACCGCGTTCGACGAGGCCCTCGGCGAGGCACGGGTCACGGCCCTGATCGGCGACGACGAGTTCAGTCCCGCGGTGCGTCCGGAGTTCGCGACGCTCCAGGTGGCCGATAGCCTCAACGCGCTCGACTTGACCCGCATCAAGGCGGGCTACCTGCCGAGCCTGACGGGTTTCGGCAACATCTCGCGCGCCTACCAGCGCAACAACCTGTTCGACGGCGACGAGGGAGACATCATCCCGAGTTCGGCCGTCGGGCTCAGCCTCAAGGTGCCCATCTACGATGGCGGCACCAAGAAGGCGCAGCGCCAACAGGCCCTCGCGAAGCAGGACCGGACCCGCATCGAGATCGCGCGTTTTAGCGAAAGCGCCCGCCTGGCCCTCGCCAACGGACGTAGCGCCGTGATCAACGCCCGCCGCGCGGTGAGCCTCCGCGAGACCGCCATCGAGCTCGCCGAGGAGATCTACGACGTCGCCCAGATCAAATTCCGCGAGGGCGTCGGCTCGAGCCTGGAGGTCAATCAGGCGCAGGCCGACCTCTACGCCGCACAGGACGCGCTCACGCAAGCCCTCTATGACCTCGCCGTCGCCTTTACCGACTACCAGGATGCGAACGGTGAACTGTAACCCGCCTGCTTTAATAAGAACCCAGAGAGATTTCTCGGCTACGCTCGAAATGACGACTGACATGAATTACACCTTCCGAAAATATGCCGTCGCGGCCACCGTCCGGGTCGGCGATCGCATCAGATGCAGTTGCGCAGCTCGACGTGCTCGGCTGGGCATCCTCGCTTCACTTGCTCGTACTGTCTGCACTCACATCGGCGTGTGGCGGCGGGGAATTCGCCATTCCAGAGACGCGCGAGGAGCAACTCGCGATGCTCGACGAGAAGCAGCGGGAGGAGCGGAAGATTCGCTCGGAGATCACGCAACTCGAGCGTGCCATTGGCGGGGATTCTACCGCGGTCGTCGACGCGAAGCTCGTGGCGGCCTCACCGATCGTGCTCGGCGACTTCGAGCGCGAAATCGAACTCCAGGCCACCGTCGAGAGCGACGAGACAGGAGTTGTGACGGTCGAAGTGCCGGGACGGGTTTCGCAGGTCATGGTGCGCGAGGGCCAGTCCGTTCGTCGCGGGCAGGCGCTTCTGCGTATCGAACAGGAGAGTCTCGGCATCCAGCTCGCCGACCTCCAGGCCAACCTCGGTCTCGCCAAAGACCTCGCCGCGCGCCAGCAACGCCTCCGCGCGCAGGACATCGGCACCGAGGTGCAGCTCCTCGAGGCCAACAACGCCGTCGAGCGCCTCGAGAAGCAGATTGACCAACTCCGCGTCCAACAGGGCAAGAGCCTCGTGACGGCCCCCATCTCTGGCACGATCGAGAACAAGATGATTAACCCCGGCGAACTCGCCACGCCCGGTATGCCGCTGATGCAAATCCTCGACGCGGCGACGGTCAAGGTGGTCGCCGACGTGCCCGAGACCTACCTCAAGGCCGTCAAGAAGGGCCAGACTGTGCGCGTCGAGTTCCCGAGCATCAACGAGACCCGCCGCGCCCGCGTCACCGACATCGGTCGTACGATTGACGCTGCCAACCGCACCTTCCGCATCGAGCTCGACATGCCCAATGCTAATCGCCTGCTAAAGCCCAACCTCCTGGCCAATGTCTACCTCGTCGACTACGCCAAGGCCAACGTCGTCACCGTCCCGAGCGAGACCATCCTCGAGGAGACCGACGGCCGCGAGTACGTCTTCGTCGCCGAGCCGGTCACCGGCCAGTCCGACACCTACACCGCCAAGAAAGTCTACGTCACCACCGGCGAAAACGACGCCACCAAGCGCGAGGTGACCAGCGGCCTCAACGCCGGCGACCTACTCGTCAACAAAGGGATGCGCTCGATTGCGGCCGATCAGTCGCTGAGGATCGAGGGGCTTTCGCCAAAACCTAACACTACGCCACAACCCACCGCCGCGGCACCAACCCAGTAGCGCCTGCCCCTTTGCCGACACGAAAGGAAAAAAGGTAGCCTACCCACCAGCGCCACTCTCCCCAAGTGACGAAGCCACCTAATTAACGCCACTACAAGCGGCGCGTCCAGAAGCCTCCGCGTTCCTCCGCGCTCTCCGCGCCTCCGCGTCAAATCCAAGTCGGGCGAAGCGTGACCCCAGCAAGCAAAGGCCCATCCCTCCCCTCCCAGCAAGCGAAGCGAGCACCCCAAATTCCACTCCAATGGCCTCTCCTACCTCCCCGCAAGACTTCGACAAGCATCCCGACCAGGAGAAGCGCCTCTTC
Source organism: Lewinellaceae bacterium (assembly GCA_963837005.1). Lineage (GTDB taxonomy): Bacteria > Bacteroidota > Bacteroidia > Chitinophagales > Saprospiraceae > CALDTK01. The sequence goes on from CAWIMC010000001.1 coordinate 1,401,440, forward strand.
GGCATTACCGAGGTCGCCGTCAGCAACGGAACGAGCGTCTTCCTGCTTACGATTATGATCTTCGTGTTCGGGCTGCTCGCCTATCAGACCATCCCCAAGGAACAGTTCCCGGAGGTGTCGCTGCCGACGGTGTTCATTAACACGCCCTACCCCGGCAACTCCGCCGAGGACATCGAGAACCTGGTTTCGCGTCCCATCGAGCGCGAGCTCCAATCGGTGACCGGCATCAAGGACATCACGAGCTCTAGCGTGCAGGACTTTTCGATCGTCATCGCGGAGTTCAACTCGGACGAGGACATCGATCAGGCCGTACGCCGCGTCAAGGACGCCGTCGATAAGGCTCGTACTGAATTGCCCACCGACCTACCGTCCGATCCGCTGATCCAGGACATCAACTTCGCCGACCTCCCGATCATGGTCGTCAATGTAGCCGGCGACTTCCCTCCCGATGTGCTGCTGAGCTACGCCGAGGTGCTCGAGGACGAGATCGAAGCCATCGACGAGATTGCTCGTGCAGAAGTCCAGGGCGACCAGGAGCGGCAGGTGCGCGTCGACCTCGACCTCCCGAAGATGCAGGCGCTCAAGGTGAGTTTCAACGAGGTGGCGCAGGCCATCCAGGCAGAGAACGTCACGGTATCGGGCGGGGAGCTCGTCACCAACGAATTTAGGCGCGGCATTCGCGTGGTGGGCGAGTTCGAGAATATGCGCCAACTGGAGGGTTTGGTGGTCAAATCGGAATTTCAGCGACCTATTTACCTGCGGGACATCGGCCGGGTGACCTACGGGTTCCAAGACCCGACCTCGATCAGTCGCGTGGACGGCTTGCCGGTCATTTCGCTCAATATTATTAAGCGCAAGGGCGAGAACCTGCTCAGCGCCTCCGACAAGATCAAGGTCGCTATCGAGCAGGCGAAGAAGCAACTTCCGGAGGCCGTCCAGATCTCCACCTTCAACGACCTCAGCATCGCTACGCGCGACCAGGTGTCCAACCTCGAGAACTCGATCATCTCGGGAGTGATTCTGGTGGTGTTGGTGCTGCTGTTCTTTTTAGGCCTCAAGAATGCAGCCTTCGTCGGGATGGCCATTCCGCTGTCGATGCTGCTCGGCATCCTGATCCTCGACCTGACAGGCACGACACTCAATGTCGTGGTACTCTTTAGCCTCATCCTGGCGCTGGGTTTGCTGGTCGACAACGGCATCGTCGTCATCGAGAACGTCTATCGCTATTTGCAAGAAGGCTATAGCGCTTCGGAAGCGGCGAGACGAGGCACCGGCGAGGTAGCTGTTCCGATTATCGTTTCGACACTCACCACACTGGCCGCGTTTGCGCCGTTAGCGTTTTGGCCGGGCCTCATCGGTGAGTTCTTCAAGTACATGCCGATCACGCTGATCATCGTTTTGACGTCCAGTCTCTTCGTGGCCGTCGTGATTAACCCCGTGTTCATGGCCTCCTTCGCGACGCTAGAGAAGGCCGCCCCCACGGCGAGCGAACGGGCTAGGCGGCGGCGGATGAACCTCCTCTCGGTGGCAGGAATGCTGGTTTTGGCGACAGCCTTCCACTTCATCCCCGGACGCGCCACGCAGATTTTGACGCAACGTAATGCTCATCGGGGCCGTCATCTCGCTCGGCTACTTCTGGGTCATCCGCCCCCTCGCCTTCCGCTTCCAGGATGGCTTCCTTCCGGTGCTCGAGCGGGCCTACGATAAGTTCGTCACCTTCGCCCTGCGCTACAGCTGGGCCATCCTCGGGGGTACGGTCGCGATGCTGGTCGGCTCGATCCTACTGTTTGCCGTCAAGCCGCCACCGATCGAGTTCTTCCCGAGCGCCGACCCGCAATACGTCAACGTTTTCGTGGACTTGCCGCTCGGCTCCGACATCGCCGCCACCGACCGTATGGTCAAGGAGATCGCCGACAAGATCTCGCTTTCGCTAAAACCTTACGAGCCAATAGTAGAAAATGTCCTCGCGCAAATTGGCGAAAACACCGCCGACCCGAACGGCGACCCCGAACCCGGCTTCTCCCCAAACAAAGCCCGCATCTCCGTCGCCTTTATCCCGAGTACCGATCGCGGCGGCATCTCCTCGATGGACGCCATGAATGAGATCCGCCGCTCGATCGGAGAGTACCCCGGTGTGCAGGTCGTGGTCGATAAGAACGCCGACGGTCCGCCGGTGGGCAAGCCGATCAATCTCGAGATCAGCGGGGAGGACATCTCCGAACTCGTGGTCCTAGCGCAGGACATAACGACCTACTTCAACGCCGAGAACATCCGCGGCATCGAGGAACTCAAGACCGACGTGCAGCTCGGCAAACCGGAGATGCTCGTCAACGTCAACCGCGACGCCGCCCGCCGCTACGGCATCTCGACTCGGGACATTGCCCTGGCACTCAGGACGAGCGTCTACGGCTCGGAGGTGAGCCAGTTCAAGCAGGGCGAGGACGAGTACCCCATTTTCGTACGCCTCGATACTACGTACCGCAACGACATCAATGCGCTGCTCAATCAGCCGATCACGTTTCGCAATCCCGCCAACGGCCAGATCGCTCAGGTGCCGATTACGGCGGTGGCCAGCATCGACTATTCGAGCACCTACACCGCCATCAAGCGCAAGGACCTAAAGCGCGTCATCACGATCCAATCTGGTGTTACCGATGGTGCCAATGCCAACGCGATCGTAGGTGATTTGGAGCAGTTGATGGCAGCCTACGACCTACCCGACGGCGTGACCTACGAATTTACGGGGGAGCAGAAGGAGCAGGCCGAGGCGATGAGCTTTCTGATGGGTGCCTTCGGGGTGGCGGTGTTTGCGATCCTGATCATCCTCGTGGCGCAGTTCAACAGCTTTTCGGCACCGGTTATCATCGGTCTGAGTATTCTTTTCTCCTTGATCGGGGTACTGGTCGGCTACGTGGTGACGGGCCAGACATACTCTATAGCCATGTCGAGTATTGGAGTGATCTCGCTGGCGGGGGTCGTGGTCAACAACGCGATCGTACTGATCGACTTCATCAATTTGAAACGCGAGGAGCGCCGCAAGGAGTTGAAGATTGCCGACGACGAGCGGCTGCCACTGTCGGAGATCCGCCTCGCCATTGCTCGGGCTGGGGCCACGCGTCTGCGGCCTGTGCTCCTGACCGCCATCACGACGGTACTCGGCCTAGTGCCGCTGGCCATTGGTCTCAACATCAACTTCATCACGCTGGTCACCGACTTCGACCCGCAGTACTTTCTCGGGGGCGACAATACGGCCTTCTGGGGTGCGCTCGCCTGGACGGTGATCTACGGCCTCACGTTCGCTACTTTCCTCACCCTCGTGGTGGTGCCGGTAATGGTCTTGATCTTTTACCGTCTCGAACTAGGCATCCGTAAGCTTAGAGGGAAGGATAAGCCGGTGGCCGACATTTCCGATGACCGCACCTTGGGTGCACTAACCGTTTGAACCCCATGACCCCGCTCACCCTTATTGCCCCGACGCGCGCTATCGTCCGTCGCCTCCCGAGACCCTCCCGCCACATGAGCGCCACCGCCGAAATGCCCTACTTCATTCGCCCCTCGGCGAATTTGAGTCCCGCCGTCAAGCGCGCTGCATACGTGGAATTGCGCGCCGCCGCCCAGGCCGTGCTCTTCGGCGAGACCGACCGCGTCGTCAAGCAGGCAACGCTCGCCTGTCTCATCAAGACCTATCTGCCGTACGCCTACTGGGCAGGCTTTTATGATGTAAAGGGCGAAGAGTTAAAGATAGGTCCGTACCAGGGCACGCTTGGTTGCCTGAGCATTGCAATGGGTCGCGGGGTCTGCGGACGGGTGGCCGTTTCCGGCAAAACCATCATCGAGCACGACGTGCACGCCCTCACGGGTGCGGAGCACATCGCGTGTGATCCGAACAGTCGCTCGGAGATCGTAGTGCCGTGTTTTGGCGAAAGCCAGGACCTCTTTGCGGTGCTGGACATCGATAGCACAGAGCCAGGGAGCTTTGACGAAGTGGATCGCGTGGAGCTGGAGGCGCTGTTGGGGGAAGTGTTTTAGCTTTTGCCAGGGCGTCCACCCCGGTCGCTTCTTTGAAGGAAGCTGCGGCGAAGCAAGCGTGAGGGTGCGACAGGTCTTGAGCCCGTGCCACTCGAAGGGGCGTGCGCTTTGCTCTGTGAAAGAGCCTCCTCTCGTTTGTATGAGCGTTGGAACTAAAGTTGAAAGCAGTTCAAGAAGTTGGTGCAGCGTTCTCGGTCACGTCGGCGTCTACAGGATACAATGAGAGCAATCACAACTGTTAGCATCCTTTGTCTCGCGGTGGCCTGCAATCGGGATGATGACTTGGCCCCGGTCGGAGCGCTCGAGGATGCACCGCCATGTGTACAAGAGTTCGTCGGCTCTATTAATTCGATAGACCGCATTTATCCTCCTTGGTACGTCCGCGCGCAGCGCATTGGAGCCGAAACGCACTACTGGCTCGACACCGGGGCTCCAGCGTGGGACGGTATCGACAGGGTCGTCGATGGAAACTGCAATGAGGTCTGTTCTTTCGGCGGCTTCAGGCTTGCGCTCGCCTGTGAGGCCGACTACGATACGAAAGCTTGGATCGAGATTTGGAAAGGGTAAGATCGGACTACGTGGCTAGAGCGGTGCGACCGTTTTGTAACCACCCACCGGCCCCCTCCTTGTTGGGAATGCTGCCGCGAGACTAGCTGATCCGATGGGCTATCGCATTTTCAATAAGGTAAGGGGCCCGGGGTGGTTACAAAACGCGTGAATAAGCACGCGGAGCCCTCACGAGGGAGCGCACGCACGACGAGCACGTCGGCAGGCCGGAGGTCTGCATGTAGGCCAGCAAGCACTTTAGTGCTTCTGAGCTAAACATCTGCATGCCGCACCAATAAATTCCCCACGTTCGCCACCACGATACACCCGATCCCAACCAAGGTCAGCCAGCCGTAAGTCTCCCCCAGGAAGTAGCTCCCTAGCACCAGCATGAATACCGCCTCGACATACTTCAGCGGCATCACCTGGGACGAACGGCCGGTCTGCATGGCGGTGGTCATGAAGTACTGACCGACGAGACCGACGAGGCCAATACTTGCGAGCTTGGGCCAGTCTGCCTCGGTCGGCATAGCGGAGTTGCCAAAGGTGAGCGCCCAACCTCCGAACCCGACCAGCGTCGCGAAGCCCGTAAACCAAGCTACGAGCACCATCGTGTGTTCCGACTTGCCGATCTTCTTAATGATCGTAAAAGTGGCCCCGTCGAGGACGGCGGAGGCGAGCACCAGCAGGAGCCCGAAAGTTGCGATCCGCGGATCGAAGCCTTTGACCATCACTACCCCTGCGAAGGCCAGGAGGAACAACAGCCACTGTTTGCGCTTGACGCGCTCCTTCAGCAGGTAAGCCACGAAGGCCACGGCGAAAATTGGCGATAAGTATCGCATCGCCACGGCGGCCGTGATCGGAAGCGTCTCGATGGCGACGAAGAAAAGCACGAGGCTCGTGGAGCCGGTCATGGCGCGTAAAAACAGGAGCTTCGGTCGGTTGCCGCGTAGGGGGATGCCCTTGTACAGCAGGTATCCCAGCGTCGGGACGAAGGTCCCCAGTCCCCGGAAGCCCGTCACCGCGAAGCCGCCGAGATGACTGAGCTGCTTGGCGAGCACATACATCGTCGAGAAGGCCAGCCCCGCTAAAAGCATGTAAACCGTCGGGCGCATCTGCATGGCGGCGAAGATGGCCGACATAGGCTGCCCCCACTTCATCGAGATATACTAAACTTTTTGCATACTTGGCACGATTATTACAGATGCTAAGGTATCGCAATGTGTATGTCATTGCCGGTCATCCAAGTATGATCGGCCTGCAACCATCGGCGACAGGGCACGTAAGGTGTTCATGCGGTCTTCGGGCCCCTCCTAACTGAGTGTTTGTTCATAGTTTTGTTTGCCGTTCCCCAGCGCCTTCGCTGGGGAATTTTTTTTGCCCGGTGTATTCGTTCGCGCGGTGAGACGTGGGGCAGTTAGAAGTTTGATCGGACAAATCTGGCCTTCGATCCTAGGCAGCGCTCCGTGGGTTCAACGGCTCGAAGTTGCTGGCCGCTTGGAGGGTGGCGGTTTGGTCGGCCTCTACCCTGTTCATCACGATCAATTCGCCGTTGCTCTCTAACAGTACGGCGGCCACTTGCGAAGGCGCACCCTGAGCGTTTTGCCGAATGGCGCCTAGAATCTCCGACTTCGGGACACGCTCCTTGCGCATTTCCCGCTCGAAGTAGGTACCGTGGAAGAAAAGGATGGTCGGGGGGGCCTTGACGAGGTCCGAGAAGGCACTGCTGCGAACACTGAGCGTGGTGACAACCCACTGCGCTCCAATGAGAGTCAGGAAAGCCGCCATCGTCTGCACGTACGTGACGCCGCCGCTCACGAGCGCACTCGCCATTACCGAACCCATGGCCACGGTGACCACCCAGTCGAACATGTTCATCTTCGACAGCGTCCGCTTGCCGCTCGTGCGTAGCAACACGATTAGCGATACATAGCACGACACACCCACGAGGACAGTCTTGAAGATTGGTCCCCATCCATCGAAAAACCAGCTACCTACGTCCATAACAGCATCCTTTAGCCACCGCAACGCCTAAAAAGTCGACATTGTGGGCCACATGCCCAAGCTCTTCGATACCGCCAACACCCGCCGCCTCCGCGCCGCCGCTCAGGACTTCCTCGAGCGAGAGGTCTTCCCGAACGAACTCCAGTGGCTCCAACAGGACTTCGCGGAGCTGGAACCTGTTTTGCGGAAGCACAAACCAGAACTCCAACGCCTCGGCCTCTGGAACCTCTACCACGGCCCGGACCACGGCGGACCTGGACTCACTCTCGCCGAGGTAGCCCGCGTAGGCGAGGTGATTGGGCAAAGCATTTTCGGCCTCTACCTCATCAATGCCCAGGCCCCGGACGCCGGCAACCTAGAGCTGTTGATGAAATACGCCTCCCCAGAGCTTACCCATCGCTACGTCGAGCCGATGCTCGCCGGTGAGATGCGCAGCTGCTTCGGGATGACCGAACCCGACCTGGCCGGCAGCAATCCAACGCGCATGGACACGACCGCTGTGATCGACGGGGACGAGTTCGTCATCAACGGACGCAAGTGGTTCACGACCGGAGCAGACGGAGCGAGCCTTTGCATCGTGATGGCGATCACCGACCCGGACGCCGAGCGTGCTCACGAGCGCGCGAGCATGATCGTTGTGCCGACCGAAGCGCAGGGCTACCGCCGGATGCGCAACATCTCCATCATGGGCCATGCCGGCTCGGGCTGGCTGAGTCACGCGGAGGTAGACCTAACGGATGTCCGGGTGCCGCGTAGCAACTTACTCGGACCACTGCACCAAGGCTTTCGGCTCGCGCAGCAGCGATTGGGGCCAGGACGGATTCATCACTGCATGCGGTGGATTGGTCTGGCGGAGCGCAGCTTCCAACTCCTGCTCGCGCGGGCGGCGACACGCGAGATCGGGCACGGACAAGTATTAGGCGACAAGCAGATGGTGCAGGCGATGATCGCGGAGAGTCGCGCCGAGATCGACGGCGCGCGACTAATGGTATTGCATGCTGCCCACAAGATCGACGAGGAGGGCGCCAAGGCGGCCCGCAATGAAATTAGCGCCATCAAATTTACGGTTGCCGCAATGCTCAATCGCGTGGTGGATAGAGCAATTCAGGTGCACGGTGGGCTCGGGGTGACGGACGATACTATTTTGAGCTTCCTGTATAGAGAAGAACGAGCGGCTAGGATTTACGACGGGACGGACGAGACGCACAAGGCGAGTCTGGCGCGGCAGTTGTTGCGGGGGGTGGCGAGTTGATGTCAAATTCTCAAATTTCTACTATCAAATGTGCTGCCGCGTAGTCCGTCCACCTTGACGCAAGCACGGCCAGTTGGAATTTGCACCGCCTACCTTTCCGCCTATGCGCATCCACCGCTCCACCTGCCCCGCCTGCGACTCGGAGCACGTCCACCCCGTCCTCAAGGCCACCGACCACACGGTCTCCCGCGAGACCTTCGACGTCTGGCAGTGTCTCACCTGTAGCCTCCGTTTCACGCAAGACGTGCCCGGCCCCGACCACATCGGCAGTTACTACGCCTCCGAGGACTACATCTCGCACTCCAACTCCAGCGCCGGGCTCATCAATGGCCTCTACCAGCGCGTCCGCTCGATTACGCTTTCGCAAAAACTGTCGCTCGTTCAGTCCGCTACCGAGCTAGAGACTGGGGCGCTCCTCGATGTCGGTTGCGGCACGGGCGAATTCGCGCACACCATGAAGAGTGCCGGCTGGCGCGTTAAGGCGCTGGAGCCGGATGAGGGCGCGCGGGCTTTCGCCAAAACCAACTACGGTCTCGATGTTGCCCCTCCTGATCAGCTCTCACAACTCGAAGGCCCCTACGACGCCGTCACCCTCTGGCACGTCCTCGAACACGTGCATGAACTCCACGGCTACCTCGACCAACTCCACCGACTCATCGGTAAGAGCGGCACCCTCCTCATCGCCGTGCCTAACTACACGAGTCCCGATGGCAAACGGTACGCCGGGGCCTGGGCCGCCTACGACGTTCCGCGGCACTTGTACCACTTCAGTCCCCCGGCCATGGGTGAGCTACTGGCCCTGCACGGCATCGAGGTTACCGAGATGCGCGCCATGCCCTTCGATGCCTTCTACGTGAGCATGCTCAGCGAGAAGTACAAAGGCACCGGGCAGCTCGGCCTCGCGAGTGCCGTTCTAAGCGGCCTCAATACCTTCACCAGGGGGCGCCAAGACCCGATGAAGAGCAGTTCGGTGATTTACGTGTGTCGGAGAGCCTGAGGGCGGTTGGGTTGTGTGGTTATTTGATTGATTGGTTGTTTGGTGGCGAGACCACCTGGACTGGTAGGTTTAATCAATACGACAACTCCCCCACCAATCAACCAAGTAATCAAATAATCAAATAATCAATAAACCTATGAAAGCCATCATCCCTATCGCCGGAGCCGGCAAGCGCCTGCGCCCCTTCACCTACACTCAGCCCAAGCCGCTGATCCCGGTGGCTGGCAAGCCGATCTTGAGCTTCATCATTGACCAACTGCGCGGCTTTGGAATTGAGGAGTTTGTCTTTGTGCTCGGCTACCTAGGCGATAAGGTTCAGGACTACGTCGAGGAGCATTACCCCGGTATCGACGCGCAATTCGTCACTCAGGAGGACCGGCGCGGCTCTGGCCACGCGATCTGGCTCGCGAAGGAGGCCATCGGTGACACGCAGGAGGTTGTGATCGCCTACGGGGACACCTTGCTCGAGGGCCCGATCGAGAAGATCGTCCACTGCGACTGCACCTGCCTGGCCATCAAGCCCGTCGAGGACCCGCGCCAGTTCGGCATCGTCGAACTCAACGACGACGGCACCGTGCGCCGCATGACCGAGAAGCCGCGGATGCCGAGGGGCAACAATGCCATGGTGGGATTCTACAAAATCAAAGATTTCACGGCCCTACACGCATCGCTGGGGCAAGTTTTGGCGGAAGCCGTCAACAATAGCGAGGAGATCACCCTTACCGACGGGCTCATCAACCTGCTGGACAAGGGCCACGTCATGCACACCGAGCATGTCGACCGTTGGTACGACTGTGGCAACGCCGAGGTGCTGCTCGCTACCAACCAACAACTCCTCGACAAGCGCGGCTACGCGGAGAGCACCCTGCCGGCCTTCGACCGCACAATCATCATCCACCCGGTCACGATCGGGAAGGGCTGCCGGATCGCGGACGCGATCATCGGACCGCACGCATCTATCGGGGATTACGCCACTATAGAGAAGACGATCGTCCGCGATAGTATCGTGGGTAGGTATGCACAACTATACGAGTTGAATATTGAGCACTCAATAGTTGGAAACGACACGATCTTAACTGGTCAGCCAAAGACAATTAATGTGGGAGATAATACGCAGTTGAATCTATAGACACGCTTCGAAGAGGATGGCCGTGCTGCGGCTTTCGCCAAAACGTACATTGCCGAGATGGAGAGACCCCTGCACAAATACATCGACCCACTGTCGGATTTTGGCTTCAAGCGGCTACTATCGCCAGAGACGCGAGAGCAAGATCTGAAGAACTTCCTCAATGCTCTCTTGCCACACAACCGGCAGATCGCTCAGTTGACACCGCTCGACAAAGAACTTTTGGGGGAGCGCGACACCGAGCGAACGGCGATTTACGACCTGAGTTGCGTCACTTCGACTGGCGTCCGTTTCATTATCGAGATTCAGCGCTACCGAGACCTGCAGATCCGCCTCAGGCTGCTTTGGTACGGGGCTAGACTATTTAGTCGCGCGGCACGACGTGGGACTGCACCGGGTTTTGAGGCCATTGAAGTGATCGTGATCGCGATCCTCGAGTTTGCCGAGACACCAGAAACTCCGTACGTGTACTCTGTCGATCTGCAGACCGACTTCGGAACCCGTTGGACGAATGGACTTTTGTTTAGAATCGTAAATTTGGCTAACTTCGACAAGTCAGACGAAGAACTCGTTTCGCCGCTTGACCGCTGGCTTTACCTCATCAAAAATCTCCATACCATGACCGAGGTCCCCACCGCGCTCCAGCGCGAAGAATTTACTGGTTTTATCTCAAAGGCGGAATACCTGGGCTTGAGCGAGTACGAACAGGATGTCTACGACGCCGCCTGGATCAAGAGAGTCAAGAGGAAAAGCGAGGACGACACCCTACGGCAAATCGCCGAAGAGGAAGCCGAACGACGGGAGGCCCGCGGGGAGGCTCGCGGGGAGGCATCCGGCGACCTCAAACGACTCAAAATGGTCGTCCGCGCTTGCGTAGCCAAGGGCATGCCCATCACCGAAATCGCAGACTTACTCTCGATCACCGAGGCGCAAGTACACGAGTTGCTGGAGGTGCGGGATTAAAATAGGGAAGTCACTTCTGAGAGCTGGGTCGGCTTATGGGTAAGCCAGAGCCAAGATCCGACCAGGGCCGATTGCAAAAGGTGGAGTCTCGATAGGCGCACCATACATTTGCGCTGCCCCAGCCCGAAACAGCCGTTACCCCGCCAGCCTTTGCTGATCTCCGCCTCCAAACGCCTCCTCGACCGCGTCCTTAACAGACGCTCCGCCGCGCCGGACGAGCCCCTGATCCCGGGCCTCAAACCCGACTTCGAGTCCGACATCAGGTCCGAGAAACCATTGCGCTCCATCGTCAAGAGCGTCTCCTGGCGCATTATTGGAACCATTGATACAGTTGTTATCTCCTGGCTCGTGACGGGCGAGATTACGTTGGCCCTATCTATCGGCTCGGTTGAGCTGTTCACGAAAATGTTTCTCTACTTCCTTCATGAGCGCCTCTGGAACGCCATGAGCTGGGGCAAAAACAAGTCATGACTCCCGAAACCCTCCCCGGTATCAACGCCGCCCTCCACACCAAATCGCCCGCCGAAGTGATCGCCTGGGCGCTGTCGCACACCGAGCGCCCCGTGCTCACGACCAACTTCCGCCCCTACGAAGTCGCCATCCTGCATGCCGTCACCCGCGTATGCCTCCAGCATCCCCGTCATCTGGTGCGACACTGGCTACAACACGCCCTTCACCTACCGCCATGCCGAGGACCTCATCGAGCGCCTCGGACTCAACGTGCACCTCTACGTTCCCGCGCAGACGGCCGCCCACCGCGATGTGACGATGGGCATCCCCGACGTGGACGACCCGCGTCACGCCGCCTTCACCGATCAGGTCAAACTCGAGCCCTTCCGCCGCGCCATAGCCGAGCTCCAGCCCGATGGGTGGTTTACGAACCTTCGCAAAGGCCAGACGGCCCTGCGTGACTCGCTCGACATCGTGAGCCTCGGTACCGACGGCGTCCTCAAGGTGAGCCCCTTCTACCACTACTCCGACACCGACCTCGACGCCTACCTGGCCGAGCATGACCTCCCTAACGAAGACCGCTACTACGACCCCACCAAGGCCCTCACCAACCGGGAGTGCGGCCTCCACACTTGAGCTACCGCGCCGACCCACCCCACCAAAGGCGTTGCTGGCCCGAGGACGGGTCGCCCGTGAGCACAAGGCGAACGGTGACCCGTCCCTGGGCCAGCAACGCCAAGCCCAAAGCCCCAAAAGTCCCAACCGCCTGAACCCCAAAGCCCCAAAGCCCATGAGCGCCACCCCTAGCCCTCTCCAACACGAGGCCATCTATATCATCCGTGAGGTCGCGGCTCAGTTCGAACGCCCGGTCTTGCTCTTCTCGGGCGGGAAGGACTCCATCACGCTCGTGCACCTGGCGCGCAAGGCCTTCTGGCCAGCCAAAATCCCCTTCCCGCTGCTACATATCGACACCGGGCACAACTTCCCGGAGACGATCGAATTTCGCGACAAGCTCGTGGCCGAGTACGGGCTCGACCTGATCGTGCGCCACGTGCAGGACTCGATCGACGCCGGGAAGGTGGTCGAGGAGAGCGGCAAGTACGCGAGCCGCAACCTGCTGCAGACCACGACCTTGCTCGATGCGATCGAGGAATTCAAGTTCGACGCCTGCATCGGGGGCGCGCGCCGCGACGAGGAGAAGGCCCGCGCGAAGGAGCGCATCTTCAGCGTGCGCGACGACTTCGGCAGTTGGGACGAGAAGAACCAGCGCCCCGAACTCTTCGACATGCTCAACGGCCAGATTGACCTCGGACAGAACGTACGCTGCTTCCCGATCTCGAACTGGACCGAGCTAGACGTGTGGAACTTCATCGAGCAGGACGCGATCGAGATTCCTTCGATTTATTTCGCACACCCTCGCCAGACTTTCATGCGGGATGGCCTGATCTGGTCCGCCGAGGACGATGTTGTATTCCGGGCGGATAATGAGGTGGTAGAAGAGCGGATCGTGCGCTTTCGCACCGTCGGCGACATGAGCTGTACAGCGGCAGTCAATTCCCACGCCGACACCATCACGAGCGTCGTGGCCGAGATACGCGAGTCTAAAATCTCCGAGCGCGGCGCCCGCATCGACGACAAACGCTCCGAGGCGGCGATGGAGAAGCGCAAGCAGCAGGGGTATTTCTGATTGGTTGTTTGATGATTTGGTTGAATGGTTGTTTGATTGCAAAACGCCCCTACCAAATAACCAACCAACCAATTAACCAAACAACCAACCAACCTCGAAACCAACCCTTCAATGTCCGATCCCTCCCCCGGCCTCCTCAAAATAGCCACCGCCGGATCCGTTGACGACGGGAAGTCGACCCTTATCGGGCGCTTGCTCTACGACACGAAATCACTCACCGACGACAAGCTCGAGGCCATCGAGCGCACCTCGAAACAGAAGGGCTACGACTATCTCGACTTTTCGCTGGCGACGGACGGGCTCGTGGCCGAGCGCGAGCAGGGCATCACTATTGACGTGGCACACATCTACTTCTCGACGCCGCGCAAGAGCTTCATCATCGCCGATACCCCGGGCCACGTCGAGTACACGCGCAACATGGTGACCGGCGCTTCGACCTCGCAGGCGGCCATCATCCTGATTGATGCGCGCAAGGGCGTCATCGAGCAGACCTACCGCCACTACTTCATCAATAATCTGCTGCTCGTCGACGAGGTCGTCGTGGCGATTAACAAGATGGATTTGGTAAGTTTTGACGAAAGTCGATTTATTCAGATCAAGGCTGATTTCGAGCAGCTTACGCTAAAACGCGCTTACGGTCACCAGCGGATCACGTTCATTCCGGTGAGCGCGCTGCTCGGCGACAACGTCGTGGACGCTTCGGGGAAGATGGACTGGTACGACGGTCCGACGCTGTTGCACTACCTTGAGTCTTTGGACACGCAACACGAGCGCGAGGGCGAACGGAGCCGTTTCGTGGTGCAGTCGGTGATCCGGCCGAAGACGGAGGAGTTCCACGACTTCAGGGGTTTTGCCGGAAGGCTATACGGCGCGCCGCTGCGGGTCGGGGACGCCGTCACGGTGCTGCCGTCGATGCGGGAGTCGCGGGTGAAGTCGATCCACTTTGCCCACCGGTCGCTCGCCGAGGCAACGCACATGGCCTCGGTCACGGTGAGTCTCGCCGACGAGGTCAACGTGAGCCGCGGCGACCTGATCGTCCGCAGTGGCGAGGGCCCCGTAGCCCGCAAGAAGATCCGAGCGACGATCGTCTGGATGGACGCACAGCCCCTGCGCGCGGGCGATAAGTTCACACTGCAACACGGGGTAAATCGTGTTTTGGCGAAAGCCGCAACTCTCCTCACCCACGTCAAGCCCGACTACTCCGGCGAGGAGGACCGGCGTTACCGCACTCGGCCTCAACGACATGGGTGATGTCGAATTCGTGCTCAACAAGCCCATCTACGCTGATCCCTTCGTGGAGCACCGCAGCAACGGCGCCTTCATCCTCATCTCTCCAACGACGAATCATACGGCGGGGGTGGGATTCGTGAGGGCGGACAGGGACTAGGGAATCGGGTGCCCCATCGGAGCGTTCATTTTGAGACGCCGCAGGCTGGCGTGACGATCTAACTCGGGACTGCTACGCCGATCAGGATGGCGATCTCGCCTACCAATGCCCCAACACGGCGCGGCGACTAGCATCCGGCTGGAGCACTGCCACCGCGTACGTCCCGCTCAACAATCCCGCCGGCAGCTCCAGTGTGCCGCCGGCAGACGGTGCCCACGAGGTTTCCCACAGCAGTTGTCCGCTCATCGCGTATACCATGACTTTGTGCTGCCCTTGGAGCGGATTCTCGATGGCGAGTCGGCGCGCACCGTCGTTGCCGTAGCGAATGCTGAGTCCTGGTTCGTGGCCTTTCGGCAAAACATCCCTTACGCCGACCAGGGCCTTGGAGTCGCTGCGCAATCGGACAGCCAGCACGGCCCCCGAGCTGGTCCCGGCGTAGACGAGGTTGCCGTCCGGGGTTTGGGTCATGAGGTTGCCGACCAGGTTGAAGGAGGCTTCGATGAGCATGCGGTCGCCCACTTGGACGATGAAGTCGGTGGACCACCCGATGCCGTTCGGCCCCCAGGTCGGGTCGAGTTCGCCGTTCGGCAAGAAGCGGAAGACGTACCAATTGCTGTTGTTGAACGTCCGGGCCGAGAGCAGCAGCTTGCCGTCGGGCTGGACGAGCCACTGGCTCACGGTGCTGGCGGCGCTGTTGCGGGTGAAGAACGGGATGCGCGCCGGTCCGTTCTCGAAGCCGGGGGCGGGCCGACCGTCCCCGTCGAGTACGGCCACGAAGCCCTCCTGGGTCGTCTCGCCGTTGATGAGGAGTCCGCCACGCGCATCTGCGCCCAGGTGTATCTCCGCCTTCGCGAAACCGTCTCCCCGCAGGACGTAGGTCGCGAGCCCGTTCTGGCCGAAGGTCTCGTCCAACTTACCGCTCGGCAACAGCCGACTCACCAGTAGCGCGGCGGAGCCGGCGGAGGCCCCCAGCGAAACGAGGTAGACTCCGCCATTTGCTGCCCCGAGGGTACCGACGATGCTCCCGTTGGGCGACCGGTATTCGCCGTTGGTGCCGAAGGCTTGGTCCACCTGGCCGGCGGGCGTGATGCGCTGCAGGACGGTCTGATTGACGGAGCTTACCGTGCGACCCGCCACGAAAAGGCCACCGTCCGGCTGGAGGTAGAGCCCCTCGAAGATGCGCAGGGCGGGCAGCGCCAGGAAGCCGCTATTGCCCCACGTGGCAACGAGTTTGCCGGTGGCGTCGACGCGACGCACGCGCATCGAGTCTTTGAAGCGACCCGCGCCCGAGCCAACGTACAACCCGTCCCCGTCCAACTCCACCCCGAACGTGCGCTCCTCGCCGATGGGGACGGCGTACCGAAGGGCATCCGGGCCGGAGGTGGCCGAGCGGCCGTCCCGCCCGTAGTCAAACACGGCGATGCTGCGCTCCGGGCCACGGGAAGCATCTACGTCGTAGACGACGCGCCTCGATCCGTCCGCAACGACGCGCTGCGCGAATGCACGCTGGGCGTAGTAGAGTCGGTTCTCGGTGGAGAAGGCGAGGCCGGCAAACTGTGGTCCGCCGTAGCCGCGGTCTACGCTGCCGAGGTAGTTGCCGGCTGCCGGTAGGCCGGAAGTGAGGTAGCGCTGGATACTCGTAGCTGGCGTTGCGAGTGGCATTCTCGGCGGCGAAGAGGTAGAAGCGCTCCGTGGCGACATCGAAGCCCTCGATAGACCGTCTGCTAACCTCGGCGCTGCTCCCGTAGACTACGCGACTGCCGCCGCCGCGACTCTGGTCCAGTGCTCCATTCGATGTTACCGCGAAGGCCGCCCGCTGGATGTTGTCATCGGTATCCACCCAAACGCCACCGTTGGCGCGGGCGAAGATCTTGTTGGGGCTGAGGGTGGTGCCGGTGCCGATGGTGTAGGCCAGTCCCTTCGTGCCCCAGGCCAGATCAATCTTCCCCGAAGTACCTAACTTCATCACGGGCAAATACGTCGTGTCGCGATTGCCGCGCGGGGCATCCTGCGGGAGGGCCGCTAAGTAGTATCCGCCGCCCGCGGCGGCCACGATAGATTGGCGGAGGTTATTCGCGAACGTGCGGACGCGAAAACGGGTAGATCCTGCGGTGCCGAAGCTCAGGTCGAGGGCGCCACTCGGCAGGCGCCGCTCGATGCTGAAGGAGTCGTTGTTGACGATGGAGCGCACGAGCCCGCCGTCGGTTTCGCGGACCAGTCCGTTGGTGCGGGCGTTGCCGACGAAGCCAAAGGGCAGCAATTGCAGCCCTGCACCGGCCGCCGCAGCATCGAGCGTCCCATCGGGTTTGAGGTTGAGCCAGTAGTCGAAGCTCCCGTCGTTGTTGCGGACGCTCCCCAGCAGCACGGCGAGCCCACCGTCGGCGCGGCCGAAGCCGGTCATGCTGCCGGAGAAGTTGGTGACCGGGACGCCGTTGCGGTCCTTGAGGTCGAAGGTGAGCTTTCCGTTGGTCCCGAAGCTGGCGTCTACGGTGCCGTCGGCGCGGTAGGCGTAGACGAAAATCTCGGTCGCGTTGCGGCGGTTGCCGACGAGGAAGAAGCCGCCGTCGGGTCGGATCGCGAGGGAGTAGCCGAGGAAAAAGTCAGCCGTCGGGCGGGGGACGCTCACGGGCGCGCCGCCGTTGACGGTAGCCAGGGGCTTGCCGTCTGGGTCGAGCACGGCGACGAGCACGTTGCCGGTCCGCTCCTCGAGTTCGTAGGCGTAGAGTCGTCCGGCGCCGAACTCGACTCTGCGAAAAGCCGCGATGGCCTTGGCGAGACCGATCTCCGCGTAGGTGACCTCGCCGTCGCCGCCGCCGAAGGTTTTGTCGAGAAGGGACTGCTGGGCATCCGCGCCGATTGCGAAGAGGGTGAGGAGGGCGAGGGTGTAGAGGCTTCGCTTCATGAGGTCCGGGTTTGTTAGCAAAGTTGGGTTTTGCCGAAAGGCGACACCATACGATGACCTGCGTATTCCGGGCACACAAAGCCCGACCCCGAACGTTAGAGACCTCGATGGGCAAAGCTTTACTCCTCCTTTTCATCAGTTGGTCGACCGTTTTGGCGAAAGCCCAAACCAGTGCCGAGTCACCGTTGCGCCTTTATCTGCTCCCGGGCACGGGCGCCGACCATCGCCTCTTCCACGCGCTCGATTTGCGCGCGTACGACACGGTCAACGTGAAGCTCCCCATCGCCTATCGACGCGAGACGATGTCGGATTACGCCGCACGGATCGCCCGCGAGCAGATTGACACGACGCGACCCTTCGCCATTCTCGGGGTCTCCCTCGGCGGTATGGTCGCCACCGAGTTGGCCGAGCAGCTGCACCCCGAGCACACGGTGATTGTAGCTTCCGCCAAAACCCGCCACGAGTTGCCCCCGGGCTATCGTTTGGGTCGCTACCTGCCCATTTATCGAATCGTCGGTGGACGAACGATGCGCTGGTTTACAAAACAGGGCCAGCCGCTCATCGAGCCGATGGAAGACGCTCAGCGCGATCTTTTCATCGATATGATTTACGGCAAGGACCCGAAGTTTTTGCAGCGGGCCGTGGGCCTGATGGTGCGCTGGGAGCGGACCGAGGCCCCGCCGAACGTGACGCACGTACATGGAACGCTCGACCACACGCTGCCGTACAAGTTCGTGACGCGGACGTGACGGTGGAGGATCGGGGGCACATGGTGACGTACAGTGACCCGGCGGTGGTGGAGGAGGTGTTGGCGGGGTTAGGTTCGACTCGCTCTGCGAGCAAACCCCGCTGCCAGTAAGTTTGTGACAGATGATGCTCAGCCGTTACATTTATTGCTTGCTGCCCCTGGCCGTAAATAGCGCTCTCGGACGGTCTTCGTCCAGCGCGTTCGTTTATCCCGCGGAATGAGCTTATCGCGCTGGATACGACACCGAGGGTCAACGATACCGCGGTGCTTTCGGAGCGTATGCCCTACTTCTTCTCGGAAGACTGTCCGCAATTCGTGAATGGAGCCCCGGTGTCGATGCAGCAAGAGCTGAAGGACTGCTCCGAGGAAGCCATGCTCACCTACATCTACACCAACTTGGACGTTGACTCGTTGACGCTACCTAAGCAGAAGCGACGGTCCGTGAAGTACACGACGCGGGTTGGTTTCGTAGTCGAGACCGACGGCAGCATTACGGGTGTCACGACCCTGACGCGCAGCGGAGTCAATACCTTCGACGCAGCCGCACGCTATGTCGTCTCCGGGATGCCCGTGTGGCAGTCGGGCGTACAACGCGGGAAGCCGGTGGGGGTGAGTTTTGTGTTGCCGATTCAAATGACGTGGTAGTTGATCCGCCGTATGGTCTATGCCAAACTCTCTTCACTGGCCTGCTGGCTCGCATGGTCGTTCGCCATCTCCGCGACCGCGGCGCATGGCCTGCCCCCACCGCCCGACTCGCTCACCTGCGTTCTCGGCGTCAACGCACTCACGCGCACCCAGGCCGGTTTGGGCGGCGACGTCGCTGAGACGCGGGTGCGCACCTTTACGCTCGACCTGCGCGACGGGCGCCGCGTACCCGTCTCCGAAAACGTGAGCGCCGTCGAGCGGCGCACCTACCGCCCGGACGGCCGCCTCGACACCGTGGAGCAGGCGGGCGGCTTCGACCTCGTGACCTACGCATACGACGCGTCGGGGCGCCCGCTTACGATCACGCGCGGGGGGCCCGGCCGACCGGCGCTCGCCGCGCGTACCGACTTCACCTACGCGAACGACTCCGCACGATTGGTGGATCTAGACACCGCCGGCCAGGCCTCACTCTACAGGTTCCAGTGGCCCGAGGGTGCCGATGAACTAGATGGATACGTCGAGTACCTCGACCGCACCCGCGGGCCGACCACCAGGTTCCAAGCCGTGCACCACGTGTGTGCGACGAGCGCGGGCGCGTCGTCGACCGCGTCCAGCTCCGCGACGACGGGCGACTCTCCTACCGGGACTTCAGCCGCTTTGACTCTGTCGGTCGACTCGACGCCACCTCCCTCCAGGAGAACCCCTACTTCAGTGAGGACCCAGATGACCCAGGGGCCGAGCGCTGGCTGACACACTTTGTATACGATGCGCACGATGAGCACGGCAACTGGACGGTGCGCCGCAAGGTGCAGTGGTGGAGCGAAGGCCCGACCGTCTACATCGAGGCCGACACCAGCACGGTCGAGTACCGGACCCTGCGCTACGCGGATGGCTCCGGCAGCGCGAGCGCGCACGACCTGCTGGGTAAGTACCAGGAGCTCGGCGGCAATTGGCGACTGTACCTATACGGATACTACGTGGGCACGGTGACGCTCGAGGTCGAGGCCGCCGACACGCTCTTAGCGGAGGCGCGCCCGGTGGTCGTGTCGGCGCCAGGCGAATTGACGGTCGCGCTGCCGGTGGAGGGCTTGGGGGCGGTACTGTATTATGAACTGCGTGGAGGCGACACGCTGGTATTGCGGGGGAAGAGGGGATGGAGCGGACGTTTCGGAGGGTGGACTAGTAGACGAACGGCGTTCGGGTCGCTCCAGCGAGTGCCGCGGGAGACCGGTTCCCTCAGGTTGCGCACTCGCTGGAGCGACCCGAACGCGCAACCTTTGTTTGTGGCGCGGCGGAAGCATACAACGTAGCGGCTATCAGTCTAGCATGAAAGTCACAGTGACTGGCGCAACGCTATCGCTACAGTTTGGCACCACGATGTGTTACTCCTCCGACCTCGCCAACAGCAAATCGTATTGTTCGCGAACTGCGTCCGCGAAATCTGGTGCTGCCGCAAACACGATCCGGTAGCCCTGCATCACGCAAACCTCGTCGAAGCTTACCGCGACCTGCACCGTTCCTTCGCGACCTTCCTCCCGCGCGGCCCTTGGGTAAGTTGCCGAGAGTCGCACCAGCGTGGGGTGTACCTCGCCCGTCGCCAGGTCGCTTACCTCGATCACGCGATCACGTTCGTGGTAGGTAAGTGCGACATTATGGGTTAAAACGCCGCTATTGTATAGTTCCACCCTGTTCAATTTGCCGTACAAGTAATTCTCGACCACTCGAAGGGACTGCGTAAGCGAGGTATAGCTCACTTCTCCCGTCCCATTCCGACTTGATCGCTTGTCTACAGGTTCGATAGAGCGATACGTTGCCGTAGTTTAGAGAATCCAGCGCCGGTATTTGTGCGCGGACTCCAACGCCACCAATTAGACTAATTACTGTTAGCACCGAAGCCAAGAGGTCACGTCTACCCATATGCACCCTCGATGCTGTTTGGAAGGGTTTTGGCGGAAGCTTCCCCAGCCGTCGCAAAATTGCGCGTCGCAAATTTGCGACACCCGCATCGACTGAGTTCGGGCGCCGTGAAGCGAAACCCCACTTCACACCCCCTTAACGCTACCCCACAGCCACGGCTCGTCCCCCAGCGCCGTACTTGCCTCCGTGACCAGAAGTTTACAAACTCTCGTGACGCGCTGACGTTCCTCCTCCTGGCCGCATGTACCCGCGGGCCTGAACTCGCTCCGGACGCCGCGGCCGTCCTCCCGCACCCCGCCCACCTCGCCGAGGGCGTGACGAATGCCTACCTCGTCACCTACGATCGAGGCAGCAATTACGAGGTCCAGGGACAGTTGGAGTACATGCACATCCGCTGGGCCGGCGGCGACACACTCGTCACTACCGTCATGACACCCGACCTTCGTCCGACCGACGTGGACCGGTCGCTCGTCGATGCGGATGGTCTGCGCCTACTCGGCTCGCTGTTGTTCCGATGGGGCGACACCTCAAATCGCAAGATCGAGGAAGATCGTTTGCTGAGGTTCGGCACCGCGGATACGGCCCGCAGCGTGTCGTTGGTCATGGGCAACCGCTTCGAGCGAATCCTCATCCGCGGCACAGACACCACGTGGCACGCGCTCGACGCCCGGTCGTACCGTGGCTTC
Source organism: Lewinellaceae bacterium (assembly GCA_963837005.1). Classification (GTDB taxonomy): domain Bacteria; phylum Bacteroidota; class Bacteroidia; order Chitinophagales; family Saprospiraceae; genus CALDTK01. The sequence goes on from CAWIMC010000001.1 coordinate 1,422,779, forward strand.
GAGCTCTACACAGACTCAGCGAGCGCAAGGACGGACACCAGTCGCCTCCTGCGACTGTACGTCGCGGGCCTCGGACAGGTGTACAGTGCTTACATCACGCCGGAGTACGTCTACTCGCGAGAGCTGCTCTACCAGCTTTCGCCAAAACAAGTCGACAGTCTCCGGGCCACCATCCCGCAGCGCGTCGCCTACATCGACCCCGACAGTACGCTCATCCCCGACCGGGACGGTTGGGCGCCCTGCCACGACACCGACGACATCGCGGATTACTACAATCTCAGTCCCGACATCGGCTACCCCGGCCGGCAGTATGGCCTGCGCAAAGACCTCTTGCCCAAGGTCGACCTCGCGTCCTTCGCGGGTGAGAGCGGCTACCTCACCGTGCGCTTCGTGGTTAACTGCCGCGGGGAGATCGGTCGCTTTACCACCGATGAGTCCGATCTCGACTTTCGTCCAAAACGCTTCCCGCCGGCCGCCGTGCGCGAGCTCGCGCTGGCCGTCCAACGACTCGGGGGTTGGAGCACGGCGCCGGTGCGCGCCTCGGACACGGACAACGGCGACTTCTACACCTACCTCACCCTAAAATTTGAAGATGGCCAGCTCATTGACCTCCTCCCGTAAGGCCGGTCTCGCACAGGGCAATCCGCGTGAGCCACGGCTCCCCCTGGCGGTTCTTGCCCTTGCCCTCATGACGCTGGGCGCCTGCCAACAAACGCCTGCGCACTACCAACGTGCGTTGTCCGACATGGAGCGGGCGGACGTGGCCAAGGTGCTGGAGGGCGGTATGGTGCAGCAGTACTACCAAGGTACTGCCGCCGAGCAAATGACCATTCGCTACGCGCTCAGTCTCGACTCCGCCAACGCCGACCTCCACCGCGAGCGCGGGATTGCCTGGGCCAAACGCGGCCTCAAATCGAAGTGGCAAGGCTACGATGACGCCGCGCGTCTCGACCCACTCCAGTGGCAGGGCTACCGTGGGTACATGCACTTGTACTTCAACCGCGACTACCGCCGCGCCATCGCCGACTTCACGGCACTCGACAGTCTCACGCCCGGCCAAACGCCCTACCCGCAGGCCACCAGCGTGCACTACATGCGCGGCGTAGCCCACATGCAGCTCGGTGAATACGCCACCGCCCTCGACTACTTCGACCGCTGGCTCGCCGAGGAGACCGTCCGCGTCGAGGAGATCTACCTCGGGCCGCAGGTCTGGCAGTACCGCGCCGTGTGCCTCGACAGCCTCGGTCGCACGTCGGAGGCAGAGCAGAGCCTCGCGCACGGTCTCAAAGTCGCCGAGGGTAACTCCGGCGAACTGTGGTACTACCTCGGCCGCAGACACGAGGCGCGCGGCGGTTTTGCGGAAGCGCAACGGCACTACACAGAGGCCCTTGCGAAAGCCAAGCGCGGCTACACTTTCAGCCGACCTTACGTCGAGGAGTTCTACGAGGTGAGCGTGCGGGAGATCGAAGAGCGCATGGGCTTACTGAACACCAGCTCGCCAGAGCGGTGACAGGACGCAGCTTGTAGGCGCCGCTCGGCGCCGCCACTCGGCCAGCTGCGCGTCTGGGGCAGGCGAACGGCTTCACGTCTCGCAGTGACGAGTCATATGCCGCACGTCGGAGTTCTCCGCAATCGCCCGTACCATTGATCGATAATTTATTTTATCGAAGTGTACACGGTATACGATATCCCCCTACATTTGCCCCATCATGAATCAACAAAGTTTCCCTTGCACCCCGGCACGCCTCTCCTCGGAGGACGGACGATTTTCATAGCAACGGCGCGACTCCCCGCGCCCGTAGGCGCGGACCTGATTCTCTCTCGATACTCTATCCTTCCGTCTGCGGACCCGCTCAGGGTCTAGCTTACAGCGTGTTACGCCTGCCCTCGCCCTTCCCACGGGCACGTGCCGGCCGTAGCCACGCGGCGTTACGACGACTTCGTCTTCCCTTTAGCTACACGATTGCGTGAAGTGCGAACCTGTCCGGGTTCGGCTAGCCACGCTCGTGTTGCCCATATTCCGAACGACCGATAACCGACGGTTGAACGAGGATTGGTTTGCCTTAACATGGCTTCCTTAATTTTCCGAAGGCCCCTTGTCACGGGTGGGCTACGCCCCGGGCTGCCCTTACGATGGGCGGCGATGCGGACGCCCACCCTACGAGGGGCTCATTACTCATTTTTCACTTTCCAAACCCCTAATACATGACCACCATGACTACCCAACCCACCTTCAGGAAGTACTCCTCGATCGACAACCACGACAAGGCCGGCTACCTCGACTACCTCCGCGGCCACGGCCTCGACGGCGGCGAGTGGGTCGTGCAGGAGAAGGCCCACGGCGCCAACCTGAGCTTTACCTCGACCGGACGGTGAAGCAGTGGGTGACCGGCAAGCGTACCTCGCTGCTCGCGCCCGACGAGGAGTTCTACGGACACTACGGCTTGCTCGAGCGACACCGCGTCGGGCTCAGCGGCGATGTGGCGCGTTTTGCGGAAGCGCTACCGGACTGGCGACGGACAAATCACCATCTACGGGGAGTTGATCGGCGGGGCCTACCCCGGCGTGGGCAGCGACGGCTACAAGCGCGTACAGAAGGGCGTCTACTACGCCGCGGACCACCGGTTCTACGCCTTCGATGCCTGGGTGGAGGGCGTCGGCTACCTCGGCGTCGACGAGGCCAATGCGCTCTTCGAGGCGGCTGGGCTGGCTTTCGCCAAAACCCGTTTTCGCGGCAGCCTCACCGCCTGCCTCGCGCAGGCGAACGACTTCGACTCGGAGATCCCGCTGCAGTTCGGTCTGGCGCCGGTGTCGCCGAACCTCGTCGAGGGCGTCGTCATCCGGCCCGTTGACGTGCGGCACCTCCCGAGCGGCAGCCGGGTGCTGATCAAGCACAAGAACGAGCAGTGGTCGGACAAGATCCGCAAGCCGCGCGTGCGGCAGCCGGCGGTGGCGCTCGCGCCGGAGGTCCAGGCCCTACTCGATGCTGCGCTGGAGTACGCCACGCCGGCGCGGGTGCCGGCGGCGGTGAGCAAGGTCGGCGAGGTGACGCGGCGGCAGTTCGGCCAGTTGGTCGGGATGACGGCGCAGGACATGCACGCTGATTTCTTGGGCGAGCACGAGCGTGCCTTCCTGGACCTGGCGCAGGCCGAGCAAAAGGTGATCACGAAGGCGCTGGCGCGGGAGGCGACCGACTTGGTGAAGCAGTATTTCGCGGACGTGGGTACTTAGGCTCGCGGACGTGCGGCGGGGGGCGCCGTTCGGCTCGCTCCGCGAGTGGCGCACGGGCAGTACCGGGCGCACTCGCGGAGCGAGTCGAACGCGCCCCTAGAGCCGCGCCTCGGCCCAGGTCTGCGGAAAGGTCCGCACCCGTGCTACGTCTTCTTCCCGCAGTAAAAACGGGCTCACATCCTTCGCCAGCGCGTCGAAGTCGAGCGCATCGATATGGGCGGTGACGCGCTCGCGCAGCGTTTTGGCGGAAGCTATATCCAACTTCTGGTCGAGGTAGCCATAGTCCGGGGTGATGCCGCGCTGGAGGAGCCAGTCGAGATCGTAGTAGTCGCGGCCTTTGGCACGCTTGCGTCCGAGCACGGCGGCGATCTTCATGGCGCAGAGCAGGTCGGCGGGCACGGCGCGGATGTCGTGTTGGACGCCGAAGCGGTCGAGGATGTAGCGGTGGGGCGTGTAGGCGTAGTCCTGGCGCTCGGTGTCGAGCTTGATCATCATTCGGGCCTCCTTGTGTCCGCTCAACTCGTACTTGTAGAGCAGGGCCGGGAAGGTGATCGCGCAGTGGAAGGCCCCCTTCGCGGTAAGGTGCGTCGTGCAAGGGTAGCCGATGCGCTCCATACCGAGCGTCAAGACCTTGGACAGCTTCTCGAAGTCTCCCCAATCGAGGCCGAGATTATCGAAATCCAAGTCTTCGCTCCACCGATCAGTGTTGTACACGATTCGGAGACAAGTTCCGCCGATGAAGACGAGAGACGTATTGAATTTGCTCCGATAAATCAGGTTGAGTAGCTCATACTGCAAGTACTCTCGAAGTATCGAGATCTCTGCCTTGCGGACCTCCTCGGGGTAAGCGTTAAGCAGCTCTGATAGCGCTCTCATACCGAGGCAAGTTGAAACTCCCGCAATGCTCCAATCCTGCGCCGAAGCGTCGGAGAGTCGGCTAGTTGGAGATACCGGTTCATTTCATTCCAATCGACGCCCTCTGCCAGGATCTCTTCGTCAAAACGCATCTCGTAGAGCCAGTCCGGATCCTCGAAATCGGGATTGAAGTAAGCTAAATCCAGTAACGCTTTGGCCGGAGTAGCGATTTTGTAATCCTCGTACTTCCAATCCGTTTTAGTGTAGCCGAAGAACAGATTCGGACTCATCGAATGGTAGATGAGACGTGTGTTTTGGTAAAGGGTTTCGTGAGTCGTGCGAGTCGTTACCGATGTCACGGTGGGAACGACTTCCGGAATCAAGCCCCAGTAATTCAGCGCGGAATGTAGCGATACGTAACTCGGGGAGCGCACCTGGTTAGCGATGGCGAATATGCCCACCTTGCCCCGCACCTCCACCGCCGTATTCCGATACAGCCCATTCCTCAGCTTCTCGATCCGCCCCTGCTCGCGCCACCGCCGCAGGATGGCCGGGTCGTAGCGGCCGCCCGGAGCCCGAAGCCGCAGGACCGCCGGGGTGATGTAGGTCAGGTCGGCAGGGAAGTCGAGCGGCATTTCGTTTCGTTTTTTGTGTTAACGCGGTGGGCTGTTCGTAAGTTGGAGCTGCGTGATACCTAGCTACCTTTTGGCGAAAGGCTCCCCCCACAGCAATCCTCCAATCTACCGCGGGCACGGCCGCGAAGACCCGCTTCTACGAGCCCTCCCTCGACTTCTACTCAGGTCACGGCTACGCCTACGCCATCTACGACTACAGGGGTTCTGGCGAAAGCCGACCCGCCACGCTGAAAGGCTGTACTCTCCGCTACTCAAACCTCGGGCGCTAGGACATACCGGCACTGAAGGCCTTCCTCCGGGCTGCCTATAGTGTGTTTGACCCGCTCCGCGAGAACGCTATCCCCAGCGACATCTCCCGCGGCTCCCCTACCCCACCACCGCCACTCGAATCGCCTTCACGGTATACCCGTGACTATTCGTCACGTCGTACATCTCGATCTTCCCCTGGTCGATGAGCACATTCGCCAACGAGTAGCTCGAATTCACCGCGAAGCCTTTGTCCACCAAATGCTGCGTCACGAACCACTTCAACCCCACGTAATCATTGTAGGTCTTGGAGGTTTCGCCTTCGAGCAGCATCAGCATGGTAGGCTCGTCGAGGGCCTTCTCGCGACTGCGATCCACGGGTAGTTCTATGCGACCGATGATCTTGGGGCCGGTCACTTTAGCGCGGTAGACGGTCGGACCGTTGGCCTCGCTCGTTGCATCCACCTCGACATGCTCGAGTACCTCCCCATCGTGCTGCTGGGCCTCCTGCTGAATTTGGTCGTTGACTGCCTCCCGGATGGCCTGCTTGTCCTCGACGCTGAAGACGAGTTTGTCAATCTGGCTCTCGGCCTCGGTGATGATGAGCAGCAAATCCTCGCACAGGCGCTCGCCGCGCTCTAGCTCGTTGGCGTAGAACGTGCCGTGGTGGGCCACCTTATTGCGGATGCGGTAGAGCTCCTGCCACTTGTGCTTGAAGTGCTTGTCCTGGAAGAATTTCTTGAAGTACTTGGTGTAGTTGCCCTGTAGCTCGCCCTGGAGTTCTTTGAGTTCGCCGTAGGTCTTGATTTCGAGCACCTTCGCCACCATGGCCTCGGTGTTGTTGAAGCCGGTGGTCTGCTTGTAGATCAACTCCCCGAGATCATCGAAGTCCACGAGGTTGACGTCCATCTCCACGAGGCTCGACATCTTATCGGTGAGCTGCTCGCGGCGCGTCTTGACCTTCTCGTTCATGAGGCGCGTGGCCGAGAGCTTCCACCAGTTGAGCCCGACGCGCTGGATAAAGAACTTCGAGAGGTAGCGCCGGAGGCGGCTTTCGACGCGGTTGATCTTCGGGTACAGCAGATTGGCCACCTCCGTCGAAACTGTATCGGCGAGGATTCGCACGTGCGAGAACTCCAGTTTGCCCCGGATGTGCTCCAACAGCGGTAAGCGGAACTTCTCCAGTGCGGTAAAATCCTTGCTTTCGGCGGAGATCACGAAGGCGGCCTCCTGGTAGTCGGTGAGCATGTGGCTCGTGTCGACAGAGTAGACGCTGACACTCACGCCCATCACAGGTTCTTCGAGGCGGTAGGTACCCTTTGTGGTCTTGATGACGGGGTCGGCGTCCTCCCACATCGGCCCAAAAGAAAGGGCCCTCGCGAGACTGTTTTCGGAATTGATGCCGGGCACGTCGAGACACAGCAGCTCGAAGGCATGTGCAGAACTAGAAGGGGAAGTCATAGTAAAAATGGTTTTGCGTGAAGCTAACCGAAGGACCGGCAGCCGCTAGAGAATCAACGGAGGAGTCGGGACTTGGATGCCTCCGGGCAATGCTCAGTTTAAACTTCCGCCCTCTCAGTTGCTGCCGCGGGGGCCGGGTTTGAGCGGGCGGCTTTCGCCAAAACCAACCAGCGCCGCAGTCGTCCCCCCGCCGTCTTCCGTCGACCCCCACCCCCACTTCGCCGATCCCGTTCGATATTGCGACCTTCCGACCCGAAATTGTGCGGACATGCTCAAGAACCTCAAATCCCTCTTCATCGTCGAGGACGAGCCCGCGAAGCCCGCAGCGCAGCCGACCGAGGCACAGCGTCCAACGCAAGCCCCTCTCAACGACCAACGGACCGGGAGCCCTGCTGCGAGTCCAACACGTACCCAGAGTTCCGCGAGTCCGTCCCCTCAGCCCACCTTGGCCCGTGATAGCGCCACCTCGGCTTCACGCAACCCTAGCTCCAGCCCTTCGAAAGGCGACATCAATACGGCCATCGTCGCTAAGCTCCTCGATGGGGTGGACCGCAATGACCTCGAGGGCTTCGACTACCTCGAGTACAAGCGCTCCCTCAAGGCGATGGAAAGCCTCCCGATGGACGAGGCCACCAAGTACCGCTCGGCTTTTGCGACCGCTTCGACCGTCGGTGCGACCCTCGACAAACTCCTGAGTTCGACGGACTACTACCTCCACACCCTCGAACAGGAGAGGGCACAGTTCGACGGCGTCGTCGAGCGCCAGTTCCAAGACCAGGTCGCCGGGCGCCGCGCGCAACTCGAACAGCTGGAAACCCGCATCTCTGAAAAGCGCGAGCAAATCAAAGCCCTCGAAGCCGAGATTGCCGAAAGCCTCACCGAAGCACGAGCGCAGACCCTATCAGTACGCGAATCCGAAATTAAGATCGAGAACACGCGTCGCGACTTCGACGCGAGCTTCGAGTATGTCAAGCAACTCTTCGTCCAGGACGCCGAAAAAATGCGGCGCTACCTCAAGTAACCCCTAACACTCCACCCTCAACAGACCCTACTCATGGCCGGTACCCGACTCACGCCCCTGTCTAAAATACTTTTGGTCCTCGCCCTGATGGCGGGGGTCTTCTTTCTCGTGTTCACGTTCGGCGACGGGCTTAAGGAGTCGCTCGGGATCGGGGGCGGCGGCGGCACTCCTGGCGGGAGTACTAGCGATCGCGGCGGCGACGACGAGACGATCAACATCGGCGTCGTAACCTGGGGTGGTTATGCCGGAGGCCAATACTGGAATGACGGCTTCGAGGCCAACGAGCGCTCGCGCTTTTACAAAGACCACGGCTTCAAGGTCAATTTCGAGGTCTTGGACGATTTCGACGCCTCGCGGGACGCGTTTAAAAACGGGTCCGTGGACTTGCTGTGGGCCACCATCGACGCCTTCCCAACGGAGGTCGAGGGCTTAGCCGAATACGAGCCGCAGGTCGTCTTCCAGGCCGACTGGAGCCGTGGCGGGGATGCTATAGTGGCCCGGCGTGGCATCTCGAAGGTAAGTGACCTGCGAGGACAGAAAGTGGCCGTAGCACCGCTTACACCTTCGCACTCTTTCCTGATTTGGATGCTCGAGGCCGGCGACATGACCACGAAGGATATCCAAATCGTCGAGGTGCCGAGCGCTATTGACGCGGCAGACGCCTTCAAGAGCAACACCGTCGATGCGGCGGTAGTCTGGAGCCCCGATGACGCCGACGCCGTAGCGAAGGTCCCCGGCGCCCGCGTGCTCACGAGCACCAAGGAGGCCACCAACATCATTGCCGACGTTTTCATCGCCAAGAAGGCCTACGTCGAGGCCAACAAGGAGAAGCTGCGACAACTCTACGAAGGCTGGATGAAGGGTGCCGCGGAAATCAACCAGAGCGACGAGGCCAAACGCCGTGCCGCCAAGATCCTTTCGGACGGCTTGCGCCAGCCGGAGGACTTTACCTACGATGCGATCAACAACGTCCGCCTCGCCACCGCAGGCGACAACCGAAACTTCTTCGGCCTCAATCCCGACTACCGCGGGGTGACCGGCGAGGAACTCTACAACAAGATGAAGGTCAAGTACGACGAACTCGGCTACGGGACCGCCAACGCCAAGAGCTGGCGCCTCATCTCCAACTCGGATCTCGTCAGTCGAACCGACCTCGCCGGACCTGGCAACGAGGCCGAGGGCGCCAAGGTCTTCACCGCCGCCCAAGAGTCCGACAAGACCAGCGCCTCCGTCGCGACCAAAAAAGTGAGCATCAACTTCCGCACCGGTGAGTTCCAGCTAGACGAAAACGCCAAGCGCATCCTCGACGAGCAAGTTACCCCGATCGCGAAGGCCTTCGCTAACGCCCGTGTCCGCATCGAAGGCAACACCGACAATGTCGGCAACCGTGCCAGCAACGTGGCGCTGTCGGAGAAGCGCGCCCAGTCCGTAGCCGACTACCTCGCCGGCGAGCACGGGATGCAACGCAATCGATTCGTCGTGTTGGGCAATGGCCCGGACAAGCCCGTGGAGGGCTGCGGCGGCAAGGCGACCGAAAGCTGCAACGCCCAAAACCGAAGGACGGACTTCGTACTCGTGGCGGACTGAGCGCGCGGCTCCCGGTCTCCGCGCCGGGCGCGCTCAGTCCGCCACGAGTACGAAGTCGATCGAGTTTAACTATAGAAGATTCCTGTATTCGAAGCACCATAGTGTCGAAGGGGCTTGCAATCAACTTTTGATATCGGTTGCGGAGTTGCGGGCTGCGCGCCCGTTCGGGAGCCCGGTAGCCGCGCGCAGCCCGCAACTCCGCAACCGAAATCGTAAAACACCAACTTGAACCTAAAATCCCTCACCACCCTTCGAGCACCGCTCCCGACCCGGGACCGCCTCCTCCTCAGCGTGATCGGTACCCTCCTACTACTTGCGCTGTGGTGGGTTTTGGCGGAAGCCCTCTCCAAAACACTCGTCACGCAGGCGGATACTATCGACGTTGGTGCGTTGGCGAGCGATAAGCAGGGCTACTACCGCAGCGACTCCATGCTGATTGCCGACCTCGACGAGCTGGAGCGCATGAGCGGCGAAGAACTGACAGGCTTTGGCTTGACCAAGAGAAAAGTCTACCCACTGCTGCCGACACCGATCCGAGTACTGGCCTCCATTCCGGAGATGATGCGGGAGGACAATCTCCTCGGCAACACCTTCTACTCGATCCAACTCAACCTACTGGGCTACCTGCTCGCACTGGCGGTGGCCTTACCGCTAGGCTTTGCGCTGGGCTTGATCCCACTCTTTCGAGGACTCTTCGCCCAGATCGTCGACTCGTACCGCTTCATCCCGCTGACCGCGGTGACGGGGATCTTCATCATGTGGTTCGGACTCGACGCCCAGATGAAGGTGAGCTTCTTAGCCTTTGGGATACTGGTCTACCTGGTCCCGGTGGTCGTGCAGCGTATCGACGAGGTGGAGAGCGTCTACCTCGATACCGTTTTCACACTCGGGGCCACCAACTGGCAGACGATTCGCACCGTGTACATCCCTTACGTCCTCTCGAAGGTCATCGACGACGTGCGCGTGCTTACGGCCATCTCCTGGACTTACATCACGATCGTCGAGATGCTCAACCGCTCGGGAGGTATTGGCGAACTTATCTGGACGGCACGGCGGCAGAGTCGTATCGACAAGGCGTTCGCCATCCTGCTCATCATCATTGTTATTGGCGTAGTGCAGGATCGGCTGTTCGTGCTAGTGGATCGGCTATTGTTCCCGCACAAGCAAGTGGCGCGTGCGACGGCGTAGCGCTCGTCATCTCGACCGACGTTGGAGCTTGCGGAGACGGAGCGCTCGTCATCTCGACCGACGTTGGAGCTTACGGAGACGGAGCGCTCGTCATCTCGACCGACGTTGGAGCTTGCGGAGACGGAGCGCTCGTCATCTCGACCGACGTTGGAGCTTGCGGAGACGGAGCGCTCGTCATCTCGACCGACGTTGGAGCTTGCGGAGACGGAGCGGAGAGATCTCTTTGAAGGCAGGAGATTTCTCCGTTGCGCTTCGCTCCAGTCGAAATGACGATGACGCCCCCCCCTATACCCTAGACATTTCTAGACCCTAGACTCCCTAGACCCTAAACCCCCTTCCATGGCCCTCCCCTTTCTCGACGATCCCGCCCGCCCCAATGTCATCGAATTGCGCGATATCATACAGCGCTACGATGGGCTCGAGCGCCCGATCATCGAGGGTCTCGACCTCCTCGTGGAGGACAAGCCGATGCAGGGGCAGTTCGTCGTCATCCTCGGGATGTCGGGCTCGGGGAAGTCGACCGTCCTGCGCTACATCGCGGGGCTGCAAAAGCCGACCGAGGGCAGCGTTTTGCTGAAAGGCAAGCCCGTCGGCACCGACAATCGCGTCGCGATGATCTTCCAGCAGTACTCCTCGCTGCCGTGGATGACCGTACTCGACAACGTAGCGCTGAGCCTTCAGTATCAGGGTGTCCCCAAATCCGAACGCCACGCTCGCGCCATGGAGATGATCCAGCTCGTGGGCCTCGACGGACACCAGGATAAGTACGCGCAGTACCCGACGCTGTCTGGCGGGCAACTTCAGCGCGTCGCCATTGCGCGTAGCCTGATGTCCAACCCGGACATCTTGCTGATGGACGAACCCTTCGGTGCCCTCGACGTCAAGACGCGCCTCCAAATGCAGGACTTGCTGCTCAGCATCTGGGAGCGCTTCTCGCCGACGATTGTCTTTGTCACGCACGACATTCAGGAGGCCGTGTACCTCGCCGACGACATTTACATCCTCAAGCATGCTCCGTCGAGCTTCGTGCGGCACATCAAGGTAGACCTACCGTTTCAGCGCAACCGCGACACCAAACGACTCGCGCGGTACGACGCACTCGTCCACGAGGTGGAGGACGCCATGATGGCCGTCGACGCCGAACTTACCTAGCACGGCTTCCTGAATATCATTGGGAGCGCAAACGCCTCCTCGAGGCTTACGCCGAACGCTCGCCGCGCTATTTTTGCCCCCATGCCTAAAGCCATCGCCCTCAGTTTTGGCGTAAGCCTCCTCCTGCTATTCGCCTGTCGGCAAAACGCGCAGACGCCCGCTACCGTGCTCATGGCGAGTGCCGAGGAGCAACTCGCCCAGATCGACGAGCTGCAACAAAACATTTTCCCGAACGGGATGCGCAACGGCACCGACTCTGCCCGCGCCTGGCCCTTCATCCGCGCCGTAGAACGTTTTGCGGAAGCGTACCCCAAACACCCCCGCAGCCCCGATCTCCTGCTCGATGCGGCCGGTCTCGCCAACGGCACGGAGTGGAGCAACAAGTCCATCCAGTTGTGGGGCTACGTATGGCGACGCACGCCAGAGCACCCGCGCGCACCCGAGGCGATGTTCTACCAGGGTTTCGTGCTCGATACCAAATACGGGCAGTACGACCTCGCCGTGGAGTACTACGACCGCGTGCTCGCCACCTACCCCGAGAGCCCCTTCGCCGCGCAGGCCACGGGACTCAAACGGCTGGCCACCGGCGAGCAGGCCCTGCCCGACGGCACCGAGGGCGCGGCGAATTAGGCCCAAGGTTTGCAGGATGGGTAGCCTATGACACGCGCCCTCTTACTTTCCTGGCTCCTGCTGTGCGCCGCGCACGCGCTCGTGGCCCAGGGGGTCACCTTTTCCGAGGAGAGTTACGCTGAGGCGCTCAAACTCGCCAAAAAACAAAACAAGCTCGTTTTCGTCGATGCCTACGCCGTGTGGTGCGGGCCGTGTCGGCGGATGAGTCTCCGATGTCTTCCCACTGGAAGAGGTGGGTGCGTTCTTCAACGAGAACTTCGTATCCCTCAAGATCGACATGGAGCAAGGCCCCGGACGGGAGTTCGGCAAGCTCTTTCCTGTCTCGAGCTACCCAACGCTGCTGTTTATCGATGGCGACGGACAACTCGTGCAGCGCGTCGTCGGTGCGCAGGCCCCCGACAAGCTCATTCAGCAGGCGCAGCTCGCCCTCCGTAAGTCCGACAACTCCGAAGCCTACGCGAGGCGCTACCAGGATGGCGAGCGAGACCCGAAATTAGTGGCGACTTACGTCAAAACCCTCAACCGCGCCGGCAAGCCCTCCCTCGCGGTAGCCAACGATTTCTTGCGGGGCGACGTCGACTACAAAGACGCCGCCGTCATCGAAGTCATCTACGAGGCCTGCGTCCAGGCGGATTCGCGGGTGTTTGAACTCCTCATCGAGCACCGAGGGGCCGTCGAAAAGGTCTACGGCGCGAAGGCCGTCGCCGAGCGCATCGAGGATGCCTGCGACCGTACGCTTCAGCAAGGCCTCACGTTCCGCTCAGAGCAGCTCGTCGCCGACGCCAAGGCCGCTATGGAGGCTCACCTCCCGAGCCGCGCCAAGAGCTTCGACGCCCGTGCCGACCTCGCCGTGGCCAAGCGCTCCGGCGATGCTGGACTCGCCTACAAGGCCGCTAAAAAATTGGTCAACGCCGATGGCAATACGCCCGCCGCCAACCATGAGATGGCTCTCGAGCTGAGTCGTACCTTTCTAAACAACCCCAAGGCCGTCGAACTCGCCGCCAAAATGGCCGGTAGCGCCGCCAAGGGCGACCCGAGCTTCGAGCACCTCTTCACCTACGCACGGCTCCTGGCTGCAATCGGGAAAACCAAGCCCGCCATCGCGCAGGCCAAACGTGCACAGGCCAAGCTCGCCGAGAGTTCCGACCCCCGCCACGCCGCCATGGTCACCGAACTCCTCCAGCAAATCGAAGGCTAGCCATGGGAGCCTTTCTGTACAGCCTCTTCGTCACTCTCGGCCTGGCCGGCGCGAGCCCGAGCGATACCAACGCCTACTTCCTCCGCGACTACGAGGAGGCCGTCGCCGAGTCCGCCCGCACCGGCAAGCCCGTCTTCCTCGATGCGTATACGACCTGGTGTGCGCCCTGCCGCCAGATGGACGGCCTCGTCTTCTCCGATCCGAAGGTCGAGCAGATGCTCATGCGGCGCTTCATCCCCGTCCGCATGGACATGGAGACCGCCACCGGCAAGGCACTCGCGAAGCGATTTGGCGTAAGCGTCTACCCCACCTTCGTCGTCTTCGATGCCGACGGCGAACTGCACCGAGGCACGGGCTTTATGCACGCCGAGGCGCTGGAATCTTTCGCCGAGATCAGCATCGACCCTCACCGCAACTACCGCGGCAGCCTCGCTCGCTATCGCGACGGCAACCGCGAGCCCGCCCTCCTCGCCACCTTGGAAAAGATGGCCATCGACGCCAATCTCCCGGAACGCGAACTGTATGCCTACCAATACCTACTCGCCACCGGCGACTGGGACAGCCAGGACGCATCGCTGCGGCTGCTTCGAGTGACCCACAGTACGGCGACCCCGATGTTCGACAGCCTCGTGTCCCGTCGCCGCCAACTCAATCGCGCATACTCTGCTCCGGTCGTCGACGAGAAAATCAACCGCCTCGTCGACGAGCGGCTGTTCGGACACAGCAGCATCAAGCCCAAGGCCGCCAAGGCCCTCATCGCCCGCGCGTATCCAGCGGTCGCCGACAGCACCTACCTCCGGTACCGCATGCGGCGCGCCCGTGAAGACGGCAAGGCCAAGCGCTTCGGGAAGTTCGCCATCAAGAGCCAACGCGCCTACCCAAGCTCCGACCCCGAAGAGCTCACGGAACTCATCTATGTCTTTGAAGAGCAGATCCCCGGCTATCAGGTTGCCCAAGTGCAAGCTTGGAAAACGCGCGAAGCCGAGCTTCGCGAACAGCGCGGATGGTAGGCGACAGGGCCTTTGCGCTCCTATATAGGTCGCCGTACGCTGCGTTCGGCATACTCTCAGTCACCTACAGTTAGCTGGGTAATCTGCCACGTGCCGTCCTTTTGCTCGATACTAACGCGGTAGCCGATAGGACTCGTGACGAACTTATCGGAGACGAAGCCCCGTCGACCGTCGGCCAGCTTGACTTCCGTCCAGCCGTAGTCGTAGTCCCCGATGCGGAGCTTCGGACTCGGCTGTGTCGTTACGTCCACTAGGTCTACCAACTCATAACTGAGTTGCGCGAGGATCGTAGCGGAGGCGTTTGGCTTGGCCCGCACATTGACACCCTCACCGATGATCACGGACTGCGTGAAGGCATCGCGGCCGTTGAAGGTCGAGAACGCGGCAGGGGCTCGGAAGAGGGTCTCGCTACTCTCGCCGTCCTCCAAGTCGGTAACCCAGACCCCGCCGCCCATGAGAACCTGGAAGAGTTCGCGCCAGATGTCGGACGCCCCCGGGTCCTTGTCGAGACCCCACTGCTTACGGAAGTCGTCGCGGCCATCGTCTCCGCTAAAGCCGAGCTGGATATCCGGTGCCATCGCGGCGACAAGCTCCTCGACATCCTTTCGCTTGATGGCGGCGAGCAGGTTTTGCCGAAAGGCGACGAGGGAAGGTTGGCGGGGGGCTTCGTCTACGGGGTAAAGCTTGCCCTCTTCGCGGTGGCGGCGAGTAGGCAGGCCGATGTCGCTGGTGTCGGGAACGGCTACTTCGGAGCGCATAGCCGAATTCGCGGCGGCCATAGTCGAGTCGCCCGTCGCCAGTGTGGTGTCGTAAGGCTCGCCGTCGGAGGATTTACAGGTCGCGAAGAGTAAAAGAAGATACAAAGAGACGATGCGCATGGGGCGAAAATGGCGTACGATCTTCACATATCTGACGCTCGATTACCTTGTCGCTAATTGCCTGCCCCCATGAAAGACTTCCGCCATAAAACCATCGTCGTCACCGGGGCCGCCTCCGGGATGGGCCTCGCCTACGCTGAAGAGTTCGCCTACCTCGGGGCCAAACTCGCCATTTGTGATGTCGACGGGGACGTCCTCGGGGTCGTCGCGACTGAACTCGCCAAGCTGATCGGCGAGGCCAACGTCTACGCAGAGCGCGTCGACGTGTCCGACCGAGAGGCCGTATTCGCTTTCGCGCAAAACGTCGAACGCACACTCGGCCCGGCGCACGTCGTCATCAACAACGCGGGCGTCGGCGGCAACGGAACGCCGTTTTACAACAAGCCCCTCGACGAGTTCGAGCGCACGATGCGCATCAACTTTAATGGGGTGGTTTACGGGACGAAGGCATTTCTGCCGCAACTCGTCGCCAACGGTGTAGGTGCCGTCGTCAATGTCTCTAGCATTTTCGGGCTCGTCGGCCCACCCAACGTCACCGACTACGCGGCCTCCAAGTTTGCCGTGCGCGGCTTTACCGAGTCGTTGATGGCAGAATTTTACGGCAGTACTATTCAATTCCACGTGCTACACCCCGGCGGCATCGACACCGCGATCGCGCGCGACAACCCAGATGACCGGTTCGAGAAGGAGTGGCTCACTACCCCACCCAACGAAATCGTCCGCTACGTTATCAAAGCTATCCAGCGCAACCAGCGACGGATCGTATACGGCAATCAGGCCCGCCGGGTATGGATCGGCTCGAATCTCCTGCCGCCGAAGTGGTTCGTCCGGCAATTTTGGCGCGAGGGCAAAGGGGTGACCGACGTGAGCAGCTACGGCAACTTCAACCCCTCGCGATTAGGCGAAAGCTAGGCGGGCGTCGTCCACTTTGTCAAGGCGTAGCATTTTATAATCGAGAATATAATTCTGATAGACTCGCCACGGTGCCTTGTGTCCCTGGCTCGGCAATTCGTCGAGCGAACGATTGATGTAACCAGAATTGAGGTTCATTAAAAGTACCGGCCGCAAGTCATCCTCGATTACCCGCGGCTTAATCGCGCCGTAGTCGTTCGCGTCCATATACTTGAACACCCGCGCGATGTACTCGCTCGTCAAGTCGCTCTTCAAGGTCCACGAGGCGTTGCTGTAACCTACGAAGACGAAGAAGTTTGGTAAGTCGCTCAGCATCGTGCCTTTATAAACAAAGGATTTCGAGACATCGAACGATTCACCATCCACGCTCATCGGCACACCTCCAAAGGCCAAAAGCTTGAGTCCCGTCGCAGAGACGACGATGTCCGCCTTTAGCAGTCGTCCATTTTCGAGCAAAATTCCATCCTCGGTAAAGTGAGCGATGCGCTCGGTGACCACAGAAGCCTTGCCCTCTTTTAATACCCTAAAAATATCTCCGTCGGGGGCGAGGCAAAAACGCTGCTCCCAGGGCTTGTAACTGGGTACGAAGTGCGGTTCGGCAGGATAGTCACCGAGGTGCACCTTAACATCCTTCATGATCAATTTTCGCATTAGCTTCGGGAAGCGTCGGCACATCTGAAAGAAAATCATGTCGGCGATAATATTCTTCGCGCGAATAGATTTGTGGGCGGCACCTTTCGGCAAAACGTGCTTTAGTATACCCGCGATAGCATCTTCGTTGGGCAGGGCCCCAACGTAGCTCGGCGAGCGTTGTAGCATAGTGACGTGCTCACACTTGCCGGCGAGTTCTGGGATTATCGTAACGGCCGTAGCGCCACTCCCGATGACCACGACGCGCTTTCCGGTAAAATCCACTCCCTCTGGCCATTGCTGCGGGTGGATGAGCCTTCCGGCAAAACGCTCGACACCGGGGTATTCCGGCAGGTGCCCGGTGTCATAATTGTAGTAGCCCGTGCAGTTAAAGAGGAAATGACCGCGGTGCTGCTGCTCTGGCCCGCCTTGTCCGTCGCTGGTGGTCACCGTCCAAACTTGCTCGACCGAGTCGAAGTCGTACGCCACCGCCCGTTGTCGGTAGCGGATGTGGTCGGCGACACCATACTCCTCGACCGCCTCCTGGAGGTAGCTCATGATCGACGGGGCCGCCGCGAAGGACTTCGGATCGTCCCAGGTCTTGAAGGAGTACCCGAAAGTGTACATGTCGGAGTCCGAGCGGACGCCGGGGTACTTGAACAGGCTCCACGTGCCCCCGATCTCGTGGCGACTTTCCAGCAGGAGGTAAGTCTTGCCGGGACTCTTGCGGGCGAGGTGGCAGGCTGCGCCAATACCCGAGAGGCCAGCACCGATGATGAGGACGTCGTACATTATGGGGGTTTGCTTAGAACGCGGAAAGTAAGGACAGGAGGGTGCAATAGGCCGCAACGCTTACCGCCCCCTCCGGTAGCGCTTTAAAATTTTAAATTAGTCCTTGAAATTTGCCTCAGCAACACAAATTGTTTTACATTGCCCCGACGTAGTGGAGTCCTTACTCGATCTTCGCCACCACATCGAAATGACCCAAACACACCCCGGCGACGTGCTCGCCCCCCAGAAGACAGCGCCCGCCGCCCCGCCGGTCGACCACTCCCCCAACCCCGAGGCGGAGCTCGCCCGGCGTTTCGTGACTGAAACCAATCAGCACATCTACCTCACCGGGCGCGCTGGCACCGGCAAGACCACCTTCCTCCACCGCTTGCGCCAACACTTGCGCAAGAGCTACGTTGTCGTGGCTCCAACTGGTGTCGCAGCCATCAATGCCAAAGGGACTACGATCCACTCCCAAATGCAGCTGCCCTTCGGGATGCTGACACCCGAACGGATGAACGGTCCGGAAGGACGCCGACACCTCGCCAAGGCCAAGGAGCAAGTCCTGCGCCGCATCGACCTCCTCATCATCGACGAGATCAGTATGGTCCGCGCTGATGTCATGGATGCAATGGACATTGTTCTGCAGCGCGTCCGGCGCAACTCGGCCCCTTTCGGCGGGGTGCAGTTGCTACTCATCGGTGACCTTCATCAGCTGCCGCCTGTCGTTAAGCACGATGAGGAGCGCGCCATGGCCGAGCGCTACCAGACCCCTTACTTCTTCTCGTCCCGCGCGCTCCAGCAGGCGGGACTCGTCACCATCGAGCTGCTTAAAGTTTATCGCCAGAGCGACGGCGAGTTTGTCCAGCTGCTCGGGGAGGTGCGAGCCAATCGGATGACACCGGACGTTTTGCGGAAGCTCAACTCCCGCTACCGAGCCCCTGAGGGCACTGGCGATAGCTCCGAGGCGAACGAACTGGCTGGCTACATTACCTTGACGAGCCACCGCCGTACGGCCGACAACATCAACACCGAGCGCCTCGCCGCTACGGCCGGCAAGTCGGTTACGTATACCGCCGATGTAAAGGGGACCTTCCCAGAGAGCAGTTATCCTACCGACGAACGCCTCGAACTGAAAGTGGGCGCGCAGGTGATGTTCGTCAAAAACGACCCGGATGGCCGCTTTCACAACGGGAAGATCGGGACGGTCACCAAGCTCGAGGAGGCTCTGGTGACGGTGGATTGCGGCGAGGACGGCGGCATAATCTCAACAGGAAAAATCCGCTGGGACAACGCTCGCTACAGCCTCAACGACAGCACCAAAGAAGTCAGCACGCAGGTGGCTGGCAGCTTTGACCAAGTCCCGCTGCGACTGGCCTGGGCCATCACGATTCACAAGAGCCAGGGGTTGACCTTTGATCGCGTCGTTATTGATGCGGCCTCGGCGTTTGCGCACGGTCAGGTGTATGTGGCGCTGAGCCGGAGTCGCAGCTTCGAGGGCATCGTGCTGCGCACCGAGATCGAGAGCCGGGCGGTGCGCACCGATCGTGAGGTCAACAACTACACCGAGGAGCAACGCGACTTGCACCCTGGAGAAACGCAACTCGCCGCAGCCCGCAAGGCCTACCGCGCGAAGATTATCGGGGATGCGTTCGAGTTTCGTGACCTGGTGCGGGCCGTCGATCAATTCCGACGACACGGGCTCGTGGATGGCCGCAGCTACCCCGGGCTCACCGATGCGGAGCTGGACGCGATGTACAACTTCGTTACCGACAAGTGCCAGCAAGTCGCGATTAACTTCGGGCAGCAGCTACAGACGGTTTTGGCGGAAGCCGAACTCGACCGGGAGCCCGTCCCCGTACCGGAGCGCTGCCGACAGGCCGCAGGCTATTTCAAAAAGCAACTCACCAAGTTCGAGAGCGAGCACCTCGACGCCCTCGACTTGGAGACCGATAACAAGGACGTAGGCCTGCGCGGAGACGACCTCATGGCAGAAGTCCGGCGTGAACTCGCCCTTGCGCAGGCGGCGGTAAGCGCTGTAGCCGCCGAGACCTTCGACCCGAACGCCATCCTGACCCAGCGAGCCAGGATCAGCCTGAACGGTCCAGAGCGCAAGTCGGCATCGAGTGGCGCGGCGTCCAGCAAGGTGGCCTATCCGCTGCTCTACGCGATGCTCACGGACTGGCGCGCTAAACGAGCTAAGGAAGACGAGGTGTCGATCTCCGAAGTCCTCAGTGCCAAGGCCATGCGCGCCTTGACGGCCGCGCGCCCGGTGACCGCAAAGCAGCTCCTATTCGTGCAGGGCATCGGAGCGACCACCGCCAGACGACACGGGGCCGAACTGCTCAAGATCATTAGCGAGTATGCCGAGATGGAGGCGCGGGGTGAGCTTTCGCCAAAACCCGTCCCGGGTGCGAAGTCGGCAACTGCTGCGGGGGCGTTGGTTGCTGGCCTAAACGCGACCTCCTCCCTGACGCTGTCCATGTTTCGCAGCGGGCAGAGCGTCCAGGAGATCGCCGATGGTCGCAGCTACACCACCAGCACGATCTACGGCCACCTCGCCGCGGCGGCGGAGGCCGGAGCTACGGATGCAGATGCTGTCATCGAGGCTGCCGACTACGAAAAAATCGTCGCCTATCTGGAGGACCACGACGGCGATATGACTGGAAGCTATGGCTTTTTCGATGGCCGGCTGGACAGTGGCTTACTCAAGCTGGGTCGCGCGATCTGGCGAAGGTCGCAACCTAGATCGGTCAAGGCCTCTTAGCTGAGAATTGAGCAGCCTACCTTAACGTCATTATGCGTCTCTTTACTAACCTCTCTACCTACAGTCTAGAGGACTGCACCCATACTATAAAGGAGTGGCAAGAGATCGAGCGCAAGACTGGTGAGACGTTTGAGTATCACCATGATGGAGTACAGTGGTCAAGACCGCAGTATACACTACAACTGTCGTTGTACAGGTATCCTTTCAGGCGAGTGGCGGCTGCGATCTAGGGGCGGAGTTTATGTGCTATAGCTCGCTTGATACGCTGCGAGACTACATCATCATCGACAAGGACGAGCTGCGCGTAGAGGTGCGGGCGCAACAGTAGACATGCCATTGCTAGGACTGCGACCGCCTATGTTGAGACTGTACCTCGGGGTCGACTTCGAGCAGGAAGACCTGCAACTAATCTAGTGCCTGTTAATCTTGATCACTGTCTTCTCGCACCAGACGCCGTAGAACTTTATGTAGTCTAGACTGGTGTTGATCCGAACTGCATTTTTCACCGATCAATTCAAACTGGTTCGCGTCGGCATACCGAATGTCGAACAGGCCGGGGACATCAGGTCTGTTCGCTGCGAACTCTCACGTGATCGAGTTATCAATGCGAACCCATTACCCTTGGGCAGTAATCTCAAAGGTCTCACTTACAACGTCGAGCTCTCCAGGTTCAGGGTAGGTCTTGAAGTGGAGTACGAAGATCCGCCCCGCGTAGAAGTCGATGTTGATGCCAGCGACGCCGTTGCCTTCGCTCTCGTACGTGAGGACCTTGTTTGAGTCTTTTGTGAACGTCGTAGGACCATCGCCTGTCTCCGCTGTCGCGTCGCCCGACCCAGTCGTGTCGCTTGCCTTTGTGCCACTCCGGCAGGAGACCAGGTAGAGATAAATAAACAAGCAGATGCAGACTTTTATAGGATTCATGTTGGACGCTAGGGCATTATGCCTCGGCTATTCATCGATGTGCTTGGTGCAGTCGATGCCCCACACAGCAATGGTCTCGCGGCCGGTGTTAATCTTCACCCGCCTCTCGTCGATGTTTATGAATTGATTTTGATCGCCGTACTTTTCGTCGAAGAGAGATCCCGGTTTCGGGACATCGCCTACGAAGGTGAGTTCGTACCAGTCCGCTTCCCGTATCCACATACCAGAATACGCTATTTGCTCATCCTTGTTATCAGGGCCGAAGTCGACGCCTGGGTCGAACTGAGCGAACACCACCATCTTCAGTGACCAGGTTTGGTCTGGGGCGATCGTAAGGTCGATAGTTGCTAGATCATTCTCGGTCGATCTGTACACGATAGGCTCATCGCCCATCGGACTGTGCTCCACTGCCGCCGCGGCCACTTCGTCGGCCACCCCTCCCGTGGAGGAGGATGTACCACAAGCGGCTAAGCAGCAAAGCAACAGACCAATTATGAGCGTGCGGGTAGGCATAGCGAAAGGAGGTAACGGTTTTGCGGAAGCCCTACAAGAATACCGCGTCGCACCCCTTCAAACAATCCATAATCTAGTTACCATGTTCGCGGACTTAATATTCCACAGGGATGCCTTGCCTCACGACGGTGCCGGGCGGCTTTCGCCAAAACCACCTACTCCCGCCGCCGCACGATCCAGCGCACACTAAACAGCGTCTCGTTGGTTGCGATCTGATAGATCTCGTAAAGGGTCCATCCCTGTGACCGAATGTCGTTGAGCGCACCGACCATCGACGTGTACGGGAAGAACTCCGACTCGTCGATAGGTCTGCCGCGGCCCATCGAGCGCTCGACGACTTGTCCACTGTCGACGCGGACGTTCATGTCGCTACCGAGTCGTAGCTGACTCCCGATGATCTCCGCGTACTTAAATAGAGTTTCCGAAGCGACAGAAGGCGCAGGCGCAGTTTCGGCGCCAACCGGACGCTGCGCAAAACCCGCTGAGATACTAATGAGTGCGGCAGTTATGAAAGAAATAGTGGAGTTCAAATAGCCAAGGTCGGCGAGTGCAATGCACTATGGAGTTCGGAGGATAAAACTCATAATGATTCTAACTTCCTCGCCTGCCCCCGGAGCCCCTCTTAAAGCCACACCCAGACTTATTGGACCTCAATCTCTATATCCCGCATGAATGCGCTGGCCAATTTCGGCACCGTGACCAAGAGCAATGGTCTGTGGTGATTTTAAGCCGCTCGAAGTCCGAAGCTCCTGATCCTTGGCCACAGCTTGCGAATTATTGCGCTGTCCGCGTCGATGCCACACAGCGATAATATTCTGGCGCATTGCAACTCATTGACATACAGCGTCTTAATATCGGCAATCGAGAACGGCTTCCCGCGGGTCTGTTCGTCTTTTAGGTGATGGGCCGCCTTGGCGAGCGATCCCACCGTGAGCGCAGTGTTGAGGTGAAAGTCGATCTTCTCCCACGAGTACGCTTGGCAGTGCTCCAGGCCGAGCTCCTGCTTGGCGTCGCGGAACAGGAACTCCTGGGCGAAACGCGACTGATAACGGTGTATGATCTCGCCGCCGTCGAGCGTGAGCGCGGTCGAGACGTAGATCCGGTGCCTCGCGATGCTCCCGTCCGCATGGTAGTCGTGGACGACGACCACGCGCACCAAGCGCCCCCAGGCCTTTACGTTCGCTACGGCCTCGAACGCCCGCCAGGAGCGCCCGCCGTCGTCGGACTCGCAGCACGCCGCGAAGATGTCTTCTCGCAAATCGCGTGCGTCGATCTTGCCATCGAACTCGCGCGGTCGACCGCGGCCCGGGCGGCGGGGCCCAGCGTAAACGTAGCGGAGGTAAGCATCCGAGCGCAGGCGCGTCACGAGGGTGTAGCCGTGAGTCACGAGTGCGTCCACGAACGGGCGGCGCGAGAAGTAGGCGTCGGCCACGACGCAGCACGAGATCCGCTGATACTCCGCGGCGCGCAGCGTGAGGACGCTCGCGTAGTACTCCAGGGCGGACTCGCCCTCGCCCCTCATAACCGTCTGCACGGCGCACACGTGCAAGGCCGTGCGGTCGCGCAGGTTGACGGCGGCCACGCCGCTGAACTCCAGGCCCCACTCCGCGCGGGCGGCCGCGCCGCTCCAGAAGCGCCCGACCCCGGCGGTGTGTCGGCCGGACTTGCGCACGTAGCACGGGTCGAAACACAGGATACGGTCGGGGGCCGGGGCGAGGAAGCGGTCGACGAGCGCGGCGTTGAACGCGAGGAAGTCGAAGTCGCGAGCGAAGTTCTCGCGGTAGGTCGACTCACCGTACTCACCGTAGCGCACGAGATGGGCGAAGTTGTAGCGCCCCCGCATCGAGCACCACAGCACGACGAGACGCAGGAAGAAACGCCGCTGCCACTTCGCCGACCTCGGGAATGTGTCGTAATATTGATGCGGCGAGGGTCTCGATCTTCGTTGGGCAGGCCATGGTCTCGTTGGTGTGGTAATCAACAAGGTAAGGCCTGCCCTCTTATGTTAGTAACTCGTGGTAGGGGGTCTCAAATCGCCACAGACCATTGCAAGAGTACTCTGCAGGCGTCAACCTCGGCGCTTGTGGCTTGTATCCTTCGCAGTCGTGAAGGGTATGCGCGCCACTAACGTATAGCCCGTGCCGTGCAGGAGGGTAGTCGTGGTGAGAAACCGTTGCGGACGGTGAGGTAAACCCAAGATCGCCGCACGCAAAGCCGTGGTCCCTTTAACCGACGGTATGGCGAAGGCCTGCGAAGAGCGTTGAATCCAAATTTGGTGCACCTAGGAGGATGTCGACATGTACACCGTCGGTGCTCAGGGAGATGGAGCGGAGCAGCGCACAAGTTGCTGTTCGACGGCCGACGGGTACGGTCGTTACGAACATAGCGACAAGACCAAACAACCTAGCACTCGTTGCCGCGAGCCCCTGGCTACCTTCTTTAAAAAAATTCATATGGCCTGGACGGGTAATTCAGCACGGTGTGAATCTACCATCTCGCTGTATTAAAGCGCTAGCCTACCGCGATCAATGACGACGCTACGCGCGGCGACCAGTTTGCGTTGAGCGGCGCTAACGTCTCGTACGTAGATCGTATTCCGACGACCAAAAGAGGGCAAGACGACCAGCGCTCGCGCCCGAGGGTCGTAGCTGCACGGGTGAAAGCCCGCCTTGACCAGGCGATCGTGGACCTTGCGTTCATCGTAGCCATATCGGTTGCCGAGGCCATCCAATTCGATAATGATCGCTTGCAGACTCTCTTGCGCAAGCGTTGCCTCACCCCCACGGAAGACTTCGGCCTCATAGCCCTCGACATCGACTTTAAGTAGCGTCGGATGATGGCCGCTGAGTATTCCGTCGAGCGTCCTCACCTCGACCTGAATGGTGTTTTCGCCAGCGGCATCCGTGACGTGATTGTTGATGTCCTCCGTGGCGGTGAAGGCGAGCGTACCAGGCTCACTACCGACAGCTACGTTCAGGGCCGTAAGACGCTCTTGCACCTCGTTGAGGGCGACGTTAGCGGTAAGGTGCGCGAAGGCGGCCGGCACCGGCTCGACGGCGATGGTATCGGCTCCTATCTCCGCGGCAGCCAGTACGGAGTAGGTGCCAACGTTGGCCCCTACGTCGACGAAAAGTTCGCCGGGCCGCAAGAAATGCAGCAGAAACCCCATGTCGGCATAGTCGATCAGTCCGCAATAGATGTTGCCGGTCGCGCCGGACATCCCACGGGATACGAGGAGCTTGGAGCGTTCGGTGTAAGCATGAACAAGCGGTCCGGGCCTCAGGCGCGTGCGGACTTGCCAGGTGGCGAAGCGGAGTAGGCCCCGCCACGGAGCGTCGGCGTTGAGGGGATGGCGGTAGATGCGGCGGAGCGTGGCAAGGAGGGGCATAAGGTCGGCTATACCCGAGGCTTCACCACGTACCCGTCCGCGTGCACTCCGGCCACTGCCCGTCCACTCGGATCGGCGTTGTTCTTAAAGCTCTCGTCCCACTCCAGCGCCCGCTCGGTACTGCAAGCGACCGACTTACCACCGGGTACACACTTGGCCGCATCCTCCAAGGGAAAATGCTCGGCGAAAATCGAACGGGCACGGTAGGCCTCCTTGGTGGTCGGCGTATTGTACGGGAACTTGTAGGCCGCGTTGGCCATCTGTTGATCGGAGACCTCCTGCTCGGCGGTCTCTTTGATGGCATCGATCCACCCGTAGCCTACGCCGTCGCTAAACTGCTCCTTCTGGCGCCAGGCCACGCTCTCGGGCAACAGGCCCCCGAAGGTCTCGCGGAGAATGTGCTTCTCGATCTTGCCGTTGCCACACATCTTGTCCTTCGGGTTGATCTGCGACATGGCAATATCCACAAATTGCTTGTCCAGGAAGGGCACGCGCGCCTCTACTCCCCAGGCCGCCATCGACTTGTTCGCACGGGCGCAATCAAACAGGTGCAGTGCCAGCACCTTGTCCACCGACTCTTCGTGGAACTCCCGTGCGCTCGGGGCTTTGTGGAAGTAGAGGTAGCCACCAAACAGCTCATCCGCGCCCTCGCCCGAGAGCACCATCTTGATACCCATCGCCTTAATCTTGCGGGCCATCAAAAACATCGGCGTACTCGCGCGAATCGTCGTCACGTCGTAGGTCTCGACGTGGTAGATGACATCGCGCATGGCGTCGAGCCCTTCCTGAATCGTGTACTTTAGTTCGTGGTGGACGGTGCCGAGATGCTTGGCGACGACACGGGCATTGGCGAGATCGGGCGAGCCATCGAGTCCGATCGCGAAGGAGTGCATCTTCGGCCACCAGGCGTCGGTCTCTTCGTTGTCCTCAATGCGGCGGGCGGCGTGTTTTTGCGCAAGCGCACTGATGACACTGCTGTCCAGTCCGCCACTGATCAGCACGCCGTAGGGCACGTCGGTCATGAGTTGGCGCACCACGGCGTCCTCGAGGCCTTGTTTGAGCGCCGCCTTGTCGGTGACGACATTTTCGACGTTTTCGAACGTGGTCCACGGCCGGTTGTAGTAGCGCACCGGTTCCTGCGCAGGTTTGCCGCCGCCTCCGAGTTGGTACTGTCCTGGCTTGAACTCCCAGAGCTGTGTACACACCGGCACGAGCGCCTTCATCTCGGAGGCGACATAAAGGTTACCGTCCGCATCGCGACCTTGGTAGAGCGGAATGATGCCGAGGTGGTCGCGCCCGACGAGCCAGGTCTGCGTCCGGGCGTCGTACAGCACAAAAGCGAAAATACCGTTGAGTTTGTCGAGGAAGTCCGCGCCGTACTCCTCATAAAGCGCCAGGATCACCTCGCAGTCGCTCTCGGTCTGGTACTCGAAGTCGCTGTGGGCCGCGCGCAGCTCCCGGTGGTTATAAATCTCGCCGTTGACTGCCAGCGCTACTTGCCCGTCGGGGGTGTACAAGGGCTGTGCACCGGAGTTGAGGTCCACGATCGCGAGACGTTCGTGCGCGAGAATAGCGTTGTCGTCGACGTAGATGCCCGACCAATCCGGGCCGCGGTGCCGCATGCAGCCACTGAGTTTAAGTGCCTGTGCGCGGAGCTGGTCGCGGTCGGTCTGTAGGTCGAGAATGCCGAGGATGGAGCACATAAGTGGATAGCTTTCCGGGGTGAAAGGCCAGAGATAGTCGTTCCGCCCACGAAATGCAAATGTCTACCCTAACTCTTAAACCATCCAAAAAAGCCGCCCGACTTCTCTTCTGCCTCCGCGCTGGCCTCTAGCGCCGCCCCGTTGATCACCTCGTGCGCTACGTTGTAGTCCTGCAGCACGATGTCGAGGATGTGGTCGTCGCCGACCTGGTAACCTTCGCGCAACTCGTAGCCGACCATCTTGCCCATCGTCGACCAGTAGGTGGCCGTGACCGTGCCCCGCAGGTCCTTGATCAATTCGTGCATTGGCTCGCCAGTCTCGCGCTCGATCATCTTGACGAGGATATAACCCTGGGTCTTGGTGAGCTTCTTGAGCGGATCCTCGAACTCCTTTTTGAGCTCCTTCGAGAGGCGGCGGATGTGCTTCTTGCGGGCGCGGTCCCCCATGTTATCGGTGATGTACTCGGTCTCGCGAAAGATCCGAATCGCCTGCACGGCGTAGGGGTACACCTTCGGGGCGTAATACCGGTACTTGAGGTAGAGCTTATATTCCTCGGTGCTCGCGAAGCTCCGCGGGCTCGACACCGATACATCAATTAGACTTTTCGCGAGGTAAAGGGTGTCCCCGTCCGTGATGATGAGTTCCATATCCTCCCCGGCCAATTCAGCCCGCAGCCGCTCGCCAGCAGGAGCCTGTGCCCAAGCCCAATTCGTGAGCGAGAGCATCAGGAGCAAGGCGATAGACGGGCGGAGTTGCGGCATTGCAGGGTAGATATCGTGGGTAGTACGCTTCAAAGGTCGTGCTACGCTTTCGCTAAAACAAGCTACCGGCCGGCAAGGATATACGTCGAGCGGAGGTTTAACACGAGTTTGTTCTTACCTGGGCAGGCTCACCTCCATCGGTCGATGCTCGCTTTTGCCGAGCAACCTTCACCTTTTTACTGTATCGGCAGCACCACCACCTTGCCTGCATCCGCCGCTGAGGCATCGATACGTCGCGCAATGTCGAGCTGCCAGCGGGCCTGCGCTTCGGGATTATCGTAGACCTCGCTATCGTAGCGCTTCTGCATCGCGCGACTCGCCTTCCAGGTGTCCTCGTAGAAGCGTTTGTGGACGCGCATAAAATCCTTGGCGTTCTTCACGTCCGATGCGTAGCGACGCGCCAGTTGCCGAGCGTGCAGTTCGGTAATGTCGAAGTGGACCTGCTCGTGGGCGAGCGTGTAGGCGTTTCGCTCTTTGGCGCGCATCCACGACTGGCACGGATCGAAAAAACTCGTGATCGTGATCCGGAAGTGACGGCCATCCGCTTCTGCGGCGGACTTGCTCCCGATCCCGGTCGAGGCTTCTGCGGAAAGTCCCTCCGCGCCGTCGGGACCGCGAAAGTCGGCGATGTCAAGCCGATCCCCGTCGGACCAAAGAATTTCCTCGGCGCGGCAGGGGGCTGTGGGAGCACTGATACTGTCTGTGGAGGCAGTGAACTCGATTCCCACAGTCGGCAGCGCATGAGTGGGCAACAGTAGCCCGAGCGCCAAGTAGAGCATTTGAATCATTCCAACCATTAGGATGCCTAACGCTCACTCGTCCGCGGCTAGCGTGCGGGCAGTCCTCTTGGGCAAAACCTGACTACTTATCAACACCCGCGATCGAATGACCGGCTCATACCGCCGCCACCACCACCACAATCTCCCCCCGCACCTTCGCCTCCCCTCCATAAGCAGCGTGCAACTCCGCCAACGTCGCCGTCCGCACGTCCTCGTGCAACTTGCTGATCTCCCGCGCCACGCAGGCCATGCGCTCAGCGCCACAGCGTTCGCTCAACTCGCCGAGGAGCTTCACGAGGCGGTGAGGACTTTCGTAGAGCACGAACGTGTGCGGCAGCTCGGCCAGGTAGGTGAGTCGCGTGTGGCGTCCCTTTTTCTGCGGCAGGAAGCCTTCGAAATGGAAGCGGTCACAGGGCAGGCCGCTCGCCGCCAGCGCCGGCACGAAGGCCGTAGCGCCCGGGAGGCAGCTCACCTCGATGCCCGCCTCGCGACACGCCCGCACCAGCAAAAAGCCTGGATCGCTGATCGCGGGCGTTCCCGCGTCACTCACCAAGGCGATCGTTTCGCCACCGCGGAGGCGCTCGAGGTACTGCTCTACCCTGCCGTGCTCGTTGTGCGCGTGAAAGGCACTCAACTGTTTTGCCGAAAGGCTTAAAAGCTTCAGTAAGGAGCCCGTCGTGCGCGTGTCTTCGCAAAGGACGAGATCAGCTTCCGCCAAAACCTCCTGTGCGCGAACGGTCACGTCGCCGAGGTTGCCAATGGGCGTGGGGACGAGGTAGAGCATGAGCAACTTAGTCCTCGGCCGCCGAGAGCGTAAACTCGAAGCGCTCCATGATGGGATTGGCGAGCACCGACTTACAGGCCTTCTCGACCTGGGCTTCGGCGGCGGCCTTGCTGTCGGCATCGACGCGCAACTCGATCCGTTTGCCGACCCGCACATCCGCGACGCCCTCGACGCCGACGTTTGGAAGACTGTTCTTCACGGCCTTGCCCTGGGGGTCGAGCAATTCTTTATGTGGCATCACGTGCACGACGGCGAGGTAGGTCATAGGTGGGCAAAACTAAGCCTTCGCCCGCAGGCCATGGCCAAGGTTTGGCCGAGGGAGGTACTTTCGGCACGACTTACCGGTTGAGAAACTATGAAACATGTATTGCTAGCGGTGGCGCTCTGCCTCGGCGGGGTCACGGCCCTCTTGGCGCAGGGCAACGAGTGCGCCGCCGCACTCGAGCTTACCGACGTACTGGACTTCTGCTCATCGGCAGGGCAGTACACCATCACGGGGGCGACGCGCGGCGCGACTACCGACAACTGTGCTCCGGGCAATCGCTCGCCCGACGTGTGGTTTCGCTTCATAGCGGAGGCGGCGGGGACGAGCATCAAGATCGCCGATGACGCGACCTCTACGATTTCGGCGGCGCAATTTGCCGTGTATTCGGGTACCTGTACGGCCCTCACTCAAATCGGCTGCGGTATCAATGGCGGAGGTTCGTCGCTCACGACGTTTACCGGTAGTTCGTTCGTGCCCGGCAACGCGTACTTCATTCGGGTCTTCGCCCAAACCCCTACCGACACGGGCTCCTTCTCGCTGTGTGTACGCAGCTTCGCCCCCGGACCAGAACCTACGAGCGACTGCGCCGTCGCGAAGGTGCTCTGCGGCAAGCCGACCGGTTTTGCGGTCACGTCGCTGACAGGCGCGGGCAACGACCGCAACGAGGTCGACCGCACCGGCTGCCTGCCTGTAGAGTCACAATCGGTATGGTACAGCTTTACGGCCGCCAACGACGGCGTACTCGTCTTCGACCTCATTCCGGATCTGCCCGACGGGGACCTCGACTTCATCCTCTATGAACTCGCCGGGCCACCCAACGCCGCCAATTGCGCCGGCAAACTCGCGGTGCGCTGTATGGCCTCCGGAGGCGGTCGCTGCAACGGACCGACGGGGCTGCGCCGCGGGGAGACCGACCTCGAGGAGGCCAGCAACTGCGAAGGCCGCAGCAACGCCTACGTTAAGGAACTCACGCTCGTGCGCGGCCGGAGCTACAGCTTGCTGGTTAACAACTACGATCCCGACAACCCCGGCTTTCGCATCGACTTCGGCACGTCAACCGCAATCTTCGAAGGACCGACGGCCGACTTCACCGTAGGCACTTTCTTCACTGGCTGCGATACGAGCTTCTTAAAGTTCGACGGGCTCGACAGTCCGGGGGCCAGCTACAGTTGGGACTTTGGCCCGAACGCCATACCGCGGACCGCCGTCGGTCAGCAGGCGGATGCACTTTTCGTAGGGCCAAGCGTCGCTCGCTTTGTCAGCCTCACCGTCACCAACGGATGTGCCGTGACGATCACCAAGCGCATCGAACCGGTCACGCCCTTGCCGCGGACCTTCAGCGAGGACATCACGCCAGCCAGCTGCGCCGAGCCCAACAGCGGCCGCGCGCAGTTCAGCTTTAGCGCCGGAGAGTACACCTTCACGCTCGACGGCGTCACCAACAGCACCGGCCTCTTCACCGATCTCGCCGCCGGCACCTACGAGCTCTTGATCGTCCCCACCGGACCACAAGCCGGCTGCGAACCGACCCAGACGAGGACGGTCGTGGTGCCCCGCGTAGGCGGCACGGCAACCCTCG
The DNA here is from genome assembly GCA_963837005.1 of Lewinellaceae bacterium. Lineage (GTDB taxonomy): Bacteria > Bacteroidota > Bacteroidia > Chitinophagales > Saprospiraceae > CALDTK01. Next base: position 1,453,644 of record CAWIMC010000001.1, read on the forward strand.
AACTCAACGCCACACCGACCTCCGACGGCTGCGGGGCCGATGAGTACCGGTTCTCTGTACGAGACCCCGTCGACGGCACCACCTACGCTTGGGACTTCGGTCCGGCGGCCACTCCACGCACGCAATCAGGCGTTGGACCCTTCATCGTGAGCTTTGCCACGCAGGGCACGACGACGGTGAGCGTGACGGCTACCGAGGGAGTTTGCGGGTCGACGGGTGAGGTAGTCGTCGACCACGCCCCTCGCCTACCTTTCGAGATCGTGCTGGACGGCATAGACCCCGTCAACTGCACGAGCCCTACCTCCGGCGCGCTCCGCGTCGTGACCAATGTCCCCGACGGGGCTTTTCTCTACAGCATCAACAACGGTCCCGGGCAAACAAATGGCACTTTTACCGGTCTGGTCGCCGGAGAGTACGTCATCATCGTACGTCCCACCGGCTCGGACCTGCCCTGCGCTACGAGATCAGCGAGTTACGTCGTCCCACCGGCCATCGACCAAGTCAATGTAAAGACTGTCGACGCCTTTGCGACAACCTGCAGCGGGATCGATGATGGCAGTGCGCTCGTGCGGACCAACGGCGGTGAACTGACCTTTCAATTGGTCGGAGGTAGCGGCCCGTCCCAGACCGACAGTCTGTTCACCGATTTGCCTGCCGGGCCGTATACGGTGATCGTCACGAATACGCTGGGCTGCACGGGGCAACGCGAGTTCGTTGTGCCTAGCGGCAGAGGTCCCGTCGTCGACGATCTGGTCGTCACGCCGGCCACCTGCGCTCGCTCCGCCGACGGGCGTGTCGTCCTCCCTGATGGAGGGGACGACTATGCAGTCGATGGCGTCGCGCAAGGATCGAGGACGGTCTCTGGTCTCACCGCAGGTACTTACACGTACACGATCACCACTACCCTCGGGTGCCGCTACGAGGGCGAGTTCGAGATCGGAAGCGGCAACCGCAGCTTCGTGATCGGGGCCGTCGAGACCGTCACGAGTTCCTGTTTTGCGGCAAGCGATGGAGAACTGCGGATCACTGGCCTAGAGGGTGCCGTCTACGAACTCGACGGTGCGCCGATCACCACGCCGTATACCGGTACCGAGCTGAGTGCCGGGGCCTACTCCCTCAACGTGACCAACAGCGAAGGTTGCGTCGTGGACACGTCGATTGTCGTCAATGCGGGTACCGGGCCGACACTCGACCTCGGCGACGACCTGCGGATTCGCTTTGGGGACACCGTGCTACTGTTGCCCCGTTTTACGGAGGGCCGAATGCCCATCGATAGTTTTCGCTACGGCGGACTCGACAGTACGCCCACGATACTAGCCTCACTCGGGGGCCTCCGCTTTGTCCCCAATCAGTCGCCGCAGGTCGTGACGCTCACGCTCGTGGACGAGGCGGGTTGCGTAGTCACCGACGAAGTGGTCATCCAGGTGCGGGTCTTCGAGGCGTTCGAGGCACCGACGGCCTTCTCGCCCAATGATGACGATGTCAACGACGTGTTCGTCCTGCGGGCCGGGCCGGAAGTTCGGCGAATCCAACAGCTCAGCGTGTACAACCGATGGGGCGGCTTGCTCTACAACCAGAACAACTTCCCCCCCAACGATCCGAGCTTTGGCTGGGACGGGACCGCTAAAGGCAAGCGCGTAGACACTGGAGTATACGTCTATGTGGTGCGCGTGGAGTTCGTCAACGGCGCAGCTCGCACCTTCTCCGGGGACTTGAACCTCTTCAGGTAAGCGGAGCCCACCGCAGGGCCACCCACCAAATCTTTGGCCTGCATAGCAAGTTGCGACACGAGTTTGCGTTACTTGAGGCCTCCCCCCGAACTTTAGTCCGTCGATACGTGCTCACCTCCCCTCCCCAGAAATACTCCTCGCTCACTTACTGGGCGCTCCTGCTCGCAATCGCTGTCCCGTTGGCCGTAGTGCCCGCACGGGGTACTGCTCAGGTAGCCGGCGCTTCGATGCAGCATCCAGGATTTACGTTTTCAACCTCGGAGGCGCTCGGCGTGCTTCATTTCTTGCACGCGGCCGTCGGAGGCGAGCACTCTTCACAAACCTACCGAGGGTTTATCGTCGGGGCGACCGAGGGCGATGCGGCTTTCGCCAAAACCGTTTCCGACTTCGGCGAACTCGACCTCTCGATGTCGTACCGCCGCCCCGACCTCCCGCGGCGGCGTTATCGCTCTCGCTCGGTGATGGACCTGCTGTGGATGCAGAGCGCGGTGTCTAGTTCGCTAGCTGATTTTTCGCAACGCTCGGTGGGTCTGCTCCCGGCCGCAGAGCACGGGCGCCTGTTTCAGGTTTTGGCGAAAGCCCAACCCTACTACCGGCGCCTCGTGGCCGAACCGCAGCGCAGCAACTCGGCGCGGACCGAGCGCTTCCTGGACGCCTACGCCGAGCGCGTTGGCCGGCTGTTTGCGCAGGTCACGCAGTTCTACGGGACGCCCTGGCCGACGGACATCCCCTTCGTTACGGCCCTCGTGCCACTGCCGCTTTCGAGTGGCGTAGCGACGGCCGTCCCGATGGGCAACACGCTGGTGTGCAGCTACCTCGCCGAAGACCCGGAGGAGTACCGCGCGACCCTCGGCGTTGCCGTGCACGAGATGTGCCACTCCATCTACGACGAGCAGCCGGCCGCCTTCCAGACCGAGATCGACAACTGGTTTATGCTGTCGAAAAGCCCGTACGCGACGCACGCCTATAGCTACTTCAACGAGGGTCTCGCCACGGCGATCGGCAACGGCTGGGCATACGCGCAACTCAACGGCCGCATGGACGACAAGGCCTGGTACGCAGACGAGTTTATCGACGGCTACGCGCACGCGCTCTTCCCGCTCGTGCAGGCCTACCTCTCCGAGCGCAGGCAGATCGACCGGGCTTTCGTGAATGCGGCCATCGCAGCTTTCGCCAAAACCTTCCCCGACGCGGATCGTGACTTCGCGGTGCTCGTAAGCAGCATGGGCCTCTACGCCGACACCGAAGACGACGCCACCCTCACCGAATACTCCGACGCCATCATGCAGCGCTTCAAGGTGAGTTCGAGCTACCTGCGCGCGCCTTTGCGCAATCCCGCCACCCAGAACACCATGGGCTACCCGCAACTCACCAAGGTCGTGATCATCGACCGCGAACGAGAGCAGCGCTGGACCGAACTGGGGAGCCGCTATGCAGATATGGCCGCGATCCGCATTCCGGCGGAGCGCAACTTTCACTACAGCTTCTACGACGAAGCATCGCGGAGTGCGGTGATCGTCTTCGTGGTTGAGGGCGCGACGGGGCTCGACACCCTCCTGGAGACGATCAAGTTCGATCGGGTACTCCGTTTCGGCGAGACGGTGGCCTTAGCAAAAGTCGAGTAGTCAGCCGCCGCAAGAATCGAGTAGGGATAACGACCTTGGCCCTCATGCTCAACGCCCTCGCTTACCCGCTCCAATTTCAGTTCAAGACCCTTGCGCTCGCGCCACAGTTTACCGTGACCGACAACAACGGCCAGGAGGTGGCTTTCATCAAGCAGAAGCTCTTTAAGCTCAAGGAGGCCGTCAAGGTCTTCCACGACTCCAGCCAGACGAGCGTGATGTACGAAATCAACGCCGACCGGTGGCTGGACTGGTCGGCGAGCTACACCTTCACGCGAACCGACGGCACCGTAGAGGGTCGTGTAGCTCGGCAAGGTGCACGAAGCCTCTGGAAAGCGCACTACGATGTGCTCGACGCGCAGGGTGTGGACCAGTTCACGATTCGGGAGCGCAGCGCGGCGACGAGAGTATTCGACAACTTACTCGGCGAGATCCCCGTGCTTGGGCTATTTACGGGTTACCTCTTCAATCCGACGTACGACGTGCGCCGCAAGGACGGAGAGTTGGTTGCCGAGTTCAAGAAGATGCCGTCTGGCCTAGGGCGCAAGTTTATGCTTCGGCAGCTAGCTCCGATGGCGGCAGCCGATGAGCCGGAGGTGATCCTCAGCCTGATGATGATGGTCTTGCTGGAGCGCGGGCGCGGGTGAGTCGCTCTTATCGTCGAAAGGCGTTTAGTACCTCACCATAGTCTACCGCAACCACCTCCGACTCCTCCGTACCCAGAGGTAGGCATCAAAGGCTTTGCGGCGCAGCTTCTCGGAGGCCGTGAGTGAGACGATTCCGCCCCGAACGTAGACCGTATCGCTCTTGTCCCTGTACCACACGACGTAGCCGTAGTCCGACATCCAGTCCTCGATTTCTTTCAGAAAAGGATTAACGTAGTACTTACCGTGGGTCTCGACAGAGATGACTTTCGGGCGGCTTACCAGCGTCATCAGCACGTACCACTCGCTGCCCTCGGTGTCAATGCTGAGCAGGTCGATGTGGCCGTCGTCGAGATCAGCGAAAATTCGGCACTCGACCTCGATGGTGTTGTTGGCGTCGACGGAGTAGCGGTCGTTGACGAGGGCAGGACTGCTCGGCAAATCGGTGACAAAGGTCGAGGAGTCGGCCTGTGAGAGGGTGAGCGACCCGTTGTGCTTGTAGATCGCCACCGGGTGCAAGGTCACGTTGTCGTACCCTACAAAGCGCTCCTCGATCGCGCGGATCGAGCGGGGCTCCGGCTCTACGAGCATGGCCACGTGGCCCGCCTCAATAAAGTCGATGACGTTGGAGGTCTCCGGCAGGTACACACCCACTTCACACACTTTGCCGATGGGAAGGGATAGGGCGGTTACCTTGCGAAAGAGGGGCTTGGGGGTGGCGAGCGGCATACGGGGTCGGTCGAGAAGCGGGGGATAGTGGAGTGGACTCGCCCGCCAAACGTACGGCAGCTTGTGTACGGCAAGGCAGGAAGGGTAAGCGGGGCATAGTGATTGCGCCCGGTGCCACCCGTCTGAAGCTCTCTCCTAAATCACTTTCACTCGCAGAGCGCTCAATCCATCTACCCCCTGCATCGGCTCCAACTCCACCTGCTCGACCTCACCGGCTAGTTGACCTGTGCCGTGCAAATACTGCAACATCTCGCGGTAGTTGTCCTCGTCGGAGTGGTGCGAGTACACAATCGCAATATGGTTAGGTAGCGTGAGCCGCTCCTCGGTGCCGCGGACGAGTGCCTTGTCGATACGCTTCTTGATGATCTCGTAGCGGACGTTGTACGCTCCCTCCACGTCAAAGCGCTTCTCGTCCATTCGGAACTGGATCGTGATCTGCGATCCGAACGCGAAGATCAGCTGCGCCGTCAGCATAGGGATCGGAAGCCGCGTCTCCAAGCGCGCAACTGCCTTCGTCACATCGATCATCGTCTGGAGCTGCCAGAGGCGAAGGTTCTGAAGGTGGACTTGCGTAAAAGTGCCATCCTGTAGCAGGCTCTGCCCGGCGTAGATGTTGTACTCCACCCCGTCGGTGCGGTACTTACTGAAGTAGTGTGGCACGATGAGCTGGGCGTTCTCTTGCGCTTTCGAGATGACGCGGGTCACCAGACCCGTCACCGCCCGTACGCTGTGCTCGTAGCTTTCGCGTTTCGTTCGGCCATTGGGGCGAGCGGCGGATAATGTGGTGAGGTACCGCGCGACCACTGCGGAGAGTTCGGGGATGCCGCGCAATTGATCAAACATCGGCTTGAAGGCCACCGTTAAAAACTCTTGCACCTGTTGCTCGTCGCCCGGGCTCATCGCTTCATCGAGGACCTTCATCAACTCGCTGATGTCGTAGACCAGCTTGCCGGCGAGAGGATAGATCTTGCGAACCTTCGCATCGTTGAGCAGCTGTTCGGCCACCGTGAGGTCGATGATGAGGTCCTCGCGGATGGACGTGTTACGGAGCTTCGAGCTCCCGACGATGTCGGCCTGCGCGTACAGTGCCCACACATCCTCGAACCGGATGTCCGGGAGCGCTGGACTGCTGTCCTCCGGGTCGTTTTGCTCGCGTTCGATCATCTCAGCGGCTGCCTCAATAAAGCGCCACTCTACACTCGGGTCCAGCGCCGTAAAGGTCTGTCGCATCACCGTTTGCACCTTCGCCTCCATCTCATCGCGACTTCGACGCATCGCCTGCCGGAAGAGCGGGACGAGCGCATCCACGCGGTACAGCACTAGGTTGTGAAATGCGTAGGGCTTTGCACTTGCCAGCTCGATCATGCCGATTACGGCGCGGTTGCGGCCCAGCAGCGGCACCAACACGAGGCTCTTGTATCCCGCTTCGAGGATCATTTCGTCGAGCGGACCATTGTCGGCCACGCAGTCCCGGAGGTCGTCGTAGATGATGGTCTTCCCCTCGACGCAGGCCTCGTAATAGATAGTGTTGCCGAACTCGGGAGCCAGCATATCGGGCACCTTATCGGCGAGGATGTCCTGGCGGATGAGCTGCGAATGACGCACCGTGCGTCGGCGAGGGTAGTCCAGCGCGAGGATGCCGAGCTTCAGGTCGGGTACACTGAGGTAGTCCCGCATAATCTCCTCCATCTGCTTGATCCGTCGCTCGTTGAGGACGGACTCGCGCTTCATGAGCAGGAGTTGCAGCTTGACCAGCGAGTTTTCGATCGTGGTGTTTGTCGCCTGGACCACCTGGAGCCCCTTGAAGCGGAAGCGGCTCGGCGGGAGCATCTCGAGCCAGACGTTAACGGCGTCTGGCTGGCCGAGCAGCTTACGGATCTCCGCGTCGGTAAGCGTTGGCTTATCTCCGACAACTTCGACTTCGACGAAGTCAAAGCTCGGCTGGAGGCTATAGAAGGTCTTCAGCCCCGTGCGCTTGTCGATGTACTCGACCACCCTGCGGTGCACGATCTCAAGACCCTGTCCGTAGCACTGGTTCAAGATGAGCATCCCGGCGACTACAGTCGTAGGAAGCGTCGACCGGTCGTTGATGATCGTGAGCGCCCCAGAGCGCTTCAGATCCGACCACCCGTTGGTCGCGAGGAGTTGCGTCGGGTCTAGTGGCCGGGAAAGGCCACCGAGCTTGACCGCTGGGTTGTAGGGCGGAAAAAAGTGCTGCACCAGCCTGCGCGCAGTCGTCTCGTCGATGTTCGGTTGACTTAATCGGTGATCCACGTTCTCACCCAGGAGTGCTTCGCTTGCAAACTGCGCTAACCCGTCCTCCATATCTTGCAGCCAGCCCGCGTCCTTGTCATGGCTCGTCTTAGCCCGTAGCAGCGGTTCGAGTGACCAAATCGTGTCGTACCCCGACAGGAGACGCTGTGTTTCCCCAGACTCCTCGGCTTGTGTACTCTCATCGAGAATAAAATATGGGGACGCCACGGTAGTGTCGGATATTTCGACTTCGGCAGTAGGCATAGGTAAGCAGTGTAAGCGGTTCCGTCTAAGTTACGCCTCACCCTTCAGAAACGACGATAAATAGATATAAGGTTCGGTGAGGCCTCCCTGCTCGGCAATGGTTGCGCGGTCTAAGATAGCCGAACGCTTTGCGGAGAGTTCGGGCGCAATGTGTTTGACGAACATCTCCCCGAAGGCCACCGACGCATCACGCGGCAGCTCGTTTGGCAGGTTGTCGATCGTGCACATCGTAACGCCGGTCGCAGCGAAAGCCTCCACCTCCTCTCCCGCGACCGGGTCAAACCCGAAATATGGATCTGCAATCGTAGACGCCCGCAGCGTCGCCGGGATGCTCGTCACCGGCGCAATGTCACAGGTTACGTCCGAGATAACGCGCACGCGGAAGTCCTCATCGCTCATCTCTTCGCTCGTAAACATGGCTGGCGCGCGGTTGTCCCAAAAAATACCGTGCACCATCACGTCAGCGATCCGCGCAAAGCGTAAAAAGTTGCTCTCGTAGCGCTCCGGGTGCTTGTAAAAGTCACCCTTGTCGACGGGGGCCTTGCGACGACCCCGCAGGTTGACGTAGTCCTCCACGCCGACCTGAGTGAAGACCGGCTTTCGCCTTCTCGAGCGCTGGGGTTCGGCTTTCGCCAAAACAGCCTCGCCGTGTTCCTGGGACGGCTGTGCATTTAAGGTCAAAAACACTTCATTAGACACCTCCTCCAGGCCGGCGTCCCGCAAAACCTCCGCAGCTCCCTGCCCCACCCTGCCCGTACCGGTCACGACGACGCGAACGTCCATGAAGTCGGTTTTGGCGTAAGCCGCCTTAGCCGCCTCGTAGTCCGCGAAGTCGACCATCTGCGGGAGCTCAAACTCGCCTGTACGCAAACCCCAGGCCCGCAGTCCGTGGTGCGCTCCGACCATCCCTGCAAACCGCCCGAACGCGATGTAGCGTGCCCCGCGCTCGTCGGTGAGCAACTCGTAGTCGATGAGCCGGATACCCTTGTCGACGACGGCCTGCAACAGGTCACGGTTGTAGACTTGCTGTTTGTGGGTATGGCTAAAGAAAAAGTAGGTCTTCCCGTCGATGAGCTGGTCGATGGGCACCTCCTTGACGCCAATCAGCACGTCCCGGTCGCTCATATCCTCCTGCAGCCGCAGGCCCGCGGCCTCGAAGTCCGCATCCGGGAAGCACCTCCCCGGCGAAGGCTGCACGACCACCTCGATGCCCGCCATCGCGTGCAGTTGCGCCGCCTGCGCCGGGGCCAGCGCCACGCGACTGTCCGGCGGCACCTTGCCCTCCCTGATGATCCCGATGCGCAGTGGCTCGTCCGATTTCACTCCTCCCATAGAACGCGAAGAAAGAAAGGATTTGTGGGCGCGTCTGGGAACTATGTGCCGGCGGGGTGGGTTACTCCCCTGCACGCCGGTCGATTGCGGTCGCGTGTGAGTTCTTTATTTCTGGGGACGTAACGGAATCGACAGGGGAGTCGATTGATTAGTAAGCATGCCGGAGTATGTAGTTTATCTCCGTAAAAACTGACTGCGAAACCTTTTTATACGGCAACACTTCGTTCGCCATGGCTGCCTAGTCCACGACTACGCACGTCATAGGATCGTGTAATTGACACCTGATACACATCGCAAGATCCTTCATTCCCTTTCAGGTTAGGAAGCCGGCACTGGTCCGCGCGGCTTCCGAAATTCAGGACCTAAGGCACGGGTATAGGTTCGCCTACCGACCTCGCTCGCGCTCGAAAATCTAACGGAAGGCTAAGCATGTAGAAGGCTCTTTGATGCTTCATCTGGACGCGGGTTCGACTCCCGCCGTCTCCACTACCCTTACCAACGGGCGCACCTTCCTTCGGGAAGGCTGCGCCCGTTGTCGTTTATAGACCGTCGTATCGAGCGTACCCGAGGCATTCTCTTTCTCGGTGCGCTTCACTACTCCGGCAGAGCCTGATACACTACTCGCTGTACCCCCTCCCTCACCTTTGTCTTCTGCAACTTCCAATTGCTGCGACCCCGGTAAATGCGGTTACTCGTGAAGGCGATCGTGAGTTCGCGCTCGGGGTCGACCCAGACACTCGTCCCTGTAAAGCCCGTGTGCCCGAACACGGGCAGCACGCCTTGCTTGGCTTTGTCGGGACGAGGCGCTTTCGCAAAACCTAAGGCCCGCGTGCCGCCCGGGTCGCTCGCTACGAACGTCGCGATCGTCTCCACCTCGAGGTAGCGTCGCTCACCGTAGGTCCCTCCCCTGGCCAACATATCAAACAGGATGGCTACCTCTCGGGCACTCCCGAAATTACCAGCGTGACCCGCTACCCCACCCTGAAGTGCCGCGGCCTCATCGTGGACGTACCCCCGCAGCCGCTGTCGCCGCCATTGGTGGTCGTATTCCGTCGGGGCGATCCGCCTCGATACGCTGTCGCCGTACCTCGCCAAAGGCCGGTACCCCATCTCTAGGCCCATCGGCCGGTAAAACACGGAGTCCACATACTGATCGAGCGGCACGCCCGCCACACTTTCGATGACCTGTTGCAACAGGAAAAAGTTTAGGTCGCCGTACCGCTTGCGCTTGTTCGGAATAGATCGCTTTGCCTCAGCATACACTCCCGCCTGGTCGTTGCGACTAAAGTACATCCTCCCCGCTACGGGTACCGTAAAGCGTCCTGTCTTGCGCGAACAGTACTTCGTGCGGCAGTCGGCGGAGTAGAAGGACTTAGAGTTGCGCCGCACCTGCGCCTGGATCGGAATGTCCCTACGCAGACCGGTCTCGTGCCGCAGTAAGTCTCTCACCCGCAGGTTGCCTGTTGCCGTCGCGAGACCTTTGACGTATTTCCGGATCGGATCGTTGAGTTCTACGCGTCCCTCCTCGTACAGCTTCATCACGGCCAGCGTTGTCGAGGTTACCTTGGTCAGCGAAGCGAGATCGTAGAGGTCGGTTGGGACTACGTCGCGTTCGCCTGGGGCGAGTACACCGAAGCCCCGATCGTAGACGAGTTGCCCTTTATAAATGACGCTCACCTGCGCCCCGGGAGTGGCGTCGACGGCGATGGCCGTATTTACGATCGCGTCGATGTCGGTTAGCGAGATCACGTCGATACCTGCGGTGAGCGGGTCGAGTGGCGCGAAGCGCGTTTTGGCGAGCGTATGGTGCGTGCCGACGGGGTTCGTACCGACGCCCTTGACGAGCCGACCACTCACCTCCACGCCTGCAAAAGGAGCCGCGAGCAAGTTTCGCCAATCACTATCATCGGCTACGGGCAGGTAGAACAGCGGCGCGCCTTGCGGCAAAACAGCCAGCACCTCGGGGGCCCCGACCGCCAGCGACACCACGACACCGCGGTGGGCGGCGAGGCGGGCGCTCAGGAGCCGGACCGTGTCCAGATTGCTGGTGGGGCCGAGGATCAACAGAACTCGAACACTGTCTCCGAACACGGCTGGCTGTCGAAGAGCTTCCTGAATGGCTACCCTACGAAAAGGATTGTAGACACCGATAACGTCCGCGATACTGCGGTCTGTGCTGTCTGCCTCGAGAGGGCTGTAGTTGAGTACCACGATTGTGTCTCGGGAGGTCGACCAGGGTACTAACCCGTCGCCAGGGTTGAGTAGAGCGATCGACCGCCGCCTTACCAGCGCCCTGAAGCGCGGCGTGTCCACTACCATCTCGGCAGGCAAGCCCTGGGCGAGTTTTGGCGAAAGCTGCACCTGGCCACGGACGACAGCCCTATCGGCCTCCTGCCCCGTACTCGACACCGTTGAAGTAGAGGAGGTACGGGGCTCCGGCAGGTGTTGCGTTCCCATCAGCGCCGTAGCGAGTCGAAACCGTATCATCGGGCGCAACTTGACCCGCAACACCTCCTCGGTGAGTGCGTTGATGGCTCGCAACGAATCTAGCGTCGAGCTCGGGTTTACGGCAAGCAGCGCCTCAGCGTAAGGCCAGCTCTCGACAGATCGCGCGACTTGAAAGACAGAGTCCGAGAGTTCGCGGGGCAGAAGGTCTAGGAGTTGCACCGTGCCGAGCGCTGCGGCGGTGTCCGGGCGCGCCACGAGCACCCCACCAGCCGCCGCCGTCACGGCGAACGACTCCGCCAGCGAACCGCCCTCGTGCGCTGCTCGGGCGAGCGGGTCGCGCCTGCGCCGGCGGGGATCGATCCACCGGATGATGCGACGCAACCTAGCGCGGTCTAAGTCGAGGAGGTCCCCGTTGAGGTCCGTCGACCAACTCAGCGGACTCTCGAACACGATCGGTGCCCCCGTGGCCACGACCTTATCAAGGTGTTCAGCGGCTTCCAGGCTAATGGCGGTCTCATCGCCGCTCGCGAGTGCGCTCACGAGGTAGGCGCTGTGGGGACGCGGCCGGTCCCAGCTTCCACCGCTGGCGCTGTCTAGCGCGACAGCCCGCAGCATACGCAAAGGGGGGACGCTCGCCGTAGAGGGCTTCGACGCTCCTCCTTCAATCAGAAGCACGCCACCAAACCCTTCCTCGGCGGCAACGATAAACTCGCGAAGCAAGGCCTCGCGAGTTAGACCGGCGAGATAGTCGTCGGCTGCCCGGTTGTAGGTGCTTAGCAGCCAGACGGGTTGCTCGGTCTCGTCAACGGCTGCACCCCAAGGATTAGCGACGTAGAGCCAAGAGACTCCCGCGACGACAAGAGCGGTAGCCGCGACGGCGATGACGATTTTTTTGTACTTGATCATTAGGCGGGGCACGTCCTGTTATGGCTTACTCCAAGCGAGGAACAAAGGTTTAGGCTTCTTGACGGATTACGAAAACAAAGCTTTCCCCGTTGCTCTCGTCGTAGGTCACGTAAGCATACCCAGAGGCTGCTCGGGCAAAGAAATTGAGCATCGCGAAGTCGCCTAAGCATCCCTGGGTGTGCATTAAGAGGGCACCGAGCGCAACCCAGCTATAAAAGCCCCCCAGCAGCACACCAGGTATGGCTAAGGCGGTAGTGATGATGACAAACGGCGCTAAAGCGACGAGCACCATCCCGCGACGCTCGATCGGGAACCCAGGAGCCGCAGCATGGAAGACGAGCTTCGACCAGTCGGCTCCGTAGGTGACTTTGGGGGCGCCGAGCAGCTTGAAGGCCAATCCGTGGAGGAGTTCGTGGGGCACGATAAGGAGTATGATCGCTAGGACGCCGACCCCAAAGGGCACGAGCACGTCGGAAACAATAGCTCGTCCGTCCACGAAAGCCCCACCACCGAGCGCGAGCGCGATTACCAAGAGACCACCAAGCACTGTATAAACGACGTAAAGCGGCCAGGCTGGTCTACTGAGTTCGCGGCGGACGAACTCAAGTACTTCGCTCGTGTGCCAGCGCTCCGCGAAGCGATAGCCCCTGGACTGGAGGTCGGCCAGTAGTTGCTCGTCGCTCACTCGCGATCACTTCCATACGTCCGGCCTACGGCGTCGGTTTTGGGTCGTGGCCCCGCCTTCGGCCAACACAAGACCCGAGCGTAGGTATGGCGGATGTCATCGGCCGGGCGGCCCAGACGCCACATCGTCATCGCACATACGTTGGCGATCTGCACGCGCACCCACGATCTGCCGTCGTACTTGCGGGCCGAAACGAGGGTGCGACCGCTTTCCAGGAGATGGTACTTCGCGCCCTGCAGGCTCAGGTCCCGGAGGAAGCTGTACTCCTCCATGACCGTCATGTTCTCGCGAAAGCCACCCACGTCCTCGAACAGATCTCGCGACACATAAATACTCTGGTCCCCGCCGCGCGTGAAGATCACGTTGAAGTTGGTCATCCAACTGTTGAGGCGCAGGACCTGCGAGGCGCTGTCAAAACAAAATGGGTACCCTCCGAGGTGCCTGCCTTCGCCTACGGCGGTCGCGATATCTCCAAAACAACTCAACGGCGGCCGCGTATCGGCGTGCACGAAGTACAAAATATCTCCCTTCGCTACGGCGGCCCCTTTGTTCATCTGCGCGGCCCTCAGCGATACGCAGCACTCTAGCTGCACGCCCGGCCACCCGGCGGCTAGTTCAGCGCTCCCATCGACGCTTCCGCCGTCCACTACTATCAACTCGACGCTCGCAGAGCTGCGTTCGGCGGCACGTCCGAGCAGGCGCAACACCGCCGGAAGCTCGTAGCGCTCGTTGAGACAAGGGATAATACAACTGATCAACATCGGACCCGGTCTTATCGTGCCTCGTCGCCGAAGATGGCCACGACCCGCTCACCCGGACGAACGTACCCGCGGTACATGCCTTCGGAGTTAAAAGGCATCGCAACGTTGCCCATGCGGTCTACGGCAATCACGCCTCCCTCGCCGCCAACGGTCTTGAGTTCGCCCTGGATGACCTGTTCAGCGGCCTCCGCCAGACTGAGCTTGCCATAGAGCATGCGCGCCGAGATGTCGTGCGCCACAGCATAACGAATGAAGTATTCACCATGCCCGGTGGCGCTCACCGCACAGCTCGCGTCGTTGGCGTAGTTGCCAGCCCCGATGATCGGACTGTCGCCGATGCGGCCCCAGCGCTTGAGGGTCATGCCGCCGGTCGAGGTGCCGGCCGCGAGGTGACCTTCCTTGTCGAGGGCGACGCAGCCGACGGTGCCAAATTTCCCATTCTCGCTCAGGCTCGGCTTGGCGTCCTCTTCGCTGCGGGCGCGTTGCCAGGATTCGTAGCGACTCTCCGTACGGAAGTAGGAAGGGGGAGCGGTCTCGAGGTCGAAGTCAGCCGCGAAAGCTTCGGCTCCTTTGCCGCTCAGCATTACGTGCTCCGAGTCTTCTAGGACACGACGAGCGAGTTTGATCGGATTCTTGATACCCGTCACGCCACTCACGGCACCGGCGTTGAGGTCGCGTCCCCTCATGAAACTCGCGTCGAGTTCGTTGGTGCCGTCGTAGGTGAAGACCGCGCCCTTGCCGGCATTGAAGTGCGGATCGTCCTCGAGCACGGCGATGACCGCGACGACGGCATCTTCGCAGGTGCCCCCAGCGGAAAGGATGGCTTCGCCGGTGTCTAGGGCTTTCGCCAAAACCGCCCGTACGTCGGCTTCGTACTCGGGCGACATTTGGTCGCGCGTGATGACCCCGGCCCCGCCGTGGATCGCGAGAGCGTAGTCGGCCCTAGTGGCTGGTTCTGCGTCTGCATCACCGCCTTCCTTTACGGTCGCTTCATTACTGTCTGCCATGGTGTCGCAGGCGACGAACCCGACTGCGGCCGCGAAGACGAGGAGGGGGAGCAAGAACTGGAGCCTTCGTTTCATGCGGCGAAGGTACGTGGACCTTGACGGTGCCCGTATTGCGGATTCGGACGGCGGCTTGGCAATCCTCGGTCGACGAATCCGATTATTTAGCAACCTTGCCCTCATGAACATACTCATCATCGGGGGCGGCAACATGGGAGCCACTTACGCGCAGAGCTTTCTCCGCTCGCACGTCACGCGGCTCGAGGGCATGCGCATCCTCGAGAAGAATGCCGAAAAGGCAGCACAGCTCTCGACCCGCAACATCGGGACCGTCGGCGCGGACGCCGCGGAGATGGTCCCCGAGAGCGACCTGATCGTGCTGGCTGTCAAACCCCAGGATGCCAGCCAGCTCTTCGCCGCGATCCGCGAGCACGTCAACGAACAGCAGGTGTTCGTGAGCATCATGGCCGGCGTGACCCTCGAGACCATCACCGGGGGTCTGGGCATCAGCAAAGTCGTGCGCGCGATGCCCAACCTCCCGGCCCAGGTCGGCGAGGGGATGACCGTGTACACGAGTACCGCAGAGGTCACGCGCCTCGAACTCGTCATGGTACAAAACCTCCTCTCGACGACCGGCAAGCACATTTACGTGGACAAGGAGGAGATGCTCGACGCGGCGACCGCAATCAGCGGCTCCGGTCCGGCCTACGTGTTTTATTTCATGCGGGCGATGATGGCGGAGGCTAAGGCGCTCGGGTTTAGTAACAGCGAGGCGGAGTTGCTCGTGCTCCAGACCTTTGCCGGTGGGATTAACCTTTACCAAGCCAACGACGCGAGCTGCGAAGAGTGGATCGCGCGAGTGTCTAGTCGCGGCGGCACCACCGAAGCGGCCATGTCCTGCTTCAGTGAAGAGCAACTTCACGACAAGATCGGAGCCGGGCTGCGGGCGGCCTTCGACAGGGCGGTTGCGTTGGGGAAGGGAGACTAGCGGGGTGTATGTCTATGGTCGACATCTCACTCGTCTAGGGATAATTTGAAGCTGCCAACCCGACGCCCATAGCCGTTGATGAGATTGGCCTCATCAGGGTTGTTCGACCAGGCGTACGCTACCGCGCGATACGTTTTGCCGGAAGGCCCTACGAGCCGGATGTGACTGTCGTCGATGGCGTCGGCCTCGGCGTGGTACCAGAGGCCCTCACTATCCTGTACAGCGAAGCCCCGGATGGCAGCGTCGTCGGTCGTTTTAAAGCCTTTGCCGCTATCGACGAACTCTACGACGAGCGCAGGTCCTGCCTGACGCAATCCGCTTGCCCGGGCTGTGGTCGGGCCATCGGACTCGCTGTAGGCGAGCCGCATCATGTCCTCGTAGAGCAGCTGCGCCACGGGACGCTTGTCGCGCGGGTGAATGTCTAGGGCATCGCCGTAGCCAAAGGGTACGACCGTAGACGTGGCCGGTAGGTCGAGGATCGTCCGCGTGGACTGGCGGAGCGTCGGCCAAAAGGCGTAGGTCTGGTAGGCATCGTCGGTCGCTGGCATAAACTCCGGAAGCTCGACGGCGATGAAGGGGAGCGCTGGTTGGCCAGACTGCTTGCGGAAGGTTTGAACCAGATCATTGATCTGGCTCGCGTAGGCACCTGCGTCGGCCGGGTTGCCGGCATTGGACTCGCCTTGGTACCAGAGCACTCCCTTAGCAGCGACGCCGTCGAGGGAGGCGAGCATTCCGTTGAAGAGGTATCGCGGGACCTGATTGGGAGCACCCAGCGAATCGTAGCGGATGTGCTCCGGGCGTACCGTCCACCCGTCACCGAGGGCTACCCTGCCGATGCCGGTCTGGAGGTAGAGACTATCGGTAGGGGCAGTGAGTCCGCCACCGCCGCCAGTGTCGTCGACACGGATGTTGATCGTGTTGGCCCCTGCCTTTAAGAGACCTGTCGGCAACGCATAGCGACGGGCTTCGGTGTACTTGTTGTAGGTGCTGCCCACAAGGCGACCGTTAACGTAGGTACTGTCCGAATCGTCGATGGGGCCCAGCGACAGGAGTGCCGCACCGGAGGCTACCTGGCGATCGCTAAGGTTGACCGTCCGATCGAACCACATTGACCCATCTACCTCGGGGAAACCGTGACCCTCCCAATGGCTACCCATCCCAATCGGATCGCCGGGGCGCTCAGGCGTGACGGAAAGACGTCGCTTGGGGTCACGGAAGGCCTCTGGGTACTTCACGCGCAGTCCGTCCCATGTGATGCGATTGGCGGCGGTAATCTCGACGAGGCCCAGGCCTTGCTCAGCTTCCGGTAGCCAGGCCTCGATGCGGCTCCCACCCCACGAAACGTTGATGATCCCGACCGCGAGGTCGGGGTAGCGCTCGCGAAGGGCCTCGGCAAAGTAAAAGCCAATCGCGGTAAAACCCTCGGTACGACCGGGGTAGACCGTTTGCCAGAAAGCCTGAGCGGCAGGCTCAGCACGGACGTCGGCTACCGAGACGTGTGGCACGGCGAGGTGGTGGAGCAAAGGGTCCGTGCGCTCTAGGGCACGCGGGGCGTCGGTGGTCATGGCTACGGGCCACTCCATGTTGCTCTGTCCGCTGCAGAGGAAGACGTCGCCGAGGTAGACCTCCCGCACGATAACCTGGTCTTTGCCGGAGCGCAGGGTGTAGCTGTACGGGCCGCCAGCTGGTTTTGGCGAAAGCCGCATGCGCCACGTACCGTCCTCGTCGACGGTTGCGACGCTCTCTCCCAAGCCATCGCTCGCGAACGAGACCCGGCTGCCCGGCTGGCCGGCACCGCGAAGTTGGATGGCTTGATCGCGCTGCCACACGGAGTTGTTGCCGAAATAGACGCTTACCGATAGTGGCTGCGGCTGGGCGTCAACCTGAGTGCACGCGGCGAGCAGGCCCAGCAGAAGGCACGCCACAAAATAGCGGGACGGTCGGTGGAGGAGGTCTGGGAACGTGATCATGCCCGCAATATCTGTATAGTATGCGTATTGCTCCGTGTATAATTAGGATTGTGACTTGGTTTGCAGAGACGTAAACCCGCATGGCCAGCGGAACATCGAACTGTGGGTCACGTCCACGACCAGCCTCGATTACCTTCACGTTATGCAGCCCCCCAGCGCCGCCCCAGCACTCACCGCGCGGATCGCGGACTTTCTTCGGACCTACCCACCGTTTAGCTATCTCACCGAGGAGCAGCTCGGGCAGGTGAGCCGGAGCGCGGTGGTGAAGTACCTCCCGCCGCAGGCGAGCGTGTTCGCCCAGGGCGACGAACCGCTACAGCGATTTTTTGTCGTCAATAAGGGGGCCATCCGCCTCTTCCGCACCGACGATACGCTACGGCTCGTCGACCAGCTCGACGAGGGGGACGTGTTTGGAATCCGTCCCCTCATCGCGAAACAACGCTACGCCGTCACCGCTCGCGCGAGTGAAGAGTCGCTATTGTATGCGATCGCTATTGCCGATTTTGAGCCGCTGATCGAAGCCAACCCACAGGTCGCGCGCTTTCTGACGCAGAGCTTCGCGGCAGGTGTGAGGAACCCACTCAAACAGCAGGACCCCGGAAGGACACTTATAGAGGCGGAGGCCCTTCAGGAAGTGAACGCTACGTACAACGAGCGCCGCGAACAGCTCCTCGACCAGACCCGCATCACGATCAACCGCAAGGCCGTGCGCTGCAAGTCCACTTCGACGGTACAGGCGGCGGCCGTTAAAATGTCGCGGGCGGGCGTCGGGTCGATCGTAATCACGGACGGGAAGAAACGGCCGCTCGGTATCCTGACCGACAGAGACCTGCGCCGGATGGTGGTGACGGGGCTGTATAGCAGCGAGGAGCCCGTGGCGGAAATCATGTCGACGCCTGTAGTCACGGTGCGCCCCGATCCGCGTGTCGTGGAGGTGCAACTAAGCATGCTGCGACACCGCATCTCGCACCTCGTCGTGACCGCCGACGGGACCCCGGCTTCGAAGGTGCTCGGGGTGCTCACCAATCGAGACCTGCTACTCGCCCTCGGCAATAGCCCCGCCGCTATCGTAGCCGAGATAGAGCGCGCCGGCGACGGCGCAGAACTGAGTCGACTCCGCCTGCGCGCGGAGCAGTGGCTACGGCCAATCGTGGACCAGCGCGGCAGTGTATACTCGGCGGCCAAGATTATGACAGAGGTCAATGACCACATCTCCCGGCGGTGCATTACCCTCTCGCTCGAGGCGATGAAAGTAGAGGGCATCGAAGCCCCCGCGCTCGCGTTCTGCTGGCTGAGTCTCGGGTCGCAGGCGCGCGGAGAGCAACTGCTGCGCACCGATCAGGACCACGCGCTCGTACTCGCGGACGGCACACCGGAGGTTTTGGCGAAAGCGAAACCCTTCTACGTCGAGCTGGGCCTACGAGTCTCGGCCGCCCTAGCGGATATCGGCTTCGAGCGCTGCGTCGGCGATATGATGGCGGCGAACCCGAACTGGTGCCTAAGCCTCGCCGAGTGGGAGACACAGCTCTCCGAATGGGTGAAGTCCCCAAATGGGGCCAACTTACTCAACGCCTCTACCCTCCTCGATCGTCGCCCGCTAGCCGGGGATATGGAACTGGGCCAGCGGCTCGTCAGCCAGACCGTCCGGACGGTAGCGGGCGAGAGCCTCTTCCTGGCGTTCTTGGCGAAGGCCGCCGTCGACAATCCTCCGCCGCTAAGCTTTTTCCGCAGCTTTTTGGTGGAAAGCAGCGGCGAGCACAAGGACGACTTCGACATCAAGCAGCGCGCGATGCTGAGCCTCGCCGATGCAGCGCGGGTACTCACCTTGAGTGTCGAATCGCCCGACCCCCCAAACACCATCGATCGTTATGACCGCCTCCGGGAGAAGGAGCCGCGCAATGCTGAGATCTACCATGCCGCGGCCCAGGCCTACGATACGCTCATGCTGTTTCGGGCGAGGCAGGGGCTCAGCGACGGGACCGATGGTCGGTACTTCAAGATTCGCGAGCTCAGCAAATTGGAGCGCCTGCAACTGCGCAACACTTTTGGCCCGATTGACGATTTGCTCAACATCCTGAAGATGCGCTTCTCGCTCCAAATGCTCTCGCAATGACGACCGCGCAGCAATTGCGCGACTGGTGGGAAACACTGCGCCGACCTGGCAGTACGCGCGCCCCTGCGTACTGGGATGCCTACAGAGAGGCAATTGCTGTCCATACGCAGCCTCCCAACACGCCCGTCGAGGACCTCCGTCTGGTCGTCATCGACACCGAAACTACCGGACTCGACCACCGCACCGACCAGGTCGTTTCGTTTGCGGCAGTGAGGGTACGCGCAAACGAAGTGGACGTAGCGGAGGCGGTGGATTGGCGCATTCGGTCGCGGATGCCCTCGCCCGGACGCACGATCGAAGTACATGGCGTGCTCAATGGTGAATTGGCGACCGGTCTGCCGGAAGGCCGGTTCGTGGAAAAACTCGTCGATTACATCGGGGCCGATATAATCGTCGGCTACCGGCCGGGCTTCGATATGGCCATCCTCAACCGCGTCGTCTACGAGCATTCCGGGGGGCGGATCACCAATGAAACGCTGGACGTTTTCGACCTCGGGATGAGGGTCGACTACCCGCTCAAACCCTCTTTCGTCAACCCCGAACCGTACCGGCTCGATGCGCTGTGCGCCCGTTATGGCATCGAGACGCCAGCCCGCCACACGGCACTCGGGGACGCTTACGTCACGGCGCTGTTGCTGCTCAAGCTGTTGTACCGATTGCAGCTGAGTGGGTTGGCTACCCGCGCCGACCTCCTGCGGCGATACCCGTAGCCCGCATCGTAGGCTCAACTCGGGTGCGCGATGTAGACGGTTTTCGTGTTGCAAAACGCCCGGTATCCCTCCACGGCTAATTCGCGACCGTATCCGCTCTGGCCCACGCCGCCAAACGGGAGCCGCGGGTCCGAGCGTACCGCTTCGTTTACGAAGCACGCGCCGGCATGTATTCGGGTAGCGGCAATCTGTTCGGCCTGCGCAAGGTCGCGGGAGAACACCGCGGCCCCGAGTCCAAATGGGCTGGTGTTAGCGAGCGTAATCGCCTCTTCGGTGTCGTTGGCTCGGATCACGACGAACACAGGTCCGAAAAGCTCCTCGTCGAAGGCGGGCATACCGGGCTCGACATCCGTAAGGAGAGTCGCGGGGTAATAGTATCCAGGGGTAGCGGGAAGCACCCCGCCCGTGATGAGTTCTGCGCCTAGGGCGACGCTTTGGGTTATCTGCTCGTGCAGGCGCTCCCGTAGGTCGTGGCGGGCGAGGGGGGCCAAGTGATGCTCGCGGTCCGAAGTTGCGGAGGTCGGAGCAAATACGAGTTCCTTTACTTTCGCGAGCAGAAGTTTCGTGTAGGCGGGCTCTACGCTCTGATCTACGATGAGGCGTTTGGCGCTGATGCAGCTTTGGCCGGAGTTCAGGCGCCTTCCGGCAAAACAAGCTGCGGCCGCCACGTCTAGGTCTGCGTCGGCGAGGATGAGGTAGGGATCGCTACCACCGAGTTCGAGGACGCTCGGTTTGAGGACTGCACCGGCCGCAGCGCCTACGGCCTGCCCGGCCGCTGTGCTGCCGGTGAGACTGACCCCAGCTACCCGGTGATCGGCGATGAGTGCCTCGGTGCCTGCGTTGTCGAGTCGGATATTGTGCAGAAGTTGAGGCAGACCGCAGGCCGCCAGTACCTCCGTGAGAAGTTCAGCACAGCGCGGCACGTTCGCAGCGTGTTTGAGGAGAGCCACATTACCAGCAGCGATCGCCGGTATCGCAAATCGGATTGCCTGCCAATAAGGAAAATTCCAGGGCATGATACCGAGGATGAGTCCGAGCGGTGCGTAGTGCACGTACGCGATGGCTCCAGGCATGACCTCCTTGCGTGAGCGCTTCATGGCAGGGAGCTGGTCCGCGTAGTAATGACACAACACGGCGCACTTTTCGACTTCTGCGAGAGCCTCGTGAGAGAGTTTGCCCATCTCTTCGGTTGCAGCTGCGGCGAGGTCAATCTTTCGTGACCGGAGCAGTCGACCAACTTGTCGACAAAACGCTACGCGTTCTGAAAGCTCGGACTGGCTCCATTGCGCCTGTGAGGCTACGGCTCGGTCGAGGACCCGCCCGAGTTCGGCTTGGCTAGTTTTGGCGAAAGCCGGCCCGACGCGAGCGCCCGTTCTTGGATTGGTGGCGGCGTAGTCCATGTGTCAGGGGTATGGTCGAGGCGTACTGGCTAAAAATGCCGAAAGGCCGGCCGCTCTCGCAACCGACCTTCCAGAGGGGGATTTAATGGGCTTTGCGAGACTAGTTGTAGTCGTAGTCGCGGTTGTTGTCATCGAGGTCTACATCGAGGTCGAGACCATTTATGTAGTTGCGCGTCTCGGTAGCATAGCCTTTAAAGTTATTGCCGACGCGATCACTCCAGTTGTCTACGTCGTTGCGCATACGCTTGCTAGCAACTTCGAGTTCGTTGTACTCTTCTTGCATTTCCGCCTTTGCTTCGGCACTGGCACTACTCATGTCACGCTCGAGTTCTGCCATGCGGTTGTCGATATAGCCTCCGGCTTCTCGCATGTCACCGTAGAGGTCGCGAGACTCCTCGTTCCACTCGTACTGAATTTTATTGGTGGCCTCGTCGATGCTAGCCCCAGCGCGGGCACGCATAGTAGAAAGGTCTTCGCCAACTTCTGAGGCGGCGTCACCGATCGCATCGGACGCGCGATCAGCGGCTGCTTCGATGTCGTTGCCGACGGCCTCGGAGGTGTCGACGCCGTCGTTGCAGGCAGTGAAAGATAGGGCAGCGATAGCACCTGCTGCGAGGATGAGGTTTTTGGTCGTGGTCATGGTTTCGTTTTGAGTTCAGGGAGGATAGCACGATTAACGCGTCGTTTGTTCACGCTTGTTGTGCGGAAGGTTTGACTTTAAGGCGTGGACTGACGCCCGGGCCGGAGAGTAAATCGTGGATGACTTGCGGAACAGGTTTGCCGTTTTTCTCCATGTAACTGACGCCCATCTTGGCGAGTTGTATGACGACAGGGATATATTTCGTGTAGGTAAGCGCAGACTTCCCTTTTTTCGGGGCGGTCTCTTTGAGACGCACAGGACTTGTGCGCCCCTTCCGGTCACGAGTGGCGAGTTTGACGGGCCCGCTACCGCTATCGTCTTGCGGCTCAACGTAGTACGTGCGCGTATCTGGCTTCGTGAGCGTCGAGACTACCTTACTGACGCTCCAAATGGCAACGCCTACGCCCACTACCGGCAGAACGATATTTTTGAGTAATACTGCTGGTCCCTCCGAGCGCAACTCGGCGAGGTTGTTGACGAGGAGCTGCCGGTCGTGCGTAGCATTAATCTGAGCTTTACGCTTGGCAGCATCGAGTTCATTAAATTTCTTGATGCCCTCTGGCTGACGAAGGCTAGTGTTGTTGTGGTCGCTCATTGGGTTTAGATTTAAATAAAGAGCTTATTAGTGATTTGAGGATAGGTCTGGCGAGTAGGCTTTCGCGGAGTGCAAAGAGGATGGCTGCTAAAAGTATAAAGAAGACGCCTACGATCACAAATCCTAGGGCGTAGCTTCCGACGAGGTGTCCGAGCCAAATTGCCAAGCCTAGGAACAAAAAGAGTGAACCCGCGAGGCCGAGGACGGCGACAATGATTCCAGAGATAACGTCCGCCCCGATACGCGCCCCTTTTTCCGCGACATCTAGCTTGACGAGTTCGACCTTAGTCTCGAAGAAATCTTCGGCGTAGGCGAGGGTTTCGCCGGCGGTAGCTAGTAATTGATCTCTATTCATACCTGGAGGGTTCAGGAAGGGGGTTGGTAAATAATAAGTAAGGGGTCGGCGACAGCTCTTCGCCTCCACCGACCCCTTTTTCTTTGTCCGTACGGCCGTTTAGGCGTTATCTCCTGCGACCGACTCCTTGCCGTCTTGCACGAGGTTATCGATTTCGGCTTTCTGTTGGTTGAGCTTTGCCTTGCCCCGTTCGACACCCTCTTGGAAGGCGGATTGTGTTTTACCGGCTTGGTCTTTCGCCGCTTGAGTGTACTCATCGACTTTGGACTTCACTTCGCCCGAGTAGTCGGTTACCTTGGATTTCACGTCTGCGGCAAGGTCATTGATGTACGAACGACCTTGCTCGACGGCAGTCTGAAGATTGGAATTCGCTTTGGTCGACTGGTCTTTGGCGTAAGACTGGGCTTCCTTGGCGTACGACTGTGCTTCTTTGGCTAGGTCGGATGATTTTTCGGTGACTCGTTGGCGCATGCGGCGCCCCTCCTCGGTGGAGAGGTAATAGCCAGCTGCGGCTCCGGCGGCGATACCGACGAGGAAGGTGAATAGGCCTCCGCCTCCGTTGTTGTTGTTGCGACTTTCCATAATGTGGGTTTTGATGTTTGAGGGTTTACAGCGGGCAGCAAATGGCTCGACCGCCATTCAGCTTGAAGGAAGTCGCTATCCTGTCGTTTGTTTAACACTTGCCTCGGAGGACGCTTTACGTGGCACGGCGCTGGCTTGCCCATTCGAGAGCATTTCCGCCAAATTCGCACCGCCCTTGATCTGGAAGTCGAGAGTGCGGATCGGGAATGGGATCAGGATGTCGCCTTCGTCGAAGGCTCGCTTGACTGCGACGATGGCTTTCGATCGCACATCGAGAAAGGCCTTCTGCCCGATTTGAAGCTGCCAGAACCGGAGGGTAGCGTTGATAGAGCTGTCGCCAAAACCCGTCCAGAAGACCTCTACTTCCCTACCTTCTGGCAGCGTAACCGTTTTGGCGACAGCCTCCGCGGCCACCTTCGCTACCCGGTCGAGATCCTCGGCGTAGCTCACGCCAAACTCAAACTCAACGCGGCGCTCGCCGGTCACGCTATAATTGCGCAGCGGCTTCTGGAGCACGTCTTTGTTGGGAATCACGATCTCCTGCCCGTCGAGGCTCCGGATAATGGTCGAACGGAGCGTGATTCGCTCGATCTTCCCGAAGAAGTCATTCGTCTGCACGAGGTCCCCAGTGCCGTACAACTCTTTGACGCTCAGCATTACACCAGAGAAGAGGTTGGCGAGCGGATCTTGTAGCGCGAAGCCCAAGGCGAGACCGACAATGCCTGCACCGGTCAGGACAGTAGTGACGGCTTGGCTGAGGTTGAGGATGTTGAGAGCGATAAAGAGGCCGAGCCCGAAGACCAACACTCGAGTGATGTTGCCCAGTAGATCGGCGACGTTGATATTGCCGCCAGCTCTACGCACGAGCCGGTTGATAAGCCTGTAGGCGAATTTGGCCGCCATCCAGAAGACCACCAACACGAGGCCGGCCACAATCATGTTGGGTAAGCTCTCGACGAGATTTCTCAGCCAGCTCTCTAGCTTGTCCTGTAGAATTTTGTAGGCGTCCGTAAAACCTTCCATGCTGTACAATTACGTGGTTCGGCCTTCTTAGGTACACCCCACCACCCAATGGGACGACGCGGCTC
This sequence comes from Lewinellaceae bacterium, assembly GCA_963837005.1. Taxonomy (GTDB): domain Bacteria; phylum Bacteroidota; class Bacteroidia; order Chitinophagales; family Saprospiraceae; genus CALDTK01. The sequence continues at coordinate 1,478,463 of CAWIMC010000001.1, forward strand.
TAGCACATGTTCATTGCTGAAGTGCCAAACACCGAGTTTACAGGCGATTCGCTGCCTCGGCTCCTCCGCTAGGAACTTTCGACTTTCCCGTCGCATTGAGAATAAAACACGTCTCTTTCGATCAACCCATCTCCTCATGCAACAAGCCCGCTTTGATGTAGAGTACGATCACGTCTCCGAATTTCTCGGCCGCTTCGCCCTGCGGCTCACGCAGGACCCGACGCTCGCACAGGACCTGGTGCAGGATACGGTTTATCGAGCGCTGAGCAACTGCGAGCGCTTTGAGGAAGGCACCAATTTTAAGGCTTGGATATCGACGATCATGCGCAACACCTTCGTCAGCGGCTACCGCAAGCGAAGTCGTCGGCCTGTCGAAGTCCCGTCCATGACGCAGGCCGAAGAGCACCGAAAGGCCGCCAGCCGCAACGACGGTCCGAGCAACTTGAGTGTCGCGGAGATGCACAAGCAACTCGCAGACCTGGACGAACTCTACGTACGCCCGTTTACGCTGTACTACAGTGGGTACCGATACGAGGAGATCGCGACGCTGATGCAACTTCCGTTGGGCACGGTGAAGAGTCGGATCTTCACGGCAAGAAAGCAGCTCAAAGACCGCTTGAGGCACCTGCGGTAGTAAACACAAAAGCCCCCGACACCCGTCGGTGCCAGAGGCTTCTATATCGTGTCGGGGTGACTGGGTTCGAACCAGCGACCTCGCGGTCCCAAACCGCGCGCGCTACCAGCTGCGCCACACCCCGATGAAGTGGGAGTCTCCGGCTGTGTGAGACTGGACCACTCGAGTAAATACCCGCAGACGAGAGCGGAGACGGCGGGATTCGAACCCGCGGTACCCGGAGGTACGGCAGTTTAGCAAACTACTGGTTTCAGCCACTCACCCACGTCTCCCAGAGCCTTTGCCTGGCGGGCTTTCAGTAAAGCGACGCAAATGTACGCCGCTCTACCTTGCCTGCACAAACTTTATTACAGCCCTTTCGCCCTAGGCAAGTTGAAGCTTGACGCGGCGTTCGAGTTCCTTGACGTAGCCGCTGAAGGTGTCGTCGGTGTCCATGAGGTCGCGTACCGTGCGGCAGCTGTAGATAACCGTGGAGTGGTCGCGGTTACCGAAGTGCGAACCGATTTTCTTGAGGCTAGCCTCGGTGTTCTCCTTCGCGAGGTACATGCTGATCTGCCGCGCGATCACGATGTGGCGCTTGCGGGTCTGCCCCTTCACGAGGTCGATGGCGACGTTGAAGTAATCGGCGGTGAGTTCGAGGATGCTCTCGACGGTGATCTCGCGGTTCGAGCGCTGCACGGTCGAGCCGACCACCTGGCGGGCGAGGTCGAGGTCGATCTTGGACTTAAGTAGCTCGGAGCGGCCAATGAGGCTCACGATGGCGCCCTCGAGTTCGCGGACGTTTTCGTCGACGTTGTGGCAGACGTACTCCTCGACTTCGTCAGAGACGGTGACGCCTTCTGTAGCGACGCGGTTGGCGAAGATGGCGCGACGAGTCTCGAAGTCGGGTCGGCTCAGGTCGGCGGTGAGGCCCCACTTAAAGCGGCTGATGAGTCGCGTCTCCATGCCCTCGAGGTCTTTCGGGGCGCGATCCGAGGTAAGGATCACTTGCTTGCGATTAGAGTGCAACTGGTTGAACATGTGGAAGAAGATCTTCTGGGTCTTCTCCTTGCCGGCGAGGAACTGGATGTCGTCCATGATGAGGACATCGATCGACTGGTAGAACGCCGTCAACTCGGCGATGGTCCCCTCGCGGATGCCGGCGACGATCTGGTTCGTGAAGTCCTCGGCCTGGCAGTAGAGCACGCGCTTGTTGGGGTGGTGCTTGAGCATCTCGTTGCCGATGGCATTGGCGAGGTGCGTCTTGCCGAGCCCAGTCTCCCCGTAGACGACGAGCGGGTTGAAGGCTGTCGTCCCGGGCCGCTTTGCAACCGATTCACCGGCGGTGCGGGCGAGTCGGTTGCAGTCTCCCTCGACGTAATTGTCAAAGGTGAGCGCTGGGTTGAGTTGTGGGTCGAGCCGTTGTTTCCGGATCCCGGGGATCACGAAAGGGTTGACGACTTGGTGATCTTCGGGTTGAGTGGCTCCCGAAGGGCCTACTCCTGCTAGTGCTTCCACAGTTTCGGGTTTTTTAACGACGATTTGATATTCTAGACGGCCTTGCTGACCTAAGACTCTCCGGATGGCGGTTCGCAAGACGGCTACGTAGTGCTCCTCGAGCATCTCGTAAAAGAACCGGTTAGGGATCTGTACCGTGAGGGCGTGATCCCGAAGACCAACGGCCTGTATGGGTTCAAACCAGGTGCGGAACGTCTGCTCCGAGACGTTTTCCTTTATCGTTGAGAGGCACTCGGCCCAAATGTGTGTACAGTCCTTTCCCATGCTCATGCAGGTGCTGAGTTTCGGTTATTGCGTATGGTGGCTGTATCAGCAGTAGTGGCCGCTCTCGACTAAGCGCCGGGCGGGTAGCGAGAGCCGTATCAATTCTCGTTCGCTGTGGACCAAAGGTGCCGATTCTCCACCGGTTTACGAAACAGAATCCATGAAAAAAGGGGACTATTATTTCTATCCACAGCCTGAACATTCGTAAAACCCCAGGTCTCAGCAGGTTACAAGCGTTGAAAGACCATCCCTGAATCTAGGTAGTGGATAACTCGCAACGACAGCCGCCTGATTCGTGTGGACAGTCGAGCAAAAAAGCTTCATTACCACTACGCGATTTGGCCAACAGCGCCCCCTCCGAGCTAACGGTAGGCTGGTACAGCAACGTTGCCACAGAATGTTTTGGCGAAAGCCTCTTGTCTAGGTGGCGCGTGCAAAAATCGGTCGCCATACGTGTTGGCAAGCCACTAATCGAACAACAGCGACGCCTCCTTCTTAATCGCCGCGAGCGCCATGGCGAGTCCGGCGTTTGAGCTAGCGCTGGCCTGATCGAGCAGGGTGCGCGCCAAAACGCGGCCCGGCTGCTGCGGCTCGATGATGTCGCTCACCGCCTCGATGGCCTGCAAGGCGTTGTCGCGCGCCTGCCGGATGATGTCCCAGAGTTGCTGGCTCATGTACACCTGCTGGGCGATGTTGTGCTCGTACTCCTGCTGGATGGCGAGGTACAGGCTCAGCTTGAGTTCACCGGCCGACTGGTCGGGTTCCTGCAGGCGCATGAGAAGATTTGGCAAGGCGATGCGCTCGCAGAAGAGGCTCAGGCGCTCGTAGGCTTGTAGGCGTAGTGGCAAGGTTTCGGCAGCTTTGGCCGAGCGATTGTGCGCGGCTTGCATGCGTTCGAGCGCCGCAAGGTGGCGTTCGATCAGCGTCCTGGCGGTGAAGTAGACGATCAATGCCGGAACTGCGATCTTGAGCAGATCAAAAAAGAGGGCTAGCCAGGATTCCATGAGGCAACTGATTCAGCGAGGTCATACGCGGCAGGCGAAGGTATCGTTGCGGTCCGGCGTGACAACCGCTAGCTTCGCGGGACGTTCTTTCGCTACGCCTTTCGGCAAAACCCGCCCTATGTCTACCCTCACCGCTCCCGCTGTCGCCGCTCCTATTTCGATCACCGAAACGGCGCTCACGCAGCTCGAACAGATCCGCAGCCAGCAAAACATCCCGACGACCTACGGTCTGCGCGTTGGCGTAAAGGGCGGCGGGTGCAGCGGCTTCAGCTACATCCTAGGCTTCGACGAGCAAAAGCCCGACGATCAGCGCTTCGCGCTCGGCGAGCTCAATATACTGATGAACCGCGGCCACGGCCTATACCTCCTCGGTATGGAGATCGACTGGGTGGAGGGCCTCGAGAACCGCGGCTTCTCGTTCAACAACCCCAATGCAAAGGAGAGCTGCGGGTGTGGGACGAGTTTTAATGCCTAAGGCGGGGTTGGCCTGAAGGCGGCGTTGGCGCAAGCGCGGCATTGACCTACGGTGGCGTTGGCCTTCGGCGTTGCCCGTCTAGCGCGCACGCTAGACGGGCGTCGGAACGCCGAAGGTGCTATGTGAAAATCCAAACGGAGTTTGGATTTTTTGCTACATTTCGACGGGGAAACCCAAAGGCGCCCTCGTCCGCGAGGTGCAGCCACCGCAGGCCCGTCGCAATGGCGGGTCTGCTTCCCCCCCTCGATTATGCTGCGTGGGCCAGTTCCGGTAGTCGCTTCACGTCGGCAAGATCCGCGGCGGCGCCCTTGTGGTGGTCATTGACGTAAGCGCACTCGTTTTTGATCAGGGCGTATGCCACGATCAGGAGCTTGCGCTGCACCGCGACCAGGGCACTCATCTTCGACCCCGAGCGCTCGAACTGTCGCTGATATACCTCGGCGAAGATCCCTTTCTTACGGGCCTGCATCGCCGGGAAGTGCAGCGCCTTGCGGATGAAGTGGTTACCCTTCTTCGAGATTCGCGTCGGGGCGTTAATCGAGGTCCCGGACTGGTGGCTCACCACGTCGTACCCGCAGTATTTGATGAGCTGTCCGCGGGACTCGAACAACGCAAACGCGTCCGTCTCGGCGACGAGCGCCACGGCCGTCGTGCGGCCAATCCCCGGGATCGTCTCCAGGAACCCCACCGCGGCGGCGAGCTTCTCGTCGGCGGCGAGTAAGCCCTCGGCCTCGGCGGCGATCGCGGCGACCTGTTCGTCGAGGAACGCGATGCGCGCCTCGTAGCGCGCGAGGGTCTCGGAGGAGACGAACTGCGCGCGCACGGCGGAGTGCTGGCGGTTCTTGACCATGGTGCGCTCGTGGATAATCGCCTCACGCTCACGGTTTAACAGCTTCAACTGCCGACTCATCGGCGAGTACGGCGTCCACGTCGCGAGCGCGCGCTCGCACGCCAGCCGCGCGATAACGAGGGCGTCGATGCGGTCGGTCTTCGAGTGTTCGTTGAGGCTCAGGCCGAAGTGCTTGACGGTGTTGGCAAGTAGGACGCACACCGTGAGGCCGGCGGCGTGCACGGCGTGGGCGAAGGCCTCGAAGTAGACCCCGGAGGCCTCCATGGCCACGCGCGCCCCTGGGGCGTCGAGGTTGCGTTCGTGTGCGCGGAGCCACGTGACGAAGGCGGCGTGGCCGCCGGGGGTGTTGTCGAACTTGCGACGCGACACGGTTCGCGTGTGCGGGGGGGCGGTCGGCGCGCTCGGGACGCGGGCCAGGAGGCAGACGTAGAGTTCGTCCTTGCCGACGTCGACGCCGGTATATAGGGTGGTAGGTTCCTGCATGACAGAAAGGTTGAGAGGGTGATGAGAAAAGGTTCGGAGGACTCCCGGCGTCTTGCCTCGTAGCTTATGGTGCCTGCGCCACGACGGAGGCCTCCGGGGAGGAGGCTCCGCGGGGTGCGGCTTAAGTGCTATCGTGACTCAAAGAGCCTCCTAACCGCGGGTTCCTACCTTCGGCGGTGACTGCAACCGAGGTGCGTCTTGGGCCAAATAAGAGTGCCCGCGATCAGGAGTAAACTACGACGCCCGCGGCCGCTAAACCACCTCTTCCGTAATCTGACGCCAACATACGAGGCCATCGCCGCCTTCAGGCCATCGCCGTCTTCAGGCCATCGCCGCGAAAGTGCGCAGCACTTCCGCCACCTCACATCCGCTTAATGATCTCGTCGCCGAACTCGGAGCATTTGAGTAGCGTCGCGCCGTCCATGAGGCGCTCGAAGTCATACGTGACGCGTTTGGAGCTGATCGCCCCTTCGACACCTTTGATAATGAGGTCGGCGGCCTCCGTCCAGCCCATGTAACGGAACATCATTTCCCCGGAGAGGATGACGGAGCTCGGGTTGACCTTGTCCTGGCCTGCGTACTTTGGTGCCGTACCGTGGGTAGCCTCGAAGATGGAAGCGCCGGTGCTGTAGTTGATATTGGCACCTGGGGCGATACCGATGCCGCCGACCTGTGCGGCTAGCGCGTCGGAGATGTAGTCGCCGTTGAGGTTGAGCGTCGCGATCACGGAGTACTCGGAGGGGCGGAGGATGATCTGCTGGAGCATGGCGTCGGCGATGACGTCTTTGATCACGATGCGCTTGCCATCCTTCTCGATGACGTGCCACGGGCCACCGTCGAGAGGCTTGGCGCCAAACTCTGAGGCCGCCGTCTGGTAACCCCACTCCATGAAGGCCCCTTCGGTAAACTTCATGATGTTGCCCTTGTGCACGAGGGTCACGGTGTCTTTACCGTTGGCGATCGCGTACTCGATAGCCGCGCGAACGAGGCGAGCCGTGCCGTCTTTGGATACGGGCTTGATGCCGATTCCAGAAGAATCCGGGAAGCGAATCTTTTCGTAGCGGGCCGGAAAAGCCTCCTTGAACATCGTTTTGAACTTCTCGATGTCCTCCGATCCTTCGGCGAATTCGATGCCGGCGTAGATGTCCTCCGTATTCTCTCGGAAGATGATCATATCAACTTGCTCGGGATGCTTGACTGGGCTCGGGACGCCAGCGAAATACTGCACGGGTCGCACGCAAGCGTAGAGGTCGAGTTTTTGCCGCAAGGCGACGTTGAGGCTGCGGATGCCGCCACCGATTGGGGTCGTGAGCGGTCCTTTGATGCTCACCTTGTACTCCTCGATGGCGTCGAGGGTCGCCTGCGGGAGCCACTCCCCGGTCTGGTCGAAGGCCTTCTGGCCGGCGAGGACCTCCTTCCACTCGATCTTGCGCTCACCCCCGTAGGCTTTCTCGACGGCGGCATCGAGCACGCGCTCAGAGGCGGCCCAGATATCAGGTCCGATGCCGTCGCCCTCGATGAAGGGGATGATGGGATGGTGGGGCACGCTCAGCTTGCCGTTAGCGATCGAGATGGTTTGGGCTTGGCTCATTTTCTTGATTTGGGGTGCGAAAGTACGCTTTTGCGGGGAGGACTGCTGGACAGAGCTAGGCTACGCGAAGTCGCCTTTCGGCAAAACAAATTGTGTCAACAGTGTTGAGAATTTGTTACCTTCGCAGTTCAGCGAATCGAAGCATGAATCCACTCCTAAATGGTGTCGCCACGGACCTCCCCCCCGAGGAGCAGACCGTCGAGAAGGCCCTCCGCCCGCAACTGCTCGACGATTTCAGTGGCCAACCGAAGCTCGTCGAGAATCTCCAAATCTTTATCGCTGCGGCGAAGCAACGTGGGGAGGCGCTCGACCACGTGCTCCTGCACGGTCCTCCGGGACTCGGCAAGACCACCCTCTCCCACATTATCAGTCACGAACTCGGTGCGGGGCTCAAGATGAGCTCCGGACCGGTGTTGGAGAAGGCAGGCGACCTGGCGGGTCTACTCACCAACCTAGAGCCAGGAGATGTCCTCTTCATCGACGAAATCCATCGCCTCAACAACGTCGTCGAGGAGTACCTCTACTCCGCGATGGAGGACTTCCGCATCGACATCATGATTGATAGTGGTCCTAATGCGCGGAGTGTGCAATTGACACTCAACCCCTTTACTCTCGTCGGGGCCACCACGCGCATGGGCTTGCTCACCGCGCCGATGCGGGCGCGCTTCGGCATCACTTGCCTGCTGGACTACTACGACGCCGCCACCCTGGAGAAGATCATCATTCGCTCGGCGGACATTCTGCAAGTCCCTATTCATCAAGAGGGCGCGGCCGAGATCTCCCGCCGCTCGCGGGGCACGCCTCGCATCGCCAACGCCTTGCTGCGTCGCATCCGGGACTTCGCCCAGATAAAGGGCAACGGCACCATAGACGGCGATATCGCCCGCTATGGACTAAAAGCCCTCAACGTTGACGAAAACGGTCTCGACGAAATGGACAACCGCATCCTGTCGGCCGTGATCCACAAGTTCAAAGGAGGCCCCGTCGGTCTCACCACGATCGCAACTGCTGTCGGTGAAGAACCCGGCACGATCGAGGAAGTACACGAGCCATTTCTAATTATGGAAGGGTATCTGCAACGCACAGCTCGAGGGCGTGAGGCTACTGATCGCGCCTATGCTCACATCGGTGCGAGCCGGATTACGGACACCGGTGATCTCTTTGGATAACCGACCGCTTTGTGTTGAGCTTTCGGCTTACGCAGATCTGCTGAATGAGAAGTAGTTCCAGCCACGGCTGCGCAGGAGGCGAGAATACCGATGCCTCTTTTAGCAAAAGCGGACGATTGGAGTACGGATAGAAAAAGAGCAATACGCAAACAATTCCAAAAACCGTCCTCACTCGATGGACCTTTCAAACAGTTTGTAGGAGAACTACACAGTCTCGACTGTATATTTGCCCAGCAATAGATATACGGAATTATTGGCCTTACCAATATTTGTAGCGTTCCAGCATCGCTGGGACGATACGGGGTGTTACAGTGGCTGCCTTCCCTCGGGTCGGCGGCCACTTTTAGTTTTATGACGTATCGCGTGCCTTACGCCTCTCCGGTCGGCACATTGAAGCTCATCGCAGGGAAGCCCATGCGCTGCTGGTCCGGCTCCTTGATGACACCAAATTGCTGCTCGTACTTCCCGACGTTCTCGGTGAGAGCACGCAGAAGGCGCTTGGCGTGCTGGGGGCTCATAATGATCCGACTCTTCACGCGGGCCTTCGGAAGATTGGGCACGACCTGAATAAAGTCCACCACAAACTCTGTTGGATTGTGCGTAATCACCGCTAGGTTGCTGTACGTCCCCTCGGCGATCGCCTCGGAGAGTTCGATGTTGAGCTGATTTCCATCGCCGTTGCCATTGCCGTTGTCGTCGGGGGCGAAGGGATCGTCTTCGAATTTTGCATCTGCCACGGGATTACTTTTTGAGGGTGATCGTCTTAACGATAGGTTTACGGAGAGGAGGCTTCGGCTTGGCGGCGGGTTTTGCAGAAGCTGGGGGGCGGATCTCGATCGGGCCTGTTTTGGCGACAGCCGTTTTGGCGGAAGCCTTTTTTTTAGCAGGTGCTTTCTTCTTGGCCGCAGCCTTCTTCTTCGCGGGGGCCTTTTTCGTAAACTCACCCGGCATTACCTCCTCGATCATGGCCTTGACCTGCTCGACGGTAAGCTCCTTGGCTTCTTCGGCGGTCCACTTCTCGCCGTCCTCACGAGGCGTGAGCTTAACGAACTTCTTCTTGTATTTGATCGTCGGACCCCAGCGACCGTTCTCGACGGAGATGCCCTCGTCCTCAATCCAGTTGTGGATGTAGCGATTGGCTTCTTTCTGAACTTTGACCTCGATGATCTCGAACATCTCGTCGTCGGAGATGGTGTCGATGTTGTAGCGAGCGGGGATGTTGACGAAGATGCCGTTCCACTTTACAAATGGCCCAAAGCGGCCCTTGCCCTTCGTGATGCCGTGACCCTTGTACTGCGCCACCGGGGCGTCGGCCTTGATCTTCTCGTCGATGAGTTCTTTGGCGCGCTCGGGCGTGAGTGCTAGCGGGTCTTCGGATTTAGGGAGGTTGATGAAGCTCTCACCCCACTTGACGTACGGTCCGTAGCGACCGATGTTGGCCACCATCGGCTGGCCCTTGTAGTCGCCGAGATCCATCGGGAGTTTGAAGAGCTCGAGGGCCTCCTCCATGGTGATGTCCTCCATGGACTGCCCACTTCGGAGGTTGCCGTACTTCGGCTTTTCGCCGGCTTCGAGTTCGTCGGGCTTGCCGATCTGAGCTACCGGTCCGTAGCGACCCATGCGCACGATGAGCGTCCGACCGCTGGCTGGATCGATGCCTAGCACCCGCTCGCCGCTTGCGCGCTCGGCCGTCTCGATGGTGTCGACGACACGGGACTTAAACGGATCATAAAAGTCTTTGAGCACCTCCTCGAGCGACACCTTGCCGTTGGCGATGTCGTCGAACTGCGTCTCAATATCGGCCGTAAAGCCGTAGTTCATAATCTGATCGAAGTGCTCGTCGAGGAAGTCGACGACGAGTAGACCCAGATCGGTAGGCACGAGCTGGTTGCTGATTGCGCCAACGTTTTTCGTATATGCCTTATCGACGATGTCTCCGCTCGGCAGTAGGGCGAGCTTCGAAAATTTGCGCTCGGTGCCCTCTGTCTTTTCCTTAATGACGTAGCCACGGGCCGGGTCCATGATCCTCGAGATGGTTGGCGCGTACGTCGAAGGGCGACCGATGCCGCGGCTCTCCAACTCCTTCACCAGCGACGCCTCAGAGAAGCGGCCTTTCGAGGGGCGGGTGAGGTTTTCCTCGGCGATGAGCTCGCCTAGCTTGAGCGTCTGGCCTACCTTCATTGGCGGGAGAAGCCCTTTGGTCTCCTCGTCTTGCTCGTCGTCGTCGTCGCGGCTCTCCTGATACACACGTAGGAATCCGTCAAAGATGATCACCTCGCCGGTAGCCACGAGACTTTCCTCGGGCTTGGTCGAGATTGATACGGTGGCGGTGGTCTTCTCGGTTTTAGCGTCGGCCATCTGGCTGGCGATCGCCCGCTTCCAGATGAGGTCGTAGAGTCGCTTTTGGTCGCGCTCGGCACCGGCACTCGACACCCCGAAGTCAGTTGGGCGAATGGCCTCGTGCGCCTCCTGTGCCTCTTTACTATTGGTCTTGTAGGTGCGCTGGAAGTGGTAGTTTTTGCCGTAAGCGCTGTTGATCTGGTCTTCGGCCGCCTTGAGGGCGTCGCCGCTGAGGTTGACCGAGTCGGTCCTCATGTAGGTGATGTGACCGGCTTCGTAGAGGCGCTGCGCGGCAGACATCGTGCGGTTGGGGGTCATGCCGAGCTTGCGACTCGCCTCCTGCTGCATGGTCGAGGTGGTAAAGGGAGCGGCGGGGGTCTTCTTCCCTGGACGCTTGGCGATATCAGCAATCTTGTAGATCGCCCCACGGCATTCCTCCAGAAACTTGCGGGCGTCGCCCTCGGTCTCGAGGTTGTCCTTGCGGTTGGCCCGCATCATCGTCTGCCCTCCGCTCTCGGTCGCCATGTTGAAGTCGGCGAACAGGCGGAAGTATGGCGAAGCCTCGAACTCACGAATCATGCGCTCGCGCTCCGCGACGAGCTTGACGGCCACCGATTGCACGCGCCCGGCACTGAGGCCACCCTTGACCTTCTTCCAGAGTACCCCCGACAGATCATAGCCAACCAGTCGGTCCAGGATGCGCCGTGCTTGCTGGGCATTTACTAAATCGAGGTCGACGGTACGTGGCATCGTGACTGCCTTCTGAATGGCGGTCTTGGTGATCTCGCGAAAGACGATCCGTTTGGTCGTGATTGGGTCGAGCCCCAGCACCTTGCACAGGTGCCAGCTAATGGCCTCCCCCTCGCGGTCCTCGTCCGTCGCGAGCCAAACCTCGTCCGAACGTTTCATTGCCTCCTTGAGCTCGGTTACCGTCCGCTTCGAATCCGGGCTCACCTCGTACTTCGCCAAAAAGCCATTGGCGACATCGATGGCGTCCTCCTGTTTGGGGAGGTCGCGGATGTGTCCACGGCTGGACTTGACGATAAAATCGGGACCGAGGTATTTCTGAATCGTGCTCGCCTTAGCGGGCGACTCGACGATGAGTAGGTTTTTGGGCATAGGACTGGTCTTGCGGCCTCGGGAGGACCTTTGGGGGCGCGCCAAGGTACGAGCCCAAACGGCTTAGCCGCGGGGAGGGTTTCCTCCGGGGGGCGGGGTGCCGGGCCGAGTAAAGCTATCGAGGACCGCGCCACGGCTCAGACGCGCTGCCTGGTTACGGGCTTTATTCTCCTTAAAGGCCTCGGCCAAGTCCTTGACACCTAGCTCCTTGTCGGTGAGGTGTCGGTGGTACAGTCGCATGAGCAAATCAATTTGACCATCCGGCTGGTCGACCCCCATATCGCGCAAGTGTGCCGAGAGTCGCGACCCATCGTAGAGTCCCCAGTTGACCCCCAGCCAGCGCCCGAAGCTGAAGTACAGCTTTTTGACGACGAAGTCTTCGGGGCGGGAGGCGTACGCGGCCTGGCTGCTGGTACTCGTGATTTTGTCGAGTTCCCGCATCGCGTCCAAGACATCGCGGGGGATGTAGTGCCCGTCGATCTTCTCCTGCGTCAGGCGCTTGGCGTAGACCTTGTTGGCTTCGGCCTGAAGCTGGTCGGCGGTAGGAGGAGTGGCTTGCGCCAAAACCGTCCACACGCTGGCCGTGGACAGACAAACCAAGAGGGCTAGGCGCAGAACGCGCGGAAGTAGGTACACCATAGGGACGGGACACATAACGTGCCACGCGCCACGAAGGGTACTTCAGGTGACGGGCAGCGGCAAAAGCTTTACAAGCTCGCACCTCAGTACCGCAGCGCTACCCCGCCCCACGTAAAGCCGCTCCCGAAGGCCGCCAAGACGACGAGGTCCCCGCGCTTGACTTTCCCTTCGGCGATGGCCTCACTCAGGGCGATCGGGACACTGGCCGCAGTCGTGTTGCCGTACCGGTGAATGTTGTTGTACACCTGATCATCCCGTAGGCCCATTGCCTTCTGGACGAACTGCGAGATCCGCAAGTTGGCCTGGTGGGGGATGAGCATGTCGATGTCCGACTCCTGCAGTTCAGCTTTCGCCAAAACCTCCCGTATCACCTCCGGGAACTTCTGCACCGCTAGTTTGAAGACGAACTGGCCCTCCATGACGGGGTAAAACGCGCCATCGTCGATCATTTGCTGGGTGGTGAAGATGCCCCCGAAGGTGTCGTTTTGCGGGAAACCGTACTCCTTCTCCTCGCCCATCATCGCGTAGTGGTGCCCGCCGTGGCTCCCGGGTGAGATCATGGCCAATTTCTCTGCGTAGGTGCCGTCGGCGTGCATAGCACTGGATAGAATACCCGACGGCGAACCTTCGGGTGCAGGTTGGAGAATTACGGCTCCGGCCCCATCCCCGAAAATAACGGTCACGCCGCGGCCCTCGGTGCTAAAGTCCAAACCCATCGAATGCATTTCAGCGCCGACCACCAAGACGTTCTTGTACATCCCCACCGCGACGAATTTCTCCGCTACGCTGAGCGCGTAAATGAAGCCCGAACACTGGTTGCGCACGTCGAGCGCCCCACACTCGGTGCTCGTGATGCCGAGTTCGCGCTGCACCAGCACCCCACACCCAGGGAAATAGTAGTCCGGCGAGAGCGTCGCAAACACGATAAAGTCGATATCACTCGGCTCGATCTCCGCATCAGCGCAAGCCTTGCGGGCGGCCTCAGCCCCGAGCGTTGCGGTGGTTTCGTCGTGTTTACGAGCGTAGCGGCGCTCCTGTATACCGGTCCGTTCCTGGATCCACGCGTCGGAGGTGTCCATAAAGCCGGCCAGGTCGTCGTTGGTGACGGTTCGGGCGGGGACATAGTGGCCGATACCGGCGATGTAGGCGTGGGGCATGGAGGGAGTATGGCTAGGAAGCCGAAAGCTACCACGAGCGTTGCGAGCTCGAGCGGAGTGCGAAAATTCGCAGGGCATCACACCATCCACCCTCGTACCAACTCCCCGTACCCCCGACTCACCCGTACCCGGTCGCCATTGCCCATCGTTAAGTAAAACGTCGTCCCCTCGCGCGATACCTCACTCAGCTGCCCCAGATTGATCACGTGCGACCGATGCACCCGCACGAACACCTTCGGGTCGAGGCGCTCGACTAGATCACCGAGGCAACTCGAGCTGTGGTACGTCTTTTCTGCCGTCACGATTCGCGCATAGTCTCCATCGGCCTCGAGGCGCACGACTGCGGCAGGGTCGAGGGCCGCGATCTTACTACCGGCCGCTACCAGGATCTTGGGCGGATACCGCATCGTACGGTCGGCGGCGAGGAGGCGCTCGGTGAGGGCCCGGACGCCGTCGAGGTTGGCGGTTGGGGTTTCGAGCACGCGCGCGACTGCTTTCGCGAGGCGCTCGCGCGTAAAAGGCTTGAGGAGGTAGTCGACCGCGCTGAGTTCGAAAGCCTGCAGGGCGTAGTCGTCGTAGGCCGTCGCAAAGATGACCTTCGGGAGTTGGGGCAGGTTTTGGAGCACTTCTAAGCCTGTGAGTCCCGGCATCTGGACGTCGAGAAAAATGAGGTCGGGCGAGTGATGCCCGATCAGGCGAATGGCCTCGATACCGTTGGTGGCCTCGGCGACGATGTCGATCTGGGGGTAGGCGGCGAGATATTCGCGGAGCAGCTTGCGGGCCGGGGCCTCGTCGTCGATGAGGAGGGTTTTTAGGGAGGTCACTGGGGCTTTTGGTAAGGTATAGGTGGTAATAGTGGATCACGGTTGTGCGCTGGGGGGCTAAGCAGGGGATAGGTGCGTGGGCTTTCGCTGCCGCGTCGGGTTGGAGGGTATGGACCGGAGTGGCGACGGACTCAGGTTTAGCGGAAGCGTGTACCGGATCTGCGTTCCGGCACCGATTTGGGAGGACACGACCAGTTGCGCTTGGTACATGAGGTCGAGTCGTCGGCGGCTGTTGTTTAGGCCTACCCCCGTGCCACCGCGATCTGGAGGGGGGAGACGACTTTCGTCAAAACCTACACCATCGTCCTCGACGACGAAATGGAGACCCTCGGCGTCCGACCTTACACGGACCTCGACGTGACCGCCGGCGAGTTTTGGCGAAAGCCCGTGAACGATAGCGTTCTCTACCAGAGGCTGGAGGAGCATCGGCGGCACCGAGGTCTGCGTGTCTACGCCCGGATCGCAAACCACATGGTACCTAAGACGCTCGCCCATTCGCACCTGACTCAAGGACAGGTAGTCTTCGATGAAGCTCAGCTCCCCGCTCAGGGCGACGAACTCCCGCTGCGAAGCCACGACCTGGTACCGGAACAGGTCGGCCAGCTTGGCGAGGAGTTCGCGGGTCTCCTCCTGCTCTGGCGGGAGGCTCGCACTGATGGCGTTGAAGGTGTTGAACAAGAAGTGCGGGTTGACCTGCGCCTTGAGGGCAGCCAGCTCGCTCGACTCTGCGAGAGAGGCGAGGCGCTCTGCCCGCTGGACGGCCGCCACTGTGCGGTTGTGGTACTGCACCGAGAAGAGGATGAGGAACTGGATGCAGTAAACGAGTAAGGGAATATAGATGTCCCACCAAGCCCCTGCGCCGCCCATGTGCCCAACGCCCACCAAATCGCCGACGGCATAGTAGCACAACTGCCACGCGAAGGCGAAGGGCAGCGCCATGAGGATGGTGAGCGCCACCTGCGGTGCCTCGCTACGGCGGCGCATGATGCCGAAGACGAGATAGACTAATGGCGCCGAGACAATCGCCTTGAGTCCGTAGTCGAGCGTCATGCGTTGCCAGAGCATGCCGGCGGTCCAGTTGCTGGTGAGTTCTAGCGTGAGGCCGTACAGTACCGCCGCGAGGATGTAAAACGCCAGGAGCGTGAGGGCGACTTTGCGGTTGCTGATCATGGATAAGCTTGATAGCTCAAGGTTAAGGTTTGTATCGGCCTAAAACAGCCATTCGCCCCGCCCAACGGCAATATAGATCGCTGAATGGCGCACGTACCGTTTGGCGGACGAGGGTGCCGTTCGGCGTGTAGTGGTGTTCCGCCAGCAAAGTCGGGCCTCACCTTTGGATCATGAACGCAATCAAGCTGACCACCACCCTCCTCCTCTCCCTAGTAGCTGCGGCGCTCTTCGGGCCGCTCGCAGCGCAGTCTGCCGTGGACACCGTCCACTACCCTACCCTACAGGGTCCGCGCTACACCATCAACATCATCGACGGCTACCCGGCCGTGACCTGGGACGGCCTACCGGCGCAAGATCGCCTCGTCGTCACCGGAGCCACCATCGGCTACGTGCTCGACGACGACGGCGAAGCCAAACTCCTGCTGTACTGGGGGCCCAACTTCGACGACGCCGACCGCGAGTACGTTGGGGAGGGCTACTTCGGCTGGGCCCTCAGCCAAGTTAAAGAGGGCAAGTACTGGGACTACCGCAGGCGCGACAAAAGAGGCCAGCTGTTAAAAGCTTCGGAGTCGGCACCCGCAGCCCCGACCTGGACCGGCGAGCGCGTGGTGACGCTCTCGAACCCCGGTCACGAACTGCGCATCGTCGTGAAGCGCGAGGGGGCAACAGCTACCGACAATGGACTTCCCGTAGAGATCACCGGAGCCGCAGGCAACTACCGCATCATCGCCGACGACTACGAGGCTGGTGTGTCTGTACGCGCCGACGGCTACGTGTATCACTACTACAAGCCACTGCGGTAGCTCCTCCCGCTACCCCAATCGATGATCCCGTAACAAATCCGCGCCCCCGCCGTCTGGGCACTGCAACCTACGTACCACCACCGCAGTCCTTCCCACGAAAGGGCAAGACCGAGGTGTCGTACCGGCGATTTCCGTTCGTCGGGCTTTGGTACGGTTTCGTCGAAGAGGCTTTCGCCAAAACCAAGATCCCGCCTACTATTGCACTGTACTAATGAACTAGTACACTAGCCTTAAGTTCTCAACTTACAGTTCTCAGTTCTCAGGTCTGTGCAAACGGATCACTCGCCAGCCTCACCCGGCCTAGCGGTAGCAACTGAGAACTTTCAACTGAGAACTGAAAATCGTACACCCTCCCTAAATCCCGCTCTCATGCCCTCCACCGCCACAAGTTTTACCCTTCGCCTCGAATCCCTTCTTCGCGTTGGCACGAGTCTGATTAGTTGTTTGATTTTATTCGTCACGGTAGCCGTCGCCCAGGGCGGCGGCACCGCGGCGTCTTCGACATCAAGCGTCTCCGGTGTCGTTCTCGACGAATCGGCGGCACCCCTCGCCTACGCTAACGTGGTCGTTCTCACAGCCGCCGACTCTACTATTGTCAAGGTGGAGGTCTCTGGAGACGACGGAGCATTCGCAATCGGCAACCTCGCCGCCGGGCGCTACTTCGTCTCGGTGAAGTACGTCGGGCTACCGGATGCCGATGTGGACCCCTTCGATCTCGGTTTTGGCGAAAGCCGCGACTTGGGCACCCTCCAGATGCGAGAGTCCGCACAAGAACTGCAAGTAGCGACCGTGACCGCGCGCCGCGCCATCGTCGAGATCAAAGCCGACCGGACAGTGTTTAATGTCGAGGGGACCATCAACGCCGCCGGTGGGGATGGGCTGTCTCTGCTGCGCAAAGCACCCGGCGTAGTGATCGACAACAATGACAACATCATTGTGATGGGGCGCACCGGCGTCCTCGTCTACATCGACGGTAAGCGGTCTCCGCTGGCCGGGGAAGCCCTCTCGGCCTTCCTCCGCGGATTGCCCGCCGAGCAGATCGACCGCATCGACATCATTACCAACCCCGGCGCGAAGTACGAGGCCGAGGGCAACGCCGGGATTATCGACATTCGACTCAAGAAAAACGAGAACTACGGTTCGAATGGCTCGGTGAGCAGCACCGCGAGCCAGGGCGAACTCTTTCGCGGCAATGTCTCGGCCACGGTAAATCACCGCGAGGGGGCCTTCAACAGCTTCGCGACCGGAGGGGTCTATACGGGCGACAACTTCAACACCAACTTCTTTAACCGTACCCAGAACGGCCTGCGCATCGACGACCGCATGCGCAACGAGAACGGCTGGCGCGGCGGCAACCTCAAGATTGGCACGGACTATCGCTTTAAGAATCACCATACCCTCGGGGTGCAGGCCAATGGCAACCTGAACAACAATTCAGGTCTCTCCGTGACGAGCGCGACTTTCGGTCGGGTGACGACGCCCGGCCAGATCGACTCGATCCTCGTGTCGCGCTCCATCGACGAGAGCGAACGCTACAACGTAGCCGGCAACCTCAACTACCGCTTCGACGACTCCGAGGGCACGACCTTCAACGTGGACTTAGACTATGGTGCCTTCCGCTCAGATGCGCGCTCGCGTCTCCCGAACCAATACTTCGGCCCAGACGGCGAGACCAAGCGCTCTAGCCTGGAGCTAGGCTTCGAGACCCCGAGCGCGATTGACATTTACACGGCCACGGTCGACTACGAGCAGCCTGTCCTGGGCGGCAAGTTCGGCACCGGCGCGAAGTACACCCGCGTGGTGAGCGACAACACCTTTCGGCTCTTCGAGATGATTGGCGGGGAGCGCAGCCTCAGCGGCAGCCGGTCTAACATCTTTGTCTACGACGAGGGCGTCGCGGCAGCTTATGCGAACTACACCCGCGAGTTCGGGCCGGAGGCACCCGGTGGCCGCGGCAAGGCCTACAGCTTTTCGGCGGGGGTACGCGCTGAGCATACGCAGGCCCTCGGCGACCTCACCGTCCTCGACGGATCGCCGATGACGAGTCCCGTCGACCGCGACTACCTCAACTTCTTCCCCAATGTAGGCCTCACCTGGGCCGCCGCCGAAAAGCATGCCCTCGCGCTGAGCTACGGTCGCCGCATCAACCGCCCCGACTACGAGAACCTTAACCCCTTCCTTAGTTTCGCGAGTCTCGTCATCTTCGAGCAGGGCAATCCGCTGCTGCGCCCGGAGATCGTCAACAACGTGGAGCTGAGTCACACCTTCGCGTACCGCTACACGACGAAGCTGAGCTTCTCCCGCACCGAAGACCAGATCACGCGTCTGATCCGCAAGGCGGACTTTGACGATCGCGGGCAGTACATCACCTTTGAGAACCTGGCCAACCAAACGGTGGTCGCCCTCAACGTGTCGATCCCGGCCGAGATCAACAAGTGGTGGGAGGTGTACTTCACGGCCACCGGCAACTATACCCGCAACCAGGCCGACTATCCCGACGGTTCGTCGATTGACTTGAGTGCCTACAACTTCAACATGTACGGCCAGAACACCTTCAGCGTGGGCGGCGGCTGGAAGGCGGAGCTGAGTGGTTGGTTTTCGGGCCCTGGCATCTGGGGCGGGACCTTCGAGACCCGTGCCATGGGAGCCGTAAATGTCGGGGCACAAAAGAAATTTTTCGACGACAAGCTCCGCTTCCGTTTTGCAATCGACGATATCTTCTTTACGAACGGCTGGAATGGCTTCAGTGACTTCGGCGGCACGACCTTCGACGGCGGTGGCAACTGGGATTCACGCCGGGCGAGTGTGAGCCTTACCTACAACTTCGGCAACGATAAGGTGAAGATGCGCCAGCGTAAGACTGGCTTGGATGATGCTGCCGGGCGCGTGGGGGGGAGTAACTAAGCTTACGCTCATCTCAGGCATGCGGCGGCGGCCGCCGCCGCCTTGACAGCCCCAGTAGCCTTCGCCGGCTACTGGGGCTGCTTGGTTTGGCTATCGTTTGCGGAAGAGGATCATACCCCCAACCGCAAAGAGAAGCAAGGTCCCTACTACGGCAAGCGCCATGCGGTAGCGGCTACGTTCCTGCACCCAAGCCGTCTGTGCGGTCAGGAGGGCGTCCTCGCGCTCCCGCGCGTAGCGTCTGGCCTGGCTCGACATGACGAGATCGTCATTGATCGAGTCGAGCGAACGCTCGAGGCCGCGGAAGGCGCGCTCATGCACGAGCGCCTGTGCATAGTCCCCCAGCCCCTCCGCCACAGCCGCCCGCTCCTCTTCGAGGAAGAGTCGGGTGTGCGGAATATCCATACTGGCCGAAAGCGTTACGGCAGTATCGAGCAAGCGGGTGGCCAGCGCAAATTGCTCATTGCGTCGATAGGCGCGCGCCTGTTCAAATCTGAGGTAGGCTTGGTCCGCGATCGATCCCGTGACGTCGAGCACGCCCCGCGCCACGCGCAGGGTATCGATGGCGTCGGAGACCGCAGCAAGGTTGGAAAGTCCGATACCGACGTTGAGCATCGCGAAACCATACTCTCTCGTGCCGGATGCGGTGTAGGCAAGGCCACTGCGCGCGTTCGCGAGACCTTCGCGGTGTTGCCCCACCTGATAATAAAAGCGGCCCAGCGTGAGGTAAGCGTCGTACCGTCCGAAGTCATTGCCCTCTGCCACCGCAATGGCTAGCGCCTCCCGGTAATAAGGCTCAGCCTCGGCGAAGCGACGCTCCTGCGCGAGCGCCTGCGCGATCCACTTCGCAAACATCTGCTGCCAGTTCCTCTGCCCGGCGGCGATCGCCGCAGCGTGACCCTCCTGACCGTAGGCGAATACCTCGCTCGACCGGAACCGCCAGTAGTAGGTCTCCGCCAAGGAGGATGTGGTCTCGAACCACCGCTGTGACGCAGGAGTCCCCCGTCGCTCCGCTTCCGCTTCGAAACGTTGTTTCGCAGTCAGCAGGAGGCGTTCCGCCTCGTCGTAGCGCTCGAAACGAAGCAATTGCACCATTCCTAAGTCGGCGTAAAGTTCTGCGGTTCGCGCGTCGGGGAGCGCGGCGTCCAACTGGGGAAGGTGCTCTAGCAGCAGGGCTACCGCACTGTCGACCCTGAGATCGTCGGCCGGGTCGATGAGGAGGTGGCGCGTACGCGAGGCCAATTGCACGAGCGCATAATCGTCGACCGTAGGCATATTCGACACCCAGGTCCGTAGTCGGAGGGCACCTTCACCGTGCCACATGCCGGCTGTCGCCAAAACCGGAGACAGCAACACACCGACAAGTAGAAACACAGCGGACCACCGCTCAGATATCCCTAGTTCGAAATACCCCCTCAGGTGCGCGCTTCCCACCTCGGCAAGCTAGCTCTACTTGAGGACTACAGATTAAAGTCGACTTCAAAACACATGAAGAATTCGCTTACTCGACGTAGGTAGGGGTGTTTAAATGACGATCAGTCCGTCGCTGAGCGAGGAGCGCCAGCTCTACCATCCCCGCAAAGATTACCGCGTACGCCATCAACTCGATCCCCTCCTCCGAGACGCGCACCAGCGTTCGATTATAGTCCGCCGGCATGAGGTATCGCCACATCTGATTCCCACCCCACATCCGCGAGAACACCATCAGCAACACCAAACCAATCGACCACACCCCAAACGCCAGCGACTCCCCAATCCACCGCATATCCGTACCGAGCCGCCCCCAGTTGCGGTAGACGTAATACAGCAGCAAAAAGCCCACCGCGAAGCCCGGTATCTTCCAGGCACCAAAGAAGAACCACGCATCGAGTTCGTTATCGAACTCCCGGATGAGGCAGGCGACGAAGAAGATCCCGATGCTCGTCATCACGGCCCGCCCGGCTGGATAGACGCGTGCTGTCCCGAAGGCCAGTCCAATGATGGCAAAGAGAAGGATGTTCTGCGGAAGCTCTGAGAAATAGTTGTCCTTGATGGCCCCCTGCGAGACATTGTAGAGCGTGGCCCAGTAGGTACTCGCGAGCAGGAGGCTGTAAAGCGCAAGGCGGAGGATGGCAGTGTAGATCGGCACGGTGCATCAATGCCGTAGGACCGCAGATGGTTAGGGTATGGGCACCAAGAATTATCCAAACTCGGGTAGCAGGTCCTCCGCGATAGCACGCAATTCTAGGGTCAAGGAACCTCGCGGAGGATACCTTCAGGCTGTGCGGTAGATCCTAAAGAGACTATTTGCAACGATCTGTACGCTAGGCGGTGCGCAATCTCCAGGCCATTTCCAGGGTACGATCGTCGATTCGATTGCCGACACAGCGCTACCTCACGATACGGTTTTAAACCTGCGATCGAACAGCGGGACGGCCACCAACGGAAAAGACTACATTGTTTTACCGAACAATCGAATAGGAGATACTTCCGAGCTATACCAGCACCGACGAGATCTTTCGCACTCGCGCCAACTAGCGCTCACCGGGCGGCAATCCACTTTAGGCTCACGTCCCTAAAACTTGACAAACAGCGCTGTCTGTATACGGCCTTCCCCCAAACCTTCTACGAGGTAAGTGCCCGCAGCGAGATGCGTCGTCGTGATCTCGTAGCGACCTGTTGGTAGCCGCTCCGCGATCGTCTTGGCGGTAGCTATGTGCCGCCCGCTCATGTCGCGAATCACGAGGCCCTCGAGGCGCTCCCCCTCTACGTAGAGTACGTCGACGACGGGATTTGGCGAAAGCCGCAACGGCTTAGCCGTAGCGTAGGAGTTCACCCCCGAGGTTAGCGTCTTGAAAGGATAGACGAGAACGTCCGCTTGCTGCCCCAGGACGCCTACGAGCGTGATCGTCGCAACGTAGTCCGTATCGGGGCTCAGTCCCTCCAAAAGTACGGAGCGCTCCGAGACCACACGCGCTGGCAGGGCCGGCTCGAAGGTGATCTCGTACAACGGCTGCGCGGCGGTCACCCCGCTCACCTCCCAGGACAGCGTACCGGTTTTGGCGGAAGCCGACGAGAAAGAAGCCGACGTCAAACGCCCTCGCTCCGCCTGGGTGTCAATACCGTATTCGACGACGAGCCGCGGAGCAAACTCCTCGCTCAGGTCGACGCTAAATCCGGAGCGCTTGTCGCCCTCCGCGTCGACGTCCAACAGCAATACGACCGCACTCTCTTCATCGAAACCACTTTGCGCCACCAACTCCACCACGACAGGCACCAGCGAGGGCGTCCGCTGAAGCGTGCCGACATCGCCGAGGTTGAGCCACGGCGCGGATACGGACCACGGCACGGAAGCCGCAGTCCGAGGGCGGGCACTTACGTTACCCGACGCGCTCGACAGTCGAGCGGGCCGCGCCGAAAGTTCTGCTTCAATCGAGATGTTCATATCGCCGGTCTGGTCGTCTTTTTGGTTGACGAATTGCACGTATGCGGATTCAACGCGGGCACCCGCAGGCAGCCGTGGTAAAAACCTGATCCCCATCAGGTACTGGCCGATGTCTAGGTCACCCGTGACGTCGATGCTTCCGTTGGGGCGCTCCTCGATGTCGTCATCTTGGGTGAGGGGGGCGCTGATGCTTTGTACCACGCCTGCGCCATCAACGAGATTAAGCACGTACGCCTGTTCTGCACGACCGAAACGCGTGTCCTCGACGAGAATGCGGAGGTCGTTTTGCCCGACCGACAAGCCGTCGAGGTTAAAGACGAAAGGGGCCTCGGTGTCACGACTGATCACATCGCCCCCAGCGCCCACTACGGACACCGCCAGAGCATCACCGTCGCCATCAGTAGCCCTCACCTCAACGCGGATACCGTCGCGTTTCAAGTAAATCGCTCCGGAGGCCGGCAGCACACTTCGAATCTGAGGGGCACGATTGGAAGCGTCGATCGTGTAGGTCACCGGGGCAGGTTCCAGCAGGAGACCATTCTCGAGGTGCACGTGGGCGCTGAGTGTCTGCGATCCGCGACCGACGACTTCGAAGAGGTAGTCCGGAGTTGAGCCGGCGCGCACGGCTACGCGTACCCCGTCGATGAAGTACTCGATCTTCTCGATCGCGGTATTTGCGGCGGCTTTCGCCAAAACCGGCTGTCCCCGCAGGACGGTGCCTCCGGCGACATTCGTGGTGAGCGTGGCCGTTGGTAGAGCAGCGGGGGTCGCGCTGAGGTCAACCGCGACGGTGCCCCCATTGGACCCAACACTCACCGTACGAACGAAAACTCCGGTCGGCGTGGTGACGCTCACTACATACTCCCCCCGGAAGGCCAGGAGGCTTCGCGATGCCGCACCGCTGGCTTGGTAGGCCGTGTCGGTGCGCCAGCGCTCGTTGGCGAGTTCGAAGTACTTCGTGCCGCTGGGTTTCACCGACCAGTCCCGGTTGTAGACAGGGGTGTTGCCGCGCCACTGCTTCCCGTCCCAGGCACCCCACATCGTAAAGCCGTAGACCTTTGGGTGGGCGAATACCGCATACATGACCCGGTCCATTGCCGCGGCGTCGTTGCCATCCATGTCGAACTCCGTGACCGTCATCGGTAGCCCGAGCGCGGCCACCTCATCGAGACGCTTGCGGAGTTCACCGTAGCTCGGCACCGCGCCAAAGAAGTGTCCCTGCATCCCGACCGAGGCGATCGGGGCACCCTGGGCGAGCATGTCTCGGACGAAGGCGACGAAATTCGTGTGGAAATTGTTCCCGCTCTGGAAGAGGTCGTACTCGTTGGCGACGAGCTTGACCTCCGGGTCTGCGGCGGCGGCCCACTTGTACCACTGCGCGTATCCGGTGATGCTCTCGGCGCGGTTGAGGCCCATCACGTCGGTGGTGAGGTCGCCCTCGTGGACGAGTTCGTTGACGAGGTCGAGTTCGTAGACGCCCCAGGCGGACATCGTCCGGACGTAAGACTCGATGTGGGCTTTGACGCGTGCTCTGATCCGGTCGTTCTTTTTAATGACGACCTGGCCCTGCGCATTGAGACTATCGGTGAGCACGAGCACATCGGCGGGGACGGCGTTCCACCGGCGGATTGAGGGCCAGATGGTGCCGTGGCCCCGGTTTTGAACCCCTTGGCCGCGGAGCCACGCCGCTACCTCACCGTAGTAGGCCCGCAGGGTGGGCCGCTCCCAAAGCTTCCACTTGCCGGCATTTTCGGGGGTGACCGAATTGAAGTCGAGTAAGTGGAGGTAGTACGGATCATCCCCGCCAACGCCAACGCCATCGGTGGCGAGGTTGAGGGCGCGCTCGACGTTGACGGTGGTGCCCCAGATGTATTCGGACTCGGTTTGGCGAACGCGCACCGTGGTGTTCGCCGGCACTGTACCGACGAGCGTCACCCTCAGCGGCGCCATACGGTGGGCGCGGATGTCGGCTTCGGCTGCGGGGAGCCAGTCTTGCGCCCGTAGGAAGGTGGGCAGCATAGTACAGGCCAGTAAGATGGATAGACGATAGGAAGGTCTCATAATCAATAGTTTGAAGCGGCTCCTTCTGTACGGAGTCGCAGGCGCCAGCGATGCGCGACTGTGCTATCGCTGAGGAATCGGTTTTGGTGGGTGTAATACCTGATCTGAGGCGAGGCGGTTAGCATGTCGAAGAAGGGATCGTAGTAAGCGGCCACGGCGGCTGGGCCGTCCAGGTTTTGCTGACCGACCAGGGTATCCGCCGACGAGTCGAGTACGAGGACGGGCAGCGAGCGGGTTTTGGCGAAAGCCAGCAGAGAATCGTAACGAGCAGCCTTTAGCATAAAATGATCGGCAAAGTCCTCCGGGCGCACCCTCGTCACGTTAAAGGCCAGCGCGTCCACGTCCGCGTCGCCTGGGTAGTACTCCGCGAAGCCTACGTCGCCGTAGGACGGTCCGGCGCCATTGACGTACCAGGTGAGCCGCACCGAGGCCGGCAGTTTGGGGCGCAGGCGCGAGGCCACGTAAGCGTAGGTTTTGCGGAAGCGCATAGGTTCGTAGGCCCACACCGGACTGTCGACGTTGAGGCCGATGGACAGGTAGGTCTCGCCGGTCAGGAGCGCCAGCGTATCGGCGAGTTCGGCGATCTCTCGGTCGAACTCCCCCTCGAGCACGCCCGGCGCAAACGCGGCATCGACATAGAGCCCAATGGCGGTCACGGCCGCGGGGTACGCTCGCGCTCGCTCGCGGGCGTAGGCCCCGAGGGTAGCCTTCCCGAGCACCTTCGGCTGGAGCACCTGGTCAAAGCCAAGGAGCATCGCGTAACCGGCGGGCCGACGGTCGGGATACAACACGGCCAGCTCGTCAGCGGCGAAGCCTTGGGACAGGAGATGTCGGGCTCCGGAGTCCTTGCCGACGCTACTCACCGCCGCACTCCGGCGGCAGGCCACGAACGCGATCAGCGCGAGGGCTAGGACGTAGAGAAGTAGGTTTGGAGGGCGGTAGCGCATGGGGAGGCCTTTCGGCAAAACACGACCGCACCGGAGATCGAGGTCCGGTGCGGTCGCGAAGGAGTGCAGGGTCGTGATTAGTGCGAAGGGCAACTACTGCGCCACCACCTGGGTCGAGGCGCCGACGACGCCGGTGCTGGTCTTGGCGGTGAGCAAGAGGGTGTAGGTGCCGCCGGGCAGCTACACGCTCTCGAGGCGAGCGGCCTGGGCTGCGCCGGCTTGGCGCTGGCCGAAGTTGTGGCTCAGGACGCGGGCCCCGCGCATGTCGTAAAGTTCGACGCTGATCTCACCGGCCACGCCGAGGTCGTACAAGAAGTTGAGTTCGCCGGTGTTGACGGGGTTCGGGTAGACGCTCGACAGCTTGAGGACGCCGGACTCGAAGTCGAGTTCGGGTACGCCAACGAGCGGGAAGCTCGGGAAATAGCGTCGCGAGCCGACCGGGCCACCGTCGGTGGCCGCGCCGTAGCTCGTGCTCGTGGTCGGGTAGGCGAAGTTGAGTTCTTCCGGTGTCAGCTTATCGAGGACAAGAGGGACCTGATCTGCTGTGGTTGGGTTGGCCCAACGGGCGATTTTAGCGTTAATGAATTTCTGTTGGTTCATTGGCGCTTTGGTGAAGGTCAAGGGCTCGGACATGTTGCCATTGGCCTGAAAGACCTCCATGGCGGTTTGCGTGCCGTTGCCTTTCGAGCGGAGGATCGAGTCGAGCACCGCGGTGAACATCGGGATCTGCGCAGCAGTGTCTGGCGTATTGGCCAGTAGTGCAGGATCGGTGTAGACGTTGTTGTTGCGGATGGTCAGCTTCTGCGTGATTGAGTCGCTGGCGTACATGTTGAAGATCCCAATCGAGTCGCGGTCTCCGGCGAAGACGCCCATGAAGCCGACGTTGTAAAGGAGGTTGTTCTCGACGATGGCCTCATCGACGACGCCGAGGTCGAGCACGGCCTGAGTTGAGACCACCTTCGTATTGATTGAGCTCGTTCTGGCCACCGACGTTGACCACCGTGTTCGAGCCCCAGTACTGGTTCTTGATGCGGTTGCCGTTGATGGAGTGCGTCATGCGGCCCGGCGTGTTGTAGTAGGTGTTGTTGCGGAAGATAATCGTGTCGACGACGCTCGCCGCCTGAAACCACAAGCCGCCGCTTTTGTACCACTGGTTGGTTTGGTAGTTGTTGGCGACGATGTTGTTGAGCAAGCGAACCGTGAGACGTTGACCCTGGGTGCGCAATACTTCAAAGCGCTGGTCGCTGATGACGCAGTCCTCGATGAGGACTTTGGAATCGTTGGCCGAAGGACGGAGCGGAGCATTGTCGGTCTGCTCGCCGTTGGAGTCGGTCGAGGGTAGGAAAAGACCCTTGAGGGTTTGGTTGCCGAAGGCTCGCAACCAGCGATCTGCTTGTCCATCGCCGGCTACCGCCAGGACGCGGGGCCGAGTGCCGGTTCCTTCAGCGGCTTGGATGTTGACGTCGAAGCCCGGACGCCACTGCCCGACGTACGGGTAGGTAGCCCCTCGCTGGAGCAGGTAGACGGTACCCTCGACGGTGGCCGTATCGGTAGCTACGAGATCGGCCTCGATGAAGGTACGGATGAGGTTGGTGCCTCCGCCGGGGGGGATAGTTCGGGTACGCTGCGCCGAGGCGGCCACCAAGAGCCCGAGCAGGGCCGCGGTGATGAGCGTAGTGGGT
Organism: Lewinellaceae bacterium; assembly: GCA_963837005.1. Taxonomy (GTDB): domain Bacteria; phylum Bacteroidota; class Bacteroidia; order Chitinophagales; family Saprospiraceae; genus CALDTK01. The sequence goes on from CAWIMC010000001.1 coordinate 1,505,497, forward strand.
AAAAATGTCCTTTGCATAGTTCTGGAGTTGAGTGTTGAAAAAGTTATGGTTTGTCATTTGACCCGCTGAAGCGGATACCGAGCCAGGCCATCGTCCCGAAGATCGTCGAAGCGCCGGGGAAGGCGTCGACGCCGACAGAGGATTGGTCGTAGCGATTGTTGATGTTGTTGACGTTGGCCTGGATGGAGATGGTTTTTGTAATCTTGTAAGTCGCACTCGCGTCTACGCGCAGGTAGTCGTCGGTGTAGTTGTCCAAAAAGGGGTTGGCCCCTACAAAAGCCACCGAGCGACCCTGAAAATTCCAACTCACGCGGCCGCTAAATTTGCCTTTGTCATAGCCGACGCTGGCGTTAAAAATGTCCCGACTCTGGCCCGGCAGAGACCCGTCCCTCGTAGATTCGATCGTTGTGGTTTGGAAAGTCTCTTCGTTGAAGAAGAAGTACCGTCGGGGGTACTTGGTGCTCGAATTGATGCGGCTGTAATTGCCGTACAATACAATACCGTCAAAAGGACTTGGCAGCCAGTTGAGGCTGGTCTGCAACTCGATCTCCGCCCCTCGGATGTACGTCTTGGCCGGGGCATTGATTGGCTCGATCACGGTATAGGCCTCGGAGAGTCCATATTGGTCCCCGAAACGCTCAATGATCTGATCGGTACTTACGCGGCGACCATACAGAAAGTCAATATTCTCGAGCTCCTTGTAGAATCCTCCGAACGACAGCAAGCCAAACTTGTCGCTGCACAGCGTGAGATAGGCGTCAGAGTTCCATGCCGTGGTCGGCAAGAGATTTGGATCCGAGCGGGAATGATTAAATCCGGAGTTGTTGATGTTGATGTAAGGGGTGAGATTATAAAAGTCGGGACGCGTCAGCGCGCGCGCCGCAGCTAGTCTCACGTCGATACCATTGGAATTGTCTGGATTGTTGACCAACCGAACCTTAGCGTTGACGCTCGGCAACAACTCCCCGTACTCCTGCCCGGAAGTAAGTTCCTGTATAGTGCCCCTCGTCCCTACTTGGCCGTTGTTGGTGAACTCACCGTAGTTGATTAGCTCTGTAGCGACGTAGTCATTGTCGCTGTACTCGTAGCGAAGTCCCCCGACCACGGTAACGCGCTCGGTAATGTTGAGACTCGCCATCGCGTAGGTCGCGTAGATGCCCTCGTTGGCGGTGTAGTCGTTAGTTCCCGGATTGACGAGATCAAATTGCAGACCGGCAAACTGTTCGGTCAACTCCCTGGCCCGATTTGGATCTATCGATAACCGCATTGGGTAGAGCCCATCGAAAAAGTCGAGCAGGTCGAAGTTGCTTTCCAGGAAGGGGGCGATGCCCGGAGTATTTTGACGCACGAGCGGCGCCTCCGGAGATGCCCGCTGGTAGGCACCGCCAAAATCGCCTCCGAAAAAGGTGCCCCTCGTGCGTGTCCGCGTCCGCTCCTTGAGCTGCACCTTGCCACCCACCTTGAGAAAGCCACTCGTCTTCAAGGCTTGGACGCGGATCTCGCGCTTAAAATTGAGTTGCCCTACGAAGTTGCCGTCCACGCTCTCACTCGCGCTCCCGCCGCCCGGCTGCCCTCCGCCTAAAAAGGCGGAATCCCACCGAAAGCTCTCGACCGCAGCGAATGGGTCGTCTATCTTAATATCCTTCCCGTCAAAAGGGTCGGGGTCGCCAAACCCATAGCTGTACCCAATCGGACTCGCGTCGGTACTTTGGATATAGGTGGCCTTCCAATCGAGTGCGTTGGGTCCGAAGGCGTGACGCCCCGTGAGGCCGATGTTGACTAAGTCTATCGCCGACTCATTTTCACCCGCGAAAACGCTGGCCCCGATTACTCGAGCATTAAGACGAGCTCCACGGAAAGTATTGTCTACCGTAGTCCTCGCGTACATGCCATTAAGAAATATCTCGTGACCTTTGGCGAGTTCGTAGTCCAGGGTCATCGAACCATTATAGCGGCGGCGCGAGGTTGTATTGTCATTAATGCTTACGTTCTCGAGCACCGTCTCCTGGCCGTTGTAGCTGTAGTTAACGCTGCTCTGGTCGCTCGAGCGGTCGATCTGCGAGAAAGCCCCCGTGGCGATCACGCCGAACTTGTTATCGAGCAATCTCCGCGACCACACGAGGTTGGCCTTCAGGTTGTTGGTGCTGCCATGGTAGGCGTTGTAGCCCCCAAGTACGTTGACGAGGTACTTTTCCGTGCGCGGTGCCTTGGCGCTCACGAAGTTGACGCTGCCCCCGATCGCGTCCCCGTCCTGGTCGGGCGACATGCTCTTGTACACCTCGATGCCCGCCAGCGACTCCGACGAGATCATCGACAGGTCTACCGAGCGATCATCGACCTGCGGGCTTACACTACCGCCGCCGCCCCCGCCCGTGCCCGAGATTTGGAACACCTGCCGCCCCTGGCCCGTGGCCGGGACGCGCACGCCGTCGATGTTGACGCTCGAAAACTTAGGACTCAGGCCTCGAATATTCACGCGCTGGCCCTCGCCCCCACTGCGGCTCACACCCACGCCCGGCAGGCGCCCGACGCTCTCGGCGGCGTTTTCGTCGGGTAGCTCGCGGATGCGCTCGGCCGAGACGACGTTGACGATCCAGTCGAACTTGACCTGCTGGTTGATGGCCGCGTTCTGGCCCGAGCGCTGACCCGTGACCGTCACCACGCCCACCGTATAGCCGGCAGGCCCGAGGGCTTGGTCGAACACATAGCTCTGGCCCGGGACGTAGTCGAACTGCACGCTGTCGGTCTGGTAGCCGATGTAGGAAAACACCAGCGTCGTCGGTCCCGGCGTCAAGCCGCTTAGGCGGTAGTTGCCTTCGAAGTCGGCCACGTCCCCGACGCTCGTCCCAGCCACAATCACCGTTGTGGCCAGGAGGGGTTCCTGGCTCGTAGCATCGTTGATCCGACCCATAACTTGGGCTCCGAGCTGCACGCTGCCGAGCAGCGCTACACAGGTTCACACTAGAAGTCGCCACAGACCAGCGGTGCACAATCTGAGCTCTAAAATTGGGTAATATGAGACCATGCTAGCTTTTCTTCGGGTTAAGCTAGCTCAAAAAGAATATCCGTCGGTCTCGGCGTAGAGAAAAAACAGCGTTATCCCGTCCACATCCGCCGATTATCAGCAAACGCTGCGCTGGGATAGTGTATTTGCGTCACTAAGTCCCTCTACCCACCTGAACTGTCCTGACGCGCACCAATCGCTCCAAGCTACTTTTTGCCCTTGCCTCCGGCCTTGTTCTTCCGGTAGTCCATGAATAGTGTCGACCCCAGCCCGTCCAAACTCGAGTAAAACGCCTTCCCGTTGTTGGCCGCCGTGAAGCTCTCTACAAACTGCACCAAATACGGATCGCGCGCAATCATGAAGGTCGTGATCGGCACCCCGATCTTGCGACACTTAACGGCCAGCCCGAGCGTCCGATTGACCACCGTTCGGTCGAGCCCGAAGGAGTTCTTGTAGTAGTTCTTCCCCTTCTTGATGCAAGTCGGCTTCCCGTCCGTGATCATGAAGATCTGTTTGTTGGGGTTGCGGCGCTTACGGAGGATGTCCATCGCGAGTTCGAGGCCAGCGACGGTGTTGGTGTGGTACGGACCTACCTTGAGGTAGGGCAGATCCTTGATCTCCACCTCCCAGGCGTCGTTGCCGAACACCACGATGTCGAGCGTGTCTTTTGGATAGCGCGTGGTGATGAGCTCCGAGAGCGCCAGAGCTACGCGCTTGGCAGGAGTGATGCGGTCCTCGCCGTACAGGATCATCGAGTGGCTAATGTCGATCATCAGCACCGTCGAGGTCTGCGCCTGCGAGAAAGTCTCGCGAACCTCGAGGTCGTCCTGCGTCATCCGGAACTCCTCGATCCCGTTGTTGATGTAGGAGTTGCGAAGGCTGTCCGTCATGGACAGCTGGTCGATGGGATCACCGAACTGGAAAGGACGCACCTCACTCGTGAACTCGTCGCCCTGCCCCGTGCTCCGCGTCGAGTGGTTGCCTCGTTTCGACTTTTTGATCTGGCCGAAGATGTCGTCGAGGGCCTTGCGACGCAGCTGTAGTTCCAACTTCGAACTCGGCGTGAAGCCCGGCGTCTTCGGGTCGCCCTGCTTGAGGAAGCCCTTGTCGATCAGTTCGGCGATGAAGTCCGCCATCCCGTACTCATCGTCGGTGAGGCCGTACTGCTTGTCGAGTTGCGTGAGCCAACTGAGCGCCTCGGTGGCGTCGCCACTGGTGTGCATGAGCAGCTCCTTAAAGATATCGAGCAGGCGCTCGAAGGGCGGCTGCCCGTTTTTCTTCGCTACGTAGTCGCTAAATTGGTACCCGATCATAGGTCAACAACGTAGGCCCCCCGCGGCAGGTTTTGGCGAAAGCCGTACCACACCGCCTGCACGCTACTGCCGCACCAGGCGCCGACGCACTGCCCCACCGCTCTCGTCCGAGAGTTGGACCGTGTAGATGCCGGGGGCTAGGAGACTTACGTCAAAACGCTGGCCATCCGTGCTACCTCGCTGCGCTCGGACGAGCCTTCCCGACACATCGAAGATCGACACGTCGTAGCGCTCAGCAAAGCCTTCGGTGCGCAACTGAAACTCGCCTGCGCTAGGATTCGGATACAGGATCACGGTAAGCTCCGACGCGCCATCCCGCACGCCGAGGACGCCCGGGCGATAGTCGAACAGAGGGACCGTCGTCGTGGCCGGCAGTGCATTACCATACAGGTCCTTCGCCGAAAGCGTGAGGCGCACCCCATCGTAGGCATACTGCGGTATCCGCGCAGCAAACCGCAGCTGCGCCGTGCGATCGTCGAGCCACCGCGTACCGCGAAGCGCCAGGGCCATCGGGTCTACCTGTGCCGGCAGCTTCACGAGAAGAGTCGTGGTGTCAATGGCCTCCGAAAAGACCAGCTCAACGGCCACCGTGCTGTCGAGTCCCACGCCGAGACCGATGATCTGCCCCGAAGCGGTCGCGGTCACGAGCGTTGGGGCCTTGGCATCGAAATACGTTTGTGCCTTGGCGAGGGCATCCAATCCTACCTCGATCCCAATCGCCCGCCCTGGGATGTCGTCGTACGGCGCATGTATCCCACCATAGATGCGGCTCAGGCTCACCTCGTCGGCCGCGCCACGGTAGGTCGCCCAGGTGAGGTCGAAGGTTTTCGTCGGACCGGACTCAAACTTGAGGAAGGTACCCGCCGGCGCATTGAAGGTCCCGAGACCTCCGGGGAAGTAGTCCGACCCCGTCACGTAGCTCATCACCTCGGCGGCGGCGCGGCTGAAGGTGCTGTGCCCGCTCACGTAGCCGGCGAAGGGCGGGCTCACGAAGGTGCGCAGTTGGTAGGGCCACCAGGCTTTCGCCAAAACCCAGTCCACGCCCGCCGCGTCGAGCAGAGGATCACCGATGGCATCATGCGCACGCCAAGCCCGCACCTTGACCTCGTTGACGAACTGATTGCGGTCACCCGCCAGGGGGTCGCCGAGCTTTACCAACTCGCTTTGTCCCGCAATAAGCGCCAGCCCCTCCTCGTGGTAGCGGGGCAGACTCGGATCGCTGCGCTGCCCTTTCTCCGCCATGTAGCGAATCACACTTACCGGTCGCCCGGCATCGTAGAAGCCCTTTGCACTCCAAGCCGAAATGGCCGCGTCGTGGACGGCACCACCGAGGCAGAGGTAGGTCTGCAAAACGTACTGTTCGCGCGGCAGCACCGGGCCTTGCCCCCGCCAACGGTACACGAGTTCTGGCTGCTCCAGTACGTGGTTCAAGATCGTAAACCAGTGCCCCGGCGGGGTCTCCGAGTCGGGACCATCGGCCCAAAACTCCGCCAGTACCCGGTAGTAATCTGCCCGCAGCACACGATTGGGCGCGTACGGCTGGCCCGTAACCGGGTTGAGCGAAAGGCCCCCGATCTCCTCGCCGCCCTCGAATTCGCGGTAGTAGTCGAAGTAGTTGGCGCGCGTAGGGAGCGTGCGCAGATACTCACCCTGCGCAGCGGGCGAGAGATCGACAGTAGTCGTGTCCTGTGGGTCGAGGAGGGCGCTCCACCGCACCACCATCTCGTTGTTGCGCTGGAAGAAGGCCCGCGTGGCGGGGTTGGCCATCATCGGCGGTGGACCGGGGTCGTGGTAGACGTTCCAGGTTCTGCCGGCGCGTGTCTTGACGGAGCGATCGCGGGCGTCGAGCGCGAAGGGCTTTACGTCGCCCCACTGCGGCCCAATAAACGTTTGCTGTGCACCAGGGATCAAGTTGCCGCTCTGGTCGATAAAAGTCTTGAGGGCGAGCGGTTGCCAACGGTCGATATCCACGACGTTGGGGTTGCCTAACTCATTGACCGTAAGCGGGGGATTGACAGGCAAATACACCGAGTCTTTGAAAGCGTAGTCGACACTTTCGTTAGCGCCGTCGGTGAGGCCGAAGTTGATGACCTGGAGGGCAATCCAGTTGCCGAGCGCCGCCGGGTCGCCCCCCGCGTAGTCGATCGACGTAAAGCGAGTATTGTAGCCCATCGCCTGCATTACGCTATCGATGCGGGCGTTGGTCCCCGAGCGCCCGGGACTCTGCGCGAAGCGCCTGCGGAGGATGCGGTAGGCAGCGTAGCTCATCGCCGTGCGGCGGGCCGCTTCGATGTCGGCAGGGCGGGCAAACTGTGGCCTGGGTGTGGTCACGCCCTGATACGTTTGGCCGAGCATTACCGGCTGTAGGGCCGCGTCGTAGATTGCGTAGGCGTCGTACAGGGCGATGGTGGTGTGCAGCAGGTTACGCGCGTGCACCGTCGGCCGGGCGAAGTCGTTGCGGATCGCCTCCAGTAGCTGTTCGTTCCAGCGTTGCGCCGTGGTGGTCTGCGCGGAAAGCGAGATTGCGCTGGCGCAAAGCAGGATCGCCGCAGTCGCGGCAGCTAGACATGATCGTAGGGGGACTTGCATAACGAACTGGTAGACAGCAAAGCTAATGCCCGACTGCGCGGCGGAGGCAGGCGGCGGGGTTAAAGTCGTGTTACTGAGCTGGCTGTCAAGCGGTAGCGTGTACCACGACCGCCGCACAGAGCTCCTGGATCGCCTGCCGGATCTCCTGCGGGCGGAACGGCTTCGCGATGAAGCCCTGCATCCCGGAGGCCATACAGGCCTCGCGGTCGCTGGCCTGCGCATTGGCGGTAAGGGCGATAATGCGGACCTGCTGGGGGGCATGTCGCTTGCGGATCTCGCGGGTGGCGGTCAGGCCGTCGCACTCCGGCATCTGCATGTCCATGAAGATGAGGTCGTAGGGTTGGCGGTCGATCGCCTCGATGGCCTCTAGGCCATTGCCGACGAGGTCCGGCTCGTAGCCCCACTTGCGGAGGATAGTCGCGATGAGCTTTTGGTTGACGGGGTGGTCCTCGGCCACGAGGATGCGCAGACTAGGCAAAACGTCTGGCTCGGCGCCAGCTACCGGAACAGCGCCTGAAGTTGCCGCCTTTGCGGCTGTATTGACCGAGACGGGTAACGCCTCCGGCGCGGCATCTGGCTGGCGATCAAACTCGGCTTCAAAAGTGAAGGTGGTGCCGACGCCGACCGTAGACTCGACCTTGATGAAGCCGCCCATCAGCTCGGCGAGCTTCTTCGAGATGGCCAGACCTAGCCCCGTACCTCCGAAACGCCGCGAGATGCTGGCGTCGGCCTGCGCGAAGCTCTTAAACAGCCTACCGACTTGCTCGCCGGTCATACCGATTCCGGTGTCCGACACCGCAATCGATACTCCGATACGCCCCTCGGCTGCGGGCCGCTCAGTGAGCGCGAGCGTGACTGATCCTTGATCCGTAAACTTGACAGCGTTGGAAAGCAGGTTGGTGAGAATCTGCGAGATACGCGTCGGGTCGGCGTGTACAACTTGGTTCTGGAGCCAGGGCGCGAGATCGAGTTTTAGCGAAAGCCCCTTCTGCTGCACGTTTCCGGCAACGAGGGAGGCAGTGTCCTGCAAAACCCTGAACAGCTCGACCGGCTGACACTCCAAGCTCATCTGGCCCGCGTCCACCTTAGAGAAATCGAGAATGTCATTGATGATCGTGATGAGGTTGGTGCCGGACATTCGGATCGTGTCGACGTACTGGCGTTGCTCCTCGCTGAGCGGCGTGTCGGAGAGCAGACTCGTCATCCCGAGGACGCCGTTCATGGGCGTGCGAATCTCATGTGACATCGTGGCCAGGAACTCGCTCTTCGCCCGTGAGGCTTCCTCGGCGACGATGGTGAGCTTGCTGAGGTAGCGCGCGGCCTCGAGGTTGAGGTGGAGGTATACGAAGAACAACTGCGCAATGATGCTGAGGGGGACGAGCCAAATGAACACGACGTAATCGAAGAAGTACTGAATGAGCGTGAAGATCGCCATCGTGGCCAGCGAGGCGAACGACAAGGCGCCGTAGTAGCCCCGTACCCCAGCCAAGGACTTCCACCGCGCGATCACGTAGCACCCGTACACGATGCTACATAGCAGGACCACGTGCCCGACTGTCAGCAGAGAAGTGAAGAACATCACCGGTGTCACCAAGATGATGACCGCCATCACGATGTGGTAAGCACGCGCATACCGCAACACCGTCGGAGCGATGGCGCGGTCGCACATCCGATGAATCCCCTCCCAGTAGAAAGCACAAATCAGGTAATAAGAGAGGTACTCTAGCCGGGTGGTCAGCCCGAAGGGTATGTCGGGCAAGATCTCTTGCAGCAAGTAGGTTCCCGTACCGATGGTGCGGTAGAATGTCCACGCGCAGATCCCCGCAAACCAAAGGGGCAGCGTGCTCTGTGGGTAGAGTTGATAGGTGCCCAGCATGATGAGGATGCCGAGAAGGTAGATGCCCGCCACCCCGGCGCTCAGCACGTAAGCATTGAGGCGAGCCTTCCGGAGCTCCGCGACCGGGGCGAGTTCCCAGGCGTGGACGATGCCGCCGCGGACGTGGACGTAGTTGGCGACGTGCAACACGAGGTCGATGCTGTCGGACGAGCGGGAAGTGCCGCGGTCTGCTCGCGCCAGAACGGTCGTTGTCGTCGGGCCCCGTGCCTACCTCGCCATTCTCGGCGATCACGACGCCGTTGGCGAAGAGACGGTAACTGGTGTAGAGGTCAGGTATGAAAAGGCCTAGCTGCCACTCGGTAGAGAGCCCGGTGAGGCGGGTGGCGTAGGTAGCCTTGCCCTGCATACTACCTTCGCAGCCTCGTCGCCCCAAAGGGCAACCAACGGACGGAGCGGGGCATCAAGCGCTGTCGCAATAGCCTCTGGAGTGTAGAGCGTGTCCCAAGTAAAGTGCCACTCCGACGGGAGAGATGTCTGCGCGATCGCAGACCCGAGCCCTGCTACGCACAATAGACAGCATGCGCTCAGTCGGGAGCCATACCCGTTCAGAGTGCTCAGGCAGGATCGAAACGTCATCTACACCAAGTCAAAGCAAATGCCGTGCCTCGGGCGATTTGCTCCGTGCGCCACGCGCCAAATGGTAGAGCCTACGCCGCATTCGGTCGGATGCGGCGGGTGTTTGGCGTGTTACGGTCTGCCTTCGTTTGGCGACTCAGGCCTCCAGGCTTCGCACAGCGTCCTCGATAATCGCGCAGCACTCGTCTATTTCCTCGGCCGTGATGACCAGCGGCGGTGCGAAACGGATGATGTTGCCGTGGGTCGGCTTGGCCAGCAGACCTCGCTCGGCCAGTGCCAAACAAAGCTGCCAAGCGGTATCACTATCCTCATCGGCGTTTACGACGACGGCGTTCAGCAATCCTTTTCCGCGCACCGACCGCAAGACGGGATGACGGTCGACGATGCCCTGGACGCTTTCGCGAAAACGGACGCCGAGCGTGCGGGCGCGCACCATCAACTGTTCTTCCTCCACGACACGAAGCGCCTCCATCGCCACCGCACAGGCGAGCGGATTGCCGCCGTAGGTCGAACCGTGCTGCCCAGGTTGGATTACCCCCATCACAGCGTCGTCGGCGAGGACTGCACTGACGGGGTACATGCCACCGGACAGCGCTTTGCCGAGTATTAGGATGTCGGGTCGGGTGTAGGTCTCTGCTTGGCGCTCGCAGCGCTGCTCGCAGCTGCAGTCCCCACAGACCCGCAGCATAGCTCCCGTCCGCGCTACCCCAGTCTGGATTTCGTCTGCAATGAACAGTGCCCCGTGCTCGGCACAGAGTGCGGCAACACCAGGGATAAAACCCTCATCCGGCACGAATACCCCGGCCTCCCCCTGGATCGGCTCCACGAGGACACCTGCTACGTTGGGCGTTTTGGCGAAAGCCTCCCGCATGGCCCCCAAGTCGTTATACGGCACGCTCACGAAGCCTGGCGTATAAGGTCCAAAGCGCCCCTTCGCATTCGGGTCACTCGAGAAACTGATGATGGTGATCGTGCGACCGTGGAAGTTCTGGCCGCAGACGATGATCTTGGCCTCCCCGTCTGGGACCCCCATACGGTCGTAGGCATACTTGCGGCAAATCTTGATCGCGGTCTCGACGGCCTCCGCGCCGCTGTTCATCGGTAGCACCTTGTCGAATCCGAAGAACTCGGCCACGTAGCGCTCGTACGGCCCGAGCCGATCATTGTGGAAGGCCCGCGACGTAAGGGCCAAGGTTTGTGCCTGCTCGACGAGGGCCGAGACGATCCGGGGGTGGCTGTGGCCTTGGTTGACGGCCGAGTACGCGCTCAGGAAGTCGAAGTACTCCCGGCCCTCCACGTCCCAAACTTTCGCGCCGAGGCCGCGGCTCAACACCACCGGCAGCGGATGGTAGTTATGTGCCCCGTAGCGCTCCTCGAGGTCAATGAACGATTGGGTCTTCGTGGTGGCGGTGTCCGTCATGTCACAAACTTAGTCCCTTCGCCGCCTCTGACCTACCTTCCGTCCTAATGTCGAGTGCCACCCTGAGCCCCTACCCCGAAACTTTACGCCCCGCGCAGGCCAAGCTCCGAGCCCAGATGCTAAGCCCCTGGAAGTGGCGGCTCTTCACCCTGGGCAAACTGCCCTCGCTGGCGCTTTGGCGCGTCAAGCTTACCGCGCTCGACGCTGAGGCCTGTACGCTCGTCATCCCCTACGGCTACCGGACGCAGAATCCCTTCCGCAGCACCTACTTCGCCGCCCAGGCCGGGGCCGCCGAACTATCCACCGGGGCCCTGGCGATGCTCCACCTCGCCGGCGGAGCCGCCGCCAGTATGCTCGTGACGCGGTTCGACAGCCGCTACCACAAGAAGGTCTCTAAGACCTTGACGCTCGTCTGCGAAGACGGCCCCGCCATCGCCAATGCGATCGAGGGCACCTTGGTGGACGGTGAGGGCCGCGAGACCGTCGCCTACGCCCGCGGCTATCTTCCGGACGGCCAGTTGGCGAGCGAATTCTGGATTACCTGGAGCTTCAAGCGGCGCTAGTCTCCGGCTCCGGCTCAGGATCGCGCAGCCCGACGAGCACCAATAGCTTCCCATATCCCCGGACCACAGCTCTCGCGGGTCGACTGTCGGTGAGCCAACTCGGAGCCTGGAACTTGCGGTCGTTCATGGCCGCATACGTGAGCACGAGGCCAATCGGAAAGATGACCACTATGGGCAGCCACGCCGCCATCGCCGCATCGATCGCAAAGCTGCGCATCAGCTTCTTACAAGCAATGTTGAGCACCACGTAGGTAGCGAACAGCAAGATCGAGGCGAGGACTGGGTAGCCGAAGCCCCCTTTCCGAATGATGGCCCCGAGGGGTGCCCCGACGAAAAGAAAGACGAAGCAGGCGATGGCGAAACTGAACTTCAGGTGCAGCTCATACACATAGGATGCCAACGAACTCTGCTGCGCCTCGAGTCGGCGCGAGGCCCCGTCGGTGTAGCTGCGGATTGACCGGACGAATTGTAGGCCACGATCGGCATAAGTGGCCTGGCGGTGCGGCTCTTGTCCGAGCAGTAGCGCGTAAAAGTCTCGGTTGGCCGAGTCGATCTGGTAGTACCCAGGCGCTCTACTTGCGGCGCTCAAAGGCAGGGTAGCGGAGCCTTGCGCACTGCTACGAATTCCGAACGTCTGATCGTATGGGGCCAGGTCCGGCCGTTCGTATGTGGCACGTTCCGCTATTTCGCGGATCGTCTCGCGCACGCCTTCACTGCTGCCAAGACCTTCCGTCACTGGACTCGGTAGGTCTGCGCTGTTTTGGAGGTCCGCGGCACCTTCATCGCCAGGGCCGTCTTGGTCCTGTACCGCTGCGAAGGCCAGGTCGGCGGCGAGTTGCACGGAGTCTTGAAAAATCTTGTCGATGGAGTCTTGTTTGACTTGATCCAGCCGTTTGAGGGGCGTGATAAAGCGTCCGATCTCGATGCCGAGGCGCCCCTGCCGCTCCCTCCCCATCTCCTCGATGCTATCTACCGCCGCGGCGAGCTGCCGCACGCTGAGCATCGTCTGGTGATCCTGAAAGGCGTTCTCCTCGGTGCGCTCGATTTCGAACTCACTGAGGTCAAAGGTTTTGCGGTAAGCGCCAAACTTGGTCCGCACGAAAGGGTACGAGCGGCTCGTGCTGCGCTGCTCGGGTTCGGGCTCCTGGTACTGATACCCGTCCTCGAGCTCGAGAATGAAGTAGCGCTCGTCGGGAGTCACGCGCATGAGTCCTGCCTCGGCGGTCACCCCCTCCAGCCGGCCCCGCAGATTGCTCCCCTGGCGAAAGAGCATTACGTCCTTGAGGTGCTGGTCGTCCTCGGCCTTCTCGCCGATCCGAATAGTGAATCCCTGAAAATCATCGTTGAAGGTTCCCTCCTCGAGGCTCAAGGAGGGCTTCTGTTTGCGGATGTCGTAGAGGCGAGTACGAGCCTTTAGGTTGGCTACCGGGATGAGGTAGTTGCTGCACACGAAAGAGAACGCGGAGATGCCGACGCCACAGATCATCAGCGGCAGCATCACGCGCAACAGTGGGATGCCCGCCGATTTCATGCTCGACAGCTCGTAGTGCTCGGCGAGGTTGCCCATTGTCATTACCGCGCCGATCAAGACCGCCACCGGCAGGGCGAGCGGCATCATCGACACGCTCAGGTAAGCGATCAACTCGACGATCAGTAGCAGGCCGGCGCCCTTGCCGATGATCTCGTCGATGTAGACCCACAGGTACTGCATTAAGAACACGAACAGCGAGATCACGAAGGCCCCCAGAAAGGGTCCAAAAAAGCTCTGGAGTAAAAGTCGGTCGAGTTGCTTAAACACGGGCGGGGACAAGGGGCGAGGACGACGGGGGAAGGACTACCGGAAGATCGAACGCCGCGTGATCGGCGGCTCGTCTGTCTCGCTGGGGAGGCTACCCGCTGCGGCGACCACGGCCCCAACGTCCTGCGCGGGAGGCAAGGCTCCCGTGTCTGGGTTCGACAACGCTTCTGCCGCAGTGTCGGCTGCTGCTTGGGTGTGCGCGCGGCCGTTGCCCGAAAAGGCTTTCGCCAAAACCTCTGGGTTGCGCAGCCACAGATCTTGCTGCGGGAAGGGGATCATGACTTTGTGTTCGACGAAGAGTTCGTTGACCTTGTATCGCAGATCAGATTTGACGAACTCGATGCGCCAGTGCTCCTGGGAGTAGAAGTACAGCTCGAAGTCGAGACTCGACGTGCCGAAGCCCCGGAACATCACCCGCGGCGGCGGCCGCTCGAGGATGTCTTTGTGAGCAGTGGCCGCGTCTTCGAGCAACTGGGTGACCAGCTTTACGTCACTCCCGTAGGCAACGCCGACGTCAATGTGGAAGCGCAAGGGCCGACGGTTGTGCGACCAGTTAGTGATGTTGGTGTTGATCAGGTGCGAGTTCGGCACGATGATCATGATGTCGTCTCGGGTGCGCACCTTGCTGGTCCGCAGGCCAATCTCGACGACGCGGCCGATGAGGTCGTCAACCTCGATCACGTTGCCGACCTCGACCGGACCCTCGATCAGAAGAAGGAAGCCACAAAAAAAATCGTTGAATGTTTGCTGCAGGCCGATACCGATGCCTACCAGCAATGCCGCCCCCGCCGTCCACAGCACCGAGACCTCAATGTCGAGCAGGCTCAGCGCCATAAAAGTGCCGACGAAGTAGATCACGTAGCGGATGATGCGGGTCACCGCGTAGCTCCGGCCCAGGTCTACCCCGTTGCGCCGAAAAAAGGGTCGCAACACAAAACGTGCGATCACCGAAGCGAGCCCCTTAGTGACCACCAGCACCGCTACCGCGACGCACAGCATACGCACCGTGATCTCGTAGTCGCCGATCGCGAACAGGACGTAACTCAGGATATTGGCCATAGCTAGGGGGCGAAGGTAGCGGCAGTTGGGTCGACACAACTCGCCTGCGTACTTTTGCCAACGTGCCCGACCGCCTCCAGCGCATCCGCGAGATGCTTTCCGCCACTCCCGGGGACGCCTTTCTGCAGTACGCGCTCGCAACCGAATTGTGCAACGCCGGAGACCTGGCAGCAGGCATCGCCGCGTACGAGTCGCTCCGCAGCGTGCATCCAGACTACCTCGGGCTGTACTACCACCTCGGCGCCACGCTACTGAAGATTGGTCGGACAGCAGATGCCGACGTCGTCTTCGCCGATGGCATCGCTCGCTCACGGGCGGCCGGCGACCAGCACACGCTCTCCGAACTCCAGAACATCCGCCTCAACGCGCAGCTAGACCTCGAGTAGCCGACTCGTATCCATACGCCCCGCAAACACGCGCTCGGCCGGCCCCGTGAGGAAGAGCTTATCGATGTCTCCGCGCTCATTCCTCACGAAATCGACGCTGAGGCCACCGCCAACAGCCCGCACCTCGATGTGCTGTCGTCCGGTAAGTTGGTGCCTTTCGGCAAAACTCAGGGCCGCAGCCGTTACACCGGTCCCACAGGCTTGCGTTTCGGCCTCTACCCCACGCTCATAGGTGCGGATGGCGAGCCGATAGGTATCCGCTGTGTCGCCTGCCAGCACCTCGGCGAAGTTGACGTTGGTGCCGGTTTTGGCGAAAGCCGGCCCGTACCGAACGCTGTGTGCCTCCGCGGTGATATCGCCCCCTGGCAAGGCAGCGCACCACCGTACGAAGTGCGGCGAGCCCGTATCCACGGTGTCCTCCGATGCGGAGTAGCGCTCTACCCCGCCGGCGAGCCGCATACTCACACGAAACGAGTTGTGCGTTACCACAAAGCCGTCGTGAAGACCGTCGTTCGCCTCGAAGGGCACGCAAACCGGCTCACTTCCCGCCTCAGGCAGCGCAAGCAAACCTAGGTCGAGGGCGAACTTCAGGAAGCACCGCGAGCCATTCCCACAGAAACTCGACGAGGCACCATCACTGTTGTAGTACACCATTTTAAGCAGGGCAGTCTCGCTCGCGTCCTGATTGTTGGGGCCAAGGTGCCGCAGCACAATCAACCCGTCCGCACCGATGCCATAGTGTCGGTCGCACAAGCGCCCAATTGTCGAGCGTCGCTCAAACGGCGCGAACGCACCGTCGCGGTCGTCGATGCACACGAAGTCGTTACCGGCCCCGTGGTACTTCACGAAGAGAATGTGGCCGGGGAGAGTCATCGCCTGCGTTGGAGCGGGTGCTGTAAGGAAGTGTCCTGCTCCGGGGAACTCTCCCGCACCGCGTCCCAGAAGCCGATCCCTCGACTGTGCGAAACCGCTAACGCGAGCGCGAATAGGCCAATCAGGAGCACCGCCCCGAAGGCCGAGAACTTCCACCCCCAGATGTTGCCGATGTATTCGTCGGGGTTGTCTGGATTGTACCGCCACATAATTGGAAACCGTTTGCGCAGGGAAGCGTAGTAGAAGAGGCGGCCAAGGTACTCCTCGTCCTCCTCCTCCCCCGCGCAGGTCTTATTCTCCAGATGCCAAACGCCTTTAAGCAGCTCCTCCTTTGTCTCGCGAGCGCCCTGCTGGCCGTGAGCATCTACAGCGTTTTCGTCCGCAATCCGGAATCGGGCCCGACTACACCCGCGGCCAGGCTGGCCAACTACCGCCTGCCTACCGTTGCGCTGCCCAGTGGCGAGCCGCTCTCACAGGCTACGCTCTACCCTAACTTCATCAACGCCGCGGCCCTCGTCACCCCTGCCGTCGTCAATATCCGCAGCCTGAGTGGCGGCGGCCTTCAGGACATGTGGAACCGCGAGCGCACCATTGACGCGAGCAGCGGCTCCGGGGTCATCATTTCGGCCGACGGACTAATCGTCACCAACAACCACGTCCTGGCCGACGGCAGCGACATCGAGGTTACCCTCGACGACCGTCGCGAGTACGAAGCCGAGGTGATCGGCCGGGACCCGAGCACCGACCTCGCCCTCCTCAAGATCGATGCGACCGACCTCCCATTCGTGACCTTCGGCAACAGCGACAGCCTCTTTGTTGGTGAATGGGTGCTCGCCGTTGGCAACCCCTTCGATCTGCGCAGCACCGTCACCGCCGGTATCGTGAGCGCTAAAGGGCGCAGCATCGACATCCTCGACGACAGTTATTCGATCGAGAGCTTCATCCAGACGGACGCCGCCGTCAATCCCGGTAACTCCGGCGGGGCACTGGTCAATACCCGCGGACAACTGATGGGCATCAACACCGCCATTATCACGCGCTCCGGGCGTTACGAGGGGTACAGCTTCGCGGTGCCGAGTAGCCTCGCCGCAAAAGTCGTCGGCGACCTCGTCGAGTTTGGGGCCGTGCAACACGCGCTGCTCGGCATCGAACTCGTCGACGTGACCAACTCTCTCGCCGAGGATCTCGGCCTCGCCACTGCGGTAGGCGTGTACGTCCGCAAGGTCTCCCCTGGCTCGGGGGCCGCAGAGGCCGGGCTGGAGGCGGGCGACGTGATCGTCCGGATCGAGGACACCAACATCCGCAGTGTGCCAGCCCTTAAGGAGACGATTGGCCGTTTTCGGCCCGGTGCCACCATTCGCCTGGGTTACGTGCGGCAGGGGCGTATGAGTACGGTGCGCGTCACGCTCAAGGACGCCGTAGACCTTGCCGACAACGCCGGCAACAAGCACCAGGCACTGCTCCGTGAACTCGGCTTCGAACTCCGCGACCTCACTGTCGACGAGGTGGCGCAGTTGCCCGACGAGGGCATCAAGGTCGTATCTATCTACCTCGGCTCCCGGATCGATCGAACGCGGATGGACCCCGAGTACATCATCACGAAAGTTAACCGGCAGCGCGTTACGAACCTCAGCGAGTTTGCCGCGATCGTGGAGCCGGCGGCGGTCGGTGAGGAGATCTTCCTCGAGGGCTACTACGCGAATTTTAGCGGAGAGTACTACTACGCCTTCAAACGCTAGTCACCCCCGGAGCTCTTGGTCGCGCGCCGCATATTTGCCGCATGCAGAACCTGAGCGCCGCGATCAATGAGGACGCCAATAAGCTTTCCCTGAGTCGGATCGAGCACCTGGCGCAACAGCTCGAGCTCGGAGGCGGCAAAGCCAAACTCGACAAACAGCACGCTCGTGGCAAAATGACCGCCCGCGAGCGTGTCGCAGCGCTCGTCGACCCCGGCTCGACGCCTCGCGAGATTGGCGTCTTCGCGGGCTACGGGATGTACGCTGAGCACGGCGGGTGCCCAGCGGGCGGTGTCGTGGTGGTGGTCGCGCCAGTCTGCGGGCGCACCTGCGTAATCGTCGCCAACGACGCCACCGTCAAGGCCGGGGCTTGGTTCCCGATCACGGGCAAGAAGAATCTGCGCGCCCAGGAGATCGCGATGGAGAATCGCCTGCCCATTCTTTACCTCGTAGACTCGGCTGGGGTCTACCTACCCCTGCAGGACGAAATCTTCGCCGACAAGGAGCACTTCGGGCGCATGTTCCGCAACAATGCCCGGCTGTCGAGCCTCGGCATTCCCCAGATCTCCGCCATCATGGGCTCGTGCGTGGCGGGCGGAGCCTACCTCCCGATCATGTCCGACGAAAGTCTCATCGTCGAGGGCACGGGTTCGATTTTTCTGGCTGGGCCCTACCTCGTGCGGGCAGCCGTCGGTGAGGACGTCGATCAGGAAACCCTCGGCGGCGCGACGACGCACACGTCGATCAGCGGCGTGGTGGACTACAAGTGCGCCAACGACGCCGAGTGCCTGCGCACGATCCGTGATCTGGTCGACAAGCTCGGCGAGCGCCCCCGCGCTGGGTTGAGTCGTATCGCTTCCGCAAAACCTGCCGTGCCAGTGGAGACGGTCTACGGACGGTTTCCTGATGCGCGCAACAAACCCTACGCTACCCATTCCGTCATCGAATGCTTTGTGGATGCCGACACCTGGACGGAGTACAAGGCGGACTACGGCCGGACGATGCTGTGCGGCTACGCGCGTATCGATGGGTGGAGCGTCGGAATCGTTGCCAACAATCGGGAGATCGTGCGGACGGCGAAGGGCGAAATGCAGTTCGGTGGCGTCATCTACTCCGACTCCGCCGACAAGGCTGCTCGCTTCGTGATGAACTGCAACCAGAAACGCATCCCGCTTCTGTTTCTCCACGATGTGACGGGGTTCATGGTCGGGAGTCGCTCCGAGCACGGCGGCATTATTAAGGACGGTGCGAAGTTGGTAAATGCCGTCTCTAACAGCACCGTCCCCAAAATCACTGTCGTAATGGGCAACAGCTACGGGGCCGGCAACTACGCCATGTGCGGAAAGGCCTACGACCCGCGCTTCATCGCCGCCTGGCCCACGGCCCGCATCGCCGTCATGGGCGGCGCGCAAGCGGCCAAGGTGCTGCTACAGATAGAAATGGCCTCCGCGCGCGAAGAACTTACCGAAGAGGAGCAGACTGCCATGCTCGACAAGATTACCGCACGATACGACGCCCAGACCGAGCCGACCTACGCCGCAGCCCGACTCTGGGTCGACGAGATCATCGATCCTGCCGACACGCGCAACTACGTGAGCCAATGCCTAGAGGCGGCCGACTTTGGAACGATCGAGCCCTTCAACGTAGGCGTGATCCAGACCTAGGAGGCGGCAGGCTTCCGCACGACGCACGCGCCTAGGCGGCATGCTCCTCATACACCGCCACCGCCCCGGCTGCTGCACACCACACCGGAATAAACAGCACCCCAACCACCGTAAGCATCAGTGCCACAAAGCCCGACCCGAGACCAATCGCCAGGCCACGGTGGGTCTTGAGGTATGCCAGCGAACTCCTATAATCATGCGTCCGCTCCAAGGACACGTCGAGCACGCCGGCCCCGGCGAAGTAGCTCTGCGTCATCAGTAGTAAAACCACGGACACGAGGTTGACGCCGGGCACGAGCCCGAGCAGGAGCAACGGCACGGTGATCAGCAATTCACGGGCGCCCAGTCGCAGATTGAGCCGCAGACTTCGCGCGAAAGAGGCTTGGTCCTCCGCGGCGGCAGTGCTCGTTTTGGCGAAAGCCGCCTGGGTCTTATGTGCCCCCTCACCGCGTAGGTGCTCCCCGACCCGCGTGGCCACGATCGTCATCCACGGACCCGCCACTACGAGGATGACGTGCTTGTAGAATAGGTAGGCCAGCGCCAGTAGCCCGAGGATGATGCCGAGGATCACCAAGTTGGACAAGATCGGATTAACGCCTGCGAATAAGCGCTGGTGTAGCGGCGCGATGAGCCAGTACCCCAGCACGGCGAACAGCGGCAGGATCACGACGAAGAGGCCCAACGTCACTAGCGCAGTGAGACCAACGTAGCGCCACAGACCTAGTTTGCGGATTAACGGCAGCGCCTTCGGATAGGCACCAAGGCCACGGACGAAACCCTTCACGCAGCGCTAGCTGGCGGCGGGCGTGAAGCCTACCAGATCCGCGAGCAGCTTCCGCACATCGGCCACGGCCGGTACTTGGTAGCGGGCCGCCGTCTTGCCCTCGCCGACCTTGACGGTGTACGCCCCGGCAGGCATCGCCCGGAAGGTGTCCTCGTCGGTATGATCATCGCCGATCGTGATCGCGAAATCATAGTTGCCCTTCGCTACCCAGGTTGCGGCAGCTTTGCCCTTATTGACGCCGGCGTTCTTGATCTCGACTACTTTGTGGCCCTCGAGCACCTGCAGGTCGAGATTGGCGGTGAGGTAGCTCAGCACCTCGCGGAACTCCCGGACGCGCTTGGCGCCGAGGTCCTTGTCGGCCTTGCGATAGTGCCACGCGAGGGAGTACTCTTTCTCCTCAACAAAGCTGCCGGGCGTCCGCTCGACCATGGCGTCGAGCACTTCCATCACCTTGACTTTCCAATCGTTGGTCATACCGGGGGCTTCCGACCACTTGCCCTTGCGGCGGCGCCACACGCCATGTTCGGCGGCCATGTCCACGTTGAGGTGGCCGAGCCAGGCTTCGAGAGTAGTGTGGTCGCGACCGGAGTTGAAGATCAGGGTGTTGTGTTCGGCTTTCGCCAAAACTTCCAGTAGCTCGAGGAGTTCGGCGTCTGGCTTGACGGCCTGCGGGTCGGCCTGAAAGCTCATCAAGGTACCGTCGTAGTCGAGCATGAGGAGCCGGTTCTTCGCTTTTGCGTAAGCGGCCTTCATCTCGGTCATGTCTTCGGTGGTAAGGGCGTTGGCCTTTGCTTGCTTGGTCTCCATAGTGAGGGCGTTGAGGTCTTTCATAAAGGCTGCGGCCCAGTTGCCGACGTTGTACTTCCGGAGGCGCTGCTGCATCTTTCGGAGGCGCTCCGCCTGCTCGTCCACGGGCATAGATAGCGCCTTTTCGATCGCGGCGACCATCTCCTCGGAATCCTGAGGATTGACCAGCAGCGCGTCTGTGAGTTCGTTGGCGGCACCGGCCATCTCGCTGAGGATGAGCACCCCGCAGGCGTCGCGCTCTTTCGAGGCGACGTACTCCTTGGCTACGAGATTCATGCCGTCGCGCAGCGGCGTGATCAGGGCCACGTCGGCCCGCTGGTACAGCGCCGTGAGGGCGCCGAAGCTCAGACTCCGGTAGAGGTACTGGATCGGGGTCCAGTCGAAGGTCGCGTGGAGGCCATTCACCTCCCCGACCAGGGTCTCGACTTCATGCTTGAGGTCTTGGTACTGATCGACGCTGTCGCGCGAGGGCACGACCAGCATCACGAAGGTGACCTGGTTGACGAACTCCGGGTGTGCCTCGAAGAAGCGCCCGATCGCGTGGATGCGCTGGGGGATGCCCTTGGTGTAGTCGAGGCGATCGACGCTGATCACCAACTGCTGATCGGCTGCCATCGAGCGAATCGACTTGACGGCTGCATCGTCTTCGGCGGGATCGAAGTAGGCGTACTTGTCGTAGTCGATCCCCATTGGGTAGACGTCCACGTTGACGGTACGGCCGTCCATGTTGATGCGACCGAACGAGTGCTCGTGGCCTTCGATGCGGTAGGCGGCGCTGAGAAAGTGCCGCATGTACCCAAAGGTGTGAAAGCCGACCAGGTCGGAGCCCAACACCCCACGCAACAGCTCCTCGCGCCAGGGCAGGATGCGGAAGATCTCGTAGCTCGGGAAGGGGATGTGAAGGAAAAACCCGATGTTGACCGACGGGACGCGCTCCCGGATGTAGCCCGGCAGCAGCATGAGCTGGTAGTCGTGCACCCAGACCGTGTCGTCGGGTTCGAGGATGTCGACAATCGCGTCGGCAAACTTCTTATTGACCGTCTTGTACGCCTCCCAGTACTCCGCGTGGGTGTAGTCGGTGTACTGGGTGAAGTAGTGAAAGTGCGGCCAGATGACCTTGTTGGAAAACCCTCCGTAAAAATCGCCGATCTCCTGGTCGGTGAGGAACACCGGAATCAGCCCTGTGGCGGACAGGTCCTTGCGGATCGACTCCCGCTCCCAGTCATTCTCGATGGCTTTGCCGGGCCAGCCGACCCACTTCCGCTCCCAGCTCTCGTCGAGCGAGTTGAGGCCCGTGGCCAGGCCTCCGGCGCTCGGGAAATAAATCAACTCACCGTCGGCGCGATCGATGGTGACGGGCAGACGATTGGAGACAATGATGAGGCGGCCCATGGGCGAGGGTAGGTTGGAGGAAGGGTTAGGTACGGGCCAACTTACTCAATCCTCTCCCAACACTACCACTCATCTATCCACGGCTAGGCCGCCGTCGGACGACGGACGCGCTTGGTCTTGAACAGGTTGGCAACCTCTTTATCGCCCATAAACCCGAGGTCCACGAAGCTCGTCTTGACGAACTTCTTAATGTCCTGGTAGTCGCGGCCGCGCTTGTCGGTGTAGCGCTTGAGCAAAGACTTAACGTAGCGGAGGCTCAAGCGTCGCACCTCTTGCTTGAAGCTCTCGTTGCCGAAGATCTCGAAATGGGTCGCGAACAGCTTCGTAAGTTCGAAAAACTCCGAGTACGTGTCCTCGTCCAGGTTATCGATCAACTGGCGCAGGTAGCGGAGCACGGTTTGGCGGACGCATTCGTTCACGTTTGACAGCCCCTCCTGTTCGCGGACGAACAGACGGATCGCGTCTTGGGCTTCGAGTGCGTTGATGCCATGGTCATGAATCGTAGTGACGAGGGCGTAGTACTCCTGCATTAGGGCACCGCCGCTCACACCGACACGAAGAGACATACGGCGGTCGACCTCCGGTGTGATATCGATCTCGTCGTCGTGGTGGAGTTCCGCCAGAAAGTCGAAGTACCGCTGCGCGAATCCCGGCTTGACACTAAGCTCACGTATCTGAGTCCGCAGGGCGTTCTCCTGCTCATCGGGAATGTCTACGAAGAGGCAAGCCAACGCAATGAAGCGCTCGAACTCGCTGGTCTTTGCGAATTCCTCGTTGCTGATGAACTCCAAAATAGGGTCGACGAGTGACTCGTTGTCGAGCTCTCGGCTGAAGCGGACCCGTAGGAACTCCTCGAGGGCTGGGTAGCCGGTCGCTAGTTCTTCGCTCGTTGCTGGAAAGGCCGCGGCGAAATAATTGTCGTGCGCAAATTGTCGCTTGTAGCGGCTGTAAAGTTGGAGGCGTTGCGCGGCCGTGTGGAGGCTCGGGTCCTGGTGCTGCTGGAAGAAGGAGCGGGGTGCTTTGTTAGGGATTTCGTTGAAGACCGTACTCACCCAGACGTTGGTGCTCAGCGCGAGTGCCACCGTAACGCCCTGTCCGATGCGGCGCTCCAACTCCGCGAATGCGTTGCTAGCGGCAATAGCGAGGAGCACCTTCTTGAGGTGTGCCTGAGGGCGGTAGTACTTCCCGGATTCCTCGCTTACGCGTGGCCGCAAAACAGCGTATCCGAGCAACTTCGGCATGAACAGGCCTTCGAGGCCTGGATCGAGCAAGCCGAGTTCGAGGCCCTCGAGCTGGAGGGGGTAGAACGCAGCGGCCTCCTCGTGGAGCGCGGCGATCTCGGGTTCGAAGGCCTCCTTGAGGGCGTTGTACTGCTCCGACTCTTCGGATTCGAGGTAGGCGTCGAGGAGTTCCGATTCCTGTATGGCGGCTTTAATTTCGTCGATACGCTGCTGGTATTCGGGGGCGAGGGCCTGCATCATGCTTGTCTTTTTGGTAGTAGAGATATAAAAAACCTGGTCATCCCCACAGTGGGAATGACCAGGTCTGAAGGGGTTTTGCCGAAAGGCGAATCGTCACCTAGGCAAAGCGACGTGCACGTCGAAAGTGCACGACACGGGGCAATTTACGCAGGAACCTCGGTCTTTCCATCCTCCTCGGCTTGCGCTTCGGTCGATGAGGGACTCTGGTCGGTAGTGACGGTGGCCTCCGCGACGACGACCATGTCCTCGGCACTGGCGGCCTCGGTCTTCACTTCGACGGCGGCGGGCTCTGGAGCTGGCGCTGCGTTGTTTTGAGCGACGTCTATAGCGGACTGAAGCTCTGGCTCGGCTTTGTTGACCGCGCCGTCGGCGTTCTCAGCGACGGGCGAGGCGGCCTCCTCGAGCTTCTCAGCAGCGGGGGCCTCGGTTGGCGCGGGAGCCTCGGTTGGCGCAGAAGCCTCAGTTGGCGCGGGGGCCTCGGTTGGCGCGGGGGCCTCAGTAGCAGCAACAGCAGCCTTCGGCGTTGGCGCGGGCGCGTCGGTCGGGGTTACGTAAAACTGGTCGGCCTGAGCGATCTCGGGGACCTTACCGGCCACGCGACGACGCTCCTGCTCCGCCTTACGGTCGGTTTCGGCGAAGCGCTCCGTGAAGCCGGCTTCTTTCTTGTCGATCCACTCGCCGAGCTTGGCGTCGGCCTGCTCCTGCGTGAGGGCACCCTTGGCCACTCCACGCTGGAGGTGCTTGCGGTACATGACGCCTTTGGCGCGAAGGATAGCGCGGACGGTATCGGTGGGTTGGGCACCCTTGAGGAGCCACTCGTAGGCCGCATCGCGGTCGATGTCGATGGTCGCGGGGATCGTCATCGGGTTGTAGGTGCCGACCTTCTCGATGAAGCGGCCGTCACGTGGACTACGGGCGTCCGCGATCACGATGTGGTAGAAGGGCTTTTTGCGTCGCCCACGACGCTGTAGTCTAATCCTGACCATGTTGGGAAGTAAATTTTATGGATGAACCATACCCGGCCTTTGGGAAAATCCCCGACCGGGCTTACAATCGGGCGGCAAATGTACGGTGATGACTTCCACATCTCTTTGCAAGCCCAACGAGTCTTGGGGCTCAGCTTACTGCTCCAGATTACAGCGGTAACAATTTCGCCTGCACAAGCTCCCGTCCGACACGAGTCTCGTCGCGACTTATCGCGGCAAGATGGGTGTGACTTCTGGAAGAGGAATGTCCGTGGCCATACTGGTAGTCAAGGGCGACGAGGCATCGTTTTGGTACCCCGATTATCCAGAGACGTCTTCATCGGCCTCTTCCGGACGACGGGCTGTTCGACTTCATGCAAGGGGACGCCGAGAAACGATTGGTCTACACGAATCTAACCGACTCAAGCATCCTCTGGAAGACCAATTATTGCTCCTCCAACCAGCCACCCTGGTGTATCCTCCAAGATACCATCGGTGTGCAAACGCCAACCTGGAACCTCACGGGCGAAACGGCGATGTGTGGTGGCACGTTACTCTGCGCTACGGCCACGACCACCTGGGCAGGGCGCACCTACCGGGCGAGGTATCTGCCGGCCATCTCGACTTCTATTGGGCCTTACAAGTTTCACGGACTACCCGGACTGTTGTATGAGGTGAAAAGTGAAGATGGGCTCGTTCACTTGAGCCTTACCGGGCTCCGACGCGCAACGGTAGATGACCGCATCAGAAGACCAGAGGTTGGCCTCAGGATTGATTACCCCGAGCACCGCGCTCGCGAAATGCTCATTAGCCGACAGATAGCCGCTGAGTATGGTGAACAGGCCGCGGGAGGTCCATACGACGATTTTGAAATTGAAAAGGCGAAGTGGCGCGACTACACCAAGTCTGCCAAACCACCTCGTAAGTAGATTGAGGAGGTTTACCACTTTGTTTGCAGCCATATGCCTGCTAGTGCCCGGTGCGTGGGCACAAGTGGACTCCGTATGTCTGCACGTGATAGATAGTAGCGGCGAATCTCTAAGCCAATACGTTGCCGCCGTTTATACGGGTCCAGGCGTTCAACTCGTCGCTCAGGTGTTCGCCTCGGATACCGCCAAGGTCTGCCTGCCGATCCGTACAGTGGCGCAGCAGCGATTGTCCGTGCTAAAGGCCGGATATGTCAAGTTTGACGTATCGCTCGAGCAACTCAACATACGTGATGGCACGGCCACGATACAGCTCACCGAAGACACCGCCCGCCGCGATGCCGAATCAGACGTGCGCCTAAACTTAGCAGATGACCTGTCTGCGATGCTCGAAGAGACAGGACTCCCAAGCGACACGATCGCTCTCCCGGAAGCCTTGCTGCGCGTCAAGCGCCGCGCCCGGCTCGTCAACAACAACGACAGTACGAGCTACCTTGCTCGCGACCTGCGCGACAGCACCGACCGCACAGTGGCCGACATCCTCGCCAAGGTGCCTGGTATGCAGCTACGCGAGGATGGGCAGCTGGTGTACCGCGGCAACAACGTGTCGCGTGTGCTCGTCGACGGGAACGATGTGTTCGGAGTGGGCGGGTACGCCGAGCCGATCCGGCGACTCGGGAGCGGACTCGTGGCTCGAGGTCACCGCCATCGAACGCTTCCACGAGGATGCCGTCCTCGCAATGATCGAGCGCTCTAACGAGACAGTCGTCGACCTCGTCTCCGCTGAGAGTTACCGTGGGACCTTCGCAGGGGACGTCCCTGTCGCCGGTGGTCTCGCCGCAAATGGCGATCCTCGGTACCAAGTGGGACTCGTCGGAACGTATCTCACGAAAGGTCGGTCGCTGTACGTAGACCTAAACGCCGAACGCCTCGACGGCCTTATCGGCGGCGGCGGTTCCGTGTTCCAGTATACCGGCAGTCCGGAGCCTATCGGAACGCTCCCCCGTGAGTTGCCTTTGCTACGACCGGCAAGGGTGTCCGTCGGCACCGCGAATGCTCCTGCGGCCCTCGTCGGTGATGCGGAGCGGCGGGGCGCCAGCTTCAACTACCACCACCGTCTGCCGTCCGGCGATCGGATCGTGGCGCGGGGCTCGCACACTGGCGCACTCGATGCCCTCGGCGCGGCCACTAGCCTGCGGGCCCGCGACGCGGATGCCGGCGACCTCGCGTACGACATCTCGGAAGGTCGCGAGAGCCGCTCCCGGCCGACTACCTGGACCGCCGATCTCCAGTACGACGGCACCTCCGTCGACCGGGGCCGCACCTGGCGAGTGGTCGGGCTCGCACGGCAGGCTCGCGAGCGGGGCTCCGACCGCCTCGAGCTGCGCGACGAGCGATCGTTCCCGTCCGGCGCTACCTTCCCTGTTGGCAGTTCAGGTCGGAGGTTCGTGGCTGCCGGCGGAGGTCGCCTCAACCAACGACTCAGCACTACAGTCGCTATCCAAGCCTTCGTTGACGGGGGGGCCAGTGCGATCCGAGAGGACGCGCGACTACGGATCGCCGGCCGCTTCCCGCTCGACGGCGCACGTACACTGATGGCGAACGATTCGATCGCGCAGACCACGCAACTCGACTACGCTTACCTACGATCTGGAGTAAAGGCGTTCGCCCGGTTCGGCACCGCGTTGCTGGACGCAAAAGTGGGTGGCGCGATCCACCGCTACGATACGCGCTCGGCGCTGGGGTCCATAGACGTTACGCCTGGCCAGTTCAACGTTCAGTCCACCTACCGAACCGCTGAGCTTGCCGCCGGGACCTCCCTCGCGATCTCGTCGCAGTGGCGGGGCCGGGTCGCCTTCGGGGCAGAGGCGATCCGTGGACCTTTTGCTGAACCCGGCGTGGTCTCACTTACCGGCGCCTCGGTTGCCGTAGCGAGTTACGACCTATCCGCCGAGCGTGTCGTCGGCAAGCTCCCGGCTTTAACGCTGGCCGCGCGCCGTCGCGTCACGCTCCCAACTCCGGCCGCGCGACTTGGCGTGCCGCAGGTAGACGGGCCACTATCGCTTTCGCGAGAACTGCCCGTTGCGACGGCACAGGTACAGGAACTCTTGTTCGCACGATGGCGACGCAGTAACCCCACGGGGAAGGGCAACGCCGCCGCCGAACTTACCTACGTCTGGCGCAAGCGTGAACTCTCGGACGTATATCGACTGGAGGGTGCCACACGCGAGATCCAAGTTGGTCGGCCACTTAACGGCTCCAGCGTATCCTTAGATAGCTACGGCGATCGACAGCTACTCAACTGGCAAAGCATTCTCGAGTGGCGCGCACTCGCGAGCTACCGGCGCCAGGACGCTAACGTCACTGGCGCTGCCGGTCGCTATACCCGCACCGAAGCGGGCGGCGAGTTTCGGTACTACTGGCTCCGTAGCACACGAGTATTGCCGCGCGTCGAGGTTCGCGCTGGGTACAGCGAAGTCGGCGGAGCGCTGCGGGCGCGAAGTGGCTTCGTATCCGAAAGTCTAAGTGCTCGGATACGCTTGGGCAAATGGTACCTAACGCCCATGATAACTCTCGAACACGTACTCGTCGAGCAAGAATGGGCGCGGGCCTACGTAAACGGCACCCTGGAGCTCGCCTACCCTATCGGCCGGCGGGAGGGAAGTTGGGTGGGGGAAAGCTCAGCGCTCGCGGAGTCGTAAGCGCTTCGAGAGAGCTGTCGGGCCAGTCGGGACGATTCGGCTTTACGTAGGCACCCTTCTTCAACATCCGCGAGACGATGTGCGGAGCCGACGTCGGCAATGGGGTAGGGTAGAGCCGCGTCGCCGGGCGGACCAGGGGGCGAGCAAGTCGTCGACATCGGGACTAAGTAGGGCAGCCGTCCACGGCGCTAGCCGATCCTAAGCCGACTGAAGCTCTACGCCGTCACCTCAAAACGCCACCTGCACCCGCAAATTCAACCGCCGCCCCGTCAGGTAATTCGGCACCGCATACTGCTGCCTGAGCAGAATAGTCCGCACCCAGGTCTTACTCGCCTCATTCCTGATGCCCAAGACATTAAAGACCTCCAGACTCAAATAGGCATCCTCGGTCATGCGGAGGAAGTGCCGCGGCTTGCGCCCGCGCCACTCCGCCTTCCAAAGTTGGGCCGCAAAACCGACGTCCACCCGTCGGTAGGCCGCAAAGCGAAAGGGGTTGCGCGTCTCGGTGTTGTTGTCCGGAATGCCGAAGGGGAGGCCCGTGCCGATCGTCGTCGTGAGATTGACCTGAAGGTTTTCGTTGCGGGGGAAGTAATCTTGGAAGAAGACGCTGAAGGTGGCCACCTGGTCGGTCGGCCGAGGCACCGTGTTCGTCCCCTCGAAGAGGAAATTGCCGAGCGAATCGGTCTGCTCCGTGACGCGGACGTGTTGCACGCCATCGAGCGATTCGCGGGCGCGCAACAGGCCGAGGTTAAACCAGCTTTCCGTGCCCTTGATAAACTCGCCGTTGAGGCGCATGTCGAGCCCCGCTACGTAACCCGTTGCATCATTGACCCCCGAGTAGCGGATGCGCACGTTGTCGACGTTGTAGCTCACCAGATCGCTGAGTTGCTTGTAGTAGGCCTCGGTGATAAAGCGGAAGGGCGCTCCGGTGCGCTTGCTGTTGTAGTCCCAGGTGAGGCCGGCCACGGCGTGGATACTCTTCTGGGAGAGCACATCGGCGCTAAGCTCGCCACTCGGCTTGCGTCGCTCGCGGTAGAAGGGCGGCTGGTAGTAAAGGCCACCCGCCAGGCGGTAGCTGATGTCGCGCTTACCGTTGAGAGGCTTGATGAGCAATTGAGCGCGGGGCGTCACGTAGGTCTCCTCGTTGTAGCTGCCGTAGCCGGCGCGGACCCCAATGTTGAGGCGCGTCTCGACTTTTTCGTCGGCGCGCCAGGTCCAGGTGTCTTGGATAAAGCCGGTGAAGCGAGTGTTGGAAATCGTAGAGCGTGATTTAATCACCTCATCGACGAAAACTTCTTCGCGGTCAAACGGCAGCGAGAAGCCCGCCGAGTCGATCCGCTCCCACTCGTTGATCCGGTCGGCGATGTCCTCCTGTTTTGCCGTAAGGCCCCACTGCACGAAGTGGCTGACGGTCTTGTTGGTGCTGTCACGACTCTGCAGCTCGATGCCGCCGAGGTGGGTGAGGTTGAAGACGTTGCTGTACAGGTAGTTACGGATGTACTGCTGTTGCACGCCCTCGCCGATGTTGCGCACCGGCGTCCCAAAGTCGTCGCTCGCCAGGTCACCGCTCACCTCGTTGAGACGGTAATCCCCAATCACATCAAAGCCCTCAATCTCCTGAATGTGGAACCCAGATGCGAGTACCTTCAAAAACATAGGGTTGCGGTCGCGCTCGGGCAGGTACGTGAGCGAAACGCCCCCCATCGAGGTCGTAAACTTATCGGCCTCCTGACCTTCGAGGGAGGCATCGAGCCGCAGTGCCTGGTTGATGAGCCCGAAGCCGGTACTCCTGCTCTCTGGAGCAAAATCATAGGCGGCGCTGTTCTGGTTGAGCAGCACGCCAATCTGCACCGTGCGACTCAGATCGTAGGTGAGGTAGGCCTGGAGGTCGAAAAACTGCGGCACGTACTCCCCCGTCACGTCGAGGCTGTTGAGGAGGTAGCGCGTCGTCTTGTAGCGCGCACCGACGAGATAGCGCAGGCGGCGGTAGTCGTCTTTGCCGAGCTTAGTCGAGCCCTCTAGGTGTGCACTCGCCCCGAGGAAGCTCGCGTTGACCGAACCCCGCAGACTGTCCGGCCGCTTGTAGCGCACCGACAGCACGCTCGATAGCTTGTCTCCGTAGCGGGACTCGAACCCACCCGAACTAAAACTCAGGCTCTGCGCGAGGTCGAGGTTCGCGAAGGTGAGGCCCTCCTGCTGGCCGGTGCGGATGAGTTGCGGGCGGTAGATCTCGAAGTCGTTGACGTAGACGAGGTTCTCGTCGTAGTTGCCGCCGCGGACGTTGTACTGGGAGCTTAGCTCGCCACCCGTACCGGGGCTTACGCCTAGGGCGATGGCCGGAAGCACGCTTTCGAGGTTGCCGGTCGTCGAGGGGAGTCTCCGCAGGTCGGCGAGGTTCTGCTGGATCGTGCCGCCTTCGTCGAGGCGATTCTCGGTCACGACCACGTCTACGCCCATGTCACTCGGCACCATGTCGATGCGGATCTCTCGAGTCTGGCCCTGCGCTATGGCGTCGAGCGTGAGGCGCCTTTCGGCAAAACCTACCCTACTGATGACGACGGTAAACTCGGCACCGGAGGGTACCGGCAACGAAAAGCGACCGGCGACATCGGTTTGTGTGGAGGCCGATAGGTCGGCCAGGAACACGCTCGCGAGTTCGACCGGGAGGCGGCCGTCGCGCTCGATGACCACACCTGTAATGGTGGCCTGGGCGAGCAGTTTTGCCGAAAGGCCACAAAACAACACGACGAGCAGCGGGGTGACCCACCCCACACCTTTAGTAACGACTCTCCTCATACCCACTGGCTAACTTGGTGGCCGACGTCTTTGAGCTGGCGGATCGTGGCCGCTGGATCGTTGGCGCCGAACACGGCACTTCCCGCCACGAGGACATCCCCGCCCGCTTGTAAGACCTGCTGCGCATTCTGGAGGCCGACTCCGCCGTCTACGACCACGCGCGTCGGCAAGTTGCGCGTCGAGATCCGCTCCCGCAGCACCTGGAGCTTGTTGAGCGTCCGGTAGATGAACTTCTGTCCACCGAAGCCGGGATTAACACTCATCACGAGCACGATGTCCAACTCCTCCAAAATGTCGTCGAGGAGGCGCACGTCGGTGGCGGGATTGATGGCGACGCCAGCGAGGGCTCCGGATCTCCTTGATCTGCTGCACGGTACGATGGAGGTTCGGGCAGGTCTCGTAGTGGACCGTAATGTGGTCGGCCCCGGCCTCCCGAAAGGTCTCGATGTGGCGCTCGGGCCGCTCGATCATGAGGTGGACATCGATGGGCTTCTTGGTCAGCTGGCGCGTGTACTTTAAGGTGGGAATGCCGAGCGAGAGGTTCGGGACGAACTGGCCGTCCATGACGTCGTAGTGGAGCCAGTCGGCGGCCGAGTCGTCGATGAGTGCGCAGGCGAGGTCGAGGCGACCGAGATCGGCGGCGAGCAGGGAGGGGGCAATGAGGTGGGAAGGCATAGAGAAGAGCGGCTTTGCCGAGATAGGGACTTTGCGATCGGAGGACCCGAGAGGGTATAGGTAGTGATGCTACTCGCGATCGACGATGATGACGCGGTCTTCGGGGATTCGGGGACGCAGGAGGAGGGCGAGGAAGACGTTGGCCGTCGCCACGACATCTTTCTCGCAGTAAATGGCGATTCGCTCCAAATCATTGTCCTCCCAGAAGACACGGCCGACGTCGGCACCGCTTATGTCGCCCTTCGGACTCTCGACGCCGAAGAGGGCGGCGAGCAGCTTGAGGCTCGTGTAGCTTTTCCGGTCGCCGAGGCTCCACATCTCCATCGTGTCGAGCAAGTGCTTCGACTCCCAGGGCTTCTTGCCGCGCAGGTCGATGATTGGCGGGAGGGGCATACCGTTGATGAGCATGCGGCGCCCGATGTAAGGGATGTCGAACTCGCGGATGTTGTGGCCGCACAGGGCGCGGAAGGACCTGCGCGTCGACAACAACTCGCCGAACTCTTCGAGCAGCACGCGCTCGTCCGGGTCGGCGTAGCTCTTGACGCGTAGTTTTTGCTCGTCACCGGCCCCGGTAAGAAAGCCTACGCTGATGCAGACGATCTTGCCGAACTCCGCATAAATCGCCGCCTTCCCCACATACGAAGCGTCGTACTCTTCGGGCTGTAACTCATCGACCTTCATGATCCGCGGGGCCTTCTCGCGCCAGAGGTCGGCCAGTGTGGGGTCTACCTCGTCGAGGGTAGCCTCCCCGGAGACGCACTCGATATCGAGGAACAGGACGGTGCTGAGGTCGAGATTGTCGTACATAAGTGGCGAATATGCAAAGCCTTACGCCACGGTAGGCATAGACCGTAGGACTTGTCCACGCTGGCTAGTTGAAAACTCTTAGGGCTTCTCCACAGAACGCTGGTTCACTACTCCGCCAAAAGTGCGTTTACCTTCGTCACCACAAAACCATACTGGCCGCAGCCAGACTTCGATTTGTCGGCCAGGAGATACTTTTGATACTTCCCGTCGCAAATCGACGTTTGTTCCCCCGTTGCCAAGTCGTCATTGACCAAAACACAACACCATGTCTGAGATCAAGACCTCCAAGTCCTCCCCTCTTGTCCCTATCCTCATCGTCGCCATCATCGCTCTGCTCGGGGCCCTGGGCTACATGTGGAAGACCAAGTCGGATATCCAAACCAGCTACACCACCACCGCCGAGAAGCTCGACGAAACCGAACAGCTCAAGCTCCAACTCAATACGCAGTATTACGAGTCCCTCAACGAACTCGAGTCCATGCGCGGCACCAACGCCGAGCTCAACGCCCTGATCGACAGCCAGAAGGCCGAGATCATCGCTTCGAAGAGCCGCATCGACGGCCTCATGAAGGACAAGCGCAACCTCGACGCTGCCCGCAAAGAGATCGCGAGCCTCAAGTCGAGCACCGCTCGCTACGTCGCCGAGATCAACGAACTCAAGGAGGCCAATGGCCTGCTCACCGAGCAGAACACCAATCTCTCCAACGAGAACCAAGGTCTGCAGCGTACCGTCGCCGACGTCAACGCCGCCAACTCCGAGCTCTCCACCGCCCGCGCCGCGCTCATGAGCGAGAAGGAGTCCCTACTCGGCGAGCGCAGCGTCCTCACCGAAAAGGTCACCATGGCCAGCTCCGTGAAGGTCAACAACATCAGCTCCACCGGCCTGCGCCTCAAGGACAACGGCAAGACCGTGCGGAAGAAGTACGCCAAGAACGTCGACCTGCTCAACATCTGCTTCGAAACCACCGGCAACCAAATCGTCCAGCCCGGAAGTGAAGAGTTTTTCGTGCGCGTTATCAATCCCCTGGGCGAGACCCTCGCCATCGAGGAGATGGGCTCCGGGGTCCTCGTCAATGCGCTCACCAAGGAGCAGGTCCGCTACACCAAGTCCGTCGACCACCAGTACAACAACGACGTCGGTGAGGTCTGCGTGACCTGGGATGCGCCCGCTACCCTCGCCAAGGGCGAGTACGGCGTGCAGGTCTACAACAAGAATTACCTCGCCGGCGAGGGCAAGTTCACGTTGAAGTAGTCCGACAAAGTCTCTGAAGAAGACCTCAGGAGGCCCTCCGGTAGCGATACCTGGGGGCTTTCCTCATTGGGTGTTGCGGCATTCGACGGCTTTCGCCAAAACCTCCCCCACCGAAATCCGTTTGACCCTCCATGCCGGAGTACCAACCCAGAGAGTCGATCAACAAAATCGATCCCGACAAAGTCGCCGAAAACCCCGGCCTCCTCCCCTACGCCCACCACGTCGGCTCGGCCATTATCGCTCCAATCGACCAGGGCCGCGCCCGCGGCCTGGCCATGTCGGCGATGT
Organism: Lewinellaceae bacterium; assembly: GCA_963837005.1. Lineage (GTDB taxonomy): Bacteria > Bacteroidota > Bacteroidia > Chitinophagales > Saprospiraceae > CALDTK01. Next base: position 1,539,250 of record CAWIMC010000001.1, read on the forward strand.
ACGAACAGACCGGCACCCAACTCACTCAAATCCGCGAGCAGGTCGAGCTCCTCATCGCCCAGGCCCAGAAAGTCCACGACCGCATTGCGGTAAGCGAGAGCATCTACACTGCCGAGGCGGGCTTTAAGCCAATCATCAGCCAGGTGTGCTACCTCTACCAGCGCGACAATGGCGTACGCGTATTGAGCCTCGTCGGACCGAGCGAATGGCGCAAGGGCGCTCCGTACGAATACATCGCGACCGTCAAAAAACTCGCCGACCACACCTGGGACGTGCTCGAACTCAAGGGCGAGTTCGAGACCAACCAGACCGAGACCGTCGAGGCGGAAGGCGAGCCAGCGTGAGCGCTGATGTGGCCTGGTCTCGGCTCGGCAAGGGTAGCATAGGCGCTTTGCTGCTGGTAGGGATATCCTGCCAGAGGCCGGCGGCCACGCCCGCCGACACCGCTGGCGTGCGCCTGCTCCAGACTGAAATCACCCTCGACTACCGCCCCGACCTCGGGAAGTTTGCCGGCAAACTCCAGCTGTACAACGGCTCACGAGCGCCGGTGTCCATCGACAACGTTCGGACGGACTGCGGCTGTCTCGTATCGGACTGGCCTGTCGCACCCGTCGAAGCCTCCGATACGCTAGTGCTCCCCGTTACGCTGCGCTGTCGCGGCACGGGCTAGCAGACGCAAGCCGTGGAAATTTGGCTCCAAGACATCCGCCTCCCCCTCCGCGCATCCGTCGTTGCCGCCTGCGATGAGGCCGTCGGTCTGCCTTAGTCGGTTCTCGGTCGATCCGACACGCGCACTGCGAGCGCACCGACTACTTTCGCCCGCTCAATCGGCCGACCGCGACTATGGGTGTTTTGTTGTTCTTGCTCCTGAGCTACCTCGTGCTGTGTTACGGCCTGTCGCTGGTTTTCGCGAAAGCGGCCCTCAAGACCCCGCCCGTCCCCGTCACCCCATCTGACGCTTGGGTCCCCGGCAAGAACTTCGCTACCTGGGCGCAGCTCATCGGCCGCAAGCCTAGCTACGCCCTGCTGCTCCTGGTCCCCATCGTCAACGTTTTCATCTTCGCCGGGCTCGCCGTCGACCTCGCGCGTTCGTTCGGCCGCTACGGATTATTGGATGCCGCGCTCGCCGTGATCGCGGCTCCGCTGTACTTCATCTGGCTCGGCCGATCCGATGACGCCGACTACGAGGGTCCGGTCCTTACCGCCGAGGCTGCGTATGTACACCAGATCGCCGAGGCCCGCCGTCGAGGCGAGCAACAGAAGTTCAACCGCCTCACGTCCGAAAACCCTTACCGGAAAGGACCGGGGCGAGAGTGGATCGAGGCTGTCGTGTTTGCCGTCTCCGCCGCAGCGCTCATCCGACTCTTCATTTTCGAGATGTTCGTCATCCCAACCTCGTCGATGGAGGGCAGTCTCTTGGTCGGCGACTACCTGCTCGTCTCGAAGGCCCACTACGGCATCCGCACCCCGAAGACGATCGCGATGATCCCACTGCTCCACAACCGCCTGCCCTTCGACGCCGGTGAGAGCTACTCGGAGTGGCCGAGCCTCGACATGCACCGCCTGCCCGCGCTGGAGTCCATCGACCGCAACGACCCGATCGTGTTCAACTATCCACTCGGCGACTCGGTATACATCTTGCCCGGCCGGACCTGGTCGGCCGAGGATGTCCGGCTCGGGCGCATCTACCCGCAACACGTCCCCTACTTCCAACGTGGACTCGCCCAGCTCGTCACGCGCCCCGTGGACAAGAAGGACCACTACGTAAAACGCTGCGTGGCTATCCCCGGCGACACCATCGAGATTCGCGATGCCGACCTTTACATCAACGGCCAGCGCTCCGAGGACTCCGAGCACATCCAGTTCAGCTATCGCGTCACCAAACCGGCCGACCTGCGGCTCGACCTCGCACAGCTCGCCGACTGGGGCATCTCCTCCGAGGATCTCGGCAGCCTCACCGGGGCCGCCGCCGACCTGAGCAGTGCCGAACTACAGATGGTGCTCAGCGCGGACCAGATCGAGAAGCTCAAATCGCTCAGCCCCGCCATTGCGGTAAAGAAGATTATCGCCCCTCGCGACACGACGGGCACCCAAAACTTTGGCCTCTTCCCGAATGACCCGACTAATTTTCAAGGCTGGACCCGCGACAATTACGGTCCGCTCCTTATTCCTAAGGCAGGGATGACGATACCGATTGGCCCGCGCAACATCTCGCTCTACCGCCGCGTCATCGGCGTTTACGAGGGCCACGACTTACAGGTCACGGCCAACGGCATCACCATCGACGGCCAACCCGCGACGAGCTACACCTTCGAGCAGGACTACTACTGGGGCATGGGCGACAACCGCCACATGTCGGAGGACAGCCGCTACTGGGGGTTCATCCCGCACGATCACATCGTGGGCAAGCCCCTCTTTATCTGGTTCTCGACCAAGAATGCCAACATGGGCGACGGCATCCGCTGGAACCGCATCTTTAGCGGGGCCACCCAGATGGACTAAACGGAGGCCTCACGAATCGTAGCAGGAGTCCTCGAAAAGGACTTCCGCCGATTGTTGCATCTTGCAGCCCAATTGTCGCCCCGGCGACGACTATTCTTATCTATCCAAAATCCGCCTCGACTTTATCGGTCGTGCATACACACTTCCTCATGCCCACGCCTACCAATAAGCTCACCCGTATCGGCATCTTTTACGACGGCAACTACTTCCTCCACGTTAGCAATTATTACAACTACAACCACGAGCGCAAGAGCCGCATCAGTCTCTCGGGCCTTCACGAGTTCGTGCGGGCCAAGGTTGCCGAAGAGGAGAATTCCTCGCCGCACCGCAGCAGCATCGTCGAGGCCAAGTACTTCAGAGGTCGCCTTTCGGCCAAAACAGCCAGCCAGAAAAACAACCGTCTCTACTACGATCGAGTCTTCAGCGACATCTTGATGTCGGAGTACGTACAAAGTCTCCATCTCCCGATCCGCAACAATCACGGTAAATACGAGGAGAAGGGCATCGATGTCCTGTTTGCCGTTGAGGCGATGGCGCTCGCTGCCCTCGGACAGATAGACGTGCTCGTCCTGGTCGCCTCCGACGGGGACTACGTGCCGCTCGTCCGCAAACTGCCGAGCCTAGGCGTGCGCACGATGGTACTGAGCTGGAACTTCGAGTTCGAGGAGCCCGACGGCCGGATGTCCGTCACGCGTACCTCACAGGACCTCCTCCAGTACTGCACCTACCCGATCGACATGGTGACCATCATCGAAGAGCCCCTCGACGACGAGGAGAAGCTCGTCGAAGACCTCTTCATTAGCAACGACACCCGCCGCGAAGAGCAGCGCGAGTATGACTCCGACCGCGAGAGCGCCGAGCCCACCGAGTACTCCGACGACGAAGATCCCCAAGATTCGGAGGTGATGAGCCTCAAGAATGGCTTTGGCTTTATCGCCTGGCCCGACAACAACCTCTTCTTCTACCACGGCGATGTCGAGGGCGTCGACTTCAAGGCTCTTCGCATCGGCGACCCGGTACGCTTCGTGATCGCGAAAAACGACCGCGGCGAGAACATCGCCAAGCGCGTGAGCCTCCTCAGCTCGGAAGGAAACGTCGAAAGGAGTGAGGTCGAGTACCAAGATTACGACGACTAACTCCCCCGCGCCCGACCTACCTTGCCGAAGTGATGTCTTACCGGAATCTCCTGCTTTTACTGGTCGGCTGCGTCATCGCCGGAGTGACCCGAGCCAACCCGCTGGAGCTACGGCAGGCGGTCGCGATCGATAGCACTGCACCGGGTTTGCACACTCCGGCCTCGAAGGCGCTTGCGGAGTACCGCCGCGAGGCCATCGGCAAACTCATGAATGGCCCCAACAGCCCGCTCGATAGCGCGAGCATCTTCGGGCTGCGGTACTTCGGCTATAACGATACCCTCGACCTTCAGGCCGCCTTCCGCCCCAGCGACGACACTACGCTGTATCGTTTCCCAACCTCGGACGGGGGCGCGCGCGACTATCGGGCCTACGGACAGCTGCTCTTTCAGGTAGCCGATAGCCTCTACGGACTTACGGTCTTCGAGGTGCCGGGCATGCAGCGCCACCCGCTTTACTTCGACCACCTCTTCCTCCCCTTCTTCGACCGTACCAACGGCAATACTACCTATGGCGGCGGTCGCTACCTCGACCTCAAGCGGAGTGCCTTCGCGGCGGGGGACTACGCCCTCGACTTTAACCACGCGTACAACCCGTACTGCGCCTACGCGAGTGGGTACAGTTGCCCGGTGCCGCCGCTGTCGAATGCCCTCCCCTTCGCCGTTCGCGCTGGTGAAGCCGCGTTCGAAACGGTCAATGCCGCAGACGCTGACGGCCGCGCTTCGGCACACTAAGCGGCGGTCCATCGTGGGCTTTATCGGCGTCGCCGCTTCGCCCTTCGGTTGGAGACTCGCCGCCACTTAGTTTTGCAGCCCCGACCCCACTCTTCGCACCTGGCGCCCAACTCGATTCGCGTCCGGAACCCCAAGGCATGACCCCCGAGCAGTTCTTCGACATCTTCCTGGAGGAACTCCGCTCGTTGCCGGAGTTGTCTGCCTACTACAAGTACCACAGTTCGGTCAAGGACTTCGAGTTCCGAAAGTCCTACTTTCTCCAGCGTCTACGCTATGTCGACCGCCACGTCGAGGCCCACGCCCGCCAGCTCGAAGACCCCCCCGCCATCTGGGATCTCGGTTGCGGTTACGGCACCACGTGCCTCTACCTCGCGATGAACGGCTACCTCACGTATGGCAGCACGCTCGAGTTCTACTACGACTTCCTCCCGAGGCGCCGCGAGTTCTGGGCGCAACACGGCGACAGCAGCCTCTTTGCCGCCAGCTACGAGGACATTTACGACGTCCCCCCGCCAGCTGGGACCTACGACTGCGTCATCGTCCAGGACACCCTCCACCACCTCGAACCGATCGCGGACGCCCTCCAAATCATCAAATGCGCCATGCGGCCGGGGGCCATCGCCATCTGCATCGAGGAGAACGGGGAGAACCTCGTCCAGCGCCTCAAGCTCTACCGCCAGCGTGGTGCCGAGCGCGTGATCACGTACTGGGACGAGTCCCTCGGCAAAAAGGTCACGATGGGCAACGAAAACATCCGCGGCATCGGCACCTGGCGTCGGCTCTTCGCCGATAGTGGCATGCGCGTCGATCCGTCCGCTACGGAGTACATCCGGCTGCTGCCGCCGGTGGTCTACGGCGACAGCCCCGGGGCACACATCGCCGAGCGCGAGCAAGCCGTCAAAAGCAAGTTCTTGCGCAAATACTTTTTCTTCGGTATCAACTTCGTCGTCCACTAAGCTACGCAAAGGTCATGGGTGTGACTTCGTGTAGCTTTTCGGGCACCGAACTTAGACCCTCCCCGCCGCGGGTCCGTTATCATGACATGATGCGAAGCCGCCCGTCGATAGCGATCTACGTACTCGCGCTAGCGGGGCTGATAGGGCTGACCTCTACGCTGGCCGCACAGGGCACCTATACGCTTCGCTTTGTACCAGGTTCGCGGGCGGCGGCGGTACTCGACAGTATCGGCTTTCGCCAAAACCCCCTCCGCGCGGGATGGCGACCGGCATCCAGTGCACAGGCGAAGATCCGTGCCGCCGGAGCGAGCCCTGCGGCGGTGAGCGCTGCCGATCAACGCTATTCCGAACGACAGGCGGATCGACTCACCGCAGACTTCATCCCTTTCGAGAGTGTAGATGCGGACGAGGGTCTGGTCGCCATTCGCGGAGTCGTGCCGGCAAGTTTCTGGACGGGCATTCCGGGTGTCCTGGCCGTCGGCGAAGGCTCGGCCGTTTTCCCGAAAGGGGGACTGCCCAACGACCCGACCTTCGTCGACCAGTGGAACCTCGAACGCATCGAAGCCGCCGGGGCCTGGAACTACACCACCGGAGGATTCACCCCCAGCGGTCGGCAGATCGTCATTGGCGTCATTGAGGCCAATGGCTTCGACCTCGCGCACCCCGAGCTCGTCGATCAGTACTACCGAAACCCGGGAGAGATTCCCGGCAACGGGATCGACGACGACCGGAATGGCTACGTTGATGACGTGTCGGGCGTCAATTTTACGCGGCGCACGACCACGTTCGTGCCCGACCCGCACGGAGTGCAGGTGAGTGGGGTGCTCGCGGCCCAGTCCAACAACGGGGCGCAGTCAACGGGCCTCAACTGGAAGGCGAAGCTGCTGCCTTTCCAGGTCGACAGCGTATACAAATGGGCGCTGGCGCTCGACTACCTGACGGTTTTGCGGACACGCTACAACCAAACCGACGGCCGCGAAGGTGCCTACGTGGTGGTGGCCAACTGCTCACTGGGCAATTCGGCCAACTGCTCGAGCCCCTTCAACGCCGAGCTCAACGCCGCCATCGATCGCGCCGGGCGTGCCGGGATACTCGTCGTGGGGGCCGTCGGCAACCAGACCGACGACGCCGACCGACAGACCGACCTTCCAGCCTCCTGCGTGAGCGACTTTTTGCTGATGGTAACCTCTTCCGATCGGGAGGACCAGATCACACCGGGTGCGGGCTTCAGTCAGCGGCAGGTGGACGTGAGTGCGCCGGGGGAGTCGTTCGGCGGACTCGACTACCAAATCTTCGGCCGCAACGACAACACCTTCGCCGGCACTTCCGGGGCTACGCCTCAGGTAGCCGGCGTAGTGGCGCTGATGTACGCGGCGATGTGCGAGCGGCTCGAGGTAGCCTCGGTGACAAGTCCTGGCTCGGTCGCGGCACTCGTAAAAAGCCTGATCCTCGAAAATGTGGACGTCATAGCGTCTCAGGTCAGTCGGGTGTCGAGCGGTGGTAGACTCAACGCTCGTCGGGCCGTAGGCGCTCTACAAATAGCGGAGGCCTGTGACGCGGTCGACTTCGTCGTAGGCTTTGACGAGGGTACAGCGGCCCCATCGCGACTCGAGTCTACGGGAGGGGCCCTGCTCTTCGCAGAGACCCTGAGTGAAAGCTGGAATCTGCACCGCTACCGTGCAGAGCAAACCCTCCCCATCGACGCGGACCTCGTTCGGGCGGTACCGCCGGTGAGGCTCGCCGTGGAAAATATGCGACTCGTCTCGACGGGAAGGGCGTACGGTTTTGGCGGAAGCCGCGACTACCTGGCAGAGATTGCCCAAGCGGGAGCCTTGGAATTTGTGTCCTCGGCGGCTGGACTCGATACTGACGCGAGTACGGCAGCTGTGTTTGAAGTAGGTTTTGACGAAAGTCGCCTCGTCACGAGTGGTTCTGAACTCAACCCCTTTGCCCCCTCGATAGGTATCGGTGGGGCCGCGCTGGCGGCAATTGCCGGGGAGACCGCGGGCTTGACCGGCAATGCGGAAGTCCTTCGCTTTCGGGGATACCGACTCAGTGACTGGGTATCGGCCGCCGACGGAGCAGCAGGTGCGAGGCGCAGTTATGACCAAAGCCTCGGGGCGACTGGGCGACCAGTGGCCGTGTTTGCTAGCGGGCTGGAGGGCATGCTACGAGACCGGCGGCAGGCACGGCCCGGAGCTGTCGTGCAACTCGTCTTGAGAAGACTTTTAGCGTCGGGCATCGTGCCCGTCTTGCCGCAGGATGGGCTAAGCAGTACGAGCCGTCCTCCGGCAGAGCTACCCTCGGGTTGGCTCGTAGCGCAAGGATATGGGCAGGAGGGTTTTGGAGCTCCCTACGCTACTGTCCTCGCGCCCGACCGAGGGCTAGCCTTCGGGGGCAATAGACGTACGTGCCGCGTGAGTGGAGACCTCGCTGCGGTCGCACAGGTGGCCGGGGCCGTGGCACTGCTCGATAGACTCGACTGCCCATCGCTCGACAGGGCCACCGCAGCGCAGCGCTCGAGTGCTACGGTGGCCGCACTCTTGGACAAAGATCCGGCGGGTGCCCCGCGCACGTCGCTCGACATGGTTCTGGCGGCCCGCCTGCTCTCGGCGAAGTGCGCGGGCGAAGAGGCGGTGCGTACACCGCTCGTCAATGTGTTCCCGAATCCACTGGGCGAACAACGCGAACTGCGTGTCGTCTACACTGCCGAGAACGCTGGCGAGTTCAGCGTCTACGACATGGCTGGTCGGCGGGTGCTCAGGCACACCTTCGAGTCCCCGTTCATGGGCATTGGACAGGCTCGCCTCAATCTAGGGGGCTTGGCCGCTGGGGTATACGTGTTGCGGATAGTGATTGGCGAGCGGACCGGGAGCCAACAGATCGTGGTGCTGTAGGCCCTACTTGCAGTGGTCTAGGCTCCTCGTCAGCTTTCGCTAAAACGCAATCGCAGAACCATCGAAAAAAACTTTGCGCAAGGGCTTTTCCGTTTGTGAAGTCGTCCTATCTTTGCAGCCGCTTGAAAGAAGCCCTTGCGGCTATTCTCAACTGGCCCTGTAGCTCAACTGGATAGAGCACCGCACTACGGATGCGGAGGTTTTAGGTTCGAATCCTAACAGGGTCACCCCAAAAACCCGGACGCCATGTCGAAAGTCTGTCAACTCACCGGGAAGCGTCCCGCCAGCGGCAACAACGTTTCTCACTCCAATCGGAAGACCAAGCGTCGTTTTCTCCCTAACCTTCAGGGTAAGAGCTTCTTCATTCCAGAGACGGGCCAGACGGTTCGTCTTAAGCTCTCCACCAACGCGATCAAGACCATCAACAAGCTTGGTGTTTACGCGTACCTGGTCAAGCTCAAGAAGAAAGGCGTCTCTACGGGCGTCAAGCTCGCTAAGTAACCCACCGGTCGCCCGCCCACACCACCTAAGTCATGGCTAAGAAAAGCAAAGGCAACCGCCTCCAGATTATCCTCGAGTGCACAGAGCACAAGGCTACCGGCATGCCCGGCACCAGCCGCTACGTGACGCAGAAGAATCGCAAGAACACGCCAGATCGTCTAGAGCTCAAGAAGTTCAATCCTGTGCTGCGGCGCATGACGGTCCACCGCGAGATTAAATAACCAGCTCCTTACCGTTCTTCGGTATCGCTTTAACTATACAGCCTCATGGCAAAAGTATCCAAAAACGCCCGTGTTGCTCAGCGTGCAGCCAACGCCGGTTCGGGTCGTGACCACGTCAAGGTCATCAAGTCGGTCAAGAATCCTGTGACCGGCAACTACTCTTTTAAGGAGCAGATCGTCCACAAAGACAAAGTGCAGGAGTTTCTGGCGGCTAAGTAGTCGACAGTACTTCGTACCCTCTCGGAAGGGCTTCCTCTATCGGGGAAGCCCTTTCGTCGTTATGGGGCTCGCTTCGGTAGTCACGACCTTTGCGCAACAAACTGTATAGTAGGTTTGGCACTCGACTGCCCTGGCCTTGCGCTTCGTGCGGCTTACGCCAAAACCACCCTCTTTCTCTCTTTTAGTCCCCCTCGAATGAGCTTTCTAAAGCGCTTTTTTACGCCAGAAAAAAAAGAGGACCTCGACCAGGGCCTCGAGAAAACCAAGACGAGCCTGTTTGGCCAGCTCAGCAAAGCCGTCGCCGGCAAGTCGACCGTAGACGAAGAGGTGCTCGATGAATTGGAGGGTATCCTCATCGCGAGTGACGTGGGGCTGGAGACGACCGTGAAGATCATTGACCGGCTAGAGGCGCGGGTAGCGAAGGACAAATTCGTGAGTACGGCTGACCTCAATAGCCTCCTTCACGACGAAGTCGTTCGCCTGATGACGTCTGCCAACACCGCCGATTACGAAGACTACGAACTGCCGACCGATGTCAAGCCCGCCGTCATCCTAGTGGTTGGCGTAAACGGTGTCGGTAAGACAACGACCATCGGCAAGCTCGCGAACCAGTTCAACGCCCAGGGCAAGCGCGTGCTGCTCGGCGCGGCTGACACCTTCCGGGCTGCCGCCGTTGACCAACTCAAGATCTGGAGTGAGCGCAGCGGTGCCGACTTTTTTGGGAAAGGCATGAATGTCGACCCGGCCGCAGTCGCCTTCGAGGCAACCGACAAGGCCGTGCGTGAAGGCTACGATGTCGTGATTATCGATACGGCAGGGCGGCTGCACAACAAGGTGGGCCTCATGAACGAACTCGGCAAGATTCGCCGCTCCGTTGAGAAGCGACTCGCCGGAGCGCCGCACGAAGTACTCCTCGTGCTCGATGCCGCCACCGGACAGAACGCCTTCGAGCAGGCGCACCACTTTACCGAGGCCACCGAGGTGTCCGCCATCGCACTCACGAAACTCGACGGCACCGCCAAGGGGGGCGTCGTGATTGGGATAAGTGACCAGTTCAAGACCCCGATCAAGTACATCGGCGTCGGCGAGCGCATGGACCAACTCCAAATCTTCAACAAACGCGCTTTCGTAGAGAGTCTCTTCGGGGGACAGGTGATCGGGCGGTAGCGGTAGACACCTGCTGTCCGCAGAGTAGCGCACCTCGCACCCCGAGTTCAATACCTCTAAGCCAGATTCGTACAACTTCTTTAGACACCTAGCGTCATGCCGCCGATTGCGCAGCGATCAAGGCGCTGTGGCCTTCTATGCTCCTCCGGGCCGCCGTGTTAAAATGCAGGTTGGAACGATCCTCGAGCTCAGCTGCGAGTCCAAAACGTTAGAGTTAACTGCCACAGGCACAGATCTCTACCGCGCCTGCCCTCTGCCGACTACTCCTTCGTAAGAGCGCGCTTGAGTTCTGCGATACGATCGCCTCCAGGTCGGATCACGATGTCGAGCGTAGAGCCGGCCTCTGCCTCCGCCGGAGCGACAGCGATCGTCTGGCTGTCGGTTTGGAGAGCCGTGGCACGGACGAGTTCAGGCGCGAGTCCGTGGCCTTCAACGAGGTTACTAACGATGGCCAGCGCCTGGTTCGCGGCCTGTTCGCGAGCGGCGGGCGTACCCTGGAGGTTTCGGGGAGCGACGACGACTTCGATCACCAAATCCATCTGACCACCTAGCGCGGCCGCGAGCGCGGACAACGTAGCGTCTCCATCGGCGGAGATTCGCGTCACGCGGCGCTCGTCGAAGAGCGCGGCCTGCGGGATACGCAGCGTAAGTGCAGCATCACTGCGAACCATCGTCATCTTGCCCTCCAGCGCTCCGCCGGCCCGGGCGGTGACGCGCTCCTGGACCTGCTTGAGACGTGCGGCATCGCGGTTGAGGAGCTCCAAAGCCGCTGTACGTTGGGTGCTCAGTCGGTTGCGCTCGCGAGTCAAAGAGTCGATCAACAGACCCTGCAGCGTTCTGGTATTAACGAGATCCTGTCGCTCGGAGAGGCTGCCGGTTTGCTGGCTGAAGGTTTGCTGCCGCTCGCTGGCGTATTTGCGCTCGAGTTCTGCGTACTGGCGCACCAGCTGCGCATTGCGGTTATCGGCATCGGCGAGATCTGTTTTGGCGGAAGCCGCCTCACTCCGGGCCGCCTCTTGCACGAGCAACGACTCGAGATACTTGCCGCGCCCCACGCAACTAGATAGCAGCAGCAGCAGCAGTCCGAGACTCAAAAAACGGAAGCTATCTCGCACCAGAGAAGAGTTCATAAGCATAGACTTCGACACAAGCGCCAAGGTCTGCAAACAAATGCGCCGATACACTACGTTGAATCTAGTATATCCACAGCAACCACTCAACAAACCATGTCCGACAAATCCTCTGCATTCTCCATCGGCCGCATTACGAAAAGCTTTTTCTGGCGCCGCCTCCTCGTGCGCGCGAGCGGCATTATTGGCAAGCCGTACCTCCTTTACGAGGTAGCCAAAAACTCGATGGCGAAAGCCGACAAGGACACGAGCCTCAAGGGGATGGCCACGGAGGGGATTGCGAGTGTCTTCCGTCTCGGGAGGCTCGTAAAAGCCTATGCTACTGGCGACTACCGGGACGTCTCGAAGAAAAACGTCGTTCTCACGGTCGCCTCTCTACTCTACTTCGTGTCTCCACTCGACCTCATCCCCGACGCGATTCCCTTCATCGGTTTCTTAGACGACGTCACCATCATCGGTTACGTGCTGAGCATGCTCGGTGAGGAGCTTACGAAGTTCGAGACTTTCGAAGCACAACGTTCGAAGGGAGATGTCGTGCCAAGTGAACCTCCGTTCTCCAAAGCATAAGCACTTCGTCGGGCGGCGAACGTTCACCATTCTATTCGCGTTGCCCCTACGTATGGAAGTCCAAACCACCGCATTAGACCCGAGCCTCTTGTACCTCATCGGAGGCATCGTACTCGTCGGAATCATCGCTCTACTCTACAAGCGATTTTATCGCACCGAGGGCACGGACGAACTGAATTGGGTGAATAAGTCCAACTACAACATTGCCTCCTCCGACGAAGAGATCCGGACTATGGAGGAGGCCTCCCCTGGCGAGGCCGCTGAGATCGTCCACAAGATGACCGATGGCGAAGACTCCATCCCCGCGAGCGAGGAGGAGTTCTATGCCGTAAACGACAAGCTGGGTGGCGCGGGCAACACCAATGAAGTGAAAGATGCCCTGCGCCACCCAGATACTTAATAACGCTTGTTAGCGTATCAACTTTCGGAAGCCATTAAGCCGCTTGGTAGCGCTTAATGGCTTCTGTCAATCTCGGGACCACGTCGAAAAGGTCACCCACGACACCATAGTCGGCGGCCTTGAAGAAAGGGGCCTCAGGGTCTTTGTTGATGACAACGATCGTCTTCGAGTTGTTGACGCCGGCCAGGTGCTGAATCGCGCCCGAAATGCCGATAGCGATGTAGAGATTGGGGCGAACAGCGATCCCCGTCTGACCGACGTGCTCGTGGTGTGGTCGCCAGCCGGCATCCGCTACCGGGCGACTGCAGGCGGTGGTGGCGCGGAGTTGATCGGCGAGCTGCTCGATGATGCCCCAGTTGGCGGGATCCTTGACTCCACGACCGGCACTCACGACGAGTTCAGCTTCGGGGAGTGGCGTGACGCCCTCGACACGGTCGACGGACTTCACGCGAATCTTGGCCGCCGGTAGTGTTACCGAAGCCTGAGTTACCGTTCCTGCTTTGTCGGATTTGGACGGTGGCAGGGTGTTGCCCATCAGCGAGATAACGGCTACGGGGGTCTTGACCTCAACGCTCGCGAGTGCCTTGCCCGAGAAGACCGGCTTGGCAAAGGTGAGTGCGCCGGGACTTCCCTCCGGCAGGGCATTTACCCCGGCGACGGTACCGGCATCGAGCTTGACGCCTACCCGACCGAGTACGCTTTTGCCCGTGCTGGTGTGCGGCATCACGACCAGCTTGGCGCCGGTCGACTTGGCTACTTCCGCGATGGCCGTCGCGTACACCTGTGAATCGAAGGTACCCTCGTAGGCGACCTGCATCACCTGATCGGCACCATACTCCCCGAGGGGGGCTAGGTCGCTGGCGTTACCGACGACGACTGCCGTCAGCTCGCCGCCGAACTGATCAGCGGCTTTACGAGCGAACGTGATGGCCTCGAGGGTGGTCTTTTTAAATTTCTGGTTGCTGCTTTCGGCGAAAACGAGTACGGACATAATAGATAGGTTGTATTGGTAGGAGGAGGAAACTAGATCACTTTGGCCTCCTCGTGGAGGAGACGTACGAGTTCGTCCATGTCGTCGGCGTCGACCAGGCGGACCGAGCCCTTGTTGTCGGGCAAATGGTATCTCGTTACCGTTGCCTTAGCGGCGGTGGCAGTGGCTTCGACGACTTCGAGTGGCTTTTTCTTGGCCATCATGATGCCGCGCATATTCGGAATCCGCTGCTCGGCCATGCCCTTAGCGGCACTGATGACGGCTGGCAAGTCTACCTCGAGACTCTCGACACCGCCCTCGATGTCGCGCTTGACGCTGGCTACCGAGCCCTCCACGTCAAGGTGGCTCGCATAGGAGACGTAAGGCTGGTCGAGGAGCTCGGCGATCATCGCCCCGACCTCCGAACCGTTGTAGTCGATGGTCTCCTTGCCGGTGAGGATGAGGTCAAAGGACTGCCCCTTGGCATAGTCGGCGATCGACTTGGCGACACCGAAGGTATCGAGGGCCTCGCTCTCGATGCGCACGGCGTTGTCGGCACCGATGGCGAGCGCCTTACGGATCACGGTTTCATTGGCCTTCGGGCCGACGTTGATGACCGTTGTCGAGCCCTTGCCTCCCTCGGTGAGTTCGAGGGCGCGCACCAGGGCGTACCACTCGTCGTAGGGGTTGAGGATGAACTGGACCCCACTTTCGTCGAAAGTGGTGCCGTTGTCGGTGAAGGCGATTTTGGCGGTCGTGTCGGGCACTTTCGAGATGCAGACGAGAATATTCATGCCGGGAAGAAGCGTTTTGATGAACGGGCGTACCCGCCGCGAAGGCAACGAGCGGCCCAAAGATAGGCCGCAAAAACAGGCGGCTGGGGTGCGGCCAGCGAATATTCGCTGGCCTACCGCTCAGTTATGGGTAAAGATTGCGCGGCGCTGTTCATTTAGCTAGACCATTTCTAGATAGCTTTGCCGCCATGACTCAGGGTACGGCATCCGGCTCGCCACTCACCGCCGAGCAGGAACTAAAGGCTTCAGAACTGCTCGCCCGCCAGCGCGGTCGCGTGTGTGGCTTCTCGGACGAGTGCTTCGCGCAAAAATTCATGTGCATGGGCGTTCGGCCCGGTAGCCAGGTCGAACTCGTCCGTACGGCTGCCTGGGGCAAGGCGTGCTACTTCGAGGTCGACGGCCGGCGATTGGCAGTCCGCCGCGAGGAGGCCGCTTGTCTGCTCGTTCAGCGCATCGCCGACATCCTCTGATCGACGCCCATGCCGACCTCTCGTAGCGCGGTAGCCGCGCAGGCCTCCGCGGCTACCGAACCCTTCCCTGTCCCCCGCATTGCCCTGGTCGGTAACCCGAACAGCGGCAAGACAAGCCTCTTCAACAAACTTACTGGCCTCCGCCAGCGCACGGGCAACTTCCCCGGTGTCACCGTCGAGCACGTCCACGGCCGCATGCGCCTAGACGGTCGCGAGGTCGAGGTCACCGACCTTCCGGGTACGTATAGTCTTCACCCGAGCAGCCTCGACGAGCGGATCGTTTTCGAGGCTCTGCTCGGTTACATTCCCGATGTCGAACCGACGGCCGTCCTGTACGTCGCCGACATTGCCAAACTCGACAAGCACCTCCTGCTCCTCACGCAGGTCCTCGATCTCCACTACCCCACCGTGGTCGCGCTCAACTTCGCCGACGAGCAGACCGACGAGGGCACGCAGTTTGACCTCCCAGGACTCCGCGACATGCTCGGCGTACCGGTCGTTAGTGTGAGCGCCCGCACGGGGCAAGGGCTCGACGACCTCAAGGCTGCCTTGCAGACGGCGCTCGTCGACCGGCCATATTCCGCGGCCCCGGAGAGCAAGTGGTTTGCGCTCGCCGGCCAGGAACAACAACTCATTTTGCCCCTCCAAGAGGCGGGATACGGTCGCTCGGATTTCGCACGGCTCTTGAGCCTACACCACGCCACCGAAGGGCAGCTTTCGCCAAAACTCAAGACCGCAGCCATGGCCGCCGGCGGGGGCAACGGCCTCGTCCCCTGGCAGTCACTCCGCTCGCAAGTACGCGAGACGATGCAGCGCTACGATCGGTTCCTCCCGAAACTTCGCGCCGCCGAGGATTCGCGTGGCGAGCATGCCCTCACCGACCGACTCGACGCTGTCCTCACCCACCCCGTGGCCGGACCACTGATCTTCCTCGCGATACTACTGCTCGTCTTCCAGGCGATCTTCGAGTGGTCGAGCGTCCCGGCTGAGTTGATCGAGCTGGCTTTCGCCAAAACGGGCACGCTCGTGCGGAGCGTTTTGCCGGAAGGCTACCTCGCCGACTTCCTCGTCGACGGCCTCATTGCTGGACTCGCGGGCATCATGGTCTTCGTCCCGCCCATCGCGCTGCTGTTCTTACTGCTCAGTTTATTAGAGGAGGTAGGCTACATGGCACGGGCCGTGTTCCTCTCCGATCGACTCATGCAGCGCTTCGGCCTCAACGGTCGATCCCTGGTCGCGCTGGCCTCCAGTGGGGCGTGCGCCATACCGGCTATCATGAGCGCACGCACCATCTCGAACCCAAAAGAGCGACTGATCACGATCATGGTCGCGCCGCTCATCTCCTGTTCGGCGCGCATCCCCGTCTATGCGATCCTGATCGGCTTTGCGGTGCCGGCGGTGACGGTTTGGGGCATCTTCAGTGCGCAGGCCTTAACGTTTGTGGGGATTTATCTGCTGAGCGCAGTGTCGGCGCTGGTCGCCGCCCTGGTCTTTAAGCTGCTGCTGCCCAACACCGAACGCAGCTACCTAATGATGGAACTGCCCACCTACCGGGTGCCGGTGTGGCGCAACGTGTTTACGACCGTCTGGATCAAGACCAAATCCTTTATCCTCGGGGCGGGCAAGATCATCCTCGCGATCAGCGTCGTGCTATGGCTAGCGGCGAGTTTTGGGCCGGGCGATGCGATGGCGACCGCTGAGGCGGACGCGACAGCAACGGCCAAGGCGACCAGCGCCAACGAGGAGCTAACCGCCGACCTAATCGCCAACGCCCGCCTCGAAGCAAGCTTTGCCGGGGTCTTGGGCCGGTCGATCGAACCGGTGATCGCTCCCCTCGGCTACGACTGGAAGATTGGGATCGCGTTGCTCAGCAGCTTTGCCGCCCGAGAGGTCTTCGTCGGGACAATCGCCACGCTCTACGCCATCGGTTCCTCCGACGACGAAGCCCAGATCACCGAGCGGTTGGCCGAGGCCCGGCGTCCCGACGGCACCGCGGTCTACAACGTCGCCACGGCAGCGTCGCTGATCGTGTTCTATCTCTTCGCTATGCAGTGCATGAGCACCCTCGCCGTGACCAAGCAAGAGACCGGATCGTGGAAGTGGCCCGCTATCCAGTTTGTCTACATGACGGTCCTCGCCTACGCTGGCGCGCTTCTGACCTACCAGGTCTTAGCCTAGCGCCTCCAACTTATCCACACTGTGGATAACTCAACGCGCCCGCGCCCTCGACACCCCTCACATTGCGTTTTGCAGTAATGCGAACCGCTCATGAACGCACTCGACTTCTTTAGCCTCGGTGTAGGCCTCCTACTCGGTCTCGGACTATCGTATGCCTGGTATCGCAATCATGTGCCCGCCGCATCTACTCAAGCAGATCGCGAGGAAGCCACCCAACAAAAAATCCAAGCCGAAGAGTACCGCAAGCAAGGCCTGAGGCTAGCCGGAGACCTAGACGACGCCCGCTACGCCCTTGCCGAAGCGAAGGCGCAACTCCACAAACTCACCTTCGAGCACCAGGCCCTCCGAGAAAAGGCGAGTGCCCACGAGGCCGCGAGCGTCGGCGAGCGTAAACGGCTGGTCGAAAATTGCACCGCGCTAGAAACTGCTGCTACACGCTCCAACCAAACCATTGCCAGCCTTCAAGCCCGTCTCGAGGCCACTGTCCGCCAGGCTACAGAAGCAAAGGCGCAGTTTGAGGCCCTGCGCGAGCGACTGGCTGCACAAAAGGAAGAGTTCGCTACCCTGCAGGTCCACGCCCGCGAGGAGTTCCAAAACCTCTCGCAAAGCCTGCTCAAGCGCAGTAGTGCCGACCTTCGTGAGGTCCACGAACTCGGCCTGCGGCAGTTGCTGGACCCAGTGCGAACGAAGCTGTCCGAGTTTCAGCAGACCGTGGAGCGCAAATTTGTGGAGGAGGGCAAGGAAAAGTCGATGCTCCGGGTGCAAATTGAGCAGCTCACGGCCCTCAATCAGGACCTCTCACACGAGGCGCGACAGCTGACGCGCGCCCTCAAGGGGGACTCAAAAACGCAGGGCGACTGGGGCGAGCACCGCCTAGAGCGGTTGTTGGAGGCCGCGGGCCTTCAGGCCGGGACGCACTTCGACACGCAACTCAGCTTCGTGGGTGGCGAACAGGCCCGGCAGCAGCGTCCAGATTGCATTGTCAAGCTTCCGCAAAACCGGTGCATCATCATCGACGCAAAGGTGAGCCTGACGGCGTACGAGCAGTTTTGCGGAAGCGAGACCGACCACGAAGCCAAAGAACACCTCCAGGCACACGTGCGCTCGGTGAGGACCCACATCAAGGGCCTTTCGGCAAAACGCTACCAGGACTTGCACCAAGTCGATTGTCCAGACTACGTGCTGCTGTTTATCCCCCTCGAACCGGCCTTCATCGCCGCCATCCGGGAGCGCGGCAGTCTCTTCACCGAAGCCCTCGACGCACAAGTCGTGCTCGTCTGTCCGTCGACACTCCTCGCCACGATGCGGACGGTGAGTCACATCTGGCAGCAGGAGGACCAGCGGCAGAACGCGCAAGAGATCGCGGAGGTGGGCCGCAAACTGTACGATAAGTTCGTCGGCTTCGTAGACGACATGAATGCGGTCGGGAAGCAGCTCGACAGCGCCCGCGGGTCTTACAACGACGCGATGCGCAAACTGAGCCGCAGTCCGAAGCAGGGCACGACGCTGGTCGCACAGGCCAACAGACTACGGGAACTCGGGGTCGACGGCAAGATTCTCCTCGTAGAAGAAACCCACGCGGGCTAGGAGATCTGCCGCGTCGGCTTGCAAGCGTGCGACCACGTCGGCCGGGACACTCCGCACGCGCGCGGCCTGTTGCCAGAGCACGAACGCCTCTCGGTGGACGAGGTGAAAGTAGCCGAGCAGCCCAAACACTAGCGGCACGAGCAGGGCGAACCAACCAATGAACACCGCCATGATCCCCATCCAGATGAGCCAGTAGATCAGGTTGACCCCGAGACCAAGCCCGAAGCGCACCGAACTGTAAAACTGAGGATTGCGGACCATCGTCTCTGTGCGGCGCTGCACGATCTGCGCCGGGGGAAAGTTCAGCATCCAGCCGATCAGGGACAGCGTACCGAGTAGCCAGAGGACGAACGCACGGCCCATCGAGCCGTAGCCGGGCAGCGCCACGCCGTTGTCGGTGAGTCCGTGCTGCGCGAGTGCAGCGTAGTAGCTGTCGAGGTCGCGCTCGAGCTGGCCGGCCTCGAAGTCGTCCATGGCGTTGATCAGCTCGACCGCGCGCCACTGCTCCCGCACATAGGGGCAGTGGCTGCTGCGCGGCGAACGACCGGCGTCGGGACGGCGGTGCTGGATGAGCGGCAAGACTTTGTCGACGAGCGCATCGCGACGTTTGTCGGCGACGTGGATGACGTGCTCGCGCAGGCGGCGGTGCAGTTCGTCGGTGACGGCCTCGACGGCGGCCCTCGGGTCGGTTGCGTATTGCTCGGCGTAGGCGGAGGCTAGAATCGGCTCCGTGAAAGTGATCGCTACCGAGCTGCGGTAGGCGTTGCTGTCGGTGTAGTTGACCGCCGCCGGCACGATCGCGAGCACCTTGGTGGGGTCTTTGTCGTACGCCTGGAACAGCATGCGGGCCGTGCCGCGCTGGATCGGGCGGAGGCGACGCTCGTGGCGACAGAGACCTTCGCTGAGAATAACCGTTGGCTCCCCGCGGAGGATCATGTCGGTGGCGAAGTCCATGGTGGCTTTGTTGGCTGCTAGCGCCTCCCGCCCACTTTTATCGCCGCCCTTAAAAATGGGCAGGTTCTGAATTTGGTGTAAGAACCACTTGACCGGCGTACCGACGAACTTATCGCCGCGGAGCATGTACCAGCACGGTTCGTCGACGTGCGAGCCGACGATGATCGGCTCGAGAAACGCCGTCGGGTGGTTGAGCCCGTAGATGACGTGCCGCCCAGCGGGGACGAGCTCGCGGCCCTCGAGGTAGACCTTGCGAAAACAAAACCAAATCCCGAGGCGGGCGTAGAACCGAAGAACGAGGTAGATCATGGACGGCGGCAAAGAAACTCATTCCCCCCGGCGGCCGGTAACCGACGAGCGAGTACCGACCGTGGTTGTCGTCGCTGGACCGACGGCGAGTGGAAAAACCGCCCTCGCCATTGCCCTCTCGCAGGAGTTAGACGCCCCCATCATCAGCGCCGACTCCCGACAGGTGTACCGCGAACTCGACATCGGGGTGGCCAAACCGACCGCGGCCCAGCTCGCCGCAGCGGAGCACCACCTGATCGGCTACGTAGGAATCGCCGAGCCCTACAGTGCCGGACGCTGGGCCAGAGACGCCCGCGCTACGCTCGAACGGTGTTTTGCCGAAAGGCGGACCTGCATCATCGCAGGCGGTGCCGGCCTCCACGTGCAGGCCCTACTCGACGGGCTGCCGGAGATGCCGAGCGTAGCTCCAGAGATACGGGGGCACTACGACGAGCTCTATCGCGACAAAGGTCTCGTGGCTCTACAGCTCGAGCTCACCAACCGTGATCCGGCTTACGCCAAAACGGTCGACTTGCTGAATCCGCACCGCCTGTTGCGCGCGCTCGCCGCGATGGAAGCTAGCGGCACGACGTTCACCGCGCTGCGGGCCCGCCCCCGAGAGCCCCTCCCCTACCGGCAGGAGTGGGTGATCCTCGAACCACACCGGAAAGAGCTCTACGCGCGTATCGATCGACGGGTGCTGGACATGATGGACGCAGGCCTGCTGGACGAGGCACGAGGTCTGTACGCGCAGCGCCACCTCGACGCCCTCCAGACGATCGGCTATCGCGAGCTGTGGCCAGTGCTCGAAGGTCAAATCGAGCTGTCGAAGGCAATCCAGCAAATACAACAAGCCTCCCGCCAGTACGCCCGTCGCCAAACGACCTGGAATAAAAAGCTCGACGGCCTGCGCCTCGTCTCCCCAGACCCGAGCGCCGCGCTAGCTTATTTGAGGCCAAACAAGCAGTAGCTGCCCCGCGTCTCCGTGGTCCTAGAGACAGTACACGTACACCAACTGCGAGACGCACCAGGATCAGTTGTGTGTAGAGCACGACTGAGCGTCATGATCACAACCGCATTAACGATATGGCACATGGCATGGGCCTATCTTTGTGGACCGCCCCGCAGACTCGCGCGGGCCGCCCCCCAGATCCTACATTTTTTTACCTCGATTTTCATGCGGTTATCTTTCCTATATCTCCTACTGGTCACGCTCGTAGGCACGGCTGTCGCTCAGCGCAACTACAATCTCGACCTCCTCTCGACCACCGGCCTCCCCCAGGGTGAGAGCGGCAACGATTGTTGGGGCTACTCAGACCAGTTCGGGCGGGAGTTCGCGGTGATCGGTACTACCGCGGCCACGTACGTGTACTCGCTCGAGGACGCGAGAGCACCTACCCTTCGAGCGCGCATCCCGGGCGCCACGTCCGTGTGGCGCGACATCAAAAGCTTCGGGACTCGCCTGTACGTGGTTGCCGACCGGGGTACGGACGGCCTTCTCGTCATAGATATGGCGAAGGCTCCGGACACTATTACGCATACCTTCTACAAGCCGGCTATTACGGTCGGGGGGCAGGAGACGACGCTAGCGCGAGCCCACAACCTCTACATCAGCAAGGAGGGACTACTGGTGCTGGCCGGATCAAACGTGTATGCCGGGGCCCCGCTGTTTTTTGACCTCGCCGCCAACCCTGCTGCTCCTCCCTTCGTCGGCGCATCGCGCAGGGAGTACGCGCACGACGTGTACGCCGAGCGGGGTCGACTTTACTCGTCGGACATAAACGTGGGCACGCTCACCGTCCACGACTACACGAACCTCGCCAGCATCACCGCCCTCGGCTCACAGACGACGACCTCTAATTTCACGCACAATGCCTGGCCGACCGGTGACGACCGCGCTGTGTTTACGACCGACGAGCGCTCGCAGGCCACCGTCGATGCCTACGACGTCAGCGACCCGTCCGCAATTCGACTCATCGACCGCTTCCGTCCGGAGGCGACGTTTACTTCCGGCAGTATCCCGCACAACACGCACGTCAACGCGGACTTCTTGGTGACGAGTTGGTACCGCGACGGTGTCGTGCTCACGGATGCCTCACGCCCGCACAACCTCATCGAAGTTGGCCAGTACGACACCTACCCGCAGGGTGGCGGCAACGGCTTTAACGGTTGCTGGGGGGCTTACCCCTTCTTGCCTTCCGGTCTGGTCATCGCCAGCGACATCGAGTCGGGTCTCTTTGTGTTCCAGCCGAAGTACGAGCAGGCCTGCTACTTCGAGGGCACCGTACAGGACAGCGCCACCGGGGCTCTGCTCTCCGGGGTGACCGTCAACTTCGACAACCGTGCCCCGCAGGAGGACATCACCGGGCTCGACGGCACTTTTGCCACCGGCATCTACCTCGAGGGCGCCTATCGGGTCACGTTTTCGAAGCCGGGCTACGCCCCAAAAACTACCGTTGCTCAGATGCGTCGCGGCCAACTCGACTTTCGCAACATCAAGTTGCTTAAAATAGTCCCCGTCAACTTCAACATCATCGTGCTCGACGCCGTCGGCCGACCGCTGCCACAGGCCAAGCAGTCGATCGAGCTCAAGCGCGTCGAGGGAGACTTCAACCGCTACGATATCGCCATCGGCCTCTGGGGGTACAAGCCCTTCATCGTGCGGGACACCGCCCTGCGGCAAAACTCGACCGTAAACCTGCGGATCAACCTCAAGCCCGGCTACGAGGACGACTTCGCGCTCGACCTTGGTTGGGCCAGTACCGGGACGGCGATTCGTGGACAGTGGGCGCGTGGACTGCCGAGCGAGACGACCCTCGACGGGCAAATCGTGCAGATAGGCGCTGATGTCGATGGTGACTTCGGAGATCTCGCCTACGCGACGGGCTTGGCGGGTGGCGCAGCCGGCGACGACGACGTGGACGGCGGCACGGCCAGACTTACCTCGCCCGTCTTCCCCCTACCCCTTACCGCAGACGCCCGTGTCTCCTTCGCTTACCACTTTTTCAATGGCGGTGGCACCAGCACGCCTAACGACACCTTGATCGTGGAGCTGATCGGTGGGGGACGTACGATACGACTGTTCGAGACGCGTACCAACACGACTGGGTGGCAGCGCGTGACGACCGCGCCCCTCCGAGGCCTGCTAGGCCTGACCGGGACGCCCAACGGTCCGCCAGTTGAGCAGGTGGTCGACTACCGGCTCGTCGTTCGCACGGGCGACCTCACGCAAAGTGGTCACTTCGTCGAGGCGATGTTCGATGACTTTCGACTTCTCGAGGTTGTCGCGCCAACACTCACTGCGAGTGCGACAACTGGCTGCGCACCCTTTACGGTGACGTATTCGGTACCGGCGGGCACCACCGCGCCAAGGTTTACAGTAGAAGGCGGCAGTGCGACGGTGGTAAACGGCAACACGGTGACCACGACGTACACGACTCCCGGCAGCTACGCTGTGCAGGTGAGCACGACCGATGCAAACGGCGAGGTGAGCAAGTTTGACTACCCTGGATTCGTCACAGTCGGCAAGCCCGCCCAGGCGGAGTTTAGCGCACGCGCCCTCGATGCGCTCGACGTAGCCTTCACCAACACTAGCCTCGACGCGACGAGTTTCGCGTGGGACTTTGGTGACGGGACCGGCTCGACAGAAGCAGCTCCGACGCACCGGTACCCGAGTTCTGGCACCTACACCGTCCGCCTTATCGCGACGGCGGCTTGCGGTAGCGATACGAGTTCCCAGATGATCCGCGCACAGGTGGTCGGTGTCGAAGAGCTCCAGTTGGTCGCTGGCCTGCGACTTCTCAACAATCCCGTCAATGCAAGGCTCGCGCTGGAGTACAGCGGACTAGAGCCTCTCGATGTGCAATTGTTCGACGGACTGGGTCGAGTTGTGCTTTCGCAAAAACTTTCGGGTCCTGGACGCTACGAGTTGCTTACGGCATCGCTACCTGACGGAGCGTACTTCTTGCGAGCTGCGCAGTACCCTCGTGCTGCGGCGACGGTGATAATTCGCCACTGATCGACGAGGGAGTAGCCGACGCGAGACACCCCACCTCGCGCCTGCTACTCCCTCGCCTAGAGACTACGCCCTTCATGGCAAAACTCACTTCGGTCTTGGACTTAGTCTGGCACGGCCCGGCCGGCGTGGCAGGTTTGCAATGGGGCCAAACCAGACGCCGGGGAGGGGTTTCGCAGGGGCCGTATGCTGGTTTTAATCTCGCGCACCACGTGGGGGAGTCCTCTGATGTGACGGCGGAGAACTGGCGGGTTTTGGCGAAAGCCGGAGGACCGACGAGGCAGCGACTCGCCACTTGCCAGCAAGTGCACGGCGACCAACTCTATGAGGTAAGCTCAGGTGGGCACCTTGACCTGGCTGCCGATGCCCTGCTGTCCTTCGATCCTGCGGTAGGCATCGGCGTCTATACGGCGGACTGCGTCCCTGTCCTCTATGCGGTCGAAGCGCGTGGCGGACTGGCCGCAGCACACTGCGGGTGGCGAGGCGCGGCTGCGGGATTGGCGGGCAAGACGCTTTGTCGACTTTCTGAGCGAGGTGACGTCGCCCCTGAGGATATCCGAGTTTGGTTGGGTCCTAGCATCGCGCAAGCCAGCTACGAGGTCGGCCCCGAACTCTGCGATCGTTTCGCGTCCCAGCATCTGCGCAAGCGGGCCAGCGGTACCTACGAGTTAGATGTGGCCGGGGTCGTCGTCGAGGACCTACTCGCCAACGGGGCCGAGCTAGGCAACATCACCTGCTCGACGATTGATACCTATACGAACGAAGAATGCTACTCGTACCGAAGAGACGGCGCGGTGACGGGACGGATGCTAAGCTTCGTGCGGTGGGTAGCGTAGGCGCAAAAAAAGAGGCCCACCCGGATGACACCGAATGAGCCTGCGTGGTAGCCCGTAGGGGAATTGAACCCCTGTTGCCAGAATGAAAATCTGAAGTCCTAACCACTAGACGAACGGGCCGTGTGGAAAGCATTTTTCCAAATGCGGTGCAATGATACACCGCTGCGTCAGACAATGGCAAGGGTCGGGATGATATTTTCTGTGGCCTGACGCCGACGTGGCATTCGTGCAGGTCGATCGCGACGTGACCAGGGCCCTAGGTTACCATTTTGGTCGAACGGTTTGCTGGGTAGTCGGTTGTCTTACATTCGCGCAAGCAATCAAACCCAAAACCCCCACCCCTATGCCCATCCGCGTAGCCATCAATGGCTTCGGCCGCATCGGTCGTCTGACCTTCCGTAACCTCGTCGCCAATCCCGATGTCGAGGTCGTCGCCATTAACGACCTCACCGACAACGCCACCCTCGCGCACTTGCTGAAGTTCGACAGCGTCCACGGACGCTTCGACGGCGAGGTCTCGAGCGACGACAACAACCTGATCGTCAACGGCAAAACCATCGATGCCTCGGCCGAGCGCGATCCGAGCAAGCTGAAGTGGGGCGACATGAACGTCGACGTAGTACTGGAGTGCACCGGGCTCTTCGTATCCGAAGACAAGGCTGGCGCACACCTCGAGGCCGGTGCTAAGAAGGTTATTATCTCCGCCCCAGCGAAGGGCGGCGGCGTCCCGACGATCGTAATCGGCGTCAACGACGGTGAGATCAACGACACCGCGAAGATCTACTCCAACGCCAGCTGTACCACCAACTGCCTCGCACCGATGGTCAAGGTCCTCGACGACGCCTTCGGCATCGAAAAGGGCATGATGACGACGATTCACGCGTACACCTCAGACCAGAACATCCAGGACGCACCGCACCGAGACCTCCGACGCGCCCGTGCGGCTGCCCTCAACATCGTGCCGACCAGCACCGGCGCTGCCTCGGCCGTTGGACTCGTGCTGCCTCACCTCAAGGGCAAGTTAGACGGCATCGCGATGCGTGTCCCAGTCCCGACCGGTTCGGTAACCGACTTCACGGCGATCCTTAAAGGATCGCCCAGCCTCGAAGAGGTCAACGCCGCCTTTAAGGCTGCCGCAGAAGGCCCAATGAAGGGCATCCTCCACTTCTCGACCGACGAGCTGGTCTCGACCGACATCGTGGGCGACAAGCACAGCTGCATCTACGACAGCGGCATGACCAACGTCGATGGTACGCTCGTCAAGGTCGTCGGCTGGTACGACAACGAAGCTGGCTACTCGGCACGTTTGGCGCAGCTGACCACGATGATCTAGGTTGGTGCGGCTTTCGCCAAAACCAGACACAGCGCGAACGGGCGGCACGGCAGGAAGCTTTGCCGCCCGTATCGCGTTCTGGCGAAACCCACTTTTCCTTTCCCAACCTAACAACTCTCTTATGGCCTCCTTTTCTGATCTCGACGTCTCCGGTAAGACCGTCCTCGTACGCGTCGACTTTAACGTGCCCCTCGACGAGGCGCAAAACGTGACCGACGACACGCGCGTCCGCGCCGCCGTCCCAACGATCAAGCACCTCCTCGATCGCGGCGCAGCCGTTGTCTTGATGAGCCACCTCGGGCGACCACTCAAAAAGCTCACGGAGAAAGGAGAGGTCGATCGCGAGAAGTTTTCGGTCGCTCCGGCGGCCAAAGTGCTCGGCGAGCAGCTTGGCCTCGTGGTGCGAACGGCCGAGGATACCGTTGGTCCAGATGCCAAGGCCAAGGCCGCAGCCCTACGTCCTGGAGAGGTCCTGATGCTCGAGAATACGCGCTTCGAGCCAGGAGAAGAGAAGGGCGACCCTGTTTTGGCGAAAGCCCTATCGGAGTTTGGGGAAGTCTACGTCAACGATGCCTTTGGGGCCGCGCACCGCGCACACGCCTCTACGACCACGGTGGCGGAGTACTTCGACCTCGACAAGCGGGCCTTTGGGCTGTTGATGCAAAAGGAGCTAGAGAATGGCCGCAAGCTGCTCGATAACCCTGAGCGTCCCGTCGTAGCGATAACCGGCGGGGCAAAAGTGAGCGACAAGGTGCTGCTGCTCGAAAAGCTACTCGACTTCGCCGACGACGTCATCGTGGGCGGAGGAATGGCCTACACTTTCGTGAAAGCAGCAGGCGGAACGATTGGCACGAGCCTCGTCGAAAATGACCTCCTCGACAAGGCCCGCGAGATTCGGCAGAAGGCCGAAGACTCGGGCACGGGCTTTCACCTCCCCATGGACAACGTCTGTACGCAGGAGTTCGACGCCGACGCTACCGCGGCCGTGTATGCTAGTGGGCAAATCCCGGACGGATGGATGGGACTAGACATCGGCGCGAAGGCGCGGCGGCAGTTCCACGACATCATCGTCAATGCGAAGACGATTCTCTGGAACGGGCCAATGGGCGTGTTTGAGTTCAAGAATTTTGCAGCTGGTACCTATGCGGTAGCGGATGCGGTGGTCGAGGCCACGGCAAATGGCGCCTTCTCGCTGATTGGGGGGGGGGACTCCGCGGCGGCTATCACGCAGGCAGGACTAGAAGACAAAGTAAGCTTCGTGTCAACGGGCGGCGGTGCTATGCTCGAACTGTTGGAAGGCAAAACGCTTCCGGGTGTGGCGGCTATCGAGGGATAGTCTGGTCTACTTGACACCGAGCGCAACAGAGGGCGGTATCGACAGAATGTCGGTACCGCCCTCTAGATTTGGGAACTACAGTATCGAGACCAGTCGCTACGCGTACTGACCCTCGTAGTACTTCTGGTAGTTCCCGCTGGTCACGTTGTCTAACCAAGTCTCATTGTCGAGGTACCACTGAGCCGTGAGGCGCAGCCCCTCCTCGGGGTAGACCTCTGGCTTCCAGCCGAGTTCGCGCTGGAGTTTACTGGAGTCGATGGCGTACCGACGGTCGTGACCAGGGCGGTCTTTCACGAAAGTGATCGTCTCGCGGCTCGTACCTGCTTCCCGACCGAGCAGCTCGTCCATAACGTCGCACAGCTGGTGCACGAGGTCGAGATTCTTCATCTCGTTGTTACCGCCGATGTTGTAGGTCTCGCCGAGGACTCCTGCGTGGTAGATGGTATCGATGGCGGCGGCGTGGTCCTTGACCCAGAGCCAGTCGCGGGTGTACTTGCCGTCGCCGTAGATAGGGAGCGGCTTGCCGAGCTTGATGTTGTTGATGACCAGCGGAATCAGCTTCTCGGGGAAGTGATTCGGACCGTAGTTGTTCGAGCAGTTGCTCAGCACCACAGGCAGGTGGTAGGTATGGAAGTAGGCGCGCACCAGGTGATCGCTCGAGGCCTTGGAGGCGGAGTAGGGCGAGCGGGGGTCATAGGGCGTCTCCTCAGTGAAGAGGCCTTCCTCACCGAGCGATCCATAAACCTCGTCGGTGGAGACGTGGTAGAAGCGCTTGCCCTCGAATTGGCCAGCCCAGCTCGTCCTGGCGGCATTGAGCAAATTAATCGTGCCAACGATGTTGGTCATGATGAACGCCGTCGGGTCGGTAATCGACCGGTCGACGTGCGACTCGGCCGCGAGGTGGATGACGCCATCGGGCTTCTCTTCGGCGAAAAGCGCATCGACGGCCTCGGCGTCGCGGATGTCCACCTTGCGGAAGCTATAGTTCGGGGCCGCCTCGACATCGACGAGGTTCTCTAAGTTGCCTGCGTAGGTGAGCGCGTCGACGTTGACGATGTGGGTGTCCGGGTACTTATTGACGAAGAGTCGAACGACGTGGGAGCCGATGAATCCGGCACCGCCAGTGATGAGGATTTTCATGAGGGTTGGGAGTTGAGAGATGAGCGTTGAGCGATAGTTCACGCCGTCTTTGCCAGGATTTTATTGGAGTTGATAGTTACGGTAAGCACTTAGCGAGCACGCGAGCTCGTCTACGTCTTTCCTCCCTCAACTTTTCACAAACGCCCGTGGCTCCAACTCACCGCGCTCTTCTGCGCGCGGCACGGCCCACTTAAAGTACTCGTAGGTAAGTTTGAGACCCTCGGCACGTGGGTACTTCGGCGTCCACCCCAGCAGAGCTTTGGCCTTCGTAATGTCGGGCTGGCGAACCTTCGGGTCATCTTTCGGGAGGTCGCGACGCACGATGTGCGCCTCGGGGTTACCGACCAATTCGAGCACCTCTCGGGCAAACGCGCCGATCGTGATCTCGTCTGGGTTGCCGATGTTGACGGGCATGTGCTCGTCGGAATGCAGCAGCCGGTAGATGCCCTCGACCAGATCATCTACATAGCAGAAGGCCCGGGTCTGCGAGCCATCTCCAAACACGGTAAGCCCCTCGCCGCGGATGGCCTGGCTAAAGAAAGCCGGTAGCACACGCCCATCGTTGACCCGCATGCGCGGACCGTAGGTGTTAAAGATGCGCACGATGCGCGTCTCCAGGCCATGGTAAGTATGGTAGGCCATAGTGATGGCCTCTTGGAAGCGCTTGGCTTCGTCGTAGACGCCGCGCGGACCAATCGGATTGACGTTGCCCCAGTAGTCCTCCGTCTGAGGGTGCACCAGCGGGTCGCCGTATACTTCGGACGTCGAAGCAATCAGGAAGCGGGCTTTCTTCTCTTTGGCGAGTCCGAGCAAATTGTGCGTCCCGAGACTACCCACCTTGAGCGTCTGGATCGGCAGCTTGAGGTAGTCGATCGGACTAGCCGGGCTGGCGAAGTGCAGGATGTAGTCGAGATGGCCAGCCACGTGCACGAACTTGGACACGTCGTGATGACTGAACTCGAAGTGCTCGTTGCCGAACAGGTGCTCGATGTTGGCGAGGTCGCCAGTGATCAGGTTGTCCATCCCAATGACGTAAAAGCCCTCTTTAAGGAAGCGATCGCAGAGGTGGGAGCCGAGGAAGCCGGCCGCGCCGGTGATGAGTACGCGTTTGCGAGACATATAGTAGTAAGTAGTAAAAAGATCAGCGTTTGGACCGCGAAGATAGCGGGAAGCCGTACGCCACGCCGCGGTCATACGGCGACAAGCGTGTCGGATTGCCTGGGCCTACTCGCGCAGGCTTACTTTCGCGCCGATGATGGGACTGAAAAGACCAGCGGTAGGATTGCTACTGCTCCTGGCGACGGGCATAGCCTCCGCCCAGAGCTACCTCGGGGTCGGGGCCGACTTCGGCACCCTCGTGCGGCGCGGGGTCTGGTCCGAGACCTACGGCCCGACGGCGCTGGCCGGTGCCCGCATCGAGGCCGCCAACGAGAAAGGGCTGCTGCTCAATGTCCAGGGGGAGCTACTCTTCGGCAATGACGTGAAGGTCGATCCGATTGCCGGGCTCCGCACGGAAGTAGGACTGCTAGGCGACGAAGAGTCCGCAGCGCGCCCCGTCGATATCGCCCTCAAGTCGCGGGGCGTCCGCCTTTCCGTGCTACTCGGCTACCAAGCCCTCTTCGGTGAGACAAGCTTCGGGTGGCGAGTGCTCGCCGGACCGTCGTACACGACTCACAACATCCGCATCCAGGACGATGCCACGCTCACGACCTCCAATCTGCGCCCCGCCTACAAGCAAGGCTACGACCGGCGCGCCGGCGGCATAGGCGGCTACGCTGAGGGTGGCATTATCTACACACAGCCCGACCGCCAGATCACGGTTTTTCTCGTAGGCACCCTCAATGTCTTCAACGCCGAGCCGTTGCGGTCCACCCAGTTCGACCTCGGCATGGCGGGTCCACGCGCGGGCACGGACACCGGCATCGGAGCGAAAGTCGGCATCGTCACCGCACTCCTGCGTCCCAACCGCCTCAGCGAGGCCGAGGACATCTATTACTGAGTGCCGGGCCTCCTCTACCGCGCGGGCGTACGCGCCCTACGTTTTGGCGTAAGCCTCGCTGGCCTCGTCAACCCGAAGCTCAACGCTCGCAACCAAGGGGCCGCAGCGGTTCTGGCCCGACTCGCCTTCACACCCCGTACTCAGACCTGCTACTGGATGCACTGTGCGTCGGTCGGGGAATTCGAACAGGGCAGACCCGTCTGGGACGCCATGCGTCGACTACGGCCCGGTGCGCGGTTCGTGCTGACCTTCTTCTCGCCGAGTGGCGTGGAGTGGTTCGAGGGGCGCAACGACGTAGGCGAGGTCTACTATCTGCCGTGGGACGTGGGCAGTGACCCAGGGGAGTTTGTCGGGCGGCTTTCGCCAAAACTCGCGCTTTTCGTCAAGTACGAGTGGTGGCTCGGCTTTCACGCGGCCCTTCGAGCGCAGGGTGTACCGACGGTGTTGTTTTCGGTCGCCTTTCGGCAAAACCAGCCCTTCTTTCGGCCGTGGCACCCACTGTACAAGGATTATCGGGAGGCACTGTCGGGCCTGGGGCAGGTGTTCGTCCAAACGGCCAATTCTCAGCTGCTGCTCCACGAGGCAGGGTATGCGGTGCCAGTGCGGGTCATTGGCGATACGCGACTCGACCGGACGCTCGCGGTACGCGATTCGGCGTTTAGCGACGCGCATCTCGATAGCTGGACAGCTGAACTCCGCAAAGGGGCTGGCCTCGTACTCGTGGCTGGCAGCACCTGGCCCCGCGACGAGGCTCTCCTGGCGGCGCTCCTCGAAAGCGTCCTCGACTTGTACCTCGTGGTCGCGCCCCACGAAATCACGGACGCTGCACGGTCGCGCGTCGTCGACACCTTTCGCGCCTTCAAACCTCTCGCCTACACCTCTGCCGGGACGGCGTGGTCGATCAGCTCCCGCGTGGTCGTGCTCGACGTAAAGGGTGTTTTGGCGAAAGCCTACCGCTATGGAGACCTAGCCTACGTGGGCGGTGGATTTGGGGCGGGCATCCACAACACGCTCGAACCTATAGTATATGGTGTGCCGGTGGCCATCGGACCGAAGTATGCCCGCTTTGACGAGGCGATTGCGCTCGTGGCGGCGGGAATCGTACATGCCGTGCGTCGATCAGCAGGCGCTAAAAGCCTTCGTACAAAAATTCTCTAATGCTGCGGCGAGACAGGCAATCGGAGCGAAAGCCGAGGCCTATATACTACATCATCGCGGCGCTACCGACGCCATCCTCGCTTACCTCACCGACGAACAACTCCTATGAACGACCCCAACTACGCCAAGCGCCTGCTCGGCATCGTCGATAGCTTCGCTGGTAAACGCGTCCTCGTGCTCGGCGACGTGATGCTGGACGAGTACCTCTACGGCGAGGTAGATCGCGTGAGTCCGGAGGCCCCCGTGCCGGTAGTCGCGCTCGGCAAACGGGAGGCACAGCCGGGAGGTGCCGCCAACGTAGCCTTAAACGCGGCCGCCCTCGGAGCTGAGGTAGAACTGGTCGGGCTGTGCGGACGCGACGAGACCGGGACTCGCCTCCGGGACGCGCTCCACCGCTCGGGGATCGCCGAAGGGGGCCTGGTGACCTCCGACGAGCGCCGGACGACGCGCAAGACCCGCATCATGGCGCAAGGCCAGCAGTTACTGCGCGTCGACACCGAGGACGACGCCCTCACCACCGACGCGGAGGTAGAGCTACTGTGGGCTCGACTCGAGCGCAGCATTGCCGCCCGCCCGGACGTAATTATCTTCGAAGACTACGACAAGGGGGTGCTGTGCGCGGAGCTAATCGGTCGCGTCGTGGCCTCGGCACAGCGGCATGGCGTACCCACTGTCGTCGACCCGAAGCTCCGCAACTTCTGGAGCTACCGAGGGGTGAGTCTTTTTAAGCCAAACCTCAAAGAGATCAGGGCTGCCTTGCCTGGGGCGGAGATTCGGCCGGGGGATATGACGAGCCTGCAGCGTGGCCACCACTTGATGAGCGAGCGCCTCGGTCAGGGGGGGTCGCTGATCACCCTTGGTGCGGAGGGGGCCTTTCTGTGCTACGGCGAGTTTGAGCGGCACCGCCCGGCGCACCGTCGGCGGATAGCGGACGTGTGCGGGGCTGGGGATACGGTGGTAGCGACGAGTGCGCTGGCGCTCGCCGCAGGGGCCTCGCTGGCAGACTTGCTGGAGTTGGCGAACCTCAGCGGTGGGCTGGCGTGCGAGTACGTCGGGGTCCATCCTATCGAGCGGGCCGACTTCAAACGGGGACTCGCCGGAGAGGGGTAGCCCATGAGATCTGGCTGGATTGCAGATCGGCGAAACGATCGAGAAGACTGAGCCTATTTCAAGTTTCGGCAACGGGCTTTAGGCGAAGCGGCAAGACAGCCATAGGATCTACCGAACGCTCTACAGCCAAATGCCGATTTGTTGGCTCTTGACAAAGGTCTTAGCAATTTGGTTTGGACGCCCATGATGTCGTTGTATCTTGCCGGCTCACAAACACCACCTCAATGGCTAACTATACAAGAAAAGTTCTCACTGGCTTATCGGCAATGCTCCTGTTTGCAGGAGGCGCGATGGCCCAGGGCGAGACACAGACTACCCCTACCGAAAGCGCGGAGCGCACACTCCGCCCCTCGACGGTCGAGCCAAAGGGCTTTGACCACGATGTTTTTTACGCCCCTTCCAGCAAAGCAGGTGCTTCCGTCAAGGCCGACACCTTCTTCCGCGAAACGTTCACCGACAACCTCGGCAACTGGACGCGGACGATCGTCGATCCAACGGACACGCTGATTTGGTATCACCGCGACCCACGCACCAGCCCTCTCAAGGACACCATCGGTGGCCGT
This sequence comes from Lewinellaceae bacterium, assembly GCA_963837005.1. Lineage (GTDB taxonomy): Bacteria > Bacteroidota > Bacteroidia > Chitinophagales > Saprospiraceae > CALDTK01. The sequence goes on from CAWIMC010000001.1 coordinate 1,572,408, forward strand.
TACGTGCGCCGCCACTTCGGATCGCCGACCTCGGCTACGGGTTTTGCGATGATCAACTTTGATTCCTTCGATAACAAAGGTGGTACAATACCAGACCGCGATCGTACGCCTGTCGACCAGAGCCTCGTGTCGCCTACGATCGATCTGGCCAATGCTACCGGTCAGCTCAGCATTCAATTTTGGCAGTACTTCCGCTACTGCTGTAATCTCGCTGCCAACCCAGGGTACATCTCCTTCTCGAGCGATGGAGGCGTAACGTTCGAAGACGAAATTCTTGCAACACCTAATCTCGCCGTCAACTCCACCTACGGAGGCTTTAGCACGACCAGAAAGCTCGGTGCCCAAAACTTCGTGCGTATACCGACGAAGTACAACGGTAGCACGAACTTCAAGTTCCGCTTCCGTTACGCTGGTGGCTACTACGCCTGGGCCGTCGATGATATCTTCATCACCGCCCTCCCATCAACGGAGGTTTCCCTCAACGCTGACTTCATCGCGGTCGCCCCGAACGCTCGGACGCCCGTGTCGCAGGTTGAAGGTCAGAACATCTACTTCGTGACGGATATCCAGAACAACGGCGGCGCCACGCAAGCACCGAAAGTTTTGGTTCGCATTGAGCGCATCCCTGCAAGCGGACCACGCGTCCTCTACTACACGGACAGCCTGCAGTACCCGAGCATCGCTTCCGACTCCGTTTTCGACAACAACACGTTCGACAAGTTCGTAGCAATGCCTACCGAGCCTGGCACCTACCGCACTACCTACACCGTAGTGACGAGAGACTCACCTGATCGCGACTTCTTGCCAGCAAACAATTCAGCTACCTACGATTTCGTGGTCTCTGATGGGGCCCGAGTAACACCTTACAACAGGTTGCCAGTGCTGCGTGGTGGATCTACCCCTAACGTGGCGACTGGCCCAGGAGACTGGGAGCTCGGCAATATCTACTACACGCCGAACCTCGGAACTAGGGGTATCCGTATCGACACCCTCCGCGCGGGCTTCAGCCTCCGCGGCTACGATGATAACGGAGACAATGCGCTGTTCGAACTCCGTACCTATGGGTACAAGGGCGACCTCGACAACAACGGTATCCCCAAATTAGGAACCGACATCGAGAGTCCCGACCCGGCAGACGAGTTCGTTCTCCTAGGACAGCGCTTCTACACCATCACTCCTAACTCGACGCTCGGTTTCCAGACGCTGGTCGCGCAGCCCGGTGAGGACGAAGACTTCAATCCAGCACCCGTGGTCATCCCCGCAGGTCAAGGATACATCGGTTACGCCGTCGGCGTCAGCTATGTACAGGGTAGCGCTCGCGGCACTACTACTGATAACTTCTTCATGGGTAACGACGGTCAGTTCGACGGTGGAGCCGCACAGCTCGTCCGCGACTCGATCGCCCGCCGTACAAATACACCACTCGGAGAGGAGTACGCCACGTACGGTTGGTTCCGCGCCACGGCCGAGGATCCAACCTTCGAGGCTTTCGGCGGCGCTGGCTTCTTCCTCAACACCAACATCACGCTGCTCGACTCAACCAGCTCCGTGAAAAATGAGCTGATCGCCCGCGAGTTTAGCCTCTCACCAAACCCCGCTAACACGGAGGTGAGCGTGGCCTTTGACTTCGGTGACAACGCCCGCACCGTGACCTTCACGGTAACCAATGGTATTGGTCAGCAAGTCATGCACATCAACCAAGCCGTTGATGCCGCCGGACGCTTGACGATCCCTGTAGAGAACCTCAACCAAGGTGTCTACTTCGTGACGGCTACCTCAGAAAGCGGCGCGTCCGCGACTAGGAGAGTCATGATCGCACGCTAGGTACGAGTACCCGCTGGTCTACACATAGACGAGCACACTTGGGAGCCCCCGTCACACCTCGTGACGGGGGCTCCCTGCGTTTTGGGATACGGGCCTTTGTAATTTTTAGCCTGGACAGGCTGCGTCAACTTACTCTACCAGATAAAATTGCACCTCGCCTACCGATTGCGCGAGACGGTCGAGGTCTCGAGGAATAACTACCCCTAACCGCGGATAGCCCCCCATCGTCGGGCCGTCTACGTGATTGACGATGAGGTGGCCTCGCGGCACAACTTGGATCGTGCCGAATACCGTAGGCGAACTGCGCATCTCTGGATACTCGGTGAGAGGCTCTTGTCCGGCTGCCGTGGGCGTCGGACGAAGGCGAATACCAACGCGATCGCTCTGCACGCTTACCTCGAAAACCTTCGTCTCGATACAATGTGTAAGTCCACCTTTTAGACTAGGCTGTATGAGCCGAGATCGCACGCTGTCGAATTCGGGCCCTGCGGTAAACCGGATACTCTGCACTGGCTGGCTTTTTTCAAACTGGCAGTACCGGTGAAGCCCTTTTGGAGGAGGAGCTCGGACTATCTCGACGCCACTTCCTTTTTGTACTCGATTCTCTAGAGGATAGTAGGAATCTCCCAGCAGGATCGGTGATACCGAGCCCCTCCACTCGGGCACGCGCCACCGGCCTCCGATGGCGAGATAACCGTAGCGGCCACCTGAAAAGCCGCCGAGTTGGATTCTTGCTCCGGCTTCGCAGTCTACCCGATGCCCATCCCCGACGGGACGACCGCCAATCGATAGGTCGCAAGCCGCCCCGGTCCAGGCAATCGAACAGGCGGCGTCGATGACGAGGATCGCCGTGGCGAGCGCGAACTCGAAGAGGGGTTCGTGATCCGCGTTACCGACGAGGCGATTGGCGAGTCGCGCAGCGTTTCGATCCGCTGGGCCTCCCAAGGGGATGCCCAGGTGCCGCTGGCCCGGCCGCCCCCCATCCTGAATAGTGATACGCCCCATGGCCCGCTCGAACTCGACTCTCATACGCTCAGCTCAATAAACTTTACGGTGTCCCCAACGGCGAAGGTGGCTACGCTCTTTTCAGAAAGAAGCGGCCCTGTAGGCGCGAACAGCGGTGTAGCGAGGCGTCCAATCAGGTGCCATCCGCCCGGACTGGCGTGCGGATAAATCGCGGTCTGAGGCCCGGCTATGGCAAGACTGCTTGGCGGTACCCGCACCCTAGGCACACTGCGACGGGGCAGTCGCAAAAGCTCATCGAGCGTACCGAGGTAGGCAAATCCCGGCTGAAAGCCGACGGCGTCGACCCGGTAAACAGGCGCGCAGTGACGGCGGACAACTTCGGAGTTGCTCAGACCGCACGCGTGCGCGACCTCGGCCAAATCTGCACCTTCGTAGATGACCGCAAGGGTATGCCGCCGACCAGATGGCACGGCATCCGACGGCTCTAGGAGTTGGGCAGCAAACGCCCGCTCGACAAAGGCTAGCACGGCATGCGCATCAGCTGTAGGCCACCAGGTGACGAGCAGCTCATCGTACGCCACCACCACGTCGACGATCACCGACGCTCGGCGTAGTCGTTCAGCAAGAGTAGATAGTGCGTGCGCAGCCTGCCCCTCACTTAAACTAGCGGTACCTGCTGCCTCACGGGACACCCGGACTAGCGTACCCGTTTTGCCGAAAGGCTGAAACCGTAATGCTTTCATATGCGCCAGGTGCTACACCGCGCCAGCTGGAAGCCGCCCCGTTCGAGCACTTCTCGGACGTGTCGTGCATTTGCGAGAGCTTCGTCGTGATCACCGTGGAAGCAAATACTATCGACTGCATGCATTGTTGCGCTGCCCTGGGCGAGGCGAAGTGACTGTAAGGCTACTTCGGTATGATCCGCGAGTACCGCGTCTACCTGCGAACGGTCTACGAGCAGCCCCTCATTGGTATACCGCCTGTCGGCAAATCCTTCGTAGGCGATTGGAATACCGCTACTGCTAGCCAGCACCGAAAGCGTAGAGCCGCACTGGTGCAACACGCCCAATCGATACTCTTTTGCGCACGCGATTAGCGCTTGAACTTCAGTACCGAGCGAGGCGCAGGCGTGATAAAGCGCTCCGTGGGGCTTGATGTAGGCCACCTGCCCACGGGCGCGTTCGGCCGCCGCCACGACATCATCGAGCTGCGTACGTAGGCTATCCAGAAGTGAGGAGTACGTCAATTTCATCGGACGTCGTCCAAAATTGGCCCGATCGGGATACCCTGGGTGTGCACCGACGCAGACCCCTCCGTCTATCGCTCTTCGGACTGTAGCTCGCGTAAGGCTCGGATCCCCGGCATGCACCCCACAGCAAATATTGACGCTCGATACGAGCTTGAGGAGCACTGCATCCGTCGCAGCACCCTCGGCGATGTCCGCGTTGAGGTCGATAGTCGGCATAGTGAACGCGCTAAGGGTGCGCCTTTCGGCAAAACCTAGAACAGTCCGGCGATGGTCTTTGCGGACAAAAGCAAGGTAAGCAAAAGGATAACCCCACCCGCCAGATTGGCGAACCATCCATTGCGAGCTTCGCCTAGGAGCTGGCGATCGTTCGCGATCCAAACGACGAACAGCGCGATAATGGGCAGCAGGATGCCATTGGCGGCCTGCGCCACCAAGATCAAGGTAATGGGCTTTGCGCCAAACGCCACGACGACGACTCCAAAACCCAGAACCGCTGCCCAGACCAGATTGAACCGAAGCCGACGCTCCCCACCGCCCCACCCGAACAGTCCTGAGAGCGCGTACGCCGCCGCCAGCGGAGCGGTGAGCGCACTACTCAGTCCTGCGGCAAAATACCCGAAGCCAACCACGTAGATCGCCCCACTGCCAAGGGCTGCCTGTAAAGGCTCGACAAGCCCAAGCGCCGTGGTGGGTGTCGTTGTCCCTCCAACCGAAGTCGCGGCGGCCAGGATGGCGATTGCCAACGTAATGGTTGCCCCTACGGCGATGGAGAGGTGCGTGTCCCAGCGGGCGCGTCGCAGGCTGGCTGCGCTAGCGTAATGCTCTCGTGCGGTGGCCGCGTGGAGGAAAAGATTGTAGGGCACAACTGTCGTACCGATGAGCCCAATGAGTTGCAGTTCAGCGCCATCAGGTAGCCGGAACCGAAAGATGCCCAACAAGACGGCCGCCCAGTCGACGGGCACCACCGCCAGTGCACCAACGTACACGATACTCATGGCGACGACCGCCACACTGAGGGCAAACTTGATCCCTGTCTGCGGACCCAAGAGCAGCAGCGCGGCGGCAACACCCCCGAGCGCAACCGCAGCAGTGGTTTGCGCAAGGGCCCCAGGCATCAAAAGTTCTAATCCCAGAACGGCCCCCGTAAGATTACCCCCTTCATACGCGGCGTTTCCGACGAAAATAGCCAGGACGATCAGGGTTGCTGCGGCGTAGAACGTCCACCGGCCGTACAAGCGCACACGAACAGCCTGCCCGAGGTCACGTCGGCCGACGACGCCAATCCGCATCGCCATCTCTTGTAGGACCATTGTCGCTACCGCAGAGAAGACGATCCCCCAGAGCAGGACATATCCATACTGCGCACCGGCAAGGGTAGCCGTCGTCACGGTACCCGGACCAATAAAAGCCGCCGCGATCAGTGCGCCAGGTGCGATCCGCATATGGCAAGGTTACACATCGCGCCCGATCGGCGTCACGCCGAGTGCGCCCGCGACAATCTCTCCAACCTCGGCCCCCAGGGCACCGAAGTACGGATCGTCGTTGGCGGCAGCCTGGTAAATGGCTAAGGGCGCTGCCAACGTGAGCCAGAGATTGACCGGCACAAAGCCCAGGGCAACCTTGCTATTCACGCCAAGTGCACGGTAGAAGGCAAGGTGACACACAGCTAGGTCGCTCACTGTCCAAACGGCGGCAAGCACGGGACTGCGCTCGTCGAAGTACACCCGCGAAAACGTAGCGTATAGCGCGGTGTGTACGCCGAGGTAAGCGAGCAATTCGCCACGACGGCGGTGCTGTGGGCGCAAGAGAACGTGTTGTACCGCTGCCGCGAGCCCTATCGTGCTCGCCGTCCAAGCAACCGGAAACGCCCACCCAGGCGGCGCCCAGACGGGTTGCTTAAAATCCTGGTAGAGCTCGTCGTCCTCCTGTCTGGTCGTGCCGCGACGTCGGAATAGGCCCGGAAGTGCCATAATGGCTCCGGCGATGGCAGCAGTAGCGAGTAGGGCGGTTGATCTCTTCGGCATGGTGGCTGCTTAGATGACTTCGACCACGAGCAAGTGCATAGGCCACTCCCAGGGCTCCAGGGCCACGTAGTTCCACTCCTGGTTCCAGTAGTACGTCTCGCCGTTGAGGAGGTCGCGGCACCGGAGTTGCCGTGGGCCTTCGAGGCCCATGGCCCAGAAGGGCATCTGCACGTAGCCCGCCTGCATGTTGTACGGGTCCCAGTTGACGACGCACCACACGATGCTCGTCCCGTCGGAAGATTGCTTGACGTAGCTCTGGAGCATCGGGTTGTCAGACCCAGAGAAGGTGACGTTGAAGGTTTCTTGGAGGGCTTTATGCTCCCGGCGCGCGTGGTTGAGGCGCGTCATGAAGTCGGTCAAGCGGTTGCGGGCCGACCAATCGTAGTGGCGTAGCTCGTACTTCTCCGAGTTGTGATACTCGTCCTTGCCGGTATCAGCACCCGCGTTCTCCATGAACTCGTAGGCAGGGCCGTAAAGACCATAGTTGCTGGACAACGTAGCGGCGAGTGCGAGCCGAAGCAGGAACGGCCCTTCGCCCTGCCCCATCAACTCGTGGGGAAGAATGTCCGGTGTGTTGGGCCAGAAGTTCGGCCGCATGATCTCGCGGCTTTGTCCAGTACTGAGCTCTTCGACGTAGGTCCGCATGGCAGCGGCGTCCTTGCGCCAGACGAAGTACGAGTAGCTCTGTGTGTAACCGACTTTGGCGAGTTCGAGCATGACGGCCGGACGCGTAAAGGCCTCCGCCAGAAAGATGAGGTCCGGGTCGACGGCCTTCGCCTTGGCGATGAGCCACTCCCAGAAGCGGAAGGCCTTCGTGTGCGGGTTATCGACGCGGAAGATCTTGACGCCGAGCTTGTTCCAAAACAGTACCACGTCGAGCAGCGCCTCCCAGAGGTTCTCCCAGTCATCGGACTCGAAGTTGATCGGGACAATGTCCTGGTACTTTTTCGGGGGGTTTTCGGCGTAGGCGATCGTGCCATCGGGTCGCCAAACGAACCAGTTCGGGTGTTCGGTAACCCAAGGGTGGTCGGGAGCGCACTGGTAGGCGAGGTCGAGGGCAACCTCGATGTCGTACTCGCGCTTCGCCGTCTCTACGAGGTTTCTGTAGTCGTCGATGGTCCCGAGTTCAGGGGCAACGGACTTGTGGCCACCGTGCTTCGAGCCGATGGCCCAGGGACTACCGGGTTCGCCCTGCTGTGCATCGACGGCGTTGTTCTTGCCTTTGCGGTTCCGCTCTCCGACGGGGTGAATCGGCGGCATGTAAAGTACGTCGAAGCCGAACTCGGCGACGCGTGGCAACAGGTCGATAACGTCCTTGAGGGTACCGGCACGGCTAGGATCGGGACTCGCGGAGCGCGGGAAGATCTCGTACCAGCTGCTGAACAGTTCCTTCTGCCGTCCGACAGACACGAGGAGGTTGTTGTCGTAGGTGGTGACGAACTGCCGGACGGGGTATGAGTAGACAGTTTTGGCGAAAGCCTCACTACGTGCGGTGCCGAGGGCCTCGTTGTAGGCCTTCTTATCGTTAAAGAGCTTCGCGAGTCGCTTCAGCTCAGTGGCCCCTGCTTTGTCGGCATCTTTGGCAGCCTGCGCGAGCCACTTGGCCCCGAGTTCGAGTTCGACCGCCATCTCCTGGCCAGCGTCGGCTTTCTTGAGGAAGCCGGCGTGCCAGTGCATAAGCTGGTCGACCCACCCCTCGATCTCGTACTTGTAATGCCCCCGCTCGGTTACCGAGAAGCCACCCGCATACCGATCATTGCCCAGATCCGTCATCCAGGTCGTCGCCCAGTCGGTGGCGTCGAGGTGCTTGTAGCGCAGCGCCACGCGGATGTGGTCGTGCCCATCGCCAAAGGCGATACACGTCACGTCGACGCGCTCGCCCGCGACACGTTTGACGGGGTAACGGCCACCCTCGATCTCGGGAGTGACGGTGTGGAGGATAACGCGTTGACGCATAAGTAGTCGCTAAATGGGGAAGGGCGCAAAGTAGGGCGCACTTTATTTGCAGACGCGCCTTACCCTGTAGTAGCATGCTGATTTCCCTCATTTCCGATCCCCATATCGCACCTGATCCTAAGGATTCTTTCGGGGTCGACACGCAGACCAACTTTGCCCGCGTTATCGCGCGGCTCCGCGAACTGGCCCCGGACCACGTGGTGCTGATGGGCGATTACTCCCTACGGGAGCCTCGCTCACGAGATGTCGACTGGGTTGCCTCGCGCGTCCAACTGGCCGACGCACCGTGCAGCGCGATCGTCGGCAACCACGATGACGCCCTCTTTGTCGCTAATGCCTTCGGGACGGGCGCCTCCTTGGTTGGCTCGCAACTCTACTACCGACAGGACCTCGGCATCGACCGCGCCCTCTTCCTTGATACCTCGGCGGGTTATCTCGACACCGAACAGGTAGACTGGCTGCGCCTCGAGATTCGCGCTGCAAAGTCGCGGGTCCTCGTCTTCATGCACCACCCACCCGTCGAAATGGGGGTCGCCTTTATGGACGAGAAATACAGTTTTCGCGACAGCGACGAGGCCGTCTACAACGCGCTTTTCGCTGGCCCGACGCCAGTTCACGTGTTCTGCGGCCACTACCACACCGCCCGCTCGACGCAGATCGGGATCCACAGCGTAAACCTTTGCCCGAGCACCTACTTCCAAATCAACCCTGGCCAGCGCGAGTTTGCGATAGCACACACGATGCCTGGCATACGACACATTCAACTGCTCGACGAGCAGGTCCGCACGTGGATCGAATTTTTACCGGCCAAGTGACCGCTAGACGAGGCTAGGCCGGCTGCCGTAAATGCTTGATGTGGGCGCGGACGCCTTTCGGCAAAACATTGTAGAGCTCTGCGGTGCTCATACATCATGGCCAGCACGGACGACACCCCACGGATCAATACTGCGCCAAAAGGCATACATCGTTCGGCACTCGAACTCGCGGCCTGGCCCGAAGTGAGCAACATCGTACGTACCGCCTTCGAAGCTGTCGGTCACCGCACGACTTTCGAGAAGGGGCACTGTTTCTTTGATGTTGGCGACGAGAACTCAAAATTTATTTTCATCGAAGAGGGCGAGGTAGACGTGCTCGACCGCCTCGACGACCACATCGTCGGTCGGGTAGGTGCCGACTCGTTCGTCGGCGAGCTCGGCCTTCTCCTGGGGCAAAAGACGTTCCTCGCCGCGGAGGCGCATTCCGCGGGGCGGGCCATGATCATCCCGCGCGAAGAGCTGCTAGAGCTCATCCAAACCGTGCCCGAGGTCGCCGACTGCATTGTTGGGGCCTTTGCTGCTCGGCGCAAGATGCTCATCGACAAGGGCGAGGGCGGCCTGACGATTGTCGGCTCGGATGACGACCCGGTCACGGTCCGCTTGTTAGAGTTTACCGGCCGCAACGGTATCCCCTGTAGGTTCATCGATAGAACCGACGAGGAGCGCATCAGAGACCTAGTCGAGACCTGCGACCTGCCCACCGAGGGTACCGCCGTGATCACCGCGCGTGGGAAAATCCTCGTCGACCCCGACCCGTGCGAACTCGCCAGCCGACTCGGTCTCGACCTCGGCGTTAGCGCAGATCACCTCTTCGACGTTGCCATCGTTGGGGCAGGTCCCGGAGGCCTCGCCGCGGCTGTTTATGCTGCGTCCGAGGGTCTACAGACCGTCATCATCGAAGACACCGCCATCGGTGGGCAGGCCGGTACGAGTTCACGAATCGAGAACTACCTGGGCTTTCCCGGAGGGATCTCCGGTGGCGACCTGGCGTTTAGGGCGCAGGTGCAAGCGATCAAATTCGGTGCTGCTATTGCTGCCCCACGACGGGCGACACGCCTCGACAAGGACGGCGACAATTGGTGCCTCCACCTCGAAAACGAGGAGAGCATCTCCGCCCGCGCCGTGATCCTGGCCTGCGGCGTGCAGTGGCGAAAGCTCGACCTCGACCGTCGCGCAGAGTTCGAAGGCCGCGGCATCTACTACGCCGCCACCGAACTCGAGGCGCGGTTTTGCCGCAAGACCAATGCGGTGATCGTGGGCGGCGGCAACTCGGCAGGACAGGCGGCCATGTTTATGAGTCGCTACTCCTCGTGCACCTACGTGGTCATCCGCGGGGAGGGCCTCGCCGACACGATGAGCTCCTACCTCAGCGACCGCATCCACTCCGATGCGCGCATCCAACTCATCACCCACACCGAAGTCGACGCCCTGCGTGGCGACGACCACCTTGAGGAAGTCGTGTTGCGTAACAACGAGACCGGCGACACCCAGACCCTAAAGTGCCGAGCGCTCTTCAGTATGATCGGCGCCGAACCCAACACCCACTGGCTACGGGGCGCTATCGAACTCGACGATCATGGGTTCATCAAGACGGGTTACGAAGTCCAGGCACACGGCATGACGACGAGTGCGCCGGGAGTGTTTGCCGTCGGCGATGTCCGGGCGCAGAGCGTAAAGCGCGTCGCCAGCGCCGTCGGCGAAGGGAGTGTCGTGGTGAGTACGGTGCACGCCTATTTGGGCAAATTACCACGTTGAGGCGTTAGCTAAACAGATGCAGAGTACAGCGAACGCCACAGCGTCGGTAGGACCACCGCGCCGCGAACACCGCAAGCGGGCCTTGCGCATATGGCCCGGTCTCGCGATCGCGTGGACCCTAGCCACTTTCGGTGCTAATCGCCTAGCTAGCCTCAACAGTGGCAACCTGGGCTTGCACGAGGCATTCACTTCCATGCTCATCGGGGGCATTACCGCCTACATTATGGCGGTCGTCGAAACGCGACCTCTGGCGCAGCGCGTCCGCCGCTCCGGGCGGGGTGGCGACCTTTTGGTTCGTACGGTACTCTACGGTGGGGTTGCGTTCCTGACTGTGGCCGTGAGCTACTACTTGCTGCAGCTAGCGTTCCCAGTTACCTTCAGGGCAGCGTCCCTACCACCATTTAGTACGATTCTCAGCCTTTCAAAATTTTGGATTTTTATCTGCTTGCTCTTGCTCGCCAGCCTTGCCATAAACTTCTTCCTCCATCTTAGGCTGGTCGTTGGTGCCCCTCACCTGCGGGCTCTCTTCATCGGCCGCTACCGGGAGCCCGTGCTGGAGCGGCGAGTCTTCGTGTTTATCGACCTCGTCGACTCCACCAGCATCGCCCAGGAAATCGGCCCGCTGCAATTTACTCACTTCAAACACGACTTCTTTTCTGACCTGTCCGACGCCGTACTCGATACCGACGGCCAAATTATTCAGTACGTCGGCGACGAGGTCATGCTCAGCTGGCGCGAAGAAGAGGCGCAGCGCACGGGTGGTCCGCTCAACTTCTTAGGCCTCGCCCGCGAGCGTCTGCTGGCCCGCGAGCAGCACTACCTAGATGCTTACGGGTTCACGCCGAGGTTTCGCACTGGGGTACATGCAGGCGAGGTGGTCGTAGCCGAGGTCGGAGATATCCGCCGGGACATCGTCTACTCTGGAGACGTCGTCAATACGGCTGCTCGCCTCCTACAGGCCTGCCGCCCGAGTGGAGTCACGCTGCTTATCTCACGGCAAGCGCACGAATTGATGCCGGTCGCCTTTCGGCAAAACTTTACCCCACGAGAGGCGATTGAGCTGCGTGGACGCACTGAACCACTGCACGTTTTCTGCGAGCCTTAGCGTGAGCGTCGGGTGCCGCCCCCCCAAAGTTTACGAATGGCCGCGCTCAGTTGCTTCAGGAATTTCTCCGACTCCCTGGGTACGCCCTCGGTATACATGTCCGGCTCGGGGGCCAACCGATTGCCGGTGAGCGCCATAAAGCGATCGATCTCCTGCTCGGGGATGTAGATCTTACCCCACCCTCGCCCTAGACTAGTCGCCCCAGCGTACGCGCTTGCGTAAAACTTTTGTAGCCGGTGGGGCATCTCGGCTTTCAAGACCTTGTCGTAGGTCTGCTCACCCTCGAGGGCCATGTCGAAGTAGAAGACGTAGTAGCGCCTGGGGACTAAGGGAGAGGAGGCCACGCTACTCTTCTAGGGCGGCGAGGTAGCGCTCTGGATCAGCCTCGAAGCGAGTCTTACATGACGCGGAGCAGAACCCAAAGGTGACCTCTTCGAAGGTGGCGCGCACCGGGCTTGTCTCGGCGATCTTCATCCGGCAAACCGGGTCTATATAGCCAGTCACCGCATCGATGGCTGGGCCGGATACAGGTGTCGGAGTAACCATCTCGCTCGGACGATTACCCACATCGGTAGTCTGGTCCGTCTCGCCGGGGTTCAGGCTTTGGTCCGAGGGAGCGCTGCTCCCGGTCGTGGGCAGGTCTTCTAAAGTAGTGGGAGCATCGGTCTTGCAGGCCGCAAAAACGAGCGCCGCAGCGAAAAACAGAACTTTCGACATCATGGATATTTAGATTGGGGGCAACTCGATGGCCCGCGATAAGACACTGAACGCCTGACTACTTGCTCGTCTGAGCGGGACGCACCTCTATTTTCGAAGGTAAGGTCCGCGGGTGCATCTTGACGAGATCCACTACGAGTTGACCGATGTCCTCCGGTTGAATCTTCCAGGCGTCCGCCTCCGAGGGGGTGTGGCCGGCGAAGTGAGTCGCGACGGACCCAGGCATAATTGTCGAGACGCGTACGCCGTGCTCCCTGACGTCTAGCATGACGGCCTGCGTGAAGCCCACCAGGCCAAACTTTGAGGCATTGTATGCCGCTCCTTTCGGGAAAAAGTTGGTACCCGCCAGCGATGCGATCGTCACTAAAAACCCCTGGCTCGCCTTTAAGGCCTCCAGGCTCGCCTGGACGGTATTGAACACCCCTGTAAGATTGATGTCGATCGTCTGCTGCCACTCTTCGGGCGTCAGCTCTCCGATTGGGGCAAAGTGTCCGACGCCCGCGTTGGCGACGACGATGTCTATGCCGCCAAAGGCGTCGATTGCCTGGCGAACCACATCTCGCTGGGCGGCGGCATCCCGGACGTCACAAGGCACGCCGATTGCTTTTCCGCCGCCGAGGCTGTTGATCCGTTCGGTAGCGGCGGAGAGTTCGTCCGCTGATCGCGCGGTGATGACGACGTTGGTCCCAAGCTGCACGAGCGCCTCGGCGACACCGTAGCCGATGCCTTTGCTGCCGCCGGTGATGAGGGCGGTCTGTTCAGAGAATGGTTTCATAAGTATCGAAGGGTTGTTGCCTCCGCGCTTCAAGAAGGACGAGAGCCGGCGGAAGGTTGTCGTGCGGAGGGTCCGCGAGGGTTAGATGGTACTAGCGACCGCCCGCGGTAAGGCGATCACCCCGGAGCAACTGTCGCGACTCGCCCCCGTCACCGATGATAGCACATTGACCTCCTCTCGCAAGCGAAGAGCTCCGAGTAGCGCGAACGCGAGGGCCTCCTTGTACTCGATGAGTTGATTCGAGGTCTCGGCGACACAAAGGCCGTGGGGCAAGTTTTGGCGAAAGCCCTCCATTAAGAAGGAATTAAAAGCCCCCCCCCCGGTCACGAGTACTTGCCCGTGCGCATCAGATGGCAGCGCGTCGATTAGTTGTTGGACAATATGCGCGACTGCAGTCGCGAGGAGTTTTTCTGCGCAGCGCTTACCGTCTGTAGCTACGTCGAGCTTTCGCGAAAACAGGGGCCACACACTCGACTCGAACCACTCACGGCCGAGGGACTTCGGGAGCGGTTGTTGGAAGTAGGGCAGGGCGTCCAGCTCAGTGAGCAGCGCGACGTCGGCCTGGCCCATCGCCGCGAGTCTGCCGCCGTCGTCGTACGGTAGCCCGATTGTAGAAGCGAGACGGTTGAGCAGCAAATTACAGACCGTTACGTCGGCGGCGAGCCGATGCCCATTGCGCTCGAAACTAAAATTCGCGAACCCACCCAGGTTGATGCATACGGCAGCATCGCCGAACAGCAGCCAGTCCGCGACCGGAACCAACGGTGCGCCTTGCCCCCCGAGGGAGACGTCTTCGCGGCGAAAGTCCGCGACTACTGGGCGTCCTGTATGATCGGCGAGCACTTGCGGGTGCCCGACCTGCTTGGTGTAACCCTCCGCGGGCCGGTGGTGAATCGTGTGCCCGTGACTCGCAACAGTGAGCGGCGCGGTTTCGCCTCGGGTGAAGTCGTTGATGAGTTCCGCGAGGTAGATGGCGTACTCGCGGTCGAGGGCGTTGAGGCCACCGCGTGGAAGCGATATGGCATCGTCCAATCGCGTGCGCCAGGCCTCGGTATACGGAACGGTCGCAGCACGGTGGATCTCGTATCGCCACGCACCGTCATCTTGCCATACGTCGCAGCGGCACAAATCCACGCCGTCGAGGCTCGTGCCCGACATCACCCCTATCATCGCGTACTTCATCGTCGGCAAAGTAATCTTGTCGCCGCAAGTCACCCTTTATGCGACCTACCGAAACCCCCTCCCCGTACCGCCATCTCGAGCAGATGAGCACGGCGGACCTTCTCTCCAACATCAATCGCGAAGACGCCACCGTGGCTGCCGCGGTGCGCCGGGCCCTCCCGCAGATCGAGCGACTCGTCGACGCTACGTACGACTGCCTCGCCGACGGCGGCACGCTGTACTACATCGGGGCTGGGACCTCCGGCCGACTCGGCGTCGTCGACGCTTCCGAGTGTCCGCCGACGTTTGGGGTCCCGCACAAACTCGTAGTTGGCATCATGGCGGGTGGCGATGGTGCGATCCGCAAGGCAGTGGAGGGCGCGGAGGACGACTTCGACCAGGCGTGGGTGGACCTATGTTCACTCGGAGCCAAGCCTGGGGATATGGTGGTAGGGTTGGCGGCATCGGGGCGTACACCGTACGTAATTGGCGGACTCCAAAAGGCTAAGGCAGCGGGCCTGGCTACCGGATGCATCACCTGCAACCCCGACACCGAAGTCGCCGCGGCGTGTGCGTACCCGATCGAAGTCGTCACGGGGCCAGAGTTTCTGACGGGCTCTACGCGGATGAAGGCAGGCACCGCGCAGAAACTCGTGCTCAACATGCTGACGACCAGCGTAATGATCAAGCTAGGGCGCGTTCGAGACAACCGCATGGTAGACATGGCGCTGTCGAACGACAAACTTTGGGAACGCGGATCGCTTATGCTCCAAGAGGCGCACGGCCTCTCCGACGCAGCAGCACGTGAACTCCTCCGGGAATACGGAAGCGTTCGGCTCGCCTCTGCGGCAGCCGCGCGAATTGGCGGGGGAGACTAGGGCCGCTCGGTGCGCAAACTAGAAATATTTTTGGATTTGTACAACTGAAGGCTGTCGACCGCCTCGGAATAACCTTGCTTTGCCCCCGCCTATGGACCCTGCTTTACACCCCTCTCGGACGGCTCTACTGTTGGTCGATACGCAACACGACTATTTTCACGCCGACGGAGCCCTCCGACGCAACGGTCGCCAGATCAGTGCCGGTCGCTCCTATATAGAGACGTTAATAAAGCTCTGCGATACGACGCGACTCGCTGGCGTCACGCTGATCGGCTGCCAGTTCACGATCATTGCCGACACCCAAAACGAACCGCTGATCCCAGCTTTCCTGGCGCTTCAAGGACTGAGCACCAACCGCGGCGATTTTCAGGTGGGCAAGTGGGGACATAACCTTATCGAAGAGGTGAAGCCCGTGCATTACGAGGTCTGCAAAACCGGACCGTCGGCCTTCTTCCGTACCGAACTCGACATCGTCCTCCTCCACAAAGGCATCGACACGGTGATCATCGCTGGTTTGAACAGCCGCCTGAGCGCCGTCGCGACCGCCTACGATGCGCTGAGCCGCGGTTTGCGACCGATAATCGTCTCCGATAGCACGATTGACTACGACGGGGAGGCGCACACAGCCCTTATGGCTGCGCTCACGGGTGTCTTCGACATCCGTACTACGAGCCAGCTGCTGAATGACTTACGTGAGACCCCAACTGTCTCCTGACGGTCTGCCTACGCAGCCAGACAGCACTTCTCACGAGATGGGGTAATTCATGCTAGGTTTCACCACGGGTTTCGTTTCTTGGACCCAGACACTAGGTTGACGAAGAGTTACCCCTCCGGCCCTTCGCTACCACGCAAAGCACTATGACCAAACCACACACTATCAAGATCGCCGTCGTGGACGATCACCCTATCGTTGTTGTCGGCCTGGAGGCTACCCTCGCTTCCGAAGACCGCATGGTGGTAGCGACGGCAGCAAACAGTATGGGACAACTCGTATCGCGGGGACCCCTCGATGCCGACCTACTGCTGCTCGACCTCAACATCCCCGGAGAGACTTACCGCGAGAATCTCGAACACGCGCGCAAACACTGGCCAGGCGTACGCGTGGCTGCTTACACCTCGTACAACTACCCGGATCTCGTTCGCGAGACCCTGAAGCTTGGCTTCTGCGGCTTCCTCCTCAAGCAAGTGAGCCGCGAGGCGCTTATCGAGGGTCTGTTCGCCATCTGTGAGGGCGAACGGTACGTAAGTACAGAGGTTAAATCGACTGCCGTCAAAACTGCCCGCAAGCCCAAGCGTGGCGAAGTCCCTACCGACGATTTCCAAAAACGACTCCTGCTCTCGAAGCGTGAGAAGGAAATCCTTCACCACATCTCGAAAGGCTCCACCTCGCAGCAGATCGCCGACACGCTATACATTAGTCGCTATACCGTCGAGACACACCGCAAAAACATACTTCGTAAGCTCGACTTCAACACCTCCACCGAATTGGTCAAGTTTGCCGTTGAGCAGGGCCTCGTCTAATCTAGAACGAGGTAATATGTACTAATGCGACCCCTGCGGTTGCCGTGACCTATCCAACGCAATAGGATCTACTCTCGCTCGACGGAGGCCTCGATGCCGTGGGCCTCTTGCAGGGCACGCGCGAAGTTTTGGGCCTTCGCCGCGTCGTCGAAGCGCCCGGCGATCACCGTGAGGCCATCACGCCCCACCACCTTCTGAACCCGTACCCCTTCGTAGCCTAAATCACGAAGCTCTTGCAACCGCGCGGTAGCCGCCATAGCCCCCGGGAAAGAGCCCGCAAACACGAAATAACTTCCTCCCGAACCTGGTACCGATGCGCCTGATGTTACGCGCTCCGAAGGAACCTCGGGCGTACGTGCCGATGCAGAGGAGTTCGACCCTCCGCGCCCCGTGGGTACGAAGCCTAGGGACAGTTCGGCCCCCTTTCCATCCTTATCGAGAATCACGACTTCGGTGCGCCTGTTCTCGCGGTGTTGCGCAGCGCTGCACGGCACACCATCTCTGCAGCCGTTACGCAGATGGGTTTCGCCGTATCCCTTCGCGACTACTCGCACGGGATCAATCCCAGCTTTCTCAATTAAGTAGCGTTTGGCTTCATCGGCACGGCGCTGGCTAAGCTGCCTGTTAAATGCAGCGTTCCCGATGGCATCCGTGTGACTCCCGAGCTCGACGCGCATATCGACAAAGCGTAGCATCAGCGCCGCCAGTTCGTCGAGGTCACCGCGGGCCTCGGCGCTCAGCTTCGATTCATTCAGGGCATAGTAGACGGAGGGCAGTTGGAGTCTCGTCCCGGCAGAAAGTGGATTGCCGGCAAGCTTTACGCTCGAGTTCTCGGCTGGGACAGGCGTCGATGAGCGCGGAGATACATACATCGTCACGGTAGTGAGGACAGGAGTCTTGCCGCAATCGTCGCTCCGGGTGGAGTAAGCAATCGGTTTGCTCTTCAACCCGCCAGAAGCCGCGACAAGCGCGAAAACCTCGCCACAGGGTAGACAGATTTTTGCCGTCCCGTCTGCACCTGTACGAGTATCCGGCTCAATGGCCCGCTCGGTCTCACCCACCACCCCAGTGGTAGCCGTCAAGAGAGCCGCGCTGACCGGCAACAGACTCTGCTGGTCGAGTACCGATACTCGGATGGTACTACAGGCACGTTTTGGCGAAAGCACAATCGGCAAACTCGTTCCCGTGGTCCGCAAGACGAGCGGGATTTGGACCGGCTCGTAACCTTCACGGCTCACCTCGAGCAAGTATGTCCCCGCCACCGTGCGAATCAGCCCCCGTCCAGTGATGTCGGTCATGTAGTTGTCCCCTCCGACGACCTGGAGGGGGTCGCCGACCACCGATACGATGCCGGTCTCGAGGGCATTCGTTAGGCTCGTCGCATCCGTATTGAGGTAGCGTACTGCCGCGCCCTGAAGCGCCGCACCAGTGAGGGCGTCGGTCACCTGAATGGCGAGTTCGGCGCTCTGCCTGTTCGCAGCCGCGCCAATAATCTCGAAGCTATAGATGTCATCGTCGCCGACGCCGCCGCCACGGGCCGAACTAAAGTACCCACTCGCGTTGTCGCTCGCTACGACGATCCCAAAATCGTCTGCCGGTCCGTTGAAGGGGTCTCCCAGGCGGACCGGTTCAGTCCAACCTTCATCCTCCTGGCGCGCGTAAAAAATATCGAGGTGCTCCGGGGCCCCGGCTTCGCCGCCGACTGTACTCGAATAGTACAGCGTACCGTCGGCGTGGAGGAAGGGGAAGCTCTCATTGCCGCCGGAATTCACTCCCAGGCCGAGGTTGAATGGTGCACCCCAGGTCTCGCCTTCGCGCCGGACGCCCCATAGATCCAGTCCCCCAAAGCCACCGTCTCGGTCCGACACAAAGATCAGCAGCGAGCCATCTGTCGAAAGTGCGGGGTGCGCGTCGTTGCTGGTGGCATCAGCGAAGTCGACGGGCTCCGGGTCGCCCCACCGTCCGGCGTCCGAGCTGACCCTACGGTAGATCTGCAAGCGAGTCGCTACCCTCCCTTTCCGCCGACCGCCCGTCGCATTGCGGGTCAGGTAGATTTCCCGCCCGTCGGACGAAAAGCTCACCGGTCCCGTATTGACCTTCCGGCCCGCATCCTGCAGGAAGGGTTCTGCGTCGGACAGCTCCCCTCCTGGCAGACGAGTCGCGTACCAGAGCCGCGTCTGTGCGGGTTTGCGGCTCGTGTTTGATTTAAAGCGCTTTTTGAGACTGCCAGCGGTGGGACTCACGTAGATGAGGCCCTCTCGATAAAGGGCGGGCCCGTAGTCGGTCTGAGCAGTGTTGATCCCGAGTTCGCTACGCAACACGACGCGCTCGTCGCTTAGCACAATTTGGGCATCCGCGTAGGACAGGCTTACCGTTAGAGAGGTGGCGAGCGCTACCGAGGCAACGAGCACGGTCCGTGCAAAGGCGCAATCAGCAAATCTGTAAGGACGATCTCTACCCATAATGTCGGCGCGGAAGGTAATTCGATAGCACAATCCCCCCGTGCGCATCTCACGCGTCTACCTTGCCGCCGTGGCGAAAAAGAGTAAATATTACGTAGTCTGGGTGGGGGCCAAGCCCGGGGTTTACAGCACATGGCCCGAGGCCAATGCGCAGGTGGCAGGTTTTCCGGGCGCGCGCTTCAAATCGTTCGCCTCGGCTACCGAAGCGCAGGCCGCTTTTCGGACCGGAGGCACATCAGCTGTCGCCAAAACGGCCACCGGTACTCGCACGACGTACGGGGCACGGTCTGCCGCCGCGCCGCAAAGCGTTGGCCCAATCGTCAAGCCCAGCCTCAGCGTAGACGCAGCCTGCTCCGGCAACCCCGGAAAGATGGAGTACCAGGGCGTGAATACCGAAACCAAGGAACAGCTCTTCCATCAGGCCTTCCCGCTGGGCACCAACAACATCGGCGAGTTCTTGGGGCTGATCCACGGTCTCGCCTACTGCAAGGCGAAGGGCCTGCCCGACCTCCCGATCTACACCGACAGCAAGATTGCGATGGGGTGGATTCGCAAGGGAAAGTGTAAGACTACCCTCCCCCGCGGCCCGAAGACCGCCACGCTCTACGACCTCATCGACCGCGGCGAAGCCTGGCTCGCCGCCAACAAGTGGCGAAACCCGGTGCTCAAGTGGGAGACGAAGATCTGGGGGGAGATACCCGCCGATTTCGGCCGCAAATAGTGATCTCCACGCCGTGGTACGAGGCTGTAGTACTAGCGCGTAGCGAACTTCAGGCGGTAGTCGGCATCGACATTCCCCTTACGGATCTTCTCGAGCTTCCCGCTGATGAGGCGGCGCTTTAAGGGCTTGAGCTTGTCGACGAACAGCACGCCATCAATATGGTCGTACTCGTGCTGAATGACGCGTGCGTTCATGCCCGTGAAGGTGCGGGTGTGCTCGGCGAGGTCGCCGTCGAAGTAGCGCAGGGTGATTTCGCTCGGGCGCTCGACGTCACCTCGAAGGTGGGGGATGCTCAGGCAGCCCTCTTCGTAGCTCCACTCCTCACCGGCCTCCTCGACGACGTGAGCGTTAACGAAGGCGATCTTGATACCGGGCTCGGAGCTGTTTTTTTCCTTGTCCTCGAGTTGGATGGTGTCCACGAGGAAGATGCGGAGTGACTTACCGATCTGCGGGGCAGCGAGCCCTACGCCATTAGCGTGGTACATCGTCTCCCACATGTTCTCTAGCAGGGGGGTGAGCGTAGGGTCGTCGAGGGCGACATCGTTGGCGACGCGCTTGAGCACGGCCTGCCCGAAGGCATAAATGGGGAGGATCATACAGTGTACTACTTACCAAATTCTAGCGTCGCGAAGGTACCGTTCGAGAACGATCCCCGCACTCACCGAATCGAGCGCCCCCTTCTCGGCGCGCCGCTTCTTGCGGACGCCACTCTGGATTAGGTGGGCCGTGGCCTCGCGACTGGTCCCGGCCTCGTCTTGAAAGGCTACCTCGACGCTCGGGAGGGCAACGCGGAGCCTTTCGGCAAAACGGCTGATGTGCGCCTGGATGGGGTTCGGACTTCCGTCAAAACGGGTAGACTCCGTAAGGACAACGCACTCCAAATCCTCAGTTTTGGCGAAAGCCTGTACGAAGCCCAACAACTCTGCAGGAGCAACCCAGGGCCGCGGATTGATGCTGAGCCGCAACTCATCGGTCACGGCTATGCCGCACCTCTTGAGGCCGTAATCGATCGCCAATATCCGTCCCATTACAAAGTCGCTTGAGGGTGGTTAAGCACCGCGAAGTTCGTCGACAGCAGGGCCTCGACCCCTGCCTCGATTAGGGAGGCTCCGGTGACGGCGTCGATGTGTCTTCCCAGTCCGGCCTCGAGCGCCAGTACGTGCTGCAGGTTGCGTGCCTGTCGGCGATGCTCGCGGCTGGTACTATAGGGCGTCACGCTCAGTACCGACACGCCCGCACTTACGGCCGCTACCGCCCGTACCGTCGCGTCGATGAGGTAAGCTTCTGCCGACGCCACCACCGAGGTCGGCGCTATCAGAGCGCAGAGTCGCAGATCAAGCTGTGCAGCATAGTTGCTCGCCTCGCTGAGTTTACGCCAGAGCTTACGTAGGGCGGTCGTGAGGATAACCGCGTCGAGATACGCGGGCGGCACGGGATACCAGAGGGAAAAGGTTTCGGACGATTGCGGCAACTGTGAGGCCTTATCGTCCGATAAACGCTGTGACATCATCTTATACGACTCCGCTAAGGTTGCCGACAGCCCAGCTAGCTCAGGAACGGTCACCCCGCCGTGCAGGGCTGGCCATTCGAGAGTTGGGGGGTGACCTGCGCCCGCCATCAGACTAACTTCCGCCTCAGGGCGCTGCTCTGGGGGGATTAGATTCGCTAAATCAGGGAAAAGACTAGCGCTCCGACCAGCCACCACCAGCTGTACGAAGTCGAAGCGCACCCGAGAACCTGCGCCTGCTAAATGCGCTAACTGGTCAGCATCGAGCAGTATCCCCTGCGCCCCACCTTCGAGCTCAGCCAAAACGGCTTCCAAGCTGACCTCAGCCCCGAGACCCCTGAGATCGGAGACCTGCCGCCACCCAGCATCACCGTTCATGGCCAGTACGCTGCCGGTAGCTTCGGCACTTCGGTCGGGAACGGCGTAGGGTGCCAGGCGAACGGCATCGTCCAGGACGATATCGAAGTCGTGCGCTGGGCGGCCTCGCCATTCCTTGGCCGCGCGATTGGCCCAGTCCGCGTAGTCTTGCCGCGGCATCCCCGCTAGAAGTTCGTCGAATGTCACGGCGGGAAGATACCAGCCGCCACCGTTCAACCCGCACCGGCGCGCCGCGTGTTAACCGGGTGATGAAGGACCGGATCTACCTCGACCATGCCTCTACTACCCCCGTAGCCGAGGAGGTGCTGACGGCGATGCTACCGTACTTCCGCGAGACCTACGGCAACCCCCACAGCCGTAGTCACGCCTACGGCTGGGGTGCGGCCGCCGCCGTGGACAGTGCCCGCGAGGCCGTCGCCGACCTCCTATCTTGCCTCCCACAAGAACTCACCTTCACGAGCGGCAGCACCGAGGCCATCTACCTCGCGATCCACGGCGTCGCCCGCCGCTACACATCGCGCGGGCGACACATCGTCACGACGGCTGTCGAGCACTCGGCCGTGCTGGCCGCCTGTGCCGAACTCGAGCAGGACGGCTTTGAGGTGACCTACCTCCTCCCTGATGCGGAAGGCCTCCTACACGCCAACCGCATCGGCGACGCCCTCCGCGAGGACACCATCCTGTGCGCGGTGCTCTGGGGCAACAACGAGACGGGCGTCCTGCAGGACATGTCTGCCACATCGGCCGTGTGTCGGGCGCGGGACGTCTTACTTTTCGCGGATGCCACGCAGGTTGTGGGCAAGATCGAGTGTAGGCCACGGGATGTCGGGGTTGACCTGCTCGCACTTTCGGGGCACAAATTTTACGGTCCTAAAGGCGTCGGGGCCCTTTACGTCAGCAGTCGCGAGCCGCGCGTGGTGCTGTCTGCGCAGCAAGGGGGCGGCGGCCAGGAGCAAGGTCTGCGGGGCGGGACACTCAACGTGCCGGGGATCGTCGGACTTGGGGCGGCAGCTGTTTTGGCGAAAGCCGAGATGAGGACTGTAGCGGTGCGCCTCGAAAGTTTGCGGCAGCGCCTCGAGACAATGCTCGTCCGCGCCCTGCCCGCCGTACACGTCAACGGGGCCGGGGCTGCTCGCCTCCCGCACATCAGCAACCTGAGTTTTCGGTTTACGGAGGCAGAGGCGCTGCTTTCGAACTTCCATCGGCGGCTGGCGGTGAGCACTGGCAGCGCTTGCGCGAGCACGAGTCTAGAGCCCAGCCACGTCTTGCTAGCCATGGGGCTAAGTCCCGAAGACGCGCGCGCCGCGATTCGCATTAGCCTCGGCAGGGAGACGACCGCCGCCGAGATCGACACGGCCGTAGCACTCCTGTGTGCTGCCGTGCCGGAACTTCGCGCCGAGAGTCCCCTGTGGGAGCTATACGAGGCGGGCGTCCTCGCGTAACAACCGGGCCGCGGTCGGGGGGGTTAGTTTTGTGCCAGATTCAACCACCACCATGCTCTTCGTCGACGACACCGCCAAAACCCAGATCGAAGCCATCCGCGTCAAAGACGGGCTCACTGCCGGGCACTTCGTGCGCGTGAGTGTGACGAGTGGCGGATGCTCGGGACTAACCTACAACCTCACCTTCGACGACGAGCTCAAGCCCGAAGATCAACTGTTCGAGGACAACGGCGAGCGCGTCGTGACCGATCTGCGCTCGTTTATCTACCTCGCCAACACGAGACTCGTCTTCTCGGGAGGCCTCAGTGGGACCGGCTTCACCTTCGAGAACCCCAACGCCTCGCGGACCTGCGCCTGCGGGGAGAGCTTCTCACTCTAGGATGGTCACCACCGGCGAGCGCGTGCTCGTAATTCAGCCCTCGTTTATTGGCGACGCCATCCTGACCACAGGTATGGTAGAGACGCTGTGCGACAACGGCTACCTCGTAGATCTGCTCGTCCGTGCTGGCAATGAGTCGCTCTTCGCCGACCACCCGCGCTTGCGGCGACTGCTCGTTTGGGAGAAGCGTAGGCGCAAATACCGTCACTGGTGGGCGCTGATGCGCGAGATCCGCGAGGAGCGCTACGACATCGTGATTAATACGCACCGATTTGTCATGCCTGGGCTTTGGACGGCCTTGTCGGGTGCCAAACGCAAGTTCGGCTTTCGCCAAAACCCGCTGTCCTTCGCCTACGATCACCGGGCGGTGCATAGCCTCGAGGATGGCTCCCGGGAGGTAGATCGAAATGCAGACCTCATTGCTCCATTGGGCTTAC
The DNA here is from genome assembly GCA_963837005.1 of Lewinellaceae bacterium. Taxonomy (GTDB): domain Bacteria; phylum Bacteroidota; class Bacteroidia; order Chitinophagales; family Saprospiraceae; genus CALDTK01. The sequence goes on from CAWIMC010000001.1 coordinate 1,596,480, forward strand.
GAGTACGGCTTTCGCCAAAACTGTACCCCCGCCCCGAAGACTACGCTAAGGTCGCCAATGTGGTCGGCCCTTACGTAACCGTGGCACCGGGTTCGGTCTGGTACACCAAACGGTACCCGCCGAGTGCATGGGCTGAGCTGATCGCGAAAGTGCCGCGCGAGATTGGCGTGCACCTCATTGGTGGCCCCGACGATGTGGAGACCTGCGATGCGATTGCGCGGGACAGTGGCCGACCCTGCGTCAACCAAGCGGGCAGGCTCTCACTGCTCGCCTCGGCGGCTCTCATGTCTCAGGCGGAAATGAACTACGCCAATGACTCCTCCCCGGTGCACTTGGCGAGTTCGATGAATGCCCCAATCACGGTGTTTTTTCTGTCGACGACCCCGGAGATGGGCTTTGGACCGCTGAGCGAGGTAAGTGTCGTCCGGCAGACGCCCGTCCCTCTGGCGTGTCGCCCCTGCGGTCCGACCGGTCGGCGCGCCTGTCCGCTCGGGCACTTCAAGTGTGCCGAGATTGCCCCCGTTCCCTAACATTCTTCCGCCTACCTACGCATCTATTGAACGCTGCGGTGGCTGCTCATCGAGATTGGAGCTCGCCGAGAACAGACCTGAAGTACGCATTTCCGAGTTGCTTGGCCACCTCGCTGTTCCGGGACAGGAGCGCCGGGATGTCGCCATGGGTTTTGGCGAAAGCCACCTGTCGCTGCCGCAACAACTGCACCACCGGATACGGTGAGCGATGAAGGAAATGACGCTCATCGCCGACGGCTGTGTCTGCGAACGTATACGCCGGGTGGAAAGTAGCTGTTACGAATTGCGCTCCGAAGCGCTCGGCGAGCAGTGACTCGGCCGCCTCCTGAAAGGCCATGAAGTCGCCGAAGCTGGAAAGTCCCTCGACGACAATTAGGAGCGTCGTCTCGGGGAGATCACCGCTGGCCATTTGACTGGCCCGACGGTAGATGGCGGAGAGCGCCGCAGTCGGGTCTGTCGGCAACGTTTCAAAGAGGACGTCATCTGCCTCGTAGGGCACCACGGCGAACGGACACAGACTGTGCGCGATAACGACGCGTTCGACCCAGGCGCGCGTAGCGTCAAGGGCCGCATCATCTGCCTTCGTCATTGGGGCGACGACGGCTTAGAGGGCAACGACCTCCGCCTCTATAGCGTGACGCTCGACGACGCGGGCGGCGAACGCCTTGTGTCCGTGGGGGGCGAGTAAGTAAAGTCTACCGTTTTGGGCCGAAGCCACCGAGGCAAACAGCTTCCACTTCGACACGCAGGTGTTGATGTCATCGTCCTTCTCGGCGAGCTCGAAGTAGTACTTCCTGCGGCTCTTGACGGCAGTGATGTCGGGGGTGACGATCAGGCCACCCTCCTCGTCGCGGCGGAAAGTCGTCGGCGCATCGTAGCCCTCCACGTTGGCGCGGATCTTATCGTAGCCTTTACTCTTGACCCAGCCGATAGCCTTTTCGTAAAGTTCTTGATCCTTTGCCATGTAAGTAGTTTGTAGCAGACGCCCGGTGAAGAGGCGAAGGTACCCAATTCTCGGGAAGCTGTATCACGAACCACGCCGCCTATTATCGGTTAGCGCCCTAGCTTCGCGCCACCATTAGACCCCTGCCGTTATGAGTACCGAGACTAAAAAGAACCCCCGCCTCGCCTGGATCGTTTTCGCAGCCTCCCTCCTGGTGACGATCGCGTTCCTGATCTTTAACGCCACCTGGTTCTGGGTTACACTTCCGATCGTGCTTACGGCCTTCGTCGTTGCGATCGACTACATTTAATCCCTGCCTCGTGTCTTGCAGCTTAGCGGTCGGTACGCCTACGAGCAGCACTCCTACGAGGGCGTAGGCAGCTGGTCCTTGTCATTTTGACGTTTGAGTTCCTTGCGCTCCTCCCGCTCGGCGGCAGCCTTTTCGAGCCGCGTAGTTTTACGGATCACGCGTACGGCCTGCGCGCTGGGCAGCACAGGATGGCCGTTGTTACGCGCCAGGACCCAGATAAACTCTGCCCCGAGAAAGACGATTTGCGAGGAGTAGTACGTCCAGACGAGCAACGCCACCAGAGAGCCGGCAGCACCAAACCCCGACGTAATGCTCGAGTTGCCGATATAATACCCGATGCCGAAACGTCCGATCGAGAATAGGATAGCGGTAAAAAGTCCGCCCCAGAGCACCTCTCGCCAACGGACCTCGACATCGGGTAATTCCTTGAAGATAACCGCGAATATCCCGGTGGTCATCGCGATGGAGATGACGGTTGATAAGACCGCGAGCGCAATTTCACCAACGAGCGAGAAGTATTCCCCGATCGCGCTGCTCAGGCCAACGGCTAGTGCGTTGACGGCAAGCGAGACGAGCAAGATGAAGCCTAGGCCGAGCACAATCGCGAAAGACGTGGCCCGTGCCTTTAGAAAGCCGATGACGTTGTTCTTCGGCTTGCTCTCAATCTCCCAAATCTGGTCGAGGCTCAGTTTTAGTTGATTAAAGGCCCCGGTAGCACCAAAAATCAAGGTGCCGACCCCGAGAATGGTAGTGAACACAGAGTCACCAGAGAGGTAACTCGCCTTGACGATCTCCTGGATCGATGCAGCTGCCTCCGCACCCAGCAGCTGGTCGAGCTGGTCATAAACCTCCCCGGAGATAGCGTCCTGCCCGAAAAAAAACCCAGCTACGGTGATGATGATGATCAAAATCGGGGCGAGCGAAAAGGTCGTATAGTAAGCAAGCGCTGCCCCTTTCGTAAGACCGTCATCCTCGATGTACGCATTGACGAGGTCACGGGTGAAATGCCAAATTTTTTTCATAGTAAACTTCGAAAGTACCCGAACCGAGTGGTGTAGGTGTCGGAGCGGAAACTCGTGCAAGAGCAAAATTGCCCCGAAGGGTCGCCGAGCAGATCCAGCGACCGACGGGTGGAGGTCCAACTTTCTGCCTCCCGCTCTTGAAGCGTTAGAACCCCCGATGTTGTTTAGATTTGACGGGAGGCGGCTGTTAGTTGGAAGCGCTGACGTACAATTCAGAAAATCGTTCGTTTGTTGTGGTCTCCACGGTCGACACGGCCTCTCGGATACTATAAATGCCTAGCTTAAAGACACCCCCCCAAGATCCGAGCGGATCGGTCGGACCGGGGGCCCGTATTAAACACCTTCGCCAGCAGTTGGGCCTCTCGCAGAAGGAGCTCTCCGCAAGTCTAGGCCTCTCCCAGTCGACGCTTTCGCAAATCGAAAACGACCGCTACTACCCCAACTACAACTCGCTACTCTACTTAGTCACCGAACTCGGGGTAGACTCGAACTGGTTACTTCTAGGTCGCGGAAGGCCTTACGAACCCTCGCGATCCGAGCCTACCCTCCCGCGGCAGGGCTTCCCCGCCATCACCGAGAAGGCGAGGGCCGGCTATTCGGGCACCGACCGTGACGAGCACTGGGTATCACAACTCCCGCGCTACCTCGTGCCCGGTTTCCGCCCAGACGCCGACATCGTCATCTTTCAGGTGCTGGGAGACAGTATGCTCCCGACCCTCGAGGATCAGGATTTTGTGTTGGCCGAAAGGATTCCACAAACACCGGAGTCCTTCGTCGGGCAAACCCTCGTGGTCGTGGTCCAGGACGAGATATACGTCAAGCGACTGGCCAATTTCGACATCGCCTTGCGGCGTCTTACCCTCAATTCCGACAACCCGAAATACGCCAGCATCGAGGTGCAACAGCAGGAGGCACTCGAGAGCTGGCACGTCGTCGGCCGCATCACGCGTCACCTCGCGCCGACCTTCCTCGACCAAGGCTACCGCATCCAGCAACTCGAGGGCGGGATGCAAGAACTCCAGGACCAAGTGGCGAGACTCTTCGACGAGTTCGCCACTAAGCCGCCGCAATAGCCTCTAGGGTGTAGCGCTCGTAGTCGGCTAGCTCATCGATCGAGGCCACCGTGCTCCAGGGGACCAGTGGAAGGGTTCCGGCCTCGGCTTTCGCCAAAACAAGCGGGTGGATATAGTACTCCCGGCATACGCTCACCGTGTTCCCTAGTGCCTTCGCGACGGCTTTCACGACGCGCTTATCAGCCTTGCCCTTCCCCGTCGCAGCTACCTCTGCGGCCACCTCGGGATAGAACTTGACCGCCAGGCTCGTCCCGCCCCAGGTCCGGAAGTCCTTCGCGCTAAACGCCGCCCCGAGGTGCTGGTGGAGGTAGTCGTTGACGTCGCCACTTTCGAGGGTAGCCGTCTTCCCAGCGGAGGTCTTGTAGTTGAACAGGCGGTGCCCCGGCAATTCGGAAACCTGCTTCAAGAGTCGCCGAAGCTTCTTGTTCTCTACCGACACGTGTCGAAACTTATTGCTTTTACCCTTGAAGTCGAGCGCTAGGCCTCCCGGCTGTCGCTTGAGATGTTTGCGCCGCAGCGTGGTGAGTCCGTAGGTCTGGTTCTGGGCCAAATAGCGCTCATTGCCGACCCGCAGCTTAGTCTGGTCGAGCAGGTGCACCATGAGCGCGAGCATCCTTTCCTTATCCCAGGTGCGGCGGCGCAGTTGATGAGCTATCTCCTTGCGGAGACCAGGTAGTCCAGCGGCGAACTCGAGCATCTTTCCGAACTTGAGTTCCTGCCGATGGGCGACGTAGGCCTCGTGGTAGATATACTGCTTGCGCCCCTTCGCGTCACGACCCGTCACTTGAAGATGAGCGGTGGGCTCGCGGGCTACCCAGACCTTACGCCACTTCGGAGGGATTACGTGGGCCTCGATGCGGGCGAGGACCTCTTCGTCAATGCATACATGACCCGTTTCAGCACAACAGAGTTTTTCGCGAGTGTCGTCCGAGAACCGAAAGCCGCCCTTCTCGTCGCTCACGAATTGTAGCTCAGGAGGGAGTTGTTGCGTGGCGTGGGCGACAGGGGGAGAGGACATGCGAGCGAGTTGGGTTAGGCTAGGACATCTTCCGCAAACGATTTGTTGCCACCGTCGATGCGGCGAGATCGAGGGCGGTTTCGAAGACGGGCCGCCACGGCGACCACCCGTACCAAGGTCCGAGGTTACTGTTGTGCCAGATGCACCGCAGACCCGAGCCGTACTGCTGAGCCTGTTCGTGCAGTGCGGTGAACTCCTGTACGGCCTGTTTTGGCGAAAGCCCACCGTACCGACGGGCCGTTACGTCCATCCCGTGAGGGGGAACCAACAGTAGGGGGGTGACGCGCTCGGCGAGGAGGTCGTACCATAGATAAGAGCGACTCGATCCCGTCCGGAAACCTAGTTCGTCCGCCCACATCAGGCTGTGGTCCTCGCGGATGCCGAGTTCGAGCAGTATGCGGAACGTGTCGGGCAGGCGTACTCGGAGGAAGTGTTGACGACTGATGAGTACCGGTGCCCCGAGGCCTTGCGAGAGTCGCGCAATCTCTTCACCGAACAGCTCAGGGCGCTCGGAGCTTTCGTAACTCGGATGGATACCGACCCGGCCATAGGCTTGCAGCTTTCGCCAAAACGGTGCCCACCGCTCGTTATCCTTCGACCAACCCGGATCGAGGGAGGTGCCATAGCCCGTTAGGGTGAAGTAGTCCTGTTGCAGGGAACGGCTTTCGGCCTGCTCGCGGATGTAGTCAAATGTATTGAATGGATCGGGCCGGCCGGCACTCCATCTACGCAACTGTCTAAACGTCAATGGGTCGGGCGCGTCCTCGTAGTGCCCGGCATGCAGGACACCGCGAAGCAAACTGGACTGCCGCCGCCACCACGGCTTGCCAATGATCGCGGTCGGGGCATCGACATCGATAGAGCAGGCCGCTCGATCGTGTCGAAATCGCGGGACGCCCAACAGGCCAGCCGCCCGCCACAGGCGAGTAGCGAGCGCGAGTGCGAGGGCATCGGCCAGCGGCTTGTGGCCCACGCCACGCGAGACGAAAGGGTGCGCCTGTGCGGGGATGCGACCGTGGTGGTCTCGAACAGACAAGCCGTACTCTGGGTATAAGCTGAGCGCGTAAAAGATTCCTCCGAGTGCATCGAGGCCACAGGGACAATCCTGTCCGAAGACCTGTGACCACTGCGGCACGAAGTCGGTACTGCCGACGGGGGCATCGAGCAGCCCACAGGCGCGCACATCGACGGTGCCCGGGGAGAGCACCTCCTGGGGAGGAGCGGCATCGTAGCGAAGCGTAGCGGTAAACTCTTGGCCCTTACGCCTAGGATCGCCGTGGGGTAACTCGAGCGACCATCCGAACCAGTCGCAAACGACCTCCAGAACGTACGACAAGCGCGGACCGACCGCCGGGGCTTCGACTTGGACACAAAGCGCAATCGGGGCATCAGGCAAGGGGAACGGTATTTGCCGCAAATGTCGGCCAAGACTGCTGTAGCATCAATTGGCGAGCTTTTTTTCACGAAAGTCGTCGCGATGCCAAACGTCTACACGATTTGGCCGTTATTTACGCTATGATGCTAACGCTACTACGCTCTGCAGCGGCTTCTCTATTTGTGATCACGGCCGCGGGGTCTGTGTACGCACAGGAGACCCTGCTCCCGCGCAGTAACCAGTCTGTTGACGTAGGCATCGTCTACGACCGCGAAGTCACCGGGACGCTCGGCATCCACACCAACGGCGTCTACGCAGGCTTTACGAGCGGAAAGCTCAAAACCTATTACAAGACCTCCTACTGGGGGGCAAACCTCGGCGTTATCAAGCATCCGCGGGAGGCGAAGACCACCGACCGCGCGGTGCAATTTGGACAGAACTCCGGTAGCTTCGTGTACGGCAAGCAAAACGCCCTGATTCCCGTGCGAGTCAACAAAGGGTGGAAACGGTACTACTCCGGGAAGGACCGCCGTCGTGGCCTGGCTGTAGGCACGAGTTTCGAACTCGGGGTCACTGCCGGCATCGTGAAGCCTTATGTCCTGGAGATCAGTGGTGATGTTAACCCGCAGGCGCAGTTCTTCACGTACGACCAGAACCCGCAGGGCTTCCTAGAGCGAGGTAGAATTAATGGGACGGGTGGCCTGAAGCGAGGCTGGAGCGATGCGTCGATTGTGCCGGGAGTCAACGCCCGTGCCGCGATTCACCTGGACTGGGGAGCGTTCGATGAGTTTGTTAAGGCCGTAGAGGCCGGCGTCATGGTAGATGCTTTCCCCAGGGCTATCCCGCTGCTTATTGATCCTGCGGCCAACACACCATTGTTCGTGAACTTCTTCGTCAGCGTACATTTGGGCAAGCGCCGCTAGAGGTGCGACCGCAGTACCGGTCGGTGCAGTGTAAATGGCCCAGTCACAGCGCAACACCACGTTGGGTGGCTGGTTGGAGTATTCAGCATGGTCGAACTACCTATCGTCTCTCAGGCGTCCCCCCAAGTGGGGACTGCCGATCTTGTCTCTGCCTCGACACCTGCAAGCCCGCCTGCTACCCGCGCCCGCAAGCCGGACTGGCTTCGCGTGAAGCTTCCTATTGGCGAGGACTACAAGCGCGTGCGGCGCCTCGTAGACGAGTACAAGCTCAACACGATTTGTCAAAGCGGCAACTGCCCGAATATGGGCGAGTGTTGGGGGGCGGGAACGGCCACCTTCATGATTCTCGGCAACACCTGCACTCGCTCGTGTAGCTTTTGTGCCGTGAAGACTGGGCGTCCAAACGAGTACGACGAAGACGAGCCGCGCCGTGTCGCCGAGGCGATCGATCTAATGGGCGTCAAGCACGCCGTTATCACGAGTGTCAACCGGGACGAACTCAAAGACCGCGGTGCCGAGATCTGGTACCAGACCGTCCGGCTCGTCAAGGAGCGAACGCCTACCACGACGATCGAAACGCTCATCCCCGACACACGCGGCAACTGGGACGCTCTCGCGCGCATGATCGAAGGCGGCCAGGAGGTCGTGAGCCACAACATGGAAACCGTCGAACGACTGTACCGCAAAGTCCGCCCTCAGGCCCGCTACCATCGTTCGCTAGAGCAGATCGAGCGGACCAAAGCAGCTGGCAAGCGCACCAAGAGTGGCATCATGGTAGGGCTCGGGGAAAAGCCCGAGGAGGTATACGCGATCATGCGAGACCTGCACGCTCACGGGTGTGACGTGCTCACGATCGGTCAGTACCTACAACCAACGAAAATGCACATCGAGGTGGCGGAGTTTGTGACCCCGGCGCAGTTTGCGGAGTACAAGGTGGCCGGTGAAGAAATCGGAATTGAGTTCGTCGAGTCTGGGCCACTCGTTCGGTCGAGCTACCACGCCGAGCGGCATCTTTGATCCGCCAGTGGAAGTGTAATCCTAGCGTTTTGAGGCCACTCGGCTAGACCAAGTCGGCGCTATTTAGAGTCGCGAATCCGCCCCGCCGCATCAATAGCGGCGCGGAGCTTATCGTAGATGGCCGTGTTCTCGTAGATGCCCGAGAAGGCTGTTGCCCCCGGCCCTTCTGCAAAGACGGGCACCATCGTGGCGGTATGGTAGTCGCTCGTGAAGGCGTAGATCATGGAATCGGGACGCGAACCATAGTTCACCGCGAAGCCTCCTGTTTCATGATCGGCCGTAATAACGACGAGGGTATTCTCGTGCGCAGCAGCCCAGTCGAGCACCACGTCGATGGTCCGCGAAAAATCCTGTACTTCAGTGACGATGTAGTCGCCTTTGTTGGCGTGGCCACCCCAGTCAATTTGAGAGCCTTCGATCAGGAGAAAGAATCCTTTCCCGAGCGAGTCTCTCGCCGCTAGGTAATCCATGGCCATCTTGCTGGCAGGCGCGAGGTAGGTACGCCCCTGCGCGGCGGGCAAAGGATCGTTGTCGGCGGTGAAGTACCCGTAGGTCGTTTTGGCGGAAGCCGCTACCTGATCCATGGTTCTGTCGAAGTAGCTCTCCACTACCCTCCCCCGCCCCCGCATCTCCGCGACGAGATCGCGTTCGTCTTTGCGCTGCTGGAAGTACTTCTGCCCTCCGCCGATGAAGAAGTCGACGCTTGCGTCTGTCAGCTGGGCGGCAATATTTTCGTAGCTGCTGCGGAGGCCCTCGTGTGCGAAGAAGGATGCGGGAGTAGCATGTACTATGGTCGAGGTAGCCACGAGTCCGGTGGGCATACCCAAATTGTGGGCGTATTCGAGAATCGTCGGACAGGCGGCACTATCTGGCGTTACACCGATGGCCCCATTGTAGGTCTTGACCCCACAGCTAAAGGCTGTAGCACCAGCGGCGCTATCGGTGACGAGGTTGTCCGAACTCTGAGGCTTGTGAATACCGACCACACTCATGCGCTCGAAGGCGATCCGGTTGTTGCTCGCGAACATCCCGGCAGACAACTGCCCGAGTCCCATCCCGTCGCCGACCATGAAGATCACGTTGAGCGGCGCGCTGGCTTTCAACGAACGGTTCGACGACGACCTGGGGTACGAGCTCCGGAGTACGCGTCGTGACGTTACGCCCTTGCCCGCACGACATACCTACGAGCAACAGGACTAGCGCGGGTAGGCAGAGATGTAAGGATGCCGGGAGGTGCGAAGAGTATTTCATGAAAGTGTGTAGCGCTTGCCGGGGAGGGCGCGCACGACGCCGCGAAACTCCAACTCGAGCAAGGTGCCGGCAAGTTGGCTACAGTCTAGCGAAGCGCGATATGAAATCGTGTCGATATCCAGGTTAACTTCCTGCTGCAATAGGGTCACTACCGATCGCTCTATGTCCGTAAAGGATTCGAGCGACAGTTGTTTTGTGGGGACAGCCGCCGGACGACCGTCCCGGTCCCAGCCGAGATGGAAGGCGATGTCTTTGCCGCTCTCGATGAGCGAGGCGCGTTGCGAGCGGATCAACAAATTACAGCCCTGACTCATTGGGTCGGTTAGGCGGCCAGGCACGGCGAAGAGGGCGCGATTGTAGCCTTCGCACAGCTTGGCGGTGATCATGCTACCGCCCTCCACGGCGCTTTCAACCACAATCACGGCATCGGCTAGGCCTGCGATTACGCGGTTGCGCTGCGGAAAGAATTCCCGGCGCGAGCGCATTCCGCTCGGGTACTCAGTCACCAAGGCCCCGGTCTCGAGCATCTCGATGGCCGTGGCTTTGTGGCTACTCGGATAGATCTCGCCGAGACCGTGGGCGAGTACACCGTAGGTAGGTAGTCCTCGGGTTAGAGCTGCTCTGTGGGCTACGATGTCCACGCCATAGGCGAGTCCGCTGACGATACAGGCACCGTAGGCCTGCAAGTCCTCGACGATACGTTCGGCGGCGACGATTCCGTGTGAGGTCGGCTTTCGTGTGCCGACGATGGCCACTGTTCGCTGGGGCGATAGGTCACCGTTCCCGCGTTTGTAAAGAACGACCGGCGAATCGCCCAACTCTTCGAGGCGAGCTGGGTACTGCTCATCGAGACAGTCGAGCACCTCAATGTCGTGTTGCTCTACGAAACGAGCCTCCTTCTCGGCGGCGGCCAGCACGCCGCGGTTGGAAAGCTGCTCCATGGCCGCTCGTGGCAGCTTTAGCTGAGCGTAATCACTCGGCTCCAACCGAAAGCACGCCTCAAAACTTCCTGCGGCGGCGAGGAGCTTCCGCGCTCGGATCGGTCCTACGCCGCTCAGGTAACTGAGCGCGATGGCGTAAATTTTTTCGTCTTCCATTTCGATACACGTGCGTCGCTTAGCGACAACACGAGCGCAATGTAAAACAAAATGTTCTTTATCTATCTACTACTCTATCGTGACAACTGAAGATACCCGCTCCTTGACTCGCCGTTGCCGAGGTCGATGACGTAGAAGTAGGTGCCTTCGGCCAATTGCGCCCCACCGATGTCGCCGCGCCAGTCGTTGGCATACTCGCGGAACTCGATCAGCAAGTTGCCGGAGCGATTGAAGATCGACAGCTGGTGCTTAGGGTACTGCCCGAGACCGAGGATAGTAAACTCCTCATTGACGCCGTCGCCGTTGGGGCTCATGCCGTTGTAGATCAGCAGTTCGTCGCAGTACACCATGAGCTCGACGGTTGTAGAGTCACAGATGTCCCCCTGGCAGACTTCGTAGGTGAAAATGTCCTTGGCGCAGTCTGCGCCGTAGTGGAGGTACTCGATGGCGGCATTGCCGACTACCTGTGCGCGTCCGAAGAACGGTTCGCTCACGAGACTCAGGCTGAGGGGCTCGTCGGCGAGCTTATCGTTGCGAAGCACCTCGATTACCTTAAACTGTCCGAACTCTAGTGTATCCCGGTCGGCGGCAACGTCTAGCTCGAGCCGTGCCGTGCTGCGCAGTACGAGCATGATCGAGTCGACACCTCCATCTAAGTAGCGTCGCGTCAGACAAACCCGCTCCTGGCCAGCCTCGTAGGCTTCCATCACGAGGCAGTCGCCGTCCCACTCTACGCCGATGCGCTCACCGCTCGAGCTAAGACAATTGTTGTCTACCCCAATGACGACCCCGTCTTGACGACTGGCCGGCAGGCAAAACCGGCTCTTCTCACCAACGGTGAGGTCGAGCGTCTCGCGACGATTCGCGACCCGAGCGCGGCGCACCACTATGGTCATCGTGTCGGTGCACTTGACATTCTCGTCGGCGATGCCCGTAATGGCAAGCACATGCGTACCTGCACCGAGCCGGATCGCCGGGACTGGTCGCACGCGCTCGGCGAGCGGCTTGACTGGACCCCAGGTGTCGTCAGGGCGCTGCCCGTAGAGCGGCTGACCGGCAGGAAGCCCCTCTACACTGACCTCGGTAGCCGAGGGCTTTATCGTAGCCTCCTCGAAGACATCGGCCATGGCCTCCGTCAAGTTGCCAGCGGCCACGTGAATCGTTTTGCCGAAAGGCGTCCGCAAGGCTTTGTACTCCCCATATGTGGGGTACGTACGGTAGATCGGCTGATCGACGGCGGCTATCGCCTCGACGCGACGACCATCGATGGTCAACGAGTGGACGCTGGCATCGAATCCTGCCGGGAGAGCAACGGTGACATCATCGTCACCAACCGCGATGACGGCCTCCGCAGATTGACTCGCCCACAGCGATGGCCCGCAGTCTCGGGACTGGGTAGTAATGGTATAAACTACGTCCACACAGTCGTCCACGTCGTTACAGGCAACCATCTTGACGGTAAGGGGGGCGGTTATAGGTGCGGCAGCCAGGAAGATGAGTGCCGTAGAATCGGGCGACATGCGCACCGTCAGATCGTCATTGGTCTTGGTCTGAGGCGCAGCGCGGCCGGTAGGGTTCTCGTGCTTCCAGGTATCTGTCCGTAGTGCGTAGCCGCCAGGCAGGTTGGAACCTTGAAGCGGCAAGAGAAACTCGTTGCCGACCTCGACGACAAAGCCGCCGCCCATGATAATCACGCGGGGCTTACACTTCAGCTCCGCCGTGAGGCTCTCCTTACAGTCGCTGCCCGCGACCGTCACCACGGCGATGCCTGGCCGGAGGTAAATGGTCCCGAAGGTCTGGAGATGTGGTACCGCTACCGGCAAAGTAATCGAGCGGCCGTCGGCGGTGCGCAGCAGGACAGCTTGCAACGTGGTGCCCGCCGCCCTGATATGGCCCGTGGTCCAGTCTATTGAGACGTCTTTGCCCGCCCGGCGGAGCTGTGCGACAATCTCCTGTGCATTACCCTTCAGCCCTTCCGCGGCCGGTAGTCCGGGCCAGGTTGTGACGGTGTACGTCTCGGTGAGGCCTTGGTCGGCCAGGGCAGTTAGGGCGTAACTCGCCCCAGGGCGAGTGCCTGTCGCGCGGCTGGCATCGTATACACTGCCGTTGCTAGTGAAAAGCTGTAGTCCTGGACTCGTGAGCCCGAGCGGGACGGTCTGCGCGTCGCACGACTCGGTCGTTAAGGTGATGGAGGGCTTGGCCAACGAGGGTACGCAGGTGAAAGCTTGGACATCGACCCGGTAGGTGCGTACGTAGCGTTGCTCACCGTCCGTCCGCGCAAAGGAATAGTCATATCTGCCGGGTGCGGAGATCTTAGTCATGTAGCCCGAGGCGAGCGGGGTCCACGTGATCCCTAAAGGCACATCAAATCCTTTCGTATCGGCGAGGAAGAGCGGCTCGGCGACTTCGATCTGGCGGTAAAGGGTGTCCTTGATGACCGTGAGGGCCGCAGCTTGCAGCACCGTAACGTTGGCGGTATTGGTGCAACCAGCGGCGTTCGTAGCGATCAGGTTGTACTGTTTTGGCGAAAGCCCCGCTGGCAAGGTCAAGCCCCACCCACGGAAGCCGTCGACGATTACCGGCTTCAGGTCGAGCACGACGCTGCTGCTCACGTGACGGAGCCGCAATCTCGTGGGAGCTGCTGTATAGCCCTCGATCTCGAGGAGTTTTTGCTCGGCGATAACGCGAACCTCCGACTTCGGATCGGTGCCTCGGAGCAGCGCAACTACCTCGGCGAGCGTGGCGGCGGCCTGTGAGGAGAGCTTGACTTGGCCTCCAGCCTCGTAGCGATCGATGCGCCAGCCGTTGTCTGCGTAGTTGGCGGGGAGGTCTCGCAAGGAAAATTTAGCGACTTTGTAGGCATCGCACCCCTGGGTCGGAGCTTTTAGCGCAACGCCATCGAGGGTATACGTGAGGTCGGTGAGTACGTTTCGAGCACCAGCGATACAGATGCTCGGCTGGCCCGAGGCTTGGGCGGGGAGGCTATAGCCGGCTTTCGCCAAAACATCAAACGAACAGCCGACCCCGGCACCTAAGACGACGATGTCGCTGTCGTCCTCGTCGAGGGTACGTGCCAGGTGCCGGCCACCGTCAACGATGGCGTCGTTGGTCGGGTCCTCGTCCGGGTCGGAGTCGACGTCGACGAGGCGCGTATCGCCAGCGTAGAAAGCGGAGACCTCGGCAAACATCCGGTAGGCGCTGGCCGCCCCGCCACCGATGGTCTCGATGTCGAACTGCACCGTCGCCGAGTCACCCGGGAAGAGGGTGACCCGGTGGCTGCGCCGCATGCGATCGGGAGTAATCTGCCAGTCCTTAGCGGTGGTTTGGTCTGCGAGCCGCAGGTAGGCCGAACTCGTCAAGTAGTACTCTATGCGGCTGATCGGCCCTGATCCTTCGTTGAAGAGCTTGAGCGTGACTCGGTGGACGTCTTTTCCGCGAGAGCTCGGTGCCGCGTCGACGAGCAGCGCGACATCGGCTAGACAGGCTGTCCGTTCGACGATGACTGGGCAGCAATTGCCCGACGCGCAGGTCTCCCCATCGATAACGAAGCGATACGCCCCACTGCCTTGCGGGTGGAGGGTATCTGAGGTGGCGTACACGAGTGCGGTGTCGTTGCGGTACCAGGTGTAGGCCTTGCGGCCTCGGGGCGCGCGCAGGACGGCCTCTTGTCCGCAATCTAGTTGTATCGGAACACTGATGCACACTTCGTCCTGATCGTCTTCGTAAGGCAAGCCGTTGCCGGGCGTCGAGTCCCAGTCGGATTTGTCGGCAGTCATGAGTTCGGCCGTCAGCACGTGTACACCGCCGATGTTCGGCTGGACGACCACGATGAAGCTGTCTCGCCGACCGGAATCGAGTTTCGAGACGGTCCACTGTTGGAGGCTCTCGTCGTAGCGGACGGTCTTCGGGAGGTACTCTACAAAGAATAAGCCCGCACTCATCCGAAGTCCGACGACGAGGTCGCGACGGGTGGTGTCCCCTTCGTTGTCGAGGTAAATCGTCGCTTTTATGGGCTGGTTAGCCTGGGCGCTCGCGGTCTGGATGGCGATGTGGACAGACAGGTCGGCCTGAGCCGACGACGTTAGCGCCAGACAAAGCAAGGATACTAAGGGGCCACAGCGAAGTAAAAATGAGGGCATGGGCGTGTGCTTCCGGGGCAATAGGTCCGCTTTCACACGACAAGGATGGTGCCTAGTCTGAGGCGTGGCAGGCGAGCTACCACCGAGGACCGGAGGCTCGGAGTAGGCAAGTAGAGTTCGAATCGCAGGCCTAGACGCGATAGAGCTACCCGCGGAAAACACCCTGAATCCCCCGTCAAACGGCTACATTTCGCCGCCGCGAGGCAACACATATGAGTAAATCCACTACAAAAATCGAGCTTATCGCGCCCAGTTGCTCTTCCGAGGAGGTCTTGTGCTCGAGCTCGCTCGAAGACTGGAGTACCGGATCGGGGGTAGTGCGACTCAGCCGCAAATCCCCCGGTATCTACACGGGAAGCGTGCCGTGGGAGGGGAAGTGCGTGCAGTACAAATACCACCTCGGCTCCTGGGACAGTGAGGAGGTCAACGAGTGGGGCAACCGGCGTACCAATCGCCACTACGCGGGCGACGGCAAGATCTACGACGTAGTCCCGAACTTCCTCGACGACAATCGCAACTACCGCGAGGCGTTCTTGCCGCGGATCGAGCCACTGCCGTCCAATATGCCCCTCCCGAGCGAGTTCGCCACCCGACGCATCGCCGCTCTCCTACCCTACGACTACGATCGCTGCCAGCGGCGCTATCCGGTCATCTATCTTCAAGATGGCCAGAACCTCTTCGACGAATTTGCGCCCTTCGGCAATTGGGAACTCAACAAGCGCATGGCGTGGCTCGCCGAGCGTGGATGGGGAGACTTTATCGTGGTGGCCATCGATCACGCCGCTGAGAAGCGCATTGAGGAGTACGCCCCCACCCACCAGACCCGCGTGCCAAGAGGCCAGGTCGACGCCTACGGCGCCTTCCTCGTCGCTCACCTCAAGCCCCTCATCGACCGGACCTACCGCACACGACCCGAGCGCGAGCACACCGCTATCGGAGGTTCGAGCCTCGGGGCACTCGCGAGCTTGTTGGTGGCGATGGAGTACCCACAGGTATTTGCAAAAGCTATGCTGCTGAGTCCCAGCATCTGGGTCGATCCTATGCTCCCCACGGCCTGGCCAGAGCACACGCACGGCGACACGGCCGTATTTCTGTACGGCGGAATGAAGGAGTCAAAAGCCAGCGCAAGCACCTTCAGCAAGCTCTACCGGGACCTGCTCGCCATCCACCGGCAGAAACGCCGCATGCACGTCCACGCTCACTTCGAACCCCTCGGCGTCCACAACGAAAGCGCCTGGGGGGCGGTCTTCCCTTACGCTATCACCACGCTCTTCCGTTAGGCCTTCCTTCAATCGTCTTTTATGAACGTCCTCCTTCAAACCACTGCCCCCGCACCGACCGTTCAGCGCGTTCGACTGATCTCCGCAAAGGAATTCGAGACGCTCGAGGAGGTTGGTTTCGGTACGGCTTCCGCCAAAACAGTCGGCGGGCTGGCAACCGACCCGACGGCCCCCGGCACCCTCCTGCTCGGCATCGGCGAGGCGAGCACCGGCGACTGCCTGCTCGCCGGTCGCAAACTGGTCGTAGGCCTACGCGACACCCCACAAGACTTACACATCGCAACCGGCGACCTCCCTGCGGGGCCGCTCAAGGCCTTCGTTCGCGGCCTGCACATCGGACCATACCAGGTGGACCTCTGGAAGGGTGAGCGGCCCGCTGCGCCACTCGACGATACGACGCTATACCTACAGAGCGATTTGGGCGGCGACCTCCAGGCGATGCTCGCTGAGGCGAAGGCCATCGCCGATGGCCAACTAGCGGCCATGCACCTCGTCGACCGACCGGCCAACGCCAAGCGCCCCACAGACGTGGCCAAGTACATCACCGACTTGGCGGGGTTGCACGGCTTCGAGGCCGAAGTCGTGGAGAGCGAAGCCCTGGAGATTCAAGGCTTCGGCGGCATTCTCGCCGTGGGCCGCGCCAGCGATCACCCGCCCTGCCTCGTCAAGCTGAAGTACGCAGGACCAGCCAGCGCCTACCACCTCGGGCTCATCGGCAAGGGCGTTACGTTTGACTCCGGTGGAATTAGCATCAAGGCCTCGAAGAATATGGGCTTTATGAAGAGCGACATCGGTGGCGCGGCCGCCGTGCTCGGCACCTTCGTCACCGCGGCAGGTCTCGGCCTTCCCGTAACGCTCACCGGCCTGATCCCGCTGGCCGAAAACGTCATCGCCGGCAACGCCTACCTCCCGAGTGACGTGATCCGCAACTACGGCGGCAAGACCATCGAGATCACCGACACCGACGCCGAGGGGCGCTTGATGCTCGCCGACTCGCTCGCCTATCTCCCCGAACTCGCCACGCCAGACTTCACGATCGACGTGGCGACGCTCACGGGCAGCGCCGTGCAAACCTTTGGCTACGAATGTGCCGCCGCCTTTACGAACGACGACGAGGCCTACCGCCAACTAGCCGCCGCCGGGGACGCCGTCGGCGAACGCATTTGGCGCCTGCCGCTCTGGGAGGCGTACGAGTCCGAGCTCAAGTCCGACGTAGCCGACATCAAGCACTACCACGGCCTCCCCATCGCCGGGGCAATCAACGCCGCCAAGTTTCTGGAATATTTCGCCGCCGACAAAGCCCGCTGGATGCATCTCGATATCGCGGGTGTAGCTTTCGCGGCGTCGAGCTTCACCAAAGACCGTGCGGCGACCGGCTACGGCGTAGCCCTCCTTACTAGTTACCTGCAAAGCCTTACCCATGTCGATTAACTTCCTCTGCATCGCCGAAGAAGTCAAAGGCGAAACCTTCATGAAGGCACTCAAGGAGGCCGGCTGTAAGGTCTTCGTCGTGACGCGCGAGAAGTCGCAGCACAAAGCTTGGCCGAAGCAGTACATCGACGAGTTCTTCGTGCAGCCGGACTCGCGCGACAAGCCCCACGACCGCCAGACCATGATCGCGGGCACGGCCTGGCTCATGCAGGAGCACGGCATCGACCGCGTCGTGGCCCTCGACGATTTCGACGTCGAAGACGCCGCCCTGATCAGGGAGGAGTTCAGAATACCCGGCATGGGACAGACCACGGCGCGGCACTTCCGCGACAAGCTCGCCATGCGCGTCCTCGCAAAGGAGCATGGCGTCCCGTCGCCAGCCTTTAGTGCGATGTTTAAGCGGGAGCAAGTCCGCGACTTCTGCGAGGCGACTCCCGGTCCCTACGTCATCAAGCCCCGCAGCGAAGCGTCTGCCTCCGGAATCCGCAAGGTGGCCAATTGCGAGGAGGCCCTTCGGGTCTATGACGAGCTGGGCGAGCAGGCCTATCGCTTCCTCATCGAATCGTTCGCCCCAGGGCAGGTGTTCCACGTCGACGCCCTCATCCGAGAGCACAAGGTTCAGTTCGTCCGCTCGAGCGCCTACGTCGATCCGCCCCTCAGCATCGTCCAGGGCGGCGGCACCTTCCAAACGCGAACCCTCGATAAGGATTCGACCGACAGCAAAGAGTTGGCCGAGCTCACGGCACACGTCATGAAATCCTTCGGGCTCCGTTTTAGCGCAAGCCACACCGAATGGATCAGGGATGCCGAGGGGCGCTTTCTGTTTCTCGAAACTTCGAGCCGCGTAGGCGGTGCACACATCTCCGACATGGTGCTACACGCTACCGGCGTAGACCTCTGGGCAGAGTGGGCGAAGCTGGAGTTAGCGGAATTTACGAAGGGCGACTACACCGCTCCGAAGGACAACGGACGCTTTGCGGCAATTACAATTCGGACCGTCGCAGAGGAGTGGCCTCAGTTCCAAGACGTACAGCTCGACGTCGACGTGCAACACATTCCGAAGCGCTACCACGCTGCTGTGGTGTACAGTTCGGATAAGCTAGATCGCGTAGCAGCGGCTCAGACCAAGCTCTACCACGAGCTACGGCAGCGGTTTGGGTAAGGGGGCTTCCGCCAAAACGACCTTCCGCTACGATACTCGCCGACGCGAAAACTCCGCGCGCGTCTGCTGCTTGACCTGGCGCCAGAGTCGAATAATGAGCGTCACAGGGAGCGCTACCGCTCCGAGCACCGCGCCCGAACACACGAACACCGTCATGTCCCGCAGGTAAGTGCCCCAGAGGATGGCCTCCTCGCCGCTCGCGTAGAGGAACATGGCATCGAGACCTTCGGCGTCCACGAGGTTCTGGACGTTGTTGAGTGTCAAGATCGCGTACAGGATAATCGGGACGCAAAGGATCGTAAAAACACCCTTCGCCCACCGGGGCCGCAGCCAGAAGGTCTGGTTGGCAAAAAGCAGCAGCCGGGCTAGCGTAACGAACGAATACGCGTTCGTGGCGATGGCCCCCGCGTGAGCGTAGATTCCAAACTTGACGTAGGGTGGGACACAAAGCGCCGCGGCGATGGCGAGCGCCAATCCGATCCACAGTAGCTCGAGGAGGACGGCGTTGGCTTTCAAAGTCGAGGGATTGGAACGCGAAAAAAAGAGGTCTACTGCGCGAAAACGACTAAGGGAAGCGAAAAGATAAACCAGCCACCACCCCGAACCAGCGCCTAGCCTACGACGCTATCTGCCGCTTCGAGCCGCTGTCGTTCGAATTGCTCCGCGTAGTAGCCCTCGCCGTGAAGCAGCTCTTCGTGCGTGCCCTCCTCCACGATGCGACCGTCGTCGATGACGATAATCTTATCGAAGTCGAGCAAGGAGTAGATCCGGTGCGTGATCACGATGGCCGTTTTGTCGGCCAGCTCATTGTTGAGGTAGCCGAGGATGCGAGCTTCGGTACTCGTGTCGACGGCGCTCAGAGAGTCGTCTAGGATCACGATGTCTGGACTCTTGATGAGTGCTCGCGCTAGGCTCACGCGCTGCTTTTGCCCACCGCTCAGGGTTACGCCGCGCTCGCCGACCAGCGTCTCGTAGCGCTCAGGTAGCTCCTCGATGTCCTCGTGGACAGCCGCGTAGCCGGCGTAGCGCTGGATGGTCGCGAGGTCGGGCTTGGTCCCGTCCACACCAAAGGCAATGTTTTCGGCAACGGTGTCCGAGAAGAGGAAGACCTCCTGCGGCACGTACCCGATGCGTTGGCGCAGGTGCGAGAGGTCGCGCTCACGCAGGTCGATGCCATCGAGTTTGACGCTCCCGGAGGCCGGGTCGAAATTGCGCAGGAGGACCTCGGCGATGGTGGACTTTCCGCTGCCGGTTTTGCCGATAACGGCCATCTTCTGTCCTGCGCCGAGATGGAAGCTCACGTCCTTGAGGGCGTGTGCGCCGCCTGGATAGGTAAAGTCGACGTGCTCGAAGGTGATCTCGCCGTTCAGGGCTCCGCTCGTGGGCTTGGCCGTAGAGACGATCTCCGGTTTTTCCGAAAGGAACTCATTGATGCGCTTCTGGCTGGCCTCGGCTTGCTGCACGATCGACGCGATCCAACCGACGGCGGTCACTGGCCAGGTCAGCATGTTGACGTAAATCACGAATTCGGCTACGTTGCCCGCCGAGATCTCCCCGCGCATCACCTGCAGCCCACCGACATAGACCGTGATGATCGTAGAGGCCCCGATGAGGAAGATCATAATCGGGAAGAAGGCCGCATCGACGACCGCCAGCCCCATCGATTTCTTGCGGTAGTCCTCGGTCTGCTCCGCGAACACCTTCGCCAGCGAGCCTTCCTGCGTGTAGCTCTTTACTACACGGATGCCGGAGTAGACCTCCTGCGCGGTGCTCGTCAAGACAGGCCACCTGCTGCTGGATCACCGTCGATCGGCGGTTGATTAGGTCGGAGACGTAGTAGATCGAGATGCTCAGGATCGGCAGTGGCGCGAGGCTCCAGAGCGTAAGTTCGACGTTGACGCTCAGCATGGCGTACATCGCAAAAACAAAGGTGCTCACGAGGTTGACGCCATACAGGACGGCCGGCCCGAGGTAGTTGCGCACGTTGTTGACGTCCTCCGAGACGCGGCTCATCAGGTCGCCGGTCTTGTTGCGGCGGTAGAAGGCGCGACTCAGCTTCTGGTAGTGCCCGTAGATATCGCGCCGCAGATCGTACTCGATGAGGCGCGACACCACGATGATCGTCTGCCGCATGAAGTACATAAACACGCCCATCAGCAGCGCGAGTAGCAGGACGAGTCCGCCGAACAACAACAGCGTAGTACCCAGCGAGTCAAACAGCGCCTCGCGCGCCGCCGGAAAGGCCTCGACGCTGCGGTAGAAGCCGAGGTTCTCGACAACGAGGTCTAGCGCCTCCCGGATCACCTGCGGCTGCAGTACGCGGAAGTAATTGCTGAGGCTCACGAAGACAATACCCGCGAGAATGCGCCACTTGTACTGGAGGAAGTAGCGGTTGAGGTAGGCAAGGTTCTTCAAGGCGGGGCATTAGCGGGCTTTCGCCAAAACGGGGCGCGGGCAGTCGGGAGCGGGCGGACTTCGTCGGCACGGCGGCCAAACAACGAACCGGGAGGGCGACCGTTAGGTTTCAGGGCTATTTTAGCTCGTGTAAAATATACTTATGCTGTCCTTCCCGACTAGAGACGTTCCAGGGTCAAGCGCCGCGGATGCTGTTCGTCGGGGTCTTCTGCTGTTGTCCTGTGCCCTCGCGACCGGCAGTGCCTTCGGGCAGCGTTTTAGCGGCAGCACCCTCCCCTTGCTCCTTATTGACGCCGCGCGTTGGGAAATTCCCGACGAGCCGAAGGTCCTCACCCGGATGCGGCTGATCGATAATGGACCGGGCGTTTACAATCGCCTTATCGATCCTCCACGAGCGTACAACAGTTACGTCGGGATCGAGCAACGCGGCTCCTCGTCGCTAGACCTATTCCCAAAGGTGGGCTACAAGCTCGAACTACGCACCCGAGCAAATGTGGACACGACGGCTTCGCTACTCGGCATGCCTGAGGAAGGCGACTGGGTGTTGCACGGCCCCTACTCGGACAAGACCCTTATCCGTAATGCCTTCACGTACACGCTCGCGGCCCGTCTCGGCGAGTATGCCCCCCGTACGCGGATGGTAGAATTGGTACTCAAAGGCGACAACGTCGGCATCTACGCCCTCGTCGAGGCCATCAAACGCGACAAGAACCGCGTCGATATTTCTACCCTCAGCCCCGACGAAAACACCGGCGACGACCTCACGGGCGGATACATCCTCAAAGTCGATAAGGTCACTGGCGAGGACTTGTCGCTCGACCCCTTCATTGTATTACCGAGACGCAATCGCGGGGGGCAGGACAAGACGCAGTTGTTGCTGCACTACCCAAAGCCGCAAAACATCAGCGCAGCGCAGCGCAGCTACATCACCGCATGGATGAGCGACTTCGAGCGCAGGCTCGCGAGCGAGGCCTTCGAAGATCCCCTAGACGGCTACGGCGCAGTAATCGATGAACGGAGCTTCGTAGATTTTCTGCTCATCAACGAGATCACCCGCAACGTCGACGGGTATCGCCTCAGCACCTACCTGTACAAAGATAAAGACAGCAAGGGTGGCCGCCTACACATGGGCCCGGTGTGGGACTTCAACCTCGCTATCGGCAACGCCGATTACTGTCAGGGTGACCTGGCGGAGGGGTGGTCACTGGAGTTCGAGCAGTACTGCCCGGGGGACGGGTTTCAGGGCCCGTTCTGGTACGCGCGGCTGTGGACCTCGTACCCATTTCGCGCGGCAACAGCAGCGCGGTGGCGCACGCTGCGACAGTCGGGGTCGGCCCTCAGCGACGAAGTGCTCTATGGAATGTACGACAGTCTTGCGGCGGTCGTCTCTGGCGAGCCAGCCCGGCGCAACTTCGAGCGCTGGCCCGTGCTCGGGGAGTACACCTGGCCCAATGCGTACGTGCCTTCTTCACACGCCGACGCACTGGCTTTCGCCAAAACCTTCCTCCGGCGGCGAATAACGTGGCTCGATGCGCAGTTTGCGCGAATCACGAGTGTCACCGAGGTCGGGACTGAGCAGCTACGGCTTTACCCAAATCCCGGAACCGGAGGAGCAGTACGCGTAGCTGGCCTCAGCAGCGAGGATTACCCAGCGCAAGTGACCTGGTCGGATGCCGTAGGGCGAAGCGTCGGCTTCGAGGTGCTGGACAGTGGTGGGGCGCTCGTTGGTCCAGGGCCTGCGGGACTGTATTTCTATCGCATCACCACCGCTGGTGGCACCCTTCACGCAGGCAAGTGGCTCAGTAGCCGTGCCGACTAGCTACCATCAGCCCTTCGAGCTTCCTGGGAATCCTGCGATGGTGAGCCACCACTTACTCTTTCTCGCCCCAACGGTAGATTCCTGTGAGATCGAAGCCCGCCAGATCCAACACGCGGTTCGTGACCGTCCGCGCCAGCGCCTCGAAGTCGGATGGCATCGAGTAAAAGCTCGGGTTGCACCCACTGATGATCGCGCCGGCCTCCGTAAGCGCCACCATGTTGCGGAGGTGGAGAAGGCTGTAAGGCTTGTCGCGCGGACACAAGATGAGGCGGCGGCGCTCCTTGAGCGCGACATCGCAGGCCCGCGTGAGTAGGTCGTCGCTGAGGCCGTTGGCCACGCGGCCGAGAGTCCCCATCGAGCAGGGACAGACCACGACGGTGTCGTAGCGTGCCGAACCCGAGGCGAAGGGGGCATTAAAATCGTGCTTGTCGTAGTAGTCGAAGGGGTAGTCGGCGTAAGACTTAGCGCCGAGCTCTAGCTCCCAGTTGTACTTGGCGTTGTCGCTCATCACGATGCCGACAGCGTCCCACTGCTCGCGCAGGGGGCCCGCGAGGTCGTCCATGATCACCTTCGCGTAAATCGATCCGGAGGAGCCCCCAATGCCGAGGACGATGCGTTTGGGGTGCGTGGTAGTCATAGCCTGGCGTAAAGGAAGGCCAACGGGCGGGACGCGTGAGGGTTTTGGCGAAAGCCCGTCCTTGCTCTACCTTCCAGCGATGCAGATCAGCTGGCGGTCGGTGCCGATGCTACGTGTTGCCGCCGCAGGAGCCATCGGGATCTGCGTGGCGCACTTTGTTCCGGACCTGCCCATATCCGCCACCGTAGCCATGATTGCCTTTGCCGCACTCGTGATCGCGGTCCCTATACGCCTGCTGTGGCAGAGTAAGGTAAGGGGTGCGGCGGCGCTGCTGCTGTTCGTAGGTGCGGGATGTCTCCATATGCAGCTTGCCGAGATCGCACCAGACGAAGAGGTTTTGCCGGAAGGCCGCTACTTCGTCGCTGAACTGCTCGGTGCGCCTTCCGGCAAGAAAGATTGGCTCGGCGTCGACGCTCGCATTGTAGAAATGCACGGGGATAGCCTCGTCCACAGCACCGACCTGCGCGCGCGACTGATGATCCACCGCGAAGCCCTTGCTACGGTGGCACTCGACTCTATGGGACCACTGGGTCGAGGCAGCGTGATCGTCGCCGAAGCCTACCTCAACGCCCCAGACCCGCCTCGCAACCCCCACACCTTCGACTACGCAACCTTTCTAGAGGCGAGGGGCATACGGCTCCAGGCTTGGCTGCGGGCAGAAGAGTTCACTTCCGTAAAACCTGCGGCACCGTCGACGCGACTCGAACGCGTCCGTGGGTGGATCGCGGGTCACATCGACCGCGGCTTTGCGAGTCCCCGCGAGTCGGGCGTCGCGAAGGCCCTACTGATAGGCGATAAGTCCGACATTGATGAGAGTACCCGCCTGGCATACACCTCTACGGGGGCGGTGCATGTACTGGCGGTGAGCGGACTCCACACCGGAGTCATCGCGCTGATTGTGGTGACCTTGATGCGTCGCCTCCTGCGCAAACGTCTGCCGTGGGTACAGTTCTTGGTGCTGTTGTTGAGCTTATGGGCGTACGCCGCCCTGACGGGGTACAGTCCGAGCGTCATGCGATCCGCGGTAATGTTCGGGGTGGTCTTCGCGGGGCAGCTGTTTCGCCAGGACCCGAATGGCCTCAACAACCTGGGGATCGCAGCGGTCATCACGTTGCTGTTTGATCCGCGACTGTTGTTTACGCTCGGCTTTCAGTTGAGCTACCTCGCGGTGGCGGGGATTATGGTATTCTACCCGCAGATTCGGCGCATCCTCGCAACAGAATCTGCGTGGGCCAATAAGGTTACCGAACTCGTAGCCGTCTCACTCGCAGCGACGATTGGTACCCTGCCGGTCACTATTTTTTACTTCCACCAATTCCCGGTCTACTTCGCGTTGTCGGGCATCGTGGCCGTGCCGCTGGTGGGCTACGCCTTACCGACGCTCCTTGCCACACTTGCCCTGGACGGATTGCTGGCCCTTATCGGCGTTACGGCGCCGTGGATTTATTGGCCGGCGTATGGCTTAGTCTGGTGCTGCAACGAGGCCTTGACACTCATGTCTTTGTTACCCTACGCTCTGGTCGAAGGACTTTGGCCTAGTGGCCTCACGGTGACGCTGATGCTGCTTACAATTGTGCTGTTTGGCATCGCTATTACGAGGCGTCGCAAAGTACCGCTCTACGCCACGATGGCTGTTGCCGTCTTGACCACAGCTGCCGCGGGATATGATACGCTAACAAAGCGACAGGGCGAAGAGGTCATCGTGTACAGCCTGCGCGACGGTATCGTGGTCGATCTGCGCGCCAACGGACGCATCCAGACGACGATCAGCGATAGCGTCACTGCTACAGAACTCTCCAGGGAGGTCAATCCGCACCGACGCGCGAACGGTGTGTCGGAGCATCAGGTCTCCGTGATTACCCCTACCTATCGCGACTCCAATCTGAGCTTTTTTCGGGTCGGCGACGTGCGGTGGGCCGAAGTGCACCAACAGCAACCGAATCTCGTGGCGGGGGGGCCGACACTCGACTGGGTGTACGTAGACGACCCATCTAAGATGGACCCCGACGAACTCACCGATGCGTTCCCGGAAGCTCGAATCCTGCTCGGCGGCCGCATCCCTCCCTGGCGCCGCGAGGCGTGGCTCCTCTACGAAGACCGGCTACACTACCTGCGGGAAGCAGCCTTCTACCTTAACGATTGATGGTAACGAGGTCACTTTACCCTGCTCCCGTCGGCTCTATACTCGATGTCAAATTTCTTCTCGCCCTTCGGGTCTAATTCGACGTCGTAAAATTTGCCCCGCTCGGCATTGTCGGTATACTCCAGCTCCACGATGTCGTCCTTTTTGTACTCGGCCTTGATGGCGTCTTGTACAGCTTCTGGAAGGTCGTCCCACTTCACACTGCGCTCCGTCTCGATCCAGGTACCCGTGGCGGTGAAGTCGGCGCGGAGCTTCTCGCCATCCTGCTTAAAGTGCGCCTCGTAGCTGTCGTTGCGGTCGCGCTGCCACTCTGGAGAGGTCTCATTTGGGTACTTCGCCGCAAAGGCGGCGAGGACAGCCGCGGGGGTGCCCGAGGTATTGTCCAGCGATTGAGCGGCGACGGGCGGGTTGTTATTTTCTGGGTTGGCGGGGTCGGGCGGGGACTGGCTATCAACGTTTTGCGATGAGCAGGCGGTTAGATACAGTAGCAGAAAACTGAGTTGGGGCAGCTTAGCCATAGACGTCGAATAGTAGTGCACAGGTCAACATCGGCAGCCCGTTGGGTTGTTCTGTCTGAAATATTACGCAAGGCTTTGCTGTACGTGAATGTTGGTGCATCTTTACATTTCGCGTCGCGGTTTTTGACAAACAGCGGCAAATCCCTGTTATATCGTCTTGATCGGTAACGTCGGGGGGCTTGCTAAAGTCCTCTTCAACGACGCTCCGGCACCGGCATGCTACCCCGACAGGTGAGGGGCGGCGGCTATTTTAGAGAAACAGCCAAACCTCCCCCATGAACCGCGTCATCTTTTTCGGCCGCATCCACTACAAGAATTTCCGCAGCGCCAACCTGGCCAAGGATGCTTTCGTGCGCTACGCGGAAACCATAGCGAAGGGAGATATGATGTACCGCCCGGAGGCACTCTTCGGGGAAGAACTCGAAGAGCCGTTCAATGAGTTGTTCATCGACTTCCCGCGGCAGTCTCACGAAGCTTCGGACAAGACCGTCAACCACAGCATCCAATCGATGGAGACCTTGCTGCAGTTCGCGATGGCCGGACGCATAGATTGCTTCGTAATTACGGCGGGCGAGTTGCCGCAGCAGATCACCCGCCTCGTCGAGAACGACAAAACGACCTCCCAGCACTACACCCTCGCGACCGAGGCGCTGGAGGCGGAGGACTACCCTACCGCGGTGAACGAGTTTACGGAGACCATCAGCAGCTTCAAGCGTCACCCCTGGGCACTCGATGGTCGCGGACTGGCATACTTCGAACTCGGCAACCTCGAGGAGGCAGAAAAGGACTTGCGCAGCGCCCGGGAGATGCACCCCAGCTACCCGAGTCCTCACCTAGGATTGGCCAAAATCTTTGCCGCTCGTGGAGAGTACAGTGCCGCGATGGACAGCTGCCAAAAAGCCATGGCCGGCAGTATCCCCCACCAGCCCGGCTACTGGATCACTGCGCTGTTTAGTGCCGAAGTCATGATCGACCGCCTCGAACAGGCCAGCGACAAAATCAGTGACGCCGAGCGCGAGGTCTACTTCAAGGGGATCGCCAGCTACCTCGACCGATATGCGATGAAGCTGCGACAACTCGGTAGCAACCGGACGAAATTTTACCCTACTCCCGAGCGGCACCAGGCGCTTCAGGCGAGATTTGAGGGGATTGCGGAAATGGCGTAAGCCGAGGACGAATCTGAGCGTATCAATTGCGCGACTTTCGTTGGAGACTGGGAGCAAGTATATTAGGGCACCGCTCTAAATTCAGACCGGTCTAGCTCTAAGCGATTGCACGTTGAGTACACTGCTCGGGGCGTACGAAGTTTTTGTTGATAGATCTACCTACCTGCGCTCAGCGCTCTTAGCTCCCTGCGCTCTGGTCAAAAGGATGAGAGTGTCACGCCAGGCAGCTTCGCGCCGTCTCGTCATGCTTTGACGCTCTTAGCATACGCAGACTTCGCACAGTCCATGTGCACCACACAGGACTAGCCCGCTAGCACGGTCTTTCTATCGTCTGCTAAGTCTAACCACAGCGTCACGCAGACACAGAGGATCAGAGCGCCAAACATAATAGCTTGCCCCGCAGGCGTCTCAGCGTACGAGAGCTTCGCGGGGCAGGACACCTGGTGAAGGAGTAGCCTGCGAGAATATGCACCAGAAAGGGCTTAGACACGAGAAGCCCAGCCGGTAATGGCTGAGCTTCTCGTGTTGCGCGTTTTGACGAAAGTCTACTTGGCAGAACTCGGGAGCCCCGACACTTGGGTAGCGCCTTGGATAAGCAAGGCGACCTCGTTGTTGAGGACCTCCACAAAGCCGCGGTCGATTTTCATCGTGATGATAGTATTGTCGGCGCGGCGGATCACCACCGGACCGTCGCGCAGGGCGCTTACGATCGGCGCGTGATTGCGCAGCACTTGGAACTCACCGTCGACACCAGGCACCGTCACACTCGTGATGGCTCCCTTGTACATCTCCCGCTCGGGACTGAGCACACTAATCGTCATATCCTTAGCTTGTGACTATGGCGCGGAGGCCGTTTAGGCGTTCGCTTCCGCTTCGGCGAGCATCTTCTCTCCCGACGCAATCGCGTCTTCGATAGAGCCCTTAAGGTTGAAGGCTGCCTCAGGTAGGTGATCGAGCTCACCGTCCAGAATCATGGTGAAGCCTTTGATCGTCTCTTCGATCGGCACGAGCACACCCTTCAGACCAGTAAATTGCTCAGCTACGTGAAACGGCTGGCTCAGAAAGCGCTGGACACGACGCGCCCGACCGACGGCCAGCTTGTCCTCGTCGGAGAGTTCCTCCATCCCGAGGATGGCGATAATGTCCTGAAGCTCGTTGTAGCGCTGCAGAATCTGCTGCACGCGCTGCGCACAGTTATAGTGCTCTTCGCCGAGAATCTTCGGGTCGAGGATCCGCGAGGTGGAGTCGAGGGGATCAACAGCTGGGTAGATGCCGAGCGAGGCAATTTTACGCGACAGTACAGTGGTAGCGTCGAGGTGAGCGAAGGTCGTGGCCGGAGCCGGGTCCGTAAGGTCGTCCGCCGGGACGTAAACTGCCTGCACCGAGGTGATAGAACCGCGCTTCGTCGAGGTGATGCGCTCCTGCATCACGCCCATCTCCGTGGCGAGCGTCGGCTGGTAGCCTACAGCAGATGGCATACGACCGAGTAGGGCCGACACTTCTGATCCTGCCTGCGTGAAACGGAAGATATTATCGATAAAGAAGAGGATGTCCTTGCCGCCATTCGGGTCGTTGAGATCGCCATCGCGGTAGTACTCTGCGATCGTGAGACCGGACAGCGCCACGCGGGCACGTGCTCCGGGAGGCTCGTTCATCTGTCCGAACACGAAGGTCGCCTTCGAGGTCTTGAGATCTTCGAGTTTGACGGTCGAGAGGTCCCAGCCGCCCTCCTCCATGGAATGCATGAAGTCCTTGCCGTAGTTGATGATTCCGGCCTCGAGCATCTCGCGCATGAGGTCGTTGCCTTCACGCGTCCGCTCGCCTACACCGGCAAACACCGAGATTCCGTCGTAGCCCTTGGCGATGTTGTTGATCAGCTCTTGAATGAGTACGGTCTTGCCGACACCCGCACCACCGAACAAGCCAATTTTACCGCCTTTAAGGTAGGGCTCAACGAGGTCAATGACCTTGATACCCGTGTAGAGCACCTCCGTAGCAACGGAAAGGTTTTCGTAAGCCGGTGGCTTACGGTGGATCGAGTAGGCCGTTTGGGTACGAGCAACGGGCGGGAGGCCGTCGATCGGCTCCCCGACCACATTAAAGAGACGCCCCTTGATCGCCTCACCTACTGGCATGGCAATGGCCTTGCCGGTATCGGTAACGCGCTGTCCGCGGGCTAGGCCGTCGGTCGAGTCCATTGCTACGGCGCGCACGCTGTCCTCGCCGAGGTGTTGTTGGACCTCGAGCACGAGCGTATCGGCACCGGGGCGCTCGATCTCTAGTGCGTTGTAGATCTCCGGAAGGACGCTGCCCTCTCCGGCAAAACTCACGTCTACTACAGGTCCGATCACCTGCTTTACTTGGCCTTGATTTGCCATGTCGCTACCTCGAATTTGTTGTACCTACGGGGTGCCCCCCGAAATCGGCCGCAAAGATAGTCCGCCGCAGCCGGTCTGCCACACCGACCTTCCCGACCTTTCTGTACCGCTTGCCGACCGCCCTCAAACCCACCTCGTGACGACCGCTTCTCTGCTTTTAGGGCTTTCGCGAAAACCCTTGACCGACGAGCTTTCAGCCCGCGCACAACGGCTCGTCCCCAACGCGCAGGCCCCCGCTCAACGAGGTCTCGCACTCCTCGCCGATGCAACTGTACGTATGACGGGGCTGCACGCAGACTCACAGCCCAGAAAAGAGGAAAGACGCAGACCACCGGTGCCTTCGCATCCCACGGACGCCAAACTAGACAGTCTCCTCACGCCGCTTTGGAGCGAGCTCACCAACCTCGGTGCCGAAGGCCGGGAAGACCTCCTGCTGCGGCGTGGGCTGTTGTTGCCTGCGTCGCAACTTCTGGCTCACCTCGCGACGTGCAGCAAGCAAAAAGCCGTCGTTCCCGCCCAACTCGCCCTCCTCGGACCTCGGGGCGCGTACCTGATGTCGCTCGCCACACAGAGCCCATACAGCAGTGATGATTTCTTAGCTCCTAGCCAGATGGAGGCGGCTTTCGCCAAAACTGAACCCGACAAGCTCCTCCCCGAGAGGCTCGCCTTCGCGCTAGGCGTCGCTGGAGCGCGAGGCCTACCACACGCGACGCGAGAGCGCTTTAGGGTACTGCTCAAAACCTGGATCGAAGCGGGTTCGATGGACGGTATTCACCACACTTACCTCCTCCAGCTGCTCGATGATGACCAGCTTACCGCAAAACTCGGCTTCGACACAGCGCTAGACTTACTTGTGCACCGTGACCAGTTGCCGTCTTCGTGGCGAACCCAGCAGCTGATGCTCGCTACGCAAGTCTCTGTAGCCGAAGGCACTCCGGCCCCTCAGGCAGCTGATGTCGACCAAGGCCCCACTGGCGGTGACGACCATGACGGCGCGACGCTAAAGCCCTTCGAACCGTTTAGCCCAACGCTGAGCGCTGCGTTCGAGGCGCGCTCCGAAGCAGCCGTGGCGCTTCTCGCCTCAAATGATCTCGCGACCGAGCGAGACCTCGATCCAGCAAGCTTTGAAACCCTGAGCCTCGCTGCGCACATGCTCCAGGCGAGCAGCACGGCCGCTACACTGTTTGGCCTGACCATCACCAGCAAGAACAAACTGCTCAGCCGCCACCCCGCCCTTGCGATCTGCCTAGACGCTATGGACCCGGAGGACTACGCCCGTTCGGTAAGTGCCTTCGTCGAAGCCGCACCAACTGGTTGGCACGACGCGATGCTCCCGACGCTTCTTTCTACCGGCCCCCACCCCTTGAGCCCCGCCGACAGCGAACACCTCGCGCTGGACCTTCTGCGCCACTACGGGTTCGGGGCCAAATCTCTCGCCCGACGTTTCGCCCTCAAGCTCCATCCCGAGACGATCGCTGTGATCCACGCATTTGACGCTCAGCAAACCCCGCGCGACTCGACTACCGGCCTCGCGACTGTTTTGGCGAAAGCCGCCGAACTCAACCGCCTCTACCCCGCCCACCGCTAGCTTGCCCCGCCCATGTCGCTCCCTACTCCCGCCCAGGTCCTCCGCCCGCACCACGAACAGGTCTACGCCACCGAACTGGCGCACCTCGCAGAGTACGATCAGCACACCCGGCCACCCAACTGGCGTATGTCGCCCCGCGCGGTAGTCGACTACCTGATGGGCGGCACCGTAGAAGGCATGACGATCAAGGCCAAGTACATCGGCGACCGTCGCCTGATGGAAGTTGCCGTCGCGACGCTCACCACCCAGCGCGGTCTGCTCCTGGCGGGCGTACCGGGTACGGCCAAGACCTGGGTAAGCGAGCACTTAGCAGCGGCCATTTCGGGCGACTCTACACTGCTCGTCCAAGGAACGGCCGGCCTCAACGAAGACGCGCTGCGCTACGGATGGAACTACGCTTCCCTCATCTCGAAAGGCCCCTCCCGCGAGGCGCTGGTGCCAAGCCCAGTGATGGAGGCCATGCGACGCGGCAGTCTCGTGCGTATCGAGGAGCTCACGCGAATCCCGAGCGAGGTACAGGATAGCCTTATCACGGTCTTGAGTGAAAAGACGCTACCCGTGCCGGAATTGAGCACCGAGGTACAGGCGATCTCGGGCTTCAACGTCATCGCGACGGCCAACGAGCGCGACCGTGGCGTCAACGAACTCTCGACGGCCCTGCGGCGACGATTTAACACGGTGCTGCTCCCCGCTCCGGCCACCCTCGAAGAGGAGATCCGCATCGTGCGCGAGCGAGCCAGCGTCGGGGAGGCGCAGGCCGTCATGGCGAAAGCCGACACCATCGCCGAGATCGAACGACTCGTGACCGTCTTCCGGGAACTGCGCAGCGGGAAGACCCTCGACGGAACGGTCAAGGTGCAGGAGACGAGCGCAGGCCTTTCGACGGCAGAAGCTATTTCGGTGGTCGAGAATGCCGTGAGCTTAGCCAGCTACTTTGGTGACGGGCAGCCGCGGGTCGCGGACATGGCGCCGAGCCTCCGCGCTGCCGTCGTTCGGGATGCCGAGCGCGACGGGGCCGCCTGGCGCAGCTACGTGGAGGGCGTCTTGCGGCAACGCACCGGCGACTGGCGTCCGTGGTACGAAGCGCTCACGGAGTTCGGTTCCACCAAATCGGAAGCGTAGCCGTGGCGCGTCTACGTACCTACGCCATCCGCCACCACGGCCCGGGTTCGGCGAAGGCTATGCTGCGGGCGCTCGAGCGTGACCCACCGGATGTTCTGGCCGTCGAGATGCCCGCTGACTTCGCAGAGGCGCTTCAACACGTCGGTGACGAGGGTCTGCGGGCACCGGTGGCCATGGTCGCCTACGCGCCGGCCGACGTGCAGCTGGCCCTCTACTACCCGCTCGCCAGCTTTAGTCCTGAGTGGGTCGCGATGCGGTGGGCGGCTGCGCGCGGGATTCCGATCGTGCCGGTTGACTTGCCGGCCAAGCTCATGATCCCGCTAAGTAAGCAGACGCGTGGGCGCAAGCACCGCCTCCGGGTAGATCCGCTCGGCGAACTGGCGAAGGTAGCCGGCTACAGCGACCGCGAGCGATGGTGGGAGGCGACCTTCGAACTCGTAGACCACAGCGACGACGTTGACGACGACGAGGGAATCTTCCCGGCCATCACGCAGATGATTGCGAGTTTGCGGGAGGCTTACCCCGAGGCAACCGATGCGGAGTGTGCCCTGCGCGAGATGCACATGGCGCGGGAGATCGCAAAGCTGCTGCGGGCAGGGCGCGAATCAGTAGCGTTCGTATGTGGGGCCTGGCATGCAGCAGCACTCCCCGACGGGGAGGACAAGGCGTTGCTGTCCCACTTACGCAAAACGGGGGGCGGTTACGCTTCCGCTAAAACAGGCATCGTCCCCATCAAACTCGCGTACGCCTGGATTCCGTGGACCTACGAGCGTCTGCGCAGTGGCGGGGGCTATGGCGCGGGCGTGGTGTCGCCGGTGTGGTACGACCTATTGTACCGTGACCCAGGTGGTGCTACCGACGCCTATCTCACGATGATCGCCCGCGAGATGCGGGAGGTAGGCTCGGCCGCGTCGACAGCACAGATCGTAGACGCCGTAGAGTTGGCCAGTAGTCTCCGAAACTTGCGCGGCCTTGCTCTCGAAGGACTCGATGAAATACGCGAAGCTGCGCAGAGCACGCTTGCACAAGGCTCAGCACTCGTCCTCGCGCGCGCGATGCGGAGTGTCGAGAGCTACCGAACCAGCGGGAGCGTACCGGTGGGCATGTCGAGCCTTCCACTCCAACAAGACCTGGAGGTCCGATTTAAAGAGGTACGCCTGCTGAAGGTCTACCGCGACATGGAGCCGGCGGAGAAGAACTACGACCTGCGCAAGGAGACTCACCTCGCGGCCTCGCAACTCATCTGTCAGCTCCTGCTGCTCGACATACCCTTCGGCAACCGGATTGAGGAGCGGAGTCGCGCACTAGGCACCTTTAAGGAGAGTTGGTACCTGCACTGGGAGCCGGACTTTGCCGTGTTGCTGATCAGTGCGCACCGTCTCGGTCAGACGATCGAGGAGGCAGCCAAGAGCGCCCTGCACGAGCGTTTGGCGGAAGCCGACGATCTCCTCGAACTCGTCCGGGCGGTAGACCTCATCGTGCTCGCGGGGCTACAGGGTGAACTCGCCACCCTGGCAGAGGTCATCCAAGAGCGAGCCGCCGCCACCGTCGACACCTGGATGCTCGCCCGGGCACTTCCGAACCTCCTGCGGCTCGCCCGCTACCACTCGCTGCGCATCGAGGACGCCGCGACGCTGGAGGCCGTCAACGCGACGCTGCTCCCGAAGCTTTCCGTCGGTTTGGCGGCGGCCAGCGAAGATCTCGACGAAGAGGCCGCCCAGCTAGGCTTCGACCTACTGAAAGCACTGCAACCCTACATCGGAATGCTCACCGACTCGACGCTTCGGGACCTCTGGTCGCAGGCCCTTACCCAACTTTTACACGCCCGGCGAGCACACCCCCTCCTGCGCGGCTTTGCGCATCGGACGCTGGTCGACGCCGAGGACCTCTCTACGGCGAACTCTAGCAGACTACTCGGCCTAGCGCTCGCGGGCGGAGGCCCTCTGGACTCTACCGGGCACTACGTCGAGGGCTTTCTGTACAGCAGTGCACAGGTGCTAATCCACCAGCCGGAAGTCTTAAACGCGGTAAGCACATGGCTCGCGAGCATCAGCCTCACCGATTTTCGGGAGCTGCTGCCAGTACTGCGGCGGACGATGAGTCGCTTCAGCAAATCCGAACGCCGCAAGGTGACAGCCTCGTTGGTGCAGCTGTTGCCACTAGCCAGTGAGACATCCCGACCTGCCGCCGCCGAGCAGGGACAAGCTGCCACAGTAGCACCCGAGACTTCGCCTTCACTGGGAAGTCAACCCTGTGGCGATCCCGACGACGAGTGGACAGATTGGATCAGCTCGTGGCTGGCGGGGAAGGCTGAAGTAGAACGCTAGTGACGCCTGAGGAGCGCGCCCAGCTACCTCTCCTCTACCACCACGGGACTGTCCTCGGGCTCATTGACCGCTAGCTCTCCGGATTGACGCGGGTCTGCCTCTGGCTCGGTGATGAGAAAGTTGTTGTAGGCCTCGTCGATGAGTTGAATCCCGACCTGCCCGGCGTTGAGCAATTCGAGGAGCGCCAAAAAGATCACGATTGCGTGCACACGATTGGCGCAGCGGCCAAAAATAGTCTCGAACGGCACCCTTCCCCGCAGCCGAACGGAACTCAGGACCCGCTCTCGCTCGGCCTCGACGGTGTAGGGCCAGCGCATGACGCGGTGCACGGGTTTGGACTCCCGATCTTTCTGCCTAGCGAGCACCCGTTCAAAAGTGCGCAGCAGCTTGTAAAGCGTCACGGACTCCCACTCGGCTTCGGCGCGGGCCTCACCGAGCAGCTCCTCGCTGATTTGCTCGACGAAGGGTCGGGCGAACTGCTGCCCCCGCCCCTCTTCGAGCGCTCGCATCTCCTCGATGATCCCTCGGTAGCGGCGGTACTCGATAAGGCGATCGACCAACTCCTGGCGGGGGTCGATGTCCTGTCCGCTCTCGTCTTTCTCGAGGCGCGGCAGCAGCACTCTGGCCTTGATGGACATTAGCGTAGCGGCAACGACGATAAAATCTCCGGCGAGACTGATGTCCAGCGCCTTCGCCTCTCGGATATAGCCGAGGAAGTCGTCGGTGATCTTGGCGATCGGGATGTTGGCGATGTCGATTTCGTCGCGCTCGATGAAGAACAGCAGCAGGTCGAAGGGCCCTTCGAACTGAGGGACGGCGATGCGATAGGGGGTGAGGTTGTTCACGGTCGTGAAAAACCTTAGATCCCCCGCACCGTGGTACTCTCCCCGATCCAGCACGGCACCGTATAAGACTGGCCTTCCTTGAGTCCTCGTGAGAAGAGGTCGCCCTTCGTAGGCAGGTACTGGGTGTAGTTGCCGATGAGGCGGTTGGCTTCGCTGGCTACGCCAGAGTCGACGTTGCGGGCTTTGACCCACTGGTCGATAGCGGGCCACACGACGCGTTGTGAGTCGAATCCGGTACCCGTGCCGCAAAGCGGTCCACTCGATGCGTAGAGCTTGCCGATGAGGATGTACGGTTCGCCCCAGCCTCCGCGATCGCCAGCGGCCTTGCGGGCCCAGTTGCGTGCCTGGCTGAAGTTGCGGAGGTTACCGTAGTAAACCTTGGCAATGATGAGTGCGAGTTCGGCTTTCTTGGTCGACTCGGCCGTGTTGTTGTAGCGGTCTTCGAGACACTCGATGGCCTCGCGGTAGTCGCCGTTTTGGAGGAGGGAGTTAGCGCTACAGCCACTGCTCGAAGCGACCGTCTCTCGGCAGGATTCGTTGTAGCGAGCCGTGAGCCGGACGATGTCGGGATCAGCCGAGTTGCAACCGCCGTAGCGGAGGTAGCCGATGGTTTGCGAGAGCAGGATACAATCGTTCGGGTTTGCTTCGAGCTCGGGCAGGTACTTGCCTTTGTAGTAGCCGCAATCGTAGAACCCTTTGACCTGCTCGAAATACACGAGCCGATCCGGCACGTAGCCTTTGATGAGCTGGAGACGCTCGCGGT
The DNA here is from genome assembly GCA_963837005.1 of Lewinellaceae bacterium. Taxonomy (GTDB): domain Bacteria; phylum Bacteroidota; class Bacteroidia; order Chitinophagales; family Saprospiraceae; genus CALDTK01. The sequence continues at coordinate 1,632,772 of CAWIMC010000001.1, forward strand.
CGTTGGCTGTTTTGGCGGAAGCCTCCAACTTGCGTAGGCGCTCGAGGATGAAGCGGCCCATTTCCTTGGCTTCGTCATCGTTGATCTCGCCGGACTCGTGTAGTTCGACGAGCAGACTCGTCATGGGATTCAGAACGTACTCGCCGACCTCCATGCTGTCCCGGCGGATGGCCTCCTTGAAGAGCTTATAGTCGTCTTCTTTGCTGATCGCATCAGGATACTTGTAAAAGTAGTCGAAGGCCTTACGACCGGGGACATACCCGCCGTCTGGATAGCATTTATCGATCTCGTCGTACAGCGTAAACACGCGATCACGGTACTCTCGCTTCTTAGCGGCGTCATTGGTTTGCCCCATGAAGTACTCCATGAAATAGATTCCATCGGCGAGGACGGTGTTGCGCATACCGTCTGCCGCTGGTGCCGCAGCGTAGACCTTTTGCCAAAGTGGATAAGCCGCGTCAATGTTTTCGGTCTTGATGAAGTCCCGGTAGATGACGTAATCGTCGGTGAGGGCGTCGGCGTTGGCATTATCGGAAAACTTACGGCAGTCGCTGAGCTTCTTCCCCCCCATCAGGCTGGGTTGCGTAGGCTGGGTGGTGGTCGGCTGCTTAGTGGCGGCGGTGCTCGTGTCTGTCGCTTTCGGCGTGCAGGCGACGCTAGCGCAGAGCGCCAACGCAATCGCGCAGGTAAGTTGTCTCATCGGGTGTGGGGTTTGCGAGGGTAAGGTATCAAAAGAAGTAGCCCGAAGACACGGCATTGTCCTCGGGCTACTAAAGGGGGTTAGCTAAGCGAGTGTTGCCTTAGCGGAGGGTAACGGTTTCACCGATCCAGCAACCCGTGCTCGCTGATGCGCCCGGCTTGAGGCCGCGCTGGAACATCATCTCCTGCGAGGGCGTCGAGCCTGCGTACTTATTGATTCGGTTCTGTGCCTCACCCGCGGAGCCGGGGTCGCTCTTCGCACGAGCGTACTCGTCGATCGCCGCGAGGATGACAACGCGCTGCTGGAACGGATCGGTTGAGCAACTGCTGCTCGATGCGGCGTAAAGATCACCAATGAGGATGTAAGGCTTACCCCAGCCCGGACGGGTAGCGGCCGCCTTGCGGGCGTAGTTGCGCGCCTGCGAAGAGCTGCGCTTGTCGACGCGGTAGATGCCCGCCATCTGGAGGTAGATAGAACCCTTGAGCTGGTTGTCGGCCGTCGCCGCAACTTCCTCGTATTTCGCTAATGCGCCGTCGACATCGCCTGCCTCGTACATGTTCTTGGCGACCGACATCGGGTTGTTTTCCTCGTAGATGCGCTTGCGGATCATCGAGATCTCTGCATCCAGCTTTCCGACGAGGGCTACCTCTGCACGGACACAATTTGCCCCGAGCATCCGGCGCACGAGATCCTCGCGCTCGGCCAGGCCGTCCTCATCTGCGGTAGCTGCTGGTGCAATGGCGTCGTAATCGGCCTGAAAGTCGGCCATAAAGTAGTCACAGTCGAATACGTATGGCTCGATGCCCTTGACGGCGGCGTCGTGTGCCGTAATAGCGTCGGCGTACTGCTGCGCATCGGCCTTCTCCTTGTGGAGCTGGGCGATACCTCGGGCCACCTCGATCAAGCGTCGGGCCTCTTGATCAGTAATGTTTTTGCTGGTGTACTGGTAGGAGGTAACGTAGCCAAGGGGAGTGAGCAAGCGGAAGTCCGCCTCGTCGCCGGTGAGCTCGAGCGCACGCATAAGAACGTCATACTCCTCCTCGTAAGGGCGTTGGAGAACGTAAAACATGGTGTACACTTCGTTGGTGTACAAAGCTGCCGACTCCTTGGGGTAGCACTTGTGCTGCTCCTCGTAAAGACGCATCACCATGTCCGAGTACTTCTGCTTCTCGGTAGAGTCGGTGGCGGCGTTGAACTTGGCCAAATAGATGCTACGCCCGTCGCTGTAGTGCGTGGAGCGATTACCGTCCGCCGCCGGAGCGACATCGTAGACCTTTTTCCAAAGCGGGTAGGCCTCCTCGAAGTTTTGCGCCTTGACGAGGTCACGGTAGAGGGTGTGGTTGGTGATGGCCTCGTCTTTGGCTTTCGCGCCGAGCTTCTCCCAATTGGCACAGGGGTCGGTCTGCGCGGTGGCAAGTGCGGCAAAGCCAAGTCCGAGGGCCACGCCCACATATTTTTTAATCGTCATGTGTAAATTTTACTTAAAGCGTCGTTTGTAAAACCAGCTGTTATCGGTGAGCGCAAAGCCCACCGTCAAACGCAAGTATCGTTGGTCTATGTCGCCTGGCGTAACAAGAGAACCTACGTTTAGGCTCAAATTAACATAGGAAAGTTCCTCGCGGGGGCGAACCACAGGTAATCCTAGGCCGAAGCTTATCCCACGGTCGGCGTCCACGCCACTGCGAGGATCTGCCCGGTAGTATGCCCCGGCGCGGTAGCGAACGGTGAGGTGGTACTTGTTGAAACTCTGGTAGTTAGGCACCCACTCCCCCCCGACCCCGAGGCGAAACCCGCTCTCGAGCTGTTCGTCGAGATTGAGGTTGTCGGAGTAGCGATCCCAGGTCGTGTACGCGACGTCGGCCCCGAGGCTAAAGCTGTTCACCTTCCGGTAGTACACGCCACCACCGAAGGTGAGCGGCATGGTGAGCCGCTGCTCCTGGTCGGAGTCCATTTGAAGCGTGTCGCGCCTCCCGACATTACCAGCCAGTGTCCCGAGCCGGGTCACCATCCGCTGCCCACTGCCGGTTAGGTCGCCAGTGTAGCTCACCGTGGCCGCGACCGTAAGCACCTTCGTTGGTCGCTCGTCGGTGGTCGCCAGTACGAAGTCGTACTGGGCACCGCCCTCAATTTCTACGCCGCGTACGCGAAACGACTCGGTATCTGTGATAATAGAGCTGCCGGGGATATCGGACGTGGCGACGAGGATCTGGGAGTTGCGCCGACCGAAAATGTAGCTCAGCCCGAGCCCGAACCGCAGTCGTCGGTCAATCTCGACCGCGTGCGAAGAGCGCAGCCGGTAGAAGCCCCCCGTCCCGAGAAAGCTGTTCACCACGGTACCTACCCCCGGCTGATCGGCCGAAAGTTGAATGTTGTAGCCCTGCGAACTGTACGGCGACACCGACAACAGCGTCGAGTATCGCACGCGGCGCGTCCGGGCGTCGAACAGGTCATTGAGGGTATTGCGGGTCGTAAACGCGAGGCTGAGGTATTCGAGGTTTCCGCCGATACCGGTATTCTCCTGGCCACCTGCGGTAAGCACGTCGCGGTTGACACCAACGCCTACCTGGTACGTCGCAAACCGCAGAGCCCCGAGCGAGGCGGGGTTCATGGGATTCGGGATGTGGCTGTCGGAGTAGGCCAGTCCAATCCCGCCCATGGCAGCCTGCGTGGCGTAGCCGGGTGCCGTGAGGTCGCCGACGCCGAATCGTGAGAACGGTGAGTTGACCTTCGGGTCCGAGATCTCCTGGCCAGATAACGCCGAGGCACCGAGCACGAGAGAGATCGCGAGGAAGAGAGATTTAAACGCTGAGAGCATAGACGTGTAGTTGGGCGAGCCCCTCCAAGACGAGGTGCGGACGCAGCTCGGCCCCTGCGGAGCTAAGCGGGTGCAAAAGTGCGGCGTCCCCGCCACATATCAAGAGCCGAGCTTCGGAGACCTGTTTCGAGGGTAGGCGCAGGCGCTGGAACGTCTCCCACCAGCCATTCATTTCGAGGGCCGCCCCCCGGATCGCTCCTTGTTGTAGGGCTGTCGCCGTCGAGACGCCGATGGGTGCGCCTTTCGGCAAAACCAGGGGCACCTCGGGTAGCTTACCGGTGTATTCATGCATGGCCCGCGCCCGCATCTTGACCCCGGGAGAGATGCTGCCGCCCAGGTATTCGCCCTTCGCCGTCAAAAACTCTACCGTCATACAGGTGCCCAGGCTCACGACCATCACATCAGTCTGTGGATATATCGCTTGCGCCCCCACAACCGCTGCCAGGCGATCGGTACCGAGCGTGGTCGGTGTATCATAATAAAGGGTCACAGGTAGGGGCGAACCTGGCGCGTAGGTCCAAACTTGGGCTCGGATGCCGAGCCTATGGTGCCACTCTGCCTCGTCGCCGCGCCCCGACAAGAGGGCGTAGCCCGCGCTCGGCTGCGAGAGCAGCCACGCTAAGGCGTCCTCCTCATCCGTCCGCGACCAGGCGTGCACCTCACGCAAACGGCCCGCCTCTACCCGACCGAACTTTACGCGCGTATTGCCAAGGTCGAGGGCCCAAGTAACCAATGGCCTCAATGCTTGAAGTGCCGTACGCCCGTGATGACCATCGCCACGCCCGCCTCATCAGCCGCGTTTATGCTGTCCTTATCACGGATCGAGCCGCCCGGCTGGACGACGGCTTTAACGCCGGCCGCGGCGGCAATCTCGACGCAGTCCGAGAAGGGAAAAAAAGCATCACTCGCCATCACGCTCCCGTCCAGGCTAAGACCAAAGGCCTCGGCCTTGGTGATGGCCTGCTTGAGGGCATCCACGCGGCTCGTTTGTCCACAACCCATCGACAGCAACTGCCGGTCGCGCACTAAAGCCACCGTATTGCTCTTCAGGTGCTTCGCGCAAATGTTGGCGAACAGCATATCCGTGAGTTGAGCCTGCGTCGGCTCGGCTTTCGTGACAACCGTTAGGTCGTCCAGGGTCACTCGACGCAGGTCGACCTCCTGCTCTAGTACCCCGCCGAACATCGACTTAAACTGAAGCATGCCTCTCGCGAAACTGTTGACCTGCAATAGTCGCCGGTCTTTCTTGCGCTTGAGGAGTTCGAGGGCGTCCTTGTCGTAGCCGGGCGCGAGGGCGACCTCGAAGAAGAGCTGATCCATCTCTTGCGCAGTCGCGAGGTCTACCGTCCGGTTAAAGGCGAGTATCCCGCCGAAGGCCGATACCGTGTCCGCCTGCAGTGCCGCGCGCCAGGCCTCCACTAGAGTCGTTCGGGCCGCTACCCCACAGGCGTTGGTGTGCTTAATAATCGCGACTGTAGGGTCGGCCTGCTCGAATTCGGCCATGAGGCTGTGAGCGGCCTCCGCATCGACGAGATTGTTGTAGCTCAACTCCTTGCCGTGCAGCTGCGTAAACACCGCGTCGAGGTCACCGAAGAAGCTGCCGCGCTGATGCGGGTTTTCGCCGTAGCGCAGCACCGTAGCCGGCGCGGCCTGAGCGGTAAACTCCGCTACCCCAGTATTGGTCACGGGAGGGTCGGCAGTCCACCCGGCCTGGCTGTCGAAGTAGTCCCGAATAGAGCTGTCGTAGCGAGCGCTCTCGGCAAACGCGAATTTCGCCAGCGCCTGGCGGGCCTTCAGTTCGAGGCTTCCCTCACCTTCGGTGAGCATCTTGGCCAACAGTTCATACTGCAGTCGACTCGCTACCACGGCTACGTCGCGGTAGTTCTTGGCCGCCGCCCTGATGAGACTAATGCCTCCGATGTCGATCTTCTCGATGATCTCGGCTTCGTCGGTGGTGCTCGCAACTGTTTCCTGGAAGGGGTACAGGTCTACGATCACGAGGTCGATCTCCGGCAGTTGGTGCTCGGCGAGCTGGGCGAGGTGCCCCGGCTCCCGGCGCGCGAGGATGCCCCCGAAGACGGCCGGGTGCAAGGTCTTCACGCGGCCATCGAGAATGCTCGGGTAGCCCGTGATCGACTCTACGGACGTGACCTCGTAGCCGAGGCCCTCGAGGTGGGACTGCGTGCCGCCGGTACTGTACAGTTTGACATTGTGCGCTGCCAAAAGCGCTAATACTGGCTCGAGGCCGTCCTTGTGGTACACCGAGATAAGTGCGCTGCGTATTGGGCGTGGCTCCATGGCGGCGAAGGTAAACGGGCACCGCGGCCGTGTTGCTTACTTCGCGACCGTGACTCACTTTACTCTCCACGAGGCTGTTGTTATGGCTGGCGGCCGCATAGCCGGGCGCGACCCAGGTTCTACGACCATACGGCACTGGGCCTACGACTCACGCTTACCGTTCGCGGCCGAGGGGGCGTGTTTTTTAGCCTTAGGCGGCGGTGCCCGGGCAGGCGTGGCCTACGTCCCGGAGCTTGTATCGCGCGGAGTCCGACTGTTTTGCGTAAGCGAGACGGACAGGGAGACCCTCCCCGCGGAGGTGCTTCGAGAGGTGTCGTGCTGGGTCGTCTCCGACGTGCTGTCCGCCGTACAAACGGTGGCGGCTTTCCACCGGCAAACGCTCCCAGGCGCGGTGCTCGGCATAACGGGCAGCAATGGCAAGACGATTGTCAAAGAGTGGACTTACGCCCTGCTACGGCATCTCGGGCGGCAGGCCTACCGCAGCCCCGGTAGCCACAACTCACAACTGGGCGTCGCGCTTAGCCTGCTGCACGCAAGTGGTTCTCCCGCATTGATCGAAGCGGGAATCTCACAGGTCGGTGAGATGAGCCGGCTTGCGCAGATGATTCGACCTACCGTCGGCCTACTCACCAACTTGGGTGCCGCACACGACGCTGGCTTTACGAGTCGTGAAGAGAAACTACGGGAGAAGCTTTGTCTCTTTGCGACTTCAGACACCCTTATCTACAGTTGCGATGACCCGTGGCTCGACCAGGAAGTACAGGCCTGGGCCGATAACCTAGGCAGCTCCCCGGCACTACTTCGCTGGACCAGCCTTCCGGACCGACGACGCGCCGAGATTACGTTCGTCCACTTCGCGGCAAACGAACTGACGCTCGAGCCCGCGCAGTCGTCCGTTTTGGCGAAAGCCCCCCTCACTCTCCCCTGCCCCTTCCAGGACGCTGCCTCCCGCCAAAACCTCGCTCACGCCATCGTGTGCGCACTACACTTGCGATCGCTGAACCTGGAGAGTTCGGATCAGCCGCCCGTGCGGAGCGTTTTGGCGGAAGCTATCCTCTCCCTCCCACACGGCGACATGCGCCTTCAGGCCTACGCCGGGCGTGATGGCCTGCGCATCGTCGACGACAGCTACAGCGCCGATGTGGAAGGCTTTGTGGCGGCAGCGGAATTCTTTACCCAACAAGCGATGGCTGTCGGGGAGCGGGTTTGGATCGTGGGTCTACCTACGCTCAACTCACGGCGGCGCTGGGATCTTTTAACTTTCGTACGCTCGCTTGCCAATCAGGCGGGCGTCACCAAGCTGATCACCATCGGAGGCAAGCGCCCCCTAGGGTTGCCAACGTCTAGCGCTCACTTCGACGACACGGCCACTTGTCTCGCCGCCCTCGACCAGCTTTCGCTAAAACATGCGACGGTGCTCGTCAAAGGGCCGCGCACGCTTGGCATGGACGCCGTCGCGCGACGCTTGCGTGAGCAGAGCCACGAACTGCGTCTCGAGATCGACCTCGGTGCCCTCGCGCACAACATTGCGGCCTACCGCGCCCGACTCGGGAACGATACTAAAATTTGCGTCATGGTGAAGGCGCGCGCCTACGGAACTGGTGCGGCCGAAGTGGCAGCTTTCTTCGAGCAACGTGGCGTCGACTACCTGGCTGTCGCGACCATCGACGAGGGCATCGAGATCCGGCGGCAGGGCGTGATGCTGCCGATTATCGTAGCGCACGTCCTCGCCGAGGAGGTCCATTTGATCCGCGCACACCAACTACAGCCAGAGGTCAGCTCGCTGGCAATGCTGCGGCTATATGCTAGCAGTGCCCGTGAGGTCGGCGTACCGGTCCACATCAAGGTCGACACCGGGATGCGTCGACTGGGCTTCGATGCGACGAGCGAAGGGGACGCAGGTATTGAGGAGTTGGTCCGCGAACTTCGCACCGGACACTACCGCGTGGCGAGCGTGTTCAGTCACCTCAGCGCGAGCGACCGGCCCGCTGCCGACGAGTTTTCGCGAAAGCAAGACCTTGCCCTTCGCGACGCCGCCGACGCGATCACTGATGCGCTCGGCTACCGGCCGTTGGTGCACCTCCTCAACAGCGCTGGGGCCTGGCGACTGCCCGAGCTCCGGCACGACATGGTGCGCCTCGGACTCGGTATATACGGACTCGGGCTCGAGGCCGTAGCCCCAAATGCCCTGGAGCCGGCGCACCGCTGGGTGGCGCGGATCGTACAGCTACGGCGCGTTGCCGCCGGTGACATCGTCGGCTACAACCTCGGGGGCGCAGCAGCCATCGACCGCGTCATCGGCGTGGTCAACGTGGGCTACGCCGATGGGCTGCGACGCTCGGCGAGCGACGGGGCCTACGCGCTCAGTCTCCGTGGTCGGCGCTGCCCCACGGTCGGGTCGGTGTGCATGGATTTTACGATGATCGATCTGGTCAACTGCCCCGAGGCCGTCGTCGGCGACGAGGTTGAGGTCTTCGGTCGGGACCAGCCCGTCGGCACGCTGGCGGCTGTGTACGGCACGATCGCCTACGAGGTCTTTACCGGGATCGGGCCGCGCGTCAGGCGGGTGTTTTACCGGTAATCCACCGACCGGCAATAAAGGGTAATTTTGCGCCGCTTTAGAAAGGACGGTCCCCGGCGGGCCGACCCCGGCATTACAGCACAGACACTCCTATATGATCTCACGGTCGCGCAATCTTCTAGTTCTCGCCCTTACGCTCTGCGGGGCGGCGGGTCTTGCTCAGTCCTCCCCGACGCTCTTTACGGTCGGCGACCACGGCGTGAGTGCCGAGGAGTTCGACTACATCTACCGCAAGACCAACGCCGACAGTGCCGACTACTCACAGGCGTCCGTCGAGGAGTACCTCGATCTGTACAAGCGCTTCAAGCTCAAGGTCGCCAAGGCGCGCGCACTGCAGTTGGACACCGTGCAGGCGCTGCGCCAGGAGCTCAATGGCTACCGCCGCCAGCTCACCGACAGCTACGTCGCCGACCAGGAGATCACCGAGCCACTGGCGCGTGAGCTGTTCGAGCGCCGCAATGCCGATGTCGACATCCTCCACATTGCCGTCAAACTTCCAGCCGCAGGGCAGGACACGAGTGCGGCTTTCGCCAAAATCCGCGACGCCCGCCGCCGCGTAGCCGCAGGCGAAGACTGGGCAGCCGTGGCGCGAGGACTATCCGAAGATCCTTCGGTGGCGCAAAACGGTGGTTCGGTCGGTTTTGTGACCGCGCCGCTGCCAGCCGGACTCTACGCTCTCGAGAACGCCATCTACGAGACGGCCATCGGCGAGGTGAGCGACATCGTTCGCTCGGAGCAGTTCTACCACATCATCCGCCCCACGTCGAGGCGTGCAGCCCGCGGGGAGATAGAGGCCGCGCACATTTTCATCCGCAAAGACACGGAGGCCGGTGGCGACCCAGCAGCAGCCAAGACACGTATCGACAGCATCTACGCGGCGCTGGAGCGGGGAGAAGAGTTCGACGAACTCGCCGCTGACCTCAGCGAAGACACGCGCTCGGCCCCACGCGGCGGGTACATCGGCTTTTTTGGCATCAACCGCTACGACCGCACTTTCGAAGACGCGGCTTTCGGCATCGCAGAAAACGGCGAGTACTCCGCCCCAGTGGAGACCAACGTCGGGTGGCACATTCTCAAGCGCGTGAGCCGCCGCCCGCAGGGGGAGTGGCCGCAAGTCAAGCAGGAACTCTACGCTCGCGTCAAGCGGATGCCGCGCTACGAGGAAGGCGAGGCGGCCATGGTGCGTCGCATGCAGTCAAAGTACGGCTTTCGCCAAAACCAGCCCGCCGTGGACGCCCTACTACGCAACCCCGGCGATAGCCTCTTCCTACCCGAGTGGTCACTGCCAACGGCGGGAGATGTACAGCTCTTTAACTTCGGCGCGGAGCGTCGCGCCACCACGCAAGATTTCAAAAACTACCTCTCCGAGCAGTCGGCCCGTCGCCTACAACTGCGCGGCGTAGCCCCTGACCAGGCCTTCGAACAACTCTATGAAGAGTTCGTCGCTGACCAAACCGTTGCCTATACCGAGGAGCGCCTCAACGTCGATAATCCCGCATTTTACAACCTGATGCGCGAGTACGAAGAGGGCATCCTCCTCTTCGAAGCCACGAAGGAGAACGTCTGGGACAAAGCCTCGCAGGACACCGTCGGGCTGGAGGCCTTCTACCGCGCTAACGCGGCTCGCTACCAGTGGGACGAGCGGGTGGTGGTGGACTATTACACCATGCCATCATCACAGCGTACCGCCCTAGAGGCATCGCTGTTAAAGTTCGCTCGTAAGCACAGCCCAGAGGAGGTGCTCGCCAAGTTTAACGCAGACACAACGGTCGTGACGCACGTCGAGCGCACCGTCGAGCGCGGCCGCGAGCCACAGCTCGACGCGATGACCTGGAAACGCGGCCTCGAGGTCCCGGCCCTGGTAGACGACGCCCGCAAAACGGTGCGCGTAGGCCTGGTGCAGAAGGTTTTGCCGAAAGGCGCCAAAAAACTCAACGAGGCTCGCGGGTACGTCATCGCCGACTACCAGGACGAACTCGAGCGTCGCTGGGTGAGCGAGCTAGAGCGTGAGTTTCCTATCGTGGTTAACGGTGAGGTGTTGGAGTCGATCATCAAATAGTGGCCTACCTCACTCGATACCCCGCGCGTGGTGCCGTCACGGTAGCGCTGAGCCTCGGACTCGCTACCTGTGGCTACTTCTCGGTGGATTACCAAGACGAGAGCCCGGTGTTGGCGCGCGTCGGCGAGCGCGAATTGCACAGCTCCGAAGTCGGTGATCTGATCCCGACAGGGACCCCGGCCGAGGACAGTATCGAGATACTGCGCAACTACGTGATGCGTTGGGCGCGAGAGGCCAGCGTTATGAACCAGGCCCAGTTTGCGGTCGGCAACGCCCCAGATATCGACCGCCTCGTGGAGGACTACCGCTCGAGTCTCCAGCGCCACCGCCTCGAGGAACAGTTGCTCACGAGTGAGGTCGATACCGTCGTTGACGCCGCTCTTCTCCAGGAGATGTACGAACAGATGGACGACAACCTGGAGGCTCCGCATCAGTTGGTGCGAGCCTTCGTCCTGAAGGCTCCGGCGGCCCACCAGCGCCTCGGCGACTTGAAGACGGCTTGGCAAGCGTCTGCGGACGGTCTCGTCACCCCACAACTCCAGCAATTGGCGGCGGAGGTCGCGACCCTCGCGCTGCTGGATGCCCGCCGCTGGTTCGAGGCTCCCGAGCTCGAATTGGCGCTACCGAAGACCTCCGGGGACATTCCGACGGGCTCGCGCGTTATCGAAGACGGGGAGTCGACGTACTTCGTAACCGTTTTCGAATCCGTAAGTCGCGGGGCGAAGGCTCCGCTGCCCTATCTCGAGCCACGGCTCCGCAAAATGATCCTCGAGCAGCGCCGCACTGCCTTCCTCGAGACGTACATTACCAAAGTTTACAACGACGCCCTCCAGCGTGATGAAGTCAAAATATATGTCGGTACTCCTCCATAGCCCCCTGCCCACCCTCCGCCAGGCTGTCGTGAGCCTCTCCGTTGTTTGCGGCTGTTTGTTCGCCTCGGCCGCTTTCGCGCAAAACCCCCAGATCATCGATCGGGTCATCGCCACGGTCGGCGGAGAACTCGTGTTGCTCTCCGACCTCGAAGAGCAGGTCGCGCTGGCGGCCTCACAAGGGGGCAAACCCGTGGCCGTTCGCGAGCGGTGCCAGATCCTCGAGCAGATTCTGACCGCCAACCTCCTGATTAATCAAGCGAAGCTGGACAGCGTCGAAATCACCGAGGCACAGGTAGAGCAGCAACTCAACGCCCGCTTCGACCGCATCCTCGGGATGATGAACAACGACATGAAGCAGTTCGAGGAGTACTACGGCCAGACGATCTCCGAGGTGAAGACGCAGTTCCGCGACGACCTGCGCGATCAACTTTTGTCGGAAAAGATGCGCGCTAAAGTGGTAGCAGAGGCGCGGATGACGCCCTCGCAGGTGCAGCAATTTTTCGAGACGATCCCTACGGACAGCCTGCCCTACTTCAACTCCGAGGTAGAGTTGCGCGAGTTGGTCTACAAGCCGAAAGTGAGCGAGGAGGCCCGCGCGGTTGCCTTAGACCGCATCAATACACTCAGGGAGTCGATTGTCGAAGGCGGGGCCGACTTCGCGGTACTGGCACGCAAGCAGAGCGCCGACCCCGGCAGCGGACGCCAGGGTGGTGAACTCGGCTGGGCCCCGCGCGGCACCTTTGTGCCGGAGTTCGAGGCGGCAGCTTACCGGCTCGACGTCAACGAGGTGAGTGAGGTGGTGGAGAGCCCGTTCGGGTTTCACATCATCCAACTCCTAGAGCGGCGCGGCAACAAGATTCGGACGCGGCACATTCTCATCAAGCCGGAGATCGGCGCCGCAGACCTAGTAAAGGCCGAGCAAGCCCTCGATTCGATCCGTGGACTGATCGTGCGGGACTCGGTACTGTTCCGGGTGGCGGTGTCGCAGTTTGGCGACGACAAACAGCAGAGCTTCTCTAATGGTGGCCGCCTCGAGAACCCCGCCACCGGCAACACTTTCTTCGAGATCGGCGACCTCGACCCCGTAGCCTTCTTCGCGATCGACAGCATGAAGGTTGGGGGCGTCAGCGGCCCGGTACAGTTCGAGACCCCGGGCTCGGGCGAGATTGTGTATCGCATCTTCCAACTCGACAGCCGGTCGAAGCCACACAAGGCGAGCCTCCGCACCGACTACGACAAGATCCGCACCGCAGCCGTAGAGTCGCGCAAGGCTGAGATCATGAGCGACTGGGTAAACGCGACAATCCAGAAGACCTACGTGCGAATCGACCCGTCATTAGTGGATGAGTGTAAGCTTAAGGATCGGTGGCGACCAAATGAGTATGCGGCGCAGCCTTGAGAGCTATCGGCTTTCGCCAAAACGGAGGACCCTAGTACAGGCGTTGGAGACCCGCGTCGGAATAGGATCTCCGTGCGCTAAGCTTGCACAACTAGAAGTGAAGCCTCGCCCAATTCTATGTGGCAAGGCTTTCGCCAAAACAGGAACGCTCGACCCAGGATTTCCTAGGTCGAGCGTCGTACCGCTAGACATTCATGCTTGCTCCAGTACAAGTTTAGCGTTGACGGGCCTTATCGTTCTTTGCGTCTCCTTCGCGTAGCGCAGCGGCTTCGCGTTCAAGCGTCCAGACGTGCCCGGTTAGCGGAAATGTCTAGCGGTATGGTCGAGCGTCTTCTACTCAATCCCGTGCATCATCTTTTTCATCCAGCCGCTGATCGCGATAAAGACGAGTCCCGCTGCGATGGGAACAATGGCGAAGATGAGGAAGAAGCCGCTGAGTCCAACCGCCTCGGCAATCGGCTCGATGTAGCTTCCGGTAAGACCTCCGGCGAAATTGGCGATGAAGTTGGCCACGAAGAAGACGCCGAACATCAGTCCGATTAACCGCACCGGTGCCAACTTGGACACGTAGCTGAGCCCGACCGGCGAAATGCACAGCTCTCCGAGGGTGTGGAAGAGGTAGGCGGCAATCAACCAAAACATACTCACGCTCGCGGTTTCGGCACCGTCGGGGATCCCAGCCGCGCCCAGCGCCAGGATTGCAAAGCCGATACCAAGAAGGATCAGCCCAAGGGCAAACTTGATTGGACCACGGCGCAACAGGGCAAACCGGCGCTCCCAAAGTTTGGCGAAAGCCGGCGCAAAACAGATGATGAAGAGACTATTGAAGATCTGGAACCAGCCCGCGGGCACTTCCAACTCCGTGTTCGTGAACTGCTCGTAGAGCATCAGTCCGACCAGGCCCCAGACGATCACAAAAGCCAGCCCTAAGACGAGATTCGCCGCGGAGTACTCCTTAAAAGTGATGCCGAAAAGCTTTAGCAAGACCCACGTGAGCACCATCACGGGGATGACGGTCAGCAGGAGATTTGCGATCTTGAAAGTACCCGCACTGTCGGCGTCCAGGGTTCGGTCGGTGTAGTCGAGGGCGAAAATGGTCATCGAGCCACCGGCCTGCTCGAAGGCCCACCAAAAGAACACGATAAAGAAGCTGAACACGATGATCGACCAGACACGGTCTCGCTCTACCTGGTAGAGCGACTTGTCGGACATAATCCAGCCCACGAAACCGACCACCGATCCGATAATGATGGGCGGCATGAAGTGACGACTGAAGACCTGTAGGCTGTTCGCCTGCGGACCGGCTACGCGTACGACGATGAAGTACATCAACACCGCGATCGCCGCCCCGATAAGACCCCAAGTGATCGCACGCGGCCCATCTCGACCGTCGCCTGTAGACACGGGATGCTGTCCGGCATCGTCGCGATGCAGAGCCTTTTGAAAGTCTGCGTCGATGGTGACGCCGTCCGGTTCGACGCCCGCTGATTTACGCAGGCTCGGTGCTGTGGCCACACTCGTAGGATCTGCGGCCTCGAGTTCAGCGAGTTTGCTAGGCGGCAGGCCGATCCTCCCGAAAATGCCCTGGGCGAGATAGAATTGGATGAGACCGATGAGCATAAAGATGCCCGCCAGGCCAAAGCCATAGCTGTAGCCATAGTTTTCGTTCTCTCCGTAGTAGCTGCACAGGAGGATACCGAGGAAGGCCCCGGCATTGATGCCCATGTAGAAGATGGTGTAAGCTCCGTCTTTGAGCTCGGGTTCGTCCTGGTAGAGCTGACCGACGATAGACGAGATGTTGGGCTTGAACAGGCCGTTGCCGAGAATGAGCATCAGCAGACCGAGGTAGAAAGCGTACTCGATCTCGAACGCCATCGCCGCGTGCCCGACCGTCATAATCATGGCACCTAGCAGAACGGCATTGCGGTAACCGAGCAGCTTATCGGCGAGGATGCCGCCGATCATCGGGGTGAAATACACGAGGCCCGTATAGATGCCATACAGCGCGAGTGCGTCGGCGCGCGACCAGGGCGTATCCCCGAAGGCAACGTCGACCAAGAACACCACGAGCAAAACGCGCATCCCGTAGTACGAGAAGCGCTCCCACATTTCCGTGAAAAACAGGACGAAGAGCGCCGGCTTCTGGCCGAAGATGTTTGGCCCGCTGGGCGCTGTGAGTACGGTTGACACGTGAGGGAATGAGCTTTGATTCCCGGCCAATTTAGTCGATCACAGCCGTCTGCGCTGTCGTCGGCCAATCTTCTACCTCGATGCGCCATCCAGACAGTTGCAAATTAGCGTCGACGACTCCCAATAAGTCTTCCGCCTGCTCGTAACACGCCACCGAGAGCGCAGAGTAGTCCACCTTGTCGCGCAACACCCGCTTGAGTTTGTCGGACACATCGTTGAGTTCCTGCGTCTCGAAGCCGTTGAAGAAGCCTTGATCCAGGTCGAAGTAGGCACTGTTGACCTCAAAAGCGATCTCGGTTGGGGCAGGCCAGTTGCGGATGATGACGCGCTTGGCGGACTCGTCGACCTCCACCTCGATGTTCTCCAGGTCGAAGCCCATCACCACCCGGGCGCGGGCGCGCACCATGACGCTCTTGTTAAATATCGGCAGGTCGATGTAGCCAACCTCCTTGTGGTTAAAGAACTCGTTGTAGTTCTGCTCGACGGTAGCCAGCTTGGCGATCTTTCGAATTTGCTCCTCGACCACGATGGCGCGCTCCTCGACGGTCGGGGCGGTATTTGCGAGGTACAGCGAGTGGGACAGCCATCCGCTCAGAAAGGCGAGCACGACACTACACAGCAACAAGGCGATTCTCATGACGGGAGGCTTACGACCTATTGCACAGGGAGGGGGTAGCGTAGCTTGTGATGGCTCTTGAGCACTGCCTTCACCGACCCGACACTCACGGGACTCTCGATGAGCAAGGGTACGTGGCTCGGCTCGGTACTCGCCCAGACGCGCATCTCGCTGTTCTCGTTAAAGACCTCGCCCGCTATAATCTCGGGCGCGAGTTCGTAGGCTTCTAGTTTGCCGAGACCTTTGATTTTTTTGTCGACCTCCTTTCCGACGTACCGCACATTGAGCGGATACACCTGCTGGCTCATCATGACCGAGATCGGAATCCGACTGTTCGGCCTCGTATCGGCGAGGGAGAAGTTGCGCATCGAATATATGGAAGAGAGCACGTCGTGCAAGCAGTCCGTCGCCCGGTAACTGGTCGGGCTTTGCATGGCTTCCTCCTTGGTGTGCCCGCGGTAGGTCTTGCCGCGGCGGTTGCGCTGGTCGAACTCTACCCGCTCGTAGAGGCTGTAGTTGCCTTCCCGGATGTCACGGATCGCGAGGTTCGGCAGCAGCGTTTCCTTGTCGATGTAGCTCTCGTAGCGGTCGCGCACCTTGAAGAACCACTCGTAGCTAGAGTACGTCGTCCCGACTGCTGAAAGTTTGTACTGCGTGCCCTTGTCCTCGATCTTGAACTCGACCTCGCCGGCGGGCACCCAAATGAAATTGAGGTTGTAGTAGAGCTTGTATACAACGCGCTCTCCGGCTGCAAAGGCGTCGTTCTTTTGACTGCACTCGGTAGCCACGGTGGTTATGCTACGTCGAGCGTCACTTTCGGCGGCAAGGGAGGCTACTTTTTCGGCTTTCGCCAAATCCCATTGCACGCTGGAGAACCCCAGGGCGGATACCACGGCCACGAAGAGCGCAGCGCACGAAAAAGCTTTAAGAAAGTGAGTCGTTTTTGACATTGCCTCGAACAATAAATAGCCATCCGAACAACGCCGGGAGCCCCAGATTTAGTGCAAAAATGAAAAGCGAAGCCGTCGCAATTGAGACTTCGTTAGGATTGGCGTACCCGAACAAGATCACAGCAAATTCTATGCGAGCTACGGCCTGGAGCGCAGGGGGCACCGGTAGGAATCCGTGCAAAAGTAACAGCGTCGCCGTACCGATGAGCGCACTCGCGAGGTCCACCGGAAGCCCAAAAGCCATAAAGGCTAAGCTCATCTGCAACAGGTAGATGAGGTAGCGTGCTGCCGAGGCCGCGAGGAGCCCCGTGCGCTCGCGCTCCATGGTTTCCAGGACATCGACTCTCGCCAGCCCAGATAATCCCATGCGACGCACCAGCGGAGCGAGCCACCTTGGAAGTTTTACCCCTCTGCCCCAGAGCACCACTTGTGGCGAGTACCAAAACAGGGCCGCCGTAGCCAGGCCCAACCCCACGGAAAAGACACCAATCCAAAACGCGGCATCACCGTAGAGGTAGCTCCTCAGTTGGCTGCCGTAGGCCGAGGCCGTAGCCTCTCCGTAGGCGGCGGTGGCTTGTCGCCAAAACTGTAGGGCCACTCCCCCACCGATGAGCAGCGGCGACCACTGCGCCACGGCACCGAGGGCGGTAACGGCTACGATCGGCGCACGTTGGATGGCCTGCGTACCGGCAAGGCGGCCGGCAAACTCACCGATCCGGATCGGGGTCCACAACCCTACGGCGATCCCGCCGCAGATCTGCCCGATACTGTCAGACCAAGAGGATTGCAGTTCGCGCGGTAAGGCTGCCCTGAGCTTGTAGGCCTCGATGACGATGTTGACGGGCATCAGGGCGGCTACCACGGCGACCATAGGCCAGAACCCTGGTGGCAGGTTTTGGCGAAAGCCCTCTACTAGAGCGCCCAAATCATTGAGGACAAAGAACTGTCGGTACAGCGCATAGCTCAGTCCGAGGGTGACGACGACATTCAGCGCCGTGCGCAGCCAACTCTGATGGGCGACCCACCACGTCGACAAATGACCAAAACCCAGCATCCGTATGTCTTAAAGCCTCCGCTACCTTGCGGGGGTGAAGGTAGGCGTACGCATGAAGCCGGTATCGAGACGGGTCCTGGGCATCGATCCGGGGTCTAATCTCCTGGGCTACGCCATTTTACAGCAGGACGGCAGCAAGCAGACCCTACTCGCCCTCGGTACGCACCGCACCGCCGGCACGGAGGCCTCGGAGAAACTTCAGTCTATCTATGCCTTCCTCAACGAACTCATCGAGCTGCACACCCCCACCGAGTGTGCTCTCGAGGCCCCCTTTTTCGGTAAGAACGTCCAGTCCATGTTAAAGCTCGGTCGCGCCCAGGGCGTCGCGATGGCCGTGGCAATGTCGAAGGGTCTGCCCGTCACGGAGTACGCTCCGAAGAAGATCAAGCTCAGCGTGACCGGCAACGGCAACGCAAGCAAGGAACAGGTCGCCGACATGGCCGCCAAACTGTTGAAGTTCGACCGGGCCGGCATGAAGCTCGACGCGACCGACGCAGTGGCCACCGCCCTGTGTCACCTCAACCAGTCGTCTGCACTCCGAGGGCTCGGCACGAGTTACGGTGGATGGAAGGGATTTTTGGAGGCGCATCCTAATCGAGCGCTGTAGCAGGCTCGGGCTACGGGAGGCCTAGCGTGGGCAAAGCAACTACCGGAACACCGTCCGAATCCGCTTGGCGAGCCGCTCGAGGGCCGCGGGCTCAGGGTTGAGCTTTTCCTTTTGGAAGTCGATGTCCTTCATCTGGTTGAGCGGCACGAGGTGCATGTGGACGTGCGGCACCTCCAGACCAATAACGGCGATCCCGATGCGCAGGCAAGGCACCTCGCGATAAACGGCCGTAGCGACACGTTTTGCGAAAGCGTTCAACTCGGCCAGCTCAGTTTCACTGAGGTCGAAGTAGTAGTCGACTTCGCGCTTGGGGATGACGAGAGTGTGCCCGTTGACGAGCGGGTGCACGTCCAGAATGGCGAAGTGCTTGTCGTCCTCGGCGACTTTGTGGCCAGGGATTTCTCCCTGAAGGATACGGGTGAAGATGGATGGCATAGGGCTACTCGATGGTGATCTCGAGAACCTTAAAGGATTGTGTCCCGGCGGGAGTTGTGATTTCGGCGGTTTCGCCGACGGCCAGACCGAGCAGACCTGCACCTATCGGGCTATCTACCGAGATCCGCTTCTCCTTAAAAGAGGCTTCGGAGCTGCTCACGAGCTTGTACTTGACCTCTTTCTTGTTCTTTAACATGAGAAGTCGGACGGTACTTAGGACGGTGACCTTGTCCGTAGAGAGTTCGGACTTATCGAGCACGCGGGCGTTCGCCAACACTTTGTCTAGCTCACTGATTTTGGCCTCGAGCATACCCTGCGCGTCCTTTGCGGCGTCGTACTCGGCGTTCTCGGAAAGGTCGCCTTTGTCGCGAGCTTCGGCGATTGCCGCCGATGCGGCGGCGCGACCGTTGGTCTTCATTTCGTGCAGCTCGCTACGTAGACGCTCGTTGCCCTCCGGAGTGAGGTAGTTGATCTTGGACATGGTGGTGTAGGCTTGGTCGTAAAACACGACGTTCCCCCACTGCGCTAGGCAATGGGGAAACGTGAGTCGCAAAGTACGAACGGTCGGTGGACTTGCGGGGAGATCAGAGCAACAGACGCAGACCGAGGTGGTGGTTGCCGTCGTACACCCGAGTTGCGCGGTAGGCGTAGTCGAGGTAAAGGTACCGGCGCTTGCCTACGTCGTTGGCCTTACCGAGCGGTGCAGCTATAGTTGCACCGGCGGTGATGGGTAGTTGGACGGACTCTAGGATATTCTCATTGGTAGCCCCGACTTCAGGGTTGTAACCAGCCCGTAGCATAAAGATCTTGCGAAAGCTATACTCCGCGCCGACACCTAGGTTGTCGCGACTAAAGGCGTTGGACGTGAAATTACCCATGATCGTGACCTTATTGTCCTCGTCGACATTGAGGTCGTAGCTCGCACCAATATTGAGTTGGAAGGGTAGGTCGAAGTCGGCTACACGGTTGAGTACTGTCTGGTTGTAGTCGCCATCGGCCACGGACAATTGCTGAGCAATACCGTCACCTGTAAAGCGCATCCCGAGACCGACGTTACGGAGGGCTATACCGAGCTTGAACTCGTCTTCCTCACCGCTTACGTATTGGACCCCGGCATCTACCGAAAATCCGAATGCCGTTGCGTTAAAAATTGACTCGGAAATAAAGCGCAGGCCTACACCAACACTGATTTTGTCCTCGAAAGTCTTAGCGTACCCGAGACCGATGTGAAAGAAACTTGGATTAAAGCGCGAACCGGTGCCTTCAGGGTTGCCAATCGTGGTAACAGGTATCTCTCCAAAGCTTAGCGCGGCGATCTCGAGCGAGATAGCACCTCCATTTTTCAGCCCTGCGGCAAAACCTGCGGAGGCCATGTTGATGTCGGTACCGGAGAGGTACTGCATGTTCGAAGCGCTCACTTCGACACCATTGACGCGACCGATACCAGCGACGTTGAGACGCATTGCCTCGACGCCGCTTACGTAAGAGGTGTTGGTCGTACCCAGACCCGCCGAGCGGGCGAAGGGGTTGAGCAGGAGTTCGTAAGCTCCGGCTTCACCTTGTCGGTCGGGGTTGCCGGCAAAGGCTACCGCGCCACTGAGGAGGAAACAGGCTAGAGAGTAGAGTTTACGCATTCGCGTTCGGTTGAACGGGGCGGCCGCACGTCGACCGCCCCGGTATTATGTCGTGAGAAGTTAGAGGCCAGCTGGATCGAAGGCGCGCTGGATGATGAAGGACTTCACCGTCCGCTGTCCGAGCGGCCCAGCATCCACGTGGATGAGGTATGTACCGGAGGCCACAGGGATGCCCTCGCCATTCTTCATGTCCCAATCGAGATCAGGATAGATCTGCCGCTTTGGTATCCCCCGATTTGCGAGGTTGACGAAGTCGCCAGTGTTGAACGGATTTTGAGGCTCCTCTGCGCGAGTGTACCTACGGATGAATTTACCGTCGAGCGAGTAGATCGTGATGACGGCCTTCGCGGGTAGGTTCGTGATGCGGATCAGGTTAGAAAACTCGCTGATCTCATAGCCAGAATATCCGTAGTACGGGTTCGGGACCACGTTGATGAAGGCCAGAATCGAGTCTGCTTTCGTAGACACTAAATTCTCAGCCTCGACGCCGTTTAGTGTAAACTGGTACGCAGGATATCCTCGGTTTACGTTCGTGAGGGAAGAGTAATCACGGTCTCTATCTCCCTCCTTTGCTGTGGCGACCTTGTACGAGTTGTTGACTCGCAGCTTGACGACTACGTCCGAGGGGATGAGTCCTTCCTCGTAAGAGGTCATGGGCTGCGACGGGACCATCAGTCCAGCATAGGTAATGGTCTCTAAAGCCTCGCGGAACTGCGGTCGCGAGCCACCGTTACCCCGAATGAGGAGGCGGCTTATCTGAGCGCAGGCGTCGTAGGGTTCCCGCGTCACGTAGATGAAATGGTGTCCACCGGCAATGACGTTGAAGGGCAGAGGCCGGGTGGCATCCGGTCGGGACGCGATCAGGTCAGGCGATGGATTGAACATCATATCGCGACCCGTGAGTCTCACCGGTGCACCATCTGGAGCGAGCACCCCTTCGTAAGCTGCATTGCCCTCTAGTGTGATGGAGCTATTCTCCCCGAAGAAGATGTTGAGTCGCTGACCGCTCTCTACATCGATCGCGTAGCCAGGGAACCAGCCCATGCCAAGCGTATCCCGACCGTCGGGCAGCGGCTTACCATCCGCCCCGGCCTCCTTACCGACCGAAGGGGTTTGGCGAGGCACGAACTGGCTGGCATTGCCTTGATTGCTGACAGCCCCCAAGGTGAAATTACCGTGAGACATCTCTACGACGACACACCTGCTCCATAAGGACTTATCCTTGGTAAACACGATGTCGACGTTGTTGAGGTCCTGAAGCTGCAGTGTTTGGATCAGAGCGCGGGAGTTGCTCCGCAACATGGGCGTCAAGAACGACAGGCCACCTGTAGAAGGACTGGCTTGGCTGTTTTCCGATGCCGTAATCTTAAAGGGTAGCCACTCACCGTTGAAACAATTGGTGAGGGATTGAGCGGGATCGAACTCTACAGCCGAGGATCCGAGTTCCTCCCCGTTGACTGTCTGTGCAAAGTTGAAGATCTGCGAGCCACCTGGAAATTGTGCAAGCACTCCGGATTTATTCGGGATCATCTGGTACCAGCTCGGCCCATCCGTAAGTTGCTCGACCTCACTACCGATACATCCATTCGTACCATTTGGGCGGTCACCGGGCTCTTCGACCTGGCCTAAGCGGATGGAGATACCTAGCTTACCAATCGCAACTTCGCTGAGGCTGCTGAAATCCTGATCTGCAATAATAATACTGTCCCCGGCATCCGACTTGCGGATCAAACGCCAGTTACCCAAAGGCTCCAGTACGTCGTCACCCATGTCTTCGTCCGAAAAGATTACCTGATAGGTACCGTCACGGGAGACGAAAGGATTGTAGACGCGGACGCTAATCGGGCCGCGACCTTCCTTGTAGAGTGGTTGTGATCCCCCTTGCTCCAAAAGAATGCGGGTTCGCTCACCCGTGGCAAGATCGAGGAAGAAATTGCTCGTACCGAGCCCATCGAGCCGTTGTACAGCACCAGCCGCATCGAGACCATTGAGCTTCGTATCCGTAATCGGACGTGGGACGCCGGTAGTCGTCTTGACGTTGCGACGTCCTTCTAGATAGGGGCGCGCTTGACCGCTTCCCCCTTGCACGAGGGGATCGAAGTCGCGATAATTATTGTACGCGTAGCTCACTGCTTTAAAGTAGTACGGCGTGTGGTTCCGGATCGTCGGGTTCGCCTCTGCAAACTGATCAGTGGTAACCCTGAATACAGTGGAGATACCATTGTCTGTAGAACCAGATTCTACTTGTGCCACAGGCTCGAAAACCGGCTTGGCGGGATCATTGGGGTTCTCGATCCGGCGCCAGTTGAAAATTTCTCCAACACCGTTTCGGAGGTCAGACTGAAAAACGAGACGCGCCACCGCTGGATCGTCGAGGTCGGACACCTCTGGACTCCGGAGTTGGAAGACCTTGTACCCCTCAAATCGGTAGAGCGAGTCAGAGACGCCATTGGGTGCCAGCAGGTCGACCTCCGCATAGCGCTGTCCTGCATTGTTAGAATTAGCGTTGTCGTTCGTAAGAATCAAGATCAGTTCCTGATCGAGCTCGACGATGTCGATATCCGGTGCAGTCGGGCCATCGGTAATGTCAAAGCAGTTGTCAAATAGGTTCTGCGCAAGGTCGTCGGCGTCGAATAGACGCGTCATGTCGGGACACGGCAATTGAATATCCGGAACCCACGGTAGACCGATGATCAACTCGTTGACTGCACCTGGTAGTAGCTCGAAGGGTCCGGACGCCTGGATCGTCCGGCGATCACCTTCACCGACATTATCAGCACAGGCAGACCATACGCCTGGTCCCCTCGGGATATCAGGCTCACTCGGGAAAGCGAATTTTACCTCACGACCGTTGGTTCGGTAGCCGCTACCACCCACTGTGTAGGGCGTACCGTCCCTCCAGTTACCGCTGATGAGGTTGTAAAACTCGCCCGGGCGACCTCTCGTCGGATCTTGCATGCCGGGGGGCACGGGTGCCGTATCAGAGGAGCGCTGGAAGTAGGTAAACGACGACATGCCGAGCTCTCGGAGTTCCCCGACCGAGTCACCAGAAATCGTATCAAGGACGGTGACAAGCGCCCTCGGCCCGCGGAAATAGTCTATGCCTATCGCAGGAACTTCATTACCGTAAGTGGGAGTCCCACCCGTTCCACAGACAGCGCCTGTCGTGCCGTCGACCGGGTCAATATTGTAGTAGTACGCAAGGGAGCGCGTGGTATCGCAACCTACGTAGTCATCGTCTGAACAGCCGAGGTCGGCATCCACCCACATCGCAAAGTAGGTATCGATCAGCGCCTCCTTACCCCGGTTGATGAGGCGGTAGCGCTGAAAGGTCATGTCATTGAGAGCGTCGTTGGTGGCGTAGGCAAACGATTGCACTTGTACCTCCATCGAGAGGGCATTCTCGCGTGTCGACCCTGAATTCCGGTGGACGTTACCGTTGTCGTTGTAGATCCAGAAGAACATCTCGTCTGGAAACTGCGGAAGGTCACCGTTTTGGTAGTCTGTACACCCCTCGATTTCGACCGTGGGAAAATCACCAGTAAGTGGGTCGTAGCGGCCGTCCTGTACACCATTGCCTTCCTCGTCAAAATAGTCGAAAAAACCTGCGAGAGGCTCCTCGTTGTCTGGCAAGGGAAAACGGGCTACTTGCTCGAAATAAGGGTTGCCCTTCGAAGGCCACCCCTTCACCCCACGCGGGATCATGTCCTCGGTATAATCGATCTCTCCTGTGAGAGACGCTTGGTAAAGCCGCTGGTGCTCCAGAATCTCAGAAGCGGTGACCGCAAAAATGGTGTCCCAGCGCGCGCACTGAGCTGCATTGGTGATGCCTTCAGGACTCAATGGACCTGGGTAAAAGTCAAAGTTGCCCCCACTACGCCCGTACTGCTGAGCGGCAACCTTAAGGTTGCGCGCAGGGTCACGTCCACCGAGCCATACGGCACCGGCAAAGATGCTCGAGACCTCGGTTTCTCCCGCGGCCACATTGGGGACGATATACTTGGCGTCGATGCCGTTCCACCACACATCGCCTCCCGTCGTAAGGAGTGCGCGAACGTTGTTGGTGTTCTGTGAGCGCGTGGAGGTCGCGTTCCTGCAGTCGTTGCGATATCCGAGCGGGTCGTTCTGGCCGATCACGGACGCAGATGGCGCGCCAGGCAGATTATCAGGCGCACGCGCCTCGAGGTGGATCGGCAGCGCGAGACTCATCGCGAGAGTCGCAGTGAGGAAATAGCGTAAGTTCATATCCGAGTGGATTTGAGGAGGCTGATCGAGCGAGATTAGAAAGAGAGACTTGCGCCGAGGAACATCCGCCGCGGCAGACTGTAAAAGTCGGGATTGAGCAGTCGGTAATTGTACAGTTGGATGTAAGCTTCTTCGTTGACTTGTGCATCGAGCACATTCTGTCCCAGCGGTGAGGCCAAGAATCCGTCGTCGTCCGCCTGACCAGTGGCCTCGTACACGTTGATGATGTTGCGACGATCGAGTAGGTTACTTACGCGGAAGTACACGTTGAGCAGCACACCACGATTTCCGTTGGTCTCTGGGAAGAGAAAGAAGTCACGATCGACTCGCAGGTTGAGAGCTACGTTCCACGGGAGACGTGCGCCGTTGATGTCACCTTCATTGACGCGACCACCGAGCGATGTCGCCTGTACGCGACGCGTGTACGGGCGGCCGCTAACGGTCGAGCCGAAGAGGTTGACACCCGTATTCTCGAAGATTCGCTTGCCGAGGATCTCGGGGCCTTCACTGCGGCCGTACCGGTAGTCGACGCTACCGCTGATGCGGTGACGTTCGTCAAAACTCAAAGGATAAAGCGTACGGAGGTTACCGCGGGCGGCACTACCGCGCTGTGAGTTAACGTCCGACCCAGTACCGTCCGCAAACTGCAAGCCGTAGTTGAGACGCATCTGGAAAGGTCCTGAGCGGCGCAGGTCGTAGGAGATATTAACGCCCTTTACGGTACCAAAGTCTTGGTTGTCGTAGGTCGAATATTGATTCTGCTCACCGACGGCAAATTGGTAGGTGCGACGCTGAATCATATCCCGCATCTCACGCACGAAAAAGCTGAGCTTCAGAGCCGACGCTGCCGAGATGCGCGTCTGGAAGCCAGCCTCGTAGTCGACGGTGCGCGTTGGGCGAAGGTTCGGGTTGTTGAACACCGAGTTGCCTGCGCGTCTCGTAAAGTAGTAGTAGTCGATCGCCGTGGCGACGGTATTGCTCGGCGGGCGCTGGACGAGGATATCGTAGTGGGCGAAGAAGTTGGCCTTCTCTGAAATCGGGAAGCTGAAAGCCAAACGTGGCATCACGTTTATTTGGGCTTCGTAGTCCTTAAAACTCGCGTCCGGGTCGAATTCGTCGCTCTGGATATAATTGTTGACGCTTGCCGCCCGCTCGTCTACGAAGGCGGGGATCTGCGTCGTCTGGAAGATCTCCGCTGCGCGATTGACCTGTCGGCCGTCGGCCGTGAACCAGGTATCGTCAACGCGGTACGCTTTCACCTCGCTGCTGCCCTGCGACTCTAGATACACCTTCGCCCCGTCGGGAATGTTGTCCGGGCGTGGGGTGCGGGTGTCTGGGTTGAACTTAAAATTCTCGACCGTCTGTATGTCGTAGAGTTCATAGGGGTCCTTCAACACCTTGGTGTTGGCGTCGAAATAGTCTACACGAACGCCAGCACGCAGGATGATGTCACGAAAGGTAAACTTGTCCTGGAGGTAGCCCGAGAAATAAATGGGCTGGATAGGGGCCACGGGAAAGGTCCGAATCCCTTCGGCATCTCGTGCCGTAAAGAAATCCTCCCAGGCAAAACTGCTCCCGATCTGGTTACCGAGATAATCGTAGCCGTAGTAGTCGACAATATCGTCGTTCGTTAACTCCGGAGCGCTAAAGAGATCTAGCGACAGCCTGTCCGGTGTGAGACCTTGGACATTGACGCGCTCATTGCTGGCCACGCCCTCCTGTGCCCGAATTGCTCTCGCGAAACGGCTATCCGCCCCGGCCTCCGTAGTGGCGAAGGGGTAGATGTCTACCGTATCTCGAAAACGAATTCCACGAACGAGTGTATCGACGAAGATCGTTCGGAGTGGCGCAGCATTGGTGTCTAGGCCGCTCAAATTACCATTGGCGAGTTGGTCGGCGAGCAACCACAAGTTACGTGGGCTGACGCGATACTCCCGATTGATTCGCTGCTCATACAAGAAGCCAACCTGGATGTTGTGGTTGCCGTTGTTGCTCCCACCTGGCTGCAAATCGAACTGCGCCTGTAGGTTAAGGGTGATGAGGTCGTTCTGATCTTTGCTAAACCGGTTGTAGATCTGCCCGATGTTGTCGTGAAAGCGGTATACACCATCACTAATGAGGGTACTCTGAACACCGTTCGTGATCGGGAAGTCGGCTACATCTGCCGGGGTAGCGTCGCCACCAAGGAAGTTGTATCGCGCGAGTACGGGGTTCTGCGTTCCTGGCGTGAAGCCGTTAAAATTGATTCTGTAATCCTCGTGGAACAACCTATTTCCTTCCTCAGTGAACGCTGCATTAAGCGTCGGTTCAGCGGTAAAGTCGAACGCACCCACGTAGCCGTAATCGAAAAGCCGATCCTGGTGACGCGGGTCTTGAAGCATCTGAGAGCTCCGCTGAAAGCCTACCTGTATGGTGTAAAATGCATTAGAGATCACGTTGTCGGCATCGGGAGCCAACTGGGAGGATTGGTTGCCGAGACGGTGCCGGAAGCGGAGGTTTCCGCGAACGGTGTTGTTTAAGTCAAACGGGTTGTTGTGCGCGTTGAGCAGTCGAGCGTTCGAGCCGGTCTCTCGCCGAACGGATCCGGAGGTCGGATCGCCACTTATCCCAGGCGTAAATTGATCATTTGACCGACGGTACGTTCCGCTTAGCGTAATGTCCATCGCGGAATTGAGTCGCGCGTCGATTTTACCGGTGATGTCGATTTGGTCGAGCGCTTCGAAGGGCTCTGCGTCGAGCACCTGCACCATGTCTGGCGTGAGGAAGGCGGCACTCTGGATAAGACCGGCACCCGGTAGCAGTTGCACTGGGTTTGCCTCTAACGCTGCCCGCGCTGAGTCCGTGATGTAGTACACCGGGGTTGCCGGGGGATCGTCGTTTAGGTTGTACGTATAGCGTCCACTAAAGCGGAAGCCCACCACCGATTGCTTGCGCCCGTTCTCTAGGGTTCTGCTCAAAATCGGTCCGGACACATTGAGGCCGACGAGGTTGTTGTTGTACGGGTCGAGAAAACTCGAGGTCTCGCCCTCGACGTAGGCGCGGTACTCACTCGAGGGACCTTTGGTCGTGATCGAGATGATGCCCCCACTCAGGTCACCGTATTTGGCTTCTACGCCACCAGTGACGACCTGGATTTGGTCGATCTCCGTCTCAGGAATCAGGGCACCCGTTACGCGAATGCCGTCAATGATGTACTGCGTGGCGTCGGTACGGGCACCGCGGATACTCACCGCCGAGTTTTCGTCGGCCGAGGTGGCACCGGCGCTGATGCCCGCGATGGCATTGATGCTGCGGCTACCGAGCTTGCGGACTTCGTCACCGGTGATGATCGCGCCCTGCGTCGTCTCGTCCACCGTCATCGGGGGGATCTTATACTCCGTGATTACAATCTCCGCGAGGTTGACGCCCGCCTCCTCGAACTTGAGGTTGAGCTGGTTCTCGCGTCCGGCCAACACCACGAAGTCGCTGATCCGGCGGCTTGGGTAGCCAACGTAGGTAAACTCGATGTTGAAGCTGCCAGGGTCGAGGTTGATGCGGTAGTTCCCGTCGAAGTCGGTCACCGTACCCGTCACCAGGCTCGTGCCATTATAGACCGCCACGGCCCCACCAATCACCGGCTCCCCGGTTTCGTCGAGGACCTTACCAAAGACTGTCTGCTGCGCCTCTGCGCTGATCAAACCGGAAAAGAACAAAAGTGAAGCGAGTAGAGTACGGATCATACGCGGGGGTGATTGTAGCGGCCGACTACCAGATGCCCGATAAAGGCGTCAGCACGCCGGCAATGATACTTCACCGCAGCTGTACCGAGAGGCATCGTGTGGTGCTTTGCTTACAATCCGACATTTTGATTCCGTGCGGAACCTTCAGGACAGGTCGAGACTCGTGTCCTTTAGGAGTTCACGTACCCTATTTAGGACGATTTCGGCTAGGGCCTGCTTGCTTTCCACAGTCCAGCCCGCGACGTGCGGACTGAGCACCACCTGGTCTAAAGCCGCGAGCCGCGACATCGCTGCAGCCTCTGCGGAGCTGTAGGTCCCTGTTTTTTCGTTCGGGAACACATCGAGTCCAGCGCCAGCTAAGTGCTTGGACTCGAGCAGGGCCACGAGCGCTGGCAGGTCGAGTGCTCGACCTCGGGAGGTATTGAGCACGATGGTCCCGTCTTGCAGGTCTCCGAGTTTGTCGGCGTCGAGGTAGCCGATCGTCTCCTCGGTGAGGGGTAGGTGGAGACTTACCACATCGGCTTTCGCCAAAACCTCCTCCGCCGTCGCTGCCGCGTGCACCCAGGGCGTATCGCGGGTGAAGTCGGATCGGTACTTGTCGAAGGCGATGATCTCACACCCGAAGCCGCGGAGCGTTTTGGCGAAAGCCGGCCCCGTGTGCCCGTAGCCGATGATCCCAACCGTTCGTGACCGCAGTTCTAGCCCGCGCACGGCTTCCCGGTCCCAGGTCATGTCGCGCACCTGCCGGTCAGCCTGCCGGAGTTTTGTAAGCAAGGCCAGCAGCATCGCCGTCGCGTGCTCAGCCACCGCCGGGGCATTGCCTTCCGGGCTCGAGATCACCTCCACGCCGCAGGTTTTGGCGTAAGCCCGATCGACGATCTCCAACCCTGATCCGACGCGCCCTACCCACCGCAGTTGATTTGCCGCGTCGAGCATCTCGCGGTCGATGAGCACCTTCGAGTTGATGATGAGGCCCTCGTAGTCGCCGACGCGCTGGCGGACCTCGGCGAGGGTAATCGTCGGTTCGAAGTCGATCGTATAGCCGAGTTGTTTGAGGCCTTTCGGCAAAACCTCGTGCACGTCATCGGTGATCAGTACGCGTCCTCGCTCCATGGCCGCGAAGGTGCGACGGGGAAAACGTACGTCGGGTCCGCTGCTGGGTCGTCCACACCCGGCCCTACATTCGCGCCGCTCCCCGAACTTTACAAGCGCCGCCCCATGCCCAAGGACACTTCGATTCGCTCCGTACTCATCATCGGCTCCGGCCCCATTATCATTGGCCAGGCCTGCGAATTTGATTACAGCGGCACGCAGGCCGCCAGGTCGCTGCGCGAGGAGGGCGTCGTCGTTGGCTTAATCAATTCCAACCCGGCCACGATCATGACCGACCCGCTCACCGCGGACTTCGTGTACCTGCGGCCCCTCACCGTGGAGTCGATCGACCAGATCCTCACCGAGCAGCCCTTTGATGCCGTACTCCCGACAATGGGTGGACAAACAGCCCTCAACCTCGCCATCGAGGCTGGGAAGGTGGGCCTTTGGGACAAGCACGAGGTCCGACTCATCGGTGTGGACCTCGACGCGATCGAGCTGACCGAGAACCGCGAGGCCTTCCGGCTCCACATGGAGTCCATCGGTCTTAAGTGCGCCCCGGCCAAGATTGCGAACTCCTTTCTCGAAGGGATGGAAGCCGCACAAGACATCGGCTTTCCTGTGGTGATCCGCCCGAGCTATACGCTCGGCGGATACGGCGGCGGACTCTGTTACCACGAGAAGGACTACCCGGAGATGCTGCGCCGTGGTTTGGAGGCCAGCCCTACCCACGAGGTGTTGATCGACAAGGCCGTGCTCGGATGGAAGGAGTTCGAGCTCGAGCTGCTGCGCGACGCGGCCAACAACGTCGTCATCATTTGTACGGTCGAGAACTTCGACCCGATGGGCATCCACACCGGCGATTCCATCACGGTGGCTCCGGCCATGACCCTGAGCGACAAGGCCTTCCAGGACATGCGCAACCAGGCCATCCTGGCGATGCGCTCGCTCGGCAACTTCGCCGGGGGCTGCAATATGCAGTTCTCCCAAAACCCCGAGACCGAAGAGTTGATCGTCATCGAGATCAACCCGCGGGTGTCGCGCTCCTCAGCCCTGGCCTCCAAGGCTACCGGCTACCCGATCGCCAAAATCGCCGCCAAGCTCGCGCTCGGCTATACGCTCGACGAACTCAAAAACCAGATTACCAAGACCACCTCGGCCTTCTTCGAGCCGGCGCTCGACTACGTCATCGTGAAGATCCCGCGGTGGAATTTCGCGAAGTTCCCCGGAGCCGACCTGACCCTCGGCCTACAGATGAAGTCCGTCGGTGAGGTGATGGGCATCGGCCGCACCTTCTTGGAGGCACTTCAGAAGGCGTGTCAATCGCTGGAGGACGGTCGCGCGGGCCTCGGGGCCGACCATAAGCCCTTCGTCCGCATCGATGACGTACTCGCGCGCCTCGAGCATGCCCAGGACGATCGCCTCTTCCGCATCAAGGACGCTTTCGACCTCGGCATCCCACAGTCGACGATCCATAAGCTGACCAAGATCGACCCCTGGTTCCTCAACCAGATCAAGCGCCTCGTCGACGAGGAGGCCGTGCTTACGAAAACCAAGCGCGTCACCGACCTAGACGCCGCCTACATGCTGCGCCTCAAGCGCATGGGCTACTCCGACGAGCAGTTGGCCTACCTGATGAACACCTCCGAGGAAGAAGTTCGAGACCATCGCCTCTCGCTCGGCGTCACGCGGACCTACAAAATGGTCGACACCTGCGCGGCGGAGTTCGAGAGCCACACCAACTACTTCTACTCGACCTTCGACGTCGAGAACGAGTCGGTTCGCTCGGACAAGAAAAAGGTCGTTATCCTCGGCTCAGGTCCCAACCGCATCGGGCAGGGCATCGAATTCGACTACTGCTGCGTGCACGGCGTCATGGCCGCGCGGGAGGCCGGCTACGAGGCCATCATGGTCAACTGCAATCCGGAGACGGTGTCCACCGACTTCGACGTGGCCGACAAGCTCTATTTCGAGCCGGTGTTCTGGGAGCACCTCCAGAGCATTCTCGAACACGAGAAGCCCGAGGGCGTCATCGTGCAGCTCGGCGGCCAGACGGCCCTCAAGCTCGCCGAGAAGCTCGAGGCTGGCGGCTACAAGATCATCGGCACGAGCTTCGACTCCATGGACCTCGCCGAGGACCGCGGTCGCTTCTCGGATCGCCTCAAGGCCCTCGACATCCCTTACCCGCCTTATGGCGTGGCGGACGACGTAGAACAGGCCGTCAAGGTCGCCAACGAGGTCGGCTACCCGGTGCTGGTGCGGCCGAGCTACGTGCTCGGCGGCCAGTCGATGCGCATCGTGATCAACGACCACGAGTTGGAGCGCCACGTGTTGAGCATCTATAAGCACATGCCCAACAACCGCGTGCTCATCGACCACTTCCTAGACCGCGCCAAGGAGGCTGAGATCGACGCGATCTGTGACGGAGACGACGTCTACGTGATGGGGATCATGGAGCACATCGAGCCGGCCGGAATTCACTCGGGCGATTCGGCAGCCGTGCTCCCGACGTACTCTCTCACCGTCGAGGAGGTCGCCACCATGAACGAGTACGCCGAAAAGCTAGCGCGCGACCTGAAGATCGTCGGACTGATCAATATCCAGTTCGCTATCCGTAAGGGCAAGGTCTACGTCATCGAGGCCAACCCGCGCGCCTCGCGCACCACCCCCTTCATCGCGAAGGCCTACCAGGAGCCCTACCTCAAGCACGCCACGCACGTGATGCTCGGCTACAAAAAGCTGAAGGACATCACCTTCGACCCCAAGCCGCAGGGCTTCGCGATCAAGGTGCCGGTGTTCAGCTTTAACAAGTTCCCGAATGTCGACAAGCAGTTGGGGCCGGAGATGAAGTCCACCGGCGAGGAGATCCGCTTCGTGAAGGATTTGACGGACCCATATTTCCGGAAGTTGCACAACGAGCGGAGTATGTACTTGACGCGGTAGACGCGGGCGGGGTGTACCTTGTGGGCTATGTGCTCAGTCACACTTCACGCTACCGACGCGGTGGTCTCGCCCTTCCGGTTTTCCATCGAAAAGTACGAGGCGATCGTCGCGATTGGACTACTCGATAAGGATGATAAAGCGGAACTGCTTGACGGTCTCTTATTAGAGAAGAAGACAAAGACCCCGCCCCAGTGTGCCGGCGCGCACCGGACCAGACGTTGGCTAGATCGTCTGGAGGACCGCTTCGAGCTCATGGTTTTCGCGAATCGACCCGTCATCGTCCCTCCACGTAGCGTACCCGAGCCCGACGTATCGGTCGTGGATAGGCAGCCCGGTGGATACTCCAACGTCCACCCACACGCCGAACAGACCCACCTCATCGTCGAAGTATCCGACGAGACGCTACGTACCGACCGCAAGGTTAAATTACCCATCTACGCGCTTTCGCGCATTCCGGAGGTCTGGATTCTTAACCTCCGACAGCGTCAGCTCGAGCGCTACACCGATCCCATCTTGCTCGAAGATGGCGAGGGGGCTTACGCCAAAACTGCGATTTTTGGCAGCGACGCGGTACTCGAGCACGAGCGATTTGGAGCGGTTGAGGTTTCGCAGTTGTTGCCACCACACATAGCGGGGTCTTAATCCCTGAAGAACCAACATGGCACAGGAGACTCTTCCACCTATGCAGGCAGTAACGCTTCCTGTCCATCCACGCCCCTTCTCCATCCTGGAATACCGGAAGCTCTGGGACCTCGGCATATTTGAGGAGCACGCTCGTATCGAGCTAATGGAAGGGCACATCGTCGAGAGAGACCCCGTGACGCCTGCTCACGCGGCTTGCGTTTCTATACTGGCCGAAGCGTTCTACGGGGCGGATCAGCCCGAATATCGGGTTCGACTAGGCCAATCCTTACTGTTAGAAGACCAGACCTCGCTCGTGCAACCCGACGTCGGGGTGGTAGCTCATCGTCGTGATTGGTATGCCTTTCGACATCCAATCGGCGCGGATCTCTTTGTCGTTTGCGAAGTGGCCTTCGCGACGGTCGATTTGCTTCGAGGATACAAATGCAGCCTGTACGCTAAGGCAGGGATTCCGGAGTATTGGATCGTCAATTTAATGGATCGTCAAGTTGAGATTTATACCCAGCCAGCGCCGAAAGGCATCTACCTCCAAACCCGCGTCTACCAGGAGGCCGACACCATCGAGCACCCGCTACTGGGCACCCACCGTGTCGCGGACTTGCTACCCGTGGCGATGCCCGCGCAACAGCCTACATAGACTACTTTACACTCCATGAGCATGGTCCAAAAGCTCGCTGCCCCACCGCTCGGACTGCACCGCTTCACGATAGACCAGTACATCGCGGCCTACGACGCCGGAGCCTTCGGGGCTGATGAGCCTCGCACCGAGCTGTTAGTCGGATACGTCACACACCTGAGCCCCGTTACCGATCCGCACGCCGCATGTCTGCGGATACTAGGTAATGTGTTGATTCAGGACGCGAATCGCAAGTTTATTGTTAGCTGCGGACAGCCCGTCAAGCTTATCTCTCAGGGTTCCATGCCACAACCCGACCTCGCCGTCCTGCGCTACCGCCGCGACATGTACTCTACCGCGACCCCTACCGAAAACGACATCCTTCTCATCGGCGAGGTCTCCTACTCCACCCTCGACACAGACCGAGGCTTTAAAGGTGACTTATACGCAGCCGCAGGACTTTTCGAGTACTGGATTTTTAATCTCGTCGATCGCTGTATCGAGGTCAATACGCAGCCCACGCCCGCCGATGGGTATGAGCAGACCGTGATCTACCGCGAAAGCGACACCGTCGACCATGCGCTCTTGGGCCCGCGTCGCGTCGAGGACCTACTGCCGATGACGGTGCCCGCCCAATGACGGCTCGCAAATACGCCGATTTCACGATTCGATAGCTCAGCTCCAGTGTAGCGTTCGTGTCTACCTTTCCGACCATGACCGAAGTCATTACCGCCACTAGCAGCCTACCGCCCGCCCGCTCGCATACGGCGGTCCACCCGGCCCCTCCAGCCCGTATCACGCTCGCACAGTACCACCAGATGATCGCCAGCGGGATCATCGGCGAGGAGGACCGCCTCGAACTCATCGACGGCTACCTGATTGACAAGATGTCCATCAATAACCCACATGCCGTTGCCTTACGCCGTACCCGGCGCCTTTTCGACCAACGCATAGACACATCCGCGTTGGACATCCACCAGGAGAGTCCTTTGTCCATCGAGACGCGCTCCGAACTCGAGCCCGACCTAATGCTTGTCGTCCGTCGGGCGGATGACTACCTTTCCGGCCATCCCGCCCCCGCCGACGTGGTCCTCCTCATCGAAGTGGCCTACGACAGCCTTATTCGGGATCGGACGATCAAGAAACCCATCTACGCGGCGGCCGGCATCACCGAGTACTGGATCGTCAATTTGCGCGAACGCCAACTCGAACGCTATACCTCTCCTGCGGCCGCTCGACCCGAGATTGGCGAGCTGGCCA
Source organism: Lewinellaceae bacterium (assembly GCA_963837005.1). Classification (GTDB taxonomy): domain Bacteria; phylum Bacteroidota; class Bacteroidia; order Chitinophagales; family Saprospiraceae; genus CALDTK01. The sequence continues at coordinate 1,667,499 of CAWIMC010000001.1, forward strand.
CTTACAGCATGGCCGAGGTGTTTGGAGAGGGAGAATCCTTCGAGGATGCGAGCTTCGGCCGCATCGAAGTCGCTGCCATCCTGCCTCAAGCTAATTAGTCGGTCGCTGGACTCAAGTTAGCACCTGCACAATCATCATCCGGCAGGCTTGCCCGTCGAGGCTGCCCGAGCGGTGGCCCTTATGACCGTGCTCGTCCTCGCTCGTGCCCTGGTCTTCGCCGTAACTGATCTCTCCTTCCCGCATCTCGACCCGTTGCCCGTCCTGGGTCTCCACCCACCAGCCACCGCTTAGCGGGATGATCCACTGAGGTTTCGGGTTCTCGTGCCACTCGCCTACCCAGTCGGCAGGTAGTTCGGCGAACATGATGTGGGTCTGGGCGTCGCCGAGGTGTAAGTTCCACTGCGGCGCAGCGTCGCCACCCATGCTTTGCTGCTCGAAGCCGTCTAGGATCACTTTTCGTTGCCTACTCAACCCATCGTCCGCGGTATAGACGTGCCAGTACGTGAGTTGGGGGTTGGTGGAGCTTGCCATACTTTCGCAAAGTATTCCGCCTGCGTTTGGGTTCGCTCCTTTTTTGACTTTCTTCAAAACACTCGTGCAGCGTTTTGGCGAAAGCCCCCCTCTTAGCAATATGCACAGATTCCTTACCCTCACCTGTCTCGCCCTCGGCCTCACGTTTGCCTCCTGCGAGAAGGACAGCTGCACCCAGACCTGGACCCAGCTCGTCACCGTGCCCGTGACCGCCAACCGACAGGCCGTCCAAGACTCGATTGCGGCAATGCCCGCGCGAGAACTCTGTACCGGCGGCAACCTCTATGCCTTCGGCAATTACGTGTTTGTCAACGCCAACCGCGAGGGCTACCACCTGCTAGACAATACCAACCCGGCCGAACCCGTCAATGTCGCCTTCCTACGGGTCCCGGGGGCCACGCACATGGCCTTTGTCGACGGCCAGATGGTGAGCGACTCGTACGCCGATATGCTGGTGCTCGACTTCGGCGGGCCGCAGAGCCTCAAGCTTTTGAGCAGCACGCCTAACCTCCTCCTCCAGACCGATGGCTTCGAGGTCGGCGAAGACCGAGTCGCGGTTGGCTTCGAAGAGCAGGAAGTGACCTTCGTCGAAGACTGTAGCGGCACGGTGACGGCCGGGTGCGCGAACTGCTCGAGCGCTGAGTGGTTTTCGTTCGACAGTGATGGTTCAAGCTTCGCGAACTCCGTCGCGGGTAACGCGCAGGTCAACACCGGCGGTAGTCTCGCGCGACTCGCTTTCTGCGACCGCACGCTATACGTCCTCGCCACCGACCGCCTCACGACGTTCCGCCTCGAGGGGCTCACGCTCCGCAACGTTCGCGAGACCATGATCGGCGGCGGACAAGAAGCCCTCATTCGCGAGGGGGCCTTTCTCTACGTCGCCAGTCAGTGGGGACTCACCATCTTGGAGATCGGCGACTGTGGCCTACCCATCTCCCGGGGCAGCGCACCGCGCCCGTGGGGGGATGACCCCGTCGCCGTCGAGGGCGACCGCGTGATCGCGGCGATCCGCAATGGCAACACTCCTGTACCCGGTCTAGACGGCCGCCTGATGGTCTACGATGTGAGCGATCGTCTCAACCCCCGCGTCATCTACACGCTCCCACTACCCCACCCGGTCGGCGTGGTCCTGCGGAATGGACAGCTTTACGTCTGCGACGGCGTCAAGGGCCTACTCCGCTACGAGTTTGACCCCGCCAATCCGGCTAAGCTCGCCGAGGGCCCGGTACAGACCCTGCCAGACGCCGATGTCGTGGACCTCGCCCTCTTGCCGTATACCGCTGGGACCGTCCTGCTCGGTGTCGGCCAGCGCACCGTATCGCAGTACGCCGTCGCCACTGATGGTGGCCTTACTGCCCTGAGTAGCCTCGACGCCACGCGATGCGTCCAACCGTAACTGTGTTCGTTCAATATACCCTATCGGCACTGCTCGTCACAGCAGTCAGCCTGACATCGCGGGCGCAGCTTGCCGAACCGAGTGGCGAGCTCGTCGCGACAAGCTCCCGAAATGCCGGGTGGCACTTCGCATTGGGCTTCGGAACGGTGTCGTGGGGCTCGGAGAGCGTCTGTAACTGCTCGGCGGTAAGCCTCGACGCTGCGGCGGCCTACGAGACCAGCCGCGGGCTCGGCATCGAATACAAACCCACCCTTACCAATACCTCGAGCACGGTCATCGAGCAGGCTCTCAACGTGTACTTGTATCCAGAACTCGGTAAGCTCGGCGCTCCCTTCGGCTTGTACATCGGGGCTGGCCAGGTGCTCCCCCTTCAGGACGGCAACTTCGAGCGCGAGCGCACGGGCAGCAGCTACGGCTATGGCCTTCGCGCCCGGGCGCCGCTGGGTGGTCGCGGCAAGACGCAAGTGTTCGGAGACATCGGCGTCGTCACGTTTCGGCAGCGTTTTACCTTCTTGAATGGCTTTCGGGCACCCGAAGTCGAGCAAAGACAAGTACACAGTGGACTGCGCATCCGCATCGGCGTAGTCTGGTGAGGTTTCAGATCCCGCATTTACGGGTGGCTCCTGGCAGCGGATGGCTTGCGTAGTGCGTTGACGCCACATGGGGATTAGCGTACGCTTGCGATTGACCTGTTTGGCGATGGCGGTTTTGGCGGCAGCCTGCAGCGAAGAGAGCTTCGATGTTGGAGTCTCGCAAGCGCTAGCCGTACCTGTGGTCGGGGCAAGAGACCTCGTCCACGACTCTATCGCACTCGAGGCACCTCGCGTGCCTTGCGCCACGGGCGAGACGTTCTCCAGTGACACCTACGATTTCTTACTCGAAGGTCGCGAGGGCTACCACGTGATCGCGAGGATCGACACCGGAGAAATCAGGCCGATCGCTTTCTTGCGTGTTCCTGGCACCTCCGAATTAAGCGCCGTTGGCCCCGTATTACTCACCAACTCGTACGCTGATATCGTGCGGCTAAAGCTGGACCTCGCTGGAGGAACCGTAACGGTCACCAGTGCTCTACCGAATGCGTTGGCCCCCGCGAACGGCTTCCCCGTCGACGACTCGGAGCTTGTTACGGGTTTCGAGGTTCGTGTCGTGCCCGTACAGCAGACCGCCGATGGGATGGTACTGGCCGCGTGGCGGTGCGAGACCTGTTTCGAGCAAATCGAGACCGGCATACCCAGCAATCAATCGGGTGAAGTGACCATCATCACGAGCGACCGGATGGCGGCGTTAGCACTCAGCGGTTTGAATGCCTTCGTTGGCGACGGACAGCGGCTAACGGCGTACCAGTCGATCGGGGAGACTTTCGTTAAAACCAACGACCGGAACTTCGACGATCCGATCACTGCACTCGTGACCGTAAATGGCGGCTTGCTCGCCGATATCGGGTTCGGGAAAGCAATTGTCTCGACGGACGACCTCTCCTCGCGAAACCTGTCGGCCACGGTGGGTACCTGTGATTTTGCCGTCGCCGACGCAGGCCTCGTAGCAGTAACGCGCAATACCAAAGCCTCCTGTGGCTCGAAGCTCACCGCTGGCCTCCAGGTGCTCTATGGTGCGCCGACCGCGCAGACGCTAAACGTAATCGGGACGATAGCCCTGTCCGAGGTTCGCGCACTCGCAATATATGGTGACGACCTTTTTGCGGCTGTCGGTCGCACGGTCACGGTCTTAGGACGCGAACCCACTCAGGCCGACCGCTACATCGTCCGACAGAAACAGCTGTTGACCCTTCGCGTTGCCTATCGACCAAATCACCGTGAGCACTGACGCCGATGATCGCCTCAGGCTCGCGTTGGAGACAGCTGCGGGGATTCAGCTATACAGGACCAACGCAGCTGGAACTTTAGAGCCGAGCGGCTTTTTAGCTCGCTCAGCCGCCTGTCAATGAAAGATGACTTGATATAGTGCAGAAGCGTCGCGGGTTTCGATTGGCGATAGGCTACCGATCTAGTCTGCGTCAATACTGCAGTCGTAACGCTCATCCCCGCGAGCCTACACGGAGTGATCTCTTCGCGTTCACAGGAAGTTTTCGACGGGCCGACAACAGCATGGGTTGCTTAGGCTTCAATGACTAGGCTTCCTACTTCATAGGAGTAGGACACACCTGCGGTTGCAGCGGCTAGGCCTTGACGAGGGCGATCTACTCGCGTGAAGCAGAACTGTTAGCGCCCGCTGGTCCTGGGACCTCGCTCCAAGAGCGCTTTCGTAGCCCGAATGCCATCCTCCTCGCTGGTGACCTGACCTTCATACTCGATCCCGACGAAGCCCGTGTACCCGTGGGCTACGACTGTATCCATCATGCGGGGAAAGTCGATCAGCGTCTCGTTGCCCTCGGCGTCGAAGTCAAAGCTCTTCGCACTCACGGCATGCGCGTACGGCATCCACATCCCGACAGCTGCGTAGGTGCTGTCACGTGGGACCTCGTCTTTGCAGCCCGAAGTCCAGTCGTTGGCGACGTTGCGCTCGCGGCAGAAGTTGCCAAAATCCGGAAGGATACCGACGTTGTCCATGTCGACGGCCGCCATCATGTCCCGGAGGAACCGTGGGTCCGACGAGTTACTGCCGTGGTTCTCGACGACGACGTTGACGTTCTTAGTTTTGGCGTAAGCCCCTAGTTCCTTGAGGCTCGCTACGCTGATCTCGTGCATTTGCTTGCGGTCACCTTGTCCGCCAGCGTTGAGGCGAACCGTAGGGATCCCACTATTGGCTGCGGCGTCGATCCAGACCTTATGGTTCGCGATGGCGCGTTTGCGCTCGGCGGCCTTCGTGGACGAGATATTGCCTTCGCCGTCGATCATGATGAGCACCTGCGTGATGTCGACGGCCTTCGCGGCGGAGTCGAGGCGGGACATAACCGCGAGCGCTTTTGCACGGTGGGCAGCGGGGTCGTCGTTGGGGCCAGCGAGGTCGTTGCGGTAGACCTGCGAGACATATTCGATACCGTCGAAGCCCATCGCCTTCGCGTCGGCGGGGAAGGCGTAGGGATCAGCTCCAGCACCGTACTTCTTATGGAGCGACCACTGCGCTAGGGAAATCTTGTACGGAAGTTCTACGGCCGCCGCGGGGGCGTCCATGACATCGGATTCTACCACGGCGGGCTCGGTGGTGTTACAGGCGGCGAGTCCGAAGAGGCCGGAGAGGAGGAGTAGAGGGAGCTTCATGAAAAGGCGTTTGTCGGGAGGGGATTAACGTGCGGAGGCGGGAGTGGCGAGGTCTGATCCGGAGACATGCGCACCGGAAAGCTCGGAGGCCGTCTGGCGGTTGCGTACCCAAAAGTAGAGCGCTGTAAATAAGCCAATGAGGATGATGGGGAAGATCATAATCTGCGCGAGCGTTGCTTGTCCGGCAGCTAGGTTGATGGCGTCGAGCGCTCCTTCCGGTAGCTCAGCCGTCGTGAGGTCTATCTCGGCGGCTTCGGGTCCGAGGGTGGCCACGGCAGCCTCCGTCTTGTGTTGGTCGATCCACCCACCGATGATCGGGAGCCAGAGCCCGGAGCCGAGCATGCCCGCTCCGCCGACCAGCGAGAGGCCGAGCGGTCCCGACTCGGGGACGTACTCCGCGGCCAGACCGACCATCGTCGGCCAGAAATAACAGATGCCGAGGGCGTACACGATGGTCGCAATGTAGATGGCGGGCCCCGTGAGCGTGCTCAGGAGGAAAAGTCCGGCTGCCGCCAAAACAGCGGACAGGAGCAGCACGCCGACCGGGTTGAGGCGGTGCACGAGCGGTCCGGCGAAAAACCGACCCGTCGCCATGATACCAGAGGTGAGCAGCAACAGCACGATGCCGTTAGCACCGGCGTCTGAGAGGATGACGTTGATCCACTGCGTGGCACCGAATTCGGTGGTCGCGGTGAGCGTCATACAGACGGCAATGAAGACAAACAGGAGGCTGAATACCCCACGCACGTTGCGTCCGGTGTCTGCGGCAGCCCCGACGCTGCGCGGGAACTCCTGGCCGGCGATGAGGAAAGCGTAGGCGGCCGTCGGCAACAGCATCGAGGCGATTTTGACTTCCCAACCGACGTTCATCTGGGAGAGTCCGAGCGCGACCAGGGACCCAATGACGATACCGCCAGGAAACCAGACGTGGAACTTATTGAGCATCTGCGTCTGCTTCTCAGGGTACATCCCGGCGACGAGCGGATTGCACGCTGCCTCCACGGCCCCGTTGGCGAAGCCGATGAAGAAGGTCGAGATCATCAATCCCCAGTAGCCGCCCGACAGAATGGTTAGGCCGAGGCCGAGGACGTGGCTCGCGAAGGCGATCCAGAGCATCGTTTTTGGGCCCACCTGATTGTAGAGCAGTCCGCCGACCATCATCGCGATCGGGAAGCCGTAGAAGGCCATAGCGCTGATCTGCCCGAGCGCCTTGTTGTCGAGCCCGAATTCGGCCCCGATCTCCGGCAGAATCTCCGCCCGAATCGCGAACGTCATCGCCGTCACGATAAGGGCGACGCAGGACGCGAGGAAGAGGCGGTCGCGGTTGGCGGGGACCCCGGGGAGGGCTCCACCTGCGGATAGGTTGTTGTCGATGATGGTAGCCACGGGCAGAATTTAAGGCGGTATTTGCGGGCCTAAGAAAACGACAATTTACGGATGTAGGCCTTGGCCGTCGAAAAAGATGCTCTGGCCTACCTTCCCCCGGTATGAGTCAACAACAGTTTAGCACGGCGGGACGTCCGCTGCGCATGGGAATGATCGGCGGGGGCCCCGGAGCTTTTATCGGGAACGTCCACCGCATGGCCGCTCGCCTCGACGGAGGTATCGAACTCGTCTGTGGGGCATTTAGCTCTTCGCCCAAGCGAAGCCGCGAGGCCGGCCGCGACCTCTTCCTACCCGCCAACCGCGTGTACGGCAATTGGGAAGAGATGATCGAACGCGAGGCCGCCCTGCCCCCCGGCGAGCGCATGGACTTCGTGAGCATCGTGACCCCGAACCACCTTCACTTTCCACCCGCTAAGGCTGCCCTCGAAGCGGGCTTCCACGTCATCTCCGATAAGCCCATGACCCTCGACGCCGCCCAGGCCGAGGCCTTGGTGGCCCTCGTCGAGGAGACCGGCCTCGTCTTCGGACTCACGCACAACTACACCGGCTACCCGATGGTGAAGCAAGCCCGCGCCATGGTGGCCGGTGGTGCATTCGGAAAGATCCGCCGGGTGCTGGTCGAGTACCCGCAAGGATGGTTCTCGCACAAACTCGAAGACACCAACCACAAACAGGCCGCCTGGCGCTCAGATCCGGCCAAGTCGGGGGCGGCTGGCGCGATCGGCGACATCGGCACGCACGCCGAGAACCTCGCGACCTACATCTCCGGCAAGCGCATCGAAAGTCTTCTGGCCGAGACCAACATCTTCGTGCCCGGTCGCGCCCTCGACGACGACGCCTCGGTGCTGCTCCGCATGGAGGATGGGGTGCGAGGACTGCTCTACTGCAGTCAGATCGCCGCCGGTGAGGAGAATTCGCTCCGTATCCGCGTCTATGGCGAGACCGGCGGTATCGACTGGAAGCAGATGGAGCCCAACACCTTGCGCGTCACGCGACACGAAGGCCCGGCAACTATTCTGCGGACCAACGTCGGTGAACTTGCCCCTATGGCAAAGGCCGCCGCGCGCCTCCCGGCGGGTCATCCCGAAGGCTTCATCGAGGCCTTTGCGAATATCTACCTGGGCATCGCGCAAGCCATCCGCGCGTACCACGGTGAGCCCGTCCCGGAGGAAGGGCTGCTGGACTTCCCGGATGTCTACGACGGACTCACGGGGATGCGTTTCATCGAGGCTGTCGTCGAGAGTTCGGCAGACGGCAACGTCTGGGTAGATTTGTAGACGTATGAGAGCGAGACAGCTACTTACGATCGCGATCCTCGGACTGGTGTCTCTCGGGGCGGCAGCCGCACAGGGGTTTACCCGAAGCGATGCGCGTTTTGCCGAAAGGCATGCCTTCAAGACCGCCAGCAACGAGCGCGTCATCCGAACTTGGTACCACTACACTGTAAGTAAAGTAGGCAACAAGTACGCCGTACGGACCTTTTTCCCGGAGACCGGCGCCCTGACGAGCTATTACACCTACTTCGACCCGGCCCTCGAGATTCTCGATGGCCCGTACGCGATCTACAGCGATGACGGGCAGGCTAGTACGCGCGGCAGCTACGCTCGCGGCCATTTGACGGGCGAGTGGGCGACGGCCAGCGGCGACCAGGTTCTGGAGCAAGGGACATACGACGCCGGTCTGCGCGTTGGGGTCTGGACGCAGTACTACCCTACTGGTCAGACCAAGAGCAGCTTTACCTTCGACGGTGGCGAAGAACTCGGGGCTTACGCGCTTTACGACACTATGGGCGTCGTGCTCGACACCGGCAACTCGATGTTTGGCGAGCGCTACACTAGCCTACCGGATGCTGAGTTCGAACAGCGACGCGGGCGCTCCATCATTGACCAGTTTCCGTGTTTCGGCGACTGTGATCCCCATCTTTCTACCGCCGACCGAACCGACGCCAGTGGCCTCGCCGTAAGCCAGTACATTCGTCAAAATCTTCGCTACCCGGAGGAGGTCCGCCAGTACGGCGTCAACGGTCGCGTCAACGTGAGCATCCTCATCGACAAAACCGGCCACGTCGCCAAGGTAAATGTCGTCAACGGACTCTGCGAACCGATCGCCGCCGAGTGTCGACGCCTGCTGTCGAGCATGCCTCGCTGGACACCTGGCACCAAAAATGGCCAGCCCGCCGACGTCACGCTACTCATCCCCTTCTCCTTCTCTTCCAGCTAAGCGCGTTTCAAACTCCAAACACCATGAAAACTATCCAAGGCCCTGCCGTCTTCCTCGCTCAGTTTATGGGTGCCGAAGCGCCTTTCAATACGCTCGACGGCATTTGCGCCTACATGGCTGATCTTGGCTACAAGGGCATTCAGCTTCCGACCTGGGAGTCCTCGCTCATCGACCTCGACAAGGCGGCCGAGAGCACCGACTACTGTGACGAACTCAAGGGCCGCGTCCGCGAGCACGGGCTGGAGATCACGGAGCTGAGCACACACCTTCAAGGGCAACTCGTGGCTGTACACCCGGCGTACAACGAGATGTTCGACGGCTTTGCGCCAAAACAGGTCCACGGAAAGCCCGCCGCCCGTCAGGCGTGGGCAGTCGAGCAGGTCAAGAAGGCCGGGTCGGCGAGCCGCAACCTCGGCATCGACATGCACGCAAGCTTTTCTGGTGCGCTGGCGTGGCCGTTCGTTTATCCTTGGCCACAGCGCCCTCAAGGCCTCGTCGAACAGGCCTTCGAGGAACTCGCCAATCGGTGGACGCCGATCCTAGACCACTTCGAGGAGTGCGGTGTCGACCTCTGTTACGAGATCCACCCCGGCGAAGACTTACACGACGGGGTGACGTACGAGCGCTTCCTGGACGCCGTCGATGGACACGAGCGGGCCTGCATCCTCTATGACCCGAGCCACTTCGTGCTCCAGTCGCTGGACTACTTGCAGTTTATCGACATCTACCACGAGCGCATCCGGATGTTCCACGTCAAGGACGCGGAGTTCAATCCGGACGGCCGCTCCGGGGTGTATGGCGGGTACCAGGGTTGGGCAGATCGACCGGGGCGCTTTCGTTCGCTCGGGGACGGCCAGGTGGACTTCAAGGGGATTTTCTCGAAGCTGACGCGCTACGGCTACGAGGGCTGGGCGGTGATGGAGTGGGAGTGTGCGATCAAGAGTTCGCAGCAGGGAGCCGAGGAGGGTGCACCGTTTATCACGCAGCACATCATCCAGGCTACCGAGCGGGCGTTTGATGACTTTGCGGACTCCGGTGCTGATGAGGCCGCCAATCGGCGGATTCTCGGACTCTAACTTTAGCCCTGCACGCCACCCCACGCCTCACTATTACTTCTTCAAACCTTTACGACCATGCTGCTTCGCCTCTCCTTCCTCCTTGCCCTCGCGGCTTTCGCCAAAACTTCCTTCGCCCAGTACAACACTGAGTTCGCGTCCTCCGAGGACATGGACGCGCGCGTCACCGAAGTCTACGTAGACGTGCCGACCGTGATGCCTGGTGCGACCACCGGAGCAGCTCCCTCGGACGCGGTCGTCCTCTTCGACGGGAGCAACCTCGACCATTGGCAACACCCGGACGGGCGGGCGGGCACCTGGACGATAAGCGATCGCGCGATGACCGTCAAGAGCGACCCGACCTGGGGCAACGGCGATCTAATGACGCGGGATAGCTTTAGCAATTTCCAGCTTCACCTCGAGTTCAGGACACCGACCGCGGTGGGCGATGGTCAGGGACGCGGTAATTCCGGTCTGTTTTTCCAGAACCGCTACGAGCTTCAGATCCTCGACGGTTACGAGAATCCGACCTACTCCAATGGCCAACTCGCCTCTGTCTACAAGCAGACGCCTCCGCTAGCGAATCCGAGCCGAAAGCCGGGCGAGTGGCAGGTGTATGATGTCATTTACACGGCTCCCGTTTTTAGCGAAAGCGGAAGTCTCCTCTACCCTGCCTACATCACGGCCTTCTTGAACGGCGTCCTAGTGCAAAACCACACCGCCGTCCAGGGCCCGACCAACTACCGCGGGCGCGGCATCTACGAGGCCCACGGTGCTGCTCCGATCAAGCTGCAGGATCATGGCAATCCGATGAGCTTTCGGAATGTCTGGATCCGCGAGATGTGAGCGATGGGGCTACTAGTTGAATTTTAAAAATTAAATCGGCTCTTAGAACTGTATTCCTAGACTCAGATAGAATGACGGCTCTGTTCCCATTTTGTAACCACGCCCCGGCTACTTCGAGCAAGGAACCCCCAAAGCAGCGCTCCTACCATGAAGACACCCCTCCTACTCTTTGCCTGTCTGGTGAGCGTTTTGGCGCAAGCCCAAGACCAGCCTGCCGAGACCGCCAACTCCTGTCAACTCGTCCGCGCCCTCGATGAAGGTGGCCGCATCGAGTTTCGCGACGGCTCGTACGTGACGCGCAAACCAACAGACCGTGCGGAGGTGATGCTCCAGGAGCAATTCTCGAGGAGTGGCACGCTGCGCTACCGCGCGGAGGTTCGGCGACGCCTAGTGGGCGATACGATGGTAACTTTCGATCCCGCTACCGCTATGTCGACCGTGTCTACCGGAGAGGTTGACGGCTATGCGAATGCTGGGGCCTACCGCTGCTACGAGATCGACGGTCGGGGCTACGAGGAGAGCGGCTACGATGCGTTTGGCAGGGACAGCACAGCGGCCTACCGACGGGTAGCGCCAAACAAGAAAACCGTCGTAACGGGCGAACTCCGGTTCGGGAAAGACAGCGTAGGTACCTGGCGCATCAACGACGAGCAAGGCCGTGTCATCGAGGACCTCAATTTTCGCGACGGCAAACGCTTCGGAGCGTACGAGCGCTTCGGCACCGGAGGGGAGACCTTGGTGAAGGGGCAGTACTACCGAGGGGAAGCCGTCGATACGATCATGGTCTTCGACCCGATCACCTACGAGACGACGATGACGCTGGTCCCTCTCGGTAGTTCGCCCTGCGGGGAATGGCAAATCCGTGGGGCGGACGGGGTAATGAAGAAGGAGGAATACGCGCCCTGCAACTAGGTGAGCTACCGTGAGCTTCGGCGCTCGTCGATACCCGCGTACAGCCACTCCTCAAAGAGGTCGTCGACGAAAGGCGTGATGACGTAGTGCATCAGCGGGATGACGAGCATCGTCTCCATGATGAGTTTGAGCCACAGTGGCGGGTCGATTGGCGCGAGATCAATCGTGTAGCTCACGATCATGAGCGCGGGCAAGAGGCCACAGTACTTCGCGAGCATCAGCTTCCACGTCGGCGGTGACGGTCCTTCTTTCGGATCTCCCATGTGCCGCTAGACATTGCAGGAAGGCATTTAGTTTTGAATGAAGCCCGTGTTCGAGGCGTCACGTCGTGCTAGCCGCAGACCCGTATCGCCTCCCTGAGGCCGTCGAGCTTCTCGGGATACGTGGGCACGAACTCGTGGGCGACGAAGCCGGTATAGCCCGTCTCGACGATGGCGCGCATTACGGCTGGGTAGTACAACTCTTGTTGGTCGTTGAGTTCGTGGCGCCCTGGAACGCCGGCCGTGTGATAGTGTCCGAAATAGTCGTGGTAGTCACGAATGGTCTGGATGACGTTGCCCTCCTGGACCTGCATGTGGTAGATGTCCCAGAGAATTTTGAAGTTGTCGGAGTCCACGAGGTCACACAGTGTCACGAGCCACGGTGTCGCATCGCCCATGTAGTCGGGATGGTTGACCTTCGAATTGAAGGCCTCTAGTTGCAACGTCACGCCGTGCTCCTTGGCGATGGGCATCAACTGCTTGATTCCCTTGGCCGCCATCCGCAGGCCATCGAGATCACCCATGCCCCGGCGGTTGCCCGCAAAACAGACCAGGCTCTTGTAGCCGTACTCGGCCATCTCGGGGATTGCCTTGGCGTAGTCGGCGATTAGGGCCTCGTGTTTGTCCTCGTTGATCCAACCCGTAGTGATGTCCTCACCCGAGCGCCCGTACGCCATCGAGCAAGTGAAGCCATGCTCTTTGAGCACAGGCCAATCCTTCGGCTCGATTAAGTCGATCGCCGACAGTCCCATGTCGCGAAGCTTTGGGAGCAACTCCGGGAGCGGCAGGTAGCCGTAGCACCAGTAGCTCACCGACTGTCGATTGACGGGAATACCTCCGGCAGCGGCAGCTGCGATCGTCGGTGCGGTAGCCTTTTCGGCGAAACCAGCCACGGGGGCACAAGCAGCGACACCAGTTGCTAACCCACTCTTCATCAGGAAATTTCGTCTGTCCATGTGGGTCCAAGCTAATCAACAGCGCCAGCATGTAGGGAAACGCCTTTGTAGGTCTCGCATGACGAGATACAGTAGACGGTGCCTCTGCGGTGAGGTGTTACGGACCTAGCGTTCGTTAGCTCAGGGTCTTCACGGCATGCTCTACGGCCCTTACCGTGAGCGCCATATACGTAAGGCTAGGATTGACGGTCCCGCTGCTGGCCATGCAGGCCCCATCCGTGACGTAGACATTCTTACAGGCGTGTACGCGATTGTGCGCGTCGAGCACGCTCGTGCGCGGGTCCTTCCCCATGCGCGCGGTGCCCATCTCGTGAATTCCGAGCCCGATCGCATAATTTTTGTTCTCGTAGGGCTTGACATTTTTGAAGCCCGCCCGCTCGTACATTTCTACTGAGTCTTCGATCATCCGCTTGCGCATCGCAATCTCGTTCGGCCCGAGCTTGGTATGAAACATCAGCTTCGGCAATCCCCAGGCATCGAGCTCGCTGGAGAGCGTCATCTTGTTCTCTGGATTTGGAAGCACCTCCCCGAAGGCAGTCATACCGATACCCCACTTGCCGGGGCTGAACATGGACTCCTTAAAGTCTTGCCCATAGGCCAACTCCGCGACGCCACGTTGCCAATTACCCCGCATCGCACCGCCCTGAAAACCATACCCTCTGATGAAGTCCTTCGTGTCGCTAGCGCCCCCGCGGTTGCGATACTGCGGGATATAGTAGCCGTTCGGGCGGCTCCCCTTGTAGTACGAGTCTTCGTAGCCGTCCACCTCGGCCTGGGCACCGAGCTGGTAGTGGTGATCCATGATGTTGCCGCCGAGCTGCCCGCTTTCGTTGGCCCAGTCGCCGGACTGCATGAGGATAGCCGCAGAGGCTGCTGTGCTGGCGTTTAGGAAAATGGTCTTCGCCTCGAAGGTATGCTCCTGCTTGGTCTCCTTGTCGATGACGACGACGCCGGTGGCGAGGCCGGTAGACTCGTCGCGGAGAATAGACCGGACGATGGAGTGCGGACGAAGCGTAAGGTTGCCCGTCAGATCAGCGGCCGGGAGAGTACTCGCGTTGCTGGAAAAATAAGCGCCGTAAGGGCACCCGCGCTCGCAGCGGTTGCGCGACTTGCACAACTGTCGACCAGGACGATCACCGCCCGTGAGGTGTGCCACGCGGCCGATGGTCATGAAACGACCGTCCTCGTAGTTGTTCGCGAGCGACTCGCCAAATGCGACCTCCGGAGCCGTAAAATCCATCGGCGGGTCGAAGACGCCATCGGGCAGGGCATCGGGTCGGTTTTCTGCCTTGCCGCTCACCCCGATGTACTCCTCGACCTTGCTGTAATAAGGAGCGAGGTCTTCGTAGCGGATGGGCCAATCGGCCCCGATCCCCTGGCGGGCATTCATCTCGAAATCGACCGGGGCCCACCGGTAGCTCTGACGTCCCCAGATCAAAGATCGGCCGCCGGTTTGGTAACCTCTAATCCAGTCGAAGCGTGCACCCTGCGCCTCCAAATAAGGATGGTCGAGATCGTCGACGTAGTGACGGGCGGTGGTTCGCTTGGCTCCCCAGCCGATGCGCTGTTGCACCTCGTAGTGAGCATTTTCCTCGGGGGTGTACTGGCTGTCGCCCATGGCGCGGACGTGGCCTTCCCCGATTTTGAAGATCCCTTCGGCGTCGTCGGTAATGTCCCAGGGGTCGAGCGTGGCCGTTGGATAGTCGCCGTGCTCAACGTGGCGACCGCGTTCGAGCACGAGCGTTTTGAGGCCCGCTTCGCAGAGTTCTTTAGCTGCCCACCCTCCGGAGATACCGGAGCCGATCACGATGGCGTCGTAGGTGCGCGGGGAGGCGTTGTCGTCGAAGAGAGTCATGAATTGGATTGTGCAATGTGCCTAGTGCGGAATGCCTTGGACGCTGTCAAAGGGACAGGGTCTGTGAGGTAACCTGTTTTGGCGAAAGCCTAAAGACTCCACGAACGATTGGGGCGAGGGAGTTCGCTGATGGGCATCTGGCCGACCCACTTGCCGGGCACCTCTACGTAGTTGAGCACCTCCTCGCCGATGTACTCGCTCGCGTAGTAGCTCTCCATCGTCATCCAGCGGAGCTTCGTGAGGAGGTCGTTGATCTCCAAGTCGTCGCCCTCGGCCATGGCTTCGTTGTAGGTGGCGTCCTCTACTTGCTCGTGGGTATTCATGTCACCCTCGCTCTCGGCAGTTTTCGACTCCTCTTTGGTGATTTTGTTGCCCTCTATCTCCATGGAGAGCCCCTTCTTCTCGGGGGCTTTATAGCCGACGAAGTAGGTGTCCATCATGGCGGACATTTGCTCTGGCGTCGCGCTTTCTAGGTCGCCACCATGATCGGCTTTGAGCCTTTCGGCAAAACGATCTAACTGGTACAGGAGCCGATTGCGCTCTTTGGGCTTGAAGCCGTGGGTTATGTAAGCGTCTGCAAACTGGACCGACCCGACCTCGGAGGCCGACGGGGTGTCGGTCTTGGGAAGAATCGTGTCCTGGATCAGCCGCATAGCCGTGGCCTGAAGGTCGCTAAAGGTCGCGTAGCTGTACGTCGGGTCGGTCGCGGCCGTTTTGCAGGATTGGAACAGGATCGACGGGGCGATCGCCGCGCCGCCGAAGCCGAGTCCGATAAATTTGAGGGCGTCTCGCCGGGTGGTCATTGCCATGATCAGATGTTCATTTTCTTGAGCTCTCCGACAGCGTGCTCGACGGCACGGACCGTGAGGGCCATGTAAGTGAGGGAAGGGTTGACACAGCCTGCGCTCGTCATGCAGGCACCGTCGGTGACGTAGACGTTCTGGCAGGCGTGCACGCGATTTTGAGCGTCGAGTACGCTCGTGCGCCGATCACGCCCCATGCGCGCGGTACCCATCTCGTGGATCCCGAGACCGACACCGTAAGAGCCTCCGGGGCCGTGGCCACCGTCGTACGAGCTCACGTTCTTAAAGCCAGCCACTGTGAGGATCTCCTCGGCGGCGGCGGCCATGTCTTTGCGCATCTTCTCCTCGTTGTCGAAGAGCCGCGTGTCGAAGACGACCTGAGGCTGACCCCAGGCGTCGAGCTTGCTGGTATCGAGTCGCATGGTGTTGGCCGAGTACGGGAGCATCTCCCCGAAGGCCGTCATCCCGATGCGCCAGCTGCCGGGCTCGAAAAGGCTCTCCTTGAAAGCTCCTCCGTAGGAGAGTTCGCGAACCTTGGCCGCCCAGCTTTGGCGGCTCGCGCCACCTTGATAGCCATAGCCGCGGAGAAAGTCTTTGTTGGTCTTGCCGCCGAGGTTGCGGAATCGGGGGATGTAGAATCCATTGGCGCGCCGACCGCTGTAGTACATGTCCTCCATGCCTTCTACCTCGGCACTACCACCCACGTGAAAGTGGTGATCCATAACGTTACGGCCAAGTTGGTCGGATTCGTTGGCCCAGTCCCCCGACGCCATCAGGATGGCCGTCGAGGCGATCGCAGACGCATTGAGGAAGACCACCTTCGCGGCAAATTGGTACGTCTCTTTGGTCTCCTGATCGACGACCTCGACGCCAGTCGCCAGGCCGGTGCTTTCGTCGCGCAAGATCTTGGTCGCGATTGAGAAAGGCCGCAGGGTGAGGTTACCGGTCTTCTCGGCCGCGGGCAGCGTACTCGCGTTAGAACTAAAGTAAGCCCCGTACGGACAGCCGCGCATGCAGCGGTTGCGGAACTGGCAGCTCTGTCGGTTTTGCTCCGGGCGACCGGCCTGGCCCGTAAGGTGGGCCGTGCGACCGATGGTGAGGATGCGATCGTCGAAGTTCTCCTTCATCTGCTCGCGGAGGTAGGCCTCCGGGGCGGTGAAGTCCATCGGCGGCTCGAAGTCACCGTCCGGCAAAGCAGCCCAGCCCTCGGTCATGCCGCTTACGCCAATGTACTTCTCGACCTTGTCGTAGTAAGGTTTGACATCGGCGTAGCGGATGGGCCAGTCGACGGCGATGCCTTCTTTTTTGTTGGCCTCGAAGTCGAGGTCGCCCCAGCGGTAGCTCTGCCGTCCCCAGACCAAGCTGCGCCCGCCGGTTTGGTAGCCCCTGATCCAGTCGAAACGACTGCCCTCTACCTCCTCGTAGGGGTGGTCTGTGTCTTTGATGAAATGGTGGACGTGACCGCGGTTGGTGGTGTACCCGGTACGGGACTGCTTGAGGTAGTGTTTTGCTTCCTCTTCGCTGAGTTTCTCGCGGAGGGCACTCTCGCCGTGGCCCTCGTCTTCCCAGTCCCAGGGATCAATGCTCGCGGTTGGGTAGTCGCCGTGTTCGATGTGGCGACCGCGTTCGAGGACGAGGGTTTTGAGGCCAGCCTCGGTTAGTTCTTTGGCGGCCCACCCGCCGGAGATACCCGAACCGACGACGATGGCGTCAAATTCGCGAGGACTGTTATCAGTAAATAGCGTGATCGGCATAGTTGGCGTTAGTGTCGGTAAGTATACGGCGGTCGCCGTGTATTCGTCCGCGCACCTAGCTGGCAAAACGATAAAATTGCGAAAAATGGCATGTCACCGCCAATTTTGACAGTTTTGGCGAAAGCCTCGCCACCGCAAGCCCCTAGCAGAAATGTGGTATGCATTGTGCCACTGTAGCAGCACTAAGCTTGTGGGCACCAGGTTCCAATCCCGCGTCACTAGGTGAGTTGACCCACGATAAGGTGCCCGTCATGCGTGGCCCCCGTTAAACTTTTGCGTCCGCATACACTCCAATCCTCACCATGGCTATGAGCGCTGCAAACTTGCAACCCTACGAAGGGCCCTTTGGCAAGCGGGAGGCCGCCCACCTCCTGCGCCGCGCGACTTTCGCGGTGACGCCCGAGCGGATCGACGAGGCCGTCCGAATTGGGCTCACGCGCACGCTCGACCTTCTACAGCAGCCCGACACCAGCATCGATCCGCCCGTTCGTCACACCGATGCCGAGGACCCCAACGTGCGGTACGGGGAGACGTGGGTCCTGGCTCCTGCGGTGACGGGACTAAACGTCAACATCTACCGACAGACCTCGGTGCGCAATTGGATGCTCAGCAACTTTTACGAGGCCGGGTTTTCCCTCGAGCGTCGGATGCTGCTCTTTTTCGTCAATCACTTTGGCGTCGAGCGGACCGGAGACATGCGCATCGTCTACCGTTTTTACGAGACCCTCCGACAGGGCATGTTCGGCACCCTGCCCGCGCTCGTCAAACAGGTGAGCACGGAGCCACTGATGTTGCTCTTTCTCAACGGGAAAGACAATCGCGCTTCGAGCCCCAACGAAAATTACGCCCGCGAACTCCTCGAGCTTTTCACCATTGGTAAGGGACCACTGGTAGGACCCGGCGACTACACGAACTACACCGAGGACGATGTGCGGGCCTTCGCACGGGCTCTCACCGGCTGGCAGGTGCACGACCAACACAAGACCGACGCAGCCCTTCAGCCCCGATCTGGCTTCAATGCCTACCACCACGACAAGAATCCTAAGCAGACGAGTGCTCGCTTCGGTGGCGCGACCATCGAGGATGGCGGCGACAAGGAGCACGAGGCGGTGATCGATCTCATCTTTGCCCAGGAGCACGCCGGGGACTACTTCTGCCGCAAACTCTACCGCTGGTTTGTCTACCACCAGATCGACGCTAGTGTTGAACGTGACGTGATCCAACCGATGTCGCTCGCCTTCCGGGCGTCGGGCTACGAGGTGGCGGTCCCGATTAGGCTGCTGCTCAACAGTCGTCACTTTTATGAACCGCGCTTCCGTGGGGCTCTCGTAAAAAGTCCCCTCGAGGAGACGTTGGACCTTACCGCGGGCCTCGGGATGCTGCTAGACCCGGACCCGGATTATCGGTACTGGCTCTTCCAGCGCCTCAACACGATCTGCGAGTCACAGGAGATGTCCCTCACGGCCCCACCGAGCGTAGCCGGGTTTAAAGCCTTCCACCAGGCCCCTGGCTACAATCGGTTCTGGATCAACGCGAGTACCCTGCAGTACCGCACGCAGACAGCGCGCTCACATATCTTCTTCGGCTTCAAGCGCAACGCAGACACCGTCTTCAAAGTGGACGTTCTCGCGCTGATCGCCACGTTCGACAATCCTGGCGACCCGAACGAACTCCTGCTAACCCTTACCGAGCGCATGCTACCGGTGCCGCTCGCGCAAACGCAACTCGATGCGCTGAAGGAGGTCCTGATTCCAGGATTGCCGGACTTCGAGTGGACGGTGGAGTACAACAAACACCTCGATGCCCCCGACGATGACAAGCTCCGCAAGTCCATCTTAAACCGCCTGCACGAACTGATCTTCTCGATCGCCTCCTCCGCGGAGTTTCGCCTCTACTAGCCCTCCGAATCACGCAACGCATGTCATTGAATCGACGCCAATTTTTGAGCACCAGTGCCGCAGCGCTCCCGTTGCTTAGCACGCGGGTTCCGTTTGCCTTCCCGGATAGCTCGCTGTTCGGAGCCCTCCTAGCCGACCCCTCCGACAGGGTCCTGGTGCTGATTAATCTCACAGGTGGCAACGATGGCCTCAATACCGTGGTACCGCTCGACCAGTTCGACAACCTGGCGGCGGTACGGGCCAATATTGTGCTTCCGCAAAACCGCATCCTCTCGCTCGATGAGCGGACCGGCCTGCACCCGAGCCTTACCAGTGTGCGGGCGCTCTGGGATGAGGGCAAGGTGGGCATCGTGCA
Source organism: Lewinellaceae bacterium (assembly GCA_963837005.1). Lineage (GTDB taxonomy): Bacteria > Bacteroidota > Bacteroidia > Chitinophagales > Saprospiraceae > CALDTK01. The sequence continues at coordinate 1,686,944 of CAWIMC010000001.1, forward strand.
AGGGGTCGGGTACCCGGACCAGAACCGGAGCCACTTTCGGTCGAGCGACATCTGGAACTCCGCCTCCGACAGTCGGGAGGTCTTGCGGACCGGGTGGCTAGGGCGCTACTTTGATACGCAGTTCCCAGGTTTCCCGGAGGGATACCCAAACGCGGTCGACTACGGATCCGGTGGCGGTGTCTCTCGGCAACATCGCGAGCGAGACCTGCCAGGGCTTGCTCGGTAATTTCACCCTTACGGTGAATAATCCGCTGTCGGTCACGTCTCTGTTGGAGGGTGCCGGGGGCAAGAGTCCCGACAACGAACACGGCGCCGAGCTCGACTATCTGCGCACGACAATCGCGCAGGCAAATAGCTACGGACGAGCTGTGCAGGAGAAGGCTTCGGCCGGGAGAACGGTGGCGGACTACCCGAGTGGCAATCGCCTGGCCCAACAACTACGCTCTGTGGTACAGATGGTAAGCGGCGGTCTGAAGACCAAGGCGTACGTCGTGACGCTGGGGGGCTTCGATACGCACGCGGGTCAGGTGGAGGAAGGGGCGACACACGAGGGCAATCATGCCCAGCTACTGGCGACACTCTCCGATGCGATCGCTGCGTTCACGGCCGACCTTGCGGCACTGGGCCTCGGTGAGCGGGTGATCGGGATGACCTACTCTGAATTCGGTCGCCGCATCCGCTCCAACGATGCCGCGGGTACCGATCACGGTAGTGCCGCTCCGCTGATGGTATTTGGCGACTGCGTTCAACCTGGCCTGTTAGGCAGCAATCCTACGATCGACCGAGCTGTCACCGAGCAAGAAGGCGTGGCGATGCAGTATGATTTTCGCGACGTGTATGGCTCGATACTGGAGGACTGGTTCGGACTGCCGCCTGCGGGCATTCGGGAGTTGCTTCATGAAGGTTATCAGCGCCTCCCGATCCTGAGGGACTGCAATGCGCCGATTGTAAACGTCACGGCGCGGGATGCCGGGGTCCTTTCGCTGAGTGCGTCCCCGTCGGCTTTCCACGACCGGCTAAGCATAGATTTCACCCTAGCCCGCGCTGGCCGCGTAAGCCTGAGTGCCTACGACGTGCAGGGGTCGCGCGTGGAAGAGCTCTTCGACCGACGCCTACCGACAGGAGAGCAGCGCATCAATGTGGACGCGAGTGCCTATCCGAAGGGGGTCATCATATTTCGCCTCCAGGAGGGCGACGCGGTGCGGGTCGTACGAACGGTGAGGCTGTAGTTGGGCGACTCTACCTCAATTCATCCCTAGCCGAATCTCCTCGCCGGTCTGGTCAAAGAACAAATACTGCGTCAAGCCGAGGTCCGTGCGAGCGTCCATCTTGAGCCAGGTCTGGTGGCGCCAGAGCCACCGCATCTGTAGGCTCGGCATGCCCTTCGTCAGGTAGGCCTGCACGAAGGGGTGTACCTGGACGCGGAGCTTGGCGTGTGGCAAGGAGGTAAGCAGCTTTACCAGGTCGCTCTCGATTTCGTCGATGACGAGTTCGGTGGGGTTGACCTCGCCGGTGCCATTACAGGTTGGACAGACCTCGGCGGTGCTGAGCTTGATTTCTGGGCGCACGCGCTGCCGCGTGATCTGCATTAGCCCGAACTTGCTGAGTGGTAAGACGGTGTGCTGGGCACGGTCGCCGGCCATAGCGTCGCGGACCTCAGCCAGGAGCTGCGAGCGGTGCTCGGGATTCTTCATGTCGATGAAGTCGATCACGATGAGGCCACCCATGTCCCGCAGGCGCATCTGGCGGGCCACTTCACGACCGGCGTCGACGTTGACCTTGAGGAGGGCATCGTCGTGATTGCGGCCAGCCTTGTTGCCCGAGTTAACGTCGACCACGTGCATGGCTTCGGTACTCTCGATAACGAGGTACGCCCCCGCCGCTACGGTAACCGTCTTTCCGAAGCTCGCCTTGATCTGGCGGGAGACCCCGTAGCGGTCGAAGACATCCGAGCTGTCGGCATGCAGCTTCAAGATGTCGACGCGATCCGGCGCGATGTCCTCCATAAACTTCCGCAACTCAGCGTGCATGTCGCGGTCGTCGACGACCACGCGGTTGAAGTTGTCGCTCAGCAGATCGCGCAGCAGGCCACTCGTCTTATCGAGTTCGCTGAGGAGTTTTTTCGGGGCTTTGGCCTTGTGGAGTTGGCGAAAGACCTCTTCCCACTGTTCGCTGAGCTTCTGAATGTCCTCCATGAGTTCTTCGGCCTGGCGACCTTCGGCGGCCGTGCGGACGATGATGCCGAACTGTGCGGGGCGCAGGCTCTGGACGACGGTCTTGAGGCGTTGTCGCTCTTCGGGGCTGCCGATCTTCTTCGACACGTTGACGCCTTTGCCGAAAGGCGTAAGCACCACGTAGCGCCCCGGCAAGTTGATGACGGCTTCGATGCGAGGACCCTTGGTCGAGATCGGCTCTTTGGAGACCTGGAACAGGAGGTCTTGTTTAGACTTGAGCACGCCGGCCATGAGGCCGCCTTTGTCGATGTCGGGTTCGGCCTTAAAGCTGTCGAGCTTGGCGGTCTTAAAAGTCCCGTTGATCGCGCCGTTGGCGAACTTCATCATCGACCGGAACTGTGGTCCGAGGTCGGAGTAGTGCAGGAAGGCCTCTTTGTCCTGCCCGATGTCGATGAAGGCGGCGTTGAGGCCGGGGTTGAGCTTGCGGACGCGCCCTAAGAAGATATCGCCGACGCTGAGTTCGGACTCGAGTTGCTCGTGGTGAAGCTCGACGAGGCGTCCGTGTTCGAGCAGCGCGATCTCGACGGTGGTGTCGAGGCGCTTGATGATGAGGTCACGTTCGGCCTCGTTGCGGGGAGCGGCGGCGCGGGAGCGGCGTTTGGTGCCGGACGGTTTGCGTTTAGGCTTAGCGGCTTCTGGGGAGTCGGGAGAGGACATGGTGGGGGGAGGAGGGGCGAGGGGCGGCTACGCCTGGCGGGCGCTATGCTGAAGGGGCGGCTTCGCCCGAAGGGCGGACCGGTTCAGCAAGGAGCTACACGATGAGGGGAAAGGGTGCAGAACAGCAAAATGCTCATAAGCGACGAAAGCCCGGCCGGCTGTGCCGACCGGGTTCCCGTAGGCGGCAGAAGCCGCGGCGAACGCTAGGACCACGGACTCTCGGCACTGAATGATTCAGGGCACTGTGGAGTCCGCTGCTCTAGCGGTTCTTCTTCTTGTGGCGATTCTTACGCAGGCGCTTCTTGCGCTTGTGGGTAGAGATCTTGTGTCGCTTACGCTTTTTGCCGCAGGGCATAGAGTGGGGTTTAGTTCGTTGAGATTAGTTCCTCGTCTGTTGTAGCAACCGGCAAGCCTCCGAAGCGTTGGCCGCCTGGGCCACATTTCCGAGACGCCCGGCCACCTCCGAGAGGAGGCACTGAGCGCTGAGGTTGTCGGGGGCGAGCTCGACGGCGCGGGTGAGGCGCTCGCTGGCTTTGTCCAACTGATTGGTGCGCAAAGCTAAGCGCCCCAACTGTACCAAGACGCTAACATCGTCTGGATTTGCGGTATTTAGCTCCCGCAAGATCAAGATTCCGCGCATCGGGTTGTCCGGCATAGGATTGTCGGCGAGGTGGATAGCGAAGTTCAGTTTGTTGTTTGTCGCCTCGGGGGCCAGTGAAATCGCGGTCTCGTAGGCAAACATGGCGCGCTCCTCGCAGAAGGCCTGCTGTTTTGCCGAAAGGCTATCGCTGCGAAGGCACAGACTGTACGTCGTGGCGGCGATGCCCCAGGTGGTATCGCTGGGGACGAGCTCGGCGACCTGCTCAGCGTAGTGTCCGGCGAGGGCGGGGTGGCCGGCGCGGTACCAGGCCCCGGAAAGTTGCTTGAGCACCTCTACTTTGCGCGCGGTGCCTTCGGCGCCGTCTAGCATCCGCTCGAAACCGTGGATCGAGGCCTCGGTACGGGCGTCCATGCTCGTGGAGGCCTCGCGGATGAGCGCCTGCGCACTCGTTGTGGAAAGCTGCTGCACGACCGAAGCCCCCTCGCGCATCTGTGGCGGAAGCCTGTCGAGTCCCCAGTAGAAGACGACGAAGAGGACCGCGGCGACGGCGACGGCGATGTACTGCGAGCGACCCATGGTTTAGTAACCGAGCACCGCGGCGCTAGTTGGACTCGCGGTTGGAGTCGTCGCTGGGCAGCGAGTTGACCTGGGCCTTAACGTCGTCGACGAAGCTTTTGGCGGGCTTGAACGAAGGGATGTAATGCTCGGGGATGACGATGGCCTCGTTGCGCTTGATGTGGCGACCGACCTTCTCGGCGCGACGCTTGATGATGAAGCTCCCGAAGCCACGCACGTAGACGTTCTCCCCGCTGGCGAGACTCGCCTTTACCTCCTTAAAGAACTCCTCGAGGCTGACGAGGACATCGACTTTGGCGACGCCTGTTTTCTCGGAGATATTGGCGACGAGGTCTGCTTTGCGCATGCTAAGTGTTTGTCTGTGAGCAGCTAAGATGAGCCCAACGAGAGTGTGATCGGCAAATGTCGCCAAAAAGCCGGCATCTGCAAGGGTAGGCTCCGATTTTCTGACATAGTATAGGACCTGCGCCGCAACCAGCGCCCGGCCTAGAGCGGCTTACCTTGTGCCCTCCCCCTGTACAGACCTTATCCTGCCTTGCTACATTCCATGACCGGCTTCGGCCGCGCCACCGCACAAAACGATCGCTTCGCCATCACGGTGGAGGTAAGGGCCGTCAACGCTCGCCAGGCGGATGCCCGCGTCAAGCTCCCGAGCGCCTACCGCGACGAAGAACCTGCACTGCGTCAGCTGCTACAGCAGGCGAGTGCCCGCGGCAAGGTGGACGCCGTCGTGGAGCGGCGTTCGGCGAGTGGTGCCGCCTTAGAGTCGGGCATTAACGCTGCGCTGTACGCAGAACTCAAGCGTCAACTCTCGGAGATAGAGCCCGCCCTCGCGCGGGACCCGGTCGCCCTGGCGACGGTGGTGCTGCGCTTGCCAAACCTCGTCGGAGCCAGTGAGGAGCCCGCAGACGAGGCGGAGGTAACGATGCTCCACGAGGTCTTCGAAGAGGCACTGTCTGCCTTTGTAGGCTTTCGCCAAAACGAAGGGGAGGCCCTCGCCGCCGACATCGCTGCCCGCGTGACGACGATCGGCGAGGCGATCCACGACCTGGAGGTCTTCGAGGAGGAGCGCCAGGAGAAGATGCGCGAGCGCCTTACCCGACTCATCGACGAGAAACTCACCGGGAGTGCCGTCGATCGAAGTCGCCTCGAGCAGGAGGTGTTGTTCTACCTAGAAAAAATGGACATCTCGGAAGAGAAGGCGCGCCTACGGCAACACTGCGTCTTTTTTGCGGAGAGCCTCGCCGACGATGACCTCGAGAAGGGCCGTCGACTCTCTTTTATCGCGCAGGAGATGGGCCGCGAAATCAACACCCTGGGCGCGAAGGCCTACTCGTCGAAGATCCAGCGGGTGGTAGTCGGGATGAAAGACGAGTTGGAGAAAGTGAAAGAGCAGTTGGCGAATGCGGTGTAAGATGGAGCACGGAGGCGCGGTGGGGCACGCGGGGGAGTCCGAGAAGGAACAGCTGATAGATAGAGCCTCCCTACGGCTCCGCGGGAGCGGAACGAAACCTCGCAATGGGCATTTGGCAACTGGCAACGGGCAACTGAGGATGGACAACTGGCAATTGAGATTTGTAGCAGCATGACCGACAAAGAAGCTCGAAAAGTCCTCGTATTGACGGCACCTAGCGGGGCGGGTAAGACGACGCTGGTGCGCCACCTGTTGGCGACTATGCCCGAGGAGTTGGCCTTTAGCGTGTCGGCGACGACGCGGGCGCCGCGGGCGCACGAGGAGGACGGGCGCGATTACCACTTTCTGAGCGCAGAAGAGTTTACGCGCCGCATCGACGGCGGGGATTTCTTGGAATACGAGGAGGTGTATGCCAACCAGTACTACGGCACGCTGCACTCGGAGGTCGAGCGCCTGTGGGCGCTCGGTAAGGTAGTGGTGTTCGATGTAGAGGTGAAGGGGGCCTCGCGGATCAAGCGCAAACTCGGAGACGCGGCGCGGGTGGTGTTTGTGGCGCCGCCGAGTCCGGAGGTGCTGTTTGCGCGGTTGCGCGGGCGCGGGACCGAAGACGAGTCCTCGCTCCGCAAGCGAATCGCGCGGGCCGCCGAGGAGTTGAGCTACCGCGAGCGCTTCGACACCATCCTTGTCAACGATGATTTGGCCGCGGCGAAGGAGGAGGTGGTGGTTTTGGCGAAAGCCTGGCTGGCGGAGTAGGGATCGTGTGTTTTGGCGAAAGCTGTCTGGCCTAACGGCGGCCCAGCCCAGCGGCTACCTTCGGCCCCAGCGCCACCCCCGATATGCTTAGCCTCAAGCTTACGCACAATACGAAGTTGATTTCCCTGCGGGCCTGCGCGGTGCTGTTTGTCGCGAGCCTCACCGTGGGGACGGTGAGCTACATGGTGATCGAGCGGTTCAGCTTCTGGGAGTCGCTGTACATGGCGGTGATTACGATCTCGACGGTAGGCTTTGGGGAAGTGCACCCACTGTCGACGCCGGGGCGGGTGTTCACTTCCTTTTTCGTGATCGCCAATCTCGGCATTACGGCGCTGTTTATCTCGCAACTCACGCAGCGCCTCGCCGACGGCGGGATCGTGGCCCAACTTCGCAAACGGATTATGCACAAGGAGATCGAGAATACCGTAGGGCACGTCATCGTGTGCGGGGCCGGGCGCTACGGCCGCGAAATTATCGAGCAACTGATGGTCACCGAGGAGACGGTGGTCCTCGTAGAGCGCGACGAGGAGCGCATCGACCTGATCGCTACGGTGCACCCGGAGTTGCTTTACGTGCAGGGCGACGCGACGACCGACGAGGGCCTGGAGCGGGCCGGCGTGAGCCGCGCGAAGGCAATGATCGTGACGCTCGGCAATGATTCGGACAATGCCTTCGCGGTGCTGACGGCGCGGCAACTGTACGAGCCCCGCTCGGCGAGTGCCCCGAAGCTCGTGATTATCGCGCGGACCTACAACCCAGAGAGTCGCTCGAAGATGATAAAGGTGGGCGCGGACCACGTTGTGCAACCCGAGCAGATCGGGAGCTTCTTCATGTCGACGCTCGTACGAAAGCCATCGGCGGTGGAATTTTTCACGACTCTGGCCGGCGGACCGGCGGCGGATGTCGGCTTCGAGGAAATATCACAAGAGCGCCTGCCGCTAGCCATGCGGGAATCCTCACTGCGGGACATGGACCTGCGGCGTAAGACGGGGATTAGCGTGGTGGCGCTGCGGTATGCCGACGGGCACTACGAAGTCAACCCGGATGCCAACCGGACCTTGGCGGGGGGTACGAGCATGATTGCGCTCGGAGACCGGGAGCAGTTGGGGCGCCTAGAGGCGCTGCTGGCCACGGGCGAGAAGGAGGCGTACCCGCTACCCTAGCTGAGCCTGGAGTCGCTGAACCTCGTGCTGCAACTCGGCCACCCGTCGGCGCATGTACATGATGGTCTCGACGCCGGCGGGGTTGATGTCGAGATCGTAGGCGAGGCGCAGCATGGTGCGGAGGTCTTCGCAGTGCTCCTCGGCGACGGCGAAGGCGCCGGTGGGCTCGCGGCGGTAGCTGACGATTTCTAGTTCGAGCAAGGGTTGGAGTCGGGTGACTTCGACGGGCTCGCCCAGGAGGGTGGCATCTATGAGGAGGTAGTGCATGGCGGGGCTTTGTGGGAAGGGGCTTGGGGGCTTTGGGGGCTTGGAGGTCCTTGAACCGTGTTCTACTGGGGCCTTATTCTTTTAATTTGACTTTCGGATATGAGTCATGGCGGTTCAACGACCTCCCTGGGCGGCACTCGCGGCGGCGGCGGCTTTGGTGAGGTGGTCGCGTTCTTCGGGGGTGAGGGTTTGGGGGAGGGTGAGGTCGATGACGGCGTAGAGGTCACCGTGGCCCTCGGCCTTGTATCGCGGTAAGCCTTTGCCTTTGAGGCGGATCTTGGCACCGGGTTGGGTACCGGCGGGGAGGGTGATGCGGAGGTCACCGGTGGGAGCGCTGATGTCGAGCTTACCGCCGAGGAGGGCGGTGTAGAGGTCGGCCTGGACAGCTACGAAGAGGTCGTCGCCCTGGCGCTCGACACCCGCGGGATTGAGGATCTGGAAAGTGATGTAGAGGTCGCCGCGCTGGCCGTCGCCGCGGTCGCTGCCCTGCTTAGGGATGCGGATGGTCTGGCCGTCGGCGACACCAGCGGGGATGGTGAGGCGGAGCTGGCGGTCGCCGACAGTGACGACCTGCTTGCGGTCCTCGAGGACCTCGGTGAGCGGGAGCTGTAGCGTGGCCCGCGTGTCCGCCCCGGCGAAACGCGGTGACCCGCCGCGCTTGTAGCTATTAAAGGCCCCCTGCTCCCCGAACATCTCCCCGAAGAGGTCCGAAAAGTCGCTGGTGTCCCCACCGCTGTTGTAGGTGTAGCTGCGCCCCTCGCCAAAGGGATTGCCGCCGTACTGTGCGAAAGGGTCCGAACCAGCGCCTGCCCTGGCCCCTCGTGCCCCGGCCTGCTGTCTGGCTTTTTCGTAGGCCTCGCCCTGCTCCCAATCCTTGCCGTAGGTGGCGGCGTAGCGGTCGTACTTGGCGCGCTTGTCGGCGTCGGAGAGGACTTCGTTGGCCTCACTGATCTGCTTAAATTTCTCCTCCGCGCTCGCATCGCCGGGATTCACGTCCGGGTGGTACTGGCGCGCCAGCTTGCGGTAGGCCTTCTTAATGGCCTTGTCGTCGGCGGACTTGTCGACGCCCAGGACCTTATAATAATCGATGTACTCCATGTGGTTGCTCTCGCGAGCGCTTACGCTAAGCTAACAACTCCCGGCGGACCCAGTGTTTACTTCGCCGACCCATGGCGCTGCTTTACTTCAAGGCTTTCCACGTGATAGGCTTCGTGAGCTGGTTCGCGGGGCTGTTCTACTGGCTTCGCATTTTCGTGTACCTGGCGGAGTCCCAGGCCCGCGAGGAGCCGGCGCGGGGCATCCTCTTCGAGCAGTTCACGAAGATGGAGCGGCGCGTGTACCAGATCATCGTGCGACCCGGGGCGGTGATCACTTTGATTGGTGGCATCGGGATGCTGGTGCTCAATCCGTATTACTTAACGGAAGGCTGGCTACAGATTAAGCTCGGGCTGGTGCTGGGTTTGCTAGGGTTTCAGGCTTACGCCAAAACCTACGTCGCGGGCATTGAGGACGGATCGAGGGCCGTGCGGCCGGAGCGGCTGCGGATGTTCAATGAGGTTCCGACGGTGTTTCTGCTGCTGATCGTGTTGCTGGCGGTGTTGCGCAGCAGCCTCGACGCGGCGACGGCCTTCGGGATCGTGGTGGTGTTCGTGCTGTTGCTGGGGGTGGGCATCCGCTATTACCGTGGGTACCGGGCGCGTCACCCCGGGCACTGATTAATGTTTTGCTAAATGTGAGGCCTGCGGCCAACAAGCGGTCACTAGGTCTCGTTACTCCCGCCGTGTCGGCACGCGGGTTCAGAAGATCCGTGATTCAACCGCCGTCAACCCACTAGACCTACGCTTTAAAACCCAAACGACCTAGTATGAAATTTTCGATTAAGAACTTGGCCTTCGTTGCGATGGCGGCCACGGCTGTCACGCTCACGAGCTGTGGCGAGGATACGGAGGATCCGATTCCAACTCCGAACCGTGCCCCCTCGATCAGCCTTCAAAGCTCAACCGGTGGTGACTTCAACACCAACCAAACCGATCTCGAAGTCCTTGCCGACAACAACATCGATGTCACGGTCAACGCCACCGACGCCGACGGCAATCTGCAGGTCATCAGCTTTATCCGCAATGGTATTGCTGTGAGTCCAGCTACCGGTTTCGTCCGCCAGGTGGATGCTTCGGGTACAGCCACGTCGCTCAACTCGGCTCGCACCCTTATTGTCGACGGCAGCACTTACATTAAGACCTTCCGCTTTCGTGTACCCGGCGACTTCGCTCAGACCGCTACCTACTCTGTCGTAGTCGAGGACTCCGGCATTCCCATGCTCTCCGACACGGCCACCTTCACTTTTTCTACCATCGCCAAGCCGATCGACCGAGACTCCGTAAAGGCTATGCGTGCGAACTTCTTCTTTAATCGACTCGGCGAGGGCTTTGGCTCCTTGGACATCGTCACGGGTGACTCGATCCGATCGACCAACACTACTGCCAAGAGCCGTCTTCAGGACGCAGGCAATGGCACGGGCACCTCATGGGCGCAAGTTCTGATCGGTGAGGGCGACCTTCAGATCTATAAGTTCGACACAGGTGTACCTACTGGTTTCGATTTCGCTACGATCAATTTCGAAGACCAGTTCAAGGACATCTTCCAGGGTGGGGCTACGTTTGACGTGGCCGACGACGCCAACAACCGTACTCGGAAGCTTGCTAATGGGAACGTGTTCTTCGCGCGCTCGGCAGATCGCCTGTATATCGTCCGCGTTGTGGCTGTAGAGCCGAACGAAGGCCCAGGTACGAACAAAGGCCGTTGGACGCTCGACGTTAAGAGTGCGCCGCGGAGCTAAGCAGCTAGCCTGCTAAAGATCGAAGCCTCACCGAGTCTAACTCGGTGGGGCTTTTGTCATTTAGGACCTTAGGGAATGGAGTGATATGGGAGTTGTGCTCCCGCGAAGGCATACGGGGCGGAGCGCTTTGCGCTTGAAACTCAAAATGTGCCCACTCTAGAGGGGATCACACGCGACACATGGACTTTTAAGTAGGAAGCTATGGGCTTTAGAGGGTGAGTTCGCGCAGGAGCCCTGCCTACCCGCCATCTTCGCGTTTGTGCCAAATCGCCCTCTTCGCATTTTAATAGCTCCGCTCAATTGGGGTCTCGGACATGCTACTCGGTGCCTGCCGGTGGCGGGTGCTTTGCAGGATGCAGGGGCGTCGCTGGGGAGGGCCGTGGCGGTGCACTGGGCGAGCGATGGAGATGCGGCGGCATTACTTCGTCGTGAATGTCCTGGCGATGTGCACCATGCCTTGCCAGGCGTGTCGGTGCGCTACCCTACTCGCTCGATGGAGGTCAACATGGCACTGGCAGCACCGGGACTGGCCCGGATGATCTGGCGCGAGCGGCAGGCGGTGCGGCATTTACATGACGAGTACGACTTCGATTTGGTCGTGAGCGACAATCGGTACGGGTGCCGAGTGGAGGGCGTGCCGTCGGCGATTATGATTCACCAACTGCACCTGCCGCTGCGGGTGGCGGCGGTAAGGTGGGCGGCGAACGCGGTGAATCACCGGCTGCTGGCGGGATTTGACGAGGTGCTGGTGCCGGACTGGGGGGGCACGCGGGGTTTGGCGGGGGGGATGAGTGCAGCTGTGGAGGGGCTGGCGATTCGGTATCTAGGACCGGTGAGCCGGTTCGGGTTCACGCTTTCCGAAGCGTGGGATGGGGAGTTCGTTTCGGAAAGCGCGAACCGGGATCTTGCCATCGTGCTTTCTGGGCCGGAGCCGCAGCGGACGCTTTTCGAGACGGCTCTCTTGCGGCAACTCGTAGATTTGCCTGCCGAGACAAGGGTGACGCTGGTGCGGGGTCTGCCGTGGGTGGCGCGGCGGCTGGATGGCGATTTGGTCACAACTGCTTTGGAGAGCGGGGTTCGCCTTACTGTGCACGACTTCTTGGCGGCAGCGGACCTGGGGCAGGTTTTGGCGAAAGCTGATGTACTCGTCGTGCGCTCGGGGTACACGACCGTAATGGACCTGGCGGCCCTCGGGAGACTGGCGATCTACGTGCCGACGCCTGGGCAACCGGAGCAGGAGGCGCTGGCGGCATCGCTGGAGGCTGCTGGGCGAGGCATAGCGATGGAGCAGTCGTCGGTGAGCGTGCCTGGGGTTTTGGCGAAAGCCGTCAAAGAAATCCACAAGCTCGAATGGGAGACGAGGGCAGGGCTTTCGCCAAAACCCGCTGTTGACACCGCGTTGCGGGCCTGGGCTCACCAACGAATGTCAGCCCTCCCGCCAAGAAGTGTCAACATCCTGTGAGCAACCGGACCTATAGGTTTTCGTTGACCTAGTAAGCGCCTACCTTTGAGTTGCCGCCCTGCTTCCATCGCCTCCGTCAAGCCCGCCGACCTATGAGTGATTCCATCAAACACGAATGCGGTCTGGCCGTGGTCCGGCTCCTGAAGCCGCTCGACCACTACAACGACAAGTACGGCACCCCCTTTTACGGGCTCAACAAACTGCACCTGCTGATGCAGAAGATGCGCAACCGTGGCCAGGACGGGGCCGGGATCGCAACCATCAAACTCAACGCCGAGCCAGGCGTGCGCTACATCTCACGCAAGCGCTCGAACGCGAACCAGCCGCTGCGGCACCTCTTCGACGAGGTGTTCGGGACCTTTAAGGACATCACCGAGGAGGAGCGACAGGACATCCGTAGTCTCAAGAACAAGTACCCCTACGTCGGCGAACTAATGATGGGGCACCTGCGCTACGGGACGCACGGTCGCAATTCGATCGAGGCCTGTCACCCCTTCCTGCGGCAGAACAACTGGATCTCGCGCAACCTCGTACTGGCGGGCAATTTTAACCTGACCAACGTCGAGGAACTCTTCGAGCAGCTCGTCGAACTCGGACAGTACCCAAAGGAGAAATCGGATACGGTAACCGTGCTGGAGAAGATCGGGCACTTCCTCGACGACGAGATCTCGCGGCTCCACTCGTACTACCGCGACGAGACCAGCGAGACAGCGGAAATCAACCAAAAGATCTTCGACAACGTCGACATCCAGCGCGTGCTGAGTCGCGCGGCAAAGAAGTGGGACGGCGGCTACGTGATGGGCGGTCTGATCGGGCACGGGGACGCGTTTATCATGCGCGACCCGAACGGGATCCGTCCGGCGTACTTCTACGCAGACGAGGAGATCGTGGCGATGGCCTCAGAGCGGCCGGCGCTGCAAACGGCTCTCGGCGTGCACCGCAGTACGATTCAAGAGCTGCGGCCCGGCTACGCATTAATTATCAAGGCCAATGGCGAGTGGTCGGAACAGAAGTTTACGGAGCCGGGTGAGCGGCGCGGGTGTTCGTTCGAGCGCATCTACTTCTCGCGCGGCACCGACTGGCAGATCTACCGCGAGCGCAAGGACCTCGGCTTCAAACTCGTAGATCAGGTGCTGTCGGCGATCAAGTCCGACCTGAAGCACACCGTCTTTAGCTACGTGCCGAACACGGCGGAGACGGCGTTCAACGGTTTGGTCGAGGGACTCAACGAGCGCCTCAACGAAATGAAGCTCGAGCGCATCCTCTCCGAAAAGAAGGTCATGAAGCGCGACAAGCTCGAAAAGCTGATGAAGCAGACCGTGCGCGTCGAGAAGCTCGTCGTCAAGGACGAGAAGCTGCGCACGTTCATCGCCGACGACGCAAGCCGCGGCGAGATGGTGAGCCACGTCTACGACACGACCTATGGAATCGTAGCGAACGAGAAGGACACGGTGGTTTTGCTGGACGATTCGATCGTGCGCGGGACGACACTGCGCGAGTCCATCATCGCGGCTGTCGCGCGGCTACGCCCGAAGCGGATCGTCATCGTGTCGAGTGCTCCACAGATCCGGTATCCAGATTGCTACGGGATCGACATGTCGAAGATGGGGGAGTTTGTGGCCTTCCAAGCGTTGATCGTGCTGCTGCGCGAAACGGGCAAGGAAGATTTGATCGACAAGACCTACAAGCAGTGCAAGCGGATGCTAAAAGAGACGGTCAAAGCGTCGAAGCTCGGCATTGACCCCAACGAAATGCCGGTCAACTACGTGCAGGAGCTGTACAACGAGTTTACCTACGAGCAGCTCTCGGCGAAGATTGCGGACATCATTACACCAGCTGGTTTGGACATCGATGTGGAGGTAATCTACCAAACCGTGGAGGCCTTGCGCGAAGCTACTGGGCCGGACAATGACGGCGACTGGTACTTTACGGGGGACTACCCTACCCCTGGCGGGATGCGCGTAGCGAACCAGGCTTTTGTCAATTACGTGGAGCGGCGAAACGTACGGGCGTACGCTTAACGGCGGATCTTCGATGGTCGGCCCTCGACCCAGCCTGTTGTGTGCTTTGTTAGAACTTCTTCTACCTTCATTGCGATGAAGACAACCCTTACTCTCCTGGCTGGGCTTGCGCATCTTTAGTCGCCTGGCTTAGCCATTTTCGCAGGAGGTGGGCATCAATATCGAGGCGATCTGCGACTTGCTTCGGCGAATGCCAGCAACAACGAGCTGAACCGCACCGGCTTTGACCTACCCGACGAAGTGCCTTGATGTGGGGGGTGGAAGGTTGAAGAAACGTGAGCGACGAAAGACGAAAGTTAGACCGTCTGGCCAAGAATTTTGGGCATACCTCAACTTCCAGCTCGAACGCTTCGAGCTAGTCCGCTAATACCCGCCCGCACGAACCGGAGGAAGGCGTTTTTGGCACCTTCCTCCGCGTTTGTCTAAGCCACGTTGCGTTCACGGTAGACGACCTGGACGCCACTCGAGAAGAGCTAGAGCGACTCAATATCAAGGATTCACCGACGTGAATCGCAATTAAGTGCTGCACGACCGGTGGTTTTTTGTTCAGGACTCGAACGAGGTGCACATCGAGGTAGTGGAAGCGGCGTAGCGGGACTACTGTCGGACAAGTTTTGCGGAAGCGAAACGCCCGTCCATAGTCTGCACGCGTAGGATATAAATTCCGGCAATGAGCGAGCTAGCTTCGAGGTGCGGGCCGAACGACTGGTACACCACCTGTCCGCGTACATCCACTACCGTCACCTCATCCTGTGGGCCAAGGCCGCTCAGCGAGACGGTACTACCGGCTACGGGATTCGGGCTTACGCCAAAACCGTCGATGCCGCTCTCCGTAACGCTCGACGCTCTGGCCGTGCGGGCAGTGAGCTGGGCCTCCGTAGACTGGTTGCCCGCCGCGTCGACGGCATAGGCCGAGAAGGTATAGCTGGTGTTTGGGGTGAGACCTGTGATAGTAGTGTCGAGGCGCAATCCCAAGCTCAGGGGGGTACCGCCGTCGCGACTGAACATGTAGCCTACTACGCCGCGGTTGTCGGTGGCCGCGTCGAAGGCGAGCGTGAGGGCGGTGGCTTGCTGGTCGGTGACGCGCAAGTTGCCTGGGGCCGTTGGGGCCTGTGTGTCCGGAGTCTCTAACGTGTTTACGGTGAGCGGAGTACGGGGGCCGGCGTTTCCGGCCGCGTCGAGCGCATACACCTCAAGTGAGTACGTGGTGGCAGGCGTGAGCTGCGACAACAGAAACCTGGTACTGCCCATAGGTAGTGCTACAGCGCCACCGCGGTTGACCGTGTAGTAGTGAGAGCCGAGTTCACGGTCGTCGGTCGCGGCTTCGAACGCCACCTCCGCCTCTGTAGTGGTGACGCTGACCACCCGAAGATTGCTTACCGCCGTGGGTGCCTGCGTATCGGGCACGTCGGGCGTGGTGACTGTAAGTTCAACGATCGGAGAGACATCCTTGAGGCTATTACGGACCCGAATGCCGAAGGTGTAAGTGGTGTTGGGTGTCAGCTCACCGAAGGTCGCTCGTGGGGTCTGGTTGCCGAGCGTGGCAGAGGCAGTCACGACGCCGTCTTGGTAGTAGAGGTAGTTGGAGTTGCCGTCGTCGTCGGTACTGCGCACGAAGCCGATGACTACCTCCTCGGCAGTCACACTCTGGACGGTGAGGTTGAGCGGCGGCGCGAGGGTGTTGGTCCGCATCGTGACGCTCAGGCTGGCCGGTTGGCTCCGGTTTCCCATCGCATCGACGGCGTAGACTTTGAGATCGTAGGTCTTGCCGGGGGTGAGCCCGCTGAGGTTGCCGAAAGGGCGGTTGTTAAGTGAGACCACAGCGGCACCATCGAGGGCGTATAGGTAGTCGACGACCTCGACATTGTCCCGGGAGCGGTCGAAGCTGAAGCGGAGCTCGTCGTGCGTTAAGGTCGTCACGACGAGGCGCGACGGGGCACTCGGCGGTGTTCCGTCGGCGGTATTTGCAGAGATGCTGGCTTTCGGCGAGGTGTTGCCAGAGCCGTCCACAGCCCAGACCGTGATGGTATGAGCGGTGGCGTCCGGCAGACCAGTAAACGAGGCCGTGAGCGCGGTGCCAAGCGACATCTCGGCCTGCCCAGAGATCTGCGCGCGGTACTCGTCGACGCTAATATTGTCGGTCGACGCCTGAAAGGCCACCTCGATGCCCGTGGCGGTTACGCTCGTGACTCGCAGGCCGGTGGGGATTGTCGGTGGGGTCCCGTCCGCGGTCATGACCAGGAGGCGGGTTTTGGTGGACTCATTACCGCTAAGGTCGACGGCCCAAACGTTGATGAAGTACTCCGTCGACGGCTCTAGGTCCAGGAAGCTTCCCGTAAGCGCGGTGCCGAGCGAGACCTCTGCGCTGCCGATGACCTCAGCGAGGTACTCGACTACGCCAACGTTGTCGGTGGCGGCGTCAAACGCGATGTCGACGGAGCTACTCGTGGAGGCGGTGAGGGTGAGGTTGGTCGGAGGCGTGGGTGGGGTGAAATCGCCAGTGACGAGTCCACCGACTTCCCCGGAAGAAAGGGCGGGCGAGTAGATCGTCAGGTCGTCCATATAGCCGGCCAGGAGTTCGCTGCTGACGTTGGCGTTGGCCGAGTTTCCGAAGCGCCAGTAGGTGTGGGACTGGCTACTGTTGTAAAACGACCTCGCGGGCGTCAGGCGGACGCCGTCGAGGTGGATCGCGCGGCGGGAGGTGTTTGCGTTGTTCGTGAAGGCAATCTCGTACCAGGTGCCGTTGAGGAGGGTCGCGCTCGCCGTTAGCATCGTACTCCGATCGCCGAACACCAGCATCTTTCCCGCGTGGTCGTAGTAGGCGTAGTAGCCCGTAGGATTGTTGGTCAGGTTTTGCCGCGTGTCGAAGAGGAAGGACTTATTGCTCCTGGGCGTGTTGCCTTCAAACTTCACTTTCATGACCACGGTCATGTTAAAGCCTCTGAGGCTGGTGGGGGGAGTAAATCCGAGGCTGCCGCAGCAGAAGTAGAAGCTCCCTCTGGCGTCCCCGTCGACACCCGTTCCCGACTGTACGCTACCGAGGACGCCCATCTGCGTGGCATTGCTGCCAGTGCTCGCCAAGGATTCATTGGTGAATTTGTATTCGAGGAAAGGCGTGGGCTGGGCTGTGCCAACGAGGGTGGCGAAAAGGCTAGTAACTAGGAGTAGGATTGAACGCACGAGGCTTCGGTTGTTGGTGAGGCAGCGAAACTCTGGGCTCTTCTAAAGCGGTGGCGGGTGTTTCCCACGAGCGGGATAATTGGTACCACGAATGAGAAGATTGCCGAGTGAATGAGTTCAAAGTGCTACAGCGGAACGAGGCGTAGCTCTCGCAATCGATTGCTCCCACGGCTAGTTATCCTTAGGGGGAGTGAATGCGCGCAACCGAGGGTCGGACTAGACGAGCCGAGTGCCGCTCACTGTCGCAACCTACACAGTCGCCTCACGTGCTCCTCAACAACCCTGGAGCGAGGCCCGAAGCCGACCTGGCGCATTGGACAGACCTTCGTCACTAGATACACGCTCGACACTGTGAGGTGTGTTCTTCGGCTGCAGCCCCGGCGAGGCCCTCGTTACACGCCGCGCAGTGCCGCTTTCGCCAACACCCATTTCGAGGCGGGCGCTCAAGTCTGCCCAAGGCACCGGGCCGAGTAAGGGTCGGACACCGAGACGGTAGAAGGGATGGTCGTGCACGCCGGTCATGACCATCATCATCGTCATCGCTAGTTCGGCGACCAGTTAGGTAGGTGCCACGTGCGAATGTGGAAAATCCCTTCGAGACCCGAGAGAGACCCTTTGCTGAACGCCTGGTGCAGCGGCTGCTGCGGGCGTAGGGTGACGAGTATTCAGTTACGCTTGTCACGCCTTGGCAGTGCGTAGCCGATCTTGATGCCTAGACCGAAGAGGCCTTCCGTTGATGTCCTGCCTGTCGGTTCGTAGAGATCCGTGTCTAAGTTAAACTCCGAAAGATCGTAGCGCTGCCCCTGGACGATCGTCGCGTACACGCCTAGGGTGCCGCCCCATCGAAACTGGTAGCCAAGATCCGTGGCCACGTAGCCGCCACCGGAGTTGTACTCGGACAAGGTGAATCCATCGTCGCCGACATTCCCCCCAAGTACGGTGCCCACCCCCAAACTTGCCGTCCATCCACTCTTGAGCTGTCCGCGGGCGTGCAGGCCGAGCAGTTGGGCATTTCTCCAGGTACTGATATTGGCCGTTGTGGTGAAACGGTATTCTACCCCGACCCCGAGGTGCCGATTCAATCGATACCCGGTCGCGGCGGAGATCTCGAGGTTGAGGGGATCTAAGGTGGGGAGCATGCCGAGACCGACCTGCAGAAAGACACGATCGCTTTTATTGAGCGTAGTCGTATCCGATTGTCCGACAAGTCCTGCGCTGGAAGTGACGAGAAAGATTAAAACAAGAAACTTCACAGCTTGATTTTCTTTGAAATTAATTCCTAGTAGGACGCGATCGGCCTACGGAATGGATACAGTACTTCCGCAACCGCCGCCACCATGGAATCGAGTTCCTCCACCATTCACCGATGAACTCGGGCTGCTCGTATAGTAAAGCGCCTCGTCACAGGAGAACGACCTCGAACCACCGGCACTCACGCGGGAGCCGTTGCGACTGCCTTCCGAATATACGTATACGTCGCTGCCGGAGTTATTATTCACCGTCAATTGACTCTCGGCGCGTGCTTCGGCGGCGAGCCTGTTGTTGCGGAGCATGGCCTGAAATTCTGGCGTTTTCTCGTAGTCGGAGTTGAACTTCTTAATGCCCTTAATCATCGCTTCGTATTGCATATCAGCGGCCGTCTCCGTTTGCTTGTTCTTCGGGACCTTGACCCACTCAGCGTAGTAGCGAGCCTGCTCCTCGTAAGCCGCGTCTAAGTACGCCTTTAGCTTAGCGTCAGGGTCGAGCTCTTTCATCTTTTTGGGGGTCTTAGCGACGAGTTTCATCATCTTGATGAGTCCGTCTGGCGTGCCCCCGGGCTCGAGGACGGCGTACAGCTTATAGTCGTCTTTACTCTTCCATTCCTTGATGAAATAGATGTGCTCGCCGAGGAAGACGATCCGTGTCTCGATGTTGACGCGCGTCTTCACGTAACCGATGGCCTCCTGGAGCTTTGCACTGGCCATGTACCCGGTCTCCTCGTAAGTAACGGGGAAGGCGATATGGTCGGGGAGGAAACTGTACTCGTAGAGTTCGGGCTTGGAGGCGTCCATCTCACTGAGGTCGGACATCATCCGCAGGTGATAGTGTGTCGCGGGCTGGTTCTTCTCCGGACTGATGTCATTGATGCGCCACACACGGTCGCTCACGCCGCCCTGGTACTCGTCGGTGCCGGGCTTTTTGTGGGTGAGGTAAGCGGTGTATTCGCCAGTCGGAAAGTTTTTAATCGCCTGGCTCTGCGGGACGACGGTTTGGGCGGTAACGCAGAGGGCGAGCAAGGCCAGAACGAGTGTAAAGAAGATCTTCATTAGGCGGTTTTGGCGAAAGCTCAGAATTACGTACGTTAAGTGAAGGCTAAACGTCTACAATCAGAAGGCGGCTTTACAGCGCACATTCTGTCAATAGTCGAAAGTAGGATTGACGATTGTAGTATGGCTGATTATTCGCGGTACAGGTGGTATTTGTCGGGCAAACCTATCCGCCATTCGTAATAGGACGCACATGCGGACCAGGTATTTCCCATGAGCGCTATCATCGGTACCACCACGGGTCATTAGGGGCGGAGTGCTTCGGTGATTTGGGGGCGCCCTTCGGCAAAACTAGGGTTGGCGTCTGTGTGAGAGGGGATGATTGCGTTGGGTAGCGGTATTCGGATCGTGAAGGCGCTAAGCTGCGCAATCGAAGCAATGGAGTGTAGGGACCCCGTTGGTGAGTCCTGAGGGAGGGCAGCGGCTCGGCTGTTGGTGATGCGGGCGCGGTAAAGCAGTGCCAGTGGTGAAGGCTTTCGGATCTCGGGCGCGGAGGTTTTTCCGTAAGGGAGAAATTTCAAGTTCTTTCGACATTCCTCCACACAGCGGCGGTTGGCCTGGCTGCGCGCACACTATGCTCAAATCAAACGGCTCGACGTTGTCTTGCTGATCTGCCATAACCCTCCTCGATGGCCTACAAACCTGCCAACTACCCCAGTGTCTCCGTTTATCTCATGGCGGATGATGCTCAAGGATTGCTCGATTTCATCACCGCTACCTTCGATGCGGAAGCGCTGCGACGCACGGATCGACCCGATGGCGCCGTCGCCCATGCCGAACTGCGGATCGACGATACAGTGGTCATGGTTTCGAGTTCGACACCGGACTACCCGCCCGTGACGGCGTGGCTGCATGTCTACGTCCGCGATGTGGATGAGACCTACCGCCGGGCCCTTGCCGCCGGTGCGACGTCGGTGGAGGCACCGGCCCAGAAGGACGACCCTGATCGCCGGGCGGGTGTCGCCGATGCGTTCGGGAATGTGTGGTGGTTGGCTACGCAGGTCGGCTAAATTGGTACCGCTTGCATAGGCAGTCACCTGGCTTTCGCCAAAACTGAGCACACGCCAAGTAGGACCGCCGCGGTAGCTTTTATCGCTAGGAAATTGCTTGTTTAGACCTCAGCAACTGCAGGAACACGATGGTAAAAAACACGCAGGCCGTCCAGTCGATAATCCCGTAGATCGAGAAAAACACGCCTGCCATGGCGTCCACATCAAAGACTTCGGCGACGCTATTGCTCGTGATCCAGCGCGTCCAGGTAATGCCGTAGACCAGTTTCTCAACCGCGAAAACACCGACGAGCCACTGCACGGACGGATAGGTCCGCGCCACCGAGAGGTAGGCGAGTCCCCAGAGCACGATCATGAGGATGCCGAAGTAGGAGAAGACGTTTGGGTCCGTCTCGGGGAAAGCTTCGTTGGTGAAAAAGCGCGAATTGATCAGGATGCTGAGGTTGGCAAGTCCCGCGGCGATAAAGCCTTTGGTGATCAGAGAGGAGGAAAGGGTCATGGCTCGCACACGTGATGGACGCGAACTGCGTCGTGCGGCAAGCTAGGCGGATATATCGGTGCTGTGGGGTGTTCGGTCGGATGGGCAAGCATTTCGTCACTGATCAGAGCATCAAAAGTCAATGATTTGGTGTGTTTACAGAGTAGCCTATGGCGCCATTCGAATATACGAACCAGTCCAATGCCCAGTTGCCTACATCGAGAGAACGACCACAGAGCGGACAGATTAATCTGATCTCAGGCACAAGGAAAGCTTTGTGATTCGATCAGTAAATCTCGGGTTTGGCATCAGGCTCTTCAATAGAGTTGGTCGGCGGCAACTTACTGGTTATCAACACCGTTGTGTGGATAACCTAAGCCTCGGTTATGCCCATTCGACACGAAGATATCAAAGATGATCGCCAGTGGCGCGCTGCCACCGGAGTTACACGTGAACAGTTCGCCGACCTCACCGCGCGCTTCGGCCGCGCCTATGAAGACCGCTTCGGTAAGACGATCGCCGAGCGGCAGGGCGGCTCCTCGCAGAAGCCAACGTTCACCACGTATGCCGAACAGTTGTTCTTCCTGCTTTACTCCCTGAAGTCCGGCCTCACGCTCGATTTGCTCGCCCTCTCGTTCGCCTGCGCGCGCTCGACCGTCGTCGCGCTCCAGGCCGATACCCAGGCGACGTTCCAACGGGCCCTGGTGGCCGGTGGCTACCACCCGAAGCGCGCCTACAACTCGCCGGCCGAGTTGCTCGCCGACTGGCAGGCGGAAGCTTCGACGGTGGTCCTGCTCGACGCCACGGAACACCGACGCCAGCGCCCCGGGGATCGGGACGCGCAGAAGTCGACGTACAGTGGCAAAAAAAAAGCCCACACCACAAAGCTGACGATCGCCGCGACGCTTGATCGGCGGATCAAGTACGTGAGCGTACCGTACGAGGGACGTGTGCACGACTTCACGCTCCTCAAGGCGGCCTTCCCGCCGGAGGCCGAGCGCTGGTTCGGCGGCATGGAGGTCCACATGGACCTCGGTTACCTCGGGTTCGAGGGTAAGTACCCAGGGGCGGCGGCGGTGTCGATCCCGGCGAAGCGACCGCGGGGCGGGGAACTCTCCGACGAGGATAAAGCGAGCAATAAAGCAAAAAGTAAGGTCCGCGTGAAGGTGGAGCATGCCATCGGAGGAATGAAGCGATTCCGTGTTTTATCCGACCGATTGCGTCGCCACGATATGAAGGCTTACAGCGCGATAGTAGGAATTACGGCAGGTTTGTGGAATTACAACGTGAGCACCAGTAAATGCTAGCCGAACATGTCTAATATAGGCTATCGAGCGACGTTGGGTATATGCGGCGGGTTAGGCGAGATGCTGAAGTGGACGTAGAATCAGTGTTATGTATCTTTAGAATTTGAGCAAGACTTCTTTTAGTTCTTCAATCAATGGTCCGCTACGGTTTACCCCCTGTTTAGCGCGACGATCTAACAAAAAGCGGGTGGGCACGCTTGCGGTGAGTTACCAACACCACCGAACCGTGACCCACCCAACGAAGATCGAGACCCTCGCCCGGCAAATATCGCTCGCCGTCCCCGGACTCGGGGCCTGGCGCCGCCGCTTCCTCGCCCACATCCTGGCGCTATGGCCCGCGGTGCTCGGGCGCCGAAACTTCGTCAACCTCGCCCGCCAGGGCGACTTCACCGAGTTCACTTACCGTAAGCACTTCGGTCACTGCGTCGACTGGCTCGCCGCCAACTGCGCCCTCGTCGCCGAGTACCTCGGCCCGCGCCGCATCGTCGCCATCGACGCCACCTACCTCCGCAAGGCCGGTCGCCACACAGACGGCGCCGGGTACTTCCACTCTGGAGTCCACGGCCAGCGCCGCTGGGGCCTCGAGATTACGGCCCTGGCCGCCGTCGACCTCGACACCCGCCAGGCCCTCCACCTCGAAGCTGTCCAGACCCTCGCCGATGACGGCGACGGGGGCGGGGACGGCGGCGTGACCGCCCTGGAGTACTTCGCCTCGATCGTCGAGGCCCGCGCCGAGACCCTGTGCGCTGAGGTCGGCGACATCGTCGTCGGTGACGCGTTCTACTCCCGCGAGCCCTTCATAGGCCGCGTCTGCGGAGCCGGGCTGCGCTTCGTGTCGAAGCTCCGTAAGAACGCTGCCTTGCGTTACTATTACACCGGTCCGCAGTCCGGGCGCGGGCGCCCGAAGATGTACGGCGAGAGGGTCGACCTCGACGCCCTCGACCCGGCGGTGTTCACGCGCGAGGAGGGCCTCGGCGGCGGCGGCGAGGAGGTTTGGTCCGGGGTCGTCGACCTGAGAGCCTCCGGGCGAGCGATCCGATTGGTCGTCGTGCGCCCGCGCAGCGGCAGTGGCGCCCCGCGGCTCTACATGTCGACCGATGTGGCGATGGCGGCCGCCGAGGTGCTCGAGGCCTACGGCGCGCGCTTCGCGCAGGAGTTCCTCTTCCGAGACGCCAAGCAGTTCGCCGGCCTCCAGGACGGGCAGGGGCGCTCGTGGCAGAAGGTCGACTACCACGCCAACGCCGCCCTCACGGCGGTCAACCTCGCCAAGTGCGCTCACCACCTCGGCATCGCGCCCGAGGAGCGCCCGGCGGCGTTCTCGATGGCGAGCGTCACGCAGGCGTACGCCAACGAGCGCTTAGCTTTGAGGGTTTTCTCGCGATGCGGTATCGACCCACACCGGGCGGAAAGTCGGGCGATCCTCCGGGACATCCGTAACTACGCCTGTCGGGCTGCCTGAAATGTAGCGGACCATTGACGTAAGGCTACGCGCTCGCGGGTGCCAATCAGCCGGCGTGGGCGTGTAGACTTTGTTATAAGCAGGTTGTTTCAAAATTTCCTATACACTGATCAAACACACAATCTACCTCTTCGAATAGCACTCTACACTTATTGAGAGTGTCCAGTTTTGTGCTTTCTGTGATTTTCCTCATCAAAATAGGCAGTGCCGACTTTTCGTACCAAACATAAGTTTGAAGTGGCGATCCCGCAAAGCCTTGCTCTACTCTATATTCTATGACACTATCATTCGTCCTCCAAATTTGCGGAGTGGTTTCGGAGCCGACCAAGCTACCGAGCACCGCGAAAAGTCCAAATCCAACCAAGAAGAGTATAGTAACACCGAAAACTGGCCATATTTGCTTTTCAATTTTACCACCAAGAGTGAACACGCGTGCAGAAATTAAACTGAGCACGATTGCAACACACAGTACATATGCGAGAACCGGTCTGCCGACATACTGAAAGCCTAAGCACAGTGGAATAAGAGCAACAACCAACGTAACCATTATGATGTCTTTAGCTTGCTGGTTGTTCCATTTTGACAACCAAAGAGTGACCACAGGTACCGCTACAAATACCAACAGCATCTTAGAAATTAAAAGTAATTCGATACCCATGATAATGACTTGCCGTTCTTTGCTTATAACGTTGGGCTACGCGCCGCGCTCGGCGATTAGCCGGCGTGGGCGTGTAGGCAGTGTTGTAAGTATTTAGTGAGGCTCACTAAAGTTTATTGTAACCATCTTAGAAACAACTCTTGCCTCATCCGCGGTTAGTGCGTCAAGTTGTTTGTTGTAAAGAGTTTCTGCTGTCTCATCTTCCTAATTTTTTCGCCCGATTTTACTTGTTCAAAGAAGGCGCTGTACGTGTCGAAGTCTGTAGTTTCCCATGTCTGAATGTATAGCTGCAAAAATCCATTAAGGCTGTCTCTATTAATTTCTAGTAAAACTGAATTCACATGTAACGCAAGGTCGCTAATTTGCACGATTTGGCCATCGTACGAAATCGTTGTTGAATCAATATTGATTGTATCTACAACATAAAACCGTCCTTTCAAGAACTCGGGAGGCATGAGGCCATCAACGATCCCGTCGTACTTTACTGTTCGGCTTTTAGCTTGCTCGACACTTTCATCAGAAACTGAACTACTACCACAAGATACTGCGAAAACGAGACTAAGTGACAACAGCATGTTTTTCATATTGAGTTACTCACAACGTTAGGCTACGCGGCAGCGCATGGCGATTAGCCGGCGTGGACGTGTAGCTGTTGTTGTCGGTTCGGTTTCATTTGATAGCTTCATATTCCGTCTTGTTTTCGGCCATTTGTTGAAGGTGACGTTCAGCGTGTTTACTCAGGAAGTAAATATACTCATAAACATTTAATTTACCCAGACCATCCACCGACATAGTAGTTTGATGAAGTAGACCCTGCCCGGAGTCAAGAATTTGCAACCACGTAAGACAAGAATTCAACTGATACACTAGTCCTTTTTTTACATTCAATTCTTGTTTGTCTCCTTTAGGTTCCATGTGCTCTGGCCTAGTCCACAAAAACGATTTATGTATACCAATACGGTTAATTCTATCTAAGCTCAAGTCGTAGCTCGAGATTAGATGATTAGTCGGTAAGGTTTCAGCTTTCCTCATGGACTTATTAGCACTCTTTTCAATTAGCTTCAGCAGGAAGTGGCTAGTAAGTTCGACGTGCTCTAACACTTCAGAAATAGTCCAGCCTCCATCAATGGGTCGATATGTTTTTAAGCTTTGAGATGCATCAAACCATTCGAGCAAAGCTGCGTGCACTTCGATAATGTGCTTTTGGATCTTTAGGATGTATTCTTCCATAAGTTTTAGTAATCGATGCATCGTATTCCGTTGACCGACAACGTTGAGTATAACAAGCGTAGCATCCCGCAGGGTGCTATGATTTGTTATACAGTGTTAGTGACTTTTTTTAATTCGTTTAATACATCTTTTGCATTCAAGAGCGTGTCTTCATTTATTTCTTCTCCTAATCTTTTTAAACCTTCCAATGCATTAATTAATGATTCCGTTATTGGTAAGTCCTCATCTGTAACACCTACCTCTGAGTCAGCGAGTCCATCTTTGACATCTTCAACTAAGCTAGTAAAGTCTAAAACAACGGGATTTAGAAATTGCTTAGCTTTTTCAATATTTCCCATCTTCTCAAATTGAAATCCTACTGCAATCATATCTGGCCCTACCAAATTTGGATAATGGCTCATTATTGTATTAGTGATTTTTGCCCTTAGAAATAGTGCTTCTAAAGTGTTTTTGTCATCCTGTTTATTATTGAAGTAATCCGACAATTCATCTGCCCGTGTTCGAAGTCCAGCACCATCCATCCATATTTTGCCATTGATGGAGTTTTGAGGATAATTATTAGAGTTTTGTTCAATGTAAACAACCCCATCTCTTATACATTCCATTAATGTCAATGCAACTAGCTTTTCAATTTCAGGTTCTTCGGAATAATCCTGCAGAACAAGTAGGGTTCTAAAAAGCTCTATTAGTTCGTTTAGGAATTCCTTTTTGAAATCTAACTTTGAAACTTTAGAGTAATCTTCTGGTTTTAATGTTTTATTTATGCATTCAAGAAGAATAGTATATGTGAAATCACTTTCCTTTTCATTCTTTGATTTACTGATAAAATTGAAAATCCCACTTTTCTTTTTTGTTATAACTTCAATTTCAGCACGTACTTCCTCTAAATTCCCTCTATGTAGAAGCTCTAATATATTTGGTTTAATTCCCCCTGAAATTATTTTTGTATCCATTTTCTTAATTGTCACTAACTACGGCATATCGACCACCGTGACCGATATCCATATATATCCACCACCCCTCCTACTTCCCCTCCGGACCCAGGGTCAAGCTACACCGGGCATCCCAGTCCCACAAGCCCCCACCGCAGATATACGAAATACACAGTACCGATATCCCTACAGCGCCGCCAGCGGGTCGTACAGGCCCGCAAACCGATTGCTCGAGGTGTGGAGGTAGATCTGGGTCGTCTGGATGCTGGCGTGACCCAGGAGATCCTTCACTACATGTAGAAGCGTGCCTCGTTCGACTTGGTGGGTCGCGAACGAGTGCCGTAGACCGTGCACCGTCATGTGGGCCGGCAACCCGCTCGCCTCCTTGGCATCGACGAAGATGTGCTGGATTGACGAGGCCGAATACTGCCCGCCACACTGGCCCTCGAACAGCCAGTGCCCCGGATCATACGCCTCAATGTACGCCTCCAACCGCACGGCCAGACTCGGCTGAATCGCGAGGATCCGATCCTTGTGCCCTTTCGCTTGCACGATCTTGACCGTCCCCCGGGCCAGGTCCACGTGCCGCACCAGGAGCTTTTAAATCTCCCCCTTACGTAGCCCCAGGCCGTAGATCATCGTCAGGATCATGCGGTGCTTGAGGTTGTCTACCATCCGCAACATCCGCAGCACCTCCTCCTCGGAGCACACGTTCGGTAGGGTGCGCTGCTTGCGCGGTCGCGGTAGGCGCAACTCGTCCTTCGGCCACTGCAGCACCCGCTCGTAGTAGGCACGGATGCCATTGACCACCTGATTCATCGTCGCCCGGCCGTAGCGCTTTTCGTCGATGCAGAACGTCTGGTACGCCAGCAGATCCTCCCGCCGGGCCTCCGAGAGCGGTCGCCGCCACCACTGTTGTAGTTGACGTACGATCCCCACGTAGGCCTTGACCGTCGCGTAAGCAGCGCCCTCGCGCATCAGCGCTTCCCGGAAGCTCGTCTGCTCCTGCTCACCGGTAGCGGCCCCAGGCGGGTTTGCTGACCTGTTCACTCCCGCAGCCATCGGGGCCGGCATGTCCGTTTTGGCGACAGCCGTTTTGGCGACAGCCGTTTTGGCGACAGCCGTAGGATGATCCTCCACCGGCACCACAGCCACGATCCGACCGAGCAAGTCCGCCCGCTCTAACGCTATCCAGGCCGTCCGACCATCCGGCACCGTCCAAAACTTCAGTCGCGGGTCCCAGTGCGCACGCGGTACGGTACGCGCACGTGCCATGAGGTCGGTATCGTAGGGGATGGACAAGTGGATCAGCTGCTTCATGCCGCTAGTTAACACAATTTGTGTTATCGTGACCGGTTTGCTTTTCTTCCACCAAGGTCATCTCCATCACGGCTCCGCCCAACGCGGGTACCAAGGCGCGAGACTTCAACAGGCGGTGCTGGCCGTCCTTCTCGACGAAGTAGACCGTCTCCCCGGCGGAGCCGTCGGCGGGCTTGACCTCCGTGCGGTAGGTCGGGATCTGCTGGCCACCGAACTCGATGTCCTCGGTGCCCGCCACGGTGAGGCGCTTGTGCTCGGGCTGCATCGTCTGGCCGTTGAGGCCGCGGAGCATGGTGGTGTAGCCCTCGGCGAGGGGTAGTGTGGCTATCATCGCGGGTTCGGCGGCGCCGTCGGCGAAGAGCGGTCCGTCGAGGGTCACGTCGACGGGCTGTTTGTTGGGCCCATCTCCATGTCGCCCTTGCCGGTCGCGTCGGTGTAGTCGAGCGTGATCTTCACGGGACCCTGCTCCACGCTACGCTGTTTTGGCGAAAGCCCACTGCCCACGAGCAGCACCTCGTCGGTCGCGTCGCCCATTGGGCTCGACATGACCTGCTTGACGCGGTAGCCCTCGTCGGTTTTGGTGATGGTCTGGGTCACCTTCATGGCCATTTTGTTGGCGCCCATCTCGACGTTGATGTCGTACTTGGTCTCGCCCGGCACGAGCGTGTGCTTAGGCACGGGGCGGACGCCCTTGGCTTCTGCCTCGGAGGGGGCTTGCGCCAAAACAACCGTCGCGGGATCTACCGTGATCTCGGCGAGACGCGTCTCGACATCCGCCGGCATATCGGCCTGGTAGCGACCGCCGAGGTGCTCGGCGAAGAAGGCCTCCGAGGCGGCGATCATGGCCATATTGTTGACCGGGCGGCGGAAGCCGTGCCCTTCGTCCGGCGCGACGTTGGCCTAGGCGCCGCGCCCGGTGATTAGCCGGCGTGGGCGTGTAGCCAGTGTTGGACTCATTGTTCTTTCCTAGTTCTGCCGAAAGTAACTGTTTTAAGCTTCAGATCGTAGCTAAATTCAATCCAATTAAAGGTGTAAGGGCCAGGTTCCCCTGCCTCGCCAGTTATGAGGTCTTCTTTGAGTGACAAGTTTTCTAGTCCGTCTGTCGCAATATCGATCGAAGTCCAAACGTGTCCACTGGATTCAACTATGTATAATTGATTATAGTCCGCATATATCTTACGACCCGCGGCATCATCAATCAATTTATTGATATTTCCGCCGAAACTTATTGGAGGTGATTCCCCGAATGGGTTTATTACGTAGCCTTCACCTCCTGAGACCACCGAGTGGTAATTTGATCTGATACACCTAGATAGGTGATTAAAGTTCCTTGCGCCTTTCGCAAAATTGAAGACTTTCGATTCTTTATCCTTCGATTCGAACTTCACTACTAGACCTTCGCTGTATTGGTACAGGTTACCTTTCGGTACCGATTCGTACATCGGCCCATAGGTTGGCAAGCTTCCCAAAATTTGCGCTGTTATATCCATTTGCTTGTTGAGCACAAAGTTAGGCTACGCGATCCGCGCTAAGCAATTAGCCGGCGTGGGCGTGTAGGCGTGTGCGTGTGCGTGTGCGTGTGCGTGTGGGTGTGGGTGTGGGTGTGGGTGTGGGTGTGCGTGTGCGTGTGCGTGTGGGTGTGGGTGTGCGTGTGCGTGTGCGTGTGCGTGTGCGTGTGCGTGTGCGTGTGCGTGTGCGTGTGCGTGTGCGTGTGCGTGTGCGTGTGCGTGTGCGTGTGCGTGTGCGTGTGGGCAGTGTTAGGTGTCTTTATTCTTTTACTAACGACGTCGATTTTAGACTTAGTTCAATTCGCTAGTATAAGACTTGTGCCTATGCATAAAACATTGGGCACTATAAATACAATATAGTCACCGCCGTTAAGACCTCGACTGTCTCGGCTAGAGAAACCCGTATAAGCTTCTATATCCGGCTCCATTCCTAGTTCTTTCTTGTATGCCACTCGCAAGATAGCATAACTTACCACATATAATAATGGCCCGATGAGAAATCCGGCGCCATTGATATTTCCTGCGGACGGTAGCTCAAGCGGTAAGTATTTTAGACCGAAATAAAATAGAATACTAGTCGCCACTCCATGAATCCACAGCGCACTATTGTGCCTAAGAAATCCAGCAAAACAGCTAGCAAACAGTAAGCCCCAATAGCCTATACCAATCCATTCCAATGTACTGCCATCAAGATTCATCTTATGTCACTCTATAATTGGATTAGCTTGTGGCTATGGAACCGTCGGCAAGTTTTCTATTTTGACGCACAACGTTAGGCTACGCGTCCGTACACGGCGATTAGCCGGCATGGGCGTGTAGGCGGTGTTGCAGGCCTTACCGTTTAGTATCTTCGATTTGGTCAACTTTTTGTTCTAGATATAAGGTCTGTAGTTTTCCCTTCAAATCTTGCCAACTCAACCTGCCAAGTTGCTTAAATTGAGGGGTACTTGTCATAAATTCCTTGAGAAACCAGGGCTCGACAATCCTAAAGTTTGGCTCATCACCTAGCTCCACCTCAACGCTTTGACCACTTCTATGATGAAACCCACACTGCGAGCCGTGAAATACGTAGCTCCATTCATTGCATAGCCGGCCTCTAAATGGTATTTGAATATTTGATCTCGCGACGAGTGTTCTATATTCACTTTGCTTCTCGATATCCAAACTGTAATAAGCTGCAAGCTTGCACATAAGCATCTTGCATGATCGCCGATAGTGCTCTATAGCTGTAATCAGCAATTCTTCTGAGGCTATTACCTCTTGCTGTAGTTTCATATTTATATGAATAGCGTGCTTATTTGATTTTATGGCCTACAACAACGTTAGGCTACGCGCCGCGCTTGGCGATTAGCCGGCTTGGGCGTGTAGGCAGTGTTGTGGCTCGTCCTTGTTATTAGTCTTTTTGCTGCGAAAATGTATGAATGATCGCACGGATGTCAGCATCATTTAAGTCGAACCACTCGCCGCGAATCCGCTTACTTTTATATTCCTCATGCAACCGTTTCTCAAGAGCCTTTGGCGCTAAACAGGCTTCCACCATTTCAACCTCGGGTTCCTGAGACTGAAGCGTGCGCTCGCGAAACTCAGGATTTACAGACCTTCCAATTTTGTAGTGCCCAGATCGCTTATTGACCATCAAGTACACATACTGTATTGGTGGAGAGAGCTTCGAGTGTCTTTTGCTGTGTCGTCGACTTGCATGGAACTCTCGGCACTCTGTATAGTGAGCTGTCTCAATGATCTTAAACTTCCCATCTTCACCGAATTGAGAATCTCCATAGTATTTGTCCCACGAGCCTTTTGTCACGGATTTCTTTGGTATAAATGGATAGAGATCATCAGAGAACAATGGAACTTCAGGGCAGACGTTTGCAAAGTAAAGATTGTTTTTACCGCCTACCATAGTAACTGTGTCGCCTACTTGTTCTATCATTTCCTCATCTTCACCTAATCTCCGAATACCTTCCTTAGACAGAGTGGAGATCATGTCCAGGTTGGAGCCAACATGAGCCCCAGACAGAAAGTAAAGTGAATAAGCACATCTTTCACATCTGTTATAAATTGGACATTTAGGTTCCACTTTTGCTTTCCGACTACTTTGTATATACTCGTCTCTTTTCATTCCTTCTTGATGAGCTACAACGTTTGGCTACGCGCCACTCCGTAGCGCTAACCTCCGCAATATACGCTATCGCGTAGCGTAAAGCTACATTCCCGAGCGGTTCACGGCAAGTCTTTGCCACACCTTTCGCTCACCGCTTGCCCTAGTCCCTCCATTCGCCACTATGCGTCCAGCCCATCCAGCGGGGACACTGGTTTGTGCGACAGTGACACATGCGTGTACCGCTCCGTCGTCTTGATCGAGTTGTGTCCCAGCACGTCCTGGATGTAGCGGATGTCTGTACCGTCTTCCAGCAAGTGCGTGGCGTAGGAGTGTCGGAGCATGTGGGCCGTCACCGGACGATGGATCCCCGCGCGTACAGCCGCTTGCTTTACGACTTGCTGCAAACTCCTCGGACTGTAGCGCTCGCCTACCGTCTCGCCCTCGAAGAGCCACGTCATCGGTCGGTACTGCTGGTAGTATTCACGAAGGGGTCGCAATATGCGCTCGGGCAGTGGCACGACCCGGTCCTTTTTGCCTTTGCTGCGCCGGATCGTGATGGTCATGCGCTTTGAGTCGATGTCGGTCGGGATAAGTTCTAAGACCTCGCTCAGGCGGAGGCCGCCGCCGTAGAGCAGCATCAGCATGCAGCTGTGCTTGTTGTGGTAGGTCCGGACCAACATCTCGCGGATCTCTTCCCGCGCTAATACTTTCGGCAGTACCTCTCGCCTTATCGGGCGGGCTACGTCGTAGTAGGTCCGCTCCCGGTCCAAGACCTTTTCGTAGTAAAACGTCCGCGCGTACACGCCCGAGTAGGTGCTGCTCGATCTCCGCCTTGGTGAGGTCGGGCGGGTTGGCTGAGCCCATGGCTTCGAGAAACCGGGAGAAGACGTTTACATACGTTTTGCGTGTACTGTAGGCGTACTGTCGCCGGACCAGCACCTCGGTCATCCGCTGCACCGCCTCTTGTTGGGCAGGAGTAAGTTCAGCAGGCGCGCATGAGGGAGCAATCTTCTTAATCATGCTGATCGCAGTGCGCGATGCGTTCGTCCAGTGCCCTCCTTGTGGCTTATTCATTTCGGTGAAATCGGAGATTCGCGCTGCTGGATGTGGCTCCATGCCGCCTGTTTTGGCGAAAGCCGTCCTCGCAACAGCGTTATCGCTAAGCGCCTTCACGACGTGCCCCTGCAAACCTTCCGTCGCGATGGCCTGGTGCACTTGCGGACTTTCTATCACACACCACCGCCGCCGCTCCTTGTCCCAGTAAGCGCCCGGCACTCGACGGACGCGCGCCATCAAGTTTTGATCGTAGGGAATGTCGAGCAGAATCTCAGTTGGCATCTTCCCTGCATATTACAACTCCTACGGCACTTACTGC
Organism: Lewinellaceae bacterium; assembly: GCA_963837005.1. Lineage (GTDB taxonomy): Bacteria > Bacteroidota > Bacteroidia > Chitinophagales > Saprospiraceae > CALDTK01. The sequence goes on from CAWIMC010000001.1 coordinate 1,719,795, forward strand.
ATCACCTTCGTCCGCGTCGTCGCCGCCGCCCGCGAAGAGCAGCTGTTCCGGCTCCGTGCGATAGAGCACACTTCCGGGCGCGTGCCCATGGCTATGGTAGTAGCTGATGCCCAAACGTTCGAGCAGTGCTCTCGTCCCCTCGAGGTGCGTCACCTCCGGCGCTTCAGCACAGTCCCACGCCAATAGCCCCTCGCAGGCGCACAAGCACACCCCCACACCCCGTTCAGTCCGCAAGCGCCCCAGCACCCCTCACCTACTCACAAGCCCCCTACTCACTCGCAAATTTCCTACCCCACCCCCTCCAGCACGCTCCCCAGCAACTTCAACACCCCGGGCAAAGTCCGTACCCCGTCCCTGACCAAAATCAAGTGTCGGTCCGACTTCTTTAGGCTCATGCCCTTGGTCTGCCCCTCACCCGCCGCGATGTACTGCATCACCTTCCCAAACCGCTCCGTCTCGTAAAACGGACTCTGTGGGTCCTCCACGAAGTAGCCGCGCAACTTGCCCATCTTCAGGATGATGCGCTCCAAGCCGAGCTGCTTGCACGTCCACCGCAGGCGCAGGGCATCGAAAAGCGTCTCGGTCTCAGACGGCAGCGGACCGAAGCGATCGCGCAAGCGTTTTGCGAAAGCGTCCAAGGCCTCCTCATCGCTGAGGCGATCCAACTCTTGGTACAGCCGGAAGCGCTCCTGCGTGTCGGCTACGTACACCGGCGGAATCAGCATCTCCACGTCGGCGTCGATGGTGACGTCGCGCACATAGTCGATCTTCTTCTTGGCTTCTTGCTCGGCGAACAGCTCCTTGTAGTCGCCGGTGCGGAGCTCTTGCACGGCTTCTTCCAATATCTTCTGAAAGGTCTCGTAACCGATGTCGGCGATGAAGCCGGACTGCTCCGCGCCGAGCAGATTTCCCGCGCCGCGGATGTCCAAGTCGCGCATCGCGATCTCGAGTCCTGAACCGAGTTCCGAAAACTCCTCCAAGGTCTTCAGTCGTTTGCGCGCTTCCTGCGTCAAGACACTGAGCGGTGGCGAGAAGAGATAACAGAAAGCCTTTCGGTTGCTGCGCCCAACCCTGCCGCGCAACTGGTGCAAGTCGGACATGCCGAACTGATGCGCATTATTAATGATGATCGTGTTGACATTGGCGATGTCCAGTCCGGTCTCGATAATGTTGGTGCAGACCAATACGTCCGCGTTGCCTTCGATGAAGTTGGTCAACTTCTCTTCGAGTTGTTTAGCCTCCAATTGGCCGTGGGCCTTCTCGACCGTCACGTCTGGACATAGTCGGTGGACCATTTCAGCGATCTCATCTAGGTTCTTAACGCGATTATGTACAAAATACACCTGCCCACCGCGCTCCATCTCGAAGTAGATGGCCTCTCTGATCAAGTCTTCGTTGAAGACACGCGTCTCGGTGTGGATCGGCTGTCTGTTTGGCGGTGGCGTACGAATGACACTTAGATCTCGCGCACTCAGCAAACTAAATTGTAAGCGTCCGCGGAATCGGCGTCGCCGTCATCACGAGCGTATCGACATTTGCTTTCATGGCGCGCAACTTCTCCTTCGAGCCGACGCCAAACTTCTGCTCCTCGTCGACGATCAATAAGCCCAAATCTTTGAACTCGATCGACTTCCCGAGGATAGCGTGCGTCCCGATCAAGATATCGATTTCCCCAGCCTTGAGCTTCTTACCAATTTCCTTCTTCTCCGCCGTCGTCCGGAAACGATTGACGTAATCGACCACGGCACCAAAGTCCTTGAGGCGATCACGGAAAGGTCTTAAAATGCTGCAAAGCAAGAATGGTAGTCGGCACGAGCACCGCCACTTGCTTCCCGCCCACCACGGCCTTGAACGCCGCCCGCAAGGCCACCTCCGTCTTGCCAAAACCTACGTCCCCACAGATGAGCCGATCCATCGGGTAGGGCTTCTGCATGTCCTCCTTGACGTCCTCGGTGGCCTGCGCCTGGTCGGGCGTGTCCTCGTAGATGAAGCTCGCCTCGAGTTCGTTTTGTAAGTAGCCATCTTCTGGGAAGGCAAAACCCACCGAGGCGCGGCGCTGGGCGTATAACTTGATCAGCTCGTCGGCCATGTCCTTGACCTTCTTCTTGGTGCGCCGCTTGAGGTTGGCCCAGGCATCTGATCCAATCTTCGACAGGCTCGGCTCCTGGCCTTCCGGACCGCCGTACTTCGACAGTTTGTGCAGTGAATTAATGCCGACGTAGACGAGGTCGTTATCCTTGTACTTCAAACGCACAGCTTCTTGCTTGACACCGCCGATGTTCAAGGTTTCGAGTCCTGAAAACTTCCCGATCCCGTGATCTATGTGGACCACGTAATCTCCCGGCTGCAACTCCCGCAATAGACTCGCCGTCATCGCGGCATCCTTCGAGTAACCTTTGCGAAGTTTGTAGCGGTGGTAGCGCTCGAAGATCTGGTGGTCGGTATAGACCGCTAATCCAAGTCGCTTGTCCGTAAAGCCTTCGTGTAAGCTTTGGACAACAGGTTTGAATTGTATCTCTTGTCCCTTTCCTATGTCCTCGAAAATAGTATAAAATCGTTCGACCTGCTTGGCATTATCAACGAAGAGATAATTCGTTAATCCTTCGCGTGTATTTTGCAAGAATCGATCGCGGAGCAATTCGAAGTTTCGATTAAAGCTCGGCTGTGGGGCTGCTTCGAAAGTGACTGGTTTCGCTTACGCTAAAACCTGCCACCACTCGGTCACGACCATCAAACTCGTCGCCTGTTTTGGCGGAAGCCGTATCCAAACCCAGCACCGGCCCCGGCGGCTCTTTCAAGAAGAACAGCGCGTAGTCGCTCACCTGCGACAAGACGCTCGGCGGGCGCAGGAAGGCACGCGTGCGCATCAGCTCCGCCAACTCCGACTCGTCCAACTGGCTCACCGTGGCCCCGAAGGCGATCGCGTTCTCGAAAGCCAACTGTAGTCTGTCGAGGAAGAATTGATAATCCTTAATCCAGAGTGCGGTGCCTTCGGGCAAAACTTCCAGTATCGATACTTTCTGATCGCGGTCGAACTTCGTATTAACGTTCGGCACGATCGACACCCGCCCGATGTTGGCCTTCGACAACTGATCCCCCGGGTCAAACGTCCGGATCGACTCCACCTCCTCGTCGAAGAGTTCGATGCGGTACGGGAACTCATTCGCGTACGAGTACACGTCCACGATGCCCCCGCGGATCGAGAACTCCCCCGGCTGCGCGACGAAGTCTGCCCGCACGAAGCCGAACTCGACCAGCAGTTCGATCAGCGTATCGACATCCAGATTCTCGCCCTTGCGCACGTCGATGCGCTTGGCATCCAGCGCCTCCGGGTCGACCACCATCTCGAACATCGCCTCCGGGTAGCTCACCACGATCATAGGTCCGCTGAGGGCCAACTGGTTGACGACCTCGGTGCGCTGCAGGGCATTGTCCGGATTCAGGTCCTCATAGGCCCCGGGCCGCTTAAAGCTGTCCGGCAGGAAGAGGACCCGGCGGCCGGGCAGGAGCGACTCCAGGTCATTGAGCAAGTAGGCCGCCTCCTCTTTATCGTCGGCGATAATGAAGGTCGGCATCTCTCGCTCGAGCCACTGGGCCACGATGATGAAGGCGCGCTGCGAGCCGATGGTCCCGTCGACCACCGCGCGCGTGGCCTTGCCGGCCTTTGCGGCCTCTGCGAGTTGGGCGACGCGCTTGTCCTGTCGGTAGGCGGTGAGGAGCTCGGTGAGTTGTTCGTTGGCCATCGGGTGCAAAGAAGGGCCGGGGGCGGGGATTGTTTGCAGGGGGGGAAGGTGCTGGTGGTGTAGAGAGTGCAGGTGGTGCATGGACGGTCGTCATCCTGGTTCGCTGGCGGGCACTGGGCAGTTATCGGTGGCTTAAGCGCCCCCCTTTACTATCCTTTAAGCCACGGATGACCCTTATCTTTGGCTTAAACAAGCTCTTTTGATCCCCTTTAAGCCACGGATAACTGTATCTTTGGCTTAAGTATTCTTTTTTAGCACCCTTTCAGCCGCTTATGTCCACCACGAAGCTCATTGGTCGTGTCCCCGAACGGGAGGTTTTGGCGAAAGCCCTCCTCTCCGACGAAGCCGAACTCGTCGCCGTCATCGGGAGGCGGCGCGTTGGCAAGACTTTCCTCGTACGCGAGGCCTACGGGGCTCGTATCGCCTTCAGCGTGACCGGGATCCAGAAGGCCACACTCGCCGAGCAACTCGTCAACTTCGACGTAGCTCTGGCGAGCGCATCAGACGGGGACGAGGTGACGGCGCGACACGGCGACTGGATGGGCGCACTCGTCGACCTAACGCGCGTGATCACGCCGCTGCTCTCCGAGACGACCGAGAAGCCCGTCCTCTTCTTCGACGAACTCCCCTGGCTCGCTTCTCACAAATCGAGATTTATCCAGGCCTTCAGCTGGTTCTGGAACTCCTGGGCGCAGAACCAGCGCGTCGTCGTGGTGATCTGCGGCTCGGCGGCCTCGTGGATGATCCGCCACGTGGTCAACGACCGCGGCGGGCTCCACAATCGCATCACGCGCTACCTCCACCTGGCGCCCTTCACGCTCGCGGAGGTCGAGGCGTACTTTACCTCCCGCGACGATCCACCTCGGGCGCCACCAGATCTTACAGCTGTACATGTCCCTCGGCGGCGTGCCGTTCTACCTCAAGCAGGTCGAGCGCGGGGAGACGGCCACGCAGGCCATCCAGCGACTGTGTTTCGAGCGCACGGGCCTGCTCCGTACGGAGTTCGGCAAGCTCTACGTCGCGCTCTTCGACAAGGCCGAGCGCCACGTCGAGATCATCCGCGCCCTGGCCAGTAAGCGTCGCGGCCTCACCCGCACCGAGATCGTTGCGGCGACCTCCCTCCCCAATGCTGGTTCTCTGACTCGCCTCCTCACCGAGTTGGAGCAGTCCGATTTCATCGCGCGATACCCGGCGCTCGGCAACGGCAAGCGCGGGCATCTGTACCGCCTTACCGACGAATACTCCGGCTTCTACCTCCAGGTCATGGAGCCGAACGCGGGCCTCGGCGAGGGTGCCTTCTTACTGCTTTCGCAAAAACCCGCCTTCCGTAGTTGGGCTGGGTACGCCTTCGAGAGCGTTTGCATCCGGCATGTCGCCGAGATCAAATCCGCCCTGGGCATTAGCGGACTCTTCACCCAAACCGCTACCTACCAGGCGCTCGCAAACGCCGATACCGGCGTGGCCGGCGTGCAGATCGACCTGCTGCTCGACCGCGCGGATGATGCCATCACCCTTATCGAAGCCAAGTTCGGCACCGATCCGTTCGTCCTCACGAAAGCCTACGCCGAAGAACTCCGCGGCAAGGTGAGTCGCTTCCGGCAGCACACCGGTACGCGCAAGCAGGTGTTTCTCGTGCTCATCAGTCCCTACGGCGTGACGAGCAGCCCGGCGAGCCTCGGGCTCGTCGATGGGGTGCTGACGCAGGATGCGTTGTTTGGATAAGGTAGCGCGAGGCACCTCCCCCGACGACTAGTAAGTACTACCCCTATCCTCCACCGGCGTGTAGCTCACGTTGACGGTTAAGCGCAGGGCACTGTGCCAGTCGGTGTAGGCGGCCTGGTGCTCGCCGATGTCGAGGCGTTTCAACAGAACGGGGAGCCTCGAAACACGGTAGTACTTCGCGCTTTGCTCGATCAGGGAGGCGGTCACTGCGTCGGGGCCGGTGGTGAGCGCGGTGAGTAGATCGTCGGAGGCGGTGGCCGCGCCGATGAAGTTCTGGACCACGGCCTGCTTGTTGGCGGGCGGATTAGCCGGCAGATTGCCGAAGTCGGGGTCGGTTTCGGCGGGCCAGACTCCGGATACCACCGCCTCGATGCCGACGGTGATTGCACAGCGCAGGCACTCCGCCTTGACGAGCTTCAAGAGGGACTTCACCTCCGCGACTTGCTCGGTGCGCTCGGCCGCAGAGACGCTTTTGGGGAGGAGGGCCTCGTAAGGGGTGGCGTAGATTTTTGGGTAGGTAAAATTGCCGACGTTGACCGTGGGCAGGGGCCGGAGGTTGCCCCCGGAGTAGGTAAGCCCCGAGCCGACACACAAGCCGCTCGCGACGTAGGCATTGGAGCTGACCGAGGGGATGTTGCTCGACAGGGCATCCAGAGAGATGACCCCGCCGACCATTTTATTGGCGCCACCCGTATTCATAAAAATCGCATTTAAACCAGTTCCTAGCCAGGTGTACTCATTAGCGTTTCCGGAAACACCCACCAAATTCGTCACACCTGATGAAGTTCCGACGCGCATCAGCGGCCACATCCCAAGCTTGCTTTCCGGAGAGTAGATAGCGTCCGTGACGAGTTCGGCTGAATTGTATCCATCATCTTCATCCTCGTCGAGGAGGACGGCAATGGAGGGTGTGGGCACGATCCCTGCCGCCCCCTTGAGTATCTCGAACACGTCTTTAGAAATACTTGCCACCGTCCCGACATAGCCCATGACGGCTACGCCGGTGCTCGCGGGAATTTCAGTCGTTGCCCCCGTATTGCTCTCGATCCCGCCCGCGACGCAGCTCACGTCCATACTCCACTTGGCAGTCGGTACGGCTGAGTTGGTGTAGATGAGCTTGTGCTGCGATATCTCGAAGCTGGTAGCGCCCCCGAGGAAACTCCACCCCCAGTTCGCGCCACCCGTGGCGACGGCCTTCGCCTCTAGGCGGTACTTGTGAGGTAGGAACGTAGCGCTGAGCTTGCTTCCGTAAATCTGGTTCGCATCCGGAATCCACCGAGCCGTGGACGAGGTCCGGGTCCCGACCAGCTCGGAGAGCGTCTCTGAGATGCCGTAGTCCGCCGAGTAGTGCAGGAGTCGTCTTGCGCTCTACTTCGAGCGCGTCGTCCCCGAGCAGCGACCAAGCCGAAGACGTTTTACTCCAAGCCGTACCTGAATGACTCAAGGTCTTGAGCGCCGTTGAACTCGGCAGCTTCGCGGGGCGCAGCCTCAGCTCTCGGAAGAGGTCTATCGTCCGGCTTTCGGCAGCAGACCGCTGGTCCCAATCGCTCCGGGAGCGACTGCCGGTCGGGGCGAGGAAACTCGCGCGGACCTGTTGCCAGTCCTCCCGCACCATCGCCAGCGAATCCACCGCCCGGTTGACGACTGCCTGCACGGCGGCGTCGATGAGGGGCACATCCTCGCGCTGCGGCTCCTGCACCAAGGTCACGGCGCGGGTGTCGAGGTCCACGTCGAGTCCGGGGAGGGCGGAGGTCACCGCCATTTGCACGCGTTTGCTGTAGCTGCGGTTTGGATTGATCTGCAGCGAGAACTCGTTGGCGATGACGGACTTGGCAAACGTGACAGTCTGCGCCGTGATGGCCGGCCCGCCGAAGACCTGGCAGGTCTCGCCATCGAGGTCGTAGGGGAAAAGCAATACGAGATCGGCGGTTTGGACGCCGGGCTGGAAGGACTTCGCGAGCGCCTTGCCCGAGATCGAAGCCGTCTTCACCGACACGCTCACGCCGCGGCCCAATGCGAGCGCAATCGCGTCCTTGATCAGGGTTTCGTCGGCTGGGTCCACCAAGCCATTCCCATCCCAGAAGCTTGCGCCAGCTTGTGCAGAGGCGGTCGACATCGCGCAACTGGCAAACACGGCGAGCGCGAAGTATCGTAGCATTCGATTTCGAGTCTTCATCATCGGGTGGGTTTGCTGCTCATCTGTGTCTCTACTTCCTCCCCGAGCCAACTCACGCGCCCGTCCGCCCAGCGCACCTGTACGGCGTAGCGGTAGGCCTCCCCGAGGGAGACCTCCTCGTCGGCGTAGCGCCACAGGTAGTCGCCGTCTCGGCGGTGGGGACCTTTGCGCTGGAGTTCTTCTGCGTCTACTTCGGCGTAGGTGCGCATCGGGTGCGGTCCGCGAGCACGCCAGACGCTCACCCCGGCTAGTTCTGGAGACAGGGAGTAGCGCCACTCCAGGGCCAGCTCCCGGCGCTCCAGGTCGGGTTTTGCCGAAAGGCCGTACACCGGCGGCAAGTGCTGTGGTTTGAGACGTGTACCGACCACTACGTTGCTCAGGGCCCGCAACCCCAGAGAGTCGATGACTTCGGCGCGGTACTCGTAGGCCAATCCTTCGATCGAGGTGCTATCGACAAACTCCGCCTCGGCAGCGAAGACGGGGGCGGTTTTGTCGAAAGCCACCCAATCCAGCGTCCCCACCGCCCGCCGCGACCAGCGGTACAAAGCCAGGTCCTCATCCAGACTCGGCACGTAGCTGATGCGCACCGCCTGCGTGTCGCCAGTCACGAGCTTGAGCACCGGCGAACGCGGCGGTCGCACGTCCGGAATACCCACCGCCAGTATCTCACTGTAGGCACTTACGTTCTCGCGGTAGTCGAGCGCCACCACGCGGTAGTAGATCGAGTCTTTGAGGCTGCGCAGCGACAGCGTGTCCGCAAAACGCGGGTCCAGTTCAGCTACCGCCGTAAGGCGCACGAAGGGCTCCCCGCGGCCCTGCGAGCGGAACACGCGGTAGGCGTACAGGTCGGACTCCTCATTGGCCGTCCAGGTAATGGCCACGTGTCCTTCTAAATTGGTCTCGCCCACCAAACCAACCGGCGGCGCGGGCGGCAGCGTATCGGAGGCGAGGAAGTGCCCCGGCACCGCGGCCCGCTCGCGACCGTAGTCATCGTAGGCCCGGACCACGTAATACTGATCATCATCCATGATCGTGGAGTCCACCCAGTAGCGCGCGCCAGCCGGCAACACGGGCGAAATGGCGCGGTAAGTACCCTCGACATCGAGCGCGCGAAACACCTGCTGCCCTACCGCCCGGGTACTGTCGCCGTCGCCGTCTAGCTCCCAGGAAATGGCCACGCGGCGCTCGGGGAGTTCGAGCAGCTGCGTCACGTATGGGGTTGCAATCGCGATGGGCGGCAGGCCGTGCCCGGTCACCGTCCCGCTCGGCGGACCTTTCCGGTGGAAGTAGTCCGTGCCGAGTAGCCGGTACTCGAAGCGCGTCTCGTCGTCGGCGAGACTGTCGGTATAGCTACTCTCCTCGCCAGCTTGCCCGAAGATCGGCGCGGTGTTGAGGCGCGTCCAAGGCGTACCGCTTGTGCGGCGCTCCAGGTCGAAGTAGGCGTATGTATCGTCGGCCGGCCAGGTCCAGGTGATGGTCGAACGGCGGTGGCCCCACTCGCCGTCCACCTGGCCGAGGGGCAGCAGCACGTACTGCATCCCGTTATCTACCTCGACACCGCCGGCGCGGTACTGTGCCTGCGTCGGGATGCTCACGCGGTAGCGCCAGGCCCCGAGTCTGGGCGTGTCGGCGGTGATGAGTCCGGCGGCCTCGGCCACCTCGCGGCTGCTCACAGAGGCCGTCATGGCCAGCGCCAGCCAGTTGCGTCGTTGGCTCTGCAGTTCGGCCTCGCGCTCGGGTCCGGGAAAGATGGCCGGGGCGCGGATGACGCTGTCGGCGTACATCGCCATTACGTAGAGCGTGGCCATGTCGTTGGTGCGCGCCAGTTGGCGCAGGCTAGCCGTGTCGGGTGCGGGAATGCGGCCTTTCGGCAAAACCGTCCACTCGTCCACGCCCACGGGTGCGCGCTCGACGAGGTAGCCGTGCTGCAGTGACGCGTAAAATGCGGCCGGCGTGGTCGGGGCCCACCGCAGGTGCACGACCCCGTCCTCTGAGATGGCGCGCAGTAGCAGCGAATCAGTCCCACCGGAGGTCTGCGCCCCGGCTGCCACGCCGAACGCGAGCATCGCGAGGGCCAAGAAGAGCAACGGACGCATCATTGGACATTGGCTTTAAAGGTGATCGTGGCCGCCGCTCCGGAGGGTTGGGTATTAGATCGCAGCTGAAGGCGATAGCGCAGGGTCTCGCGGGTGTCGCCGAGGGCATTGACGAGCGTTTGGGTCATGGCCGGGGTGTAGACCTTATCGGTACCAGGCAGATAGCGCGGGGCGTACTGCCTCACGCAATTGAAGTTCGTCTGGGCGGCGAGTTGCTCCCGGAAGGCATCGTTCGCGGCGAGCTGATCCCAGTCGTAATCCACCTGGGTCTGCCCCTGGCCGTAACTCCCGCCGCCATTGAAGCCTGGTTGACCGTTTCGTCCGTTGTAGTTGCCGCCGGCCTGCTGGCGATTAAAATCCTGGAGCTGCCGATCGGCGGCTTGTCCGGTACTGGACGTCTGGTTGCTACTGTTGCGCGAACCGCCGCCCACGATATCTTGCTGCCGCGTAAGCATCGCCATCGCCGCGGTAATCTCCGCACTCGTGGGCATGGGCGTCGCTGCAATTAAGGCAGCGTTGCTCCCGTAGCTCCTGGCCATATTGGGGTTGCGGGGATCGCTGTTGATCTGGTAGGTGTCCTCGAGGTAATTCGACTGCCGGTTGGCGAGTCTCCCGCTTACGAAGGCCAGCTGCGGTGGGTCGGTTAGCAGGTCGGTGAGTTGGTAGGTGCGCACGGGATGGGTGCTGCAATCGCGCTTGAAGTGCCCAGGCCCAATCCACTGGGAGGCACTATTGCCCTGACCGTTGTCGACACTCAAGGTCCCACCTCCCCCTCCAGCCACCTGCACGATAACACCCGTATAGGTGGCCGTGATCGCGGTCGAAGTGTTGACCACGGTGCCGTTCGTGCCGAGGGTGTAGGTCTGGTGCGCCGTGTCGCTCGTGAGCTTAAATACGCCCGTCACCCCGGTGCCACTGTTGGGGCCTATGACATAGTTGCCCCCGCCGTAGGCCGCCGTAAGGACGCCGGCATTAGCGGCGGCGGCATCGTAGTAAGTGCCGTTGTCCGCGTCGTGTCCCTGGTCGAGTCGGAGGCGCAAGGGGCCGTCCGGTTGGTAGACCACGAAGTTCGCAAAGGGCAACTCGCCAGATACGGCCCATCCGTAGGGTCCCGTGGCTAGTGTGACGTTGGTAGCGGTGCATGGCCCCGACGGCACCACTGCCGCCGGAGTTGTGGTACAGCAGCGGTCCTACGGTCCAGCTTTCCTCGGCGGCGTCGAGGTTGGTGCCCTTCGCGAGCACGGTGCGCGTCACCCCCGTGAGTTCGTATGCGTCGAAGGCCTCGATTTTGTTGGCTGGGACGCGTGCCAGGAGGGTACCCACCGGGCGCGTTTCGGGCCGAGGTCCGAAATTGTCGCAGGCCCCGCGCGGCAGACAAACGGCATATTTCTCTAGGGCACCACGGTAGAGGAAGTCGCCGTCCGCTTTGTACTGACTCGCCGTCGTATTCGGAGTACCCGCCGGGAAATCCGGTGTCAACACGCCCTTCATCTCGAGCTTTCGCTGGGGAGCCTGCGCGTAGGTATTGGCCTTGCTGGCGAAGGTCTTGAAGCGACTCACGCGGAAGGTGTGGCCGTAGAGCTTCGTATACTCCGCGCGCTTCTGGACGGTCTTGCGGCGCGCGAGCTCGAGTTCGTAGACGCGGCCCGGGACGAGCTCCGTCGGGCGTGGCCAAGAGATTTCGGGACCGTCACCGGCCTGTGCGCCTTTCGGCAAAACGTAGGTCACGCTCGCCTCCCCGAGGTAGGCCTGGGTGTAGGTGTCGCGGTAGCGGACTACCAGTTCACTGCGGAGTATGACTGTTGGTTGCCCCACCCTGGCGCGTCGAGGAGAACAGCGAACGCTGCGGACGGCTCAGCTCCATGAACCAAGTGTCCGAGCCGGGCTCCTCGATGTAGACGTTGTGCTGCTCCGGGTAGGGGTAGGCGCGGCGGACGTTGTTGACGAGCACCTCGGTCGGCTCGACGCTCGTCAGGAAGTAGCGCACCTGCTCGTCTCTGAAGTAGCTGCCGTCGGACTCCCGGTAGTACTGACCGTTCGCACTCACCAGCTGCACCTTGGCCGTCACGCGGTACAGCGTCGTATCGCCGTATAGCGGATCCACCGGCCGGATGGTCACCTGTCCCTGGACATCTTCTTTCTGGCGGTACGGCACGTCGATCCACCCTTGCGTCGAAGAGCGGCGCGCGAGCCGGATGGACTCGACCGTCGGGCGGTAGGTGGTCACGTTACCGCCAAACGGGGCATCCTCCAATTCGAAGGTATGGTCGTAGTCGAGCTTCCCGTACGCGAACAGGTCTACGTCTCGGCCGCCGGGGTGAGACTGTAATATCTCCTCGCGGATATCGGCGGGGAGCGTACTCGCCACCGGTACCCCCGGATACACGTCGTAGATCAGGTTGATGCGTGGCTTCGATTCGGTGGTGTACTCGTTGGTGAGCGTCTGCTGGTAGCTATGACCCTGCTCACTGAACACGCTCCAAGCGCCGTTCGACCCCTTCACCAGCAGCCTAGCCTTCGCCACCACGCGGTAGCGCTCCTTTGGACTCCAGGCCGTTAGTTGGCCACTGGTGCCGAGTGCGGTCACGCCGCGGTAGTCGTAGTAACCACTGTACCCCGACTGGCCCGTGATGGACTTCCGGTCGTGCAACGAAGCAGCGCCGAGCTGGACAGGCTGCCCGTTGACGAAGCGGAACACCGACATGCGGATTTCCAACTTGAAGGTTTTATCCGTCCCCGTTTTACCGTCGGCACTCATGACTTTATCGATAAACTCTGTCTCGACCGGCAGCGCCGCGAAGACTTCGGGAATTTCCGTAAGCCGCATCGAGTCCCCCGCCAGCGGAGAAGCATCCGTCAGCAATTCCTTCGGGAACATGCCCGACCACTGCGCCACGACGGTACCCTGCACGCTACCGCAACGCTCACCAAAGGACACCCGGCCCGACCACTCCGGCTCGAAGATGCCGCCGAAGAAGGAAGCCTCGAACTTGGCGGCGCCCTGCACGAAGAAGGGATTCGGCCCCTCGATGGTCGCGGCCACCTTCGCGTTGACGCTCGCGATGTTGACATCTTTCGGGCACGTCCAACACGCCCATCCAGGTGCACGCACTGTGAGGTCCGCGTCGAGCCCGGCGTAGGCAGCCCCGTTGAGGCGCCAGCCCTCGATGCCGTAGCTCGACCGCGAGGGACAAGTCTGTCCGTTGGACAAGAGCACGTTGTACCCAGCCACCGCGTCGATACTCGCGCGGAAAGGCCCGAGCGACATGCTCTCCTTCAAGCTGATCTCCGTGCCGTGCATAAAGCCCGCTCGACCATTGGTGACGCGCGTGCGCAGGTTCAGGTCCGCGAAGCGCGCCGGTACGCCGGGGTAATCCGGCAGTACACTGCCCGCGTCGAGGTAGGTCGTGATGGCCAGCGGCAGCGGATGCACCTTGACGCCGAGGCGCTGGGAGGGGGTACCGACGTACATAAACCATTTACTGCGCTCCAGGTGCATCGAGATCTGCCCGACGTAGTTGCCCGGGCCCATCGCCCCCCTCACGGTATTGGCGTAGTTGAGGTAGCCCCTGAGGTTGCCGGTGAGCTTGGGTGTGTTGCCGGCCCCGGCCTTCGGCGCGAACACCACCGAGACATCGGCCCGCAGGCTCGGATTGCCACTCGCCCCACCGGTGGTCGGGTCGGGCATCGTCAGGAAGCTGGCCGAGCCGTCGATGCTGATGTAGTTGAGGCCCCATGAACTGCTGAACTGCGCCTCCAACACGAAGTCGGCCGCCATCAGGTCGCGCTTCGGAGCGGTGGCTACGCCGGCGATGAGGCGCAGCGAGAGGCCGGTGCTACTGCTGGGCTCATAGCGTATGCCGGTGATGGACTCCCCAAAGGAAAAAGTCTTGTTCGGAGCTGGGGTACTGAGGTTGATCGGCTGCGCCTGTCCAGTACCGCCGACGCGGGTCATGTGCCAGGAGGCGCCCCCGCCGATGGTTGATAGCGCGAGGATGGGCGGCACGAGCGTCACCGGCGAGGGGTCCTGGAAGGTGGCCGCCGCGTCGACGGTCCAGTAGTCGTAGTTGTTGACGTTCCCGAAGGTGCCCGAGGCCGCGATCCCGAAACCGAGTCCGTCGAACTGTGCCGAGATCCGCCCCGAGAAGCCGTTGCCGTAGTTGATGCCGTCGATGAGCTGGCCGGCCTTCGCGAAGGTGAGCGCGCCGTTGATGCGCACGGCCGGGATCTTGATGTCGAGACTGATCTGCTGTACGTCGAAGTCCTCGTACACGAAGCGTCCGTCCGGCAGGCTCTGGCCGTAGACGGTGAGTTCGCCCCCGGCCCCGAAGCCGCCGTTGCCGCCCATGAGCCCCACGGCACCAGCGATGTTGAGGCCGTAGCGATTCGGCTTAGCCACCGTCGGGAGCACGAAGCCGAGTCGGGACAGCGACATGCTGAAGCCCCCGAGGCGCCGATTGGCGTTAGCAAGCAAAGCGACGCTGCCGCCGGGGGCCATCGAGAAGTAAGGGGCGGCTGTCGCCAAAACCATCTTCGTGACCTGGATCCCCTCGAAGCCAAAGGGTGCGTCCCCGCCGCCGATCTTGACCGTTCCGTCGAGCGAAGCACTCGCGCGCCACCCAGCCTGCGATTTCTCGATCCCGAAAATCGAGGTTTGCGCAACGTCGATAGTACCTCTCCAAATGTCCCAACCCAGTGCTCGTGCCGGGGGCGATACCGCGAATCCGAGGGTCCGCGAGCCACTTACCGTGCTGTAGCTACCGGAGTAATTCAGTATATCACCCACGCCGCCGGGGTTCTTCGACTTACCGGTCGGGAGTTCGAGTTCACCGTCTAGGGCGAAGAGGGCCAGTTGGTTTTGCCGCAAGGTGACATCCAACTTCTTAATGCCCACTGCCCAGGTGCCGATCTTCCCCCTGTTGCGCGGCAATACGTCTGTGGCTTTCATGGCCACGGATACGCCCGTATTATCGAGCACGAGCTGCGTGGCCGTGAGCTTCGGGTAGGCATCCTGGTTGTCCTTGAAGGCGCTCACGAAGTCGGCCCCGAGGGTCCCGATGTACACCCCGCGCCACTTCGGCAGGTCTGTGGCTGGTTGATACCCTTGCGGGAAAACCACCGTCGATGGCGTCTCGTCCTGGCTGTAGTCCACCACGATGTTTTGGGCATGCCAGTGCACATCGTCGTGGCCCGTGGCGACGAAGGGCTGCGCCATCGAACCCTGCAACACGAAGTTGGGCCAGTCCGTACCGCTGGCTGTGAGCTGCGCGCGCGCCCGCTCGGTATCGGCGGTGAGCACCTGTCCGCTCGCGTTTACCGGCTGGACGATCTGGCGACAGAAAGCGAGTTGCCCGTCGAGCGAGAAGTCCTTGAAGCCATCGCAGTCGATGGTCACGTAATTCTTCGCTGGGGCATTACCCGTCGGGACGCTCGTCTCGAAGCTACCGAGACCCCCGAGACCGAAGGTCGCCTTGCTCACGAGCGCCAGCTTAGTCTCGCCGATGCCACCTCGCGTGAAGGGAATGTTGGTGCCGCGGAACACCAGCGCCTCTCCAGGCGAACCCGGCACCGGTAACACGGCGTAGGCGTTGAGGGTGGCGGCGCCATTCAGGTTAATAACGATGTCCTCGATGACGACCGTGAAGGTCTCCCCCGCGATCACGCGCTCGAGTTTGATGGGGAGTTCGTAGCCGAACACCGGGTGGCGCGAGGGCGGCGGCAACAGCGACCGAAGGTTGGGTGGCGGCGGCGGAGAAGTCGCGGCGAACGCGCCGTCGAGGGAGGCCCAGAGCCCGGCCTCCGCACCGTGGCGGAAGGGGTCTAGCGAGTTTTGGCGAAAGCCGCCCCGCTCCCACTCCAACATCCCGAAGCCATTGCCTGCGCGCTGCTGCATCAGCTTGGAGAGCTGCGCGGTCACTGTCTGGGTAGCAAGCGAGAGCAGCTCCACGGGATTGCCAATGAGGGTAGCCAACTCGGGCAGGGTTCTGGTCGAGAGCACGTCCAGGAGACTCGTGATGAGCACCCCCTGTAGGTCGTACTCCCCAAATTCCTGCAATACCTCCAGCTTCGGATCGAAATTCGTAATCCGGTCGCGGTCGGCCTGGAAGAGTTCGGCCACGTAATTCTCGTAATCGAGGATCTCCTGCGGGCGACCAGGCACGTTGAGTGGCGTCGGGAACCCGTCCGAGAAAAGCTCGCTCATGCCCTGCTGCAACAACGCGTCGCCTTCGCCGTAGAGCTCCTCGCGGCGGGCGTCGAGCTGCTGGACGAAGCCCTTGATCCGGGCACTGTCCGCAAATTTGGCCAGCGCCTGTACGCGGGCGATGGTGACGGAGTCGACCTTCTGCGCGACGGCCACCATGAGGTACTTCTCGACCGTATCACGCAGGCTCCAACTCTCCGCCCGGGTAGCGTCGATGATGCGCTTGGCGTTGGCCTGCGCGCCGGGCGGCAGCAGCCCCACCCCCACCTCGGCGAGACTATCCAGGAAGCCCCCGTCGCCCCAGTCTGCTGTGTAGAACTCGGAGTAGTCTGCGATCACGGAGTCGATCGTACTGCCCCGGCCACAGGGGAAGCCATTCGCGTCGTAGCCGTCGCGGTCGCAGCCGGCCGGATTGTAGGGCCCGAGCCCGCCGGGGAGGTGCTCACCGTTGATCCCGACGTAATTGCCGTTGATGTCGAAGCCGCTCGTATCGTACTTTACGGGGGGCTGCTTCGCGCCGGGACCGCGGTAGACGCCGTCCCGGTCGAAATCACGCGGATTGAGCGTCGTGCCCGTCACGTAGTGCTTGCCGTCGGGGTAGAAGCCTTTGTCGTCGAAGGTCTGCTTGGCGTAGGTGCCGCTACAGCTTTGATCGCCGAAATTGGCCACGTAGGCGGCCGGGTTGAACGGCACCACGTTCTGGTTCTTGACTGGCGTGAGCGTCCCGGCGGTGGCGACGCCGTTGGCTCCGACCTGGAGGCCCGCCACCTTGACGTGGAGGAGGCCCTGCTCTAGCCAGGGCAAGATGAGCGTCGCGTCGCCGGCGTAGCTCTGCCCGGAGCGGGTCACGGCGCCGAGCTCGACCTCTACGCCCTTAAAGCTGAGGGTTTGACCCTGTTGTAGATCGCTACCCGTCGCGGTGGTGGCTACGGCCGGCAACTGCGTCGCACAGCCCGCGATACGGGGGTTGTCCTTGACGTCGGTCAGCGTCCTGAACCTTCCGCCTACGCCGCTGGTCCGCCCGCCGCTGGCGCAAATGCCGATGACCTGGAACTCGTAATCGGTGTCGCGCACGAGATTTGGAACGTTGAGTCCGGTGCCCGCCTCCACGAGGTACTCGAAGCCCGTGGCCTGGCCGACGAGCCGCACCTGCACCACGTAGCTGCGGTAGCTCGTGGTGGCGTTGGGGGGCGACCAGGAAAGCTGAGCGTCGGTCTGTCCGACGTGGCTCGTCTGGACATTGATGACCGGCAGGCAATTTCCCGTGGCTGCCGCGCCTACACCATAGCGAAAGCGGATCGGCCGGGAGTAGCCCTGGTTGCGGATGGCAAGGCGACCCATCAGGTCCACCATCCGCAGGCGCGCCACATATTCGCGACCGACGGTGAGCTGCGGGTCGGCCGCCGAGAGCGCGTAGCTGAGCTGCGGACCTGCATTGATGATCGACATCGGGGCCGTGAGGCGGATGAGATCAACCGTCGAGACAATCCCCGAGGCCGCCCCCACCTCGAAGACCTCGAGTTGGTAGGTCACCCCGATGGGCGCCGGTGAGACGTGCTGCCAGTTGAAGACCAGGAATTGCGGCTCGACCGGCAGCACTTGCTCACCCTCGTAAGGCACGATGAACTGCGGCGGGTCGTAGGCCTGAGCCATGATCGCGGAGCAGCCCTCGCCACTGGCGCTGGCCCCGCCGGGACGCAGGAGCGGGAGGACTTCTACGCAGATGGTGTAGGCGCCTTCCGGCAAAACCGCGCCGTCGGCGTAGAAGGTCTGTGGGTTGACGCCCTGGAGGGTCACGTTGCCGGGGGCGAGGTAGGCGGCGAGGTCCTGGGCCGTGAGCACGGTAGGCAGCCCGGTAGCCAGCGTGAGCAAGGGCGCACGCGTCGGATCGGTGGTGGTGGCGGTAAAGTTGTTGCCGGTGAGCTTGACGCGCAACGCGGCCTGTATGCTAGGCTCGCGCGGGTCTTGCAGCGTGACACTCACCTGCCAGGTCGACAGCGCGGGCGAGGTCAGGTCGTTGAGACTCCCGAGACTCGTCGGCGGAACTTGTTGGACGAGGACTGGGAAGACGACCTGGGCGTCGACTTTCGTCAAAACGCTAAGCGCCAGCACTAGGATAAACACCAGCAGCGCCTGCGGCGACAGGGTCAGTCGGGAAGCCGCGGCGAGTTTTGCGGAAGCAAAACCCCAAACCAGCTGAGGCCCGCACAGTAAATGGTGCATTAGAAGGTCCATGCGTAGTTGAGTGAGGCCAGGTTCTCGGAGAAGTCCCCGCGTGCCGACTGCGAGCGGGCGGTGTGGACGAGGGAAAGCGTCACGGTACCGAGCTTCTCGAGTTCGTAGCCGACCGAAGGGCGCAGGTTGAGCACGCGACTGCGGGCACCCTCGTCGAGGTTGACCCAACTCAAGGCCGCCGACCCGGTGACGCGCAGCTTATCGTCGAACCAGGCCTTGCCCACGAGCACACTCGGACCGTAAGTGGTCTGGCTCGCCGCACCAGCCTCACTGCGTGCCAGCAGTCCCTGAAGGCCGTAGCTCAGCCCACTCTCGCCGAGTCGCCGCTGGTAGCTCAGGAAGGCGCTCGTGATGGTGGAACCGTAGCCGTCGAGTGCGCCGCCGCTCACGGTCGAGGCGTCGGTGAGCGAGAGCTGCGCCGCCAGCACACCGCCGTCGGGCGCCTTCGGGAGGAGACTCGCCCCAAGCTGCACAGAGCGATTGACTTGCCCCAGAAAGACCGAGTCCGTCTGCGTGGTCGGGTCGAGGAAGCCCCGGAGTCGTGAGGTGGTCGTGAAGTTGGACAGTGATGCGTTCACCGCCACGCGCTCGCCAATTAGTCCGTTGACTAGGGCCCGCCCGATCCAGCGACGCGTACGGTCGAGGCTCGTCTCGGCGATCCCGAGGCGCTCCAGGCCGGCATCGACGCTCACGGTCCAGGGTTGGCGCGTGGTCGGGGCGTCCTTCTTGCGGAAGCCGTACGTAAAGCCGGCGGTGTAGTTGTCGCGATCGTCCTGCACGAAGAGCGTCCCGAGCGATCGGTAGCCCGGTGCCACGCGGAGGTAGCCGACGCGCCAGATCTTGTGCGTGAGCTTGGCGGTGACGACGTCGGCGGAGGTGGTGCCCAGCTTGCTGCTCGACGACCGACAGACCGGAGCGCGAGACTATCGGGGATCGTCGGAGCCTCCAGGTCTACAGTCAGCCAGCTGCGCGTGTACTCGGCCTCGAGCCGAAGGTCGAGCGGCAGTTGGTAGCTTCCGCCAAAACTCGTCACGACGTTGCTCGCAGGTGCCACCCCGATTGCGGCGCTGAGCGGGACATCCGGCAGATCGTCTTTGGCCGCGAAGACGATGGCCTTGAGACTGAACTTATCGCCCTGGTACCCGGCCTCAGCCGCGTAGCCATTGCGGCGGTAGGTCTCCTCCAGACCCGACCTCGCGCCAACGTCAAACAGCGACTGGTAGCGCAGCCGCCCGGCCATCCCCGCGAAGCGCCAGCGCCCAGGCGTCAATTCGACGCCTACACCCCGAAAGGTCTGGTCCGAGAAGGTGTAGGGTGAGAAATTCAGGTTGCGGTCCCCGAGATGCACCCGCGCCCACCGATAGCTCGGACTGATGCCCACGAACTGGTAGCTTGGCAGGCGGTAAAGCAGGTTCTTATCGCTGAAGTAAATCGAGAACGGCGCCTGCACCCCGAGGATATCGAAGTTGACGTTGGCCCCGATCTGAAGGCCGTACTTATCGTAGCGCGGCTGCGGACCGGAGTAGCTCGCGAGCGTCGAGTTGAGGTGAAGTCCGCCGGTGACGCGGACGGGCTTCTCCTCGAGGCGGGTCTGCGTGGCGCTGAGGAGGTCTTCGACATCCTGGGCCGCGAGTGGCGCGAGACCTACCGCGCAGCCGAGCAAGAAGGCGGCTATTCGGGCGCAGCACCTACGCCACGGTATATAGGGTAAGACTCTGCGCACGTCGGGGGAGGGTTCGGGGGATCTGCCGTTTG
This sequence comes from Lewinellaceae bacterium, assembly GCA_963837005.1. GTDB lineage: Bacteria > Bacteroidota > Bacteroidia > Chitinophagales > Saprospiraceae > CALDTK01. Next base: position 1,739,724 of record CAWIMC010000001.1, read on the forward strand.
GACAGGTCCAAGGAAAGGCGATCGCCGTGCGGGATATCAGTCCATTTGACAACCGGTGATCCTGGATTGACAGTTGGCGCTAGTCGACTTCCGCAACGTTTTACGGATGGCAAATACTTAATTATCTGCGCTTTGCATAGATACCAACCCCCTAACTCCCACTTGGGTACCGAGTATGAGACGAGAGCCGCCGGTTGTCAAATGGCGTTTTTATTCTGCTCAGGCCCCACCGTTCATTAGGCGCCTAAACCCAGTCTGATGCGGGCCACCACCACCCTACTGCTCCTCGTTTTCCTCTGCCTCTCCGCCCGGGCTCAGGTTACCGTCAAGCTCCGCCTCAAGGCGCTCCACGTCGAGAACGTGGACAGCGACGATGTCGCGGACGACGACGGGGACGCCGGCGCCATCGGCGACAACGACGAGTTCACCTGGCGAGTAGCCGTCACGCCGTCGCAGGGTCGCACTACGGGTAGGCAAGTTGCCACGGTGCTCGGGCGCGACGGCGACGTGGCCGGCGATCCCTTCAGCGCGAGCTTCGCGATGGCACAGCTTGACTATTTCAGCTTCAACCCGAGCCGCCGCACCGACAGCCTACTCCTCAGTTACGGCGGGATTTGTACCCGCCGTGACGACATCCGGCTCGCGTTTGACTTGTGGGCCTGGGAGGACGACGGACCCGCCTCCGCGCGCAGCGACTACGACCGCACCGAGGACGATTTCCTCGCCACCGGGAGCGCGAGCATCAACCTGGACGACTACCCCGCGGACGTTTGGACGGACGTATTCGGCGACCCGAGTATTTTCTGGATCCGCACGGGGGCACGGCGCTACGGCTTCCAACTCGAGGTCAAGATCGAGCGACTCGTGCCCCCGCCCTTGGTCCTTACCCCACGCAGCATTCCTGTGTACACGCCCGCCGACACGACGCGGGTCTGCGGCGGCGACACGAGGTACACCTTCGCGTTGCCCGAACTCCCGACGCCCCCAGAATACAGTGGCGTTCCGCTCAAATACAGGATACAGTACGCCGTCAACGCCCCCCTCGACGAGGGCCGCGGCAACAACGTCACCTTCCCGGCCGAACCCGGCACGAATTTCTTCAATGTCCCTCACCACAGCGGTCGCGACGCCAACGACACCATCCGCGCGAGGGTCGTCTACTTCTACAACAGCCCCAGCTTCTTCCTACCGGACTGCTACTCCTCCGGCGCCAACGAGGTGGTGATCGTCGTGGAGCGGCCAGTCCTTACCGCCGAAGATGCGGAACTGGTCTACGAGCCAGCCGCTTGCGGCAACGCGGACTCCAGTTGGGCCGTCGAACTCGGTGCGGGTCTAGACGTAGAGCAGTACCGCTACACTCTCACTGACCCCCTGGGTAATCCTTACTCCTCCGGCGGTTTCTCGCTCGGGAATCGCTTCCGCTTCGACACCTTCCCCAGTCGTTTCGTCGGTGCTCTCGTGGCGCCCCCGGTGGGACAGGTCGGCTGCCCCTTACGCCTCCGCACGGACTTCGAGGTCGAGCTGCCGACCTCTGAGTACACGCTCCGCTTCGCGTCTGTAAACGTCCAAGACGCGACTACCCCCGGGGGCGAGGGCCGCATCACCGCAGAGATCAGTCCCGTGGCCGAGACCGGACCCTACTTCCAGAGCTACTTCAACCCCTTCGCCGGGGATGTCTTCCCACTCGGCGACAACGGTACGCAACTGTCTGTGGCCGTCGCGCCCGGCGAGGGCTACGCCATCTACTTCCGCGATCGCAACGGCTGCACCCTCGACTCTACCGGCATCACGGTCGGCGGGGCAGGCGGCAGCGCCGATCCCCGTATCGACAGCGTGCGGGTAGAACCGGGCTGCGCCATCGGCGGTGAACTTTCTACGGTGAGGGTCTACGCTACACACCCGACCAGCCCCTACTTCGAGGTCTACATCGCGGGCTTCACCGACGAGGGGGTCGCCTTTCGGCAAAACGACCCAACTGGCGGAAGCACCATCCGCAATGTGCCGCCTGGACGCTACGCCCCGGGCATCGACGACGTCGCCAACGGAGACGACCTCGCCACGACGGACACCTTCAGCGTCGTGCCGCGTCAGCCGCTCGACACGGTGAGCCTCGTGGTCAACACCCAATTCCGCTGTCCTCCTACCGGCTTCGAGGTCGTACCCAGTCTGCGCTTCCCGCAGGAGGTGCCAGGTGAGTACAGCCTCGACGGTAGCGCCTTCGCCGCCGCGACAACTTACGAGAGCGTCGGAGCCGGGGCACACCTACTGCGCTGGCGCGACCGCTTCGGGTGCCTCACGGGTAGCCTGAGTTTCTCGCTGGACACGGGGGGCCGACGCATTGCCATCGAAGAGATCACGCCGAGCACCTGCGGACAGGCCGACGGTGGGGTGCTCTTTGCGGGTTCCTCGATCGACGACCTTATCGAGTGGTCGATCGACAGTGTGACGTGGTCCACCGGCAGGGGTTTCGGCGACTTGGCTGCGGGCAGCTACACCGGCTACATGCGGATCGGGTCCGGGTCGTGCATCACGTCCGTCCCGTTCGTCATTCCGTCGGGTGGGAGCGGTTCGAGTCCGCTCGACCCGAGCATCACGCGGCAAATCAGCTGTTTTGGCGCGAGCGACGGCGAGATCAACCTCTTCCCCCCGAGCGAGCCGGCCTACGAGTTCAGCCTCAACGGTGCGGCCTTCCAGCCTGGCGGCGTCTTCAGCGACCTAGCCGCCGGCACCTACGTCATCAACAGTCGGATCGTTGGGACGAGTTGTGGTTTTGCGGACACGCTCACCCTCACCGAACCCATCGCCATCTCCGTTGGCTTCGAAATCGTCGCAGCACCCACCTGCGGCCAGGCCGACGGGCGCCTCGAGGCCTTCGCCTTCGACGGCGTCGAGCCATACGCCTTCCTGTGGGACGATGGCCAGACCACGCGCGCCATCTCCGGTCGGGCCGCCGGTCCGGTCGAGCTTACCGTCACCGACGCCCGCGGGTGTAGCGAGACCCGCCGCGACACGATTCGCGGGGGCGAAAGTCCCGTACTCACCGCTGTCGTCACCGCAACACCCCGTTGCGTAGGAGAAGCTACTGGCGTAGTCGACCTCAGCGCATCGGCCCCCAACCCAGCGACAGTCCTCCTCTACACCTTGGGTAGCACCACCAACAGGACAGGCAACTTTACCGGCCTGGCCGCGGGCAGCTATACCGCCATAGCTACGGATTCACTGAGCGGCTGCGCAGACGCCACCACGGTCGTAATCACTGCGCCGCCGGCCATCGTGGCCAGCCTTTCGGCAAAACTCGACCCCGCCTGCGCAGGCGCCCCGACCGGTAGCATCACGCTCAGCGCCACAGGCGGCACGGGAATGCTGACTTACAGTATCGACAACGGCGAAACCTACCGGCCGGACCCAGTCTTCAGTCAACTCGCGACGGGGACTTACCAACCCTTGGTCCGCGATGCGAACGCTTGCCTGGTGGAACTGCCCAGCGTTACGCTCATCGAGCCTACGCCAATTGCCTTGGCTGCGAGGGTCGAGGCCTCGGCGAGCTGTGGTGCCGCCAGCGGCGAGGCCTCGGTCGTCGTGTCGGGCGGCACAGGTCCCTACCGCTACCGCTGGTCTAATGGCGACACCACCGCCCGCGCCACCGATCTTCCGGGCGGCGCGGTGAGTATCGCCGTGACCGACGCCAACGGCTGCACGGCCTCTACCAGCCAGACGATCGAGTCCACCCCAGCCATCAATGTATCGGTCGCCAGCATCGAGCCAGCCAGCTGCGGGCAGGCGAGCGGGCGCATCGAACTATCCGTCAACCAGTCCACCGGTGGGGTGAGCTACATATGGTCGCACGACGCCACCTTGGACGGCCCCATCGCCGCCGAATTAGCCGCGGGCATCTTCACCGTCACCGTCACCGACGAGGCGGATTGCAGTATTACGCTCCAGATGACCGTCCCGAGCGCCAACGGGCCATCTGTCCAGGTGGCCTCACAGACGCGCGTCGGGTGCGACGGTAGTCCGGCGTCCGCCACCGTCACCGCGAGTGGTGGCACAGGCGCACTCACCATCCGTTGGTCCAACGGCGAGACTGGAGCCACGGCCGGCAACCTCCCCGCCGGCACCACGACGGCCACCGTCACGGACGCCAACGGCTGCACGACTGCGATCACCGTCAACATCCTCCGAGAGCCCGGCATCGACCTTGCCGTCACCACGCAGCCGGCCAGCTGTTCGCCCGGTAATGACGGTGCTATCATCGCCACGCCAGCCAATCCTACTGGGCTACGATATGCACTCGAAGGTTTCGCGGTCGCGCAGACCAGTGGCACCTTTCGCGGCTTGGCGCCCGGTACTTATCTCCTCGTCACGCAACGGGATGGCCAGTGTGAGCGCCGCGACACCATCACGGTAGGCGGACCGCCACCGGGTACGCTCGCGCCGCTGGACTCGATCGCTATCGCTATGCCGCTCTGCGCCGGGGAGGCGACCGGCACCCTGCAAGCCTACCCTAGCCCCGGCACGACCCTCACCTACAGCCTCAACGGCGGAACCTTCCAGGCGACACCGAACTTTGCTGGTTTAGCGGCGGGCACTTACGTCCTCACCCGCCGCTCGACCGACAGCGGTTGCGAGGCCAAGGACACGGTGGTCATCAGCGCACCGACACCCATACTCGGCGAAGTCATCGATCAGCGCGACGTGGCGTGTTTTGGCGAAAGCCGTGGTAGCCTCACCCTATCGGGCAGCGGCGGCACGATGCCCTACCTGTACTCCATCGACGGGGGCGAAACCTACCAAGCCGATCCGACCTTCGGAGAGCTCGCCGCGGGCACCTACGCCTGGCGCATCCAGGACGCCAATGCCTGCACAACCGCAGGCGGGACGGCCACCTTGATGCAGCCAACACTACTTGCGTCCGCGGCGAGCGTCGTGACGCCCGCCAACTGTGGGTCCGCCATTGCGACGCTCGGCGTACAGGTCTCCGGGGGTACGGCCCCGTACCGATTCCTGTGGTCTACCGGCGGCACCTCCGCCGAGGAGAGCGTACCCGCGCCCGGCAGCTACGAAGTGAGCGTCACGGATGCCAACCAGTGCATCACCGACGCGAGTATCGACGTGCCGCCCGCCAGCAATGCCCTCGAAGTCTCGCTCGTCGACCTGCGCGCGGCAGCCTGCGGGCAGGCCAGCGGCCAAATCCAGGTCCGCACCAATACCACCGGCAGCGTCCTTTACAGCTGGTCGCACGACGACGACCTCACCGGACCGATCGCCAGCGAGCTGACCGGCGGCACCTACACCGTCGTCGCGAGTGCGGCCGGCGGCTGCACGGACACCCTTACCATCGTGGTGCCCACCACCTCGGCCCCGGAGGTTACCGACGTCCGCACCACAGACGCCGGCTGCGGCAGCATCGCGCTCGGCAGTCTCGAGATCACGGCCAGCGGCGAAGGCCTGCGCTACTCCATCGACGGCGGGCGCAGCTTCCAGGACGCTCCGAGTTTCGTTGGCTTGGCGGCGGGCAGCTACGAGGTCGTTGTGGCGTCTGGCGAAGCTTGCGTGAGCGCACCACGGACGGTGATCATCGGGCAAGCACCGAACACTGTTGCTACCCAGGTCGCGGTCACGCAGAATACCTGCACTGGGCAAGCCAGTGGGATCGCCACGGTGACGGCGAGCGGTGGGACTGGCGCCTTCACCTACGCCCTCCTCCCGGACGGGACACCCACCGCCTCTGGCACTTTCGAAGGGCTGGCTGCGGGACTCTACCGCGTGACGGTACGCGACGGAGCCGGTTGCGTGCAGACGGCAAGCTTCACGATCGAAGGCCTCCCGGCGCCGGGCGTCAGCGTAGCCGAGAAGATTGACCCGCGCTGCGGACAGCGGGACGGCGCCATTGCCCTCGCCTCCGATGGCAGTGCCGGCAGCCTTAGCTACGCTTGGAGTGACGGCGGGACGGGCGATCGCAGGACGGGCCTGGCGGCTGGCGTTTACGAAGTGACGGCCAGCAGCGCCGCGGGCTGCACGAGTTCGCTGCGCGTCGTCCTGGTCGACCAGGGTGCGCCGAGCCTCAGCGTGGCTGCGAACAGCACGGACAGTTGTGGCCGCGGAACGGGTAGTCTGTCCGTCACGATCGACGGAGGGCAAGCGCCGTATCGCTTCCGGCTCAACGGCGCGGCCGCGGAGCAACCATTCACTGGTTTGATGGCCGGGACCTACACCGTCGAAGTCACCGATGACCGTGGCTGTGTCAACTCCGACACGGCTACGGTGCGGGGCGTAGGTCAACTGCTCATCGCCCTCTCGGATACGAGCGTCTGCACGGCTGAGCCGGTGCGTTTAACGCCGAAGGTGCTCAACGGCACCATCGCAAGCTACCTGTGGAGCGACGGTAGTACCGGCGCATCGACGCTCGTGCCGGTGGGCAGTTCTATTAGCCTGAGGGCGGTTTCACCGGAGGGCTGCTCGGCCGAGGCGGAGGCCACCGTGAGTTCTGCGGGCGCGGGTGCATTGGCACGGGCGCGCTATACCCCGGCTTGTTCTGGGGAGCCCGGCGGCACGCTCGAGGTGGCAGGTTTTGGCGAAAGCGACAGTCTGTACGTCCTCGGGGAGCGTCGACAGGCCACGCCGTCGTTTCGGGACGTAGCGCCTGGGGTATACACGTACGGCGTGCTGCTCCGGAGTGGCTGCCTGGCGGTGAGAACCGATACACTCACGGGGCTCAGGCCCGTCGTGACGGTGCCGGTGGATACGACCTTCGGCGAGTGCCGCCCAATCGTGACCGTCCGCACGAGCGGTGGCCTGGGTGCACCGTACAACTATAGCCTGGGCGGGGTGGCGATCGGGATGGACTCCGTGATCGTCCTCTCCGGACTCGGGGCGCAGACCCTTATCGCCAGCGATGCAGGCGGCTGTACGTCCGCGGCGCTCACCTTCAATATCGCGGCGCCCTCGGTGCCCGCGTACATGGTCGATCAGGAGGTGACGTCCTGTGCGCCGCCGCTCGCCTCGGTGACCTTCCGTGCACCACCTGGGCTCGACAACGTCTACGTTTGGGAGGATGGCTTCGTGGGTGCCTTTCGGCAAAACCTACCGGCCGGGACCTACCCCGTAGTGATTACGAGTCGGGCGGGCTGCTCGAGTCTGGATACGATCGTAGTGACGACCCCGCCCGCGATAAGCATCGCCCTCGGCTCGGTGACGCCGGCGAGCGATTGCGCCCGACCGAACGGCGAGATCCGCCTCGTGACGAGCGGCGGCACTGGGGCGCTGAGCTTTAGCTGGTCGCACGATGCCTCGCTGCGGGGGCCGGTCGCGACTGGGCTGGCCGCGGGCAAGTACACGGCGACCGTGAGCGATGGCATCGGGTGTTCGGCGACGCTCGAGATTGAAGTGGCCGGGATTGCGGGGGTCCGTATCACCCTCGGCGAGACGACGCCGGTGCGCTGCTCAGGAGTGGGCAACGGCGCCGCCACCATTGTCATCGCCGGAGCCACCGCGAGCGAAGTGGACCTCCGTTGGAATGGCATCACCGCACCCGCGAGTCGAAGTGACCTGGCCGCAGGTCCGTACACGGTGGTTGCGCGAGACTTACGCGGCTGTAGTGACACGCTGCGCCTTAGCGTCGGGTCGGACGTGCTGCGGGTAGACGAGCTCCTGATCACCGACGGCGGGTGCGACTCCAGTGGCCTTGCTCGCGCAGTAGTTGTCGGCGGCACCGGGGCGTATCGCTACCGTTGGACCGACGGGACGGCCTCCCCGGAGCGCGGCAACCTGGCCCCAGGCAGGTACACTCTCGCCGTGACGGACGCGGCGGGGTGTCGGGTGGACACGAGTTTCACGGTGGGTGGCGCCTCGGCGGTGGTCTTACCGGCGCGGAGCGTTACGATCTGCCCGGGCGCCTCCCGGGAGGTGTCGGTCGGGTTTGCCCCCAGCCAGGTGACGTGGTTGGACGACAGCGGACTGATCCTCGCCATGGACAGTGTGCTCACGATTAGCCAGCCGGGCGTCTACCGCTACGAGGTGAGTGGGCAGGGGCCTTGTGGGACGAGGGGAGAGGTTGTGGCGACGGCCACAGCGGATGCCTTCTACGCGCAGTTCTTGCTCGCCGGACAGGCGGTTGCCGGGGCGGAGGTCGTGGCGCTCGAGACCTCGGTTCCGACGCCCGACCTCGTGAGTTTTAGCGTAAGCGGACCGGCCACCCCTGTCGACCTCGGTGTCGACCGCAACCAGACGCGGTGGCGCTTTGATGTGCCAGGTACGTACACCGTGACCCTCTCCGCCAGCCTGGGTGCCTGTGAGGCCAACGTCGGCAAGACCATCGAGATCGTGCGGGACTCGACCGAACTCCGGCAGGGAGCGCCGGTCTTCTCGGAACTCCTCGACCTCACCGTAGGGCCTAATCCTACTTCCGGTCCACTAGACGTCAACGTGACGCTCTCGGCCGCACGCCCCATATCGGTGCGGCTCTACAGCAACATTGGTGCCCTCATCGAGCGCCGCGACGAGGCCGCTGCGGCAGTCCACAAGGTGAGCTTTGACCTCGGCCCACAGCCCGTAGGCAACTACTTCATCGTAGTCACCACCGGGAGCGCAGCGTATACGCGAGCCGTCGTGAAGGGGTAGCCGAAGAGCGGCCTTACGGTCGCAATACCAAATTGAGAAAAATGCAGCGTCCTACCCTCTGCGGCCCTCTGTGTACTCGTCCGTCCCCCCGTGACATCAGCGTTGGCCCCAGGCAAGCACCCAACCCAGCAACGCCCCTTCGCATAGCGCCCAACTAGCGTAGCGCCCAACTAGGCAAAACCTCCCAACTAGGCAAAGCCGCCCAACTAGCGTAGCGCCCAATTAGGCAAAGCCGCCCAACTAGCGTAGCGCCCAACTAGCGTAGCGCCCAATTAGCGCAGCGCCCAATTAGCGCAGCGCCCAATTAGGCAAAGCCGCCCAACTAGCCTAGCGCCCAATTAGCGTAGCGCCCAACTAGCCTAGCGCCCCATCTTCGCCACCATGCCTCGCCTCTCCCTTGTCATCTGCCGCTACAAAGACGAGCTGTTCCAAAAATGTATCGCCAGTCTCGATGCTACTCTCACCACCGACGCCGAGCGCATCGTGATCGACAATCGCTCCAACGCCTACGACATCTTCTCCGCATACAACGAGGGCATCCGCCGTAGCACGGGCGAGGTGTTGTGCTTCATGCACGAAGACCTCACCTACCCCGACGTCGGCTGGGACGAGCGGGCGCTGGCGCACTTCGACGCAGATCCGGGTCTGGGGATGATTGCCGTGGCGGGGGCGAGTTCTGCGACTGTGCTGCCGCGGACCTGGTCGCGCGCTTACTACTCCGACGACCACGCAAAGGCGGTCGTGGAGCCTCACCACGACGGGACTTTCGTACGCCGCGTGGAGGGCTTTCGCCAAAACACCAAACAGGCGCTCCTCGTCGACGGAATCTGGTTTTGTATCCGCCGCAGCGTCATCGACGAGCACGGGATAGGTTTTGACGAAAGTCGCTACCGAGGCTTCCACCGCTACGACTACGACATTGCGATGCAGGTAGCGCAGGTCTCGCGAGTTCACCTCGTGCAGGACATCCTCCCACAGCACTACAGCCCTGGACATCGCAACCGCCCCTGGCTCCAGGGTGCACTCGACTTCCAACGCAAGTGGACCAACTATTTGCCGTGCACGGTCGTCGAGGGGCAAGCGGGTACGATGAGGTTGCCGCTCGGCAAAAAGGACTACACGGCCCTCGTGAGTTTTGCGTGGAACATGCACAAACTCGGCTTTCCGCGGGCCGAGATCGACGAAGTCTTCGCGATGGTGCTCGGCGTAGGGGCTGGTCTGCCGTGGGAGCTGCGCTTGGCGGGCGCTTGGGTAGCGAGTAAGGGTCGAACGGCCCCTACCCGAGCACCTTCACCAACTGCTCTACGGCCCGTGCCCGGTGGCTAATGCCCAACTTTACCTCCTCCCCCAGCTCGGCAAAGGTGTGGTGGTGGCCCTGCGGCACGAAGATGGGATCGTAGCCGAAGCCCCCGTCGCCGGTTTTGGCGAAAGCGATATGCCCCTCGACGGTGCCCTCGAACACCTCCTCCCTGCCGTCCTTGCACAGCGCGATAACAGCCCGAAATCGTGCTTTTCGCGAGGCAATGTCGTTCGCGCCTACGTCTGCCAACTCGCTAAGCACTCGATCCATATTGCCGTCGTTGTCACGCGTACCGCTGTAGTGCGCCGTATCGACGCCGGGCCGGCCGTCTAGGGCGTCGACCTCCAAGCCACTGTCCTCCGCGAAGCAGTCCACGCCGTAGGTGTCGCGCACGTAGCGGGCCTTTTGTAGGGCGTTGCCGGGGATGGTGCCGGTGGTTTCGGGGAGCTCCTCGGTACAGCCGATATCGGTGAGGCTGCGGAGACTGCCGCCGGGGCCGAGCTTGGCCATCACCTCCTGTATCTTGTGCGGATTGGCTGTCGCGAAAACGAGGGGCGCGGGTGTAGGTTGATTCGGGGGTAAGGCCATTGGTGCCGAAGGTATGGTGTGGGGGGACCTCAGCTCACGCGGATGTGCTTAACCTTGTGCCGAAGTCTTAAAAATGCGCCCTCCGCGGCAGCGCTTCTGAAATTAGTACCTTGGCATCCGCAATCAAGAAGCCCTACCGCGACACCCGCCTCAAGCGTACGCTCTTTTGGCTGGCGCTGGCCCCCGTGATGTACGCGCCGCGGTGGCTGCGATACGGGCTGGCCGACGGGATTACGCTGCTGCTGCGCTACGGGCTGAAGTACCGGCGCAAGGTGATCGACGGCAACCTAATGATCGCCTTCCCGGACAAGACCCACGCCGAGCGCACCGAAGTTCGGTATGCCTTTTACCGCAATTTCGCGGACCTGATCGTGGAGCAGATCTGGGCCTTCGGGGCGACGAAGGAAGCCGTGATGGAGATGTTCGACGTGGACCCGGGCATCGTCACGCTGTTCGAGCGCCACCAGGCCGCCGGGCGGGCCGTGATGGTGGCCGCCGGACACCACAACAACTACGAGCTCGGGGCCGCGGCCCTCTCGCTCGTGATCCCGATGCCGATGTCGGTGATCTACTCGCCGCTCGCCAACAAGCTCATGGACCACCGCGTGCGCGAGTCGCGGGAGCACTTCGGGATGACGCTCTGGCCACGAGGACACGTGCACGAGAACATGACCGCCTGGCGGGAGACACACGGCTGCTTCGCAGTGGGCTTCGCGTTCGACCAGAGCCCGCACTCGCTGAGACGCAAGTTTTGGATGCCGTTTTTCGGACGCACCACCGCCGTGCAAACAGGTCTAGATGGCTACGCCCACCGCTACGGTGCCGCCGTGGTGTACCTCTACCTCCAGCGCCTCTCGCGCGGCAAGTACTACCTCCACTTTAATGAGGTGTGCGACGACGCGTCTGTTTTGCCGGAAGGCGTCGCCACCGCCCGCGCCACGCAGCACCTCGAGGCCGCCATCCGCAAGCACCCCGCCGGCTGGATGTGGAGCCACCGCCGCTGGAAGCTCGACGAAGCCCGAGACTTCCTGCCAGAAGACACGAGAGTATTCACTCAATAAATCACCGAGCGTACCCACCGCAAAGCCCCACGGCACCTGGGAGGGAGTTCGTTGGACCTGGCGTAGCGCAGCGAAGACGGTTCAACGGACCCCTCCCAGGCGCCACGGCGCCTAGTAAACGCCAACGCCAACGCCAAACAACCGTCCCCCCACCTAAAGCGCTATTAGTCGACCAACCTCTACTCCCCGTGGCCACCCCCAAACCGATCATCCTCTCCATCGACGACGACCCACAAGTGTTGCGGGCGATCCGGCGCGACCTCCGCGACCACTACGCCGACGACTATCGCATCCTCAGCGCCGCTAGTGGCAAGGAGGCCCTCGAGCTTCTCGCCGAACTCAAGAAGCGCGGCGACAATGTTGCTCTCATGCTCTCCGATCAGCGGATGCCCGAGATGGACGGAACGCGCTTCCTCAAGGAGGCCCGCACCCTATACCCGCAGGCCAAGCGCATCCTTCTCACCGCCTACTCCGACATCGACGCGGCCGTACAAGCGATCAACGAGGTTGGCCTCGACTACTACCTCACCAAGCCTTGGGACCCACCCACGGAGAAGCTCTACCCTATCCTCGACGATCACCTCGCCGACTGGCAAGAGAGCTATCGACCGGAGTTGCGTGGTATACGTGTGCTCGGCTATCGCCACGACCCGAGGAGCCACGAGATCAAGGACTTCTTGGCGGGCAACCAGGTGCCGTACAGCTACGTCGACGTGCTCGCTACCCCCGACACCGCGAGAGAGGTTTTGGCGACAGCCCAAATCAGCGATCCCGAATACCCGCTGGCCGTCCTCGAAGACGGTCGCGTACTCCTCCAACCCGAGACGCGCACCCTCGCCGAGGCCATCGGCATGCACACCGACGCGAAGCACGAGCTCTACGACGTCGCCATCATTGGCGGAGGTCCGGCGGGACTCGCGGCGGCGGTGTACGGCGGCTCGGAGGGCCTCAAAACCGTCCTCATCGAGCGCCACGCGCCGGGTGGACAAGCTGGAACAAGCAGCCGGATTGAAAACTACCTCGGCTTCCCGGCGGGAATATCTGGCTCGGACTTGAGTCGCCGGGCCCTGACGCAGGTGCAGCGCTTCGGCGTCGAGCTGCTCGCGCCTAAGGAAGTGGTGGCCATCGTCCCGGAAGAGACGACGCGCCGCATAGAATTTAGCGACGGGAGCACCCTGCGCACCCGTGCCGTGGTGGTGACTACGGGCGTCGCCTACCGGGCCTTGCCGGCGGTCGGGGCCGAGCGCTTTAGCGGTGCAGGGGTGTACTATGGTGCCGCCACCACCGAGGCGCAGGGCTGCTTGGGGCAACACGTAGCCGTCGTGGGCGGGGGCAATTCGGCGGGTCAAGGCGCGGTGTACCTGAGCCGCTTTGCCGAGAAGGTGAGCATCTACATCCGCAAACCCGACCTCACAGCGAGCATGTCGAGCTACCTCATCGATCAAATCGCCGGGATCGACACTATCGAGGTGTGCGGATACCGCGAGGTCAAGGAAGTGGTCGGCGACGACCGCATGGAGGCGCTCGTCGTAGAGAAGCTCGACACCCCCGCTCCGCACGAGTGCTACCGCGAGCCGACTGACGCCGTCTTCGTCTTCATTGGCGCTCACCCGCATACGGACTGGCTCGACGATACCCTCGCTCGCAACCGCCGAGGCTTCCTCCTCACGGGCACCGAACTCAAGGCTTCGCCAGATCATAACAAGCTCTGGAAGCGCGACCGCGAGCCCTTTCTGCTAGAGACGGGACTCCCCGGCGTTTTTGCCGCGGGAGACGTCCGGGCCGGTGCCATGAACCGCGTCGCGAGCGCCGTGGGGGAAGGCAGCATGGCGATCAAATTCGTACACGAATACCTAGCCGAGGTGTGACTCGGCGGCCGAGCTGCCGCTTTACGCCGTCGGCCGACGGCGAAGCATTTCGTTGTCCGCCATCACTTGATTCAACCTCGACTCCAACTCCGTTGCTCGGATCTTGGCAGCGTGCAGGCTAGCGACGACATTTACGTCGAAGGCACCGGCCGGGGGCATGGGTCGGGGCCGGTCCTGAGCGCGGAGGCTCTGGACTTGGGCGCTCAGGGTAGCGACGCGCTCGCGGAGGGTCTGGACGTACTGATCGTTCTGCTGCGACTCGACGCGGGTAGCAATGTTCTCGCCGGCGAGGGCTTCTTTCTCTTCGAGGGCGCGGTTGAGTTCGGCGCTCACGCGCTGGCGATCGGCGGTCATTTGTCGGAGGCGCTGCTGCAGTTCGTCGTTGGCTTGCACGAGGGCGGGGGCATCCTCATCGCGGTGCTTGGCGACCTCGAGGCGCAGTTGGTCGCGCTCGGCGAGCGTGGTTTCGAGGGCGCTCATGTGTTTGAGCAGGCGTTTCTTGATGTCGCGGACCCGGAAGGCGTACGCGAGTCCAGCGGGAAGTCCTCCGATGAGGAAAGCGGCGAAGAGCAAGCCCAAAAAAGTCAGGCTGGCCGGCCCGTCGAGGCCTTCAAAAAATTGTTGCGCGAAAGTCATTCGTGTGTTTCGATCCGGGCGGAAAGCTACTCAATTCGTGCTTCGACCCGGCGGTTGAGGAAGCGACCTTCGGGGGTGGCGTTGTCGGCGATGGGCTCGCGCTCGCCTTTGCTCCGAACCTCCACTGGCCGTGCGAGTCCGATCTGCTCTAGGTAGCGGGCGACGGCCTCTGCTCGCCACCGACCCAGACTGTCGTTGTGGGCGGGTTCGGCGCGATCGTCGGTGTGACCGGTGAGCGTAAGTCGCAAGTTGGGCTGGGCGTTGAGGGCGGCGACGAGTTCACCGGCGTACTCGACGAAGGCCTCGTCGGGTTGCAGCGCCGTAGAATTGGCCGCGAAGCGCAGGCCTCTCAGCGCAAAGGAGTCCACGATCACGTCCTCCCCGTCGGGTACGCCGTCACTGATCGACTTTGGCACGACCGGCTGGAAGGAGAACATCGGCACCAGCGCATAGGTATCCGTCGCCAGGTAACTCTGTAAGCTCAACCTCTCGGCGGGGACCCCGCGGGCCTGCAACTCCGCGGCAATGGCGGCGGCCCGGGCGATGCCGAGGTCGGCATACCGACCGTGGCGCTGGCCGTAGCCTTCGCGGGCGAGGACAGGAGCGTCGATGCGCAGGGCGTAGTCCTGTTCGGCTTTCGCCAAAACCGCCAGGCTGTCGAGCGCTGCCGCGTAGGCAGCGGAAACAGGTAGCGTGGCGGTGCCCTCGCCGTAGACGCCCCACGCCAAGGTACGGTCGCGCCCATCCGGCATGGCGACCGTGAGCCGCACCGCTGCCGTGGCCGCGAGACTCGTTCGCCCGCACCAGTGGAGGGTGTCGCAAACGAAGTAATACCTCGCGCCCAGGGCAAAGGGCACGAAAAACAAGAAAGAAAAAAGTAGCGGTTTCATAGTCTGCCGACGCGGCGAGGTGATCGGCCCGAAGGTCGTGCACCCGCCGTGGAGATTAGCGGCAAAGAAAAGGGGCGGCCCCGGGAATAGGCTACGGGTATTCCTGTTGTGCTCTGCACAGGGAGGGCGCTGTGGCTAGTTGGGCGCCGTGGCTAATTGGGCGCTGTGGCTAATTGGGCGCTTTGCTAATTGGGCGCATCGCTTCGCTTGCTAATTGGGCGCTACGCTAGTTGGGCTATGCTTTCGGGCGTGTCGGGTCGTGGGTCGGAGCGGGGGCGGCTTCCGCGCTTCCGCGCGGTACCCCCGCTCCGACCCACGACCCGACACGCCTTCTCGAATACTAAAGCTCCAGAAGGATTTTCGGCGGCGACACCGGAGGGCGGACCCGCGCGGAAGCGCGGAAGCCCCCGCCCCCCTTTATCGCCGCCAAAAATCTCTTAAGCACTCCAAACTCCTAGAATTGACCGCCCCCAATTAGCGCAGCGCCCCATCTAGGCGAAGCCGCCCAATTAGCAAGCCGCCCAATTAGGCCAAAGGCCACCCTTTCTATATCGGGCTCCCATCAGGAATCTTCGCCGCCGGGATCATCTCGTAGCTGCTCGGGTCCTGCCGCCACTGGCGGTAGCGCATGATGAGCTGGCTCTTGAGGGCTTTGTCGGCGCGACGCACGCGTCCGCTCGTCGCAATTTGTTGCGCCAGCCGCTGCCCGAAGGCGCGTGTGGCGGCACTCGTACGGCGATCGTTGGCGAGGGCCATGGCGTGTTCGAAGAGGCGCGCGGCCACGATGGCCCGATAAGCATTAGCACTCGGGCGTTCGGAGAGGCTCGAGATGGCCCGCTCGAGGGTTTTGGCGAAAGCCTTCGCCTCCAAACCTTCGTCGCGGCTCTCCTGCGCCAAGAGGCGGGTCACGCGCTCGGCGTTGAGCAACAGCCCAACCGTCAGGTCGACGCTCGCCTCGGCTGCGGCCCAGGGGTCGAACGTCACCCCGGTGTAGCTCGCGAACTGCTCGCGGCCGCGTGGGTACCCCGGCGGGCGCGGCGGCACCAACGAGGTCACCGGCGCGGGTACCGCCAGGAAGTCGGGGCTGAGCGTCGCGACGAGCGCATTGAGCGCCATCAACTGGCGAATCTCGCTGGCGGGTTTGACGAGCGGCGGTTCTGCCTCATTCACGCTGTAGACGTAGTCCACCCCGGCAACGGTTTTGGCGGCAGCCTCCACCTGGTAGCGGTGCATCAGGTACACCGGCACGAACACGTCCTCCAGCTCGGCGAGGGCACGGCCGGGGGCGAGGTTCTGACTGCCGAAGTTGTCGAGCGCCACGGCCCGCAATTTGCTAATCCGATCGAGTTCGCGAGTGGCGTCCGCGCCACCGTCCCAGAGGTGCGCCTGCGTACTCGAGCTCCCCTCCGGGCGCGCGGCCTCGTCGCTGAGGTAGCGCAGGTCGCGCTCGTGATTCTCGGCGAGGATAGCCCGGAGGCCTTCGTTTTCTCGGCTTCCGCCAAAACGCTCGTAGCCGTAGCGGATCGCCTGCTTGTCCCAGGCCCCGATGCCCACGGCGTAGGCGCTGTCGAGCGAGATGGTGGAAGTACGCCGCGTCTTACCCTCGAGGATGATGTACGGGTGGGGGTAGTCCATCACCGACGTGCGCCCGTTGGTGCTCGCGGCGTAGTTGTGCGCCAGGCCCAGCGTGTGGCCGACCTCGTGCGCCGCCAGTTGCCGCAGCGCGCGAGTGCGAACTCCAGCAGTCGTGGATCGGCTCGCCGTCCTTGTCGTAAGCGTCGATGAGGCCCTGGGCGATGAGGTAGTCCTGCCGCACGCGCAAACTGCCGAGGCTCACGTGCCCCTTCAGGATCTCGCCGGTGCGCGGGTCGGTGACGCTCGCGCCGTAGCTCCAGCCCCGCGTCGATCGGTGCACCCACTGGATGACGTTGTAGCGCACGTCGAGGGGGTCTACGCCTTCCGGCAAAACCTCAACCCTGAAAGCATCCGGGAAGCCCGCCGCCGCAAAGGCGTCCGCCCACCAACTCGCCCCCTCGATCAGGGCCGAACGCACCGGCTCGGGCGCACCGCGGTCGACGTAGTACACGAGGGTCTCACCGGGGGCCAACCGGTGGCGTCGGATGTAGCGCGTCACGAGTGACTCCCCGATCGGCGTGGCGTAGTCCGCGAAACTCAGCGGGAAGTAGCCTGAGCGCGGATCGAAGGCCCGCGGCTCGTACCCAGGCTCCGGGAGCGCTACGAAACTGTGGTGCTGCCGGGTCGTGACGGCGTCGGGCGTCGGCGCCACCGAGCGTAGTTCGCGGCCCTTGGCCTCGCCGACCAGCGTGATCGTTGCTTCGAATTCGGTGTTGCGCGGGAAGTTGCGCGTCCGCTCGAGGTACAGCGCGGATCGCAGCGGGTCGACTTTGAAGGTCCCTTGCTCGTTTTGCGAAAGCGTTTTCGCGACCCCGTGCGCGTCCTGCATCAGAAATGGCGCTATATCGATCAACACACTCGAGTCCATCCGCGTATGCAGGATCGGGAAGCCCCACAGCACCGACTCCGCGAAGGCCTCGGCCACACTCGCGCGCTCGGCGACATTATCGGAAGTAGCGCGGTAGTCGAGGTTCGGCTGTACCATCAGCAGCTTTTTCCCGGCCCGCTGGAAGCGCACCAGTCGTGTGTCCCCGAGCTGCCCACGATCGAGGCCGAGGTCGTTCGAGCCGACGCCCGAGGCCAGCGACTCGACGTAGATGAAGTCGCCGAGGTCCGGACGGACCTCTACCAGTATCCGGTCCTTTCCTGCGTCGTAGTAGTATGGCAGGAAACCGTCGGTACGGGTGAGCCCCCCGGTGAGGGAGTCGGGGATTTGGGCCGCGACTTCGGTTGCTGTGACGGCGAAAACGAGCATGTAGACTAGGTGGCGCATAGGCGATCATGTTTAGCTGCCACAACCCTTGGTCGAAAGCAGTTGTGCCAAAAATGCGCGATAATCACGGCCTCCCCGTACCGCTGTTACATTTTTATTAGCCCTTTAACTTTATTGCGGACCCATCCTCCCACCAAACCATCATCCCATCCTCCCATCTCCTTTACCATGAAAGCCACCTACAAAGACCAACTCCTCGCCGAATCCGACGACACCGTCGTGGTCGAGGGCAACCACTACTTCCCCGCCGACAGCCTCGTCGAAGAGCGTTTTAGCGAAAGCGAACACACCTCCTACTGCGGTTGGAAGGGCGACGCCAAGTACTACAACGTCGAGGTAGATGGCGAGACGAACGCGAACGCGGCCTGGTATTATCCGGAGCCGTTTGAGAAGGCGCAGAACATCAAGGGTCGCGTGGCCTTCTGGAAGGGCGTGAAGGTGGGGTAGAACATGTCGTGAGAAGCAGTGGTTTTCACGACATGCCTACCCAAGACTCCCCGACGCACTACGTCCAGCACCAAGAATCCAACGGCCGCGGCCAGTTCCACATCGGCGCCGATGCCGAGCGCCCGAAGGCGGCCATGATGTACCACCGCTGGAACAACGGCTCGACGGTCAACGTCGACCACACCGAGGTGAGCGAGGAACTCCGCGGACAGGATGTCGGGCTCTACCTCCTGAAGGACCTCGTGCAGTGGGCCCGGGAGCAACATTTGAAGGTCAGCGCAACCTGCCCCTTCGCCGTCGAGATGTTCGATCGCCACGCGGAGCTGGGGGACGTGCACGTGGCCTACGAAGGATAGAGAACGCGATAGACGCAAAGGACCGCGACGGGGGCGCTAAGCACTAGACGTAATCTTCCCCCGCCCCTTGCGAGACTTCGCGTCCATCGCGTTTTATTCTCGTCTTAAATTGTCGGCATGTTCGACACCGCCTACCAACTGTCCGACGCTCAAATTTCGGACTTTCGTCAAAACGGTCACCTCCTTCTCCGAGGGGTTGCCGAGCCGGCCACGATTGCCGAGTACCAACCCCTCATTCATGCCGCCAGCGCCCGCTTCAACACCGAGCAGCGCGCTATGGCCGACCGCGACACCTACGGCAAAGCCTTCCTCCAAATCATGAACCTCTGGCGCCGCGACGAGAAGGTGGCGGAGTTCGTGCTCGCCAAACGCTTTGCCGGGATTGCCGCTCGACTGCTGGGCGTGGAGCGCGTGCGCCTCTACCACGACCAGGCCCTCTACAAGGAGCCCGGCGGCGGTATCACGCCCTGGCACCAGGACCAGTACTACTGGCCGCTCGACACTACCGACACCATCACCATGTGGATGCCGCTGGTCGACATCACGCGCGACATGGGGATGCTCGACTTCGCGAGCGGCAGTCAGGCCGACGGCAGCATCACCAACACCGCCATCTCGGATGACTCGGAGCGCGTCTTTGAAGACTACGTCACCCGCCAGGGCTACCGCATGACGGAGCAAAGCGCCATGCAGGCCGGAGACGCCACCTTTCATCAGGGCTGGACCATCCACCGCGCCGGGGCCAACAGCAGTCCCGACACCACCCGCGAGGTCATCACGGTGATCTACTTCGCCGACGGCGCTAGGGTCACGGAGCCGGTGAATGAGCACCAGGAGAATGATCGACAGACGTGGCTGGCCGGGCTGGAGGTTGGGGCAGTGGCGGCGAGTGAGTTGAATCCGGTGGTGTGAAATAGAACGCGATAGACGCGATGGTCCGCGACAGGATCGCAAAGAGCGGGGCGTACTCTCCTTGCGTTCCTTTGCGGAGCTTTGCGTCTATTGCGTTCTATCAAAGCCCCGGGCCCGGCAGCGCGCCCCCGCAAATCCTCCCACGCACTCCCGACCTCGATCAACATCGGCTCCGACCAGGCGGGACCAAAAAAGCTCAGCCCTACCGGCAGCCCATCGATCTGACCCATCGGTACGGTGAGGTTAGGATAGCCAGCCACGGCTGCGGGCGTACTCGAGCTGATCGAGAAGTTGTCACCGTTGACGGCATCAATCTTCCAGGCTGGTCCACCCGTCGGCGCTATAATCACGTCGAGTTCGTACTTGGCGACGACGCGGTCGATACCCTCCTCGCCGAAGATCTTGGTGGCCTCCTCGCGGGCATCACGGTACGCTTTCGTCCCGAGGGAGCCTTGCCGGTTGGCGCGGCGGAGCAACTCGTGGTCGTAGCTCGCCATGTCTTCGGCGGTCGTGTCCACCTGGGCTACGATGCTGGCCAGCGACCCATAGCTAGCGTCTGGCAGCGAGCGCAGGTACGTGTTGAGGCCATCTTTAAACTCGTACAAGAGAATGTCCATCGTCCGCGAGCCAGCCTTTCGGGTGGTGAGCTGATTGATCTCGATGACGGTCGCCCCAGCGGCCTCCAGTTGTCGGATGGTTTGGTACACGAGCGTATCGACGCGGTAATGCTCGCCCATGGGTGCCATGTACAGGCCAATACGCTTACCCTTGAGGGCATCCTTCTTGGCGAGCGACTTGCGGTAGTCGCGCTCTGCATAGCCAGCGGCTGCGGCGGTGTAGCGATCTGCCGGGTCGACGCCCTGCATCACCGTGAGGGCAATGGCGGCGTCCCGTACGGAGCGCGTCATCGGGCCGGGCGTGTCCTGGCTCTCGGAGATCGGGATGATCCCGCGGCGCGAGAGCAGTCCGACGGTGGGTTTGAGGCCGACGATGCCGTTGGCGTGACTCGGACACACGATCGAGCCGTTGGTCTCGGTCCCGATGGCCAGGGGCGCGTACCCGGCCGCGACCGCTACCCCACTCCCGGCGCTCGAGCCGCAGGGACTGCGCGTGATATCGTAGGGATTGGCGGTCTGCCCGCCGACGCCCGACTGTCCGCTCGACGAGAAGCTGGAGTGGAAGTTGGCCCACTCGCTGAGGTTGGTTTTGCCGAGGATGATGGCCCCGGCGGCGCGAAGCTTCTCGACGATGGCGGCGTCGCGGTCGGGGCGGTTGTCGGCCAGCACGCGGGCCCCGGCCGTGGTGGCGAGGCTACCGGCCATCTCGATGTTGTCCTTGATGTAGACCGGCACCCCGTGGAGCGGTCCAGCACTCTGCATCAGCTTCGTGAGACTATCGATGCGGGCGGCTTGTTTGAGGGCCGTCGGGTCGAAGGCGATGACGGCGTGGAGGCCGAGTTCGAGGACGGCGGCCTTGGCGAGCAGTGCCGTGACGACCTGCGTGGCGGTGACCTCCTGGCTCAGGTATGCCAGCTGCAGGATGCGGATGTCGAGCTGGCTCGGGTCTACATCGGAGAGGTCGAAGGCCGCCAGGTCGATGTCGGGGAGCTTCGCCCCGGGCGTCATGTCGATGTCTGGCAGGTTCAAGCCGGAGAGATCGGGCACGCGCCCGTCGGCGATCGCAGCTGCGGCAGCCGCGGTGGCGGGATCGTCGGGGGTTTTGGCGCAAGCTGCACTAAAAAGCAGGCCGGCGATTGCGACGAGGCGACACGCGTTGGAGATACGAGGCTTCATAGCGCGTGAAGTAAATACCGCCGCGCTACTGGTGGATCAACACGCGACTGCTTCCGTCGACGCTCAGTACGTACATGCCGGCCGGCAGCGGCTGCAAGGGCCGGGTCACGTAGCGGCCGTCGGCTACTTCGGTGACGGGAGCCAGGGCGTGGGTGCGGCCGAGGGCATCCGACAGCGAGACGCCTTTCGGCAAAACGGGCGTCGAGAAATAGATGGCGTCTGTGAAGGGGTTGGTGACCGAGAGTAAGTTCGGGCGGGCGCGTTCGCGGACGGAGGAGGACTTCGTGCCGATCATGGCGACCGCGTTGTAGCGGGGGTTGTTGTTGAGCCCCACAGGGTAGGCGAAGAGACCGGGGCGGACGGAGCCCGCCAACAACCAGGAGAAGGTTGTTCTGTATGGCGCCGCCACCGCCACGAAAACGGAATCAGTGACCTCCTGAGCTTCAATGTCGAAAGCGAGCATGCCTACCGAAGCGTTCTCGGGCTGAGTAGCGATTGCTTTGGCCGCTTTGAAGAGGACGGCACTGCCCGAGACGGAGAAACTTTCAACAAACACGCTTCTCGGGACAGGCAAACGGATTTCGGGGACGAAAGACAGTTCGGGCTGAGTGACGAAGTGAAGCGAATCTCGATCGCTCTCCGTCGGGCTAGCTAGCCTCAGTAATAAACGGCCATCAGGAAGAAATTGGCCGTACTGAGTATATCCAGGTCTAAGGAAACTACCAGCGTACGAGTTTACCACCTCACCTTCCTTGAAAATCTGCACTTCGTACCCTATATCGAATGGTACGTAGGAGTTTATAGCGGTGATCAAAAGTGATCTACCATCAATAGTTTTACTATAGCTCAGGACCCCAGAAAGGCCGGTTCTTCGATTAGTTCGATCTTGATTTCTTACTGGCGTCTCTTCGATTAGACCTCCGAGGCTATCTAGTAAGTAGATCGTTTCTTCTCCAAACGACCGGTTCATGTAGAAGGCCCGTCCTCCACCTTCCCACGGGTCGAGCTTGCGTGTATACAAGAGCGTACCAAGCAATTCTCGCTCGGCAATCACTTCTCTATCTCTAATCGTTAGTACAGTTACTTTCCGGATCCCCCTTGAATCGTCACTACGGATCGTACAGGAGAGGTAGCCATCAGACTCGGCAGCTGGTGCGAAGTTATCAATTTTTGAGCCATCGGGGAAACCAGAAAGTTTGAGGTAGGGCTCTTTGCTCCCATCTGGGTTAATCTTAATCACCGACAGATGGCCTACTTGCACCGCCAGCACACTACCATCTAGCTGCTGTAGTGTAGACGAAATCGGGTAGTCTAGCTCACCCAAAGTCGGCAGGGCTGCACACACAGGAAACGCAGCCCCTGCTGGGAGGAATGGCAAGACCATACTTTGTGTACCTGCGGGGCTTTCGATCGAACGATAATCGTACAGACCCTTGCCGCCGGGATAGGCTCGGTTAGGCAAGTCGTTTAGGTCAAAGCCACGTAGGGTCGACACGACTCTCCGCCCCAGCGCGCCACTCAGGCTGCGAACCTCTAAAGTCACGTCACCGAAGAAGACTTCGGCATAAGCTATAGAATCTAGGCCCCAGGAGTAAGCCTGGGTGACGCGAGAGGAAATCGGAGATGGCACAGACGAAATCGTATACGAGACTCCGTCGTACTTTACAGTATACTGGATGGATGTAGTTGGGTTGCTTGGATCATCCACGAAAAACTGTGCACCTCCGTTGAATGGCACTCCCGCCCGAAGGTCGGAGTTTAAGCCTAAATTATTGGAGCTTAAATAGAAAGACTTAGTATCTGGTCGCAGCGAAGTGAAATATAAATGACTAAGATGGATTAATATAATATCTTGCCCCACGCGATGGATAGTCGAAGGCACGCCGCTGAGATTGTTCGTCTCCTCGCGCTTGAGTAGCACCCCGGCACGGTCGTAGATGTCCAATACGGCATTGATACGCAGGATCGGTGGAAAATCGGACGAGGATGTATCCACTCGCGTCGGCGTAAAGGCCTCTGAACGTTGGCGGTCCCGCCTTCGCATCGGTCAGCGAGACCGTGCCGAGCAGATCACCTGTGGGCGTAAACTGATATACCGTAACCGTGTCGGTACTCCGCAGACTCTGCACGAAGAGATCGACGCCGGCACCGTGAGCGTGAAGCGAGCCGGTAGAGATACGGTTGGCCAATTCACGATCGAGATTTTTACTCCAAAGCTCGGTCCCGGTCGCGGAGAAGTGCTTCATCGTTGTGCTCTCCTTCATCGCACTTACGGTGTACACGCTTCCGTCCGGACCGACAGCGGCACTCCTTAGGTCACACTGCCGGAAGTCGGGCGCCACCCGGTACACCGTCGGGACTTGCGCATAGATGAGGGTAGCTGTCGCGAGTACACAAGCGGTCAGTAGGGAGGAAAGTAGTCTCATAAATTGTCGGTTGGTCCGTCGCACCGCAGCGCTATTGCGCTAAGCCGGATGTCGCAAGGACAGCCAAATATCACCTCAAAAGGGGGTTGCTCGCACGCCCCGAACAATCCGCGTACGTCGGGATCATTGCGCGACGCGTTTTGGCGAAAGCCGCCTACCCCACCCCATCTTCACCCCCATGCAAAAAATCCTCTTCATCGACCGCGACGGCACCCTCGCCCTCGAACCCGCCGACCAACAACTCGACAGTCCCGCCAAGCTGACCTTCTACCCGGAGGTCATGCGCTACCTCGGCCGCATCGCGCGCGAGACGGACTACCGGCTCGTGATGGTGACGAATCAGGACGGCCTCGGCACCGACAGCTTCCCGGAGGAGACGTTTTGGCCGACGCAGGAGCTGATATTGCGGACGCTCGAGGGTGAGGGCATCCGCTTCGACGAGATCGTGATTGATAGGACCTTCGCGAGCGAGGGGGCGCTTACGCGAAAACCGAATACGGGTTTGCTCACGCAATATATTGAGGGTGATTTCGACCTGGCCAACTCCTTCGTGATCGGCGACCGACTGACGGATATGAAGCTGGCCAAAAACCTCGGGGCCAAGGGCATACTCATCGGCTACGGTGGACTGGGAGATGGGGAAGTCGAGGGTGAAGAGTTGAGCGTTGAGAGTGGCCCGGCAGGCGTGATTGCCTTGCGGACCGACCACTGGCGCGACGTCCACACGTTTTTGCGAAAGCAGAATAGGCGCACCGTCCATCACCGCAAAACCAACGAAACCGACATCCTCGTCTCGCTCGACCTGGCTGGAGAGGGCCGCGCCAATGTCTCGACGGGACTGCACTTCTTCGACCACATGCTCGACCAGATCGCGCGCCACGGCGGCATCGACCTCGACATCACGGCCACCGGTGACCTCCACATCGACGAGCACCACACCGTCGAGGATACGGGGCTGGCGCTGGGGGAGGCTTTCGCCAAAACCTTGGGCGACAAGCGCGGCCTGATGCGCTACGGCTTTGCACTGCCAATGGACGACGCCGAGGCGCACGTCTCGGTAGACTTCGGGGGTCGCCCGTGGATCGTGTGGGACGTAGCCTTCCAGCGCGAGCGCGTCGGAGACCTGCCGACGGAGATGGTGTTCCACTTCTTCAAATCCTTCTCGGACGCCGCTAAGTGCAACCTCAACGTGCGCTGCCAGGGCGACAACGAACACCATAAAATCGAGGCCATCTTCAAGGCCTTCGCGCGGGCGATCCGTATGGCGCTACAGGTCGATATCGAGGACGAAGGCCTGCCGACGACCAAGGGGATAGTGTAGAGGAGGCCAGCGTACGACTACCCGCTGATGGCGAAAATGAATGCCGCAATCCCACCCACCACGATAGCCACGGTAAAGATGGCCCCGATGATAGACCCAGCCAGCGCCAGGCCCCGCCGACCACTAGCTCCATACTTGATGCGACGCCGAGCAATGATCCCGCAGACGAGAGCTGCCGGAAACGCTGCCAACACGACGTACACAATGAACGGGACACCCGCCACTGCCAAGACGTAAGCGCCGAGGCCGAGAATCGCAGCACCAAACGAGATAATGTCTAGGGGTGCCGCCGTCTCGTGCAGGCGCGGCAGCCGGCCGTCGTGGCGGCGGGCGTATTTTGCTAAATTCCTGTCGGCGCGTTCGAGCCGGCGCAGCTCCCGGGCCTCTTTCGGGGAGAGCCAGGGGCGGCGGGGAGCTACCGTATCTGCGTGCACGAATACAGCCTCGATGCGTGCTGGCCCGCTGGTCACGGCTGCGGCAGGGCGGACGCCCGCCATGCAAAGGACGCTGATCAGCAGAAGTACTCTAGTCATAAAAGTAACGTGTTTGGTCAACATCCGATCAACGTTTGGCGGAAGACGAACGTGGTCGCTACAGCTCACTTAAACACGAGATACCCGCAGCGGCTTGCCTCTAAACTCCCGAGTCTCCTCAGCCCTCACGCCCCGCAGGGCCGCCCCGAGCGGACTGTCCAAACTTATGCAGTAGGATAGCCCCGGTGCGTAGCCCTTAAGCCGTCCGATGCCGCAGGCCAGGAGGTAGTGCTCACCGGTAGCGAGTGCGACGACGCTACCGAGGCTGGCATGGTCGCCAGGCACCAGCCGCTCTGCCACGTCTAGCTGCAAGAGTTGCTCCAGCAGCACCCGCCGCTGCGCCCCGAGGCGGTTTAGCTCCTGCTGCATCATCTCGCGACTCGTCTCGAACTTGTCTCCGGCGCTCGACTTGGTGTCGCCGGTCTGATCGTCCTGCGCCTGGGCGAGCTGGGCGTCGACCGCCTCGAGGCTCGCCGCTACTTGGCGGTGCGCTGCCTCGAAGAGCAAGGCGCGAATGGGTGCTTTAGGCTCGGTTGTCACAGCGCAAACGAAAGGATAAGCGCGAGAATAAAGGCGTAAAAACCCGAGCCCACCAGACCGAGGATGAATCCAGCGATGGCGAGTCCGCGTTTGCCGCCCCGCGATCGTCTGCTGCGTCGCATCCCGATCGCCCCGAACACCACGGCCGCGACAAACAGTAACACCGAGGCCAGAACAAACACACCTCCGTTCCACACCGAAAAGGAAACAAAGAAGCTAACTACCCCTAGCACGCCAGCGGCTAAGGCGGCGATAGAAAATCCGCTGGCCGATCGTGCTCCAGCATCTCCATTGGTGGTGTCCCAGTCCACCAACTTGCCCTTCTGTTCACGTCTCAGGAGCCGCTCGTCCTCCCGGATAGCGCGGTTGAGTTCGCGGATGGACACTGGCTTTGTGGGTGTAGTGTCTGCTGCTACCGTCTGGATCGCAGGCGCGAGCCCCGTCACCGTGACGGCGAGCGCTGGTCGACTGGCAAGGAGTCCGACCGAGAGGAGAAGAATCGTCGTGATAAGATCTCAGCATAGCGTTGGTGAACGTAGATGGGAGCTGCGAGGTACGACCTTCGCGGCATCCATCCCGACCCAAGCGAGTCTTTGTGCGTTTCGGATAGTCGGACGACGGTCGTCCAACACTAATCTTCCCCCCATGGCCCTGATGGAATCCACGATGCTGGCGCTCGGTACGCCCGCGCCCGACTTTACCCTCCCCGACGCGGCCAACGTCAACGCTCCCGTACACCTGAGCGTGCACGCCACCGGTGCCAGCGCGACCCTCGTGATGTTCATTTGCAACCACTGCCCCTACGTGATTCACGTCGTCGACGAACTCGTCAAGATCGCGCACGCCTACCAACCCAAGGGGTTAAAAGTCGTCGCCATCTCCAGCAACGACGCCGAGCGCTATCCTGCCGACGGTCCTGAAAAGATGGAGGCTTTCGCCAAAACCCACGGCTTCACCTTCCCTTACTGCTACGACCAATCGCAAGACGTCGCCAAGGCCTATGACGCCGTCTGCACCCCCGATTTCTTCCTCTTCGACGCCGACCTCGCGCTGGCCTACCGAGGCCGCCTGGACGACAGCCGCCCAAAGAGCGGCAAGCCTGTCACGGGCGAGGACATGCGCAACGCCCTCGACCTCATCCTGGCCGGGCAGAAAGTACCGGACGACATGCAGGTCCCGAGCGCCGGATGCTCGATTAAGTGGAAGTAAGGGGTGCGCTGCCGCACAGGGGGTGCTCTGAAGGACTTCGCAGTCAGGGATGCGTCGTGAGACTCACGCACCTGGCTAAGGGACCAGCCTTATGCCACCCGGGCGTAATCGGGTCATGGGCAACGGTTCAGCAGGGATTGCCGTGCCCCGCGAGCCTGCGGCATACCCGCAACACTTACAGCCCGCCACCCACCCACGCTAGACGCGCCCCAGACGTGCACGCTCGCACAGCCCATCTAGGCGAAGCCGCCCATCTAGGCGAAGCCGCCCATCTAGCACCGCGCCCATTTAGCGTAGCGCCCTTTTCCCACCCCGCCCGCCGTTTCCTCACTCAATCCGACCGCTTCCTCAACCGTTCACCGTTCCCGAAGCGACAGCGACCGTACGGACTGTCAATCAGAAAGTTACGCCCTGTGTAAATCTACCTTGCGTCCACATTCGGACACCCCGATTGGCCCCGAGCCCCTCGGGACTACCCCCACGCAAGCCGTACGAAACACAGAGCCATGGAAAACTTCACCATCAACCCCCGCCTCTCCGACCGCGCCAAGGACGACTACCGCCTCGTCTGTGATGCTATCGCCGGCCGCCAGGACGCCTACACCCAGCTCATGGGTCGTTACCGGGGTGCTATCCACCAGATGATGGCCAAGATGGTCGGCTACACCGAGGATGCTAACGACTTGACGCAGGAGGCCTTCTCCAAGGCGTTCAACAAGCTCGCCAGCTACGAGCCCCGATACGCCTTCTCGACCTGGCTCTTCAAGATCGCCTCCAACAACGCGATCGACTTTATTCGTAAGAAGCGCGTCGTGACCCTCTCCATCGATACGACAATCAAGGAGGGCTCAGACCAGGAGTTCAGCTACAACTTGCCTTGCGACGACGTCAACCCCGAGCAGACCCTCGTCCTCGCCCAACGTGCTAAGATGATGAGGGCCCTCGTCGGACAGCTCTCGAACAAGTACCGCCAGATGATCGAGATGCGCTTCTACCAAGAACTCAGCTACGACGAGATCGCCACCGAACTCAACATCCCCCTCGGCACCGTCAAGGCGCAGCTGTTTCGCGCCAAGGAGATGCTGCACACCCAACTCGCCGGACCGGGGGCGCTCAACTACATCAGCACCAACACCCGCAACAAGTAGTCAGCCCGGAGCTAGTAGTCGGCCCGGAGCTAACGAAGCCCCGCACGGCCCTCTTAGCTCGCAGTCGTGTTTCTTTGCGACATGCGCGCGTATAGCATCCTTTGGCTCCTCTTGTCGGTAGCCGCGACTGGTGCTACGGCGCAGTCCGGCTCGCGAGAGACCACCTTCCAGGTCATCGACCAACCGATGTACCGCGTTCTCGACCGCCTCGGGGAGCACCTCGGACTGCAGATCTACTACGACCCCGAGACCATTCCCTACGCGTCGAGCTCGGTCCGCGACCGCGGCAACGGGGCGACCGACCTCCTAACGCAGGCCACTATCGGTACCGTAGTGCGCATCGTGCCCTACGATGCAAAAACCTACGTTGCCGCGCCCGAACGGATTCTCGACGCAAGCTACGGACGACGCATCGTCGAAGCGTGGCGCAGCGGGGAGATGCGCTCCCCGGACGATAAAGTCGCCGCTACCCAAACCCTACGAGTCGGCAACACGACCGCGCCTGCGAGCGGGACCGCCGTTTTTGCGGGGACCATAACCGACGCTTCCTCTGGTGAACCCCTCATCGGCGCTACCGTCTTCGAAGCGCGCACCGGGCTCGGTACGGCCACCGACGTTAACGGAGCGTTCGAACTCGAGCTGGTCGCTGGGACACACCGCCTAGAACTCGGCCTGCTCGGCTACCTCGATCAGCCCGTTTCGCTCGAACTGATCGGTCCGGGTGCGCCGGTCCGCCTGACGATGCAGCCCACCACGATCGACTTCGCCGAGGTCGTCGTGAGCGCCAACTCGAGCCAGCAAAAGCAACGCGATGCCGTCCGCGGCCTCACCGTACTCAGTAGCCGCGACCTCAAGACCCTCCCCACGCTCGGCGGCGAACTCAACGTCCTGCTCGGCCTCAGCACCCAGGCCGGGGTAACGAGCACCTCGGAAGGCTCGTCGGCGATCTCGGTCCGCGGCGGTGCCCTGGACCAAAACCTCGTGCTCCAGGCGGGGATGCCGCTACTCTATCCCTCCCATGCGCTCGGCTTCTACCCCGTGTTTCATCCCGACCTCGTGGCGAACGTAGAGCTGTACAAAGGCTACGTCCCAGCGGAATTTGGCGAGCGGGCCGCGAGCGTGCTCGAGGTCAACTGGCGCAACGGTGACCTGGAGCGCTGGCGTGCGCGGGGCACCGTCGGACCGTTTGCCGGCCGCGCATCGCTAGAGGGGCCGCTCGTCAAACGGCACGTCTCCCTGCTCGTGGGTGCTCGCAAGAGCTACGTCAACTACGCCCTCGCCCGGGTGCGCGACGGCAACGTCAAACGCTCGGAGGTAGCCTTCGCGGATCTTTCGGCGCGCGTACACTCGCAGTGGAAAGGCGGGGCCGCCGACTTCAACGTCGCGCTCACGACGGACGACTTTCTCTACGCGGCGAGCTTTGGGTACGACTACAGCAACGCGCAGTACGGAGTCACCTTTCGGCAAAACCTACGGCCCGGCTTACAGGCCAGCGCCCGCCTCAGCCAGAGCGCCCTGCGCGTCGAGGAGTTCGAGATCCGCGCCACCCCAGGCACCTACACCCGCAACTCCGGCCTCACGCAGCAAACGGGGTCCGCGAAAGCTCGACTACGCCGCCGCCGAAACTTTGGCCCTCAGTGCTGGCGCAGCCGTTGACAGGTACGTTTCGGAGGGGCGCCAGCAACAGCCGGGCCCTGGGTCTCCCGCACCGGCATACGATTTTGACGACCCAGATTTGCTCGCATTGGCGGGTTTCGTAGATGCCAACTGGACTCCGAGCGACCGTTTCGAAGTCGAAGCAGGTTTTCGCGTAAGCGCCTATCAAAGCGTGCGCCCCGCCGGCAATCGTCGCCGCTACGAGGGCCTCCCCGGCACCGATGCCCCGAGCACGCTCGAGTTCGACGCCCCCGCTGTCACCGAGTCGCTCGGGGTCTTTGCGCAACCCCGGCTC
This sequence comes from Lewinellaceae bacterium, assembly GCA_963837005.1. GTDB lineage: Bacteria > Bacteroidota > Bacteroidia > Chitinophagales > Saprospiraceae > CALDTK01. The sequence continues at coordinate 1,770,230 of CAWIMC010000001.1, forward strand.
TCGGTCAGCTACCGCCTCGATCCGCGCTCCACCCTCGGGCTCGCCTACGCACGCATGACGCAGCCGGTCCATCAGCTGAGCGCCACCGTGAGCCCTACTCCAGCGGACATCTTTTTCCTGGCGACCGACAACATCCCGGTCACGACGAGCAACGGCTACTCGCTGCAGTACAGTCGCCCGGCGCAGAAGGGACAACACCCGATCGGACTCGACCTCGGGGCCTACGTCAGGACGAGCGACGACGCTGTTCAGACGCGAGACGGGCGTCAACTGCGCGAAAGTGCGACCCCAGAAACAGCCGTTTACCGCGCCCCGGCGATCGCCTACGGGGCCGAGATCGGATTTATGTACGTCGGCATCCGCAATACCTGGTCGGCGTCGTATGCCTATGGCCGCAGTTTCATCGACGTGGACCGGCGCTACCCCGAGATGCAGTTTGCGAGCGGTGACCAGCTTCCCACGCCCACCGATATCCCCCACCAGCTCAACGTCAACTACCTCGCTAATTTTTCGGGTCGGGCCAGTTTCAACATCAATTACACCTTCGCCACTGGGCGGGCCTTCACGCCAACGGATGGCTACGTGCCGACCAACGGTACCTTCGTGCCTACGTTCGGGAGTCTCCAGGAGGCACGACTACCGCCGACGCACCGCGTCGATATCGGCTTTACGGTAGACAACAGCGAGAACGCCCGCCGCGGGCTGCGGGTCGGCTTCGACCTTTCGGTGTACAACTTGTTGATGCGCCAGAACCCCTTCCTCGCGTACTACCGCCCCAACACCGCCGGTCGCTTGACGGCCTACCAGTTCTCGCTCATCGGCGAGGCTATTCCCTCACTCAACATCAACCTCCAATGGGACTGATTACCTGGCCACGGATCGGTCTACTTACCGTGTTTGCTCTCCTGTCCACTTGGACAGCCTGCGTGCAGGAGATCCCACTGGCTGGCCCCGAGCAGGCCAAGGCCTATCTCTTCGTCGACGGAGGGCTCGAGCGCGGGGAGAGCTTCCACACCCTCACCCTCGGCAGGACGCGCGGGCCGGGTGCCTCGAGTTTTACCGCGATCGACGATGCCACCGTCGAGGTGGAGGACGTGGCCAGTGGCGAACGTTCTACGTTTAACAACTTCAGTCGTGGTCGCTACTCACTCGCCGAGTTTCCCGTCGGCGACCGCGCCTACCGCCTCCGCGTCGCCACGACCGACGGTCGGACCTTCGTGTCGGCAGCCGACAGCCTCGTCGGAGACGGACCTGCCCTCACCTACCGCCCGGCCCTGATTCGGCGCTTTTTCCCGTCGGGCGATTCAGGTGTCGTCGGTGCTGGAGTCCGGATGAACTTCGCCCTACCAGGCGAACCGAGCGACGGGCTGGTCCTGATCGATCATTCGTCGGCCTTCCGGCTCAGTGATATCATTTGCGGGGGCCTGGACGGAGCACTCTCCTGTTACGTGCAAGACACGCCAGTCATCGGGCGGCTGCAGTTCGTCGAAATCGGCGACTTCACCCCTGGTACGACCGTGGTGCGCGATGTCGGCGTCTTACCGATCGACTGGCGCTTCGGAGAACTCGTCGTGGTAGCAATCAACGTGTCCCGGTATTCAGCGGGCGCTAGAGAGTACTTCAATGCGGTAGGGGCAGCCCTGCGGACCCAAGAAGGCTTTTTCGCCGCAAAACCCCTCACGCCGGCGGGCAACCTCGTGGAGACGACGGAGGGCAGGGAGGACCCTGCACCTGTGCTGGGCTACTTCGGGGTCCGGGAGCGGGAAGCGTATTACGTGCCACTCACCACACCGGAGATTCGAGCGCTCGCCCCGCCTCCCGCCTGTGCAGTAGGCGCGATCAACGTACCTGATGTTGTCGACTGTTGCGCATGCTTCGTGTGGGAGCGCGCCAAGTTGGAACGGCCGAGTTGGTTCCCAGGGTGAGTGGCGGAGCTTGCGGCGAGGCACAGGCTAGGGGGTAGGGGCTCGCCTTTCGGCAAAACGAATGTCGCGCGATCTGGTCTGTGGACCGTGCTGCGGAAGGATAGCCTCCGTAAAGCGCAGCGAACGGCTGAGGTAAAAAGCAGTACCGAATCGATTACGACCAAAGAATCGCACAGAGGGGCTAGCGTTGCAGGTAGCCGTCCGAGAGCGGAGCGGGAAATACAAGAATTGTGGGGTAGGCTTGTTATGGTACGGCGACGGAGGTATTGTGCTGCGACGGTCTAGGAAAGCATTTGTACCTATGCATTGCATGAAACGTATGTCCCGGATCGACGGATCGGAGCCGGAGGTTGGCAGGCCTTGTGATGTTTGGTATGTTGAGGGGGATGACGGGGGGTGTAAGTACTCGACCAAATTTATTTAAACATGTTTTCTAGGTGGAAGTCGATGTTAAACAATCCTTCTCCGTACGACACCAAGATCGTCTTTATCCGCTCATGCAACTCTTCCTTGCTGTTGTAGTCTCCGGGTCGCAGCCACTCGTGTTTCATCTTTCGATAGAGTGTCTCGATGATGTTGAGGTGCGGACAGTACGCCGGGAGGTAGTACAACTCCAGGCCCTGTCCTCGCCACCGCGCGACCTCGGCCTCGACGAGGGCTGAGCGGTGCCACGGGACGTTGTCGAGCACGATCACCGTCGGGCGGGTGATCGTCGCGGCGAACGCCGAGACCCACTCAATCACCTGTCGGGAGTCCACCGTGCCCGTGGTCACGAAGCTCGTTAAGGCCCCGGTGTAACCCAGGAGCCCGAAGACATTCAGGCGACCGCCCTTACTACTACGCAGCCCGTATTGTCGCCCGCGCTTGATCCACCCGTACGGCACGTTGGGCTCGAGGCTGAAGGCGGTCTCGTCGGCGAAGCGCACGTCGCACTCCCCGAGGAACGCCAGGGCCGTCAACGCCTCGAGCGACTCGCGGGCCGCGGCTATCTCGGCCTCCGGAGGCCGCTTCGCCGCTTGTCGCCGGAAGCGCTTCCACGCGTAATTGTTTTTTTTAGCACTCACTTCAAGGTCTGCGTCGACATCGCTGTGCCGGTGAGGGCCTCGATCTTGACGACGGCCTCGGAGAGCTTCTGAGGGTACTCCTCGACGATGGCCTCGATGGCGTCGAGGAGTGCGCGGTTGTCGAAGCGCACGATCGGCGGGCGGCCCTGGCCCTTGGCCGTGAAGAGACCCTCGACGCCGTCGGTCTCGAAGCGGTCGAACCACTTGCCTACCGTCTGCCGCGTCGTGCGCTCGAGGGCAGCGATGTCGTGAATCCCAAATCCGAGGTCGCTCATCAGAATCATGTTACACCGCGACCGCAGGGTCGCGCGCTTGTCGGTGCGACGGATGTGCTCGAGGTGGGTGATCTCGGCGTCGGAAAGGTTGATAAATCGTGTGGCCATCACCTTTGCATGCAAAAGTCAAGCTAAATTTGATCGAGTACTTACCAAGTCAATGTGGAGGCCGCTGAAGTTGGTCATCACGCCTCCGAGCGTCTGGGCCAGCGGCACGACGATGGCCAGCGGCAAAAATAGCATACACGATTCGAGGAGGAGCATGTGGATGTTGCCCAGCCTGTCGAACTAATTGTTGGCCAGCCCCCGGAACAGCAGCGCACAATGGTTCTGCCTTTGGCGGCTGTCACGAACTGCGGACGGCAGAACACGAGTAGTTTCATGAAGTAGCGTAAGGACGACATGGCAAATGAAGAAAATTTGTTAACGATAGCCTAACATCTCTGACAAACGAAAGATTTGTCATGCAAATATTCCAAAAGGGATATCTTGCACCCGATATTCTTTCTCACATCAATCGTGTACTCATGACAGTTCCTCACTTCCGCGCTTCCGCAGTATCGCTATTTAGCCCTCTATTAGCAATGTTTGTGATGGTCGCTCTGAACTCCGCATCAGCGCAGGTCGGCATCTCTGGTGGATGTAGCAGCATCACAGTTACACAAATTCCTAATTACTCTAATACATTATTTGCTGGGGGAGCACCTAGTTCCAGTTCGTCGAGTTGTAATAACGACGCTTTCGCCGACTGCGCAAGGGTCTTGGGGGGAGTGCCGAATAGTATGAAGCCAAAGTACGTCCTGGATCGACTGATCAACGGACAATTCTTGCAAGTTACGGGTGAACAGTTTGAAACCTCCTTTGCGAATCAACCCAAGGGGTTTTATAGGGTTCGCGCTACAATAGCCGTGATAGACTATAATGACTGCCCAAAATCTCCTGCAAGCCAAACGATCACCTGTATTTTCAATACGGCCGGACAGCTAATTGGCACGAAAGGTATCTACCCTTCGACGCCTCAGTTCACCTCGAATACGGCAATGGTCGGCGTCACGGACGCCAGCGACAACGAGTTTACTTTCACCGAGAGCTTCCCCTCAAACGGAACCAATCAGGCGGACGCTAACGAGAATGTGCTTGTCGTGCCGATAGGGGATCAAGAATATAATCTCCGTCACTTGGCGGTGTTTGAGTTTCAAAATGGGCAAAATACTGGTTATGCATCCACCAACTGGCAAACAGCGCCGTTAACCACGTTCTCGTTAAATGATTTTTGGGGGAGTTTTGGCAATGGACCTCTAAAACCTTTTGCTACCTATGAGATTCAACTAGCCACGGAGAACAGCCAGTGCAGAAATGCTATTGAGTTCCAGGGAACTAATACCTGGAACGCGCGCGAGATTGACTTCTTTATATGCCCTACAGGGACTGGTTGTTTACAGTTCGAACGTGGATCAGCAATCCGTATGTATCCAAATCCTGCATCTAGCGAGATCCAAGTTGAGGGTCTTGTCAAGATCGAATGGCAAGGTCATCAATTGGAAATTCTGGATGCCCTTGGTAGGATAGTGACCCACGTCACTTTAACTGATCGCCGGGTGGATGTTTCTAATCTCGATGATGGTGTATATTTTGCACGTATCATCTTAGATGAGACGGTGATCCATAATCAGAGAATTATTATCGCAAAATAACGGGAATTTAATGGCAAGCATATGCAGTGCATAATACTGATCACCAGCATGATATTGCTTTGGGCTACGTCAATGCCTGGACAGACTTTCGAGCTAGTCCCAAATGGAAGCTTCGAAACTGTGTCGAGTTGTCCTAAAGATACCCTACAACTCGAGCTATCCACACCTTGGTTTGGACTTAGTGGTAAAAGTACTTTGTGGGCAGCGTGTGCAGCCCGTGAAGAGTTGCGCCCACCACAAGGTAGTGCCTGGAAGCAATATGGCAACGCATATCAACTACCTCAAAATGGCCTCAATCATGCGGGATTTTCAAACTGGACCACCTTTCCTACGCAACCGGTAGAATACATTGGTGTGCGGCTGATACAGCCTTTACAACGGGGACAGACTGGAGTAGTCACTTTCTATGCCGCACCTGATGTCACGCCTACAAACGCTTTCACGGCCGCGACCTACACCAATGCTATTGGCGCGGGTCTATTGGTAGATACAGTTGGGATAACCCAGAGCAGTATACTCAGCTCCTTATTCCCGATCGCGCAACTGGCGGAGCCCCTCATCGATACCGCAGGATGGACGAAGGTTAGCTCCTGCTTTACCGCAAAAGGTGGTGAGCGCTACCTTGTTTTGGGCAATATGCTCCCGGTCGACCAAGTCAAGCGCTTCTATCCTTCTTTCAAGCCTGGTGGAGAACGTACCTACATATATGTAGATAATGTATCACTCCAACTCTTCGATCCCTATCCAGACACAATCATAGTCTGCAAAGGTTCAGAGGTCGATTTGCGCGTAGAACTCTCAGATTATCAGATCTCTGCCAAACCATGTCCACCGCTGCTTTCCGCCCCATGTCGCGATAGTAGCTTTATCCAGACGGTGACGGCGACGAGCGGAAATTGCGTATTGCGAGACACCAGCCGCGTGCTGGTATTAGGTGGATCTAACGAGGTATCCTATAAAAGGCAGAAGTGCAAGGGTAAATCGATATCTCTCTCGCCTGCAATACTCGGATTGATTTTATGGGAGGATGGAGATTCACAACCATTTAAACTAGTTGAAATGCCTGGCGATTACTTCGCCACGATAACAAATGAGTGTGGTACCACACGTGTATTCTATGATGTTTCCGATGTAGATTGTGATTGCGAAATTTTGGCACCTAATGCATTTTCACCGAATAATGACGGAATCAACGATATATTCGAATTTAAGACCAGTTGTCCATTCAGCATTACTCAAACCACACTACGGATCTTTGACCGTTGGGGTGGGCTTTTATTCGAGGTTAAGGGTGACTCGATACCATTCTGGGATGGTAGTGTTAATGGGGTTGGTCTCAACGTTGGAGTTTACGTCTATACTCTTTCTTATGTGACCACTACCGAGGACGGAATAGTCGGGCGGACCGACGCCGGTACAATAGAGCTTATTCAATAAGAGATAACTCCGCAGTTCATTGTTACTAAGTACTCGACCAAATTTATTTAAACATGTTTTCTAGGTGGAAGTCGATGTTAAACAATCCTTCTCCGTACGACACCAAGATCGTCTTTATCCGCTCATGCAACTCTTCCTTGCTGTTGTAGTCTCCGGGTCGCAGCCACTCGTGTTTCATCTTTCGCCAGAGTGTCTCGATGATGTTGAGGTGCGGACAGTACGCCGGGAGGTAGTACAACTCCAGGCCCTGTTCTCGCCACCGCGCGACCTCGGCCTCGACGAGGGCTGAGCGGTGCCACGGGGCGTTGTCGAGCACGATCACCGTCGGGCGGGTGATCGTTGCGGCAAACGCCGAGACCCACTCAATCACCTGTCGGGAGTCCACCGTGCCCGTGGTCACGAAGCTCGTCAAGGCCCCGGTGTAACCCAGGAGCCCGAAGACATTCAGGCGACCGCCCTTACTACTACGCAGCCCGTAATGTCGCCCGCGCTTGATCCACCCGTACGGCACGTTGGGCTCGAGGCTGAAGGCGGTCTCGTCGGCGAAGCGCACGTCGCACTCCCCGAGGAACGCCAGGGCCGTCAACGCCTCGAGCGACTCGCGGGCCGCGGCTATCTCGGCCTCCGGAGGCCGCTTCGCCGCTTGTCGCCGGAAGCGCTTCCACGCGTAATCGTTTTTTTTAGCACTCGCTTCAAGGTCTGCGTCGACATCGCTGTGCCGGTGAGGGCCTCGATCTTGACGACGGCCTCGTAGAGCTTCTGAGGGTACTCCTCGACGATGGCCTCGATGGCGTCGACGAGTGCGCGGTTGTCGAAGCGCACGATCGGCGGGCGGCCCTGGCCCTTGGCCGTGAAGAGACCCTCGACGCCGTCGGTCTCGAAGCGGTCGAACCACTTGCCTACCGTCTGCCGCGTCGTGCGCCCGAGGGCAGCGATGTGGTGAATCCCAAATCCGAGGTCGCTCATCAAAATCATGTTACACCGCGACCGCACCGTTGCGCGTTTGTCGGTGCGACGGATGTGCTCGAGGTGGGTGATCTCGGCGTCGGAAAGGTTGATAAATCGTGTGGCCATCACCTTTGCATGCAAAAGTCAAGCTAAATTTGATCGAGTACGTAGTAGTGCTGAATTTCGACCAGGTCTTCGATTGCCTCCTCGGAAATCTCTACGTCGTAAATCTCTGCGTCTTGGCGGCTACGCGCCTTTGCACCTCGCGTTTGGCGTCGTCGATAGCGTAGAGCGTTCCGGCGCGCCGTTGGGCTTTAGCGCTTTCGAACCGCTGTTCTAGCGCAAGCGTATCGGTGAGGTCGAAGCCACGAGTTTGCTCTGTTAAAGCTTGCTCGATGGCTACTTGTACTAATCTCAGACGTTCCGGCGCCACGGTATCCAGCATCGCGTGAAGTTCCTGCCGCAGATCGCCGTCGCGGGATGAGGTCTGGGATTCCATAGCGTGAATTTACATCCTATACTTCATTGCCCCTTCAACACTTCCCCCTTCAACAATTCCCCTTCGACACTTCAAACTTGACTCAGAGCCCACTCCCCAGCCCAATCATTACCGTACTCACGCCAATCACCCCGAGCCCAGTCCACAGTGCCCGCCGCGCCGCCGGACCCGCCCCGCGCCACTCCCCCAGGTACAAGCCCCACAGCGTCGAGGTCATGATGATGAACGCCATGTGCAGCGTCCAGCTCGCGAACTCGAAGCGCTCGCCGAGTAAGGTGGCCCCCATGCCGTACAGGAAGAACTGCATATACCACGTCGCGCCCCCGAGACTCGCCCAGGCGTAGTTGCCCGCCAGGGGTGTGCTGCTGTCCCCATAATCCACGTAGCTGCGCTTCTGGATGTTGAGCCAGAGACAGTAGAGGCCGTTGGTCGTGAGGCCGCCGAGCAGCAGGACCACCAGCGTGGCGTTGTTCTGAAACAGCGAGTCCGCCCCGGCCGCCACGGCCCCTTCCGAGATCGGCGCCCCGGCCGCCAGCCCGAAGGCAAAGCAGGCACTCAATATCCCACTCACCACCGCCACCGTGAGCCCGCGCGACATCGAGAAGGCGGCCGCGTCCTGGCCATCACCCGCGTCTTTACTGGCAGCTACGCCGTGGCCATCCGCAAGGCCGCTGTCGTCGAGCTCCTGCGGCGCCCCTACCGACGGCTCCGCCACCGCCGCCAGTAGGGCTTTCTCCTTCAGTATCCCGGCTCGTCCGCAAAAGGCAATGCCCCCGAGGCACACCACGACTCCGAGCAGCGTCACCGCGCCCGCCGTGGTCCCGGCCAGCGCCCCGAGCGTACCCGCGTACAGCGGCGGCACCACCGTCCCCACCGCGGCCGTAAAGCCCAGCGCCACGGCCATCCCCAGCGAGACCCCGAGGTAACGTAGGGCCAGCCCGAAGGTGAGTCCCCCGATGCCCCACAGCACCCCGAAGCCGTAGGTGTACATGAGTGTCTCCGTCGGCGCCGCCGCAATCACCTCCCGAAACCCCGGCACCGTCAGCGCCGCCGCCACCGCCGGCACGATCAGCCAGGCCATCAGCCCCAGCACCAGCCAACTCGACTCCCAGGCCCAGCCCTTGACCTTTTGCGTGGGCACGTAAAAACTCCCCGCCGCAAAGCCGCCGAGCGCGTGGAGGAGAAGACCGAAGACTGCATTCATAAACTCGCCCCCGACGTCGCTGTGCGGGTGCCGGAAAGTAGGCCCCCCACCCGCGGGCGCTGTCCTGACCCCGCGTGAGGGGCGCCGCCGCTACCTTCCATCGCCCCAAGACCTTCCTCGCCACCATTCCCGCCACCATTCCCGCCGCTATTCCCGCCGCCATGTCCGCTACTTCAGCTTCCGCCAAAACCTCCGCGACGTCCAGTACTTCGTCCGCCTTTAAGGTTGGCCTCTTCGGCATCGGGCTCGACACCTACTGGCCGCAGTTCGAGGGACTTCACGAGCGCCTGCTCGGCTACCAAACCGAGGTGGCCGAGCGCCTCACCGCCGAGACCCACGCCGCCGTCGTCGACCTCGGCATCGTCGACACGCCCCAACGCGCCCGCGAAACCGCCGCCCAACTCAACGCCGCCGCCGTCGACCTAATCATCCTCTACATCACGACCTACGCCCTCTCGCACACGGTGCTGCCGGTCGTCCAGGGCGTGCGCGCGCCCATCGTCGTGCTCAACGCCCAGCCCGTGGCCCGCATCGACTACGCGTACATCAACGCCCTCGGCGACCGCGGCCGCGCCACCGGCGAGTGGCTCGCGCACTGCCAGGCCTGCTCCGCCCCCGAGATCGCGAGCGTCATGCGGCGCGCGCGACTGCCTTTCCGCCTCGTGACCGGCTACCTCCAGGAGGACTACCTCTGGCGCGAACTCGGCGAGTACGTCCGCGCCGCGCAGGTCGTAAAAGGCCTCCGCGAGTCCCGCATTGGCCTGGCCGGTCATTACTACAACGGCATGCTCGACGTCTACTCCGACTTGACGCGCTTGGCTGGTGTCTTCGGGTGTCACTTCGAGTTGGTGGAGTTCAGGAGCCTGGTGGGCTTTCGCCAAAACTTGGGGGGGGGGCCGAGGGTGCCTCAGACACCCATACGCCCCTCCAAGCCAAACGCACCGAACTCGCCGCCGCCTTCACCATCGACCCGGCCTGCTCGGAAGCCGAACTCGACCGCGCCGCCCGCACCTCCCTGGCGCTCGACCAGCTCGTCGAAACGCACGACCTCCACGCGCTGGCTTACTACTACGAAGGCGACGGTGACGCCGAGGCGCTCGACGTGGTGACCTCGCTCATCCCGGGCCTCACGCTGCTTACCGGCCGTGGCATCCCGGTGGCGGGCGAGTACGAGGTCAAGAATGTACTCGCGATGAAGATGCTCGACCTGCTCGGGGCGGGTGGCTCTTTCAGCGAGTTTTACGCGCTCGACTTCGTGGATGACGTGGTGCTGTTCGGGCACGACGGTCCGGCGCACCCGCGCATCGCCGACGGGGCGGTGAGGCCTCGTGCCGGTGCCCGTCTACCACGGCAAACCTGGATCCGGGCTCAGCATCCAGATGTCAGTGGCGCACGGGACGGTGACGCTGCTGTCCGTCTGCGAAGGTGGCGAGGGCGATGTCTGGCTCACGGTGGCCGAGGGCGAGAGCGTCCCCGGCCCCGTGCTCGAGATCGGCAACACCAACTCTCGCTACCGCTTCCCGGTGTCTGCCCGCGCCTTCACGGACGCCTGGACGAAGGCCGGCCCCAATCACCACTGCGCGATTGGCGTGGGCCACGTGGCGGGGGTTTTGGCGAAAGCCGCAGACTTGTGGGGCGTGGGGTGTAAAGTGGTGGCGACCAAGTAAGTGTCGGAAGGCCGTGGTGAACTTCCGCGTTGGGCTTCGTGAATGCCGGGCGCGCGGCTGGCGGTGTGTCACCGCCCGCGCCTAGTATTCACTACGCCCAACGCGGGATGGAAATCTCAAAATTAGGCCTGCCTTCGTTGGTCGGCAGGCCTCGGCGCGGGCGGTGACACACCGCCAGCGCCGAGGCCTGCCGACCAACGAAGGCAAACACCTCACCTCAGTACAGCCCCTGGATCACCGCCCCCTCCTCACTTCCTATTCTCTCTACACCCAACCCAAACACTCACTCCCAAAGTCGCCCCACGGCCGTCTCCAACGAGGCCTCCCCCACGCAACTGTACACAATCCGCAACCAGCCCGCTTCGCTCTGTCCAAAGCCACCAGGGGCCGTTAACAGCACCCCTGTGTCCGCGTACAGCTTTCGCCAAAACGACTCGTCCGTGCTCTCGCCCCCCGCGTTGAGCCTCGCCCAAACAAAAAGACTCCCGCGGGCCGGGAGGTAGGCAATACCGTTTTGCCGCAAGGCCGCTACCACCGTCGCGTAGGCGTTTGTGAGGCGAGCTTGGTTAGTTTTGGCGAAAGCCGTCACAAACCCTTCGTCGCTAAGCACCTGCGCCAGGAGCCACTGCGTGTGGTTGCTCACCGTGTGCGGGGCCGCGTAGTTGCCGAAAGCCTGCACGAAAGCTCTATTCCGCGTGTAGAGTAGGCCGCAGCGCAGCCCCGACAGACCGAAGTCCTTCGACATCGAATACCACCAGTGGAGGTAGGGCGAACGCAGCTCCTCGACGAGATGGAGAAAAGAGAAGTAGGACTCTACCTGATGAGGATAGTCGGCAGCGATACGGGTGTCCGTCGTGTCGATCTGGGAGAGGGCGTACAGTTCGTTGACGCACAGGTGAACGCGGTGGCGCACGGCCCAGGCAGCAAAAATTTCGAGCTGCTCCCGCGTATAGATTGCCCCCGTAGGATTGTCCGGTTGCGTGAGGACCACCATGCGGAGTTTTCGCCCGCCCTCGTGGACGTCGCGACGGGCGCGTTCGAGATCAGCAACGTGCAGCGGGTGCACGCCACGGGCTTCGGCCCAAGCCGCCGCCGGTTCGATGTCGTAGCGGAGCAGGCCAGCCTTGAGCCCAACGTCCTTGGTGTAGACTGGATAGCAAGGCGCGGGAAAGGCCACGACATCTTCCGGATCAGCAAGCAGCAGGGCCGTAAGCTCGACGATAGCCGTGGCCCCACTCGACACACAAAAGCCCTCAGGGTCGAGGACGCGCGCCGCTTGCCCGCCGAGGGTCGTAAGGTGCCTTTCGGCAAAACCTGCCAGCGCCTCACGCACCTCCGGTGCCCCGGTCACCATCGTGTACTTGGCGACCCAGTCGGGGGTATCCGCAGCGGCCGCCTCGCGCAAACGCGCCTCCATCAGCGGCCACGACAGCACGTTTTCGGCAATGCAAAGCGCAATAGCCCCCTCGGGATTGTCGGTCGCGTGAAACGCCCGCTCTTCGGCGTCGGCGAAAAGTTCGAAATCAGCCCGCAAAGGCTTGCCGAGCAGGTCCTGCCCACGGGCGGAGAGGGAGGTCGGGACGGGGGCGAGCGGAGCGTCGAGCATGGCGGCGAAGATGCGAGCGGCGGGGCGCACCTCGGCCATCACTGCTCACTCTCGCCCGGCCGCTCGCCGCGCCTTTGCCGCAGCCCGCCTTGCCTGACGCCACTCGCGTTTCTGGAGCTTCCAGCTGCCCTTCCCGTACCGGGCCTCGTAGTAGTTCTTCTTGCTCAGGTGCAGCTTGGTCGTGAGCGGCTGCCCGCGGGCCGATCGAATCTCGAGGTGCACCTTGAGACGGGTGTCCCCGAACCCCTTCCGCTCGGGCACCTCCGAGAGGTCCCGACGTTTGAGGTTAGCCAGCGGGATCGACACGAACAGCGTCGAGACACTGTCCAGGCGGATGTCGCCCTCCACAAAAGCCGACAGCGCATTGCTCTGCAATTCCGTAATCGGCAAGAAGACCCGGTTGCCGTCGAAGGTGAGGTCGAGGTCGATCGGCGCGAATTTCAGCACGTCGAGGCGCTTGCGCACCTTGTACTTCGCGGCGATGGCGTCGATGCCCGGCAGACCCGCCACGGTGAGGTCGCGCAGCTGCATCGCGAGCGTCCCGCACGTCGCCTCGTCGAAGACCGTCGCCGACTCCCGCCCGCCCGTCACCGCCCCCGTCATGTCGAGGTTCAGGCTCAGTTCCGCTTCCAACTGATCGGCCTTCGCGAGGTCCGAAATCCCGAAGTAGTCGAAGCCCTCGAGCATGGACGCGAGATCGAGTTTGTCGCTGTTGATCGTCGTGGTGAAAGGCGTCAGCCTGAGAGAAGCCAAGTCGAGCGTCCCCATCAGGTCGAAGTAGCCGTCCTGGTAGTCAAAGCCGGTCGTGTCGATGCGCAACACCTTGTCGGCGTCCATGTAGAGGCCGCTCACGACATCCCGGACGCTGAGCGTATTGGTGAGCTGCAGGTCGTCGATCTGGAGCGCAACCTGGGGTTCAAACTTCTCCATCACGGCGCGGATCGTGCGGCGGAGGTGGAGTTCGGTGTCGGTCGTGTCGGCGGCTTGCGCCAAAACCAACCCCGTCGTGTCGAGTTTTGCGGCCACGCGCCTGTCCGCCCGCACCTGCTGCCGCGCGGTGGCTTTGGTGCCCTTTATCGACCTCCGGCTGGAATCGGGCGCACGGCTAAACTGCACCGCACTCGCCTCCTCCACGGCCGCCTCGTCGTCCTGCTCCAGGGCACTCAGCAGCGCGTTGATGTCGCTCCACACGAGTCGTGGCGCATGTACGGCCAGAGTGCTCGAGAACTGTTTGCCCGTGCCCCCGAGCACCACCTCGCTCACGTTGCGGGCCTTCCCCCGCACCGACAGCTCCTGCATGAGCCGAGCATCCTTGACGAGGAAGTCTACGTTGGCCGAGTCACCGCGCATCTTCACGTCGAGGTGATCTACCGGGATGGCCACGCCCGCCGTACGAAAGTCGACGGTCGCGTCGGTGACACGAAGCTGCATCGCGTTGCGATCGATGAGCGTCTTGAGGTCCGGCACCAGCCCCGCGTACCCCATCCGAAAGTCGAACTCCCCACGGCGAAAGAAGAAGTCCTCGGTCTGAAAGAAGGTGTTGAACAGCTCCGGCGACCCCTGTAGCGCCACACGCGTGCTCTGGAAGTCTTGGCGTCCCGGCTGGTTGGGCTCGAAGTCGATCTGCGCGCTAAACGGCAAGACTTTGTTGCTCTCCAGCCGGATACTGCCCTCGGTCTGGTCCATGACGATTCCATCGACGGCGTCCATCATCCCCCGCTGTCTGATCTCCAGACTCACGTCGTCGGGCAGGGCATTGAGGTCTTTCAAGAGCGCTATCCCGAAATAGTCCAACTTCGGGACTACGCTCGCGAGGTCGAGGTGGCCGGCACTGATCTCAAACACGAAAGGCGTCCGCCGTTCAGGGGCGATACTGAGCCTTCCGGCAAAACTCACGAGCGCCGTATCGATGACAAAACTCGTGCGTTCGAGCACGACGGTGTGGTCCTCCTCGAAGTGCACGCCCGTATTAAACCGGAACACGTCCAGCCCGTAGTAGCTCAGCGTGTCGATGGCGATGTCGAGCGTCGGGTTGAAGGTCGACTGCACCAGCGTCATCGTCGACTTGAGGGCGTTCTTTTTCGCCTGGTCTGTTTTGGCGGAAGCCATATCGCCGGTGGCCAGGGGGTCAGCCCCCCCGAGTACGTCCACGATGTCCGTCCACCCGATGCGCCCGGCACTGAGGTTCACGTCGGCGGCCACGGCAGCCTCTGGGCTCGTACCGAGCAACTTGCCAAGGCCGAGGAGCTTGCCGTCGAGCCGGTAGTCGTGCCGCCGGTCAGGGGTTGTGCCGATGATGTCGTAGTAGCTCGTATCCCCCTGTTTGCGCAGGTCGATTCGGCGGAAAGGCACGGTCACCCCGGCCTCTGGCAAGCTCACCACCGCGTCCTCGATGACGATGTCCACGTCGGCCGTGTTGATGAGCGCCATGATATCCGCCGGGTCACCGTCGACGGCACCGCGCCCCCGCATGCGACCGCGCGTAAAGACAAACTGGTCGCCCCGGATCGCCTTCGAGATGGCCCGTGCCGGACCGCTCATCACACCCTCCGCGCGGAGGTTGACCGGCTCGCCGAGGTACTGCGTCACCAGCGCATCCGCCGCTCGCATGTCAAACCCGAGGTAGGTGGTCCGCACCGTATCGACGAAGAACTGGATGCCCTTGCGACCGCCCGTCGTATCGGCCGGATAGTTGACGAAGCGGGCGTCGAGGTACGTATCGACAAAGGTCTCACGGTCGACCTGGGCTGTGTTGTTCGGCAGGTGCAGCGCGATCTCGATGGCCGGCAGTTGCCCACGCTCTGGCAAGAAGATCGTAGTTACGGATTCGAAGCGCCCCTCGACATCGAAGTTTTGAATGGCGGTGCGCACCTCCGGCGCGAGAATCTCTCGCGCGCGATCGACGTAGCTCTCCGACATCGCGAGCCGGATGGTCGACACGGTGTCGCGACGCAAATGAAAGCGGGCATCGACCTCCAAGACATTCGGGCCGAGGTGCAGCGACGGCGCATACGCGCTAAGGATCTGGTCGGCGACCTCGATCTGTAGGAGACCGTACACCAGTTGCTCGTCGAGGAAAGGGCCTTGCTTTTGTTTGAACAGCAATTCGTCCATAGCCACGTGCAGATCGACAGTTGCCGCGAAGTGTGGCGTAAGCACGAATTCGCTGATGCACAGGTCGTTGATGTGTCCGGCAACGTGCGTCTCCTGCACCGAGTCGAGGTAGCTAACGTCGAAGTTCTCGACGAGGAGTTGGGCCTTCGGACCTAGCTTGAGGTAACGAGGGCTGGCGGCAGCCGTTTGGCGCGCCGAGTCACCGTCCGCGTCCTCGCTCGACTCTTCCGCCGGAGCCGTCCCGAGCAAGCGCCCGAGATTCGTCGACCCATCCGGTAGCTTGACGATGTGAAACTCACCTCCTCGGATCCTAAAATTGTGGATCGTCGCCGAGGGATCATCCCAGAGGTCTATACTGAGCGGCAACTCCAGCGTATCGATGCGCAGCAGGCGGGGGCCCTCGGTGGTGGTGCGGCTTTCGCCAAAACCCACTTCGACGAGGCTAAACTGTGTGAGCAGTAGGGTGACCTCCGGAAAGTCGCGGATGTCGCGTACGCGCAAACTCCGAAACTCGATGGTGCCGCCGTTGAGCCCAACAACGTCCTCGAAGCGCTTGATCTCCTCGGAGGCGAAGTAGCGGAGCGCGAACCAGCCCGCGATCATAAGCGCACCGAGTACGCTGATCAGCACCAGCAAGGCCCCCACGAGCCACTTGACCCACGAACGAGTTGGCTTTTGGGTGGGGGCTTCGGACACGCACCGAAGGTAACGCGCGCGGGGCTGAGGATGTTAGGGAGCCACCCCGTTGGGTGGAGTGCTCAGTGCTCCGTTCGTTACCACGGGGAGAAGGCTTTGTGGGACGAGTTGGCTAGCGCCAGACCTGGAGCTCTCCTTCCGTGGAACTCACGAGGGTCTCGTAGGGGCTCGTCGGCCAGAAGAGCTCGGTCATGGTGACAGAACCGTCGTCGGCGAAGAGTTCAACGGAGGTGCGGTCGAACAGCAGGGTGAGCTCTATCGCGGTCGCGTCGCTGAGCCGGGGTGCCCAGTCGGGACCGGTCGCGAAGGCCTCGCTGAAGTCGGTGCGCCCGGCACGCCTGCGGTCGATGTAGAAAGCGCCGTGGGCGGTACCGAGGCGGCCCGGCTCAAAGCCAAGGAGCAGCCGCTCCCCGGCGGAATTAGCGAGTGCGATCTCGATCGGAGTTTTGGCGGAAGCCCGCACGCGAAGCTGGAAAGCCCCCTCGGGTGCGATGGCTCCAAGCCGCAAGGCTTCCCCATCGTGGAAGTCGAGTGCAGATCCAAAGCGTGCTGCGAGCTCGGCAACGGGCCGCTGTCGCAGATGGTAACCGGCTATCCCGGACTGGTGCAAACTCAGCGTCCGCGGCACCGTCATCGCGCTTCGCCAGGTGGTGGTCGGGACCACTTGCGCGTAGGTCCAGTTGCTCATCCAGCCCAGGAAGACGCGGCGCCCGTCGGTGCTCGGCACATCGCTCCAGGTCACCCCGGCGTAGTTGTCGCGGCCATAGTCGAGCCACTTGGTGTCTTGACGGAAGTCGTACCCGGTCTCGTCGGCGACCTCGAATCGCTTGCCGTCCCAGTCGCCGACAAAGTAAAAGGTGCCCGAGCCTCCATTAAGAGCGCCTGCGTTGATGCTTTGTAGCAGAACCCACTTGGTCTCGCCGGTGCCCTCCACGATTAGTGGGAAGAAGTCGGGGCACTCCCAGACGCCGATGTGGTTGGCCGCATCGGCTCCGAAGTCACTCAGGAAGGTCCACGACTTAAGGTCGGGCGAGGCGTAAAAGCGCGTGCGGTCCTTGCTGGCCAACGCCATGAGCCACTGCTGGTGCGCCCGGTCCCAAATCACCTTCGGGTCGCGGAAGTCGCGGATCTTATCGGTATTCGGAAGCACCGGATTGCGGGCGTAACTCGTCCACGTGACGCCACCGTCGAGGCTGTACGACAGACTCTGGCTCTCGAAGTCGTCGCGGCCCGGCGTTTGCTCACCAGCCATATCGTGGTGCGTGTACACGGCGACGAGGGGCGGGTGATCGGGGCTTTCGCCAAAACCACTGGTGTTGCTGCTGTCGACCACCGCGCTCCCGGAGAAAATGAGGCCCAGCTCGTCGGGGTATAGCGCGATCGGCCTGTGCGCCCACGTCACGAGGTCCTCACTCGTCGCGTGGCCCCAGTGCATCGGCCCCCAGACGTTAGAGTCCGGGTAGTGCTGATAGAACAGGTGCCAAAGGCCTGCATGATAGACCATCCCGTTGGGGTCGTTCATCCAGCCCTGCGGTGGGGTAAAGTGATAGATGGGGCGGTAAGCGCTATCGGGACCGACGGCAGGAAGGATCAGCGGCAGGCTCGATGTATCGTCGGGGGTCACCTTCGTGGCGCAGGCTTGCGCCACAACAGCAAAAACTAGGGGCCATAGAAAGCGCATGGCGGGAAGGTACAGTACAGTGGGATGTACACCGTACGAACGGCTCGCGCGAAGGTCTCGCCCCTACCCTACCAACTCTACCTCCAGCTCTTCCAAGCTCTTGCCCTTCGTCTCCGGCATCAGGAAGGCGACGTAGCCCAGCTGCAGCACCATCATCCCCGTGAAAAACCCGAACAGCCACTCTCCGCCCACCGCCGCGGCCACGGGCGGGAATGCCGACGCGATCACGGCCGCAAACACCCAGTGCGTCCCACACCCGAAGCTGTTGCCGAAGGCGCGCACCTCGTTCGGGAAGATCTCGGAGATGAACACCCAGATCACTGCCCCCTGCGACATCGCGAAAAAGGAGATGTACGCAAAGATCAGGTAGGGCACCGCCGCAAACTCTTCGGTGACGAAAGCCCGTGCGGTGAGGCCGAGCGCGAGGATCAGGCCCACCGAGCCGATCAGCATGAGCGTCCTGCGCCCGAGGCGATCGATGAGCAACATACCCACAAAGGTGAAGGCGAGATTGAAGGCACCTACCCCCGCCGAGGCCAGCAGGGCAGCATCCGCCCCGAGCCCCGTCATCGTGAAGATCCGCGGGGCATAGTAGATGATGGCATTGATGCCGGAAGTTTGGTTAAAGAACGCGAAGAGGAAGGCCAGCAAGATGGGCCATTTGTAGCGACCGCTGAAGAACTCGCCGAGGCCCTGCGTCGGGGCGGCCGGTGCATCGGAGGCGCGGATTTGCGCGAGTTCAGCTGCGGCGTCGGCCGGGGGGTAAATACGTTCGAGGACGGCCAGCGCCTCGGCGTCTCGTTTTGCCTTGAGCACCAACCACCGCGGCGAGCGCGGCACTTGCGTGATGAGGACGACATACAGCAAGGCCGGGAGAATCTCTATCCCGAGCATGACTCGCCAACTGTTGCCCGCTACCAGGTAGTTCGAAATGTAGGCCGCCATGATCCCGGCGACGATGTTGAGTTGAAAGACCGCCACCAGCCGTCCTCGCATCTCCTTCGGGGCGATCTCCGAGATGTACATCGGTGCGACCACCGACGAGGCCCCCACACCGAGCCCTCCTACAAACCGCGCCGCCATGAGCGTGTAGACGTCCGGGGCCAGCGCTGAACCGATGGCCGACACTAAAAACAGGACCCCGACCCAGACGAGGCTGCGCTGCCGCCCGTATCGATCGGCTGGCCAGCCGCCGAATAGCGCCCCAATCACCGTCCCATACAGCGCCATGGCCACGGTCTGCCCGACGAGCGCATCCGAGAGCCCCCACTCCGCCTGGATGGCCTGCTCGCCCCCCGAAATCACCGCTGTATCAAACCCAAATAGAAAGCCGCCGAGGGCGACGATGACGGACCAAGCGATGAGACGGCGCAGGTGGGTTGGGGACATAGGCGGAAGGTAGACGAAGTCTGTCTAGCGCCGGACGATGATCAGCCAGTATCACTCCACACGGTTGCTCGGCGCGGCGCTGTGGTTTAGCTTTGCTTCCCGTTCGTTTGAGTTCATGCAGATCACGTCTAACATCACAACATGTAGGACGATCCTGCTTGCGACAGTCGTGTTCTGTTGCTTCTGGGGCACTCCGCAAGGTGCCCTCGCGCAGACCAACTGCGGCGGCGGCGGGTCCAACCAACGCCTTACCAATCCTTCCAAAGGTCACCTCATCCTCCCACTCCGCTCGGGGCAGCGGCTCATGGGCGGCGAGACAGATGGTAAGCCGCTCCTGATCTTGGCGGACGCGGACCTCGGGTACCGCAAGCAGATCAGCCTCTCGATCCCTGGCGTCGAGTTCGATGGCTCGGTGGTGGCCGCTACCGAAGACCGCGAAGGCAATTTCGCCGTCGTCACGCAGCACCTCGCTGGCGGAGGCATCGTCTCTGCGGTCTCGAAAGTAAGCGCCGACCTCTCGCGGGTCATCTGGTCCCGAGCCCTGCGGGTATCGAGCCAGAACGTCCTGCTGTCTTCTCTCGAGCACCCGACCTCCGGCGACTACATCGTATCCGGGAGCACCAACGGCAACCCCGCAGGCTGCGATGCGCTGCTGCTCACCCTCGACCGGACCACAGGAGCCGTCAAGGCGACCCTCAACGCCAACGCCGGATCGTGTGAGGATTGGGACCAGCTCCGGTTTGTCAACGGACGGCTCTACGGCGTAGGGCGTTGGGACCCGGAGTCGACCTCGACGCCCGGCTACCGTATTACGCTCACCAAGTTTACCGAAGACCTCCGCGGGGTGGAGTGGGCGAAATACTACATCGCCGACGGCAGGCAGGCGGCCCGCAGCTACTCGTTCGAGTTTAAGGCGCAGGGCGACCGCATCTTCGTGGTCGGCAACAGCGACCCCGACGGCACCTCAGTGGAGGGCGTCGACGCCGTGATCATCGAGACCGATCTCGCAGGGGAGGCCCAGCGCATCGACTTCCTCGACTTCCCCGATCCGAACTCCCGCGAGATGGCGACCCAGATCGGGTTTACCAGCCGGGGTATGATGCTCGGGGGCGTGTTTACGGACCGTGGCGTGTTGAAAAGTTGGCTGGCCCTGCTCGACCAGCAGCGCAGCCTCGTCTGGGCCCGCGCCATTACGGTCGCGAGCCAGGACAGCCGCTCGGACATCGACCTCAAGGCCTTCGCGAAGCGCTTCGATATGCTCGAGACCGAGACCAGGATCTTTACCTCCACCTCCGTCGGGAGAGTCGAGTACGCTGCGGTCGCGAGTATCGACGCCAGCGGGAACACCACGTCCGCCTGCACCGAGGTGACTGCGGTCGCCATCAAACAGCGCACGATCTCGACTCCTGCTACCTACCGTTCTAAGGTCGAGGTATACGCTACTCCCAGAGCCTTCGATGTCGTCGCGACCAGGCTAGTAGCGTTAGCTGATCCCTACGCCCAGACCTGCCCTGCCGCCGTCGTGAAAAACGTGCGCACGTCTCAGACGATCTGCGAGGGCGATAGCCTACGGCTCGGCGACGGGCAACGCATGCTTCGGATCACGTCCGGCACCACCGTTGTCTGCGAATCTTGCGTGACGAGTGTACTCGCGCCAACCGTCTCCGCGACCTACCTACTGACGAGTCTCCCGACCGCTCAATGCTCCCGCGTGGATACCGTCGTGGTCTTCGTAAATCCGAGAAGCGCTTCGACGAGAGACATCCTTTCCTGCACAGGGGCAGCTACCCTTCCGGACGGACGCATCGTTACCGAGAGTGGCGCGTACACGGTTGAGTTTACGTCGGTCGGTGGCTGTGACTCTACCGTCACTGGAAGCGTTGCCGTGGGCCTCAACGATACGATCCCGTACACCCGTCGCGTCTGTGCCGGAGATTCGATCCGGGCGTTCGGCAATACCTATTACGCAGGGGGCTCGTACCTCCAGACGGTGCGCGCCGGCAACTGCGAACGCACCCTGCGGATCAGGCTCAACGAACTGCCCAGCTACCGCCTCGACAGCACCTACCTGTTGTGCGGTACGACGAGCGCCGTCTATGGAGGGACGAGGTATGCCGACGGGGAGGTTGTCACCAAAACCTTCACGACGCGGGCGGGCTGCGACAGCCTCCTGAGCATTCGTTTTGTCGCTAGCGAAGTTGTCGTCTCCGAAGCGACCGCAACCCTCTGCGAGGGAGACAGCCTACGGTTTGGGCCGGAAATTCTCACGACGGCAGGCAACTACGAATTTGCTCTAGCTCGCGACGGGAAGTGCGACAGCGTGAGCCAACTCACGCTCGAACTGCTTCCTACCCCGCGGGAGCGCGAGGTGTCGATGGCTTGTTTCGGGGAGACGATCAGCTACGCCGGAGAGATCTACACTAGCAACACGACCATCACAGTCGTTGCGACAGCGGCCAATGGTTGTGACAGCATCCACCAGCAGGTCTTGGAGTTTGTCGCCCTCCCGGTGGTGGAGGTGGCGAGTTCGAAGTTTGCCTGCGATACGACCGCCACCGGCGCGATCACGCTGCGCATCACTGCCCGGGGGCCGACGCGCACGAGCTGGCCCGATGGTGGTTTTGGCGAAAGCCGTCTGGACTTGCGCGGCGGCACGTATCTGGTAAGCGTGACCGACACGCTCGGGTGTACCACCGAACGGCCGGTGAGCGTGGAGTCGGTACGTCCGGTAGCGGTAAGCGCCGAGCGCCAGGGCGTCGGTTGTTTTGGGGAGGCGCTGGGGATGATTTCGCTACAGCCTGCGGACAGCCTCCGCACCGCGGAGCTAGACGGCACGACGGCGCCGGGCATGACTTTCGAAAACCTCGCCGCCGGCACCTATGCGCTCACCTACGAGGATACCTGGGGGTGTCTAGGCAGCCGTGACGTCACCCTCGATGATGGCACGGGGATACCTAGCATCACGCACCGGTCGCCGATCAGAATTGTACTCGGCGATTCGGTGCAGCTGGCCCCCGTCTACGACGAGAGCTTTGCGGTTCACTATCCAGCCCTGCGGTGGTTGAGTTGCGACACTTGTGCTCGTCCTTGGGCGTCGCCGCTGTTCGATACGATGCTCGTCGCTACCGTCGTCGACACGGCCGGTTGTCGCGCCAGCACCACTGTCGCGCTCACAGTAGCTCGTGGGCCAGAGCTCTTCGTGCCTACTGCGTTTAGCCCAAACGGTGACCGCGTCAACGACCGCTGGCGACCAGAGGCCGCCACTAACGTAGACCGAGTGCTCGAGCTCCTAGTCTTCGACCGTTGGGGCGAGATGGTCTTCGTGCAGCGAAATTTCTCCCCTCACGATCCTTCGATCGGCTGGGACGGCCAGTACAGAGGCCGCGACATGGACCCCGCCGTGTATGTCTACCTCGCGAGCTACCAGTTGAAAGATGGAACTCAACTGGTGAAGAAGGGGGATTTCGTACTCCTACGCTAAGGGGCTAGGCGCGTCGAGCGAGCGATATCTCCTCGTAGGTGGCCGAGGCGGCGAAGACTTCATATCCTGCTGTCCGCAGCTGCGCCAGCGTCTCTCGCGAACGAAAGCGCTCCGTGTCGAAGAGTCGATCGTGAAACTCGAGGAGGAGTTGCCCAACCGTGATGCCGGAGGCTATGATCTGCGGAACGACGTCGTACTCGGAGCCCTCAATATCGATCTTGAGGATGTCGATGTGGCCGTGACCGAGCGAGCCGACCATATCGCCGAAGGAGCGCATCTCGACCTCGATGGCGCGCCCGGGGTCCATTACATCCGTGGCGACGAGACTCCCGGAGGTAGCGTTCTGATCGCGTGGCAGGTAGAAGGTCTGCGTACCGCTCTTCCCTGCCGTAATACCGTACGCGTGGAACTCGAAGGTCTCGGCGGGAATCTTGTCCTCCAAGTAGTGAATGGCCTTGGGCGTCGGATCGAAGGCGTAGATGTGGCAGCCGGGGTGGTGGCGCAACATCGCGAGGTCGAAGGTGATGTCCTTGCCGATCCCTATGGAGTAAACGACCGCATGGGCTGGCACGAGCGCCGGGGCTACGTAAAAGCCGCCGTACGAACTGCCGTACCAGACGCTGTCGAGCGAGAAGGTCGGCACGAGGTGGTCGACGTCCGCTGGGTCGATGCTGGCGGCGAGGGCGTGGTTGCGGCGGGTAGCGCGGCGCTGATTGCGGATTGAATTGAAGGTGTCGCGTGCCCGGCGAAAGAGGCCCATACGGGGAGGGGTTGTTGGGTTTATAAAGTCTAGCCGAAGACATTGAAGCGCCGCCGGACCCATTTGGCTCCCGCGAAGGTGGTCAGGAAATACAGGACGTGTTTTGGCGAAAGCCCGGCCTTCAAAAAGTAGCGACGCGCCTCCGACATCTGGTCGACGACGTAATAATAACGGGCGAGGCTACCGTTGACGCGCTGTGTGCCCGTCTGGACTGCCTCCGGGTAGTGTGCCCGTAAGCCTTCGAGGTAGTCGAGGGAGTGCGCATGATCACGTAGGCGATAGGTCTCGTTGAGGGATAAGTTGGACCCGTCGACGTAGCGGCGGTACAGTGGCGCACATACTTCGGCCGAACTACGCCCCTGGAACAGCCTCGCGACATAATCGTAGTCCACCGCACCATACACTTCCTCGAAGCGGATGTCGAGAAGTTCTCGTCTGAACATGAGCGTGCCGAGGTAGGTGGTCTGCCCACCGGGTCGGCGCTCCAGACGGGCGAAAAAGGTCTCGAACTGCGCGAACGTTGCGTGCCCTGCCTCGCAGGACTTAGCCCTGACCTGCTCCTTGCCCGTAGTTTCGTCGACGACGGTATACCCGCACGAGACCACCGGAAATTTTTCGAGCAGGGGCAGCTGCCGTAGCGCTCGATTCGGCAGCCACTCGTCGTCGTGGTCGGCGATGGCGATGACGTCCCCGGTGCAGCGCTCCAGGCCGAGGTTACGACCTCGGTTAGGCCCTCCGGAGTTGCGCTCGTTTACAAGCAAGGTGACCTGAGAATACGTAGCGACGATGGCGCGGGTGTCGTCGGTAGAGCAGTCGTCTACGACAATGATTTCGAGGGCGAAGCTCTCGGCCCTGCCCTCCTGTGCGAGGAGGCTATCGAGCGCTCGCCGGATGGTAGAGGACGAGTTGTAGCTCGCGATGATGACGGAGAGGCGTGTCCGCAAAACCTACTTCTCCTCCGTACTCGCCACCGCCTGCGAGCCATGAAATTCTCCGGCCAAGCGCTGTTGCATCGCCTCGATCGGCGCGAGCCAGGCCTCGAGTTGGTCGTTGCCCTGCCCGCGCCAGTCTTCGTAGACGGTGTTGCCGGGGTTCGTAACGCGGCCGAGCGCCGCAGCGAGTTCCCTGCGCAGGTCAATGAACTCGGTGGGACCGTGCTCGTCTTCGAGGCGGGCCACTCCTTCGGTATGGGCGTCGATCGGCGTGTTGTAGATGAGGTGGTCTACCATTGCGGCTGCCGCCAAAACGCTGTAGCACTCGGCCTCGTCGAGGTCGCCGGGCTCTGCATTGGCGAGCGTGGCCGCCTCCTGGACGACGTCGTGGGGATTGGGGGATTCGAGGAGGTCGACGAAGGCCGATTGCATGCCGTCGCTGTCGAAGAGGTTGGTGGACCAGGTGCCCATGGGGGGAGGGGTTGTTTGGTGATTGTGCGGTGGGTCGGTTGTTTGGTAGCCGAGCAAACGGTCTGGCGACTGAGCGGCCTGCGGTAAGGTATGTCTATTGTGCCGGAAGTGTTGGGACGCCGCAGCTGCAATGGGTTTCAAATCTCCCCCGCCACCTCATACCCCGCCTCCTCCGCCTCGGCCTCGTCCAGCCCCGGCGTCGCCCAGACCAAAAGACTCCGCGCAGTCAACCCGTGCGTCAGGATAGACAGCAGGATCACGATGCCCAGCGTGTTGTACACCAGCACCCGCTCCGGGAACTCCGTCTGCAAAAAGGCCCACGTCAAGTAGAACAGCGACCCGATCCCGCGAATGCCCAAGAAGCCCGTCGCCCACCGCTCGCGTTGCGTGAATTGACTCCCCAGTAGCGCGAGCCACCCGGTGATGGGCCGCACCAAGAAGATAAACGCCACTGCAAAAGCCCAGGGCTTCCACCCCAAACCCGAACCGAGCCCATTCGCGATAGACCCACCGAGCAACAGCATGAACACCGCCAGCATCAGGCGCTCGATCTCGGATACGAAGTCGTGCAGGCGGAATTTCATCCGGTCCCCCGCATAGCTCTCCTCCACGCGCCGAATCGTCACGCCCGCCACGAAGACCGCCAGGAAGCCGTAGCCGTGCAGCAACTCCGTGCCGGCGTAGATCAAAAAGGTCGCCGAGAAGGCCACGAAGCCATCGCGGGTCTTAATGCCGAGCGTCTCCGGAAGTCGCTGTAGCAACCACCCAATGGCCTTGCCGCCGATCCAACCGAGCAGTAGTCCCAGTCCCACCTTCAGCAGCAGCTTGTCGAAGACCCAGTCTACCCAATCTACTTTCGTAAAAACCCCACCCGTCTGCGCCAGTAGCACCGCTAGCCAGGTGAAGGGGTACGCCAGACCGTCGTTGAGGCTCGCCTCCCCGGTCAGGTTAAAACGCACGTCGTCGAAGGGCGACTTGACTTCCGTCGGGTCGATCTGCACCTCGGCCGCCATCACTGGATCCGTCGGCGCGAGCACGGCCCCGAGTAGTACCGCCGTCTCGATCGGCAAACCGATGAGGTAGTGCCCGAGCAGCACCGCCGCGATGATGCACAGCGGCATGGTGATGGCGAGCAGGCGCAGCGGCCCCCGCCAGTGGTGCGCGCTGTACACCCGCCCCACTTTCAAGCCCGCACTCATCAAACTGATGATCACGACGGCCTCCGTGAACATCATCGTCCACGAGTCCGGCCACACCGGGTCCGGCCACGGCAGCGGGGCGCCGCTGTAGTAAATCAGGATGCCGACGCCGAGCAAAATCACCGTCCCACTAATCTTGAGCTTCTCGCTGATGGCCGGGAGCCAAGCCGTGAGTAGCGTGGCCGCCCCGAGGGTCGTGAGCAGGAGAAGGTGGTCGTGTATATCCATCGCAGGTAAGCGTATCGCAGGGCGGCGAGCGAATGTTTTGGCGAAAGCCGTCACTTACGCAACCGTACGTACCCCCCCGGACATTACCCCTGCATGAACGTACTACTCACCCTCACGCACCCCAATCCCGACTCCTTCAACGCCGCCATCGCGCAGCGCATCGAGGACACCCTCACCGAAGCTGGCCACAGTGTCCGCCGCAACAACCTCTACGAGAAAGGTTTCGACTGCTGCCTCGACATGTCCGACTTCCAGAAGTGGGGCCAGGGCGAGGTCCCCGACGACGTCAAGTCCGAGCAGGCCGATGTCGACTGGGCAGACGCACTGGCCTTCGTGTATCCCATCTGGTGGAACGAGCGCCCCGCCAAGCTCAAGGGCTGGTGCGATCGGGTGTTCACTCGGCCGTGGAGCTGGGATATGGGCGAAAAAGGCCTCGTCTCCAAGCTCACCGACAAGAAGGGCTTCGTGGCCGTGACCTATGGCTCGCCGCACGCACTTTACGAGCACCTCGGCACCGACCTTGCATCACTCAACGAGCCGATGGTCAAAGGCACCCTTAATTTCGTCGGCATCACCGACGTGCAGTGGCACGAGGAGTTCGGTGTACTGATGCAAGACCGCGCCGCGAACGAGGCTTACCTGGAGAAGGTCGCGGCTTCCGCCAAAACGTTCTTTGCGTAGGAGAGTGTGGATCGTGGAGAGTTGAAAAGGTGCGGCATGTCGAGCGCACTTTCGACTCTTCACGCTCAACTTTTAAACCCCTCGATCTCGGTTGATGATGATGAGTGCCGCGATGACACCGGGGATCCAGCCAGCGATGGTGAGGATAGCGACGAGGAGGATGGAGCCGCAGCCGTAGCCGAGTACGGCGAGGGGCGGGAAGATGATGGCGAGGATGACGCGGCCGAGGGACATGGGTGGGGAGTTTGGGAGTGGGTGAAAGTAGGGGTTGCTCTCCGGGCGGGAGCGGGTTTTTGAACGCAGCGTGCAATGGGGTAAAGGGGCCCCTTTGCTAAGCCCGCGGAGAGTTTGCTTTGCTGGAGTGCCTTGCTGGGTGGGGCTGGTAGTGTCGTGGGCTGCCGCGTGTGACGGCCCGTTAGCGATCGGAGCGGCGGCTTGGTTTTTGAACGCGGGCTGGGGAGGTTTTGAATGTGGGCTGGGGAGGTTTTTGAACGCGGAGCCGCGGAGGTTTTACTTGGGGGCCGATTCAGGGCGGGTGCCTTTAGTGTCGTGCTCGGCTGGTGGGCCTGCCGGTAGTGTCGTGGTCTGCCGGTGGTGTCGGCGGGCGGCGGCTGCTACGATGGCTCGCTTATGGGGTATATTGACGCGATGGAATTTGGGAAGCTGACGGGGATGATCATTGCGGCAGCTATAGAGGTGCATAAGAGATTGGGGCCGGGTATGCTGGAAAAGGTGTACGTGATTTGCCTTATAAAGGAACTACAGAGCCGTGGACTCGTATGCGAGACCGAAGTACCGGTATACGTCTACTATCGAGGTGAGAATACTGGCCAAAAATTGGTTATCGACCTTCTCGTCGGTGGCCAAGTCATTCTCGAGATAAAAGCCTTGGAAAAGAATCACAGCCTGCACAAGGCCCAACTCCTCTCCTACCTACGCGTCGCCGGCCTCACCGAAGGCCTCGTCATCAACTTCGGCCTCGAAAGCCTCATCGAAGGCCTCCAGCGCGTCGTCAACAACTACGAGCAACCCACCGCTGAGTAGCCCCCCGCTGAGTATGCAGAGTCTAAAGTAGCGGTATCTACGCCTAACGGGCCGTCACACGCGGCAGCCCACGACACTACTGGCAAGCCCGAAAGCCGAGCACGACACTACCAGCCCCACCTAGCGAGGCACCCCAGCAAGGCATACTCTCCGCGGCTCCGCGTTCAAAAAACCTCCCCAGCCCGCGTTCAAAAAAATACTCCAAGTGCGAAGCACCACCCAAGCTCAAAACTCATTCTCCACCCGATCACTAGCCCCCCTTTCCTGAATCACTTCATAAAAGTCGCTAGCATATTCAACGAGCTCGTCCCTCCTCGACCGCAAACACTTCCCTATCTCCTCCCCGTCCAGCGCATAGATAGCCGCCGGCCAAACCCGCAGAGCTCGTTCAATCCCGGCATCGCTAAGTTTTGCTTTTAAAGCTTCAGCTTCCTCGACGAACACCCGCTCCGGTACCCCATGCAAAAAGGCTCGATCGAAGAATTGCGAGTTGAGCGTTAGCCCGCCCATGTCATCCACCTCCGTACCAAAGGGCTGCAAACGTTTTTCGAAAGCGGCCACGGCGAGGGGTATCGCCCCCGAGATGCCGTAAAAGATATTGTCGCGGTCGTTTGCCACCGGCGTATAGGTTTTGACGGAAGTCGCCGAGTCCACCGTGCGCGCCCAGCCCCACTGGCCGTCGTGCCGGTCCCAGTCCCCTACCCAGATATCGAACAGGCGCGCCCTAACGAGCGCCCGCAGGTCGGGTTTTGCCGAAAGGCTATCCGCTCGCCACGCCTCGAACACGTCGTCGGAGTCCTCCCACTTGTCGAAGCTCGCCATCCCGAGCCAGGGCGCGCGGTGCCCGTCGGGTTCGTACTCGAGCCAGAAGAGCCGGTCGCCGACGCTTTCGCTAAAACTATCGAGCGCGGCCTGCGCCGGGACGTAGTAGAGTTGCGGGTGCATGTGCGGCAGGCCGGCGAGGTCGGAGAGCGCGGCCGCAGCCATCGCGCCGTAAGGGTGCCCAGCCGAGATACCGTCGGTGATGAGGTTGGTGATCCCAATCTTGGGCGCCCAGTCGGGGACGAGTTTGCTCGGGTCCTTGGTCACGGAACGTAGAGTATACACCACGCCGGCGGTGTCGATGACGTCGAGCGACAGCGTCTGGAAGCCGCCGCCCTTCTTCACTGGCCGCAGCCCACCGCGGAAGGTGTCGAGCCGGAGCACAGGCACGGTGACGGGCGTGGCCCAGGCGTCGCGATACATGTCGCCGTAGAGGAAACGCTGTGCGCCGCTGGCGGCAAAGACCTCAGCCGCGGCGAGGGTAACGGAGTCGGCCTCGGTGGCCGCGGCGGGGGTGCCGGGCGCGATCAGGACGTTGGCGGGCATCCCTTCGTAAGGCGTACTCCCGAACAGAAGGTTGATGATGAGGACCAATGAGATGAATCCGACGATGAGTCCCAGCAGCCAGGTCAAGGGGTTGTTTCGCACGGTCATCTTCACGTTGAGGGCAACACACCTTTCGGCAAAACGGTGCGCCTTCGGGGGGGGATGGGTAGATTGGGGGATGGTTTGATGGGAGGATGGCTTTACGTGACGCCTGCCGTGCCCATCCCCCCATCCCCCCATCATACTATCCTCCCATCTCCTATTCGAACCAAACCCTCCCTCAACCTGTACCTCTCAACGTGTCCGCAAAACCCGAAGCCCCCACTCTCACCACCTCCCCGCAGCAACTACTCGACCTGGAGTACCAGCGCTTCGTGGAGTTCGGACAGGTCCTGGATCGGACCGGACGCCGCTACCTCGTCGAGTACATCCGCCACCGCCTGGAGCCGGACCGGCCGCTGCCGCACGATATGGACGATGCGTACTTTCGGTACTTCCGCGAGGCGTTGCAGGGCGTCTTGTCGCTGGATGCGCTGGTGGAGTTGTGTCGCGTCAATGCGGGGCTTCGGCGACAGGTCGCGACGGACACCTTGCGCTGGTTACGGCTCACCTACCAGGAACTGCGCTCGAAGCACCCGTACGAGGACGAGGTGTCGAGGTTGGAGAGTTGGGCAATTACCCCGGAGCATCTATTTGCCGAGCGCTGGCCGCTGTTGACGACTTTTTTGGAGAATACGTATACGGAGCATGAGCTGCCGGTGGGGTTTTTTAAGGGCCGCTTCGCGGAGGGGGAGGGGAGTAGTATCGCGAGGGGCGCAAGGAAGACGCGAGGGGCTATTCAGGAGCGCAACGCCGCTGCCCCTCGCGGCTCCCTTGCGCCCCTCGCGATACAAGCCCCAGTGCCGCAGGCACCAGACCTGGGCCTTCTGCTGCGCGACCTCCTCGCCCAGTGGGACGCCCTCCTACACGCCAAGATCCTCGCGCACCAACTCGACAACCTTAAAGAAAAAGCCGAGGACTTCCAGCAACTCATGGAGGCGAAGGTGCAGGAGTACACGAAGCTGATCAAGATCGTGAGTCCGTTTAGTGATTACCTGGCGGGCTACTGGGACATGAGTCGGGGGCTGTGGCAGGACACGAGTTTTGACGTGCTGGAGCACTACGCGGACTTGTTGGCGCGCGAGGACGAGTTGCGCGAGTTGGCCGACCTGCTAGGCCAGTGGCGCGAGGCGGAGATCGAGTTGGAAGAGGAGACGCTCGAGAAGACCATCGTGCGACAGCAGTGGGTGTCGGACCCGTCGTCTGCGCTCCGAGATCTCGGGCGTACACGAGTCGGCCGACTTGAGTAATGTCCTGTCGAGCGAGGTCGCCTTGCTGGCCGAAGAGGCGACTGAAAGTGCGTTCTTAAAGCGTTTTGCCGAAAGGCAGCTCCTTACTTTCCGCTACGACGACCGCAAGTTGGTGACGAGTACCGATCACGAGACGGAGGTCTACAATCGGGTACGGGAGAAGGAGCGCGGACCTTTCATTTTGTGCGTCGATACGAGCGAGTCGATGTCGGGCAGGCCGGAGCAGGTCGCGAAGGTGCTGGCACTCGGGATACTGAAGATGGCGGGAAGGGTGAAGCGGCGAGCGTATCTGATCAACTTCTCGACCGGGATACAGACCTTGGACTTGCACGACGTGGCGCGTTCGCTCGAGGATATCGCGAGTTTTTTGCGGATGAGCTTTCGCGGGGGGACGGATATATCGCTGCCGCTTTACGAATGCTTTCGGCAATTGCGAGGGGATGATTATCGCGATGCGGATGTGTTGGTTATCTCTGATTTTATTATGTATAAATTAGATGCGGATATCATGAACGATATGCGGCACTTTCAGCATAATAAGGCGACGGAGTTTCACGCGCTGGTGCTCGGCGATCATGCGAATGAAGAGATCGTGGGCGCCTTTGACACGACCTGGCAGTACGACGGCGGCGGGGTCGTGAAGCGGGTGGCGCGGGAGCTGCTGGGCGGCCACTAGCGGGTGTATCTTGCGAGCATGAGTACCATGACGACCGATGCGCCGGCGACGGCGGTGCGAGAGCAGCGGGTGGCGTACGTCGCCACGGAGCCGGCACAGCCCCCTAAGCCCGCGCCCGCTCCGCAAAGCCCGACACTGTGGCGTTGTGGCGTAGCGGCGTACGAGAAGATAATCGCCGCGGGGGTGCTCGACCAGGTACCCTGTGAACTGATAGACGGATTAATTATAGAAAAAATGGCCATCGGAGACCCTCACGCCAAGGCGACGCGGGGCTTCCGGCGAGTCTTCAAGGACATAGAAAGCGCCGGCTTCCTGATGGGAAGCCAGGAGCCGATCGTGCTGCCGGACTTCTCTCGCCCTGAGCCAGACGGGTGGATCGCCCAGGGACCCCTCGACCGCTACGACGAACGTTCACCGGTGGCTTCCGAGCTTGTACTCGTGGTCGAGGTTTCTGAATCTACCCTGCCTTACGACCGCACCACTAAGCTCGAACTGTACGCCCGCGCCGCCATCCCGGAGTACTGGATCGTCAACCTCGTCGACCAACAGCTCGAGCGCCACCGTGGCCCCAGGGAGGACGGGACTTACGACAATAAAGAAGTCCTGCGTTTTGGCGAAAGCCTCGGGAGTGAGACGTGGGGCACGGTGGAGGTGGAAGCGCTGTTTGGATAGAGACGTTTTCCCGTTCAGTTGGTCATACAAACATGATGAGACGCCAGTGTAGAAGGATAGCTAAAAGCCTTTCGGCAGGCTCGTTGCTCGTGGCCTGCACCTTTGCAACATGCGGGCTCTACGGTCAAGTTCAAAACAAGAGTACGCTTACAGACGGCGCCTCGTCGTATGGTACGCCGCACTACTCTCACGGGGAACAGCGTCTGATCTCGGATGCCTTAACCTTATTAGCGCCTGCGCTTGAAGTATGCTACAAGCAAGACGTCGTTGTCACGTCGTTACCTATTGCACTCACGATAGACTCTTGCGGCAGCGTCGTTGCCGTAAGATTCCTGAGGCCTTTTGGTAATAAGTTTTGCGTAGAGCACATACGGACCCAAATGCTGAAGTGGGAGGGATGGGTCGCAGCGATGGATAACGGGCATCCAAAAACCGGAGAGGTAGTCATTCCGATCAGCTGCGTTAGATATGAGTAATCGGTGGGGCAAAGAGTTGCAGCGTTAATTACAACTGCCGCATCTCCGCCTCCGTCAGCTCCAGACTCGCCGGCCGCTCGAAAGTCTCCGTGCCGTCGGGTAAGGTGTAGAGCAGCCGATCACCTTGCATCCGGAAGGCCGGCAGGCCCATGGCTTTGCTCTCCGCGGCGGCGGCAGCGGCGGCGGCTTGCATGACGCGTAGTTCCTGGAGGGTGCTCGCGGATGGGGCTGATGCCGCTAGGGTTGCTTTGTCGCTCATGATGATTGGATTAGAGAATCGAATAGTTGACTCCTAGGTTCGTCGAAGATACGCACTTGTTCTCCGTCGTACTCGCGAACCAAGTTAACGCGAAAATCCTCGGAGTAGTAAAGTCGATAGGCGCCGACCTTGATCTTAAGGGATTCGAAGTTGACCAGCGTCCGGTGAAAGCGCCGCCTCACGTCCCGATCCGGTACGTGGTGCCCGCCTTTCTTCACGCGACTCGCCACCCGCTGAATCGCTACTTCGGGACTAGCTACGAACAGAAAGACGAGTTCGACGCGGTAGCCCGCCGCCGTGGCTCGCTCGACGGCCGTCTCGACGTAGCCGCCCGAGAGCGTCGTCTCGAAGCACACGGACTCGCCCGCGTCGATCATTTCGTACAGCTTTCGCAAAAACTCTCTCGCCGCTTTTATCAGTGGCTGCGCCTCGCCCGCGGCGGCATACTTGCGCGTCAAGACATCGGCGTTCAGAAACGGCAGGCTTTCGCGCGCTGCATACGGCACAGCGAAGGTGCTTTTGCCCGCGCCATTCGAGCCGCCGACGATGAGGAGTCTGGGTGGGGTCACGGGTGTAAGGTACACCCGGCCCGACGGACGCCTCTGTTGAGACACCGTTCTTTCATAGCCCTGCGTGTAGGACGAGCCACCCCGATTTCGCTTTGCGCCCAGGACTACTTCTCCCGCTGCTCGTCTCCTGTGCCACAGGCGGCTCTGCTCTCCCTGCACCTAGGCGTGGCCGCCAATACTTTCTTGCCCCTCGGCTGAACTCCTCCTAAACATCAACCGCACGACATTGAGCGCCCTAGGCCTCCGCGAAAGGGGGATAGTGCGAGGGTCTGCCACCCCCAAGCAGCGCCACCCTCCCCGCCAACGTTAAAACCTCGACCACACACGCCCACCCATGCCCGCGAGACACGCCCTCCTCGTCACTGCACTCGCCGCGAGCCTTGCGGCCTGCATCTCGAGCCTCCCGGGAGAGCCCGTCGAATTGCCCGAAGGCCCCGTCGACGGCTACGCGCCCATCTACCTCGCCGACGCACAGGCGCGCACACTGAGCTTTGCCGACAGCCTGCCCGGAGGGCGCGGCAGTTTCTTCTGGGGGATCGACGTTGCGTTCGTCGCGGGCGATATCGCCTACGCGGTGGACACCCTGCACGGCATCCTCATCTCCGAGCGGGACTCTTCGGGTAGTTTTAGGCCGCAACGCTTATTCCGCGTGCCAGGCATCATGACGCTCGACACCAATCTCCTCGGGCAAGTGGTTTTCGACAACCACGGCGATCAGGTCACGGGGCGCTTCGTCGGCGTGGACAGCTTTGAGTTGCTATCACGCCTCGGCGGCACCCCAGAGGTCCTGCGCAGGTCACCCCGGCGCTACGACACCCAGCGCCCTGGCGCGAACGGCAGGACCAGCACCCCGGGGGGACTCACGAGCGGGGTCTACTTCGCGTGTTTTGACGAAAGTCGTGGCCTCCTCGGCGGCTGGGAGACGCAGACCTTGACGGAAACCCCGTGCTTCACAAGTCTACCGCGATGACGAGGGCGCTACGTTGTCTCGCCCTAGCGCTGGTCGTCATCAGCTTTCGCCAAAACGGACTAGCGCAACAAAATGCCGAGCGCGTCGAGCGTGCTTGGCCCCGGCACAGCGTCTCCGTTTACGCCCCCGACGTCACGCTGCGCTACCGCGACGAGGGCGCCATCTACCGTCCGGGCCTCGCGCGCGTGACCTCCGCCAGCGTTGCGTACCACTACCTCTTCCCCGGCGACACCTGGACGCTGGGGGCACTGATCGGTCCGGCCACGACGCACCCGCAGTTGCGCGAGGTGGCGGGGCGCTGGTCGGGCGTGGAGTTCGGCGTCACCGGTGGCGTCGGCGGGACGATTACGCCCAACTGGTGGATCGGCGGGCAGCTCCGCCTGTCTTGGGTCCGCGCACCCTTCCGCCTAGACGGCTACGTGCCGGTCGCGGGCCAAGACTACTTCGAACCCGCGCTCGACGTGCGCAGCGCCTTGCGGCAAAACAACGTGGAGTTCGACGGCCTCACGCGCATTCTCCTAGGAGACTCGGGACTATTCCTCAACCTAGAGGGTGGCCTCAACTTCTACGGCCGGGGTATCTTCTCCGACGTAGACCTGTACCCCGGTTTTGACTCCGAATGCAATTTCCTGTTCTGTAACGTCGTCCGACTCCCCCAGAACAGATACAACACCAGTCTCGCGCTGCGGGCGCGACTCGGTCTAGGCTTCACTTTCTAAGCGAATCAACTCGAAGGTATTGACCGACAGGCGGTAGCTATCGCACGTTATACGCCCGAAGACTACCCTCTTGTCTGGCCTGCTTACCATCGTTAAAGGCGCCTGTGACCCTTCCGAAAGCAGCGGCGCCGACCTTGGCGAAGCCACGTGTGGAGCCTCCCCGCCCTCGGTGCCGGAGCGTAGCGCCTCCGTGTCCTCGGTGCCGAATCCCCGCAGCGGCGAAGCCGCCATTTCCGAGCCGCCCCCCCGACCTTGGCACAGCCAGGTGCATGCGAAGCCACGTGTGGAGCCTCCCCGCCCTCGGTGCCGAAGCGTAGCGCCTCCGTGTCCTCGGTGCCGAATCCCCGCAGCGGCGAAGCCGCCATTTCCGAGCGGCGACACAGAAGTACCTAGAACGCTACGCTCCCCGGAGCAGCGCTTTAATTTTTAAATCTCAATAATGGTGTACGCTACCCTATCGTATACCTCGTCCACGTCAACGACGCCGACCAAATCACCGTGCTGAGCATCCTCGGGCAGCAAGGTGCGCCGAGCAACTTGTTTGAGTACTTCGGTAAATTTCTCCCGGTGACCTTCGGCAAGACGGCCTAGGTGCAGGACACCTTCAACCTCACCACCCTCCTGCCGCGTAATCGCGCGTACTTCACCTACAGCGGTTCGCTCACTACCCCACCCTGCACCGAGAACGTCAACTGGGTCATCTTCAAACAGCCCATGCGTGCCTCCGTCGAAGAACTTACCGAACTCAAGGCAAACATGCCGCTCAATAACTACCGCACGGAGCAGGCGCTCAATAGTCGGCCGGTCTGGCTCGTGAAGGAATAGGATTGCTGCATCGGGGGGGTCTGGGATTAGAGACCTCTTCGGTGAGCAGGCTTTCGCCAGAACACCGTAGCGCCGCCCTTACTTCCGCCGCGCCGCTGCGCCGTACCTTGCCAATCGCTATGCTAGATCTCACAGAAGACACCACGAGCGGCACCGACGTGCTGGTCGGCCCTACGTCCGAAGGTAAAAGTGTGCGCCCGCACCGCTGGACGCTCGACAGCTACCTGCGCGCCATCGAGGCCGGGGTGTTCCCGCCGGAGACGCGCTACGAGTTGATCAAAGGTGTACTCGTCCAACATATGTCCATAGGAACGCCACACGCCTACGGCGTGACCATGCTCGCCGATCACCTGCGCGATACCCTGCCCCGTGAGTCATTCGTCGTCCGCTCGCAGAACCCGGTCGTTATCAAACCCGCCTCCCGCCCAGAGCCCGACGCCTTCGTAGCCCGAGGCACCAACCGCGAATACGCCCAGCGCGACCCGACGGCCGCCGACCTGCTGCTCGTCTGCGAGGTGGCCGACTCCTCCTACGACTACGACCGCACCACCAAATACGCCCTCTACGCCGAGGCCGGCATTGCCGAATATTGGATCGTCGACATCGCCCGGCGGCGCCTACTCATCTTCACCGAGCCGGACGGCGTCAACGCATACGCACAGGAGCGGAGTTTCGAAGCCGATGAAGAACTCGTGCACGAGGCGTTCGGCACGCTAAGAGTCGCGGAACTTCTCGCGGCGGAGGCTACCGTGGAGCAGCGGCGACCTGAGTAATTAGGGTTCAGAAATTGATTCGAGCTTCCGCGGTGCCCTCGTCTGGTGGTTTGGCGGCATTATTGAGACTTAAAATTAAAGCGCCTGTCCGAGCAGACCCGCTCCCGAGAGCGCACCCGAGCAGCCTCCCCGCCCTCGGCGAAGCCACGTGCGGAGCCTCCCCGCCCTCGGTGCCGAAGCGTAGCGCCTCCGTGTCCTCGGTGCCAAATCCCCGCCGCGGCGGGGCCGCCGTTTCCGCGCGGCGGCACAGCAGTACAAGAGTATCTGAAATGCTACGCTCCCCGGAGTAGCACTTCAACTTTTACATATCAATCAGTGGTTCTGCTCCCCCGCCCCACCGCCATAAACAACACCCACGCCACGGCCACCAAGCCCGCCGCCGCCACCAGCGGTAGCCGCGCGTCAATGGCGTTGAGGTAGCCCGCGATGATTGGTGGCACGAATTGCCCCAGGCTCTGCATCGACTGGTTGATGCCCATGATCTGGCCCTGCTCACTCGGACCGGCCTGCTCCGAGACCACACTCGTGAGGTTGGGAGACGTGATCCCGTAGGCCAGCGCGATCAGCGGATTGATGGCGTAGAAGAGCCAATCCTCTTTTGGCAGCAGCAACAGCGCCAGGGCAATGGCCACGCCGGCGATGCTGAATTGTAGCGCCTTTGCAGGCAAAACCCGCCCCGCCATCCGCCGCACGATGAGGCCTTGGGTAATGGCCAACCAGATGCCGACCCACCCAAACAAAAACCCGACCTGCCGCTCTTCCCATCCGAACTCCTGGATCAGGTAGACACTGAAGAACTGCGTGAAAAACGTGAAGCCGAGCGAGATCAGCAGCACCACCGCGAAATATCTCCCGGAGCCGCGGCGAGGCAAAGGCCGTCCCAATGTTGCGAAAGCCCGAGAAAGCATCGAGTTTTGACGAAAGTCGCTCTCGCAGCGTCTCCGGGAAGGCGGTCACGACGAGGACGATGTTGAGGACCGTGAGTCCGGCCACAAACAGCAATGGCACCGTCGGAGAGAACCAGCTCACCAGCGAATCATCGGCCAGCAAGCCCCCGATCGTCGGCCCGAGCACGAAGCCGATCCCGAAGGCCGCCCCGACTAAACCAAAGTTCTTCGTCCGCTCGGCCGGCGAACTCACGTCCGCGATGCTCGAGAAAATCACCGCAATGTTGCCGCCCGTGAAGCCCGGCAGCATCCGCGCCGCGAACAGCAGCCACAGGATGCTCTCGTGGATGGCATAAGCGAAGAGCAAATAGCCCACCAGCGTGCCGACCAGCGAGATAAGCAGCACCGGTTTACGGCCGTACTGATCGGAGAGACTCCCGAGCATCGGTGCCCCGAAAAATTGGAACAGCGGATAAGCCGCAATCAGGAAGCCGTAGATCACCGAGCGCGTCGCTTGCGTCACCTCCGGCCCGAACAAGCTCGAGTCCGGTTCGAAGAACAGCACCGGCAGGATCGGGATGATGACCCCGACCCCGAGCATGTCGATGAAGATGGTCAGGAAGATGGTGAAGAGCGGGGAGCGCTGCGGCGGCAATTGTTGAATGCTTGAGGGGTGAAGTGTTGAGGGCGCTGCCGCGGCGGTTGTGCTTTACTGCCGAGGGGGGCCGGCGGAGGGGGGCGGGCTTCCGCGCTTCAGCGCGGGTCCCCTCTGCTGGCCTCTGCGGCGGCAGGCTTTCGTAAGCTCATGTGCAGACTTTCCCTCTTTGCAAGGGTAGGCCCGCACTGGAGCGCGGAAGCCTACCCATCCTGCAAAGATGCGCAAAGCGGCAGACGAGCTTCGGGATTCGTTCTGCAGAGTTGTCGATTTCCGCAACTCGCGCAGGTGTTTTGTGCGATATCCGCAACTCGACTCGCTTAACCCTATGCGAGCTTTGCCACTATGAGTTACCTGGTACTCGCTTGGTTTCGAATCCTCCCACGGAGCCTCGTCGTTTTGGCGACAGCCGCCTGCCTGGTACCTGCCTGCGACACGTACTTCCCAGATGATCCGCTTATCGTCCGCGATGAGGTAGTTGGGCTGCGACCGAACTACATTTCTGTAGAAGAGGCCCGCACGCTCGACCTCGTGGCCGGGGTTGACCTCGGAGACCGTAGCGGGCTGCCCGTCGAACTTGCCGACTTCACCTTGTCCGCCGTTCCCGATCGAGGTTTGATCATCCAGACCAAAGCGCAGCCGCTACCGGGTAGCGGCTCCTCGCTACGGGTGCCGGGATTCGTGAGGATCACGGGCGCGGAGGGCAACGTAGTCACCTTCGAGAGCTACGCGGATGTAGTGACGGTGCGCATCGACGCGATCGACCGCTTCACGCTGATCAGTCGCGCGTCCGATAGGCTCGTCGTGGACCCGTACGCGCTGCTGCGCCGCAGCACTGACCGACTTGAGTTTAGTGATCTCGAGAGTGCCTACACGGGCGCCTTTTTCCTCGAATGCGTCGACAGCACATCGGGCTACGTCCAATCGTGGTCGCAGGTGTCGCTCCGCAGGCCACAATGCCTCTTCCAATGATGAGCTCCCTCAGACTATCCCGCGCCCTAGGTGCCGTGCTGGCGTGCGGCGTGCTACAAGTTTTGGCGCAGGCCCCCTCGTCATCCTCATCAGCTACCAACTCGCCACGCCCCACTTGGAGTCACCTGCTCACGGTCACGACGCCGGAGGCATCCAATTTTACGAGTGTTAGCTTCGGCTATCAGGTCGCCTACGGGGAGGTCTTCGTCGTCGGCGCACACGTTGGGCCGTCATTCCGCCCGGAGGGCACGAGTGCCTTCGCACCACTGATCTGGGGTAACGTGACGGGGATGAGCATCTTGGGCGCCAAGGACCTGGGCGACGGATCATCGCTCGGAGGCTACTTGCGGGTGGATCGTACGAGGTCCGGATTTTCTTACCAGGGCTTTCGCCAAAACCCGCAGACACCGGATCCAAATGTGTTTATCGCGGGGCCGATGCAGGAGGCGAGCTTCAAGCAGATCATGGCCGAAGTCGGAATGGTGGCACGCGTGGGGTGGGGAGCGCGCTGGGTCGTACAGGGCGAGGCCGGCGTGGCCGGGGGTCGGCGCGGCATGTTTACGCCGAGCGACATCTACCCTGGGTACGATAGCCGATTCACGTTTTTCGATTCGAACTTGCGCGAGTACAATGAGTACAGGAGTGTGTGGGGGATCCGGACGCGCGTGATGGTGGCGTACCGGATTGGACAGTTTAGGTAGGCTGAGAGCCAGCTGAACCGATAGCCATCGAGAATCTAGGAGCAGCAGATAGGACACGCCAGACGTTGCGGGTCGGGACGAACTTGCATCCGCTCCGACGGCATTTCTACCTCTTCACGTACGCCACGCCGATGCGGAACCACCACTATCTCTACTATACTGCCGCCCCGCTCGTAGCAGCCCTCTTACTCCTACCAGCGTGCTTCGCCTCCATCCTACCCGCCGAACCTGACGAGGTGCTACTCTCGGCCGTCGGGCTGCGCCCCGTGTACGTCGATGCTGCCGGAGCGCGGGCTATCAACTTCGTAGATGTCCGCCAGAGCTTCGGCAGGGTAGATTCTCTCGGGTCGCTGCGCATAGGCATCGATACACTGTCGGGCATCAACGTTGTACCGGTGCGGGATGGGCGATTGGATTTTCGCGCGACTCGCTTTTTTCGGGTGCCGGGGATCACGTTTCTGGCCGTGATCGACTCGATGACAGTGCGGGTGTCCAACTTCAGCGACGAGGTGGTACTGAGGTTCGAGCGCATCGACAGCGTGACGGTGGTGTCGCGAACGCCGGACCGGTTTGCGGAACCGGAGATTTATCCTCGGGAAGCCGGGCCGTTCGAGTGCTACGACCCCGGGCAAGGGTTTTTTGGAGGTTGGGTGAGGGATACGCTGCTTGCCCCCAAGTGCCTCGGACGGTGGTAAAGCTCCGACTATTCACGGGCTTGTGTTTTGCCTTAAACTTGCTTGCCAACTTACCGGGGGGCGCTCAGGGCAACTGGCGACACGCACTCGCGTTGCACCCGCCGGATGTGAACCTGCTCTTTTGGACCTCCGACCATTCCCAACTCCGAAACAATCCGCAGTCCGTTCGGCTCGCCTACCAGGGCGCGTACCGCGAGGCCATCACTTTCGTAGTCGATGCTGGACCGGCCGATCCACCACCGCTTCTGCGAGGTTTGGCGGGGCGCTACCGCGGGCTCGATTTGGGACTGGGCATCCTGGTCGGCGCGGAACTGACGCAGGGCTACTGGATGGGATTCGGGACGCGTCTTGGCTACGCTCGGTGCGCGTTCGACTTCGACGGCTATTCGCTGGCGCCCTCAGGAAATTTCTACGTCGCGCTCGGGGAGGGTCGTGGAAGCTTGCGGCAGATCGGCGTCGAGGGGCAGTGGGTCAATCGCTGGCTACCAAAGCGCACACCGCTGTTTTTGGAGGCTACTATCGGCCTGGAGGTCGGTGGGCGGGGGATGTTCTCTGCGCAGGAACTGTTCCCCAACGGCAGCGGCGAAGGCGAACTCCTCGCCCCAAACGAGTACCACGCTTTCATGAGCGGTCGTCTGCGTCTTGGGATTGGCTGGCGGCTGGGATGGAAGCCCGCACGACAAACTTCGGATGAGTGAAGGCTCGAAAGCGCCCTTGGTTATTACCTTGCAGTCATGCCCTCTTCGACACAGCTAATAAGGATGCTCGGCGTGTGGATCGTGCTGGTCGGCGTGGGTTCGCTGTCGGCACAGACGCTCGTGCCGACAACAGGCTTCAACCTCGATGAAGACGGCCTGCCCCTGTTAAAGATCGAGAGTGATCCGGGGTTCTACTACGTCCTGGAGGCCGCGCACAGCCGCGACACCGCATACACCGCCCGCAGTTTGGCGCTGGGTAGCGGACGCAATTTGGTCCTCACCGAAAGCCTTGAGGCGTTGCCGGAAAGCCTGTACCGCGTCCGCGCCTACCCGATCGCTAGCCCCGGCGATCAGGATGGAGACGGTGTCGATGATCTCACAGAGCACGCGAGCGTCGGTCGCCTCAGCCCCTTCAACACCGCCAAGCCAACCGAGCGCCGCGATGGCGCCGTGGCCTTGACCTCCGATGCCGACTTTGCCGCTATCGCCATCACACAGGCTGGTGGCAGCACCTCTGCCCGTCCGCGGCTCGTCTCCAAGATCTACCTCGTCGACAATGAGTCCGACGCCGTGTCGCTGTACTTCATCAACGTCAAGACCCACCCCAACCACGTCGACTTCGCCCGCGCTACCGGCATTCCGACGCTTCCGAATGGCGTGAGCTTCGGTCCAGATATGCGGGGTACGATGGAGTTCCACCCGGATGCCTACGCACCGAACGGTGCTCGAGGGCTGTACACCTTCTACTTCGGCAGCTTCAACGAGTACTCCTTCGAACTCATCGAGCGCGCCTACGAGATCCTCGCGGCCAACCTACCTTTTCTCCGCGGGCGACTTGCCTACCGGCCCTACCACCAGCGCTCGATTGCGATGGTGGAGCGCGAGCAGGCGGCTTACGATGCCTCGCGGGTGCAGGTCATCAGCGAGGAGGAGCTCTACCCTACCCTCGACTACTTGGCCCTGAATGCAGGCATCGGATTCGGACGCTTGCGTCGCCTCACGGAGGCCGATCGCCCGAGCCCCTACGACATTGTCGTCTACGCAGCGCTGCCCAATGAGCTACCGCGCGTCGGGGGCATCCTCACCGAGGCCGTCCAAACGCCCTTGTCCCACGTTAACCTCCGCGCCATCCAGGACAGCGTCCCGAATGCCTTCCTGCGCGATGCCTTCTCGCACCCGGACGTCCTGCGGCTCGAGGGGCAGTACGTCCGCCTTGAGGTACGGACCGACACCTTTACGCTGCGCGCCGCCAGCGTCGAGGAGGTAGACGCGCACTTCGCGAAGCTGCGGCCCGACACCGTGCTGGTGCTCAAGTCTGATTTGACGAACAGAGACATCGTCGGACTCCGAAGCGTGGGTTTTGCGGAAACGCCAAGCCTCGGGGCCAAGAGCGCCAACCTGGCGGAGTTGCACAGGCTCGGCTTTCCAGACGGGACGATCCCCGAAGGCTTCGCGGTGCCGTACGCCTTTTATGATGACTTCATGCGTGGCAATGGCTTCGACCGGGAGGCTACCGCACTCATCGAGCGCCTACGGACACTGCCCTTTGACGAGCAAGAGGATGCGCTCGACGACTTCCGAAAGCGCATTCGCAAAGGCGAGTTTTCGGCGGAAGCCAGAGCCAAGCTTACTGTGCTGCAGCAAAGCTTTCCAGTTGGGCAGAGCATCCGCTGTCGCTCCAGCAGCAATGGCGAAGACCTGCCGGGCTTTAACGGAGCTGGCCTCTACGATTCGAAAACGCAGCACCCGGATGAGGGCCACATCGAGAAGTCGATCCGGCAGGTCTACGCGAGCCTCTGGACCTACCGTGCCTACGCCGAGCGGGACTTTTACCGCATCGATCACGCATCGGCCAAAATGGGCGTCACGGTGCACCCCAACTACACTAATGAGCGCGTCAACGGCGTGGCCGTGAGCATCGATCCGCGCTACGGGACGCCCGGCACCTACTACGTCAATGCGCAGGTGGGCGAGGACCTCGTCACCAATCCTTCCCCCGACTCCAAGCCGGAGGAGTTGCTGTTGACGCGCTCTCCCTTTGACGATCCGTCGGTGCAGCGCATTGGCACGAGCAGCCTGCTGCCCGCCGACCAGTCCGTGCTGGACTCCGTCTACATCGAGGCTTTGCGCGAAGCGATGACGCGCATCCATGACGCTTTCGCAAAACTGTACCAGGCCGAGCAAGACCGGGGCTTCGCGATGGAGATCGAGTTTAAGGTCGATGAGGACGGTGTGTTCGCCATCAAGCAAGCGCGGCCCTGGGTGGGGTACGCAGGCATCCCAGTTAGCGTGGCGGAAGTCGGCCCTGGCATCAGCGCTGGCTCGATCTTCCCCAACCCAACACGAGGCGGGGTCACGCTTCCGCTAAAACTAGACCAGGCCACAGCGTTGACGTTCGCAGTCTACGATGCGCTAGGTCACAGGCTGAGGCAGGCGGGCGTGGTTGGCGAAGCAGGCGAAACGCTGCTCGAATTGCCGTCTCTGGCAGACTTGGCGGGGCATGGGCCACTGCTGTACGTGTTGCGGGAAATGGACGGGAGACTGGTGGCGCGAGGGTGGGTGCAGGTGCGGCGATAGCTTAGATCGTTTTGGCGAAAGCCGCCATATCCTCTCTAAGCAGCGTGAGCACGTAGCCCAGCCAATTGCTGCCTTGCCATACCGCTTTGTCCTGCGCGGCTGCGTCCTCCGCGGCGAGACCGATGCCCCATATCTTATCGTCCGGGGCCGCCTCGACGAGGAGCTTATTGCCGGTTGCGCTTAGCTCGTCCCGGAGGTTAGGGTTCTGCATGAACTTGCCGCAGTTGCCCTCGTAGACGATGCGGCGGGCGTTGTCTTGCCAAACCGTCGAATTAAAGTTCTGGACCTCGCGCCCGAGCTGCTTTTGCTTCTTAGGATCGGAGGTCTCCAAGATTTTACTGGCCGTCTCCTGGTCTTCGAACAGTAAGGCTTTACCGTACATCATATACTGCTCGGCGCTCGTGTATTTTATTCCGCTCAGGGCAAAACTCGCTTTGTGCTGCTGGGAGAATACGCTGTCGGTTTGCGAGAAGCAATGGAGGCCATCGAAGTCCGATAAGGGCTGGGCCGCCATGTCGTCGAGGACTTGATTGAACATCGCGGTGCGGCCGATGCCCTCGAGGCGCTGGGCGCGGAAGGAGTGAGAGAGGTAATTCACGGGGGTTCAAGTGTTGAAGGGTGAAGGCAAGAGTGATGAAGGGCTGTGCGCGCGGCTATAGATGAGTACCTTGGGCAACGTTATGACGCAGCAAACAGCACACATCGAGCGGGAGTCGGCGGTTGTCGCGCCGCCGCCGGCCTCCGTCCAGGCGCCCGCAGCGCACATTCAGAAGTCCGAGGAGTCCGCTCAGGCGCCAGCGCCCACCGCCGAGGTCCGCCCTCCTGCACCACGCACACCCACGCTGCACCGCTGGACGGTCGAGGAGTTCGAGGCCGGGATCGAGAGCGGGTTCATCGCGGAGTCGGACGCGGTTGAATTGTTAGACGGATATATCACGGAGAAAATGTCAGTTAACGCCCCCCATGCCTTCGTGACGAAGGTCACCTACGACATCTTGCTCCGTGCCACCTCTTCGCGGGATGTGTCGGTCAACTCGCAAGCGCCGATCAAATTGTCGGAATACAGCCGACCAGAACCCGACTTGTACATTGCGAAAGGCAAAATGTCGACCTACAGGG
Source organism: Lewinellaceae bacterium (assembly GCA_963837005.1). GTDB lineage: Bacteria > Bacteroidota > Bacteroidia > Chitinophagales > Saprospiraceae > CALDTK01. The sequence continues at coordinate 1,815,185 of CAWIMC010000001.1, forward strand.
ATCGCATCCCCACAGCCGACGAAGTGCTTTGGATTGGCGAAGTCGCTGATACGAGTATTAACATCGACCGTATCTCGAAGCTCCCCATGTACGTGAATGCCGGCATCCCAGAATACTGGATTATCGACATCAACGCCGCTCAGATCGAGTGCAATACCGGTCCGCAATCGAATGGCACCTACGAAACCAAGCTAACTTACAAAAAAGGCGACACCATTCAGCACGAGCTGCTAGGAGAAATTATCGTCGCGGAATTATTCGGGGATTGAGGTAGGAGATAGGTCAACGCGGAAATCCAATCTGGATACTGCCCGCTGCCAAAATGAATGAGCGTTCCCGCAAAACCTTCTTGCCCGCGCCCTTGGCTTTTGTCGTCGATCAAGAGTTCACCTTTCAGCAAACTTTTGTCCGGACATAAGATCAAATGCTCCGCGCCCCACATCCCGAAGTGGTCCTCGACCCAAAGCCGTTTCTCGAGGTAGGACATCGGATTGTAGACAGATGGAGCGGATAGAATCCAGATGTCGAACTTCCCGCTCGTCCGCAGCTTTTCCACTGCTTCGATAGCCTCTTGCAAGGGCTCGAGCTTCCGGTAGAAGTCTACCTGGCTCTGGGGGAAGCCTACTTGCGGAGACTTCGCCAGCATTTCGGCATGGCGGGTGCTGTAGTCACACAGCGTATCGTCGAGGTCAATGTAGAGGGTCAAGTGTTGAAGGGTGAGGGGTGAAGTGTTGAAGGGCTATACCCAATGGGCTCGCCATTGATAAAGCAGCATCACGGCTCAGCAAACTCTGCGGACCTCTGCGCGCTCTGTATTCCGCTGAATCGCTCCGCCAGCTCCTCGATGTCCGCCCGCCGCACCAGCGCCGCCAGCCATTCTTCCGGGATGCTGCCCTCCCCGTAGAGCAGCGCCGCTAGGCCACCGGTGATGCACGCCGTCGTGTCGGTGTCCTCGCCGAGGTTGATGGCGCGTAAGACCGCGGAGGCGTAACTGTCGGTTTGGAAGAGACACCAGACACTGGCCTTTAGCGAGTTGACGACGTAGCCATCGCCGTAGATCGAAGCTTCGGCCTGTGTAGCGATATGGCCATCAGTCAAGTTAGTGAGATGCGAAGCTGCGGCGGCTAATTCGGGTGCTAGCGGGAGATACTGATGTAAGATTTTCCAGTTGACATCAATGTATACCCGGCGGAAGTGCTCTCGCTTATCGGCGAAGTCGTAACCATCGGGATAGGGATTGATTGGTGGCGGTGGTTTCAGGAGTTCTTCGGCGAGAAGCACGTAGTAAAGACAACACAACACCGACCGTGGGTGCGCGTGCGTCATGCCCGATACTTCTCGGATGAGCTGGAGCTTCGCCGCCGGGTCTAGTTTTGGCGTAAGCCGCACCAATGGCAGGATACGCATCAATGAACCGTTGCCATTCTCGTACTCGCCGGCACCACCGGCTTGCGTTGGGTCCAGCGTTTGGTCTTTGAGCCGCTGGATGGCGTCCCAGGTGATGCGGCCGATGTCGAAGCGCACGCCGTGGGGCGTCCAATAGCCGCGGTCGCACCAGTTGATGAAGCGATTGGCGAGGTCGCGGTAGTTGAGGGGCAACTTGCCGCCGGCCTCGGCGATGGTCTCGGCGAGGCAGAAAGCCATCGTGGAGTCGTCGGAAAAGGTGCCCGGGGGCTGGTCGTGGGTGCCATACCCACGGACGCCGGTGACGGGGTTAGCGCTTAGCTCCTTGCGACTTTGAAACTCGACGGGGACACCGAGAGCGTCGGCGACGGAGAGGCCGAGGAGCAGGGCGCGGGATTGGGAGAGGGTCATGGTTAAGGGGGGGGGTTAGTGAGCTCGAGGTCCAGAGTCCCCGCCGGGGGTCCGTTGAACCGTCTTCGTTGAGCTTCGCTCGGCCTCCGCCAGGTCCAACGAACTCCCCGGCCGGGGCTCTGGAGTTGTAGGCTAGACTTTTTCGCGGACGCGCGCTCGGATGTCGGAGAGGGTGTGGTCCACCAGCAGCTTCCCGTCCCGCCAGACTTCCTTTAGCTCGCCACCGGCCTCCTGCGCCCAGGTTTGCTCGTCGTGGAGGACGTACTCGCCGTCCTCCTTCTCGATGCGTACCAGGCCGCGCGCGCTCTTCTTCGTACCGTCGTCCGTGACGGGGTCCTTATAGATGGCGCGGCCCTCGCCATCCACCTCGCCGTACGTCGCCTTCATCGCGAAGCCGAAGGTGTCGCGGGTGTTGTACTGGTAGGTGAAGCTCCCGACGCCGAGCACGACGTTGGTGCTAGCGAAACCCTTGGCAGCCAGGCGCTCACAGATTTGGTTCGCGCGGTCGAGCGTGATGGAGTCTCCGTAGATAGCGCCGATGTGGGGGTCGAGTTCCTTATAACCTTTGTCGTTGGTCGTGCCGCCGAAGACGTTCCAGAGGAGTTCGATGACGCCCTTGCGCTCGTTGTCGGTTTTGGTCCGTTCGGCTACGCTCAGGGCAGGCTCCAGCGTACCACAGATAATATCTACCGGGTCCCCGCTATCCGGGCGGATCACCACTTTGCCATCGCGGGCGAGGATCTCTCCTTTCAGCTTTGGCAAATACTCGGTGAGAACTTGCCACAAATCCCAGGTATCGCTCACGATGCTCACGATGCCCGCGGGGTACACCTCCGTCACGAGCCGGCGGAAGGTCTCCAGCTCCGAATCCTTCTTCCCCATGCTCATCACAGAGTGCTCGGTGGCCGCGACACTGCCGGCGACGAGTTCGTTTTGGGCGTCGGCATTGTAATACTTCTCCAGCCAGTCGACGGCGGGGATCGTATCGCTTCCGCTAAAACTCAACAAGTGTCCCGCGCTGCTGCTCAAGCCCGCCTCGATGCCGCCCATGCCCCGCATCGAAAAGTCGTGCCCCTGCCAGTCGACGAAATCTGGGGCGCTGGACGTTTTGGCGGCAGCCGCATCCAAAATCTGGCGGTACTGCTTGGCGATCGTAGCCGAGTTGCACGGCAGCCAGACCACGGCGGAGAGCAGCGTCTCGAAGTAGTTGGTGAGCCAGAAGAACTCCGGTAGCGTATTGACCATCGTAAACATCGGCACGCGGATGGGGACGGACACCCCTTCCGGCAAGGCCTTAAAGCTCATCGGCACGTAGCCGAGGTCGTGCAGGGCCGCAATGTGGTCGGTACCGACCTGATTTGGACCGAGGTAAGCGTTGACGCGGGCGGCGTACTCCGCTAACACTTCCTCTTTCGGTCGATCGAAGAAGTCGGTTTGGAACTGCGTCTGTACGTACTCCTTGAGGAAGTATTGCAACCCGAAGAAAACGACCTTCTCGATGCCGTCGATGCGGCTCTTGCGAGGCGTCCAGTTGGAGTACACGAGGGTAGTACCGTCGGGGTACTGGCGGCGGTGGTCGAGCTTGTAGCCGTCGGTGAGGAGGAGAGGGTTCATGGGGATAATTGTTGAATTTGTGAAGGATGCATTTTTGAATGCGCTACCGCGTAGGACGGCCGTGCGGGACTACCGGCATTGCGAGCCGCGAAGCCTGAGCCTGCCCTGAGACGCGAAGCTGGCGTAAGGCTGGCAATCTTTATTACTTACTGGCTACAGCAGTTGCGCTAGCGGGACCTGCGTTATACCGACCTTTGTTGGCAGGGTCGAGAAGGCGTCCGTGCAGTAGACGTGTTTGAAGACTTTCGTCAAAACCTCGGTGCCTTTCGAGAAGATGCCGTGGCTTACGGCGAGGTATAGATTGCCGGCGCCTTCCTGCTTGAGGGCCTTGGCGAGGCCGAGGAAGGTGCCGCCGCCGTCGCAGATGTCATCGAGGATGAGGCAGGGTTCGCCTTTGATCTGCTTGTCGTACACGTAGACTGCGAAGCCGGTGAGCTCGCCGGTGCGTACGTCGCGATGCTTGCCGGCGTCGATGACGGGGTATTGGCCGTCGAGGGCCTGCGCTACGGCGTAGACCTTCTTCTGCGCACCGGCATCCGGAGAGACGAGGAGCGTATTCTCGGGCAGATCGGCGAGGACCGTTTTGGCGAAAGCTACGTTGTCGATGACCTCGACATCGCTGAGCAGCGCAGGGCCGACGGAGGAGTGCGGATCGAAGATGGTGATGCGTTTTAGCGCCAGCGAATTGAGAAAGTCACAGTACACCTTGACCGTGAGCGGCTCGCCGGGCACCATAACACGGTCTTGGCGAGCACCGGGGAGGTACGGGAGCAAAAGGGCGATGTTGCCGGCCCCGGCCCTGCGGAGGGCGTCTACGGCGATGGCGACCATGCCTAGGTCCTGCCAAGACTTGGCGCGCTGCGTAATGATGACGCGCGCATTCGACTCTACGTTACCGAGCTTAATGTGCGGTTCGCCGCCGGCGAATTGGAAGGCCTCGAAGGGGATAGACTCTAGCTTGGGGTAGGCCCGGAAGTCTGCATCGAGGTGAAGGGCGTGGGTGTAGGTCTGCATGGCGGGACAAATGTAAGCGCTATTTTGTGTTCAAACTACGCAAATATAAAAAGAGTTCGTCCAGCCCTCACTTTATGTCGAACAGAAAGCCCTCGCGCTGAAGTTGCTCGTAGCGGGTTTTGTCGAAGCGGTAAGCCATGCCCGGGCGGCCGCGGCCCGACTTCTCCAGTGGTCCGGCTTCCGCCAAAACCCCAAAACTCAGGATCTTGCGCCTGAAGTTGCGGCGGTCGATGGGGCGGGCGAGCAGGGTCTCGTACAGGTCTTCCAGTGCCGAGAACGGGAATCGCTCCGGCAGCAACTCGAAGCCGACGGGTTGGTAGCTCAGCTTAGCGCGCAGGCGGGCGGCGGCGTCCTGGATAATAGTGGCGTGGTCGAAGGCGAGAGTGGGCAGTTCGGTGATGGGGGTCCATGCGGCATCCTTGGCATCGCCCTCCGGTGCGGACGCTACCCGATTTGGCGGGACGAGCGCGTAGTAAGCCACGGTGACGACCTGGGCGCGCGGATCTCGCTGCGTGTCGTCGCCGTAGGTGTAGAGTTGCTCTAGGTAGTCGACCTTGAGACCGGCCTCTTCTAGTAGTTCGCGCTCGACAGCGGCGCGTAAGCCCTCGCCTTTTCTAACAAATCCACCGGGCAGGGCGCGCTGGCCGGCCAGTTCACCATGACGCTGCTCGATGAGCAAGACTTGGAGTTGACCTTCCGTGTAGGCGAAGACGACGGCGTCGACGGCGAGGTAGACTTCGGGGGTGTGCATAGTTGAGGAGATGGGAGGATTGGCTGTTGAGCTGATGGAAGGGTGGACTTTAGGGAACGTTAGTATAAGCTGCTGTGGCGAAGTAGTCGTAGCTAGGGATGGATAGAACATTTATACGGAAGAAGAGAGTTAAGCCTAATTACAAAACAATTTGTGTCAATATTGCAGCCTTACAAACCTCTCTCCCATGCACGTTACCTACGCCGGGCGCTACGCCGACCCAATCACCGATTTTGGCTTCAAGCGCATGTTTGCCGGACACGCCACCTTGATCGCCTTCATCAACGCCGTACTTCCTGTGAAGGACAAGGTCACGGCCATCTCTTACCTCCACACCGAAATGATCGGCGACGGTGTCGCGACGCGGACCGTAGTGTACGACCTGCGCTGCGTCACGGCCGACGGTCGCACGGTCATCGTCGAGGTCCAAAGGCTCGCGCAGCCCTACTTCAAGGAGCGCACGCTCTACTACGCGATGCGGTCCTTCGCCGAGCAAGTCCAGCCCGGCGACCGATTCTACGAACTGAAGCCCGTGTACGTCATCGCGCTCGTGGACTACGACCTACCCGGCGCAAACGGGAAGGGCGGTTACGAAGGCTACTTCCACCAATTTCGGCTGAGTTCCGCGGCGGGGGAACTGTTCTCCGACGTTCTTCAGTTGTACTTTGTGGAACTAAACAAGCTCCCCATGCCCACCGACACCCTATCCGCCGATACGACTACGCTGGCGCCCCTCGAGCAGTGGACCCTCGCCATGCGCAACATGAAGGCGATGGACAAGATCCCCGACTGGGTCACTGAGGAGGAGGTCCGTAAGGCCTTCACGACGATGGAGGTCGCCAACATGAGCGCCCAGGAGCGCGACAATTGGGAGCGCGCACTGGCGCAGGATCGGGACGTACGAGGGGCTGTGCTCCAGCAGTACATCTACGGTAAGGAGGAGGGCCGCGAGGAGGGCCGCGAGGAGGGCCTGCTTGCAAAGGCGCACGAGGTAGCGCATGGGATGGCCGCCAAGGGGATGCCGCGTACACTCATCTCTGAGCTGACGGGGCTTTCGGCGGCGGAGTTGGATGATCTGCTAGGTCCTGAAGCCTAACGGGTAATTACGCTTACGCCTCCGGCTACTCGCCAGTCCGGGAGCGCGCTCGACCGGAGCGCTCGCCCAGGAGCGCGTACGCAACTGAGAAGTTCAGGTCTAGGGTCCTGATCCGGAGCCGGTCGCGGCAACGCAATAACGTACCGAGGACCTCGTAAGTCGTCGGTATAATGCACGACCGCTGTTCGTCCCAAAATGTAGCAGGGGCAGCTCCCCTTCACCGCTTGCTCGCACGGGCCTTCGCGTCGGCTCTAGGGCGGCTGGCCTGGGGCTTAAGGAGCAGGTACGACACCGACGCCCCGACGTCGAGAGTCGTGACGCGGAGTTGGTCCTGGTAAAATTTGGGGGGGCTAGAGTTGCCTGGGTAGGCACTCGGGAACACGTCGTAGGAGAAGCGCGCGTGCCGAAGTCGTGCCGTGAGCCCGATCCCGAACCGTTCCGTGTCGTAACCGGCGTGGAGTGCGCCCATGGCGTAGCCGCCGGTGACGTACTCCCCGCCTGCGTAGGCAGTGCTATTTGAGTAGTTCTCGAGGTCGACGTTGGGGTCCCAAACCCCGTAGTAGTACTCGAACCCCTGCTGATCTTCGATCAAGACGAAGTCCCAGTCGGGGTACTCCGTACGTGCGAGGCCGCCCCCCACGCTGGCAGACAGCGCGAGCCCGCGGATGGTCGCGAAGCGCACCCGCGCGTCCGTCCCGTACCACATCACCCGGTAGGCCGAGTGTCGGAAGACACGCGAGTACCCAGGCTGCGCGGGCGTCTGCCGTACCCACCGCATGAGGGCCGCCGTCTCGACCGCGTAACGCGTGTGGGCGACCTCGATCCCGGCGGCGAGGGCGGGGGTGAACCAGTAACGCGCCCCAAGACCGAGGCCCAGGCCGCGACGCGCCAGCCCGGTTTCGTCGTGACGGACGAAAATCTCGTCTCGGCCGCTTGCGAAACTCCTCGCCGAGAGCCACGGCCCCGGCCCCTCCTGCGCGAAGGCCCCGAGCGGGAGCGAGGGCCCGGCCGTCAGCTCGACCTGGAGGCGGGGTGCACCCGAGGTGGGCGCAGGGGAGGCCTGCGAATGCACACGCGTGCTCATAGCTAGCGTGAGCGCGGCGAGCGCGACCAGACGGGTGGCATGCATTTGTGTATTCTTTTTAGTTGGTTACTTGCCGGCTCCGACGCGAAGCTGCTGCGTATCGAGGAGTTCACCGTTGTAGTAAATCCGAATGGCGTACTCACCTTGCTTGAGGTACTCATTCGGGATGCGACTGCCGGTCTTTCGACTGTTCATCACCTGCCTGTCGCCGCTCTTCGCATCGACCAGCTCGATGGTAAAGTCGAGGTCCGGATTGAGGTCAATCGCGAGGTCGTTCGTACTGGGGTCGGACGACATACGGAACGAACCGTAGTTGTAAAAGGTGCGCGAGCGATTCGTCGTGACCCCGCCTTGAACCGTACGCAAATTGAAACTCACGCTCCCGCTGCTCGGCATCGTGAAGGAGACCGTCGGGTTGTTGATGTTGACTTGTGTGATCGAGCCCGAAGTACGCGTCCAAGCGATGGTGGAAGACCCTTCGCAGAAGGCCGTCGCGGTAATGAGTCCGGTCGGTACGGCATTGGTCGTGCGGACGGACTTGTTTTGAGTTCCACCACCCACGGAGTAAAGGGCCTCGCCGCAGGTAACGTTTCCGACCGTGATGGGGATGTCGCGCGTCTTAGCCGCCCCGCACGGGGAGGAGACCGTGAGGCGGAGTACGGCCGAGCCCCTGTGTACGGGCTGCACTGTCACGCTCGCCTGGTTGGCCGCCCCGGAGATCGAGATGTGGTCCCACCCAGTCAAAATAGACCATTGATAGGTGACGCCGGGTCGGTTAAACAAGCTGTAGGTGACAGGCGTAGTACCACTAATTGTTGAAGGACCGGCAACGGCTCCGACGTAAGCCCAATACGAAGTCTGCGTCGGCGCACCACATGCATGGTCGTAGTATGAGCCCCCGAGGACATGTTGCACGAGGGGGCCGCCGGGTCCATACTTTGACCTGTACTGACTACCAAAGCCTATTCGCACGGCCGAGTGTGGTCCCCCGTAACCGGTTGGAAACCACCAGTACGTAATGTTTGCCTCGGGCTCATTGCATACCTGGACGTACTTCGGGTTGCTCGTCGACTGGTAGTCAGTCTCCGAACCTACACCCAGGGCTTGTGGACAATTGAATGTATTAATGTTGCCGGCCGTACACCCGTTCTCGAAGTAGACCATGGTATACTTGTGGCAGTTATAGATTTGATTGTTATCACAGTTCGCGAGGCGACTGCTTCCCCAAGTTGGGCCGATTTTCCAGTACGAGTCGGACACTTCCGAAGAGCACTGCGCTTGGGCCGACGATGCATCTGCCAGGAGAGAGAGGGGCAGCAGCACCACTAGTGGTCTGGCGACGATGATTTGGCGCTTACGCCACGCCCGGTAGAGAGCGCTAGCGTAGTGAGAGAGAGAGGACGACGAAGTCATTGCGTGGTAAGTTAGGAGTGAGGGCTTTACATCGGTCTCGGGGCGAACGCAACGGCTGCGGAGACCCCTCCTCGCCGCCGACCACCGTCTACCGCGAGTCCAAAATAAGCCTCGCTTTCGATTATTCATACACCGGCGAAAATATGACAAATCGATTCCGGAGGAGAAAGATCGTCCGCAGCGGGTTGAGGTGCTAGACGAGCGAGACCTACTCACTTGTTTGGAGCGAAGCAGCGCGACTCGAGGCACCAAGGACGCAAAACGTCCCGAAAATAAACCTCTTCCGCGAATAGTCACGTGAACTGTTTTGGCGAAAGCCGCCCTCAACCCCGCAGAGGCTCCGCGAACTTTCGCCTCCCATCGCCACCACCCCACCAGTGTGCTACTTTGCGCCCCACCAGCTTACCGTAAATCCGACACGTACCGCTGCCCCACCCCCCAAACGACCCACACATGCAAATCAACGACCGCCAGAACACCAAGATCGTCGCCACCGTCGGACCGGCCTGCATCGAGAGCCCCGTGCTCCGCGCTCTCATCAAAGAGGGCGTCGACATCTTCCGTCTGAATTTCTCGCACGGGAGCCACGAGGTCCACGCCGAGACCATCGCTCGTATCGACGCGATCAACACCGAACTCGGTACCCACGTCGGAATCATGGCCGATCTCCAAGGCCCCAAACTGCGCGTCGGCAAGATGGCTGGCGACGGGCTCGAACTCGCCGAAGGCGACGTGGTCACCTTCACCAACGAGAAGCGCATCGGCGACAAGGACGGCGTCTACATGTCGTACCCGCAGTTTGCGCAAGACGTCCAGGTGGGCGAGCGCGTCATGGTCGACGACGGCAAACTCGTCTTCGAGGTCGTCAGCACGGATGGCAAGTCAAAGGTGCAGCTCAAGAGCCTCTACGCGGGCACGCTCAAGGACAACAAGGGCGTCAACCTCCCGAACACTAAGATCTCCCTACCATCCCTCACCGAGAAGGACAACCGCGACCTCGAGTACATCCTCGCCAACCACCCACAGGTCAACTGGATCGCGCTGAGCTTCGTGCGCACCGCCAAGGAAGTTAAGGACCTCAAGGCCCGCATCGCCGCCGCTGGCCACAACGCCAAGGTGATCTCGAAAATCGAGAAGCCCGAGGCCATCAAAAACATCGACAAAATCATCAAGGCTTCGAACGCCATCATGGTGGCTCGCGGTGACCTCGGCATCGAGCTCCCGATGGAACAGCTGCCCATCGTCCAGAAGATGATCGTTCGCAAGTGCATCCAGCGGGCGCGCCCCGTGATCGTCGCCACGCAAATGATGGACTCGATGATCGACAACCCGAGTCCGACCCGCGCCGAAATCACCGACGTAGCCAACGCCGTGCTCGACGGTACCGACGCCGTAATGCTCTCCGGTGAGACGAGCGTGGGGCGTCACCCCGTCAAGGTGGTCGAGGCGATGAACAAGATCATCGAGCAGGCCGAAATGGCCTACAACTTCGACGGTCGCCGTCCGACGACGAGCGACAAGTCGAGCAACTTCGTCTCGGATGCCGTCTGCTTCGGCGCCGCCCGCATCGCCACTGAGATCGGCGCGAAGGCCATCTGCGGACTCACCGTAAGTGGCTACACGGCCTTCAAGGTATCGAGCTACCGCGCGGGCAACACCAAGATTTACATCTTCTCCAACCAGGAGCACCTATTAGGCACACTCAACCTGGTCTGGGGTGTACGCTGCTTTTACTACGACAAGTTCACCAGCACCGACGACACGATCGAAGACACCATCAACCTACTAAAAGCCAAGGGTCTATTAGAGCCAGGCGACAAGGTGATCAACACGGGCAGCATGCCGATCGAAAAGCGCTTCACGACCAATATGATGAAGGTGACGGTGGTGGAATAGGAGCTAATTGTTGAAGGGAGCAGGGCGAATTGTTGAAGGCGCTGCCGCGTCACTTCGCGCAGCGAGCACGTACGTACATGGCGCCGCCGTAGTTGGATTCTTTCCAGGTGCCGTCGGGCTGTTTATCCCAAGATCGATCCGAGCTCACGCTTTGGGTTTGAACAAAGAGTTCTTCCAGGAGACAGGTCTGATCGTTTTTAACTTCAACGGCGTACTCGAAGCCACGTCTCGTGAAGAATTTTAAGCAGACTACTCCCGGTAGCTTCATCGCCTTCACCCCAAGGCGCTTCGACTTCCCATACCTAAGCCGCGTATCCCGCACCTCCGCTTACGCCAGGGCATAGGCGGGTTTCGCCAAAACGAGTCGCGGGTTTTGCCGAAAGGCGCCCAATGAGAATGTAGTATCGCGAAACCCAATGCAGCTCACCATCATCGGCGTGGCGGGCGTGGCGTCGGTGAGTTGGGCGGCGGTGAAGGCGAAACCTCCCTTCGGATCGGTCACGTCACCGGTGGCGAGCGCCGGCAGGTAGACGTTGGCATATGCGACGGGAGCGCCTTCAGCCTCGACGATGAGGCTACTTAGCGCCTGAGCATCCGCCTTTCGGCAAAACATCCCGATGGCGAGCAGGAAGAAGTAGTGGCGTGCGTCCATGGCGCGGGGACAGTTGGCCTGCGTCGATGTTACATCGGCCGGAAGAAAACGTTGAAGCTGTACGGCGGAGTTTTAGCACCGAGGGCGGGAGGCGCTTGCACCGTACGAGGGCACGGAGGCTTTTGAGGGGTAGGCCCTATGGTAGCGGGTAGCCTGTTCGACCACGATTGAATGGCCTTCGCGTTTCTTTGCTGCCAGCCCGCAGGCGCGTGAGGCAAGACCCATTCTTAGAGGACGCGCTCGCGGAGCGAGTCAAAAGCGCTAATCCGACAGTGTAGCGATCCGACATTCGCCAGGCAACGCCGGTCCCGCTAGTCCCAATCAGCGGAGGAGGAGGGATTCGAACCCCCGGTACCCTTGCGAGTACACCTGATTTCGAATCAGGCACATTCAACCGCTCTGCCACTCCTCCGTGAGCGGGCGCAAAAGTACACTTCCCGCCGATATGGTGCGGAGGAATTTCTTTCTTGCATCCCGTATGAACGACTCCACCGCCGCCCTGCTCACCGCCACCGTCACCTACGAGGGCGGCCTGCGCACCACCTGTACCCACATCGCCTCCGGGCAGACCATCATCACCGATGCCCCGGTCGACAACCACGGCAAGGGCGAGGCCTTCAGCCCCACCGACCTCGCCGCCACCTCGCTCGCCGCCTGCATCCTCACCACCATCGCCATTCTGCTCGAAAGCCGGGAAATCGACTTCAAGGGTGCCCGCGCCGAGGTCATCAAAGTCATGGGCGGTCCGCCCCGCCGCATTACTAAGATTCGCACCGTCATCCACGCCCCCGACTTCGACTATTCCCCTGTCCAACGCGAGCTCATCACCAAGGTCGTCGAAGCCTGCCCCGTCGGTCGCTCCCTCCATCCCGACCTAGAGCAGGACACCGTGGTCGTCTACCACGACGAAGTCCCCCGAGCCTAAGTGCATCCGCGGGCTCCCATTTAGCCCAAGCGCCCAACTAGGCCGAAGGCCGCCCAATTAGGCCGAAGGCCGCCCAACTAGGCCGAAGGCCGCCCAACTAGCACAGCGCCCAACTAGCAAAGCGCCCGCAGTTCCCTCCCGCGCCGTACTTTCGCGCCCCGTTTGCCACAAACGCCCGCTATGCCACAAGTAACCGTCGACCACACCTCCGCCGCAGAGTTCACGATCACCGTCGAACTCACCCCCGAAGATTACCAAACGCGCGCCAATGCCGAGCTGAAAAAGCTCGCCCGCACCGCCAAGATCAAGGGCTTCCGTCCGGGCAAGGTGCCGGCGGCTTTTATGAAAAAACAGTACGGCAAGGGCGTCGTCATGGACGCGATCTCGAAGTCGCTCGACGAGGCCGTCGAGAAGGCCGTTAAGGACGAGGAGCTCGATATTTTCGGCCAGCTCAGTTCCGTCGACGAACCCGACATGAGCAATCTATCCGCGGACCTCGACGAGACGCTCACCTTCAAGTTCGAAGGGGGCACCATCCCGAAGGTCGACGACGTGGACACCGACGCCCTTAAAGCTGTGAGCCGCTACACGGTCGCGCTCACCGACGAGGAGGCCGACGCAAAGATCGACGACGCCCGCAAGCGCTTCATGGACTTCATCGAGCGCGACACCGTCGAGACCGAGGAGGACTTCGCCACCCTCGTAGAGAGTGACCCCGAACTCGACGCTCAGTTTTACGGGGACGCCGGAGCTGCCCACAGCGCCGAGCCAACCGTCGGCAACGACGCCAAAGACGGGGCCGACGCCGAGAGCGCCGAGCACGAGCACACCGATGCAGACGGCGTCGAAGAATTGGAGGTCGAAGTCGAGGACGAGCTTGCCAATGACGAGGACACCCCCCTGGAAAAGGACAAGCGCAAAAAGTATTACCTCCGCCCACAGGACATGAGCGAGGAGTCGCGCTACAAGCTCGTCGACAAGTCCCGCGGCACGGAGATCATCCTAGCGCTCGCCGACCTCAAGGAGGAGGTACAGGAGCGCTACGCGAAGGTCATCACAGAAGACAGCACCACGACCTTCACCATCGCTAAAGTGGACCGCGAGCAAATGCCCGAGCACGGCGAAGAGCTTTACCAGCAGATCTTCGGGGAGCAGACTTCCGTCAAAACCCAAGACGAGGCCCGCGCAGAGTTCAAGACCATGTTCGGCACCAACAGCCAGGACAACCTCGACGACTTCACGCTCGAGCAAATCATCGACACCCTCGACGGTGCCAACCCGATCGACACACCCCGCGCTGCCATCAAGGCTCGCCTGGAGCAAGCCCGAAAGGAAGAACTAGAGGCCGCCTCGAAGGAGGACCGTGACCCGGAGTACGACCACGAACTCACCGAGGCCGACCGTCACGGGCTCGCTCGACGCCTCAAGTGGATGGCGATCCGCAAGGTGCTCGTCGAACGCTACGACGTCGACCTCAAGCCGGAGGACCTCGACGAGATGGTCGAGCGGGAGTATCAGAAGCAACTCGGCGGCATGGGTCTCGACCCGAACCAGTTCCGCGAGCAGTTTTTCGGCACCTTCAAGACCAATCTTTTCCAAAACCGGGAGAAGATGATGGAGATGACCGACGCGATGCTCACCAAGCGTCTACTGGCTAAGCTCGAGGACGAAGGCGTGATCGGCGAGCGGCAGCACGTCAGTGAGGCCAACTTCAGCGAGACCGTTGAGACCTACAACAAGAAGGTGGGCGAAGAGCTAGATGCGCTCCGGGCGCAGCCACTGGTGTGATCGAACGCTAGTGCCTACGGCCCCGCAAGGGGTACGCGAAGAAACGCAAAGAGGGGGACGCCGTGGGGCGCTCCCCTCTTTGGCGTTTGGGGCTATTGCTAGCGGACCTCCACCCTTTTTACCCCGACCGGCAAACGATAGAAGTAGCCTTCGTGCTCCAATTTCGAGATGACTCGTTGGCCGTCGATCTTAACCTTCGGGGCACCTGCGCCCTCGATCCTTCGGATCAGCAACTCGCCCTCGAGCGTGGCGGGCGCACTGATCTCCCCGATTAGTCTTCCCTTCTCACCGCAGCTCCACTTCACGCGCAACTCTCCCGCGGGTGTGGGGGCATAGGCCTCGACATCCTGCAGGCTGCCGAGTTGCGGGGCGAGCCTGTACTTTGCCCAGGCGGGTGCCGCGGGCGTGAGGCCGGCGATCCGCTGGCTCATGACGGTGAGCGGGCCGCCGCTCCAGGCGTGGTTGTACGTGCCGCCGCCGAAGCCTTCAGCGCCGAGGCCCCAGCCCTCCCAGAGCGTCGTGAGTTCGGAGTCGATCTGCTTCGCGTAGCGCAGCTTCATGCGGGCGCATCGCGTCGTCGGGGTAGCCCATCTGCAGCAGGGCCTCGAGCACGTAGCGCTCCATGTAGGGCGAGGGCCTGGTAGACGGTCTGCAGGTTTTGCCGCAAGGCCTCGTACTGGTCTGGCGTGGCCCAGTCGTTGAGCACGGCGAGCGCCTGCACGCGATCGTCGGGGGCGAACTCGTGCTCCGGCGTGACGTAACCTTTCGGGGTGTAGTACTTGGCGCGCACGGCATCGCGGAGCCGGGCCATGCGGGCGCGAGCCCAGGCGGCGTCGGCCGTGTGACCGGTGAGTTCGGCAGACTCTGCGTAGCCTTTGAGCGCCAGGCCGTACCAACCCTGGAAGAGCAAGTAAAGGTCCTTGCGCTCGCCCCAGTCGCCCCAGGTCCAGCCGCCCTTGCGCGGGATGACGAGGCCTTCATCGTCGACTTGCCAAACTTTTATATAGCGGTCTAAAGCCGGGTAGACTTCTTCCACGAGTGCTTTATCGCCACTGAAGTAATAGTAATTCCACAAACCATGATACCCAACGGAGGCGAGCATTTGTGTGGGCAATTCCTGGTTCCAATTGCCGGCTGGGACCGGCGAGAAGATGGTCGAGTCGGCGCGCTGCCAGTCGAAAAGCTCTTTGAAGCCTTTGCGCGCGAGCAGCGTCGAGGCGGCGTCGAAGGTGTAGAAGGCCTCGCCGAGTTCGATGACGACATCGCCCCACCACTGAGCGCGCTCGCGGTCGGGGCAGTCCATGTACGAGTCGCGCATCGTGATGTAAAGCGTGCGCGCGGCCTTCTCCCAGAGGGTGTCGAGTTGAGCATCTCCTGACGCAAAGCCGCCAGCGCGTTCGGTCGCGTAGCCGCTTTCGCGAAAACCGATCCCGCGGACCTCGATGCCTTCGGGGAAGTGAAAGCGCACGGCGTGGCCATTCATCCAACCGGGCGTCTCGAACGCCTGTACGCCCGTCCTCGTAAGGTAGACGGTGCGCACGTTGGGAGCCCCCCCGCCGCGGTAGTTGTCCGTGCGCACGTCGACGCGCATCCCGGCGCGCGGGGCATCGATCGCGAAGAAGGGCGTGACCTGCGCGTTGTAAGGGAGTTTTAGCGAAAGCGTATCGCCCGTGCTCACGAAGCCTCGCGGAAGGGGATCGAGAAAGGGCTTGCGGCCGAAGTCCTTCCACTGCGGGATGGGGCGCAGGACGAGTTGACCGAGGGCCGTATCGAGCGGCACCGAGCGCTTAAAGGCCGTGTCCTGGCTCAGGACGTAGTCGACCTGCTGCCACTCCGTGCTATTGAGCCGCCCGTCGATGGCGATGTTGGACTCCGGCAGACGGTAGTTGGGCTTGGCGCCGACGGTGTCGCGGAAGTGCGACGGGTCACGCGCCACCCACCACTCGCGGAGCTCCGGTGGGCCGGTGACGCTGAAGGCCGCGCGGCCGAGGTTGCGGTGCGAGAAGCCCTGCTTACCGAAGTGCCAGAGCTCCAGCGCGATGACGTTGTCGCCGGCCCTGAGAAAGCGCGCGATGTCGACGGTGTCGGCGTAGACGCCCGTGGGCGTCGGGCCTTGCTTGAGGCCGCCCTCGCGGACGGCCGATCGACACCGTTGACGTAGAGCCAGTACTTGGTATCGGCGGCGATGGTGAGGGGGAAGGTGGTGGGCTGGTGCCCGAGTTTGACCTGCGTGCGGGCGCGGAGCCAGGTGTCGGGCGGGGTCTGGCGACCGGTGAGGTCGGGGTGGGTACGCCAGTCGGCTTGTCGCCAGGGCGGGGGGTTGGGCAATGACTGGCACCGCGTCGAGCGCGGCGAGGATTATGGCTAGGGCTAGGAGACGCGGGAGTAATTGCACGTAGCGAATGTAGACCTGGCTTTGGGGAAGGGCATCCTGGAGCTGCGGCATTTAGGGCTTAAGGAGTATCTGGTACGTTTGCTGTGTGGGCGTGCCTTGCTGTCGGCTTTGGGGCGGGATGTCGTTGAACCGTGAGTTGGATGGATGGAGGAGGGCAGACCTTAGCCGTCAGTAACGAGCCATGTCGGTTCAACGACATCCCTGGCCCGCTTTGGGGAGCATGCTCTGCTTTTCTCACATTTGGTCCGGGCGAGGACTGCTAGCGTGCTTTCGAGGCACCGACCCGGGGGCCTTTCTTCATGGATCCATCTTCGTCAAAAATGATCTCGTAGATCTCTCCGGCGGCAATCTTTCTGTCTACTTGGTCGATCAGAAAATCGAGACGGCCGGCCTCGGTGTCTTCCTGCATCTGGATATCCCAAAGTTCATTGTAGAGCTCCAGGAACCAATTTCGGAATTTCGCGAATTCACCTTTCGGTAGGGATGTGATCCCGGCTTTAAGTTGCTCAATAGTCATCTCTCAAATGTATGATGCGGGGAGCCGCACGCTAGGTTAGGAATACTTGGCGGGCTACTGTCCATACATCTACGACTATCGTCCAGTCTCCGGTACGCCCATCTCCCCTTCCTTGCACCCCCATGCACGTAGCCCAAATTAACATCGCCCGCATGATGGCGCCGCTCGAGAGCGCGGAGATGCTCGAGTTCCGGGAGTTTATCGCGCCGGTCAATGTTTTGGCGGAAGCCCAACCTGGCTTTGTCTGGCGATTGAAGGACGACGAGGGCGCTGGGGCTACCGCCGTTGAGCATCCTTTTGGCGACGACATGGTGATCGTTAACATGTCGGTCTGGACGGACGTGGCCAGCCTACGGCACTTCGTCTACGACACGGCGCACGGCTACTTCTTGAAGAGTCAACGTAAGTGGTTCGAACGGATGCGGCAGCCTTACGTGGCGCTGTGGTGGGTGGAGGAAGGACACGTACCGACGCTCGCGGAGGCCAAGGCGAAGCTCGATTACGTGGCGGCGCACGGTTACGGGGAGGAGGTGTTCGGGATGGGAAAAGCGTAGGCGCACGCGGCAGGCGTCTCGCTCCTCGCGGTCCCGTTGCGCTCCTATCGCGGGGCCGCAGGCCCTTGCGTTTTATGTTCTCTCTTACGCCATTGCCGCCGCCGCTCGAGCTTTCGCCGCCTTCCTTCCCCGAGCCTTCGGCACGTCACCTGTATCCATGGACTCATCGGCCTCCATGCCCGGAATCTCGCCCGGCAAAATGTCCTCCTCGACTTTCAAATTGTCAATGATAAATTCTTGGCGCTGCTGGGTATTCTTGCCCATATAATACAGCAACAACTGGTCGAGATCTAAATCGTCGCGCATCACCACAGGGCGCAATCGGATATCCTCCCCGATGAAGTCCTTAAACTCATTCGGCGAGATTTCCCCTAGCCCCTTGAAGCGCGTCACCTCGGCCTTACCGCGGAGCTTATCCATCGCCACCATCTTCTCCTGCTCGGAGTAGCAGTAAAAGGTTTGCTTTTTATCTCGAACGCGGAACAGAGGGGTCTCCAAGATATAGAGGTGCCCGGCCCGCACGATGTCGGGGAAGAACTGGAGAAAGAAGGTGAGTAGCAGCAGGCGGATGTGCATCCCATCTACGTCGGCGTCGGTAGCGATGACGACGTTGTTGTACCGGAGGTTGTCGAGCCCATCCTCAATGTCGAGCGCGTGCTGGAGCAAGTTGAGTTCCTCGTTTTCGTAGACGACCTTCTTGGTCATCCCAAAGGAGTTGAGCGGTTTGCCCTTGAGGCTAAACACCGCCTGCTTCTGCACGTCGCGGGCCTTGGTAATCGACCCGGAGGCCGAGTCGCCCTCGGTGATGAAGATGGTCGTGCCGAGGCGGTCTTCCTCAGGGGTCTTCTTGTTCTCGTCGCTGAAGTGGAGGCGGCAGTCGCGCAGCTTCTTGTTGTGGATGTTGGCCTTGCGGGCGCGGTCGTTGGCGAGCTTCTTGATGCCGGCAATCTCCTTGCGCTCGCGCTCCGACTGCTCTATGCGACGCTTCATCGCCTCGGCGGTCTTCGGGTTGCGGTGGAGGAAGTCGTCGAGCGACTTGCCGAGGAAGTCATTGACGAAGGTCCGCAGGGTCGGACCATCCGGCCCCGTATTCGTCGAACCTAGTTTGGTCTTGGTCTGCGACTCGAATACCGGCTCCTCGATCCTAACGGACACCGCTGCGATGATCGATGCGCGGATGTCCTTGGCGTCGAAGTTTTTGTTAAAGTGCGTCCGAATAGTGTTGACGATGCTGTCGCGAAAGGCCACCAGGTGCGTGCCGCCCTGCGTGGTGTGCTGGCCGTTGACGAAGGCGTAGTACTGTTCGCCGTAGTGGTTGCCGTGCGTCATCGCCACCTCGATGTCCTCGCCCATCAGGTGGATACTCGGGTAGCGGGTCTCCTCGGCTGAGGTTCGCTTCTCGAGGAGGTCGAGCAGGCCATTCTTCGACTGGTACAGGTTGCCGTTAAAGCGAATCTTCAGGCCCGCGTTGAGGTAGGCATAGTTCCAGAGTTGTGCTTCGACAAACTCGTCCTGGAACTTGTACTTCTTGAAGATCGAGTCGTCCGGCCGGAACGTGATCCGCGTGCCGTTCGGCTCGGCTGTCTTGCCGATCTTGGAGTCCTTAACCAGCTCTCCGCCCGTGAACTCGGCGCGCTTGACCTCACCGTCACGAAAACTTTCGACCACGAACTCGACCGAGAGCGCATTGACCGCCTTGGTACCGACGCCATTGAGCCCGACGGACTTCTTGAACGCCTTCGAGTCGTACTTGCCGCCCGTGTTGATCTTCGATACGCAGTCCACCACCTTCCCGAGCGGGATGCCGCGGCCAAAGTCACGGATGATGCACTCACCATCCGCAATCGTGATGTGGACCTCCTTGCCGAAGCCCATGACATACTCGTCGATGGTGTTGTCGAGCACCTCCTTGACGAGGATGTAGATACCGTCATCGGGCGTCGAGCCGTCGCCGAGTTTGCCGATGTACATGCCCGGTCGCATGCGGATGTGCTCGCGCCAGTCGAGCGAGCGAATGTTGTCTTCGGTGTAGGTAACGGCGGCGTTGGACATGTGGGGTGTTTCGATTCGGGGGGTGAAGATACGCTTCCGCTAAAACAACACAAAATGTTTTGGAAGGGGTTTGGGGGGGGCTGTACATGAGGCTTTGGGGGGCGTGGTCCCCGCTCCGCCCCCGATGGGGCACAAGCGGAGCTGCTGCGCAGCGACGTGTTTAGCTGCCGCGGAGGGAGGCTCGGCGGCGGGGGCAGCGCGGCTGGCGGTGTGTCATCGCCCGCTGCCCCCGCCGCCGAGCCTCAGTTCACTCGCTGCTCCTGTTATAAGGCGACTCCCGCACCCTCGGCAGGGCCACAAGCATCTCCGCGGCCAGCCGCAGCGTACGTCCGGCAATCCGGAAAGCCCAGGCTTGCGGACTGGCGACTTCGCCCGCGGCCTCTCCTTCGCCGAGGTCCGGCACCCGCGCCCGCCCCTGCTCGGTGAGGCCACTGAGGAGATCTATCGTGCAATTGCGCAGGCGGCTAAGCTCCTCGATGAACTCATCGTGGTCGAGGCGGTAGAGCTCGAGTGGGTACGGGTCCTCCCGCTTTGAGTGCGTGTCGACTACCCCGGCACCGGCTTCGCGCAGCAGGACTGGCGGTGGCGCGAGACCACGGGCGGACAACTCCAGCGCCAGGGCCCAGCGACGCTCCAGGGCGCACAACGTCGCCAGGGTTTGCCCGACCGTACCACCCGCCCAACTCGGACAATGCTGTTCTTCGTGGAAGGTGTCTATCCAGGCGCGTAGCACATCGATACCCGATTGCAGCGCCCCGAGGGCGTCCATCTCGGCGGATACGGCATCCACGTCGGCCCGCCAATCGACAGGATACTCACCGGGCGGCAGCCGCTCGCGGGGTAGACCGAGGTACCTTACGTAGAAGTCCTCGTCGCGCGTGCTACTTGCGTCGTAGCGGTGGTTCGCTTCCGCAAAACCTGCCCCGAGGAGTAAGCCCTTCGCTGCTTTATTTCCCTTGGCTGTCATCGCGAGAAAGCGCGTCTTGCCGAAGTAGTCACGAGCGTGTTGGAGCGTTGCCGCAAAACCCTCTGCGCCGTAGCCCTTGCGCCGAAAGGCCGCCCCAATCGCAAAGCCGACCGTGCAGCGGTACGGGTAATCTAGAAATCCCTCTCGCGACAAATCGTAAATGTGAAACACGCCGACGGCCTGCAGGGCAACTGTGGCCACCGCGGCGGACTCCCCGTCGGTTTTAGCGAAAGCCGCTTTGGCGGAAGCCGTGTTTGTTTTGGCGAAAGCTACGTAATCCACCGCGCCGTGCTTCCTGGACCAGGGCGTATCCTCGACGAGGAACCGCACGTACTCACGGTACTTCTCGGGCGACTTGAAGCGTGCGTCTAGGAAGCAATCTGGATCGCCCGCAAAGGCCGCTACGACGGCGTCGATGTTGGCGTACGTAAGGCGCTCGAAGCGCAGGCGCTTCGTCGGGGGCGGCGCTAAGCCCAGGTCGCCGTGCCAGCCGTGGGGATGCTCGGCGCGCAGCTCGGCAGCCTCGATCGCGCGCTCCACTTCGTACTCCTCGCGCCAGCGATTGGCCTCTGCGGCGGCCTCGGCGTCGGTGGGTTTGGGTCGGGTGGGTTCGCGATCTGGCATGGGCGGTGGGAAGTGGCGCGGTGCTTGGTGACCTCTTAGAGGACTAACACATCTACGGGGCGCTGTAAGCTGCCGACAGCGCTTCCGCGAAAACCACCAGATTCACTTCCCGAAGCCGCTCCACGAGGGAGGTGCGCGTGTAGGCCGGGCGGTGACGCTGCGTGAGCCAGGTGTCGAGGGTCTCGATGAGGCGGCCGGGCTCCGCGGAGAGTAGATCGGTGAGGTATTGATCTGGCGTGATGGCGCGGAGGCCGAGGGGCAGCAAAACCCGCTTTGGGAAATGCTTGATGTTCCAGGTCACAATCAGTTCGCAGGCCGAGTCATGCGCGTCTTGAATGATGGGTGCGTCGTCTGGGTCGGGTAAGTCCAATTCTGGAGTTCCGCGTGTGGGTCGAGATCTATAGATGTTTGACGGGAAGCTAACCGCCATACTATCGAGTCGCCGGGTGACACTCTCTTCTGGCACGCCGCGGCGCAGCAACACGCGTTCGAGTTCCGAGACGACGGCCGTACTCCAACGAGCATCGATCAGACCCGCCTCGAGGAAAGTAAGTAGTAGATCAACTTGAAGCGCACCAAAGAGCGCGTTCGAATCTAGGAAGGCGCGTGCGCCCGGTCTTCCGGAGTCCATACCATGGGGTGGTTTTCGGTGTACATAATCACACGCATCTCCTCCAGGGCGTCCATCCGGCGCTTGCGCTCCAGCACATCCGCAAGCGCCACGCGGTGGTGCGCGCCGACTTTCTCGCTCCGCAACCGCCCCTCCTCGATGAGTTGCGACACGCGCGGGCGACTGATCCCCAGAATTTTCGCGGCCTGGGTGGTCGTGAGGAGCTGCCCCTCGCGCACGGCGATCAGGTGCTCCCCGGCCTCGGCGGCGGCGAGGAGTTCTTCGAGGAGCTTACGCGCCGGGGCCGGGAGCGGCACCTCCGCACTGGCGAGCACGCGGGAGATGCCCTCGCGGTCGGCGGGCTTGAGGTCGGTGGAGGAGATGATCTGTGCCATGAAGCGAAGATAGGTGCAATAAGTGTAAGGGCTTTCGCCAAAACGCGGTAGCCTTATACTTGTGGTCCGGGCGCGTATCGAGGCACGGATCAACCTCACCTCAGCATGACCTACTTCGGGCGGCGAATCGTGTTCACCGGCAACTTCTTCGAGTACGCGCTGATATCGATCGGCCTATTCCTCCTCACGGTCGTCACGCTCGGCCTGGCGTCACCGTACTGGTTTTACTGGTCGCTGAAGTACTTCTTCACCAACATGCAGCTCGACGGCGCGCCCATCCGCTACGTTGGCAGCTTCGGGGAGTACTTCCTGATTTCTTTTCTGCTCTTCCTGCTGTCGGTCGTGACACTTGGCTTGGCGACGCCCTTCTGGGTGTACTGGTCGTTTCAGTATTTCTTCACACGGCTCGAGATGCACGACCGGGCGCTGGCCGGGCTCGAGTGAGGCCGCATCACCTCCCCTTACTCGCGGTGTTGCTCGTGATGGCACTGTCGACCTTCGATCGAGCTACAGAGGTGGACATCCGCCTGCACGACACCTACTTCGTTATCGCAGCATGGCATTTGGGGCTACTGATCTCGCTCCAGCTAAGTTTGATCGGAGGCATACTTTGGTTTGCGCGTGACTCGCGACTACCGCTCGGTGTGGCGTGGGCGCTAGCTGTTTTGGCGACAGCCGCCGCAACAATGACTACCTTGGTCTTGCTGGTGCCAGAAGTGGTACCTCATGATCCGAATCCGACTAGAAGCATCAACGCAACCGGGGCTGTTAGTATACTCTTACTCCTTTTGCTCGTCGCACTTCATCTTGCCCTCTGGGGAATCCTTCTCGTGAGGAGGTTCATCAAATCCATTTAGGCCCGCCTTCCGGCAAAACCCCTATCCCCCCACGAAAGACCTCCGCGACCAGCTCGCCCTCATCACCGGCGGTGGCTCTAGCATTGGCCGCATCATGACACGCCTGCTGCTGGAGCCGGCGCGTCCGGTCGAGCGCCTGCAGGGGCTCCTGGCGCAAGAGTCGTTTTGCGGAAGCGAAAGTGCCGAAAAGTAGGTCGTCGAGGTCGTTGCGGTCCGCAAGTAGCGCTGCTGCTCGAAGTTCCGACCCTCCTCCCCGAACTGCGTTACCTCAACCTCGACGTCCAGCTCTTCACCGTACCCGCCGGCACCACTTTGGACGTGATCGAACAACGCTTCGACATCTCGTTTGGGACGAGCACCAGGTGGTTCGGCAACAGCTTCTTTTACGACTACCTCAAGGCCGCCGGTGATACCTCCCACCTTCGATTAGATGCCCTCTTCCAGGATAACCTCGGCATCATCATCAATCGATGGCTAGCCGACGGCCGCTCTCCGCTACGGGTGCAACTCGTGCTGGCTCCGCGTCGAGAGGCGTACGCGACAATGCCGCTCGAAGGCGTCTGGATAGCCCTTACCGAAGGCTAGTTCCGGCAGGTTCGCAACTTCCTCCCCGCCCCCCAAGCGCGCGTCGTCAAACGGCAGCGTCACAAGCAGCGTGCAGCGCGTCACCCTAAGTCCGCAGGCCGCCCCCTGTTCACCTAACCCCCACCCTCCCGATACACCTGCAAACCACTCAACTCACCCACGATGCAGTTTGCCCTTCCCTCCCCGAGAGTCCTCCTCTACCTCCTCCTCGCCAGCTCCACGTTCGTGGCCTGCAACGACGACGAGACCATGACCACCGACGACGACGACCAGCCGGTCGCCCCGGTCACCCCACCCAACCCCGCGAACCCCGACTTGCCCTACTCCACGGGCCTCTCGGGCGTCGGCGACCTCTCCAAGACACCCGTCAACGCCTCGTTTGGGTTTGGCAACGCGACACTGCCGAGCGCGGTCGACCTCACCCCCCACCTGCCGCCGGTCGGCAACCAAGGCAACTACGGCACCTGCGTCGCCTGGGCAGTGGGCTACAACCTCAAGTCCTCGATGAACGCCATCGACGCCAACGAAACCGGCCAGACCCTCGCTAGTCCCAGCAAGCAAGGCTCGCCGAGCTTTCTTTACACCGCCGTCCCCGACCGCGAAAAGTCCGCCAACTGTGCGGGGATGCAATTCGAGCCCGCGTTCGAAGTGATGCGCACCAAGGGCCTCGCAACCCTCGCCGACGTGCCGTACAGCAAGCTCGGCGACTGCACCAACCAGTTCTACAACACTGCCTGGGAGGCCGGCGCCGCCAACAACAAGATCCAGGGCTTCCGCCGGATCGAGGGCACGGTGACCTCCATCAAGAAGACCCTCAACGACAAACTCCCGATTGCCTTCGGGGCAGAGCTCGGAGAGGCCTTCATGAAGTGGCGCGGAGACGGCGTCATCAATGCAAACGGCAACATCGACCCCAACGCCCAGCACGGGCGCCACGCCATGGTGATCATCGGCTACGACGACGCCAAAGGCGCGAGTGGGGCCTTCCGGGTCGTCAACTCCTGGGACGTGAGCTGGGGCGACCGGGGCTTCATCTGGATCGACTACAACTTCCTCGTCAACGAGATGGCCATCCGCGACCAAAACGGCAACAAGGCCCTCTTCGTCGCAAGCCAGGAGAAGGGTACTGATCCAAACCCAAACCCAACCATCCCGAACCCCAACCCGAATCCCAACCCGACCACCGAGGGAGCCGACCTCCTCTCCTGGGTCTACGAAGACAACTACGACCCCAATAGCCAGTCGCGCAGCGATCGTGTCGTGAGCTACGACATCTACAACTTCGGCACCGGCACCGCCAGGGCCGCCCAAAACTGGGACGTGTACTACGTCTACTACAACGCCTACAACATGAACGACTACGGCGTCCTCTTCCAGAACCAGCTCAGCACGAGCGGCAACCCCAACGGCCCAACGTGCGGCAACGGCGGCTGCGTCGTCAACGCGGATGTCGCTCCCAACAGTAGCCTCGGCACGGCCCTTTTCGGCAGCGAGACCATCGTCCAGGGATATTCGGTCCCCAACATCACCGGCGACTACTTCCTCGTCATGATCGCCGACGGCGAGGAGGAGATTGCGGAGCAGGACGAGCAGGACAACTACTACTTCCCGTCCTACCTCCCACTGCGCTTCAACAATGGCGTCTACGGTCTCCAGGGCGGCGGTGAGGCACCTACTGGCCTTTCGGCAAAACTCTCTTCCGGTGCCGATGTCCGCGCTCGCCACGCCGCCGGTCGCCTCGACGCCCCCCGCCCCATCGGCAACGCCTACACCGTCTCCGAACTCAAAGGCTACATCCGCGGCGAACTCGCCAACGGCAACATCGCCCGCAAAGCCGCCGCCGCTCAGGCGTCTGCCCTTCGCACTTCCGATTCCCAGAAGTCCTCAACCCACTAGCCGATGTCGTTCCCTCTCTCAGGTCCTGCCCTTTTTTGCTTCGCGGCCGCCGGTCTCGCCCTCCTGGGCGGGGCCGGCGGTGCCGCGTGCACCCCCAGCCATGAAGTGTCTACTGCCACGCCCATCCCCACCAGCCAAGCCGCTATCCTTTTGCGCCCCCTCGAACACTTTACCGACACCGTCTACCTGAGCGACTTCGCGCAACGCGCGCCCGCCGACGCTACCGGTGGCCCGAGCCGCGCTAGTCTCCCGACGCTCGTCAACCTCCGCGGATGCCAGTTCGACGGCCCTGTACTGGCCGGGCGCCCCGGAGAGACCGTCTTCGGTGGACTTATCGACTTTACCGGGGCCTCGTTTCGCGCCGGGGTCGACCTACGGGGCTTGCGCCTCTCGCACGACCTTCTCCTCGCCCGCACGACGAGCGCGTCCCTCGTTCGCCTGAGCGGCATCCGCATCGCAGGCCTCATCGATCTGTCGCACGCGAGTTTTGGCGAAAGCCTCCAGCTCGACAACGCCCAGGTATTCGCGCTCACCGCTCGCCGCCTCAACGTTGCCGCGGGCGTCAACCTCCAGCGCCTCCACGTGACCGAAAGCCTCGCCTTCATCGAAGCCGAACTCCGCGGCTACGTTGACGCCACCTACCTGCGCTGTCTCGGGGATGCGTTCTTCGACCACGTCGTCAACGATGATCGCGTGGTTCTCGACTACGCCGCCATCAATGGTCGCCTCAGCCTCGCCAACGTAAAGTGGCCCGCCGCCAGCCTGCGCCACCTCGCCGTGGCCGGACCGATCGACGGGCTCACACCCGACGTGCTGGCCACCGCCAATCTCGAAGGCACGCCCCACTCGCGCTAGCTTCACTGGACGAGCAGGCGCTCGTCGCCCGCAGTGGGCCCTGCTTACCTCTTGACGAACGCCACCCGCCCTTCCGGCGGGTGGGATCGGGTACGATAAGTGGCGGTGACGAGAACTCAGCCCGAGTGTCGATCGAAGAACAGCGAACTTCCCGCCCCTTCGCCTCATCTCCTCCAGCTGTGCCGTCACACCCGCAGCACTCTCGCTGCATAGTGGCTACACGCAGTGCTGTCTACCGTGCGGCTTCGTGCGTTCTCGTCTATCCAGCAAAGTGCCCTTCCGCAATGTCCCGTCGCCAAACCTCACCCCACGCCCGTGTCGCCCTCCGTTTTGACGAAAGTCTCCGCCAGCGAGACCCGAGTCGGCGCGCGAGGGTCGCCTCGATGACGCGAGCCGGGGACTACCTCTGGCTCGCCTTCGGCAGCTCGACCACTATAGAACGCTTGCAGTGGGACGGCGAGGCTTACTCGGAGCACCGGCAGTTTGACCTCGCACACTTCGTCGATCTTCCGGACAACGGCGACGGCGATGCAGAGCTGCGTACGAACATCGAGGGCCTCGATATTGCCGAGGGCTTTCTCTGGGTCGTGGCATCAGTACATGTAGCAGCCGAGCAGCCGGACGCCGACCAGAACCGCTACCACCTCGTTCGCCTCCCGGTCGTGGTCGCCGCCGATGGCCACCCCGAGCCGCGGAAGGTCATCTTACGCAACGGTACGGCAATCGTGGCTGCGAGCATGAAGACGGGAAAAAAGGGCAACAAACTGATCCGCGTGCTGCGGGAGGACGACCATATAGGACCGTACATGGCGCTTGCGAGCGAGGCTAACGGATTTGCCGTTCGGGGCCTCACCGTGGTCGGTGAACGGCTGTTCCTAGGCTTGGGCGGCCCGGTACTAAACGACTACGCCGTCGTTATCGAGGTACAGTTCAAGCTCAAAAAAAAAGGCCGACGCCTCAAGCTGCGCAAAATCGGCAAGCACGACGAGCGCTACCGCAAGCACTTCTTCAACCTCGACGGCTCTGGCGTCCGGGGCTGCTACACCGACCCCGCCGACGGCCACCTCTACATACTGGCTGGCCCTACGGTCAACTACGAGAGCCACGGCGCGATCTGGGGCGTGCAGGGCGGGATCCGCGACCAGCACACCGACATCTTCCACGAACTCGAACGCCTGTTTGACGTCGGATCCACCGCTGAGATTGCCCCCGGTAGCGACATGGCGGGCGGCCTCAGCGATCACGTCGGTGGGGGACAACTGGTCGCCTACGCTTCGAGCGCCGACAGCGCGGAGGAGTTGTGGGCCGAAGTCGTCGATGCGGCCGACATCAGAATTTATAACACTTGATAGCTGGCTCACGCCCTTGTCGCGCACCTTTCGCCCTTGCGGTACGCTCAGCGCGGGACTCAGGGAGCAGAAGCGTAAGACCGGCGAAGACGTTGGCCCAGCGTGCATCGTCGAGGCTACCGAGGGCAAGTAAATTGTCGCTCCCGACGTAAAGCTGTATAACGGACAGTTGGAAGCTAGCGGCGAGGCCAACGCCAACGCCCGCCCCGTCGGACCACGCCACCGACGTGCTGGCTTCGAATACGCGCCACGGGCGTAGGTTAAGCGTCGCGGCTGTGGCGGTCTGCAGGCGGCCGCCGCGCATACTGTTGCGCACGACGAGGCCGGCGCTGTGGCGACCTGCGAAGTGGTACTCCGCGCCAACGTAGGAACTCGTAGGCAGGGGCCTGGTGTACGGGTCTGCGTTGATCGCTTCGTTTCGACCGGAGCGCGAAAGCTCTTCCACCTCCTCCACCCCACGCGCTATCGTGACTCGCTCTAAGGAGGCCAGCGGATCACTGTCTCCGCGGCGTATGGTATTAAAGAAGGCGTATTCCCGGGTCTGGTACCCGAGTCGCGCAAAGCCGAGATCGGTGAGGCTCGCACTCAGTTGTAAGCGGTCGGAGGCCTGGTAATGGGCCCCTAGGTCAACGCCGAGGCCCCAGTTGCCCCCCTCGAAGGCGCGACGCCAGGTAAGATCCTCCGCGGAACTCTGCCCCTCGATGAGGTCCGCGAAGCCCGCTATCCGCGAGCCGCCCTCATAATAAACGGACACCTCCTTGGGCCCCTCCGAAGTGACCTCGATGGCCAGGTCGCGAAGGTGGGCGTGCGCCTGGACCTTGACGGCCTTGACGTTGATGCCGAAGCGCCAGGGACTCCGATCAGGGGCAAACTGGTAGCCGAGACTGTAGCTCGTGCGAGTGTTGACATCATAGTTGACCCCTCGCACCTCCGCACCGTTGGCAAGGACGTAGGGTTCGCCGTAAAATATGCCAGCCAGTGCACCCGGACCGGATGCCGCGTAGCCGTCTAGCTGTTGGTCGATGTTGAGAGAGAGGAGCCCTGTAGGTACCTGCATTCCAAAGGAAAGAAGATTGACCCTCGTGGTGACGCGGGCGCGCCCCATCGGCGTGAGCCCTTCGATTGCGGCTGGCACGTCTATCCGGAGGTCGTCGTAGGCCACCGGCGAGGTGCCGTTGATGAGTTGGCGCAGGCTGGTCCCGCGGAGGTCTGCTACGTCGGTGACGGCCCACGGCAACCGCAGGGTCTGATCGACGTGCCCTAGGCCGGGGAGGCTCAACCACGCCCTGTGCGGGACCGGGGCCGCCGGATTGAGCATAAGGCGTTTAGGGACGGCCTCGATGTGATACAAGAGGAGCGCATCCTGGGCCACCAACTCCGTCGCGCTCACGAAGAGACAACACAGGAAAATCGCTTGGCGCACAGACATAAGCAGGAGACGTTGGGAAGACCTCAGGGTAGGTCTCCGCAAGAAGCGGCAATCGTCTCACTCATGGTACCCCGCAATAGGGTATTTGACAAACTGGCACTCGGCAACAGGCTGTTATACCTAGCTTCCTCGCGAAATTTACTAATTCTTGCGGTGAGGTGACGGTGTTGAATCACGCAGGTGCCTCGCCACATTCTGAATACGTAGCTGCTTGACCGATAGTGTTGCCCGGCGGGGTGGGGCCCGGCTGGCGGTGTGTCACCGCCCCGCCCCACCCCCCGCCGGGCAACACTAAAAGAGAGTCATCCTAGCATATTCGCAGGCCGACGTCGGGCGGGGTGGGTCCTTCAGAAGTTCAGCTCTCCCTGCTCTCCTACGCCTTTCGGCAAAACGCGCGTGCTACCAGCTGTTTCGCCCAGATTAAAGACCCCCACCCCCAGCAATCTCACCGGTAGCGGCAGGTCGATCTTGTGCATCAGAATGGCCTCTGCCTCGGCCAACAAGTGCGCCAGGTCGCGTATCGGCGTGTCCAGTGCCTGCTGCCGCGTCTGGATCTCGTGGTTGCGGTACTTAACCTTGACCACGACGCCTCGGGCGGGCCGGTCGAGGCGCTCGAGGGCGAGCCAGACCTTCTCCGCCAGCGGCTCGAGCAAGGGGGCGAGCTCGATCGCGGTATCGTAGTCGCGCGAGAAAGTGGTTTCGGCGCTGATGGACTTGCGGACGCGATTGGCCTGCACCGGCTTCTCGTCGATGCCGCGGGCAATGTCCTGAAAGTAGGCTCCGCGCTTGCCGAAGCGCCTCAGCAGGTCGAGCCGTTCGGCACCTGCCAGATCAGCCCCGACGAAGAGTCCGCGGTCGTTCATCTTCTTCGCCGTCGCAGGTCCGATACCGTGGAACTTTCCGACCGGCAGTTCCGCCAAAATCTTAGGGGCCTCTTCGGGCGTAATCACGGTTAGACCATCAGGCTTATTCATCCCCGAAGCCAGCTTCGCGAGGAAGCGCCCGTGCGCCACGCCCGCCGTCGCCGTAAGCTGCGTCTCGGCTAGGATCCCCGCCTTGATCTGCCGCGCGATCTCGACGGCGTCGTCCAGGGTTTTGCAGACATGCGACACATCTAAGTAGGCCTCGTCGAGCGAGAGCGGCTCGATCACTTCCGTAAAACGTTCGAACACCCCCCGGATCTGCTGCGAAACCGCCTTGTAGACCGCGAAGCGAGGTCGCACGAACTTCAGCTGCGGACAGCGCTGCACCGCGATCCGGGACGCCAGCGCCGAGTGCACCCCGAAGGACCGCGCCTCGTAGCTGGCCGCCGCCACGACGCCCCGCGCCGAGTCACTCCCAACCGCCAGCGGTAGGCCCTTGAGCGACGGATCATCGCGTTGTTCTACCGACGCATAGAAGGCGTCCATATCGACGTGGAGGATGTAGCGGGCGATGGGGCAAAGGTAAAGTTTCCAGTTCTCAGTCCTGTAGATTCCGACGCACACCTCGCACCCTACGTGCTTACCTTTCCCTCCATGCGACTCTTCCTATTTACTGCCGCCCTCCTTCTTTCAGCTACTGGGCTCGTGGCCCAGTCCCTCTCCCACCCCGCCGATCTCGACATGCGCATCGGGATGGCGATGGCACGGCTCACGGGCCTCGAGCAGATTCCAACCTTCACGCTGGACTTCGTGCTTTCGGACGTGCGGCTCGACCGGTCGGACCCACGGCGCTTCTACAATTTTAGCGGCGACCTCTCGGGACGCTACCTCGAAGTGATGAGTATCGCCAAGCGGGATGAGCTGCTTCCGACCACGCTCTTGCCAGCTGGCTTTACGGTCTCCGCCCTAGCGGATTCGATTATCGCCTACCAGCAGGCCGATGGCCGGTTTGGTGACCCGAGCCTGGCGTTTACCGCCGAGGCGATCGGCGGAGAGCACATGGCGCTGCTGTGGGGCAACGGTCGGTTGCTGGTCGGTTTAATGGCCTACTACGAAACCACTCAGGATGCCCGCGCGCTGGCCGCAGCGCAGCGACTCGGCGACTTCTTCCTGACGACGGCCGAAGCCTCGCGGCAACCGGCGGTCGTGAAACGGCTCGAAGGCTTTGGTGCGAAGGGCATCATCTGTTTCACGCAGTACATCGAAGGACTCGTGATGCTGGCGCGCGCCACCGACGACGCCCGCTACCGCCAGGCGGCCGTCGACGCCTACAAGGTCATGCCGGAGCGCGGCGTGCAACACTCACACGGGTACCTGAGCACGCTGCGGGGCGTGGTAGACCTGTACACCTTGACCAAGGACGCCGCCCACCTCGCCTACGCGCAGCGCCAATTCGACGACTTGCTATCGTCTAAAGACTACACTCTCTTCGGGGCCGTCAAGGAGTACTTCGGCGGGGAGCAACCCGGACGCGACCACCACGGCGAGCGCGACGAGGGCTGCTCTTCTGCGGACTTCGTACGGCTCGCCCTTCAACTTTACCAGGCCACGGGTGAGGCTCGCTACTTAGAGGCGGCCCATTATGCTATCCCGAACGCACTCGCGTTCAACCAGTACGCGAGCGGGGACTTCGGGCACCACTTTATCGAGCAGGGCCACCTGGAGCCGTCCAACCCGCGCCGCTCGTGGTGGTGCTGTACGATGCACGGCCTGCGCGCGCTGCTAGCCGTCGAGAACGAGTACGCCGTACGCCTCAACGCACAGGGCGAGCCCGAGCTCTCGCTGCTGCTGCCGATGAGCTTTCGGGGGGCGGGTTTTGCCGGAAGGCTCAACGAAACCGCCGACGAGCAAGGTCGCTTCATTTATACGCTCTCGCTCAACCAGGCGGTGGAGACCCCGCTTACGATTCGCCTGCCGGCAGCTGAGCAGTACGCTGATTGGGAGGTGCTCGGTGCGGGCGTAGAACTCTCTGCCGATGGGCGCAGCCTCACCATGATTGCCCCGCAAACGGGCCAGATGTACGTGTTTGCCGCCCGGCCCCAACTACAGATCATCAACGGTCCGACGACTGCCGCCGCGGCCCCTACGGCCACGAATCCGACCGGCGGAGCGCTGCTGCTGGGACACTACTTACTCGGCACCCGCACCGACGCCTACATCGCCGAGCCCGACCACGCCAACCAGATCGACTTCCCTACGCTAAAGCCGCTGGTCAACCAGATCGGCGTAGCCGGACGCTTTCGCGAGGGAGGCTTTCCGGGGCGGTACGACGTGGAGCTGGTCCCGGTCGCGAGCCAGACGATGGCGGGGCACGGATACATGCGCTTTCAGACGAATTATGCGGTGGAGCCAGGGTTTCGGTCACCGGACTATTAGGGGCGTTCGACCATTTCCGCACGGCCCACGTGGACATCCGCCGGCCTAACACTACACTACCCATGATTCCCCGCTGCTGCCTCTTCTTCGTTCTCCTCCTCGGGCTTTCGCCAAAACTCGCGGCGCAAGGCACTGCCCCCCATCCAGCCGACCTCGACCACCGGCGCGGCCTCGCTATGTCACGGCTTACGAGCCTGGAGGAGATTCCGGCGTTCACGCTCGACTTTATCCTGTCTGATGTACGCCTCGACCGCACGGACCCGCGGCGGTTCTACAACTTCAGCGGCGACCTTTCGGGTCGCTACCTGGAGGTGATGAGCGTGGCGATGCGGGAGGGCTTGCTGACTTCTGAGCGTTTGCCGAACGGCTTTACGGTCTCGGAACTAGCCGATAGTATTCTAGCGCAGCAACAGGGGGACGGCCGCTTTGGGGACCCGGCGCTCCGCTTTACCGCAGCTGAGATCGGCGGGGAGCACATGGCGCTGCTGTGGGGAAACGGTCGCTTGTTGGTCGGGCTGATGGCGTATTACGAGACGAGCAAGGATCCAGACGCCCTGCTCGCTGCCCGCCGTCTCGGTGACTTCTTTATCACCACTGCGGAGGCCTCTCGCGAACCGGCGGTGGTAAAGCGCTTGGAGGGCTTCGGGGCGAAGGGCATCATCTGTTTTACGCAGTACATCGAGGGGCTCGTGATGCTGGCGCGGGCGACGGGGGACCTGCGCTACCGAGAGGCGGCGGTGGACGCCTACCAGGTCTTGCCAGCGCGGGGCATCCAGCATACGCACGGCTATTTGAGTACGCTCAGGGGGGTGGTAGACCTGTATGCCCTGACGCAAGATGCACGACACCTCGCCTACGCCCAGCGGCTGTTCGATGACCTGCTGACCTCCGAGGACTATACCGTGTTCGGGGCCGTCAAGGAATACTTTGGGGCGGCGGGCGAGCGCGACGAGGGCTGCTCTTCGGCGGACTTCGTGCGCCTGGCGCTACAGCTCTACCGTGCTACGGGGGAAGCTCGCTACCGAGAGGCGGCCGTCTACGCGATTCCGAATGCCTTGCTCTACAACCAGTTCGCCAATGGAGACTTCGGCGCACACGCTATCGAGGAGGGCCACCTCGCGCCCTCGAAGCCAATGCGGGCCTGGTGGTGCTGCACGATGCACGGGCTGTTGGCCTTGCTCGCGATCGAGTCCGACGCGGTGCTGGCGGACGGCGATGGCGCTGCTGAACTATCGTTGCTGCTGCCGATGAGCTTCCAGGGGGAGGGTTTTGCCGGAAGGCTGCTAGAGACGGTGGACGTGAACGGTCGATTCGTGTATTCGCTTTCGCTAAAACAAGTAGGGGCAGGGCCATTCCGCGTTCGCTTGCCGGCGGTTGGGCAGTACAGCGACTGGCGTTTGGAGGGCGAGGGAATGTCCTTGGACACGGTGCGTCACGCCGTCTCTATTGCCGCACCTACACGCAGCACAACGTACCGCTTCCGTGCACGGCCAAACGTACGAATCGTGTCGACGCCCACGCTTGCGGCTGTGGTGCCCGACGGTGCGCAGCCCAGCCATGGTGCCTTGCTGCTCGGGCACTACCTGCTCGGTACCCGGACCGACGCCTACATCGCCGAGCCGGACCATGCCAATCAAGTAGACTACTCGACCTTGACGCCTCTGCCAGGAGAGATCGGCGTGGAGGGGATGTTTCGGGAGGGCGGCTTTCCGGGGCGGTATGGGGTGCGGTTTGGTCCGGTGGCGGCGCAGGGCTTTCACGGGCACGGGTATCTGCGGTTTCGGACGCGGTATGCGGTGGGGCCGGAATTTCGGGCGGTGGAGGAATAGGGACGGCGTTGGACCATTTATGAGTGGTGCCGTATCGAGGAGTGCTCGTAGGGGTCATCCCGACTGAAAGGGGCACGGGCCTGCGCAGGAGCGCAGAAGCCCTGCGCGCCCCCATCTTCGCCACCGATGCCTACCTTACTCTCCGAGCTCCCGCCAGGCCCCGTTCAACTCGTCGTCTTCGACATCGATGGGGTGCCGCGGGGGAAGTGGGTGGCGAGGGACAAACTCCTCAGCGCGGAGACCAGTGGCCTAAGCTTCTGCAACGTCGTGTTCGGGTGGGACATCAACGACGTGCCTTACGACAACACGACGCTCGTCGGCTGGCATACCGGGTACCCCGATGCGCGGGTGCAGGTGTATCCGGCCACGCTGAGGCGCTTGCCCTGGCAACGAGATCTGCCACTCGTGATTGGCGACTTCCGCGGGGGTGCCCTCGACGGGATTTGCCCGCGGGCGCTGTTGCAACGGGTTTTGGCGAAAGCCGCCTCGATGGACCTCGACGTCATGGCGGGCGTGGAGTACGAGTGGTTTAACTTCCGGGAGACGCCAGCTAGCCTTGCGGCAAAACAGGGAGCCCCGCCCACGCCAATCACGCCGGGGATGCACGGGTACTCGCTGTTGCGACCGGCGACGGAGCACGACTA
Organism: Lewinellaceae bacterium; assembly: GCA_963837005.1. GTDB lineage: Bacteria > Bacteroidota > Bacteroidia > Chitinophagales > Saprospiraceae > CALDTK01. Next base: position 1,850,090 of record CAWIMC010000001.1, read on the forward strand.
CTTCCGGGCGATCTGGGAAGGCATGGACGGCTTTCGAGTCCCGCTGGAAGGTCTGCACACGGAGACGGGACCGGGGGTGTACGAGGCGGCACCCGTCTACACTTCAGCGCTGGAGGCGGCCGACCGGGCGGCGCTCTTCAAGCTGGGCGTCAAACAACTGGCGGTGCAACATGGCTTCATCGCGAGCTTCATGGCAAAGTGGCGCGCGGATTTGCCGGGCTGCGGGGGGCACGTTCATCAGAGTCTAAGGCGCTTGAGTGACGGGGCGCCGGTAGGTTTTGACGAAAGTCGACCTCACCACCTCAGCCAGACGATGGCAGCACTACCTCGCCGGGCAACTCCACGCCATGCCGACGCTCACGGCGCTGTTTGCCCCGACAGTCAACAGCTACAAACGCCTCGTGCCGGGCAGTTGGGCCTCCACCGCCGTGAGTTGGGGCGTCGACAATCGCACGGCCGCCCTGCGCCTGATCGGCGACATGCCCGCGTCCTTTCGCCTCGAACACCGCGTGCCCGGCGCCGACGCCAATCCCTACCTAGCCCTGGCCGCGATGGTGGCCGCCGGTCTGTACGGCATCGAGCACCGCCTGCCACTCCACACGCCACCGGTGCAGGGCAACGCCTATGACGTGCCTACTTTGCCGCCCCTGCCCCGTACGCTGGCGGAGGCGACGGCCGCGCTGCGCGAGGGGGCGGCTTTCGCCAAAACCCTCTTCGGAGAGGCCTTCGTGGAGCACTTCATCGCCACGCGGGAGTGGGAGTGCCGACAAGTGGAGAGCGGAGACCGAATGGCGGTAAGCGACGCGGAGCGCATGCGGTATTTGGAGCTAGTGTGACGAGGGCACGCCAGCCGGGCCTACTCAACAATTCAACCTTCACCAATTCAACAATTGCCCGAAATGCCCTCCTACATCCCCTTCGTCGAGATCGTCACCGCTGCCTGGAAAGACTATGACGACTCGCGGCCGATCGTGAGCGTCACCGACATTTCGGCGCAGGTGTCGACCAACCACGTGTACCGACTCAAGCTGGCCGACGGCTCGCTGATCGTCGGGAAGCTGAGCTACTTCGGGCGGCACGAGCACTTCGTGGAGGACCACCGGATCATCAATACGCTGTCTAACAACCTGCCGTCGCCGTTCGAGAACTTCCTGTCGCGGAGTCTGATGAAGGGCAATGAACTGTTCGTGTACCGACATCAGGATGGGCTGCTCGATGCGTGGGTGGTCTTCTACCGACCAATCAAGACGCGGGACCGCTTGCCGGCTCGACTCACAGAGGACCTGATCGCGCAGTTGGCCGTCGAGATGGCCAACTTTCACCAGGCCTGCTACCGCGTGCGTCATACGTTGCCACCGGCGTCGAAGACCGGAAACACGGACATCGATCACTTGCTGAGCATCCTCGATACACCCGCCGGACGACACGAGTACCGGGGCTACGAAACGATGCTGCGCGAGCAGTGCGCCGACTTTAAAGAGAGCTCGGACCGACTCGTACTCAAGGACATGCCGAAGATTCCGGTCTTCGTGGACTGGAACATCGGCAACTTCTCAGTGACGTCGACGGGGCGAATGTTTTCGCGGTGGGACTACGACTGGTTTCGGATCAGTTCGCGGATGATGGACTTTTACTTCCTGGCACGCGTGGTGTCGAATCGAGGGGACCGGACGGTCTTCAGCTACGATGTCGATGTCCTGATGGAAGACCGATTTATTCTCTTCCTCGAGGCGTACCACGAGGTTTTCCCGTTGACGGCAAACGAGCTCCATCTGCTGCGTGAGGTGTATCGCTTCTTTATCCTGAACTATGTGATCAAGGACGGGCGCTACTTCTTTCACGAGATCTTCGCGACCAAGCTACAGGCAGAGGCGTTCGAGACGTACTTGCCGAGTGTAGAGCGTTTTGACGCAAGTCGTTTGATTGAGGCTTTGGGGATTTGATGGGAGGATGAGTTGATGGTTTGATGGGAGGATGGGCTGCCGCGGGGCCGTCATCGTGCGATGCCTCACATTACCTTCGCATCCCGACCCTGAATCCTTCTTTAAAACTAGAAATCCATTCCTTCCACATAACTTAAATTATTGTTGTTTTTCTCGGTCTACGCCAGCACAGCCATCCCCTCATCAAACCACCAACCAATCCACCCATCTCCCATCCACCCATCTCCCATCCGCCCATCTCCCATCCGCCCATCAAACCATCCCTCCATCCACCCATCTCCTCCCTACTGCCCTCGCATGTAAAATTTCTGCCCGTCGATTTCAATCGAGTTGACATTGAGTTGCTCGTCGAGGTAGACGTAGGCATTGGGTTGTTTGTGGAGATTGAGTTCCCATTGGTAGCGATCGCCACCGGGGCGAGCGGCGGGGTTGACGCGTTCTGCGGCCCCGTTGACGGTGTAGGTGCGGTGCTGCATCTCGGCGGTGCCGTCGTCGTAGCGCATGAAGCTGTTGAGGTCGACGTAAAACACCGTCGTGATCTTGAGCTTCGAGCTGTCAATGGCCGCCTCCGCGGCGACCAGCGCGGCTAAACCGGTAGAGTCGAACGCGATGGCGGCGGTGTCGCTAGCCGCTAAGGCGAGGCTATCGGGGGCCAGCTTGCGGGTTGCATCGACGGTCTCGCCCTCGGCGGTCTTGTGGATTGCAGGCGCGGGCAGAGCACCGGGCTTCGCTGGCGCGGTAGGAGCGGGCAGCGACATCGGCTCGGTGGAGGCCGTCAGTTGGTCATCGGCATTCTCTTCGGCGTCGCGCTTGTTTTTGCGCTTGTCCTTCTTCCCCGACACCATCGCCAACACCTTGTTGTCTTTCTCCTCGATGGTCGTGATGTGGTAAAACCGTAGGCTTACCGAGTCGGACGGTAGGACGCGCTGCTGGATGCCGCCCATGTTGTTGAAGATCCGCAGGAAGGGCCGGATCTCGACGCCGGTCCAGAGACTGTCGAGGTGCTCGACCTTGCGTTGTCCTTTGTGCGTGAAGTACTCGGCCTCGGCGCGGGCGACCTCCGAGGGGATGACGCGCAGGAAGTAGATGATCTCCTTGTCGTGGTTCGAGCGCTTGAAGATGAGTCCTTCGACCTGTCCGATCTCGTCGACGACGACCTTGAGGTGGCCTTGGATCGTCGGGTCGCGGGCGTTCATCGTCTTGAGGATAAAGCCGTACTCAGTCGTGTTGATCTCGTTGAGGCTGTAAACGCCCTGAATCTCCGGTCCCTCGACGTAGAGGTTCTTGCGGGTGATGCCGAAGGAGTACTTACCGACGGTCACCTCGGTCGGATCCTCGCCGGGCTCCTCGCGCATCGCGGGCTTGAAGTCGTAGCCCATCAGCTGGTCCGGCGAGGTAAAGCGCCGGTCGGAGATGTAGGAGTACTGCGCCACCTGTGCGGCGGCAGCGAGCGTCCATGCGATAAGCACGGCGGTGAGGAGGGTGTGTTTGTTCATAGTGTCGCAGGGCTTGGGAGTCCTGTTGACCCTAGAAGATTCAAATAGGTAGCCAGACGACCGGCTTTTCGGCCGCCGACCCGCTTGACGCAAAACATGATCCGCTCGACGTGAATTTTTGTCCAAACTCAGAAAGGGAGGGGGTGCGGTGCGCCTCAGGGGCTATGCTTGCGTCCCGTCGAGCTACACATCGCGCAAGGCACATACTTCACTAGCTTGCCTCCCGACTTCACACTATGGACATCACCGCAATTGGCGAGCACGCCTTCATGGAACGCTGGCGCCTCGAACTGCTTGCCGCCAGTGATGCCCAGGAGGAGCAGGTCGCCGAGACCGCCGACTGGCTCGGAATCAGCAAGAGTGCGTACTACCGACGCCGACGCGGCGAAATGCCGTTTTCGGCCTTCGAATACGTGGCGCTGTCGCAAAAATTCGGCCTCGACATGGCCCCGGCGGAGACGCCGCAGTTCGACTTCGAAGTCCCGCTTTCGGCCGACTCTGCCTTCAACGAGAAGAGCTACCTCCAGCAGATCGAGGCCGCCGCCTTTATCTTCCCAGACGCGCGCAAGGTGGAGGTTCTCGTGTCCACCACCGACATTCCCATCTTTTATCTCTTTGCCGAGCCCGATCTCGCCGCCTTCAAGCGCTACCTCTTCGGACTCGCCATCGACGCGTCGTCGGCCCGAAAATTTAAGCTCTCTCGCGCCCGGCAGGAGCACGCCGAGTTCGTCCTGCGAGCGTCCTCGATTTCGCGCACTTACCTCCAAACCTCCCGCGAGGAGGCCTGGGGTCCGGCCCCGTTGCGGAGCCTCCTATACCAACTCCTCCTCCTCGTCGAGAGCGCCGCCATCAGCCAGGAGGACTGCGACAAACTCTTCGTCGGCATCGAGCGCGTCATCGATCGCCTCGAGGCAAACCTCTCCGGGGCCGACGAAGGCAGCGGTCGCCTCAAGCTCTGGCAAAATCGCCTCCACACCACGAGCAGCATCATCTGTATGCGATCAGGTACCACGGGGCGGCTCTTCGTGACCTTCGACAACCCCAACTTCTTCCACTCCGAAAACCCGGCCGCCGTGACCTACTTCGAGTCTCACTTCGAAGCCCTACGTCGGAGGAGCTTGCGGGTGGCCGGACACGGAGTACTGAGCCCGAGTCGCTACGCCCGCGAGTTGCGCGACCAAGTGGCTAGGGGCCGCCAGAGCGCGGCGAGGGTGTTCGGGAGTATCGGGGAGGAGCTTTAGGACGGGTCGACGGCGCTTCTCTCTACCATCTTTGACAAGGTGCATCGCACGTGCAGGTATAGATTTATCACCATTCTCGTGATTATCCGCTGGCCTAATTCTATATTCCAGCCGACAGATCATAATTTTTCAGTGACGTGAACCCATCGCCTACGTCTCGACTTCACCTGCAAGGGCAATCCTTGCCACACTTACACGCAATCTCATGGACAACATTACCAATTTTTTCAATCGCATATCGCTCGCGCTGGGGTTACAGCCCGGCAGTCTCGGAAGTATCATCGGCGCGATCATCGTGCTCATCATCGGGTACTTCATTGCCAAGGCCATCAGTGGGCTCGTCAAGAAGTTGGTGGTGAACTCCGGCCTTCAAACCCGCGTCGACCGCGGTGCGAAGGGCCGCGGCGTCAACATCGCCTCTCTGATCGGCAAACTCGTCTACTACGTCCTCATGGTGTTGGTGCTCATCATCGTGCTCGACATCCTCGACTTCGATAGAGCCCTCACGCCACTCGAAAACCTGGTCGGCAACTTCTTCGACTTCTTGCCACGACTCATCGGCGCGGGCATCCTCGCCTTCGCGGGCTATGTCATCGCCACCCTCGTCGGCGAACTCGTCGCCCTCGCGGTGGCGGGCATCGAAGGCCTCAGCGAACGCTTCGGCTTCTCAGACCGGATCAACTGGGCCAACGTGGCTCGCCAGATCGTCTTCTTCATCGTCTTCGTCCCGATCTTGATTGCCGCCATCGATATCCTCGGCATCGAGGCCATCTCGCGTCCGGCCACCAATATGCTCCAGGACGTGCTCGCCTACCTCCCGAAGATCTTCGGAGCCGTGATCGTCTTGACGGTCTTCTACTACCTCGCCAAGTTCGTGTCCAACTTCGTCCGCAACCTCATGGCCGGCGTCAACGCCGAGGGCTTCCTCCGGAGCGCAGGCCTCGAGAGCATCGCCGGGCGCGTGTCGGTGAGCGGTCTCGTGGGGGGACTCGTGTTCTTCTTCATCATGTTCAGCGGCGTGCTTACGGCCGTCGAGATACTCAACTTCGGGCAGCTCTCGTACCTCCTCAACGAGATCTTCGAGTTGACCCTCCAGATCCTGTTCGGTCTCCTGGTTCTCGCTGTCGGCAGCGCCATCGCGTCGTTTGCCTACACGGCCGTAGCAGCAAGCCAGAACAGCACCTTTCTCGCGTCGATCGCGCGCTACGCCGTGCTGGGTCTGTTCCTGGCGATTGCGCTTCGCACGATGGGCCTCGCCGACGACATCGTCAATCTCGCCTTCGGCCTAACGCTCGGGGCGCTCGCAGTGGCGTTTGCGTTGAGCTTCGGCCTCGGAGGCCGCGAGGCTGCCGGACGGCAAATGGAGGCTTTCCTGAGCAAGTTCAGGGAGGAGAGTTCTGCCGGGAGAGGTGGTTCGGACAAGCCCCTACCGCCGCGGGCTTAGCACTAAGCACACTGCCGACGACACCTTATCGCCGGTCCATCGGACGCCCGCTGATCTTCGGATCGGCGGGCGTTTGTCGTTTTGCCGAAAGGCTTTCGCCAAAAACGCACGGCGGGCGTGCCGACGCGCTGTGCTGCCCCCTCCCCATGCCCCTCGGTTCGCCCTATCGGACTACGACGAAGGCCACACTAGCGATCCCTGGGGCGGTATCGTGCAAGAAGTAGGTACCTGCGCCAAGCCCGGAGACATCGAGGGTATCGACGGCGTGTGGCGACGCAAACTGGAGAACCGTTTTGCCGGCAACGTCGAGCACCACGAAGGAGCCGAGCGCCCGCTCATCCACAGCCGTGATGCGTACCTCGCTGGTTGCCGGGTTGGGCCAGACGGCAACCCGCGGCGGAGCGGCGGCTACATTTGTCAAACCACTCGTCAGACAACTCGCCGGGTTGGCGATGGTGGTTTTGGCGAAAGCCCCCTTATCGGCACCCCACGCCTCCCAGCTACCAGAGCCCTCCCCGGATACCCAGGCACTCAGGTCCCACTGGCTCCCGACATCGACGAAGGCACGGGCCTGGTAGGCGACGACCGGCTGGCGGGTCGGGTCCCAGGTGAGTGGCTGGCCGAACGCGAGCACTTCTGGCTTGTCGGCGTCTGAGCTACAGTTGAGTTGTACGAAGTAGACGCGCTGCTCGTCGTCGTTGGTCGCCGCGTTGATGACACTCACGCCTCCATCACGGATCAGCACGGCGGTCTGCTCGTTGAGCGCGATGGCGCGTGGCCGCAAAACCTCGTTTTCGCCGCGCAGTTTGGCCAGGAACGCCAACAGGCGGCCCTTTCGATCACGGTTGTCGAAGTGCGTATCGATGAGGACGTTGCGCAGTTCAGGGATGTCGAGAAACGGGATCGTCGACAGGGTCATGTACTCGTTGTACGGGTCCTGGAGCGCCTCCTTGGAGTACACTGTGCCGTTGCGCGCCGTGAACGCGAGGCCACCGAGGGCAACGGCCCCAGCGCTCGTGCCACCGATCGAGATGTTTCGGTCTCTGAGCGCGGAGTTGAGAGCCGTGTTGAGGGGCGTGCTCTGCCACTCGTTGAGGTAGGTCCACTGGTTGCCACCGGCGATCCAGACGGCCTCAGCCTCGTTGACGCGCTGGATTACGTATGGGTCGCTGGCCGCGGCAGGCGCATCGAGAACAATGGTCTCGACGGAGTTGAGGGTTTGGTTGAGTTCGCTGTAGAAATACGAATTGTAGCCATCGCCGCCCGAAGCGCGGAGGATCAGGACATCGCCGCCGGTCACGTCGTTGAGGAAGCTACGGAGGGCCAGGTCGACGTCGGTACCGCCACCCATGAGCAAGATGCTGTTGCGGTGCTGAACAGTGGCGCTCACGTCGCTACCCACGCGGTAGGAGGTGTATGGCTGGGCGTAGACCGCAAGGTTGGAGACCAGACCAAGAAGGAGGAGGTAAGCCAGGCGCATAGGTGAGACCATAAAGAGCGAAACAGAGCGGATGTCAGTCCGCAAGGTAGCGCAGCGCCGTTGTTGGCCGGTCTACTGGTCTGAGGGAGAGATGGCAGCCTGCAGCTACCTAGTGACTCGCACGACTCGAGATACAACGTGGACCGTGGTGGGAGACGGCGTGACGTAGCGGCTCCCGCGCTTCTGCGCGGTGCCTCCTTCCGGCACCGGGACCGCAGAGCTTCCTCAAAGACTTTGGAATGTCCTGCATGATCGGAGACACAAACGGGCACCGCGCGGAAGCGCGGAAGCCGCCCGTTTAAGACACAAACGGGCACCGCGCGGAAGCGCGGAAGCCGCCCGTCTGAACGCGCTAGGTGATCACTGCTTGGACGCAGACCTAGTGCCTTGGACTTATCCTACCTGATTGAAGACACAAACGGGCACCGCGCGGAAGCGCGGAAGCCGCCCGTCTGAACGCGGTAGGTGATCACTGCTTGGACGCAGACCTAGTGCCTTGGACTGTCCTACATGATCGGAGACACAAACGGGCACCGCGCGGAAGCGCGGAAGCCGCTCGTTTGTGTCTCCGACCATCCAGGACGTTACCCTCGATTCACTCACCCCCCCTCGTGCTGCGGCTTCGCACTCGCAGGTGCCGTTTTTGCAGCGGGCTTTTGTAGCGGTCGTTGCGTTAACAGGCGCTTTATCTTTTGCTGTACTTGCTTTGGCGGCGGCGGTGGTACGTGCGACGGTTTTTTTCGAGGCTGGTTTTTTCGCGGCTGGTATAGCGGCAGCAAAATCGGTTGTTTCGAGCACAGTCGTTGGCGCATCCTCCGTTTTGGCGAAAGCCGTCAACGCCTAGGCTCCTACTTCGACAATCTTGCGGATACTCCGCAGGTGCTCGTTATCTGCCAGTAAGTCGTCCCTATAAACCTGCCACCGCCCGGGGGCTGCACTCAATGCATCCGCAGTGGCCCACGTCCGGTCGAAGACAGCTACAAAAAGGTCGTCCGACTCCTCTCCGATACCCTGCAGGAAATTGGGGGGATCGAACGAGAAGAAGGTCTGGCAGGCGCCCGTCGAACAACTGATGCGGTAGAGGGCGCCGGCATTCTGGATGGGCTGTGCGCGTAGTTCGAGTCTGGTGCCGGAAGGCGCGTCTGCCTGGAAGACATCGTCCAGATCGTCGATGAGCCCCCGGAGCGCATCGGCGATCGCGCCGAGGACAGCCGGCCGGACGAGGCCTACCTTGGCCAACGCCCCTACCTGCGCGAAAAGGCCCGCCAGGGGTGTGTAACTCCAGACTTCCTGTCGCTCGAGGTCGACATACCGCCGCCAGATGTCCCCCGCCTGTTGCAGGTAGGGCGCGTACCGGGCTATGGCCTGCTCGGGCTCGAATACCTGCCGAACGCCCGCGCCACGAGTGTGCTCGAACAGATAAAGCTTTAGCGCCGTGAGCAGGGGACTAGAGAAGAGGTAGAAGACCGGGATCTCCGCCGAGGACACCTGCAGTGAGGCGTCCGGCGCCTCGGCCGCGCGGGCGCACTCCGATAGGCCCGCGAGGTAAGTGGCGGGTGAGAAGGGGCCTTTCGGCAAAACCCGCAGCAGGCGCACGACACGCTGCTCCGCGCCCGAGAGCCTATCGTCGACATCGAGGGCGAGGGCGGCGCTCATGGTGAGGAAGTGGTCGAGCGGCCAGGGAGAACTCCCCTGGAGGCGCCTGTAAAACGTAGAGGGGGATATCTCCAGTTCGGTAGAGAGCTGGGGGACGCTCAGCCCCCGGGCCTTGATACACGAAGCGAGTTGGTGGTTCCATCCGGCGAGGGCCTTTGGAAGGGCAGCGCGGTACTTGTCTAAGTTCATCCGATCCGATGGTGTGCCTGGGGCAGCAAGCTAATCACGACAAGTCTCAATGCGGATGGATAGAGCGGTCAGGCCACGGGAGGGGAAGGGTGCGAGCGGTGGTGAAAATGAGCGGTGTCGCGCAGCAGCGGTGGCCTTCGCAAACGTCCATTATAGGGAGAAAGAGGGCCGTGTCGCTAAATCTTGCCTCTCGCACCCCATGCGATTTTTTCGACCCTCTGTCGCACCATATGCGACTTTTATAAAAAAATCTAGACTTTCTCGCACCTGATGCGACACCCCTCCTCGAAAGTCGCGCCCCATGCGGAAATAAGGCGGAAATTTCTCTTGCGAGCGCGCTGTAGCCTCCGCTACCTTTAGAAAGCCGGGAGAGCAGACGACGTTCGGCATCGGAAACACTTCAAAACTACGCTCATGTGCACCTCCATCAAAGCTGCTTTAGCCCTCTCCCTCACCGCCATCCTGCTCTCGGCAGCCTCGTGCGACAAGGACCCGCTCTCGCTCTCCCCCGAGGAGCTCGCCGCCCGCATCCGCGCCAATACCCCGACCGAACTCCCGCCGATCACCATGACGGGCGCCAACACCATGGGGGCCTACATCCACCCCCAGCCCGGGAGCCCACTCTGGGAGCAGGCCGGGCGCGTGGACTCGTTCCTGTTCGTCGCCTCGGGCGTGGACCGGCCGGAGACAGCCCTGGCGGAGAGCTTGGACTGTGGGGCGTTTAATAACTACCTCAAGCAAAGCTCGGGGTGGACATCCATAATTGGCACCTATTGCGCCAGGCCCGAGATTAACGACCCCAAAAGAATCTCGGTCACCTTCAGTCTAGTCACTTCTGATAGCGCGGAGGTCTACCTAAACTACACTAAGGATGAATACGACATAGGCAACAGGTATTGGAGTCACGGACTTGTGAAGTCTAGCGTTAGTTATAATATCACGAGAGACGATAGGACAGCCCAGATAATCAGTGGCACTTTCGCTACGCGGGTAATAAATCGTGCTGCTCCCTTTGATACTGTAGATATCACGGATGGTCGCTTCGACGTGACCTACGGTGTGACCCCGTAGCATAACAGGTTTTGGCGAAAGCCGAATCCATCTTCAAACCACATTTTTCACCCTCACAATTCACAACGGACATGAAAGCCGAATACTACCCCTATGCCCTGGCCGCACTGCTGCTCGGGCTCCTACTCGCGCCCCGCCATGCGCGCGCCCAGTCGATGTACCAAGTCGACCCCTTCGCCGCGGCAGCCGCGCCCTTCGACCAGCTCAACCCGTCGGCACTCACGACGGGTCTCCTCGCCGAACGCGGCAACCCCTTTATGTCGCTGTACAGCTACACCCTCGGACTTCCCCATCACGACAGCCTCACGCTCTCGGCCGACGGCCTACAGATGGCCGCCGTCACGGCGCAGACCATGGCCTACAACCCCGTCAACGCCGCGTGGCTCGGGGCCGACCGCTACGAAGGCCGGCGACGGGCTCAATCGGACACGGTCTACCTCGGTGCACTGCTCGTGCGGCACGATCAACTCGCGAGCGACGCGCTGAGCGCCAACCTCGTGTCGCTAAATACGACCGCCGGGAAGGTGTACGACGTGCCGGGGCGGCCGCGTAGCCCTTACGTCGTCCAGACCGCGGTGTTGATGGCCCCGCTAACGGAGGGTCTCACCGGGCCGAACGCGACGTTTTACCTTGATAGCCGCGACCTGCTGACCAACGTGCCCGGGGCGCAAGCGGTGGGGCTGCGCGTCAACGGGCAGTACTTCTCCTTCGGGGCCAACACCAGCCGCAGCTACACCTTCCCCTCCAGCGGTACCTACGCGGTTAGTCTACAGTTCCTCGTCGGGGGTAGCTACCAGTGGGCGCACGCCAACGTCGTGGTGCCGCCGCCCGCGACCCAGCAGCTCCAGTTGACGGGCGGGCCTTTTTTTACCGTCCCGATCGACGGCGGCGGGGGCACGCTCCGTATCCAGTACAGCGGACACTGCGGGGAACGCCTGTCGAAGACCATCATTTTCGTCGGCGGGCTCGATCCGGAAAACAATCGGGGGTATAAGGATGTGACGCTCCCGAAATTAAACTACGAAGTCGACGGTACAGGTCCTGCTTACGATGGCCAAACTGTCCTTGAACTTCTCGGCGACGCCAACTTCGACATCATCTTCGTCGACTGGGACGATGGCGGCGCATCCCTCGGGACCAACGCCGCGGTGGTGGCGCGGGCCATCCAGACGATCAACCGGCTCAAGACCGAGGATGGGGACGGCACCCCCTCGATCATCGTCGGGCAGTCGATGGGCGGGCTCTGCGTGCGGGCCGGGATCCACATGCTCGACAGCGCGCTGGTCGACCCACGCCTGGAGCGCTTCTACAGCTGGGATACTCCTCACCGCGGGGCCAACTACCCGATCAACATGCAGTCGCTCATTGTCTACTTCGGCAACAATGACATCCTTCGCAATAACGTAGACGGCATTAAGCGTGCCTACCTAGCCCACCTGGCCGATGGCCCACGGCAGCTGCGGCTGCTCTCGGTCGACATTTTTGGTAATCGATCCACTCTCGAGTTCGACGCCTGGCAGGCCTACTATCAGTCTTTCGACATCAGCGTGCCGCACTTCGCGATGAGCAATGGCAGCGGGACGAGCAATCAGTTGAGTGCGACGCCGCAAGCCGATCGCGTCGTGCTGCCGGGTGCAGACATCCTGTCGATCACGGCAAAGCGACGCACCTCGCTCGTATCGCGGGCACAAATTTTGACCGTCGCGGAGTACCTGCCGGGAAATTTTGAGATCTCCTTCGAGCTGTACCTCTTCGGCATCCGCCTGGTCGACATCGACCTTGCGCACAACCGTGACATCGTTAATGGCTTGCCCAACTACGACATCATGCCGGCGAGTATCTCGAACGTGGGCATCGGGGAGGCCGCGGAGGAGCTACCGAACGGCACCGCACGGCCGCATTGGTTGCTTGCCATTGCCGCTCCGTGGACACTCGCATATTCAGCGAATGCGGATCTGCCCGGCAAGTACTACGCCTACGTCCCGACGCAGTCGGCTCAGAACCTGCCAATCAGCTTCACGCCGAGCATGAGCGTCGCCGGCTTCGACACTGACGGCGGAGTCGTGAGCAACGCCGAATCGATCGCCCCCCCACCAACCTACCAGGGCCCCACGGCTTCACAAAATCATGACCATGTGTCTTTCACGCCGCAGCTCGTCACGTTCTTCCTCGACGGCGTGCTCGGGATCAACCTCGTCCCGATTTTGGTTGAGCCTGCCGGGGCCAACGTGGCGATCCGCTACAACTTCGGATCAGCGGCGACGGGGTTCGCCACCCCGGACGTGCTCGGGGGCACGCGCTCCATACTCAACGGTGGTGCCATCCTCGTTAACAATTTCGCCCGCCTCAGGGACATCTCCAATCCGGCGAACCCTTACAACGACGCCGCGCCCTTCTCCCTCACCCTGGCCGATGGCAACTGCTATGGACAGGCCGACATCACTATCCAGTCCGGCGGCACCTTTCGCGTCGGCGACCACCCACGGCTCGCTACCGTCACCGGGAGCCCTACCTCTCGCATCACGGTACTGGGTGGGGGCCTGCTAGAGATCGACCACGGCTCCACCTTCCTCCTGCAATCCAATGGCCCGTACGGGAACGGAGGTATCCAGGTCGAATCCCAGGGCGTCCTCGAGGTCCGCGGCGGCGGCCAGGTAGGCCGCATCACTATAGACGGCAGTATCCTTCGCATCAAGGCCGGTGGCACCCTCCGCATCGGCTATGCCGCTCAGGTTGAAGTCATCAATGGCGGGCGGCTCATCCTAGAGACCGGTGCCAACGTCCAGTTCTTCGATCAATACAACCCCAACCAAAGCGACGGCAAAATCTATATCGGCCCTAACAGCAAGCTCGAACTCCAGGGCACCTACAACTGGTCCGGCCCAGGCTACCTCCACCTCGCTGACGCCAACGCTATCGTAGGGGCCGGAAAGCTCGTACTCATTGGGGCTGGCAGCGCCTACCGCCGCATCCAGACCGATGTGCTCGTCACGCTCGACAACCAAAGCCTTACGCTCGTCAACCTCAAATTCATCGCGTACGGCGGCGGCCTCAGCGTCATCAACGGCGGCGAAATGCGGGTTGGCAACTGCCAGATCGACGGTGGATTGGTGGCCCTGGCTACCGATGGCCTCGGCCTCACCTCCATCAAGAACTCAACCTTCAATGGCTCCGGCGGCGACGGCGTCGTGCTTACCACCGGCGATCCAGATGGCCTCAGCCTCGTTGACGCGCTGGATCACGTATGGGTCGCTGGCCGCGGCAGGCGCATCGAGAACAATGGTCTCGACGGAGTTGAGGGTTTGGTTGAGTTCGCTGTAAAAATACGAATTGTAGCCATCGCCGCCCGAAGCGCGGAGGATCAGGACATCGCCGCCGGTCACGTCGTTGAGGAAGCTACGGAGGGCCAGGTCGACGTCGGTCCCGCCGCCCATGAGCAAGATGCTGTTGCGGTGCTGAACAGTGGCGCTCACGTCGCTACCCACGCGGTAGGAGGTGTATGGCTGGGCGTAGACCGCAAGGTTGGAGACCAGACCAAGAAGGAGGAGGTAAGCCAGGCGCATAGGTGAGACCATAAAGAGCGAAACAGAGCGGATGTCAGTCCGCAAGGTAGCGCAGCGCCGTTGTTGGCCGGTCTACTGGTCTGAGGGAGAGATGGCAGCCTGCAGCTACCTAGTGACTCGCACGACTCGAGATACAACGTGGACCGTGGTGGGAGACGGCGTGACTAGCGGCTCCCGCGCTTCTGCGCGGTGCCTCCTTCCGGCACCGGGACCGCAGAGCTTCCTCAAAGACTTTGGAATGTCCTACATGATCGGAGACACAGACGGGCACCGCGCGGAAGCGCGGAAGCCGCCCGTTTAAACGCGTTAGGTGATCACTGCTTGGACGCAGACCTAGTGCCTTGGACTTATCCTACCTGATCGGAGACAAAAACGGGCACCGCGCGGAAGCGCGGAAGCCGCCCGTCTGAACGCGCTAGGTGATCACTGCTTGGACGCAGACCTAGTATCTTGGAATACCCTACCTGATCGGAGACACAAACGGCAAGCGCGGAAGCCGCTTGTCTGAACGCGCTAGGTGATCACTGCTTGGACGCAGACCTAGTGCCTTGGACTATCCTACATGATCGGAGACACAAACGGGCACCGCGCGGAAGCGCGGAAGCCGCCCGTTTGTGTCTCCGACCAGTCCAGGACGTTACCCTGGATTCACTCACCCCCCCTCGTGCTTCGGCTTTGCATTCGCAGGTGCTTTGCAGCGGCTTTTTAGTAGCGGGCTTTTTCGCTACAGGCTTCTTCGCGGCACTGGCTTTTGTAGCGGTCGTTGCGTTGGCAGGCGCTTTATCTTTTGCTGTACTTGCTTTGGCGGCGGGAGCTTTGGCTGTTGCGGCTTTTGTCGTGGTCGCCTTTGTCGCAGCGGGTTTCGCAGCAGTTGCCTTTTTGACGGGGGCTTTCTTCGCTGCGGGTTTCTTCGCTGCGACCTTGGCGGGTGCCGGGTTTTGGGCTACTACGGCTGGCGCGGAAGCTTCCGTGTTGGCACCAGCGGCGGCTTTTGCCTTGCTGGGAGCGGTGGTACGAGCGACGGTTTTCTTCGCAGCGGGCTTTTTGGCGACCGGCTTCTTAGCGGCTGGTGCTTTGGCAGCTGGTTTTGCAGCAGCAGCTTTAGGCGCTTCGGTTTCGGGTGCGGGTGCCGCTTCCGTATTGGCGGAAGCAGCAGCCTTAGCTTTCGATGCCGCGGGCTTGCGGGCTGCGGGCTTTTTAGAGGCCGGCTTTTTACCGGGAGCCTTAACAGTAGGCGCGTCCTCCGTTTTGGCGGAAGCTGTGACCTCCTTCGCAGCAGGCGCAGTTTTGGCGGAAGCCGTCACTTCCTTCTGTGGAGTGGCACCGCCTCTCCGGCGACCTTTCGGCTGTTCGGTCTTGACGGGCGCATCTGGGGCGATATTCTCGACCGGCACCCTGGCCTCAGCTTTGGCTTTCTTCTCGCGACCGGGGTGGTGCTCGTGACCGTAGTTGGCCACCATGCTCATCTCGATGCGGCGACTGTCGAGGTCGGCACTCACGATCTGCACGCGGACGTTGCTGCCCATCTGGAGCTTACTTCCCGATTTCGTCGTGGCCACGAGGCGATCGGCGCCCAACTCGTAGCGCTCGTCCATGTGCTGGAAGGGCACGAAACCCTCGCAGTAGTTGTCGATCAGTGAGACGAACACCCCACGTTCGATAATGCCGGCCACGGTGCCGTCGAACTCCTCGCCGATGTGGTCCTTGATGTACAGGACCTGGAAGTAGCTCGTCGACTCGCGCTCGGCCTTGACGGCGGCGCGCTCGCGCTCGGAGATGTGGCGGCAGTTGTCCTCGAGCCAATCCTTGTCGAGGCGGTACTCCTGCTTGGCGAGGTTGCGCTCGAGGATGCGGTGGACGAGCACGTCGGCGTAGCGGCGGATCGGGCTCGTGAAGTGCGTGTAGTGCTCGAAGGCGAGGCCGTAGTGACCGATGTTGTCGGTCGTGTACTCAGCCTTGGCCATCGTGCGGATCGCGAGCGGGCCGAGAACGGCCAATTCCGGACGATCCTTGGCAAGCTTACGGAGCTTGTTGTAACTCTTCGAGATATTGGCCGGCGTCGTGAGGTCGAGTTTGATATCGAAGCGCGCCGCAAACGTGGCGAGGTTCTCCATCTTCTCCGGGTCGGGCTCGTCGTGGACGCGGTACGGGAAGGGGATCTCGATCTTCTTGGACTTACCGGCGATGAACTCGGCCACCGAGCGGTTGGCCAACAGCATGAAGTCCTCGATGAGCATGTTGGCGTCCTGGCGCGGCTTGACATAGGCGTCGAGCGGGGCTCCGTCTTCCGACAAACGAAAGCGCACCTCCTCCGAATCGAAGTCTATGGAGCCGTTGCGGAAGCGGCGCTCGCGCAACTTCTCGGCAATCACGTTGCAGTGGCGCACCACGTCTCCGAGCTTGTCCTCCTTGCCTTCGATCAGTTCCTGCGCCTCTTCGTAGGTGAAGCGGCGGTCGGAGTGCGTGAGGGTCTTCGAGAAGTAGGTGCGCTTGATGGCGTGGCGGTCGTCGAACTCGAACATCGCCGAGAAGGTGCACTTGTCCTCGTTCGGGCGAAGGCTACAGACGCCGTTGGAGAGCTTCTCTGGGAGCATCGGCAACACACGGTCTACGAGGTAGACCGAAGTCGTCGAGCGGGCGGCCTCGTTGTCGAGCGCTGAACCGGGCTGCACGTAATGGCTCACGTCGGCGATGTGGACCCCGATCTCGAGCCTGCCGTTGTCGAGGCGCCGGTACGAAATGGCGTCGTCAAAGTCCTTGGCGTCGTAAGGGTCAATCGTGAAGGTGAGCACGTCTCGCAGGTCGAGGCGACGGCTGGCCTCCTGCGGGTCGATCGTCTCGGAGATGGCCTCGGCCTCGGCCATGGCCTCCTCGGAGTGGCGCAGATCGAAGCCCTGGTTGATGAGGATGCCCTTCATCTCGATGTCGGTCGAGCCGGTGGCCCCGAGCACCTCGGTAATGACGCCGCGCAGTGCCCCACCGTTGCGGCCCGGCCACTGCGCAATGTGCACGACGACCTTTTCGCCGTCTTTCGCCCCCAGGGCGTCCTCGTCGGAAACGATGATCTCGAAGTCGTACTCGAGGCGGTCCGGGGTGACGTAGGCGCGGTTGCGGGAGTTGTTGTAGGTGCCCATAAACGCCTCGACGGCGTGCGTGAGGACTTCGAGCACCTCCCCCTCGGGCTTGTTGCGACCGCGCGGCGTCCAGGTGCGGATACGAACGATGTCCCCGTTCATGGCTCCGCCGAGGTTGCGGGCCGAAACGAAGATGTCCTGCTCGCGCCCTTCGACCAGGATATAGCCAGAGCCGGAGCGACTGACGTCGACCTTGCCGGTCAACTCGTCACTGGAGGACGAGCTGCGGCTTCCGCGACCGCGGCTATTGCCCGAATGGCGGTCGGAACTGCGGTCGGCCGTCGACTCGCCGTTGGACTTCGTAAAGCCTTTCGAGCGCCCGTTCGAGCGATCAGCGTCTTGGTTGTTGCCGTTGTCGCTGTCGCGCGACTTGCTGCCGCGACGGCTGTCGGTGGGGTTGCTCTCGTTCGCCGAGGAGCGGCGGGCGTTGCCACTGTCCCTGCGGGCGTTATCGCCACTGCTGTTGTCGTCGCGGCGCTGGCCACGCTTCGGGCGGGCGGGCTGCTCGCCGCGGCTGATGTCGCGCTTGGCCTCCCGGTTGAAGTCCCGGTCGGCATTCTCCTCGCGGGGACTGTCCTTGAGCTTGAGCACGGGGACGCTCTTGAGTTTGCCGCCGGCCTGTAGTTGCTCGATGGCGTGGCGGACGGCGTCCTTGTTGTTTTTGAGTTGGAGGTGCTGGATGATCTGCTTCGGGGTGAAGCGGCGCTCCGGGTTGCTGCGGAAAAGTTGCAGGATGGACTGCTGGAGCTGCTTGGTGGTGAGTTTGTCGCCACCCTTATCGGACGAGCCGCCGCGGCGGCGTTTCTTATTGGTCATAAACGGTTTTCAGGCTGACATCGCGAAGATGACTTCGCGAAGTGCTATGGGGGTTAACGCGAAAATGGTAGGATGGGTGCGAGGGGGAGATGAGGTCGGTTGTTTGGTGGGTCGGGGATTTGGTTGTTTGGTGAGTTGCGCTTAGATCCGTATCAAGCTTTCGCTAAAACCTTCAGAATTTGCTGTCATGGAGCGTGGTGGAGAGTGGTTCTTGCGTAAGCAACCTGTGCGGACTAATGAATTGGGGGTTAGTTTCCGGCCATGGCAGAGGGATCGCGCACGCGCAGGAGAGCTGCATCGGCAGCGGAATCATGGCTACTACAGGGGGCTTACTAGGCTTGATCTTGTGGCTGTTGTTCGGGACGATGTTCGGATTTTGGCGCGGTACGCCAGCGCTGCGCATCGATAAGGACGGCGTGTCTGGCACCGACGCTACGAGTCTCGAGGTCGAGGACCAGCGAAAGTACCAGGCTTTGATGGAAGGCTGGGTAGGAAGGTACCTGTTGTAGGTTGTAGGGCTGGATGTTGGGCTCGGAGGCGATTGTCTTGGACACGCCGAAAGGGGTGAACGGGGCTGCGTATTTGGCGGCGCTCATAGAGGAAGAGAAGAGCCTCTTCGGAAGCGTCACTACGCAGCAGCGATCGAGCAAGTAGTCGTTGGACGCCATTTCGCTATGGATGATAAACCATCCGTTGCAAGTTTTCACGAAAGTGGCCTACCTGAGGTCAATCGTCTGTTTCATCTGGCTCCAACAACCCAACTATTCGCCAACCTTCCGGCGTCTCGCTCACGATGTGGTCGTACACCACCTCCCCGTCTTGAAACGTCATGACCTCGGTGACAAGGGCCTGGCCACGTTCTTCCGAGTACCGAACGCTCAGTAAGGCTCGCTTATCGCACCCGCGGAGGACCACCGCGCCATCGGCGATCGGGACGCCGGGCAAATTTTGCATGGCCTGCAAAACGGAGCTGTCCGTCGGCGAGATGTTGTCGTCGAGGTGTAGGTCTTGCGGTCGAGGGCGACCGACACCTCGCTCGCCCTCCCGGTCACCTCGACCTGCGCGAGTTGGGTCGCGTCTTCGGAGAGGACCGTGGCGCCGAGTTGAAGATTGGGACTCAGCTGGCCGACGAAGACCTCCCCTTGCCGCCCGGCACCGCGAGCGCGTAGCGGCCATCGTCGTCGCTCACGCCCCCGGCCACGAAGGCGGAGTCGGGCAGGGCAGGGCACGCGCCACGGCATTGGCATAGCTGAGGGGGGTCGCGCGGTCGGCCTCGGTGAGGGTGCCGGAGAGGGTGACAGCGGTTTGGGCTTTCGCCAAAACGCTCGACAGTACGACGAGCGCGAGGCATAGGGGCAGACGCACTGGCACAAAGAGCACCTTTGTGCGGGGACTAGGTGTGTAGGCGTATATGGCCGACGCTGCCTAAGGCCTAGCCCTTATTGATTGCCGCCAATGGTGTACTGTAGTCCTACCTGCCCTCGTAAAATCTGAATACCCGAGTCATCACCTGTCGGGGAGAGGACCGAGAGTTCGGGACCGAACTCGAGAGCGACGTTAGAACCGAGAGCAAGTGCGAAAGCTGGATACAGCGAAGCGCCGAAATAGTTGGCTGTTATTGTATTTTCGTTAGAGCCAACGGTAAAGTCGAAGTCTTGCTTGAAGCGGGAAAACTCGCCGATAAGTCCCGCCTGCACGAAGAATCCGGTTCGCCGCCCCTCCGTGAAGTAGTAGCGTGCAGCAGGATTGACGGTAATGGTGCTGTTGGTCGACGAGAAATCGCCAGACGTTCCTTGGAAGTTAAAATTACCCCCCGTGTAGCTGAGCGAGTAGCTCACGCTACCACCGATGGCCCACCGTGGCGTCATCATCCGCAGACCAGCTGCGCGGGCCGTGATGGTCGTGCTTTGCCCGCCCGACTGGGGGGAAAAGACGAAGTTGAGGGCCTGCCCGCCTACGAGCCAACTGCCGCGCCGCTGCGCCAAGATGGGCGTGGACGACCCACCTTCTTCGGCTTCCCCGCCAGCTCCTGAAACGAAGGCTGTCAAGCCCGCGGTAAGCTCGAAAGCGTTGGTCGTGAAATCGTCGCTAAACCCGTCACTGGCGCGCAGCCGCGCCCGCGCGTACCTGCTTACCACCTGGAGGGCGACGTCTCCCTCCCCGCCGATTCGCTTGAGAAAGCCAATCCCGACGGACCCGCCGATCTGGTTAGCTCCTGGTAGGAAGAGTGCGCTGCCCCCAAGGCTCGCGAACCAATTAACATCGCTGCTACTAGGATTGAAAAAGTACCGGGCTTCAGGATTTAGTTGGCCAACAAATTCCCCGCTGAAGACCGCGAACCCGGCTACCCCCCCGACCGAAATGTGCTCAGAGAGGAAGGTACCACCGCCGCCGCCCATCGCGACGTACCCCGCCGACGCGCCGCCGCCTATCGAGCTAAGGTTGTAGATTCCTCCGCCAAGAACTTCCTGATTGGCGACGGCAGATCCCCCGAAGCCAAACAGGCCACCCACGGCACCATTCCCCGCTCCGCCTCCATAGTAGTAATAGTCCCCTCGGGTCACCTGGCTGAAAAGAGCGGTCTGGCCGACAGAAAACATCGCAAGCGCTACTAGCAGGATAGCTCGAGCGAAGTGGGTAGAGTGCTGCATAGCTTGGGGTTGAGATGGGAAGGTACGTTGTTATTGTTGCAACTCAACGCCCCAGCACACTACTTCGCTGCTACCACAATAGGCTGCGGTAAGCACAGGAAAGGGCTCCCGGCAACCACTCTGTAGAAAGGTCTACGAGAAGTATTTACCAAAGACCAGACCGGCCGCGCGGTGCTGTTCTACGGCGAGATGCAGCGCATGATCACCGAACTGGCGCACGACATCCTGTCCTTCTTCGGCTTCCTCATCCTTTGGATTACGGCCAAAGACGTGGGGCTCGCACGCGTGGATTGTCCGCCCCCTATCCGTTTATTTTGCCCAATCTGATCCCTAGCTGTCTGGCGGCGATGCAGGTCCCCCGTCGTCATGATGAGTCAAAACCGAACGGAGGAGCAGGATGGTGACCGTGCGCGCAGTTGGTAGCGTCGAACCTAAATCGAGAGGATGAGACGATTGTGGAACTCCCAAAAGTCTCCAAAAACCAGGCTTGCAAAAAATCACTACGTTTGGCCTCACCATGGGAGAGAGTATCCTGCAACCCGTCTCCGGCAAAGACAACGTTTTTACCAAGGACCAGACGGGCCGCGTGGACTTCAAGTTCAACGAGCAGGTCGTGTCCGTCTTCGACGACATGGTGACCCGATCGGTACCCTTCTACGTCGAGATGCAGCGCATGATGACCGAACTGGCGCGCGACATCGTGCTACCGAACACGAGCGTCTACGACCTGGGCTGCTCGACGGGGACCACTTTCCTCAACCTAGACCGGGTTTTGCCGGAAGGCGTCAAGTTCGTCGGCCTCGACAATTCCCAGCCGATGCTCGAGCAGTGTCGCGAGAACCTCGCCGCCGCTGGCGTGACTCGTGCCATCGACCTCCAGTACGCCGACCTCAACCAGGGCCTCTCGCTCGACAACGCTTCGCTGGTGGTGCTCTGCCTCACGCTGCAGTTCGTGCGCCCGCTCAAGCGCGAGAAACTCGTCAAGAGCATCTATGACCAGTTGCCCGAGAACGGAGCCGTTTTGCTGGTAGAAAAAGTCCTCGGCGAAAGCTCCTTATTCAATCGCCTCTTCATCGACCATTACTACGACTTCAAGCGCCGCAACGACTATTCCGAATTGGAGATCTCACAAAAGCGCGAGGCCCTCGAAAACGTCCTGATCCCCTACAAGCTCGACGAGAACCGCGAATTCCTCAGCGAGGTCGGCTTTCGGCATGTGGAGGTGTTTTTTAAATGGTACAACTTCACGGGAATCGTGGCGGTGAAATAGGCACTAATGGTAAAGCTCGGCGACTTCTTCTTTCACTACCGCAACGGGCTCTTCCCGGTGTTCTACCTGTTGATGTTCCTGCCGGGACCACGAATCTTTGACGATTGGCGGGTGGCGGTCGGGATTGGGGTGGCGGTGACGGTACTCGGGCAACTCGTCCGCATGACGACCATCGGCTTCGACTACATCATCCGCGGTGGACGCGGTAAGCGGGTCTATGCAGAGGACCTGGT
The DNA here is from genome assembly GCA_963837005.1 of Lewinellaceae bacterium. GTDB lineage: Bacteria > Bacteroidota > Bacteroidia > Chitinophagales > Saprospiraceae > CALDTK01. The sequence goes on from CAWIMC010000001.1 coordinate 1,872,277, forward strand.
GACCACGGGACTGTTTGCGCACAGCCGCAACCCTATGTACGTTGGCAACGTCACGATGCTGCTCGGCATGGGAATCGTCTCCAATAATCTCTGGTACCTCCTGCTGATGGTGCCGGCCTTCTTCTTCATCTACGAGTGCATCATCCGCGCCGAAGAGCGCTTTCTGCGGGACAAGTTTGGGCCTGGCTTCGATGCCTATGCGCAGGATGTGCCGCGGTGGCTGCCCAAGCTCAGTGGCCTCGGGGAAACCTTGAGCAGCGGCGGCTTTAACGTCAAGCGGGTCCTGATTAAGGAGTACGGGACGACGGCCATTTGGATGATAGCGGCAGTGCTGTTGACGGCGCTGCACGTGTGGCGAGCCGGAGGAAGTGTGGCACTGGAGCCGCTGAGTGTTTGGTTTGGGCTGGCGCTGTTGATCATTGCCGTGGGCTACTTCTCGATCCGGTACCTGAAGAAGTCGGGGCGGGTACAGGCGTAGGCGCGGGACAGATTACGCAGTCTGGGGGATGCGGCAACTACCTTGTACTCGGTATCTTACCGACTTACCAAACGCCCCCCCGCCATGATTAACTTCGAGCAAGCCTTCGCGCACCTCCTCCGCTGGGAGGGCGGCTACGTCAACGACCCAGACGACCTAGGCGGCGAGACGAAGTACGGCATCACCAAACGCCGCTACCCCCGCCTCGACATCAAGCGGCTCACTGTGGCGGACGCCCGCAGGATTTACAAGAAGGACTTTTTTGATGACCTCAAGCTCGGCCTACTGCCCGATCAACTCCAGTACCTCATGTTCGACGGTTGCGTCAACCAGGGTCCCGACTGGACCATCAAAGCCCTCCAGCGCCGCGCCGACGTCGAGCAGGACGGGAAGATCGGCCCACTCACGGCGAGGGCAACGAAGTCGGTACATGCCATCACTATGCTGGCCATCCGCGAGGAGCGCTACCGGTACATAGCCGGCTTTCGCCAAAACGCGAAGTTCCTGCGCGGCTGGCTCAATCGGCTCGACGATTGTGCCGAGGTCACGTACGCAGGCTTCCCCAACGTGACCAGGAGCGCCGCTGCGCCCACGAGGTCCAGCCTCAACGCCGACGGCGTCGAGGTCGTCGGCGAGGTAGACGACAGGGTACCGAGCTGCTGGCGTCCGGGGACCATCCTTTAGACAGCTTTCGCCAAAACCTCTACGCGCGTCCTACCACGAGGGGTTATGCGTACTTATTGACTTTGACAGAATAAACCCCGGGATAGAGGTCTAACTCTTCGTACCGTAAGCTCCGCGGCGCACGCACCATTTGGTACCCCCCCGAACATGGGAAAAGGCGAACACCCCCGTGCGACGACGTACGGCCCGCCGGAAGCTTAGCGAGCGGAGCGATGGTCCGGGATGCACGTCGGATAGGGGACGAGAGAGGGGGCGCGAGTAGGACGGGCCCGCGAAGCAGGGAGGATAACCTACTCTAAGCAAGCCCCTCTGGAAGTTACTTGCCCAAAGTAGGCTGGGGGGGTTACAAACGCATGACTGGACCGTCGCTCGGATGACTGGCCTCATTTCTGTCAAAGTCAATAAGCCCGCGGCATTGCGCGAGCCACCCTGCACAAACGGCTGTCCTAACACCGCGGACTAAAGCAAGCGCAACCGTCACCCTCCATCGTGCTCGACAGTAAGAGCCCGGTCGAACGGCCTCTCTGTTCTCCGTGCTGAAGCGTAGCGCCTCTGTGCCCTCGGTGCTAAATCCCCGCCGCCGCGGGCCCAGACAATTTCCTATACATTCAGAGCGACATAACATCCTAAGCCCGATCGAACAGCCCAATTAGGCGCAGCCGCCCAACTAGCAAGCGAAGCGAGCGCACTTCTACCCCAACAGCCCCACCACTACATACCCCACCACGGCCACCGTCCCGGCAATCATCGTATACGGCAATTGCGTCCGTACGTGATCCACGTGATCGGTCGCCGCCGCCATGCTCGCCAGGATGGTCGTGTCCGAGATTGGGCTCGAATGATCGCCGAACACACCGCCTCCCAGCACTGCGGCCAGTCCAATTGCTGGGTCTAAGCCCATCGCTGCTGCCACCGGCAAGGCAATCGGGACCATGATCCCGAAGGTGCCCCAACTCGTGCCCGTGCTAAAAGCAATGAAACCGCTTACGATAAAGAGCAGCGCCGGGGCTGTCCACCCCGCCAACACACCGCTCGCTACATCGGCCACGTACTGCCCCGTGCCCAGATCCTTGCAGAGCGCCGAGATCGCGAACGCGAACATCATCAGCAGCGCCAGCGGCAGCATCGCCGAGAGGCCTTTTAGCGACAGATCGGCCATCTCGCGCACGCCCATCAAGCCCTGCGCTTTGTACGCCACAAAGCTTACCAGTAGCGCCCCCGTCACCGCCGACAGGACGCTCGTCGAGCCACTTCCCTGCCCCAGCGCCGAGCCGAGTACCACCCAAAAGCCGCCCCCCGGTTTTGCCGCAAGGCCACTGTCCCACCCCGTAATGGCGAGAAAGACCGGCATCAACGCCACCATGGTGCCGATCGGCAGCAGCATGTTGATTGCCCGTGCGGGCACCCCTGGCTTGACCTCCGTTTCGGTCAACTCTGTGGCCACCATCGCGGTGCCGCCTTCGCTCAGCACCGCGCCCGTGGTTTGGACCCGCTTCTCGGCCGTGCGCATAGCTCCGAGGTCGAGCCCCAGCAGAATGACCGTCGGCACCAGTATGAGCGCCACGATTGGGTAAAAGGCATACGCCATCGACTCGACGAACATGCCGAGGGGATTGGCCACCGCATTCGTCCCGAGCAAGCCCATCACGAAGGCCCCCCAGGCGTTGAGCGGCAGCAGGATACACACCGGTGCCGATGACGAGTCCGCGATGTAGGCCAGCTTCTCGCGCGAGAGCCGCATGCGGTCGAAGATGGGCCGGAACAGTGTCCCCACCGTCAGCACCGAAATACTCGACTCTACGAACACCAATACGCCCGTGAGCCAGGCCAGTAGCTGCACCTGCTTGGTAGCCCCGGCCGCGCTACGCTTGTCCAACACGCGCTGTACGCTCTCGATGAAGCCCGCGACCCCGCCCGAGCGCTGCATCAAGAGAATCAAGGCCCCGACCAGGCACGAAAAGAGGATGGTGCGTGTGTTGCCATTGTCCTCGAAGACGGCCACAAAGCGCTGAAGCGTACTTAAAAAGACATCTAGGACCGAGGTGCCGAGCACGATCTGTCCGGCCACGATCCCGGCCACGAGCGAGATGTAGACTTGCCGGGTGGTAATGGCGAGGATGACGGCCAGTAGGGGTGGCACGAGAGACAGTATTCCAAATCCAGCGGCATCACCCATAGTGGGCACAGAAGTACGACGCCCGAAGCGGACTTCGCCTATACCCACTGTATTTGCGGTCGGGAGTTTGGCCGCGCGAGGGTCTGTCAAACGTCCGACATACCTTGCGCGAATACAAATAAATCGCCTCGTTCCGTAGCGAATAACGATCTTGTCTGTCGTGATACCCCGAATGAGTTATACGTGCGGCTATCTCAGCCGGTGGCTCGTCTTCGCCGGGTGGACGATTGGGGTATGCACAAGCGGTTACAGCAACACGCTGATCGAGGTCACCATCCGAGATACGGTAGCCCCGCTCGTACCTGGTGAACGTGAGGAGGCGCCGATGCCTCACGTCGAGGCAGCGACGGTCGTGGTGAGCGGGAGGCCGCTCGATCAGCAGCTGCACCTGGCCCCACTCGGAATCACCCGACTCACCTCCCGCGAGGCCAAGGAGTTGCCGTCGCTGCTTGGCGAGGTAGATGTGCTGCGGGCGCTCATGCTCAAACCTGGGATGCCCTCCGGGGCCGAGGGGGCGGCTGGCCTCTATGTACGCGGTGGCGGCGCAGATCAAAACCTCTTCCTCCTCGACGGAGCGACAGTTTACAACCCGAGCCACCTATTCGGCTTTTTCGGAACCTTCAACGCCGACGCGGTCGAGGACGTGACCTTGTACAAGGGAGGCTTCCCCGCGCGCTATGGGGGGCGGCTATCGAGTGTGATCGACGTAGGACTACGCGACGGGCGCCGCGACAAGGTGGGCCTCAGCGGCGGCATCGGGCTCCTCTCGAGCCGGCTCACCGCCGAAGGCCCGCTCGGGCCCCGCGACGAGGACGGGCAAGCCCCTGGGAGCTGGATCGTGTCGGGACGCAGGACCTATGTCGACTTCGTCACGAAGGCCATCAATCGCTCACGCGCCAGGGAGGGCGATCGCCGGGGGGTGCCGGACTACCTCTTCTATGATCTCAACGCAAAAGTCAAGTATCGCCTAGGCTCGCGCGACCAACTCAGCATTAGTGCCTTTCGGAGTGGAGACGCCTTCGCGGTCCAAACGCCTAGTTTCGAGTTTGAGCTCGATTGGGGCAACGTATCCGGGGCGATGCACTGGCAGCACCTCCTCGGCGACAAGACATCGGTGACGACCTCGGCGAGCGTTAGCCAGTACCGCTACGAAAGTCGCAACCGCGTGCCCGGCTATGGCCTCAACCTCGGCTCAGAGGTGGCGGCGTACACCGCGCGAAGCGAGGTGCTCAGCACCTGGCTGCGCGGACACGAAATACGGTTGGGCGGGCAGCTGACGCATCACCGCTTCGGCGTGGGGCGGCTGCGGGCAGGTAGCAACGACGGCGAACTGGCTTTCAGCAAGGACCTCGCACGCTTCGGGACGGAGGCGGCCGTCTATTTCAGCGACGACTTCGACCTCGGTCCTCGCCTGCGCGTATCCGCGGGCCTACGGCTCAGTGCCTTCGGCTCGCTCGACTATTACGATCAGGGCTTCGAACCCCGGCTGTCGGCCAACTACCGCCTCAGCGAAGACGTGAGCCTCAAGCTCAATTACGCCCGTATGAATCAGTACGTGCACCTCGTCACCACGGCCGGCCTCGCGCTCCCCACGGACCTGTGGTATCCCTCGACGCGGGGCATCGGCCCACAACGCGGACACCAGGTCGGTATCGGGACCTCCTGGGCACCAGCCGAGGGCTACGCGGTGGAGGCGGAAGTCTACGGAAAGTCTGTCACGGGGCTGGTCGACTTCGTCGATGGCGCACAGCTGTTCGCGAATGCCGATCTGGAGGGTGAGTTCGACCAGGGGAGCGGGTATGCCTACGGCTTCGAACTAGAGGTCCGGCGCGAGGTCGGTCGCCTCACGGGGTGGGTGGGGTACACGTACCAAAAGACCCGGCGCGGGCGCTTCGCCCACATCATGGACGGGCGCTACTTTAGTCCGCGGCACGACCGCCGACACGATGTCTCGGTCGTGGCCAGCTACCGGCTCTCCGAGCGGTGGCGATGCAACGCTGCGTGGGTGTACGGATCGGGCGACCTCTACTGGGTCCCCGTGGGGAGGGCCTTCGCGCAAGGGGGGCCGGGGGCCAACGCTTCGGCTATCGTGCCGATCTACGGCGACCGCAACAACTACCGCCTCCGCGCCTTCCACCGCGCCGATCTCGGGGTTGTGTTCGAATTGCGACCGCGCTGGGGGGCAAGCGACCTTACCTTTGGAGTCTTCAACGTGTACGATCGACGGAACGCGTTTTTTGTCTACCTCGACGTCGAATATCAGACGGTGCAGGCCCCCGATGGCCTCACCTACGAAATTCCGCGAGAGCTCACCCCGCGACAGGTGAGCTTGTTCCCGATCCTCCCGAGTTTAACGTGGAATTTCAAGCTATGAGCCCCGACGCAAGTCTACAAACGAGTCTCGCGCGCAGCCCCCGACTCCGCACCTGGGCACGGGGCTTATGCCTTGGGTTCGGCGTGGCCATCATCGCGGCCTGTGGCTTGGTAAACGACTTGGAACTCGAGGCACCTGCCTTTGACCGACCGCCGATGTTAGAGTGCTACCTCACTCCTGGGCAGCCCTTCCGCTTGCTTTTGACGAGGAGCACGGGCCTTCTCGACAGCCTCGAACTGGACAACAATCAGTATTTGGAGAATCTTTTGGTCGATTCAGCTCAGGTTTTCGTGCGATACGGAAGCACTCGCGTGGAGCTAAAGGGTGGTTTCTCGTTTGATCCGCGCTTTCGGCAAGGGTTTAACTACAGCAGCAAAACAAAAGTCCCCGCCAACTACACCGATAGCTTTTACCTCGAAGTCCTCCTGGCAGATGGAAGCTCCATTACCGGGGCTACTAAGTTGCTGCCGGCCGTCGCCTATGACTCCATCCGGCTCGAGCTGGACGAGGAGGCACTTAGGCGGGGCGATAGTCTGGCGCGCGTGCTGGCGTACTTCGCAGACCCGAACCCAGATAGGATTGATCGCTTTCACCAACTGCTTACCCGCAAGGAGCAGGGCGCGGCTGCGGAACAGGATTTTTTCCTGAGCGACGAGTTCAACAGCGGCACGAGTCTGCGGACGGTGAGCCTGTACCGCTTCGCGCCCGGCAAAACGGTCACCGTGCTCACCGCACACGTCGACATCGAGTTCGAGCGCTACTTCACGAGTCTACAGCTTGCCATTGCGAGTAATGGCAACCCCTTCGCGCAGCCGAGTTCTCTGATGGGCAATCTCCGCGGCGAGGGTACGGGCGCGGGGGCACTCGGCATCTTTACCAGCTACGCATACACGCTTCGAGACGTGGCCATCTTCCGGTAGGCGCACGGCTACCCGAGGGCGGCGACGCCGACCTCGAGGCGAGGAGAAGTCACGGTCGCTGCACTGGGTAGCCGGTCGGTTCGTGCGGGCTGTGGCGTAGCGCGCAAGGGCCACGTAAAGCAGAAGTTCGTCCCCTGCCCTTCGGTACTCTCAGCCCATATCTCGCCTCCTGCCGCGATCACGATCCGGCGACACGTAGCTAGGCCAATACCGGTGCCCTCGTAGGCTCCGCGCTCGTGGAGGCGGGTGAAGAGTCCGAAGACATCTTTGAGGCGGCTGGCGGGGATGCCGATGCCGTTATCGCTTACGCTAAAACAGGCAACCCCGTCCGTGATCTCGCAGGCGACGTGGCAGGTCGGGGCGGCGTGAGGGCGCTTAAACTTGATTCCGTTGGAGATCAGGTTTTGGAAGAGTTGCAGCACCTGCGTCGGTTGCCCGCTCACGGTGGGCAGGTCGGCGTCGAAGGTAAGGAGGCCGTTTTCGCGAGCGAACAAGTCGCTGAGGTTACGTTGGATCGAGCGCAGCGTGTCGGCGGTATCGACGTCGACGGAGGCCGAGGGCTCGGGGCTCTCGGAGTAGCGCAGCAGGTCGTCGACCATTTGATTCATCCGAGCCGCGCCATCGGTGACGAAGTCGAGGTACTCGCCGACCTCCGCGGCGACCCCGAGTTTGTCGAGGCGTCGGCCGATCAACTGGACGAAAGAGTTGATGTTGCGCAGGGGCTGTCGGAGGTCACTGCTGGCCGCCTGCGCGATTTGCGACTGCTCGGCGAGGGCGAGCTTGAGTTCGTCGACCTGCTCGGCGTTGCGGGCCACGGTCTCCTGGAGCTGGGCGGAGGTCCCCTTGAGCACCTCGTGCTGGTCGGCGAGCTGGGCGGTCGTGCGTTTTAGCGAAAGCTCATTGCGGGCGAACTCCTCCTCCAGCTCGGCCATCCGCCTCCAATAGGCACGGTTGGAGCGAATAGTGAGCGAGCTCGCCACCACGAAGGAAGCCACCACGATGACGAAGACAGCCTGCGTGAACCAGGTCTCCGGTGCAATGTGACCGCCGCACAGATATATGGTGAGGATCGTGACCGCAACGTGGACGATACCGATGATGCGGAGCATCAAAACATCGTGGTACATGAGTAGCCAGATCACCAACGAGACGAGAAAGAAGGAGATCTGTACTTCGGAGGTACCGGTGGCGAAAGCACAAACAAAACAGTGCGCCGAAGTTAAAATGAGCGTCAAGGGCTTGAGGTAGAGCCCAGTCGCCGGCCGCCAGCGGTTGCAGTACTCAGCGCTAACATACAGGCACGCGAAGATTGCCCCCGCGCTCCACATATTGGCCAGCCCGGAATGAAGGCCGATGACGACCATCGCCAGCGAGCACAGGAGGCCAATCGCGCAGACGATCGTAATGAGCCAGGCGGTAGTCACGTTGGCTTGTTGCGGGACTGTTGACATAGGTGGAGGCACTAGTCGGTAGCGCGTTGCGGAAACTGGAGGTGAAACATCGTGCCCGGGCCTTCGGGGGGGGAGATGACCTGGATGCGGATGTCGTTGGCATGAGCGAGCTTGCGGGCTAGCGACAGGCCAATCCCGGCCCCGGCGTAGTCGTCGACGAGGTTGAGGCGCTGAAACAGGAGAAAGACCTTGTCGTGAAATGCGGGGTCGATCCCGATACCATAGTCGCGTACGTAAAGGCAATCGTGCGGACGAAGGGGGCAGGGGCCAATCTCAACGCGGGGGGCCTCCCCGGGGAGGGTAAACTTGAGGGCATTGTCGAGTACATGGCAGAAGATCTCCTGCGCTGCGCGCTTGCTACAGAATGCGGACGCGAGCGGCCCGATGACCTCGACGCTACCGCCGGTCGCCTGGAGTCGTTGGCGCTGCTCGATTTTGGCGCGGAGAACGAGCCGGTTAAGGTCAACTTCCTCCGCGGGAGTCTCGTCGCGATTGGCGCGGCTGTACGCCAGTAGGCCATCGAGGAGTTGCGTCATCCCCGTCGAGGCTCCGAGCACGAACTCGAAGTACTCCCCGAGGCTCTCGTCCTCGTGATGGCTGACCTTCCGACGGATGAGTTGGATAAAACCGGAGATCGACCGTAAGGGCTCCTTTAGGTCGTGACTCGCGGCGTAGACGAACTGCTCGAGCTGCTCCTTGCTGGCCCTTAACTGGCGCTGGACACGTTCGCCCTTGGCGAGTTCGTCGGAGAGGGCGTCGTTGGCGGCGCGAAACTTCTCGGACTGTCGGCCGAGGTGTCGTAGGTCTTCGTGAAGTTGCGCGCTGCGAGCACCAATCGCGTCGACGTAAAGGCGGGATTTGAGTCTGAACTTGCGGTTGATTTTAAGGAGGTCGTCGCAGATCCAGTAGCACGCCGCCATGCCGAGCACCGTGAAGAACGTCGTCTCGTAGGGGACGTCTACGCCAGCACCTACGACGTACGCATCTAAGAAGCCCATACTAGCCAGGTAAGCCGTCACCACACAAAGCACACACAAAGCGTAGCGCGGGAGGTCTGAACTAAAGCACGCGAGGCACGCGAGGATGAGGACAGTGTACAGGAGGTGGACGTTGGCGTCGCCCCCATAGCGGATCGTGCCCACGGTAAGCCCTACGTAGGCCGTCCAAATGGCGAGCGCACGGCCGAGCCGGAAGATATCGTAGGACAGCAGCGCCCAGGAGGCGCCAAATCCGCACAACATCAAAGCCGGAATAGCGATACCATCGGGGTCGACGGGGGTGACGTAGGCGGCGTAGAGGATGCTGCACAGCAAGCCCGATTGGTTCATCGCCCAGGTGCTTGCCCGCGTGCGACTCTGTTCGGCCTCGACGTATTGCGCATGCCGCTGCTGGTGAACCAAAACATCCATATTATTTTCCATGGAATCACGCGGGACGGGCGACCATAGAGTGACTACTTACTGCTGATTTTATGCCAGTTTCCGAATTGCATACCGCTCCCTACCCTGCGGTGGCGACAACCGGGAGCGGTGCGTGGCCGTTATGGCGTCGATATGTTTCATACGCCCAGCAATAAGATTCCCGTCATGGTGACGCTCGATCTGCCGGCCGACTGGCCGCAGGCCCTTGCGGAGGCGATCCCGGCGCAGCGTCGGCTCGTCAACCGACTTCTCGCCGAGGGCAGCATCCAGAGTTACAGCGTCTCCGCAGATCGCCGCAAAGTGTGGCTCGTGCTCGTTGTAGAAGATACCCCTTACGCGGTAGATGAGGTAATGCGCGAGTTTCCCGTCATCGAATTCGCGGAGTATGACTGGCAGCCGCTGCTCTTTACCAACGATTCGTCGTCGGTCATGCACTATAGCCTCAACTAAGCAAGCCGCCTTCAGTCCTACCTTGACCGATCAGTCCCGAGGCCTTTGCAAACTACCTTCCCCACCGGAGCCACCCGCCTGCTCGTTGCGCTCCTGCTCGCGTGCGTCGCGGGTCGCCTCACCGCTCAAGACTCGGCCTTCGTGGCCTGCGCCGGGACCCGCGTCACCCTAGAAGCCCCCGACGGCTACGACTACGCCTGGACACCGCGGACAGGGCTCTCCTCCGCCATCCGGCAGTCCGCGAGTTTTACCGCGAGCGCCAACATCACCTACGAAGTTGGCTTCCGGCGCACCATCGGCAACGAACTCGTGCGTAACGGGGACTTCGAGCGCGGCAACGTCGACTTCACCACCGACTATCGCTACGTACCCAGTGGCACCTTCGACCGTGGGACCTACGCCGTCCTCTCGGACCCGACACGCTTCAACCAGGGCTTCTCGCGATGCTTGGACTCCGAAACGGCCGGCGGGCAAATGCTCGTCGCCGACGGCAGCGAGATCGCCGGCATGAAGGTCTGGTGCCAGTCGGTGCCCGTCGAGCGTGGCAAGCAGTACGCCTTCCGCATCTTTTTGACGTCTCTGGTCAGCTTCAACCCGCCTAGTCTCCTATTTACGATCAATGGTCGTCGGCTCGGCGCGGCCCAGGCCAGCATTAGCGTCTGCGAGTGGCAACAGTTTTACACCACGTGGGAGGCCCCCGATGTCGCCACCGCCGAAATCTGCGTCGTCAACAACAACACCATCGCCCAGGGCAACGACTTCGCCCTCGACCGCATTTCCTTCGTCGAGATCTCCGATACCATCCGCCGCCGCTATACCGTCACCGTAGCGCAGGCCGCTCGAGACACGCTCGATATATCGCTGTGCCCCGGGGAGCGCTACCGCGACAACAATCTCGATCTCGCTCCCGGAGAGAGCGGCTCCACCGTCCTGCGGACCTCCCTGGGTTGCGATTCGACAGTCCACGTGTTCACGACCCTGCGCCAACCGATCTTCGTGTCCGAGCGAGCCGACACGCTGTGCCCCGGGGATGTCTTCCCCTTTCAGGGCCAAGCCTTGCGTCGCGATACGACCATCTGCCGAGAGGGTACCACGCAGTTCGGCTGCGACAGCACCTACTGCCTGACGGTGAAGTTCTTCGACGAGACAGCCTTAGACGTAACTATTCGCCCCCCGAGTTGCGTCGGCGACAGCGATGCCAGCCTCACGTTGGACGTTGTTGCGGGTCGCCCGCCCTTCACTATTCAGTGGGAAGACGGGAGCACGGGTACGGTTCGGACCGGTCTACCGGAGGGCGACTACACCGTCGAGGTCACCGACCGGCTCGGGTGCACGGCCCGTCGGACGGTACGAATCTCGGATCCTCCAGCGATCGATGTCGCGGGCTTGTCGACCGTCGACGCCCAGTGTTTTGCAGAGCCTAGCGGGTCGGTGACCGCCACGCCCACCGGCGGCACCGGCCTCCTGACGCTCACGGTGCGCGACAGCGTCCGGCTGTTTGATGCGCGCTTCCTCGCCGCTGGAGCCTACCGCCTACGGGCCAGCGACTCACTAGGATGTTTTGCCGAAAGGCCCTTCGTCATCGACTCGCCGCCGCCCGTGGTTCTAGACCTCCGCGGAGACACACTCCTGCGCCTCGGGCAGACGGCCTCCTACCGCCTCAACATCGCGGGCGACAGTGTCTTTACGCGCTGGGACTTCGACCTCACATCAATCGACAGCCTCGTGCGCAACAACGCCGTGAGTTTCGTGCCCGCAGGCAGCGGTACGGTACGGGTGGTGGGTACGGACCGCAACGGTTGCAGTACCGAGTCGAGCTTGGCTCTGCGGGTCAAGAGCGGTGAGCGAACGTACTTCCCGACGGCCTTTTCGCCGAATGCCGATGGCATCAATGATCGCTTCGGCCCGGTGCTCGACCCGGCGATCGCAGAGATGCGATCTTTCCAGGTGTATGACCGCTGGGGCGGCCTCGTCTTTTCGGCAGTGGGCTGCACCCTGGGTGACTTTGCTTCGGTGTGTAGCTGGGACGGTCAGGCCATCGGGCGCGGTAAGGCCTTCGACCCGGGTGTCTATGTGTATGTGGCGCGTCTACGGCTGATCGATGGACGCGAGATTGAGCAAAGTGGCGACTTTGTGCTCGTTCGGTGAGGGGTGGCGACCAACATCCTCACTAGACGTTTGTAAGTTCACAGATTATGCCCCGTATTTGTCTGCGGTCTCTTCTCAGGTGGATCGACCGTGTGGCGGGCGTCTTGCTCCTGATCAGCATGGCTTGGCTACCGCCGGCCTCGTCGCAGGGCGTCCGCACCGCCTACACGCAGCTCAGCGCCTGCGTAGGTGACACCGTGCGCCTCGAGGGCTCGAGCTACTACATTACTTACGACTGGAAGCCCAATCAGTTTGGCAGGCGCGACGGCCGGCTCTTTTCGTTCGTGGCGCAAAAGGACCAGTTCATCATTCTGGCGAGCGAACCCCCGATAGGGCCTAACCTGATCCGCAACTACAACCTCAGCGAGGGCTTCGTCGACTTTGCCTCCGACTACCGAGAGACGATCCCGTCGACTGGCGAACCCGGCCAGCTCGCCGTCCTCGCCGACCTCCGCGACTTCGAACCGACGTGGCGCGACTGCCCCGACGTGACCCGCGATGGCGGACCAGACCTGATGCTCGTGGCCCGCGGCAATGGCGACCCGACGAGCGCCATCTACCGCAGTCGGGTTAGCTTCGAGAAGGACAGCTTCTACGTGCTTACTTTCCTGGCGACGACCACCGGCGTGGGCGGCACCCCCGGGGGAGGTACGCTGGGGGCACGCATAGGCGGCACTCCTCTACAGCCAGTGCTCCGGATGCCGGAGTTCAACTGTAGCTGGCGCCAGTACAATGCCGTCTACCAAGCCCCTCGCGCCGGAGACTTCGACTTCGAGATCGTCGATCGGGCCGCGCGGGCGGGGTTCGGCTACGCCATCGACGGGGTCCTCGTCTCGAAGGTCGAGCCCGCGCGCGTCGATACCTTCGACGTGCGGGTGTCCAAACTCGATACGGCGTTCGCGATGACCGTCGACGTCTGTGCGGGGGAGATATTTCAAGGCCAGTATTTTGCCGCTCGCACCGACAGTACCGTATGCACTCGGATCACGCGCAGCGGACAGTGCGACAGCGTGTTTTGCGAAAGCGTCCGCTTTGCTGTGGCCCCGAACATTGCACGCGCATCCACGCCCCCTACTTGCGCCGGTGGATCGACCGGGAGCTTAAGGCTACAGGTCGGCAGTCCAAGCCGACCCTATACGATTACTTGGGAGGACTCCGATGTCAATGGCCCCGTGCGGGAAGGCTTGCGGGCAGGGACCTACGTTGCGCGTCTACTTTCGCCCGAAGGCTGCACTCGTCGGGAGGAGTTCGTGCTTGCCGACCCCGCACCGCTTAGGTGGGCCGACGTCGGTTTCGCCGCGGACGATTGTCCGGATACTGGCCCGAGTGGACTTCGCGTGTCGGCCAGTGGAGGGCAGGGGCGGGTGTCGTACAGCTATCGCCAAAACGAGCAAGCCGTAGATCGAACGGCGCTGGTCGCTGGCGAAACAGTTGCGATTACGGCCTTAGACTCGGTGGGCTGCAGGGCCGACACGACGCTCGTCGTACCACCGGTCTCGATGCTGGATGTCCTGCGCATCGAGGTAAGCGGGGATACGCTGGGGCAGGCGGGGCTGCTGAGTTGGGCGGGCGGCCCACCCGAGGTGAGCACCGCGTCGTGGTCTCTGGACGGCATGCAGATTGGCCGCGGGAGCACGCTGCCTCGACCGTCCATGCCGGGCACGGTGCGGCTCGAGGTCGTGGCTGGTTCCGGGTGCTCTTGGTTTGCGGAGCGCCGGTATGGCGCTTCCCACGAGGAGGTTCTCTACTTCCCAAATGCATTTAGTCCCAACGGCGATGAGGTCAACGACATCTTCTGGATAGTCGACCGCCCCGATGTCGAGCGCGTAGAGCGCTTCGAGGTTTACGACCGCTGGGGCGGGCTACTCTTCAGGCGGGTCGACTGCCCCCCTTCAACGATGGGAGGAGCACGACCGACCTGCGGCTGGACGGGCCTCGCCTACGACAGCACGCTCGAGACCGACACCGGCGTCTATGTGTACTATGCCGAGCTACGCCTTACTGACCGAGCGCTAGTGTCCACATCGGGCGTGGTGCAGCTCTTTCGCTAAGCCCGCGACCGTTATAGGTGGACAAAAGCGCAAGCCCAATTTGCTGATAGCTGCTAGATTGCGACACTTTAACCTTTGATGCGATCGCCACACAGTCTTCGGGAATGAGAACAGTCAGCTGGTTAGCAGCACTTGGCGCGCTACTGCTGGGGGCATGTGCCGAGTCACTCGATGATCTCCCGGATCGAGATTGCTCGGTGACGCCTGCCCAGGTAGTCCAAGCGCGGAAGCTGCTGAAAAGTAAGGGGGACAAGCTGTGCCGGGACCTCTCGTGTGATGATACATACGTCCTTGCAGAGATTGCCGGGGCCAGCGGCTGCGAGGCAGTAACGCTTCGCGGACTCAAAGCTCCACCATCAGAAACCTCCGAAGCAGGCTTACCTCACGTTCATCTCCTCTTCGAGGCGAGCGCGAGCATGAACGCCTACCTCAGAGGTCGCACGAGCCTCAAGGACGATATCGACGACATCCTCTCGCGGCTCACGCTGGAAGGGAGCCCCGTAGCCGATAGTCTGTCCCTCTATTTCGTCGGCACCGAAGAGAGCGTCTACCGGGGGACGATGCTCGACTTCTCCCAGACCATGGAGTTGGGCAAGATGCCAAAGGTCGGCACTACGAGTTCCGACATCGCGCACTTGGTAGAGCGGGCTTTCGCCAAAACCAGTTCCACGGGTGTCGCGGTGCTCGTTTCGGACATGGTTTTTAGCCCCGGCAAAACCACTCCCGCACCAACCTACCTGAAGCGTCAACGCGTACGTATTCGAGAGATCGCGGACAGCATCGCCGGCAGCCGGACCGACTTTGCTGTCGCGCTCATAGGCGCAGAGGCAGACTTCGACGGCGTCTACTACGACTACCTCAACGCGCAGACCGCCCACCGCGGTCGCCGACCGTACTACTATCTCGTGGCCGGGCCTCGCTCGGGCGTCACGGCCGTCGCCCAGACCATCGTCCGCGCTACCGATGGCGAGCTTGCCGCCTACGCCGGCACGAGCCTGGAGTTGCCGTACGAAGTAGTCCAGGCAGGAGCGTCCAACAAGCAAGGGAGCTACACGCTAAACCGCGATGAAATCTCCGGCCGAGCGAAGCTCTCCGATGGCCGTGTAGCCCCGACCGGCGACTATCAAGACCAGATTGCCGTACCGGTTTACGTCAACCTGAGCAGCGTCGCGACTGGCAACATTACGGCCGCGAGCTTCTCCGTCGCGGAGCCCTCGACACTCACCATCGCCGAGGTCACCTCAGACAGGACTCGCGCAGGGTACACGCACCGCCTCTTGCTCGTCAACGAGGGCAAAGCTTACCCCGGCTCCTGGACGGTGACCCTCCCCCGCGCTAACGGCTCCTCGATGTCCGCGCGCTACCTCGACGACGACCGCGGCGACCCGAGCGCCTTCGAGGGAAGGACCTTTGGTTTGCAGTCTATCGTACAAGGTCTCGAAGACGCTTTCGCAGGATACGACGGTACGCCGCTCGCCCGATTCACCATCGATGTCGAGTAGCGAGCGCTGCCTACCCATCGACCTACCCCTGGCCATCTAAAACCACCGCCTCTTGCTGCTCAAAGTCCTCACCTTCCTCGGCCTCGCAAGCGTGGCCTTCATCGTGGCTCAGTTCACCGCCTGGGATGAGTTCACGCAGTCGGTCGGTTCGTCTGTCGGGCGGGCTACCTACGGGGTCGACCTCACCACCTACCTACAGGGCTACACGGACACCGACGCCACCAATCAGTACGCGGGACTCTTTACCTGGTCCTGGCTGAGTGCGGTTATCGTGATGAGCGTCTACTACTTGGCCATCGACACGAAGCGCTACCAGGATACGAAGTACTGGGTACTCGCGCTGCTGGTAAGTGGTCTGGTTCCGGCTATCAAAGCCTTCACGGTCGCTCAGACCGGTATCGATGTCGCTCCGGAGCTTGCTGAGGTGGGGCTGAGCTCAGCCTTCGTCCTGGCGCTCGTCACTTTCCTGTTTGCGGTCGTGCTCGCGGTAGTGCTGTCCTTCCTTATTAGATTGGCGTCTACCAACTGTCGCCTTACGCCCCGCAGCTAGTCCGCCCACAATCCAGCGCTAATGCCCAAACTCTTCCTCCTCGCCGTCGGCGGCACCGGCGTCCGCGTCACGAAGGCCCTCGTCAACGTTCTTGCCGCGGGTGTGCACCCCGGCACCTCGGCCGCCGACTGGGACATCATCCCCGTCGTGCTCGACCCGCACCGCGACGGTCATGACCTCAAGCGGACCGAACGTCAAGTGGGGCGCTACGCCAAGCTTCAAGCCGCCGTCTCGACCGAAAAGCGGCAGAGCAGTGGTTTGAATTGGTTCGGCACCAAGATCGCTACCCTCGATACCCTCGGCAGCGGCGGGGGCGTAGGGGCCGACCAACTGCTCGCGCCGCTCGCCCAGTTGCACGACAAGCGCTTCGGCGACTACATCGGCGTGAGTGACCTTACCGGCAGCCGTCGTGCGCTGGTGCATGCGCTTTACGGCGAAGACCAACTCGGGACCCACATGGACATCGGGTTCGTCGGTAACCCCGGCATCGGCGTCATCGCCCTCGACAACCTTAACGAGCACAAGTCCATCCGCGACCTCGCGAGCGCTTACAATGCCGGCGACCGGATTTTTATCGTGAGTTCGATCTTCGGCGGTACGGGGGCGGCGGCCTTCCCGCGCATCCTGAACCTGTTCCGCCAGGCCACTGCCGAAGGACTCCCCAATGGCGCAGCCCTGGAGCAGGCCGTAATCGGGGCGCTGAGTGTGCAGCCGTACTTCCGCGTCGGGGATGGCGACGGCAAGATTCTGCAGGCCGAATTTATGGCCCGCACGCGGGCAGCCCTCCGCTACTACGCTCGGGGCGTCAAGCCGCAACTCGACGCCTTTTACACGCTCGGCCGCAACTCCGCCAAAAAGATCGAAAACGATCCCGGCCAGAACGGACAGCAAAACCCCGCGCACTTTGCCGAACTCGCCAGCGCCCTGGCGATCGTCCACTTCCTCGACTTCGGTCCGCAGACGCGCTCCGGCAAGCTCGAAGAGTACCAGTACTCGCTACAACTGGATCCTACAGGCGCACGCGGTTTCGACCTTTTCACCGACGACGACCGCAATCGCCTCGTGGGTCCCTTCATCGAGTTCTACCTCATGTGCCGCTACCTACGTACTGTCGGCGAGACCGAGATCGGTAATCCCGGTAACCAGGAGTACCTCCAGAAGGTATCGGCGGGATTCGCCAACAGCCGCGAGAAGCAGACGCTCATTGACTTCGCGCACGACTGGGAAGGGTGGATTCGCGAAATCGCCGCCGGTGACCCAGAGCTAAGGCTCTTCGACGCGAGCGAAACCAAGGACTACGCCGCAGCCGTCAACGGGATTGCCGCAAAGGCAAAGGGCGGGATCATGTCCATGTTTGGCAGCAAGCCGAGGACGCTCGACGCCGATGCAATCGGCAACGAACTCAACGCAGCCGCCCGAAACCTCAACGACGCAAGCACCGACCTGGAGCACCTCCTGCGCACCTACGAGGTAGCCACGCGCAAGGCCTCCACCGAAACTTTTGCGCTCTCGTAATTCCGGTATCGCAAAACCCCTCCCCTACCCACAGTCCCGTTCGCATGTCCTTTCACCTCTACAGCCACGGCAAGGAGCGCCAGACCAACCAAGCCGGCTGGCACCTGCGCGAGTCCCTCTCCGAGAAGGCCATCGAACAGCTCGAGAACCCCGAGGGCGATACCGCCGAGCGTCCTGTACGCTCGATTCCGAGTCCGTTCGCCCCACTGCACCTCACCCGCGAGGCCTTGCTTCGGTACGTCCGGCTCGAGGGCCAGGTGTCGGACGCCGACCGGCGCACGATCTCGGACATGCTCGACATCGGGGTGCTGTTCTATGACCTCGAGGCTCGCGTTGACCACCTCGATTGTCTGTCCTTCGACCTCGGCAGCCTCAAGTCCTGGAAAGAGAGCGGGGCAGCGGGCGCACGTTTCGCGAGTGCCCTACAGAGCTTTAGCAAAGTAGACAAGGCGGACTATGGCTTCGGGTACGTCGACAACCTGTACCTCCTCACCGCACCGCATACTCCTCAGCGCGTACTCGGAGGTACTTGCCCGGCGACGATGTTTTTCGCAGCTCCCGGCGATAAGGCGTGGTTCAAGTCAACCGAGAGCTTCGGCGGGGACACGCTTTTTGACGACAAGTACAGCCTGCTCAAAGACCGCTACGAAGACTACGTCCTGTGGCTCTACGCCCTGCGTCGCCGCCTTCGCGACGAGGGTGCCCCGACGGACTTGCCCTTCTGCCAGTACCTCGACTACGTACTGGACAAGGAGCTGTTGAGGGACCGGAAGTCTCTCGCCGACCAAATCAACGCGGCTAAGAACAGCAACGCCAGCGATTTCGATCAGGCCTACCAAGTACTAAAGACCACCGATGGCAGTCACTTGCGGGTGTTTAACAATGTGGAGCTGCGCGGTGTAAACGCCGTCCTTACGAGTGTCGAGAGTGACTTCCTCATGGCCCTCGGGACAAAGGCCGGCCTTCACGATCGCGTCCCGCTCGCGGTTCCGCGCCAACCGGGCGGGCGGGCCATGCTCGTCAATGGCGAGACCTTTGATACCGCCAAACACCTCCCGCCCTTCCGCAACCCCGCCCTCCTCCACGAGCGTCGACTCCCAGGCCTCGCGCGCAAGTACCCGTACCTCGCGACGGCCGACTTCCTCGCCGACGACCTAGTCGAGGTGCCGTACATCATCGACGACACCCGCTGGCTCAGCCTCGGAGCGCTCGACGCGGAGTTCGTCCGACAGGGACATGGCGCGAGCGATGGCAAGGGCACGCGCGATTACCTCCTACCGCTCACTCGAGGATTTTTCGACTACTTCAGCGCCGCCGAACTCCTCAGCAACGACGAGCGCACCCCACGACTAGAGGTTCGGATCATTCGCGGTGGAGAGGTAGACATCACGCTACACGTACCGGTAGCCAACTCACGCATAGCCAGCTTCACGCGGACGTACAAGCGCTTCGCCAGTGACGGCAACGATGCCTCAGCAGGCTCGATCAAGCGGCTCACGTTTGGGTTGGCGCTCTTCCCGAGCTACCTCGAGGACGCCGCAGGCGTGCAGGCCCAGCGTATCCTGCTCACGTATCACCGCAAGTTCGACGACCTACCTGCGGCTACCTTTTTACAGTTCCTCCAAACCGATACCGAAGGATCGACGAAGCTCCTGACGCACAACAATCGCGTAGACTGGCACGTGGACGACGCTAAGCGGGCACAACTCTCCGAGGTCGGCGCCCCCTTCGATGTCGTCCGCATCGCCGACCGGAGCCACGCCACGAGCAGCACCTCTGGCTTCCTGCTGCCGCGCAGCCCGGATCGTACGGGCGCGGGGGCGGCCTATTCCTTCGCGGTGGACTTCGGGACCACCAACACGCACATCGAGATGCGCAGCGGAGCGGAGGCCGCCCACGAGTTTAGTACGGTCGGGGACGAAAGCGTCACGGCCACGCTACACCCTTTTCTCGCAGACGCCAATAAGCCCGGCCAGCAGATCAATCGCGAGGATTTCGGACTAGGCCAAGTCGTCTCTGGAACGATCGACAACCAGCGCTACTACCAAACTCGCGTCGACCAGCTCCTTCCCGGGCGCATCGGTCCCGATTACCCGACGCGCTTCCCGTTGCGTACGGCGAGCATCGAGCACGACCACTCGATTCGCGACGGCTCGGAAGCCATGCTCCATGCCTCCATCCCCTGGCAGTACGGGCGCTTCACCTACGACGACACCGTCGTCACTAACCTCAAGTGGGAGGCGAGCGCAGAGGAAAGCGTCAAAGAGAAAAACGACCACACCCGCGCCTTTATCCGCGGTCTGTGCGCGCTGATGCGGGCACGCGTCGTACGCGGCGGCGGGAGTCTCGCAGCAACCAAACTCGTTTGGTTCTACCCAGTGAGCATGACCTCCAACCAGCTCGGCAAAATCGAAAAGGTCTGGAAGGACGCCTGGCAGGACTACTTCCCCGAGGCGAACGCAGTCAACTTATCGGCGATGTACGAGAGCTTGGCCCCAGCCTATGCCTGGCAAAAGTTTGGCGTCAAGTCGGAAAGCCGTCCGACAGTCGTCATCGACATCGGCGGCGGCACCACAGATGTCACCGTGCTTCAGACCGTAGGCGGCGTCGAGCGGGCGATTAAAGTAAGCTCATACCGAGTCGCTGGCAACGCCGTCTTCGGCGACGGTGGATCTCACCTCACGCAGAACGGCTTCATCCGCCGCTTCGGTCAGACCGTACAGGACAAGGCTCTACGGACGGGCAGCGTGCTCGACAACGTCGAGAAAGAGATCCGCAAACGTGGACGCGGCGAGGATGTCGTGAGCTTTTGGCTCGGACTCGTCGACAACCGCGCCGTGGAGCCACCGTTCGACTTCGCGCGCGATTACCTCGAGAACACGCACCCGATGCGGGTTCCCTTCGTGGTGTTCTTCGCGGCACTCGTGTTCCGCATTGCACGCGACCTGCAGGCCGAGGAGATCATCGATCCGCGCTATCTCGCCTTTAGTGGCAACGGGTCGCGAATGCTCAACTACGTAACCCGCAACGAGGAGGCGCTCGCCACCTTCTTCACGACTGCTTTTGCGCTCGCCCGTGGGCAACGCGTCGATCCAGACGCCGACACGATGGTCGTCAAGCACGAGCAAGAGCAGCCAAAGCAGATGACGGCCAAGGGCGGACTCGAGTTTCTCGCGAACCCCGACGACCTCGGCAAGGGCTTGCGCAACAAGCTAGACCAAACCCCAACGCCCGCCGATCTCACGGTGCTGGCCTCCGACCCGAACAGTGCGGTCTTCGCCGAACTGGCGACCTTCGCCGACTTTTTTGAGGACCTCGTAAGAGTCTACGACTTCCCCGACATCGGAATACAGCGCTCGTGCTTCAGGCCAGCCATCGCCTCGCTCAAAGATCGCGCAGAGGTACGGGCGATGTTCGAGGCCGAGGTCAAAGACATCAAGCGGACGACCAGTGATGGCGAACAGACCGGTCGGCACGCCTTCTTCGTCGCTTTCCGGCGACTCCTCCCACACATCGCGTCCGAACTCGCCGACACCTAATCGCTATGGAGAATCCTACTGAAGAGCTTGCGTTGAGCCTCCCTTTACTTGCGGCGGGTGTGCTGGGCTTCATCGCGGTTGTCGTGGCAATTGTTGCGGTCGTGCTGGCCCGGCGGGCGGCGACGGCTGCCGAGATGGCGACGATCGCGGGCGAACAACACGTCAACCGTATCGCCACTCTCGAGCAGGAACTGCGCATTCTGAGGGCCAACCTCTCGCGCGAACGGGATGAAAGCGCCGTGCAGGCCAAAAAGGCGAGCTCGGCTGCCGAAACGCAAAAGCGTGACGCCGGTCGAGGCTCTGGGCAAACCTCAAACGCTCCCACGCAAAACGCCGGGCAAGGCGCGCGCTCATCGCAGACCGCCCGCCCATCGCAAGGGCCTCGCACCCCACAGCCGTTTTACCTCGCTGGCTTCAACAGTACCCAGTGGTCGGTCAACGACACACTAGCCGCGCCAACCGATAAGACCGTCTTTCTTGCGACCCCGGAGTCGCCCACGCGAGCACGGCTTACCCTAGCCCTCGGCGACCGTGACCGACAGCAGATCGCAACCCGACCTCAGGACTACCCCTCACCCGCCTTCGAGGTGAGCGTTGAACGTTCGGGGGGTCAACTCGTCGAGACTTCAGCCGGCGTACTCACCGGAGACGGACGGGGCAATTGGAAGATCGTAACCCCCGTCAAACTCATCGTCAAGTAGACTGGCTATTCATGGGCTCCGAAACATCTGCTGGCTACGAGGTCATCATCCTGTGTGTCGTAATCGCACTCCAAACCGTCTACACGGTCTACGCTTGGTGGCACGCCTCTCACCTACGGTCGGTAGTCCCAGCACGCGCAGATCTCCACGTTGACGAGGCTCAGAATATCGTGGACGAGGCCCAGGATACAGTGGACGAGATGGAGGCCGTCGTAGTGGATACCCTGCCGGCGGTAAGCGCGTGGCCTCCGGCCTTACCAACGGAAGCGAACGTTTTGGCGAAAGCCGACCGCGCGTCGAGCAACGCACCCTCGGGCACTACACAGATTGCGCGCCTTTCGGCAAAACCTGTGTCGCCGGCCTTTGCCGAGATCTTGGAAGACCTCAACGAGTACGCACAAACCAACCGCGGCGCGGCCAGTGACTTCGCAATCGTCAAGGACGCCGTCGATCGCCCGCTGGACGCCCTCATCGACCACGCGGAATCCCGGATCACCACTCCGCTCTACCTGGGTCTTGCCGGGGCGCTGTTCGGGATCGTCGTCGGCGTCTTCGCGATGGCCTCCGGGATAGAAGACCCCGTTGCGGCCGGGACCGCGGGACGCGCAGCCGTCGCCAATGCCGGCAACATCGACGGCGTTATCGGGCAGCTCGGCACGCTGTTGCGCTCGGTTGGCTACGCGATGATCGCGAGCCTCCTCGGGGTAGTCTTCACGCTGACGCTGTCGATGGTCACACGGCACTACGTTAAAGTCCTCGACCAGCGCCGCAATAGCTTTTTCACGTACTACCAGATCAAGTTCTTACCGAAGCTTTCGCGAGACGTCAACTCGGTACTCTCCTCGCTCAACGGTACGCTCCAGCAGTTCAACCAGAGTTTCGTCGGGAATATCTCCGAAATGCAGGACGGCTTCCGCGAAAACAGCGAGGTTATCAAGCAGCAGTCGCTCGTGCTCAAGCAAATCAGCGAGCTGAGTGTCGGAGATGCCCTCGCCGACACAGTGCGACTCTACGAGTCTGTCTCGGCGGCATCGAAGAAGCTCACCGCGATCGTACCCTTCATGGAGCGAACACACGCCAGTCTGGCCCTCGTCGGCGAGGCCACCGCACCGCTGCGGGAAACGGCTGGTGCCGCCACTCGCCTAGCGCAACTGGCCGACAACCTGGAGACGATGGTCGACGAGAGTCGCGAGATCCAGGAGTTCGTCGGGCGACACATCCGCGAGTTGAATGTCGTCAACGAGGAGGCCGGCTCGACCAGCGAACGGATGCTGGGAGACTTCCGCGCGAGCCAGCGACGCTTCAGCTCAGAGATGACCACCCTTACGGAGTCGCTTCTACGGGTAGCCGATGACGTCGGACGGGCAACGACCGCCGTAGTCGAGGAGGCTGGTGAGAAACTCGAGGGCGTCCCGGAGGCTCTCGAAGCAATGGTCAAGGAGAAGTTTACCACCGAAACCGTGCGCGAGATTCGGGACTCTTCCAATCGCGCCGCGGAGGCCGCGAGCTCTGCCGCCACCGAACTCGCGGCCAATAGTCAACTCCGTGGGGAGGTGCGGCGTGACCTTAACGAGCAGATGGATTACCACCGCCAGCTCCTCGCTAGTGAGGTAGAACAGCTCAAGAAAGTGGTCGCCGCCGTCGACGTCTTAAAGGCGGAGAGTCGGGCGCAGAGCCGTGCCTTGCTCCACGTGACGACGCCATGGTACCGGCGGCTGATAGGCCGGAGCGATGCCGACCGACTGACCCTCAATGTCCCTGCCGATGGCCAGGCGTAAGCGCAATCAACAGGGGTCGTTTTGGATCGGGTACTCCGACCTGATGACGAGCTTGTTCTTCGTCTTCCTCGTGATGGCGACGGCGCTCGCGGTCGGCTTCCGGTACCAGGCATCGATCTACAAGACCGACGCGATGGAGCTGCGGCGGATCCGCGAGATCTCCGGGGCGGCCGAGCGGCTCACCGACAATGGGCGCTTTCAGTACAATGCGACCTGCGACCGCTACGAATTGGCGTACGAGTTCGAGTTCGAGCAGCGCTCCGACATCATCCCGAACTCCGCCAAGCCGGAGCTGGTCGCGGCCGGGCGCGAGATCGAGCGGGTACTTGGGGCCGTGAGTGACACGAGCAATGTGCGTTTTAAGATCATCGTCGAAGGACGGGCCGCGCGCTACATCGACGACGATCGACTCAATGGCGACGGCGAGTTTCGCAACAAGGAGTTGAGCTACCGGCGTGCGCTGGCGCTGTGGCTGTTGTGGAAGGAGCGCGGGATCGAACTCGAGAGTCCGACGACGGAGGTGTTGATCTCCGGGGCGGGTTTTGACGGGGCTTGCCGCTACCCGGCGGTACGTGGGGAAGAGGGCAAAAACAAACGAATCATCGTGCAGGTCGTGCCCTTCTTAATGTCGGGTTCGGCGGAAGCTCCAGGTGCTGCGGAGACAACGCGAGCTACTGTGCAATGAGCCTCCCGGGGCCGCTCGAGTTTTGGCGGAAGCCTCGCATGTTTTGGCGAAAGCCGCAAAGCCTTCAATCTAGATAGTCTACGCTCATGGAGGACCACTACGAACGCTTGAACGTGGCCCGCTCGGCCTCGACTGAGACTATTGCGGAGTCGTATCGCAGGTCGGTGGCTGCCGTGCAGGCCGACGAAGATCTGTCCCCTGACGAGGTCACCCGCAGAACTTGCAAGTCTACAGGTCGCTGCGAATGATCTCTTGCGTAACAAAACTCGCCGCCGCTACGATGCGAGCCTTGCCGCTGCCGAGGCCGCGGGGGAGGAGGGCAGTTTCGACAAACCGCTGCGGGTCGGCGTAAATGTCGGCATTGACCTATTTCTCGTTGAGGCGCATGCGGCCTACGCCGGGGATGAGGTGCGGGTATGGTGGGACGTGAGGGGCGCGAGTCGCCTAGAACTTACGGGGATGCGTGGTCTGGAGAGGGCTTTGGCGAAACCAGGTGTACCCACCTTGAGTACCGGCTACTTGGATGCTTTTCGGGGCGAGTGGCACCAGGTCAGCTTGCGCGCGTACGATGGGGCTGGGGCGCTGTTGGACGAGCGCAGGGTGACGATCTATAATCTCGCTTTCGCAAAACACGAGGTGTACCCGCAGGGGGCTGATCCTGAAGATGGATCGAAGCGGGGTTTGTACGCATCCGTTCAGAGCTTGCTTGTTCTGGCACAGTTGGCTGTAGGGTATCACGTGTATGAAGAGTTGGGCCGGAGACTGGGGAGCGTACCGCCGCTCTGGTCACTTGTCGTCTTGTTTGCGACGGGTGGAGCCATGCTGTTAGTCGTTGCGCAACGCTTGGATCAACTCAATCGCCCAAAAGGAGCGAGCCTAGTGATGGCCCTACCGATCCTAAATCTATGGATGGCATACCGCGTAGCAAAGCTGAGACACTTGCCGCCTCCGACGAGTGATCGCACGCGAGCGATCGCGATTGGAAATGCAATCTGGAACAGCAGCCACTCTGCGTCGTAGACGGCTATACCTCCTCCAATACGTGCACCTCTTCCTGCGCTCCAAAGATGGAGCCGATGTACTGGCGGTTGAGGCGAGCTATGTTGTCGACTGAGATGTTCTTGGGGCACTCGGCCTCGCAAGCGGTGACGTTGGAGCAACGGCCGAAGCCTTCGGCGTCCATCTGCGCGACCATAGCCTGCACGCGGCGCTTGGCCTCGACCTGGCCCTGGGGCAGGAGGGCGAGGTGCGACACCTTGGCCCCGGTGAAGAGCATCGCCGAGCCGTTAGGGCAGGCTGCCACGCAGGCCCCACAGGCGATACAACTGGCCGCATCGAAGGAGGCCGAAGCATCGTGCTTGTTGACAGGTGTATCATTCGCATCGGGCGCGGCACCGGTGTTTACCGAGATGTAGCCACCTGCCTGAATGATGCGATCGAAGGCATTTCGGTCGACTACCAGGTCGCGGATGACTGGAAACGCTGCTGATCGCCAAGGCTCGATATAAACCGTCTCTCCGTCGTGAAAGTGGCGCATGTGCAACTGGCACGTTGTCGTACCCTGCTGCGGCCCGTGTGGGCGACCGTTGATGACGAGGCTACAGGTCCCACAGATGCCCTCGCGACAATCGTGCTCGAAGGCAACGGGCGTCTTGCGCTCGTGGATCAGCTGCTCATTGAGTACGTCGAGCATCTCCAAAAAGCTCATGTGCTCATTGACGCCCTTGACGACGTGCGTCTCGAAAGCCCCCTTCGCCTTAGGCCCCTTCTGTCGCCAGACCTTGAGGTTGAGGGTGATGTTGCCGTGGCCCGTGGGGGCTGCGGTACTTGAGGTAGTAGGGGCGGTGAGGATATCTGCCATGGTTTAGTTCTCAGTTTACAGTTCTCAGTTCTCAGTTTAAAGTTCTCAGTTGGCTACCGCGGGGGCGGCTTGCGACCAGCTTACACGTCTGAACAGCTACTGAGAACTGAGAACCGTAAACTGAGAACTATAAACTCTCTACTTGTAGCTCCGCGTCTTCAGCTCGACGTTCTCGAAGGTGAGTTCTTCCTTGTTGAGGGTCCACTCTACGCGCTCGCCGTCGGTCATCTCCCAGGCGGCTACGTAGGCGTACTCCTCGTCGCGGCGTAGGGCCTCGCCTTCTGGCGTTTGGTGCTCTTCGCGGAAGTGGCCACCGCAGCTCTCCTCGCGGTCGAGAGCGTCGGTGCACATGAGTTCGCCGAGCTCGAGGAAGTCGGCTACGCGGAGGGCCTTCTCGAGCTCTGGGTTGTACTCCTCATTGGTGCCGGGCACGAAGACATCGCGTAGAACTCCTCTCGGAGTTCGCGGATCATGCGCTTGGCCTTCACGAGACCGTCGCCGTTGCGCGACATACCGCAGTAGTCCCACATGATCTTTCCGAGGCGGCGGTGGAAGCTCTCGGTGGACTGGTTGCCCTGAACGCTGAGCAGGCGCTGGATACGTCCGGCGACAGCCTTCTCGGCCTCTTCGAACTCGGGTGTGTCGATCGGGACGTGCGGCCGTGCGGATCTCCTTGGAGAGGAAAGTCGCGATGGTGTACGGCAGCACGAAGTAACCGTCGGCCAGGCCTTGCATCAGGGCCGAGGCCCCGAGTCGGTTGGCGCCGTGGTCCGAGAAGTTGGCCTCCCCGATGGCGAAGAGCCCAGGGATGGTAGTCTGAAGGTTGTAGTCGACCCAGAGCCCGCCCATGGTGTAGTGGACGGCCGGGTAGATGCGCATCGGCTGCTTGTACGGGTTCTCGCCGGTGATCTTCTCGTACATCTCGAAGAGGTTGCCGTAGCGCGCCTCGACGGTGGACTGCCCAAGGCGCTCGATGGCGTCGGCGAAGTCGAGGTAGACGGCCAGGCCGGTCTCCCCTACCCCACGGCCTTCGTCGCAGACGTACTTGGCGGCGCGGCTGGCCACGTCACGCGGGACGAGGTTACCGAAGGCCGGGTAGATGCGCTCGAGGTAGTAGTCGCGCTCGTCCTCGGAGAGGTCGTTCGGGTGCTTCTTGGTGTCGGCGATGTTCTTCGGGACCCACACGCGACCGTCGTTGCGCAAGCACTCCGACATCAGCGTGAGCTTCGACTGGTAGTCGCCGGAGACGGGGATGCAGGTCGGGTGAATCTGCGTGAAGCAGGGGTTCGCCATGTAGGCACCCCGCTTGTGCGCCCGCCAGGCAGCCGACGAGTTGGAGTTCATGGCATTCGTGCTCAGGTAGAACACGTTGCCGTAGCCGCCGGTCCCGAGCACGACGCAGTGCGCCGAGTGGCGCTCGAGTTCGCCGGTGACGAGGTTGCGCGCGATGATCCCGCGGGCCACGCCGTCGACCTTGACGACGTCTACCATTTCGTGGCGGTTGTAGAGTTTAACGTTGCCACTCGCTACCTGTCGGCTCAGGGCCTGGTAGGCACCGATGAGGAGCTGCTGACCGGTCTGACCGCGGGCATAGAACGTCCGGCTCACTTGCACCCCACCGAAAGAACGGTTGTCGAGGAGACCACCATAGTCACGGGCGAAGGGCACACCCTGCGCCACGCACTGGTCGATGATTGCAGTCGAGACCTCGGCCAGGCGGTGGACGTTGGACTCGCGGCTGCGGTAGTCGCCCCCCTTGATGGTATCGTAGAAAAGGCGGTAGACGGAGTCTCCGTCGTTCTGGTAGTTTTTAGCGGCGTTGATGCCTCCCTGGGCGGCGATCGAGTGGGCCCGACGAGGAGAGTCGTGGAAGGTAAATACCTTCACGGCATATCCTTGCTCAGCGAGCGTAGCGGCGGCGGCGCCCCCCGCGAGGCCTGTGCCGACGATGATGACTTCGATGCGGCGCTTGTTGTTAGGAGCCACCAGCGGGCCGGTGCCTTTGAAGGTTTTCCACTTTTCGGTAAGGGGCCCGGCGGGCGCGTGAGCATCTAGTCGCATATCGGTCGAGGTTATATAGTAAGGGACAAACGGCGGGCCGCCTAGTTGAGCATGAAGTACATGTATACCGGGATGACGGCGAAGCCCAGCGGTACGGCGATCGAGTAGACGACGCCGACAGCTTTGAGCAGCGGGGTGTACTTGCGGTGGTTGAGTCCGAGGGTCTGAAAGGCACTCCAGAAGCCGTGCATCAGGTGAAACGCCAGCACGACCATCGAAATGACGTAGATCAGGACGATCCACCACTGGCTAAAGCTCTGCGAGACTTTGTAGTAGAGGTTCTTGACCTCGATCGGGCTCCCAGCGTAGGCGAGCATCTCGATCTCGTCGGTAAACTTCATCGAGTACCAGAAGTCCCCCATGTGGATACCGAGGAAGACGAGGATAATGGTCCCGAGGAGGGCCGCGTGGGTGCTAGACCGGGCTGGGGCGTGCTTGGAGGCCGAGCTGACGGCGTTTACGGCGTAACGGCCCTGCCCTCCGGCGCTCACTTGACGGTTGCGGTACCAGAGCGCGAGGCCCTGGATGGCGTGTAGCAGAAATCCGGCATACAGGCCATAGCTCAAGCCCCCAATGATAGGATTGGTGGTCATGAAGTAGGCATACGTATTGAAGCTCTCGCCCTCGTCGAGCGTCATTAACTGCAGGTTACCCACCAGGTGCACGGCGAGGAAGGAGATTAGGAACAAGCCCGTGAAGCTCATCACCACCTTCTGCCCGATGCTCGAGGTTAGAAATCGTATTAGCCAATCCATAATCGCGTACCGTCTTTAAGATGCCCCAAAGGTAGTACCCAGATGGAGTGCGGCCCAGAGGTACGGCGTATGGATGGGGCAGGTATACAAGGAGCTGGTTATTTATACTGGATCAATGGATGAAAGGTGTGCGTAGCGGCGAAACATAGCAGGAGTGCATGGAGGGCTGCCCAGCCCATTCTGGCCAAATCGCTCCTATTCTGCGAACGTAGAGAGCGCCCTTCAGGCCCGCTGGTCGCCCTACTTTTGCCCCTATGTCCTTCAAAGACTTCACCAAGCTCTTCCCTAAAGCCGACTTCCCACTCCACTTCGGGGAGGATACTTACCGCAGCTACGAGGCCAGCGGCAAGCTCGTCCCCGATGAGGCCATCGCCGAGTTCATCGCTCCGATGGAGCCGGAGCTCGACGAATTTACGGAGGTGCTGGCGTGCGCTAAGTTTTCCCGTAAGGAGTACACCGCTCTCGTCTACTGGAAGGCCGGCCTTTTGCACAACCACTACCGCCTCGTCACCTTCGACAAGAAGCGGGGAGCCGGTCGAGAACCGCGTCATCGCCGGGAGCTACATCGATGGCGAGGGCGTGAGCCAGTCGGCCGCCACGATCACCGAGGATCACACGATCTACGTCGTGAGTGCGCGCGAGGACACGATCGAGGAGTTGGGTGCGGCAGACAAGACTTCGGCGCTGCGACTCGGAATCGACGACAGCGGCATTATCCGGGATCTCGGCGGATGCCGAAGGACAACTAGGTCCGACTACGCTTCGCGGAGGCCGAAGTGCTCGACAAAAGGGAGGAAGTCACGGTCGGTGAAGAGCAGCGGGAGAGTCCTCGTCGATGCAGTAGCTCGCGATGAGGGTGTCGATGGCCTTGCGGATGGTGATCCCCTTTTCGCGGAGGATGGCGTAGCGATTGGCAGATCTGACCGCCCGCTCGGTGCCGACCATCTCGACGATCGTCATCTCTTCGAACAGTTCCGCGAGGATAATGCGGTTAGGCTCGCCCTTCATACCTCTTATCACCTCGTACATCACGAGATCGCCGACGATGATGTCCTTTGGGTTCGTAAAGAGAAGCTGCTTAAAGGTGGCGCTCACCTTTGATGTCCTTCCCTTTATCGCGTCAATGAAGACTGAGCTATCTACCACGGTCCGGCTCATCGTCCGGGGATGCGGTTGGCGTCGATCTCCTCCAAGATGTCGTCATAAAATTCAGCTTTACCGAACAAGCGAAACATCTTGGTAGCTGCAGTCCGATTCGTGATCCAGTCGAGGGCTTTCAAAATGGCGGTCTCAGAATCTTCAGAAGAAGTGATGATCTTGATCCTCAAGAGTAGCTCTTGGTCAATGGTCACGTTAAGCGTTTCGGTCGCGCCGGGCATCACCTCAGCCTGCGGGCCGGCCTTGGATTGGCTGGTAGCAGGTGATTCGAACTGATGACCAGTATTCTCTCCAGTCGTGGGATTCGTGAGCGACATAGCAACGAAGATAAGTGAATCGGCTCGGTTGAGCTACACCCGCTCCACCACCACCGCCATCCCCTGCCCTACCCCGACACACAGCGTCACCAGGCCATAGCGACCTCCGCCGCGCCGCAGTTCCCTGGCGCAGGCCAGTAGAATACGCGCCCCCGTCATCCCGAGCGGGTGCCCGATGGCAATAGCCCCACCGTTCGGATTGACGCGCGGGTCGTCGTCGGCCAGGCCGAGCTCGCGGGTGACGGCGAGGCTCTGCGCGGCGAAGGCCTCGTTGAGTTCGATCACGTCCATCTGGGCGAGCGTGAGGCCGGCGCGTTGGAGGGCTAGCTGCGTGGCGGGGACGGGGCCGATGCCCATGACTCGCGGTTGGACCCCAACCACGGCGCTCGCTACGATGCGGACGAGGGGCTCGAGGTGGTGGGTTTTGGCGAAAGCCTCACTCGTCATCAAGAGCGCGGCGGCACCATCATTAAGACCGGAAGCATTACCGGCGGTGACGCTACCTGTTTTGGCGAAAGCCGGACGCAGCTTAGCGAGGACCTCGACGGTGGTCTCGGGGCGGAGGAACTCATCCTGGTCTATGACAATTGTTGGGCCTTTACGCTGCGGTATCTCCACTGGCGTAATCTCCTCGGCGAAGATGCCGGAAGCCTGCGCACGCGCTGCCTTGGCCTGGCTCCAGGCGGCAAACTTGTCCTGGTCCTCACGGGAGATGAGGCGTTCGTCGGCGAGGTGCTCGGCGGTCTGGCCCATGGCGTGTGTGCCATAGAGGTCTTTCATGCGCGGATTGACGAAGCGCCAGCCAAAGCTGGAGTCGTGCATTTCACTGTCGTTGCCAAAGGGCTTAGCGGACTTTGACATCACCCACGGGCGCGCGCGTCATGTGCTCGACGCCACCGGCGACGAAGCACTCGCCCTCCTCGACGCCGATGGCGCGGGCGGCGTGCACGGCGGCGGACAGGCCACTGGCGCAGAGGCGATTGACGGTTTCGCCGGGGACGCTCCATGGGAGGCCGGCCAGCAAGCTCGCCATGCGCGCCACGTTGCGGTTGTCCTCGCCGGCCTGGTTGGCGCAACCGAGAATAACATCAGTGATGAGGGCGGGGTCGAGATTGGCATGGCGGGCCAGTAGTGCGCGGATGGGGATGGCGGCGAGGTCGTCCGTGCGGACGGGCGATAGGCTTCCGCGAAAACTCCCGACGGGCGTGCGGAGGCCGTCGATCAGGAAGGCAGGTGTAGGCATGGCGCGAAGATGGGGCGCATCTTCGCCCGTATGAGTCCACAAGACATCACCGCCCGCATGCTCGAGCGCGACGCTTTTTCTACCTGGCTGGGGGTAGAAGTGCTGAGCGTAGGTTTTGGCGAAAGCCGTATCCGCTTTATGGTTAGAGACGAAATGTGCAACGGGCACGGCACGGCCCACGGGGGTATTGCGCACTCGGCGGCGGATTCGGGATTCGCGTTTGCTTGCAATAGTCACGGCGTCAAGGCGGTCGCCGCGGAGACCGACGATGTCCTACTTGCGGCCGCTGTACCCGGGGGACGTGGTGGAGTGTCACACGCGCGAGCAGCACCGCGGTCGCAAGCTGGGGCGCTACGAGGCGACCCTGACGCGGGAGGGGGAGGCAGTGGCCTTGTTCAAGGCGACCTGTTATTTCCTGGCGGAGGAGTGGGTTTAGAGAAGGGTTGTTGATTGGTTGGTTGGTTGGCCCAAGTGTCGTCACCTTGAGCCCACCAAATAACCAACCAATCAAATAACCAACCAATCAAATAACCAAATAACCAACCCCTGCCCATGCGCTTCCCCTCCCGCCCCGCCACCTTCATGCGCGACCTACAGCGCAACAACGACCGCGACTGGTTTGCGGAGAACAAGGACCGCTACACCGACAGCAAAGAGGAGGTGGAGGCTTTCGCCAAAACCCTCTACGACGCCCTCGCCGAGACCGATGAGTTGGAGCCAAAGCGCTCGCACACGATGCGCATCTACCGGGACACGCGCTTCTCCAAGGACAAGACGCCCTACAAACAACACTGGGGCGGCGGCATGGACCGTATGGGCAGCGAGCGCCGCGGCGGGTACTACTGGCACGTAGAACCGGGTGGGCTCCGAACATGGCCGGAGTTCGAAGGCGGAGAGGCCTTCGTGGGTGGCGGGTTCTGGTCGCCGGAGAAGGACGACCTCAAGCGCATCCGCGAGGAGCTGGCCGTCGACTACGTGGCCTTCCAGAAGCTGCTCCACTCCGAACCGATGGGCTCGGTATTCGGCGGCACGCTCCACCCCGCCGAGATGCTCAAGACGGCGCCGCGGGACTACCCGAAGGACCATCCCGCCATCGACCTGCTCCGACACAAGAGTTTTGTGGTGGTACGAATGTTCAGCAAGCAAGAGGTCGCGGCCGACAACTTCAGTGAGGAGGTGCTACGGACCTTTGTAGCTATGCGACCTTTCCTCGACTACATGTCGCACGTGCTGACCACGAACGCCAACGGGGAGTCGGTGCTGTAGACTTCGCCGCGGGGACATAGTTGTGGCTCTTCGCAAACGTTTTCTCTCCCGCGAAGTCGGCATTGTGGACAGGTGTGGACTGCGCCGGGCGAACTATTGCGGGAGAGAAGCGGATAGAATATAACACACTATTGGCATGCCGCAAGTCACACTCCCCAGCTTACCCCACAATGGGCGTTACGCTCTCAACGAGGCGGCTTCGACCATGCGCTGGCAGGCAGCCGTCGTGATCCCAGCCCGCAACGAGGCGGACCGCATCGTTGCCTGTCTCGAGTCCCTACGCTGCCAGTGGTCGTTATCGGGCCAGAGCATGCTCGGGGGTTTTGTCACAGTGGTGGTCGTCAATGGCACTTCAGATGCGACCTGTGGTGAAGTGATGCGTTGGCATGCCGCTCACCCCACCGTGCCGTTGGTGTTGGTCGATATCGACTTCCCCGCTGCGGAGGCCCACGTCGGTTCGGCGCGGAGCCTCGGTTTGGAAATCGCGGCATTGCTTCTCGATCAAAACGGAGATGGGGAGCGAATGCTGTTCTCGACGGATGCTGATACGCGGCTGGCCTCCAACGCCATCGCCGAGGCATACGCGTGGCTGCGCCGCGGGGCGGATGCAGTGGGCGCTCATATTCTGGCTGGCGAGCACGACACGTCTTGCATCGGGGCCGCCATCAATGCCTATCGACTGTTTCACGCGCGGCTCCGACACCGCTACTACCGGCAGCCGTTTGACGTGCAGCCGCCGCACGGCGATTTCGGGGGGGCAGGTTTTGGCGTAAGCCTAACTGCTTTTCGTGCGGTGGGCGGACTGCCAGTGCTCTCTTACGACGAGGATCAATTTATGCGGCGGCGCTTGCTCGACGCTGGCTTTGAGGTAGCCTACCCACGCTCGCTCAAAGTCTTCACGAGTACGCGTCTAGACGGTCGCACCGAGTGGGGGATGGCCAAGCAACTCGCCGCTTGGGAGGAAGACTACGCCGCCGAGAAATGGCCGATGATGCCGTGCGCGAACGGTCTGGTCTGGAAGTACGCCCTCAAGGCTTCGCTACGCGACGGTCGCCCGCCGATCAACTACTTCGACCCGACGGGAACCCTGGCCCGCGTTTGGGCACGATCAGATGCCCATCAGGCCTTCGAAGGCCGCTGGCGTGCCTTCTGGACGCACGCCGACACCGTTGCCCTGCGGGAGACGCGATTCCCATGCCAGCCATTGCCCGACGCCTACAATACCCTGGAAGCGGCTTTTGCGGAAGGGCAGTTGTTGGCCGCGAAGCCGGCAGCGACGGCAGCGCCCTCGCGGGTGGAGTATCGGCGGCGGCGGGTGGGAATCGCGGCGTAATACTGATGGGGTTTGCGAGGTCTCGTACGGCGGTCGTGACGAGACGTGTTTGCCTGGCTCCGCCAGGTGCCGAGAAGTCGCGACGGACTCGACTAGCGCTCCCGGCACCTGGCGGAGCCAGGCAAACACAGCCGTGCGGTCGCCTCGGCTATCGTTCGAGAACATCAATCCTGTACTCTTCTCCTCGATAGTCGGCTTCTTGTTTCAACACCGCATTTGCTCCTTTACTTAACGCTAAGTACCCCTCGTGCACCTCATCCCCCGTCATCGGATAGTCCGTCTCCTCGGGCGTATAGTGCACCAAGATCAGCGTCCCCCCAGCCTCCAGTAGTTCCTCCAAAATCAGCTTCTGCGCGAGCGCAAACGCTGGCGCCGCCCAGTAGTACGCCACCTCCGAGAGCAGCACCAGATCAAACTTCCCCGGCGGCACCTCCTCCGGGAAGTTCATCTTCACAAAGGTGGCCCCCGCCTGGTCCGCATTACGTTCACGTGCTCTCGCCAGCGCCCGATCATTGATCTCCGTCGCGAATAGCTCATCGCAGCGCTCCAACAGCATGCCGCTCAGCACACCCACCGAGCAGCCGATCTCCAGACACCGCCGGTAGCGCTCCCGCGGCAGCATCGCGATGGTGCGGGCGTACTTCTCGCGTTCGTACTCGCGGGTCTCGAAGCCCCACGGGTCGTCGGTCGTCGAGTAGATCCTATCGAAGTAGGCCTCGTCGAGGCTCTCGGTCGGGCGCCGGATCGGCTCGCTCATGAGCGCAGGAAGTATTCGTAATCGCGCTGGGTGGACGCGGCCAGGGAGGCGGGGATCGTGAAGCCGGTGGGATCGTCGAAGACGCCACCGAGTTGCGACTGGTGCGCATCGAGGGCGTGGCGCTTCGCGTTCTTGTGCGCCTGCACGTCCACCTTCACGAGGTCTACCGTGCCGGGTGCCGGGAAGTCGGCGGTGCTGCCCTGATGGCCCAGCCAAACGCAGTATTCGAGTAGCGCCGGGCGCTCGGCTGGGTGGAGGAGTTGGCACGCGGCCAGCACCCAACTGGTGATGGCACGGTGGTCGCCGTGGGGATCGAGGCGCCAGGGCGTGAGCACAGTTGCGTAAGAGCCACCGCTGATGGTCCTCGCGACTTGCGAAATACAGCGTTTGTGGCGCGCAGGCGAGAGGTGCGAGAGTTGCGTATCAGGCTTTCGCCAAAACTCGATCTGGGTGTGCTGGCCGCCGAGCCTGCGGATTGCCTCACGGATCTCGGCCTCGCGGACGCGGCGTCGCTGCATGGGATTGTGGCCTGTGGCCGCGGGGTGCGATCCGGTGCCGTCGGTGACGAGCGCAAAGTCAACCGCGACGTTGCGGTCGAGCAGCTCGCGGTAGAGTCCACCAAATCCCAGCACCTCATCGTCGGCGTGAGGGACGAGCGCGAGCACTTTCCCGGCGACGGCGCTCGGGCTTAGGAGGCGGGCAGTTTTGGCGAAAGCCGTCCAGGCTTCCGCGTAGGGCATTTCACTCATACACTCACGTGGTCGCGTTGCGGAAGACGGGCACGCTCCGCGGCGTGACGACCGACGGCGGCGAGCGCGTTGTCGGGGGCGGGTTGGCGGAGGTACATCTTCAAGTCTGCGTAGATACGCTGAATCGACTTCGGTTGGAGGAAGCCCCGCGCCCCAACCGCCATCTCGGCCGTGTTTAAGATCTCGTTGCACACTCGTAGAATGGCCGTCCGCGTCATGTTGGCGTAGTGGATCACGTCCTCGTCGGCGTGCCAGCCCGGCAGCGCATACTGCGTGGCGAGCTGGAGCCAATTGAGACCTGTCTGGTGGGCCAGTTCCATATCCGCGATTCGGTGACATTGGTAAGGGTCATTCTCGCGGTGCGCCGCCTTGAGCATCGCGGTAGCCTGGTCGTAGAGCGCCCGGGCCCCACCGAGCTGCACGGCCGCAAAGCGAATCGCCCCGCCGCTGAAGTGTGGCTGCTGGTGGTAGTCGTCCGGCGCGCCGAGCAGATCTTCCTCCGCCACGAATAGCCCCTCGAAATCCACCTTATAACTAGCCGAGGCCTCCATCCCGAGCGGACTCCAGAAGCTGTCGTCCACGCGGTCCGGGGCGACGCGCTCCATCGGAAAGACGAGCATCTGCCACCCCACCACCTTTCCGTTGCGCCAGAGGTGCCCGGTGATGATCGGGCGCGCTACGTCGGAGGCCCCGGAGCAAAAAGTCTTCGCGCCCTTGAGCTCGTAGCGGCCCTCGCCCTGGTCGTAGATGTTGATACCGTTGCCAGCCTCGGTGTTCCAGACCCCGAACATCTTGCCTGCTGCGGCGTCGGCGTGGTAGCGGTCTAGCTGCGTTGGCGTCGCAAAGCGGGCGATGAGCTCCAGCGCGTTGACGTGCCCCTCGAAGATGCGACCGAGCGGGAGGCTGCCGCGGCCGACGTCGTACAGGAGTTGCAGCTGTCGCGAGAACCCTTCCCGCGCGCCGGCTTCGCTGTCGTGGCCGTGGCAGGCGAATTCCAATTCGTGACTGCGTGACAGCCAGCCCTCGCCACGTAACAGATCGATACCCGCGGCCACGCCGCGCGGGTCGTAGCCGTCTGGATAGTAATTGTCGAGGGAGGCCAGCAGAGCATCGCTGAGTTCGCCTTCGTGCGCGTGGACGTGACAGTCGGCGGCGGGGGTGTGGTGGTCCATAGCAATCTGGGGGCGGGCAGAACCGTCCCGTAGTTGGAAGCCCCGGCGCAAGTCGATTGTTCGGGCATGAACATGGGCAGGCAAAAATCCATCCTGTTGACGTGAAGGACGCGGTTGAGCGAGTAGCGTTACGGTCGGGTTAAAGTCCCCTTGGAGAGTATGCCCGACCGTCACCGAGTGACTTTCTTAGCCGTTATGCTGCCAGCACATCTGCCTCGCTCGATTCTCCATCTGCTGGTCTACGCCGCACTCGCTACTCTCGGCTTATCTGCCTGCTCGCCGCGCTACAGCATCCACGAGGTTCGCGCAACAGGTTTTGAAAACGTCGGGGACGGCTACCTGCGGTCCGACAGCCTGCTTACCGTCGCTTACGACTTCTGGTCTCCAAACGGCGTGCCTTACGTCTCGCTCTACAACGAGTCCACCGAGTCGCTCGAACTCGACCTCCAGCTGTCGACCGTCGATGGGTCGTGGGGCCGAGAGACACTCAGCAGGGTACTCCAAGACCAAGGCGCGGTCGGCTTTCGCCAAAACACGCTCGTACTGTTACCGCAGCAGTGGACGAGCTTCTACGGTGTGCCGCAGCAGGCGCAGCAATCCTTTGGCACGAACTACCGCCAGTCCAACCGGACGGTGTACTTCTTTCAGTGTTTTCAGCCCGACTACCCA
Source organism: Lewinellaceae bacterium (assembly GCA_963837005.1). Taxonomy (GTDB): domain Bacteria; phylum Bacteroidota; class Bacteroidia; order Chitinophagales; family Saprospiraceae; genus CALDTK01. Next base: position 1,910,041 of record CAWIMC010000001.1, read on the forward strand.
ACAGACCTTTACGCACGTATTTACCGACCGCCTCACCGATCGCATGGGGGGACAAGCCTTCAAGCGCTACGGCGACGCCACGGTGGCGGGCAATGCATACTATGCGGACCGCGGACCGCAACGTGGGCTCCTGGCGCTCCAGGTACTCAGCTCGATATTGAGCGTGGCCCTCTTCTTGTAGCGCCGCGCCTCTCGGCCCTTACCGTACGGCTTGCGCCAAAACCTCCCGTATCGCCTCCAGTGGCACGTCCTCCTCCGGGTTCAAGACGATAAATCGCATCATTTTCCGGCCTTCGGCGCGGAGCAACTCATGCTCGAAGGTCTGCGCGTTGACGAAGGCCAGGTAGCTGCGGTGCTTTTTCTTCTCGTGGTAGAGGTAGCACACGTAGCGATCGGCGTGGTGGTAGACGGGCGTGCGCCACTTGTACTTCTCGACGAGATGATAGGGCGCGGCCAGGAGGAAGTCACGCACCACGAGCATGGTGGACTGGTGGGCCGGCGGCAGGTTTAGGAAGTACTCGTCGAGGAGGTTCATCGGCCACAAATCGGGGGTTGCGGCTAGGCCACCCCAAGGTCGGCCATCACTCTCTTCACCTTCGCGTCGAGCTTGTCCATCGCCTCGGCGAAGGTGTCGCTGTCGTGATCGGTGTCCTTGACCTGGCAGTAAAACTTGATCTTCGGCTCCGTGCCGCTCGGGCGGGCGCTCACGATGGTGCCGTCCGCGGTGAAGAACTGGAGCACGTTGGAGCTCGGCAAACCGATTTTAGATTTCTCGCCTGTGCCGAGGTCCGTGCTCGTGTCGGACTTGTAATCCTTAATGGTCACCACCTTGCTGCCGCCGAGCGAAGTCGGTGGGTTTTGGCGAAAGCCCGCCATCATCGCCTGAATCTCCTCCGCGCCAGACTTCCCTTGCTTGGTGAGCGCGACGAGCTTCTCCTTGTAGAAGCCGTACTCTTTGTACAGCGCCTTCAGGGCATCCCAGAGCGAGGACCCTTGCGACTTATGATAGGCCGCCATCTCGGCGATCATCGCGCAACTGATCACCGCGTCCTTGTCGCGCGCGTGCTCGCCCGACGAGGTAGCCGTAGCTCTCCTCGCCGCCCACGAGGAAGCGGCCCTTGCCCTCGCGCTCCGTCATCACCTCGCCGATGTACTTGAAGCCCGTGAGCGTATTGATGCACTCGACGCCAAACTCGGCCGCAATAGCGTCGATGAGGTAGCTCGTCACGACGGTCTTCACGACGTAGTCCTCCGGACGGATGTCGCCTTTGCGCTTGTGGGCACTCAACACGTAATGCACCAGCAGGCAGGCGGTCTGATTGCCATTGAGTAACACGATTTCGCCAGCATCGTCGCGCACGGCGATGCCTACGCGGTCGGCGTCGGGATCGGTGGCCATCACGAGGTCAGCGCCGACTTCGCGGGCCTTGGCGAGGGCCATCGTGAGGGCTTCCTCCTCCTCGGGATTTGGGTAGACGACGGTCGGGAAGTTGCCGTCGGGCACCATTTGCTCTTCGACGGTCACCACGTTCGTGAAACCGAAGCGCTGCATCACCGGCGGCACGCTCACCATGCCCGTACCGTGGATCGGCGAAAACACGATCGGCATGTCGGCCTCCTGCTCGATAGCCTCCGGGCTTAGGCTGAGCTTGACGAGCGCTTCGTAAAAGGCCTCGTCCATCTCCTCGCCGATGGAGTGCACGAGCTCCGGCTGACGCTCGAAGCAGATGTCGCTCACCGAATTCACCTTACGGACGTGCTCCAGCACCGCCTCGTCGGCTGGCGCCACGAGTTGACCGCCGTCGTAGCCGTAGGCCTTGTAGCCGTTGTACTCGCGGGGGTTGTGCGAGGCCGTCAGCATGACGCCACCCTGGGCGTTGAGGCGCCTTACGGCAAAACTCAGCTCGGGCGTCGGGCGCATCCCCTCGAAGTAATAGACCGTGATGCCGTTGGCGCTGAAGACATCGGCCACGAGGTTGGCGAAGGCGTCGGAGTTGTTGCGACAGTCGTGCGCGATAACCACGGCGGGGCCTTTTGCGGGAGAGCCGTCCTCCGTTTTGCCGGAAGGGGTACCCTGCTCATTCAAGTAATTGGCGAAGCCCTGCGTAGCCGCCCCCAAGGTGTATCGATTGACGCGATTCGGGCCGACGCCCATGATGCCGCGCATGCCGCCAGTGCCGAACTCCAGGTCCTGGTAGAAGGCGTTCGTGACGGCGGTCTCGTCGCCGGCGTCGAGGAGTTGTCGGACTTCGGCTTTGGTTTCCGCATCGTAGTCGCCGGTGAGCCAGGTGTCGAGGTTGCGTTGGGTGGTCGGGTCAAAAGGCATGGGGGCTAAAGTAGGCGATCGGGTGATAGTTTTCAATGCGCTACCGTGAGGGGCGGCGGGGCTTTTGCGCGGGCCGCCCCCTGTCGGACTGCATCTATGGCCCTCCTCTTTTGTCTCACCTTTGCCCCGGTCGGCGGCTCGGGGGTCGGCCCTACTCGTGAATAGCCTATGTTTAAATACTGGAAGAGTCTTGCGGCCAGCGCCGTCGTCTGCGCGAGCGTTGCCGCTGCCTGCAGCCGCGACAGCGCTGCCCTCACCATCGAGGAAGAGCACGCGCTGGTGTGCGGCAACTGCCACCTGCTGCCTGCCCCTCAAGACATGCCCAAGGCCATCTGGACCAAGAGCGTCCTGCCCAATATGGCCGCCCGCGTCGGGCTCGCCTACGGAGACTACAACCCAAACAAGGGCCTCAGCATGGAGGAGCAGTACCAGGTCACGCTCGCCGGAGTCTACCCGACGCTGCCACAGGTGGACTCGGCTATGTGGTGGCGCGTGCACGACTACATCGTGGCAATGGCCCCGGACAGCATCCCCGTCGATACCGCACGGAGGGGGCGGCACCAGGCGCTGGCGGGTTTCGAGGTGCAGGGGCTCCGTCTTGGCGATGATCAGCGGGCCTTCGTGACCGGGGCGCACTACAGCGCGGCGACGCACTCGATGGTGATTAGCGATATGGCAGGGGGCTTGTTTCGTGCGCCTTCCGGCAAAACCCTCCCGACCCGAGGCACCGGACCCGTAGTCGGTTTTGCCGAAAGGCCACAAGACACCCTCGTCACCGTGATCGGGGGCATGAACCCGAGCCAGCTCGCGACGGGGAGCGTCTACTTTCTGCGGGGCGGGCAGCAGGTCACCGTCGCCGATAAACTTCACCGACCGGTTTACGCGGCGACGACCGACTTCGATGGGGACGGGCGCGAGGAGGTATTGGTGTGCGAGTTTGGATACTATACCGGGGCACTTACGCTGCTCCAACCCGTCGGCAGCGCCTACGAGCGACAGACCTTGCTCGACTTGCCGGGCACGATCAAATTCGAGGTGCTCGACTTCGACGGCGATGGTTATGAGGACATCGTGGTGCTCGCCTCGCAGGGCGCAGAGGGCGTGTACGTGTTGTACGGCGACGGCGCACTCGGATTTCGCGTCGAACAACTCGTCCGCCTGCCGCCGCACTACGGGTCGAGCTGGTTCGAACTGGTCGACATGGATGGCGACGGCGACCTCGACATCGTGCTCGCGAATGGCGACAACGCCGACTACAGCATTTTCGCGAAACCTTATCACGGCCTGCGGATCTTCAGCAACGACGGCGAGCGCTCCTTCACCGAAACCTACTTCTACCCGATGTACGGTTGCACCCGTGTCGCGGCCGCCGACTACGACGGAGACGGAGATGTAGATCTGGCGGTAACGGCCTTTTTTGCCGACTTCGTTCGCAATCCCTCGGAAGCGTTCGTCTACTTCGAGCAGGTCGACGGGGCGGCGCGTTTTGTCACCTATACGACAGAAGCGGCGGGCGACGGGCGGTGGCTCCTAATGGAAAAGGGAGACTACGACGGCGACGGCGATGTGGACGTGGTATTGGGGAGCTTTATGATGCCCCCGCCGGAGGATGCGCAGGCGGTGATGACGCGGTGGATGGCGAAAGGGGTGGATGTCTTGTTGTTGGAGAATGGGGGCCGGTGATTGTTGGGCCTGTCGCTCTGCGGTCGGGGGAGCTTTGGGACGGGCGGGGGGCGGTTTCGGCCCCGTTTGGCCCGCTATTTGGCATACGACGGTTACTATGAAACGAATCACCGCAATTGCCGCCGCTATCGCCCTCGGGGTAAGCGCGCCGTCTCTGAGTCTCGCGCAAGAGATCTCCCACAAGCAGGCCGACAACTTCGCCAACTGGCTCGTCGTCGATGGGCAGCACGCCAAGGCCGCCGACCTCTACGCCGACGCCTTCAAGCAGAAGGCCACCAACTCGTACGGCTACCAGGCCGCTGAGCTGTACTACTACGTCAAGGACTACGCCAAGGCGGCGGAGTTTTACAAGGCCGTCCTCGAGGCGACAACCGCCTACCCCGACGCGCCCGTCAAGTACGCCCGCTCGCTGAAGCGCATGGCCAAACACGAGGAGGCTCACACGGCCTTCAACAAGTATAAAAAAGCCTACACCGGTGCCGACTCGGCAGCCTTTAAGGCGAGGGTCGACCTCGAGATCAAGGGTATCGAGATGGCCGAGGCCGAACTCAAGCGCGTTGACCCGACCATCTTCGTCGACAAGCTCGGCGGGTCGGTCAACTCTATGAAAAACGAGATCGCCCCGATGATGATGGGCTCGACGCTGGTCTTCATGAGCGACTTCGACGGTACGATGCGCGGCTACTCGTCGAGTAAAGGCCGCGAGGGCTGGAGCCAGATGCGCCCCGCTCCGGAGTTGCCCGTCCTGGACAAAGGCCACATGGGCGGCGGCACCCTCGTCACCGCCGACCGCTTCGTGTTCAGCCTCTGCCCACAGGCCACGCACATGGCCCAGCCTGCCGTCGGGTGTACGATCAACGAAATGACGCGCCGCGGCGGCAAGTGGGGTGAGCCCAAGCCCGTAGCCGGTCCAATCAACGCTGAAGGGGCTACGTCGGCGCAGCCGTTCATCTTCACCGAAGACGGCAAAGAGATCATGATCTACGCCTCCGATCGTCCGAATGGCCAAGGCGGGATGGACCTGTGGCGCTCAGAGCGCTCGGCCTCCGTCGAGAGTGCGCCCTGGGGCACGCCCATCAATCTCGGCAACAGCGTCAACAGCCCCGGCAACGAGGTCACGCCGTTCTTCAACACCGAGACCCGTCAGCTCAGCTACGCCACCGACGGCGGTGTGACGATGGGCGGCTACGACATCGTCCACGTCACATCCAAGGACGGCCTTACCGGCTGGGGGGCCCGCAAAAACCCCGGCACCCCGATCAACTCCTCCGCCGATGACTACTACTTCCGCGAGGTCGTAGGGCAGTCGAAGGCCTATCTCTCGAGCAACCGCTCGTCCGACCTCTCGCAGACGAAGCTCTCCAACGAGGACATCTTCGTCGTCACCTACGACAACCCGAACATTGCCGTCGAATTCGCGGTGATCGACGACGTGACCGGCAGGCCGATCTCCGACCCGACGATCACCGTTCATCGTCAACCCCGACGGCCTCCAGCGCAAACCGATGCTCGCCCAGCGCTCCATCAACGGTACCTACTCGCTGATGCTGCCCGTCGACCGCGACATCAACATCGACGTCAAGCGCCCGTACTGTGAGGACTTCAAGCTCGACCTCGTGATCCCGACTGGGGAGCGCGACGGCTACGTGATCCCCGCAGCGCGTCTGCGCCGTATGGATGTCGCCGAGGGCGAAACCCCCGTGGTCGCGGGACTGCGTGACGGTGGCAAGGCCGCACCTACCGGCAAGGAAGTGATGACGGCCAGCGGCGAAAAGCAAGAGTAAGCCTCTCCGCGGACTCATGTACTAACCAATATCGCAGGCCCTGCCCGTCAGTAGACGGGGAGGGCCTTTTTCTGTTTGTGCTGTGTGGCCTGTCCCCTGTGCGATGGTTACCTGTACTAGCGTCGTGTACGGCCGCCGTGCACACGCCTCGTAGAGGTACTTTCAGTGGATGACCTGCCGAGAGCTTCTAAAAGCATCCTGCGCACAGGGCACATGCCTCTTTCCCCCCTCGCGACGTTTAGCTTTCCAGCAAAACCCGCCATGACCTACACCGTACAGATCTCCGACCTCGACACCATCATCGAAGACCCAGCCTACTGGACCGAAACAAAACTGCGAGCCCTGCTCGATGCCTACAGCGTCGAAAACGTCGAGGAACTCGCCACCGCAGAACTTCGTGACTACCTCGCCCTGGTGACCAGCGACCTCGAGCCAGCCGAAGCAGCTATGATCGCCTTGCGATACGCCTTCACGGAGGACGAACTCTCCGAAGGCCAGATCGAGCAGATCGCCCACGATATGCTGATCGACAAGGTGGTCGAAGAATACCCTGAGATCGGGTTCCACGAGCGCCTCTGGCACGTCAACCAACTGCTTTACAAGGCGTACAACGGCAAGTTCCCAAATACGAAGGCCAGCGTCATTAGCTGCACCCTAACACCAGCGAAGGACGGACAGCGGGTTTTGGCGAAAGCCGACCTCCTCCAACTCCTCGCGCCGGGGCTGCGCGGGCACGCTATCCTCCCACGCCTCTACGAAGAGCGCCTGGCGGGCACGGTACCCTTCCCGGAGGCGGAGTCGATCTTGTGGCAGTCCGAAGACCTCGGGCAGGGACGGCACCGGCTCATGACCTCGGAGTACTGGCTGAGCAGTGACGACTTTGGCGCGACTGAGTTCGAAGCGACACTGGCGAACGAGGAGTAGGTCCGCCTTTCAGGTCACAGATTTCGCTGAATCCCGAACAAGAGGCCCGTTGAATTGAGTCGCGTCGTAATCGCGCCGCTGCTAAGGGGTGTGAGTTGCTGCCGGAAGGTGGGCTCGGCGAGGACATTCCAATCGGACGACAGTTGGTAGCTCAGACTAAGACTGGTCCGCAGGCTGAGGCTATAGCCCTTCAGGTCGGCGTCGAGGTCGCGAGAGTAGCGGCTCCCGTCGTTGGCGCGCAACCGCGTAAACTGACCGATCAAGAGTCCAGGCTCGGCACCGCCACGAACGCGTAGGCTAAACCGATCCCGGAGCGGGAGCAGGTCGTACGCCACCTCGAGCGGCACGGATACATAGTGAAAACGATGCCCGACGTCAGTGCGGACGGCAGGGCCAGGCTCGGGCTGTGGGTTCGGGTCCACGACGCCCTCATTCCAGGGACGGCGCAGAGGCGCGGAGGTTTCAGAGAAGTTGTACCCCATCTCCGAGTAGAAGATCGCCCCGGAGAGCAACCACCTCTCGCTGATGTATTGGCTGTGGCGCAGGCCGAGGTCGGCCAGCACAGAAACCCCTTCGGCCTCGCCGAGTCGGCTCGCCAAGCCCTCGTACTCATCGTCCGCGACGACGACACGATAGGTAGCCATCGGGCCGGCAAGCAAGCTCAGTGTAGGACGTTGAGCGTCTACGCTATTTGGCGCAACAGCAAAAGTCCCGGCAGTAATTGCCAGGAGCCAAAGGGTGGTTAGTGGGTTTGTAAACACTTCCGACATGTTGAGCGATGGCTTCGCTAAGTCTTCCAGAGCTCGCGGTCCTGACCGCAGCATCCTACTTAATGGGAACGCGAGTTGTAGGACGGGTGAGACTGAGCGCGCAAGGTAAGATCATATATGGATTTTCGTAATGGATTCCGATACTAAACGGTAGGTGTGTTTTGTGACGGAACTATCCATCGCCTCAGAGAAATCGTACGCTGCCTAGCTTGCCGGAGTTGCAGTAGCGCGGCTGCAAAGTACGGCACTTACGCAACCTACAGTTCGCGGAGCATGAACCTGTCGCAGCCGCTGTGGCCTGTACCACCCATCGGTCCAGGAATGTACTCGAAGCCGTGCTTTCGGTAGAGGTGGGCCGCCTCCGTCATCGCGTGGACGGTCTCGAGGTACATTCGGCGAAAGCCTGCGTGACGAGCGCCCGCCACACAGGCGTCGATAAGCAGGCGTCCGGCACCCTTACCGCGCACGGCGGGCAGGGCGTACATTTTGCGGAGTTCGCAGGTGTCTGCATCACCGCCAGTTAGCGGCCCGTAGCCAGCCACGGCGAGAATCATTGCCGAATCGCTGTCCTCGATGACGAAGAAGGCGGAGCGCGGGTCACCGTAGGCCCCCGCCATGTCGTCCACCTCCGGGTCCTCGATCGAGAAGCCTTCGCCGACGCAGCCGAACTCCGGCATGACGGTGCGGATGACGTTGGCCACGGCGGCGTTGTCGGCCGGGGTGATGGGGCGGAGGGTGAGTTCCATGGCGCTAAGGAAAGGCAGCGACGGCTGTCCGCCACAAAGTCTATGGCTGAGCGTCCCGTCACAGAGACGCCGTACCAGCGCGTGCCATCGCCAGTGCGCCGTGCACCACCACCGCCTCCCCCAGCCCAGGGGCACGATCTCGTAAGCCCCCAGTAGCAGAGGGAACACGTAGTGAGCTACCTGCGCACGCAAGGTTTGGAAGAAGTGCTGCTCACCAATCAACGACAACCCGCCCCCAATTACGACCGCGTCTGCCGCCGTTAGCGTAATCGCCTGCGCAATTGCCCACCCGAGCGCCTGGACGGCCCGCATCAATGTGGCGCGCGCCAGGTCGTTCCCTGAGGCCGCCGCCTCGGCCACGAGCTGCGCGGTAAGTCTTTCGCTATGGCCACCGCAGCGTTGCAGTAAGTCTTGGGCGTCCGCAGCACTCGAGTGCGCGGTAATCTCGCGGCTCGCCGCGAGTGCGATGCCTGGCCCGGCCACCAGCGATTCGACCGTCTCGGACGCCGTGGCGGCCCCCAGGCCAGGTCGAAGGTGACCGATCTCCGCAACTGCCGGGCGGCCCCGTCCCAGTAGCTCGCCCCCGAGCACCAGGCCACCCCCGATGCTCGTGCCCACGGTGATGTACAGCACGGTGTCACTCCCCTGCCCCGCGCCAAACCGCGCCTCGGCGAGGGCGGCCACGTCACAGTCGTTACCAATGACGGTCGGCACACCCAGCAATTCGGTACACCATGCTCCAAGCGGCTGCCTGTCCCAGCCGGACACCTGGTGACTCGTGGTGACGCACCCTGTAGCCGCGTCGACGGGGCCTCCGAATCCAATCCCTACGCCTGTAAATTGGTGCTCTGCCGCGAGCTCCGTGGCCACCTCCGCGATCTGTCGCAGAATACCCGCCGCGCCCCGCGCCCGATCGACGCTGCGGCGCTCGAGGGCGACGAAGGCACTACCGTCACCCGCGCCGACGCCGAACTGCAGCTTCGTACCGCCGATCTCGATCCCGAGAAATCGCTGCTCGCTCACGAGGCTTCGGCGTATCGCTCGACGCGGTTGATCCTTGCGAACACGTCGTTGAGCACCCAGTGGAATACGCACAGGTGGATGCTCTCGACCATACCCATGACGGGTAGGTCCACATGGAGCCCGTGGTTTGCAGTATCGCGGAGCTTCCCACCGTTGTAACCCGTGAGGCCGAAAGTGGTCAGGCCGTGGCGATTGGCCCAGTCCACGGCGTTGAGGACGTTGGCGCTGTTACCGGAGCCACTGATCGCCACGACCAGATCGCCGGGGCTCCCGTAGTTCATGAGTTGCTGTACGAAGATCTGGTCGTAGTCGAGGTCGTTGCCGACGGCCATGATCCAGTCGGCGTTGTCCGTAAGGCTCAACACCTTGAGGCGCTTCTTCCCCTCGTCGCGAAGGTCCTCGTCGCGTAGGATGCTCTTTCCGAGGTCCTCAGCCATGTGGCTGGCGCTGGTCCCGGAGCCGCCGTTGCCGATGATGAACACGAAGCGGACCTGCTGCCAGGCGGCGAAGATGAGGTCGGCCCAGGTTTCGAGGCCCGCACGGTCGACGCGGCCGATTTCTTTTTAGAGTCGCGTGAGGTAGTTGCCGGTGTCGAGACCGACGCCGAGCATAGGTTTGGTTTGTTGGGTGTAGGGTGCGGGCGGCAAGGTCGTACGCTGGCGGCTAAACGCTGTACGAACTCACCCGACACCGCGTTCTGGAGTATCGTCGGGGCAGGTTTTGCCGCAAGGCGACCACGTGCAACTGCCTAAACACTAACTTGTCCCTCCCAGGAGGTGACACCTTTACCAAACCGAAACAAACACATGATTTACACGATTGGTACGCTGGGCCGATTCACAGTCGCGGCACTAGCCTGTCTCACGCTGGCAGGGCCTGTTTTGGCGCAAGCCCCCACTAAGAAAGCGCAAGCGGCTAAGACGTCCGCAAAGTCAGATCCCAAGGCAACGACGGCTACCGCCAAAACGCCCGACGTCAAGCTCGACATCCCGTACCAGAAAATCCTGATGGACAACGGGCTCGACCTCATCCTCCACGAGGATCACTCCGACCCGGTCGTGGCCGTCGCTATCCTCTTCAACGTCGGCTCGAACCGGGAGAAGCCCGGTCGCACGGGCTTCGCGCATTTCTTCGAGCACATGCTCTTCCAGGCCTCGGAGAACGTCGGCAAGGGCGCCTTCTTCAAGGAGATCGAGGACCTCGGCGGCGACTTCAACGGCGGCACCTGGCAGGACGGGACCGTCTACTACGAGGTCGTGCCGAAGGATGCCCTCGAGCGCATCCTCTGGATGGAGGCCGATCGCATGGGCTACATGATCAACACCGTGACTACGCCCGTGCTCGAGAACGAGAAGCAAGTGGTCAAGAACGAGAAGCGCCAGAGCTACGACAACCGCCCGTACGGCCACGAGGGCTACGTGATCGACAAGGCGATGTACCCCGAGGGGCACCCCTACAACTGGCAGGTGATCGGGAGCCTCGAGGACCTGCAGGCCGCCACCGAGGCCGACGTGAAGGAGTTCTACGAGGCGTACTACGGCCCGAACAACGCCACGATGGTGATCGCCGGGGACATCGACCCCGAGAAGGTCCAGAAGCTCGTCGAGTACTACTTCTCCGAGATCCCGAAGCGCAAGATGGTGCCGGTGATGCAGCCGCAGCCCGTCAAGATGGCCCAGACCGTCAAGCTCTACCACGAGGACAACTTCGCCGAGCTCCCGCAGCTCACGATGACGTGGCCGAGCATCAACGCCGGCAATCCCGACGAGTACGCCCTCGACTACCTCGCCGAACTGCTGAGCGACGGCAAGCGCGCACCACTCTATAAGGTGCTGGTCGAGGAGAAGAAGCTGGCGCCACAGCCGCGAGCCTACAATCAGGCGAGCAACATCGCGGGACAGTTCACGATTTCGGTGCGGGCTTCCGCCAAAACCGACCTCGACCAGGTGCTGACCGGCGTCAACGAAGCCATGGCGCGCTTCGAGAAGGACGGCATCGACCCCCGCGACATGGAGCGCATCCGCAACCAGTTGGAGACGCGCTTTTATGGACAACTCAATTCCGTACTGTCGAAGAGCTTCGCGCTGGCACAGTCGAACGAGTTCTTCGGGAGCCCCGAGCACATCAAGAAGCAGGCCGCTGGATTGCTCAGTGTGACGCCCGCCGACGTGATGCGGGTCTACAACTATTACATTAAGGGCAAGCCCTACGTGTTGACCAGCTTCGTACCGAAGGGCCAGCTCGACCTCGTCGTCGAGGGCAGCACCAAAGCCGACGTGGTCGAGGAGGCCATCGTGGAAGGGGCTGAGGCCCCGCCGATGGACGAGTCCGCGACCGACTTCCCGCGCACCGCCTCAAAGATCGACCGCTCGAAGAAGCCAGCGCTGGTGGGCGAGGTGATCCCGCCGACGCCGAAGATCTACCGCGAGGCGATTGACAACGGTTCGGTGCTGATGGGCATCGAGTCGGACGAATTGCCGCTGGTGACCTACGCGATTCGCTTTAACGGTGGTGCGCTCACCGATCCAGAGGGCAAGGAAGGTCTGATGGGCATCCTTACCGACCTGTTGCTCGAGGGCACGAAGACCAAGTCCCCCGAGGAGTTCGCCGATGCCTTCGGGCAGCTCGGCGCGAGCTACTCTTTTCGCGCAGGCCGCGAGGACGCGACGCTGTACGTCAATACGCTCGCGCGCAACTTCCGCCCGACGGTTGATCTCGTGATGGAGGCCCTCACGCAGCCCCGCTTTGACGAGGCCGAGTTCGAGCGGCTCAAGTCGGCCGCCGTGAGCAGCATCCAGGGACAGATGGCGCAACCGGGCTACGCTGCGCGCATGGCCTTCGGCAAGGTGATCTACGGAGCCAACTCCCGTATGGCCCGCCCGACCGGCGGCACCGTGCAGAGCGTCGAGAAGCTCACGCTTCAAGACCTGAAGGACCACTACGCCCAGTTTATCAACCCACGCCTCGCCACGATCCACGTGGTCGGCAACGTGAGCGACGACGAGGCCGAGGACGCCTTCGAGGACTACGAGGACAAGTGGACCGGTCCGGAAGTGAAGCTGCCTACGGTCGAGACGGCCGCCAAGCGCGATGAGCAGGTCTTTTTCGTCGATGTGCCCGACGCCAAGCAGTCGGTGCTCTTCGTCGGCAAGCCAGCCCCCGGCATCAACGACCCGGACTGGTACCGCCTCACCGTCGTCAACGAGCGCCTCGGCGGTTCGGGCAGCGGCAGGCTCTTCCAGGAGCTGCGCGAGAACCGCGGCTACACCTACGGTGCCTACTCGAGCATCCCGGCCACCAAACAGGACGGTTACTTCGTGGCCACGTCGAGCGTTCGCGCCAACGTGACCAAGGAGTCGGCCCAGGTCTTGAAGGAGATCCTGGAGGGCTACTCAGACGGTTTCACACAAGAAGACCTCGACAAGACCAAGTCTAGCCTCACCCGTAAGGAAGCCCTCGCCAACGAGAGCCTCGGCGACAAGCTCGGTCAGCTGCTCGAGATCAGTACCTACAATCTACCGGCCGACTACAAGGCCCAGCGCGCCAACGAGCTCAACAACATGACGCTCGGCAACGCCAAGGGACTCATCTCGAAATACATCGCCCCGAAGGAGATGCGCTTTATCGTGGTCGGGGACAAGGCTACCCAGCTCGAGGGTCTGAAGGAGTTGGGTCTTGGGGACCCGGTAATTTTGGATCGGAACGGGGAGGTGATTAGATCGTAGCCGTGCTACGTGGGCTCGAACTCGAGTTCGGCCGATTTCACCCCGGTCGCCACACCAGCCCACTCGCCACGTACAGCACCATCGCCACCGGCACCGCGGCCCAGCCCAGCCACCACGGCAGTACCACCGCGGCGGCGACCACCACCCACACCGGCCAATTGCTGGTCTTTCGAGGGTCTAGCTTGTTGCTAAACAACGGCAGGTTGCTTACCAGCAGATAACTAAACAGCGCCACGATCGGCAGCAGGACGAGCGGGTCGGACAGGTTTTGGCGAAAGCCGAACGAATCGAAGCGCCAGACCTGGAAGAGCCCGAACCAAAAGACGGTGTTGGCCGGCGTCGCGAGGCCGATAAAGTGCTTGGTATCTGCCTGATCGATGTTGAAGCGCGCGAGGCGCACGGCGCTCATGAGGGGGATGAGAAGGGCGAGGTAGACCAACCACGACGGCTCCGTAATCATTTGACGGAGTAAGCTTTCCATAAATGCTGAGTCCGCAGGCGGATCGGCGGGAAAAGCGGGATACATACCAATGCCACCCATTTGTCCGCGCAGCATTACGTACGCCATCAGCCCAGGGCTTACGCCAAAACTCACCATGTCCGCCAGGCTATCCAACTCTCTCCCAAAAGGTCCCGACACCCCCGCCGCCCTGGCCGCAAAACCATCCAGGAAGTCAGCCACTGCACTCACGAGCAAGCACCAGGGTACGATCTCGAAATTTCCGCGCACCAGCGCAATACAGGCGACACAACCTGCCGCGAGGTTTGTCAAGGTCAGGGCGTGGGGAAGCAAGCGCAGCAGTCCGTGCATGCCGCAATGTAGTTTCGCGGCTCAGCGTTCGCACCTGCAATGGCTAAGAGCTACCCATTACTTCTTCTCTTGGTCTGGTTGGGGGCACCGCTCGCCTGGGCGCAACCCGCCAACGACGAGTGCGGCGGCTCGATTTTCCTCGGGTCGGTGAGGGAGTACTGCTCGGCGGTCGGAGAATTTACGACCGTCGGCGCAACCACCTCACCGCAGGCCAAGCCCTTCTGCCACCCCGACGAGACCCAGCGCGATGTGTGGGTAAGCTTCAGAGCCACGGCCACGAGCGCAAGCATTAGCCTGGTTGGATCTCTGCGACGCGACGGCGGCGGCACCATCGAAGCGCCGCAACTCGCGCTCTACAGTGGGAGCGCGTGTACGAGTCTCGAAGAGATTGCCTGCGTGTCGGACGCCTTTAACAGCAACGTGGTGCAGGTGCTCACCGACTCCCTGGAGCCCGGCGTGATCTACTACATCCGCCTCGGGGCGAGGGGCGTCAATGAGGGTACCTTCAAGCTCTGCGTCAACCTCTACGACTTCGTACCAAAGCCCGCCAGCGATTGCGTGGACGGAGTCCTGCTCTGCTCGAAGGACCCGTTTACGGTGACGCGGCTCGAGGGGGCTGGCCAAGACTCCCGCGAAATCGACCCGTCGAGCTGCGTGCGCGAGGAGTTTAGCAGCGTGTGGTACAAGTGGACCTGCGATCAGGCCGGCGACCTCGGCTTCGTACTCACGCCCAGTAACCCGACCGACGACCTCGACTTCGTCGTCTACGAACTCCCGGGCGGCGTGGACGGCTGCGCCGCCAAGACACAACTGCGCTGTGAGGCCGCCGGCGAGAACATCGGCGCACCGCTGGCGGACTGGGAGCGCTGCAGCGGGGCAACAGGCCTGAGAACTGGCGAGACCGACCTCTCCGAGCCACCTGGTTGCCGCCAGAGCAACAACAACTTCGTGCAGAGCATCAACATGGTACCCGGGCGTAGCTACGCGCTGGTCGTCAACAACTTTAGCCAGTCCGGCAACGGCTTCTCCATCGAGTGGACGGGCTCGGGGACGTTCGTCGGTCCGAAACCAGACTTTGCGGTCAGTCCGGAAGTCGGGGGACAGTGTGACATCACCGAATTTGCGTTTACCAACAAGAGCAGCATCAACCCAGGCGCGAGCGTGACCACCCAGTGGTTCTTCGGCAGCTTCGCCGACCCTGCGCAACTTACCGGTGAAGGGCCTTTCGAGGTCAGCTACGGGAGCTTCGGCGAGAAATTCATCACGCTCAGACTCACGAGTTCGGACGGGTGTGTGGTGACGGAGACGAAGTCGGTCTTCGTCGATCCTTGCTGTGAAGCGAGCGACCCGCTCGAGGCCGGGACTCCGCTCACCACCGACCCGAGTTGCGCCGGCACCCCCTCGGGGAGCTTCGCGATCCCGATCAGCCGCGGGGTTCCTGATTATTTTTTTAGCCTTAATGGCGGCCCTTACCTCCCCACCGGCGAGCGAACCGGTCTCACCGAGGGCGACTACACCATCTTCGTCCAAAACATCAAGGGCTGCACCGACACGGTTCGTGTCACTCTCGCCGACCCGCCCCCACTCGAGGTCGAGATCGGCGGCAACCTCACGATCTCTTTCGGCGACAGTATGCTCGTCGAGGCGCTCATCAACCAGCCCGGCGACTTCACCTACCTATGGACGGGGGCGGACTCCGTGCGCTGCCTCGACAGCACGTGCAATCAAGTGTACGTCTATGGCTTTAGCCCGTCCGAACTCACGGTCACGGCCTCCTCTGCTGCCGGCTGCACGGCCGTCGACCGCCTCCAACTCGAGGTCCGCAAAGAGCGACCGCTCTACGCCCCGACGGCCTTCACGCCCAACGGCGACCGCCTCAACGAGCGCTGGACGCTGTTCGGTCCTCCCGTGCTCGCTCGGATTAACTACGTCCGCATCTTCGACCGCTGGGGCAACCAGGTCTTCGAGAACGCCGACATGGTCCCCAACGACCTCATGGGCGGCTGGGACGGCACCTTCCGCGGCAAGGAGATGAACTCGGGCGTTTACGCCTGGGTGGCCGAGGTGCTTTACATCGACGGCGTCACGGTCCAAGTGAACGGCGACATCAACCTCCTACGCTGACGTCCCGTATGATGAGAATGCTACGCTCTTCTGCCGGCCGCGCAGCCGCCCTCTACCTCGTGGCCCTCCTCGCCGCCTGCGAAAACGACCCCGCCGCCGTTGCCGCCATGTTCCCGGAGATTCGCCCGGACGCCGAGGTTATCTCCGACTTCGAAACCATCTACTCCGACAGCGCCCAGATCAAGGTTCGCGTCACCGGACCGCAGATGCTCCGCGTGATGGAGGAGAGCCAGTTCGTACAGTACTTCCCGGCCGGGGCGTACCTGGAGTTCTACGACGACGCCGGCGAGATCTCCTCGACGCTCCAGAGCGGCTACGGCGTCCGCTACGAAACCGACGACCGCGTGCTGTTGCGCGACTCCGTGGTCTGGAAGTCGGTGGTCGGCGACCGGCTCGACACCGAAGAGCTGCACTGGGTGTCGTACGAGCGCAAGATCTACTCCGATCGCTTCGTGCGCCTGCGCCAGCTCGACAAGGAGATCACGGGCGTCGGCTTCGAGAGCAACGAGGACTTTACGCGCGCCAAGGTGATCGCGATCCAGGGAATCGTCCAGGTCGAGTCTACCGCCGAGCGGGTACCTTTGCCCCCGAATGGCGAGTGAGATTATTCTACTGCTGGTCCTGTTGCTGCTGTCGGGCCTGTTTTCGGGCAGCGAGATCGCCTTCGTGAGCGCCAACAAGCTGCTCATCGAACTCAAGCGCAAGCGCTCGAAGCGCCGCGGTGCGCTACTGGCGAAGTTTTACGAGAAGCCCGCCGACTTCATGGGGGCTATGCTGGTCGGCAACAACCTCGTCATGGTGACGCTCACCGCCCTGGCCGGCGCATTGATCGGCGATGCGCTCGGGGACTCGGTGAGCAGCAACGAGTACGTCAACCTTCTGATTAGCTCCCTGCTCATCACGGTGGTCGTGCTCATCTTCGGGGAGTTTATCCCGAAGGCGCTCTTCGAAGTTTTTGCCGAGAAGGCCCTCTTCGGACTCGCCTACCCGATAGAAATCGCGCGCTGGCTACTCAGTCCACTGGCGTGGCTGATGATTCGCCTTTCGGAAAAACTGCTCGAACTCATCACCCGCCAGCCGACCACCGTCCCGGACACGGCCTTCACACGCCTGGACCTCGAACAGTACATCATCCAAACCCACACCGACGCCCGCGACTCGGACGAGGAGATGATCGACGCGAACCTCTTTCAGAATGCCCTCAACTTCAACGACCTCCGTGTACGCGACGTGATGGTGCCCCGCAACGAGATCGTCGGCATCGACGTCAACGATACGATCCCGGACCTCGTCGACCTCTTCGCAACCAGCAACCACTCGCGCCTGCTGGTGTACGACAACGATATCGACAACGTGCTCGGATACGTGCACCACCAACACCTCCTCAAACAGTCGTCGAGCATCCGCAACATCGCTATTGACCTGCCCTTCGTCCCGGAGGCGATGCGGCTCACCGACCTCATGAAGCGCTTCATCGGCTCGCGCAAATCCATTGCCGCCATCGTCGATGAGTACGGGTCGATCACGGGCCTCATCACCCTCGAGGACATTATGGAGGAGATCTTCGGCGATATCTCCGACGAGCACGACGACGATGACGACTACCACGAGGAGCAACTCTCGGACAATGTCTACCTGCTGAGCGGTCGTCACGAAGTCGTCTATCTCAATACGAAGTACCCGGCGCTGCGTTTGCCGGAAGGCGACTACACCACCGTGTCGGGCTACCTCGTCATGACGATGGGGCAGATACCAGAGCAGGGCGACGAGCTCGAACTGGGGCGACTCAAGTTCGTCTTCGAGGAGGTGGGCGACACCAAGATCGAGATGGTACGCGTCACAGTCTTGGATCACGGCAAAGACGAGGACGAGAAATGAGTGAGGCGCAGCAAGAGGAGGGCGTCGTGCGAAACCGAGTAATTGGCGGGGCGGAGGGGCAGCAGGCCGGTCCGCTGTTGATCATCGTCGGCGCGGTGCACGGCAACGAGCCTGCGGGGGTGCTGGCGCTGGAGGCGACGATTCGGAGATTACGAGACAAGGGCCTACCGCACCACGGCACTTTGCTGGGCTTGATCGGCAATTTGGGGGCCTTTCGGCAAAACGTGCGCTACGTGGACCGTGACCTCAACCGCTATTTTCTCCCGGAGCGGATGCAAGCCGACCGCACGAGCGCAGAAGCCGGAGAGGCCGCAGAACTGCTCACGACGATCAGCGCGGCCATCGACCGGTTTAATCCGACGGAGCTGATCCTCCTCGACATCCACACGACGACCGCCGACGGTGGCGACTTCGCTACGACGATCCCGGACGAGGCCAGTTGTGACCTCGCGAAGCAGCTCGGCGTGCCGGTGGTCTTCGGACTCACCGATGTGCTGCACGGTACGCTCGTGTCGCACTTCACCACCGAGCGGGTCGGCCTGCCTACGCGGGCCTTCGCCTACGAGGCCGGACAGCACACCGCTCGCGCGAGCGCCGATCGCGCGGAGTCCTTGGTCTGGGCGCTGCTCGGTGAACTCGGCATGGTCGACACGGCACCCGTCGGCGCCGCTATCGCCTCAGATACCCGCCCCCGACTCACGCGCATCGTCTTCCGGCTGGCCATCCCCCCCGACAGTGCCTTTTCGATGCTTCCGGGCTTCGGCAACTTCGACCCGATTCAAGCGGGGCAGCCGTTGGCCTACCTCGACGGCGAGACGGTGACGAGCGAGTACACTGGCTATATGCTGATGCCACTGTACCAGGCACAGGGGGAGGATGGGTACTTTTTGGTGGAGGAGGTGAAAGCGTAAAGAAAGAGCACGACTTCTACGATACTATAGATCACGCGGGAGTTGCCCGAGCGGATCCGCCAAAAGTCGTCCTAGCCCTTAGGCTTCTTACAACCCGACGACCTTCCGCCGAACCTAAGCCCGGCGACCTTCACCGCGGGGTACGCCGTCGAGATTCCACGAGTGGAGCCACGATCCATACTACTCAACTGACGCATTTACCGACACCATACGCTGTGACTGAGCCCCGCGGTCGCTTCACTTCGAAGGGAGGGCACGTTTTAAGGAGACCTAACAACACAATCGCTATACCTATATTCTTAGGTCGCTATTCGGTTAGGCACATAATGGCACCACCCCATCTAGCGCCCCCACCAGCACTACCAAGCCCACCATCCCCAACTCCCGGCTCGCGCCCGTCCCGAACAGTTCAGCGTCTTCGTCCTCGCCGCGGTCTGGGTCCACCAAAGAATCCTCCGCGAAGGCTAGCAACTCTTCCTGGTCTATGGCTTCGAACACGACGTCGAGCCGCTGCGCCATCGGCTTGCCGACCGTCGGCTCGAGCCACGCCCAGACCTTCTCCTCCCACTCCTCGATCGTCTCTCCGTCGAGGCTCGGCAGCGATGCGTGCTCGGAGCGTACCGCTCCGTAGACCACCAGAGAAAGGTACTGGAGGTAGTCGCGCTCCCCCTCCGTCAACAGCTCGAAGGTGTCCGTCCGCAGGTACTGCGTAAACGTCGGCTGCTCGGTGACGAACTCGAGCATCGCGGCCTCCACAGCCGACTCGTCGTCGAGCTTGAGGAGAGACTGCTCGATGGAAGATTCTGAGATCATTGGACGAAGGTAGCGGAGAGCTACGACCCTACCTCCGCGTCACTACGTAGATGTCCTGGAAGGCTGCCGGATGTTCCCGCACCCTATCGCTCCAACTCCCCCGCACGTAAGTCGTGATCTCGAACCCAGCCTCGAGCACCTGTCCTTCCAAGAACGTGCGTTCGTAGCCAACGTTCGCAGCAGCCACCCCCTCGTCGAAAAGCGCGTACTCCCCGTACCCGAACGGAAAGGTGAATCCGCCCAGGCTTCCCATCGTGCGCCGCGACTCCCCATCGAGGACGAAGGCGGTAAACGTGAACGTCCCGCCGGGCCGCAGCACCCTGGCGACCTCCGAGAGGTAGCGCTGGACCGCTCCCGGCAGCATGTGCGTGAAGACGGAGGTGGCGATCGCGAGTGTGAAGGCCCGGTCGGGGTAAGGGAAAGTGAACTCCTCCGCGCGCGCGCCCGTCCCGCGGTACAGGTCATTGGCGAGGTCGACGTGCAGAAAATTGAAGTTGGTGTGCCTGCGCCCGATGTGCTTCGTGCACCACGCCACCCCTCGTTCGACGACGTCGAATCCATCGTAAGATCCAGGTGCGTGCAACACATGTGAGAGCGGGATGGCCACCCTCCCAATGCCCGATCCGATGTCCAACACTTCGCTGTCCGGGGCTAAGCCGCTGTACTCGGCGAGAAAGGCGATGATGTCGTTGCCCTGCTCTATGAAGGCCGTGCCATCGCCGCCTGTGTAGATCAGCCCGCGCGGAGGCGATAGGCCTGGCAGGGGTTTGAGGAGATCGAGGGGCAGATAGTAGGCTCGCCGCGCGGGTAGCCTGAGCTCGACAGGCACCCGGTAGTAGAGCGACCGCAACAGTGATTTCATGACGCCCGAAGGTAGGCGGGGCAAGTTTTGGCGGAAGCCTCCTCCAACCTACTCGCCTATACCACCGCCCGCTCCCGCTTAGGCTCCGCCGCCAGAATCTCCTTTGGGGTCTCCCCCGCAAAGCGCTCGAAGTTTTTGTGGAACAGGCTTACCAACTTCTCGGCGGCCTTATCGAAGGCTGCCCCGTCGGCCCAGGTGCTGCGGACGTCCAGAATCTCCGCTGGCACACCCGGAACTGCCGCTGGCACCAGCACTCCAAAGCGCTCGTCGGGGGTCCACGTGGTCGCCTCTCGACCGAGCTCGCCCGCCAGTGCCGCCCGCACCATAGCGCGGGTGTACTTCAGGCTGATGCGTTTGCCGGTGCCGTAGCCGCCGCCCGACCATCCGGTGTTCACCAACCAAACATCCACGCCGTGCGCGTCAATCTGTGCCCCGAGCATCGTCGCGTACCGCGCTGGGTGCAGCGGCAGGAAAGGTGCCCCAAAGCAAGCCGAGAAGGTGGCCGTCGGTTCGGTGACGCCCGCTTCAGTACCCGCCACCTTGGCCGTGTAGCCACTGATGAAATGGTACATCGCCTGCTCTTTGGTCAGGCGTGCGATCGGCGGCAGTACCCCGAAAGCGTCGCAGGTCAGGAAGAAGACGTTGCGCGGGTGTCCACCCCGACTCTCCGTCTTCGCGTTGTCGATAAAGTGGATCGGATAGCTGACGCGCGTATTTTCGGTCAGCTTACTATCCGTGAAGTCAACGGTCCGCGTCCCTTCGGCGAAGACAATGTTCTCCAGGATTGCCCCGTGGCGTACGGCCCGGAAGATGTCCGGCTCCTTGTCCTCGGTGAGGTCGATGGTTTTGGCGTAGCAGCCGCCCTCGAAGTTGAACACGCCTTTGTCGTCCCAGCCGTGCTCGTCGTCGCCGATCAGCGCCCGCTCTGGGTCGGCCGAAAGAGTCGTCTTACCGGTACCCGAAAGGCCGAAGAAGATACTCGTCGAGCCGTCGGTGCCCTCGTTGGCCGAGCAGTGCATCGGCAGCACGCCGTGCTCGACGGGCAGCAAAAAGTTGAGCACCGTGAAGATGCCCTTCTTGATCTCACCCGTGTAGCCCGAGCCTCCGATGAGGATTTGGCTTTCGCCAAAACTGATGATCGAGAAGTTGGCCTGGCGCGTCCCGTGGACCTCAGGCGTCGCCTTGAACGTGGGCGCACAGTAGATCGTCCAGTCGGCCGTGAAGGTCTCTAACTCCTCCGTCGTCGGGCGCAAAAACATGTTGTGCGCGAACTGCGCCGACCACGGGAACTCCGCGATCACGCGCACTTTCAGGCGGTACGCCGGGTCTGCCCCCGCGAACACATCCATCACGTAAAGCTTCGCCTGCTGGCCTAAATGTTCGCGGACTTCCGCCCGCAGTGGCGCGAACTTGTCCTCCGCGAAGGGCTGGTTGAAGTTGTTCCAGTCTACCTCGTCGCGCGTCTGCGCGTCCTCGACGCAAAACTTATCCTTCGGCGATCGACCGGTGAAGGTCCCCGTCCGAATGGCGAGTGCACCATTATCGGCAAGAATGCCTTCGTGGGCGCGGACGCTGTGCTCGATGAGCTTTTCAGGGGTGGCGTTGTAATAGATCGTTCCGGTGGCCGCGATGCCGTCGTCGGCAATAGGGGCGGCAGGATTACGGGTTCCCGTCTCCTTCATAAGTTGGGTATTTGGTCTTCAAAAACGCACCGGGGCGGGCTAGCTCCGGTAAGCGTGCAAAGGAACGGGTTTTTTTCGCGGTGTGGACCGAGACATCTATCGCTCACCACCGCCCCCGCATCCCCACGACCACGTTGCGCCCCGGCGCCGCGATCCCCGAGCTAAATGGCCGGTAGTAAAGGTCCATCACATTGTCGACCCCTAGCTCCAGGTCGAGTTTTGGCGAAAGCCGCCACGTGCCCTGAAGGTCGAACACGCTCCAGGCCGGTGATCCGTAGCCCTCTATGGCGTACTCGATGTTGTCGCTCGACCCGAGGGGCGCAAACGCCTCCCATCGCTTGCGACCGTTGAAGCGCCACACCGCCGTGAGGTCCAACCGCCCTGTCTGGTAGCGCACCATCGTCTGTCCAAACAGCGGCGGAATGTGCGCCAGCGGAGCTTCGCCTCGTGCAGCGTCAAAAGCCCGCCCACGGGTGTAGCTCAGGCGTCCCTCCACGCGCCAACGCGGGCCGTACGTGGCGTCGATCCGCAGGCCACCACCCCGCACCTCCGCGCGGTCGGCGTTGACGTTGGTCTGCACGCGGTAGGTCCGCCCTTGGCTTACGAATGTGCTATCGCCACTGGGCAGTTGCCCGTTGCGACGCACGACGGCCCCACGCAGATCTGTGGCGTAGACGGTGGCCGTGAGCCTTGCGGCAAAACCAGTCGCCCCTAGCAATCCCCAGTTTTGCGTAAGCGAAAGCTCGGCGTTGACGGCCTTCTCGGGGGCGAGCGCCGGGTTGGGAACCAGCACCGCCCCGCCCCGCACACGCGTTTTGCCAAAATCGTCGACGTTAGGTGCACGAAACGCGGTTGAGACGAGCCCGCGCACCTGCATGTGCGCCGTCGTGCGCCAAGTCGCCCCCGCTGAAGCGGTCCACGCGTCGTTGGCACCCGAAATACCCTCGCGCAGCAGCTCCGGCCAGGTGACCGGCTCCAGCAAGTCGTCGCGCCCGAAGACGGCCGTGAGCTGCGTCAGCGAGTAGCGAGCGCCGGCCTCCGCCTCGAGGCGTTTGTCGAACAAGGTGTGGCGGTAGGTTGCATAGGCCCCACCGGTGCTCATTGTCGCCCCGCCGCTCGGGTAGCGCGAGAGTCCCTCACTGCGTATCGTACCGTCGTCTACGTTTCGGCGTCCGGCATCGCTATCCACGACATTGTGCTGGCCCTCGAGCCCATAACTCAGTCGTCCACTGCTCGTAAACTCTTTGTCCGCATCGTACGACAGCCCGTAAACGGCTACATCCACGAAACTGACGTCCAGCTCGCGACTCGTCGCCAACCGCTCGTAGCGATCTTCGTCAATACGCTGCGCACTCGCGATCCACTGGGCACGATCATGCAGGCGCGTAGACTTCGTGTTAATGCTCCGCAGGGACGCGAGCAGGCGTCGCTGAGGACCGTAGTACCACTCGGCGTACGTAAGGTCGCGCGGGTCCTCCGCCTCGTAGAGCACGAGGTTGTCGAAACGCGGGATGTCCGAACTCGTCGACAACTGTAGGTTGAGGGTAAGGGTGCGCTCGTCGCTCGCGAAGTAGCTCACCTTCTGCCCGAGGTCGAGCTGCCCGTAGCCAGAGCGCGGCTGCACGCCAGGTCTGCCGTTGGCGAGCACCGTGTCGCGTGGGCTGCCGGGCTGCAGGTAATAGCGCACGTCCGCGAGGCTACCCCAACGATCCGGCACATTGCGGCCCGACCGCAGGTCTCCGAAGTGCGTCACGGTGAAGCTCGTTAGCGTCGCCCAACGCTCGCCGCGGTAGCCGATATCAACGTGGCCCGTGGCTTGACGGCTGGCACTCGCACCACGCAAGAAGGCCTGGCCGGTGAAGTGTCGGCCGGTGCCCGCATAGCGCCGGGGTTCGCGCGTCCGAAAGTGCACTACCCCGCCAATAGCATCGGAGCCATACAGCAAACTCCCTGGGCCGAAGACGACCTCGGCGCGTTCGAGCAAGTTCGGGTCTACCGTGATTGCCGTCTGAAGGTGGCCCTCGCGATAGATGGCGTTGTTGAGCCGCACGCCGTCCACGACGAGCAGCACCCGATTGGCTTCGAAGCCGCGCAGCACCGGGCTGCCGCCACCGTACTGCGAGCGCTGCACGAAGACCTCGCCGGTTTGCTCTAATACGGTTGCCGAGGTCGCCGGTCGCCGGCGCGCGATCTCGGCGGCGTCGATGGTGGCGACCTGAGGGATGAGCGTCGAACTTCGGTCGTCGCGGCGCCCAATGACCGTGGCCTCAGCAAGCGAACGCGGGACCGCCGGAAGCGTAAGCGTCGTAGACCGCGGCCAGGCCACTGCAGCTGTCTCGTAGCCGAGCCCAGAAACGTAAAGTGTGTCGCTGAGCAAAGTACTCGACGGCAATGAGGGGGCGACTTTCGTCAAAACTACCTCGCCGAAGCTGTCGCTTATCCCGGCATACCGACCGTCGGCGCTCTCGACCACCGCGTTCGCCACTGCCCGCCCGATACTGTCGACGAGGCGAAAAGAGAGCGGTTTGGCAGCTGCGTAGTCGCCGGTGTTTTCGCCCGGCACCACAACCTGCGCCGACACGCCACCGACCGCTAGCAGTAGCACGCAGCCTACACACTCGAGCACGAACCGGGGGGAGCGTCGCATGCGACAAAGGAAAGCCTCAGAACGTCCCCCGCACACTCATCACCAAACCCCGCCCCGGTGCCCCGAGTCCCGAGCTGAACGGCTTGTAGTACAAATCTCCCACGTTGCGCACCGCGGTCTGGAGCTGCAGTTTTGGCGAAAGCTGATAGGCCGCATCTACGTCCAACACCGTCCACGCAGGCGTACCGACTTCTGGGATCGCCAGGTCTTCATTGTCGCTCGACCCAGCTGGCGCGTAGTCCTCCCAGCGCTTCCAGCCGTTGTGGCGCACGGTGGCCCCGGCGCTCCATTTGTCCTTGCCGTAGCGCAACACCACCTGCCCGTACAGCGGCGGAATGTGACTCAGGGGCGTCTGCTCGCCGACGGCGTCGATGGCGGTTCCCTTCGTGATCGTCGTCCGAACGGCCAGCGTCCAGTGCGCCCCGTAGCTGAAGTCGGCCTTCGCACCGATGCCACGCACCTCGCCCCGATCCGCATTGGTGTTGACCTGCACGCGGTAACGCGTCTCCCCGCTCACGAAGGTGCTGTCGCCGTTGGGCAGGGCACCGTCGGCACGGACCACGACCCGGCTCAGGTTGCTCGCGAAGGCCGTGACGCTGAGCCTTCCGGCAAAACCTGCGCTGCCCAACACCCCCAGGTTTTGCGTAAGCGTCACCTCGGCATTCAAGGCCTCCTCCGGCCGCAGGTCGATGTTGGGCACGAGTACGAAGCCGTTCTTAATCCGCATTTTCCCGAAGTCGTCGACATTGGGTGCCCGGAAAGCCGTCGAGGTGAGGGCCTGGAGCCGCGTCGAACTCGTGAGGCGATACGTCGCGCCGCCGGCATAGGTGAGGGCCTCGTTGGTGTTGCTGATCCCGTCCTTGAGCGCCTGCGGCCAGTCCACCGGTTCGTCGATGCCAGGTGCACCGAAGCTCGACGACAGCATCACTTGCGTGTAGCGGGCCCCCGCCTGTAGGTGTAGCCGATCATTGGTGGTTTTGAACTGGTAGGTCGCGTAAGCCCCGGCGCTCGTCATCTCCGACCCGCCGCTCGGGTAGCGGGAGATGCGGTCGAGCAGTACGGCCTCGTCGGTGATTCGCACGCGGCCCCCGAGACTCCCGACCACATTGTGCTGACCCTCGATGCCGTACGAGACGGTGTGCTGGCGGCTTGCGCCAAAACCCTTGTCGGCGTCGAAGGTGAGGCCGTACACGCTGATGTCCACGAAACTGAAGTCCCGCCACAGGTTGTCGAGCTTGCGCTCGTAGCGGTCCTCGTCGAGGCGCTGGAAGCTCGCGATCCACTGGCTGCGGTCGTGCAACAGCGAGCGCTCGTTGTTGACGCTGCGCAGGCTCGCAAACAGCCGTTGCTGCGGGCCGTAGTACCACTCGGCAAACTTGAGATCCTGCGGTCGGTCGCCGTTGACCTGCGACAACTGGTCGAAGCGCGGCACGTCGGAGCTGTTGGAGAACTGCACATTCGCCAGGAGGTAACGATCGTCGGAGAGCTGGAACTTGACCTTCTGCAGCAGGTCGACCTGATCGTAGCCGGTGCCCCGCTGGAGGTACGGGTCGGTGTTGACGAGCACCGCGCCGTCGGACGCGTGCTGCACGTAGTAGGGCATGCGGCCGAAGTCGGTGTAGGGGTGGTTGTAGCGCGTGCCCGCCTTCAGGTCCGCGAAGCTCGACGCGGTGACGCTGGTCACACTCCCCCAGCGTTTGCGGGCGAAGTGGTGATCAGCGTGGACGGTTTTCTCGAGGTTGGCGCTCGCGAACCGCACGAAGTAATTGCCGCCCGAGCGCGGTTCGCCCTGTTGCCCGAGCCGCGGCTCTTTGGTGCGGTAGTGGACTACGCCCCCGAGCGCATCGGAGCCGTAGTGTAGGCTGCCCGCCCCGAAGATGACCTCGGCGCGTTCGAGCATGGCGGGGTCGACGGTGATCGAGTTTTGGAGGTGACCCTCGCGGTAGATGGCGTTGTTGAGGCGGACGCCGTCGAGAACGAGCAGAATCCTGTTCGCCTCGAAGCCCCGCACGATCGGCGAGCCGCCCCCCATCTGTGAGCGTTGCACGTAGACCTCGCCCGTAGCCTCGAGCGCATCGGCAGAGGTTTGGGCGTTGACGCGGGCGATGTCGCTCGCGGAGAGGGTCGTCACGGTCCAGGGCATGTCCTCGGGGTGGTCATTGCGCCGGCCCACCACGGTTGCCTCGGAGAGTTGACTCGTCGAGGGTTTTAGCGAAAGCGTAAACAGCCGCCCTCGCGGGGCCTTGCGGATGGCGGCTCGCAGTTCGCCGATGGGCAGCACTAAGGTTTGGTAGCCAGTGTAGCTAAACATCAAGCGCCCGGTGTCGGCCAGGCCTTCGAGGATCACGACGCCGTCCGAGTCGCTGGCTGTGCTATAGCTCAGGTCGGGCGTGTAGACGTTGACGCCCGTGAGCGGCTCGCTGGTCTCGTCGCTGAGCCGCAATTGCCCCTGCCCAAATACCCGGCTGCCACACAGGCAGAGCATGACGAGAAGGAGAAGTCGGGTGCGGAAGGGCATATGGGCGCGGCGATGGAAGTACTGTACCCGCCGCGCTTACGACAGTGGGGCTTTCGCCAAAACCATCTACGCCGCCACAGGCTCTGATTCGTGACCGGGGTGCGCACCGTGTGGGTGGCCACCCGGCCTACGCGGCTTTCGTTTGCAAAGAGTTTGCCACCCGTTATCCAGCACCCGACTTTCCCCAAAACTACCTACTTGCCCAAAGCCGCCGCCGTCGTCACCGGCATGCGCACCGCGAACGTTGCCCCCCGGCCAACACTACTCTCCTTCACGAAGATTTTGCCGCCGTGATACTCCTCGACGATGCGCTTGGCGAGACTCAGGCCCAGACCCCAGCCGCGGGACTTGGTCGTAAAGCCAGGCCGAAACACCGTCTTGTGCTTCGACGAGGGGATACCTTTGCCGCTGTCCTTGACGGTGATTTCCACCGACTTACCGTCGCGCTGGGCCGCGAGGACCAGCTCGCCCGAGCCGTCCATCGAATCTAGGGCATTGCGGATGAGGTTCTCGAGCACCCAGTCGAAGAGATGCTTGTTGACCGCGATATGGGAGGCGGCGAGGTCCGGCGCGACCTCGAGTCGAAACTCGACTTTCCGGGGTGCGCGGCGCGACATGTAGGCATAGATGCTTTCCAGCAAAACCGGCAGTGCCGTAGGCACTAACTCTGGGGTAGAACCAATCTTGTTGAAGCGCTCGGCGACGAGTTGGAGGCGGTCGACATCCTGCGTGAGTTCGGTGGCTACGTCTTCGAGTTCGGGATTGTCGCCGTGCTCGACCTTGAGGTACTCGACCCACGCCATGATGGCGCTGATCGGCGTGCCGAGTTGGTGCGCGGTTTCTTTGGCCATCCCGACCCAAACCCGGTTTTGCTCGGCGCGTCGGCTCGAATTGATCGCGAAATACCCAAAGCCCACAAAGGTCGCGAGCAGCGCAAACAAGACGATCGGGTAATAGCGAAGGCTCTGCAACAGGCTGCTCTCTAGATAATACAGCCGCGTCTCGTCGATGACGAGGGGTTCCTTGCCAGCCGCTTGCTGCTGGTCGATGACCGTCCGCAAGAAGCTCGTGTCTGCGTCATGCGCCTCCCCGAAGTTCCGTCCCCCGAGGATGTCGTTGTACTGTCCGACGAGCACCATCGGGATCGTCGTGTTGCTTTCGAGAATGTAGGTGTGGAGGGTGAGGTCACAGTTCGCCGCCGATTCGTCCATGAACAGATCGCTAATTGCCCCCTGCGCCGCGAGCCAGATCTCGACCTTCGCTCGCTCTTCACGGGCGAGGTTGGACACGAAGTACACGGTGGCCCCCACGCTCGCCAGCACGATGACGAGGCCGACGGCGGCGAGGAGGAGGTTGAGTTGACGGGCGGTAGCGATACGGGCGAAAGTAGGTGAGGGGAATCGCAGGTGGATGGTAGAGCATTCGTCACTTCTTTCGAAGCAACTACCTTTACCGCTCATTATGAGCCAAATAGTCACGCAAGAAGTCGCCGACCTCATGCCGGTCTCGATGGCCGATCGCCGCGACATCCGCGAGTTGGACACAACGGAGCTAGAGGCTTGGTTTGCGAGCGTCGAGGAGCCAAAATTTCGGGTCAAGCAACTCCAACAGTGGCTGTGGCAACACGGAGTAACCGAGTTCGCGATGATGACCAATCTCGGCAAGTCCCTGCGCGAGAAGCTCACCGCCGACTTCGTGATCCCGAGTTTGCGCGAAGACGCGAGGCAGGTCTCGGACGACGGGACCATCAAGGTGCGCTACCGTTTGCACGACGGGCACCTCATTGAGTCGGTACTCATCCCCGTGGTCAAAGTGCAGCGCTTCACGGTTTGTGTGAGTTCGCAGGTCGGGTGCAGCCTCACGTGTTCCTTCTGTGCGACCGGCAAGATGGCGCGCGTACGCAACCTCACGGCAAGCGAGATCTTCGACCAGGTGCGGCTCGTCAACGCCCTCTGCGAGGCGACCTTCGGCAAGCCGCTGACCAACGTAGTGTACATGGGGATGGGCGAGCCACTATTGGCGTATACTTCCGTAAAACGTTCGATCGACCTGATCACCTCGCCGCAGGGTTTGGGCATGAGCCCGCGGCGCCTCACGATAAGTACGGCCGGTATCGCGAAAGCCATCCGCCGCCTCGCCGACGAGGCCTCCAAGGTCAACCTCGCCCTCAGCCTTCACGCCGCCACCGACGCGAAGCGCTCCGAGGTCATGCCGATCAACGACTCCAACGACCTCGCCACCCTGATGGACGCGCTGGCGTACTACTACCAGCAGACCCACAATCGCATCAGCTACGAATACATCGCCCTGCGGGACTTCAACGATTCGGTGGAGGACGCGCACGCACTGGCGAGTCTGTGCAAGCGCTTCCCCGTTCGCGTTAATATAATCGAGTACAATCCGATCGACTCGGCCGGCTTCGGGCGCAGCGACGCCGCGGTGGTGGATCGGTTTGCGCAAGTGCTTGCCGAGCGCGGGGTGACGGTCACGGTGCGGCGCAGCCGCGGGCGCGATATTGACGCGGCGTGTGGGCAGTTGGCGAATAAGGGGTAAGAGCGAACGCGATAAACCGCGAGGACAGACACGTCATGCTCTTTGCGATCCTGTCGCGGTCTATTGCGTCTATCGCGTTCCATAATAAAAAAGCCCCCGGCTCATCACCGAGGGCTCTCTTACGTAGTGCGCCCGCTACTGGACTCGAACCAGTGACCTATTGATTAACAGTCAACCGCTCTAACCAACTGAGCTAAGCAGGCGTGTTTGATTAGCGGCTGCAAATGTAGCCCGCCCGCCGTAACCTTGCAATCCTCTTCGAGCAAAATTTCGTCTCCCAGCATGAGCCTCCTCTCCGTCGGTACCCTTGCCCTCGACTCCGTCGAAACTCCCTACGCCAAGCGCGACCGCGCCATTGGCGGAACCAACTCTTTCATCGCCCTGGCCGCTAGCTTCTTCACGAAGCCCGTTCAGCTCGTCTCCGTAATCGGCGGCGACTTCCCCGAAACCTTCATCGAGGAGCTCCGCAAGCGTGACGTCGATCTGGAAGGCGTGCAGGTCAAGCCCGACGAGAAGTCTTTCTTCTGGGCCGGGAAGTATCACGCCGACATGAATGGCCGCGATACCCTCGACACGCAGCTCAACGTGCTGGCCGACTTCGATCCCGTTTTGCCGGAAGGCTACAAAGACGCGGAATTTGTCATGCTCGGCAACCTCACGCCGAGCGTCCAGATGAAGGTCCTCGACCAGATGAACACCCGCCCGAAGCTCGTCGCGCTCGACACGATGAACTTCTGGATGGACATTATGATGGACGACCTCAAGGCGATCATTAAGAAAGTTGACATCCTAATCGTCAACGACGAGGAGGCGCGCCAACTGTCGGGTGAGCGCAGCCTCGTCAAGGCCGCGAAGACAATCATCGAGATGGGCGTACCCTACCTAATCATCAAGAAAGGAGAGCACGGGGCGATTCTCTTCTACGAAGACCGCATGTTCTACGCGCCGGCTCTCCCGCTGGCGGAGGTTTTTGATCCGACCGGGGCCGGTGACACCTTCGCGGGTGGCTTTATGGGCTACCTGGCGTCTGCGCCCAATGTCAACTTCGAAACGATGAAGCGGGCGGTGATTTTCGGCTCCGCGCTAGCGAGCTTTACCTGTGAGGACTTCGGACCGGATCGCCTGTTGGAAATCACCCGGGCGGACGTCGACGAGCGGGCTGGGCAATTCTTGGAGTTGGTAAAATTTGATCTGGAGCAGAGCCTGCCGGAATAGAACGCGATAGACGCAAAGAATACGCGACAGGATCGCGAGGGCCGGGCCAACGTCCTGCTCTTCGCTATCTCGTTGCGAGGTCTCGCGTCTATTGCGTTCTATCCTACCTCGTCCCCCCGCAATCGCCTAAACCTCTTCCGCGCCTCAACCGCCAGGATACTGTTGTCGTACTCCAGGAAGAGCCGCTCGTACAGCGTTTTGGCGGAAGCCGGATCGTTTAGATACTTCTCAGTAATCTCGGCCCAGCGAAACAGCGCGTTGTCGGCGCGGATGTCCTCCGGGTAATCGGTGACGACCTGCTGGTAATAGACGACGGCCTCCGCGTACCGAGCTTGCTGCTGCTCGATGTCGCCGCGCATAAAAAGAATGTCGTCGATAAGGCCGTGCTCCGGAAAGCGCTTGCCGAGGCTATCGAGCTTGCCATTAGCTGCGGCGAACTTGCGCTGAAAGCTGAGCAGCTCGGCGGCGGCGTACATGGCCAGCGGCACAGAGGTGGTGTCGAGGTTGAGGTTGTCCATAATGAACACCGACATGTCGATGGCGTCGTTGGCGATTAGGCGAGAGGTGCTCGACTTGAGGATGTCGAACTGCTCCTGCGCCCACTCGAAGTCGCTCGAGAAGTAGCTGAGTCGCGCATTGCGAAAGCGAGCTTCGTGGCCCAACTGTCCCTCGGGGAAAGCCTTGTCCACCTGGCCGTAGAGCAGCGTCGACTCCCAACGCTCGCCCTCCATGAGGTAGAAGTCAGCCAGGTCGAGCTTGATCTGCGCGGCGAAATCATCGATGAGCGGAAAGGTGAGCACCTGCTTGAGGAGGGCAATCGCCTCGGAGCGCTTGTCGAGCTGGTAGGCCTGGAGCAACGCGAGTTCGTGCGCGATGCTGGCCGTAGAGCTGTTGAGTCCGGCTTCCGCCAAAAACGATTCGTATTGCTGCTCGAGCGCCGCAAACGCCGTTCGGTCGAAGTTGCTCTCCGACAGGAGGCGCTGGCGCTCGGCGTCGAGGCTGAGGCGCTTAGCGTCGATGTAGAAGGGATTCTGCGGACCTTTCTTTTCGATAATATAGGCAAAGCCATCTTGCGCGGCGAGATACTGTCGCTCGTTCATGGCCGTGGTCGCAAGGCGAAAGATGCGCTGGCCGTCCTCCCCGCGACGGATGTCGAGGGCGCGGACCTGCCGCATCGCCGAGCGGTAGTCGCGCTGCTGGATGAAGCTCCAGACGAGCAACTCCACGAGCGCTTCGTTGTCTGGGTTGCCTTGCACCTCGCGCAGGATAGAGGCCTGGACGCGCTTCAGGCCGTCGTCGTCGAGCGCGCGCGAGAAGATGCCCTGCACGTTGCTAATGCGCTGGGGCTTGTCGGCCACGGCGATCAGGTAGTTCTCGACCATCTTCTCCTCCTCGTTGAGCTGCTGGTAGAGGCCGCCGAGGTAGTAGGCAAAAAAGGCCTTGTCCTTGAGGGCCACCCCACCCTGCTCGTACGCCTGCGCGGCGAGTTCGTACTTGGCAGCCTTCGCGAAAGCGTTGGCGAGTTTCTGGATTGCGAAACGCTCGGCGGGCATGCGTTTGAGGGCCTCGGCGTACGACTTCTTCGCATCGTCGACTTTGCCCTGGTCCTCGAGCATTTGGCCCTGCTGCACCAGGAGTTGCACCTTCTCGGGATCGTCTTTGAGGGCACGCTTGATAGCCTTTTCGGCGTCACTGTACCGTTTGGCCCCGGCCAGGCTCTCCAGGTACCGCGTGAGGTAATACTCGTTGGCGGGCTGTCGGTCGTAGAGCTTTTCGAACAGTTCGCTGGCCTTCTCGAACTCGCCCTGATCGAAGTACTGCTTGGCGAGTTCGGCCTCCATCTGAGCAAATGCGGGAAGGACAAGGAGGCTTAGCGCCAAAACAACTACGCTGTGTAAGAGCCTACGGGGAGTGATCATGTAAGCATGATAACGGAAGGCGCGGCGGGGTAGTTGCTTTCGAGGGGGCGGGGGTGCGAGGGGCTGCTACTCTAACGAAAACACCACCGGCAACACAAAGCTCACGCGCACTGGCTTCTCGCGTTGCTTCCCAGGAATCCACTTCGGAAAGGAGTTGACCACACGGATCGCCTCCTCGGAGATGCCAGCGCCCGGTCCGCGAACCACCTTGACGTCGGTGATCGAACCGTCCTTCTCGACCACGAAGGCAACAATGGCCTTGCCTTCTACGCCATTCTCGCGGGCGATCGCCGGGTAGCTGACGTGCTTGTAGATGAACTGCAACATCCGCTTTTCGGCACATTCCTTTAGCTCGGCTTTGTCGAGGGTTTCGCCTTCACAGCCGGGAAACCGCGGCATGTCCTCCACGATACCAAAGATCTCGGGCAAGTCCGACTCGATCGGGGCTGGTGGCGGCGGCGCGGGCGGCAGGGCAACTGTTTTAGGGGAAGCCGGGGCAGTTGGCGGTGGCGGTGGCAGGGGCTCGTCTATCGGGGTATCCGCAAAGACGACATCTTCCACGATCTCATCGTCCGGTACGGGCTCAATGACTGGCGGCGGCGGTGGCGGCGGCGGCGCGACCGGTGGTGTGTAGGCGGTGCGCTCGACTTCGGTGAGGTCGAGCCCTGTGTCCATCGCGTCTTTCGGGATGTGGACTACCGGCTCCCGGTCGGTATAACTAAAGGCCACAAGACACAAGAATGCCCCCGTCGTCAAGCCAAACCTCAACACCATCCCGCTGTGCCGAAACACATCCGCCGCGGGGTACTTGTTGCGCGTAGATACCGGACGGCTCGGATCGACAGATCGCTCGAGCGTTTGCTTAGAAAGGTGAGCGAGATAGTACCGGTACGAAGCGATACTAGTTATTACGAAGGCGGCGGTGGCCAGCAGGGAGTACAGCACGTGAGCGCCGGTTAATTCAACATCCATCTGAAGTGGTTTTAAGACAACACCTCGTTGCCCTATGCTTTCAAGATGCTGGTGAATAGCGATTTGGCGGCCAGTCGCCGACTTTCGTTAAAATACATCTTCGGAATCCCAAAACACAGCTGTACGATAATAAACCGACGCTACAGCACAACTCTCTCACCAATATAAAATAAAATAGCAGTCTCTGCCTCACGAGGCGAGTCCCAAAGGTGAAAGCAAAGCCACTCGTCAGCGCTACTCCCAAGAACTCATGCACGGCAGAAGCCGAAACCATACCGCTAGACATTCATGCTTGCTCCAGTACAAATCTAGCGTTGAGGGGCCTTTGGGCTCCTTAAGTCTCGTTCGCGTAGCGCTGCTGCTTCGCGTTCCACCGTCCAGACGTGCCCGGTTAGCGGAAATGTCTAGCGGTACGAGCCGAGAGCAAATACCCTATCCATCGCTGCGGCCCAACGAAAAAGCCCGCACCATCCGGTTGGACGATGCGGGCTTCCCGAGGGCATATGAAGTGTACGCTTACTCGAGCTTGAACTGTACCGGGAGCACGAAGCTCACACGGACAGGCTTACCACGTTGCTTGCCCGGGACCCAGGTCGGAAACGTGTTTACGACGCGGAGGGCTTCCTCAGAAAGACCGGCGGCGGGCCCACGAACGACTTTAGCGTCGGTGATGCTGCCGTCCTTCTCGACGACGAAAGCGACGATGGCCTTGCCTTCGACCCCGTTCTCACGGGCGATAGCGGGGTACTTCACGTTGCCGTAGATGTACTCGAGCATCTTCTTCTCGGCGCAGGTCTTGAGCGCGTCCTTGTCGAGGCCTTGGTCCTCACAACCGGGGAACATCGGCATCTGCTCAACGATCTTAAAGATCTCGTTGTCGGGGGCCGGTGGCGGTGGAGGAGGAGGTGGCGGGGGAGGTGCATCGACCTTGGCCGGACCAGCGGGGGCCGGTGGCGGAGGTGGGGGCAATGGCTCTTCGATCTTGGTGTCTTCGAACTTGATGTCCTCGACGACTTCTTCGTCGGGCACGGGCTCGATAACCGGTGGCGGCGGCGGGGGCGGTGGTGGAGGAGGCTCGGCGGTACGCGGGGCGTCGACGATGATTTCCTCGTCCATGTCGAGGGCGTTGTCCGGGATGGAGAACTCGACCTTCGGCTGGGTATAGTTGAACGCCAGCACGCAGAGCAGCAGCGAAAGCACGAGGCCTCCGTAGAAAAAGCTGCTCGAGTGCCGGAAGACATCTACGCCAGGGTACTTGTTGCGGGCCTTGAGCACGTCCTTCTGGTCGAGGTTAGCGGCCAAGTCTTCGGCAGTTTTGCCACCGTACCGCGTCCGTATCAGGAAGACGGTCAGGACGATGATCGCCGCCACCCCCAGGAAGCCGAGCAGGAGGCTCGTGGATGATAGGTTAAATTCCATAGTTTATGTTTTCGGTGGAAATGTACGAAGGAGAACGACAACTAGGTAGACCCCGGCGAACGCGCCCAGACCATTTGCTAACATATCGCCGAACTCGAAGTAGCGACTGGGGTAAAAAGCCCACTGCATGATTTCGAGCGCAACGCCTAGCGCGAACAGGATTCCCCAGAGCCGAAGTCCCGCGGAAAGGCCGTTTTGCCGAAAGGCGAACGACCATACTACGCCCAAACTGGTATACGCGATGAAGTGCTGTACCTTATCGAACCAGGGTAGGTCTAGCCAGTTGGTGTCGATCTGGAGCGGGTTCCCGAGCGAGAGGCTGATCACCACGGCCGTCGTTACGGCTGCCGGAATCAGCGCCCAGGGGCGTCGTAGCGTAAGGGTAGATGCGGTGACGATGGAGCGTGGTGGCTGAGGGCTCAAAAAAATCGAAGATTATTTACGCGACCAGCTCCCGGTAGTCCTCCGCGCGCATCAACTCCTCCAGATCGGCAGGGTCGGAGAGCTTGACCTTCACGATCCAACCCTCGCCATAGCAATCGCTGTTGACGAGACCGGGGTTGTCCCCGCCGCTGTCCGAAAGCTGTTCGTTAAACTCGACCACCGTGCCAGCCACAGGCATAAACAGATCGCTGGTCGTCTTGACAGCCTCCACGGTGCCGAACACCTCGTCGGCCCCGAGCTCTTCGCCGACCGACTCGACCTCTATATAAACGAGTTCGTCGAGTTCGTGCTGTGCGAAGTCCGTGATCCCGATGTAGGCGTGCTCGCCGTCGTCGGTGATGCGGAGCCACTCGTGCTCCTTGGTGTAGTAGAGGTCGTCTGGATACGTCATAAAGTGGTATTGCGGCGGAAAAGTGGTGAATTAATTCCGAATGACTACTTCCAAAATCCACATGGCTACCGCGGAGGCGTCTAACGGCCTGCCTGTACACGCAAGAAGTGCCGTCACGCGCATTTGGAATTAGTCGTTCGTAATTTGGAATTACCCTGCGGCCTCAGCCTCCTGCTGCTTCTTGGCGAAAGCCTTGACCCAGTCTGAGGTGAGCGACTTCGGGCCGCTCTAGCGGCAAACCCAAGGCCCGGCTCCAGCAAAGTGCGGACAGCACGCCGAGCGCGCGACTCACACCGAACATGACGGTGTAAAAGCTGAATTGGTCGACGCCGTAGTGTACCATCAGCGCTCCGGAATGTGCGTCGACATTTGGCCAGGGGTTTTTCACCTTGCCTAAGCCTTGGAGGATCGGCGGCACCACATCGAACACTTTCCAGATCGTCTCGATGAGGTCATCGCCACGGAGGTGCTCCTCGGCAAAGCGCTTCTGGGCGGTGAAGCGGGGATCGGGCTCGCGCAGCACAGCGTGCCCATAGCCCGGGATTACGCGTCCGTTGGCGAGCGTCGAGTTGACGTAACCCGCGATCTGGTCCTTGCTCGGCGTTTTCGTGCCAAGGGCGTCGATCATCTTGAGTACCCAGCGAATCACCTCCTGGTTGGCGAGTCCGTGCAGCGGTCCGGCGAGGGCGTTCATGCCCGCGGCAAAGGAGTGGTAGGCGTCCGAGAGCGTCGAGCCGACGAGGTGCGTGGCGTGGGCACTCGCGTTGCCGCCCTCGTGGTCAGCGTGGATCGTGAGGTAGAGGCGCATCAAATCGCGGAACTCACTGCCCTTGACGCCCATCATGTGCGCGAAATTGGCTCCCCAGTCGAGGGTTGAGTCGGGCGAGATGTGATCACCGTCGAAAAAGGTGCGTCGGTAGATGTAGGCGGCTACGCGCGGGAGGCGCGCGATGAGGTTCATGGCGTCCTCGTAGGTCGGGTCCCAGTACTCGGACTTGTTGAGGCCTTCGTTGTAGCGGCGCGCGAAGACGCTCGTGGTTTGCATCGCATTGACGGCCACGGTGAGTTGCGTCATCGGGTGAGCGTCCTTAGGGAGGGCCTCGATGGCGGCGAAGACGTGCGGCGGGACGTTCGAGCGGCTGCACCACTTGTCGGACAGCCAGCTGACCTGCTCCGCGGTAGGCACTTCACCGGTAAGCATGAGCCAAAAGAGCCCCTCGGGAAGAGGTTCGTTGCCGTCGCCTTTCGGCAAAACCTCCTGTAGGTCGGGGATGGAGTGCCCTCGGAAGGAGATACCCTTAATGGCGTCGAGAGAGCTCGTCTCCCAGATCATCATTTTGATCGAGCGCGCGCCGCCAATTACCTGGCCGAGAGTGACCTCATCAACTTTATGGTCACCGTACGCTGCGTTGAGGGCCTTGAGTTCGACCTTGAGAGCGGCGGATTTTTCTTGGAAGAGCTGTTTGAGTGGGTCCATGTATGGTTTAGGCTGTGGCTAGGGGTGCGGACTCGCGGGGGTAACTTTGCGGACGCTTCCCGTGTGGGTGGCCCGAAGGTAACGAACGAACGGTGTTTTGCGGAAGCGCTAACCTAAGCCGCCAAACGACCACTCCACCAACTATCCTACTTCTCCAAACCGTACAGTACCTCCTCTTATGCTGATCGTCGATGGCAAACTCGTCTCCGACGAGGTCATGTCGGAAGAATTCATGTGCAACCTGCGGGCCTGCAAGGGGGCCTGCTGTCACGAGGGCGACTACGGTGCGCCCCTGGCCGACGACGAACTCGGCATCCTCGAGGACATTTACAAGAAGGTAAAGCCCTTCCTCAGCCCCCGCGGCATCGCCGAGATCGAGGCGCGCGGCCTGTACGAGTACGTCGACGAGGCCGGCGAGTTCGGCACGACCTGTATCGAGGGCGGTGACTGTGTCTATATGGTCCGCACGCCGGAGGGGTTTGCGGCCTGCGGCATCGAGATGGCACACCGCGCCGGGGCCACCGACTTCAAGAAGCCCATCTCTTGCGAACTCTACCCCATCCGCGTCGAGCGGGACGAGCAAAACGACTTCGAAGCCCTCAACTACGACCGTTGGGACATCTGCGCGGCGGCGTGCGACCTCGGCAAGAAGCAGCAGATGCCGGTGTTTCGCTTCGTCAAGAACGCGGTGATCAGGAAGTGGGGGGTGGAGTTCTATGAGCAGCTGGAGGCGTATTATGGCCTGAAGGCGGCGGAGGCCTGAAGGCGGCGTTGGCCGTGGCGGCGTTGGCCTAAAGGCGGCGTTGGCCTAAAGGCGGCGTTGGCGCAAGCGCGGCGGTGGCCTTCGGCGTTGCACGTGCAATGTGCCCGTGTACAGTCCTCGTGCATTGTGCTAGTGTACCGTGCTTATTGGGTTTGGTACTGTTCCTCCGACGGACGCACGGACGGACGGACGGACGGTAGATCAGCCATCTGCTTACACATCCTGTCTGCCCTGATTCCGACGGTCCTGCCGACACGCTCCCACAGCACATCAAGCGCGCGACAGACGAGCAACGCCGCAGGCCATCGCCGCCACAGGCCATCGCCGCCACAGGCCATAGCCGCCGCAGGCCATCGCCGCCAAAGGTCACCGCCGCGCTCTGCGCCAATCACCTTACCTTTGCGCACCTTTTCGGAGCTTGCTCCGTATATCTCGCACACCCTTTACCACTATGGCTTTAATCGGCGAAATCAGACAGCGCAGCTGGATCCTCATCATCCTCGTTGGCTTCGCGATGCTCGGCTTCATTTTTATGGACATGTTCTCCGGCGATCGCTCGATCCTCTCGGGCCGCGGGACCTCCATTGGCGAGGTGGACGGGGAGTCGCTCGACCAGCGTGAATTCGAGCGTGCATACAGTGCACTTTACACCGGAAGCTCCGGCGACGCCTTTCAGCAGCGCGAG
The DNA here is from genome assembly GCA_963837005.1 of Lewinellaceae bacterium. GTDB lineage: Bacteria > Bacteroidota > Bacteroidia > Chitinophagales > Saprospiraceae > CALDTK01. The sequence continues at coordinate 1,949,106 of CAWIMC010000001.1, forward strand.
CAGCTCTTCAACTATATGGTCGAAGACCGGATCGTGCGCACCGAGGCTCGCGAGGCAGGGGTTATGGTCCCCGCCGACGAACTCGACGACCTGCTCCACGGCACGCGCTTGAGTCCGATCATCCAGCAGCGCTTCCGCGATCCGCAGACGGGCCAAATCAACCGAGAAACCCTCAACAGTTACCGCGACGCCGAGAACAACGGGACGATCTCCGACCCGGATGTCGTCGACCCGAGCCGGAGCCGCTTCTGGTTTTTCCAGAAGACCGAGGTCAACAAGCAGCGCCTTCAGGACAAGCTCGCCAACCTCGTCGCCAAGGCGATGTACACCCCCGACTGGATGGCCGAGGAACTGTCGAAGGGCCAGAACACCCGCGTCGATATGGCCTTCGTGAAGGTCCCCTACGAGAACATCCCCGACAGCGACGTGACGCTCGAGGACGCCGACTTCGAGACTTTCGTCAAAACCGACGGTGCCCGCCTCAAGCGCAAGGAAGCCGGTCGTGGCGTGGCGTACGTGTCGTTTGCGGTGGCACCAACGCAGGGCGACACCGCCGAGATCGTCGCCGGTCTCCGCCAAACGGCCACCGAGTGGGCCAACGCCAAATCAGATACTCTCTTCATCGGGCGTAAGCGGGGGGCTTTCCCCGGGGCTTACCTCACCGACGAACTCGTCCCCGAGGCTGTGAAAGGTGCCGAGATCGGTACCATCGTCGGACCGTACTTCGAGAACGGTGCCTACACAATCGCGAAGGTCGTCGATCGCAAGACTGTCCCGGACTCTGTCCGCGCCCGTCACATCCTCCTGCCTGCCGTGCAGACCAGCCGTTCGCTGGCCGACTCGCTCATCAAGCTCATCAACGATGGCACCAACACCTTCGGGGAGCTGGCGCAGCAATTCAGTACCGACCCGGGCTCTGCGGCTAAGGGTGGTGACCTCGACTTCGCCGGACCGGGCCAGATGGTGCCGGAGTTCAACGACATGATCTTCTACCAGGCCGAGACCGGAGAGCTCAACAAGGTCGTCACGCAGTTCGGCCTTCACATCATCGAGGTGACCGACAAGAAATTTACGAAAAACCAGTCCGGCACCCGCGTCGCGACCATCTCGAAGGCCGTCGAGCCGAGCAGCGACACCCAGAAAGAGGTCCGCAAGCAGGCCGCTCGTTTTGCGCAGACCAATCGCTCCGTTGAGGCAATGCGTACGGCTGCGGAGGCGGACGCCTCTCTCGAATTTGTCGAGGGCGTTCTGGTCGGTCCGAACGACTACACTATCGGCCAACTCGGCTCCGGTACGCCGAGCCGGGAAATCGTTAAGTATGCCTTCGATCCACGCGATGGCGAAGTTTCGCCCCTCGTGTACGCCTACAAGGCTGAGGGAGCCTTCTTCGACGGACAATACGTCGTGGCCGCCACGACCGGAGAGGTGAAGGCCGGCATCCCCGATTGGAAGTCGATCCGCAACCTCATCGAGCCCGAGGTGCGCAACCGCAAGAAAGCGCAGATGGTGGCACAGGCCGGCAGCAACCTCGGCGCTATCGCCTCTCGGTACAACGTCGAATTGGACACCGCCCGCGCCGTCAACTTTGGAGCCTCGTTCGTGCCGCAGCTCGGCCAGGAGCCGAAGGTTTTGGCGAAAGCCTTCTCGATGGGGACCAACCAAGTGAGCGAACCTATCGCCGGCAACTCGGGCGTGTTCGTCATCGAGCCCCTCGTCCGGACCGCCCCCGAAGGCGCGACGACCAATGCAGCGAGCGTTCGGCAGGGACAGAGCGCACAGATCACCAGTTCGGTGCGCAACCGCCTCGGCTTCGCCCTGCGCGAGAGCCGCGACGTGGAAGACAATCGTCAGCAGTACTACTAGGCCCTGCGCGGTAACACTTCGCCAGCGACGGCGACCTTGCCCCGACGGCCATCCGTGACCTATGTGTCGCGGGTGGCCGTCGTCGTTTACCTTGACCCGCCAATGGACACCGCCCTCAACATCCTCATCACCCTGGTACCGATCGCGCTGATCTGCGCTTTTGTCTACCTGCGCGACGCCCGCAATCCCGAGAAGCCGCAGCACCTGCTGTTCACGTTCATCCTGGGGGCGCTCTTCGCGGTACCGGCGTACTTTATTGAACGGCAGATCGACCTGCTCGGCTACCAGGACAGCCTCGACCCGCTGGTCTTTACGCTGTACATCTTTCTGGGGGTAGCGCTGATCGAGGAGGTGTGCAAGTACGTTCCGGTGCTGCTGTACCCCTTTCGCAAATCCTTCTTCGACGAGCCCCTCGACGGGATCGTGTACTGTGTTTACGCGGCGATGGGATTTGCTCTCGCGGAGGGCATCGCGCACGCGCCGCACATCGAGTGGACCGGTGCTCTCACGCGGGCCACGCTGACCATCCCCGCGCACGGGGCCTTCGCGATGGTGGCGGGCTATTTTTTAGGTCGCGCGAGGCTACAGACGCTGGCTGGTCGTCGGGCGAGCTACATCCTTCAGGGCCTGTTCTGGTCGGTAATCGCGCATGGGTTCTACAACTGGATGATCCTGAATCCGTACGCCGAGTGGGTGACCTTGCTCGGGGTAGTCGTCTTGTTGGTGACATGGGGAGTGGCGCTGCGCCTTACGGCAAAACACGCTGCGGGGCCTGAGCCTACGCCGCTGGCGGGGCGGTAATTGTTGAATTTTTGAAGGGTTGAATTTTGAAGGACTGTGCTGTCGTCAAGAACTGCGGCCCCCAAAGCCCTTCACCCATTCAATTCTTCAACACTTCAACACTTCAGCTCACTTTGCCTAGGGACCACCTGTATCTCCTCCGCCCTGCCATCCAAATAATAAAACCGCTTCCCGTCCCAGACGCCGTCCTCTTCGAGCATGATGCGGACCACCTTGCCCCACTCCTTCACTTCGGTGGCGGCGAAAAGTTCGATAGAGTAGGCGGTGTTGTCGGCGAGCTTATAGTCGCCGTTGCCAGGGACGCCCGACTGCTGGTCCCACATGCCAATGGTCGGTCCGGCGGCGTGGCCATGGAGGCCGATCGGGTGCGTGTAGATGCTCGCGTTGAGGCCCTCTGCCTTGGCTTGTTTTAGCGAAAGCTGTAAGACCTCGTTGCCACTGCGACCGGTCTTGTAGTTGCTCGTGAGGATGTCCTGAAGGCGGTTGCCGTTCGCGAAGGCTTTGCGGAGGTAGTCGGGGACTTCGGTTTCGCCGGGGCGCAAGACGTAGAAGTGCTGCTGCTGATCGGTGTTTAGCCGCAGGTAGGTGATGCCGAAGTCGACGTGGAGCAAATCGCCGGGGAGGATGACGTCATCCTCGGGGCGGCGCGAGAAGCTGCGCAGGAACTCCTCATTGCCGCGGTCGGCGCGCTGGACGCTCACACTCGGGTGGAACCACGTGTCCAAGTGATGCTCGGTGACCAGCTGGCGCAGCGCCCACTCCACGTCCGACGTCGTCGTAATGCCGGGGTGGATGTGGCGTTCGCTGAGGCCCTCCTGGAGGACGACATGGCCCATGTGGGCGATCATCGGGTACATCGCGAGCTCCTTCTCGCTGCGGGTCTCTAGCCAACTCACGGCCAGGTCTTCGGCGGAGGTAAAGCGCGACGGGTACGGGGCGGGCAGCTTGGTAGTAAGGGCTTCAAACTCGTTGCTCGTCAAACCATCGGCCAGCGCGAAGAACTCGGATTTGTTAATGCCAATACGCTTCGGGTCGCGCTCGGTGACGATTGTCGCGAGGGCGTCGTACTGGTCGGGGTACACGTCGATGTCCCAGGCGCCCTTGAGGAGTTTGCCGACGTCGTAGCGGGCAATCGCGATCTTCTCGATGCCTTGCTCCTCGCCGCGGTCGTAGAAGACGAGGATGGTGCGTCGGCGAGCCGAGAGCCAGGTGCTCGGGAGCATCGTCCGCAGCACGGGATCCTCGTTGTACTCCCGCCCGACGATGATCCACATGTCGAGCCCGGAGCGGCGCATAAGCTCCGGGAGGAGGTTGTCGAGCCGGTCGGCGAGGACTTCGTCGACGATGCGAGCGCGCTCGCGCTCGGGGAGAACGCCAGGGATTTGGGCGGTCAGGCTTACGCCAAAACTCAGGGCGAGGGCGATGATTAAGGCGAGGGTGTGCATGAGGGGGAAGATACCGGTCCCCGCGCTTCCGCGCGGTGTCCTAGCAGGCGGCTCCCGCGCTTCCGCGCGGTGTCTAGGAGGGGGGCTCCCGCGCTTCCGCGCGGTATCCAGGAGGGGGGCTCCCGCGCTTCCGCGCGGTATCCGGGAGGGGGGCTCCCGCGCTTCCGCGCGGTATCCAGGAGGGGGGCTCCCGCGCTTCCGCGCGGTATCCAGGAGGGGGGCTCCCGCGCTTCCGCGCGGTATCCTCAAGCGGCGCAGTACGAACTAAACGACCGCGATCCTTCCCGTTTTGCCGAAAGGCGTACGTGTACGAAGTGCCTCCCCGAGGAGATGCCCGAGGTGCGAACCATTCAAGAGGCTCCCGGCGTTCTCTTTCTTTGGGCATCCGTCATCTCGTATACCGGGGCTACCCCTAAAGGACCGAACTGTGACCAGCCACAAACATAATAGCCCACTCCAGGGAGAAGCAGGCGAGCGGTCGCAGGCGGCTCTACAGGCTCGCGTCCACGAATTAGAATCGCAACTGGCTACCATACGGGAAAATTCAGATCCCGCGCAACGTCGGCGTGAGAACGTCATAGACACCATAGGCCTGGGGACCTTCGAGTGGGACCTCGGCGAACCTCGAGCTCACTTCCTGTCCGACATGGCCTACCGCGTGCTCGGGTACGAGCCGGGTGCGGTGACGGTCACGGCGAGCTTTTTGGCGTCCGCGCTTCACCCGGATGACCTAGGCGCAGCCGAAGAAGCGCTCTGGGCGGGGACGGCTTCCGCCAAAACCTGTACGCACGTCGCTCGCGTCAAAACCGCGGCGGGGGACTACCGCTACATCGAGCTCCACGCCCTCACCTCTACCCTCCCCGACGGCACGCACCAACTCACCGGCGGCATCCGCGACGTGGACACCGCGAAGCGGCTCGAACTCGACAACAAGCGCATCAGCGACCGCCTCCGCACCGTCATCGAGGCCGCCAACACCACCGCCTGGGAGTGGCCCGACGTGCGCGGCAGCTTCATCGAGATGGACGGGGATTTTTTGGAACGTATCGGCGTCCCCGGGCCGCACCCGGAGACGGTCGCCCATTTCTTCGCTCACGTCCATCCCGATTTCCTCCAAAACGTGCAGGCGGCAATGACGAAGGTGCTGCAACACGGCGGCACCACGGCAGTGGAGTACCAGATTGGCCGCCCGGATATCGGCTACCGCTGGGTCAGGAGCACGGCCACCGCTTTCCTCGACGAATCTGGGGCGGGTGCGCACCGACTCGTCGGCTCCTCGACCGACGTCCACGAGCGCAAGACGGCCGAACTCACCCTCGCACGCGCCAGCGAACAGCGCAAACACTTCAACTACCTCCTCGCACACGATCTCACGGCCCCGCTTCGACACATCAGCGCCTTCTCGGAGATCTTGACCGAAGAGTACGCCGGCAAACTCGACGAGGAGGGGCAGCAATACGTGCGCACTATCCGAGAGGCGAGCCAACGCGCCACCAACACGATTGCCGCCCTGTTACGCTACGCAGAATCGGATCGCCACGAGCCACATTACGGCGCCGTCGAACTCGCATCACTTATAAGAAGTACCGTCGAGGTGCTTTCGCTAAAACCCGGAGCAGACCGGGTGCAGTGGTCCATCGGGGACCTTCCGACGGTGCGGGCGGACGAATCGCAACTACGCTTGCTGTTTCAGAACCTGCTCGACAACGCCATCAAGTTCACCCGCGAGGAGGCGACGCCCCGGATCGAGGTCCGCGCCGCGGGTAAGGCGCCCAAAGGACGCGTCGCCATCGAGATCGTCGACAACGGCATCGGGATCTCCACGACGCAGTCACGGCGGATCTTCGGCATGTTCCAACGCGGTCGCCACGAAGTGTCCTACGAGGGGATGGGAATTGGCCTGGCGCACGCCGCACGGATCGTGGAGCGCCACGGGGGTACGATTACCGCGAGCGGGGAACTCGGTGTGGGGGCGGTGGTGAGGGTGGAACTGTAGGCTTGAGGTGCTTAGGCTCTGGGTTGTCGCTAGGTTCGCGTCGACTGCCAGACGGCTTATGGAAAGTTACGGTTTAGGATTTTTCTGTAATTTTCTCGCGGCCTGCGCTACTGCACAGCGGGCCGCCTTTGAGTGCTTGGTGTAGAGGGAGGAGCTGTTGCGGCTTTTGGCGGGGGGAGTTGAGGGTAGGGGGCTTGGGTGGAGTGCTGTGGGGGGCGTTTCCCCCCTAGCCCCCGAGGGGGAATTTATGGAGCTGCTGCGCAGCGACGTTGGTTTAGCTACCGCGGGCTTCGTGCACGTATGGGCGCGCTTGGGGGGCGTGGGACCGACTGATGTCAGCACTGGGGGGGGGGGAGCGCGCCATTCCCTCGATAGAAGTAGCTCGAGTGAGGTCTCTATCCCGGGAGCCGCCGCTCACCGTACGGAGCTGAGCCTAGCATCACGCAAAGGGCTAGTATTAAGCCCCGAATGCCCCACTCCAACTTCGCCTTCCTCCTCCCGGAGTTCGCCGAGCTTTACGCCAAGGCCGACGCTCGCGGAGCGTCGCGCGACGGTGGAGCCGGTGTCCTCGGCCAGCTACGCGCGGCTGGCGCTCGAGGAGGTGATGTACCAGGTGTACAAGCTCGAGGCCCTGGAGCTGCCGTACAACAAAGGCCTCAACGCCCTGCTCGACTCGCCCGACGTGACCCAGATCGTGGGACGCTCGCGGATGAATGCGGCGCACCTGATCCGCAAAATCGGCAATGCCGCGGCGCACTACGGGCAGCGAGTTTCGCCGGCGGAGGCGCGGACGGCGGTGAAGTACCTGTTCGACGTGTGTCGCTGGTTTGCGCTCACCTACGCGGTGGCGGAGCCGGTGCTGCCCGAGGGTTTTGACGAAAGTCGCATCGAGGAGGTCGGGGAGGCGGCCCGGAAGCGCAGCGAGCAGGAGGCGGAGGCCGAGCGCGCCGGGGAGGCGATGCTGTCGCGGATCGAGGCGCTGGAGGCCGAGCGGGGCTTTAGCTGTCGCCAAAACTGCTAGCAGCGAGGCTGTTTTATCGCTCAGGGCAAAACTTGAGAAGCGCGGGCAGTTCGAAGAGGGGAGACCGCCGCAAGCCGGAGGCGAAGCCGCGCTCCCGGCGAGTTTTAGCGAAAGCGAAACCCGGACACACCTCATCGACGCCGACCTGAAGGAGGCCGGGTGGGACCACCTCACCGACGGACACGACAAGGAATATCCGGTGACGGGGATGCCGATCACCAACGATAACCCGCGCGGGAACGGGCGGGTGGACTACGTGCTGTGGGGCGAGAACGGCCTGCCGCTGGCGCTCGTGGAAGCTAAGCGAACGGGGAGCGCGCCGCAGTTCGGCAAGCACCAGGCGAGGCTGTACGCGGATGCGCTAGAGGCGAGGTTCGGGCGCCGACCGATCATTTACTACTCGAACGGTTTCGAGACCTACCTGCTCGACGATGCCTTTACGGGGGCCGAGCGGCAGGTGTACGGCTTTCACAAGCGCGACGAGCTGGAGCTGATGATCAAGCGGCGCGACAGCCGCTTGGACCCGCGGACGGTGGCGGTGGGAGCAGAAATTCCAATCACTACCCATGTGAGTTACTTTTGCATTGTATGAATCGTGCCAAAAAAGCCGCTCATACCGGACAGAAAACAGGCGCACACATAGCCTCTGGCACCGCTTTGAGCAAGAGTATCGTTATACTAAAAATAGCAAGCGAGAGACACGCGAGCAGGTCAAGGGAAGTATGCGGAGTAAGCAACAACATGGTTTGGACTACACGCCGCTATTTAAGTTTTTGCTGTCCAAGGTTGGTGAAGAATGGGACGAGGTATTCAGTGAAGCGAAATCCAGACTTGATAAACCGGATCCGATCTTCTGGATGGTTGCGCTCAAAGAAGAAGATAAAAAAGTTTCCTTTGGGGCCGGTGAGTCCACGTACTACTCTGGCCTCTACGTAGATGCCGAGGGTCTTCTTCAGCGCGTCGCGCCAGAATTGGGCCCCGAGAATATGAAGCTATACTGCACGTGTTGTACACATACATTTAACGGTAAGGTATTCAGATGATCGGGCGGGGCACGCGGCTCTGTCCGGACGTGTTCGGGCCAGGCCAGTCGAAGGAGTACTTCCTCATCATCGACGTGTGCGACAATTTCGGCTTCTTCGATGCGCTCAAAAAAGGCATCGAGACCCAGGCGCCGGTAACGGGGTCCACGCGGCTGTTCCGCAACCGGCTACAGTTGATGGGGCTGCTGCGCAAGAGCAGTGACGAGGAGGAGCGGGCTTTCGCCAAAACTGTCCAAACGCTAGCTCCACACCCAAACGGAGTTGCTGGACACCAAGGGCGACGTGACCGTCAAAATGGCGGCGCGTTGGGTGAGCAAATACCAGCACGCGCCGCTGTGGGACCGGCTCGGCGAGGCGGAGTACAAGGAGTTGCACGACCACATCGCCCCGCTCGTCACGCCCGACGACGACGACGACTCGGCGGCCCAGCGTTTCGACGCGCTGATGGTCAACCTCCAACTCGCCAAGGCCCTCGCGCGCGCCGATGAACCGAGCTACCACCAGAAGCTAGAGACGATTGCCGGGCGACTGCTCGAAAAGCAGAACATCCCGGAGATCGCCCAGCGCCGGCCCTTGCTCCAGCGGATGCAGGACCCGGACTTTTACCGCGACCAGCGGCAGCGGCAACTGGACGAGATCCGGCGGGAGATCCGGGGATTGATCCAGTACCACGACACGGCCGACCAGGCGCCGGTCTACACCAATTTCGAGGACACGATCAGTACGTCGCTGCGCGAGCCGGGCGCCTTGCCGCGCATGAGTGCCGAGGTCTACCGCAGGCGGGTGGCGGAGTACTTGCGTCAAAACACCGATCAGTTGGTGATCCGGAAGTTGATGAGCAACACGCCCATCACGCGCCACGAATTGGCGAGTCTGGAGGCGCTGCTCTTCGACGGCGCCGAGCGCGGGACGCTGGCGGACTTCGAGGCCAGCGTCGGGGAAGAGCCGGTCGTGGGTCACCCACTGCTCAGTTTCGTCCGCTCGATCGTGGGTCTGGACCCGCTGGCGGTGGACGCGGTGTTCGCGGGCTTCATCGCCGAGCAGGGTTTGACGGCGGCGCAGATTCGGTTTATCGATCAGATCAAGCAGCACTTGCAAAGGGCGGGGCTGTTGGAGCCGCGGGCGCTGTTTCGGGACCCGTACACGGCGCTGGATGCGAAGGGCGTGGCGGGGGTGTTTGGGCAGGCGCAGGTGCGGGTTTTGGTAGGGAAGGTGAGAGGGGTGAATGCGGGGGTGGAGGTGGCGTGAGGGCAGCGGGCTTCCGCGCTTCTGCGCGGTGCTGCGGGGCGCAACGGCCTTATCTATAAGCCCTGTACCTTTAGACCTCCACAGCTATCAATATCGCTAAACATGACAGCCACCGTAAGCCCAGCGCTGAATTTCAGCGAGCTCACGAATGAGGATGCTCGCGCCCTCGAGCAAATGGCCTCTGGGAGTCATGCCTCCCCACCGAGCATTAGCACTGGCGTCCAGCAACTGCTCGTGGCGCTAGCAAACGGGATCGCTGCGGGCAAGCGTGTTGTGCTACTAGACGAAGGAGGCTATTTCACCGTCGAGCAGGTCGCCCAGATTCTCCAAATCTCCTTGCCGCATCTCCATCTCTTGATTAGGGCCGGACGGATTGCGACAGTCGACAAAGACGGTATCCAGGTTGTGGCTACGCCCGATGTGCTGCAGGCGATAGAGCACGAACGGGTCATGCAGCGGCTGATTGATAGCGGTCAGGAGCTGGAGCGTCATTTAGCGTGACGCGCGTGTTTCTGGATGCCAATGTCCTGTATCCCGTGCTACTGACAGATATTTTCCTGCACTGCCACCAATTTAAATTGTTGAGCGTGGCGTGGTCTACGTACGTTGCCGAAGAAGCCCAGCGAGCACTCTTTCGTACCTACGAAGACGATCAGATTCAGCGAGAGAGGATCTCGAGCCGGTTTCGCGCGATGGAAGACGTGGCCCGGACTGTCTTTAAGGCAGATAGGTGCTTGATACAAAGCGATACCACTCCGCGACTAGCCATTCTCTGCCGGACGAAAAGGATGTCTCAGTGCTGGAAGATGCCCTAGTAGCTGGAGCGAGCGTGCTGGTGACGCACAATCTCAAAGACTTCCCAGACAGTATCTTGAGTCGGCTAGGGATCGTTGCGCAGACGCCTGATAAGATGCTATCCGACCTGTACACAGAATCTTCAGAATTTAGCATCGCCCTAGAAGCAGTCATAAGTCGCAAGAAAAGCCCACCCTGGACGAAAGCAACGATGATTGACCGGCTCCGGGTAAACGGCTGTCCGACACTTGCCGATAGCTTATCGTCTACCTGGGAAATCGCGAAGCCGTGACGCAACAGCTTGGCCAGAGTTCTGGGGTTTGATCCCATTGATTCCTCTCTTCTACCATAGCCGGGCGCCCTGCCGCGCATGAGTGCCGAGCACTACCGCAGACGGGTGGCGGAGTACTTGCGTCAAAACACCGATCAGCTGGTGATCCGGAAGTTGATGAGCAACACGCCCATCACCCGCCACGAGCTGGCGAGTCTGGAGGCGCTGCTCTTCGACGGCGCCGAGCGCGGAACGCTGGCGGACTTCGAGGCCAGCGTCGGGCAGGAGGCGGTCGTGGGCCACCCACTGCTCAGTTTCGTCCGCTCGATCGTGGGCCTGGACTTGCTGGCGGTGGACGCGGTGTACGCGGGCTTTATCGCCGAGCAGGGCTTGACGGCGGCGCAGATTCGGTTTATCGATCAGATCAAGCAGCACTTGCAAAGGGCGGGGCTGTTGGAGCCGCGGGCGCTGTTTCGGGACCCGTATACGGCGCTGGACGCGAAGGGCGTGGCGGGGGTGTTTGGGCAGGCGCAGGTACGGGAGTTGATAGGGTGGATGAAGCGCAAGCCACCCATCACTAGATTTGGAATTGATGCCGCAGACCGTAAGGCGATATAGTCCGCCGCTTAGGGGAACAGAATGTGAGGACGCATAAACCTACGGTCTCCAAGTCTAAAGCTGGAAAAACTGAGCAAAGTATCATTAGAAGTAGTTAGGTATTATCGACCCGTACTCAAAGGTTTACACTGTTCTGAAGATAGTAAATTGCGATTAATACTCTGCGTCGACTTCGTAGATTGAGATCAATATGTTTTTTAGCTCCAGAGAGCATTCATATTGCGCCCTAAGGATTCTTGTTAAAAAGAATCCATGAGAAGGTTGCGCTATAGTCTGTGTAGATTTCAAAACACATCGTTGATTATAGCGTATTCCATTTTGGTTAAATCTCTCAATAACAACAGCAGCCGTCTGAGTATTCAATGGTCCGCTACGGTTTGCTGTGGGCTAGCGTGACGACTTAACAAAATACGGGTAGGCACGCTTCCGGTTAGTTACCAACACAACCGAACCGTGACCCACCCGACGACGATCGAGACCCTCGCCCAGCAAATGTCGCTCGCCTTGCCCGGAGTTTCTATCTGGCGCCGCCGCTTCCTCGCCTACATCCTCACCCTGTGGCCTGGGGTGCTCGGGCGCCGCAACTTTGTCAACCTCGCCCGCCAGGGCGACTTTGCCGAGTTCACATGCCGCAAGCACTTCCAGCGTCCCGTCGACTGGCTCGACTTTAACACCCCACTCGTCGAGCGGTACCTCGGCCCCCGCCGCATCATCGCCATCGACGCCACCTACCTCCAGAAGGCTGGTCGCCACACCGCTGGCGTCGGGTACTTCCACTCCGGAGTCCACGGCCAGCGCCGCTGGGGCCTGGAGACCACCGGCCTGGCTGCCGTCGGCCTCGACATCGACCCCGGTGCCCGCCACGGCCGCCAGGCCCTCCACCTCGAGGCTATCCAGACCGTCGCCCGCGGCGAGGACGAGACCCCGCTGGAGTACTACGCCGAGTGCCTCGAGTTACGGGCAGACAAGCTGCTGGCGATCAGCGACCTCCTCGTCGGGGACGCCTTCTACGCCCGCGAGCCGTTCATCGGCCGCGTCGTCGGGGCCGGGTTTCGCTTCGTGTCTAAGCTCCGCAAGAATGCCGCCCTGCGGTACTACTACACCGGCGAGCAGTCCGGGCGCGGGCGTCCGAAGATGTACGGGGCGAAGGTCGACCTCGCGAAGCTCGACCCGGCGGTGTTCACGCGCGAGGAGGGCCGCGCCGACGACGGGCGCGAGATCTGGTCTGGGGTCGTGAACCTGAAGGCTTCTGGACTCGCGATCCGGCTGGTGGTCGAGCGCACGTGTGACGGCGGCGAGGGCGGCGGCGAGGGCGGCGGCGAGGGCAGCCAAGGGCGCGTCGTTCGGATGCTAATGTCGACCGATACCGCCATGACGGCTGCCGAAGTCATCGAAGCCTACGGCGCACGCTTCCAGCAAGAGTTCCTGTTCCGGGACGCCAAGCAGTTTGCCGGCCTCCAGGACGGGCAGGGGCGTTCGTGGCAGAAGATCGACTACCACACGAACGTGGCCCTGACGACGGTCAACCTCGCGAAGTGCGCCCATTACCTCGAGCGACCTCCCGAGGAGCGACCGGCGGCGTTCTCGATGGCGTCCGTGACGCAGGCGTATGCCAACGAGCGGTTGGCTTTAAGAGTTATTTCGCGGTGCGGACTGGACCCGCACTGCGCAAAAAGTCAGGCGGTGGTGCGAGACATCCGAAACTACGCCAGTCGGGCCGCCTGAAACGTAGCGGACCATTGAGTATTAAGGTGAGCATAAAAGTTACGGATCGTATATGTCATGCTTAGCACATAGTCTTGTTGCTTCACATTGTAGAGTATTCTCGGCGTAACGTACGTGAACATCCTTGCTATTATATCTGGACTTCCCCAGGACGGTTCGTTTCTTCTACTGTAGCTGCGTGGGGTTACTAACTTACCTGCAAGGCATGAGGCTAAAACAGGTAGATTCTTTCTATTTAAGGTGAATGGAGGAGTTGGTACTTCGATGGTGGTGCTGCTTAGACCTACTATTATTTGCAGGTTAGGCGTAAATAGAATTCTATCAATGCATCTTTCTGCAATAAGTATGGATAAGCCTCTGCAATAGTTTTGCCAACTATTCACTAAGTTTATAAAAAGCCCACCCCCAATAGTTACATGCTCGATGTAGCATGGTTGAGTAACATCAATCCCCAAAAGTTCGTTGATCAGTGCATCCTCTAATCTATTAGAAGATCTATTATAGGACTCGTATATAGAGCAAATCTTAGAAATTCCAGCGGCCCTGCTATACATAAAGAGCGTTATAAAAAACTTTAATACGAGACTCTCGAGCCGACCTTACGTTCGCGCCAGTTTGTGCAATAACCAAAGGATGAGACGAATTTTCATCAGTGTCCTTATCGTCCAAAATTGTGTTCAGCTCATCAAGGCTTTGAACAACATCTGCGATTGGTTTTGTTCCAGCTGCTGCCGGCAAACTAATGCCAAAGGAGTGCTGGAAATCATGAGCTATTACTGCAATTATTAAGGCATAGAAGTTCAATTGATTATAAACCCTGGATTTGAATAGTGATTCAAATTGGGAAAGAAATCGTATAGCATGTGAAATGTACTGTTGGTCTCGATCTTTATGCGTAAAATTTGTGTTATTATCTGCATAAAGCGTGTTCAGATCTTCAGGTTTTGTAGTACTAATTTCGTGGTCTAGTGCGTGCACTAATTCTGCAATAAATCGCTGATCCTTCATACGTAAAATATCTCCTTTGCTCAGCGCACCCATTCTTAAAAGGTCGTCGGCGTAGTCTTCGGCAAACGAAAATGCCCACCACTTGAAATCACCCTGATACTCAGCGTGCCTAATTTCCTCTGCACTTAACTTGGCAGTATAAGTATTGATCCTCCGGAACATGTGCCGGGTTTCTTCATCTGTCGCTCCAATTAATATATCAAGGGGAAGGAGATACTCTGTAAAACGTCGAGCATCATCATCATTTAGTTGAGAAAAGGTCAATCCGCGAAGTTCGGCCTTAGTGAAAGTGTCTGCTAGCTTAAACTGATCTGACAAGAATTCACGTATCGCTAAAGATCTCTGTTGTCCATCTACTATCTCTCGCTTAACTAAATCTCTTGGGTTTGCACCCGGCGCTTGTCTAATCGTCAATTTTGGCATAGGATAGCCATGATATATGGTATCCATGAAGTACGATCTCGCTGGATTTGTCCAGATTCCTCCATGCCGTTGGTATTGAACATCGACATATATGTTACCTAAGTGCATTTCTCGGACGTAGTTAATAATATTTTCTTGACCAAGTTGTATTCGCATGGTGCAAGCTAATCGATTTTCTGGAACTTCAGAACACTTTCAACAGGTTTTTTTCGTAAAAACTTTTTGTTTGAAGTGTTGATGTCTCTCATTGTAGCAGTACCCGAAAAATGCCATTGTTTTACGCATCGCCATCCTGCTATTGAAAACGCCTCAATGGTCACCTGTGCCAAATCAATGTGGATCTCCTTATAATACGAATCTTGGACTACAATGTACGCAACCGCTGCGCGGGCCATACACTGACTAACATTCATGATGGCTGAAATGTATCGAGAAAAATAAATACTAATGTTATGATAGTAGTAGCTCGATGACGCCACAGAATCGTGCCGTTCTACTAGATCTAAAATGCCTCTAGCCGTAGAGCAAATGTTTATACTTCGCTCATTCTTGAGTGTGTTTACCGTCGTCCCGATAACTTTAGATCGCAGGCCCGTACGGCTAAATGGATCTTCTCCCTCTATTGCTAATTCAACTGCTGTGGCAACTGTGTAGTCAATTCGAGTAAGGTATGGAGGTGAAGTTATCAAACAATTAAACTCATAATTATTTAGAAGAACATTAGTCGAATCTGCAGTAAGCAGCGTCGCCTTACATTCCATTGTTTCGGCATGATGCGAATCTACGTATTTTGTAACTGTTTGTTGGAATAATGACCAGTCTAGATGAACCAAGTCTGCATCCGATTGGGCCTTTTTGATCCAAGTTTTGTTGGACGGTATAAATTTGGATACTTGCTCTTTGATAGCTTGAGCGAAAACTACGTTAGCAATTGAAGAAATGATTTTGCTATGGCTTGAAAATTCACTCAGCATTTGTCGAATCATGCCCCTCGACTGAGCGCTTATCCAATAATCCAGAGGATCAAAAGCGACGCCATCTGGTGAAGCTTTATCGAAACTATTTTCGAAAAGGATCTGATTAAATTGCGCTATTTCTGTCTTCGATGCCATTGCGGCTGTCGCTCGGCTAACCATAGCTGGATTGATATCAATTCCGACTGAAGTATGGCCCAGTCTACTACATACTCTCGTCGTAGTTCCTTCGCCATTCCAGGGATCCAACACCTTAAGCGCCAGCTTTCCATGGTCCAGCAAGCAGCACTCCACAAACTCAGAATTAAATCCTGCATAGTAACTGGTGCCGAATATTGAACTATTCGTCCTTAGATTTCTTTTGGGACTTATCATAGCCCGTTGCATTGTAGCTCGGTACTTAATATTTGCCGTAGTAAGCTTTCCGATCGAAGCATCAACTTAGTGGAGATAACCAACTGTTGGTTAATGGGTCTCTCTAGCTGTGTAAATTCTGCTTGGATATTTAATGACGGAACCGGAACCAGTATCTGTTTAATCATGCTTAAGTTAAAATTCTTTTGTCTTACACCTCTCTGCTGTAGTTTGAAAGTAGGTTTGCCCTGCTGTGTCGCGTGGTAAAGATATGGGCTTTCAACTAATTTTGAATTCAGTAAACCGTATGCTATCGCCTGGTTGCAGCTGCTTTCCATAGTTGTGATGCCGGATTTCAGCGCAGCCGTGTCGTACATTCCTAGCAGTAGGCAACCCGGCGGGACCAGTTTAGCGGAACTCTCCTGTACAGCTTTTTCGCTTATAGTCTCTTTTGCACCGCAGAGGTACATAGAGTTGAGTTCACCTGAGGAATACCAGGGTATGCTCCCGCTAAAATAGTGAAGTTTAGTACGCGATGGGGTGCCTCCTGAACGCCATATGCCCAGTTCTGCAAGCCTCTTTACCTCCCACCCCCTCTCATTCCGCACCGGATCCCCAAACATCTCCAAAAACAAACTCCGCTTCATCTCCTCATACTTCCCCACCAACGCCCGATCCAAGGCCCGCAACCGATCCGCCGCATCCAACCGAGCCGCAATCCGACGCTGGTCGGGGAGGGGCGGGAGGGGGATTTCGAATTTGGCTAGTTCCGTAGGACTTAGTCTTGGCAAGTTAGCGCCGCTGCATCGCTCCACTGCTTTGCGCACGGTGTTTTCACTGAGTAGAAAGTAGTAAAGGTAGCGCTTGTCAATCTGTTCAGGGTCGGGCAGAATCGGAATGATGTCGGTGCTACAGATGCCGTGGAAATCTACAAGAGTCGTCTTCTTTAAGTACGGCCGTAGCTTTCCAAAGAGCACATGGTCTGGCGTGAAGGCAAACTTGTTCGACCCTAGTTCGCCGGCCGAGACCTCTATTGGATTGCAACCTCCTTCGCTCTGAACGTGCTCGAGTCCGAGGTATTGAGTTCCAGCGATGATACTATCGGGGGCTACGTTCCGCCGATCAATCTTAGCCACTTTGCCTATCGCTACCCTCCTCATACCCCCTCCTCTAACCCGCCATCAAAGCCCACCTTTCCTGATCAATCGCCTTAATCTCAGCAATCAACTCCTTCACCGGCTTGTACTCCACCTTCTCGTACACGATCTCCTTATACCGATTGATGCTCAAATCATAGTCGTTGTCGACGATCTCTTGCTTGGGCACCAGGAAACTTTGCTCCGTGCGCGCGCGCTCGCCTTCCTCGCTGCGCTCGTGCCAGCGCGCTAGCAGATCGGGTAGGTCGCTCGTCTCCTGCGGGGTGCGCTTGTCGTCCAGACTGTAGCCGTCCGCCTGCATATCGTAGAACCACACCCGGTCCGTCCCCCCGCTGCCGGTTTTGGTGAAAACCACAATCGCCGTACTCACCCCGGCGTAGGGCTTGAACACCCCACTCGGCATCGACACGACGCCCTCCAGGCGGTGGTCCTCGATGATGGCGCGGCGGATGGTCTTGTGGGCCTTCGAACTCCCGAACAGTACGCCGTCCGGGACGATCACCGCCGCCCGGCCGCCCTTCTTCAGCATTCGGAGCATCAGGGCGTTGAAGAGCAGCTCGGTCTTCTTAGTCTTGACCGTCTTGATGATCGAGGACTCCACGCCCTCGTAGTCGAGGCTGCCCTTGAAGGGGGGATTCGCGAGCATCAGCGTGAAGTCCTCCTTGTAGTCGTTGGCCTCACTCAGGGCATCGTACGGCTCGAGGGTCGGGTCTTCGACGCCGTGCAACTGGAGGTTCATCGCCGCGATCCGCAGCATCGTCGCGTCGAACTCGATGCCGGTGAGCATCCGGTGGTGGAAGTGTTTTGCGAAAGCGGAATCGTAGAAAGCCTCGGCGTGGTGCTCGCGCATGTACTCGCTCACACCCACGAGAAAGCCGGCCGTGCCGCAACTCGGGTCGCACATTTTGTCGGTCAGTGACGGGCGCATCATGTCCACCATCAGGCGGATGATGTGGCGGGGGGTGCGGAACTGCCCGTTGGTACCGGCGCTCGCGATCTTGGACAGGAGGTACTCGTAGAGGTCGCCCTTGGTGTCGCGGTCGGCCATGTCGATGCCGTCGATCATGTCGACGACCTGCGCGAGGAGCTTCGGCGTGGCGATCATGAAGGTGGCGCCCTGCATGAAGCGCGCGAACGGTCCGACCTCGCGGCCGACGGACTTCATGTGCTCGAAGACCGTTTGCTGGCCCTCCGGCGCCTTCGTGAACCGCGCGTACATCACCGGCGGGGCCTCGTGTTTGAAGTGGCTCCACCGCAGGTGCTGTTGGTCGGCGGCGAACACCGGGTGCTCGATGTCCTCGCCGAGGGCGTTGGCCTGGGCCTCCTTACCGGTCTGCACCTCGTCGAGTCCGCGGATGAACAGCAGGTAGGTAAACTGCTCGATGACGGTGAGGGGGTTGGAGATGCCGCCGGTCCAGAAGGCGTTCCAGACGGCGTCGACTTTAGATTTGAGGGGGCCGGTGAGCATTGGGGGGAAGGTCGGGAGGAAATTGTAATTGCAAATGGCGAAAGTTATTAATTCCAAATGGGCTGCCGCCTCTGAATACGCAGCGGCGTGGCGCACAGCGTCTAATCCCGAGTTCACGTCCGCAACAACCGCAACCCCACCCCCACGATCAACACCCCGACCACCGCCAGCACCGCCCACAGCGCCCAGTCACCGAGCTGCCATCCACCCCCACCGGCGCCATCGATGGCTACCGCCTCGGCCTTCCCCACCTGGAGAGTATCCAATTGCGCCGGGATCAACTCCGTCTGCCGCGCCAGGTCGTAGTCCGGCAAGCCTCAGCCCAACACATCCGTACGCCAGCCAAAAGCTCTCCCCCGCGTCAAAGCGCGCCGTCACGAATCGCCGCGGACCTTCCACCACCACCGAGTCGATCCGCAGCGGCTGGTCGTCCCCGTCGTAGATCGTGGCCACGAGTCGCTGCGTGACGGCATCCGCGAAGGTGGTCGGCTCGATGAGGCCCGGCGTGAGGACGCTCCCCCCGGAGGCCACCGTGCGGTAGCGCAGTCGCCCGTCCCCGCCGAAGACGGTGTCGGCGACGGCGCTCACCTCCACCGGCCGGTCAAACGGCACATCCGCACTCGCGTACACCGTCACGCGATCGACGAGGCTGGCCTCTGGGAGCTCGATCAGGACCTGCGTCTGCTTCGTGCTCGCCACCCGCGGCAGGACGTTCACGGTGGCCGGATACCTACGCCGTAGCATTTCACTCCGATTCACCTCCGCGGCCTGCACATCCTCAATCTGGAGTCGGTCGATGCCCGAGATCGTGAGCCGGTAGTACCGAAAGCGCACCGACGCAAATCGCACGCTCGTATAGCGATAATCTGCGGCGCCCTGGCTGATATCGAGGATGCGGGCCGACTTCAAGAGCGTCTGCCAATCGCCGGGCGTATCCGCAGCCTCGAGCAGGATGCGACCCTCGAAGTTGGTGTTGCCGAGCAGCAGGTAGAGCCGGTCGATCAGCGGTCGGTCCGGCAGTTCGACCGTGAAGCGGGTGGCCTCACCGACGGTCCCGACGTTGGTCTGCGGCAGGCTCCGCACCGGGGGCGCCTCCACGGTGGCCTTCGTGACGAAGGGGACCTGCACGGTATCCCCGGCGCTGGTTTTGCCGAGGATACGAAGGCTCGCTCGGATAGCCCGGCACGCCCCGCCGGAAAGCCTCCGCCGACCTACCGCCGTCGCCTTCCTCCGCGAACGCGAGTGCCGCGGCGGGCAGTTCGACGACGTGATACCCACTTGGCGCAGGCGTGAGCGGATGCACGACACGACAGTTTTGGCCTTGAGCCCCTTGAGGGATGACGGCTTGCGCCAAAACACAGCCCACGAAGATTGTAAGTAACCTTGATCTAGTTATTCGCATTTCGCCTTTACGTTTAGTGTAAGCGGGGGTGGGAGGATGTTTTCGATGGGAGGATGTTTTCGATGGGAGGATGGGATGATTAGATGATGGGTGGATGGCACGTCTGGCGCGCACGTCCGAACGGCCATCCTCCCATCAACCCATCAACCCATCAACTCATCATCCAACCCAACCATCAATCAACCATCATTCCTCCGCCCCGCCGATCCGATCCTTAAACTTCGTGTAAAGGAAGCTCATCACCAGCAGCAGGACCCCGAGCACGACGAGCACAATCGTCTTGGACACCGTCGAAAGGGACGCCAGGTCGTAGGCGAAGAGCTTGACCAGCGTAGCCCCAAACAGTACGATCGCCGCAATGCGGAGGTGTGAGCGGCGCCACAGGATACCGAGCGAGATGAGCAGCAGCGCGTACGAACCCCACATGATGCTGAGGCCGAGTTTGTAGGGCACCTCCGAGTCGGCCATGCGGAGCTGGCTGGATCAGCTCACTGCTCAGCACCCAGAGGATGACGAGGTGAAAGCCGAGCTCGAAGAGGTGTCGCACGCCAGGCGATAGGCGCTCTCGACGAAGTCGCGCGAACAGCAAGGCCATCACGCCCGCCAGCAGTGCCGAAGCCGATGTACCGCCACAGTAGATGAGGCGTCACTGTACGGAAGACGCCCTCGGGGTCCTGGTTGAGGTAGGTATCGCGGACCTCGCTCAGGGCATACAGTCCCGGCCCCATCAAAGCGCCAACTCCTATCACCAACACGCTGGTAGCCACCCACTTGGTCCAGGGGTTGCGATCGGGTTACGCTGTCGCCAAAACGACTCGAGGCCCGCGACCACCGCGGCGAAGGCAATCGTGTAGAAGACCGCCCACACCATGCCGCTGTTTCGCAACAGCGCGGCGGCTTGCCACTTCGACTCGTAATCGTATCCGTAGTCGTCGAAGCTACCCGAGCCATCCGTAGAAAACATCTGCCTGCCCGCCATAGTGCGCGTCTATCTCGTTGTAGCCAGCTGATAGAACAGCAGCAGGCTGATCAGTGGCAGCGCCATCTCGAAGATGCGATGCGTCCCTACGCAGCTGCAGTCGCTGCTGAAAGTACGCGCTCAGCGCAAAGGACTAGCCACGAGAATGGCCGTTAGAAAGTACACGTTGGCCACCGGATTCACACTGCTCAGCCGGTAGTCACAGTCGTCCACCAAGCTCCCCAGCGCCAGCAGCAAAAACGCATAGCTCCCCCACCGCAGCACCGGCAGCGCTACCCTACCGCTCAGGTACATAACCAACGTCCCGAGCACCGCCCAGAGCACCGTCACCCAGGGCCCGTCGAGTTGGATCGGGATGGCCACCGCCACAAAGGCGATCGCCATGGCGGCCAGCATCGGTAGAGCGCGACTCTGCACGCCATCTGCCGTGGCACGGCTGTTTAGGTACAAGGCGATCGACAAGTACACCGCAGCATTCATGAGCGCGAAGGCCCCCGCCAGATGTTCGAGCCTGCCGTCCTCGACGAGGTAATAGCCAATGCCGAAGTACGCGACGCCGGTGAAAAGTATCCCGACCACCTCGGCCACGTTGAGCGGGCGCGTTTGCCGGACCTTTGGGGCCAGCAGGGCCGCAAGACTGAGCAGCCAATTGAAGGTGGCCAGGCCGAGCGCCACGGGAATGCCGGGGTTGACGCTCACGTTGGCCTCGAAGAGCATCGCCACAAAAACCAGCCACGTCAGCACCGTCGCCGCCAGCACTAACGGTCGCCACTCCCGGTAGAAACTCACCGCTAGGATACCGAGGTTGACCACCGACACATAGGCCAGCATCAGGGTCCAATCCCCGCCGCCGGTACTCAACAAAAAGGGCACCCCGTAGGCTCCAACCAGGCCGAGGTGCGCGATCAACTGTCGATCGTAGCGCAGGGCCGCCAGCACCGTGAAAGCCGTAAACGCGGCCATCATCCCGAAGGCCAATCCGAGTGGAATCAGCTGATAGTAGGCCGCCGCCGCGTAGGTGACGAAGTACAGCACCGCCATTCCACCACCGATCAGGACACTGCTGAGGACATCGTAATTTTTTCGGAGCCTTTCGGCAAAACCCAGCAGCACCACTCCCGTCACATAGCCCATCACAATGCGCGCCAGCGGACCGATGTAGTCGTTCTCGATCGCCCAGCGCACCCCGATGCCGACACCGAGTAGGAGGATGCCGATGCCGACGACGGCGAGCAGGTTCTGCCCGATCCAACGCTCTATGCCCGCTGTCGCGCGGGGAACAGGAGGGCCGGAAGGGCGCTTGTCTGGTGGTTGGGGTGCCACATCCGTCGTCGAGACATACGCTGGCAGTGGCGGCGGGAGGACAACCCGCTGGCCCGAGGTCGCCACAGCTGCGGCGCCCACGGCGCCGGAGGTTGCGGTCGAGGCTTCCAGGCGCCGTAGCCGATCACTTAGCAGGCTGAGGTCCCTCGCGGACGCCGCCTGTTTTGCCGAAAGGCCATCAATCGCCGCACGTAAGGCCCTAATCTCATCGCTTACCTCAGACATACGCAACGCTAGACATTCAAGCCTGAAAGGTAACCGCCCATCTCGGAGCTTCCTCCCCCCGTATCCCGCCAACTCTCAACGCCCTAGAGGTAGCCCTCCCGCGGTGCGGCCCCCACCCTACACCAAGCGCTGCCCAAATTCGACCATTCCCCGAGCCCGGCTCAACTTTTGTGCAGTCAATACGACGTTTTCTACGTCCGCCAGCGAATATTCGCTAAACCTTTTACCTTCGTAGCGAATTTTCGCTGTAGACTTCCACTAATTACCTGTTACAACGGCCCATCCATGACCCAGCTTCCTGAAAAAACTCTCCAGCAGCACATCCTCAAAGGAGGTGAATTCCTCATTCGCAACTCCGGCACCTCCGAGATCTTCATCCCCGAGGAGGCCAACGAGGAGCAACTCATGGTCCGCCAGATGGTGCGCGACTTCGTGAGCCAGGAAGTGCGCCCGGTCGCACACGACATCGAGAAGCAGCGCGAGGGCCTCAGCGTAGAACTCCTCCAGAAGATGGCCGAACTCGGCCTGCTCGGCACCCACATGCCCGAGGAGTACGGCGGGATGGCGCTCGACACCAACACCAATACTTTCATCTGCGAGGACCTCGGCCCCGGCGGATCGTTTACTACCAGCTACGCCGCACACACGGGTATCGGCATGCTGCCGATCCTTTACTACGGCACCGAAGAGCAGAAGCAGAAGTACCTCCCCGGACTCATCGACGGTACGCTCAAGGCGAGCTACTGTCTCACTGAGCCGGGCTCCGGTTCGGACGCCCTGAGCGCCAAGACCACCGCCGCTTTCAACGAGGCTGGTACCCACTACGTCATCAACGGTCAGAAGATGTGGATCACGAACGCAGGTTTTGCGGACGTCTTCATCGTCTTCGCCAAGATCGACGGCGAGAAGTTCACCGGCTTCATCGTCGAGCAGGGCACGCCTGGTCTGACGCTCGGCGCCGAGGAGGACAAGCTCGGCATAAAGGGCTCGTCCACACGGCAGGTCTATTTCGAGAACTGCGAGGTGCCCGCCGACGCGGTCCTCGGAGACATCGGCAAAGGCCACCTCATCGCCTTCAACGTGCTCAACATTGGGCGCTTTAAGCTCGGGGCTCTCGCCATCGGCGGCTCGAAGGCCAACGCCACCACCGCTATCCAGTACGCCAACGAGCGCCACCAGTTCGGGGTACCCATCGGCAGCTTCGGGGCGATCAAGTACAAGCTTTCCGAGCAGGCCATCAAGCTGTTTGCCGCTGAGTCGGCGCAGTACCGCGTGTCCAACCTCATCCAACTCCGCACGTCCGCGCTCGTCAACGACGGCATGGGGCACGACGACGCCAAGCGCGTCGCCGCTGAAGAGTACGCCATCGAGTGTTCGATCTTGAAAGTCACCGGCTCCGAGGCCCTCGACTACGTCGTCGACGAGACCGTCCAGGTCCACGGGGGTATGGGCTACTCCGAGGAAGGAACGGCGGCCCGCGCCTATCGCGACGCCCGCATCAACCGCATCTTCGAGGGCACCAACGAAATCAACCGTCTCCTGATGGTCGACCAGCTCCTGCGCCGCGCCATGAAGGGCCAACTCGACATCGTCGGACCAGCTTGGAACGTCCAGAAGGAACTCGCTTCGATGCCGAGCTTCGAGACGCTAGAGGGCGACTACGCCGCTGAGCGCAAGGCCGTCGACGACTTCAAAAAGATCATCCTCATGGTCGCTGGCTCAGCCGCGAAGGACCAGATGGACGGCAAGCTCAACCTCAAGGACGAGCAGATGATCCTCATGAACGTGGCCGACATGATGCTCGACCTCTACCTCGTCGAGTCGACGCTGCTCCGCGTGCAGAAGCTCGCCGAGCTCGGGGCCCACAAGGTCGACGCCAAAGTGTACGACGCCATGCTCCGCGTGGTGACGCACGACTCGCAAGCCCGCATCGCCAAAGCGGCCACGGATGCTCTCGCGAGCTTCGCTACGGGTGATGTCGCAAAAGCCCTCAATATGGGCATCAAGCGTTTCACGAAGTACCCCGTGCCGCAGGTGCGCGACGACCGCAAGCTCATCGCCGACACGATGCTGGCCGCCAACGAGTACGCGATCTAGTCAAAGCTGCTTAACCAAGTAAGCAGGCCCCCACCGAGGTACCTAGAAATAGGTATTTTCGTCGGGGGCCTTTCCTTTTGACGTGTATTGCCCTCCTCCGGGAACTTAAAACACCAAACTCGTGTACTCCTACCCGAAGCCTCATCGCTTCGAAGTCAAGTCAAGTTTTATAACTAGTGAGAGTACGGGAAGGCAAGGCGGCAACGTCTTGCCTCTCTTTTTTGGGGCCTCTCCCTCGCCGGTGGGCGCTGTGCTAAGTTCGCAGGGTGATCGTACTGCCCCTCGCCCCCGTTTTGCCGAAGACGGCCCTGCTCTCCTCGCCGGATGCCTTCTTCGAGGTCGTCAAACAAGACTACCGAGAGTACCGCGCGCGGGGCATGTTCGTCGAGCACGGGCGCGAGGCCCTGCTCGTGTACCGCCTGCGCGAAAACGGGCGGACCTTTACGGGGCTCATCTGTGCCGTCGCGTCGGAGGCGTATGACACCGGCGTGGTTCGGCACCACGAAGGCACGCTGGCCGCCAGCGAACAGCAGCAACTTCAACTTCTCCTGCTCCGCGAGGCGCAGGTCAAGCCGGTCTTGCTTACCTACCCCGTCGCGGCGGACGTAGAGCAGGTTTTGGCGAAAGCCGTAGCCGACTGTCCCCTGCTCATCGCCGTGGACGACGATCCGCAGATTAGGCACGAGGTGTACGAAGTGCTACCCGACACGGCGATTTACAAGGAGGTACAGGCGGCTTTCGCCAAAACCGTCGACCGCGTCTACATCGCCGACGGCCACCATCGCTGTTCGACGGTGGCGCTTTACAACCGCGAGCAACGCGCACACGGCAAGCCGACCATTCCGCTGCTGGCCGCGCTTTTCTCGAGCAGCCAGGTAGACATCAGTCCCTACCACCGCGTCGCGCAACTGCCCGTAGACCTCAGCCCACTGGCCCTCATGGCGCGTCTTTCGCAGGTCTGCACCATCGAGCGCCTGTCGGCCCCGCGGGCGCCTCTGGCTGCGGGCGAACTCACGATGCTGCTGCGCGACGAGAGCTTCGTGTTGCACTGGCGACAGGATTGCCTGAACGCCGGGACCTCCCCACTCGACGCCGGCTGCTTCAATGAAGTCATCGCACGCGACATCTTCGGGGTCACCGACATCCGCACCGATCAGCGCATCACGTATGTACCGGGCACGCTCGGGACGCGTGGCATGATCGACCTGGTGCAGCACCGACCAGACCGCGTAGGCTTTATGCTGCACGGTTTGGCCCCGGCGCAGCTCTTCGAGGTCGTAGACGGCGGGGGAATCCTGCCACCGAAGAGTACGTGGTTTGAGCCGCGGATGCGCAATGGGTTGGTGGTGTTGGAATTTTGAAGGAGCGCCACTTCGCGGCCAGTGGGCTTTTGCAAAGCGGCACCGAGGCCGGAGAGGACCGCAGAGCCGGGGTGCCGTAGTGTGTTGGAGTGAGGAATCGTACGTTCGCGTAAAATCCTTCCTGTGCCGATTTTCCAAGCCGACTTTGTCTTCCCCGCCGACCGGGCGCCCATTCGCAACGGCTACGTGTCTCTCGATGGCGAGGGGCGCGTGCTCAGCGTTTCGGAGCAATCACCGGGCGATGGAGAGGTAACGGTGCTGATGGGGGCGCTCGTGCCGGGGCTCATCAACACGCACTGCCACCTGGAACTGTCGCACATGCGTGGGCGCGTGGACACGGGTACGGGGCTGTTGCCCTTCCTCAAAGCGGTCGTCACCCTGCGCGATGTCGACCCGGCGGACATCCAGGCGGCCATCGAGCATGCCGACGCAGCGATGTGGGCGAGCGGTATCCAGGCCGTCGGCGACATCTCGAACACGGCCGATACCGCAAGGGTCAAGTCGCGCAGCCCGATCGAGTACTACACCTTCGTCGAGGCCTTCGACTTTTTGCAGGGCGGGCCGATGGCGAAGGAGGTTTTGGCGAAAGCTCTAGCTGTACTCGAACAGCAACCGGAGCCGCGACGCCTGGTGCCGCACGCGCCGTATACCGTGAGCGCGGACCTGTTTGCGGCCTTGCGGCAAAACAACATTCGTGGCGGGACGACCAGCATCCACAACCAAGAGACCGTAGCCGAGGATGAGCTTTTCGAGACGAAAACCGGCGGCTTCGTGGATTTTTATAAGGGCTTTGGCTTTTCGATCGAGGGCTTCTCAGCTTCCGCCACAACTTCCCTCGCCGCTACCCTCCCCCACCTAGAAGCCGACCGGCGGACGCTGTTCGTGCACAACACGCAGACGCGACCCGCCGACTTGGAGACCGCTCAGGCGTGGAGCGACAAAACCTATTGGTGCACCTGCCCGAACGCCAATCTCTACATCGAGAATCGACTACCTAACTACGCCGACTGGATCGAGGCCGGCGTCACGGCGACCCTCGGAACCGACAGCCTCACGAGCAACTGGCAATTGGACATCGTCGAGGAGATGAAGGCCATCCAGCGCTACCAGAGCTACGTCGACACGCGGACGCTGGTGCAGTGGGCCACACTCAACGGCGCGGAGGCACTGGGGTTTGACGCTCGGCTCGGAAGCCTTACGCCAGGCAAGGTGCCGGGCCTGGCGCTGATTGACAAGGTTGATGCGGAGGGGAGATTGACGAACGAGAGTAGGGGGCGCAGGGTCGTGTAGGCGCTGTCGGCGGATGAGCGCGCGGAGGCACCGGTACGATAGAGTTCGTCAGCCCAGCCGCTCCACGAGTCGCGTCGTGCTCTTGCCCGGCACGAAGCCTAATACACGGACCTCCCCGCCCCAGGCGAGCACTTCTTCCGCACCGACGATGGTGGCGATGGTGTAGTCGCCGCCTTTCACCAGCACGTTCGGGCGAAGCGCCGTAATGAGGTTTAAAGGCGTGTCCTCTGCGAATAAGACGACCCCATCCACGGCCTTGAGTCCGGCCAGCACAACGGCGCGGTCGGCTTCGGTTTGGAGGGGGCGCGTCGGCCCTTTGAGGCGCTGCACGCTGTCATCGGCATTTAGTCCGACGATGAGCCTGTCGCCGAGCGACCGCGCCTCCTCGAGGTAGGTGACGTGTCCGGGGTGCAGTAGATCGAAGACGCCGTTGGTAAAAACTACCCGAAGGCCTGCGCCTTGCCATTCCGTGACTCGGGTTTTGGCGGAAGCCCAATCTGAAAGGACGAGCTTTCGCGAAAACATATCAGCTGTCGGGCCACTCAAAGCGGCGTTGGCTTAGCGCCCGATGGGGCATCCGCGGCTGCGGAGAGGTTGACGGCCTGGCCACCGTTGAGGATGGGGAGTAACACCAAGCCAATCGTCCCGAAGATGAGGTTGCACCCGAGGTTGACCGTAAAGAAGAGGATGTTGGCGAAGCTCAGTGCATCATCACCAGCGATGCCATAGAGCGCGAGCGCTTGAATGACCATGAAGTGGTAGCTGCCCATTCCGCCGGGGGCCGGCACAATAATGCCGAGAGCGCTGAAGACGAAAACCGTGAGCGCAGCGTCTACGCCGAGCCCCTGTGTGGCCGGGAAGCTCAAGAAGGGGACGTACGCCATCGCGAAGTAGCAGCCCCAAATACCGACGGTATTGGCCCAGAGCAGCGGCTGGTTGCGGACTTTGCCCAGTGAACGTAACCCGTCGCTAAATCCACTCGCCATGCGGACGACGCGCCTAACGAGGGGCGTGTGCCCGAGGCGGGTGTAGATGAGGTAAATCGCCCCGCCGACGAGGAGAGCCCCGCCCGCGACGAGCAAAATCGGGCGCCAGGGGCCACGGCCATTGTCGGAGGCGTCTCCGCGGAGGTTGAGGATGGCCTCTCCGAGCGTGTCCCACTGGGTCGCCACCGCCGCCCCGACCACGACGAACAGGCACAGCACGTCGAGCAGGCGGTCGATGACCACCGTCCCCATCACCTTCTCCACGGCGATGCCCTCGTAGCGCCCGAGCAGGCCCGCGCGCACGACCTCCCCCATCCGCGGAAAGCCGAGGTTGGCGAGGTAGCCGATCATTAAGGTCCAGAGGGTATTGCCGAAGCGGACCTTCTTGCCGAGCGGCTCGACGAGCTGTTGCCAACGCCACGCGCGGAAGAGGTTGGAGATCATGAAGATGACCAGGAGCAGCAGGAGGTACTCGTAGCGGACCTCGCTGAGGTCGCTGGCGAGTTTGCCGAGCAGGCTACACTCGTCGGCGGGAGTCCCATCGAGGGCGCACTGCGCTTGGTAGCTCGCGTTTTGGCTACGGTATACGAGGCCCAGGATCACCACTCCGATGGAGAGGAACCCGAGGAACTGCAGGATTTTGCGGAGACGGGTATTCAAGCGCGGATGCGGTTGTCGTCGTCGGGGAAAACCACCTTCGGCTCGAAAGTAGCGGCCTCGTCGGGGGTCATGAGGCCATATCCGATGATGATCACGAGGTCTCCGACGGCGGCGCGGCGGGCGGCTGCACCGTTGAGGCAGATCACCCCTGAGCCGCGAGCCCCCTTGATCACGTAGGTCTCGATGCGCTCGCCGTTGTTGTTGTTGACGATCTGAACGCGCTCCCCGGCGATGAGGCCGGCGGCGTCCATGAGGTCCTGGTCGATCGTAATCGAACCGACGTAGTTCAGGTTGGCCTCCGTGATGCGGACGCGGTGAATTTTTGACTTAAAAATACTGAGCAGCATTCGGCTGTGTTGGGCTGGCGGGGCTGCAAAGGTAGAGCGATTGCCGGTGCTACGTTACCGGCAGATTATCGATCAGGCGGACGCCTTCGTACCAGGCTACCACGACCCACAGGAGTGGGCGATTCGCGTCATCGACGGTCGCCCCCTCATCGAGGGCACTGAAGTCGGCGGCGTTGACGAGGTCGAAGTACTCGGGGGTGAAGCCCGCTGCCGAGAGTCGATGTTTTGCCGAAAGGCCGATGCTCGAAGCGTCGCCACCGTCCGACCACTGCTGGGCCGCCTGTACTAAGGCAGCGTAGAGCTGTGACGCTTCCGCAAAACCATCCGTACTTAGCTGCGCGTTGCGCGAACTCATGGCTAGACCAGAGTCCTCCCGGATGGTGGGCACGGCGACGATCTCGACTGGCCACGCCTCGACGCTGGCCGCCCGCCGCAGCACCGCTACCTGCTGCGCATCCTTCTGTCCCATGTACATGGCTGCGGGCTGCACCAGTTCGACGAGGCGACGCACGACCTGCACCACGCCCGCGAAGTGTCCAGGTCGCATCTCGCCCTCGTAGCGAGTGTCGAGTCCACCCAGATCGGGCAAGGGAGGCGTCTTCGCATCGGGAGGATATACCTCCGCGACGGTCGGCACGAAAAGCACATCAGCGCCTGCGTCTAGGAGCTTCTTCGCATCGGTGGCCACCTGCCGAGGGTAGCGCTCTAGGTCTTCGGCACGGTCGAACTGCGTCGGGTTGACGAAGATGCTCACCACCACCTTATCGTAGGCCTTCCGGGCTTCGAGCACGAGGTGGATGTGCCCTAGGTGAAGTGCGCCCATCGTCGGTACGAAGGCATACGCGAGCCCCGCGCCACGCCACTCCGCGAGGGCAGAATCTAGGTCGGTACGGGTCTCGGCGATGGTCATTGGCACGGTCAGGCGGGGGTCACGGCGGCGAATATAGACGGGGCGCCGAAAGCCGCCGAATCGCCTCCCGCTGCATATGGTGATGTTTCGTTAATTTTGCGGCCGCTTATTCGCCTCGGCCCAACGTATGGTGCCCCACCCCGAAACTATCCATGGAGAAGACTAAAGTATTGCTCGTTACACAGGAGTTGCGCCCCTACACCACCGAGAGCATCATGAGCGACATCGCTCGCGCCCTCCCGCAGGGCATCCACGAGGCCGGCATGGATATCAGGATCTTGATGCCGCGGTTTGGCAACATCAACGAGCGCCGCCACCGCCTCCACGAGGTCGTGCGCCTCTCCGGCATGAACATCATCGTCGACGACGATGACTACCCGCTCATCATTAAAGTAGCCAGCCTCCCCGGTACGCGGATGCAGGTCTACTTCCTCGACAACGACGATTTCTTCAAGCGCAAGTACATCTTCGAGGACAAGACCGGCAAGGTGTTCGACGACAACGCCGACCGCATGTCGTTCTTCTGCAAGGGCGCCCTCGAGATCGTCAAGAAGTTCGGATGGGCTCCCGACATCATCCACTGCCACGGCTGGATGACCTCCCTCATTCCTTTCTTCCTCAAGAGTGCCTACGCCAACGAGCCTCTGTTCGAACTCTCCAAGGTCATCTACTCGGTTTACGACCAGGACTATGACGAGAGCCTTGGGGAGGACTTCTTCGAGAAGGCCGCTATTAACAGTCTAAAGCCCGATGACCTCGGAGCCTACAAGATGGGCGACGGCATCTCGCTCGACCTCGGGGCGATGGCCTACTCCGATGCGCTGATCCGTGGCGAGGACGACTTGCCCGCACACGTCGAGGAGGCGTTGGTCAAGACCGACAAACCCGTCATTGCCTTCCAGCAGGAGGGATACGTGCCCGGTTACATCGAACTGTACCAAGAGCTTCTTGCCGACTCGGAGGTCGAGAAACCTATCGGGGAGTAGCGATCTTACCGCACACCTAGACTTATCGTCTCGCGTTTTTCCGCCCGCGCACCGACCAAACGGTTGCCCTGGATCACATTCGCCCGTCCTCGGGCGTTAGGCCCTCGCCTACCCGGCTATCTTATGCTCAAGCCTTTCTTCGTTTTCCTGGCCACTGCGGCCCTAGCTCTCGTGAGCTGTACCGACGCCACCGTGATCGGCGGCGAACTCGTCGACGGCACGCAGCTGCCCGTCACGATCACCGACACGGTGGCCCTCGAGTTCCGGAGCGTCTCCACGAAACAGTTCCTGGCCAGTCGATTCCTCAATGATGCTAGCGTGCCCGTTGGCTGCCTCGAGACCGACGCTACCGGACGGCTCAACTCACGCCTCGGGATCGAGCTCGTCGAGTCGGTCAACCCACGTCTTTCCCTCGATGCTATCACGATAGACAGCATTGTCCTCATCCTGCCAGTCTTGCCTGCCGTCCAGGTCGGCGACACGACCGCCAGCACTTCCTTGGTGGTCCGACCGGCGAGTGCCGGGACGATCCGTTTCGATGAGGCTACCGACCAGACGCCCTTAGAGGCCGGGACCGCCATCTACGGCACGTACGAGGGGCTCGTGCCTCGCCGCATCGGCACCGTCAATACCTTCGTCGGTGACACCGTGCGGATAGATTCCGTCGGCCCTCAGATCCGCATTCCGCTCAATGGGACCTTCTTAGCAGACGCCCGACAGGCACTTTCGCGTCGCACGGCAGCCGATACGACCAAGCAGGACACCCTCTTCGTAGAGGCCTTTCCGGGGCTCGTGATCGAAGGAGGTGCGGCTTGCGCCAAAACCATTCCCGCCGTCAATCTCCTCACCTCTGCCCAGTCGCAACTCGGCGTCACGATCTACTATCAGCAGGATGGGGCAAGGCGACAGTACAGGCTGATCAACCGCCGGGTACAGGGCAACGGCAACGCGGCACCCACGCTGGTCGGCTACCCGAGACTGCGTGCGCAGTACGATCGCGATTTTAGTGGAAGCCTTCTCGAGCGACTGCGGGCGGGTGGACCGATAGCGGACAGCTTTGCCGTTGTGCAGGCACTCGGCGGCAGCAACGTCGAGGTCACTTTTCCCAACCTATCGGCCTTCCGGGTCAATCGCGGCGTGACTTTCGCAGAACTCGAGGTCCCCATCGTCCCTGGCAGCGACGACCGAATACCAGCCTTGCGGTCGTTGGTCATACAGCTCGAAAACGCCTCGGGCGACCTGGAAGACTACTCGGTATTCGCGAGCCAGACGACGACGCCCGCAGTATTCAACGTCGCAGAGGGGGGCTTCCTCACGAAGATCATCGATCCGAATGGCGGGACGGACTCCGTGTCGGTGTACCGGTTCAATATTACCAGTCTCTTTCAGGAGTTCGTATCCGGACGTCGCGACGCCAAGCTTTTCCTGGTGCCTCGCAGTGCTGAGGAGGTCGGCGGCGAGGCCATCCTCCTCGGTCCGCGGTCCGAACCCCTTCGCGCCCGTTTGCGGATCGCGAGTACCCTCTTACCTTAAGCCCTCCCAGAAGCCCAACTATTATGTGTGGAATCGTAGCGTACATCGGCCGTCAAGATGCCTATCCCATACTCGAAAACGGCCTCCGGCGGCTGGAGTACCGCGGGTATGACTCCGCAGGCGTAGCCGTCCTCAACGGAAGCCTCCGCGTAGTGAAGCGACAGGGTAAGGTCGACAACATGAGTGCCGAGGCCATCGAGGTAGGCATTAGTGGTCACATCGGCATCGGGCACACGCGTTGGGCGACCCACGGGGAGGTGAGCGACCGCAACGCCCACCCCCACCTCGACAATTCTGGCCGCCTCGCCATTGTCCACAACGGCATCATTGAAAATTACGACACGCTTCGCAAGGCACTCGAGAAGACGGGCGTCACCTTCCACAGTGAGACCGACACCGAAGTACTCGTCAACCTCATCGCCGAGGTCCAGACCCGCGGCAACCTCGCCCTCGAGGACGCCGTACGGGTAGCGCTCGCCAAGGTGGTCGGCGCTTACGCGATCGTCCTGCTCGATCGCGACGATCCGACCAAGATCGTTGCCGCGCGCAAGGCGTCGCCCCTCGTCATGGGAATCGGCGAGCGCGAAATCTTCTTCGCCTCCGACGGCACCCCGATCGTAGAGCATACCAAGAACGTTGTTTACCTCGAGGAAAACCAAATTGCCGTCGCCCGCATCGACGGTTCCTATTCAGTGGTAAACCTCGCGAACGAGACCCAGAATCCGCTGGTCCACCTCCTCGACCTCAACATCGAGCAAATCGAGAAGGGCGGTTACGATTACTTCATGCTCAAGGAGATCCATGAGCAGCCCCAGACTATAGCGGACGCCATGCGCGGGCGCATCAGCCCTGATGAAAGCTTCGTACGGCTCGGGGGCCTCCACAGCCACATCGACCGCGTGGCCGCCGCCGACCGCATCGTAATCGTCGCCTGTGGGACGAGTTGGCACTCGGGTCTGATCGGCGAGTACATCATCGAAGACCTCGCCCGCATGCCGGTCGAGGTCGAGTACGCCAGCGAATTTCGCTACCGCGACCCGATCATCACCGAGCGCGATGTCGTCATCGCAATTTCGCAGTCGGGTGAGACGGCCGATACGCTGGCGGCAATCCAGCTGGCAAGGGAGCGTGGGGCGTTTTGCTACGGAATCGTCAATGTAGTCGGATCGTCGATCGCGCGCGCGACACATGCCGGGAGCTACATCCACGCCGGACCTGAGATCGGGGTCGCGTCAACGAAGGCCTTTACGGGACAGGTAACGATCTTGTCGCTGCTCGCGATCCACCTCGCCGAACACCGCAACAAGCTCGATCCCGAGCGCAAGCGTACCCTTCTCCACTCCCTCAACGCGATCCCAGGACTCGTAAAGCGGACGCTGGAGCGGTGCAGTGGACAGGCGCGCCTCATCGCCGGTGAACTCTACCAGAGCACGAACGCCCTGTACTTAGGCCGTGGCGTCAATTTCCCGGTAGCGCTCGAAGGGGCACTCAAGCTCAAGGAGATCAGCTACATTCACGCAGAGGGATACCCCGCCGCAGAGATGAAGCACGGACCAATCGCCCTGATTGATGAGGAGATGCCGGTCTTCGTCATCACCACCAACCCTAGCGCCTACCAGAAAATTATCTCGAACGTCGAGCAGGTCAAGGCCCGTCACGGCAAAGTGATCGCGATTGTCAACGAAGGCGACACCACTGTCTCCGCGCTTGCCGACTACGTGATCGAGATCCCCCACACCGAGGAGAGCTTCTCGCCGCTGCTCTCAGTGATCCCGCTCCAGCTGCTCAGCTATCACATCGCCGTGATGCGGGGTTGCAACGTAGACCAGCCCCGTAATTTGGCGAAGAGCGTGACGGTAGAGTGAGAGCGAGTTTGCAGTTCTCAGTTTGCAGTTCTCAGTTCTCAGTTGCTGCCGCGGGAGGTGATTAGCTTGCTTTGGGGTGCGTCACCTCGCCAGCTAGGCCGCAGTTCGTGAGGATGGTATCGATGTAAATTTGCGCGCGAGCGTCGGCCTGGCCATTGCCTGGGTGGCGGTTTCGTAGTTTTGCCGAAAGGCGCGGGTTACGACACTCCTGTATCGAGCTGGTTAGCTTTCGCCAAAACCTATTTTAACAGGGACACGTACTTGTCTCGGATGCTGGCTACGCCAAGACACGTTTTGCCGAAAGGCAAAAGAATCGTGTACGCCCGTCACACCGGGACTGAGAACTGTACACTAAGAACTGAGAACTGTACACTGCAAACTGCCACATGGAAGGACTAGCCTACAACTCCGAAGCCGACGACATGGTGATCCCGGCGTACGGGCGCTACGTGCAGGTCATGCTAGAGCGCGCGGTCGAACTCGAGCCCGAGCGCCAGCAGGGGCTCGTCGAGCGGATCGTGCAAATGATGGCTCAGCTCAGTACCGACTCCGAGTCGATGACCAAAGAGGACCAGGAGCGCCGCCTCTGGAAGCATGCCTACCGCCTCTCGGGCTACCGCCTTACCGCTACCCCACCCGACGGTAATGTGCCCGAACCGGCTGAAGACAGCGTCCGCCCGGAGGAGGTCCCCTATCCGAAGTCGGTGTCGACGCACCGCAACTACGGGGAGTACGTCTCGAAGATGATCGAGCGCGCCCGCGCCGCCGAGGACCCGCAACGCAAGACCGCCATCACCAAAACGATCGCGAGCTACATGAAGCTCGCCTACTCGACCTACAACGACGCACAAAACATCTCTGACAAAACCATCCTCGGGGACCTCAGGAAAATGAGCGACGGAGAGTTGGTGCTGGAAGACAGCGAGTCGATCGACGCGTACATGGGTCGCGGCTCGCAGTCGCACATCAAGCAGGAGGTCTCACAGTTCAAGCGCAAGCGCAACAAGAACAAAGGCGGCGGCAACAACAACCGTCGGCGGTTCAGGAAGCGCTAAGGGCGGTTGTTTGGTTGTAAGGTGATTTGGTTGTTTGATGGGCTACCGCTACGACAGCACGACGATCGCCCCGGAGGGCACCAAACAACCAGCCAATCAAATAACCAAATAACCAAACCAGCAACAACAACCGTCGGCGGTTCAGGAAGCGCTAAGGGCGGTTGTTTGGTTGTAAGGTGATTTGGTTGTTTGATGGGCTACCGCTACGACAGCACGACGATCGCCCCGGAGGGCACCAAACAACCAGCCAATCAAATAACCAAATAACCAAACCAGCAACAACTATCGTCGGCGGTTCAGGAAGCGCTAAGGGCAGTTGTTTGGTTGTAAGGTGATTTGGTTGTTTGATGGGCTTACCGCTACGACAGCACGACGATCGCCCCGGAGGGCACCAAACAACCAGCCAATCAAATAACCAAATAACCAAACCAGCAACAACTATCGTCGGCGGTTTAGGAAGCGCTAAGGGCGGTTGTTTGGTTGTAAGGTGATTTGGTTGTTTAATGGGCTACCGCTACGACAGCACGACGATCGCCCCGGAGGGCACCAAACAACCAGCCAATCAAATAACTAAATAACCAAACCAGCGTCCGCCGAGCCTTTACCTTGGCCCGCTATGGAAGGCAATGCATTTAGGGTAGAGGGGGGGCACCGGCTCAGCGGGGAGATTATCCCACAGGGTGCCAAAAACGAGGCGCTGCAGGTGTTGTGCGCTACGATGCTTACGAGCGAGGTGGTCACGCTCCAGAACGTGCCCCGTATCGTGGACGTGCACAACCTCATGGCCCTGATGCGCGGACTGGGGTGCGACATTACGGAGGTCGACACGCATACCTTCCGGTTTCATACCCCGGAGGTCAACCTCGACTATTTCCGGAGCGCGGAGTACCAATCCAAGGCGGCCAAGATTCGTGGTTCGGTGATGCTGATCGGACCGATGCTTCACCGCGTTGGCCGCGCGTACTTACCGAAGCCGGGCGGCGATAAGATCGGGCGCCGACGATTGGATACGCACTTCCTCGGCTTCGAGATGCTGGGGGCGGAGTTCGTCTACGATGGCGACAAGGACGAATTTTTTGTCTCGGCGGAGAAGGGCCTCAAGGGAGCTTACATGCTAATGGACGAGATCTCGGTGACGGGCACGGCCAACATGCTCATGGCGGCCGTGATGACCAAAGGCACCACGCAGATTTACAATGCCGCCTGCGAGCCGTACGTACAACAGCTCTGCCGCATGCTCACGAGCATGGGGGCCAAGATCGAAGGTCTCGGCTCCAACCTACTTA
The DNA here is from genome assembly GCA_963837005.1 of Lewinellaceae bacterium. Classification (GTDB taxonomy): domain Bacteria; phylum Bacteroidota; class Bacteroidia; order Chitinophagales; family Saprospiraceae; genus CALDTK01. The sequence continues at coordinate 1,985,621 of CAWIMC010000001.1, forward strand.
TCGTGCACGGCGTCGAGCGCCTCGGGGGCACCACGCATCGCCTGCTGCCGGACATGATCGAGATCGGCTCGTGGATTGGCCTGGCGGCTATGACGCAGTCCGAGTTGACGATCAAGGACGCCGCCCCGGAGCACCTCGGTGTAATCCTGCCGACCTTCCGGAAGATGGGCATCGAGGTGGAGGCCCGCGGCAACGATGTGTACGTCCCGCAGCAGGACCATTACGAGATCACGACGTTCATTGACGGCTCAGTGATGACGGTGTACGACTCGCCGTGGCCGGGATTCACCCCCGACCTGATGAGCATCCTACTCGTCGTCGCTACGCAGGCGCGGGGTTCAGTGTTGATCCACCAGAAGATGTTCGAGAGTCGGTTGTTTTTCGTCGACAAGATCATTGACATGGGGGCAAAGGTGATCCTCTGCGATCCGCACCGTGCCACCGTCATCGGGATCGATCGGCAGTACCCACTACGGGCTACCAACATGTCGAGTCCGGACATCCGCGCGGGGGTCGCGCTGCTCATTGCGGCCTGCTCAGCACAGGGGGTCAGCGTGATCGACAACGTCAACCAGATAGACCGCGGCTACCAATTCATCGAAGAGCGCCTTCGCAAGATCGGCGTACAAATGGAGCGGGTTTGATTGTGTACAACGTCACGACCAAGATCGAGCGCCGCGTTGCTCCAGAGTGGGGCACATGGATGCGCGAGAGCCACATCCCGGCCGTCATGGCTACGGGCATGTTTGATGGCTACCGGTTGCTGCGCATTCTCGACGAGGAGGAGGGCGACGACGGCCTTACGTATGCCGTGCAGTACACCTGTGCTACGGCGGCCAACTTCGACAGGTTTCTCAAAGAGTATGCCCCCGCGTTGCAGTCCGCCCACCGCGAGAAATACGTCAATAGCACCATCATCATCCGAACGCTGATGCAGGTGATCGAGGAGAAGAAGGTGTACGGTAAGAGTTGAGCCGCCTGTCGTTCTCAGAATCTCAATCGCGATCAAACCACCGCCGCCCTACCGCCGTTGCCTCGGACATGGAAACATCGCAGCCCCTTCTCGCCACCCTCGTCAGCAGTCTCGTCAAGCAAGCTCCTAACAACGGCATACAAGAGATCATCAACTCCGTACTCAAGGGAGAGCACAACCCCGAAGCGGACGTGGCGCGCGGCGTCGTAGCAGGTCTGGCCGGTGGTTTAGTGGGGGCTTTCGCCAAAACCATCATCGAGCGTTTCTTCCCGATCAAGCCAACTGACCCGAGTATACGTAGGGCGCTTCAACTCGGCGACACCGAACTCGCCGTAGACCTCGACACTCGCGATATCGTAACCGGCATTTTGATCGGAGGTGCCTACGGGGCCGCCGCCGAACTCGCCCCAGAAGTCACGGCCGGCAATGGCCTCGGTCTCGGATCTGCGGTGTATGGGATCAATAACGCTGGCGAAATCATGGACCATTCCAAGGTCGAACTCAAACCCCACGAAGAGAACGAAGCTCACGAACTTCTCAGCGACCTCGTCTACGGTCTCGTCGTAGAGTACGTCCGCGACAGTGTCCGCGCACGCTTCAACTAACTCACGCAAGCCTTAAGACTCATGGTCCCTACAAATTACAACTACCAATCGATCGTCAACGATTTGATGGCCGGCAATCGCAACCGCGAGGGCAATATCCTGCGGGGCTTCATCGCCGGAGCAATCGGGGGCTTGCTCGCGACTGGCGTAAAGACAATCGCCGAGCACTACTTCCCAGTAAGGCCTGCCAGTGCGGACACGCCCCCGGAGATCATCGCCGAGGAGACTGCCGAAGCGGTAGCAGACATCCACCTTACCCGCACACAACAAGTCATGGCCGGCGATACGATGCACTGGCTCTTCGGCACCCTCATCGGCGGAGCGTATGGCGCAGCGGTCGAGGTGATGCCCCAGTTTAGCGACGGCATCGGGCTCCCTTTCGGGACGGCTGTCTTTGGTATTATGCACGAAGGCTTACTTCCCGCCATGAGCGTCGAACCCGCCCACGCTGAGAAGGACCGCGAAGAGGAAGGCCACGAACTCGTGACTCACCTAATCTATGGATTTGCTACAGAAGTAGTGAGAGGTCAGGTCCGGCCGTTGTTGGACTAATCTTCGCATGGCGGACCATTGAGGCCTACGCCAGGTCTCACGATACCGCGAACACTACGTCATTGCAAAACGGCGCAAAAAGCTATGCGGCCCATCGCACTCTGCACCGAAGCCTCGGTAGGTCGAATGACGAATCCCAGACCAGGCAGCTTCGCGCCGGCTAAGGATGACGACCGGTGCAGGAGCCTCGACTATGGAGTAGCCTATGCCTGCTCTTCCTTGGCGCTTGTGCTCGATACCACTATCGAGTTCTGTTGAGTATGACCATACCGTCGGCGCATCATCTCCCAGACCGACAGGAAGAGAGCCGCGATGACCGGACCGACGACAAAACCCGCGAGTCCGAAAGAAGAAATACCGCCGAGGGTGGTGATGAGCACCAAGTAGTCGGGCATCTGCGTATCGCGGCCGACGAGCAGGGGGCGGAGGAGGTTGTCTACGAGGCCAATGGCCAGGCCTCCGAAAGCGACGATGATGAGGGCTTTCGTCCAATCGCCCTGCACCGCTAGAATTATGGCGGCCGGTGCCCAGATAAGTGCAGAGCCGCCGACGGGCAATAAACTCAGCAGCGTCATGAGCACCCCCCAGAACAGGGCACCGTCGATGCCCATCGCCCAGAACAGCAAGCCGCCGAGCGTGCCTTGCACGAGCGCTACAATGAGAGTTCCCTTGAGGGTCGCCCGGCTGACGATCGCGAAGCGGTCGATGAGCGTCCGCTCGTCACGATCGCCGAGCGGAACCGAGTCTACAATGGCCTCTACGATCGTGTGCCCATCCTTGAGGAAGAACCACAACAGGTACAGCATCAGGAAAAACTGCACGGCGATGCCCAGGAAGTTTTGCCCGGCCGTAAGACTCCAGTTGATGATGCGCTGACCAGCGGTGGCGATCCCACTGGTGACGTTGCTGCGGACCTGGTCGAAGTTGACGCCATAGTCGGCGGCGAGTTCGCGAACCACCGGCAACTGGCGCTCTACGTAGTTGACGACGATATTGGGATCGAGATCGCCGTTGTTGACGCGCGCCACCAATTGGACGGCCTGATCGACTACCGCGAGGGTAATCAGAACGAGGGGCACCACTACGGAGAGCGTGATGATGAGCGTCGTGAGCGTCGCGACCACGGCTTCGCGCCCCGGTAGCTTACGGTCGAGCCACGAGTGTACCGGGTTGAAGACGATCGCCAGGACCACTGCCCAGAAGATAGTCATCAGAAAAGGCTGGATGAGGTCGAAAAACCACAGCGTGACACCGGCAGCCAAGAGGAGAAATACCGATTTGCGCACGAGCCTACGGCCGGAGGGTATTGAGGGACTAGCCTGCATCATACCTCAAGGCTACGCCACGGTACGCGAATAAGTGCGATGAGCGCTCTGAAATAAAAAGCCCCACGGCTCGCAAGTAGCTGCGTGGGGCTAATTGAAAAGTGGTCGATGACGGGCTCGAACCGCCGACCCTCTCGGTGTAAACGAGATGCTCTGAACCAACTGAGCTAATCGACCAATCGGGTGGCAAATGTACGCCGCGCCGCTTTGCCCGCAAGCTCCCGCGGAGTTTTTAAACATCTAGCGCCGAGCAAATACAGGATGACCCTCGACCGGGCGTTACCTTGCCGACCGCCCTGCCCTCGGGCCGTGTCGCGCCCGCCCCCCGCATCCGCTATGCAACGTATTTTCAAACGCTTCCTGCTTGTCTCGTGCACTCTAGCGCTCGCGGTGATCGGCGTTACAGCGCTAATGGAGGAGACCCTCGGCGAAGAGGCCGTCTCCGCGGTGCGTGGGCAACTGCGCACCGACCTCAGCGTCGGTGGGGCGAGCATCTCGCTGTGGCGGGACTTCCCCTACGTACGCATCGGCCTCGAGACGGTCGAGCTCGGCGGCTACCCACAGGGCCCTTTTCTGGAGGCCAAAGCCATCACGAGCCGTATCAGCTGGATGGACCTGCTCTTTGAAGACGCGTGGACCTTTAATACGATTCGCGTTGAAGGTGCCCGGGTGAGCATCTACCGCGACAAAGAGCGCAAGGGCAACTGGCTCGTTTTGCGGGAACGCCTACCCGACGCCGCGCCCAGTGACATCAGCTTCCAACTTTCGAAAATCCTGCTGGACGACGTGGAGGTCGTCTACCTCGACGACGCTACCGCCACAAAGGGTCGCTTTCAGGTGGACGAGGGCGAACTGGCGGGTCTTTTCGGCAGTACGCAGTACACGCTGACGGGCGACCTCGCGGGACACAGCGCCTTCCTCGACCTCGACGGAATGCGCTACATCGAGGACTTCGACCTCGTGGCCGACTTCGAACTCGCGATTGACCTAGCGACGAACCGCTACCGGTTCGGGCCGAGCACGCTCACCCTCGACGGGATGCCGGTGACGCTGGCGGGCAGCTTTCAGTTCGAGCAAACGGCTACCGTTTACGACCTCCAGCTCCACACCGAGCGCGGACAACTGGGGTCCGTGTTGAAGGCCCTACCCCGCCAGTGGATCACGCCCGCGATACGCTCTTTGCGTTCGGAGGGGGAGTTCGGCCTGAAGGGGACCATCGTCGGGAGACACGACGCGGTAAGCAGCCCACGCGTCCGTTTTGGCGGAAGCCTCCGCAATGGTCGCCTGCAGGTGCCGGCACTCGGGCGGGAGGCGACCGATGTAGGCTTCAATCTGACGTTTACCAACGGCGACACCCCCTCGCTGGTCGGCTCCCAACTCGTCGTCGCGAACTTGAACGCGCAGCTCGACGGACAGCCGATCAACGGCAACTTCGCGTGGACCGACTTCGCCGATCCATTTTATGATATTGATGTGAGCGGGACGGTGCCGCTGGACTGGTTCGATGCACTGTGGGGCAGCGGGAGTTTCGAGGGTGACCTGACCATGCGCAACCTCAATATCCGCGGGCGGCAGCGATTCTTGCTCGACCCGAAGGAGTCCAGGCAGGTCATCACGCGGGGCGGTTTCGAACTAGAACGCGCTGCGGTGATCTACCGGGGCGAGCGATTTGAGGTGGACGCTTTGGCGCTCGAGCTCGGCGGCGTAGACCTCGCCGTAAAGGGGGCCACCGTAGAGGGACACGGCGACCGGGTCGCGGTGGAGCTGAAGGTTACGGACCTCGTGCCCTACGTGCTCGGTGCCGACGCAGCCGTGCTCGGTTTTCGCGGAAGCGTGAGTGCCTTGACACTGGACCTCAAGGCCTGGGTAACGACCTTCACGGAGGGACGCGCGGCGGCTCGGACCAACGGTGCCACAGCGGTTGCGGGAAGCAATCAACCCTTCGCCACGCGACTCTTCGCCGACCTCAGACTCAATTGTGGGATGCTGCGCTACGGGAAGATAGACGCGGAGCGTTTTAGCGGAAGCTGTACTCTCGACGACTCGAAGCTCACGCTGAGCGGAGAGGCCTACGCGATGGAGGGACACTGGTCAGTCGATGGGCGGGTGGACTTGCGACAACAGATGCGCCTTTCGGCAAAACTCGCCTGTTCGGAGGTGAACGTGACGGAGCTCTTCGAGCAAACGGACAACGTCGGCCAGGAGGTCGTCGACGCCAAACACATCGAGGGCCAGATGACGACGCGCGCCTACGTGGAGGCCGGTTGGAAGTCGAACGGCGACTGGGACCCAAATGCGCTGCACGTCTGGGCCAACGTGGGACTCAGCGACGGGGAGCTGCGCGACTTCGAGATGCTCCAGGCGCTGAGCAAATTTGTGCGCTCGAAGGAGTTGGCGCACATCAAATTTACGGATACGGAGAATTGGATCGAGGTGGTCGGGGAGCAGGTGTACCTACCGGCGATGTTCATCCAGAGCACGGCCACCAACTTCACGATTGCCGGCGAGCACAGTTTCGCGCAGGACATCAACTACTCGGTGCGTTTGAACGGAGCGCAACTGCTGTTTAATAAGCTGTTTGGCAATAATCGGAAGACGGACTTCGTCCCTGATCGGCGGCGGGGCTGGGTGAGGACCGGGGTGTCGATCGAGGGATCGCTCATGGGTGAGGACTACCGCGTAAAGTTGGCGGGTGACCAGGTGCGGCGTCACTTTAGGCATTCGCAAATGCGCAAGGCCGCCATCCGGACGAAGCTCATAGGTTTGTTTGGACCGGAGAGCCTCATCGACGACTATGACGATGACGGAGAGCGTCGCGACAAACGTGACCTCCGCGATCAGCCGGTAGTAGAAGCTGAGCCGGCGGTGGCCAGCCGTACGACTGAAGCGGAGCCCGAGCGCCCGACGATTGCCTCCCCGCGGATCTACAGCCCCGAGCGGCCTTTGTTCGGGAAGGTTGGCGTGCCCGCAAAACCTGCACCGACGCTCACAATCGATACGGAGACGTACCTCGATTTTGATGACGTGGAGCCGGTGGGCGAGCAACGGCGGCTAAGAGGGCAAACCCCCACGGGTGTAGATCAGCGACGACCGGTCTTGAGTGGAGCAGCGAAAAAGCAGGTCATGCCGCGGCCGGCAGTCGAAGTGGACAAAGAGGAGTATTTGGACTTTGGGGTGCCGGATTGAAAAGGGGGCGGAAGCGGCGGCCCTATCCCGCCTCGACTACGCTCTCCCCGGCCAGCATAAACACCCTGTCCCCCCGCCGCGGACGCACACAGTACGTCCCCGTAAAGGCCCCAAACGCTGGCAGCAAGCCCTCTTTCTCCTGAAAAAAGAAACAGGGCAGGCGCAGGCTTTCCCCCCGGCCGTAGAGTCGCGCAGAAGGGTGGACGTGCCCACCGAGGTTGTAGAGTTGCGAGCTGTCTATTTCCGGTAAGGCTGTGGCCAGCTCCTCCCTCGATAGGGGGTGGTGCGAGAAGGCGAACGGTCCTTCGACGTGGGGCTCCTCGCGGACGACGATGCCGTACTTTTCGTACTGGTGGCGCGTGAGCCGATCATGGTTGCCGAGGACGAGTTCGAACGTGACGCTGGGGAAGCCGAGGATGATGTCGGCAAAGTCCTCCCACTCCTCGTTGTAATCTGAGTGGAACAGGTCCCCGAGGATGAGCAGTCGCCGGGGGCGGTAGTCGAGCAAAAGACCGGTGAGCTTGTCGAGGGTCTCGTCCTGGACGTACTGTGGCACGGGCATCCCGTGGCGGCGGAAGTGGGTCGCCTTGCCGAGGTGGAGATCGGCGACGATAACGGTCTGCTCGGCCTCCCAGTAGAGGGCGGCGTGGGGGTGGAGGCAAACGCGCTCACCAGCGAGGAGGGTGTTGCAGGTGGTCTGGGCAAAGGTGGAAGTGGACACGGTGTGGAAAACGAAGGGGCTGTCTTTTGGTTTGTTCTGGATGCTAGGTTTGAACGAGAGACCCTCAGGGTACAAAGCCCTTAGTCCGACTCGCACTGGCTCGATAACGCAGCTAATGGTGAAGCCGAGGTCTCGACTGAGAGAATAGGAAGTCGGTCGTAGCGCCAACGACTAGTCTAGCTCCCTACCAATTGACCTGTCCCCAGCCGCCGAACCATCGTCAGGATTACCGCCACCCCGATCACCTCGCTTTCCCGCTCGTCGGGGGGCACGGCGCTCTGGTCTAGCGCAGCCATCTCGACGTCGCGCAGCTCTACGCGCCACCGCACGATGCCGCGGGGGATCGTCTCGCCCTCGCGCAACTCCTGCCAGGTCTTGTCCAGTACCGTGAGGCGTACGCCGATCGTCGTGCCTGGGTACACGGGCTTCGTAAACCGGCAGTGGTCGATGCCGTAATTGAGCAGCACAGGGCCTTTCTTGGCCCACACAAACAACCCTGCCGCCTTGCTCAACAGGTAGTAGCCGTGTGCTACCCTGCCCTCGAAGAGCGTGTCCCCGAGACTCGTCTCGTCGACGTGCGCGTAGAAGTGATCTCCGCTCACGTTCGCGAAATTCACGATGTCCCCGACGGTAACCGTGTGGTTTGCGGTGGTGTACGTTTCGCCGACGCGCAACTCGTCCCAGTACTTCGCGAAGGGGTGCACACGGTCTTCCACCTGCGCGGCTCCCGGCTGGTACTGCTCGGTCACGGCGGTGATCATCGTCGGGTGTCCCTGGATGGCGCAACGGTTCATATAGTGCGTCACCGAACGTGCGCCGCCGAGTTCTTCGCCGCCGCCGGCACGTCCGGGGCCACCGTGTTTGAGCCCCGGCATCGGCGAGCCGTGGCCGGTCGACTCCCGCGCATCCCGGTCCAAGATCTGTAGACGCCCATTGTAGGGCGCGGCTCCGTAGACGAAAGTTTTGGCGACAGCCGCGTCGTGCGTCACGATCGTCGTCACGAGCGATCCTTTGCCCTTGGCCACCAGCTCGATCGCCTCCTCGATGTCGCGGTACGGCATCAGTATCGCCGCCGGTCCAAAGGCCTCCACCTCGTGCGTAGTGTCGTGGCGACAGGGGTCGGCGTCCAGTAGCAGCGTCGGCGCGTAGAAGGCCCCGCGCTCGGCGTCCGCACCGATGAGCTGGAGGCGATCCGGCCCGCCGACCACGATCTGCGCGGTTTGCGAAAGCACCCCGATCTGCTCCTCGAACTTGCTTAGCTGCGCTCGATTCACGAGCGCTCCCATCCGCACAGCCTTGTCGCGAGGGTCTCCGATGGTCGTTTTGGCGAAAGCCTGCCCCAGCGCAATCTGCACGTCCTCGACCATCGCCTCGGGCACCATCACGCGGCGGATAGCGGTACATTTCTGACCGGTCTTGGCCGTCACCTCACGCCTCACTTCCTTGACGAAAAGCTCGAACTCCGGCGTGTCCGGCGTCGCGTCTGGTCCGAGCACGATGGCATTGAGCGAGTCGGCCTCCATATTGAAGGGGACGCTCTCGGCAATGATCCGCGGGTGGGCGCGCAGCTGGCGGCCCGTGTGTGCAGAGCCCGTGAAGGTGACCACGTCTTGGTGCATGACGTGGTCGAGGATGCCGTGGCCCGTGCCCGTGACGAGTTGTAGGGCGCCTTTCGGCAAAACCCCCGATGCCTCGATATCCTCCACCACCGCGGCCGTCAAGAAACTGGTCATCTCCGAGGCCTTCACGACGGCTGGCATCCCGCCCATCAGGTTGGCCCCGATCTTCTCGAGCATCCCCCAAACCGGGAAGTTGAAGGCATTGATGTGGACGGCGACACCCAACTTAGGTACCAATAAATGATGCCCTGAAAACGTCCCCTCCTTCGAGAGCCGCACTGGGTCTCCTTCGACGTGAAACGGCTGGTCCGCAAATTGCCGCCGCGTCGAAGCGTACGCGAACAAGGTCCCGATGCCGCCGTCGATGTCGATCCAGGAATCGGCCCGCGTGGCCCCGGTGCGCGTCGAAAGCTCATAGTAGCGGGCCTTGCGCTCGTCGAGGTAAAAGGCCAGCGCCTTCAGCATGCGACCGCGCGCAGGGATCGTCAATTTCCGCAGGGCGGGCCCGCCCGTGTCGCGTGCAAACTGCAGGATGCGGCCGTATTCGAGCCCCTCGGTACCGGCCGTGGCGATGATGGTCCCGTCGACGGCGTCGTACTGCGGGCGGCCTTGGCCGGTATGGGCCGTCCATGTGCCGAGGGTAAAGTCGCTGAGTTTTTGGCTAGGCATAGAAGGGCAAATAAACGATGGGAGGATTGGATGATGGTTTGATGGGAAGATGGGCTCGGCTGAGACGCTTGCCCACACCGCCCTCGCACAACACCCACGAACGGCCCATCCTCCCATCCTCCTATCACCATCCTCCAATCCTCCAATCCTCCAATCAAACCATTCCCCCATCAAATCACCGCACGTACGCGTCTGCCGCTGCCCGCCAGTCATCCGCCATGTAGGTGCGTGTCCGCAAAACCCGCCCCGGTTGCGTCTGCTCGAGCTGTAGGAGTTCCGCCGGAGCCATCCACCCGAGCTGGAGCGCCGTTGCCGTCTCGAGGTGACCGGCGCGGTCGAGAACGTACAGATCGATCAGCGTCGGGTCGGGGAACTTGGCCAGCCCGCCACGCTGAGCGAACAGGCGCAAAGTCACCGCGCGCAACTTCCCGAGGTAGGCGAGTTGGCCGATGGTGTCCGGGGTCGAGGTCCGCAGCATTTCGGCGGCCTCCGTCATGGCGCGGGCATAGGCCTTCGTGAGCGTCGGCAGGGAGGGTTCGGGGCTCGTTTGGTGGATCGTCGAGCTATCGGGCACGGTGGCGATGGTACCAAAGGCCTCACCGCCCACGAGCCAGTCGGTGTAAACGTCTACGATAGCCCGCTTGGTCAGCTGCCCGAGTTCGTCGCCCTCCGGGTGGAGGTAGGCGGCGCGCTCGGCCTCGAGTAGCCCGAGTACGTTGTCCCCGTCGCGGAAAGCCGACAGCGCCGAGAGTTCGGCCAACAAACTCTCCGGATAGCGGGTACTCGACGCCGCGATGGCTTTGTAAGACTGCCCGCTGGCCAGTGCCTCTTCGCCGCGCAAACGCATCAGGCGCACCGCGTGCGGGTAGGTGGCGATGCCCTCTACGAGGGTTTGCTCGGCGGCTGAATCTTGCCCGATCGCCTTGCGGGAGCGATACAGCAACTCGATCGCCTGGCTATTGAGGAAGGCCCGCTCGCTCAGCTTCATCAGCCGCGCATCCGCCTGCTCGAAGTCGCCGGCCTCGAAGGCGAGCTGGGCCGAGCGCAACTGTGCGGCGTAGTCGATGCCGCCCGCCCCCCGGCGCTGGCGCAGGGCCTGGGCGATCTCGCCCGGGCTAGACTGCACCCCAATGACGGGGGCAGATGCCTGAACGAGGCTGCGGGGCTGGGCATTGGCGGGAGAGACGCTCATCCCGGCTAGAAAACCTAGCGCGAAGAGCGCCGCAGCGACAGAAGAGTAGGAAGTAGCGCGTATCGACATAAAGGTCCCAAGATAAAACATGTAGCCTTCAGTTAATCGTCGGGCTGCTCCCCTTGGTAACGTAGCCAGGCAGCGTCCAGCATCCGCATCACCCCACCGCCATCGGCACCTCCATCAGCAACACGCGCGTTTTGGCGACAGCCGTCAAACTAAAAGCCTCGACGCCCTCCAGCCCGTAGCCGTCGCGCAAACCTAGCGCTTGCTCACCGACCTGCGCCTCGCCCTCCAGCACGAAGAGGTACACGCCATTGCTGTCGGGCGCGTGGAGTACGTAGTCCACCGCCTGCCCGGCCTCGAACTCGCCGATGCTCCACCAGGCATTTTGGTGCGCCCAGACGCCCGCGTCCTCTTCGTTTGGCGAAAGGATCTGCTGCCAAGCGTTCGGTTTTGGCGAAAGCGTCACCTGATCGTAGCGCGGCTTTACGCCCCGCTTGTCCGGGAACATCCAGATCTGCAGAAACTTGACCTGCTCGGTGGCGCTCGCGTTCATCTCCGAGTGGCGCACGCCCGTCCCGGCGCTCATGATTTGTACGTCGCCGGCTTTGATGACGGTCTCGTTGCCCATCGAATCCTGGTGCGTGAGGTCGCCCTCCAAGGGGATCGAGACGATCTCCATGTTGTCGTGCGCGTGCGTCCCGAAGCCCTTGCCGCCGGCCACGACATCGTCGTTGAGGACGCGCAAGACGCCGAAATTCATCCGCTCCGCATTGCGGTAGTTGGCGAAGGAGAAGGAGTGGTGCGAGTCGAGCCACCCGTGGTTGGCGTGCCCACGGGAGGCGGCGGGGTGATAGGTAGTGATCGGGTGCTGTACTGCGGTGGTAGACATGCGGAGTAAACGCTCGCTCAGATGAGCGGTTGACGTACGGCCTCCGAAGCAATCCTATTTAAAATCAATGAGTTCGATCTCGAAGACGAGTACTGTTTCCGCGGTTATAATCCCCCTCGGAGGGTTGCTGCCATAGGCGAGGCTCGGCCGCGCGAGCATCCACATCTTGCCGCCGCGTCCGAGTTTAGGGATGCCTTCCTTCCAAGCTTGGATCAGTCCGTTGGGCGTGATTACGCGCTGAGTTCCTAGTGGAAAGCCACTAGGGCTCTGGTCAAACACGCTCCCGTTCACTAGGTACCCCCGGTAGTAGACGACAACTTCGCTGTTAACGGTTGGCTTGTCGGAACCGCCCGGCTCGTCGATCTGGTAGACCAGCCCGCTGGCCGTCTGCACAGTGTCCATCCCGTTCGCCTCCACGAAGCGGTCGATCTGCACAGCTGGCAAATTGGTGGCGTTCACGAAGTTGACATCATCGCGGAAAACCGGGGGGGGATAGTCGGGCGTTACGACCGCGGGGCCATCGTCCTTGTCGCAGGCCGCGAAGCTCACGGCTACCATCAGCAAGAGCGTTAAGGCACGTATCGTCATTTGCATGCCGCAAAGCAACAACACCCGGCGTCAAGTAAGTGTCGGCTATCCCTCGAAGTCAACCAGCGTGATGTCAAACACGAGTACGGTGTTTTCCGTGATACCGGTCCCGGCGGGCGGGCGACTGCCGTAGGCCGTGCTCGGGGGGGCGAAAATCTTGATCGTACCGCCCTTACCGATCAGTGGGATGGCCTCTTGCCAGGCGGGGATCAGGCCCGATAGCGGAAAGGTGCGTGGCTCGCCTTTGGTGCGGTCGAAGGTCTTGCCGTCGACGAGGTAGCCGTGGTAGTAAATCGTGATGTCGCTCGAGAGGCTCGGCTTCTCCTCGCCGCCGGGTACCTCGATGACGTACTCCAGTCCGGAGGCGGTCTTGACGCGCTCCTGCGCAAGGGCGTTGTGGGCCACGAAGGCATCGATCTGCTGGGCGGCGTCCCCGACGATCTCGATGCCGTTGATTTCCGGGTCGGGCGGAGGGGCCATCGTGGTGCCGCTGGTTGCGGAGGTGCCGTCGCCGCAGGCGCTGAGCAGGAGGTAGGCGGCTGTCGCCAAAACGAGGGAGGGGCGTACTTGCATGGCGGAAAGGTAGTAGAGGGAACGCGGACAGGACAAGCTATCCACCAGGCAAGCGCCGCGTTCATGACGACTCACTCCACCACCACTGCCGGCACCCCAAGCTTTAAGACCATCGCATTAAACTCCGCCACCCTCACGCCCTTCAGCGCCTCCCACTTCGCCAGCTCGGCGTCGATCTCCGTGCCGATAGCCGCCTGTACTTTGTAGCTCGCGTCCGTCGGGCGGTACTCGCCCTGCGTCATCGAGTTGAGGCTCGCGAGCTTGTTGGTGAGGCGAATAGGGTAGTTGAGGGGGTCTTGGCCGCTGCGGTTCTTGGTTTGGTAGAGGGCCTCCTCCACCGCGGTGATGGTCGAGTCCATGTCCTTACCGAGGGTGAGCAGGGGCTTCATCTTAGCGTCTGCCGTGTCGACCCTGGCGGTGTAAGCCTTGACGCCGTCGCGGAGGGTACGCATTTGCTTGATGGCGGTGTGCGCCTCGGAAACCTTGTCGATCACAGCAGCGTGGAAGGCGTAGCGCTCCACGAGGGCCGCGCTGTCGCTGGCGGGGAGGCGGGCGTCGGGTACGAGCCGGAAGCGGGCCTTCTCGGTGGTGCCGTGCGCCTCGAGTGAAACCAGATACTCCCCCGGCGGCACCCGCGGCCCGCGCATGTCTGCCCACCACAGGATCATCCCGTCAAACTTCTCCGCGTCCGCGCCTCGCGCGTTCCACGTTAGGGCGTTGCCGCCTTGTTTTGGCGAAAGCTCCATCTCCTTTTTCTCCTTGTCGGGAAAACTCGAGTACACCCGCAAGGTGTCCCCCGCGGCCGTCTGAAACACCATGCGCACCGTGTCGGTCTTGCCGATGCTGTCGGCGATCACGTAGCGGACCGTGACGCCACCCGGGGTATTGGTGCCCTCGGCGTTGTCGAAGGCCGATTTGCTCTGGCCACCGCTGCCCAGTTCCATCTCAGACGGTACGTAGAGCTTGGTCCGCGACGCCTGACCGCCCCGCATAAAGGAGCGCTGCTTTTGTTGCCCACTCGTGAGTTGATCAAGGACGCGTGTATCGTCTAACACCCAAATCGACCGGCCCTGCGTAGCGACGATCAAGTCCTTGTCCTTGAGTGTGATGTCCGTGATCGGCACGACGGGTAAATTGAGTTGTAGCGGTTGCCAGCGCTTGGCTCCATCGAAGCTCACGTACACCCCGCTCTCCGTGCCGGCGTACAGCAACTCCGCGTTGTTTGGGTCGACGCGGACGACGCGCGTAAAGTGATCGCGCGGGATGCCGGCGTCGATGCGTCGCCAGGTAGCGCCGTAATCAGTGGTGTGGTAGAGGTAAGGCGTATAGTCGCCGAGCTTGTAGCGCGTCCCCGCGATGTAGCAGCCGCCGTCGTTGTGCGGGTCTACATCGAGGCTGTTGATCATCGTCCACTCGGGAAGGCCCGCCGGGGTGACGTTGGTCCAGTTCTTCCCGCCGTCACGACTCACGTGCACCAAACCGTCGTCGGAGCCGGTCCACAACAGGTCTTTCACCCTCGGGCTCTCGCCCGCCGCGAAGATCGTGCAGTAGTACTCGACGCTCGTGTTGTCCTGCGTGATCGGCCCGCCGCTCGACTGCATCCGCGAGGTGTCGTTGCGCGTGAGGTCCGGCGAGATGTCGGCCCAGGTCTGGCCCTCGTTGGTGGTGACGTGGAGGTGCTGGCTCGCGGTGTAGAGTTTGTTCGGATCATGCGGCGAGAAGAAGATGGGGAAGTTCCACTGGAAGCGGTACTTCGCGCCGACAGCCCCGTGGCCCATGGGGTTGTCGGGGTAGACGCTCACCACGCGACTGAGGCCGGTGGAGTGGTCGACTCTTTCGAGAAAACCATCGTAGCAGCCCCCGTACACCACCTCTGGATCGGTCGGTTTTGCCGCAAGGTGCCCGCACTCACACCCCGCCGTCGTCTCCCAGTCGCGCTCCGTGATCGAGTAGCCGTCGGTCCGGCTCTTGATGCGGATCGTGGAGTTGTCCTGCTGCGCGGCGTAGATGCGGTAGGGCGTCGCGTTGTCGGTCGTGACGCGGTAGAACTGCGCCGTAGGCTGGTTGTAGTACGTGCTCCAGTTTTCGCCGCCGTCGGTCGAGATTTGCGCCCCGCCATCGTCGGCGATCGCGAGCATATCAGGATTGTCGGGATTGATCCACAGGTCGTGGTGGTCGCCGTGGGGCGCATCGGCGCTCTCGAAGGTTTTGCCGCCATCCTTAGAGTGGTGGTAGCTTACGTTCATCACGTAAACTTGGTCGGCGTCTTTGGGGTGGGCATAGATGCGAGAATAGTACCAGGCGCGCTGGCGGAGGTCGCGCGAGTCGTTGACGAGCTTCCAGTTGTTGCCGCCGTCGTCCGAGCGGTAGACGCCGCCCTTGGTCTCGTGCTCGATGATTGCCCAGACCCGGTCGCGTTGCGCCGGACTCGGGGCCACACCCACGATACCGATGATGCCGTCGGGGAGGCCTTTCGCCTTGGCCTTGGGCTGCGTGTCCACGTCGGGTTTGGCGGTGCGGCCCTCGCCCTTTACCTTGGCGCTGCCGACCAGCAACTCCCAGTTGTCGCCGCTGTCGGTACTGCGCCACAGACCCGAGCCTTCGCCGCCCGAACTGAAGTCGCTAGGCGTCCGTCGTGCCCGCCAGGTACTCGCGTACAGGACCCGGGGGTTGTACGGATCGAAGGCGAGGTCGACCGCGCCAGCGTCCGCCGTCGCGAAGAGGATGCGCTCCCAGTTGGCCCCGCCGTCCTTGCTGCGGTACACGCCGCGCTCCTCGCTCGCCTTGTAGAGGTCGCCCATAACGGCCGCGTACACGAGGTCGGGGTTGGTGGGATGGACGCGGATACGCCCGACGTGCCGACTGTCCGGGAGGCCCATGGCGCGCCAGGTCTTGCCCGCGTCGACACTCTTCCACATACCGTAGCCATAGCTCACATTGCCGCGCAGGGTCTGCTCGCCGCCGCCGACGTAGATGACGTTTGGATCGGAGGCCGCCACCGCGATGTCGCCGATGGTTCCGCCGAAGAAGCCATCCGAGATGGGCTTCCAGTGCCGCCCGCCGTCGGTCGTTTTCCAGACGCCTCCACCCGCGGCCCCCATGTAGAAGGTGTTGCGCTCGCTCGGCACGCCGGTCACACAACTCGCCCGCCCGCCGCGAAACGGCCCGATGTTGCGGTACTCGAGCATCCCGAACTCCATCGTGTCGACCGCGTAGGTGGTTTTGGCGAAAGCCGCATCGATACCGCCCTGCTTAGCCGTCTCGCGCTGCACACCGCGCTTGGTGCGCTCTGGCCTCTCGGGACTCGTCTGGGCGTCGAGGGTGAAGCTTTCGCCAAAACACAAGGCGACTACGCTGATCAGGGTAAGGATACCGTTGCGACCTATTCTCATGTCGCCAAAATAGTCAGCTGCACAGGACCTACAAATCGTCCGCCGAACACTCCGTCACAATTTGCGTTTCGCGCTACACTCAAACCCAAACCCCCACGCCCAAATCCACGCCCTATGGACATCAAACAGATCCTCGGTATCATCCTCACGATCGCCGGGGCCGGCGGCCTCATCTACGGCATCATCAAGATCTTCGAGGGCGGCGAAGCGATGAACGGCGGGAGCTGGGCCGCGGCCATCCTCGGGCTCATCTTCTTCTTCGCCGGCATCGGCCTGATGAAGAGCACCAACACCGCGACCTAGTCCCCATCATCAGTTGGGCTAGTTCGCCTTGGCCACCACCTGCGTTCGCACGCCTTTCGCGTCCGTGATGCGGAGCAGCGTCGAACCGACATCGGCGGGCAAGTCTACCGCCAGCTCGATGGGGCCTGCCGCCCGACGCTCGTCGAGCAACACCTGCACCACGCGTCCGCTCACGTCGACGAGCTCTACGCGTACCGGTCCCTCAGACCGTACGTCGAAGGCCACCGTCGTAGCGCGACCGGCGGGGTTGGGGTAGACCTGAAGGTTTGCTTCGTCGCCCTCGCCGTCGAAGTCTAGGGCGTCTGCCTCGCCTTCGCCCGGTACCATCAACAGGAAGCGCATCGCGCCGTGCTGCTTACGGTCGGCCTGCTTGTCGCGGCCATGGCCGCGCTCGGCGGACTTAGTGCTCGCCCTGCCGCGCTGCGCTCCGCGACGTTGGCGCTGATCGCTGGTCTGACCATTTTTGTGTTCTTCGCCGCGCTGAGCGCCCTCGAGCATCCGCTCTCGCAACCGCTCGCGTCGGGCCAACTCCTCGGCCGTGAGGTACTTCGCGCGGATGGCGTCTGCTTCGGAGGACCACTTCTGCTCGCTGGTCTTGAGGCGCTCACGGACCTCGGCGAGCTCCATTTGGCGTCGCTCCGCGATCGCCTTGACGGCCTCGATCTCGGAGCTGTGCTCCGCGGCGAAGCGCTCCCGCGAGGCGCGCATTTCCGCTTTGAACGCTTCCTTGTCGCTACCGGAGCGCTTGGCTTTGGCAGCTTCGCGCTCGACCTGCATGGCCTCGCGGAGGGTAGCGATGTCGGTGCGCTCGGCGTCGGTTAGCTCGCGATCGAAGTCGCTACGAAGTTCGGCCATGACGGGGGCGATGCGCTCGCGGCGCAGTTGACTCAACTCTCGGTACATGGGCTTGAGTTCGGCTTGACGAGTACGCATGGCGGTGCGCAGGGAGTCGCGGCGACCGTCCCGATCAGCGCGGAGATCTCCACGCCCAGCCTGAAGGGCATCGAGGCGCTCGGCCTGATCGGGTGTCAGGAGGGCCTCGACACTCTCGATATACGCCTGCATCAGCGCCTTGCCGTTGGCGCGGGTTTGCTCGCGGTCGCCGTCGGAGGAGCCCCGAAGGCTGCGCATGTCCGTACGGAGTTGCTCGGTGAGGGCGGCGAAAGCGGTGCGTTGGTCGTCCGTGAGGTCGAGCGAATCGGCGACGGCGGCGAAGTTGCCGAAGCGACCGGGACCGGAACGCTGGTCGGTAGGGCGCGGGCCTTGACGCTGTGCACGGTCGCGTGCTTCGGGCCGCGGCTCTGGCCGCTCGGGCCGGTCACCGTCGCTTTGCGCGAAGGTCTCGGCGGTACCGAGGCTGAGGCAGCAGAGCAGCAGCATGAGGAAGGATTTCATAGCTAAGTGGTTTGGCTGTGTTTGGGTGGGCTTATCTGCCACACGTGTTCGTTTGACGCCGGTCTACGGTCGGGGTTTAATCTCGTGCCGCCCGAAGCGCGTAAGTTTCGCCGATGAATCTACGTGTCCTCAGCGTCGTCATTGTCCTAACGTGGGTTTTGGCGACAGCCGCCTGCACCTCCGACGCCCCCCAGCCCATCGGCGAGCCCAATCCCAATGTCGCCCGCCTCGCCGCCAACGACTGGGTGAGCGCCGACACCGTGACCACCATCAACCCGCAAACCGGCGAGGAGACCGTCAATGCCTACTCCTCCGACTTACGCCCCGATACCCTGCGCGACGGCACCGTCGTCTACAAGGTCGCCACGCACATGCCCATGCTGGCGAGCTGCACCACCGACGAAGAGCCGCTGCTGTGCACGCAGGTCGAACTCCAAAACTTCGCCAAGGCCAACTTACGCTACCCCCGCCAGGCGCTCGTGGCCGGTCTCGAGGGCTCGGGGGTAGCCACCTTCGTCGTCGGAGCCGATGGCAAGATCGGGTCGACGGGTATCGAACGCAGCCTCGGCGACGTGCTCGATCAGGAAATGCTGCGGCTCGTTGGCACCTTGCCGGCGTGGCACCCGGGCTTTTACGAGGGCAAAGCCGTGGCCGTGCGGTACCGACTACCGGTCAGCTTTAGTCTACCGAGGGACTAGGCGAAAATTCCGAAACAAAATTTTATTCTGCGGGCTGAGAGTAGGCGGCTTTCGCCAAAACTGCCCCCCTGCCGCCGGCTCCTTTTTCGTTGGACAAGCGCATCAGCGGGGCAATATTGTAATGCGTGAACAGAACGTAAACCTCTATTTTTTAGCGAGTTAGACAAACATAGGCTTGCGAACTGGGTTGGTAAGGAAGTACTTTTGCAACCCCAAAAAACAATGGGTGGAACCGCCGCCCCGCAAAACCGAAAGCCATGAATACCGAGAACCGCTTCCGCGCCATCGGCGTCCTCACCCTCGCCGCCATCCTCTCTTACGCTGTCCTGGGTACACCCGTCGGCCAGCAGCAGCAAGACGGCAAGCAAGGTCCCGCACAGGTCCGCACCGAGGCCACCGTCGGCGCACAGTCGTAGCGCCGACACTGACACAAAATCGTGAACCCCAAAACCTGCTGGCGAACCAGCGCCGCACCTACGTCTCAGGAGTCCCAGAACCCCTGGAAGTAAACCCCAAGAAGCTAATCCCCCCTCAGAAGACACCAGCCTCACCTTTCCGCAAAGTCGGAGGGTGGGGCTTTTTTCTGTCCCCAACGCCCGCCTAAAGCGTTCCTCCTCTACACATGGTCCGACTTCTCCCTTGGCTCATCGCCGTCGTCTGCGCAGCTGGCTGGTACCTTAGCACCCACCCCGCCCAAAGCCCCTGGTCTAAGCTGCTCACGCGGGTCGGCGCAACCGACACCCCTCGCGAGGCTATGCTCCGCCAGTGGAGCAGCACCGGGTTCGACACCACCGCTTACGGCCAGACTTGGCTGTCGCTTGGCGACAGCGCTCTTCGCAATCCCGCCCCGGCACAGGTACCCACAGCCACAGTCGCCTACTTCGCCGAAGGCCAGCCCAACGCCGTCGCCATCGCCTTCACGCTCCCGCGCGGCCGTCGCCTCGACTGGCAACGCACGGACCAGCTCACCGGCGGACCGTCGCTCGTCGAACTCTACGAAGTCGGCAGCCTAACCGACTCTCTCCCCACCTACCTCCAAAGCCTACAGCCCGGCCGCGACACCCTCGAACTCGATGTTGACCGCGACCACCAACTCGTCATCCGCATCGAGGCCACCCCCTTTTCCCTAGGCAACGTAACCCTGCGACTCGGAAGCACTCCCCTACTGTCCGCCTTTCCGGTATCCGGGGCATCCGAGCGCGACATCGGCAGTCGGTGGGGTGTCGATCGTGACGGCGGTCGCCGCAGCCACGAGGGAATCGACATCTTCGAAGCACGCGGCACGCCCCTCATTGCCGCCGGCCCAGGCGTCGTCACGCGCGTGCGCAATGGCGGACTCGGCGGCAAACAGGTTTGGGTCCGCCTTGCCGCCACACCCGTCTCTCTGTACTACGCCCACCTCGACAGTCAGTACGTCGTGGAGGGGATGCTCGTGCGCCCCGGCGACACACTGGGCACCGTCGGCAACACCGGCAACGCCCGCACCACGCCACCGCACCTCCACTTCGGCATCTACGGCCGCGGCGGCGCGATAGACCCCTCCCCTTTCGTCGCCCCGGCCGCCGTCCCCGATCGCTCGCCAAAGCTCAGGTTTACCCTCGCGCAGGGCGGACGCCTCCGTCGCGACGTCGGCAGTGGGGAGGGACGCCTTTCGGCAAAACAGTACGTCCATCCCCTGGCCCTGATCGACGGAAGCGCCGTCGTTCGACTAGCGGATGGACGCACGCTCGTGGTCACGGGTCGAGTCTTAGAATCACGGACGCAACGCTTGTCCTCGCTAGAGGTCCCGGAGGGCACCACCCTTCGCGCCTACGACTCGCCAGCCGCCCCCGCCGTCGCAGTATTGCCGACTGCTGTGCGCGTCGAGGTCGTGGCGAACGGCACCGGAGAAGGACGCCTCGTACGCACTGAAACCGGAGCGAAGGGGTGGCTTACCTCCTCGTAGCACGCAGTGACTCGCTGTCGAAAGCCCTACATTCAACACCTTCTAAGTACCCCGCCGCCGTCGCTTAGCTTGCGTCCAACTAAACGACACTGCTATGCCCTTTGACGCGTACCGTAGACTCCGTCACCACTCCCTGTTGATCGTCGTAGCCCTCGCGACCTCCCTCGCCCCCGCCTGCAACCGCGACGCTGCCCTGGCCGAACCTGCGTTGGCGCTCTCGCAAATGGGGCTCATTCCCATCCCGAACGACATCCAGCCCGGCACAGGAGGACTGCTGCTCTCCGAACTTACCTGGCTCAACGCCGACGAAGGAGTAGACCTCAGTGCGGCAGTGCTGGCTCGTTTTGCGGAAACGCTCCCCACGGCCCTGTCCGTCGATCCTGCCAACTCCGAAGGGGCCGCTCTTCGACTCCTCACCGATCCTGAACTCGGTGCCGAAGCGTACCGTCTCGAAGTTTTGCCGACAGGCGTCAATCTCACCGCCCGCACGGAGGCCGGGTACTTCTATGGGCTCCAGACCATGAACCAACTTTGGCGACAGGCTCTGGCCGACGGGGGTGTCCTTGCCGCTGGCACCATCACCGACGCCCCGCGCTACGGCTACCGAGGGGCCATGCTCGACATTGCGCGGCACTTCCACGAGCCCGCCGAGATCCGCCGCCTCATCGACATCATGTCGGGCTACAAGATGAACGTCCTCCACCTCCACCTCACCGACGACCAGGGCTGGCGCATCGAGATCAAGGGCTACCCGCGGCTCACCGCATACGGCGGCAGCACGCAAGTCGGCGGCGAGGGCGGTGGCTTCCTCACGCAAGAAGAGTATAAGGCCCTCGTGGCCTACGCTGCCGAACGACACGTGATGATTATCCCGGAGGTCGACTCGCCCGGACACACGCAGGCCGCGCTCGCGAGCTACCCAGAACTCGCCTGCGAGGGCGCCAACGTAGACCTGTACGAAGGCACGGAAGTCGGTTTTAGCACCTTATGTATCGGCAAGCCGGAAGTGACGAAGTTTATGCAGACCGTCATCACCGAGCTGGCCGCCATCACGCCGGGGCCTTACCTGCACATCGGCGGTGACGAGAGTCAATCCACCTCCGAGGAGGACTTCGCCGCCTTCATCGCGGAAATGGAGCCGATGGTCCGTGCGGCCGGCAAGCGCATGATCGGCTGGGACGAGGTAGCCACCGTCGATGTCGATAAGTCAATGGTCGTGCAGATGTGGCACAGCGAAGAAAATGCCGCCGCCGCTGTGGCCAAAGGCCACAAGCTCATCGTGTCACCGGCGAAGTTCGCCTACCTCGATATGCAGTACGACTCGACCTCGCGGATCGGGCTCCACTGGGCCAGCTACATCGAGGTAGATCGCGGATACACGTGGGACCCGAACACGGTGATTGGGGAGATACCGGAGGCGAGCATCCTCGGCGTCGAGGCCCCGCTGTGGAGTGAGACCGTTGTGACGCGGGCCGACATCGACTACCTCGTCTTCCCACGCCTGCTCGGCTACGCTGAGGTGGGCTGGAGCCAGCAGGCGGATCGAAGTTGGGAGACCTACCGACAGCGCCTTAGCGCCCACGCCCCCCAAATGGACGCCGCCGGCATCGAGTACTATAGGTCGGACCTCGTGGATTGGGACAATCCAACGCCCGCGGCAACTGTATTAAAACCATAGCCCGGACCGTCGCTTTATAGGTCGCACAAACGACCTATCCCCCTTGCTCGATTACGACATCATCATTATAGGCTCCGGAGCCGGCGGCTCTACCGTGGCCCGCAGCCTCGCCAACACCGGCAAGCGCATCCTCCTCCTGGAGCGCGGCGACTTTCTTCCCCGTGAGCCGCAGAACTGGGACCCCAACCACATCTTCCTCAACCGCGGCTACCAGATTGAGGAGGAGTGGTTCGACCACGAGAAAAACGAGCCTTTTCTCCCGCAGGCCTACTATCGCGTAGGTGGCAACACGAAGGTGTATGGCTCGGTGCTGATGCGGATGCGCGCCGAGGACTTCGGTGAGCAGCGCTGGCCCGACGGCGTGAGCCCGGCCTGGGCACTCGACTACTCCGAGTACGAGAAGTATTACACGCTGGCCGAGGACTGGTACTGTATCCACGGCAAGCTCGGTGAGGATGAAACCGAGCCCTACCACTCCGGCGGGGATTTCCCGTTCGAGCACATGCCGCACGAGCCGCGTATCCAAGAGGCTGCCGACGAACTCGCAGCGCAGGGCCTCAAGCCCATCCACTCGACGCTCTCGCTCAACCGCGACGTGAGCAAGCCGAACCTCCGCCCCTGTATCCGGTGCAGCACCTGCGACCCGTACCCCTGCATGCTGCACGCCAAACAAGACGCCGAGACGGCGGGCGTACGTCCTGCCCTGGCCTATGACAATGTCGAACTGTGGACGAATGCCTACGTCGATCGGCTCGAGGCGAAGGGCAGCAAGATCGACACCGTCCACGTCACTGTCGAGGGCAAGGTCTACGAACTCAAGGCAGACACGATAGTCGTGAGCTGTGGTGCTGTCAATTCGGCGGCCTTGCTGATGCGCTCCGGGCTCAGCGACCAAAGTGGTTTGCTCGGGCGCAACCTCATGAAGCACAACCACTCTGGCCTCACGGCCGTCAGTGCGCGGCCCAATCCGACGGTGTTCCAGAAGACGCTCGGGTTCCACGACTACTACCACTCCGGTCCGCAGCCGCACCAGACGTATGGCCTCGGAGCGGTTCAACTCACCGGTAAGGCTCCCTGGCAGCGACTCAAGTCCTTCGCGGGCACAGACGCCCCCGACGAGCAGTTTAAGTACATGGCCGACCACGCCATCGATTGGTGGCTCACTACCGACGACCTGCCCGATCCGACCAATCGCATCCGCTTACAGTCCGACGGTCGACCGGCGCTCGACTTCCGTCCCAACAACCGACAGCCCCACAAGGAACTCATTGAAACCTGGATATCGCACCTGCGCGAGACAGGCGACTACAACTTCATGGTTCGCACGATGGGCATCGAGACGCTCTGGCACCAAGCAGGCACGGCACTGTTTGGGGAAAGCCCCGAGAAGAGCGTCCTGGACCTGAATTGCCGGATGCACGCCTACAACAACCTCTACGTCGTGGACTCCAGCTTCATGCCCGGCATGGGAGCCGTCAACTTGACGCTCACCATAATCGCCAACGGCATCCGGGTAAGTGACAGCTTGCGCCAGGACATGGGCTACGCCCCCCTCGTCAACGAAAGTACTCGCCCGGGGCAGGCGGTACCGGGCCGCGGCACGGTAGCGGGACTGGAGACGCTAGATGCGCGGGTGACGGAGCCAGGAGTAGTGGCCTAGGGCATCTGTGCGTCGGCTCGCGCCAAAACGCAAAAGCCCGCCCCCAGCCTTTTACGGCCAGGGGCGGGTACCCATTTTGGTTAGGATTTCAGACGTGCCGCCGCTTAGCGGTTCGGGCGTGGGATGCGCGTAGTATCCCCTGGTTCTGGCTGCTTGGCCGGTTGGGGATTTAGGTACTCGCTCGTCTCCGGATCACCGTACTCTGGCGAGAGGTCGGGTGTTTCGGAAGGATCGGTGATTGGCATCTCCACATCTGGTTGCTCGAATTCGCTAGGCGTTGTCGGCTCGATGGCCGGATCTTGCATGAGCTCGCGCTCGGGCATGAGCTCGAGCGCATCGCGGTCGGTGGAATCTGGGGTCTGCGCGATCGCGCCGACGGTCCAGAACAGCGCTAGGGCGCTGCTAAAAAGAAGAGACTTCATAGTTTTGGTTTTTGTGAAGTGTGGATATCGCCCATTAAACGATGTCGGCTGGCCGACAATCCCGCATTTTTAAACTTTAACACTTGACGTTGAAAGGCCCACTTTACCTACGATGATTCGATGGTAAAGTGGGCCTTAAATTTTCGATGTTTCGACACTAGTCGGGTTCGCCCGGGGGATTATAATCCCCTTGGGGTGCCGCTGGGCGGATCGGGTCGACCGGTGCCGGGGGTGGTTTGACGCTCGGCGCGACGGGTCTTACCTTGCTCTCCTCAATAGCGTTGTCGTAATACCCGCTGGCGCTCGAAGGCCGGTAGCTGTTGTCGCTGGCCCCCATCGGCACCTTCTCGTCGATGTTGTCGAAGACGCTGGCGCGAGTCTGACCTAGTGGGATGTTGGGCGTGGTGACGTTGAGGTCCTGCTCGTCGTGGCGTCGGGTCGAGGTAGCATCGATGGCCGCTCCGGCGGGCTTGACGTCTCGGTCGCTGATCGATGCCGCGGGCGCATGCTCATGAACCGGTGTCCGGCTCTGATCTAGGATGGACCCCGGAGGGGCCGTCACCGTAGGGCGGACCCGCAGATCGCC
This sequence comes from Lewinellaceae bacterium, assembly GCA_963837005.1. Classification (GTDB taxonomy): domain Bacteria; phylum Bacteroidota; class Bacteroidia; order Chitinophagales; family Saprospiraceae; genus CALDTK01. The sequence goes on from CAWIMC010000001.1 coordinate 2,010,598, forward strand.
CGCGGTCGTGGTGTTTTGCGCAAGCGCTACCCCCGAAAAGAGAAGGCTTGCCGCCAAAACGAAGTGCTTGGTATCCATAACGTTGCGTAGCTTAGTTGACCTTCAAAAAGGTCGATTCGCGCATTTTTGTTCAGCTCGACCTAGGCTCCCGACTCCCTGAAACTCAAAGCAAACGCGTCTGCCCATACAACACCAGTTTGGAGTAACACAAACACAAACCGTACCTCCAGACGCCAGAATTTGCTCATCCGCCACCGAGCTTAGAGCCAGTTCCAAAGCCAGGCTACAGGCCGCCTCCCTACTCCATTGCCCCGTACACCGCCGACTGCAGCCTCGGCCGATACTTATCCTTATGCCACCCATTCCGCGACATCCGTGGGTACGTCCGGTTCGCCAACACGATAAAGAGGATACCCGTCTCCGGGTCCGCCCACATCGCCGTCCCCGTAAAACCCAGGTGCCCGAAGGTTTTGGCGGAAGCTAGCTCACTGACGTTGCTCGACCCGCGACTCGACACCTCAGCCATGTCCCAGCCCAGCCCCCGTCGCGTACTGGCCGGGTGCCGCGTTGTAAAGAGCCGTACGGTCTCCGGCTTGAAGTAGCGCCGACCGCCATAGAAGCCGTCGTTGAGCATCATCTGCGCGATGACCGCGAGGTCGCCCGCACTGCTGAAGAGCCCAGCATGGCCACTCACCCCACCCAACATCGCCGACCCCATGTCGTGCACGTAGCCCTGCACCCGACTCTGCCGCCAGTAGTCGTCGTCCTCGCTCGGGGGCGTGAAGTTGGCCGTCATTCGCTTCATTGGCGAGAAGCCCGTTGTGCGCAGGCCCATCGGGCGGTAGAACTCCCGCTCGGCGTACACGTCAACTGCCAGCCCAGTCTTTTCCTTGACCAACTCAGCCATTATGTAAAACCCGAGGTCAGAGTACTTATAGCCCTTACCCGGCAGCAACTCAGAGGTCGCGATCTCAGCCAGCATAGTGTCCCGGTAGCTGTCCAAGATGTACATCCGGTCGGCGACCTGGGTCGCATAACCGGCCGTTGAACTCGAACTGTAAAGCCCGGCGACGAGCGCCTTCTTGCCGCTCTCGTCCCGCGCAACGGTCTTCTCGAAAAATGGGATCCACGCCTGGAGCCGAGCCTGGTGGGCGATGATGTCTTGGATGATGAGGTCGGACTTGTTGGTGTTGGCGAGCCACGGAAGGTGTTTGCCGATGGGGTCGTAGACGCTGATAAGGCCTCGTTCGTGCAGGCGCATGACGCTAATCGTGGTCGCCGCCACTTTCGTGATACTCGCCAGGTCGTAGACGGTGTTGACATCGACGCGCTCGGCGTTCGGCTCGTAGGTAAACTTGCCAAACGCCTTGAGGTAGCCGACCTGCCCGTTGTGGGCTGCGAGCACGACGCCGCCCGGGGTAGCCCTGTTGGCGACGGCCTGGTTCATGAGGCGATCGATCTCGGGCAGGCGGCTTTCGCCAAAACCCGCATTCCCAGGTTCGCTGTACAGCAGCCGGTAAGTAGCTGCCGTCTGTACGCCAGTCCCCACCGCAAACCCCGGCCGTGCCGACACCGGTAGCGTCCCCGTAGCCGCTACCGCACCGTAGATCACCTCGGCGGCAGCCTTGTGCGCGAGAGGTACGTCTTCGTAGGCAACGAGTAGGGCTCCGAGGTCAGCCAGGTCGCTAAGCGCGTAAGGCGTTCCGAAGACCACCAAGGTGAGCTCGGTTTTCTTGCTGATGCCTCGCAGCAGTCGCAAGTACTCTGGCCGCAGGCCATAGTTGTCGCCAGCGCGCCAGGTAAGGTCGTGGAGGCCGACCAGCACCCGGTCGTAGCCGCCGAGCTCCCCGGTCCATCGATCCACGGCTGTGGTCGTAAGGTCTTTGCCGATGATGAGCTGGCTTACGAGGGCGTAGCGGGCCACTGAGCGTTGCCAGTCGGTGAGCTTGTCGGTGCCGAGCGAGATTACTGCCGTGCGTCCCTTGTCTACGTCGATGATCGGCAGGGCATCCTTTCTTGCAGACACGATGGTGGTGGCCGCTCGGTAGACGCGTTCGCTGAGGGCTGCGATCCGCGGGGCGTCGACTTCGGTTTGAATATTCACTTCGCTGATCGGCGCATAACTCCCCAGGCCGGCTTTGTACTTGGCCGCGAGGATGCGCCGCACGGAGGCGTCAACGCGTTTTGCCGAAAGGCGCTTGTCTATGAGGGCTAGCTGTAGCGCGGCGATGCCCGCCGGGATATTTGCCGGAACGACGAGTAGGTCGTTGCCCGCCAAGAGGGCCTCTACGGCAAGTACGTCGTCGCCGAAGTGCTTTGTGACGCCCTTCATGTCTAGACCGTCGGTCAGGACGAGGCCTTGGTACTTCCAGCGTTTCCGCAAAACGCCCTCCGTGATCGCGGCGCTCAGGCTTGCAGGACGGTTGTTGCGCTTGTCGAAGCTCGGCACGGCTAGGTGACCGGTCATAATTCCCGCGACCTGGTCCTGCGCCAGCATCCGAAACGGCACTAGTTCGACCGTGTCGAGGGCGCGGGCTGACTTTTGCACTACCGGCAAGTCCACGTGCGAGTCCACGCCCGTATCGCCGTGGCCGGGGTAGTGCTTCGCGACGGCCAGCACACCTGCATCTGCGAGCCCGCGTGCATAGGCCATCCCGAGGCTTCCGACCCGCGTCGGCATCTCCCCGAAAGACCGCTTACCGATCACGGGATTGGCCGGGTTTGAGTTGAGATCGACGACCGGCGCAAAGCTCATGTGTACGCCGAGGCGCTTGAGTTGCCGGCCCGTCTCCCGGCCGATCTCGCGCGTAAGGCCGAGGTCGTTGGCCGCGCCAATCGTGATCTGGTAAGGCAGTCGCCGCACCTGGTCCCCGAAGCGCATCGCCGCGCCCCACTCAGCGTCCATACTCACGAGCAAGGGGGTTTTGGCGGAAGCCATCTGTAGAGCATTCGTCCAACGCACCTGTGCCTCTGGGCTGCCACTGAAAAAGCACAGTCCGCCGACGTGGTACTCGCTCACGAGCTGCTGCGCAGCCTCCAGACTTCCGCGAGAGCCATCGCTGTGGACGCGGGCCACGAAGAGTTGTCCGAGGCGCTCAGGCATGGACATACCTGCGAGTTGGGCCTCGACCCAGGCCTCTCCCTCCGGCCCGATGCCGACTGGCGCGCTGGTAGCATCGGCCAGAGGCGTAAGTTCGTAGGTAGTGTCGACGGAAACGGCGGGTACGTTACTCACGGGCGCGAACGCAACGGGCGCGGCCGCGAGAGTAAAGGTCGGATTGTCGCTAGAGTGCGCGGCGAGCGCGAGGACGAGGGAGAGCCCGAGGGCCAGGAGTTGCTTGGATTTCATATGTGCGGCTACCTGCGCCTGAATAAACGGCAAGAAACGCGACTTCCAGTAGCCGGGGGCTGTCAATCCTACGTGAAGGGGTCTGCCACCTCCCACCCCCGCACTAAAAGCTGTTGCGCCACATCATGCTCTCCACCGGGCGGTCGGTGCGCTCGTTGTACTTGGCGCTCTTCTTCCGGTTGTAGTAGTTCTCGATGTCGCCGCTCACCGTAAAGTAGATCAGTTGCCCGACGGGCATCCCGGCGTACACACGCACCGGCATCGAGACGCTGATCTCGAGGGTCCAGTAGTTGCAGAAGCCGACGTCGCCCTTGCCGGCCGTGGCGTGGATGTCGATGCCGAGCCGACCGACGCTCGACTTCCCCTCGAGGAAGGGGACTGTGGCGTGGGTCTCGGTGTACTCGGCCGTCACGCCGAGGTAGAGCCTGCCGGGCTGCAGGACGATGCCCTCCTCAGGGATGTCGAAGTGGGAGATGGTGTTGTGCTGCCGCGCGTCGAGCACGGCGGCGTCGTACACGGCCAAGGTCGGGCCGAGGTGGACGTCGTAGCTGTTGGTCCCGAGCTTCGCGCGGTCGAAGGGCTCAATGACGATTTGCCCGGCCTCAATGGCGGTCAGGATTTCGAGGTCGGATAGAATCATGCAGCCGCGAAGAAAACGCACCGCGGCAAGCGCGTACCCTCCGCGCCCATAAAGTTTCTTACCGGACGATGAGCTTGCGGGTCGCCGAGCGGCCCTCTGCATCTGTGATTCGCACGACCGCCAGACCAGCCGGGACAGCCGACAGATCAACGAGCGCACCGGAAGAGTAGGCAATCGTAGTCCTATTGCGACCGAGGGCATCGAACAGCTCGAGCCGGTAGATCGCCTCGTCGTGGACATACACGCGCAGTGTAGTGGCGTCCTGTACGTAGGTCCAGTCGGCGGCCTCCGGAATGTGCGTGCCGCTCGTGATTTGCTGAAAGGTATTGAAGAAGGTAATCATCGCCGAGAGCGCCGGGGCGATGCACTGCGTGTGGCTCAGACCTGGGCCAACATCTCGCGCCTCGGTATCGGTAGCCCCCGCTGCCTTCATCTCGCGCTCGGCGAAGAGGCTGTTCCGAAAGTTGACCTGGTCGTCGGCGCGGCAGTAAAAGAGCCTCGTAGGGGTCGGGTTGACGAAGTCGTACGTGTCGTTGTCGCGTAGGGCGACGTTGTAGGGGCCGTCTGGATCGTTACGCAGGGCAGCGACGAACTCAGGGGTGAGGAGTCGCGAGGGAAAGAAAGTTTCGTTGCCTTCCGTAGCCACGTACAAACGCAGCAACTCCATCGCTAGACCGTCACGCCGCAGACCGCCCATCACCGAGTACTCGTCTCGAAACCGAGTCACGATCGGGACGTAGGGAGCGCGGAAAATCTTCGTCAAATCATCGTCGAGCTCAGGATACACGGCCTGGTACCCGAGGATCGTGTACGGCAGGAAGTCGAGGGAGCGGAAGGTTACATCGTTGAGGATCACCGTATCCTTCATCACGTCGCTGACCGAGTAGGGTCCGCTGAGGTGAGCAGCCGCCGTAATTTTCGTGTTTGGAAACTCCTCGATGAGTAACTCGTGCAGGGCCATGCTCGCGTGTCCGCCCTGCGAGTACCCTGTGAGGAAAAGCTGCTCATTGACGGCCTGTGCGTATTCAGGTGCCTGTCGCAAGGCCTGCATCATGCGGACGCCGGCCAGCGCCTCTGAGCGGGCGTGTACGTACGGGTGGAACCCATCTGGATCCAGGCCCATGTTGAGGTAATCCGGCGCGAGCGTCACGTAGCCGAGGGTCGCAGCGGCCTGCGTAAGGGTCGCCTCCGTGCCACCTTGTGAAGGGACATCGAACTTGGTCTGCGTCGTGCCGTGCATATAGAACAGGACCGGGTAGCGGCTCACGGTCGCTGTCGGTCGGGCCATGAGTCCGGAGACGGTGTCGATGCCGCCCTCGAAGTTCTCCATCGTGTAGCGCACGAGGTAATAGTCGGCATCGTAGGAAGGTGAAATCCCGATCCCGAGGCCGAGGAACGCCAGATTGGCGATCACCTGTGAGAGAACGCCTTGCTTCTCGATGCTAACGAGGTCTTGCGCCCGTAGATCAGCTTTACCGAAGCCTAATCCGAAAATGACCAGGAGTAAAGCGAGACGAGTAGAGATCTTCATAGGGGTAGAAACTGGAGTGGCGAGAATGCACAAGGTCGGCAAGATTCTTCGATCTTATCGTCGAATTCAGTAAAGTGACATCGGGAGCCAGGCAAACGTAAGGATCGCCGAGCTGGATTTGTCGCCGGGCATACGGCAAGGTAGGTGATTGCGAAGTGGCAGGGAGGGGGCTGCCTCGCAGCTGGAGGGGATTGATATCGTCGTTCGTTACTCGGGTACGCCGAGCTTTGAACTGTCGGGCCTAGGCCCTCGAGGGGGCACGGTGCCACACACGGATGGTCCGGTCGTCGCTGCCCGTCACGAGGGCGTCCCCGATCCAGCAACAGGCGTTTACGGAGTGCGCGTGTCCGCCGTCTCGCGCTCCGGTGAGGGCTTTCGCCAAAACGAGCTGCGGGTCCGTGTGCCAGAGCCTCGCCTCTCGGTCGCGCCCCGCCGAGGCCAGGAGGCCGTCGCGGTGGAGGGCCAGGGCATTAACGGTAGCTCCGTGAGCGGCGACGTGCTCGTTTTGCCGATAAGGCGCTACCACCTCCCAACTCCGAATGGCCCCGTCGCGTCCGGCCGTATAAAAGCGGTCTTCTGCGACAACGATACTAAAGATCGTGGCGTCGTGTGCGCGCTCCCGTACGTCCACTGTGCGCAAGCTCACGGGATCGACGAAATGCAAATCCCCGGCCGCCGTCCCGATCACCAGCAGGCCCGCTTGCGGCAAGTAGCCGATCGAACGGAGCCGCACCGAGTCCACCTGCCGACTGTCGTCAAACGTACCGTCGGCACGGTGCCACCGCGAGATAGACCCCTCCCCACCGACCGCGAAGACGGCATCCGACGTGGCACAGAGACCGAAGAGCCCATCGCGGTGCAGGTCCCAGCGTCGCGGCAGCGCTTTCGAGGCGGTGTTGATCCAGTACAGGTCGCCCGTGAGCGTCCCTACCAAAACCTGGCCCTCCTGGTCGCCGGTCAGGGGTAGAAGGCAGAAGATCCGGTCGTCGATCTGGGCCACCAGCCGCCCGTCGTTGGAGAAGGGCGTGTCCCAGTAGACGAGCATCCCCGCGCCCCCGCCACTCAGTAGCCCCCCACGCCAGGGGGCCAGCGCGTAGACCGCGGCCGTGTGTCCGGTGAGGACCTGTGGGCGTTGGAAGCGGAGCGTCGACATAACAGCGGCGAAGATGCAAAACGCCGGGCCTGAGTACCGACCTTGCCCCTCGTGCCCGCACTTCAATTCGACAGCTATCCCAATGGTGCCCACAGCGTGGTCTGGGAGAGCACTGAACCGAAGGACGTGCTGCTCGCCGCGCTCCCGCCCGCCTGGCGTGAGCGTCTCCCAAACCACGATGCTCGCCGACGCGAAACCCTTGGTGCCAGGCGCGCCCTCCTCGCGCTCGACCCAGACCTCGCCACCCACCGACTTACCAAAAACGAATATGGCAAGCCGTACTTCGCCACTGCCTCCGACCAAGCCTCCAGCTTCCCATACCACCCAACGCCTCACTTCTCCCTCTCCCACAGCCATGGTCACGCCGCGGCGCTGCTGTCGCCCACTGCCTGCGGCATTGACCTCCAGCGCCGCGTCGGGAAGATCGTACGGCTTCGCAGTAAGTTCGAGCGCCCCGACGAGCGGGCCTTCGTCACGACACACGCCGACGAGGTGGCTGCGCTCCACGTACTTTGGGGGGCGAAGGAGTCGCTGTTTAAGCTCTGGGGACGTCGACAGATCGACTGGCACGATCACCTCATTGTACACGCCTTTGACGCGGCTGCGGCGGCTGGTGACTTTCGCGGGGAAGTGCGCTGTCGCGGGGCTGTCCTGCACGCTCACCTGTCGTGGCGCTGGGTAGGCGAGTTTTGTCTCGTGGTCGCCATTCACGAACCGTAAACGAGCAAGTGTCCAACCGTGGGGCGAGCGGGTGCGTTTCCGCCAAAACCTGCTTTATGTCCACCACCATCCTGGCCGTCTCTGCCTTTCTGCTCACCGCACTAGGAGCCTGCGGCGCAGCCCAGAACAGCAACACAGACGCCAACGCTAACGCCGCTGTCGTGGGTTCTGCCCCGGCAACTGTGGCCCAGCCCGACAAATCACTGAGCGTCGCCTATCTCGCCGGCGGTTGTTTCTGGTGCACCGAGGCGAGTTTCGAGCGCATCCAAGGCGTACAGGCGGTGGTGAGCGGCTACAGCGGCGGCACCGAGGAGGATGCCAACTACAAGCGCGTGAGCGCAGGCCTTACCGATCACGCCGAGGCGATTGCCGTCTATTACGACAGCACACAGGTCACCTACCGCCGTCTTCTCGATGTGTTTTTCGTCGCCCACGACCCGACCACTCTCAACCGCCAAGGTCCCGATGTCGGGCGGCAATACCGCTCGTCGATCTTCTACCAGACCCCGACGCAGCAGGTTTTGGCGAAAGCCGTTATCGACAGCGTCAACGCCGCCAAGCGCTACGCCGACCCGATCGTCACCGAAGTCGTCGCCCTCGATGCCTTCTACGATGCCGAGGACTACCATCAGGATTACCTGCGTGATCCCAGTAACCCCAACCAGAGCTACGTGCAGAACGTGAGCTGGCCAAAGGTGCGCAAAGTGGAAAAGGAGTTCAAAGCGATCGTGAAGCCGGAGTACCTGAAGTAAGGCGTGCCTAATGGATGCTGAGCGGGGAGGTCGCTACCGCTACAGGACAACTGAGGGAAAGTAGTGGGTATAGGAATCAGCTTGCTGCAAACAATTTGTATCAAGTAGACATCTACCTGAACAAATAGACCTACGACTCATGACCATCCAAGCTACCGAAGCCCCCTTCCTGCCCCTCGGCCCCAACCACGTCACCATCACCGCCGTCGACGAGGACATGCACTCCGAGTACAAGGGCACCCCCTACCTCAACATTCACCTCAACAACGACAACGGAAGCCTCGAGCACCGGATGTACCTGTCCGATAAGGCCCAGCAGATCATGGCCGACTTCATCCAGGCGCTCGGGCTCGACCCCGCCGGCAAGCACGACCCGCAGGATTTCGTCGGGAAAACGCTCATGGTAGACGTCGAGGAGGATACCTATACCGCCCCCGATACCGGCAACGAGCGCACCATCCGCCGGGCCGTACACCCGCGCAAAGCGGACGCGTAGCCCTCCCCCATCTGGGTTAGCGAGGATTGGAGGGCGGGCCTGAGTAGACGGCGTTTCTTCGCCATTGCCTCTACCGTACCTGCAAATGCCCACGTCCCTGTTCCTTTCTACTCACCCCGGTGATGCCCTGTTGGGGGCTGGGGCACTCATGGCGAGCCTTCCGCCGCAGCGGACGTTTCACACCAGCGTGTACGCTGCGCCCTCGATGACTACCGTCGACCGTCGTGGTACGGCAGACCTAGCCCAGGAAAGTGAAGCGCTCGGGACGCTGGGCGTTCAACACATCGAAGGGACCATCGTCGCGCCCCCCAATGACATCGGCGACACGGAACTACAGACCAAACTCTCGGCCCTGCTTTCGGCTCACCAACCGAACTATGCGCTGCTCCCGCTCGGCCTCGGTCAACGCAACGGCGACCTCCAGCTCCATGCAATTTGCCTACGCCTCCGACAGCTCTACCCAGAGGTGCGGTGGCTCCAATACTACGATCAGCCCTTCGTGGGCCTTAACCGTGGAAGGTTCCCGGAACTCGCCTTCGCACGTCGGGTGCAGGGCCTCGCCGAAGTAGACGATGAGGCAAGTCTCTTCATCTGGAAGGAGGGCGTAGCGAACGGTGGCCTAAGCCCGCTTTCGCGAAAACTCGACGCCAGCGTAGCACTGCGCTCAGACCTGGATCAGCGCCTTTTTCGCGACCGAGAGTTTGATACCCCTACATCTGATGCCGAGCGGCGGGAGATGCTGACGCGCGTGCTGGGGGCGCGAGAATGGGTCAGCCTGATGTAGGTAGGGTGTAGAGGTTTGCTGCCGTACTCGACAGCAGCAACAGCGTATAGCTAGACCAAAAGCACTCGTGTATTCTGTACCGAGTCCGCATCTTAAGCAGCGTACCCACTCCCTGCCCTTATGCGCCTCCTGCCACTGTTTTTGTTCGCCTGCCTTGCTTTTGTACCCGTCGCCTGCCGTCCTCCCGCCGCGACTCCAGATCTGGGCACCCTCGTCCGTGTCCAGGCCTCCGGCGAAGTCGAAGTCCCGCCCGACGAGGCCAGCATCACCATCCGGCTCACGGGCTTGCGTCCGAACGCCCGCGCCGCCAAGGCCTACCTCATCGAGCAGGGCAACGCTTTGCGCGACACGCTTATCGAGTTTGGCGTACGCCCCTCCGACATCCAAACCCTCCACGTCGACCTCGAGCGCAGCTACGCCTGGCGCAACAATGCGCAGGTGTTCCAGGGCTATCGCGCCTCTACGTCGATGCAGGTGCTGATCAGCGACCTCTCTCGCCTCGACGAGATCTACGACCAGTTCCTCGACCGCCGCGAACTCGACACCTACGGACCTGCCTACGGCCACTCCGCCATTGACAGCCTGCGCGGGGTCGCCTACCTCCGCGCCCTCGACCGGGCCGACGTGCTCGGGGAATCTCTGCGGGGACGCCTTTCGGCAAAACGAATGACCGTCCGCGCGATCAGCAACGTCGCACCGACCAGTGACCTCCAGCCCTACGATGCCTACGCCATGGAAGCCGCCCCAAGAGCTGTAGCCGTCGAGCAAACGGCCGCCCCGAGATTCGAAGTGAGTACCGGACAAATCAAGGTTCGCGCAGACCTCTACGTTGACTACGAGCTTCGTTGAGTCGCGGGGCCGATGCCCTGGGGTTATGCGCGCCTACAGTACGGCTGCTCGCCGGGACGGGACCAGTTCGCGGGCGAGTCCCGCGAGAAAACTAGGGTCGGGACAAAGGCTGGCCCACACGGCTCGCTCGGAGGGGTGGACCACTCCCGGAAAATCGCCCCAGTGGCCGACCAGGTCAAGAATCACCTGAAAGTGAAGGTGCGGCGGCCAGCCCCCGTTCTCGTCGGGCGCACCCGTTTTGGCGAAAGCCGCCCCGCCCGGAAGCTCCTTCCCCACCTGTAGCTCCTCGATAGACGCTTTGGAAAGATGGCCGTACAGCGTCCAAAACCGAAGCCGGTTGGGCTGCCCTCGCTCGAGCACCGGCACCGCCACCCGGTGCTCGAGCACGATCGTCGCGCCGTAGTCCCGCGCGTTGTCGTTTTGGCGAAAGCTGTGCACCCGCCCTGGGAAAGGCGCGTACACGTCCTCGCCCGCCGGACTCCATACGTCGAGCCCGACGTGGAGGCTGCGCCACTGAGGACCTTCGTTGCCGACCTCGCGAAAGAGGTCCGAACTATAGAACGGGCGTGTCTCGAAGTAGCCCCCGTAGCCGATGGCATCGGGACTGGTCCCGCTCATCAGTTCGCCGACGTACTCTTCGAGGCGATCGAGGTCCGCGTAGGCCTGACGCGCCCCGGGCAGCGCATCGGCACCGACGTTGAAGTCGAGCGCAACCAACTCGCGGCCCCTCCACCGCACCACCGGCGCTAGCGTCGGCCGGCCCCCGAGCCACCGCACGAAGGTCTCGGCCACCGGGCATGCCGCCCAGCCCGCCGCTGCCCGAAGGACGTAGTGTGCCAGCCGCGGAGAAAGCTTCCGCAGGCGCTCCAACACCGTCCACGCCCGCTGCTCTCTCGCGGCAAGCAGAGCGTCGGTGATGCCCTCGCTCCGGCCCTGCGCAGCCAGCATGACCGTACTCAATAGTCGACCAATGATCAGCGGGTACAGCGCCAACAACTCCGTCTCCGACAGCGGATTTATCCCGGCGTAGCCCCGCACCACCGCCGCCATCGCGCCGAGAGGGTCAGGCATGTCCGTAGCTGCGGAGGCGCACGCAATCGCCAATTCCGTGATCGTATAGGTGTACACCGCGTCGCCGACGTCGGTGAGGCCCGCGATCCGCCAGCCCCCCTCTGCACGCTCGGTGACCAAAAGGTCGTCCTCGTGAACGTTCGCGCAACAGACCGAGCGCCGAAGGTCTTTGAGCATAGCCAGGTCAGCCTTGACGAGGAGGTCGAAGAAGTCTGTGGCGAGCGCTTGCTGCGGCGCCGTGAGGAGATGCATCGAACTCCTGTGCATCAGTGCATGACGCGGGTCGCGAGGACACCGGTAGTGCGCCGCGCCATCGTCAAAGCCTTCGAGTGCGCGACTGAGCTCACCGGCTACTCTCCCCCACTCTTCCAGGAGGAGCGTCGGCCGCTCAGTCAGCTCGCTCAGCGGTCGGCCTTTGACCCAGGTGAGGACTTGAAGCTTGCGCGTGTCGGCACCGTCGGCGATTTCGACGTAGGGATGCTGGTTTGCGGCGACCACGTTCTGCGGCGTGGCTATCAGGAGTGCGGCTTCCGCCAAAACCCGCCGCATCGACGCCCGGAAGGTCAACTCTTGCCGGGTGCGGGTCAAGTTGCCGAGCTTGATGCCGAACTGCTCACCGGAGCGAGTGTAAAGTCGGTAGTTGAGGTCGCGCTCGTCGGGGAGCACTTGCCACTGTCCGGTGAGGGCGTAGTGCGTTTGGACGAATCGGGAAAGGAGACTGAGGAGCATACAAACGGGCCGGAGGGTAGAGGACGGTGGGTTAAACGTACATTGCTGGCATGTCTACACGAGCCATTAAGTTGTTAGCAAGCGCCACCATAGCCCTTGCCCTCTCGACCGTCGCGTGCGGTCCCGACCAAATGAATCCGCCGGAGTACACGGCCGCCGCCACGCTGATCGCGGGCGAGTCGACCGCAATAGAGGGAGCTGCGCTGCCCGACGAGGTCTTGCGTCACATTGTGACCTTCAAGTTTAAGGACAGCGCCCCTGGAGCTACCGTTGGCGAGATCACACGACGCTTCGGGTTGCTGCAAGACTCCATCCCTGGTATCTTGGCCTACGAACACGGTGTCAACAACAGCCCTGAAGGCCTGAACAAGGGCCTCGACCACATCTACCAGCTCACCTTCGAGAGTGCGGCGGCGCGGGATGCCTACCTGCCGCACCCGGCGCACGAACGATTTGTGGCCTTGTTGGGCGACGTGGTGGAAGATGTGATGGTGGTGGATTATTGGGGGGCGGGACGGTGAGGGGGAATAGTCTTACCTCAGCCATTCTCCAGGACGTATAGTAAGCGTTCAGTCCCCGCTAACTCAACGAAACCTCTTTGCAGAAAGTAGCTTTTGGAAGCTGCCGTTAGAGGATCGGTAACGACGCCAAAGCACGGACCAACTTCTTCGTCGATGCGGCGCGCATCCCGGATGCACTTATTGAGGAGGACTTCGCCAATATTTTGTCCGCCGAACTCAAGGTCCACGCCTAACCAAGCCAACAGAAGCGCGACCATCTCCCCGCGCTTCGAGAAGCCCTTCATCAATCGGGACTCTTGACGCCTAAGCTCCTCAATAGTGATTTGGACCAACTTCACAGACGCAAACCCTACGATTCTATTGGCTTCGTCGACGAGCAGCCAGGTGTTGAGATTTCGATTCCTGTCGTGCTGACCCGCCTCCCGCTGTAGATACCGATTGACACGAGGTTCACCACAGTCAAAAGACGATCGATCAAACCGTTTGTCTAACCGCTGAAATTTGAACCGTGTCGTCATCGAGGAAGAGTTTGTCGGAGCGCTCTAACATAGCGCGAGCCCGCTCATTCGGCCGGGGATTCGCAAGCATCTCCAGTATCTGCTCCTGCGCCTCCTTCGGCAACTTGATGATCTCCATCCGCGACGTCATCGCGTCCACCTTGTCGAGCGCAGCTTGGATGATGAAGTCGGACATGGACTTGAAGCCGGCGGCCTTGGCGGCGTTAGCGATCAGCGTCTTGACGGCGGGGTCGAGGCGGAGGTCGACGCGGGCGGTGTTGGAGGCGGACATGCCGCAAATGTACGGAAGATATCCGTACGCAGTTTCTGGAAAATTGACGGACATCAGCGCGATCTGCGCGCGCCATCCAATCACCTCAATAACTGTGCTCATCCAGCACCACCTTCCCCCTGAAAGTGTAGAACACAAAGCCCGTATACGACAACACCAGCGGCCCGCCGATCGCCACGACGATCAGCATGTAGCTCAGGGCCCGCTTCGAGGCGGCGGCATTGTAGATCGTGAGGGTGCCGGTCTCCTCGAGGGTCGAGGCCGCGAGGACGGGGAACTGCCGCAGCGCCACCGTCGCGAGCAACAGCACTATGCTCACGCCCGAGGTCACGAAGGCGAGCCGGTAGCGGCGGCGACGCGTGAGTTGGGGTACGGCCAAGACCGCGATTACCGCCAGGCCAGCGAGGAGCAACCACCCTGGGTTTTCCCGAAAGGGGACCGCGATCTCCGGATGGAAAATCAGGATGTACCCCGTCAAGAGCCCAAAGCTGATCAGCCAGTTGAGTTGCGCCCGCCGGATCAACAGCGTGAGCCGCGTGAAGAGCCGCCCCTCTGTCTTCATACTGAGGTATAGCGCCCCGTGCAGGGCGCAGGCGGCCAGCGTAGCGAGACCCGTGAGCAGGGCCATCGGGTTGAAGAAGTCCAGCGTCGTGCCGCGGTAGACGAAATTCTCGTCGAGCGGGAGCCCCAGGAGGATGTTGCCCAGTACCACCCCCAGCGCAAACGCCAGCCCGATGCTCGTGACCGCGTACACCCAATCCCAGGTCTTGCGCCACGTGAGGCTCGGTTCTTTGCTCCGAAATTCGATGCTCACCGCTCGCAAGATGAGCAGAAAAAGAAAGAGCATGAAACGGGATATAAAACGCCGAAAACAAACTCGCGTAAGCCTCCGGGAAGCCCGCGAAGAGCGCCCCACCCCCGATCACGAGCCAGACCTCGTTGCCGTCCCACACCGGCCCGATCGCATTGAGCGCCACGCGGCGACTCTCCTCCTTGCGTAAGAAGAGGTGCATCGCGCCCGCCCCAAAATCGAAACCGTCGAGCACGGCGTAGCCCGCGAATAGCAGCACGACCACCAGGAACCAAAGGACTTCGTAATCGATACCGAAAAGCATGAGGGAGTGTGTTTGGGTTGTTTGATTGATTGATTATTTGTTGTTTGGTGGCGGTACGACGGGCCGCTTGAACGGCAAACCAATCAATCAAATAACCATCCAACCAAACAACCCTCCTACCGCCCCGCCACCGCATCCGCGATGTCCGAAGTCAGCGGCCGGTGTGCGCCAGCGTCGTCGTCGTCGGGGTCCTCGCCGGGGCCGTGTTTGATTTTCTTGTTGACGAGGTAGACGAAGAGGAAAAACAGCAGTGCGTAGATGAGCGTGAAGCCGATGAGGCTGAACAGTACCTGCTCGGCGACGACGGCCTCGCTGAGGGCGTCGGAAGTGCGCAGGTGCCCGTACACGACCCAGGGCTGACGACCCATCTCGGCGGCGTACCAGCCGGTTTGGTTGGCGACCTGCGGCAGGAGGACTCCCCATACCAGCGCCCACCCGAAGAGTCGCTGCCATTTCGGGCTTCCGCCAAAACTTGCCACGTCGAGGCGCCCCTTCCACTGGAGCCAGGCGGCGACGAGGAGCAGGCCGATCATCGCCATCCCGCAGGCGACCATGATGTGGTAGAACTGGAAGATCGCGTTCGGGGCATCTGGGATCTCGTCGGGCGGGAAGTCGTTGAGCCCGGTGTAGACGTGGTTCGGGTCGCCCTCGAGCAGGAGGCCGACGCCCCCGGGGATGGACAGGTCGTAGGTCTCGCGGGCGTCGGTGTTGACCCAGCCGAGGAGGCCGAGATTCATCGGGCCGGTCTCCCAGTGGCCCTCGATGGCGGCGAGTTTGGCGGGCTGGTACTCGGCGACGACCTCGACCTGGAGGTGCCCGATGGCCGGCTGCACCAGGGCGCACACCAGCGCGATGGGCACGGCGACGCGCAGGGCGTTTTGCGAAAGCGCCACGTGCCTATCCCTCAGAAGATAGTAGGTGTGGACACTGATGACGAGCATCGCGCCCGCCAGGAAGGCGCCGTTCCAGACGTGGAGGATGCGCTCGACGCTCGACGGGTTGAAGACCATCGCCCAGAAGTCGATGATCTCCGCGCGGGCGTCCATGCCCTCGCCGACGATGTGGTAGCCGGCCGGGGTCTGCTGCCAGGAGTTGGCCACCACGATCCAGATGGCCGAGAACATCGACCCGAGGAAGACCCCGACCGTGGCGAAGAAGTGGACCGGGCGACTCACGCGGTTCCACCCGAAGAGCAGAATCCCGAGGAAGCCCGACTCGAGCGCGAAGGCGAACACGCCCTCCGCCGCGAGCGCCGAGCCGAACACATCCCCGACGTAGCGCGAGTACACCGCCCAGTTGGTGCCGAACTCGAACTCCATGACGATGCCCGTGGCCACGCCGAGCCCGAAGGTCACCGCGAAGATCTTCGTCCAGAACCGCGCGAGGATGTGGTAGTCCTCCCGGCCCTTCCACAGCGACATGCCCTCGAAGGCGACCATCAGCAGGCCGAGCCCGATGGACAGCGGCGGGTAGATGTAGTGGAACGCGATAGTGAAGGCGAACTGGATCCGGGAGAGGATTTCGACATCCATGGCGTTGCGTGTGGATTGGTAGTCCGTAAGTTGTAGTCCACAAACTGCCTACGCAAACCGCGGGCTTAGCTTACATCCATTCTAAACTCCCTGCCGATTGACGGCCGCCACACCGACGCTCGCGCGCAGCGTACCCAATCCAACCCCCCAGGACTTCTTCTCCAACCTGCGGCCGCCACACCGTTCCTCGGCGCCACGTACCGACGACGCCCCCGGGAGCGCCGCCGGTCAGGCGCGCGGAACTTCCCCCTCCGCAGAGCGTTCCAGCTTACATCCATTCTAAACTCCCTGCCGATTGACGGCCGCCACACCGACGCTCGGGCGCAGCGTACCCAATCCCACCCCCGCGCCGTTCCTTTAGGCCACGTACATAGCGCCCCGCTGGCTGGAGCCCCTCGAACGGGGCAACCTCCGCGGCAGCACATTCGACAATTCAATACTTTACCCTTCAACAATTGCCCTAGTGCGCCGCCGCCTCTTCCCTTTCCTCGACTGGGTACCCACCTATCAACGGGCCTGGCTCAAGGGCGACCTGACCGCCGGTATCACTACCGGCGTCATGCTCATCCCGCAGGGCATGGCGTACGCTATGATCGCGGGACTGCCGGCGGTGTACGGACTCTACGCGAGCCTAGTGCCGCCAGCAGTGTACGCCATCTTTGGGACCTCGCGGCGCCTCGCCGTCGGACCGGTGGCCATGGACTCACTCCTAGTGGCCTCGGCACTGGGGACACTCTCGCTCGTCGAACCCGGGCAGTACATCGCGGCGGCGGTCTTTATGGCGCTGATCGTAGGCACCATTCAATTGGTGCTGGGCGCCTTCAAAATGGGCTTTATCGCCAATTTTCTGTCGCGACCTGTCTTGAGCGGCTTTACCTCGGCGGCGGCCATTATCATTGGTATCTCGCAAATCCGGTACGTGCTTGGCGTAAAGATTCAGGGCTCGTCGCGCTTTCACGAGATTGGTTGGCGGACCTGGCAGGCGCTGCCAGAGGCCAACTACTACGCGATTGGGGTGGGCCTGGCGACGCTGGCCATCATCATGATCTTGAAGCGTTTTGCGCGCGGGATACCGTCGGCACTGGTCGTAGTGGCGCTCGGAACGACCATCGTGGCGCTGCTAGGGTGGGACTCGACGGGGCTGCCAATCGTTGGAGAGATTCCGGCGGGCCTGCCGCAGGTCATCGTACCAGGCTTTAAATCGGGACTGCTACAGTCGCTGCTGCCACTGGCCTTGACGCTGGCGCTGGTTGGCTTTGCCGAGTCGATCGCAATCGCGAAAGCGTCGCAGGAGCGGGTTCCGGACCACAAGGTGGACGCCAATCAGGAGTTGGTCGCACTCGGAATGTCAAACGTGGTCGGGTCGGTATTTCAGTCCTACGCCTCGACGGCGAGCTTTTCGCGCTCTGTCATCAATGAGGAGGCTGGCGCCAAAACACCCCTGGCGAGTGTTTTCACGGCAGTGCTGATTGGGTTGACGCTGCTGTTCCTAACGCCGCTGTTTTACTACTTGCCGGAGGCGGTCTTGGGCGCCATTATTTTCGCTGCGGTTGGGAAGCTAATTGACGTGAGCTACGCGGTTCAGCTCTGGCGTGACAATAAGGTCGAAGCAGCCATCTTGCTACTCACCTTCCTGGTGACGCTTACCGTCGGCATGGTGCAGGGAATTCTGGCGGGTATGTTCGTGTCACTGGCCTGGACAGTGTACCAGATCTCGACGCCACACATCGCGGAGATCGGGCGCGTCCGTGACACGGACTACTTCCGCAACATCAACCGCTTCAAGGATGATATCGTGGTGCGGCCGGACGTGTTGATGTTCCGCTTCGACGCCCCCATCTTCTTCGGGAATGCGGGCTATTTCGAGGAGGAACTACTCACCAAAGTCAGGCGGCGCGGAGACGACCTCAAGACTGTTGTCATTAACTCGGAGGCCATTACCTACATCGACTCCACGGCCCAGCACATGCTTTTGGCGCTTATCGCAAAACTTCAGGCGCAGGGACTCCGCATCGTCATCAGTGGGGCCATCGGGCCGGTGCGTGAGACGATCCACCGCGGGCCAATCGGGGCCTCAATCGGCGAAGAAGCCATGTTCGTTCGTAGCTCGGAGGTCATGGACCACATTGACGGCGTCTGTGATCGTTCGGAGATGTCGCGCAAGGTCGCCCTCGAGGGCCGGCTCCAAACCTATCCGAAACCCTGACCCCCTACCACGAACACTAAGCCGAGCCCCCCCACACTATTGGCAAGCCCCGCCAGCCGAACACGACACTACCAGCCAGCGACAGCCGAGCCCCCCCTCACTACTGGCAAGCCCCGCCAGCCGAGCACGACACTACCAGCCAGCGACAGCCAAGCCCCCCCGCAAAGCAACCCTCCGCGGCTTAGCAAAGGGGCCCCTTAACCCCATTGCACGCTGCGTTCAAAAACCCGCGTTCAAAAACCCGCGTTCAAATCACCCCCCATCCAACCCTCCCCACCCCATGACCATTGAACAGATCTACACCGGCTGCCTCGCCCAAGGCGCCTACTACATCAAGAGCGGCACCGAGGCTGCCATCATCGACCCGCTCCGCGAAGTACAACCCTACCTCGACCGCGCCAAGCGCGACGGTGTCGAGATCAAGTACATTTTTGAGACGCACTTCCACGCCGACTTCGTGAGCGGACACGTGACGCTGGCGCGGCAGACGGGCGCGCCGATCATCTACGGACCGGGTGCCGAGACGACTTTTGAGGCGCACATCGCCAAGGATGGCGAGGAGTTTAAGTTGGGCGGCGTCACGATTGTGGCCTTGCACACGCCGGGTCACACGCTCGAGAGTACTTGTTACTTACTGCGAGATCGGGAGGGGAAGGACCATGCGATCTTTAGCGGAGACACCCTCTTCCTGGGGGACGTTGGGCGACCTGACCTGGCGCAGGCTTCGAATGGACTTACGACCGAAGGTCTGGCCGGGATGCTGTTCGATAGTTTGCGCAACAAGATCATGCCGCTGGCAGATGATGTGCTCGTCTACCCGGCGCACGGCGCTGGCTCCGCCTGCGGTAAAAACATGAGTTCGGAGACTGTCGGTACCATCGGCGGACAGAAGTTGAGCAACTACGCCTTGCGGCAAAACATGACTCGCGAGGAGTTCATTGCCGAGGTCACCGATGGTCTGCAGGCCCCGCCGGCTTACTTCCCGCTCAACGTGAAAATGAACCGAGAGGGCTACGAGGACATCGGCACCGTGCTCGAACGTGGGACGCGTGCGTATGGTCCGGAGGAGTTCGAGCGCGTCGCCAACGAGACGGGTGCCGTGGTGCTCGACGTCCGCGACCGGGAGGCCTACGCCGCGGGGCACGTGCCGCGTAGCATATTTATAGGGGTGGACGGTGGCTTCGCGCCCTGGGTCGGGGCCTTGATCCAGGACACGCACCAGCCCATTTTGCTCGTCGCAGAAGCGGGCCGCGAGGAGGAAGTCATTACGCGCCTGGCGCGGGTCGGTTTCGACCAGACGCTCGGCTATTTGGAGGGCGGTTTTGAAGCCTGGAAGGCCGGTGGGCGCGAGGTGGACAACGTGCGCTCGATCGATGCGTCCGTGGTCCAGCGTTTACTTAAAGGCGAAGCTGCGGCGGCGGCGGTGGACGTTTTGCCGGAAGGCGAGACCAAGGCCCCGTGGATCTTCGATGTCCGTAAGCCGGGTGAATACGAGGCAGGCCATTTGGAAACGGCTGAGTTGGCTACGCTGGCAGACATCAATGAGCACCTAGGTCGTTTTCGCGAAAGCGGCCCTTTTTTGATCCACTGCCAGAGCGGGTATAGGAGTATGATTGCGGCGAGTATTTTGAAAGTCGCGGGGGATACACCACTTTCAGGATGTGCGAGGGGGGTGGAAAGCGCTGGCAAAAGTGGAGTAACAGATTGCGAGATCTAAAAACCTAGTATTTGTTGGCCTTTCCGCCGGTACGCAGTCGTTAAACCTGCGCAACAATGGATCACCGAAAATAAAGTTGCCGGTCCGGGAGTAGAAAGCATACATGGTATTTCTTGGCCGGCATACGTTTGTGGTAATGAACCATTCCTACCCACCAGTCAGCTTCCGAGCTGCACCTCTCCTAGCGAGAGCACAGTCACGAACGGCCTTGCGCCCTTCCGTTCCTCACTCATGAGCCGGACTACCCTGGGCAGGTTTGGCTCTATACTGGCGCTTCTGGCGCTGTTCCAGCTCACGGTTAGCTCCTGTGAGTCGGAGGCTATTGAATCACCCGTCCAGGCTACCACCGAGGCGGAAGTCGAACTCGTCGCGTTCACGCCTAAGGCTACGAAGGTGAGCTACACCTACAATGGCGTCGCCGTGGCGGAGAGTGACATTGTTCACGCCGAAGACGGCACGCCATCATACGTGGGAGTCGGAAGTACCCTCAGCTCTCGGAGCGGCGACGAGGACATGATTATTGATGCCGAAGTAATCGAGGAGGAGATCGTCGTGACGATCAATCTCTATGGAACGGAGGCGCTCTACCTCGAAGCACTTGCTGAGGAGGGCATTGATGTTCCCGTAATGCTTGCTATGGAAGCACAAGCTGAGCAAGTTGGGAATCAGTACCCCGAGGACTATGTGTTGAATAGCAGTGAGATTTCGCAGATACAGGCTTGGTACCAAATCTTAGCCATCACAGCGGTCCAATTTAGGGACACCGACACTGGTAGGGACATAGTTTGGCCTGGCATTGCTTGGTTTATGACTCCAGGCTGGAATGACCGTGCCGACGCACACCATATTACCCATCTCTATGGGTCTATCTCGCGGTACGATCGGGCCTTCTTGCAACGCAGATCTCGAATGGCTACATGAACTGGATGGGGCTAGCAATGGGTATCAATATACCCGCGAGTTCGCATTCTTACGGGACTGAGTCTCTTCCTACGTAACGCACCCCCCGCTCCTTTAACTTTTCATCGTAGCATGAGGACTGAGCGGGTCGTCGAGTAACCATCGCGTCCTCATCACTAAATAAACCTACCGCAAAGCATCATGACAAAAACCATCCGCCTAAGCGCTGTACTATGGTTCTTACTCTTCGTGGCCTTGGCCAATGCTCAATCCCGATTCAGCGTCGGCGGCAGCATTGGATACGCGAAGCCTCACTTCTCGGTGCTCGGCGATGCCGTAGCCGATGACGCATGAAGTGTCGACTTCCCGAGTCGAAGCGCTGCGCTAGCTGCAACGCTCGAGGGCGAGTACGTCGGGGTCGATCGAGAAGTTTTGCGGATCTCCGTGCTCGGAGGGCTCTCGCTCCTCGGTGATGCCGTTAAGACAAGTCCCGAGGCTGCGTCTTCCGCGATCACCGTACACCAACTTTCTCTGTTCCTCGAGCCGACGGCCCAGCTCAAAGTGTCGAACATGGTTAGGATCGGAGCGGGAGCTTTCGTAGAACAGAGGCTAACTTCCTGGTCGTCGACGACTCTACCGGGTGCCCCTGGCGGTCCGGGCGTCGACGCCTCCCGCTTCAACCCTGCGAGATTCAATGTCGGACCGAGCGCAATGCTCGCCGTCGATCTGTACGGCTGGACGCTCGAGGCAAAGGTGCGCCTACGGACCCGGGAGGCCTACGCGTCGCCGCTCATTCTTGCCTTCGACAGCGGAGAGTCTAGCGAACTATCGACGAGGGTCGCGTCGGGGACGGTGGCGCTACGAGTACCTCTCAAGAAGTCGCGAAGCGTGGAGAGTGCTGAGAAGTGAGGTAATTAGCGTGCGTTCGATCAACGCCTCCGTGGTGCAGCCCCTCCTCAAGGGCGAGGCTAGGGCGTCGGAACAGGCGCCTTCCGGCAAAACGAAAGCCCCCTGGATCTTCGACGTCCGCAAACACAGAGAGTACGAGGCCGCTCCTCTCGCCAATGCTGAACTGGCCACGCTGGCGGATGTCAACGAGCACCTAGCCCGTTTTCGCGAAAGCGGTCCTTTTTTGATCCACTGCCAGAGTGGGTATAGGAGTATACTCGCGGCGAGTATTTTGAAGTCGCGGGGGATACACCACTTTCAGGATGTGAGAGGGAAGTGGAAGGCGTTGGCGGCGTAAGTGGTGTGACGAATTGTACCTACTTTAGCTGTCGCGATGCAAAATACAACCCTCATGACACTAACGGTCCGCGTTGACCCTGCACACGCCGAGAGCGTGAAGGAACAGATAGCAAAAATCAAGCACGTGGAGCTCGTGACTGATTTTGAGCAAGGAGAATCTGCCGCAGATCAGCCTGATTTGCGATCTGAGATCCTCGAAGCCGCGGCCTACCTGAAGGACATTCGCGCAGGTAAGCTTATCGGTCGACCGATACAGAAAGTATTAGATGAGCTTTAAAGTTATTGCTATACCGCCATTCGAACGGCAATTAAAGCGGCTAGCTCGTAAGCACGCCTCGCTCGGCGCAGATCTTGCAGCACTGATCAAAACACTCGAAGCCGATCCGACGACCGGCGTGGCACTCGGTAAGGACTGCTACAAAATCCGTCTCGCTATAACGTCTAAAGGTGTAGGTAAATCAGGTGGGGCACGTGTGATTACCACTATTGTGGTCACTGCCGAAACGGTGGTCTTACTAGCGATCTACGACAAGTCGGATCAGTCGACCATTTCGGACGCAGAGATTGACAAACTTCTCGGTGCCGTGGAATAAGAGCCCTTCAAGATTTAGGCAATCAGGCACAGCAGAATCCACGAAGGGATTTCTCCGCAAGGTCGAAATGACGCGCCCTAAGCGCTCGAACGGCCACTTCAGGCAACGCCTGCCCTTCTCGCAGAGCCACTTATCCGCGGCAGTGCAGTGGCAATTTGAGATTATAAATTTGCACTCAACCATACTCCAAGTCCGCCCACATCGGCCGCCGATGCGGAAATTGCTCCTCCCAAAGCCCTCGCACCGTCATCACCAACTCGTGACGCAGCTGCTCGATGTTCTCCCCCGTACTCGCGCTGATCATCACATTCGGGGCATCATATCTCAACCGCAACCGCTGCTGCAAATCCACCTCTATCTCCTTACGTGTCGCCTTGTCCAAGTAGTCGTCGAAGTGGCGCATGCGGAACAAGTCCAGCTTATTGAACACCATCAGCGTCGGCTTGTCGGCGGCGCCGAGGTCGGCCATGATCTGCTTGACGTTGTCGATGTGCTCCTCGTACTGCGGGTGGGCAAGGTCGACGACGTGGACCAATAAGTCCGCCTCGCGTACCTCGTCCAGGGTGGACTTGAAGCTTTCCACCAGGTGCGTCGGGAGTTTGCGGATGAAGCCGACCGTGTCGCTCAGCAGGAAGGGCGTGTGCTCGAGCACCACCTTACGCACCGTCGTGTCGAGGGTCGCGAAGAGCTTGTTCTCCGCGAAGACGTCCGACTTCGACAACAGATTCATGATCGTCGACTTGCCCACGTTGGTGTAGCCTACCAGTGAGACGCGGATCACGTCGCCACGATTTTTGCGGCGGGTCTCGTTCTGCTGGTCGATCTTCTCGAGCTTCTCCTTGAGCTTGCCGATCACCTCGCGCACGATCCGGCGGTCGGTCTCGATCTCCTTCTCGCCCGGACCGCGCATCCCGATACCACCGCGCTGGCGCTCCAGGTGCGTCCAGAGTCCACGAAGGCGCGGCAGGAGATACTGCATCTGTGCCAACTCGACTTGGGTACGCGCCTGCGCCGTCTGCGCGCGACTCGCGAAAATGTCCAAGATCAGGCTCGTCCGGTCGACGATCTTGACCTTGAGCTCCTCCTCGATGATGTTGGTCTGCTTGCCGCTCAGGTCATCGTCGAAAATGACGAGGTTGATCTCCTCATGCTTTTCTAGGTAGGCGGCGATCTCCTGGAGTTTGCCCTTGCCGACAAAGGTTCGCTTGTCGGGGTGGGACAACTTTTGAATGAAGCGCTCGGACGTTTTGGCGCCAGCCGTCAAAGCCAGGAACTCCAGCTCGTCGAGGTGCTCGTCGACCGTCTCCTTGCGTAAATTACCGTGCACAACGCCAACGAGGATGGCGTACTCCTCCTCCTGTGCGAGGCCCGCACCCCCCGTCCCTACCGTAAAATCATTGGCCATAGGGTAAAGGAACGCTGGAATGTGGTTGTTTGGTTATTTGGTTAGGTGGTTGATTGGCAGGCGCGCCCACCAAATAACCAAACAACCGCCTAACCAAACAACCCCTCCCACCCTCGCTACCGCAACCCCCGCACCCACGCCCGTGGATCCTGCGTAGCCTTCTCGCGCCAGACTTCGAAGTGCACCTCCGAGGTCTGCGTCTCGCCGTCGATCGCCGCTACACCGAGGATGTCTTGTGTACCCACGCGCGCGCCTTGCTTTACCCGAATGTCGGTGAGGTTGGAGTAGACTGTGTAGTAGTCCCCATGCTGAACGACGATCATGATGTGGTAGCCGGGCACGCTCTGGAGGCCGACCACCTCTCCCTCGAAAACGCACCTCACGATGGCCCCGGGGTCCGTACGGATGTCGACGCCCTTGTTATTGATCTCGACACGCTTGAGGGTCGGGTGCGGCTGGCGACCGAAGGGCTTGGAGACGTAGCCTTTTTCGACGGGCCAAGGCAGTTTGCCCCGGTTGGTGGCGAATTCTGCATTCAGTTCGGCAGTATAGTCGGCTGAGGATACGGGCGCTGGGGGAAGCGCGGGTTTTGTAGTGGCAGGCGCTGGGGCTGGGGCGTTAACGGCACTCGGGGCCGGGGTCTTTTTCGCGGCAGCGGCCAGGTCGGCGGCACGTTTGCGCTCGGCTTGTGCGGCGGCGGCTTTCTTGCGCTCGGCCTCAGCTGCAGCGGCGGCGGCGCGTTCTTTGCTCCGTCGCTCGGCGGTGGCGCGAGCCTCGGCTATCACATTGGCGATCGCGTCGTCGAGGCTCTCCCTGTCGCGGAGCTGTTGCTCGAGTTCGGACTTGAGCTTGGATCGACTGCCGTCGAGCTCTCGGATGAGCGTGTTCTTGCTCGCGAGTTCGCCCTCGCGGAGTTGCTGTTGGGTGAGTTCTTCGCTGAGCAGCGAGCCGCGCTCCAGGCTCAGTTCTTCGAGGCGGCTCATCTTTCGGGCTAGCGAGGTGCGCGTACTCGCGATGAGCTCGAGTTGCCGGCGGCGCGTCTCGTCGTAGCGCCGGAGGTACTGCGCTCGTACGAAGGCGTCGTTGATGCTCTCGGCGCTGAAGAGGTAGGCAAGGCGGTTGTTGAGGAGGCCCTGCCGTAGGGCCGCCCGCGCCATCTTGCCGTACTCGTCGGTAAGGGTCGAGATGTCCACCTCCATGCTCGCCATCACTTGTTGTGTGCGGATCATGCTGGAGTCGGCGTGCGTGACTTGTTGGCGCACGACGTTGATCATCTCCTCGCGCTGCACGATCTGGCGTTGCAGTCCGTAGAGCCGGTCGAGGGCTGCCTCCTTGTCCTTGGCCGAGGTCTCGAGCAGCTTGCTCGTCGTGGCGATCTGGCTCGCTAATTCTTTGCGGCGGCGCTCGAGCTGTTGCTGGTTTTGCGCGAAAGCGGCTTGCGCCAAAACGACTAGGACGAGCAGCGTGCAAAGCCGTAGTACCAGACTACTTACCCAGCGGCTCGATCGCAGCTCAGAGAACGTCGTTGCCCCCAATAGCGAAGCGAAGTTCGGAATCTGGAAGTTAAAATCTCTAAAACTCCATTGCCTTGTAGTCCCTCGGTACCGAAATAGGAAATTTGAGGTCGGCTGCTTCACTGAGAGAATTAAATTCGAAGGTGACGCGGGTGGTGTCGCCGGGGCTGTCGCTAAAGAGTAGGTTTCGGCCGTACGGAAAGACTTGTCCTTTGCCGGCCGGGCGAAAGTCGCTAAAAATCACGCGTCCGTATTGCTCGCCGTCGCGGTATTCCCAAACGGTTGGCACGAGGCGCTCCCCGTCGATGGTGAGGCTCGTATTGGCATAACGACTGCTCGTGAGCACGTAGCGCCCCACCTGTCGGTCGACTTCCGCCGAGCGCCAGTCGCCGATTGGAGCCCCCCCGAAAGCTGCCGTGAGGTTGGCCACCGTGGGGTCGATCGGCAGCACTCTGGCCCCATCGGGGAGATCATCTGCGCGCCGGGCGAAGGCCTCACGTTCGAGGCGATTAAGCACAATGATGCTGTCGGCGGTGACGAGTCCGCGAGCGCCCTCGAACCCGAACTTCCGGAGCGTAAACCAGAAGGCGCTGTCCTGCCGCAGGCGGACGATGGCCGTGAGTTTGACGTCACCGAAGTTGCCGCCCGACACCCGCGCATCGCCCTTCAGTTCGGCGGAGGGCGGTACGTATAGCGCCCGGTCGACACGCTCTAGCAGCGCCGCAGACGACAGCTTTGGCGGAAGCCCCGTAGCCTCGACGCGGGTACGCTTGCTGCCGCAGCCGGAGAGGATCGCCAGCGACAGGAGGCCAACGAGATAGAGGGAGGAGCAGCGCATGGGGTTTACTTGAGGTACTTGCCCTCGGCGAGTTTCTTCGGCAGCAGGTGAGAGCCTCCGCCGATAGCGTCCGCGCGCGACCAGTACGTTTTGGCGACAGCCTCCTCACCGGTGAGGTAGGCCGCGTCCCCCATAACCTCCTGGTAGAGGCCGAGGTTCTCGCCCCCAGCCTGTCGGGCGGCCAGGAGGGAACTTTGTGCATTGGTGAGGTCGGCGCTGTGAAGGGCGAAAAGGGCCTCGACGGTGAGCACGTACGGGTGGCCCGGAGCTGAATCAATGGCCTGCTTGAGAGACTCTCTCGCCCCCGACGACTGTCCCGAGCGCAGCATCGTCTCCGCGCGGCGCGCGAGAGCTGGGCCGTGTTTCGGACGGATCTGCAGGGCCTGGTCGATGGATTGTAGCGCTTCCGCAAAACGCGCCTCTCGGCCGTACATCTCGGCGGCTGCTTCCGCAAAATCGTAGGCGAGTACGCGGTCGGTCAGGGCCAGGATGCTGCCCTGCTGGAAGGTGTTCTCGGCGGAGGTAAAATCTCCGACGCGCGCGAGCCCTATGCCATTGTACAAGTAGAGCCTGGCCTGGTTAGGGAAGAGCGTGAGCGCGTCTTCGGACACGTCGAGGAGGCGCTTGGTAGCCCCCGTGACGGCGAGGCTTCGGAGGTACTGCTCCCAGACGACGTACACGGCCGGATCGAGGGCCACCGTGCTGGCGTACGCGTCTGCGGCCTCGGCGGGGCGCTCGGCGGCGAGCAGCAGGTCCCCGTAAACGGCGAAGGCCTTTGCCTGGTCGGGGTGGACCTCGGTAAGACTCAGCGCCAGGGGCAACACCCGATTGGCGAGCACGGTATCCCCGCGGTCGACGACCTCCTGGACGATCGGGATGAGTTGCAGGATCTTGTTGTCGATTCCGATGCGCTCGTCGGCGAACAGGGGCGCGAGTCGGGCGATAAAGTCCTCCTCGGCCTTATTGAGCTTGCTCTGTCCGGCAAGCCCGAGGGCTGCGCGCTCGTCGTCGGGGAAACGCTCGGCCATCCGCTTCCAGATCGATTGCGCCGCGCCCTCCTTGCCGGTGCGGCGGTAGAACTGCGCCAGCTCCTGGTAGTAGTCGGGATTGCGCGGGAAGGCCGCCATCAGCTCTTCGAGGGCGCGGATGGCGAGGTCCGAGTCGTTCATCGCCACGGCCAGCGTAAAGCGCTGCTGCCCGATGAGCGGCGAGAGTCGCCCGCCCTTGACGAGGTACGTTTGGAGCACCTTGAGGCCGGCGGCGGGCTTGCCGGCCTGCGCGAGGGCTTGGCTCTGCGACAGCAAAAACTCCTCCCGCCGCGGAAGGGCCTCGAAGAGTTCGCCGTACACAATGGCAGCGAGTGGGTAGCGGTGGGCCTCGTTAAGGACCTCGGCGAGCGCCTGCGTGACGTAGGTATTCGTCGGATCGGCGCGGTGGGCTTGCTGCAGGAGCTTGACGGCCTCCTCGAGGCGGTTGGCCTTTTGTTGGAGGCGCGCCGCCGAGTAGGCCGCCGCGGAGTTGGTCGGGTCGGCGAGCAAGATATCGGCGTAGGCGGCGAGGGCCTCCCCGTCGTTGCCCTTGATGGCGAGCCCGGCCGCCTCGATGAGCTTGGCCTCCGTGAGGATTTGCTCTTCGGTGATCTGCTCGGGGCTGCCCTCCTTGGCGAGGTCGGTGGCGGGGTCTTTACGCTGCTCTTTGCCTGGCGTCTGTGCGGTCGCGGTCGCGAGGGAGGCCGCGGCGACGAGGGCACACGTGAAGGCAAGGCGTAGCGTCATTACTGTCGAATCTCGGAGTAGTCCCCTGCCGAAACGTCGGCTGGCGTCCCGAGGTATGTCGCGTTGGCGCCAATCATGGAGTCCGCCACGTTGGCGCGAGTCACGGTAGACTTGTCCTGGATGATAGTGTTGCGGACCACGCTATCGACGATGGCGCTCCCGGCCCCGAGGCTTACGTACGGTCCGACGACACTGTTACTTATTTTGGCCCCCGCACCGATGTAGCAGGGCGGTATTAACACGCTATCGGTCACCTCGGCGCTCGGGTCTACCAACTTCTCGGTATCGGCCTTGAGCGTCAGGACGCGGGCGTGCGTGTGGACGACGGCTGTCTTGTTGCCGCAGTCGAGCCACTCCTCTACCTCGCCAGGACGGAACTTGGTACCCTTTGCCTTGAGGGCTTCGAGGGCGTTGGTGAGTTGGAACTCGCCTTTGTCCTTGATGTCGTTGTCGATGAGGTACTCGATCTCGCGTCGTAGGGCCTTGCCGTCACGGACGTAGTAGATGCCCACGATGGCGAGGTCACTCACGAAGGTCGTCGGCTTTTCGACGAAATCCGTGATGACGCCCTCGTCGTCGAGCTTGAGCACCCCGAAAGCACTCGGATCTTCGACGCGCTGCGCCCAGATGAAGCCATCTTGCTTGGTATCGAAGTCGAAGCTCGCCTTAAAAAGCGTGTCCGCAAAGGCAATCATCGTCGGGCCGTCGAGAAGTTCGGCCGCACAGAGAATGGCGTGTGCCGTGCCGAGGGGTTTGTCTTGAGTGACGACGTGCCCCTTGGCCCCGAGCGACTTGGCGACGTCCATCAGCTGCTCTACGACCCCCTCGCCGAAGTCACCGATCACGAAGGCGATGTTTTCGACTGGCTCGGTGAGTGACGCCGTGAGGTCCTCGGCGAGGCGCTGGACGATGGGCTTGCCGGCTACTTTGAGGAGTGGCTTGGGGACGGTGAGGGTGTGGGGGCGGAGGCGTGACCCGCGGCCGGCCATGGGGATGATCAGGTTCATAAGGGTGGGAAGGTAGGGCGCACATGGTCGCTACCTTCGCGCCAAATTTCGACTCTTGACCGTCTCCCTCTCCTGGCTCCGCGACTACCTCGACCTGCCCTACCCCACCGAACGCATCGCAGAGATCCTCACCGGCCTCGGCCTCGAGGTCGAGGGGCAAGACAAATGGGAGTCGATCCCCGGTTCGCTCGAGGGCGTCGTCGTGGGCGAGGTGCTGACCTGCGGCAAGCACCCAGGCGCAGACCGACTCTCGCTAACGACCGTCGACATCGGCGGCGCGGAGCCCGTCCAGATCGTCTGCGGTGCCCCGAACGTGGCCGCCGGGCAGTTCGTCCTCGTGGCCACCGTCGGGACCACCCTTTACCCAACGGGCAGCACCGAGCCGCTCAAAATCAGCAAGGGCAAGATCCGCGGCGAGGTCTCGATGGGTATGATCTGCGCGGAGGACGAACTCGGCACCGGGCGCTCGCACGCGGGCATCCTCGTACTTGACAGGCCCTACCCCGCCGGTACGCCCGCAAACCAAATTTTGCCGGTGAGCAGCGACACGACCCTAGAGATCGGCCTTACCCCCAATCGCTCGGATGCCACGAGTCACCGCGGCGTGGCGGCCGACCTGCGTGCCTACCTCACCGTACACGAGGGCTACGACGGCAAGTGGGGCCAGACCCGCTACGGACTCCCGGCAGCAGAGGCGTCGCCGAGCGAAACCGTTGCCGAGATCGAGGTCACGGTCGATGCTCCCGTCGCTGCCCCGCGCTACGCTGGTGTCGTGCTCGACCACCTCAGCGTCGGGCCGTCGCCGACCTGGCTGCGCCATCGCCTCGAGGCCATCGGCGTGCGCTCGATCAACAACGTAGTCGACGCCACCAACTACATCCTCCACGACCTCGGACAGCCGCTCCACGCTTTCGACCTCGACAGGCTCGCCGCACCGGGTATTTGGGTAGGTACGCTTCCGCAAAACATGCCCTTCGTCACCCTCGACGGCGTCGAACGCAAACTCGACGCCACAGACCTCGTCATCTGCGACGCGAACCGCGAACCGCTCTGCCTCGCGGGCGTCTTCGGCGGTAAAGGCTCCGGCGTGACCGAGGCTACGACGCGGATCTTTTTGGAGAGTGCCTGCTTCGAGGCGACATCCATCCGTCGCACCGCCACGCGCCACAAACTCCACACCGATGCAGCCCGCGCCTTCGAGAAAGGCGTAGACCCCGCACAGACCGTGCAGGCCCTCGAGGCCGCCGTGCGGCTCCTCCAGGAGGTAGCGGGGGCGCGGGTCGCGAGTCCATACGTTGACCTCCTCGCCGCGCCCGTGGTCCCCGCCCGCGTAGTAGTGAGCTTGCGACGCCTCGAGACGCTGACCGGCGTGACGACCACCCTGGCGGAGGTCGCGCAGGTTTTGAGGGCACTCGACTTCGACATCGTCGCGCAAGACGAGACGACGCATCACCTCACCGTCGACGTCCCGACCAACCGCGCCGACGTAACCCGCGAGGCCGATGTCGTCGAAGAGTTCCTGCGGGTCTACGGCTACGACCGCGTACCGCTGCCGAGCCGTATCCGCTTGAGCCCCGCCGTGGAGCCGTACCCGAGTGCGCACCAACTGCGCCGCCGCGCCGCCGAATACCTGCTCGGCCGGGGACTGCACGAGGCCATGGGACTCTCCTTGGTGCCGTCTAAGGTCTACGAGGCCTTGGCACCGGATGCGGTGGAGTCCTTGGTGCGCATCCACAACACGAGCACCGTCGAGCTCGATGCCCTACGCGTCAACCTCGTCCCGACCGGCCTCCAGGCCATTACCTACAACCAGAACCGCCAGCGGCTCGACCTCCAGTTCTTCGAGTTCGGCAAAGGCTACCTGCGGACTGGGGCACAAAAGGCTCCCTCGGAGTACGAGCAACTCGCGATTTGGAGCACGGGGGCCCGCGAGCCGGAGCACTGGTCGACAAAGGGCCGCAAGACGGGGTATGCACAAGTCCGAGGTTTGGCGGTAGGCGTCCTGCAAGCCATCGGCCTCCACCTCGAAGGAGAACGGGCCGCGGACGAGGAGGCGACACACACCCCTTCGTTTGCCTATGCGCAAGACCTGGTAATTGGCGAAAAGACCGTGGCCACGATCGGGCGCGTGGCCCCGACCTACGTCGATTACTTCGACTGTAAGTCAGACGAAATCTACCTAGCGCTCCTCGACTGGGAGGCCATCTCCAGACTCGCTGAGCGGCGACTCCGGGGCAAGCAGGGCGGCGGCCGCAAGGCTCCTGTGCTGTCGAAGTTCCCTCAGGTGCGACGGGACCTCGCGTTGCTCGTTGACGAGTCGGTATCCTTCGCGCACATCGTTCAGCTTTCGCAAAAACCAGCTACGGGCATTTGCAAGTCGATCGAGCTTTTCGACGTGTACGAAGACGCTGAGAAGTTAGGGAGTGGCAAGCGGTCTTACGCGATCCGCTTCGTGTTCGAGCGATCGGATCGGACCTTGAACGACAAGGAGGTGGACAAGGCGATGAGCGGCGTGCAGCGGGCGCTGGACGGCGATGACGGGATCGAGGTGAGGCGCTAGCGGCCAGCAGAGCCGAGTGATGCATATGAAGGCCTATGCATAAACAAAATCAAACTTGCAACTAAGTTGCAGGTGTAGCTGTATGGCCTACCTTCGTCCTTCGTTAAGCGAAGCCCGTGACCCCTCAAACCCTACAAACCTCTTCTGCTGGCGATCCGACGACGAGCAGCAGCCAGCCATCGTTCTACGCCCTATCGACGACCACGAGCGGTGCCCCCTCTGATCTCGTCGGGGCTTGCGCCAGCTTCTTGTGCGTGGTGCATTGCGTCCTCACGCCGGTCATTTTCGCCGCGACGCCGCTGTTACACCAGGCGGAGGTTTTGGCGGAAGCCGAACATGGCCACCACCACGACCTCGTCGGGGAGGGCCACTTCGGGGGCTTCTGGCTGAGTCTCGACCTCGTGTTCATAGCGCTGAGTGCCTGGGCGGTGGCCGTCACGCTTCGGCACGTCGGGCACAGCGGACTCAAGTCAATGTTCATTGTCTCGTGGATTGCCTTCGCCGCTGGACTCCTCGGTGAGCGCCTCGGATGGCACGCGGGTGAGTGGCTCACGTACGGGGGCTCGATCGCGCTCATCTGTGCGCACGGCTACCGCTGGAAGCGCCGTCGATGAGGCCGCGCATTCCCGTCTACTTGGTGACCGGCTTTCTAGGCGCCGGTAAGAAGACCTTCCTCCATCGAGGCGGAGGCGGGTTTCGCGCACCAAACTCCCTCACTCCCCCAACACAAACACGTAGTCCGCCCGCTTGGCCAAATCCACCCAGTCTACATCGGTACCCGAGGGCTGGTCTTCCAGCACCGTCACCGTTCGAAGCATTAGCGAGGGCTTCAACTGCCGAAGTTGCGCCACCGTGCCTTCGCGGTAATCGGAATGAAAGGAACCACAGAGGTGCATCACTTTGAGACCTCGCTTCTTCCCGGCCTTCCAGGCGCCGTAGATGTTGTGCGCCATCGTCGCGTCCCAAAGCATCTGCGCGGCAAAAAAAGGATTTAGGTCTGCGGCCTTTGGCGCGGGGGCCTGGCCTTCGATCGCGTGGCCCGGCATCCCGCCCATCAGCGTCAAAAAACGACGCTGGTAGGCCGTGTCGATGAAGGCGTACGGGCGCTCCGGGAGGTAAGCTTTTGCGCCGCGCGGTGCCTCGTCGAGGGCAGCTGCGCCACGCTGGCCGACAGCACTTACGTATCGCCGCGGGGCGTTGGCGGCGATCACGGGTTGGTTGGCAGATTTAGCTTTGAGCACCATCGGGTGGTAGGCCGTAATGTAGTTGTCCCAGGCGCGCCCGTCTTCGATCAAGCGTGGCAGCGGGATAAAGCCGCTGAGGTATTCATCTACCACGACTTGGACATCGCTCTCGAACATCTCGAGACTCAGCGCGACGTTGCCGTTCTGCGCTAGCAACTTCCCGTAGAGGGTATCCTGGAGTACGTGCGTAAGACTATCGTCGTGGATCTCGCCAAAGAAGACGACGTCAGCGCGGGACAGCGCACTCGTCATCGCATCGAGGGAAGTCTCCTGCTGGGTTCCGGTGTCGTAGAGTCGCCAGGTCTTGTTGACGGTAGGTCCGGCTTGCGCCAAAACTGTGCCCGCGCTGAGGAAGACACAAAGAGTAGTCGCTAAACAGGAGGATAGGTAGTGCTGCATAGTATGAAGGACGATACAAACGGAACAGGGAGGAGTTAGCGCACGCACAGGCAATCGAAGCATGTTCTAATTGCTCGATAACGCCGGCGGCCTGCGGTTCGGATGTGGTATGGCAGCGCACAGACGCAGTCTGCGGCTCCTCAGCCGCGCTTTGACCAGCCGTCGTCTTGCTGCAGGACTACACCCCCGCCTCCCAGGCCGCCTTTAAGTAGTTGAGCACCGCCTCGGTCAACTCCTCCTCCCCTTTAATCCGAATGACGTGCTGCAGCTTCTTGCCTGAGAAGTGTGGTCGGATTCGGTGCACGAAGGGCCTCGGGTGCCGCCCCTCTAGGGTCACGGTGAGGTCGAGCCACTGGCGGGCCGGTCGCGCGATGAGCCAGGCCTTGTCCTTGGCGAAGACGATGGCCCGTTTGGCGGCCCCGATGTAGTTCGGCGTCCAGTCGGCGGTGGCTACCAAGACTGCGTCGAAGGCGGTCACGACCTCCTGCGAACTCTTCGCGAGAATGTCGTCGATGGTCTCGGGTGTGCACCAGTGCTTGGGCTGCGGCTTCGAGAACTCGCGGTGGCAAATAGGGCAGGTGTACATGGGGACGGGCAAGGTAGCGGTGAGCGGTAGCTACACTACCAAAATGCTGTTGCCGCAGATGGCCTTCGAATTGCTGCGATAGATCACATCGCCTGCGGCCTCGACGGTGCGTACTTAGCATCGGTAGCGAACGTGATGGCGCGGCCACTGACCTCATTTGAGATGCACCGGCGCGAGAGCTTGACGTGGATCAACCATGAGTCATGGCTTTCGCCACAACCCCTACCGCGCCCGCGCTTCCAACCACGCCAGCGCCTCCGCCCAGATCGTGTCCTTGTACCCCCGTCGGAAGTAGTCGAAGTGCCGCAGCGGCTTGCCGTTCATAGCATCAGCTTTCGCCAAAACCTGCTGCTCTACCCCGCCCGCCGGACGCCAGTGCCGCCAAAAATTAGCCACGTTGCGCACCGTCGAAATCTCGTCGCTCACCGCGTGCACGTGCTTAATCGGGAAGCGCATCGCCGACCAGTCGATCGCGTCCACCCCGACGCCCTCCGCGAAACGATCATCGAAGAAGTAGTCCGGCGAGGTGCACCAGTCCTTCCATTCTCCGTGCACCCCGAGCGGTAGGTCTTCCATGACGCCGAGCCTGCTCAGTGCAGGGTACCCGTAACGCGCGATGGACAGCGGTGCAATGATGTGCCACAGCGCCCAGGCCTGCGGCCGGTAGTAGCGCGCCAATCCAGGTGTGTAGCCCGCCGATACAGCAAACAGCAGTGCCCCCGCGATGCCGTCGAAGTCGTCCAGGAAGGGCAGCTGCTGTCCACCCGCAGAATGGGCGACAATGAGCAAGGGCAGACCCGAAAACCGCTCTAACAAATACCCCTTCACCGCCGGGATGTCGTAGCGACTGTAGTCGCGGTAGGTAAACGTGCAGCCCCTCAGCCCAGTCGCTGGACGCGAGGCCCCGCTGCCACGGTAATCCCACAGCGCACACGCGAAACCAGCCTCTGCGAGGTAGGTCAGGAACGGCTCGTAAAAGCGGGCCTTGGCTGCGGTGCCCTGGTTGAACTGCACGATGGCCCGTGGCTCGCCACTCGGCAAGAGGAGCTGACCGTACACTTCAACGCCGTCGGCGCACGTCACGGCAAAGGGGGTCTTGGTCACCGCGGACTTCGTGTGGGCACTCATTGCGCTAACAAGTTTTGGCGAAAGCCCTCAATTGCCGCCTCGAAGTGCGCGTCCCCGCCGTAGAGTCGATCCAATAAAATGCCGCCCTCGAACTCCGCGATCGTCCGACGCGCGAAGCTGTCCCCATCCGCGCGTCCGGCTGCTGTGGCCAAGGCTGCGAGGGCACCGATCCACACATCAAAAAAGGCTTTAAGCGTTGGCTCGAAGCGCCCGTCCACGTCCGCCATCTCTAGCACCGTATTGCCGATCAAACAGCCGCCGCTAGCAGGCCCGAGCAACTTTCGCAAGGCCGCAGAAATCACGTCCATCCGCGAGGTCAGAGCCGCGACCGAGAGGGGGTCACCGTCATCTGGCAACGCGGCTTCCGCCAAAACCCGCTCCGACCACGCCAGCGCCTCCGCAAGGACGGCCTCCATCACCGCAGCCTTGTCGGAAAAGTGATGGTAGAAGGCACCTTTGGTCAGTCCGGTAGCGGCGGCGAGGTCCGCCATCGAGGTGTTGCGGTACCCACGCTGGCGGAAGAGCGCTCCACTGGCGCGAAGGATATGGTCGCGGGGGGTGACCGTATGTGTAGCTGTCATGCGGCGAAGCTACCTACTGAACGGTTGGTATGTAGCTACTTCATTTGTCGCCACTGGCTCATGGCGTCCTCGTAGTTGAGTTGACCTACCGAGACCTCCAGGGCATGGCCGCTAGACTTCGGACCGAAGTCGTAGGCGATTGGCTGATTCGGAACCGCACCACTTTGCCACCACCGGAACACGCGACCAATCTGCTGGAAATCCTCGTCGGCAACGAGGTCGAAGTCGAGTTCGGCGGCATACTCGACCTCATCGGCGAGGGTTGGCGCCTCGGGGCCGTCGCTTCCCGCGTTCTCGAAACCCACGTCGCTGGGGCTCATGAAAGGACACAACCGCACGAAGCGATCCATTGGGAGGGCACCTGGACTGGTAGACATGAATTGCAGCGCGAGGTAACAGGCGCCATCGGCGGGCTCCTGAAGGACGGTAGTCATCATTGTCGAGACGGTGTCTGTGTAGTATCCCATTTGTAGCAGCCGAAAGGCCACTTTGCCAATCTTACGGCCCGCTTCTTCGGAGACACCTCTACGAGTTTTCGTGTTCCCCGGTCCCGACCTTGCGGCCGCCATACGTAGATAAGCCTCGCCGTGCTCCTCACGCCTCGGAAGCGTCTTGCGAGTCCCGATGGAGACGACTTGCATGTCTTCGCGGCGGACTCCGAGCTTAAAGGCCTCTACGACCGCGGCCATGCAGGGGTTGTTGTAGCCAGCCAGCCCACCGTCCCAAATGCGTTGCTCGGGGTAGTCGCCCTCGCGATGGTCCTTGAAGGTGGCCGGGAGGTCGAAATAGTTGACCGGGGCATTGGTCGAGCCGTGGATCGCCTGGGCAAGAGACTCATTGCCGGAATCGACGTCGGCGGCATTGCGAGGAGAGTGAAAGAACTTCGCGCGCTTCTTGAACGCGTCGAAGCCAGCAATCAAGATGTACGGGAGGGGCTCTCCTTTATGGCCCTCCGCGATGCTTCCGAGCTCCGCGAGCTCCCGCAGCGTTTTCTGAGGGCCGTGCCTGTGCGCATGTCCTTCGTATATTCCTTCGCGGGCTTTGATAGCCTCGATTTTAGCACTGCTCCTGTACCGAGGCCCCGGCAGCAGCGGGACACGGGCACCGCGTTTCCAAAGCCAATTGATGCGCTGCGACCAGCGTTGTATGAAGTTGTTCGGGAAGAAGCGATCCTCCGCAGCCACTGGCGTGAAGATCTGCCGGCGCTTCGCCTCGTCCGAGGCATTGGCAAGGGCCTGGCCGAGGGTGAGGTTGGTATAGAGGGCTCCCAGGGTAAGGGACCCTCCTGAATTCGCTGCCACCAAATCGTAGTTCAGCAGCACCTCGTGGCCGGTGGTCTCCGGAGAGTACCGATCGATGAGTGTCATGAGCTGGATCACGCCCCAAATCCCGCCCCCGTCAAGACTGAGGATCCGGTAGGGCTTACCGTGGTCGACGGCCTGACGTTCGTAGTTTATAGCTCCAGGCTCATTCATACTTCCGGGAAGATAGCCAAAGTGTGCGCGCTCTATCTTGCTCCAAACCATCGCCGCGCACATGAAGCCCCTTCCCCGCCGCCAGTTTCTCCGCCGCGCCGCTGTCTCGGCCGCCAGTGTCGCCGCCGCGCCGCTGCTCGGCAGACCGACCGGAAGTGGCGATGATTGCGCGACGCCCCGCCCCTCGGCCAGCACTTACCTCGGCGGCTTTGCGGCCCCCAAACTCCCCACCGTCCGCGCAGCCTTCATCGGGCTCGGCGCGCGCGGCGGGGACCACCTCAGCAATTTCGGTCGCCTCGACGGCACCGAGATCGTGGCCGTCTGTGACCTTTACGAGGACAACGTCGACAAATGGGCGAAGACCTCCGTGGACATTGGTGCTGGCATTCGCCACAAGACACCCAGACGCTACTTCGGCGCTGAGGATGCTTGGCGGAGGATGCTCACCGAGGTCAAACCGGAAGTCGTCTTTATCGCGACCAACTGGGCAAATCACGCTCCGATGGCCACAGCGGCCATGGAAGCCGGCGCACATGCCTTCGTCGAGGTGCCGATCGCACTCACGGTCCCGGAGATGTGGGATCTCGTGGACACCGCCGAGCGGACGCAGCGCCACTGCATGATGATGGAGAACGTCAACTACGGTCGCGACGAACTGATGTTTCTCAACCTTTGTCGCCAGGGGATACTCGGGGAATTACTTCACGCTGAGGCGGCCTACATCCACGATTTACGCTTCCAGATGGACGAGGTGGAGCGCGGCACTGGCTCCTGGCGCACGGGCCACTACGCCGCCCGCAACGGCAACCTCTACCCTACGCACGGTCTCGGACCCGTGGCGCAGTACATGAACCTCGCCCGCGGAGAGGATACGCTCGAGAGCATCGTGTCCTATTCTACCCCGGCTATCGGCAGGGCAGCTTACGCCAAAACCCACTACCCCGAAGATCATCAATGGAACGCGCTTGAGTTCCGAGGCGGCGACCTCAATACGTCGATTCTCAAGACCCGACTCGGGCGGACCATCTTGGTGCAGTGGGATGAGACCAGTCCGCGGCCGTACACGCGGCTCAACCTCATCCAGGGCACGCGCGGCGCGGCGGCTGGGTACCCAACTCGGGTGGCCCTGGAAGGTGGTGTGCCCGGCGCCACCGACGATCACCACCGCTGGGCCGAAGGCGAGGGGTTGACGGGTTTTCGCGAAAGCTACGAACACCCGCTGTACAAGCGCCTCAACGACCAAACGAAGGCGAGTGGCCACGGCGGCATGGACGGGATCATGATGGTCCGCATCGTGGAGAGTCTTCGCCGCGGGGAGCCCCTCGACCAGAATGTCTACGAAGCTTGCCTGTGGAGTGCGGTTGCCCCGCTAAGCGAGCGATCTGTGGCAAGCGGCG
This sequence comes from Lewinellaceae bacterium, assembly GCA_963837005.1. Lineage (GTDB taxonomy): Bacteria > Bacteroidota > Bacteroidia > Chitinophagales > Saprospiraceae > CALDTK01. The sequence goes on from CAWIMC010000001.1 coordinate 2,049,202, forward strand.
GGGCACCGCAGGCCTTCCCTGACTTTACGCGCGGCGAGTGGAGGGGGACGGCAGCGCTAGGTATCGTGGAGTGAGATTTGGGGCACCGGGTGGAAAGGGCATGGGGTTTGGCCCCAAACTTGCCTTATCTTCATCGTTCCGGCGTATGAGCCGACCGGCAAGAAAGTACCGCTGCCTGACCCAAATGGCACGATTTTCGAACCTAGTTACTCACAATCGAACGAAGAAATCGCGCTCTCCCCAACCAGACAGGAGCGCCTAAAAGCAGGTCTTTCGAGACCTAGATTGAGTGAAAGATCCAACTATCGGGGGGTAGGGTTTGGATTGGAAGCTCAATCATTTTTCTCCCGTCGCCTACGTCGCGGCGGCAGAAAAGAAATACCCGCGGGGCCAACAGAGGCCTGCGGCAACGAGTAAGTCGCATCTGCGGCTTATTAAGCGAGTGAAACCGGTACCGCTGGGGGGTAAGGGCCGTGTTTTGCTCGCTTTTTCGTGTTTGGGGGTGGCCGCAGAAGATCCCTTAAAGCTTACGCCAGTTGCCGCTCCCCAATCTCGTGGCGGGTAGCGTCGGTGAGGTGCCAAGTGCCGTAGCGGTACTCCAGGAGTTGGTGGTGGGCCGACCAAGTGCCGGGGCTGGCGAGGGTAATGTGTTCGCCGGTGCCTCTTTCGATGCGGCGCAGGAGGGCGCTGGGGAGGTCGAGGACCACCGTGTCGACGTTACGCTCAGCGGCGACGGTACAGACGGTTTTGGCGAAAGCCGCATCCTCATGTCCACCGACCGCCGGCTGCGCTTTGGCTCCGCCGAACCAGGCGCGCGTCCAGGACCGCAGGCGCTCGAAGGGTGGCAGGAGGTGATCGCGGACCCCGAACAAGACCCACGCGCCGTCGACGCGCAGGTGGAGGTCGCGGCGGACCTCGATCTTGCGGCCGCGGGGCAATTCAATGCGGGTGGTGCTGTGGCCCTTCGGGTCGACAATATAGAGTCGAGCCCCGCATTTGCTGAGCTGTTCGAGGCGATCGGCGAGCAGGGCGTCCTTAAAACTGTCGACTTTCGAGAAGAGCTGCACCCACGCGTGGCCGATCATCACAACCACTCCGGGGGTGACGGATTGGAGGTAGCGGAGCAGGGTGAGGGCGTCGAGGACCGTCGCCTGGCGGGTGGCGACGACGACGATATCGACGTCAGGAAGGAGCGGAGGAGCGAGCGCCATGGTTGATGACAAACCTAGGCGGGGACTGTTACGGCAGTGTTTAGGCGGGTTTATGCTTGCGCTACCTTGGCGGGCTATGGACAAGCTGTTACTCCTGCTGCTCGCGACCTTTGTTAGTGGGCTTTCGCCAAAACTCACGACCGGGCTACAGGCCCAACGCAACGCTCGTCTGATGGCGATCGCGGACGCCCCGAACGCTGAGCGGATCGAGGCCGACATTCGGACTCTCGTCGGGTTCGGGACGCGGCACACGCTTTCGGACACGGTCTCCGCGACCCGCGGCATCGGGGCGGCGCGGCGGTGGATCGAGGAGGAGTTCCGGCGGATTTCGGCGGACTGTGGCGGCTGTTTGGAGGTGCACGTCCAGCATACCGTCTTCGACTCGGCCGGCAATCGGAGGATCGACCGCCCGACCGACATCGTGAACGTGTACGCGGTTTTGCGGGGCACCGCCCGACCGAACGACTACGTCCTCATGTCTGGCGACATCGACTCCCGCGTGTCCGACCCGATGAACCGCACGAGCGACTCCCCCGGGGCGAACGACAACGCGAGCGGCATGGCGGGGGTCCTGGAGGCGGCGCGGGTGCTGAGCAAATACAAATTCGACGCTAGCATCCTGCTGGCGGGCCTCAGCGGCGAGGAACAAGGACTGTTCGGCGGCAGGGCCCTCGCCGAGCGCGCGAAGCAGGAAGGTTGGAACGTAATCGGGATCCTCAACAACGACATGATCGGCAACATCACCGGCGTGGACGGCGTGACCGACAGCCGCGAGTTCAGGATCTTCTCGGAGCCAAACTTTCCCGATCCGGACGAGCGAGTGCAGACACTGCGAAGATTTTATGGTGGCGAGGTCGACGGACCGAGTCGGCAGTTGGCCCGCTACATCCACCGCATCACGACCGATTACCTGCCTGGCCTTCACCCGATGATGGTGTACCGGCTCGATCGATTTGGACGGGGCGGCCACCACCGGCCATTCAACGATGCAGGTTTTGCGGGCGTCCGTATTATGGAGGCGCACGAGCACTACGACCGGCAGCACCAGGACATTCGCGTGGAAGACGGGCGTGCGTACGGCGACGTAATCGAGGGCGTCGACTTCGAGTATGCGGCGCGCTTGACGGGGGTTAATGCGACGGTGCTGGCCGCGCTCGCGATGGCCCCACCCGCGCCGACGCCCGTAGAGATCGGTGGCACAGTGGAGCCGGCTGCCAGGCTAAAGTGGGCGCCGGTACCGGGGGCAATCGGGTACAAAGTCTACTACCGCCTCACCACCGAGCCGCAGTGGGAGCGCTACCTGTGGGTGCCGGGCGGCGACGCGACCCAGCTCACGGCCACGGGCCTGGTGGTGGACAACTACTACTTCGGCGTAGCCGCCGTCGGTGCAGACAGGGTCGAGAGCCTGGTCACCTTCCCGAGCATCATCATGCGCTAAGGAACCCGCCGATAGCCCTCCCCTACGCGGCAGCGCATTCAAAAATTCACCCTTCTACACTTCAACAATTAAACCTCAACCCCCGCCCATCTTCCGCTGCCCACCGGCCTTGCTGACGCCGACGGTCGACTGTTTGGTGCCCTTCATGCCACCAGACTGTGCCCCGGGCTTGTTGGGCTTCTTGCCACCGGTCGCCTTCTTCGGTTTTGGGGCAGGAGCTTCTTTCGCCTCGCCCTCGGCCCCTGCCGCATCGTCTGCACCTTTGGGAGTGTCCGCCTCTTCACTCACCGGCTCCTCGGCGGCCAGGGCTCCGCTCGAATCCAGCAGGGCGTACCACTTCGTGAGCTTTTGGATGTCGCTCACGTAGACGCGCTCCTGGTCGTGGTTGGGCAAAATATCGAGAAGGTACTCCCGGAAGACAGCCTTGTCGGCCTTCGCGTCCGGCAGCGGCGTGTCCGCGATCTGCTCCTGCATCTTCTCGAGCACGGTGCGCACCGGCACGCTGTCCCCGTCGTCGGTGAAGATCGCGATCGACTCCAGCGGCGTAAACTGGTGCTGTCGCGAAGAGACGAACTCGCGCTTCCCGTCGGCGAGGCCCTCGACGATCAGGCCGCTGGCCTTGTTGTTGATCATCCGGTACAGACCGGGCTTCTTGGAGATAGAGACGAGTTTCTGGAGGTTCATGCGAAGTGGGCTTGTGAAGGGCGAAAGTAGGGATTGCCTGCGGCGCTTAACGCAAAGACGCAAAGAGAAGCACGCAAAGGTGGCAAACCCTGAGACGGCAGATAGGTGAGCTTTGCGCCCTTTGCGTTCCTTTCGCGCCTTTGCGTTGAAACTGGCTAGTACTTTACCAGCCGCTCCAAAGCCCCCGCCACCCGCGCACTCCCCATATACCCCGCCTCCAGGCTCGCCGCAAACGGGATCGGCGTCTCCTCACCCCCGACCCGCATCACGGGCGCGTCCAAATCCCGGAAGGCCTGCGACATGATCTGCGCCGCCAACTCCGCACCGATGCCGCCGAAGAGGTTGTCCTCGTGGACGATGAGCGCTCTGCCGGTTTTGCGCACCGACGCCAACACCGTCTTCATATCTAGCGGCACCAAGGTCCGCAGGTCAATAATCTCCACGTCGTGGCCAGTTTTGGCGACAGCCGCCTCCGCCCAACGCACGCCGAGCCCGTAGGTAATGATCGTCGCCACCGTCCCCTCCCGCACCGTCCGCGCCTGTCCAAACGGTATCCGATAAGCCTCTTTTGGCACCTCGCCCGTCGCACTGCGGTAGAGCCCCTTGTGCTCGAAGTACATGACGGGATTCGGGTCCTCGAAAGCCTCCAGCAGCAAGCCCTTCGCATCTGCCGGCGTACTCGGATAGACGACGCGCAGGCCCGGCACGTGCGCAAACCAAGCCTCGTTCGATTGCGAGTGGAACGGCCCCGCGCTCATCCCGCCGCCCGTCGGCATCCGGATCACGACGTTGGCCGTCTGGCCCCAGCGGTAGTGCAGCTTCGCGAGATTGTTGACGATCTGGTTGAAGCCGCAGGTCACGAAGTCCGCGAACTGCATCTCCACCATCGCGGGAGCCCCGGAAGCCATGTGGTAGCCCAGCGCGGCACCTACTACTCCACTCTCGCACAGGGGCGTATTTCGGACGCGGCTTTCGCCAAAACGCGCCACAAAGCCGTCGGTCACCTTAAAGACGCCGCCGTACGCGCCGATGTCCTGGCCCATTAAAACCAGCCCAGGGTGCTGCTCCATGGCCTGCGCCAAACCCTTCGAGACGGCGTCCACGAAGCGCAGTTCTTCGCTCGCGCCCTTGGCCTCGGCAAGCGTCGGCAACTCGGATTTCGGCACCGTCGGCGTAGACATCGCTGAGTTCCGCAGCTAGGTCGAAGTCCGGTTCGGCCGCCGCGTCGCCTTCCGCCAGGCCTGCCAGCACTTCCGCCTTGATCTCCTTGCGCATCGAGGCCTCGAGCTCCTCGCTCAACAGACCTTCTTCCCGCAGCCACGCCGCGTAATTCTCCAGCGGGTCGCGCTCTGCCCAGGCATCCAGCAACTCCTGCGGGACGTACTTCACGCCGCTCGCCTCCTCATGGCCGCGCATCCGGAAGGTGCGACACTCGACGAGGACCGGTCGCGGCGTCTCCCGCATCGAGGTCGCCAGCCTGTCGATGGTGGTGTAGACCTCCAGGATGTTGTTGCCGTCGATGCTCACGCCCTCCATCCCGTAGCCTTTCGCGCGGTCGATCAGCGACTCGCAGGCGTACTGCTCCGTGCTCGGCGTCGACAACCCGTAGCCGTTGTTCTCGATCACGAAGATGGCCGGCAAGCCCCAGACCGCCGCGATGTTGAGCGCCTCGTGGAACTCCCCCTGGCTCGTGGCCCCGTCCCCCGTGAAGGCCAGCGAAACCTTACCCACGCCGTGCATCCGGTGCGCCAGCGCCACGCCCGCGGCCAGCGACAACTGCGGACCGAGGTGCGAGATCATCCCCACGATGTGGTGCTCCGGGTCGCCGAAGTGAAAGCTCCGATCGCGCCCCATCGTGTAGCCCGTCACCTTACCCTGCCACTGCGCGTACAGCTTCCCAAACGGCACCTCGCGCGCCGTAAAGACGCCGAGATTGCGGTGCATCGTGAAGATGGTCTCGTCGGGTTTTAGCGCAAGCGCACACCCCACCGAGATGGCCTCCTGCCCAATGCCCGAAAACCACTTCGACACCTTGCCCTGGCGAAGGAGCGAGAGCATTTTTTCCTCGATCAGGCGCGGAGTAAGGAGGTGTCGGTAGAAAGAGAGAAGCTGCTCGTCGGAGAGGTCGGCGCGGTGGAAAGTCATGGCGCCTTTCGGCAAAACGACAGGCGTGGCAGTAGGTAACAAAACGGTTTCGGGAGCGGGCATAGCACAACGGACATAGTGGACGCGCTAAAGTACAGCGATTGGCGAAGGAGCGGGGTACACACGGGCACAGGACCGGAAAGCAGCCGCGCTAAGTGCGGTCGCCGAGCCGACAAATAATCTAGGACAGAGCAGAAAAGAATGAGTCGTGTCGAGCTTGTTAGCATCCTGTATACCTTTATAGCTATGAAGCGGTCACTTACCCTACTGGTCGGACTATCGATGGCGGCCACCCAACTAGGGGCACAGGCCCTAACGGGCACCGTCACCGTCGGTGGCACAAGCCCCGACTACGCCACCCTCGCCGCAGCCGTTCAGGCACTACAGACCAACGGCGTCGGCCCTGGCGGCCTCACGGTGGCCCTGCGCCCCGGTACCTACCTCGAGCAACTCGTGCTCAACGCCATCAGCGGCACCTCGGCCACCAGCCCCCTCCGATTCGTGGGGCGGGGCGGCGTCGTCACCCTACAGCCGCTCGGCACGAGCGCCAGCTCCGATGCCGCCGTCCTGCTCACGGCCTGCGACTTCGTCACGCTCGACTCGCTCAACATCCGCGACGGCGGCACCTCGGCCGCTGATCGGGTCGAGCTCGGCGTCAACATCACCGGCACCGCCACCAAGGGCAGCACCAACAACACCATCAGCAACTGCGCCATTGAACTCGGCGGCGATCCCGACCAGCGTCTCGGGCTTCAGCTTCGACAACTCTAGCGGACTGCTCGAGGGCAACCAAATCGGCTTCGTCCGCTTCGACGGCACCGGCGGATCCCAGGTGCTCGGCATCCGCGCGAGCATCATCCTCGGTGACACGCTCCGCGTGTTCAACAACTTCATCAGTGGCGTGCAGCGCGGCGAGTTCGCCGCCGTTGACGGCACCACGACCCTGTACGCGCAAGGGATCTGGATCTTCCGCCAGACCGGTGGCGGCGGACTCATCCAAGCGTTCCACAACACGATCGTCATGCCGGCCTCGGCGGCCCCGGTCGCCTACTCGTCGGCCGGCTTCCACCTCGGTGGCGGCAGCACGGGTAAGTTCGCCGGCGAGCTGCGCAACAACATCATCGTCAATCGCCTGAGCACCAGCACCACCACACAGGAAGCCCTCGCGGTGGTCGACGGCAACACCGCCGCCGGCAACCTCACCAGCGACTACAACGTCCTGCTGGCCACCGGCACCAACGGCGCGATCGGTCAGACGGGTCGTGAACTGGGCGGCACGCGCGTCACCTCGACGACGCTGGCCGACTGGCAGACCAACTCGACCTACGATACGAACTCAGTGAGCAGGCCCGTTTCTTTCGTCGATGAACTCGGTGGCGACCTGCGCCTGGCCGGGGCCTCGGTCGGCGACCAAAACCTCGCCGCACCCGCCCTGGCCGCTGTTCCCCTCGACATCGACGATGATGCCCGTGGTCTCGTAGTTACCTACCGAGGAGCCCATGAAGCTAGTGTTCTCACCAGCACCCGCACGGCCCAGGCAGCGCAGCTTCGACTGCAGGCGTATCCCAACCCCACTACTGGCTACCTGGTCGTCGACTACCAGCAGCATACGGCTGGGAGCACTCGCTTCGTCGTCCTGGATGCAGTAGGTCGGCAAGTGCACGCGGTCACCGGACCCGATCAGCCTGAAGGCCCACAACGGCAGGAGTTAGACCTCGGCGGTTTGGCGGCCGGCATCTACCTGGTACAAGTCAGCGCGACGGACGCAAACGGAGCGCCTACTTCCGCTGCTGTCCGAGTGAGTATCGTGCAGTAGTCGCTCTAGGTGAGTACACGAGTCGAGATCGAAAGCCCTGCTGAACGGATGGTTTGGCGGGGCTTTTGAATTCAGCGTCCAATTCAAATTGCGAGCTTTGCTATCATGAGTCAGATCGACGACAACAGGAAAAAACCCTTCGCAGGAGGTGCGGAACGGCTGTTCGATGGCCCACCGCTTTAGCATCACGTCGAAATTCGGCCTTGACTTGCTGGCTTTGAGGGCGCTAGCCTCGGTAAAAACCGGTTCGCTTGATGGCCTGTATGATGAAGTCCCACATCTTGGCGTACTTCTGGGCCCTACTGGTCGGCCGCGTCGGCGAACACGTAGCGGATTTCGGTCATCCCGACGCCGCGAATGGCGTCAAGGAGTTGCAAGACCCACACCGAGTCATGCTCGTTGGCCGAGGTCGTGATCGCCGCCAGAACCTTGCCCTGGGTCTCGATCTCAGCATAAAATCGATCCCTTTACACCTCCTCTTAACCGCCTTTACGATGGTGCTAATTGAGCTGAGCACACGGCCCGAACACACCTAGTTGTCCAGCGAGCGGGTGGCCGCATCCATCGCACGTTCGATGCTGCGGGATTGCACGGCGATCCACTTGCGATAAGCCCCCGAGCCGTCACCGCCCAGTAAGGTAGACTTGGCCTTCGCGAGGTCGATGACGCGGTCACACTCATCCACGGTGTAAGCCTGGCTAGAGACGCCGTAGAGGGGGTCGGCCAGACGAAACAGCGCATGGCCCGTGTGCGGTGTCCGGATAGTAATCACCGAGGCGATTGCGTAGTGAGGATTATCCGAGAGCCGAAGCGTACCCCCCAACTCTTTGCTGCCGCTCCGTAGGGCGGTGGCGATCCGGTCGAGGAGCCGTTTTAATGCTTCATGAACGGCCTGTAGACCTTCTGCGTCGATAAGGCGCCTGTCGGCAAAACGCTTGACGGTAGCCATGAAGTTCTCGAACGGCAGTTGGCCCAGTATCTCCTCCGAGGCGATCGCGGCGTAGTATTCGTAGCGCAACCGGGCCTCCTTCAGATAGGGGTCATGCCTTTCCAGGAGGGCGGCGGCGTCAAACCTCGCAGGCGTATCCTGTCCGGCGTAGTCGTACTCGTACAGTTTGAAGAGCGCGAGCGTCGGTTCGGACAGGAGCCAGGGCGTCATCACTCGCCCGCCCACAGAGCGCATCTTAATGTCCGAGCGCTGCGCAGCACTTGCCTCGATCTGGCGTCCCACCTCGCGGAGGCTATCTAGGTAGGCTTGCCCACTCGGCTCCATGCTCGCGTCTAGCGGGAGCGAGAACGAGAACTGACTCGGACCGAGGCCGGCATTAATGCCGTAGTGCTCGGCGAGGTAGGCGACCTCGTACGCGGAGAACTCACCGTTGCCGCGGAGCTTGCGGCCTATGGCTCTGACTACCGCAGCCGATCTCCTCACCGAGTTGCTCACGGCTGCGTAGCTTGTGGACATCGGTGATGGCGGCGACCTGCTGGCGGATGTGGGCGCTGTAGTCGGCGGGGGTGAGAGTTGGGCGATGCGCTTTGCGGCTGGTCATTGCTGAGATCGGAAGGGCAGGGCAAGGTAAGTCAATGCAGCGTTCATAATTTGAACTGTGGGCGATCTGGCGGTTCAACTCGTCAACTGTCGGTCTACGTTCAGGCATATCTGCTTCGCTATTCGATCAAAGTCGACAGCTGGTGTACGCTTTTCGATTTGGCATGTGCAACGTAGATGAACGATATTTGAGACCGGTACCAGGACAACTTGGTATACGTCCAAATCAATCACTAATGCAGACCCTGATCAATCCACTTACAACAGCAGGCAAGCCATTCATGGCGTGCCTCGCTCTTCTCCTCGGACTGTCGCTAGGCGCGTGCGAAAAGGACAAGCAAGACCCACCAATCTACGGGTTGGAGACCGCCGCCGAAGCGAAGCTCCTGGGGGATGCGCTAGACATGCTTGCGGCCTATGTACCGACAGGTCGACAAGACTATACTACGAGCTTCGTGGGCGAGATCGGGGGACGACAGATAGCTATGGATGGGAATTTGGGTAAGGCCGACCCTTATTTCACGAGAGTTAGGGCAATCAACGGGATCTGGGTTGTAGACAACGATAATCCTGCGTCCCCGCTGAACAAACGCGCGAAGTTCTTGGAAGTACTGCTCTCCAGTGGCACGTACGCCCCGGCAGGAGGTGTTGGCGCAGAAATGCATTGGTTATTCGCATTTCCGCGAAGAGATTATCCAGGCGGTGAAACCGCTTGGGTCGATGAGGCCATGACAGCGCTCTTCGTACCGGGTGCAGAGATACCATTACTTACCCGGCTCCAGGAGAAGGATATAACATCCTACGGCGAGGGCTCGACTTTTACGTTCGGCTTTAGTACAGGGGGACCACGGGGTCTACTCGTGAGTCAGAGCGAAGACAACGCCGATTTCAATTTTATCCGATGCACCTCTTTTACAAGAACCGAAGAAGCTAATGGAATCCGCTACCTCGTCGAGCTCGACTTGCGACACGGGCTCGCTGGCGGTCTCCGACGTGGCACTACCGACTTTATTCCTATGACGGGAAAGCTCAGTATTAACTACCTTTTCGAAGGATAACTCTCGCGAATTTCGATGGCCTCAAGCGCGTGCTCGTCTAGTAACGGGTACGCGCTTTTTGCTTGAGATGTACCTGGTCTTAGGATACCTTGATAAGATGAAGTAGGATTGGTCCTCGGGGTCGAGGGGCGCGGGCGGTGACACACCGCCAGCCGCGCGCCCTCTTGACCCCGAACACTGCATCTAATCCGGATCCTTCTTAAAAATCTTATCCAAGACCTTCCTCACCGGCTTCTCCTTGTCGTCGGTCTTATTGCGCTCAGTCTCTTTGCGCAGCTCCTCCAGCCGCTGGTTGTTCGCCTCCCGCTCTGGGTCGTCTCCGGGGCGGCCATCGGGGGTAGTCTCTCTGCCAGCCCGACCGGGGCCTTCGGGTCGTGCGTCCCCGCTGGACCGACGCACGGGCGTCAAGCCCGAAGGAGCGGCACCCTCCACGTCTTCCGGATCGGCGTATATCGGATTTCCATCCTCATCATAGCCGACCCCCGGCTCGTAAGGCTCCCCATTATCCATCCACAGACTATCGAACGCGTACTCCTGCCACCTGCGGTCCGAACACTCGTAGCGCCGCAGCGTGTCCTCCGGGAAGCGCTCCAACTCCGGGAACTGCGTTACGCCACGCGCCAACTCGTACTGCCGCAAAAACTTCCCGACGATTGGCAGCGCTGTCTTTGCACCTTGCCCCAACGACAGACTTTTCCACCGGATGTTCGGATACTCCGCCCCGACCCAGGCCCCGACCACGATCTCGTTCGTGAAGCCCATAAACCACCCATCGGCCTGGTCCTGCGTCGTACCGGTCTTCCCGGCCACCTCCGACTCGACGCCGTAGGTGCGCGCCAGTCCCGAACCCGTCCCCCGTTCGGCCACCTCGTGTAGCATGTATCGCATCGCCTCGGCCGTGTTGGCGCTGACGACGCGCTCGGCCTTCATCGATACGGGAGCCTCCCAAACCAGCTCTCCTTCGCGCGTCTCGATCCGGCGGATCATGCGGTACGTCGGCAGCGTCCCGTCGCGCGCGAAAATACCGTACAGCCGAATCATATCCTCGATACTTAAACTCGCCGTCCCGAGACCATTGCTCAAGTCATTCGGGACATTCTCAAAACCGATCTTTTCCGCAAAGTCGACAATCTTCTGCGGCTTCAATTCATTCACCATCGCCACGGCAATCGTATTTACCGAATTGACCAGCGCCGCCGTCATCGAGTACTCCCCGCCATAGCGCCCGTCCGAGTTCTCCGGCGTGTACTTGTCCTTTCCGAAACCGTAGGTCTCCTTCTTGTTCTTAAAGTAGTCGCACACCCGAAAGCCATTCTCGAGCGCTACCGCATACACCAGCGGCTTAAACGTCGAACCGACCTGCCGCTTCGCCGCCGCCGAATTGTACGGAATCGCGAAGTAGTCCCCGCCGCCTACGTAGGCCAGCACCACACCCGTGTTCGGATCAGCCGCGATAAAGGCCGCCCGCAGCCTCAACAGTTCCGCACGCAGAGAGTCGCGGTAGCTGCTCTTCATCTTCTTGCGTCCGTAGGCTGAGTAGTCCGCGAACGTCATCTGGCGGCTTTCGCCAAAACTCTTGAGCGCTGCTTCCTTCGTGAGCCCGGTGTCGATCATGGACTTGTAGCGTGGACTCGCGAGGATCGCCTTGTCGAGCTGCGCGTCAAACCCGTCCGGACTGCTGTTGCGCCACTGCTCGCGGAACTTCGGCTGCATGTAAGCGAGGTGCTCCTGCAGCGCACGCTCGGCCATCTGCTGCAACTTGCCGTCGAGCGTGGCGTAAATCCGCAGGCCGCTCTTGTCAATGTTGTAGTCGTTGCCGCGACTGTCCTGCTTTCCGTCCAGGATCGCCTCTACCTCCTGGCGAGCGCGGTCGCTGAAGTAGGTCGTCTGCCCCCGCGAGGTCTCTTTGGTCTCCCGCACCTCCAGCGGGAGGCTCTTCAGGCTGTCCAATTCGGCGACGGGCAAGAAGCCTTGCGTCGTCATCCGCGTCATCACGAGGTTGCGGCGCCGCGTCGAGGCTTCTGGGTTCCACACGGGGTGGTAGCTCGTGTTCGCCTTGAGCATCCCGACGAGTACGGCCGCTTGCTCGGTCTTCAGCTCGATGGGCTCTACCCCGAAGAAGCGCCGTGACGCCAGCTTCACGCCGTAGATGTTTTCGCCGAAAGGCACCGTATTGAGATACAGCGTCAACAGCTCATCCTTGGTGTACTCTTTCTCGAAACGTTTGGCTGTAATGGCCTCTTTGATCTTCGTGACCACGAGCGTGAACTTGCCCCCTCCTTTGCGCGGAAAGTGGTTTTTGGCCAACTGTTGCGAAAGCGTCGAGCCCCCACCTTGCTCCTCGCGCCGGAGCAGTCCCGAGAAGACTACCGCCCGTGCCGTCGCCTGCCAGTCGATGCCGCTGTGGGTCGTGAAGCGCTCGTCCTCGGTCGCCACCAGCGCATCCTTGAGCACCTGCGGGATCGCTTTCCCGTCTACCGACTCGCGGTTCTGGTCGAAGTAGCGCGCGATAAACTCCCCGTCACGGTCCAGCAAATACGAGGCTTCCGGGGTTTCGACGCTGCGCACCACGTCCCGCGTCGGGATCTTCCCCCAGGTCCCCGCATAGACCAGCACGATCAGCAACAGTACCGCGAGCACACCCATCAGCAGCGGTAGCCCTACCAAGGTCCCGCCCCAGAAAACGTAGGGACGCTCTTTGCGGTAGACGTTGATGCGGGTTTTGGCGGAAGCCGCACGCACCTGTACGCCCGCGCTAAACGCCTCCCACTTCCCTCGCCAAGTATCTGCCATAACGCGGCAAAGAACGCCACTAGCCCTTAGTTCGGTGCCACCGCTCTGTCCGCAGCCGGTTGAGTTTGCTCAACGAGTTGTGAAGCGACCATCGGAACCGCCTTCGGGGCCGTCGTTACGGGCGCGGGCACAGGGGAATCAGGCGTCTCGGTCGGCTTCCGCCAAACCGGCGAGGTCGGGCAGGCCAGCTGCTCGGTCACCAGTTCGCTCGGTGTCGCAAACTCTCCCGCCAGGTAGCTCGCGTAGCGCTCGTCCTCGTTGAGCCGCTGCATGAACTCCCCGAAGATCGGCAGCGCCATGTTGGCCCCCTGTCCGTACTTGATGTTCCGAAAGCGCACCGCCGGACTCTCCGCGCCCGTCCACACACCCGCGAGCAGTTTTGGCGTAAAGCCGATAAACCAACCGTCGGAGTGGTTCTGCGAGGTACCCGTCTTGCCGGCCAACTTGCCTTCGAGCTTGTAGCGCCAGCGCAGGCGACGCCCCGTGCCATCATCGACGACGTGCTCGAGCATCCCGCGCATGAGGTCGGCTTGGTCTTGCGACAAAACCTGATTCTCTTCCGTCGGCTCGGGGATTTGGTAGCTGTAGATGACCTCCCCGTCGCGGTCGGTGATCCGGTCGATGTAGCGCAACTGGACTTTCTGGCCACGATTTGCAAACACGCCGTAAGCCTGGATCATGTCGAGCAGGCTCAGGTCAACGGCCCCGAGGGCAATCGCGGGCACGTTCGGAATCTCGTGCTCGATGCCCATGCTGTGGGCCAGCGCAATGACGTTCTGCGGGCGCGTCTTCATGATGAGCTGCGCAGACACGGTGTTGAGCGACTTCGTGAGCGCCCCGCGCATGTTGTAACTGCCGCCGTAGTTGTTCTCCGAGTTGCGCGGGCGCCAGTACTCGTAGCGGGCGTAGGTGCGGCGGTAGTTGCCCCAGTATTGGCACGGGTCGATGCCCTGCTGGAGGGCGGCCGCGTACAAAATAGGCTTGAAGGTCGACCCGACTGAGCGCCGCGAGCGCACCTTGTCGTACTTAAAGTACTGGTGGTTGGTGCCCCCGACCCAGGCCCGAATCGCGCCCGTGCCCGGCTCCACGGCCAGGAAACCGGAGTTGAGGATACCGAGGTAGTAGGCCACGCTGTCGGCCGGCGACATCTCGACGGTCTTCTCCCCGGTGGTGGCGTAGTCGTAGATCGTCATCTCGACCGGGATGGCCATGATGCTGTCTATGCCGCTTTCGCTAAAACCTGCCCGCCGTAAGCCACGTACGCGGTCGGATTGTCGTAAGGCACGAGTATAGACCACCTCGACCTCCCAGGGCTTCTCGCCTTCTTTAAGCGAGGCATAAAACTGGTTCTGGAGTTCGACGAGGTGTGTTTTGACGGAAGTCTCGGCATGCTCCTGCATACCGGCGTCGATGGTGGTGTAGATGTTGAGCCCGTCGCGATAGATGTCGTAGGCGCGGCCCTCGGGGTGCTCGAGACCGGCGAGGATGGACTTGAGTTCGAGGCGGGCGTTCTCGCGGAAGTGGGTGGCCGGACCGACATTGTGCTCGTCGCGCTGGTAGCACACTAGAATCGGCTCGCGCTGTGCGGCGTCCATCGCGGCGATTGAGATAAAGCCCTGCTCGGCCATGAGGCGCAGCACGAGGTTGCGGCGGCTCGTGGCCCGCGCGGGGTGGCGCAAGGGATCGTAGGAGTAAGTAGCCTTCAGCGTGCCAACGAGCGTCGCGGCCTCGGCAACCGTGAGGTCTGCGGGGGTCTTCGAGAAGTAGCGCTTCGCGGCCACCCCGATGCCGTAGGTGTTGTCCGGGAAGGGCACCGTGTTGAGGTACATCGTGAGGATGGCGTCTTTGGAATGGAGGCGCTCGATGTCGCGGGCGATGAGCACCTCGCGGATCTTATTGATCACGAGGCTGTAGTCCGGGTCCTCGTGGCGCTGTTGGCGCGGAAAGAGATTTTTGACGAGTTGCTGCGAGATGGTCGAACCGCCCCCGCCCGAGGCATCGCCGCCGAGTACGGTCCGGAAGCCGACGCGCCCCCACGACATAAGATCGATGCCCTCGTGCCCGAAAAAGCGCGCGTCCTCCGTGGCGACGAGAGCCGCCACGACCACGGCCGGGATGTCCTCGCGCCGCACCTCGACGCGCTCGTCGACGAAGTACTTGCCGAGTTGAACGCCGTCACGACTCACGACCCGCGAGGCCTCGTTGTTGGTGATGTTGCGCAGCTCAGCGTCGGTCGGTAGAGCCCCGTAAGTCCCGGCTCGGAACACCGCCACGACGCCTAGCACAGCAAGCATACCGATGACGCTTGCGCCCACCAAGCCAAAGGCCGTGTAGCGGAGCCACTGTTTGGTGAGAAGGGAAGACCAAAAGGTAGAATGTGTCAATGTCGCTGCGTTGATTGGTCTTCAAAACAACGCTATCGTTCTACGTGCCGTTCGGTTGTCCCCCTTCGAGGGTAGCCGTCTAGCAAGCTAAATTGCCATATTAACGCGGAGTTTGGAAAGTGAACCTGCATCGGCGGTGCCTGAGCTCTTGCAGAGGCTCTTCCGAAGTTCGGTGAAGGAACCATGTCTTCGTAACTCAGCCCCCCCAAAGCAAAAGAGGAGGGCAACGCCAAGGCACGGTTTTGCGCGATGTAGCCCGCGACAAGAGACCAAGAGACGGGTGCGCCCAACTCTCACACCGGGATTACCCCCAGCAACTTCGCTTTCTTTTCGGCGTGCCACAGCGTCTCAGGGCGTCCGCCAAAACCATAGCGATCAGCGTCGCCGCTCGCGAAGTCAAACACGATTGGACGACCGGCCGATTGGCGGAGTGCATAGTCGTACAGCAAGGCCAGCGCCCCCTGCGTTTTGCCGGAAGGCGACTCCGCGTCCAACACCCGAGCGACCCGCCCGTGCGTAAATACAAAGGCCGCTACGGCGAGCAAGTCCCCATCCGGTGTCGTGACGGCGGATGTCCAGCCCCAGCCACGGTGCATGGCGTTGTAAAGCACGCGCAACATGGGGTGCTGAAGCTGTTGCCCACCAGGTACGTGCTCGGCCACGAAGGCCGCTACCTTTTCGGGCTTGAGGTTGGCGTGGACCAGGAGCTTGGCCTTTTGCGCAACTGCGATCTGGCGCAACGTCTCAGAGGGGTACTCGGCGGCCAACTCCTCGTAGGGCGCATCGCTCATCCCGAGAGTAAGGTTAGTACGGCTGTCCCAGTCCCAGGGCATCTCTTCGTCGCGCGAGGCATCACCCGTGAACGTCAAGTCGATGGCGTCGAAGCGGGACTCCGCCTCGCGGAGGAAGTAACCCAGGCGTTTTGGCGAAAGCACCCGCACCGAAAACACGCCCAACCCAGGCGTGAGCACCGGCGTGCGCACCCGCGTGCGCCCGAGCCAGTTCTTGTCCCAAACTAGCGGCATCACCGACTCGTACTCCCCCTCGACGAGGATGTCGAAGTGGCGGGCCGTCGCGTCGAGGTACCACTTGTAGCCCCAGGCGCGCCCGTTGAGCGCGTAGTGGACACAAGAGTTGTAGAGCTGCCGATCGATGTCGGCGTGCAGGATGTGGCGGAGGCGCATATGTGGTGCCAACCAGTGATTTGCACCACATGTTGCGCCTCCTCCCGGCCGCTACGCCCGGCGGCTACCGCCGGCCACGGCCACCACCACCGCCACGGTTGCCGCCGCCGCCCCAACGACCGCCACGGTCGCTGCCACGGTCGTTGCGGTCGCCACGGTCTCGACCACGCCCGCCGCCGCCGTAGCTCCCACCACCGCCACCGCTGCTAAAGCTGCCGCGTTCGTCGCTGCCGCCCTCGCTCTCTTCGGCGGGGTTGATGCGCACGGGGCGCCCGTCGAAGTGAAGATCCGAGAGCCGCTCGATGGCCTGCTTAGACACCGACTTGTCGACGTCGAAAAAGGTGTGCGTCTTGTTCATCGTGATGCGGCCAATGTCCGAACCCTTGATGTCGGCAGCGTCGCAGATCATGCCGAGCAGGTTGCCTTTGCGCCCGCCAACGTCCATGGCACCAACGTTGATGAAGAGGCGCTCCATGTTGGAGTCGTCGCGGTGGCCTCGCTCGTCGCGGTCGTTGTTGCGGTCCTTCTTGGCCACCTCGCGACCGCGCTGGTCGTTGAGATCCGGCGCAAAGCGGTAGTCATTGAGTAGCTTCTCGAACGAGTCCGAGGCAACGCGCTTGATGATGTCCTCGCGGGTGAGTCCGTCGAGGGCGTCCTCGATGGCGGGCAAGTAGGTGTCGAGTCCGTCGGCGACCTCCACTTTGCGCAGGCGGCGCATGCTGGACATGAGTCGGCGCTCGATAATTTTGTCACCGGTCGGGATCGTCGCTTCCTCGAAACGGGCCTTGATGATGCGCTCGATCGACCGCAGGATACGGACATCCTTAGGGTGCGTGAGCGCGAGCGAGATGCCTTCGGCACCAGCGCGGCCGGTACGACCGGCGCGGTGCGTGTAGAAGCTCAGGTCGTCCGGGAGGTTGAGGTGGAACACGTGCGTGATACCGGTCACGTCGATACCGCGGGCGGCGACGTCGGTGGCGACGAGGACCTGCAAACGCTTGGAGCGAAAGCGGCCCATGACATTGTCGCGCTGCGCCTGTGAGAGGTCGCCGTGTAGGGCATCGGAGTTGTAGCCCTCCGCCGAGAGGTAGTCGGCCGTGTCCTTAGCGTCCGCGCGAGTCCGTACGAAGATGAGGCCGTACATGTCCGGATCGAAATCGAGGAAGCGGCGCAATACCGCGAGGCGCTCCTTGGGCCGCGTGATGACGTAGCGGTGCGAGATGTTGACGTTGGCGGCGTTGCGCTCGCCGGACTGCACCTCGACGGGGTTGTCCATGTACTCCGCGGCGATCCGGCGGACCTCCTCGGGCATCGTCGCCGAGAAGAGCCAGGTGTGCGCACTGTCGGGGATGGACTGTAGGATGTCATCGATCTCCTCCTTGAAACCCATGTTGAGCATCTCGTCGGCCTCGTCGAGCACGAGCGTTTGAACGTGCTGCAGGTCCACGGCCCGGCGGCGAATGAGGTCGCGCAAACGCCCCGGCGTCGCGACGATCATCTGCACCCCGCGGCGGATCTGCTTGATCTGGCGCGTGATGTCGGCACCACCGTACACCGGTGCGATGTCGACGTTTGGCATGTGCTTGGCGAAGCTCCCCATCTCGACCGTAATCTGGAGGCAGAGTTCACGCGTAGGAGCTAGCACGAGCACCTGCGGGACGCGGGTGTTGACGTGCAAACGGTGCAGTGCAGGCAGGCCAAAGGCGGCCGTCTTGCCGGTACCGGTTTGCGCGAGACCTACGAGGTCGGTCTCGCGCTCGAGCAGGTGCGGGATGGCCTGCGCCTGGATGCGGGTCGGGTACTCGAAGCCCATATCGGACACGGCCTGCTGAAGCGGCTCAATGAGGCCGAGGCTCTTGAAGCTCGGACGATTCTCCTCTTCGGCCGGCTTGGTCTTGTCGATCTGGAGGTGGTCGACGGGGTTGTTACCCTTGGCCTTCTTAGGTTTGCCTGCGGTTGGACCGCCTGCGGCGGGCGTGTCTTCCCCGACGGACGGCCGTTCGTCGGAGGCGGATTCGTGTTGCTTGGCGGCTTTGCGGGCGGCCTTCTTGTTGGCCTTCGCGTTGCTTTCGGCCTCGTCTTCCTCGCGGCGAAGCTTTTCTGCGTCCTCTACGTCGGACTCGTTGGTGAGGGGCTCGGCGTCCATCGCCGCTTCCGAAGGAGCTTCCTTCTTGGGCTTCTTGGTGTTGAGCTTGGCGGTCGGGGCACCGACGGCCTGGTTGACGAAGTCGATGGCCTCCTGGTCGAGGGCGTCCTGGTCGATGGGCTCGTCGTAGTCGTCATCGTCCGCGGGACCGACCCACTGAGGGGCGACCGGCTTGGGGGCTTCGGCAGCGGCAGTGGCGCTCGTCTTGGCGGGAGAGGTCGCGATGTCGGCCAGTGTGGCGGGCTTGGCTTTGGCTTTGGCCTTCTTTTTTGGCTTGGCTGCGGCAGGCGTGCTTTCCCCGACGGACGGCGGTGTATCGGACGAAGCGGTCGCCTTGTCGGCGGCTTTCTTGGCTTTTGCCTCGGCCTTGGCCTTGTTGGCAGCTTTGGTGCGGGCGCCCTTCTGGGCGGGGGTGAGCTTCGCGAGTTCCTCGGCGCTCAGGGGCTTTAATAAATCGGTGGCCATGTTCACTCGTACGGTTGAGGCCGGGCGCGAGAGTGCATCGCGTCCGACGGGGTCAGTAAGGCGGCGTCTTCGCTCGTCTCGACCCGTATCCCGTGTGTGAACCTCCTCAGCGGAGCTTCGTGCCTGCCATCTTTCGTGCAGGGCGGAAGGTCTTAACGATCAACGTCGTAAGATGTGTTTTGCCGGAAGGCTACCTATAAATAGGGAACTGCTTTCGCCAAAACGGGCGCAAAGGTAGTCAATTGATACAGAATATTATTCGGCTTCCACCAAAACGGATCGACCTGAAGTGTAAGCGCTTGTTAATGACTGTTCGCCGGTGCTCGCTTCTCGAAGCGTTCTGGACCGGGCCTCTACTGTCGTGTAGTGCCATTACGCTGCACAGATTTGCGCGCTTTAGCCCGCGACTGTCGAGTGGCCGCGTGTAGGGGGGGCGACCCCGTGGACACCCGTGGTATGGGCGCCGTGCCAAAACGATTGTAGAGAAAGCGTACCTTCGCGCCCGTTCTCCCCCAGTCGCGGGTGGAGGACTGTTCTGCAGGCTTTCGCCAAACCCGTCGAGCGCTCCTCCGACCGGCGGTTTACGTGACCGAAAGCATGAGTTTTGGCGTAAGCCCGACCCTTTTTACGCGCCCCGTCAGGCACCAGACACAGCGCCCAGGCAGTTGTGGCCGTTTAAGACACGATTTGACGATGTCCCCTATGCACTTATCTTTCCGTGGACTCGTGGTTGTCCTGACCGCGCTCGTTTTGGCGCAAGCCTCTCCCTTGTCAGCACAGACCGCGGACTCCGTCGCGGCCCCCGCTCGCGTGACGGTCTCCCCGATGGACACCCTCGAGATCGCCAACTATAAGGACCCGAGTGAGTACGAGATCGGTGCGGTGACCGTAACCGGCAACACCTTCTCTGATGCGACTGCCATTAAATCGATCGCCGGACTGGCCGTCGGTGAGGTGATCCGTATCCCCGGACCGGACGTGACGCGCGCCGTGAAGGCCTTGATGAAGCTGCGACTCTTCACGGACGTGCAGGTCAAACTGGTCAAGACGGTCGACAACGTGGCCTTTTTGGAGATCGAGATCACCGAGCAGCCACGCCTCAGCACCTACCGCTACAAGGGTATCAAGAAGAAGTACCACGACGACCTCAACGAGCGCCTCAAGGAAAGTCTCACGAAGGGCGGCATCGTCAATGAGAACCTGAAGCGCACGGCCAGCAACAAAATCAAGGACTACTTCGAGGAAAAGGGCTACCTCGACACGGAGGTCGCGATCTCGGAACGGGTCGACTCGATTCGCGCCAACTCGGTGATCCTCACGCTGGCCATCGACCGCGGGCCGCGCGTCAAGATTGACGAACTTCAATTCGTCGGCAACTCGGAGGTCAACGATCGCAAGCTGCGCCGCAAGATGAAGGAGACGCGCCGCAAGCGCAAGCTC
>CAWIMC010000002.1:0-15155 GCA_963837005.1 Lewinellaceae bacterium
CCATACCGCTAGACATTTAGTCTAAACGCAACAGCCTGAGACGGTTACCTTGTGGTTTACGATGACACACCAGGTACCGCTCAAGCCGTTGCACGCCAAAGTTACGCCCCTGTTCCCGGGTCTCGGGACTACCTGCGTGAAAAACACCCTCATCCTCGTGCTGGGGCTCCTCCACCGCCGCACCACGTGCCTCTACCGCCTCAAGGCCGTCGTCGGGCTGTTTACCGGGCGCTCGGCGACCACGCCGCGGGGCCACTACAAGCGCCTCGTCCGCTACTTCGACGCCCATGCCGACGGCGATCTGTGGCTCGACCTCACGGCCGCCGCGCTGCGGCTCCTCGGCGACACCCCGGCGACCTACCTCGTCCTCGACGGGACCTCCTGGGAGCGCGGCGGGCGGTGGCAGCACCTCCTCACGCTGTGCGTCGTGTACGAGGGCGTGGCGATTCCGCTGATCTGGGTCGACCTCCAGAAGAAGGGTACGAGCAACTACGCGGAGCGCGTCGACCTGCTCGGACGCGCGATCGAGCGGTTCGACTTGCGCGGTAAGCTCTTGCTGGCCGACCGGGAGTACATCGGCGTAGAGTGGTTCGAGTTCCTGATTGACAACGGGTTAGACTTCTGCATCCGCTCCCGCGACCGGGCGTACTTCCGCCAGATGGACCGCACCGCGCCGGAGCAACCGCGACTCCACGAGATGATCGCACGCGTCAAGGCGAGCCGGTGCGCCAACTGCGCAAAACGGCTCGCGTTCCGGCTGTGGGACGGGGGGCCGCGGCTGTGGGTCGTGTGCGCGAAGAACCCGGACCCGAATGCCAAGGCCACCGACGCGGTCATGATCCTGATCACGTCGGTCGACCAGGGTCCGTACCGTACGGTAGGCGACTACCTCACGCGCTGGAAGGTTGAGCACTGCTTCCGGCACCTCAAGTCGAACGGGTTCGACCTGGAGCAGGTCAACCTCGCGACCGTGGAGCGGCGGCGGCTCATGATCGCGGTGGTGGTCTTCGCGTACGTCCTGTCGGTCGTGGAGGGGCTCAAGGACTACGCCCGCAAGACGAGGTTCAAGCGCCACGGCACGAACGGCCACCAGTACCGCGAGGTGTCGGTGTTCCGGTACGGGACCGAGGCACTGGCGAGGTATGCGACTGATCTAGTGGCGTTTATGCACTATCTAGCCGCAGAAATTCAGCGGGTGATCTCCGGGCAAAACAGGGCCGGAATCCTAAATGTCTAGCGGTATGAGGAGGCTCCTGTTTCGAATGTGCGATCCCTACCGTAGCTCCCCTACCGTGCCGCTGCTCCACCTTCGTATCCCCTACGATCAAACGCTCATGGCGCAGGTGCGCTAGGTGCCGGGCGCCTACTGGGACCCTGCGCTGAAGCTCTGGGAGGTGAGCGAATCGCCGGCTGTCCTGCAAGCCATCGACGAACTAGGTCTCAGGAGTCGCGTGGTGCCCAGCGCTCCGGGTGATTTAGTCGATGGTGAGGCTTTCGCCAAAACGGGTTACACCGGGGCCATCGTTGCCGACGGAAAGGATAACCCGGGCGTCGTCGCCCACGCCTCCGACGGACCATCCGACATTGCGGCGAAGGAGCGAGCGCCTAGACGTAATGCAAAGGGGTGAAGTTAAGGAAACGATTTCGCGAAGTCGCTCGTGGATGAATTGTTAATTTCCTAGCTTTCACCTGGGCATTTAACTTCCACCGCAGATGCCTCTGCTACACCTCAGTATCCCGTACGACATCGAGCTGATCGACCTCGTTCGCCAGGTCCCCGGTGTCACCTTTCACAAGGATAGCCTCCTGTGGGAAGTAGAAGCGAGCGGGAGCGTCCACGAATCTATCGAGCACCTTGGTCTACGAGGCCACGTCTTGCCTAAAGATACTCGTTTCGATAAGGAGATAACAGCTTTCGCCAAAACACGCCCAGCCAGCCGTACGCGATCCCCTCGTCAAGTAACTAGCCAACTCGACAAGTCGGCCATCTCGGCCCTAGGAGACACGCTCACCGACAACGGTGCCGCCAAGAATACTGTTAAGTGTTACGAAAAGCGCGCTCAAGAAGCTGGCAGAGTGGTGGCAACGCCCCCTCGCGGAAGCGACGCGGGAAGACCTGCTGGCCTATCTAAAGCACTGCCAGACGGAGAAGCAGTACAGCAATGCCACCATCAATCAGTGTATTAACGTGATGGGCACCTACTATGGGCAAGTCCTGGGCCGCAGCAAGGAGGAACTCGACCTCCCGCGCCCCGCCAAAAACAAGGCGCTCGCCAATCGTTGCACCGAAGAAGATGCCAGGCGCCTACTGAAGAGTGTACGCAACCGGAAGCACCGGTTGATCTTGACGCTGATCTACTGCCTGGGTTTGCGCAAGAGCGAACTGCAGCAACTATTGGTCTCGCACGTGGACCTAAACCGCGGCGTGATCCACATCCCGCAGGCCAGAGGCAACAAAGATCGGATCCTGTCCATCCAGACCACGCTCGCCGACAAGCTCGGCCGCTACCTCGACGCGTACCGCCCGGTGCACTGGCTGTTCGAAGGGCAGACGGGCGGGCAGTACTCCGCGACGAGCATCCAGACCATCTTCGTCCGCGCCAAGGAAGAGACTCGCCTGCCGTCACAGCTAACGGTGTATCGGCTTAGGCACAGCTACGCGAAGCACATTGTCGAGCGCGGCTCACCGCTGGACGTCGTCAAGGAGCCCTTCGGACACGAGAGCATCTCGAGGACGCAGAGCTACCTGCACACGTCGAGCAAGCGTTTCAAGGATCTGTACGATCCGCTGGCGGGGCTATGAAGGATATCGACATTGTTTATTTGGGATATACGCTAGGGAGGGTGCGGGGCGTGAGCGTGCGCAGTACATTGGCGTGCGGTACTGCGACCGAGGTTTCGGTGGCGGTGTATATTTGGGGGTATCGGCTATAATGGTCGATAGCCGGTAGTTGGCAGTAATTTTAAAAAACAGACCAGTCAAATATGGGCTGACTACCCAAAGTCGAAATTTGCTTAACAACGACATTTAAAAAAAAGGAGCACAGGGACGCTGAAAACTGATTAGAGTAAGCATCACTAAAAAATAAAAAAATGTGCACTTGCATACAAAAAGACAAAAAGCACTTAGGAAGTGGAAACTTTAAATACACTTTTGAATGTACCAAAACTGACGGGACTAAGAAAACTATAAAGGTAACGTCAGGTAATGACAACCAAGCCAAGCAATTGGCAGAATTAGAATGTAAATAATAATTTTTAAGATTCAAAATTTACAACAATGGAAAAAATCAAAGTAGAATACATAACTAATGAAGGTTATGTTGAAGAAGAACTTCAATTAGAAGATGCAAACAATGAAGAGAGTAATGAAGAACTTGTTTGGGATGAACCTGATACGTTCAACAGAGTAAACAAATCAATGTTTGCCATTGAAACAACATTAGCAGCTCTTGGTTCAGAGTGCAAACGGTTTAAAATTGCCTCAACGAGTAATTGGCCTGAGACAAAAACTGAAATGGTTAACAGATGTGTAAAAATTCCATTTAATGGAAAGGCTTGCACTAAAGTTCCAAAAGTTTACAGAAGAACCTGTAAAAAAACTGTCTTTGCTGAAGTTTGCTATCCAAGTAACTTTAGTGATAGCATTAAAAAAGACATTGAAAAATGTGCGACAGGTGCTGCTGTAGCCGCAGTTGCTGCTGCAATTGCGACAGGTGCGAGTGGTGCTTTACCAGTTTTTGAACTTGCTTTCAAAGGTTGTTTGGCTGCTAAAATTGGCGACAAAATAAACCAAGTAAAATTCAGCGTAAAATCTGAGAAGGAATGCTCAAGTTGGAAAGGAATTTAATCTTAAGTAGGTGGCCAAAAATAGCATGACATTTGCTGTGATGCGTTATGGGTACTCGATTTGTCACGCTCACTCCGGAGGAGGTTTCCGGATTACGCCACGCCCGCAAGACCGACAAGCGGCATACGTTTCGTGCGCGATGCCAGATCATTCTGATGAGTCACGCCGGGTTCGCGATCCAGGACATCGCCGAGACCGAGGGGGTATCGCGGCAGGTGGTGTCGAAGTGGTTCGACCGCTTCGAGACCGACGGCATCGAGGGCCTCGTCACCGCCAAGGGCCAGGGACGCCCGCCGATCGTGCGCATCGACAACCGCAAGGAGATGGACGCGATCGAGGCCATCGTGACGCGGTACCCCCAGAAACTAGCGCGCGCGCTCGACGAGATCGTAGAGGTGACCGGCAAGCGGATGTCGCGCAAGACGCTGCGGCGGGTGCTAAAAAAAACAATTGGGCGTGGAAGCGCTTCCGGCGCGAGGTAGCGCCACGGCCCGCAGAGGCGGATGTTGCCGCGACCCGCGCGACGCTCACGGCACTGATGGCCCTGGTCTTCCTCGGGAAGTGCGACCTACGGTTCGCCGACGAGACGGCGTTCTCGCTGGAGCCAAACGTCCCGTACGGGTGGAGCCGCCGCGGGGAGCAGCACGGGATCCCGAGCCGCAAGGGGGGCCGTGTCAACGTGTTCGGGCTGCTCAATTATGCCGGTGACCTAACGAGCTTTACGACCGCGGGCTCGGTCGACTCCGCTCAAATCATCGCGTGGCTCTCGTCGTTTGCCGCGACGATGACTGGCCCGACGGTCGTCGTGCTCGACAACGCCCCATGGCACCGCTCAGCCCTCGTCGAGGCCGAGCGCGCGGGGTGGGAAGCGCTCGGGCTACACCTTTACCACTTGCCACCATACTGCCCCCACTTGAACATCATTGAGACGCTGTGGCGGAAGATGAAACACGAGTGGCTACGACCGAGCGACTTCGATAATGCAAAGGCGCTAGAGGCGAGGGTACGAAAAATTCTTAGCGACTACGGAGGTAAACTGTACAACATCAATTTTCACCTGGAAAATATGTTAACTTAATTTTGGCCACCTACTTAATCTAAAAAAGTAAAATATGAGAAACATAACAGGAAAAGCAATTTTGAACCTTAAAGAACAGCCACAGACACTTTATGTTCACGGTTCAATAATGACTTATCGTTCTGACGACAGAATTGAAATTTCAGTCGCAAACCCACATGGCATTAATCCTTCAATTTTAGTTCTTGACCTAAAAGTTGTTTCAGGTTCAGGACCTATGAAAGGAACACCAAAACCATTCAATTTTGAACTATCTAATTCTACTGCCAAAAGCTACAGTCAAGTAACTATTAGGTATTCAGAAAGATGCATCAATTACGGTGAATGTTGAAGTATTCGGATAAAAACTACCGCCAACAGCACCTACACGCAAGCAGAGGCATCGTGCTTCGTAAGACAGATATGTGCTAATTTAAAGTTCATCTCTTCGTATAAAGTTCAGTGTTAAAAATCCCTGCCTGCGTGTAGCTGCAAAACGTTAAGCGCAGTTGAGTCATGATAGAGATCGAATTTCAAGAGCCAGATATCTACGACTGTGATTGCTGTAATAACAAAACAATCCGTCTCACGAGATTTGTCTATAAGGATGGCGACGCTCACGGAGTCTACTATTGCCAATACACTGAGGACCATGCAGACACAGTCGTAAACGGAGTTCTCAGTCTCGGCAAATGGTGGGACGGATCTACACCTGAAGACAGAATAGCCTTCCCTTTCCGAATTTGGACAAATGAAGACAACTATCATGTCGGATTAATGGACAAGGCGGAATGTCAATGGAACGACGTCGAATCGCTCGGAGCAATGCTAGACAGAAAGGAAGGACTGAAGCACGAATGGATCAAAGAAGTATTTCATATTATAGATCACATCGTGGAAGAAGACCAACCAGTGATAAATTATTTGAGTTGACTAGAAAACTACTTACAACAAGATGTATATCGCATACCCAACGTGATACTTACCTTCCACTAAACCTCATCCGCGCTCACGCAAGCCGTTTTGGCGCAAGCCGTATCAGACGTCCGACGCCCGCCCCACCCCTACCTCGCGAAACGACGTAGCTTGTCCGGCAAACCGCAACCAATCCAGCGATGAGACTTCCTCTTCTCTTCACCTTTGCCTGGTGGACACTAATCAGCATTGCCCAAACGCCGTCCGCACAGCAGTCCCCGCCCCTCGCCGAGGCCGCCCCCGCGAGCGTCGGCATGTCGTCCGATAGACTCGCGCGCATCGACTCGATGTGCATCCAGGCCATCGCGGACCAACAAATCCCGGGCATCGTCGCCCTCGTCGCGCGCGACGGCAAGATCGTTTACCACAAAGCCTTCGGGGCCGCTGATCCATCGGGGCGCAAGCTCCGGCGCGACGACATCTTCCGGATCGCGTCGCAGACCAAGGCCATCACCTCGACGGCGGTACTGATGCTCTGGGAGGAGGCGAGATTCGCGCTGGACGACCCGATCTCGAAGTACCTCCCGGAGTTCGGCGAGGCCCGCGTCTTGGACACCGTCTACGCCGACGGTCGCTTCGACACCCGACTGGCCACGCGCCCGATCACCATCCGGCACCTCCTCACGCACACCTCCGGCATCGGCTACGGCGTCATCGACAAGGACCCGCGCTTCAAGAAGATCTACGCCGACTCCGGCGTCACCGACCTGTTCACCACCGAACCCACGACCATCGCCGAGAGCGTCCGCAGGCTGGCGCGGCTGCCCTTGCACCACGACCCCGGCGACGCGGTCACCTACAGCGAAGGCCTCGACGTGCTCGGTCGCTTCATCGAGGTCGTCTCGGGGATGCCGCTGGACGAGTTCTTCCGGACGCGCATCTTCGAACCGCTCGACATGCGCGACACCTACTTCTACCTCCCCGAGCCGAAGTACGCGCGACTCGTGTCGGTGCAGAAGAAGGTCGACGGGGCCTGGGCGCGATTGCCGGTCACGTTTTACGATCCGGATTACCCGAAGGCTGGCGCCAAAACCTTTTTCTCCGGTGGTGCCGGGCTGTCGAGCACGGCCCGCGACTACGCCACCTTCCTGCAGATGTGGCTCAACGAGGGCGAACTCGGCGGCACGCGGCTGCTGAGTCGCACCACGGTCCAGTCCGCGATGGCCAATCAGGTCGGCAACCTCTGGGGTGACCCCGGCGGCTACTACGGACTGGCCTTCGGGGTCCTCAACGACCGCGGCCAGGGCCAGGGCGGCCGCATGAGCGCCGGCACCTTCGGGTGGGGCGGCTACTTCAACTCCCAGTACTTCGCCGACCCGGAGGAGCGGATCATCGGCATCATCCTGAAGCAAACCCAGGGCACCGACAACGACGCCACGGAGCGACAGTTCCGGACCTTGGTGGGGGCGGCGGTGGATGACTGAGCCTTCGAGCCCGCTGCCTGTTTTGGCGAAAGCCGTATCTTCGAACGCTTCGAAGTGCCACAGAGAATGAGAGCTGCAGACACCATTTTCGTCATCTGTGCCCTCCTCGCCCCAGCGGTATCGTTCGCGCAGGAACTACTGCCGGCACAGTTCCAGGCCATCGACGAGACCCTCAAAGGCCACCTTGGCGTCCACGCCCTCCACCTCGAGACCGGCCAGTCTGCCTCCCTCCACGTCGGCGAGCGCTTCCCGATGCAGAGCGTCTACAAACTCCCCATCGCGATGGTGATGCTCTGCGCCGTGGACGAGGGCCGATTCGCCCTCACGGATACCATCACGATCAGCGCGAGTGAGTACATCCCTAAGCGCGGCCACAGCCCCATCCGCGACCGATTCCCCGGCGGGACCCGCATGACGCTTGAGCAAATCCTCGCCTACAACACCACCGAGAGCGACGGCACGGCCTGCGACGTGCTGCTGCGCCTCCTCGGCGGACCGGCCAGCGTCCAGGCGCAGATCCGCGCCCTCGGCGTCGCGGACATCGCCATCGCGACGACGGAAATGGTCCAGGTCGCCAACGACACCATCCAGTACCGAAACTGGAGCACGCCGCGGGCGATGAATCAGGTCTTGCGTATCCTCCAAGACGGCAGCTACGTCTCCGGTCCCAGCCGGACGCTGCTGTTGCGACTTGCGTCAAAACCGAGCAAGTACATGGATAAACGCATCAAGGGGCAGCTGCCAGCGGGTACACCGGTTGCACACAAAACCGGGACCGCCGGCACCCACGACGGCCTCACGCGGGCCTGCAACGACGCCGGGATCGTCACCTTGCCCGATGGATCCCACCTGCTGCTGTCGGTCTTCATCATGGATTCGCGCGACACGCCCTTCCAACGCGAAACTGCCATCGCGAAAGTGGCGAAGGCGGCGTACGAGCACTGGGCAAAGTAGAATGTCGGACGATATGAAGTACGCTCTCCTCTCCCTTACGTGCATACTCACGCTCGCGCTCCACGCCCAGCCGACCATCAGCTTTACCTTCGACGACGGCTCCATGGGCGACTTCGGGACGTACAAATTCGAGGACTGGAACGAGATGATCCTCCGGACGCTCGATAGCGCCGACGTCAAGGCCATCTTCTTCGTCAAAACCGCCGGTAAAGACACACCCCGCGGCCGACAGCTACTTAGGTCCTGGGACGAACACGGCCACGGCATCGCCAACCATACCCAGTCCCACCCCAACTTCAACCGCCCAGAGATCAGCGCTGCCGACTTTGAGCGCGAGCTACTCCGCGCCGACGCCCTCATCGCCGGCTACGCCAACTACACGAAGTTCTTTCGCTTCCCGTACCTCAAGGAAGGCAACAGCCCGGAGAAGGTCGATTCGATCCGGAGCATCCTCGCCGAGCACGGCTACCGCAACGGCTACGTCACCATTGACGCCTCGGACTGGTACATCGACGGCCGGCTGAGGGATCGGCTGGCGCAGGACCCACAGGCAGACCTCACCGGCTTTCGGGACTTTTACCTCGAACACCTCTTCGACCGGGCCCTGTACTACGAGCGCCTCGCGTTTGAGATGACCGGCAGGCACGTCAAGCATACAATACTGTTGCACCACAATCTCGCCGCGGCGCTCTTCCTCGATGACTTAATCGCCTTGTTTGAGGCTCGCGGCTGGGCTATCGCATCTGCGTCCGAGGCCTACCGCGATCCGATGTTTCGGCTTTCGCCAAAACACGCCGGCGAGAGTCTCATCTGGGCGCTGGCGAAGGACTCGGACGAATACGAAGGCGAGCTGCGCTACCCGGCCGAGGACGGAAGCTACGAAGCGGCTAGGATGGACGAACTGGGTTTGTAAATCGGCATCAACAGTCCGCCTACCTTCCCCCGGTGAATGTCGAGATCCGCATTACCCTCGGGCTCACCCTATTGATTGGCATCGCCTGCGGCACGGAGGCCGCGCCCACGGATACCTCCACGCTAGGCGCCAACCGCATCGTCGTGCAGCGCAGCGACGGCGATAGTGTTTGGCTAGAGCGCCAGCGGCTATTAGACCTACAATTTCGAGGTTCAACGTTGGCTAGCCTGAAGGATACCCTCTCGCTCGACCTGGACGGGGATGGCAATGCGGATAAGATCTTTCTCAGCTCCCAGCAGCGGCCGTCTGGAATGACCATTCTCCTCGCAGCTAATCATTACCCAATATTTATAGGTTTCGGAAAGCCTTTCGCCCACCTCACGGATTTGGATTGGGTAGACTTCTGGGGTTACACCTACGACTCGACAACCACTAAGGTGCTTGTCGAAAAGAGTCAAGTCGCTGGCAGCAGAGAGATAAAACTTCAACATCCGTCGATCATCATTCGGAGCGACGACTTTGGCGGAGGCTTGATTAGCTTCATCGACGGCACATTCCAGTGGGTGCATCAGGCGGATTGATGTCGAGCTGGGAGCTAAGATGGTAACGCCAGAACGACACACCCCACGGGACCCCAACGGGGTCCAACCACGAGTAGCCCGGGGTCGAAACGTCACCGAAGAAGAAATCGCAAAGCCCAAGAGCGCAAGCCCCACAGCCCCACAGCCCCACAGCCCCAAATAACACCCCCGCCTACGACCCCGGGAACGTTAACGAGGCACCCCAGCCCAGCACCCCAGCCCAGCACCCCAGTACAGAACGCCGCAGGCCATCGCCGCGCTTGCGCCATCGCCACCGAAGGTCCACGCCGCACGAGGCCGAAGGCCTCGTGCCTCCCTAATCCACCTTCCGCAACACCATCACCTCCGCCCCACCGTCATCGAGTAGCGTCAGCCGTCCGTTCCTTAGGCGATAAGCGGCGGTCGCAGCCAGCGCCCTGTTGAACGCATCCGCCGTCGCCATCGCCTCGCGGCACATCTTCCGCGTCCCGGCCAGCGCCCCAAAGCTCAGCTCCTCGGTGCCGGCCTTCGTGATGCCACCCATGAAGCGATTGCAGCCGTCCGTCCCCACCGCGCGCATCTCGGTGAGGTTGAGCTCGAGCGTCGGGTGCTCCTGCCCGTCCCTGCCGGTGTAGGCCTCGCCACCGAGGCGCTCGAGGGCCCAGATGTCGTGCAGGCCAGTGATCGGTCGGGCCATCGTATAACTGTTGATATAGCGGGTGAGCTGGTACTTGATTGAAGACGCATCGGCTGGGACCGTGGCCGGATCGAGCTTGGTCTCGCGGACCACGAGGTGCGTGATTTGCCCCGGTACAAACTCAAATCCCTCGATGTCGCTGTAGAAGTTCTGCCACTCGCTGTTGCCTTTTTCGCCGCCGCGTGCGACCTGCATACAGTTCATCGGGCCGACGCCCTGGCAGTCCACTTTCGCCGCGTTGATCCAGTAGTGGCGCTCGTCCGGGCCGAGCGTTGGGTTGAAGGTTTGGAGGAGGTACCGGTCGGCCAGGTCCCCGGTCACGGCTTTGCCCTGGAGGTCGAGTTGGCGCAGGCTCTCGCCTTCGAGTCGGTAGCGCGTGGGGCGGGGGGTACGCGCTTCCGCAAAACCCAATTCAATCTCGCCGTCGGCCCTAACGTAGCGGCCTTCGCCCACGACGGGGTCCCCTCTCTTCCCGAGGTAGCGCTGCGAAAGCGTAAAGGTGTTGTCGGGTTTTAGCGTAAGCGTCGTGGCGATCCCGGCGCAATCCGCGCAGGGCAAGAGTCCTGCGTAAGCCTCCGCCTGCACCTTATCCGACTCCGCGATAGCGCTGGTTTTACAGGCACCAACCGCGAGCGCGGCGATGGCGGCGACCAACAGAGGCAAAATCGTCCGTTCCGAAACCGAGCTAACAGCAGAGGACAGAGATCCGGATGTCGGCACCGGCCCGGCGACTAAGGAGAGCTTGGGAGAAGGCATGGGTCTGGTCGTATTGAGGACAGTTGCGGTAACGTCGCTTCGTGGAGGTGGGTGGGTAGCCGTCCTCGACTTTTGCCCCAACTTAACAGACAACCGCGGGAACGCAGCCCCCGCACGACCTTGCCGGCCATGCCCCCGTCCCCTCCCGACAGCGCCCGCCTCCACTACCGGCGTCCCACCCTCGACGACGCGGCCTTCCTGCTGGCCCTCGTCAACTCGCCCGACTGGCTGGCTTACATCGGCGACCGTGGCGTGCGCACCGAGGCGGACGCCCGCGCGTACATGGAGGCCAAACTCCTCCCGGCGATGACGGCACCGGAGTTCGGGCCGTACGCCGCCTGTTTGCGCAGCGACGGCACCCCCATCGGGACCGTCGGCATTTACGACCGCCCGGGCCTCGACGTGCCCGACCTGGGTTTTGCCCTCCTGCCGGCCTACATCGGCCGGGGCTACGGAGAGGAGAGCGCGCGCGCGGCCCTCCGTTTTGCCGAAAGGCGCGGCATCACTAACCTCAGCGCCATCAGCGACCCCCGAAATACAGCGAGTGCGGGGCTATTGAAGAAGGTAGGCTTTCGCCAAAACGGGACCGCCGTGATGCCGGGCGAGACCCTGGAGCTCACGAAATGGGCCTGGCGAGGATAGTGCGCGCCGAATCTCCCGCCTGCCGGTTGTTGTATTACAAGCCTTACGTTACCGCCTATGACCTACCGAATCCACCTCACCGACATCGACGCCCGCACCGACGCGCCCGACTACTGGACCGACGAGCGCCTCCGCGCCCTGCTCGACGCCTACGCCGTCGAGAACACCGAAGAGCTGCCCGCCGCCGAACTCCGCGAGTACCTCGCGCTCGTGACCAGTGACCTGGAGCCCGCCGAGGCCGCCATCGTGGCCCTGCGACAGACCTTCACCGAGGACGAGCTCTCCGACGGGCAGATCGAACAGATCGCCCACGACATGCTGATCGACAAGGTGGTGGAGGAGTACCCCGAGATCGCCTACCACGAGCGACTTTGGTACGTCAACCAGCTGCTCTACCGCGCCTTCAACGGCAAGTTCCCGAACACGAAGGCGAGCGTCATCACGTGCACGATCGCGCCCGCGAAGGAGACGAAGCACGTTTTGGCGAAAGCCGACCTCCTGCGCCTGTTCGGCAACGGCCTCCGCGGGCACGCCATCCTCCCGCGGCTCTACGAGGAGCGCCTGGCGGGGGACGTAGACTTCCCGGAGGCGGAGGCTATCCTGTGGCAAGTGACGCCGGGTGCGGACCACGGCTACACGATCTTGACCTCGGAGTACTGGCTGAGCGAGGAGGATTTTGGGGCGATGGAGTTCGAGGGGGCGTTAGAGAGAAGAATAGATCTCCTCACCCCCGCCGCACCCCCTCCAGGCTCACCGTACTCAGCAGCTCCAATCTCCCCTTGCTCCACGCCCCCGCGATCTCCTCCAGCGAATATCGTCCCTCCGGTTTCAGCCGCATAATTGCGATAATCCTGCACCGTGATCCCGCTCACGATGCGGGTATTGAACGCCTCCCGGAAGCGGACCCCGCCCTTTCCCGTCTCGTAGCTGTAGGCCAGGAAGTCTAGCGAGGCATCCGCGACGTCAAACCAGTACAAAAACTGATCGCCGTAGTCCGTGCCACCACCGTTTTGGCGAAAGCCGACCCGGATACGATGGTAGGCTGTGCCGCGTAAAGTGTCGAGCCCCTCATAGCTCCGCTCGGCGGCGTCATCGGCGAGCCAGCGTGGCAGGAAAGCGAAGTAGACCACGGAGTTGAGCGCCTCGCGGGCCGAGGAGTCTTGTTTTGGCGAAAGCCGCGTGGCCCGCCCGTTGGTCTGCCGCCGGAAGCCGTCGTTGGTCAGTACGTCGAGGATGTCATTGCCGGACGTGTCCACGGAGCTGCGGGTGTAGACGAAGCTCCCGTCCTGCATGTCGAGCCCGTACTGCCCCTCGCGAAAGCCGAAAGTCACGGTACTGGTGTCGAGCGCCCAGAGCCCTGCCGAATCGATGGCGGCAAAGACGATGGAATCGGCTTGGGTGACGGGGGTGGGGGGACTGAAGAGGGCCGCGCTCGGGGTAGGGGATTGCGGCGTGTCGCAACCCGCGAGGAGAAGCGCTACGCAGGGCACGAGCATCCGGGTGAGCTGAGGCATGGCTAGTGTAACGATGAATGGCTATGTCGTGGTTGCTGGAGGCAGTCGAACGCGCCTGTGGTACTGCCTGCTCAAAATCCACCACCACGACCTCTCGTATCTTCGCAGTGTGCAGGGACTACAAAACACGAGCAACGAAACCTTCCGAGATGTGGTCGGCAATGGCGTCCGTCTCGAGGTCCCGCGGTTCCAGCGCGATTACTCCTGGGAGTCCTACCACTGGTCCGATCTGTGGGAGGACATCGAGACCGTAGTCGCGGAGAACGGGTGGCACTACCTAGGCTTCGTGGTGCTCCAACAGCGTGGCGACAACCGCTTCGCTATCATCGACGGACAGCAGCGGATCACGACCCTCAGCCTACTCGTCTTAGCGGCGATGCAGGCCATCCTGGAGGTAGGCGGACCCGACGCCGCCGAACGCGCGAAGGTCGTGCGGTTGAGCTACATCGGGCGCCAGGACCCGGTCACCTTGCTCACGAGCAACAAGCTTTCGCTAAACCGCAACAACGACCGGTTTTACAGTACTTACCTGAGTGAACTCAGACCGGCGCCCGCGACTGGACTCAAGGTATCTGAGCGTGCGCTAAAACAGGGGTTCGACTACTTCCTCTCTCGTCTTACACGGCTGGGCTCCGGGGCAGCCATCGCCGAGCGCGTCGAACTTATCGCGAGCCGATTGTACTTTACGGTGATCGAGGTCACCACCGACCTCAACGCTTACAAAGTATTCGAGACCCTCAACGCGCGAGGCGTCAAACTATCGGCGGCCGACCTGCTGAAGAACTACCTCTTCGCCACCGTCGACCAGGGCGGCCAACACGAGGCCGAGCTCACGGCCCTCGAGGACCGCTGGTCCGAAATTATCGAGGGCCTCGGCCGAGACGCTTTCCAGGATTTCCTCCGGGCGTACTGGAACAGTCGCTACGGACAGGTGCGTGCGCCACAACTCTACCGCCGGGTCCGCGAACGAGTCACCAAACCCGCGGAGGTGTTTGGACTACTACGCGACCTTACCGCCGCCGCGCCTATCTATGCCGCGCTCGAGGATCCGGGACACGAATTGTGGGCGGAGCAACCGCTTGTAGTTGCCTCGCTGGAGACCTTGAGGCTGCTGCGCGTCCGGCAGCAACTCCCACTACTGTTGGCAGGCTACGAGTCGCTCGACAGCGCGGGCTTCGCGAAGCTCCTTCGCGACGTAGTGGCCTTTACGTTTCGCTACAACACGGTCGGCTCCTCGAGCAGCGGCGAACAGGAGACGCTCTACGGCGAAGTGGCGTTGCAGATACGCGCAGCCGGTAAGTATGCGTCGTCCTGGCTCACCAGGCTTTACCCCAGCGATCAGGTATTCCGGGCACAATTCCGGACCTGGGCTGTGTCGAGCACGCCGCAGGGCAGGAATTTAGCCTCGTATGCCCTCATCGAATTGGAGCGGCAGCAAAATTCACAACAAGTCCTCACCGGTAGCGCCAAGCTCACTCTCGAGCACATCCTCCCCCAGACCCCCACCGTGGATTGGTACGCTGCCGATGACCCGGTCTGGACGCGGGCCGTGTGGCGACTCGGCAATCTGGCGCTGCTAGAGCGCACGTTGAATCAGGAAGCCGGACAGCGCCCGATCAACGACAAGCTTGCCCTCTACACGAGGAGTGCATTCCGGCTCACGCAAGAAGTCGCTCAATACACCGATAACCAGGCTCGCTGGACGGAGAAGTCTATCGACCAGCGGCAGTTGGCGATGTCTAAGTTGGCGACGGTGGTTTGGAGGTTGAGTGGGGGGTAGCGCCAGTCGAACGCGCACTCGCCCCTCACCCAC
>CAWIMC010000003.1:0-35534 GCA_963837005.1 Lewinellaceae bacterium
GGAACGAGATTGCCGTACAGGGGCAGTCCCCCCCTTCCCCCGGAGGGGGCGCCGTGTCGGCTGTGCGATCGGCTGGACAGGGGGTCGATCTGTTCGGCAATGCCACCGGAAGCGGCGCCCCCTCAGCAGCGCCGCAGGCTCCCCGCCGGAGGCCCCACTCGCCAGCGGGGCCCCTACCCCATTGGGTCGTCGCAGGCTCTCCGCCGGAGGCCCCAAAAGGTCCCCCGGCCTATTCCGTGGCCAACCACGATATGTCGACCACCGACCAGGCGTATCACTTGATCGAGACGGAAGAGCAGATGCAAGACCTGCTGCAGGTTTTGGCGAAAGCCCCCCAGATCTGCTTCGACACGGAGACGACGGGGATTGACCCGAACGAGGTCGAACTCGTCGGCATGGCCTTCTCGGTCGAGCACAAGGTGGGCTACTACGTGCCGGTGCCGGCTGATCAGGTTTTGGCGAAAGCCCGAGGCAACGGCAACGGGACCGGCAGCGACATCGTCGCTCGTTTTAAGGACGTCCTCGAAGACGCAAGCAAGCCCAAGATCGGGCAGAACCTCAAGTACGATGCCATCGTGATGAAGTGGTACGGCATAGACATCGCCGGCCCGGTCGAGGATACGATGCTGATGCACTACGTGCTGAGTCCCGAGCTGCGGCATAACCTCACGTACATGTCCGAGACGTACCTAAAGTATTCGCCACAACCGATTGAGGAATTAATTGGGAAGAAAGGCAAGAATCAGGGCACGATGCGCGAGGTAGAAATCGCCGTTGCTGCGCAGTACGCCGCCGAGGACACGGACATTACTTTACGCTTATTCGATCTGCTGCGCCCGAAGTTGAAAAGCGAGGAGATGGACGAGTTGTACGAGCGCGTGGAGGCACCGCTGGTATACGTCTTGCGCGATATGGAATACAACGGCGTGGCACTCGACACGGAATTCCTGGCCAGGCTTTCGCAAGAACTTATGCAGAGTCAAGCCCTGTTGCAGGACGAGATTTACGAAGCTGCGGGACGGCCCTTTAATATCGATTCACCAAAGCAGGTAGGGGAAGTCTTATTCGACGAATTGAAAGTCCCTTATAAAGGTTCGAAGACAAAGTCCGGGCAGTACAAGACGGACGAATTCACGATGCAAGATGCCGCCAAGCTCAATCCGGTGGCGCAGAAGATTCTCGACTACCGGCAGCTGTCGAAGTTGCGCGGCACCTACGTCGATGCTTTGCCGAAGCTGCTGAGTCCGCGCGACAACCGCATTCACTCGAGCTTTAATCAGGCGGCGGTGGCGACGGGGCGACTTTCGTCTAGCAATCCAAACCTCCAGAACATCCCGATGCGCACCGACGTCGGTCGGCAGATCCGCAAGGCCTTCATTCCGCACAGCAAAGACCACGTGATCGTCTCGGCGGACTACTCGCAGATAGAACTCCGCCTCATCGCCGAGATCGCCGGGGAAGAGCAGATGTTGGAGGCCTTCAACTCCGGCCAGGACATCCACCGCTCTACGGCCGCCCTCGTGTACGGCGTTCCTTACGAGGAGGTCACCGACGATCAGCGGCGCAAGGCGAAGACCGTCAACTTCGGCATCATCTACGGCGCGGGCGCCAACCGGATGGCCAACGAACTCGAGATCGACCGCAAGGAGGCCGGGGAACTGATCAAAAAGTACTTCGAGACCTACCACCAGCTTCAGGCCTACATGGACAGCCAGGTGAAGCTGGCGCGCAAACAAGGCTACGTGACGACCCTGCTCGGGCGCCGCCGCTACCTGCGCGACATCAACTCCGCCAACGGCAACCTGCGCAGTTACGCCGAGCGCAACGCCGTCAACACCCCCATCCAAGGCACGGCTGCGGACCTGATGAAACTCGCGATGATTAACGTGCACAGCCGCATGAAACGCGAGGGCATGGAGAGCTTACTCACCCTTCAGGTGCACGACGAATTGGTGTTCGATGCGAAGCGAAGTGAAGTGGAAGCTTTACGCAAGCTGGTCAAAGAAGAGATGGAGGGCGCGATGCCGGATCTGAAGGTGAAGCTGCTGGTGGAGAGCGGGGTGGGGGAGAATTGGCTGGAGGCGCACTGATGAATGCGTGTCGGTAGTCCAGCTTTCGCCAAAACCTACTTCGACGACCTACAAATGCTTCCATACATGACCAGCGCGATCAGCGCGACGTGCGTTTGGAACCATCTCTCGCGCGGGTGTTCCCCCGCTGCGGTTGGTGTAGCCGATGCTTCGATACCTAGCTCAGCATCGCCTTCAGCTCCT
The DNA here is from genome assembly GCA_963837005.1 of Lewinellaceae bacterium. Lineage (GTDB taxonomy): Bacteria > Bacteroidota > Bacteroidia > Chitinophagales > Saprospiraceae > CALDTK01. The sequence continues at coordinate 2,274 of CAWIMC010000003.1, forward strand.
CGATCGCGTTGTAGGCCTTTTCGCCGGCCTTGACGAGCCAACGTGAGCTCGGATCGACCGCCACGTGGTGATGGACGACCTTCCAGCCCTCCTCCATACGCCGGAATCGGTCGGTGATCCGGGAGGTCGCAATCGGGATGGACGCCAATTGTCCTTCCATCACGAGCAGGATGTACTCAATCGTCACTTCCCCGCCCGCCTGTTCTTGCCCGAAACGTACGTTGCAGGCCAGGTGACGCTTGAGGGTCATTTCCGGAGCGAATACCCCGGGTAGGTCTCGTCGCATCGCTTCGTGGCCGCGGCCCGTCTCCATGTCGCCGTCGATCCAGCCCTCTTCGACGTAGTGCGTGAGCGTGGCCTCGACGTCTTTTTCGTCGGCGGCGAGATTGTAACTATGAATCACATCGAGGATGGCGAAGCGGTCGTCGGCGGAAAGAGGCATGTGCTGTGGGGTGTTAAACGATCAATCAATAATAAATACGGTATCACCTATGATCTAGTTCATCGCCTAGCATCCCGAAGTCAAGAAAGATAGTTTACACAAACTGTACCCGCGAATCACTCCCCCGCCCCCGCGCGTTCCCCCCGGCATGCACCCCCGCAAACTCACCCTCCTGCTCGCCTCCACGCTCACCGTCATGAGCGGCGCCACCGTCGCGGCCGCCCTCCCGCTCATCCGCCAAACCTTTGTCGACACACCCAACGTCGACGTCCTCGCGAGGCTCGTCCTTACCGTGCCGGCGCTCTTCATCGCGGTGGCGAGCCCGGTGGCGGGTTACCTCGTCGACAGGCTCGGGCGCCTCAAGCTCCTTTACGTCGGCCTCGCACTGTATGCCGTCGGGGGCGTCGGCGGGGGACTCGTGTCCTCGCTGCCGCTGCTGCTCGCCAGCCGGGCCCTGCTCGGCGTGGCCGTCGGACTCGTCATGACCGTCACCGCGACCCTGATTGCCGACTATTTTGACGGGGAGGAGCGCGGGGATCTGCTCGGCAAACAGGCCGCCGCCATGTCGCTCGGGGGCATCGTCTTCATCGTGGGCGGGGGCCTGCTGGCCGACGTGAGCTGGCGCGCGCCCTTCGGCATCTACCTGCTGTCTTTGCTGATGCTCCCGCTCGTGGCCCGCTACCTCGAGGAGCCGCCGCGGGCTAGTATGACTAGTCCTGATTCGGCCTCCGATAAAGTGGCTACGGCTTTCGCCAAAACACCCCCCGCCCCGGCCGCGCCCTTCTGGGGCCTCTCCGTGGTCATGTTCGCGACCATGTTCCTCGCCATGGTCGTCTTCTACCTCACGCCCGTACAGCTGCCCTTCCTGCTGGAGGGTTTTGGCGCAAGCTCTACCATGACCGGCGTCGCCGTGGCCGCCACTACCCTCTCCGGGGCCATCGCATCCTTCTCCTTCGCGCGCGTCAAGGCCGCTATCGGGCCGTGGTGGGTGCTCGCGCTCGCCTTCGGGCTCCTCGGACTGGGCTACGTGCTGCTATCCTTTATGGGCAGCTACTGGGCAGTGGTGGCGACGGTGCTCATTAGCGGCTTCGGGCTCGGCTTCATCATGCCCAACGTCAATCAACTCGTCATGCAAGCCGCGCCGTTGGCGCAGCGTGGGCGGGTGCTGGGCCTGCTGTCGTCGTGTCTTTTCCTCGGGCAATTCGTGTCGCCTATTGCCGTGGCGCCTGTGGTGGCTGCGTATGACTTGCCGACGGCCTTCCTGTGGGCCGGCGTCTTAGCACTCGCCATGGCGGCGGGCTTTGGGACCTGGGCCGTGGCGGCACACTCGGCGCGCCCCGCTAATCCGCCACAGGCAGGCCTCAGCGGCGCTAATCAAACGCCCAACTGACGCCAAGTCCACCTTCGGCCACCGGGGACGGGTTCCGCGACGTGGGCCGCAGGCCCGCGTCCGCCGCACTAGGCGGCGCGGAACCCGTCCCCGGTGGCCGAAGGTGGACTCTAAGCTCCGCATAACTGTGTAAACCAATAAAGTACCTGCGTTCGACTTGCCTTGCGACTGCGTCATTAATACGGTAAGCGGCGCTCGCGGAGCGAGTCAAACGCCTCCCGAGACCCCCAAGAAAGCCCCCAGTACGGGCCTGCTCCCGCTCGACCTTAGGAGCTCGTTGGAGGTGCCTGTCGAGGCACACCTCCGCGGCGTCCGGGACGACGGCCGTGGCGGGGTTTACGTGTATGGCGACAAAGGATATACGCACGTCAAGCGCAAGGCGCTGGCCAAGCTCCTGCCCCAACCCGACCCGGCCGAGTACGAGCGGTTTCGGCAACAGCAGCACGTGCACTTCGTGACGGCGCAGTAGAGGCGCACACGGACTCGACTGGGCTAAAAGTGCGAGGACCGTGCAAGTTATTGACACATAAGGACCAACGTACCGTAGACTGGGCAACAGGGGCGCCCCGTGCCCCACGAATCAGTTTCGCGATATGCCTTCACGTCTACTCTCCACCCTTGCGCTCGTCTTTTTTACCTGCACAATTTCGCTGGCGCAACGGCAGTCCATCGAGCTCTCCGCCGCCGAGATCGCTAACGCTTTGGGCGAGCAACAACGCCGCGGCGGATCCGTCGGCACGACCGTGGAGTTGCCCTGGCTCAACGGTGCTTCACGCTCGTTTACCCTCGTCGAGGCTTCGCAATTCGAGCCCGGATTGCAGGCAGCCTATCCCGAGATCCGCAGTTTTCGACTCGTCACTCCTGGCTCTACCGAGATCGTCGGGCGCCTCAATGTGAGTCCGGAGGGCGTGTTTGCCGTCGTGCTGGAGGATGGCGGCGCCGTCGAGATCACGCATGAACGCGAGGGCAAGCGCATCGTGCAGTACATCGAGCGGATCGACGTCGGCGCTGAGCGGGCCGCGTTCACGTGTGGCGTAGAGGACGAGGGCCTGGCACCTATCGGTAAAACGGGCACTGCACAAAAAATTCAAGCGAACAGTTGCTTCCAACTCGGCACCACGCTACGACGCTACCGGATAGCCCTGACGAACACGGGCGAGTTTGCACAGCTCAACGGCGGCACCGTGGCTGGGGTCAATGCGGCTTTCAACCGGCGTCTCGCCGAACTCAATGCTATCTACGAACGTGAGGCGTCGATCACGTTCGTCTTGATTGCCGGTAACGATTTGCTCATCAGTCTCGATCCTGCCAACGATACGTTCCCCAATCCCCTCAGTTCAGCAGACTCCCGCCCACGAGCCGCGAAATACATCAACGACCGTATACCCGTCGGCAATTTCGACATCGGGCACGGGCTCCATGAAACGGATCAAAATATCGGCATCAATGGACAGGCGTCGGTCGGAGTGGTCTGTCGTGCGACCTTTAAATCGAGCGCCTTCAGCACCGTCCGGTCTACGGGCTCATTGGTCATCTTCCAGCACGAGGTCGGTCACCAGTTTAGCTGCGAGCACACCAACTACGGCTGCCAGAACCCATCGAACGAGAGTTCGCAGCGCTACGAGCCCGGGCAAGGTGTAACGATCATGGCCACCGCCGTATCGACCTGCACGTCCACCGATACCTATGCGTCAATCGACCGGACCTACTTCCACGTCGGCTCGCTACGCGCAATCAACAACTATATCGCCGGACTCGGCAGCTGCTTCGCCGCCATCGCCACCACTAATTCGGCCCCCGTCGCCGACGCCAATCCCGACGGCGGCACCTATGTCATCCCCGCCAATACGCCCTTTCTTCTCGAAGGCGCTGGCACCGATGCTGATGGACAGGCGTTGACGTACAACTGGGAGCAGATCGACACGGATGCGCAGGCCCCGGCCGATCCCACCCAAACCGCCAACCGCCCTACGGCCCCCCTCTTCCGCAGTTTTGCGGCCGACTTTAGTCCGAATCGCTACCTCCCGCGCCTCAGCACCATCCTCGCTGGCGTGCTACCGGACGGGTCCGACGGCGAGGTCCTGCCGAACGTCTCCCGCAACCTCACCTTCGACCTCACCGTGCGCGACGGCTCCAATGGTATCGCTTGCGACGAGCGCCAGATCCAGGTGGTCAATACTGGACAGGCCTTCGGCATCAACACCTTCAACACACCAACCACCCTAACGGCGGATGGTACGAACGACGCTACCATCACTTGGAGCGTGGCCGGCACCAACGCCAACGGGATCAACGCCGCCAACGTCGACATTCTCCTTAGTACCGACGGCGGACAGTCCTTCAGCTTCGCCATCGCGAGTGGTACGCCGAACGACGGTTCGCACACTTTTCAAATTCCAGATCTGCCCACCGGTACAGGGCGCATCATGGTGCGCGGCACCGACAATATCTTCCTCGACATCAACAATGCTGATATTACCATCATTTCAGCGACCGGATGCGAGGCCGTGGCTATAGATATTCAGCCATTTAATTCGGTTTCTGCCCCCGCAGGTGACGCAGCCCTCAACTTAAATCCCACGCCTAATTTTGGAACTGCCATCACCTCACCAGTTTCACAGGCTGTAGGGAATACCCCAACAGGGCGCTTCATTGGTAAGGACAATATATCAGGAAACTGTACGAGCTTCAATTTTGGCGGCACCAGATATGCTTCCACAAAAGCCACCGTCGGCACAACGGGTAATTATACCTTCACTTCCGGCAACCCTTACAGAACCACTATTTTCTCAGCGCCCTATCAAGGGTCTGGGTGCGACGACTTCATTAACTCCACTGGGCAGACCAATCAGAGTGATCCCGTTACTATCTCAAATGTACCCTTTACCCAAGCGCTCTCCGCTGGTCAAGTCATCTATATCGTAGCGTTTAGTCCCTTCGGGAATACAGGAAACGCCACTACAACTTATACCGGTCCGGGACAACTGTTCACGAATTCACCCCCTCCACCTGCTGGTTACTCCTACACCTACGGCATCATCAACAACGCCACTGGCAACATCGTCGCCTTCGACCCCAGCGGCGACCTCAGCAACGCCACCAATTTCCCAGCCGGCAGCTACACCGTGTTTGGCGTGAGTTACGAGAATTCCGATAATCTACAGCCCTACGTCGGTGGATCGAAGGCTGCTTTCCAGAACGCCGCCGCCGCTGCGACCATTTGCGCCCGCACCAGCAGCAACGATATCAGTGTCACTATCCTGGCGCCGCTCCCCGTCGAGCTGCTGTCCTTTACGGCTGTCGCCAAAACCTCCACCAATTTCCTCTCCTGGGCCACCGCCTCCGAGGTCAACGCGAGTCACTTCGACGTGGCGTGCCTCCGTGACGATACCTGGGTAAGCATCGGACGCACACCCGCCACCCATCCAGACGGCGGCAACTACACCTTCGAGGACATTGCCCCGGAACCGACGAGCTACTACCGCCTGCGCAGCGTCGACCTCGACGGTAGCTCAGCCGCGAGTGCCGTCGTAAGCGTCACCCGCGCCGCTGGCGCCGAACAGCGCTTTGTGCTCTACCCAAATCCGGCCGGCGCGCAGGAGGTCTTGCTACAGGCCACGGGCACCACCGCAAGTCCTCAGCCCTTCCTCGTTACCGTCACCGACCTCACCGGCCGTCGCCTCTCGAGCCAGCGCCTGTCGCTCGGCGGCGGCGCGGCCGTTGCGTTACCCGTGCCGCGCGCCGCGGGCGTCTACACGGTCACGATCCGCGACGAGGCCCAGGGCACGGTGCAGACCTTGCGGAGCGTCCGCACGGAATGATGGATTGGGGCGCTAGCGCTATGACGGTACGAGACCGGCAAGCTCCAATCGGCGCCTAGGTTCACAGCATTTTCCGCGTTTTCTCCTCAGCGGGCCGTGACGTGAAAGCAGGGCTGGCCCGTCTCGCGTAGCGCGTAGAGCTGCCCATCCGCCTCGAGACTCATCAGCGCCCGCCCGAGAGCCGCCTGGTAAGCTTCAGGGTGCTGCGCAATCATGGCCTCCGCCCACCGCGCCTGTCGGAGCTGGAGTTCGGTGGCGAGGCTGCGCCGCAGGCCATCCGGCGTATTAGATCCGAGGCGAAAGGCGGCCGAGTCGACTACCGCGGGCGCCGTCGCGAAGCGTAAATACGTAATGTCGAAAGAGCCACCAAATTCGTGACTCGAAGTGCCCGCCGCAGCGTTCTCATTTACCTCACGGAGCTGAGCCTGGTGGGCGGCACTCCGGTAGCCACTCGTGATGACGAAGCGAGCGGGCGGCAGGCCCGCCGCAGCCGTCTCGTGCCGGAAGCGAGCGCCGAGGCTGTCGATGACGGAAAGTGCCTTTGGTGCGAGAAGGCCACGTCGCCAGCCAGAGACGTAGTACGGGCTCGTGCGCGGGACGACGGTCAGGTCGAGGCCGCCCTTGGTGTTGCGACCGATGGCCCGGCTGGCGCCAAGGTGCGCGGCGTAGGGCGTGCGGGTGAGGCGAGAGATCTCCGTGCTCGTGAGGCGAGGGTAGGCGGCCACCGCCAGCGCTCTCTCGGCTAGGAAGTCGGTCGCGGCGAAAGAGACGCTGTCGCGAAAGGCGGCTTCGGCGGCGCGGTTGGGCGCGAGTAGGTCTAGGGAGGCGCTCAGCACGCGGGTGGTGGCCTGTGGCGCGAAGGCGTAGACGACGAAGAGCAGGAGGCCGCTGAAGAAGGTGAAATAAAAGGCTTTGCGCACGACTAAATAACGGAGCCAAACCGCTAAGCGTTGCCCGCGCCTTAGCCTGTCATCTCCAGCGCGTACACCAGCGGCAGCAGGCCCTCCTTACCCTGCACCATGTGCCGCCCAGGCGCCACCTCTACGCCGCGTTTGCCGAAAATGGGAAAAGGCGAGTAGTCGTACTCATTGAAGTGCGTGAGCCGCAGCCCTTCCTCCATCAGTGCTGCAATGACGCTGGAGAGGCTGTGGTTCCAGGTCACCATGGTCTGTGGGGCTTCCGCCAAAACATCCGTGTACGTGCCTTCGGTTTCGACGATGGGGTCGGTTTTGGCGTAAGCGTATTTCAAATCGGCGAAATCGGCATCGAGCATCCAAAGTACGGGATGGAACTCCGCGAAGACGAAGCGCCCACCCGCCTTTACGAAGTGCGACACGACGCTGGCCCAGTGCGCAATGTCGGGCAGCCACCCGATGCACCCATAGCTCGCGAAGACGATGTCAAATTTGCCCTCGATGAGGATGGGGGCCCTGTACACGTCGCCCTCCACAAAAGCAGCGGATAGGCCTGCGCGCTGGGCCAATAGCCTGGCTTCGGCGATGGCGCGTGGGCTGAGGTCTAGGCCCGTGACGTGGGCGCCCATGCGGGCCAGCGAGAGGGTGTCCTGGCCGAAGTGACACTGGAGGTGGAGGAGGGACTTGCCGGAGATGTCACTTAGGAGGGGGAGTTCTATGGGCTTGAGGCTCGTAGCGCCGGCCAGCCAGGCATCGACGTTGTAAAATTCACTCTTGAGGTGCTGCTGGGTACGGGTGTCCCAGGCGTGGCGGTTGAGGGTGAGGTAGTCTTGGTGGGGCAAGTGTTGAATTGTGAAGGGTGAAGTATTGAGTGCGCTACCGCGTAGGCCAAACCGCTCCAGTCCCGACGCGCCGACTGCTGGGGCTTGGGGCCGGGGCTTGGGGCCGGGGCTACAGCCAGAAGGAGCCTCGGGGCGTGGCTAGGTGGGCTCGGAGGCTGGGGCTCGGGGCGGGGTGAATGATTTGGGGGAGGTTTAGCGTGGCGAAGAGTTGAGCTAGGGCTAGCGCGTCGGGGTGGTGGAGCTCCAGCTCCACGACCTCCAGGCTCGGCGCTAGCCCACCACTGGGATGCGCTTCGGAATCACTCCAGTCCAGCGCGAAGGGCACCAGCTCCACGGCAGGCGCGGGTTGGGGCTGCGTCATGCGCCAGGCGAGTGTTTGGCCGGCAGTGGTGCGGCGGCTGCCTTCGGTAAGGTGGGCGAGGTCGGGGCGGTGGGCGCGGAGGGTTTTGGCGAAAGCCGCCAGGTCCACATTCCGGAGGGCCCAGCGGGTGAGCGTCGGCGCGGTAACGAGGTCGACGCCCATCCAGCGGCCACCTTTGGGCGTGGGCTGCGCGGGATCGGCGGCGATGAACTCCAGGTAGGCGCCACTCGCTAGGCCGATAAGGGCATTGTGCGTACCGCGACCGAGGTGCTGGCCGCCGGGCGTGGGCGTGACGCCGGTGGTTTTGGCGAAAGCCGCACAAGCCTCTGCGAGCTTGGGTACGGCGTAGACGAGGTGATCGAGGATGGGCGTCATACGCTGTCGCAAAGGTGATCCGAAAGGCGTTGCCGCTTCGAAATCCGTGAGGGTGAGTTTGGGGCCGTATCGCTCATGCACGGTGGAAAGCCAGGCGTCGACACCGACCACGTCTTCCTTTGTCTCTACTGCGTCGCGCTGTGCGGAGACCGGGAGGCACCGTCGCCCTCGCCTTCGCTACCCTCCCGGATACCCTGCCCCGAGTCCCTACCAAAAACTCGACCGCGCCGTACAACGTCAACGCCGGTGCGGGTATCGTGTCAACAGTAGTGGACCTGGCGCACTTCGACATCGCGCTATCGGCGGGGGAGTTGCTCGCCGACAGTACGCTAGCGCAGGCCATGACGCCCGCGCGCTCGACGACGACCGGGGAGGCGCTGCCGTACGGGATGGGCTGGTTCGTACAGGAGATCGAGGGCGAGAAAGTCGTGTGGCACTACGGCTGGCAGCTGGGTCTTTCTCGGGGCTGTGGGTGCGGCTCCCGGAGCGTGGCGTGACGCTGATCCTGCTGTCGAATAGCGATGGGTTGAGTGCGCCGTTTCGATTGGGGGAAGGGGATTTGAGGCGGTCGGCTTTTGCGGAGGTGATGATGGGGGTGGTGGGGCTGTAGGGCTATGCTCCCCACGCGCTTACCACCTGCACGGCCTCCGCTAGACCGAGTACCGTTACACCCTCCTTGATAGGGTAAGCTTCACCCTCCGGCACGACGACATAGCTTGCGTTCGGCTGAACGTCCTCTATAGCGGAGTAGAAGCCCCTCGTTAGACTCGGCGCGGTAGAAAACTTCATCTCGAAAGCCAGTAGCGGCCTCCCCGGCGCTTCGAGGATCAAGTCGAGTTCAGCGCCGTTGGAGGTTCGATAGAAGAATGCCTCAGCTAAGGGCGGGAGGCGTGCCAGAAGCTGCTCGATCGCGTAGCCCTCCCAGGAGGCGCCCACGAGCGGATGGCCTAGGAGCTGCTGCTCATCTGAGATACGTTGCAGCCCGTGCAAGAGGCCGCTATCGCGCACATACACTTTCGGCGCCTTCACAAGACGCTTGCCGACGTTCGGCGTGTAAGGCGGCACACGGCGGACGAGGAAGGCCTGCTCGAGGACGTCCACGTGGCGCGTGATGGTCGGGCCAGACCGATCGAGGCTACCAGCGAGCTTCGTGTAGTTGAGCTGCCCGCCCTGCGAGTAGGAGAGCATAGAGAGCAACCTCGTCATCGTCGCTCGGTCGGCGCCGCCCGCGAGGTCCGGCAGGTCGCGCGCGACGAAGGTGGCGACGTAGTCGACGTACCACCGCATGCGCTGGAACTGGGCTTGCTCGACACCGATCTCGCCCTCGTCTATCAGCAACGCCTCCGGGTAGCCGCCCCGCAGCCAGTGCGTTCGGAGCGCCACGGTACCGGCGACTTCGCCCAAGAGCAGTGGCGGCAATTCGATGTAGCTGATGCGTCCGGCAAGTGACTCGGCTGAGTCCCGCATGAGTTCGGGGGAGGCAGACCCAAGCAACAGGAACCGCCCCGGTCGTCTGTCCTCGTCGATGAGTACGCGCAACACGGCGAAGACCTCCGGCATCGTCTGCACCTCGTCCAAGATCACCAGGCAATCCGCAACCGACCTTAGGTAGGCCTCTGCGTCGACCAGACGCCGGCGTGCGCTCGGGAGTTGAAGGTCGAGGTAGACAGTGTCACGACCACCTTCACCACCGACAGTCTTCGCGAGCGTAGTCTTCCCGACTTGCCTCGCGCCAACGAGTCCGACCGCGGGCACGGAGATCAACCGATTTTGGAGTTCTAGCTCGAATTTGCTGCGTTTCAGTGGGATCATCCATGCAAATCTAACGCGAGATATTAGATTTGCATGGTTAATCACCGACGGTGTTCGTCACCTCGTCCACTCCGCCGCTACCCAAACTGCCGGCAGCCGCGTGCTCAGCCCCCCGCCTCACTCCACCCGCACCAACACCCCGTCCGTCGCCAAGCCCCCGGGATTACAACCCAATGCCCCTTCCGGAATCGCCACCCCGAGCTTCTCGTAATACGCCACCCAAGCCGGATCAAACTCCCCCGTCTCCGGATCCTTAAATGTCATTGGATGGAGTGTAAAGACAGGCACGCCATTATTCGCGTCTTTAAAGGCATCGTACAGCAGTTCAGAACAGTAGTAAGCGCCGTTATTTGGCAAGTAGACGGCGTCATAAGGCGTGTTGATTACGCTTCCGCAAAACCGTAAGGCCGCCGGCACCAGTGAAGCGTGTTTTGGCGAAAGCCGCATGTGTACCAACCCCGCTGAATCCTCGACGCGCGCCACGAAACTCGCCAGGGGCGTCATCACGACGCCGCCGGCCGAGATGGCCTCCCACACGAAGGTCGAGTCCCCGCGTACCTCTACCAAACCGACGTGCGAGAAGTGCCGCCCGTCGAGGCCCGGGGTCACCGACTCGATCGCGTCGCAGAGCGGGCCACAGTCCAGGTCCTGGAGGATGAAATCGCCGCTGCGGTAAGTTTGGGCCGTAGCGCCAGAGGACAGCACGAACGCAAGAAGGACAAAAAGCAAACGCATGCTGCAAAGGTGCACCGCCCTACCTTCCCACCATGCGCGCACTCCTCCTCTCCGCCTGCTTCGCCTGCATCACGACAGCCTTCGCCCAACGCTCCGACGCCTGGAAGGCCCTCGAAAAAGTGGCCACCGTCGAGCAGAAGATGATGGTCCCGATGCGCGACGGCATCCGCCTCGCCACCGACGTGTACCGCCCGAAGACCGGCGGCAAAGTCCCCGTCATCTTCAGTCGCACGCCCTACCAGATGAACGGCTGGGTCAATGGCGAAGAGCGGACCCGCAGCTACGAGACGGCCCTCAAGTGGGTCGAGGCCGGCTACGCGTACGTCGAGCAAAACGAGCGCGGCCGCTACTTCTCCGAGGGCGAGTGGGACATCTTCGGCACGCCCGTCACCGACGGCTACGACGCGCTCACATGGCTGGCCGAGCAGCCCTGGAGCAGCGGTAAGGTGGGCCTCATCGGCTGCAGTTCTACGGCCGAGTGGCAGATGGCGGTCGCGAGTCAAGGTCACCCCGCGCTGAAGGCCATGGTGCCGCAGGGCTTCGGGGCCGGCGTCGGGAAGGTGGGCCCCTACAACGAGCAGGGCAACTGGTACCGCGGCGGCGCGCAGCAGATGCTGTTCACGACCTGGCTCTACGGCGTCCAGCACGATCCGGCCGCGCCGCGCATCAAGGTCGGTACGCCACGTGAGGACTTGCTGCGGCTGCAGCGCTTCTACGATTTAGAGTCCGAGGCCCCGAAGGTGGACTGGGCGCAGGGCCTCAGGACGCTGCCCGTGAGCCAGATCCTCACCGCCCAAAACGGCCCCGCCGGCGTCTACGAGGAGATGATCACGCGCGCGCCCAACGACCCGAAGTGGCGCCGGGGCGGGATCTACCACGAGGACATGCCCTTCGACGTGCCGGCTTTCTGGTTCGCGAGCTGGTACGACGTGAGCGTAGGTCCGAATCTGGCGCTTTTTAATCACGTGCGTAAGAATGCCGCGACGCCCGCCGTACGCGACGACCAGTGGCTCGTGGTGGCGCCGACGTTGCACTGCGCCTACACGCGCGCGACCGAGAATACCATCGTCGGCGAGCGCTCCGTAGGTGACGCGAGACTCAACTACGACGAGCAGATCAAAGCCTTCTTCGCCGAGCACCTGATGGATACGGCTTCCGCCAAAACGGCTTCCGCCAAAACGCGCCCCCGCGTACAGTACTTCACGATGGGCAAGAACATCTGGCAGACCTCGACGAGTTGGCCGCCCGCCGGTGCGCAGCCGATGACTTTTTACCTCGACGGTAAAGGCGCGGCCAACAGCCTCTACGGAGATGGACGGCTTTCGCCAAAACCCGCCACCACTACCGCGACCGACGCCTTCACCTACGATCCGATGAACCCCGTGATGAGCGTCGGCGGCAACGTCTGCTGCACCGGCAACGCCATCCAGGGCGGGGCCCGCGACCAGCGCGCTAACGAAGCCCGCCAGGACATCCTCGTCTACACCACCGAGCCGTTCAAGACCGGCCTGGAGGTGAGCGGCTCCGTCACAACCACGCTTTACGTGAGCTCCGACGCCAAGGACACCGACTTCACCGTCAAGCTCGTCGACGTGGCCCCGGACGGGACGGCCTACAACCTCGACGAGACCATCCAGCGGGTGCGCTACCGCGAGGGCTACGACAAGGAGGTCATCATGAAGCCGGGCGAGGTGTACGAGGTCAAGTTATCCCCGATGACGACGAGTAATTATTTTGCCCCGGGCCATTCTATGCGCATCGAAGTGTCGAGTTCTAACTTTCCGAGATTCGAGCGGAACTTGAATACCGGAGGTAAAAATTACGATGAATCGGAAGGTGTGGTGGCGCACAATGTCGTGCACCACGGTGGAAAGTACGCGAGTAAGGTGGTGGTGGAGGTGGTGCGGTGATGTCTAAAATGGGGCCATTTTAGGCAGAAATGGTGTGTAAAAAGGGGGCATTTTTGCCAGATGGAAGGTTTGCGCTCCCGAGATGCCCTGAGTTGGCTGCACGTTTGGCGACGGAAGAAGACCCGTAAACCACTCCTATTGCGCGGTGCGCGACAGGTGGGCAAATCGCCCGCCACCACCAACCCTCGTGGGAGCCGCACTTCTGGATTCGGGAGCGATCCGGATCGAGCGCGGAGGTAGATTTACTATTGGTCGGTGACGAAGGCGTGTATCCACTAGAAGTCAAGACAGGTCCGCAGGGCAAGCTCAGGTCATTGCATCAATTCGTGGAGCGGGCGGACGCCGGGATTGCGTTTCGGGCGCTGCGCAATACTTATTCTATGGAGGAGGTCGTGACGCCGGCGGGGCATGCGTATACCCTGATTAATATTCCGTACTACGCGGCGGCGTATTGGGAGTTGTACTTAACGAGATAGCTCCTGCACTGGTGCCAAAACGGAACCTATCCCCCCGCCCTAGGGTTACCCTACCATGGTCACCGCATACAACGTCGAGACGCTCCTACAACCCGTCAAGCTCGAACTCGAGCGCGCGCACGGGCTCGACGCCGACTGGGTCATCATCGTCGACGAGGACCGGCGGGGGATACAGATGATCGAGGTCCGCCTCGACATCCAGCGGGACGCAACCCTCTCGGTGGAGGATGTGAGGGCGATCAAGGACACGGATCAAAAAGTGCCTCGAAGGCAACGAGGAAACGGCCCCCTACTTCCCATTCGTTATCTTCAACGTCGTCCGGTCAAAGAGCTTCTCATGAACATCTCGCCGCGGGATCTTCTAGCGCAGGCGCGCCACCTCATAGCCGCGAGCCCTGGGAGACCCAAGCAAACCGACTTGCGGCGGGCGGCTTCCGATTGCTACTACGCCGCCTTTCACGCACTTACTGAAAAGAGCGCCAGGATCATCGTGTCGGGCAGTAAACGTGGGGCATATCGGCAATACGTGCGCCGTGGCTACTCCCATGGCCAAGTGCGACGAACGTGTGTCAGGTTTAGGATCACCCCTACGCCCCAGACGGCCGACAGAGGCGTTACCGAACACCTACCTCAAGGAAGAAGCGCAAGAAATATTCCGCAGCGCCGTCCGCACCCTCGAACTCATCGAAGCCCTTGACCCCACCCTGGAGCCAGACTTCGCCTTCCTCCTCGCGCTCTACGCCAACGGGAGTCGGCACGGCGGCGAGTAGCCGCGAGTGTTACCCAAGGCTCGTGATTAGCCACAGGGGATGCAAGCCTCAGCCCGTGGGTCAGGTCTGCGGCTTATGAGTGCTAAGCTGTAGGAGTACAGGCTGCCGGGTCGGCAGGTCCTGGCCTACGGGGGAACCGTTTCTGTGGCACCCGGGTTAACGCTACGATGATAGAGTTCACCGCCGATCAACTCCTTACACCCCTCAAGCTACAACTGGCTCAGGACTATGGCCTCGTGGCCGAGTGGGTCTACGCAGCCGACGACGACAGCGACGGCATTCAAGATGCTCCGCATTAGACTCAATGTGCCTGAGGATTTTGGACTGAAGGCAGTCCAGATTCGTGAGATTAAGGACAAAATACGAAATCTACTTATAAACAGCGAGAAAACATCGGCTTACTTCCCGCATATCTTATTCAATTTGCAAACGCCAGCTGGCGCGGAAGCGTGAATATCTCCGCTGCGGACTTCCTTAGCCAAGCACAGAATTTACTCGAAGGCGGTATTGGGCGACCTAAGCAGGCGGACTTACGGCGAGCGATATCCAATTGCTATTACGCCGTCTTTCATACCCTCACCGAGGAAAGCGCCAAGCTCATAGTCTCGGGTAGTGCACGCGAACACTTCCGCCAGTATGTACGCAGAGGGTACCAGCATAGCCACATGAGGCAGGTCTGCAACAGGTTTCGCCTACTGGCTACCGATCAGACACAGGCAAATAGTGTGGTCGCACTAATGCCGCTAAATCTGTCTCAGCTGACGCCCGAATTAAGGTCTATTGCCCTTGGATTCATCGAACTGCAGGCAGACCGGCACTCAGCTGACTATGACCATACGCTCATATTCGGCAAAGAAGAAGCTAGAGACATCCATAGCATAGCGTATCACCTGTGCACGTCAATCCGAAATTTAGACAAATCTAGCGACGCCAACTACGGCTTCCTCCTCGCGATATTTACGGGAAAGCTGATCCAGTGATGAATCTGGACCGCTCGTTCGTAAGTCCTGAAAGGCTCACCCCTCAGGCTGCCCATAGCTCTGCCCGAAAGCGATCGCTATCCGCTTACCCCACCCAAAAACCCCAGCGCCCCCGCCACCACCGCCCGGTCGCGATAGTAGCTGTGATGATTGATTTCACTCGCGCGGTCCACCACCAATACATTGCTCCGCCCCACCACCGACTCGCCCTCCCGCAACCCCAAGGCCCCGCGCGTCGGCGCCACGGCATCGTTGGCCTCACCCTTAAATAGGATCGAATCCTTGAGGTAGTCGCCGAGCTTCGCCAAGGTCCCGGTGCTCGGCTCGAACTCGGAGCCGATGAACAACAGGCTCGGGTCTTCAAAACGGTAGTCGCGATTCAGACCCGTAGTGAGCGAACTATTCGGCGCCTGATCGACGAGTCCAGGCGCCTTCAGCACACCCTTCACCACCGCCTCGAGTGCCTTCAGCATTGCCGGTAGCGCCGGGCCAAGCTCTTGCCCGCAAAGCTTAGCAGCCGCGTCACGCGGTTCACCAGCGCCAGGATGTGCTGCGAATCCGCCAGGGGCGTCCCGAAGGCCGTCCCGCCCGCCAGCACCTGTCGGTGAATGGGGTTCCGCAGGCCGTACGCCCGCGCCACCAGCGTCCCGCGGCTCGTCGCCATCACGTCGAGCTCAGCCGCGCGGAATTTGTACGGCAGCAGTCGCTCGACGTTCGCCGTCACGCCCTCGGCCACCGTCGGCATCTCGAAGGCCACCACGCGCCCGCCGTAGCGCTCCTTGACGAGCCTGCGGAAATCCTCGTTCGGCAACAGGTCATCGAAGCTGCCCTCGGCCGTATTAAAAGTGCCGTGTAGTAGCAGCAGACCGCGCTCCCCCAACTCCAACTTCCCGTTGACGTCCGCGAGGTCGACTTCGTCAAACCGAAAGCCGTCCCGCCCGAGCTTCGCGCTCAACATCCGGTAGGTGCGGTGGACCTCCTTGCCGAACTTCCCATCCTTATCACGGATTAGGACCTTAAAGATTTTACCCACGAGTCGCTTCACGGCCCGCTTCAGCTTACCGCCGCCGCGGGTGTAGCTCTGCCCGAGGTCGATCTCGACGATGCGGTCCTCGCGGAGGCCCGGCACGCTGCGTTCGCCCGCGCCCGGCACGCGCCAGTAGGTGTCGATCAGGCCGCCGTCCTCGTCGTACTCCTCGATGAGCACGGCCACCTCCCCGAAGCTCTCGTCGATCTTGATCTGCGCCCGCTGCCGACCGCTCGACCGCGTGATCGGACTCTGGATCTCGACCGCGAACTCCTCCACGAAGGCGTCCGCCACCTCGTCGTACTGCCCGTGGTCCGGCTCCACCATGCGGCACTGCACATTCTCGGTGGTGACGGTCACTTTGCGGCCGTTGCTCGCGGGATTGTCGCTCACCTTGTGGGTCTGCAGCTCCGGCACGCGGGTGTAGGCGTCGTAGTCCTCGACGGTTGGCTCCTCGAGGCTCAGGGCGCGGCGCAGGTGCTCGGAGGTGCGTTTGGAGGCCAGGAGGGCTTCCGCCAAAACAGGATCTATGCGGCCCTCCGGGAAGGGATCGTCGCGCCACTGCCCAAACTCCTGCGGCTGCTCGTACACCAGGTACATGACCTCGGCCTGCAGCAGCGCACGGATCGGTTCTTTCTGAATAGCTGGCGAAACGCCGCGCGTTTGCTTACGCCGAAACAGTAGCCCGAGCATGTCGTCGAGGTTGGTCCACCCGAGGTCGGCCTTCTCGGCTTGCTTCAACTCGTCAATCGCCACGAGCTTGGCGCTCACCTCAGCGCCAGTCGGACGCGTCGCCACCGGCGCGTAGTCGAGCGCATCACTCGCGCGCACGATGCCATTGCCGAAGTAGTTCGGAAGGTTGAGCGCGTCGGCCGACTGAAACAGCGCCGTCCGCACGGCCTCCACGCGCTTCCAACTCCTGCGTTCCCCTTCGCCGAGTAGGTTGTCGAGCGCCGCGCCGTGGTGCTGAAGCCAGAGCGCCACCGCGGCCGCAATCTGTGGGGTCGCCGTCGAGGTGCCGCCACCTTTCATGCTGAAGCTCGGCTGGCCGTTGCCGTCCACACCAGCCCACATCGTGTTCGGGGTGTAGCCCGCGATCACCGTGGCATTGGCTTTCGTCGGCCCGAAACAACTCTCCATCGTCTCCCCGGAGGCGCTCCGCTCGAACTCGCGCTGGTCGACCTTGTACGGTTTGTGGTAGCAGTTCGCCCCCACCGCCGCGATCACGCGCGCGAAACGCGCCGGGTACATGATCGTCTTCGGGAGCAGCTTCGTCGGACCGCTCGTCCACGCGTTGCCGGCCGCGCTCACCACCACCACCCCGTGGTCGTAGGCGTGGTTGACGGCCTTGGCCATCAGGTTGGTCGGCGCCCCGGCCATCGACATGCTGATCACGTCTACTTTTAGAATGTCGACCGCGTAGTAGACCGCCTTCGCGAAGGCCTTCGCGCGCAGCAGCACCACGCTCTCGCTAATCTTGAGCGGCGTGATCCGCACCTGCGGGGCCGCCCCGATGAAGCCGTTGTACCGCCCACCCGGCAAACGCGCCGCCCCGACCCGACCGCCCGCCAGCAGCGCCGCCGTCGCCGTGCCGTGACCCTGCTGCTCCTGGAAGGAATCCTGGAGTCGGTCGTCGGCACCACTACTCTGTTTTCCGCTTCCGCTAAAACTGCGTGCCCCGACGTAGTCCATGTGCACCGGCAGACCCGGGTGCATCCCCACGATCCCCGTGTCGATGAGCGCGACGTGCACGGTTTTGCCGGAAGGCGTCGGCACCATACCCGTCGCTAGATCAGGCGACACCCGCACGCTCGCCCGACGCAACTGCGAGAACTCGTCCCCGAGGTGCCAAACCTCCGGGTCCGCCACGGTGCCCGCCTTCGGGAACGGTCGCTCGGGCATGTAGTCGAGCCCCGGGTCGGCCCCCGGCACGTCCCCGCCCGCGCGCGCCAGTCCCGGCAGGCGGAACACGTCCGCCCGGCTCGTAAACTCCGGCTCGATGAAGTCGATGCGCTTGTCGGCATTCGCCTCCAGGAGCTCGAAGGCGCGCCCGAACATGTCCTCCGCCCCGCGGCTCGTCTCCACGAGCGTCCCGTCGATGAGGCGAGCGCTGGCCTCTAATCCACGTGAGCCATCGCCGGTGGCCAGGTCTCCGCCCGCCGCGTTGCGTCCCTCCTCCGCCATCTCGACCACGAAGCTCAGGTTGCCCACGGGCTCGTCGACGAAGATGCCGTTCGGGGGGCAGGTGTGCGGGCTCGCGGCGGGCGTGTCGTCGCTCGCGGCAGGCATTCCGTTGGCTAGATTGGTTCCGGAAGCGTGCTGATTTTGGTGGCCATCAGGGGCTGCTGTTTTGGCGAAAGCTGTCTCGAAAGCGATCTCGAAGGGCGTCTGCTTATCGAACGCTTCATCGCGCGCGCCGCCGTCGTCGTCGACGAGCGGGTGTTGGTCGAGGCCCACCAGGGATGCCCGCAGCTTGGCGATGGCTTGTTTGTAGGTGAGCTTAGTGCTCTCGGGCTCGGCGAGGAGCGCGAGGAGGGCCTTCGAGAAGGCGCCCTGGCCCTGCTGCTCCTTGGCGGTTTGCTGGTCGTTGCAGGCCGGGAGCAGCTTCACGAACGCGCGGGCCTTCGGGAGGCCGGTCGCGGCGCGTTTGCGGCGCTGGTACTCCTCGCGGCGCTCGGCGTAGGACGAGCGAATGGTGTCGAAGGCCACGGCGCGCTCGCGGCGGGCGTCGGGATCGGTGTCGTCTGCGAGGAGTTCACCGCCGAAGAGGTTGGTGTTGCGCGAGACCGTCCCGGAGTGGCAACTGTCGCTCACGACGACGAGGCGCACGCCTGGGCGGAACTTCGCGTACAGCGCGTTGAGCTCGTTGTCGAGCACGAGGCCGTCGTGCAGCAGCCAGGTCTCGTCGTAGCCGTCGGGCTCCTCGGGGTCGTCGGGCGCGGGGACTTGCGAACCGTGGCCGGCGTAGGTGAGCAGGCAGATGTCGCCGGCGTCGAGGGCATCGGCGAGGGCGGAGAGTTTGCGTTGGAGCGTGGGCCACGTCGCCTCGCCGTCGTGGAGGTGGTCGGTGACGTAGTGGCGGGTTTTGGCGAAAGCCTCCCAGTTTTCGGCATCGGCTACACAGCCGAACAGCGGCGGAATTTGTGCGGGGGCGTAGGCGGCGGGATCGACGCGATTGACGCCGACGTGGAGGGAGTGCGCGCGGGGGGAGGACATAGTTCGGGGAGTTTTTGGGGAGTTCATTTTGTGCCGCTGGTGGGCAGCCGTGGCGAGCTCGACGGCGTGCGCGGCGTCGATGATGCCGTGGCCCAACTGCGCGTCGCGCGCGCCGAGCGGATGGTGGCAAGCCTCGGCCAGGAGTGCGGTGGCTTCGGGGCGCGTGAGGTGGGGGGCTTTCGCCAAAACGAGCGCCGCGACGCCGGCGAAACCAGGCGCCGCCGCCGAAGTACCGCCGAAGTGCTGGTAGTAATCCGTCTCGTCGTAGCCGCTGCCCCCGAGGCGATCGGCGGTGCGGTTGCCGAACAGCGGGCGCGCCTCGTGGCCGACCACGCGGATGTCGCTCGACGGGAAACACGCGAAGAGTTCCGGGCCGTAATCGCTGTAGTAGCTCCGGCGACTGCGGTGGTTGGAGCTCCCGATCGCGAGCACGTACGGATTGCTGGCGTACTCGTCGGCGCCGACGGGCTCGTTGCCGTTGCCGGCCGCGAAACAGATGATGCAGCCCTTGCCGCCGCGCCCTTTGTTGGCCGCGTACTCGAGCGCGAGCCGCGTGGCCCGCGGGAGGGGGTGCCGCACCACCGAATCAGCGTCGGCGGGGTGGAGCGGGTTGCCGTCGGTCGGACCCCAACTGCACGAGATGACATCCGCGCCCTGGTCGGCCGCCCACGTGATGGCCGCCGCCTCGAGCACCGACCCGAGTCCCTTGGTCCGCGCCACAATGAGGCGCGCCTCCGGGGCCACGCCCGGGGCCAGCGGATCGGAGCTCACGGCCACGCTCGCGCAGGCCGTCCCGTGCATCTCGCTGTCGAAACGATGCAGCGCGCGCTCGCCGAGGGTCCCGAGGAAGTCCTGCGAAATGGCCTGGTCGCCCTGGGCGTAAAAGGCCTTGTGGCTCGCCTCGATCCCGTCGTCGATGACGGCGATGGTGGCGCCGAGTCCACGCGTGTATCGATGCGCCCCCGGCAGTCGGATCTGCCGCATGATCCACTGCGGGTCCACGTCGACTTGGCCCGGGTGGCCCGCGCCGGTGTGCTTGCTCGGCCGAAAGGTTTTGCGCTTGACGATTAGCTCCGGCTCGCAGTGCGTGACCCCGGGTTCGGCGGCGAGTCGGGCGGCCGTCGCGAAGACATCCTTTGCGTCGCCGGTGTACTCCAAAAAGTAGGCGCCGGCCGAGAACGTGAGCGCCGAGCTGCCGCGCTGCTTACGAATGAGATGGTAGGTGAGCAGGAGTTCGTCGAGGCGGTGGAGGCTGTCCTCGCGCAGGCAGAGGAAGAGATTCCCGGTGTAGACCTGGTAGACGCCGTTGTCGCTGCGCTGGAGGACGCGCCCGGCGAAGACGAGGCGCGGGTCGCGTAGGTCGCGCAGGTCCTGGATGAGGTCGGCGCGGACCTTCGTGGGGTGGGGCGCGGTGATTTTGAAGACGGATACGCTGGCCTCGGGGTAGTCGTCGATGAGCGTGAGGGCCGTTTCGCAGAGGCCGGCGGCGGTGGGGGTGGCGGCGAGGAGTTGGGCGGCTACGGCGGTGGCGTCGGCGGCCTTACCTCCTGGAGCTTCCGGACCACCCGCTTCATCACCTCCGTCGAGTCGGACGCGGACGATGAGGAGGTCTAGGGTCGGGAGGAGGCGCAAAGGTTTGGGGAAGGTCGGGCGTTGGGATCGTTACTTTTCGTATGTGTTGACGTTTGGGGGAGTTGGGTTGAGGAATGGGCGGGCTGGGTTGAGGGTTGGGGCGGGGCAAGGCTTAGTCCGACGCTTAGGCGCAGCCGGAAATTTAATTTCGGCGTCTGTAGGTGGCTAAGGCGAAAGGTGGGGGCGGTCCGGGGCTACCGAAGAGCGGGACGGGTGAAGCGTCGTTTGAGGCGGGTGAGTTGCGGGGATAATACCTTCATCCGATCCTGAGTCCTCACCACATCGGTACTTCCGCCGCCGCCCAACCCTGGATCGACACTGGCTACGACCTCCTCGCTACCCACGGGCCGACCGCGCTCCGGATCGAACCGCTCGCCCGGTCCGTCGGCACCAATAAGTCCTCTTTTTACCATGCCTTCGGTGATATCGACGGCTACACGGAGGCCCTACTGCGCCATCACACGGCTCGCTACCGAGGCGTGGCCGAGGCCGAGGGCACCGCCGCCGACGAAACCGAGCTCATCGATGTCCTCCTGCAACACCGGATGGACATCCTCTTTAGTCGCCAGCTCATGCTCCACCCCGATAATCCGGCTTTCGCCAAAACCTTTCGCGAGACGACCGAGCACGCCATCCCCCTCGTGCTCCCGGTCTGGGCGAAGCTCATCGGACTGCCTACTTCCAGCGGCCTGGCAGAACTCGTACTCCGGATGAGCCTCCACAACTTCTTCCTCCAGCTCACCGCGAAAACGTACACCGAGGCCTGGATGTCGGGCTACTTCATGCAGGTAAGGGGACTCGTAGCAGCCCTACGCGATAGCGGCTCTCCTGGCGGAATGGACGCCAGCGTCTAAAATCTGGCTAGGGTACGGGACCACCTTGCGGAAGATACCCAGACACATATCTCCCCGCACATGAACCTCTCCACCCACCGAGCACACAAGTGCTGGCTCCTGATCGCCGCTGTCGTCGTCGGGAGCTTCGCGCCCGTCTTGACCTTAGGTAGCATGCTGAGCACCGCCGAGCCAGCACGATGGACGCTGGACCTGCTCAGCTGGCCCTTGGACGGCGCCCAGTCTTACCGCGATCCTAGCATTCGGTTCCTGTCTGCCCTTACCGGTGGCTTCCTGCTCGGCTGGGGTGTCTTAATCTGGTGTCTGCGGAGGTGGGCGTACGATGCAGCCCCCGAGGCTGTGCGCAAAAGCGTAGTCGTTAGCCTCGTCGCATGGTTCCTGCTCGACAGCACCGGCTCAGCTTTAGCCGGAGCACCTTCGAACATCCTTTTTAATGCCCTGGTCTTCGTTACGGCCGTCGGCCCACTCTGGCGTCGAGCGCGCGGAACGTAAACCCACACCCCCACCCCGCGCCTTCTATCCCCACGAAGCGTCTCCGACACTTCCCCCTTCACACTTCAACACTTCCCCTTTACCTTCCACCCCATGCTCCTCACCGTCCGCGACGCCACCTTCGGGGGCGACGTCACCCACGAAGTGTCTTTGCGCTTCGCCTCCGCGCAGGTCACCGTCCGCGAGATCATCACCGCGCGCGTCACGCAGGAGGTCGACGCCTACAACGAAACCCGCCAGACGGAGGCCTTCGCCGGGCTCGTGCGCCCGGTCGACGCCGAGGCCCACCTCAACGGCCCCCGCAAGTCCGCCACCCCCATCGACGCCGAGCGCCAGGTGTACGTCGCGCTCGACGCCTTCCAGCGCAACGGCTTCTTCGTCCTCGTGGACGACGTCCAGGCCGAGACCCTCGAGCAGCGCGTGGCCTTGCGCGACGATACCGATATCTCGTTCGTGCGCCTCACGCCGCTGATCGGTGGGTAAGGCGATGGATGCCCTCATGCGGCGCATCGAGCACCCGGACCCCGCCGATCGGCCGCTCGACGCCGCGGCCGTCTTCGAGGAGCACCGGGCGCTTACGGGGCGGGACAACTACTACGTCGACCGCGCGCTGGCCGAGACGATGCTCGAGGGCTTAACGCAGGTCTGGACCCCGACGCAGACCAACGACTACCTCCTGTACTGCCTCACGCACTTCCGCTAGATCCAGGAGGTCCTGGGTCACAACTCGATCAAGACTACAGAGCGGTACCTACACGTGTCAATCGAGCACAAGCCGATCTCGCCGCTGGACACCCTAGACGAGTAGTGACGGATATTTCGCTGAGCGCTGAATATCCGCACCTCCGTAGCGCGGAGGGCGGGTTTGGTGTAGCTTTGGGCGCACAGGGATGTCCGAGGGGAGTGGCGTATAGCGGGCCGTGGGGCCGGATATGCGTCACTGGAGGTGCGGATATTGGAGATCTATACGCCACGGAGTGGCGGATAGCCTAATGTTATAGGCCATGAGAACCAACATGTACTCAGTACTACTTATCTTATTTATTACCGCACTTAGCGCTTGTCGAACAACCCAAGTCGAACACTGGAATGATGGCATTATCCGCTCATGTAGAGTATTTTCCGTACTTGACCGAAGTAGATTTAATGAGACCATCTACAACCGAAGCGGATCGGTGGAGATGTCTACGGACTATGTATATACAGGAAGCGGTCAACTTATTGACGGCGCACGAAAAGAGTATCATGATAATGGAAATTTAAGGATGGTAGTTCGGATGCACATGGGTGTCCCGTATGGAACACGTAAAATCTTTAATTATGATGGTTCATTATACCAAGCTATAAGATACAAAGATGGCCAAGTAATTGATGGTCCATCTACCTCATATTATCCAAACGGCCAAATAGAAGCTTCAGTGAACATTGTAGAAGAAAAAGCTCAGGGTCCATGGGTTCGATATCATCCGAATGGGAAAATTATGGAAACAGCAAATTACATGAATGATACATTGCAAGGGGAAATGCGCTTTTACGACTCGTTAGGGCAGCTTGAAAGAGTTGAAATCTGGAAAGATAATCAGCCACTTGAATAAATCAAATCAGCCTATAACAACGCCTATACAACCACGCCGGCTGATCGCCAGGCGTGGCGCATAGGCCAACGTTGTGTGCAAGACAAGAACAACATTAAAATAAACTAATATGAAACAGATATTACTCTTTTTAACAGCAATGACAACGGGATTTATGAATATTGGATGTTCGAATAAAAGCTATCCTGAAAACTTGACCGATAAAGAGAGAAAGGCATATTATGAGGAATTTAATGAATCTAAAACTGATGCTGAATGGGATAAAATTCGTACGGAAAGAAAATCTAAAAGCAACATAAAAATAAGTAACGAAACCGAAGTTGATGTTGGTAATGATACTGTAAATTCAATACACTTTAGTGTAAAGAATAATAGTGTGTTTTCCAAAAAGTTGAAAATCGTGGATAATATTCTAAATTTCAATCCTTTCGAAAAAAGATACTTCGGTTTCAAAACAGATACAAAAGTATATTTAATAAAGGGCGAAAGGGAGGAATATCTTTTCACTATTACAGAGAATGACGATGGAAAGGAATTTAAAATTAATGAATAAGCCCAGCACACAACAACATATATACCTCATGGATAATTAGTTGCTTAATCGAAGTTAAGGCATATTTGAAAAGTCGCCAATTTTTAAATTTGACGATTTCCAATAAAAAAAGATAAATAGTGAAACTTAAAAATCTGGCTTGTGATCAATCCGAAAATAATTTTATAATTTGCACGCTACGAGCCATATACAGAGGCGTTGCATGTAACTAAAAAAATGAACCGAGCACCTAAACCACTTTATCGTAAGGTGAACACACGAACATGGGGTGTACGCCACTCACTTGGAGAACACTACAAATACAGTCGGCATAAGAAAAAGGACACTAAGGAAGTGTTGGACGGCTCGATGCATGGAAAAAAAAACAGCACGGACTTGATCACACTCCGCTCTATCGATTTTTGCTGTCTAAAGTAGGCGAACCATGGGATGAGGTCTACAGTGTAGCAAAGTCGCGACTTGTAAACACGAGCCCGATTTACTACCTCGTTGCTCACTGTAAGGAAGATGGTAACGAAATAGTTCGAGTTGGCGAGTCGACCTACTACTCTGGGCTTTACGTTGATGAAGCAGGAATACTGAGAAGGGTCAACGAAAGCCTTAGTGCGAGAGACATGGTTCCATTCTGCGATTGCTGCACTCATACCTTCAACGGCGTAAAATTTGGAGAAGAATAACTACATGCAACACTACCGACACGCCCACCCCGGCTAAACGCCAATCTCGGCGCGTAGCCTCACGTTGTCGGCAATTAAGATGAGAACAGTAGGCACCACGTATATCGCCATGGGCGTAGTACTATCAAATGCAGTTGCAATTGCGCACGAATGTAGTGGCCGAGGTGCCGCCGGTGGTCTTCTCGGAAGTCATGCGGGACTGCGACCTCTTCGTGGGCGTGGCCAGCGTCGGCAACGATTCCAACTGGCGAGATCGCGGCGAGACCCCGATTGTGCAGCAGTACGGTGCGTATTGGCGCGAGTACTCCTTCGGGGACCTCAACGAGCTGGCGCGCTCGCGCCGCGGCATCCTCGCGCGCCTCGTGCCCCGCCTCAAGATCCGCGACGTGGCGACCCTCGAGGACAACTTCCTCGTCGTGCAGGGCAAACTGCACCGCTACAAGATCCACATCGGGAGCGGCAACATCCTCATCGCCCCGCAGGACCAGTATCTGTGCATCGTGCCCGGCAGCGCGGGCGCGGTAGGTTCGACGGCCGACAAAACCTTCCTCCCCTTCGAGGGCGACCGCACGCTGTCGATCATCTTGTCGAAGGCCTTTATGCTCGCCGCGGACGACGAGATCACCGACCCGACCATCACGCGGCAGCTCTAACGTATGGGCGACGCGCGCTACCTACGGCAGGTGATGACGGCGGGCGTCGGCCTCGGCGGCCAGGCGCGCATTGCGGCGGCGCACGTGGTGGTGGTGGGCGCGGGCGGTCTGGGGACGCACGTCGCGGCGGCGCTGTGGTCGGCGGGCGTCGCCGAGCTCCGTCTTTACGATGGCGACGTCGTGGAGGCGAGCAATTTGGCGCGGCAGATTCGCTACGGCACGGCCGATATCGGGCGTGCGAAAGTGGAGGTTTTGCGGGAACGCTTACTACTCAATAGAGACGAGACGGGCCTGGGGGCTTTCGCCAAAACCATTGACGCGGGGAACGCGGACGCAGCCCTTCGCGGAGTGCAGGTGGTGTGCGACTGCACCGACAACGCGGAGGCGCGGTTACTCCTGGACGAGGCTTGTGCGCGGCTCGGTGTACCGCTCGTCTACGGGGCCGTGCGGGGGTGGATAGGTTACGTGGCGGTATTCGGGGGGCGCGCGGGGGTGCGGCTCGCGGATGTGTTCTCGGCGGAGCAACTGCGGGATCAGGGCGAGGCCTGCGACGTGGCCGGGGTGCTCGGGACGACCTGCGGGGTGGTCGGCGGGCTACAGGCTAGCGAGGCGCTGAAGGTGGTTTTGGGGGAAGAGAGTAAGGCGGACGGGGGCTTGGTGGCGGTGGATTTGCGAGGGCTGGGGTGGCGGGTGCTTGCGCTTACAGGGGGCGGTTCGGGTGATTGAGGTTGCCAGCTCGCGCACATGTTTACTGCCAGCGGTGGGTGTGCCCTGCCGTGAGGGATACAGGCGTTCCCCTCGGGGGAGTTCTGATGAAACCGGGGCTCCGTTGTAGACGCCGCGATTAGGAGGTTACTTGAGTCGGGAAAGCATTGGAGCCGCAGCGCGCGGGTTCACCCCCCACGGGAGTTCTCGCCTCGGCGCAGGCACCGTAGACTACGAGGCAAGACGCCGGGAGTCCGCATAGCGAGTAGCCCTTCGACGACTGCACCCGCATAAAGTGACGAAGTCGTCACCCCTCCTAACCATTATTATATCGGAGCTTTGCGATACAGTGTCCCGGCAGGTGAACAATTTCTTCAACTTTTAGAAAGTGTCTTCACCATGGATCAGATCTTCCTACCGCTTTTTCGAACCGGAGCCCTCGTGTGCTACACGTTGGTGGCGACGGCGATGTGGGCGCAACAACGCATCACGATCACGGCCACGTCCGTACTCCACGACGTAAGCGACGACCCCTTCGGGGCCAACTGCAACACCCTCGTCGATGACCAGGCCAACCGCCCCCCCGGAGCCCGACCACTGGCCGCGGCCTTCCAGGAGGCGGGACTGAAATTCCTGCGCTTCCCGGGGGGCGAGAAGTCGGACGTGTACAGCTGGGCGCAGCCGCCCTACAACGATCCGTCGACCTCTTCACTGAACCGCGTAAGCCCGCAGGATTTTCCCGCGGGATTCTCCGGCGATCTGGAACCCGTCCACCAACACCTGGGCGCGGCCCAACTACGACTTCGACGAGTTCATGGCCGACTGCCGGCGCGCCGGCGCGGAGCCGGTCATCGTCGTGGCCTTCGACGGGATCTACCTCCCGGCCGCACCCGGGGGCACCTCGCTCAGCTACCAGCAGGCCCTCAAGATGGCGGTGGAGTGGGTCCGCTACGCCAACGTCACCAAGGGCTACGGCGTCAAGTACTGGTCGCTCGGCAACGAGACCTACCTCCCGGCGGGCTACGGGGGGGCCAACCCGGGCTACGTCAAGTACGGCCAGGACGCGGCCGCTTTCGCGCAGGCCATGAAGGCCGTCGACCCGAGCATTAAAATCGGGATCAACGGTGAGCGCTTCGAGGATTTTAACCAAGCGCTCGCGACCTGCGCGCCGTTCGTCGACTTCCTCGACGTGCACACGTATCCGTGCTACGGGTTCGAGACGTACGACCGGTACCGCACCACGGCCATCTCGCCCCTGGCCGTCGTCGGTGCCGCCGAGCGCGCCATCCAGGCCGTGGCGAATCAGCGCGACCGCGAGCGGCTCTTCATCGCGATGACCGAGTTCTCGGCCTACGGCTTCTCCCCGGAGGGCGCGGGCGCGGCTAAGCCCTGGGACCTCGGCAACAACCTCGGGCAGAGCCTGGCCAACTTCGACCTCATGGCCCAACTGGCGCAAGACCCGCGGGTAGCCTTCTCGCAGTACTGGGCCACGCGGTGGATCAACAACGACGAGCCGATCACGCAGGCCACCGACCTGCTTTCTAAATCCAACGCCCTCAATCCAGGGGGCGTGGCCGTCAAGATCCTCACCCAGGAGACGCTCGACCTCATGGTCGGCGCCGAGGGCACGAGCGTCGTGCGCGCCTTCGCCTCCCGGGACGAGACCGGCCAGCACCTTACGGTCTTTTTGCTCAACAAAGCGACCACCCGCACCGCGGTCGAACTCAACCTGACGGGCTACACCCCGGGCGCAGTCGCTAAGCGACGAGTCTTCCGCGGCACCGGCGCCGCGGACCTAAACCCGACCTACCACTCCGGTGCAGACGTAGTCGTGACCGGCGGGCCACTGGCGCTAACGCTGCCGAAGGTGTCGCTCACGGTCCTCCGTTTCACCGGAGAACTCGATGACCGCGGCGGCAACCTCGTCGCCAATCCGGGCTTCGAGTCAACCGCGGGAGGCCTCTCGCCCTGGGCCCTCGTCGCGGGCGGGAGCGGGCAGGGCGGTGTCTCCAGCGACCTTAAGGTGAGCGGTAACTCCTCCGGCTACGTCGGCGGCAACTGGGCGTACCTCTACCAGGTGGTGAAAGGGCTTTCGCCAAACACGACCTACTCGGCCGATTTTAACGTCTACAACTACGAGAACGGCGGATCCAACGTCTACGTAGGCGTCAAGAACCACGGCAGGTCAGAAGACTCGCGCGCGGTGGACGATACGAACTTCGCCTTCGTGCCCGTCAACGTGACCTTCACGACCGGTCCGGCGGCGACCACCGCGGAGCTCTTCCTCTACTGCGATAGCGCACCCACGTTTGCGTGGATCGACGACGTCTCGCTGACCTGCACGCCAGCCACAGCGGCTGTCGCGACGTCTGCCGCGGAAGAGGCCGCAACGTTAGCCATAGCCTCCGTCGCGACGCCAGCCACGGCCTCCGTCGCGGCCGGGACAGCGGCGGATGCCCTGAGCAAGCTCTTTTTCCCGAACCCTACCCGGCGCTCGCTCTCCCTCGACCGCGACGACATCGACGGCCTGCGCTACCGCGTCTTCGACGTGACCGGCCGGGAGGTCCTCGACGATCGTGTCGAAGGGCAAAGCCTATCGCTCGAAGGTATGACGCCCGGTGTCTACCTCCTGCGGCTCTCCGACGGGACGCAGGGGCGCGTGGTGCTCGAGTAGTTTCGGCGAGCAGTAGGTTTGAAAGTGTTTTGGTCTTCTAAATCTGTTTGATGCGCCTTGTTTTGGTCACTTCACTTTCGCTAGGGCTGTGGGCCGCGGCGTCGTCGGTTTTGGCGCAAGCCGCAAGTGCGTTCGCCCCCGTCCCCTTCGACGCCGACTGGCTCTTCCAGCGCGGGGGCGCGCACGGAGCCGAGGCAGTGGGTTTTGACGAAAGTCGAATGCAGGCGGTGCAGGTGCCGCACGACTGGAGCCAGGACAAGGCCCCGGGCACGGATTCACCCTACTCGGCGGCGGCGGAGAGCCAGGTCAACGGCGGGTTTACGGCCGGGGGCACGGGCTGGTACCGCAAGCACTTCCAGCTCACGGAGGCGCAGCGCGGCAAGCACGTCGAGGTGCTGTTCGAAGGAGTGTACCGCAATGCGCGCGTCTGGCTCAACGGCCGGGAGGTCGGGCAGCAACGCTACGGCTACACGAGTTTTCGGCTCGACCTCACGCCCCACCTCCGGCCCGACGGCGACAACGTGCTCGCGGTGAAGTGCAGCAACCTCGGGGAGAACAGCCGCTGGTACTCCGGCTCCGGCATCTACCGCCACGTCTGGCTCGAGGTCGACGACGAGCGGCGGATCGCGCCCTGGGGCATCAGCGTGACCACGCCTACGGTCACCGAGCAGGCGGCTACCGTCGAGGCGGTGACCGAGGTGCTCAACCAGGGCGCTGCCTACGAAGTGCACGCGCAGGTGCTCGGCCCGGACGGTAAGCTCGTCGTCGAACAGCGCAGTCCTGCGACCGGACTGGAGCTTCAGATCAAGCAGGCTTTGCAAGTCCCGAAGCCGCAGCGCTGGTCCGTCGAGCAACCGACACTGTACACGCTCGTGACGCGCCTGTCGGTGGGGGGCGAGGTCGTCGACGAGCAGCGGACCGCCTTCGGGATCCGGACGATTGCCGTGAGTGTCGAGGGCGGTTTTGCCCTTAACGGGAAAACCCTCGAGCTCAAGGGCGGCTGCATCCACCACGACAACGGACCGCTCGGGGCACGCGCCCTGGACCGCGCCGAGGAGCGCAAGATCGAGCTGCTGAAAGCCGCCGGGTTCAACGCCCTGCAACTGGCGCACAACCCGCCGAGCCCCGCCTTGCTGGCCGCCTGCGACCGGCTCGGGATGCTCGTCATCGACGAGGCCTTCGACGTGTGGCGCGTCCCGAAAACACCGGAGGACTACAGCCTCGACTTCGACGCCAACTGGGCGCACGACCTCGGGACGATGGTGCGCCGCGACCGCAACCACCCTTCGGTAATCATGTGGAGCATCGGCAACGAGGTGCCGGAGCGCGCCAGCGCCGAGGGGGCCGCTACCGCGCGCGAACTCGCGGGCTTCGTGCGCGCGCTCGACCCGACGCGGCTCGTGACCACGGGCGTCAACGGGCTCTCGAACGACAAAGACCCCTTCTTCGCGGCCGTCGACGTGGCGGGCTACAACTACGAATCGGGCGGCGACCACGGCCGCAGCGATGTCTTTGGCTACGACCACGAGCGCCTCCCCGCGCGTATCATGTACCAGTCGGAGAGTTACCCGATCGAAGCTTTCGCGGCCTGGCAGACGGCGCTCGACAAGCCCTACGTGCTGGGTGACTTCGTGTGGACGGCGTGGGACTACCTCGGCGAGGCCTCGATCGGCTGGCTCGGCTACCCGCAGACGGCTGCGTTCTTCCCCTGGAACCTGGCCTACAACGGGGATTTCGACATCTGCGGCTGGAAGCGGCCGCAGTCCTACTACCGCGACGCGCTCTGGAAGGCGGACCAGGTGTCGGTCTTCGTGCACGCCCCGACGCCTTCGTTCCCGGAGGTCAACCCCGGGTTGGCGAGCTGGTCGAAGTGGAACTGGGACGATGTCGTGGACCACTGGACCTGGCCCGGGCAAGAGGGCAAGACCTTGCGCGTGGAGGCCTACTCCTCGTGTGAGGAGGTAGAGCTGCTGCTGGACGGCCGCTCGTTAGGTCGCAAGCCGACCGGCGTGGCCGAGGCCTACCGGGCGCTTTTCGACGTGCCGTACGCCGCCGGCAAGCTCGAGGCCGTCGGCTACCGCGGGGGTGAGCGGGTGAGCAGCGCGCAGCTCCAGACCGCCAAGGCCGCCTCTGGCCTCAAGCTCACCGCAGATCGGAAGGTCATCGAGGCCGACGGCAATGACCTCAGCTACGTGACCGTCGAGATCGCCGATGCCGCCGGCACGCGCCTCCCGACGGCCGATCATCAACTCTCCTTCGCGCTCACGGGCCCGGGTCGCATCGTGGCCGTCGGTAACGCCAATCCACGGAGTCTAGAAAGCTCGGTCGGCCACCGACGCCAGGCCTGGCGCGGGCGCGCCTTGGTGATCGTCCAGTCCACCGGCGAGGCCGGCGCGATCGGGCTCACGGCTACGAGTCCGGGTTTGCCGCCGGCCACGTTCCAACTCACGACCAAATAATACTCCCGTATTTATTAGCTACTCTACCGACGCTCTGCCCTCCTGATCGGGCTCCGTCCGCCCTGCCCGGCGCCCCGCTCGTAGGCGCCACCATCCTCTCCACGCCACGGTGCCGCTCGGCAGCCGTCCGATGTCAATAAATACGCATAGCGAAAACCTCCTCGTAGCGTTTCTTCACGGCTCGATGATGAGTACCCCTTTCCAGTCTTCTGTTTTGCGGAAGCAGCTGGACAGCCTCAACGGACTGGCGTGCAAGCAGGCGTACGATCGACAGCAGGCGTATTTCGGGGATCGCGAGATGCAGGCCCGGATCGTGACGATGAAGGAGGAGGAGTTCCAGGGACCGTTCCTGGAGCGGCTGTTTGGCGACGTGCTGGGGTATACGCCGAAGTGGCAGCGGGGCGACGGGTATGATCTGGTGGCGGAGTTTAAGAACGTCAAGAACAGCAAGAAGGCAGACGGGGTGATCTTACGGCATGCCGAGGAGGTGCACGCCGTCATCGAACTCAAAGGCACCGATACCATCGACCTCAACCGCGTCGAGGCGCAGGCCTTTGGCTACAAGGTGGCGCACCCGGACTGCCGCTACGTCATCACTAGCAACTTTCAGCGCCTCCGCTTCTACATCAACGACACCACGTTTTACCTCGAGTGGAACCTCTTCGACTGCAGCTACGACGACTTCCGGGTGCTGTGGCTGTGCATGGGCCGCGACCAACTCCTGTCCGATCTGCCGTACCAGGTGCGCCAGGCCTCCACGGTCAAGGAGGAGGAGATCACCAAGGAGCTCTACCGCGACTACACGGCCTTCAAGCGCGACCTGTTTGGGCACTTGACGGCGGCCTATCCCGAGCGCGATAAGCTTCGCTTGTTTCAGCTGTCGCAAAAACTCCTCGATCGGCTGCTGTTCGTGTTCTTTGGGGAGGACAAAGGGCTGCTGCCGGCCAATACGGCCAGTGCGCCGATCGGCGACTTCGACGAACTCCGCAAGCTGGGCTACGGGCAGCCCCTCTACACGCTGCTCAACAAGTACTTCGGGCACATCGACAAGGGCTACCAGCACAACGGGCTCAAGATCCACGCTTACAACGGCGGCCTGTTTGCACGCGACGAAGAACTAGAAAGCTGGAAATCCCGACCCGCTCCTGCGCAAGCACCTGCTCAAACTCACGGCCTACAAGTTTGACTCCGAGGTAGACGTCAACATCCTCGGCCACATCTTCGAGCACTCCCTCAACGAGATCGAGGAGGTCCAGGCGGAGATCCGTGGGGAGACGGTAGACAAGTCAAAGACCAAGCGCAAGAAGGATGGCGTCTTTTATACCCCCGCTACATCACGAAGTACATCGTCGAGAACACGGTGGGCAGGCTCTGCACGGAGAAACGGGCTGCACTAAGGATCGACGAGCAAGACTATGCGCGGGGGCGGAAAGGTCGTCGGAAAGAGACGGTGGTGGCCTTGCGGCAAAACCTGGAGCAGTACCGCCAGTGGCTGCTGGACCTCAAAATTTGTGACCCCGCCTGTGGCTCCGGCGCCTTTCTCAATGAGGCACTCGACTTCCTGATCCGGGAGCACGAAACGTGAGCGAGCTAGAGCGCCAGCTGTTCGACTCTGCGATTGCGTTTGACCCAGGTCCGTCGATCCTCGAGAATAACCTCTACGGCGTAGACATCAACGATGAGGCCATCGAGATTGCACGGCTCAGCCTATGGCTCCGCACCGCGGAACCCGGTCGAACGCTCACGGATCTGAGCGGTCGCATCAAGGTCGGCAACTCCCTGATCGATGATCCGGCGGTGGCGGGAGACAAGGCGTTTGTGTGGGCGGAGGAATTTCCGGAGGTGTTTCGGGGAGGGACGAGAGGTGGGTTTGATGTGGTGGTGGGGAATCCGCCG
>CAWIMC010000004.1:0-37500 GCA_963837005.1 Lewinellaceae bacterium
ACTGCTACACGACGTGCGTCATCTGCATCTCGCAGCACCCTGGCGAGCCGATGGTGGCCGGGTGCATCAAAACCTGTCTCGACTGCATCGCCACGACGCAGGCCGCGATTCACCTCCTGAGCGCGACGAGCCCCTTGCATGCGCAGGCCTGCGCCTTGGGCGCCGAGGCCTGCCAGCGCTGCTACGATGAGTGCAAGAGTCACGATAATCCTTTCTGCCAGCAGTGTGCCGAGGCCTGCAATAAGTGCCTACAGAGCTGTCGCGCAATGGCGGCGTAGTGCGGAGCTATTCATCGCGCCTAGCTACGCTCACGGGATTTTGACCCATCACCCGTTTGAATGCTCGCGAGAAGCCCGACAAGTGCCGGTAGCCGAGCGCGTAGCCCACCTCGCTCACCTGCATCCGACCCTCCTGCAGGCGCTCGGCCGCCCACTGCATGCGCAAGGTTTGAAAGCGCCCGAGTGGCGTGTCGAGCGTATGGTCACGAAACAGCGCCGCCGCCCGCTCGTAGGGTAGGTCGAGTTTTGGCGAAAGCCCGGCCAGCAAATCCTCGGCCGTGGAGATGTCCGGTCGCTCGCGTACGAGTGCCTGAAGCGCGTGCTCCACCTGCTCCGCGATCTCTTCCGTTTCGGATCGCAAGATCGAGAACCGAATGGCTTCGAGCGCTTTCGCAAAAACCTGCTCGCGCTCGGGTGTCAGCCGGCTAGCAAATTCGACGAAGCCCCGCCCTGTCGCGACTACTTCGGCACTGGTGTCGGCGGCGAGCTCGGCCAGTGCTAGGTCGCAGCGGTGGCAGACCATGCCCTTGATACCGTATCGGTAAGCCATGGATCAGCTTTTGGTGAAGATGCTCAGTGAACGGCCGGCGTAGTTAACGACGTAGAGGATGTCGCCCACCACGAGCACGTCGGTGGGCTTATCGAGAGTTTCGCTAAGCGTGCCGCGGTGTGTGCCGTCGAGCCCATAGATCTGTACCCGGCTGTTTTCGAAATCCGTCACGTAAACGGCGTCCGCACTCACGAAGAGTCCCGTGGCCGCATTCATCGCCTCGGCCTCGCCGAAGGTGAGGAGGTGACTTCCGTCAAAACCGAAGACCTGCACGCGGTGATTGTAGGCGTCGGCCACCCAGATTTTGTCGTGCGCGATCTGCACGTCCGTTGGGTACGTGAGTTCGCCTGGCCCAGTGCCTTTGGTACCAAAACTTCGGTCCTCCTCACCGACCTGGAACACGACTCGGTGATTGTAGAAATCTGCCACCACACGGCGATCACCCCGCACGTCGATCCCCGAAGGCGCGTCGAAGGATTTGACAAACGGGAGCGCGGTGGAGCGACCTGCCTGCACGCTGGCGATCCGATCGGCGCCGTACTCCGCTACCAGCACCTCTGCGCCGCGCGAAGCGATGTGCATCGGGCGATCGAAGCCCGTCACGGAGTCGAGCAGCGTGCCGTCGGATCGCAGGTGAATTAAGCGGTTGTTGTCGGCATCCGACAGCCAGAGCGTACCGCCCACTCCGGTGGAAATCCCGACGATGCCGAAGCTATCGAGGGGGAGGTTTTGGCGAAAGCCGTGGCCAGCGGTTGAGGAGGCCGCGGCTGGGGCTTCTGCTGACGTTTCGACCGTGGAAGTGGTCGTTGTGCAGGCGATGGACGTGAGGGCCAGCAGCGAGGCTAGACTGAAATTGATCGAAGATTTCATGAAAGGATTGTAAGGGTTGAGGGGGATTGCCTGCGGCGCTCAACGCGATGGCGCGATGGCGCGGTGCCCATACCAGATATCGCGGCATTGCGCCACTGCGGCATCGCGTCGAATATGCCTGGATTCACTACGCCCGGTATTGGCAGCAAGCCGGGAGCTGGTCGTACACCACATCACTCGCCTTAGCCCCGGCATTGTCGTGACCGGTTTTGGCGACAGCCGCCTGAATCTCCTTGACCTTCGTCTTCATGCCGTCGAACTCGACGGTGAGCTGCTTGGTGTCGACGTTCCAAACCGCCGTTTTGACGCCGGCTACGCCCTTGGCGGCCTTCTCGATGCGCGCCTTGCACATGGAACAGTTGCCAGCCACCGCGAAGGTTTGCTTGTCGGATTTGACGGCGGCCATGTCGGTTGGGGCCACGGCGGTGGCGATGTCGCCCATCGACTCGGTCTTGCCGTTGGCGCGCGTCACGGCGATGCCCTTGGCGGTGTAGCCGGCCTTGGTGACGCGGGCGTCTGCCTGTGCCAGGGTGAGAGCCGTGGTGGCCGGCACGGCAAAGGTCATTTTGCCGGTCTTGATGTCGATCTTGAGGTCGTCGATGCCCTTGACGTCCTTGAACTTTTTCTCCAGGCCGTAGGCGCAGAAGGGGCATCCAAGACCCTCGACGCGGAGGGTGAAGGCATCGGTTTGGGCGCTCAGCGCAAAGGCGAGCGAGAGGAAGACTGCCGAAAGGAAGATTTTCATGATGGAGATTTTAGAAAAGGGAGTTTAGAGGATGACCCGGAAGCCGACGAGCGTCTGAAGGCGGCGCTCGAGGCCCGGCGAGCCTTGGAGTTGTTGGTTAAGCGGAAATTGGACGGAGGCGTCAAACGTGTAGCGACCCTTCGCGAACTGGATGCCGGGCGCGGCGTACAGCCCATACTGCGCATCGCCCTCGAACCGGGGCAGGTGCATGCCTTCCGTCTCGACGAAGAGGTTGAGTTGTTTGACGGGGTAGATCGGTTCGAGCAGCGGGAGGCCGACGCCGAGTTTGTAGCCGAGGCGGCTCAGGCGGGTGTTGCCGGGCACGTAGCCGTAGCCGAGTTCCGCGGCAAGGCCGAGTTTGAGCGTTTCGCGCGCCGCGAGCAGACCTACGTAGCTCATCGCGTTGCCCATTCCGAGTACGGGCGTCTCGAGATTTTTACGGCCGGTGGCAAAGGTCTGGCGGGCGGTGGCGGCAACGCGGAAGGTCTTGCCGATGCTGTTCTGGGTGTAGAGCTGCACCTTGGTCGACAGGCGCACGTCGCCGACGCCGACGCCGTTGAGGTCGTCGTAGACCAACGGCATGTCCGCGCCGAAGGCGAGGTTCTGCGTGAGGTTGTACTCGCCACTTAGCATCAGCGCCGAGAAGTCGCGCCGCGCATTATCGTAGTAGCGGTAGTTGGCCCGAAACGTACCTTCCCGTCCGCCCGTGGTGATGGGCTTGTCGAGGGTGATGGGGGGCCCTTGCGCCAGCAGCGTTGTGAGGTGGCAGGCCAGCAGTAGGAGGCCCGCGAAATAAGATCGCATGAGGTTGATTGTCCGGTTGGGAGGGTCGGTGGGCGACCGACTCAGGCGCTAGCGAAATGCTGCACGCCGAGCCACGGGAGACGGGGAGGCCTCCGCAACGGGACTGACTAAATCTGGAACGACTGTACGCGGACGCGGACATCGCGTTCGGGGCAGGGCGGCTTATAGCGCAACGCCTGTACGACCTTGAGACTAAGGCTGGCCACGGCTGGGCTGCTGGGCAGTTCGGCTTTCGCCAAAACCGGCCAAACGTGCAGGGCCGGCGCTGGACTGATAAGATTAAGGGTAGGTGCCGTGCCGTCGAGATCGGCCTGTAGCCAGCTCGCGTGATCTTGGCAACAGGGTGCCTCGGAGATGGAAGGCGTGCCGGCGGTTTTGGCGGAAGCGGTTTTGGCGACAGCCGCAAGATCACAGTGCGTCACCTCGGCGGCGCGCTTGGAGCAGCAGGACTTAGGGGGTGCCATCAGCGACACCGCCCGTCCGCGCATCTGACACAGGTGCTCGAACACACCCACGCCCATCGTCGAGACGAGCAGGTTTGCGGCAAGCAGCAGGTGGAGCAGACGGATCACGTAAACACCAACTGGCAAAAGGCAAAATCTGTTGGGAGAGGCCTCAAACTGGTAAAAGATTCGGGCAGGCGGGTAAGTCGGGAGGGAACACTAAAAGCTCGGCACCTCCCGGCCCGGCAGCGCGGCGGCCGTGGTTACCTCACCGTTGCGCTCGATATCCTCCAGCAGCCACTCCATTTCCGCGATCTCGCGTCGTTGGGCGGCAATGATGTCGTCGGCCAGTTTGCGCACACGCACATCGTCGATCTCGGCGCGCTCACTCGTCAAGATCGCAATGGAGTGATGTGGGATCATGGAACTCATCCAGGATTCATCCTGCACGAAGACCTGCGATCGCTCGAGGTACAAGACGATCGCGAAGCCGATCGCGGCCGTGGCGAGGATGGCGTAGTTGGTGCGCCGGTTTTTGTACATGCCCCACATCATGAGCAGCATGGTGACGGCCATCGCGCAGATCATTAGGAAAGTCATGTAAAAGCGCATCTCCGAGAGGCGCACGTGCGACCAAGTGTAGGTGTGCAAGTACATCACTGCATACATCACGACGAAGCTAACGAGCAGCATGAGGCCGAACTTCGGGTAGGGGGATTTGTCGTGGGCTTGGTCCATGCACGTAGAAGTTGGAGTTGTGTGCTAGGGTTCGGGTCGCGGCGGGCGGATGCTTACCCGGCTTGGGCTAAATCTTACCCGTTCCACTGTATGACTTGTCTCAAGGCTTTTGAAGCGAACCCATGCCTTATAGGGCTTCTTACCTCATGCATGATCAACCCTATCAGCTGTAGACGCGGCTTCCCCATAATTCTAGCGGCCTTCCTTCTGCTTTGCGGGCAAGCGTCGCTGGTTTTGGCGCAAGCCGAAGCCACGGCCGCGATCAGCGGCGACACCGTCCGCTACGCCCTGACGATTAGCTCCGAGCAAGTCAACATCACCGGCAAACCCGCCCGCGCAATGCTGATTAACGGGGGTTTGCCCGGGCCAACCCTGCGCTTTACCATCGGCGACTACGCCATGATCAGCGTCACCAACACGATGGCCGTCGAGACCTCGGTGCACTGGCACGGCCTAATTCCGCCCAACTTTTACGACGGTGTGCCCTACCTCACGACGCCCCCGATCCGGCCCGGCGAAACCTTCGTCTACCAATTCAGACTCGAGCAGGACGGCACGTACTGGTATCACTCGCACACGGGATTACAGGAGCAGCAAGGCATTCTTGGTGCTATCGCCATCGCGCCGAAAGCGACCCCAGTGGCCTACGACAAAGAACTCGTCGTGGTGCTGTCGGACTGGACCAACGAGAGGCCGAAGCAGCAACTGCGCACCCTCAAGCGCGGCAACGAGTGGTATGCCATCAAGCGCGGCACGACGCAGGCCTGGAACAAGGTGATCGCCCGCGGGGCCGTCGGCGCGAAGCTTAACTTCGCTTGGCAGAGGATGCCGGACATGCAGATCTCGGACAATTACTTCGACGCCTTCCTCATCAACGGTGAGCAGGCGCGCGAGTATCCCGAGTACGCACCCGGTGAGCGCGTCCGCGTCCGCGTCATTAACGGCGGCGCGGCGACGTACTTCTGGCTGACGTGGGGCGGGGCCGTCCCAAAGATTTTCGCCAGCGATGGCCTCGATGTAGTGCCCGTGGATCACCCGAAGACCTTGATTGGGGTTTCTGAGACTTACGACTTGATCGTTACGGTGCCGCCTTCCGGCAAAATCGAATTGCTGGCCTCCGCGATGGACGGCAGCGGCTCGGTCTCGGCGTACATCGGTGAAGGGCAGGTTTTAGCGGCAGCGAAACTCCCCAAACCTGACCTCATCGGCATGATGCAGGAGATGTATGCGATGGATATGAAAATGGGCGCCCCGTCGACGAAGTTCCTCCCGCAACGAAGCGATTCAATGGAGGTGATGCGCGCCTACGCGATGGACATGGGCGAGATGGACATGAGCGGATCCGGCATGAAGCACATGGGCCACGGGAAGATGAATCACGGCAAGCAGTCCGCTCAAGGCAAAACCGCCGATATCCCGATGGACGTTGGCCAGATGGACCACGGTCAGATGAAGTACGACGATCAATCCGCTCAAGGCAAAACCGCTGATATGCCGATGGGCCAAGACGATCAGTCCGCTCAAGGTAAAACCGCTGATGTACCGATAGACCATAGCGCCATGGACGACGGCGCGATGGATGATCCCACCATGAAACCGCGCACCGACACGCTTGCCCCGCCCAAAAAACACGACATGCACCGCATGGGCGGCATGAGGAAGATGAAGGCAATGGCCGGGATGGACATGGCCTCCATGAAGCCGGCTGGTCTGCAAGCCGGCGGCAACCCAGAGTACAACTACAACTACTTGCGCAGTGCCGAGCCCACCACCTTGCCTGCCGACGCCCCGGTGCGCAACATGCTCTTCAACCTGACGGGCAATATGTACCGCTACACCTGGAGCCTCAACGGCGTCCCGGTGAGCGAGACCGACAAGATCATGATCGAGCGCGGGGAGGTGATTCGGATCACGATGAACAACCTCACGATGATGCACCACCCGATGCACCTCCACGGGCACTACTTCCGGGTCGTGAACGAGAATGGCGCGCACTCACCGCTGAAGCACACGGTTAACGTGGCCCCGATGCAGAAGGTCGTGATCGAGTTTTTGGCGAATGAGTACAACGATTGGTTCTTCCACTGCCACGTGCTCTACCATATCAACTCGGGCATGGCGCGGGTCTTTAGCTACGGGGACGAGCGTGACCCGCGCCTGAAGAACTACGCGCTCGCTACCCTCACCACCGAAGCCAATCACCTCTGGACCTGGGGCCGTCTCGGCGTGGCCTCGAATGCGACGCGGTTTTACGGCACGACGACCAATCTGCGAAACCAGTTTACGACGAGCGCGGAGGTGGGCTACAATCAGAACCTGGAGCTTGAGGCGAGTTACGAGCGCTACCTCAACGACTACTGGCGCGTGTTTGGCGGGGTCAACGTCGAGAACGAACGTGAGGAGGACTGGTCCGCGCTAGAGCCCACGGCCATCGCCGGGGTGCGTGTGCTGTTGCCGCTGCTTATCCAGTCGGACTTCCGTCTGGACTCTAAACTCCGTCCGCAGGTTAGTCTTGCCGGGGAGATGATGCTCTTCCCCCGCATCATGCTCGAGGGTGAGTTCGAGTACCAGGCCGACTTTCGGAATAGTTGAGCGCCGAAGCCCTGAGGGCATCATGCGTGATGACTACACGAGTGAGACGACGTGGTCGCTCAATCTGGAGTATGTGTTGGCGAAGAATTGGTTGGTGACCGGGGGTTATGACAATCGCTGGGGCTGGGGTGGGGGATTGATCGTGCGATTGTAGATGGGTCAATCATCAAGCAGAACTTGGTGCTGAGCCTCGGGGTGGTGGCGATCCTGATTCCGCTTACGCTCCTCGGCATTGCGGATATCGGTCCGGCGGTGATCGCGCACGAGGGTTCGACCTTGGTGGTGGTGGCGAATGCGTTGCGATTGTTGGGGTATAAGGGAAAGGAGTAATTTCGGCTGGTCGAAAGCGCTCTCAAAAGCAGTAATTTTGCGACTATGAAGTTTTATTGGAAAATGCCGAGTGGCCTCCGGCCCAGTTACGAGCACGAACTGTCGCTATACCGTATGCACTTCGAAGCTGGCACTTGGCAGGTAGCCTGGCGGCACCTCGAGCGGGCGCACATCTTGGCTCAGCCCTGGGCCGTTGAGCACTCCGAGGTACACTGGAAGATGCTGCGGTTCGGCTTCGCGATAAAGAGCTGGCGCGAGATCAGGGGACAACTCTTGCGTCTTGCATTTGGTGGTATCAAATCTTTCGTGGGGAAGGTGCCAACTGGGAATACCGGGGGTGCGGACGTGCCAGCGTTGCAGGTTATGC
This sequence comes from Lewinellaceae bacterium, assembly GCA_963837005.1. Lineage (GTDB taxonomy): Bacteria > Bacteroidota > Bacteroidia > Chitinophagales > Saprospiraceae > CALDTK01. Next base: position 7,718 of record CAWIMC010000004.1, read on the forward strand.
CGATTCCGGATGACCTTAAACTAGCTTTACAGCCGTACCACTAAGATTAGATCAACCGTAATCGTACCCACGATAGAGCTGGGCGCGAACAATTTTAGCTTAGGTATACTCGCCGGTTCCATACGCGGCGAATGAGGGCTGGGAGGCGTTCGTCATTGCCACACCCCGATCGCCAATAAAGCCCCGCCTCCGGCCCAATCAGTATTTAAGTTCCCGCTATAAGCGCTATACCCCAACCTGCAGACTAGCATAATACCTCTTCCGCAGCCAAAATGCTACCCGAACCAGCAGAATAAGCGCCGGGACCTCCACCAGCGGACCTACCACCCCGGCGAAGGCCTGTCCGGAGTCCAACCCGAAGACCGCGATGGCCACGGCGATCGCGAGTTCGAAATTGTTGCCCGCCGCCGTGAACGCTACGGCGGCATTCTTATCGTAGCTCGCTCCGACGGCTTTGCACACGAAAAAGCCGATCAGGAACATGAGCGTGAAATAGATGAGCAGCGGTACCGCGATGATGAGCACATCTCCGGGGAGTTCAACGATCAGATTGGCTTTGAGCGAAAACATGACGGCGATCGTGCAGCGCGATGAGCGTCGTAGGCGAAGCGCAGCGAACTCTACTGCAACGCTCTCGCGTGTAGGCGGCGCGATCGGGTCGGACAGTGTGAGCAGGACATAGCCCCCGCGTGACGCGTCGCGGTCTTGTCGGCGTTACCCGATCGAGCCGATGTTGGATCGCGAGGCAGCGCGCCAGGCCGATGAGAATGAGGCCGACCATATATTCGGGATGGTCTCCCAGGAAGGCAAGCGCAAGCCCAAACATCAGAAAGGGTCCGATGACCCAGTTGAGTAGCAAGGAAACTGAAAGCAGCTTGACGTTGCGGAACACCCGCGGCAAGAGTCGGTAGTTAACCTTCGCCAGTGGCGGGTACATCATTAGAATTAGCCCAATGGCTATGGGGATGTTGGTGGCGCCGCTGCTCATCCCGCCGACCTGCGCGGGAACACTCGGGAACAGGTAGCCGATCCCGATCCCCAGTGCCATCGCCGCGAAGATCCAGAGCGTGAGGTAGCTGTCGAGAAAGCTGAGTCGTTTCGGTTGGGGAGACATCAGGAATCAATTTTTACAAGGGAAAGGGCGAAGAGCGTCTCGCGTCCGATCTGTCGGAGTCGCGCGTCGTAGGTCTCGGTTTCGCCGGCGTACCATCACTAACTTTCGGGTCGTCGTAGGGCAGTGAGATCCGTAGATCAGCTCCTGGCACGAATGGACAGCTCGCATCGGCCTGGCTGCAAACCATGATCGCGGCGAAAGACTGGGTGGGATTGGTGGGGTGGTCGATCCGTTTGGAAAACGCCAGGTAAGCAGGCATATCGGTTTGCCAGCTCACTCGATAGATGGGGTTTTCGACCATAGGGTCCGCACTTGGACTCAGACCGCGACGCCGAGATGCGAGTACGGCTCGGAGGAACGCAGGGCCTCGTGTCGGTGGAGTAGGCGCAGGCGAGCAGCCGTAGAAGTCCGCACCGATGCCGAGCCAAAGTTGGGCGATGTGACTCCGTCGGGAGTGGTGCGTGCAGATCGCCATGAGCTGGGCTTCCCGTGTTCGCCGCTCAGCTGTTGAGCGACGTATTCGCCGACTGGCAAGGGTATGGCGTCGCTCTGGCGGAATCGAATCGAACTCGCGCACGAGCTGTCTACAGAAGTCGCTTAGCAATTGATCGACGTCGGGTGTTTGATCGTGGAGTGTTCGAGGCTTGAAGACGTGGCAGGTCCGTTCTGATGCTCTGGTGGGCTCGTCGGGAGGTTTTAGCGAAAGCGTACCTAGCAGCAGTCGGCGGACCCCGCGACTGCTTGTCCGAGGAAGTCACCGAACTGGGTCCGTAGCTCGGCCCAGGCCGCCGCGTCGATGCAGTAGCACACGCGCGTACCCTCGACCTCGCCTTGGATGAGGCCGAGTTGCTTGAGCTCTTTGAGGTGCTGCGAGATGGTCGGCTGCGCGAGCCCAATCTCGTCGACGAGTTCGCCGCAGACGCAGGTCTGGCGGTCGAGGAGGTACTGGAGGATGGCGACGCGCGCCGGGTGCCCGAGGGCCCGCGCGAGCGCGGCGAGGCGGGTGTGGGCCGGGGAGAAACGGGAGGTGTCGACGAGGCCCATGGGCGGGGTTGATTTGTTGATCGCAATGTTACGATGGAGCCTTGGTTAATCTGCTTTTGATGGAGTCGGTGAAGACTTTTATAAATGGTACGGGCAGTCTGGCGAAAGGGATTGCAGCGACCTGAGCCAGGCGTAAACCTTTAGCCCTAGGAACGACCGCCATAGCTCGACCGACTGCCCACTGGCGACAGCTAAAAGAGGAACCCGAGCTAAACTTTACTTAGAATTAATCTACACAAAGGCTACTGAGTGCACCCTGCGAACGTACGTTTGCCGTGGAACTAGTCCAGATAGACCATGACGACACCTCGACTCCCCCTCGTCCTAATAGCCCTGCTCACTGTCCTGGTCCAGGTCGCGGCGCAGTCTACTCCCTTGACGATCAGCGGTTTGGTCATCGACTACCGCAACGCCGAACCCCTCGCCTACGCCACCGTCGCCGTCGCGGGTACGACCGTCGGGACCGCCACCGACGCCGATGGACGTTTTGCGGTAACGCTACCCGACGCCGGTGCCGAGCAAGCCGTGACCCTCGAGATCTCCGCCATTGGCTACGCTACGCAGACCGTGGAGGCTTTCGCCAAAACCTCCGGCACCGACCCCCTCCGCATCCGCCTCGAGCCGAGGGAAGCCCAATTCCAGACCGTCGAGATCACCGGGCGCCGCGAGACCGGCTACCGCAACACCGAATCCTTCTCGGGTACGAAGACCGCCACGGCCCTCCGGGACATCCCGCAGTCCATCGGATACGTCACTAAAGAACTCGCGCTCGATCAGGCCGCCTTCCGGGTCAACGACGTGGTGCGCAACGTGAGCGGCGTCAACCAATTCTCGTTCTACAACGACATCACGATCCGCGGCTTCCGCGTGGCCGGCGGCAACACCTCCGGCAATCTCGTCAACGGCCTGCGCGCCTACACGAGCTTCTGGCGCCAGCAACTCATCCCCAACCTCGAGCGCGTCGAAATCATCAAGGGACCAGCCTCGGCGCTGTTCGGCAACGCGAGCCCCGGCGGCACCATCAACCGCGTCACGAAGAAGCCCCTGCGCGAGGTCCGCCGCAGCATCACCACCACCGTCGGCACCTTCGAGACCTTCCGCACGCTGGCCGACTTCACCGGCCCGATGAGCGCCGACGGGAAACTGCTGTACCGCCTCAACCTCGGCTACGAGAACTCGGGCTCCTTCCGGGATCTACAGTTCAACAAAAACCTCATCGTCGCGCCGAGCTTCTCGTACCTCGCCTCGGCGTCGACGCAGTTCAACGTGGACCTCGTCTACACCGACGCCAAGGGGCGCCTCGACCGCGGGCAGGCCGTGTTCGGCAACGGCGACCTGTACAGCGTGCCGGTCTCGAAGTCCCTCAACGCCGCCAACGACTACCTCGACGAGCAGTCCATCAATGCCACGCTGTCCCTGCGCCAGCAGCTCGCGCCGGGCCTGAGCTTCAACTCCAGCTTCCTGTACTCCTCCTACGACGAGGACCTCCAGGAGCACCGCACGGCCAATACGTACGCCGCCCTCGGCGACGGCACCCGCTCGGCGACCGACGTCGAGATGCGGGTCTTCATCCGGCGGCGGGAGTTCTTCAACGCCAACTTCAACAACTACCTCAACTACGACGTCACCACCGGGCCACTCGAGCACCGCGTGCTGCTGGGCTACGACTACTTCGAGCAGCAGGGCCTCCCGGGCGGCTCGCAGCTCCAGGCCCGTGGCTACCTCACGGCCGACCGGACGGGCGCGATCAACTCCTTCAACGCCGCCCGCAAGGAGCGCTACGCCCTCGACAAGGATGGGAACCCGGTGCCGAACGTACCGCACTTCGACCTTGCCGACCCGACGGCGAATCGCATCCGCGACCTCTCGAAATACATCTACACCACGGATCTGTACCCGGAGTACAAGCTGCGTTCGCACGGCGTCTACGTGCAGGATCAGATCACGTACGGGCCAGTCCAGTTGCTGCTCGGCCTGCGGCGCGACTACTACGCCGACCTGCTCGACTACCGCCGCGAGAGTGAGACCGAGGTCCCCCAGGAGACTTGGCTACCGCGCGTCGGGGCGGTGGTGACGCTTTCGCCAAAACTCAACCTCTACGGCACCTACGTCGAGGGCTACCAACCGCAGGCCGCCGCGAGCCTCAATGACCCCAACGCCGGCGGCCCCTTCGACCCGCTCACGTCCGACCTGGTCGAGTTCGGGGCCAAAAGCACTTTGCTCGAAGGTCGCCTGAGCCTCACCGCCGCCGTGTACCAACTCCGCGAGACCGGCAGCCTCTACTCCGCCAACGATGCGGAGCGCCCGGACTTGCTCGTCCAAACCGGCGCTGAGCAAAGCCGCGGTTTCGAGGTCGACGCCATCGGTCGCCTCGCTAGCAACTGGAGTCTCGTGGCGTCCTACGCCTACCTCGACGCCGAGATCACCGACGGCGGCGACACGGAGTTGCTCGGTCGGCAGAAGCCCAACGCTCCGCGGCACTCCGCCAACCTGTGGACGAAGTACAGCTTGGCCGGCGGGCAGCTCAAGGGTCTCGGCTTCGGGTTCGGCGCGCAGTACGTCGACGAGCGCTTTGGATCTTTGGTCGCCGACCAGGCCAACCCGCCGCTGTTCCCGAGCTACGCCCTCCTCGACGGGGCCGTCTACTACGCCGCGGAGCGTTTCCAGCTCCAGGCCAATGTCTCCAACCTGCTCAACCGCACGCACTGGGTGGGCGGCTACGACTACCTGCGGGCCTTCCCGGGTGCCCCGCGGACGGTGACGACGACGCTGAGTTTGATTTTTTAGCGAAAGCTCGCCTTGCGCTTTTTTGATTGATTGGTCATTTGGTTGATTGGTCATTTGATGTGGTGCAACCAAACAACCAAACAACAAACAACCAAACAACCAACCAACCAACTAACCAACTAACCAACCAACCAACCTCTTGACCCGTCGCCTCTGGTCCCTCCACGCCTACGTCGGGCTCTACGGCGGGCTCGTGATCGCGTTTCTGAGCGTGACCGGGACGGCGGCGCTGTTCCGCGAGGAGCTGGACGTGCTGCTGCGACCGGATTTATACCGCGTGGAGGCCCGAGCGCAACTCGTCGATATGGCCAGCGTGACGCGGGCGGTTTTGCGGAAGCACCCCGATAAAGTCCTGTCGGAGGTCGCGCTGCCGCCGCGGGGGGCGGGGAGTTGGAATATTAGGCTTGCCGCCAAAACCGAGGACGAGCTATTCCCGGTCTTCTGGGAGGTGTTCGTCGATCCGTACTCGGGCAAAATCCTCGGCGAGCGCAACTACTACGAGTCGTTTAGCTACTACCTGCGCAACCTGCACGTCCGCATTTACGAAGGGTGGCAGGGGCGCTTCATCGTGGGCCTGGCGGGACTGGCGCTGCTGTTTACCTTGATCAGCGGCGCCATTCTGTATTTCCCTTTCCAGAAACGGCGTGGCTTCTGGACCATTCGGCGGAAGAATTTGCGCGTCAAGCAGGCGGACTATCACAAGCTGATCGGGGTGTTGGCGCTGGTGTTCAACCTCGTGATCGCGGGCACGGGCGCCTGGCTCGGTCTCCAGCCCGCCATCATGAAGGCTACGGGCATGAAGCGTCCGGGGAGCCTTGCGGCAAAACCTGCGCTTACGCTATCGCCGGCGGACGACACGCTCGTGGCGCTGCGCTACGACTTAGCGCTGGAGGAAGCCTTTCGGCAAAACCCCAACTTCCGCGTCCGCTCGATGCGTCCCTCCGACGACGGTTCGGCCACGGTAGAGTTGCTCGGGGACGTGCGCGGGCAGGTGTACGAGCGCGCCAGCAACCGCCTCACGTTCGACAAGCGTACGCTCGCGCCCGGGGGGCGGTACTTGATCGGCGAGGCAGGTTTTGGCGACAAGCTTTTCTACGTCCAGGAGGCGCTGCACTTCGGGGACTACGGCGGACCTTGGCTCAAGCTGCTCTATGCAGGTCTCGGACTTACGACGGGCTTCCTGGCGGTGAGCGGCTTCGTGGTCTACGTCGAGCGCACGAAGTCCAAGGCCGCGAAAGCGGGTGTGTTTGTAGATGCGGGGGTGTTGCTACGGCGCTATGGCCTGGGGATGCTGGGGTTTTGCGGGACGCTAGCCGTATTGACGCTCTGGATCGGGATCGGCGTCCCGACGGTACTGGTGACTACGGTCTTTTACGGCGGGTTGGTCGTGTGGGTGGGGCGGGTGATCTGGGGGCGGGTAAGGGTATCGCCATAACGACGAGCTTACCAGCACCTCCTACCTCAGCTCAGGCCAAGGTCGCGTTAGGTGTTGGCGGTCGGCATATGTTCGCGAAGCTTTCATCTACCGCCAGCCGCGACGATCTCGTGCGCCGAACGCGTTATTCTGGGCTCAGGCGGTCCAGCGAGAGCTCGACCCACCGAACCCACTCCTTCCTCAAACTATCCCGACGGATGTGGCGATACCCAAGGTGAGTTAAACTACCTATCCGATCCTACCCCTATGGCTACCCCCAACCAACAGTCCGAGCAACACATCGGCCAGACGCAAGGTCTCCCGAACCACGTCCACGACCTGATCCACGACCTGAGCAACCGCCTCGACGCGCTGTGGCGCTACGACCAGTGCATCGCGAATGCCGAGAAGGGCGGCACCGATGACGCCAAGCAGTTCTGGACCCAACTCAAGGATCAAGAGATGAAGAACATCGACCGGCTCAAAGCACTCGTCAGGGCGCGCGTGCAGGACAAGACGCTGTAGGCGAAGCTTGGCATATAGTCTTTCGAGAGGCCTAGTCGCGGAAGCGGCTGGGCCTTTTTGTGTAGTGGGGTGAGGCATGAGGGCTCACCTATGGATAATGGAGGCTGCATAATCTTTATCCTTCGTTCTGGCCTCTGGGTGCGGGCGAGGTTCAGCTGGCGGGGGACCGCCTGGGCTGAACCCCTCCCGCGCCCGGAGGCTGGGCGGCACCTCGGCTTGTAGCTATGGGCGTGGAGGAGGGTAAAATTTGCAACGTACGTTGCAGGTGTAGCTTCTGTGCATATCTTCGCCAGCCACTTCGCCACCTGTCACGATATCGCTAGCGCTTCGACGCGCTACGGTTCGCGACACCCAAACAAGTTCGTCTCGCGGCTGGGGCAGGTCGCGTAGACCGTACCCGCCAGCGGGAGCTCGGTCGCCGATGGCCCAGGCGCCTCATGCCAGACACCTCGTATCTCCATTTCGTAAACCTCCACGATGCCCCGAGCTACACTCCACCAGCAGCGTCTCACCGCTGAGATCCCGCCCGCCCCGAGCCGAAACTACGGCAGTCGATTTGCAGCAGCCACCCTTCGACCTGCAAGTTGCGGGTCCCGGCCAGGCCGGACGCTGGTCGAACGCCGTCGGCGCTGCCGCGAGTGGACTCTGCGCCATCCACTGCGCCCTCGCCCCGCTGTTGTTTACGGCGGGACCGGTTTTGGCGAAAGCCGCCCACACTTACCGCGGGGAGGCCGCCGTGTGGGAAGGGCTCAACTACGTCTTCCTGGCACTCAGCCTCGCGGCCGTGTATGTGTCGGGGCGCCACGTCCACGACGGTCGTTTGCGGCTGGCGCTGTGGGCAGCGTGGGCGCTCTTCGCGGGCGGACTCGCCCTGGAAGAGCTCGGCGTTGGGGCCGGCGAGGGGCTCATGTACGCAGGCTCGGCGGCGTTGATCATTTTGCACGCTACTAATCTGTGGCGGCTGGGAAGTTGGCGTGAGGCCCTTACGTACCGAACTTCTCCCTCATGATCTCCGCCTAATCCCTCTCCAAACACTACGGCGACACCGTCGCCCTCGACGCGCTCACCCTCGAGATCGAGCCGGGGAAGATCTTTTGCCTCCTCGGGCAATACGGCGCCGGGAAGACGACGACCGTCAATTGTTTCCTCGGCTTCATTGCCCCGACGGGCGGGCTCGACCCGAAGGCCAGCAACGACTTCTCCCAGCTCCTCCTCGAACTCCGCGCCGAGGGTGTGGCGGTGGTGATGGCGACGCACGACATCTTCCGCGCCAAGGAGGTGGCCACGCGGATCGGGATCATGCGGGCCGGCCGGCTCGTCGACGTGATCGACAACCGCGAGAGCGTCATGGGAGCAAGCCGCCCAGCCCGCCCGCGGTCGGCCTGCGGCCTCGGCGGGCAAACTGGCGAAGCGACGCGAGCCGGGCTGGACGATCTGAACCCTTCTCCGATACATGCTACATCCCCGCGGCGGGTTTTGGCGAAAGCCCTTCCCGTAAATGGCTTGGCATAAATCTGGCTGAGCTACCTTTGCAACCGTGTTGCGTTTACATCTAATCGTAGTTGTGCTCTTGTCATCGGCCGGGGCGCTGTCCGGGCAGGTGCAGCAGCAGGTATTCGAAGGGCTCGTGCACGACACGCTCGGTCGCCCCGATCGAACTCGCCGTCGTCGCGACGAGCCCGGGCGACGCTTACGCCGTCACCGAGGCGGATGGCAGCTTTCGGATCGAGGGCCCGGGCCCACGAGCGGTTACGCACCTAGAGATCACGCACGTTTCGCACGACCCGCTCCGCATCGCGCTCGATAGCGTGGGTGACCATTCCAGGATTCGGATCCGTTTGCGGGGGAGCGCCCACCAACTACAGACTGTCCAGGTATCGAACAGGCCCGACGCCTTGTCCTCCCTGCTCCGCAGCAGTCAACCCGTCCACGTCCTCACCGAGGAGTACTTCGAGCGCAACCAGTCCGGCACCTTCGCCGCGGCGCTCGACGTCCTGCCCGGGGTCACGAGCATGAAGCTCGGCGTCGGCATCGCGAAGCCCGTGATCCGGGGCATGAGCTTCAATCGGGTGCTGGTCAACAATCGCGGCATCAAGCAGGAAGGGCAGCAGTGGGGCGCGGATCACGGTCTCGAGGTGGACCCCTTCGACGTGTCTACCGTGGAGGTGATCAAGGGCCCGGCTACGCTACTGTACGGCTCGGATGGTTTGGGGGGCGTGATCAACATCCGGCCGGCGTTTTGGCGAAAGCGACCACCACGAAATCTGCTGACGAGCGGCTTTCAGTCTAACAATCGCGCGGTTTCAAATTCGCTCACTGCGAAAGGTCGCCGCGGACCTGGGTGTACAGCGCCCGAGCGACGCACCAGGACTACGGCGACTACACCGTGCCGGCTGATCGAGTTTACCTACGCGGGCTTCGTGCTGCCGATCTACGAGAATAGGCTCAAGAACACCGCCGGGCGCGAACTGCACTACAGCGTCCTCGCCGGTCGCGACACCGAGCGACTCAGCTCGACGCTGCGCTTCTCGGCTTTCAATCAAGAGGCGGGGATCTTCACCGGCGCCATCGGCCTGCCGCGCAGCTACGGCCTGCGGCACGAGGGCGCCCACCGCGACATTGACTTCCCGCGGCAGCGCAACCGCCACCTGATGCTCGTCAACCACAACCGCGTCAAGCTCGGGGACGACGAACTCGAACTCGACCTCGGCGTGCAGTAGAACACCCGCCAGGAACTTTCCTTCCCGGGTGCACACGGGATTGCGGCCTCGGCAGTCAATACTGAGCTCGCCCTCGGGCTCGACCTCCACACCTACACGGCCAACGTCCGCTACCAGCACGTCGCCAGCGAGCGCTACAAAATCCTGATCGGCAGCCAGTTGCAGTACTCCGAGAATCAGCGTTCGGGCTTCGAGTTTTTGCTGCCCGACTACCGCTCGACGCAGGCGGGGCTGTTTACTTATCACGTCTAGGATATCTCGGACAAGTGGATCGTCAACGCCGGCCTGCGCTACGACTACGGCGCCCAGGTAGTAGAGCAACACCTGCAGCCGCTCTTCGACCAGAATACGCTGCTCCCGACGGGCGAACGCCAGGAGCGGACGCCCGGCTTCGAGCGCGACTTTAGCAACTTCAGCGGCGCGTCGGGACTGTCTTTTCTGCTTTCGCCAAAACACAACCTCAAGCTCAACCTCGGCAACAGCTTCCGCTTCCCGACGGTGATCGAGCTGGCGAGCAACGGCGTGCACCACGGCAATTTCCGCCACGAGCGCGGCGATCCGGCGCTGGACATCGAGCGGGGCTCCCAGGTAGACCTCACCTACCTCTACTCGGGGTCGAGGGTCAAGCTGGAGCTGTCGGGTTTTTATGGTTACTACCAAAACTTCATCTACCTGTCGCCGAGTGGGCGCTTCTCGGAACTGCCGAGCGGCGGGAGTCTGTGGCAGTACCGCCAGGACGACGCGCTCTTCAACGGCCTCGAGTTGATGGCCACCGTCGAGCTGCCGGCCGACCTGCGGGCCCAGGTGGTAGGCGAGATAGTGCAAAACCTAAATCTGAACTCTGGCCTGCCGCTGCCGCTTACCCCGGCCACCTCGGTGTCGACCGAGCTAGAATACCGCGGCCTCGGCAAGGCGCTTCCGCGTTTGGCGCATAGCTACCTGTCGGTCAAGACACAGGTGGTGCTTGCGCAAAAACGAGTAGACCGCAACGAACGAACCACGCCGGGCAGCTTCTTGTTGGACCTCGGCTTCGGGACTGAGTTTAATGTCGGCGAACGCGAACTGCACCTGCGACTCGGGGTCAACAACCTCTTCGACGTGGCCTACTTCAACCACATCAGTCGCTACCGGCTGATCAATCTCCCGGAGCAGGGCCGCAATCTCACGTTGGCGGTCAAGGTGCCGATCTGGCGGCAAAAAAGTTCGATGCAACAGTGGTGCATAATGATCGGCCTGGTGTATGTTTGCAGCGTCGTTGCATCTAAAGCCTCACGCCATGCGCCTCACTGCCACCACGCTCTTGCTCCTCGCAGGCACCCTCAGCGGCTGTCTCGAGTCTGAGGCCGACGAAACGATCGACCTCACGGCACCGGTGATCGGTCCGAGGGGAAGCACGCAGGGTATCGCTCCCGCGCGCTTTCTCGAGGTCGGTCCCGAGGCGTCACACATCCCGCTCGCCCTCGAGGTCACCGACGAGCGGGGCATCTCCGAGATCGGCATTGATTCACACAATGGGTTTGATGGGCACCTCCACGGCCGCGGCCCGACCGGGGGGAGTTCGTGTCGCTCAACTATCGCTAGACCCTACTCGCGAAAGACTTCCCGGACGCGACGCGCTTCGCGACCCGCGCCGACGACGAATTGTCGATTTTCTTGGACGAGCGCAACCCCAATATTCCGGCTGGCGCGCGCCTGCTCGCCGGGCCGTACCGCTTCTCGATCAAGGCCGTCGACGCGAGCGGCAACGAGACCTCCTACGACGACAACTCCACCTACCACAGTACGCTCTACCTGCAGCGCAGCTACACGCCCGCCGTCGCGGTGACGAACGTAGACCGCGCGACCGGTTCGCTGAATGGTCGGGTGAAGCGCAACGCCGACGACGAGAGTTCTTCGGACATCGTCTTTCTGTGGGTCTACATCTCGCGGCCCGATCCCGCAAACCCAACGCAGGAAGGCGAACTCGTGACGGAGTGGCTCTGGGGCAAGTCCAACTGGCCACACCAGTTCAGGGCCAACAGCGGTGCCCCGCTGCCCGATCCCGCAGACATCGATCTGTCGGCGCTACTCAAAGACCAAACCGCCATCAAACAGATGGCCAGCGGCGACCAGCTGCGGGTCTGGGCGGAAGACAAAAACGGCAACATTACCCTCAAAACCTTCAACTAAACCACTTCCAATGTTTAAGCTATCTACACTGTGGTGGCCCGTGCTGCTACTTACGCTACTCGCCTCCGCGTGTAGCCCCGACGACGACGATGAACTCGTCACCGCCGAGGGCTTCGCCACCATGGAGAGCGAGTGGGTCCGCCTGACGCTCCTCGACGACGACGGCATCAAGCTGATGCAGACCAACACCGGCAAGGTCCTCGACAGCGTCAACGTCGCGATGGCCGAGGGCGCCGCCTACTACACCAGCAACTCCGGGCGCTACCTCACCGTCATCGAGCGCGCCAACAACCGCGTGCGCTTCTTCGACTCCGGGGTCATCAATCACGAGGACCACGGCCACCAGCAGAAAATCGGCTGGCTTGCCACCACCGTCGAGGCGCCCCTGCCGACGCACTACACGGCCACTGGCGGCGAGGTCGTCGTCTTCAACGACGGCGACGGCTCCATCACCTACTTCAACGAGGCGCAACTTGAGATACCGAACTACCGGCCCCGCATCTTCACCTACCCTACGGTGGCGCACCACGGGGCGGGCTTCCGCCTCGCCAATGGGCAGTTCGTAACGACGTTTAAGAACACCACTACCCCCGGCGGCCTGCCGCAGATGGTGAAGTTCCTCGACCGTGACGGTAAGCTCATCGACGACAATGGCGGGGTAGAGGTTACCGGCATCCACGGCGATGCGACCAACGGCCGCTACGGTGTCTTCGGGTCGACCGACGGCGTGATCCTCGTCGACGACAAGAGCAACATCAGCCTGATCCCGAATGCACCCACCCTCAAGGGCGAGAGCGGCTTCTGGCTCGGGACGCTCAAAGGACACGATAACACCCCCGTGTTCTACGGTCGCGCCGGTAAAGTCGGCAGCTTCCTCATCGATCCGGTGGCCAAGACCATGCGGCCCCTCTACACCGGGGACGACATCGCCGGCGACATGCCGAGCTTCAACGGCGCCTACTACATCCTCCACACCAAGGACACTAAGGTCCGCGTGTACGACGCGAAGACCAGTAACCTCCTCGCCGAGCGCACCGTCGACATGGTCAACGTCGTAGATCCGAAGACCGGGCAGCCGAGTACCCCGATCAAGGACATGGACGACCTGAGCAAGCTCAGTCCCGTCATGGTGTCGAGCGATCGCTACCTCTATATCCTGGCGCCGAATCGCATAGACATCCAGGTCCTCTCGATCGTCGACCTCGAGCACGTCCAAACCATCAAGCTCAACGCCCCGGTGAAGAGCATCGCGAAGAATGGCTTCACAGAAGTGTAGAACGACAATTCAGTTTCAGTGATCGGAAGGCGCGGTGGGAGACTACCGCGCTTTTTTTGCGTGTGGTGGGTGCTGTTGGAGGTGAGGGTTGGGTGCGATATTGGATTTTCACAGAGTAATTGCCGCTCATATCGTCCAGCCCTGCTCGGGTCCGCTACGGCTGTCCTCGCCAGACAACTCAGGACAAGGCAACTCCCGCAAGCGGGCCCTGCTTAGAGCAGGTTGTCCTCACTGCTTCGCGGGCCCCTCCTACTCACGCCTCCACTCACGCCCCTATCCTTCGTAGCTCCCTATCCTTCGTAGCTCCCTATCCTTCGTAGCTCCCTATCCTTCGTAGCTCCCTATCCTTCGTAGCTCCCTATCCTTCGTAGCTCCCTATCCTTCGTAGCTCCCTATCCTTCGTAGCTCCCTATCCTTCGTAGCTCCCTATCCTTCGTAGCTCCCTATCCTTCGTAGCTCCCTATCCTTCGTAGCTCATGGGGGAACTACCGGCTGACTACCCTACTGCGACACAGAAGCTCGTCCTAGGTGAGCCGGTAGGCCTGCACTGAGCTTGCCGAATGTGTCCACCATTCGCAGCGCATGGTAAGTGGGGCGCGCCTAGCAAAGAGTTGTCTTGTCGTAAGCAGTCCACACGCCGAGTCCGCAGGCCGACAGCGGGCAGGGCGGGCTCGGCGCTCAATAAAATTCGGGGGGTTGCGGCCGGGCGACGGTGTAGGTTGCTCATATACCGCTGGTTAGCAGCCAGCACGTAGTGATTCACTCGGACGTCTGCGTCCCAGGTCCTCGACCGGGGGCGCAGATTATTATATACATATCCCCAATGATGGTGTCATTCTGTAAACTCGCCGTCGGAGGCAGGTCTGCTTCCGCAAAACAGTGTTGAGATGTTCAAAGAATTTAAGGAGTTTATCTCGAAGGGAAATGTCCTCGAACTCGCCGTTGGCGTCATCCTCGCGGCGGCTTTCGGGGCTGTCGTCAAGGCCTTTACCGATGGCATCCTCATGCCGCCCATCGGTCTTGCACTCGGTGGAGTTGACTTTAGCGACCTAGCCATCGTCCTCAAAGATGCTGTCGGCGTCGAGGGCACCGATGGTTACCTAGCGCCCGTGCTCATTAAGTGGGGATTTTTCGTGCAGATGGTGATCGACTTTCTAATTATCTCCTTTGTGCTCTTCCTCGTCATCAAAGCCTACAACAACTTCCTCCGCAAAAAGGAAGCAACTCCCGACGAGGTGCCACCCGCACCCACGAAAGAGGAGACGCTCCTTACAGAGATCCGCGACCTACTGGCCCGCGGACGGTAGTCTTTGCCACGCACTGATCAGTCTACACTTTAGTGACGGGGCCTTCCTTTATGAGGGAGGCCCCGTTTCTCGTTTCTTCGCGGCTCTATGCGCATCGTCATCCTCGGCACAGCCCACCCTTACCGCGGCGGACTGGCGGCCTTTAATGAACGCCTTGCCGAGGTCCTCGTCGAGGCCGGGCACGAGGTCGAGGTCGTTACGTTTACTCTTCAGTATCCGGGATTCCTATTCCCGGGCGAATCCCAGACCGACGACCGGCCCGCTCCCGAATTATACAGGGTGACGCGACACCTCAACAGCATCAATCCGCTGAGTTACTTGTCGACGGGCCGCTACATCAAATCTCTCGGTCCCGACCTCGTCCTCTGTAAGTTTTGGTTGCCCTTCATGGGGCCGGCGCTCGGCAGCGCGCTGCGCATCGCGCGGGGTGGGGGAGCGCACGTCATCTCGATTGTCGACAATATCATTCCTCACGAAAAGCGCTTCGGCGACCGGCCCTTCGCGCGCTATTACACCGGCGCGGTGGACGACTTTATTGTCATGAGCCGCAGTGTCGAAGCCGACATGGTGAGTTTTGCGAAAGCAGACCAACGCGTCGTCTACCACCCGCACCCGATCTACGACAACTTCGGGGAGCCGGTGGCGAGAGAAGCCGCGCTCGATCATTTAGGACTCCCGAAGGACCAGCGGTACTTACTTTTCTTCGGCTTCATCCGCGACTACAAAGGTCTCGATTTGCTCTTCGAGGCCGTGGCGTTGTTGCGAAACCAAGCTCCAGATCTGATGCACACCACCAAGCTCATCGTCGCCGGAGAGTTTTACGGCAACCGTGAGGTCTATACCGATCAAATCGATCGTCTCGCCATTGCCGACTCACTCATCCTGCGCACCGACTTCATCGCCAACGAGGAGGTTCGCTATTACTTTAGTGCTGCCGACCTGGTCGTGCAGCCTTATAAGACTGCTACGCAGAGTGGCATCTCGCAGATGGCGTATCACTTCGGCGTCCCGATGGTGGTGACGCGCGTCGGTGGTCTTCCCGAGATCGTCCCGGACGGGGAGGCCGGGTACGTGGTGGAGGTCGAGCCGCGGGCGATCGCGCATGCCGTCGTACGTTTTTACGAAAGTGGAGTGGAAGCCGAGATGCGGACTAACGTGAAGGCGTTAGCGAAGCAGTACGCGTGGCCGGCGCTGGTAACGGTGTTGGAAGAGTTAGTAGCGTTGTGAATGGTGTTGCTTTGCGAGCGTGCTTTCCGTTCCTGCTTTTCGTTCGGGCCGGGCTAAAGCCCGGGAAACCCTACTGGGCTCGTAGCAGTCCTGCTCGCGCATCGGTGCGGCTCGTTCATGAAGGCGCGCTCCTTCGGACGACCACTAGAAACTGAGAACTGAGAACTGAATACTGAACCTTGATCTACCGCGCCAAATCCCCCCTCCGCATCGGCCTCGCTGGCGGCGGCACCGACGTTAGCCCCTACGCCGACCTTCACGGCGGGGCCATCCTCAACGCCACGGTCAGCCTCTTCGCCACGGCAAGCATTGAGCCCCGGGCCGACGGCCGCATTAGGCTCGACAGCCGCGACCTCGGGGAGTGCGTCGAACTCGATGTGACCGAGCAACTGCCCATCGACGGCAAGCTCGACCTACTCAAGGGCGTGTACAATCGACTCGTGCGCGACTACGGCCTTTCGCCCCAAGGCTTCACACTCATCACTGAGGTGGATGCGCCGAAGGGTTCTGGCATGGGCACTTCTTCCACAGTGACGGTCACCGTGCTCGGGGCCTTTGCCGAGTGGTTGCGCTTGCCCCTCGGGGAGTACGACGTGGCCAGGCTCGCCTACGAAATCGAGCGCGTCGACCTCGGGATGAGCGGCGGGCGCCAAGACCAATACGCGGCCACCTTCGGGGGCTTTAATTACATGGAGTTCTACGCCGATGAGAAGGTGATTGTCAACCCCCTGCGCGTCAAACGCTCCTACCAAAAGGAACTCGAGCACAACCTGCTGCTCTACTACACCGGAACCAGTCGACTGTCGGCCAAGATTATCGATCGACAGACGGCGGCTTTCGCCAAAACCGGCCCCGCCAACGCCAGCGTCGACGCCGCTCACGCGCTCAAGGAGCAGGCCATCCGCATGAAAGAGGCGCTGTTGATGGGCCGTCTCGGTGAGATCGGCGAGCTTCTCGACTTCGGCTGGCAGAACAAGAAGCGGATGGCCGAAGGCATCACCAATCCCGTCATCGACGAACTCTACGAGTCCGCGCTGGCTGCGGGGGCTACCGGCGGTAAGATCAGTGGGGCTGGCGGTGGGGGCTTCATGACGTTCTACTGCCCGAGGTCTACCCGGCACGAGGTTGCTAAGGCCTTGTGTGCCTTCGGGGGCGAGGTGAGGCCCTTCATCTTCGTGGGGGAGGGGATGGTGAGCTGGTGCGCAGGAGGCCGATAGCGCGATACGCTTCTTACGCTTCGGAGCATGCCAGACCGGTTTCTACTCTTGTGTGGGGCTCGGCTTGAGGCCTTACCACAGGAAGTTCTATATAAAAGGTCGTCCCCGTGCGATGACTCGTTTCGTAGGATAGGGTGCCACTAAAAAATTCAACGATCCGCTTGGAGACGGCAAGTCCTAATCCCGTCTGGGAGGACATCGTAGTAAACCTCGGGTCAAACAGCTTCGCCTGTAACTCTTCCGGGATACCGGGGCCGTTGTCTTTCACTTCGATGAGCAGCTTCTCACCGGCTCGCTTTAGCGAAAGCGACACCTGGCCGACTTTCTCTTCCCCCATCGCGCGATCGGCGTTGGTCACGAGGTTATTGACGACTTGGATGAGGTGGTGCGGATCTACGGCCGATTCGAGTGCATTGACCCCGGGGAGGTCCACGAAGACGAGCCGCGTAGTGAGTTGTCCCTGGCGAGACTGCACGTACTCCCGCAACAGGGGGGCAATGGCCGTGTCGCTGAGGTGAGGGGTGTCGAGTTGCGCGAAGGACTTAAACTGGGAGGCGACGGTGCTAAGGTGATCGATGCGCTCGATCAGGCTCGCGCTCATCCGCTTGGCTCCCCGGAGGTCGGGGTGGTCCATGCGGTCGAGGGTCATAATGATGTACTCGGTATTGAGGCGCAGTGGGGTAAGCGTATTATTGATCTCGTGGGCGATCTGCTGGGCCATCGTCTGCCAGGCGCCTTCGCGCTCCTTTTCGACGAGGGATCGCGTGCTCTGCTCCACCTTGACGACCATTTCGTTGTAGGCCTTCGTGAGCCTCCCGATCGCGTCGTCGCCGTCGTAGGAGAGGGGCTCCGTCGCACTGCCGAGTTCGTAGTCCTGCAGGCGGTCGGCGAGTGCTAGCACGGGCTCGAACAGCATGCGAATCAGGACGAGGCCGATAGCCCAACTCGCAAGCAACAACACGAGGTACACCCCGAGCAGTTTGCCCATGATAATGGGGATGTCCTGGGCGGTGCCGGAGTTGGCGATTGGGGTGTTGAGCGCGACCACCCCCGTGAGCGATCCGTGCGACGTTAGGCCGAAGAATGTCCGCAAGTAAGCGCGGTCGCCAAGCGCGTCGTGAACCACGTGCACGGCCCAGGGATCCGCCCGGTAGGCGACCAGGAGTCGTGCGTCAATGGCATGATCTGCGGGACTGTTCTCGGCGGTCGCGATCGCGCTGCTTATAAGTTGCCCATCCCCATCGTAGACATCCACGTCGACGAGGTTGCGCTCGAAGAGTCGGCGAAGTTGCGGAGGCGCAAGACTCGAGAGACTAGCGCCCGTGGTCTCGAGCATATCCACGAGGTCGCTCCTCACCGAGCGAGCAAGGTTTAGCTGTCGCTCGAACGAGACCTGCTGGTTGTTCTGGTGGAGAAACACAAAGGTCGCCCCACTCACCACGACAAAAAGAGACAACGTTGTCCCCAGGAGGATGCCCTGCATCTTGTACTGAAGCGACAGCGTACGCCAATTGCCGTCGAGGCGTCTCCACCTGTATAGCATCCGCCACGCAGCAGCCAAAATCGAGATAGCAATGAACAGGGCTAGGACCAGGGAGAGGTTGCTCGTCCAGACGATGTGCTCCGAGAGCGGCTCCCCGATGAGCACGTAGGTATCTTCGTCGTGTCGGTAGATTTGGCCGTCGAATCGCTCTGCGGAGATTTTGACGGTTTGACCGATCGCGGGCAACGGTACCTTAAGTACAGCCAGATCAAAAGTGCCGGCATTCGCGAGGACCAGTTCTCCACGATCGACGACCGCGTACTGATACCGGTCCAGCTTAGTGAGGCGCTTGTACGGAACGTTGCCGGAGTAAATACTGTGCCGGAAGGTCTTGTTGAGACGCAGGATGAGCGTGTGTCCGTACGGCGTACGGACGCGGTAGGTAGGGACTTGCTCTCCCTCGATCGCGAAGCTCGTCGAGAAAGCGGCCCGGTTGTGGTCGAAGTCGATGGTGTCGGTGCGCGAGTTGAGCACCGACTCGAAGAAGTAGTTGGACGCGAGGTAGTCGCTGCGTAGGTAGCGCTGCTCCCAGTAGGCCCCCGGGGTCTGCCTCGCGGCGAGGATATTGTAATCTCGGACAAAGCCTCCTAACTCGCGTTCCGCATAGGCGTCGGTCCGCTCTGCGAGCAGCCGTGCGTAGCGTGTGTGCAGACCAGCGTTCGTTTGCTCGTGCGCCCAGAGCATCAGCGAGGCCACGACCGCGGCGCCACACACCAGCTGTGCAATCGCACCAGCAATCGGCGTCAGGCGAAGGCGCTTCACGATTAGCGCTGCGGATACGCCCGCCGCCGTAACCCCGATTCCGGTCCACGCCGGTAGGCAGGCGGGTAGCGTCGCGTACAGCGCGACCGAAAAGGCAACGAAGCCAAAGGCCGACACCCACTCGATCCAGTCTCGTGCTTGGGGCGTTACGAGATTTGAACTGTGTACGAACAGCTTATACAGGAGGTAATACTGTAAAGCCCCGAAACCCAGAACGCTCCAGAGCACAGCCCCGTCAAGATCTAGGGGACGGTAGATGTCGAAATTCTGTGTCAGCCCGAGCCAGGACTCCACCGCCAGCGCGACGACTGTCCCGTACCCGAGCGCGAATCCGACACTCGTCAACCAATCCCAGCTGGTGGGTTTACGGAGCGTGAACGACATAGAAGGAGATTCCGAACACCCAAAGTGTAGCGGAAATGATGCCAGGACTGAGCTTTACACATGATTTAGAATAATATTTATAATCCGTGGCTTTGCGAATGCACATCGCCGCCGCCCGCTCCGGCCCGCTACCTTGCCGCCGTGAATACCTCTCAACTAATCCTCCAGCGGATCGCCAGCTCGGTGGACCTCAAGCAGGTGGTCCTCTCCGATAAAGCCATCG
This sequence comes from Lewinellaceae bacterium, assembly GCA_963837005.1. GTDB lineage: Bacteria > Bacteroidota > Bacteroidia > Chitinophagales > Saprospiraceae > CALDTK01. Next base: position 27,430 of record CAWIMC010000004.1, read on the forward strand.
TGGCAGCCGTAGCCCAGGTAGCCGACTGGTGCGTCGAGGCCCTTCGGCGCGACGGTACAGTGTTGTGGTGCGGTAACGGCGGCTCGGCGGCGGATGCGCAGCACTTGAGTGCCGAACTCACGGGCCGCTTTTATTACGATCGCCCACCCTTGCGCTCGGAAGCCTTACACGTCAACACGAGCTACCTCACGGCCGTGGGCAACGATTATGGCTATGACCAAGTCTTCGCACGCATGGCTCGTGCCCAGTTGCGGGCGGGTGACCTACTGATCGGGCTCACGACCTCGGGCCAGTCGTCCAACATCTTGACCGCCTTCGACGTCGCCCGCGAACTCGGTGCGCGAACGGTCTGTTTTACCGGACAATCGACCCCGGGGCTCGCCGACCGGGTCGATCTCGTGATCAATATTCCGAGCACCGACACGCCCCGGATCCAAGAGGTGCACATGCTGCTAGGGCACTGCATCTGCGAGATCGTCGAAGCCACCATGTTCCCGCGTAACTAAGACTGCTATGCCCGCCGATTTCTTCCCTACCACCGCTGTTGTCCTCGCCGGAGGCCTAGGCACTCGCCTCCAGTCCGTAGTTAGCGATGTACCCAAGCCGATGGCCCCTATCGGCGACCGCCCCTTCTTGACCTACGTGCTCGACTGGCTCGCCGAATACAAGATCGAGCGCGTGGTGCTGGCCGTCGGTCACCTCGGAGGCCAGGTCGAAGATGCGTTGGGGGCGACGTATAAGGGGTTGACCTTAACCTATAGCCACGAGGAAGTACCGCTCGGTACAGGAGGCGCCGTGTTGCGGGCTTTCGATTCCCTGCCGCCCGCGGAGGCCACGCGCGATGTGTTCGTCGTCAACGGCGATACCTATTTCGAGTGTGATTTGCGGGCTTTCGCCAAAACCCACCTCACCGCCAAAGCCGATGTGAGTCTGGCCTTACACGATGTCGAAAAAGCAGATCGCTATGGCCTCGTCGAGATGGATTCGCATGATCGCATCACGGGCTTCAAGGAGAAGACCGCTGGGTCTATCGGCTTTATCAACGCAGGCGTCTACCTGATGAGCCCACTCGTTTTGGCGAAAGCCGGACTCAGCGGACGCTTTTCGCTGGAGCAAGATTTCTTCGAACAACAGACCAACGACCTGCATCTCCAGGGAGTACCGCTTACGGCCTACTTTATCGACATCGGTGTGCCGGAGGACTACGCGAGGGCGCAGACGTACTTTGCCAGCCGGTCGTAAGTCGAGCGTATTAAACCACCGCATTGTCGCCGAACGCTAGCCCTATTCCGGACCGAACGCTACATAGCCCCCATAAGGCTCGAGCGTAATCGTGCGCGGCAGCACGGAACTCAACGTCTCGACTTCGAGTCCATCGCCATCCTTGAAGATTGTCCACGGGACTACCTCCAATTCTCCAAAAGGATAGCCTAGCTCGACCACCCGTGCTTCGTTGGTGCCGTTAACGATGGCGACGTACCAGCGGCCTTCGCGCTTGCGCGATATAGCCAGCCACTCGCCGGGCTCCCCGCCGGAGTAGTAGGATTTATCCCATACCGTCGGCACCGTCGTCAAATACCGTTGGACTTCTTCAGGCAGCGCCCGATACTTATCGACGTCGTCCGCATAATGAATCACGCCACTCTCGAAGAGTACCGACAGGGCCAACTCGTGCGCGTCGGTCGTGACGTGCGGGTACTTCCGATTGGTAAACGTAACCGGCGTGTAGTCCATCGGCCCCACGGCGTTTCGCGTGAGCGGCAGCACAGTATGTTGTACGGGCGTCCGCTCCGGGAAGCCCTGTTTGAACTCGTAACTCTCCGCGCCGACGACGGCCTCCATGGTCATTAGGTTGGGGTAGGTCCGCGTCCAGCCGCGGGGAGCGGTGCATCCGTGGAAGTTGACCATGATCTTGGCGGCGGCGGCATCCTCGAGTATCTCTGCGTACTGCCGCACGACGCCTTGCTTGTCGCTTTGAAAAAAGTCCACCTTTACGCCGACGATGCCCAGCGCAGCGATACGCGCAAACTCACGTTGACGAGGTCCGGCGGCGTGCATCGAGTCGCGTGGGCCTTCCGTCACTGTGTTGTGCGGGCCACCGGAGTTGTACCACAGCCACACGCCGACGCCCTTTGTTTTGGCGTAAGCCGCCAGCTGCCCGACGTCCCCGCCGCGCATCCGCTCCCAGTTGGCATCCACGAGCAGGTACTCCCAGCCCTGCTCTGCGGCAAAGTCGACAAACCGGACTTGCTTGGCATAGTCCTGCGGGCTGTCCCAGTCGCTCCACCAACTCCAGGCGGCCCGGCCGGGGGCCATCTCGGCCCAGGGCTCGAAGGTGGCCTCGGGTGATACATCCGTGACGAGCGTATTGCCGACGATTGACTGCGGCGTCGGCCCGGCCATGACAACACGCCAGGGGGTCGAGCGCGTACTGCGCATCGTAGCCAGGGTGTCGTACAATCCCATGGCCTCTTCGGGGAGAGGCTTAGCGAGACGATATAGGTTGCCGTCGTTTTTGAGGTGGGAGGCATAATAGTCCTTCCCGATCCCGCTTTCGTGGATCAGGACGTGAGCGCTGTCGCGGTACGCATACAGCGGTACTACGTATCCCCGATCAGAAGGTGCTGGTGACGAGGCCTGCACGCTTACCCAATACTGTTCGTACCCTGGTGAAAACTGGGTCACGGTGTCATAAGGCTGTCGCCAAACTCGTGCGCCTTCGGACAACATAAACTCCGTGCGCTCCTCTGTAACCACTAGGCTGTCGCCGGGGAGTTGGTCGAGTCGGTACCGAAAGGCCAACCCGTCGTCGTACAGCTTGAACTCTACGTCGAGGGGCTGGTCGGCCGAGTTGAGCAAGGAGAGGGTGAGCGAGCGGAAAGGTTTGTCCACCGATATCTGCTTCCCAACGCTTAGCGTGTAGGCAGTTCGCCCAACTGCGCTTGCCGTATCAACGATGTGCAGGGTATCCGTAAAGTCGGCTCCGGTAACTCGGATGCCGAGACGAGCATACCCGAGGTAGCGGGTCGAATCACCGCGCGTCCCGAGACAATACACGAGCTGCCCATCAACGCTAATCCCGGACCTCAGCTCTAGCACTCCGTCGGGTGAGCTCAGCAATACGCGCTGTGGTACGCTGTCCGGCTCGGCGCAAGAGCTAAACGCTAAAAAACTACTTACGACCAGGAATAAGAAGAGCGAGACTTTCATGACCGCAAGTCTTTTCGCAGGATCTTCCCGACGTTTGACTTCGGTAGCTCCTCGCGCCACTCGTATATCTTCGGACGCTTGTAGCCAGTAAGATTCTCCTTACAGTAGGCCGTTAGCTCCGCTTCGGTTAGCGACTTATCGCGCCGTACGACGAAGGCCTTTACGACCTCCCCCGAGTGCTCGTCGTCGATGCCGATCACGGCCACTTCCGTCACCTTTGGATGAGAGGCAATCACGTCTTCGACCTCATTGGGGTAGACGTTAAAGCCCGAAACCAAGATCATGTCCTTCTTGCGGTCTACAATCTTGAAGAAGCCTTTGTCGGACATCGTCGCCATGTCTCCGGTCGAGAGCCAGCCGTCGCTCAAGGTTTTGGCTGTTTCGTCGGGGCGGTTGTAGTAACCCGCCATCACCTGTGGACCTTTTATCTGCAACTCGCCGACCACGTCTGTGTCGACTGGGGCTCCGGCCTCGTCGACCACGCGCATCAGGGTGTTCGAGATCGGCAGGCCGATCGTCCCCTGTTGGTGCGTACCGTCGAGTGGGTTGGTGGTTGCGACCGGGCTCGACTCCGTCATGCCGTAGCCCTCGATAACCGTGCACCCAGTCACCTGCTTAAATTTGTCGGCCACCACGTTCTGAAGCGCCATCCCGCCGGCGAAGGCGAGTTTCATGTGCGAGGTGTCGGCCTTGGCGAACTCCTCCGAATTGGCCAGCGCGTTGAAGAGCGTGTTGATGCCCGTCATCGCCGTTATAGGCTGCTTATTGAAAGCATCGACTACCGTGGACAGGTCACGCGGGTTGACGATCAGCACCTGCTCCGCACCGTAGAGCATCATCGTAACGCAGTTGCACGTGAAGGCGAAAATGTGGTAGAGGGGCAGGGGACAGAGTACGGTGAGGTTGGGCTCGCCGCCGAGCGTCGGACCCATCCAGGCCTTTACCTGTAGGGCGTTGGCCTGCAGGTTGGCGTTGGTGAGCATGGCACCCTTGGAGACGCCCGTCGTGCCGCCGGTGTACTGCAACACGATCGTGTCTTCCGCTTTGCCCTCGTGGCGCTTCAGGGTAAACTTCCGCCCGCCCTCGACGGCGTCCTTAAAAACGACCGCATTCGGGAGGTTGTACTTCGGCACTAGCTTCTTGACGTTGCGCACCGCGAAGTTGACGAGCTTCCCCTTGAAGCCGAGTAGCTCCCCGACGCTCGTCGTGATGACCACCTTGATGGACGTATCCGGTAGAATCTTCTCGAGGTTGTGCGCACAGGTCTCCGAGATGAGGATGCCTTTGACACCCGAGTCATTGAACTGGTGCTGCATCTCGCGCGGCGTATACAAGGGATTGGTATTCACGACGATGACGCCCGCCTTAAACGCCCCAAACAGCGCGATCGGGTACTGGAGCAGGTTCGGCGACATGATCGCCATCCGATCTCCGGGCTCCAGGCCGCGACTTTGTAAGTATGCACCGAACTGCGTCGACATTTGGTCGATCTCGCGGTAGGTGAGCGACTTGCCCATCAGCGTAAAGGCCTTGCGGTCGGCGTACTGCTTCATGGCCGCCTCGACGAGGTCGAGTAAGGTCGCGTGCGTAGCGATGTCAACCTGCGCGGGAACGCCTTTCGGATAGTGGGCCAGCCAGGGCTGCGGAGTAGTCGTATCGGTTTGCACGGAAGCTTGTTTGGTTTCGGTGCAATCTAGGCCTTAGAATCTGCTATTTGACTTCGGGATACGAGGATCGTAAGGCAGGGGCCGGCTTTCGCCAAAACAAACAACAGTACACAAAGCGCCCGGAGAGGATTCAAGGCGTATGAGGAGGATAAGGTCGGCACGTTCGCTGCACTTAGCCTCTCGCGCTTGCTGGTCTGCTTTGCGGCCATGGCACCCCAATCAAATACCCCTGCCTCTATTCGCAAAACAGTCTACCTTTGCGGCCCGAAATTCACCTCGGGTTTTGGCGAAAGCCGCACTACACCTGTGCGCACCGCTGCAAGACCCTACAAAACCATCTACTGTTATGGCAGGAGATACCTTATCGCCACAGGGCGAAGACAGAGACAAGAAAAACGGAGGCGTCATGATTGCTGAAGAGCAAGAAGACAAGTCCATTCGCCGCCGCACGATCATCGCCGAAGACGATGTCGCGACCATGGAGGACGACGAGGACGATGACTCCGAAGAAATCAACCTCTTCGAGGAGGAAGATACCGCCGAGCACGCCCACGACGACTTCAACTGGGAGCTCGGCAACAAGGCCTCCAACCGCTACACCGACACCGAGCGCACCTCGATGATCAAGGAGGTCGACGGTTCGCTGACGGCCGTGGCCGAGTTCGAGATCATCAAAGGCGTCATCAAGGCCGAGCAGGCTGGCGACTTCGTGCTCGACATCAACTACAAGTCCGACGGACTCGTGGGCCGCTCGGAGTTCCGCGATCAACCCAACCTCACCATCGGAGACACCGTCGAGGTGTACGTCGAGGAGCTGGAGGACGATCGCGGTCAACTCGTGCTCAGCCGCCGCAAGGCCAAGCTGCTTCGCGCCTGGGACCGTATCGTCGACTCGTACCAAAACGGTACGATCATCACCGGCACCGTTGCCTCGAAGACCAAAGGCGGTCTCATCGTCGACGCTGGTGGACTGGAGACTTTCCTTCCCGGCTCACAGATCGACATCAAGACCGTCACCGACTTCGACGCGTATGTTGGACGGACGATGGAGTTCAAGGTCGTCAAGATCAACGAGTCCATCAAGAACGCTGTCGTCTCGCACAAGGCCCTCATCGAGAGCGACCTCGCCGAGCAGCGCGAAGCCATCATCGCGAGCCTCGAGAAAGGCCAGGTGCTGGAGGGGATCGTCAAGAACATCACCGACTTCGGGGCCTTCCTCGACCTGGGTGGCGTCGACGGCCTGCTCTACATCACGGACATTAGCTGGGGTCGCATCAAGCACCCGAGCGAGATTCTCGAAGTGGGCGATAAGCTCAACGTGGCCGTGCTCGACTTCGACGAGAACAAGAAGCGCATTAGCCTCGGTCTGAAGCAACTCCACCCGCATCCGTGGGACACGATCACCGACGAGATCAACGAAGGTTCGGACGTCGAAGGGCGTATCGTCAACATCGAGGATTACGGTGCCTTCTTGGAGATCAAGCCCGGGGTCGAAGGCCTCATCCACATCTCGGAGGTGACGTGGTCGAACCAGCCCGTCAACGCCCGCGACTACTTCACTGTCGACCAAACCGTCCGCGCCAAAGTGGTCGGTATCGATCTCGAAGAGCGCAAGATGTCGCTGTCGATCAAGCAACTCCAAGACGATCCATGGGAGCGTGTCTACACCGAGTACCCAGAGGGCTCGCGTCACCACGTTACCGTCAAGAATCTTACTCCCTACGGCGTCTTCGTCGAGTTGGAGGAGGGCATCGGCGGCATGGTGCACATCTCGGACCTCAGTTGGACCAAGCGCTTCAACCACCCGTCGGAGTTCACCAAGGTCGGCACTGAGCTCGACGTACAGGTGCTCAACATCGACGGTGACAACCGCAAGATTTCGCTCGGCGTCAAGCAGCTCGAAGAAAACCCGTGGGATACGTTCGCGCAGGTCTTCCCAGAGGGTTCCTTCCACGAGGCCACCGTCATCCGCAAGGACGACCGCGTCGCCATCCTGCAAATGCCCTACGGCCTGGAGGCCTTCGCGCCCCTCAAGCACATGCGCAAGGAGGACGGGTCGATCGCCGAGGTCGACGAGGTACTCACGGTCAAGGTTGTCGAGTTCAACCGCGACGACAAGCGCATCATGGTCTCGCACTCGCGCGTCGTTGACTCGATGAAGCGAGACGCCCGCGACGAAGAGCGCAAAGTGGAGCGCGAGGAGGTCGAAGACGTCCGCCGCTCCGTCAAGCGCACGCAGCAGTCCGTCGAGCGCGCTACGCTCGGCGACCTCGACGTGCTCTCGCAACTGCGCCAGCAGTTCGGCCAGGAGAACAGCGATGACGATGCTAGCAGCGACGAAGAGAAGGAGGCCTAATCCGAATTCTATTTCAGGCTACGGAAACGTAGTCACCATGGACAGCCTCCCGGTCTTGCACCGGGGGGCTGTCTTGTTATCCGCCCGCCCCGTCTACCTTTGTGCGAATGACGAAAGCTCTCAATTTTGGCTTCGCCTGCGCGCTGTGCGTCGTGGCGCAAGCTTGCGCGGCACAGCCTGATACGCTGCTTAGCAGTAGAGTAGAACTCCTCGGCGGCGAGACATTCCTAGCTCAATATGCCCAGAGCGAAGGCGCCTATCTCATCGATTGCCGCACCGCACCCGAGCAGGCGCGCGGGATGATCGACGGGGCGGTACCGATGGACTTTCGCTCGGCCGCCTTTCGGCAAAACGTAGGACAGTTGGAGCGTGACCGCCCGGTGTTCGTGTATTGCCAGGCCGGGGGGCGGAGCGGGCAGGCGGCGCAAATCTTGGACTCGCTGGGCTTTGTGCGGGTGGTGGACTTGGAAGGGGGGTATGGGGGGCTGAAGCGATAGTGGAGCCGTCTGGGGGCGCGTTCGACGAGCTCTGCTCGCGCGCCCGCGGCCTATTAGGCGTGTAGCGGGCGCGAGCAACGACACAATGGGGTCGAGGGGACCCGCTGAGGAGTCGTCGAACGCCCGCCTGGAGCGCGCAAACAAAGTAGGCCGATGCTTCGAATCCGAGACTTCCTTGATATCTATCGTTCATCCACCCCTCAACTACTTAAACCCCAAATCCTTTAGTACTCAGGACGACAACCCCCCGCCCCGGCCCCGGATTAAGATAACTACATGCCCACACCCAAACACGTAATCGTCATCGGCGCAGGCTTCGCGGGGCTCTCGGCGGCCAGCTACCTGCGCAGGGGTGGCGCTCAGCGTCACCCTCTTCGAGCGACACGACCAGGCCGGTGGACGTGCCCGCAGTTTCGAAGCGGAAGGCTTCACCTTCGACATGGGGCCATCGTGGTACTGGATGCCCGACGTTTTCGAGCGCTTTTTCTACGATTTCGACACCAGCGTCGAGGAGCAGTACGAATTAAAGCGACTCGACCCGAGTTACCGCGTCGTGTTTGGAGACGGCAACCAGGTCGACGTACCCGCTCAGCTCGACCAACTGTACGCCATGTGCGACCGGATGGAGCCCGGCAGCGCCAAGCGGCTGCGTAAGTTTTTGGCGGAAGCCGAGTACAAGTACGAAGTCGGCATGTCGGAGTTCGTCGAGAAGCCGAGCCACAACCTGCTCGAGTTCGCCGACGCACGAGTTTTGGCGGCAGCCCTCAAGCTCCACATGCTCACCGACATGGAGCGCTACGTCGAGCGGCAGTTCAAGGACCGGCGACTGCGGCAGATCCTTAAAATTTCCGGTGCTCTTCCTCGGCGCGACGCCGGCGAATACGCCGGCGCTTTACTCCCTAATGAACTACGCCGACCTCGTGCTCGGCACCTGGTACCCGATGGGCGGGATGCAGAGCCTCGTGCAGGCGATGGTGCGCGTGGCGAAAGATCAGGGCGCGAAGATTTTGTACAACCAGACGGTGAGCCGGATCGTGACCGCGGGCGGGCAAGGTGACCGGGGTCGAGACGCCGACGGGCTTCATGGCCTGCGACGCCGTCGTAGGTGCTGCGGACTACCACCACGTCGAGCAGCACCTGCTCGCCCCGGAGGACCGGCAGTACTCGCCCGACTACTGGGAGCGCCGCCAGATGGCGCCCTCGAGTTTGCTCTACTATATAGGTCTCAGCGAAAAGCTGCCGGGCCTCAAGCACCACACGCTGTACTTCGATCGGCCTTTCGATCAGCACGCCGAGGAGATTTACACCGAGCCGCAGTGGCCGACCGATCCGCTTTTCTACGTATGTGCGCCGAGCGTGACGGACCACGGCATGGCGCCCGCCGGCTGTGAGAACCTGTTCGTCTTAATTCCCACCGCGCCTGGACTAGGAGGCGACGACGAGGTTTTGCGGGAACGTTACTTCGACCTCGTCATGGATCGCATGGAGCGCATCTCCGGCGTGACGGTCCGCGACAAGATTATTTACAAGCGCACTTTTGCCGAAAGCGATTTCGTCGCAGATTACAGTGCCTTCAAGGGGAATGCGTACGGACTGGCCAATACGCTCGACCAGACGGCCTTCCTCAAGCCTAAGATGAAATCTACCAAGGTAGAGGGCCTTTATTACGCCGGCCAACTGACCACGCCCGGTCCCGGTGTCCCACCGTCTATCATCAGCGGTAGGGTAGTGGCGGGTGAAATCCTGAAGTCCTTCGGGACTGTTGACATTCGACTTTCGTCAAAACCGACCGTAGATGAACCCGCAGCAGCTGTATAGTGACGTCTGTCTGGAGTGCGCGCAACACATCACGCGGCGCTACAGCACGAGCTTCTCGATGGGGATCCGCCTCTTCGACGCGGCGCTCAGAGACCCTATTTACGCGATCTACGGCTTCGTGCGCTTCGCCGACGAGATCGTGGACACTTTCCACGACCACGACAAGGCGGAACTGCTGGCGGAATTCAAAGAGCAGACCTACCAGGCCATCGAGCGGAAGCTCAGCCTGAACCCGGTGCTACAGGCTTTTCAGGAGACAGTGCGCAAGTATGACATTGGTCACAACCTAATTGACGCCTTCCTGTACAGCATGGAGCTCGACATCGAGCACCGCACCTACGAGCGCGCACTGTACGACACGTATATATATGGTAGCGCCGAGGTGGTGGGCCTGATGTGTCTCAAAGTCTTCACCCACGCTGACCCGACAGAGTACGCAGTCCTCGAAGACCCAGCGCGTAGACTGGGGGCGGCCTTTCAGAAGGTGAACTTCTTGCGCGACATCTCGAGCGACTTTCACGAC
>CAWIMC010000004.1:40000-360435 GCA_963837005.1 Lewinellaceae bacterium
GCAAAACAGAGCACTTCATTTTCAGTATGGCACCCACACGTGCACGTTGACACCACAGTCCCGTAGCTCAGTTGGTTAGAGCGCTACACTGATAATGTAGAGGTCAGCAGTTCAAATCTGCTCGGGACTACAAGGCGCGACCGAGGATTCATTCTCGGACGCAAGTCTAGAACAAGTTCTTTGACAAGGATGGAGGAAGAAGAGAGCAGAAAACTCGACCGTGAGGTCGCGTTGGATGCTAATCGATAATGTAAGCTTACTGGCCGTGAGGCCAGACGAGTGACTGTAAACGTGAATAGTGAACCCTTCACACCGCCGCGAGGTGGGTGCGTCGGGCAAGAGCTAGGAAGCGGAAGAAGGGCGCACGGGGGATGCCTAGGCTGTCGGAGGCGAGGAAGGACGTGGCTAGCTGCGAAAAGCTGGGGGGAGGTGCGAGCGACCTTTGATCCCCAGGTATCCGAATGGGGCAACCCACTTGTGCGTGAGTGCAAGGGCCCGCAGGCGTGTGCTTGCGGGGGCAAACCCAGGGAACTGAAACATCTAAGTACCTGGAGGAGGAGAGAATAAATTAATGATTCCGCAAGTAGTGGCGAGCGAACGCGGACGAGCCCAAACCGGAGTGCGTAAGTGCTTCGGGGTTGTAGGACTCAAGGTATCCAAGTTGATTTGAACCGGAAGTAGTTGGGAAACTACGGCGTAGAGGGTGAGACCCCCGTACGGGTTAGGATCAAGGCGGTATTGAGCACCTGAGTAGGGCGGGGCCGGAGAAACCCCGTTCGAATCCACGGGCACCATCCCGTAAGGCTAAATACTCCCGACAGACCGATAGTGAACGAGTACCGTGAGGGAAAGGTGAAAAGGACCCCGACGAGGGGAGTGAAAAGACCCTGAAACCGTGCGCCTACAAGCGGTCGGAGCATCACGCGAGTAATCGTGGTTGATGTGACGGCGTGCCTTTTGCATAATGAGCCTACGAGTTACCCCGGGCTAGCGAGTACGACCACCGTTTTGGTGGGTATGCGCAGCGAAAGCGAGTCTGAATAGGGCGATGAGCTAGTCCGGGTAGACGCGAAACCAAGTGATCTACCCATGGGCAGGATGAAGGAGCGGTAGTCCCGCTGTGGAGGTCCGAACCGGTAGACGTTGAAAAGTCTTCGGATGACCTGTGGGTAGGGGTGAAAGGCTAATCAAACTTGGAGATAGCTCGTACTCCCCGAAATGCATTTAGGTGCAGCGTCGGACAGTACAGACTGTCGAGGAGGTAGAGCTACCAATTGGGCTAGGGGGCTTCGCGGCCTACCAACCCCAGATGAACTCCGAATGCCTCGATAGATTGGTCCGGCAGTGAGGCCGCGGGTGCTAAGGTCCGCGGCCGAGAGGGGAACAACCCAGACCATCAGCTAAGGTCCCTAAATTCGAGCTGAGTTGATTCGAACGATGTGGGAGCGCTTTGACAGCTAGGATGTTGGCTTGGAAGCAGCCATCCATTTAAAGAGTGCGTAACAGCTCACTAGTCGAGCGTTCCCGCGCGGAAAATACTCGGGCATAAGCTCGGTACCGAAGCTATGGATCTACGTGACCCACCGTTGGTGGGTAGTAGGTGGTAGGGGAGCATTCCGGCCAGCGGAGAAGGTCGACCGGCGAGGTCGGCTGGAGCGGCCGGAAAAGAAAATGTAGGCATGAGTAACGATAACGGGGGCGAGAAACCCCCGCGCCGTAAGACTAAGGTTTCCGGGGACGATGCTAATCAGAACCGGGTTAGTCGGAACCTAAGGCGTACCCGAGAGGGGAGAGCCGATGGCAAACGGGTTAATATTCCCGTACCCGCGCTAGTATGCGAAGGGGGGACGGAGGTGCGTAAGGCTCGCCCGGTGACGGAAGTCCGGGTTGAAGGGGGGTAGGTGTTGATTGCGGTAGTTAAGTACGCTGCGAGAGCCGAGCCCCGATAGTACACCAATGCCCACGGGCGGCGGTGATAGTAGCCCCAAGCGGACTCCCAAGAAAAGCCCCTAAGTTGTAGCTAGAAGGCGGTCCGTACCGTAAACCGACACAGGTAGTCGAGGAGAGTATCCTCAGGCGCTCGAGTGATTCGCGGCTAAGGAACTAGGCAAAATTGACCCGTAACTTCGGGAGAAGGGTCGCCCCACCGGGTGCGCGTTTACGTGTGCTTGTGGTGGGGCCGCAGTGAAGAGGCCCAGGCGACTGTTTAGCAAAAACACAGGACTCTGCAAAGCCGTGAGGCGACGTATAGGGTCTGACACCTGCCCGGTGCTGGAAGGTTAAGGGAGGGGCTTAGTGGGATTCGTCCTGCGAAGGTCTTGACTGAAGCCCCAGTAAACGGCGGCCGTAACTATAACGGTCCTAAGGTAGCGAAATTCCTTGTCGGGTAAGTTCCGACCTGCACGAATGGTGTAACGATCTGGGCACTGTCTCGGCCGCGAGCTCGGTGAAATTGAAGTATCGGTGAAGATGCCGATTACCCGCGATGGGACGAAAAGACCCCGTGAACCTTTACTATAGCTTCACATTGGGTTTGGGTGCAGAGTGTGTAGGATAGGTGGGAGGCAATGAAGGTGGGTCGCCAGACCTGCTGGAGTCGACCTTGAAATACCACCCTCTCTGTACCTAGATTCTAACCCTACGGCAAGTGGGGGACCGTGTGTGGTGGGTAGTTTGACTGGGGTGGTCGCCTCCTAAAGAGTAACGGAGGCTCGCAAAGGTACCCTCAGCCTGGCCGGCAATCAGGCGCGGAGCGTATGAGTAGAAGGGTGCTTGACTGGGAGACCGACGGGTCGATCAGGAGCGAAAGCTGGCTCAAGTGATCCGGTGGTCCCGCATGGGAGGGCCATCGCTCAAAGGATAAAAGGTACTCCGGGGATAACAGGCTGATCTCCCCCAAGAGCTCACATCGACGGGGAGGTTTGGCACCTCGATGTCGGCTCGTCACATCCTGGGGCTGGAGAAGGTCCCAAGGGTTGGGCTGTTCGCCCATTAAAGTGGCACGCGAGCTGGGTTCAGAACGTCGTAAGACAGTTCGGTCTCTATCTATCGTGGGCGCGGGAGCATTGCGTGGGGCTGACTCTAGTACGAGAGGACCGAGTCGGACGCACCTCTAGTGTACCGGTTATGGCGCCAGCTGTACCGCCGGGTAGCTATGTGCGGGACGGATAAGCGCTGAAGGCATCTAAGCGCGAAGCCGGCCACAAGATGAGTGCTCCATTGCTGTAGAGCATGAAGGGCCGTAGAAGACGACTACGTCGATAGGCTATAGGTCGAAGTGTGGTAACATACGCAGCCGAGTAGTACTAATCGCCCAATAGCTTCCTTTATTTAAATTACTTCAACGTTTACAATAACACATTCGATTCGCCGCAGCTAACGCTCGGCACTTCTTCCAATATCCTTGTCAAACGACCTTGTCCAAGGTTGCGCCGCAATACAGGACAGCGAGAAACGTCTCGCACCGATCAAAGCCCAAGGGCGGTCGATCAAGTCCACACGATTTAAGGCGGTTATAGCGGGGGGGATCCACCTCTTCCCATTCCGAACAGAGAAGTTAAGCCCCTTAGCGCCGATGGTACTGCCCCGAGCGGGTGGGAGAGTAGGTAGCCGCCGCCTTCTTAAGACTGTAAAGGGTCGTCACGCATCACGCGTGGCGGCCCTTTCGTCGTTTACGCGGCGGCTTCACGCCTCCGGCGTGGCCGCGTAAACGACGAAAGGGCCGCCTCCTTTCACAAAGCCTAGTCCCCGCTCGTGAGAGACCGGTCTCACGAGCGCGCTCCAACAACCTTATGCATACTATTCCGTAAGTCTCAGTAGCCACCCAGCCGGCGTCGCACGAACCACTCTACACTGAGCAGCAAAAGCACGATTCCCAGCAGCCACGGCCAGTCAATTAACGGGCGAGTCCGCACTTGCGAGTAAAGCACGGGCTTAGCCGTAGCGCTCTCGATCAGCTCGTCCGCCAGCGCGTCGAGCTCGTTTTCAGCAACCAAGCGTCCGCCCCTTGCCGAACTTACACGCCGTAGCAAATCCCAATCCGCAGTCGTAATCGCGCGCTCTAAGTCGATTTGCTGTATGCTGAATTCCCCTTCCGCAGTGTAGCTGTTGCCTGCATACCCCGTTGACGCACGGTAACGATAATCCCCTGCTGGAAGACGCCCCGCCCGCAGCTGGTAGCTCTGGCCAACTTTGTCCATGATGAAATCATAGCTCGCACCGCCGCGCTCAGTGACGCGTACCTGTACGTCCGGTTCGTTGACCAACTGGAAGCTAGCATTGTAAAGTTCGCCCTGAAGCCGTACGTCCTCGCTGGTCGTATAAATCCGCTGCGAAGGCGTTACCCGAAACGGACGTTTGTCGTCGCGCAGAGCCAGATATTGTACCGTGGCCAATACCATTTCGTCGAAGACCTCGTGATTTTCGTTCGCCTGAAATTCCGCTAGCCGCCAACGCCAAAGTCCTTCGCCCACGAAGACGCCCGTCTTAACACCCCCGACTTCTCCCATCGCCAGCAGCGGATAGTCGGTCTCGATGCGACCCACACGCTGCCTCAACAGCACCTCGCCTCCGATCAGCGCACCGTAATCCCCAAACGGGGCAGCTACCGGCGGGAAGCTTTTTAGCCGCGCATCCCAGTTCGGGCCAGTGCTAAATAGTCGGAAGGCTTGGTTCAACTGCGGGGTCACTTCGTTTGCTGCCCCAGGTTTTGGCGAAAGCCGCAACAAGCCCTGCGCAGCAAGCGCCGCCGATGTCGGAGCACTTCCAGTAATAAACCAGCGCCCGACCTGCCGGGCGTCTAATTTCCTCGAGATCGCCTGGGCCGAAGGGCTCGCTGCACCGAGTCCGTGAAAGATTACGAGGTCCGCCTTCGACACGTCACCATCGAACCTGTCGAGCAGCGAAAAATTCGTCTCGTAGTTCTTGTTGTCGTCGAGCGTCTGGCGCAGCGCACTTATATCCGGGTGAGGAGCTTGCGCGAGAATCTGAATCCGCTGTCGTGCGTCGAGCACATCGATGAAGATTTCGCGGGCGTTGTTGCTGCGGTTGCGCTCACCGGCGGTTGGACTCGCCGAGAGCACATAGCGTTGAAGGCCAGCCGACTTTGCTTCAATTTCGAAAGTCGCCGTCCTTAGGTCACGGGCGCGCTCAAAGCGCACGGAACTGGCTTTGCTGGTGCCGGGTCCTGTCAGCGTGACGTTGCTCGCCGATCCAGAGAGCCCAGTCGCGAGGACGTCGACCTGGACCTCGACTCGGTCGCCGAGATAGGCGATCCTGTTGTAGAGTACCTCTCTGATCGCGATGTCGCGTTGTGGGGTGGTGTCCCCGAGAGCGATAGCGAAGGTGGGGTTGAGGAGTTCGGCAGCGGCGTAGCTCGGGTCGGAACCCTGGTTGTAAATCCCGTCCGTGGCCACGACGATCCCGGCGAGCAGTTCCGGAGGGTATTGCTGTCTCGCATAGGTGAAGAGGGCGCTTAGATCGGTAGCGCTGTCGGTAATCGTGTCTGAAGCCGGGCGCACACTTTCCCCAACGGCCACGCGCTCCACGTCAAACTGGGCGCTGAGCCTTTCGGCAAAACCATCGAGCGCTCCAGCTGCGGCGTCGACGTCGGTTTTGGCGGAAGCCGACCTGTCTTCTGCAATCAGGATCGTCGGCCGCTGCGTGCGGGTGGTCACGCTCCTGAGCAGTGGCCCAAGTAGCAGGAAGGCCAGAATCCCGATAGCGAGAGCACGTAGGGCAGCCATGCCAAGCCTGGCCCCCGTTGGCCATTCGGGCGTACGCCAGTAGAGTAGCGCCGCTACGGCAAGAGCTACCGCACCACAGAGCAGGAGGTATCCGCCGGGCTGCGTTAAGATGATTTGGCCGTCCATGTGGCGCTATATACGATACCGCGTCAGGTTTAGTTGGTCAGCGGGGCGTTCGCATATCCTTTGCCGCGCACGCTTCGTTACAGGGGCCTATGCGTGTATTGTTTGTCGCCCTCGCCTGCCTCTTCCTCGGATATCGAGCAGAGGCCGCGTATCTTCTCGTACCGATGGACGAACGCCAGTCCGATCACCTCAAGGCATACGGAATCACGTTCTGGGTGTTGGAGAAGAAAATAGAGGCCTATTGGTTACTGAACTACCGTGGCGGTTCGTTCGCCTTTCGGCAAAACGAAGCCTTCGAGCGCGAGTGCAAGACGCGAAACGTAAAATATGAAGTGATTAGCGACGCGCAGTTCAACGGAATCCTCGCCGACATTGGGCATCCAGAAAAGAACATGGACGCGATCAAGCTCGAGGTCCCTCCACGCGTAGCCGTCTACACGCCGGCTTTCAACGCCAAGGGCGAGCGCGTGCAGCCTTGGGACGATGCCGTCACGCTGGTCCTTACGTACGCCGAGATCCCCTACGAGACGGTCTACGACGCTGAGGTGCTCGCTGGCGAACTCGCCAACTATGATTGGCTCCACCTCCACCACGAGGACTTTACCGGGCAGTACGGGCGCTTTTATTCGAGTTTTCACACGCAGCCCTGGTACCGTGAGAACGTCCGGCAGTCGGAGGCGATGGCCAAGCAAGAAGGTTTTACGAAAGTATCGGAACTCAAACGCGCCGTCGTCAAGAGCGTGCGCGAGTTCGTCGCCGGGGGCGGGTTCATGTTCGCGATGTGCTCGGCGACCGACACCTACGACATTGCCCTTGCGGCCGATGGGCTCGACATTTGTGCGGAGATCTATGACGGTGATCCGGCCGACCCAAACGCGCAGGAGAAGCTCAACTTCGACAACACGTTTGCGTTCAAGGACTTCCAGTTGATGAAGAATCCTCTCGAATACGAGTTCTCGACGATCGATCCGACGCTCGAGCGCCGCATCAACCCCGAGCAAGACTACTTCACTCTGTTTGACTTTAGTGCCAAGTGGGACCCGATTCCGACGATGCTCACACAAAATCACACCCGGACCGTGAAGGGCTTCATGGGGCAAACCACGGCCTTCCGCAACAAGAACATCAAGAGTTCCGTGCTCATCCTCGGCGAGACCAAGCCCATCGACGAGGCTCGCTACATCCATGGCAGCTTCGGCGAGGGCACGTGGACCTTTTACGGCGGGCACGATCCAGAAGACTATCGGCACTACGTCCAGGACCCGGAGACCGACCTTAGCCTGCACCCCCACAGTCCTGGCTACCGACTGATCCTCAATAATGTGCTCTTCCCCGCCGCCGAGAAGAAGAAACGAAAGACCTAATAGCCGGAGGTAAGCAGTCGGCGCTCATTCCACCTGCGGTGCCGCCCAAGCCTAGGACAGTCGATTCGCAAGCCCGTAGGTTTCGAGCAATGCGTCTCGCCTTACTTTCGCCGCCCATGACCGAATACACCACGCTGCTTACGCAGGTCGAAGACAACATCCTGACTGTCACCATCAATCGCCCCGACGCCCTTAATGCCATCAGTGGGGCCGTCATGACGGAGATTGCCCAACTCTTTGGCGAGGACGTACCGGCCATGGAGGGCCTGCGGGGGGTCATCATTACCGGCGCGGGTGAGAAAAGCTTTGTCGCCGGTGCGGATATCAAGGAATTTGTGGAACTGAGCAGCTCAGACGCTCGCGAGATGAGCGAACGGGGCCAGCAGGTCTTCGAGCGAATCGAGCGGTGTACCGTTCCTGTAGTGGCGGCCATCCAGGGATATGCCCTTGGGGCCGGTTGTGAGCTGGCGATGGCTTGCCACCTTCGAGTCGCCAGCGAACGTGCTAAATTTGGGCAACCAGAAGCCAAACTCGGCTTGGTGCCCGGCTACGGTGGCACACAGCGACTCGTGCAACTCATCGGCAAGACCAAGGCCCTCGAGTACCTCCTGACCTGCGAGATGTTCGATGCCGAAACGGCGCTGCGTTTAGGACTCGTCAATTACGTCGTCCCCGCCGGCCAGGAGCATGCCAAAGCCCGTGAATTGATCGGTAAGACGGTGGACAAAGCCCCCATTGCGCTGGCGGGCATCATAGAGAGTGTCAATGCGTTCAACGATCCGAGCATGAACGGCTACTCTTGTGAGGTCCATAATTTCGGTCGCTGCGCCAATACGGAAGACTTCAAAGAGGGGGCCGCAGCCTTCGTCGAAAAGCGGCCGGCCAACTTCATCGGTCGTTAGGCAAGACTGAGCACCTATGGAAACTATAACGATAAAAGTGTTCGACCGTCAGGGCGCCCCACACGACATAGAGGCCCCTACCGGTATGGCCCTCAACGTCATGGAGGTCTGTCGTGCTAGCGACCTCGACGTGGAGGGGACCTGCGGTGGGATGGCCTTGTGTGCTTCCTGCCATTGCTACGTCGAGTCGGACCACGACCTCTTGAACCGAGGCGACGCCGAGGAGGACATGCTCGATCAAGCTTTCTTCGTAGAGTCTAACAGCCGACTAGGCTGCCAAATTCCTATCGCCGAAGAGGTCGACGGACTCGTCATTCGGTTGGCCCCGGTGTGAGGGGAGCTCAGCGGATACATCCAGTCGACGGAACGTTTGACGAGCCACTCGTAATGCCCACCCGGGGCAGTGGCCACCTGTGGACGACGGCCAAGTCGAGCGCCTGAACTCAGCCCCCGATCTCCTGTCGCAATATTTTCAACTGGCTTTCCCACAGTTTTTTGCTGTCGGACACCTCGTCGCTGTCGCAAAAGTCGATCACCTCCAGCACCGTTTGATCCGTGACGCCCGCGCGGTACATCTTGAACTCCAGGTACTCGGTGTTGTCATCAGCGTCCTCCCACACGAAGCGGGCGCGACTGTCCTCGTCGCCGTCGACGAAGATCGCGGTCTCTTCGGCACCGTTCCATGTGAATACGTAGCGGTCACCTTCGGCGTCGGCTGCGTCGGCAAACCAGCGCGCGAGGCCAACTGGATCGGTGATAAATTGGTAGAGCATGGCCGGTGAGGCCTTGTATAGCTCTTCGATCTTAAATTTTACTCGATCCATGTGGGGGCAATTAAGTGTTGTTCTCTCATTTTTCCAAATGGGGGAACTTTTCGGGGGTCATATAGATTAACTATATCGCCTATGCGCAGAATCGCCACCCGCTCCGCCGCCCGACTACCCTATCTCAATAATCTAGGTCCTAGGGACTTGACGCCGATAGGAGAACGGCTTATTTTTGCTGGCGAACCGCGGATCATGGCTTAGCAGCAGCAGTTGCAAAGCCGCAAGCTACCACAGTCCGCGACCGATCCACTATCACGACCTCGCCTCAGCGCTTTACCACAGCTAAACAGGCCGTGGCGCTGTTGATTGTTCACCCACCCCGCACCCTCCTCAACTCAAAAACCATACCTACATGAGACAACTTAAGATTACCAAGTCGATCACTAATCGCGAGAGCCAGTCCCTCGAAAAGTACTTGCAAGAGATCGGTAAGGTAGACCTCCTCACCCCGGAGGAAGAGGTGAGCCTCGCGCAGGCCATCAAGCGCGGTGAACAAGCCGCCCTAGAGCAACTCACGAAAGCGAACCTCCGCTTCGTCGTCTCCGTGGCCAAGCAGTATCAAAACCAGGGCCTCTCTCTGTCGGACCTCATCAATGAGGGCAACCTCGGGCTCATAAAGGCGGCCCAACGCTTCGACGAGACTCGCGGCTTTAAGTTCATCTCCTACGCCGTGTGGTGGATTCGCCAGTCGATCCTCCAAGCCCTCGCTGAGCAGAGTCGCATCGTGCGCTTGCCACTTAACAAGGTGGGCTCGCTCAATAAAATCAACAAGGCCTTCTCCGAACTCGAACAGGAGTTCGAGCGTGAGCCGTCTAGTGAGGAGCTCGCCGAGATGCTCAACATCCCGACCGCGGAGGTCGAGACGACCTTGAGCGTCGCCGCCCGACACGTGTCCATGGACGCGCCCTTCGTCGAAGGCGAGGACAATTCCCTACTCGATGTCCTCGACGACAAAAACGAAGAAGGCACCGACCGCTACCTCGAGTACGGCGAGGGTCTCTCCACTGAGATCGAGCGATCGTTAGGTACGCTCACCGATCGCCAGGCCGACGTCGTCAAACTGTACTACGGTATCGGCGTGCCCCACCCGCTGAGCCTAGAGGACATCGGAGAGAAATTTGGACTTACTCGCGAGCGCGTCCGACAGATCAAGGACAAGGCCATCAACAAGCTTCGGACGCAGAACAAATCCAAGCTCCTCAAAAATTACCTGGGCGCCTAAGCAGTCGGTATACGAGCAAGCGTCATGTTTCGCTAATTTGAACGCCCATTCCTTCCACTGCGAAGGGTGGGCGTTCTTGTTGTTGTCCCCCAGCCTCCAACCCTATGTACCCACACGAAATCCTTCCCGCCGACGCGCGGGACATTGAGCTTGCCGATTGGCGCGAGCGAGAGAAAACGGCCCTCGACCTCCTCCAGATCGCCGGCGAACTACGCTTCGACCGCGCCATCGACTTCACCCTTTTCCGTCGCCTCGTTTATGATTGCTCGCCTAGTCAGGTGCTCCAGGCCCTCCAGCGCAGTCAGGACTACTCTAAGCGCCCCATCCGCATCGATCTGATCTTGTCGCTCGCCTATGCGGTCGCGCAGATTGAGGACTTACATACGTGCAAGATTGACCTTGGCCGACTCGCGACCGAGTGGCTCAACCGATCCGGAAGCTTCGGGAATATGGACCGCTTCGTGGTCAATCACTTGCGTGATCTCGTCGAGATTAATCTAAACAGCACCCACGCGCCGGCGGGGGCCGATGTCGTGCTCTATGGGTTCGGGCGTATCGGGCGCATCATCGCGCGTCAGCTTGCACAGCACACCGGGCGCGGCAACCAGCTGCGCTTGCGTGCAATCGTCCTTAAGCCCCGCCTCGAAGATCGTCACGAGGAGCTAAGCAAGCGCGCAGCCCTGCTGCGCTCCGATTCTGTACACGGCAATTTCGAAGGGATCGTAGAGGTAAGCCACGACGCAGAGCACCTCATCATCAACGGCATCTCGATCGCGGTATACTGGGCCGACAACCCCGACAAACTCGATTATCTCGCCGACGACATTAGCGATGCCCTCGTTATCGACAGCAGTGGGATCTACCGCGAGCGCCACGATCTCGCCAGACACCTCCGCCCAGGCATTCGCTCCGTGCTCCTCACCGCTCCCGGGGCCGAACTTCCCAACATCATTTTTGGCGTCAACCACGAGCGCTACGACTGGGCTCAGGTCCGACTCGCCTCCGCGGGTAGTTGTACGACCAATGCAGTAACGCCTGTCCTACTCGCCATTGAGGCTGCCTTTGGGATTGCGCGGGCACACGTGAATGCGCTTCACGCCTACACCAGCGATCAAAACCTACTCGACAACTTTCATCACAAACCGCGCCGTGGCCGCTCGGCATCGACCAATATGATCCTCACTTCAACGGGGGCCGCCGCCGCTGTAGCGCACGCCGTTCCGAGTCTCCACGGCAAACTTACCGCGAGTGCCGTACGCGTACCAATCGCCTCCGGGAGTCTTGCCGTGCTCACTATCACTGCGCAACGGTTCACAAACAAGGATGAAGTTAACGAAGTGATGCGCCAGGCCGCCCTCGACGGTCCTATCTGTGAGCAGCTTCTTTACAGCAATTCCTCCGAGTACGCCAGCAGCAATGTTGTCGGTCACACGGCCACCGCAGTCTTTGACGCTCCTGCTACTCAAGTCAGCCCCGACGGCTACGGGATAACGCTTCACGTCTGGTACGACAATGAGTTCGGGTACAGTTGCCAGGTGATGCGCCTCGCTAAGCTCATGGCCGGAGTTCATCGCGCCAGGTACATTTAGGCTTTCGCCAAAACCTCTATAGCTTTAGCAGCAAGCTAGCTTCGTTATTGGTTTCGTCACACTCGGCAATGACTTGTCCTGGGTCGATCTGCGCGACTAGCATCTTTGTGTACCGCGTTGCCGCGCTGACGTCGATGCGCTCCAGGAGCGTGATCGACGCTCCCGTCGCCAAACCGGTATTTAGGCTCGGCCCAAGACGGCTCGAGAGATTTACCCTTGCGATTCGCTGCGACGCATTCGTTACTGTGCTGGCCCCCCCGAGATAAAGGTCCAGTGTCGCTCCCGAGCCCAGTGAGACGGTGGTCAGGGATGCCGGACCGAGGTTGGTGATTTCGATCTGCAGCATTACGCTGCCGCGCTGTCGTTGCGTCACGGTGAGAGAGGCGACAGCTATATCTACACAGGACGCCATGCTCACTTTGGTCACGCTCCCAACAGAGGGTTTCTCGACATCGGTCGATGTAGTTTCGGGTGTCACCACCGAGGAAGCCGTCAAGGTCGTTGCTGAATCGCGGCGGCGCACTGCGGTCGAAGGGGAACGATCGAACGCATCGGTCCGGGCAATGACCGCCTGCGCTGGCGTGTCTGCGGTGACCCAGTGCTCCACTCCTCGTACGCTCTGGCCGATGTCCAGGTCGAGCCGGCTCGCGAGCAGAGCGGCACGCAGTCCCGGTGCCAGGGGCAAGAGACCGCTCTGTACCAGGGTTTCCTCGAAGTCGGTTTGTAGGAAGTGCTGCGGAAATCCCGGTCCGAAACTCAGGGGACGCGCACCGGTATTCACGACGGTAAACCCGATAAGATACTTGTCCTTTCGCTGTTTGAGCAAGACGATGTCGCGGAGATGTAACCTGTAGCCGGAATAGGCGATCGTAGTGGGGACCAGCGTATCGATCCTCATGCCACACGCTGCGACACTCGACGCCGATGCGCAAGGAGTGCAGCACGCGATACAACACAGGACCAGAAGCATTCGGGACATCAGCTAGGGCATGACGGTCAAATGTCGCGCCATTCCGCCGCGGGGAAAGAACGCGGGGCATCTTCGCGCCCAATCTTTTGAAGCCCCCCGCGTCTACGCGCATGACCGTTCGTTCACCTCAGCGCCCCTCCTGGTTAGTGTGGCTGCCCCTTGGCGGTGCCGTCCTGCTCACCGTAGGTTTTCTGCTGGGGCTCGGGCTCCAGCGTCAACCTGGGCCTCTGCTACGCCTCGCCACGGGAAACCAAGTTGCGCCCAACGCCCTCGGCGTGGGCTCGGTGGAGGAGATTTTGCGCTACATCGAGGCTAAATACGTAGACCCCGTCGAGCGCGATCAGCTCGTCGACCAAGCCATAGAAGGGCTTCTCGGACAGCTCGACCCCTACTCAGCGTACATCAGCCCCGCCAACCTCATCGCCCACCGGGCCCGACTCAGTGGCACGGTCGACGGAGCCGGTATCGAATTGGCCATGGTGCGCGATAGCGTTACCGTTCTGTCGGTGATCGCCGGGAGTCCAGCCTCCGAGGCGGGCGTCCTCCCATATGATAGAGTGATCACGATCTCCGATACGACGGTGAGTGGCGTCGACAGGGACATCGACGCCGTACAGGCCTTGCTGACCTCGCTTCCCAGAGGTTCGGTCAAGGTCACCTTGTTTCGACCGGGCCTGGGATTACAAGCTCCGATCTCACTGTTGCGTCGTACGCTCACGCTTCCCACCGTCGGGGAGGGTACAGTACTGCCGGGCGCAGTGGCCTACATCCCGGTCTACCAGTTTGCCGACAGCACGTACGAGCAGTTCATGGCGCAGCTCGAGGAGCTCGTCGATCGCCAGGGGGCGAGGCATCTCGTCCTCGACCTCCGCGGGAACAGCGGGGGATACCTCCAAGAGGCTGTACAAATGCTTAGTCAGTTTTTCCCGGCGGCAGGCACGCTGCTCGTGTACACAGAGGGGGCGCACTCGGCGCGCAAAGAGTACAAATCCACCGGTCGGGTCTTCTTCCCGATCGAGGACCTCGTGGTCCTCGTGGACGGTCGCTCTGCTTCGGCGAGCGAGATCGTAGCCGCGGCTGTGCAGGACTGGGACCGTGGTACCATTGTCGGTGCGCCCACTTACGGCAAGGGCCTGGTCCAAGAGATGTTTACGTTGAAGGACCGCGGGGCGCTCCACTTAACCGTCTCCCGGTACTACACGCCGTCGGGGCGGAGTATCCAACGCCAGTATCCCTCTAGGTCCACATCGACAAGCAACAGGACAAAGCCCGTCGCAACGCCCGGGATAGATGAAGTACAGGCGGGCAACTCGTTTACGACGGCGCAAGGCCGCCCCGTTGCCGGGGGCCAGGGCATCACCCCTGATCGCGTCGTCACGCTGGACAGTCTGAGTCAACTCCGGGCTACACCAGCCGTCCAAAGGACTGTGCGCGAACTCTACCTCGAGTACGAAGAACCAAACTCACCACTTCGAGCGCTCTCGGAGGTCCAGTTCAAGTCGCACGTCGCTGAGCGTCTGCTCGACGATCGCTTGCCCGCGAGCGCTTCGCTACAGACCCGGTTGCTGGGGGTAGTCGTCGCCGACCTGCAAGCGCGCAGTGGCATGTCTGAGGCAGATCGGAAAGTGCGTACCCTGCTGGCAGACCCATTCGTGACGGCGGGAATGCAGGTTTTGCGGGAACGCTAATACTGGGTGTGCGCTCATACCACTAGACATTCCTGTTTGCTTTAGTACAAATCTAGCGTTGACGGGCCTTTCGTTCCTCTCAGCGCAGAGCGCCTTTGCGCCCTTAATCAAGTGAGACGGGTCTTTGCGCTCCTGGCGTCTCCTTTGCGTAGCGCAGCGGCTTCGCGTTCCACCGTCCAGGCGTGCCCGTTTAGCGGAAATGTCTAGCGGTATGGTGCGCTAGCTCGTCTATAGTTTTGGTGAGGCACTATGTCTCGCAAAGGGGGTATCGGTGACGCTGGCCCGCGATGGTCTGACTTACGTGAAATTGATCGCCATTCTGTAACGCAATAGTCCGACATTGCTAAAGCCCCTTCCATACCAAAAGAGAGGGTGAGCGCCCCGTTTGCCTCTGAGAGCGTTGGTCCGCGATGCGTGACCGTCGTCTCGGCTCAGGTAATTTGAGTCTGAGCGACTACCTTGCCGCGTGATCGTCGCAGGCTGCAGCGCGCGAATGTGTACCCGATAGGGCGCACCCGATCAAAAGTGCGACTCCACGTCGGGTTGGAGCTCTCCAGCCTGAAGGTGCACTTGCGATTCTAGGCGCCGCCAGTACGACTGCGGAAGCTCTGGGCTCACCTTTCTTAGGAATTCGCGTTCACGACGGGTGAGTGCTGGGACGGAATAGATCGGTGGCGCGGGTGCACGTTTTGACGAGTCGATCCTCAAGCTTTCCGAGCTTAGAACGAGCATTGGATTCAACGGGTTATCGAGCGCCGGGACAAAGCGAGGCTTCAAAAAGGGTAGCAAGGGCTTTCGCCAAAACCCTTCTCGACTATCCGTGCCATTGCTGCCGAGGATCGGTCTGTGAAACCAGTTTACATCGGAGAGATACTCCACGGGTAGGTCATGGGCTACGACCGTCGTGCCCGCGCTGGCGTCGGCGAGCAGAGCGATGCCCCGGTGCAAACGATCAGCTTCGCCAGGCACGTAGATCGGTCGAAGGGGGTCGCCTACCAACGAGAGGCCGTCCAAGTCGAAGTAGGTGTATCCGAGATCCCGCAGCGAGAGCATCGTCTGAACCATGCTCGTTTCCGCTTTCTGAGTCCACTCTCTGATCGGAAAAACCTCCTGGCCGATGAGTTCCGTCCAGGTTCCTTTGGAGTCTACGTAGCCTGGCGAAGGGCTCTTAGACTGCTCAGACGGAAAGCCGCGCGAGCCACCAGCGGCCGACCATCCAAACGGGACGAAGGAAATTCCGGGACGCAGGCCGAGCGAGTGGCAGGTTTTGGCGAAAGCCGCGATCTGTACATACAGAGCCTCCGATTGGCCACGGAAGTCGAGCGTAAGCCGCAGGTCCAGCCACGCCGTATCTACGCCGAGCTCGGGTAAAAAGCTAGCGCCGAGCAGTTCTGCCCATTGACTCTCCGTCCACGTCCCCGCGCTCGGTGGAAGGCGCAGGACAGCTGAAGGCGCCGGAGCCCCGTTACTCGCGGAGACAGCCGAACCAGCTAAAGGTCCGAGCCGCAAATGGAGAATCGTGAGGCTGTGTCGCAGCGCCCGGCCACCGTACGGTCTGTGCAACTGAAGACCACCCGCAGACGCAGAGAAATGGCTAAAAGCCGTCGACTCATCGAGGCTACGAAGACTCACGGTCGCGCCTGCCTCCAAATCTAACGCCACTGTTCTGTACTCGCGCTGACCTTGCGGCCTCGATGGTGTCCGGAAGCCTGGCCAGACTGCGCTGACGGCATCGAGACGCAAGCCATCGACCTTGGGGTGGAGGATGATGACCAGCGAGGCCCCGAGGCCATCTCGCATCGTCTCGAGTGTCACGAAGAAGTCGTCTGCACCAGCGTACGTACTATCGAGCGCGACCTCGTAGCAGGGACGATCGGCAAACGCGATCGATAGTGCCCCGCCCGCAAATGCGACACCGAGCGCGGCCATTACTCCCTGACGGGTTCGAGTTCGTTGCTGTCGTTCCAGCGGGCGATGACGCTAGGCTCACCGATCGACTTGTCGCGCTGTCTATAGCGGACGACATGGTCAGCCGCCGAGAGTACGTCTGACGAGATTTCTCCAAAGTGGGTAGGGTAGGGTTGGCCGGTGCGATTGGCCGATGTCGAGACGATCGGGCGTCCAAACCGCTTGATGAGCTCCTGGCAGTAGACGTCCTTCGTAATTCGGATCGCACAGGAGCCGTCGGCAGCGAGGGCACCTGCGGCAATACCGTTGACCTCCTCGTAGATCATCGTGAGTGGCCGACGGTGTAGTTCCAAAACGGTCTGGAGGCGCGGGTGGAGCGTCGGCACGTAACGCAGTAGTGTGTCGAGGCTGTCCACGAGACAGACTAAACCCTGCCCCGTGGGGCGTTCTTTAAAGGCCAAGACGCGGCCGACGGCTTCGTCATTGGTGGCATCGCAGCCGATTCCCCAGACACTGTCGGTCGGGTAGACGATCATTTTGCCGGCTTCGAGGGCGGTGAGGGTGTCACCGAGGAGATAGAGGTCGTCCAAGAGCTTTTTTTTCGTAAAGGTGGCTGTTTTGTCCGTTTTTAGCGTCCTTCGGAGAATACTTCCCGCCACGACGTCTCCGTAGCGACCGATCTTGCGCGTTGTCTCCTCGTCGTCTCCACCATATTTTAGGTTACCGATATGCGCACTTCTCTACTCTGTCTTCTGAGGAGCACTCTCGCTGTCGCGCTCCTGACATGGGCGCTCGGTGTACAGGCGCGTCACATCGTCGGCGGGGAGGTGACCTACGAGTGCCTCGGTGACGCCGGCAGCAACCAGCGTCGCTACCGCGTGACGGTCATCATTTACCGCGACTGCGCTGGTAACGGGGCCGAATTCGATAGTGCGCCCAACTCTGCAGGCGATTTCGAGATGACGATCTTTCGTGGGACCCGGATCTTTTCGCGGCCCGCGGTGAGCTTCCGCGGACTCACCATAGAAAGGCTCGACCCGGACCTCACCAATCCGTGCATTTTACTGCCGCCCGGGATTTGCGTCGAGAAGGGCACCTACGTGACGGAAGTCGTCTTGCCGATCTCGACCGAGACGTACACCATTTCTTACCAGCGCTGCTGCCGCAATGAGACCATTAGCAACATCGTGCGACCAGGCGACGCCGGCGCCACGTACGTCGTCGAAATTACCGCAGCCGGGCAGCAGACCTGTAACTCCACGCCGACGTTTCGGCAGTTCCCGCCCCTGATCATATGTGCCGACGAAGAGCTTCGCTTCGATGCCTCTGCGGTCGATAAAGAGGGCGATCGACTAGTGTACGGTCTGTGCGAGCCGTACTACGGCGGCGGCAACGTCACCTCCGCCCCCGGCAACGAAGGCTTCAATGGCGTGACCCCGAATCCAGAGTCACCGCCGCCGTACAGCCCGATTGTCTTCCGTCCGGCCTTTCAGTTCCAGCGCCCTATCGACGGGTCTATCTCCTTAGACCCAGTGACGGGATTCCTGCGAGTACGACCGATGACGGTGGGGCAGTACGTAGTTTGCCTAAGCGTTCAGGAGTGGCGCGGAGACGAGATGATCGGCGAGGTCCGTCGCGACTTCCAGTTTAATGTCGTCGCCTGCGACCCGCGCATCAACGCAGGGGCGGCCGCTATCGTCGACGCAGACATCGTCAACCCCGACCTGATCCTCATCTGTGGATCGAAGGACGTTACGCTGCTCAACGTGTCGACGGACGCCCGCTTCGTTCAGAGCATCAGCTGGGTGATCCCGAGCACGAGTGTCGGTCTCGTCCGCAGTGCCGACTCGCAGTTGCCGGTAAGCTTTGACGACTACGGGAGCTACCCTGGGCAGCTTATCGTCAACCCCGGGCTCACGTGCGACGATACCGCCAACTTTGTCATTAGGCTCGTTCCGCCGTCGGTAGCGGCGGCGAGCTTTGCCTACGACACCTGCGTCTACGGGCCGGTGGCCTTTACGTCCGAGTCGGTTGCCCCAGTCGGAGGGAGTATCGTTGGGTATCAGTGGGAGTTCGGCGATGGCAACGAAAGTGATGTCGTAGACCCGCAGCACCTCTACCGTACGCCCGGCCGAAAACTCGTGACCCACACCATCTCCGATGACAAAGGCTGCGTCGCGGATACGACGTTTACGATAGACTTTTTTCCCCTCCCTATTGAGCTCCCTCTCGACCTCTCGCTCGACCCGGAGTGCGCCCCAGCCCAGGTACCGTTCCGGTTCGCGACGGAGATTATCGATTCGAGCTACGAGGTGTTGTGGGAGTTCGGCGACGGGGCTACCTCGACTGAGCTGGCACCCGTACACTTCTATCCAGATCCTGGGATCTACAACATCTTCGTATCCGTCGAATCGCCACAGGGCTGTAAGCTCGACTCTCAGCTGACTCGCCCGCTCGCCATTTTAGAAAGCCCGATAAGTGCGTTTACCTATGCCCCGGACCAGGTCGACACGCGGGATCCCGAGATCTTTTTCACCGACCGAAGCGTCGAGGCCGTGAGTTGGCAGTGGGCCTTCGATAGCCTGGGCGTCAGCCGAGAGGTCAATCCTTCCTTCGTTTTCCCTGACTCAGGTCGCTACTTTATCGAACTAATCGTGAGTCACCTCAACGGCTGCCTCGATACGAGTACGCAGTTCTTGCGGATTGATCCCTTTCAATCGCTCTTCCTCCCGAACGCCCTCAAGCCGGACGGTAGCGGTCGCAACGAGCGCTTTCGACCCGCAGGCTTCTTGAGGTATGTTACGGAGTTTCGGATGGAGATCTACAACCGCTGGGGCGAGCGCATCTTCGAGACCGACGACATAGAGTCCGGCTGGGATGGCTTCAATCAGCGCAACGACAGCAAGGCATCACCGGGGGTGTACCTCTACGTAGTGACGCACTCCGGCATCGAAGGGCCGCAGCGTTACGAGGGTACGGTGACGCTGGTAGAATAGGCGGCGGCTTTCGCCAAAACTCACTACCTTCGCGCCGCTAAAAAAAGGACCCCGCCATGGACGCCGTAAAATTTGTACAGGAGCAGCTCTCGCTCGAAACTTCCTTCCCCACCTTTCGCGCAGGCGACAATATCAACGTGGCGTACCGCATCGTCGAGGGCGATAAGGTCCGCGTCCAGGAGTACCGCGGCGACGTGATCCAGATTAAGGGTCAAGGTGCGACGAAGACCTTCACGGTCCGTAAGATTAGCAACGGTATCGGCGTAGAGCGCGTTTTCCCGTTTAGCAGTCCTAACCTGGAAAGTGTCACGGTGCTTCGCCGTGGCCGCGTCCGCCAGGCGCGCCTCTACTACCTCCGCGATCGCGTTGGCAAGAAGGCCCGCATCCGCGAGAAGAGCCAGTACTAAGCGACTTCCCAATTTTCGAGGCCCAATCATTTGGGTCTCCAAGAGGCCTCTGCGATATACGCGCAGAGGCCTTTTGTGCTTGGCCTATTGACAACAAGTTTCCGGCCGTTCCACCCAGGGGCAGATTCCATCTTCCCACAAGGCGAGTTTTGCCGAAAGGCGTTGCCATATGGTAATCCCTGCATCCTGCCGCACTTGCTGCCGTGCACCGCACCGCACCAAAATGTGGGACCAATCGAAATGCTACGGCAGTTGTCTGATGTCGTACGCCAGCAAGTAGTCGTTTTGCCGAAAGGCCGCCCATTCGACCCTTCCCAGATCAAAGGTTTGAGGTTGATCGGTGACGACAACTTCGGCGTCGCCTACGGCAAGCGTCATCCCGAAGCCCGACAAAGTGCCTTCGAAATAGGCGATCGTCCGCCCGTTGGTAGCTGGCAGCACCCGCAACAGGGGTACACCAGGCTGGTAGAGGTACTGCCGCCAAAACGTAGCGTAGCCACTACCGACATGATCATCGACGCAGCGTAGCCAGTCGGTCGTCGTCACCGTCCCTATAGCGTGAGTTTCGTAGAAGTCGCGCAAGAGTGCCAGAAAACGCTCGTCGCCCACCAGCGTCCGAAAGGTGTGCAGCACCCAACTGCCCTTAAAGTAGTGATCCGAACTGCCGAAACCATGGTAGTTCACATTTGGAGGACCAACGATCGCCTCCTCGCCGACAATAAAGTCGCGCTGACTCACGAGATACCGTACGTAGTCCTCTCGCCCGTATCGACACTCGACGTATAGCGCCTCCAAATATGTCGTAAAACTCTCGTGCAGCCACATCTCGGCGTGGTCCGGCGTGCTCACGGCATTGCCGAAATATTCGTGACCCGACTCATGAATAATGAGGTAGTCCCAATCCATATCGTCAGGGATCATGCGCCCGAGATAGCCGCGTTGGTAACGATTGCCGTAGGCGATGGCACTCTGGTGCTCCATCCCGAGGTAAGGGGCCTCGACGAGGCGGTAGCCGTCTCGCCAGAACGGATACGGCCCGAGCACGCTTTCGTAACACCGCAGCATCGGTTTGACCTGTCGGAAGTGCACCCGTGCACGGTCTAAATTGTAGTCCAAGACTTGGTACTCGAGCCGGAGTGGGGTTGGGTGCGCCTCCGAAACAAGCGTGTCGGAAAAGCTGAGGTAATGCCCGACGTAAAAGGTGACGTTGTAGTTGTTGATTGGGTAGGTGGTCGCGTACCGGTAGCGCGTGCGACCCTCGGCGTACTCGCGTCCTCGATTTTGGCCATTGCTAACCACGCGCAGCGGCTTGGGTACGCTCAAGGCAAAACTCACGCTGTCGGGTTCGTCGGAGAGGTGGTCCTTGTTGGGCCACCAGGTGCTCGCGCCGATGCCCTCGCAACTCACCGAGATGAAGGGGCGGTTCAGACTGTCGACGCGCCAAATGAACCCACCGTCCCAGGGAGGCTGCTTGGCTACGGGCGGGCGTCCGCGATAGCTGACCGACACGGTGTCCATCTGGCCGGCTCGTGTTGGCTGGTCGAGGGTGACGAACACGGCATCGAGGATCCGGCGGTAGGCCAGCTCGGTAGTCCCCTGGCGAATGGCAGTGATCTCCAGCTCGGAGGTCAAGTCAATTTGTATCGAAGGGTACTCGAACACGCCCCGGTAGGCAATCTCGACGGTGCCCGTGATGCTGCTGTCCTCCGGATAAAGCGCCAAGTCGAGACCGTAGTGCACGACGTCAAAACAGGTCCGCTCCGGGCGTAGCGCTCCGCGAAGGGTGTCGGCTAGGGTGAAGGTCGTGGTCTGAGCTAGCGCAGCCGAGCATACAGTCGCCAGACACGCGATGACGTGCAGGCCGCGAAAACCGCTTGGGAAGGAGAGAAGCTTTATGTTCATCGATGGGCTAAAGATGTACCTGCGCGGTGCAGTTGCGGCGATTGTGTGAGGGTCTGGCAACCTCGCCGACGGAGCCGGGTTAGCTGTCACCCGCTTTTGCCCTATGTCGAGACTTCTGATCCCCCTGGTGCTCATGCTCACGCTCGACGTGTATGGGTTCGTCGTGCTGCGACCGCTGTTTGCCGATCGCTCGAACGCCTGGCGCCTCGCGTTTACAGTCGTTTGGTGGGCCGTACCGCTCCTGGCTATCCTACTGCTAGCTTTGAATGGCACTGGCCTTTCGGCAAAACTTCCCAAGGCTCTCGTCACCCTACTCGGCGCAGGCATCTTCATTCTGTACTTCGCAAAGTTCTGCGCGGCGGTGTTCTTCCTGATCGACGACGTGCGCCGCCTCGTGCAAGGTGTAGTGCAACGGATCGGACGAGCAGGCACGGTCGCTTTCTGGCCGGACCGCTCGAAATTTCTCACACAGATGGGGATTATCGCGGGAGCATTACCGGTGGCGACCTTGTCGTACGGGATCATACGCAACGCGTATCGCTATCAATTGCACACTGTCGACGTGCCGATTGCGGGGCTTTCGCCAAAACACGAAGGCCTGCGGATCGTGCAGATCAGTGACATTCACTCGGGCAGTTTCTACCGCCGGTCTCCAATCGAAAATGGTATTCGGCTGATCAATGACCAGGGTGCGGACCTGGTATGCTTCACTGGCGACCTGGTCAATTCGCAGGCGACCGAAATCGAGCCGTACATCGACCTGTTCTCAAAGATCGAGTCTCGCCTAGGCACCTTTTCGACGATCGGCAACCACGACTACGGCGACTACGTCGCCGGGTGGGGACCGGAGGAGAAAGAAGCCAATTGGCAGCGGCTCTACCGCAACCACCGCGAACTCGGGTGGGACCTACTACTCAACGAAAACCGCCTCCTCGACATCGACGGTGAGCCACTTGCGCTCGTCGGCGTCGAGAACTGGAGCAACATCGCACGCTTCCCGAAGACGGGCGACCTCGACAAGGCGCTCGTCGGCACGGAGGGGGTTTTGACGAAAGTCCTCCTCTCTCACGACCCGACGCACTGGGATGCGAAAGTGGCCCCTCATCGCCCGGATATACAGTTGCAACTCGCGGGACACACGCACGGCTTCCAGTTTGGCGTAGAGATACCTGGGTTCCGGTGGAGTCCGAGCCAGTACGTGTATGAGCAGTGGGCGGGGCTTTATTCGCGAGGAAATCAACACTTGTACGTCAATCGCGGTTTCGGATTCCTGGGCTACCCTGGGCGCGTGGGTATCCTCCCGGAGGTCACCGTGTTGCGGCTCGTCTCCACTTAGCTTCGCGCTTTGTCCATCCGTACCTTCGAGTTACTCCAGTATGCGAACACCTGTACTCGTTTTTGCCCTAGGGGCATTCGTAGCCACCGGCTGCGGTACCGATACCGAGCCACCCGCAGCGGCCCGCGCCGCCTCGGAGCACGGGCGGTGGGGACTGGTGGCGGCCGCCCGCGATGGCGACGCAACCGGCGTGCTCGACGGCTCTTACATAGCGTTCGACACCGCGCGTGCGGTATTGACGACCAATCTCAACAACGGTAGCGTGATCGCGG
Organism: Lewinellaceae bacterium; assembly: GCA_963837005.1. Classification (GTDB taxonomy): domain Bacteria; phylum Bacteroidota; class Bacteroidia; order Chitinophagales; family Saprospiraceae; genus CALDTK01. The sequence goes on from CAWIMC010000004.1 coordinate 63,254, forward strand.
TCAACTACGTCCTCGATGAGCAGACGCTCGTCACGCCCGAGAATCCTCTTTTCCAAACAGTAGAGGTCCGCGAGTTGACTGATTCGACGCTCGAACTCGCGGTCGTGATCCAAGGCTCCTTCTTTCAAATGAGGTTCCGCCCGGAAGTCGCGCCTACCGAAGAGCCCGCCCTTGTGCAGCCGGAGGGCAGCATTGAGGCACCGCCGGACGATGACCCGCGGGAAGGGTAGCCTATGCTTGCCTTCGCTCTCGAACGCCTCCCAAAACCAAAAGCCCCGACCGCATCTCTGCAATCGGGGCTCCGAGTGACTTCGTAGAGTCTGGAAGGGCTGAAAATCAGCGCCCTCCGTTGAGCGTGCCGGACGGTGCACTCGGGAGAGCATCTTCGGCGGCGACACCTGGGTTGACTTTACCCTTGATGGTAAGGGTGTGGGTAGCCTCGCCTTCGTTGGTCGTGAGTGTGACGGTCTTCTGGAAAGGACCGACGCGGTCGGTGGCGTAGCGTACCTCGATCATGGCGGACTCGCCGGGCGCGATAGGCTGCTTCGGGTAAGAAGGGACCGTGCAACCGCAGGAGCCCTTAGCATGCTTGATCACGAGGGGCTCGTTGCCCTTGTTGGTAAACTTGAACACGCGGAGGGGGTCGCTGTTCTGAGCGATGGTGCCGTAGTCGATCTCATTGGTCTCGAAGGTCATCTTCGGTCCTTGGGCCTGGGCGGTAAAAATGCCGATGCAGAGAACGAGTAGGGTAAGTAGACTTTTCATGGGTAGCTGTTTGTGGAAGGCTCTGCAAAGCTAACGCCAGACTGAGGCGAGCGTGCGAGACGGGAGCGTGTTGTGGCGTTAAACGGGCGTTAACGACTTGGCCCTATCTTTACCGCAGCCCCGCTAACCTTTGCCCTTTGACCAACCCAACAGACTTCTTAGACAGCCTCTCGCTCGAAACCAGCACCGTGGCCGCCACCACGGCCCTCGATCACTACTACTGGTGCTGCCTGAGCCGCGCGAGTTCGGTGATCGCCCGTCGTGAAGTGCTCAACGGGCGGGCCAAATTTGGCATCACCGGCGACGGAAAAGAGTTGCCCCAGGTGGCGCTCGCCTCCCAGTTCGAACCCGGCGACTGGCGCTCGGGCTACTACCGTGACCAGACGCTGATGATGGTGACTGGGCTGGCGAGCGTGGAGGACTACTTTTCACAACTGTACGCTGATCCGCAGAGAGATCCGTTCAGCGGTGGACGACAGATGGTGTGTCACTTTGCGACCCCGACCATCGACGCCGACGGTGGTTGGGTAGACCAGACGGCACGCAAGAACGTGTCTGTCGACATCAGCTGCACGGCGGGCCAAATGGCTCGGGGTTTGGGTCTGGCCTTTGCGTCGAAAAAATTTCGGGAGGACGCTAGCCTCGCACACCTCACCGACTTTTCCCAGGGGGGGAGAGAGATTTGCTGGGTGACTATAGGCGATGCTTCTACCTCGGAAGGGGTATTTTGGGAGAGCATGAATGCCGCCGGAGTGCTGCAGGTCCCGATGGTCATCAGTGTGTGGGACGATGGCTACGGCATCAGCGTACCGATCGAGTACCAGACCACTAAAGGGTCAATCTCGGCAGCCCTCGCGGGTCTGCGCCGCGACGAAGACCACAACGGCATCGAGATCATCAGGTGTTTCGGGTGGGACTACCCAGGCCTGTTAGAGGCCTATGCGCGAGCGGCACGGCTCGCTCGCGAAGAGCACATTCCGGTGCTGGTGCACGTGCAACAAGTCACTCAGCAACTCGGCCATTCGACCTCCGGGTCTCACGAACGGTACAAGTCGGTGACGCGGATGAACTTCGAGCGTGAGCACGACTGCAATGCCCGCTTCGCGCAGTGGATAGAGCGCAACGGCTTGGCGAGCGCCGATCAGTTGGCCGCCATTCGTGCCCGCGCCGAAGAGGAGGCAAAAGCAGGACAGCGCGCAGCCCTCGAGCACGTCACGTCCATCAACCAAGCTGCCGTCCAGGAAGCGATGCATGTATTGGGGAGCGGGAGTGCGGAGGCTAAGTTGCTAGAGGCCGATCCGTTCGCTGGTACAACGGAAGCCCTCGCTACGGTACGCAAGTCCTTGCTTTCGCAAAAACTCTCGGGGAAGGTGCCGCCGGAGACGCTCGTTAATTTCGCCGCCAAATACACCGCGCAGGGCATGGCCGACTACGCTAGCTCACTGTACCTCGATGGAGTGGGCAGTGTAGGGTCGGTACCCGCGGTCCCCGCCATCTACGATGCCGATGCTCCGATGGTGCCGGGCTATAAGATTCTCAACGAGTTTTTTGACGAACTTTTCGGTCGCGATCCACGCGTAATGGCCTTTGGAGAGGACGTCGGGCGGATTGGCGACGTCAACCAAGGCTTTGCGGGACTGCAGGAGAAGTATGGCGAAGCGCGCATTTTTGACTGCGGTATTCGCGAGTGGTCGATCGTCGGGCAGGCCATTGGACTTGCGTTGCGGGGCCTCCGCCCGATTGCCGAGATCCAGTACCTCGATTACCTCATCTACGGCTTGTCGGCGCTGTCGGATGACCTGGCGTGCCTTCTGTACCGGTCCGACGGCATCCAGCGGGCACCGGCCATTATCCGGACCCGCGGACATCGCCTCGAGGGCATCTGGCACTCGGGCTCTCCGATGGGCATGATCATCAATAGCCTCCGAGGTATGCACGTCTGCGTGCCGCGCAACATGCTCCAGGCCGTCGGTCTCTACAATACCCTCATGCAGGCCGACGAGCCGGCGCTCGTCGTCGAATGCCTGAACGGCTACCGCTTGCGCGAGAGACGTCCGAGCAACCTTACCGAATATACGGTCCCCCTGGGCAAGGTGGACATCGTACGCTCGGGTGCCGACCTGACTATCGTCACTTACGGGGCCTGTGTCACCATTTGCGAGGAGGCCGCCGAACTTCTCGCAGCGCACGGTCGCGAGGTCGAACTCATCGACGTCCAGACGCTGCTCCCCTTTGATCTCTCCCACGAGATCGCCGATAGCCTTCGCAAAACCAGCCGCCTGCTCATTGTCGATGAAGACGTACCGGGCGGGGCCAGCGGGTACATCCTCGATGAGATATTGAACCGCCAGAACGCGTTTCGCCTGCTCGATGTCGGACCAAAGACCTTGAGTGCACACGCGCATCGCCCGCCCTACGGAACCGACGGCGACTACATCACGAAGCCCAATATGGAAGATGTGGTGGAGGCGGCACTGGCGTTGTTGGTAGCCTGACCCTCTTGTAGGGGGGCCAAGCAGCATATTCGAGTAACCTCCTGTGCTATGGTCGCGCAGGTAGCCACGTAGCAGCGTACTCTGGAGGTGGCCCACCCAAGGAAAATCTATGTTTGCGCCAGCCCGGGTTAGGCCAGAATCAATTCGGGTCTAATTATCCGTAAAGTACTGGTCCGCATACCGGCCTACGTTGTCTCCCACACTCGTGCCCTGCACGCCGTCTCGGTCGCTGCCAAACTCCCCCAGAGTCTTCGAGTACAACTCCCGACGCCACCTCGGCTCGCGGATTTCGCCCCGGACGTCGCTGTGTAACAAGATGTAGTTGGCGTTGTCGAGCGTTGGGTTGTAAAATAAAAACTTGCCGGGCGTCTGCTGCGTGCGCTCGACGTAGTTGTACACCCAGATCTCGTAGGGTGGGGCGCTCGGATCGTTGTTGACCTCGATGCGGTCGTCGGGCTGGCCGTACTTGAGCCAGATGTGCCCGCGATCTGTCTGGAAGCCTCTTCCGAAACCAGCCCTAAAAGCGACATCGACTTGCCGAACCACGTCAACGTATTCGCGGTAGGTCCGCGCCGGGGCCGTCGGCGACATCTGGACGAAGTGATTGAGGATCGTGCGCTGCTTATAGTTCTCATCAACACTTTTGATTGCAGCCTCGATGATGGGGGTCTCGGCGACGCCGGATACAGGTATCAAACTAAGGAGAACGTAATCGAGCGAGTCCTCAGGGATGTCCTTGACCCAGCTGTCGGGGGTGAGTTCGGCAGAGACGAGCGTGACGTCTGCCGCCGGATTGGCAACGTAGAAGGTGGCTAGACGCTGGTCGAGGGCTTGTAGTGCCTTGTCGCGAAGAGTGACGGTAAGCAAGTAGCGGCCGCTGGTAAGCGGGGTCGTATTAAAGGTCACGAACAGTGGCGTCACCGATCGGGAATCAGCGAGGGGCTTGGCTTTACGAAAGATGTCCTTCACCTCGCCATCGTCGGAAATCATCGCGAGGTTGTGCTCCACGAGGGCTACCGTGGCCAGGTCCGGCGTAGGATCGTAGACCTCGACGTAGGCCGAGACGCTACTCATTTGGCGACGCACGAGGTTGCCGGCCAGTGGTTCGAGGATGTAGCCGCCCTTGACGAGACTGCTTTGCGCGCTCTGGTCGGTGGCAGGGGTTCGGCTGGCGACCAACTGGATATCGCTCAGGTGTAGGGCCTCGCCGGGGGCGGGCACCGTGAGTGGGGTAGCGAGTTTTAGCGAAAGCGGACCCTGCAAACTCACCGCCTGTGGGTCTATCACTTCTATTCGAAGCGTGTAGTCGCCCGCCGGCACGCTGTAGCGAAGCGCCTCCATGAAATTGTTGATGGAGTCGCCCGCCGGGGACCACATCAACACGCGATCAGCGAGCGCGATACTGTCGGCACCTGGGTGATCGACCTTCGTGAGCGTAAGTAGCAGGTCTACAGAGCGACGGCCGTCCTCGGCCGTCACGAGGGACCGTCGTTCGGCCGTTACGTAGACCTCGACGTATGGCGCTGCCTCCGCCTGAAAGACGGCATAGGTGACCGACGCGCGGGGTTGGGCCAGGCAGGTCGCCGCGGCGAGGCAAAGTATACAAAGGGTAAGCGTCGTTCGCATGCCCCAAAAGTACAGCTAGCCGAGGCTACACTATTTGTCGCGCAGGCGGTCATAGTCCGCCATCACCGTCAGGAAGAGGCCACGTTCGGCCCGGGTGGGGTAGATCCTGGCCTCCGTGCCATCTGAGAGGGCAAGGTAGAGGCTGTCGCCTCGGACCATGCTGGAGCGCAGGGCCTCTGCCAGGGCGAGTTGCGCGGGTTTGTTGCCTGAATCGAGCCCGTAGGTGCCGGAGGTGTCCGCTGCCGCAAAACGTACCCGCAGTCCAGGGTCGATACCGGTGAAATCGTTTGGTCGAACGAAGACATAGGCCTCGTCTTTCAGGTACGCCTGGACGATGACCGGGATCAGCATTGGTCGTTGAGCGGTCTTACTAAACTTTCGTAGGCGATAGACTTCGAGGTGGGACCCAGGAGGACTCTCGAAGTAGTAACTGCTCGCACGAATGTTGGAAAAGTATAGCCGCGAGGGCTGTGACACCCTAAAGGCAGGATCACCGTCGAAGGGCTCGGAGCGTTCGTTGGTACAACCGCTCACGATAGTCAACAGTGCCATGATATAAGCCGCTACCCAGCTCCAACGAGACCTAAGGGCAAGCGTCGAGTGGTATTCGGTCGCTTTGCTGTAGGTTGCGAGCCTCCCGCTTCGGTGCATATGACCAACCCAAACCACAGGCCCTGGCTTAAGTTCCTGCTCACGCTAATTGGCGCAAGCGTCCTCGTGGCCGTTCTCGCACTGCCCCTGAGTTTTGGCGACAGCCGCCTGCCTGCCCTCGGGGCTTTCCTCAACCCGTACCAAGGAGCCCTCCGCAGCAACGACGTCGACTATTGGGACCACGATATGGACCTCCCCGGGCTGCGTGCGCCTGTAGACGTCTACTACGACGAGCGCCTCGTGCCGCACATTTATGCGAGTTCGATGGCGGACCTGTTCTATGTACAGGGCTACGTGCAGGCGCAGCACCGACTCTTTCAGTTCGACATTACGGCTCGCGCCGCGGAGGGTACGCTCAGTGAAGTGCTCGGCGAGCGGACTCGCGAGTTTGATCTGATCCGTCGGCGTATCGGCGGCGGGCTGTTGGCCGATAAGATTGACTCGCTGTGGCGAAATGATCCCGATTCGTACGAGGCTGTATCCAGGTACGCAGAGGGCGTAAATGCCTATATCGCACAACTTGATCCGGTGGACTACCCGATAGAGTACAAGCTGCTCGACTTCGCTCCGAGACCCTGGTCGCCGCGCCAGACGGCCCTCGTGGCGATCAATATGGCGTTTACGCTCAACTACTCCCAGGACGACGTGGCGGCTACGCGGATCCGTGACCGATTCGGGCTCGCGGCCTACGATTTTCTTTTCCCGAAACGTAGCGACGGGGAGGCTCCTATCATTCCAGCGGGGACAGAGTTCTCAACGGAGGACACGGCCTTGCTAAAGGCGATGCGCCGCTACGACGACCGACCGATGCCGCTGCTCGGCGAGCTCTCCCCAGTGCGGACGGGCCTCGAACCGAGTGTCGAGGGGATCGGCTCTAATAACTGGACCGTCGGACCGCAGCGTACCGCGAGTGGTGCCCCACTCCTGGCCAACGATCCGCACCTTGGCCTTACGCTGCCGAGTATCTGGTTTGAGAGCGAACTTCATGCCGAGGGCCTCGATGTACACGGCGTAAGCCTGCCTGGAGTGCCGGGCATCACGATAGGATTCAATGAGGACTGCGCCTGGGGCGTGACCAACGTCGGACACGACGTGTTGGACTGGCACGAGGTCGTCTACACCGACGCGGCCCAGACGCGACACGAGACCGGCCCCGGCACGACCGCTCCCGTGTCGCGACGTGTTGAACGCATCAAGGTGCGAGGCGAGGCCGATCTCGTAGACTCCGTGCTGGTGACGGCATTTGGGCCGGTTGTCTATACCGATACATCGGACGCCCGCGCCGGGCTCGCGATGGACTGGCTCACCTTGCGGCAGCCATCGGCCGGGGCGATAAGGGCTTTTCTGCGGCTGAATATGGCAAGCGATGTGGACGATTTTGTAGCCGCGTCGAGCGAGTACGAGTGGCCAGCTCAAAACATGGTCTTCGCAGATCGGGCTGGCGACATTGCCCTGCGTATCTCGGGTATTCTCCCGCGGGAGTTGCCGCGGCAGGGCGAGTTTGTGCGCACGCTCGACCAGCCAAGTGTAAGTGGCTATCTACCGCCTACGTCTAACCCAATAGCCATCAATCCCCCACAGGGCTTTTTGGCGAGCGCCAACCAAATCAGTACCGCCGCCGACTACCCCTACCCCTACCGCGGGGGCTTCGATCATCACCGCGGACGGCGGATCAACCGGCTGCTCAACAACACGACCGGAGCCACGGTCGCCGACATGAAACGCTACCAGCTCGACGACTACGGGCTGCTAGCCGCCGAGGCAGCGCCCCTCCTCCTTCAGCTAGTCCAGCGCGACGGCCTCGAGACGCGTGCGCTCGGGCTCCTGGCTGCTCTCGAATCGTGGCGCTACCGCTACACCGCCGAAGACTTTGCCCCCGTCATCTTCGAGGAGTGGTTCGGGGAGGTAGAGCGACGTACGTGGGATGAGTTCGCGGCGCTTCAGCGCGATGGCGGAAGTATGAGGCCGGCGAGCTTTCGGCTGACGCAGCTCTTGTTAGAAGACCCAGCATCCAACTGGTTCGACGATCAGGCTACGCTCGCCAGTGAGTCCGCGCAGACCATCGTCACAGAGGCCCTCGAGGCGGTGGCCCCGCGGCTCGACTCCCTCAACCGCATCGAGGGCTATGCCTGGGCGGATCTCAACGCACCGGCCGTCCGCCACCTCACGCAAATACCGGCTTTCTCGCGCACGGGCCTGCGGATCGGTGGGCGGGGCGGAGCGCTCAACGCGCAGACGAGTCGCACCGGACCTTCTTGGCGTATGATCGTCGACCTCTCGGGCGAGACCAGGGGCGAAGTCGTGTATCCCGGAGGACAGAGTGGCCGACCCGGGCACCCGCACTACGATGACTTTCTAGAGGTCTGGGCGGCGGGCGAGTATTTCGCGGTGCAGCTACGGCCGCTTGCCGAGGTGGAGGCTTCCGCCAAAACATTCATCAAAGTGAAGTTCCGACCATGAGGCTAGGTAAACTCGTCCCGATCCTTGTCTTTGTGGCTCTAGGCTTCTTGCTGTTACTGATTGCCCCTTGGTGGATGCTGCTCGTCGTTGCCTTCGCCTACGGCGTCTCGCGGCCGCGGGTGTCGCCAGGCTTAGCGTTCTGGCCTGGGCTTCTCGTCGGGGCGATTCTCTACCTTATTGGGGCGCTGTGGTACGGTGGAGGCGAAGGGGCGTTGGCGGGCATGCTCGGCGAACTCTTCGGACTCGGATCGGCCACGGGGCTGTACCTATTGACGGCGGTCCTCGGCGGACTTAGCGCAGGCGTTTTCACGATGCTCGGGGCCTATGCGCGGGCCGTGATCCTACCGGTCGCCCAGCGGCCTGCAAACGCCTAACTTTGCAGCCGCAGCAATCGTCCCACGCGCCTAGGCCACGCCGCCATGCAAGACCACCGTACGCTCGTCGTCATCCCGACGTACAACGAGATCGAAAACATCGCCCGCATCATCGCGGCTATCATGGCGCAGCCGGGGGGCTACGAGGTCCTGGTCGTCGATGACGGCAGTCCCGACGGAACAGGTGCCGCCGTGCTTGCTGCGGGGCGTGAGTACATGGGACGCGTCCACCTCCTGCCCCGCAAAGGGAAGCTCGGACTCGGGACCGCCTATTTGGACGGCTTTCGGTGGAGTCTCGCACGAGATTACGACTTCGTGTTCGAGATGGACGCGGACTTTAGTCACGACCCTGCCGACCTCAACCGGCTCCTCATGCCCGCGCTCCGCAACCAAGCCGATGTCGTCGTCGGGAGTCGCTATACCGCTGGCGGACACGTTGAGAACTGGCCTATGGACCGGAAAGTGCTCAGCTATGGCGCGAGCCTCTACACCCGGCTCATCACGTGGATGCCAGTTAAGGATCCGACGGCGGGCTTCAAGTGTTACCGCCGAGAGGTCTTGGAGGCACTCGACCTCGACGGCGTCCGGTTTATCGGTTACGCCTTCCAAATTGAGATGAAGTTTCGCGCCTGGCAGCTCGGCTTCCGGATCGCGGAGGTGCCGATCACCTTTACGGATCGCACGGCGGGGGTCAGCAAGATGAGTTCAGGAATCGTTCGCGAGGCCATCGTCGGGGTGATGCAGATGCGTTTTATTAAGTCCCGGAAGTTGGCGGCGCTACCATCTCGTTCCTTGACCGAGCCATCGGCGCAGAGTTCTGAGGGCTAGGGCAAGGCACCCACCTCTGCCCCCATCGATCTCTATCTGGTGCAAGTCTGGTTCTGCGAGGTTAGCGTTTGACTTACCTCTGCTCAGGTTGTCCATAAAACAGTTGCTCCTCAATCGCTTCAACAAGAGGGGCTAGTGTGCGAGGCTTCAATTCTCAGGACCTCGAGCTCAGATGAACGTCGGTGGTCATCGTGAGTAACTCAACAGCGCGTGCTTGCGCTTAGTGTCTGTCAAGGGTTCCTCCGAGTCACGCGCCAGCCAGGGTTGTGTCTCTGCGAAGCTGCCTGGCTTGGGAAATCTCCTTTTGTGATCTTCGTGTCGGTCGTAGCCCCAGATTGCCATGCTGGGCTTGCCTCGCGCTGTCTTGCAATGACGTGGCGATCAAATGGGGAGCATCTCTTGCATTACCTACAAATCACGGTGCCTGCAGAACGGTGATGCGCTTGCAAGCCCGACTTGGACAACACTCAGGCTATGTCCCTGCCCAATTCTGGGCACGCTGCCCACTCTTGCCCCATGCGCTGCCGGGTCTGCCCACTCTCGCCCCAAATGAGGTATCAAGGCTTGCTATCCAGTAAGTGATTGGTTAATAAGTCGTTACAGATGTGATATCGGCTTTCGCCAAAACTGTGGTTGGGAGCGTCGGGTGATGGATCGCGATTGTGGAGAGCGGTATGTCACATGTGTAAAACTAGGAATCTGCTTCTTAGGGAAACGTATAAAGCTGATTTATAGCGCTTTAACCCTAAATACTAAGTTCTGCTCTGTGGGCGAATTGGGAATGACCGGGGAGCGAAGTGGGCGGAAGTGGGCAGCGGTGGGCGGGCTGGTCTATATTCGTCCCAGCAAGACGACATGTGGACGATCAACTACTTGGACATCACGACGTACGGATCGATGAGCGGGGAGACTCCGCTTGCCGGCCAGCATCGTGGCCCGCCACGCAGAAGACGGCAACGGATCCTTCGTTTTGCGAAAAGGCCTAGACAATTGTCTAACGCTTTACCCGATGAGTGCGTGGAATGCCGAAAGCCGGCGCGTCATGCAACTCGACGATATGGTGGAGCGGGAGCGGCGGTTTAAGCGAATGTTCTTTCTCTCTGCCAAAGACGTTACCGTCGACGCGAATGGCCGCATCCAGATGCCGCGCAACCTCTCCGAGGCCGCCGGGATCGACCGCGATGTAGCCCTCATCGGCGTCGGACGCCACTACGAAATTTGGGATGCGCGAGCACACCTCGACGACCTAGCGGCAGCCGGCGACATGAACGCGTTGGCGCAGGAGATCTACGGAAAACGAAACGAGCGAGCGTGAGCTATCACGTGCCCGTTTTGGCGAAAGCCTCCTTGGACCTCCTCGTCGACGACCCCGACGGTACCTACGTCGACGCCACCTTCGGCGGCGGTGGACACGCCCGACTCCTACTGGAGCGCCTCGGACCGAAAGGTCGCCTCGTGGCCTTCGACCAGGATCCGGACGCGCTTGTCAATGCCGAGGCAATAGACGACGACCGACTGCTCTTCGTGGCGGCCAACTTCCGACATTTGCGGCGCTACCTCCGCCTCCACGGCATTGCCGCGGTCGATGGGGTGCTCGCCGACCTGGGGGTGAGTTCGCACCAGTTCGACGTGCCCGAACGCGGGTTCTCGTACCGGTTTGACGCACCCCTCGACATGCGGATGTCGCAGTCCGATGAACAACCCACCGCTGCGCAACTCTTGCGTTCGGTGGATGCCGACGAGCTGCAACGCATCCTCGGTGAGTACGGCGAGGTTCGCAACGCGAAGACCTTGGCCAACGCCATCGTCGACGAGCGACAGCGACGCCGGTTGCACACGACTGGCGACCTCGTGTCGGTCCTGGATGCACACGTAAGAGGGCAGCGCCCGCGCTACCTCTCGCAGGTGTTTCAGGCCTTACGCATCGCCGTCAACGACGAAATGCCGGCCCTGGAGGATTTCCTCCTCGGGGCCCAGGAGTGCATCGCCCCCGGCGGAAGCCTGGTGGTGATCAGCTACCACAGCGGAGAAGACAGATTAGTTAAAAACGTGATGCGGACCGGCCAAGCGGACGGAAAGCATGACGCAGATGAATATGGGCAAATCTCACGTCCCTGGAAGGTCGTGACGAAAAAACCTATTGAAGCACCGGCAGCAGAAACACTATCAAATCCACGGGCGCGATCGGCGCGCCTGCGAGCGGCAAGACGTAATGAAAACAAGCACTAGAAACACTACAAACAAGCGGTGGATAAAGCGGTGGTCACCAGGGGCCGCCGCCGGCGATCGGGTATTCAGGAGTATTCCCTTCCTGGCATTCCTGGGAGCTCTCGCGCTGGCAATGGTCTATAACGTTCACCGCGCTCAGGGTACGCTCCGAAGCATCGAAGCCGCCCGCGCCGAACTCCAAGACCTCCGTTGGCACGCCTCCGCAATCCAGAGTGAGATCATGTACGACAACAAGCAATCCGAGGTCCTCAAGCGCATGCGCTCACAGGAGCTGAGCCTCGCGGGGAGCAGTCCCCGCCGACTCATTACGGAGGACTAGCGGTCGGACGTGGCGTTTCTTTTTTTAAGGCTTCGGGCCTACTACTTACTCGATACACACAAACCGGCCGGGCACCTACGGGGCCCGGCCATTTCTTATTTTTCCGAGTAGCCCGACGACATGAAAGACCAAGTCCTCACCCGCGCATACATCGTGGCCGGGGTGCTCGTGGCCATAGGCGTCGTGCTTTTCGCACAGACGTTCCGGATCGCCGTGCAACAGGGGGACACCTGGCGCTCGCAAAGCGATAGCCTGTACATCCGTTACCTTCCGATCGAGGCCCCGCGCGGCAACATCCTGTCTTCCGACGGCAACTTCCTCGCCACCTCTCAGCAGTACTACGACATTCACATGGACACCAGGGCCGAGGGCCTGAGTGCGGATGCTTTCAACAAAGGAGTAGATAGCCTCAGTTGGTACATCCACGAGCACCTGCAGCCGCGGGTCGCGATCGATACGATCGCCCGCCGCCTCCGTGCGGCCCGCAAGCGAGGCGATCGATACGCGTCAATTGCAAACGGCGTCGACTTCCCTACCTATCGCGACATGGAGACCTGGCCGCTGTTCCGCCGCGGGGCCAACGAGGGTGGACTCGTCGTCAATCGCAGCGAGGTGCGCCGTCGCCCCTTCGGGATGATGGCCCAGCGCACGATCGGCTACCACCGCGACGACGTCTCGGTCGGAATCGAGGGGCGCTTTAACGAACAACTCGGCGGTGAGGCCGGCACGCGGCCGATGATGCGGCTGCCGGGCGGGCACTGGCTCCCGGTCGAAGACCTCGTCGACGCCCAGCCGAACGCCGGCTACGATGTACAGACCACGCTCGATGTCACGATCCAGGACATCGTCCACCAGGAACTATCGCGCGCGGTGTCTCGCCAGGTGGCCGAGTACGGGGTCGCGATCGTGCTCGAGACCGAGACTGGGGCCATCCGTGCTATGTCGAGTCTCACGCGCGAATCGAACGGGGCCGTGCTCGAGAGCTACAACCACGCCGTCGGTACGGCCGTCGAGCCAGGAAGTACCTTCAAGCTGGCCTCCATGTTGGCCCTCCTGGACGAAGACCGCGTCAAGCCAGAGGATACTGTCAGGATCTACGGCGGGCGCTACCAATTTTACGACCGGAAGATGGAGGATTCGGACTTGCACGGGATCAACAAAGTGACCGCCGCGCGTGCCTTCGAGATGAGCAGCAACGTGGGGATCGCCCGCATGGTCGACCTTGGTTACGGCAACAATACCGAGGGGCGTAAGGCCTACGTAAACAAGATTCGCTCTTTCCACCTCGGCCGTCCGACTGGTGTCGCCATCGACGGCGAGAAGGCCCCCCTGATTAAGGACCCCAACCTCGACTCACTCCGTTCTTGGAGCGGCGTCACCCTGCCTTGGATGAGTATGGGCTATGAGGTTGAGCTTACCCCTTTGCAAATGGCGGCTTTCTACAATGCGGTCGCCAACGGCGGGCGCTACATGCAACCGTTGTTGATCGCGAACGTGCAGAAGGATGGCGAGATCATCCAGCGATTCGACCCCGTGCCCATCGGTGAGCGCATCGCCTCGAAGAAGGCCATCAGTAACGCGCAAGCCATGCTCGAAGGCGTCGTCGAACGCGGCACAGCTCGTAAGTACAACCAATCGCTGTATCGCTTCGCCGGCAAGACCGGTACCGTGCAGTACAACTACAGCAAGGACGCAAAGCGTAAGGGTCTCGAAGGGCACCAGGCTTCGTTTATTGGTTACTTCCCAGCCGAGTCGCCGAAGTACACCATCCTGGTGCTGATCTCTGACCCTCGTTCGGGCAACATCTATGGCTCCGATGTCGCCCTGCCCGTCTGGCGCAGCATCGCCGACAAGATCTACGCGGCCGATGTCGAACTTCGTCCGGCCATCTACGCGAACTCCTCTCCGAAGTGGCGCGCCGAGACACTGCCTCACCGAGGGCTCGGCTCCGGGGCGGACATCTCGGCGATCTTCTCGGCCCTCGACGCACCGGCTCTCGACGGCATCCAACAACAGATGGTGCGATTGAGCGGCCCAGGGGACAGCTTGCGGGTCAGGCCCCACGCATCCCTTGCCGGAAAGGTGCCCGACGTGCGCGGCATGGGCGCCCGGGACGCGATGTTCCTCCTCGAGAACGCTGGTTGCCGTGTGGACATCGTCGGTCGCGGGAAGGTGCTGCGGCAGTCCGTTGCCCCAAACACAAAAGCTCACGGTCAACAAGTCCGCTTGAGTCTCGGGTAATCGGAATGCCCGCAAGAGGCCTGCAGCGGACAACGGACAGCCTCTCGTGGGCTCAGCTACTCCCTACGCGCCGCCCCACCACCTCGCTCTTCACTTAGACCATGACCCTTGAGCTACACTAGCGACCTTACCCTCGGAGACCTCGCAGCCGCGGCCGGCCTCACACTGGTGAGCGGTAGTGCCGACCTATCCGTCGTGAAGGTCACGGCGGACAGTCGGCAGGTCGTAGCGGGCACGCTCTTCGTGGCCACCGTCGGTCTTACCGTCGATGGACACGACTACATCGAACGCGCGATCGCAGCTGGGGCCGTGGCTGTTTTGGCGAAAGCCGACCACCCGCATGCGCCGCACGCTTCGACGCATATCGCCTGGCTCACTTGCGGAGACCCGAATGCAGCGCTCGGCCACGTCGCCGCCCGCTTCTACGACGATCCAAGCCGGGAGATGGCACTGGTGGGCGTGACCGGCACCAATGGTAAGACTACCGTCGTCACGCTACTCTGCGATGCCTTCGAAGGCTTAGGTCATCGGTGCGGGCTGATAGGTACGGTGGAGGTTCGGATCGCGGGCCAGCGGAGGGCGGCAACCCACACCACGCCGGATGCGGTGGCCGTGCAGCGACTCCTGCGCGAGATGAGAGAAGCCGGGTGCGACTACGTGTTTATGGAGGTGAGTTCGCATGCTCTGGTACAAGGGCGGGTCAATGGCTGTCGCTTTGCCGGGGCAGTCTTTACAAACATCTCACACGATCACCTCGACTACCATGGGGACATGCTGTCGTATATCAACGCCAAGAAGCTGCTCTTCGACGGGCTCGACCGAAATGCCTTCGCGCTCGTCAATACCGACGATAAGCGCGGAGAGGTCATGGTCCAGAATTGCCGCGCCGCAAAGGTCGAGTATGCCCTTCGCCAGCTGGCCGATTACAAAGGACGAATCCTCGAAGATGGCCTGCGCGGCCTGCATTTGACCGTCAACGACCAAGAGGTGTATGCCCGCCTGGCCGGCCGCTTCAACGCCTACAACTTTCTAGCGGCTTACGGGGTCGGCGTGCAGTTGGGGCAAGAGCCGCAGGAGTTACTCCGTGTCCTGAGTGCGTTACCTGGGGCGGTGGGTCGACTCGAGGTCGTCGCGGTGCCGGGTGTATCGCTGACAGGATTCGTGGACTATGCCCATACGCCAGACGCGCTTAACAACGTGCTCGAAACCTTACAGACAGCCCGCAAGACTGGCAACCGTCTCATCACGGTGGTCGGGTGCGGCGGTGATCGTGACGCGGCCAAGCGCCCGAAGATGGGTGCGATCGCCGCCGAACTTAGCGACCAGGTCATCATCACCGACGACAATCCTCGTACAGAGGAGGCTGCCGCGATCCGGGAGTCGATCATCGGTGGCATCAAAGACGACGCTCGCGTGCGCGTGCTAGAGATCGGCGACCGCCGTCAAGCAATTCGCACGGCCGTAACGCTCGCTCGCCACGAGGACGTGATTCTGCTCGCGGGCAAAGGCCATGAGACCTATCAGGAAATCGCCGGGGTGCGACATCCTTTCGACGACCGCGAAATTCTTAGAGCGGCACTGCTCGAAAGGAGCGGCAAATCCCGGGCACCGGTCTAACTAGCGCTCGCGTCCCGCGCTCCCTCGCGCCTGAAGCCCCCGGCCATGCTGTACTACCTCTTCCAATTCCTCGACAAACACGACCTGTTCCCCGGGGCGGGGCTGTTCCAGTACCTCTCCTTCCGGGCGGCCCTCGCGGTCGTCGTCTCGCTGATTGTTTCGGTCGGCACCGGCGGGTACATCATTAAGCGCCTGCGCAAGTTGCAGGTCGGCGAGACCGTCCGTGACTTAGGTCTCCAGGGCCAAAAACAGAAGGAGGGCACGCCGACCATGGGGGGGATTATCATCATTCTTGCGATTCTCGTGCCGGCGATCCTGTTTGCGCGCCTCAACAATGTCTACATCGTCATGATGATTGTCGCCACGATATGGATGGGGATCATCGGTTTTCGGGACGACTACCTCAAGGTGGTCAAGAAAAACAAGGACGGCCTCTCGGCACGGGCGAAGGTGATCGGCCAGATCGGCCTCGGGCTTATCGTAGCAGTTACTATGCTCGTAAGCGACGATGTCGTCGTGCGCTACGACTACGAAGAGGCACAGGACGCCGGCTTCGAAATCGTGAGTTCGGTCATCAGCAAGGATGCCTCCGGGCAAGATGTCGAATACGCCAACGTCAAGCAGACCCTGACGACGGTGCCGTTTCTGAAGGGCAACGAATTGAATTATGGTCGCATCCTCGGCTTTCTCGGTGACAATGCCGACAAGTTTGCGTGGCTCATTTTCGTGCCGCTAGTGGTCGTCGTGGTCACCGCAGTTAGTAATGCTGCCAACCTCACCGACGGCATCGACGGCCTGGCTGCGGGCGTGAGCGCCATCATCGGCGTGACTCTACTGGCTTTTGCGTACGTGTCGGGCAACGTGGTCGCCTCCGAATATCTCGGGATCATGTACTTGCCACAGACCGGTGAGCTCGTAGTGTTCGCGGCTTGCCTGGTGGGTGCTTGCCTGGGCTTCTTGTGGTACAATGGCTTCCCGGCGCAGGTTTTTATGGGAGACACTGGATCGCTGACGCTCGGCGGCATCATTGCCGCACTCGCCATCGCCTTACGCAAAGAGTTGCTCATCCCGCTGATGTGCGGGATCTTCGTCATCGAGAACCTCTCGGTCGTCATTCAGGTGAGCTACTTCAAGTACACCAAACGCAAGTACGGCGAGGGAAGGCGCGTCTTCCTGATGTCGCCGCTGCACCACCACTACCAGCGCCAGGGGATTCACGAGTCGAAGATCGTGATCCGGTTTTGGCTCGTGGCCATTCTCTTTGCCGTGCTTTCCGTCGCTACCCTCAAAATCCGCTAGTCATGCGCAAGGTCTTAGTGCTGGGTGGGGGAGAGAGCGGTCGAGGCGTGGCGCGGCTGGCGCAGTCGCTCGGCGACGAGGTCTTCGTCTCGGACGCCGCCAAGCTATCGGAGAACGCACGCGCTGAATTGGACGACTGGGGCATCGCGTTCGAGCAGGGCGGTCACGGCGCCGATTTGTTACAAGGCGTAGAGCTTGTCGTGAAGAGTCCAGGTATTCCGTGGACGGCTCCTCTGATAGCTTCCGCCAAAACCCTCGGCGTAGCAGTCGTCGGCGAGATGGAGTTTTGTGCACCCCACGTGCGCGGCAAAATCATCGGGATCACCGGTTCGAATGGCAAGACCACAACGACCCTTCTGCTCGGCCACCTACTACGCGAGGCCGGACTCGACGTCGGTGTCGGCGGCAACGTGGGGAAGAGCTTCGCGCGAATGATCGTCGAGGACGGCGAACGCGGACGAGCGTGGTACGTGCTCGAGCTGAGTTCCTTTCAGCTCGAAGACATTGAGCGCTTTCGGGTAGACATCGGGATGGTCCTCAACCTCTCGCCCGACCACCTCGACCGCTACGGCGGCAGCTTCGACGCCTACGCAGCAGCGAAGTATCGACTCAAACAGACTCAACTCCCCGGCGACATCTGGCTCCAGGCCACAGATCCGCTTTCGCTAAAACACGCCCCTCTCGCTCAGCGCGGCGTCACGGTCATCGAACTGCCGGCCGTTTACGACAACGGCGTGGCCCTCGCACAGCCGACGACCTACGACCTGAGCGACACGGTGCTAAGCGGACCCCACAACGCCGCCAACGCCAGCTTTGCGCTCACTGCCGCCCAACTCGCAGGGGTCGAGTCGGCGGTTTTGGCGAAAGCCCTCCCCACCTTCCGCAATGCCCCCCACCGACTCGAGACCATCGGCTACCTCGAAGGTGTGCGGTACGTCAACGACAGCAAGGCGACCAACCCCGACGCCGTCGACAAAGCCCTGCGCAGCTACCGCCAACCTATCGTCTGGATCGTTGGCGGGCAGGACAAAGGCAACGACTACACTCTCCTCGCCGACCTCGTCGGCGAGCGCGTGAAGGCCGTCGTCGCCATGGGCGTCGACAATCTCAAACTCCGCGACGCCTTCGGCGGGCACCCGGGTGGCTTCGCGGACACCAGCTCGCTACGCGATGCATTAGCGGCGGCGAGATCATTCGCTTCGGCTGGTGACGTCGTTTTACTTTCGCCAGCCTGCGCGAGTTTCGACTTGTTCGCCAACTACATCGACCGCGGCGACCAGTTCCGCGCTGGGGTAGAGGCGATGCCGGGCTTTGCGGAGACACTAGAGAAAACACTATGAAACAAGCACTCGAACTCAAGGCCGAGCGGTGGTTCCGCGGGGATATCTTCATCTGGTCGATCTTCGTCGGGCTGATTATCGCGAGTCTACTGGCGGTCTACAGCAGCACGCATCACCTGGCGTACAAGCTGCACGGCGGCAACACCGAGTGGCACCTGATGCGGCACTCTGTGTTTGTGATGATCGGCTGCGCGGTGCTCTACGGGGCCTACCGCATGCCGCATACTCGGTTCGCAAAAGTGGCCCCCTACCTGCTGCTGCTCAGTATTGGTCTACTCGTGCTCACGCTCGCGTTCGGGATCGACATCAACCACGCCCGTCGCTGGCTGGAGATCCCCGTGATCGGCGTTCGGTTCCAGCCATCGGACGTCGCTAAGATTGCCCTCATCCTTTACCTGGCGCGGGCGCTGGCCGGCATGCAGGACCACATGCACGACGGGGCCAAGATCTTCTGGCGCATCGTCTTTCCCGTGCTGCTGGTCTGTGCCCTCATCGCACCCAACGACCTGTCGACTGCCGGGATGCTCGGGATTACGTGCTTCGGGTTGATGTTTATCGCGCGCCTGCCGTTCAAGTGGATCGGGACGTTCGTAGGCCTGGTCCTGCTGATGGTGGGGGCGATGTACGCCGTGTGGCTCGTGGCCCCGGAGTCGGTGCGCTTCGCGACATGGTTTAGCCGCGTCGGGGATTTTATCGCAGGAGACGGAGGGTATCAGGTCGATCAGGCCAAGATCGCGATCGCCAACGGCAACGTGCTCGGCCTCGGCGCTGGACGCAGCACCCAGCGGAATTTCCTGCCGACGCCGTACGCCGACTTCATTTACGCCATCATCTGCGAGGAATACGGGCTTATTGGTGGAGGGCTAATTCTTATGGCTTTTTTGCTGCTCTTTATCCGGGCTTGCCGTCTACTCACAAAATCTACCAAACTGTTTGGGGCGCTGCTGGCCTGCGGGCTCAGTTTGCTGCTGGTTGCACAGGCCCTGGCCAACATCGCGGTGTCTGTCAACTTGGTGCCCGTGACCGGCCTGACACTGCCGCTCGTCAGCCTCGGGGGCACGTCGTTGGTGTTCAGCTGCCTCGCCATCGGGATGATCTTGAGCGTGAGCCGCCAGACCGAAAGGCCAAAGAAGCTTCGTGGCACCAGCAAAGTGAGTAGCGAAGGCAAAGGTTCGGGCGGTTTGCAAGTCAGTGCCGCCTGATGGCTGATCGAGCATTGCGATTTTTACTGGCTGGTGGCGGGTCCGGGGGACATATCTACCCGGCGCTAGCGATCGCGGATGCCCTGCGGCTCGCGGCACCAACGGCGGAGTTTCTGTTTGTCGGGGCAGAGGGCAAGATGGAAATGCGGCGCGTACCGGCTGCAGGCTACACCATCGAGAGCGTGCCCGTAACGGGCTTTCACCGCGGACTCGATCGTCGCAACTTTAGCTTCCCCTTTCGGCTGTCGCGTAGTCTCGGCCGCGCCCATCGACTCGTTAGGGCGTTTGCGCCGGATGCGGCGATCGGGACGGGCGGCTATGTGAGCGGTCCGGCGCTCGCGGTAGCGCGTGTGCAGGGATCACCGGTGTTTATTCAAGAGCAAAATGCCTTCCCTGGGGTGACCAACCGGCTCCTGGGCAAGGTGGCGACGCGGGTCTTTCAGGCGTACGAGGAGGCCAACGCTTATTTCCCGGACGGCAAAAACGTACACACGGGCAACCCTTTGCGGCTGTCTCTCGATCCGGCCTCGATGCCACAGGCGGCTTACGCCAAAACGCACTTCCAGCTGCGCGGCGACGCACCTGTGCTCCTGAGTTTTGGCGGAAGCCTCGGCGCGAAGAGCATGAACGAAGCCACGGCCGCGATGCATGACTTCTGGCTCGCCCATCCAGATCTACAGCTCATCTGGCAGACCGGCGAGGGATACTTCGAGCGCTACCGCGACTGCCCGACGGCTCAGCTGCCAAACGTACGCTGCCTCGCCTACCTGGAGCGCATGGACCTCGCGTACGCTGCCGCCGACCTGGTGAGCTGTCGCGCCGGGGCCCTGTCGATCTCCGAACTCCAGTTGCTCGGCAAGCCCGCGCTGCTCATACCCAGCCCCAACGTAGCCGGAGACCACCAAACAGCCAACGCTCGGGCCGTGGAGGCGAAGGGCGCGGCCCGGCTCATTGCCGACAGGGGGCAGGAGACTGAATTGCGACAAGTACTCCCCGAACTCCTTCGCGACAGCGCCGCAATGCAGGCGATGGGCGCCCGCATGAGGAGCCTCGCCAAACCTAACGCTGCGACCGAGATCGCGCAACACATCTTGAGTTATGTCTAGACCCCTCCCTAAGCACGTTTATTTCGTCGGGATCGGCGGCATCGGCATGAGCGGTCTGGCGCGCTACTACCTCGGGCGTGGCGCAGCCGTATCTGGCTACGACCTGCACGAGACACCCCTCACCAGAGCCCTTGCCGCGGAAGGGGCTAGCGTGCACTACGCCGACCGCCCGGAGGCTATTCCGCAAGAAGTAGACCTCGCGATCTTCACCCCGGCCGTACCTGATAGTTTCGGCGAACTCGTCGAGTTGCGCCATCGCAAGGTACCGCTCATCAAGCGTGCCGGAGCCCTCGGCGAGATCAGTAAGCGGCAGCGAACGATTGCGGTCGCAGGGACGCACGGCAAGACGACCACCAGCAGCATTGCAGCCTACTTAATGGAGTCGACCGGGCAAGACCCTGTGGCTTTCCTCGGGGGCATCAGCGCCAACTACGGCACCAACTACCTCGCAGGCCAAGGCGAGTGGATGGTGGTCGAGGCCGACGAGTACGACCGGAGCTTCCTGCAGCTGCGGCCCAACATCGCGATCGTGACCTACATCGAGCCGGACCACCTCGACATTTACGGGGAGATCGCTCAGTTCGAGGAGGGCTTTGCGGACTTCATATCGCTGATCAATCCGAAGGATGGGGTACTGATCACAAAGCCGCACATCGCCCGGACGCTAAGGAGGAGCATCGGGGGTACGAAGCTCGTGACCTACGGCCTCGAAGACGCGTCGCTCGACTGGCGGGCGCACGGCATTCGCGTTGAAGAGGGAGCCTACATTTTTGATTTGCAGTGCCCTGAAGGGGTCTTTACGAATGTACGGTTCGGGATGCCGGGGCGGCACAACGTCGAGAATGCCGTGGCGGCGCTCGCGGCGGTACACGCGAGCGGGGTAGCGGTAGCGGACGCGGTCGCTGCCCTGGGAGGATTTAAGGGGGTGGAGCGGCGATTCGAGACCCTCGGCACCTTCGGGGGGGCAACGGTGATTAGCGACTACGCGCACCATCCGACCGAGGTCGCGGCCGCGATTGGCAGTGTAAGAGAGTTGTTTGGTTCGTACCGGGTCGTCGGTATTTTCCAGCCTCACCTCTACAGTCGGACCAGGGACTTCGGTGAGGCCTTCGGTACGGCACTCAGTGATTTACAGGAGGTTGTGCTGCTAGAAATTTATCCCGCCCGCGAAACGCCGATTCCAGGTGTCACACCGATGACGATTTTCAACCATATCACGGTGGAGAAAAAGTACCTTGTGTCCAGTTCGGAGGCCCCGGCGCTCCTAAAGGTGCTCGACGCAGATGTCTTGCTCTTCATGGGTGCCGGGGACGTCGATCAACTCGCCCGACGGCTGGTGGCGTAACGCCTCCGATCCTCGGGCGGGGACTATGAGAAACACTATGAAAAACACCTTTCGGTCCGTGCGACCGGGGAGATACGTCGTCGTATCCCTCCTCGTCGTCGCCTTTGCCTTCGCGGGCTACGCCGCTTTTGCCGGTTTTGGCGGAAGCCTTACGGAAGTAGCCATCGAGATCGCGCCCACTGCCGAGGGCCTCTTCCTCATCCAGACACAGGATATCGAAAGCCGCCTCGACGACGGCCCTTTCGGCGTGCTGCAAGGCCAGGCCGTGAAGCGAATCGACATCGAGGCCCTCGAGGCCTACCTCGCGGCCGATCCCTTCGTGCGGGAGGCGCAGGTGTACATCCGCTTCGACGGGACGCTCCACATCAATATCGAGCAGCACGAGCCGATCCTTCGGGTTCACGACCGCCACGGGGCGGACTACTACCTCAGCCCGACGGGAGCCGTACTACCGATGAGCAAGCACGCCGTAGCCCGTGTCCCCGTTCTGACCGGTGATGTCCGGAGTCTCAACAAGGCGGTGCTCGATACCGTGCCTGTCGAAGCTTTCGCGCTCGCCAAGGCCATCTCCGACGACGAACTCCTCCGGGCCCTCGTCGAGCAAATCGAAGTCAAGGGCGGGGAGTACACGCTGATTCCAAAGCTAGGCACGGCTGAGTTTCTCATCGGCCGCCTGGATGGCACGAAGGGCTTGGACGACAAGCTCCGACGCCTCCATGCTTTCATCAACGGCGTCTACCCGGAGAGCGGGTGGGAGCATTATCAGCGCGTCGACCTTCGCTACGATGGCCTTGCCTTCGCCAAACAGGTTAAGCCCGGTGCCTAACGGGTACCGGCCCTCTTCTACCGTCCAGACCTCCTAAGAAACACTCAGCTCAAACGAAACACTAAAATGCACAGCGCCGCCGCCACCTCTGGCTCCCCCCATGACAACTCCTCTTCCTCGGACTACACCGTCGCCCTCGATATTGGTACGACGAAAGTCTGCGCTGCGGTCGGGCGCCTCAACGACCTCGATCAAATCGAGATCCTCGGGTACGCTCGCGTAGCTGGCGACGGCGTGCAGCGTGGCGTGGTAAGCAATATCCACAAAACCGTCGCCGCCATCAAGGACGCCGTTACGCGTGCCGAGCGCTCGGCCGGGGTGAAGATCGACAAGGTCAACGTCGGAATCGCCGGGCAGCACATCGCTTCCAAGCAGAACCATGGCATGATCACGCGCGACGATCATATCGCCGAGATCACGCAGGCCGACCTCGACCAACTCGTCAACTCGATGCGCAAGCTGCCGCTGAAGCCCGGCGAGGAGATCCTCCACATTATTCCGCAGGATTACTGCGTCGACGACGAGTGGGGCATCCTCGAGCCTATCGGAATGTGTGGTGCACGGCTCGGGGCCAACTTCCACATCATCACTTGCCAGAATGCCGCCTCGCGCAACATCATCCGTTGCGCCGAGCAGGCCGGCTTGAAGGTGGAAGGCCTGACGCTCGAGCCGATCGCTTCGGCGGCCAGCGTCCTCACCGAGGCTGATAAGCGCGATGGCGTGGTGCTGGTCGACATCGGCGGTGGTACAACGGATATCACGATCTTCGCCGATGGCGTCATCACCCACACCTGCGTTTTGCCATTCGGCGGGGACGTGATCACGAGCGATATCCGGCAGGTATTCCGGATCACGCTCAACGATGCGGAGAGTCTCAAGACCCGGTTCGGAAATGCCCTCGAAGGCGAGGCCGAGCACAATCGCTACGTCCGGATCGCCAACCGTCGCGGCCAGGACAACACCGAGATTAGCGAACATGATCTGGCGAGCGTCATCGAGGCACGCGTTGGCGAAATCTTGAGCTACATCGACTTCCAAATTACGGCCTCCAATGCCCGAGATCGCCTGCAAGGTGGGATCGTGTTAACCGGCGGTGGTAGCCTCCTGAAGAACATCGACAAGCTCACCGAGTATCACACGGGTATCCCCTGCCGGATCGGCTTTCCGGTGGAGCACCTCGCGCAGGGCTACGATCAGGAGTTGAGCAGCCCGATTTTCGCAACGGCGATCGGACTGTTGATCGGCGGCGCAGACGAGACGAATGCCGCGGCCTCGCACCAGTTTCTTCGCAAGTCGTTGAGCATTGCCCATGTCGCTGATGCGGGCTACCATCCAGCAGACAAGCCAGCACTACACGCGATTTCGCCGACCGTGGTTAGCGAAGACGGACACCTGAGTTCTGCGCTAGCGAAAAATAGCCAGTCGCCTTCCGGCAAAACGAATGCTCTCGGAGTCGCCACAGCACAGGCGTCTTCGGGTGTCTTGGGGCAAGCCGCACCGCAACACTCCAACCCGCAGAGCACGGCTCTCAGTAACGCCAACACCCAGGCGAGCGACCCAGAGCAGCAGACCGTAGGTCTGTTCGGCCGCTACGCAAATGGCGTCCTCGACCGCGTCAAAGAATGGTTTGACGGCGACGAAGATCCAGAACTCTCCTAAGCTCGCCAGCACGCGCTCTGGTCCTCGACCGTAGCACCTCACCCTCACTTCTCTACCTCCTCTCCCTCCTCCACGGCCCACCGGGCACCAACCCATCAGCACTATGATTTTTGACCTAGAACGACGCAAAACCAGCGGCACCATCATCAAAGTCCTCGGCGTCGGCGGGGGCGGCTCCAATGCCGTAACGCATATGTTTAAGCAGAACATCGTCGGCGTTGACTTCGCGATCTGCAATACCGACGCGCAGAGCCTCGAGCTCAGCCCCGTCACTACCAAAATTCACCTCGGACCAGAGCTTACGAAAGGCCTTGGCGCCGGATCGAAGCCCGATGTCGGCAAGCACGCCTGCGAGGAGTCGATCGCCGAGATCCAGAAGTACCTCACCGAGGATTGCAAGATGCTGTTCGTCACGGCCGGGATGGGCGGTGGCACGGGTACAGGTGCGGCTCCCGTCGTAGCGCGCGTCGCTAAGGAGATGGGTATCCTTACGGTAGGAATCGTAACGCTGCCTTTCAGTTTTGAAGGACCGGCGCGTATCCGTCACGGGATCGACGGCTTGCTCGAACTCAAGAAGCAGGTCGACGCCCTCGTCGTGGTGAGCAACGATAAGCTCCGCCTCATTCACGCCGACATGCCGATCCGCACGGCTTTCGCGCACGCCGACAACGTCTTGACGACCGCTGCTCGCGGTATCGCCGAGATCATCACTCGCCCCGGCTACATCAACGTCGACTTCGAGGACGTCAACACGGTGCTTCGCCAGTCGGGCGTCGCCATCATGGGTATCGGTTTTGCGGAAGGTGAGGCGCGTGCGCAGGCCGCCGTCGATCAGGCGCTGGCCAGCCCACTGCTCGAGGACAACGTGATCTCGGGAGCGCAGAACATCCTCCTCAACATCACCTCCGGAAAGAACGACCCGACCATGGAGGAGATCGACCGCATCACCCAGTTCGTCCAGGCCGAGGCCGGCGACCAGGCCAACCTCATCTGGGGTACGGCGTACGACGAGAGCCTCGAGGAGGGCCTCTCCGTGACGGTGATCGCGACCGGATTTCAGGAAACGGCCATCGGTGCGCTGTCCGCACACGGCAAGCCACAGAAGCTGGTCGTCGACCTCAACGGCAAGAGCACTCGCCCGAACGTCGGTCCGGGTCGGCCGTCGCACAACAACGACGTGACTCCTTCTGCTGATGTTATGTCGCCACGCGTCAAGCGGTACGAGAAATCCGTACAGGACCGTGCTAAGGTCCTGAACGAGATGCACCGCGAAGAAGCCCGCGAGCAGCAGGCCCGCGAGCCCCGCGACCCATACAGCGCCCCGCGCTCGCCGCAGGCGGAGCCTGTGCCGCCCAGCAACCTCGATGACCTCGCTCACCTCGAGCGCGAGCCCGCCTACTTGCGCTACCGCCGCATGCGCGGGAAGACGCCTTCGCAACAATACCCGAGCCAGCAGCCCTCCCGCACGGTGGTCGACCAGCACGGCGAGCCCCGCCTCGGGGCCGAGAGCCCGTGGCTGTACGAGAAGCCCGACTAGCGGCAAGGATTGTTTCTCATTTACGTAGGCAGGGTCGTCGCTCCAAAGGGGAGCGGCGGCCCTCTTTTTGCGAGGTATGCGCAACCAATTAGCGCATGCGTTAAGGCAACGACAATCACCCAGCGATTGGAGGGGGACGGAGTACCTTTGCGCCCGTTTTCGGAAAGCTGGGCCGCCATACCCCGTTTTGCCGAAAGGCACCCACGAAAAACTTTCCTCCTATGCCCGACATCCGCAACGTCGCGATCATCGCTCACGTCGACCACGGCAAGACCACGCTCGTCGACAAACTCCTTCACGCCGGCAACCTCTTTCACGAGCGTGAAGAGACCGGAGAGCTGATCCTCGATAACAACGACATCGAGCGCGAGCGCGGGATCACGATCCTTGCCAAGAACGTGTCGATTCGCTACAAGGGCTACAAGATCAATCTGATTGACACCCCGGGCCACAGTGACTTCGGCGGCGAGGTCGAACGCGTGCTCAACATGGCCGACGGCGTCCTTCTGCTCGTCGACGCCTTCGAGGGGCCGATGCCGCAAACACGCTTCGTCCTGTCGAAGTCGCTCGAACTCGGCCTCAAGCCAATTGTCGTGGTCAATAAGGTCGATAAGCCAAACTGCAAACCCGACGAGGCGTACGAGGCGGTCTTCGACTTGATGTTCGCACTGAACGCGACCGAGGAGCAACTCGACTTCCCGGTCGTCTATGGCTCGGCCAAGAATGGCTGGATGGGACCGGACTGGAAGGTCCAAACCGATGACGTGACATTTGCCCTCGACATGATCATCAAGCACGTGCCGCCGCCGAACGTGTCGGAAGGCCCGTTGCAGATGATGATCACTTCGCTGGCGTACAGCCCCTTCACCGGGCGGATGGCGAGCGGGCGCCTCAACCGGGGTACCCTCAAGTCCAATATGCCGGTGGCGCTCATTAATCGCGAGGGCGGGGTGACCAAGCAGCGCACGAAGAAGATCTTTGTTTTCGAAGGATTGGGTCGCCTAGAGACCGACGTCGTCGAGGCTGGCGACATCTGCGCCATAGCCGGTTTGGAGGGTTTCGAGATTGGCGACACCGTGTCCGATCCTGAGCAACTCGACCAACTCCCGCCGATCGCTGTCGACGAGCCTACGATGTCGATGACCTTTGCCATTAATGACTCGCCCTTCTTCGGGCAGTCGGGTAAGTTCGTCACGAGCCGTCACCTCAAGGAGCGCCTCGAGAAGGAGATCGAGCACAACCTTGCGCTCAAGGTCGAGCCAACCGATCGCGCGGAGGCTTTCCAGGTTTACGGACGAGGAGTGCTCCACCTTTCGGTATTGATCGAGACCATGCGTCGCGAGGGCTACGAGGTTCAGATCGGACAGCCGCAGGTCATCATCAAGGAGGTGGACGGCAAGCGTCACGAGCCCATGGAGGAGTTGGAGATCAACGTCCCCGACCAGTACTCGGGCGCGGTGATCAATGCCGTGACGCAGCGCAAAGGATCGCTTACCGACATGCGCGCCGAGCCGGAGCGGACCTTTATGACCTTTGACATGCCTTCGCGTGGGATCATCGGTCTGCGGACACAGCTCATCACGGCTACGGCCGGAGAGCTGATCATGAACCACCGCTTCAAGGAATTCGGCCCCTGGGTGGGTGAGATTCCGAAGCGGATCAGTGGCTCGATGATTTCTAGCGAGACCGGCAAAGCCATTCCTTATTCGCTCAATAACCTTCAGGAGCGCGGTACGCTCATCGTGCAGCCCAACGAGGATATTTACGAAGGCCAAGTGGTTGGCGAGAATGCCCGTCCCGGCGACATGGTAGTCAACCTCACGAAGGCCAAGAAGCAATCGAACGTCCGCTCGAGCGGTGCCGATGAGAAAATTAAAATCGTCCCACCACGCCAGTTCACGTTGGAGGAGTCGCTAGAGTACATCCAGGCCGACGAATACGTAGAGGTAACCCCCACGGCGATGCGTATCCGCAAGATTGTGCTCTCGGAAAGCGAGCGCAAGCGCGCCAAGAACCCCGCCCTCGTGGGCATGAAGTAGACGTCAAAAAAGCCCCCCGGCGCAGCACCGGGGGACTTCAAACAACGTACTAAAAGTTCTTGAAAGCTCCTCCATCGAGCAAGCGTGAGATCAGCGTTGGAGCTGTACGTAGCCGCTGAGCATTGCGTAGTTTTTGACGGTGAGCACGTAGTAGTACGTGCCTGTTGACAACAGGGAGCCGTGTGATACGCCGGCCCAGTCGTTGGTGTAGCCGGTTTTGGTGAAAACCTCATGGCCGTACTCGTTGAAGATGACGAGTTGATTGTCCGGGTGGTTTTCGAGGCCCAGAACGGTAAAGTGGTCGTTGACCCCGTCGCCGTTGGGGCTAAAGCCGGTGAACACGATCAGCTTCTCGCAACTCACTTGAATCTTGACAGCCGCCTCCTCGCAGCCGCTAGCCGTACACACGATGTAGCTTAGGCTGTCATTGCCACACCAGTCCTCCGGGGCGTCGTAGTGGATGCGGTTGCGTGCGTCGATGCGTGCGGCACCACGGCTCTGGGCGCTTATCACCAGCGAAGACACGTCCCCTTCGAGTTGATCGTTAGCGAGCACCTCGATGAGCCCTTGTCCATTCCAGGCTAGCGCTGCGTAGTCGCCCTTGGGGAGAGGCTTGGCGGCGCGACCTGCGCTCGTCACCTTGAAGGTGATTTCGAAGCGTTCGCACGTACCGGTCGGCGTATGGCATCGCTCGAAAACACCAATGGTCGTCCCTACAGCAACCCCGCTGAACTCGATGCACACGCCGAGGAGGCCGAGGGGACCGACATTGACGACAGACGGGGTTTGTACTACGCTTAGCGTATACGTATCCGCAGGCTCTTCGCCCTGAAGACAGTGCAGTCCTTTTATATCCTTGAGTACCGTCACGTCGCGGCGCTCTAGCGGGGTGCAATGCACGTGTAGGACGCTGCTGTCCGCGCCATCCGGGCTCGTGGCGATCAGTTGGTAGGTGCCCACGGAGAGGCGATAGGTCTGGTCGGTAGCGAGCCGTACCTTCTCGAAGGCCGTCTTGGTCGAGGCGGCAGATATCGCGTCAACGATGAGGATTTCGCCGTACCGATCATTTGGGAGTCCAACGAGTTGTCCCTTCGTCCCTCGACGCCACTCAGCCTCCGGTGCGGAAGTACGCAGAAAGGCGAGTAGCGAATCGCGGGTGGCGAGTCGCTTGCGGAAGGTGCCTGGGGTAACGCGCCACGCCACTTCGTACGGACCACTGCCTAGCCCTTCAAACGCTTTACTCAGGTCGAGGCTAACGAAGGTCCGCTCGGCGCAGGTTTCGCTCGGGGCTAAGGCGCGGCCATTGGCGGTGAGCGTGGTTTCGGGAGCAGCGCTCACGCAAAACTCTGCTGTACCTGCACAGTCGGTGGCGAGCACCTGGGTTGGAAGGGCACTAAGGATGCCGGTGTAGGCGAGCACCTCTTGAGGAAGCATGAGTGCCATGAGCGCAGACAGGAGGGCAGCCGCCTGTACACTCAACGGCAGGCGTCGGGTGAGCATGATGTTCTTTTAGTGTTGCGAGGTGAGCCCGGAGGCTGACCATCCATTTTTCAGGACACCGCAAAGTTCGAGGCTTAAACCGTTGACCGCCAGTCCTCAACAGGTTGGCTCGGGCTGAAAAGGGATTCCCAAAAGAGGGTAGGAGAGGTGCAAAATGCTACAGCACAAAAAAATACACATCCAATACCAAGCATATGTCTGGTGGACTATTCATACCCTCATCAGTCGTGTTCGAGAGGTAAAGACCGATTTAGCCTGGTTTCTGTCCGGTGAGATGCCCGTTTGAGCAGCTCGGCAAATAGGCCTTTCCAGACTCGAAATTGCTCCCTTTTGGGGGGTGCCTTTCGGCAAAACCCGAGGGCTTAACCCTTTTTCTGTACCTGCCCGCAGCTCGACGCCCTATCCCGTTCGATCGATGGTAGTAGGTACACCGCAGCACTCTCTACTGGTCAATGTGGCGTAGGTTTTGCGGAAGCTAAACCACACGAACACCTACCCTGAACATGGCATATATCCTCACCAAACGTTCGACGTGGTTCGGGCTCGCTTGTTCGTGTTTGCTCTTTATCGCCTGCGAGCGCGACGGTACACCCGCCGACCGCGACGAAACCATGAGCCAGGGGCGTCTACGCATCGAGATGACCGACGCCGCTATCGACGACTCAAACGTCGAGGCCGTATACGTGACGCTAGCGAG
This sequence comes from Lewinellaceae bacterium, assembly GCA_963837005.1. GTDB lineage: Bacteria > Bacteroidota > Bacteroidia > Chitinophagales > Saprospiraceae > CALDTK01. The sequence continues at coordinate 93,409 of CAWIMC010000004.1, forward strand.
TATCAGTGTAACCGGTCAAGCGTCGGCGCAATTTGTAGGCCGCAAAACCATCGACATCTCTAACTACACGCAGGGGCGAAGCATCCAAATCGGCAATGACCAAATTGTCGACATAGGTGGGTACGAGGGGCTGACGCTGAACTTCGATATGGAGTTTGACGAAAGCGGACAGGGCCATGGGTGCTACGTTGAGACAAGCGGGGGCAATAAGGCTCCCCTAGGGTTTGGGGTCCGCAACGTGAGCGTGGCCGTGCCCGGGACTTTTGAGGTCCGTCCGTTGCTGGTCACTGAACTCGTTGTCGACCTCGACCTCCGCAAGGCCGTTCAGTACAGCGAAGAAGGCTACTCCTTGGTTAGCGCCGAGCGGCTCGCCCGCAGCCTACGCCTCGTAGACCGTAACCGCTCCGGCAGCATCGATGGCAAGGTCGCCAATCATCAGCAGACCAACGACGGGGTAGGCGCACGGGTCGTCTACGCGTACGCTAAAACATCGCTCGACTTATCCGACGAAGCCGCCAGCGACTACGAAGGGGCCATCACGTCGGCTAGCATTAACGCGGCCGGCAACTTCCGGCTCAGTTACCTGCCCGCGGGAGAGTACGAACTCATCGTGGTAGACTACGCAGATACCGACGGCGACCAGCGCCTCGAAACCTTGGGGCCGCGCATCTCCGACCTAGCTGTCCTCGCAGCCACCCGAGCCGTCGTCGTGACCGCGAATGCGAAGGTGAATATCGACCTAGAACTTGGTGCGCGGCTGCCCTAAGCAGTCGTCGGGCGAATACGCGCCCAGTAGAAGCCGTCGTATCGATCGACTGGGGACAGGCGTTCGCTCTGTTCTAGCTGTCCCCCCGGGTGTGCCGAGAGGTACGTCTCTACCTGGCGTTCGCTCTCGGAGGGCAAGATGCTACAGGTCGCGTAAACGACCCGCCCGTCAACCTTGACCATCCGCGGGTAGCGCTCGAGAATATCGGCCTGCCAGGACTTCACCTCACCGAGAAAACCCGGTTGTAGTTTCCACTTCGCATCGGGGTTGCGGCGCAAGACACCGAGGCCGGTGCAAGGGACGTCTAGCAGGAGGCGGTCGGCGCGATCGGTGAGGCGCTTGATCACCTTACCGCTCGTGATTAAGCGGGTCTCGAGATTTTGGATCCCGGCACGCTTGGCGCGGCGCTTGAGTTCGGTGAGCTTACGGCCGTCGGTATCGAGGGCGATCAAGTTGCCGCGATTCTGCATGAGTGCCGCGAGGTGCAGCGTCTTTCCGCCCGCCCCGGCGCAAGCGTCGATGACGGTCATCCCAGGCTCGACTAGAAGTCCGTGCGAGATGCGCTGCGAACCGATGTCCTGCACTTCGTAGTGTCCGGCTCTAAAAGTGCGTGTCGCCCACAGGTTGCGGCGCTCGAGCACGCGAATGCCTTCCGGCGTCCGGGTGTCGACTTCGACCTTAAAGCCGTCGCGGTTGAGCTCGGCTACGAGCGCCTCGCGGTTGGTCTTGAGGGTATTGGTCCGCAGGTAGACGTAGGCCGGTTCGTTGAGGGCCGCGAGCGTGGGCTCCCATTTGTCGCCTAACTCTTCGAGGCCCAGGAGGTCCAGCCAGTCCGGGATCGACTCGCGGAGGGCGCGATTGGTTTTGGCGAACGCCAGCCGCTCAGCCAGCACGCTAGGGTAGAGCCGGGGGAGGTCGGCTGTCGCCAAAACGTCCCCGTAGCGCCACCACCAGTACGCCGCGAGCAAGTAGGAAGGCCGGTCGTCGTCGGCGATGTACCCCAGCAGCCGGTACCACCGCACAATGTCGTAGAGGGTCTCCGCGATGAAGGCCCGATCGCGCGACCCCCACCGCGCATCTCGCTTGAGCAAATCAGCGACGACTTGGTCGGCGTACCGACCGTCGTAAAAGGTCTCCCCGAGGCCGTCCACGACGGCGCGTAAGAGGTTGGGGTAGGGGCGGGGCGTTGAGGATTCCAAATTACAGCGTGTACGTTTCGAGTGCGCTGCCGCGAGCGCGTCGATGAGAGCAATGAGTCGAGACCAACGCTGCGGTAGCGCACCCGAGAGTTGAAATCAGAACTTTGAATTGGACTACTTAGGCTTCCCCAGCAGCTTAAACATATTCGATTTGTAAGCCTCTACTCCAGGTTGATCAAAGGGGTTTACGCCGAGCATGTAGGCGCTCACGCCGCAGGCCCGCATGAAGAAGTAAAACAGGTAGCCGAGGGTCTTAGCGTCGAGTGGCGGCATTAGGAGCGTGATGCTCGGGACGCCTCCATCCTCGTGGGCGGCGAGGGTGCCTTCGGCGGCCTTCTCGTTGACGAAGGCCATGTTCTTGCCGGCGAGGTAGTTGAGGCCGTCGGGATCGCCCTCGACAGTCTCGATGGTGATCTCGTGGGCGCTACCGTTCTCGAGGAGGACGGTTTCGAAGAGGTGCCGACGTCCGTCCTGGATGTACTGCCCGAGACTGTGGAGGTCGGTGGTAAATTGCGCACTCGCCGGGTAGAGCGCTTTGTGGTCCTTGCCCTCGGACTCGCCGAACAGCTGCTTCCACCACTCGGCAACGTACTGGAACCGAGGGTCGAAATTCACGAGTAACTCGATCGATTTGCCCTTCTGGTACAGCGCATGGCGCGTGCAGGCGTACTGGAGGATCGCGTTTTGGCCGAAAGGCGCATCTGCATCCTGGCGAGCCTCTTCGGCACCAGCCATCAGTTCGGCGATGTCAATACCCGACACGGCGAGCGGCAGCAGCCCTACCGCCGTGATCACGCTGTATCGACCACCGACATCATCTGGCACGACGAATTTCTCGTAGCCTTTCTTATTCGCGAGTTCGAAGAGTTTGCCGCGGTTGCCATCGGTGGTCGCCACGATGAAGGGCTTGGCACCGTCAGCGCCGTGGCGCTTCTCGAGTTCCTTGCGGAGCAGGCGGAAGGCGAGCGCGGGCTCGGTGGTGGTCCCGGACTTTGAGATTACGTTGATGGCGAAGGTCTTGTCCTCCAAGAAGGTCAAGAGTTGGGCGTGGTAACGGGTGCTGATTTGTGTGCCCGCGTACACGATGAGGGGCGCACCGCCGCGCTGCGCTTTGGTAAGGCTGTCGCCAAAACTGTCGGAGAGTGCATGGATCGCGGCGCGGGTGCCGAGATAGCTACCGCCAATCCCAATGACGACGAGTACATCGATGGCGTCACGCAGGCGCTCGGCGGTCGTCTGGATACGGGCAAACTCGTCCTTGTCGTAATCGCGCGGCAGCGTTACCCAGCCTTGGTACTCGCTACCAGCACCCTCGCCACCCTGTAGGAGTCGCTTGTCGGCGAGTTCGGCCAGCGGCGCGAGCATGGAGAGCTCGGCGGGGTTCACGAAGGGCTTGAGGTGGGTGTCGTCTATCTGGATGCGAGCGCTCATGATGCGGGAGGTTTGGGTAGCTTGTGCGACAAATGTAAGCGAGTAGCGTGGCGGCAGACCATATAGAGACCGGGCAGTTCGGGGAGGCTGCGGCGGCGGCGTTCTTAGAGAGCCACGGTTGCGAGATCGTCGTACGCAACTACCGATGGAGTCGGGCGGAGATAGACCTCATCGCGCGGGAAGGCACGACACTTCATTTCATCGAGGTAAAGACCCGCCGCTGGGATGATGTCGAGCTGGCGCGAGAGGCCGTTACCCGCAAGAAGCAAGGCTTGATTATGGGCGCGGCGGGCCGATACATGGAAGACCATGACTACGAGGGCGACTTCCAGTTCGGGATCATTGTCGTCCTCCTAGATGCGGGCGGCAGAGTCGAGATTACGTGGACACCGGATGCGTTTGGATTTTATAACTAGGGTACCCGGTCTAGTTAATAGTGGATAGGCTGTGGAGGGTGCATCACCTGTCGCCTACCTTCCCGCCATGGCCAACGAGCGTATCATTTTCGGGATGTCCCGCGTCAACAAGTTTGTAGACGGCGGACGCAAGCAGATCCTCAAGAACATCAACCTTAGCTTTTTCTACGGAGCCAAGATCGGAATCCTCGGGCTCAATGGATCGGGTAAGTCGTCGGTGCTGCGACTGATTGCGGGGGAGGACACGAATTACCAGGGGAAGATCGAGTTCGACGCCGACTATAAAATTGGACATCTCCACCAGGAGCCACGGCTCGACGAGGACAAGACCGTCAAACAGACGGTAGAGGAGGGCCTCGGTGAACTTTACGACCTTCTCAAAGAATATGAGGCCATCAACGAGCGCTTCGCCGAAGAGATGACGGACGATGAGATGACCAAGCTCATCGAGAAGCAAGGCGACCTCACCGACGAACTCGAGCGGCGCAACGCCTGGGAGGTGGAGCAGCGCGTCGAAACCGCGATGGAGGCGCTCCGCTGCCCCGATCCCGATAAGCTGATCAGCGTGCTGTCCGGTGGTGAGCGCCGCCGCGTTGCTCTCGCTCGACTGATCCTCACCGATCCGGACATCCTTTTGCTCGACGAGCCCACCAACCACCTCGACGCCGAGAGCGTCCAGTGGCTCGAGGGCTACCTCCAGCAGTTTAAGGGCACAGTCATCGCTGTAACACACGATCGCTATTTCCTCGACAACGTGGCCGGATGGATCCTAGAACTCGACCGCGGCGAGGGCATCCCGTGGAAAGGCAACTACTCCAGTTGGCTCGAGCAGAAGGCCCAGCGCCTGGAGCAAGAGGAGAAAACCGAGTCAAAGCGACGCAAAACGCTCGAGCGCGAACTCGAATGGGTGCGGATGTCGCCCAAGGCTCGCCAGGCGAAGAGCAAAGCCCGTCTTGGGGCATACGACAAGTTGGCCGGTGAGGAAGGCCGCGAACGCGAGAAGAAGTTAGAGCTCTACATCCCGCCTGGACCACGTCTTGGCGACACGGTGATTGAGATCAAAAACTTGAGCAAAGCCTTCGGTAACCAGGTGCTCTTCGAAAATGTCAACATTTCCGTTCCGCGTGCGGCCATCGTCGGCATCATCGGGCCAAACGGTGTGGGCAAGTCTACCCTCTTCAAGATCGTCACTGCTGAGGAAGTACCGGACCAAGGCACCATCGAGATCGGGGACACCGTCGAGATGAGTTACGTCGACCAGAGTCACGAGGCGCTCCTGCCCGAGAAGACCGTCTTCGAAGTGGTATCTGGCGGCAACGAGTTTATCCAACTCGGCACCCAGGAACTCAACGCCCGTGCCTATCTCGGCCGCTTCAATTTTGCGGGGCCGGACCAACAGAAGAAGATCGGCGTCCTCTCCGGTGGGGAGCGCAACCGCGTACACCTCGCGATGACCCTCAAGGAGGGGGGCAATGTGTTGCTGCTCGACGAGCCGACCAACGACCTCGACGTCAACACCTTGCGCTCCCTGGAGGACGCGCTCGATAGCTTCGCCGGGACCGTGCTGCTCATCAGTCACGACCGCTGGTTTATGGACCGGCTCGCCACACACATCATCGCCTTCGAAGGCGATTCGACGGTGACCTTCTTCGAGGGCAATTACTCCGATTATGAGGCAGGACGCAAGGCAAGACTCGGCGATCAGGCTCCGAGGCGACCGAAGTTCAAGAACGTCATTAATCGGTAGGCCGCCCTTTGCAGCACTTCCGTAGGCCCCGCTGAGGCTGTTTCGTCACCTGAGGCGACCAGCAGCGCCGTCTGCTCGGGTTTCCAACAAAAAACAGCCAGCACCCTTAGGTACCGGCTGTTCGAAATGAGAAACAACTATGATTCGTATGCGGCTTATTGCGGACTAGTTTAGACCGTAGCGGCGGATGTAGTGGTGTAGGGTAGCCTCGGCAACGACGGGGTCGGCAAAAAGGTCTGCGGCGGCACGGACCCAAGCCCCGGGCGTGACGGCTCCCGTGTTCGCAGCCACCATAGCGAGTTTGGTAGCGAAAGCCTGTACGTCGAGGGTTTCGTTGGCGCTCAATTCGCCACTGCGGAGCAGCACTGCGGCCATGAGGCTCGGGCGGTCGACGGCGAGTTTTAGCGAAAGCTGAGCCACGGCCTTACGCTGTGTCGTGATTACTTCCAACTGGCGACTGGTGCGGGCGACGACCGTCTCTGGAAGGTGGCCGCCGAAGAGCCCAGCTGTCGCAAAAACGGGTTGCGTGGGCGCTAGAAACGATGATGTGTCTACTTGAACGCCTGTCGAGGCATCGGAGCTCAGTGCCTGGTAGCCCGCCAACAGAATGGTGGATACCAACACGAAGCGTAGTATCGGCAAGCGCACGAGTACGCTGCGAGGCGCCACTAAGGCCCCGACGAGATCAAGCACCTTGTACCCGAGAAGACTGAGGCCCCAAAAGCTGAAGCGGGATGGGGTGGGAGAAGGGATCGAATCGATCATGAGGGTCGGTGTTTGCGGCCGCTAACATAGACACATTTTGTTTGTACAACACAAAATGTGTAAAACAAATCCGTGATTCGCGGGCCGCTGGTATAGACGCCGCTCCTGTGAAAAAGGAGCTTTTGGACGATCTCCGATCCTGCGTGTGCTTACTTCGCGCCCGGATGTTCGAGTTCCACACCGACAAGGCCCGCTACTTCGAGATGCAACGTCGCACGGCTGCGGAGTATATCCTCCCACGGGTGCACGCCGCGCTCGCCAGGCCTCGACCGTGGCGGGTGTTGGAGGTCGGCTGCGCAGAGGCGGGGGTACTGAAGGCCTTCTTAGACGCAGGGCACGAGGGCGTCGGTATCGAGCTGGAAACCTGGCGCGCAGATCTGGCGCGTGACTTCCTCGCCGCTGAGATCGAGGAGGGGCGCGTCGAGATCCGCACGGACAACATTTACGAAGTCGAGCCGGGGGACTTCGGCGCAGGCGGCTTCGACGTAATTATCCTAAAGGACGTTATCGAGCACATCCCGGCGCAGGAGCGGATGCTGCCCCGGCTGGGGGAGTTTCTGGCACCGGGGGGCGTGATTTTCTTTGGGTTTCCGCCGTGGCAGATGCCGTTCGGGGGGCACCAGCAGATCGCGCGTTCGAAGCGGGTGACGCGGGTGCCGTGGTTGCACCTGCTGCCCGAGACCTTATACAGCCGCTACCTGCGGCGAGCCGGTGAATCGGAGCACATCGTCAACGAGCTCGAGAGCATCCGCGACACGCGCATGACCATCGAGCGTTTCGAGCAGCTTTGTGAAGAAAGCGATCTGCGGGTCCGTGAGCGAACTTTGTGGCTGTTCAATCCGATTTATGCTATGAAATTCGGCCTTACGGCAAGGGCGCTGCCAAAACCGCTCGCGGTCGTGCGAGGTTTGCGTAACCTGTATACTACGGCCGCGTACTACATTGTTGAGGCTAAGTAAAGGCGATCCCCCATCCGTAACCTACTCTCCACTTCACGTCTTCTGCCGTTCGTACTGCGCTGCTCAGCCAGTGTGGCGATAGCCTGCTGGCTATGCGCAACTCCGGCGCTGGCGCAGCGCTGGCCGCAGCAGTCCTGGTGGCAACAGAGTCCAGAGCGCCTCAACCCCGCCGCTTCGGCCAATGCCTACTCGCTCTCGGCGACCGGGTTTTTGCGACAGCAGTATAACAACCTCCCTGGTGCCCCGACGACGATCGGCCTGACGATCGCCTCCCCAATCTACATCGTCAACGCTGGTGGCGCGCTGTCTGTAGAGCGCGACCAGATTGGCGTACAGGAGGTGACCCAAGCGAGAGGATCGTTGGCGTTCGCGGCCCTGAGTCGTGAGAACCTGCGCGTAAGTGTAGGTTTTGGCGCAAGCCTCAAAAATTCGCGGATCAACGGGCAGGACCTCCGCACTGACGATGGCGATTACGGCGGCGGACTTATCGACCACCGTGACGGAATTTTGCCGAACGGCGGAATATCGGCAACTACGCTCGGACTCGACGCCGGAGTAGCCGTTACCTTTGGAGAAACACAGGTCGGGGTAAGTGTACTGGACCTGAACGCACCAAGCGACGAATACGAGACGTTATCTGTGACGTGGCCACGGACTTATCTCGCGTTCGCGACCACGACCCTCCCCATCAACGAAGCTCTCGACCTGCAACTCTCCGCCATCGCCCAAAACGACACCCGTACCACGCAGACCCAAGTGGCTGCCTTCGGGTGGTACAACGGCAATATCGGTGCTGGAGCAGCGTTCAGGGGCTTCGGGAGTACGAGCCTCGATGCGGCCTCCCTATTGCTCGGATGGCGTGCATCGCCTGTGCTCACGTTCGCGTATGCATATGATGTCGGGCTTTCTGAACTCAGCGACGCGCACGACGGGTCGCACGAGATCAGCGTCCGTTTTGAACTCGCAAATCCTATCGGTAAGGGCAAGCTCCCGCCACTTATCTACAATCCCCGTTTATGAACCTGGGTCATATAGGCAAGCTTTTTGATATTGTGGGACTAAGGGCTTGCCTCAGTGCGTTGCAGACCCCGCGTCCCCGACTTTCGTTAGATTTACGCCGCCTTAGCTCGTCTGTGCATTTCACAGCGAGCGACCGACCACTCCGAAATCCGGAACCTACGATGAAGCAACGATTCAACTTTCTGTCCGCCTTCGCCCTTATCGGGACGGCACTCCTGTCGGCCTGTGGCTCTCAGCAGAACGGCCAGCTGACCGGCGTCATGGACCGTCCTTCGTGGAAGGGGATCAACCCCTACGGCATGGTGTACGTACCGTCGGGCACGCTCCATATAGGCGCTTCTGATCGGGATGTCTCCGGGACCTTCCTCAATTCGCCTAAGTCAATTTCGATCTCGGGGTTCTACATGGACGATACCGAGGTGACGAACAACGAGTACCGCCAGTTCGTGCAGTGGGTTAAAGACTCCCTCGCCCTCACGTATCTCGACTACACCTACGAGGACGAGTACACCGGCGAGACTCGCCTAGACTGGGAGTCGGTGCAGGACATCGACTGGGAGGACGAAACCCTCCAAGACCTTTACTACCAAGGTGACGACCGCTTTGCCGGCCGCCAAGAGTTCGACACTCGCAAGCTCCAGTACGAGTACCAGTGGTACGACTGGGGTCGTGCGGCTCACGATAAAACCGGTGCTCCACGCAACAGCTTCATCGAGCGCAAGACCGTCAACGTCTACCCCGATACCCTCGTCTGGATTCGCGATTTTGCGTACTCCTACAATGAGCCGATGACGCGCAACTACTTCTGGCACCCCGCCTTCGACGACTACCCCGTGGTCGGCGTCAACTGGCATGGTGCCAAGGCTTTCTCCTTCTGGCGGACCACCCTCTGGAACGCTTACCAGGACGAGAACGGCGTCAACTCTGAAGACTTCCGCCTCCCATACGAGCACGAGTGGGAGTACGCCGCCCGCGGTGGCAAAGACCTCGCTCCCTTCCCATGGGGTGGGTACTACGTCCGCAACGGCAAGGGCTGCCTGCTGGCCAACTTCAAGCCGGGACGCGGCAACTACCCCGAGGATGGCGGACAGTACACCGTGAAGGCCGATGCCTACTACCCGAACGATTACGGCTTGTACAACATGGCCGGCAACGTCGCCGAGTGGACCACTACTGCCTACTACGAGAACGCTTACAGCTTCCTCCACGACCTCAACCCAGACATCCGCTACGATGCGCAAGACGAGGACCCGGAGTCCTACAAGCGCAAGGTGATTCGTGGGGGTAGCTGGAAGGATATCAGCTACTTCATGCAGACCGGTACTCGCGACTACGAGTACCAGGACACGACAAAGAGCTATATCGGCTTCCGTTGTGCCCTGAGCTTCCTCGGACGTTCGATCAACGACTTCTAAGCAGAATATTGCGCCCCGTCACAATAGCTAACCTACCAGTCTGTTACCACAGGCACGGGGTTAGCTATTGTTGTTTTACTGACGGGCGGAACGTTTTGGCGAAAGCCTCGTAGGACAAAAAAGTAGCAAGTGTCCCTACCATAAAGGGGTAGGTTGGCACGTTTCTCGCACACATCGTCAAGTCACCCGGCAGGTCGCCGGAATCCACAGTAAACACACACCGTCAAGTCACACACCTTCCGCTATGAGCTTTATCAAATCCAAAGGCTTTAAGTACGCCAAGAACTTCATCATCGGCATCGGCGCCGCCATCGTCCTCGTCGGCGCTCTGTTCAAAATCAACTCCTGGGAAGGCGCCGAGCTCATGCTCACGATCGGCCTGCTCACCGAAGCCGGGCTCTTCATCATGCTGGGCATCTTGCCACCCGACAAAGACTACTACTGGGAGAAGCTTTATCCAGGTCTGGATAACTACAACTCCAACGTGGCTCCGATTGCTGCCTCGGCAGGCGCAGGCGCTCCGGTAGCCGCCCTTAACGGCGACGTCGTCGAGCAACAACTCGGTGGTATGCTCGGCGAGCTCCGCGTCATGTCGAAGTCGCTCTCGAGCCTCAAGGCGCTCCAAGAGGTTGACTTCTCGGGCACGAAGGACCAGATCGCCTCGATGAACAACTTCTACGGCAAGCTCAACGAAGCTGTCGTCAACCTCGGCTCCTCGCTCGAGGACACCAAGCAGTACAAAGACCAGATGGCCGCGCTCAACAAGAACCTCGGTTCGCTCAACCGCGTCTACGGCAACATGCTGACCGCCATGGGCACCGCCCCGAGTGCCGTCGCGACCAAGTAATCCTGGCCTCCGGGGTCGGTGCGCACGTTGGGGTAGGGTAAGCCTTTTGGCAAAACCCACTACACCTATGCTCGCGCACCGGCCCCCTCTCCCCACCATAACAACAGACTAAAAGATGTCCATTCCAAAGGAGCCGCGCCAGCTCATGATTAACCTCATGTACCTGGTGCTCACGGCGATGCTCGCCCTGAACGTCTCCGCAGAAATCATGAACGCCTTCAAGGTGATCGACGACTCGCTGGTCGAGTCCCGAGGTATAGCTGATCTCGCCATCGACGCTCAGGAGAGCGCCCTCGATAAACTGCTCGAAAACCCCGAGAAAGCCGGCTTTAAAGGTCTCGGAACAGGGGTCAACGAAATCCGTGAGGCTAGCAACGCTTTCATCGCAAGTGTCGACGCCCTCAAGAATCAACTGATCGACGAGGCCGGCGACAAGGACGGTGTCATCAGCGAGGGTGACTTTATGTACTACGGTACGCCCAAGCAGATTTACAAGGGTAAGAAGAACAAGGATGTCACCACTCGCCTCCTCGTGACCGAGGGGCTCGGAGACAGCCTCTATAACAATGTCAATCGCACGCGCCAGCAACTCGTCGACATTTACCGCAAGACGCTCAATAACCCCGTAACCGCAGCCGCGATCGGCTACGCCGCAAATGGAGTCGTCAACCAGGCCAAGATCGACCAAGACGTGGCGACGTTTGAGAGCGCCGTTTCTCTGAAGACCGAGCCGGACTCCGTGTGGCGTGCCGCCGCCGGTCCCGACAAGAAGACCTGGGCAGAATACCGCTTTAAGCAGCTCCCGCTCATCTCGACTTTGCCTCTTCTCACGAAGTTTCAGTCCGACGCCAAGAACGCTGAGGCCTACGCCGTGTCTGAGTTCGCCAAGAAGATCGGTGGCCTCGAGATCGTCTTCGACAACTTCTTCCCCGTCATCGAAGCCGACAAGAGCTACGTCGTCGGTGGCGAGTCCATTACCGCCAAGATCTCGGTCGGTACGTCTTCGAGCTCGCTCGATCCGTCCAACCTGTCGATCAACGCGAATGGCCAGAACCTCCGCGTCGACAACAACGGCGTCGGTACACTCACCATCAACGCTACAGGCAGTGGTCCGAAAACCATCCCCCTCACGGTGACGGTTAAGAACCCGCTTACCGGCGAGGTCAAGACAGGCAAGTCGTCCTGGACCTACGAGGTGGGCTCGCGCTCGGTATCCGTTGCAGCCGACAAGATGAACGTATTCTACATGGGAGTCGACAACCCACTTAGCGTTACCGCTGGTGGGGTTAGCTCGAACGCCGTTCGCGTTTCTGCGACTGGCCCCGTCAACATCTCGGGTAGCTATCCGAAATTCGTCGTCAAGGCGACCGGACAAGGCGACGCCAAGATCAACGTCTCCGCAGAGGGCAAGCCCCTCGGTAGCTTCGACTTTCGTGTCAAGCGCATTCCTGATCCAGTCGCTCGCCTCGGCAAAGAGGACAGTGGTACTATCGGCAACGGTGCCTTCTCGGCGCAGGGCGGTCTCGCCGCCTGGCTCGACAACTTCGACTTCGACGCACGTTGCGACATCCAAGGCTTCGAAATGGTCCGCGTGCCGCAGCGCCAGGACCCGATAACGGTCAACAACCCCGGCGGTCGCTTCAATGCTGATTCCGAGCGCCTGGCCCGTGCCGCTAAGCCTGGTGATACCTACTACTTCAACAACGTCAAGGGACGTTGCCCCGGTGATGCGGCCGGACGAAAGCTCAACAGCCTCGTCTTCCAAATTCGCTAAACGAGCGGGGCGGCAGGTACTACCTGTCGCCCCGTTGCCGTTGTACCCCTCGTATAATCTCCCTCTATGAAGTTCCGTCTCTTCCTTGGCGCTCTTGCCTGTATCTGCGCTGCGGTCACTACGTCCGAAGCACAAATCCCTGAAACGGTGATCACCGAGTCTAGTGGACCGATTCAACAAGGTCCTCTCGACGATATTACCAAGCGGACCACCATGAACGAGAAGCCGGTACTCCCGTACGATCCCGTTCGCGAGGCCGACATCTTTTGGGAGAAGCGCATTTGGCGCGTCATCGACGTCCGAGAGAAAATGAACCAACCGTTCATCTACCCGGAGCTGCCTTTCGCGAAGATCCTCCTCGACGCAGCTACTAATGGCGAGATCACGGTCTACTCGACGGAGGACGACAAGTTCTCCTACCCACTTACGATGGACGACGTCGCCAGCAAGATGGGCAGCGTCGATACCGTCGAAGTCTTCGATCCAGAGACTTACGAGACCACCGTAAAGGTCGTGCGCAACGACCTCAACCCAGAGGACATTCAGCGCTATCGCATCAAAGAGGTCTGGTTCTTCGACGAGGAGTCCAGCACCATGCAGGTCCGCATCCTCGGTATCGCACCTCTTCAGGACGTCAAGGATGACAACGGCAACTTCCAGTACGAAAACCCGATGTTTTGGGTGTATTACCCGGACGCTCGCCAGATGTTGGCCCGCCAGAAGGTATTCAACGACGCCAACGATGCCAGTCCAACCAGCTGGGAGGACCTCTTCGAGATGCGTTACTTCAGTTCTTACGTCTACAAGCAGTCCAACGTACAGGACCGTCGTTTACAGGACTACCTCACCGGTGTCGACATGCTCTTGGAAGGTCAAAAAATCAAGCAAGAGATCTTTAACTTCGAGCAGGACCTCTGGTCGTACTAGAAGAAGGGTAGCGGCTTTCGCCAAAACCTGCACGCTTGTTGGAAGCGCCGTTTGCCCCAGGGTGAGCGGCGCTTCTGTCGTTTGGCGGGGCGGGCAGGGTTGCTGCGCTTCAGCGTAGGCCCAACTCGAGTGCCAGGCGACCTATCTCGCGTGCTAAGCGGTCAGCGCGAGAGCCCTGCCGCCCATAATCGGCTCTTAAGCGTTTCTCCCGAGTGCCTCCTCCAAACTCCCCCGCCACCGACAAGCCGACTATCGCCGAGCAACTCGGAGCCCTTCGCTACCTCCCGGCTTTCTTTCGGCTCGTGTACGATGTCGCACCCCGACTCACGATCACGAATTTCTTCCTTCGTCTCATACAGGCCGGAATACCGCTGGCGATGCTCTACGTTGGCAAGCTCATTATAGATGAGATCGTCCGACTTAGCAATGAAGACACGAGCCCGAATTGGGACGGTGGCGACTTCGAGACTATAGTCTGGCTCGTGGCCACCGAACTCGGGCTCGCGCTTTTGAGTGAAGGCATCAGCCGCGCCATGACCCTCGGGGAGAATCTTTTAGGAGATCTCTTCGCGAATGCGACCTCTGTACAGCTTATCCGCAAGGCCGCCGAACTAGACCTCTACCAGTTCGAGGATGCAGACTTCTACGACAAACTCGAGCGTGCCCGCCGGCAGACGACTTCGCGGACGGTACTGATGGGGCAGGTTTTGACGCAAGTCCAAGATGTACTCACGCTGGCCTTTTTGATGGCAGGTATCATCGTGTTTAGCCCGTGGCTCATTCTCATTCTCGCGGTGTCGGTGATCCCAGCCTTTCTCGGCGAAAGCCACTTCAACCGCAACAGCTACAGCCTTACCCAATCCTGGACGCCTCAGCGCCGCGAACTCGACTACCTGCGTTATATCGGTGCGAGCGACGAGACGGCGAAGGAGATCAAGCTCTTCGGTTTGAGCGACTTTATCGCCACTCGATTCGAGACGCTGTCGGATGAGTTCTACGAGGCCAACAGAAAGCTCTCCGTAGAGCGGGCGACCATTGGCGGCTTGCTCAGCGCGATCGGCACACTGTCGTACTACGGCGCTTACGTCTATATCCTCTGGCAAACAGCTGTTGGGCTCATTACCGTCGGGACGCTCACCTTTCTGGGCGGCAGTTTCCAACGCTTGCAAAGCCTGTTGCAGGGTCTAGTCGCCCGGCTTTCGCGCATCAGCGAGAGTGCATTGTACCTGAAGGACTTGTTCGAGTTCTTTGATCTCCAACCGACGATCCGCGACCGCGAGACGGCCCTCGACTTCCCACGACCGGTGCGCCAGGGCTTTGTCTTCGAAGACGTCGGCTTCAAGTACCCAGGATCTGAGAAGTGGGCTGTGCGCCACATCAGTTTCGCGCTCGCCCCTGGCGAAAAGCTCGCTCTCGTCGGCGAGAACGGAGCCGGAAAAACGACGCTCGTCAAGTTGCTCGCGAGACTCTACGAACCAAGCGAAGGCCGCATTCTTCTCGACGGACGCGACCTGGGCGACTATCAGCTCGAAAGCCTGCGATCTGCCATTGGGGTCATCTTCCAAGACTTTATCCGCTTCCAATTCAGTGCTGGCGATAACATAGGCGTCGGGGAAGTGCGCCACCTCGGCCAAGCCGACCACATAGAGAACGCTGCAAAAATGAGCCTCGCCGACTCGGTCATCTCGACCCTGCCAGGTGGTTACGACCAGGTGCTCGGCAAGCGTTTTCACGGTGGTGTTGAGCTAAGTGGTGGACAGTGGCAAAAGATCGCGCTCGGTCGCGCCTATATGAAGGACGCCGAGCTCCTCATCCTCGACGAACCTACGAGTGCCCTCGACGCCCGCGCCGAACACGAGGTGTTCGAACGCTTTAGCGCCCTGCTCAAAGGCAAGGCGGCCGTACTCATCAGTCACCGCTTCAGCACCGTCCGAATGGCCGACCGCATCATGGTCCTCGACGGCGGCGAGATCGAGGAGATCGGGAGTCACGCCGAATTACTCTCCAAGGGTGGTAAGTACGCCGAGCTATTCGAGCTACAGGCGGCGGGGTATCAGTAGGACAAGATAGGAGGATGATTTGATGGGAGGATGGGAGGATGGCCGAGCGCACGGATCGAGCGGCCATCCTCCCATCAAACCATCATCCAATCCTCCCATCAACTAAGTTGACTATGTGCCAATTTTCCCATCAAAAAAGCCCCACCGCTTGCGCAATGAGGCTTTAAAGATACAAAGGGCGGCAAACCGAACGCCCGTCTAAAGTCCGCAACGCCCGTTGTAGCGCCCGCAACGCCCGTTGTTATGCCGGTCGCGCACCGTTTGCCACCAGGTCGCGGTATGCATCTCGGTATGCGGTCACCTTGTGAGCCCGCCCCGCGCTTTCTACTCCGTAGCTCGGCACCCCGAACAGCTCGCACACCCATGCGACAAGCTGTTTGCGGTTCCGCCAATGCGCCAGGGCTCCGCGGTCGCACATGCGTCGAAGTATCGCGACCATGACGGCGGGGAAGTTCTCGGCGTCGTTCGCCCGGGGTTTAAACCGGTAGTCGTCGGTGAGGTAGTCGAGCCTTCGGGCTTTCGCCAAAACCTCAGCCACTGCGCCCGGGTCTAAGATTTGCAGACCTGCCGGGGCATGAGGGGGGCGCCACCGCTCAGGGAGGGCCAGTAGTTGCTCGTCGTGGCTCAGCGTAGCGGGACGGCCACCAGCGTCGGCATGGCCCGGCAGGCGAGCCCGTAGGGCGCGCAGGAGGCGGGGCACCGTGAGGCCGGCGCGGTCACGCCAGTTGTTCCCGACGGCGTCCAAAGCGGCGTCGTAATCCAGGGCCGTCCACACAATCCCCTTCGGCCGTTTGAGGGTGCCCCCGTGCTCAGCATCCCAGGCGTCGAGCAAGTCGTGCACCTGCGCCACGTCCTCGGTCAACGCCAGGGCCGCACGCTCTAGCGCGAGGGGGCCCGCCCCCTTAGTCAGCCAGTCGGGGCCCTTCCGAAAGCTGGGTCCCACGATGCCACCGGCGGCCGCCAGCGTCTTTAGGTGAAGCACTAAGCGCGGTTCCCCATCCCCAAAGTTCCACGGCACGGCCTCGGCGCCCCGCTCCGCACGCCCAGCCGGGGGCACCTGCGCCAACAAGCCCACGTCCAACTGCTGCGCTGGCCACTCCAAGGCCGCGAGCAGGTCATCGCCCGTGGCCGTGCGGGCGCGATCGAGCACGGTAGCAGCCTGTGCCGCGACCTCGGCACTCAGACCTGTGTCGGGCATCATGGTGGCCTTTGCCTCAACCTCGGCAATTCGACCCGCCTCGTCCATCACGGCGGCCCACTCCTTAAACTCGGCACTCCAACCCGCCTCGCGCACCATGATAGCCCGGGCCTTAAACATGCGCAGTTTCGCGTAGTGGGCCGCCTGTGCTGCCGTGTAGCCCTTGGGCGGGGTTGTAGGGGCCGGGCCGGGGCGGCGCGGTGGTGTCTCGGGGGTGCCCTCAAGCGGTTCCAGTGCGGTTTGGTAGTGGCTCATGCAAAGTGGGGGTGCCGGCGCGCGTCCTCGGCCGCATCGCCGTCGGTGAGGTTGATGTACTCGCGCAGCTGCCGCTCGGAGGCGTGGCCGGTGAGGCCCATGATGGTCGCCAGGGGCACACCCGCGCGGCTGGCGAGCGTGGCGAACGTGCGCCGGGCGTCGTGCATGCTCAGGGACTCCGCGAGCGCCACGGGCTTCCCTGTGCGCGTCTTGGGCACCGTGCGCGTGAGGCCCGCGAGGGCGCCCAACTCCTTTAGGTAGTCGTTACACTTCTGGTTGGACGGCACCCGGGGGAGGGCCCCGCCCCGCACCGCCAGCACCCCGCGCGCCTCGGCGCTCAGGGGTACGATCTTCCAGGTGCCCGTCTTGCGGGCGTGGAAACGCACCTGTGCGCGGCCAGGGCTTAGATCCCACTCCGTGCCGTGGGTGAGGTCGGCCAGCTCGGAGTAGCGCATCCCGGTTGCCGCGGCGAAGAGGAATAAGTCACGCACGGCCGCCAAGCGCTCAGGCAGACCCGGCACGTCACGTAGGGCGGTGACTTCATCGGCGGTGAGGCTATACGTCTCAGGTTTCCCCTTGCGCGGCATCCACCCCCCGTGCACGCGGTGCGCCCCGGCGGTCGCGTGCCCGCGGCCGTCCGCGTCGCGCAGCATCATCTTGAGGGCCTTAGCATCCTGCCACAAGGTGTTTTGAGCCAGCCCAGCGGCGCGCATGAGCTTGAGGTAGTCGTCGAGCCACACGCGGTCCATCTGGTTGATGCGCACCCGGGGGGCGTAGCGCCGCAGGTGGGTGACGGTGTTCGCGTACCGGCGCGCCGTCTCGCTCGAGATGTCGGGCGCGCGGCGCGCGATCACCTCGCGCAGGTAGTCCACCGCGAGGGGCATAAGCTCGGGGGCGTCGGCATCTTCGCCACGCAGTGCCGCCAGGACATGCGCCTTCACCCGCTCAGGCGCAAGGCCACCCGGTTCTTTCTTAAGATCCTCCATGGCCTCAGAAAGGGCCGTATGCACACGTCCAATCGCTAGGGTGTCCTGTCCGGCGTATGGGTCGGCCGGGTTGTCCTTCGTGGCGCGCGTCCCCGGGGGGCGGGCGTGAACGGTACGCGTAGTGGCATCCCAGCACTCGGGGCGAACGGCGACTCCGGTGGTGATCACGGCCTCGGCGGCGGCGCCGTGGCGGTAGCGGAACGTGACGAGGCGGCGCCCGTCGGCACGGGCGGGCTTGAGGCGGGGCGTAATGGTTGGCATGGTGGGCGGAGTAGACGCCCGCGAAGCTACGCCCCCGCCGGGACCGGTCCCGGTATCGGTCCCGGTTTATGTAGTATCTAGTATCAACCGGTCACTGTGCAAAGAGCCAGAACCCCCGTAGATACTGCCTTAAACAAAAACGGGGGCACCTGTGGTACCCCCGTAAAGTGACCCGGGTGGGGCTCGAACCCACGACCCTCAGATTAAAAGTCCGATGCTCTAACCAGCTGAGCTACCAGGTCATCACAATTGCATCCGTGAGGTGCTTTTGCGGCCGCGAAGATAAGCGGCTTTCGCCAAAACACCCAGACCTTGAACTCATTTTCTACCTCGATCGGCTAGAAGTACCGCGGCGTCACCAGCTTGTCGGCACTAAAATTCATATCGTAGCCGATCATTACCTCCGCCGAACCGCTGCCGAATTGCTGTAATCGCGTAAGGCTGTAATCATAGGCCACCCCAAAGCGAATGCCGTTCTTCAGGTAGAACGCCGCCCAGAGATCAGCACTGTCGTGTGAACTCTCCTTGCGGAATACGTAGTCGACCGTCGTACGGAAGCTCGCCCCAATCCAGAACACCTCCTGAAAGAGGAGGCTCAGGTCGACATCGACCTCCGTCGGAGTACGGACGATATCTACCGACTGCGAACTCGTCGCAAAGTCGCCAAACCAACCAACGCCCTTGACGAGCACGGAAGGCTTGAATACGATGTCGCGTCCTCGCACCGGAAATGCCGCCCCACTCGCGATATACATGTGGCGGTAGTTGCGGGCGATCTGCTGCTCGGAGGCCGTCATCTTGTCCTCGCCTTTAAAGTCAATCATCTGCGAGGTGAACATCCGCGGGACCGAGGCCCCGAAGTAGAACCTCTCCGAGTACAGGTAGGCTCCGGCTCCCGCATTTGGCCGCAGCCCAGTGCCCCGAGCCTGCTGCAGTTGGTCGTCGTCGGGGTCCCGGATGTTTAGGCCGTTGTAGTCGAAGCTCAGGTGTGACACGCCGCCCTGTAAGCCAAGCGAAAGCCGCAGGGCATCCGTTAGGCGAAAGCGGTACGCGTAACTGAGTTCGATACTCGTAAACTTGGTCGCCCCAATGCGGTCTTGACTCATGAAGCCCCCGAGGCCAACGTTCTCCCAGATCGGCGAATCGACGCTGGCGGTATACGTCATCGGGGCACCTCCACCGTCGGAGTTAATGCCCTTGTTCCAAGTGAGCCATTGATCGCGCACGAGGGCCGTCGAACTGAGGTAGTCGTGTGTCCCTGCGTAGGCCGGGTTAAAGGCTAGCGAGTTGAACATGTACTTCGTAAACATAGGGTCCTGCTGCGCATGCGCCGCCGAAGCGAGTCCGAGGGCGAGTGCCCCGGCGAAGACGGCCTTGCCGACGTGTAGTAGGTTTCTCATATCTGTGGACTTATAGTGTCCAAAAACCAATCCAAGCCATTGAGGTAAGAGAAGGAAAAGTGCGCCCCATGCGTACTGCCTCGCAGCAGCCTCCGGGGGCGCTTCTTGGCCTAGCGCGCGATCTGTAGGTAGCCCGAGCGGGCGTCCCCATTGCCGAGATCCAGGACGTAGAAGTACGTCCCGTCAGGGAGGTCCTTGCCATTCCAGCGCCCGGTAAAGGCCTTTGCGAGGCTGTTGTCGTAGCCGCGCTGATTAAAGACCTCGTTGCCCCAGCGATTAAAGACGATGAAGCGGTTGTCCGGGAACTCTTCGATCCCCAGGACGCGGAAGTCATCGTTGACGCCATCACCGTTCGGCGAAAAGCCACTAAAGATGACCAGTTCATCGCAGGTTACCTGTATGCGGACGGTGGCAGTATCAAAGGCGATGCCGTTGGTGATGGTATACGTGAAGCTGTCGACGCGGCCACAGAATCCACGGTTGGGCGTGTATCGGAAGACGCCCTCGCTCTCGATGAAGAGGTTGCCGTTGCTAGGCAGGGTCTGCGAGAGAATATTGACGAGCGTCCCGTTGATCGTGTCATTGAGTAGTACGTCGATGGTGACGGGGGTGTTGATCGCGGTCACTCCGTTGTCGTCTACGGCGACCGGTGGGGCATTCGCCACGGTCGGATTGACGGTGACTTCGACGAAGGTCGTGTCACACGTAAACGCGTTACAAACGACGTAGCAGGCGCGTTCGGAGCCTATAGCGAGACCAGTGTAGGTGACGCAGAGCGAATCCGTGTTGAACTCGAATCCCACCACACGGCCACTCTCGGCTTCGCAGAAATTGAAGCTCTCCGTAAAAGGTGAGCTGATTTCAGAAGTGTCGAGGCATAGCTGGCCCGTCTCACCGACGGCCAACTGCCGGGTGATCGTGGCAGGTTTTGGCGCAAGCACACTCACTACTAGGTTGAGCGTATCACAGCCAAGCGCAGTACACACCTCCAAGCAGAGCGTATCCACACCGGGGAGTAGCCCGAGGTAACCAAAACACTGCGTGTCAACAAAGAAGGTCAGATCCGCACGGCCAACGTTCGGCGTCGTGGTACACAGGTCTCGCACCGTCGTGACTTGTCCAGATAGACCCAGCCCTAGATCTGCAAAACAATCCTGGCCTGTGAAGCCTACGCGCACTTCCCGTAGGAGCGTTGTGTCGGTGGTGATAACTCTTGGGCCTCCATCCCCACCGCGCACGATGTCGATAAAGTAGACCGTGGTATCAGCGACCGGCCCGCTCGTCGCGATGACCGTAATCGTGTCGAGACCCGTGCCGATTGTGCTTCCTGAGACGTAGCTCAGACAGCCCGCTTGAGTGAGGCTCCAGCTACCGAACGCGCTCCTGCCCGTCGTGCCACCTGCGCCAAGGAGGCACACCACATTGGACCGCGGAAAGAGTGGTTCGAAAACGAAGCACACCTCCTCGGCCGTAAGCTCTACAACGCGAACACGCACGGTGTCGGTGGTCATCGTGGCAATGGCGGGTGGGGTGGTTGTGCAGCTATCGCCTACGCTCAGCGCCGTGAGTACGTTGGTGCAGCCATTCGCATCGCGCACCGTGACACTGTAGGTGCCGGGGGCGAGTTCCGCGATTGAAGCTGGGTTGTTGGCGTTGGGTAGGTGCGCCCAGTCGTAACTGTACGGTGCACGTCCGCCACTTGGCACCACGCTCAGCGATCCTCCCTGAACACAGGTCTTGGCGCGACTCGTAACCGTGACGCTGAGTTGCTGCGGAGCGGTCACTTCGAAGCAAGCGCTCCCGGCTAGGCAGCTTTCACCGTCACGTACGAGGATGCAGTAGCTCCCCGGGCCGAGTTCGCCCTGCTTAGCGGGACGGTTTTGCGCATCGACGATGGTGATGGTCGGAGGCAGGCGGAAGGCGGTTCCGTAGGTGACTTTATAGTCGACTTTTCCATCGCTTTCGCCAAAACAAGCCAGTGCAAGGTCTTTAACCGTGACAGTGGCTTTGCCCGGGGCGGCCCCTTCGAGTACGAACGTGAGCAGGTTCGTGCAAGAGGTCTCGCGGTCGGTAACCTGGACGAGGTACCGTCCGGCAGCGAGGTCGGTGCGCGTGGCCCCGCCTCCCCAATCGAACGAGAAGTTCCCACTTCCGCCCTCGACGTCGATCCGGACCTGTCCGTTGGCCTCCCCGCAGCCAGGTGCCGAAAGCACTGTTGCGCTGGCGCTGAAGTTGGCAGCAGCCTGTACGACCACCGCAAAGACCTCGCTACACCTCGTACCCTTGGCGCTCACCGTTACAGTGTAGGTGCCGGCTGCCAGGTCGGTGCGATCGGCCGTAGTCGCCCCATCGCTCCAGGCAAAGGTGTAGTCCTTCAATGAGCCAGAGAAGCTGGCTTTCCCATCCGAACTGCCGCAGGTGGCTGGCGCTATGGATGGTGGGGCGATGGCGATCGCACTATTCCCGATCGTCAATTCGATGACGCGACGGCAAGTCGTGTCGGCGCGAATGACCTCGACGCGGTAAGTGCCACTCGGAAGGTCTGCCCAGGCTGTCTTTTCAGGATTGATTGCTCGACCGGCGGCTGGAGTCCAGCGGAAGACATCACCGGGTTGTGGATTAGTAAGTCGGAGTTGGGCACGTCCGTCAGCCAGGCCGCAGTTGGCATCGGTAGTCGACCAAGCAGCGAGGTCGGGTTCGGTGCAGCAGATCGCTGTCGTCACGCGGGCCCCAAAGGCCGTGAAGGCTGCACAGATCGAAGCGCTACGCTGGGTGAGGAAGTTCTCCAGGGCCTTTACGTTCGCGCCGGGGGCAAGCATTGCCGCCGGCACATCCGCCTCGCGGTAGATGAGTTGGTGAAGCCCATAAACCCCCGTTTCGCTTACCATGAAGATTGGCGCAGCTGCGGTGCGGATAATCTGCCCAGCACTGGCGTCCACCAAGATGAAACGCTCGGTGTGACCTGCGGGGATTTTCGCCTCGGTTACTTTGACTAAGCCAATTTGCGTGGCACCGGTCAAACATACCGACGCCTTCTCGGCTCGGATCACCGATGCGCTGGCCTCGCAGGCGCAGCTGTTTGTCACGGTGATTTTGCCAGTCTGTGAGCAGCCGCTAAGATCAGTGATGGTAAAAGCGTACTCGCCTGCGGCCAGGCCTGTTCGGGTGAGCTGATCAGTGGCGACCGAGAGGTCAGACCACGTCACTCTGTAGGTGCTTGCTTTACTCGGAAGGAGGGTGGCACTCCCGAGGGTGTCGCAGCCCGCAGCTGCGGCCTTGCTCGCCACGGTAAATCCGCCAGTTCCAGCAAGCGTTACGCGGTAGGTCTGCGTACAGCTAGAGTCGCTATTTAGGCGAACGTCAATGACGTAGTCCCCAGCGGCTAACTGGCTCGCGGTATTGAGCGCGTCGATGGCAGGAAGCCACTTCCAGACATAGTCCTGCGGACGGGTCACAGGGATGGTGATGCTCCCGGACGCGCGACCGCACTCACTGTCCGTGGTTTGGACAGACGTGAGCGATGGTAGCGTACAGGTAGGCGTGCCTGGGTTGCCGGGCGTGCCAGGATCGTCACCGCAGACTTTGCGAGCGGTAACAGTGAAGGATCTCTTGATCGTGCAACCGCCGCTCGTCTGTGCGACGAGATCATAAGTGCCGGATTTGGCCGCACTAAACTCGCCAACAGACGCCGTAGCCTCTTGGCTCGCAAAGCCGTTCGGCCCGGTCCAGAAATATTCCGTCGCGCCGCTGGCCTCGAGGCGTAAGGCGGCTCCGATGCACAGGCTATCGGGCGCAGTGGCGACAACCGAGGCTGCACCCGTAACGGTCACCTCGACGGTGTCGCGGCTCGAGCAGCCATTTGTATTTGTACCGACCACGTAGAACGCGTAGGTGCCCGCCGAGTAGTCGAGATTTTCGATCGAGACCCGCTCACCGGACGCACTGAAGCTGTTCGGTCCGGTCCAGGCGTACGTGCGTGCGCCACTAGCCGAGAGTTCGAGCGTGCCGGCTGCACACAGGGGCGAGTTAGCGATACCCGTCGTTACCGGAGGTCGGATGACGCTTAGCGTAAAGGTCTTCGTGGTCTTGCAACCGGACGCGTTGCCCGCCGTGACGCTCCACTGTCCAGCGTGAGCAGCGAACTCCGCGGCCGGAATGACAACCGTAGCTCCGCTGTAGGTAGTACCGCCGGGTGCGGTCCACACGCCACTGTAAGCTCCAGTAGCTGTAAGTGTGAACGGACTTCCCCCACATACTTGCTCAGGGAGCTTGAGGTCTACTGCGAGTTGATCGCTTACCACGACGGTCACGCTCGCGTTTTGACGGCAGTCGCCAAAGTCCGCGATCAAGCGGTATTCGCCCGACATAGCCGGCGTCGCGTTTGGCAGCCACGGACTCTGCTCGCTCGACTTGAAGCCATTGGGTCCTGTCCATGCATAGGTTTTGGCGCCAGCTGTAGCGATTAGCTTGAGTTCTTCTCCGACACAGATCGGCCCGTTGCCCGTCACCTGCAAGGCGGTACCACCGACGTTAACGGTGGCGCTAGCCGTGCCGGAGCACGACTGGGCAATCACTCGTAGTTGCAGCGTATAGTCGCCTGCACCTTCCGGGATAAAGCGAGTCTCCGCAGCGCTCGCGTCTCCGAAGCTGCCGCGCGAACTCGTCCACTGGTAGGTAGCTCCCGTAGGCTGCGTTACGGAGCGTACGTTGTAGAAGGCAGGCGCACAGTCCGTCGTCTCTTCGACCGCGATGCTCGCCGAACCTTGGTCGGTGACGCTGACGCGCTGCGTGCCGCGGGCGGTGTTACCGCAGCGGTCGATCGCCTCCCAGGTTCGCACGATGACATAGTTGCATCCCGACCCCGGCACGGTCTGCTCGGAGAGCTTGACCTGCGGGGAGGCGTCGCAGTTGTCCGTGGCGACCACCTTGGCCGCAGCTGGAAGCTTATCGCCCTTGGTGAGGTCAACGGCGACGTTGCTCGGGACGTTGGCGAGGCTAGGGCGCTCAGTGTCTTGTAGGAGAATCTGCTGGACGGCGGTGGCGGTATTGCCGCACTCGTCGGTTGCCGTCCAAACGCGCTGGAGGCGCTGCGAGCAGTCCGTGCTCGGAGTTACGTCGACGTAGGTCACGGCGACATTCTTCGAGCAGTTGTCGGTGGCGCGAGCCTTGTCCTTGGGTTGGCCGACGCTGCACTGGAACTCCTCCGAGGAGGGTACATACGTAAAGGTCGGAGCTTCTTGATCAGCGTAGGTGATGACCTGCGTGGCAGTAGCCTTGTTGCCGCAATCGTCACTGGCCGTGAAGGTGCGCACGACGCTGCGGTTGTTCGGGCAGGAGCCAGACTTGCGATCTTCGTCGACGGTAACGCGCACGCGGCCACCGCATTGGTCGGCAGCTTCGGGGAGGTCGGTCGGGAGGGCCACTCCGCAGGCGAGTGTCACGCTGGTGGGCACTTTCGTGAAAACAGGCGGTGCATCGTCTGCAACAGTGATGGTCTGTGAGGTCTTCGCGCTCTTGCCGTTGCTCGAACGCGCGGTCCACGTACGGGTGAGGACGTAGCTGCCGACACACTTGCCGTCCTTGCGCTTCTCTTCGACGGTCACGTCCACGGGGCTGCCGCAGGCGTCACTGGCAAGTGCTTCGGCACTCGGGACGGTGGCCCCACAGGTGAGCGTGAGGTCGTCCGGCACGAAGGTGAAGGAGGGGCTTCCGCCGGCCTTGACGGTAATGACTTGACTGGCCGTAGCGGCATTGCCGCAGGCGTCCGAGGCGGTCCAGAGGCGGGTGAGCACGTAGCCGGTTTCGGTTTCGGTACGCTGCTCGGCCATGAAGAACTCGGGCTTCGTGTCGCAATTGTCGGTCACGACCGGTTGGACCGAAGGGACTGGCTCGTTGCAGTCGAGGCTAACGTTTTGCGGAAGCGCAATAAAGGTTGGGGCCTGCGTGTCGGAGACCGTGATGCGTTGGGTCGCCGTACTCGTGTTGCCACACTTGTCGCTGGCCGTCCACGTGCGGATCACTTCGTAGTTGCTGGCGCAACTACCCGCAATGGTTTCCTCGGTAAGCTTAACCTCGGGGGCCGTATCGCAATTATCGGTGGCCGTCGGCTTGGCCGTCGGTAGCGCCTGGCCACAGACGATGGTCGCAGCTGCAGGGACCTGGCTCAAGACAGGAGCCACCGCATCACGAAAGGTAATCACCTGGCTGGCCGTGGTGGCGTTGCCACACTTGTCGGTCGCGGTCCAGACGCGCACGATGCGGTAGCTACTCGCGCAGATGCCGGGTTCGGTCTTGTCTTCGGAGGTGATGGTCGGGGCATCGCCGCCGCAGTTGTCGGTAGCGGTGGGTTTGGTGGTTGGGAGCGCTGTGCCACAGCTGAGTTCGACGGAGACCGGCACATTGGCCAGCGTCGGCGCACTACCGTCGGTGACGACGACCTCCTGCGAGCCGACGGCAGCGTTACCGCAGGCATCGGTCGCCGTCCACACCCGGTAGATGATGCGCTCACCTGCACAGCGCCCGGGGACTTCGAGTTGCTCGTACACGACGGGTAGGCTCGGGGCGCAGTTGTCGGTCGCGGTGACGTTGACGATCGGCAACGCTTCGCCACAGGCAATCTGCGTTGTCGCGGGTACGCCGGTCAGGATCGGTAGTTGCGAATCCTTGATGACGACGAGTTGCGTCGCGCTGGCGGTGTTGCCGCAGTCGTCGGTCGCGACCCAGGTTCGGGTCACGATCGCGCCACAGGGCTTCTCGTCGCGCTTGTCGAAGAAAGCCACGTTTACGTCGCGGTCGCACTTGTCGGTGACGGTCGGGTAGATGGTTGGAATCGGCTGGTCACACTCGACGGTAAGCGTCCTCTCGAGCTTGCCGAATACTGGCTTCTCTGTATCCTCGAACTTGATTGTTTGGCTAGCCGTGGCGGTGTTGCCGCAGTTGTCGGTAGCCGTCCAGATGCGCGTCAGCGTAATGCCGGACTTGCAGTCGGTACCGCCGCTGGTCTCAGTCATGGTGATGGCCACGTCTTTGTCGCAGTCGTCGGTAGCTACGGGCTCATCGTCGCCGGGGTCTTGATCGCAGTCTATGGTACGGCTCGCGGGCACCTTGGTAAAGCGCGGGGCGCTGTCGTCACTCACGGTGACAGTCTGCGAAACGCGGGCGGTATTACCACAGTTGTCGGTCGCAGTCCAGGTCCGGATTACGGTATAGCTGTCCGGGCAGGGGCCTTGGAGGGTCTCTTGCGTCTCGGCGATGTCGACTCTCTTATCGCACTCGTCGGTGGCGTTCGGCGTACTCGTCGGCAGGCCTTGACTACAGCTTACCGACACGGCAGGAGGTACACTTGCAAATACCGGCGACTTGGCGTCGATTACCGTGATGACTTGGCTGGCGGTGGCGGTATTGCCACAGTTGTCGACGGCGGTCCACTCACGGACGATGGTATAGCTGTCCTCGCAGGCACCGGCCTTGCGCGTATCCCGCTTGGTCACTTTCACCTGCGTGTCGCAGTTGTCGGTCGCGCTAGCCTCTGCGTCGGGCATGTCGCCGCTGCAGGCAATCGTCACGCTGGCAGGCACCTGCGCGAAGGCGGGGGCGGTCTTGTCCTGGATGGTCACGACCTGGCTCGCCGTAGCGGAGTTCCCGCAGTTGTCGGTCGCCGTCCAGATACGCGTGATGGTGTATCCATCCTCGCACTGGCCCTTCTTGCGTTCGGCGCGCTCGGTAAGGGTCACTGTGGTCGCGCAATCGTCCGTCGCCCGGGGCTGCGTCGTCGGGAGGGCCTGCTCGCAGGAGATCGCGATGGCCGGTGGCACATTGGCGAATACCGGCGCGACTTTGTCTTCGTAGGTGACGACCTGGCTGGCCGTAGCCTTGTTGCCACAACCATCGGTCGCGGTCCAGGTGCGGATCACGCGGTAGCTATCGGCGCAGTTGCCAGTTACGCGGGCGCTCGTCTCGACGATGCCGACGTTGCCATCGCAATTATCGCTCGCGGTGGGCTGAT
This sequence comes from Lewinellaceae bacterium, assembly GCA_963837005.1. Taxonomy (GTDB): domain Bacteria; phylum Bacteroidota; class Bacteroidia; order Chitinophagales; family Saprospiraceae; genus CALDTK01. The sequence continues at coordinate 120,840 of CAWIMC010000004.1, forward strand.
CGGTTGGGAGGGCATCGCCACAATTGAGGCTGATGGCGGCGGGGACGCTCGTAAACGATGGCTCGCTGCGGTCGCCAACCTCGACGCGCTGACTAGCGGTTGCGGTGTTGCCACAGTTGTCGGTCGCGGTCCAGGTGCGGACCAACACGTAGGAACCCTTGCAGGTGCCTGGGATAGTCTCGGTCGCCTCGGTGACGTCTACTGCCGAATCGCAGTTGTCGGTTGCGGTAGGTTTGTCGGTGGGGACGTCCTCGTCACAGCTCGCGACAACATTGCTTGGCACGCCTACTAACTTCGGTGCCGTCTTGTCGGACACGGTCACCTGCTGGCTGGCCGTGGCCGTATTGCCGCAGGCGTCGGTCGCCGTAAAGAGGCGGATCAGCGTGTAGCTGTCGGCGCAGCCTCCGGGTAGGCGGCTCTGGGTCTCCGACACGTGCGGTGCCTGGTCGCAGTTGTCGCTGGCCGTCGGAAGAGCCGTCGGCAGTGCAGCGTCGCAACTGATGCTCGCCGCAGCCGGCACACTCGCGAAGACAGGAGGCGTAAGGTCTTGTACCGTGACGAGTTGTGTGGCCGTGGCTGTATTGCCACAGGCATCGCTCGCGGTCCACATCCGGACGATGCGGTAGTTGCCGGCACAGGCGCTCCGAAGGAACTCCTGACTCTCGACGATACTCACATTTGCGTCGCAGTTATCAGCGGCCACTGGGGCGTCGGTAGGTAGGGGAGCGTCACAGGCGATTGTGACGGCACCAGGCACCTTTGCAATCACGGGGGCACGCTTGTCCTCGACCTGAACGATCTGCTGGGCCGTAGCCACATTGCCGCAGGCGTCGGTGGCTTTAAAAGTGCGGATTACGCGGTAGCTACCGACGCAGGTGCCGGGCTCGGTCCGTTGGGTTTCGGTGACGACAGGCTTGGCGTCGCAATCGTCGGTCGCGACGGGGAGGTCGGTAGGCAGGGGTTGCTCGCAGGCGATGGTCACGTCGCCTGGGACGCTTGCAAATGTGGGGGCTTGTTTGTCGGTCCGCTGGACGCGCTGGCTGGCGGTCGCGGAGTTGCCACAGGCGTCCGTCGCGGTCCAGATCCGGATCACGGCGAACGTCCCGGCGCAGGTGCCCGGCTCGGTGCGCTGCGTCTCGACCACGTTGACCTGCGTATCGCAGTTGTCGGTCGCAACGGGTGCGTCCACGGGAAGCGGCTCAGCGCAGGTGATCGATACGCCAGCCGGTACGCCTACAAATACAGGTGCCTTGGCGTCGGTAACGGTGACGACCTGGCTGATGCTGGCGGTGTTGCCACAGTTGTCGCTCGCGGTGAAGGTTCGTACGATTTGGTAGGTGTGTGCGCAAGTGCCGTCGATGCGGATCTGGGTTTCGGTGACTTCTACTTGCTGGTCGCAGTTGTCGGTCGCCGAGGCGAGCTTGATTGGGAGAGGAGCATCACAGGCGATAGTCACGGCTGGTGGTACGCTCAGGAAGGTGGGGGCCTTCGTATCGCGGACATTGACCTTCTGGCTCACCGTGGCGGTATTGCCGCAGTTGTCGGTGGCCGTGAAGACGCGATAGATGACGTAGCTGTCGGTGCAGGTGCCGTTCTCACGGCGCTCGGTTACCGTTACGGCGACGTCGCGATCGCAGTTGTCGCTGGCGGCCGCGTAGTCCTTCGGCAGGGCATCGCTACACTCTACGGTTGCCTCCTTCGGCACGCTCACGAACGTGGGCGCTATGGTGTCCTCGAGGGTCACGACCTGGATGGCCGTGGCGGTGTTGCCACAATCGTCGGTTGCGGTCCAGGTGCGCACCACGCGGTAATTGTTTTCGCAGGTGCCCGGTTGAGTGGCCTGGGTCTCGACGATGTCGACGCTCTTGTCGCAGTTGTCGGTAGCGGTCGGCTCGTCGGTCGGGAGCGCAGCGCTACACTGAAGGGTGATCGCCGCAGGGATGCCCGCGAACACGGGTGCCTTCTGGTCACGAAAGGTGACGATCTGCTGGGCCGAGGCTGTGTTGCCACAGTCGTCGGTGGCAACGAAGGTGCGCACTACCGTGTAGCCGCCGCCGCAGTTGCCCTCGCGTCGGGCTTGGGTCTCGGTGACGGCGACATCCGTGTCGCAGTTGTCGGTAGCTTTCGCCAAAACTGTCGGCAAGCTCTCCTCACAGCTAAGGGTGAGAGCGGCCGGTACGTCGGTGAAGGTCGGTTTTTTCGTATCCGTGACCGTGACAACCTGGCTGGCCGTGGCGGTATTGCCGCAGGCGTCTGTAGCCGTCCAAACGCGCGTCACCGAGTAGTTGCCGGGGCAGGTGCCAGGCGTCGTCTTGGCGCTCTCGGTGATCGCGGGCTTCTGATCGCAGTTGTCGGTGGCGATCGGCTGCGAGGTTGGCAGCGTGCCCTCGCAGCTGATGCTCGTGGCCTGCGGGACGTTTGCGAAGACCGGTGCCTTGTTGTCGACGAGCGTCACGACCTGACTGGCCGTGGCGGTGTTGCCACAATTGTCGACCGCGGTCCAGGTGCGAATTAGCGTGGAGTTGCCGGGGCAATCGCCGGCTTTGGACTCGCGTGACTCTTTAATTTCGACGTTTTGGTCGCAGTTGTCGGAGACCTCCGGTTGGGTGTTCGGCAAGGCCGCATCACACACGAGCGTCACGGGCGCTGGTACGAAGGCAAAGACCGGCTTCTGGTCGTCGGTGACGGTGACGACCTGGCTCACGGTGGCCGTGTTGCCGCAGTTGTCGGTGGCGGTCCAGAGACGTACGATCTCGTAGGCTTCGGGGCATAGGCCGGGCTTGCGGCTTTGGGTCTCGTTGATCGCGAGGTCGTTGTCGCAATTGTCCGTCACCTTCGGCGAGGCGCTCGGGAGGGTAGCGTCGCAACTGATCGTCACGGCTGCGGGTACGCCCGCGAAGACAGGTGCAACCTTGTCGGTGATCGTCACGACCTGCGAGGCTGTAGCGGAGTTACCGCAGTTGTCGGTTGCTGTCCACACGCGGATGAGGCGGTAGCTGTCGGTGCAGGTGCCGGGCTCGCGTCGGGTCGTCTCGGCAATGCTCACCTGCTTGTCGCAATTGTCGCTGGCAGTCGGCTCGCTGAGGGGCAGCACGCCGTCGCAGGAGATGTCGATGCTAGCGGGTACCCCTGCAAACACAGGGGCTTTGGTGTCGCGAACCGTGACGACCTGTTGCGTCGTGGCGGCGTTGCCACAGGCGTCGGTGGCGGTCCAGGTGCGGACCACCTGGTACCCATCCTCGCAGCTACCGTCCTTGCGGGTCTCGACGAGCAAAATCTTAGCACTGCCGTCACAGTTGTCTGTCGCGGTCGGTGCGGTCGTCGGTAGTGCCGCGTCGCAGTCGATAGTCACGTTGGCGGGTACGGCTGCAAACACGGGAGCCGTTTGGTCGGTGACCTTAATTACCTGGCTAGCCGTAGCCATGTTGCCGCAATGATCGGTGGCCGTCCAGGTACGGACCAACTCGTAGGTGCCTGCGCACTTCTCGGCGCGGCGGGTCTGCACTTCGGCGACGGTCACCTTCGCGTCGCATACATCGCTCACGGTTGGCTGCTCTTTAGGCAAGGCTTCGTTGCAGACGAGTTCGATGTTGGCCGGTACGTAGCTGAACACCGGCGCATCGGTATCATCGACCGTGACGACTTGCGTCGCGACGGCCTGATTGCCGCACTTATCGACGGCTGTAAACGTGCGAATCAATTTGTATCTACCGGCGCAGCTCCCCACCTCGCGGGTCTGCGTCTCTTTGACCTCGACCTGTCCATCGCAGTTGTCGGTCGCGCTCGGGCGATCTTGCGGGACGGCAGCCGTGCAGCCAATAGTCACATCTTTAGGTACGATGGCGAAGACAGGTTTCTTGGTATCGCTCACGGTCACCACCTGGGTCGCCGTTATGCTGTTGCCGCAGTTGTCGGTCGCTGTAAAGAGGCGCACGATCTCGTAACCGTTCGCGCAGGCCCCGGCGCGGGTGGTCTGGGTTACACCTACGTTGACTTCCTTGTCGCAGTCGTCGGTGGCGCTCGGCTTCGTCGTCGGTAGGGGAGCGTCGCAGCTCACCTGCACGTTTTGCGGAAGCGTACCGAATTTTGGAGCAACGTCGTCGGTGACCGTGATCACTTGGCTGGCTGTTGCGGTATTGCCACAGGCGTCGGTCGCCGTCCACGTGCGGACGACATCGAAGCGATCGGGGCAATTGCCGGGGCGCTTTGTCTCTACGACCGTGAGTACGGGCTTGGCACCGCAATTATCGCTGGCGATGGGTTCGCCTTTCGGCAAAACACCCGAGCAAGAGACGGTCACGTTTGCAGGAACTTGCGCGAGCGTCGGAGCTGTCTGGTCGCGGACCGTGATCACCTGGCTGGCCGTGGCGGTGTTGCCGCAGTTATCGGTCGCCGTGAATACGCGCGTTATGGTCTGGCCGGAGGCACAGGCCCCCGCGACCTTCGTGTCGGCGAAAGTGACCTTGACGTCTTTGTCGCAGTTGTCGCTCGCCGTAGGTAGGGTCGTCGGGAGGGGTTCTTCGCAGCTCAGCGTGACGCTGGCCGGAATGCCGGCGAGTACGGGGCGCAGTTTGTCCTCGACGGTGATGACCTGTTTTGCAGAAGCGGAATTACCGCACGCGTCCACCGTCTTCCAGGTGCGCGTGATGGTGTATCCGTCGGCGCAGGCCCCATCCTTACGGACGCTCGTCTCATCGATCTTAAGGTCGGCTGCGGGCGTGCAGTTGTCTTGCGCAACTGGCTTCGAGGTCGGTAACGCCTGCCCGCAGGCGATCGTGATGTCACCTGGGACGCTCGTGAGTGTGGGCTTTTGATTATCGCGAACCTTGAGCTTGACGCTTATCGAGGTGCTGTTGCCACAGGCGTCGACGGCGGTCCAGGTAGCGGTAATGTGCTTGACGAAACCCTCGGCGTCACAGCCGGTCTGCGCCGTAGCCTGCTGGGCGAAGCGTACCTCGACTTTGGAGTCGCACTTGTCGCCCGCAGTGACGTCGTCCTTCGAGAACGTCGGCTCTGAGCCGCAGTCCACCACGAGCTCCTGCCCGTCGGTGAAGCCCTTGAGCTTAGCGTTCGTGAAGGTGATGGTCGGGGCCTCTTTGTCCTCGACGGTGATCGTCTGGCTGGCCGTGGCCGTATTGCCGCAGTTGTCGGTTGCCGTCCAGGTGCGCACTACCGAGTAGCCGCTCGCGCAGCCGCCAGCCTGGGTGACTTTGGCCTCCGTTAGGCTCACGTCTTTGTCGCAATCGTCGCTCACTTTGGGCTGCGTCGTCGGGAAGGCCGCCGCGCAGGAAAGAGTTACCGATTGCGGGACGCCCGTGATGACGGGAGCCTTGCGATCAGAGAAGGTGACGGCCTGCGTCGCGCTGGCGGTGTTGCCGCAGGCGTCGGTGGCGGTCCAGATGCGCGTGATGGTGTAGCTGTCGGCACAGGTTCCATTGGTGCGTCGCGAGGTCTCGACCACCGTCGGGGCGGGGCCGCAGTTGTCCTTGGCGGAGGGCTTGGTCGTCGGCAGACCGTCGCCACAGCTGGCCGTGACGGCAGCCGGTACCTCCGTGAAGGTCGGCTTCTCATCGTCGTGAAACTCGACGAAGATCCCGATGACGGTCTTGTTGTTGCAGCTGTCCGTAGCCGTCCACGTGTACTTGAGGCGCTCGCTAAAGCCATTGCTGGCGCAGTCGCCCTTCGTGATGGACTCTTGCTCGAAGTCGAGCTTCGGTGCGTTGTCGCAGTTGTCGCTCACCTTGACGGTGTTGCGGTCTAGCTGTGGCACGTTGCTACAACTCACGACGAGGAGGTCGCCGTTGGTCTTGCCCTGGAGAGCGGGTAGGTTGAAGACGATTGTTGGTGCTTGCTTGTCCTGGACGGTAATGGTTTGTCGTCCAGTGACGGCATTGCCGCAGGCGTCTGTAGCGGTCCACGTGCGTACGATTCGACGGTCGCAGGTCGAGCCGGTCGATTTCTCGTCGAGCACGACCTCTACCTTGCTGCCGTCGCTATCGCTGGCCGTTACGTTGGCTCTCGGGATCGCGTCGCCGCAATTTAATGTGAGGTTCTCGGGGATGCCCGCAATGGTGGGCTTAGTCTCGTCGGTGACGCGGATTACCTGGCGTAGGAAGGTGCGGTTGCCGCACTCGTCCTCGGCGCTGTAAACGCGTACAATGGTGAGGTTGCCGGCGCAGGTGGCCTTTTGGGTAAGGCCGACGTCAAAGTACGCGGTGCGAAGTTGTCCCGCCGTACCCGGGAAGCTGCCGCTCTTCGTCGTGTAGCCTAGATCGCCAGCGACGCCGAGCTTGCAATTGGTGCGGTTGGCGCCCGGGCCGATTTGCAGCACATGGTTACTAGCGCCCGTGATGGTGAGGACCGTGCCCGCCAGACCGTCCTGGCCGACGAGTTCCGAGCCATTTGGCTCGATCTCGTAGAAGAGCCACTTGGCCTTGTCCGCACTGGCGCAGTTGTCGGGGGTTTTGCCACCGGCGGCCGTGTGCTGAGCGTAGGTGCGCCGCTGCGCAAGGTTGATCTCGACGGCGAACTTGGCATTGCGATTCGTCGCGTCGGCCACAATGCCGAACACTTTAGCCGTCCCATTGCAGTACGTGCGAAGCTTCAGTGGCTCAGCACCGATCACGAAGTTGCGGTCACCGAGCGTGAGCAGGGGTAGGCCATCGCTCTTGGCGCCAGTAAGGTAGTAAATCGCGGCTTCGTCGCAATCGCTGTCGTCGCTAGGGATCTTGTACTCTTGTAGGCTTACCGTAGCCTTGGTGCAGCCATCGGTAGCGGTCACGCCTCCGGCGGCGGGTACTTCGACGAGCGAGGTGTAGGTCCGATCGGCGGGGACGTTGCGCAGGGTGGGTGCCTTACTGTCTCGTTGCCAGATTTTTTGCTCGTATGTGCTCACGTTGCCGCAGGCGTCCTTAGCGGTCCACTTGCGGACGATGAGGCAGGTGCAGGTCTCGGCGGGGGTAAGGGTGCAGGTCTCGTTGCCAGCAGATTTAGTGGATTGCTTCTCCGAGCCAGATGCGTCGTCCCAGTATATCTTAGTCGTGTTGGCTCCGGACTCGTTTAAGGTGAAGAAAAAGACCTGTGTATTGGCTGGAACGATGAGACCGCCATAGACGCGCTTGCCGTATGCCTCGACGCGCTTGACGAAAACAGGGAAGCTGTTTGGATTCGTGACACGCCAGCGCTTACGCTGACCGGGGAGGTCCGAACACACGCTGGTGAGCGTTAAGTCAATGACGGTACTCGGGTACTTGAGCTTCGGATCGAGTCCTTCGGTCAGGTACACGAGGTCGCCGGCTTGCCAACTGTAGATTGGCGTTGCCGATAGGCACTGGCTCACCTCGTAGTCGATCTTGACGTTGCCGCCGCAGTCGTCGGTCGCGCCAGGGGCGTCGGTCGGCAGCGGATCCTTACACTCGAGTATGATGTCGGCCGGTGGAGCGACGAAGGTCGGGGCTGTCTCGTCAACAACGTTGATGATTGCCTCGACGGTGGCGGTATTGCCGCTTTCGTCGGTGGCAGTCCAGACCCGACGCAGGTCGTAATTACCGGCACAGCGCTCGTTGAAACGCGTCTCTTTATAGTCCATCGTGACACCGCCACAGCCGTCGGTGGCCTCCGCGGTCTGCTCGGCGACTTCGCCGCACATCATTTTGCCGCTGGTGGGCACTTTCGTGAAAACGGGCGGGCCGTCGTCCCCGAACGTAAGGACCTGCACGCAGGTGGCCGGGCCACCAGGGCCGGTTGCCGTCCACGTTCGCTCGATCTTGCGGGGGCGCTTGGACACCTCGCGGTCTACGGAGGTGAGTTTGTACGCGTTGGCATTGCCACAGTTTATCGTTGGCTTTGGTGCGTCATTGGCGCTCTTGCCGCAGCCTACCGCAAAGTCGGGCGCGCAGGAGATGATGGGGGCCGCATTGCGTGTGAGGTCCTGGAATCGGCAAGTGCCTTCGGCGTTGATGTCGCCTTCACCAGAGACTGCCTTGCCGTTCAACTGCCCCTTGAAGGCAAACCAGCCGCTGATGCCGGGGGCGAGCGTCTTGTCGTTGGCCGCCTCGCCTACCTGGAAGCCCTTGGAGTAGTTTGCCGGTTTTGGCGAAAGCTGAAGCGTGCCCGCGTAGCACCCGAAGCCCTTGAGCGTGGAGACCTCCGGCACGAGTTCATAGTAGTCCCAGGTCGTGTGCTGGTTCGCTTTGTCGCGCTCGGCAGATCCTTTCCACATGCGGCCGAGGCCCGACCACTCCGTCCAGGTGCGTCGCTCGCGCAACACCATGTTGACTTCGAGTCCACACTTAGGATCAGCTAGCGACATGATGCGTCCTGTAATGACCGCACTTCTGTCGCCAGTCACCGTGAATTGGCCTGTGCCGCTCTCCCATTGCCAGCGGGGATTGGCGGGGTTGATCTCCGGCAGCCAAAACGTGCGATGGAACTTACCTTCGGTAATGCCAGTGAGCGTGCAGGTCTGGTCGGGGCACACGGGGGCCTTGCCGCATCCACCCGTACACAGGGTGATCGGACCGGTGACATTGGTCCGGCAACCGTTAGCGTCCGTTACAGTGATTTGGTCATAGGTGCCGTCGGAGAGTCCGGTGAGCCGCGGTCGAACCTCGTTGACGTTCTCGACTCGCACCGTCTGGCCGAGGTATCTGTACGATATCGTATAGGGGGCCTTCGAACCGCACGACACGCACATGTCTAGCTCCAAGATACCGTCGGTCTTCCCGGGGGCGGGGTGCTGTATCACGCTCACGCCTTGCAGGGCGCAGGAGCTTGTGACGCACTCGCCGACCTGCACTGAGAATGTCTCTCTCGATACACAGTCGGGGCCTTTGACTTCGACGGCAATCGTCTGGGTGCCAGCCTGTCCGTATTCGAGGTACTGAGTGCCGAAGCCCGTACCCTGACGGGGCATTGCGCCTTCGCCATAGTCCCAGGTAGCGGTGTAGCCCTTCCCCGGGCTGACCGACCTCATCACGGTAACGTTCTGCGTGCAGACATCGCTGGGGAGTTGGACTTCGAGGGCCGCACATACGGGGCTGACCTCGACTTGAAGCAGTCCTGAGAGGACGTAGCTCTGCCCTGAGGGCCGGGACGAACCGCTCGGGCTGATGACCTTGACGGTAACCTTGTCGAAGGAGCCGGTCACCCCGCGTAGGGTCGCCTGGACGGTGTCGATGCAGCACTCGTTGCGGAAAGGGTAGTTGTTGTTCCACTGGCGTCGAAAGCCGATCTCCCGGTCGCCGGCTGTGATCACGAAGTCGAGCACGCGCCCGTCGGTAGTGATCTCCGTGATCGGGAGGGTGACGGTGATGTCGCGCGTCCGGGTGTCTTTCGGTACGGGGATGTCGAAGCTCTTCGTCTCGGAGTAGCCGTAGACGCTTGCGTACACGCCGGCCTGGTAGCTGCTCGATGGTGTGTCGCGAAGCACGTAAAGCAGGAGACTTTGGGCGGAGTTCTCCTCCACTTCAAAGTCTAACTGGACGCGGCTGGTGGGGCCGACCTCCGCGAAGAACACAGCGACGCCGTCCTGGCCCCAGTTGCCTTTGATCAGTTTTGGCGTAAGCGTCACTTCCTCTCCAGTAGATAGTTTGGCCTGGATTGCCTTGTGGAGACTGGTGCTCGGGAGCTTGCCCTTGTAGACCACCTCCATGTAGACGCGCTCGACGTTGTCCGCATCCGGGATGAGGACCCTGGCGGGAAGCAGTCGGTTGAGGCCGCGGTATATGAAGTCGACGCGCTTGTTGGGGCCGGGGACGATAAACGACTGCGGCGGCATATACCCTTCAGCCGGGGCCGCCGACTCACTTGCGGCTGTAGTGCCGCGCGGCGTATGGTCGGGCATCGCCCAGGCCACCGAGAGGCTGCTGACAAAAAACAAGGCCGCCGATAGCACGCGCAGGAGGCTGCGCAGGGTGGGGCAGGGGGAGTAGGTGTGGGTAAGACCAGGAGTCATTCGCTAAGCAGTTTTGGACAAAACCCTGTTGTGCTGCGCGAACGATTGAGGTTCAGTCGCTTAAACGACGGCTCAAAGTTTAGCTCGCACGGCTAGGGCCTTGCCTGCTGCTTGTAGGCAAAGACTATACCTGATTGAAATTACTATGTGTAGTTCTTCGCCCGAGGTCGACTAGATGTCCACAACCTCTCCTTGTACGGCCCAGCGCACGCGAAGCTGGGCACTGGCGGCCTCGGGATCAAATTGTTGGGCTGCGTCCACGGCCATAGCGAATCGTTCTAAAGCAGAGTAGCGCACCGACCCGTGCGTGAGCAGTAGAGTAGTGGCGTTGGCTGTTTTGGCGAAAGCCGTCGCCTCACTAGTTGTCGAATGACCGGTCTTCTGGGCCAACTCCCCGTCGTCGGGACCGAACGTAGCATCGTGCAGCATGACATCGGGCGGGGGCCAGTCTGGGGGCCACGCGTCGAGTGGAGCCGTGTCGGTGAGGTAGGCCAGCGTCTGACGCGGGTGCGGCGGCAAGGTGAGGCTCGAATTTGCGATCGTACCGGATGAGCTGAGGTAGTCGCCACCGTGTTTGAGGGCATCTATCGCTCCATACGGAATTTCGTATTGCTCGACGACGCCGGGGCGGAGGCGGTGCAGCTGAGGGGGTGAGCTTACGCAAAAACCGAAAGCCTCGACGCGGTGACGGAGGGGCAGGCTATGGACAACCAGGTCACGCAGCTCGATAATGGGGGAAGTGCTGGGGCCTTTCGGCAAAACGGGAAACCGCAGTTCGAAAGAGGTACGGGCCTCGGAAAAGGAGAACACTGCCTCCAAGAAAGCACGAAGCGAAGCCGGGCCGAGAAGCGTAAGCGGGCGCGTGCGCCCAACAAGCGTCATGCTGGACAGCAAACCGGGCAGTCCGTAGACATGATCGCCGTGGAGGTGCGAGATGCACACCACATCGAGGCCTCGCTGGCCGAAAGCCTTGGGGGGGACTTGCGTGAGGATGCCCTCGCCGCAGTCGATGAGCAGGCTAGATCCGCCGCGCGAGACGTAGACCGAGGAAGTAAATCGCTCAGGAAACGGTCGCGCGGCGGTGGTACCGAGGACGTGGAGCCGCAGGGGCAGCACGGGGTATTAGTTGTCGCTCGGTGTTTCGTCGGTCAGTTCGCGCTCCACGGCCTCCATGTGGACGAAGTCGATGCTCTCGGCGACCGTCGGGATGATGTTGATAACGGTGTCGAGACGGCTGATCTCGATCAGCTTCTTGACGGCAGGTTGCGTGGCACCGGTCACAACGAGAGTCCCGCCATTGGCTTTAAAGACTCGGTTAGCGGTGAGGATGGCGCTGAGGCCGGACGAATCGATGTATTCGACGGCGGACAGGTCGATGATTAGGTTCTGAACGCCTTCGTTCGAGAGGACGACGAACTCGCTTTTCAGGCCTGGGGCTACCAGGGAGTTGACGTTGGTGTCTTTGAGCGACATCACGGTGTGGCTCTCTTGCTTGTCGACTTCGTACTTCATTGTCTAGGGTTTAGGTTGGTCTTCGCAGGTAAGTTCACGGGTGCTTGTCCGCAAAAATGTGCACTTACCTGTGGATGAGGTAGCAACAGTCCCACCGGAATTATGTTAACCCTCGCAGCGGTTCTGCTCTTCAAAGGCTCGCATGCTACGTCGCTCGCACGTACTGCAAGTCTGTCTCCCATGGGGCATCTGTCACTGTGACCGCGCGGGCAAACGTGCTCGCGAATTTTGGCAGGGGCCTTTTTCGGTTTATGCCAAATTTGGTCTTTATCCGCTCATCTCGCGTTAAAATCGCAGGTGGCACGTTTTTTCCGCATAGATTCCCGCACGGCTCGTGGCACGGTCGAGCGTTACACCAGCAGGTAGCTCCCCGGGGCACGCCGGCCCCAAAAAAAGAATATGAACAGCAGACGGTTCTCACCTGAAGTCAAGAAATCCATCGCTCGGTCGCGCAGCGAGGCCATCCGCCTCGGGCACGACTATATCGGCACTGAGCACCTGTTGCTCGGGGTCGTCCAAGAGCAAAACTCGCTCGCCGTGAAGGTCCTCTCAGGGATGCTGCCGGACCTGAGCGAGTTTCGTAAATCTGTCGAGAACGCTATCTCGAAAAGCCCCTCCGCCGGTGAGGCCCTCAAGATGGGGGAACTCCCGCTCAACCGCATGGCCGAGCGTGTCCTCAAGCTCACTTTCCTCGAGGCCCAGAGTTCTGGGTCGGACGAGATCAATCTAGAGCACCTGCTGCTCAGTTTGCTAAAGCTCGAAGACACGCCCGCGCGCCGCATCCTCCACCGCTACGACATCGACTATGACTCCTACAAGAAGGAGGTCGAGTACGCCGGTATGGAGGCGGAAGGCTTTGCCGAGCCATTCGTCGAGAACGCCACCGATTCAGAGGGCTACGACGACGACGACAACGAAGGCAGCCAGCGTGGCGGCGGCGGAGGACAGCGCGGTGCTCGCACGGCCGGGAAGTCCAAGACGCCCGTGCTCGATAATTACGGCCGCGACGTAACGCGCCTCGCTGAGGACGGTCGTCTCGATCCGATCATCGGGCGCGAGAACGAGATCGAGCGCGTGTCGCAGATCCTCAGCCGTCGTAAGAAGAACAATCCGATTCTGATCGGCGAGCCGGGCGTCGGTAAGACAGCCATCGTCGAGGGCCTCGCGCTCCGGATCATCCAGAAGAAGGTCTCGCGGACGCTGTTCAATAAGCGTATCGTGATGCTCGACCTCGCCGCCCTCGTGGCCGGTACCAAATACCGAGGCCAGTTCGAGGAGCGCATGAAGGCGATCATGAACGAGCTCGAGAAGACGCGCGACGTGATCCTCTTCATCGACGAGATTCACACCATCGTGGGTGCGGGTGGCGCTACCGGTTCGCTCGACGCCTCCAACATCTTTAAGCCCGCCCTCGCCCGCGGTGAGCTACAGTGCATCGGCGCGTCGACCCTCGACGAGTACCGTCAGCACATCGAGAAAGACGGCGCCCTCGACCGACGCTTCCAGAAAGTAGTCGTCGATCCGCCATCACCCGAGGAAGCCGTGCACATCCTGCACAATATCGCCGGGAAGTACGAGGAGTTCCACAATGTGAGCTACGACGACAACTCGATTAAGGCCTGCGTGAAGCTCTCTGATCGCTACATCTCTGATCGCTTCCTCCCCGACAAAGCCATCGACGTCCTCGACGAGGTCGGTGCCCGCGTGCACTTGAAGAACATTCACGTTCCCAAGCACATCGAGGAACTCGAGCAGCAGATCGAGACGGTCAAAGAGAAGAAGAACACCGCCGTCAAAGAGCAGCAGTACGAGCAAGCCGCCGACCTGCGCGACGACGAGTCCAAACTGGTTCGCCAGCTCGAGTTCGCTAAAGTCGAGTGGGAAGAGGAGGTGAAGACCAAGCGGTACCCCGTCACCGAAGAGGATATTGCTGAGGTCGTCGCGATGATGACCGGTATCCCCGTACAGCGCGTGGCTCAGTCGGAGAGCAATAAGCTCGTTGGCATGGGCGGTGACCTCAAGGAGGCAATCATCGGGCAAGACGAGGCTATCGAGAAGATCACGAAGGCTATCCAGCGCAACCGCGTAGGCCTCAAGGATCCGAGCAAGCCGATTGGCTCGTTCATCTTCCTCGGCCCCACGGGTGTCGGTAAGACCGAACTCGCCAAGGCGCTGGCCCGCTACATTTTCGACTCTGAGGACTCGCTCATCCGTATCGACATGTCGGAGTACATGGAGAAATTCACGGTCTCGCGGCTCATCGGTGCGCCTCCGGGCTACGTCGGCTACGAGGAAGGCGGACAGCTTACCGAGAAGGTGCGCCGGAAGCCCTACAGCGTGGTTTTGCTCGACGAGATCGAGAAGGCCCACCCGGATGTGTTCAACATCCTTCTCCAAGTGCTCGACGATGGACAGCTCACCGACGGCCTCGGCCGCAAGGTGGACTTTAAGAACTCGTTGATTATCATGACCTCTAACATTGGCGCTCGCCAGTTGAAGGACTTTGGACAGGGCGTAGGATTCGCTACAAAGGCTCGCGTTGATGCCGCGGACGACAACTCTCGCGCCGTAATCGGAGCAGCGCTCAAGCGGACCTTCTCCCCTGAATTCCTGAATCGTATTGACGACGTGGTGATCTTTAACTCCCTCGACAAGAAGGAGATCTTTAGCATCATCGACATCACGCTCAAGGACCTGTACAAGCGTCTGGAAGGCATGGGCTACGAGCTCCAGCTTTCCGACGAGGCAAAAGAGTTTGTCGCTGGTAAGGGCTACGACCCACAGTACGGTGCACGTCCGCTGCACCGCGCTATCCAGAAGTACATTGAAGACCCGCTGGCCGAGTTCATTCTCCAAACCAACCCGAGTGAAGGGGCGGTCTTCGAGGCGGTTTTGAACGAGGCCAAGGATGGGCTCGTTGTCAAGGCCTCCGAGGTTGTCGCCTCGACCGAGAGCGAGAAGACGGAGTGATTCAGCCAACTCCGCAATAGACATTTTCACCCTTTGGCGCGGCGCATTTCCCAAATTTTTGCGGGGATTGCGTCGCGCCATTTTTTACGGTCTAACTTTGACGCGACCACGACGTTCTCTGAACCGTCGATCGGTCGACACTTTTAACAAACCCCCTTTTACTTGGCTAGAAGAAGAAGCAGCGGTCGACGTAGGTCGAACATAGTCCGGCGTGATGAGCCGAAGCACCGCATCAACGATTTCATCCGCGTACCAGAGGTCCGTCTCGTCGGAGACAACCTGGGCGACGTCTCTGAGGTAGCCGGCCGTACGGTCGAGTCCAATGTCTACGATACCCGCGACGTAAAGCGTTGGGCACGAGAGCTCGAATCCGACCTCGTCGAGATTAGCGCGAAGGCCGACCCGCCCGTCGTTCGCATCATGGACTACTCCAAGTTCATCTACGACCAAAAGAAGAAGGAGAAGGAGATCAAAGCGAAGGCCGTCAAGACGGTCATCAAGGAGATCCGCTTTGGGCCAAACACGGACGACCACGACTTCGACTTCAAGCTTCGTCACGCCCGCGGGTTCCTCGAAGAAGGGTCTAAACTCAAGGCGTACGTCCACTTCAAAGGACGCTCGATTGTTTTCAAGGACCGTGGGGAACTGCTGCTCCTGCGCTTCATCAAGGAGCTCGCCAACGAAGGCCTGCCCGAAGAGCTCCCGAAGATGGAAGGTCGCCGGATGCACGTCATTATTGCACCTCTCAAGAAGAAGGTTTCTCAGAAAGTTGCCGCCAATCAACCCGAAGAGGACGACTCCGACGAGGACGAGTAGGCCACTTTTGCCGTGTTCGATATTCGTGTGTGCGGCTTTCGCCAAAACGTCTATCTTCGCGGCCCCTTAAACGATACGGTCATGCCAAAGATGAAAACGCACTCGAGTGCCAAAAAGCGATTCAAGCTGACGGGTTCGGGTAAGGTAAAGCGCTTCCAAGCGTATACCTCGCACATGATGCGCAACAAGAGCAAGAAGCAGAAGAACCACCTCGAAGGTTCGACGATCGCTTCTGCGGCCGACACGCCGCGGCTCAAGCGCCTCCTCTGTAAGTAACCTACTTCCGCCACTTTTTTTAACGAGGACGCAGGTCCAAGCGCTCGGCAAATCGCCAGCCCCTGTGTCGCACTAAATACCCATAGGATGCCAAGAGCAACCAACCGTGTCGCCTCGCGCGCACGCCGCAAGAAGATTCTGAAGATGGCCCGCGGCTACTTCGGAGCGCGCAGCAAAGTTTATACCGTCGCCAAGAACGCCGTCGAGAAAGGTCTCGTCTATGCGTATCGCGATCGTCGCAACAAAAAACGTGCGTTTCGACGCCTTTGGATTGCGCGTATCAACGCTGGTGCCCGCCAAAACGGCACGACCTACAGCCGCCTCATGAATGCGCTCAACGTCGGGGGCAATACCCTCAACCGCAAAGTACTCGCCGATCTCGCGATGAATCACCCCGAGGTGTTCACGGGCATTGTCAAGAGTGCTTCCCCAAAGTAGAGCTTCGTCCTTACGACTTTCGTCAAAACGGCCCTCTGTCCTCGTGACAGGGGGCCGTTTTCGTTGGTGGACGACAGTTGCACCGGTAAACCGCTTTTCCTGAACGCTCGGCCAGCTAACGGTCTCGGCTATAATGATTTGTTTTGCCGAAAGGCGAACCCTACTTGATCTGTAGCGGCCAGGACTCTAGAGGGATCTCATTCGAAAACAGTCGCACGATGTACGTCCCGGAGTGCGGGGCCTCCGGAATAAACGATACTTGCTCCCGCTCGCCGGTGCCGCTAAAGTTCTGATAGTCGAGTCGCTTGCCTTTGTCGTCGACGATCTCGAGTTGGAATTCGTCGAGCGGAGCGCCCAAGAACTCCAAGTAGACAGGTTGCCCTGCCGTGACGGGGTTAGGGTAAAGGCGCATGCCCCGAATGCCCAGGTAGGTAAGCACCCGAGTCTCACTGTAAACCACCGATCCGTCGCGCATGACACGGGCGACGCGGTAGGCATTGAGACCATTGAAGGGTTGCGGGTCTTCGAAAGATTCGTCGAGTTGGATGAGGGCACGACGCGCGGGGAGGCGGTGGACGGTGGACCAGTCTCCAAATTCATTCGCACGTTGTACCTCGTATTGCACGAGGCCCACCGTGTCTGAGGCGGCCCACAAAATCTTAATCCCCGCCATGGATGGGCTTACGCGCAGGTCCATCGCGAGCCCGTCGAGCAGAAGTCCGTCGTCGAGCGGAGCCGCCAGTTGTGCGAGGCCAGAGAGGCTACCCACTACAAGGGCGATCGTGGATACTAGGCCTCTCATGTTTGGGTAGGGTTTAGGTGAGCAACGCGGTGCGCGGGGGATGTGTTTTGCGCTAGCGATCAAGGAGTAGCAAGCGATCGATGAAGGTTTGTAGCATAGACGTGACCTGATCGTCGATAGAAACATCTGCATGGACGTCTGTAAGTCGCGGGAGGTGCTCAGCGTAGTAGATCTGGCAGTGGGCCATTTCGAAGAGGGTCGTGGCTAGGGTACGGGGGTAGGCGAAGTCTGGACTCACCTTGCTGATGAGATCGGCGAGGGTCTCTACTAAGAGCTTGTACGGCAGGAACACCCCTGCGCGGTTGTGTTCGTCGGTAGTCTTTAAGTAGTAGGCTTTCATGCCCTCGGTGATGACCACCTGGTGGAGGACGCGCTCGTTAATGTAGGGCACGGCTGGATTATCGACCATCGGGTGAGCGAGTGCGCCGACGGCGGCGCGAAGTTTCTCGACCGGATCCACCGTGCGCTGGGCGGCGGCTTGAATGAGGTAGTGGACCCAGTCCCAGTACCAGCTCACGAGATAGAGGAGGAGTTGGTGTTTGCCGCTGAAGTATCGATACACGGACGCCTCGGTGCAGCCTACTTCGACAGCGAGCTTGCGGAAGGTCAGATCTTCGAGGCCGAGCTGATGGAGCGAAGCAATAGCGGCGCTCAGGATTTGCCGCCCTAGAGGGGTGTGTTGCGGATCCCGGAGAAAAAGGGTCTCGTTCGGGGAGATGTGGACCTGGATCGCCATATTGCTGGGGCGAAAGTAGGTAAAACTATTTTTGCATGATAGCTTTACTATCATTCATCTTTGCACCCAATATGGCCGACCTCACAGCTGAATCTTTAAAGCCCACGCAGCGGTTCTGGCGCCTGCTGTCTCCCGACCGCCGCGAGATCGGCTACATCTACCTGTACGCTGTGTTGATCGGGGTGATCTCCTTGGCCGGACCGCTCGGCGTACAGGCAATCATCAACCTCATCGCCGGCGGAGACTTCAACGCTTCGCTGGTGGTACTCGCGATCGTCGTCGCGGTCGCGGCGGCGTTTGTCGGCGTGCTCAAGATCATGCAAACCGTGATCGCCGAGACCCTACAGCGCCGAATCTTCACCCGCGCGGCCCTGGAGTTCGCCTACCGACTCCCGCGGATGAAGTCGGAGGCCCTCAAGGACTCGTATCCGCCAGAGTTGGTTAACCGCTTCTTTGACGTGGTCAATATCCAGAAAGGTCTCCCGAAGATCTTGCTCGACTTCTCGGGCGCGATCATGCAGATCATTTTCGGCATCGTGCTTATCGCATTTTACAATACTTTTTTCGGTGTTTTCGGTCTGCTGTTCGTTCTCGTCCTGGTCACGATGGTTGTAATCTTAGGATCGCCGTCCCTCAATACCAGCCTTACGGAAAGCAAGTACAAGTACCGTGTCGCGGGGTGGCTCGAAGATGTGGCGCGCGCCAACAATACCTTCAAGCTGGCCGGTGGTGCGGAGCTGGCCGTGCGGCGGACCGACGACCTCTTGCTCGGCTACCTCGGCTACCGCGAGAAGCACTTTCGGCTCCTGCTGTGGCACTACGGGCTGCTGATCGCCGTGCAGGCCTTGGTCACTGTCGGGTTCTTGCTGCTCGGCGGCTATCTCGTCATCGAAAACGAGATCAACATCGGGCAGTTTGTCGCGGCGGAGCTCGTCATCCTCGCCATCGTAAGTAATGCCGAAAAAGTCGTGTACAGTTTTGAGACGGTCTACGATACGCTCACCGGCGTAGAAAAGCTCGGGTCGGTGACAGACATCCCCCTCGAGAGCAGCGGGTCGCTCGACTTCGGGAAGATCGATACGGGTAAGGGACTGAAAGTAGCCCTCACGCACCTGACGTTCAAATACCCACGATCGGGAACGGTAGCCCTTAACAACTTGAGTTTCGAGTTAGCCCCAAACATGCGCTACTGTATTGCGGGCTATAATCGATCCGGTCGGACGACCCTGTGCGCATTACTTGCGGCACTCCGTATGGACTTCGAGGGACGCTTGCTGTTTAACGATACGCCGATCGGCAACCTCGACCTCGACACGCTGCGCTGGGGCATTGGGGATTACACTCCCCAGGAGGAGATTATTAACGCCAGTATCGCCGACAATATCTCTCTCGGGCACCCCATCGTGCAGCTTGCGGACATCCAGTGGGCGATCGAGCTGGCGGGGCTCAAGAACTGGATGGCCGAACAGGCAAACGGCTTCGAGACGGTCCTCGTTGCGGAGGGACTCGACCTGCCGCGTTCGGTAAGGATCCGGTTGCTGATTGCCCGAGCCGTCGTCCGCAAACCGAGGCTTCTCGTGATCGGGGGACACATCGAGCAACTCGATGCCACGATCTCCGAGCAAGTCATCTCCAACCTGGTCCACCCCGACCGCAACTGGACCCTCGTTATTGCGAGCAACAGCCGCCGCGTCGCAGAATCTTGTGACCGCGTAGGCGTTATGCACATGGGCAAGCTCATTGTCGAAGGTTCGCCACAGGAGGTCCTCGCCGACGGTAGCGTAGCCGGCGTCTGGAATGCCTAACGTATAGGAGGTTCTGCCGAAAGGCCGCAGACCAAGTTCCCCCTTCCTCATCTCCCCATACCATACTTATCTGATGCTTAATCTCTCTACTACGCGCGTTGACGAACAGGTCTCCCGGTTCGATCTCGCCTCGCTAAAGCGCATCGAACTTCCCAATGGACAGCATATGTTCCGGATCTGGGTCGCGGTGGCGATCGTGATTTCTATCGGGGTTCTCTTCCTTCCGTGGGTGCAGAACTTTCGCGCTAAGGGAAGCGTAACCGCGCTCGATCCTGCGTCGCGGCCACAGACGGTCCACTCTACCATCCCCGGACGGATCGAGCAATGGTTTGTTTTCGAAGGGGACACCGTCGCCGCCGGGGATACGATCACGCGCCTCAGTGAAACTAAACCTGAGTACCTCGACCCCCAACTCGTGGAGCGTACCGGCCAGACTCGCGACGCGAAAGCAAATAGCGCCGACGGCTACCTCCTCAAGGCCGAAGCGCTCTCGCAGCAGGCCGCTAATGCTCGCGCTGAACAGGGCCTGAAGCTGCGAACAGCACGTAACAAGCTAGACCAGGCGCGGCTGTACGTGGAGACCCTCGACGCCGAACTTGCGCAGCAGCGCATCGAGGTCGAGGTCGCGGACTACCAACTGTCCGCGCCGACAGCCTCTACCGCCGGGGCCTCAAGCCCCTTACCGATCAGGAGGCCAAGCGACTCAAGGCACAGGAGGCACGCGCGAAGCTTGACCGCCACGCTCAACAAACTCGATCAGGCGAAAACCGACGTGGCCCAGGCCCAACTCGCGATCGATAATATCGGCCCGGAGTACGCCGGGAAGCTCGCCAAAATCGAGAGCGACCGCCAGAGTGCACTCACCGACTACTACACCGCCATCGGCGATGTAGCGAAGCTCTCGTCCCAGGAGACCAACTACCGACTGCGCCGGGGCTACAACTACATCGTTGCTCCGCAGAGCGGTATTATCGCAAAGGTGCTCACGCCTGGACTCGGCGAGACAGTCAAAGAGGGGGAAGCCGTTGTGAGTATCCTCCCTACCACGTTTCGAGCCGCGGTAGAGATCTACGTAGAGCCCTTCAATCTGCCGCTCGTGCGCGTAGGGCAAGAAGTGCGCTTCCTGTTCGACGGCTGGCCTGCAGTAGTATTTAGCGGCTGGCCGGGCTTGAGCTACGGTACTTTTATAGGCGAGGTGCAGGCGATTGACAACATCATCGACTCAAAGGGTCGCTACCGCGTGCTGGTAGCGCCAAACGATAAGTCGCGCGAATGGCCGGAAGCCCTGCGGCCGGGTTCGGGTGCTGAGGGAGTCGCGCTCCTGAATCGCGTGCCGGTGTGGTACGAGCTGTGGCGCCAACTCAACGCTTTTCCGCCGGACTACTACGATCGTGATGAAGTCGATAAGGACAAGGACGGTTTGAAACTAAAGGCTCCTGCCAAAACCCTCGTCAAATGAGCTTGTCACCGCCGACATTTCTATACAAAGGGTTTCCCGTCCCCCAGCTAAGAGGGCTTAAAAGCGGCCTTGGTGTCGTGCGGGCGGCGGCAGGTGTTTTCGTGATCATGTTAACCATGCATTCGGTACGGGCGCAAGTGTCGTCGCGCAGTGACTCCTTAACTGTCCCTTCGAATCCTCAGCCGACGGCTCCCCCGCCTAGCCCCTCCGAGATAGGCACCCCGCGATCGAACCTACCTGGGTCTACCCAACTGCCTTCCGATCCGACGCAGACGCGGCTTGCACCAGGCGACGTGCCCCCAGCAGGTGATTTGCCCGCGGCGGGCACGCCAGATCCGAACGCCGGGCTGCCAGCGGCGGGCCGTCCGGCCTCCAACGCGCCTGCGGCCGGACTGCCCTCGGCGGGACAACCCGCGAGCGCCGGGAGTACCCCCGCCGCTGGAGTTCCGGCAGCAGGTTCGCCGGTCTCGGGGTCGCCAGCCGCAGGTCTGCCCGCCGCCGGGGCGCCCGCCGCGGGGACCGCACCCACGACTGCCCCGGCCGCTCCCCCTCCAGGCGCGACTGGCTTACCCTCCGCTACCGGCGGTAGGCCCTCCGCAACAGTGCCTTCGGTCGACTCGCCCGCCGCGCCCGCGACATCGAGCGTGATGCCGGGGGCCGGCGGCAATGTGCCCTTCGTCGGAGTACCACCCCCCGGGGCTCCGACGGTAGTACTTCGCCTCGAGCAAATCATGGATTGGGTGATGACCGAGCACCCGCTCGCTAATGCCGCCAATGCCGTCGAGGCGCGTGGGCCCGCCGCCTTGATGATGGCGCGGGGGGCATTCGATCCGGCGATCCAGGGCAGCTTCGAGCGCAAGGAGTACCTAGGGACGGAGTACTTCCAGTACGCCGATGCCGGAATGTCTTGGCAGAGCCCGTACGCTTTTAAGGTCGAAGGTGGGCGACAGTGGGCCGAGGGGGTGTTTATCAGCGGCGATCGTACCGTTCCGGAGGCAGGTCAAGGATACCTAGCAATCAAGGTTCCCTTGCTGCAGGGACTCATTACGGATAAGTACCGAACGGGCGTTCAGCAGGGGCGACTGGCCGTAGACCTCAATCGCGCGGCTGCCAATGTGATCCGCAACGAACTTCGCTATGACGTCGCAGTGGCGTACGCTTTCTGGGCCTATGCCACGCGCGTCCTAGAGATTAGCGCGGAAACGGAGGCCTTAATCAATCAACGTTTACGCGATACGCGCGGCCTATACCTCGAAGGCGATAAACCGGCGGTGGACACGCTCGAGGCCACGATCGCGCTCGCGAACCAGTTCCTCACCACGCAGCAGGCCCTCGTCGACGTCACCGTAAGTGCACAAAACTTGCGCGCGCTGTACTGGGTTTTGCCGGAAGGCGCCGCTATGGACCTCGTCGACCTGCGCCCGGCTCTGCCCTTCGATACGGCGCTCGTCTCACGCCACCCCCAGCTCGCCGAGCTCCGGAGTCTCGTCGCGCAGCAAGAACTCGACCGCCGCCTCTATCGCGAGTACACCAAGCCCCAACTCGACGCCGCTTATAGCATCCTCGGCGATGGATTCGACTTTATGCCGGAGGACAAAGAAGGCAATCCCACACAGTTTCTTACGAGTGCCTATAAGTTTGGGGTCTCGTTTCGGTACCCGATCTTCAACCGGCAAGCTCGCGGCCAACTTCGGATGGCCGATCTCAAGGTGGCCGAGACCGGTGCCAAGCTCGAGACCAAGCGCCAGGAGCTCGAGGTAAAGGCGAGCGCTAATCTTCAGGCCGCCCGCGCCTTCGACGCCCAACTCGCCGATGTGGCCAGGCTCGTGGCACAGTCGCGGGTTTTGCTTGCCGCAGAGCGCGAACTCTTCGCCCTCGGAGAGAGTACGCAGTTCCTTCTTAACAGTCGGGAGCAGTCGCTCCAGAAGGCCCTCCAGACGGTGGCCAAGGTCGAGTTCGCTCGCGCGAAGGCCATTTATGCTTACCGGCAGGCGGTCGCGTCTTGGGAATAGCGATTCGGGCGAGGTGCGCGTGAGCGAAAGCCGACCGGGATGGGTTATGTTGCCGCAGTCATCACCCCCATCTTTCCTATGTCAGACAACGCCACCGTCGATTACCTGCAATCTGCCGCACATCGAGCGAAGCTCCGCGAGCGTCTTCCCGCCTACCTCGAGCCCCAGCGGTGGTTTACGAGCAAAGGGCAGGGAATTGCCGATCTAGCGATAGAGGTGCTTCCGGCATTCGGGACCGAGGCCGTGATTACGCTCCTCCATATCACCATGACCAGCGGTTTGAAGGAGGTGCGTGTGCTACCGGTGGCCGTCGTGGTGACCGTCGATAGCCTCCCGCCCCAGGCTGTCATAACGGAGATCGAAGCCGACGGCGGGCGCTACCTCATCGACGCTGTGCACCTAGCGGGTTTTCGCGAAAGCCTGTACACTTTTCTCGCGAGCGGCGAGACGATTTCGGGGCCGAGTGGCCGTCTCAT
The DNA here is from genome assembly GCA_963837005.1 of Lewinellaceae bacterium. Classification (GTDB taxonomy): domain Bacteria; phylum Bacteroidota; class Bacteroidia; order Chitinophagales; family Saprospiraceae; genus CALDTK01. Next base: position 144,097 of record CAWIMC010000004.1, read on the forward strand.
CGCTGAGCGCGGACCCCTTTTAGCAAGCTCTCCAGCTGTGGAGAGCACGGAGCTACCCGCGCAAAACTCTAGCAATTCGGTTATCGTCTATCGCCCCGACGGCTTTCTGAAGCTGTTCCGCAAGACGGAGCCGGGCCTGCACCCCGACGCGGAGTTGATCGGCTACCTGAGCGCCGACTGCGATTTCGGGTCGGTGCCGGCTTTCGGGGGAGCGCTGCACTACCACCGCGACGGTGACCAGGAGCCGTCGAGTCTGGCGTTGATGCTGGGGCGTGTAGAGCACAACGGTGAGACCTGGGAGACGATGCTCGCGCGGGTGGAGGCTTTCGCCAAAACCTTCCGTGCCCACGCCACGACCAACTCATACGAAGGGGCCGAGGGGGCCTTGTTCGATCCCCTCGGCCCGGCTGACCTTCCTGAAGGGCTGCGTGCTGACATGGGGACGGACGCCATCGACCGGATCGTGCTGCTCGGCAAGCGCACCGCTGAGATGCATCTGCACTTCGCCAACGCCGAAGAGGAGGGACTCCGGCCCGAGGACCTCACGTCCACCTACTGGGAAACTGCCGCCGCTCAGTTGGAGACGCGCCTCACTCAGGAGCAACTGGATGCCGACCCACAGCTGGCCGCCACGCTCGGAGGGCTGTCCACCTGGTTGAAGCAGGACCTGCCGACGGTGCAGGGCGGCTGTATCCGCGTGCACGGCGATTATCACTTAGGTCAAGTGTTAGACACCGACGATGATGTGGTGATCATTGATTTCGAAGGCGAACCGTTGCACAGCCTCGCCTACCGACGCCGTCGCCACCCCGCCTTCAAGGACGTGGCGGGTATGCTTCGCAGTCTTCACTACGCGCCCTTTGCCTACGTCAATCAATCGGGAAGTAAAGACGAGGTCTCACTGGCGGGAGCGAAGCGGTGGTACGCAACCGCCTCGCGCCTGTTCTTGACGGCTTACTTGGAGACTGCGAAGGGAGCCAGCTTTCTACCTACATCTAGGCGTGAGCAGACCACGCTGCTTAGCTTTTTCCTTATCGATAAAGCGCTCTACGAACTCGCCTACGAGCGGGCGAGCCGGCCGGGATGGGTGCCGATTCCGGTAGCGGGTATCGAGCAGGTGGGCGAGATGGTCACGGCGTAGGCGCGTCAGCCGTGGGTGTCAGTCCAGGACGACGACCGTGCCCCGCAGTCGCTCGCTTCCACTGGTCGCGGTGACTTGGTAGGTGCCGCTGGTCAGGCCAGTCGTAGGGACAGTCACGTTGTCGGCTTTTCCGAAGGAGGCAACCGTGTGCTGTGACACGCGACGACCGAGCGCGTCGAATAGATCGATTTGCCAGGTCTGACTGCTTTCGGGCAGCTGCAAGGTGAGTTCGCTAGCACCGGGGGCCACGGGGTTCGGCCATACGGAGAGAGCGGCAAAGTCCGCGGCGTTCTCGAAGAGACCGGAGACATCGCCGAACTCCTTCCAGTCGATAAGGAAGGTTGGTGCACCGGTGAGGGTCATTTCGCCACTGACGATCTTGCGGTCGCCGGTGCGGTTGTAGTCCCAGTAGGCAGCGACGTGCGTACCGCTGGCGAGTTGTGCCGGGAGCGTGTACGGGAGGGTATTCCACTCATTCTGGTCCTGTTTCGTTCTTGCCCAAACGACGTAGCCCGTCCGTCCTGACTTAAGGCGGAACCCGACCCCTTCGCCACCGGCGGGCAGGTTGAGCCCGGCGGTGAGTTCAGCGTCGTAGGTCGCCCCGCGGAGCAGTTCACCGTAGGTGGCGTAGGCGACGCCCTGGTCGGTGCGTTGGACCTGCGCGAAGCTTTTATTGGCGATGTCCTTGTACAGGCCCATCAGGTCAAACTCTCCAAAGGCATTTGACTCGGCGCGGTTGTCGGCGAGGTGGTAGGGGTGGATCTGGGCGACGTCTTGTGCCTGTGCTGTCGCGAGTAGTTTAATCATGAAGTTGCGCTGCCGAACATCACCGGCTCCAATGGCCCCGGGGTCGTTGAAGTGCTTACGTGGCAGGTTGATCTCGGTACAGAGGGCTACTTTCTCGGGGTACTTCGTACCGTCGTACCCGTAAAGGGCGAGATCGTCGCGAAAGGCCTTCAGTCTATTGGAAAAGCCGTCGACGGCGTTGTCGGAGTTGCGTGTAAAATCGAAGCGCCCGGCGGCGTTGTTCCACTCCTTGACGGACTCGCCGAGGTGCGGGTACACGTGAATGCTGATCGCGTCGAAGTAGGCCCCACCTGTTAGTGGGTACTCCGGGGTGACCGCCCCACGGGTTGGCTCGTCGGTCTTGCGCAGGATGTTGTCGAGGTAGCTCGGGTAGCCGAGTCCGCCGACGGCCACGTAGGAGTCCGGGTCGAGGCGCTTAATGATCTCGTACGAGATTCGCAACATACGCACGTAAGCCTGTGCGGGAGCCTTGATGTGAAGTTCGCAGGGGTCAATCTCGGTGTCGTACCAATTGCCTTCGTAGGTGCGGTCTTTCCAGCCGCCGTTTGGTCCGTCTCCGATGTCTGGCTCGTTCCAAATTTCGTAGAAGCGGACGTATGGGCCGTAGATCTGAACGGCTTTGTAGAGGTAGGCCGCGTATGTGTTGTTCTCATTATATGGAGTGCCATCTGCACCGCTGTCCCAGATCGGCTCCCACATACCCTTGAACATCTTTGAGCGAACTCCAGGGCACCACTCCTCCGTGCCTTGCTGGGCGGGGCTCGGAAAGCCCATGATCACGACATTGTCCGCTGCACCTAGATCTACGTAGGTCTTGAACACGTCTTCACGGATGTTGTACCCCCACTCCTCGAGGAAGTACCCGAACAGCGCGGGGCGTATCGCGTTAGCTCCAACGCCGACGACTTTCTTGTCTGGAGTTCCGGTGGAGAGCCTCGCGAGGTTGTCGTCGGTCCAACCGGCGTACCACCCGAAATTCATCCCTTGCCCAAAGGGGGAGTCATAGGCTGGGACGCGCTCGTTTGCAGTTTGAGCCGTCAGAGTTGTGGCGCACAGGGCGACCAAAAGTGGGAGGACACATTTCAGCATGCCGTAATGTTAGGCGCATATTCTTTGTCAACCTCGCGACACCCCCCGTTCTACCCCAAGTATGGTAGATTTCTTAATATGTTTACAAAAGCTCAACACGTTCGTGACAGAAACGCCGTCCCGAATCACGCTCTCCGCGACCGACTGAGCTCCAATTACCTGAGATGCCTTTTACCAGAACCCACAGTTGGATAGCGACCGTCGTAAAGCTGAAATGTAACCGGTGCAGGGTAGGGGAATTGTTCCCCCACGCGACCTTTGCTTTTACTGAGCCCTTCGAGATGCACCGTGAGTGCCCAGAGTGCGGCCTGGATTATTGGCCCGAGCCGGGCTTCTACTATGGGGCTATGTTTTTGAGCTACATCCTGTTCTGTTTTCCATTTCTAGGACTCGTGCTCATTCTCCACTGGGTAGTTGGCTGGTCGCTCGGCACGAGCATGCTAGTGCTTTGCTTGATTGCGGCCGCGACGTTCGTATACGTCTTCCGCGTGGCGCGCTCGGCGTGGCTCGCCATGAACGCTAAGTACGATCCGGCGATCAGCGAGGCCGTGTACCAACGCGTTTTAGCGAAAGCCGACAGGTGAAGGGGCAACTGGCGCAAGACAAGCGACTCAGCACCAAGAAGCATGCAGCGGATATAGTCGCCAGCAACTAGTTGATGTCGCTCAGACAGGGTCGCGCCCCGTGCTCGGAGGGGTGTTAGGGAGACGGTTTTGGGTCAGCCAAAAGTTGCCGAGGGTGTGAACGGTGGACCGGAACTCGTCGTGTCGAATTGGCTTGGTGACGTAGGCCCGGGCACCGAGTGCATAAGCACGCTCGATATCCTTATTAATCGCTGAGCTGCTCATGACCACAAAGGGAACTTGGTCGAGGATATGGTGACCGGTGAGTTGACGCAGGACTTCGATGCCGTCGACTTTTGGCATTTTTAGGTCTAGCAGGACGAGCGTCAGGGCCATGGCTTCCGGCTCGCGATCGCGAATGAAATCGAGGACGGCCTGACCATCCTCTAGGTGGCTTATGCCAGCGTCGAGGTCGAGTTCCCGAAGGCTACGAAAGATCAACATCCGGTCCATCGGATCGTCATCGACGACCAAAATTTGTCGTTGCAGGTGATCTCCCATACCATCTAGGAGGTGCTAGCTCGAGTTTTTGTTTCGCTATATCCTATGGAGAGTGGCAACGTCAAGCTCACCCGTGTCCCCTTCCCGAGTTCGCCCTTCACGCTAATCTCACCGCCGTGGAGTTCCACGATACGCTTGCAAAGCGCCAACCCGATGCCGAGACCTGGAAACTCCTGGACCCCGTGCAGGCGCTGAAATATTTCGAAGAGGCGCTCGGTGTGCTGAACGTCGAACCCGACACCCTCGTCGCTGACCTCGATGCGGGTGAGCGGCGACGATACCGTGCTGGCGTCAATGATGATAGGCGAAGCTGGCTTGTCGCGACTGAATTTGATCGCGTTAGAAATGAGGTGGGCGAATAATTTTTCCAATAGGGCGGGGTCTCCGCTGACGGTAGGGAGTGCGCGTACGGCGAGCCGGTCGGCTGCGCCAGGGAACTGGGTAGTGATTAGGTCGCCGAGTAGGTCGGGAAGGTGCACCTCTTGGATGTTGGTGAGCGTGATCGGGAGGCGACTATAGTCGACCATGCCCTGGATCATACCGGCGAGCTTATGGACGCTCTGGCGAGCAAAACTCGCGTACTGCTCTTCTTCTTGGTCGAGGCGCTCAGCAATAGAGTCGAGCAGGAGGAGCAAAAAGCTCTCGATGTGTCGTACGGGGGCGCGGAGATCGTGTGAAATCGTGTACGTGAATTTTTCGAGCTCCCGACGAGCGGCGGCGGCATCGCGAGTGGCGAGCAACTCCTCTTCGGTGCTTATCATGAGCGAGGCGAGACTCCGAGTGCCGTCTGCATTCGCCTGGTTGACGACCCACGCGCTGACTCGTACCTCTTTGCCGGCGTCGGTCACGAGCCTAAAGTTGCCTTCCCAACTGTCTAGGCCGTCTACTACTAACGCCGTTCCGAGGCCCTCGATGATGGGGTGATCTGCGGGGTGGACGTGGCGTAGAAACAGATCGTTAGACGGGGAAGCCTCTTTGTTGGGCAGCCCTAGTAGCGTATACATGCCACTATTCCAAACAAGTGCGGGAGCCATAGTGTCGGGTGTGATAGAAATACCGACATTAGGTGCGTCCCAGACGAGGTGCTCTAACATACTCGACGGAGAATACGGTCCGTGGTTCTCAACGGCCTCGTCCTGTATGTCCACCGTGATTACCGCTCCCCGGGGAGGCTGGGGGGGCTCGGTGAGTGACTTGGCGGTGATCACCGCGCGGGACCACTGTCGGTGCTTGTCACAGACTAGTGAACTCACCCGGGCAGTCCCACCGGAGGCAAGCTGGGCAAATCCCTCATCGAGATCTGCGTCTAAGAGCATCTTGTAGTGCCGCTTTACATAAAACCGCTCGGCATCGGCGTCGACCCCAAAGAACGCACGTGCGGCGGCATTAAAAGCAAGGGTAGGAACTTCGAAGTCGGCGACAACCAGGATCGGGGTCGTGAGGAGATCGTAGGCCTGCATCAGTGACGGCTCGCCAGGGACCACGAGCACGCCGGTACGTTCTACGGGTTTTGAAGGTGGGGTAGAGGGGACTTCGGGGTTCAAAATATGCGTATCGATTCGGCTACGGGGCCTTTCCTAAAGAACCCCAACAAGCGCGAATTTGCTCAATCCGCAGGAATATGGTCTAGGGGTCCACGTAGTAACCGGCGCTCGAGTTCGGACGCGAGCGTAGGGTAGGTTTTGGCGAAAGCCTCCGGAAAATCGAGTCGCAAGGTCTGTGCTACAGCCAGGTCGTCAACGATCGATAGCCCCACCGCATCGAAAACCCAGGAGGAAGGTCTAGCTAACACATCTCGAAGCATGTCTTCACAGGTAGGCACAGTGGGCGATGCCGCGCCCTTGCCGTACCAAGCCAATTCAAAGGCTCGAGCCCATTCGTAGAGGGCGATGTTGAAGTACTCGTGGGGGTCGAGCAGAGCCGGCAAGGCCTGGTGGAGAGACAGCATGATGACGCCGTCCTCCGCGTAGAGTTCGCTCGCGTGGAATTGATCCGGGAATTGCGGACTCGGGAATGGGTGCCGGTACACGACGATATGCTCGAATGGCTCCGGGATCGCGTGTTTTGGCGAAAGCCCGACCGTGAGTCGCGCGGCCTGTGCAGCGATGAGGGCCTCGATATCGCCGGGGAGACTGCCGTCTTCCATGCCTTGAGGCTTAAAGTCTAAGCCGAGTAGCGTGAGCGCCGTGCGGCGGCGCAGGGCTAAACGGTCGACCGTGGTGAGTCGTTTGTACCAGGCGGGTTGTTTTGTTTCCAGCAACAAAATCACTGGCTTTTCCAGGTCTGGTGGATAGCGCGTGTAGTATGCCCAGTCGAGTTCTGGTTTGAAGATGACGGCGAGGGCGAGCGCGATGACGAAGGGGATGGCGTACAGGCCGGTGGCGCCGCTGTCGTTGAGGAAGGCGTAACCGAGGGGGGCAGCGGAGAGGAGTCCGAGGAGGACGATCAGAAGGCGGACGGGCATGCGGGCGTGGGGGATCTTGACGCGAGTCCGCAAAGAAAGTAGCCGAAATGGTGCAGAGGACTTGTGCGCAAGAAAAGCCCACCTATATTTGCGGCCGCTTAGGGCTACGGCCTGCGGCGAAACGGCGCGATAGCTCAGTTGGTAGAGCACACGACTGAAAATCGTGGTGTCGGCAGTTCAAATCTGCCTCGTGCCACTTCGAAAGCCTCCAAACCGTACGGTCTGGGGGCTTTCTGGTTTTTACGCTCCTGGTTGCTCTTCGGCGCGCCACCTAACGTAAGCGTCGGAAGCCTCCTCGTAGCGACGCACGATTCTCGCGGGACTTCCGACCACCACACAAAAATCGGGCACGTCTTTAGTAACCACGGCCCCGGCCGCGACGACTACGTTGCGCCCGATCTTCACGCCCGCAAGCACAACCGCGCCCGCGGCGATCCACGAGCCCGCCCCGACGACAATCGGAGAGACGTTTACTCCCTGGTCTTTGATTGGCCGGGTGGGGTCTTCGTAGTTGTGATTCAGGGCTGAGATGACGACGTTTTGGGCGAGCAGCACATCGTCCTCGATGTGTACTGGCCCAATGATCACCGAACCCAGGCCAATCAGTGAGGCTCGACCGATGAGGACATCGCCCATGGCATTGTTGATGAGGCAATTGTCTTCGACGATGGCTTTCTCGCCAAGGAAGAAGGCGTTGAAAGGGACAGTGTCCATCCTAACAGTGCTGCGAATGGTCCCTTTGATCGTGTGGATGAAGCGATTCAAAACACTTCTCACCCACCAGCGCGGCCGGTAGTCGTCCTTGGGGAAAAGCGCACGGTGGGCGAGTCTCTTGCCTTTTGGCGATTGCTTGACCCAAGTCTTGACGCCGGTGATCGACATAACAGAAGGTGATTGTAGTACAGGTAAAGCCACAAAGGTTGGCAGTATTGACGAGGAGCGCTCGGCTATACTACTTGCGGGTTAGCCGTCGCCTTTCGGCAAAACGACTATCGTGAAGCCCGACCGAGGGCTCCTGGCTCACCCGAGCGGAACCATCACCACCGTGGCGAGGGGTGGCAACTTGAGTTCGAGGCTATACGGTTGTCCTTGCCACGGCGTTGGTTCTGCGTCGCGGACGGCGCGAGGCTTAACACCACTGCCGCCAAAGCGCTTTTCGTCGCTGTTGAGCACGATCTCCCAGCGCCCCTCGCTCGGGAGGCCGATGCGGTACGGGGAGCGCACGAGAGGCGTGAAGTTGTGGATGATGGCTACTGAATTGCCCTCGCCGTGCCCCCAGCGCAGATAGCTCAGCGTAGACCCTTCGGCATCGCCGCCCTCGATCCACTGAAAGCCCTCCGGCTCGAACTGGCGCTCGTGCATCGCAGGCGTATCGCGGTAGAACTCGTTGACGGCCTTGAACCAAAGCGAGATACCCTGGTGCATGCCGTGGTCCATGAGGCTCCAGTCGAGGCCCTTCTCGAGACTCCACTCGGTGGGCTGCCCGAACTCGCCGCCCATGAACAGCAGCTTGCTGCCGGGGTGCGTGTACATGTAACCGAACAGCAGCCGCAGGTTGGCGAACTTTTGCCACTCATCGCCGGGCATACGCGTGAAGAGTGACCCCTTGCCGTACACCACCTCATCGTGGCTGAGCGGCAGCATGAAGTTCTCGGAGTCCTTGTAGACCGCCGAGAAGGTGATCTGATTGTGGTGGAACTTGCGGTAGATCGGGTCGAAGCTCATAAACTTGAGCGTATCGTGCATCCACCCCATCATCCACTTCTGCCCGAAGCCAAGGCCCCCGGCGTAAACGGGCTTGGAGACCCCGGCGTAGCTGGTCGACTCCTCGGCAATTGTCGCGGTGTCTGGGAAATGCTGGTACACGGCGGCGTTGAACTCCTGGAGAAAGGCAATGGCTTCGAGGTTTTCGTTACCGCCGTAGATGTTCGGCTCCCACTGACCCTGCTGCCGTGAGTAATCGAGGTACAACATCGAGGCCACCGCGTCGACGCGCAGGCCGTCGGCGTGGTATTGGTCGAGCCAAAACAGTGCGTTCGAGATCAGGAAGCTCTTGACTTCGGGGCGGCCATAGTTGAATATGCGGCTCTTCCAGTCCGGATGGTACCCCTTGCGCTCGTCGGCGTGATCGTAGAGGTGCGTCCCGTCAAACTGATGCAAGCCAAAAGCGTCTTCCGGAAAGTGACTAGGCACCCAGTCGAGGATGACCCCGATCCCTGCCTGGTGAAGGCGGTCGACGAGGTAAGCAAAGTCCTCCGGCTGCCCAAAGCGACTCGTCGGCGCGAAGTACCCCAGTACCTGGTAGCCCCAACTCGGAAAGTAGGGGTGCTCCATAACGGGCATCATCTCCACGTGCGTGAAGCCCATGTGCTGGACGTAGGGTACGAGTTCGTCGGCGAGTTCGCGGTAGCTGAGGCTCTCGACGCCCCCGTGGCGTTTTCGCCACGACCCGACGTGCAGTTCGTAGACACTCATCGGGCTCTGGAGGGAGTTCTTCGAGTGGCGCTCCTTCATCCAGGTCTCATCCTGCCAGTCATAAGGGCGGGTGTCCTGGTGCCAGACGATGCTGGCGGTGTTGGGCGGGAGTTCGCAGTAGCGCGCGAAGGGATCGGCTTTCTCTAACGTGCCGCCGTGGGCTCCGACGATGGCGTACTTGTAGAGCACCCCGTGGCCGACGTCGGGTATGAAGCCCTCCCAGATGCCTGAGCTGTCCCAGCGCGACGCGAGTTGGTTGGCGTCACGATTCCACCCGTTAAACTGTCCGATGACGCCAACGCTCTGCGCGGACGGTGCCCAGACGGCGAAGTAGGTGCCGGCCTCCCCGTTGACCGTGGCGGCGTGGCTGCCGAGTTTGTCGTAGAGGCGGTGGTGCTTGCCCTCGCGAAAAAGGTGAATATCGAAGTCGGTAAAGCGGCTGTAGTGGAGGGCCTGGTCGGAGGAGCTATTAACGGACGGCGCAGCCTTGGGGGCCTTCTGGCTCGGCTTAGCGGCTTTCTTTCCGGCAGGCTTGGCAGAGGCTTTTGCAGCTGTAGAGGTGTTTGCGGGCTTGCTTGGCTTAGCGGACTTGGCGGCTTTGCTGGACTTGGATTCGGGAGGCATGCGGGGGGCTTGGGTAAGAGGGGAAGGTACAGTGCGCTTTTGGGTAAGAGCAGGGGCGGCTTTCGCCAGAACCAACAAGCCCCCTCCCGCATAAGTGCGAGAGAGGGCTTGAGGAAAGCCTCCGTCGACGGATCGACGGGTGCCGCTCGACGTGTTCAGATTTATTGAGCGGTGTTGACGACGGAGTTTTCGCTGCCGAAGGGGGTCGTGACGTTGCCGTCGGCCTCGGAGTCGTTGAGCCAGCGCTGTCCGTCAACGAGGTACCGAAACTCGACGTGCTTGTCGAGCGGAAGTTCGACCGTAGCGCTGAACGTGCCGTCTTTCTTCTTGGTCATGTTGATTGGGGCGGCAACGTCCCAGTTATTAAACTCGCCGACGATGCCAACTTGCTTGCCCTGGACGTCCGCTACAGGAACGGTGAAGGTGGCCTTACACACGGGGCGGGCCTTGAGGAATTGTTTCTTGATCATGGGTAGTGGGATTAGTTAATGTGTGAGATTCCGGCGGCAAAGCTAGAGAATTTTAAAAACAAATCGAATGGTTTGTGAGGTATTGGCAACGCAATCGATGATTCACATTAGCTCCCAGGGGCGTAGTCGGCGGCGATAGGTTGAATCGATAAGCGATGGATAGGCGTGCACCCGGTACAGCCAACGAACATTCGGTATTAGCGCCAAGCACATTCGCTATCGGTAGATTAACTGACGCCAAGGTTTACACTAAAAAGCAGTAAGTGCCCTCGAGCGTCCTCGAATACGCTACTCGAGCCCTTGGTCCGACAGCGCGACGAACGTCGAGTCGACCGTCCTGGTCAAGCGAGCCGCGCCGCGGGCCGATAAGTGGTCCGCGTCGGCGAAGTCAACTTCGTCGTACCCGGGGGCGTAGAGGCGGTCTACGTAGGCACAGCGCTCACAATCGGCGATCGCTTCGGCGGCGAGGCTGCGCATGACAGTCACTTGGGCGCTGTCGGCGTGAATCAGGACCCACGCCGCCGTGACGACCGCGAACGTATCCGCGATCCACAGGGCGTCGCGTCCCGGTGAAACAGCATACTATTTAGCCGTAAACGTAATAGTTATATGGCCTGAAGCCCGACCCACACGCCGCTGGCTGGCCGCATCGTCGCGGAGGCTTCCATCTGGAGCGTCTCAGGACCGTAAGACGTTAGCCGATAGCGGTCAACGAGCCGCCCGGTGGCGATCTGTAGCTCCATCATCGCGAGGTGCACGCCGACGCAGAGGCGCGGCCCGCCGCCGAAGGCGAAGTTGACACTGGTTTCGCGCTCGAGGTAGCGCTCGGGCCGGAAAGCGTCTGCGTCCTTAAAGTTTCTTTCGAGGCGATGTGCGCCGACGATGGAGGCCATAATCGTCTGGCCGGCCGCGATGTGGACGCCGTCGAATTCATCATCGGCGATCGCGCGGCGGCTCAGCAGATAGGCCGGAGGGTAGAGTCGTAGCGCTTCGCGGACCACGGCGGTCAGGATGGGGAGTTGAGGGAGGTGTTTTGCCGAAAGGCTACCGTCCCCAACCACGGTGCGCCACTCCTCCCGGACGCGCGCTTGCCAGTCGGGATGGCGTGAGAGGAGCCACGCGGTGCAGGCTAACGAAATGGCCGTGGTTTCGTGCCCGGCCAGGATGAGGACGAGGGTCTCGTCGACGAGCTGCGCGTCCGACATCGCGGAGCCGTCGTCGTAGTGCGAATCCAGCAGCATCGAGAGCAGGTCGTCGAAGTCGCCGGGGCGCTCGCGGTGCTCGCGGATTTGGCGCAGGAGGATCTCGATCGTTCGCGCGTTCTCGGCGTCGGCGCCCTTGCGAGAGTTGGTGAGCCGACGCCAGGGTTTGAGCAGCGGCTGTCGGAGTTCCTTCGCGAAATCGTCCTGCCCGAGCTCGACCGAGTGCGCCACGGTGTGCAACTCTGCGGGCGTGACCCGACCGCTGAACAGCACCCGCGCCATGATTTGGAGCGCGAGCGGGAGAGTGGTGCCATAAACCTCCCAGGCGCTCCCGGCGGGGACCTCGTCGATCCACGCACTCACCTCGGCGTCTACGGTCGCGACGAGGTTGGCGAGCTTCTCGCGGTGGAATCCGGGTGAGATGAGCCGCCGCTGCCCGCGCCAGTACTCTCCGTCGACGGTGAGCAGGCCCTTACCTATATAGCTGGCCAGCAGCTCGGTGACGATCTCCGACTTGGCGTAGTTGCGCTGGTTGGTGCGCAGGATGTGATCTATCAAATCGGCGCGCTCGGTGACGAGGGTCCACTGGGACTTGCCGGTGAAGAGTTCATAGGTATCGCCATGTCGCTCGCGGAACAGGTCGAAGCTCCCGAGCGGGGAGGTCGGGTAGCGCAGGCCGCGGTAGGTGGACAGGAGGGGGTTGACGCGTGGGGTGGGCATTGGGGGGCAAGCTAGCGGATGTGTCCCCAATTGCTCATCTGTGAGCTTCCTGGAATTACTTGACGGTCGGCGCGACCCCTTTGGTAGTCAAACATTCTGTGTTGTTTTGGCGTAAGCTTGCACGACCCGAGAATCGAGGTGCCCCCGCCATGCTCCTCAACTGCCACTCTTACTACTCGCTCCGCTACGGGACCCTCTCCCCGGAGGCCCTCGTCGACCTCGCCGTAGCGCGCGGGCACCAAACCCTCGTGCTGTCGGACGTCAACTCCACAGCAGCGGCGTTCCCGTTCTGGAAGGCGTGTCGCAAGGCGGGCATAAAGCCGGTGTTCGGGGTCGAGTTTCGCAGCGGGGATGAGCTACTCTTTATTGGCATTGCCCGCAATCAGGAAGGGTGGGCAGAACTCTGTGGATTGCTCACCGAATGCTCTCTGGCGAGCCGCGAGCTCCCAAATCAAGCGCCGAGTTTTCAACACTGCATCGTGGTTTATCCACGGCTCGTCAAGCCGATCGACAGTTTTAGCGAAAGCGAATATTTGGGCATACGTGCCGAACACGTCAATCATTTATTTAGAAGCCCGGTCGCTAGGTATCCCCACAAACTCCTTGCTTGGAGTCCATTTACCGCCGACGATGATGAAGCTTATACGACACACAGGTTACTGCGGGCTGTGCATCACAATACCGTGCTCAGTCAGCTTACGCCAAAACAATCGGCGCGTCACGACGAAGCGCTCTACACCGAAATCGAACTCCGCCAGCGCTACGATACCCACCCTTATCTCGTGGACCAGGCCGCAGCCCTGATCGCCGATTGCAGCTTCGATTTCGACGAGGGCGGGAAGAACCTCAACAAGCAAACCTTTACCGCGTCCGAGGCCGGCGATTATGCCCTGGTCCGCAAATTGGCCGAGTCTGGGTGCCGCCAGCGCTTCGGTCCGGAACACCGGCTCGCGCACGAGCGCATGGAGCGCGAGCTGGCCGTCATCCTGCAACAGGGCTTCTGCTGCTACTTCCTCGTGACGTGGGACATTATCCGCTACGCGCGTTCGGTCGGGTACCACCACGTCGGGCGCGGCTCTGGGGCCAACTCGATCGTGGCCTACTGCATGTACATCTCGGATGTTGACCCGCTAGAACTGGACCTCTATTTCGAGCGCTTCATCAACCCGCACCGCTCCTCGCCGCCCGACTTCGACATCGACTTCTCCTGGGACGAACGCGACGACGTGATCGACTACGTCTTCAAGCGCCACGGCCCGGAGTACACCGCGATGATGGCCACGACGGTCACGTTTAAGTACGCGTCCATCGTGCGCGAGTTGGGCAAGGTGTTCGGGTTGCCCAAAAGTGAGATTGATCTGATCGTCAACACCCCCGACGAAGAAGGTGGTCACCACGAGCTCGCGCCCATCGTGCGGCGACACGGACGGCGGATCGCCAACTTTCCGAACTACCTCTCGATTCACGCGGGTGGCATTCTGATCTCGCTGCGACCCCTGCGTTACCACACGGCCCTACAGCTGATGCCCAAGGGCTTCCCCATCGTGCACATCGACATGTACACCGCCGAGGACTGGGGTTTTCATAAGTACGACATCCTCTCGCAGCGGGGGCTCGGTCACATCAAAGACGCCGTGCAACTGGTGCGCGACAACCAGGGCCGCCACGTCGACATCCACAATGTCGAGCCGATCAAGCGCGACCCGAAAGTGCGTGCGCAGTTGAAGTCCGGCCGGGCCATCGGCTGCTTCTACGTCGAGAGTCCTGCTATGCGGGGACTGCTGTCGAAGCTCGCCTGCGACGACTACGTGCATTTGGTCGCGGCTTCGTCGATCATCCGCCCGGGCGTGGCGCAGTCGGGCATGATGCGCGAGTACATCGAGCGCTTCCACGACAAGGCCAACATCAAATATTTGCACCCCGTCTTCGAGGAGCACCTCGGGGAAACCTTCGGGGTGATGGTCTACCAGGAGGACGTGATGAAGATCGCGCACCACTTCTCGGGGCTGCCAATGGACGAGTGCGACGTGTTGCGGCGCATCATGTCCGGCAAGAAGCACCGCTCGGACAAGTTCACGGAGTTGCAGGAGCGCTACTTCTCCGGCTGCGCAGCCAAGGGGCACGACCCGGCCGTGAGCCAGGAGGTCTGGCGGCAGATCGAGAGTTTCGCCGGCTACTCCTTCTGCAAGGCGCACTCGGCGAGTTTTGCGGTGGAGAGCTTCCAGAGCCTATACCTCAAGGTGTACTACCCGCTGGAGTTTATGGTCGGAGTGATCAACAACTTCGGGGGCTTCTACCGGACGGAGTTCTACGTCCACGAGGCGCGGTTGCAGGGCGCTAGCATTCACCCGCCCTGCGTCAATCGCTCGTTGTACCTCACGACGATCACGGGCACGGACATCTTCCTGGGCTTCGTGCATTTGCAGGGCTTGGAGCAGCGGGTGGCACACCGCATCGTCCGGGAGCGTGGGCACGGCGGGGCCTACCGTGACCTCGGCGACTTCGTGCGGCGCACGGAGGTGAGCTCGGAGCAGCTGGTCTTGTTGATCCGCATCGGGGCACTGCGTTTCACGGCGTCGACCAAGTACGAGTTGATGTGGGAGCGCAACGCGGCCCTGGTGCCGCCGGGGCAGCGCAAGAAGGGCAGCGGGGCCGGGGCCACGGGGGCGCTCTTCGCCGAGGTCTACGAGGAGGACTTCGGGCTGCCGACACTTCAGGAGGGGCGCTTCGACCAGGCCTTCGACGAGATCGAGTTGCTGGGCTTCCCCTTGTGCTCGCCGTTCGAACTGCTGGCCGAGGTGCCGGGGGGGACGCTCGGCGTGCGGGATTTTGGGCGTTACCGCAAAACCGAGATCCAGGTCCTCGGCTACTTTGTGACCCGCAAGGACTTGCGGACGCGGCAGGGCAAGGCGATGGCCTTTGGGACCTGGCTCGATGCCAACGGCGACTACTTCGATACGACGCACTTTCCGGGCAAGTGGCGCCACGGCGATCTCCAGGCTGGGGGTATCTACCTCATCACGGGGATCGTGTCGGAGGACTTTGGATTCTTGACCCTGGACGCCGAACGGCTCTTTCGGCTCCCTTACGTGTCGGATACGCGGTATTAATGGTCGAAGGTGGGGGGTGAATGACCCGTAAGCCCCATTGGCGCGGGCTTTGCAAGTTCTGGGGCGTATGTCACTCACCTCCGAACTACAAAGTCTGTCGCCTCCGCTCGCGCTTGTGTTGCGACAGGTCCGCTGGTGTATTGCCCTGCTTGCAGTCCTCTCGCTGTCTACCGGTCAGGTCGTCGCAAATCTGCCGCCCCCCTTCGAGGCGACGGCCATTCAGAAGGACTCCGTGACGGCGCAACGCCAACGCGTGGACGCCCTCCCGATGCTCGCCGACCGAATCGAGGCCTATACCGCAATCATCAATGCATACGCTAATCGCGGCGAACTCGCACCAGCTCTCCTCTTGGTCAACGAAGTGTACAATACCGCGAGGCGCTATCCAACCCAGGGCGAGGCCGAGGCGATCTTTAAAACCCTTCGAGAGGGGATACCGACGGGGGCCTTCACCGCGATGGAGCGTAGTCACCTCCGGTGCACATTCGGCCGTATTCTCGCTTTCGCAGGCAGCATCAGTGCTGGCGAGCAGGAGCTCCTCAGTGTCTTAGCCCTTCCGGAGGCCGAGGTCCACAAGTACACCCGTGCCCAGAGCCACTACACGATTGCGTACTGTGGATTTTACACCGATAATCTCCGGCACGCGTCGTTTCACGTCGCGCAGGCCGCGAAGCTTTTCGGGGGGCTCGGCCTACTTGACGATGCCCTCGAAGCTTACGACGGTGCGAGTACGACGCACTTCCGGTTGGGCAACATCGACAGCGCCCTCTACTTTGCCCGCCTCGGGCTAAAGATCAACCCCAACATCGTCGACGACGCTACCCTCAACCTCGCGCTCAACTACGCGGAGGCCCTGATGGTGGCCGAGCGCGCGGACTCTGCCCTGGTCTACGCGACCCGCGCCAACGAATACGCCATCGCTAACGACTCCGACCAAGGCGAAGCCCGGGCAGCGTACTCGCTCGGTAACCTCAACATGAACCTCCACCGCTACCTGCGCGCCCAGCAGCACTACCAGCGCTCGGTAGAACTGTTTACCAGGGGCAAGGAGGTGTACCACGTCTCGGAGGTCCTCGACTCGCTGGGGACGGCTTTCGCCAAAACGCTCGATTTCGAGGCCGCTTTCCTGGCGAAGTCACGGGCGTTTCACCTCAAAGACTCCCTGCGCGAGGATCGCCTCCGCCAGGATGTCGATGTGAAGGTAGCCAATCACGAGCGCGACCAAATGGCGCGCGAACTCAGCGCCTCCGAAGCCGAACGCGCCCTCGCCCAGGCGATCGTCAGCCAGCGCGCCACGGAGCGTATCGCCCTCATCGGCGGAGCCCTGTTGCTCGCCCTGGCGCTCGCCTTCGTCATCTATCGGGTACGGATGCGCTCGGCGCTCGCGACCCAGTTGCAGCAAGAAGTAGACGTACAAACACGCGAACTCCGAGAGCGCAGCGAGAGCCTCGTGGCGCAGACCCTCAAGCTGAGCGAGTCCAATGCCGAGCTCGAGCGCTTCGCCTACATCGCGAGCCACGACCTGAAGACCCCGCTGCGCAACGTAACGAGCTTCCTCGGGCTCATCCGCCGTCGCCTCCCGGCCGATGCCCTGGCGCTCGTCGACGAATACCTCGACATCGCGATCGGGAATGCGCGGCACATGAACGAACTCATCACAGACGTGCTGGAGTACAGCCGCCTCAACGCCGACATCGAGACTCTCGCCGAGGAAGTAACCGTCACCGAGGCTATCGGCCGCGTCCGCACGAGCCTCCACGCCGAAATTATTGCTGGCAACGCCGAGCTTCAGGTGGTCGGAGAGGCGACCCTGGTTTTGCCGAAAGGCACCCTCGACCAATTGCTCGGCAACCTCGTTGCCAACGGCCTGAAATACAACCAGTCCGTGCGCCCCATCATCAAGGTGGTCACCATCGACCTCGGCGACCGGGTCCGCGTCTCGGTCGCCGACAACGGCATCGGAATCGCCGCGGAGTACCACGACCGCATCTTCGAAGTGTTTCGCCGCCTCCACACCGCCGACGAATACGCCGGTACGGGCGTCGGGCTGGCGGCCTGTCGCAAGATAATCCTCCGACTCGGGGGCGACATCCGCGTCGAGAGCGCCGAGGGTGCGGGCTCGACCTTCATCGTCGATCTCCCCAAACAGGTTGGAAAGAGCCGCCCGCTCACCCCCGTTGCCGTGGATCAGCAGCCGGCGTAGTAGAGCGCGATTGCGGCGACGATCGCAGTGGCGAGTAGTACGTAGCGCCCTCCCCCCGACGACGCCTTCGTCTTGCCTCGCGGCTTGCGGGCGCTCTTACGTTTACGTCTAGGCTTCTGGAGTTTGCCGAGCGCGGCGGCCACCAGGGTGTAGTTCTCATAAAAGCGCTCACGGTCGGTGAGGTCGGTCTGCTCTGCGTGGACGTAGGCATTGCGCTCTTTCGACCAGGCGCGGTACGCCAGCCAAGTGGGCTTGTCGAGACGTTCCTTGAGGTCGCGCATACGCTCCCCGAGCATGAGGGGCTTGCCGTCGGGGCCCGTCTTCGCGGTGATGAGGCCTTTGGCGAGCGCCTCGAGGTGGCGCCCCGACTCGATGACGAGGGTCGCGACCTCGGCGTCGCGGAGCTGTTTGGGGTCGGTTACCACGGCGGCGAAGATGGGCTGCTACGCCCGGCCTCAAAAGAGCAGGTGTTGCCCCGGTCGATGTTTCTCGAAGAGCGCTGTATTGTACGGCGGGAGGTCGTCGAGACTCTCGGCCGTGGCGACGGTGTTTGGGAAATACTTCAACCGAGCAATTTTGATGCGTTGCGCGATGGACTCCGCGTAGACGCCCGCGCCCTTTTGCCGCCTGCCAAACTCGGAGTCGTTGAGCTTTCCGTCGTGGCACTCGCGGATGCGGGCCAGGATGCGCTCGGCGCGGTCGGGGTAGTGCTCGTGAGCCCAGGTGCCGAAGATGGCCCCGATGTCGCCGTTAAGGCGGACGATGGTGTAATTGATGGCCTTTGCTCCGGCGGCGGCCGCTTCACGGGCGATGTCGATGATCTCGTGGTCGGTGAGGCCCGGGATGATCGGCGCGATCATGACACGCACCGGGACCCCGGCGGCGGAGAGCTGACGAACGACCTCGAGGCGTTGCTGGGCGGTGGCGGTGCGGGGCTCCATGCTGCGACGTAGAGTCTCGTCGAGGCTCGTAATGGAGATCGCGACGTGGACGAGGTCGTGGGCGGCCAGCTGCGTGAGAAGGTCGAGGTCCCGGAGGATGAGTTTGTTCTTGGTGATGAGGCCGATAGGGTGGCGGTAGCGCCAGCAGAGTTCGAGGACGCCGCGGGTCAATTTCTCGACGCGCTCGACGGGCTGGTAGCAGTCGGTATTGCCGCTTACCATCAGCGGGGAGGCCTGCCAGTTGGGTTTCGACAGGGCCTCGTCGAGCAAGGCCACCGTGTTGCGCTTCACGAGGATCACGCGCTCGAAGTCCTGGCCTGCCGAGTAGCCCCAATAGTTGTGCGTGTTGCGCGCGAAGCAGTACACGCAGCCGTGCTCGCAGCCCTGGTAGGGATTGAGGCCCCACTCACCGCGGACGTCGGGGGACGTGATGCGGTTGAGGATCGTCTTCGGGTGCGTGAGAACGTAGCGGGTTTTGTCATCGCGGAGGTCTTCGGCTTCCGCCAAAACACGGTCTTCCAGTTCTGGGATCTGTGTTTCGCGGAGGGCGTCGAAGCGGTTCTGGGGATTGGTGACGGCACCTCTCATGGGGATTGGGTTTTGGGATGGGAGGGTGGTATGATGAGGAGATGGGTGGATGAGGAGATGGGAGGATGGTTTGATGGGGGGATGGGAGGATGGCCGTTCGTGGGCGCGCCTGAGGCCCGGCTTGCGTGCACGTCCGGACGGCCATCCTCCCATCAAATAATCATCCCATCCTCCCATCTCCTCATCAAACGAGTGTGCTAAGCAGTGGGGGCGTTGTAGTAGGCCGCAGACGTGACATCGCCGTCGGCGTCGTTGACGCTGATTTGTAAACTATTCTGTGAGGCTTCGACGATATCGACGACATTGATGTACCGGAGGTTGCAGTTCTTGATCTGGGCTGCCGGAATCACTAGACATGTTCGGCTAGCATTTACTGGTGCTCACGTTGTAATTCCACAAACCTGCCGTAATTCCTACTATCGCGCTGTAAGCCTTCATATCGTGGCGACGCAATCGGTCGGATAAAACACGGAATCGCTTCATTCCTCCGATGGCCTGTTCCACCTTCACGCGGACCTTACTTTTTGCTTTATTGCTCGCTTTATCCTCGTCGGAGAGCTCCCCGCCCCGCGGTCGCTTCGCCGGGATCGACACCGCCGCCGCCCCTGGGTACTTACCCTCGAACCCGAGGTAACCGAGGTCCATGTGGACCTCCATGCCGCCGAACCAGCGCCCGGCCTCCGGCGGGAAGGCCGCCTTGAGGAGCGTGAAGTCGTGCACACGTCCCTCGTACGGTACGCTCACGTACTTGATCCGCCGATCAAGCGTCGCGGCGATCGTCAGCTTTGTGGTGTGGGCTTTTTTTTTGCCACTGTACGTCGACTTCTGCGCGTCCCGATCCCCGGGGCGCTGGCGTCGGTGTTCCGTGGCGTCGAGCAGGACAACCGTCGAAGCTTCCGCCTGCCAGTCGGCGAGCAACTCGGCCGGCGAGTTGTAGGCGCGCTTCGGGTGGTAGCCACCGGCCACCAGGGCCCGTTGGAACGTCGCCTGGGTATCGGCCTGGAGCGCGACGACGGTCGAGCGCGCGCAGGCGAACGAGAGGGCGAGCAAATCGAGCGTGAGGCCGGACTTCAGGGAGTAAAGCAGGAAGAACAACTGTTCGGCATACGTGGTGAACGTTGGCTTCTGCGAGGAGCCGCCCTGCCGCTCGGCGATCGTCTTACCGAAGCGGTCTTCATAGGCGCGGCCGAAGCGCGCGGTGAGGTCGGCGAACTGTTCACGTGTAACTCCGGTGGCAGCGCGCCACTGGCGATCATCTTTGATATCTTCGTGTCGAATGGGCATAACCGAGGCTTAGGTTATCCACACAACGGTGTTGATAACCAGTAAGTTGCCGCCGACCAACTCTACTATTACATCGCCGATGATAGGGTAGTATCGATCCTCTTCTTCCACTTCTTCTAGCCTGCCGACGTGAGGTGCGCCTTCGGGGCGGTCGCTGCGCAGTAGCCTACGCCGTACGCCCGTGAGCACGAGGTGCTCGAGTTCGTTATTCACGCGCAACTCATAGTCCACGAGGATACCGTCGTAGAGCATGTCGCCCTCGGTGGTGCCGGCGAGGATTTGGACGAATGTGTAGTCCAGCCTCCCGCTATTACTAGCCAATACGCCACTTGACTGCGAGAACTCTCTGATCCCCCCGCGGAGGAGGTAGTGCCAATAATTTTGAAACCGGAGTAGCTTGACGCTGCGATCGAGCCCCCACCTGCGAACCAGGTACTGGCAAGAATAACCTGCGACGGCGCTCAGGAAAATTAACCCGACGTACGACCAGCCGAAGGCCTCTCGTCCGGTCCACTCGGTGAGTTCGTCGACGATGCTTTCCTCTGTGCCGAGAACAGCGCTAAACGCAAGTCTATATCCAGCGGTGAGGCTAGGTAGTAACCACCGCAGTAGCAACGCGGCGAAGACATGGATCACAGCCGCGAGTGCCACCGTTCGGAGGAGCAGGCGACCGAAGTCCTCTGTCGTGTACTGTTTGGAGAACTCTCCGGTATAATACAATCGCCGGAACGCCATCGCTGGCGCCAACAAACAGAGCAGTACGAGAGTGGAGGCCGCGACATTCATATCGCAGCGATGTTATTCACGCTGTCTTGCGCTCGCCGCGCGTCGCTCGCAAGAGCAAATCGCGGGTATCCGGATCGCTGAGCAGTCGTGCAGCCCGCGGACTTACCATAGGATCGCGGCCCCAGAACGACACCTTGATGTAGCTCGGGAGCTTCTCGGCCGCCTTGAACTTGTCGTAGATCTCTTTGGCTTTGCCGGTGAGCGTGACGTCGGACATAGGTCGGTAAGGTAGGTAGTGCATAGGTAACGCGATTTATGATCATGGGTTGGCTTGGTTGGGCGTTTTGGCGAAAGCCGCCACCTCTTCGCGCTAGGCTTTACACCGCGCCATCTTGATGGCCTCCTCGCCGTAGCGCTCGCGGATCTTGTCGAGGGTCCCGAGGAGGCGCACGTCGCGCTCGGTGTCGCGGAACAGGTCGACCTGGTAGTGGCCGCGCACCAGATCCGAGAAGCGCACGCCGACGAGGCGCACCAGCTGTCGGCGCTCGTGGAGGCCGTCGAAGAGTTCGGCCGCGTACCGGAGCAAGTCGCGGTCGTTGGCCGTGTAGGCGATGCGGCGCTGCTTGGTGAAGGTTTGGAAGTCGGTGTAGCGCACCTTGACCGTGATGCAGGCCGTGAGCTGCTCGCGCTGCCGCAGGTCGAAGCCGAGCCGGCACACCATGTCGGCCAGTACGTCGCGCAAGAACTCGACCTCGGTCGTGTCCTGCTGGAAGGTGCGCTCCTTGCTGAGCGACTTACGGCCGTTCGACGGCACTACGGGGCTATCGTCGATGCCGTGCGCCTTGCGCGACAGGTCGCGGCCGTGCTTGCCAAACTCCCGCTCGAGCAAACGCACCGGTATCTCACGCAGCAGCCGCACCGTGCGCACGCCCATGAAGCTCAGCCGGTGCGCCGTCTCCTTGCCGAGGCCCGGGAGCTTAGAGGTGGGTAAAGGGGCGAGGAAGTCGGCCTCCGTCCCGCTGCGGATCATGAGCGTACCGTTGGGTTTGGCCTCTCCGGTGCCGACCTTCGAGACGAGCTTGTTGATGCTCAGCCCGAAGGAGATCGGCAGGCCCGTCTCCCGCATGATCCGCTGTCGCATCTCGACCGACCACTTCCAGCACCCGACGTGGCGGTCCATGCCGGTGAGGTCGCAGTAGAACTCGTCGATCGAACTCTTCTCGTATATGGGGGCGTCGGCGGCGATGACCTCGCCGACGAGCTGGGAGTACTGCGAGTAGCTCTCCATATCGCCACGGATGACGAGGGCCTCCGGACACAGTTTGAGCGCCATGCGCATCGGCATCGCCGAGCGGACCCCATAGCTGCGCGCCTCGTACGAGCAGCTCGCCACCACGCCTCGCCCCGCCCGGCCCCCGACGATGAGCGGGCGACCCATCAGGCTCGAGTCGCGGAGGCGTTCGACAGAGATGAAAAACGAGTCGAGGTCGAGGTGCAGGATGGCGCGGTTGAACGCGAGTGGGGGAGGGGCAACGAGTCCCTCGTCCCGGTCTTCGGGCCAGGCGGGGTCGTCGTCGGTGGCGGGGGAGGGCTCGGGGCAGTGCGCGACCACGCCGGAGGGCGGGCGCACGAGCAAATCGTAATCGTAGCGGCTGAAGTCTTCCACGGTGTTCGGGCGGGCAGCGGGTTGGGCGCTGGGGCTTTCGCCAAAACAACACATTTTGTGTCGGTTACGAAAGGTGGAAGGTGGATTAAAACACGAAAAGTTTTGAACATAACAAGCGGCGTTCGAGTCGCTCCAGCGAGTGCCGCACTGGGTTGGGTGTTGTGGGCGCCTGGCGGCGTTCGGGTCGCTCCAGCGAGTGCCGCACTAGATTGGGTGATATGGGCGCCTGGCGGCGTTCGGGTCGCTCCAGCGAGTGCCGCACTAAGTTGGGTGATATGGGCGCCCACTCGCTGGAGCGACCCGAACGGGCGCAGGATGGTGCTCTCTACTTTCGGCCCCATGAAAGCCTTCCTCTCCCTCCGTATGCCTTTCGCGTTATGGTGTGGGATACTGATCACACAGGCCTGCGTCCCGAAGCGCCTCACGCACACCGACTACACTGCGCCCAGTGGCTTCACCGACGGCATCGAGGGGCCCGCTGTCGATGCAGAGGGCAACCTTTACGCCGTCAACTTCGAGCGCCAGGGCACCATCGGGAAGGTCACCAAACGCGGTAAGGCGAGCGTACACGCCGTTTTGCCGAAAGGCTCTATCGGGAACGGCATTCGTTTTAGCGAAAGCGGCGATATGTACATCGCGGACTACACGGGGCACAATGTCTTACGTATAGATAAGGGCAGCACCGAGGCCTACGTCTGGGCGCACAACCCGGAGATGTCGCAGCCCAACGACCTCGCCATCGCCCCCAACGGAACCATCTACCTCAGCGACCCGAACTGGGCCGCCGGCACGGGGCGGCTCTGGCGTGTGACGGACGATTGCGAGATCGAACTCTTGGCCGACAGCCTCGGGACCACCAATGGGATCGAGGTCTCGCCGGACGGCAAGTATCTATACTTCAATGAGTCGGTGCAGCGGAAGCTGTGGCGCTACGAGATCGGGGTAAAGGGGCACCTTGCGGCAAAACGACTGCTCTACGAGTGGCCGGACTTCGGCTTAGATGGGATGCGATTCGGACCAGACGGGAACCTGTACGTGACGCGGTACGGAGCCGGGCGTGTAGAGGTGCTGAACGCGGAGGGGGCCTTCGTGCGGGAGGTGCCTCTGACGGGGGAGAAGCCGAGCAACCTGGCGTTTGGGAAACGGGGCGCGGCGTACGTGACGATGGCAGACCGGGGCTGCGTGGAGCGGTTTTGGGTCGAGTAAGGGGAAGGCGCCTGGAGCTTGAAGGAAGTAGGGAACAGACGCAGAGCAACACAGCGTCGTGCGTCCCGCTGGCTAGCGTTACTTCGCGTCGGGCAAAGGGCTCAGCTGAAACTGCCGAAAGCCCATCGATAGGGCCTCCGCATCGACGCCCGTGCCTTCCAGGGTTACCACGAACCGGTCTTTGACCAGCACGCTCAGCGAACTCGTCACCCGTCCGCCCTTACTGCTGTACTTCTCGTAGGCGGGGTAGCCGTCGAGCGTGAAGGTGCGCTCGGAGCCGTCGGCGGTCTCCTTGTCAACCTTGAGTTTGGAGAAGCTCGCCATCGAGAGCAGGAGCATGCCCGCCCCGCCGGTGTCGAGGAGTTTGGCCTCGACGCGCCGCTCGCCAGTGCCATACACGGCGGAGGCCTGCGAGATCTCGAGGCCCATAACGCCGTTGGTTTCGCCGAGGTGCTCGGTGCGAGAGAGTCCCGCGACGCTGCTCGGCATCAAGGGCTTCAGGTCGCGGAAGCCGATCACCTCCACGTCGGAGAGCTTGTCGAACTTGAGGCTGTCGAGGCTGCGCCCGGCCTCATCGAGGACATCGCGGAGCTGCTGCTCGTTGACCTCGGTGCCGCTCGCCTGTTCGACCGCCGAGTTGACGGCCTCCCCGAGGCGGCGGTTGACCTTGTCCTCGAGGGTTTCGGAGCCGCAGGCGATGAGGAGGAAAGTGGCGAGAAGGAAAGAACTGTAGCGTGCTGTGTTCATGGCGAAAAGGTGAGTGGCTTTCGCCAAAACGAGTGTTTTGCCGAAAGGCCAAATATCGACGCCGTGTGGGACGGCCGGGTCGCCATTTACAAACTCAAAGCCGACGCCGGTCAACTCGGAGCAACAAACGCGGCCTAGCAGCAGTGACCCCCGCGAGGATGAGAGCCTGCATGCCGACATATGGGCAGCAAAGTCTCGGGCTGCCCTAAACCTAGCTATGGTTTGCTTAGTTCGGACCTCCTAATGAACAATGCCCTCCTCCTTCTCCTCGCGATGCTCACGGCCACAGCCTGCGTACGCGCCCAGACCGACCGGACCCAGATGAGTTCCATGACCAAAGCCGAGCCCCAGGCCGCCAGCGTCGTCGAACTCCTCCAGATTGCGCCCAACACCTACGACGCCAATCGCGACAGCGCCTACGCCGACCCTTACTACGGCCTGCGCAAACTCGTCTACGGCAACCGCCGCTTCGCCGAAGGGCGTTCGATTAGCCCCCGCCAGAGTGAGGTAGAACTTCGCGACGCACGCCTGGGCCAAAAGCCTTTCGCCACCATCATCGGCTGTGCCGACAGTCGCGTGCCCAACGAAATCATCTTCGACCAGGGTGTCGGCGACCTCTTCATCACGCGTACGGCCGGTCAGGTAATGGCCGAGGCGAGCTACGGCACCATCGAGTACGCGACCGAGGTGCTCAACACCAACCTCATCGTCGTGCTCGGCCACCAGAGCTGTGGCGCTGTGCAGGCGGCCATCAAGCGTCCCGAAGGCCTCCCCGGACACATCGTGACCCTCGTCAACGCGATCAAGCCCGCCGCCCTCGCCGCCGAGCGCATGGGTGGCACGGACGACGAAAAGTTGGCCCGCGCCGTCCGCGAAAACGTCATCGAGCAGGTCAAGATGCTCCGCAACCTAGAGCCCGTGCTGGCGCGTGAGTACGCCAAGGGCGAGGTGGTCATCGTCGGAGCCGTGTACCATATCGACTCCGGTAGCGTCGAGCTGATCGAGGAGACCATCACGAGTTTACCGAAGTTCTTAGCCGCCGGGGCACCGATCCCGCAGCGCTTCGATCCCGCCGCTCGTCTCGATCGCTAAGCCTCAGCTATGAACATTCGTTTATCGGCCCGACCGCTGGCCCGCACGTTACTGACGTGCGGACTGGCCCTCGGGCTCAGCCTTTCGGCAAAACTTCACGCCCAGACCGCTTCCGCGCCTTTCGACGAGGACCAACTCGGTGCCTGGTACATGTATTTCTATACCGCCAAGTTTGGCGACAGCCGCTTCGGAATCCAAGGCGATGCGCAGTTCCGTAATTGGAATGTCGCCGGTGATTTAGAACAGCTCCTGCTACGCTCTGGGCTCACCTACCAGCCTAAGGACTTCAATGGCTTGCTGACCCTCGGGTACGCGAGCATCACGACGGGGGCCTTCGGTAAGGACTTCGACCAGACCGTCCACGAGAATCGTATTTATCAGGAGGCGCTGCTGCCACACAAGTTGGCCGAACATGTGCTGCTCACGCACCGCTTCCGCTACGAGCAGCGCTTTAACGAAGGGCAGGACTTTCGGACGCGGTTTCGGTACAACCTCTTCGTCAACATTCCCTTCAACGGGACGACCCTCACCGAAGGCGTCGTGTATGCCGCGCTGTACAACGAGCTCTTCGTAAACGGCGAGCGCGAGATAGGCGACGGGCGCACGGTCCAGTTCTTCGATCGCAACCGTACGTATTATGGTCTCGGCTATGGCATTAGTGAAAAGTGCCGGGTGCAGCTAGGGTACATGCGCCAGCGGACAAATGCGAACGTGAAGGGGCAACTGCAGGTGAGTTTGCACCAGCGGTGGTAGGGCCGCGAACAAGGGAGGCATGGGCGAAGTAGGAATCGTTGGGCGCTTTCTGCAGCGCCTGTTGCTGCTAGGGCAGGGCGGCTTTCGCCAAAACACGCTAGGTACTTGCGGCCGTCAAACAGCGTTTTGCCGAAAGGCCGTCTGTGACTAGACGCGTGGCGGCAACCGGTATGGCGCTATGGGTAGGGGTAGCAGGCAGGACGTTTGCGGTGCTTGTCGCCGTTGCCGGTCTGCTGGTACCGGGTACGGGCTATGGTCAAGTTGCGACGGGGGTGGCTTTCCGCGCCAATACTGGTACTTGGAGCGTTCGAGCGGCGGCGCCATATGAGGACTACCGTGTTTCGGAATGGTCGACTACTGGGGCGGTCGAGGTGCGCCTCGGGAAGTACGTGTACGTCGGGCCAGTGGTTCGCTTCACACAGACCAAAGGGAGCCTCCAGGTGCTCACCGACTATAAGGAACGGTACTGGTCGTATGGTGGGACGGCGGGTGGAACCTACAGCCCGACGCACCGAATTCGGATGTCGGCGGGCGTGACCTACCTCACGGGAGACTACTGTCCCTGCGATGACGACCGCGGATTTCGGCGACGAGGGACGGCCTTTTTGGGCGCTGAGGCGCGGCTCGCGTATTTCTTCCTGCCTGCCTTGAGCGTGGAGCTTGGAGGGACCTTACAGCAGCGGCTCGGCCCGTCGCTGTTCACGGCGGACGCGTACAACTTTGGATACGTGGGCTTGGTGCTGGAACTGCCGGGGCGGGCGGACTGGAACGCGCCCCGCGAGCCCGGTAGACGGAATCGAGGAGTATTTGTAATCGGTTCGCGCTTTTCGAAGCGCGCTACACCACCTTCCCCGCACAGCGTCCTACCCACCATGACTACTCCGCAACGATCACTGCTGCTAATCGCCCTACTCGCCTCCGCAGTCCCGAGCGTGTTGTGGTCCCAATTCGCAACAGGCGTAGCCTTCCGGGCAAACAGCGGGCTAATCGGAAATAGCCAGCCGGCACCGTTCGACGACTTTCGTACGCGGGAGTGGACGCACACAGGATCAGTTGAGGTGCGGCTCGGGAAGTACGTGTACGCCGGTCCGGTGGTGCGGTACACCGTCACCCGCGGGAGCCTCTTCGTGCTCACCGACGAGCGACAGCGGTATTGGTCCTACGGTGGAGTAGCGGGCGCAACCGCGGATCTAGGGTCGGGGCTGCGGGCCTCGGGAGGAGCGAGCTTCTTGACCGGCGACTACTGTCCCTGCGACGACGACAACGGCTTTCGGCGACGGGGCACGAGGATGCTCGGGATCGACGGGCGCGTCACGTACTACTTGCTAGACCAACTCGGCATCGAAGTAGGAGCGACGTTTCAGCGTTCTATCGGCCAAATCGACGGCAGGGGACAAGGCTACAACTTCGGCTACGTGGGCCTAGCGCTCGAGTTGCCAGGCGTCCATCAACGCGAAGCCGGCAGAGACCTACCGTTCGCAACGGATTGACCGACCTCCGTGAAGCTGCTCGGGGCACCCTCGAGTCGCGGACCGACTGCAGTCTCGGGGCCGAGAAGCACAATCCCACCATCCCTACCCTCCGGCAAGGCGCCTTTGGCGAGGTACGCAGTTTTGGCGAAAGCCCGAAGCGCTCTTCCGCCCCTCGAAAAGGCAACAAACCTCCTCTGCGGTCTAAAATCGAGGGTGCGAGGCAGCGCTCGACTAACAGTTGCTACCGCCGCTTCTTCTTTGGCGCCCCAGGCTTCTTGCTCATCTTCTCCCGCAGCGCATTTGCCTTGCGGTTGCCGACGTTCACCTTCTGCTTCTTGGCAGAGCGCTCGTGGAAGGCGCCGCCGGTCTTGCGCAACTTCGTGCTCAGGGTCGGCATGTAGACGTGGGGCTTTTCCTCGGCGATCAGCTCCTCGTTGACCTCGACCTCAGTTGGGAACTCCAAGCGCTCGATCTCGGCGCGCATGAGGCCCTCGACGTTGGCCAGCAGCCCGAGTTCTCGTTCGGCCACCATCGAAATGGCCTCGCCGGTGAGGTCGGCGCGACCGGTCCGCCCGATGCGGTGGATGTAGGCCTCTGGTTCGGTGGGGACCTCCATCGAGATGACGTGCGATACAGCGTCGATGTCGAGGCCGCGGCTCACGAGGTCCGTCGCCACGAGGATGCGGGACTCGCCGGTCGCAAAGCGTTTGAGAGCCGCAAAACGTGTGTTTTGCGCCTTGTTCGAGTGAATCACCGCTACCTGCTCCGGGAAGTGCGTCTCGAGGCGCTCGGCCACCACATCAGCGAGGCGTTTGGAAGGTGCGAAAACGAGCGTTTTGCGGAAACGCTCCTCATCGCTCAGCAGATGTACCAACAGATTGAGCTTCGTGTTGAAGTTCTCGACCGGGTACAGCGTCTGCGTGATGTTGTCCAGCGGCGTACCGCTCCGCGCGGCCGTCACGTACACCGGCCCTTCGAACATCTGCCCGATCAGCTTCTCGACGGCCGGGGTAATCGTGGCCGAGAAAAGGAGGTTCTGCCGCCGCTCGGGCATCATGTCGAGCACGTTGAGCAGTTGCGGCAAAAAGCCCAGTTCGAGCATCTCGTCGATCTCGTCGATGATCAGCTTTCGCAAAAACTTGAACTTGACCGTCCCCGTCAGCGCGATGTCCATCAAGCGCCCGGGCGTCGCCACGAGGATGTCGAGCCCTTCTTGCAGGACGATCTGCTGGGTCTTCATGTTGGCCCCGCCGTAGATCCCACGCACGATCACGTCCATGTACTTGGTGAGCAACTCCACTTGCTCGACGACCTGCTCGACCAGCTCCCGCGTCGGCACGACGATCAGGATCTGCGGGAAGGCGTGTTTGACGAATTCCCATTGCCGCAGCGCGGGCAGCAGAAAGGCGAGCGTCTTGCCCGTACCCGTCTGCGCGATTCCGACGACATCGCGCCCGCTCATGATCACCGGGAAGGCCGCCGCCTGGATGTAGGTCGGGGTCGTGAGCCCCATATCATCGAGGGCCTGGAGGAGGTTTTTGGTGAGGTTGAGGTCGTGGAAGGAGTCGGGGAGGTCGGACATAAGCGCGCGAAGGTACGGGCCGCCAGGGTTCGCGCCTTCCGACGTGCGCTGAACCACTTCTCGCCGTTCACCGCCTCGACACCCCACCTTCAAAACTGCTGGATCAGCCCGTTAACGCTCTACCGTCTGCCGATAGCTAGCCTCCAGTACACTTGCAGCTACCCTTTTGCCTACTCGCGACCCCTACCTTCCCCGCCCAAAATGGAGCTCAACCCTACCGACATCGTCCTCTTCGGCACGCGCATCCAGGAGGTCGACGTCATCCTCACCGATCTTCTCTGGTCGGTCGTCAACGTTGTCTGCTTCTGGCGCCTTTCGGCAAAACGCGCGACGCTCTCCCCGGCGGGGCAGTGGTTCAGGTACATGTTTTTGCTCATGGGCATCGCCGTGCTACTCGGGGCCTTCCTCGGGCACGGCTTTCAGTACGCGCTCGGCTACGAGGCCAAGTACCCCGGTTGGATCATCAGCATGTGGGGCGTGGCCTGCTTCGAGCGGGCGGCGATCCTCTTCGCCGGCGAGCGCGTCTCGGCGCGCCTCGGGCGCATCCTCTCGGTCGCCAACTTCGTCGAACTCGCCATCTTCCACGTGCTCGTGCTCTTCAGCCAGCCGCTCATCGACGCGCTCGGCTACAGCTTCAACGCCTTCTACTTCGTCGAGATCCACGCCGGCTACGGGCTCCTCGTCATCGCGCTGCCGCTGCACAGCATCATCTTCGCCCAGACGCGCGCCGCCGCCAGCAAGTACGTCCTGCTGGGCATCGGCGTCGCGGCCCTGGCGCTCGTCGTCCACTTGACCAACTTCTACTTGCATCCCGTGTGGTTTAACTACCATGACGTCAGCCACGTCGTACTGACGGGCGCGACACTGTTGTACTATCAAGCGGCCAAGCGAATGCAGAACAGTCCTCAGCAGACCGCCGACAACTCTCAGTTCGCCGCTGCGTAGCCGAGGCTACGGGGCGCTCGGAAAGTGCCTAACCTGGCTCCAGTCGTGCCTGGCTATCACGCTCAACCTCCGCACTCCAGATCCACTGTAAATTGCGCCTCTGCCCACCCCTTCCCCAGAAGTTTTCGCGGCGACAATCGAGAATCGAATACTGACAACTGCCCCAAATGGCTTTACGCGACGAACTCCGCCACCAGGGCGACTGGCTCTTCCGCTACCGGTCGTACCTGCCGCTGATCATCGTCGCGGTGGGCGTTGTGGCATTTGTAGACGCCTTCCGGCAAAACCCACTCGTCGCGAGCTACAGCGCTACCTGGCGCAACGTAGCTTGGCTCGCCGTCGGACTCTTTGGTCTCGCCATCCGTGTGCACGCTATCGCCCACGCCGCCCCGCACACCTCAGGACGCAACACCGCCGGCGGACAGATCGCCAATCAGATCAACCAGACTGGCCTCTACTCTCTCGTGCGGCACCCGCTATACGTCGGCAACTTCTTCATGTGGCTAGCGGCGGCAGGCTTCACGCACAACCTGTGGTTCTTGCTCGCCTTCGTCTGCTTCTACCTCCTTTACTACGAGCGCATCATCTACGCTGAGGAGGCCTACCTCATCGGTCACTACGATGCAGCTTACACCGAATGGTCTGCGCAAACCCCGGCAGTCGTACCAAACTTCGAATCCTACCGCGCCCCGGCCTACGCCTTCGACTGGCGCCGTGTTCTCAAGCGCGAGAAGTCTGGCCTCGCCAACCTGATGACGCTCGCCTTCGCCTTCCACGCGCTGAGTGCCTACCTCGGCGACTTCTCGATCTTCGAGCGGGGGCAGTTTTGGTTCTGGCTCTTTACCGGGGCCTGGGTGCTGTTGCTGGTCATCAAGCTGATTCAGAAGCAGACCGACGTACTCAAAGAGACGGCGGTGCAGGGCGCAGTCTAATAGCTCGGTAGAAGCCCATGCGTGCCGCGACCGTCGTTCTTACTCCGCCGTCATCAACTCTCGCAGTAATTCGGGGTGCGAGCGACTGATCTGGTGGCCAGCATCTGGCAGGATGTGGTAGTTGGCTCGCTCGCCGAGGTGCCGTCTAGCATAGTGCAGATTGTCCTCCGTGATAATCCAGTCTTTTTCGCCGTAGAGCACTTCGGTCGGGATATCGATTTCGCCCCAGATCCACTCTATCGAAGCCAGGTCGTCGGCGTGGGCGAATTTCTCCCGGGTGGCGGTGTTGATTCGCTTCGGCAAAAACATCTGCACGGCCTTCATCCGCCCCCAGTGCGAGAACCAGAAAAACTTCTCCGATGCCGGATCTATCGCAGGCGACATGAGGATGAGTCGCTCGTAGGAGTCCGGGTAGGCCGCCGCCATGTACGCCCCCACGGCAGCGCCGTACGAACGCGTCACGAGGATTGGCTTGTCGGGCAGGTTCAACGCTGCAAGTCCCTCATGGAGCAGTTGGGCCTGCTTATGTATCGGCAGGGCTCGGCGGCGCTTTTCGAAGTAGGACTTCCCGTAGCCCGGTCGGTCGAGCCCAATCAAAAAGTAGTCGCCATGCAGGGTCGTGTCGTCGAGTTGCTTCCAAAATCCATCCCAGCGCCCCGGCGCGCCGTGGATAAATACCAACGGTCGCCCCTCTGGATTCCCGAAGGTCGCGAACAGCACCTGCGAGGAGTCCGTCCTCACCGTCCTGTAGGAGGGCTTGTAATCCAGGTGATCGTAGTGTGCCGCGATTTGCTTTTCCGTCGTCACGAAACGCCTCAGGCATCCACTACACAACGTCACGAGCAGCAGGAGGAGTAGGAGGCGCATGGGAGGCTGATGCTTAGGTCGTGGAAAGTAAGGCTACGCTCCCCAATAATGCAAATACCCCGCCGATCACCGTCATGATCTGCATAGCAGGCATCACTACAGCTTTCGCCAAAACATGCCACTTCTAAAGCCCATTAGCCCGGCGCTTCACCCAGCCCCCACAGCCCGAAGCGGAGCACTCTCCCCAAAGCCCGAAAACACAGCCTCCCAGAAGTTAGAAGTTCCTCGGCTTTCCAAAGCCGCCCAGCCCCCAAAGCCCGAAGCGCAGCACCACCCCAAGCCCGATAACACAGCCTGCCTGATATAAGAAGTTCCTCGGCTTTCCAAAGCCGCCCAGCCCCCAAAGCCCGAAGCGCAGCACCACCCCAAGCCCGATAACACAGCCTGCCTGAAATAAGAAGTTCCTCGGCTTTCCGAAGCCGCCCAGCCCCCAAAGCCCGAAGCCCGCACCACCCCAAACCGGAGAGCACGGCCACCCTGATATAAGAAGTTCCTCGGCTTTCCAAAGCCGCCCAGCCCCCAAAGCCCGAAGCGCAGCATTGCCCCAAGCCCGAGAGCACAGCCTCCCTGATAAGAAGTTCCTCGGCTTTCCAAAGCCGCCCAGCCCCCAAAGCCCGAAGCGCCGCACCACCCCAAGCCCGAGAGCACAGCCTCCCTGATATAAGAAGTTCCTCGGCTTTCCGAAGCCGCCCAGCCCCCAAAGCCCGAAGCGCAGCATTGCCCCAAGCCCGAGAACACAGCCTCCCTGATATAAGAAGTTCCTCGGCTTTCCAAAGCCGCCCAGCCCCCAAAGCCCGAATCGCCGCACCATCCCCAAAGCCCGAAGGAGAGTACTGCCCCTGAACCCTAAACAGGCGGTAGCCCATCGAAAGGTGTCGCGCAGCTAGAGACCTGTGTTCCGCCGGATTTTTAAATCCTCTTATCCTTTAGGGTACCGCTAGACACTTGTGTTTGCTTCAGTACAAATCCAGCTTCGGCAGACCTCTGCGTTCTCCTCAGCGCGAAGCGCTCTTGCGCCCTACCTCAAGTACGACGGGCCTTTGCGCACTTTGCGTCTTCTTTGCGTAGCGTAGCGGCTTTGCGTTCCACTCCCCAGAAAGGTCCAATCTGCAAAAAAAGTCTAGCGTTATGATCCTTCAGTCGTCGCAGAGCTGCGCCCGACCGCCAACCCCCTGCCCGAGGTAGCCTTCTCAACACCCAAACGTAAAGCCCCCGCCACTCTCCTTACCCCAGTTTTTCCACCGCCGCCTTGATCCTCCTTGCAGCCTCTCTCAACTGCTCCTCGCTCGCCGCAAAACTCAGGCGCAGACACTCGTCGCTTCCGAAGTCGGTCCCCGCTACGCAGGCCACGTGCGCTTCCTCCAAGAGGTACAGCGCCAGGTCATCGGCATTGGCGATCGTGTTGTTGTCGTAACTCTTCCCAAAGAGCCCACTCACATCCGGGAAGAGGTAAAAGGCTCCCGTCGGCGTATTGGCCCGGAAGCCGGGGATGTCGTTGATCAAGCCAACCATGATGTCGCGGCGTTTGAGAAAGGCCGCGCACATCTCGCGCGTTGGACCCTGGTCGCCATCGAGGGCGTCCGCCGCCGCCCGTTGCGCAAAGGCGTTCGCCCCGGAGGTGATCTGCCCCTGAACTTTCGTGCAGGCCTTGGCGAGCCACAACGGCGCACCGATGTAGCCCAGGCGCCAACCCGTCATCGCGTAGCCCTTCGCGAAACCGTTGATCGTTACCGTCCTCTCGTACATCCCAGGCAGCGTCGCGAAACTCACGTGCTCGTCGCCGTAGTGGATGTGTTCGTAAATTTCGTCACTCAACACGAGCACGTCGGGGAAGGCCTCCAAGGTTTTGGCGAAAGCCGCCAGATCAGCGCGGGAGTACACCGAACCCGTGGGATTGCAGGGCGACGAGAAGATGATGAACCGCGTCCGCTCGGTGATGGCCGCGGCGAGTTGCTCGGGCTGGACCTTAAAGTCAGTCTCGATGCCGGCGCGTAGTCCGACGGCCGTGGCCCCAGTAAGTTCGATCTGCGCGAAGTAGCTCACCCAGTCCGGCGCGAGCACGATGGCCTCGTCGCCGGGATCGAGGACGGCCAGGCATACGTTGGCGATCGACTGCTTGGCTCCGTTGCTGACCACCACTTGATCGGCGGAGTAGTCGAGGGCGTTCTCCCGCTTGAACTTCCGACTGATGGCATCGCGGAGTTCCTGTAGGCCATTAACGGGTGTGTACTTCGTAAAGCCTTCGTCGAGCGCCTTTTTTGCGGCCTCCTTGATGTAGTCTGGAGTGTCGAAGTCGGGTTCGCCGAGGCTCAGCGAGATCACGTCGTGGCCCTCGGCGGCGAGTTCGCGGGCCATGCGGGCCATGGCGAGGGTCGAGGACTCGGACATGAGCCGGAGGCGCTCGGAGAGGTGCTGGCGGGGGGGCGCGAGGGTCGTCATGGCGGCGAATGTACACCCGCCGCTACACCGCTGCGACCGCTACCTTGACCCCCGTATGCAGGACAAGATTCAACGGCTCTCCGAACTAAAAGCGAAAGCCAAGCTCGGTGGTGGTGCCGCGCGACAGGCCAAGCAACACGACAAAGGTCAACTCACGGCCCGCGAGCGCATAGAGCTGCTGTTCGACCCAGGCACCTTCCAGGAGACTGGGATGCTCGTCGAGCACCGGACCACGGACTTCGGGCTCGCTGAGCAGATCTTTCTCGGGGATGGCGTCGTGACCGGCTACGGGCAGGTGGACGGGCGGCTCGTGTACGCCTTTGCGCAGGATTTCACCGTTTTCGGGGGGAGCCTTTCGGAAACGCACGCCGAGAAGATTTGTAAGGTGATGGACCTCGCCGTACGCAACCGAGCACCCTTCGTTGGGCTCAATGACTCGGGCGGGGCCCGCATCCAGGAGGGCGTGCGCTCACTGGGGGGCTACGCAGACATCTTCTATCGCAACGTGCAGGCGTCTGGACAAATCCCACAGATCTCGGCGATCATGGGACCATGCGCGGGCGGGGCCGTGTACTCGCCAGCGATGACGGACTTTACGCTGATGGTCGAGGGGACGAGCTACATGTTCGTCACGGGGCCGAACGTCGTCAAGACGGTCACCAATGAGTCCGTCACGAGCGAGCAGCTCGGTGGTGCCCACACGCACGCCAGCAAGTCAGGCGTCACGCATCTCACCTCCGCCAACGATGTCGCCTGCCTCGCACAGCTTCGGCGGCTGCTCGGGTACCTGCCATCGAGCTGCGACGAGCAGCCGCCTGTGGTCGAGGTCACGCTCGGGGACGAACTGCGGCCGCGACTCCAGGCAATGGTGCCGGATGCGGCCAACCAGCCCTACGATATGATCGAAGTGGCACGGGCTATCGTGGACGAAGGTTCGTGGATGGAGATCCACCCGGAGTTCGCCACTAACATCGTGACGGCCTTCGCGCGGATCGGGGGTAGGGTAGTGGGCATCGTCGGCAACCAGCCCATGTCGATGGCGGGCGTCCTCGACGTAGACGCGAGCCGCAAGGGAGCCCGCTTTGTGCGAACCTGTGATTGCTTTAACGTACCGCTGCTCGTCCTGGTCGATGTGCCGGGCTTTCTGCCGGGCACCGACCAGGAGTGGCGTGGAATCATCACGCACGGTGCTAAGCTGCTTTATGCCTTCAGCGAGGCGACCGTGCCTCGTATCACGCTCATCACGCGCAAGGCTTACGGCGGCGCCTACGACGTCATGAACTCCAAGCACATCGGCGCGGACTACAACTTTGCCTGGCCGACAGCCGAGATCGCGGTAATGGGGGCCAAGGGCGCAAGCGAGATCATCTTTCGCCGCGAGATCCAGTCTGCCGACGATCCCGCAGCTAAGCTCGCCGAAAAGGAGGTCGAGTACGCCGAGCAGTTCGCGCATCCTTACCGGGCGGCGGCACGGGGCTTCGTCGACGAGGTCATCGAACCCGCTCAGACGCGGCGGACGCTCCTGCGGGCCTTCGCCAGTCTGCGGCACAAGCGCGTCGAGCCGGTGCGGCGCAAGCACGGGAATATCCCATTGTAAGGTGAAGGGGTGCCTGGGTGCGCTGCGCCTGGGTGTCTGGGTAAAGGTGGTGGTCGGCTGAGTCGACTTCGGGTATGTTTTGGCGAACGCCGTCCCCAAACATGCTGTTAGGCCAGTCATGATACGTAAAGGAAGCAAAGTCAAGTGGAGCTGGGGCAATGGCACGGCCGAGGGAAAAGTCAAGGAAACCTTCGACGAGGAGGTAACGCGCAAGCTGCAAGGCTCTGAGGTGACTCGCAAGGGATCCAAGGACGACAAGGCGCTGCTCATCGAGCAAGAAGACGGGGATGAAGTGCTGAAGCTGCAGAGCGAGGTAGAGAAGGCGTAAGAGTTGCAAAGTGCAAATATGGGAAGTGCTCGGAGGCCATCCGCCTGTGTTGCCGCTCAACAATGCTCGCTTAAACGCAATTACCTCCCCAACGACAAGCCATCAACTATGAAAGACGAGAAAGACCAGGCCCCCGACCCCAACAAGGCTCCCGGCCAACAAACCCCTTCCCGCAGCTACGGTCGCCAGGACCACGCCGACGGCACGAAGCAAAACGTCGAAGACGCCTCCGCCGCCGAGCACATCGGCGCTGGCAAAACCAGCGACGAGGAAGAGTAGCCAAATAGAAGCGAGCCCCCGCCCAGCACCCGCGAGGGATGTCGTTGAACCGACGCGAAAGCTCACCGCCAGGCCAGCGATCCTCATGCTTCTGGCAGCACGCGGTTCAACGACATCCCGACCCCGGCCCCACAGCCCCCAAGAAATCCCCACCCTAAACATCCCCCCCATCCCCGACCTCTTACAAGGACACACCCAAAGCCAACCTGCACATGACCAAGCAAGAGATTCAAGCTAAGTACAAAAGCCTCGTCGAAGACATCCGCGAGTGCATGCTCGTCACCGACGACAAAAAGATCGGCATCCACGCTCGCCCCATGTACCTCGCCGCCTGCGATGACGCCGGCAAACTGTGGTTCTTCACCAACATCGACGACGCCAAGGTCGACGAGATCTACCACGATCGCACCGTGTGTTGCGCCTTCTCGAAGCCGTCCGACAAGGACTACGTTTCGGCCACCGGCAAGGCCACCATTGAGCGCGACATGGCCACCAAGAAGAAGTACTACCAGAAGATGCACGACGCCTGGTTCGACGGACCTGAAGATCCGAAAGCTTCCTTAATCTGCGTCCACGTCCACCACGCCGAGTACTGGGAAGACAACGACTCGAGCATTATCGCCTACGCCAAAATCGCGGCCACGGCTGTGTTCGGCGGAGAGGACGCCAACTACTCCGATACCGCCAATGAGAAGCTTACGCTTTAGGGCTTCGTAACATAGCCGACTGACCCAAGCCGACTGTCCCACCGTTCATTGCGCGGTGGGCAGTCGGCTTCACCTTTTTAAGACCTTCTTACATGCGTATTGCCCGCATCGCGCTCAAGACTCTCGCCTGGATTATCGGCGTCGTGCTCGCCCTCCTGGTCATTATCGCGGTCGCGATTCAGATCCCGTCGGTCCAGAACAAGCTGCTCGCGTTAGCGATCCCGACGATCGAAGACCTCATGGGTGGGGCGGAGGTCCGCATCGGGCACATCAATCTCGACCTCTTCGACGCGGCATCCTTCGAGGAGATCTACGTCGGTGACCTGGCCGGAGACACGCTACTCTACGCGAACTACCTCAAGGCGGACATCGGGGTCTTCGACCTGTTTGGCGGCAGTATCGTGTTCGACGAGATCAAGCTCGACGGCGCGGTGGTCAACGCCTACCAGCAAGCGGGTGACACGGCGTTTAACTACCAGTTCATCATCGATGCCTTCGCGCCTACCGATAGTGTAGTGGTCGATACCTCAGCGGCAGCCTTCACGATCGGCATTGGGACGGTCGACGTCACCAATACGAGGATTCGCCTTTTGGACGAAGTCGCAAAGACTGACCTCAACGTGACCGTCGAGCGCCTGCTCACCCGCATTGAGACCCTCGATCTCGAGAATCTCGCGGTCGCCTTCGAGGACATACTGGTGGAGGGTGTGAACGGAAGTTTTGTCATTGAAGAAATCGAGACGCTCCAGGATGCCGTAGTCGGCACCGCCCTCGACACCTTCGCGAGTGGGGCGACCGTGGTCACCTTTCCGACGGCGGGCTTGCCGGTCGCCATTCGCGAGCTGTCGCTAAAACGTATCAATCTGGCTTTCAAGGACGCTAATGTCGCACGGGTCGAGACCGGCCTCGACGCGGGCAACATCGTCGTCACCGACCTCAACGCCGAAGCCCGCAACTTCACCTGGGACAGCACGCGAATCAAGCTCGATTGGGAGTCGCTCAGCTTCCGCGAGCAGAGTGGGCTGGTGGTCAACCAATTTGGCTTCGGACTAGACATGACCGACGAGAAGCTGGTTCTGTCCAATTTCGAGGTCAAGACGCCGAACTCCCAGGTTTTGGCGAAAGCCGAACTCACCTACGGCAGCTTTGCTCAACTAGCGGCTCTCGACCCGACGACACAGGTATCGGCTACCTTCGACAACAGCTACGTCGCCTTTGAGACGATCAAATTGCTGGCCCCGACCTTGGCGGATGCTGGCCTCAACCTGGACGCAGGAGAAAGCCTCTACCTCAATGGCGGTATCTCCGGGGACCTCAATCAGCTTCGCCTCGAGGGGGTCGACGTGCGGACCGGCCGCCAGACGGCGGTTGCGGTTACAGGCACGCTCTCCAATCCGTTGGACCCCGATGCGCTCGCGTACGATCTCCGGGTGAGCCGGCTTACGAGTAGTTACGCCGACCTGAACAGACTTACCCGAGGTCTCGGCCTTCCGCCGGAGCTCGCGAAGTTCGGACGCTTTAGTTTTAGCGGAAGCGTGGCCGGCACGACGACCACCTTTCAGGGGCGCAACCTCGACCTGCGTACCGATGGGCGGACGGGCTTTCGGGGGAACGTTTCGGCGCGCAATCTCGACAACCCAGATAATCTCTACATCGACGCCGATGTACAACAGTTGCGCACGCGGATCTCGGAGGTCAAGAGCTTCATCCCCGACAGCGATAGCCTCGGGGTGGACTTGCTCGCCTTGGGCGATATTGACTTCGGGGGGCGCTTTAAGGGGACGCTGACAGATTTTGCCCTTGCGGGAAAACTGAACACCTCGATCGGATCGTCCACCCAGGACATCGTGGCGGACTTCAACTCCGATTATACCGACGGCAGCTACGAGGGCACCGTAGCGCTCGACTCCTTTAATGTAGGGCGGCTGCTGCAGGATTCGACCATCGGCAAGCTGTCGCTAGATCTCGCCTTAGATGGAACAGGGCTCGCGGTCGAGGATGTCGTCACCAACATCGACGGCAACGTCCGCAGCTTCTCTTATCTCGGGTACACCTACAAAGACTTCAAGATCGACGGTAAGCTCGACAAGCAACTCTTCGAAGGGAAGTTCGGGATCGACGATCCGAACGTCAAGTTGGCCTTTGACGGGCTGGTCAACCTGCGGGACTCGCTGCCAGACCTACAGTTCACGATGCAGATCGATACGGTCGCGCTGCAGCCGCTAGGACTATATCCCACCTCGCTGGGTATGAGCATGTCCATCGTCAGTAACCTGCGTGGGAATACGGCGGACAATCTCGTAGGCAGCCTGCGGATCGACTCCCTTAACTTAAATGACAGCGTCAAGGCGGTGCAACTCGACCGGATGCTCGTGCGGGCTGGTGACACCGCAGCGGGCCGATTCCTCGTACTTGAATCACCGATCCTGCGCGCCGGGGTCATCGGCGACTACCAGACGGCGGACATGCCGGTACTCTTCACCAACTACATCAACGACTTCTTCCCGATCGACGAGTATTTGAGCCCACAGGACAAGCCGCTCGAACTCGCCATCGAGCCGACGCCGCAGCAGGTGCTCACCGACCAGAGCTTCAGCTTCTATGTGGAGGCGAGTCGGCCGGTCAAGTTCATCAACTTCTTCGATCCCAATCTCGAACGACTCGACACGGCCAGTTTTACGGGGACTTTCGACACGAAAGACAAGGCGCTGACCGGTGAGCTCTTTGTACCGAACCTCAACTACGCCGGCACCACGGTCGACACGATTCTCCTCGACATCGGCGGGGACGCACGTGAAATGTTGCTAGCGCTGAGGACCGCGGGCGTTAACGTGGCGGGCCAGCAAATCGAGCTCGCGCTGGCGGACCTGCGGTTGGCCGATGATTCGCTTCAGCTCGGGATCAGCGGCTACCTTAATCGTGATAGCCTCCTGCTGCGTACCGGACTCTCCGCCCACATGAATCCAGCCGGCCGGTATGTGATCCGCATGGACGAACTGCTCGAGGTTGCCGGGCAAGAATGGAACGTCGACCCGAACAACCGCATAGAATACTGGGCCAACTACCTGCGGATCGACGACCTGACCTTCGAGAAGGACAACCAGTACATCGGGATCGCGAGCGATGACGCGAGTCAGGACTCCGACTTCGCCCCGCTTACTTTGACCGTACGCGACTACCAACTCGCCGAGGTCACGCGGCTCGTGCAGCTCACGGGATTCACCCTTGACGGTGTCGTGAATGGGACTGTCGGCATCAAGGACCCGGCCGGGACGATGTACTACATCGCGGACATTAATATTGATAGTCTGGCGCTCAACGGCAGCAACGTCGGTAACTTGGTCGTCAACGCTACCTCCGAGGGGCTCGACAACGCCGTCGGCATCGACGTGCGCCTCAACGGCGTCGTCAACGATATGTCGATTGCGGGGGAGTATGGCATCAGCGACGGTGGGCTCGACCTCGTGGCCAAGATCCGGGCGCTGGAGATGCGGCTTATCGATCCGGTTGCACAGGGCACGCTCTCCAACAGCGAGGGGCTGATGGTCGCCGACATGACGATCACGGGTACGGTCGATGAGCCGAACGTGAACGGCTACTTCGGCTTTGAAGACGCGGCGACGACCTTTGACCTGCTGGGTATCCGTCTCGGGATCGCCGAGAGCAGGATCGCGTTTTCGCAAACGCGAATCGACTTCGGCAATTTTGTCGTCACCGACGAGGTAGGACGCGAGGCGACGCTTACCGGTGGCATCGACCACGACTACTTTACCGACTTTGAGTTCGGGATGAAGCTCGTCACCGATGCCTTTAAAGTCCTCGGTAGCGAGCCTGCCGTGGACGCGCTCTACTACGGGGACGCGGTGGTCTCGGCGACGGTGAATATCAGTGGCGACCTCGAGATACCCGTCGTGTCCGTCAGGGCGGAGACGCTCGACAGCACCGACATCTACATCCAGCCGCTGGCGACGACCGGAGGCGTTTCAGTCGAGAGCTGGGTGATTTACGCCAATCCTGAGGAGCCTACAGATAGCACGTTGCTCGACGCATACACCGCGAACGCGCTCGGGATCGATCTCACGATGACGCTCAGGGTCAACGAGACCGCCGTGCTTAACGTGATCGTCGACCCAGCTACCGGGGATGCCCTCCGAGCTATAGGGGAGGCCGATATGGCGGTGCAGATGTCGCCCGACGGCGACCTCAACGTCACCGGACTCTACACGCTTACCGACGGCAGCTACCAATTCTCCTTTGCACCCGGGGGCTTCGCTGTGCAGCAAAAGAATTTCTTCATTCGACCGGGCAGCAACCTGCAGTTTATCGGCGATCCGCTCGATACCCGCTTCGACATTACGGCTGTGTACACCACCGAGACGACGACCTACGAACTGATTGCCGCCGAACTCCCGGGAGGTGCGCAAAGTGCGGAGGCCGTCGCTTCGCAGCGCCGCCAGCCCGTCAACGTGCTCATGTCGATGAGGGGAAACATCGACGAACCCCAACTTACGTTTGACATCGAGGTGCCGGAGGCCGGCGGAGGAGCCGGTGGAGCTGTACAGCAGAAGCTCGCGCAGTTGCGCCAGACGCCAAACGCGCTCTACCAACAGGTCTTCGGCCTGCTCGTCCTCAACACGTTCATGAGTTCCGACCCGACTGCGGGCGGGGGAGGAAGCCTCGCGGGTACCGGCGAAAGTCTTGCGATCAACTCCGTGAGCAAACTCGTCACTAATCAGCTCAACAACCTCGCCGACAATTATCTAAAAGGCGTCAACCTCAACGTCGGGCTGGACAGCTACGAAGACCAGTACGCGTCGAGTGGCCGTACTACTGTCGCCAACGTCGATCTTTCCAAGTCCTTCCTCAATGACCGCCTTACCGTAACCATCGGTACGGAGACCAACGTCGGCGACAACACTCGGGTCGGCGAGACCGCTTCGACGGGTGGTTTCCAGAGTTCGTTCGTGCTCACTTACCGACTCACCGAGAACGGTCACTACCTCTTGCGTGCCTTCCGCCGCCCAGACTACGATATCCTTAGTGCCGCGGGCCAGTTCGAGACAGGGGCCGGGGCTACCTACCAACGGAAGTTTAAGTAGGGCTAGTAAGATTTGCGGTTTAGGAAGTGCGCTCATCCGCAATTCCTGCCGCCAGCCTTCCGGCAAAACCCCACCCTTCCACACGCCATTCGCGAACAATCGCTACCCAAATGCCCTCCTAAAAGGAGAAACCAAAACCCACGACCATGGACACCAACAAAGAAATTGCAAGTGCTGTAAACGACCTCATCACTGTCAACTACGACGGCGAGCGCGGCTACAAAGAGTCTGCCGAGGACGTTACCGACGCCCGCCTTAAGAGCTGGTTTAACGAGTA
Source organism: Lewinellaceae bacterium (assembly GCA_963837005.1). GTDB lineage: Bacteria > Bacteroidota > Bacteroidia > Chitinophagales > Saprospiraceae > CALDTK01. Next base: position 187,053 of record CAWIMC010000004.1, read on the forward strand.
CGCACAGCAGCGCTATGATTTCGGTCACGAACTGAAAGGTGAGCTCAGCCAACTCGGCGCTACCCCCGACAAAGGCACCAGCGTTGCCGCCGACATCCATCGCATTTGGATCGACCTCAAGGCCGCCGTCGCCGGAAATGACGAAGCTGCCGTTCTCAACGAAGTCGTCCGCGGCGAGGAGAACGCCATCGAGCGCTACGACAAAGTTCTCGAGCACAACGCCCTCCCGGCTACGACCCGCACTGTTGTCGCCCGGCAGCGCAACCAGATTCAGGCCGCGCTCGGGAAGATCCAAGACCTGAAGAAAACCTTCACGGCAGCCTAAGTCACAGGCCGCGTGAAATGGGAGGGGTCGTTGCCGTACGTCGGTGACGACCCTTTCACCATTTTAGATACCCCGTACCGAGCGTGGGCTTTGTCGTCGACGTCGCTAAGTTTGCCGCCCGGTAATTCACTACCCGACACCAGTTCAAGATTTTACCCTCAATGGCCAACACAGCACTCGTCCACGAACTCAATCGCCTCCAACGCCGCCTGTACGACAGCTACCGGGAGTTCAACACGACGCAAGACAACCTCGCGACCGACGGGTGGAAGACCAAATTTGCCGAACTCGCCCTGACGCGCCGCGGCTACTACCAGGCCATCCGCGACACGATTAAGTCGCTCGGCTCGATGCCGATGGATGTGACGTCTCCCTTCAGCGATGCGGCCGACGAGATCTTCACAGATGTCAAGACTTTTTTCAGCGGCGAAGACGACAAGTTTATCCTCCAAGAGGCCCGCCTCAAAGAACTCAAGCTCGTCGAGGCGTATCAGCAGGCGCTCGTCGTACGTGACACACCTGCCGATCTTGTCAGCGTCATGTCCGTCCAGAAGGAGGAGGTTGAGGCGGAGCTGCAGCATATCCAGCATGGCCTCGATGCCTTGTCCTAGCGCCGGCTAATTGGTCGTCGAACGCTCAGCCTAGGTGTGACGTTGGTCCTGCCTAGCAGTTCGCGTGCGCATATTTATGAACGGCGCACGCTCAACGATAGCGATTGTAGTGTATGCGAGTAGTCTTGTCCCCAACCTCTTCGAAGCTCGGCTTCGCCTTGCTGTTTTGCGCGGTCGTCTTGCTCGGAGCATGTAGCGTCGAGCGCTACGTTACGGCAGAAAACCCCATCTACACGGGCGCTACCGTAGAGCTCACCAATCCCGAGACGGCGGAGCCCAGCGAAAAAGCCCTCCTCGCGCAGCTGAATGCACAAGATTAAGGTCAATGCTACCAACGAGCGGGCGGCCTTCTTCTGGTTCAAGTACGATACTACGGAGCAAAAAGGCTTCTTTAGGCGCAAGCTCCGGTCTTTGCTCGGCGAAGAGCCCGTCTATTATGACGAAGGTCCGCTGGTGCAGACGCAGCTCGTGATGCAGGACTACCTTAAGGACCACGGGTATTTTGGGTCGACCGTTGCGTTTGATACGCTCCGTCCAGACACCTTCCGCGTCGAGGCTAGATTTTTGGTGACGACGCAGGGGCGCTCGCGGATAGATACCGTCGTGCTTCCGCAGGATTCGATCGACATGACGCGGTTCATTGCCGAGAGAAACAAGAACAGCCTTATCAAGCCTGGCGATTTCTACTCGATTGCTGCCCTTGGCGCGGAGCGCGTTCGGCTGGACCAACTCGCATCGCGGCAAGGCTACTTCGAGTTCGCCCCGAGCAACCTGTTTTACTTCGTAGATTCTACCGCTGGCTCGAAGAGCGTCAAGGTCTGGATGCGTCTCCAAGAAGGATCGGACACGCTGGCACTGTCTCGCTTTCGGATAGGGGAGACCTACGTATTTCCGGAGTACAACCTCTCCGATACCACGACGAGGTTTTTAGACACCGTTCAGTTCGAAGACATCAGTATTCTCCAGTCTGCGGATCCCTCCATTCACCCGGAGGTGCTCGCTCGCCGCATAGGCCTACGACGGGGTGACCTCTACGACCGCGCGATCTACGAGAACACCGTTAACCAACTCCTCGACCTCGGGGTCTTCAAGTTCGTCAACTACAAATTCGAGCGTCGCAGCACCGACAGTATCCCGATCCTCGATCAGTACATCTACCTGACGCAGTCGCAGAGTCGAGATATCAACATCGACGTCGAAGCCGCCTCGCAGAACAACTCCGCGCTCGGGCTCGGCGTCCAGTTCCGCTTCGGGGATCGCAACCTACTCGGCGGGGCGGAAGACTTCAAGATTTCGCTCGGGGCGGCAGCTGGACCGCAACCGCTAATTACCCGACCGGACTCCGCGATCTTCGGGCAGGAGTACACGTTCAATACGTCTATCGCGCTCCCGCGCCTCGTAGCGCCTTACGCACGGTCGCTCGAACGACGGGCGTACTACATCCCCCGGACCATCGCAAGTATTCGGTACCAGCTCACCAACCGTCCCGACTTCCAACTCCAGAATATCGGGCTGCGCCTCGGGTATAGCTACCGCGCCAACAAGTTGATCACCCACTCGCTGTACCCAATCAGCCTGCAATACACTTCGCTGATTGGCCAGGATTCGGACTTTGATAAGGTGCTACAAGTGAATCCTAGGCTCCAGCAAAGTTTTGCGGACAACGCCATTGCTGGCCTGGAGTACACCATCAATTACAACGAGCAGTCGATCGCGACGACACGACCCTATTGGTACGTCGACGGGGGCATTAAGACCTCTGGCAACCTCGCCTCTCTGATCGCACAAACGCCCGAAGACGGCGGTCCGAAAGAGTTAGCGGGTGTAGCGCTGAGCCAGTTCTTCAAAGCTTACGTCGACGGCCGCCGCACGATTCCGTTCGGTAAGCAAACGCTCGCCACGCGGGCCTACATCGGTGCTGCCCTCCCGTATGGCAACAGTCAGGTAATCCCCTTCGTCGAGCAGTTCTTCGCCGGTGGTCCGAACAGTGTACGCGCTTTTCGAATCAGGGGGCTGGGGCCTGGAAATACGCTGCCTTTTTCACTGGACTCGACCAACAACAACCAGAGCGGGGATATCCGCATTGAACTCAACGCCGAGTACCGCTTCCCGATCGTGAGTTTTCTCGAGGGGGCGGCCTTCGTTGATGCTGGCAACGTGTGGCTCACGAAGGATGTCAATGAGACGCCGCCGGATCCTGAGACAGGCGGGGTTCGTGATGGTGTCTTCCGGCCGAGTTCGTTTATCAACGAGATTGCCGTGGGTACGGGCATAGGTTTGCGACTCAACTTCGACGTCATCATCCTGCGTCTCGATGCATCCGTCCCAATTCGCAAGCCCTGGCTGCCCGTCGAGGACGCTTTCGAGTTTAACAACGTAAACATCTTTGACCGGGCATCTCGTGAGGAGAATCTGCAGCTCCACATCGCCATTGGATATCCTTTCTAAGACTCTAGCTCGGGGTCGCGATCAGCCATACAGTTGCTCGGACTTCCCAACGTAAAGTATGGCTGATGTACAAATGCTGTGAGGTAAAAGCGGCACCCAGCCGCGGCAAAGGCAATCGCTGCCTTCTGTTTAAGCCCGTACGCACCTATCGTCGCTGTGGCTTGGCATTCGGTTAGCGCTCTCTGGCGTGTGTGCGGCTTGCTGTGACCGTATACGCCTTTCGGCAAAACCTGGCTTGGTGAGACCGATGGTCTCTCGTTTTGGCGAAAGCCCGGTGCCAACCCACTGCACCACCGGGCGATTGCGGCCTACGTGCGTACATTTCGCCATGGCCCAAACAGCATATTTACCATTCTTTCCCCTCAGCTTAGTCGCCTTCCCGTACCAGCCACTCAACCTCCACATCTTCGAACCTCGCTATCGTCAGCTCTTCGGTGAACTCTCCGAAGAAAACGGCGAGTTCGTGCAGGTCCCAGTGGTCAAGGGTCGACTGCAGCCCTTCGCTACGGTGTGTCGACTCGTTGAGATTGCCCGGACCTACGGGTCCGGCGAACTCGACATCGTCTGCGAGGGTGTGCGCGTCGTCCGTATCGAGTCTTTCGACGAGGTAGTGGATGGCAAACTCTATAGCGGCGGCGAAACCTCCCCAATCAGGACAACCGTGGTGAGTTCGGACCTGCCCGCAACGATGCGTTTGCTGGACCGCTGTCGTGATCTCTTGCAATCACTCGGGGTACACCGCGACTTACCGCAGCCTGGCGATGCAGGAGTGAGCTACTCGCTCGGGGGGTGGCTCGGCCTCAAGATCCACGAAGAACTCGCCTTGCTGGCGATGAGCACCGAGGACGAGCGACAACGGCACTTAACCGATCTCGTCGAACAGCGCGTCGCGGCCGCGGACGATACCTCTGAACTGCGGCGTCGAGCACAAATGAATGGTCACTTCCGCTACGTCCAGTAAGCGCCAAGCCTACGAGCCTCGGCTGAGACCAAAGTTGACGCTCACCACGTGGGCGTAGAGATCCGACTCGCTGCCGGGGTTGGAGTAGGCGTAGTCCAGCGCGAAACGCTTGATCTTTACGCCAAGGCCCAGGGCGAAGCGCGGCGTAAGGATGCCGTCCTCTTCGCCGAGGGGTCGTATCTCTTGGAATTGATCAACCCCGAAACGTGCAAACACGATGCGCCGGAAGTCTACCTCTAGGCCGCCGGCCAGGTCGACGCTCACCGTATTCGAGGCAACTAAGGTATTTCGACGACCGTCGAAGGTGACGAAAGCCGTCGCCTCTGGCGCGATGCCGAAGTTGCCCAGGGCAAAGCGGTAGGCCATACTCGGAAGAAGAGTTGGACGGGTAATCTCGGTGCCGCTAGCGTCGGGTAGGGTATTGCCGGTTCGCTGGAGCACCTCGAGATCGGAGTCACTCAACTCTGTTTTCCAACTGTTGAACGTCGAGGTCGCGTCGCGAAGGACGAGTCCTGCGCGCAGCGGTCCGTCGGCGTAGCGTGCACCCACATCCACGCCTACGCCCCAGGCCTGCGAGAAATCACCAAGGATGCGACGGATGACTTTGAGGTTGCCGCCTACCGATACTCTGTTCTTGAGCAGGCGCGTCGGCTGCGCGTAGCTAAACGCTATCGCATAGTCCGCCACCGCGAAGGTGGTAATGTTATCGTAGTTGATGGTGCCGTCCGGTTCGACGAGGTTCAGCGTGTTCGCAATGTCGTCGGTGCCCTGTCGAATGAGGCTTACGCCGAGACGCCGCCCTCCGCTCGCGATCGGGAGGCTCACCCCGACGTAGTCAAACTTGGTCACCCCTGCGAACTGTTCGGCGTGCATAGCCCCCGCGATGAGTCCGGCACTGCTGTCGACGGCGGCGAGTCCGGCGGGATTCCAGTAGGTCGAGAAGATATCGTCGCTGGAGGCTACGGTGCTGTTGCCAAGAGCTTGCGCACGGGCACCGACTCCGATCGAGAGGAACTCATTCGAGTAAATCACGGCGTCGTCCGGCGGAGCTTGCTGGCCGTAGGCGCTCGGTCCGAGCCCGATGCTCAAGAGGGTACAGGCGGCAATGATCTTTCGCATAGGCTTTCGGCTGGTGTGCCAACGACCCGATGGCCGGTGTTCGTTTACCCGTCGGTGCAATATCGCCGACCGTTAGGCCACCTCGAGTTCGAGGGAGTCGTACGGCGTGTACTCAAGCCCCCAGGCCTCCGCAACGCCTTCGTAGCAGATCTTCCCGTCCACAACATTGATGCCGAGCGCTAAGGCTGGGTCGGCCGCACAGGCTTTGACCCAACCTAAGTTGGCCAAGCGGATCACGTAGGGGAGGGTCGCGTTGGTGAGGGCGAGCGTGCTCGTATAGGGTACGGCCCCTGGCATATTGGCTACACAGTAGTGGACCACGTCGTCGATAATAAAGGTGGGATCCTCGTGTGTAGTCGGCCGACAGGTCTCGATACAGCCGCCCTGGTCAACGGCGACGTCGACCAGTACGGTACCCGGTCGCATCAGCTTCAGCATCTCACGACGGATAAGACTCGGGGCTTTTTTACCTGGAATCAGTACGGCCCCGATGATGAGGTCGGCGTTGGCGATCTCGCGGCGGATGTTGTACTCGTTGCTGTAGATCGTCACCACATTGGCCGGCAACACTTCGTTGAGGTAGCGCATACGGTTGAGGTTAACGTCCATGATCACCACAGAGGCTCCGAGGCCGGCAGCCATCTTCGCGGCTTGCATCCCGACGACACCCCCGCCGAGGATCACCACTTTACCAGGCGTAACCCCCGGGACGCCGCCCAATAGCACGCCCCGGCCCTTGACGGGCTTTTCGAGGTACTTGGCACCCTCCTGCACGCTCATTCGACCGGCGACTTCGCTCATGGGCACGAGGAGCGGTAGCGAACGGTCGGGTAGTTCGACAGTCTCGTAGGCGATACACGTGGCCCCGGAGGCAACCATCGCGTGCGTGAGCGGCTCACTCGAGGCAAAGTGAAAGTAGGTGAACAGCAGTTGCCCTGGACGCACGAGCCCGTACTCAAAAGCAATTGGCTCTTTAACCTTGACGATCATGTCGGCCCGGTCGTAAATCTCCTCGATGGTGTCCAAGATCTCGGCCCCTGCGTCGATGTACTCCTTGTCTTCGAAGCCCGATCCGACACCTGCGCTGCGCTGTACGTGCACGATGTGGCCGTGGCGCTGAAGTTCGTAGACGCCGGCTGGCGTGAGGGCCACGCGGTTTTCGTTGTTCTTTATCTCTTGTGGTACGCCGACGATCATAGCTGTATTGGGTTAGGCCGGCGAAGGTAGGCCTCCTACTGTTTGACGGGCACGTTCCGTACAGCAAATTCGAAAGGCTGGTCCTGAAAGCTTCCGGGCAAAAAAAAAGCCTGAAGTTTCCTTCAGGCCCCAAAGCGAATCTTTCAATTCAACCAAAACTTACACGAGCAAAGTCTTGCAAAGCGCGTGCCAAAATTGGTTTTGCGCGTCTTCGGCTCACTACACTAATAGGTCCGTCGCGAGTGGACCGACAAGACCTCGCTCGTGCGCCATCTCGAAAAGCTTGCGCACAGCCGTACGTCCCGCCTCCCCAAGGGAGACGCTGTAGGCATTGACGTAGGTCTCGATGTGTTTGCGCTGAACTTCTCCGCTCATCTCCTGCGCGTGTGCCGCGACGTATGCACGACTCGCCTCGGGCTGCGCCAGCGCGAACTCTACAGAGCGGCGCAAGACACGCCCTATCTTTTGCTGGGTCTCTTCAGAAAGGCTCCTGCTCACCGCAATACCCCCGAGAGGAATCGGCAGGCCCGTTGTTTCCTCCCAAAAGGTACCGAGGTCGCGCAGCAGCACAAACCCGCGCTCCGCGTACGTGAAGCGCGTCTCGTGGATAATGACCCCCGCCGCCGCGTCGCCCCGCTCAATGGCACTCTCGATATCGGAGAACAGCGTAGGTCGTAGCTCCGAGAGGTGCGGATACGCGAGCCGCAGCAAGAAAGCTGCCGTAGTGTAGTCCCCCGGGATTGCGACGGCTTCACCCCTGAGCTTCGCTGGATCGAGTTCGGTCTGCGCGATCAATAGCGGACCAATCCCCTGGCCGAGCGCACTACCGGCGTCGAGCAGGCGGTAGCGATCCTGTAGGTGCGCGAGCGCGCTGTAGCTCAGCTTCGTGACGGAGTAGGTTTTGGCGAAAGCCGCCCTGTTGAGCTCCTCCACGTCTGCGAGCACCGTCTCGAAGCTCAGCCCCTCCGTATCGATGCGCGCGTGCACCATCGCGTCGAAGATGAAGGTGTCGTTGGGGCAGGGCGAGTAGGCCACTTCAATTTTCAATGGTCAATTTACAGGTTTCAATGTGTGGGACGCGCATCTGGTTCGGCGGACAAAGCCAGTCGAGGGGCACCCAAGAATGAGCGACCTTCGCGTCGCGCAAGCAATGATGGTCCCGCGGCACCCGCGGCAGCCATTGAAAATTGACCATCGAAAATTGAACATCAAACTTTGAGATTCTCCGCTCCCATCGTCCCGCGCATCGTCTACGAGGACAATCACCTGCTCATCGTCGACAAACCCGCAGGCCTGCTCTGCCAGGGTGATGATACCGGCGACGCCACGCTGCTCGACTGGGGCAAAGCCTACATCAAGGCGCAGTACGACAAGCCCGGAGAAGTCTACCTAGGACTCGCGCACCGCATCGACCGCCCTACTAGTGGCCTCGTGGTGTTGTGCCGTACCTCGAAGGCGCTGTCGCGTATGCAGCCGATGTTTGCCGAGCGGGCTGTCGCCAAAACTTACTTCGCCGTCGTTCAAGGCGAACTCACCGATGAGGCTAGAACGCTCGTCCACTACCTGCGCCACGACCCGAGCGTCAAGCGAATGCGCGTCCACGAATCCGAGCGCAAGGCCGGTCCGGACGGCAAGCGCTCCGAGCTGAGCTTTCAGCTCATCGCCCGTGTGGCGAGCCACTGCTTATTGCAGGTCGAACCCACCACCGGGCGCCGTCACCAGATCCGCGCTCAACTCGGTGCCATCGGTCACCCTCTAGAGGGCGATCTCCGCTACGGCGCAAAGCAACCGCTCGAAGACCGGAGCATCGGACTTCACGCGCACCGTCTGCGCTTCGCGCACCCCGTTGGCGGCAAGCCCATCGATGTGTGGTGCCTACCCCGCAAGCGCCACGATGCCTTCAAGCACTTCGTGGAAATGATGGACGACCTGCGGGCGTGAATTTGCAGCGTACGGTTCCTAGGTTTCACCTAAAACTCAATTGCTCTCCTTCAAGCTCCCGCGCTGTCCTTGGGCCTCGAGCTCGAGCTCACCTTCCCTGGCCGCATCGAGGCAGGTCGACATCTTGTCGAGCAACTCCTCCGGCGCGAATGGCTTGCCGACGTGGTCGTTCATGCCGAACAGCTTAGCCTTCTCGCGCTCGCTCAGGAACGCTGAAGCCGTGAGCGCAATAACGGGCACGTCGCGGACGCCAGGGTTCGCATGCTTGCGGATCTCAGCGGTGGCGCGGTAGCCATCCATCTGCGGCATCTGGATGTCCATCAACACGAGGTCGAACGTGCGGTGGCTGAGAATTTCGAGCGCCTCGACGCCATTGTCCGCCGTGGTTACGTCAATGCCGAGGCGCGTGAGCATTTTGAGCACCACGAGTTGATTGATCTTGTTGTCCTCGACGAGGAGGATCTGATGGCCGGCGAGGTGCTCGAAGGTGCGAGAGACGCCTTTTTGCTTAATACGGTCGGCCTTGGAGACGATCTTAAAGGTGAGCAACACCGTAAAACGGTTGCCGCCCTCCTCGCGGGGCTTGACCTCGATGTGGCCGTTCTGCAAGTCAACGAGGCGACGCGTGATGGCGAGCACGAGGTCGGAAGAGTTGTAGCCCTCGAAAACGTCGTCCGGGTTAAAGTTGAAGCTCCGGAACATCGAGTCGAGTTGCTTCTGATCCATCACCTGGCCCTCGTCGTCGATCTGGAAGCGGAGCAACACCTCGTCTTTGCGCAGTTCCTCGACCTTAGCCGAGACGTGGACATGGGCATTGACCGAATGCTGAAAGCTCGTCTGCACGAGGTTGGTCATGATCTGATTGAAGCGAGCTGGGTCGCCCATCAGGCAATCCGGGATCGAAGCGTCGAACTCGTAGCTCGGCTTGACCTGCGTCTGCTTGGCGGCCATCTCGAAGCGCTGAGCGATTTCTTCGAAGAGGCGCTTTGGGTTGAACTCCCGCTTCTCGAGATTTAGCTTGCCGGCCTCGATCTTCGAGAAGTCGAGGATGTCGTTGATGAAGACGACGAGGTTGTTGGCCGAGAACTGTAACGTGCGTAGGTGCTCAGTCTGGTCGGGCCGCGGCGTCTCCTCGAGCAGAAGGTGGCAAAGTCCCGAGATGATGTTGATCGGCGTGCGCATTTCGTGGCTCATCGTAGCCAGGAAGCGGTCGCGAGCGAAGGAGGTTTTCTGGATCGACTCCCGCTCCGCCATCTCGTCGACGAGCTTGGCGTTGAGGCCATTGAGATTGCCATTCTTGACGGCGAGTTCGGCGTTCTGTCGGTCGATCTCAGCGGTCTGCCGTTGGATCTCCTCGTTCTTCGTAACGAGCAGCGCGTTGTCGCGCTGCTTACGGCGTACGCTCAGGAAGAGGATTACCGCGAGGGCAGCGATGAGTCCGGCGAGGCCGAGCAAGAGCAAGAAGCGCACCTGGCTGTTGGCTTCCTCGGTTTGAAGTTCTGAAATCTTGCGCTGCTGTTGCTCGGTTTCGAACTCGCTCTCGAAGCGCGTCGTCAACTCGACGAGAGCCCGCGACTTCTCGGCGTCGAAGAAGGCTTCCCGACGGGCGACGTAATCGCGTTGGGCGGCGAGCGCCAATTCTGCCTGGCCTAGTTTTTCGTAGACGCGGGCCACGTCCTGTGCCACGTCAAAGGCGCGATCCTGGGGAACAGCCTTCAAAGAGGCGAAAGCAGCATCGGCGGCGGTTTTGGCGGCAGCCGCATCACCGCTAGCAAAGTAGTACTTGGCAAAATCGCGCTGGGTCTCGACGGTGCCGAGGGCGTCCTCGAGCTGGAGGAAGAGTTCGTGGGCGACCTCGGTCATCTCAACGGCACCAATCAGGTCGTCGAACCCGGCGTACACCTTCGCGAGACGGACGTTGTCGTGTGCGACGCCCGCGAGGTCGCGGTTGCTGGTGTGCAGTTGCAGCGTCTGCTCAGCGAATCGCTCGGCGCTGTCGTAATCGCCGGTGGCTAGGTACTGATCAGCGAGCTTGCCCGATACAGCTGCTGCCGCCTCGTAGGCCTGCTGCTCGAGGTAGAGGTCGAGGGCGGCCTTTAGATTTTCCTGGCTTTTGCCGATGATGCCCTGCGTGAGGTAGGTGCTCCCGAGTCGGGCGTGTACCTGAGCGGCGGCTTCCCAGAGGTTTTCGGCTTTCGCCAAAACGAGCGACTCCATCAGGTTGGCCTCGGCCTGGTCGTAGTTCTCGCGGGCGCTAAACACCTGCGCGATCCCGAGTTTGGCCTTGATCGTCCAACTCGCATCACCGGCCTGGCTCGCGAGACGGAGTGCCTCGACGTACTGCCCCATGGCATTGGTCTGGTCGCCTTTCGCCGACGACAGCGTGGCCATCATCAGGTTGGCGCGAAATTTCAACCCGATATCGTCTTTGGCCTTGGCCATCTCGAGGGCCTCGAACGCGAACGGCGTAGCCGTCCGGTAGTCGCCCGCTTCTATCAGCCTGTCAACGTGAGCCAGCAAGCACCCGGCCCGGGCATCGGCGGCGAGTTCGTCACACTCTGCTGCGGCCGAACCTTGCGCGAAGGACAGCGTAGCCAGCGGCAGGCTAAGGGCGAGGGCGGCGGTATAAAGGTAACGTGTCATCATCGGTGGCTCTTCTGTACGAACGTCTACCGAAGTACCAAAAACGGTGCCGCAAGCCCTGTGAAGCGCCCGACCTACTACCTTCGCGGTAGACCTCCCCGCCAAGGGCAGACTATCAGAAATTTGGAGTTCAAGGTTTGAAATTCAGTCTCCTTACATGATCCCACGCCCCACCGTCGAGAAGATCAAGGACACCCTCCGCATCGAGGAGGTGATCGGGGACTACATGAACCTCAAGCGCTCGGGCTCTAACCTCACCGGACTCTGCCCCCTCCACGGCGAAAAGACGCCGAGTTTTAATGTCAACCCTGCGCGGCAGATTTTCAAGTGCTTCGGGTGCGGCGAGGGCGGCGACGCGATTGCGTTCGTCATGAAGCACGACGCCATCAGCTACGTCGAGGCCCTGCGGCTCATCGCCCGCAAGTACAATATCGCCGTCGAGGAGGAGCAACTGTCCCCGGAGGCCGCCGCGGAACACCAGCGCGGCCAGGCGCTGAGCCTCGTCAACGACTTCGCGCGGACCTTCTACCACGAGGAGCTACTACAAGGCGACGAAGGTCGTAGCGTTGGACTGAGCTACTTCAAGCAACGCGGCTACTCCGACGAGACCATCAAGCGCTTCGAACTCGGCTTCGCGCCCGCCCGTGGGGATGCCCTCAAGCAGGCCGCCTTAACTGCCGGTTATCAGCGCGAGTACCTACACGATCTCGGGCTCATCACCAAAGACGGCTCGCGCGACTTTCTCCGAGACCGGGTCGTGTTCCCGATCTTCGGCTACTCCGGTAAGGTGGTCGCCTTCGCGGGGCGCGTGTTGCGCAGCGATACTAAGGCCCCGAAGTACCTCAACTCCCCAGAGACCGAACTCTACGTCAAGAACAAGGTGCTCTACGGGATGCACCTCGCCCGCACGGCGATTCGGCGCGAGGACTTGTGTCTCATCGTCGAGGGCTACGCCGATGTGATTGCCCTCCATCAGGCGGGCGTCGAGCATGTCGTCGCGACGAGCGGTACCTCACTTACCGATGGGCACATTAAGCTCATCAAGCGGCTCACGCCCCGCGTCACCTTCCTGTACGACGGCGACAAGGCCGGTATTAAGGCTGCCCTCCGCGGACTCGATCTCGTACTTGCCGAGGGGATGGAGGTGCGACTCGTGCTACTTCCGGACAATCACGACCCCGACAGTTACGTCAAAGCCTACGGTGGGGAGGCCTTTCGGGAGTTCGTAGCCACTGAGGCCAAGGACTTTATCGCCTATAAGTCCGACCTCGTCGAAGAGGAGGCCAAAGGCGACCCAATCATCCGTACCCGCCTGGTGCAGGGCGTCTTGCAGTCAATCGCGCTCATTCCGGACGTAATTCTCCGCACGGAGTACATCCGCACGACGGGCGAGCGCTTCGCCATCGACGAGCAGACCCTCGTCACGCAGCTCAATACCTACCTCAGCAAAAACCGCGAGGACGAGATGCGGCGCACGCGGGTTGCGCGTCGCAACGAAAGTGAGGCCATCGCTGAGCAGGCGCTCGGTCCGCAGCCTCCGGGTGGCTACGCCGAAGTGGGCGGGGCGGAGGTGTCGCTACCCACCAAGCCGCAGCCTCCTGGCGTGCAGGGCGTCACCAACGACATCCACCGTGAGCGCGATCTCGCCAGCGTAATTGTCGCCTTCGGAAGCGAGCGCTTTGATGAGGAGGGAGACGCTACGGTCGCGGAGTTTGTGTGCGCCAACATCGAGGAGGTGCTCGACAGCTTCGACGACCCCGTGGTGGGAGAGCTCTTACAGGAGTGCCACCACCGCATCGCCGCCGGAGACCCAATCGACACGGGGTACTGGACCGGGCACGACAACCCGGCGATCCAGAGCCTTGCCGTCGACTCGATCGCGAGTCCGTACAGCATGAGCAAGGGCTGGTGGGAGCGCTTCGAGATTACGCTCACCACCCAAAAGGCCCCCGACGAGAATTGGCAGCAGACCGCTAAGCGCTCGATCACGCGCTTCAAACTCACCAAACTCCTGCGAAAGATGGACGCCACCACCGAGCGGCTCCGTCTCCTGAACACGCCCGATAAAGCCGACGAAGCACTCAAACTCCTCAACCGCTACGTTCGCATGCAGGAGGTCAAGATGATCCTGGCGCAGCAGCTCGGCAGCGTGGTGCTGCGATGAAGTACAGTAGTTCTGGGCTATGGACTTGGTGTGTGCTTTACTTGGCTCGCCTACGCCGCTTGCCGCAACCCTTCCATCAGCGCCCGCCAATCCTTCGTTCGGGTGGTGACGTGGGTGCTTACGCGAAGGAAGTCACCGCGATAGCTGACGTTGACCTTGGCCGCTGCTAGCACGGGCGGTATGGACTGCTTTTGTTTTGACGAAAGTCGTAGTCCGAAAAGGTGTGGAGCCAGTTGTGCGCCTTTCGGCAAAACCCAGCCTAGGTCCGCTAGCTCGTCGCGATGTGCCTCGACGAGCCCGTCTGCATACGATTTGATCGCGGGTGATGTCCACTCGTTAAGCTGCTTGAAGGTCGCTGCTGCGACTGCAACGGCGATAAAGCTCGACTGCTCGCCCATGCTGTAGCGAGCCGCGCCTTCGCGGTACTCATTGGTGTACACGGTGAGTCGTGCAAAGTCGTGGCTGTCGCGGCGATTGATCCAATTTTCTTCCAGTGGCTTCCCGTCGTGCAAGTGTTCGGCGAGGTACAAGTACCCGAATCCGTAGGCCCCGAGTAGCCACTTGTACCCCCCGACGACGAGTGCATCCGGACGGAACTCCGCCACGTCGAAGGGGTGAGCCCCGACGCTCTGCGTGCCGTCGACCACGAGGAGAGCATCTACGAGCGTACACTTCTCGCGCACGGCCACCAAGTCGAAGACCGTTCCGCACGACCAGTGCACGTGGGGGACAAAAACGACGCGGGTGCGCTCGTCGATGGCGGCAAGTAGCTGCTCGTTCCAGATGGTCACGCGGGAAAGTTCGTCGGCGGGGCGCGGCACGTCCACGACGGTGGCGCCGACCGCCTGTGCGACACTTTCGAAGGCGTAGCGCCCAGACGGAAACACGTCCCCGACAGTAACGATCTGCTGTCCTGCGCTAAGACCTGCGTTGTTAGCGACACACTGCAGGCCGTAGCTCACCGACGGTACGATCGCGATGCTCTTTGGATCTGGGGCGTTGATCGTTTTGGCGAAAGCCGCCTTGATGTGCTCGACTGGATCGAAAAAATCAGCGCCACTGATGCTGGTCGGGTCTTCCTTCGCCAGGAGGGCAGCCGTCCCAGCCCGGGAAGCTTCACGCAGCTGCGGACCCATGTACGCCGTGTTGAGGTAATGCAAATCATCGGGCAGACCAAAGAGGTGGCGTTGGCAGTCTAGCATGCTCCAAACCTAAACGCTAGACCTAGAGTCTGTACTCCGTACTCCTAAAATTGTGCTCCCCTAATCTCTGATATACGGGTAGTCCTTTTGCACGTAGTTGTCGGTATACAGCTCGGACGCGTCCGGCAGCGGACTGTCCTCGGCGAATTTGGTGGCCTCCTCGATCTCGGCTTTGATCGCGTCTTTGATGTTCTGGAGTTCGTCCTTCGTAGCGATGCCGCCGTTAAGGATGGTAGCCTCGGTAATTTTAATCGGGTCTTTACCCTTGTAGTCGTTGAGTTCGTCCTTGGTGCGGTACGTGGCCGGGTCGGAAACGGAGTGACCTTTGTAGCGGTAGGTATTGATCTCGAGGAAGTAGGGTCCTTTGCCAGCACGGATGTGCTCGGCTGCCTTTGTGATCGCGGCGTGAACGGCTTCAGGTCGCATACCGTCGACCGGCTCAGACGGCATGTCGAAGGCGGAGCCGATCTTGTAAAGTTCGTGGACGTTTGAGGTGCGCAATACGCTCGTGCCCATGGCGTATTTGTTATTCTCGACGATGTAGAGCACGGGGATCTTCCACGTCATGGCCATGTTGAAGGACTCGTAGAGCGCTCCCTGGCGGGAGGCACCGTCGCCAAACATGGTCACGCATAAGTTGTTGGTGCCTTTGTACTGCTCCGCGAAGGCGATGCCGGTACCGATTGGAATTTGTGCACCGACGATGCCGTTGCCGCCGAAGTATCCTTTCTCCTTCGAGAAGAAGTGCATTGAGCCGCCCTTGCCCTTGACGATGCCGGTGGCTTTACCGTAGAGCTCTGCCATTGCCTCCTTAGTAGTGACGCCGCGGCCTATTGCCGTGCCGTGCTGCCGGTAGGCGGTGACGATCTTATCACCGGGGATGAGCGCAGATTCGATACCGGCGGCGATGGCCTCCTGTCCGATGTAGACGTGGCAGAACCCGCGGATCTTTTGCTGGCCGTAACTCATAAGCGCCCTCTCCTCGAAGCGGCGGATGCGCAGCATCAGCGTGTACCACTGTAGATAAGTCTCTTTGCTGAAGGGCTGATCGGCGGTCTTGGCTTTGCCGTTTGCAGATGATTTGGCAGCGCCGTTCGCGGTAGCCTTGGCTTTCGCGCCCTTGGCGGAGGAGGCCTGCGCTGTGGGGGCGTCGGTGGCGTGGTCGGTAGTGGAGCTGTTGTCGAGGGCCATAAGGGAATGCTTGAGGGGTAAAGTTAGGGCAGCCGCGGTCAAATCGAACCCCGCCGCTCATCTTCGCCGCGCATGTCGGAGGCCACGATCCTAGAACACCTGAGCGTCACTAATTTTCGTAACCTCCTCCCGCAAGACATTAGCTTCGGGGAGGGTATTCACCTCGTGGGCGGCGGCAACGGCATGGGCAAGACCAACTTACTGGACGCCATCTACTACCTCTGCCTTACGCGGAGCCATTTTAGCTACGGTGACGCCGGGGCTATCGCCCACGGGAGCGACTTCTTCCGGGTTGTCGGACGTTTCCTGTCTGGCCAACGCGTAGAAAACGTCGTCGTTCGCCACCAGTCCCGTAAAACAAAGGTCGTCGAGCGCAACGGCACCCCGTACACGAGCCTCGTCGAACACGTCGGCCTCCTGCCCGCGGTGATGATCAGCCCCTCCGATATCGAACTCGTCATCGGCGGACCGGAGGAGCGGCGGCGCTTCATGGACCAGACTATCTCGCAGTACGATCCGCTCTACCTCCAGGCGCTACTCGTGTACAACCGCGTGCTAAAACTGCGCAACGCGCACCTCAAGGCTGCTGGTCACCCCCTCCAGATCGACCTTACGCTATTGTCGGCCTACGACGCGCAACTCCTAGCCCCCGCGCAGACGATCTACGAGGGGCGCGTAAGTTTTGCGGAAACGCTCACCACAGAACTCGTCGACCTGTACAGCGCGATCGGTACGGCTGATGAATTGCCCGGTCTCGCATACGTAAGTAAGCTCGCCGATCGGCCCTTCAATGAACTCCTGCTGCGCAGCCGCGACCGCGACGCTTTTCTAGGCCGCACCAACGTCGGGCCGCATCGCGACGACCTAAGCCTCACGCTGGCCGACGAGGCGCTCAAGAAGTTCGCGAGCCAAGGCCAGCTCAAGACCTTCGTCTTGGCCATGCGTCTCGCGCAGGCCCGCCTGCTGGCCAAACGTCAGCAGCATGCGCCCATCTTGCTGCTCGACGACATCTTCGACCGCCTCGATCCAAAGCGTGTGCAACAGCTCATCGATGTGGTCGTCGGCGAGCATTTCTCGCAGGTCTTCGTGACCGATACACACCAGGAGCGCCTCCGCCGACTCCGAATCGACGAGGCTGCCGCTCATTACTACGAGGTGGTCGAAGGCCTGGTGGTGGCCCGTTCGGATGGTGGATAAAAAGAGGCGCCTTTCGGCAAAACTTTAGGACCCCGCGTGCGGCATGTTGCCTTGGACCGGCCGACCTTGTCCCTCCCCCGAAACCTCTCCGCATGCGCAACAACAATCAACCCGTCTCCGAAGTCCTTCAGCAGATGGTCCGGGAGTTGCGCATGGGGCCGAAGCTTACCCAAAGCGAGATCAAGAGCCTGTGGCAACGTGAACTCGGGCCTGTGATCAATCGGCACACCAGCGAGCTGCGTTTTCGCAACGGCACGCTCACGGTGCGCGTCGACTCCGCCGCCCTCCGCCACGAACTGCTGTTTAATAGGGCTCAACTCCTCACGCGCCTCAACAAGGAGCTTACCGTCGGGGAAATTCGGAGTATCGAGGTCCGCTAGAACAGAAGTGGTGAGCCTGCGGTAGGTATACGGCAGGCTCACGTCCTCTTAGGCCCGCGGTATCTTGCCATTCGCGAGCACGCCACCGGGGCGACCCGTCTCTTTCTGGGCGAGCTTGACGGCTTCAAAGGCATTCACGACAGCCCCAGTTTCGCTGAGCGAGTCGAACCGCACCATCGTACTGCCGCCGCCCGGCAGCTTTACCATGCGTCCCCCTTGCCGGTCGCCACTCTCGAGGATGATCTCTTTGATCTCCTTGGCTTTCAGTTCTGGAAAGTAGCTGCGCAGCATAGCCGCAACACCTGCCGTCACCGGACTCGCCATCGAGGTGCCGGAGGCATTTTTGTACTCGTTGTCTGGAGTGGTAGAGTAGATATCGACGCCCGGGCTGAAGATGTCGACGTTGCTCCTGCCGTAGTTGCTAAAGGTCGCTACCGCGTCCTCGCCCGGCTGCCAACTCAGGGCACCGATCTCTAGCCAGTTGCTCGGGTACTTTTTCTTTAAAAACTTGAAGAAGCCTCTTTGCTCGAAGGCTTCACGGGGGAAGTTGTCCGATGCGTCGGTGTCCTCGGCGCTGTTGCCGGCGGCGTGTACGAGGAGCACGTCGTTCTTGTCGGCGTACTTGACGGCCTTGTCGACGGCCTCTTTGTCCCAGCTGTAGCCTTTCCCAAAGCTCATGTTGACGACTTTGGCCCCGTTGTCTACGGCGTAGCGGATGGCATTCGCAACATCCTTGTCGCGCTCGTCCCCATTGGGTACCGCGCGGACGCTCATAATGCGAGCGTTGTCGGCGACGCCGTCCATCCCGAGGCCGTTGCCGCGCTTGGCCGCAACGATTCCGGCAACGTGCGTCCCGTGAAACGCGTCCGGACCCTGCACGTCGTTGTTGCCGTAGCCCTGCTCGTAAGAGTCGGCGTAGTTGTCACCCACGATGGCGCGGGCGTCGAAGTCTGGATTCCAGTTGTACTCGTACTGATCGCGGAAGTAGGTAAAGGCCCCATCGAGCTCCTCGTGGAGTTCAGCCACGGAAGCTCCCTCGGACAGCGTATTCTCGACAATGGTCTTCATCATGCCGAGCTGCGGGTCGGAGGTCGTGAAGGCCTCGAGTTGCTCGCCGGAGAAGTCCTTGCCGAGTTCTTCCTGAAGGCGCTCGAGGGTCTGAAGCATCCCGCCGTACTGCGCCATGCGCTGTCCGAAGTTGGTGCGCTTGTCCCCGATGTCCGTCCGGAGTTCTTTGTATTCTTCGAATTCGAGCAGTTCCTTTTTCGAGAGCTTGTTGGTGTCGAGCTTGGCAAACTTGTCGCGCATCCGGGCGTACACGCGCGTCACCTCTAGGTTGTCGGCTCCGACGTTGCGCCCGTCTTTGTTGCCGATGAAATTCCACCCGTTGATGTCATCGACGTAGCCGTTGCCATCGTCGTCGATTCCGTTGCCGGCGATCTCGCCGGGGTTGACCCACATGACGTCCTTGAGGTCCTCGTGTTGAGCGTCGACGCCGGAGTCGATGATGGCCACGATCACAGGAGCACCCACCTTTCCGGCAAGTAACTCGCGGTAGACGCGCTCCGTGCCGACGCCTGCGGTCTTGTCCTGCGCGAAGTCGAGATTAAACCAGTTGGTCGGAGCCTCCGACTGCGCCGATAGGGAGGCTACAGAGAGGGCGAATGCAAGGACAAAGCTGGTGCGAAAGAGACGAAGCATAGAAATTTTTACGTGGCCGAAATGTAAGTCCCAATCTCGTTCACGGACTGAAGACGTATGGTTAACGCACTAAATGACACTTGCGGGCGAGCTTTTGGTATGAAATATGTCAGTTTGGAACTATCCGCCCAGCAGATGTCTCGCCGCGATGGTTCCGCCAGCTCGCAGAGGCTGGACTCGGCGGCAGATTGAACCGCGTCGCGCTCTCGCGGCGCCACAGGAAAACTAACTGAAATGTCCATCCTCACACGCGCTGCTATCGCAGTCGGCTTGCCGGCGGCCCTGTTGTTATCGCCGACTTTCGTCAAAGCCCAAACCGAACTGGGGGTTCACCTCGGGCACAGTTACTACATGGGCGACCTCCAGCCCGACGCGCCGCTTGCTCCTCTTGGCAACGGGAAAGCGTCTTATGGCGCATACGCAAGGCTCGGCCTCAACGACAAGGTCGCCGTATCGACTTCGGTGATCGTTACTAAGATCGCCGGTACCGACCAACGGCGCGCGTCGTCGATAGAGCGAAACCTGAGCTTCGAGAGCGATATCTTCGAGATGGCAATCAACGCCGAAGTGTCTCCTTTTGGGTCTGGCAGATCGGTCAACCCTTATCTCTCCGGTGGTGTCGCCGTCTATCGGTTCAATCCCCAGGCGGAGTACAACGGTCGACTGGTCGACCTCCAGCCCCTCGGCACCGAAGGACAGGGTATGGAAGGGTACGCACCAACAAAGTATAGCCTCACCCGGCTGGCGATGCCACTCGGCATCGGAGCGCGCATCCCCATGGGCTCCGCCTGGGTCATCAGCGTAGAGGCCAAAATCAGAGCCACCTTTTTCGACCACCTCGACGACGTCAGCGGTGCCTACGTTAACTATTACGAATTGGTGCAAGGCAACGGCTCACTCGCGGCGGCCCTCGCCGATCGTACGAGTGAGCAACTCGGCATCGAGCCCCGCGACCTTCCCTCCGGGAGTGCCCGCGGTAACTCAGGCAATTTCGACTACTACGCCACCGCCGGGATACATATCGGATACCGCCTCGGGACGGGGCTGTTCAGTTCAGGCTCGCGCAAGGGTGGGTCGAGTCGCTACAACAAGTGCTATGAATTCTAGCGAGGCGGCTTTCGCCAAAACCTACCACCGCTAGCGTACCGGCGCTGGCGATCGCTATTCCGCAGCCAACGGCCACGAGACTCCTCGGAGACTCGCGGCCGTTTTGTTTTGGAGTGTATCTCTAGTCCTGTTCGACTCTGTTGCGCGTCGTCAGGAGAGGCCTGCGAGATTCACCTCGATGGGCAGCGCTGAGCAGAATTTTTACCCTGTTCGACTACTAGGGCAACCGGCGCACCGTTTGGCATCTTGCTGGCGGTTTTCGGTTTTGATTGCCCGTTGAGTGGTTGAGCCACGGGCGTTTTTGGCAGGCAAAGCGAGTATCTACGGGGCTTGCGACTAGGTGCGGGCGCAGTTCTTGACTTACGAGTGGTGTCCAGCACGCAGGTGCCAGACGGGCCTCTTTGGCCTCTTGCAAACACTCGAACAAACACACATGACTCGTCCACTCCTAGCGGTGGCCTGCGCACTTTACAGTGCCGCTCTGGCCGCGCAAGCTCCCCTTTTCGTTTCGCCGATCGGCAAAGGCGACGGCAGCAGTTGGGCTGCCGCCTCAGACCTTCACAGCGCCCTCGAAACCGCACGCGAAGGACAGACCCTCTGGCTGGCGGGCGGCACCTACGTCACCTCCCCCTCCAACGACCGGGAGATCAGCTTTCGGATCCCTTCCGGGGTTCGAGTACTCGGTGGTTTTAGCGGAAGCGAAACAGCCGAGACGCAGCGCAGGCCAAACACGAGTGTCACCGTACTCAGCGGCGAACTCGCCTCTCCCGATCCTCACGACAACGCCTTTACTGTCGTCCGTATCTCCGGCGCCAGCTCGGCCACGATACTCGACGGCGTCACGATAAAGGGAGCCTACGCCAACGGTTCAGGTCCGATAGCCGACCACAAGCGAGCTGGCGGAGGTCTACTGATCGACCTAGGTGCCCCGAGCGGCAAGTCCTCACCGATCATCCGCGACGTAATCTTCGAGTACAACTACGCCCGCGACGGGGGCGCGGTGTACGTAGACGGGAGTGGCGGGCTCGCGGCACCGACCTTCGAGTCCTGCACCTTTCGCCGCAACGAGGCCGACCTCGACGGCGGGGCGGTCTACAACGACGGCCGCCGCTACGGCGAGGCGAGTCCCACTTTTCGCAGCTGCATCTTCGAGGCCAACGAAGCCAACTATGGCGCGGCGATCTTCAACCAGGCTACCAAAGGTGCCGCCAGTCCTAAGCTCAGCGACTGCACGTTCCGGCAAAACCAGGCCTACGTCCGGGGCACGACCCTGTACAACATCGATCACCAAGGCACCAGCCGCCCAGTTTTGGTCAGTTGCATCTTCGACGACGCGACCGCAGCGACTACCTCGATCGATGACCTCGCGCGGGCCAATTAGACGAGTGCGGCTCGCCTAGGTCCTTACCTTCGCGGCGCATGTCTACGCCTGCCCCCCGGTCAACGGTATCCCTCCCCCGAAGCTGCCCTCCAAGCCCACTGGGGGTACGCGGATTTTCGCGGCGTACAGCGCGACGTGATCGGGAGTGTCCTCGCGGGCCGCGACGCACTCGCGCTCATGCCGACCGGCGGGGGCAAGTCGTTGTGCTACCAAGTTCCGGCCCTCGTGCGGGAGGGCGTCTGCGTAGTGGTCAGTCCGCTGATCGCCTTGATGAAAGACCAGGTCCAGTCGCTCCAAAGCAAGGGCGTCCGCGCTGCGGCCCTCTTCGCCGGTCTCGGACGTAGGGAGCAGGAGGCGATCTACGACCGGGCGCAATTCGGCGGACTCGACCTCCTTTATCTCTCGCCCGAGCGCCTCCTGAGCGACTGGACGCGCGTTCGGCTCCGGCAGACGAGGGTGAGCCTGTTTGCCATCGACGAGGCCCACTGCATCTCGCAGTGGGGGCACGACTTTCGGCCAGCCTACCGCAAGATCGTGGAGATCCGGGAGCATATGCCCGATGTGCCCGTGCTCGCGCTCACGGCCACAGCCACGCCACGGGTCGCCGACGATATTTGCGAGCAGCTCGGATTCGGCCTCAACGCCGAGCGACACACGATGTCGTTCGTGCGCGACAACCTCATCTACGCGGTGCGGCCGGCCGAGGACAAACTCAACAAACTCGTTACCACGCTGCAGGCCGTTCCCGGCTCGGCCGTCGTCTACGTCAACACTCGCGGGCGTACACGGCTCGTGAGCCAGGAGCTACAGCGCCGCAAGATCAGTGCGGGCTTTTACCACGCCGGACTCACCATCGCCGAGCGCGACGCGACGCAGACCGCCTGGATCACAGACCAGACCCGCGTCATCGTCGCCACGAACGCCTTCGGAATGGGCATCGACAAGCCCAACGTGCGTCTCGTAGTCCACCTCGACCTCCCCAACAATCTCGAAGCTTACTTTCAGGAGGCCGGGCGGGCCGGGCGCGATGGGCAGCGCGCCTATGCCTTGCTGCTCTACCGCGAGTACGACGGCGCAGACCTCGTCCGCAAACACGAGGCGGCGCACCCGGGGCCAGCGGAGGTCAAGCGCGTCTACCATATGCTCGGCACGTATTGCAACCTGGCCATCGGTGCAGGCGAAGGCGCGGAGTACGAGTTCGACCTGGCGGCTTTCGCCAAAAACTACCAACTCGACGGCATGCTCTGCCTCACGGCACTGCGTACACTGCAGGCCGAAGGCGTCATTTACCTCTCGGAGGCCGTCTACCGCCCGGCCATGGTCCACCTCCTCGCCGACCGCGAAGAGCTCTACGACTTCTGCCTACGGAGTCCGAAGCTCGAAAAGCTCATCCAGCTTCTGCTGCGTACGCACCAGGGAATTCAGGAGGAGTCGGTGTACCTCAAGGAACACGATCTCGCCAGGCACCTCGGAATGACGGTCGGGGACCTGCGCGGCCAGTTCCAGCTGCTACACCGCCAGAAATTGCTCGAGTACCGGGAGCAAGGCGAACTGCCGCTGCTCACCTGGGTCAAGCCGCGGGCCTCGGCGGAGCACCTCGCCCTCGACTGGACCAAGCTCCGAGTCCGCGAGGAGTCGCGCGAGCAAAAACTTCGCGCCGCGATCGGGTACGCCGACACGGACGTGTGTCGCTCGCAGCAATTGCTGCGCTACTTCGGCGACGATCAGGAGGCGTGCGGCCGGTGCGATGTCTGCACCGCACGTGCGAAAGCCGCCGCAGACAACAGCGGTGCGACCTCAGAGGAGCTCGACCGATACACCTTTAAGCTCAGCGCCCTCCTGCGCCGCGATGCCCTTACGCCCGCCAACATTCTAGCCAGCTTCGAGCAGCGTCACCACGGGAGTGTGAACGCGGCCCTCCGCGCCATGCTCGATGGCGGCCTCGTAGAGGAGTCCGCCGGTAAAATCGCCCTCCGTGTCACTGCCTAAAAATTTGCCGGGCCGGTACGACCTGGTGGCGCTCGTGTCCAATGACCTCGTCACCGATCAGCGGATGCAAAAGTCACTGGCCAGCTTGCAGGGCGCAGGATACGACTGCCTCCTGCTCGGGCGCAGACGTCCGCACAGCGCCGCGCTCGATGTCGGAATGCCGTTCGACCAGGAGCGCCATGCCCTCCGTGCCGACGTCGGCAAGCGTTTCTACTGGCAGCTCAATCGTGCGCACTATCATCGCCTGCTGGCGCTACGCCCCCGCGCCATCCTCGCGGTAGACCTCGATACCGTTTGGGCCGCCTATCGCGCCAGCCGTCGCCTGCAGGTTCCCTTCGCCTTCGACGCACACGAGTTGTTCGAAGACCAGGCCGAGGTCGCGCGTCGTCCCTGGATAAAGGCGGCTTGGTACGCGCTCGGGCGCTGGTGTGTGCCTGCTGCGGCGGCGCACTATACGGTCGGCCAGGAGATCGCGGCGATCCTCTCCGAGCGCTACCGGCGTCCCTTCGCCACGGTGTGCAACTTTCCGACAGCCGCCCCGTCGGTGCCGGTGCCGCAGGTTTTGCCGAAAGGCGCAAACCCCTTCGTCATCCTCTACCAAGGTGCCCTCAGCGAAGGGCGCGGCCTCGAAGAACTCATCGAAGCGAGCCTTACCCTGCGCGATGCGGAGGTGTGGATCGTCGGCGACGGTCCGGAGGGCGAGCGCTTGCGGGCTTTCGCCAAAACCTGCCATGCAGACCGCGTAAGGTTCCTCGGCGAACTTTCGCCCGGTGCACTCTCCGAGCTCACCCCACTGGCGCACTTAGGCTACGCCCTCATGCGCAAGGTGAGCCGCAACTACTACCTGAGTCTCTCGAACAAGAGTATTGACTACCTGCGGGCTGGCCTGCCGAGTCTACAGATGGCCTGGCCGGAGTACTCTCGAATCCAAGAGACGTGGAATTGTTATTGCCTCGTCGATCACTTGAGTGTCGGCACTGTGACCGCGGCCATCGCGGAGTGTCGAGAACCGATGACCTACGCTGAACTCGCCAGAGCCAGCGCTCGAGCGGGTGCACACCTCACCTGGGACAGCGAGGCCGAGACGCTACTTCAGACTTTAGTCCCTCTCCTCGGCGCGGCTAGAAACGAGCCGTGACTCCGACCAAGAAGTTCGTTCCGAGCACCGGGTAAAAGGGGAACTGGCGACGGCGATTGTTCAATAGGTTATTGGCCTGCGCGAAAGCCCCGAAGCGCTCCGAAAGGCGGTAGTCGGCGTGGACACTGAGGTCGAGCAGCGTCCCGGTTTCCAGCTCGCGCTCGAAGGTGTTGGGCTGTAGCACCGGCAGGGCGTTCTGAGCGACGAGTAGGCCCGAGAGGCCAAAGACCCCCTCCTTGATCTCGTAGCGTGCCCGAAATTCTGCATCGAAGCTCGGCAGGAGGTAAGGGTCGCGTGGGCCGTCGAAATCGAAGATCCGGTTCTCGATTTGGAGATGACCACTGAGTCGCGCCAGGATTGGAGCACTGGCTTCGAGCTTTAGGCCAAAGACATTCGCCGAATCGTAGCGGGGGACGAACTTGTAGAACTCCGTGACGTCGTTGACGAAGAGCGCGAGGTCGTTGATGATCCGGTAGCTCGCCGTGGCTTTGACGTCGATTCCCCTGACCTTGGTCTGCACGCCGCCGAAGAACCGGTACTCCTGAGCGACCCGAATGTCGGGTTGGCTGATGAGGTAAGGCAGGTAGCGGCTCATGCTCCGGTAGGTCTGCTGCCGCGGACCTCCGTCGGCACCGGCCACGAGCACGAGTGTTGGGTTGAGTGCGTAGCTCGCTTCGAGGTTCGGGTAGAAAGCAAACACGTCGTTCTCGTTCGAGATGATTGCCCCGAGTCGCAGACCGAGTTTGTCGAAGTGTGCCCCGACCAGCGGCTTAAACTGAAAAACGTTGAGGTCGTCGTCGCGCAGCCCTGTGAGGCGCACGAACGCGAGGTCGAGACCGAACTCCGCGTACCACGCCTCCGAGAGCTTGCGCCGCGCGAAGCCATCGAGCTTAAACTGATTTTCGCGGGTGTCGAAATTGTCCGATAGGAAGTCCCCCGTGAGGTGGACGGCGTAGTCGATTCCGGAAGTGGTCGGTTGGGCGTTGCGGACCCCGGCGCGGAGGCCAAACGTGCCGAAGTGCTGTCGGTTGAGCGGAGCAGGCAGGCGGGCGGCCGTATCGCGCCGCGATTCGCCGAAGCCATAGTACCGATACTGCCGGCGGTCGTAGTCGACATCGAAATCGACGGCGACCTCCTCGGTAGCGTAGTAGGTGCCGCCGACGCGGGCATTGACCTCGGCGTAGCGCTGGTCGTCGTTGTACTCCCCCTTAAAGCCATACCCGTGACCGTCGGCGCGGATCACGTATCGGTCGGTCTGGGTGACGTAGCCGAGGTCTGCGATAAAGGCTGCGGGTAGGCCGGCCCCGAGCCGTGCGAAACCTTTGTACGGCGTTGGCGGCTCATCGACCTTGACGGCCAGTGGGCGGATGCGCGGCGGCTCGTAATCGAAGGTGCTCTCTACGGGGACGACTTCGTAGCGCTGCGTCACGATACTCGTATCGAGGGCCGGGAGCGTCGGCGTCACGTCGATGCGCTTGGCATCGAGAAGCCGGGCGTCGAAGAGTTTTTCGACGCGGACCTGACTGTTGGGGAGGTCGGTCTGGGCGTGCACGGCGCCACTGGCGCAGAGTAGTAGCCCGAGGAGAGGGAGGTGCCGCATGGTCGGGATCAATTCTTAGGTTCGGCGAGGTCGAGCTGGGTGCCGTCGGCGGGGAGGATACGGCTCTTGCTGGTGCCGACGCGTTCGACTTCGGCGAGTTTGGCTTTCGCCTCCCGCTCGAGGCCGGCGTCGCCTTTGTAGTTGGCCACGAGGCCCTCGGCGACAGCTTTAGCGGATAGGTAATCGCCCGCGTCCAGAAAGATGTCCACGAGCAGCAGCGTCGACTTAGCGACCCAGTAAGGGTAGGCCGAACTCTCGCGCTGCGCCCTCACGGTAATCGACTGGGCTAGGTCCATGTCCCGCCGCAGATAGTAAATTCGGGCGACGAGGTAGCGCGACTCCGCCGCCGCCTCGCCCTGGTCGTTGCGGATTACGGCGTTGAAAGCAGCTAACGCGCGATCGTACTCCTTGGCTTCGTAGGCGGCCTTGCCCTGGTAAAACGAGACGACCGCGCGGTCGGCGTCGCGTAGGCCCGGCAGCGCCATGATGCGATTGCTTACGGCGAGCACGTCGGCCTTGCGACCGGCTTTTGCGGCGGCGCGAAGCGCGAAGAGTTGCGTCTCGACATCCGCGGCGGCCGCCGGAGATGACTCGATCAAGGTCGTATAGTAGCGGTACGCCTTGTCAAAGTCGAGCGTAGAGTTGTAGGCGATCACGGCCGACTTGCGGAGGGCGTCGGTGTAGTACCGCGTCTGGCCGCGGGCGATCACCTCTTCGTAGCCGGTTAGGGCGGCGGGGTACTGCTCGAGCAGCAGGTAGCTCTCCGCCCGGCGGTAGAGCGCTTCGAGGGCGCTGGTGCCCTTCGGGAACTGCTCGAGGTAGAGCGTGTACTGCTCGATGGCCCGCTCATAGTTACCGGCCTGGTACTGCGCGAGCGCCGCTGAGAAGTTGACGCTGTCGCGGACCGCATCGCCGAGCTTGAAGCCTGGCACCGTCTCCAGAAAGGCGAGGTAGTCGTTTGGTCGGCCGAGGTCCTGCACGTAAATCTCCTGGAGGGCACGCTGTGCGGTACTGGCCTCAGCGGCGGTCGGGTCGTTGGCGAAGACTTGCTTGTAGTACCCGATCGCCGTCTCGGAGGCACCCTGGTTGTACGTCACGAGGCCGAGTTGGAGCAAAGCTTCGTTGCGGAGAGGCGAGTTCGGGTAGGCCTCGAGGAGACGCTGGAAGGCCTCTTGGGCGCGCTTGAGCTGGTTGATGCTCTGGTAGGTGAGCCCGAGTTCGAGGAGACCGTCATCGGCAAAGTCCGAGGCGGGGTGCTGGTCGGCGATTAGTTCGAGGTCGACGATCTTCTCGGTGTTATTGCCCTGGAGGCCAGCAATAATCCCGCGCTGGTACAGGGCGTAGACGTAGCCCGTAAACTTACCCGCGATGGCCTCGTCGTAAAACTTCTGCGCCGCCTTGTAGTCGTTGCGCTTGAAGTTGGCGTCCCCGGCGCGAAGTACCGCGTCACCGAGCAGTCGCTGTAGATCTTGCGTCTGGCCAGAAACCCTGAGCCTGCGCCTAAACTCCGCCACCGCCTCCTGAAAGTGCCCGAGGGCTGCCGGATATTTGTCCTCCCGCATGCTGATATAGCCGAGGGTATAGTTGGCTGTGCCGGTGTTCGCGTCGTCTGGGAGAGTCGTTTTAAGGGTAGCGGCTTTCGCCAAAAACTTCGTGAGTCGCTGTCGGGCAACGGCGAGTTCGTTTTGGCGAAAGCTGAAGTCCCCCAACCAGTACTCCGCAAGCGCCTCGTAGAAGGCGTCGCCAGGATTTTCCAGGCTACGGTTTAGGAGGAGCGCAGCGTCCTCGATTTTGTCTGCCTGGAGCAGCTGCAAGCCTCGCAAGACGAGCACTCGCTGCTTGACGAGCCGCAGCTCGGGCGTGAGGACGCCCATCTTGTCGAGCACGGCAAGGGCTGCGCCGTAGTCACGTGAGGCAAGGATGACGCGGGCCAGCAGCGCCTGCGCCTCAGCGTAATGCGTCGAGGTCGCGGGGACGTTTTGTAGGGCTTCGAGCGCCTCCTGGCTGTAGCCGAGTTCGTAATTGAGCTTGGCGACATTCCAGGCCGCCTCCTCGCGCAGGGTGGCGTCGTACGGCATACGAGATACCGACGCGAAGGCCGGACGTGCCTCGGAGCGCAGGTTTTGACGCAGGTAAGTGTTGCCGAGGTAGTACAGTGCCTGCTGGCCGAGAATCGTGTTCTCGTTATACAGCTGCTTGAGGTTGGCGGCGGCAGCTGGGTAGGCGCCGGTTTTGTACTGGCTGTAGCCGAGTTGATAAAAGTCGGCGGCACTCATCTTGCGCCCGAGCGCGGCGTATTGTTCGAGAAAAGGTAAGGCCTCTTCGTAGCGACCGAGCTCGAAGTAGGCTCGCCCAACCAAGAGCGCGAGTTCGTCGGACTGTTGCGAGGGGCCGCTCGTCACGAGGGGTCCTGCGTAGGCGACGACCTCCTCGTAGTCCCCCTCCGCAAAGTAGAGCTGCGCCAGGTAGCCCGGCAGCACCTCCGCGTAGGTTCGGCTGGATTTGAGCGCTTCGAATGCTCGTCGGGCGGTGGGGATGTCGTTGGCGTAATAGCGGCTCAACGCATAGTAGTACGTGGCTGGCTCCTGGTAGGTGCCGGGCTTGGAGCGCAGGTCTCCGAGGTAGCGGCTAGAGGAGTCGAAATCTTTCGACGCGAAGGCCGTGTACCCGAGCCGGAAGCGGACCTCGTCACTTTGCTGTTCGCTGAGGCCGCCGAGCGGGATGCGGGCGTAGTATTCCGCGGCGCGTTCGTAGTCCTTCTCGGCGAACGCCATATCGGCGACGCGGCGCACGGCCTCCAGGGCGATCGGCTGCGGACTGTAGCGGTCGACAAAGCTCTCGAGGAGCACCTCCGCCTCGGGGAGCTTCGCCCGCTGGGCAGCGAGCGCGCGATTGAGTTCGGCCTGCTGACGCTCATTGCCGCGATCGGCCGTACCGACGAGTGGCCGGACGTCGAGGTATCGCTCGAAGCGATCGGCGGCAAGTCCAAACGCATCGGCCTCGAAGAGCATGGTGGCGTCGGCGAAATTGGCCAGCGGATCGTCGAGCGCAGCCGATGGCTGGGCCGCACAAACGCTGGCGATCAGGAGTGTTAACGCACAACAAACACTACGCATAAGGAGGGTGGGACAAACGTGGGCGGCGAAGGTAGTCTACGCCCCTTCCAACGGCGGCCATTCTAGGTCGAGCCCCTCGAGTCGCTTGCGAACTTCCTTGCTGATCGCGTAGTCGCGATACCATCGTTTGTCGGTCGGGACGACGATCCACGGGATCTCTGAGCGACGCAAAACGTCGTTGTAGGCGTCCATGTAGGCTTCCCAGTGCTTGCGCTCCTCCCAGTCGCCGGGGTTGTGCTTGTAGTGCTTGTCGTGTTCGTCGATTCGCTCCTGAAGTTGCTCTTCTTGTTCGTCGTAAGAGGTGTGCAGCAAAAACTTTAGGATGACGGTCCCGCTGTTTTGTAGGTGACGCTCGAAGTCGTTGATCGCCTCGAAGCGCTCATCAACGGTCTTCTCGTCGATCCAACTGTGCACACGCTGGATGAGCACATCTTCGTAGTGGCTCCGGTTCCAGATCGCGATATCGCCTTTGGCGGGCGTTTTTTGGTGGACGCGCCACAGGAAGTCGTGCCGCATCTCGAGGTCCGTAGGCTTCTTCCAGCTCGTGACCTGAGTGTTGATTGGCGAACTCTGTCCGAAGGCCGCCCGTACGGCTCCGTCTTTGCCGGAGGCGTCCATGCCCTGAAAGATGATCAGCATCGCGTACCGGCCGTCGGCGGCAAATTTTTCCGTGAGCTCACCGATCACCGCTCCGTAGGCCTTGGCCTGAGTTTTCGCGCGGCTCTTGTCCGCGTCGTCGGGTGGGGTAGTGGGGATTTGCCGGAGGTCGTGAAGATCGTTTTGCTCGTCTGCCATGGCGGGAAGGTACATTCCGGCGTGATTGAGTTCGAGAGCTTGCGCGGGAAGGAAGACTGGGTAGCCGCTGCGCAACGCGTGTGTCGTTCGGAAGCGCTGCTTGCTCAGCTGTTCATGGCACTCGAAGGGGGTGGTGCTGAGGGGGCATCCGTACGTCAGCAGCGGGCGGGCTTCGTGTTGTTGCACGTGCACAAATGTTGTCCTGCGTGTCTTGCTTCGCAGGCTGCTCGGTTACTCAACCTGCTGCCATCTGCCCAGGGGGGCACTGTCGTGCGGCAGGCGGCTTTCGCCAAAACCCACCACTCGCTGCCGAGGCAAGTGTTTAGCGTTCTGCAAGACCTGAGGTTTGGTGAGGCGCTCGCGGGATTGGTTTTCGCGAAAGCGGTCGACTACTACCTAGCTACCGAGTTGGCCATTGCCGTGCGGGTCCGTGCACTCGACTGCGCCGCCAACGTGGCGAGGCAGTACCCAGGGCTGTGGCCCGAGGTGAAGGTTTTGGCGGAAGCGTTACCTCTCCACAGTCCACCAGGCATGATGAGCCTGCGCCGCCGATTGCTCGCCGAGGTACCTTAGACGCGCATCTTCCCGCGCTTGATCAAGTAGCTCTGCAAAACCGGCCGAAAGCCTGCCTTAGTGTCGCACTCCACGAGGTCTACCCGGTACTGGAGGCACGTATCGCGCAGCAAGGCCTGCTGTTCGGCGACGCTCTTGCGGTAGTGCTCGGCGACCTCGGCGGGCTGGAGCTTGACGCGCTGGCCGGTCTCCATGTCGACAAACTCATGCGGCCGATTTTCGTAGGCAAAGTCTATCTCCTTGGCGCGGTCGGTGACCTGGAAGAGGATCACCTCGTGCTTATTGTGCCGCAGGTGCTGGAGGGCACCGAAGAGTTCCTGCAAATTCTGGCCTTGCCCAAAAAAGTCACTAAATACGAAGACGAGCGAGCGCTTGTGGAGCGTCTCGGCCACGGCGTGGAGCACCTGCGCGGTTTCGCTCGGCCTGCCCTGCTGATAGTCACCGAGCAAACGCTCGAGTTCGGTGGTGAGGCCACGCAGGTGAGTACCGGAGGCTCGCTGACGCGACTGGTACTCAATATCGGCGGCATAGGTGGTTAACCCAAAGGCGTCGCGCTGCTTCTGCAGCAAGTACATCAAGGCCGCGGCGGCCTGCGCACTGAATACCAGTTTGTTTTGGTCGTTGTCGCGCTGGCCCGGGAAATACATGCTGCTCGAGGCGTCGACGACGAGCTGACACCGGAGGTTGGTCTCCTCCTCGTAGCGCTTGACGAACATCCGGTCGCTTCGCGCAAACACTTTCCAGTCGACGTTGCGAAGGCTGTCCCCCGGATTGTAAAGCCGGTGCTCGGCAAACTCTACCGAAAACCCATGAAAGGGGCTTTTGTGCAGGCCGATCAGAAAGCCCTCCACCACCTGGCGAGCGAGCAACTCGAGGCGGCCGAGGTCGCGGATGTTGGAGCCGTCTAGGGTCATGGCGTGCGGTCGTTCACGGTTGTGCGCAGGGGACAGTGCAAGCGTGCTGTGTAAAGGGGAGATCAGCTTAACGGCTGTAGGAGTAGACAGTTACCTCGGGGGCAAAAGTGTCTGCGCCGCAAAGCGACCCCCGCGAATCCCCTAGTAAACTCAACTGTGAACTGCACTAAAAACCGTGAACCGCTAGGCCGTCCGGTGCATCTCGATCTTTTGCTGAAGAGCAGGCTTCGAGATCATGCCTACGTGGCGGTCGACGACCTCTCCGTCTTTTAGTATGAGTATCGTCGGGATGGAGCGGATCGCGTAGCGGGTGGCGACCTCGGAATTTTCGTCTACGTTAAGCTTGCCGACCTGGACGTCGTCGGTGTACTGGTTGGCGAGATCCTCGATGATCGGCGTGATCGCGCGGCAGGGTCCACACCACTCGGCCCAGAAGTCGACGACTTGGACGCCTTTGCGTTGAATGGCCTCAGCCTCGAAGTTTGCATCAGTGAATGTGAATGCCATGATCGTTTTTTTTAGTTTTGACAATTAGGTTTACAGCCAAACACTAACACGTTGCGGAAGGTTGATCGCTACACTGATTTTCTTGCACGCGGAAATTCACATCACTTGCGGAACTCCGCCCGCCTGCGTAGCCGACCGGTACCACTGCCCAGCGCCAACGCTCGGCCCGAGCAGTCGACGAAGATTTGCCATCGACGTGCTGTACGCCGGTAGCACGATCTGGCTTTCTCTGAGGGCAGCCAATGAACCCGCCTCGCCGACGTCGTCGATCGCAATTATGATCGTACCACCGCTACTGTCCCGTAGCTCAGTTGCCCGTGCATTGGCCTCGCGCAAGGCCGTCACGCCCATCGATGGGCTCCATAGGTAGGCGTGCTTAACGTGCTGAGGCTCGTAGGCTAGGTACGCGCTCAATTCACCGGCGTCTATCGGCTCCCACTGGCGACCTTTGGCTCTAGCGAGGAAGGCCCGCTCTTCCGACGACAACTCCTGCCCAAGGGGAGCGGCATTCATCACGCTCTCCGGGTCGAACGCCTGCTGGTCTGAGGCAGTAGTCATGGTGTCGGGCGGTGTGGCCGTAGCCGAATCGCCACAGCCGACGTTTGATAACGCGGCGCCCAGGCAGACGACGCCTACTAGAGCCTTCAGTCGTGATGCAAAAATCGACAATTTCATGGGCAGCGGTCTACGTCGCCTTCGGCGGACTATTGGCCTTTAGAGTGCTGGGGTCGTCGGCGCTCCTGGATCGCTTGTACGGACAAGGATTGTACCCAGTTGCGCAAACCGTGCTCCGTGTCTGCTTCGGTTGGTGGCCCGTTCCGGCTACGGCTGTCGGATTGGTCGTGCTGTCGGGGCTGCTGATCGTGGCCATCGGTAGACGGTTGCGGAGGCCGGGACGCAAACGGCGGAAGATGGCCTCTGCTGGATTGCTGATCGGACATACTGTCCTGCTGCTGGCGACGTGGTTCATGCTGTGCTGGGGCGTCAACTACGGCCGACCTACCGTGCCCGAGCGGATGGGTCTCACCACAACTGGCACTCAAAAACAGGAGGGAGGTGAAGAGCTGCCCGAGACAGTGGAGTCGACCAGACAACTCCTACCTACGAGCACGCTGGTCGCCGAACTATCGAGCGTCACCGAGACGATCAATGCCCTAAGGGCAGACCTGGACTCGGGCCAAACCAATGGCCATGCCGCCTTTATCGCAAGTGCTGCCTATCCTCTGGGGGCCAACCTGCAAGCGACTCTGCACGACATAGGCGCAGACACGCTACCCATCCGTGGGCTGCGCATCCTACCGGCAGGCACGCTGTTGCGTTTTGGGACAGCGGGTGTCTTCTCGCCCTGGACTGGCGACCCGCATGTGGACGGTGGCCTGCACTCGCTTCAAATGCCCTTCACGGCCACCCATGAGCTAGCGCATGCGCAGGGCATCACCGACGAAGGGGATTGCAACCTCCTGGCCTACCTAGCGTGCCGCCGCAGCAAAGACCCGACCACTATCTACAGTGCCGAACTTACGTACTATCGCTACCTCCGCTCGGCGGTTGCCCGACGCGATAGGGCGGAGTACGACCGACTCGCTGCCGAACTATCGCCAGGGGTCGCCGCGGACCTCGCCGAGATTCGCCAAGCAATGGATCGCTTTACTGAGATCGCCCCAAAGGCCAGGGACCTCATCTACGACAGCTACCTCAAGACGCAGGGCGTAAGCGAAGGGCTGGCGAGTTACGGCCGGATCATTGATTGGGTGGTGGCGGCGAAGCGGGAGCGTCCCGAACTCTTTCCCGCACTTCGGTCAGGACCGCCAGCACGCTTTGAGTGAGTCGCTCCATCGCCAGCCCGATCTGCCAGGCATCGCGGTCGCGTGGCTCGACGTAGTTGCTGATGGCGCGGATCTGGACGCTCGGCAGGTTTTGCCGAAAGGCGACGTAGAAAACGGCTGCCCCCTCCATTGTCTCGACAGCCGCGGCATTGTTGCTTCGAAAGTGGTCAATTCGTGCCTGCGTACCGTGCGCCTGCGCGACGGTAGTGCCACCTACCCTACGGCTTTCGCCAAAACGATCCGCGAGGACGGCCCCGAGGTGCGCCAGTCCTTCCTGCGAGCTTGGCCCCGATTCGGCGGACTCGTTGCGGGCCCGCTCCCAAGAGGTGTCACCTTTAGCTGGCTGGTCAGCGGCGAGAGGGACGGACGCTGGCCAATTGCCCAACCCCTCCTTGTGGCTGCCTGCCGAGAAATCTGGCGCGACAATGCGACCTGCGGTATAGGGAGGCTCGTCGGCGCCTGCGAGTCCCAGCTCGAACAGGCTCAGGTGCGTTCCGTCGGCACCCTCGGCCCCTATGTCCCCGAAGTCGTCCGAGGTCACGAGTACCACGTCGCCGAGCTGGAGCTCGGAGGATAAGGCTCCCGCCAGGCCAATGTTGATTACGACATCATAGCGGTGGAGCAGAAGCTGTTCGGTAAGGACCGCCGCAGTCGAGACTACGCCGACGCCCGTGACGAGATAATCGAAGGCGACCCCCGCGTCATGACCGTATCCGGGGGGCTGTTGGGCGAGAGCCGCGCGAAGTGGGGCGAGTTCGGCGTCGGTGGCCGCGACGAGTAGGACGGAGAAGGGGGCGAGGGTCAAGGGTGGGGGTAATTCATAATGAGACTCAAAATTGACGCAAAGGTTCGATATTATTACGTTTATTCGGCCGCTGATCCACTAAGCTAGTTCGGGATCAGAGAGTAGCGGCACATCGAGTGCCGGATAAGGCCATTGTTCATGACACAGGATCGGTACACGCAGGAGGAATTAGAGACCTTTCGCGTCAACGTCGAGAAGAAGCTCGCGCGCGCTAAGGAGGACTTCGAGTACCTCCAAGAGCAGATTGATGAACTCGGTCAAGGCAGCGATGGCGACCACTCCGCCGACTACATCGACGGCTCGGCCGCCCACATGGACATCCAGCGCATGAACGAGATGGCCCGCCGCCAGCTTTCGACCATCGAGGACCTGGAGGCCGCTAAGGTGCGTATCCGTCAAGGCATTTACGGGATCTGCTCTGTGACCGGTGACAAAATAGACGCTAAGCGCCTGCGGCTCGTGCCCGGGGCCAAGCGCTCCGTCGAAGGGGAGCGCCTCTTCGATATGGGTCAGGCCAAAGACATCGACCTCGTCGATCGCTTCGCCGAGCTCGACCGTGAGGACGCCTAGCGCCTCTCTATAGGTTTGTGAATCTAGGGCTACGCTGGAGGCCTTACCGCGCAGCATTCGAGCAGGCTCCAGTAGTCTGGCCGGTCGCTCACCACCTTGTGCACGAACCGCTCTGCGACCACACCCTTGTGGATCGAGAAGGCACCTGGCATCTGAAAGCCGTCGCCGAGCTGCTGCGTTCCCACCCAGTGCCCCTGGACGACGCCCGCGTCAAAACCCCTTATCCAGGCGTGTAGGCCGAAGAGTTGGTGGAAGTTGCCCTTCGTCAGTTCGAACACGCCATAATACTCGCAGGCTTGATCGGCGACGTGGTCAACGCCCGCCAATCGGTACCGCTCGAACCACCGCTCGGCCACCTCTGGCTCAGTCATGTGGACCAACACCAAGCGAATGCCGCAGCTTTCGAACTCTTGACGTCGAGCGGCTAAGTCAGCCATCGCCTCCCGGCAAAACGTACACCCGAAGTGACGGAGGAAGACCAATAATACGGGCTGCGCGTGCGAGAGGTCCGCGACACTGTCCCCCCATTGCGTACGCATGTTGAGTAAACTGAGGTTGGCGCTGCCGTCGGAGGAAGTAGTTTTGGCCATAAGGTCTGCTGCTACCCTAACCACGCAAGGGGCCGCCGGTTGCGATTGCGCCGACGACCCTTTGGGTTTCAGTAGTGTTTACGAGACGTGTAGCCCGTCTTTAGATGACAAGAGTGACGCGTCCTATTTCATCGCTTTGTACACCTCGATCACCTCTCGGACACTCTCGGCAGAGTCCTTCAGCAGCGTCTGCTCAGCGTCGTCGAGCTTGAGCTCGATGATTTCTGAGATGCCTTTGGCGTTGAGCTTGACGGGAACGCCGAGGTAGATGTCCTCGAGGCCATACTCGCCGGTGAGGTAGGCGCAGCAGGGGAAGATGCGATTTTCGTCCTTCAGGATCGCCTCGACCATTTGAGCGGCCGCAGCTCCGGGGGCATACCACGCGGAGGTGCCCATCAAGTTGACGAGTTCGCCGCCGCCTTTTTTAGTACGGGTGACGATGGCGTCGAGCGCATCGGCGTCGATCAATTCCGTAACGGGAATGCCCGCGACGGTGGTGTAGCGGGGTAGGGGTACCATCGTATCGCCGTGGCCTCCCATGAGCACAGCCTGGATGTCCTTCGGACTGCAGTCTAGGGCCTCCGCGAGGAAGGCGCGATAGCGGGCCGTGTCGAGGATGCCCGCCATGCCGAACACCCGACTGCTGTCCAGTCCGCTCTGCTTAAAGGCGGCGTAGGTCATCACGTCGAGGGGGTTCGACACGACGATAATGATCGGATTGGGGGTGTGCTTGAGGATGGACTCGGTGACCATGCTCACGATCTTCGCGTTGGTCGAGATGAGGTCGTCGCGGCTCATGCCGGGCTTGCGCGGCAGTCCGGCGGTGATGACGACGATGTCCGACCCGGCGGTATCGGCGTAGTCGGCCGTGCCCCTGAGGCGGGTAGAGTAGCCTCCGATGGGAGCTTGCTGCCAGGTGTCGAGGGCTTTGCCCTGCGCAAATTCCCCCTTGATGTCGAGGATGACGATTTCGTTGACGATGTCTTTGTGGGCGAGGACGTTTGCGCAGGTAGCGCCCACGTTACCGGCACCGACGACAGTTACTTTGGCCATGTCTTGGGTCTTAGCTGTTTTTGTATAGCCGCGAATGTAGTCCCCCGTCGCCAGTGTGACGTTCGGGCATGGTTTCCGTACCGAAACCCGACACTTCCCCGAGTCACTTCGCGATACTTTTGACACTCCTTACGCCCATCCTAATGACGAAATTTTGGCTACCTCTCGCTACGACGGCCTGCCTGGCCTTCAGTACGGCGATTCTCGCACAGACTGAGCCCCACAGCGTGTGCGGTACGCACGACGTCGATATCGAAGTAACGAAGGCCAACATCCTGGCGGCGGCGGCTTTCGCCAAAACGCATCCGACCGGCGAGAAGGGCGCGATCCGGTATTTTCCGGTCCGGTTTAAGGTTATCGGTAACGCCGACGGCGTCGGAGAAGCTCAGGTGTTCGACCTGCTCGGTTTGCTCGAGTCCATGAACCGCGACTTTGCAGTATACAACTGGAGGTTTTTCCTAGAAGATGTGCAGGGCACGCCCTTCGACTACTTCTTTAACGACGTATTCAACAGCGAGCTGTTCCAAAACCCTAACTTCCTCACGCGCAATCGATCCAGCAACGCGATCACGATCTACA
The DNA here is from genome assembly GCA_963837005.1 of Lewinellaceae bacterium. GTDB lineage: Bacteria > Bacteroidota > Bacteroidia > Chitinophagales > Saprospiraceae > CALDTK01. Next base: position 224,676 of record CAWIMC010000004.1, read on the forward strand.
CTACGGCAAATGCCTCTACGAGCAACCCCGGCGAGGGCATCACGCTCGGGTATTACAACTCACAGCAAGACATCCTCGTGCTACGCACGACCCAGGTCAACACCAACGCCTTCACGGCAAACCACGAACTCGGTCACTACTTCAGTCTTCCGCACACTTTCCGGGGATGGGACTTCGTATCCTGGGACGGGGCCATCTGTTCAGACACCACCTACAACAGTCCTGTCACCGAAACGCAAGCCCCGAATAGGATACGAAATCAGGACATCGCCGTCGAACTCGTCACCCGCGGAGACGGTGCCAACTGTGCTACTTCCGGGGACCTTTTCTGTGATACGCCAGCTGACTACAACCTAGGCCTCGGCTATCCGAGTTGCCGTTACGACGGGCGCGTCAAAGATCGCAACGGCGATGCGCTGGCCCCGGCGGAGGACAATTACATGGGCTACTTCACGCAGTGCAACACCTACGAGTTCAGCCCACAACAGTTTGCGACGATGAGCGCGGACGCTCTTAGCACGCGGCGCTTCTTCCTCGCCGCCGACGCCGCACCCATCAATCTCGACAGCGTCCGCATTCGCCCAGAGATCGTCTCGCCGGTGAATGGTCAAACGACAGCGTTCAGTGATGAGGTTACGATCACTTGGACGCCCGTGCCCGGTGCGCTTTATTACTACCTCGAGGTGAGTACCGACAGATCGCTAACCGACCGGACGGCACTTTTGCAGACGATTGTTCCAGCTGCTCAAGCCTCCTACACCCTCAAAAATCTCCAGGCCAACAAACGCCATTTCGTGCGCTTGCGAGGCTTTAACCAACTCACGGTCGGGCTGCCCTCGCAGGAGTTCAATTTTCGTACGGGCACCGTATCAGGAACTCGTGCTGCCGAAGCGGTCCGAGCCTTTGTAGTGTACCCCAACCCGGTCGCGAGTGGCGCGGGCCTGGTAGCTGCCTTCTCGACGAGCACCGCTGGTGACTTCGACATGTCCGTCGTCGACGTGACCGGTCGCCAGCTGTCGACGGTGCGACTGTCCCTCGGCGTTGGCGAGAACCGCGTCCCGGTCACCGGTGCGGGTCTGCTACCGCCCGGTACCTACATCGCGCGTATCAGCGGTGAGGAAGGGGTGAGCAGTCGGCGCTTCGTGGTGCAGTAGCTGATACGGACGTCGAACTATTCCTGCGTGAGCAACTGGTCGATCTCGGCGGCCGTCGCGCGCAGGCGCTCCCGCGACCAGTCTAGGAGAAATTTGGCCCGCGTGACTCTCTCGGTCAACGCATCGAGCGGGCTGTCCGGTTGCTGAAGAAGTGCCAGGATTTGCTGTATTTCTTCCTCGGCTGCCGCGTAAGATGTTGGGGCGCGTTGGTCGGGAGCGATGAGGTCTTTCATTGTGTGATGGACTCGACGGTTTTGCCGCCGGCGAAAATGGTCGTGAGGGTTTGGCCGGGCGCCAACTCGGAGGCGGCGGTGAGGGTCTGGTTCGCGCGACGCGTAATGGTGTAGCCGCGCTCGAGGACTGCATTGGGGTCGAGGGCAGACACTTGTGCCGCTGCAGCATCGAGGACGTACGTTGTTTTGGCGAAAGCCCGCTGCGTTGCCGACCGTAGGGCCGTTTGGAGGGCCGTCAACTGCGCCGTCGTCTGTGTCACCTGCCGGATGGCGCTGCCGCTGATGCCTGCAGTCTCTCGATCGAGCTGAGCAGTGGCCGCCTGTGCGATCGCCTGTGCGTTGCGTCCGATCTGTCGGGCCAGCTGGAGCTGCCGCGCCTCGAAGAGCGCATTGTGGTGGATGAGGTGTTCGGCGAGCGCCGTCGGTGTCTTGAGCGAGGAGTGCGCCACGTAGTCCGGGATCGTCTGGTCAATCTCGTGCCCTATGCCTACCAGGACGTGGACCTTGGACAGCGCAATAGCCGCCCCTATTTCGTACTTGTCAAAACTGGCCAGGTCTAGTCGACTGCCCCCGCCACGCAGAATACACACCGCGTCGAAGTCACCGGCGCGGGCGTTTATAGCTGCGAGCGCCGCGGTGACACTCGGCTCGGTATTCAGGCCCTGCACGGCGACATCGAAGTGCTCGACGTGAAAGGCAAAGCCGTGCGGGTTGTGGGCGAGCTGTTCGCGAAAGTCGGCGTACCCCGCGGCCGTCTGGCTGGTTACGACTGCCAAGCGCTGGTACACGAGTTTTGGCGGAAGCTTAGCATTTAGACCGAGTAAACCTTCTGTCGATAGCCGTTCGAGAATCGCGCGGCGCTCCATCTCCAACTGCCCGAGCGTGAAGGCCGGGTCCCAGTCGACGATCCGAAGTTTGAGGCCGTAGACCTCATGGAGTTCGAGTTCAGCCTGGAAGCAGACCTCGCGTCCCACGTCGAGTACCTCGCTCGCTGCCTTGCCTCGGCTGCGCAAGACTTTACTGTAGTCGTTGGCCCAAAGTTGGCCGTCGGCTTTCGCCAAAACCTGTTGTCCGTCGCCTTTTTCGGTGAACTGTAGGTAGCGGTGTCCGCGGCGCTCGGTGAGGGAGGTGATCTCGGCGCGGATCCACAGTGCGACGGGGAAGTTGAGCGCCAGGGCACGCTTGGCCCGCGTAAGAACTTCGTGAAGGGAAAGGGGCGCGGCGCTCATTGCGAGTGGGACGTATTACGCAAAGGGGGAATGTTTGGCACAGAATTAGCAAAAGTCGTCATGTGTTCACGGCTCAAGCTACTGCGAAGGTGGCGCGAGACCATTTTCTCAAAAACCTTCTTCAGAAACTGCTTAACGACATGAAACTCCTCAACATTTCCTTCACCAAGCCCCGCTATTGGGTCCTCGGACTGGCACTTGCCACGGGGGCCGGTACGGCTCAAGCCCAGTTTACGGGTATCGGGACGACCGCCCCAGCGGGGGCGCTCCACGTAGTGGGTAACGATACGACCGCGACGCTCACGGAAAATACGCTCATCGTCGAGCGAATCAAGCGCCTCAATGGCGAGGCTGCCTACACAAGTGTCCCGGTCTACGATCCGGCTACGGGTATCTTCCGCTACGAGACGATCGCCAAACTCCTCGACGACAATGGGGAGTGGATCTGGGATGCCACCAACAGCCGCCTTCTGCCTCGCCGTACGACCATCCAACACGAACTGAACATCGAAAATGGCGCCGTTAGCATCGGTAACGCTACGCGGAGTGCCAACCTGGCCGTGACGGGCAACGGTACGATTTCCGGTACGCTCGGGGTAACGGGCAACGGTACCTTTACCAACGACTTGACGGTAAACGGCAACACCGCCCTCGCGACCGGAACGACCGGCAACCTATCGCTCGTCAACTTGACGCGCCTTCAGGCGACCGCCCCGGCCAAAATCCCAGGCACCACCCAGGTGCTCATCCGCAATGGCTCCAACGTAGTCGAGTACGCCGAGATCGGCGACCTCCTCGAGGGCACTGGCATGTGGGTCGAAAACACCGCCGAAACCGAATTGCTGCCCCGTGTCAGCACGTATGCTGGGACGATCGGCATTACCGAGGACTCGGTCAACATCAAGAAAAACGGCCACGTCGGCGGTACACTGATCGTCAAAGAGGCCACCACGCTCGACTCCTCGCTCAGGGTCACCGGGCGCGTCTACCTCGCCGACGTCGACAACCGCGCTAATCCGATCGCGAACAACGACCGCATCCTCATGCAGCGCGACGGCGCCAACTTAGTAGAGTACGTGAGGGTGGATAGTCTCCTTCAGAGCAACGGTGAGTGGCGCTTCCGCGCAGCTGTTTCGGGCACGAACCCGGACCTCATCTACGCCAACCGTGCCAACGGCGACGGAAACCGCATCGTCGCTACCAATGCTGGTCGATTTGGTATCGGCACTCAGGCCCCCACGCAAAAACTGCACATCGACGGCGGTAACATCCTCGTCGTGGACGGTAACGTGACGGTCGACAACGACGAGAGCTACAGGTTCGCAAGTATCGGTAGCCTAGCAGGCGATGGCACCAACCTCACGCTCACGGCAACTGGAGCCTACGCTCAGGCAATCACGGGTGCTCACACCCTATCGGCTGCGTCCAGCGCGAATACGATTACTGGTGCTCACACCTTGAGCGCCGCGACAAGCGCGACGACGGCCACCGGTACCATCACGTTCCAGTCTGGGACGGGAGCGGCTCCACTCTCGCCGACCGTTACGATCAACGACAACGGTCTCGGGATCGGCGTCGTCGCGATTGCCGGACGCCACCTTCAGACCAACCTAGCAGACGGGGTCCAGCTGGGCTCGCTCACCGCGGTGACCGACCTTACCACCAACCTCGGTGTCGCCACACCAGCTACGACCGATGACTTCCGTCGGGTGCTGATCACCGATGACGCGGGCGTTGTTCGCTACATTGACTACGCCGATCTCCAGCAGGAGTCCGGGGAGTGGCGCTACGAAGATGCCGGTACGGCAGGCTTTGATGCAGGCGACTACATCTACGCTTTTCGCGCACTCGATAACAGCACTGCGAAGTCGGTCGTCGTTGACTTCGAGGGCCAATTCGGTATCGGAACCACTAATCCGGACGAGAAGCTCCAGATCGTCGGCGGCAACGCTAAGCTCGATGTCGGACAGGCGTTCATGTGGGGTGGGACTACCAACCAGATCACCAATACGGCGCTCACGGTTAGTGCAGGCTTTACCTTCAACACGGCAGAGGCGGGCGACGTCTCCTTCCAGGAAGGCACCAACGCACCCTGGCTACACTTCCTCGCCGCCAATAACGGCACAGACCTCGGTCGCGTAGGTATCGGTACGGCCACGCCGCTTGCCTCCCTACATGTCGTCGGTAACATTGTGGCCTCTCACACGGCACAGACGTCTGACAAGCGTTTCAAGAAGGACATCGTAGAGCTTAGCGGCGCCCTCAAGGCCATCAACGCCCTTCGTGGCGTGAGCTACGAGTTCCGTTCCGACGAGTACCCAAAGGAGGGTTTCGATAAGGCGACCCACATCGGGTTCATCGCCCAGGAGATCCGCGAGGTGCTGCCACAGGCCGTCTTCGAGCGCGGTGACGGCTACCTCACAGTGGACTACACGGCCGTGACGCCGGTCCTCGTCGAGGCCATGCAAGAACTCCACACCCGTATCCTCGCCCTCGAAGCCGAGAATGCCGCCCTTCGCAGCGGCAAGACCGCCGACGCCGTCGGAGCAGTGAGCACTAAACAGCTACGTGACCTGGAGGCTCGCCTCGCCGCTATGGACGCTCGCCTCGAGGCAGCGACCGCTGGCCGCAAGTAATCCTCGATTCCGCAAGGGAAAACTACCAGTCGGGTATTTCCCCTGAGATCAAGGATCTGATATCCAGTCTCATACCCTAAACCAGTCTCAGGCACCTCGGAGCGATCCGGGGTGCCTTTTTTTTGCGGCCCGTTCAGGTGCCTCCAGGCAGTGGGCCCTCTCGAAAATGCTAATAGGGTGGCACTCGCTGGAGCGACCCGAACGCCACCCCGCGGCCCGTTCGGCTGCCTCCAGGCAGTGGGCCGCCATAGAGCCCGTCGTGGGGTGGCACTCGCTGGAGCGACCCGAACGCCACCTTCGTCGTATCCTCCCGTATGCCGACATCCGAAAAATTGGCCGCCTCACGCGCCCACCTACGCCACCTCGCTAACGTCGCCTTTCCCGAGGCCGCCAGCGCCGGAGGCTACCCCGTCCACCTCAACCACTGTTTCCTGCGCATCGTCTACGACACGGTCTTCGAGGCAAAGTGGAATACGGTTTTGCCGAAAGGCAGAGGCGCGGCCGTGGACAGGCTTTCGCCAAAACAGTTGGAGCAAGCGGTGAAGATCGGAGAAGCCATCATTGCCGACCCTGCGCTGTGCGCCGAGCTGAATAGCCAGAGCTTGGCGTACCGGGGCAAAGGCTAAATGCGGAAGGCCGCTCGACCTTGACGGGTCGAGCGGCCTTTTACCATACGGGCTGGTGCCGCCCTGGAGCGGTCGAACGCCTGCTACAACACCGCCTCCACTGCTGCCGCAGCATCCTTTAGCTGCACGGCCGACCTGACGTTGAGACCCGACTTGTCGATCATCTCCTTGGCAATCTCGGCATTGGTACCCTGGAGGCGTACGATGATCGGGACGTTGATGGTGCCCATGTTCTTGTACGCGTCGATGACGCCCTGGGCCACGCGATCGCAGCGGACGATACCGCCGAAGATGTTGATGAGTATAGCCTTCACCTTTTCGTCGCGAAGGATGATCCGGAACGCCTGCTCCACGCGGGCCGCATCAGCCGTACCTCCAACGTCGAGGAAGTTAGCGGGCTCACCGCCGGAGAGCTTAATGATGTCCATCGTCGCCATCGCGAGACCGGCCCCATTGACCATGCAGCCGACGTTGCCATCGAGCTGGACGTAGTTGAGTCCGACGGCCTTGGCCTCGACCTCGGTGGCATCTTCCTCGCGGGTGTCGCGCATCGCCTCCAGGTCCTTGTGACGGTAAAGGGCGTTCTCGTCGAGCGACATCTTGCAGTCCACCGCCACGAAGTTGTCGTTGCCGTCGTGGAGCAGCGGATTGATCTCGAAGAGGGTAGCGTCGCTCTGTACGTAGGCTTTATAAAGGTTTGCGACGAATTTCGTACAGTTCTTAAACGCCTGGCCGCTAAGCCCTAAGTCGAAGGCCACCTTGCGGGCCTGGAACCCTTGAAGCCCGAGCGCCGGATCGATAAACTCGCGGTGGACGAGGTGCGGCGTCTCCTCGGCTACCTTTTCGATATCCATGCCGCCCTCGGTCGAGTAGACGATCACGTTCGACTTCGAGGCGCGGTCGGTGAGCACCGACATGTAGTACTCCTTACAGCTGTCGAAGTCCGGCTTGTAGGCATCTTCGGCGACGAGCACCATGCTCACTTTCTTGCCCTCGCCCTCCATGCCGCCGGGGGTCTGCGGGGTCTTGAGCATCATGCCTAGGATCGCCTCGGCCGTCGCGCGGGCATCGGCTTCGTTTTTCACGACTTTTACGCCGCCGCCCTTGCCGCGACCGCCGGCGTGGATTTGGGCCTTAATAACCGCGAACTTGTTACCGGTGCGCTCGACGACGGCTTTGTAAGCCGCGACGGCATCCTCGACGGTTTCCGCGGTGGTGCCTTCCTGGACAGCAACGCCGAAACGCTTCAGTACTTCCTTGCCTTGATACTCGTGTAGATTCATGTGGTGGGCCTTTTGGGGCGATACGGGCAAATGTAACCGACATTGACAGCACCTTAACCCTGGGTCTCGGCTTTCGTGAGCAACCTCGTATTTCGTGCCTCCGTTAGGGACGACGTGTCGAAAACCTTCACGTACCTACCCTTTCTCGCTGGCCTCCTGTGTTTTGCCGAAAGGCTCCCCGCACAGTCGCCCACCTTCGCCTTTACGGAGGACAGTACCTACAGCGATGAGGCGCACCTCGCGCAGATGGCGGCTTTCGCCAAAACCCCTAGCGAGTACGAGGCCAAGCTACAGTCTGCGGCTACGCTGCTGTTGCGGAGCATGTTACCTGACCGACGCACGGCCGCCTTCGACACCATCACAGCTGGACTGGCCCGAGCAATGGCCCTTCCCGAGGCCCGCGCCTACCCTTTTGCCGCACTCGAAGGTCTGAGTCAACTCGCCGACCCCGATGGCACGTGGCGCATCTTCACCTGGCAACACTTCGTCAACGATTCGACCTATCGCTACGGCGGGCTTTACGTCCCGGCAGCTGCTGCCGAAGTGGCTATCCCGCTGTTTGACGCCGCACAGGTCGAAGGGGCAGAAGACGATTTCGAACTCACGCCCGACCAGTGGTACGGCGCTGTTTACTACGGTGTCGAGCCTTTCCGACTTGCCGATGGTCGGCCGGCCTGGGTGCTGTTCGGCTACGACGCCGATGGGTACTACCACCGTCGCAAGGTGGCGGATGTGCTGAGCTTCGACCGGAGCGGCACGCCGCGCTTTGGGTCTGAGGTCTTCGTCGGATCGGAACGCCAGGCGGATATCGTCCGCTCGAGAATTATCCTCGAGTACCGTACGGACGCCCGAGTGTCGCTGCGCTACGATCTCGAACTCGGGGGCATCGTCCACGATCGCCTCGTCGTCGGGCCGGCACCCAAGCCCGGACTGGCGCCGGGTAATGTACCCGACGGGAGCTACGATGGTTTTATTTTAGACGCGCCGGCTGGACTGTGGCGCTACCGCGAGGAGTACTTCGACCGCGTCATCTCTGTCGAACCCCCGCGACCGCAACCCATTCTCGGCGGTACCGAATCGCGTGACCTCTTCGGCCGGGTGAAGAAACCGAAGGGAAGTGGCAATCGGCGGTAGATACCCGATGAGCTTACGCTTGCCCGCGTAGGTAACGAGCAGCTAACTTCGGAGCTTGGATTTGCACGTTCACCGGCTCGCGACGCCTCGTACCTCTCGCATCGTACAGATCGGCCATCACACCACGGCCACTAAGCTGGTCATCATCGCCTGTCACGGGTACGGGATGGACATCGAGGGATTCGCCAAACAGTTCGCGGAGCTACCGCCGGAGGTCCTGGTATACTGTCCTGAGGGTTTGAGTCGGTTTTACTGGGGTGGGTTTAGCGGCAAACCTGTCGCATCTTGGATGACGAGTCTGGAGCGCGATTACGAGATCGACGACTTCTGCACCTGGCTCGACCGGGTGTACGTTTTGGCGAAAGCCTTCCATCCGAGCGTACGCGTTTGTGCCTTCGGCTTTAGTCAGGGCGCGGCTACAGTAATGCGGTGGCTGCACGCACGCCGACCACCGATCGATAGCATCGTACTCTGGTCGGGCACGCCCCCGGAGGACATCGACTACCAGCCGCTGGACTACTTTACGCAGGTAGACCGGCGAGCCTACTGGGGTGAGAAGGACGAGCTGGTCTCCTGGGAACGAGCTTCGCAGCGCTTCGAGGAGGTGCCGGTAAGCTTCGAGCACTCGACCTTCGTCGGTGGGCACGCTATCGAGAAAGAGGCGCTCATGGGTCTTGTCGCAGCGCTTCTGCTTAGCTCGTCGTCGGCAACGCGCGACTAGTGGATTCTATCTCCCCTCACCTCGATACCGGCCAGCAGTTCTCGTTCGAAGTCGAGGTACTCGTGCCAGCGAGTCTGCACGACCTCCGGCTCGCCGTGCCGCTTGGCGAGCGACAAGAACATGCGGTAATGGCCAGCCTCGCTCACCATAAACTTGTGGTAGAACCCCCGCATCTCCTCCTCGGCGATCTCGAGGCTCAGGAGCCGAAAGCGCTCGCAACTTCGCGCTTCGATGAGGGCCATCGTCAATAGTCGCTCGACGAGCCGGTCCTCCCGCGAGCCGCCGCCCCGGTTGAAGCTCATCAGGCCGTTGACGTACAGATCCTTGCGCTGCCGACCGAGTTCGAGGCCCCGCTTGTCGAGTTCGGCGAGCACCTGGCGGAAGTGTCCCCACTCCTCGGTGACGACGGGTGCGATCTCGCGGACCACATCGTGCTTGTCGGGGTAGGCCTGAATAATGGAGATGCAACTCAGCGCCGCCTTCTGCTCGCAGTAGGCGTGATCGGTGAGGATCTCGGCGAGGTCCATCTCGACGAGGTTGACCCACCTCGGGTCGGTGGGCAGCTGGAGGCCGAGCTTATGGTTGTCGCGCGGTAGGGCAGTAGGGGTCACAGGCAGGCGAGCTGACGTTTGAGGAAAGTGAGGTCGTAGATCTGGTAGTCGTCGAAGCCCGTGCCCCACATCACGCGCACCTCGTCGAGCATCGCGCGCTCTAGCGTCTTGCGGGCCCCCCGGCTCACTACGTAGCGCCCGCGGTAGGTGGATACCTTGGTGACGGGATCGTAACTTGCCTGCGAGGCGCTCTGGTTGCGCATCACGACCTTTTGTGCCTCTACGGTCCGGAAGGTCATCTGGCTGCCTTTCGGCAAAACCCCAAACTCCTTGGCGGCAAATTGTGAGCGGATCACGAATTCTGTCTCGAGGATCAAGGATTTCCCACTCTTGACCAGCCGCGCATTGCAGGTGAGCAAGGACGCGTCCCCGAGAAAGGGCTTGAGCTCCGGACTCGTGTAGGTAAAGAAAACCTCGGGCTTGAGGGCGACGCGCTTGCTGTTCGTAAACTCGTCGATCCCCTCGGACTCCAGGCGGCACTCGGCGGTTGGCGGATTGAAGCGCGTGTCATTAGCGGGGTCGTAGGCGACGAAGCTGTTGGTGGGGTTGCGGTTGCGGCGTCCGCCCCCGCTCGGTTCCGGGCTGGCCGTAGCTGTCGGGAGAGAAGTAGCTAGGGCGGTCTGGCCTATGTCGTTGCCTTCTGCGCTTAGACCTTCCGGTGTTCCGACGAGATAACCCAGGTTTAGGGCGCTCAAATAGGCTTGTCGCCGACCGATCGTCATGCCGAGGGTTTGCGCCAAGGCGTCGTTGAGTCGGCGGTTGTTGGTGCGTGCGGCCTCGGCGGTCTGGTACTCGTCGCGGGCGGTGATCAGCTTCTGGTTGACGATCTCGATCTGACTGCGGTCGCTGCTCTTTTTAGAGTCGCGGAGCTTGCGGATGCGATTGCTCAACTTCGCCTCCTGGCCACGGGCTTTCTTCGCAATCGACGTAAGGGACTTGAACTCGTCTTTGAGGACATCTAGCTGCTCCTCAATTGCCTTGCGGGCGTCCTGCTCCTGCTGCGGCGTTGCGGTGCCGATCACTCTCGGTTGGGTCTGCCCCTCGGCCGAGGCCTCGTCGAAGAGTCGCGTGGTCCCGTCCGGGTAGACGATGACGCGTTGCCCTAGCTCGTTGGTGGTGAGCGTCTGTCCAATGGACATTGCGGCGCCAACTAAGCAGACGAGGGTAAGGAGTTGCCGAATCATAGCACAAAGTACGTCCATACCGGCTGAAGTATTTTGTGCGGCCTTCGCCAAAACCTAGACCTACCAGGGGGCTGCCCGTCTAGGACAGCTTGGCTGAGGAGCTTGGCCGACGCGTATACTTGCGCCTTTCATGAAAAGTAAACCGCTACGTCACCCTCTTCGAGTAGCGGTGCTGGCCACGTTTGCCCTGTGTGCTGGATGGGCGACGGTTGACTGGCTGAGTGAAGGGTATGGGCTGGACGGACAGCAGCCTTCTAGTGCTCTCGAGATCGAAGTCGTGGGCCACCGGGGTGCCCGTGGACACCTCCCGGAGAACTCAATTGCTGGGGCGGTGAAGGCGCTCGAACTCGGTGCGCAGACGATCGAACTCGATGTCGTCGTCAGCAAGGATTCCGTACTCATCGTCTCACACGACCACTATTTCAGACCCGATCGCTGCGATGCGCGAGCAGCAGGCTATGCGTTGTCGGTCCCTTTGTACAGTTTGACGGCCGCTCAAATACAGCAAGTGACCTGCGGGGCACGAGGTGACTACGCGTACGCCTACCAACAAGCGCTGCCCGCACCTAAGCCCACCTTGGCCGAGGTGATCGCCGTCTGCGAGGCTCACGCTCCCGGCGTGCACTTGCCCAGCTACCTTATCGAAATCAAGTCTTCCCCGGACGCCGATGAACGGTTGACCCCATCAGTCGCGACGTTTGCTTCGCTGTTGATCGATGAAGTGCGGCGCTCTGGGATCGGTGATAGGGTTACGATACAAAGCTTCGACGAGCGCCCGATCCGCTACCTCGCCGACCACGGGAGCAACGTGCGCCTTGCCGCCCTCTCCACAGTGCCGATCGGGCTGGCTGCACTACGCGCGCGTTTCGGGAGTGGGGTAGGGGTGTACTCTCCGTACCACCTCGGTTTGACCAAGCGTGCGGTAGGCCAATATCGAGCGGCGGGCATCGAGGTGGTCCCCTGGACGGTCAACGACGCCACCCGGATGCGCACGCTGATTTCCTGGGGGGTGGACGGGATGATCACCGACTACCCGGACCGCCTGCTAAAGGTTTTGGGCGAGAGCCGGTAGCGGTAGCCGTCATAGCTTAGGTACATGTGATTAGCGATAGACGTGTATAGCTTGGACGTACGCCTGAGGTTTAGAGCCTCGTACCCTCATCAAACCAAGGATACCTAGCAGTGTGGTGCAGCGCCTATACCTCTGCCTTCATTTGAGCGTAGTGGGCGAAAAAGCGCGGGATCGTCTCAATGCCCTTGTAGAAGTTGAACAGGCCAAAATGCTCGTTCGGGGAGTGCAAGGCATCACTGTCGAGACCGAAGCCCATCATCACACACTTCACGCCGAGCTTGCGCTCGAACAGCGCCACGATCGGAATAGAGCCACCTCCGCGTGTCGGGATCGGTGCCTTCCCGAAGGTGTCCTGCATCGCGGCCGCCGCAGCCTGGTACTCCACACTCTCTGTAGACAGCACGGCTGGGTAGCCGCCGTGGTGCGGCATCACCTCGACGCGGACACCGGGCGGGGCAATCTCAGTGAAGTAGTCGGTAAAAAGCTGTGTGATCTCCTCGGGGGTCTGGTCGGGTACGAGCCGCATGGAGATCTTGGCCATCGCGTAGCTCGGGAGCACGGTCTTGGCTCCTTCGCCGGTGTAACCTCCCCAAATCCCGTTGACGTCTAGCGTCGGACGAATACTGGTGCGCTCGGCTGGCGTGTAGCCGGTCTCCCCGCCGCTGATGGCATCGATGTCCAAGCTTTCTTTGTAGGCTTTGGGATCGAAGGGGGCTTCGTTGAGTTTGGTACGCTGCTCTTCGGTAAGTTCCTGAACCTCGTCGTAGAAACCTGGTATCGTGATGCGGCCGCCCTCGTCGGTGAGCTTCGCGATCATCTTGCAGAGCACGTTGAGGGGGTTGGCTACCGCTCCTCCATAGACCCCGGAGTGCAGGTCGCGGTTTGGACCGGTCACTTTGACCTCCAGGTAGCTCAGTCCGCGGAGGCCGACGTTGAGGCTCGGCACGTCGTTGGCAATCATGCTCGTGTCGCTGATCAGCACTACGTCACACGCGAGCAACTCGCGGTGGGTTTTGACGAAAGTCTCCAAGTGGACGCTGCCCACCTCTTCCTCGCCCTCGATTAGAAAGCGGACATTGCAAGGCAAGCCCTCCGTGGCGCGCATCGCCTCGAACGCCTTCACGTGCATGTAGGCCTGGCCTTTGTCGTCGCAGGCCCCGCGGGCGTAAACCGCGCCGGTCGGGTGAATCTTCGTCTTGCGGATCTCGGGTACGAATGGCTCCGTGTCCCACAGGTCGAGCGGGTCCGGCGGCTGCACGTCGTAGTGGCCGTAGACCAAGACAGTAGGCAAACTCTCGTCGATGATCGCCTCGGCGGTGACGATTGGGTGGCCATCGGTTGCGTGAACCTCGACCCGCTCTGCCCCCGCAGCCCGGAGCTTGTCGGCTACGAAGTCTGCCGCGGCGGCTACGTCGGTCTTGTGCTTTGGATCAGCACTCACACTCGGGATCCGCAGCCAGGCGAGGAGTTCTTCGAGAAATCGCTCGCGGTGCTCGTCGAGGTAGTGAGCCAGGGTTTGGTTGGTAGTAGCGTCGGTGGTGGTCATACGTTAGCGAAGAAGGGTTACCTCGCCGGATTTGTTGAACTCGATGCCCCCGGGGAACGTGAGTTTGAGCACGTAGGTGTACACGTCGCTCGGGGCCTCCCCGCCGCCGTTGTTGTCACCGGTCCACTCCTCCTCAGGGTCGGTGCTCTCGAACACGAGGCTGCCCCAGCGGCTGAAGACCTGGTAGACCTCGACCGTCGGCGGGACGGACTCAGGGTACAGCGGTCGCCAGCCATCGTTGGTGCCGTCGCCATTCGGCGAGAAGAGGTTCGGGACGATCGGCTCATCGGCGACCAGCACGCGGAAGACGATCACCCGTGGGGCACAGTTGCCAGCATCACTCACGTTGAGCACGTAGTCCGTACTCGTGGTGGGTCTCACGACCGGATCGGGGCAGGCGGGGCAGCCCACGAGGTCCGGGTTCTGCCAGCGCAAGGTGAAGCCCTCGGGGTTGGTCACCGTGAGTTGGGTCTCACTACCGGCGAAGATGGTCGTCGTGTCGCCGCGCCCGCTGTAGACCGGCGCGATCGGGACGAGCAGATCCTCGATGGTCGCCTCACAGCCGACACTGTCGAACACGGTGATCGACAGGGTCTGGTTGCCGGAGATGGGGACTGTCGTCAAAACGGGACCGACCTGGCTGGCGATCAAGTTGCGCGGTTGTGTAAGGAAGGTAAGTCCCGCGCGGGCAGCCGACAGGGTGATGGTAGCGCCCTCGCCCGGGCAGGCCGGAATGACGGTCGCCATCGGGGCGAGCGGCGGCAAGACGGTGATTGATTTGGTGGTGTCGTCGGAGCAGGCCCCGTCGAGCGTCGAAGCCGAGAGGCTGTACCGCATAGGTGCCGGGTGCGCCGAAGTTGAAGGTCGGTGTCGGATTGGTTGAGGTCGTCCCGTCGGGGAAGGTGTACAGCAGGCGAGTAGCCCCGAGCGACTGATCGAAGAGTCGCACGCTCGGCTGGCAGGCAATGCTGTCCGAGGTAGCCGTGATGAAGTCGGCGACCACTTCCGTAAAACGTAGGGTGTCGGTCTGCGTGAAGGTGCATTCATTTTGCTGCGACTCGAGTTTGAGGCTCACCACCGTGAAGCCACTCGGTGGCAGGAAGGTGTACGTTGTGGAGGCCGGGTTGACGTTAGTTAGGGTCTCGCCATTGCCGAAGTCCCAGGTAAACGAACCGACGTCGATGGTGTCCCGCAGCGAGAAGGTGACGTCCGACCCGACGCAGATCACGTCGGGGGCGGCGTCGAAGTTCCCCGCCGGTCCGACGAGTGTATACGTCTGCTCTACGCTGGCGGCGCAGCCCGCTAGATTGGTGATGCTCGTGAGGGTAACGCGCTGTTCGCCCCGTCCGAGGCTCGTGGTAAACGTCGGTCCGCTACCGACGACCCCGTTGACCTCCCAGACGGCCGTCGTGGCCGAGGGCGAGCTGCTGCGATCGGTAAAGGTGACGATGGCCGGGTAGCAGACCAGGGCCTGGCCGTCGATGTCGCTCGTAAAACGAGGCACAGGGGGATCTTCGACGACGACACGGATGGTGGTGTCGCCACGGCACCCACTCGAAACCTCCGTGTAGTTGAGGACGGCAGCAAAGACGCCAGCAGTCGGGTAGGTGATGTTCGCTATTCGGTCTTGTGAGGTTTGGCCGTTGCCGAAGTCCCAAGCGTAGCGGAGAGTAGACCCCTCTTGGGTGAAGTCGGTGGCCTGGAACAGCACCGAAGCTCCTGCGCAGATGAAGGGCGGATTGGGCTGGGTTACAACCCGGCTGATCGGTCGGTAACGGGTAATGAGATAGGTAGCATTGCCGTCGCAGCTGAGGGCATCCGTCGTGGTCACGCTCACGATGATCGTGTCTGGGCCACCGGGTGTATCTGGGAAGGTGAAGGTCGGATTGCGCTCGCTCGACGTCCCGAGGCCACCAAAGTCCCACATAAATTCCGTGACGGTCGTGTCGGCGTCGGAGATGTCCAGTTGGAAGGCGACCGTCCCGGGAAAGCACAAGCGATCTTTGTCGGCCGAGATCACGGGTACCGTAGCGAACATGCGAACCGCCTGCCGGGCGGTGTCGACGCAGCCATTGATGTCCTCGATGATGAGTTCGACGAATTGGTCCCCCCTGGCTCCGGCCACGACCTCACCTCCATCGAGGACTGGGTCGCTCGTTACGTAAGGGCGGTCCCAACTCAGGTCCCACTGGTAGCCCTTGTTGCAACTCGGATTGGCGTCCTGGCACTGACTAGCGTCGAGCACGAGCGGGTTACCGCTACAGATAAGGGCGGGTATCTCGAACCGAGCCTCCGGGAGCGTAATGTAAAAGTCGACACTGTCCAGCGACGGGCCGCAGCGCTCGGAGCTGCCGACGCTCGTCATGATGGCGCGGTAGGCCCCGCGCGAGGGCATCAGCAGTTCGAGTGAGTCGAGCCCGGTGGCGAGCAGGTTTTGCCGAAAGGCGGGGTCGGTAAGCCCGACGATGCGGATAGAATCCCTAAGACTATTGAGGCTGCGGTTGAAGAGCGTGACGCCAAACGTGGTGTCGCAGTTGATGGCGTAGCCGAGGTCTGCAGAGGCAATGGGCTCGTAGGCAATCGTCTGCGAGACGGAGTCGATGCAGCCATTGTACTCGACGTACAGCTTGGCGTCGATTGCGTTGCCGTCTACTGGGCGCGTGAGTACATGGCGCAGGGTGTTCTCGCTGCCGCAGTGGAAGTCGTTGCCGCCCTCGACACGAAACTTCACGTTGTCGATGCGCGTGTCCGAGGTCGTGTTTACGAACGTGAGCGTATCCCCAGGGCAGGTACCCGCCGCGTCGACGGTGAAGGCGAGCTCAGGGATCTGTGTCCCCACCTGAATTTCGGTCGCGTAGCTGGTGTCCGTACATCCGGCTGCATTGGTGATGCTGATACGGGCGCGGTACTCGCCGGGGGTAGTGTAGGTGTGTGGCCAAGGGCCAGGGGTGGTAAAGGTCTCGGAAGTGCCGTCGCCCCAATCAATCACGTAACTCGTAACGACTTGCGTAGAGCGCACGCTGTCGGCGAACACGACGGTGAGTGGCGCACAGCCCTGGTGGCGGTCGGGCACCATCAGCGCGTTCGGTACGTCGGTCGTGACGAGCAGCGTCGTGTCGCCGACGCAGCCCTGCGGGGTCGTGACGGTCAGCTCGGCCTCCGTAAACTCGAACCAGTTGTACCCGTACTCGCCACCCTCGTCATAGTTGGCGGTGATGGTGGTGTCGCGACTCGAGAATATTCGCGGGAAGGTGTCCTCTATGATCCAACTCGCGATGCCGGCGGGGCTATTGACCCGGAGGCGGATGTCGAACGGCGTGCTACAGATGTAGTTCGGATCGGCGGTCGCATCGAGAGTGACCCGCTGGACGAAGATCGTCCGCGTCGTGTCCGCAGAGCAGTTCTCGGCGGTGTTGGTGGCGGCGAGGCCTACGGTGGTTGGGCCGGCCCGCGTGAAGATGATTCGCTGGGTCGGTCCTTGATCGTCGATGACCGTGATCCCAGGGCCGAACGTGTAGCGGTAGGTGTCGGCCGCTCCGAGGGGGCGGACGAGGTACTCCTGATCGAAGCACACCGTATCCGGCAGGGTGAAGTCGGGACTTGGCCCCCCGACGGAAACCTGGCTCGTCGCCGTGCCTACGCAGCCATTGCCGTCGGTGACGTCGAGGCGAATCTGAAAGGCACCTGCAGCGGAGTAGGTCACGGGGGCTGGCGTGCTGGAGGCCGTCGTGCGGCCGTTGCCGAAGTTCCACCGATAGCTGAGCGGAGCTTGGCCGGTGCTCTGATCGATGACCCTTACCGTAAGCGGGGCGTCGCAGCTCTGTGCCGGACTCGGGTCGGTCGAAAAGTCGACGACGGGCTGGGCGTTGGTCCGCACGGCGTCCTCGAAGACCTGGGTCACGTTGCAGGTCGCAAGGTTGGTTTGAAGCCGCACAGAGACATCGAAGGTGCCGGCGGTGGTGTACGTATGGGCGGGATTCTGGCCCGCGCCCGCGCTCCCGTCTCCGAAGGCCCAGGTGTAGCCCTGCACGATGACGCCGGCGGGACTGTTGCCCGTCACGCCAAACTGTACCGGGTGGGGAATACACCCCCGAGCACTGTCCACGGCGAGCGTGAGGGTTGGCCGCGGGAAGACCGTCACCGTGCTGCGGGCGATTTCGGCCCCGCCGACGCCTCGCCGCACGATGACCGTAAAGGTGCCGGCGCCGGTGTATATGTGGCTAGGGTTCTGGAGGTTGGACGTGACGCCGTCGCCGAAGTCCCAGAAGGCGGTGCCGTTGTCGGGAGCGGTAAACTTGACGTCGAGTGGCAGGCAACCGACCTGTGGGGCGGCGAGCTGGCCGAAGACCGGAGACCAAGCGGCGACCGCCAGGAGAAGTAGAATCGCGAGTGAGCGCATAGCAGCAAAATTGGCCACCCCGGCGGAATTTACCGCATGAAGCTTCGTCGCGCTATACACATTGTTTGGAATAAGCCACCGGGCGCGCCGTACAGACAGCGGCGGCTTCGTACGTTTGGCAGGCAAACGGACGCGTGGAGGCGTCCAAAATCCACCCGTCTATGCGCAGTTACGTACTTGTTACCCTCCTCGCTCTCGTAGGTTTTGGCGAAAGCCTCCTGGCTCAGGTACCCAACCGGTACATCACCGCCCCGAGCGACCTGCCCTGCCTCGACCAGACGGTGAGCTTGAGGGTGCACGTCAACAACGATTTTGACGGTCCACAGCAACTCGACACTGTCGCCTTCCGGGCCCTGCTGGCCGTCACCAACCGGGCCTTTGCGCCAATCTGCCTGCGCTTCGAGGTGTGCGAGTACCTCACGGTGGAAAACTATCGCTACTCGTCCTACGAGCGCGTCGATAGTCTCGAGCAGGTCTCCCTGTACGCCGATCCCAACCGCATCGATGTCTTTATTACGGCTCGCGACTCGGCCCAGTCCGGTCGGTGCGGCTCGGCTACCCAAAACGGCATTCGCCAAAACCGGCGGGCCTTTGTGGAACTCATCAACCAGTCGCCGTGCCTGGACAGCAATTCATATGCCCTGGCGCATGAGCTAGGGCACTACCTGAGTCTGTACAACACCTACGAGTCGGAGTTTGGCCAGGAGCTCGTCAACGGCAGCAACTGTGCAACGACGGGTGATTTGATCTGTGACACGCCGGCCGATCCGTTTGAGGAAATGTCGGGGATCCAGTACGTGGATAGCGAGGACCCGTGTCGGTTTACGCTGTCGACTCAGGATGCTAATGGCCAGTTCTACGTACCGCACACCGGCAACATCATGGCGCAGTACGACAACGAGTGTCGCTGCGACTTTACGCATGATCAGTTGTTGAAGATGGCGGTCAACTTTGCGGAGTTTCGGGAGGGGGTGTGGTAGGGATCGCCTGTGGTGTCTTTAGCAGTAGACCTTCGGTGCAGCGGCACGGTGGCGCAAGGGGGCGGGGGGCGGCTTTCGCCAAAACAGGTGTCGTTGCCGGTGACGGCGTGTTTTTGGGATTGCTGGACGGCAGGGCGATAGCCTGATTTGTGACTGTGGGCAGGCTGCGGCAACCGCTCGGCGGGCTGGGAGCGTACGTGAGGTTTTTGGTTGGGTGGCTGGCAACCTATTTGCACACATACCGTACACGATTGCCGGGGCCACGAGCGCGGGTCGCGAGACGAGAGAGTCCGGTGCTGCGGCACTTGTAGGTTTTGCCGAAAGGCGACTAACCCTCCTGTCTAGCGTTACCCACGCCCTATCGCCTGCGCCCTGGTGCGTCGTCACGCACAGCCTTCTACAACCACCCGCCTACGAGTATGCGCCAGCTAAAAATAACGAACCGAATCACCTCCCGCGAGAGCCTCGCGCTGGAGAAGTACCTCAGCGACATCAGCCGCATCGGCCTCATCACCGCCGACGAGGAAGCCGACCTCGCTCGTAAAATTAGGGAGGGCGACCAGGCCGCGCTCGAAAAAATGACGCGCTCCAACCTGCGCTTCGTGGTCTCGGTAGCCAAGCAGTACCAAAACCAGGGTCTGTCGCTGTCAGACCTCATCAATGAGGGCAACTGCGGACTGATCAAAGCCGCCAAGCGCTTCG
This sequence comes from Lewinellaceae bacterium, assembly GCA_963837005.1. Lineage (GTDB taxonomy): Bacteria > Bacteroidota > Bacteroidia > Chitinophagales > Saprospiraceae > CALDTK01. The sequence goes on from CAWIMC010000004.1 coordinate 244,186, forward strand.
ACGAGACGCGGGGCTTCAAGTTTATCTCTTACGCCGTGTGGTGGATCCGCCAGTCGATCCTCCAGGCGATCGTCGACCACTCGCGCATCGTGCGCCTGCCCCTCAACAAAGTGGGCAGCTACTCCAAGCTCCAGACCGCACGCATCCGGTTCGTGCAGATGTACGAGCGCGAGCCGAACCACCAGGAACTCGCCGATGCGATGGAGCTGCCCGTCAAGGAGATCCGCAATATGCTGCGCGGCTCGAACAAACACGTCTCGATCGACGCGCCCATCGGCGACGCCGACAACGACGCCACGATGCTCGACGTAATGCGCGCCACGGAGGACATGGAGTCCGACAGCGATGTGCTCAAGGAGAGCCTCAAGGAGCAGGTGCAGCACGGGTTGGCGATGCTCGCGCCGCGCGAAGTGGATGTCATTGCATGCTACTACGGACTCAACGGCGAAAAGGCACGGACGCTGGAGGAGATCGGAACGCTGTTCGGGCTGACTCGCGAGCGCGTACGCCAGATCAAGGAGCGGGCGCTGCGGCGCTTGCGCAAGAGCTACCACCACGAAGAGCTACGCAGCTACCTGGGATAAACGCACGTGTCTGCTCTCCTGAAGCGACAGTCGACTTTTTGTCTATGACCCGTCGTCGTTGGTCTTTTGATGTAGCGCAGCGACAACCGGTCGAGTGCGCATCGGGTTAGCTTTAGCGTAATGCAGCTCCAACTCCTCTTCATCCTCGAAGGCAGCTTTATCGCGATGGCGGCCGTGGTCACGGTCGTGGCCGGGATCGCGACCGTAACCACGCAGAAGGTTCACGCCATGCTCAGCAGTGGCGAGCCGAAAGACAAGGGCCTGCAGGCTATGGTGAAGGATTGGCGCGGGGAGTTGCGCGACGGTCGCAGCGGCCTCACCAAACTCAAACGCGCCGAACTCGACCTACTCGCCCTCGAGCCGGTGGTCGACGCCAAGTTGCTCAAGGGCAAACACCGCACGGCGGGTACTCTTCAGAGCGTTTATCGCGAGGCCCTCGGGTATTTCGTACGACAGAACTTCCCGCGGGCCAAACGTGCATACCAGATCACCTACCTCACGACCGCTACGCACGAGTATGTCTTTACCCTGCGCGGCACCGAGACGCACGTCACACTCGACGGCCAGCCCTACGGCGTCATCGAGAAGGGGGCGCTCACCTCGGCTGGCAAGGTGGGGATCGCGGCGCAGCTCGTGCACCAACGCGACGGTCGCACAGTGCACATTGATCGTGGAGAAGACACGCTCGGCATCTTGCTGCGACCGGGCGTACGGGCCCAGCTCGTGCCCCGGGCGTTTGAGTTCGTCGATGTCAACACCGATACGGAACGCCAGATACTCGAACTCATGACGTATCATTACCTCCTCACCGAGAACTTGCCCGCCGCGTAGCAGTTAGGGCTTTTAAGACGCGTCTGCATGGATATTCGGGACAAACTCCACTTGGTCATCTACCGCGTCCGTGAGCGCGGCCTCGAGATCTTCGTCCGCCGGGGGGAGAACGCCGAGGATTTTGAGCTGCCCGAGGGCAATACCGACTTCGACATCGCGCAGATCGAGCGCCTTCGCGAGGAGATCATCGCCCTCGAGCAATCGCAGGACGCTGGCGGGGTCGAGCGCGGTCTCGCCATCGAGGCCGACTACCACGACATTCCTTCGCTGAAGCGCCTGCTGCTCGAGGACGCCCGCCGCCTCAAGCGTCACCTCGAAGAACTGCCCCATGCCGAGGAGGGCAGTTTTGTCGCCGTCAAGGAGGTCGCCAAGCGACTCCTGCCGCAGCAGTACCGTCTGCTACAGGAGTTGAAGGAAATTTTGGTCGATCGGAATTCTACGAAGTACATGTAATTTCGGACTTCGCTGCTTGAGTAGACGCCTTTCGGCAAAACGATTGTGCCGGACAGCAGCCCCCATCAGTTAGTGCTTGATAAAGCGAGCGACAGCGATGTCTCGCTCATCAGCGTTGAGCAAACGCAGGAAGTAAGCTCCAGCCGCGACGTGTCCAATGGAAAGCCCGCCTTCTCCATCCAACTCAAGGCGCTGTATCTCACGTCCATTGAGGTCTATGAGCACGGCGGTGGACACCTGCGATAAGACGACGGGGTCGAGCCCGGAAACGCGAGCGTAGTCGGTGACAGGGTTTGGCGATAGCTGAGCCTTCGGAAGTGTTGAAGTGCTTTCCGTGAGGGTCGTCGAGGTAACGAGGCCGTTGCGATCGACGATGTAAGAGAAGTATTGGATGTAGCGAGGGTCTTCGAAATCGAACGGATACTCGTCTTTTGTAATGATGTGGACTCGATCGCCGCTGAGGGGCTGAATCTCGTGCATCGCCTCGAAGATCGGTAGACGAAGTCTCGTGTCCCAGATGAGTGAGAGTGAAGTATCTAATCTTGCGATCAGTATCTCAGCACTATCCACTTCGTCCCTTACATTTCTATTGTACAGTGTAGTGTAAAGGTCTCCATTTTTTCCTAGCGCGGAATGCCGGCCAAACGTAAGCGTTCGACCTAGTACGCCTGTATTTGGTACTTGATACGTATTGAAAAGCGTTGTCGAGTCGACTATATTGTACGCAGTATCGAACTTAAGAACCAATTGAGCCGTAGTGCTAGCGGATTTGACATTAGAAAAGACCTGCTTCCAATTTCTCCCGACTTCTCCAAATACAAAAAATGAATTCCCCACTGGGATGGGTTGATGATTTGTGGATGTAGGTGTCTTCTGATAGTATATTGCGTCCTTGGAATACAATATCAGATTGGAGAATGGATATGTTAGCTTAGATTGATTGATGCCCGGCGTAAGTACGCCGGAGAAATAGGGGACGCCCATGTTCACGGTCGTGTACCTTCCGCCTATAATTTTTGCTTTCCATAGATCTGCGAACGATCCAACATTTCAGATGTGTTTGGATATGACCTGCCCCGCCTTGATGGTGTAGATGTACCTATGTTGATGTGAGTAGGTACTGTCGCCTTCGAGGTAATTAAAAGAGTTGGTCGGCGGCAACTTACTGGTTACCAATACTGTTGTGTGGATAACCTAAGCCTCGGTTATGCCCATCCGACACGAAGATATCAAAGATGATCGCCAGTGGCGCGCTGCCACCGGAGTTACACGTGAACAGTTCGCCGACCTCACCGCGCGCTTCGGCCGCGCCTATGAAGACCGCTTCGGTAAGACGATCGCCGAGCGGCAGGGCGGCTCCTCGCAGAAGCCAACGTTCACCACATATGCCGAACAGTTGTTCTTCCTGCTTTACTCCCTGAAGTCCGGCCTCACGCTCGATTTGCTCGCCCTTTCGTTCGCCTGCGCGCGCTCGACCGTCGTCGCGCTCCAGGCCGATACCCAGGCGACGTTCCAACGGGCCCTGGTGGCCGGTGGCTACCACCCGAAGCGCGCCTACAAATCGCCGGCCGAGTTCCTCGCCGACTGGCAGGCGGAAGCTTCGACGGTGGTCCTGCTCGACGCCACGGAACACCGACGCCAGCGCCCCGGGGATCGGGACGCGCAGAAGTCGACGTACAGTGGCAAAAAAAAAGCCCACACCACAAAGCTGACGATCGCCGCGACGCTTGATCGGCGGATCAAGTACGTGAGCGTACCGTACGAGGGACGTGTGCACGACTTCGCGCTCCTCAAGGCGGCCTTCCCGCCGGAGGCCGGGCGCTGGTTCGGCGGCATGGAGGTCCACATGGACCTCGGTTACCTCGGGTTCGAGGGTAAGTACCCAGGGGCGGCGGCGGTGTCGATCCCGGCGAAGCGACCGCGGGGCGGGGAGCTCTCCGACGAGGATAAAGCGAGCAATAAAGCAAAAAGTAAGGTCCGCGTGAAGGTGGAACAGGCCATCGGAGGAATGAAGCGATTCCGTGTTTTATCCGACCGATTACGTCGCCACGATATGAAGGCTTACAGCGCGATAGTGGGAATTACGGCAGGTTTTGTGGAATTACAACGTGAGCACCAGTAAATGCTAGCCGAACATGTCTAAAGTCTGAGTTCACAGCGACGTACGTTAAATCGCCAACTCGCTGTACCGCGGGAAAAAGGTATTTGTAGTCCTTGTGTCGAGCGGAATCAGCTAATTTTATACAGGCCGAAGTGGTATCAGTAAAATTTAGCGCATAGTCTGCCTTGATGGACTTGTAGACCACTCTAGTCGTGTCGAGGCTGTACTGTAAGCCAGCGAAATCTATATCTGAGTTATTGCACTGGAGGTTCTCGTATATCATTGTATCATCGAACGTAATACTCGATACGGGATGCAAATTATTAGTTGTTAGGTCGAAAACCTGAACCCTATTTTTCGTACTCAGCGTCAGTGGATTACCTAGCTCCAAGAACTTTGCAGTGGTAAGAGTGTACATCACTAACGTGTCTCCTAGGATGCAGGAGTGAGACAGTACAACTTTACCAGCCAAGGGAACTTGGCTAATGGCTTTACCTCCACAAAAAACTAGTAGAGCCAGAATGATGATATTTTTCATGCTCGCGATATGAATAGCACTGATCCAGCATATGTGCCGAACCAGTGCTATATGATAAATGGAGTTTAGAAGCAGTTCTCGTTTTCCTCGTCGAACAAAATACCGACCCTGCCAATGGTTATGGTCGTGTGCCAGTAGTTTGGGTCGTTCGGATAGGTCCCGACAACATTGAAGGCAGCGTGAAACCGTGAGACGCCTGCTGGCAGAGACCGATCTGACTCGATAGTCGGTGGCGCGGGATGGGGGGCAAGGAAGGAAGTGAAAATACGCATAGGAGAAAGTATGATCCGCGGTAAGGCGGAGGAGATGACTTTTTGAATGCAGGATTTCTGAACCCAAGGTAGGATGCCGTAAGTAATATGTGCAAGCAAGCCACAGAAAAACAACAAACTATTTTCTGGCTTTTCCGGCTGTGGCCGAAGCATCCCCTGCCCTCGGGGTAAAGTGCCTTGTTTTGACCGGCACCGCCTGTTCAGCGCTGCTCGTTCCTACCTTGCCCGCTGCTATGCCGACACCCCCCTTCACCCTCCCCCGCCAAACCAATTTCTACCGTGGCAAGGTCCGCGACGTGTACACCCTCGGCAACAAGATATTGCTGGTGGCTTCCGACCGCATCTCGGCCTTCGACCACATTCTCCCCCGTGAGATCCCCCACAAGGGGGCCGTGCTCAACGGCGTAGCGACGCACTTCCTCGAGGCTACGCGCGACATCTGTCCCAACTGGCTCGAGGCCGTCCCTACAGCCAGCACCGCCTATGGCAAAGCCTGCGAGCCGATCCGCCTCGAAATGGTGGTCCGTGGGTATCTCGCCGGACATGCCTGGCGCACCTACGCTGCCGGGGGGCGCAGGCTGTGCGGTGTCGTTTTGCCGGAAGGCCTCACCGAAGCGGACGCCTTCCCTGAGCCCATTGTCACACCCGCCACCAAGGCCGAGGAAGGTCACGACGAGGACATCTCCCGAGAGGACATCCTCGGCCGCGGTATCGTGAGTGAGGCAATCTACCAGCAACTCGAAACCTACGCGCTCGCCCTGTTCGCCCGCGGTACGCACATGGCCCGCGAGCGCGGCCTGCTCCTCGTCGACACCAAGTACGAATTCGGACTGCACAACGGCGAGGTGACGCTTATCGACGAGGTCCACACTCCTGATTCGAGCCGATACTACGTGGCGGACGGCTATGCGGAGCGACAAGCGGCGGGCAACAAGCAGCTGCAGCTCAGCAAGGAGTTCGTGCGGGAGTGGCTCATGGAGCACGACTTCCAGGGTCTGGATGGTCAAGCGATGCCGGAGATGCCCGACGCGTTCGTCGACCTGGTCAGCGAGCGCTATATCCAGCTGTACGAACAACTCACCGGCCGGCGCTTCGACCGAACGCCACAGCCCACGGAGGAGGTTTTGGCGAAAGCCCTTACGTCTTTCCTCGAAACACAGCGCCCGTGACCCGTCGCGACAAAGCGACGCACATTGAGCGCATCCTCGGAAACTTGTACCCCGTCGTCCCGGTTCCGCTCGACCACACCGACCCGTATACGCTCCTCGTCGCAGTACTGCTTAGCGCGCAGTGCACCGACGTCCGCGTCAACCAGGTTACTCCCGAACTTTTCGCCCTCGCCGACACGCCCGGTGCTATGGCGCGCCAACCCGTCGAGGAGATCAGGCGCATCATCCGACCCTGCGGGCTGAGTCCACAGAAGAGCAAAGCCATCAAACGCCTGTCCGAAATCCTCGTCGAGGACTACGGCAGCGAGGTGCCGAACGATCTCGCTGCACTAGAAACCTTGCCCGGCGTCGGCCACAAAACGGCAAGCGTCGTCGTGAGCCAGGCCTTTGGCGTACCGGCCTTCCCGGTCGACACGCACATCCACCGCCTCGCCTACCGCTGGGGTCTGGCGAGCGGCAAAAACGTCGTCGACACCGAGCGCTCGCTCAAAGCACTTTTCGCCCCAGCGGTCTGGAATAAGCTCCACCTCCAAATCATTTTCTTCGGCCGCGAGTATTGCCCGGCGCGAGGACACGATCCTCGCACCTGCCCCATCTGCGGACTCTACGGCCGTAAAAGCGAACTGCGGGCCTATGAGCGCACCTTAGCTGCCAAAACAAGAAAGCGCCGAAGGTCCAACGCAAAACCTCAAAAAGGATAATTCAACCCAATCCCGATATTAAAGCGACTATCGTAATCATTGCTAAAGTCGCTAGGCCAGTGCGTACCATCGATCTCGTAAGGATTGCGCAGCTTTAGACCTACGTCAAAACGGATCAACACGAACTGAATATCCCACCGGATGCCCACGCCGGTATTAACGGCCAGCTGTCGCCAAAACGGCTCTGTGAGCGCGCGTCCATTTTCGTCTCGACGCTCGCGAACGCTCAACTGCGACAAGGGTCGAGAGGGGTCTTGGCGTAAGGTCCATATGTTGCCAGCGTCTAAAAAAAGCGCGTAGTTGATCTGCGTCGCCGCCACGCGGGAGAGCGGGCCGCGGAGTTCGAGATTAGCTTCCAGACGGAAGTCGGCCTGCTGAAACGGAATCCCGCCCTGCGTATTAAACTGCGTCGTGTCGCGGTAGGCCCCCGGACCAATCGCGCGCGCGGCCCAGCCCCGCAAACTGTTCGCTCCGCCTCCGAAGAACTGCCGTACGTACGGCACGTCCCTGCTTGCCTGATCGAAGCCGTAGGTCCGAGCTGCACCACTTGCGAGTCGCCACGCAAAACTGTTTTTTCGGTCGATCGGCAAGTCCTGGCTCACCGACACGGCCAGTCGCCCGTAGCGCGCGTAGTCGAGGCCCGGCCCGAGTGCGTAGGCCCCTTCGGCACCGAAGAGCGAATTGGTCAGCGCGTTGATGGCGAGCAGCTCGGCGCCGCTCTGCTCGAAGTCGATGAGATAGGTCCAGTTACCTGGCCACAGCCCCGTCGGATCGCGCCTCGCGTAAGAGACGTTGCGCAGCAAAAATGCCGTAAACACCTGATCGCCGAAACTCCGTTGAAGAAAGGGCGTCAAATCTAAGATGGTCTGAAATTCAGGGGCGGCCTCCACGCGGAAGTACTCCAGGCCGAGGTGATTGATCGTATAGCGCTCGCGCCCCTTTACCAACGTGTAGCCAAAGGTCCCGGAGAGGGTGTTGGTCTCGTAGAAGTTGAGAAGCCGCACGTAGCGCGCCGACAGGCTAACATTAGTGATGCCCCGATCGCGCAGTGCCCCGTAAAACTCATCCGAGATAAACCGGACGGGTTTGGCCCCCTCATTAACGCTCGTGTTAAAGCCATGCAATCGGCGGTACACGCCAAGGTAATCTACGAAGCGGGGAAGTTCGAGAGCGGCGGTAATACCGGTCTCGAAGGTGTTGAGTCGTTGGATGCTGTCCTGGTTCAGCCTCCCGAAGTTGAACTCGACTCCGACATCTCCGGAGATGGTGAGTTTCTCGGCCCCACCAGCCACGTTGTTGTCGGAGAACGAGCCGGCTGCCTGTAAGCCGATGAGCGACAATTGTCCTCCACTTACGGCTTGGCGATCGGTAAAACTCACGTTCGGGTCACCGTCAAAGGCCCGCCGTGCCGCCGGCGTCAGTTGGATTAAAAAGTCGATGGCCCCCTCGGTGTCGGTAGACGGTACCTGTTGAATGTTGACGAGCCGAAAGACGCCGAGTTGGTTGAGCAGCAGATTCGTCTTCGAGACCTCGCTCTGGTCGTAGCGCTCCCCAGAGCGGAAAAAGATGTTCTCCGCTAGCGTCGCCGGGAGAAGCTGCATCTCCGCTCCCTCGTAAATGATCCGGAGTCCGTCGTAGGTCGTGTCGATGCTTACCGTCGTCGAGGTGGCCAGCGGGTCGACATCCGGGAAGACGGTTACGTCGCCGACGGTATACACGCGGTGGCGACCGCCTTCCACGGGGGGCAGGATGCGCAGGGTGGCGTTGACGTTCGTGCCACTGCTGTCGGCGTCGAGCGGGGAGATGCTGTTGGCGTAAAAGTCCGCGAAGCCACTGTTGCGCATCAGGGTCACGAGCCGCACCACCTCCGCATCGTAGTCGCGAGCGTCAACGCGCACACCGGCATTGACGAGCCGCTGCCCCCGCGTCGAGTCCAGCAACGCGACGATCTGTGGGTTGTCCACCTCGTAGCGAACGCTGTCGTAGCGGTACATCGGACCGGGGAACACCTCGTACGTCACCTGTACGGCGTGCTTGCCGACGGTGTCGATAACGCTCGTCACCTCGGCTTCGAAATAGCCTCGGTTGAGCATGTACGCCCGCACTCGCAGACGACTCTGCTCCACGGCGGCGGTGTCGAGGTACGCCGGCTCCTCGGCGATGATCTCGCGGACGAAGCCCTGGTACCTGCTCGAATCCCGACGCGCCTGCTGCCGCAAGTAGAAGCCTTCGCGGCGAAAGGCGAAGAAAAAGCGCCCGTTGGGTTGCGGCTCGAGACGGGGATATAGTTCTAGTACGTAGGTGCGCCAGTTCGGCACGTTGACCTTCTTCTCGAGGTCGATACGATTTTTGCGGACCAGGTATTGGCCGTCATCGAGGTATTTGTTGACGCCACATGAGCTGAGTAGGGCCAGCAGCAGCACCACGAGCCCCAGCGGTAGTCGCGGGTGCGACGGAAAGACGGCACAGCAGGGTAGCGACATAGGAGGGCGACGTAGGTTCGCGCCGATGGCAGTGACAAACGCCCGAAGACAGTTCATTCGCGAACTTCAGCAGGTTAAGGCCCGCCGAAAGTATGGAACCTTCGTGGTCGAGGGCCTGGTGAATGTCACCGAGCTTCTCGCGAGCCCGGCGAAGGTCGAGTTTGTCGTTGGAACGGAGGCAGGGTTTGGACGCCTTACGGCAAAACCTTTCGCAGGGTTTGCCTTTGGCACCTGAGCACGTCGAGACCACGAGTCCGGCGCTGTTCGAGCGACTCAGCCAGCAGCGCTCGCCGACGGGGGTGTTAGCTGTCGCCAAAACGTTCGACTACAGCCTCTCCGACCTCGCCGACGCGAGGCGCATCCTCTACCTCGACGACATCAACGACCCCGGCAACGCTGGTACCCTGCTGCGGAGCGCGGAGTGGTTCGGGCTCGACGCCGTGTGTGCGACCCCAAGCTCGGTGGACTGGTACAACCCCAAGCTCGTCGCGGCTGCGCGGGGAAGTCTGTTCAGGATGCCACACCTGACGCTAGGGCTCGCCGCGCTGCTTAGCGCCTTGCCAGAGCACCAGCTGATCGTGGCGGATCTCGACGGCGCGGCGGCGCGAACGTTTGAGTGGCCTAGCCAGGGCGTCCTCTTAATAGGAAGCGAGAGTCACGGTCCGGGACAGGACGCCGAGCAGGCGTTAGAGCGCCCCAAATCATCGGCAATCCGCGTCACGATCGAGGGCAGCGGTCGCGCCACAGAAAGTCTGAACGCCGGTGTTGCCGGTAGCGTATTGATGGCGGTTTGGGCAGCCCGCCAGTAAGCTAAACAGCGCTCTAACTGACCCATGATGCAGCGTGGGAAGCACTGCCGCCTGTGCGTCAGAGACTCCAGGCCCTGCCGCCGACGCTCTCGAGCGATATGTCGCCGTCGTAGCCGCCCGGCACAGGATCGTAGTTCAAAACCTCCGTACCGATCTGCTCGGAGCTCAAGTAACCCCACAGGGCCATCGACTTGAATGAGCGGTAGAAGTTGATGGGCGGTTGCTCACCGACGGTTGTGCCCCACACCTGCGGGTTGTAGCGAGCCGAACCCTGCTCCGCAGCTGCAAAAAGCTCCCCGCGCTGCACGAGGTCCAGCTCGGCGAAGGATTTCCCGAGGCTCGTTTTGGCGGAAGCCTCGAACTCGGCAATTCCCTTTCGCATCTCGGACGGCCCATCGCCCGGCGTTGCGGTTGCGGCCATCACACGGTCGATGAAGATGTCCACCTTCACGTCGAGTCCGCCAGGGGTCTCGGTGCGCGGCAACAGGGTATCGATGTAGGCGCTCACGAAGCTGGCCTCCTCAGGGGTAAAGTAGGCGGGCGTCCAGGTGCGTCGGTCTTCGCGAGCGCAGGCGTGGAGGAGGGTAAGGGCACTGGGCAGCAGCAGGGTGCCGCCGGTGAGCCAGGCGCCTTGGCGAAAGAGATCTCGTCGGGTCATGGGAGCTCGGTAGATGTGCTGTTCGTTCGTACTCGAGGTCCTGAGTACTCGATCAGCGTAGAATTTTAGGATTGATCTAGTGCATTGTCCGTAGAAATCGTCTGTAGCCCGGATGCCAGGCTGATCCTCGATCGACCTCGCAGACCTACATGCGTCATCCAATGTAGAGCGCTTTCGTGGATACTAGGGTCGTTTATTCGCATAAGCTGCCGATACCTCCGTAAAATCGCAGAGCATCTTTGGCGGAATCGATTCAAGCTGGCCAATTTACACCCCGAGGTCGAGAAGCTGGTTGGCCACGCTTATGCTACAAAGTTCCGATCATTCCGACAGTCATTGTAGCAGGGTAAGCCTGTTTTAGCGCAAGCCCATTGTTCCTTCGGACAGGAACTCCTGTGCGCGATCCTTTTCCTGTGTCACGCGGGTCACACGCCAGCCCAGACCCTAAATCGGCAGTTCGTACGTGTAGGTGCGCGCGCTCGTCACGCCCGCAAAGCCAGCCCTCCGACGGGGCTCTCGTCAGACGCACCGGTGCGCCAGCGCCTGGGTGGGAAGCTCTCCGGATCGTGCGGCAGCCTAGGTTCCCAGAGGCTTTCTTCCTTTACCTGACCGCCGATGATACACATGGGTTCAGCTCCTTGCAGGGCTTTAATTGAAGAAAACAAACGAGAGAGCTCCGCGCACTCTCCCCCTCCCCGCGCGCACGTGGTAAGTTTTTGATAAAGCGCGTTCCGGAGTTATTTATTCCCGGATGACGCACGGTGATTAGGCACCTGGCCGCCTCCGGCGGCGGTGACTAATCGCCGTGCGGCGTCTAAGTTAAGCGGGGGTTTGGGGGCGGCTTTTGTAAGCCCCCAACTTCACTCGCGCGTGAGCGCTCCGCTCGTTCCCTCGCCGATTACCGGCACTAGATTAGGCTTAGGTGCCCGGATTATGCGGGCTGCTGCCAAGGGGCCAGAGGAACAGCGAACCGTGAGCGCCCGTGACGGTAGGCCCCCTGCGGGTGCCCCTGCAGGGCGACTGGCGACCGCCCCGCACGTAGTGGCCGACCGAGCGAGGGGAAGCGCAGCGGACTGGAGCTAGGCCACGGAGGAGGGGCAGCCAGTGGCCGTTTTCACCCAAGCGCAGGCAGGTTCTGCGGGGCATCATGGGCGTGAGCCCGCCCCGCACGACCGCACCGCAGCGCAGCCAAGGGGGCCCGGCAGCCCGCCGAACTAGGGCGGCGTAGCAACTGGTGGCCTCGTGAGCTTGCCGAACATGGACACCCGGGGCGAGTATCCGCCGTCGATGAGCCCAACCAGTAAAGCCAGGAGCGTGACAGTCCACGGCTTTAGCCTGGCTGGCGGGATTCCTCGGCACTGGGAGTCGCGACGAGCGCCATGTAACTGCCCTGATTAGCTTAGACTTAGAGGCCGGGCCGCCCCGTCGATTAGACTCCGCCCAACTTGAGGTTGCATTTTGCAACCTCAAGATTCGCCCTCGCGCCTAAAGCCGATCCGCCGACGTTCGGGCTCCGGTTCCGGCGCTGGTGGCTCCGGGGCTGGGTCCTCGATCAGGCGCTTGACGTACTCGTAGATCGTGGCGATGTCCTCGCCCTGGGCCGAGAGTTCGCGCTCGATACGTTCGACCTTGAGCATCAGTTCTTTACTGTTCATCAGCAGCTCCCGCATCCGCGTAAAGACCCGCATGATTCGGATGTTGACCTCGACCGCGCGCTCGCTCGTCAGCACGCTCGACAGCATCAGGACCCCGTGCTCGGTGGACGCGTACGGCGCGTAGCGCCGCCCGCCCCAACCCGAGGTCGCATTTTGTGATTTCAAGTCCTCGAACTCTTCGTCGGTGAGCTGGAACATAAAGTCCTCCGGGAACCGGCCGACGTTGCGGCCGACCTGCTGGTTGAGTCGCTTCGTCGTCACCTCGTACAGCTCGGCTAGATCGCGGTCGAGCATCACCTTCTAATCCCGGAACACGTAGATTTTGCTGATCAGAAGTCCGTCGTCTATTCCTTGCTTCGCCATGTCGTAAAGGTATTTTGTCTCGACACTCAACTTGAGGTCGCAGATTGCGACCTCAAGATTGGAGATCACAATTTGTGATCTCCAATCGTGTCCCGCCCGCCCGCCGTCACCCCCGCGGATGCAATGCCCGCACCGCCCTGGCCAGCTCCTTCAGTCCCCCAACCCTATACTGCTCCGTCGCCGTGGCCGTGCGGTGCCCGGCGAACGCCTGCACGACGCGCACGTTGTGGCCGGCCTCTAGCAGGCCCGCGATTATGGTATGCCGGATGAGCAGCGGCCGCAGCTTACCCCCGGATCAATATTCGAGATCGGGTTATTCAGTGCATAGTTATACGGACTGTACCTGGGGTACTTCCCCGCCAGTGGATCCACGGACAGGAAGCGTCCTAAGGCACGTTCGTAGAGTCTCGCAGCCGTAGTCCTGGCGGATTATCGACTTACTGTAAAAGCGGAGGGGTATACAAACGTTCAATTGATATCTCACCCTCAGGCTCGATATTAATAATGATCCAAGACGGCAGATAATTTTGAAAAGATATTTCCTCTGATGTTGTTGAAAAGGAATCTATGACTATAACCCTTAGCTGATGACTGCCCAGTCTGGGATGCAATTCGATAGCCCTAGGTGGCCGGTATGTACCATCAATATAAAAAGTGTCGATAGAAATACCATTAAGTTTTACTTCTACAAACCTTACGTCTGAACCGGTATTATCCTGAACGTACGTATTGATGGCGCCATACTGGACGCGCAAATACACATGAACAATGATAGATACAGCTAGGGGAACAAAGATCGCGAGTAGGACTATCCTTTTGGCCATAATGTAGATGGTTGTCTTCTTCCGTTCAAGTTCCGCAATGACATAAGTGATCTATCGGCCCCTAAAATTGGCTCCCCAAGAGCGTTCGAGTTTGGGCTACGATTTAAACGGCCATCCTTGTAAGCTTTGCTGATGCTTCCCAGCTGTTCTGAAGTAAGTAGATTGCCTCTGAGTTCGGCACGCCCCTGAGTCATAAGATTCGTTATACTCGAAGCGTGACTAAGGTCGAACAAGTGACCCATCTCGTGAGATGTAGTCCTTTCGCCCTCCTCGCCTATAAACCTATCGTAGAGGCCGGTGAAGTAATCCGCATCAATAGTCGCCACCTTCCCTCCAAAGTCGCTTACAACACCTGGAATTTCTTGTTTACGGCTTCGGCTAATACAATTAAGTGGTCACTTGGGTCTACATCTCACATAGTCTCTGCAACACTAAAATTAAAGTTCATTCTTACTTCGTTCCCGCTATTGTCAATGCCAGAGTACGAAGTCTGCATCATCGAAGTAATATCCGCTAGTGCTTCACTCATATTAACGTTGTTGTCTGAAAAATTGATCAGCTTCCCAGTGACGTGATACGTCATTAAATTACGACCTCCTTGTCCACCTCTAAGCGTGAGTACTGGTGTGATGCTATCACCCTTCATGTCAATGTTCGCCGATGGGCTGTTGTTAACCATTGAGTATGGCGTGAACGAAGGATACATCGGTGCGCGCGGGTCCACACTCAAATATTCTGCTTGTTGAGCTCCGATACGGCGTAGTCGGCGGCGCGCGCCGTGAGCGCCATGTAGGTGAGCGATGGATTGACGCAGGCCGCGCTCGTCATGCAGGCACCATCCGTCACGAACACGTTTTCCGCGCCCCAAACCTGATTGTGGGCGTTGAGTACGGAGGTCTTCGGATCGCGGCCCATGCGCGCGGTGCCCATCTCGTGGATGCCATAGCCCATCTCGTGGCCGTTGTTGAAGCCGACGATGTCCTTGACGCCCGCGCGCTCGAGCATCTCGACGGCGTCCGACTCGGCGCGCCGGTTCATGGCCAGGGCGTTGTCGTCCCACTCGGCGCTAATCGTAAGGGTAGGCTGGCCCCACTTATCGAGCACGTCGGGATTGAGGCGCACGTGGTTCTCGTGGCGAGGGAGCGCTTCCGCAAAACCTGTAATGAAGAACTCCCACGGCCCTGGTTTAAACAGCCCATCCTTAAACTTCCCGCCATACTCGGCCCGGTTGGCGGCCTCGCGACTGCCGCCCCGGCCCGCGCCCCCCTGGTACCCGAAGCCGCGTACGAACTCATCGGTCGCGCTCGCGGCGTCGACGTTGTAGTAGCGCGGAATGTAGATGCCGTTTGGACGGCGCCCCTTATAGTACCGGTCGTCGAAGCCTTCGACCCGCCCGATGGCCCCTGAGCGGTAGGTGTGGTCCATGAGGTTGTGCCCGAGTTCGCCGGAGTCGTTGCCCAGACCACGCTCGAAGCGACCCGAAGTCGAGTTCAACATGATCTGCGTCGAACTGAGTGCCGAGGCGTTCAGAAAGATAATCTTGGCCTTATAGTCGATCACCTCGCTGGTCTCCGAGTCGATCACGCGTACGCCGGTAGCCTTACCTGCGGCGTCATCGTAGATGACTTCTTGGACGATGGAGTAGGGACGGATCGTAAGCTTGCCAGTGGCGTTGGCAGCAGGTAGCGTGGAGGCGTTGGAGCTGAAGAACGCCCCGTACGGACAACCGCGGCTGCAACGATTGCGGTATTGGCACTGGCCGCGGTTGGGGCCGTGGTCTTCGGGGCGATATTCGGTGAGGTGGGCGCAGCGCCCAATAGTCATATGGCGACCGGGGTGGTTTTTTTCAATGCGCTCGCGGACGTGCTTCTCGACCACGTTCATCTCCATGGGCGGGAGGAAGTGGCTGTCGGGTAGCTGCTTGAGCCCGAGCGGCGCCCCGGAGATGCCCGCGAACTTCTCGACGTAGGTGTACCACGGCTCGATATCTCGGTAGCGGATCGGCCAGTCGACTCCGTGCCCATCGGCGGCATTGGCACCGAAGTCTATGTCGCTCCAACGGTAGGTTTGCTTGCCCCACAGCAAGGAGCGCCCCCCCATGACGTGCGCTCGAATCCAGAGGAAGGGCTTCTCTTCGGTGTAGGGGTTGGCGCTGTCGTCGGCGTGGTAGTGCTCCGAGTCCTTGCCGACGAAGCCCGAGCGCGTGGATTTGTAGTGTTTGGCTTGCTCCGCGGCGGTGAGGCCCCCGCGCAGCTCCATGTCCCAGGGGTCGAGATTAGCGGTTGGGTAGTCGCCGTGTTCGACGATGTGGCCGCGCTCTAGCACGAGGGTTTTGAGGCCCTTTTCGGTGAGTTCTTTGGCGGCCCAGCCCCCAGAAATACCCGAGCCAACCACAATGGCATCGTACGTGAGGGATTTGTCGGCGTCGATGTTGAAGGTAGCCACGGGCAGAGCGAATTTTTGTGGGCCTTAAGGTACTACAGCTAAGACGGGCTCGCGGCCGGGTACTCCCTCGCACCCCCGATGCACGTCCGCCCCCCCCCCGCAGGAGCGCATCGAAAAGGGGCGATCGAAGATTGCTGTCTACAACAAACCCTTCAACTCTTCCTCCAGCCTCGTGTGGTTCACGTTAACCGCCGCAATCTTGCCTTCGCGATCTATGAGGAAAGTCTTCGGGATTCCGGAGACGCCGTAGGTCTGCGCGGGCATGGCGCTCCACTTTTTAAGGTCGCTGACGTGGTAGGGCCAGGAG
Source organism: Lewinellaceae bacterium (assembly GCA_963837005.1). GTDB lineage: Bacteria > Bacteroidota > Bacteroidia > Chitinophagales > Saprospiraceae > CALDTK01. The sequence goes on from CAWIMC010000004.1 coordinate 260,379, forward strand.
AGGCGATCGGCGGCGATGGCCTGGACCCACTTCTCGCGTTGGACCTGGACCTGCGCGTCGAGGTCGCCGGACTGCGAGAGGCGGGCGCGGGAGTTGTCGTCGAGCCCGTCGAGGGAGACGCTGTACACCGTAAAGCCTTTGTCCTTGTAGCGCTCATACACGTCTACGACGGTCGGGTTGGCGCGTCGGCACGGACCGCACCACGCAGCCCAGAAGTCGAGCAGGACCACCTTGCCCTTGAGGTCGTCGAGCGCGTACGACTCGCCGCTGGGGCTGGGCAACTCGATATTGGGGGCCGGTTGGCCTACCTGGATGCGCTCCTCGGAGCGGCGGCGCTCGAAGTCGGCTTCGATGGCGTTGACCCAGGCGGCGTAGTCGGTGCCGTAGGCCGTACCGGTGTACTCGGCCTCGAGACGAGTCTGCGCTTTGCGGAGCCCTTCGAGGTAGCTCTCGTGGCCGAGCGCGAGTTCGGCGAGGTAGACCCCGGCCCAGGGGTTGGCGACGGTGTCGAGGTAGCCGACGGCGTCCTCGGGCGAGTAGGTTTGCATGGCGAGTCCCCCGAGCATCTTCTGGAAGCTAGCCCCGGCCTTGCTGCCCGTGACGCTGTATTGGTAGCGGGGCAGGTCGTCGAGCTTGCCGTTGAGCGTGATGCGCTCCTCGGTTCCGTCGAGCACGAGCGGCATCTTCCGGGCGCCGATCCGTACGCGGTACACGCCGGCCTCCGGGGTTTCTGGCAACTCGATGACGAAGTTGCCGGCTGCGTCCGCCACCGTGTTGGTGAGCTGTTCGAAGGCTTCGGTCGGGCCGTTGAGTTTGTCGAACTGCACCTGAAGTCCGGCGGCCTGCTCGACCCTGCCCTCGACGACGGTGCCTTCGGTTTTGGCGCAAGCCGCTATCAACAGAAACACAAAGGAAAAGAGCGCTAGACGTATCGAAATCATTAGATCAGTTTAAGGGGAGAGAGCTATAAACGAGACGAGGGGGTGCTGGGGTTGCTACGCTGCGTCTAGGCGACCGACATGCTGCGCGCGAGGCTGTTTCGGTACGCTTCCGCAAAACTTGCCGAGTCCCCAAACTCGATATCCCCGATGGTGATGCGGCCGCTCGTCACGTGACCCAGCCTAACAAACGGCTGGCTGGCATTGATCAACGGTTCGCATAAGGCGTCAACGTGCTCAGGGGCACAGCTGATCACCACACGATTCTGATTCTCGCCGAATAGGTAGGCGTCGGCACGGACGCCATCGGGGGCTTCGTCGTATCTCGAAGCCTAAACCGTGAGGCATTGCCGATTCGAGCAGCGAGACAAAAAGCCCACCTTCCGAAACGTCGTGTGCGGAGGTCACGTGCCCCGTCGATATGGCTTTCGCCAAAACCTGGTGCATCAGCAGCGCCTCTTCGATGTCAAACTCGGGGCAGGGACTGTGTTTCACGCCGTGCACGATGCGTAGGTAGCGGCTGCTCCCGAGATCGTTGATCGGATTACCTAGTAGGATAATCGCGTCCCCTGTTTTGGCGAAAGCCGAAGTCGTCAACCGCGCCGGGTCTTCGATGCTGCCCAGCATTCCGATGGTCGGCGTCGGGTATACGGGCTCGGTGCGCCCGTCCTCGAAAGTGCTCTGGTTGTAGAAGCTCACGTTGCCGCCCGTGACTGGAGTCTCGAATGCGCGGCAGGCGTCGCCCATCCCGCGGATGGCTTCGCTAAACTGGTAGTAGGCCTCCGGATTGTAGGGGTTACCAAAGTTGAGGCAGTTGGTCACGGCCAGCGGCTGTCCCCCGGCGCAAGTGATGTTGCGAGCCGCCTCGGCCACGGCGATCATGGCCCCTTTGTACGGATCGGCGTACACGTAAGACGAGTTGCAGTCCGTGGTGAGCACGATGCCTTTGCCGGTCTCCTTGACCCTGACCACGGCGGCATCACAGGGCGTATTGGTGGTGGCGGTATTGGTGCGCACCATCCGATCGTACTGGTCGGTGATCCACGATTTGTCGGCGACTGTGGCATCTCCGGCAAGCCGGTGCGCCGCAGCGATCAGGCCAGGGGTGTCCGCCTCCGGGATGGCACTCAGCGAAAAAGCCTCTACCTCCTTCAGGTAGGCCGGGCGCTTGGTCTCGCGCACGTAGACCGGGGCACCACCCCCGAGCACGAGACTGTGCGCATCGACGGTCGCGACGACCTCACCGCCTTTGCTAGAATTCGACGAAGCCCGTGTCGGTCACCTCGCCGATCTGCGCACACTCCAGGTCCCACTTCGCGAAGACGTCTATGATCTCCTGCTCGCGGCCCTTGTGCGCCACGACCAGCATTCGCTCTTGCGATTCAGACAGTAAGATCTCGAAGGGCTGCATGTCGGCCTGGCGCGTCGGCACGAGGTCGAGGTTGATCCGCATACCGGTCTCGGACTTCGCGCTCATCTCGGAGGTCGAGCAGGTGATGCCCGCGGCACCCATGTCCTGCATCCCGGCGACGGCCCCGGTCGCGATGACCTCGAGGCGTCGCCTCCAGCAGTAACTTCTCCTGGAAGGGGTCGCCGACTTGTACGGCGGGCAGGTCGTCTGCGGAGTCCTCGGTGAGGTCCTTCGACGCGAAGCTCGCACCGTGGATGCCGTCCTTGCCAGTCGCTGAGCCAACGATGAAGACGGGGTTGCCCGGTCCGGGAGCTGCGGCCGAGACCGTCTCACCGACCTTGACGACGCCGGCCGACATGGCGTTGACGAGCGGGTTTTGGTTGTAGACCTCGTCGAAGTAGACCTCTCCGCCGACGGTCGGTACGCCGAAGCAGTTGCCGTAGTGCGAGATGCCGGCCACCACACCCGCTACGATCTTGCGGGTATGCCGTAGGGTAAGGTCCCCGAAGCGCAGGCTGTTGAGGGCTGCGATGGGTCGGGCGCCCATCGTGAAGATGTCGCGGTGGATGCCGCCAACGCCCGTGGCCGCACCCTGGAACGGCTCGATCGCCGAGGGGTGGTTGTGGCTTTCGATCTTGAAGCAGCACGCGTAGCCGTCGCCGAGGTCGACGAGGCCAGCGTTCTCTTCGCCGGCACCGACGAGGAGCTTGGCACCGTCGCGCGGGCAGTGTCTTGAGCAGGCGGATCGAGTTCTTGTAAGAGCAGTGCTCCGACCACATCACCGAGTAGATCGACAGTTCGGTAAAGTTGGGCGTGCGGCCCATGATCTCGCAGATCTTCGCAAATTCGTCGGCGGTGAGCCCGAGGGCCTTGGCGGTATCGACGGTGACCTCCGCGGTCGTAGGGGGTGTGGCCATGGCGGCGAAAGTAGGTCCACGGCGCACACCCCCCGAAACGCTACGACGCTTTCTTCGCCCCGCCGCGCCTCCCGCCCCGTCGGCGTGACTTGACCCGCACCAGCGTATCGGTATCGGTAGACTTCAGCTCCACGATGTCGGTGTTGCCTTCCAGGAAAGCCGTGAAGTTGGAGTAGTCGTAGTTGGCCTCGTCGAAGGCCGGATCGAGGCGCAGCATCATCGGCTTGATCTTGACGCGCATGATCCACGGTTTGCCCTCGCGGGCCTCGAGGCTTTGGACGGCCTGCACGAGGAGGCGCTTTTCCGGGGAGGCCTTCGAGCGACCGCCGGCAGGCTTCTCCTTCTCGTGCTTCGGTGGCGGTGTCGTCCTCTTTGTCCTCGGTGCCCGCTGCGGACTTCTCCTTGGTTTTGGCGGAAGCCGTACTTCTGCGGGAGGTCTTCTTAGGGGCTTCCGCCAAAACGTACGCGATCTCGTCGTCGGCGTCGTCTTCGGCGGCGGCTCCGTGTTGCGACACGATCGTGTGGTAGAGCTTGAACTCGTTACAGGCCATCTGCCAGTAGCGGTTGCTGGTGCCCTCGACGCCGAGGCCCACGATGCGCTTGTGGCGACGACGCACGCGCTGCGCGATCGAGATGAAGTCGGAATCCCCGCTCACGAGGATGACAATGTCGATGTGTGGGTGCGTCGTAAGGTCTTCGGCGATGTCGAGCGAGAGGCGAATGTCGGCTCCGTTCTTGGCGTTCATGCCAATGGGGAAGAGCTGGACGAGGTCCATCGAGTACTCGTTGAGTGTCTCGGCGTAGGGCCAGAAGTTGGTCCAGTTGGCGTAGGCGCGGTTGATGACGACCTCGCCGAGGGTGCGAGGCGTACTGCATCACGGCTGCAATGTCGAGCACTTTGGTGTCGCGGATGTCGAGCTTGTTGTTGCGCTGGCGGTCAAACCAGTCGCGGCCGTGCTCGATGCTCATGGCGGCGGCATGGACGTTTTCGAAGTCCCAGTAGATGGCCACGGAGGCCTCAGTGTTCATCATGTCAATTTCTAATTACCAATTTTCAGTTTCCAGTGCGCTGCCACGAGGGCGTAGAAGGCAGGATTTTGCGCTTCTAGACAGGCCCACCGGATCGAGCCGCAATGTACTATCCCTAAAACTGGGTACTCGCCTGGCGAGTGTTTGTTGCATTTTCTCTGTTGAGATGTTTTGCCGAAAGGCGCCTAGCGCGTGGACGGGGCCCGGAGCACGGGACAGCCCATCGAGTGCTCTAGCTTGGCGTGGGCGGCGTCACGGTCGGCGGGGCGCTTGTCTTGACTGAGCTTAAAGCGCCCGACGATGTCGTCTATCTGGAGGCGGAAGGCCACGATTTGGGGGAGCAGAGGCTTGACGCGGGGATCTTCGGTGGGGAGCTGCCAGCCGTTGCGTCCCTCCATGGCGGCGATGAGGGTGCGTAGGTCCGCTTCCGCAAAACCGTCATCAGTGACGGGGAGGAGGGTCCCGCGGACGTGGACCTGTTGGTAGTTGTAGGTAGGGAGTTGACGCGTTGTGTAGTCGTCTGGGGAGATGTAGCTGCTGGGTCCGTGGAAGACGGCGAGCGCGGGACGGCCAGTAGTTACGAGGGTTGCGGCAGGGCCGTTGGCGTCGAGGTGGCCGATGAGTTGACCGCCGTCGGCGGTGAGGACCAGCGGCAGGGGAGTGGCATACGGAATGCTGCCGTCGGCGACAATGAAGGTGGCCAGTGGGTGGTGCCGCAGGAAGTCGAGGAGGGTGGCGCGGTCGTGTTCGACGTAGGGTGCGGGTGGGTACGATGCCATGGCGCGAAGATCGAGCAGACAGTTCAGCTGGCCGATGCTCGTGAGACAGAGCGTCGTGGAGCTCGCCTTACCCGCGTCCCTCTACCTTCGCGCGTCGTGGAAGCAGGGGTAGAGACAAAAGACAATGCTCGGGCGCTGCTGTACCTCGCCGGACCGATCGCCTTGTCGCAGCTGGCGCAGACCTCCATGGGCTTGGTCGACACGCTGATGGTCGGTCGGCTCGGGGCCGTACCGCTTGCCGCAATTGCTATCGGGGCGACGATTCACTTCACTATCCTGCTGTTTGGGTTAGGGATGGTGCTCGCCGTCGGACCGCTCGCCTCGCAGGCGCACGGGGCGGGGTTGTCGCGCGACGTGGCCCGGTACACGCGGCAGGGGCTCTGGCTGGCGACCATTCTGGCACCGATCGGGATGGCGATAGAGTACAGCGCGGGGGCGTGGTTTCCGTTGCTCAACCAAGACCCGGAGGTGGCGGCACTGGCCGTGGAGTACCTGCGGGCGCTTGCCTGGAGCATATGGCCCTTTTTGCTGTTTGCGGCCTTGCGCTCGTGGTTGGAGTCTGTCGGAAAGCCTATCCCGGTCACCGTCATTGCGCTGAGTGCGGTAGCCGTCAATATCGCTGGCAACTCGGCTTTTGTGTACGGACGGTTTGGGGCACCTGAGCTGGGCGCGATAGGGGTTGGGTACGCCACGACGATCAGCTTCGTCTACCTGGTTATCGCGCTGTTCGTATACGCCCAGTCCCGGTCGGCCTTGCGAGCGTACCGCGTCTTCGATCGGTGGCGGTGGCCTCATCCGACCTACTTAAAGGAGCTGGTGCGCGTCGGGGCCCCCATGGGCATGAGCTTCGCGATCGAATCCGGCTTTTTCACAGCAACGGGTATTCTTGTCGGTACCTTAGGCGCGGTGCCACTTGCCGCTCACCAGATTGCTTTGCAGTTGGTTTCCTTCTCGTTTATGCTCCCGCTGTCGGTGGCGCTGGCGATCACGATTCGCGTGGGTAATCTAATCGGGGCGGAGCGGCCGGATACGGCTCGACACGCGGGGTGGCTCGCAATCGCGATAGGGACAGCTATTATGGCACTATCGGCGGTGTTGTACGTGCTGGTCCCACATTCGCTCGTCAGCCTATTTATGGGTGGTGCCCCGAGTTCGGAATCACAGGCCGTGGGGGCCGTAGCGGTACAGCTGCTGGTCTTAGCGGGCGTCTTTCAGGTGTTCGACGGGGCTCAAACCGTGGCCAACGGAGCACTGCGAGGACTCAAGGACACGTTTTGGCCGATGGTGATCGGCCTGGTGAGCTACTGGGCAATAGGGCTATCGAGCGGGTACTACTTGATGCAGACTAGGGGAGCGCAAGGGCTCTGGCTCGGGGTGGTCATCGGACTCGTGTTTGCGGCCACGGCACTGATCTGGCGGTGGCGGCGCATGAGTGCACGCGTGGTGCGAGTCGCTGCTCCCACGGTACGGTAAGGTCTAGGCTACGGCCACCGACGTGGTGGTGAGGGCCATACGGCTCATGCGCTGGCCTTCCTCGAACAGGTCGCGGATCAGCGTCTCGAGCAGATGGTGGGCTTCGGAGACTTCCGCAAGCAGGGCCACGGTACCGAAGTCACGGTCGCGGGTAGCCACCTGGAGGGCGTGGTCGGCGCGCTCGTCAATCCGCATCAGGTCGCGGTGGAGATGTTGGAGCTGCCGGGCGGCTGCCGAGAGGCTGGGCTCGGACTCGAAGGTCGAGACGAATGGGATTCTCGCGACGGCGCGACCTCGGGCGGCGACGTGGCGGGAGAGGTTGTGTCGTGCCTGCGCGTACACGCGACGTGAAACGGACACCGATTCTGAACTTACTTTGACAAAACTCCGCATGTACTTGATCAGCCAGGCGTCGACACGGTAGGCGAGCTGCTCTTCGGCTTGCCACAAATCGACGAGTCGCGAGGTAGCGTGATTGCCGTGCAGCGGGAAGGGCGGGGTGTTTGTATGATACGTCGTGTTCATATTTAAGTTAGTAACAGCTTTAATGCCAAGTCTGCGGAGGGGTTCGATTAAGACATGCAGAATCGCTGGATCTAGGTAGGGCGCACGAAGGCTTCTACGTGCGCGGGAGGAGGCGCACGGCTTTCTGGAGAAGGCCTCGCAATTCTTCGCTGGGAGGGCGCAGCCAGACGTAGGTGGCGAGGAGCACGGTGAGGAGTCCCCCTTTCAGTACCATGTCGGCGGGCCAGTAGCCGGTAAGGGGCAGCAGGTAGGCGAGGAGGCCTGCGAGGAGGAGGGCGATGGCTACCTCGAAGGTCGTTTTGCCGAAAGGCCACAATCCCCACTGCAGACCGACGAAAAGCACCTTGGCGAGATTAGACAGGACGATGGACAGGAGCGTGGACAGACCCGCCCCCACGAAGCCGTAGCGTGGGATGAGCAGGACGTTGAGCGCGATGTTTACCCCGGCCATGATGACGAGCCCGACGAGGTTGTACCAGTACTTCGGGGAGAACGTGATGATGAGTTCGTTGATGCTCGTGGCCCCGTCTACGACGCGGGCGAGGCCCAGTAGGAGAAAGGCCCCGAAGGCTTGCGCCAAAACCTCCCCCCGTGGGGCCACGTCGACGAGCGCCGGGTAGCACACCGCAATGCCGAGGAAGACGTAGCCGCAGATGAGCAGGAGGTTGTCGGAGGATTTGCGGTAGAGGGTCCGGAGCTCAGGGAGGTCATTGTCGGCCCAGGCCTCGCTCACCATCGGCGCAGTGACCATGCGGAGATTGGTATACGGTTTGGCGATGACTTCGGCGATGAAGAGCGCCAGGGTATACTGCCCGCCAGCCGTAAATCCGAGGTAAGCCGAGACCATCAGTTGGTCGATGCGAAAAGCCAGCTGCCCGGCCGCCATCGCCGCCATGCCGTACCCTCCGTAGGAGGCCATCTCGCGCCACTTGTCGCGCAGGGCCTCGTCGATGCGGGGCACGCGCCACTCGCCGAGGTAGACCAGGTAGCCCGCCAGTAATACGACCACCGTCCAGTAGTGTATGAGCGTTCCGATCACGACGCCCCGCTCGGTGAGGTAGCCGCCGATGTACAGCAGTACCAGTACCGGCAGCGTGACTTTGAAGGCAAACTGCTCGATGAGCGTCGGAACCACGACCCGCCGGAAGTTGGTGGTGTACTGCGAGACCAAACGCGCGTACGCTACGGCCGCGACCAGCAGCGGGATGACGACTAGGTAGGTACGTGCGTCCTCGCCGTACTCCGCAAAGTAGGTTCGCGCTACAAGCTCATCGAAAAGTGGCCAGGCGAGCGCCGTGAGCAGTACGCCAACCGTGCAGATCGCAAGCAGCAACGTGAGCAAGCCCCGCCGCCCGGCATCTGGATTGCTGTACGGTGCGTAGTAGCGGACGGCCAGTACGTAGCTCCCGAGCATGGACACCGGCGCGATCACCGCCGCCGCCGCGATAATGGTCTGCACCAGCCCGACGACCTTCAGCGCCATCGGCCACAGAAACAGCGTCGCGAATATCCCGATCCCGACCCCGGCAAACTGCACGATCGTACTCTTGAGCCCCTGGCGGACGACTACTCCCATCGGGCGGCGAAGCTAGGCGCGGGGCGCGGGGGTATCGATGAGCTCATTGAGCAACTCCGCGAGCCGGGCCGTGGTCGCTCGTCGCTCGAAGCCTTCGATGACCGTTTTGGCGAAAGCGTGCTCACTGTCCGAAAAGCGTCCGCTGTAGATCCGCTCGATTGCATCGCGTGCAGCGTCGACGTCTCCCGGCAAGACGGTCAGGCCCGCGTGCGCCTGGTCGAGAATGCGCGTATTGTCGGCGTCGAACGGTCCGACGTGGAGGATAGGTCTGCGGGCGGCGAGGTACTCGAAGAGCTTGCCGTTGATCTGACCGCGGGCGTTGTCGGACAAGTTGGGGCAGAGCAAGAACAGGTCTGCTGCGCGGTAGTGCGCCAGCAGCTCGCCGTGCGGGAGCCAAGCCGTGACGGTGAGCTTGTCGCGGAGGGTGGGGTAGCGTTCGATATCGGCCGTGACGCTCGGGTCCACGTTGCCGATCAGCCGGAGGTGTAGCCTTTCGGCAAAACGGGCATCGGCGGTACACAACTCGGCCAGGGCTTGCCACACCGAAGTGGGATTGCGGTTGGCGCTGAGCAGGCCGGTATGATAAATAGTGAAAGGCTCGCGCTTCCCGAAGCGCCCGTCGACAAGCTCTACTTCTTCTGCGAAATCTTCAGCGTCATACCCGTTCGTCACGGAGCGGTACTTGCTGCGATTGAAAGACTCCAGGTGCGTCGGCATGCTGGGGCTCGTGCCGATTACGAGATCGGCACCAGAGAGGCACTGCTTCTCCAAACGCTGGTTTTTGACGCGAGCACGGTTGCCGGGATTAAAGGCCAGGTGCACGTCGAATTGCGACCACGGATCGCGTATGTCCATCACCCAGGGGAGGCTTGGGAAGGCATGTTTTAGCGAAAGCCCGATCAAGTGCACGCTGTGTGGCGGACCAGTTGTTAGGATGGCGTCGACAGGATGCTCGCGGAGATAGCCAGCGAGGGATTTGGATGTCGGCTTGACCCACCACACCCGCGGATCGGGCACAAACAAATTGGCGCGCACCCAGTTGGCGAGGCGCTTGAGCAGACCAGGATCACTACCGGTGGGGGCGGCCTTGACGTCGCCCGACTGGGCACCAGTGAGCTTGCGGTAGGCAGCGTACGGTTCGGTGATCGGGTAGCGGAGGACCTCGAGCGCCGGGTCCACATCGGCCTCCAGGCTCTCGTCGACGACGGGGTAGTCTGCCGCTAGCGGAGCGACGATGACGGGCGTCCAGCCCTGTGCAGGAAGGTACTTCGCGAACTTGAGCCAACGCTGCACGCCGGAGCCGCCGCTCGGGGGCCAGTAGTAGGTGATGACGAGGAGGCGGGGCATAAGCGGTGCAAGGTGGGGCGGGCACGACGAACGCGCATCCAAACCTGCTGACTACGATGAGTAGGGCCGCAAGCAATTACTCGTGCCTGCTTCAGCGCAGATCTCTTCAACTATAAACGGGACAAGAGCTTGCAGCCGTGGCGGCGAGGCAGGCCTCGTCATTGGGTAGAGTTCCGCGCCCGCGTCCACCCTGGCCGCCTTTCCTTTGCCCCTCCCCATGCGCAAACTCGTCACCTCCGCCCTCCCGTACGCCAACGGCCCCCTTCACCTCGGACACCTCGCCGGTGCCTACCTCCCCGCCGATGTCTACGTGCGCTACCTGCGCTCCAAGGGCGAGGACGTGGTCTGGGTCTGCGGCTCCGACGAACACGGCGCGGCTATCAGCATGCGCGCCAAGACCGAGGGCCGCACGGAGAGCGACATCGTCGACACGTACCACGCCCTCAACAGTGACGCCTTCGTGCGTTTTGGCGTAAGCTTCGACATCTTTCACCGGACCTCGGCCCCGCTCCACCACGAGACTTCCCAGGCGCTCTTCACCCAGCTCATCGAGCAAGGCCACCAGTTCGAAGAGCGGACCACCGAGCAGTACTACGACACCGAATTCGAGACTTTTCTGGCCGATCGCTTCATCCAGGGTACCTGTCCGAACTGCGGTTTTGCGGAGGCATACGGCGACCAGTGTGAGAACTGCGGCCGTGACCTGAGCCCGACCGAACTTATCGATCCGAAGTCCAAGCTGAGCGGCGCCAAACCCGTCCGCAAGGCCACCACGCACTGGTACTTCCGCCTCGACCTCCACGAGGCCTGGCTGCGGCAGTACATCGCCGACGGGCTCGTCGATGGGCAGCCGCACCACGACGCGAAACTGTGGCGCAACCACGTCACCGGCCAGTGCCTGAGCTGGCTCGACGCGGGCCTGCAGCCTCGCGCCTACACGCGCGACCTCGACTGGGGCATCCAGGTGCCCACGGTGCCCGGACATATCTCAGAGGAGGAGGCAAAAGGCAAGGTGCTGTACGTGTGGTTTGATGCACCGATTGGCTATATCTCCGCCACCAAACAATGGGCCATCGACCGGGGCGAACCCGATCTCTGGGAGCGCTACTGGAAGCACGGCGAGGCCGAACTCGTGCACTTCATCGGCAAGGACAACATCGTCTTTCACTGCCTTACCTTCCAGGCGACGCTCAAGGCGCTCGGGGACTACAACGTGGCCTCGTACGTGCCGGCCAACCAGTTCCTCAACTTCGAGGGCGACAAGTTTTCGAAGTCGCGCGGCTGGGGCATCACGATGGACGAGTACCTGGCCGACTTTGCGGCCCTGCCTAACCACGTCGACGCGATGCGCTACGCTCTCTTGCGCAACGCCCCCGAGAACCGCGACGCCGACTTTCGGTGGGACGACTTCGTCGGGTTTCACGACAAAGAACTAGCCGACAAACTCGGTAATTTCGTCAACCGGACGCTGGTCCTCGTGCACAAGTACTTCGACGGGCGGGTGCCGGAGGGCGCGCTTCCGCCAGACGCCCACGCTGAGCTGCGCGCTCGTTTTGCGGAAGTAGACCAGCTGCTGGCCACCTTTAACTTCAAGGATGCGCTCGCGACTGCCATCGGCCTCATCGACTGGGCCAATGCCGACCTCCAGGCGCGTGCCCCGTGGACGCTCGCCAAGGCCAACCTCGACGATCCCGCCATCGCGGAGGCCATGATCGTCGCCTGCCAAAGCGTGGCCCTAGCGAGTGTGCTCTTCGCGCCTTTCGTCCCCGACACCGGCGAGCGACTGAGCGCCCTGCTCGAGCTCCCGCCGATCACTTTCGCGCAGGCCGAGGCGACGTTAGCTTCCGCCAAAACCTTCTTCCCCGCCGGACATCGACTCGGGGAGCCTACGATTCTCTTCGCAAAGATCCAAGACCGCAAGGACGACAGCCGCCTGGCGCTCGTGCAGGCGCAAAAGGACAAACTCCAAGCTATTTTGAACCGAGACGCCACTGCACCGAAGTCGGGCCCATCGCCTGGTGACAAGACTTCGACAGCTAAAGAGGCAAGTTCTGCAAATGAGACCGCAGAAGCCGCAGCCGCTCCCTCCACGATACAGTACGAGGACTTCGCCAAACTCGACCTCCGCACCGGTCGCATCACCGCCGCCGAGGCCATCCCGAAGGCCGATAAGCTGCTCGAGCTGAGTGTCGACCTCGGTACCGAACAGCGGACCGTCGTGTCGGGTATCGCACTGCACTTCTCCCCGGAGGCGCTCGTAGGACAGGAGGTAGTGCTGCTCACCAATCTCGCCCCCCGCAAACTCCGGGGCGTGGAGAGCCAGGGGATGATTCTGATGGCCGATACCCCGGAGGGCGGTTTGGCTTTCGTCGCCCCGCCCGAGGGTTCGGCACCCGGGATGCGCGTGAGTTGAGGTTCTGGACAGCGCTGCGGTTTGGACTGGTTTTGGCGGAAGCTGATCCAACACACTTCGCGTGCCCGAACTACCGCTAGCCATTGAACGACCCTGCGCCACGGCCCCTAGCCATCGCGGGCTCGCGCTTGCAATGACGGCCTTGGTCTTGGCCGTATCCTGGACGTGCACCGCACCTTACAGCGCCAAAGCCTACCGCGCTCACGACAGCGACGCCCCCCACGCAACCATCTGCCACGCTAACCGCCGCACCCTCAACGTGCCAGCTGAGGAGTGGCCCGCGCACAAAGCCCACGGCGACTATCGCGGTCCGTGCCGTCCACGTGGGGTGCCTCTCGCCGGAAAAGAACCGAGTCCACGGCACACCGACGTGGACTACCGCAACCGCAAGGCCCGGAAATCGTGGAGCCGAGAAGAGTGGGAGCGCTATCAAGCCGCTAAACTCGCGGCCCCTCCCGCTACCCGCGAAGTCAGACCAGACTAATCCTCGCTTTCGCGACGCCGACCTGCCGGCGGGGCTTTCTTTGCCCCCCGTGTTGAAGCTCTTTCTCCGATACCGCCGTTTGGCGGCGTACCTGTTGTTTGGTGTCGCGTTGCTCGTCGCGGTACGGATGTACGTCCTGCAGGCCGACGAACGACTGTGGGGGGATTGGCCGCTGGTGTTCCTATTCGCCGCGTGGATGGGTGTAGTACTGCTCAGACAGCGTCCCGAACGTATCACCTACGTAGGGTGGAGTAGTGCAGCAGGCATCTTGCTCGGAATCTCGCTAGCCCCCTACGGAGCGCTTTGGGCACCAATGGCGGGCATGGTGATGCTACTGATCCTGATCGACCGTTTGGCGATGCAAGGGGCGAGCAAGCGCCAGGTCTTTTGGTACGCCTACCATACCATGGTGCTCTTCAACGTGATCGCCACCTGGTGGGTCGCCAACACGGCCATCGCCGCGGGGATCGTCGCTAATTTTTTGAATGCGCTCTTTATGGCCGCCGTGGTGCTCCTTATGTTTTTGGCCCGCCGCCGCTTGCCGCAGTACTGGCTCGGAGCCGCTGTTTGTCTGTGGATCGGGTTTGAGTTCTTGCACTTCAACTGGCAAATCGCCTGGCCGTGGCTCTGCCTCGGGCACACGTTTGCAACGGCGGCCGTGTTGGCGCAGTGGTTTAGTGTGACGGGCGTGTTTGGTGGAAGCCTCTACATCATGGCGGGTGCGGTTATCCTCTACCGGGTTTACGCGTGCCGCCACGAGCCAGGCAGTGAGTACGAAGTGCGTCCGGTGTACAAGCGGCTCTCGCAGGCTTTGCTCGTAGTAGTCGGGCCGCTCTTAGTGTCGGTGCTGATGTACGCCTACGCCGAGGAGGTCGACGCTCCGATCGCAAGGGTGGCGGTGGTGCAGCCCAACTTCGAGCCCCACTACCAGAAGTTTCGCACTGGTGAGCGGGAGCAGTTGGCGCAGTTTCGGGACCTAACCAAGCGGGCGCTCGATGACTTAGCCCAGTTGGTCATCTATCCAGAGACGAGCTTCAGCAGCGTCGACGAGGCCTCCCTAGAGGCAGAGCCTTTCGTGGGTATGTGGGACGAACTTTCCGCGGGTTTGGACAAGTTGCAACCGGCCTTGATCACGGGGCTATCCAGCTACCGGCGCTATGCCAGACCCATCGCCGACCCAGCGCTGCGAACGCAGCAAATCGGCCAGGAGAGCCTCTACTACATCGCGCACAACTCCGCTATCGCCATCGATGGGTCGGTCTCGAGCCCGCTCTACTACAAATCCAAGCTCGTGCCAGGGGTAGAGTTTCTGCCCTATCGAAAAGTATTTTTCCTTTTCGAACCTTTGGTGGCAAGCCTCGGCGGCACAACGGCCGGGCTGGGCAAAAGTGATTCGGCGGCAGTCTTCCCGCTGCGCACGGGCATCGTGGCTGCCCCGCTCATTTGTTACGAAAGCATCTACGGGGACTACGTGCGGGAGTTCGTGAAGGCCGGGGCCAACGTGCTCGTCGTTCCGACCAACGATGGCTGGTGGGATGACTCTCCCGGCTACCGCCAGCACTGGCACTTCGCCCGCCTGCGCGCCATCGAGACGCGGCGCTGGGTCGTGCAGGCCGCCAATTCGGGCACGAGTGGCTTCATCGACCAGCGGGGCAGGGCTGTCGCCAAAACCAAGTACAACGAAGACACGGTGCTCGTCGAGGAGGTGCAGCTTTTGAGTGGCACTACCCTGTACGTGCGCTTCGGCGATGTGATTGGGTGGATTATGGCGTTCGGGGCTGTTGGGTCGCTGTGCGCCATAGTCGCAAAGCCAGCGACAAACCGCCCTATCAGCAAAGCGTCCCCTCCGGCGAAGGGACCCACGTAGGCCGCTGGTCACCTTCCACGGCTACCTCATTTTCGGCCGCCGCCGCTTGCTGCCCTGGCCTTGCGTCCCGACGCCCATGCGCTGGGCCATCTTGACGTTGCCGCGATTGCGGTAGGCTTTTTCGAGCATTCCGGCCTGCTCGAGTATCATAGGCTCGGTGACTTTGAGCTTGCGGATGGATTGGATCCGCTGATTGACCTCGGGCCAGTTGTTTTTCTGGGCGGCGATATTGGCGAGCTGGAGCTCGATGACAGCGGCCTCGTTGCCGCTCGGCATCTCGTACTTGCTGGCCTCGCGCAACAGGCTCTCTGCCTTCTTGCCGTCCTTTCGCACAAGGGCAATGTTGGCCTGAATCATATAGTAGTAGGCCTTATTGGCAGGGAAGAGGTACTGCGGGAACCTGGTCTTCGCCAACTGTGCCTCCGCAGCATCGATCTTCTGCTCCTGTAGTAGTTCCGAGGCGCTCCGAATCGTGCCCAGCAGAATGTAGCCGGCGATCAGGACGAGCGTGACCAGCAAAAACGGAAACCCGTACCAAAAGCCCTGCCACACGATGAGCCCGACCCCGAGCAAGAGGCTGGCTACGATGAGGGCGTACCGGACGTTGAGATCGAGTTTTAGCATAAGCGCACAAAGGTAGCCACCGAGCCGGGGGACGGACGGCACCATTTGCGTCTCGTCCTGATCGAGCTAAGGGGAGCAGTTTAAGGGTTGCCGTAGGCCTCGTACTCCATGCGAAGATCTTCGATGTCGTCGTATACATCACGTAGTTCGACCTCCTGGTCGTGGATGAGCTCGTACAGCTCCTCGTCCATATCCAAGCGGATGCTGAGTTGGGCGTAGTCTTCTATCACCGCGAGCTGGATCACTTGAATGACTTTCAACAGCGTAATAGGATCCGCGCAGCTTTCCTTAAGAAACATCGTCTGCGCCGAGTTGGCGGACGATGGACGGTTTTTCGCGCCCTCATCCTGTAGATGGGTGGCCATCGTGTCGAGGCGAGACCCGTAGGAGTCCATCCAGTTCAGCAGACCAGAGACGGTCTTCTCGCCGCAGGCATGCTGAAGTCCTTTTCCTAGAGCCCGCAAGCGAGTAAACACGGTGTTCAGGAGCACGGGTGTGGTCGTGCTAAGCGAGACCGGAGGCGTTGGCTTGGGTTTGCGGGCACGTGGGCTGAGCATAGCTACTAAAGCGGCCCACCAGGCAAAATGTTAGCGACTGTGCTGATCTTCAGACAACAGCTGTCCAACGACTGCTTGCCTTTCGCTGCCTCAGCGCGAAAATTTGCTACAGGGCGTGCAGAATATCATACCCGCGCTGCTGCCGGCTCCGGCATCCCGCAGTCGTCGCCGACTTTGGCGCCGCAGGTGGTGCAGTCGCCAAACTTGTCTTTGACCATGGGATTGTTGGACGCACAGGTCCCGCGAAACTCCTCCCCCTTGACTATTTGACGAATGTTTATCAGCAGAAACGAGACCCCAAAGGCGACGAACATGATGACGATGATGGCGAGGAGTTCCATAAGGGAGGCGTTGAGCTTTGAGGTGTAACCCGTGCCCTCGAAGGTAGGTTTTGGACGCACCATCTTCGCCGCCATGAGAACGGTTGCAACGAGGGGTGAGAAGCTGGCGGCCTTCGGGCGTTTGATGGACGTCATGGATGAACTCCGCGCGGGCTGTCCTTGGGACCGCAAGCAGACCATGGAGACGCTGCGCCCTCTCACCATTGAAGAAACCTACGAACTCGCCGACGCCATTGTCCAGGCCGACGCGAGCGCCGTTGAGGAAGAAATCGGAGATGTGATGTTGCATCTCGTCTTCTATGCCCTCATCGGGCAGGAGCAAGGCCACTTCGACATCGCGTCGGTGCTTCACCGCGAAGCCGATAAGCTGATTCAGCGGCACCCGCACATTTACGGCGCGGTCGAGGTCGCCGATGCGGACGAGGTCAAGCGCAACTGGGAGCGGCTCAAGCTGAAGGAGAAGGGCAAAACAACCGTCCTCGGTGGGGTGCCGCGGGGCCTTCCCTCTCTCGTCAAAGCCCTCCGCCTCCAAGAGAAGACCGCGCAGTTCGGCTTCGAGTGGGCCGAGGCGCAGGAGGTTTTGACGAAAGTCGACGAAGAACTCGCCGAGCTAAAGGAGGCCGTCGAACGAGGCGAAGGACACACCCGCGTCGAGGAGGAGTTTGGAGACTTGGTGTTCTCGCTGGTCAACTACGCCCGCTTTGTAGAGGTCGACCCCGATACGGCTCTCGAGCGCGCCAACCAGAAATTTAAGCGGCGCTTTGATTTCGTAGAGGCGCAAGCAGGGCCGCGGCTCTCGACCATGACCCTCGACGAGATGGAGGCGCTCTGGGTGCAAGCGAAGGCCGAAGGCTTGTAAGCAACACCCAGGTGACGAAGGACCAGCCTCGCGAAGGTGGATCGGCCTACCTTTGCGCCCCCTTACGCAGCGGCCTCCGGGCCCCTCCTAAACCCACGGGCGGCTAGCACGTTGCTACCACTATAATCTAGATATGGAAAAGATACGGCTAGAGATCGTGGCGCTGTCGCACAGTGTAGCGCAGTCACACAATTATGCCGTGGTCCTCGGGGAGCAGCACGGTCCGCGCCGCCTCCCGATCGTCATCGGAGGCTTCGAGGCGCAGGCTATCGCGGTGGCCATGGAGCGGATGGCACCCAATCGGCCCCTCACGCACGACCTTTTTAAGAACGCTCTCGAGAAGTTCGACGTAGACCTCAAGGAGATTGTTATCAACAATCTCGTCGAGGGCGTCTTTTATTCGCTGCTCATCTGCGAGCGCAACGGCGAGACCATCGAAATCGATAGCCGGACTTCCGATGCGATCGCCATGGCGGTCCGGTTTCAGTGTCCGATTTTCACTTTCGAGGAGATACTCGACCAGGCCGGCGTCGAGATCGAGGACGAAGAAGACCGCGAGTCCCGCCCGGGCCGCAAGTCTTCCGAGCGTTCGAAAACGGCTGTCGCCAAAACCGTCGGCAGCAAGTCCGATAAGCTCAGCAGCTACTCCACCAAAGACCTCAAGCAGCTCCTCGACGAGACCCTTGCCAACGAGAACTACGAGAAGGCCGCCCAGATTAGGGACGAGCTAACGCGCCGTGAGAAGGAGGGATAGTCTGCTCGTCGTGACCCTTTCCTACTCGAGATCAGTGCTTACGCCAAAACGTCCTTCAGGGCCCGCACCGCGCGATCGAGATCGTCGTCGTCGAAGTCTAGGTGTGTAACGAGCCGAATGGTGTTCGGACCAAATCCGCTGGCCCTCACCCCTCGCTTCAGCAGTGCCGCACGCGCCGCCTCTCCCCCTAGGGCCGAGTCAATATCGAAGATGACGATGTTGGTGGCCACCGGTCGAATATCTCTTACCCGAGCACAGCCTCCGAGCGCTGCCGCTAAAGCGCTGGCCCTCGCGTGATCGTCCGCGAGTCGCTCGACGTGATGGTCGAGCGCGTACGTGCAGGCCGCCGCCAGCATGCCCGCCTGCCGCATGCCCCCACCCAAGATCTTGCGGAAGCGCCGCCCTTGTTTGATGAAGTCGCGGCTGCCGCTCAGCACACTTCCTATTGGGGCCCCGAGCCCTTTGCTCAGGCACAGGCTGATGCTGTCAAAACGAGCCCCCCACGCGAGCGGCGTCTCGCCGGTGGCCACGAGGGCGTTCATGAGTCTAGCTCCATCGAGGTGGAGTCTCAGGCCATGCTCGTCGACGACGCTGCGGATGGCGTCGATCTCGGGCAGGCGATAAACAGCGCCCCCGCCACGGTTGCAGGTGTTCTCTAGCACGACGAGTCGCGTCCGCGCTAGCCAGTCGAAGTCCCCGTTGACGGCCGCGGCGATCTGCGGGGCCTCGAGTTTGCCGAATTTTCCTTCTACCGGCCGGACCTTTACCCCTGAGTGCCAGGCAAACCCAGCGCTTTCGTACTGCCATATGTGGGAGTCGTGATCGCAGATCACTTCGTCGAGAGTCTCAGTGTGCAGTTTGATGGCCAATTGGTTGGTCATCGTCCCGCTAGGGCAGTAGAGCGCCGCCTCGTGGCCGAACATCGCTGCCACCCGCTGTTCCAGAGCGTTCACACTAGGGTCCTCCCCGAAGACATCGTCGCCGAGGGGGGCCGCCATCATGGCCTCGCGCATGCCCGCCGTGGGCTGCGTCACCGTATCCGAAATGAGGTCGATCACGTTTGCGAAGGAAAGGCTTGAGCGATACTTCGCAGCCGCCGTGCATTGGCTCCCAGATCCCCGTAGCCGACCCGCGAGGTGCTCCGCATATGAATCACCGACTCGTCGCTCGGAAAGTAAAATTCGACATCGTCGATGAAGATCATCGCGCGGTATTCCGCGTGCACGTAGTCGTCGGCCACGGTCACGACCGAGGCTCGCTCGTCGGCGTCGAGTAGGTGCAGCAGCGTTTGGCGAGCCTGCGTGGCAGTACCTTCGTAATGTAGGGGGGCTAGTATGTTCGACGGGTTTTGCGTGGAGACACAGCTCGGTCGTTTTGGCGAAAGCCTAAATTGCCCCTCCTCGACGCCGAGATATGCGGGTGTCTTGCGGGCCGCCGGTAAAATCCAGTTCATGCTGTTTTGCGTAAGCGCACAAACCTAGTTTCGCCCAGAGCGAAGTGCGCAACACGGTTGTGTAAAGCCGCTTCGGAGCCACTCGCCCGCCGTGGCTTACATTCCCCACATGAAACGTAGCTCCTCCGTGCAGATCCTGGTCGTCGGGGTCCTCCTCGCCGTCGCCTGCCGATCCGATATAACCGCCTTGAACCAGACCAACTCTACCGCTATCTCTGAGACAATGCAATACGTAGATGCCGTCGATGCGTACGGTGAACTCTTCGTCGACGTGCAGATGAGTCGCATCTTCGAGGATTCGAAGACCTTCGTCGACATGGTGCCCGTCGTAGCCATCGACAGTCTCATGAGCGTCTACCGCAAGGGCAAGGCGAGCGAGGGTTTCGATTTGGCGACTTTCGTCAAAACCTACTTTAAGATGCCCGCCGTCGATGCGCAAGTGTTCGTGTCGGATGCATCGCTAAATCTCGACAAACACATCGAGCGCCTGTGGGGCTTCCTGTCGCGCGAGGAGGAAGACCAGGCTCGCGGGGGCACCCTCTTGCCGTTGCCCTACGACTATATCGTGCCGGGTGGACGGTTTCGCGAGATCTACTACTGGGACAGCTACTTCACGATGGAGGGCCTGCTCGCAGACGGTCGCGTAGAGGATGCACGGCACATGGTCGACAATTTTGCCTACCTCATCGAGACGTACGGCTTTATCCCGAACGGCAACCGGAGCTATTACCTGAGCCGCTCACAGCCGCCGTTTTTTGCGCCGATGGTCGCGCTGCTAGCCAAGGCTGAAGGCGATGAACAACTCGCGAAGTACTTGCCCGCTCTCGTCAAGGAGCACGACTTCTGGATGCTGGGCGCGGACGGCGTCACTGGCGTCGGCAAGGCGAACTTACGCGTCGCGAAGATCGCGGGTGACTTCATCGTCAACCGCTATTACGACAACAGTCCCCGCCCCCGCCCGGAAGGCTATGCCGAGGATAGTCTGCTAAGCAAGGATTCGTCACGTCCGCCCGCGGAGTTGTACCTCAATCTTCGCGCTGCGTGCGAGTCCGGCTGGGACTTTAGCTCCCGGTGGTTAGCCGACCCACAGCGACTCGCTACCATCCGGACCACCGAGATTGCCCCGGTCGACCTCAACAGCCTGTTGTACTCCCAGGAGGACCTAATTGCCAAGGCGTACGAGATCGGGGGCAACGATGCCGAGCAAGCAGCTTACGCCAAGTTGGCCTACGAGCGGCGGCGCGCTATCCTTACGAAGTTCTATAGTTCGTCGAAGGGCTTCTTTATGGACTACGACCTGACGTCTGGAAAGACGACGCCTGCGGTGACGCTCGCCGGGGTCTACCCGCTGTTTTTCGAGATCGCCACTGAAGAGCAGGCCGCTGCTGTTGCGGACGTAATTCGCAGAGACTTCCTGCGCCCCGGTGGTCTGGTCACGAGTTTGGTAAACAATGGACAGCAGTGGGATGCGCCCAACGGCTGGCCTCCTCTGCAGTGGATGGCGATCGACGGCCTGCGAAAGTATGGTCACACCGACCTGGCCCGCGAGATCGCCGAGCGCTGGCTGGCTGGTGGCCGCAAGGTGTACGCCAACACCGGCAAGGTGGTCGAGAAGTACAACGTTGCAGACACTACAATCATCGCCGGGGGGGGCGAGTACCCCAACCAGGACGGCTTCGGATGGAGCAACGGCGTGTTCGCGCGGCTCATCTCCGACTATCCTGGCATCTAATGGTCTCCGTGGAATCGTCACCTACGGCTCGCCTTTCTCTCACGTAAAGACTCGCTTTGAATCGCATTGGCAAAATCCTCGGGGACCTCAAGAGTGGCTGGGTCAAGGGCCGCGCCCGACGCCCAGAAGAGCCGTTGACGGTGGACCTTTATCGTGGGTACCGCTCGTCGGACAAGCTCTTCATCCAAGGTCGCGTGCTCGAGAGGGAAGATATTACCGTTGATTCCTCCGATCGCCGATGGACGAATTTCATGAATGCACTACGCCGCATGGAGACCGACGAGATCGCCGGGGCCGAGGTTCGCGTGTCGTGTGGCGAACACGTATTTGACCGGACTACGGACAGCGAGGGCTACTTCACGGTGCACGAAGCGGTATCTGAGCGACTCGACGACAAAAACTGGGAGAGGGTCACTGCGCAGATTACGGCCGTGCCCGTTGGTGAAGCACCGAGCGATGTGTTTACCGGGGCGATCACCGACCTGACGCGCACAGCAGAGATCGCGATTGTCACGGACATCGACGACACCATTCTCCAGACCGGGGTGACGTCACTATTTAAGCTGCGGGCGCTCTACCGTACGCTCGCCGACAATGCCTACACGAGGGTGCCATTCGGAGGCGCGGCCGAGCTCTTCGCAGGCCTGGCCAGCGGAAGCAAGGCTACCGAGGAAGGCAATCCGATCTTTTACCTCTCCAATAGCCCGTGGAACCTTTACCAGCTCCTCGTGAAGTTTCTGGGAGTGAAAGGCTTTCCGAAAGGTCCTATTTTCCTACGTGACGTAGGCTTGCCGTACGAAGGGACGCCGAAGAGCGGTTCGCACAAGGAACTTACGCTGCGTCGCCTGCTGGAAGATTTTCCGACGGTAAAGTTCGTGCTCGTTGGTGATTCCGGAGAAGCGGATGCCGACATCTACTATGCGGCCGCGCAGGAGTTTCCGGAGCGCATCCGCGCGATCGTGATTCGCAACGTAAAGAACAACGCCAACGCCCGCCGCATCGCGAAGCTGTTCGCACGCTATCCCGACCGCAACTTCTACCTCGTGCGCGATAGTGTGGAGGCTGCGGAACGCCTACAAGCCTTAGACCTTCTCGACGAGACACAAGTGGACGTCGTGCGACGCGCGATGGAGATCGAAGGTGCGGTCAATTGAGGCAGTCTATAGGGCAGCTAAATATCCCAGCTGAATCCGAGTCGACGGAGGCCTTCGTACTTCTCGACGTTGAAGCGGTACAACTTTGCCGGGCGGTGGCTAACGCCCTCCTGGATGTTGCCGCTATCCTCAACGAGACCGGTCTGTAGTATTTTTTTACGGAAGTTACGCTTGTCTAACGGTGCTCCGAGGATGCACTCATACAATCTCTGAAGATCAGACAACGAGAAGAACGGGGGCAACAGCTCGAAGCCGATTGGGCGCTGCCGGACGCGCTCCCGGAGCCTCGCGAGGCAGGCATCTAGAATGTCGTCGTGGTCGAAGCCTAGCGCAGGGAGCTCGTCAATGTCGAAATACTGCGCCTCCTCGGCCCATCCCTGAGGGCTAACGGGATGGTCGCTCGAACCAATGAGTGCATAGTAGGCAACTGTGATGACGCGTGCCGCCGGGTGCCGCCCGGGTGCACCGAAGCTCGACACCTGTTCGAGGTAGACATCCGTGAGGGCGGTTAACTCGAAGAGGACGCGCTCGGCTGCGCCATTCAGGTCTTCGGCGACATCGACGAAGTCGCCTGGCAAGGCCCAGCGGTGTAAAAATGGCGAGATGCCCCGTCGCACGAGGAGCACGCGAAGCCGCCCGGCCTCAAACCCGAAGATGACATTGTCTACGGATACGGCTGCATCAGTGCTGATCTCTGTGGATGGGCGTGTAGCCTCTAAGGTCTTCAAATCAGGGAAGTATCGATCACAGTGGGCAAAGTAGGGGTTTACGCACGAACCATACCCGGTCGCCGTACATTTGCAAGCTATGGCTAATCCTATGGATCGCATCCGTAATTTCTGTGTCATCGCGCACATCGATCACGGCAAATCCACCCTCTCCGACCGTCTGCTGGAGTTCACGAAGACGATCTCCGAGCGGGACATGCAAAATCAGGCCCTCGACTCGATGGATCTAGAGCGCGAGCGCGGGATCACCATCAAGAGCCACGCTATCCAGATGTACTACGATCGCCCCGGCGACAACCAGCAGTACACGTTCAACCTCATAGACACCCCAGGCCACGTCGACTTCTCATACGAGGTAAGTCGCTCGATCGCCGCCTGCGAGGGGGCTTTGCTGCTTGTCGATGCGAGTCAGGGCGTCCAGGCGCAGACAATCTCGAACCTCTACTTGGCCATGGAGCATGACTTGGAGATCATCCCGATCCTCAACAAGGTCGATATGGAGTCCGCGATGGTCGAGGAGATGTCCGACCAGATTATCGACCTCATCGGCTGCAAGCGCGAGGACATCGTTCTGGCGAGCGGAAAGACGGGCCTCGGCGTGCCCGACATCATGGAGGCCATCGTCGAGCGTATCCCCGCGCCAAAGGGCGACGCCGACGCACCTCTTCAGGCGCTGATCTTTGACAGTGTCTTTAACTCTTTCCGCGGGGTGATCGCCTACTTCCGAGTACTCAATGGGACGATCAAGAAGAATGAGCTGATCCGTTTCATGGCGACCGAGAAGGAGTATGCCGCCAGTGAGGTAGGCATTCTCCAGCTCAAGGAGGTCGAGAAGAAGG
This sequence comes from Lewinellaceae bacterium, assembly GCA_963837005.1. GTDB lineage: Bacteria > Bacteroidota > Bacteroidia > Chitinophagales > Saprospiraceae > CALDTK01. The sequence goes on from CAWIMC010000004.1 coordinate 284,179, forward strand.
AACTCAAAGCCGGAAATGTCGGCTACGTCATCACGGGAATTAAGGAAAGTTCGCAGATCAAAGTCGGGGACACCATCACGTCGGTCGCGCGTCCGGCCACCGAGATGATCCATGGCTTTGAGGAGGTAAAGCCGATGGTCTACGCCGGCATTTTCCCCGTTGAGAATGACGACTTCGAAGACTTGCGCGAAAGCCTCGAGAAGCTACAGCTCAACGATGCATCGCTCACGTACGAGCCGGAGAGTTCGGTGGCACTTGGGTTCGGCTTCCGTTGTGGCTTCCTCGGGATGTTGCACCTCGACATCATCCAAGAGCGTCTTAGCCGGGAGTTCGACCAGGAGGTCATTACGACCGTGCCCAACGTGAATTACTACGCGTTCACCAACGCCGGTGAGGAGATGCACGTGCGGACGCCCTCCGACCTGCCTGAGCCCACACAACTCAAGGAGGTCCGGGAGCCCTATATCCACGCACAGATCATTACGATGCCCGAGTACATCGGAGCCATTATGACCCTGTGCCTCGACAAGCGCGGCAACTTGCTCAAGCAGACCTACCTCACCACGACTCGCGTCGAACTCACCTTCGAGTTGCCGCTTGCAGAGATCGTTTTCGATTTTTATGATCGGCTAAAGTCCATCAGTCGCGGGTACGCGAGTTTCGACTATCAGATGATCGACTTCCGCGCTTCGGACCTCGTCAAGCTCAACATTCTGCTCAACGGCGAGCCTGTCGATGCGCTCACGGCGCTCGTGCACCGCTCGAAGGCCGATTCGGTGGGTCGCCGCATGTGTTCGCGCCTCAAAGAGCTGCTGCCGCGCCAGCAGTTCATGATTGCGATCCAGGCTTCGATTGGAGCTAAAATTATCTCTCGCGAGACCATCAGCGCCCTTCGCAAAGACGTGACGGCGAAGTGCTACGGTGGTGACATCAGCCGCAAGCGCAAGCTGCTCGAGAAGCAGAAGAAGGGCAAGAAGAAGATGCGCCAGATCGGCAACGTAGAGGTGCCGCAAAAAGCCTTCTTGGATGTCTTGAAGCTAGACTAACGACCTTATCCAAGTGGAGGTTAATCCTAGCTAAGACTCGAGTCTTTCGCTATGGATGTTAAGCGGTTCTCCGAAATGCTTCATCCCTCTTAGCTTGATGTTCAGCCGAAGATCGTGCAGATAAGTGAGCGCAAGGCGGATGGCTTTCGCCAAAACATGATTTAGGACGGAGTCGTCGTTTACGAGGGCCTTTGGCTGTTTCGTTACGCCGTTGGCCGCTGGCTTCGCGGGAAATGTCGTTCCCGTGTATACACCGGACAATCACCCACGCTAAAGTCGGAATGCCCTACGCTAGCACACTATCGCTCAGTCTTCAGCTGCCCGCCGCAACAACAGTTGCAGCTGCTCCACGGCGTCCACGATCTCAAAGAACGATGCGTCTGCTTTGGTGCCTGCTGGTTCGTCAGCCAACAACGCAGGGTCAAAGCCGTAGCACTGCCTGTGTCGAAGTCGCCCGAGCCGGTTGCGGAGTTCTCCGAAGAGCTGAATATTGACCACTTGACGCAGTCCATCGTCGCTGCCGAGCACGCGGTCGAAAAAGTCATCCACGTCGTACGCCAGGATCTCGATCTGCGGACCGTACGTGTGCAGGATGCTAATCTCCCCCTCACGGGCGCTGATGCGACGGTAGGCGATCGGCTCACCAAAGGCGTTCAGCAGGAAGGGCACCCGGCCAGCCGCATCACCGCCAAAGAATGCCGCGTAGGTCTCGTGGTACGTCCCCGGATCTACCAACTCCAACAAGCCATCGCGGTGCTTCCCGAGCTCGAAGTGCAAAATGAGTTCCAGGAGCGCAGGCGGGAGACTTCCGTCAAAACGCTCGACGAAGTCCTTCGCCACAGGCACTCGCGGACTGTCGGGCGGATAGAATTTCCCAAAGAATTCTCGCAGCTCGCTCACGTGTCCTCGGCGTAACGGACCCCGATGAGCTGTCGGATGTCGGTGAGGGTTTTGTGAAGCAGTAGCGTATCGTCGAGACTCCACAACTCGCTCTCGGTTCGTTTTTCGCGGAGGTCGTCCACGAGGGCCTGCGCCTCAAACGAGTACCCAAAGCCGCGGGACTTGCCCACGTAGCGCCGCTCTTCCTCGCCGTCGTCGGGTTTGATCGTGAAACTGGATTGCTGATACCACATTTCATCCCAGAACAGCGTCCCTGTGCTGCCGTACACGACGGCTTCTGTCTTCGTGCGGGCGAGGGTGGTACAGTGTAGCGTAGCCAGCTGTCCGCCGGCGTAGCGAAATACGATCGTGTCATCGATATCGACTCCGTTTTCGTCGAGGCGCGCGACGGCGTTGATCTCGGTGGGTGCGCCAAGCAAGGCTTGCGCCAAAAACACTGGATAAATTCCGATGTCGAGCAAGGCCCCGGCCCCCAGACTGAGGTCCGTAATTCTGTCGGTGTGTTGCGGTCCAGCTTTGAAACCTATATCAGCACGCAAGCCTTGGATCGTGCCGATAGCACCCGCATCGAGTCGGCTCTTCGCCGCCTGAAATGTTGGCAGGAAGCGCGTCCAAAGCGCTTCTAGCAGGTACACCTTCCGCCGACGCGCCAGTTCGACCATGGTTTTGACCTGGGCGAAGTTCATCCCGAGCGGCTTCTCGCAGATAACGGCCAGGCCACGCTCGATGCACATCTCTACGAGGCGGAGGTGGTCGGGATGTGGGGTTGCGATGTACACCGCGTGGAGGTACGGCCCCTCAAAGAGCTCCTCGTAGGTACCAGCAGCGTAGCGGGCACCAAATTCCTTAGCGAAAGCGTCGGCGCGTTCCTGCGAACGGGAAGCGACCGATTCGAGGGTGGCCCCCTCGACGAGCTTCAGGTCGGCGGCAAACTTGCGGGCGATCTTGCCGAGGCCCATGATGGCGAATCTGTACATGGTCGGAAGGTAGGGTGGTGGGGGCCCAGAAGGAAAACATCACCGTACTGGTGGTGTCATGCCGAAGCCAATCCAGATCAGTCGCCTCGGTTCCTGATCGCGCAGCTTCATCTCCTCGGAGACAAGCGTCGCAAAGGAGTCTACATCCATCCACCGCGGCTTCCGCAACAAAATGACCGAGCGCAGTGCCCGCCCATCGTTAAACAGAGTCTTGAAATCGTTGACATTGCAAGTAACCACGCTTGCCCCCAGTGTATTCGCTTCGGCGATTACGTCGGCGTCATCATATCCGATGTTCGACAGCCCAAGATCTTTAAGGGTGACAATTTTGTGGTTACTCAGACGAAGGAGATTTTCGATGCGTACGTCTACACATTCGTCTATCAAGATAAGCACTACGACGCGCTATTGAATTGCGAGTCGATTACAGCGTTTGTACCATCCCAAACTTGGTCGGCCGTCTCTATGTCGCCCAGGATTTCCGACATATTAGCGGCAAAATAGACCATGGCTACTTCTACAAAATCCTTTGCCATGTGAGGGTAGCCTTCTATAATGCTATCAGCGGATTCACCCCCCAGTACACGTTCGACGACTAGCCAGACGGGAATTCTTGAATCGTCCAGCCGAGCACACCCGCCGCAAACTCCTGGGGTTCGCCGCACGCGTCCAGCCCAGAGGCTATGCTCAGCCGACGCTTTCGTCCGACCAACTGCAACTCCGTCGTCTCGGTGCATGTGCATCACGTCATTCCACCTCCGCTCTAGCCAACTCATTCCAAGTGCTTTGACCCAAAGGTAAGCTTAGCCCAGGCGAAACTTACCAAATCACCACCCGGTCCTCAGGCTTTACGTAGCCAGGGTCCCCAGGCTCGATGTCGAAGGCATCATAGAAGCTCTGCAGATTAATGACCGGGCCTACGGCGCGATACTCCCCGGGGAGTGCGGATCGGTCTTGACTTGGTTCTCGATGGCTTTGTCGCGATACTTCGTCCGCCAAATCGTTCCCCAGCTCACGAAGAAACGCTGTTCTGGGGTCATGCCGTCGATGAGTCCCGGACGGCCATTTTCCGCCAGGTGAATCTGGAGGGCGTCGTAAGCGGAGTTGATGCCACCGAGGTCGCCGATGTTCTCACCGAGGGTAAAGTCACCGTTGACCTTGACGCCTGGCAGTGGCTCGTAGTTGCTGTACTGTGCCGAGAGTGCGCCGGTACGCGCATCAAAGGCCGTTCGGTCGGCGTCGGTCCACCAAGATTTCAGGTTGCCATCCTTGTCGTACTGCGACCCCTTGTCGTCAAATCCGTGGCTGATCTCGTGGCCGATCACCGCCCCGATGCCGCCGTAGTTGACCGCTGCATCAGCCTGGTAGTCGTAAAACGGCGGCTGCATAATGGCGGCCGGGAAGACGATCTCGTTGTAGCTAGAATTGTAGTACGCGTTGACGGTTTGCGGACTCATAAACCATTCATCCTTATCGACCGGCTCATTGGCCTCACGCACGTCTTTCTCGAAGTTCCACCTGCGGGCTGCTTCGCGGGCGGCGAGGTAGCTGCCGCCTTTACTGGCCGGCTTCACGGCAAGGGAGGAGTAGTCTTTCCACTCATTCGGATAGCCGATCTTCACGCGAAAGGTCGCCAGCTTGCCGAGCGCTTCGCCTTTCGTCACCGGGCTCATCCACTCCAGTTGTTGGATGCGTGCCGCGTAAGCTTTAATGAGGTTGCCGACCATCTCCTCAGCCTTGACCTTGGCCTCGGCAGGGAAATACTCGTCGACGTAGAGTTTGCCGACGGCCTCTCCGAGTACGCTGTTGACGCTCGCTACCGCGCGCTCATCGCGGGCCCGCTGCTGCTTCGCCCCGCGCAATTCCTGTGAGTAGAACTCCCAGTTGGCGGTCTCGATCTCAGGCGTGAGGTAGTTGGCCGTGCCGTCGATGAGCTGCCAGGTAAGGTAGTCGCGAAGACTCTGCAGGTCGAAAGCGCCAGTTTTGGCGGAAGCCGTCCCTTTCCCAATCGTACCCTTGTCGGGCATCGCCTCACTCAGTAAGTCGAGGTAAGCCACCTCGCCGACGATGATGGTGTCCGGCGCAGTCATTCCATTGTCGGTAAACAGTTTTGTCCACTCGACTGCCGGAAGTTGAGCTTGTAATTCGGCTATCGTGCGGGGATTGTAGCGCTTGTACGGATCACGACGCGCCACCTTGTCGAGCTTCGACTCGGCGATACGGGACTCGATCTCCATGACGCGTGGGGCGGCCAGTTTGCTTTCGCCAGCGGTGTAGCCCGCGTACCGCAGCATCCGGGCTACGTGTCCAACGTACTTCTCGCGTCGCGCCACGCTCGCCGAGTCCGTGTCTAGATAGTAGTCACGGTCGGGCAAGCCGAGCGACCCGCCTCCGAAGTAAACCACCTTCTCATTGCTGTTCTTTGGGTTGCTGCCGATCCCATAGCCGAGCAGGGAGTTCCCGCCTTCCGGCAAAACCGACTTTTCGTAAGCGATGACCTCGGCAAAGCTCTTGAGATTTTTGATGCGCTCCAGACGCGCTTGGATGGGTTGTATCCCCTGAGCATCGCGGGTGACGGTGTCCATCGCGAGCGCGAAGTAGGTCGCGGCTTTGCCCTGGTCGGTGTCGATGCCGTAGGTTCCAGAGGCGGCGGCTTTCGCCAAAACATTCAGCGTCTGTGCGTCTGTTGTACGACGCAACTCATCGAAGCTCCCCCAGCGCTCGCGGTCGGCAGGTATCTCGGTGCCATCCAGCCATTTGCCGTTGACGTAACGGAAGAAATCCTCCCCCGGCGAGACTGAGGTGTCCATGTAGTCCAGGTTGATGCCCCGACCGGCAACAGAGGCCGGATCGATCGTCTCCTGCACACTCGGCACTGCAAGCTCCTCGCTCGCGTCGGCGCTTGGAGATGTCGTGGACTTGGTGGACGTACAGCCCGGGGCACACAGCCCACCTATGAGTACGGTGACAACTAAATAGCTTAACTTCATGTACCTCAAAGCGCCTGCCGCGCATCGGTGTTCACTGGATGAGGCGCATCACCTGGTCCTTCTTGGCCCGTGACACCATCACCTCACTTCCATCGGACATGAGCAGGGCTCCGTTGCGCATCACCTTGCGGATGCGCGCCACGTTGACGAGGTGGCGGTGGTGCACGCGTTGGAAGCCGTACTCGCTCAGTGGATCTTCGAGTTGTTTGAGGTTGCGGCTAATGGTCAGCTTGCGGCCGTCGCTGAGGAAGATGTACGAGTAACTCCCGTCGCTCTGGCAGTGGATGATCTCCGCGATCGAGACCAGCTCCCAGCCGTCGGCGGTGGGCAGGGATAGTTTGGACGAGCGGCCTTCCTCCAGACTCAGCTGGTCGAAGAGCACCTTGAGGGCGTTCGGGTCCCGATTCCTGGCTGGGTCGACGCTCACCTTCGCGAGGGCCGCGGCGAGTTCTGCACCGTCGACAGGCTTGAGGAGATAATCGACGGCTGAATGCCGAAAGGCCTTTACGGCGTATTGGCTATAAGCCGTCGTGAAGATCAGGTGGCTCGTCATCTCCTGCAGGTGACTGAGCAACTCGAAGCCATTGAGGTGCGGCATCTCGATGTCGAGGAAAAGAACATCAGGGTTGAGGCTGGGCAGTTCGGCGAGCGCCTCGCGGGGATCGGTAAACGACCCAATCACCGAGCAGTGCGGAGCGTAGGTCTTGAGGTCCCACGCGAGGGTCTCAATACAGTGCGGCTCATCGTCGACGATGGCGGCAGTGAGGGGCGCGGCGGAGGCTGTGGGAGTCATGTTGAGACGATTGGTGAACTTTGATGTAGGCTCCGAGACCCACTCGTAGTGGGCGGACCCGTAAGGTAAGTGAGGGAGATGACTACTTCGGTGCCGGCGGCCCGTCCCTGCGATGTTAGGTCGCGAACCTTCACACTGGCCGCGAAGTCGTGCGCCGCGGCTAACTTCTCGAGGCGCTCTTGCGAGATGTGCATCCCGAGGCTCTTTTGTACAGTCGCAGATCGACTCTTGGCCTCTTGAGCAGCAGCTCGGCCAACGCCGTTGTCGCGGATGATGATCTGTAGCGACTGCGTATTTAGCGCTCGGATGGTCACGCTCAATTTTCCAGTACCCTCGCTTTTGTGGAGCAGCCCGTGCCAAATCGCATTCTCGACATACGGCTGGATAAGCATCGGCGGCAAGAGCACGTACTCCGCATCGACCTCAGCCCCGATGGTGAAGTCGTACTCGAAACGCTCGGCAAACCTGAGGCTCTCGAGTTCGACGTAGATCTTGAGGGCCCGCAGATCGACGCTCAGTGGCACCATCGCTTGCTTGCTGTTTTCCAGAATCAGCCGAATGAGACGGCTAAACTTCGTGAGGTAGTCCGATGCAGCCCGCACGTCACTGCGAATGATGAATAGCTTAATAGAGTTGAGCCCGTTGAATAAAAAGTGCGGGTTCATCTGCGAACGCAGCGCCGACATCTCGACCTGGAGCAACTCTTCCCCGAAGGCGCGCTCGCGCTCGCGTTCGCGCCGTTGCACCACCAGCACCACCGCGAGCGCAAACCCGAGGCTCATCAAGAGCGTACCGATTTCGGTCAGGTAGTGCAGCACCGGTCGCAACAGTGCCATATAACTTTCTACGATCGACCAGTCCATGATAGGGTCGAGGAACACCTGCGAGACGTACATAAAAATGCATACGGTCATGGCGAAGAGCCCGCTCGTCAGCGCCTTTACCGCGGCGTCGTCCCGGCGGCGGTACAGCGAAACGAACACCGGTATTAACAGCAGAACCTCCACCAAAAAGGTGATTCGGAACCACAAACCCATGTAGCCCAGCCCCCATACCGCCACAGACACCCCCCCCATTCGGGCCACTAACAGACTCAGCCAAAGCACCCCTGCACTTAGCTTTTCGTAGGCGAATACGCTGAGCATAGCCGTCACCCGTGGGCGAGGATCAATCTCCTCGAGCAGTACTCGCATAAACCGGAAAAAGCTATACGGCGCGAGCGTCACGGCAAGGATCAGCAACACATCGTCAAAGGCTACCCCAGGAAGCAGCGCCACGAACACGAAGTCCTCGTAACAGATGTAGAGGGCCTGGCAGACGACGAACGCGAAAAACCATTTCAGGATCCGATCGCCGCTCATCGCGTACGACGTCAGCAAAAAGATCGATAGCAATACCATCCATCCAATCACGAAGGCAGTGATCACCTGGTGTTTGCCGGCCTGCTGTTCCAGGCGGGCCGCCGATCGGATGGCGAGTCGCTTGCCTGCATACGTAGAGAAAAGGTTGGGTCCGTTCGGGTTTTGCGTACGGTAAATGATTTCATAGCGCTGTGGGGCCACCACGAGGCGGGCGGTGTTTCGGTACGTCATCGGCCACACGAGCTGCGAGGTACGCTGGGCGAGCGGCAGCCCGTTGCCCATCTTGAAGGCTGCCTCTAAGACCCCCGCTTTGTAGAGGTAAAGCTCACTGAAAGAGTGGATGCCGGGCTCGAGATAGATCGTGTCGTGCAGCTGAAAGTCCACGCACACTCTGAACCAGTGACATGTGCCGTAGTCACCATCGTAGAGTTCGCGATCGACGTACCTCCACGCCGTGTCCGGCCTCCTGAACAGTGTCCGCACCTCCTGGACCTCTTTGGTACAGCTCGGGTCGTCGAACTCCTGGAGGTGGTAAATGACTTGAACGCCTTTCAAGAAGCTCGCTTGCGCAGGGTAGCAGTCTTGCGCGACAAGGGTTGCGGCAAGCAAGACATAAACGCTCGTATGGATCAACGCGATGAGGACACCGCGCACTGGGACGTGCACGCTGGGAATGTAGCAGGCGGGGCGCACGCCTTTCGGCAAAACTCACAATCGGTCGATCTGCATGTACGGATGACGTGTTTACGGTTATACTCGGTCCTCATTCACGATTTCTTAGGACGAACGGCCCACGTCCCCCGTAAACAAGCGTACCGCTGATTGGCGTTAGCCCTGGCAAACGTCTTGCGTGCTATTCGCCCCTCTACACGGGCATCGCGCCCGCACGTCAATTTTAACCATACTACAAGACCCCATGAAAGTTCTTCCACAACTATCCCTCGTCGCACTCTTCGCCCTCGGTACAGCCCCCGCGCTCCAAGCACAAGCCACCTCCGCTCCCGCCCGAGCGCAGCAAAAGGTTGCAGAAGAATTTGCCGAAGAGGAAGCCGAATTCGATAATGAAGTCAAAGATGCCTCGGAGGACTTAACCAAGGATATCAACCGTCGCGAGCGCGAAATCGCGCAAGCCAAGGCAATCAACGCTGGTCAACTCTCTGTTATCGACCAACGCGAAGCAGAGCTCGATGCGAAGCTTGCCAAAAAGGCCGCCGACCGCGATCAGAAGCTGGCCGCCGCTGGGCAAACCAAGGCTACCCGCGCCGAGATCGAGGCCGATTACGTAAAGGAGGCTACCGAGATCGAGGAAGATCGAATGAAACTCCGCGAGGACCGTCGCGAAATCAATCAGCGTGCCGCCGACCAGGTCGGTGACGCCGACGAAGAACTCGTCGAGGAGATGAATGAATACGTCGAGGAGGTAATCGAGGCCAAGAAAGAGCAGGTCATGGAGGCCACCGAGGCCGTGGAGGAGATGATCGAGGATATGCCCGCCCCGGATGTACTCATCGAGCCACGTACTGGTACCGCCAATCCTAAGTAAATCACTCCGCTGCTCGCATCAGGACTCCCTGATCGTAGAGCACGAGCAGTAAGTCGAGCGCCACCGCGGATTCCGCGGTGGCGCTCTACGTTTTTACAGGAGGCTGCCAGGATGCAGTTCCGTAGTCGGAGACCATCACTTAGCGTAGCAGTGGGTGACAACTCTCCAGCACATCTCGCAAATGACCAATGTCGAGGTGCGTGTACCGCTCGGTGGTGGTGATGCTCGCGTGTCCGAGCATTTCTTGTACGCTCCGCAGGTCGGCTCCGCCCTCGATCAGGTGCGTCGCAAAACTGTGTCGCAACGTATGTGGCCCCACCGCCGCACGGATGCCCGCCGCCCGCGCCAAGTCTCGCACGATCATAAAGACCATGTTGCGCGACAGCGCCCCCCCTCGCCGGTTGAGGAAGCAGGTCTCCGGTGAGCTAAGCATCTCGGGGGCAAAGCGTCGCCGTACGTGCTCCTCGTAGATGCGCCAGTGCTTGATCGCCTCAGCGCCGATGGGTATTAGCCGCTCACGTTGACCCTTGCCGATCACACGTATGAAGCCCGCCTCGAGGAAGAGCTGCCCGAGCTTGAGTTCCGTGAGCTCGCTCACCCGCATTCCGCAAGCGTACAAAAACTCGACGATTGCGCGGTTGCGCAGGCCTTCCGGAGTGCTGTGGTCGACTTGCTCGAACAGGGCCATCACCTGCTCGACAGCCAATACGGTCGGCAGTTTTCGCGGAAGCGGTACCGACTCGAGTTGCGCCGCCGGCGAGGCCTGGATATATCCCTGGCGCAGTTGGTAGAGATAAAAACCAGTGATTCCCGAGAGAACTCGCCCGACGGTGGTCTGCGCAAGGCCGAGTTCGTAGAGCACCTTCAACAGGGCGCGGATGTCCCCCTCGCAGATCAGCTCCGGGCTCCGCAGTTTTGCGGAAGCTGTCAACTCCGTACCCGCCTGCTCGGCGACGTACTCCACCAACTTGCTCACGTCTCTGAGGTAAGCCTCGACGGTATGGCTCGAGTAGCCCCGCTCCACCCGGAGGTGCCCCGCGTATTCCTGGAGAGGCTCGGACCAATTGGTCGGCAACTGCCGTAGCAACTGGTAGGACATCGGTGCTGGCTGCATCAGTACTTGTCTCGCACGGCGATCAGGACCCGCTCCATGGAGGCTTTGTACTCGGCGCTGCTCCCGGAGAAGTGGTTGTGCATAAAGCTAAAAGCTAGCATGCGCCCGCTAGTGGCCCGCACGAAGCCACTCAGGCAGTGGTTGTGGCGCAGCGTGCCCGTCTTGCCGTAGATGTAAGGTCCGCGCCCGGCCTCGTCGGCGTAGTTATTGGCGATCGTGCCTTCGACACCGCCCTTGACGAGTAGGCGTTCGAGTTGTGCCCATGGATAAGTCGTGTAAAGGTTCGTGAGCAACTCGACGATGCTTTTCGGGGTCACCATGTTGTAGTGGCTCAGCCCGCTACCATCGGCCCAGTACAAATTTGGAGGCGCAAGGCCAAGCACCTCGCTTGCGGCGCGCTCACGGATGACGTCTCCGTCGGTAAGCCCGTGAGCCACCAGGCCCGCGCTTAGCAGCAGTTGCTCGGCTAAGAAGTTATCGCTCGGTAGCATCATCGCCCGAATGAGGCTGTCGCGGGGCTCGCCGTTCCAAACTCGCGACCTCCAGTCTTCGGGCAGCGGTTCGGCGTGGTAGCGTACCGTTCGGCCAAGCCAGTCTTCCAGGAGTTGAGCGACGAGTTGCTGGGCCCCGAAGAGCGGGCCGACCAGCGTATCGCCGGAGGCGGTTTTGGCGGAAGCCTCGAAACGGTTGCTATTTTCGGCACGGCTGAGTACGCCTTTCGGCAAAACGCCCGAGTCGCGGACCACCAGAAAGCTCGGCTTCGAGGTCCACGTCCCGGTTTGGCGCACCGTCCACAGGGCATTGCCGTATACAGGCAACCCAGAGCGCTCGCGCATGTAGTCGCTGTTGTAGTCGTCCCACATCCAGCCACTCCCAAAGCGAGGCAGCTGGGCGTATGCGTGCAGACTAACGGCTAGCTCGCCGGGGTGCGCGCGCAGCAGGCGACGGATACGCTCGTTGTATGCTTTGCTATTGGCCGCGAGATCGGGGTAGGCCAAACCCCAGAGTCTTAGCGTGTCGCCGTCGTAGCGGTAGCTGAGCACCGGCAACGAGTCGTTGGGGAGCCAGGCCAGGCACGTCGCGGTGGTAAGGAGTTTGGTGTTGCTGGCCGGCGTGTAGAGCTTGTCGGCCTCCTGAGAGAAGAGAACTTCGCCGGTGAGGGGGTCGGCGAGGTGAAAGCCCGTAAAGTCGCGCCCGAAGTTCTCCTCCCGGTCGAAGGTCGAGCGGACGGCGTTGCGGCTACAGCCCGCGAGCAGGCTAGCGAGGGTGAGTCCGGAGAGTACCACCAGCCAATGCCGATTGAGAAGTGCTGGGGCCATGTCGCGAATGTAGCCGGGGACGCCGAGCATTCGATACCGCAAGCGATATTCGCGCACATGGCCATCTTGTCTACCCAGGCGAGTCGATTTTGCGACTATTGCGGCGAGCAGATTCGCGGTCGCTCCGACAAGCGGTTCTGCAACTCCGAATGCCGCAACGGCTTCCACAACCACATGTCCGGCATCAACGATGCCTTCATGCGCAAGATCAATAAGGTCCTGCGGCGCAACCGCCGCATCCTCATTGAGCTCACGCCCGACGGGAAGAACTATGCCACGCGGACGCGCCTCGAGGACCTCGGGTTCAACTTTAACTACAGCACGCACCAGCTGCCCAGCCGCGAGGGCCAGTACTATACGTTCTGCTACGAGTTCGGCTACCTCGAGATCAAAGACAACTACTTTATGCTCGTGCACAGGACCGACGACCGCCGCACCAACCGGCAGGCGAAACGCGACGACCAGGACCCAGCCTAGCCCAAAACTTGCCACAGGTTCGCCGCCCGGCTACACCGCGCGTAGCGTCGGGACTCCCCGGGGCTTTCTAGCACAACTTTTGGAACCTCTCGGGTATGAAGGTTCGCGAACTGTTGTCACTTTCCATTGCCTGTAGCGCCCTGTTCGGTACGACCGCGACCGCCGCCTCGTTGCTAACCCCGATGGAGCCTGATCAGGAGGAGACCGTCGTGGTGTACCGCAACAAGCAGAGCTATTTCGATATCGCGGGGTGGCCCGACGACGAGATTACGGCCCGCGCCGACATACACATCCACCAGTACCCCGCCCGCGGTGAGGTGCGTGTAGACCTCAAGGAGCACAGCTTTATCTTCTACCCCGACGTGGATCTCTGCGCTGCGGCCGATGAGTTTATCTACTCCGTGAAGTACGGCGACTGGATGGAGACCTTCCGCATCAAGGTCGAGATCATGTGCGACGCCCCAACGATCATCGCGCAGTTTTCAGTCAACAAGTCCGCCAACGACTACGCGGCCTTTACGATCCTCGGCGTCCAGAACTTCCCGAACAACTCTCTCGCCGTGTTCGACCGCTCGGGCGGGCCGGTCTTCCGCAAGGACAATTACCAGAATGACTGGTCGGGCCTGCTGCCTTCAGGTAAGTTCGCCAAGCCAGAAGACGAGTACCTCTACGTGTTTGACGACGGGAATGGGAATTTGTACAGTGGGTATGTGAGGGTTAATTGATAGTTCTCAGTTGACAGTTCTTAGTTCTCAGTTCTCAGTTCTCAGTTCTCAGTTCTCAGTTCATACGAGCCCGTCAGTACGAGCCCGTTCATACGAGCCCGTCATGAGCGGCCTACGCGGCAGCGAACTGAGAACTGAGAACTGAGAACTAGGAACTGAGAACTGAAAATCCGCCTACCCCTCAATAAAGAGCGCCGAGATACTCTTGTGCTCGTGTGTATTGCGGATAGCGCGCGCGAACAGCTTGTCGGTGCTCAACACGCGGATCTTGTCACGCGGCTTGTCGCTCCTGAGGGGGATGGTGTCGCAGACAATAATTTCGGTAAACATAGAGGCCGCAATCTTCTCGTAGGCGTCGCCCGAGAGGACAGGGTGAGTGCAGAGGGCCCGTACACTTTTCGCCCCCTTCTCCATCAAAACTTCCGCGGCGCGGCAGAGAGTTCCAGCGGTGTCGACGAGGTCGTCCACCACAATTACGTCGGCCCCCTCCACGTCCCCGATCACTGTCATCTCCGAAACTTTGTTCACCTCCGTGCGGACCTTGTCGCAGATGACGAGTTCACGTCGGAAGTGATTGCTGTAGGTTCGGGCACGTTTGACGCCGCCCACGTCTGGAGAGGCGAAGGTCACGTTGTCGAGGTCGATGTGCTCGACGAGGTACGGGATGAAGATCGCCTCCGACTTTAGGTGATCAACAGGGATGTTGAAGAAGCCCTGGATCTGGTCGGCGTGAAAGTCCATCGTCATGACGCGATTAGCGCCCGCAGTCTGTAGGATGTCGGCCATGAGGCGTGCCGAAATAGGAACGCGCGGCTTGTCCTTGCGGTCCTGACGCGCGTAGCCGAAATAGGGAATGACGGCCGTGATGTAAGAGGCACTAGCGCGTTTGGCGGCGTCCATCATGAGGAGCAACTCCATGAGGTTGTCGGTCGGCGAGAAAGTACTTTGGATAAAAAACACCCAGGCTCCGCGGACGCTCTCGTTGATGACGATCCGCATCTCCCCGTCGCTGAAGCGGCGGACGGTGACATCCCCGAGGGGGCTACCGTAGTAGTCGGCGATGCGGTCGGCGAGGTAACGGGAGTTCTCTCCCGAGAATAGTTGGACTTGACTCACGGTGCAGGGTGGGGGCTTGGCGGACAGCAAACATAGCCGCTGCCCGGCGGGCTTCGGCAACCAAACTTTGGGCGTATTCGTAGTTGCGGCATGGATTGGTTTCTGAAAGTAGTAGCAGCCGCGTGTGTCGTGATCGCTGCTCAGGCATGCACTGGTCCTACGGCCGAGGTCCAGAGCAATCGTGCCGAAGCAGTCGCCGTGAGCGTCGCCTCCCTTAATACCGCCACCGCCGTGCGCCCAGCCGGTTGGGACGAGTACTGGTACTCCGGCAAAGCCGAACTCAACACGTACAAGACCACCCAGAACCGCTACGGCGAAAACCGTGAGGGCACGGCCGTGCTCATTTTCGTGACCGAGCCCTTCCTACCCGTGGCTCAGGTCAAGGACGATGGCGTCGGCGGCAAGGAGGCCTCTATCAGCGTCCTCAAGCTCAACCGCATCGAGCGTTTTGAGACCGGGATTTACGACTACTCGATCATGCAGTCCGTGTTCACACCCGTGTCCCGCAACGAGTACCCGCACACGCTCAAAACCACCACCAGTGTACAGGACTGGTGCGGGCAGGCCTGGACGCAGTACAACTTCCGCAAGGGCAGCTATCAGGTCGAGCACCGCAGCTATTTCCAGAAGGAGGGCGACCAGAACACGACCTACGCAGCAGCAGTGCTAGAGGACGAGCTCCTCAATGTCGTGCGCCTCGATCCGAATTTACTGCCTTCCGGCAAAACGATGGTCATTCCCAGTGAGAAGTACGGGCGCCTCTTCCACGTCGACACCGCCCCGCAGGCAGCGACCGTTAGTTTTAGCGAAAGCGGAACTGAGC
Source organism: Lewinellaceae bacterium (assembly GCA_963837005.1). Classification (GTDB taxonomy): domain Bacteria; phylum Bacteroidota; class Bacteroidia; order Chitinophagales; family Saprospiraceae; genus CALDTK01. The sequence continues at coordinate 299,363 of CAWIMC010000004.1, forward strand.
GTGTACTTCGCGTCGACTACCCCGCTAGCAAGCGCACACTGGAGTACCGCTTCGAGGGGGCCTTCCCGAATCGGCTACTCTCCTGGACCGAGACCGTCGACAAACAGCAGATGATGAGCGCCGTACGTATGAGCACGCGCCAGGAGCCCTACTGGATACAGAACAGGAACAGCTTCTCGCCAATGCGGGACTCACTCGGCCTGTAGGAGTTCGAGGGCAGCTTCTAATACAGGATCGCTGTCGTCGAGTTGGTTCTCACGCGTTCGCGGCACGATCACGTCGGGCACCACGTTGCCGCGTGTGTCACCGACCATGTCCATGTACCACAAGGGCATATTGATGCGAAACTCCTTGCGCGGGCCAATGCGCACTTCAAACAGGTCGCCCGCAAACATGCGCTCCGCCGAGCCGCCGGAGGTCTGGCCGACGACGCGCCCGCGACCGAAGTGCTGGACGTAGTGCGCGAAGGCCGTCCCCCCCGAGAAGGTGATTTCGTTGACGAGCACGATCACGTCACCGTCGAAGTGGCGACGGCGTTTAGGCTTGCGTTGCTTGCGCAGTCCTCGCTTGACGTATTTATCCCCAGTGCTCCGCACGTTGCCAAACACATAATTACCCAGCCGCTCGAAGATGTTCTTTCCCCAAACCCGCGGCGTGTACCCGAGCATGCTGTCGACCATATGGTAGGGCTCGCGAGCAATGAAGCCATAGAGGTGATCGACGAGATCGGCCGAGCCTCCGGTATTGTTGCGCACGTCGACGATGAGCGCAGAGGCCTGTGCGCGGTCCACCTCTTTGATGAGTTTGCGGAGGCGTCGGTACGGGTTGGCCTTCCCGAGGACATCTCCGCTGAAGGAGTTAACGTCGAGGCGATAGACCCCAGTAGCGGCGGTCGTGTCGAGAGAGATACTCCGCGTCATTTGCGCTCGGCGGCGCACCTTGGGCGCTTTCTCGGGTACGAGAGTAACTGTCTCAGGATACAAAACAGCGGGTACGGTGTCCGCGTCGACCAAGACCTGTACAGCAAGGCTATCGTGCCACCCGTAGGTGCGTTGGTAAAAGGTGGCGATGTAGCGAGAGGGATACCACTCGCGGGCTGCGCGTAAATCGTGGTCATCCACTCCGGTGAAGGCCGAGATCTCGGCGACCACTACGTCGATGGGGCGAGTTTCGAGGGTGAGCAGTTGGGCGCCTTTCGGCAAAACCGTCGAGTCGCGTAGCACCAGCGAGTCCGCGAGGAACAAATCTCCTGTGTCGTCGCGCTGCAGAGAAAGGTCGTATTGGTGGAGGCGTTGCTGCTCTCGGAACGCCTTACTCATGACGGGACGAAACTGGAGGTGACCATCGCCGATCGTAGCTCTGATAGGGCCGGCGGCGGCGATGACGTCTCCGAGGTACAGGCTGTCCTGTGTTCGCTCGTCACGAATCATTGCGCGCGAGACCTCCGCGGCTGAATCTATGCGTGCCCCTCCGTTGCCTCGATTGGCGAAGGGGTGATATGCATGCAGCGCCTCGACGAATTGCGTGAGCACGGTGTCTGCCTGGCCGCGGCTGTACTTAACCGTCGACTGTCCGGAGGTTTTGGCGAAAGCCCCTAAAATCACCGCGCACAGCAAGCACCACTTCATCGGCGCAAGCTAGGCCTTCGCACCAGGGCGCTCGCTCACCAAAGCGTTAATCCCATCGCGAATATCGGAGAGCAATTCGATGTCCTTCGGGGTAGGGACGGTCTTGTCCTTTGGGTCCTCGGCCTTGTCCCGTGTGCGCTTTAGGACGCGCACGACTAAGAACAGCACCATTGCCATGATGAAGAAATCCATTCCATTTTCGAGCACGAGACCGTATTTTATGATCAGGCCGGACCCTTCGACAGCGCTTCCGTCGGGGGCTAGTTGCGGGTCGATTACCGTCCACTGCTTGTCGCCCATCTCAATGCCACCGGTGAGGTAGCCGAGCGGCGGGGAGATGAGACCGGTAACGATGGCGTTGAGCATACCGTTGAAAGCCGAACCGATGACGACGCCTACGGCGAGATCGATCATGTTGCCTTTGATGGCGAAGGCCTTGAAGTCGTTCCAGAATCCTTTTAGCATGGCCGTATCAACGGCATCGGCGCTCACGACGGTTCACCTGGGCGCCATCTGGCGCATACGGCACCCCCGCTGTACCTTTCGGGCATGGCGGAATGGTGGCAGGCGCTCACGGGAGTCGAGCAAGTATTCGCGGCGATGGGTCTCGGGTTTGGCACCTTGCTGTTTGGGTTGCTCGGCCTGTCAATTGTCGGGGCAGACCTCGACATGGACGTTGACGCGGACCTGGACTTCGACGGGGACATAGATGCGACGGGGCTGTTTAGCGTAAAGGGCGTCCTCAGCTTTCTGACCTTCTTCGGCGCGGGCGGCTACCTCGCCCTGAACTTCGGCTTCCCGGTGTGGGGCTCGCTGATCGTGGCGCTCATCTTCGGGTACGCCGTGATGAGTACGGTCATCTACCTGCTGGCCAAGCTGCGCGGCCTGGACGCGGATCACAACCGCAAGGAGGAGGCTTTGCTCGGACAGGAGGGCAAGGTGTACCTCTCCATACCGGCGAGCGGGGACGGGATCGGCCGCGTAGAAGTGCTCCAAGGCGGTCGCCTCGTCGAGATCGAAGCCGAGACCCGCGGGGGGGCCATCAGTACGGGGGCAGCCATTCGAGTTTTGGAGGTGCTGGCCCCGGGGAGGGTGCTCGTCGCGCCACTGGCCGAACTCGGCCCGGGGGCGCTTTAGCCGAGAAACTCAGTACGTTCGTCGTGTTTTATCGACCGCCCACCCTTGGAGTCGGTCTTCCTGCATAACTTGTTTGCCAAATTAATCAACTCATGGAACTTCCCATTTTCGTGACCATCGCCGCACTTATCGTCCTCGGACTGCTGCTCTTGTTGGTCTTTATCGTGCGCTACAAGAAGTGCCCCTCCGACAAAATCCTCGTGATTTACGGCCGGACCGGCTCTGGCTCGGCCAAGTGCCTGGCGGGTGGCGCGGCATTCGTCGTGCCCGTCCTTCAGGACTACGCTTACCTCGACTTGCATCCTATCTCGATCGACGTCGACCTCCACGGGGCGCTCTCGCGGCAGAACATCCGCGTCAACGTCCCGAGCCGCTTCACGGTCGCCATCTCGACGGAGCCCGGCATCATGACCAATGCCGCCGAGCGCCTCCTAAACCGCAACCAGGACGAGATCCGCGAGATGTCGAAGGACATCATCTTTGGCCAACTCCGCCTCGTGGTCGCGACGATGGACATCGAGGAGATCAACTCAGACCGCGACAAGTTCTTGGCCAACGTCTACCACAACGTCGGCACGGAACTTCGCAAGATTGGCCTCGAGCTAATCAACGTCAACGTCACCGACATCCAGGACGAGTCCGGCTACATCGAGGCCCTCGGTAAGGAGGCCGCCGCGCAGGCCATCAATGAGGCCAAGGTCCGCGTGGCGCAGCGCAACCAGACCGGTGCGATCGGCGAGGCCGAGGCCCGCCAGCTCCAGCGCGTCAAAGTCTCGAACGCCGAGGCCGAAGCTGCTTCGGGGGAAGCCGAGTCCGCCAAGGTTCAGCGCATCCGTGTGGCTACCGCCCAGGCCGAGGCCGAGACCCAGGTCGCCGAGGCCGAGCGCATCCGCCGCATCGCCGTGGCGGAGGCCGAGGCCCGCTCGCGTATCGGTGAGGCCGACGCCTTGCAGTCCGAGCGTATCAAGGTGGCCGAGTTCAACGCAAAGGCTACCGAAGGGGAGAACGAGAGCCGCGTGCTCATCGCCGCCTCCGATGCCCTGCGCCGCGAGCGCGAGGCCGAGGCACTCCGCCGCGCTACCGCCGCCGAGAAGATCCAGCAGGCCAACTCCCTCGAAGAGTCCTACAAGGCCCAGGAGGCCGCCGAGCGAGCCCGTGCCCAGAAGGAGCGCGCCACCCGCGAGGCCGACGAGATCGTGAAGGCCGAGATCGAGAAGCTCCAGGCCGAGATCAGCGCCGAGGCCGACGCCGAGAAAATCCGACGCACCGCCCGCGGTGAGGCCGACGCCATTCTCAGCACGCCTCCAGGCTGAGGCCCAGGGCAACTACGAGATGCTCTCCAAGCAAGCCGAAGGCCTCAAGGCGATCGTCGACGCAGCGGGTGGCGACGCTCGGGAGGCTGTACTGATGCTGATCGCCGACAAGCTGCCCGAATTGGTTAAGACCCAGGTCGAGGCCATCAAGGGCATCAAAATCGACAAGGTCACCGTCTGGGAAGGCGGCGGCGGGGGTGGCTCGAACGGTCACGCCAACGGCGCTGGCTCGACGGCCAACTTCGTGTCCGGGCTTTACAAGGCGGTACCGCCGCTGCGCGACCTCTTCGACATGGCCGGTATGAATCTGCCGAGCTACCTCGGATCGGAGGCCGGTGAGCACGCGCCTTCGCTAAACGAGGGAGCACCGACAGTCACGAATGGTAATGGCAAGGACAGTAGCGACAAAGTGAAGGGTAAACCCGTCGTGGTTACGAACGGCAAGTCTACAAACTAGCCGAATACCAGCTTGTATCGTCGCGAGGGCGGTCTCCACGTTGAAGTAGAGATCGCCCTTGTTCGTTTTAGGCCCGGAGGAAAATCCAACTCACCCACACCGCTTTTACCACCCAAAGTCCAGTCCGAATACCGTCTGCGCGTATTAGCCGATCCACGAGTGCCCGGTCGAAGCCGCTGCCGAGTTGGGTGTGCAGAGGGACTGCCTGAAAAAAGGTATTGAGCCACGTCAACACGACGAGCACCAGCGGCATTACCCAGACCCAGTGGCCGCCGGAGCGATAGGCTAGCCAACAAGCCAGCCCTAGTTCAAAGACCATCATTGGCCCTACCACCACGCCGATGGCCCCTGTGTGAAAGGCGTGCGCGGCGCCCCACTCTGCCCCTGCATAGCGAAAGCTGGGATAGTGGACGAAGTGGACCATTAGGATCAGGCCAACTAGCATCCACGAAACGGCGAGGACGAGAAGGTATTCGAGCGGCGTCGGGTCGTATGGTGTCGGCATTTGTCTGGCGAAGTTCGCGCAACTACCCGGCTAAATCGTCAACCCAAAGGCTCGTCTCTTACTCTAGCACGACGAGCAGCAGCTGGGACTGCCTACCGTCGACTGTATGTACGAGCACTCGGTAGGGACCAGGGTTGAGGCCAGCGGTCGAGACCTCCATCCATCCTTGGGCGCCATTCGCCTCTAGTGTGGCCGTGCGTACGGTGCGGCCAAGAACGTCGACTAAAGCTAGTTTCGCTCCCGTAAGAGATGAGATGGCGGCTATCCGCACCCGGCCAGCTGTGACTGGGTTTGGAAAAACGTGTAATCCCTCGACAGGAGCCACCCGCGAAAGGCCTGAGGTCCCGTCTCCCTCGACTACCAGGACGCGGTAGCCGGTGCAGTCGCCCGTTAAGCTCACCAGGGCAGGGGTCCCTGCTGGGCGACCCTTAATCACGAGTGTGTCGAACAGAGTCGTCCCTGCGGCCACCGTCTTGCTGATGCTGCCGACTGGACCCGCCGCGCCTATTTCCACGACACTCAACCGGGGAGTCGACACTTGACCAGCCAGTTTATAGGAGGAATGCTGAACGTAAACGGTGTAGGTGCCGCTGGGCGGGGTAGTAAAGTTGTACACATCTGTCACGTCTACCCCGATGTAGGTCCGAAAGCCGAGGCGCCCCTCGACAGGCGTGTTGAGGGGGAGGGAATCTGCCTGCGCGGCGGTGTTGTTGGGTTCCCGGTCGGCGGCTTCTCTCGGGCGCTCGATCTCATAGTGGAAGGTGTAACCCATCCCAGGGCCGCCATCGATTTGGAAGTACAGACTATCCGCCCCCTGGCAATCGGCGATCAGTGTATCTCGCAGCTTCATGCCCGCAGGCACTTGCGCTGTAGACCGTCCTTCGAAACCCACTGAACGCGGTTGGATAGCATTAAACGAGACCTGTGACGTGGCCACCGAAAGATCGTAAGCCGTGTACTCTATGTACCCCTTGACGGTCCCGTCCGACGGAAGCTTGGTGACGTACCAATCGACGTTATCCAAGGCCCGATAAGAGCGGTAACCGACGCGACCGGTGCGTAACTCCCCTTCCGCTATGGCGATAGCGGTACCCGTGGTGTTGTTTGGCTCGGGGTCGGCTGGCTCCCCGGGGGCGATCACATCAAAGGCGAAGGTGTAGTCGGCGCAGTAGGTAGAGCGCACCGCGAAATAGAGCGTGTCCGGCGCCTGTGAGTAGACAGTGATCTCGCCAGAGCCGCTGCCGAGTGCCTGAAGGGATACGTCGACACGTGATGTTTGTACGTTGGACTGCCAGAAGGAGGTGAAGATGATGTTGCCGCTGCTGGTAGGCTCTTTGCTCGTGGCGGTGTAGGACAGCTTGACACTCCCCTCGCTAGGCAGCAGGGTCTTGTAGTAGTCGAATTCGTCACGTGGAAAGTTTGGGTTGCCCGTCAAACAACCGATGGAGCCACTGCCGCCCGTGAGGGTGTAGGTGGCGCCGGCAAGGGTATCATCAGCCTCTTGGGCCATGACAGGCCCTGCGATGGCGAGCGCCACACAGGACAGCAAGTAGGTCAACGTAGGAGTAAGTCTGCGGAACATCAGTTTAGGTTTTGACGAAGACCAGCCTCCGTCGAGCTTACATCGAACCGCGAAGCTAGAGGTGAACAGCCCCGCCACTTGGCTGTGTACTTTGCCGCCCGTTGACCGTTCTCCCTACGCGCACCCAAGCCTGGCTCACGCTCGTGGCCCTGGCCCTGGTCTGGGGCAGCAGCTACATCCTCATCAAAAAGAGCCTCGTCGGCTTCGAAGCCTGGCAGGTGGGCTGCCTCCGGATCACGTTGGCGGCCTTTGCCTTTTTGCCGCTGGCCATCCGCTACTGTAGAGGCCTTTCGGCAAAACGGTGGGCGACGCTGGCGACCGTTGGGCTTTTCGGCACGGGCTTGCCGTCTTTCTTGTTCCCGCTGGCGCAGCGCGAACTGAGCAGCAGCCTGGCCGCAGGTCTGTCGTCGTTGACGCCGCTGATGACGCTTTTGGTGGCCACGCTCGTGTTCGGAAATCGGCTAGGGTGGTGGCGAGTAGTGGGAGTATTTGTTGGACTGGCCGGAGCACTTGTGCTGGTGGCTGGTCGCTTCGGCGTGCCGGGGGTAGGGGAGGCCTGGCCGATACTTGCGATCCTGTTGGCCACCGGGGCCACCCTATGCTACGCCATCAGCAGCAATCTCGTCAAACGCTACCTCTCCGACGTGAACGCCCTCCAGGTGAGCGCTGGGGCGATGGTGCCCCTCGGGGTGGTGGGCATACTCGGGCTTGTGGTGGGCGGCGGTCTACCGCTGCCGGGCAAAACACTGGTCGGTCCCGAAGGACTACCGCTTACGGCTACGGACCTGTACTTCGCCTACGGATCGGTAAGCTTTTTGGCGCTCGTCGGCACGGCCTTGGCAAGTTGGCTCTTCTTTCGACTGATCCAATTGACCGATCCGGTTTTCGCGAGTACTGTGAGTTATCTCGTGCCTATCGTGGCTTTCGGATGGGGGATCGCCGACGGGGAGGCAATCACGTTCGTAATTGCTGCGGGACTGGCCTTGGTGCTTCTTGGCGTATCCTTGAGCAAGCGATAGATCGTATGGCTGCGCACCTCCGGGACTACTTCATGCTCACTGCCCTTGCTGCGCTGCTGATCCACGAGGCGGATGCGGTCCGCTGTAAGGAGTGGCGGATGTTGCCCGGCTTGGATTCATTGAGTGATCGATTCGGGCGGCTCGCCTTCCAGTACCTACACTTTCCACTTTACCTTGCGTTGCTTTACTATGCTCTACTCGCCCCGTCTGCCGGTTTCGACATTGGCTTTGGGGTCTTTGGGATGCTTCACCTGGTGGCCCACCTCTTCTTCCTCCGCCACCCGGCCAATAGATTTCTCGAAGTGCAGAGCTGGTTGTGGATTGTCGCTTTCGCGGGGAGTGGAGCAGCGTTAATCAGTTTGCGGCTATGGTAAGGGCGGTACTGCCGAGCCTGTACGTTAGAGATGTCCCCGGGCGAGGCCGCGGGGTGTTTTGCGGACACGCCATTCCTGCCGACACCTTGATCGAAGTCTGCCCAGTCATCGTTTTGCCGAAAGGCGATCTGCCACACGTCCACGCTAGCCACCTGCACGATTACTACTTTCTCTGGGAGACCGACGGCGAGACGGCCATAGCGCTCGGCTACGGGAGCCTCTACAACCACGCCGAGCCTAACAATGCGGACTACGAGATGCACTTCGACGAGCGCACGCTCCACATCGTTTCGACGAAAGACATCGCGGCCGACGAAGAGATCTGCATCGATTACACGGACGGGGTAGACCGGAGTACGCTGTGGTTTTAGAGGCTATCCCCACCTTCTGCGTACCAGCCCGCGTACATCGGGTAAGCATCTGCGATGCGAGATACTTCCTGCGCAAAGGCGTCTGGAGTCAATCGCTTAATGGCCTTCGCCGGTATGCCCGCGTAGATCCACCCGCTCTCGCAGCGCATGCCTTGCGTCACGACTGCTCCTGCGGCAATGAGGACGCCCGACTCGACATGAGCGCCATCCATGACGATGGCCCCCATGCCGATGAGCACATCCTCCTCGATGGTGCACCCATGGACGATGGCGCGGTGGCCGATGCTCACCCGACTGCCGATGGTCAACGCATACTTTCGGTAGGTACAATGCAAGCAAGCGCCGTCCTGCACGTTCACTTTATCACCGAGTCGAATCGTGTTGACATCTCCGCGAACCACGGAGTGAAACCAGAACGTACAATCGGTGCCGGCCACGACGTCTCCGGTGAGCACGGCCGTCGGCATGACGCGGCTGCGCCCGCCTAGTTGTGGGGTCTTGCCGTGAACGGTGAGGAGGTACGACATAACGTTAAAAATTGCTTTTACCGACGAAGGTGCCCGTCAGTTGCCCAACCAACCGCCGCACACCGTCTGACGTTGTGCTCGGCAGAACTTCTAGCGCCGACTGCTGCGTACGCCTACTACCTTGACTGAACCCTATATGCACATTGTGCTCCGCTGGACGCTCCTGGCGACCGCCATTTCTTGCGTCACCGCCTGCGCTCGGTACAAACCGATGTACGACCAGGACAAGCTCCAGCCAGGGAGGGCTGCACCCTTACCCGCCGAAAAGCCTGCTTACTCCGTCTACTTCACAGGAAGTGCCGGCGGGGCCGAGGTGCTCAGCGAAGAGCCCGCACTGCAGCTCGCAGGCTCGGTTTTGGCGAAAGCCGACACCAACAGCGCCTTCTTGTTTTTGGGTGACAACCTCAATCGCGGAATGCCTAAAAAGGACGCCGGCGAAAAGCGCGCGAAGGCAGAACGGCAACTCGACCTCCAGCTCGACCTCGTGGACGGATACAAGGGCACGCCCGTCTGGTTGCACGGCGACCGTGACTGGGCAACCTACGGGATGGACGGCGTCGAGCGCCAGGAGGACTACCTCGAGAAGCCTTTCGACGACAACGTCATGCTCCCTAAAAACGGCTGCGGCGACCCAGAACTCCTCGAGCTCACTCCCGACGTGTCGGTGCTTATCATCAACAGCCAGTGGTTCACCTCGGACTGGACTAAGTTCCGTGAACTCAACGAAGGCTGCGATGCGCAGTCGCGCAAGTATTTCCGGTGGCAACTCAGCAACATCGTTAAGGACGTCGCTTTCGACCACGTGATCGTCGCGACGCATCACCCAATCATCACGCGCGGCCCCCGGGGTGGGGAGCACGGTTTCGTGGGCTTCTTTCGCGACGGTTTCGGCGGACCGATCTCGAATTTCTGGCGCAGCAAAATTGGCACCGCGCAGGACCTGTACGCCCCGCGGATGTTGGAGCTTCGCAACTTGCTGGAGAATGTCTTCGACGAGCACACGACCGTCACTTTCGTATCGGGCCATGAGCACCTGCTGCAAGCTGGAACGTACGAAGGGCACCCGGTCATTGGGAGTGGCACGGCGCATCACCGCGCACCGGGCAAGGTGGGGCAGGGAACCGAGTTTACCGCTGGCGTGCCGGGATTAGCAGCCGTTCACTACTACGACAATGGCGAGGCCTGGGTGGAGATCACGCAGGCCGACGGGTCGCCTTCCGGCAAAACGCTGTACACCAAGAAACTGTACCGCCGCTACGAGGAGGAATACAAGGGAGACTTCGCCGTTTACGAGTCGTCCTTAGACTCCTTCGCCTACGCGCCCTTTGAAGGGTACCGTGAGTTTGGGAAGATGTACAAGTGGGCTTTCGGGGAAAACAATAAGGAACTCTTTACGACGAAGTACACGTACCCCATCCTACGCCTCGACGAGCACCTCGGTGGCTTAAAGATTAGCCAACGGGGCGGTGGCGGACAGACCAACAGCCTTCGCTTAGTAGATTCGCTCGGACGCGACTATGCCCTGCGCAGTGTGCGCAAAGACCCGGAGCGCCTCCTGCCTGCTTCTTTCCGAGTGGGTCCATTGATCACGCTAACGCAGGACGTCTTCTTTACGGCCAACCCGTTCGGGGCGATCACCGCCGCGGCCATCGCGGAGGGGATCGACTTCCCGCACGCTAACCCGCGGATGTACTACCTGCCCGCGCAGCCCTCGCTCGGTGAGCTCAATGCCGCGTTTGCCAACGACCTGTACATACTCGAAGAGCGGCCCGTGGACGAGTGGATCGGCCCGGACGGTCCATTCGGTGAGCCCCGTAAAATCGACGGACGCGACGACGTGCAGTCGAAGATCCGCGAGGGCTACAAAGACCGAATCGATCAGGAGCAACTGGTGCGCGGGCGTCTGCTCGACGTGCTGCTCGGTGACTTCGACCGCCACGATGACCAGTGGCGCTACGCGGAGTACAAAGACACGGTCACGGGTGTAAGCAGTTGGCGCGTGATCCCGCGCGACCGCGACCAGGCCATCCTCAACATCGACGGGAAATTGCTGCGGCTCGCGGGCGTAACCCTGCCGGCCGTGCGCGAGGTGCAAGACTTCGGACCCCGGCAAAAGTATCCTGGCGACTTTACGTTTCAGGCGCGGTTTCTCGACCGGCGTTTCCTCAACGAGCTAACCCGCGAACAGTGGTTGGCCGCAGCGCAGGAACTCAAAGCCGCGCTTACGGATGCGGAGATCGAACGCGCCTTCGACGAATGGCCGGGACCGGTGCGGGCGAAGTACAAGGCCGAGTACGTGGCTGCCTTTAAGCAGCGCCGGGATGAACTGCCTCGCTACGCTACCGAGATCTATGAGTTTCATGCGGAGCACGTCTATGTCATCGGCTCGGACGCCAAGGACCGTTTTGAGGTAACTCGAAACCCGAACGGCAGCGTGCAGGTGGACGTCTGGCAGATGAAGAAGGGCGAGAAGGTCTACCGTACCTACAGTCGTCTGCTCAATCCCGACGAAACGGACGACGTGCAGCTCTTCGGACTCCGCGACGAGGATGAGTTCGTGGTTACAGGGGAGTCCAAGGGCCGTAGCATCAAAGTCCGTATCGTGCCCGGCCCTGAGGACGACGAAATCATCACCGACGACAAAACTCGCGCACTCCGCAAGCGGACCCGCGTATACGCCTGGCCTGGGGAGGATGAGTTCGACATCAACTCCGGAACCGAGGTGCACTCGACGCGCAACCAGGCCTTCAACAACTACGACTACCGCGACGTCGACTATGACTACGGACTCCTGCTGCCGGCTATAGGATTTAACCCAGACGACGGCCTCAAGCTGGGCCTTAACTACCAGCACCACCATTACACCTTCCACCGGCACTTCGTCCAGACCGTCAACGCCACCTTCGCTACGGCGAGCCTCGGAGCACGATTCGACTACGGTCTACGCGTGGAAAACGTGGCTCCGAACATGGATGTCGGTCTTGCGCTCGCGTACCAAACGCCGAGTTTTGCGATCAACTATTTTGGGCTCGGCAACGAAACGGTGCAGCCACTCTCCGGCGATAACTCACAATTCCGGGTGCGCCAGGAGCTCATCGGGTTCTACCCCAACATCGTGCTGAAGCACAAGAAGCACACGGGCGGCTTTACGTTCTCCCTGCTCGGGGAAAGCATAAAGCTCGAGCGCGACCTCGACCGCATCCTCGGGCGGGAGCGCTCGTCGGAGGGCGACATTGAGATCTTCGAGCGTCACAACTACGCAGGTGCTGCTGTGGGCTATGACTTCCTCAACGTCGACAAGGCTTCTTTCCCGCGGGACGGTCTTGCCGTCGACTGGCAAGTCACCTACCGGCGGAGGTTCACCCCTGTTGAGGCTAACAATGTGATCGCCAGCGGCAGCGTGGCCATCTACCAGCACCTCTGGAAGGAAGCCATGTTCGGCCTACGCCTCGGCGGCGGCACGACGCAGGGCGACTACTACTTTTACCAAGGCCAGCTACTCGGGCGGAGCAATCTCCGCGGCTACCGTCGGGAGCGCTTCATCGGGGACAACATGGCCTTCGTGAACGTGGACTACCGTCAGATGATCGGGAAGGTGTTCCACAGTCGCTTCGGGGCGTACCTCTCGTACGACCTGGGCCGCGTGTGGAACGACGAGTTCCAAAGCGACAAGTGGCACTACAACTACGGTGGTGGCGTCATCCTGCGCCCACTGGGCCTCGCGGTCTTTACGGTCGGCTACCATATCCCCGAAGACGGCAGTCCGCCACAGGTGAAGGTTGCCGCCGGTTTCGATTTCTAGCGCCCAAATCTTCGGACCCAGTAGCTGAGGCATCGCGCGTTCGCCCTACCTTGCCAAGGTGTCTAGCGTTTCCCCGTCCCCTACCGCCGCTCCACCCGGCACCCTGCCCGCCGCTCGAGAAGTCCTAAAGCACCACTTCGGCTACGATCAATTTAGGCCCATGCAGGCCGAGATCATCGAGTCTATCCTGAGTGGTCGCGATACGATGGTGTTGATGCCGACCGGTGGCGGGAAGTCCATGTGCTTTCAGGTGCCGGCCTTGCTCATGCGGGGCACGGCCCTCGTCGTGAGTCCGCTGATCAGTCTGATGAAAGATCAGGTAGAGGCCTTGCGGCAAAACGGCATACGCGCGGCCTTTCTCAACTCGTCGCTCTCGAGCGTTGAGCAGCGGCAGGTCGAGGACGAGCTCAGCAACGGGGCGCTCAAACTCCTCTACGTAAGCCCGGAGCGCCTCCTCGCTGGTGAAACGCTGCGTCTGCTCCAGCGCGCCAAAATCAACCTCATCGCGATCGACGAGGCGCACTGCATCTCGGCCTGGGGGCACGATTTTCGCCCGGAGTATACGAAGCTCAAGATGCTGCGCAAGGCTTTGCCCGGCGTTCCTGTCGTAGCCCTCACGGCCACCGCCGACAAGGTGACCCGCCGCGACATTGCGGAGCAACTAGGCCTTCAGGACCCGAACAACTTCATCACCAGCTTCGACCGCCCCAACCTCGATCTGGAGGTCCGCCAGGGGCTCGACCGCATCAAGCAGATCATCAACTGGGTGAAGCGCCGCCCCGACCAGAGCGGCATCGTCTACTGCCTGAGCCGCAACGCCTGCGAACAAGTCGCCAACAAACTGAAGGCAAAAGGCTACTCCGCTGAGCCTTATCATGCTGGACTGCACGAGCGCGTGCGCTCGAGCGTGCAAGAGCGCTTCGTCAAGGACGAGCTCCCCATCGTCTGTGCGACGATCGCCTTTGGGATGGGGATCGACAAGTCGAACGTGCGCTGGGTGATCCACTACAACCTCCCAAAAAATCTGGAGGGTTTCTACCAAGAGATCGGTCGCGCCGGGCGCGATGGCGGGGCCTCGGAGACCTTGCTGTTTTACAGTTGGGCGGACCGGCAGACCCTCGCCGACATCATCTCTGAGGGATCGCCGAGCACGAGCGCCTTACAACTGGCTAAGCTCGAGCGCATGTACCAGTACGCGACGGCCGTTCACTGTCGTCGCCGACTGCTGCTCACCTACTTCGGCGAGGACTACCGGGAGAGCTGTGGGCACTGTGACATCTGTCGCAGTCCACCGACGCCGTTCGACGGCACGCTGATTGCGCAGAAGGCCTTGAGTGGAGTCGCCCGCAGCGGTCAACGCGTCGGGCAGCAGACCCTCGTCAACATCTTGCGCGGCTTCACCAACCAGGAGATCCTGGCCTTTGGCTACAACGATCTCAAAACTTTTGGCTCTGGCCGTGACGTACCCGTTCGCGACTGGCACTACTACATCGAGCAGCTCGTGCACCAGGGTTTGCTCGAACCGGCCCCGGATCAGCGCAATGCTCTCAAGTTGACGCCTGCGAGCGAAGATGTCCTCTTCGGCCGCCGCCCCGTCGAACTCGTCGTCCGCGTGAAGCGGGCCGCGGCGGAAGCAACTCCCGCGAAGGCCGCCCTCAGCAGAGCCCGGGGCAGTGGTGCCAACGCCGACCTGTTCGAGCGACTCCGTAAGTTGCGCCTCGGACTCGCGCGCGAACTCGGCAAGCCACCCTACGTCATCTTCAACGACACGACGCTCGAGGAAATGGCCGTGATGCAGCCCACCGACACCGGCACCATGAAGCTCATCGGTGGGGTAGGGGACCACAAGCTCCGCGAATACGGCGATGCTTTTATGAAAGAGATTCGAGACTACATCTACGAGAAGGGCTGAGCAGCGCTTTCGGCTACAGCAAGCAGAGACTCGGCTCAGCGTCTCGTCCATCAAAGGCTCACCACCCACCGCAAGACTTGCTCGAATGCCCCGAGCTTGCCGCGCACAATCACGGTGTACATCCCAGGTGCGAGGCCCTCGCCGGGGAGCGTATGCACAGATGCGGAGGCTTCGGTAGTACTAATCTGTCGCCCAACGTTGTCATAGACCGCTACTTGTTGGCCAATCTCGAGTCCGTAGAGGGTCGCTGCTCCACGACTAGGGTTGGGTGCTAAGGCTATGATTTGCGGAAGCGCTTTCTTGCCTGGCAGCGCACTAGTGCCAGTTAGGCGATCTGCACCGTTGCGAATGGCCTCGCTTTGGAGGCGGACCAAGACAGCCGTCGTCCCCTTTGGAGCGACGATTCCGAATGTGGGCGTGCGGACGGTCGGGAGGGCGTTGCCTACGTCTTTCTGGAAGCCGACTGCGATGAGGGCGTTCTCGGTTTTGGCGACAGCCCGAAGCTCGACGTTGTCGCCGCCGCTGCCGGTGGTTTTGTCCCAGGTGCCGGTGACGAGCGTGCTGTAGGCCACGTCATTTAACTGGGGGCTGTACTGGCGGACAAAGTCGTTCCAGGTACCCGTCTCGCCGTTGCCGGGGAGGGGCATGGTTTGGTAAGCGTCGGTGGTGGTCATGGTGCGGCGACCGGTGCCTAGGATGACGACGCTACCGTCGGCCGTCGTGGTCATGGCGTTGGGCCGGAGGCGGGTGGTGTTGAGGTCGGGCCACCCGGCGTTCGGATCGGGCCAGCCGCCGAACCGTGGGGCGGATAGTGGCGTGCGACCGGCCTTGACGCCTTCGCCCAACTCCGCCACGTAGGTGCTCGCCTGAAGGTGACCTGTGCGGGCGCTGAGCTTACCGACCCAACTGATGTGGATGTTGCCGTTGGTGCCGCTGAACCGGTTTTGGAAGCCCTTCGCGTTGGGCACGGCCTTAATGTCAGAGCCCTCCCAGAAGTTCTCCGTGTTGTTGCCGTGGGTGCGGGCATTGACGACGACGGTGCCCGTGGCGGCGGGTTGGCTGTAGTCGATCGCGATCGCGTCGATGTATTGGTCGGGCGTCGAATTGCGCATTTCTCCGGCGGGCGTGATCTCGTGGTAGAGGCGGCTCCACCACTGCTCGCGGCCACTTTCGTCAAAAGCGATCACAGCAGGCTCGAAGTCGGGGTTGCCGCCTGGGAGAATGGACTTGACGTTGAGCCCGAGGTAGATCCAACCGTTGCGCCGGTCGACGGCGATGGAGGAGCCGTGGTAGGTCTGCGAACCGCCAATCTTGTAGCCGGTGTAGCCAGGTCCGCTGCTCTTGGGTGCGGCTGGTGAGCAAGGTGCATTAAACAGGACATCGAGGGGCCAGTCGCCGCGGCGCGTGCCACCGTTGCCGTCGGGGGCGATACGTGTGTGTGCCTCGGCGGTCCAGGAACGGAGGTCGCAGCGACCGAGCTTGAGTACGATGCCGCTGTAGTTGAGGGCCTCGGTGGTCTCGGTGGCGCGCCCGTAGAACTCGCCGCCTGCGGTCTTCCAGTGCGTCCGCCAGTTGGGGACCACCATGCGCTCACCGCGACCGTTGAGGCGGTAGACGGCGGCCCAGTCGTTGCCGTGCGCCTGGCCGCTGACGAAAGTGACTTGGCCCGTGGCGTCGACATCCCAGGGCTGGCGGTCCTGGACCTCGCCCTGCGCCCAAACGTTGTAGTTCCAGGCGGTTTGGAGGCGGGGTGTGCTGGCCTCGATGCCCGTGGCGGCGTAGGTGAGGCGAGCGATGAAGTAGCCGCCGCCGTTGCTGCGAGAATCTTTAGTGGTGCCGGAGATAAAGACATCGGAGGAGCCGTCTTGGGGACGCTTTTGGAGGCGGATGCGGTCTATGGATTCGGCGGCACCGGCGGGCAGGGCGTAGGCGGCGGTGATGGTCTCGAGATTCGCGTCGAAGTGGAGGAGGAAGGCGCGCTGTTGGGTGCCGCCTGCGTTGGCGATGCCGACGGCGGAGAGCTCGTGGACCTCGACACTCGACTGGAGCCAGGCCAGGTCATCTGCCGTCCCGCCGACGAGGAAGGTGCCGTCGTGGAGCTGGGCGATGTCGTGGAAGGCTTGGGTGCCCGGTCCGCCGAGGTAGGTGGCGTAGGATTGGGCGGAGGCTTGCGCCAAAACGAAAGACGCTGCAAGTAGCAGGACGGGGAGGAGGCGCTGTTGCATGGGGTGGGATACCGCAAATAGGGTGCCGAGGACAAGTGTTGAATTGTTGAAGGGTGAAGTGTTGAAGGCCCACTACCAACTCAAGCAATGCCTGGGTTTCGCGTCCTTTAGGGCTCCACGTTCGCACAGCCTAGGACAAGTGTTGAATTGTTGAAGGGTGAAGTGTTGAATGCCCACTACGAACTCAAGCAATGCCTGGGTTTCGCGTCCTTTAGGGCGCCCCGTTAGCACAGCCGCCTACTTCAGCAACTGCGCTGTGTGCGCCTTCGTATCGACCTTAGAGATGACGTCCTCGATCTTGCCTTCAGCGTCGATGACGAAGGTGGTGCGGGAGATGCCGTCGTAGGTGCGGCCCATGAATTTCTTTTCGCCCCAGACGCCATAGGCTTCCGCCACGGCATGATCGGTGTCGGCCAGCAGATCAAACGGTAGGCTGTACTTCTCGATGAACTTGACGTGCTTCTTCGCAGTGTCGGGGCTGACACCAAGGATGTCGTAGCCCTCGGCCTGAAAGCGGTGGTAGTTGTCGCGCAGGTCACAGGCCTCGGCGGTGCAGCCGGGGGTGTCGTCTTTTGGATAGAAGTAGAGCACGAGCTTTTTGCCGGCGTAGTCGGAGAGAGCGCGCGTGGCACCGGTTTGGTCGGGGGCGGAGAAGGCGGGGGCGGGGGTGCCGGGGGTAAGGGTCGTCATAGTAAAGGAGTGGTGCAGCGCAGCTCGTTTGCGTTGGCGAAACTAAGGGGGGAGGACGATTTTACGACGGACGAACTCGGCTTCCGTAAGATCGCCTTCAACACGATCGACCCCGCTGCCATCGGGACCCGCTTCGGCAGCGGAGGCGTGCGCGACAAGGCCGGCCATAAGCAATACGACATCTCTCGGTCTCGTCGGTCACTCGGAAAATGTCGGGGCCGCCGTACTTAATCTCGGCATGAGCAGTCGGTGTAACAAACAGGGCGCTAGTTCATGATGAGCGCCCCGCGGTCCAACAGCCCTTCAGCGCGGTCCGTCAGGGTGTAGACGTAGGCGCCTTTCGGCAAAACACCACCCAGTTCAACCGTAGGCCCGTCCATGGTTTTGGCGAAAGCCCGCTGGCCTAAACTCGTATACAGCGTGAGGGTAGCGCTGGGGTGCTCGACGAGGAGACTTTCGTCAAAACGCAGGGTGCCTGGCGTCGGATTGGGGCCGAGGAAGTAGCGGGGCCTCGGACCGAGCACGACCTCTCTGGAGGAGACGACCTGGCCTTCCGGGGAGTACCGACGGATCTGGAGAGACCACTCTCGGGCCTGCCGATCGAAAGAGCGCCAGTACACGATTGCGCCACCGTCGGCGGCAAGGATGGGCGAGGCCATGTATAGGCCACTGCCGAGCCGTTCGCGCCAGGCCGTAGTCAGGTCCTCGCGGAAGCGCGTGAGGTAGGCAGTGGGCGGAGCCGACAGCAAAGGGTCTGTAGTAGGCTGCGTGACTTGAACTAGGGCATACGCGCCCCCCGCCCCGTCCGCCACAATGCTCGATGCAACTTCGAGATAGCTGCCCAGAGGCAGGAGGAGTGTGTCCTGAAGCGCAAAGTTCAGCGTGCGCCGCTCGACCACATTCGCCTCCACGAGACTGTCGTAGGTTGAAGTGTCGATCCGATTGCGGACCGAGTCGAACCTCGTTGCCGTCACGGGAATCGTGTAGTTGAAGCTCCGCACTCCGATTAAGTGGTCACCGGACTGCGTGTAGTGGTGAGCCGGCGACGCCAACTTCGTGGTTTTGGTCCTTACCGAATTGATGAGTTCGCCACGCAAGTCCGTTACAATGGTCTCGTCCAGGGAGACGCGGCCGTTGCGTACGCTCGCCGCCGAGACATATGCCTTGTCGGCGGTCACGTGGAGATCGCTGGCGTATGCCCAATCCCAGCCTATGTCATCGTATGTATCGTACTCCTCGACAGTGCCCGCCGCAAGGTCGTAGATCATCCAGGTGGGTTTGAAGTTGGAGAAGCTCCCGGCGCTGGTCGCAGTGCCTTCGTACCTGATGGAGGTCGCGCTACGGTAGAACTTCCCGTCGGGGCCGAATTCACCCACAAAATCACTCAGGACGCTCCCGGGACCACCCGACATTCGTTGGCTGATGGTACTCTGTCGAAGGATCGGCGGCGTCACGGACATTGCCTGGACCGGGACTAAGTCCTCGCCCAGCACTTCCACCTCGAGCCGCCTGCTGAGGAGGTACTCCTGGAACCCAGGGCCGGATTCCACGAACGGTCCCGAGCTCTCGCCGATGAAGTACACGCGCCCACGGAAAGACCTCAGGACGCCGAACCGGTTGGCATCCGGCGTGTCGAGTGTCCGTGTAGCCACGACGCGACCGGCCTCGTTGACACGCACGAGTTGCGTACCGGAAACAGAGTCTTCGTTGATGAAGACGTAGCCAAACGCATCCGCAGCACCAAAGTCTCCGCTGAGGGAAACGTTGGGTCGTTGCCTGGTGCCACTCAAGTCGGACCAGGGTGCCTGGGCGGGACAAGCCGTACCCAGGACAATGAATAACAGTGCGGCGGAGAGGGTAGCGACAGTCTTCATAGCGAGCGATATTCACGAAACAGGAACAATGTCGTACCGAAGGTAGAGCGCCGTTTCGATATGCTACTCCCGACTGTACTTCCGCCCCGCCGCCTCGATCACCGCCACCTCCTCCGCATCATAAGGCCTGCCGTCCGTATGGAAGACCTCGTGGTGCCACACTTTCGGCTCGGTCGTGAAGGTCGAGTCCCAGGAGTTCCACGGGTACTTGGTCTGGGTCTTGCCGTCGACGAGGCCCCAGTTGTAGGCGCCGATGTTGTTGTCGACCCAGACCGGGAGCACCCTTATGAAGCCATTGCCGTAGCCGCGGGCGAGGTACTCCGTGCAGACGAGTGGGCGACCGTAGCGCGCGAGCTCGAGGTGAGGTGTTTCACCGCCGGGCTGGCCGTAGTAGTGGAAGGAGATGACATCGGAGTTACTGAGCTGAAATCGGCTAAAGCGTCCGCGCTCGGCCTCGGGCTTCTCGAAGTCGTCGGTCCAGATCCCGGCGGTAAGGGGCTGGCTCGGCTGTATCTCCCGTGCCCAGCCGAAGGTAGCGACCATGAGCGGGAAGACGCGATCTTCCTTGGTGGCGACATCTTCGGTCGCGTCGAACTTCCCGAAGTTATTATTGTCGGGCTCGTTGTAGAGGTCCCACATGTAGATGCGGTCGTCGGTCTTGAAGCGCCGCAGGAGGCTCTTCACGTAGCTCTCCAGGAAGGGGTAGTTACGTCCGTCGGCCGTAAGCCGCTCTTGCGTAGGACTCTGCACCCACCCGGAGTTGTGGACGTGGGGTCGGGGTGTAGGCTGGGTGCCAACCTCGGCAACAGGGTTCCACACGGCATCGAAGATGACCAGGGTCGTGGAAATCCCGAGTGAGTCGGCCACGCCGAGGTAGGCGTCCACGCGGTCGAGGAAGCCGGTCGAGTCCTGCTCCCAGGCGAGGTCGTGGAGGTAGACCCGCATAGAGTTCATCCCGATATGGGCGGCCCAGCCGAGTTCTTCGCGAGACTGTTGGAGGGCGAGTGGGAAGGTTTCGGCCTGCCAAAACTCCAGCTGGTTGATCGTCGAGCGTGGGTTGTAGTTGGCGCCGAGGGGAATGGGTCGTGCGTCGAAATAGGCCTGTGTGCGTTCGGGTGTCCAGCGGCCCGGAAGGACGGTGTCGGCGGGGGGCTGTGCGAGGGCGGTGGCTTCAGCTTGCGCCAAAACCTGGGACGCCTCATTCGACTTGCAGGCGACGGTGACGGTAAGGAGGCTCAGGACCGTTAGGAGGGGGAGGTTAGCCATAGGGGAGCAAGCTAGGGTAAACATTGGATTGGCGGCTGTGCAGCGGCAGCGGGCGGTTGGCGGTGTGTCACCGCCCCCGCTGCCCCCGCTGCCGCCGCACAGCCGCCAAACCGGAGGAGAGCGTCGAATCTTTACCTGATAAGAGCTTCGCAGGGTAGGGGGCGGGCGGTGACGCACCGCTAGCCGCGCCCCCTACCCCGAGAAGCTCTTCTGTAGCCCCGTCAAAAACCACCGCAAATACTGGTCATTGCACTCACGGTACTGCCCGCGGCCTGGCTTGCGCAACAGCGCCGTGATCTCGTGCGGGCTCACGCGCTTGCCGGCCGCGGTAAACATCGCCTGCACCTCTTGCGACTTGAGGTGGAAGGCGATCTTGAGTTTGCGCAGGATGTCGTTGTTGGTAAGGTACTCCTCGGCGACCTGGGGGGCGTTCTGCGTCTGGCCGCGCTTCTCGACGATGAGGCCATTGAGGAAGGTAGCCAGGGCGAAGTCGTTGAGCGGGAGCATATCCGGGTCTTCGTCGCTTCGGAGCCAGCGGTCGACCTCCTCGAGGTGGGCGCGCTGGCCACCGAGCTCGAAGAGTTGGGCCACGGCCTCGTCTTTGAGCGAGAGGGTGTAGCGGAGGCGGCGGAGGATGTCGTTGTTGGTCATCTTGAAGGAGGAAGGCTGTTCGATCGCGCTTGCAACGGGCTCAACGCGAAGGCGCGAAGGTCGCGAAGGAACGCGGAGCTGTGGGGGCGGGTCGCCGCGCTTTGCAAAGTGCCTGCGGTACTTCCGCGAAACGTCATAGCTATTCTACCACCGTTAGCGGTTAAATGCTGCCGTAGCCCATACCTGCATCGGCTGTTTAGACATCCATCGTCGCTCGTATCTCCGCCACGCACTCCGGATTCAAAAGCGTGCTCACGTCTCCTAGTGAGTCTCCTTCTCCAGCCGCCAGCTTCCTTAAGATTCGGCGCATGATCTTCCCCGACCTCGTCTTCGGCAAATCTTTGACCAGCAGGATTTGATCCGGCGTGGCGATCGGACCGATCATGCTGCGGCAACTCGCTACGATCTTGGCTTTCAGCTCTTCCGGGGCAAGGACCCCCAGCGGGATCACGAAGGCGTAGATGCCCTGGCCCTTGATGTCGTGCGGGTAGCCGACCACGGCGCACTCGACCACCTGCTCTACCTCGTCGCAGGCGTTCTCGATCTCGGCGGTGCCGAGGCGGTGGCCGCTCACGTTAATGACGTCGTCGATGCGGCCCACGATACGGTAACGGCCTTCCTCGTCGCGGCGGGCGCCGTCGCCGGTGAAGTAGTGCCCGGGGTACATCGCGAAGTAGGTCTGCCGACAGCGCTCGTGGTCGCCGTAGGTCGTGCGCAGGATGCTCGGCCACGGGAACTTGAGTGCCAGGCGACCTTCCTCGACCATCGATTCCAGCGGTTGCCCCTCGCGATCGAGCAAGACCGGTTGCACACCCGGCATCGGCAGTCCCGCGAACGTAGGTTTTTGCGAAAGCACCCCCGGAAGCGTAGCAATCAGAATGCCGCCCGTCTCGGTCTGCCACCACGTATCTACCACCGGACAGCGGCCGCGCCCAACCTTCTCGTTGTACCACTCCCAAGCCTCGGCGTTGATCGGCTCGCCTACTGTGCCGAGGACCTTGAGAGAGCTCAGGTCGTGGTCCTCGACGAACTCATCCCCGCAGGCCATCAGCGCCCGTATGGCCGTGGGCGCGGTGTAAAAGATGTTGACCGCGAGCTTGTCGCAGATCTCCCAAAACCGGCCCGCGTTCGGGTAGGTCGGAATGCCTTCGAACATTACCGTCGTGGCACCGGCGGCCAGCGGGCCGTAGATGATATAACTGTGTCCCGTGATCCACCCGACGTCGGCCGTGCACCAGTACACGTCGCCCGGCTGGTACGCGAAGGCATTCACGAAGGTGTAGCCCGTATAGACCATGTAGCCGCCGCAGGTGTGCACCACGCCCTTGGGCTTACCGGTCGAGCCGGAGGTGTACAGGATGAACAGCAAGTCTTCGCTGTCCATGGCCTCGGCGGGGCACTCGCCCGACTGCACGTCGACCACCTCGTGCCACCAGACGTCGTAGCTCGGGTCCCAGGTCACCTCGCCGCCGGTGTTGCGGTGCACGAGGTTGAGTTCGACCGTCGGGCAGCCCATGGCCAGGGCCTCATCGACGATCGACTTGACGCCGATGTTTTTCGTACCGCGTACGTTGCAGTCGCTACAGATGACGGCCTTCGCGCCCGCGTCGTTGATGCGGTCGGAGAGGGCTTTCGCCGAAAACCCCGCGAACACCACCGAGTGCACCGCGCCGATGCGAGCGCAGGCCAGCACCGCCACGGCCAGTTCGACCACCATCGGCATGTACAAGATCACGCGGTCGCCCTTGCCGATGCCTTGTGACTTGAGCGCGTTGGCCGCTTGGCAGACCCGCGTGTACAGCTCGCGGTAGGAGAGGCGGAGGGTTTTGCCGGAAGGCTCATTCGGCTCCCAGATGATGGCCGTCTCGTCGCCGCGCTCCGCGAGGTGCCGGTCGAGGCAGTTCTCGGTGATGTTGAGTTGGCCCCCCGCAAACCATTTTACATCCGGCCCGTCAAAGTCCCACGACAGGACCTCGGTATACGGCTTCCGCCAAACGAAGGTCTTCGCGATCTCGTCCCAGAAGGCTTCGGGGTCGGCGACGGAGCGGGCGTAGGCCTCGCGGTACTGCGGCTCGGAGGTGAGTTGGTGGTCGTAGAGGGTCATGTGGTGGTGGCGGTGGGGCGAAATATAGCCCACTGCGGGTGTTTGGCTCAGTGCGCCGCACTCACCAGGCCCGCGCCCTGCGGATAGCGTATGTTTTCGACGAGGTCCTGTATCTCCGGCGGCGGCGCAGGCGTCACGCGACTCACCACCAGCGAGACGACGAGGTTGAAGGCCATCGCCACCGCGCCAAAGCCCTCCGGACTAATGCCGAACCACCACTGGTCGGGCGTGGTGGCGCCGAACCACTGTAGTTTGTAGCGAACCATGTAGAACAGCATCAGCGTGATGCCCGCGATCATGCCCGACATGGCCCCCTCGCGGTTCATGCGTTTGTCGAAGATGCCCAGCACGATAGCCGGGAAGAAGCTCGCCGCCGCCAAACCAAAGGCCAGTGCCACGACCGCCGCCACGAAGCCCGGCGGGTTGATGCCGAAGTAGCCCGCCACCACCACGGCGGCAGCGGCAGCTAGGCGAGCGGCCAGCAGCTCGTTCTTCTCCGAGATGTTCGGGTTGAGTTGCTTCTTGATCATGTCGTGCGAGATGGACGTCGAGATGACGAGCAGGAGGCCCGCCGCCGTCGAAAGTGCCGCCGCCAGTCCACCCGCCGCCACGAGGGCCACCACCCAGTTGGGCAGTTGTGCGATCTCGGGGTTGGCGAGCACCATGATGTCGTTGTCGATCGTGAGCTCGTTGCGGACCGGGTCGCCGACGTACTGGATGATCCCGTCGCCGTTTTTGTCGTCGAAAGTGATGAGCTTGGTGCCCTCCCACTTCTTGAACCAGGTCGGCATCTCGGCGTAGGGCTGGTTGCTGACGGTACCGATGAGGTTGGTCCGCGCGAAGGCAGCGATCGCGGGGGCCGTGGTGTATAGAATCGCGATCAGCAGGAGCGCATACCCCGCCGAGGTGCGGGCGTCCTTGACCTTGGGTACCGTGAAGAACCGGACGATGACGTGCGGGAGGCCAGCCGTCCCGACCATGAGCGCGAGCGTAATACAGAACACGTCGATCTTGGCCTTCGATCCACTGGTGTACTCCGCGAACCCGAGTTCGGCACTGAGGCCGTCGAGCTTGTCGAGCAGCGCCATGCCCGAGCCATCGTTGACGGTCCCGATGAAGCCGAGTTGTGGGATGGCCTGATTGGTCATCTGGATCGAGATGAAGATGGCCGGGACCATGAAGGCGAAAATCAGCACGCAGTACTGGGCCACCTGCGTGTAGGTGATGCCCTTCATGCCCCCGAGCACCGCGTAAAAAAACACAATGGCCATCCCGATCACCACCCCGAGCGTGATGTCGACTTCGAGGAAGCGCGAAAACACCACCCCGACCCCGCGCATCTGCCCGGCCACGTAGGTGAAGCTCACCAGCAGCGCACAGACCACGGCTACCGTCCGCGCGGCGTTGGAGTAGTACCGATCGCCGATGAAGTCGGGCACCGTGAACTTGCCGAACTTCCGTAAGTAGGGCGCGAGCAGCAGGGCCAGCAGCACGTAGCCGCCCGTCCAGCCCATGAGGTAGACTGCGCCGTCGTAGCCCGCGAAGGAGATGATACCCGCCATCGAGATGAAGCTCGCCGCCGACATCCAGTCCGCCGCCGTCGCCATGCCGTTGGCGAGGGGACTGACGCCGCCGCCGGCGACGTAAAACTCCTTCGTGGAACCCGCGCGGCTCCAGATGGCGATCCCGATGTAGAGCGCGAAGGTGAGACCGACGAGTAGGAAGGTCCAGGTTTGTACGGACATGAGCTAGTCGTCTGGTGGGGGGCAAAGTAGACATAGAGCGTTTACGGCTACTCGTCTTCGGAGAGGCCGTACTTCGCGTCGAGGCGATTCATGAGGTAGATGTATACGAAGATCAGCAGCACGAAAACGTAGATAGAGCCCTGTTGCGCGAACCAGAACCCGAGTTTGGCCCCGCCGATCCGCACTTGGTTGAAGGTGTCCACGAAGAGAATACCGATGCCGTAGCTCACGAAAAACCAGATCCCGAGGAGGATAGCCAAATAGCGCAGGTTCTGCTTCCAGTAGGCGGAGAGGTGGGCTTGCGTGGGTTTGGGACGTGGGCTCATAGTTGCCGGATGCGGGCTTCCCAGGGGGCCAGGGCGGCGGGATCTGGGTCGGATACGTTGCTGAGTAAGGTCTGGCCAGATGGCAGGAGCGCGGAGGTTTGGTCCGAAAAATTGAAGGCGCAGTCCAGCGTCGACGTGCCGTGCTTGCGGGTAAAGTACAGTACCGTAGCGTGGCTCGTCGCTTGTCGTGCAGAAGTCGGCTCCGTGACGAGCGCGAAGTCCCCTTCGACCAGCGCGTCCTGCGTTTTGCGGAAGCGTAACAAACCGCGGAAGTAGTGCAGTACCGAGTCTGGATCTGCCTCCTGTTGCGCCACATTCAAGTCGCTATAACCGGGGTGCACCCGCAGCCACGGCTCGCCCGTCGTAAAGCCAGCGTGTGGAGTCGCGTCCCACTGCACGGGGTGGCGGGCGTTGTCGCGACCCTCGGCGGCGATGTTGGCGAGGAGCGCCCGGCGTCCAGTCTCGTCGAGGTTCGGCGCATGGGCCGCGTAGTAGTTGCGCGCGTCGATGTCGTCGATCTGCGCCGGATCATCGAGCGGTGGGTTAACCATCCCGATCTCGTCGCCCTGATAGAAGTTGGGGGTGCCGCGCAAGGTGGCGAGGAGCGTCAAGAGCATCTTGGACGAGCGTACGCGGTAGCGTGGGTCCTGGCTGCCGTAGCGACTCGTCATCCGGGCGAAGTCGTGGTTGCCGAGCGTCTGTGCGATCCAACCACCCGTAGCCAGCGAGTCGTCCCAACGCTGGAGTACGTCGCGCAGATCATCGAGGTCGAGGCGCTTGAGCCGGCCGTAGCGATCACCATTGGCGTACGTCAACCCGAGCGTGTCGAAGTGGTAGGCGAGCCCGAGTTCGCGGCGCGTGGGCGCGGTGTAGTCGCCGAGGTTTTGCGGGCTTACGCCAAAACCCTCCGCCAGCGCCATCATATCGTAGTGCTGCAAGACCTCTGTGTGCATCTCCTGCAGGTAGGCGTGAATGTTCGGTCCGTTGGCGTAGTATCGCGTCGCGGTCTCGGTAAAGCTCAGCCCCGTCGGCGCACTCGGGTACCCCGGCGCCTTCGAGATCAGCGTAATTACGTCCATGCGGAAGCCGTCCACCCCTCGATCCAACCAGAAGCGCATCTCGGCGTACATGGCCTGGCGCACCTCGGGGTTGTCCCAGTTGAGATCGGGCTGCTTTCGCGAAAACAGGTGGAGGTAGTACTCGCCGCTCGCCTCGTGAAAGGTCCACGCCGGGCCGCTAAAGAAGCTCGGCCAGTTGTTGGGCGGGCCGCCATCGGGGCTGGGCGGCCGCCAGACGTACCAGTCGCGCGTAGCCGAGGTTTTGGCGGCAGCCGACTCCTTAAACCAGGCGTGCTCGTCGCTCGAGTGGTTGGCGACCAGGTCGAGCACCAATCGCATACCTCGCGCGTGCACCCCAGCCAGCAGTTCGTCAAAATCTGCCAGCGTCCCGAAGGCCGGCTGGATGGCCGAGTAGTCGCTGACATCGTAGCCGTTGTCGTCGTCGGGACTCGCGAAGATGGGCGAGAGCCAGAGCGTCTCCACCCCGAGGGAGGCGAGGTAGTCGAGGCGGTTGATGATGCCGCGCAGATCGCCAAGGCCGTCGCCGTCGCTGTCCTGGAAAGAGCGAGGGTAGATCTGGTAGATGGTGGTGGTGCGGGACCAGTGGGGCATAGGGGGGAGTTTATTCGCATGAGTGGTGCTCCGTGTGGGGGGCTGTAGGAATCACTTGACGGGCCTAATCACGGGCCGCGTGACGGGCGCACAAAATAACCTTATGCACAAAGTCAACAAACTTTCCACAACGCATCCACCTCAGACTCAGAAACTTAGACCCTCCTCGGCATCATCGTGCTGCTCGCGGCGGCCCGCACCGCCTTGCCCTAAGTCGTGCTCCACTTCGCCAACGAGACTTTCACAGAGGAAGTGGCCCCTTACACTGGCCACATTGACGACGTCGACATCGCGCTGTACCGCAAGGCTTACCAAGTCAAGGACCTCCGCATCAATCGTCATGAACAACGACGTCCAGATGGACTCGAGAAGCGGTGAGCGTCTACTCCGCGATGGCGGCGGAAGTTCGACGGCTACGTAAGCCGCTCCTTAACGACGTGCAGATCTTCAGTCGCGGCGAGGGCGATGGACGGGCAGCTCAAGAGCTTTCGCTGAGGGCCTCCAGAAGTTGCTCAGAGCCTTAAGCAGGACCAGATCGCGACGCGGGTCCCGATGAAGGGGACGGTCGACAGTATGCAAACGGGGGGTCCGGACGGCCGTCATCGCCGTGTTGCGCAACGCCTACTGGAGTGCCTTCCGGCCGCAACTCGACGAGACGATCGACTTCGAGGATGCCCTGGCCGCGGACGGCGACGAGGAGCGGGGTTTCTTCAAGCGCCTCTTCAAGGGCGGCGATGACGTGGATGATAAAGACGGTAAGGCTTCCGCC
Source organism: Lewinellaceae bacterium (assembly GCA_963837005.1). Taxonomy (GTDB): domain Bacteria; phylum Bacteroidota; class Bacteroidia; order Chitinophagales; family Saprospiraceae; genus CALDTK01. Next base: position 327,310 of record CAWIMC010000004.1, read on the forward strand.
AAAACGAAGGACGGCAAGGACGCCAAGGACAGGAAGGAGGACGATAAGCCCGGGCTGATCAAGCGCGTGTTTGGGGGCGACGGCGACAAAGACAAGAACAAAGATTCCGGGAGGAAAAATCCTAAGAATCGGTAATAGGTTTTAGCGAAAGCGGATAATTAAAGAGGTCTAAACCTCCGCCATCGCGAACTCATTTATCTCAGCATTCGGAGTTTTGGCGAAAGCCCAGCTCTCCGTACCGAGCACCGCGTAGGCACTCAAACCCAGCGTGACACCGCAGTAGAGGAGCACGATCCAGGCCACGCCGCTGAAGTACGCCTCCGCGCCGAACCAGCCGCCGAATACAGATACCGCTACCACCGCGATCATTAGGCGTGCGGCTTCCGCCAAAACCGCGTACCGACTCCCGTCTAGCAGACTCGTACTCTCGAATACGCTCACAAAGAGCCACAGCCCGTAGCTCATCATCGGCCCCCAGGCAATGGTGCCGACTTGTGTGAAGAGATGAACAATGGCGAGTTGCACCACGACGAACTGCGCCCACGCCCACGCCTAGACCATTACCCTGCGCACCGGCCGCGGGTCGTATCTCACTTGCCTTAAAACCGCCTCACCGCCCAACACCCCATCGATAGCATAGCGCTCCGCGACATTCGCCGGACGCCAGCCGGTGCGCTTGAACCAGATGCGCAACTTGTCCCCCCAAGACTCTGTCCGCCACGCGTCCTGGATCATGCGCCACAGGTACTGGTAGTTGATGAAGAAAGGGTTGTAGGTCCATACGGCTTTGTTGATGCCGTACACCGGTGGCACTTCTTTAAATTCGGGCTGAAAGCTGCCAAACATGCGGTACCAAAGGATGAGTACCTCCGAGTAATTCCTGTCGAGGAGCTGATCATTGATTGCATGATGCACGCGGTGGTGACTCGGGGCAACGAAGACGTACTGGATCGGGGCCCAGAGTTTATCGATGACCTGGGTGTGGTACCAGGAATTGAGCAAATAGGTGCAGCCACCGCCACGATCCCAAAACTCACCGCCACCCAAATCAACCGGTTCAGCCCAATCACCGGATCACCAAAAGTCAGGTACTGTGTATTCCGCTCGACAGCCGTCCAGTACTTGGTCTCGAGCGCGAAGGCCCGGAAGCCAAAAGGATCGACGAGCGCCGCCACGTGCTCGGAGTCGATGTCGCGCAGGAGATTGCCGGCCACGATGTACAGCACCAGCAGCGCCAGCACCGCCCACGCGTACGCCCCCCAGACCGTTGGCCCGACCTTGACCGACCCAAACGGATCGAAGCCCGTCACGTACACCGCCAGCGAGACGCCCAGACTCGGCACACTCGCCATGAGAACCGACCCGAACAAACGGCCCGCGAGATACCCGAACTTGGAGATCGGCTTCGTAAAGAGGATCCCATCAAACTTGTCCGCGAAGTCTCGCACGGCCGCCGTGTTCATGAACGCCGTCGTGATGAGCAGCCCGATCAGGGTCATGATTATGACGTAGTTCTGTACCACCCAGGGCGCGTTCGCATTGACGTTGTGCAGATCCGCGCCGACGGTGATATTCTCCGAGTTGAGCGCCCCGAGGATGAGCAGAAAGTTGACCGCGAAGAAGATCCAGACCATAGGCTGGCGGAGGCGACGGGCGATTTCGAAGCGGAGGAATTCCATGACTGGGGGTTTGAATTGAACGTGATAGACGCAATGGAAGCGCAAGGATTCCTTGCGTTCTATTTCTCGCTGCTAGTTCCAGCTCTATTGATATGCATGAAGAATACATCCTCCAGGTCGGGTGCCACTTCCGTACAACCTTCCCCCGGCGCTTCGTGGGCGGCTTTCGCCAAAACGTGCACCAGCGGCTGCCCCACCACGAGGCGTTCGGAGAGGACGGTGTGACGAAGCCCTCGCTACCGTCCATCCATACTGCACTTCTTTGCTCGACGAGGCCTCCACGCGGAGTTCTTTCTCCGAACGCTACCCACAGCGTATCCACGCGCGGTGCGGCCTCAGCGACTACACCTGCGGTCTACCCGACAGGCCGCCGAGTTGCGACGGATCTTAGCGACCGACGGTTTTGGCGCAAGCGGAACATAAATTGTGGCCTATGAAGATCCTAAATACCAAGACCGTCCTCATCACCGGCGGGGCCTCCGGCATCGGCAAGATCATGGCGCGGCTCTGCCTGGAGCGGGGGGCAAGGGTCGTGCTCTGGGACCTGAATGCAGCAGGCCTGGCGTCTGTCGTTGAAGAGTTTAGACCGTTAGGACTCATCACCGGCCAGACGGTCGACGTATCCGACGCGGCGCAGATCGCGGCTTCCGCCAAAACCCTTACCGAAACTCACGGCGGGGTGGATCTACTCGTCAACAATGCGGGGATTATCGTCGGCAAGCTTTTTCACGAACACTCCGCAGCCGAGATCGAGCGGACCATCGCGATTAATGCCACGGCCCCGATGCTGATCGCGGCGGCCTTCGTGCCAGGCATGCTCGATCGCAACTGTGGACATATCTGCAACATCGCGTCCTCGGCGGGCCTGATCGCCAATCCTCGGATGAGCGTTTACGCGGGTAGCAAGTGGGCACTCGTCGGGTGGTCGGAGAGCCTGCGCATGGACTTCGAGGCTGCGGGCAGTCGAGTCAAAGTGACCTCCATCCTCCCGTACTACATCGGCACCGGGATGTTCGACGGCGTAAAGTCGCGCCTGCCGATCCTGGCTCCGGAGGCGGCGGCCTTGTCCATCATCCGCGCCATCGAGCGCGACGAGAAGTTGGTCACGCTGCCGCGCTATATCTACCGCTTTACACGCGTGTCGCAGGGACTGCTGCCGACACGGGCGTTTGACTGGATGGCGGGACGGGTATTAGGAATCTATAAAACGATGGACGAATTTCGGGGGCGGGAGTAGGCAAACCCTGCTCAGGTCCTGGAAATCTCGGCACGCACCTTGCCGTTACGCTCCCACAACCGCCGCCCCCATGCCCAAGACCCTCCAGCCCTACTCCGGAACGTTCGGCGAGGCGGAGGCCTGGCACCTGCTGCGGCGTTGCACCTACGCCCCTACGTTGACGAGAGTGAAAGAGGCCGTGCGGGACGGACTCGCGCAGACCCTCGACCGCCTGCTCGACTACGACGCCGACTACGGGCCACCCCTCAACAACGACACCGAGATACGGGACCCCAACGTGGGTTTTGGCGAAAGCTGGATACTGGCCCCCTACAGCCGGACCATCGACCTCTTCCCTTACCGCTACCGCTCTTTGTCGTCGTGGGTATTGGAGGGGATGTATCGCTCCGGCGACACCGTCAATGCCAAGATGTGGATGTTCTGGATCAACCACTTCGGCGTCGAGATTAGCGGCGATCAACGATCGAGTTACCAGTACTTTTTACGCTTGCGCCAACACGGCCTGGGCAGCTACCGACAGCTCATCCAGGACGTGGCCCTCGAGCCGCAGATGTTGCGGTTCCTGAACGGGGAGTCCAACTCGGCGGCTAGCCCAAACGAGAATTTCGCTCGGGAGCTGCTGGAGCTGTACACCTTGGGCAAAGGCCCGCAAACGGGTCCCGGCGACTACACCACCTTTACTGAGCAGGACGTGCGAGCCTTTGCGCGAGCGCTCACCGGCTACGGGACTCGGCACCAGTTCAGCGACCGCACCGACGTGCAGCCGACCGTCGAGTTCAGGAGCGACCGCCACGACGCGGAGCCGAAACAGCTCAGTCACCGGTTTGCGAACGCCGTACTCACTCCGACGGGCGTGGACGAACTCGGTCAGGCGATCGATCTCGTTTTTGCGCAGCCTACCGCCGGGGACTACCTCGCCCGCAAGCTTTACCGCTACTTCGTCCACTATGACGTCGATGCCGCCGCCGAAATGGGGGCCGTGCTCCCGTTGGGACAGGTCTTGCGTGAAAGCGACTTCGAAATGAAGCCTGTGCTGGCGCGGCTCCTCGGCAGCGAAGCTTTCTTTGACAGCGATGCCCGTGGGGCGCTCATAAAGAGCCCCATGGAGTATTCGGTCGGACTGCACCGCGGACTCGGATTCGTGATGCCTGACGACATCGTGCTGCGCTACCGCCTCATGCAGCGCACGCAGTGGATGCTGTACGATCAGCGGATGCTGCCGTTTGAGCCGCCGAGTGTGGCCGGGTGGAAGGCCTACTACCAGGCGCCACTGTACAACCGCTACTGGATCAGTTCGGCGACGCTGCAAAACCGCATGGGCAATGTCTGGAACTGGGTCTACAACGGGCTCAAGGTCGACCAGGACACGCTGTACGCACCGAGTCTGTTGGACTACGTCGCCGCGCTCGACAACCCCGCCGATCCGAACGACCTCATCGCCGACCTCGCCCAGCGTCACCTGCCGATGCCCCTTACCGACGGACAGTCCGCGGCGCTGAAGGCGATGCTCATTCCGGGCCTGCCGGACTTCGAGTGGACCATCGAGTACGATGCTTTCCGGGACGCACCCGACAACGAGGGTCTCCGCATGGCGATCGAACGCAAGCTCCGCAACGTCCTGGTGGCCCTCTACGGGTCGTCCGAATACAACCTGTTCTGATGATGAGTCACGCCCCACACGTCCCAGCCCTAAAGATCGCGCGCCGCGGATTCCTCAAGACCTCGCTCGCCGCAGCGCCGGTGCTGGCCACCGGGATGCCCTTCGGGATGCCCCGCAGCACCCTGTTCGACGTCATCGGCGGCGACGCGACCGACAAGGTACTCGTGCTCATCAACCTCGTTGGCGGCAACGACGGCCTCAACAGCCTCGTGCCCCTCGACCAGTACGACAATCTCGCGGCCGTGCGACGCAACGTTCTGCTTCCGCAAAACAAGCTGATTGGGCTTTCGCCGGAACTCGGTCTGCACCCCAGCCTCCGCCCCTTCGAAAAACTCTGGAAGGAGGGTACGCTCGGTATCGTGCAGGGCGTGGGCTACCCGGATCAAAACGGGAGCCACTTTCGCTCGTCCGACATCTGGGCGACAGCCTCGGCGGCCGATGAGGTGATCACGACCGGCTGGCTCGGGCGACAGCTCGATCGTGCCTATCCAGGCTTCCCGAGCGGCTACCCGAACGCCGGTGCCACCGACCCGATCGCGATCTCGATGGGGAGCGCCGCCAGCGAAACCTGCCAGGGCTCGGTGAGCAACTTCTCGCTCGCCGTTCGCGATCCCCGCAATACCATCAGCGTCTTCGAGACGCCCGACGCGCAGGTCCCTGACTCGGGCTACGGCCGTGAGCTCGACTTCCTCCGTACCTCGGCTGCGCTCACCAATGCCTACGGGGAGGTTGTGCGCAACAAGGTCGGTAAGGGCCGCAACGCCGTCGACTACCCGGCCAACAATTCACTCGCCGAACAGCTCCGCTGGATCGCGCGCATGATCGACGGCGGACTTCAGACTAAGGTTTACGTCGCGACGCTCGGCGGCTTCGACACGCACGCTGCGCAGGTGGAGGAGGGGAGTCCCCTCGAGGGGGAGCATGCCGTATTGCTCGACAAGCTCGGCAAGGCCATCGGGGCGTTTCAGGCAGACGTCACGGCGCTCGGGCTCGGGGAGCGGGTCTTGGGCATGACCTTCTCGGAGTTCGGGCGCCGCATTCGCTCGAACGCTGCTTTTGGGACCGACCACGGGGCGGCGGCACCGCAATTCTTGTTTGGTTCGTGTGTCAATCCCGCTGTTCTGGGGGCTAACCCTACGATTGACCGCGCTGTCGGCCAGCAGGAGAGTCTGCCGATGCTCTACGATTTCCGGGATGTGTACGGCTCGGTACTCGAGGACTGGTTCGATGTAGCCCCGGCCGACGTGAGGCGTGTGCTACACGATGGTTATACTCGCCTGCCGGTGATTCGAGCTTGCAATGCCGTAGCTGTCGCGGAGGCTGACCTAGCCCCACTTCAGATGGCAGTATCTCCTACGGTGTTCGGAGCGACGACTGTGGTGACGTTTACGACGGCGACCGATGCGCGCGTAGAGTTGGAAGCGTACGACGTGACCGGTCGTCGGCTAGAGGTTCTGTTTTCGCGAAAGCTGCCGGCCGGAGAGCACCGTGTAAAGGTTTTGGCGGAAGCCTACCCTGCGGGCGTTATCGTGTTCCGACTCCGGGAAGGGGCGCGGGTGAAGGTGGTACGAGGGGTGCGCATGTAGGGCCACTCTATACGCCTTTCGGCAAAACCTACGTTGCAGCGCATTGCTCGATTATCGCGTCTACTGACCAAACGAACTCCTATGCACCGCGTCTCTATCGCAGCCTTCACGATTGCCACCACCCTATGCCTCGCCGCTGCCTGCGAGAAAGACGACAACAGTGCGTGTGTCGACGAGGCCCTACGCGCCGCCGGGGAGGACAAAGCCTGCACGAAGGACTACCGGCCAGTGTGCGGCTGCGACGGCGTTACCTACAGCAACGCTTGCGCTGCGGAGGTAGCGGGCGTCACGCGCACGACAGTAGGGGAGTGCGGGACCTAAGTAGTCGTCCTTACCGCACGCCCGCCACGCCCTCGAACGTCATCACTACCGGTAGGATGAGCCCCTCCGCATCGAAGCGCAGTTCGTCCATGCACGTCACGCGGTGGTCGCGGTCCTCGTTCGGAATGGGGCGGCGGTGGTAGACGATGAGGTGGCGGTCCGTGTCCGGGACGCGGATCACGGAGTGGTGGCCCGCGCCGGTGGCCACGCCGTCTTGAGACTCGAGGATGGTGCCGCGGCGCGTGTAGGGGCCGGTGACGGCGGGCGCGGTGGCGTAGGCGACCTTGTAGCTGCCGTTGGTCCAGCCGCCCTCCGACCACATGAAGTAGTATGTGCCCCGACGCTCGAACATAAACGGTCCCTCGACGTAGCCCTCCTGTGTCACCTCGTGGAAGAGCTCGCCGTCTTCCCACGGGATAAAGCCCGTGAAGTCATCGTTGAGCCGGCCGAGGTTGCAGCGCCCCCAGCCGCCATAGAAGAAGTACACCGTCCCGTCGGCGCTGTTCGGGTCGCGGTACACGAACTGGTCGATGGGCTGGGCCATGTTGTAGAACTCGCTGAGTAGGGGTTTGCCGAGCAGGTCGCGGTAGGGTCCGCCCGGTGCATCTGCCACCGCCACGCCAATGCCGCCGTCGCGGTACTTGTCGTACTCGGGGCGGTAGTTAGGTCGCGCGGGATTCTGGATGTCGTTGCCGGCGAAGAAGAGAAAGTACTGGCCATCCTTCTCGATGACCGATGGGGCCCACATCGCCTGCTTGACCCACGGCACGATGGCCGTGTCGAGTACGCGCGGGTGTTTGGTCCAGGTGAGGAGGTCTTTCGAGGAGAAGGCATCGAGGTGGAGTTGCTTATCGAAGTCGTCCGAGTAGGTCGGGAAGACCCAGTACTCGTCCCCGAAGACGATGCCCTCCGGGTCGGCGTACCAGCCGTCGAACAGTGGGTTGCCGGCGTGCGGGGTGTCGGGTGGGGGAGTAGTAGCCTCGGAGGTTTGGGACGTGGACGTGGTAGTGCCACACGCGGCGACTAAGGCGGCGCAAGCGAGGGGAGACAGGAAACGGCTAAACATCGCGAGCTAAAGTAGGGCTACTTGTTATCGTTTGCGGCGGAAGTGTAGCGGAAAGTGTGCGATGACCGGCCACATCGACGACGTCGACATTGCGCTGTACCGCGGGGCCTACCAGGTCAAGGACCTCCACATCGATGTCATGAAAGGAGCCCTTCCTCACCGTGCGGCTGATCGACTTCTCGGTGGAGTGGAAGAGTATTTTCGAAGGGGCCTTTACGGGCGAAGTCGTCGTCGTGGAGCCACACGTGACCTTCGGTTTTGGCGCAAGCCACACCCAGAGCCAGACGGGTGAGGAGGTGGACTGGGTGCAGACCGTGCAGCACCTGATGCCGATTACCATCAACCGTTTCGCGATCCAGAGTGGCCTTGCCGAGCTGACCAACGTCTGGGAAACGCGTCTTCAATGGAGACGACAAGGCCGAGAAAAAGTAGGACCAGTAGCCAATAGTACCTAAGCAGGGTGACTTGTCAAATGACTTACCTTGCACACATGACCTTGACGAGTGTTCTACCTACCGCTCCACCACAGACCAAGCTCGAGGAGCAGACCTCTGTGCCCGTGGGGTTGCAGCGCTTCGAGTACACGGTCGAGCGCTACCACGCCGCCATTGCCGCAGGTGTCATCACCGAGAATGATCGCGTGGAGTTGCTGTATGGCCAGATTGTAAAAAAACTGCAATTAGGAAGAAGGCACACGATTTGCCTGGCGACGACGAATAAGTACTTCTCGAAAAGAGTCCCGGACAATCAGTTGTGTTGGCCGCAGAACTCCATTACGATCCCGAATCAATCTGAGCCAGAGCCGGACTTCGCCGTCGTCAATGTCGAGTGGACACAACGGCGTACGCACCAGCCGGAGCCGCCGGACATCCTGCTGCTTATCGAAATTGCTGACTCGAGTCTAGAGGTCGATCGCGATACGAAAGGCCCGCTCTACGCCCTCGCCGGTATCACCAAGTACTGGATCATCAACTTGCGTCAAAACCAGATCGAAGTCCACACCCAACCCGATACCGCGGCTGGGATTTACAATTCAATCCAACGCTACCCGGCAGGCTCGACCTTCGATAGTCCATTTAATGGTGCTACCGTGGTGGATGACTTTATTCCAGCCTAAGGCTCACAACAGCCCGTCGATTATTTAGCGTGCAAGAGCCTCTGTGACCCTGTGCGCCTCTGTGACCCTGTGCGCCTCTGTGTCTCTTTGGTGAAAGACGCTCCTGTTGTCCTCGCCCTGCAACGAAAAGCTCTGCCCCGCCCGAAAGTGCAGCGCGTACAACGACAGGCTAAGCCCCAACGCACTATAAGCAATCATCACAATTCCCGCACCTCCAAACCACGCCTCCGCCCCAAACCAGCCTCCAAACACCACTACAGCCACGCAGGTCGTTACCAGCCGCAGGGCTTCCGCCAAAACCGCCCACCGGCTGCCGTCTAAAGTGCTCGTAATCGAGAAAACGCTCAGGCCCAGCCACAGCCCATAGCTCATCATTGGCCCCCAGGCGATCGTACCGATCTGGAGGAACAGCTGCGCCATGCAGAGCTGTACGACGATGAACTGCGTCCACGACCAAACCATCACCCAGCGCACCGGCCGCGGGTCGTATTTCACCTGCGTAAAAACGCTCTCCCCGCCGAGCACCCCGTCGATCGGATAGCGCTCCGCCACGTCCGCCGGACGCCAGCCGGTGCGCTTGAACCAGATGCGCAACTTGTCCCCCCACGACTCCGTGCGCCACGCGTCCTGGATCATGCACCAGAGGTGCTGATAATTGATAAAGAAGGGATTGTAGGTCCCCACGGCTTTCTTGATGCCGTATACCGGTGGCACTTCTTTTAATTCGGGCTGAAAGGTGCCAAACATGCGGTCCCAAATGATGAATACCTCCGAATAATTCCTGTCGAGATACTGATCATTGATCGCATGATGCACGCGGTGGTGGCTCGGGGTCACGAAGAGATATTCGATCGGGGCCCAGAGTTTATCGATGACTCGGGTATGGTACCAAAACTGCGCAAATAGGTGCAGCGGCGCCACAATGGCCACTACCTCGGTCGGGACACCCAATAGCGCCGCCGGCAACATGAAGAGCGCGAAGAAAACCCACACCTCGGAGATCGATTGCCGCAGCGCGCAGGCCAGGTTGTACTCCTCCGAAGAGTGGTGGACGAGGTGCCGATTCCAAAACACGTTCACCTCGTGATTCATCCGGTGATTCCAGTACCCCGCGAAGTCCTTGACGACGAACACGATAATCACCGCCGCCCAGGTAGCCTCGACGCGGTAGAGCGCCAGGTGGTCCACCATCCAGTCGTAGCTTACGATGGCGACCGAGAGCCCAAGCACGGTCTTAAGGGTATTGGTCGTCCCGGAGCTCAGTGAGGCCAGCGTATCCGTCGACCGCATCACCGAGAGGCCCTTACGGTGCGCCGCCCACCACTCCAACCCGATGAGGGCGAGGAAAAAGGGGATGGCGTAAAGGACGGCGGTGGCGTAGGTCTGCATGGCGACTGGTAAAGATAAGTTTGATGGGAGGATTGGAGGATGGTCTGATCGGACGATAGCGGTACGTGCGGCTCCTACTGCCATCCTCCCATCTCTCCATCAAACCATCCTCCCATCTCTACTCCGGCAACAACTCCGCCACGGTCACGTCTCCGCAAAAAGGGCTGGCGAAAGACGAGTCCTTACCGAAGCGCTGGATGGAATCGTAGACGCCGGTCGTCGTGTTGGGCTGGGTGTGGAGCTCGACTTGGTCGTGCTGAAGGTTGATGATCCAGTATTCGGCGATGCCCGCGGCTGCGTACATCTGCGCCTTCCCTCCACGATCATAGGCCAAGCTTTCGTCGGCAACCTCGATGAGGAGCAAGACGTCTACTGGCTCTGGTTTGCCGGCCCGCGTCTTGTACGTCTCGCGGTTGATGATCGCGAAGTCGGGTTCGGGTTCGGAGTTGGGGGGAAGGGTGACGGGGTTTTGTACGCGGTAGCGGTGGGTTTGCCCAAACTTATTGGTAAAGTATGGGATCAAATCGTCGACGCAGTCGGCGTGTCTTTTTCCTATAGACATCTTCTCGATTAATTCACCGTGAATAAGCTCGATCCGATCGTTCTCCGTCAGCACACCCGCCTCGATGGCCTCGTGGTAGCGCTCGAGGGTGTAGCGGAAGGGGCGAGGACGCGATTCAGCGACGGGGGCGGGGGCCTGCTGAGGCGGGGCCTGCGTCGTGGGTGCGGGTAGGGCGGTAGACTGGGTGGCGGTCATGCGCTAAAGGTAAGCTTTGCCCACCCGTTAGCGAGGACGCTAGAATGGGCAGGTTCGACGCGCTCTGCGCGCTTGCCCCCCGCCTATCAGTCGTGAGACGTGCCGCTGGAGTGGGCTGTTCGACGCGCTCTGCGCGCCTGCCCCCCGCCTACGGGCCGTAAGACAGGATTTGACTGCCTCGGTGATTTGTACATCCTCGTCGTCCTTTTTCGCGGGCGCCGGGCGGTGCGCGCAGAGCGCGTCGAACCGCCGCCCGGCGCCCGCGAAAAAGGACCTAGGGCCTCCGAAGCCCAACATTACCTTCCCCCCATGCGCCTTCTCTCCCTCCTCGTCGCACTCTTATTCGCGACTGCCACCCTCGCCCAAAACACGCCTTACTTCCGCCAGCCCACCCTCGCCGGCGAGACCCTGGTCTTCAGCTCGGAGGGCGACCTCTGGGTGGCGGACTTATCCGGCGGCGAGGCGCGCAGGCTCACGAGCCACATCGGCGACGAGGCCTGGCCGACGCTCTCGCCCGACGGTAAGACGGTGGCTTTCGCGGCGGAGTACCAGGGGAGGAGCGACGCGTACGTCATGCCCGTGGCCGGGGGCACGCCGAAGCGGATCGCTTGGCTCAGCGGTCGGCCCGTCGGCTGGACGCCTGGCGGGGATGTCCTCGTGCGCACGTACGAGCGCTCGGGGATGCCGCAGGCGCGCCTCGTTACCGTATCGCCGAGCACGCTCCAGATTACCGAAGTCCCGCTCGCCGAGGCGGCCGAAGGGGCCTACGCGCCCGACGGTACGCTGGTCTTCGCGCGGCTCCCGCGGCAGGGGTCTAACTCGCGTTTTTACAAGGGCGGCACCGCGCAGCAGCTATGGAGTTTCAAGGTTGGTGACGCTTCCGCAAAACCTTTGACGCGGGATTACCCCGGGGCCTCACGCCAACCTGTGGTCCTGGCCGACGGCCGGGTGTACTTCCTGTCCGACCGCGAACTCGCCATGAATGTTTGGTCGATGAACGCCAACGGCACGGACCTCAAGCGCCACACGAACTTCACCGATTTCGACATTCAGGAATTGAGCGGCTCGGGCCAAAACCTCGTCTTCCGCATGGGCGCCGACCTCTACCGCATGACGGCGCCCGGCGGCCAGCCCGAGATGATCCGCCTCAACGTCCGCTCCGACGCCGAGCAAACCCTCACCGACTACGAGACCGAGCCGATGGACAAGCTCTCGAGCGCCAACATCTCGCACAACGGGAAGCTCGTGGCGCTCGTGAGTCGCGGCGAGCTGTTTGTAGCCCCGACGGGGGCCGGGCGCCGCGTCCACCTCGACGCTAATTCGGGTGTGCGCTACCGCGAGGCGATGTTCGGCAAGGATTCGACCGTCGTCTATGCGCTCAGCGACGCGAGCGGGGAGCTGGAGTGGTACCGCATCCCCGTCAATGGCGTCGGCGAGACCAAGAAGATTACCGACGGGCCGGCGGTTTTGCGCGAAAGCGGCGTCATCTCCCCCGACGGCAAGCGCATGGCGCACACCAACTACCGCGACGGTCTGTGGATAGTGGACATGAAGTCCGGCAAGACCACCCGCATCAGCGACCGTGCCGCCGGGACGCCCGCGTGGAGTCCCGACAGCCGCTACCTCGTGTACCCGAAGGCCCAGGACGCCAACCGCGACGCGCTCCACGTCTACGACACCAAGGACGGGAAGTCGACGCAGGTCACGCCGGGCCGTTTTAGCGACAGCCGACCTGCCTTCTCGCACAAGGGCGACTGGCTCTTCTTCGTCTCGGCGCGGCACTGGGCGTCGGACGTGGGTTCGCCCTGGGGGGAGCGCGCGCCGCAGCCGCACTTCGGTAAGCCGGAGGGCGTGTTCGCGATCCCCTTACGGGAAAACGCGCGCTGGCCCTTCACACCCGACAATGAGCTGCTGGCCGCGGCGCCGAAAGATTCGAGTAAGGTCACCGACGCAATGCGCTTCGACCTCGGCGACCGCATCCGCGAGACGCCCGTCAAGCCGGGCAGCTTCGGCGCGGTGCTCGTAGGTGAGAAGCGCCTGTACTACGTCGACGACGAGGATGATCTGTACGCCTACGACATGAAGGCCGACGCGAAACCCGTCAAGATTACCGACAAAGTGGCCTCGGTGGATCTGTCCGGGGATCGTAGCACGCTACTCGTCTACAAGACCAAAGGCTCGAAAGCGCTTTATACCCTTAAGGCCGATGCCGGCAAGGATGCCGATCTGAAGGACGCTGGGGTGGACCTAAAGGATTGGCGCTTCGCGGTCGACAAGCGCGCCGAGTGGAACCAGATCTACCACGATGCCTGGCGCCTGCACCGCGATTACTTCTGGGACCCGAACATGCTCGGCGTGGACTGGCTCGCGATGCGCAAGAAGTACGAGCCGCTGCTGGCGCGCGTCGGTTCGCGCGAGGAGCTGAGTGACTTGCAGGGGATGCTGGTCTCAGAGCTCAGCCTGCTGCACTCGAACGCCGGCGGCGGGGACACGCGCGGTCCGGAGGTCGACGTGGAGGTGGGGCAGCTCGGAGCGCGGTTTGTAAAGGATGTGAAGTCGGGCGGCTTCCGGGTCGTGGAGCGCTACGACGGCCACCCGGATCTGCCGGAGACCTGGAGCCCGCTGCAGCAGCCGGACGTGCGCGTAGGGGAGGGCGACGTGATCCTGGCCGTCAACGGACGTTCGACGGCGGACGTGGACCAGCTCGAGACGCTGCTGCTCGATGCGGCCGGCAAGCATGTGCTCTTAAAAGTCCGGGATAAGGGCGGTAAGGAGCGGTCGGTTTTGGCGAAAGCCCTCACCTCCCGCGAGGCCTACTCACTACGCTACGAAGACTGGGAGCGCTCGCGCCTGGCGCTGGCCGACAGCCTCAGCGACGGTGACATCGGGTATCTGCATATCCAGGCGATGGGCACGAACGACATCGGTCGCTTTACGCGGGACTTCTACTCGCAGCTCGGGAAGAAGGGCATGATCGTGGACGTGCGCCACAACAACGGCGGCAACATCGACTCCTGGGTGCTCGGGCAGCTCATGCGCCGGGCGTGGAGCTACTTCGCGCCCCGCAACGGGGATATGGTGTCGCCGAACATGCAGGAGAGCTTTAACGGGCCACTGGTGGTGCTGGTCGACCACCGGACGGCCTCCGACGGGGAGGCGTTTGCGGACGGCTTCACGCGGCTCGGGCTCGGCCATACGATCGGGACGCGGACCTGGGGCGGGGAGGTCTGGCTGACGGGCAGCAACCGGCAGGTGGACGGCGGTATCGCGCGGGCGTCGGAGATTGGCGTCTTCGGTCTGGACGGCGAGTGGCTCATCGAAGGTTGGGGCTTCGTGCCCGCGCAGGAGGTCGACAACGAGCCGCACGCGAGTTTTATGGGTAAGGATGCGCAGTTGGAGGCGGCGGTGCAGTATTTGGAGGGGCAGCTTTCGCAAAAACCTGTGGTAGTACCGATGCGGCCTGAGTACCCGGTGGTGGTACCGGGTAGTGGGTATCCGACGCCGTATGCAGGTTGGGGGGCCGGGCGGTGATGTCGGCGCGGCTGATTTGAATTGGCGAATAAAATCGCTGGCTCGCGATTGAGTACGGTGCTGTACGGTTCCCCGTCCTTATTGAGTTTTAAAAATCAAACTGCTCGTCCGAGCAGACCCGCTCCGGCGAGCGCACCCGAGCAGCCGCCCCCGACCTTGGCGAAGCCACGTGTGGAGCCTCCCCGCCCTCGGTGCCGAAGCGTAGCGCCTCCGTGTCCTCGGTGCCGAATCCCCGCAGCGGCGAAGCCGACATTTCCGAGCGGCGACACAGGAGTACCTAGAACGCTAGGCTCCCCGGAGCAGCGCTTTAATTTTTGAATCTCAATTAGGGCGGGCGCTAGAACCGCCAACTTCTTGCTCGGCCTCAACTGTAGTGATGATTTGCGTTTAATGCTGCTCTAACGCCCGCCCTAAAGGACGGGGAACCCCATAGAGACCGCGCTACCGCGAGGGGCCGGCGCAGCCGATGTTTCAGAACAGTCGGTAAGCTCTACTTAAACACCCACCCCACTGCCACCGACCAGGTCCCCGTCTCGATCATCGAGCTCCCAAACGCCGAGTCATTGCTCCGTACCGTCAACTGCTCATCATCCACGGAGAGTCGTCGATCCTTTCGGAATACCTGCCCCGTCTCCTTAAACCACACCCCCGGCTTGTCCGCCAGATTATGGTGGTAAGTGCCCCGCACGTATACCTCCCGCTTGCGCCTCGTCTCCACGGCGAGCTCGGCGGAGAAGTTGAGGTTGTGCTGATTGCTGCCGTAGCCGAGCCTCACTTTATCGCTCTTAAACTTTGCATTGTCTACCCGGATGGACTTACCGTCGAAGTCGGCCTTGCCAAGCGTGCGGTAGTACTGTAGGAAGCTATACTGCGCCACCGTACGCAACATAATTGGCCGGTGGCGAGGACGTAGATTGGTCTGCAGTCCGAGGCCGATCGCCTGGTCTTTGTAGATGTTGTTGCTTAGGTCGAACACCGTCGAGTAGCGCGCAAAAGCATTCTTGTGGAACACCAAATCGAAATCCCAGCGCACAATGACCTCGAAGTCGCGCCCGCTCAAGCTTTCGTCGAGGGCGAGGAGGGGATTACCGACATTATCTCGGTAGGCGATCGTGAGGGACTGCGGACCGGAGGAAAGCACGTGCGTCCCGATCCCTAGCGAGCTACGGAATTGCAGTCCCTCGTTGTTGTTATTCCCTATCGTGATGGCCGTATTCCTTGGGGCATCGATCTCGTTGTCGCCCCACTCGGAAGCTTGCTCCTGCGCCGCGGCATTAGCCGCGAACTCCGCTGCCCGCTGCGCCGTCGCGATCGAGTCGCGCACCTGCCGCAGCGAATCCTGATAGGTCTGCCCGAACACTTCCTGCGCTAAGCGCATCGTCTGAAACTGCCGCATGCCGTCGGCCAGGCCTTCGCTCATCGGCAGGACATTGTAGTTGCGCCAGAAGTCGGCCTCGTAACGACCGGTAAGGTTGACGAATTGATCATCGCGTGTCATCCGCTGGAGGTAGGGCACGGGATTGCCGGACCCCTCGACCAGTTCTGTGGTCTTGACCTCATTGGTATAGCGCCCGCCGTTGCGCCTTTCTCCCTCGCGCAGGGCATCGCTGAAGTACCACAGGTCGCCGGACTTGCGGTAGTTGACGGTATACTTGTTGGCGTTCCAGCTGCCGCTGTACAGTGGGTAATCATTGTACCGCTTCAGTCCTTCCTCGGTGACCTCGAACTCGGCCCGCAAAAAAGCATAGCTGTCCTTCTCGATAAACACCTTGCCTTCGAGCCGTGCCTTGGTCTCGGGTGCCGGGTCGTCGTCCCCGTTGAAGATGTCGGTAATCACGCTGAGAAACCCGCTCTTGCGTTTTGCGACAGCGGAACTAGCACCCTCCCCACTTTTGCTGAACGCGATGACGTACACCGGCTTGTCGTTGTAAGTCGTCATGCGCTCCAGGCGGTACTGATACACCGGGAAGAGTGCCTCGTCGATGAAGTCCTCGCGGTTCTTGACGAAGTCGAAGCGGTGGGCCGCCATGTGGCCGGAGTTGAACCCCGAGTGCACGGTGGTGTCGAGCGGGTCGAGCAGGTTGACTTTGCGGCCCTGTACGAGGCCGATCTGTCCCGTCTTTGGTGTTCTCGTAACTCGTTTTGTAGACCTGTAGCACGCCCTCGGCCAGGTACTTAAACCGCAGGCTATCATCGGTGAGCGACTCCCGGTAGAAGGCCAGCGAGTTCGAAGGGCTGGTGGGGTAGTTCTTCGGGATCGCCGCGACCGCCTTGCGGATGATATTGAGGATCGCGTTGCGGTCCATGACGACGACTTCCGTCAAACCCGTGGCCGCGGGGGCGATCGAGATGGTCGCGCCGTCCTTAAGGTCCCGTACACGCCGCCGGTACGTCTCGTACCCGATGAAGGACACGCTAAACTCGCTGTCCTGCAGGCCCCGCGGCAGCTTCAACTCGAAGCGCCCGTCGTAGCCGGAGGTCGTTCCGATGCCCTTCTCGGCGATGCCGACGTGCGCGTAGGGCACGGGCTGGCGCGTCTTCGCGTCGAGGATGCGGCCGGTGAGGAGCAAGGGCTCGGGCTGCGCGAAGGCCGTGAGGGAGGTGAGGAGTGCGAGGGCGAGGAGGGTGTAGGTGTGGCGGCGCATCCGGGGCGGGTTTGGGGGCTAGACGACACACGATGAGGAAGGTTACAGTGTGTCCCGAGTTGGGTCTAAATTCTTTAAAGCCCGTGCAGAAGCGCCCCCTGATCCATAGGGATTGCGTAGGGCAGCGCTTCTATCCCCGGTTTTCCGTTGCCAAGGGCTCAAAGATCGCTAGCCTCGAGTCCCGTTTGCTTAGCAACACGGGCTAGCATCCGCGGACCCACCTCACTACTTGCGTGGAATGAGAACACGAAGTCGCTGTAGCCCTCGCGCTCGAGCACGGTAGGAGAGCCCTTGCCCTGTCGCTTGACCGATCAGCCGATCCTGAGCAGAGCGTTGTATAGCTTCCTCGCCTTAACAGACCCAAAGGCGCTCAAGCCGCTTCCGCATTAAAGAGACCGATTAAATCGGGCACAACCTCGCCGTGCTCTAGCCGATCGGCAATGGCCCTGAGGGCGATCGCCTTCGCTAGATTGATGGCCTCGGCCTCGGTCTCCCCATAGGACATGGATCCGGGAATATCCATCACTTCCGCTATCCAGCGGCCGTCCGTTTCGCGTTCGGTCTCAATTCTCAAGTAGGAGAATTTGCTTGCAAGCTACGTACTTCTGGTATCCGAAGTAGCGAACCACTAGGACCTGGATGGCTCGCGCGGTCCCATCAATACTACTGGTCGCAGTAACACGAGCCTGTAGGGTGTAATCAGGGTGGGGGCGGCCGATGTCCGCTATAATCGAAATCTGAGATTACGCTCAGCTACGAGTCAAATGGGACTACCTTAAGGCGATGAAGGCAATTAACACTGTCCTACTCTTGCTAGGGGCATGCGCCTTACCCGCAGGCACGTTTGCACAAGCGCCCACGCCGTCCGTCGAGCGCCTCGATATCAACCAGTTGAACGTGCCCCTTACGCACCAAACGCTGTATTACGACGGGCAGCAGTATGGCCTCGGCTACCCTAAGGGCAGCCCGACTGATCTCCCCGTAGCAGCCGGTATCTGGATCACCGGTAAGGCCAACTACCCCGACGGCCAAGCCGGGATAACGGCGGCGATCCAGGAATATGGTTTCGGCAGTGGGATGGTAGATTTTCTGGAGGGGCCCATTGGAGCCTCCACCGGTCGAGCCAACTCCGATCAGGAGCTAAAAAAGGTCTATAAGGTGGATCGGTCTCAGGTCAACGCGCACCTCGCCGACCTCGCAGATGGACGGCTAGACCAGCCCATCGACGCCATCTTACGGTGGCCGGGCCGAGGGAACTCCCGGTATGCGTCCACTTCGATCAGCCAAGATTTAGCCCCCTTCGTCGACGCGGACGGCGATGGTCTCTACGATCCGTCCAGGGGCGACTACCCGGCGTTCGCCGCCGATCAAGCCCTGTGGTGGGTGTTCAATAGCCAGACGGTTCCGAGAGCCTCTGGGGCGAGCCCTCCGTCGAATGTCGAAGTGCAGGTTTTGGCGCAAGCCTACGAAGGCCTTGCGGACGTCGAACTCGCACGCAGCTTACGATACACCTATACCGTGATCAATCGCGGTGCCGTGAGCCTAGACTCGGTAACCGTTTCGATGTGGCAAGACTTCGAACTCGGGTGTCTGGATTCGACTAAGATCGGTTCGATACCGGCCCTACGCACGACCTACGTTTACAACTCTGGCAACCGCGACGAGCCCAACCGGGAGACTTGCTTCGAGCCGGAGTGGAGAAGGCGAAGGTTGCCTATCCTAGCTACCCGGATTTTAAACGCGAGCGTGAATGGTCTACAGGAGGAGTTCGATTATTCGGCCGCGTACTACATGAGGTCAACGAGTACCAACCCTATCCCACCCGATCAGCAAGACCCGACAAGGGGGCGGCCGGCTGAATTTCGGGCCCTCGCCCAGGGCGGCTGGCGCCTCGGTACTCCACAGACCGCTGCGGGTCGGGGGTATCTAACCGACGGCCCCCAAACCTCGTGGTACTTCGACGGTACGCCCGGTGCCGACGGCCCGTGGACAAGTTGCAACCAGGCCCTTTCGGACCCGCGGACCTTGCTTAGCGCAACCACCACCAGCAGGCTCGAGCCAGGCGAGGAACTCAGTGTCGATTTCGGCGTCACTGTGATCGAGGGCCTCGACCTCGCCTGTCCCAGCCCAGACTCCATCGGTATGGTCGTTGAACGAGTGAGCAAGCAGCTGCTCACCAGCACGAGCGCGGTACGTGAAGTCGCGCCTATCGTTGGGCAACTACAGATCAGTCCAAATCCCTCAGGCGGTGCGGGCTTTCGCGTAGGAGTTACCAGCGGCGAAACTATCACCGAGCTTCGGGTCTTTGATGTGACGGGAAGGGTAGTACGAGCTATGGAGACTGCCGGCGAAAGCTCGCTGGAGATTGCCGGCCTGCATCCAGGTGTATATGTCCTCGTCGGACACGCTCCAAGCGGTGGTCGCTGGATTGGGCGAGCGTTGGTGCAGTAGGGGCAAACATAGTAGCGTTAATCCTTGCCGGGTAGTAGACCTCCCCAATCTCCCCGCCGGAGCATACCTTGCCGGTCTGAGGGAAGGTGGCAACCTGAAGGTAGTTGAAACCCTCATCAAGATTGATTAACTCTAAATCGCTCCCAAATTCCGACCCATGTTAGTCGCTGTACGGATCATAATAATTTCACTGCTTGCCGGCTGCATGGTGCAGGCCTGCGCCGAAGATGACGCCATTTCTTACTTTCCAGCGTCTGGAGAGTTAAACGGCCAACCTTGGACAGGCCGAAGCTATATGGGGCTCGACCGGAACTGTAATCGGATGGTGATAAGCATATCTGATGTAGAGACCGGAGGAACGAATGACTACCCTTTTTCTATTTCCTTGCCAATAGTCGAAGTCGGTACTTACCCTATATTCAATTTGGTGTACAGGCCACCTTCTAATTCTCTCATCGAATGCCCGCGGCCTGATACAGTTGCTGCCAGGGGGCACCGTTTAATAGGAGGAGATGCCCTAGGTGCACCATTCGTCGTAGTGATATCGGATGATGTTACGGACAATCAGATACGCATTGAATCTGTGTCGGAAGGCGGACAATTTATTAGAGGCTCATTTAACCTGCACCTGACTATGGACACTACCGACTTTCGCAGCGGAAATAGCATGGGGCTTGATTTTAACTTTAGGGACGTGTCTTTCAGTGCGAGACAGGTGAACTAGCTCGATTCGTGCCTGACCGCCTCCGTCTTCATCCACCGATCCCAAAACGTAAAATACAAGCCGTAATTCTTCGTAAACCGCGTGTGGTGTAGCCCGTGATGCGTCGCTCCAATCACATTTCTTCCCCACCAAGTGTTCTCCAGCGGCAGCGGATACAACTCCACATTCAAATGATTGACAATCGCGCTCACCGTCATCAACGTGAGCCATAAGACGAGTACCGCCCCGTGCATCGGTAGGAAAAGCAAAATTACCGGAATAACTCCCGCCTGTAAGATTGATTCTAATGGGTCAAACGCAAAGCTCGTCCAACCACTCGTCACTACCGAATCATGGTGCCCGCGGTGTAGGATCGGGTACACACGAGGGTGATGCATCCAACGGTGCAGCCAGTAGTAATACGTCTCGTGAACGAGCATACCGATAAGTAGACTTACCGGCAGGTACCACAGCGGGTATTCGTTCCAATTCAAGTAGATCTTTAGCCAACCTACTTGCCACGCGTACAACATCGCCACCGCACTCGCACCAAAGATAAAGGACGTGTAAAAGGACATCAACAACTCCCGCTTCGTCTGATCACCCCTGCGTAGTTTTGGCGAAAGCCGTAGCCGCCTTCCTGCAAAACGCTCGGCGTAGCGGCCCGTCCTGAATGTCCACTCGAAGGCGCCGGTGAGAAGGGCATAGCGGCCGAAGAGCAATAGGCCCAATACAATAGTCGCCAGCGGCCAAACCCACCAGGGCCATGTAGTTATATCGTAATCGGGCATCACGGGTAAAGGTCGGCACGGCCCGCGTCATTGCTGCGCCACGCTTGGTCCCGCCCGGAACAAGCCCCGCCCTTCCTGCATTCCATGCGGGAGTATGCAGAAATTCGACGTTTTCGTAATCGGTGGCGGACCGGCCGGCAAGACCCTCGCCCAAAAGTGCGCCGAGGGCGGTCTCAAGGTCGGGATCGCCGAGCCGAATGGTTTCGGCGGCACCTGCACCCTGCGCGGCTGCGACCCAAAGCGCATTATGGTGACGCGGACCATGGCCATGCAGGATACGGAAAACCTCCACGGCAAAGGCCTCCACGCTACACCGAAGCTCGATTGGCCCGAGACCCGCGCCGCCGTCGACGCTATCATCAGCCCCGTTCCTGATAAGATCGACGAGAGCCTCCAGAAGGCCGGCGTCAAAACGTTTTTGGCGAAAGCCGTCTTTATCGGGCCGAACAAGCTTCAAGTCGGCGATCACGACATCGAGGCCGAGCATGTCGTCATCGCCACCGGCCAGCGCCCCGCACCGCTCGACATCGAGGGGGCGGCTTTCGCCAAAACCAGCGACGACTTCCACAAGCTCGATGCAATCCCTAAGCGCGTCGTCTTCATCGGCGGCGGCTACATCGGGATGGAGTCGGCGCACTTCCTCGCGCAGGCCGGGAGCAAGGTTACGATCCTCAACAACGACGACGATCCGCTGCCGATGTTCGAGCCCGACCTCGTCGAGCGTTTCCTTAAATGCACCAAGGACCTCGGGATTGACTATGTATCCAATACGAAGGCCGTCAAGATCGAGCAAATCGATGGCGGTCGTTTTCGCGTAAGCGCTGAACACAAAGACGGCAAGACCTCGAACTACGAGACCGAGCTCGTCATGAACACCGCCGGTCGCATCCCCAACTTCGAAGGGCTCGGTCTCGCTAAGGCCGGTGTCGCGATGGACAAAAAGGGCATTCCCGTCGACGACTTCTTCCGCGTCAAGGGAGTTACGGGTGTCTACGCCATCGGGGACATCGCCGGGAATGACGGCGCTCCCCTCACGCCAGTGGCGGGGCTCGAAGCCGAGGCCCTCGTCGCCACGCTACTCGGCACCGACACGAAGGCCTGCTACGACGGTATCGCCACCGTCGTCTACGGTCTCCCCGAACTCGCCACTGTTGGCCTGATGGAGTCTGCCGCTCGCGAGAAAGGCATCGACATCAAAGTCGTCGAGCAAATCCACGCCGATGAGAAACTTAACGCCAAACGCAGTCACGCCAAGGCGTACGGCTACAAAGTGATCCTCGATAAGGCAAGCGACGAGGTCTTAGGCGCCCACCTCATCGGACCTCAGGCGGGCGAGCAGATCAATCGTCTTCGCTCTGGCCATCCGGTATGGATTGACGGGGGAGCAATTGCGGCAAATGCCGTTTGCTTACCCGACGTGGGGGAGTGATGTGAGTGGCATGGTACGGTAAAGGCGATCTTTTCATCGCAAAGGCGCGGGCGCTACGCGCGACGCAAAGGTCGCAAATCTCGTGCACCGTGTGGGAGGTCGCCGCTCTACGTCCGGAGGGCTTTGCGCCCTTTGCGTTACCGCTTGCGCCTTTGCGTTAAGCCCTACCGCAGGTGTCCATTACGCGCGCTTGCGCAACAGCATCTCCAACTCCGCCTGCTTCTTCTCGAACGCCATCATCGCCTCCTCATCGAGGCTAGGCGCCGTTGGCAGTCGCTTTAGCTCTCGCTGGAAGTCCACCTGCTGGTTATTCTTCCAGAAGCGCAGGCATACATGTGGTCCAGTAGATAAGCCTGTCGACCCGACGTAGCCGATCACCTCACCTTTCTTCACGCGCTTGCCCGGGCGTAGGCCCTTCGCAAAAGCCTTCATGTGTAGGTACTGCGTCGAGTAGGTGCCGTCGTGGTAGAGCTTCACGAAGTTGCCATTGTTGCCCGCATTCGTACGCGCGATCACGACGCCATCGCTGAGGGCGAGGATCGGCGAACCTTCTGTGGCCGCGAAGTCCGTCCCGAAGTGTGGCTTCACGGTTTGGAGGACAGGGTGCAGGCGGCGCAGGTCGTAGGCGCTCGACATGTACGAACCCTCGACGGGGCTCTCGAGCCAGGTCCGCATCGCAGGCGATCCGTCAGCAAGGAAGAAGCCGTCCACGTCGAGTTGGTCGTCCGCGAAGCGAAACGTCGTCCGGTCCTCGCCTTCTATCTTGTAGCGAATCGCTTCCACCTCGCCGTAGCCGCGCACCACGCCGTAGTCGTCGCGCTTGGCGGTGTAGATGAGGTGCACCAGGCCTGTCTCGAACGCGACGTCGAGCGGCATATCCTTGACGAGGGCACTGCGTACCTTATTCGCCAACTCTCCGCTGAAGCTCGTCGCCGAGGCCAACATCGAGTCTACGTTGCCGGTGTAGAACATGGTCATCGTCTCGAACTCGGAGTGGATCCCGTCGGCGTCCTCGATGGTGACGGCTTCCGCCAAAACGTCGATCCGCAGGTACTCCAGTTCGTTGAGTTCGATCATGACGAAGGCCACCTGCCCGAGCGAGTCGGTGATGACCGTCTTCTGCAAGCCTTCCAGCTTGGTCTTACCGAGCTTCTGGTCGGCCAGTTTGCTTAGTCGCCAGGCGAGGCCGCGCTCCAGACCGGCCTCGCGCAGTTCGTTGATGATGCGAGCCTTAACGGGCATCGTAGTCACAGTAAGGTCTCCGTAGCGCTCGATCTCTAAGCCGAAGCGGATTGTCGGTACGACCAGCGTAAAGGCACCTAGCGCCACATCCTCTTGGGCCGAACCCGTAAGGGCTGCAATGTCGACCTCGAAACCGTCGCCGAGCCGGAAGCCCGAGGAGGCCAGTGCGACGGCGAGGAGGCTAGTGAGGCCGAGGCCCCTGGCGAGGGCGGGCAGGATCTTGCGGGAGGGTGAATTCAAAAGCTGGGATTTTGTCCCGACCGAATCGGGAGACAAGCCGTGAGACGTTTCGATCGCCTTATTCGAAGAGCGCGCCAAAGGTATTTCGCGTCGTATCTCGAGTTGTTAATAAGCCTTGAGCCGCATGAACTAAACGCAAATTCGTAGCCCGGGAGTGGCTTCGTGGCGCGAGTGTGACACCTCAGGCGTACTGGTCTCGGTCGTTTACATTCGCCGGAGCCGCACCTTACGTGGCGTACTCATGGCCCCTGTCCGCAAGCGAAAAATCAACAGCGTCTTTACGATCGTCCTCCTGGCGGCTATCGGAATCTACCTCGCCATTGGCTACGTGCTCGCGGGGATGATCATGGAGCCCTCCCCGCGACGTACTGTCCAGCGCAGTCACGAAGCCTTAAAGGAGGGCTGGGGCTACGATCAGGATTCGTTGCTGCGGCTCCTTCGCCCGCCCCGTGAGGTAAGCTTTCCGAGCGTTACAGAAGGACTCACCTTACGGGGCTGGTGGTTCGAGGGGCGTGACTCGGCGGCCTGTGGTTTGGTCATGGCACATGGCATCACCGAGAACCGCGCCAACGTCGTCAAATATGCCAGCCTCCTGCGGGACTGCGGTTGCGACATGCTGCTGTACGATCATCGCGGCCACGGGGCCAGCGACGGGCAACAACTGACCGGCAGTTTTTACGAAAGTCAAGACGTACTTCAGGCCGTGCGCTTCCTCGCTAAGCACTCGGACATCGACCCTTTTCGCATCGGTCTCATCGGCGAGAGCTGGGGGGCGGCGGCAGTGTTGGTAGCTGCCGCCAAAACCGACAGCATCGCCTTCGTCCTGGCCGACTCGCCGTACACGAGCTGGCGCGACGCAATCGTACAGCGCTCCGACAAACTCTACGGAAAATGGCTGCGGACCTTTCTTCCCGGAGCCTTCCTGTGGATACGCCTACGCACGGGTGCCCGCCCGCGCGATGCCTCTCCGATTGCCTTCGCGAAGGATATTGTAGTGCCGACCTTGGTGATACACTCTAAGCAAGATACCGTCACGCCCTCTTTTCACAGCGAACGTATCGTGGCCACCATGAATCCGGACATCGGCCAGGCGGTCGTGCTCGACTGGGGGGCTTGGCACGCGCACAACGCCCTCGTGCGGCCCATGGAGTACAAAGCGATTATCGAGGAGTACTTCGGCGAGCGGCGGGCTTGGTTCTGTGAGGAAGTATCCGCTGATTAGCAAATCTCCTCCATCGAGGACTGATGCATGTCTATAGGGCTGTTGTCGCAGAGTCCACCGACGGCTACCTCGACGACGCCTGCTTCCGAGACAGAAGGGGTCCCTAGTTCTGTAGACGTGCAGGATGCTGTAGGAATTTGCATTCTTACCCCCCGTTCGATAGAAAGTACCCCCACAGCTGCCAAACAAACAGCCCAATTCCGGCCGCTACCAAATACCAATTCACCGCCTTATAAAAGGCATCGTAACTCGACTTAGACTTCCACCACTGAATGACGAGGACGATCGGGACGAGCGCCGCGATCTGTCCCAACTCCACGCCGACGTTGAAGCTCGCGATCTTGGCGAAAAACTGCTCCGAGCCGATATCAAAAGACTGCAACCGCGTCGAGAGCCCAAAGCCGTGGATGAGTCCAAAGGCAAAGACCATCGCGAGTAAATTAGGCGAGCGAACCCCAAGGCGCGTAAAGCCGCCCAAGTTCTCGAATCCTTTGTAGAGGACGCTCAAGGCAATGACGGCGTCGATGAGATGCTCGTCTGCCTGGATGCCGAAGTACGTGGCACCGAGCAGCGTGATGCTGTGCCCGATCGTGAACACGGTGATAAAGCGCACCACGTCCCGGAAGCCGCTCAGAAAGAAGATTA
Organism: Lewinellaceae bacterium; assembly: GCA_963837005.1. Classification (GTDB taxonomy): domain Bacteria; phylum Bacteroidota; class Bacteroidia; order Chitinophagales; family Saprospiraceae; genus CALDTK01. The sequence goes on from CAWIMC010000004.1 coordinate 353,021, forward strand.
CCCCTGCCAGGAAGAGCAGGTGGTCGTAGCCCGTCACCATGTGCTTGGCGCCGACCCAGACGTAATCTAGCAGCCCCCCGCCCGCCAGGATCGCCTGGTCGCCGTCGCTTACGCCGTGGGCTTCCAGGGCGAGCGGTGAGAGGAAAAGGAGAAGAAGTGCGGTTACGCTTCCGCAAAACCTGAGATTGACTTTCTGCACCTAGCTCTTACGGTTGAAGAAATAGAAGAGGCCGCCGACGAGAGCGAGGCTCCCAATCCAGTACACGTAGCTCGGTACGCCACCGTGGTCGTGGTCGTGTGCGCCATCGGCGTGGCTGTGGTCGTGCGAGACCTCGAAGGAGAGCGTGGCCCAGTTGGACTCGTGCGTGAGACCCTCGGCGGCGGACTTCACCATGTGGATCGTGCGCAGGTGCCAGAAACCATCGTGGGCTGCGGTAACGCGAACGATGCCGTCGGCGTCGGTACGGAGCTCCTGTGTGGGCGCGTGCTCGTGACCGTGTGCAGCAATGGCAGCGGCGGCGGCATCGTCTGTGTGCTCATGATCCGGTGCGTGCTCGTGGCTGTGCTTGGTGCCATTGGCGTGGGCGTGCTCATGCGTGTGGTCCGGACCGGAAGCCGCAGTAGCGTCGTCGGCGTGCTCGTGGTCGGTGGTGTGTTCGTGGCTGTGCTTGGTGCCGTCGGCGTGTGCGTGGTCGTGCGTGTGTGCGGCTGCGGTAGCGTCGCCGGCGTGCTCGTGGTCGGGGGCGTGGCCGTGGCTGTGCTTGGTACCGTCGGCGTGGGCATGCTCGTGCGTGTGGTCCGGGCCGGAGGCGGCGGTGGCGTTGCCGACGTGCTCGTGGTCAGGCGCGTGCTCGTGGCTGTGCGTGGTACCGTCGGCGTGAGCATGCTCGTGCTCGTGTTCGTCGCCGTGGTCGTGCGACTCCACCGATCCGAGGAGCACGAGTTGGTTGGCGAGTGGCTGCCCCTTGAAGAGCAGCTTCACCTGAAGTTCTTCACCGGGGTGCAGGTCGTAGGGATTGCTGAGCGGCACGAACTCGATGGGGTAGCCGAGCGTCGTGTTCCAGTCGTCGGACTTTGTGTCGCCGACCTGGAAGATCACCTTGGCGTGCTTGGCGTACTGCTCGACGGCATCTTGTTCGAGGACGCCCTCGGCGCGCCGGCTTTCCAGCATGTCGGCCCCGCCGTCGGAGGCGAGGTAGTCGTTGAACTTGTCGGCGGCGAGTTCGATCTCCCAGGGGTCGAGGCTCACGCCGGCCACGTAGGTCCCAGGTGCACCGGTCGTAAAGCTGAGCACCGTCATGCTGTCGCGGTTGCTCCACTGCGCGGTGTCGACTTTCGAGCGCACCCCGTTTATCACCATTGAGACGTCGGCCATCCGCTTGCGCCGGATGAAGTTGCCGCTCTCCTCAAAGGTGCCGTTGTAAAGCTTGACCTCCGACGGTGTATTCGGCTCGAGGAAGTAGGTGTCGAGCTTGAGGAACATGTCGTGGCTCGAGAGCACGACGAGGGCGGTGAGGGCGGCGAAAGGGAGTAGGAATCGTTTCATCGGTGGATGTTGCGAGGTGGGATGAATTGCAGAGCAATTTCAGGTGCAAGGATAGTCCGTACGGGGATGCAGGTTAGAGCAAATTATGAGAGTGTCGGGAAGAGGTTGGGAAGGGCGAGCGCTTTGGGCTCTAGATGAGCGGCCCTTGGCCTAGTTGCGCTGTGCTATCGTCTTGCACGACATCCTGTCGGGACGCCAGTACAGCCCATCTAGGCGTAGCGCCCATTTAGCGTAGCGCCCATTTAGGCATAGCCGCCCTTCTTAAAACTCATCCACGAACTGTTGCAGATTCACCTCTGCCTCTAGACCCAGGCGCTGCCTGAGCCGGTGCCGCGTCTTCTTGACGCTGTCCACGCTGATCCCGAGTACGGCTGCGGCCTCCCGGGAGGCGATATGGAGCTTCGTGAACAGAAACAGCCGCTCTTCGGCCTCACTGAGGGTGGGGTAGGCGGCGCGGAGTCGTTGAATGTACCCAGGGTAGGCCTTCTCGAACTTGTCTTTGAAGTCGAGCCAGTCGGCCTGGGTTAGGATGGGGTTGGTGGCTGCTACGGGCGAAGGGGCCTCGTCGGTGTCCGCCGGTGCTTCCGTTGGTGGGATGCCAGCCGCGGACACGACTTTGGGGAGAAGCGAGAGCTGCGCTGAGGCCTTCAAGAGTTTGACGAGGTACGCCAACGCCACCCGGTGTTCGTCGAGTTGGGCCTGTTTGCGGCGAGCCCTGCGGGGCCAGAGTAGGAGTCCGCCGGCGAGGAGGAGCGCGAGGGCGCCGAGGGTCAAGGTTCGGATCGTGATCGAGCGTCTCACCAGCCCTAACTCTTCCTGCTTCGCGCGGAGGGCTTCTTGCTGGCGGACGGCGGCGACTTCGGCCTCGAGCGTGGCGATCCTTTGCTGTGTCTCGACTCCTACCAGGCTGTCGCGGACCTCGTAGTGGCGCTGGAGGTAGTCCTTGGCGAGCGCAAACTTCCCCTGTTCCGAATACAGGTCGTTGAGGTTCATGTAGTTGCTCAATAGGTTTTCGCGAAAGCCCTTCTCTCGGTTGAAGTCCACGCAGTCGAGCAGGATTTGCTCTGCCTCCTGGATTCGCCCGACGCCGTGATAGGCGTCCGCGAGGTTGTTGCGTGCCTTGCTGTAGGCCATCGGCTGTTCGAGGACCTGGTATAATTCGATCGCACGCTCCAGCGCCGGGATCGATTTCTCATAGACGCCCTTGAGCGAGTAGATAATGCCGAGGTTGTTGTAGGCCTTCGCCTCCTGGATCTCGGTGCCGAAGCGCTTGAGCAAGGGCATGGCTCGCCCATGGAGCCGCTCGGCCTCGGCGTACTTCTCGACGAGGGCACTCAGGACGCTGGCCTGCTCCAAGGACTCTGCGTAGCACAGCGAGTCTCGGCCCGCGCCGCACAATGCGGCTGCCTCGAGGTAAGTGACGCGTGAGCGTTCGTAGTCTTTCAGCCGCAGCGCCAGCACGCCCTCTCGGTAGCGGACCCATCCCCGCCAAGTAGGGTCTGCTTTGACCTCAGCGAGCGCACGTGCGGGCTCTAGCCACTTCGCAACGGCGACGTAGTCCTGAGTGGTAAGGTGAGCTTGTACGAGTCTTAGTAAGCCGGCCATTTCCGTGAGCGTGTCGCGACGGGAACGTGCGTCCATGACAGTCGAGAGGTAGTCGATGGGTGCCTCTACACCCGAAGATTCGACAGCGGTGCTGCTCGACTCCCCGAGCGCATCGTATCGGCCTGTAGCGTGGTCTGGGCCCGGACAGAAAGCGCGGCGTACAACAGTAAAAAGAGAATCGTGAAGCGGAGGCGCATAGCATGGAGTGAAGCGCAAATCAGCGGCGAAAGCGTGAAAGCACGGGCATCATGGGGACTTGTCCCCCTAGCTGTCACCCCCCGAAGGTATGCCCGCGGTCCACTTTTACGCCAATCATTGTGCTCCCTTTCTGCAGACCTGTTGTGGAGTCGGTTCGACATATGACTAATTCGCTTAAGTCTTTCCTGCTCTCTGTCATGGTGTTGGGTTTGGTGCCCGGCTCAGTATTGACGAGCAGCGGCCAATCATCAGTGCCTTGCTTCGGGTTCCTCGAGGCGGGGAAAGGTTTTGCAGACAAGGCAGGCGCGCTCAATACAGAGGTGGCTCTCTTCAAACTCGATCTCGTTGCCTTACAAACGCATTTGCTGACCGCCGACGCCGAGTTTTCCGGGTCACCGGGCCTCTCACTCGACGTGCCGATGCCAGACGGTGGTTTGGCAAACTTTCAGGTTTGGGAGACAGGGGTGATGGCGCCCGAGGTCGCGGTGGCTAATCCGCAACTCAAGACTTATGTAGGCTTGGCCTCGGACGGCTCGCGGGCTCAACTTCGGATGACAGTGAGCGGCAATAGCGTTGAGGCTTCGGTCAATAGCCCGACCTCAGGCATGACCTATCTGTCACGCGATGGGCAGGCTGGGGACGTGTACCTCAGTCAACGTCCCGACGCTTCTGCTTCGGCGCCTTTCGGCAAAACGGGCAGCGGCTGTTCCGTAACGGACCACGACTTCGAGCCAGAAGAGCCCCTTGTGCCGACCCGCACCCCACAAAACACCGGGTCTACCCTGCGCACCTTCCGCCTGGGGCTGCACGCCACGGGCGAGTTCACGCAGCTCAACGGCGGAACGCCCGCGAGTGCCTTCGCAGCCATGGTCGGGTACGTCAATCGACTCAATGGCCTGTATGAGCGCGAGCTGGCCATTCGATTCGTGCTCGTCACCGACGCGACTTACGCCTTCGCGAACGCCGGCACGGATCCTTTCAATAACTCGAATGCGGAGCGCATGCTTACGCAAAACCAGACGCGGCTCGTGCAGCAGCTCGGGTCCGGCGGCTTCGACATCGGTCACCTATTCGGAGCGCATGAGGCCGGGGACGGTCCGTCTGGTGTGGCCGAGATCGAATCCCTGTGCGTGGCCGCGACGAAGGGCGAGGGCGTGACACAGATCGGCGATCCGACCATGTATTCTCAGCTCTTTCAGGACCAGGTCTTCTTTCACGAGATCGGCCATCAGCTCGGGATGACGCACAGCTACAATTCCAATCTGGGGATCTGCGATACGCGCGAGCAGGCGACTGCCGTGGAGCCGGGGGCCGGCGCAACGATCATGAGCTATGGCTTCATCTGCTACGACGACGACGACCCGCGCATCAACGACGACTACTTCCAGAGCAACCGCGTCGGCCTGATCAATGCCCTCCACGGGGTGAGCTACGCACAGGCCGTGCGCTACCTCGCGAAGGTGAGTTGCGGAACGAGCGTGGCCACGGGCAACTCGGCCCCGGTCGTAACAGCGCCGCGCAGCTACACCATTCCTAAATCGACACCCTTCTTCCTGCAGGGCTCGGCCACCGATGCGGATGCCGCGGACGCGGGTGCGTTTACGTACAGTTGGGAAGGCACCAACGTCGGCTCGGTGGCCGCGCCGACGCTGGCGACGCTCACCGACACCCGGCAGGCACCTTTCTTCCGGACCTACGCCCCGAGTCCCGATCCGATCAGGTACTACCCGACGCTCTCGGCTATCCTCGACGGGACCAACACCGCCCGCGGCGACAAGCTGCCGTCGGTTGGGATCGTGACGACGCACCGCCTCACGGTACGCGACAACCGCAACGGCGCCGGTGGGGTAGGTTTTGCGGAAGCGTCCGTCACTATTGATGGAAACACCGGCCCCTTCCTCGTCGCAAATGATCCCCGTGGGTCTTACAGCGGCAACGCCACGCTCCTCGTCGAGTGGACCCCGAACGGAACGACCGCCGCCACGCCGCTGGTCAACCTGCTGCTCTCGGAGGACGGCGGGCAGACATTCCCGACGGTACTCGTGGCCAACACCCCAAATGACGGTCGGGAGCTCGTCGCCCTCCCCAACCGCGCCACGACCGCGGCCAGGATCAAGGTCGAGTCTGTCGGCAACATCTTCTTCGACATCTCGAATGCGGACTTCGCGATCACGCAGGTGAGTGCGGTCGGTGATCTGGCCGAACGCACGCTTCACGCCTCACCGAACCCGAGCGCCGACGGTCTCGTGGTCATCGAGCTGGACCCGGACGCCGCCCGGCAAATTGTGGCCGCGCGACTCCACAACAGCATTGGCCAAGTGGTGACACCTGCACTCAACCTCGACGACGCTCGCGCTAGCCTAACGCTGCCCGCGCCGGGTGTCTACTACTTACAGCTACAATTTCTCGACGGCTCTACGGCCGCCTTACCGCTCATCCGTCAGTAGGCGAGCACTGTAACACCCCGTACTTCAGAAATCCCCCGATTATGACCATGACTACCAAGACCCTCCTCATGCCCCGCTTTGGCACCTGGCTCTCCCTCGCGGGTGCACTGCTGATTACCGTGGCGGCGAACGCACAAAAGACGGCCTCTTTCTGGAGCGAGAGCCAGTCCCTACAGCGACCCCTTGCCGGCGATATGCTCGTGGAGGAGATGCCCACCGAATTCCGTTCCGTGTCGCTCGACGTGGCCGGTCTAAAGGCCTACCTCATGAGTGCAGCGCCGCAGGACCTTGCCGCCGCGCCCCAGACCACCATCTCGCTCCCGTCGCCGTCGGGTAAGTTCGAGGAGTACGTCATTAAGCAAAATTCGGTCGTTGCGCCGGAGGAGGCACACCTCTACACCATCAAGACCTTCGAAGGCCATGCCGTGGGAAATCCCGCACGAATTATCCGGTGTGACATCAGCGACGTTGGCTTTCATGCGATGGTGTACGACGGTGATCGCACCTTCGTCATCGAGCCAGTAAGCAAGTCGCAGGCCCGCCTGCACATCTCGTACTTCCGCAAGGACGTGACGCGCGAGAAGACTAAGTGTGGCGTCATCGACGAAGCGCATTTCAAACCGAAGACCAAGCTCCAGCAAAAAATCAACGCGCCGGCCAGTCTCCGGACCTTTAAGCTCGCCGCGGCGGCATCGGCGGAGTACAGCAATCAGTTTGGCGGAAGCCCGGTCAACAAAACAATGGTGCGTAACTCACTAGCTTCGGGCGTGAACCTTATCAACCCAATATTCCAGCGCGACCTTGGCATTAACTTTACTCTGAGCGCCCCGGACGCGATCATATTTACGGACACTCTTACTGACCCTTACCCTATTCCCGGCAACCAAGACACCCTCGTTGCGCGCAACCACCGTGCAATAAGGGATGCCATCGGGATAGGCGCTTTCGATGTCGGTCACTGCTTTGTGTGGGCCAACACCGGAGGGCTGGCAGCAGCCGCTGCTTCTAATGATTTCGCTAAGGGCGAGGGCTTCTCGGGGAATAACAACTCCGTAGTCACGCTCTTCGTCGACTACGGCGCACACGAGATAGGACACCAGTTTGACGGGAAGCACAACTTCGTCTCGACGGAGTGTACGACCTCGACTGCCAACTTCCGCTTTGAGCCTGGCGAGGGTACCTCGATCATGGCCTACGCTGGGGTTTGTGGTGGCGCAGCCGAGATTCAGCCTGGAAGCGACCCCTTCTTTCACAGTGTCTCAATCGCGACGATGCAGGCTTACGCCACAACGGAGAGCAATAATGGATGCGGGACCACCACGCCCCCTGGGACAGGTAGCACTGCTGACCCTGTAGCCGTTGCCGGTGCCGGCATTACGATCCCGAAGCAAACGCCCTTCATGCTCGTTGGCTCCGATTCGGACGCGAATGACCCGTCGGCCCAGCTCACCTACAGCTGGGAGCAGGCCGACGGAACCTCGGCGGCCGTGACCGGGCCTCCGGACCCGACGCAACCCTTGCAGCCACTCTTCCGCTTCCGCCCGCCGACCACCACGTCGGTGCGGATCTCCCCGCTCATCGCCAAGGTGCTCGCCGGTAACAACAACAGCGTGACTTGG
>CAWIMC010000005.1:0-80221 GCA_963837005.1 Lewinellaceae bacterium
GGGGGAAGGTATGGGGGTGGCCGGTGTAGGAGAAGGCTCGAGCGATGGGGATATGCGTTGCTTCGCAGCGGTGGATTTATTGTTGAGGCGCGGAGGGTCGCGGAGGCTTGGCGGGGGTGCCGCATTCTTGCACGGGGGGCTGGGGAGGTTGGTGTGGGGGAAGAGGCAAGGTAGCCTTTCGGCAAAACAGGTGGCGGCGGCGGCGGGGAGGGTTTTGGCGAAAGCCTATGAGTGACATTCACTGAATAGACACGCCAAAGGCGGCTTATTTATGTGAAAGGGGGAGCTACATCACCCACCGCCAGACAGCCCTTTTTCGATAGCATGGGCGTGCTCCGCGTTCGTGACGAACTCGACTCGTAAGTCACCCCGCCCGCCCGCCATCGCTTCGCTCGGCGAGCAAACGGGCTGAATGAATGGCGGACCTGCCGGCCCGCCTGGTGAGCCTTAGTGTTCAAGCGCTCTGCGTGTCATACTGTGATCGTGAGTCGGAATAGTGGACGTTGGACCCGTTGGCTAGCAAGTGGATGATGATATGCGTCGCCGTACCGTTAACGCTGAGGGGGAGGATCAAGACGTGGTCGATACGGCTTTCGCCAAAACCTGCTGCACGCCACCCGCTTCCTGCGCCCTACCCAACTAACCCCTATCGATGGATCGCCCAACGCGCCCAGCCTGAATCACTAATTTTGCCAAATGCTGAAGGGTGGGCTTACCATACTTTTACTCGCCGTCTGCGCTGTAGGATCTGCCCAGCAAAGCGTCACCGAGCTCGTTGCTGAACTCGTGGCCGCTGCCCAGATGAAGGCTGATGAAGGGGACTTCGCCTACGCAGCAGCCATCATCGAGAAGGCTATTGCCTTTGACACGACGAATCTGGACCTCCGCCTTAGCCTGGCGAGCGCACTGCAGCAGGACGACGACTTCGAGGCCTCCTCGCTGCAGGTGGCCAAGGTGCTGTTGATCGACTCCACCATCGCCGAAGCCTATAACATCGCCGCAATCACCTATCAGCGTCTGGGGTCTAACGATTACGCTCTATGGTGCTACACCCGCGCAATCGTGCATGCCAGAAACGACACGATGAGGTCGGCGTACCTAGCGAACCGTAGCGTCTTGCACGAGGCTGTTCAAGATTGGGACAGCGCCCTCGCTGATCTGGACAGTGCGCTGGTACTCCTTCCCAGTTCACTGCAGGCCGTCAATAATCGTGGGAACATATTCATGCGAGCAGGACGATTCTCTGAGGCAGTCCAGGCGCTCCAACGCATCGTGAACGATCCAGCCGCAGGTACCTACAAGCCCCTCGGATACTTCAACCTAGCCTTGACCTACACCCGGATGGACAGCCTCGATCGCGCTTTCCTCTACTTCGACACGGCGGCCACAATGCTTAGGCCCGTACAAGATCCGGGTAATGCCGGTCTCTACTACAGCAATTTGGCCGACGCTCAACGCCGGGCCGGCCGCTACCGCGAGGGCATCACGAGCATCGAGCAGAGTATCAAGTATTATCCTGGCAATAGCTACGCCTACAAGACGATGGGGCGACTCTACCTGGGTATACAGAAGCCAAACGAGGCCTGCCGCGCTCTGACCTACGCGCGTGACCTAGGCTTCGCAGAGAAGTATGGAAGTGAGGTCGACGAGTTGATCGGAGCGCACTGTGGGGGTGGCGAGCGTTTGCCAGGTAGAGACTGAGCGCCTTTCCCCACGTACTCGTACTCGCTTTGTTTCACGTGCCGAACCGACAGGTACACCGAGTACGCCAGCCCCGGCACCGCCGCCCCTGGAATCGTGAAGACGCAAAGCAACGGTAGTAAAATCCGTGGTAGGTTGACCCGATCAGGCCGATGATGAACGGCATCCGATAAACGCAATCAGTGCATATCCTGTGAGGATGCGTACGGCTGGGGAAGAATGCTTCGTCATATTCCGTTGGGAAGGTAGAGCAAGGGATACCGCCGCGGTCGACGGTTTTGACCCTTCGCCACCCCCGCCACGTACACCGATTAGCCTTACTCTTACACCGTGAATCGCTCCGGCCCCCAGCTCCGTTTAAACTTAGTCCTGGCGCTGTGCCTCTGGATCGGACTGTCATGTTTTGGCGAGAGCCTTCATGCCCAGAAGTTCCAGTGCCCGCCGGCGCGCCGCCAGCATCGAGGCCGCTCGCGTCGACTCCATCCGCGTCGATAGCCTGCGCCAAGACTCAGTTAAGTTGGTCGGCGTGCGGGTGGACTCTATCCGGCGGGATTCCATACGCCGCGACTCCGCCGTCGAAGCTCGCCTGCGCGCCAAACTGCAGCGCGAGGAAGACAACGAACAGACGCTCGAAGAGCTGGTGCCCGCTGCGCTGCTCATCCGCGGATCGGACAGCCTCCGGGCCTCGGGCACGCCGGTCACGTTTCGGGGGGACACGCTTTTCCGGGTCTATCGAAAAGTAGGGGCCTTCTCGCAAATTCAGCGAGCGCGTCTGGTCACGAATCAGATCGCCGACCTGGCGCAACTTCCGCGTAGTCAACTCGATAGCCTACAGGTCGTCGAGGGCGAAGACGGGACCTTTAACGTCGTCTACCAAGACCGGCTCATCAACTCCGTAAGTACCGCCGACGCCGCCATTCTCGACACCACCGCGGTAGCCGTGGCGACCCGCAACCGCGACATCATCTCCGCGGCCCTCATTCGTGACTACAACGACAAATCCTTCCTGTCCACGGTGCGCGACATTGGGGTCTTCCTAGCGCTCACGGCGCTGCTGGTACTGCTGTGGCTCGGGATCAATAGGGTGTTTCACTTTCTGCGGATCACGCTCCAGAAGCGCCTCAAGGTCTTCATGTCGCAGCAGCTGATCCGGGGGGACAGCCAGTTGATGCGGCTCGTCAATCCGCGGGCGCAAATGAATGTGTTGCTCGTTCTCATCAAGGGACTGCGCATCCTGACGCTGCTCTTCTTGTTGTACCTGTTCCTTCCGTTCTTGTTTAGCCAACTGAGCTACACCAGGGGTTTTGGCGAAAGCCTCTTAGGCTACGTGTTGACGCCCCTGGTCATCGTGCGCGACAGCGTGATTGGGTTTATTCCGAGCCTGATTTTTATCGCGATTATCGTCTGGCTCGCGATGCAACTCATTAATTTCATCGGGTGGATCGCGGGGCGCATCCAGTCGGGCGAACTCTCACTCGACGGCTTTTATGCCGACTGGGCCAAGCCGACGGCCAACTTGGTGCGCGCGCTCGTGATTGTGCTCACGTTTGTTATCATCTGGCCGATGCTGCCGGGTTCAGATTCGGCGGCTTTCCAGGGCGTAAGCGTCTTTATCGGTCTACTTCTCTCGCTCGGGGGCGCGTCTACGGTCGGCAACGCGGTATCGGGCGTCATCCTCACGTACATGCGACCCTTCCAGATCGGTGACCGTGTCAAAATCGGAGACACCGTCGGGGACATCGTCTCGAAGAACCTGCTCGTGACTCGCATTAAGACCACCAAGAATGAAGAGATTACCGTCCCGAATGGCAACCTCCTCAGCGGCGGGATCATCAACTACACGGCCCTCGCCAATACGATCGGCCTCGTCCTCCACACGAGCATCACGATCGGCTATGACGTACCGTGGCCAACGGTGCACAGGCTGATGTTGGAGGCTGCCGCCAAAACCCCCGACGTGGAGACTACTCCAGAGCCGTTTATTCTACAGAAAGGTTTACAGGATTGGTACGTCGAGTACGAGTTAAACGCTTTTACGAAGAACTCTCACGGGATGCCGCGGACCTACTCTAACCTGCACGCCAATATTCAAGACGTCTTTCGAGACAATGATGTCGAGATTATGAGTTCGCATTATATGCACGTGCGGACGGGGAACGAGACGACTATACCTGTGAAGGGGTAGGTATTCATGGCCGCTTTCTAAAGCCATACTTAGGGTCAAATCCGTGCCTCTGGACCTGTTGTGCGTCGGTCAAATCCGTCCCGTCGATCTCAGTATTTCCGAGCACACCGGACAAATACTGGCTGATGTCCTGAAAACAAGTGTAGGGATCTTTGATGCGGGCGAAATTGAAATCCTTTAGGCGGGGATTGGCCAGCGTTGTGTGGGTAAGGCCGGCCAGGCTTCTTCGGTGACCGTACCAACTTGGTATCATCTAAGAGGGTGTTTTCGTGAAGCCGCAGCAGAAGATAGGCGTTTCGAGAAGGCGGAACAGTGTGTGGTCCTCGTAGCCCTCGCACGAGCTTTGTATCGCTTCGAACGCGCGGCTGTGCCGCTCCTCGATAGGATACTTGTCACCGGCAGCATTGTTGCCCGCGACATCGAAATGGTCACTCAGCCGGGCGATGCCTAAACGTAAGTCATGCGCTGCATAATAGTAACTACTCGATGCGTACACCCACGCTGTTCCGCTTTCGAATCTTTTGGCTTCGTAATGGGCTAATCCTATCATGGGGAAGAATCTACCGCAGTAGCCAATGAGCACATAATGCGATACGACTTTTGCTCGGTACTTGTTGGGTGATTTAGCAATAAACGATCTACCGTGCCAGGGCTTCATCGCTAGGTTAGGAGCGCTTTTTATGAGCGTCGTTACGGCTACCTCTACGGTGGCCTGCTTTCGTAAGTACAAAAGGTATCCATCCAGACCATACGCCTGAATACTATCGTAGTAGTCTCGAAAGTCGGAGATGATTCGCATGATTGAACATTTGAGGGCTTTCGCCAAAACAGACTACACGTAACATTACCTGGTGCGTAGCCGAAGGCTGCGTCCCGTCATTTCGACTGGAGCGAAGCGCAACGGAGAAATCTCCTTAGGACATACGCTGTCTTTTTCTGCCTAAGGGGATCTCTCCGCTCGCTCGCCAGCCAGCTTCGCGGCGTCTCGCTCGGTCGAGATGACGTGGTGGGCAGCCAGATGACCGCGCGTCTCGCGTCCCGTCATTTCGACTGGAGCGAAGCGCAACGGAGAAATCTCCTTAGGACATACGCTGGCTTTTTCTGCCTAAGGGGATCTCTCCGCTCGCTCGCCAGCCAGCTTCGCGGCGTCTCGCTCGGTCGAGATGACGGAGAGAGCCCTTACGCCATGGCTACAAACCAAGCTCGGAGTTGCGGGCGAGGTGGTACACCTCATACCTCCCCCTAATCCCGCTCCCGAAAGCCCTTGTCCCCACACATCCGCACAATGCGCGGCTGAAAGGTCCCCAGCACGTCCACGAGTTCCACTTGCGCAGCCATCACCTCGTGAATATCCTTGTAGGCACCCGGAGCCTCGTCTAGACCTGCACCCAGCAAAGTCACTTTCGCAGCACTCAGCTGCGCGTGCCAATCCTCGGTCTGGATCGTCTTCTTGGCCTGGGTCCGCGACATGAGCCGTCCGGCACCGTGACTCGCACTGGCCAGGGACGCCTTCACGCCCTTGCCCCGCACGATGAAGCCCGGCGTCACCATCGAACCTGGGATGATCCCTAAGACGCCCTCGCCCGCTGGCGTGGCGCCCTTGCGGTGCACGATCCGCTCCACGCCGTCGGCGTCCAGCTCGCGCCAGGCGAAGTTGTGGTGGTTCTCGATCCGGACCAGCGCCCGGGAGCGCAGGCCGACCGCGATCCGGTCGTGAATGATGTGGTGGCAAGCCGAGGCGTAGTCACCGGCGAGGCTCATGGCGTGCCAGTACTCCATCCCGAGTTCGGTGTCGAGTCCGAGCCAGGCCAGGTGCTTGGCGTCGCCAGGGAGCGGGGTCTCAGCCATGGCCAGCTTCGTGTAGTAGTCGGCGATGCTTGCCCCGAAGCCGCGGCTTCCAGAGTGACTCAGCAGACCTAAGTAGCGCCCGGAGGGCAAACCAGCGTGCCCGTCGGCATCCGTGATCTCGACCACGCCCCACTCCACAAAGTGGTTGCCGCCGCCGGAGCTACCCAGTTGCCGAGACATCCGCTCGTGCAGGTCGCGGAGCAACTTGGTATCCTTGATCCGCGGGTCGCTCAAAACGGCGTGCTCGGCACCGCGCTTACTCGTCTGCCGACCGAAGTACGTGGACGCCTGCAGGATCTTGGACAGCGAGGTCACATCGAGGTCCAACTTCTCGACCGGCTCCGGGAAGACACTCAGGCACATGCGGCACCCGATGTCCATGCCGACGGCGTACGGGATGACGGCGTTGTCGGCCGCCAGCACCCCACCGATCGGCAGACCGTAGCCCTGGTGCGCATCTGGCATCAGCGCCCCGCCAGTGGCGACGGGCAGTTTCATGGCCGTGTACATCTGGTGTAAGGCGCCTTGCTCAATGTGCTCCGGGCCGTACTGTGCGAAGGGAAGGGCGTTTTGCCGCAAGGCGATCATCTCCTTCTCGCGCACGATCTCCGCCAGCATCCGCTCAGCGACAAGCCCTACGACCGGGTGCATCTCATAAGCTCCGGGCTGCGCCTCCGCCGCCAGCAACCACCCCCGCAAGGTGTCCGCCTCGTGGTCGAGCAACCAATTGTCCCAGTGATCGATGATGAGTCCGAACGCCGGTCCTGGCGTCAAACCCCAGGACTTGAGGTCCTGCCCATTGATCGTAGACGTAGTAGTTGAAGTGGTTTTGGAAGTGGTGGTGGCCGTAGACATGATGATATAGTTGGAGGGTGATAGAACCCCGGACAGCCGTTCCATCCGGGGGCCAAGGGACGCTTTCTCCCGTTGACAGTGCAAAAGTGAAAAGCCACTGCGCAAGCTTTTTGCGTAGGTGGGAAAAGTTTGGGTTATTTGATTTTTTGGTTGGGAGATTGTTTGGTGAGCGTGCTATCCGCATGGCGTCGTGCTACCAAATAATCAAACAACCTCCCAAGCAAATAACCCTTCCAAGGTGCCCGCCAACCGCAACGCCCTCCTCCGCTATCGCACCCTCGATCGCTGCCTGCGCAACACGGGCCGCCGCTGGACGCTCGACGACCTCATCGATGCGGTCTCGGACGCCCTTTACGAATACGAAGGCCGCCAGGTGGACGTGTCTCGGCGGACTGTCCAGCTAGACCTCCAGATGATGCGCTCGGATAAGTTGGGCTACAACGCCCCGATCGAGGTCTACGAGCGGAAGTACTACCGCTACGCTGACCCGGCCTACGCCATCACCGACTCACCGCTTAGCGAACAAGATTTGAGTCGTCTGCGGGAAGTGGTGGATACGCTGCGGCAGTTTACGGGCTTTCGCCAGATGGAGACCTTCGGGGGGCTGGTCGGGCGTCTGCGTGATCAGCTGGGCGAGGGACGCACGGGCGGTCGCCGCATCATCGCCTTCGAGCACAACGAAAATTTGCGTGGCCTCCACTGGATAGATCCGCTCTACGAAATCATCGCCGCCGGGCACGTCGTTGAGGTCGCCTACCAGAGCTTTCGGTCGCGGAGTCCGAAGACCTATGCGCTGGAGCCGCACTTCTTGAAGGAGTCGCGCAATCGTTTCTTTCTGCTCGGCTACGTCGTCGGCGAGGCGCAAGTCATGATCCTGGCGCTCGACCGCATCCACCACCTGCGCGATACCGGCCAGACCTTCGAGCGCCGCGCAGGTCTCGAGCCGGAGACCTTCTTCGAGCACACCGTCGGCGTGAGCGTCACCAACGAGCCGCCTATGGAAGTGGTGCTGCGCCTCTCGCTGAGCCGTGCGCCCTACGTCATCACGAAGCCGATTCACCACAGCCAGCGCACCACCGGCCGTGGCGATCGCTACATCGAGGTCACGCTCGACGTGCAGCACACCTTCGAGTTAGAGAGCGAGATACTGGGGCTCGGGGAGGACGTGCAAGTGGTGGCCCCGCCGCGCCTGCGCCGCCGGATGCAACAACTCACCGAGGCCAGCGCCGCCGCCTACGAGCAGCCCTTGACCGAAGACGACTTCGCCAGAGTGGGGGAGCGTTTCCGCAAAACAGGCTTCCTACATCTCCAACACTTCCTCAGCTTGCGCGACGCAAAGCAGCTCCAGGGTAGCGTCCGGCCTCTCCAGCGCAACCCGAAACTCTTCCGGGAGGGGCCAAAGGCGCCCGACGTCCAGCAGCTAGAGATCACGGATCTGCTTTCGCCAAAACGTGCGGAGACGCTACTCTCTGTCACGGCTAGTCTCTTCGAGCAACTCGGTTTCAACCGCCCAAAACCCACCAAAATCTTCCTCTCCCGCCTGCAAGCACAGCCTGATCCCCCCTTCGCCGCCAGCGACGCCGGTCGCTTCTACGTCTGCCTCACGCGCTGGCGCGAGCTCCACCAGGGGCCAGAGTGTCTATTAGGGAAGGAGCCCTTCGGCTTTAGTGCCGACTACGGGCAGGCGCTGCTCACGCGCCGGGGGATGTCCATGCGGGTGAGGTGCCAGCGGGGGCAGGTGTTTTGGGTGGTGGAGGTGGGGTAGGGCGTGGGGCCGTCTAGGGAGTGGGGATGAGCTAAGGTAATGGGCGGGCTAGGCGGGGTCCGTTGAACCGTCTTCGCTTCGCTTCGCCAGGTCCAACGAACTCCCCCCTAGCCCCTCGGGACATAGCGCCCCCCACTACTCCCAAACCCCATCCCGAAGGGCGTAGGCACCGCAGCGCCGGCTATTGTCCACTGGGTTCCGATGCCGCCGACGCGTTTGTACTTCACGTCGTCGTCCTGGGTTTTGGCGAAAGCCCGCACCGGTCCGCTATTCGTGCCCGACACGTACACCAGCTGCCCGTTGGCCAGTAGCACCTCGATCATCGACTTCGCATCACCCGGTACGGACAGGCCGCCCTGGGCATAGTCCACCGGCTGGTAGCCACCTCGCCCGTCGCCGAGCAAGACCAGGCCGTGCAATGCATCGTAGCGACCCATGCGGTTTTCGGTGCCGTAGTCGTTGCCGGTCAACAGTAGGTCGAGGTGCTCGTCGCCATTCACGTCTACAGCCCGCATGCCGTAGAGCGGTGCGAGTTGGGCTTCCCGCGGCAATACGCTCACCTCGAAGACTCCGGTTCCGTCGTTGAGCAGCACCACGCTCGACAGGAAGTCGGCTGTCACGCTGAGGCTGTCTGCGCCGCCGAGCTTCGCGATAAAGTCTTCGGCCCCTACCTCGCCTAGATCCCGGTGCGCCGGGAACAACTTCTTAAGCTTCGGCAATTGCTTTTCCATCTCCTGGCGCTGGAAGTAGGGATACAGCCCTAGCTGTCCGTCGCTCCCCGCAAAACGCGCCGCCGGGAAGACATCGATCCCGCCATTCCCATCAAAGTCGCCCGCGAAAATCTTGATGGCATCCGTGCCGCCGTGGTGAAAGAGGTGATTCTTGCCGAGGTTGCCCGCCACGAGGTCGAGGTCGCCATCCTTGTCGGCATCGAGCGCCAGCAGGCTCGTCCAGCAGCCACGCTTCTCGGTGATGCCGCCCGGCTGCTGTTGCCAGCGACTTTCGTCAAAACCACGCCCATCGTTGATCAGGATGCGCAGCATACCGAAATCCTCCGCGATGACCAGATCGGGGGCTCCGTCTCCGCTTACATCGACCAGCAGGGCGTCGGCCACCATGCCGATCTCACGCAGCCAGGGAGCCCTGCTCGCGGTGAACGTGCCCCGTCCGTCGTTGAGCAACAGTGTACTCCGGTCGGGTTTTGGAAACTGAAACGGCACGGCCCGCGCACCCACGAAAAGGTCGAGGTCCCCGTCGCCATCGATATCTGCTGCTCGTACGCAACTGCTCGAATTCGTGAGCACCGGGAGCGCCGTTGTATCGAGGACCAAGCCTCGCGGGGTGTTTCGGTAGAAGTGATCGCGGTAGCTTGCATGCCCCGGGGGAGCCTCCGTGCTGCCGTGCGCTACATACAGGTCCTCGTCGCCGTCGCCGTCCGCATCGAAGAAGAGCGCCCCTGTCGTTTCTGAGAGCGCGCCCCAACTCGCCTCCGAGTCCACGTCGCCGAGGGTTTTGGCGGAAGCGAAACCACCCGCCCTCGTCTGCAAAAAGAAGCGATCCGGCCGCCGCAGGGCACCGCCGATGAAGAGATCGTCGAGGCCGTCCCCGTTCACGTCCCCAACCGCCATCGCCGGACCGTACTGCGACAACTGGTGCGGCAACAGGCGCTGGAAGTCGAAGTCGACGAAGATATCCTCCTCGTAGCGGACGCCCGAGAGGCCGAGCCGGGTGGTGATCTCGGTAAGCAGCGGCACCGGGGTCGTGCCACCGTCGTACCGCGGGCCGTGCGCCAGCAGCGTGGCGGAGTCCTCCCCGATGCTGAGCCGCTGGTCGGAGGCGACTTGCGTCAAAACCGTATACCCGCCCGTCGGCCAGCGCACCATGACCGAATCGACGACGGCCGCCGACCCGAGCCCAAAATGCAAATCCGTCGAAACAGTTGATAGGTAGCCTCGAAATGGCGATTGGTACGCTACTTGTCGCTTGCCGCCCGCTACCACCGTAACTGTTGCCCCTAGGGCATGCGTGTTGCGCAGGCCGCCGCGCAGGGCAATCGTGAGGAACTTGCTCGAATCCGCCCGCCCGACATCGAGCGCACGATTGCGGTACACCAGCGCCGAGTCGTTGATACGGCTCACGACGTAATCCAAGTCGCCGTCGAGATCCAGATCTACCGTCACTGCGCCACTCGAAAAGCTTGGCAAGTCGAGCCCCCAGGCCTTCGTCTCGTCCGCGAACTGCGGCACGGCCCCGCCGTCGTTGGCGTACCCGTAGTTGCTGACCTTGACCGATGGAATCTTCTCGAGCAGCTCTGCCTTGGTCACGTAATTGCCGAGCTGACTGGAGTAGTCCATGAAGTCCAGATCGGTGATGTCGCGCGGGAAGCCATTGGTGATGAGGAGGTCGCGGTCGGCGTCGAGGTCGACGTCCGCGGCGAGCACGCTCCAGCTCCAGTCCGTGGCCCCGATCCCGGCGTAGAGCCCGACCTCGCTGAAGACCGGCAGCGAGTCGCCCGGTGCCTGCGGGCCGCGGTTGAGCTGCAGCGAGTTGCGCATGTATTGGTACTGGTAGCCGTACTCGTCGTTGTTGCGACGCTGGCTAAAGCTCGCGCTCGGCATCATCGTCTTGCGGCGCTGGTTGCTGCCCGGCAGCATATCGAGCGTCACGACATCCGCGCGCGCGTCGTTGTTGAGGTCGGCCACGTCCACCCCCATGGCGGAGTAGCTCGTGTGCCCGGCCATAGCGTCGATCTCGTTGATGAAGGTTCCGTCGCGCTGGTTGATCCACGCTAGGTCGGTAGAGAGGTAGTCGTTGGCGACGTAGAGGTCGGGCCAGCCGTCCTCGTTGAGGTCACACACCGCCA
This sequence comes from Lewinellaceae bacterium, assembly GCA_963837005.1. GTDB lineage: Bacteria > Bacteroidota > Bacteroidia > Chitinophagales > Saprospiraceae > CALDTK01. The sequence goes on from CAWIMC010000005.1 coordinate 11,218, forward strand.
CCCCGAGGCCGAAGCCATCCTCGTTGATGCCCGCCTCCCGCGAGACATCCGAGAAGGTCATGTGCCCGTTTGCCCCGATGCCATCGTTGCGGTAGAGTTTGTCGTTGCGCGTACTGGTGCCGTCGAGCGTGCGTGCGCCAAAACGGTTGGGGTAGCGCTTGTCGTCCATGTGGTTGACGAGCACGTAGAGGTCCAGGTCGCCGTCTCGGTCGTAGTCGAGCCATGCGGCACTGGTGGTGTGTGAGGTGTCGGCGAGGCCGTAGGCTCGTGCGCTTTCGCGAAAACGGGGTACGCCCCCGTCGTCGGGTCCCTCGTTAATATAAAGGAGGTTGGCGCGCCGCCGGTTTGGCTGCAGCACCGTAGCACACACGTAAATATCGTCGAGTCCGTCGGCGTTGACGTCGGCCACGGCTACCCCCGAGCTCCAGCGCTCGGCCCCGCCGACCCCCGCCACCTCGGTAACGTCCTCGAAGCGAAAGTCGCCGCGGTTGAGGTAGAGGGCATTGGCGGTGGTGTTGCCGGTGAAGTAGAGGTCGGGCAACGAGTCCCCGTTGAAATTGCCCACCGCGACCCCGCCGCCGTTGTAGACGTACTCGAGGGCCAGAATATTGAACGTGTCGTTTTCTATGACGCGGTTGGCGAAGTGAATGCCGGTACGCTCGGCGGGTAGAGATTCGAAGAGGTAGCTTGGTTCGCGGTCCGCGCCGGTGCCACAGTTCGAGAGGGCGAGCGCTGCACAGAGGGGGGCGAGGGAGGTCGCGACCTTTCGTATCGTCATACCGCCGAAAGGTAGACGTGAGATGGGTTTGGGCTGCTTGTTCGGTGTCAATGCGCGAAATTTGACGGCCTCCTGGGCGGGGCCTGGCGTTAAGAACAAGGTTTGGCGACAGGGGCGGGGCATAGGCCGAAACAGAAATTTGTTCACCAATTGCCAAAAAAAGGGTTGGTCTACCGCATCGGTGAAGTAGCTTCGTCGCTATTAACAAAACGACTTGACGATGAGACTAACCTTACTATTCCTCTTAACCCTCTGCTTTTCGGTCGTTGGCTTTGCCCAACAAACGGTAAGCGGAACGATCACCGACGACGCTGGGATACCGGTGATCGGTGCTACCGTCCAGGTGGCCGGCACGAGTATCGGTACGATCACAGATCTCGACGGCCGCTACGAGCTTACCGTTCCCGATGGGAGCACTGAGCTTCAGGTATCCTACATCGGCTACGACGGACGGAAGATCCCACTCACGGGCGCTAGTACCTACGACCTCACCCTCGCTGAGGGAGTTGCCCTCGACGAGATCGTCGTGACAGGCTACTCGGTCGGCTCGAAGCGTGACGCCACCGGTGCCATCTCGACCATCGAGGCCGACAAGCTCCAGGCTATCCCGTCGAGTAACATCGAGCAACAACTCCAAGGGCGTGCCGCCGGTGTGACCGTCATCACGAACGGCCAGCCAGGAACGCAGTCCAAGGTTCGTATCCGGGGATTTGGGTCCTTTAACGCCAACCAGCCGCTGTACGTGGTCGACGGCGTCCCTACACAGGATGTGTCCTTCCTCGTCCCCGACGATATCGCCACGACGACCATCCTCAAGGATGCCGCCTCGGCCTCGATCTACGGATCGCGTGCCTCGAGTGGTGTGATCGTCTACACGACCAAGAAGGGCAAGCGCGGAGAAGGCGTTCGGATCAGCTACGATGGACTGCTCGGAGTGACGACGCCGGGTACGGGACAGCCTATCCTCACGCCACAGCAGCAAGCCGACTACACGCTTATCGCACTCCGGAATGGCCGCATCAACCTGGGCCAAAACCCAGATACGCTGTATTCACACCCGCAGTATGGCCAGGGCGTTACCCAGTTTACAGTGCCAGACTTCCTAGTCGCGGGCGACCGCCGTGGGGTACCTGCTTCAGAGGTGAACATCGAGGAGGAGCGCGCCAATTACAGCGAGAGCTCTTCATCGCCGTCGCTACTCATCCGCTCTAACCGCGAGGGAACCGACTGGTACGACGAAATTACCGATGTCGCGATCTTCAACCGGCACACGCTCGGCTTCTCCGGCGGCAACGACGCCGGCCGCTTTTATTTCGGGCTCTCCGCCCAGGACGAGAAGGGTACACTGCTCAACTCCTCTTCCCAGCGCTACGGTTTTCGCGCTAACTCTGAGTTTAACCTAGGTAGCCGCGTCCGCGTCGGAGAGAATATCCAGGCGACGTACGGGTCGACCCTCGGGCTCATCGGTGGAAACGGTGGGCAGGATGTGGCCGGCATCGAGAACGACGTCCTCCTCGCCTTCCGGATCGCACCGGCGATCCCGGTCCGCAATGAGTTCGGCGGTTACGCAGGAACACGCGCCACCGGTTTCGGTAACCCGTCCAATCCAGTAGCAAATCGGGAGGCCCAAATCGACAACACCAACCGTGGCCTCAACGTCTTCGGTAGCGTCTACGCCGAGGTTGATATCGTCAAAGGGCTTTTCGTTCGCTCACTCCTCGGGGGGCGCTACGGCAACTACGCAGGTCGCTTCTTCGGGCGCAGAACCTACGAGAACGCTGAGAACAACCAGAACAACAGCTACGGCGAGTTTAGTGGCGACTCCTACAACTGGGTGTGGACCAACACGCTCAACTTCGACTACAAGCTTGGCGGGGACCACAGCATCAGCGGCCTCGTCGGCTACGAAGCGCTCTCGCTCAACAACGGGTACAACACCGACTCTCGGGGTATCAACCCGTTCTCTACGGATCCAGCGTTCGTAAACCTCAATCAGGTCCAAAATCCTGTCGTCAACTCGAGCTTTAACACGCCAAACGCGTACGCTTCGATCCTGAGTCAGGTCAACTACAACTACGCCAATAAATACTACCTGACGGGTGTCATCCGACAAGACCAAAGTGCAGGATTCGCGGCAGACCTTCGTCGTGGCTTCTTCCCTGCCATCTCAGGTGCGTGGCGCGTGACGGGAGAGAGTTTCCTTCAGCCCAGTAATGTCCTCTCCGATCTCAAGATTCGCGCAGGGTACGGGGTAATGGGCAACGCCGACGCTGTTGGCCCTCAGAACCGCTTTAACCTCTTCGGCGGTAACGTCGGTACCACGTACTACCCAATCACGGGTTCAAACAGTGTGGCCGCTCCCGGTGTAGCCCAAAACCAAATTGGTAATCCCGATGCGAAGTGGGAGCAGGCTACTTCAGTCAACGTTGGCTTCGACGCTACGTTCTTCGACTCGAAGCTCGATATCTTCCTCGACCTGTGGCAGCGGACCAACGATGATGTCCTCGTACGGGCTCAACTGTCCGACAACTACGGTGAGGCGCAACGCCCGTTCGTTAACGTAGGCAGTATCGATAACCGTGGTATCGACCTGCAGATCACCTACCGTGACAACATCACTACCGATCTTAGTTTCGAAGCGACTTTTACAGGTTCCTTCTTGAAGAACAAGGTGGATCGCCTCGCGGAAGAACATCGAGTTCTTTGAGGCGGGAAATACGCGCGCAGGCAACGTCGCACGTAATCAGGTCGGGAGCCCAATCTCGAGCTTCTTCGGATACCAAACGAATGGCCTCTGGCAATCGCAGGCCGAGATCGATGCCGCTAATCTCAATGCCCCCGAAGGAGCGGGCGGAGCTAAGGTCTTTCAGGAGGGTGCCGCCCCAGGCCGACTCCGCTTTACGGACAACAATAGCGTCGACGAAAACGGAAACCTCACCGGTATCCCCGACGGAGTAATCGACGAGGCTGACCGTACCGTCATCGGAAGTCCAATCCCCACCTTTACGGGTGGCCTTAACCTTCGCGTCGCGTACAAGGGATTCGATATCGAGACCTTCCTCTATTCGTCGATCGGTAACGACATCTTCAACTTCTCGAAGTACTACACCGACTTCTACGCAGTGTTTCCCGGAGCGGCTTTGAGTACTCGCGTACTCGATTCGTGGACACCTCAGAACATGAGCACGACGCAACCGATTTTCGAGAATTATGCCGGTTTCTCGAGCACCGACGAAATCAATTCCTTCTACGTAGAGGACGGCTCCTACTTGCGGATGCGCCTGCTTTCGATCGGCTATAACCTCCCGCGAACTGCTTTCGGGGGCACCTTCTCCCGAGCCCGGGTGTCCGTGAGCGCGAACAACCTCTTTACCATCACCGGGTACGACGGGTTGGACCCTCAAGTAGGTGGTGCCGCCGACACGAACTTCGGTATCGACTTGGGCAACTTTCCCGTCACCCGCTCCTTCAACTTAGGGGTAGGACTTACTTTCTAACCCCCGAATTACAACTAACATGAGATTTTCACAAAGTATGCTCTCCTCACTCGCCATCTCGGCGGGTTTGGCGGGCGCAGTTTTCTACTCCGCGGGTTGCTCGGACGAGTTTCTCGAGATCGAGCCAAAGGGTGTGCTTACCTCCGATCTTCTCGGCACGCAAGCCGGTATTAACCAACTCTTGGTCGGTACTTACAGCCAACTAAGCGGAAGCGGCGGCTTCTACAGTGGCGCGACCAACTGGCTACACGGCACGGTCCGCGGGGGAGAGGCTCTTAAGGGATCCACTCCTGGTGACCAGCCGGGAGCTAACCCAGTGCAGCGATATGAAGTTACCCCAACCAACAACGTCGTTGCTGAGAAGTGGCGAGAATCCTTGGACGGTGTCGCTCGGGCCAACCTAGCTCTGCGGACCATCGAAGATGCTGTTGCTAACGGCAATCCAGGCGTCGCTGACAACGAACTGTTCGCCAACAGCGCCAGAGGCCAGGCCCTCTTTCTACGCTCGCACTTCTACTTCGAACTCGCCAAGATCTACAACCGCGTCCCCTACATCACGGAGGAAACCACTTTCGAAGAAACGGCGTCCGTCACGAACGGTCCAATCCTAGACAAGATCGAGGCAGACTTTGCTCGAGCGGTAGACCTTCTCCCCGAGACGCAGGATGTCGTCGGAAAGGCTAACAAGTGGGCCGCGAGAGCATACCTCGCAAAGGTTCAACTCTACGAAGGCAAGTACGCAGAGGCACAGGCCAACTTCGAAGCCGTAATCGCAGACGGTACCAACTCCGTTGGAGTCAAGTTCGGTCTCCTCGAAAACTACGGCGATGCTTTCAACGGTGAGTTCGACAACGGCCCAGAAGCAGTCTTCGCCATTCAGGCCGCCGCCAACACTGGTAGCATCAACAATGCCAACCCTGAACTCGTACTCAACTACCCCAACGGTGGTGGCCCAACGGGCTGCTGCGGTTTTGCGCAGCCGAGTTTCGACCTGGTCTTCAGCTTCAGGGTGACCGAAGACGGTCTCCCGTTGTTCGAAAACAACGCTTATCGCGCACCAGCTAATCGCATCCTCACCGACTTCGGCATTGAGGCTGGAGATGACTTTACGGAGGATACGCGTCCTGTTGATCCTCGCCTCGATCACTCCGTCGGTCGTCGCGGAATTCCGTACCTCGACCACGGCGATCACCCCGGCAACTCTTGGATACGCGATCGTAGCAACGGCGGACCATTTGCACCAAAGAAGACCATCTTCCGCAAGAGCCAAGTGGGTACGTTCACAGATGGCTCAAGCTGGACCAGTGGTTATACGGCTATCAATGTCAATATCATCCGTTTTGCTGACGTCCTATTGATGGCTGCAGAGTGTCACATCGAGAACCCCGCGGGCAACCTAGAGCGCGCTCGCGAGCTCATCAACCAGGTCCGTCGTCGTGCGGCAAACCCGGCCGGATTCGTCACGAACGCCGACGGTAGCAATGCCGCCAACTACAAGATCAGCGAGTACGGCAGTGGCCTGAGTCGCGAGCAGCTACGCCAAGTACTTCGTTTCGAGCGTAAGCTCGAACTCTCTGGCGAGGGGCAGCGTGCCTTTGACCTCGTCCGTTGGGGTGTGGCAGCAGAGGAACTCAACTCGTACGTTAGCTTCGAGTCTAGTCTCTTGCCGGGTCCTCTAGAAAGCGCTGTGTTTGTCGCCGGCAAGGATGAGTACTACCCGATTCCGCAGACTCAGATTGACCTTTCCGGCGGTGCGCTATCGCAGAACCCAGGGTACTAAGTGTAAATCTGGGGACCGTAATAGTTTCTTGATCTTATCAGAGCCGATCGCACGAGTTGCGGTCGGCTCTGTTCGGTTTAAGATTCGAGTTGTGAGTATGGCGTCCTACCGCTAGACATTTTTGCAGATTGGATCTTTCTGGGGAGTGGAACGCAAAGCCGCTACGCTACGCAAGGGAACTGCAACGTACGCAGAGGCCCGTCTTACTCGAGGTAGGGCGCAAGGGCGCTTCGCGCTGAGGAGAGCGCATAAGTCCGCCGAAGTTTGATTTGTACTGAAGCAAACATCAATGTCTAGCGGTATGGTGCGGCGTAAGGAAAGTTCGACTCTGTATTGTATCTATCGATAGGTTTCGTGGTAAACATGGAGCTTCGATAGGTAGCGTCACGGCGTTGGACCTCGCGTCCAGAGGAGGGGGTTATAGGCGATTAGCTCACCCACAGATAAACCTAGCTCTAGCGCAGAAGATCGACGATGCCAGATACGCGTTGCCGACTTCCGTCTAAGAAGACTATCTCGGCGACGTAGACATAGGTGCCTACTGCCGCGTCCTCCCCGAGCCATCGAGCGGAAGCATCCCCTCCTGCATAGATGAGCGCTCCCCACCGGTCGTATACCTGTAGTGTGTGTAAGCGAGCTACTCCTCGATGAGCGACGACACCAAACCCATCGTTACGCTCGTCTCCGTTTGGCGAAAAGGCTTCTGGGAAAAGTGATCTCCTTGGGTCTTCCCGCCTCACGAATCTGCGTTGCGAGACGATGCACCCGTTGTCGAGCAAGAGGTCCGCTGTGAGCCATCCCGAACTAGCTAGTTTTAGCGAAAGCATACCCGAGTTGGTCGTCGTTGGCTCAGGCAGCAGACTTCCGTCAAAACTCCAGACGACGCGGTCGGCCGCGTAGGCTTCGGCTCCCACGAGGGAGAATTCGGCCGGTAAGCCTCTTAGGACGAAGGTGTCGCCCAGGATCTCGAGCTTCGGGCTTTCAATAGATTCCAGTACGAAGGCGAGTGTGTCCGCGCAAGCGAGTGGGTCTACCGCTGAGAAATAGTAGCTCCCTTCGCCTAAGGCATCTACCGTCAAAGACAGCCCTTGCGTGCTTGCAATCGTTTGGCCTCGTGAATTGAAGAGCGAAAGATCGATTGCTTCCCCCTCACGTGTACTCACGTCGATACGCGCCCCCCCGTCCATGCTCGCCGGGCAGCTCGGCGGGCGCGAGGTCGTAAGCGACAATTGCGGGCTGCTAGCCACGGGTACATTGATGTCAACGTATACGCTACAGCCACTTCCATTCTCTACGAGGAGACCGGTGCGCTGTCCCGTCGGGAGGTTGTCTCTGCGGTAGCTCCCGCTCTCCTCGTCCGACCAGGTGAGCGAGGCACCTGTCCCGAGGCGAGCGACGGTGACAGAAGTTGTTGTAGCGTCGCACGATGGTGTGGCGACCTCTATGGCGACATTACTGCGATCGAAGACCTCTAGAGTGGTAGCCACCACGCTGTCGCAACCTGCCCCCGTCCGGAGGAGTTTGAACAGGCTCGTGTCCTGGATTACGAGGTGCGTCTGGCCAGCCACCGAAATCTCGTCGCCGATGCACAACTGGCGAAGGGTATCGTACGTGTAGAGCGTTTTGGCCCCGACCACCGTGATTTCGATGAGCGAATCACACCCGTTCGGCATGGCGAACGAGGCAGTTCCGACTTCCCCTGGTCCTAGATCTAGGCCGTACTCTCGAAAGCGAGTGTTTTCACAGATGATCCGGGTTTCCTCGCTCGGAATCGGGGCATCGAGCACCTCGAGTTCAAAGGTGTCTAAGTAATCGACATCGTACTCCCGGAAACTGATCTCATCGAGGGCTTCCAAGGCCGCATTTTCCTCGGGACTTTTGATCTGGACACAAACCGTCACCTCCTCATCGGCCACGGCCGTGTAGTCTACGCCATACGCTCGCCACGTGCAGTCGGATGGATACGGATCTACGAAACGATTGATGAGAACCCCATTCACCGTAAACCCGATCCGACCTACAGTTGCCGCGCGGAGCGTGCTGGTGGTCGCGCGGAAATTGTAGATTTTCCCCTTCTCGACTGGTACGCGCTGACACCAAGCGTCGACCGTGCGGTTGCGCTCGCCGTAGACCGCGAGGTACTGCGCATCGGCGCGACCGCTGAGTTCGGGGCAGGCACTCGTTGCTAGTCTGACGATGTTCGAGTTCGTTAGGATGGCCGTCGTGCCGGTCTGTAAGCTCGCCGGCCCAACGCGAGCGAGTTCGGAGGTAGCACCTCGCCCGCCCTCGTCGAAATTTCCATCCAGCACGTACTCAGTGCTGAGTCGGCGCCGGGCTCGGACGGTGTATACCTGCGTCTGCCCCGGAGAGAGATTGGCTTTTTCGTTAACGCTCCAAATGATGGCCTCACGGGGGGACCAGGCATAGATCTCGTAGTCGTTGCGGGCTTTCAGCTCGAGGTATTCGCCGCGGCACATGGTAGTGTCGGGGAGGGATTGTGCCGACATTGAGGCCGGGTACGTAATGTAGATCCAAGCTACGACCAGGGTCAAGCACGGAACCATTTTGTGGTATGAAGTTCGTCGGTCCATAAACTTCGAGTAGCCAATTTAATGCACCCCGGAGGGCGTTCGACAGTAGGATTGGTAATACCTGCAACAATCCGTGTGTTATAACTACCGTACCGGCTTATCGACTGTCTTTAGAAAAGTTAGTACAGGCCCATTGTTTAGACCTACTGCGATGGCATCTCCTATGCGGACCACGCTTCGCCCGTCTCCACGTACGTTCCAGACTGCTCGATCTACCATCAGTAGACCGCTATCGCCAAGACTTAGCGCGAAGCCGTTGCCCGCATCTAGAGGACCATCCAGCACCTGCACCGCGTAATCGTTCTCGACCACGAGTAGGTAGGGCACTTCACCAAGGGGGGACACGAGTATCGCATCGCGAACTGGCGCCATCTGCCCCGTGCGTGGCAGTTCGACGCCCTTCCAACGTCTAGGCCCTTCGTTGTGGAAGAACATACTCGCCAAACCTTCCGCCCGCAACGTTTGGCCGTCGGGGCCGGGCGGCGGCAGGCGCTTGATAGTCCACGCTGCGTACGCCGCGTAGCTCGGCATTTGCTGCTTCAGCTTCGGTAGCTGCCGGCCGAGGGAGTTGCGCGGGTGCACTGGGTAGGACTCTCCCTGTAGGAAGGCCGTGAGGATCGGGTCCAAGGCACCGTTTTTGTCGAAGTCGTCCACGATCAGAGTGAGGGGCTGCGTCGCGGAGGCCTGGAGGTTTGTATTAAGACCGAGGTTGCCGGCCAGCAGATCTAAGTCCCCATCCTGATCGAGATCGGCCGCAGTAAGACTGTACCACCAACCGGTGGGCCCGAGGACCTCCCGTATTCCCGCCAGGGGTTTTGCCGAAAGGCTATACTGCACGGTGGGCGCGACGTACTCCCCGACGTACGCCAGGTCAATCGTTCCTTCCCCGTCGAAGTCCCCGAGCACCACATCGGTCACGTTGCCGAGCGAAAGCTCCGCTCCTACCGTCATGCGGCCGCGACCACCCTTGAGCCAGTACGAGGGCGCGGGCATCGGGAAGCGCTCCACGTCGAGTCGCACGCCGATCGCCAAATCCATCCATCCGTCGCCGTCGATGTCCGCCGCGGCACAACTCCCGGAGTACCGCGCGATGTCCGGCAGGCGCTCGCTCACCTCGACGAGTTGGCCTCCCAAATTCAGGAAAAGCTGATCGCGAAGTAGCTGGGGGCGTCCTTTCGCCTCCGTGCTTCCGTTGCCTTGGTAAAGGTCGAGGTCACCGTCGCCGTCTGCGTCGAATACACACAGACACGTTGCCTCTTGCGCTACGGTGCTCGGTAAGTCTTGGGCGAGCCGCCATCCGCCAGCGCCAGCGTAGGCCCAGACTTGGGTAGTCGAGCCTGCCGCACCCCCAATTACGAGCGCCTCTCGGTCTGCGCCACCCAGGTCGATACTAGCCAGGGCCGGTCCGTTGCGACTCAGATCTCGCTGTGCCAGTGCCTGATGGCTAAAGTCGGAGTAATCAGACTCGACGTGCCTCGGGGTCGTGCGCGCCGGATCCAAAGGGTCGACTGTCCAAAGTGCCGCCTCTCCGGTGAGCCAGCTTGGGTGGACACGTCCCGACGCGGACACAGCCTCCGCGATATCGAGTTCCAGCACCTGGTCCGCCGCGACACCGCCGAGGCGCGTTTGGTGGCCGTCGGGCCACGCAACTAGAATGCTGTCGATCAAAGCCCGCCCCCCGAGGCCAAAGTGCAATACCGCGTCTACGCTCGAAAGATAGCCGCGCACCTTGTACTGCTCCCCGAAGGCGGTCGTTTCGCCTGACTTTACGTACACCTTGGTCCCTAGCGCATCTGGGTTCGCAGAAGTACCGCGGAGTCTAATCCGTAGGTAGTGTGTACTGTCCGGGCTCAGCTCCCGCGTTCGGTTGCGGAATACTCCGGCCGGCCCGTTGATGTTGTTCGTCACTAGGTCCAGGTCGCCGTCGAGGTCGAGGTCGACGTACACCGCACCGTTGCTGTAGTCCGGCTCACTGCCCACCCAAGCTTCACTCACGTTCTCGAACGATAGCTCGCCGCGGTTACGAAAGAAGAAGTTGGCCTGGTGGACGCCTTCTGTATTTTTGAGGCGCTCGATTAGGGTCTTTACTTGGCTCTCGGCCGAACCCATGATTGTGGACTCGCTCGCGAAATCGGTGAAGTCCTTGTCGGTGATGTCCTTCGGGTAGCCATTCGTGACGAAGATGTCGCGCAGGCCGTCATTGTCGAGGTCGGCCAGCAGCGTCGACCAGCTCCAGTCGGTAGCGGCGGTCCCGGTGAGGAAGGACACGTCGCTGAAGCCATTGCCATCGCGTAGCAACAGGGTGTTGCGTGCGTACTGTGGTACGTAGCCCCGCTCCCGCCGCGCGGCTTCCATAGCGTAGGGGATGTCCCCGAACATGGTCTTCCGGCGGAGGTTATCGTCCGGCAGCATGTCGACGACCATGATCTCCGGGGCGGCATCCCCGCTGAGGTCGGCGATGTCGATGCCCATCGAGTTGAAGCTGGTGTGGGGGGTATAGGCCAGGAGGCTGTCGCTAAAACCTCCATGCCCGTCATTGATCAGCAGTTCATCGTTGGACAGGAAATCATTGGCGCTGTAGAGATCGGGATAGCGGTCGTCGTTGATGTCCGTGACGGCAACCCCGAGGCCCCAGCCCTCCGTGTTCAGAACGGTGTCGAGCCGGAACTGCGGGCTGACCCCAGGACCTTCGTTCACGTATAGGCGGTCGACACTTGGAGCGTTGCCGGTGTTGTTGGGGCCGCGGGGGGCATTGCGCGGCTGGGTCTCCAAGGAGTTGCGCAACACGTACAGATCGAGGTCGCCGTCGAGATCTACGTCGAGCCAGGCGGACTGCGTGCAGTAGCCCGGATCGGCAAGTCCGTAGAGCGCTGCCTGCTCTTCGAAGGTGACGAGGCTGTCGGTCCCGAGCCCCCGGTTGATGAATAGAAGATTGGGCGTGTCGAATGTGCCGTGGATGTTGAGTGTCGAAAGGTAGATATCCTCGAGGCCGTCACTATTTACGTCATGGACGCTTACGCCCGCGGCCCAGGTGCCGGCGGTGCCGGGGAGTTCCACTTTCGTAAAAACCCAGGGTTCGCGCTGGAGGTAGACCTCGCTGGCTACTTGGTTGCCGGTGAAGACCAGATCGGGCAGACCGTTGCGGTCAAAATCCCCGACGCCAACCCCGCCGCCGTTGTAGAGGTACTCCACGAGGACGATGTTGATGGAGTCGTTTTCGGGGAGGGTGTTCTCGAAGGAGATGCCGGTTTGAGCTAGAGGGAGTCGTTCGAACCGCGTTCCGGGAGCCTCGTCGCCCAGGCGGCAAGCAGCGGGTAGGCAAAACAGAAGCCCCCATAAGTAAAGCTCAGCGAGCGCCCTCACCATACGCAACCAATCCCCCTCCGGACCTCCGGATGGGAGCGGCTTAGTTGTCTTATCCGGGTCTGTCAGAGGTTCGGTACGTCTCAGAGTAGGGACCATGAAGTGGCTAAAAGACCAAGAAATAGCTGTACGACGAAACTTACGACGCGTTTTGCCGAAAGGCTGTCTCGAAGGATAAACAACTTAGTGCATTCCATAAAAAACGGAAGGGGCCGCCCAATCTGGACGGCCCCCTCCGGAGTCAGGTTCTGAGCTATAAGATGAACTTAGTACCCGGGATTCTGATCGGCTTGCGATAAAGAAGTGTTGTTGATGATCTCCGACTGTGGAATCGGTAGGAGACGATCTTTCGGCTGGTAGTAGCTCAACTCCATATCGGCGGGAAGGATCCCGGCGTCACGCCAGCGCTTGATGTCGCGGATGTGGATTTGTTCGAGTGCAAGTTCGATTTGACGCTCCTTTTGTACAGCCGTTACGAGCTGTGCGCCATCGCTGTTAGGGATACCGCTATCCTGTAGACGGGGTGCCCCAACGCGAGTACGAACTTGGTTAACGAGTTCACGGGCTTTCGAAGCGTCTCCGGTACGGGCCTCTACCTCGGCAAGGAGAAGCAGCACGTCGGCGTAGCGCATGACGATCAGGTTGGTGTTGGTCGTGCGGTAGCCACCTGGCAGTTCCTTATAGTACACGCCGTACTTATAGGTACTCGGGTAGATGCTGCGGCCGCAGATGTCGAAGCTCTGGCCATTGACGTTTTGGTTGAGCACCTCGCCCGACTGGAGCGTGTCACCTCTGAAGATCACGGTTTCCTTGAGGCGGGGGTCTGTGAACGACTGCCCACAAGCCTTCGATGGAAAAGCCTTGATGAGTTGCGCCGACGGTTGCACGTTGTGCCAGTTCGGGCCGTACTCCTGTGCGCGCACGGAGCGCTCGTTCTTACCGGTACCCTCGCCATCCCAGTTGAAGTCACCGACTTGGCTATAGACGATTTCGAAGAGAGTTTCGGGGAGGAAGTTGTTGTCTTCCTCGAAGTTTGCGCTGAAACGTTCCTGCAAAGAGAACTTGCCACTCGATACTATTCCCTCGAGCACAGGTTTTGCACTGGCTAACTCGTCCTGCTGCATGTAGCTGCGAGCGAGAATACCCTGGGCAGAGTACCGCGTTGCGCGGCCTTTGTCATTGTCACCCCAGGACTCGGGTAAGTTGTCTGCGGCGAACTTGAGGTCCTCCTGAGCGAAGTCTAGTACTTCACCTTCCGAGGATTTCGGAAGGCCGCCTTCTGGCGTCTCGACTCGTGCCTTGTAAAGCGGGACACCACCAAAGTGTGTGGCTAGCTCATTGTACGCCCAACCTCGCAGGAAGCGGGCCTCAGCGCGGAGTGGGTTTAGGGTTGCCTCATCGAGGGTGGTATTGTTATCAATACCCTCGAGGGTGGTGTTGGAAAAGTGCACCATGCGGTAGAGCCCCGTCCAAAACTCGCCGATCTCGTTGTCGGTAGGGATCTGCTGTCCTTTTGCGATGCGCTGACCAGTGGTGAAGAGGGCACTTGTACCGACGAGTTCGCCAGAGCGAAGGTCGTTGATGAAGAAATACCAGCGTCCGCCAATCCGGTTGGACTGGAGCGCGGCGTACCCGCTAAATAGGGAAGCCTCGATTTGACTCTTCAGCGAGAAGTATTTATCGGGCGTGGTGTTGTTGGGGTCCAGCTGGACGAGGTCTTCCTCGTTGCAGGCGTGGCTTAGTAAGCCAACCAACGCGAGCGTGGTTAAAAGCTTGATTTTCATGCTTGTAGTTTAATTGGGTGTAAGGAGCTTAGAAGGTGAACTGAGCGCCGGCCAGGAAAGTACGCCCCTGTGGGTAAACGCCATTGTCAAAACCGCGAGCTGTCACGGAGCCGCCACCAACTTCTGGATCAATCCCGCTGTAGCCCGTGATCGTGAACAGGTTTTGCGTAGAAGCGTAGAGTCGTACCGAAGCGTCGGACTTGGTCCCAGCCACGTTTCCTAAACCTAAGCGATAACCGACCTGAAAGTTCTTGAGCCTTAGGTAACTACCGTTCTCGAGATAGTAATCGGAGGTACGGAGGTTGTTATTAGGGTCCGTAGCACGTAGCCCGGGGATATCCGATCCGGTATTGGTCGGACTCCAGGCGTTCTCGTACCGATCGGCAGAGATATTGAATAGGCGCGTCGTCTGGTACGTCAGGGCTTTAAGGCCGTTGTAAACGTCGTTGCCTTGCGAGCCTTGGAAGAACATCGTCACGTCGAACTTACCGTAGGTAGCTTCGAAGTTGATGCCATAGAAGAAATCTGGTAGGTAGCTCCCGATGATCGTACGGTCATCGCCATCGATCTTCCCGTCGGGCAAGCCCGTGAGGTCACCGTTGTCGTCACGGCCGTTGATGTCGGCGAACTGGAAGTCGCCAGCGACGGCACTAGGCTGCGTTGGGGCGGCCTTGACGGCGTTGCTGTCCTGAAAGATCCCGAGGACCTTGAAGCCATAGAACGCGCCGATTGGGTCACCTACCCGCGTAATTGCTGAAGTAAATCCCCCGGTGTAGGCATCCTGCTGGTTGCTCTCGATTACGCCGCCCTCCGTCGCGAGACGTAAGACCTCGTTGTTCGAGCGCCCCACGTTGACGCGGACGGTGTAGCCGAATTTGCTGTTCCGGGCCGAGTTGAACTCACTCGAGATCTCGAAACCGGTGTTGCGGAGGGCGCCCACGTTTGCCGTGGCGTTGGGTATCCCAATCGATGAAGCGGTAGGCACCTGTAGGATAAGGTTGTCGACGTCGCGCGTGAAGTACTCCAAGGAGAAGTTGAGGCGGTTGTTCATAAAACCTGCATCCAAACCGATGTTGGCCATCTCTGTTACTTCCCAACGTAGGTTGGGGTTGGCGATCGTGTTGATCCCGGCAATCGGCCGTGGGTCACCAGTGCCGAATACCGGACCTAGGTTGAGACCAATACGTGGTCGGTCGCCGTAGTTTCTGGTGTAATCGTTCCCGACTTGGCCGTAGGAGCCACGAAGTTTGAGGTCGCTGAACGGAGAATCCGCCATGAAAGGCTCAGCGCTGATTCGCCACGCCAGGGCACCGGCGTAAAACGTTTGCTGGTTGACGCCCGGAGCCAGTGCGGAGTTACCGTCCCGGCGTCCACTCACGGTCGCGAGGTAACGGCCTTTATAACCGTAAGCGAGACGGGCCACTTGCGATTGAAGTACGCGCTTGTCGCGCGTCGATCCACCGGTGAGGTTTAGCGCACCGTTGAGGACGTCGAAATCGTTGGTGTTGAACTGACCCGCGAGGAAGTTTCCGCGGTTGTTGAAGTCCTGTCGCTCGCCCACGAGGACCGCGTCGATACTGTGGTCACCGAAGATCTTATTGTAGCTCAGCTGCAGGCTGGCCAATGGTGAGGTACCGAAGTTACGGAATTGCGAGACGTTATTAAAATCGCTTTGTGTGGTCGACTCGTAGATCGGCGTACGTTGATCGTTGATGAAACTCCCAGCATTCATGCCGACGAGTCCCTTTAAGCTCAAGCCATCGACAATCTCCACTGCAAGGGAGGCTGTACCGTAAAGCGTGGCCACTTTGTCTACATTTTCGAAGAGGTTGGCCGCTAGTACTGGGTTGCCGGGGTCCGCGGAGTCTTTACCTTGCTCGGCACCCGAGTAGCCACCGACATTATTTGGGTTGAGGATCGGCTGGTAGGGGATCGACTGAATCGCCTGCAAAAATTGCGTACGCCCACCGAGCTGCGGCTGGAGACCGCGTTCGTCGTACACGATCCCGAGGGTCTGCGCGAAGGTCACACGCTTGCCGAGGCTATGATCAGAGTTGATGCGGAAATTGTAGCGCTCGTAGGGGCTTCCGATGAGTACACCTTCTTGGCGGACGTACCCTAAGGAAGCAAAAAAGCGTGAGTTTTCGTTCCCGCCGCTCACCGAGGCACTGTTTTGCGTAAGCACCCCCCGCTGGAAGATGGCGTCCTGCCAGTTGGTCTCTGTGTTGCGAAAGCTTGGTCCATCGACGCCGTTAGCGGGCGCATCTAGGTCGCGGCTGATGGCATTGTTCCAAGTGCCTTGTGCGTAGTCGATGTACTGTGCGGTATTGAGGACATCGACGCGATTTGGCTGCACCTGGAAACCGACGTTGCCCTCTACGTTAACCCGGAGGCCCTGTCCTGCCTTGCCGCGCTTGGTCGTCACGAGCAGCACGCCGTTAGCGGCACGCGAGCCATAGATCGCCGAGGCGGAGGCGTCCTTTAGAACGGTCACGCTCTCGACGTCGCGGCTGTCGATCTGGTTAAGGCCAATGCCTGGGACCCCATCGATGACGATGAGGGGACCCGTGCCGAAGCTAATCGAGCCCACGCCTCGCACTTCAATGATAGGCGCACTACCGGGAGAGCCCTGGTTGATGACCGAGACGCCTGCAAGGCGTCCTTGGATAGCCTCTCCGAGGTTGGCCACGGATAGCTGCGTAAGCTCCTTCGCATTAACGGTGCCGACGGCACCCGTGATGGCTTCCCGGCGGGTTTGTCCGTAGCCGATCACGACGACATCCTCTAAGGCCTGTGCATCTGTAGCCATCTGGACCCGCATCGTCATCGTGGTCGCGGGAACCTCCTGCATGGTGTAACCGACGTAGCTGAGCTGAAGGATATCTCCTGGGTTAGCCGCAACCTCGAAATTACCGTCGAAGTCAGTCACCGTCCCGACGGTCGTCCCCTTGACAAGCACCGTAACTCCGATGAGCGGCTCGCCGTCGTCCCCGACGACGGTCCCGGTCGAGGTCTGCGCGAAACTGGCGGCGGACAGTAGCACGCCTATTAAGAGGAAGGTTAGTTTTTGGTAGAGTTGGCTCATTTTTAGGTAGTTAGGTTTCGGTTGTGAGAATTTGAGATGGTCGACTTCGTGTTAATCCGACGGAAAGCTACGCAAACTTCCAGTCTTGTTTGCCCATTTGCGAATTTTTCTTCGCCCAACATGGACTGTCGGGTAGAATATTTGGAATCCATTCCCCAAACGGTCGCATCGTCCGTTCGGCGTAAAGGCGGTAGTCCTATCTGGGAGCCCACGTGGCAACGCGAACGGCCGGGGCTTTTCCAGCACGCAACTACGCGCAGCCCGCATACGTTCCGTACGCTCGTGACCCGCCTCCTCGCCTCGTACTTGTTAGCGCTCCTACTCTTCCAGAGTGTCGGGCTGCCTCTCCAGCGGCACTGGTGCGGTGGGAGGATTGCGGAGGTAGGGCTGCTAGGCGACGGGCACGCCTGTTGCGCTTCCGCCAACACCCTTGCGTCGGGTACGGCGGTCACCACCCAGCGTAATCATAACGCCGAGGCGCTCGACCACGTAGGTGGAGCCCAGACGGACGAGTGCTGTTTCGACGAACTCAGGTGGGAGGTCCGCAACGCCGCCGCCTCAAACGAGATCAGCGAACTGAGCGCAGCGCCAGCGCCCGCGTTACCCACCCTGCCGGAGTTACCCCTACGGCTCGCCGGTTCAGAGCTCGCCGTAGACCGCCCCCGCGGATCGCCCCCGGCAGCCGACCCACGGGTCTCGCCGCGTAGCCAGGCCCGCGCCTACCTTCAGGTCTACCTAATTTAGGACTGGTGTCACCCCGCCCGATGGCGTTCCGTACACCCGCTTTCTTAAGTAGACCTTATTACATTCATGGCACTGCCTGCCCGCTCCGCCCAGTGCGGACTAACGTTCTTTCACTCCCGGTGGCTCGCGCTGTCGGTACTCCTGTGGTTGGTTTTGGCGAAAGCCGCCCCCCTCCACGCCCAAGACCCCGTCACCTCTCTCTCCGGAGTACTCGTCGACGAGGCCGGCCAAACCCTCGTCGGCGCCACCGTCCTCGCGAAGCCCGGCCTCCAGGGTACGAGCGCGGATGTCGACGGGCGCTGGACGCTCAATGCGCCCGATGCCGACAGTCTCCAGTTTAGCTACGTGGGCTACGGCACGCTTACCATTGCTGTGACGGCACTCCCGGCCGACGGCCAGATCGTACTCGGCGGTAGCCAGGCCCTCGGCGAGATCGTGGTCGCGGCCCGCGTGTCCGGCACCTTTACCAGCACCCTCGACCCGCGCCACGTCGAGACCATCACGAGCCACGAACTCAAAAAGGCCCCCTGCTGCAACCTCGGCGAGAGCTTCGAGACCAACGCCGCCGTCGATGTGAGCTACCGCGACGCCGCTACGGGTGCCCGCGAGATGCAGGTGCTCGGGCTGCGCGGCATCTACTCCCAGCTCCTCGTCGAGAAGCGGCCTACACTATATGGCCTGGCCGCGCCGATCGCGCTCGACCTCATCGCCGGGACCTGGCTGGAGTCCATCCAGATCGGCAAGGGCGCCGCCAGCGTGCAGACCGGTCCGAACGCTCTCGCCGGGCAGGTCAACACCGAGCTCGTCAAGCCGAGTACTTCCGATCCGCTGTTCGTGAATCTCTTCGCCGCGGGCACCGGTCGCTTCGAAGCCAATGTGCACACGGCGAAAAAGTGGAACGACCAGCAGGAGTCCGGCCTGCTCCTGCACGGCAGCCAGAACCTCCAAAACATGGACCGCGACCGCGACGGCTTCTACGAGCAGCCGGGCCGCACGACGCTCTCGGGCATGGCGCGCCACTTCGTGAGTACCGACAAGTGGGCTGGCCAGGTCAACGTCTGGGGCGTCACCGACCGACGCGAGGGCGGACAGACCGACCACATGGCGAGTGACTTGCCGGGCCACAACCACGGCGAGGAACGCTACATGATCACGCAGGCCAACGACAGGGTGGAGGCTTTCGCCAAAACCGCCTACCTCGGGTTCGATCGTGCCTTGACCAGCATTGGCGTCATCGGCGGAGCGACCTATCACAAGCTCGACAATGCCTACGGTCCGACGCTGCACCGCGCCGACCAGCGCTCCGGCTACCTCTCGACACTGTACACGAGCTACCTCGGCAACACGGCGCACACCTACACCGTCGGCGGGACCGTCCAGTACGACGATTATAGGGAGCGACTCGCCACCACCGATTACGACCGCACGGAGCGCGTGGCGGGCGCCTTTGGGGAGTACACGTACGACCGGCCAGCGGTCGATGGTGGGGTAGGGCTGTCCGTGATTGGCGGTCTGCGGGTGGACCACCATTCGCTGGGCGGCTGGCAGGCGCTGCCCCGGGTCAACGTCAAGGTAAGTCCGACGGCACAGACGGCCTTTCGCGCGAGTGCCGGTCGTGCCTACCGCTCGGCCCAGGTCATCGCTGAGAACATCCGTCTCTTGCCCAGCAGTCGCAAGTTCTTTATTGAAGAGCCGCTGCGCCTGGAGACGGGGTGGAACTACGGTATTGCGGTAACGCACAACATCGGCGAGCCGGGCACGGAGCGCAACTTCCAGCCCAACGCCCAACTCGGGCTCGACCTCTACGCCACGGTCTTCGACAATATCGTCACCGTCGACCAGGAGACGACCACTGCCTTGACACGGGTCACCAATGCCGTCGGGGCTGCCCGCACCTACGCCTTGATGGCGAGCGTCAACCTGGAGCTGCTACCAGGTTTTGGCGTCAAGCTGGCGTACAAACACGTGGATTCGCGGCAGACCTACCTGAATGGCGTCCAACTCGCGGTGCCCTATGTAGCGAAGTTCCGTGGACTGCTGGCCACCGACTACGAGACGCCCGACAAGCGCTGGCGCTTTAATGCGAACGTGCAGTGGGTCGGTCCGCAGCGCTTGCCCGGCAAGAGCGCCTTCGCTGAGAATGCGGTCGAGGTCTCGCAGCCGCTCATCTTCGAGGCCCCGAGCTTTGCGCTGGTCAACGTGCAGGCGACCTATGTCTTCAACGACTTCCTAGAGGTCTACGCGGGTGCCGAAAACCTCACCGACTATCGCCAGCGCAATGCCATTCTGGGCGCCGAGAATCCTAATCAAGGCTACTTCGACG
Source organism: Lewinellaceae bacterium (assembly GCA_963837005.1). Classification (GTDB taxonomy): domain Bacteria; phylum Bacteroidota; class Bacteroidia; order Chitinophagales; family Saprospiraceae; genus CALDTK01. Next base: position 31,163 of record CAWIMC010000005.1, read on the forward strand.
CGAGCCGGGTGTATGCGCCGATGGTGGGTCGGATGCCGTACGCGGGTTTGCGGTACACGTTAAACAAAGACTAAACCGGCGTGACATTTGTGGCTAGAGCCTTAACTTTGGAACCGAGTTGCCAGATTGTCACACCACGCTTGGCCGCCTCGCAATGACGCCCCCGCGGCAGCCCATCCTCCCATCAACTCATCTCCCCATCCTCCCATCAACTCATCTCCCCATCCTCCCATCTCCTCAACTCCCATCATGAGAATCATCAAGTCCTCCTTCCTTCTCCTTTCCCTCGCCCTCGTCATGAGTGCTTTTACGCTTGCCAGCAAAACCGTCAAGATCCAGACCAACGCCGTGTGTGGGATGTGCAAGGACCGGATCGAGTCGGTGATCGGCGGTCTCGACGGCGTAGAGTCGGTGCGCCTCGACCTCACGACCAAGAAGGTAAAGATCAGTTTCGACGACACCAAGCAAAGCGAGGCCTCCTTACGGATGGCCATCACCAAAATCGGCTACTCCGCCGAGGAGCTCCCCGCCGATGCCGAGGCCCAGGCTGCGCTTCCAGGTTGCTGCAAATCGCCCGAAGACGGCGGCAAGGGCTGCCACAGCGATAAGAAAGGCTAAGAGTAAAGGTTTCGGCGTAACTTCGCGCCCCGATACCCGTTAGGGTGTAGGCATGAGTACCAACCGGGTCGGTTGGCCGAGTGGTTAGGCAAAGCTCTGCAAAAGCTTGTACAGCGGTTCAAATCCGCTACCGACCTCCGATGTAAGTCGTAAGCCCTTGACTCGTAGAGAGTTGAGGGCTTTTTTGTACACGTTACATCTGCTGATGCTTACTAGAGTATTTCTCATCTCAGCGCTGAGCTTCGGGATAGCGTCCGTCGTGAGCGCCTACCGATTGCCTATCGGACTCGGGATCGTGCAACCGAAAGTCGACACCGGGGTAGCCATCGAACTCTACGCCGATATAGACGCGGCGCTTCCGACGTGGCGGTTCGCCATTGTTGAAGATCCTGGACTTCAGAGCCTCACGTTGGTTCTGCAGCTCCCCGCATCCTTCCGTATTGAAGGGATTTCACTCGACTATTACATCTTCACTTTCCGGGTGGTCTCCACTACTGAAGAATGCTTGGAAGTCATTACCAATGGAGAAGACGGGCGGACGATGTGGCTGCGTCGCGGACCAGCAAATATTTTCAAGTCGTAGGAGAAATTCCTCCTCGAAGATGTGACAAACTTTGACCGCCTCGATGCTTCAGAGAACCCTATCAGCCAGAAGCCGCTCCAAACGGCAGCGATCGTACCCTACCAGGGGCAAGACTGTTTTGCGCCCTTGGAGATTCGGGGTCATTGGGTGCGGGTAAAGGCATCGATCCTGTGCGACTACGACGGCTCGGATGTGCAAGAGCTGAAAGGGGCCTGGGTACGGTGGCGTGACGACGACTACTTGCTTATCACATATGGGTTGACCTGTTGAAAGGAGTGGCTGAGGTTTTCGCCAAAACCCTGTTCGCATACTTGCGGTCGATGGCGCTGTAGTGCCGCAGGCATCCATGTAGGTTAGGTATTAATAGACAGGCGATTTCGATCTCACCTACCGTGATGTTTGTATGTCGGCTGGTCTTTCAGCTTGTTAGACAAGCACCTTAGCATCGGTTAGGTGGGCGAGCACGATACCTGCGTGGCTTTCCTTGCGACTTCTATGGCCGGGGTCGGGTCGTTCGATGCCTTCGGTTATTTCGCCGAGCATCCTAGGGAGTGTATACAATTGTGCTTTAGCGAAGACTAGCTACTTAGCAGTGAGAAACTGGGCGCAACAGGTTTTGGCGTAAGCTGGAAAACCCGTTGGGAGCTAAACGAGAAGGTCTACCAGCCAGTGAACTGAGCGATCAGACAACCTTCAACCGCAGCGCCAATCAGCGGTAGCGCTACGCCGCCACCATGCTCGGCAGCACGGCCGTCATCAGCCAAAAGTCTTCGATCTTCTGTACGATCTCGAAAAAGCGGTCGAAGTCCACGGGCTTGTTGATGTAGCAATTTACGTGGAGGTTGTAGCTCTTCATGATGTCGGCCTCGGCGTTGGAGGTCGTGAGCACGACGACGGGAATGCGCTTGAGTAAGGGATCGGTCTTGATGTCGAGCAGGACCTCGCGACCGTCGCGTTTCGGGAGGTTGAGGTCGAGCAGGATGAGGTCCGGAGTCTTGGCCTCCGTGAAGGGAGCCTCGCCACGGAGGTACGCGATCGCCTCGACGCCGTCGCGGGCCACATCGAGGACGACGGGGATGTTACCCTCGCGGAAAGCCTCCTGCGTGAGGCGTACATCCCCGGGATTGTCTTCGACGAGGAGGATGTTGACGGCGCGGCGGTTCACTTGCATAGTACCTAGGGCTACTCAAAGCATGTACCAGATTTTGGTTAGTCGCACTTTTTCGATTGGCGAAGTCCGCACCCCGGGCTGTATCCTTGCCGCATGCCCGAGCCGACCCCGTCAACGGCCGCCCTCGCGGAAGCTTTCGAGGCCTTCGCCGAGCGGCAGACCTTCGATGCTACTCCTACGACGCTCTACGATCCGATCCGCTACGCGATGGCGGCGCGGGGGAAATACGTGCGTCCGCTCTTGCTGCTCCAGGCCCACGCCCTCGGGAACGCCGATCCGACGCCCGCGCTCCCGGCAGCGTACGCCGTAGAACTGTTCCACAACTTCACGCTGCTCCACGACGACATCATGGATGCGGCCGACACGCGTCGCGGTCGTCCGAGTGTCCACATCGCCTTCAACGAACCGACGGCAATCCTGGCGGGCGACGCGATGCTGATCCGTAGCTATGCCTACTTGCTGGACCACTACGACGGGGCGCAGGCCGTGAAGCTGCTGCGCCTCTTCGGCGATATGGCGGCGCGACTCTGCGAGGGGCAGCAGCGCGACATGGACATGGAGGCGGGCGTCGGCGGGGCTTATAGCTATCCCCACTACCTCGAGATGATCGCCGGCAAAACAGGGGTTCTCATCACTGCAGCCCTCACGATGGGAGCGACGATCGCCGGCTTGCCAGAAGCGACGATCACCAGACTCGCGCGGGCGGGCGATCTTGCGGGCCGCTCCTTCCAGATCCTCGACGACGTGTTGGACACCTTCAGCACCAAAGAGCTGACCGGGAAGATGGACTACGGCGACGTGCGCCGCGGCAAACAGTCGGCCCCCTTCCTCCGCGCTCTCGAACTGGCGGACGCCGAGACGCGCGTTCTGGCTAATCGACGCCTACCGACTCAGCCCAGGCGAACGCGAACTTCTCGTTCCGGACATCCTAGCCCGGTTCCGGGACTTAGGCGTCGAGGCCGAACTCCGCGCGGAGGTAGAAGTCCTCACGGCGAATGCCCTGGCGGAAGTAGCCTCGCTGGACGCCGACGCGGCCGCCCGCGAAGGGCTGCGCAAGATGTTGGCGTTGTTGGCCAATCGCAAATTTTAGGCAAGGTCAGATCCTACCGCCAAGACCTTAGAACGGCAGAAAGAAACTTCGCCCCTCCTACCGCTAGACATCAATGTTTGCTTCAGTACACATCCAGCTTTGGCGAGCCTTTGCGTTCTCCTCAGCGCGAAGCGCCCTTGCGCCCTATCTCGAGTAAGACGGGCCTTTGCGCACTTGGCGTCTCCTTTGCGTAGCGTAGCAGCTTTGCGTTCCACTCCCCAGAAAGATCCAATCTGCAAAAAGGTCTAGGGGTATGTTCGCCCCTATACTCCCGCCAACCACAGCCTCCCATTCTCCCAGCCGCCTTCCAGCTCGGCTCCCTGCTTTGTGTAGAAGGCCTTGGCCGACGCATTCCAGTCCAACACCTGCCACTTGATGCTCGTGCAGCCGCCCGCCTGCGCCGCCTCGACGAGACTAGCCCAGAGTGCCTCCCCAATGCCGCGCCGACGTTGATCAGGCGCGACGACGAAGTCCTCCAAGTAGAGCATTCGACCTTTCCACGTAGAGTAAGACCAGAAGTAGATCATGGCCCCGACGATGGTCCCGTCAGGGTCCTCGGCGACGAGGAGTTCGAACCATCCCTCGGCTAGGTCCTCGCGGTAGATGGCGGGCGTGGTGACGACTTCCTCGGGCAGGCGCTCGAAGGCGGCGAGTTCCTCGACGAGTGCGAAGACGGCTTCGAGGTCGGCCGATGCCCCGCGGCGCACCGTGACGTGAGGAGTAGCATCTGGGGCGGTCTGGCTCATGGCGTGAAGGACGGGCAAGCAAGCTCGTCCGCCAAACTCCTGTCACTACCCATTAACGTCCACAGAGACGACCTTCAGCACCACGATACTCGTGAAGTCCTCGCCAAAGACTTCGGGCAGGAGCGTGCCGAGCGCTCCCCAAACGAGGTCGAAGGGGCCGTAGATCTGCGTGCTGAGTGGATTGGCGAGTGTCTCGCAGCCCTCGACTCGGCGAAGTTTGTTGATGAAGGCCATGATGGGGGCCTTGTAGTCGGGCGTGAGCGGGTAGAGGCTGATGTCGACGGAGATGCGGGGGCTAGGCATGGAATGAAGGACTTGTTTGGAGGCCGTAAGGGAGTGCAAAGGGGACGCCGGGCGTACGGCATTGTTCGTACCGAGATACGGTGAATCTACCCGTTAGCGAAAGCTTTCATATGTCGTGGGGCCGTCGGGCGTGGGGCGGTACTTATGTTTGTCGAAAGTCACACGCCGGCCTCGGCGAGGGCTAACGAGAAACACTAAACCTATGGCGAGCCGCCGCACCAAAACCGCCGAGGAGACCAGCCGCGACGACCGTTACCGCAAGATCGCCGGTGTCACCGCCCTTACGCTCTCGCTCTACCTCTGCCTCGCGTTCATCTCCTACCTCTTCACTTGGAAGGACGACGCGGACGGCGTCCTGACCTACGGCTGGGGCATCCTCTTCACGGAGGTCGAGGTCGCCAACTGGCTCGGACCTCTCGGGGCCATCACCTCGCACACTGCCTTCTTCAATGGCTTCGGGGCGACGAGCTTCCTGTTCGTGTACCTGCTGGGCATCACGGGCCTCGCCATTCTACAGCGCCGACCGCTCGTCAAGCTGCAACGTCAACTGCGCTGGGGGCTGGCAGGGCTCATGGGCCTGTCCATCATGCTGGCGTTTCTGTTCCAGGTGGTCGACTTCCCAGTGGGTGGCGCGTACGGGTATTTAGTGGCGAGTTTCCTCGAAAACCTGATCGGCGTGCCAGGCATGCTGCTGCTCATCGCGCTGGTGATCGTCGTGCTGGTCGTGTGGATTTTCGACCCATCGCTAGAGGAAATCAGGAGTGGGCAACTGCTCGATCGCGTCGAGCTCAAAGCGGCTATTCCCGTCGGGATCACCGACCTGGTCGGGCGCTTCCAGCGGCGATCGTCCGCCAGCGATACCGACAGCACGAAAGGCGGCACCAAAACGTCCAAGAAAAGCGGCAACAGCAAGATCATCAGCTACGAGGACGAGGACGACGAGCAGGGGGCCGATGCTTCAGAGGAGGGCGTTCAGCTTTCGCTAAAACCCGAGACTCCTGTCGCAAAGCCGTCTGCTAAGGCTGCGCCCCTGACCCTCGACGGTTCTGCGATCGACCTCACCGAAACCGGCGACGACAACGTCGCCACGCCTCCCGCCACGGTGCAGGCCACCATGGAAGACCTCGAACTCGAGGTCACCTACGCGAAGGGCGACGAAGAGGGCGACGCTGGCGAAGAAGACGCAGGCACGAGTGCAAAAGCGGGTGCCAACGGAACCCTGCCGGGCAGTTTTGGCGCTAAGCCCCAAGATAACGTCCGTGACATCCTCGCTGCCGAAGGCGAGACCGAAGCCGAGGAACAAGGCCCCTACGATCCGAAACTCGACCTCAGCGACTACCGCTACCCGGAGATCTCCCTGCTCGTCAAGTACGAGGACGTCGGCGAACCCGTCACGCGTGAGGAGCTCATCGAGAACAAGGGCCAGATCGTCGAGAGTCTCCGCAGTTTCGGCTTGGAGATCATCAGCATCTCGGCCACGGTCGGACCGACGATCACGCTCTACGAAATCGTGCCGGCGCCCGGCGTGCGCATCTCGAAGTTTCGCAACATTTCCGACGACATCGCCCTGAGCCTCAGCGCCCTCGGCATCCGGATCATCGCTCCGATTCCTGGGCGCGGGTCCATCGGTATCGAGGTGCCGAACAAGAACCGCCAGATGGTAGCCCTACGCGATGTGCTGATGGCGGACAAGTTTCGCAAGGCCAAGATGGCGCTCCCGATCGCGCTCGGCAAGACCATCCAGAACGAAACCCTCGTCGTGGACCTCGCCAAGATGCCCCACCTCCTCATCGCCGGTGCGACGGGGCAGGGCAAGTCGGTCGGCATCAACACCATCATCATGAGCCTGCTCTACAAGCAGCACCCCGCCGAGGTGAAGCTCGTGCTCGTCGACCCGAAGAAGGTCGAGCTGTCGCTGTACTCCCGCCTCGAGAACCACTTCCTCACGCTGATGCCCGGCCAGGAGGAGTCGATCATCACGGAGAATAAGAAGGTCATCAACACGCTCAACTCGCTGGTCATCGAGATGGACGAGCGCTACAAGCTGCTCAAGTTGGCTGGCGTGCGCCACATCACGGAGTACAACGTCAAGTTTACCGAGCGGCGCCTCAATCCGAACGACGGACACAAGTTCCTGCCGTACATCGTGATGATCATCGACGAGTTTGCGGACCTCATCATGACGGCCGGCAAGGAGATCGAGGCCCCGATCGCGCGGATCGCCCAGCTCGCCCGTGCCGTCGGGATGCACCTCATCATCGCTACGCAGCGCCCGAGCGTCAAGATCATTACGGGGGCGATCAAGGCCAACTTCCCGGCGCGTCTCGCCTTCCGGGTCACGAGCCTCATCGACAGCCGCACGATCTTGGACAGTGGGGGAGCGGAGCAGCTCGTCGGCCAGGGCGATATGTTGCTGTCGCAGGGCACCGATAACGTCCGCATCCAGTGTGCCTTCGTGGACACGCCCGAGGTAGACCGCGTGCTCGATTTCATCGGCGAGCAGCAGGGCTTCTACGATCCGTACATGCTGCCGGAGTTCGTCGGCGAAGAGGACACCGCTGCCCCGGCGGAGCGCCTCACGCCCGACTCGGCAGACGAGAAGTTGCGCGAGGCCGCCCACGTGGTGGTCGACAACCTGGTAGGCTCGACATCCTTACTACAGCGCCGCATGGAGGTCGGCTTCAACCGCGCCGGTCGCATCATGGACCAGTTGTGCATGCTCGGCATCGTCGGCGAGGCCCGCGGGTCGAAGCCGCGCGAGGTGCACGTCCGGGACATCGTGGAGCTGGAGCATATGCTGGATCTCTTCTACCAGGGGTAGACAGGCCTTTGGCCTGATGGGGCTGTGCTGCCGTGTACAAACGTGAGGGGTACTGAAGCCTGGTCACTGCTTCTTCAGTTCTCAGTTCTCAGTTCTCAGTTTCGAGTTCTTAGTTTTCAGTTTTCAGTTCTCAGGTACAACGTGAGGGGTACTGAATGTTGGTCACTGCCTCCCCTTAGAGGTTCACCATCCGCGCCAGCACCTTGCCGGGCTGCAGGTACCTCAGCATCGCGCTCGGGTCGCGGGCGGCGAGTACGGGGATGCGCCAGCTGAAGAGGCGGAGGTCGGCGTCGGGGGGGAAGTCTCCTAGGAAACGCTGGGCTACGGGCTCGTAGCGGAGGTCGGTCTCGGGGGCGGCGAGCCACATTTCGTAGGTCTCAGCGAGGGCATCGTAGCCAACGAAGAGTTCGCCGAGCGGTACGGCCGTGGCGAGAGCGAGCATTTGGACGTGCGGCAGCGGTCCGGTGCTGGAGAAGCTCGTGTAGTAGTGTTCGGCGAGCGGCATCACGACGAGATGGCTGTCGATGTTGCTTTGCTCGAGGGAGAGTTGCAGCTCGACGAGGCGGCGCTCGATGAGTTGGTGGGGGAGCGGGCGGGCGAGGAGGTCCTGCATGTCGCCCCAGGTCTCGTCGAGGAAGGTCCGCCCCTCCAGATCGGGGAGGCGCATTTTGTAGGCGAAAGGTCCCAGCCCCACCACGCAATACCCCGGATAGTAGTAGTCGATCTCTCCGAGGTGGCGGCAGTAGTCCATCTCGAGCAAGAGCGTCGCAAACCCGAGACTTTCAGCCGCGTAGGCCGGATCGTAGCACCCGAACAGGGAGGCGGCGGTCCGGTCGCCGATGTCGAAACACGACATCCCCACGAGGACGCCGTCGCGCTCGATGCGGAGGCAAAAGGTTTGGAAGGGGATGGCGGGGAGGTCTTCGCCGAGCACCTCCGCAATCGTTTCGGGGACATCGAGCGGATGGTGGGCCACGTAGCGCTCGTAAAGTTCGTCCTGGTCGGCGCTCGGGCGGTAGGGCCCCACGGTAATCGTGGAGCTGCGCTCGATGCGGCGCTGGAGTTTGCGCTGGGTCTTGGACAGTCGCGCGGTGTGCAAGGGGACGCGCGACCAGATCGTCGTAAAGACCTCGCCCTCGATGAAGATGTAGCGCGTTTGGCGCAGGGTGTGCCCGGCGCGGAAATAGCCCTCGGCGAGGTAGTCGTCCTGTTGTTTGGGAATGATCATCGGCCAGCGGCAAGGTAGGCCAGGCGCTGGGGCGGGCGTGGGGGTTTTGCCGAAAGGCGCATGACCTGGCTGCACATGGACGAGCTGCTCACCGAGAGCGAGCGTAAGCAGGTCTTAATTCTGGTGTTGAAGCGCCCGCTTGGCAAGTTCGCCACCCGTCACTTGCCGCAGTGACCCCACGCCGCCAAACCGTAACTTCACCTCCTGCACCACCTCGTAGGGGAACCACCCGAGCGGCATCACGACCGTCGTCCCGTCCCGGAGGTAGAACACGATTTCCAGCAACTTCACCTCGATTCGCTCGACGCGCGACATAGCCACTTTCTTGCCGCGGAAAAGGTAACCCTGCTCACCGGAGATCCGCCACCGCACGTGCCCCAGGGTGATCTCGACGTAGGTGCCGAGGCGGTTGGTGAAAACCCCGAAGGCCATCACGGCGACGAACAGCAGAGGGGCGACAATGGTAAGGACGAGTTCGAGCTTCCCGACCGACGGATCCGCCGAGACCTTTGTCCATTGTAGGTAGTTTACGTACAAATAGCCGGCGGCAATGAGGCCCAAGAGGATCTTGTACCACCACGTCATCGTGTAATTGGGCGCTTGGTGATAGGAGTAACGGGAGCGCGGCATAGCGGGCGGGGCGGGTTCTGGCGAGATCGAGGATTCGCGCGGGCAAAGCCTGAAAGTAGTGACCCCTGGCCACAGTCGACGACTCAGATCGTCGGCGCTCGACCAAAATACCTGGACCTTCGACGTACGCGTGCGTTTCGAACCCGTCGGGGTCGCGTTTTGGCGAAAGCCTTCCGGCAAAACACCTCAGGCGAAAATAGATTGCCGAGACAGCACTCTACGCGTCGTCGCTCAATCACCCGTTCGTTACCTTTACGAGTTGCCGCCCCACGACTAGCCTCCCGCGCCATGCCAGACACCAAAACCGCCAAAAAGTCGACCAACAAGTTCCGCCTCGACTCCCCCTTCAAACCGACCGGCGACCAGCCGCAGGCCATAAAGCGCCTGGCCGACGGTGTCCGCGCGGGCGAACCGGCGCAGGTCCTGCTCGGGGTGACCGGCTCGGGCAAAACCTTCACGATGGCCAATCTCATCGCGGAGTTGGGCAAGCCTACCATCGTGCTGACGCACAACAAGACCCTCACCGCGCAGCTCTACGGCGAGTTCCAGGATTTCTTCCCGGACGCGGCCGTGGAGTACTTCGTGAGCTACTACGATTACTACCAGCCGGAGGCCTACATCTCGACCTCGGATACCTACATCGAGAAGGACCTGTCAATCAACGAGGAGGTGGACAAGCTCCGGTTACGGGCGAGTTCGGCGCTGCTGAGCGGGCGGCGCGACGTGATTATCGTGGCCTCGGTGAGTTGCATCTACGGTATCGGCAACCCGGATGATTTTAAGGCAGGCGTGGTGAGGCTGCACACGGGGCAGCGGATCTCGCGCAACGGGCTGCTCTACAAACTCGTCGATGCGCTCTACTCCCGGACCGAGACGGACTTCCGGCGAGCGACCTTCCGCGTGCGCGGCGACACCGTCGACATCAACCTGCCTTACAATGAGGAGGGCCTGCGGATCGTCTTCTTCGGCGACGAGATCGAGGCTTTGGAGCGTATCGAGATCGAGAGCGGTAAGCGCATCGCGGCGGTCCGCGACGCTGCTGTGTTTCCGGCGGCCCTCTACATGGCGCCCAAGGATCGGATGCCGCAGATCATCAACCAGATTCAGGACGAGCTGCACCATCAGAAGACCTACTTCGAGCGGGAAGGGCGTTTGATCGAGGCGCAACGCATCGGCGAGCGGACCAATTTCGACCTCGAGATGATCCGCGAGCTAGGCTACTGCAACGGTGTCGAGAACTACTCCCGCTACTTCGACGGGCGGGCGCCGGGGACGCGGGGCTTCTGTTTGCTGGACTACTTCCCGGACGACTACCTGCTCATCATCGACGAGTCACACCAGACCGTGCCGCAGGTGCGCGGGATGTGGGGCGGCGACCGCGCGCGGAAGTTGTCACTGGTCAACTACGGCTTCCGCTTGCCGAGTGCGATGGACAACCGCCCGCTCAACTTCGACGAGTTCGAGGGGCTGATCAACCAGGTCGTCTACGTCTCGGCGACGCCCGGGGAGTACGAATTGGAGCAGACCGGCGGGGAGTTCGTCGAGCAGATCATCCGTCCGACGGGCCTGCTCGATCCACCGATCGAAGTGCGGCCGAGCATCAACCAGATCGACGATCTCTTGGACGAAATAAACGACAGGGTAGAGCGCGACGAACGTGTTTTGGTGACAACCCTCACGAAACGTATGTCAGAGGAGCTCACGAAGTACCTCACGAAGCTCAACCACAAAGTGCGCTACATCCACTCGGAAGTAGAGACGATGGAGCGCGTCGAGATATTAAGGGATCTAAGGATGGGCCACTTCGACGTCCTGGTCGGCGTCAACCTACTGCGTGAAGGTTTGGACCTGCCGGAAGTCTCGCTGGTCGCCATCCTCGACGCCGATAAAGAAGGCTTCTTGCGCAACGATCGCAGCCTCACGCAAACGGCCGGTCGCGCGGCGCGCAACGTCAACGGTAAGGTGCTGTTCTACGCCGACAAGGTTACCGAGGCGATGCAGCTCACGATCGACGAGACCAACCGCCGCCGCACGATCCAGCAGGCGTACAACGACGAACACGGGATTGTCCCGACGATGAACCGCAAGTCGAAGGAGGAAATCATGAACAAGCGCTCGATCCTGGATATCCGCGGCAAGCAGGCCAACGCTTACGTCGAAAATGAAACCCCGAGCATGGCCGCCGATCCGGTGGTGAAGTACATGAGTCGCGATGATTTGGAGAAGTTGATTAAGGTGACGGAGGGCAAGATGAAGCAGGCGGCGAAGGAGTTGGATTTTATTACGGCGGCGCAGTTTAGGGATGAGTTGTTTGCGTTGAAGAAGCAGGTTAAGTAGGGTGGGGAGGGCGCTGCGCGCTGGGAGGTTTTGGATTGGGGTTTTTGAACGCGGAGACGCGGAGGGGTGCTTTACTGGGGTGCTTGGCTGGCGATGGCTGGTAGTGTCGTGCTCGGCTGGCGGGCTTGCCAGTAGTGTCGTGGGGGGCGGTAGGTTCGACGTGCTCTGCTCGCAACCGCCCCCCACGCACGGCCGGTGCCCTGCTTTGTGTCTCTTCGTGCTTCCCCTTCGTGTGAGCGAAGCGCCTTCGTGAGAAATAGGCTCTGCCGGGAGCGCTCGCCGGCGGACGGCTGAAAGGAGTTTGCCCGGTGTGGCTTAGCTTGGCTCGCGATGCCCCTGCTCCACCTAGCGATCCCTTACGACGAGGAGTTGATGTCCCGCGTGCGGCTCGTTCCCGGCGCCTACTGGGACAAGGGCCTCAGGCTATGGCTGGTGGCCGACAGCCCTCAGGTCCGGGACGCGATCAGGGCGCAAGGGCTGGGGTCGAGGGTAGTAGAGGCTTCCGCCAAAACGGATCACCTCGAGGGGGCTTCCGCCAAAACGAGCGTCGTGCGTCGCGCCAGGCCAGCCCGTGCGGAGGCGATCAGCCAGCCGCTCACGGATGCGCAGCAGCAGGCGGTCCAGTCGATGACCGAGACGCTGGTCCGGCGGCAGTACGCCTACAACACGCGCAAGGCGTACGTACACGCCTTTCGGAAGTTCTTGGAGGCACACGCGGTTTCTGCGCCGGAAACATTGACGCGTGCCGATATCGAGGCCTACCTCCTGGGTCTCGTCCGCGAAAGCGGCATCTCCGAATCCTACCAGAACACCATCATCAACGCGATCAAGTTCTACTACGAGAAAGTGCTGGGGCGGGAGCGGACCGTCTACGAGATCGCACGGCCGCGCAGGTACGAGCCTCTCGCCAAGGTGTTGGGGCGGGACGAGGTGGCTCGGCTGATCGACCGTACCCAGAACCTCAAGCACCGCTGTATGCTCATGCTGATGTACGGTGGCGGCCTGCGGCTGAGCGAGGTATTGAGCTTGCTGCCGGTAGATGTAGACTCTGAGCGGATGACGATCTCGGTGCGGCGCAGCAAAGGCAAGAAGGATCGGGTGGTGCCCCTACCTCAGCGCCTCCTGGAACCGCTACGGGACTACTACCGATCGCACAGACCGCTGACCTGGCTCTTCGAGGGACAAACGGTGGGTGAGCCCTACAGCGCGCGCAGCATCCAGAAGGTCGTGAAGCAGGCGGCGGTCAGGGCCAAGATCACACGACCGGTGACGGCGCACATGCTGCGGCACTCCTACGCGACGCACCTCCTGGAGGCGGGCACGGACCTACGCTACGTCCAGGAGGTCCTGGGCCACGCGTCGATCAAGACCACAGAGCGCTACACGCACGTGGCCATCGACCGCAAGCCGGCCTCGCCGTTGGACGACCTAGGGGACGAATAGGTGCGTATATATCGCGATATCGAGAGCTATACGCACCTGGTGTTGTGTGGTGTGGAAGTACGGGTTAGATTGCGCAGGCGGTTCAGGGGGTGCGCAGAGCAGGCTAAGTGGGGCTGCTTTACGCACCTCTAGTGTCGGATGTAGTGGATGTATACGACAGTGAGGTGCATGAAGCGGGGTGTTGGCAATAATTGAAATGGACGAAACGATATTAAAAAGCATAACTAGAGAATTCAGAGTTAATGACCTTTTTCAATTTGGAAATAGCTCATCTCAAAACGATATAGACATTCTTATTGTATCAAATGACTTTAGTAATATTTCTAGAATTAAACGTAAACAGTTAATCCAAAAGTTGTCACCAATGTTAGACCCAATTTGTTTAACTGATATAGAATTTAATAAACTGAATAATTCGGACAGTTCTTTGTGGAGAAAAATATCAACCATAGGAAAAAGACTTATATAAATGAAGGATGAACTAATAAAACAAGTAAGAGAATTACAGAATTTCCTAATTGATAAGGTTGCCAAAGCCGAATCTGGAGCAAAAATCACAAATCAAGAGGTTCGCCTAATTAACGAAGCTCTATCTTCCCTGTCTTTCATAATTCAAAATTTAAATATTGAACCCCACCAAAAAATCATACTACAGAAAACATACCGAATAGCTTTAGATGTAGCTTATGAAAAACTTTTCTATTACTCAGCTTACTATTATTCTTATCAAAAGATAAGCAAAGGAGAAATTTACGAGCAACAGGAGTCATTTTTCCAGATTAATGTTAACACTGCAACAATGATTTCTGTAATTGAAGGATACAATAATGGTACAACTGGTATCGGAGGTTCTACAGATGATTATTATGCTGAAAGGATGACACGAGTTTTATGGGCTCTAGAGTATGTTCTAAAAAACTCGTTGGAAGAATTGTTAATTCCAAGTCTTTATGTCACATACAATTTAAGTCAAAGTCTGTCTTTATACTTAGAGTCAGGACACGAAGATTATTCTGAAAAGGCAAAGGGTTTATTAAATTCAATTCTAAAAATACAATCACGGTTTCATTCTCTTGATTCTGTAAAAAGAATACTTTCAGAAAATATTCAATTAGACATTTTCAGAATTTTTCAGAATTGGAAACAAGAATGTGCTTTAGCAAAAGAAAAAACACCGATAAACATTGAAATCTCAAATCTGGATACTCTCAAGAGTGAAAACTCACTTAGGGTTCTAAGTTCACTGTTCTATCTTGATGCAGAACAATTCATCTCTCTCTTTGAAAGCAAGTATGATCAAATTGTATCTGAAATTGCAAAACAAAGAGTTGGGTTAAATAACTTCCTTTTTGTAAAAAGCCTTGCTAATTATCTATTTCTCAAAGGAAATGATCCGATTGAGCTAGACCTAAACCCACTTAAAAAAGGAGAGCTAGATTTTTCAAAATACATTAATGATGTTTTTAAGGGTTATCAGGTAAGTGCAAGTATTACATTAACCGATGACGATTTACCTAGGTTACTTAATTATGACGATGATACATTAAGGGAGAAAGTTGCGGAAACCATTTTAGGTGTAGACAAGCACATCTTGAATAGGGAAAGCCAAAAACCGCACGGGGTGTCTGAAATCTCAGATATGGAAATTCCTTTAAGACTGGAGGATGAATTGTATTATATGTGTATGCCGTTTAAGTCTGGAAGAGAAATTCCAAGTAAGACGGTTCCTGTGGGTGTTTCGTATCAAATTTTTAGACCTTTTCTACATTTTGATAACTGTGTCGTAGTTTTTGTCTCCGCTAAACGAGCTTCCCAGAACCTAATGAATTATATTAAACGAATGCAGAGTAAGCTTGGATGGAATATAGCTGTTATTGAGAATGAAGAATTAGCGAAACTACTAAAGCAGAATGGATTATTAAACTAAAAACTATTGCCAACAAAAGCTATGAGCAATAGCGCCCTGCGGGACGCTACTGCTCATAGCCAAAACGTTGTGTGCAATTAAATAACTATATGGAAGAAATTACACAGTGGCTCCAGCAAAACACTGGATGGATATTTAGCGGTATAGGGATCGTTGTACTCTCAGGTATCTATAAAATACTAAAAAGATCTGCTAAGGCCGTTCAAAATCTACTTCCAGAATTAGCGAAGAGTTCCCTAGACTTAAATAAACTCAAGGTCGAGATTGACAAGCTTAACTTAGAATTTAGTAGCCTTAAGGAGCCAGTGGAGAGAAAGAGGCTACTTCGCACTGCGACCGAAATTGATAGAAAAGCTAGCAAAATGCTACGAAAACTCGACGCAAAGCTTCCCAAACTCAATCTGCAGATTAATATGCTACGAGGGAATATGCATAAGATACAAGAAGCATCTATGGGATACGAGGACACATTAATGGTTGACAAAGCTCGCGAGTTCTACAAAATTGCCGAGATAGAATATATTACCTTGGACAAATTGTACCGAGAGCTAGAAACCGACAAACAGGACATCGAGCTTACAAAAAGGCATCTTGTATCATTGATGGCAACTGCAGAAGCATATAAGCTGAAATAGTCCACAACACTGCCTACACGCCCACGCCGGCTAATCGCCAGGCGCGAGCGCGTAGCCTAACGTAGGCCACAGAAACCAATAATCTAGATTAACGTAAGTTGCGTAAAGCCACACAGCATAGCCTTTGCATAATGGGTCGAAGACACGATAATTTCTTTAGTAAGCCGCCATTATGAGTAGTCCGATCACAAGAATCTGTATAATAGTATTGATATTTAGCTATGTGTGTATTGGGGCTAGTTGTAAGTCTGATACTGGGACTACCTTGCAGGGGCGATGGGAACAGGACTGGTACAATCCATTTCTTAGTAGTCGCGGGAATGAAGTATGGAGCGTATCGTTCGTTGGAGACTCGATGATCGTCGACATAGCGGATACCTCAATATCACCTCCGATCACGAACCACAAGATTTTCGCAGTAGCGTTAGATTCCCATCTGATCCACATCAGCCTTGGCGAAGGCGATTCAACGGAAATTGCCTATTACGTCAATGAGCAATACGACACACTGAGCCTTAAATTCCTTGACCACTCCTCACGCGAATTCGTCCGAGCTTCAGACTAATTCTGAAACGATTTATTGAGGATTTATACCGAAGGCCTAGAACACTACCTACACGCCCACGCCGGTTAATCGCCAAGCACTGGC
This sequence comes from Lewinellaceae bacterium, assembly GCA_963837005.1. Lineage (GTDB taxonomy): Bacteria > Bacteroidota > Bacteroidia > Chitinophagales > Saprospiraceae > CALDTK01. The sequence goes on from CAWIMC010000005.1 coordinate 47,344, forward strand.
GCGTAGGCCAATCGTTAAGCACAATCAAAGCATGCGTTTCAAATATTGGTACTGGAACAAGAAATATACCGCTTATGGAAAGCTATTGTACGCAAAATTTAAAGTGTACAGGTTACTCGGGAAAGATATTCTCGGCTTTGAAGGGGCAATAACCTTGGCTGTCGCTGAAATGATTCGGGTAGCACATCTTAAGCCTCATATTGTGCATGTCATGATTACATCAGGTAGAGCACGTGGCGGACTGGATGCCGATTTAGTAGATGCATTAGATCACAATACAAAACATGGCATTACGGCAATTGTAATTTCCAAAGCACACAATCAGGCTGTCATTATGCTGAGCAACAAACTAAAAACCTTGATTGGAGTTGACTGGATTCCAAAAATTGAAATTAAAATGCAATCAAGTTTTGAGCGTCATCTTTATCTAGCAGGTATTGAGCTAGGCTTGAAAACCTTGGAGACAAAAATACGTAAGAACAAATAATGTGCTTAACAACGGCTACACATTCACGCCGGCTGATCGCCGGGCGCGAAATGCGTAGCTTTACGTTATTGGCAACTCACATCAAATATAATTACGAACGCTATTCACCCTGCGCTTCTTTATGTGCTTACTGCTCTAGTGTCACTGTGTGGAGTAGTGTCGGTTCACGCTCAGGTAGAGATTAGGATAACTTGCGATTCAATAGTTCAGTATGATAGCTTTCTGATGGTTTTTGCAGATTATCGGAATAAATCTAAAGAGATAGTAATTGTAGGTCAAAAGCCTTACGATCTAGAAATATCAAAGACTACTAACGGCAATATTGTGATGTCGGAGAGCCTGTCGCAGCCTGTAGTGATTGCTCCAGGCGAAACCGTTAGAAAAGAGTACGACATAAGTGGGTACGACTACTCAGTAGATAGCCTGAGCCAATTTCAAATCAGGCTCGAAGTCAATTACAATGTTTTCAGTGCGGTAGACAGTACGCGGATGATGCAACGGCTTGTGGCGTCATCAAACTCTTTGACAGTACGTGTTAAGGAGTATGCTGATCCCAATGTATATTCAGCATTTAAGAAGGCGGCAACGGTAGACCTCATAAGTGCAGCTGATCCACAGGCCGCAGTTCATGCGTACTCAGAATTCCTATCTACACATCCTGGGAGTTCCCTTGAAACTAGAGTCCTTAGCCGACTCTTCATGTTGTATCTTAATAGTGAAGATGATGAGAATGCAGCAGCGGTAGCGACGCAATTGTTGGAAGAACACGAGCTGCCAGCGGGAAAGCTGGAATTGGTAAAATACATATAATTAAGAAACAACCGTACTGACTAAGCCTATAACACTCCCTACACGCCTTTGCCTGCTAATCGCCAAGCACAGTTGCGTAGCCGAACGTTGGTCAAAACAAAGAAAAGATCAGACAACTATCTATCAATTGTACTTCGAAGTGTTCCCAAAGGCGGGCTTAGCGGAGATTGCTACAAAGCCATGCCCCCGCGTAGCGACCAGCACAGACTCGGGATCCGTTGAAAGTAGCACATCAGAGTTTTGGCGGAAAGCAAGAGCAAGACAGGAGCCAATCGCAACAGAAATCGATAAGCTTCTGAAAAGAACAATAGGGGGGAACATAGAAAAATGCAAGAGATGCAAAACCCATACTGAATTCTCAGACCATGATGCAGATATGCAGTTGGATTCACGTGGTGAGTACATTGAGGAACTGTACCTCCGTATAGATAGTAGACCTGGAGCTCCCTCAATGTTTCACAACCCAATTAGTATGGGACAAAAGTTTGATCGGGTATCTATGGATAGAGAAGGAGATGTATCAGACCCTAATGCCGAAGATGTACTGATAATTGTTGGACGGTCGACTGCTTCTAGGTAGTTAAGCGATCCAAGAGAACATCTAGATAGCTCACGAAGGTATTACGACGAGCGAGAAAAGTAAAGGACCGACAATACTGCCCACGTCGCCCAATCACTAACCACTCGCGCGTAGGCTCCCGCTCTGCGCAAAGTAGAGACCTAGCACTACTATAAGTTGCATATGGTCCAGAGCTGTTCCCAAATCCGCGCATTCTTCTCGGTACTCTTCTTTCAGGTGATGAGGAGCCGCAGGTAGGAGCGTCGACCTGCGTGCAGCGCCTTCGTCAATCCAACACGTTGTAGCTTAGGGCCTACGCGTCGTGTAATAGCTGGGAGCCTCCCGCAGGTCCTGTCCGGCCCTCCCCGCTGCGACACTCTACGATGCTTCACCGCGCACCGGCCATGCACTCCTTTACTCTCGTCACCTACCTGCCCGATCTACGAGCCTTCGACTGGGGACTGCGGTTGGAAGGGTTCACGACGCCGACTCTCGTTGTGGCTCATCCTAGTCTCGGCAAGGACTTACACACCGTCCAGAAAGGACTCTGCACCGTCGCATACCTCGACCTGGACGGCAAGACCTCCCTACAAGATGCCCTACTCTTACTCCGGGTTTTGCGGAAGCGAGACCTGATACATACCCCCTCCGTCCTCTTTAGTGAAGTGGCGCTGCTGTACCAGCTGATCTCTTTCGACCTCGTCTATCTCGGACTCCTACAGCGGGCGCTGCAGCGGGCAGGTCACCTGCAGGCCGATCTGTCAGAATTGGTTCGCCACCAAGGCATACTCTTTACCCTCACCGTGCCGCCGCTCGACGCCGACCCGACGGCACTCCCTTCACTAGAGACATCACCGCCAGAGCCGCTCGATCCCGCAGCTGCTCTCCCATGTCTTGCGCGTGCCGAGCGCGAGGCCGTCGATATCAATCTCGTCGCCAATCAGGACCTCGAAGGCCCAACCCTCCACCTCGTCGGCGACAGCCACTCGATGCTCACGCTTACCCCTATGCAGGATGTGGGCGCTCGAACGCACATTTTCGTGAACCTCAAAAAGCACTACCCAAACTCCCGCTTCGACTATCAATTTACGCATCACGTCGGTAGCAAAACCATGTACGGCTTCAGTTCAGACGACGAGTTTTCGAGTCGCTTCCTAGCCGATATGGGGCTCAAACCCGGTGATGGCCTCCTGTTCGTTTTCGGAGAGATCGACGTGCGCAGCCACCTCTTCAAGCACGTCTCCGAATCGCTCTCTGTAGAGGCGCTCGTGGAAGACTTGGTTGCCAAATACACCTCGAAGCTGCTAGCCATCACCGACCTCACCACCAATGAAGTCTACGTCATGGGTGCCATTCCCCCGATGGACGGACCCAACTATCGGTCCGAGAGTTACCCCATCCAAGGCACGCTCGCCCAACGGGTCCACGCCACGCGACTCCTCAACCGCCGACTCGCCGCCTCGTGTACATCGAGCGGCATCGGCTACTTCGAGCTAAACGATCTCTACGAGCTAGAAGATGGATCACTAGATCACACGCAGAGCGACTATTTCTGCCACGTCGGCTACCACTACCAACGAAAGGCTATCGACCGAATGATCGAGGCCGTCGGTCGTCCCAAACTGGAGCTCGTTCTGTAGGCACTGGCTGTTGTATGGTCGCCTGCCTTTACTGCTATTGGTCATGTCACGACGGCTTTCGCCAAAACACGTAGCAAGCCGTCGATCTGCAGCCACTCAATTGGCTGTTGTCCTTAAGCTGCTCATCTGCAAGATCTAGCGCTGGCACGAGGGCAGGTTCTTATCGTCTTGCTGCTAGACGGTTTTGGCGAAAGCCTTCCCTTATCGCCTACACTGCAGTGCGCTCCCACGACAGCAGGCACCAGGCCTATGGACGCACGCCCCCGACTCCCCCCAAATCCTTTACATTGCCCACGGCCGCCGTACTTCCGCCGCCTCACCCTACGTACTCCTATGCCCGAAGTCAACCTCTCCCTCTACGACACCGCCCACCACCTCGACGAAATGTTCGAGGACGACGGCGCCATCCGTCCGCCCTACACCGCCTTCTCGGAGCGGATCACCGAACTCGGCTGGGAGCGCCTCAACCTCCTCCAGCACGCCACCGACCGCGCGCAGCTCTCCTACGGGATGACCTTCAACGTCTACTCCGACAACCAGGGCACCGAGCGCATTCTCCACCTCGACATCATCCCCCGCATCATCTCCGGGGCCGAGTGGGACCAAGTCGAGCGCGGCCTCAAACAGCGGATCACGGCGATCAATAGGTTCATCGCCGACATCTACGCCGACCAGCAGATCCTCAAGGACGGCATCATCCCGTCCGAACTCGTGCTTTCGAGCGAATGCTACCTCGAGCAGTGCCGCGGCATCCGTCCTCCGAAGGACATCTGGTGCCACATCTCCGGCTCCGACCTCATCAAGGGCGACGACGGGAAGTTCTACGTGCTCGAAGACAACTTACGTTGCCCGTCCGGGGTCTCGTACATGCTCGAGAACCGGGAGATTCTCAAGCGCAGCTTCCCCGAAGTTTTTGAGCGGCTCAAGGTGCGCCCGGTCAACAACTACGTCCACAACCTGCGCGACATGCTCGAGTCGCTCACCACCTCTCGCCCCGCAAACATTGTGGTGATGACGCCGGGGGCCTACAACTCCGCCTACTTCGAACACTCCTACCTCGCCCAGCAGATCGGTGCCGAACTCGTCGAGGGCCGCGACCTCATCGTCAAGGATGACTTCGTGTACATGGTCACGACCGCTGGTCTCAAGAAGGTTGACGTCATCTACCGCCGCGTCGACGATGAGTTTATGGACCCGCTCGTCTTCAACCCCGACTCGATGCTCGGCACGAAGGGCCTTTTCGGGGCCTTCAAGAAGGGCAACGTCGCGCTCGTCAACGCCCCCGGCACGGGCTTCGCCGATGACAAGGCCGTGTACGCCTACATCCCCCGCATCATCAAGTACTACCTCGACGAGGAGCCCTTGCTCGAAAACGTCAAAACCTACATCTGCGCCGAGGCCGCCGACCTCGAGTATGTGTGCGCCAACATCCACGACCTCGTCGTCAAACAGACCGATGCCTCTGGCGGCTACGGCATGCTCATCGGCCCAAAATCCACCAAAGCCGAGCAACGAGAGTTCGTCGACAAGATCAGGGCTAGCCCCCGCAAGTACATCGCCCAGCCGATGATCAACCTCTCGCGCGTTCCCACCCTCTGCGACTCCGGCCTCGAAGGGCGCCACGTCGACCTGCGCCCCTACATCCTCTACGGCGATAACATCAACATCACCCCCGGAGCCCTCACGAGAGTGGCCCTCAAAAAAGGCTCCATCGTCGTCAACTCTTCCCAGGGGGGAGGTTCTAAGGACACCTGGGTCGTAGATTAAGTACAGCTTTCGCCAAAACCTGTGAGGCGCCCCGCACCTGCGCCTCGCAAAGCCTGCCGGTAAGCCCACCGCACACCCAGGTTGCTGAACCGTCATGACGCAAATCAGTACGGCTTACCTGGAAATAGGCTAGTCAACATCCGGTTCAACGACCTCGGCCCCACAGCAGCCCCCAGACCATCTCCCCCACAAAAAATCTTACCCCATGCTAAGTCGAGTCGCCGAAAACATCTACTGGATGAACCGCTACCTCGAGCGCGCCGAGAACTACGCCCGCTTCATGGACGTCAACTTCAACCTCGCTCTCGAACTCCATCCCGACGTCTCCACCCAGTGGAAACCCCTGGTCACTGCCACCGGCGACTACGAGCACTACCTCACGCTTTACCCCAAGATCGAGAAGGAGCACGTCATCAACTTCCTCGGCTTCGACGAGCGCAACGCCAACTCCATCTACTCTTCGATCTGCAACGCCCGCGAGAACGCCCGCGCCATCCGCTCCGAGATCACCAAGGAGGTCTGGGAGCAGATCAACAAACTCTACTACTTCGTCAAGGATGCCCGCGACGAGGAGCGCTGGCTCCAGAACGACCCCCGCGACTACTTCGTCGCCATTAAGGAGGGCTGCCAGCTCCTCTGGGGCCTGTTCGAGTCCACCATCTCGCAGTCCGAGGGCTGGCACTTTAGCCGCATCGGTCGCCTCATGGAGCGCGCCGACAAGACCTCCCGTATTCTCGACATCAAGTATCTAATGCTGCTGCCCAAGAAGGTCCAGGTCGGCTCCACGTTCGACCTCGTTCAGTGGACAGCTCTCCTCAAGTCCGTCAGCGCCTACGACATGTACCGCAAGCACTACGGCAAACTCACCTCGATGGACATCATCGAGTACCTCATCTTCGACAAGAAGTTCCCGCGCTCCATCTTCTCCTGCCTCCTCGGCGTCGAAAAGTCCCTGGCAGCCATTTCTAAGGGGGCAGACACTCCCCTCAACGCTGCTCAAAAGCAGCTCGGCCAGCTCCGCTCTTACCTCGAGTACTCCGACATCAACGAAATTATTCAGGGCGGTATGCACGAGTACCTCGACCAGTTTCAGGCCAGCCTCAACGCCCTGTCCGCCACCCTCTTCGAGACCTACTTCTCCCTCGAAAACAAAGTCAACGCTCAATCCCGCCCACAGCGCCAGGCCCAGGCCGAAGGCGAAGGCATGACGCAGCGTCAGTCGCAGGGCTAGCAATACCCCGCGCACCAAACAGTGCCCAAGGTCACCCTGAGCACAGTCCAAGCTATCCACCCTAGCGCGCCCCTACGCCCTTTAAAACCGCCCGCGGAGAACGCCGTAGGCCCCCTCCCCCCATGAAACTCCACCTCACCCACCACACCACCTACAGCTACGCCGCCCCTGTGTGGATCGAACCCCACGTCCTACGCTTCCGCCCCCGCACCACCGCTTACCTCACGCGCGAGTCCTTCGCCCTCCACGTCGACGCTGACTCCCGCCGGCCGCCGCCAGCTCGACGACGAAGAGGGCAATGTCGTCGAGTTCGCCTGGTTTACCGGTATGCACGAGCAACTCACCATCCGCGCCGAGACCGTCCTCACCTCGAGCGACTTCAACCCGCTGTCTTTCATCCTTTACCCGATCGGCTCCGACGAGGTGCCCGTCACGTACAGCCTCAGCCAGCACACCCTCCTCTACGCCTACCTCCAGCCCCTCCCCATAGACGAACGGCTCATCGCCTACGGGCAGGCAGTCCAATCGTCCATTGGCCACCGTACCGTCCCTTACCTGATGGCACTCGTCGACCAGATCCACGAGGACTTCACGGTCGTCTACCGAGAGGTAGGTCCGCCGCTAGCTTCCGCCACGACTTTCGCCACCCGCGAGGGCTCCTGCCGGGACCTCTCCTGGATGCTCATCGCGCTGCTCCGCTCGCAGGGTTTCGCCGCCCGCTTCACCAGCGGCTACTTCTACTTTGCGATGGACGAACCCTCCTACGAGCTTCACGCCTGGGTCGAGGTCTTCCTCCCCGGTGCCGGCTGGGTCGGCCTCGACCCCTCCCACGGCATCGTCACCGGCAACGCGCACCTCCCCATCGCGTCCAGCTCGCACTACGCCAACACCATGCCTGTCACCGGCGGCATCCGCGGCGACGCGACGTCCACGCTCACCACCTACCTTTCCATCGTTGAACTGTAGACCCCAGCTTGCTGCTGGGTAAGTACGACAACCCTAGCCACTCGTCCCTTCGCGACCTTCGCACCTCAATCCCCGTGAGCCGCACAGCGGCGACCCTATGAAGATCTTTCAATGCGGCCACTGCGCCCACGCCCTCTTCTTCGAAAACCACAGCTGCGAAAACTGCGGCCACCTGTGCGGCTACCGCGACGCCGACCGCACGATGCTCACTTTCGCCCCCGATACCCAGCCCCTCGTCTCCGACCGCGAGGCCATCGCGTACAAGTACTGCCGCAACCACGAACACGCCGTGTGCAACTGGCTCATCGAGGCCAGCAGCCCGCAGACCTACTGCTCCGCCTGCCAACTCAACCGGACCATCCCCGATCTCTCCTTCCACGAGAACTTCGACAACTGGACGAGCCTCGAGGTCGCCAAACACCGGCTCGTCTACCAACTCCAAAAGCTCGGCCTGCCCCTCGAAAGCAAGCTCATCGTTGAGGACGGCCTGTGCTTCGATTTCGTCGAGCAACTCGGCAACCCCAAACTCATGACCGGCCACGCCTCCGGGGTCATCACGATCCTCCTCCGGGAAGCCGACTCCGTGGTCCGCGAGCAGACGCGCCGCGAGTTCCACGAACCGTACCGCACCCTCATCGGCCACCTCCGCCACGAGGTCGGCCACTACTATTGGGACCGACTAATCTACACCAACGCCGAGGCGCTGTCCGCCTTCCGCCAAACCTTCGGCGACGAGCGGGCCGACTACTCGGAAGCCCTCCAGGCCTTCTACAAAGACGGCGCTCCCGCAGACTGGCAAACCCGTCACATCAGCAAGTACTCCACCGCGCACCCCTGGGAAGACTGGGCCGAGACCTGGGCACACTACCTCCACATCATGGACATGGTCGAGACGGCGTATTTCTTCGGCATCTCCGTCAGCCCCGTAGACGCACCGACCGCCATGATCGCCAACATTCCTTTCGACCCGTACACCACGCCCGACTTCCAGTCCATCATCGATGTCTGCGTGCCGCTGTCCTACTCGGTCAATAGCCTCAACCGCGCCATGGGGATCTCCGATGTCTACCCGTTCGTCATCTCGCCATCGGTGCGGAACAAACTGGTCTTCATCCACGGGGTTCTCTTCCCCTTGCACGACCCGGAGAAAATTACTGCTTCGTAAAGGTGCCCGCCGATTGCCCTCCTGTGCTCGTGACGAAGAGGAAGTAGACCCCGGGCGCTAGCTGCGCGGTTGGCAGTTCGGCCGTTGGAGCCATATCGGTAGCAACCGACATGAGGCGCCGACCGGTCGCGTCGAACACCCGAAGCGTAGTTGGTTTTGCCGGAAGGCCACTCACTCGCAACACCTCCTGCACCGGTGTACTCAACAATCGAATCCCGGCACTGGCGAGCGTGTTCGTTACCGCAGTACCCAGCTGTCGCGCAATGACGGTGATGGTTTGCTCCCGGAAAGTGGTGTCTAGACAGTTGCCCTCGAAAGTCGCCTCCACGGTGAACTGAGCTACCCCAGGTGCCGTCGGCTCTACGTCGAGACGGGCGCTGGTAGCCACGATCTGCCCTGTTGCGTCCCGCCAGAGTAGTGTTTTGAGGGTCTCCTCGGGGGCGGCACTCGCTAACAGCTCATAGGTGCGGCCCACGGTGAGCGTATCCGGCAGTGCCGCATTGTCTACGGCCAGCGTCGTGCTTCTGCGCGGGACCACGAGCACGGTCACGCTGTCGCGGAGGGTTTCGCCGTAAGCGGTCGCAGTATAGACATAGGTCTGCCGTCCCGCGGTCGAGAGTTGCGTTGCGACGCTCAGGGTACCCGTCGTGGCGAGGCGGCTTTCGCCAAAACTCCAAACCCCTGTGGTAGGAAAGGGGGCGGTAAGCTCTGCGTATAGTTCGAGCACCGAGCCCGCACACGCCACACTATCTCGCGAGAGAGCAGACAGCGACCAGGCGAGCGGATCAGCGGACAGCTCAATGGGGCCGATGTCTACGGCCCCGCCCCGAACCCTTGCGCTGCTGTCCAGATCGTAGAAGACCCCCAACGACAGCAGGGTGTCGCCGAGCCCCGCGTCGATCACGCGCGCCCCGGCCCGCAAACGATAGTCTCCGGTCGCCGTGTCGACGAAGACATCGCGTACGCCAAACAGGTTGCCTTCCGCGCAGGTCTGCTGTGCGCCGAGACCTGAGCGCAAGGCTTCGCAATCGGGACTGTCGAAGCTACAGTAGGCCAGCGTTGGGCGACCGTACACATTGCGAAGCGTGTGACCCGTCGCGGCACGGTTGCCCTGGAAGATGGTGTTGAGCACGTACGGCTTAGCGTGGCCTTGCTCGTCGTTGGCGTTCGAATACAGGGCACCGCCGACGAGGGCTTTGTTGTTGACGAAGGCACAGTTGAGGATCGTCGCGCTCGCGTTGCCGCCCTGGCTGCCGAGCGCGTAGATGCCGCCGGCACTGCTTGCCGAGTTTTTGGCGATGACGGTGTTGACGAGCGTGGGCCGCAGATCACCCCCTCGGCCAAAGCAGTACATCCCGCCGCCGTAGAGCCGGGTCGTGTTCTGCTCGATCAAGCAGTTGCTAAGGCTGGGCGCACTGCGCCCCTCGAAGGCATTGAAGTACAAGGCCCCACCAGACTCCTCGCAGCGATTGCCCCGAAATACACAGCGCTCGAAAGATGGATCGGAGGAGCCGCCCGCATTGGTATTCAGGTGAAACGCTCCTCCGGCTGATAGTCCGACGTTGCCGACGAAGGTCACCTCCCGAAAGCTAGGCTCCCCGCGCCCCCCAAAGCGAACGTCGAAGTCGACCGCGCCACCGAAAGCAGCCTCGTTACCCTCAAAGACCGTTTTGGCGACAGCTACACTCGCCTGGCCCCGCCCGGCGTACACGCGCACCGCTCCGCCCGCGCCACCGCTGCCCGCGACTGTGCGGTTGCCGAAAAACACACATTCAGCGATCGTTCCGCTCACCGTGCCCCTGTCCGTCCCCGACCAGTAGATCGCGCCGCCGCCCTCGCCGCCAGCTGTGTTTTGGCGAAAGCTACACCCTTCGAAACGGCTGAAGTCTCGCCCGCCGCGCTGTGCCGACAGGTAGACGGCCCCACCGCCGACGGCGCTCGCGTTGCCCTCGAAGCTGCATTCCCGAAAGAGCACTTCACTACGCGCATCGTCGTCGCAATCAACGAACACCGCGCCGCCGAAGCCCCCACTCACGGCCTTCGCGAAAGCACAGTCGACCACCGTGAGCGCACTCGTCTCGCTCTCGGTACCGAATCGCACGTCGAGCTGCGCCCCACTCACGATAGGGTCGGACAGCCCGTGTTGCGTCTCCGTCGCGTCCCCTCCCTCGAAGCGGATGCGGTCGATCGTCGTGCCCCGGGTAGGATCGACGACGGTGAGAATCGTGAAGGACTGGGTGGCCCCCGCCTCCGCCCCGCTGATGCGGCCCGAGAGCACCGTGGGTAGCGCAAGGTTCGTGCGCTGAGCGCTGCCAGTCTCCGTGCCCACAAACCCACCCCTGAGTCTGACGCCTTTCGGCAAAACGAACGTCACCAGGCGATCTGCGCGGCTACAAGGAGTGCAAGTCGTTGGTGTGAAGGTGCCGGAGCCAACCCAAACCTCGTCACCGGGCCGCGCACGACCGAGCGTCGAAGCGAGGTCGCCCGAGGCGTTCGCCCAGGAGCTGCCGCCCCCGCTCGCCCCGCTGAGCACGTAGTGGGTCGTCGCCTGTGCAGGGGCGGCGAGCGTAAGCAAGACAAGGCAGGCAAAAAGGCAAGTTCGTAGCATAGGGCAGTCGACGTGGGCTGAAAACGGCCAACAAACCTACGAGCAGTTGCAGTAGCGGGCTACGCGTAGCGCCTCGCATCGGGTCTGCGAGATCGCGGCCTACATTCGGCCCATGAACGATACGGCGCTGAACCCCTGGCTTTTACTCGGTATTGTGGGTGGGTATTTTGCGCTGCTACTCGTCATTGGGTACTTGACGGCGGGTAAGGCCGACAGCAAGGCCTTTTTTAAGGCTGGGCAGAGTTCTCCGTGGTACCTGGTGGCGTGGGGGATGATTGGCGCGAGCCTGTCCGGGGTCACCTTCGTGAGCGTGCCGGGGGCCGTCGGGATGGACGGCCTCAACCAGCAACTCTCGTACATGCAGGTGGTGCTCGGGTATCTGCTCGGGTACGCGGTAATTGCCCTGGTTCTTCTTCCGCTGTACTACCGACTGGGACTGACGAGCATCTACGGCTACCTCGCCGAGCGTTTCGGGATGCGTAGCTACTATACGGGGGCGGCCTTCTTTCAAATCTCGCGAATGCTCGGCTCGGCGCTGCGGCTGTACCTCGTGGCCATCGTCTTGGACGCCTTCGTGCTCGGTCCGCTGGGCGTGCCGGTCTGGGCGACGGTGGCGGGGACGCTCGCGCTCATCTACGCGTACACCTACCGCGGCGGCATCCAGACGGTGGTCTACACGGACACGCTGCAGACCTTCACGATGCTCACCGCGGTGGGGATAGCGGTCTATAGCATTACCCACTCACTCGGCGGCGGGCTGGGCGACCTCGGGCACCTCGTGTCGATGAGCGGGCTCGACCAGGTGTTCTTCTTCGAGGGTGGCTGGGGAGACAACAACAACTTCTGGAAGCAATTCTTCTCCGGGGCGCTGATCACGATCGTCATGACGGGGCTCGACCAGGACATGATGCAGAAGAACCTCACGTGTCGCACGCTCGGGGATGCCCAGAAGAACATGGCCACTTTTGGGGTGCTGTTAGTGCCGATCAACCTGCTCTTCCTCGTGCTCGGCATCTTGCTGTTTACGTACGTGCAGCAGTTGGGCCTCGAGTTGCCGGTCAACGACGCCGGGCGCGTGGTCGGCGACAAGCTCTTCCCGATGATTGCCTTACAGCAGCTCGGTCCGGTGGCGGGGATCGCGTTTATCGTTGGTCTTGTGGCGGCGGCCTACTCGAGTGCCGACGGCTCGCTGACGGCTCTGACGACGAGCTTTTGCGTTGACTTCCTCGGGTACGAGCGAGGCGAGATGACGGAAGGGCGATCGGATCGGCTCCAGGTGCAGCGGCGGTGGATTCACCTCGGGTTTACGGTGCTGATGTTTGTGGTCATCATGGGTTTCTGGCTCTCCGGCGCAGGGGAGTCGGTAATCAACAAGGTGTTTAAGTGGGCGGGCTTCACGTACGGTCCGCTGCTGGGGCTCTTTGCGTTCGGGATGATGACGAAGCTGCGGGTGCGCGACTGGGCGGTGCCGATCGTCTGTGTGGCGGCCCCGGTGTTGACGTACGTGCTCGATGCGAATTCGGAGGCCTGGTTGGGCGGGTTTCAGTTTGGGTTTACGGTGCTGGCGCTGAATGGGATGCTGACGTTCTTGGGGCTCTTGGCGCTGGTGCGGCGGGGGGCTGCGGGGTAACGCGCGGTTGGCGGTGTGTCACCGCCCGCGTTGCGCCTCGGGGGCAGGACTTCGGAATAGGTCGTTGAAGAGGTAAGCACTTAATCCGATCGTGATGTCGGTTGGCCCACCCGATTAGCTCAGATAGGCCATCAAATAGGAAAGGACCGTGGATGCACCTTGCATCCACGGTCCTTTCTGCTGAATATCTAGATCGGTCGGTTTTACTAGCCCGTCCTAGCTCGGATCGAAGGCATAGATCTTCTCGCCGGGCATGCTCTCGTAGCGACCGCGGACCACGACGATGCCCTTCGCGCCATCGATGGCTTTCTGTAGATCGTCCACCGAGGAGATGCGGCGGTCGCCGACCTTGGTGATGATGAAGCCAGGAGCCATGTCGGTCTGTGAGGCGACGCGGCCACCGGTAACGCTGGTCACCTTAACGCCGCCGTCGAGGCGGAGGCGGCGCTGAAGTCCCTCCTCGAGGGCCTCGACCTTAATGCCGAGTCCAGCGAAGCCAGCCGCGGCGGTCTCACTGCGGCGTACACGCTTGGTCGAGCCGTCGGCCCCCTTGAGGGTCACCTTCGCGGTGGACGCGCGTCCGTTGCGGAGGTAAGTGAGTTCGACGACGTCTCCGGGGCGGTGGCGACCGACCTGCTCGAGAAGGTCGGGACTCGTCCGGACGTCGCTGCCGTCGATCGCGGTGATGATGTCACCGCTGCGGAGGCCAGCGTCCTTGGCGGAGCTGCCATCGACGAGAGAATCGATGTAGACGCCGTAGTTGATCGACAGATTCTTCTCGTCGGCGTAGGCCTGGTTGATCTCTATGATCGACGCACCAATAAAGCCACGCTGCACGGTGCCGTACTCCCGGAGGTCGTCGGCGACTTTGCGGACGAGTTCGCCCGGCACCGCGAAGGAGTAGCCCGCGAAGGCCCCCGTTGGCGAGGCGATGGCGGTGTTGATACCGATGAGGTCGCCGCGAAGATTGACGAGGGCCCCGCCGGAGTTGCCGGGGTTGACGGCGGCATCGGTTTGGATGAAGCTCTCGATCGCGGTCCGGTCACGGTTGCGGGGATCGCCGTTGGAGCTGCTGCCGATGATGTTGATGCTCCGTCCTTTGGCGCTTACGATACCCGCGGTGACGGTGGTGGCGAGCTCGAAGGGGTTGCCGACGGCGGCGACCCACTGCCCGATCTTGACCTGGTCGGAGTTGGCGAAGTCGAGGTAGGGGAGGGGATCGTCTGCAGTGATCTTGAGCAGGGCGATGTCGGTGGTCGGGTCGGTACCGACGAGGACGGCCTTGTAGATGTCGCGATCGCCCACGCGCACCTCGATGTCGAGGGCGTTGTCTATGACGTGGTTGTTGGTCACGATGTAGCCGTCGGCCGAGATCAAGACTCCGGAGCCTGCACCGACGCTCGGGCGAGGCATTTGGCGGGGGCTGGCACCGCCGCGGCCCTGGGGCATTTCGTCCCCGAAGAACTGGCGGAAGAAATCTTCCGGAGAGTTGCCGCCGCCACCATTGTTGGTCTGCGCCTGGCGACTGTTCATCGTGTTGCGGATAAAGACGACGGCCGGGGCTACTTTCTCGGCGGCGAACGTAAAGTCGAAGGGAGCCGTCTCGGTAGAGGGGGCGGCGTAGTTGGTCCGCGATGCGTTGGGGGAGTCGCTGTGTTCGATTCGGTAGGTAGCGGCGTCGTTGCCGACGAGCCCGGAGGCGTAAAAGATACCGAGGGTCAACAGACAGCTGAGTACACTGGCGAGGACGACGCTGGTGATACGATTCATAGAAGAGGGATGTGTTTTGGTGTGGTGCCTGTTCAGCGAAAGACCGAGGGCATCCCACGAGCAGACACCTAAGTAACGGGGGGGAGGCCTCACCTGTTGGGTGGGGCTGCCGTTAAGGAGGGTTTAAGTCGATGAATGCGGGCTAGAGGGCGACGAACGTCGGTGGCGCAATGGCCAAGGAGTGTAGCGAGTCAGGATGCCGCTAGGCAAGCTTGGTGCGCTAGCATTTGATGCGCGCCTTGACGAAGGCGAGCAGTTGCTCGTACCGGCGGCACATCTCCTCGCTGACCTCGGCGAGTTGCGTAAACTGTGCATCGATTGCGCGGGCTTCGCCTTCGAGGGGCTTATTTTTTTGCAATATGTATGCATGGCAACGAACAATGCCATCGCGCACTTCCTTGAGGTCTGTGGACTCCCGCTCGAAGTCCTTGAGCATACTGGCCTCCTCGCTGTTGAGTCGGAGGTAGCTCGAGGTAGCCTGCTGGTAGTTGTTGTCGCAGCTCAGGTCGCGTCGCGTGAGATCATGGATAGAGACTCCGAACAGGTGCGAGATCCGCAGGAGGTTGCACAGCTTCGGCTCGGCGGACCCCTTTTCGTAGCTGGCGATGTTGCCGCGGTTGAGGCCCACGCGCTGCGCGAGTTCTTCCTGAGAGATGGCGAGGCGTTTGCGCAAGCAGCGCAGGTTGTTCGCCAGGCCGTGCTCGGTGGCGAGGTTGCGAACTGTTGCGGTGTCGCTGTCGGTCGGGCTGGTGTACATAGCGGTCATGGCGTTTTATCGACCAATGGCGAGGTGCACTCGACGGAGGTAGGCACTAAACGCGGTACATCCGTAGTTGGTTTTGGCGAAAGCCTTTACAGAAACAGAAATTTTTAGGTAGCGTTGCAAGCAGAATGACAAGGAAAAGGGGTGATGCGCACTTTTTACGCTCCCTATAGTAGATTATGTCAACGTTTGGATGTACCTTTGTCAAGGAAATTTACAAACCCCCGAAAACTGCATTATGAATCTTCCTCTCGAATCCGTCGTCTACAACCAGTTCCAAGAGATCAGCCCTTCCCTGCGCGCCTTCAGTATGGCGCTTACGCAGAGTGAGGCCGATGCCAACGACCTCTACCAGGATACGTGCTTTAAGGTGATCAGCAACGCGGAGAAGTTCCGCCAAGGCACCAACTTTAAGGCCTGGGCCGTGACGATTATGCGGAACCTGTTTATCAATAACTACCGCAAAAAGATGCGGCGCAACACGCTGCTCGACCAAACGCCCAACAATTACTTCCTGGACTCTAATCAGGTCAACGCCCCGAACGAGGGCGAGTCCGACGCCACGTATCAGGAGTTGCTCCGCATGGTAGCTGAACTCCAGGACGACCTCCGGATCCCGTTCTGGATGGCGTACCAAGGCTACAAGTACGAAGAGATCAGCCAGAAGCTCGGTAGTCCGCTCGGCACGATCAAGAGCCGGATTTTCTTCGCGCGCCGCAAGCTGCAAGCCATGTACGCGGAGGCCAACCAGACCGAACTCGGGAAGGCTAACCTCTAGACGTTCAAGGCAAGCTCAAAAGCTCAGAAAGGCTCTCGCTTCACGGCGGGGGCCTTTTTTGCGTGGGAGGGGGGAGGCTTTGCGAAGAGAGCGTACCGAGTAACTCCTACGGTGAGGGTCCGCTTTCACTACTTCACCGTCGATTATCAAAGAGCATTGACACGCAGCGCTTACAGAAACTCCTCACTGCGCAGACGTATGATTGACGTCATCAGTGAGGAGGATGAAGGCGGCATAGTGTCAAAATGGCATGGCGCAATAAGGTGATGCGTCATTATGTCATTAGCCTTTCGGCAAAACCTGACGCTCTTGCCGCTGGGCGCTCCTGGTCTAGCATTTGACTATCCAAGTGTGCCGATCAGGCATCACTCTATAATCATCACCATGATCTGGACCAACGTTCGTCCCCAAGTCACCCGCCTACAGCAGCCCGCCGTCAATACGCTCGAGGGCGAGACTGCTTTCACCCTACAACTGGCCCTTCCCGGATGGGAGAAAGGCCAAGTCGAGCTCCGCGTCGACGGCGAACTGCTCATCGTGAGCGGTGCGCTAGAGCAAAACGCTGATGCCGCAACCGGCACCTATACTCGTCGCGAGTTTGGCGTCGACCAGTTCGAGAAAAGCTTCCACCTCCCGGAGACGATCAACGTCGACGGCATCGAGGCCACGCTGGACAACGGCATCCTGAGCATCGCCTTGCCGAAGGTCGCAGAGGCACAGCCGGTGCGTAAGCAGATCGCCATCGCGTAAGCGCCCCGTGAGCTGCGGGTTTTGGCGAAAGCCTAGCCCCAAACAACTTCGAGCCCCAGTCCCGCACGTCGGCGATTGGGGCTCTTCGTTTATGACACAGCCCGCTGGGAAGCCGGTGAACTGTGGCTGCCTAGTTAGCGCTACTTCTGACAGGTACGAGTCAGAAAGCTTCTTAATGTATACCCCGCTAAAAGACCTAGCGTTTAGCTCCTCCCAGCAGGAAGAATTAGGGTTTTAGGTGTTTCGGGTCAGGGTTAGCGCTCTGGCCCTTTTTTTATGCCTACTGCCGCCAGAACTAGACGCGAATCAGCATGCGGTCGCCGGGTTGCGGATTCGAGTCGCCGTCGATCGCGTTCCAGCGGACAAACTCTTGCCACGTCATCGAGTGAGCATATCGCTGCCAGATATCGAGAAGGGTTTCGTAGCGGCGCACGACAACCTCCTGGTTGGGACTCCGCTGGTCGAGCGCGACGGGGAGGTAGCCGCGATCGCCTTGAAACTTGCCAACCTGCGTGGTGGCCAGCGGTGCAATCTCCCGCGTCTCTCGCGAAGCAGCTAAGAAACTGCTTTCTCCAGCGTAGCTGAACGCGCGCAGCGTCCGCTGTTCGCTGATGTAGCTCGAGGAGGCGATGCCGGGGTTCCAGAGCGAGAGGTGGTGTGCGCTGAGGTCATGGTCGCGGGCGACCTGGTGGAGCGAGGTCCCTCCGGCGACTTCGATGTCGTAGCTGAGGTAGAGGTGGTCGTTATCGACGACGCCATCCACGCTGATCGGACGTGCCTGGATCTCGGCGAGGTAGGCGTTGCGCGGGTCGTCCTGCTTGAGTTGGAGGTAGGCGCGCAAATCGGCTGCGGTACGGGCGGGTACGCGACAGTGCGCTCGCTGGCCGGCAGGTAAAAAATCCGTGAGGCAGTGGACGTTGAGTTCGCGGATAAGGCCCAGCGGGAGGTCGGTGGCCTGGGCCACCTC
Organism: Lewinellaceae bacterium; assembly: GCA_963837005.1. Lineage (GTDB taxonomy): Bacteria > Bacteroidota > Bacteroidia > Chitinophagales > Saprospiraceae > CALDTK01. The sequence goes on from CAWIMC010000005.1 coordinate 65,235, forward strand.
GCGGAGGTTGATGCCGGCGGGGCAGTAGACCGACTCTACGAGCTGCTCATCGAGTGTGGGCACGATGGGCGTGAGGCCGTGGAGGTGGGCATACTTGTGGAGGTACATGGCGGCTACGAAGGCCGGCACGTAGTTGCGGGTCTCGCGGGGCAGGTGCTTGTGGATTGCCCAGAAGTCACTGCGGCCTGTCTTGCGCACGAGGCCGCGCACGCGTCCCGGACCACCGTTGTAAGCCGCGAGGACGAGTCCCCAGTCGTCGAAGCGACCGTATTCGTCCTTGAGGAAGGCGATTGCCGCGCGGGTAGCGAGGAGGGGGTCGCCACGCTGGTCGACGGTGCGGTCGATGCGGAGGCCGAACTCGGTGCCGGTGCCGGGCATGAACTGCCACAGGCCGCCGGCCCCGGCGTGGCTCAGGGCTCGCGTCACGAGGGCACTCTCGACGATGGCGAGATACTTCAGGTCGTCGGGGAGTCCAGCCTTGGCGAGCTCCTCCTCGAACATCGGGAAGTAGGCCGGGACGCGCCCGAGGATGCGCTCGGACTTCGCGCGGTTGCGAAGGAGATACCCTTTGAGGTAAGCTTCGACCACGGGATGATCGCGCTTGTCGATGATGCAGTCCATGTCCCTGAGTCGGCGACGGATGTCGGCCATCTCGCTGTCGGTGAAGGTCTTCTGCTCGTCGCTGGACGTGGCATCAGTAGCCTCGAGGACGCTAACGGAGGCGAAGTAGTCGCTTGCTTGGGCTCGGAGGGTGTGAACGGAGAAGAGGAGGCCGAGAGCCAAACAGACTAAACGCATAAAACAAATGTTGGACTCTCGCCAGGCGAGCGCGGGGAGCAAGGTAAGGTACGAGCTTACGAATGCAAGCCACGGGCCAATTTTAGCTGATTCGCCCGCTAGTCGGAGAGCCGCGCAATTGCCCCCGCCGTGTCGACCGACACTTGTTCGCCGGAGTTTAGGTCCTTGAGCGAAAGCTGGCCCGAGGCTCGTTCGCGTTCGCCGATGAGGATGATAAAGGGGATGCCGCACTGGTTGGCGTAGCCGAGGGACTTTTTGGGTTTGGCGGCCTCGGGGTAACAGTCTGCAGCAATACCGGCGGCGCGGAGTTCATTGGTTTTGGCGAAAGCCCAAGCCAAGTCTGCCTCGTCGAAAGCCGCGAGCAAGACTTTGCGCCCCACGTTGACGGCGGCGGGCCACAGGTCGAGCTCCTCCATGACGTCGAAGATGCGTTCGGCCCCGAAGCTGATCCCGACCCCGGACATGTCGCGCCCGCCGAAGGCCTCGGTGAGGTTGGCGTAGCGCCCGCCGGCGGCGATGCTGCCCATTTTGATGCCGGCTTGCGCCAAAACGCTCGTGTCGACCTCCACCTCGAAGATGCAGCCGGTGTAGTAGGATAGGCCGCGGGCGAGGGTGGGGGAGAAGCGCAAAGGCAGCTCAGCACCAGGAGTGGTGGCTAAGGTGCGGACACGCTCCAGGTCTGCGAGTGCTGCGCGACCGGTCTCGCTTGTCGACAGCGGGCCATCCAGGTCGTCGAGACCAGGTGTGTTGAGTAAGTCGAGCGCCTTAGCGGCCGAATCCTGATCGATGCCGCGATCCGACATCTCCGTGATCACTTTATCGCGCCCAATCTTATCCAGCTTGTCTAGCACGGTGACAAAGTCGACAAATTTGTCTGCGTCGATCCTACTCACCTCGAGCAAGGCCTGCAAAATTCCCCGATGGTTCATCTTAATGACGACTCTAAGCCCTAGTGTCCGGAACGCCACATCGAAGAGTCGCACCAGTTCTGCCTCGTACAGCAGCGAGTCTGATCCCACCACGTCCGCATCACACTGGTAGAACTCCTGGTAGCGCCCCTTTTGTGGCCGATCTGCTCGCCATACGGGTTGTATGGCGTAGCGCTTAAAGGGTAGGGTGATTTCGTTGCGGTGCTGGACCACGAAGCGGGCGAAGGGCACGGTGAGGTCGTAGCGTAGTCCCCGTTTGGAGAGACTACCAACAGCCTTGTTGGAGTCGCGAGCGTCTAGCGCGGCGTGGTCGGCCTTCGCGAGGAAAGTCACCGTTATTGAGGACTTTGAAGAGCAGCTGGTCACCCTCCTCGCCGTACTTACCGGTGAGGGTGTCGAGGTTCTCCATGGCCGGTGTCTCGATGGGCTCGTAGCCGAAGAGTTCGAACTGTGAGCGGAGGACGCCGAAGAGGTGGTTGCGCTTGCGCATCTCGGCGGGCGTAAAGTCTCTCGTTCCTTTTGGCGTGGATGGTTTCATGAGCTGCAGGTCCTGAACAGTAAAGCGCGAAGATGCGGCGCGACCGCTTTAAGCAGCGACCACCCGCTGCATACCCCACTGGACATAGGCAGGCAACTGGCTGATCGCATAGATGGGTACGTTCAGGAGGGTGTAGGCGTAAGCGCTGGAGGTCTGTGCCGCCTCAATACTTGCTGTGTTTTCGAGCACTCGAACGCCGAGGCGACCCTGCGCTCGCTCCACGAATTGGTGCAAGCTCCGGAGCTTCCCCTGCGGACCTGACTTTACCTCCACCGGCAGCAGTTCCATACCGTGCCGGAAGACCAGGTCCACCTCCGCGTTGCTGTTGCTGTTCTCCCGGATCCAGAAGTAGGGTTCGAAGCCGGTCTGCGTCGCGATCAGTTCCTGGGTCACGACGTGCAGCGCCAGGCGACCGCGGTAGGCCGCATTGGCGTCCGGCATGAAGGCCAGCGCCTCGTGCAAGCCGGAGGCGAAATTGAGTAGGCCAGTGTCCAAAAATTGTAGTCTCGGCTTGGCTCGCTGCTTCGGCAGGGCCGGCGCCTCCAGGTCGGAGGTCGGGTGGACGACCCGCAGGACGCGCGCCATCTCTAGCAGCTCAAAGGCCTCCTTGACCTCACGCGAGCGGTAGTTCGAGCCACCGAACCCGGCGTAGGCGAACCGATCAGCCTCCCGTGGGGCTGCCTGTAGTAGAAAGCGCAGCACTTTGCGCTCTGCGTCACTTTTCGCGTGGCGTTCGAGGTCGATGCGGTAGCTGTCCCAGATGCTGGCGTAGGTGGTTTGGAGGGCCGCGAGTGGTTCGCCCGCGGCAGACCGCTTGACGATTTCCGGCATGCCTCCTTTAAGAGTGTAATCGCGAAAGGCTTCGACGAGTAGATCGTGCAGGTGGACCGGTGCCGGGACTGTATGGATCGCCTTGACCAGCGCATCCTGTCGGTGCCAGCGCAAGTACTCCTCGAAGCATAATGGATAGACGGACATGAACTCTACCCGCCCCACCGGCAGGCTCCGCACCTCACCGAAGGCAAACTCCAACAGCGAGCCGGCGGCGATCACCTGGACGCAGTCCTGGTCTTCGTACAGGTAGCGCAGGAACTGGATGGCCTGTGGCGCCTGCTGGATCTCGTCGATGAAGAGCAGCACGCTGTCATCTGGTGCCGGGCTGATGCGCTGCCGTGCGAAGACGAGTTCCAGAAAAGGTGCTACCTCTGGCAGGGTATCAAAAAGCCTGCGATCTCGCTCCCGCTCGAGGTTGAGTTCGATGAAATGCTCGTAGCGCGTCCCGAGTTGCCGAACCAAGCTCGACTTGCCCACTTGCCGCGGCCCACGGAGCACGAGCGGCTTGCGACTCATCGTGGTACGCCAAAAGTCCAAAGCCTCGTCGGCTATTCGAGGGAAATACTGCTCCATGGCGCAAATAACCCCTTATCTATGACATGGAATGTCACAAATAAGGGGCTTTTTGTGACATGGCTGGCTACCAGCTTCCGCTAAAACTCTCCAAAAAGCGTACGTCGTTCTCGAAGAGTATTCTAATGTCCGTGATCCCGTACTGCAACATGGCCTGTCGCTCGATGCCCATACCGAAGGCGAAGCCGCTGTACTTGTCGGGATCGATGCCGCAGTTGGTCAACACCTGCGGGTCGACCATGCCGCACCCCAGGATCTCCAGCCAGCCGGTGCCCTTCGTGATGCGGTGCGCATGCTCGTCGGCGAGGCCCCACCAGACGTCGACCTCGGCGCTCGGCTCGGTGAAGGGGAAGTAGCTCGGGCGCATGCGGATCTTGGCGTCGGGACCGTACATCTCCCGGGCGAAATGGAGCAAGGTCTGCTTGAGGTCTGCGAAGCTGACACCCTCGTCGATGTAGAGGCCTTCGACCTGGTGGAATTGTGCGTGGCTTCGCGCCGAAATGGTTTCGTTGCGATAGACGCGGCCCGGGGCAATGATGCGAATCGGCGGCTTCTGGCTCGTCATGGTGCGGGCCTGTACGCTGGAGGTGTGCGTGCGGAGCAGCAGTTTCTCGGGGCCACGGACGTAGAAGGTATCGGTCATGTCGCGCGCGGGGTGGTCCTCGGGCGTGTTCATGGCGGCGAAATTGTGCCAGTCGTCCTCGATCTCGCGATCCTCCACAACGCCGAAGCCGAGGCGCTCGAAGATGCCAATGATGCGGTCGAGCACCAGGTTGATCGGGTGGCGTCCGCCGGGATGCAGAGGCTCGCCGGGGCGCGAGAGATCGAGGCCGGCGAAGGATTGCTGGGTTTTGGCGGAAGCCTGTTCGGCGCGGGCGTCCTCGAGGCGCTGCTCGGCACGCTGCTTGACTTCGTTGACGACCAGTCCGTAGGCCTTGCGCTCGTCGGGGGCGAGGTCGCGCATCCCAGCCATGAGACCCTTAACGCTGCCTTTGGCACCCAAAAAGTCGATGCGAAAACGCTCGAGGAGTTCGGGAGTGCTGAGGTCGGCGGCATCGACTTGGGTGCCGATGGTTGTGGCGTGCGCGAAGACGTTCGTGGTCGTGGACATGGGGAGAGGAGCTTAGCGGGCGATGCGCTGGACGGGCGGCGAAGGTAGCTCGCACCCCGCGTGTACCTTGCCCGCGATGGAGGAGGCCCCGGTGGCGTACACGCGCCGCAAAGACGCCCTCGTGGTGGTGGCGATGCTCGTTTGGATGTGGAGCATGGGGGCCACCGGCCGCGCCCCGATGGCGATCGCGCTGTTGGCGCTGGCGGCGCTGGCGCTGTTCGACTATAAGTCGTCCGGGTCGCGGATCTACATCTCCCAGGAGACCCGCAGCCGGTGGCGTGCGTTTTGGCGAAAGCCGGACTACTACCTGCCGGGACTCCTGATGCTCAGCTACTTGATGGCGCTGATCTGGTGCGACGATCGCAGTTTTGTACAGCGACGCGTGCAGTTGAGTGCGCAGGCGTTTGGGATACCGGCTATCTTTTGGTTGTTGCAGAGTACGCTGGTCCGCTACAAACGCTGTCTTTGGCTCGCGTTCGTGACGTTTGCGGCGGTGCTCGCGGTGGTGGCGATGGGGTATGCGACTGTTAATCACGAAGCCTTTATGGTGGCGCTCGGCAAGGGAAGAGTAGTGCCGACGCCGATCAGTCACGTTCGCTTTGCGATGCTGTGTGCGATGGCGGCGGTGGTGGGCCTTTGGCAAGGGTTAAGCGGAATCGTCGAGCGCGATCGACAGCTAGCGACTTCCGTATGCTTCCTGGTGCTCGGGGTGCTCCTCACCGTGGCCCTCCACGTGATTGCGGTGCGCACGGGACTCGCCACGCTGTATCTCGGGGGCGCGATTATGGTGGTGCGGCTGGTGGTGACGCGGCTGCGGTGGTGGCAAGGTCTGGGCGCGTTAACCGTAGTCACGATCGGCCTCAGTGTGCTCGTGTCGACGACCCCGACCTTGATCCGGAAGCTCAACTTCATGCGCTACGACCTGGAGCAACTCGACACCGATGACGGAACGGCCTACAGCGACGTCGGGCGGCTGGCCAGCATGCAGGCAGCGTGGGACATCGTGCGGGCGGACCCGTGGCTGGGGTCTGGCGAGACAGGGCTCCGCCAGGCGATGCGCGACCGGTACGCGGCGATGGAAATGTCGGAGTTGGAGCTGCTGCCGCACAACCAGTTTCTGTTTAGTTGGGGAGCCGCGGGGATCGGGGGCTTGGTGGGGGTCTTTGCGGTATTGCTGGCACCCGCCTTTCGGCAAAACTGGCTGCGGCAGCCGCTGGTGCTGGAGCTGGTGGTGATGGTGGCGGTGGTGTGTTTTGTGGAGGCACCGCTGGAGAGCGATATCGCGGTGGGGTTGAGTATGCTAGGGGTGTGGTTGGCGAAGGTGGAGGGCGATTCTGGACGCATGTGCGGGGGGTGGCGCCGATGACGTCTTGCCTGTGTTCGAGGAGTTGGGCGTGGCTCGTGAGTGCGCTGGAAAGGGCAAGGAATAGGAGTACGGGGTTGTGCATCACGAGGGACAATGTCCTTGGTGACAAAGCTCTCGGGTGGCGGGGCGGCGGGGTATGGCAGGGATTGCGTAGATGGGGTGGTCATCGCCGTTCTGGTTCTGCGCCCTTTAGGGTGCAGCCACCGAGGCAAAGCCGAGTAACCGTTATTTTGGTTCTGCGCGCTTATTGAGATTTAAAAATTAAAGCGCTGCTCCGGGGAGCGTAGCGTTCTAGGTACTCCTGTGTCGCCGCTCGGAAATGGCGGCTTCGCCGCTGCGGGGATTTGGCACCGAGGACATGGAGGCGCTACGCTTCGGCACCGAGGGCGGGGAGGCTCCACACGTGGCTTCGCCAAGGTCGGGGGGCGGCTCGGGTGCGCTCGCCGGAGAGGGTCTGCTCGGACGAGCAGTTTGATTTTTAAAAATCAATTAGGGTGCAGCCACCGAGGCGAAGCCGAGCCTGATACTACCGTACTATCGCGCACCCTAATTGAGATTCATAAAAAGCGCTGCTCCGGGGAGCGTAGCGTTCTAGGTACTCCTGTGTCGCCGCTCGGAAATGGCGGCTTCGCCGCTGCGGGGATTTGGCACCGAGGACATGGAGGCGCTTCGCTTCGGCACCGAGGGCGGGGAGGCTCCACATGTGGCTTCGCCAAGGTCGGGGGGCGGCTCGGGTGCGCTCGCCGGAGCGGGTCTGCTCGGACGAGCAGTTTGATTTTTAAAACTCAATTAGGGTGCAGCCACCGAGGCGAAGCCGAGTCCTGATACTACGGTACTATCGCGCACCCTAATTGAGATTCATAAATTAAAGCGCTGCTCCGGGGAGCGTAGCGTTCTAGGTACTCCTGTGTCGCCGCTCGGAAATGGCGGCTTCGCGCCGCTACGGGGATTCGGCACCGAGGACATGGAGGCGCTACGCTTCGGCACCGAGGGCGGGGAGGCTCCAAACGTGGCTTCGCCAAGGTCGGGGGGCGGCTCGGGTGCGCTCGCCGGAGCGGGTCTGCTCGGACGAGCAGTTTAAAATTTTTAAAACTCAATTAGGGTGCAGCCACCGAGGCGGAGCCGAGTCCGATACTACGGTACTATCGCGCACCCTAATTGAGATTCATAAATTAAAGCGCTGCTCCGGGGAGCGTAGCGTTCTAGGTACTCTTGTATCGCCGCTCGGAAATGGCGGCTTCGCCGCTACGGGGATTCGGCACCGAGGACACGGAGGCGCTACGCTTCGGCACCGAGGGCGGGGAGGCTCCACATGTGGCTTCGCCAAGGTCGGGGGGCGGCTCGGGTGCGCTCGCCGGAGCGGGTCTGCTCGGACGAGCAGTTTAATTTTTAAAACTCAATTAGGGTGCAGCCACCGAGGCGAAGCCGAGCCCAATAATACCGTACGAACGCGCACCCTATACAAAAGCGTAGAACCCGATCGTCGCATATCTCGAAGCCGGACAAGCAGGCCATCGGTCGTCCGACGCAACAGCCGAAACGCGGGTTTCGGGTTTTGGCGAAAGCCGCCCCGCCTGCTATCGGAAAGTGATCCTGCCCGCTAGAGTGCTACTGGCGCACCCGCTGGAGCGACTCGAACGCGCCCTTACGGACTTACCCAACTGATCCCCACATTAAAGAACAACGGATTGGTCAGCGTCGTCTCCGCCACGTAGGTCTTGTCGCTCCCGAAGAAGCGCAGGAAGTCACCGTCGTCGAGGTCGAAGGAGTAGTTGTAGCGGTAGCCAGCTCTGCACCGAGAGCCACAGCGTCTTCGTGAGTGCGTGCTCCCAGCCGAGGCGCAGGCGCACTTCCGAGCGCCGCAGCTCGAGTTCGTCGTAGGGCAGTCCGTAGGTGTCGCGTGCGCCGTTGATCCGGAAGGTATTGCCCTCGATGTCCCAACCGGCGGTGAGGAGGTTCTTCGGATTCACGTTGCGCCGGTACTGGAAGCGCGCCGGTAGCAGCATCTCGAGACCCCACCTGCCGGTCGGCGCGGTGTAGAGCAGGTAGTACAGCGGCACGTAATTGAGGGCGCCCCCGAGGTAGGTGCGGCTCAGACCCAGGCCCCACATCCGCCGCTCGCTGGTCTTGACGCCGAAGATGGCCGCGCCGGTGTAGCGCGTGTAACTCAGCGATTGAAAATCCCCGAGCGTATAGTCGCCGTTGAGGTTGGCGCCGAACTGCCCAATGAGGAAATAGCGGCTGTTGAGCGGTTTGAAGGCCGTGGCCGTAAAGCCGAGCGTCCGCAGGCCATTGTCGTCGAGCGAACGTGGTAGTGCGTGGCTCTCGGCGTCTGTCGGGGTCTCGAAAGCGTAGCGCGTGACGGCGTAGTTGAGGCCGAGGTTGAGCAAGAAGCTGTTCTTCGAGTACACCGGGTAGTTGATCGCGAGGCGCTCGCCGTGGGCGGCGTTGATGCGGTACTCCTCGCCCTTGACATCGGTGCCGAATCTCTGTGGCTGCAGCGTATGCGCCGCCTGGACGTCGTAGCCGAAGGAGACGAGTTTGGCCGGCGACTGCCCGATGACTTTCGAACTGCAGTACGCCTTGTTGGCGAGCGTCTGAACGAGGCTACCGTAGTCGACCTCCGCATCGCTGTCGTCCTCGATGATGTCTTCTTCGATAATCTCCTCCTCGATGATCTCCTCCTCGACGGGCGGCGCTACGGGCGGTTTGACCTGCGCGAGGGCATCAGCTGTGACAAAAAACAGCGAGAGAAGGAACGTAACTAACGGCGCTTTCTGAGCTAGATGATGTAGCATAAGACGCGGTCTACTTGCCTTTCATCCGTACCCAGGTGTCGGTGCGCCCGACGAGCCCAAAGGGGTCGACCGAGCCCCGGACCTCGAGCTTGTCCATGTTCTTCATCTCGATGGTGCAGTAGTAGGTACTGCCGGACTTCGGGTCGTAGATCGTGCCGTCGGACCACTCCCCGTCCTCGAAGACGAAGTTGCGTAGGTTGAGCATATTCAGCATCGCCTTGCCCTCGGGATCGGTCTTCGGGTTGCCTTTTTCGTCGTTCGGCTCCTTGAGCCACACGATCTTCCCATGGTAGCGCTCTTTGTCTTTTTCCTTGAAGATCTTGATGTAGGAAGTGCCTTCGCTCGGCATCCAGACCCCGACGATGTCGTTGGCGGAGGTCGCGCCTGTGGCGAGGTTTGGCGCGGGGCGAAAGGAGAGGGTCACGGCGGCGAGGAAGCAGGCCAGGACGAGGTAGATCGCGGTTTTCATAAGTGGTGGTTTGGTTACGGAGCCGGAGGCACAAGGTACGCGAGAAGGGTGTGTTTTGCCGAAAGGCGGATGGGGGAGGCTTTATTGCGCCGTTCGGGTCGCTCCAGCGAAGGGTGCCGTTGTGGAGCGAGTTGCCGAGCGAGAGCCTGCCCGGCGCCTTCGCTTTGCATCGTTGTCAAACCGTCTGCGTAGGAGGCGGATATCACGGCCCGCTGATTTTGGGGCCGTGGCGCACTCGCTGGAGCGACCCGAACGCGCCCGTTACGTGTAGTCCCTTCGACAGGACCTGCGTCCGGACCCACTACTTTGGGCACACGGGCGAGCCATCCGACCAACGAGTCCTCCTCGGGAGTGCCAGGCGCTCGGCAGGTGATGAGCTCGTCGGTCCCCGCGTAGTTTTGGCGCAAGCCCCATGCCCGACCCTCAGTCCCACATCCTTGCCCTCCTTCGCAAACGTACCCCCACGTCCTCCATCTGCCCCTCCGAGGTGGCCCGTGCCCTCTACCCCGACGACTGGCGCACCCGTATGGGCGAAGTGCGCGACGCGGCGCGGGTTTTGGCGAAAGCCGGAGAGATACGCGTCACTCAAGGAGACATCGAATTAGGCCCGACAGCCATATGGAAGGGTCCGATCCGGTTGCGAATGCCTTCAATCTAGAAAGCGTAGGTGACTAGTACGGGGACGATCAAACAGCCGCCATTCCAAAAAAAAATATTACTACCCTTCGCATTACGCTACTCGCCCGAATTTCCTAATTTGAATTTGCCGTGAATTTTCGCTTCTTTTTCAACACAAACGAAGGTCGAGAAGCGCAATCCACTACCGAGACGATGCAAGCTGCTTGCCGCGCATCGGCGCAGGACCCAGGCAAGCCTCGAGTCAGTCGGGCATCCCACTTCCTTTAACCTTCAGCAAAACACCTCCACCACCCCCACATCTCCAGCGTGATGGCAGCGTGTCCGCAAGATTAAGTTACCGTGCACGGGTGGTCTACTTGCGGACCGGCAATGCAGATTTGGCGCGGCCGCGGCACGAGCGCCGGCGGCAAACGTCCATGCACAGAAGTATTACCCGTTCGTCTACCCTCTCCTGGACCCTGCGTGCGCTGGCCCTCATCGTCGTCCTCGGGCTCCTTTCCGGACTTGCCGTCCCGGCCCTCGCCCAGACGCAAATGGTAATCTGGAGCTTCCCCGAAGTCCTCTCCTCGGGAGACAATGTTCCGCTCGGTCCGACGGGGAAGGCCGTGGTCGGCACACCTACCCTGCGGCAGCGCTACCAAATCATCGACGGCGGCGGGAAGGCGGGACTTGCCTACACCGATCGCGCCGGCGTCGCGCAGGCTGCCACCCGCGCCATCGCCTGGAACGATATCAAGGGCGACGGACCCGACGCGGCGCTCTTCGTCGAACTCAATACGACCAGGTGGCGCGACCTCAGCCTGCGCTTCGATTACCGCGGCAACAACGCCACGCCCATCAACCGTTTCGACCTCTCCTACAGCACCGACGGCGGCGCTACCTACGTGCGTATCCTCAACAACGAGCCGCTCGTCGGCACGAATGCTTGGGCGTCCAAAACTGTCTCGCTCGCGTCGGAACCTGCGCTAAACAACCAGGCGAGCGTGCTTTTCCGCCTCGACGACTTCGAGGGCGGGACCGGCGACGGTGAGTTCCGGATGGACAACGTCGAGTTCGCGGGGCAGCGCATCGCGGTCGCTCCCGGTGACCCGACCATCACCGAGGCCACGCCCGGGACTCGCGTTAATCTCCCCGCCACGGTGAGCGGAACACTCGCCGGCGTGATCGACGACCCAACCGATCCGGCGGCCACGGTGGGACTCGTGTTCACGATCGACGACTCGAATACGCCCCTCGCCAACCTCACCGTCACGGCCAGCAGTAACAACGCCAGCGTGGTGCCGACCGCTAATCTCGTCTTGAGTGGCGTGGGCTCCCAACGCACGCTCACCATTCGTCCGGTCGGGGTCGGCTTCGCGAACCTCGCCGTGACCGTGAGCGACGGCACGGGGGTAGCCACGTACACCATCGCCTACGCGGCCTCGGCGGCGGCGCCGGTCCCGTCGACTACCCGGTTTCACGCCGGGGCCTCGGATGCGTCCGCGGCGCAAAGCATCGACGGCGGAATCTTGCTGGTCGGCAACGACGAAGATCAGGTGTTGCGACTCTACGACCGCGCTACGTCCGGACTCCCGGTGGCGGGTTTTGACGTAAGTCCCGACCTCGCCCTCACGGACGTGAGCGGGGGCGTCGCGCGGGAGGTCGACATCGAGGGCTCGATGCGGGTCGGCAATCGCGTGTGGTGGGTTGGGTCGCACTCCAACAGTGCCTCCGGAGCCCAGCGCCCGAACCGCCGGCGCCTGTTCGCCACCGACCTCAGCGGCACGGGCGCCGCGACGACGCTTACGGTGGCGGGTTCGTATGCCTTCCTGCGCGACGACCTCGTGGCCTGGGACCAGAGCAACGGCCACGGGCGGGGCGCCAATTTTTACGGTTTCGCGGCAGCGGTGGCGACGGGTGTCGCGCCGGAGAGTCCGGGCGGCTTCAACATCGAAGGGCTGGCACTCGCACCGGGGTCGTCGACGACGGCCTACCTCGCGTTTCGGGCGCCGTTGGTGGGGCGTGCGGCCGGGGGCGACGCACTGCTCGTGCCGGTCACCAACTTCACGACGCTGCTCGGGGCCGCGGCGGGTTCGGCTACGTTCGGTACGCCGATTTCGCTCGCGCTCGACGGTCGCGGCATCCGCGAGATCGCCCGCAACGCCAGCGATGACTATCTCGTGGTGGCTGGCCCGACCGACGACGCCGGGACCTTCCAGCTGTACGCCTGGGACGGCAGCGCGGGTTCGGCGCCGGTTGCCTACGCGGTCGATCTCGCCGCCGCCGCGCCGTCGGGGAGCTACGAGGCCATCGTGGAGGTGCCCAATCCCCTCACCTCGGGTGCCACGGTGGATTTGCTGCTCGACAACGGTGGCAGCGACTGGTACGGCGACGGTCGGGAGTCGAAGTCCCTGTTGGTCAACCACCAGAAGTTTGTGCGTGTCTCGGTCGTGCTCGGTGCGGCGCTTCCGGTGGAGCTGCTGCGGTTTGCGGCTTTCGCCAAAACAGATGCCACCGAACTCGTTTGGTCGACGGCCTCCGAGCGAGATGTCGACTACTTCGCCATCGAGCGCTCCGGCGGCGGGGAGGTTTGGACGACCGTGGGGCGAGTTTTGCCGAAAGGCGCCCCCGTCGCCGCGACGGACTACCGCTACGCAGACCATACGCCGCCGGCCGGCACGAGCTACTACCGCCTCCGGGTAAGTGACCTGGACGGGTCCGTGGCGTACTCCAGGGTAGCGGCGGTGACGCGGGTCGCGGTGTCGGACGTGGGCACCTTCACGCTGGCGCCCAATCCCGCGTCCGGGTGGGTGACGGTGTCCGCGGTCCCGTCCGAGTTGCCGCGCACGCTCATCCTCATGGACGCCACCGGCCGCCGGGTGCGCTCGTGCACGATCGACGCCAGTGGGGGCGCCTCCGACCTGGACCTCGCGGGCCTCGTGGCCGGGTGTTACACGGTAACCGTCGCCTCGGCGGCCGGCACGCAGGCGGCACGGCTGGTGGTGCAGTAGGGGAGACGGCTAGGGTGAAGGCGGTGTGTGGCGCGTTCGACCAATCAGCAGCCGGGCCCCTCCGCCCTAATTGCTTCGTTACGCGTGCGCCCCCGGCCCACGAGCAGCCATCTCACGACCTTCCCTGCGGCTCTCGCCAAAACTCACCCCATCTCTCTGCTTTTCCGTATCCTCTCACCGCACGATGACGAAGGAGAAGCTGGCCATCAAGGCGATGACGATCGAGGGCTTCGGCCGCTTCCAGGAGCCGACGCGGATCGAGTTTGCCCCGGTGACGTTTTTGATTGGGCCGAATGGGGCTGGGAAGAGTACGGTGGGGCGGGTGTTGGGGATATTGAGGCGGGCGTTTGGAGATAGGAGGACCGGAGGCGGTATGGAGCAGGGAGAGGAGTTTAAGGTGTGGTTTGAGTTTGCAGAGGCGATTGCGCCGCGGGGGTTGCAGGTGGGATTGATGTTAAATGGCAAAGCTCATATTACTGATTTCTTTTTGGGTTATAATGGAATCGTAGCTATCAATTATAAGCGCAACCCTAAAGAGAATGTATTTGGAGGCTCTGATTATTCTTTGAATACGAGACAGAGTTATGATCCGGCGCTTGGGTTTAACGCAGAATACACAAGTACCATGACGAAATCGTCTTCTGATATTGGTTTTCCTAAACATGAGTTGAAAATTGCGTATATAGATAGCTCAGTTATACAACAGGTTAAAGAATCTGTATATCACGGCAACTCGGTTGTCAAACTAGATCATGTCAAATGGGATCTAGTTTCAAAGCCGTTAGACCACGACCTACTAAAAGGAATTAGCCTGTTAAATGTCCCTGTTGAAGATCAGAGCCAAGTATATTATAATTCCGATATAGTGAATTATGTATGCAGGCATCACAAAATTTTGCCGATACAGTTCGTCAACTTTTGGAGAGATCATCTTGTAAATAGTTCAAACTTAATCGAAGAACTGAAGCTTTTTGGATTAAAAGGCTACGATTTGGCAACGAGTAAGTCATTCTACTACGCCACCAAGGACTTAGTCACAGATAATAATTTTGAACCTGTTATTGATCTGGCTGACCAGCTTTATGCCCATTCAGAGTTCTTCCTTGCGTTGAGCCCGCTAATCGATCTTCTGGCCGGGTTCACGAAACACATTAGCTCGGCAGCGCCGTTTAAGTTAGCAAATAAATTCGAAGACTATTGGGTTGGATCCCCACCGACAATAGAAGCAAAGCGAATTTTGTACTTCATAAAGTCTGGGCGAAATATGAACGAATCGCAGAATACACCATGGACTATGATATATAGGCCGTCTCCTTATAATATAGCTTTTCATCATCAATTTGGCGATCATTTTGGGTTCAAAATGCTTTTGCACAAAACAGTAGATGGAGTGCTAACCAGGTTGATGGTAAGAACGAAATCAGGAAAGGTCGTCCCATTAAGCCATATGGGGGCTGGGTTTAGGAATCTACTAAGCATATTTGTCTGGACGGTCGCTCAGATCAATTCCACGTCGAAAGAGTTCGAAGATCGTTTAGCGACGGATGTTGATGGGCATCAGGTGTTTAAGGACAGCGCGCCACTTACCTTGGCTAAATCTGCGTATTACCCACAAGAGGCAAACAGCATCAGCATTCTGCCTATGAATCTTTCGATTATCGAAGAGCTTGAAACAAACCTTCATCCGAGCCTGCAGTCGGAAATATTTTCGCTACTGGTCAATCAAACGTTTGGCAACCTTCGACTTCACGTGGATGGTATGATTCCGCCAGGCAGCCGCATATTTGAGACCGATTTATATGAGGGATTTGAGAGTCAAAATCAATTGTCAGAGGAGCAATTGAAGAAGGACTTATTGATGCAGCAAAAGCAGGAGGAATTAGAGAGACTGCAACAGATTGCATCAGACGCCCCCTACGGCCACTTCCACTCCCGCTGCCTC
>CAWIMC010000006.1:0-61356 GCA_963837005.1 Lewinellaceae bacterium
CGCGACGGGGATCTTTCACCACAGAGGCACAGAGGAGCACAGAGAGCCACAGAGGCTCGCCTGGAGTAGCCCTTGAGATAGCGTCGTTGCTCGATTAAGCTGGCCCATATGATGCTAGAAGGTAGTCTTCGCGGCCAACTAGGCTATCTGTACGCACAGGCATGTCCTGTCCGTGGCCGACATCTCGACCTTGTGCAAACATGGCTTACCTTTGCTATGCAACGATTAAAGTTGCATAACTACCAAAAAATTTATACTTTTGCAAAACTCCCAAACTTCCGACCAGGATGAAATAGAGTCGTTCCTCTCCCGCCTCAATACTCATCGCCTACTCGCCCGACCGATCCGATACGCCAACCGGCAAAAGAATGTCCAGGCGCTGTTGGCACTCGACATCAGGGCGGTCGACCGTGACCAAGTGGTTTTTGCCTTACGACTGAGCAACTACAGCCACACCATCCGCGACTCGACCGGCGACCTACTCGTTTTTGGCGACAGCCTAAGTGGCGTTACGATCTACATCAAGCTCGTAGATCACGACCGCTACGTCGAATGTGTGTCCTTCCACCCGGCCGAGCACTCGCTCGACTTCCCATATGCCTAGCCATGCGCCCTTACCCAACGCCCGAATCCTCCGACCCGAAAGGGCCCCTAGAACTCCGGTACGCCCCAGAGACGCTTGCCTTCCGGGGCGAGGACTACGCGGTGCAACAGGCCTACTGGTACGATCCGGTAGCCTCCTCCGAGTTCACGACAGCGCCACTGGATGACCTGACGCTCGCGCAGGTCCACGGTGCCTACCGCGAGCGACACGGCATCCCCTTCCCGGAGGAGATCAAACGCATCCGCGGGCAGTACGGGATGTCCGCGCGGGGGATGTCGGACATACTCGGGTTTGGGGTGAATCAATATAGACTTTACGAGGGTGGCGAGGTGCCCACCGTTCCACACGGCAAGCTCATCCGTTCGGTCGACAATCCGGCCGTGTTCGCGCAGCACCTCGCCATCGCTGAAGGTCTGCCGAAGAGTAAACACGAGGCCGCACGACGGCGTATCGTCGTCTTGGAGGCTAAGTCTCCAGACGGCTTGTCTCACCTCGGGATCACCTCGTACGCCTCTTACGCTACAGGCTATTCGATGCCGTCCTTGGAAAAGGTCGCTGGAGCCGTAGCCATCCTCTCCGAAGGCATGAATGCTCTGTTCTCTACCAAGCTCAACAAACTGCTGTACTACACCGACATGCTGAGTTTTCGCTACTTCGGACAAGCGATCCTGGGCTTACAGTACCGAGCGATTCAGAACGGTCCGGTACCTACGCAATACCATGAGCTGTTCGGCGCCATCAGTAATGAGGAAGTCGGCGGCGTCACCGTGCGGCGTCCCGAGCGCACGCTACGGGACGTGGAGTCGGGGGAGGAGTACCAGGTAGAGTCTTACAGTGCGGACGCGCAGAGCCGAGCCGCGGCTAGGGATTTGTTTACGGAAGAGCAGTTGGCGGTGATGGCGTTGGTGCGGGAGAGCTTGGGGTTTCGGCGCACGAAAGACTTGGTCGGTTACGTGCACGAGGAGACGAGTTGGGTGCGGCACGAGGGCGGGCGCGAGTTGATTCCGTACGGGGAGGCGTTTGGGGTGCGGGAGTTGTAGTGAGGGATGGCTGGCTGTGACAGTGGCGTTTTTTACGACCACAACGTAATGCGGTAAGGGGCTCCGCTACGGAGTTAAGAAGGACGCAGAGGACCACAGAGGTCTGCAACGTCGCGTCTGCTCGAACATGGCTATGGTTCCGCTTCCGCAAAACGTAGCTTAGATCCTTTAAGCCAGCTAGCTTGGTTATAAATGCGATTGTACACCGCCGGAACTATCCTCGATCGAGCGCAGCGATTGCTTCTCCTCTGCCGTCAGCAATTTGTACGGAATGAAGCATTTACCGAGGAAGATCATTGAGCGCTCCAAGTTTAGGTGTTCATGCACCGCAGCGACATCGACTTCCACACCTTCCAATTCAGAAAGGCCTAAGTAGCGCTCACTTAGTATTCCGACTTTTACGATGACGAAGCGCTTGGTAAATTGCTTAAACGAGCGAGGCCGTCCATTGGGGAATCGGACTACTAGACCAGCGTTCCACGTGGTGTACCCGACGGCAAGTTCGTTGGAACTTAAATCATGGTTTCTGAGGCTATGCGGGTCTTTGTCGCGCCCGGCTTGGCGATGGGAGAAATCGATCATGGTGCAAACATGAGGGGGCATATTGCTTTAAACAAGCTTTTTGCTTGCTTATTTTTAGTTCATTTGGCTGCTCCATCTGTTTGCTTTGCCGGGTTGCTTTGCCAAGCTGCTTTGCCGGGCTGTTTTTCGGGACTTGCTGAGCTAGGTCCTTTAATGTTGATGTTGTGGCTTATCGCATACAAAGAAAGGACAGATATAGTCGGAGCACAAATATTGAGTACATATTTTGTTAGACCTGTACGCTATAGGTGGGAGATGTAGCTTTGGGCTGAAAACTAACTTATGTCTACCCGGATCACGCTCGAGTTCGCCACTGCTGCGGTCTGGCAGATCGGCACCGGAGACTGGAGCCGGAGCCTACTCCCGATCTTCCTGCGCTACGGCATCGCCGCGATCGGCCCTGGACGCTTCGGGCCGTTTGGAGACAAAACCCGGGCGACGTACTACGCTTATAATCCAGTCGAGGCCAGTAAAACACAAGCCTTCGCGGAGAAGGTCCGTATAGGGGATTGGATTGTGGCAAGGCAGGGCACGTCTCGGGCTCTCGCGGTTGGGCAGATCACGGGCGAGTACCAACACGAGTTGGCGCTCGACGATTTGGACGGATGGGACCTTCAGCACACGCGAACGGTGGCTTGGTATCTTGCAGAAGGTTACGAAGAGGATGTCGGGTTTGAGCTGAATGGTTTTACCAGGCGCGCGTTCGCGCGACTCAACAAACCGGCAGTCATTGAGGTATTGAATGCGCAAACATGGCTCCGACGAGCAGCGGAGTCATCTGTACCGGAAGCGGAGAAAGCTATCTCGTTGGCTTCAGTACTCTCGGGCGAGGCAGCGGAGGTGAACGAACTTGAGGAGCGCATCCGCCACTACATCAACACCGACTACCATGTGGCGGAGGCGGAGCTCACTTGCCATTGCGTAATCCCTTTCCTGAAGCTGATAGGCTGGCGTACAGAGCAAATCAAGTTAGAACTGGGTCGGGTGGACATTAGCCTATTCCGCGATCCAGTCGGCTATCGACGGCAGACCCCCGACGTCATTATCGAGGTGAAGCGCTTTGGGAATGGGCTTAGGCATACCGGGACGCAAGTGCGGACGTACTTGGAGAAGATCAGAGACGGAAACCCTAAAGCACAACCGCTGCTGATCATTACGAATGGGATGCGGTACAACATCGTTGACTCAGTAGGGGACAAAGCTCAGGTACTCGGAGGATTCTCGTTGAGTCGACTGCGAGGAGCGGAAGCTGAGCATATCGAAAAGCTGAAAGCTTGATGGTTAGTAGCTCGAAACCTTCAAACTAAAGCGGCGGCCGGAGATGCATCGAGCAATGCTAGACGTGTAAGATGACTTCTACACTAAGCAGAAAGCCCTCCCCCGATGAGCCGCTGTCACACCGGCCACCAAACTTTCCGCAAGGGCACCAGCGCCCGCGTATCCGCATCACAGGATTCGTAGTACTGCGTCAAGAGCGCAGCGAGGCGATCTAGATCAACCAAGGTGATGGGCGTATTCGCGCGGTCTGCCTCTCGGCGCGCATCTCCACTGAAGCCGCCCGTCGAAACGTACAAACCTTTGTCGCCCGGCCGCAGACCACCAATGAAGTTGCGGATCTGGGGCGTCCCCATGCGCTCGTTGCGCCTATGCTTAACCTCGACGATGATACGCGGAGACTCCAGGCCGAGGCCATCCGGGGAAGCGACGATGTCGCGGCCACCGTCGCTCCCGTTTTCGGTGAGCATTGTCTTGTAGCCCATACCGCGTAGGACCCCAGCGACGAGTTCTTCCATCTCCTGCCAGTCGAGGGCAATTAGGCGGTCCTTAATGAACTCTGTAGCGCGATCGATAACCTCTTCCCGGATTTCCTCGGCGGTTTCTTCTTCGGTGGTGAGCGACGCGCTTGCAATGACGGACTCTTCAGGTATTTCGGTGGGCATCTCGCCTCGCATGACGGCGGTGACCTCTGCCCAAGCATCCTCTCGGATAGAAGAGAGCGTCGAGATAGATCCGAGCGCGTTACGGGTCCGACGGGAAAGTCGATCGCGAGAGACCGTGGCGCGCCAAAGTACATCGTGGCGGTGTCTGTACTGCACAGCCTCGGCCTCGAAGCGATAGGGCGACTGCACTTCCCCAATGTGGTACTCTCGCGCCTCCGGATCGTAAACACAGACCATCTCCTCGTCCGCGAGTCCGATGAAGCGGTACACCTGCCCCGCCGCGCCGGGGATTTGCGCCGGGCGCTTGTCGGGATAGGCTTCCCGCATGCGGGACTTGACCTCATCTAGTGAATCAACTTCACTACAGTCACCGAGGGCGTCCCACCCGATGGCGATGATGTTGAGCTCGAGGAAGAGGGGGAGTTGGGCAGCGTTGCGGCCGGCGCGGAGGAGGTGGGGCATAAGATTAAAGGGTATTTATCTTCTGCTCAACGAGAGTAGATAAAGTGTAAATATATTCTTGCGTTAAATCGATGAAATTGTAAATAAATCTGTCGTCCCATATAACAATATCCCCAGAGTCCTTGTCAACATTTACCTGCTTAGTTTCAATTAGCCATTTAAACATAGGTAGGTCGGAGATTATTGTAGTTGGGGTTTTTTTCCTAATTCGTGATCCGTTATGGGCTATCAAATTCCGCAAAGATTGATAATTTGCAATTCGGTCAGAGATAGCTTCAACTTTTCTAATGTCAATTTCTGCTGCTACCCATAAAAAATATTCGCTCTTCTTAATGTAATTATCTTCATCTATCTTATCAATTGATAGCCGTGGCTTCGCCACCTTAGCATAGTAGCTACACATCCAAGAAATCTCACTTTCAAACAATCCATATGCGTTTAACAAAAGGGGATTATAGAAGTGTTTTACGAACACATTCTCGTGTTCGTATAGAGCGTCCGATAGCGCTATCTGGTCTAGCTTCTCATTACTGTGATCCTCGATCATTATAGCATGAGTAGCCCTGGCATCAATTCGCCGGTTAATGTATTGTGAGATCTCATTCACATACTTTTTGAGCTCGCCAACTTTGTCTTTGAAGTTTTCGCGCTGCGTAACAAGCAGAGGCGTTGCTTTGAGTTTCGACCTATCAATAGCCATGATTTCTCATTTGATTCTTCCTCACCCCACCACCCCCATCAACTCCCCAAACGTACTCACCATCCCGTACTTCACCCGCCCGTTTTCTCCACCCTGCTCCGCCAAACGCTCGAAAAACTTCCGCGCGCAGTCAATCTTGACTTCCTCCACCCTGCGGAGCTGCATCGAGGACATCGAACCCTTCGTCTCGGCCACGAAGTAGATGTGCTTCACGTGGGCCTCGTCGAATACGATCGCCCAGTCGGGATTGTAATCGCCCACCGGCGTCGGGATCTTAAAGCGACCCGGGAGCTTCGCGTAGACCACCACCTCCGCGGCGGCGTCTAAGTGTTTTGCGAAAGCGCGCTCGCCATCGGAGTCGGTCTTGACGAAATCGTACACGTGGCGCTGGAGGCGCTCCTTGGCATACTGCACTGGGATGCGCTCGGCGGTGAAGATGTCGGCCTCGTGGCGCTGCTCGGTTTTGTCGTAGGTGAGGTGCTCTACCACGAGGGTGGCCTTCTGCTCGACGATCAAGCGGGCGGCCTGCGCGATGAAGGCCTCCGGGTTGCGGCGGAACTTGTCAAACGTGTGCGGCTCGACGCCCGCGAGAATCTTGGCCACCGTGGCCCGCGTCAACTCGGCCTCGGCGGCGATCTTGCCGAGCAGGTCGTAGCGCGTACTGCTCGCCTCGGCGGCGTCGAGCGTGACCGGCTTGGAGTCGCGGACACTCGTAAACATGCCCTGCTGCCCCAGCGTCGTCTCGTCCATGCTGTCTACTTGCGCCCCGCGCTCCACCCGGATCTGCACCTCCTGTAACTTCAACTCGCGGTCGAGCGCCTGGATGGCCTTCGTCACCAACTCCGCACTGTCGAAGTCGACCTGGTAGACCTGTTGCTGGTTGATGCGCGACCACAAATCTTGGAACTCCCGGCGACCGAGGTTGGCGTTCGGATGCACGGTCGTATCCCGTGGCTTCTCAAAGGCCGGCAGCGCGGCGTCGGTGTAGGTACTCTCGATGATCGCGTGTACCGAAGCGGCAAAGGGCAGTAGATCTTCCGGCAGTGGCGCCAGCTGCTCGGCGTCGCGCGCGGCGTAGTATGCCGCCGTTACCTGGTCTTTTTCGTCGGTGTAGTCGTTCTTGATGAGGTAGCGCGCGATCACGTTGGCCGTCACCTCATCCACCTGGCGGGTTTGTGCGCCGTCGGTGAGGACCTTGCCGACGAAGAACGCCCGGTCGGCCTTGCGCGGCCTCCCCGCGACCGCCTCGCGGTACTCCTCCTGAAGCGCCTTGACGTACTTCGAGTACTCCTCGGTAGTCACGACGGTGAGCACGTTGATGTCGTGGACCTCGGCCGGATCATCCATACGCACGTAGCCGCCCTCGCCCGTCGAACGTACCGCAATCCGCAGGCCGCGGCCGAGTTCCTGGCGGCGGGAGTCGTTCATCGCGGCGTGCTTCAGGAAGCACATCACGAACACGTTCGGGTTGTCCCAACCCTCGCGCAGCGCCGAGTGCGAGAAGATGAAGCGTCGGGGCTCGTCGAGACTCAATAGCCGCTCCTTGTCCTTGAGGATCAGATCGTAGGCGTCGACGTCGTCGCTGTAGTAGGTTTTGTTACCCTTCGTGCCACTCGACTTCACCTTCGGATCTTTGAGGCGATTGCTCTTCTTGTCGACCGAGAAGTAGCCCTCGTGCACTTGCTCGGCACTGTCCCGCATCAAATACCTACGGTAAGGCGAATCCGAAGGCAGCTCCTCGAGTTTTGCCGAAAGGCGCCCGGCATACTCCTCCTCGAACACGCGCGCGTACTCCCCACGCGTATCCTCGCGCTCGTAGTCGCGATACTTGGCCACCGTGTCGATGAAGAACAGCGACAGCACCTTGATGCCCCGACTGTGCAGCTGCTCCTCGCGTTCGAAGTGGGCGTTGATGGTCTCGCGAATCTGGACGCGCCGCAGGTTGGCCTCCGTCATGTCGCCGACGGTCTCGCCCTGCTGCAGCACCACGCCGTTGGTGAAGTGCACCGTGCCCTCCACCGGGCGGATATCGGCGACCACATAGCCGCGGTAGGCTTCCAGCTCGTTGGACTTTACGAACAAGTCACGCTTGGCCTCGATCTTGAACGTCTTGCGGTCCTTGCTGCCGTCGACGCGCTTGACCTCGAGTTCGATGCGGGCCACGGGCGCGGCCGTGCTCACGTCGATGCGCTCGAGGTAGAGGTAGGCCTTGGAGTCGGACAGGCTGCGCGCCGTGACGCCGACGGGGGCGATCTTCTTGACGAGCTTGCGGTTGTAGGCATCGAGCGCGTCGAGGCGGTACACAAGGTTGTACTCCGTCTTGTGCGTGGCCGAGTAGCGCAGGATGGCCAGGGCTTTAAATTCCGGCAGCTTCTCCTTGGTCACCTTGCCTTCCATTTTCTGGGGCTCATCGAGGATGAGCACGGGGCGCGTCCCGGCGATCACGTCGATCGGGCGGCGCGTATGGAAGTCGTCCAGCTCTTCGTAAATGCGCCTGGCGTCCATACCACGGGCAGCAAAAGCCTGTGTGTTGATCACCATCAGGTTGATGCCGCCATCATTGGCAAAACTGTCGATGCGGTTGAGCTCCTTAGAGTTGTAGATGAAGGCCCGGATGCGCTGGCCGTAGTGAAACTGAAAGTGCTCGGCCATAGACGCGATCGAGGCGTACACTCCCTCACGGATCGCGACGCTCGGCACCATCACAATAAACTTGTTCCAACCGTAGGCGCGATTGAGCTCGAAGATGGTCTTTAGGTACACGTAGGTCTTGCCCGTGCCCGTCTCCATCTCGACGTCGAGGTTGATGTCGGTCCCAGGCCCCGGCTGCATCGACTTGCGCTCTTCGATGGTGTATTGCCGCCGCTGCACCTGGTGCAGGTTGTCGAGCAGCTGCGTGGCCGTGAGGGCGATCTCGCTGTTGCGAAAACCCAGTTCGGCGAAGTCCAGCCGCCCTTTGCCCGGATCGACGCGATTGCGCGAACTGCGGTTGGGTTGCCCGGCGAAGACATCGACCACCGCGGCGACGGCCTCGGTTTGGAAGGGCTGGATTTTGTAGTGGAAGGACATGGGGGGCGGCGCGTTACGACGGAATGGGGTTCGGGGCCCCGCTGCGGAGTGGCTCTGCGAGGGTGGGGAAAGTAGGGGGCTTTCGCCAAAACGATCTATAGGAGTTGCTTGGCCGATTTTCGCCGCTCGCCCATGCCTGCCCCACTAACTCCCCGGAGGGGAGGACCGGCATGGGCGAGCGGCGAAAATCTCGAGAAAGGCTTGGAGTTTTGGCTAGGATTTAAGTCGCGCTAGGCAGTCGTGCCAGCACGAGTTGATCGGCTAGTGTCTGAAGCTCTAAAGCTACGCCGCCTGCATTAGCAGTCACTTCTTCATTCATATACCGCTTTACCGTCCAGCCAAAGGCGTCTAGCGCCTCGTCTCGTTCTTTATCCAAAAGTTGCTGCTCGGGCGTGAAGTGATACCCTCCATCTAGCTCCACGGCCAGTCGCGCCTCCAAGTGGACGAAATCCACGATGTAGCGATCCACAATGTGCTGCCGCCGTCAGGCACGGCCGCCCGTCTTACCCTTCTGGAACTCCGCCCAAAGCATCCTTTCCGCAGGCGTAAGATTTTTCCGCAACTCACGAGCATACCCTCTCCGGATCATGTACCCACAAGTTCGCGCCGTGCGATGTAACCACTGGCGACGCTCCTCGTCCATTTCTTCCGCTTGCTGCATCGCTCCAATTTACTCGACAAGTTCTCCGCCGCCGCGTCCACCCCTCGCGGTCCTCCCCTTTGGGGAGTTAGTGGGGCAGCGAGGGGTGGGCGTGGCGGCGGAGAACGGCTTCAATTACCTACACCACCCGCAACACACTCTCCGGCGCATAATGCTTCCTGATTTGCTCGGCATTGATCTTCTCGCTGTCCCTCCCGAAAGCACTGTCTCTAAATACCATCCGATCTGGCCGACGCTGGGCGATGGCCTTCACCACGCTTTCCGTTAGCCTTTCGGCAAAACACGCCACGAGCGCACCGCCCGCCACGCTGTAGACCTCGACACCCTCCACCGGCTCGACGGCAATCGCCAAGTCGAGCGGCACCCCGAGGTCGATCATCACCTGAAACAGCAGGTCTTCGGCACTGCGGTCGGCCTTGATGTTGTCGACGAACAGCTCGAGCTCGGATTGCCGCGTCTCGGCCGGGGCGTAGTACACGTCCTTCATGCAGGTGCTGTCGATCTTGAGCACGCGAAAGCCCGTATCGCCCTGCCAGTCGGGGTGCTCTTCCTTGATCTTGCGGCCCGCGCGACGCAAGCGCTCCTTGGTGATCTCGGCGATGGTGGGGTAGCCGGCCTTGCGGGCCTCCGACTTTTCGTCGGTCACCTCGGGCAGCTGTACGCAGATGTACTTGCGCGTGCCGCCGTCTTCGGCGTTGAGCTTCATGACCGCGTGGCCGGTGGTGCCGGAGCCGGCGAAGAAGTCTAATACTATATCAGGACCCTTATGAAGTCCGATTAATCGCTTGATTAAGCCAGTCGGTTTTGGTGTATCAAATACATTTTCTGGAATTAAGTCTTTCATTTGATACCTTGCGATCTTAGTGTCTTCCGCAAAAGCTCTCGGCCACCACGTCTGTGGAGTTATCCCGCCCTTTACTTCAGTCAAAAATTTCTTCTGCATTGGCCGACCGGTATTTGAGGTCCCAAATGTGATTCGGTTGTCGGCTAGCATCTCATTGAACTTCACCTCGTTTATCCTCCAAGAAGTTGAGTTAGGCGGGTAATGAATTTGGCCATCAGGACCGGCAATTGGAAACATGCAGTTATCGGACTTTGTGCGCACGGAAAGGTCGCTAGCTCGCCAAACTCCACGAGGATCATTATCTGGGTTTTTATAAGCCGCTAACTGCTTCTCATCTCTGGGAAGGAGTGCTGGCAGCCAAACATTTGCATTTTTCGCGAAGAGCATAACATGTTCATGTGTTTCAGATACACCAGATGAATCATTAGCCGGGCCATATTTTTTCTGCCAAACGATGTTTGCGACGAAATTTGACGCCCCAAAAAGTTCGGAACAAACTTGCTTAAGATTATCTACTTCATTATCGTCAATTGAAATGGCAATTATGCCGTCTTCCGATAGCAAGTTTCTACTAATTTTAATTCTAGGATATAGGAAGCTAATCCAATCCGAGTGATAGCGCCCATTGCTGTCAGAATTGACTTCCATCCGATTGCCCTCGTCGTCCTTCTGCCCGCTCTGCTCGAGATACTCCTGGGTGCTCTGCGCGAAATTGTCCTTGTAGACGAAGTCTTTACCGGTGTTGTACGGCGGGTCGATGTAGATCATCTTCACCTTGCCGAGGTAGGTCTCCTGCAGGAGTTTGAGGGCGTCGAGGTTGTCGCCCTCGATGAAGAGGTTTTGGGTCGTGTCGAAGTCGACGCTCTCGGCGCGGGCCGGGCGGAGGGTTTTGCGGATGGGGGCGTTGGCGGTGAGGATGGCCTGGCGCTTGCCGGGCCAGGTGAGTTGGTAGCGCTCCTTGGGCCCCTCAACGATCTGGCCGGAGAGTTCCTGGCGCAGTTGGTCGAAGTCGACGGCGTAGGTGAGTTGGCCGTGGGCGTCGTGGGTTTCGGTGACGCAGTTGGGGAAGAGCGTGCGGATGCGCTCGACGTTGGCGGTGACGGTGTCGGGGGTTTGGAGGGAGAGTTTGGTGTGGGGCATAGCGGGGGGGAAAGTAGGGTGTGGACAGGGATCTGGTTGCGGTGCAGGACGATTTGGTAGAACCGGCATGGAGGCTTAAGCTCAGCTTAGCTTTGTCCCATGGTGAGTCTGACTGTGCAAAGCGATGTCCTTCGACTGGTGAAGTTCCTGCTCCACGAGCCCAAGGAGAACCAGTGGACCGAATTCAAGCGGGACAATGACAATGCTGAGATCATAGGTAAGTATGTCTCTGCCCTAGCCAATAGTGCCGCTATCTACGAAAAGCAGTATGGATATTTGCTCTGGGGCGTCGATGATAAAACCCGCGAGGTGGTAGGGACAAAGGTCAACCCCTTGGAGAAGCGAATTGAAAATCAAGATTTTTTAATGTGGCTAGAGATTATGACTGGCAAACATGCATTGGTCGAAATTGGTGAGTGTGACCTTGAAGGTTTGCGAGTTGTCATCATGCGTGTTCGACGAGCAGTAGAGAATCCAGTTCGATTTAAGAAGGTCGCTTACGTAAGAGTGGGACAGGCTACTCCTGAGCTGAGCGAACATCCGCAACTGGAGAGCAAACTTTGGCAGTCTTTTCAGAGCGTATCGTTTGAGAATCTCGTAGCCTGCGAACGGGAAACAGGAACGGATGTCCTCAAGTTACTTCACGAGGAGGCTTTTGCCTCCCTTCACCGAATCCCGCTACCCACTACCAGAGACGGCAAGCTAGATATGCTTCGCAAATACGGCGTCATTCAGAGGAGTGAGGCCGGCGGCTGGGACATTCTCAAGTTTGGGGCGCTCCTGTACGCTCGAGATCTCAGTGCTTTCCCAGATCTGAGTCGCAAAGCGTTGCGGGTGATCCGGTACGTTGGGTCCAATCGGACGGCTACGCAAAGCGAGCAGGTCGGACGTCTCGGGTATGCGATTGCCTTTACGAGAATCGTGGATTACGTTCACGGGCTGCTCCCCAGGGAGTCCATCGGACGGGCGCTACGGAAGGACGAGAATCTATATCCCGACATCGCCATACGCGAATTGTTAGCCAATACGCTGATCCATCAGGACTTTACCATCCGTGGTACTGGGCCACTCTTGGAAGTTTTTGACGAGCGGATCGAATTTACCAACCCAGGGCTCCCTCTCATTGAGACGGATCGTTTTATCGATGCCCCCGCCAGGTCACGCAATGAGATGTTGGCACGACATATGCGCGAGATCGGCATCTGTGAGGAGCGCGGATCGGGCGTTGATAAGGTAGTCACCGCTACGGAAGTGCACCAGCTGCCGTCTCCAAACTTTGAGGTTACCTCTGGCTCGACCCTCGCGACGCTCTTCGCCCCGAAGGCACTTTCCGACATGAGCGTAGAAGAGCGCGTTCGGGCGTGTTACATGCATGCGTGCCTGAAGCACGTACAGCATGAGTACCTTACAAATTCTAGTCTGCGAGCGAGATTTCAGTTGCCGGACTCAGATGGCGCAGTGGTCTCTCGCGTCATAAACGAGGCTCTCGCCGCCGACAAAATCAAGCTGTACGACCCCACGGTGGGCTACCGAGCTCGGAAGTACTCTCCCTACTGGGCGTGACGGGGGTAAGGACTCAAATAAATTTGTTTGCAGGTTGCTTGCAAAAAGTGGGCAAAGCTCGAACCTGTTCCGGCACAATAGACTGTTATTCAGTGCTTTAAGCCAAATTAGTTTGTTTGCAGGTTGTTTTCAATGCCTGTGGAAAATTGTGGACAACTACTCTCTTCTCGCCTAGCCTAGCTCTCCTTCCTTAACTCTGCGACCGAGTCGAGCCCATCTTTCTTGCTCGTATAGGCCACCTCACATCACCCCAGCCCCGCCAGCTCTCCCGCTACCCGCGCCAGCTCCGCTCGCAGCTCCAGCTTCAGGTTGAACTGCAACTCCCGCTTGTGCCGCGCCTGCAGTCGCGCCAACTCGCGCTCCAGCTTGACGTACTGTTCCGCGCGCTGCACCCAGGCCTCGATGCCTTCACCAGCGCGCTCCGCCACGGGCAGCAGGCCCCCGACCAGCCGATGGTACAACTGCGCCAAGTCCAGCGCGCGGGGTAAGTTTTGGCGCAAGCCGACCACCGGTGCCCACGGGGAAGAGAAGTAACCGTGCGTCACCGTTTCTCCCGGCTTCGACCGCGAAGGGCGCTTGTAGGTCGCTACTTGCTGGGCCTGATCACCGTGGCGCAGCTCGAAGATCGTCGGCAGGGGCTGGGCGGCATCGATATAGGCAAGCAGGGCCTCCGGACACTTGGCCTCGCGCAGCTCGAGCTGCATCACGATCACCTTCGGGACCTCTATACTGGCGGCCAGTGGGGTGGTCACGGCGTTGAGTTCGTGCGTCACCAGGAGCCGCTCGACGTGTTTTGCGAAAGCGTCACGGACGGCCGCCGCCGGCTTTTTCTTCACGAACAGCGCCGCCTTCGCGATGCGCGCGCCCCCGTTGGCGAAGGCAGTGGCCGCCGGAAATTGGTACAGACCCTCCTTCATCGCCGCGGCTCTACGATGATGAAGGCCGTGAGTTCGAAGTCGCCCAGCTCCGCGAAGCCGCCCGTGAAGGCCGTGCTCGGGGCCGTCGAGAAGATGGAGTCCACGTCCTTCTCCTGCTTGCGCGCCACCATCACGGCGATGGCCCGCGAGAGCAGCGCGGAGTAAACTTTCATGTCGGCTCCGTCGCGGGTGCGCGCATTAAAGGTTCGGCAGACCTTGGCCACCGGCACCGCCCGCCCGCGACAGTTCGCCCGCAACAGGTCGAGCAGTTTCTTCGGCTCCGTGTGATCGACGATCACCTCGCCGGCCGGGTCGAGGTAGACGAGGTAGTGCGGGTGCAGGCGGTTGTGCTTGGCGAGTTCGGGATTGTCGTGCAGGTTGCGCAGCACGAACACGACGCCCTCCGGCAGGCCGCGCGCTGGGTCGGCGGGCACGACGGCGTGTAGGCCTTTCGGCAAAACCCCCACATCGTCGTGTTCGCGGACGTAGGCGACGAGGTCCATGCGGAAGTCGTTGAGGCCGAGGTCCGTGATGGCGATGCCGGCCTTGGCGTCCTCGAGTTCGATGACTTCGTCCTGGAGTTTCGAGAGTTGCTCGCGGCGGTAGCTCGCGTTGGAGTTTTTGTTGGTGAGCACGTTGTCGTCGCCGGTGGCGGTTACGTCGGCGATCACCATGCGGTTTTCGACGCGCTCCTTGAGGTTGATGTACTCGTCGAGCGAGATGTCGGGCCAGTAGTTGACGAGTTGGATGGTGGCATTCTGGGAGCCGATCCGATCCACGCGCCCGAAGCGCTGAATGATGCGCACGGGGTTCCAGTGGATGTCGTAGTTGATGAGGTAATCGCAGTCCTGGAGGTTTTGGCCCTCGGAAATACAATCGGTAGCCACGAGGAACTCGATTTCCGCCGCTTCATTCGGCATCGTGAGGGCCTTCTCCTTCGAGCGCGGGGAAAACAGCGTGAGGATGGATTGGAAGTCGTAAGATTTGGCCAGCGTACTGCGCGGTCGGTCGCTACCCGTGACGATCCCGGTGTGCATGCCGCCCCGCGCGAGTGCTGCCGAGGATAAGTTGTCGTAGAGGTAGTTGGCAGTATCGGCGAAGGCCGTGAAGACGAGTACTTTTTTGTTCGTGCCGTTGAGGGGTTGGGCGGCTTTCGCCAAAACACGTTGCAGCAGGTCTTGCAGTTTGGCGTCTTCGGCAGAGGTTACCTTTTCCATTGCCTCGGTGAGCGTGTGCACGATGTGCCGGTCGGCGGCCAGGTGCTCGCGCCAACCCCGCACATCCATGTCGGCGAGGTCGAACTTGTAGCGACCGCCCACCTGCATCTCGTCCATGTCGAGCGTGTCGCGGACCTCCTCGGCGTCCACCTCGTCGGTGTTCCAGTCGAGGGTCCCGGCCCCGCCCGAGCGCTCGAAGGCATCGATCTTGAACAGCGTCGCGTCGAGTTTTTGCGAAAGCTTACCGAGCGTAATGCGGAAGGCGTGTACGGAACTCTCGAGGCGCTTCAGCAAGTTGGTGGTCATCAAGGCCTTGACGCCGGACTCGCGCGTGCGCTGCGCCATCATGCTGCGGCCCTCGCCAACCTCGGAATCGTAAAGGTCTTGGTACTTCTCCAGGCGCGAAGGCAGCACGTAGGCGATCGGGTTGTAGATAGCGAGCGTGAGTAGGGTAAGCCGCTCGTAGATCTCGTTGAAGTCGTACACGTCGTCGCGGGCGGTAAGGGGACTGCGCACGGAGATCGGTTTCTCCCTTACGGGAAAATTACCCACCGCGGAGGTGTCGTAGTAGCGTTCGATGTGCTTGCGCGAGCGGGCGATCGTGACGCTGTCAAGCAGTTCGAAGAAATCGAAGTCGAGCGCATCGAGCAGAACTTCCGTGGTCCGCTCCTCGCTCGGCAGCCCGACCCATCGGTTGAAGGCCGTCTGCGCCTGCCGGAAGATGTCGTCGATGCTGCTGTCGGTACGGAGCTTGGCCGACAGCTGTTCGGACTCCCCTTCGTAGGCGAGGGCGAGTTGATTTTTTAGATCCCCAAACCGATTGTTGACCGGCGTGGCCGACAGCATCAGGACCTTCGTTTTGGCGCCCGCCTGGATCACCTTTTTCATCAGGAGTTCGTAGCGCGAATCATTATCCCCGTAACTCTTGGCGTTGCGGAAGTTGTGCGATTCGTCGATCACGACGAGGTCGTAGTTGCCCCAGTTGATCCGGTCTATCCGCATGCCATTGGCCTCGCCGCGGGTACGCGACAGATCGGTGTGCGACAGCACGTCGTAATTGAATCGATCCTTCGCGAAGATGTTGGTCGTGAGGTTGGAGTTGTAATTGAGCCAGTTCTCCGAAAGCTTCTTCGGGCACAGCACGAGCACTGCGCGATTGCGCATCTCGTAGTACTTGATGACGGCCAGAGCAGTAAACGTCTTGCCGAGTCCGACGCTGTCGGCGAGGATGCAGCCGTTGTAAGTCTCCAGCTTATTGATGATCCCGGTGGCGGCGTCGGTCTGGAAGTTGAAAAGCTTCTGCCACACGAGCGACTCTCGGTAGCCGAGTCGCTCATTGGGAAGGACATCGTCGGTGATATCCTCGAGGAACTCCCGGAACAGGTTGTAGAGCGTGAAATAATAAATGCGCTCGGGGCTGTTCTCCTGGTAGACGGTCTCAATCGAGGCGCACAGGGCCTCGGTGACGTCGGTAAGGCGGGCGCCGTCGTGCCAGAGCTGCTCGAAAGCCTGGAGCATGGCCCCGGCGACGGGCGCGTCGGTAGTCTTGAAGATGTTGTAACTGATGGCATCGCCCCTGCTTACGCCTAGTTCGGCAGTGGTAAAGCTCGGCACGTTCATGTAGGCGGCCACGGGCGTCCCGCCGTCCCGCACACCTACCACCGGCGAGAAATGCGCCTCCGTGCGAACCGACCGGAAGGTAGCCTTCCTCCTAATCCAATCGGCACACTCGCGGGCGATCGCCTTTTGCGTAAGCTCGTTCTTGAGTTTTATCTCGAAGGCGCTCCCGTGCAGGGTCGACTCCCGCTGCGCCTTCGGGATGAAGAACTCCCTGCGCTCCTTCCGCGTCTGGCCCGACTTAGGCCCGTCTACGAAGGTCGGCGAGTTGAACACGAACTGCAGCTCATCAATATCGGTGAGCGATTCCCGCAAAGCCTCGTAGGCGTACATGGAGAAGCTCGCGGCTGCGATTTGAAGTTTGCTGCCCGCCTTGAGCGTGGCGGCGAGATCGTCCCCGAAGCGGACATTGATGTTGTCGATGGGGTGCATGGGCGGGCGGGCCTAGATAAGCGAGGATGCGCAGGCGCCAAGTTTACGGTACGGGCGGAGGACTGGTTCAAGTGCGGGCGCGTTCGACGAGCTCCAACTCGTGCGCCATCGGCACCGGTTGCGAACAGCTATATTCTGAGGCTTCATCTGGATGCCGCCTCGGCGAGCACCACGGCCCACGAGCTATAGTTCACCGAACGCGCCGCCGCGCCCGCCGAGACGCCCCAAAATCTCCCACCCACAATTCCCCAACCCCACCCTATCTTCGCCCCCCCCCGTAGCCCCACAAAGCTCACGCGGCGAGGTAGCTCAGCTGGTTAGAGCGTGCGACTCATAATCGCAAGGTCGGGGGTTCGAGCCCCCCCCTCGCTACATAGACATCAGAAAGGGTTTTGCCGCAAGGCGAAACCCTTTTCTCGTTTTGAGAAGTGGCGCCTTGCGGTCTAGCGCCTTGCGGTTGACGCGCAAGTTATTTGTAATCAGGGCAATACAGCGTTCCTGGTGCCGACACCACAGCCGTCGGCAATAGTGTTAGCCCTGCGTGCAACGGTGGACGCGGGCGTTCGCCTCCCCCCTCGTTCCGAGGATTTTGCAGAGCACGCGAAGCGGGCTCGAGCAAAATCCTCGGAATAAGGGGGGCCGGGGGCAGGACTTACGCATTACTCAATGCCGAGGATATTATTTCGGTAGTTTTCACTAACGGCAAACTTGCGCTGCTGGGCGATGAATGACCGCCGTCCGGTGAGCCTTGCCATGAGGTTATAACTGAAGCGCCGCAGGAGCACTAAATTCTCCACGAGGTTCTTCTGGCGCACCTGGGAGGCGTCCTCGCCGTAGTTGACATCGAGGACCCAGTGGAGCCGGTTCTCGACGTGCCAATGGCGCCGGATGTAGCCGGCCGCCTCGGCGGCACTCAGCCGCGCCGACGACACGTAGTACACCGTGACGAAGCCGTCGGCCCCCGGGGTCCCGCCGGACTTGCGGTCCTTGTTGCGTTTGTCCCCGGGGCGCGGGACCCGGCGGCGCTTGACCTCGATCGCGGTCCGGGCCTCGGGCCACGCCCGGCGCAGCGTCTGGAGCCACGTCGTCTCGTCGGTCGGGGTCTCGTCGGTCGGGGTCTCGTCGGTCGGGGTCTCGTCGGTCGGGGTCTCGTCGGTCGGGGTCTCGTCGGTCGGGGTCTCGTCGGTCGGGGTCTCGTCGGTCGGGGTCTCGCCGAGGTCAATGACGCGCACGAGGCGCTCGTCCCCGCGGCGGTTCCCCGGTGCGGCGTCGGCGTCGCGGTCGGCGAAGGCCTCGCTTGCGGACAGGTGGCCTCCTGCGTCCGGAGCGCCGGTAAACCCCTGAGCGAGAGCCTCTTGGCTCAGGCCGTTGTTGCCCTTGACGCACATGAGGTACTCGCCCTCCTCGGCGATGATGAGGCGGGCGAACTTCGCGTACGAGTTGCCGACATCCATGCTCACGAGGGCGCCCGCCAGGTCGATGGCCCCGAGGCACTCCGTGACGCAGGCGTGCTCCGCGCCGGGCTCCGTCGAGGTCCCGCACGACAGGACGACCCCACGCTCGACGGCGAAGGCGTTGACGCTCATCGCGGCCTGGCGCCCGCCGTCGCGCTTGGCGACATTGAGCAGACGCCGCAGGACCGACCCTCGGATGACCTTGCCGTCGACGGCGATGTGCTCCATGGCGGCGCGGCCCTTGGCGCCGCCGAAGCAGTCGGTGAGCAAGGCCTTGAGGTACGAGCCCTCGACGGCGGCGACGACGCGGCCGATGGTATCGTGGGAAAGTGGCTCGGCGTGGGCGCGGTCCCCGAGGCAGGCCCGGACCCACGGCCACGATGCCTCGGCGAAGTCGCCGGCCCCGAGGATCGAGCGAATACCGGCGAGTTGGGCGCAGATACAGACGAAGAGAACAGAGATTAATGAGTGGCGCTTGAGGTGGTCGCTGCGCGGATCCATTTCGTCGGTGACGAAGGCGATAATATCGGGGATCAAGGCGGTAATCGTATTCTTGTCTTCGGGGTCGAGGGTCGGTCGGGGCATAGGTCGGCGGTGTGGGGGAACCTATGGGTAAGCCCGGCGTGGAGGGGTGAGAATGGTCGCAAACGTGAGTAGAATACCGAAGTCTGGGTAGGGGCAAGGGTTCAGATGGCGGGCGGAGATGTGTAACTTGCTGATTAAG
This sequence comes from Lewinellaceae bacterium, assembly GCA_963837005.1. Classification (GTDB taxonomy): domain Bacteria; phylum Bacteroidota; class Bacteroidia; order Chitinophagales; family Saprospiraceae; genus CALDTK01. The sequence continues at coordinate 18,967 of CAWIMC010000006.1, forward strand.
AGTCCGAAGAGTAATGCGTAAGTCCTGGGGGCCGGGGGGGTTACAAAGCGCCAGCCGAGCCCCCGGTAGATAAACCCACCCATCCCGTACATCAAAATGCAACGCTCGGTCTAGCGAAACACGGCCTGTACCGTAGTCCCACAGCTAGCTTCACCGTCCATTCTCTTGCTGCCGCTCCCCGCAGCCCGCCCGCCGCGGGGGCGGTGACACACCGCCAGCCGCCCGCTGCGACCGGCCTTCGTGGAGCTAAGCCACCCCACCTCCAAGCCACCCCGCCATCGTCGCGTCCGTCCACCCCCGCTCCTCCCACAGCCTATCCATCTCGTCACTCGCGCGATCGGCAAAGAAATTGGCGAGCGTTCGCCGCAGCGCCGCTAGATCCGCCTCACTGAGGTCACTACTGAACATCTTCAGCAGCTCGAGCTGGGCGTTGGTGAGGGGCTTGTCGAGGATGGACATGAACGGGGGCGGGGTTTGGGTTAAAGGTAGCGCGTGATCGTGAGCGCCGACGGACGGTCGTCGAGGAGTCTGGTATCTTAGGTGGTCGATTAATCGAATGGGTAAGGACTCAGCTGCCTGCTGCGCTGGGGCGAGGCGCGCCCGGGCGGAGCCCGGAAGCCGCGCGCCTCCCGATCAAATATCATCCACCGTCCCCACTCTCCCCTTGTCCCCAATACTAACGAACATCCCCGCGAAAGGAAACCTCGGAAACAGCGGATTCACCTTGATCCGATCATACCGCCCACTCACCGCATCCGGCGCCAGCGCGTACCGGTACTGATTGACCTGCTGCGCGCCCGGCCACATTCGTCAGGCTCACGAAGACCACCGTGAAGTGACCTTTCACATTGGTCAGGTAAGTCAAATTGACGCTCAGGTCGTTGAAGTCCGGCGTGACGCCGCCGAAGCGCACACTCGAGTTCGGGTCGTCGTACGGCCTCCCGGCGTGCCAGCGGAAAGTGGCGCTTACGCCGATGCCCGGGCTTCGGGAAGTAGCGCTTCGCGACGACGGCCAGGTTGTGGCGACTCGCGAAGGGCACGGGTGCGGCCTCCGCCAATGTCCCGCGCTCGCGCTCGGTGTCGTTGAAGCTGTAGCTCATCCAGAAGTCCGCATCCTTGATCGTTTCGCGGTCGCGGAAGAACAGGTCCAAGCCGCGGGCGTAACCATTGCCGTCCGGTGCGGAAAACGCCGCCGCGGGTCGTGAGCAAGTCGTGGTAGGTTTTGGCGTAAGCCTCCGCGCGCAACACCCGACCGTCCCAGGTGCGCGAGTAGGTAAGGCCGAGGTGATCGAGCGAGGCCGGCTCTAGGCCGAGGTCGCGCGCGAAGACGGCGTCGTCGGTCTGGCGCTGGCGGTACTGGCCGGCCGAGACGCGCGATCTGGTGGCTGGCCGAGAAGAGGTAGGAGAGCTGCCCGCGCGGCGAGACGCTCGTGTGCGCGCCGTCGTAGCCGTCGACGCGGAGGCCCGTGCGCAGCACCCACTTGCTGGCCAAGTACCAGTCCGCTTCCGCAAAACCTGCCCCGTACACGCGGTCCAACTCGGCGACGCGCGTCATCTCGGGGATGTTGCGACCGACGGCCTCGCGGCGGCCCTGCAGCTCGGCCCCGGCGCGCCACAGCGCCACCTCCCGGAACTGATCGGCGTAGGTGACGCGGGCCTGGAGGTCGGTTTGGTCGAGCTCGGTGGCCTGCTCGTCGCCGCGTAAATCGGTCGTGGTTCGTGGCGACCGCGGCGCCCATCTCCCACATGCCCGCGCCGCTCTCGGTCGGCTGCTGGTAGACGGCCTGCGTGTAGGTATTGAGGTTCTCGAGGCTGCGCCGCGTGACGCCGTAGAAGGGGGCCTCCACCGCGTTGTTGCCCGCGAAACGCTGCGTGCCGCCCTGGCTGTAGACCCGCAGATTCCGACCGCCCTCACCGTTCCACCAGTAGCCGAAGCTGCCGTTGAGCCCCTGCGGCGGCGTCTCGAGCACTCGGCGCGACTCCTCATTCAGCTGCGCGTACAGCCCGAGGTGCGTCCCGCCGAGGTCGACGGCGAAGGCCTGATCGTTGCCGATCTTCTGCGTCCGACCAATAGAGCCGCCGAGGGTCATCAGGCTCACCGAAGTGAGGTCGCGATCGGGCAAGTCCTGCGTTTGGAGGATGAGCGCTCCCGACAGCGCATCCCCGTACGCCGCCGAGAAGCCCCCGGTCGCAAACGTGATCCCCCGAAACGCGAAGGGGCTGAAGCGCGTGCGACTCGGCACGTCGGGTAGGTTGGCGGAGTAGAGCTTCGGTACGCGCAGCCCGTTGATGTAGGCCTGGGTCTCGGCGGCCGTGCCACCGCGGACCAGCAGTTGGCCTGACTCACCAGCCGGCGTTGATCCAGGCAGCGTTGAGAGCGCCTCGGCGAGGTCGGCCTGGGCACCGGTGGTGGCCACGTCGACGCTCGACAGCACCGCCGTCTTGCGGGTGTCACTCGCCACGAAAGCCCCGGCGGTGACGACGATCTCGCTCAGCGCGGCGGCCGTCTCCTTGAGCTTGAGGCGCAGTACCGTCTGCGCGGCATCGCCACGGACCACGAGGCTATCGTCGCGGTAGCCGACGTACTGCGTGTAGACGGCGAAGGGGGTTTTGGCGGAAGCCGTAAAAGAGAAGCGCCCCAGTGAATCCGTCGTCGCGCCCTCGTACGTGCTCGGCAGGTAAACGTTGACGCCTACGAGCGGCAGCCCCTGAGCGTCGATGGCCGTCCCCGAGAGAGTGACCTGTGCCTGGAGGTAGAGTGTGGCGAACGTAAGGATGAAAGCGAGCGTGTGGGAGAGCGTAGACATGGTGGGTAGCGTTGTGCCACCAAAAATGAGACGGGCCGGGGGTGGGCTTTCGCCAAAACCTACCGAACTGTCGAGAGTCCTGCCTCAGTTGTAGGTCCGCAGCGCGATATCGCTGCACAGGCCCCGAATTCTACCTGCGGATCGAGATTGCGAAATCTCGTAACCGTATAAAATTTTGCCTAACCACGCCGGGGATATTCGATTTGCCTACGTTAAAGGCTGTTGAGCGAGCAATGCTTTTCAGAAGTCGTGCCCAGCCGAACAAACACGTATGGTATAGCTACGAGCTTGCCCGAAAACCTCCTCGGCTGGCCACCTTTGCCACAGCCCTAACCTGCCACAAACAACATTGTATGCAGCAGGTTTCTACACTCCTTCGCACCGGCGCACTCGCCCTCGGTGCCACCCTCCTTACCTCAAGTGCGCTCCTGGCGCAAGAAAGCGTCGACACGGTCGGTACGCTGTCCGTGACCGGGTACGCGGATGCCTACTACGCGGCGTTCAGCGGTGACGTACGCCCCCGGCCAACTCGTCGAGTACTTCACGATGTCCTCGCGGGCCAACACCTTTGGACTCAACGCAGCCGGCGCTGGCGGCCTCTTACTCGGGCGGTCGACTCCGTGGCAACGCCGAACTCTTTTTTGGCGAGGTGCAAGAGACGGCCTGGGGGGCGGGCAACTACATCAAGAACGCCAACGTCGGCTACGAACTCACGCCGGGACTCTGGCTCGACGCGGGCTTCTTCTCGACCTACGTCGGGGTGGAGTCGGCGCTTGCCGAAGGACAACGTCTTCTCGAGCGTCGCGGTGTCGACCTTCCAGGAGCCCTACTTCCACTCCGGCGCGAAGCTCGCCTGGGAGGGTACCGACAACCTGGCCCTGGAGCTCTGGGTCATGAACCGCTACACCGGCTACGACGAGAACAACGGCGCGAAGACCATCGGGGCCGTAGTGCGCTACACCTTCGCCGACGACTATACCCTGAGCTACACCGGGACCTTCGGCCGCGAAACCGATGGCGCCCTGCCCGACGGCGTCGACGCGCCCGTGCGGCTCTACAACAACGTCAACTTCCTAGCCGCCCCCTCCGAGAAGCTCGAGTTGATCCTCAACGGCAGCTACTTCACGGAGACCAACTCCTTCGGGGAGCTCAGCGACGAGGCCCTGACCGGCGTCAACGGTATGGGCACGGTGCGCTACTTCGTGTCTGACAAGTTTGCCGTCGCTGCCCGCGGCTCCTTCACGAGCGGGGACGCCTACGGCTTTTCTACTGGCGGGGAACTTGCCACGGGCAACGTCAACGACTTCGGCTTGAGCTTCCAGTTCATGCCTTCGGACAATGCCTACTTCCGCCTCCAGGGCCGCACCATCGGCGCCGAGAATGAGGTCTTCGGTGGCGATGATCCGTCTGATCGGCGCTTCGACTTAGTGTTGAGTGCGGGCGTAAATTTGAGTCGGGACTGGAATTTCTTGAAGAAGTGAGGTTGGAATGAGTGCGCAAAGCCGTTCGTCTAGCGGCATCACGAGCCGGTGGACGCGCCGTGTTTGCCTGGCTCTGCCAGGTGCGGGCACGTCCAACGGCTGTGGACCTGGCAGAGCCAGGCAAACACGGCTCGCCGTGAGTGCCGTTCGAATGGCTCGTCGAAATACTTCGTAGAACCTCAGCCCCCACCACGAGGTTAGCCTAAGCACACTTCCCCCACTTATGCTCCGCTCCCTACCCGTCCTCGCGCTGTGCTGCCTCACGGCTTCTTGTGCGCTTTCGCAAAACGTCAAGGTCAACGACTCCTTCAACTCACCGAGCCGTAGGCCCTGTCAAGGTCCACACGCTCGCCGAAAACCTTAACCACCCCTGGGGTATGGCCCTGCTCCCGACGGGAGACTTACTCTTCAGTGAGCGCTCGGGTTCGCTAAAGGTTCTGCGCCTTTCGGGAGACTCTACGGTGTCTGCGGCCTTGGAGGGCGTACCCTCGGTCTACGCACAAGGGCAGGGCGGTCTGCTCGACGTAGCGCTGGACCCAGACTTCGCCAATAATCGACTCGTGTACCTCAGCTATGCCGAGGGCGATACGCAGGGCAACGCCTCGACAGCACTCGGACGCGGTAAACTCGTCGCGGCTCCCGCCGAAGGGTCGCAGGTGCCCAACTACCGCATCGAGGGCTTCGAGAAAATCTTCACACAACTCCCAAAGGTCGAAGGCCCGAATCACTTCGGCTCACGGATCGTGTTCGACTCAACGGGGATGCTCTTTTTCACGCTCGCTGAGCGCTTCAAGTTCGAGCCGGCGCAAGACCTGGGCAATCACCTCGGTACGATAGTGCGCATCCGTCCAGATGGCTCTGTACCGGACGACAACCCTTACGTTGGTGACGCTTCCGCAAAACCCGAGATCTGGAGCTACGGCCACCGCAACATTCAGGCCGCGGCCATAGACCCGCGCAGCGGCAAATTGTGGGAGGCCGAGTTCGGTCCCCTCGGCGGTGATGAACTCAACCGCGTAGAGCGCGGCAAGAACTACGGCTGGCCTCTGGTCAGCTGGGGGCGTGACTACAACGGCAAGGACCGTCCCGATCCGCCGACGCGGCCAGAGTTTCAGGATGCGGCCGTGTGGTGGACACCGACCATCTCGCCTTCGGGAATGATTTTCTACAAGGGGGACATGTTTCCGGCCTTCAAGGGCTCGGCCATGATCGGCGGCTTGACGGCCAGCGGGATCGTGCGCGTCGAGATCAATGCCGATGACTCCGCCAAGGAGGTTGAGCGTCTACCGCTAGGGGTGCGCGTTCGCGACATCGAGGAGGCCCCCGACGGATCGCTGTACGTCCTCTCGGATGCCGACGACGGAAAGATATTGTTATTGAAGGCAATGGAGGTGGCGGAGTAATTCGATAGCTGGGCTCTTCAAGACAGCCCAGCCCGGCTCGGGTCGCTGCCGCTTCCCCTCGCCAGACTGGCCTAGCGAATGGCGGACCTACCGGCCCGCTACTGGCCGAGCTCGTGGAAGTGGGCCGGTAGGTCCACCATTCGAGAGGCCAGTCCACACGCCGAGGCCGCAGGCCGCGAGCGGCCGCTTTCATCGTCCAGCCCGGCTCGGGTCGCTGCCGCTTCCCCTCGCCAGACTGGCCTAGCGAATGGCGGACCTACCGGCCCGCTACGTGGCCGAGGCTCGTGGAAGTGGGCCGGTAGGTCCACCATTCGAGAGGCCAGTCCACACGCCGAGGCCGCAGGCCGAGAGCGGCCGCTTTCATCGTCCAGCCCGGCTCGGGTCGCTGCCGCTTCCCCTCGCCAGACAACTCAGGACAAGGCAACTCCCGCAAGCGGGCCCCTCTTATCCTTCGTAGCGAATGGCGGACCTACCGGCCCGCTACGTGGCCGAAGCTCGTGGAAGTGGGCCGGTAGGTCCACCATTCGAGAGGCCAGTCCACACGCCGAGGCCGCAGGCCGAGAGCGGGCGCTTTCATCGCCCAGCCCGGCTCGGGTCGCTGCCGCTTCCCCTCGCCAGACAACTCAGGACAAGGCAACTCCCGCAAGCGGGCCCCTCTTATCCTTCGTAGCGAATGGCGGACCTACCGGCCCGCTGCGTGGCCGAAGCTCGTGGAAGTGGGCCGGTAGGTCCACCATTCGAGAGGCCAGTCCACACGCCGAGGCCGCCGGCCGAGAGCGGGCGGGCTGGGCCGAACACAACCGCAGTCAGATAGCACCTCCCGCCGCACTTGTGCCCGCAGCGATCTGAAAGCTGCCATGCGGCGCTGTAGCTCTCGCCCGCGGCTCGGAGGGGCACCCTGAAGGGCGCTGAACCGTGGAGCAACTGCCCGGCGATCATTGACCACATCCCACAAAGTATTCCCCTTCCTTTGCCCTTACTTGCCTCCCATGGCCCAACCCAACTTCCTCTCCAATATACGAGGTGATCTCTTCGGCGGACTGACCGCCGGTATTGTTGCCCTGCCCCTCGCGCTCGCCTTTGGGGAGCAGACCGAACTCGGAGCGATTGCCGGACTTTATGGCGCAATTGCCATCGGGATTATCGCGGCGATTTTGGGTGGTACGCCCACGCAAATCAGCGGGCCGACGGCGCCGATGACGGTAGTCTCGGCGGTGGTGATCATGACGGCCATCGAGCGGATCGGCTCGGTGGGGGAGGCGCTGCCAATTATCCTGGCGACCTTCTTCGTGGCGGGCGTCATCCAGGTGGTTATGGGTCTGGTGGGCATCGGGAAGTACGTGCGCTACATTCCCTACCCAGTCGTGTCGGGGTTCATGTCCGGGATCGGCGTCATCATCGTCGTGACGCAGCTGTTCCCTTTCGTGGGCGGAGATGCTCCGGCGGGCGGGGCGCTCGGGACGATCAAGGCGGTGCGCGGGATCGGCGAGGCCTTCAATGTCTATTCGATAGGGATAGCCTTGGCCACGATTGGCCTGATCTACCTGACGCCCCGGGTCACGAAGGCGGTGCCCGGAGCGCTCGTGGCGCTGTTGGTTTTGACGCCAGTCGTATTGTTCTTATTGCCAGAAGGAGCGGTGGGGCTCCTGGGCTCGGAGACGGCTATTCCGAAGGGCTTGCCATCGCTGCAAATCGACCTGTTTGCAGGGTTTACGGATCTCGGCAACCTAGGCTTCGTACTACAGTTCGGCGCGACGCTGGCCGCCCTTGGCGCCATCGATTCGCTACTTACCAGTGTCGTAGCCGACAACATCACCCGCACCAAGCACGACTCGCGGCGCGAGCTCATCGGCCAGGGCGTCGGCAACATGGGCGCGGCACTGATCGGGGGTTTACCGGGAGCGGGCGCAACGGTGCGTACGGTAGTCAATGCGAATGCCGGTGGGCGTACGCGACTCTCTGGGGTGATTGCGGGACTGCTGCTGCTGGCGATTTTGCTCGGACTCGGGAGCTTGGTCGGCTACATTCCGAATGCCGTGCTGGCGGGCATCCTCATCACGGTCGGTATCGGGATCATCGACTACAAAGGTCTGCGGCACCTGACCAAAGTGAGCAAGGCAGACGGCGCGGTGCTGCTCATCGTGCTCGGGCTCACGGTCTTCGTGGACCTGCTCACCGCCGTGGGCGTCGGCATGGTGATGGCGAGCTTGCTGTTCATGAAGCGGCAGGGCGACCTCGTCGAGACGGGCTCCGACTCGCGGCCACTGTCGGATGTTTTGGCGGAAGCCCCCTGGGAAGACGAGCGCGTGCTCAGCAGCGATAGCGCGATCAATGATCGGGTCTTCGTGAAGCACCTCGACGGACCGCTGTTCTTCGGCTTCGCGGCCAGCTTTCGCGAAATGATCAAGGCCTTGCCGGAGGTGGACATCGTGATCATCCGGATGTCGCGCGTGCCGTACGTGGATCAGACAGGGCTGTACGCGCTGGAGGATGCAATTTTTGACCTGAAGCAGCGCGGAGTGGCTGTCTTACTGACGGGTTTGAGGTCGCAGGCAAGCGATATGATGGAGGGGATTGGGTTGATCGGGGGTCTGGTGCCGGAGGAGCATGTGTTTGGGGACTTCCGGGAGGCCTTTGATTACTTGTCGACGCATATTGATAGTGGGGGGAATTTGATGACTTTATCGGATGCTGTGTCGACAGTGAATGTGCGAGAGGCGTAGGGCGGCCCGTTCGACTGACTCCCGCCAGTGGGCCGTAGCCACTGTTCAGTGCTCGATGGCACCACTCGGAAGTGGTCGAACGCCATCGTCCGCCATCACCACCATCAAGGCCTTCATTACCTCGTCCCGCTCTAGCAAAGCCTTCGCGTATACGTGTAGCGCCGCCTCGGTGTCGACATCCGGTCTGGAGGCTAGAATGTTGGCCAGTTGCGGGTCCTCAGCTTTCAGCTTCTCGATCTCCACCTGCGCCGGCACTGCTGGCGCTCCGGCCAGTCTTCCCAGATCATTGCCGGTCAGCACGCGTGACTCGCGCACGTTTTGCGGAAGCGCCATGAAGCCGATAGCCTCGCCGTTGACAGGCTGGACCACCGATAGGATCGCGTCCCCGGAGGCACGGACATAGTAGCTGCGACCCATGCGGCCCATGAGGTCGATCTTATGTGGGTCGACCCGTCCGCGCTCGTCGATGACGGTTTCGTCGATGTGGACGCGGACGATGTCGCAGAGGATGAGGTGGCCGGCGCCACCGCCCTCGCCGAGGGTAATGATATCGCGAACACGGCACTCCATGCTGGCGGGACTCTCAGCGACGCGGGGCGGGCGGACAAGCTCCGAAGCCAGCGGCGTAAGCCCGGAAGCCTCAAACTCGCTTACTTCGGTGGGCCACTCGACGCTCGCCACGGCCATCTGGCGCACGATGCTGTGGCTCACGACATTGACGACGCACTCGCCGGTGGCGCGGACGTTGGCGAGCGTGTCCTTGGTGGTGTTGTCCGCGACGCGCCGGTTGGAGCTGAACACGAGGATCGGCGGGTTGGAACTAAAGAGGTTGAAGAAGCTGTAGGGTGCGAGGTTGGCGTGGCCGGCTTCGTTGACGGTGCTGACGAAGGCGATAGGGCGCGGGCCGACGATGCCGATGAGGTACTGGTAGAGGTCGGCGGTGGGGAGGGTGGCGGGGTCGATGTGGAGCACGGGGGGAAGGTAAGGTTGGCGCGGAGCGCGGCGGTGGCCGGTGGCGGCGATGGCCTGCGGCGGCATTGGCCTGCGGCGTTGCTCGGCTGGGGGGCTCGTCTTTGGTGCTATGGGGGCGTAGTCCCCCCTAGGCTTACATTTGGGTCCCTCCCCAAATCACGCTGGAGGGGGCACAAACGGAGCTGCTGCACAGCGGCGTTTGTTCGTGGCTGCCGCCTGTCGGGGGCATGGCTAGCGTGTTATGCTGCCGATCTTTCGTACGGCGAGTCGATCCGCAGTCCAGCACGCCAGCCGTGCTCCTTGCGCACCTCGCGTGCCCTCTCCTCGCGTAGGCGAAGCCGGCCTCGCGTTCCATCACGACAGCGTAGCGATCCGACAGGCACAGCCAATCCCCTAATCCAAATCCGTGTCGATCTCGATACCTAGCTCCTCGTCTACCTCGTCTTTCATGAGGTCGATGGCCCGCTTGAGGTGGTCGATGCTGAACTTGGACTTGATGCGGATGACGGCGGCGCCTTCGTCGCCGTAGGCGAGAAGAGTGATGCGCTTAATCTTGCCGCGGCGCTCCTTGAAGTCGATCGAGACACCTCCACCGGGGGCCTTGACCATGAGGAGAGGCTCGAGGCGGCGACGCTTGGTGTAACGAGCGTACTGCTTGCGGAGGAGAGCACTGGTGTAGGCGGGGTTTTCGGTGTAGGCGGCCACGCGGACCGACTTGAGGCCTTTCATCATCGCCTTGGTAGCAGCGTACTCTTCTTCGCTTTCGAACTCTTCGCGCCCGGCTCGCATCCCGAGGCGAATGAGCCAACCGGGTAGACCGATGCGGAAGATGGCGCTGCGCTCCATAGCGGGCATGAAGAGCGCCCGATCGGGTTCGTAGCGCGTGCGCTTTTTCTCCTCTTCCTCCCGCTCCTTAAAGCGGATGCGGGCGCGGGCGCGGATGCTGTCGCGCTGAGCGATTTGCTCCTCGCGACTGAGGGTGGGGCCGGTGGACTGAGGGCGGGTTTGGGCGACTAAGGGGCTTTGCGCGCAGCAACCTAAAAAGCAGAGAACGATCAGGAGGCGCAACATGAGAGGGTGAATTTGGCGGTTTTGGCGAAAGCTGCACAGTAGGCTATCGAAAAATGCGACGGGCGGCAGCGACTCAATCGAGCCCACCACCGCCCGCGCACGTCGTGCTACATCTTAGTCTTGTCCTTTGGCTTGTTCTCGTCGAAGGACTTGGCCAATTCACTGATGGAGGCCATGTCGACGTTGCCGACGAAGCTCAGCAGCACGAAGTTGCCGTCGACCTGCCCGACGAGGAGCAGCAGTTCGTCGACCTTGTCACCGCCGTTGACGGAGTGCGTGTAGAAGTCGACCTTGGACTTGTTCTTCTCGCGGACGGTCATCAGGACCTCATACGATTTGGCACCGACCATCTTTTTTTTGGCCTCCTCGTAATGCTTGAGGCCCTGCTTGTCGGTGGTGAGAATGCGGAGGCCCTTCATGTTGGTGACCACCTTGGCGAGGGCCTTGGTCTGCTCGTCGTTGAGCTCGTCGGGGTCGACCGTGGAGATGAGCGACTCCATGAGGTTGAACATCTTGCCGGAGATGTAGACGACCGTGAATTCGGGGTCCTCGACGTACTTCGAGAAGTAGGTCGAGATGGCGTCGGACTGCGCATTGGCAGCGAGGCAGTAGCAGCACATCAGTGCTGCGGTGAGGAGGGATTTGATTTTCATGATTTGCGATTGAGGAGATGTTGAAGGGATTCCATGCGGCCCAGCTCTTCTGCAGTAAGCTCGGAGCCGCGACGGAGTGAAGTGGAGACCTGCGCCAGGGCGGCGCGGGTGATGCGGGTGGCCTCGGCGGGGTCGGTGACCTCGTACTTAGACCAGTCTATCTGTGTAGGGGCCTCGGGTAGGGCGACGCTGAGGGTGCCGAGGGGCGCTTGGTCGCCAATGAGGAGGCTTGCGCCAAAACCTAGGATGCCGATGAGCATCGCGGCTACGGCGTAGCGGACCCAGTGGGTAGTGCTGGCGGGCTTGCGGTGGACGACGCGGAGGGTGGGGGGGGTGTGCGGCTGGGGGGGCGGCGGCTGGGGCGTGCTCGGCTGGGGGGGGGCCGGCCCGCGTCGCGTCGCTGCGCTCTGCTCCTTCGGACCGGGTAGTAGAGCGGCGGACCTATGGCCCGCTGGGGGGCTTGGGGCGGCGGCTGCTGGGGCGGTGGCGGCGGTATCCCAGGGGCCTGCCTTGGTGATGGCTTCGGCTTTCGCCAAAACCTGTAGTCCGCCGAACCACTGTCGGTAGGGGGCGAACTCGGTGGGGAGGCCAGGTTCGGCGAGGGCAGCCTTGAGGAGGCGCTCCTCGGCGATGGAGGTCTCGGCCGCCTCGTAGCGGTTGAGCAGGGCGCGGAGGGCGTCGGGGGTGATCATCGGTTTGAGTGTTTGGGGTGGTGGATGCCGGTCGACGCGGTGTGCCCGGGGGCGTGCACAGGGTCAATGAGGCTGCGGATGCGCTTGCGGGCGCGGTGCAAGTAGACCTTTACTTGACTTTCGGGGATGTCGAGCGTCGTGGCGATCTCGTCGTAGCTCAGTTCGTCAACCTCTCGGAGGTGGAGAATGGCGCGCTGCAGTTCGGGGAGGTGACCCATGCATTCGAGCACAGCGCCGAGCGCTTCTTGCTGTTCGACTTGGACGTCTGGTGTGGTGTCGGGACTCGACAGGTCGAAGAGGGCGTCGGTGTCGGTGGTGCGCCAATTGGAATTGCGCTTGCGGTCGATGGCGAGGTTGCGCGTGGCCCGCATGGCGAAGGCCTCGAGGTTGTCGATGTCGACGAGGCTGGCGCGGCGGTCCCAGAGCTTGCAGAGGATGTCCTGGGCGACGTCCTCACTTTCGGGTCCGTTGCGTAGGATGCTCGCCGCGAAGCGGAAGCATTTGTCTCTCAGCGGGAGCACTTGGGTGAGGAAGGCGTCTTGTGTCATGGTCGGGGGCAAGACGGGGCAGGGCAGGAGATGTTACAGGGCGTTGCGCAATTTTGGATTCTTCGTTGACAATTTCTAATGGGGGGACCGCGCGGAGCCAGCTGCGCGGCGCTGTTGTTTTGGCTGCCGCCTGTTGGGAGCTGTGCAAGAGGTGGCCTGGAGATATTCCACGCAACGCACGTTTTGGCGAAAGCTGAACACTTTGCACTGTTCGACAGGACGACAGACGGAGTGCCGGCTTAGCAAAACGAGCTGCCAGGCAGGGCTGTGCCAAACCTCTACTATGCAGCTAGCGCTTGCCTGACGGCTGGCGGGTAGCGGTTGGCGCGGTACTTTATCACGCCGCCGATCTCGTAGGCGAGCAGGAGGTTGAGTTGGCGCAGGCGCCGGAGCAGGATGGTCTGCTCGGGGTTGAGGTCCAGTTGCGCCAGGGTGAGGGACTGTAGCTGAAGGCGTTCGAGGAGGTCGAGGGCCAAGGGATTATCGAGCAGTCCAGCGATGACGATCGCGGGCTGGTGATTGGTAGCGTAGTGGAGATGTTGTGTGGCGGCCATTTCGATTGGATTCTGGGGCGACATTTGCACCAGGCTTCGGTAGTAAGACTACCAACCGTCTTTTATTGCACACTTTTTGTTTTAAATGGCGCGCTATACCTACATCCAGGTACCCGCCTTCCTACCCCAAGGACTTATGATCAGCAAGCCTCATCCTTGGCACGGCATCCACATTGGTGCCGACGCCCCTGCCTCCGTCATGGCCTTCATCGAGATGACGCCCTACGATACCGTCAAGTACGAGATCGACAAGGTGTCCGGCTACCTCAAGGTCGACCGGCCGCATCGCTTCTCGAGTTTGCTGCCCGCCCTCTACGGCTTCGTGCCGCAGACCTACTGCTCCTCCAAAACCGCAGAGTACTTTCAGGAGATGAGCCCCGAGGCCGAGGTGATCCAGGGCGACAAGGACCCACTCGACATCTGCGTCCTGTCCGACCGCAACATCCACCGCGGCAACATCATCGTGCCGGCTATCCCGATCGGCGGCTTTCGGATGCTCGACGGCGGCGAGGCCGACGACAAGATTATCGCCGTGCTCGCCTCGGACGAGTTCTACACCGAGTGGGACGAGGTCTCGAAGCTCCCGGCCGCGATCGTCGACCGCCTCAAGCACTACTTCCTCAACTACAAAAATATGCCCGACGAGAAGGCCAAGGTGCAAATCCTAGCCACTTACGGCAGGGAGGAAGCCCACGAGGTCATCCGGCGCTCGATGGAAGACTACCGGATTAAGTTTGGAGGGGTTTTACAATGACGGCCTGCGGCCTGGTTGTGACGCTGCGCTGGTTGTGACGCGCTACGCGCTGATTGTGACGCTACCGCTTCACGATGCGAAGGGGCCGCAGTGCGTGACGTGCTGCTCGCTGGTTGTGACGCTGCGCTGGTTGTGACGCTACGCTGGTTGTGACGCTACGCTGGTTGTGACGCGCTACGCGCTGATTGTGACGCTACCGCTTCACGATGCGAAGGGGCCGCAATGCGTAACGTGCTGCACGCGTCGTGCGCGCGTCGTAAAGCGGTAGCGTCACAACCAGGCCGCAGGCCGTCACAACCAGCGAGGCCGTAGCGCGTCACAACCAGCGCGTAGCGCGTCACAACCAGCGCGTAGCGTCACCTCTTACCTTCGCCCCCATGTCCTTCCGCCCTCTCCTGCTCGCCCTCGGCGTTATCGCCAGCGTGGCCCTCCCGTCGCAAGTTTTGGCGCAAGCCCTCCTCCGCTCCGGACCGATGCTCGGCTACAACACCATGCGCGAGGTAGCCGTCTGGGTGCAGACCGATGGCGCGACCGAGGTGCGGCTGCGCTACTGGCCTACGTCCGACATCCGGGACTTGCATTATTCGGCTTTCGCCAAAACCGACAGCGCCACCGCCTACTGTGCCACATTGAGGGCCGACTCGTTGATGCCGGGCACGACGTACGAGTACCAAATCCTCATGGACGGACGTGCGCTGGCCACCACGCGGCCCCTGCGCTTTAAGTCCCAAGCCATCTGGGAGTACCGCACCGACCCACCGACGGTCACCTTCGCGCTCGGGAGTTGCTACTACGCCAACGAACCGGCCTTCGACCGACCGGGCACGCCCTACGGCGGGGAGTATGGCATATTTCAGACCATCGATAGCCTGCGGCCCGACTTCATGCTCTGGCTCGGCGACAACATCTACATGCGGACCGGCGACTTCGACACCCGCGGAGGCGTGCTGCACCGGTACTCGCACTCGCGGGCGGTGCCCGAACTGCAAGGCCTGCTCCGCAACGTGCACCACTATGCCATCCTCGACGACCACGACTACGGCCCCAACGACTCCGACCGCAGCTACGTCCACAAGGACTGGTCGCGTGAGGCCTTTGACCTCTTCTGGGCCAACCCGCCGACCAAACACCCACAGCTCCACCCTGGCATCGGCACCAGCTTCGTCTACGGCGATGCCGAGTTCTTCCTGCTCGATGACCGCACTTTCCGCGCGCCGAACCACTGCAAAACCTGCGACCCGATGCCGCTGCTCGGCCAAAACCAGGTCGACTGGCTCATCGACGCGCTGGTGTCGAGTCCGGCGCGCTTCAAGTTTGTCGCCATCGGCAACCAGGTGCTCAACTCGGCCCCCGTGTTCGAGAACTACGCCGCCGCCCACCACGTCGAGCGCGAGCAGCTCCTCGCCCGCATCGTCGCCGAGGGCCTCGACAACGTCATCTTCCTCACCGGCGACCGGCACCACTCTGAACTCAGCCGCCTTCAGCTCGGCGAGACGACCCTCTACGACTTTACGGCCAGTCCCCTCACCGCCGGCGCGACCGGCGATCGCAGCAAGGGCGAGGCCAACGACAACCGCGTCGACGGCACCCACGTCGGCGTCCACAACTTCGGCACCGTCACCATTGCCGGCCCCCGCACGGCGCGTACGCTCACGCTCCGGGTTTACGACAAGGTCGGGAAGATGCTGTGGGAGCGGAAGTTGGATTAGGAACATGGAGCATGGATCGAGGGGCATGGCATAGATTGCCGTGCGGGCGTGCTGTGCGGAGGCAGGAGGATAGATTGCTCCAGGGTTCCGCGATCACGGCCGGCGGCGGGGGCGGCTTCCGCGCTTCCGCGCGGTGCCCCCGCCGCCGGCCGTGATCGCGGAACCTCAGCAAACTCAAGCTTCCACCGCGATCCGGCAGAAAGCCGCTAGTGATGCCTCCAGTAGACCTAAACCCCTGCCAGCCTTTAGGGATCGGGGACAGCCGCGGGCGCCGCGCGGAAGCGCGGAAGCCGCCAGGGACAGCCGCGGGCGCCGCGCGGAAGCGCGGAAGCCGCCAGGGACAGCCGCGGGCGCCGCGCGGAAGCGCGGAAGCCGCCAGGGACAGCCGCGGGCACCGCGCGGAAGCGCGGAAGCCGCCAGGGACAGCCGCGGGCGCGCGCGGAAGCGCGGAAGCCGCCGGGGACGATCCCCGATTTTCAAAAGCCTTAGGCACTTCAACATAACTTACCCCCCCCCGCCCAAAAGACACCACGCCTATACCCCGCGGGACCCCAGCGGGGTCCAACCACGAGTAGCCCGGGGTCGAACCCTCAAGCTCAAACAAACCTAAGCCCCGAAGCCCCCAACGACGCCAAGCCATACTACAACCTACGACCCCGGGACGGTAGAAAAGCCCCCCCGCACAGCCGCCCCCCATGACCCGCCTTTCCCAACTCACCACCTTCCTCGAGGCCCTCGCGCCCCCCGCCCTCCAGGCCCCCTACGACAACAGTGGCTTGTTGGTCGGTGAGCCCAACACCATCATCACCGGCGTCCTCGTTACGCTCGACTGCCTCGAGACTACTGTCGAGGAGGCCGTCGAGACCGGTTGCAACGTTATCGTCGCCCACCACCCGATCATCTTCGGGGGCCTCAAGAGCCTTACCGGCAAGACCTACGTCGAGCGCACCGTCCTGGCGGCGATCCGGGCGCGCGTCGCCATCTACGCCATCCACACCAACCTCGACAGCGTCCTCGCGCAGGGCGTCAACGGGCGCATCGCGCGGAGGCTCGGCCTGCAGGACGTGACGGTGCTACAGCCTCTGCCCAACACCCTCAGCAAACTCGCCGTCTACATCCCCCGAGAGGCGACCGAGGCCGTGGCGCACGCCATGTTCGACGCCGGGGCCGGGCGCATCGGCAACTATGACCAGGCGTCGTTCAGGACCCCCGGCGAGGGGACGTTCCGGCCGCAGGAGGGGGCCTCCCCGAGCATCGGGCGCGTCGGGGACCTGGAACGCGTCGCCGAGGACAAGCTCGAAGTGCTGGTGCCGCGGGTTTTGGCGAAAGCCGTACTCGCTGCCGCCAAAACAGCCCACCCCTACGAAGAGATGGCCTACGACCTCTACCACGTCGAGGCTGCGCACCCCGACTTCGGGATGGGTGCCGTCGGGACCCTGCCCGCCCCGATGCGCTATGCCGAGTGGCTCGACTACCTCTGCGACGCGATGGACGTCGACGCCCTGCGCGTCACCGAGCCGACCGGCGAGCACATCGAGCGCGTCGCCCTCTGCGGCGGCAGCGGGAGTAGCTTGTTGAAGGCCGCGATCGGCTCCGGGGCGCAGGCCTTCGTGACGGCGGACTTCAAGTACCACGAGTTCTTCGACGCCGACAACCGCATCGTCGTGTGCGACATCGGCCACTACGAATCCGAGCGCTTTACGATCGACCTACTCTACGAAACGATATCGCGCCAATTCGATACCTTTGCGGCCCGAATGACGAGCCGGGATACGAATCCCGTGCGTTTTTACGTCCCTACGGCACCCTCCCACTAAACCTCCGCCCACTCTCGCTATGGCCGCCACCCAAGAAATCACCGTCGCCGACAAGCTCCGCCGCCTCTACGAACTCCAACTCATCGACTCCACCCTCGACGACATCCAGGTCCTCAAGGGCGAACTCCCGATGGAAGTCTCCGACCTCGAAGACGAGATCGCCGGTCTCAATAAGCGCATCGAGCGCCTTCAGACCTCCGTCACCGAGACCGACGACCAGACCAAGCGCCTCACGGGCCTCATCGCCGACGCAAAGACCGCCATCGAGAAGTACCAGCGCCAGATGGACGAGGTCAAAAACAACCGCGAGTACGAAGCCCTCCAGAAGGAGATCGAACTCCAGAACCTCGACATCCAGCTCTCCGAGAAGCGCCTCGGCGAACTCGGCGTCGCCCGCGAGGCCAAGCAGTCCACCCTCGACACCGCCACCGAGCGCCTCGAGGGCCGCAACGCCGATCTCGACCGCAAGCGCGTCGAACTCGAGAAAATCGTCGCCAAGACCGAGAAGGAGGAGAAGAAACTCCAGAAGCAGTCCGACGCGGCCCGCAAAAACATCGAAGAGCGCCTCCTCAAGGCCTATATTAAGATCCGCGGATCGTACCGCAACGGCCAGGCCGTGGTCGGCACCGAGCGCGAGAGCTGCGGCGGATGCTTCAACAATGTGCCGCCACAGACGCGCCTCGAGATCGGAATGCACAAGAAGATCATTGCCTGCGAGCACTGCGGCCGCATCCTCGTCGACGAGGAGATCATGAACCCGAGCGCCGCAGCGGCGGAGGCTTAGGCCTCCCTCCCGCCCCCCGCTCGCACCAGCCGACCTGTCCCAGACCTTGACCAACCTACGAGCCCTCCTGCTCATCGCTCTCCTCACCGTGGGCGGTGGGGTCACGTCGCTGTGCGCTGCCCTGCGCTATGACTTCAACGCGGAGTGCGTCGCCGCCTACGAGACCATCCTCGAGCTGCGGCTCGGCGAGGGGCGTGCGCAACTCAAGGCCATTCAGGCACGCGACCCGGAGAACTTGGTCGCCGTATGGCTGGAGGACTACGCCGACTTCTTCGAGGTTTACATCGACGAGGACCCGAAGGCTTTCGCCAAACTCGAGAAGGCCTACGCCGAGCGCCTCAATCGCCTCCGCGACGGGCCGAAGGACTCGCCGTACCACCTGTACACCCAGGCCAACATCATGCTGCACTGGGCCCTGGCGCGGCTCAAGTTCGGCGAGTACCTCACTACGATGCGGGAGGCGCGCAAGGCCTACAAGCTCCTGGAGCAGAACATCAGGGAGCACCCGACCTTCGAGCTGTCCCGCAAGGAGATGGGCTTGCTCCAGGCGGCCGTAGCCACCGTCCCGAGCGGCTACCAGTGGGGCCTCGAACTCATCACCGGGATGGAGGGCAACCTGGCCGGCGGCAAGCGCAACCTCGAACGCGTGCTTGCGCAGCAGCGCCGCGACAAGTCGCCGTTTCTCCAGGAGACCACCGCCCTGTACGCCTTCCTCCTGCTGCACCTCGAGCGCGAAGAGAATGAAGCCTGGAGCAAGATCCGCGCGGCGGGTTTTGACGAAAGTCGAAGCCTCTTAGGCGTCTTCGTGATGGCCAATATCGCCATGCAGTCCGGTCGCAACGACGAGGCCATTCGCCTGCTCAGCAAGCGGCCGCACTCGCCGCGCTACCACCCCTTCCCGTACCTCGACTTCATGCACGGCGTTTGTCTGCAACGAAAGCTCTCCGACCAGGCCCCCATCTACCTGCGCAGTTATGTCAAGCGCAAACCGGCTGGCAACTTCGTTAAGGAGGCTTACCAAAAGTTGGCCTGGCACCAGTTGTTGGCCCGTGATGTGGCTGGCTACAAGAGTTACATGGCCAAGGTCCGAACCAGCGGCAACGATGTAGTCGGTAGCGACAAGAGTGCCCTTCGCGAGGCCGAGAAAAACCTCGTCCCGAACGTCGACCTCCTTCGCGCACGCTTGCTCTTCGACGGGGGCTACTACGACCGCGCCGAACTCGCCATCTCGAAGACGATCGAGGGCTTGCTGAGTCCCGAGCAGCGCATCGAGTTCCCGTACCGCGGCGCTCGTATCGCCGACAAGCGAGGCCAGGTAGAGGTGGCCAAGGCCCGCTACAAGACCGCCATCGCGCTGGGCCGCAACGAGCCGCCGTACTACGCCTGCAAGTCCGCCGTGGAGCTAGGCGTAATCGCCGAGCACCAGAAGGACAAGAGTTCTGCTAGGGCCTGGTATCAGATGGCCCTCCAGATGGAGCCTAGCGAGTACGCGCCAGACCTGCACCAACAGGCGAAGGCGGGACTTGCGCGGATCGGTCGCTAGGCCTTGCGCTGGCGTGCACCAGGGGCAGGCGCACCGTGTAGACCCCGTCGCCGTCCTCGATGACGACGTCCTCTCCGAGCGCCAGCCCGTAGCGCTCGCGGATGTTGGCGAGCCCGATGCCGCGGCTCTCGACCTCCTCGAAAAGCGGCACCTTGTTGTTGCGAATCACGAGCTGCCCCCCGTCGCGGAAGACCTCGATCGAGAGGGGATTCTTACGCGTCGCCCCGTTGTGCTTGACGGCGTTCTCGATCAGCATCTGCAGGGCGAGCGGCACGACGAGATCGCCAGGTTGTGGCTCGATAGCGACGTCGATGCGGAGGCGGCTTTCGCCAAAACGTAGGAGTACCAAGTGATTGTAGGCCTCGAGGGCGTGCAACTCCCGCTCGAGCGACACGAGCTGCTCCCCACGTACGTCGAGCACGTAGCGGTAGACCTCGCTGAGTCCTTGAATAAAGCCCTCGGCCGCGTCGGGGTCGCGCTTGACGAGGGCAGATAATACGTTGAGCGAATTGAACAGGAAGTGCGGATTGACCTGTGCGTTGAGGACCTCGTATTTGGCGGTCAGGTTGGCCGTCTTGAGCTGCTCCTGCTGAATCAGCGCCGCCTTCCAGATGCTCAGGAAGTAGGCTGCCTGGTAGATGGTCGTGATGACGAGGGTGATCAGCGTCGAGAAGACGTAGTTTCCGGGCCGCAGCGCACGCAAGAATTTTTCCCAAGGCCAACCTTGAATCCCGAAGAAGAACACGAAGTAGATCACGGTCACGATCACGACGACCCCGACGACGTTGGCCAGCAGCGACAGCGACAGCGCCCGCCAGGGCTGCCTGAGCCAGTCGATGTAGCGCGGCAGGAAGCGCGCGTTGAGCATCGCGCCAAACAACCACAGCGAGCCGGCGATCGCGGTGCCAATACTTAGGTTGAAGGCGAATTTCGCATCCCAAGGCCCTAACAGCTCGCCGCTGATCAGCAACAGCACCACGTTGATCCCGACCGACCCTATGAAGGCACTTAGGGCCGCCTGCCAGAAGGGAGTGTCCTCGTCGATGGAAAACCGAAAGCGGAAGCCGCGCCGCGGTGCCACGGCGGAGTCGCTGGCCTGCGGGGCGGTGGTATGCGGCGGGAGGGCGATGGCGGTGGTAGTGTAGGTGTTCATGGGCAAGGTAAGGGGAATGAGGGCGCTCGCTGCGCGTGCTAGATGGGCGGCCTACGGCCTAGATGGGCGGCCTTCGGCCTAGTTGGGCGGCTTCGCCTAGATGGGCGGCCTTCGGCCTAGTTGGGCGGCTTCGCCTAGATGGGCGGCCTACGGCCTAGTTGGGCGGCTTCGCCTAGATGGGCTGTGCTTTCGTCTCGTGCAACGTCCGTACGGCACGCTCGAAAGGCCCATTTAGCGTAGCGCCCATTTAGCGTAGCGCCCAATTAGCGTAGCGCCCAATTAGCGTAGCGCCCATCTAGCGTAGCGCCCATTTAGGCGAAGCCGCCCATCTAGCGTAGCGCCCTGCCTTTCACTTGCTCGCCAGCGCCTTCGCGTTCAAGGCCTTTGCGCGCCCAGCGCCCCAGGTCGGGAGTAATGGGCTGCGCTCCACATTGGCTGCCTCGGCATCGAAGAGTTTCACGGCCTGCGCGAAGTAGGGCTTGGCCTTGTCCATCCCGCCGCCGAACATGCTCGGCGTGTAGTATAGGTTCTGGCCCATCAGCGAAGCGGCGCGGGGGTTGGTCGGGTCGGCCTTTATGGCGGCCTCAAGTAGGGAGCTGGCCTTCGGTCCGTAGTAGGGTGCGCGCATCGGGTGCATCCCGAGCATGGCCTGGTAGTAGCTGGCGCGCAGGGTCATGACCTCCGAGTTGTTGGCTTGCGCGGCCTCGGCCTTGGTGAGGAAGGCGTCGGTCTTCTCGATGCAGGGCTTGCAGCCGTCCTCACCAGCCATCCAGTGCTTGAGGAGGTTGAAGTGGGCGGCGTAGTAGTTTGGCATCCACGCGGTCGGATTAGCGGCCGCGATGCGTTCGGTGGTGGCGGTGATCGGCGTTAGGTCGTCGCCGTCATTCAGGAGGCTCGACTGCTCGATCTGTGAGCGCAGCGGGGCTTCCCAGGCGGCTTGCGCCAAAACCTGCGTGGCGGTGGCGGTGGCGAGAAGGAGAGCGAAGGCGGTGGTGAGGAAGGTTTTCATGGCAGTACGGAATGAGTGGTTTGAAGTGAGGAGGACGCCGCCGGAGTGGCCTCGTCCTGTTGACGCTTCAAAAGTCACCCGGCCATAAGGTGATCCTGGGCTAGGATAAACTGAACTGTCGAGCGGGGTGACTGAAGTGTAAACAGGGCGGCTATGCCTAGATGGGCGGCCTGCGGCCTAGATGGGCGCTGCGCTAGTTGGGCGGCTGCGCCTAGTTGGGCGTTGCGCTAGTTGGGCGGCTCCGCCTAGATGGGCGCTGCGCTAGTTGGGCGGCTCCGCCTAGATGGACCGTGCTGTCGTCGCGTGCAGGGTCTCGTCAGCACGTTGGCACAGCCCAATTAGCGCAGCGCCCAACTAGCGAGCGGAGCTCGCGCCCAACTAGGCGCAGCCGCCCAACTAGCAAGCGAAGCGAGCGCCCATCCAAACGCAGCCGCCCAACTAGCAAGCGAAGCGAGCGCCCATCCAAACGCAGCCGCCCAACTAGCAAGCGAAGCGAGCGCCCATCCAGCATCCAGGCGCAGCCCCCCATCTAGCGAGCGAAGCTCGCGCCCGTACTTAGCACCCCGATCATCGTCGCGATCCCGTCCACGTAATTTCCTAGCCGGATGTTCTCGTTCGGTGCGTGCTGGTTGTTGTCCGCATTGACGGTCGGAATGCTCACCGCCGGGATGCCGAGCGTCGTCACGAACGGCGAGATCGGGATGGACCCGCCCATCGTCCGGATACGCACCGGTGCCCGACCATACACGTGCGTCAGCGCACCCGTCAGCCACTGGCCCGTTGGAGAGTCGAGCTCGGTCCGGAAGGCGAGGTAGCTCGTCTCGGCGTCCCAGCGGATCGTCTTTGGATGATTGATCCGTTCCACGACCGTCGGCTCACGGCCCTCGACGATAAAGTAGCCCTGGTCTTGGATGTATTGCTTGAGTGTCGCCAACAACCGCTCCGGGCCGCTCTCGACCACCGTGCGGATGTCGATCTCGACGATGGCCGTCGCGGGTACGAGCGTGCGGCGCTCCTCGCGTACCCAGCCACTCTGTAGGCCGCGAACATTCAAGGAAGGGTACTGCAAGGCTTCCTGGAGGCTCCCACCGACAGAGTCCACGTGCCCTAGCGCTAGGGTCGCACGCATAGCCTCTACGTCGTCTGGGACAGCCTCCAAGACGGCTAGTGTTTCTGCGTCGAAGGCGATGCCGTCGTACCAGCCCGGCAGCGTCACGCGGCCGGCGTCGTCGCGCATCGGGGCCAGGAGTTTCATCAGTTCCCAGGCTGGATTGGGGGCGTAGTTGCCGTAGTGACCGGAGTGCTGCGGGACCCGCGGCCCGAACGTCTCCAACGTCACCGTCGAGATGCCGCGGGCCCCGAAGGCGAGGGTCGGCTCGTTGCTGGGGTGCATCGGGCCGTCGAAGATGATGAGGCGGTTCGCGGAAAGTTCGTCGCGGTACTTCGTAACGGCGGCGGGGAGGTGCGGCGAACCTAGCTCCTCCTCGAAGTCCAGGATCACCTTGAGGCCGTAGGCGGGCTGCTTGCCGTTTTGCCGCAAGGCGTCTAAAGCCGCCAGGAACATCACCACCGGACCCTTCGCGTCCGAGGTGCTGCGCGCGAAGATCCGCCAGTCGCGCTGCTCGGGGTCGGTCGGCCAGTTTTGCCGCAAGGCGCCCCAATCGCGTTGTACCCAGCCCTCGGACTCTACCTCCGCCTTGAGGGTTGCGCCGTAAGGATTTGGCTGTCGCCAAAACGTGCTGTCCACCGGCTGCCCGTCCATCTGCAAATACACGAGCACGGTGTCGCGACCGGGGGCAAGTCCGGCTTCCGCCAAAACCAGCGGCGGACCTCCGGTGTCGAGGCGTCGCGTCGTAAAACCGCGCTTTTGGAAGGCTGCTTCCGTCCAGACCACATTGGCCTCTACCTGCGCCGGGTAGTGTGCATCATTGGCCAGCGCGAGACAGGCGCGGAGTTCGTCGAGGGAGGTGGTGGCAGCCTGCTGCGCCCACTGGTGGATCTCTGCGGTGGGCGGCAACTCGTCGGCCTGAGCAAGGGCGCTCGGGAGAGTTGGGCCGCAGACCAGTAGCGTAAGCAAATACGAAAGGACGAATGGACGCTTCATAGGTCGGTAAGCTAAGTTGTGCGCCTGAATAGCCTATCCTCCCACCAAACCATCTCCCAATCCTCCCATCTCCCACCCCCCAAGGCCTCACCCTCCTCGCCTCCGCCCGCCTCGATGGTAACTCCGAAAGTCTCGCCCGCGAAGCGATGGCCGGCGCGACGGCCCTAGAGTGGGCGGTACTCACGCTGGATGACTATCCACTGCCCGCCTTCAAGGACGTGCGCCACGCCGGCGAGCGGACCTACGCCTACCCGACGGGTCACGCCGCCACACTCCTCGAGCACACGCTCGCTGCCGACGTGCTCCTGCTGGCCGTGCCGCTGTATTGGTACAGCTTGCCCGCACCCGCCAAGCTCTACCTCGACCACTGGTCGCACTGGATGCGCGTGCCGGGACTCGACTTCCGCAAGCGGATGGCGGGGAAGCGGCTCTACGCTACGTCTGCGATGTCGGGCGATGACGCGTCCGAGTTCGAGGGCATCACTACGCCGCTACGGCTCACGGCCGAGTACATGGGGATGGTTTGGGGCGGGGCCATCTGTGCGCACGCGAACGCCGCTGGAGATGTGCTGGGGCAGGCGGAGGTGCTGGCGGCGGCGAGGCGGCTGATCACGTCCTGATCCACCCCACCAGCTTCCCGTCCTCCGCCTCCCAGACCCGCTCGAAGGTCTCCGGAATCTCGTCACCCGCCGAGAAGTAGCTCACGAGCGCAAAGCCGGGGCGGACCTGTAGCAAGTTTTGGCGCAAGCCCGCACATGCCTCACGGTAGGCCGCCGTGCCACGCATTAAATCCTGGCCTAAGTCCGGCCGTGGGTCGAGCAGCTCGCCGAAGGGGTTGAAGAGGTAGGCGCCGGCGTAAGCGGACAACTCGGCAGTCGTGATGTCGCCCGCGGTAAAGTTGCAGTTGCGAGAGCACATACGTGTCGCGCCAGCGCCTCGCCTCCGCCACCAAGTCGAGCCGCAGCTCGATTCCGTGCCACATGTGTCCAGTGTGCCGCTCCGCCGCCGCAAGGCAGAATGTGCCCGCGCCGGAGCCGAGGTCTACAAAGGCGTGCGTCCCAGCGCCGGCCTGCGCTACGAGCCAATCGCTTGCCTGGTGCACCACCTCCAGTTCCGTAAAGTGAAATTCGGCTGCCGCCCGCCACGCTGGTTTCAGTAGCAAGCGCCACTCGGCGTCGGATGTCGGGAGGTGTGGGGGCATCGGGCGACAAGCTATGACCTACTCCGTGAGCCATTGGCGCGGCGTCAATCTCGTGCGCGCGTTAGTATAGAATCATTAACGGTCATATCAAAGTCAATCAGGCCTGAGTTATGCACAATGTTAGCGAACATTTTGTTTTATTTGTAGCGCCTAACAGAGACACTATGACTACTACGATTCCGACCCGCAACACCGCTCTCACCATCCAACCGAGCGGGCGCGCGGTGGACTTCGTCACGCCGCACTTCGTGCGTGGCTGCGCCGGCGCCTGTCGCGTGGCCTACTGCCACGTCAACGAGTCGCTGGGCAAGCAGATCGAGGTGAGCGGCAACGTCGAGGAGGTCCTGCAGGCCGTCCACCGCCACATCTGCAGCCAGCCCTGGCCGCGGCTCTCCAACCGCACCGACGAGCGCTACTACACCTATGACTTCGCGCCCTCCACCGACGTCGGGCTCCACTACGACGCCACCGACTGGGCGCGCGTCATCCGTTTCTTCAGCGAGCACCCACGGGCCAAGGGCGCCTTCTCGCTCAAGTACATCCGCGAGGAGCTGTGGGAGAATATCCGCGTCGAGCCCGGTAAGGTGCGCGTGCGACTGAGCCTGATGCCCGAGCCCATCCGCCGCATCCTCGAGCCGACGGCGCCGAGCGTGAGCGAGCGGCTGGCCGCCATCCCGCTGCTGCGGGCAGCTGGCTACGAGGTCGACCTCAACTTCAGTCCGCTCATCTGCTACGAAGGTTGGCTCGACGATTATGCGGCGCTCTTCGCGCTGATCAGCTACGCCGTGCCGCAGGAGTGGCGCGTCGACATGCACTACGAGGCGACCCTGTTGAGCCATCGCCCGGCGAGCCGCGAGCGCAATTTGGCGCAGGGCCGGACCGAGGCCGAGCGGCTACTCTTCAACAACGACCTGCAGGAACTTGTCGGCGCCGGTGACCCCCACCAGATGCTGCGCTACCGCTACGAGCTGCGCCGTGGGATTTTACGGGAGTGGCGCGACCTGGCGGTGAAGATGTTGCCGTGGGTCGAAGGCCGGTACGTGGGGTGATCTACAGTTCTCAGTTCGAAGTTCTCAGTTCTCAGTTCGCGACGAGGGCACATCTAGGGCACTGAGAACTGAGAACTGAGAACTGAGAACTGAGAACTGAGAACTGAGAACTGTGCTCCTCACCACCTTACGTCGTAGATATCGTCGTCGCCGCCCTGGCGATTGCTGGTGAGGTAGGCCTGGCCGGTGCGGACTGGGAGCCAGCCGGTGTCGTCGTCTTCGCTGTTGACCGGCTCGCCGAGGTTGACGGGGGTGGCCCAGGTGCCGTCAGGCAGTTCATAGGTTTCGAAGATGTCGAAGCCCCCGAGCCCGAGGTGCCCCTGCGAGGCGAAGTAAAGTTTGCCATCGGGGCTCGCCACCGGGAAGCCGTCGTGGCGTTCGGTGTTGACGCTGGTCCCGAGGGTCTCGGGACGGCCAAAGGTGCCGTCGGGTAGAATTTGGATGCGGTACAGGTCGAGCCCTCCACGCGACTCGGCGGCGTCGGCCGAGAAATAGAGCCATTTGCCGTCGGCACTCACGGAGGGGTGCAGGCAATTGGCCTGGTCGAACTGCCCGGGCACAGCCTCTCCGCCGCGCCATTCGTTTCCCTTGCGCTCGGCAAAGTAGAGTTGCATGGTGTAGTCGCCATGGCGGTTAGGGCGCTCGGCATTGGAAGTGTAGTACATCCGCTGGCCATCGGTGGTGACACTGGCGCTGGCCGTGTTGACCTCCCCGCGGTTGAAGCGCGCGTTGAGGCGTTGGAGTGCGCCGAACTCACCGGTCTCCTCTTCGGTCTTCGCGGTGTAGAGCCCGACCATCGGGCGGCCCGTCCACCCGCTGATCTTGCGGGTCCCGGCGCGATCGCTCGACCAATAGATTACGTCGTCTTGTAGGAAGGGGAAGTTGTCGTCGGCCTGAGTGTTGTGGCGGAAGGTGTCTAGCCTGGCGTTGGGGTAGCGGCGGCCGATGGTGCGACGCGAGAGGGCGTAGGCACGGAGGGCGCCAGCGCGTGGGTCGTCGGGTTTGAGTTCCTCGAAATGCGCCAGGTAGGGTTCGGCGTCCGTGAGGCGCCCTTGGTCGACGAGCATTTTCGAGACCTCGAGCAGGTGCCAGGGGCGGGGCCGGGGCTTGTCGACCAGGGGTTTGCACAGCGAGGTCGCCATGCGGAGGTCGCCGGTCTTCTTGTAGTAATCGGCGAGGTCGAAGATGAGGGCCTCGGTGGTGTCGCCGTCGAGCATGGCGAGTTCGAGGACGCGGATAGCGTCGATGTACTGGCGATCGTCGGCGAGGCGCTCGGCATCGCGGACGGCCTTGGTGGGTTTGGCGGTTTGGGCGAACAGGCTTGCGCCAAAACCTGCGCCGAGTGCGAGGAGGGCGAAGACGAAAAACAGCCTTGGGTGAAAGGGGGACTTCACGGTAGGGTAGTAGGCAAATATTGGGCCGAAAGGTTTGGAGTGCTCAGTGCTCAGTGCTCAGGGATTGCCGCGGGGGCTGCGGGGACAACGAGCGCAAGTTTTGGCGAAAGCCGGCAACGCAAGCCGGTGATGCTTGTTGGACCTTGCTAAAGCCAAACTATGTCTAACGTTGCCGATTTACGAGAAGACTACCACCGGGGGGCCTTGGAGCGGGAGGACCTCCTGGAAGATCCGATTGCGCAATTCCGGGCATGGATCGAGGCGGCGATCGCAGACGAGCTCGCTGAACCGAACGCGGTGGTCGTCGCGACCGTAGATGCGCACGGTAAGCCGGATGCGCGAGTCGTGTTGCTAAAGGGCTACGACGAACGAGGCTTCGTGTTTTATAGCAATTACGAAAGCGCGAAAGGCCAGCAGATCGAGCAGCACCCCTCGGCGGCGATGGTGTTCAACTGGCTCGAGCACGAGCGGCAGGTGCGCATCCGGGGCAGCGTGCAGCAGATCAGTCGCGAGGAGACGGCGGCGTACTTCCACTCGCGTCCGAAGGGTTCGCAGATCGGGGCCTGGGCCTCGCCGCAGAGCCGCGTGATCGAAGATCGGCGCGTGATGGAGGACAAGCAGGCCGAGTTGGAGGCGGCTTACGCCAAAACGGATGACGTGCCGGTGCCGGAGCACTGGGGTGGCTACCGCGTGACGCCGACGGAGATTGAGTTCTGGCAGGGGCGCTCGAGTCGGCTACATGATCGGTTTCGGTTCAAGAGGGCTAGTGAGGGGTGGATCGTAGAGCGGCTGGGGGCGTAGAAACCCGCGATGGTTTCGACGCCAGGTTTCGCGTGTAGTGCCACGCGGGAGACAGCATGCGGTGACGCCGCGCAGACGCATGTGTCCCCCTTGTCGCGATTACCTTCGCGCCCCATGCCGTTAGACCAGGTAGACGTAGACAAACTCGCCGCCCAGGAGGCGGAGATGAGCTTCCTCGACCACCTCGAGGCGCTCCGGTGGCACCTCGTGCGCGCGGTCATCGCACTGGTCGTGATCACGGTGGTCGTCTTCCTCGCGAAGGACTTCGTGTTCAACACCGTCATCTTCGGCCCGACGAAGCAGGACTTCATCACCTTCCGGGCCTTTTGTGCGCTCGGGGACCTGGTCGGCTCAGAGACGCTCTGCATGACCGTCGACCCCATCAAGTGGATCACGCCGGTGTTTGGGGAGACCTTCATCATCCACATGCAGGTGTCGTTCATCCTCGGCTTCGTGGTCGCGTTCCCGTACATCTTTTGGGAGTTGTGGCGCTTCGTGCGGCCGGCGCTCTACGACGCCGAACAGCAGGCAGCGCGGGGCACGGTGTTTATCTGTAGCTCGCTGTTTTTGACGGGCGTAGCGTTTGGGTACTACCTCATCGCGCCCTTTGCGGTCAGCTTCCTGGTCAACTACGAGCTGCCGGGTGTCGAGCCGCAACCCGCGCTGTCGAGCTACATCACTTACCTAACGCTCTTTACCATCCCGTCCGGGGTCGTCTTCGAGTTGCCGGTACTGGTGTTCTTCCTCACGAAGGTGGGACTGCTCTCGTCGGCGATCATGAAGGAGTACCGCCGCCACGCGATCGTGGTGCTGCTGATCCTCTCGGCTGTAGTGACGCCGCCCGATCCCCTTACGCTCACGCTACTCGGCTTCCCGCTGTACGCGCTCTACGAGATCAGCATCGTCATCGCCCAACGCGTCGAACGTCGGCAAGCCGCCGTCGCGAAGGACTTGGCGAAGTTGAACTAGGTGGGTGCCCTGATGGTAACTCGCTCGTCGTCGAGGCCTAGCCGCCCTCAAGTCTCCCTTTTATGCAGCAGGTATCGTCCAATCTCACGCTCATGCTCCGGATCTTTTTCCCGGTGCTGCTGACGGTCTTCTTCGGGGCCTTCCTGCTGTACTTCTGGTTCGACGACCGGGGCTACTACGGCAATGTGCAAGGCACGACGATCCGCTATGGGTTCACGGGATTTTATCTCGGGATGCTCGCGCTGTTCGCCTTTACGGTGTGGCGCCTGCGCCGTGTGGAGATGGGCCGCGACTGGGTGTACGTGACGGACTTCTTCCGGCAGGCGCGCTACCCCTGGGGCAACATCCGAGAGATCCGCGAGACCTCGCTCGGCATTGCCCGCATCGTCCGCGTCCGCTTTTACGAACCCGGTAGTTTTGGCGAAAGCGCTCTCTTCCTAGCCTCGGGCAGCCGGTGGCAGTTGTTTAAGGAGGAGCACCCGGAGAGAGTGGCGATGGTGTTGAGGTAGTTTATAGATCTTGCCCACCCGCGAGCGGTCTACCTACTCTCCACGATCAACGCTATACTCCCCATGACGCTCCACCAATTTTTCGACTACCTCTCCGGACACCCGGTGCTCACGCTGGCCTGCTTCCTGTTGCCGCCGGTCATGGCGTTGATGGTCGCGCACCTCGGGCGTGGGCGGGGGTACGAGTCGCCGTGGCGGCAATTGTACGCAGTCCTCATCTACCTGGTCTGTATCCCGGGCATCCTGTGCGGAGCGCTACTAGTGTACCTGTTTCTCTTCGAGCGCCAAAGCGTCTGGGACGTCAATATTCTCACGCAAGTAGTGCCAATCGTGAGTATGGTAGCGACGCTGCTCGTTATCCGCCAAAACGTGGACCTCGACTACGTGCCGGGGTTCGGGCGCCTGGGAGGTCTGCTCGCGATGATCTTCGGGCTGATGGCGCTTATGTACGTCGCCGACCGCACGCGACTGATCATGTTTAGCTACATGCCGTTCGTCTACGTAGCGCTGCTCTTCGTTGGGCTGCTGTTGTTGCTGACGTGGGGCTGGCGGCGGGCGGTGAAAGCTTGAGGTGCCGTGGGGATAATTCATTTTACCACTGTCGCTTCCTCCAGCGTGTACATCAGCGCATTCGGGTCTGACGAATTGAGGCGTAGTTTTCCCGAAAGGGTGATCGCGTCGGCGCTGTACTCGACGGGGGCTTTCGCCAAAACCTCCACCACTGTCTCTGGTCCGGCCCCGCCGCAGAAAAAGCAACTGCTGTACGGGTAGGCCGAGAAGACGAACTCTTTGTGAGACTTGTAGCCCTCGGTCGGGATGACGTAGCCCTTCAGCGTCACTTGCTTGCCGTCGAGTTCTTTGACGGCCTTCGAGAAGACGGGCTTGTCGACTTTGAGGCCGAGCAACTCGTCGTACTCCTTCGTAAACGTGACCCGCGCCATAGTGCTCCAGCCCGCGGCGGTAGTCTGTGCGCGGAGGCTTTCGCCAAAACCTAGCACGAGAAGAAAGGCAAGGGCAAAAGAGGCAAGGCGGGCGGGCGTAGACATGCTACAAAGCTAGCGCGACGCCCGCAATCCCCAGCTCCAGCGACGTTAACGCGAGGTCAAGCCGCAAGGGCCAAACGTCGCCACACCGAGTGTTTTGGCGCGATCCGTTAAAGTATTGTAGCGGACAATCTAACACATTGTGAACAAGGGAAAATACTTCCGCGTTATTCACAACCGACTACGAGTCAACTCCTTAACGCTAAACCTACAAACCTAACACATCATGGCAGACCTAAGAATTGAAAAGAAAGAAAAGAGCAGCATCCTCCCGTGGATCCTCGGACTCCTCCTCCTCGCACTAGCGATCTGGGGCATTGCTGAACTCCTAGAGGACGATGACGACAACATCGTCGAAACCACCGAACTGGTCGAAGGCGACCGCGGCTCCGAGATCGTGAGCAACGGCAACCAGTATACCCTCATCGACTTTGACGATCCCGCTGCTGGTGCTCGCTTCGGCGACCTCGCCACCGAGTATGCTACATACACCGCCAACATGACCGGCGAGATGGGTCTCGATCACGAGTTCAGCCACAACGCCCTCAACCAACTCGCCAACGCTACCGTAGCTCTCAGCTACGCTACCGGTATGGGTGACGATGTTAACATTAAGCAGAAAGCGGCAATGATTCGCCAGAACGCAGATGCCATCACGCTGGACCCTATGGCGACCAATCACGCCGACATGATCCGCTCTGCCGCAACGTCGATTGCTGATGTATTGTCGGAAGTCCAGAAGGCAAAATACCCTGGCCTGGAAGGTGCCGTAGCCGAAGTGAGCAAGGCCGCCAGCGAGATCACCCCAGAAACCTTAACCCTCAATCAAAAGGAAGACGTCCGCACTTTCTTCGGGAAAGCCAAAGTGGCTCTCGAAGCCATGCGTGACCAAGCCCCTGGGTAAATAACCAAATGTTCCGGTAGGCCTCCGCGCCTGCCGGAATCCTTACCCCCACCTCCCTTCCCTCCAATCTAAACAACACAATACTATGTCTTCCATCGTAAGCGACAACCC
Source organism: Lewinellaceae bacterium (assembly GCA_963837005.1). Taxonomy (GTDB): domain Bacteria; phylum Bacteroidota; class Bacteroidia; order Chitinophagales; family Saprospiraceae; genus CALDTK01. The sequence goes on from CAWIMC010000006.1 coordinate 50,725, forward strand.
CACTAAAGCAACCACCAATCGTGCCCTCGGCACCGACCACCGACGCCTGTTCTACCTTCATGACCTCCCCGACTACAAGGTCCACCACGACGACCCAGACGTCCGCGGATGGACCGTCAAGCTCGACGGTGGCCAAGTCGTCGGCAAAGTCGACAACCTGATCGTCGATAAGTCGCTAGAGAAAGTGCGCTACCTCGAAGTCGCTACCGACCACGAGTTCGCCACACCGTACCGTGACCGGACCACCTACCTCGACACCGAAGCTGGAAACACCTACAACGAGGACGTCGATGAGCTAGTCATCGTGCCAATAGGCATGGCCAAGCTCGACCATGCGAACAACTCGATTCATGTGAACGGCGTCACCGCCGACTACATTGGTCTCGCCCCCCGTTACCGCCGCGGCTCCGAGTTGCGCCCCCGGTACGAGATCGAATCGCTCCACTACTACGAGACTGCACACCCACAGTTCAAGGAGCAAGCCGCTGGTACGACCTTCGACCGGACAGCCTACAAGGACTTCGACACGAAGTTCAAAGGCATGGACGACGATTTCTATATGCACCGCATGTTCGGCAACGACAACTTCTACAATCGCCACGACCAGGCGATCACTTCGAAGGGACTCTAAGTTGACGCCTTTCGGCAAAACCACTTCAGCACGCGCTACGATCCTCGGATTGTGGCGCGTGCTGTCGTTTAGGGCGTTAGCCCCGGGTCTACTCGGTAGGCCCACCAGGCGGGCAACAGCGCCGCAACAAGGGCCGCCAACAAGCTCAGGCCGAGCAAACCCGGCTCCTGGGGATGTAAACTGAAGTCGAGCGAGCCCACGGGATAGCGCTCCGCCAAACGGAGTTGCAATACATAAAACAGTACGCGACCTCCGACCAGCCCGAGTACTGCTCCCAGCGCCGCCAACAGCAGGCCCTCCGCCAATACCAGCCCAAACACGAAGCCCGGCGTCGCCCCGAGCGAGCGCAACAGCGCTAGTTCGCCCAGCCTATCGCGTAGCGCATTGAGCAGAATAACGAAGAGGCTCAGGATAGACGCGATCAAGATCACACTGCCGAGTGCGCGTACGACCGCCTCCGCCCCCGCGACCTGTTCGCTAAACTGCGCCATTACTACAGGCGGCGTCGCGGCCATTAGGTCCGTGTTCTCGTTGAGGTTGCGCGCAAAATTGAGGGTCGCGGTGTTGCGCGCCGAAAATTTGGTGAGCAGAGCCGTAATGCTCTTGTCTTCACGCTCGTACCAAGGCGTAGACAGGGCTACGCGCTGTACCTCTCCTGCTTCGTGCTCGCCATGTAATCCGTGCTCGCTGTGATCGCTGTGATCGCTGTGATCGCCGTGCTCTCCGTGTCCTTCGTGACTTTCGTCAAAACCCTCTTCATCCGCCGCGGTCTGTTCCGCCTCCCCCCCATGGTGATCGTGCACCGCCCAGACTGTCTCCACCGGCGTGACAATCAACTCATCGATGACCAAACCCGTCGGTGCTAGTACCCCGACCACCTTCAAAAAACCAGCGTCCGTGTGCGTGAGGTCCTCATTGTCATCGAGACCATGCGCGCTCTGGAACTCCTGGCCCATCCCGAGCGAAGCCGTCACCGCCGCACGAGCCCCCACCACCACCTCAAAAGGTGCATTGGGAAGTCGCCCCTCCGCCAGCTCGGCACCGTACCAGCCGAAGAAGGTACTCGTCGTCCCCACGATCCGTCGGCCGCGGTAGCTGTCGCCGAGGGCAAGTGGCACCGCTTCTTCGATAAGCGGATGCCCCGGCCTACCGAAGGGCTTTACCGACTTGACGGGCACGTTGCCGGTGGGAGCATCGGCATGGTAGATGGTCGAGGTGACGAGTTGCAGCGGTGAGCCCTTTGCCCCGATCACCATATCGACCCCCGCCAAGTTGCGATCGAACTGCTCGGTGAGTTGCCGGTCTAGCAGCAGCAACAAACTCAGCAAGCCCGTACCGAGGGCTACGAGTCCTACGGGGAGCGCCGCAGCCAGCGGGCGGTGTCGGAGGTACCCCCAAACGAGCCTAAGGACGGTCATTGGTAGCGGTTTGGGTGGCCGCAGTAGCGGCGAGCGTGATGGTGTGTTCGAAGAGCGGTCGCAGTCGGTCGTCGTGCGTCACAATAACCAAAGTGGCCCCGTGTCGGCGAGCGCGTTCGCGGAGGAGTTCGGCGACGGCCATCGCGTTGTGGCGATCGAGGGCACTGGTTGGTTCATCGGCGAGCAGGAGGGTCGGTTCGTGGGCCACGGCTCGGAGGATACCGATGCGTTGGCGCTCACCGAGGCTACAGTCGTTCGGGTAGCGGTCGGCGAGGTGCGCGATGCCGAGTTCGTCCATGGCGGCCAGGGTCGAAGTGCGGGAAACGGGTTTTGCCGAAAGGCGCCTCGGCAGCTCGATATTATCCGCCACCAACTGGCTCGCGATGAGCCGTGGACTCTGGTACACGAAGCCCACCTGGCTTCCCCGCCACCGGTCCCGAGCGGCTCCGCGCAATTGATCTACTCGCACATCGGCGACGGTGATGGTCCCATGTTTTGGCGAAAGCAGACCCGACCACAAACTTAGGAGCGTCGACTTGCCAGAGCCGCTCGGCCCGAGCACCAGCGCCTCCCCACCTGCGGGGATCTCGACATCGGGCAAGTGAAGATCGCTGCCGGAAGGGTAGCGGAAGGTGAGGTCGCGGCTGCAGAGCATTGGGGGGAAGGTAGCGTGAGCCAAGGGCTCGCTCTACAACAACGCCGCCCCGAACACTCCCGCGCTGTCCCCCAGCTTGGGCTTCAAAATCAAGGTGTCCAGCCGCGTATTGTACACGAAGCGTTTGATCAGATCTGGACCCTGCGTGTGCAGCGCCTCGATTTTGCCAACGCCACCCCCGATAATGATCGCGTCGGGGTCGAGTAGATTGATGACCGCGCCGACGGCCTTGGCGAAATTGTAGACGAGGCGCTCGATGGTCTGCGCGGCAGCCTGATCACGTCCGAGCTCGGCGGCGGCGGCAATGTCTGCCAGCGGGAGGTGCCGACCGCTCAGTTGCTCGTAATGGCGCTCCAGGGCCGGACCGCTGATCACCGTCTCCGCACAGCCGTAGCGCCCGCAGGTGCAGCGTCCGCCCGACTCGTCGAGGAAGTTGTGGCCCCACTCCCCGGCGATGCCCTGGCGACCAGGGTACACGCGACCATTGAAGACGATTCCCGCCCCGACGCCCGTACCGAGTATCACGCCTACCACGCACTTGGCCGTCGGCAACACCTCCGGCACGCTGCCGTAGCGCGTCTCGGCGAGCGCAAAGCAGTTGGCGTCGTTGGCGACGCGGACCGGCACCCCGAGGTAGGTCTCCAGGTCGCTCTGGATCGGCTTGCCGTCGAGGGCCTCCCACCCGGAGGACTTTAGTGTTCGCGTGATGGGGTCGAGCGCCCCCGGAAGGCCGATCCCGATGCTGGCGGGCCGTACGCTCACCTCGGCGCTCAGCACTTCTACGAGCTTGTGGATTTGCCCCAGCACGTGGTAGTAGCCCTTATCTATCTCGGTGGGGATGCGCATGCGCCGCAGGACGCTCATGCTCGCGGCCGATTCGAGGACGACGCCCTCGATCTTCGTGCCGCCTAAGTCTATCCCCCAGATTGGTCCCATGCGTGCCGGCGAAAGTAGACCGCTGAGCCGTGCGTCGCCCAAGAGCGCCGTAAAGGAGACTGCGCACTACCTTGCACGCTGTGCCAGGCACCTTCACCCAAGAGTACTCTCCCGAGACCTTAGAGCGCGAGCTCGGGCTCAAGGAGTTGCAGATCAACCGCCTGCTCAATATTACGCAGGCCATCAACGAAAACCGATCGGCCCGCGAGCTCTTCGAGATGTACGCCAACTTCCTCAACTGGGACCTCGGCATCCGGCGCATGGCGCTGTACTTCCAGCGCGACGGGCACTGGGAGTGTCGCTCATTTATTGGCCTCACCGACGGCGAGCGCATGGTGGGCGTGAGCGAGTGTTTCGATGACTACCAGGTCCGTGGGCCAATCAGCGACGACGGACACCCGCTGCTGTGCAGCTTCGACTTCGTGATTCCGGTCACGCACAAGAACCAGAACCTCGTCTACGTCTTTCTCGGCGACCTCTCCGACGCCCCCGAGGCTTCGGCCCGCGTACAGCTCGTCACCACGATTACGCACGTGGTCGCCGTCGCGATCGAGAACAAGCGCCTCTTTAAGCAGCAGCTAGAGCAGGAGCGCTACCAGGCCGAGTTCGCGCTGGCCAGCGAGATCCAACGCTCGCTCGTCCCCGATCACCTGCCCTCCGGCCCGCACTTCGACATGGCGGCGCTGTACCTGCCGCGCTTTGGCGTCGGCGGAGACTTTTACTCGGCGGAGTACGTTCGACGACGGACGACTGCTGTTCTGCGTGGCCGACATCGCCGGCAAGGGTACTGGCGCGGCGCTGTTCATGAGCAACTTCGAGGCATCGTTCTGGTCGCTCGGTCGCTCGCGGCCGACGCTCGCGGACTTCGTGCAGGCCCTGAATACGGCGCTGTTTCGCGTGACGCGCGGCGATCGCTTCCTAACGCTGTTCGTCGGGGAGTACGACACTAACACGCGACAACTCTCTTACGTAAACGCCGGGCATAACCCTCCACTGGTGGTCATCGGCAACTGCGAAGACCCGGTCGAACTCACTATCGGCTGTACTTTCCTCGGGGCCTTCGACCGTATCCCGCGCGTCGACACCGGGCGCATGGACCTGAGCGCCGGTGGCCTGTTCTTTTGCTACACCGACGGCGTCAGCGAACTCGCCAGTCCCGACGGCCTTATGTACGGCGAGGAGCGCCTGCTGAAGTTTGCCTGCGCGCAAGGCGTCTGTACGGCCACCGAGTTCAACGCGCGCCTCGCACGGAGCTGAATGGGTACCAGCGCGACGCCGAGGCCACCGACGACATGACGGTGCTGACGCTCCACTTCGAGGGTACGTTGCGCACGTCTAACGTTGAGCGATCAAAACGGGCGTTGGTAGAGTTTCGCGGTCTTCCTCGTGCGAGGCTACTTTTGGGGGTCCATGTCGAGCACGAGAAACCGCCGTCCACGTTATCGAAACCGCCGCCGCGGTGGCCCCGGGGAGCGCCGCCGCATGGCGGTTCTGTTCGCCGTCGGACTCGGGTGGTGCGGGGTGCACCGCTTCACGCTCGGGCAGTGGCAGTGGGGCCTGGTGCACGTTTTCCTGTTCGTCGTGTCGATGTCGATGCTGACCGCTTCGGGCTCGACAACCCGTGGATTTCGCTGTCGGCGTTCGTGGCGTACTACCACGCCTACCAGTGGTGGCGGATGACCGACGAGGAGTTCGGGGAGCAGTTTCTGGAGGTCGACGAGTCCGATCGCCAGGTGACGGGCAAGTACCTCGCGGGCCAGGAGATCACGCACCCGCGGGTGCTGTCGGGACGGGCGCGCCGCACGCTTTTGGCTTCCGCTAAAACGGCCTACGAGTACTTCGACTACCAGCGCGCGGCCGAGCTCTACGAGCAGGCCCTCGACCTCGACCTCCAGGACGGCGAGAGCCGCGTACACGCCGCGCGGTGCTACGTCTTGCTCGAGGACGGCGAGTCCGCCTACCGACACCTCGCGATGGCCTTCCAACTGGGGGCCACCAACCTCGACCTCGTCGCCGAGCATCCGGACTTCGCGTGGCTGCGGACCCGCGACGACTTCGACGCCCGCCGACGGGCCGGCTTCGGGGCCATCGGCCCCCGCTCCCCCGGCGCCGCCCCCGCCGCCGAGCGCGAGGGCACAGCCCTGCCGCCGCCGAGCATCTCGATCCTCGATGGCCTCGAACGCTTGGCCGACCTCCGCGAGCGCGGCGTCTTGGACGACGAGGAGTTCTCGCGACAGAAGGAGCGCCTCTTGCGGGGGTAGCGTCGGCTACCGACATTACGGCCGCCAAGTTCTGATCCGGATCAATCAAGTGGCGCCGACGTGCGTTAACCCCTTGCGATGGCCCGAGATGCTGGCGCCGACCCCGCCTTATGACTGCCAGCGAACTGTACACCAACGAGATCGTACCCCTCAGGACCTCCGACACCGGGGATGACGCCCTGGAGGTCATGCACGATTTCTCCTCCAACACCTCCCCATCGTCAACGACCGCGAGCTGCTCGGGATGATCTCCGAGAACGACGTCCTCGAGCAGGACGCCGGCGAGCCCGTCGGCAGCTACGACCTCGCCCTGCCGCACATCCGCATCCGGACCACGGACCACCTCTACGAAGTGATGCGGATGGTGGCGCAGTACGACCTCACCGCGGTGCCCGTGGTGGACCACTCCGATCAGTACGTCGGCCTCATCACCGCCAGCGAGCTCCTCAACCACTACGCCCGCACCTCGACGTTTACGGAGAGCGGCTCCATCATCATCCTCGAGATGCAGCGCCGGGACTACAGCCTCGCCGAGATCGCGCGCATCGCCGAGAGCGAGAACGCTATTATCCTCAGTAGCTTCGTAGAGTCGGTAGCCGACGGTTCGCTGCTGCGTGTCACGGTCAAAGTCAACCTCCAGCACGTCACGGGGATGATCGCGACGTTCCAACGTTTCGGCTACGAAGTCCAGGGTACGTACAACGAGGCGGAGGCCGTCGACACCCTCCGCGAGCGGTACGATGCGCTGATCAGCTACTTGAACGTTTAGACCTTTAATTTTCCGGCGCGCACTCCCCCGCATTCCCGGTCCCCTCCGTCGCCCCAACCCCCGTCATTCAGATGTTTAGCCGTCCCGTTACATGAGGTGTGCCGCACGCGAACGGCGGTGGGGGCGGAGGTTGGCGTTGTTGAGTTCGATCTTTCTCTGGTGTGGGGTTTTGGCGAAAGCCCAGACGAGCCGCGCGAAGCGACGGATGCCGGCGGACTCGTCCTTACGCTGCGGTGGGACTCCCTCGCGTACGCCGTCGTGACGCAGGTCTTAGTCGAGGGCAACCGCAAGACCCGCCGCCCGATCGTCCTGCGGGAGATGGGCCTGCGACTGGGGGACACGATCCTACTGTCGGCCCTCGACGAGGCGCTCGCACGGCAGCGGCGGCTCTTGCTCAACACGGGGCTCTTCTCCGAGGCGGAGGTCCTCGTCACGACCCTCGATCCTGAGGCGCGCACACTCATCCTGCGAGCCGTGGTCAGGGAGAAGTGGTACACGTACCCGTCGGTAGCCGTCGAGCTCGCGGATCGCAACTTCAACGTGTGGTGGAACGACCAGAACCGGGACCTGAGCCGGATCAACTTCGGGGCTGCCCTCCGCCACCGCAACTTCACCGGCCGCGCCGACAGGCTCGTCATCGGTGTGCAGAGTGGATACACGCGCAAGGCCGAGATCACCTACAACGTGCCGTACGTCGACCGCGCCAAACTCGTCGGTATCGAGTTCAATGCGCTCGTCGACCGTAACCGCGAGTGGAACGCCCGCACGATCGACGGCGTCCAGGACTTCTTCGGCAACGACACCATGGCCGTGCTGCGCCGCCGCCGCGTCCGCGTGGGCCTCTCGCTACGCCCCGGCATTTACGTCACCCACCTCTTCGGCGCCGAGCGACAGGTGACGCGCGCGGACTCCGTCCTGGCCACCGAGTACAACCCCAACTTCCTCGGGGACGGTCGCCGACGACAGGCGTACTTCGGGTTCTACTACCAGTTCACCTTCGACCACCGCGACATCCGCCCCTTCCCCCTCGACGGCACCTTCGTCCGCTTTCGGATGAGCAAACGGGGTCTGAGCCGCTTCGACGACATCAGCCGCCTCGACGTCTCGGCGGAGTACGCACACTACCAGCCTCTTGGCGAGCGCTTGAACCTGGCCGTCAACCTCAAGGTGAAGACCGATATTCAGCGTGACCCGGTGCCTTACTACAACCGAGAGAGCCTTGGCTTTGGGCAGGACTTCCTCCGGGTTATCATTATCATTCTTTTTCAAAGAAGAGATAAGAGCGGCTTTGGTTTCTTTTGGTGAAACGAAAATGTTTTCTCGAAAAAGAAAAAACTCTTCACGATGAGGACTTAGAAGAAATTGTCCGGGTTTGTTCGGTGCTCAGCAAAGAAAAAACGGGTGCTCTTATTGTGTTTGAGAAAAACCAAGGTTTACTAAACTTCTCTTTGACGGGAACTCGCATTGATAGCGCTATTCACTCAGACCTTATCTATTCTATTTTTCAAGGGAGCTCTCCTTTACACGATGGAGCCATTATTATTTTTAATGGAAAAATTCAATCGGCTGGATGTTTTCTTCCCTTGTCAAAAAATGTTGAGATAGACCGCCACTATGGTACTCGTCACAGAGCAGCTTTGGGGGTGACGGAATTGACTGATGCCGTTGTGGTTATCGTCTCTGAGGAGACAGGACTTATAAAAATTTGTAACGAAGGCGAATTCTTTGATGTTAAAAATGATAGACAGCTGCGTAGTAAGCTTTCGGTCGTTTTAAAATCCCAAAACGGACAAAAGGCAGAGGTGGCTTATGAAGCTTAGGTCCTTTTTAATTCCTTTTTTGTCTGTTTTGATAGCCTTTCTCATCTGGCTTTATGTCATGAGTACAGCAAAGACGACTGCAACAATTGAAGTAAAGCTTGATTATACAATGCCAGCTGGTTATTCATTGGTCAGCGAGAAGGTACCTTCTGTTGGCTTCACATTAACAGGACCAAAAGCCGTTATAAGAAGCCTAGAAAAAGCCCAAGATATTCTTAAGGTTAATATTGCGTCAAATTTTAATCCCAATAAAATGGAATACGAGTTTATCAGTGAGAACCTAGGGTTTAATATCCCTTTTGGTATTAAAGTGGATAAAGTGCTTCCGGCAAAAGTGACAGTGGAAATTGAAGAATCGATAACAAAGGATATTCCTATTTCTATTCAAAATGTTGGAGAGATTCCTCTTGATCACAAGCTGGTAAAAAGCACTATTAATCCCTCTTCTATAAAAGTCACTGGAGCTCGCTCTATTGTGGAAAAGATTCAGACCGTTTCGACTCAAGTCGTAAACTATTCACAGATAACTAGTGCTGGCTCTCGGGAACTTTATCTCGTAAAAAATGACAATCGAATTCAATATAGTGCCAATAAAGTTGTCTTCGACTATGTTGTCAAAACGACGAGGTCTAATATGATTCTCAAGAAGATTCCTATCTACTTTTTAAGTCATAGAAAGATTAAAAGTGCTGATGTGCGATTTGCTAATCTTATGGTTTTAGCGGAGAAAGTGAGGATTTAAGAATTAGTTCAGGAGTATAAAAGTCGTTGCTACGGTTGACGATTCTGCTGATAAGCAAACAATTAAGCTGGAGGCAAAGCTTCCAGAAAATTTACATCTATTAAAAATTGTTCCAGACTCAGTGGTGGTGGAGCTTGAAAAAAGTGAGAAATAAATGAACGAGAGAAAATTATTTGGAACTGACGGTATTAGAGGAAAAGCCAACGTCTATCCTATGACAGGAGAGGTTGCATTTTCTTTGGGGCGAGCGGTTACGGCGTATTTTCAAAAGTTAACAGGTTCAAAGAAGACGATGATTATTATAGGAAAAGATACCGGCAGGAGCTGTTATATGCTTGAGCAAGCTTTTTCTTCGGGTGTATGCGCCCAGGGGGGAACCGCGATCTTAACAGGACCCCTTCCCACACCAGGGGTGGCTTTTGTGACTGAGTCCATGAGGGCAGATGCAGGAGTTATGATCTCAGCCTCTCATAACCATTACTCGGACAATGGAATAAAGATCTTTGATAGAGATGGACATAAGTTGCCCGATGACGTGGAGCTGGAATTAGAAAAAATGATTCCTAGACCCCAGTCTTATTGAGACCAAGCTAGATGATAAGCTTGGAAAAGCAAAAAGATTAGATGAAGTCGTGGGTCGATATCTCGTTAAAGTAAAGTCTGCTTTCAATTCCTATTATAGTTTGGATGGAATGAGGCTTGTGGTAGATGGGGCCAATGGAGCCGGTTATAAAGTTGCCCCAATGTGCTTTGAAGAACTAGGCGCAGAGGTTATCAGTATTGGTAATCAGCCAAATGGTTTGAATATAAATGATAAAGTTGGCGCTTTGCATCCAAGTAAATGCGCAGATGAGGTCATTAAATATAGAGCTGACCTTGGTATCTGTTTGGATGGCGATGCCGATCGATTAGTCATCGTCGATAACAGAGGTAAAATTGTGCACGGGGATGTCCTTATGGGAATTTTCTCAAAGTTTTTAAAAGAAACAGGGAATCTAGGGGATGCCAACGAGGTTGTGGGTACTCTCATGAGTAACTTTGGTCTTGAGCTCTATTTAAAAGAGCTGGGAATTAGAATTTTTGAGAACAAATGTAGGGGATAGATACATTGTTGAACAGATGAGAAAGACAGGTGCCGTCTTTGGTGGAGAGCCTTCAGGGCATCTAATCTTTAAAGCTTTTGCGACCACAGGCGATGGTATACTCGCTGCTTTAAAGGTCATTGATGTTTGATATTTTAAGAAACCTCTGCATGAACTTGTGAAGGAAGTAAAACTCGTTCCCCAAATTCTCAACAATATTCGTGTTGCAAAGAAAGTTCCGTTTGAAAAAAATAGTGATATTCAACAAGTCGTAAAACAAGCCGAAGCTGAACTTGAAGGAATAGGCGATATTCCTCT
>CAWIMC010000007.1:0-28917 GCA_963837005.1 Lewinellaceae bacterium
AGTTTGGATTGATGTTAAATGGCAAAGCTCATATTACTGATTTCTTTTTGGGTTATAATGGAATCGTAGCTATCAATTATAAGCGCAACCCTAAAGAGAATGTATTTGGAGGCTCTGATTATTCTTTGAATACGAGACAGAGTTATGATCCGGCGCTTGGGTTTAACGCAGAATACACAAGTACCATGACGAAATCGTCTTCTGATATTGGTTTTCCTAAACATGAGTTGAAAATTGCGTATATAGATAGCTCAGTTATACAACAGGTTAAAGAATCTGTATATCACGGCAACTCGGTTGTCAAACTAGATCATGTCAAATGGGATCTAGTTTCAAAGCCGTTAGACCACGACCTACTAAAAGGAATTAGCCTGTTAAATGTCCCTGTTGAAGATCAGAGCCAAGTATATTATAATTCCGATATAGTGAATTATGTATGCAGGCATCACAAAATTTTGCCGATACAGTTCGTCAACTTTTGGAGAGATCATCTTGTAAATAGTTCAAACTTAATCGAAGAACTGAAGCTTTTTGGATTAAAAGGCTACGATTTGGCAACGAGTAAGTCATTCTACTACGCCACCAAGGACTTAGTCACAGATAATAATTTTGAACCTGTTATTGATCTGGCTGACCAGCTTTATGCCCATTCAGAGTTCTTCCTTGCGTTGAGCCCGCTAATCGATCTTCTGGCCGGGTTCACGAAACACATTAGCTCGGCAGCGCCGTTTAAGTTAGCAAATAAATTCGAAGACTATTGGGTTGGATCCCCACCGACAATAGAAGCAAAGCGAATTTTGTACTTCATAAAGTCTGGGCGAAATATGAACGAATCGCAGAATACACCATGGACTATGATATATAGGCCGTCTCCTTATAATATAGCTTTTCATCATCAATTTGGCGATCATTTTGGGTTCAAAATGCTTTTGCACAAAACAGTAGATGGAGTGCTAACCAGGTTGATGGTAAGAACGAAATCAGGAAAGGTCGTCCCATTAAGCCATATGGGGGCTGGGTTTAGGAATCTACTAAGCATATTTGTCTGGACGGTCGCTCAGATCAATTCCACGTCGAAAGAGTTCGAAGATCGTTTAGCGACGGATGTTGATGGGCATCAGGTGTTTAAGGACAGCGCGCCACTTACCTTGGCTAAATCTGCGTATTACCCACAAGAGGCAAACAGCATCAGCATTCTGCCTATGAATCTTTCGATTATCGAAGAGCTTGAAACAAACCTTCATCCGAGCCTGCAGTCGGAAATATTTTCGCTACTGGTCAATCAAACGTTTGGCAACCTTCGACTTCACGTGGATGGTATGATTCCGCCAGGCAGCCGCATATTTGAGACCGATTTATATGAGGGATTTGAGAGTCAAAATCAATTGTCAGAGGAGCAATTGAAGAAGGACTTATTGATGCAGCAAAAGCAGGAGGAATTAGAGAGACTGCAACAGATTGCATCAGACGCCCCCTACGGCCACTTCCACTCCCGCTGCCTCATCTTCGAGACCCACTCCGAATACATCATCCGCACCGCGCTCACCATGGCCGCCCGCGGGGACTACGAGCCGGACATGTTCGCCATCAACTACATCCACGCCCCCGCCACCCAGCCCGAAGGCGAGCCCCCCGCCTACCACATCCCCATCCGCAGCAATGGCACGCTCTCCCGCGAGTTCGGCCCCGGCTTCTTCGACGAGGCGCAGCGACTGAAGTTGGAGTTGATCGAGCTGAACCGCGTACAGGCCAATCAAGCGAACTGAGATGCGGGTGTATGTGGATCAGGCGAGGATCGATAGCTACGCAAGTCTGCCCGACCTGATGAAGCAACTCGTGCGACCACTCATGGACTTCGACGGGGAGATTTGCACACCTGTGCCCTTCGGTGAACTGGAGATCTTCGGGGACTCTATCTTGGAATACATCAGCTACACCCCGGTCAATGTCATTGCGCAGGTAGAGGCTTTTCGAGCCCTGAGTACCTCTACCGCGCGCCTTCAGTCATCCGTTGAACTCGCACCCGCAGAGCACAGACCGGACGCTCCTACCATTGACTGGGCCACACACCTCACTTGCGCCGCCACACCAGATCACGCTTACGCGACTGGGCTTCAGTCCCCGCAGCAAGCCACGAGTCTCCTCAATTGGACTTCTCTGGCGTCGCTGCGACATCCTACGAGCTTCATCGCCATCGTCGATCCCTACATGTTCGCCAAAGCTCGCTGGGAAGACTCGGCTACGCGCGTCGCGGACCTGCTTTCATCCTTCGTGGAGCCCATCCCCAATCGAAGGTTACAGATTGTATTGATGTACCGCTGGGATACTGTCGGCAAGGCTGGACACTCGAGTCCGGGACAGATCGACTACGATAGGCATGCGAACTCGATGCTTCGCAAAGCACTAAAGACTAAAATCCGGCAAATTGGCCTCGACAAGTCCGACCTCGCCTTCGTGAATATCCTTTACCGACCGCAGGAGCGTTCGCATGACCGTTTCGCGATCACCCAACAATACCTCGTCGACGGTGGAGCTACGGTTCTCAACGTAGATAACTCCGATCACCTCAGTCGCGTGAGGTTGAGCTACCACAACGGACGACAACGAAAATGTCCGGATGTTGTGCGAAGGTTCGAGGAACTGGAGCGGGTGTTTACGTTGTACACAACGGCTATATCGGCTGGCCATTTGGGGAAGGATTATGCCGAACCTGTGAGCGTGACCGATTTGAGTAAGTGGTTAAAGGATTGGCGCGGCCTTTTGGGACTTTGATTAGTTCAATAGGCTAGTTATAAGGGATTGCCACACCAGCTTCGCGGCTCGCAATGACGACACAGGCGTACTCGCAGAGCGAGCCAAACGCGCCCTGCCTATCACCCGCGCTGCGCATGCAACCGCTGCCCACTCACCTCCGCCTCCTCGACCCCACGCGGCACATCATGCATACCACCGGCCGCAAACACCATCGACGCCCGACCATTCACTTGCACCAACGGCCGCCCTAGCGCTTTCTCAAACAGCGCAATCGTCTCGAGCGCGAGATTGGCGCTCCCGCTCAACCATCGACTTACCGTCGAGCGATCCCGCCCCATCAACTTCGCCAGTGCCGAAGCGCTCAGACCCTGTAACTCAGCCTCGGCGGCGATCTCTTGCATTAAGTCGTAGCTGAGTTCGGACTGCCGCTCCGCGACGAGGTCCAAATCTCGGGGGGCTAGCACCTTGTCGTAAAGCTTCTGGTAGTCTTGCATAATTTCTGTTCAATAGTCGAAATAAGGGAAGTATCGCAGGTCTAATGAGCCGTCCACGTTGAAGTCAATATCCTGATCCTCGAAGGCTTTCGCGAGCACCCGGCTGATCGCACACGCCTCCTCCCACTCCCGGCGAACGCCACGGCGTTGTCGATGAAGGCGCGGCGCTCGTCGGACCCGCGCTCGCGGAAGGCCGGGACCGTGATCTCGGCCACGGCGAGGCGGTAGTAGAGGTCCCAGCGGAAGTGGCCCGCCGCACAGCGCCCGGGCAGGTCGCGGTGGGTGGCGGCAATGACGCGGACGTTGACGGGCTTGGGTTTCGTGCTACCCACCGGGCGGATCTCGCCCTCTTGCAACACGCGCAGCAGACTCTGCTGGAGGTACGGACTCACGTCGCCGATCTCGTCGAGGAAGATGGTCCCGCGGTGGGCCGCACCTCCCCAACTGGCAGGACCTCAACCCAGGCCTCGTCCGCTACGTCCCTCAGGCTTTCGCCAAAACCCGCGCCAACGACATCCTCCGCCAGCTACTCACCGATATTGCCTGGCGCCAGGACCACATGAACTTGTACGGCAAGTCCGTGCCCCTCCCCCGCCTCAGCGCCTGGTACGGCGACGCCGGCGCGAGCTACGTCTACTCCGGTATCGCCCTGGAGCCTCTCACGTGGACGCCGCTGCTGCTTTCGCTAAAACAGGAGGTCGAGCACCCCGCCGAGGCCACCTTCAACAGTGTGCTCCTCAACCGCTACCGCTCCGGCGCCGACTACATCGGTTGGCACACGGATGCTGAGAAGTCGCTCGGCCCGGACCCCATCATCGGGAGCCTCAACTTCGGTGCCGAGCGGAGATTCCAGCTGCGGCGCCTGAGCGACAACGCGAGTAAAACCGAGTTCGCCCTCGGGCACGGCTCGGCCATCGTGATGGGCACAGGTGTGCAGCAGCGTTGGCAGCACGCGGTGCCGAAGACCGCGAAGGTGATCGGGGAGCGGGTGAATTTGACCTTTCGGCGGATTGGTTAGAGAATCCTTGGCCTCGGTCCGGGGTGCGGCGGGCTGGCTCGACGACTCCTCAGCGAGACCCTCACCCCATTGCGTCGTTGGTTGCAGCTCGCGGCACCCCGGACCGAGACCGAGGATTCGAGGAGGGCTTAGAATTACCCTCCTCTCCTCAATGCGCTCGTAGAATTTTCCGAGGGTTTGGCTGGGCGGCGGGTTGCGACCTGGAGGTCGTCGAACCTACCCGCCACCCAGCCAAACCCTCGGAAAATTCCTTAAACCCCCTACATTACCCCTGGCTACACGGCCAAACACTGATTCAGCCTCACTGGGTGAGGTATACCCAACAGGCCCATCAGGTGCCGCGCCATTGATTCGTCAGCTCGAGCCTTTGAACCCTCCCCCCGCCACCACCTACCTCCTCACCCTCCGCGCCCTCGCCGAGCGCCGAAAGACACGCCAGCTCTCCACCGACGACGCCCTTGCCGCCGCCGAGCAACTCCGCCGCGACTATGCTAAGCTCGGCGTCAAACCTTTCCCCAACATCCTCAACGCCCACCTCCAGCTCTGCGGCACGATGCACGAGGCACGCGCAGTGCTGGATCAATACCCGGAGGCTAAGTGCGCACGTACCGCCACGACCTGTAACCTCCTCGTGCGATTGTGCACTGGGCTGGCGGAAGCCGCGACCGTCGTCCGCGAGATGATACAGGCGGGTGTGACGCCGAATACGACCACGCTCAATAGTATGCTGTCCGTCTGCGGGAAGGGCGAGGTCACCGCGGCGCTTACGCTCGCTAAGTCGCTCGCGCCGGGCCTGGTGGCGAACGCCAACACCGTTGAAACGCTCGCCAAGCACGTCGGGAATCGGGCGAAAGCGGAGGCGAGGCTTTTTGCGGCGGGGTATAGTGTGGGGACGTAGCGATCTCGTTAATACCCCGCCGCCCCCAACACTCGCTTCATCGCACTCCGCTGCGAATACCGCTTCCGCCAATCAATCGCCAACGCCCGCGCCCGCTCCGCATCCCCCAAAGCTGCAATCTTCACCAACACCTTCGCTGCATAAGCATAAGCCTGTGAATTTACATTTGCCGCCAGGTAATCATCGATCAATACGCCATAAAGCGCCACGAAATCCGCATGGTACTTCACCGGAAATTTATCGACGTACGCATCGAGATCCCCGAGCGACGGGTTTTGCTGTAAAGCGGTTAATAATTGATCCCACGACTTCTCACGCGCGAGGAGCGGAAGCTGCCCAGACCGTTGCCCCAACCGGTCTTTCGGTAAGGCGCTCAGCAAATCTTGGAAGTACGCAGTCCACTCCGCTTTGTCGATCTGTGCCTTCAGCGTCGCGAAAGTGTCCATGTCCGACCTGCCGCCACCATCCAGAACGTCGGCTCGGCAGAGTTCGATGATCCGCTCCCGATCCTTCTCGGCCACGGCAATTTTTAACAGCCACGCCTTCCAGTCGGCCACGAGTCCCAACAGGTGCTCGGCCTGGTGCTGCGCAATCCCCTGGCTAGCCAGACGCTTGGCCTCGGCGTAGTCGGTTTTGGCGAAAGCCGCCTCGATGAGCTGCCGACGAATGCTGGGCAGGTACACCTGCGAGGCTTCGAAGGCCTCGGCGCTCCCGGCCTTCCCGAAACGGCGCTTGAGTTCCACGCGGACCTTCGTGATCTGTTCGGCGGCGTAACCATCGAAGGTTTTGCCGTCGAGGACGGTCTCAAGGCGCTTGGCCTCCGCGGGCGTCTCGACGAGGCTGGCGGCGAGGTCGGCCAGGTCCAACTCCCATTCGTAGAAGTAGTGACCACCCTTGGCGAGCGCAATTAGGAGGCGTTGGAGGGCCGCTTGCCGCACGTCTTCCGGGAGTTCGGCCGGGGTGGCTAGCTCCATCAGCTCTTTGGCTTCCTCGTAGGCCCCGCCCATGTAACCGTTGCTGTCGTCAACCTCGATCGTGTACTCGGCGGCGAGTTCGGCGAGGGCAAAGGAGAGACTGAAGGCGAGGCCGTAATCAACCCGGTCTATGGCCGTCCTAACGCGATCGAATGGCGCCTCGAAGTGTTGCGCGAGTTTCTTCGCCGAGTGGTATTCGTAAAGGACCAAACGTCGTGCGGCGAGCCTAATCTTTGCGACGGCCTGCTCGATAATATCCTTGGAAGAAAGTTTCTTCTCGACGACCGTAGCGAAGCGGGCGAAGAGCTTTTGTCGCAAGAAGTGATCTTCGGCCGTGAACTCCAATAGGGTCTCGATGAGGGTCTCTTTCTTCTGCTCGCCGAGCGCTAATTTGAGTTCTTTTGACGCTTTCGCGAAAACCTTCCGCGGGTTGCTCGCCGGCGTACTTTCGGCCTCCTCGATGGCGAGCACCACGGCGGCCACGTGTTTGCAGGTGTCGTAGTAGGGGCACGTGCAGCTCGAGTCCGTCACGGTATTTCCGTCGAGGTAAACGCGCACCTCGTAGTCCTCCGACCCGAGCACCGTGGCCTGGTACCCCCGCGCCGTCGGCAGCAGCTCCTGCACGGCGCCATCCTTGAAGTAAGCCCGGCCACGCGCCCGGATGTTGTCGGCTAAGGAGATCGTCAATCGCACCGCGCGAATCTACCCCCAGATCATCCTTCGCACTCACTTCAAACCCCGTTCACACACACCGCCCACCTTCGCCGCCATGCTCGTCAACCACCACACCCACACCACCTACTCCGACGGACGCGACCGCCTCGTGGACGTTTTGGCCAAAGCCCACCGCCTCGGCATGGACGGCATCGGCATCAGCGACCACGCCCCGATCCGCGGCAATCCCGTGAGCCACTTCGACGCGGCCGACCTCGACGCCTACCTCGCCGAGATCGCCGCGGCGAAGGCCATGTACGCAGGTCGCATGAACGTGTACGCCGCGCTTGAGGTCGACTATATCCCGGGCTCTATCTCGCCGGTCTCGCCACAGGTGCCGCGCGCGGCGCTCGACTACGTGCTCGGGGCGGTGCACTACGTCGACACCTGGCCCGACGGCCAATCTTTCGGGTTTGAAGCCAGCGAACAGCAGTTCGTCGAGGGCGTGGACCTCATCTTCGGCGGGGACTTCCGGGCCGTCATCGAGCGCTACTACGGACTGATCCGCGGGATGGTCCGCACGGCCGCCCCCGACATCGTCGCGCACCTCGACCGCATCCGTCGGCACAACCGCGGCGGGGTCTACTTCGACGAGACCTCGACCTGGTACCGCGACGAGGTCCGCGACACCCTCGAGACGATCGCGCGGGCGGGCATCCTCATGGAGGTCAACACGAAGGGCATCTACCGCGGCGAGACAAGGGAGCCGTACCCCGGGCGATGGGCCCTGCGGCAGGCGTTTCACCTTGGCATCCCCGTTCACCTCGGCAGCGACGCCCACGACAAAGATGATTTGATCGGCGGCTTCGAGGAGGCCACGGCCATACTCTCGGAGGTCGGCTACCGGAGTACGTGCGTGCGAGATGGGGAGGTCTGGCGCGAGGTCGGGATCGGGGAGTTGGTGGCGGGGTAGGGTAGCGGTGGGGCGACTTTCGTCAAAACGCTCATCCGTTCCTACCGCACCAACGCCGTCCGCCCGCAGGCCCCTTGCCCGTCACACGCCAACACCCAGTACACGCCCGGCGACAAGTCTGGAAGGGTCAACTCGAGCGCATCTTCTCCCGCTTTCGCGAAAACCAAGCCCGTGGTTCGCCCGACCACATCGACCAAACTCACCCGCTCTATCCGCTCCGCCGCCGCCACCTCGAGCCGCGCGATGGTGCCCGTCACGGGGTTTGGCGAAAGCCGGACCGCGAACGCGTCCGCCGGGCGTCGCTCGACCAGCCCCGAGGCGTCGCCGACGCGCAGGCGCAAGAGGAAATTGCCGGTGCCCTGCCCGCGATGCGTGAAGTACACGTAGCCCTTGTGGTAGCGGGCCTGCGCGCTGCCGGACTCGATGAAGGAGAAGGTGCCGTAGGTCCAGCTGTTGCCGTCAAACAGCCCGAACTGCGCCCGGAACCCATCGCCCACCGCGACCACGCTGCCGCCGGGCACCGCCGCGATCCTGACCTGTCCGGCAGCCGGCGCGCCGTCGATGGTTTGCCAGGTGTCGGCTCCGGCGGGCAAACGGTAGAGGGTACTGGTCCGCGGGTCTTTCAGTAGGCACGTCCCGTCGGCGAACGCTTCGAAGTCGGCGCCGCCGAAGGTCGCCACGTCGATGACATCACCGACGCGGGTCACCTCATCGCCGTCGACGCGGAGCACGTACGCCTTCGTGGCCTGGACCAGCAGGATGCGCAGTGTCCCGTCGGGGAGTTTCTCGAGCTCGAGTTGCTGGAGGCGTGTCTCGGCGGGGCGCGCGGGCAGGGTGAGATCGCGCCAGGCGCCATTGGCGTAGCGCCGGATGCGGAACTGGAAGCGGCTAAGACCCTCGAAGGCCACGTACAGGTCCTCGGCGCCGACCGCGGAGTTGAGCACGGCGATGTCCTGGATCCGCGAGGCCATCCCGTCGTCGACCGTGGGCGTCGCGAAGACCTGCGTCGCGCCGCCGACCCGGAAGCGCGCAATCTGGCCGAAGGAGTGCGTCATGAAGATCTCCCCCTGCGGACTGATGTCGCTGCGGGTCTCAGCGCTGGAGACGATGAGTCTGTCGTCGAGCATCGGGGAGAAGTTGGGGTAGACCGAGTCGTTCGTGATGCGCTTGACAACGAGGTGGTTCCCGCCCGAGGCCACGCGCCGGGAGACGAGGTAAAGCGTGTCACCGAGGCTGTGGAGGTCGGGCACCTGCGCCCCGTCGGAGACCTGGGCGTTGGGGAGGAGCTCCCAGGCGAGGGTTTGGGCGCGGAGCTGGGGCACGACGAGCGAGAGGGCGGCGACGAGCGCCAGGGCGGAGGAGATGCGGGTGTAGAATTCCTTCATGGTACCGCGAAGCTCTGGGGTGAGCCGGCGCGGGGGCATGGGATGGAATGCGTATTTCGCCGCGGCATCTACCGCTGCAGTAGTGAGTAGGCTTTCGCCAAAACATGCCTTGCGCATCTCATCATTGAGCGCTGCGATGACGGCCTGGTTGACCTTGCCACCACTCTTGGTTTCGATGTCGGCGTTCGGGAGGAAGGCGAAAGTTTTGTAGGTGCTGAGGTCGGCGGAGTTGGGGCGGTATACGGACCCTGCGGGCTGCAGGCGGCGAGGAAGAGGGTAGCGACGGCGAGGAGGGATAGGAGGGCTTTCATGAATCTGTGTTTGGTTTATTGAAGTGGTGCTGATAGGCGCAAGGGAATTTTGGGGCATCGTATTCGCTGGGCGCGTTTGACTGGCTCCGCCAGTGCGCCTCTGAGGGTAGGCGCGCTCGCGGAGCGAGTCAAACGCGCCCGATCCTGCTCCTCACCCACGTTAGGCTTAAACCTTGCTATAAAATTTAAGTCACTTCCTCGCGCCAGCGTCCCTACTAAATCATGCCTCCGGACAACACCTCCTCCGAGCGCACCTATTTGGAATCAGCCCGACTCGTGCTGCTGCTGGCCGTTCTCCTCAACGCCGAGACCATCCTCGCGCAAAACTTCCAACTCCTCGTACAAAACGGCTACGGCTCCGGCGCCTACCGCGCCGGAGATACCGTCCACGTCTGGAGCGAAGCTCACGGCAACGACCAGACATTTGATACCTGGACCGGCGACACCGCGGCCCTCGTGCGCCCGCGCGAGTGGCATACGACCCTCGTGATGCCGCGGGCGGATCTCACCATCGAGGCGCGCCTCCGTGACCTCCCGGCCTACACCCTCGAACTGGAGCGAATCTGCGGAGCACAACTCCTCAAAAATGTCTACGCCTGGATGCCGCCGCAGCCGCGCGGACTGATTTTCTTTTTCCACGGCACGGGCGGCAGCGCCTCGGGCTGGGTGTCGGGCACGGAGAACCGCAGCCTCGTCAACGCCGCCATCGCCGCGGGCTACGGCGTGCTCGTCACGGAGGCCGAGGAGATTACCCTGAATGAAGACACCAACGGCGACGGTAAACTCCGCTGGGATATCTTCCCCATCGACACCGTCAACGGCATCGACTACCGCATTTTGCGCGCCCTGACCGACACTTTCATTCGTCGAGGATTGATTACGTCGGCGACGCCGCGCTACGCTATTGGGATGAGCAACGGGGGCGCGTTTGCGTCGGCGGCCTCGGCGGGCCTGGGGTTCGCGGGCGGCGTGTCGTACTGCGCGTCGTCGGCCGAGCCGATCTTCCGCGTGCGACAGTCGCCGTTTGCATTTCGGATGGCGAAGTTCGACGAGAACCCAGAGGTCGGTCCGAAGGGCAACCGTGAGGCGCGGGCGTACGCGGCGTTGCTAAGCGAACGAAAGGTTTGTAGCGACTACCTGCTGCGCGACCGGCAGCCGGTGCACCCAGAGCGCTTCGCGCGCATCGGCGAGATCACCATCGAACGATCAGCGGCGATACATAATGAGTTGCGGAACAACGGACAGATCAACGCCGCAGGTTTTGCGATCAATAGTCAGCTGATCGCGGCCAGCGTACAGGCGCGTCCGGGACTGTACCCGAGCATCGTTTCGCTACGGCCGGCCCTCCAGCGGGAGGTGTTGGCGCAACTCGCGAGTGCGAATGCGGAACACCAATTTTATAGTGATCTGAACGCGGCGACCTTGCGGTTCTTCAGCGACCCTTGCGCCGCCGTAAGTGTTGTTGCGCCGGGGGCCAATGCGTCGGCTACGGTGCGGGTGTATCCAAACCCGGTGACATCCCGGCTCCACGTAGAGACGCCGTGCGAGGGCGCGACCGTATCGCTCGTCAGCGCGCTCGGCGTACGCACGAACGCTGGGCTCACGGCCGACGAGATCGACCTGTCGGACTACCCGGCCGGCGTGTACTACCTCTCCGTCGCGTGCGGCGGCAGCACGCGGCACTTGCAGATCGTCAAGCAGTAGTTCACTCGGCTCCGCTACCGTGGCGCGGCGTACGCAGCGCCGGTGGCTCGCCCTGGCGATGGGCAGCCGTCGTTTCGTATCTATCCTCCCTGAAACGCCCGCTCCTCCTCCTCGCCTCCGCCTTTCTCGCCTTTCAGTCGGTGAAACTGGCGCGCGTACTCCCCGGGTTCGGCATCACGAGTTGGTGGATCCTCCTCGCGGTGGCCTGGGCGCTGAATATGTTCGTGACCGGCGTATTTGCCTTCGCCGGATTCGCGCTGCCGACGCAACGGGTTTTGCCGAAAGGCTACTACCGAGTACGGTGCACTAAACTACTTAGGCGCAGCTACGATTTTTTGAACGTCGAACTATTTCGCAAATTTTTATTACTGACCATCTGGCGCGATCCGGATCGACAACGCGGGTATTTTGATGGGACGCGATTGGGTCTGGACAACTTCCTCACGCAATCCGAGAAAAGTGAATGTGGGCATTTATGGCCATTCGTAATCTTGAGTGGGATTACCGTTTGGTACGCTTCGACAGGCCAGTGGCTACTTGCGGTAGCGGTCATGGGTTGGAATGTGCTCGGCAACTTCTACCCTATCGTTTTGCAGCGGTATCACCGGATGCGGGTGGCGCGGTTGCAGGGGCTGATGACAGGAGAATAGCTTTCGCCAAAACGATTGATTTCTGTTTTGCCGAAAGGCGGATGAAATAAATTAAAAAGCACTGAAGATTATACTGCTGATAGCCCTTCCGGAGCAGTGTATTCAACACTTCACCTTCCCGACGCTACCCCCGCGGCAGCTCTACCACGAAGGTCGCGCCTTCGCCCACCGCACCACTCGCCGTGATCCGGCCGCCGTGGCGCTCGGCGATGCGGGCGGCGTGCGCGAGGCCGGTGCCGGTGCCCTCGAAACGGTCAGCGTTGTTGCCGCGTTCGAAGGCGTCGAAGATGCGCTCGGCCAGCGCGGGCTCGAAGCCGACGCCGTTGTCGACCACCGCGACGACGCACTTCTCGCCGGCGTTCCGCGTGCGGACGGCCACCGCAGCCACCGGCGTGTGACGAGTGAACTTGGCGGCGTTCGTGAGGAGGTTTTGGAACAGTTGCCGCAGCTGGCGCGCGTCGCCCGAGACGACGGGGAGGGCGGGGTCGATGGACCACTCGACGTGGCGGGCCTAGTCGCCGACGTCGTCTACATGCAGCAGGAGGTCAACATTGCAGTTGGAGAACGCGCGCCACTGGTGTACCTGGGGCAGATTTTGGCGAAAGCCGAAGGAGAGGCGACGTTCAAGCGCTTCGGGGGCATCGACTCGGTGGGCGACTTACGTCAAAACCTGATGGACCACGCTGTGCCGGAGCGACTATTGTACGATGATGTTGTTTACGCGGACTTCCTGGCCGAGCGGAGAGGCCTGATGGCAGAAGTAGTGCGGGCGTGGTACGGGGGCCTGTGATGTCACGAGTGTGGGCCGATTGCCGCCGCCCTCACTCCGCCTCGATCCCGACGATCTCGCCGGGGTCGCCGCCGAGGAACTGGTCGGCGCACCCCGGGCCGCACGCCTCACGCACGGTGGTCTTGCGCCCGCAGTCGGTGTACGCGACCGCCATGTCGGCGCAGTCGTTGTCCAGGCGGAAGTAGGTGCTCCCGAGTAGCCGTCGGCGGCGTAGATACATGCGACACCCGGGCGCCGAGCCGTCGTAGGGCACCATGTCGTAGCGCCCGAGGTGGGCCGTGAGGCATTCGTCGGCGCGGTCGTCGAGGAGCAGTCCGCCGAGGGCCGCGTCGGTGGGGTCGCAGGCGCTCAGGCCGGCGGCGAGGAGGGCGACGAAGAGGTAGCGAGCCAGGTCGCGTCGGTGAGCCATGGAGGATAGACGCGAGAGCGGTGGAAAGTGCTGCGTGGCCTCGGGGAGGATATTCGGATGCGAGGTACGGGTGGGGATCGTTAAGTTTTCGACGAGGCTTTCGCCAAAACGAATGGGATCGGTTTTGCCGAAAGGCGTAGCGCCACGAACGCTATGACGACCGTACGATCGGGAGAGGCTTGCGTGTAGCATATGCGCGAACTAGCTTTCGCCGGCACGACCCACTCCCATACACGCTACCCCGATGAGCATGGATCAAGTAACCGACGACGACTACAACGACGATGAGCTAGACGAACTCGACGTCTTCGCCGAGTAGGGCAACCTCGTCGTGGAGTATACCGGTCACCCCAACCCCGGCCCCTTCGTACCCGACGAGCCGATGCGCATCTATCGCCGCTCGGGAAGCTAAAGCCGATACGTCGAAAAGAGATCGCCGCAGCCCAAGGGAGGGCCTGGCTCCCGCCCGGGGCCTACGCAAGGCTCTGCTATAGCATCGCGGATGTCTTGCCGCAGATTTTTCCGGGATTCAAGATCATCGTCCGGGAGCATTATACGCAGATCGTACGCCCTTTATCATCGCCGGGCAACGGTATACGATGGGGGAGCCACCGCCGCCGTATCGTTCGGTGAATGGTTGGGTATACCAACTCCGGGTCGACGTGTACCGGGATAAGATCACGGCGATCGGGGTGTTTTGCGATAACGATCCGACGAATGCTATTCCGCTAAATCCTCGCCAGGACAACCGCCTGTTCGAGTTTGAACCTGACTGCGAGACGTATGCGGATACGAGGCCGCACATTCAGCGGATGGCGAACTTTTTAGGTAATCGTTTTGGGCCGGAGGAAGGGTACGTGCAGGTATATGAGGAGGCGTAGGCGTGGGGGAAGGAGTGATGGTGGGGGCAGGTGATTGCAATTCGAACGCTTTTAGCGTTTCGTCATCTTTTAGTTTTGCTTACTTCCCCGAAATCCGTACCGCCATGCCCACCCGCCTCCTCACCATCCGCGTCGACCTCCGCTACGCGAAGCCCTTCATCTGGCGCCGGATCCGTGTGCGCGACGACATCACGTTTTACGACCTCCACCGCGTCCTGCAGATCGTCTTCGCGTGGGACGGTGACCACGACTGGGCCTTCGAGGCTTTCGGGGAGTGGTTCGACTATCCTGGGGGCGGCTACGAGGTTTGGGAAGAGCTGCCGCCCGGTACGGAGATCGACGAAGAGCCTTTCCCGGTCGACACCGCTTTGAGTACGCACCCGTTCTCCGCAGGGACTAAGTTCTCGTACACCTACGACTTCGGCGACAACTGGAAGCACCTGTGTGTGGTCGAGAAGGTCACCGCCGGCCCGGATGACGCGCCGCCGGCCGAGCTCCTGAAGGCCGTTCGTGCTGCTCCCCCGGACGACTGCGGTGGGATGGGCGGGTACCAACTCTACGTCGAGGCGCTGGCGGCGGGGGAGGGGCACCCGGAGTATGGGTTGGCGGTGGAGATCCTGGGCGAAGGCTTTGAGGCGGAGGCGGTGGATGGAGGGGGCGGCTGAAGCTTTGAGGGCTGGCTTTTCTATACATGCGCTCGCCGGCGCGGAGGACGGTCGGCCTGCGTGTGAACGCATTTCGGCCGACCGTCTTACGCGCCGGCGAGCGCCGTCTGCGCGCTTCGATCATCCCAGTAGATGACCTCCTCCGGCTCGAAGGTGGCGAGCACCTCTCGTACGCCATCGCTTACGTCCGGGAAGAGCGCGACGACGGCCATGCCGCTGGTGCGCGTGAGGATGGTGTAGGCGTACTCCAGGTGGTCGTCCTCGCCGGGGATGGTGGCGCGGGTGGACCAGATTACGAAGCCGTACTCGAGGCCCTTGAGGCGCAGGATGCTGTCGGTCTCGGCGGGGATGCCCTTGGCCTGGAGGGCGTCCCGCAATCCCGCGTCGCGCTCCATGATGACGGGGGGACTTGCGTCAAAACCGATTTGCTCGTCGCTCAGGCAATAGACCTTGCGGATGGAGCTAGATCTTTTCGGCCATGGTCGCTTCGTGGTCCGCGGCGACGATGATGATGCGGACGCCGGGGGGACTGCCCTTGTAGGGGTGTTGGAGGACAACGGAGATGCTGTCGTCGCTGCCGGCTTTCGAGCGGGTGGCGCCGATGGCGGCGGAGAGAGGGATAAGTGCTTCGCTGATGCGGAAAGGGAGGCGGTAGGAGCCCGTAAAGGTGATG
Source organism: Lewinellaceae bacterium (assembly GCA_963837005.1). Lineage (GTDB taxonomy): Bacteria > Bacteroidota > Bacteroidia > Chitinophagales > Saprospiraceae > CALDTK01. The sequence goes on from CAWIMC010000007.1 coordinate 15,234, forward strand.
TACTTCCAATTGCTCTGCTTCTGGATGGCGTCCACGGGGTGGCCGTCGCCGTAGAAGAAGTTGTATCGCGGGAGGCTGCTCCCGGAAGACTTCCCGAGGTGCACGGCCTGCGCCAGGTCGCCGGTGACGCATAGGTCGTTCGGGTCTTTGATTAAGCCGAAGAAGATGCTAAAGTCGGCATCGCCACAGTCCTGAAGTTCGTCGACGAAGATGTGGGTGTAGAGGTTGCGGTGGTGGCCGGCGTCCAGTGTGCGCCGCAGCCGAACACGCCGCGAGAGGTAGCTGTCGATGTTTTGCTGTTGACACGTTTCGACAAAGTGCTCGATGGCGGCCCAGAGTACCCGACGCGGCGTGGCATCTTTGACGAGGGTTCTGCCGGGCCGGGTATCTGCGCCCAGGAAAGTCTCCTTGCTTTCGTGACTCTTCCCGTAAACGATCCGGTGGAGGTCTTCCTCGATGTACTGTGCATTCAGGACGTGCTTGACCGAAGAGTAGTTCGTATCAAAATCTTCTTTCAGCCGGCCGCGGACATGATCTACGCTAGCTTGGATTACGTAAAATAACTCCGCTTCGTAGCTTTGGTTACCGACATCGCCGAAGAGTCGCCGCTTAGCGAATGTTCCGCGGTGTACGTTGGCAATTCTGGTCGGCAACTTATCGAAGTTATACAGCTCGATATTCTTCTTCCCGGATAACTTTCCACTGCGATCCCGGAACGATATATAATCTGCACCACCGATGACATTCGGCGCATGTGCTCTCGTAGGATCGAGCAACTCGCGCAGCCACCTACTCAGTACCTCCGTGACTAGTTTTTTATTAAACGTCGTGACGAGGATGCGCAAATCGAAATCATAATCCCGCTCCTCGACGAGGCGTTTGATGCGCTCGCTAAGGATGACGCTCTTCCCGGAGCCGGCCGGACCGAAGATGGCCGTGGCCTGGGCGCCGATCCGACAGGCGTCCTCCTGCTCTGGTGAGAGTTTGAGTTCGGTTCGAACGGGGAGTTCCGGACGGAACATCTCGATCTTAATGGTCTCTGGTCTGGCCGCGAAAGCGAACGCTTCCGTCGGGGCGACGAGCGTGAGGTTTCGATGATAAGTACTTGCCCAGCGCGCGTTCGCTCGGATACGATGACAGTAGTCGGCGGTGGTCGCCAGGCGCTCGCGCAGGGCGTTCACGTGGGGCAGGGCGCCGCGGAGGTACTCTTCGTGTTCGCTCGGCTGTTCGGCAAGGGCGGTGCGGGCTTTCGCCAAAACAGCTTTCCGTATTCCTGGCAAGTATTCGTCGCCTTTCTGCTGAGAGGTAGACAGCAACACCCGCGCTGGATCCACTTGGTCGACGAGCCGCGCGAAGTCGGCTACCACCTCGTCCAGTTTGTCGGTGTGGTCAAATAGATAACTCGCCGTGATCCATTTCTGCGCCGTACCTGCGAAGGTTTGAGTGGTGTAACTGTTCAGCGTCGACTCGTACGTTACGTAGTTCGATACCCGTGGTAGGTTTTGCCGAAAGGCCTCCCATAAATCGTCAAGGTGATTGAGCATGATGGCGCTCGAGTCGACGTTCACGATATGGATATCGTGCTTGCGCTTCGGATCGAGCTGATGTATCGCCGCCGCGCAGATCGCGAATGCCCACTGGAAGGCACCCGTACCAGCGCCGAGGTCATACACTTGTAGCGGGCGGTTGAGGTTGGCGTTCAGTAGACTGTCGAGCACCTGCGGGAGGCAAGTCGTGATCCGTTGCGGGTGGTACCAAAGACCGTATAGAAGACCAGTCGTGGGTCTATCGTAGCGTAGATCATTGCCCCGACCGAGACTCCACGCTTCGTCGGTGGCGCGGCGCAAATCGTAGGCTAGATTCGGGAGATGTTGTAGCTTGGATAGCCGACTTTCGCCGGCCTGGGCGATGGCACGATCGAGCGGATCTTGCCAGGTACGAATGATGGCGATTGCCTGTCGCTTGAGTTCTTCTCGCGTCATCCGAAGTTAGATTAGCGGCGCGAATCCTTCTTTTCCCTCACCGAGATTCGGTAGCGCTTCTCGCAAAACCTGCGCCACTTCGTCGTAGCGCTCCGGTGTCCAGCCGAGCTCTTCGGAGATGCGTACAGCCTGATCGCGCGTCCCCGCCACGAATTTGCCCCGCGTGGCGTGAAATGGCTGGATGATAAAGTGTTCTACGCCGGTGTCGAGCAACTGTTGCGCCAGGGCATATGGATCGCGCACGGGCAGCAGGGGCGTCATCGTAATGACCGAAAGAATACCCGAGGCTTGCACTTCGGCGATGGCTTTTAAACGCGCCTTATTTCCGGGGCACAAACCTTCGAAAGCCTTCCGGACATCCTCATCGTCAGTTGTCACGGTCATGTTGACCTGCACCTTTTCGAATTGCTGCAACACATCGATGTCGCGGGTCACGAGCGGCGCGCGGGTCTGGATGACGAGGCGCGGCTGGTAGGGGACGAGTTCTTTGAGGAGGTCACGCGTTAGCGCTAATTTCTTCTCAATGGGCTGATACGGATCGGTGACGCTCGAGCAGTAGATGAGCTTCCCGATCACGCTCGTCGGCCGCTTTTTGCGCAGTAGCTCCAAGGCATTTTGCTTGACGGTGACCCACTTTCCCCAGTCGTCTATCAACTGCTTATTGCGGTTAAAAAATGCCGCGTAGCAGTAGCTGCACCCGAAGGCGCATCCGGAGTAAGGGTTGAGGGTGTAATCGTAGGTATCCATGAAGCCTGTCGCCGTGGTAAGGATGGCGGAGGCGTCGTGGTAGGTGTAGTCGGCGTGGCCGAGGTGGGTGGGGTGGATGACGGCACCGGGCGGGTCGGGTTTGTCGGGGGAGAAAAGGTCTGGGGCCATAATCCTTGCGGACGCTTAAGGGATGAAAGGTACGTACGGTCAGGCCGTTCGGCGAGCTCCAGCTCGTGGCCTGCAAATGTCTCTCTTAGGGCGCACGAGCTGGAGTTCGCCGAACGCGCCCTGCACCACCGTCCTAGACTTTTAGCGATGGAGCACCTCGAATCCCGTAGAAAACCGGACGCGTGGGATTCTGGCGGAGTTTATCGTCAAGACGGCGCTCGGAATCGCGGGCGGGGTGCGGGTCGAGTGGCACGACTACTATGTTTGTAAGCACGTCGTCGCGGTGCTGTATGCGCTGCTCGATGGGCGGCAGGCCGTGGCTGTAGCCAACCCAAAGACTAGAAATGTTGCGGGTGCAAAGACGCCCTACACGATCTCCTCAAACAACACACGAAGGCCACGCTGATCGAGGGACTCGTCGCGCTCGCCAAGGCCGATGCGCCGCTGGCCGAGCTGCTCGCGGTGAAGTTTAGCAAGCAGGAACAAGCCTTCGACATCGAGGCGCTCATCAACAAGATGCAGCGCCTCATCGAGCGTACGCTCTACCCCAGCCGCTCCGACGGCCGGGACAACTACGGGTCGGCCGATGACGTGGTCGAGGCGCTGGCACCGCGTTTGACCGGCTCCGCCGGGGCGCGGCAGATTCAGCACGGACGGACGGACTGCTAGTTTTGGCGAAAGCCGGACAGCGCATCTCTCACTATCGCGTACTCAAATTTCACTTTCACAACTTCCGTCAAAACCCATCCTGCTACCCCTAATTTACCCCCATGCCTACCCTCGATAAAATCCCCAAGCAAACCCTCGTCAACGCCCTCCTTCGCCTCGCCGAGGAGTCGGATTTCGCGCGCAATATGATAGAACGCCTCACGCAAGACGAGCGCGAACGCGTGGCGGCCATCAAAAAGGAAATCACGAGTATTCGGCGACACAAAGCATTTATTACCTACAATTCTCAGCGCCCCTTTTACCAACGACTCGAAGCGCTCACCACTAGTATCCAGGAAGATATCCAGTCGCCAGAAACCGGGGTGGACCTCGCCCTACTAGCCTACGGATTGGAGAACAAACTGCCGTATATTCTGGACGGATCAGATGGCGGCATTTCGGAATGGTTTCACTCACACCGCTATACATTGAGTAAATAACTTGACCTATACCCGGACATTGCTTTTCGGATTATTGTGACGAGGTAGCGGACGAAAGTGACGAGGTCCACGGTGAACTCCCCCATTTGGTCGGCACCGTGCCGGAACGCGGAAGCAGCTTTGTAGCGGCGTTTATCCGAACCGTGGGGCTTCATCGGCACGGCCGTCGCGTAGGTGGCTAAGCCTTCGATCACCGACAAGATGTAGGCGAACACGACCACCGCGATCAGTAAGCGCCGGCGCTCGGGATCACCGAGATTGACGAGTTCGAGCTTGAAGCCATTGGACTTGAGTTGCCTGAAGCAGTGCTCGATCTTCCACCGCAGCAGGTACCGCTCGACGGTCGCGTAGGGGCTCTCGTCGAGGGTCGTGATCAGGAGCATGACGCGATCCTTGGCCTTCGCCCTCGGGTCGGGGTTGCGCGCGATCACGTACCACAGCAGCGGGCCGTCGGCGTCGAAGCGAAACGCGAAGCGCTTGGCGCGGTTGGGCTTGCCGCTCGATTCGACGCTACGGATCGCTTCGCGCAAGCGGGGTTGACCCGGGCCGGAGGTGTCGACGAAGCTGAAGTAGGCATAGTCGCGAGACCGGATGACGAAACCTAGTCCCTTGAGCGACAGGTACTCTAGCCACTCCCGACCGATGTACTCGCGGTCGGCCAGCAGGATGCGACCACTGAGGTCGTAGTGCTCGAAGGCGAGTTCGAAGAGGCGCTTGCGCTCGGCAAAGTTGCTGGTGCCTTTTTTGGCGAGGTCGATCCACACGATCGGGATGGCGACGCCTTTGTACACGACGCACAGCGTGAGCAGGTGGCACCACCGCCCGGGGCGCTGCCACGAGGTGCCGTCGAGGATGAGGTAGTCGGACTTGAGGCGCAACAGCCGCAGGCCACAGGCGATGAGGTCGATCCACAGGGACGTAGCGGAGTAGTCGCGGAAAAAGCGGATGAGTCGCCGGTAGTGCGAAGTGGCTGCGGTCGCGTGCGTCCCGGTGATGGCGCCGACGAGGCGCTTGAGTTTGTTGAGGCACGCGGTCTCCCCCTTGATGACGCACAGGGCGACGATGAGGGCGTTGGAGATTGCGGTGGTGGTGTAACCGGGGAGGAACGGTGTAGCTTTGTGGAGCAGCAGCTTGAGCACGAGTCGTGTAGAATTAGTTATCCACAAGGTAAGTCGCTCAGGCTGTTGCGTTTAGTGAAATGTATAGCGGTGTGGGTTTCACTATCACCTACGTCCGGCCTTCGTGCACCATGCCAAGCAGTATCCGGATCGGCTGGAGTTGCTTTCGAAATTCGTTCCCGTCGGTAATGATTCTGGGTATGGATGTTCGGAAGACCTTTTTAACGAGGTGCAAGAGTTCTTGCAGCCAGACGAGATTTTGGCATTGCTGGAGGGATCGACAGGTGCACCGGGGCGCCCCGTCACTGTAGCGCCCGTCTACCGGCGCAGCCTCGCGAAAGCTTACGGGGATCCGGAGCGGTACGAGGCCATCGTACGCAATCCCGACGGCTCGATTCTCGCGGCCGAGTACTTGCCGCTCGCACGACTTTACCTAGCCCGCGGGAATCACGCGAAGGCGCTTTCTTACCTGGAGCAGGGTGCCCGGCAGCCATACGGCTCTCAGCGCGAGCAGGACGAATTGAAGTACGCCTGCTACCGTCACCTCGGCAGAACCGACGAGGCCGAGGCCTTGCTCGATCGCTGGCTCACCTCGGCACACACGCGTCACGGATTGGAGGCGATCATCTCCGTGGCCGGCGAGTCCCGTCGCGCCGAAATTAGTGAGCGCTTCAGACAGGGGCTCCTGGGGCAGGAGACTCCCTCGCTGCCCACCATCAGCGGCCTGCTCGAACTCGGTGAAACCTCGCAGGCGGCAGCCGGGATGCGCGTGGTCAACGCAAGCCCAGATCGATTTAACTACTACCTCCTCGCGGACGTGGCCAAGCAGTTTGTGGCCGCCAAGTATCCCCTCGAGGGTGCGCTCTGTTACCGCCTCCTGATCGAAGACACCCTCGACGCCGCGCGATCGAAGGCGTACAAGCACGCGGTGAAATACATGAAGGTTCTTGTGAAGCTCGACGGGAAGGTGGAGGACTACGGCAAGCACCCGACCCACGAGGGATTTGTGGCGGGTTTACGGGAGGACACGCGCGGAAGCGGGCGTTTTGGGGGCTGGTGGGGGAGTAGGCGCTAGGCCGTTCGGCGAGCTCCAGCTCGTGGCCTAAGACGGAGCGCGGATCAGGTTCAAGGCGCACGAGCTGGAGCTCGCCCAACGCACCTCCTGGGTCCAGTTTTAGCGAAAGCCGTACCCCCTTCACCCTGAACCACCCGCAGCGCCCCAAACGTAAAAGAGCGACTACCACTCCGCCCAATCCACACCCCCCCCATGAAAGCTACCGAAGGCAAGCTCGCCGAGTTCGTCACCCAGGCGAAGACCCGCTTCATCATCCCTATCTACCAGCGCAACTACGACTGGACCGATAAGCAGGTCGATGGCCTCCTGAAGGACATTAGCGCCGTAGGCCAGAGCCCCGCCGACGACGCGACGCATTTCGTCGGGAGCATCGTCTACCTCCAGGACGGGATCTACAACAGCAGCGCCGTCAAGGAACTCGACATCATCGACGGCCAGCAGCGCCTGACCAGCGTCTCGCTCATCTACGCGCGGCTGCACGAGATCGCCATCACGACCGAAGACCCGGAGCAGGCCGACGAGTTGCGCGAGACCTACCTCGTCAACAAATACGCCAAGGACCGTAAGGAGAAGCTCATGCTCCCTGGCAATAACGCCGGTACCTACGCCCAGATCGTCAACCTTACTTTAGGCACCGGGGCACACGCATTCTCCCGCTTACGCGAAAACTTCGAACACCTCCGCCGCCGCATCCAGCCTGTCGACGCGGCAATTATCCGTAAAGGCCTCGGGCGACTCGTCTTCGTCGACATCTCGCTCGAGCGCGGCAAGGACGACCCGCAGCGTATTTTCGAGAGTCTCAACTCGACAGGTCTTGCGCTATCGCAGGCCGACCTGATCCGCAACCACGTCTTGATGGGCTTCGACAGGGAGGAACAGGAGAGACTCTTCACCCTTTACTGGGAGCCGATCGAGCGCGCCACTCGCGAGCAGGCCACCAACGTAGTGATGGTCGATCAGTACGTACGCGACTTTCTCACGATGACGCAGCGCAAGATTACGCGCAAGAGCGGGATCTACCTCGCGTTCAAGGTGTACCTCGCGTCGCAGGGCTCCGCTGGACTTAGCATCGCGGCGGTGCTCGAGGACCTCAAGCGTTACGCCGAGCACTATTCCGTGATCCTCAACCCCAGGAGCGCCAATGACCCGACGCTCGAAAAGGAGCTATTGAACTTGCAGCAGATCGAGATCAGCACCGCGACGCCTTTCCTGTTGCGGGTGTTCGAAGACGAACGGACGGGGGTGATCTCACAGGTTCAACTCGTCGAAGTACTGCGGCTCATCGAGACGTACGCCTGGCGTCGCTTTGTGGTCAACGTGCCGACCAATACGCTGAACAAGACCTTCTCCACGCTCTACGAGTCCGTCGATACCGAGGATTACGTGACGAGTATCGCCAGGGCCCTTGCGGGAAAACGCGGCACGGCACGCTTCCCTAACGACCGCGAGTTCGTGGCCGCCGCGCGCGAGAAGGACTTCTACCGCGTGCAGCAGCGTAACCGCGCCTACCTCTTTAGCGAACTCGAGAATTTCGCAAACAACGAACACGTCGGACTCGACACGCTCACCGTCGAACACATCTTCCCGCAGAACCCCCACGCCGGCTGGCGGCAGGGCATGGACCCGGAGGAGTACGCGCGCTTCGCCGAACTCTACCTCCACCGCCTCGGCAACCTTACGCTCTCGGGCAACAACGGAAAGCTCGGCAACCGTCCCTTCGCCGAGAAGCGCGACATGAATGACGCCGGCGGGGAACAGGGCTACAGGTTCTCGAGACTCTGGCTCAACCGTGGCTTGCAAAACTTGGAGCAGTGGGATGAGCCCGCCTTCAACGAGCGCACCCGCTACATCATCGACCGCATGTTGCAGGTTTGGCCGATGCCGCAACTCCCCGCGACCCAAGTCACGGACACACGCCCGGCACTGCTTCCGCTCGAGGAAGTCGAATCCGCCACCAACGCCACCCTCGCCGACGCCAAGCTTTTCGGCATTTCCACTGGGCCCCTCACCTTCGCCGAACTCTACCGCCGCGTCCTCACCGAACTCTACGCCAGGGACGCCTACCAGATGCGGGAGCCCGGCATCATGGCCGCGCTCTACGCCAAGGAAGTCAACACGGATGTGCGCTCGCCCTGGGAGCTCGCCACCGGCTACTACGTCGAGATGAACCTCGACTCCACCTCCAAAGTCCGCGCCCTCCAACGCGTCCTCGCCATGACCGACAACGAAGGCGAGGTCGAGGTGGCCCTGGAGTGAGCTTTGCATACAATCCGGCTAACCCGCATCCTTCCCTATATCTAACAAGCTCCATCTCGCAGGCCTCCCTCGATTAAACCAACTTTTGCATTGTACGCCCTACCTTCCCTTCCGCCATGCTCGATCTCCAAAGCATTACCCTCGTCAACTTCCGGGCCTTTGAGTACCTCGAGCTCGACCTTCACCCTGAGCTCACGGTGCTGATCGGCAGCAACGGCCTCGGCAAATCCAGCATCCTCGACGCCGTCGCCGTCGCGCTCGGGCCATTCGTCGGTGCTTTCGACCTCGGGGCCAGCAGAAGCTTTAAGCCCAGCGACATTCGCCTGGAACAAGTACGGCAATCGTACTTGCCCGAAATGGAATACGTCCAAGGCGGCGTCGAGGTGCGCGCGAGCGGCCACGTACCCGTCGTCTCGGACGAGTGTGCCACGAGTGCCGAGGCCTTCGAGTGGAAACGCTGCCTGTCCGCACCGACGGGCGCACGCACGACGACCGCAGACAGCCGGGTGCTAGAAGTGTCTGCGAACTCTCTCCAGGAATGTATGAAGCGTCGAGGCGCGGAGGTCACTGTCCCGGTAGTGGCTTATTATGGACCGGGCCGTTTGTACAAAGTCAAGAACAAATCTCGCCGCAAAGCCTCCGCGACCTCACGAACGGCTGGCTACATTGACTGTCTAGAATCCGACTCGAGCTACGAGCAGTTGTCGGTCTGGCTGCAGACCTGGTTCCTGGCCCAACGGGAGGCTCGCGATCGCCACGACGACGCAGCGAGCGCTGAGATCGGCGCCTATCTACACTCGGTACTCCGCACGATCCGAGTTTGTTTGGAGCCTGTAGGCTGGACGGACCTCGAGTACAGTCTCGCCTCCGAGGAGCTCATCGCCACCAAGGAAGGCGTCGGTGCCCTTCCGGTGTCGATGCTGAGCGATGGTATCCGGGGCATGATTAGTCTCGTCGCCGATATCGCGTTTCGGTGCACAAAGCTCAATCCCCACCTCGGTGCGCATGCGAGTCGGGATACGCCCGGAATCGTCCTCATCGACGAAATTGACCTCCACCTCCATCCCGCCTGGCAACAGTCGGTGGTGTCGAGCTTGCGCGAAGCCTTTCCCGCCGTGCAATTCATTATGACGACGCACAGTCCACAGGTCCTCTCCGATGTGCCGAGCGAGTGCATTCGCCAGATCCTTACCCTCGTCGACGAGGACGATGGGAAGGTTCGCTACTATGCCCAAGTGCCGAGCATCGAGACACAGGGCGCAAGTAGCTCGACAGCCCTCTCCGCCGTGATGTCGGTCAATCCGGAACCAGACAATGAATTTACGAGAAACCTAACCCAGCTCCACCAGCTCACACAGGGCGACCAGGCCTCGACGCTACAAGCCGAGGCACTCTACGAAAAGCTGTTGCGGCATTTTGGTCCCACCCACCCGCAGATCGTCCTCCTCGACGCCGAGCGACGCCGTCGGGAGCGCAAGCGCAGACTCGACGCCACCCTCGAACGGTGAGGAAGCTCACGCGCACGGCTGCGCCTACGTGCCTCGGGGCTTACGACTACCGGCGCGACACGTGGACCAGGTCCAGCCCGGATCTCGACTGCCGTCAAGAGATTTGGCGACAACTCTACGCCATGCAGGGCCAGCGCTGCGCCTACTGCGAGCGCGCGATCGACGCCGGTGGGCATCGGCATATTGAGCATTTCCGTCGGAAGAACCCGGCACACTTCCCCCACTTGAGTTTCGCCTGGGACAACCTGTTCGGCTCCTGTTGGGACGAACAGCAGTGCGGCAAGCAAAAAGATAAGTCTCATAAGTACGATCCGAATGATCTCCTCAAACCTGACGTAGACGACCCGTTTCTCTTCTTATACTTTGCTGCCGATGGAAGTGTCCATCCGCGCAGCGGCATAGCGCCTGATGCGCATTACCGTGCGGAGGTCACGATAGCTACGCTCCGACTAGACTTCCCTAAAAGGTCACTGCGGAGCATGCGTCGCGCCGCCATCGCCCCTTTCGAAGCACTCGTCGAGGAGATCGGAAGCTACCTCGACGACGGAGACTTAAACACCGAGGAGATCAGGACTGCCTTCCAACCCGACGTTGACGCTATCGCCTTACTGCCCTTCGCAGGCGTGATCCTGAGTTACCTGCGGGATAACGTGCCTGAAGTTTTCTTTCGCGGGCTACCGTAAATTTCCGTCCGTCTCTCGGGCGGCTTTCGCCAAAACCAAACACCCCAAAGACACCCACACACCCTACCCAAACCCCATGAACCCTTCCTTCAGCGACTCCACCCTCTACAGCGAGGCCCAACTCACCTTCCAATTCGTCCACCAGGACCTGCTCCAAGGTCGCTCCACCGCCCCTACGGACATCCGTCCAGCCGTCCTAGATGCGGGGCTGTCACTGGTAGCGGCGGTGCCGCGATACCAAGCGCTCCTCCTTCGCGACCCCGCCGCTGCGCCCGATGAAAAGGCCGCCGCGCTCCGCGACGCCCAGTCCGCCTGTGTCACCCTCGAAAGTCACCTGAGGTGCTACCGCATCCTGATCAACACCAAAGAACCCTCGAGCATGGGCCTTGCCTCCGTAGAGCGATTGGGCCAGGTCCTCGGCGAGCCTGTCGACCAAAAGGACTAGCGCTAACTCAAACAGCATCAAGGGCTTTTGTCCATCGGGCGAAGCCGCTCTCTTCACCTACTCCCGCACCACTCGCCAGCTCTTCACCCCGCTATCCCCAACCAGCCGCACCGTATACACCCCTGCGGCCAGGGCCGGCACCACAAACGATTGCGCCTCCGTTCCCGCAGCCACCCTCGCTTGCATCACCCGCTGCCCCGTCGCTGTATAGATTTTTACCGCGAGCGCTTCTGTACTCGGTGTGGCGAGTTTTAGCGTAAGCTGATCCGAAAACGGATTCGGGTACAGCGTTGCCCCCAGTTCAGCCAGACCGTCATCGATCCCGGAGGTTTGGAGTGCGACGGTAAACTCGGCCGTCGTGGCGCCGCAGCTATTGCCCGTCACCAGACGCGCGGCGTAGGTACTGGCGGTGGCGTAGGTATGCGTCGGTTGCGCCTCTGTGCTCGAGGTGCCGTCGCCGAAGGTCCAGCGGTAGAGCGTTGGCGTACCGCCGGTGACGTTGGGGCTGAACTTGACCGTCGTGGCGGCGGAAGTCGTGTAGCTCGGGATGGCCTTGGGTGTGCCCTCCACCTGAATCAAGTTCGCGCTGTGGCGGCTGTCGCTCCCGGCCCGGTTGACCACCGCGAGTTCGACGGCGTAGGTGCCCGGCGAAGCGTACGTCACCTCCGGGCGGGCCGCCGTCGAGGTAGCGGGCTGGCCCCCGGGGAATGACCAGGCGTAGCCGTCCGCCGCGCCCCCGCCGTAGTGCTGGTAGCGCACGACGAGTGGATTGCAGCCCTTCTCCACGTCACTCGTGAAGGTCGCGCTGGGCATCGCCAGCGGCGTGTGGCCAACGGAGAGCGTGTAGGGGAAGTGATAACTCTTACCGGTGGGCACGCCCTCGACAGTGAGCTGGTAGGTGCCCGGTTTGAGGAAGGTGTCGATCCGTAAGGCACCGGCGCCATCGCTGAGGCGGTAGTTGAGCACCGTGCCGCCCGCGTCCACGATCGCGATCCCGCACTCTCGCACAGGTATATTGTCGACTGCAAACTTTAAGTCGCCCGCCTGATCGATCTCGAACCAATAGACGTCCTGGTCGGAATCCTGTTCCGGGTGGTTGGGTAGCGGCTTGGTGATGAACTGTTTTCGCCGGTGTCGAGCAACTGTTGCGCCAAGGCATACGGGTCGCGCACGGGCAGCAGCGGCGTCATCGTGATCACCGAAAGGATTCCCGCCGCGTGCACCTCGGCGATGGCTTTTAAACGCGCCTTATTTCCGGGGCACAAACCCTCGAAAGCCTTTCGGACATCCTCATCGTCAGTAGTCACGGTCATGTTGACCTACACCTTTTCGAATTGCTGCAACACATCGATGTCGCGCATCACGAGGGGTGCGCGGGTCTGGATGACGAGGCGCGGCTGGTAGGGGACGAGTTCTTTGAGTAGGTCGCGCGTCAACTCCAGTTTCTTTTCAATCGGCTGGTACGGATCGGTGACGCTCGAGCAGTAGATGAGCTTCCCGATCACACTCGTCGGCCGCTTCTTGCGCAGTAGCTCCAGGGCATTTTGCTTGACGGTGACCCACTTTCCCCAGTCGTCTATCAACTGCTTATTGCGGTTAAAAAATACCGCGTAGCAGTAGCTGCACCCGAAGGCGCAACCCGAGTAAGGGTTGAGGGTGTAGTCGTAGGTATCCATGAAGCCTGTCGCCGTGGTAAGGATGGCGGAGGCGTCGCGGTAGGTGTAGTCGGCGTGACCGAGGCGGGTAGGTGCTTGGCGCGCAACAGGTAAGTCTGGGGGATCGGGGGAGAAGAGGTCTGAAGGCATGGCTGTGTATCAGTGAGACGGGGTAATGCAAATTAAGGTACCTGTGGATGCCCCACTAATTCGTACTTTTCCAACTCTCACTGCGCCAGTGGTTGTCCCTCAGCTACTCTTCTAGCTGCATTGATCACCTCTGCGTACTGTCCCATCCCCATGTTGGTCCACTTCAGCGTCTTAAATCCATGAATCTCCTTCTGGATGACTGAATCAACTGGAAAGTGTGGCGGCTCGGGACAAAGACCCATTACCCACATGTACTTCAGGAAGAGGTTGACGAACTTCTGGGCGTTGCCGTACTGCATCGTGCCGTTCGCCAGCATGGGGGCATGGTCGCGCGTCATTTCAGTTCGAAAGGCCTCGATCCATTCTCGTAATTGGCCCTCTGAGATCGACTGCTGTTTCGCGGCAGCCGGATAAAGCTTGCTACACATGTAACGTTTGATGGCGTCTTTGACGGGCCTTCGCGCTGGATCACTCGCGTTGTTGTCTCGGTAGATGTTGGCGCGTTGGCTGGCGCCTGATATGGTGGTACGCCAGATGACTTCGACTTTGTACTTCGGGTCCATGGGCTGGAAGGTATGCGGTTTCAGGGTGCGGCGCGCCGTGCTCCGTGGGTACCGGTGAGGCTTTCGCCAAAACCAGTGACCAGCGTTTTGCCGAAAGGCTGCTAGCCTCCTTTCTCGCTGCCGAATCAAGCGCCTTCTTGTACACCTGGCTTCCGCCCCCCAACCCCCGCCCCACTCGGCATCACCTCCACCCAGGCATACACCCGCGCCAACGCTTCCTGCCCC
>CAWIMC010000008.1:0-10401 GCA_963837005.1 Lewinellaceae bacterium
GGGTGTTGGGGATATTGAGGGAGGCGTTTCACAAGGGGACACACGCCGGCATGGAGCAGGGCGAGGAGTTTACGGTGTGGTTCGAGTTTGCGAATGTGATCGCCCCTGAGGGCGTACAACTAGGATTATCGATTGTATTTGAAGGCAAGCCTAGGGTGAAGACCCTAATGCTCGGGTGGGAAATGGAGATTGCGGTTAGTTTTGAGTGGACCCCAATGGCAATTATGGGTATAGTTGGTTTAAGGGATTGGGAACACGATATTGGGGAAGAAATCCAGGGTTATGGTATATACGAAAAGAGTCGCTTCGACTTAGAGCATGGCGACGATGCTTACATGATTGCGAAATATGTGCCTCAGACTTTGCGATACATTCAAGAAGCTTATCGTGGAGCTACTAGTGTTGATAACCTTCCCAACTTTGGAATCGGCACTCTCGATTTGAATGAGGATGTTGATGGAATTGCGCGTGAAAATTTTAACACTGGACTAACTGTCATGCCGGAGCTTACTGCGGCTTTCAAAGATACGGATACAGATATATTGAAGACCCCACTCGTTAGCAGCAAATTGACCGCGGCTCCAGTACGCGAATTCGTGGAAGGAGTTGTAAGCTGGGAAGACATTAACGCTTATTTCGAGTCATATAAACGTCCGGCCGTCGACAAGGTGGGCATTAGTCGGTTTTTGCTCACATGCAAAAGCACAGTTGTAGATAGGAATTACGACGCGCATCTTGAGCGATACTATAATTTGCATAATGCCGCCCACTTTTTACTTCAGGCAAAACGACTTTTAAGTATCGTGCGAGACTTTGTAAAAGAGTTTGAGTCAATTGCTCCGTTCAGGCTAGCTCAACGCGTTCAAGACGACTGGCTTCACAATGCCCCAAACGCAGAGACAAAAAGGATTGAGCACTTTGTTGGCGACTCGCTTTCACTTCATTATCAGAGGTTTCCTTTAATCAGTTCGGCCGCGCCTTTCAGAAATGAATTTATAAAATCGTTCGGTAAGGATTTTAATTTTACAGGTCTGTCGGTACGCAAGGTTGATGGCATGATGGCGCGGATCGTTGCCCATGTTGACGGTAACGAAGTGCCATTAAATAGGCTCGGCTCTGGATTTAAAATTTTAATGTGTATTTACGGATGGCTTACCGGCTCCGTCTCTCAATACGCTAATAGACATATTAATGGGCTTTGGATGGAGCACGATTTTCGCCATGATAAGATTAATCCGAAGTACGGGGTTGCTTTAAATAGGAATTATTCTTACCCAACAGACCTCTTTTCTCATGGAGGATTCCCTATGTCGATTACTGCAATTGACGAGTTAGAGACCAACCTTCATCCGAATCTACAATCTAAGATCGCTACGCTTTTGATTAACTTGTCTCTAGACCACGTGAAGTTGCAACACGATTACCTCGTACCTCTCTCCGACGTTGATGAAATCGAAGGATTTAGTTTAACAGAGGAACCATCAGATGCTGATCGTCAAGTACAAATATTAGAGAAAGAATTAGCCGCACAACACCTTACCGATTTAAGAACACGCGCCGCCGCGCTTCCTTACGGACAGCTTCACTCCCGGTGTCTTATCTTTGAGACACATTCCGAGTACATCATTCGTACGGCTTTGACGCTCGTAGCGAAAGGCGAACTCACCCCCGACCAAGTGGCCATCAATTACATCCACGCCCCCGCCACCCAGCCCGAAGGCGAGCCCCCCGCCTACCACATTCCCATCCGCAGCAATGGCACGCTCTCCCGCGAGTTCGGCCCCGGCTTCTTCGACGAGGCACAGCGGTTGAAGTTGGAGTTGATCGAGCTGAACCGCGTACAGGCCAATCAAGCGAACTGAGATGCGGGTGTATGTGGATCAGGCGCGGATTGACAGCTATGCGAACATTTCGGATCTGATGACGCAGCTGGTATTTCCTTTGATAAACTTCGATGGCGACATCTTCTCACCAGTTCCCCTTGGGCAGCTCGATATTTTTGGACAATCCCTTGTAGAATACTTTAGCTACAATCCTGTGAACGTCATTGGAGAGATCGGCGCCTTCCATGCACAGACTACCGTCACCGCTCGCCTTCAATCGACTGTGGAAGTGGCACCTACGGAGCCTAAGCCGGAGGCCCCTACTATAGGCTGGGCCACACACCTCACCTGCGCCGCGACGCCAGACCATGCGTACGCCATTGGCCTTCAGGCTCCGCAGCAAGCCACGAGTCTCCTTAATTGGACTTCGCTCGCCTCGCTAAGGCACCCCACGAGCTTCATCGCCATTGTCGATCCCTACATGTTCGCCAAAGCTCGCTGGGAAGACTCGGCTGCGCGCGTCGCGGACCTGCTTTCATCCTTCGTGGAGCCCATCCCCAATCGAAGGTTACAGATTGTATTGATGTACCGCTGGGATACTGTCGGCAAGGCTGGACACTCGAGTCCGGGACAGATCGACTACGATAGGCATGCGAACTCGATGCTTCGCAAAGCACTAAAGACTAAAATCCGGCAAATTGGCCTCGACAAGTCCGACCTCGCCTTCGTGAATATCCTTTACCGACCGCAGGAGCGTTCGCATGACCGTTTCGCGATCACCCAGCAATACCTCGTCGACGGTGGAGCTACGGTTCTCAACGTAGATAACTCCGATCACCTCAGTCGCGTGAGGTTGAGCTACCACAACGGCCGTCAACGAAAATGTCCGGATGTTGTGCGAAGGTTCGAGGAACTGGAGCGGGTGTTTACGTTGTACACAACGGCTATATCGGCTGGCCATTTGGGGAAGGATTATGCCGAACCTGTGAGCGTGGCAGAGTTGAGTAAGTGGTTGAAGGAGTGGCGTGGGCTGTTGGGGCTCTGATTAGTTCAATAAGCTAGTTAAAAGGGATTCCCACGCCAGGTTCGCGGCTCGCAATGATGACACAGGCGCACTCGCAGAGCGAGCCAAACGCGCCCTCCTTATCACCTGCGCTGCACATGCAACCGCTGCCCACTCACCTCCGCCTCCTCGACCCCACGCGGCACATCAGGCATACCACCAGCCGCAAACACCGTCGACGCTCGGCCATTCACTTGCACCAACGGCCGCCCCAGCGCCTTCTCGAATAGCGCAATCGTCTCGAGCGTGAGATTGGCGCTCCCGCTCAACCATCGACTCACCGTCGAGCGATCCCGCCCCATCAACTTCGCCAGTGCCGAAGCGCTCAGACCCTGTAGCTCAGCCTCGGCGGCGATCTCTTGCATTAAGTCGTAGCTGAGTTCGGACTGCCGCTCCGCGACGAGGTCCAAAGCTCGGGGGGGCTAGCACCTCGTCGTAAAGCTTCTGGTAGTCTTGCATAATCTCTATTCAATAGTCGAAAGAAGGGAAGTATCGCAGGTCTAATGAGCCGTCCACGTTAAAGTCGATGTCCTGATCCTCGAAGGCTTTCGCGAGCACCCGGCTGATCGCACACGCCTCCTCCCACTCCCGGCGAACGCCACGGCGTTGTCGATGAAGGCGCGGCGCTCGTCGGACCCGCACTCGCGGAAGGCCGGGACCGTGATCTCGGCCACGGCGAGGCGGTAGTAGAGGTCCCATCGGAAGTGGTCCGCCGCACAGCGCCCGGGCAGGTCGCGGTGGGTGGCGGCGATGACGCGGACGTTGACGGGCTTGGGTTTCGTGCTACCCACCGGGCGGATCTCGCCCTCTTGCAACACGCGCAGCAGACTCTGCTGGAGGTACGGACTCACGTCGCCGATCTCGTCGAGGAAGATGGTCCCGCGGTGGGCCGCACCTCCCCAACTGGCAGGACCTCAACCCAGGCCTCGTCCGCTACGTCCCTTAGGCTTTCGCCAAAACCCGCGCCAACGACATCCTCCGCCAGCTACTCACCGATATTGCCTGGCGCCAGGACCACATGAACTTGTACGGCAAGTCCGTGCCCCTCCCCCGCCTCAGCGCCTGGTACGGCGACGCCGGCGCGAGCTACGTCTACTCCGGTATCGCCCTGGAGCCTCTCACGTGGACGCCGCTGCTGCTTTCGCTAAAACAGGAGGTCGAGCACCCCGCCGAGGCCACCTTCAACAGTGTGCTCCTCAACCGCTACCGCTCCGGCGCCGACTACATCGGTTGGCACACGGATGCTGAGAAGTCGCTCGGCCCGGACCCCATCATCGGGAGCCTCAACTTCGGTGCCGAGCGGAGATTCCAGCTGCGGCGCCTGAGCGACAACGCGAGTAAAACCGAGTTCGCCCTCGGGCACGGCTCGGCCATCGTGATGGGCACAGATGTGCAGCAGCGTTGGCAGCACGCGGTGCCGAAGACCGCGAAGGTGATCGGGGAGCGGGTGAATTTGACCTTTCGGCGGATTGGTTAGAGAATCCTTGGCCTCGGTCCGGGGTGCGGCGGGCTGGCTCGACGACTCCTCAGCGAGACCCTCACCCCATTGCGTCGTTGGTTGCAGCTCGCGGCACCCCGGACCGAGACCGAGGATTCGAGGAGGGCTTAGAAATACCCTCCTCTCCTCAATGCGCTCGTAGAATTTTCCGAGGGTTTGGCTGGGCGGCGGGTTGCGACCTGGAGGTCGTCGAACCTACCCGCCACCCAGCCAAACCCTCGGAAATTTCCTTAAACCCCCTACATAACCCCTGGCTACACGGCCAAACACTGATTCAGCCTCACTGGGTGAGGTATACCCAACAGGCCCATCAGGTGCCGCGCCATTGATTCGTCAGCTCGAGCCTCTGAACCCTCCCCCCGCCACCACCTACCTCCTCACCCTCCGCGCCCTCGCCGAGCGCCGAAAGACACGCCAGCTCTCCACCGCCGACGCCCTTGCCGCCGCCGAGCAACTCCGCCGCGACTATGCTAAGCTCGGCGTCAAACCTTTCCCCAACATCCTCAACGCCCACCTCCAGCTCTGCGGCACGATGCACGAGGCACGCGCAGTGCTGGATCAATACCCGGAGGCTAAGTGCGCACGTACCGCCACGACCTGTAACCTCCTCGTGCGATTGTGCACTGGGCTGGCGGAAGCCGCGACCGTCGTCCGCGAGATGATACAGGCGGGTGTGACGCCGAATACGACCACGCTCAATAGTATGCTGTCCGTCTGCGGGAAGGGCGAGGTCACCGCGGCGCTTACGCTCGCTAAGTCGCTCGCGCCGGGCCTGGTGGCGAACGCCAACACCGTTGAAACGCTCGCCAAACACGTCGGGAATCGGGCGAAAGCGGAGGCGAGGCTTTTTGCGGCGGGGTATAGTGTGGGGACGTAGCGATCTCGTTAATACCCCGCCGCCCCCAACACTCGCTTCATCGCACCCCGCTGCGAATACCGCTTCCGCCAATCAATCGCCAACGCCCGCGCCCGCTCCGCATCCCCCAAAGCTGCAATCTTCACCAACACCTTAGCCGCATAAGCATAAGCCTGCGAATTCACATTCGCCGCCATGTAATCATCGATCAACACGCTATAAAGCGCCACGAAGTCCGCATGGTACTTCACCGGAAATTTATCGACGTACGCATCGAGATCCCCGAGCGACGGGTTTTGCTGTAAAGCTAATAATAATTGGTCCCACAACTTCTCACGCGCGAGGAGCGGAAGCTGCCCGGACCGTTGCCCCGACCGATCTTTCGGTAAGGCGAGAAGCAAATCTTGGAAGTACGCAGGCCACTCCGCTTTGTCGATCTGTGCCTTCAGCGTCGCGAAAGTGTCCATGTCCGACCTGCCGCCACCTTCCAGAAGGTCGGCGCGGCAGAGTTCGATGATCCGCTCCCGATCCTCCTCGGCTACGGCAATCTTTAACAGCCAAGCCTTCCAGTCGGCCACGAGTCCCAAGAGATGTTCGGTCTGGTGCTGCGCAATCCCCTGGCCGGCCAGACGCTTGGCCTCGGCGTAGTCGGTTTTGGCGAAAGCCGCCTCGATGAGCTGCCGGCGAATGTTAGGCAAGTGCACCTGCGAGGCTTCGAAGGTCTCGGCGCTTCCGGCCTTCCCGAAACGGCGCTTGAGCTCCACGCGCGTCGTCGCAATTTGCTCGGCAGCGTAACCATCGAAGGTTTTGCCGTCGAGGACGGTCTCAAGGCGCTTGGCCTCCGCGGGCGTCTCGACGAGGCTGGCGGCGAGGTCGGCCAGGTCTAGCTCCCATTCGTAAAAGTAGTGACCACCCTCGGCGAGCGCTATTAGGAGGCGTTGGAGGGCCGCTTGCCGCACGTCTTCCGGGAGTTCGGCCGGGGTGGCCTGCTCCATCAAGTCTTTGGCTTCCTCGTAGGCCCCGCCCATGTAACCGTTGCTGTCGTCAACCTCGATCGTGTACTCAGCGGCGAGTTCGGCGAGGGCAAAGGAGAGACTGAAGGCGAGGCCGTAATCATCCCGGTCTATGGCCGTCCTAACGCGATCGAATGGCGCCTCGAAGTGTTGCGCGAGTTTCTTCGCCGAGTGGTATTCGTAAAGGACCAAACGTCGTGCGGCGAGCCTAATCTTTGCGACGGCCTGCTCGATAATATCCTTGGAAGAAAGTTTCTTCTCGACGACCGCAGCGAAGCGGGCGAAGAGCTTTTGTCGCAAGAAGTGATCTTCGGCCGTGAACTCTAATAGGGTCTCGATGAGGGTCTCTTTCTTCTGCTTGCCGAGCGCTAATTTGAGTTCTTTTGACGCTTTCGCGAAAACCTTCCGCGGGTTGCTCGCCGGCGTACTTTCGGCCTCCTCGATGGCGAGCACCACGGCGGCCACGTGTTTGCAGGTGTCGTAGTAGGGGCACGTGCAGCTCGAGTCCGTCACGGTATTTCCGTCGAGGTAAACGCGCACCTCGTAGTCCTCCGACCCGAGCACCGTGGCCTGGTACCCCCGCACCGTCGGCAGCAGCTCCTGCACGGCGCCATCCTTGAAGTAAGCCCGGCCACGCGCCCGGATGTTGTCGGCTAAGGAGATCGTCAATCGCACCGCGCGAATCTACCCCCAGATCATCCTTCGCACTCACTTCAAACCCCGTTCACATTCGCCGCCCACCTTCGCCGTCATGCTCGTCAACCACCACACCCACACCACCTACTCCGATGGGCGCGACCGCCTCGTGGACGTTTTGGCGAAAGCCCACCGCCTCGGCATGGACGGCATCGGCATCAGCGACCACGCCCCGATCCGCGGTAATCCCGTGAGCCACTTCGACGCGGCCGACCTCGACGCCTACCTCGCCGAGATCGCCGCGGCGAAGGCCATGTACGCGGACCGCATGCACGTGTACGCCGCGCTGGAGGTCGACTACATCCCGGGCTCCATTTCGCCGGTCTCACCGCAGGTGCCGCGCGCGGCGCTCGATTACGTGCTCGGGGCGGTACACTACGTCGACACCTGGCCCGACGGCCAATCCTTCGGTTTCGAGGCGAGTGAAGAGGGCTTCGTCGAGGGCGTGGATCTGATCTTCGGCGGGGACTTCCGGGCCGTCATCGAGCGCTACTACGGACTGATCCGCGGGATGGTCCGCACGGCCGCCCCCGACATCGTCGCGCACCTCGACCGTATCCGCCGGCACAACCGCGGCGGGGTCTACTTCGACGAGACCTCGACCTGGTACCGCGACGAGGTCCGCGACACCCTCGAGACCATCGCGCGCGCCGGCATCCTCATGGAGGTCAACACGAAGGGCCTGTACCGCGGTCACAGCCCCGAGCCCTACCCAGGGCGATGGGCCCTGCGGCAGGCGTTTCACCTCGGCATCCCCGTTCACCTCAGCAGCGACGCCCACGACAAAGACGATTTGGTCGGCGGTTTCGAGGAGGCCGCGGCCATACTCTCGGAGGTCGGCTACCGGAGTACGTGTGTGCGCGACGGCAACGTCTGGCGCGAGGTTGGGATCGGGGAGTTGGTGGCGGGGTAGGGTAGCGGTGGGGCGACTTTCGTCAAAACGCTCATTCGTTCCTACCGCACCAACGCCGTCCGCCCGCAGGCCCCTTGCCCGTCACACGCCAACACCCAGTACACGCCCGGCGACAAGTCTGGAAGGGTCAACTCGAGCGCATCTTCTCCCGCTTTCGCGAAAACCAAGCCCGTGGTTCGCCCGACCACATCGACCAAACTCACCCGCTCTATCCGCTCCGCCGCCGCCACCTCGAGCCGCGCGATGGTGCCCGTCACGGGGTTTGGCGAAAGCCGAACCGCGAAGGCGTCCGCCGGGCGTCGCTCGACCAGCCCCGAGGCGTCGCCGACGCGCAGGCGCAAGAGGAAATTGCCGGTGCCCTGCCCGCGATGCGTGAAGTACACGTAGCCCTTGTGATAGCGGGCCTGCGCGCTGCCGGACTCGATGAAGGAGAAGGTGCCGTAGGTCCAGCTGTTGCCGTCAAACAGCCCGAACTGCGCCCGGAACCCATCGCCCACCGCGACCACGCTGCCGCCGGGCACCGCCGCGATCCTGACCTGCCCGGCAGCCGGCGCGCCGTCGATGGTTTGCCAGGTGTCGGCTCCGGCGGGCAAACGGTAGAGGGTACTGGTCCGCGGGTCTTTCAGTAGGCACGTCCCGTCGGCGAACGCTTCGAAGTCGGCGCCACCGAAGGTCGCCACGTCGATGACATCACCGACGCGGGTTACCTCATCGCCGTCGACGCGGAGCACATACCCCTTCGTGGCCTGGACCAGCAGGATGCGCAGTGTCCCGTCGGGGAGTTTCTCGAGCTCGAGTTGCTGGAGGCGTGTCTCGGCCGGGCGCACGGGCAGGGTGAGATCGCGCCAGGCGCCATTGGTGTAGCGCCGGATGCGAAATTGGAAGCGGCTAAAGCCCTCGAAGGCCACGTACAGGTCCTCGGCCCCGACCGTGGAATTGAGCACGGCGATGTCCTGGATCCGCGAGGCCATCCCATCGTCGACCGTGGGCGTCGGGAAGACCTGCGTCGCGCCGCCCACCCGGAAGCGCGCAATCTGGCCGAAGGAGTGCGTCATGAAGATCTCCCCCTGCGGACTGATGTCGCTGCGGGTCTCGGCGCTGGAAACGATGAGTTTGTCGTCGAGCATCGGGGAGAAGTTGGGGTAGACCGAGTCGTTCGTGATGCGCTTGACGACGAGGTGGTTGCCGCCCGAGGCCGCGCGCCGGGACACGAGGTAGAGCGTGTCACCGAGGCTGTGAAGGTCGGGCACCTGTGCCCCGTCGGAGACCTGGGCGTTGGGGAGGGACTCCCAGGCAAGGGTTTGGGCGCGGAGCTGGGGCACGACGAGCACGAGGACCGCGACGAGTGCCAGCGTGGAGGAGATGCGGGTGTAGAGTTCCTTCATGGTACCGCGAAGCTCTGGGGTGAGCCGGCGCGGGGGCATGGGATGGAATGCGTATATCGCCGCGGCGTCTACCGCTGCAGTAGTGAGTAGGCTATCGCCAAAACATGCCTTGCGCAACCATGAATAGACGAAAAGAGACCCTCCCGAGCAGAGCGCAAGAGGATTCCTTTGGTTTTACCGAAAGGCGCTAAGCCAATGGCGTGCGAGTCGTTCTAACGCGAGGCACTCGCCCCTGCCTTGGTTGGGAACTCCTCGGAGATGGCGTCGACCATCAACTGCACGGCATTAGAGCGGGAGTTGGTCACGGGCGTCTGCGAGACACCCTTCCAAACGACCTCACGCTTAGCGCGATCGACGACGTCCACCACGAGCGTACCTTCTTTGTACGTGTAGGTATCGACGTCGTAGCCGACGACGTTGCCGTACACGGCGTAACCGTTATAATAGTAGGGCCTTACGCGTACGCCGGTACGCCGGGCGTAACCACCATAATACGCAAGATCGGAGGCGTAGATAGGATCGGTCGTTGTATTCGTCTCGCGGTCGGTCTTGACGCTGAGCAGGACGAGCAGATCGGGATTACGATTTCATGATGGTGTATTTGGTTTGTTCTGGGTCGATATTTAAGATAAGGAGATATAGATAGGTAATGTTCCGCTCAGGCAGTGATGCTTCTGGAAACTCTAAATCATTTATAATAGACTGCATATCAGTATCTTGCGAACGCTGGCGCGTTTGGCTGGCTCTGCCAGTGCGCCCCTGGACGCGGGTGCGCTTGTGGAGCTTATTGACGGTCGCGACGGAGGTGTCTTTCGATCGTTACAGAGCCACCTTCCGTGGGCACCCCATCTACATTGACCTATTGCGGAATCCTCACAACGCGGATAAAGTCCACCTCTCGTCATGGGACCTTACCGATCTATCCATCGAGAGACTGATAAATCTCGAAATTCCGGTTGCTCGCCCTCCGTCGTTCCCGGTAAATGCTAATCTATAGCCTGTATCCCTCCCTGGTGGAGGTAGTGTGGCGGCATAGGTTTTGCCGAAAGGCGTGTACTTATAACGCGGACGCCACAGCGTGCGGGAACGCGGATTTGCGGCGCGTAATCGACTCCCTCAGGACATAAGTTTCGGCGAAAGCCCCGCACTCCCAA
>CAWIMC010000009.1:0-29136 GCA_963837005.1 Lewinellaceae bacterium
AGGTGGGATACAGAGTAGGAATGCTTGGAGCACCATTTATTAAAGAAATTTCATTAAGTATTAACGGTAATGTAGCGATATGCTGGAGAGATACTAGGAGGGCTAGTTATAGTCCATATACAGATAACGTGGAGCGAAGAATGTATGGCTTCAAGCCGAACGATTCGCAGCAGTATTGTGGATATTTAACAGGAGCGCTAGGCGAGAATGGCGAGAGAGAATTTGGGCATATTCTCGTTGGAGGGCCTGTTCATCAAGTGCATTTAGACGTTATGTTGTACGATCCGGTTATAGCACTACAGATAGCAAATAATTTTAATACCATTTCAGGTTTCCCATGTGGCATTGGGTTGCACTTCAATCCAGAGATTCTTGCGCGAAGCATGGATAAAGAACGTCGGGACGACTCTGTATTTTTGGGTTTTCAATCCTTATTGACAGATAAAGTAGATGAGGCCAATATCATTGAGCTCACGGATGGTTTGTATAAACCTAACCCACTCGCCAGGTTTAGGGAATTTAGCGAGAACATAAATAATGTTAAGAGTATTAACGCGGAGATCGATGTGTTTGCTAGCGCGGAATCTGAGGCTAGCATGCTTCGTAATTTTTTCGACTTCGAGCACCGGGGGTTCGAGTTTGAGGAGAGGTTTCAGGTAATAGAGGAAGCAGAACTTATGTATGAATGCTTCAAGCTGTACATCGCCTTTAGTCGCCTTGATAGGGTCGTTCATTCCGCTCTGATTAGTTTTGATACCGCAGCTCCTTTTAGGTTGGCAAACAAGGTTTCCGAAGACTGGATTGGAAACCCACCAAATAGAGAGACAGAACAGGTCAAATCTTTCTTTTCTTCTGGCTACAGTAACGAAATTATTGCGGCGAAATACTATAGCGTATCGCCGTACAATGCATCCTTTAAAGACAAGCTAGGTCCCATCTTTAACTTTGTCAATCTGGGCCTGAAGCAGGTCGATGGCAGATTTTTTACCTTAGTTGTAATTCAAGATAATGGACAAGCTGTCTCTCTCCGTAATATGGGATCTGGATTTAAAGCTTTATTGAGCGTGTTCGTGTGGGTAATATCAAAGCTTTCGCGAAGTAGGCTTGATGCGTCCAATGCATATATCAGTGATGCGGCTCCATTGCAGAAAATACCTTCATTTGTCTCGGACTCTTTAGAATATCCGATTCTAAGCGAAAACATAGGTATTTTACCTACTATTATCACTGCAATAGAAGAATTAGAAGCAAATATACATCCTAAACTTAAATCTGAAATATTTTCGCTTATTGTAGGCCATGCCACGGGTTTTGCCAAGATTGCAGCTGATAGTATGCCATCCTCAGCTGAAGCTGAATTACACTCACTAGGATCCGACGCATTGCCAACGGATCAAAATCAAGTAAATAGTAGAAATATACATAAGCGATCAGTTGCTGCTACTCTCCCCTATAGCCACTTTCACTCACAGTGCCTCATCTTCGAGACCCACTCCGAATACATCATCCGCACCGCGCTCACGATGGTCGCCCGCGGCGACTACGAGCCGGACATGTTCGCCATCAACTACATCCACGCCCCCGCCACCCAGCCCGAAGGCGGGCCCCCCGCCTACCACATCCCCATCCGCAGCAATGGCACGCTCTCGCGTGAGTTTGGCCCCGGCTTCTTCGACGAGGCGCAGCGGTTGAAGTTGGAGTTGATCGAGCTGAACCGCGTACAGGCCAATCAAGCGAACTGAGATGCGGGTGTATGTGGATCAGGCGAGGATCGATAGCTACGCAAGTCTGCCCGACCTGATGAAGCAACTCGTGCGACCACTCATGGACTTCGACGGGGAGATTTGCTCACCTGTGCCCTTCGGTGAACTGGAGATCTTCGGGGACTCTATCTTGGAATACATCAGCTACACCCCGGTCAATGTCATTGCGCAGGTAGAGGCTTTTCGAGCCCTGAGTACCTCTACCGCGCGCCTTCAGTCAACCGTTGAACTCGCACCCGCAGAGCACAGACCGGACGCTCCTACCATTGACTGGGCCACACACCTCACTTGCGCCGCCACACCAGATCACGCTTACGCGACTGGGCTTCAGTCCCCGCAGCAAGCCACGAGTCTCCTCAATTGGACTTCTCTGGCGTCGCTGCGACATCCTACGAGCTTCATCGCCATCGTCGATCCCTACATGTTCGCCAAAGCTCGCTGGGAAGACTCGGCTACGCGCGTCGCGGACCTGCTTTCATCCTTCGTGGAGCCCATCCCCAATCGAAGGTTACAGATTGTATTGATGTACCGCTGGTATACTGTCGGCAAGGCTGGACACTCGAGTCCGGGACAGATCGACTACGATAGGCATGCGAACTCGATGCTTCGCAAAGCACTAAAGACTAAAATCCGGCAAATTGGCCTCGACAAGTCCGACCTCGCCTTCGTGAATATCCTTTACCGACCGCAGGAGCGTTCGCATGACCGTTTCGCGATCACCCAGCAATACCTCGTCGACGGTGGAGCTACGGTTCTCAACGTAGATAACTCCGATCACCTCAGTCGCGTGAGGTTGAGCTACCACAACGGACGACAACGAAAATGTCCGGATGTTGTGCGAAGGTTCGAGGAACTGGAGCGGGTGTTTACGTTGTACACAACGGCTATATCGGCTGGCCATTTGGGGAAGGATTATGCCGAACCTGTGAGCGTGACCGATTTGAGTAAGTGGTTAAAGGATTGGCGCGGCCTTTTGGGACTTTGATTAGTTCAATAGGCTAGTTAAAAGGGATTGCCACACCAGCTTCGCGGCTCGCAATGACGACACAGGCGTACTCGCAGAGCGAGCCAAACGCGCCCTGCCTATCACCCGCGCTGCGCATGCAACCGCTGCCCACTCACCTCCGCCTCCTCGACCCCACGCGGCACATCATGCATACCACCGGCCGCAAACACCATCGACGCCCGACCATTCACTTGCACCAACGGCCGCCCTAGCGCTTTCTCAAACAGCGCAATCGTCTCGAGCGCGAGATTGGCGCTCCCGCTCAACCATCGACTCACCGTCGAGCGATCCCGCCCCATCAACTTCGCCAGTGCCGAAGCGCTCAGACCCTGTAACTCAGCCTCGGCGGCGATCTCTTGCATTAAGTCGTAGCTGAGTTCGGACTGCCGCTCCGCGACGAGGTCCAAATCTCGGGGGGCTAGCACCTTGTCGTAAAGCTTCTGGTAGTCTTGCATAATTTCTGTTCAATAGTCGAAATAAGGGACGTATCGCAGGTCTAATGAGCCGTCCGCGTTGAAGTCAATATCCTGATCCTCGAAGGCTTTCGCGAGCACCCGGCTGATCGCACACGCCTCCTCCCACTCCCGGCGAACGCCACGGCGTTGTCGATGAAGGCGCGGCGCTCGTCGGACCCGCGCTCGCGGAAGGCCGGGACCGTGATCTCGGCCACGGCGAGGCGGTAGTAGAGGTCCCAGCGGAAGTGGCCCGCCGCACAGCGCCCGGGCAGGTCGCGGTGGGTGGCGGCAATGACGCGGACGTTGACGGGCTTGGGTTTCGTGCTACCCACCGGGCGGATCTCGCCCTCTTGCAACACGCGCAGCAGACTCTGCTGGAGGTACGGACTCACGTCGCCGATCTCGTCGAGGAAGATGGTCCCGCGGTGGGCCGCACCTCCCCAACTGGCAGGACCTCAACCCAGGCCTCGTCCGCTACGTCCCTTAGGCTTTCGCCAAAACCCGCGCCAACGACATCCTCCGCCAGCTACTCACCGATATTGCCTGGCGCCAGGACCACATGAACTTGTACGGCAAGTCCGTGCCCCTCCCCCGCCTCAGCGCCTGGTACGGCGACGCCGGCGCGAGCTACGTCTACTCCGGTATCGCCCTGGAGCCTCTCACGTGGACGCCGCTGCTGCTTTCGCTAAAACAGGAGGTCGAGCACCCCGCCGAGGCCACCTTCAACAGTGTGCTCCTCAACCGCTACCGCTCCGGCGCCGACTACATCGGTTGGCACACGGATGCTGAGAAGTCGCTCGGCCCGGACCCCATCATCGGGAGCCTCAACTTCGGTGCCGAGCGGAGATTCCAGCTGCGGCGCCTGAGCGACAACGCGAGTAAAACCGAGTTCGCCCTCGGGCACGGCTCGGCCATCGTGATGGGCACAGATGTGCAGCAGCGTTGGCAGCACGCGGTGCCGAAGACCGCGAAGGTGATCGGGGAGCGGGTGAATTTGACCTTTCGGCGGATTGGTTAGAGAATCCTTGGCCTCGGTCCGGGGTGCGGCGGGCTGGCTCGACGACTCCTCAGCGAGACCCTCACCCCATTGCGTCGTTGGTTGCAGCTCGCGGCACCCAGGACCGAGACCGAGGATTCGAGGAGGGCTTAGAAATACCCTCCTCTCCTCAATGCGCTCGTAGAATTTTCCGAGGGTTTGGCTGGGCGGCGGGTTGCGACCTGGAGGTCGTCGAACCTACCCGCCACCCAGCCAAACCCTCGGAAATTTCCTTAAACCCCCTACATTACCCCTGGCTACACGGCCAAACACTGATTCAGCCTCACTGGGTGAGGTATACCCAACAGGCCCATCAGGTGCCGCGCCATTGATTCGTCAGCTCGAGCCTTTGAACCCTCCCCCCGCCACCACCTACCTCCTCACCCTCCGCGCCCTCGCCGAGCGCCGAAAGACACGCCAGCTCTCCACCGCCGACGCCCTTGCCGCCGCCGAGCAACTCCGCCGCGACTATGCTAAGCTCGGCGTCAAACCTTTCCCCAACATCCTCAACGCCCACCTCCAGCTCTACGGCACGATGCACGAGGCACGCGCAGTGCTGGATCAATACCCGGAGGCTAAGTGCGCACGTACCGCCACGACCTGTAACCTCCTCGTGCGATTGTGCACTGGGCTGGCGGAAGCCGCGACCGTCGTCCGCGAGATGATACAGGCGGGTGTGACGCCGAATACGACCACGCTCAATAGTATGCTGTCCGTCTGCGGGAAGGGCGAGGTCACCGCGGCGCTTACGCTCGCTAAGTCGCTCGCGCCGGGCCTGGTGGCGAACGCCAACACCGTTGAAACGCTCGCCAAGCACGTCGGGAATCGGGCGAAAGCGGAGGCGAGGCTTTTTGCGGCGGGGTACAGTGTGGGGACGTAGCGATCTCGTTAATACCCCGCCGCCCCCAACACTCGCTTCATCGCACTCCGCTGCGAATACCGCTTCCGCCAATCAATCGCCAACGCCCGCGCCCGCTCCGCATCCCCCAAAGCTGCAATCTTCACCAACACCTTCGCTGCATAAGCATAAGCCTGTGAATTTACATTTGCCGCCAGGTAATCATCGATCAATACGCCATAAAGCGCCACGAAATCCGCATGGTACTTCACCGGAAATTTATCGACGTACGCATCGAGATCCCCGAGCGATGGGTTTTGCTGTAAAGCTAACAATAACTGCTCCCACAACTTCTCACGCGCGAGGAGCGGAAGCTGCCCGGACCGTTGCCCCAACCGGTCTTTCGGTAAGGCGCTCAGCAAATCTTGGAAGTACGCAGTCCACTCCGCTTTGTCGATCTGTGCCTTCAGCGTCGCGAAAGTGTCCATGTCCGACCTGCCGCCACCATCCAGAACGTCGGCTCGGCAGAGTTCGATGATCCGCTCCCGATCCTTCTCGGCTACGGCAATTTTTAATAGCCACGCCTTCCAGTCGGCCACGAGTCCCAAGAGATGTTCGGTCTGGTGCTGCGCAATCCCCTGGCCGGCCAGACGCTTGGCCTCGGCGTAGTCGGTTTTGGCGAAAGCCGCCTCGATGAGCTGCCGGCGAATGTTAGGCAAGTGCACCTGCGAGGCTTCGAAGGTCTCGGCGCTTCCGGCCTTCCCGAAACGGCGCTTGAGCTCCACGCGCGTCGTCGCAATTTGCTCGGCAGCGTAGCCCTTGAAGGTTTTGCCGTCGAGGACGGTTTCGAGGCGCTTGGCCTCCGCGGGCGTCTCGACGAGGCTGGCGGCGAGGTCGGCCAGGTCCAACTCCCATTCGTAAAAGTAGTGACCACCCTCGGCGAGCGCTATTAGGAGGCGTTGGAGGGCCGCTTGCCGCACGTCCTCCGGGAGTTCGGCCGGGGTGGCCTGCTCCATCAAGTCTTTGGCTTCCTCGTAGGCCCCGCCCATGTAACCGTTGCTGTCGTCAACCTCGATCGTGTACTCGGCGGCGAGTTCGGCGAGGGCATAGGAGAGACTGAAGGCAAGGGCGTAGTCATCCCGGTCTATGGCCGTCCTAACGCGATCGAATGGCGCCTCGAAGTGTTGCGCGAGTTTCTTCGCCGAGTGGTATTCGTAAAGGACCAAACGTCGTGCGGCGAGCCTAATCTTTGAGACGGCCTGC
Source organism: Lewinellaceae bacterium (assembly GCA_963837005.1). GTDB lineage: Bacteria > Bacteroidota > Bacteroidia > Chitinophagales > Saprospiraceae > CALDTK01. The sequence continues at coordinate 6,362 of CAWIMC010000009.1, forward strand.
TCGATAATATCGTGGGTAGAAAGCTTCTTTTCGACGACCGTTGCAAAGCGGGCGAAGAGCTTTTGTCGCAAGAAATGATCTTCGGCCGTGAACTCTAATAGGGTCTCGATGAGGGTCTCTTTCTTCTGCTTGCCGAGCGCTAATTTGAGTTCTTTTGACGCTTTCGCGAAAACCTTCCGCGGGTTGCTCGACGGCGTACTTTCGGCCTCCTCGATGGCGAGCACCACGGCGGCCACGTGTTTGCAGGTGTCGTAGTAGGGGCAGGTGCAGCTCGAGTCCGTCACGGTATTTCCGTCGAGGTAAACGCGTACCTCGTAGTCCTCCGACCCGAGCACCGTGGCCTGGTACCCCCGCGCCGTCGGCAGCAGCTCCTGCACGGCGCCATCCTTGAAGTAAGCCCGGCCACGCGCCCGGATGTTGTCGGCTAAGGAGATCGTCAATCGCACCGCGCGAATCTACCCCCAGATCATCCTTCGCACTCACTTCAAACCCCGTTCACATTCGCCGCCCACCTTCGCCGTCATGCTCGTCAACCACCACACCCACACCACCTACTCCGATGGGCGCGACCGCCTCGTGGACGTTTTGGCGAAAGCCCACCGCCTCGGCATGGACGGCATCGGCATCAGCGACCACGCCCCGATCCGCGGTAATCCCGTGAGCCACTTCGACGCGGCCGACCTCGACGCCTACCTCGCCGAGATCGCCGCGGCGAAGGCCATGTACGCGGGCCGCATGCACGTGTACGCCGCGCTGGAGGTCGACTACATCCCGGGCTCCATTTCGCCGGTCTCACCGCAGGTGCCGCGCGCGGCGCTCGATTACGTGCTCGGGGCGGTACACTACGTCGACACCTGGCCCGACGGCCAATCCTTCGGTTTCGAGGCGAGTGAAGAGGGCTTCGTCGAGGGCGTGGATCTGATCTTCGGTGGGGACTTCCGGGCTGTCATCGAGCGCTACTACGGACTGATCCGCGGGATGGTCCGCACGGCGGCCCCCGACATCGTCGCGCACCTCGACCGTATCCGGCGGCACAACCGCGGCGGGGTGTACTTCGACGAATCCTCGACCTGGTACCGCGACGAGGTCCGCGACACCCTCGAGACGATCGCGCGGGCGGGCATCCTCATGGAGGTCAACACGAAGGGCATCTACCGCGGCGAGACAAGGGAGCCGTACCCCGGGCGATGGGCCCTGCGGCAGGCGTTTCACCTCGGTATCCCGGTGCACCTCGGCAGCGACGCCCACGACAAAGACGATTTGGTCGGCGGTTTCGAGGAGGCCGCGGCCATACTCTCGGAGGTCGGCTACCGGAGTACGTGCGTGCGGGATGGAGAGGTCTGGCGCGAGGTTGGGATCGGGGAGTTGGTGACGGGGTAGGGCGGTGGTTAGGGCGACTTTCGTCAAAACGCTCACTCGTCCTTACCGCACCAATGCTGTCCGCCCGCAGGCCCCTTGCCCGTCACACGCCAGCACCCAGTACACGCCTGGCGACAAGTCTGGTACCGCTAACTCGAGCGCATCTTCTCCCGCTTTCGCGAAAACCAAGCCCGTGGTTCGCCCGACCACATCGACCAAACTCACCCGCTCTATCCGCTCCGCCGCCGCCACCTCGAGCCGCGCGGTGGTGCCCGTCACGGGGTTTGGCGAAAGCCGAACCGCGAAGGCGTCCGCCGGGAGTCGCTCGACCAGCCCCGAGGCGTCGCCGACGCGCAGGCGCAAGAGGAAATTGCCGGTGCCCTGCCCGCGATGCGTGAAGTACACGTAGCCCTTGTGGTAGCGGGCCTGCGCGCTGCCGGACTCGATGAAGGAGAAGGTGCCGTAGGTCCAGCTGTTGCCGTCAAACAGCCCGAACTGCGCCCGGAACCCATCGCCCACCGCGACCACGCTGCCGCCGGGCACCGCCGCGATCCGGACCTGCCCGGCAGCCGGCGCGCCGTCGATGGTTTGCCAGGTGTCGGCTCCGGCGGGCAAACGGTAGAGGGTACTGGTCCGCGGGTCTTTCAGTAGGCACGTCCCGTCGGCGAACGCTTCGAAGTCGGCGCCACCGAAGGTCGCCACGTCGATGACATCACCGACGCGGGTTACCTCATCGCCGTCGACGCGGAGCACATACCCCTTCGTGGCCTGGACCAGCAGGATGCGCAGTGTCCCGTCGGGGAGTTTCTCGAGCTCGAGTTGCTGGAGGCGTGTCTCGGCCGGGCGCACGGGCAGGGTGAGATCGCGCCAGGCGCCATTGATGTAGCGCCGGATGCGAAACTGGAAGCGGCTAAAGCCCTCGAAGGCCACGTACAGGTCCTCGGCCCCGACCGTGGAGTTGAGCACGGCGATGTCCTGGATCCGCGAGGCCATCCCATCGTCGACCGTGGGCGTCGCGAAAACTTGCGTCGCGCCCCCGACCCGGAAGCGCGCAATCTGGCCGAAGGAGTGCGTCATGAAGATCTCTCCCTGCGGACTGATGTCGCTGCGGGTCTCGGCGCTGGAGACGATGAGCTTGTCGTCGAGCATCGGGGAGAAGTTGGGGTAGACCGAGTCGTTCGTGATGCGCTTGACGACGAGGTGGTTGCCGCCCGAGGCCGCGCGCCGGGACACGAGGTAGAGCGTGTCACCGAGACTGTGAAGGTCGGGCACCTGTGCCCCGTCGGAGACCTGGGCGTTGGGGAGGGACTCCCAGGCAAGGGTTTGGGCGCGGAGCTGGGGCACGACGAGCAGGAGGACCGCGACGAGTGCCAGCGTGGAGGAGATGCGGGTGTAGAGTTCCTTCATGGTACCGCAAAGCTCTGGGGTGAGCCGGCGCGGGGGCATGGGATGGAATGCGTATATCGCCGCGGCGTCTACCGCTGCAGTAGTGAGTAGGCTTTCGCCAAAACCTACTTCCCGCAAATAGGTACAAACGAAAAGGCAGTAAGCCAGTGGCGTTCAGGTGATTCTACCGCGAGGCATTCGCCCCGGCCCGGTCGGGAACTCCTCTAAGGTGGCGTCGCCCATCGGGGCGGGATTGCTTGCGCGAATCTTCGACTCTGCCACAACGCGTGGTTTCGGTTTTGCCGAAAGGCGCACGAGGCCGACTAGCGTCCCTCGGTAGCGCTGGCGCGGGTCGCTCACCGCCTAGAACACCACCGCCATCCCCACCGCTTCCGCGAAGCCCTCCCAGTACGGACGCACGAGGCTCGGGTAGGCGTTGAGGTCGTCCATCGACGCCGGGAAGTAAACGTGAAGCGTGAGTTGGCGCCAGTCGAGGCCGCGGGCGGAAGCGTTTTGGCGAAAGCTGGTGCCGGCGGCTTTGCCGAGTTGTATCTCTCAGCGGTTACCTGTGCTGTCCGCCCTACCGGTCGCTACTACGACGCCCGCAGTGGAGATAGCTGCCTGCTGTTGGCACAACGTCCGACGGCGGAGTTGACTTGCGGAGCGTGACGAAGAGCGTAGATGAATTTCTGCGGTCAAGCCTGCGCGAAGACTAGCTTTCGCCAAAACCTACGACCTCCACGATGTCCGACTCCACCCACGGCAAGCGGTTCTACGGCGAGAGAAGCGTGCACCAACTCGGCGCCAAAGCCGGCACCCGAATCGTCGGCGTAGAGCCTCGCAACCGTGGACTTACCCTAGAGCTGCTCGAGGATATCCGCCCTGGGGGCGCTCAAACCATTGGCGCCCGCTTTGTCATTCGTGAAGTCGGCCAGAGGAAACTTGCAGCGTCCCTGTCTCAACTCCTCGGACAGGAGACCACAGTTGACGACATCCACCGCGCCCTTGGCGAACGAACCATGCAGTTCCTCGCGAAAAACTACGTCGACGAAGCTTACGTAAACCCAAAGCCGGTTGCGCAGAATGCGACCCCGCCTGATCGCTCCGAAACGCTCACCCGAGATCTTCGGGGTGATTCACACGCAACCGCACAACAGCTACGCACCCCCGCCCCAAAAGCTATGACCTCGACTACTTCCGACCGAACCTTCGCGTTCTCCCAGGCCAACCTCGAACGTCTCCACCGTCATGCCCTCCCGTACGAAGAGCCGAACAAGACGCTGACTCGCGTCCTGGACAGGCTCGAAGCGGGTACAGCGACGCAACCCACAGGCGCAAGTTCCGCGGACGCACCCGACGAATCGCCCAATATCCCTATGGTTTTTGCGATCACAGACCCTATCGAAACGCGATTCTCGAAAATCATTTCAGCTAAAATCGACGGCCAGGTACTCTTCCGCCCGAAGTGGAATGCCTTAATGGAGCATCTGTGCAATCACGCCGTGGAGACGCGCGGCCTGGAGTGGCTCATTAAGCTAGGTCAACCGACCGTTACGATGGGGCAGCGATTAGAGGGCGGCTACCATCCGCTCGACGAGGCAAATGCGAGTATCCAGTACACTAATGCCATCGCGGCCTGGCAGTACAGCGCCGGCCTCTTGCGTGCCCTCCAACTCCCCTGCGAGATCCGCTTCCAGTGGCGCGACAAACCCGCGGCTGCCTTCCCCGGACAAGTCGGCGTGATTCGCTGGGAGCCGTGAAATTCAGTAGCATCGAGCTCTACATCGATCGAGTTGCTCGCTCGGTTGATTGGCCTCCCCAGCGCAAACAGGTTTCCGCCAAAACCCAGCGCCACTCTTCCATCGTACAAACCCCACATGACCAGAAGTGACATCACCGACGCCATCGGCCGCCTAGACGCCGAACGCCTCACCGACGTAGCCTCGGGAATCGAGGCGCAAGACTCCTCCTACCTCAGCAGCTACGAAGCCCTCGCGGAGTTCTTCGCGGCAACCCCATTTGACCAAATCAACGACTTCATCCGCGCCGCCCACCTCGTCTACGCCTGGATGCCGCGCGTACTTAAGCTCGAATTTAAAGCCGACGGGGAAAGACTCGATCGGCCCCGCCCTCGCCGCCCTGAAAGCCGCTGGCGACGACGAGCCCCTCACCGACCGCCAGCTCTCCGCCATTGCCGCCCCCTTCAACGGTAGCCTCGTCGCGCCGAGCAAGATGCTCCACTTCCGCAACCCAAGCCTGTACGCCATCTGGGACAGCCGTGTAGTGCTCGGGCTCCTCAGGACGGACGGCTCCCCTGCCGCCCAGAAGCCTCACCACCAGTTGATGCAGCGGGTCGATCTCTTCACCGCCTACCAAGAAAGGCTCCGCACGCTGACCGAGGACACTCGGGTGCAATCCATGCAGGTGCCTGGACTAGGTAAGGCCACAGCGATGCGCCGAGCGGAGTATTGTTTGTTCTGGCGGGGTGGGGAAGGGATCGGTTGAAGGTGGGGGGCTTTCGCCAAAACTGAGCGCGGGCGTTTTGCCGAAAGGCTCCTTACCTACCGTTGCATCGCCCCATGAAGGCCTACCTCCACGCCCAATCCTTGGCCCGGCGCTTTGGCAGCATGCCTGCCGACTACCTCCCGGTCCTCAACCTGCTAAACTCCTCAAAGGCCGCCCTGCTGGATAATCGCCACCGCTCGCCGACGCACGACGCCTAGTTCTTAGGTACGATCCTCGAGTGGAGCTTCGGCGTCAGCGTCGTTAATGCCGAGATGTGTTCGGTGCCGTGTTGCACGATTCGATGAAGGGGTATTTCGTGCGGCTGTTTGGTTGGCGGCGCGGGTGACGTGAACGGTGGCTGCGTGGGGATTGATGGACAGCACGAGGTTGAGCACGCGGTGGCAAGGGAGAGCTGGGAAGGGGAGCAGTTTGGGGGGGTGCGGGTGGGGTGGGGATAGGAGGTCTCCATAATCTTCATTTCTAGAAATGGCGGCTTCTTATGTAACCAGGCCGACAAAGCATTCTGAAAGGCCTCTCGCTACCGGCCGCTAGGAGCAGCTTACGGGGGCTTAATCGGCTTTTGGTCAATCGCCTCTCACGAAACGTAGCTGATTGCACCCTCAGTCGAGCTGGGACCGTACAGTAAACCGGCGCCGGTCTACCAGCTATCGATAATATTCAGTCGCCGGCACTTACTTTTCAAACTCAACCTCGACTATGCAAGCTTCCGACTCTAGTGATTTCGGGCAAATGCCCACGATTGGTCCGATCAGCGAATCGCGCACCTTCCACCAACTAGGCGTCCTCGTACTCGACGGCTCAGGTTCCATGGCGTCTGCCGGGAATGGCGGAATGACCAAAGCAGAACTCGTGAATTCTGCGGTCCGCGACCTGTTTACCAGATTCAAAGCCTCACGCATCAAGGACAACTTCTCGTTTGCGGTAGTCACCTTCGACGGATCGGCCAAGCAGCATACGCCAATCAGCTCGACGGATGAGATCGACGATTACGCCGACTACGACCCGATGGCGGCGCACGGCGGGGGTACGAACATTGCCGCAGGAGTGTCACAAGCTATGCAAATAGCCAAGGCCCACTTGGATGCTTACGAGCCAGGAGGGCCTGAGCATTCCGCGATCCTCCTCGTAATGAGCGATGGGATGGATCAGAATGCGAGCCAAACCAAATCGCTGGTTGATCAAATTAAATCGAGCGAGCTGGCGGGGCGCATCACCATCGCGACCGTGCTCGTGGGGCTAGCCTCTGAAGCATCTGAAGATGGCGCTGCTGAACATCTCCGCGACCTGGCCTCCAATCCTGTAGTCTACCATCGTACAGTATATAACGCGGCGGCATTACGCGATTTTTTTATTAAGTCCATCAGTAGCTCTTCTGGCACCGCCCTATGACGACTGATATCGCGCCAGCCTCCGCCCCAGATCGTGCCGGAATTAGCGCTACAGCCTTCGCTACCCTCTGCACGGCCGTCAAAGCCTACCCCGCCAAAGATCAAGACGCGGTCGCGTCGATCGTCAGCGATGGCTCTCGTGAGTTTCAGCTCGCGCTCGTCGCAGATGGACTTGGCTCATCGGAGGGCGCCGGGGAGGCCTCGCGCTGGCTCGTTCTCAAGCTCACCGAGGTCTTCGACGAAGAGACGCCACCCGACCTCAGCAGGCTCCACGACATTATTAAAATGCTGCGGGATGCCTACTTGGAAGAACTCGGTACTCCAGAAAATATACAATTCGGGGGCACGCCACGGCACGCCACTACCCTAATTGTTTGTCTTGAGACTACCGACGAGTATCACATTGCTTACCTCGGCAACGGTGCGATCTTGCATTTGCGGCCGCAGCAGTTCGCGATGCGGCCGCATACCCCGTGGTACGCCGTCAACCTCCTCAATCCTCACTCGCAGATGCAGGATGGTAAGGAGGCCCTTACGCGTTTCTTCAGTCCTGACGCCGGCGATCAAACATTGACACCCACCTTGCTCACCCTACGCAAGGATGCTATCGGCGGGGAGATTCTTATCCTTTGCACCGACGGCATCTTTAGTCAAGACAGTGTAACCGGTGGAGAAGCGGCGAATGGTAGAGTCTACCACGAATCATCGATGCGGCTAACCTTACTTTACAATGCACTAAAGGGACTCGGATCCGCAGACAATACGCGACTTCAAGCCATCGTCGATGCATACCTGGATACCATTCATCCTGAGAAAGTAGACGACGACACCGGTATTGCCGTGCTCTTCTCACCCGTTGCCGTGTCGAAGATGCGTGAACTCTACCCAACGGTAGAGCCGCCGCCGCTGCCGAACACCGCGACCGAGGCCCCGCAGGACAGCGGCCATATCGAAGAAATCCCCTCCGGCGTCGAGGCTCAAAGTACTGTGGCGTGAAATTCTCGATCTCCGCCGCCGACATTACTCCGCACGCCGGGGTTGCGTTTCGGACACCCCGTGAGATCACAGTCGCGCGTGATCCACTCGGAGAAGGAGGATTTGGAATCGTTTACAGGGTCGAAACCATCAATGGACTTCCGCCCCCGGAGGCCCTCGTGTTCAAGGTCTTCCTGGATGTCAAGCACGCCAGCAAGGGTCTCGATACCGTCCGCAAACTGCAGGACAAACTTGGTAGCGCGGCATCCCCTCCTTCTTTGCCACTCCGCGAAGTATACTCAGCGCTCGCGGCGGCGCCCCTCTGCTCCGTCGAGGGCACCGACGAAAAGGGCAAGCGGATCAGCGGATATTTAAGTGCCAACCTCAAGGCCGCTGGCTACGAAGAGCTTCACGATATAAGGCAGAAGGGAACTCTCTCTCAACGGTATGCGGCACTGCGTTTTGCCGAAAGGCTCGACCTCTGTCGCCAACTCGTAGAAACGTTCGATCTCTTCGATCGCATTCATTACGTGCATGCCGACTTCAAGGCGGAGGCGATATTCGTCAACCTAGCTACCGTCAAGATCGCCATCATCGATCTCGACAGCGGTTCGGTGATGAACGCCAGCGGCGAGAAGCCAACGACGTGGGGCACGCCTCAGTCCTGGCTCGCGCCCGAAGTCCGTAGCCAGATCACCGCCGGGCGGATGGCGGCCAAACAGCAGGGGCCTATTCCGGTCAAGGTGGACCAGCTCGGCGACCGTTGGTCGGTGGCCACTGCGCTGCACGTGCTGCTCTATACGGTAGAGCCTTTCGATGGCCTTACCGAGATCACCGAGCGCTCGCTGGAGCCGATTGCCCGCCTCGCTAGCTACACTCCAGTTCCCCTAAACTATCAATACGCGAAAAGCGAGCGCCAGAAGGTCGATGATCACCTTAAGTCTTGCGAACATCTCGTGAGTCCAGAACTCCGAGAAGCCTTCGCCCGCACCTTTACGAGTGGAATCTTGCGACCGACCGAACGCGCAAGTTTTCAGCGGTGGAAACTGCTCCTTACCGCCTCCGCGCAGCCGCCGGAGATCAAGGCCTTCCAGGCTGATCGTACGTTCGTCGACACCCGCGCTCCCGTCATCCTCACGTGGATCACCGACCACGCCAGTGTCGTGACGCTCGACGGCCAGCCCGCGCAAGCCAGTGGAACCCTCGCAGTGACGATTCGGTCACCTAAGCGCTACATCCTCACCGTCGAGTCGCCTTTCGGCAAAACTTCCGCGCAGATTGATATCTTGGTAGCCTCGGTAGTTCCGCGGATCGATAACTTTTCCTGCACGCTCCCAAACAATACTCTACTCAGAATTGAAGACTTTCAACTCCTATGGGAGGTTCGCGACGCTTACAAACTTAGCATCGATAGTGGCGTAGGTCGAGTTACTGGAAAACGTCACACAGTTAAGGGAATTTCCCGGCGCACGACGTTTATCCTCACCGCGACCTCGTGGTTCGGCCAGCGCGCGACGGCTAGTCTAGTCGTTGATGTTGACCAGACGCCTCCACAAATCCGGTTTTTCGCCTCGGACACAGCCATTCGGGAGGACGTGCTCACGCCAGTCCTACTAAGTTGGGATACATCAGGAGCGAGCGTCCTGCAGTTATCCCCCTCAATCGGCCAAGTGGCGTCCACTGGGATCGTCGCGGTAGATCCACGACGGCGTACAGACTTTGAGTTAGTAGCTGTAAGCTGTTTTGGCGTAAGCTCGATCTCCAAATTGACCGTCGATGTATCGTCCACACGTCCGATCATCGAATATTTTCGCGCGTCGCAAGCGATCATTGCCGGACCCAGTCAAGTAAACTTCGCTTGGTCGGTTCGTGGCAGCACAAGTGTAAAGCTCCTTCGACAAGGAGTCGCCGAGCAGCAGCTAAGTCCAACAGGAACAGTCACTGCGGACCTCGACGAAGCGTCGCCCGTGAGGCTCTGGGCCGAAACGGTCTTCGGGGTCGTGAGCGAAGCGACGATCAATTTCCTCCAACCATTAGCCTGCCCGGCCATCCCGACGTTTAACTGTCGCCCGCTTGGCGATGAGGGTACGCTCGGCGAGATGGAACTCTCGTGGCACACGACCGGCGCCACCGCCGTGGTCATCGCGCCGGAGATCGGCCGGGTATCTTCATCAGGCAGCGTACGAATCGTACCGACGGCTGCGACAGCCTACATGATTACCGCCAGTACCATAGGTGGGCGTAGTGCAACCCGTGAGCTTATCGCCATACCGGGCGATTCAGCTCCGCGCATCGGTCACCTTTCGTGTCGGCCGGTGATCGCCTACGTCGGCCAGGAGGTCGTCCTGCGCTGGGAGGTAATGAAGGCACAGCATTTGAGTATCGCGCCCTTCGGGATGCAAGACAAACACGAAGGTGAGCTGAGGTTTATCGCGGATCGGACGAGCGTCATCGAGTTAGAGGCCTTTAATCGTTTCGGCGTCGCTACTCGGCGTCGACTAACACTGCGTGTCGTACGGGCTCCGGCTTTCGCCAAAACCGTTCGTCTCTTCCACTAGTCCCCAAGTCCCTCGAAGATGAATATACCGGCTCGAATTATCGCAACCATCGGCGGGGCACACACCCCCACGCTCGCTGAATGCCCGGAGGAGGTAGGAAGGTATGTCTCGATGGGCTTGACAATCCTCCTCACGGGCACCTTCGCGGCTTGCTCGGGGGCGTACGCAGTTCTGCAGGTATTTGACCCGGTTGCCATCGGTGCCGAACACAGTCCCAGGGCCATTCGACTCGCCATTGCCCTAGGCATCGTCTGGGGCATCTTCATCATCAACCTCGATCGATTGATCGTGATGACGATGGTGAAGACCGATAAGTCCTGGACCTACTACGGCAAGGCCGTTGTACGAATTGCCTTCGCGATCATCATCTCTCTAGTGATCGCCAAACCGCTGGAGGTGCGGCTGTTCCAGGATCGAATTACGGCACAGATTGACGAGCTGAGTCTTGCTAAGAGCCAGACAGACCGAGTCAAGATTGGTGAGATCAACGGCGTCGGCGAGAAGAATCAAGCAGTTGCATCGGCGGAGGCTGCGCTGGCGAACAAGGTAGCAGAAGAGCTGCGGGGCGACTGCCGGACTATAGATTGTAATACAGCCGCAGAAGTAATAGCCACCGCCAACAGGAAACTGTCAACCTTCAATGCCGCAAAGCAGCCTAAAATCAATGCAATTACAAATCAAATCAGCAACTTTGAAGGCCAGGCATCGAGCTACAGCTACACCGTAACCGATGGCGTTGAGCGTCGGACGCTGCGTTCTGAGATAGCTAACAAAATTACTGCTCTGAGGTCTACCAGATCGCCGCTTATCGTTGAACGCAACGCCATCCAAGGTGAGCTCAGTAAGGGTAATAATGCGTTGGCCGTTGCGAAACGTGAATACCGCGAGCAGCTGGCCAAGGAGTTGGATGCTGCCAAAAATGAGTTCGCTTTCGCCGACAGCCTCGCAAAGAATGCCGCAAAGCTTGCGAATGCGCGTGCAGAACAGTCCGATACTGCTAATCAAATTGCCTACACCAACAACCTCACTACCCAACTCGAAGCCCTCGGGTCCCTCACCGCCTGGAAGCCTGCCACGATTAGAGCCGACGGCACGATCATCGATGCTGACAATACCTTCTTCTACATCAACTGGATGATCACCATCCTCTTCATCATGATCGAGACCTCGCCCGTGTTCGTCAAGATGATGACCGCGCCCGGGGCTTACGACCGCTTGATGGAGGTGGCGCAACTCGAACGCGAGTTCGAAGTATCCCGCCGCACACACGTCGCCGCCGTCGCCGCCGAATTGCGTAGCCAGCTTGCCGAGCAAAAGCTCTCCGAAGACCTACACGCCGAACTCACGATGGCGCAGCGCGAGGCGGACGAAAGGATTCGCCAATACGAATCGGAGCTTCAACGCCTACATCAATCCCGACAGGGGCTCAACGGAACGACGGTCCCCGAAACCCGAGAGTCTACACTCAGCAGTCCCCATCTATAATTTGTCATTTCTTTCAAACATGCTGCATCATCCACGAGGACTCACCTCCTACGTTTCACTTTTCTATCTCGCGACGGCACTACTCCTACTGTCGAGTTGCTCGGCTGGCGCCTTCGGGACGATCAAATTTAAAGATGCGCCAAAGCAAGTCGACTTTCGCCCAGAGTTGCGACAACGCCTATCTACCCCCGGCGACCCGAGTCTGATGCTCGTCGTGCCTAGTGCTGTCTTAAATCGCGCACGGGTAGACGAGCGCGACGATACCGAACTGTTTGCCGTCGTCGAGCGCGTGTTCTTCACGGCCGGCTACCCACTCCGCGGAGAAAGGCTATTCGACGTCGTAGCGGACGGTGCCGCGGGCTACAGCGAACTACACAAGGGCGTCAACACCGACTATTTAGTAGAACTGGTAGGCATTGGCTACCCGCAGTTCTCGACCAATAAATACACCGACCGGCGCGGGAGGGAACGTACGATCCCCGGTAAAATCGAAATGATCGGCGCACGGGTCAACTTCAGACTCAGCGACGTGGCCACGAACGCCGTCGTCGGTCTGGCTAGCTACACGTTCGTCCCCTGCACAGACGGTTGCGAGCGCGTGATCGCACCTACGGGACAGATCTACCAAAGTGCACCGATCACGTCTCTCACGAGCTCGAAAAAGCCAGTTGCGTACGAGGTGGAGTACGGCTACTCCGATGAGGAAATCGTGCGCTTGGCTACTGAGTAACTAGTGAAGGATTTACGGGGACGGTGATCCGGCTTTCGCCAAAACAGGCTGATCGTGGGGCAGATGTCGTGGTCGTAGGTGATGAGCCCGATCTAGGATTCCTTATTCAGGCCAAGGCCCTCACCAGTGGGAAAGTGACCAACTCCGCCGTGCAGGAAGTGGTCACGGCGCTCAAGCCCTACGGCGATAGGTTCCGCGTGCGTTTCGTCCCCGTGGTAGCGACCAACCAAACCCTCACCCGCGGCGCACGAGAACTGCTGAACGAGCACAGCGGACAAGTTTTTGAGCGGGCAGAATTGGCCGCAGCCCTGCGCGAGTACGACATCGTAAGATCGGAGATCGAGCTGCTGGACAGGACCAGATTTAAGTGGGAAGGCTAAGGTTTTGGCGAAAGCTGCAGACCTGTACTTCAATCAACACGGCCGCCAAACACCCTACTCATCCCCACATTCACAAGCATGCGCGCGAACTCTTCCCCGTTAATAACCTGGACCTCGTCACTCGACGAGGACTCATCGGATGCGACACCCTCGCCGAGGGTAATTAGCCACAGTGCTTTAGTATAGTCGGCGTAGTCGCTCTGCGCCCCGAGGCCTCGCTGCGCTTCGGCGAAGGTTTGGATTTGCTGGATGCCCCAATCCGATGAGCCACCCTTGTGGAGTTTGACCTGCACGAAGAAGGCGAGCCTTAAGTCGCCAAAGACAGCGATGACGTCGGCGTCGCCGGCCTTCTCGGCGGTCCCGTGCCTGGCGCGTTTGCTTTGGACCGTGGCGTCGTCGGCGCCGGCGGCCAGGAAGTAGGCGGCGACTAGTCGCTCGAGCTCATCGGGCGAGGTGTATTGCCGGAGCGCGTCCAGGGCTGCTTGCTGGAGCCCCGACGTGAGCTTGTCCGAAAGCTCAAATGAGCTCCCAGTTTCGGAGTTCTTTAGCGCCCTTTCGATTTCGCCCGATAGGTCGCTCATGTCCACCGACGCACCGCGGTAGTTGAGGCGCGCCCGCAGGCTCTGGTCTTCGACGTACTGCTTGCCGATGGGATGCGATATCTGTGGCCGCACTTTACGCAGGAAGCCAAGGTCAGCGTCCTCGCCGCCGGCGGCTCGCACGATGGCCTGCACTTCCGGACTCCACGCCGCCCGCGGTACGGCAAACCCTTCGACAGTGTACAAGCGGAACGCGCCGGGCTCGGGGACGACGAGCGTATCGTTTTTCTCCATCTCGTAGACGAAACGGTAGAGGTTGCGACGGCTACGCATCTGGAAGCCGTAGAGCTCATGTAAACGGCGCTCGAATTCCGGATAGTCGATCTGTGCTGGGCTGGTTGCCCCGTCGGGGAAGAAAACTTCCGCCGCACTTCCGTATCCGATTGACACCCAGCCGGCTTCGAGCAGCGGCCGGGCGACGTGATGCTCGTAGGAGATGCGGTGGAGGTAGTAGGCGGGGTAGTCGGACATGGCTGCGTAAGTCTTAGCTAAAGAATTGTTAGAGCCAGTGTAAGATATTATAGGCGTTACCATTTGCAAGGCCTGTCATTTCAGCGGTGCCTCACAGGTAAGAATCGTCATCGAAAGAAAGCTTAGGTAATCTCTGCGTTTGGCCAATGCTGGCGCCTCTTACGCTTGGTTATAAGCTCCCCCAACCCCCGCCCCACTCGGCATCACCTCCACCCAGTGGTACACCTGCTCCAACGCCGTATAGGCTTCCTTACCCAGCCACCCAAACCGCTCCCCCAGCGCCATCAATACGCGGTAGTGCTCCGCCTGGCCCCGGAGGTCCCGCAGGTTGAAGCCCTCGCGGCGCTGGCGGGCGTGGATCTCGATGAGGGCGGCGACGCGGGTCTCGACCGCGGCGGGTGAAAGCTTTTGGTCACCGGCGGCGTCGCGGACGAGGTCCCAGACGAGGCTCGCCATGGCGAGGTTCGCTTCGCGCAGGGCACTGTAGGAGGAGTTGCGCTCCTGGGTGTAGTAGCGGCGCCTGTCTTTCCATCGGGCGAAGTAGTCCGCGGGGATTTCGCCGAGGTTGGCTTTGATCTTCGTCTCGATTTGCCCAAAGGCGGCTTTGCGCTGCTTTGGCTTGAGTGAGCCGTCGATCTGGAGCGCTTCAAACGTGATGTACTCGCAGACGTGGTAGATGGCCTTGGCTTCCAGGATGCCGAGGTCTTTAGCGGCGGCGAGGTAGGCGGCTGCGGACTCGGAGAGGCGGGCCTTGGCGATCGTGTTGTTCGGACTGAGGGCCGCGGCCCGTTTGCACATGCTGCCCCACTGGCTGTTGACGCGCACGCCCCGGTGCGCGAGGGCGTACGGGGGCGATGCGGGCGCGGGTATCTCAGCATCAGTTGCTTTGGTTTCGGCGGTACTGCCGTCGGGGAGACCGCCGTCCGTTGGACTGCCGTCGGCTTGCTCGGGCTCCGCGGCCACGGGCTTTGCCGTTTTGGATTTGGCGTTTTTGGATTTGCTCGGTCCGGATTCGGTCGTTTCGAGCGTATGACTCTTCAGTGCCTCGATCAATTCAACGATCGCACGGTAAGCGCTTTCGGTACTTCCCTTTCCCGTTTTGGCGAAAGCCTCCGCGGCTATGTGCTTGGCTTTCGTGTGGAGGAGGCGCAGGTAGGTGCTTACCGCAAAACCGGCCCCGTCGTCGGCGATGAGGCGCTCGAAGGCGTCGATGGCCTGCGGGTAGGAGCCGAGGTAGAGGTGGAGCATGCCCTGCCGCTCGAGGGCCGCGGGACGCATGAGGCCGCGCTCCCGGGCGAGGACCTCCAGCTCGGCGGCCTGGCGTCGGACCTTTTCGAGGTCGCCGACGTGCGAGTAGGGGATGCTGCGGACGCGGGACACGAGGTTGTCGAACTCGAGCGTAAGCTCTTCGGCGAGGTGGACATTGAGTTCGTCGGACTCCTCGTACACGTCGCGGATCACCGCCCGGTAGAACGGGTCGCCGTAGGCCTGGTAGGCACCCCAGGTATTCGTGTCCGGAAACTGCTCGTAGGCGGTTTGGCGGGCGCGGCGGATGGCCTCCCCGAAGGTGCGCCCCGAGAGCATATCGTCGTAGAAGGTTTTGGCGAAAGCCTTCGCGGCCGCGTCGTCGACCTCCCACCCGGCCACCACGACGGCCTGCACGCCGATCTCGATGAGCTGCGTGCCGACGTTGGCGGCGAGTCGGTAGCGCGTGCGACGGTAGTCTTCGCGAAGACCGTCGATGACGCCCCCGTAACAGCAGTTGACGAACACCAGCTCCGGGATGGCCGACAGCTGCTGGATGCGACCGGGCGTGAGGCGCTGCCCGTCCCCGAGCACGATGCCGGTGCGACTGGGGATCGTGCCGACCTCCGCGCCGGGCCGGGCTTCGTCTTCGTCGGCGTTGAAGGTGCCGTGGGCGGCGATGTGGACGATCTTATAGGCGGAGCCGAACAGCGCCCGCACGATGTCGATCGCGGAAGAACCGATCTCCGAGTTCGTCACGAAACCGTGCCTGCCGAGTTGCTCCACGACGGCCTCCGCCTCCGCGCGGGCACCCGCGAGTTGGCCGAAGTTCGTGGCGTCGGTCCCGAGTTCGGGATCGCCGATGACCAGGGCCGTGGACCCGCGGACCAAACTCGGCCGCACCTCCGCCGTGCGACTCTCGAGCTGGCGCACCATGCCGGCCCGCACGAAGGTCGGCTCGTCGCCGGTGTCGGTGTCGTGGAAGAGCTCCCACGGGAGGGCGGCACTCGCGCGGTCGAAGCGCCACAGCACGTTGCGGTGACTGCGCAGGAAATCCTTGTAGCGATTCGGGATCAGGAGTTCGAAGAGGACCTTCGCGTCGGCCGGGTCGTAGCGGCCGCTCTTCGCCATCGCGTCGGCCATGGCGCGGGGGAGGTCGAGGTCGCCGAAGACGGTGTCCGCGCTCACGCTCGCCCCGCGGTTGGCGGCCGTGAACTCGAGGCGATCCGCGGGACCGTCGTCGGTGCTCGACTTGGCGCAGGTGGTGAGGGTCTGCCACCAACTCCGCGACTCCTCCCGCAGGAAGCGCCGCCGCTTGCCGAAGCCCGGCGTGATGGCCGCCGGGAGCACGACGCGCTGGAGGTCCTTGAGCGCCACCATCTCGCTGAGCAGCTGGAAGGTCTCGAAGGCGCGATCCTCGAAGTAGTCGACGAGTTCGACGACGGTGATCGGGCGCAGGGGCGGGTGCACGTCGTCGGCGCGGCGCTCGGCGTTGAGGGCCGCGATGGCGGCGTTGGCGTGCTGGGCGGCCTGCACGAGGCTGCGAACGCACTCCCGCATCGACAGCTGGCCGTAGTTGCTGCCGACCAGCAGCATGCTCACGCCGTGGCCGCCGCCGGGGTGCGCGTGGGCGGCGAGGCGATTGTCGCGCTGAAACAGCGCGTACTTCAGCAGACCCTTCTCGACGGTTTGGGTGAGGGCGGAGGTCGTGAGCTGGTCCTGGTCGCCGAGCCCGACCACGATGGCGCCCTGGGGCTTGCTGTCGGGGTCGAAGAGCACCTCCTGCGTCCCGATGTCGCCGGGGTAGAAGCCCATGCGGTGGCGCTCGGACAGGGCGCCCTTGAGGTAGGTGTCCACGGCGCGCTCGGCCCCGACTACGCCGGTGTTGGCGAAGTGCCCGACGACCACGGGGTAGTCGGCAAACAGCAGGTCGCCGTTGAAGATCTCGATGCGGAGGTGGCCGGCGTCGGTGTCCTGCGGTGTAGACGCGGGCCTGATGCCGAAGAGCGCCTCCTGCGGCGTGAGCGCGGTGATGCTCGCGACGGGGTAAGGCGCTGTTTTGGCGAAAGCCTTGCCGCTGCCGCGCGCGGCCACGTTGGCGATCGAGACGAGGGGCGCGTCCGGGAGGGACCGGGTCGTGCCGCGCTCCAGCAAGTCGAGGATGCCGCCGAAGATGGCGGACGTGGCGCAGAGCCTCCCGTGCTCGACCTTGGCGTAGTAGACCTGCGCCTCCGGGAGGGCACCCGGGATGCCGCGCGCCCAGGTCACGCTGCCGTCGCCGAGGGGCGTCGTGCGGTAGCGGAGGGTCTGGCGGCGGCGGAAACGGCGGTACTCGAAACCGTAGCCGTCGACGGTCTCGTCGTAGGAACCGGCCACGTAGGTGAGGCGCTCGAAGTCGATTGCTCGAAGTTCGTTGATGCCCGCGACGACCTCCGCTTGGTACGTTTGGAAGGTCTCGAGGGCGCGGCCGTCGAGCTGCGGCACGCCTCTCCCGGCAGCATCCGTGATGCGCCCCCACTCCTCGGTGGTGCGCAGGAGCGGCTCATCGAGCGGGAGTAATTCGAGCACGCCCGGATAGGCACCGATCGTCTCCAAAATGCGCCGCTTGGTGTGTTTGAGGTCGAGCAGGTAGAGCTGCCGGACGCGCGAACTATGGCCGGACAGCACCTCGGTGACGAGGTGACTCCCGCGCCAGGGCGTGCCGAGCAGGACGGTGCGCGTGCTGGGCAGGTCGCGCAAGGCTCGCCAGGCGACGCTGTGGTCGATCATCAGCTGCCGCACCACGAGCCCGCCCATGGAGTGCGCGAGGAGTTTGAGGGGCTGCTTGTGCTCGAGTAGCGACTGCAGCTTTGTGTCCAGGGCCGCGCCAGCCTGTTTTAGCGAAAGCCGCCAGTCGAACGCGAAGACCTCTACCTCGAAGCCTTTGTCCACGAGGTAGCGGACCAACTCCCCGTAGAAATCGTCCATCGCCGAGACGGCCGACACGTCCTCGGCGTCGACGTGGAGGTCGTCCACCAGGCCGCCGGCCATCAGGGCCGAGAGCCGCATCCACTGCCGCCGGCCGCCGCCGGAGAGGTTGGAGCCCATGATGCCGGGCAGGAGCACGACGATGGGTTTGGTGCCCGTGATCGGCGTGCTCTTGACCTCGCCGAGGTCGTACAGGCTATTGATGATGACACCTCTGCGGCCCCGTGCTCGGAGGAGGTCGTCGAGGGTGAAGCCTTTCGGCAAAACCGCCGTCGCGACGTGTTCGGCCGTGAGTACGGCGAGCACCACGGCCATGCGATCGCGGTGGTTGAAATACGTGAAGTGGTCGACGGTCTTGTCCTCGATGAGCACCTGGAAATGCTCGGCGCGTCGCTGGATGCCGCGCGACATGCTGGCCGTGTCCACGACGAGGTCGTTCGGCCCCCAGTAGTACAGATTGCTGAGCATCACCTTGAGGCTCTGCAGGGGTTTGCCGCCGAACTCGCTGTCGCCGGCCACCGAGACGAGCGTGCTCGGGAGTTCGGCGAGGGGATTGTTGTTGAGCACGCTGTAGGGCGACTCCGGCACCATCGCGAACAGCCCCGGGAAGCTGTCCGGATCGCGGCGCTCGTCGACGACGGCGAGGAGGAAGGCCCGCAGCACGCCGATGATCGGGGCCGCGACGCCGCCGGCGGCCAGCTTGAGCACGTTGAGCACGGCGTTGAGGTAGTGGTCGAGCCGCTCGGAGAGCAAGGTGGTGCCGGCGCTCGGACTGGCTACGCGCACGAGTCTACGGAGCGTGAAATCCTTGCTTCGCGCCAGAGCGGTGACCTCCGCGAGTTCCGTCGCCAGCGTGTCGCCTACCTCCGGCCCTTCCCCGTCTTCGTAGGCCGCCTTTACCTCCTCGCGGAAGCCGTCGATCTCTTGCTCACTAAAGCCAATCGCGTCTCCCCGGCGGGTGTCGCAGCGCGCGAGGACATCGCCGACCAGTCCGCCCCGGGAGTGCGTGACGAGGTCGCAGTGGAGGCCTTTCGGCAAAACCCGTAACAGCTCCAGCGCATTGCGCACCGGCGATTGCGTGACCGTGTAGTGGTTGAAGGCGAAGACGCCACCGGGGTAGGCGCTGCGCAGGGCGTCCCAGGTAGCCGCCTCGATGCCCGCGAAACCGCCGACGAAACCCGAGGCCGTACCGTGGATCAAGAGCAGTGCGCGCCCGGTGGTGGCGGGCAAGTTCTCGACCTGCGCACCGAGCAGGCCGGCGCCCTCGACGCGGAACAGTCCTTGCTGCGGGCAGGCCGCGCGGTCGACGCGCTCGGCGAGCTTGATGGCGATGTGTTCCTTGGTCGAACTCGCCCCCGGCGCACGACGCGAGATGAACTCGACGAGCTTGACGCGGGCGGCCTTGATGACGCCGCGCTGCGCGTTCGGGGCCACGGGGCGGATGCTGGCCGGGATGGTGAAGACCTGTTCGCCGGGCCGGCCGCCGCGCCTGGGTTCGGCGGGCTCGCCGAAGACATCGGGGAGGTCGTCCGGGAGGCCGATCCACTCGGTCTGGTCGTCGGCCTCGAGGCGGACGATCTGCTCGGCGGCATCGGAGGCTTGAGGCTTTTCGTGGACGGTGCGCTCGCCGCGGGCGTCGGCGTCGAGCCGGAAGGCGTCGTCGACCCGGAAGTACTCCTCGGTGGTGGCGTCGGGGGCGGTCGCGGTGTGGAGGTCGCGCGAGGCGGCGCGGGTGCCGGTGATGCGGAGGGTAAAGGGCGGCGGGGTAGTAGGCTTTGTCACTTGGCTGGGGCTAAGGGGTGTGCCCTAAAGGTAGCCACCGAGCATTACGACACAGGATGTTGGTTTTGCACGGAGGAGTGTGGACTAGCTTAATCCTTTTGCGCCAGCCCGGATCACCTCGATGAGTTCGGAGAAGTCGACGTCTTCTTTGGGGACCCAGCTGGCGAGGAGTTCGGCGGCGTAGCGCTCGGCTTGAAAGTCGCGGAGGGCGGGGCGTTCGTGTTGGTCGACCTGGAGGAGGAGGTAGGGTTCGTCGCCGGCGTAGGCTTGGTCGGTACCGGTTTTGTAGAGTTGCCACTTACCGCCTACCTGCGCTTCGGCCTGGCGGATCTCGTGGCCTTCGATGAGGGCCTGCGGGTCTCGGGAGCAGAGGATGGCGGTGTCGAGCGGGGCTTGTCCGGCGCTGCCGACGGGGAAGGTGAGGCTCGTGTCGAAGACCGGTCTGTCGCGCCCGGTGACTTCCACGAGGCTGGCCCCGAGCTGAAATGCCTTCGCGCCTATCGCGAGCCAGCCGCCGGCCATCGCGAGCAGCGGCGTCGTCGATCCTTTCGCCAGCAGGGCGGACACCTTCCTCAGCTCCTTGCCGTCCCCGGCCTCACTCACGACCTCGATGGTGAAGGTTTGGTTCTCGCCGACAGCGGCTAGGTAGTGGAGGGTCTGGCGGCCTTGCTCGCGGGCGTCGGCGCCTTCGAGCTGGCAGTCCTGGGTCTCGGTGAGCACGGCCGCGATGACGCGGGCGGCGGGGGCGGCGTCGCTACCGGTTTTGGCGAAAGCCGAGATGATGACGGGGCGGTTCTGCTTTCGCAAAAACTTGTTCTTCAACGCTCCGGTGTAGAAGCCTTTCCACGCGATGTGGAGGGGTTGGTTGGGGGCGAGGGCGAGGTGGTCGGGTTTCGGGGAGGGCTTTTTGGGTAGGGCAGATTCGTTTGGGACGAATGGGGTGGGGATGGCTTTGAGGGAGGGCATGGGGCGGGTGGGGTTTTGGCGAAAGCTAGGCTGTGGAGGGGGGGCAGTTGGGCACGGACCAAGAAGCTCCTCACCGGCGTACTGAGGTGATAGCCGCTGTCCTTGCCGGGGCCTACCGACTGCCGAATCTTTGGTTAAGTATTGATTTTCAACAGATTGCGTAGCTTTCTGCGCAGCCACGAGTCTTCGAGATCGAGCATGCAGGCGAGCAACGCTTCGAAAGCTTCCGGCCGCTCCTGGTAGATGAGCCGGAAGAGAAGATCGCAGTCGTTGGAGACGCGGTTTTCCGTAGTGGAATAGGCCGAAAAGAGGGAAATGGGGGCAGGGATACATCGTCTGACGATAGCATTAGGTCGTCATGCATACGGCCTTTGCCCTACTCCTCCCACCACGCCGGTAACAGTTCCCCCAGGTCAACCTCGGCCATGTCTCGCCAGTCTCCGGCGGGCATCAAGGGCAGCACGAACTGCCGAAACTCCGTATCTCGGTACAGCATATTTAGGCTACCGCGAACCGTGGAGACCGTGGCAGAAAAGACGTAGTCGACCAGCTCCTCGTGGACACTAGACACACCCACGCCGTCGGCTGTCAACTCAATGTACTCACCAAGATTTCCAATTGCATACTTAGCACGATAGATGTTTATATATTTTGCCACCGTGTATCCGGTTTCGTGTATACCAGCCACATCCACCTGGAAGAATACAACCAGGGAGTCTAACTTTATGGCAGGCGCGAATTTTGTTCGAGTGCTGTAGCTAACTTGTGACACCATGCCATCTCCGATCAGCAAAGGGTTAGATTCTTTCCGGCTGTAGATGAGATCGTAGTGATCGAGACTAACGTCTGCGGGGTCAAACTCTTTCACGCCACTAGCTTTTTGTGATCAAGAAATACTGCATTTGTCGGCAAGGTTGTGAAAACTCGATTGTATACATTGGTAATTTCGGTGCGCCGAACGGTCGGCACTTCCGCTTTACTCGCATTTAGCGTTAACATGCGCGCGGGCTTTACTCGGCCTGCTAATCTCGTCAATTCATGCACACGCATGACGCTTAGCCGCGGGCGTTCCTCCGCGGACGCGAGTCGGCTTTCGGCACCGTTGGCGGCAGTAGGCACGTGCTGCGCCACCGCCGACGCCGAGGCCATCGGCAACCCCGCCTCCGCGAAGACCTTCGATCCACGTCCACAAACCGAAACCAGTGGTTCGCCCAAGGCAGCCTCGAGCTTGGCGATGCTCTTCAGGCTAAGGTTGTGGACTCCGCGCAACCACCGAGAGACTTGGGGAGCATCAAAATCGTGCCCCTCGGCAAACTCGCGCATCGTCTTGTTTTTCAAGCGGTGCATCACCTCTTGCGTAATGAGGTAGCTGAGTTCGTCGAGGCGCGCATCGGGCAGCGTCGGCTGATAATCGAGACTGTAGTCGGCTTGTGATTCTTTATTCATGATTTCGGGATTTACCAGGAGACATCTTCGCAATAGTCGAGATCGAGGAAGCCCTGTGGCGTGAAGGCCAGTCGATTCTTTCGGTACATTAAGTCTAGCGCATCGGAGATCGCGTTGCCTTCCTCCACCTTCGCACGCACGTCCTCGCTGTCTTGCCACTTATTCGAGGTCTTCACTCCGCCGTCGAATAACACCAGGCTGTTGAGGATGGGGTAGGCATACAGCCGGATCACCCTCGCTTCATCATCCGTCTTCGGTTGTGATTGTCCTCGTAGGGTAACGCGACACACCCGAGGGACTTATTTCCTTCGCGGCGGGTTGGGCGCTGCGGTCCGTTGAGTTGAAATTGTGCCAGCATAGCCTTAAGGTCTCGTACTTGAAGTTCTCGATTTCGCCTTGGGATCAAACTCTCTGACTGGCTGCTAGCTGTTGCCAAAAGGTTTTGGGGTGGAGCAAGCGAAGTGGTTCACCGGCCTCGTCGAGTTCTTCGACGGTGTACAGCGCGCCGTCGT
>CAWIMC010000010.1:0-22850 GCA_963837005.1 Lewinellaceae bacterium
ACGCCTCCACAACCGTCTGGGCCTGGGGCGCGAGCCGATAGCGGGCTTAGCTAGCGTTGTTCGCCAGGCCACCCACGCTGGCGACTTTCTCTTGCAACCGAGCAATCGAAGCCGCCAGCCGAGACTACACCCCAGGTCACTCCCCCCGCCCCCTCACCCTAACTTTCCCCAATGTTCACGCGCCTCACTTACCTGCTTTGCGCCGGTCTCCTCGCGGCCACTTCCGCCTGCTTCGCCCAACGGGTTTTGACAGATTCCCCACAGCGGCCGCCGCAACCCCGATCACCGACTTCACGCCCCAAAATTCCACCGCCCGCACCGACATCCACGGCGACACCATCGACGTCCACGACGGCCGCGTCATCCGTTTTGGCGACAGCTACTACTGGTACGGGACGGCCTACGGCAACACCTCCGGCTTTACGCGCGCCAACGAGTACCGCGTTTACTCCTCGCCCGACATGCAGGCCTGGACGCCCCACGGCGCCATCCTGCCCGACGCAAAGTCCGGCATCTACTACCGACCCCACGTCATCTACCACGAGGCTCGCGAGGAGTACGTGCTTTGGTACAACTGGTACCCCAAGCTTTGGACCGGCCACTTCGGCGTCGCCACCAGCAAGTCGCCCACCGGGCCCTTCAAAATCGTCAACGACGATGTCCAAGTCGCGCACTCCAAACTCGGCGTCGGGGACTTCAACCTCTTCGTCGATGACGACCGCACCGCCTACCTCATGTACAACACCATCGAGGGCCACAAGCTGAGCGTCGAGCGCCTAAATGCGGATTATGTCTCGTCCTCGATGGACAACGGCGGCTTCATCGCCGAGGACTGTGAGGCCGGCAGCATCTTCCGCCGCGAGGGCACTTACTACCTGCTCACCGACTACACGTGCTGCTTCTGTACGCAGGGCTCGGGGGCACGGGTGTACACCTCCCCAGCGCCACTGTCTGGATACGCCTTGCGGCAAAACATCAATCGCCAGCCCGGGACTTCTGCGCCAGTACTGTCCGACGGCGACCTGCGCCCGACGCAGTACCACACGTTGCGCCGCGATACCGCTACGAAAGCCTTCCCCGCCATCGAACTGTGGATGACTGAGGATATCCTGATCCGCAGTGTCACCGTGCTGCAGTACACCGGCAACCGCGACGGTACTTGCGGCGACACCATCAATCCCCGGACGAACGATTCGCGGGTGCCCATAGGTTTTAGCGTAAGCCAACACCTCGGCGGAGAGTGGATCGAGACGCCTGCCGCAGCCATGAGCGTCGAGCGCAAAACCCTCCACAACGCCATCACGATGCCGATCACGCCGAAACCCGGCGACGCCATCCGTATCCAAATTGACGCGGACTACCCCTACGACGTGGTCCAACTTATCGAAACGAACCTCAACCACCGCGCCGACCCGAAGGAGAGGTTTCAGGTACACGTCAATGCCTACATCATGAATCTCGACGCCCGTTGGGCCCCACCCATTATCCCCGCCCAACAGACCTTCGTCATGCCCCTAGAGCGTAACGGCCAGACCGACTTCCTCTGGATGGGCGACCTCTGGGGTTCCGCGCCCGACAACGTCAAGGGCCACGACATGCAGTACTGGAGTAGGCCGCTGGAGTTCTATGCGAATGGCCTTATCCGCCCGCTGCGCTGGCAGGAGTAAGGGGGCGGCCTTCGGCCCAGTTGGGCGGCCTTCGGCCTAATTGGGCGGCCTTTGGCCTAGTTGGGCGACCTTCGGTCTAATTGGGCGGCCTTCGGCCTAGTTGGGCGGCCTTTGGCCTAATTGACTGTGCTCACGGCTGTGCGAGGGCCTAGTTGAGCTCAACTAGCGTAGCGCCCAATTAGGCGCAGCCGCCCAATTAGCGTAGCGCCCACTTAGCGAAGCGCCCAACTAGCGTAGCGCCCAATTAGCGTAGCGCCCAATGAGCATACCGCTCCTTATACACCCTGACATGGTGATAACAGTGCCCCGCAATCACGTACCCGATCGCTCGCACCGAGTGCACGTGCCCACTCATCGTGCCTTTGCGCACCAAAGCCCCCGCATCAAAGCTCTCGAACAGCATCCGCGTCCCCGCCCGCACGAGCTCCAACTCGTCTATCAAGGACTCTAGCGGCCGCGTCACCGGACCCAGCGTCGCTACGAACGCATCCTGGTCATACCCTGGCAGCGGCCCCGCGTCCCCGCGCCCGAACGTTAGCGCCCGGTACCCGAACACCCTCTCTGTATCCAGCACGTGCTGCAGCGCCTGCGCCACGGTCCACTTGCCCTCTGCGTACGCATAGTCTGCCCGCGACTGCGGCACCCGCGCCAGCCATTCCGAGAGTTGGTCCATGCTGTCATTGAGCGCCTCGTCGATAGAGAGGCCCCGCGGCACCTGCTTCAAGTAGGTAGCGTAGTAGTCGTAGTATTCGTCGGGAGAGAGGTCGAGCATAGCGGGCGTCGTTTCGAGCGGACTTCCCGAATCCGGGAAATTCATTGGAGACTAGAAAGTCTAGCCACCAGGCCCCAAAGGTCGACAATCGCCCCCAAGTCCACCGACAATTGCAGCGCCCCTTCAGGCGAAGCTGCTCATCTAGTGCAGCGCCCTAAAACCTACTGCCCAAACCCCTTCAGCATCGCGCTCATGTCCTGCAGCTCCACCCCTGCAGGCACCTCAAACGCCCCCAGGTCCACGTCCCCGCCCGTAGCCACCGCCCGGATGTACATGTGCACTACCTCCTTGCCGTTCTTGCTCGGCGAATGCGCCTCCAGCACCATGGGATTGTCGACGCCAGCGACAGCTGGTTTGGCGGCCGCCGTCTGTCCGACGCCCTCCGCGATCAAGCCGTAATCGAAGCCTGGGATGTCCGCGACCCACATCTCGGAGGTCGTGCCGTCGTCGGTGACCCTATACTTCTCGGCGCTATACCCGATGATCGTTTTTTTCTCGCCGGTCGCCACGAAAGTGCCTTCGAAGCCGTCTTGCTTGCTCTTTGGCAGCTTGATCAAGGGCATGCGAATGGCCGAGCGCTCGCCCTTGTGTGTCGAGATCGTCGTCATCGTCTTGTTCTCGGTATCATAAATGATGATCGCCTCCGTGCCGTCGGTAGTCGTCTCGATGGCGATGCGGTCGCCGTCACTCGTGATGCTCACCACCGACGATCCCTTGTCCACAATCTTGCCCTTCTTCTCCTGCTGCACTTCCATCGTGAGGAAGATCTGCGCGTGGAGCGAGAGCCCCGCCACCAAGCAGACGATGAACAGGCAGGCCTCAATAAGTGTGGTCGAGCGGAGGGGAAGGGACATGGGGTTGGGTTTTGACGAAAGTCTTCTCGAAGGCCTCAGCCAGCTTGGCATCAGCGCGCCGAAGATGCAGCTTAGGCTTTCGCCAAAACGCCCGCTTTGACAACCGGCCCAGTTGACTTCACAACTGGTGCCGCTACCTTCACAGCGTGCAATCCTCCACTACCCCGCTCCCCGCCCAGATAGCGGCCCTCTCCGAACGCGGCGACCACCTCGCCGAGGCCGGCAACTACAACGCCGCCATCGCTCGCTACCGCGAGGCCCAAGCTCTCCTGCCCCCCGCCCAGCGCAAAACCGCCACCGCAGCCTGGCTCCACGCCGCCATCGGGGACGCCTACTTCGCCAAGGGCAACTTCGAGGCTTGTCGCCAAAACATGCAGGCCGCCCATGACCTCCCACAGGGTCCCGACAACCCCTTCGTCCAACTCCGCCTCGGCCAGGCCAACCTAGAGCTCCAGGACGCGCCCGCCGCCCTCGAACACCTTCTCCTGGCCTTTCGCATCGGTGGCGAAAAACTCTTCCTCGCCGACGACCCTAAGTACTTTCGGTGGCTTACCGAAAACGTGTGAGGGGGGACATCGATTGAGACAGGGTTGAACGACCTCCCTGGGTTAGTGCGCTAGTAGGCGCGCGAGAGTACTCGCCTTGCGGCAAAACAGCGTACGCCCGACACAAGTGCCGCTCTCCAACCGTACAAACATTTCTGGGTCCCGTCTCGTGCCCCAGAATACATTTGAGTATGCGTCTCCCATTCCTGTGTGTCGTCCTCGCCTTCGGTCTCCCCCTCGCCCAGGCGAGCGGCGACCTCCCCAAGCCTGGCAAGGCCGACGCGGCCTGGTTCGAGGCCAACCCTTATGCCGCCGACAGCAGCGTCCACGCCTACGTTATCGCGCAGGACATCGCCATCAACTTCGGCTTCCTCAACTTTGGTACCGCGAAGCTCTCGCGCCGCATCGACTTCCGCCGGATCGTGCGCGTGCTCGACCCACAGGGCTATGGCCAGGCCCTCGTGAAGATCCGCTACTACGACCCCGAGTCGGGGGGTACCGCCGAGCAACTCTCCAACCTCGAAGCCTACACCCACCAGATGCTCGACGGTCGACTGCAGACCCAAAAGGTCGCCAAGGAAGAGCGCTACCGCACGCGCATCTCCCCGGAGATGGTCGAGGTCGCGTTTAGCTTCCCAGGAGTAGTGGCCGGCACGGTGCTCGATCTCAACTACTCGCGCGAGAGCGGCAACATGGTGGGCTGTCCAATCACCTACTTTCAAGACGACATCCCCGTGCAGGTAGCCGAAACCCGCCTCTGCGCCCACGACGCCTTTCAGTACCAGACCCACGTGCTTGGACACGAGCGCGTCGACCAGTCTATTGACCGCAAGCCCTATCCCTACGCCAACGTCGGCGGCAACCTCATCGTCACCACGTTCCGCGCCGAGAACCTCCCCGCCATTAGCTCCGAGCCCTTCATCACGACTCTCGGCAACTACGCCGCGCACCTCCGCGTCGAACTCGAGCGCTTCGTCCCGCCGGAAGGCATGACCGTCGAGATCTCCGGGGACTGGGCCAAGATCAGCAAGGACCTCACCGAGTTCGACGGCATCAAGGCTGCCATGCGGGGGAAGGGCCACTACCGCGACTGGGCTGCTGCCTGCCCGGCCGACCTCACCGACCCCGTCGATAAGGCCGCCTGGGCGATGCAAATGGTGGCTTCGAACGTGCGCTGGAACGGCTACCATGCCGCTTACGCCAGCAAGCGCATCGGTGCCCTCACGACCAAGGGCGAGGGCTATAGCGCGGATGTCAACGCCGCACTCCTCGGCCTCTTGCGGGCGCTCGACCTGGAGGCCTACCCCGTGTTTATCAGTACGCGCGAGCACGGCCGGCTCCTTCAGCACATCCGCAACTCCGCCTCGATCAACAGCATGATCGTCGCCCTTACTGCAGGCGACAAAACCTTCCTCCTCGACGCCACCGATCCGGCTGGCTACCCCGGCGTGCTCCCGGAGGACGACCTCAACGGCAGCGGCCTACTGGTCAATGACGAAGGTGCCTACAGCTTCGTCGAACTCCAAGACGGCACCATCGACCAGCGTGCCATCCAGGCCCAACTCGAGGTGGACGCCGGGGGCTACCTCGTGGGGACGGCCGCTCTCACACTCAGTGGCCTTGCGGCAAAACCGTACGTAACCGCCTCAACCAATGGCCTGGTGCTGTCGCTAGACACGAGTGCACTGCTCGAGGGCTTCGCAGTGTCTAAGCTCATGATCGCACGCGAGAAGGGCTACTCGTGGCGAATCACGGCCGATATCCGCAGCGAGCAACCGGCGCTAGACCTCGGCGATGCCCTGGCTTTTAACCCCGTAATCGCTCCGCAGTGGACCAAAAACCCCTTCGTCCACGCCGAGCGCCGCTACCCGGTAGAGTTCCCCGCCAAGATTATCGAAACGCGCCAGATCAACCTGAAGCTCCCCGAAGGCAAGCGCCTCGAAACTCTTCCTGCGCTCGTCAACCTGACGACCATCAACCGGGACGCTATCTACCGTTACCAAGTCCTCGACAACGACAACACCTTGTCTATCAGTACGATGCTCGTCATCAAGAACCTCACTTACCTCCCCGAGCGCTACCCGGAGGTCCGGGGCCTGTTCGGCATGGTCGTCGAGCAGGAGGGTACGCTGCTCAGCATCGTCGACGCCGAATGACTACTGCCATTGGCCACTCCCGCCGCCGTAGGCCGTTGGCACTGGCACCGTGGGCACTGTCCAGGCCCTCTGTACTCGCGATTCTGCTGACGCTACTCAGCCTCGGCGCGTACGCGCAGGCCGGTCGAACGCTCTCGGTGCAGATCGCCGATATCCGCGCACACGACTACACGCTGACCTCGACCGGGCCAGGTGCCTACAGCTGGGAGAAAAACCTAGAGGTCGAGGTGTTTAGTGTGGAAGGTGCCCGCCTCTTCCAAAACATCGCCGAGTACTTCGACGACGCCTCCGAGGTCACCGATATGGAGGCAGAGGTGTGGTCTAAAGGCGAGAAGAAGCCCGAGGTACTCAAGAAGAGAGACCGCCGCGACTACGCCTCGACCGATATGATGACCATCGCCTCCGACGGGCGCTTCGCGACAATGACGCTCCCGCTGCCGACGGCCTACCCCGCCGTCATCAAGACGCGCACCGTGAGCAAGGTCCGGGAGTCGGTCGGGATGCCGACGACCCATTTCGCCTACCCCACCGGCGTTACCGTCCAACGCGCCAGCCTCACGATAGCCGGAGACCGCCAGCACGTTTTGACGAAAGTCATCGACCCCGACAGCCAACTAGCCATAACCGAGTCTGGCGGCGTAATCGAGTATACGATCGCGGGCGGTGGCCTTTCGGCAAAACGGGAGGACTTCTCGCCGGCTGCGCACCGCGTCGGTCCGGCGGTGCTCCTCGCGCCCCGCGTCGCTACCCTCGGCGGGCTCAAGGGTGACTTCTCCGACTGGAACGGCATGGGCGTTTGGACCACCGAACTCCTCGCCGATCGCAGCACCCTACCCCCGGACGCCATCGCGGAGGTACGCGAACTCGTCAGGGACATCAGCAATCCCCGAGCGCGGGTGGAGCGTGTGTACGCCTACATGCAGTCCCGGACCCACTACATCAGCATCCAACTCGGCATCGGGGGCTTTAAGCCGATGGACCCGGCCAGCGTCCACACCCTTGGGTACGGCGATTGTAAGGCGCTCAGCAACTACACCCGCCTGCTGCTCGATGCGGTTGACATCCCGTCCAACTATTGCATCGTCGGGGCGGGGGGTACGCATGAAATCTTCCTGCCAGAGTTTGCGAGCGCCTCGCAGGCCAACCACGCCATCCTCGGCGTACCGCTCGCCAAGGACACGATGTGGCTTGAGTGCACCGACCAGACCAACCCGGCCGACTACGCCTCAGCCGACTGGACGGCGGGCCGCTACGTGTTGTGGGTCGACGACAAGGGCGGAGAGCTCGTGCGGACGCACGGTGCCCAGGCGACCGACAATCCCGTGAGCTCGTTCACGACCATCGACCTATCCGGCGACAAAGACGCGATCTTCACACGTCGCAGCACCTACCGTGGCACACAACTCGATCTCCCCGTGGCCATGCGCACCGCCGATGCTGCCGACCGTCGACGGTACGCACAGGCGGACCTCGCGCTCACCCTCGAGGGGCTCGACCCGCAGGTCTCTATCGAGACGACCCCTTATGGACCAGTAGGGACGATACAGGAGGCGGGGCGGCTGCAGGGCTACCGGCAGCTCGTCGGTAAGCGACTGGTCGTGCCGACGTTTGGGTACTTGCCCGGTTTGCCTGCGCCCCGCGACACCGTTCGCCGACGGAGCCCCGTGGCGCTTACCGAAGGCTACGTGCGGGTGGATACGCTACGGCTGGTTTTGCCGAAAGGCGCCCAACTCAGCAGCCCGAGCCCCGTGAGCCTCAGTGGTCCGCAGGGCAGCTACCAGTTGTCGGTGGTTGCCGCGTACACGTCGCGGGAAGATCTCGTGGCCAGCGGTACGATCTCGCCGGTGCTCACGCTCGAGCGTCGCTTGACGGTGAATGCCGGTATCTACCCCGCCGAGTCCGCCGGTGAGATCGCGAGGTTTGCGGCGGCGGTGAAGCGTGCTGATGCGGGGTATACGGTGGCGATGCTGGAGGGGGAGGTGAAGCATTAGGAGAGTGGTGAGGCACGACGATGGCTTAGGTAAAATTATTTGATACAGAATGTTTATTATACCAGGCGTCAAACCCTGCCCCATGTCCCCCCAGAAGTACATCGACCCGAAGACAGACTTCGGATTCAAGCTCATCTTTGCCCACAAGGCGATCCTGATCAGCTTCATCAATGCTATCCTCCCGGTCGCCGACCGAGTGGTCGACCTCGAATACGCGAGCACGGAAGTGATTGGCGATTTCCCTGGTGCACGGTTGGTGATTTATGATCTGCGCTGCGTGACGAGCGACGGTCGTATTTTGATCGTCGAAGTCCAGCGTCTGCCGCACCCCTTCTTCAAGGAGCGTTCGCTGTACTACACCATGCGCGGCATGGAGCTACAGGTACGGCGTGGAGATGAGGACTACGAGTTGAAGCCCGTCTACCTGATCGCCGTGGTCGACTTTGAGTTGCCGGGCGATTACCAGGGTTACTTGCATCACTTCACAATGCAAAGCGACCGCGGGGAACTGTTCTCTGACGTTTTGCAGTTATACTTCCTAGAGCTAAGCAAATTCAAGATGAGAGACGACGTGGCAGTATTGGACCCGATCGAGCAGTGGACCGAGGCCATGCGCCGGATGCCAACGATGTCGGGCATTCCGGACTGGGTGACGGAGCAAGACCTCAAGAAGGCATTTACCGTGGCCGAGGTCGGTCGCCTCAGCGAGGAGGAGCGGGCGAAGTGGGAGCGGGCCTTCCGGGAGGATACGAAGTTGCGGGGGCAGGTGCTGTATCAATACATCTGGGGCCGTGAGGAAGGCCGCGCAGTAGGGCACGAGAAAGGTCGCGAGGAGGGCCGCGAGGAGGGCCGCGAGGAGGGCGTCGAAGAAGGCTTCGATGCCGCCGACCGTCGGACGGCGAGGAAACTTCGAGCCCAGGGTATGAGCAACAGTGAGATAGCCGACTTCTTAGAGCGGACTGTAGGCGAAGTCGAGGCGTTACTCGCGGAGGGAGCGTGAAGCCTTGCCCTTAATCGGCACCCACGCCTCTACCACCACCGCCGCCGGTGCCGCCTCCGTACGCACGTCGCTCAGAAAGGGCTGGTCGAAGCTCACGTTGCGCGCCCGCCGTTCGCCGCTGAAGTTGTAGCCGCGCACTCCGAGCGTCAAGCCCGAGCGGTCGGCCCGCAACTCGTAGCTGCCGCCGGCCTCGAGGTAGCCGTAGGTACGGGCCGTGAAGCCGTTGGCGTTGGCCTGCCCCAGACTCCCGCGCACGTTCCAGCGCCAGCGGTCGGCGAAGTAGGCGATGAGTAGCGAAGCGGTGGTATTGCGGCTGCGGGTATCGATTGCGCCCCGCACATCCTGGTGCTGGTGATTGACGATCAGCGTCGGGGCGATCCCGAGGTAGCCCGGCCACGACAGCTTGTACTCGAGGCCCATGCCCGTGGTGCGCACCTGCCCCGCGGCGTCGACCACGTTGCTCTCGGCACTCCGGCGGTAGCCGGTCAGCGTGAGGTTGCTGACGAGCCGCAGTTTGAGGCTCACGTGCGTGAGGCGGAGGGCGCCGTCGAGGGCGTCGACGCGGCGCTGGCCGGCGCGGTTGACGACTTGACTACGCTGCGTAAGGTCGTAGGTGTTCAAGATCTCGGACTCGCGGTAGGTGTAGCGCAGGCTGGCTGTGTAGTCGACGTCGAGGGCGCGGAGGCGTCGCGAGGCGGTAGCGCCGAACTGGTCGGAGAAGGTTGGCGTGACGATGGCCAGCGGGACCTCCAGTGAGAAAGGATCGCTCAGGTAGCGGAGGCCGCTTTCGTAGGGCAGGAAGGGCAGGCGTACTCGGCGCTGGTCGTAGAGCGTGTACACCGGTCGGCCGCCGTCGACGTATTCGGCGCGAACTTGGTAGCCGGTCGCGGAGGCGCTACGCGAGAGACGCTGGTCCTGCACGCCGACCTGCTCCAACGAGGCGTTCGCTCGCCACTTCCGCGAGAGTGGGGCGACGAGACTCCCGCCTACACGCTGCGTACCGTAGCCCTGACTGAGGGCCTGCGTCGGGAGGGTTTCGCTACGCTGCGCGAGGTCGATCTTTGGGGAGCTCATTTGGTCGGTCGCCTCGGCGTAGAACTGGAGATTGGCCCAGGGCTGTCGCCAAAACACCTTCGCGCCGCCCCGTAACACACGGTAGTCGAGTGCCCGGGTTTGGTTGACGCTATTGGGACGCCTTGCGGCAAAACCTACCGCCCCGAGCAAAGTCGTATCCACGTCGAGCCGAAGATCGTCGGCGAGGGCGCCCTGGTCGGCTTGCGCGAAAACTTGCAGGGCGGTGGCGGCGCCGAGGGCCTGGTTGACGCGGGCCCCGAGGTAGAGCGGCAGATTGTCGGCGCGGTTGTTTTGACGAAAGTCCTGGTCGGGTGTGCCTGGCTGGAGCAGCGTGACGCGGGCCTCCGAGCGCTCGCGCCACGGCTCGGCCCGGGCGTGGACGCGCCAACTGGTTTTGCCGGAAGGCGCCGCATTGTAGTGATCGAGGGACAGCAGGTAGCCCTGGCCCGCGACACTCGATGCCCGCCGCGTATCGAGTCGGTAGTCGACGTCCGTACCGGTGGCCCCCAGGCTCGACACGTTCTCGATCGCGTCCTCGCCGTGCTGGGCCTTGACCTCGAGCCGCGTGCGGGCCGCGCCCCGGCCGTTGAACAGCGCCCGGACCCCGAGGTCCGCCACGAGCGCATCGCCGACGATCTCCGCGGGCGCCTGCGCGAGGTTGCCGTTCCAGGCACTGGTTTGGGAAGGGAGCTCGTCGTAGGACTCGCCGACGGGTTCGGGGCTCTTTCCATCGAGCGAGAAGGCGTCACTGCGGCTCGAGAAGCCGGCGGTGGTGGTCGCGAGGCGCGAGGCCGTGGCGTCGGCGTAGTAGGCCGCCGGTCCGTCGAGCAGGATGGCGCCGGCCTCGTGTCGGTAGCGCCAAGCGCCCTGCGGCGTGCTGCCCTCGGCGAGTCGCGCCTGCCCGTCGACGGTGCCGCGGGCCTCCTCCTTGGTAGTGATGTCGATGACAGTCTCGTTGGAGGGCTCGAGGCGCGCCAGCACGGCGTCCTCGTGGAAGCGCTCGACGGCGTTGGCGCCCTTGACGATGTCGGGCGAGAGCCGGGCCAGCGGCTGGGCGTACTGCCCGGCGCCGAAGATGTCCTTGCCGTCGACGAGGACGCGGTTGACGGCCTGCCCGCGGTACTTCAGCAGGCCGTTGCTCTGCAGCTCGACGTCCGGCGAGCGGGCGAGGAGCTGCGCGATCGACTGTTCGGAAGAGTCGCGGAAGGTGGTGAGATCGAGGGCGGAGGTGTCGTTGTTGCCGACGGTAGTGGCGCGGCGCTTGCCCTGCACCTGGACCTCCTGCAGGTCAAAGGTCCGCTCGATGAGGGTGACGCTGAGCATGGTCGGCTCGCCGTTATCGGAGAAGGTAACGGCGTGACGCTGCGGCTTGTAGCCGAGCATTTCGACGCTGACGAGGGCGGCGGTGGTGCCTTCCGGCAAAACGATCGCGCTGCGTCCGTCAGCGTCGGTGATGCCCTGGGCGATGGCGCGGGCACCGTCGGGGGAGAGGACGAGGATAAAGGCGCCTGGGAGGGGGCCGGCGGCGTCACGGATGGCGGAGGTGAGGGATTGGGCGCAGGCCTGGGACCAGACGCCAAGGGCGAAGAGACATGCTAGTCCTAAAGCGCGTATCAACGCTCGATCCTGTCTGCGACCGTTAATTTCCGTCGCTTCGCCTTGACTTCGGCAAGCTTGTAATCCCTGATGTAGTGCCACTTGTCAACTTCGAAATTGGCGTCGCGCGGTGGGTCTTTGGATGTCATAGAGCTGCCCGGTGTACTCATGGCTTCGACGCGCAAGAGTAGGGTGATGACCTGCTGTTGAAGTTCAACGTAAGATCTGGGGGTACCCACGGTGAAGCTGGGTAGCGGATGATTCTTCAATGGCTCGACGCTCTCTAGAACGAAGCCGACCTTCTGATCGCTAGATCGCAGTTCTGCGGTCAGTCCCGGCAGCCCGTGCAATTTGTAGATTCCGATGCTAGTTGGCAGGCTCGGAATGAACCACGCTACGTAATGGCGTCCGCCAAAACTGGCAGACGCCCTTTGACACGCATAGCCTTGGGCACACACTTTAGTCTGTTGACTGATCTCCCAGTCGAGCACGGGGATGTTGTCGGTGAGGATGGTCCACTCGCCGTCACGGCCGCTTCCGCCGTAGCTGGTCTTGAATCGAACGGTTCCTTCGTTGAGATCTATTCGCATGAGTCGAGCGTCTGGATCGCCGGTGGTAACGTCGACGTTTCTTCCAACTACTTCGTATTTTGACTCCGAAGAGTAGGAAGGTGACCACAGGGCTGCACTGTCTCGGTCGATGGCTAGGTGATACGTGCCCGATCTGTATTCATAGTTTTCGAATTGTAGTGTTGCGTCGTAGGTAGCCAAATATTGGGCAGAGACACTAGCGCAAAGGAGACATGCACATGCCGTAAGCAGAATTCTATTTAATCTGACAATCATCAGCCAAACTTAATTTGCAAAGTGAATGCGTTCGTGCCAGCGGAAGATTGTTACTTACTCAAACCTATCATTCGCCTGCCGCTTACGCCGCCCCGCCTTGATCTCGGCGAGCTTGTACTTCTTGATGTAGTCCCATTTGTCGAGCTCTATTTCGCAGGTACGACATGGATCGTTGCTCGTCACGGAGGCGTTGTACTGCGTCCCAATCGCTTCGATGACGTGTAGGTGTTTGATGACCTCTCTTTGGAGTTCTGCGTACGTCCGGTACGCGCCCTCTGTATACGACGGGATATGGTTTCGCGAAGGTGCGACTTCCACGAGCCGCACGTCGATCATTCCGTCGGCGCTCCTGAGTTCGTCTACGAGTCCAGGTAGGCCATGTAGCATCCACGGTCCGAAATAGGTGGGGACGGAGGGGATGTACCAGACGGTGTAATCGCGGCCACCATATTTGCCCTCCGCCTCGAGGCAAGATTGCCCGAGGCGATTGATCCTCGAAGCCCCCGTAGCTCGCCACGCTATCCGGGGATATGGGTCTGAAAGGATCGACCAAACGCCCTGACTACGGCCGCCGCCGTAGTGCGTCTTCCAGCGTACCGTACTATCGGCAATGGTGGTGAGGTAGAGCCGTTGATCAGGATCGCCTAACATAGACTCCACCACCTTACCACCGCCCTTCACCCAGGAAGATACTGGGTAAGCAACGTTGACGAACGCTGCCGAGTCCGCATTAAAGAGAAGGTGGTACTCGCCCGAGCGATAGAACATGTCTGGGATGCTCGAAGTCACGGCATACTTCGCGAGCGTGTTCGCGGCGGATGCGCAGAGGCTCCACGACAGACCGAGGGTTAGCATCGCGAGACTTAACAGATACTTCATACCCACCAAGATTTGAGCTTCCCAAATTAGCCAGTCCGAACGAGTTGCTTGGTTTGTGTAGTGTCAGCAGCCTCACATCTCCACCCCGCCCAACTTCACCACCTTCCCACCCTTCATCACGAAATCCACCTCCATCAGCAATTCCGGATTCGCCAACGCATCCCCCTTCACCGCCACGATATCCGCATACCGCCCGGCCTGGATCGTCCCCAGATCATCGGTCATGCCGAGCATCTCCGCCGGGACCCGCGTCGCCATCACGATCGCCTCCGCCACCGGGATACCCGCCTGGTGCATCAGCACAAACTCCCGCGCGTTGTCGCCGTGCGGGCCGACGCCGGAGTCCGTCCCAAAGGCAATCTTGACCTTCTTCGCGTAGGCCCGACGCACCATGTCCTGCATCTGCGGCCCGATGGCGGTGGCCTTCGGGACGATCACGGCCGGGAAGTAGCCCGGGATTTTCGCCTTCTCGACTACGAAGGCCCCAGCCGAAATGGTCGGCACGAGGTAGGTCCCCATGCGGACCATCTCGTCCATCACCTCGTCATCCGCGTAACTGCCGTGCTCGATGCTCGTGATGCCGGCGCGCACGGCACGCAGCATGCCCTCCTTGCCGTGCGCGTGCGCCGCGGTCGTGAAGCCGTAATCCTTGGCGGTCTCGATGATGGCCACCAGTTCGTCGTCGAAGAACTGCGGCCCCGAGCCGTCCTTGGCGACGCTCAGCACCCCGCCGGTCGAGGTGATCTTGATGCAGTCCGCGCCGTTCTTGTAGCGCTGCCGCACGGCCTTGCGGGCCTCCATCGGGGAGTTGACCACGCCCTCGGCCGGACCCGGGTCGCCCATCAGATCACCGCGTACGCCATTGGTCGGATCCGCGTGCCCGCCCGTCGTCGCGAGGCTCTTCTCGGCGGTGAAGATTCGTGGACCGGGCACCTTCCCGGCGTTGATCGCGTTGCGGATACTCACGTTTACGCCCGAGCCACCGAGGTCGCGCACGGTCGTGAAGCCGGCCATCAGCGTACGCTCGGCGTAGACGGCCGCGTTGAAGGCCACGTCGGCCGGGTTTTGGCGAAAGCGCTCTTCGTAGGCCTTCGGGTTCGACTCAGACTCGATGTGGATGTGCATGTCCATCCAGCCCGGCGTCACGAGGTGTTGCTTGAGGTCAATGGCCGTCGCGCCCGCGGGGGGCGTCACGTAGCCTTTCCTCACTTCGGCGATCCTCCCGTCCCGCACGATGACGGTTTGCTCTGTTTTGACGGAAGTCGACACCGCGTCTAGGAGGCGGCCGCAGTGCAGGTAGGTGTCCTGGGCGAGGGCGGCTTTCGCCAAAACGAGACACAGGGCGAGGAGGAGGGTGTGGCGCATTGGGGGAAGGTAACTCTTCATTAATTTGCCGCGGCCCATGTTCCGACTCCACCGCCTTACCCTGAGCGACTTCCGCCAATTCCGCACGCTCGAGGTAGATTTCGGACCACGTCTTACTGTGCTGATCGCCCCGAACGGTGGCGGAAAAACGAGTGTACTCGACGCGGTGGCCATTGCGCTCGGCGCCTTCGTGGGAGGGTTTGACGACGGCGACAAATTGGGTTTCTCGGCTACGGACATTCGCCGCTTCCGGCCACTCGGCGGAAATACGATCCGGATGGAGCTGGCTCCCAACGGTTGCGCAGTAGGCGTCGAAGCCACAATCCCGAGCGTCGGCGAAACTCCGACCGATTGCACCTTTCATGATAAAAGCCAAGTTTGGACTCGTCGACTTACGTCTCCGAAGTCGAAAACGACGATGGTCGAGTCCAAAGTAGCGACGGCGGCCGGGACAGCGCTCCAACGCTGCGTTCGGACAGCTCTCGATGTGCCCGTAGATTTACCTTTGATCTCATACTACGGGGCCGGGCGGCTCTATCGCCAAATGAGTCTACCGTCAAATAAGCTGGCAAATACTTCGCGGATGGTCGGCTATACCGACTGCCTCAAGCCAGCGTCGAGTTACAAGCTCGTGATTTACTGGCTCGAGTATTGGTTCACCGCTCACTTAGATGCAATACGTCGCGAGGATTTAGCCGCACAAACGGAGTTCGGTGGTTTGATTGAATCCGTGATGCGGCCTGTCCGTATCGTTATGGCACAATCGGGCTGGACTTCTGTAGACTATTCGATTGCGAGCAAGGATTTAGTGGCTACCGACAAAGTTCGTGGGGAGTTGCCGGTGCACCTACTCATCGATGGTATTCGAAGTATGCTGGCTATGGTGCTCGATATCGCTTTCCGCACGACTATGCTTAATCCCCACCTCGGCGAGAGGGCTTCCGCCAAAACAAGCGGCGTGGTCCTCGTTGACGAAGTTGACCTGCACCTGCACCCGAGTTGGCAGCAAGTCGTGGTCGAGAGCCTGCTCGAAGCATTCCCATCGCTGCAGTTCATCCTCACGACACACAGCCCTCAGGTCCTGAGTGATATCAATCGACGGGATATCCGCGTACTTCGGTTAGCTGAAGATAATACGGGGAAGGCGACCGCGTTACCGCCCGACTACCAAACCGAAGGCGCGAGTAGTGCCGAGGTGCTGAGCCGGGTGATGGGCGTGAGCCCTGTTCCGGACAACGATCACGCCGATCAGGTGAGCACGTACGCGCGACTCTTGGCCGAGGGACTGCTCGACTCTCCCACCGAACGTGCGCTCCTAGCGCAACTCGCCGAGCACTTCGAGGAGTCTTCTCTTACAATGCAAAACCTTCGCTCTACGCGCGCGATGTATGAGCGCCGTCGCCGCCTCGCCGCAAGCTACGGTTCGTGAGAAAGCTAGCTCGATCCAGTGCGCCTATCTGTCTAGAAGGTTACGTTAACCCGCCGGATACCTGGGACAAGAAGCCGCCCGGAGCCAAGGGACGTAAACTGCACGGTATCTGTAAGCGTGAAGTCCGCGAGAAGCTAAAGCAGATGCAGTCCGGTACGTGTGCCTACTGCGAGCGAGCCATCTTTAAGGATAGGCACGGACATATCGAGCACTTCATACAAAAAGGGGATCACCCAGCGGCGACTTTCGAGTGGAGTAATCTGTTCTGGTCTTGCTGCGAGGCAATGAGTTGCGGGCGCCACAAGGACAATCAGGTCGGACGAAACAGCTACCACAAGGCTGATCTCATTAAGCCCGATGTCGATGATTCGGCGGTTTATTTCGCCTTCAACACGGCGGGTAGTATCTTTCCCCACTTCGAGCTAAATCAAATAGATGAAAGAAGAGCGCTCGAAACGATCCGCGTCTTTAATCTCAACTCCGCTCAAGCTCAACTGCCTTACTTGCGTAGCCAGGTATGGGAGGCGATTCAGGCGAAGGTTGTCCAGTTGCAGGATTTTTTCGAAGATCAGAGTTATTCGCGATCGGCCCTGCAGCGCGAAGTTGAGGCGTTATTCGTGGAGCGTTACACGACCGAATTTGGTGCCTTTTTGCGTAATATTGTCGCTCAGTTTCTGCCATTCGATACAAGCTTAGTTGATGAGGGCAAGTGACAAGTGATCACGGTTTGTTCTGTTTTGACGGAAGTCGACATGGCGTCGAGCAGGCGCCCACAGTGGAGGTAGGTGTCCTGGGCGAGGGCGGTGGCGGCTGTCGCCAAAACTATAAGTAGCGTGAGAAGAGCGAGGATGGGGTAGCGCATGGTGGGAAGCTACGGCGCGGCCGAATCTTAGCGTTGCGTTAAAGTCGGCGAAGTCTAGACGCCCGGGCCGACATTGACGGGCATGATGAAGCACCTCTACCTCTGCGTTGGTCTGATTGCGCTAATCCTCACCCCTGCGCTCCTCCGCGCCCAGGACCTCTTCACCGCCCTCGGCGGCGTACGCGCGCCGAACGTCCGCGTCACGATGGCCTACGGGACGGTCGATATGGAGGCCACGCACCAGGGCTTCATCCGGCGGGCGGTCTCGAACTCGGCCTACGAGTTCGACCACTCAGGCGGCTATGGGTACGGGTACGGCTATGAGTCGATCCACTTCACGTTTGCCTCCTTCAAACGCATGGATTTGCTACGCGAAAAGCGTCGCGTGGCGGTCTTCCTGGACTTCTACGGCCTCGACGACGTCTGGCTCTACCGCAAGCGCATCGAGCGGGAGATGATCCAGAGCTACTGCCCGCAGCCGGTTAAGGACGCGCCGTGCTCGTATGAAATTGATCTGAAGGGGGTGATCTTAGCGATGATCGATAATGTAAGGCGGGTGGACGTGGTGGTGATGGAGTGAGGGCCTTTCGGCAAAACACTGGACGGGTCAGTAGTGCAACCTCGCCTGTACAAATACGATCCGCTCTTCTTCGACTAGATAAACCATGCGGTGCTCCTGCGTGATTCGTCGCGACCAAACCCCCGGTCCTAGGTACTTGAGCGGCTCCGGCTTGCCGAGTCCTGCAAAGGGATCACGCAAACAAGCCTCGACCAACTTCAGCACTTTCAGTGCCGTCTTGCGGTCTTTCTCCGTCCAGTACGTTAAGTCTCGCAAGAAGTCCGTTTCGAACTCAGCGCGCCTATTCATCGCCGGCGGTACCTGTTTCAGACAGACCAACCCGAGCTCTGAGTTCGTCCATGGTTAGTACCTCGGTCTCGCCCGACCGGGCTCGCTCCAAAGACGCCAGTAGCCGTCTAGCGTTATTTGGCGAGCGCAGCAGGTGCATCGTCGCGAGCATCCCCGCCAACTCATCCGCGGCAATTAGGGCCATGTCCTCCTTGCCTCTCCGTCGCAACACGATGGGCTCACGCGTGTCCGCTGCCTCATCCCAGAGTTCGGCCAGGCGTGCACGGGCCTCGGAATAGCTGACGGTGGTCTTCATGGTGTAAATGTACAGCTTTCCTGTACAAGATGTTAGGTCTCTACCCAGAGCCGCCATTTCCTACTGCCACGCCGATTGAAGCTAACCAATCCCCGAAATCTGACCCTTCGTCGATAATTCGCTTAGGGGTCAACCTCCCCACAACTACATTTCCACTCGCTCACCAAAACCACCCTCACATGCCCTCCCCTAGGCTCACCCTCGCCACCGCGCTCGTCGCCACCTTCGCGACCATGGCCAACGCCCAAACCCCCACCCTCGACGTCCGCCCCGCCACCGTCGCCTACGTCGGCACCCTCCCCGACCTCATCGACCGCGAGGCCTTCTTCGGCGACCCCGAGATCTCCGGGGCGCAACTCTCGCCCGACGGGAAGTTCGTCACCTTCATGAAGCCCCTCGACGACACCCGCAACGTCTGGATCAAGGGCGTCGACGAGCCCTTCGAGGCCGCCAAACCCCTCACCGCCGACAAGCGCCCCGTGCCCGGCTACTTCTGGACGCACGATTCGAAGTACGTGCTCTACGTGCAAGACGCTAAGGGCGACGAGAACTACCACGTCTACGCCGTCGATCCGAAGGCAATGCCCGTGGCCAAGGAGGGGGCTTCCGCCAAAACCCCGCCCGCCCGCGCCCTCACGTCCGGGGAAGGCGTCCGCGCCCAGATCACGAGCGTGCCCCGCAGCAAACCCGGTACCCTCTACGTCGGTCTCAACGACCGTGACCCGGCATTTCACGATCTCTACAGCCTCGACATCGCGACCGGCAAAAAGACGCTGCTCTACGAAAACAAGGACCAAGTCGCAGGTTATGACTTCGACCACGCCGGCAAACTTCGCCTCGCCACCAAGAGCAACGACGCCGGCGGCACCGAGATCTACCGCGTCGGCGCCGACCAGCAGCTCACCAAGATCTACGACTGCTCCGTCGACGAGAGCTGCTACACCTCCGCGTTTAGCGCCGACAACAAGAACGTCTACCTCGTCAGCAACAAGGGTAACGTCGACAAGACCGAGCTCATGTGGCTCGACCCCGCCACCGGCAAGACCACCCTGGTCGAATCCGACCCCGAGCAGG
Source organism: Lewinellaceae bacterium (assembly GCA_963837005.1). Classification (GTDB taxonomy): domain Bacteria; phylum Bacteroidota; class Bacteroidia; order Chitinophagales; family Saprospiraceae; genus CALDTK01. The sequence continues at coordinate 19,273 of CAWIMC010000010.1, forward strand.
AGGTCGACTTCGGCGGCGTCATCACGTCCGACAAAACCAACAAGCTCGTCGGCACCGTCTACGTCGGCGACAAGCCCCGCATCTACTGGAAGGACGCCGAGTGGAAGGCCGACTACGAGTGGCTCCAGTCGCAGCTGCCCGGATCGGAGATCAACTACACCTCCGCCACCGCCGATGAAAAGCGTATGCTCGTCGTGGCCAACTCCGACGACGGATCCGGGCACGGTCTACGTATTCGACCGCGCGCCCCGCAAACTCACCGAGCTCTACACCACGCGCCCCGAACTCGCCGACGCCGAGCTGTCCGAGATGACGCCGGTGCGCTACAAGAGCACCGACGGCCTCGAGATCCCGGCTTACCTCACGCTTGCCGAAAGGCGTCGAGGCGAAGAACCTGCCGGTGGTCATGTTCATCCACGGTGGCCCCTGGGGTCGCGACAGCTGGGGTTACAATCCGTACGCACAGTTCTGGGCCAACCGCGGGTACGCTGTCCTCCAGCCGAACTTCCGCGCCTCGACAGGTTTTGGCAAAAGCTTCCTCAACGCCGGCAACGGCGCCTGGGGCAAGGCCATGCAGGACGACATCACCGAGGGCGTCAACTACCTCATCGAAGAAGGCATCGCCGACAAGGAGCGCATCGGCATCATGGGCGGCAGCTACGGCGGCTACGCGACGCTGGCCGGACTCGCCTTTACGCCGGACGTGTACGCGGCGGGCGTCGACATCGTCGGCCCGAGCAACCTGATCACGCTGCTCAACTCGATTCCCGCCTACTGGGCGAGCTTCAAGAAGCAGATGTTCGTGCGGATGGCCGACCCAGAGACCGAGGAAGGCAAGGCTTGGCTGCGCGAGCGTAGCCCGCTCAATGCCGCCGACAAGATCACCGCGCCGCTGCTCGTCGTCCAGGGCGCCAACGACCCGCGCGTCAAGCAGGCCGAAGCCGACCAGATCGTGGTCGCCATGCGCGATCTCGGTCGTCCGGTCGAATACATCGTCGCTCCGGATGAGGGCCACGGGTTCCGCCGTCCCGAGAACAACATGGCCATGATCGCCGCCTCGGAAGCCTTTTTCGCCAAGCACCTCGGCGGTCGCTACCAGGCCGATATGCCGGCCGATGTCGAGCAGCGTCTCGCCGAGATCACGGTAGACCCGGCATCGGTTGTTTTGGCGCAAGCCCCCTCCGAAGCCGAGACCAAGATGCCGCGCCCGACGCCCGTGCGAACGCTCACGCCCGGTGAGACTAAGTACGATATCATGGTCGAAATGGGCGCCAATAAAATGTCCATGAAGGTGGTGCAGACGATCACCAAGACCGACGAAGGCTTCATCGTGAAGCAAGTCATGTCGAGCCCGATGGGCGACGCGACCGACGAGGTGACACTGGTAGGCAAGCAGCTTTCGCCAAAACACCGCACCGCCACGCAGGGTCCCGTCAAGATCGAGCTCGACTACACCGACGCCACCATCAAGGGCGGCATGGAGATGGGCCCCAACACCCAACCCGTCGACGTGACCCTCGACGGACCGCTCTTCGCCGATGGCGCCGCCGAACCCGTGATGATGACGACGCTCCCACTCGCCGAGGGCTACACCACCATCCTGCGCGGCCTCGGCGGCCAGACGATGCAGCCTGAGCTCAAGCGCCTCACGGTGACGGGGATGGAAGAAGTCGAGACGCCTTCCGGCAAAACGCAAGCCTTCCGCGTCGAGGTCAAGCCTGCGGACGGCTCGGCCGGTGAGACGGTGTACTACGTCGAGCAGGGCGGTGCGCACCGGCTGTTGAAGTCGCGCGCCGTCGTGCCGGCGATGGGCGGGGCGGTGATGGAGATGGTCATCGCGGAGTAGGGCGCCAGGTTCGACGCACTCTGTGCGCGGCGCCCCGGCCTACGTAGCGCGTAGTGCCGAGGGCGCTTGCTCGCAGAGCGAGTCGAACCGGCGCCCTGCAACCGTCCTCTACAGCCGAAAGCCAGGAGCGTTAGTCAGGCGCCAGGTTCGACGCACTCTGTGCGCGGCGCCCCGGCCTACGTGAGCGCGTAGTGCCGGGGGCGCTTGCTCGCGGAGCGAGTCGAACCGGCGCCCTGCAACCGTCCTTTGCAGCCGGAAGCCAGGAGCGTTAGTCAGGCGCCAGGTTCGACGCACTCTGTGCGCGGCGCTCCGGCCTACGTAGCGCGTAGTGCCGGGGGCGCTTGCTCGCGGAGCGAGTCGAACCGGCGCCCTGCAACCGTCTTTTACAGCCGAAAGCCAGGAGCGTTAGTCAGGCGCCAGGTTCGACGCACTCGGTGCGCGGCGCCCCGGCCTACGTAGCGAGTAGTGCCGGGGGCGCTTGCTCGCGGAGCGAGTCGAATCGGCACCCTGCAACCGTCTTTTACAGCCGGAAGCCAGGAGCGTTAGTCAGGCGCCAGGTTCGACGCACTCCGTGCGCGGCGCCCCGGCCTACGTAGCGCGTAGTGCCGGGGGCGCTTGCTCGCGGAGCCAGTCGAATCGGCGCCCTGCAACCGTCCTCTACAGCCGAAAGCCAGGAGCGTTAGTCAGGCGCGAGGTTCGACGCACTCTGTGCGCGGCGCTCCGGCCTACGTAGCGCGTAGTGCCGGGGGCGCTTGCTCGCGGAGCGAGTCGAACCGGCGCCCTGCAACCGTCCTTTGCAGCCGAAAGCCAGGAGCGTTAGTCAGGCGCGAGGTTCGACGCACTCTGTGCTCGGCGCTCCGGCCTATTGGGTGTGTGATTCGTCTACTTAGAGCAGGGGCGCACTCGCGGAGCGAGCCAAACGCGCCCGCGTACAGACCGTACCTTCGCGACGGTGGTCGACTATTTGGAATCCTCTTGGCCCGAACTTCTCGATGGCCTCGCGCCGACCCTGGCGGCGTTTGCCGTACTGAACGCCAGCTGGCCCGTCTGGGGCATCGCGCGTCGGCGGGGGTGGGTCGAGGGTAATGAGCTCTACCCGTCGGTGGTGTATGCTTACTGCGGGTGGACGTGTATCGCCATCGCGATCGTACCGTTGATCTACGCAATCGCGGTTTGAGACATCGTGGGTCTAGTTGCGTGCCTTGCCAATGCGGCGTTGCTCGGGCCAATCGGGGGCATGTGCGCGCTGTACGCCCGCAACCACTTACTGAGATACGACGAGCGCAGCGTGACGGTCGTCGACTACCTTGGCCGAAGCCTCTCGTTCGAGTATCCGGAGGTGGAGCGTGGGCGGATCAACACGGTTTCCGGCAACCTCAATCTCTGGCTCGTGGATGGTAGGAAAGTCACAATCTCGCCTTGGTTGATAAGCTATTCGTACCTCGCTAAAGCGCTCGCCGCGCGAACGCCGCTACAGGCGCGAGAGCTTCGGAGCATGTGGTGACGTGGTGCCGGAGGGATGCGCACGAAGCGTCACCCGCTTGCGCTCCTGATGCGTCGGACCTCCAAATCTTACGGCTCGTGCTTTTAGACACTTCCATGCTTCCTCTTGCCCTCCTCGCCCCCGCCGCCCCCTCCGCCGAATGCCCAGCGCGATGGTGGGGCGCCGTTTGACTCGCTCCGCGAGTGGCGCCCCGGCCTCTACAGCCGAAAACCGGGGGCGCTAGTTTGG
>CAWIMC010000011.1:0-21358 GCA_963837005.1 Lewinellaceae bacterium
CTACTCCTCGCCCGACATGCAGGCTGGACGCCCCACGGCGCCATCCTGCCCGACGCAAAGTCCGTCATCTACCACGAGGCTCGCGAGGAGTACGTGCTTTGGTACAACTGGTACCCCAAGCTTTGGACCGGCCACTTCGGCGTCGCCACCAGCAAGTCGCCCACCGGGCCCTTCAAAATCGTCAACGACGATGTCCAAGTCGCGCACTCCAAACTCGGCGTCGGGGACTTCAACCTCTTCGTCGATGACGACCGCACCGCCTACCTCATGTACAACACCATCGAGGGCGACAAGCTGAGCGTCGAGCGCCTAAATGCGGATTATGTCTCGTCCTCGATGGACAACGGCGGCTTCATCGCCGAGGACTGTGAGGCCGGCAGCATCTTCCGCCGCGAGGGCACTTACTACCTGCTCACCGACTACACGTGCTGCTTCTGTACGCAGGGCTCGGGGGGCACGGGTGTACACCTCCCCAGCGCCACTGTCTGGATACGCCTTGCGGCAAAACATCAATCGCCAGCCCGGTACTTCTGCGCCAGTACCGTCCGACGGCGACCTGCGCCCGACGCAGTACCACACGTTGCGCCGCGATACCGCTACGAAAGCCTTCCCCGCCATCGAACTGTGGATGACTGAGGATATCCTGATCCGCAGTGTCACCGTGCTGCAGTACACCGGCAACCGCGACGGTACTTGCGGCGACACCATCAATCCCCGGCAACGACGATTTGCGGGTGCCCAGGTAGGTTTTAGCGTAAGCCGACACTCGGCGGAGAGTGGATCGAGACGCCTGCCGCAGCCATGAGCGTCGAGCGCAAAACCCTCCACAACGCCATCACGATGCCGATCACGCCGAAACCCGGCGACGCCATCCGTATCCAAATTGACGCGGACTACCCCTACGACGTGGTCCAACTTATCGAAACGAACCTCGACCACTGCGCCGACCCGAAGGAGAGGTTTCAGGTACACGTCAATGCCTACATCATGAATCTCGACGCCCGTTCGGGCCCACCGATTATCCCCGCCCAACAGACCTTCGTCATGCCCCTAGAGCGCAACGGCCAGACCGACTTCCTCTGGATGGTCGACCTCTGGGGTTCCGCGCCCGACAACGTCAAGGGCCACGACATGCAGTACTGGAGTAGGCCGCTGGAGTTTTATGCGAATGGCCTTATCCGCCCGCTGCGCTGGCAGGAGTAAGGGGGCGGCCTTTGGCCCAGTTGGGCGGCCTTCGGCCTAATTGGGCGGCCTTTGGCCTAGATGGGCGGCCTTCGGTCTAATTGGGCGGCCTTCGGCCTAGTTGGGCGGCCTTTGGCCTAATTGACTGTGCTTACGGCTGAGCGAGGGCCTAGTTGAGCTCAACTAGCGTAGCGCCCAATTAGGCGCAGCCGCCCAATTAGCGTAGCGCCCAACTAGCGAAGCGCCCAACTAGCGTAGCGCCCAACTAGCGTAGCGCCCAATTAGGCGGAGCTGCCCAATTAGCGTAGCGCCCAATCAGCATACCGCTCCTCATAGACCTGTACATGGTGATAACAGTGCCCCGCAATCACGTACCCGATCGCTCGCACCGAGTGCACGTGCCCACTCATCGTGCCTTTGCGCACCAAAGCACCCGCATCAAGCTTGAACAGCATCCGCGTCCCCGCCCGCACGAGCTCCAACTCGTCTATCAAGGACTCTAGCGGCCGCGTCACCGGACCCAGCGTCGCTACGAACGCATCCTGGTCATACCCTGGCAGCGGCCCCGCGTCCCCGCGCCCGAACGTCAGCGCCCGGTACCCGAACACCCGCTCTGTATCCAGCACGTGCTGCAGCGCCTGCGCCACGGTCCACTTGCCCTCTGCATACGCATAGTCCGCCCGCGACTGCGGCACCCGCGCCAGCCACTCCGAGAGTTGGTCCATGCTGTCATTGAGCGCCTCGTCGATAGAGAGGCCCTGCGGCGCCTGCTTCAAGTAGGTAGCGTAGAAGTCGTAGTATTCGTCGGGAGAGAGGTCGAGCATAGCGGGCGTCGTTTCGAGCGAACTTCCCGAATCCGGGAAATTCATTGGAGACTAGAAAGTCTAGCCACCAGGCCCCAAAGGTCGACAATCGCCCCCAAAGTCCACCGACAATCGCAGCGCCCCTTCAGGCGAAGCTGCTCATCTAGCGCAGCGCCCTAAAACCTACTGCCCAAACCCCTTCAGCATCGCGCTCATGTCCTGCAGCTCCACCCCTGCAGGCACCTCGAACGCCCCCAGGTCCACGTCCCCGCCTGTAGCCACCGCCCGGATGTACATGTGCACTACCTCCTTGCCGTTCTTGCTCGGCGAATGCGCCTCCAGCACCATGGGATTGTCGACGCCAGCGACAGCTGGTTTGGCGGCCGCCGTCTGTCCGACGCCCTCCGCGATCAAGCCGTATTCGAAGCCTGGGATGTCCGCGACCCACATCTCGGAGGTCGTGCCGTCGTCGGTGACCCTATACTTCTCGGCGCTATACCCGATGATCGTTTTTTTCTCGCCGGTCGCCACGAAAGTGCCTTCGAAGCCGTCTTGCTTGCTCTTCGGCAGCTTGATCAAGGGCATGCGAATGGCCGAGCGCTCGCCCTTGTGCGTCGAGATCGTCGTCATCGTCTTGCCCTCGGTATCATAAATGATGATCGCCTCCGTGCCGTCGGTAGTCGTCTCGATGGCGATGCGGTCGCCGTCACTCGTGATGCTCACCACCGACGATCCCTTGTCCACCATCTTGCCCTTCTTCTCCTGCTGCACTTCCATCGTGAGGAAGATCTGCGCGTGGAGCGAGAGCCCCGCCACCAAGCAGACGATGAACAGGAAGGCCTCAATAAGTGTGGTCGAGCGGAGGGGAAGGGACATGGGGTTGGGTTTGACGAAAGTCTTCTCGAAGGCCTCAGCCAGCTTGGCATCAGCGCGCCGAAGATGCTGCTTAGGCTTTCGCCAAAACGCTCGCTTTGACAACCGGTCCAGTTGGCTTTACAATTGGTGCCGTTACCTTCACGCCGTGCAAGCCGGTCCCTCTCCGCTCCCCGCCCAAATCGCGGCTCTTTCCGAACGCGGCGACCACCTCGCCGAGTCGGGCAACTACAACGCCGCTGTTGCCCGCTACCAGGAGGCCCTCGCGCTACTACCCCCCGACCAAGCCCGGGGCGCCACTGCCAGCTGGCTCCACGCCGCTATCGGGGACGCGTACTTTGCCAAGGGCAATTTTGAGGCTTGCCGCCAAAACATGCTGTCCGCCTTCCGTATCCCTGGCGCCTCCGACAATCCCTTCGTCCGCCTCCGCCTCGGCCAGGCCTGCCTCGAACTCGCCGACGGCACCCAGGCCCTGGAGCACCTCCTCATGGCCTTCCGCATCGGTGGCGAATCCCTCTTCTTCAATGACGACCCGAAGTACTTCCGGTGGCTGGCGGATCGCGTGGCGGAGGGGTGAAAACCTAAACGCAGTGCTTGCAGAGCGACGCAAGATCTAATTGAGCGCAGCGACAGCCATGGGGTAGCCCGCACTCCGCGGCTCCTGCATTCCGGTCCCCTCACGCTAACACTTCAGCACCACCTTAATGCACCCATCTTTCTTGTCCCGAAAGGTGTCGTACATCTTCGGCGCGTCCTCCAGGGGCGCGGTGTGCGTGATGACGAAACTCGGGTCAATCTCCCCGGAGGTGATCTTGGCCATCAGTGGCTCGAGGTAGCGCTGGACGTGCGTCTGGCCCATCTTGAAAGTGAGGCCTTTATTCATCGCGGCGCCGAAGGGCAAGGTCACGGTCGTCGCGTAGACGCCAGGTACGGAGATGGTCCCGCCCTTGCGCACGCTCATGATCGCGTCCTGGAGCACGTAGCCGTGGTCGGTCTGGGTGTGGGTCTTCTGGCGCAACACGTCGACGGCCGTCGCGAGGCCATTACTCGCGTGTGACTCGGCGCCGACGGCGTCGATGGCGCGGTCCGGTCCGCGGCCCTTCGTCATGGCCTGGAGCTGGTCGTAGACGCTGCCCTTGGCGTCGTCCGAGAAGTCGATCGTCTCGGCCCGGCCGTGCGTACGTGCCATTTCGAGGCGCTCGGGCACCTGGTCGATCGCGATGACGCGGCCGGCGCCCATCATCCATGCGCTCTGGATGGCGAACTGGCCCACCGGTCCGCAGCCCCAGACGGCCACCGTGTCACCGGGCGCGATCTCGGCGTTCTCGGCGGCCATGTAGCCGGTCGGGAAGATGTCGGACAGGAAGAGCGCCTGCTCGTCGGTGAGGCCGTCGGGCACCTTGATTGGGCCGACGTCGGCGTGGGGTACGCGTAGCAGCTCCGCCTGGCCCCCGGGGATGCCGCCGGTCAGGTGGCTATAGCCGAAGATGCCGGCCGGGGCATGACCCATCTGCGCGATGGCGTTCTCGGGCTTCGGATTCGACGTGTCGCACAGCGAATACATGGTCTGCTCGCAGAAGTAACATTGCCCGCACGAGATCGTGAACGGCACCACGACGCGGTCGCCGACCTTGAGCTTCTGCACCTGGCTACCGACTTCCACCACGATGCCCATCGGCTCGTGGCCAATGATATCACCGGCTTTCATCATCGGCACGAAGCCATCGTAGAGGTGGAGGTCCGACCCGCAGATGGCCGTCGAGGTGATCTTGACGATACAATCGGTCGGGTAGAGGATCTTCGGGTCGGGGTGCGTGTCAACGCGGACGTCGCCTTGGCCGTGGTACGTAAGTGCTCTCATAGCGTAAGGGATTTTGGTGTTTCGGGTAGCTCGGTACTGAGTTGTTATGCGGAACGGTGCCCCGGCCGGCTTGTTCGAGTCAAACTTTCGCGAAGCCAACAGCGGCGGGTGGGGTCAGCTTGTGGGAGTTGCGTTCGGTGGGGCGCAGCCCAATCTAGTCTCAGCCGAAGCGGCCGCAGCAGGTTTTGGCGAAAGCCCCTGCCTGACCCTCCCTCAACATTTCTGCGTATTCGTCGGCCCAAGGCGGTGCATAATGCTGTGCTTGCGAAACCATTTGATCATGCGCGTAACTCTGCTTTGCCTCCTGTGGCTCTGCAGTCTACCGCTCGCCCGCGCCGGCAGCGACCTCCCGAAACTCGGGAAGGCCAGCGAAGCCTGGTTTGGCGACAATCCATACGCCGCCGACAGCAGCGTCTACGCTTACGTTATCGCGCAGGACATCGAGATCAACTTCGGGTTCCTGCGGATCGGCAGCACCGGTCTCACGCGCCGGATCGACACCCGCCGTATCGTGCGCGTCCTCGACCCACAGGGCTACGGCCAGGCACTCGTTGAAATTCAGTATTACGACCCGGAGGGCGGCGGCGTCAGCGAGCGTCTCACCAACGTGGATGCGTATACCCACCGGCTCGTGGGTGGGAAGATCGGGACGCAGCGGGTCGCCAGGGAAGAGCAGTACCGCACGCGACTCTCCCCGGAGTACGTCGAGGTGGCGTTCAGCTTCTCGGGCGTGGTGGCCGTTACCGTTCTGGACCTCGCGCACTCCCGCGAGAGCGGCAACCTCAGCTCCTGCCCGGTTACTTACTTCCAGGATCTCATCCCGGGGGCTTCCCGGGCCTCGTCAACGTCACCACCACCAACCGCGACGCCTTCTACCGCTACCAAGTCACCGACGACGACAACACCCTCGTCATCAGCACCACGCTCGCCGTCAGGAACCTCACCTACCTCCCGGACCGCTACCATGAGGTGCGGGCCTTGTTCGAGCGCCGCCTGACGGTCAATGCCGGCATCTACCCCGCCAAGGACGCCGGGGGGATCGCCAGATTCGCTGCGGCGGTGAAGCGGGCCGATGCGGGTATACGGTAGCGGTGCTGGACGGGGAGGTGAAGCCGCGAGGGTGCGGGGCGTTGGGTCAAACCGCTAGACATTTCGCTGCAGCCGTCGGTCGGGATGCCTAGCGCTGTGCCTCCGATTGCTTCGCAACCGAGCCTCCGTGTCGCGCTATGCCTCGGTGCTTCTGTGTCGAATCGCATAAGGTCTGGCGGTCTGGTGCGGGGTGCCATGCATAAGTGAAGGGCGTTGTCTATTTTTTCCGTCCCCGAATCGGTACCCACGCCTCTACCACCACCGCCGCCGGTGCCGCCTCCGTGCGCACGTCGCTCAGGAAGGGCTGGCCGAAGCTCACGTTGCGCGCCCGCCTCTCGCCCGCGAGATTGTAGCCGCGTACACCCAGCGTCACCCCCGAACGATCGGCGCGCAGCTCGTAGCTGCCCCCGGCCTCGAGGTAGCCGTAGGTCCGGGCCGTAAAGCCATTGGCGTTGGCCTGCCCCAGACTCCCGCGCACGTTCCAGCGCCAGCGATCGGCGAAGTAGGCGATGAGTAGCGAAGCGGTGGTATTGCGGCTGCGGGTATCGATTGCGCCCCGCACATCCTGGTGCTGGTGATTGACGATCAGCGTCGGGGCGATCCCGAGGTAGCCCGGCCACGACAGCTTGTACTCGAGGCCCATGCCCGTGGTGCGCACCTGCCCCGCGGCGTCGACCACGTTGCTCTCGGCACTTCTGCGGTAGCCGGTCAGCGTGAGGTTGCTCACGAGGCGCAGCTCGAGGCTTACGTGCGTGAGGCGCAGGGCGCCATCGAGGGCGTCGACGCGGCGCTGGCCGGCGCGGTTGACGACCTGACTACGCTGCGTAAGGTCGTAGGTGTTCAAGATCTCGGACTCGCGGTAGGTGTAGCGCAGGCTGGCCCTATAGTCGATGTCGAGGGCGCGGAGGCGGCGCGAGGCGGTGGCACCAACCTGATCGGAGAAGGTGGGCGTGACGACGGCCAGCGGGACCTCCAGCGAGAAAGGATCGCTCAGGTAGCGCAGACCGCTTTCGTAGGGCAGGAAGGGCAGGCGCACGCGGCGCTGGTTGTAGAGCGAGTACACCGGCCGGCCGTTGTCGACGTATTCGGCGCGGACCCGGTAGCCCGTCGCGGTGGCGCTACGCGAGAGACGTTGGTCCTGTACGCCGATCTGCTCCACCGACGCGTCCGCCCGCCACATACGCGACAGTGGGGCCACCAGACTTCCGCCCAAACGCTGCGTACCGTAGCTCTGGGCGAGCGCCTGCGTCGGGAGGGTTTCGCCGCGCTGCGCGAGGTCAATCTTAGGGGTGCTCAGTTGATCGGTGGCTACGGCGTAGAACTGGAGCGTGGCCCAGGGCTGTCGCCAAAACACCTTCGCGCCGGCCCGTAGGACGCGGTATTCGAGAGCACGGGTTTGGTCGACGGCATTGGTACGCCTTTCGGCAAAACCTACCGCATCGAGTAAAGTGGTGTCGACGTCTACCCGTAGGTCGTCGGCGAGGGTGCCCCGGTCGGCTTGCGCGAAAACCTGGAGTGCCGTGGTGGCGCCGAGGGCCTGGTTGGCCCGCGCCCCAAGGTAAAGCGGGAGATTGGTGGCGCGGTTGTTTTGACGGAAGTCCTGATCTGGTGCGCCTGGCTGCAGCAGGGTGACGCGGGCCTCCGAGCGCTCGCGCCACGGCTCGGCCCTGGCGTGGACGCGCCAACTGGTTTTGCCGGAAGGCGCCGCATTGTAGTGATCGAGGGACAGCAGGTAGCCCTGGCCCGCGACACTCGATGCCCGCCGCGTATCGAGTCGGTAGTCGACGTCCGTACCGGTGGCCCCCAGGCTCGACACGTTCTCGATCTCGTCCGCGCCGTGTTGCGCCTTAACCTCGAACCTCGTGCGCGCCGCGCCCCGCCCGTTGAGCAGCGCCCGAACCCCGAGGTCCGCCACGAGCGCATCGCCGACGATCTCGGCGGGCGCCTGCGCGAGGTTGCCGTTCCAGGCACTGGTTTGGGAAGGGAGCTCGTCGTAGGACTCGCCGACGGGTTCGGGGCTCTTTCCATCGAGCGAGAAGGCGTCACTGCGGCTCGAGAAGCCGGCGGTGGTGGTCGCGAGGCGCGAGGCCGTGGCGTCGGCGTAGTAGGCCGCCGGTCCGTCGAGCAGGATGGCGCCGGCCTCGTGTCGGTAGCGCCAAGCGCCCTGCGGCGTGCTGCCCTCGGCGAGTCGCGCCTGCCCGTCGACGGTGCCGCGGGCCTCCTCCTTGGTAGTGATGTCGATGACAGTCTCGTTGGAGGGCTCGAGGCGCGCCAGCACGGCGTCCTCGTGGAAGCGCTCGACGGCGTTGGCGCCCTTGACGATGTCGGGCGAGAGCCGGGCCAGCGGCTGGGCGTACTGCCCGGCGCCGAAGATGTCCTTGCCGTCGACGAGGACGCGGTTGACGGCCTGCCCGCGGTACTTCAGCAGGCCGTTGCTCTGCAGCTCGACGTCCGGCGAGCGGGCGAGGAGCTGCGCGATCGACTGTTCGGAAGAGTCGCGGAAGGTGGTGAGATCGAGGGCGGAGGTGTCGTTGTTGCCGACGGTAGTGGCGCGGCGCTTCCCCTGCACCTGGACCTCCTGCAGGTCAAAGGTCCGCTCGATGAGGGTGACGCTGAGCATGGTCGGCTCGCCGTTATCGGAGAAGGTAACGGCGTGACGCTGCGGCTCGTAGCCGAGCATTTCGACGCTGACGAGGGCGGCGGTGGTGCCTTCCGGCAAAACGATCGCGCTGCGTCCGTCGGCGTCGGTGATGCCCTGGGCGATGGCGCGGGCACCGTCGGGGGAGAGGACGAGGATAAAGGCGCCTGGGAGGGGGCCGGCGGCGTCACGGATGGCGGAGGTGAGGGATTGGGCGCAGGCCTGGGACCAGACGCCAAGGGCGAAGAGACATGCTAGTCCTAAAGCGCGTATCAACGCTCGATCCTGTCTGCGACCGTTAATTTCCGTCGCTTCGCCTTGACTTCGGCAAGCTTGTAATCCCTGATGTAGTGCCACTTGTCAACTTCGAAATTGGCGTCGCGCGGTGGGTCGTTGGATGTCATAGAGCTGCCCGGTGTACTCATGGCTTCGACGCGCAAGAGTAGGGTGATGACCTGCTGTTGAAGTTCAACGTAAGATCTGGGGGTACCCACGGTGAAGCTGGGTAGCGGATGATTCTTCAATGGCTCGACGCTCTCTAGAACGAAGCCGACCTTCTGATCGCTAGATCGCAGTTCTGCGGTCAGTCCCGGCAGCCCGTGCAATTTGTAGATTCCGATGCTAGTTGGCAGGCTCGGAATGAACCACGCTACGTAATCGCGTCCGCCAAAACTGGCAGACGCCCTTTGACACGCATAGCCTTGGGCACACACTTTAGTCTGTTGACTGATCTCCCAGTCGAGCACGGGGATGTTGTCGGTGAGGATGGTCCACTCGCCGTCACGGCCGCTTCCGCCGTAGCTGGTCTTGAATCGAACGGTTCCTTCCTTGAGATCTATTCGCATGAGTCGAGCGTCTGGATCGCCGGTGGTAACGTCGACGTTTCTTCCAAGTACTTCGTACTTTGACTCCGAAGAGTAGGAAGGTGACCACAGGGCTGCACTGTCTCGGTCGATGGCTAGGTGATACGTGCCCGATCTGTATTCATAGTTTTCAAATTGTAGTGTTGCGTCGTAGGTAGCCAAATATTGGGCAGAGACACTAGCGCAAAGGAGACATACAAATGCCGTAAGCAGAATTCTATTTAATCTGACAATCATCAGCCAAACTTAATTTGCAAAGTGAATGCGTTCGTGCCAGCGGAAGATTGTTACTTACTCAAACCTATCATTCGCCTGCCGCTTACGCCGCCCCGCCTTGATCTCGGCGAGCTTGTACTTCTTGATGTAGTCCCATTTGTCGAGCTCTATTTCGCAGGTACGACATGGATCGTTGCTCGTCACGGAGGCGTTGTACTGCGTCCCAATCGCTTCGATGACGTGTAGGTGTTTGATGACCTCTCTTTGGAGTTCTGCGTACGTCCGGTACGCGCCCTCGGTATACGACGGGATATGGTTTCGCGAAGGTGCGACTTCCACGAGCCGCACGTCGATCATTCCGTCGGCGCTCCTGAGTTCGTCTACGAGTCCAGGTAGGCCATGTAGCATCCACGGTCCGAAATAGGTGGGGACGGAGGGGATGTACCAGACGGTGTAATCGCGGCCACCATATTTGCCCTCCGCCTCGAGGCAAGATTGCCCGAGGCGATTGATCCTCGAAGCCCCCGTAGCTCGCCACGCTATCCGGGGATATGGGTCTGAAAGGATCGACCAAACGCCCTGACTACGGCCGCCGCCGTAGTGCGTCTTCCAGCGTACCGTACTATCGGCAATGGTGGTGAGGAAGAGCCGTTGATCAGGATCGCCTAACATAGACTCCACCACCTTACCACCGCCCTTCACCCAGGAAGATACTGGGTAAGCAACGTTGACGAACGCTGCCGAGTCCGCATTAAAGAGAAGGTGGTACTCGCCCGAGCGATAGAACATGTCCGGGATGCTCGAAGTCACGGCATACTTCGCGAGCGTGTTCGCGGCAGATGCGCAAAGGCTCCACGACAGACCGAGGGTTAGCATTGCGAGACTTAACAGATACTTCATACCCACCAAGATTTGAGCTTCCCAAATTAGCCAGTCCGAACGAGTTGCTTGGTTTGTGTAGTGTCAGCAGACTCACATCTCCACCCCACCCATCTTCACCACCTCTCCCCCCTTCATCACGAAATCCACCTCCATCAGCAATTCCGGATTCGCCAACGCATCCCCCTTCACCGCCACGATATCCGCATACCGCCCGACCTGGATCGTCCCCAGATCATCGGTCATGCCGAGCATCTCGGCCGGGACCCGCGTCGCCATCACGATCGCCTCCGCCACCGGGATGCCCGCCTGGTGCATCAGCACAAACTCCCGGGCATTGTCGCCGTGTGGGCCGACCCCCGAGTCCGTCCCGAAGGCAATCTTGACCTTCTTCGCGTAGGCGCGCCGCACCATGTCCTGCATCTGCGGCCCGATGGCCGTGGCCTTCGGGACGATCACGGCCGGGAAGTAGCCTGGGATCTTTGCCTTCTCGACTACGAAGGCCCCCGCCGAAATGGTCGGCACGAGGTAGGTCCCCATGCGGACCATCTCGTCCATCACCTCGTCATCCGCGTAACTGCCGTGCTCGATGCTCGTGATGCCGGCGCGCACGGCACGCAGCATGCCCTCCTTGCCGTGCGCGTGCGCGGCGGTGGTAAAGCCGTAGTCCTTCGCCGTCTCGATGATCGCCACGAGTTCGTCGTCGAAAAACTGTGGACCCGACCCATCCTTGGCTACGCTCAGCACCCCGCCCGTCGAAGTGATCTTTATGCAGTCCGCGCCATTCTTGTAGCGCTGCCGAACGGCCTTGCGGGCTTCCATCGGCGAGTTGACGACGCCTTCTTTGGGACCGGGGTCGCCCATCAGATCACCGCGTACGCCGTTGGTCGGATCCGCGTGCCCGCCCGTCGTTGCGAGGCTCTTCTCGGCGGTGAAGATTCGTGGACCGGGCACCTTCCCGGCGTTGATCGCGTTGCGGATACTCACGTTTACGCCCGAGCCACCGAGGTCGCGCACGGTCGTGAAGCCGGCCATCAGCGTACGCTCGGCGTAGACGGCCGCGTTGAAGGCCACGTCGGCCGGGTTTTGGCGAAAGCGCTCTTCGTAGGCCTTCGGGTTCGACTCAGACTCGATGTGGATGTGCATGTCCATCCAGCCCGGCGTCACGAGGTGCTCCTTGAGGTCGATAGTGGCGGCGCCGGCGGGTGGGGTCGCGTAACCCTTCCTTACCTCGGCAATCCGCCCGTCGCGTACGATGACGGTTTGCTCTGTTTTGACGGAAGTCGAAGTAGCGTCTAGGAGGCGGCCGCAGTGCAGGTAGGTGTCCTGGGCGAGGGCGGCTTTCGCCAAAACGAGGGATAGGGCGAGGAGGAGGGCGTGGCGCATTGGGGGAAGGTAACTCTTCATTAATTTGCCGCGGCCCATGTTCCGACTCCACCGCCTTACCCTGAGCGACTTTCGCCAATTCCGCACGCTCGAGGTAGATTTCGGACCACGTCTTACTGTGCTGATCGCCCCGAACGGTGGCGGAAAAACGAGCTTGCTCGACGCGGTGGCCATTGCGCTCGGCGCCTTCGTGGGAGGGTTTGACGACGGCGACAAATTGGGTTTCTCGGCTACGGACATTCGCCGCTTCCGGCCACTCGGCGGAAATACGATCCGGATGGAGCTGGCTCCCAACGGTTGCGCAGTAGGCGTCGAAGCCACAATCCCGAGCGTCGGCGAAACTCCGACCGATTGCACCTTTCATGATAAAAGCCAAGTTTGGACTCGTCGACTTACGTCTCCGAAGTCGAAAACGACGATGGTCGAGTCCAAAGTAGCGACGGCGGCCGGGACAGCGCTCCAACGCTGCGTTCGGACAGCTCTCGATGCGCCCGTAGATTTACCTTTGATCTCATACTACGGGGCCGGGCGGCTCTATCGCCAAATGAGTCTATCGTCAAATAAGCTGGCAAACACTTCGCGGATGGTCGGCTATACCGACTGCCTCAAGCCAGCGTCGAGTTACAAGCTCGTGATTTACTGGCTCGAGTATTGGTTCACCGCTCACTTAGATGCAATACGTCGCGAGGATTTAGCCGCACAAACGGAGTTCGGTGGTTTGATTGAATCCGTGATGCGGCCTGTCCGTATCGTTATGGCACAATCGGGCTGGACTTCTGTAGACTATTCGATTGCGAGCAAGGATTTAGTGGCTACCGACAAAGTTCGTGGGGAGTTGCCGGTGCACCTACTCAGCGATGGTATTCGAAGTATGCTGGCTATGGTGCTCGATATCGCTTTCCGCACGACTATGCTTAATCCCCACCTCGGCGAGAGGGCTTCCGCCAAAACAAGCGGCGTGGTCCTCGTTGACGAAGTTGACCTGCACCTGCACCCGAGTTGGCAGCAAGTCGTGGTCGAGAGCCTGCTCGAAGCATTCCCATCGCTGCAGTTCATCCTCACGACACACAGCCCTCAGGTCCTGAGTGATATCAATCGACGGGATATCCGCGTACTTCGGTTAGCTGAAGATGATACGGGGAAGGCGACCGCGTTACCGCCCGACTACCAAACCGAAGGCGTGAGTAGTGCCGAGGTGCTGAGCCGGGTGATGGGCGTGAGCCCTGTTCCGGACAACGACCACGCCGATCAGGTGAGCACGTACGCGCGACTCTTGGCCGAGGGACAGCTCGACACGCCCACCGAACGTGCGCTCCTCGAGCAACTCGCCGAGCACTTCGAGGAGTCTTCTCTTACAATGCAAAACCTTCGCTCTACGCGCGCCATGTACGAGCGTCGTCGCCGCCTCGCCGCAAGCTACGGTTCGTGAAAAAGCTAGCTCGATCCAGTGCGCCTATCTGTCTAGAAGGTTACGTTAACCCGCCGGATACCTGGGACAAGAAGCCGCCCGGAGCCAAGGGACGTAAACTGCACGGTATCTGTAAGCGTGAAGTCCGCGAGAAGCTAAAGCAGATGCAGTCCGGTACGTGTGCCTACTGCGAGCGAGCCATCTTTAAGGATAGGCACAGACCACATCTGTCCTAAACGTCTGTGGATAAGGCGAAAGGTGGGCACGGCCTGATTTGCCCTATCCTTAGGGTGCACCAAAACAGTTTATGCCGTGCCCGCTACAAACGTAACACTCCTGAGCCAAGTCCTGCGGCTCATCCCGCGCTCCCTCGCCGCAACCGCCGTCGCCGAACACCGCAGCGACAAGCACGCCAAGGGCTTCGACACCTGGACCCACCTGGTCTCCATGCTCCTGTGCCACCTCGGCAAGCTTACCTCTTTGCGGGATGTGCGCCGGGGGCATGGCCTCGGCGACGGGCAACCTCTCTCACCTCGGCTGCGAGCGGGCGCCGTCCAAGTCGACGCTCGCCTACCAGAACCAGCACCGCTCGTGGGAGGTGTTCCGCGACATCTATTCAAGACTGCTCGAGGACCTCGAGCCCTCGCTCCACAAGCGCCGCCTCTACGCCGCGCGCCTGAAGCGTAAGATCTTCCTGATCGACTCGACGGTGATCCCGCTGGCGCTCTCGGTGTTCGACTGGGCGCACTTCCGAAAGCGCAAGGGCGGCATCAAGCTGCCACACCGTCCTCGATTACGACACGAGCCTCCCGGTGTTCATCAACCTCAGCGAGGCCCGTAAGCACGACTCCAAGGGGGTCGACGACTTCGTCGCGCCCCCCGGGTCGGTGATCGTGTGCGACCGCGCCTACCTCGACTTCGCGTGGCTCGGGAGTTGGACAGCTCGAAGGTGTTCTTCGTGACGCGCCTCAAGTCAAACGTCCAGTACGACATCATCGCCGAGTACTATGGCAACAAGCTCGAGGGCGACGAATTCGACTGCGACGTAACGCTCACGGGGGTGACGGCCTCGCGGAAGTACCCGAAAACCCTGCGACTGGTGCGCGTCTACGACGAGGCCAACGCACAGTGGCTCACGCTCGTGACCAACAACCGGTCTTGGACAGCTGCGACGATCTCGGAGTTGTACCGCGCACGCTGGGACGTGGAGACGTTCTTCAAGACCATCAAGCAAACCCTGAAGATCAAGACCTTCCTCGGGACTAGCGAGAATGCTGTGTTGGTCGGCCAGGTATGGACGGCGATGATCGCGATCTTACTGATCCGCTACCTCAAGGCCCGCGCGAAGCACCGGTGGCACTTGTCGAACCTGGTAGGGTTCCTGCGGCTCAATCTTTTCGTAAAGATCGACCTGTGGACATGGATAGATGAGCCGGTGATAAAGTCGACGAACAACCAATCCGGGCAACTCTCATTACTGAGTGGGTAGGGTTACTTTTGATAAAGCGCAAAATCAGAGGCTAATCAACTGATAGTCAAGGCGGAGCTATGCCAAAATCAATCGTTTAGGACAGCTGTGGGCACAGACATATCGAGCACTTCATCCAAAAAGGGGTTCACCCAGCGATGACTTTCGAGTGGAGTAATCTGTTCTGGTCTTGCTGCGAGGCAATGAGTTGCGGGCGCCACAAGGACAATCAGGTCGGACGAAACAGCTACCACAAGGCTGATCTCATTAAGCCCGATGTCGATGATTCGGCGGTTTATTTCGCCTTCAACACGGCGGGTAGTATCTTTCCCCACTTCGAGCTAAATCAAATAGATGAAAGAAGAGCGCTCGAAACGATCCGCGTCTTTAATCTCAACTCCGCTCAAGCTCAACTGCCTTACTTGCGTAGCCAGGTATGGGAGGCGATTCAGGCGGAGGTTGTCCAGTTGCAAGTCTTCTTCGAAGACCAAAATTATTCGCGATCGGCCCTGAAGCGCGAAGTCGAGGTGCTATTCGTGGAGCGTTACACGACCGAATTTAGTGCTTTTTTGCGAAATATTGTTGCTCAGTTTCTGCCACTCGATACAAGCTTAGTTGATGAGGGCAAGTGACAAGCGATGACGGTTTGTTCTGTTTTGACGGAAGTCGACATCGCGTCGAGCAGGCGCCCGCAGTGCAGGTACGTGTCCTGGGCGAGGGCGGTGGCGGCTGTCGCCAAAACTATAAGTAGCGTGAGAAGAGCGAGGATGGGGTAGCGCATGGCGGAAAGCTACGGCGCGGCGCAATCTTAGCGTTGCGTTAAAGTTGGCGAAGTCTAGAAGCCCCGGCCGACATTGACGGGCATGATGAAGCACCTCTACCTCTGCGTTGGTCTGATTGCGCTAGTCCTCACCCCGGCGCTCCTCCGCGCCCAGGACCTCTTCACCGCCCTCGGCGGCGTACGCGCGCCGAACGTCCGCGTCACGATGGCCTACGGGACGGTCGATATGGAGGCCACGCACCAGGGCTTCATCCGGCGGGCGGTCTCGAACTCGGCCTACGAGTTCGACCACTCAGGCGGCTATGGGTACGGGTACGGCTATGAGTCGATCCACTTCACGTTTGCCTCCTTCAAACGCATGGATTTGCTACGCGAAAAGCGTCGCGTGGCGGTCTTCCTGGACTTCTACGGCCTCGACGACGTCTGGCTCTACCGCAAGCGCATCGAGCGGGAGATGATCCAGAGCTACTGCCCGCAGCCGGTTAAGGACGCGCCGTGCTCGTATGAAATTGATCTGAAGGGGGTGATCTTAGCGATGATCGATAATGTAAGGCGGGTGGACGTGGTGGTGATGGAGTGAGGGCCTTTCGGCAAAACACTGGACGGGTCAGTAGTGCAACCTCGCCTGTACAAATACGATCCGCTCTTCTTCGACTAGATAAACCATGCGGTGCTCCTGCGTGATTCGTCGCGACCAAGTCCCCGGTCCTAGGTACTTGAGCGGCTCCGGCTTGCCGATGTCTGCAAAGGGATCACGCAAACAAGCCTCGACCAACTTCAGCACTTTCAGTGCCGTCTTGCGGTCTTCGTCTGTCCAGTAAGTTAAGTCTCGCAAGAAGTCAGTTTCGAACTCAGCGCGCCTATTCATCGCCGGCGGTACCTGTCTCAGACAGACCAACCCGAGCTCTGAGTTCGTCCATCGTAAGTACCTCGGTCTCGCCCGCCCGGGCTCGCTCTAAAGACGCCAGTAGCCGCCTAGCGTTATTTGGCGAGCGCAGCAGGTGCATCGTCTCAGCATCCCCGCCAACTCATCCGCGGCAATTAAGGCCATGTCCTCCTTGCCTCTGCGTCGCAACACGATTGGCTCACGCGTGTCCGCTGCCTCATCCCAGAGTTCGGCCAGGCGTGCACGGGCCTCGGAATAGCTGACGGTGGTCTTCATGGTGTAAATGTACAGCTTTCCTGTACAAGATGTTAGGTCTCTACCCAGAGCCGCCATTTCCTACTGCCACGCCGATTGAAGCTAACCAATCCCCGAAATCTGACCCTTCGTCGATAATTCGCTTAGGGGTCAACCTCCCCACAACTACATTTCCACTCGCTCACCAAAACCACCCTCACATGCCCTCCCCTAGGCTCACCCTCGCCACCGCGCTCGTCGCCACCTTCGCGACCATGGCCCACGCCCAAACCCCCACCCTCGACGTCCGCCCCGCCACCGTCGCCTACGTCGGCACCCTCCCCGACCTCATCGACCGCGAGGCCTTCTTCGGCGACCCCGAGATCTCCGGGGCGCAACTCTCGCCCGATGGGAAGTTCGTCACCTTCATGAAGCCCCTCGACGACACCCGCAACGTCTGGATCAAGGGCGTCGACGAGCCCTTCGAGGCCGCCAAACCCCTCACCGCCGACCAGCGCCCCGTGCCTGGTTACTTCTGGACGCACGATTCGAAGTACGTGCTCTACGTGCAAGACGCTAAGGGCGACGAGAACTACCACGTCTATGCCGTCGATCCAAAGGCAATGCCCGTGGCCAAGGAGGGGGCTTCCGCCAAAACCCCGCCCGCCCGCGCCCTGACCTCGGGGGAAGGCGTCCGCGCCCAGATCACGAGCGTGCCCCGCAGCAAACCCGGGACGCTCTACGTCGGCCTCAACGACCGCGACCCGGCCTTCCACGACCTCTACGCCCTCGACATCGCGACCGGCGAGAAGACCCTGCTCTACGAAAACAAGGACCAGGTGGCCGGCTACGACTTCGACCACGCCGGCCGCTTGCGCCTCGCCACCAAATCCAACGACGCCGGCGGCACCGAGATCTACCGCGTCGGTGCCGACCAGAAGCTCACCAAGATCTACGACTGCTCCGTCGACGAAAGCTGCTACACCTCCGCCTTCGGCGCCGACGACAAGAAGGTTTACCTCGTCAGCAACAGGGGTAACGTCGACAAGACCGAGCTCATGTGGCTCGACCCCGCCACCGGCAAGACCACCCTGGTCGAGTCCGACCCTGAGCAGGAGGTCGACTTCGGCGGCGTCATCACGTCCGACAAAACCAACAAGCTCGTCGGCACCGTCTACGTCGGCGATAAGCCCCGCATCTACTGGAAGGACGCCGAGTGGAAGGCCGACTACGAGTGGCTCCAGTCGCAACTGCCCAAATCAGAGATTAACTACACTTCTGCCACCGCCGACGAAAAGCGCATGCTCGTCGTGGCCAACTCCGACACGGACCCGGGCACGGTCTACGTCTTCGATCGCACGCCCCGCAAACTCACCAAACTTTACACCACGCGCCCCGAACTCGCCGACGCCGAGCTATCCGAGATGACGCCGGTGCGCTACAAAAGCACCGACGGCCTCGAGATCCCGGCCTACCTCACCTTGCCGAAAGGCGTTGAGGCGAAGAACCTGCCGGTGGTCATGTTCATCCACGGTGGCCCCTGGGGTCGCGACAGCTGGGGTTACAATCCGTACGCACAGTTCTGGGCCAACCGCGGGTACGCTGTCCTCCAGCCGAACTTCCGCGCCTCGACAGGTTTTGGCAAAAGCTTCCTCAACGCCGGCAACGGCGCCTGGGGCAAGGCCATGCAGGACGACATCACCGAGGGCGTCAACTACCTCATCGAAGAAGGCATCGCCGATAAGGAGCGCATCGGCATCATGGGCGGCAGCTACGGCGGTTACGCCACGCTGGCCGGACTGGCCTTTACGCCGGATGTCTACGCCGCAGGCGTCGACATCGTCGGCCCGAGCAACCTGATCACGCTGCTTAACTCGATCCCCGCCTACTGGGCGAGCTTCAAGAAGCAGATGTTCGTCCGCATGGCCGACCCAGAGACCGAGGAAGGCAAGGCTTGGCCGCACGAGCGTAGCCCGCTCAATTCCGCCGATAGATTACCGCGCCGCTGCTCGTCGTCCAGGGTGCCAACGACCCGCGCGTCAAGCAGGCCGAAGCCGACCAGATCGTGGTCGCCATGCGCGATCTCGGCAGGTCGGTCGAATACATCGTCGCTCCGGATGAGGGCCACGGGTTCCGCCGCCCGGAGAACAACATGGCCATGATCGCCGCCTCGGAAGCCTTCTTCGCCAAGGACCTCGGCGGTCGCTATCAGGCCGACATGCCAGAGGCCGTCGCCACGCGCCTCGCCGAGATCACAGTCGATCCCGCGACGGTTGTTTTGGCGCAAGCCCCCTCAGAAGCCGAGGCCAGGATGCCACGCCCGACCCCCGTGCGCACGCTCACGCCCGGCGAGACCAAGTACGACATCACCGTTAAGATGGGCGCCAACGAGATGGCCATGAAGGTTGTGCAGACCATCACCAAAACCGACGAAGGCTACATCGTCAAGCAAGTCATGTCGAGCCCGATGGGCGACGCGACCGACGAGGTGACACTGGTGGGCGCGCAGCTTTCGCCAAAACATCGGACCGCCACGCAGGGTCCCGTCAAGATCGAGCTCGACTACACCGACGCGACCATCAAGGGCGGCATGGAGATGGGCCCGAACACCCAGCCCGTCAACGTGACGCTCGACGGACCGCTCTTCGCGGACGGCGCCGCCGAGCCTGCGATGATTACGACGCTCCCACTCGCCGAGGGCTACACCACCATCCTGCGCGGCCTCGGCGGCCAGACGATGCAGCCTGAGCTCAAGCGCCTCACGGTGACGGGGATGGAAGAAGTCGAGACGCCTTCCGGCAAAACGCAAGCCTTCCGCGTCGAGGTCAAGCCTGCGGACGGCTCGGCCGGTGAGACGGTGTACTACGTCGAGCAGGGCGGTGCGCACCGGCTGTTGAAGTCGCGCGCCGTGGTGCCGGCGATGGGTGGGGCCGTGATGGAGATGGTGTTGGTTGAGTGAGGCGCCAGGTTCGACGACTCCGCGCGCGGCGCCCCGGCCTATGTAGCGCGTAGTGCCGGGGGCGCTTGCTCGCGGAGCCAGTCGAACCGGCGCCCTGCAACCGTCTTTTACAGCCGGAAGCCAGGAGCGTTAGTCAGGCGCCAGGTTCGACGCACTCTGTGCGCGGCGCCCCGGCCTACGTAGCGCGTAGTGCCGGGGGCGCTTCCTCGCGGAGCGAGTCGATCCAGCGCCCTGTAACCGTCTTTTACAGCCGAAAGCCAGGAGCGTTAGTCAGGCGCCAGGTTCGACGCACTCTGTGCGCGGCGCCCCGGCCTACGTAGCGCGTAGTGCCGGGGGCGCTTCCTCGCGGAGCGAGTCGAACCAGCGCCCTGTAACCGTCCTTTACAGCCGAAAGCCAGGAGCGTTAGTCAGGCGCCAGGTTCGATGCACTTTGCGCGCGCGCCCCGACCTACGCCGCGCGTAGTGCCGGGGGCGCTTGCTCGCGGAGCCAGTCGAATCGGCGCCCCGTGAACCGCCTTTACAGCCGGCAGCCAGGAGCGTTAGTCAGGCGCCAGGTTCGACGCACTTTGTGTGGGCGCCCCGACCTACGTAGCGCGTAGTGCCGGGGCGCTTGCTCGCGGAGCGAGTCGAATCGGCGCCCTGCAACCGTCCTTTACAGCCGGAAGCCAGGAGCGTTAGTCAGGCGCCAGGTTCGACGCACTCTGTGCGCGGCGCCCCGGCCTACGGTAGCGCGTAGTGCCGGGGGCGCTTGCTCGCAGAGCGAGTCGAACCGGCGCCCTGCAACCGTCCTCTGCAGCCGAAAGCCAGGAGCGTTAGTCAGGCGCGAGGTTCGACGCACTCTGTGCGCGGCGCCCCGGCCTATTGGGTGTGTGATTCGTCTACTTAGAGCAGGCGCACTCGCGGAGCGAGCCAAACGCGCCCGCGTACAGACCTTACCTTCGCGATGGTGGTCGACTATCTGGAATCCTCTTGGCCCGAACTTCTCGATGGCCTCGCGCCGACCCTGGCGGCGTTTGCCGTACTGAATGCCAGCTGGCCCGTCCGGGGCATCGCGCGTCGGCGGGGGTGGGTGAGGCCTACCGAGCTTTATCCCTCGGTGCTTTTCTACGCCATACGTTCGACTTTCGGGAAGTAGCGAGCGGGCGCCTCAATCCGGTTTCAGGGAATTTCCATTTATGGCTGGTCGACGGGCAGAAGAATCGCCATCTCGCCCTTGCTCATCGGTTATCGTCATTTCGCCAAGCACTGGTTAGGTAAATGTGCTCCGCGAGAACGGTATATTATGTGATGGGGTGGTTACAGACTACATGCACTCACGGAGTCAGTAACATTAAACTTACCCCGCCGACATCGCTATTAGAATATTAATAGTATGGATAAGACGAAAATTAGTGGAGCGAGAATATCATTTCGCGTCCACCCCTCGGGCAAAGCCCAGTCACGAAACGGTCCAACGAAGAGCACCCCGAGACACATTCCTAGATAGCAAACAGCACTGCGTAGCGACCCTGCGCCCAGATGGCGAAAGTCTCCTCCTGCGCGAGGTCTCCTAAAGGCTCCGTGAACCATTGGTACATAACGGGGGCCAATGCGGCATTCCACCCGCCCACAGCTAGTACGACGAAGGGCCACCTGAAGGGGAGAATGGACGTTTCGGAACGGTCGACGGCCGCCGCGGACCTTGCCCCCGGTAGCGGCGGCGGCGTTGCGAAAAACCCAGTTGCCTCCATCTCTGCGATGAGCGCAGCTGAACTTCCGAAGGTGTAGAACTCCACGCGGCGACTATACGCTTCTACCCTGTGGACGATCCTGACGCCACCACCGAAGAGAAC
>CAWIMC010000012.1:0-46649 GCA_963837005.1 Lewinellaceae bacterium
GGTTTGCTTGCCGTTCTCGACGGTCTGTCTCGTGTTGTTGTCGAACGTAGCCTGCGGTGGCCCCTCCGGTCTAGCCAAGTACGTCGACGCCGACTGCACCACCACCTCAGACCAAATCGCCCTGGCCAGCAAGTCGCTCCGCAACACCGGCCTGTCCAAGTGCGCCAACGTAGCTAGCTCCGTTGATGCCTTGTTCACCTCGTAGCTGACCGGTGCTGATAACGTTCATCTAGCGCTGTTGCCGCACGATCCGAACGGTAGCCGTTTGGCCGCCGGTACCGTGGAGCGTCACGGCGTACACCCCAGGCGCGAGCGCCGAGATGTCCAGACTTCCGCTGGGCCGAGCGATGTCCATGAGGTGCCTACCGGCGAGATCGGTTACGACCGCGCGAGATATCGGCGTGTCGCCGGTGGTGAGGGCGAGGCGCCCGTCTGTGGGGTTGGGACCGATGGCCCAACCGTACGCGGCGGCCTCGGTAGCCGATGAGGCTTCGAGCTGTACCACTTCCAGGCAGTAGATGCCGGCCACGGTGGTGTTGGGCGCATCTACCTGGACGGTGTACCGGGTGTCGGCCTCGGTTTCGAAACGGTCGATGAGCGGAAGGAAGAGCGCACCGAGGGAGCTCTCGTCATCGTTGCAGGCTACCTCTACGAGCGCATCGCAAGTGCCTGTGTAGATCGCCAGTTCGAGGTTGACCGGCACATCATCGTCTTCTGTGGCGCAGGACACGGTCCGGATGCTGTAA
Source organism: Lewinellaceae bacterium (assembly GCA_963837005.1). Taxonomy (GTDB): domain Bacteria; phylum Bacteroidota; class Bacteroidia; order Chitinophagales; family Saprospiraceae; genus CALDTK01. The sequence continues at coordinate 747 of CAWIMC010000012.1, forward strand.
GCTTCACCGTCGCCGGTGAAGGTGAAGTACTGGGACAAGTCCGCAGTCCCACCGGCGCACGACGCGCCAATCTCCCCGTCGGTCGCAGAATTGAGACGCAGGTCGTAGGCTGAGGAGCGCGCACGCGCTCCGTTAGCCCCGGCGAAGAGGCGCTCGGCGTCGATGGCGTCGGCGCAGTCATCTCCGAGGGTCGGATTGCTAATGAGGACTCGGCTCACGGTGAAGTCAAGGAATTCGGCGAAGTAGAAGTACGTGCCGTCGGAGGTGATCCCGATGGGGAGGTCCAGGCCGTCGACGTAGACCTCGGAAGTAACGGGGCTGGCACCGAGATTGTAGCGGACGATACTACCGTCAACTAATTCCCCCGTAAGGTCAGTCTCACAGGCGTAGAGAAAGCCACCGCTGGCTGCTAAGCCTGCGTTGGCATCGGGGCTGGTGGCAATGACCTCGGGCGCGACCGCTGCCGCGTCGAGATCTAGTGCTAGAATTTGTGAGCCTTCATCATCCTGAGCGTAGTAGAGCTTCCTCGAGTAGGGGTCAACCGCTAGTCCGGTTACGTTCCCCATGTCCACCGGTCCGACCCGTTCGAGCGCATACGGGAGGCTACCGTCGACAGGGAAGCGATAAAGCCCCCCAACACTTTTGCTGTCGCTTCCGAATCCGAGATACACCGTATCCGTAACCCCGGAATCATCTACGGACGCTACAGTAAAGCCAAAATCTTCTGGCACTCCCGACAGATTGGTGAACGCTGGTACGAATTTACTAGTTCCGCGTCTCACCGCCACATTCCGAAGCCCGGTATCGTCAATGCTACCATCTGTACTGCCGAGTATTAAGAAGTCACCCACGCCTATTAGGCCGGTGATAATGGCGTTATTAGCCTTGCTTACAGAGATTTGACGCTCAAGCGAGAGAGGGAGAGGATCTGCGAGGGAGCCTGCATCAACGCCGTCATTAGCATCGAATGTCCCATTTCCATTTTCGATGACCACAAAAATCGAGTCGCCATCAATATAGAGATTAGTTGGGAGGAAGTCTGTATTCGCCACCAACTCTACCGTTGGCGCCTGCGCCAGGAGCGTTAGGGTGGTGGTCGTGAATGTCGCCGCGAGCGAGAACGCAAGTCCGGAGACGCGAGCGAGGGAGTACTTTAGGTTCATATTGTAGTATGTTCAGGTGAGTAGTAATGGGCTTGACATCGAGTGCGCAGTCATATCAAAGGACGTGGCCTGAGCCAAGTCAAAAACTTGACTGTGTGCGGTAGTAACATGCTTAAAATATCCGCTCAAATTGGCGCTATTGACTACGAATAAGAATACCGCAGTAGCACGATCTGAGCCAAACATAGTCTTTCTCACGACGCCAAGGGCGCTCGTGTTCTGAATGGCAGGTATTTGTTCTGAACGGTCGCCGAAGGAAGGGGAGAGTATTCTGGCCGACGATGTGCTCGCGCGAACCGTCGCCGAGTTCGCGGGCATTCGGATTCGCGGTGGGGTTTGCGCTCCGTCGTGGACTCCCACAGAACCCTCCGACAGGAAAGTGAAGACTCGATCGGGATTGTTGCGGCGGATTACTTCCCCGGTCTCGCACTTCGGCTTTCGCCAAAACCCTCAACGCCTCCTCGCTGCTCGAAGCCGCTACTGTAGACTGACGGGCGTGAGCAACCTCGTCACGCGAACGCCTAACCCCTGTCCTTCAACAGTCCGAAGACTCGCTCGCGGCGGATACGACTAACGGGTACGGCGTGTGGACCCACGAAGACCTCCGTTGAACTCCACCGCGTCACCTTATCCAAATTGACCCCGTAACTGCGGTGCGTCCGCGCGAACCGCTCCGCCGGAAGCTGATTAAGGAGCTGCGTAAGGCTCGCGCGCGTCGTCACGATGGACTGGTCTGCGGTGGCCCCGTAAATCGTAACGTATACGTGGTCGGACACGAGGAAGTAGATCTCGTCGACGGGGACCATCAACTGCTGCGCCCCGGGTGAGAGCGGTACGAGCGTCAGCGTCGGGGCCGGGAGCTCCCGCTGCGCGAGGGCCATGAACACGGTCGCCACCAGGGTCCGGCGCTGGATCGGCTTCGTGAGGTAGCCGTTAGGATTAGTGACGCTGGCATCGTCGAAGTAAGCGTCGTCGAAGTAGGACGTGACGTAGATTAAAGGCACGTGCGGTCGCGTGGCCCGGAGCCAGGCAGCGAAGACAATCCCGGTCTCCGGTCCGGATTCGAGTTGGATGTCGAGCAGGGCGAGGTCCACCTCGCCGGCCTCGACGATCGCCTTAGCCGCTCCCACGGTTTGGGCCGCGGGCGTGAATTCGAAAACGTAGCGGTCCACGTCCGCACTCACGAGGTAGTGCTTGATGCGGTCGCGGATGAGGAGTTCGTCCTCGAGGATGAGGACGCGGACGCGGGGGGTGGTCGGGGTGTCGGGATTCACGTGAGGGAAAGTTGAGAGCGGCCGCGGTTGCGGCGCGCTAAGTAGAGATTTCCTTCACGCGTCACCGGGATGCGGATCGTGAGGTCGAGCCCTGTGGCGGTCCCGGCTTGCGCTAGCTGCCCGCCTACCTGGTCCACCATGGTGTGGATGAGGTAGGTCCCGAGGGTCGAGGTATCCTCCGGGTTGCCACCGAACAGGTCCGTCGGGGCGGGACCATTGTCACGATACCGGAGAACGAGGTCGTCGTCGCCCAAACGCCCGGCGGTCAAGTGGACCTCGGTTCGCCCCCCCGGCCGGCGAGCATGTTTAGCGGTATTGGTGAGGAGTTCGTTGGTCACCATACCGATTGCCGTAAGGAGATTAGGCCCTATGCACATCTCCTCGGCGTCGAGTCGGATGTCTACACCGTAGGCGTCGTATCCGGTACCTTCGAAGGAGTTGGCCAGCGCCCGCAAACATGCCCGTAGGCTGATGCCACTGTGGTCGAGTTGGTCGGCCCGTAAGAGGTGGTGGATCGTAGCGAGGTTGTGGACCCGTAGCGACATCGACTTTAGCACCTCGACGGCCGCGGGCTCGATCGAGCTCTCGCTCTGCAGTTCGAGCAAAGTGATGAGGATCTGGAGGTTATTCTTGACCCGGTGCTGCAGCTCACTGTGGAGTACGCTCTGGTGAGCCACCTCCCGGCGGACGCGCCGCTGGACCTGGTACAGGCGGATGGCCAAGGCCGTGAGCACGACGCCGAGCCCCCGAGCACTGCCGCCGCCCACGCTATAATGCGGCCACGGCGGCGCTCTGCAGCGACCTCCGCCTCCTTGGTCGTAAGCGTCGCGGCGGCCTGCTCCCGCTCGACGGCCCGCTCGAGGCGCAAGACCTCGGCCGCGCGGAGGCCGTAGGCGTATTCTAGTTCGGCGCGGTTGGCGCGCGCTAAGTTGGCGTAGGCCGAGTCGTGCTCGCCGAGGGCGCGGTAGTTCTCCGAGCGCGTGCGATACGTACCGGCGTACAGTTCGTCGTAACTGAAACCACCCCGGACTCCCTCGTTAGCGGCATCGACAACGGTGTCCAGTACGGCGAGAGCCGCGCGGTGCTGCCCCGCCTCCGTGAGTACGTCCGCTATGTTCGCGTACATGTAAGTAGCGTTCGTGAAGAAGCCAATTTCGTTATACAATCGAGCGACCGCTCGCAAGGTCGCGACCTCCTGCGCCGGAGTACTCGAGCTATCCAATGCGATCCCGAGAAAGAGGGCGTCGGCTTCCTCGATGCGCCTTCCCGCCCTGCGCGCATACACCAGGGCGCTATCGGCGTAGGCGCGAGCGGTAAGTGCGGAGCCGTGGCCGCGGTGGTAGGAGGATGCGCGCACGTAGTACGTCGCCCACGTGGCCTCGAGGTCGTAGGAAACGATAATCCGCCTGCTCTCCCGCAGGGCTTCATCCGCTTCGGGACCCGCGCCGAGAAACTCGTGAACGAGTTCTCTCGCGAGGTGCGCCTCGGCAAGGAGCCGTGGGAAGGCGCTCTCCGGAACCTCCGCGATGATCTTGAGGAGGAGGTGCGTCGCCTCCGGGTGGTCTCCTAGCCTCACGTAGATCATCGCTCGCGCGTACCACACGCGCGCTAGCGCTGTAGCCGGGAGCCTAGGCGCGCAAAGCGGAAGCGCGAGCGCGAGCGAATCGAGGAGCTGCGCCGCCTCGGCCACACGCGAGAGGCGAAACGCCTCGTACGCGTCGCGCCAAGCTCCCTCTGCGCCGCAGGGTAGAGGCGTATCAGTGATGAGGAAGCCTAATCCTTGCGGCTGTTGCGTCACGATCGAGCTCGATGGGTCCGAACTCTGCGCCGAGGTAGGAGTAACGTCGTGTACCGCGAGTAGTACCGCACACGCACACCCGAGCCAGTGCCGACTAGTCAGAGTGGGGCGGTGGAGCATGGGCGGGACTTCTTACAATGCCGAACGACTCACGAGCGGTCACGCGGTAATTTTTAGGTCTCATCAGTCGAGTTCCAGATCGCGGTCTTCCCGAAAGGTGGGCCGCGCTTATACCATGGCGGGCGACAGGGGTAAACTAAAAGGCCTCGATCCCAATGGTCAAATCTATGTTCTGAACGACCGATCTGTGTGCTGAACTACCAACCTTATGGTATTTAGTGGATAACTTAAAGGGTTCCGAAATTCCATATTTGTGAGCACAAGTTTACTTGCTTCAGTCGGTTTTATGTCGTGCACTTGCATGACCACCGTCGTTCAGAACAAAAATCGGTCGTTCAGAACAAAACTGCGCTACCGCTACTCCCACATAGCGACTCAGCACGTCAATGTGCGTAGGATTGCGCAAGTCCCAAGTCGGAAATTACAGCCAACCCCGGTAGCTGCTACCCCCGCGCCGGGCGTCCGAGCGGTTGCTCGCGGCGGTCGCTGAAGTTTTTCTATGGGCGGACTCCAAGCGCGCCTTTATGCATAGAGCTTTACTACTCATCTTCTTCGCTGCGTTGTGCTGGCCGACGCTAAGCCATGCGCAGCTATCTGATTTCGAAGACCTCGAAGCCGTCGCCGAGAAGGGCTTCTTCAAGCAGCGCTTCACGGAACTGTACCGCGGTTTCGCCGACTTCGGCGACCCGCTCACGCTCAGTGGCGGCATCGCACTCGACCTGCGCTCCTACTCCGCCAGTGGCATCGCGCCCCGGCAGGACCCCTTCTTCTACTCGCTCGGCGTCAACGTCAACGCGCGGATATATAAACTCAACCTCCCGCTGTCGCTCCTGGTCACGGCCAAGAACACCGAGTCCTCCTACCCAAACTTTCGCGAACTCGGAAATGCCTTCGGGGACCGCGTTGGCGAGGGCATCCGCAACCAGCGTGATCGCTTTGTGCGTTTTGGCGTAAGCCCCCACTACAAATGGGCCCGCGGGCACTTCGGCCACCGCACGATGACCTTCTCGCAGTTTACGCTCTCGAACCTCAACTTCCTCGGGGCCGGCCTCGAACTCACGCCCGGCAACTGGGTCGCCGCCGAGCTGTACCCGACTTTAGGCGCTGGCGAGGTGACCGTACTTGCGACGCTCCCAGACGTAAGCGAGGTGTACATCGACGTCGTGAGAGTGAGCGGGGCTGTCGCCAAAACCTACCGCGTGGCTCCGACGACGCGCGTGGCGGAGACAATTGATCTGCCGGGGGCCGGGACGTGGTTCGTGCGGGTGCGGCACTTGTACGGAGCCCGCACGCTACGGGCGGTGGTGCGGTAACCTTCGACCAGAACTCAACTAAGAAATCTATACTCTGCTAGCCATGACGCTAAGCAGCCTTTCATCTACCAAAAACCAACTATGATTCTCGTGAAAAAACTACATAAAACTTTGTTGCTCGTCGCTTCGCTCGTAAGCATAGCGCAAACCCCTACGGCAACCGCCCAAAGCCTCCATAACACAGCGCCCATGTGCGCTTTGTACAGGCTCGATAACGAAGCTTCACTAAGTAGCGACCAGTTGACCGCGGTTCGAGAATCGATGCTCCAGATCAACAACGAGGGGCGGCTAAACCCCAACTACAGAAAGGCCGCTGGAAACAAGACGGCGCTGCGACTTCCCGCCGACTTGACGCCACTCGTACTGAGCAAAGTGCTCAATGAAATGGCACAAGAACAAGCGGTTTACCAAGCTTCTATCAAAGATGTCACGCACGAGAACCGTAACTATGGTTCGTTCGGGGACAGAGTCAAGAAACACGTGAGCGTTATGGCGGCAGAAGCGTGTTCCGAAGGCCCATTGTCTGAACACCCAACCGAGTGGATGAAATCCGAGACGCACTATAAGCCTACCTGGAACCTGGATGGGCAAACTGTGAACGCTGTAGGCTTTGGCGTAGCGAAGGGCAGTGATGGGAAGTGGTACCACACGGCTATCTGGGCTAATCTGTCAAATCTAGAAAACAAGCCTCAAGCTCCGCCGAAAGTCGTGCAGCCCAATGGCGGTGGAGAAAGTATTGCTGACCAAGGTAAGATCTACAAGTCGGACAAGCTCTACTCTGCTAACCGGAAGTTTTACGCTAGTATTAATAATGCTGGGTACTTCGTGGTAGGCGATGCACAGGGTAATGAACTCTGGACCACGCCGAAAGGAGGCGGCGACTACTTACGTAAGGGAAGAGCCGGAAGATTAGCGTTGTTCGACAAGAATGATAAGTGGATACATGACATTGGGCTCAGCGTCCCTGGAAGTATCGAAGTGAGCAACGACGGCAGGTTGATGCAGTACGATCCATGCAGAACGGAAGTATGGTCTAGTCCTACGCCAGCGACAAGTGGTACAACGTCCCCTGGATCAAATCCTGGGACGAGGCCTTCAACGCCAGCCCCGGAAAGGCCCGCACCTTCCACTCCGTCGCCAGTTACTCGAACCGAGGTTGTGAAGTCCGATTCTCCTAACTCGGGAACCGTCCGACCGTCATCCCCACAGTCCGGTAATGGCTCAGTAGTGCAACAAGGGCAGAAAATCCAGAAGGGTACTAAAGTTTATTCCCCCAACAAGGACTACTACTTGCAAATCAACGATGCCGGATCGTTGGTAATGTCTAGCGCGGATGGAACTAAGGTGTGGAGCGTTGGCCAGGGCGGGCAGTATTTCCTTCATCAAGCAAGCGATGGCAACTTTTGCCTTTACGACGCGAAGGACAAGTGGAAGTGGGGGACGCAGGTGTATGGGGCAGATGCGGCGAGAGGTTCCGTGCGCGTCGAAAACGATGGTAAACTTGTCCAGTACAAAAACAACGGTGTTGCCGCCTGGTCTTCATCTGCAACATTACCCAATGGAGAAGCCTCTATACCTACCGGAATGAAAGTGTTTGCTGATGCAAAAGTGTATTCCAGCAATAAACTTCACTTTCTTAAGATCAATGCAAAGGGGGCCTTGGCAATAGTTGACGCATCAAATAACGAAGTTTGGACCGCTGGCGCTGGGGGAGCCTACTTCGTTCACCAGGACGATGGTAATTTTTGTCTTTACGATAAGGACGACAGATGGAAGTGGGGAACGCAAAAGTACGGGCCAAATGGCAGCGGAGGGAAAGTAACCCTAACGGATCAGGGTGTCCTCAAGCAGTATGATAAGCAGGGGAAGGTGGTATGGAGTTCTAGATAGCGCTTAGGTGAGCGGCACCACCAACATGCTGCGCGACTCACGCCAGGTCTACGCCTCGGCCGGCACGTACGACATCTCACTCGTCGTGACCAGCGCCGGCTGCCCGGCGGAGACGATCATGAAAACCGTCGCGGTGAATCAGTGCCGATGTCATCACAGTGAGCGTGGCTGTCCCGCGTGGTGCCGACGACGCGTATTGCTGAGGCGCTGGTGTTGCCGTGGAGCGGGACGTGGTTTGAGCAGGTGCGGCATCTCTACGGCGCGCGGACGTTTAGGGCGGTAGTGCGGTAAGGGATTTGATTGCTTAGAGAGGGGGCCCCTTTACCCCATCTCACGCTGCGAGCGCCGCTTACGTGGTCGGGGGGCGCACTCGCGGAGCGAGTCGAACGCGCCCGCTAGAGCTTCACCAGCCGCCCAACAAATCTATTCTCGAGCGTACGCACAGCGTAGAGCCCGGCCGGGATAGCGTCCAAGAGCAGACTGCCGTCGCCGTTGACGAGCAGCTGGATATTGCGACCGTATGCATCGGTGAGGCGGATCGCGGCGGGCGTTTCGCCGCCTTCCACGCGGAGGAAGGCTTGACTAGTGGCCGGATTCGGGTAGATGGTGTAGCGGGTTTTGGCGAAAGCCGCCTCGCTGGTACTCGTGATGTTCGCGTTGGTACGACCGAAGGTGGGCTGCATGGCCCCGAAGGCGCCGGTGCCGTTGGGGAAGCGGCCATAGCTAATGTCCGTGGTCTGAGTGCTGAAGGCGATCTGATCGACGATGGCGCCGGCGGCGTTGACGAGGTAGATGGCCTCGCCGTTGGCGGAGAGCTTGAAGGAGGCGTGGAGGCCGGTCTGGTCGTCGTCCTCGTCGGCCCAGACGATGAGGTAGCCGCCCGGCGCAACGGTGGTGCCGGCGGGGAAAGACCACTTCGTGAGTTTGGTGACGTCGTCGGTGAGGGTGAAGCCGGTGAGGTCGACGGCGGTGGCGGTGGCGTTGAACAGCTCGATCCAGTCGTCGAACTCGCCGTCCTGGTCGGCCTGCGTGGCCGTGTTGGAGGCCATAAATTCGTTGATGACCACGTTGTTGGCGGTTGCGCTGGCGGCCGTCAAGGTGTAGAACTCGTGCGCGGCGCGGGCGGGGGCGAACTGGCCGGCGGCAGCGTTCTCGGCGTAGAGGTAGTACTCCGTGGCGGTGGAGGTGGGCGTGAAAGCGACGCCGTAGACACCGTCGTTCGCGGCTCCATCGCCATGGGCGCCGTCGTCGAGCATGGCCACTTTCGAGAAAACGCTGTACGGCGTGGTGCGGTGGGCGAGTGTGACGGCGGTGGCGCCGGCGACCTGGCTCGTGAGAAAGACCGACTGGCCGAGCGTCGGGGCCTCGGAGTTTTGCAGGTCGGAGATCGTCGGGGCGGCGGCCTTGAAGTCGGCGAGGTTGAGCAGGTAGGTCGCGCGACCGCCCATGAGGTTGACGATCCCGGAGGTGGTCTCGCCGCGGGGTCCGCCGCCGCTCGTGACGTCGGAGCTGAGGTTGGCCAAGAAGTTGGCGTAGGTGTAGAACTTGTTGGGGTCGGCCTGGACGCTCGCGTCGATCAGGGTTTGGAGGGTCTTGCCGGTGGTTTGGTAGGTGCCGTTGCTGAAGTTTTCGGTGAGGATCGTCTTGCAGTGCGCGATGTACATCCGGCGGTAGGTCGGGTCGGCGAGCAGCTTCGAGATGAGTGGGTACTTGGCGTCGGTGAGGTGGAGCAGCGGCGACATCTGCTGGGCGGCGGCCGTGTTGGCGAGGTTGCCCGATCCGGTCATCGCGAAGCGCCCGAAGCTCTCGTTGAGGTCCCAGACCACGGTCCGGAAGCGGCGATCGTCCCCGCGGTAGAGGTAGTAGTTCTGCGCGAAGCCCCCGATGTAGCTGTCGAGGTTGACGAGGACGTTGTCGAAGGCCAGCATCCAGAGGGCCCTATCCACGTCGAGGATCTGCTCTACTGAGGTAGTGTTGTTGCTGAGCGTATCGCAGAGGTCGATGAGTTCGCCCCAGCCGTGGTCGCTGTTGAGCTCGTAGGCGTCGTAGTACTCGACGCTATCGCGGCCGAGGTAGGTGAGGTTGGGCAGGTCGGTGGTTTGCGGACCGGCGCCCGCGGGCGGATTACACTTCACGAAAGTGTTGGACTTGGAGCCGAAATAGGTTTTGACGAAAGTCTTCCCGATGGACTCGGAGTTGCTGTAGAGCCCAATCAGCGTACCGTTGACGTACACGTTAGCGTAATTGCTCTGCGGAGCCACCATGTATTTTCGCGCGATCTGGTAGCTGAGCACCTCGCGCAGGAAACTCGGGTCCTTGGCGGCGTTGCTGAGTTTGATGTCCTTGTAGCCCTGGTGGTTTTGGTCCTTGTAGGTGTCGAGTTCGATGTGGAAGGGATTCTTGGTTTGCCGCGCGTCGTAGGTGCTGTTGCCCTTGTACTTCACGCCAACTGAGTCGTAGGTCGTCCCGTCGATGGTCACGGTACGCGCCATGATGTAGTCCTCGGCGCCGGCCTTCTGGGCGTCGAGCAGGGCGTCCCAGTTGCTTTCGGCAAATACGATCTCGATCTTGTGGACGGTGGTGGGGGCGTAAAAGGTCTGGGCAGGGAGGGTGGAGGCCGTGAACAGGGCGGCGAGGAGAGTTGAGATTATGCGCATGGGGGTGTTAGACGGCATCGGATTTATTGATCCTTCGCTGGGGTGGGGAGAATTTTGGAATTTTAATGGGCTTTGGGAGCTGGCCCTAAAGGACCAGCTCCCTGCGTGGCAACAGGACCTTCGGCCCTTCGCGCGCCTACGCCCCAGGCAGGGCCGAAGGTCCTGTGCGCAGCCGAGCATGGGCTTCAGCCCATCGAGCGAAAATCACCTACCCCCGCAACTCCCTAATCACCCCCATCACCGCCCGCGTCTTCTCCTCCAGCCCCGTCCAATCCCCCTCGGCCACAATCTCCTTCGAGATCAACTGCGAACCCATGCCCACGCACACCACACCGGCGTCGAACCAGCCCTTCAGATTCTCCCGATCTGGCGAGACCCCGCCCGTCGGCATAATGCTCGTCCAAGGCTGCGGACCTTTAACCCCCTTCACGAAGCCCGGTCCATACACATCCCCCGGGAAGAGCTTGACGACCTCCGCGCCCAACTCCTCCGCCCGACAGATCTCGGCTAGCGTCGCACACCCCGGATTCCACATCACCTTGCGGCGATTGCAGACCACCGCGATGTCCTCCCGCAGCACCGGCGTCACCACAAAATCACAGCCCAACTGCATGTACAGGCCAGCCGTCCCCGCATCGGTCACAGAGCCTACGCCCATCGCCAATTCAGGGTACGCCTTTCGGCAAAACTTGCGTAGCTCCCCAAATACTTCGTGGGCAAAATCGCCTCGATTGGTGAACTCGAGCAAGCGCGCGCCACCCCAGTAGCAGGCACTTACGATGTTCTTCGCGGTATCGAAGTCGTCGTGGTAGAAGAGCGGGACGAGGCCCGTGGACGCCATGAGGTGGGCGACGTGGATTCTTGTGTGAGAGGCCATATGTTTGGTTGTTTGGTTGTTTGGTTGTTTGGCTAGCTACCGCGTGGAGGCTTTGTTTTAGCGGCAGCCTTTTTCTCTTTCATAAGTTTGTCCTTGATAGTCGATCTTGATTTAGAGAAGAAATTCGTGAGGCGGGTGGATTCCGCGAGGAGGGTACGGACTTGGTCTTTGTCAATTTTAGTGTCTGTTGCCTCAAGTAATTCAAACCAGTGCATCGTTTCGTCTGCTTCTTCGACCACTACACTTATTTTAGCAAAGAACTCTCGATTGCTCCGCGCCTGACAAACCGCGCGATAGTTAGCTCCCACAATCGTCACCGACTTTAGTAGTTGATAGCGGGTGACTCGGATACATGGCGAATCATATACCTCATCCAGGAGATTGATAGTCTGTACAGCTAGCTGGAAAGTGCGAGATTTTAATTCGGTCGCGATCCCCGCAGATGAATCGGCTCGGCCGTAAGGCACTCGGTCCTCCCTTGGTATGCCGACAACAGACGCTTCTTGCGACCCCGACAATGTCTCTCGTGCAACCTCAAGTGCGCTCTCGATCAGTCGAGTCCCCTTCGTCATTTCCATTCGCTAAAGCTGTACGAGGCCGTCACGAAACCAAACAACCAAATAACCTCCTAACCAAACAACCCATCAACGAGACACCCGCCCACTCCCATCCCCTTCCATCAACTTCTCGACCTCATCAACGGTCACGAGATTAGCATCGCCATAGATGGTGTGCTTGAGACAAGAGGCGGCCACCGCGAAGTCGAGGGCGCGTTGATCATCATTCGGGAAGGAAAGGAGCCCGTAAATCAGGCCGCCCATGAAAGAATCGCCACCACCCACACGATCGACGATGTCGGTGATCTGGTAGGTGCGCGTCTTGAGTTGGCGCTCGCCGTCCCACATCGTACCGGCCCAGGAGTTGTGCGAGGCCGAGATAGATCCGCGTAGGGTAGTGACCACCTTCGAGCAGCGCGGGAACCGCTCCTTGAGGGCTTTCATCACCGGTAGGTAGTGCTCGGCTTCGAGATCACCGCCCACGGTCACGTCTAAGCCCTCTGGGTGTAGGTCGAAGTGCTTCTCGGCATCCTCCTCGTTGCCGAGGATGACGTCACAACCCTCGACCAGCGCCGGCATCACCTCCTGCGGCTTCTTACCGTACTGCCAGAGGTTCTTACGGTAGTTGAGGTCTGTCGAAACGGGAATACCCATCTCGTTGGCCACCTGGATCGCTTCGAGACAGGCATCAGCGGCGCCCTGCGAAATGGCTGGCGTGATACCGGTCCAGTGAAACCAGTCGGCCTTGCCCTCCCCGTGTGCACCGTTAAAGACCGCCCTCCAGTCGATCATGCCGGGCTTGCAGTCCGCAATGGCAGAATGGGCGCGGTCGTAGACCACCTTCGAGCCCCGCGCGACGGCGCCGGTCTCCAGAAAGTAGATGCCCAACCGCTCCCCACCGCGGTCGATGTAGCGCGTGTCCACGTTGCGGGCACGGAGGGCGGCCAAGGCACATTCGCCGAGATCATTCTTCGGTAGGCGACTTACAAAGGCCGAGTCCAGACCATAGTTGGCCAGCGATACGGCAACGTTCGACTCGCCGCCGCCGTAGACCACGTCGAAGGAGTTGGCCTGTGAAAAGCGTAAAAAGCCTGGAGGCGAGAGGCGGAGCATGATTTCTCCGAAAGTGATGATGCGGGGCATAGGGAGGGGTTTGGTTGTTTGGTTGACTGTGCGGTCGCTGTTTTGGTTGTTTGGTTGTTTGGTTGTTTGGTGAATTGGTTATTTGGTTGGCTGTACTGTTGCGGGGTGGTTGTTTGATTAGCTAGACTATCGTTTTATTGGTTGATTGGCTGGCCGTACGGTCGCTATGTTGGTTGCTCGATATCCTGTTTAGCCAGTGCAAGTGCCGTCCGGAGGGTAACCAAACAACCAAATAACCAATCAATCTCATAAAGCCAAAAGGATTCATGTCTCAGCCTCATCCGAAATAGTCTCCCAGCGCTACCGCGCCATTCCAAGAAATAACCAATGAGAAAAAGAGCGCCGCGTACAGGCCTGCATTGACGCCCCAACCCGTTCTGTATCCCCGCATCAGCTCCACGTTGCGCGTCAGAAGGATGATGCCCACGATCGCCGCCGGCAACACGAACACATTGAAGACTTGCGAGAGGATCTGCATCTGGATGGGGTTCGATCCGAAAATCGGCACGATGAGCGCCACGCAGCAGGCTACGAAGGTCACGACCCGGAACTGCCGCGAACTCGTGTCGAGCTCCCCGGATTGATAGTCGGCTAGCAGCAATGGCGCGATGAGCAGGCACGGGAAAATGGACGACAGCCCCGCGCTCAGCGTCCCAAAGAAGAAGATCGCCACCGCGAAGTCCCCCGCGACCGGCTCCAGGGCCTTGGCCATGTCCAACACTTGCGTTACGACCTGCCCTTCGTGGTAGAGTCCCCCGCAGGCCACCGCCATGATGGCTGCGCTGATGAGGAAGACCAGCGTCGCGGCAATTATGGAGTCGCGCTTCTGGTCTCCCAAGTTCGCTACCGTCCAGCCCTTTCCCTTCACGAAGAGCGGTCGCGAGAGAAAGGTGGCCGCTGCCATCGTCGTGCCCACGAATGCCGCGACCATCATCTTTCCCCCGGCCACCTGCGGGATACGCGGTACCAGCCCCGCGATCACCTCCGAAGGCATCGGGTACACGAAGAAGAGCGAGAGCATAAAGCTCGACCCCATGATCGTCACAAAGATGACCAGGAGCTTCTCGAAGAAGCTGTACTTGCCTACCAGCATGATGCCGTAGAAGACGCTGATGATGAGTACGGCTGTCGCCAAAACCACCCAATACCGGTGCGGCTCCAATCCCTCGATATTCAGCGACAGGATCTCGAAAATGATGTTGGACGAGATGCCCAAAATCCCCATTAGGGAGTTCCACTGCCCGAAAGTGATGCCCGCGATAATGGCGATGGCCAGCCACTTCCCGCCGCGGATGTGCTTACGAAAAGCGTAGAGCGCCGTCTCCCCGGACAGCAGCGCGAAGTTGCCGTACGCGAACATGAGCACTCCCGAAAAAAGACAACTCAGCAGCAGCACCCAGAGCAGCTGCATTCCGTAGCTCGAGCCCGCCACAATCATCGACGTGACCGACCCCGTCCCAATCGTGTAACCGATGGCAAAGATGCCAGGACCGAAGGCGAGCACCTTGGCTGCAAGTCGCTGAAAGAAAGAGGGAGTCATGCGGGAAAGGGAGCGTTATCGAGGTTGGGTTGAGGTTCGGTTGTTGTCCGGGGTTTATCCCCTGTATTGGTCGGCTACATGTTGTACACGCCGCCGTTGATGTCGAGGGTAGCCCCGGTGATGAAGCCGTCGTACTCAGAGGCCAGATAGACCACTGCCCGCGCTACGTCGGCGGCGTTACCGGCGCGCGCTATCGGGATGCCCGCCACTGTCTTCGCGGCCGATTCGGCTGTGGTGTGGATGTCGTGAAAGGACGTACCGAGAATGAGTCCCGGGGCCACGGCATTGACGCGGATGCCCTGTGGACCGAGCTCTCCCGATAGGGCCCGCGTGAACGTGAGGATGGCCCCCTTGCTCGTTGAGTACGCCAGCGAGCCGGCGTGTCCACCCTTACGTCCCGCCAGCGAAGCCAGGTTGACGATGCTGCTGTTTTGTTGTTTGGCGAGGTGCGGCGCCGCAGCGCGGGTCACCAGCACCATGGAGGTCATGTTGATGTCCATCACCTTGTGCCAAAACTCGGGTTCGAGATCTCCGAGCAGCTTACGGGCTACCAGCGAGCCGGCATTGTTGACAAGGATGTCAAGTCCGCCGAGCGCAGCCACAGATTGCTCTACGACGGCGTCCGCGTCCGCTTCCACGGTGAGGTCACCCTGCACGGCGACAGCCTCCACGCCCTGTGTTTTGGCGAAAGCCGTCAAGCCATCAGCCGTCTCAGAGCTAGAGAAATAGTGAATCGCGACGCTGGCGCCAGCCTCGATGAAGTGACGCGTGATGGACTCGCCGATGCCCTGGGCGCCCGCAGTGATGAGGACGCGCTTGCCGGCGAGCTTAGTGGTATTGGTAGTGCTCATGGTTAGAATGTAGGCTATCTAGAAATGCTTCCCTCGCGAAACCAGACCTCTGTGTAGTTGCCGTCCGCATACTGCGCGGCGATGTCTCCACCGTGGATCTCAGCACCGGCACTCCAGACAGGGTTGACGCTCCGAGCCTTGCCGTTGGTCTGGTTGTAGGCGCCTTGCTTAAAAAAGACCGCCTCGCCGGCGTAAGCCTCCGGGCGCTCGACGCCGTCCTGTCCGATCGGCACGAAAAGCGCGCGCGTCTGGGCAGGGAGATCGGCGGGGGTGCTGTACTCGGAGGCGACGAGGTTCTTCGTGAAGGTCTGCGTGGGATGACCCTTGCTCTCGAAGGTGAGCGACATGATGCCGTCCACGACGTCGACGGAGTAGCTGAATTCTTCCCCTAGCGCGATGCCTTCTGCTGGCTCAGCGGGGTACTCGTCGGGTGCCGGCCCGACCACCGAAAAGTCGTCCCCCCAAACCGCCGTGGAGTAGTCCCACCGCCCGGCGTTGTCGTCACCGGCCGTATTGATTTCGTAGTGCCAGAAGACGGAGCCCTTCTCGTGTCCCGGGAACTTCTTGTAGAAGATTTTGAGCGGTTCATTCTCGTGCCCATCGTCGCTGTGGATCTGCCCGACCACCACGGAGTAGGACGCCGCCACGCGTGCGTCCCCGCTGAGCGAGACGTGCTGGACTTTGAGTGTCCCGGTAAGCCGACCGCCTTCCTCGGGCGTCCACCGCCGAATTTGCCCGAGCTCGGAGCGGGTGTTGCTGGAGTTGGGAGAGGTGATCCCGGAGTTGGGCGTTTTGTAAACTACCCAGGGGGTGTCGCCCTCCTTTTGGACGTAGAAGAATTGAGGGTTGGAAAAATCGACTAGGTTTTTGGAGCTCGTGCCGTCCCCGAGTAAGATTTGCCACTGTTCGATGTCAGGGAGCACATCGCTCGGGTACAAAGCCGTGTCGACTTCGGCGGTGTCTGCGCTTGACTTCTTGTTGCCACAGGCGCAGCAGAAGATTGTGGTGAACAGTAGCGCGAGGCTGGCGGCGTTTGACATGCGAGTTGGGATAGACTGAGAGTGTTTGGGGGCGGCTTTCGCCAAAACTTGCTGTACGCTAGTCGTTCTTGGTGAAGTAGCCCTCGTTCGAGACGGCCTGCGCAGGTACAGTGATACTCCCCTTGCGGAACCAGACCTCTGCGTAGTTGCCGTCGGCGTACTGCACAGCGACATTCCCGCCGTGCGTCTCCGCCCCGGAACACCAGTTGCGATTGACCTCGGGTGACTTGCCGTTGGTCTGGTTGTAGGCGCCTTGCTTAAAGAATAGGCCTTCATCGGCGTAGGCATTCGCGCGCTCTACACCATCCTGGCCGATAGGTACGAAGAGGGCGCGCGTTTGGCTGGGGATATCGGCCGGAGTCGTGTACTCAGACTTGACGAGGTTCTTGGTAAAGGTCTTCGTAGGGTGTCCTTCGCTTTCGAAGGTGAGTTGCATGATGCCGCCGCCCACTTCCACCGTGTAGCTAAACTCCTCGCCGAGTGCGATGCCTTCGGCTGGCTCGGCGGGGTATTCGTTTTCGGTAGGTCCGACCACAGAGAAGTCGTTACCCCAGACCGCCGTTGAGTAGTCCCACCGCTTCGAGTTGTCTTCGCCAGCGGTGTTGATTTCGTAGTGCCAGAACACAGATCCCTTTTCGTGACCCGGGAACTTCTTGTAGAAGATCTTTAGCGGTTCGTTCTCATGCTTGTCTGCACTGTGTATCTGGCCCACCACCACAGAATAGGAAGCCGCCACGCGGGCGTCCCCCGTTGCGGAGACGTTCATTACCTTTAGTGTGCCGGTAAGGGTAGCACTGTCCATGGCCGACCACTTCTTCGTCTGCGCCAGTTCAGTGCGGGTGTTATTGGAGGTGCCGTGCGTATCGCCGCCGTTGGGCGCCTTGTAGACGATCCACTCCTGACCGTTGGCTTGGGTAGTATAGAAGTAGTCATCGTGCTGGAAGTCGATAGGCACGCCTGCGTTACTGCCGTCGCCGAGGATGAGCTTGAAGTCCTCGAGGAAGGGGAGGACGCTGCTGGCGTAGGTGGCCACTTCAACGGCCTCGGCATCTGCCTGCCTGGGTGCGTCGGTGCACGAAGTCAGCCAAAGACTAGCGGACGTACACAGCGAAGCGCACAGGAAAAGTGCTCGGTACATGTTGTTCTGTTGATGAATGGAGTCGGTTGGTGAATTGGGCAATTGCCCAATCTACCAACCGACATAATCTAAATCCCTAGCGCCTGTCCTCCGCCGATTTGGATCGTCTCCGCGGTAAGGAAGGCGGCGTCCTTGCTCGCCAAGAAGGCCACGACCCCTGCCACGTCGTCGGGTTGCCCCAGACGGCCGAGCATGATGTTGTTGGCCCAGGACGCGAACACCTCCGGTTTGGTGTCTTTGATCTGCTGGTGGAAAGGCGTATCGATGGTGCCTGGAGAGACCGCGTTGACGCGGATACCATACTCCGCAAGGTCTTTGGCGAGCGCCCGAGTGATGGCGTGTACACCGGCCTTGGAAGTACCATAAATCCCTGCCCCCGGACCGCCGGCGTTCCATCCGGCATTGGAGGTGTAGTTAATGATGGTCGGGTCCTGGCCTTTCTTGAGGTACGGGATGGCCGCCCGCGAGGTGAAGAAGACCGAATCGAGGTTCAACGCCATCACGTTGCGGTAGAACTCAGTAGTCATCTCTTCGAAGCGAGACCGGCCGCCCAGACCGCCGGCGTTGTTGACGAGGGCGTCGATCTTCCCGTATTTGTCGCCGATTTTGCGGATGTGCTCGTTGACCGCATCCTCATCGGTGACATCAAAGCCTGCATATTCCGCAGTAATGCCCTCGGCCTGTAACTCATTGACGCAGTCGGCGCCGCGCGCATCATCGATGCCGTTGAGTACGACCGTGAAGCCGTCCTGGCCTAAACGTTTCGCGACCGCGAAGCCGATGCCTCCTGTTGCGCCTGTGATGATGGCGACTTTTCCTGTTGATTTCATGGGGGAATGGTTGATTGATTGTTTGATTGAGTGGTTGTTTGGTGCAGGCTCAGAGGACTGCTTAACGACGTGGGGGTTTTAAAGTAAGAGGTTCGATGCGGGGACAGAGGATCCACACACTCGCCACCGAGACGATGGCAAGCGCGGCACCAATAATGAAGGCCGGAGTATAGTTGCCGCCGGACGTGAGGTAGGGGACGAGGTAAGTGAGGGCCGCCGCCCCGAGTTTTGCAGCCATGCCCGAAAATCCCGCCAGCGTGCCGACGCCCTTGCCGCCGAATAAGTCACTCGGTAAGGTTTGGACGTTGCCGATCGCGGTCTGAAAGCCGAAAAGGATGACGGCCATCAGTAGCACGGCTGTGGTAGGTCCGCCGGGATTGGACATCGCCAGTAGTGCCGGGAGCATGATGGCGCCACCGAGGGTGATGACGAGTTTGCGCGTCGCGGTGACGGACTTGCCGGCCTTCAGACGGTTTTGCGCAAGCAGACCTCCGAACCACGCCCCGAACATCGCGCCGACGTAAGGCACCCAGCCGTAGAGGCCGATTTCCTTGACGTCCATGCCGTAGACCTCGCTCAGGTAGATCGGGATCCAGAAGACGAAAAGCCACCAGATAGGATCAATCGCAGCTGAGCTTAGAATCACGCCCCAACTCTCTTTGTGAGAAAGAATTTCACCTGTGGTCGGCGCCGCCTCTTCGACGGTATCGACGGCCGCTGCTGGTCCATCCTCTACCCGTTGACCGGTGATGATATAGTCGCGCTCGGCGTCCGTCAGCCAAGGGTGCGCACTCGGCGGCCCCTTCACAATTACGAGCCAAGGGATGAGCCATAGAAAGCCCGCTACGCCCACCAATATGAAGATGGCTTGCCAACTAAAGTGAATAGATAGATAGGCGATCAGTGGAATACTAATAATGCCGCCAATAGCCGCACCAGAGTTGAAGATGCCTTGCGCTAAGGCGCGCTCCTTGATCGAAAACCACTCGGCATTCGCCTTCGTAGCTCCGGGCCAAGCACCGGCTTCGGCCACACCGAGGATGCCGCGGAAAATACTAAAGGACAGCAAGCCATTGGCGACAGCGTGCAGGGCGGTCGCGATGGACCAAACCCCAATCGATAGCGCAAAGCCAAAGCGTGTTCCGATCCAGTCGAAGATCTTTCCAAAAATAGCCTGCCCAAAAGCGTACGAAAACACGAACACCACAGAGATGTAAGAGAAGATCTCTTTGCGTCCATCCTGATCGAGATCAGGATACAATTCATCGGCAATTTGCGGCCAGAGTACGTTGAGCGATTGGCGATCGATATAGTTGATCACCGTTGCCAGGCACACCAGCGTAATCACCCACCAGCGAAGTCCCTTGATCTTCATTACTTGGCGTAGTTGGCGTCGCTCACGGCGGGGAGGAAGTCCTCCCGCAATGGACTAAACATGTCGAGCAGGACGCCCGGAGCTTTACACACGCAGCCGTGCATCACGTGCGGCGGGATGTAGTAGGAGTCGCCGGCCTTGATGGTCTTGACGTCACTGCCGATCGTCATCTCGAACTCCCCCGACTCTACGTAGGTGACCTGCGAGTTGTGGTGCTCGTGCAGCTTGCCCACCGCGCCCGTCTCGAAGCGGACCTTGACCAGCATGATCTTATCGTCGAAGGTGAGGATCTGGCGCGACAGGCCTTCGCCCACTTGCTCCCAGGGGACGTCAGCCCCGAATAGGAATTCTTTGGTTGCGTGCTTCATTATTTCTTGCTGTTTTTGGTCAGGCTAAAAGGCCCTGTCCAGTTGATGGTATCGTCTCCGACCGCGACACGGTGGGTTTTGGCGGAAGCCGCGTCTTTGTTTGACATCGCGAGCGTCCACCGCACATCGCCAACCGTAACTCCGTAGACGCTGTACAATGGCGTGTCTAGTAGCACAGTAGGGCTAATAGATGGCGCGTAGGGATTGAGTGGGATCTCCGACACCGGACTGTAGGTGCCGTGCGCCATGAGCACAGTAAAGTAGGTCTGCCGGGCGGCCGCCGGCTTACGATGAATATAGAAGGCGTCACGACGAAGATTGAAAGCCGGGTCGTTGGCACCGATACGCGCAAACAGGAGACTATCAGTCTCATTAGCGACGCTTACCGCTGTATAGAAGTGCCCGTTGGTAAACCACGTAGTCGAGAAGTGTGTACTGTCTATCCTGCCGCTGGCCTCCAAGAAGGCGTGCTGGTAGCCAGCGTCATCGCCGAGCACCGGGAAACCCGACATGAGGTATTGCAGCTCTGTACTTTGGTTTAGTAGCTGGGAGCCGAAGTGAAAAGGCAAGTCTGTAGTGTGGGCCGCGTCACCAGTCACACGTGTGATGTCTACCCAGATAGGTTGCTCGAATGCGTCGTCGTGAAGCATTAGGAGCGTACGGTGAAGTTCGACGCCCTCGTAAGCGTGGGTCTCCTTGGCGCTTGCCAGCGTGTACTTGCCGGGTACATCCACAAAAGCGTAGCGCTGTCCGGGATGGTCCTCTGCGGTTTGTGTGTCACCGTCGAATTGCGAGCGCCGATCAACCACCACCGTGTTGTGTGCGAGCGTTTGCTTGGCCCAGGTCTGGTTTTCGGGCAAGTAGCGTCCGCCGCCTTTCTGATCGATGTTAACCCACCGTGCCGCGCCATAGTCTTGCAGCACCTCGCGGCTGCCTTCGTAAAGGGCATAGGACAGGCGGTCGAAGTGGCCGTGGCCCATGCCTTGGGTACCGTACTTAAACACCGCATTGAGTGAGCCAATCTCAGCGGCCGGGCCGCGCAGTGTCGCGATGCCACCGCCCTTGCCGTCTACCCCGTCATGCCATTCGTGACTACGCGGCAGCACGGGGTCGCTGGTCATTTGAGCGACGGCTTGAGCGATCTCGAAGCCGCCTCGACTCAACGTCACCTCGCCTTGCTTACGGGCAGTATGGACGTACAGCGGGTCGCTGATGCCCAGTTCGTAGACGGCGTCCACGGCAAAGATCAGCTCTCTGGAACGGAAGGACATGCCCTTCTGCGCATCATTGATAGGGTAGAACTCTCCGTCGTCATTGGTGAGTTGGAGCAAGCCCGCCGTCGCCCTGACGAGTACACTATCGCGATAAGCAAAGATGTCTAGTTTTGGCCGACAGCTCTTCAGCGCACTGGCAAACATCATAAACGGCGACATCGCGTAGCGCTGGTAGTACGGCCCTTCGGCGTAGTAGCCGTCCGGCGAGAAAGCATTGTCGAGCTGCGCGTAGAAGCCTGCCGCTCCGTCATCCGCCATGATTCGCCCGCCGTCGTTGTCTGTACCAGCTTTCGCCAAAACACCTTTCGGAAGCCCGTACAGCGCGCGCTGCAATAGCGCATCATCGTCCAGTGCAAGCGCCAGCAATCCGACTGCCGCATTGCCCCAGGCGCTGTGGTTGTGGACGCGATTGAAGAATTGCGGACTCTGCGTCGAGATGTATTCTGCGTAAGGCCGCAGCAGCTTTGTTTCGATGGTCTGCTTATCTGTCGCCGATAGCTCCGCACGGATTCCTGCGTAAGCCTGCGAGAAGTAGACGAGCCAGTTGGCGTCGTTGAGCGCTTGCCAGAAGAGCTTGCCTGGTGCGTAAGAATCTGTCGAAGGATGTCGATCAAAAGTTGGAAAGCGCTCGGCGTAGGTCAGGAGTAGCTTTCGCAAAAACTGGAGGTACGCTGCGTCTCCCGTGAGCTGGTAGACCTGTGAGGCCGGGAGCGCCATTAGGAAATTGCGCTTGTGTACCTCGTGGCTGTAGCCGC
Source organism: Lewinellaceae bacterium (assembly GCA_963837005.1). Classification (GTDB taxonomy): domain Bacteria; phylum Bacteroidota; class Bacteroidia; order Chitinophagales; family Saprospiraceae; genus CALDTK01. The sequence goes on from CAWIMC010000012.1 coordinate 22,710, forward strand.
CGGCCATGTCCTCAGGCGTCGGCACGAGGACGCCATCAGCCATCCAGACATCTACGTTTGCGCGGGCATCTTGAAGCGTTTTCCCGAAAAGGGGAGGCACGTCGTGGCCATTACGCACAGCGCGCACCGTCTCGGCATCGATGGCCATGCAACCCGAAGCCCGGACCGTCTGTGCGTCGAGACTGCCGAAAGACAGCAGCGTGAGCAATGATATGAGTGTACGAATAATCATTAGTCGTTGTACTCGAAAGCTTCGCTATTAGAGATGAGGTCCTTGTCTTTCGAGAGTTTATTACCCATCAATTTTATGACCGGTTCACCGACGGATAGATGCATGTTTAGAGGCTTCGAATCGCGCCACTCATTCTCGCTGATCACGGCGTACTGTACGCCGTGAATCCGGACGGATGCTGCGAGGCTATTCCTTTGATCATTTCCGACCTTATCGAACGTGGAGCCGGAGAGTGCCAGGATAGGACCAGAGGTGCTTTCATCGGATCCGCCCCGGTAAAGATCAATAGCCGCCTTGCCGATATTCTCGAAAGTACAGTCGCGGACCACGAGGTTTTCGACGTTGTAGATGCCGCGGTCTTCGGTCTCTTGCGCTGCCGCGAAAACGCTACCCGACACATCTTTAAAGCTGCAATCCACTGCGGCAATCGAGTCTGCGAAGGTGCTGGCATATACTCTGAGTACATCAAAGCTATGGTTGACGTTCAGATTTTCGAACGCGCAGTCTTCGAGTAGCAACTTGTAATTGTTCGTCATCGAATAGCGACTGGTGCGGATGGCGGCATTGCCCGAGTAGTCCGGAGCCTGCGAGCCGTCGACGGTGACGTGTTTTAGCGAAAGCGCACCGCCATTCTCCAGTGAGAAGAGGGTCTGACGCTCGAAGTAAATCATGACGTCGGCGCGCGTGGCTCCGGTACCGCGGATCGTGAGCGGCTTATCGATCTCCAGCGTTTTGCGGACCTTGTACTCGCCAGGCGCGAGTTCTAGTACGTCTCCTGCGCCAGCCTTGCGGATTGCATCGAAGAGTGCGTCTCCGTCGGCGGCCACGGCCGTCGTCTGGCCCGTGTTGAACTCAGCGGCCTCACTGCTGCGAGCGTACCAGGGCACTCCCGTATTCTCGAGGGTAGCGCGATCCGTAGACCCGGTACGTCCGGGGCCGGTCTTTTGCGCTTTCGCCAAAACCTGAATGCCATCCTTGCGAACGAAGTCGAGCTTTTCCTTTTTAAAACCCCTCTCCTGGAAGAGCTCGGCGTTCGGGCTTACGATATTGTCGGCGAAAGTGATACCGGACATATCGTCGTGAATGGTAAATATCTTTGAGGCCCGCGAATTATAAAAGATGTTATTAGCGACTCGTGTGTCTTTAGGCGTTGCTGAGCGTTCGGCGTCACTTCCGGTTCCGAACTCTACGTTGTCACAGTCGATGAACGTGTTGTGCTCCGCCTTGGAGTTGACGACTTGTACGTACCTGTTCGCTGGAGAATTAGGTACGCCATTCATAATCACGAGTGCCCCTCTGAAGCGCGTCCCCGTAAGGCCTTCCAAGTAGTTGTTTCGAACGGTTTGATTTTTATTGATGATTCGAATGCCGCCCGTGTTGGGTTTGCCGTTGCCGAAAAAGTAGTTGTCTTCAACGGTGGTGCCGTTACCGTGACGCATCGTGAGCGTGCCCTGGCATTCGTAGAAAGTATTCCGACGGTAAGTATTGTCGTCGGACTTACTCGATATAATTTCTACTTCGCCGCTACACCGATCGAAGTAATTGTACTCCACCAAAGTGTTCGAGCTAAACATCGAGTAGTGACTCGTGCCGATCCGTAGCGACTCTCCGCCATTGGAACCTAAGATGGGCCGCGGGCCGAAGTAATTGTGGTCAATGCGATGGGCATTCTCTCGGTCACCTTCGTTGGGCAGTCGCACGGCCATGGTTACGCCCTGATTGCGCTTACCGGTCAGGTGATTGTGATCAAAGCGATTGCGCTTTCCGTAAAGCGCCACCCAGAGGTCGGCTTCCGAGCGCTCGGCTTTATTGAAATTGTCAACGACACACTCGGTGACGCGGCAGTCGTTGCAGACCTCATCGTTGTCGTAGCGGAATGAGATTACTTCTCCGGTGGGCGTGAAACCATTGCGAAACACGAGTCCGCGGACCACCAGGTGCTCGCCACTCATCCGAAGATTAGATTGTCCCTCGAAGAAGACCTTGCCTGAATGCATTGCCATGAGTACGATGGGCGCGTTGGCGCGACCTCGGCCTCGGAACACCATCTCGGCATCGCGATAAATACCGTCGGCGATGCGCACGGTATCGCCGGCTTTGGCTTGCTCAATCGCGGTATACAGTGATTTCACGGCCGCGTTGTCGGCTATGGTCTGCGCACGGGCTTGCTGGACGAAAACACCCGCCAACAGCAAGAGTGCTAACAGTCTTAATACGTAGCCTGCGGTGGTCGTACGGTGCTGCCGGGCTATAGGATAATTGTTATTAGGCATCACTGGTACGGAATAGGAATGGGGGGAATAATCAAAATATGAATTGCGCAGGGGAGAGGATGGAGTCGCTAGCGACCCCGGTCGCTCTTTGTGCCCCCTGCGCAATGTCATGACATCAACTAGTCAGACCCCCAGCTCGTGGGTATCGGACTAGTCGGTTCTAGGTTAGTAGCCCGGATTCTGCGTAATGGTCCCGAAACTCGCGAGCACCTCAGAGATAGGGATCGGGAAGAGGTAGTAGTTCGGGTCGACCGTCTGTCCCATTTCTTGGTTGACCGTATTGGTACGGACCAGGTCAAACCAGCGCTGGCCTTCGAAGGCCAACTCGAGACGACGCTCGTCGAGGATGGCCTTGCGGACGGCCTCCTTGGACGTGAGATTACTTTCGGACAAAACTGCTAATCCGGCACGGGTGCGGATCGGGTCGAGTAGATCGAGTACGTCGCCAGCGGCTGCGCCATTCTCGTTGCGGGCTTCCGCATAAAGAAGGATCACATCCGCCAGGCGGATCTCTATCCAGTCGTGGTCCGGGCCGCCCGTCTGAGGGTACTTGTTGGAGGAGGTATAGTCCGTCGTGTCGATGACTACCGGGAACCGACTATCTCTAGAGTTCCTGCCTCCAAACGCTGCAATCAGGTCTGGGTCCAGAGGTGCCAAAGACTTCGTATCGAGTCCACCATACCAGGACCAGAATTCGGTGAAGCCGTATTCGTCGGTGATCGACGCAGAGATTTGCGTAGCGAAGATGATCTCGGAGTTTCGGTCATTCTTGACGCCGAAGATGTCGGCATAGTTGGCCTTGAGACTCACGCCAGCGGCAGATGCTCCGTCTATGACGGCCTTGAGAGGCGCCTCGGCGGCCTGGAAATTGCCGCGCTGCATGTACACCTTGCCAAGGAGTGCCTGGGCGGCCAGCTTACTCGCTCGGCCGCTGCGCAGGCCGGTGTTGCTGAGGGCTGATATGGCCATCTCGAGGTCGGGGATGATGACCCCATCGTAGACCTCAGCCGCAGGTCGGCGCACGAGGATCGACTGATCTGTGAGGCTTGGCGTAGCTGAGAGGTTCACGGGGACCGCGCCAGAAGCGCGGACTAACTTGAAGTAGGACAGCGCCCGTAGGAACCGTGCCTCACCGATCTCGCTGGCACTCTCCGAAGACTCAATGACGAGGTTGGCGCTCAGGATGGACTTGTAGAGTGCCGTGTAGAAAGGACCAAAGAACTGGTCCTCCATGGCGGTGAGACCCCCACCAAATTTGTCGAACTCGTCGAAGGGCGCCTCGTCAAACATGGCGTTATCCGCCCGGAAGTCGCCCATGACAGCCATCGGCGTTACCGATCCGAGTTGGTAGAAGTAGGCCCCGTTGAGGACGCCTCCAAACTCGGTAAGCGAACTAGGGCTGGCAATGTTGGGCGGGGCCTGGTTGAGATCACCGTCGCAGGAGGTAAGAAGGAATAGAGGCGCGAGCAGTAGTGCGCCGAGTAGGTTGACTCTGTTCATGATTAGAAGTTGACGTTGAGGCCGAGGGTGAAACTCTGAACGACGGGGCTTGCACCCACTTGGACGCCGTACGTGGTCGGGCCGAGGTAGTCGCTGCCACCTGTCTCGACGCCCTCGGGGTTGAGAGAGGTGTAGTTGTCGGACATGAGGTAAAGGAGGTTGGTGCTCGCGACATACACCCGCACCGAGTTGAGCTTCACACGCTCGAGGCGCTGTGGGCTGAAAGTGTAGCCTAGCGTCACGTTGCGCAGTGCTGCGTAGGATGCGTCCTGTATCTGAGCGTCGAGCTGGTTGCGCGACTGGGTGTAGAACTTGCCGTTGTGATCGGCGATGCCATCGTTCTCGGCGTCGAAACTGGAGCGGAGACGCCCCCCAAACTCGGACCGCCAGTAGATCTCGTCAACGTTGAACACATCGCCACCCTGGGCACCCTGGAACTGTAGGGAAAGATCGAAGTCCCTAAACGAGACTTGGCTGTTGAGACCCCAGTAGAAATCGGGCGTATTTTGTCCGATCTTGACGAGGTCGCCGCCTTCTTCGACGGTACGCGTGTTATCGATTTTGCCATCGCCGTTCTGATCGACGACGTAGTACTCAGAGCTGCTGATGCCGATGTTACGAGTCGGATCGACCATAAACTCCGTCTCGACCATGCCATCGGTTTCGAGACCCCACATCTCGCCGATCTGGCCGCCGACGTAGTTGCGGAAGACCGGACCACGACCCGAGACGCCGTAGATCGCTTGTGGTAGCTCCTCGAGATTGCCAAGGTCGGTGATCTCGGTATTTACCGTGGAGGCGTTTGCACTGATGCTCCAGCGTAGGCCGGGGCGGTTGAGGACAACAGCTCCTAGCTCGAACTCGACTCCGGAGCTACGCACGTCCCCCGAATTCAGTACGATCGAAGTCGTACCGAGCACCTCGGAGACGCTCTGCCTGATGAGGATGTCGTCAATGTCGGACGTGTAATAGTCTACACTCGCCGTAAATCGATTCTCCAGGAATCCAAAGTTTGCGCCGTAGTTCGTCTCCGTGTTGGTCTGCCAGGTGAGGTTTGGATTGGCCACCGCCGATGGGATCAAGAAGCCATTGCCGAAGGTCGTGGCCTGTGGGTTCAGTAAGCTTAGTGAGCTGTATGCCCCTAGAAAGGACGTGGTACCCAAGGAGCCAGCACTGAATCGCAGCTTAAGGTCTGAGAGGAAGTCCGAGTTGTAAAAGGACTCGTTGTGCACGTTCCACCCGAGCGAAAAGGCCGGGAAGATCTGGAACCGATTGTTGGCCCCGAAGCGCGAGTCACCGTCGCGCCGCACGGACACCGAGGCGAGGTAGCGGTTGTCAAATGCGTAGTTGACGCGACCGAAGATGCTACGGCGTGCGATCGTCTCGTTGCGTTCGCGGACAGTGATGTCGGCAGGGTTGAGGAGACCGAAATTGAAGGGCTGGCCGAAGGGTACGTTCGTACCGTTGAGTGAGGTGCCGTTGTTGTAGAAGTTTTGGAACTCCAGGCCAGCTACAGCGCCGATGTCGTGGACCCCACCGAGGACGGTATTGTAGTTGAGGGTCGTCTCGCTGAGCACCGACGAGTTCTGGAGGTCCACACGGTCTAGTGCAGTTTGATTACTGCGTGCTCGGGAGTCGAACTCGAGGCCGCGAGAGAAGAAATTTTCTGTATTACGAAGGTCACCACCGAGTACCGTGCGGAGATTCAGTCCATCGGCGATGTTGAATTGCAAGAAGGAAGTGACATTACCGAAGAGGGTCTTCTCGTAACGGTTGGTGTTGTCGAGCTTGGTGGCCGGCCCTGCGTCACCCGATCCGCCGATACCATTCTGGTCTCTTCCATAATGCCAGTCCTGAGCGGTCATTCCTGGCTCCAACGTATAGATGCTACTGTTGAAAGGCGCATTCCCAGCGCGGTATCCAGCGTCGAAAGTGCGGCCTAGGTTGGATCCACCACCAGGCACCTTAACGCCGGCATCTGCGAGGGCTTTCCTTTGGCGGTCTAAGTCCTGCACGAAGGCAATCGAGGCTTCCGTGTGGTAGATCGGGCTAATACTGTAGGCACGCAACAGGTCGCGTTGATCGTGACCCACGATGTCCCGATCTCCGAGGAACCCATTGAAGCTTAATCCAGCTTCGAAGCGCTTACCGAGCTTCGCATCGACGTTGAGTCGCATGTTGTAGCGCTCGAAGCCTTGCGTGCGGACGATTCCTTTGGTATTAAGGTAGCCTGCCGAGGCGAAGTAGTTGACCTGGTCGGTGCCACCGCTCACGCTGAAGTCGTGGCTCATGCTGTTGCCCTTCTCGTAGAGCCAGTCTTCTAGAGCTAAAACATCGGGCGAATTGCGGTAAGCATTGATGCGGTAGTCGACCAATCGTGGATCCACCTCCGAGACATCATACGTGCCGTCGGCGATGCCGGACTCCAAGATGTCGGCCCACTCGCTGGCCGTCTTGAGCTGATCCACGTCGCGCACGTACCTGTGTGACGTACTCACGTAAGCATTGTAGCTTATCTGTGGCTTGCCGGTCTTGCCTTTCTTAGTCGTCACGAGGATGACGCCGTTGGCGCCACGCGACCCGTAGATCGCCGCCGAGGCCGCGTCTTTCAGTACCTCGAGGCTCTGGATATCGTTCGGGTTAACGGTCGCGAGGCTCCCCGAGATCGGGTAACCATCTACGACGATGAGGGGGTTAGACGAACCCGAGATCGACGAAGCCGCCCGGATTTGGATCTTCGGATCTGCACCCGGGGCACCATCCTGATTCTGGATGAGTACGCCCGAAAGTTTTCCCGCAAGGGCCTCATCGACCCGACTGGCCTGGATGGCAGCAATCTCCGAGCCACCTACTGAGGCGATAGCGCCTGTGTTGTGTGACTTCTTACGAGTACCGTACCCGACCACGACGACGTCGTCCAAGGCCGTAGCGTTGGCGCCCATCATCGTCGAGATCTCGGTGCGGAAGCCAACGGCCTCTTCGCGGGTATCGTAGCCGATGTAACTGAACACGAGCGTGTCGGTGCTGGCGGCGGTAATTGAGTAGGCACCATTGAAGTCGGTCACCGTACCGACGTCGGTTCCTTTGACGAGGACGGTCACGCCAATCAGCGGCTCGGTGTTGTCGGAGACTTGTCCTGTAATCGTCTGGTTCTGCGCGAGGGCAGCGACGGCGGAGCCGAAGAGCATGGCAATCAGCAGGAGGAAAGCTCTTGGCTTCCCGGCCGCTTGGGGGCTACTCCCGCGGGGCGGGAGCACTTTGCAGTGGTGTAGGGTTTTCACGAAGGTTGCAGTTTTGATGGACTTTTCAAGTGAGAGTAGGTACAGGACGGGCCCGACGACCAGTGGCCGTTCGATTCCGTGGGTGATATTTTGGCCGAAAGGCCAGGTGTCAAAAACCGTCTAGCGAGGCGAGACGGGCGGGGTGTGGGCGCTTATGCTCTTCGTGTGTACAGCACGGATTTGCTAGCGCAAAAAAGACTTCAGGCTGCGTCGCCATCGAGCCGAAGGCTGATGTTGACTGCATTGGCTAAATGCTCATTCATAGCTTTCGAAGCAGCAGCCTCGTCACCAGAGATGATGTGGGTTAAAATGGTTTGATGCTGCTCTAGAGCCAGCGCTACGGTGGTAGTGTTGCAGACTTTGAGGTCGCGATAATTACTCACGAGGTCGGGTGCGATGACGCCGAGTAGCGAGCGCAGTACGGTATTCCCCGAAACCTCCGCAATCTTTAGGTGGAAGAGCAGGTCCTCCTCGACGGCGGGGTTGCCCTTCTTGACTTTGCGTTCGTAGCGCGCGAGCACTTCCTTGAGTTCTGCGATGTCTTTGTCGGTGCGGCGGCGAGCGGCCAGGGCGGCGGCTTGTTGCTCCATGATGGCGCGCGTCTCCATCAACGAGCGGAATTCGTGGCTCTGAAAGGAGAGCACATCGGAGATGAGTTCGCTGAGCGCCGTCATTCCGAGTCCGTTCACGAAGGTCCCACGCTGTGGCGAGGTCTTGAGCACACCGTAGAACTCCAGTTTGCGGATGGCTTCCCGGACGTAGCCCCTGCCCACCTTGAAGCGCTCCGAGAGGATCCGCTCAGAAGGTAGTCTTTCGCCGACGGGCAGGGAGCCGTTGGCGATGAGCTTCTTGAGCTGCGTGACGATCTGATCGGCGGGCGTTTCGATCTCGATGGCGGAGAGGTGGTCTAGCATGGCGGCAAGTAAATAACCAGCGTTTGGTTCACCTGTGACTGGTTAACCAGTTAGGATGTCACAAATCTACACGAATCTTTTGGAGTTGGCCAAATTTTTTTCGGCTTTCACCAAAAAAGCCTGTGGATGCATCTACCTACCGCTCTTCGGCGGAACGAAACCTCCTTTTGCTAACAGGGTGATTTGTTGAATCCCCCACTCGGGCATTTCGCTGCGGCGTGTTCGCGACATTGGGATGGAGGGTGGGATAAGTTTTGGCGGAAGCCGTAGCGGAAGCCGTAGCGGAAGCCAGTGCCGTGTAGGCAGTCGCGTAGCTGATTGTGTAGCTTGCGGTGTAGCAGCGGGCTGAAGGACCCGCTACATGCGTGGCAACAGAACCTTCGGCCCTTCGCGCGTCTGTCGTTCCGATAGGAGCAATAGGGCTGAAGGTCCTGTGCGCCGCCGAGCATGGGCTTCAGCACATCGAGCGAAAGTTCAAATTGAAGATTGACCAACTCTACGCCGCTCACCCACCCCAGGTCTACAACCTCGCGCTCAATTACTACCAGTCCGTCGAGGAGGCCGAGGAGATCACGCAGGATGTCTTCCTGCGCTTCTACGAACACGGCGAGCGCCGCCACCCGCCTACTGGCACACTCGCGGAGCGAGCCAAACTCGCCCTACACCCGCAACGCCCGCCCAATCTCCACGAGACTCTCGTGCCCAACGCCAGCCTCCGCCGCGAAGGCAGGCCACGCTCGCACGGCTTCGCGCACCGTTGTAATCACCGAACGCGCGCCCTTTAGCTCAAAAGCGCTCGCCAACTCCAGTAGCTGCGACTCACCCGGCACCCGCCCCTCCCCCGCCACCGTGAGGCTGTGCTCCCCGTGGGCCGACGGCGCGTAGGTGAGGTCGTACGCCGGCGAAAACCGCCACTGTCCGGCCGCATCCATCAGGAAGGCAAAGTTCTTAGAGTGATCGTCGCGGTTGTTGGCGAACACATTGAAGGCCGCCAAGCGAAGCACCTCGAGCGCCGCGGGCCGGCGTTTGGTGAGCACCCGAGTCGCGTCCATGAGGTGACCGTAGTCCAGTGCCGGGAGCCGAAAGTTGTCGTGTAATAGCCCCGCCGCGGAGACCATGTGAAGCCGTCCCGCAGGCGCACGATCGAAGCGCTGCGTCCCGAAGTACCGCGCGCCGGACGCACCGACGAAGAGCCGGCACGGGGCCATCCCCAGCCCGGCGGCGGCGGCCATCAGGGCGTAAGCATACTCGACGGCGGCGGCGTCGACGCGGTCGCCACTGCTGCGAAATTTGATGATCCAAGATTGGTAGCCTTTCGGCAAAACAGTCGCGTCCGGCACCAGTGCACCAGAACCCGGATCGTAGCCAACCAGAATCTTCGGTCGCGCCCCGCCGCTGGAGCCACCCGCGGCCGCGAGTCGATCGATGTCGACCGGGCCACCCGACAGCACAAGCGCGCTCTCGGCCGCGAGGGCGTCCAGGTCGGTCAGCGTGACCTCGTCACCGGTGATTGGCTCGGCCGGGTGGTACGTCAAGGCCCCCGGTCCGGAGGCCCCGACAATTGCTAGGCGTTGCAGTACGGACACCTCACTAAGCGCCACCCCACGCGCCGCCAACCACCGGTCGGTCAGCATCCGTCCCCAGCCGTCGGGAAGAGAGTCCGCGAACACGCCGTAGAGCCCATCGAAAACTGCCGTATCGACCCGCTGAATAGCGTCGTCGAACGAGAGCTTGAATGGCGAGAGATTAGGCCCACTCTGTAGGTAGGCGCGATCATATCGGAAGTAGACAGTCCTGGCGTCCAGGACGAGCTGTCCCACTTCCATGCTACCGTGCGGACCTAGCTGTAGGCGAACATTGAGCTTATTCACGCCTGCTCAGTTTGCTGGTCGAAAAGCTTTTCGACGCGCGCCAGGTCGTCATCCACTACGAAGAAGCCGTCGAACTCTGCGAGGCGTCCCAGACCATCGGCCAGAAGCGCCAGGTTCTCGAGCGACACCTTCCCCTCCCGCTCGAAGCGCTTGAGAGAGCCGAGACTCACGCCCGTACGCCCGGCGAGCGCGAGTTGCGAGAGTTGCTGCGACTTCCGCAACCGTCGGCAGCGTTTGGCGAGCGCAAGGCGAAAGTCGCTTGGCTGGCGCTTGATGGTGTAGGCATTGGTGGCTAACATATTGGCTAAGATGAGGATAAATGGCAATGTATGGCTAATATATTAGCTGCAAAACTCAGCAGTTTGACTGCTCAGAAGAGAGGCCCCATCCCAGTCTCACGCTGCCAGCGCCGCTTTACTATCACGGGCGCACTCGCGGAGCGAGCCAAACGCGCCCCCCCTCTACCTTCCCCCCGTGCTCGAAGCCGCTTACAAACTCCACGGCACGCGCGTCTACAACCTCGCGCTCAACTACTGCCAGTCCGTCGAGGAGGCCGAGGAGATCACGCAGGATGTCTTTCTGCGCCTCCACGAACACGGCGAGTCCTTCCGCGGGGACGCCGCGTTGAGCACCTGGCTGTACCGCATCACCGTCAACCTTGCCATCGACCGCGAGCGTTACCGCAAGCGCCAACGCCGGGGCGGCGGGCAGACCGTCCAGCCGCTGCACGCCCTCACTGCCGCCGACGCACCCCACCACTTCGACCACCCCGGCGTCGCCCTCGAGGACAAGGAGGCCATGGAGACGCTCTTCGCCCACATCAACCAACTGCCCGACCAACAGCGCACGGCCCTGCTGCTACTTAAAGTGGAAGGGCTGTCGCAGAAGGAAACCGCCGACGTGATGGAGTCCAGTCCGAAGGCCGTGGAGTCCCTGTTCAGCCGCGCCAAGAAAAACCTCGCCGACCTGCTCGCAACTACTGCCGCCAAAGCCGCCGCCGCGGCGAAGGATCGCCAACCTAAATAACGTCCAACCCACCATGGAGCCCTCGCTAGACCTACTCGACCGCCTCAACCGCGTCGAACCCCACGCCCGGGTGTTCGACAAACTCCAACGCCGCATCGCCTACCGCGAGCGCGCCGCCCGCAGGTGGTGGTCCGCCGCCGCGGCCGCCGCGGTGTTACTCGTCGCCGGTGAGGCCTACGTGCTGCGGGACTATTTCACGACCGGCCAAGCGACCGAGACCAGCGTCGCCGCACTCGTCCCCACCTACGACAACGCCTTCAGTTATGACTAGCCCCAAAGTTGCGAAATGGCTCATCGCCGGCCTGCTGCTCATCAATGCTTTACTGGTGGCACTGCTCGTCATCGGGCGACCGGGCGGACCCGTGGGACCGGCTGGCGAAAACGGCCCGCGCGATATCATCGTCGGTGAGTTGGGTTTTAGCGACAGCCAAACCGCCCGCTACGACGCGCTCATCGAGGTGCACCGGCCCGCCATGAGGGTCTTGCGGGAGGAGGTCCAGCAGCTCCGCGGCGAACTCTACGCTAGCCTTGCCGACCCGAATGCCGGTACTCGCAGCGACTCCCTGGCGACCCTCATCGGCGAGCGCCTCGCGGATGTCGAGCGGCTCAACTACGCACACCTCGCGGACGTGCGCGCGCTCACGACGCCGGAGCAAGGTCCCGCTTTCGCAAAACTTACCGAGCGTCTCACGGGCCTCTTCGCCGCAGCGCCGCAGCCGAACGCGAGAAAATAGGTCGGGGCGGGATTTGAATCTGGACTCCCGCACGAAGGACTAGTACAGACGAGATGGCCTATGGGCTAACCGTGAGTGAGGCCATCATGGCGGCGTTTGACTCGCTCCGCGAGTGCCGCTTTTGGGACGATTGGCGCACTCGCGGAGCGGGCCAAACGCGTCGAACCAGCCAGCTGCTCTGCCACGGTGACGCTAGAATCGCCCCGGAAGTACAGAGCGTAAAATAAAGTTCTCAGCAAAGTTGCCCGTTAAGGATACCAGTCGTACATTCGCCCCCTGCTACCCCATACATATATCTACATATTCGACATATCTACAATTTAACTTTTAAAAGTCCATGTTATGAGAAAAAGATTTACAATCGATTTATATCCTGAAGTATCAGAATTTATTAATAGCCTCAGTTTCCCTTGTCAGCGAGCAGTCCGAACATTGATCGCCAAATCAGAGCGATTGGACATTAATGACCCGAAGGGACTCAAGAAACTTAGTCCTTCTGAAATCTGGGAGTATCGAAGAAAATGTAAAGACGGCACCATCCGATTGTTGTAGTTTTTGGACAAATCCAACCCAAAAAGCCCACGCATGGTAATCTGCCATGCTTTTAAGAAATCCACTCAGAAAACTCCGAAAGCCCAAATAAAGGCGGCTGAACGCAAGCAAACTGAGTACAATAGAGAATGACATGCCACGCCCAACCAACCTAATTGCCTTCGACGACCACCTCACCGAAGCCTACGGCCCCAAGGGCTCACCCGAGCGCGACGAGTTCGAAGCCGAGGTGGAACTCGCTGTAATTGGCGAAACCATCAGACGCATTCGCAGCTCCCAAGGCCTCAGCCAGTCCGAACTCGGCGAGCGCCTCGGCGTCGGTAAGGCCCAAATCTCGAAGCTCGAAAACAACGTCAAGGATGCCCGCCTCTCGACAATCGAGCGCGTTTTTCAGGCACTCGGGATGAAGTCGCGGATCAAGATCGAGTTGGACCCGGTCTAGATATTGACTCGGTCCGGCGGGCTTAATCTCCGGGCCAGTCGCGCTTATCGAAGATAAATGGCGCACGGAAGCAAAAAAAATCTGCCCACCCGAAGGATCACCCGAGACAAGGTCGTCTAAACCCCCCACAACGACCTAGTCCCCATGTACAAATCCTTCCTGTCCCTCGCCCTCGCGCTGCTCGCCTGCGGGGCCTGCAACGAGGACGACGAGACCCTCTCCACCGGCGAGACCGACGCGACGCTCCCGCTCGAGTTCGCGGCCTTCAACGCCGACGCCTTCACGATCCAACTCGACGGCTCGGACGTCGTCATCGAGACCAATGGCATGCCGAACCACACCTCGCCCTACTGGTCGAGCACCACGGCGCGCACCATCACCGGGCCGCAGGGCCGCGCGCAGACCACCGCCGCGGCCGCCGCTAATCACCCGCTCTGGGTCGCGCCGACGGTCACTTCCTACGACCAAATGGCGCCCGGCAACATCGACGATTTCAACGGTTCGTACACGCTGCGCGTCCCACTCAATCCTACCAAAGCATCCAGTTCCTCCAGCACCGGCCTCGGCGCCATCGGCCTGGCGGTGAGTGGCGCGACGATCTACAACGACGAGGAAGGGCCCAACGTCCCGCTCGACGACGCCGTGCGTTCGCTCGATTATAGCGCCGCGCACACCGGTCCGCAGAGCTACCACTACCACCTCGAGCCGAAGGCCTGGAGCAACGACGACAACAAGCTCATCGGCATCATGGCGGACGGCTTCTTCCTCTACGGCCGCAAGTGCGCCTCGACGGCCACCTACCCGACGGGCCTCGACGCCTCGGGCGGGCACACGTCCACGACGCAGTACCGCACCGAGCCCGTGTACCACTACCACATCCAGAATGAACTCTACCTCAACAGCTACTACATCCTGTTTCCGGGCAATTATCAGGGCACGCCGATGTCGATTCGTTAGCGCAATCGTTTGCGGACTAATACTCCTGTTGTTTGCCTGCGGAAGAACGGGTGACGTAGCGCAAGTTTTGCCGAAAGGCGTAACAGCGTTACCACAAATAGTAAGTATTGATTCGCTTTCGCTAAAACCTGACCTGGGCGTCGTCATTTACCGCGACCGAACCTTCACCGGCACGGGCGTCGAACGCTATCCCAACGAGGTAATCGCCGCCGAAACCAATTACGTCGACGGTAAAAAACACGGTCGCGCCACGAAGTACTTCGAAGACGGGAGCTTGAGCTACGAGGCGCATTACGCGATGGGCAAGCTCGACGGCATATCGCGGAGTTGGTGGCGCAACGGACACCTCCGCTCGGAAGCCACTTTCGTGGTCGGCGTCGCCGAAGGTTTGCAGCGCGAGTGGTACGCCAGCGGCGCCCCCTTTAAGAGCCTGAACCTCGTGGCCGGTCGCGAGGAGGGCCTGCAGCAATCCTGGCGGGAGAACGGCAAGGTGTACAGCAACTACATCGCCCGCGACAACCGCATCTACGGCCTCAAACGCGCCAATCTCTGCTTTTCTCTCGAAGATCAAATCGTGCAATATGACTAGTCGAATTCTCTTAATTGCCATCGGCCTGGCGCTTGCGGCCTGCGGCACTAAAACCGAAGTAGCGACTGGCGCGGCTACGGAAGCGGCTACTGTCTCGGCGGACCTTCCGTACTACAGCGACGCCACCTTCACACCTCGCTTCCTGTCGGCGGATGACGCGGCGCTCGACACATTCCACCGCATTCCCGACTTCCGATTCGTCAACCAGGACGGCGACAGCATCGGCTCGCGCGAACTCGACGGCATGATTTACGTGACGGATTTCTTCTTCACGACCTGCCCCGGGATCTGTCCGAAGATGACGCAGGAACATGGCGGTCTTGCAGGACGCTTTTCTCGCCGATAAAGACGTGCTGCTGCTGTCGCACACGGTGACTCCCGATGTCGATTCGGTGAAGGCTTTAGCGGCTTACGCCAAAACCGAGGGCGTCATCTCCGGCAAGTGGCATTTGGTCACGGGCGCGGAGACCGACATCTACAGGCTCGGACGGCAGGCATACTTCGTAGAAGAGGATTTGGGTTAGGAGAAGGACCTCAGCGATTTCTTGCATACCGAAAACTTCGTATTGATCGACGGACAGCGGCATATCCGCGGTATTTATATGGTTTGAATAAAGCCTCCGTCGCGCAGTTGATCGCGGATGTGCGGGTGTTACAGGCTAGCCGGTCCGCCGCCCAAACCCTCTTCACCTTGAATCCGTAAAGACTCCATCATCCTACCGCGCTGCCCACTTTCATTTCGACAATTTTTGAGCCTGCTGCTGGCGTGGGGCTGGGCTACGTTTGCCACAGCGCAAGCGGATTCGCTGCGGATCGATTTCGTGCCGACCTGGGATGGCGATGCGGCGCAACTCGGCCATGCCTACGTGACGCCGGCCGACGACAGCATCACGCTCGCGCAACTCCGTTTCATCATTGGCGCCTTCGGTGACGCCACCGCCGCGAGTCCGGATCAATGGCACCTCTTCGACCTCGCCGCGCCGACGTCGTTCGTCGTTTCGGAGCCCGTCCTCTCGCCCGCGAAGACTCTTCAGCTACTGTTGGGCGTCGACTCGCTCACCAACACGCGCGGCGCGCAAGGCGGGGCGCTCGACCCGACCAACGGCATGTACTGGGCCTGGCAGAGCGGCTACATCAACGTGAAGTTGGAAGGGATGTCGACCCGTTGCGGCGGAGATTTTGCGCTACATTTGGGCGGCTTCCTTGGTGGTGACCTGGCGGCGCAATTGCTGGCACTCCCGCTCGCGAAGGACCAAGGCGAACTCACCGTCCACATCGATGTCGGTGCTTTCCTAGCGCGCGCGTTCCTCGATGGTCCTTGCCGCATCATGCGGCCGGGTGAGGTGGCCGTGGCCACTTCCGAGCTCTTCGCTAACTCAATTAAAGCGCGACCATGAGATTGTGGTGGCTCGGGGCGATCTTGTTTGGCGTGCTGGCATCGGCGGCTAGCATCGTAGACTTCGTCCCGCTGCAGGTCCCCGCACATTTCCCGCCGCCGGTTTACGACTTTCGTCAAAACCCACTGGACTCGGCCAAGATCGAACTCGGGCGGGCGCTGTTTTTTGATCCGCAACTCTCGGCCGACAACACGATCAGTTGCGCATCTTGTCACTCGCCGTACAACGCCTTCGCGCACACCGACCACGCGGTGAGCCACGGGATCGGTGACGCTATCGGTCGCCGCAATGCCCCGGCACTCTTCAACCTCGCCTGGCAAAACAGTTTCATGCGCGACGGCGCCGTGCGTCACCTCGACCTGCAGGCGCTCGCGCCCATCGAGCACGTCGGCGAGATGGCCGAAGACTTCGCTCGTGTCGTCGATAAGCTCCGGGCGGACGAACGCTACGTGGCAAGTTTTGCGGAAGCGTACCCAGACGGCGGCATCACCGGCGAACGAGTGCTCAAGTGTCTTGCGCAATTCCAACTCACGCTCGTAGAGTGCCGACGCGAAGTACGATCGCGTGCAGACGGGGCTCGACACTTTTACTGCCCAAGAGGCGAGCGGCTTCAGCGTCTTCGAGCAGCACTGTAACAGCTGCCACCGGGTGCCGCTTTTCGCGGCGGACACCTTCGCGAGTCACGGCCTGCCGATTGATACAAAACTGCGGGACTACGGGCGCATGGAAGTGACCGGACTCGCTAGCGATAGCTTACTGGTCAAAGTGCCGAGCCTGCGCAACCTCAAATACACCTACCCCTACATGCACGACGGACGCTTCGCGAGCCTCGGGCAGGTGCTCCGGCAGTACAGCGAGACACAGGCACCCCTCGGCGACCGCGAGCGCACCGACCTCCAGGCCTTTTTGCTCACGCTCAACGACGAGAGTTTCGTCTTCGACCGTCGGCATCAATTCCCGCGCGAGTTTTTCTTCTCAGGAGAGAGAACGCAGGGGCCTGCGGCTGCGCAATAGGAGCGCTACGGGATCGCAAATACTGCAATGGCGGCGAAGGCGCATGCCGACCTTTTGCGGATCCCGGCTCTTAGCTTACGCTAAGCACATCGACCAGGTAATAAAGGTAAACCGCAGGTTCACCTACATCCTCGGTGCTGCCAGATGTGCCTTCTTCTCCACCGCCCCGAGCCGGTAACGCTAGACTTCCGCCCAGGAGCCGGGCGCGGTCGCTCACCTCTCGGCGGTCGTGCTCAGGATCCAGTCACCGATGATCCTGAGGGTCGCCTCGTCAAAGGTGGTTTCGATAGTGGCGTACTCGGAGGCGCGACCCGTGGTCGTCGGCTGGAAAAGGTGGTTGAGACCTGGCCGCTCCACGACGGTGACGTGCGCGTTGCCGGCTTTCGCCAAAACCCGCTGTATGCCGGCTAGATTCTCGGTGGCCGCTACCTGTACATCGAGACTTCCGTTGAGTGCGAGTACAGGTGACTCAACCCGCGCTAGGTATTGGGCGGGATCGAAGGCCATAAAATATCGAAACCAGGGTCCGGTGAGCATTCGGGATTTGCCCTCTACGTAAGCTTCGACGTCGCTGACCTTCGCGCGCTCCTCCTCCGGCGCAGCCGCCAACTCCGCGACGTAAATGCGGTGGATCCCGGCCTTGATCTCCGCCTCGCTCGCTCCGGGATTCGCTACGAGGTAGGCCATCGTCCGTCGCAAGCTCTGGACGCTCGCCTGCGTGGCCGCCTCCGGCTGTCCCTCCGCGGCACCGATGTCAATCGTCTGCGTCACCATGAGCGAGTCGAGCGGAACACCTGGACCGGCCAGCAGCACGATGAAGTCGGTGAGTGCGGGGTGGTCCGCTGCCACCATCGGCCCGATCATGCCGCCCTCGCTGTGTCCAATGACGCCGGTTTTGACGCCAGTCATGCCCTTCTGCTTTCGGAGAAACCCGATGGCCGCCGCCGCGTCGTCGGCGAAGTCTGCCGTGGTGGCGGTGCTAAAGTCGCCCGTCGAACCCTCCACGCCACGGTCGTCGTAGCGCAGTACGGCAATGCCACGGCGCGTGAGCCGGTCTGCGAGGACTAGGAAAGGCTTGTGCCCGAGCAAGGCCTCGTCGCGGTTTTGCGGACCCGAACCCGAGACCAGAATCACGGCTGCCTTCGGCTCGATGTCGCGGGGCAGGGTGAGTGTGCCGGCCAGCGTGTGCCCGCCACCCGCCACGGGAATGGTGACCTCTGTGCGTTTGTAGGGGAAGTCACTGGGCTCCTGTGGGCGAGGTCGCTTAGTGGTCGTCGCGCCGAAGGTTTTGGCGGAAGCCGCACCCTCGCTTTTCATGCGTAAGAGCACCAGGGGTAGTCGCGCGCCACCCTGTTCGAAGTAGCCGGTGAGCGTATCGCCATTGCTGCTGCGGGTGGCCACGTAGCGGATGCCCATGCCGCTAGCGTCGATGGTGACTTCGGGGGCGCGCCAGGTGACGGACTTGGTGGGTAGGCCAAAGGCCTCCTGGTCGGGACTGTCGAAGGTGGCCTGTAACGTGTCGTTTTGCGCGGTGACGTGGAAGACCAAGGGGAGCGACTGTCCGCCGGCATCGAGTTGGCCCTGCCAGTCGCCGACGGGCAGCGTCTGGGCGGAGAGGCCGCTCATCAGGAGGACGGCAAGTAGGGAGATGAAGAGTCGTGGCATCATGGTCGGTATGTTTTGTGAGTGATGCTACAAGGGTAGGAATCACCGCTGGGGTAGGTCCGAAAGTAAGGATGAATGGCGCGGGAGTAGTGATGAGCGAGGTTTGCGGCAGTACAGTGAGACGCAAGATCCTCTCGACGACCGCGATCGCGTCGACCTCCAGGCCTTCCTGCTCACGCTCAATGACGACAGCTTTGTGTTTGATCGGCAGCACCAATTCCCGCACGACTTTTTCTTCGCGAGCGGGGGATCGGCCGGGAAATAGCGTCTAAGTGAGTCTAGCGACCGCCGCAGCGTCGCTTCCAAGGCTACGTTTATGCGCATATTCAATCAACTGCGGAGGTTTATGATCGCCCAGCAGAAGGTCAAAGAGTACGTCGTGTACGCCTCCGGCGAAGTCTTCTTGATTGTCGTCGGTATCCTCATCGCGATCCAGCTTAACAACTGGAACCAGTCCATCAGCACGAGCGATCAGAAACTCGATATGTTGGCCGTCCTGCAGCAGAACTTCCAGCTCAACGAGCAGGAGATCCGCGAGACCCTGACCGACTACGAGACCTCGCTCCGGATTACCAACGTAAGGATCGCGAATACGGGGCCGGGCGTGCTCGAGGCTAACGATTCTATTATCAATCAGGTCCGCCAGATCGACAAAGTGAAGATGAGTCTTGCGCAGGGCGCGAGCACGGCGTCGCTGATGCAATTTCAGAACGTTTCGCTGCTGAGCAACGAGATTCTCGACCTGCTGCTCGTCTACTCCGCCGCCTACGAACAGTACAAAGGCGCCGAGCAAAACGTCGAGGAGCTCACGATGAAGCTACGGCAGAACCACCAGCAGTACGTCGCGCTCTTGACCGAGTCCACCGAAACCGACGCCATCCCCGTCGACGCTGCCCACCTCTTCCCCTCCGACTACCTGGGCTGGCTCCGCGACCGCGACCACCAGAACCTCGCGGTCGAGATCGAGCTGGAAGATCAAGCTGTCGATGGAGCGGCTGGAGCACTTGCTGCATTTGAATGAATCGCTGTTGGCGAAGATCAAGCAGGAGTTGAAGGAGGGCAAGGGTGTGGGTGTGTACGCGGGGGTATTGGGGCGGTGAATCGAGCCATTTTTTGAGGTTTGCGCTTCGAGTGTTTCGGAACCCCCCCGGCCCCCCTTATTTTTCGTTTCCTCCGGCCGCTTCGCGCCCTCCGCAAAACTCAAAAAACAGGGGGGAGGCGAATGTGGAGTCTCGCTTCGCTCGGAGGGCCTGCGGCGCACGCTCGGCTGGCGCACGCTCGGCGGCGCACGCTCGGCCGGCGCACGCTCGCCCGGCGCACGCTCGCCCGGCGCACGCTCGCCCGGCGCACGCTCGGCCGGTGAACGAGGGCGTTTGCCTCCCCCTTGTTTCGATTTTGAGCGTGAAGACGCGAAGCGGATTTACGCTCAAAATCGAAATAGGGGGGCCGGGGGGGTTACAAAACGCCAACAAAGCCCCCCCCAAATTCAATATGCTACTTCACCTAAAAAAATTAACCGAAAAGAAACGCCACCTCCCGAAGGATCCCCCTCCCAAATACCGTCTATCCCACTACACAAAATCCGCCCACCCATGCCTCGTCCATCATCCATCATCGTCCCAATCCTCGCCGCAGCGATAACGTTTTTCGGGCTCTCGATCGGCGCATGCAACGCGCAGAAAGCAGTCATCCGACACCACGCGAAACGAGTCCTCGCAAAGACGCCAAGGCCCACCATCTATCGACAAAGTATTCGAGATGGACACGAACACAGACGGCAAACTCTCGAAGGCGGAAGTGAAAGGGACCACTGCTCGAAGACTTCGCCAAGATCGACACCAATAGCGACGGATTCCTCACGCGCGCCGAAGTCGAGAAGGCCAGTCCGAAAGGCCGTCCACAGGGCGGGCAGCGTCCGAATTAGGCCTACCGTTCGCACGTCACTGCGCCATCGCGCCACTGCGCCTCGCGTCGAAACTCAGTCATCCAGCAGCCTTACGCATGAATTATCCCGCCACCAGCCTAGCGCTGCTCGTAGCCCTCGGCGCCTGCGGCGCCTGCCACTCGGACGACGTCACCACCATCGACCTACCCACTGACACCGACTATCTCATCACCGAGACAGCGCTCAGCAGTAATTCTCTAGTCTCCTTCGAGACCGTCTCCGCCACGCTCGAAGACGGTACGACGGCGCCCTGCTTCCGACTCACGTTTTCTAGCAACCCGATCGAGGGCGGGCCTTTCTGCCCCTCGACCATCAATGATGTCGCGGGCATGGGCTTCTACGACGGCGCTACCAATCCCGGGCTCCGGGTCTTCGCCGCGCAGCTGCTCAACGACATCGAGGCCGATGGCTACGATATGGTCCAGGACGACGGCACGGTCAACGTCGACGACTTCTCCGGGACGGCGAGTCGCGACGTGTCCAACTGCCTCGTCGCGCCGCCGGACAACGCACTCAAGTTGGTCTTCCTCATCCCGGCCGTACCGAAGCTGGCCGCGAGTAACGACGTCATCGAGGAGGTCGAACTCGTCGGCCTGTCGCTCGACGGCGTCCCGCTCAACGGGGAGCCGCCGTCGGCCATCAACGGACCGGTGCGCGGCGGGCCGGGTGGCACGAGCACACAGATCCAGTTCCCGTCGGTCGACCCCTGCGGCGGGCACCACGACCCGGCGGGCTACTACCACTGGCACCTCGTCCCGGAGGTCGCGAATCAAGTGCTCACCGCCAATGGCATCACCGAGATCGCCTGCACGCAGGTCCCGCAGGCGAGTGGCGTGACGCTGTTCGGTTTTGCCAAAGATGGCTTCCCGATTTACGCTTACCCGACCGAGCCTGACGGACCTCGACGACTGCGGCGGTCGCACGGCCGCCACCGACGAATACCCCGACGGCGTGTACCACTACGTCGCCAGTACCACCCGTGCCCCGAACATGCCGCTGTGCCTCAAGGGCGTCGCGGCGCGCAACTCTTTCAGCTATGAATAAGTCCATCATCCGCGCGTATGGCTTGCTGCTCGCGCTCTTGCTCTCTTGGTTCGGCGCGTTCGCGCACAACCCGCTCTCCGCGCGCTACCACCTGGACGCCAGCGCTCGGGGTAGCGTACTCACCGTCAACTTGAGCCAGACCGGTCTTCATGAGGCCCTGCTCCACACGCACGAGCGCAGAGCCCTCGAATCGCTCACGGCGTCGGCGTACGAGGTGCTCGTCCTCGACTACGTCAAGGAACATTTCGCGCTCAGTGTCAATGGCCAGGAGTTCGCGCTAGACCGCGGCGGCATCAAGCTCGGCACGCACCAGACGGACCTAAAATTCGTCCTGCCCGCCATCGAGGGCGCGATTGTAGACCTCGATGTGTCGATCCCCAGCTTTCGCGAAAACGGCCAGCACCAGACCATCTTTTCGTACGGTGCCGCGGGGATTACCGAGCACGTCATCCTCGACGAGGGGAATGAGTACCACTACACGACGCGTGCTACGAAGTGGGCGGACGCGGGTGGTCTTTGGTGGTGGCTCGTGCCGCTGGCTTTGGTGGCCGGGCTGGTCGTTTATCGGCGGCATAGTGAATTTGGCGACAGCCGGCTAAAGGTGGTCTGAGTCACGCCTGCTTCACGCGAGTCGTGTTTCGAGGGTGGACAGTTGAAGTAGGAGATGGGATTGGAGAAAAGTGTCGAAGGTTTCGGCGGGTCACGCAGCGCCCGAGCTACACGGCTCGTTAGCGATACCGGCAGGGCGCGCCGCCATCCTTACCCTCGTTCGCAGGGTCCTCCTCACTTCTTATTCTCTGATTATGAATCACCTTAATTGCGGTGTCGAGGCGGAGCCTTGCGGCAAAACCACTGTTCTCGTTGCTACCGACGCGGATGGTCGTTTTGGCGAAAGCCTTTCACCGTATCTGCTACAAAGCTTGTGCCTTGCCATCGCGCTACTATTGTTGCCCCTGCTGGCCTCCGCGCAGCGCGATGGACAGCACGCCATAGGTCTGCGCGTGACCGCGAACCAGGAGTTTAGGACCAACGACCCCGTCTTCACCCAAAACCTCGACCTCTCTTATCGCATGCCCTTGAAGGGGGACTGGGCCATGGAGTTTACGACCGGGTACGCGGGGAGTCCGGTCTTCACGGCCCCCGTCGACGGCGCGCCGATGTCTGAGCTAGCGCAGCGCTCGCGCCGGTTCCAGGGGGCGGTGACGCTCGAGCGCGAGTGGCAATTGCAGCATCCGAGCTGGACCTTCTACGCCGGCGGTGGACTCGGGGTGCTCGACTACGCCAGTCGCCGCGAGGGCGGTCCCCTCGACGGCCGTGTCATCGGATCGTCGACCAATCTAACCTTGCAGGGCGTGGCGGGCTTTCGGTACCAGTTTGCGCGTGCACCACTTGGAGTTGGATCTAGGTATTAGGCCGCAGTACGGCGGTCGGGGCTTCGGGTTGGGCCTGAGGCCGAGTGTCGGGGTGCGGTATCGGTTTGGGGGGCGGTAGGGGGCTTCGCGACCCTCCGGGAGCATTTGGTGAGGCCGGCACTCAGGTTTGACCTGCGTTAGGTTGTGGGCTTCGTCCCCCTTCGGCCACCGGGGACGGGTCCTCGCCGCCTAGTGCGGCGGACGCTGGCCTGCGGCCCGCGTCGCGGAACCCGTCCCCGGCGGCCGAAAGGGGGACCTGGGAGCCTTAATCTTCGAGGACGTCACGGTCCTGCACGCGAGGACTCCTAGCTATAGGGGAGAAGCTGGAGATAAGAAATGTATTCAATCGTATACGATTAGAGAATACGTTTTAGATTTGCCACCTTACGGGTTGCTCGCTTGCAACACCTCCCACAGGCGCAGCCGATCCGACTTCCGACTTCCTGACTTCCCACAGGCGCAGCCGATCCCCAAATCCCATCAAATTTGTCCCCCCTCCACCTCCAGTCCACCGTCCGCGCCTACCTCCTCGCCCGCATCCGCGCCGGCGCCCTCGAACCCGGTGACCGCATCTCCCTGCCCACCGTCGCCCGCAAACTCGAACTCTCCGTCACGCCCGTCCGCGAGACCCTCACCCGCCTCGGGTACAGCGGCGTGGTCGCCTACCGAGAGCGCCGCGGCTTCTTCATCGAGGAGCTCTCCGCCGCCGAGGCCCATCGCCTCTACCACACCGTCGTCGCGCTCGAGACGGAAGCCTTACGTGCAGCGCTCCCCGATAGCATTGACCTAGTCGCGCTCCGTGACGCCAACGCGGCTTTCGCCAAAACCCACCACGCCGCCGAGCGCTACGACGCCGACGCGCGCTTCCACGAGACCCTCTGCGCCTTCTTCACCGACAGTCCCGTCGAGCAACTCCTCGAAGACCTGCGCGTCCGCATCTACCTCTACGAGCGCGCCTACCTCGAAGACCCCGACAACGTCGCCAAGTCCGTCGAGCTCCACGACGAAATTATCGCCGCTCTTCTGTCGGGAGACGTAGACGTCGCCTGTGCGAGCCTTGCGGCAAAACTGGCTCAACATCTCCGCCGTCCT
>CAWIMC010000013.1:0-926969 GCA_963837005.1 Lewinellaceae bacterium
CGGGCACTCGCTGGAGCGACTCGAACGCCCGCCCTACACCAACAACGCATACACGGGACACAGCCGCCCCACCTCCCCCGCCACCGTCTCCAAAATCCTCCCTTCCGTCAAGCTATCATCCCCCGCCACTATCTCCAGACTCACCATCGCGTACTCCCCCACCCGCACCGTCCGCAACGCCGCCTGCAGGTCCTCAACGGACTCCATTTCGCTGAACTCAAACCTGTTCCCTTCCCCCGTCCACAAATGATACTCACGAAGTCGCTGCACCTCCGCCCATAGAGCGGCAAGCAGCTCGCGGTCCTCATCCGTAGTTGGCCGAGCCGCCGCCCGCAGCTTCTCCTTCTCCCATATCCCCGCACCCGGCATCCCGATCCGCAGCCAAATGCCTAGCCCGGTGGCCGTGACCGTCGCCTGGATCCGCATCTGGTACACGGGGCTCACCTGGCCCTCCGGTACGCGACCGTTCAAGCGATCCGTCTGCGTTTTGCTACGCCCGTAGTGCAACCAAATCTCCTGGATCTTCGGCGAGTGGAAGTAGCTTCCGTCCTCGCGGTGCGCTACCCGCGACGTGAGGTACGCGCGATCGTAGTGGGGGTGCAGGTCCAAACCACGTTCGATGAGTTTTGGCGAAAGCCGGCCCTCTAGCTCGACGAGCTTATCCTGCACGGCCTCCCTCGCGTGTCTTGCGGCAAGCGTCTGGTCTTTATGGCGAGCAGGCGCAAAGGCGGCGTAGTGGTCGTGCTTGAAGAAGTAGGCGGTGTCGTCGTGGCGCATGGGATGGGGTGTGGGTCGGAAGCTAGCCGCCTGGCACCACAGTCACCCCATTGCGTCGCTGCGTCTCTATGGTGAAAACACACCCTGCCGCGGCCAACCAAATCGCCACCACACCAGCATGCGTTTTGGCGAAAGCCCACTCCAGAACTCAAAAGCGGCCACGAGCTGGAGCTCGTCGAACGGCCGCCGCCCGCTACCCCACCTTCAACACCTTGATCTCGACGCGCTGATTCTTCTTGCGGCCGAGTTCGGTCGCGTTAGAGGCAATCGGTTCGCGCTTGCCGTAGCCCCGGGCGAAGAGACGGATCCGCTCGATGCCCTTGCTGTTGAGGTACTCAACGACGGCCTCGGCGCGGGCGGCGGACAGCTTGTCGCAAAACTCGTCCGGCGGGCGACCGTTCGTGTGGCCGCCTACCTCGATGACGACGTTCGGATTGGCCTTGAGGAAACTGTAGATTTCGTTGAGCAGCGGAACGCTACCCGGATTGATCGCACTCGAATCGGCCTTGAAGTACAGGCGCTCGAGGCGGATGATGTCGCCCTCGCGGAGGTCGCGCACGGTAAGCCCCTGGAGGCGCGTCTCTGCGGCGGGTGGTCGTTGAGTCGATCCAGGCCGGGTGGTAGCGGCGTTGCTTGCCACGTTGGTATTGGTCGCGGGTTTGGCTGCCGGGGAGTCCGGACGCGGCGTCGGGCGGGGGGCGACGGGTTTGGGGGTCGGGGTATTGGCGACGATCGGTTCGCTGAGGGGCTGCTCTGGGATGTCCTCGTCACAAGGCGTCGGCACGATCTTACCGGCCATGTCCAACAGCAGGTTACCGTTGTACGGAAAGAGCATCGGGGTCTTGTAGTAGGCCTCGAAGAGCAAGTAGGCGTGGTCCGACTTCGGCTCGAACCGGAAGTTGTACTGCAGCCAGTTGGTGTTCTTGACGGGGGCACTTTCGGCGATGATCTCGCGGCGGTTGCAGTAGCTCGACCCTCCCCAGATACGCAGCTTGACGGGCGTATCGTAGTTGGCCATCACGTCGAGGAGCTTGGTGTTGCTCACATAGTTGGCGGCGCGCGCGAGGTAGATCGAGAAGGTGTAGCACTTCCCGGCGACGAGTGGTCCGCCGATGAGCCGCTGCGACACGGCCTCGTAGGTTTCGTTGTCGCGCACCACCATCCCGAGGTAGGTGTTGCCGTCGAAGGCCTGGTTGTTGACCTCGAAGAAAGCCTGCGACCCGTTGTCGAGCACGCTGGCCGGGTGCACGTCGACGGGGGTCTCACCGCTGAAGCCACAGTCGTACCACCCGCGCGGAGCCTGCGCCTGCCGGGGGATGTCCTCGAAGCTCGAGTTGCTGAGGGTAATGGGGTCGCCGAGGTCGGCTTGCGCCAAAACCTCCCGTGCGCCAGTCACCAACACCAACGAGGTCGCCGTTGCGAGCAGACGAGTGAAGAAACGAACGCGGACTGGCGACATAGAGAACGATTGACGACTAGGGGCGAGGAGCCCCGACAAAGAAACAAACAGCTATGAGAACGCTTGGATGCCGGTGATGTCGTGCCCAGTGATGAGCAGGTGCACGTCGTGCGTCCCCTCGTAGGTGAGCACGGTCTCGAGGTTCATCATGTGCCGCATCACTGGATACTCTTGCGTGATGCCCATCCCGCCGTGGATCTGGCGGGCCTCGCGGGCCACGTTCAACGCCATGTTAACGTTGTCGCGCTTCGCCATCGAGATCTGTGCCGGGGTGGCTTTGCCCTTGTTGGCGAGCGTCCCGAGGCGCCAGGCGAGGAGTTGCGCCTTGGTGATCTCGGTGATCATCTCGGCGAGTTTCTTTTGTTGCAGCTGGAAGCCCGCGATGGGCTTGCCGAACTGTGTGCGCTCCAGGCCGTAGCGCAG
This sequence comes from Lewinellaceae bacterium, assembly GCA_963837005.1. Taxonomy (GTDB): domain Bacteria; phylum Bacteroidota; class Bacteroidia; order Chitinophagales; family Saprospiraceae; genus CALDTK01. Next base: position 2,660 of record CAWIMC010000013.1, read on the forward strand.
CGCCGAGTCGTAGCAGTCGAGTGCCGCCCCGATAGCGCCCCAGGCAATGCCGTAGCGTGCCTTCGAGAGGCAACTCAGCGGCCCGCGCAAGCTCGCGACCTCCGGCAATACGTTCGCCTTCGGCACGCGCACATCCTCGAAGACGAGTTCGCCGGTGATGCTCGCCCGCAGCGACCACTTCCCGTGGATCTCCGGGGCCGAGAAGCCCTTCATGTCCTTCTCGACAATCACCCCGCGGATCTTGCCCTCCGGATCTTTCGCCCAGACCACGGCTACGTCGGCGATCGGGGAGTTGGTGATCCACATCTTGGCCCCGTTGAGGATATAGTGGTCGCCGTCGTCTTTGAGGTTGGTGATCATCCCGGACGGGTTCGAGCCGTGGTCGGGTTCGGTCAGGCCAAAACACCCAATGAAGTCGCCGTTGCCCAGCTTCGGGAGGTACTTGCGCTTCTGGGCTTCGGAGCCGAACTTGTAGATGGGGTACATCACCAGGCTTCCTTGCACCGAGGCCATCGAGCGAATACCCGAATCGCCGCGCTCCAGCTCCTGCATGATGATCCCGTAGGAGATCTCGTCCATGCCGCCGCCGCCGTACTCGGCCGGAAGGCTCGGCCCGAAGGCACCGATCTCGGCGAGGCCCTTAAAGAGGTGCGTCGGGCACTCGGCCCGGTCGGCGTAGCTTTCGATGATCGGGCTCACCTCTTGCTTCACCCAGTCGCGCACGGCTTGGCGGGCCAGGAGGTGCTCCTCGGTGAGAAGTTCGTCGACGCCATAATAGTCATGGCCTTGGTAGCGATCTTCGCGCTGTGATCGAGTGTGTGTCTTCTGTGGTGCACCCGAGGTCACGGTCTGGACGGCGGCTTCTAGGTCGGCGGTATGGGTCATGTGGAGCTATTATCGTGGCTATGACCCCCAAAGGTACTAAGTGCGTCAACACACAGGGTCTGCCGCGTGTCGCGTTCTCGTTAAGCACCCCTCAATGCCGAAAGCCAATCTCAGCCGCACGCTTAGCGTCGGCCTGCGTGACATCCGCTTCCACGCCCGGCACGGCGTCTACGCGGAGGAAGCCCTGCTCGGCGGGGAGTACCTCGTGCAAGTAGCGTGTCGCCTACGCGCGGAGGTGCACCCGACAGCCGATCGCCTCGCCGACACCCTCAACTACGGCAGCCTATACGAGATCTGCGCCGAGGTCTTCGATGAGCGCGTCCAACTGATCGAAACCCTCGCCTACCGCATCTGCGAGCGCATCCGCGAAACTCACGCCGACCAGGTGGCCTCCGTCCGCATCGAGATCGAAAAACTGCACCCGCCGGTGGGGGGCCGGGTCGGCAGCAGCTACGTGGTGTGGGAGGAGGAGCTTTGACGGCGGGCAGGGACTTTTTCGCTTTACAGCGCGACCTGCCTATCGCGTACGCTCCGTTTCATCCGCCACCCCTTGCGCGTCTGCCGGCTCCAGTAGATGATGAGGGCGCTTCCGATGAGGACCGGCGGCACCATCACGAGTGGGTCGGTGCTCATGGCATTGATGAGAAACGCGATCCACGCGGCCATGTACGAGCCGATCATCCGCGTAGCGTGGATCCCGAGGCGAAGCTTTGGGTTTGGCCCACCGAAATCATAGCGGAGGTACTGGACCGAAAGCAAGAGCAACAGGACAATCGTCACGAGCCAAATGATAGCCGTGAGTTCCCCGAGCAGTACGCCGGGCCAGGCGAGGTAGAGCAGGTACGGCAGCGGCACGATGCTCAGCACAGCGGTAGTTTTGGCGAAAGCCGCCCACGTCTTGCTGCCCTTGCTGTTCAAGACCGCGTGTCCGATAAAGACCTGGTTGAGCGACAGTACCGCGATAGGCGTCAAGAAGGCCTCCAGGTCGAAGTTCGTGAGCATCAGCGCGGTGACGGCCATGAGCGACATGCTCACCGAGTATACCCAGCCGACGCGGGTGTGCAGTTTGGTGCCTTTCGGCAAAACCGTAGGCACGACGCCCGTCAGCAGACCTGTGGTCCCGCAGGCAATGTGGAAGAGGAGGAGCGTTGACATGCGTCGAAGGTGCACCAGCACCTCACCAAGCGGGCAACGAGAGTGCGTGAAGTGTTGATTTAGCGGATGGACGGGGAGCGCACTACCTATCGAGCTAGCCTATCGGTGAGGCATTTATGTCGGACAATCCATACCCTTCCCCAACCCCGTACTCGTCTCACGGCACCATCTGCACCAGGTTTGCCTCCAGCAGGCGCTTCTCGGCATGGAGCCGGCTCTTTTGGATACCGCCGTTGATGTAACGCTCGACCACGAGACTCGCGATCGGTGCCGCCCAGGTACCGCCAAACCCCGCATTCTCGACGAAGACCGCCACCGCAATCTTAGGATTGTCGCGCGGCGCGAAGCCGAAGAAGACAGAGTGATCCTCCCCGTGGGGATTCTGGGAGGTACCGGTTTTCCCGCAAAGGGTAATGTCCGGTATGCGCGCCCGCGGGGCCGTACCGAAAGCGACCGCGCCGGCCATGCCCTCGACGACGCGCTCCATGTACTCTTTGTCGAACGGGAGCTGTACCGGGGCCGAAGCGAGAACCGTATCTACGGACAGGCCTTCCCGAGTGAGCGCACGCACGATGTGCGGGCGATGGTAGACGCCACGGGCGGCGAGCGTCGCGGCGAGACTCGCCATCTGGAGGGTCGTCATCTGGATTTCGCCCTGGCCGATGCCTGTGGACATGGTCATGGCGGACTTCCAGCCGCCGAGGTTCTTGGGGTAGACCTTGTCGTAGTATTCTGGCGTCGGCACGTTGCCCTTGCCCTCGCCAGGGAAGTCGATCCCGGTGCGCTTGCCAATCCCGAGGAGGTCGAGGTTGGCGTTGAGTTCGGCGAGGCCAGCGTGAGGTGCCTTGCGGCCGAAGTCGTCTACCTCCTGGCGGTAGGTTTGCCAGAAGTAGGAGTTGCAACTGTGCGCGATCGCCGCCGAGACGTTGCCCGCCTGCGGGTGCCCGTGACAGCCGTACACCTTCCCGCCGATGCGGTAGCCGCGCCCGCAACTCGCGCCGCGGTCGGGGCTCCAAGTGCCCGACTGCATCGCCGAGAGCGCCATGGCGGTCTTGAAGATCGAGCCCGGTGGGTACTGCGCCTGCGTAGCACGATTGAAGAAGGGCAGCAGCGAATCTTGCAGCAGGGCCACGAAGTTGTCGCCGCGCTCCCGCCCGATCTTGAGCAGGTTCGGGTCGTAGGTCGGGGCACTCACGAAGGCCAGCACCTCGCCGTTGGTCGGGTCGATCGCCACGAGCGCGCCCTTCTTGTTGACCATCAGTTGCTCGGCGTAAGCCTGGATGTCGAGGTCGATGGATGTGTACAGGTCCGTGCCCGACACCGCAAAACTGTCGAGCTTACCCTGGCGGTAGGCACCCACCGTCCGGCCGAGGTTGTCTTTGAGGAGGTACTCGACGCCCTTGACGCCGCGCAGCAGGGATTCGTACTGCTTTTCGAGGCCAGCGGCCCCTACGTAATCGCCGGGGGCGTAGAGCTCGGGATGTTTGTCGACGGTGTTTTGGTCGGCCTCCCGGATGTAGCCGAGCAGGTGCGCCCCGTAAGGTTGCGGGTAAGACCGGTTGTTGCGAAGCTGGGTGTAGAAGCCGGGGAACTCGTGCAGGTTTTCGCGAAAGCGCGCATACGCCTGCGGCGAGATCTTACCAAGGAACACGAAGGGTACTGATTTCGACCAGCGCTGGTCGCGCCAGTCCTTCGTCATCGCCTCTAGGAACGTCGGCTCGTCGATGCCGAGCAACTCACAAAACTTGGCCGTGTCCATGGTCTCGTCGACCTGCCGGTAGGTGACCATCAGGTCGTAGACGGGCAGGTTGTTGACCATCAGCTTCCCGTTGCGGTCGTAGATCAGTCCGCGGCTCGGGTAGATGGTGTGCTTGTCGATGGCTGTGGCCTCGGCGCGGCTGCGGTAGGTGTCGTCGGCGATTTGGAGCTGGAAGGCCTTGCCGAGGAACAGCACGGCCACGAGCACGAAGAGTGCCCGGACGGAGAGGACGCGTTCGAAGGGGGAGGCGGGCATGGGGCTTAGGTAGTTGAGCGGTTGTTTGGGGGAGCGGTTGTTTGGGGGAGCGGTTGTTGGCCACCATTTAAGCAGCTAATCGTTTGAGCAACCAACCTCTTGCAACTTGCTCAGGCCCGCGGGTCGAGCACGACAATATACAGGAGCATAAGGGTCATGCTTACGCAAAAACTCCCTATGGACCGCGCTAGTATCTGGACGATGTAGACGAAGGTAAACGCCTCGACTGCGAAGAAGGTGAGTAAGTGGACGGCCAGGAGCAAGCCCGCGTAGGTAGCGAACCACTGGATGCCGAGTGCCTTGCGCGTCGGCGACTGGTCGATGCCGTAGCCCTCCCTTGGCTCGAGTAAGCCTAGCACGAGCCTCCGGGCGAACGCCATCAACACCAGCGCGCTGGCGTGCAGACCGTAGGTTCCGAGCGAGAAGTCGATCACGCAGCCAAGTAAAAACGCGAGCAACAAAACGAACACGCTCGCCATCTGCACCGGCAGCAGTAAGATGACCACTGGGTAGAGCATCACCTGTGCGTACGGCCCCCACGCCGTGGCCTCACCGAGGTGCGCGAACACGAGGATCTGGAGGGCGGCAAACAGGACGAAGCGCAGTGCCGTAGACAGGTAGGCGTTACTGAACATCGTAGATACTTTCTTCGAACTGCACGCGCTCGTCCTGGGCGCGGCGCCGCACGATGTAGGCGTAGTCGAGCTTGGTGGGGTCGTGCCCGAGGTGGACGCGGATGTCGTAGAAGTCACTCCCCGGTCGCAGCCAGAAGCTGTCCACGACCCCAACCAGGATGCCCCGCGGAAACATGGCCGAGTACCCGCTCGTGATCACGGTGTCGCCCTTGACGAGTTCGGCGTGGCGGGGCACCTCGTCGAGGAAGACCGCCTGCGGGTCGAACCCACGCCAGGTGAGCACCCCGAAGTAGCCGGCCCGCTGGAGGGCTGCGGAGATGCGGCTCTGGCCGTGGAGCAGGCTCATGACCTCGGCGTAGTGTTGGCCGACGGCCCGCGTCACGCCGACCACCGAGCCACCGCTCACGACGCCCTGGCGCGGCAGCACGCCGTCAGCGGCCCCGCGGTCGATGGTGAGGGTGTTGTTGGCGCGCATGACGCTGTTGCGTACTACGCGCGTCGGCACGAGCGTGTAGCTCGAGTCGATCGGGGCGAGTTGGGCGGAGTCTGGCAGGACGTTGGGTTGCAGCAGGAGTTGGAGGCGGAGGCGGGCGTTTTCGGCGGCGAGGCTATCGGCCACGTCGCGCAGCACGAGGAAGTCGGTGAGCTGGTCGCGCTGCTCCTCGACGCGTCCCGACCAAACATTGGACGAGTTGAGCCAGATAGCGCGCTGGTCGTCGTTGTAGCGCACGATGAGCAGGGCGCAGATTGCCTCGAGGATCACGAACGTGAAGACGCCCCCGAAGCGGACAACGAAGGCCAGAAGCTCCTGCATTGGGGGTGAAGGTAGGTGGGCGCTTCGCTATATGGGTGGCTGCGCCTAGATGGACGGACCTGGTCGGGGAGGTTTTTCCTTCGCCCTTCACGACGGAATTTTGAGCACCGAGGGCGGGGAGGCGCTGCGTTTTGGCACCGAGGGCGGGGAGGCGCTGCGCTTCGGCACCGAGGGCGGGGAGGCGCTGCGTTTTGGCACCGAGGGCGGGGAGGCGCTGCGTATTGGCACCGAGGGCGGGGAGGCGCTGCGTTTTGGCACCGAGGGCGGGGAGGCGCTGCGTTTTGGCACCGAGGGCGGGGAGGCGCTGCGTTTTGGCACCGAGGGCGGGGAGGTGCTGCGTTTTGGCACCGAGGGCGGGGAGGCGCTGCGTTTTGGCACCGAGGGCGGGGAGGCGCTGCGTTTTGGCACCGAGGGCGGGGAGGCGCTGCGCTTCGGCACCGAGGGCGGGGAGGCGCTGCGTTTTGGCACCGAGGGCGGGGAGGTGCTGCGTTTTGGCACCGAGGGCGGGGAGGCGCTGCGTTTTGGCACCGAGGGCGGGGAGAGCTGGCCGCTCGTCACGATAAGCAATCCCTCTCATGCGTTTCGACCCAATCCCACCATTCCGCACCCACGAAAAGTAGATTCGCATCCACCGCGCCCCACACCACGCCTGAGTTTTGCGCTCACAAAAAACCGCAACACATGCACCTCACCCTCACCGGGTCCCTCGGCCACGTCGGCCAGCCTCTTACGGAGACCCTCGTCGCGGCCGGCCACCGGGTCACCGTCATCAGCAGCAGCGCGGAGCGCAGAGCCCCGGTCGAAGCGCTCGGCGCCCGGGCGGCTATTGGGACCTGGCAAGACGTCGACTTCCTCACGGAGCGCTTCCGCGGGGCGGATGTCGTGTATACGATGGTGCCGCCGGCCAATTACTGGGATCCATCGCTCGACCTGCTGGCTTACTTCGAGACCATCGGCGGGCACTATGCGGAGGCCATCCGGCGCTCGGGCGTCACGCGCGTGGTCAACCTAAGTAGCATCGGGGCGCACATGCAGAAGGGCAACGGCATTCTGGAAGGTACCTACTACGTGGAGCAAATCTTGAACGCGCTCCCGGAGGAAGTCTCGATTACACACATCCGCCCGACGGAGTTCTACTACAACCTCTTGCCCTTCGTGCACGCGATAAGGGCCAGCGGGCAGATTGCCACGGTTGCGGAGCCAGACGACGTGAATGTCTGGGTGGCGCCCAGCGACATTGCCGCCAGCGTCGCCGAGGCCATTGCCGATACGTCGGGCCGTCGCAAAGTGCGCTACGTAGCGAGCGAGGAGATCACCTACGGAGAGCTGGCGCGCACCTTGGGCACGGCCATCGGGAAGCCGGATTTGCAGTGGGTCACGATCGGCGGCGAGGAGATGGAGGCGGGCCTGGTCGCCGTGGGGATGCAAGCGGCGGTGGCCGCGGGCATGGTAGAGATGTACACCGCGATCCACACGGGGGCGCTGTACGAGGATTATCGCGAGCACCGGCCCGAGCGTTTCGGGGAGGTAAAGGCGAGCGACTTCGCGGTAGGTTTTGCGGAAGCGTACAAAAATCAGTAAACCCAGGCCATGACCCCGTTTAGACTCGCGTCGATCGAGCAGTACCACCGCTTCCGTGGCCTCTCCCGGCCCGCGCACCCGCTCGTGAGCGTGTGCCGCATCGAGGAGATCGCGCGCCTGCGCCAGGACGAGCCGGCGCAGCTCGTGCAGGATTTTTATTCGGTGGCCCTCAAAACGAATGTCAACTGCGAGTTTCGTTACGGGCAGCACGCCTACGGTCACGAGGGCGGTAAGCTCTTTTTCGTGGCCCCCAACCAAGTATACTCACTGAAGGGAGAGAACCTCACGCACTCGGGCTGGCTGTTGTTGATCCATCCTGATTTGCTGTTCAACAGCTCTTTAACCAATGCCGCCGAGCGGTACGATTACTTCGGCTAGTCTCCCTACGAAGCCCTCTACCTCTCGGAACGGGAAGAGAAGGTCATCGTGGAGATACTCCACGCTATAGACCGGGAGTGTCGCCTGAACATCGATCGCTTCAGCAAGTCGGTTCTCGTGACTTGGATAGAGCTGCTGCCCAACTACGCGGAGCGATTCTTCGCGCGGCAGTTTATCGTACGCGAGAAAGCGAACCACCAGGTCCTGGCTCGCCTGGAGGCGCTGTTGCACGAAGCTTTCGGCGACGAGTGCCTGGCGCGAGACGGCCTGCCGACGGTGGTCGACGTCGCCGCCGCACTCCACCTATCGCCGAACTACCTCAGTGCGCTGCTCAAGAACCTCACCGGCAAGAGCACCAAAGAGCACATCCAGGACCGCCGCATCGAGAAGGCCAAGGAGAAGCTCGCCAGCGGCGACGCGTCGATCACCGAGGTGGCCTACCAGTTGGGGTTCGAGTACCCGCAATCGTTCAGCAAAGCCTTCAAGGCCCGCACGCAGCTGACGCCCTCTGCCTACCGGGCGGCCATGAATTGAGGGCGCGTGAGGCCGGCGATACTATTTTAATGAGACAGGAGATTTAGTGCTTACGGATTCATAATTTTGGGCAGATCAGTAAGCACGGTATTACGCTTACGCTAAAAACTCTTTCGCCATGCTCGTCCGTATCGCCCTCGCGGCTCTGCTGCTCCCGCTCGCCGCCTGCTCGCCCGACGAGGCGCAGGTCGTGACCGACGCCCTAGAGGGTACCCGCTGGGTCGAGGCGACCGCACGCCAGGATACCCTCTCCTTTGAGTTGCTAGGGGGCGGTGCGGAGGTAATGCAGTTAGCGCGCGGCTGCGAGCGCAGGGTAGGTCCCGACTTGCCGTATCAATGCGTCCCCCCGTATAGCCACGAGTCCACGTATAGCTACGAAGTCACCGCCGAGGGCATTGATCTGTGGGGATACCTGTCGAGCGGTGCTCGCATCTCCAGCTACCCTTTCGCGGTGGAGGGCAAGACCTTAACCATCGGCAACTTTTACCAGTCGGATTTGGGGGAGGTGCTCGCGTTCGAGCGGCTGGATTGAAGGATGGTACTGGCTAGATTCGTAGCTTCCCCCTCGATGCCGCTGCTCCACCTTCGTATCCCTTACGATTAAACGCTCATGGCGCAAGTGCGCCAGGTGCCGGGCGCCTACTGGGACCCCGCGCTGAAGCTCTGGGAGGTGAGCGAATCGCCGGCTGTCCTGCAAGCCATCGACGAGCTAGGTCTCAGGAATCGCGTGGTGCCCAGCGCTCCGGATGATTTAGTCAATGGTGAGGCTTCCGCCAAAACGGAACCCGCTCGTTCCTCTACTACGGGACTTTCCTCAAAACCCAGTGCAGACCTCGCCGCGGTCACGGCACTCGAGGAAATGCTCATGCGCGAGGGCGCGGCCCACGCCACCATCAAGTCCTACCGGAGCGCGCTCCGGATGCTGGCCCGCTGGTGGCGCGGCCCGCTCCGGAAGGCGAGCCGCGAGGACCTCCTGGCCTACCTCACGTACTGCCTCAAGGAGAAAGACTACAGCCGGGCCACGATGAACCAGGTCGTGAACGCCATCCGGGCCTACTACGAGCGCGTGCTCGGGTGGCCGAAGGACGAGTTGCAGCTACCGCGGCCTCGTAAAAATCGTACGTTGCCGAACGTCTGTTCGGAGGAGGAGGCCCTGCGGATGATTAGGAGTGTACGCAACCTAAAGCACCGCACGATCCTGACGCTGATCTACGGCCTCGGTCTACGCAAGGGCGAAGTGCAAAAACTCTTGGTCTCGCACGTGGACCTAAACCTCGGCGTGATCCACATCGCGCAGGCCAAGGGCAACAAAGATCGGATGCTGTCCCTCCAGACCACGCTCGCCGAACAGCTCGGTCGCTACCTCGAAGCGTACCGCCCGGCGCACTGGCTGTTCGAAGGGCAGACGGGCGGGCAGTACTCCGCGACGAGCATCCAGGCCATCTTCGTCCGCGCCAAGGAGGCGAGCCGTTTGCCGGCGCAGCTGACGGTGCACGGGCTGAGGCACAGCTACGCGACGAGCTCAGGAGCGAGGAATGCTTAGACTAGATTCCCCAGAGGGCCCCCTAGTCACGCTCCTCCATATAGTAAAGGAGCTCCTCGGACACGAGAGTATCCAGACGACGCAGATCTACCTGCACACGTCGAGCAAGCGTTTCAAGGACCTGTACAATACGCTGGCGGGGCTTTGAGGGATATCGGCATTGTATATTTGGGATATACGCCAGAGGACTTGCCGAGCGTGAACGTGCGTAGTACATTGGCGTTCGGTAGCGCGACCGGGGTTTCGGTGGCGGTGTATATTTGGGGGTATCGGCTATAGTGGTCGATAGCCGGTAGTTGGGCGTCATTTAAATAAAAAAACATTTAATGAAAATCAGTCTATTAATTTTAACTTTTGTCCTATTTACTTCTTGCAATTCAAATGGACAGGATAAAAAGGAAAACTATTCTGATTTGACTTCAAAAATTGACTCAATAACTAACAAGAATGAATTCAATGGAGTAATATCGGTTTCTACCGATTCAATTGATATTTATACTAAAGCTGTAGGGTATTCCGATATAGAAAGTAAAACAAAATTGAGTCTTAGCGACCAATTCGTCATCGGTTCCATAAGCAAACAAATCACCGCTGTTTTAATCTTACTCGAATTTGAAAAAGGCAATCTTGGACTTGAAGATAAAATCAATAAACACCTAAAAGAAATTAATCAGCCTTGGACTAATAAAGTAACAATTCATCATTTACTCACTCATACGCATGGAATTTCAAGTTTAGAAAAACCATTAGAATTTAATGAAGGCTCGGAATTCAAATATTCTCAGTTAGGTTATGAGTTACTTGCCCAAATTTTGGAAGAAATCACAGGAAAATCATTTGAAATATTGTCAACTGAATTATTCGAAAAATATGGACTGAAAAATACATTCCATCCAAAGAATAAAAACTACGAGCATCTTGTAAAAGGTTATGAAGAAAATGAAAACGGGACTTTAGTGTTTTCAACTAATAGTTTGGACAATTATGTTCCAGCTGGCGGTTTTATTTCAAATGCAATGGACTTGAAAATCTGGAATCAAAAATTGTACTCGGGACAATTAGTTACGAAAGAGACACTAGAACTGATGTCAACAAAATATGCCACTAGAATTCATCCCATTTTTGAGACAGTCGAATATGGTTACGGACTGCTGTTCAAAGACGGAGAAAAGAACATTCAGATTGGTGCTTTAGGTTATTCGCCAGGTTTTGTTTCAGCCTGTTATTTCTATCCAAAAAGTAAAATCAATGTCATTGTTTTGGAAAATACCGCCAGAGATTTGAATGAGTTCAAGAAGACTTTCCAAGTTCATACGGAAATAATGGGAGCGGTAAAAACACGAACGCCCAACAATGGCTATAATTAATGTGGGGTTTGGGTTTTTACGCCAAGGTCTGTGTATATTTATGAGGTCGCAAAATCTTTGGGATTTTGCTATGTCCAAAAAAAAGAAAACACAAAATAAAAAGATTTGGCTAAGAGCTGTGGCGCAATGGTAATCGTAAATCACCGCCCCACAATAATCATAGCCTGAACGTTAGGCGCAATAAATAGATGTACGACGATGATTACAGTTGAGACAATAGAAGGTGGAGCTGAAACCTTGAGTAAATTAGGCGTAAGCCTAGATCATGGGATTTATCTTGCACCTCTGAACTTATTTAGAGAAGAAGATACCAAGGCCTTGTATTATCCTGATTCTAAGAAGACAATATCAAAAGTTTTCAGGAAAGCTAAATTAGAGGTAAATCTCATTGATGCCGGAAATCTTAAGCGTAAGTACCTACAACAGAACAGTATTGAATGGCTAGGACCAGTATTAATATTTACATATCAAGCTCTGCAAAGCAATCCTCATATTACATCCATTGCGTTAGGCGTAGTTGCGAACTATTTAACTGATTTATTCAAAGGACGGTCTAGCGGTGTGAATATAAAAATGTCCGCAGTTCTAGAGCAAACTACAGATCGTAAGTACGCTGAGTTTAAATACGAGGGTACTCCCGAAGGGCTCGAAGAGTTCGGTCGCATGATAAATACTTATAGTGATGGCAAAGAACTTAAATGAGCTAGAATCCGAGCTGAACGCTCAGCTCGACAAGCTGGAACAGCTGGTGGTATTTTGTCGAGATAGTAGTTTACAGCGACAAATAAAGGAGTCTATCCCAGGGGTCCAAAAAGGCATGACGGACGCCAAATCTCACTTTAAAGTGCTAAATGACGAGTTCGCTTGCAATCTGATCCTTACCTATGAGCTTCTGGTACAAGCGTTTGATTTTGAGCTAAGTATGGTTCTGCAGCTAAAAGACGGTGATCCGGATTGTGCTTGGGATCAACTAATTTCGGCACAGAATGTTTCTGCCGTTGCGGCGAGGATTTGTCCCAAGAAAATCAAATACACCGAAACTTGCGTTCAGCGCCTTGACAAGCTTGAATACTTGTTATTCCCAGAACAACTATTTATTAGTATTGGAGCGATTACGGAATCAAGCATATGTTCGATTTGCAAAGCCGATTACGCAGACTGCAATCACTTGAGGGGACAGGCCTACATGGGTGAAATTTGCACTGAGATTTTCGAAGAGGCGATCGAAGTACTCGAAGTTTCATTGGTAGACCACCCTGCGGATAAGCGGTGTCGTCAACTCTACGTAGGCGAAGGGGAAGGGGAAGAAAGCTACAACTGGCTTAGCTTAAAGCCACGAACAGAAGAAGAGCAAAATAAACAAAGCGCCTAACACTGCCTACACGCCCACGCCGGCTAATCGCCAAGCGCAGCGCGTAGGCTAACGTTATGTGCAATGCCGCCCCGACAGAAGCGCCCCAACAGATCGGGCGGAAAGACCTAGCAGTGGGCGCAAATGAGAATCCTGTGCTACATTGGCGGCGAGGGGCATTGAGCTCCGTACCCTGTCAATGAGGCCACAACAAGTAAAGCATCAACTCCAAAATGTCATTTCGGGAAAGAGCGGCGCTAGCTATGATCCGATTATCCAACCGGCCCTCGGTTACCTTAGAGCAAGCACGAGCTCAGGTTCAATGGCTCAAGGAAAACTCACAAACAAAGAACAAGAAGCAACGCACCTCATTCGATTCGCAGAGGAGTACGGACTAAGACTGTGGGAGATTCCAGAGGAGCGATTTATATCTAGCGGGGCTGAGCAAAGAGTGTATATCGTAGGCGATGACTACGTTTTGAAGCTTAATGACGCAATCTACTACGCTTCATGGCAGGAATATCTACACAACTTGCTACTGCACAACTACTTCTTTAACGACACGGCTTATGAGCTCAATGGATTCTATGTTGCGGACGGCGTAGTTTACGCTGTAGTCAAACAGGCGTTCGTTCAGGCAGACAACCTAACCGACTTAAATCAGGTGAAAAACTTCCTGGCCGCTAATGGCTTTGAGAAACACAAAAACAACGACTACAGGAACTCAGATTTATGATTGATATTAGAGGATTTGCACGATGAGAACGTGTTGACCGCCGGCGGGATGCTCCACTTCATCAACACAGTTTTCTATATCGTAGATGATCAATCTTGGAACTAGAATGGTCTTGTTCGAACAAGACGCGTACAACACCGCCTACCCGCCCACGCCAGCTCACCACCGGACGCGACGCGTCGCTTCGCATTAAGCGCCGTTAACCCATGATAGAAATCGAACTCCAAGAACCAAATATCTTTAACTGTGATTGCTGTGACACCAAAACAGTCCGTCTTACGAGATTTGTCTATAAGGATGGCGACGCTCACGGAGTCTACTACTGCCAATACACTGAGGGCCATGCAGACAAGGTCGTAAAAGGAGTTCTCAGTCTCGGCAAATGGTGGGACGGATCTACACCTGAAGACAGAATAGCCTTCCCTTTCCGAATTTGGACAAATGAAGACAACTATCAAGTCGGATTAATGGACAAGGCGGAATGTCAATGGAATGACGTCGACATGCTCGGAGCAATGCTAGACCGAAATGAAGGACTGAAGCACGAATGGATAAAAGAAGTTTTTCATATTATAGATCACATCGTGGAAGAAGACCAACCAGTGATAGATTATTTGAGTTAATTAGAAAACTACTTACAACAAGATGTATAGCGCATACCCAAAGTGATACTTACCTTCCACTAAACCTCATCCGCGCTCACGCAAGCCGTTTTGGCGCAAGCCGTATCAGAGGTGCGACGCCCGCACCACCTCTACCTAGCGAAACGACGTAGCTTGTCCGGCAAACCGCAACCGATCCCGCGATGAGACTTCCTCTTCTCTTCACCTTTGCCTGGTGGACACTAACCAGCGTCGCCCAGACCCCGTCCGCACAGCAGTCCCCGCCCCTCGCCGAGGCCACCCCCGCGAGTGTCGGCATGTCGCCGGATAGACTCGCGCGTATCGACTCGATGTGCATCCAGGCCATCGCGGACCAACAAATCCCGGGCATCGTCGCCCTCGTCGCGCGCGACGGCAAGATCGTCTACCACAAGGCCTTCGGGGCCGCCGATCCGACGGGGCGCAAGCTCCGGCGCGACGACATCTTCCGGATCGCGTCGCAGACCAAGGCCATCACCTCGACGGCGGTACTGATGCTCTGGGAGGAGGCGAGATTCGCGCTGGACGACCCGATCTCGAAGTATCTCCCGGAGTTCGGCGAGGCCCGCGTCTTGGACACCGTCTACGCCGACGGTCGCTTCGACACCCGACCGGCCACGCGCCCGATCACCATCCGGCACCTCCTCACGCACACCTCCGGCATCGGCTACGGCGTCATCGACGGGGACGCGCGCTTCAAGAAGATCTACGCCGACTCCGGCGTCACCGACCTCTTCACCACCGAACCCACGACCATCGCCGAGAGCGTCCGCAGGCTGGCGCGGCTGCCCTTGCACCACGACCCCGGCGACGCGGTCACCTACAGCGAAGGCCTCGACGTGCTCGGACGCTTCATCGAGGTCGTCTCGGGGATGCCGCTGGACGAGTTCTTCCGGACGCGCATCTTCGAACCGCTCGACATGCGCGACACCTACTTCTACCTCCCCGAGCCGAAGTACGCGCGACTCGTGTCGGTGCAGAAGAAGGTCGACGGGGCCTGGGCGCGTTTGCCGGTCACGTTTTACGATCCGGATTACCCGAAGGCTGGCGCCAAAACCTTCTTCTCCGGTGGTGCGGGGCTGTCGAGCACGGCCCGTGACTACGCCACCTTCCTACAGATGTGGCTCAACGAAGGCGAACTCGGCGGCACACGGCTGCTGAGTCGCACCACGGTCCAGTCCGCGATGGCCAATCAGGTCGGTAACCTCTGGGGTGACCCCGGCGGCTACTACGGACTGGCCTTCGGGGTCCTCAACGACCGCGGCCAGGGCCAGGGCGGCCGCATGAGCACCGGCACGTTCGGGTGGGGCGGCTACTTCAACTCCCAGTACTTCGCCGACCCGGAGGAGCGGATCATCGGCATCCTCCTGAAGCAAACCCAGGGCACCGACACGGACGCCACGGAGCGACAGTTCCGGACCTTGGTGGGGGCGGCGGTGGATGATTGAGCCTCCGAGCCCGCAGCCTGTTTTGGTGAAAGCCGTATCATCGACCGCTTCGAAGTGCCACAGAGAATGAGAGCCGCAGACACCATTTTCGTCATTTGTTCCCTCCTCGCCCCAGCGCCATCGTTCGCGCAGGACGAGCTGCCGGCACAGTTCCAGGCCATCGACGAGACCCTCAAAGGCCACCTCGGCGTCCACGCCCTCCACCTCGAGACCGGCGAATCCGCCAGCGTCCACGCCAACGAGCGCTTCCCGATGCAGAGCGTCTACAAACTCCCCATCGCGATGGTGATGCTCTGCGCCGTGGACGAAGGCCGCTTCGCCCTGGACGACGTGATTACGATCAGCCCAGGCGAATACATCCCGCAACGAGGCCACAGCCCCATCCGCGACCGTTTCCCCGGCGGCACCCGCATGACGCTCGAGGAGGTCCTCGCGTACAACACCACTGAGAGCGACGGCACGGCCTGCGACGTACTGCTGCGACTCCTCGGCGGACCGGCCAGCGTCCAGGCGCAGATCCGTGCCCTCGGCGTCGCGGACATCGCCATCGCGACAACGGAAATGGTTCAGGTCGCTAACGACACCATCCAGTACCAAAACTGGAGTACTCCGCGGGCGATGAATCAGGTCTTGCGCATCCTCCAAGACGGCAGCTACGTCTCCGGTCCCAGCCGAGCGCTGCTGTTGCGACTTGCGTCAAAACCGAGCAAGTACATGGATAAGCGCATCAAGGGGCAGCTGCCGGCGGGTACACCGGTTGCACACAAAACCGGGACCGCCGGCACCTACGACGGCCTCACGCGCGCCTGCAACGACGCTGGTATCGTCACCTTGCCCGATGGCTCCCACCTGCTGCTGTCGGTCTTCATCATGGATTCGCGCGACACGCCCTTCCAACGCGAGACTGCCATCGCGAAAGTGGCGAAGGCGGCGTACGAGCACTGGGCAAAGTAGATTGTCGGACGATATGAAGTACGCTCTCCTCTCCCTTACCTGCATACTCACGCTCGCGCTCCACGCCCAGCCGACCATCAGCTTTACCTTCGACGACGGCTCCGTGGGCGACTTCGGGGCGTACGAATTCGAGGATTGGAACGAGATGATCCTACGAACGCTCGACTAGCGCCAACGTCAAGGCCATTTTCTTCGTCAAAACGGCGGCCGGCAAGTGACACACCCCGCGGCCGACAGCTACTTAGGTCTGGGACGAACACGGCCACGTCATCGCCAACCACACCGAGTCGCACCCCAACTTCAACCGCGCAGACCTCGTGCCGCTGATTTCGAGCGCGAGGTGCCTTCGCGCCGACGTCCTCAGTGCGACGGGCTATGCACCATAGGAAGCTCTTCGCTTCCCGTACCTCAAGGAGGGCAACGGCCCGGAGAAGGTCGATTCGATCCGGAGCATCCTCGCCGAGCACGGTACTGCAACGGCTACGTCACCATTGACGCCTCGGAATGGTACATCGACGGCCGGCTGAGGGAGCGACTGGTGCTAGCACCCACAGGCAGACCTTGGCACCGGCTTATGCGGGCTATTTACCTCAAATACACGTCTTCGACCGGGCCCAGTACTACGAGGGCCGCGTTTGCAGATGACCGGCAGGCACGTCCAGCATAGGGCAAACGGTTGCACCACAATCTCGTCGCGGCGCCCTTCCTCGACGACTTAATCGCTAAGTTTAAGAGCTCGGCTGGCAATCACATCCGCGTCCGAGGCCACCGGATCCGAGTTTTTCGGCTTTCGCCAAAACACGCCGGCGAGAGTCTCCTCTGGGCGCTGGCGAAAGGCTCGGACGAATACGAGGGCGAGCTGCGCTACCCGGCCGAGGACGGGAGTTATGAAACGGCTCGGATGGACGAGCTGGGTTTATAGATTGCGTTTTTGCGTACCGCCTACCTTCCCCCGATGAATGTAGCGACACGCGTCTCCCTCGGTATCGTCCTGCTCACCGCCGCGGCCTGCGGCACGGACGCACCGAGCGCCGAGGCGACCAGCTCCGCCGCCGACAGCGCCCGCAACACCGCCATCGCCGCGCTCCCGACTGAAGTCGCCGGCATGTACCGCGCCCACACCGACGGCATGCCCACCGGCCAGGCGCTCCGCTACGACTTGCTCCTCCACTTCGGCGGCACGGAGCGTTTTCGCGGAAGCGTGACCCAAACCCCCAGCGCCGACCGCATCGCTATGCTGCGCAGCGACGGCGCCGAACTGCGGTGGGACGGCAGCCAAGTCGGCCTCATGGTGAGCGATACGAGCGTCAAGTGGCCCAACGCCCGCTTCGCTGCCTTCACGTGGCCCTACTTCTTCGGCGCCCCCATGAAACTCGCCGACCCCGGCACGCAGTGGGCCGCCGCGCAGAACTACCCCTGGGCCGACGGACAGCCCGCGAAGGGCGCCAAACTCACCTTCGCCTCCGGCACCGGTGACGCCCCCGGCGACTACTATATCGTCTTCCCGAACGCCGCCGGCCAGGTCGACGGCATGGCCTACGTGGTCACTTTCGGCAAGGACGATGTCGATGTCGCTACCCTCGAGCCACACGCCATCCGCTACTCCGACTACCGTATGGTGGGTGGCGTGCCCGTCGCCCACCACTGGTCCTTTCACGACTGGAATGCCGAGACGGGACTCGGGGCGGAGACCATCGGCTACGCCGACTTGGACCGTGTCTCCTGGGTAGAGCCAAAGCCCGAGCTATTCGCGACCGAGGGCGGGGAAATTGTAGAGTAGGGCGCGCCACGCCAAAGGCCTGAAGCCGCGCGCCCCAGGGATCCCAGCGGGGTCCAACCACGAGTAGCCGAGGGCGGGAAAATTGTAGAGTCGGGCGCGCCAGGCCAGAGGCCTGAAGCCGCGCGCCCCAGGGATCCCAGCGGGGTCCAACCACGAGTAGCCGAGGGCGGGAAAATTGTAGAGTCGGGCGCGCCAGGCCAGAGGCCTGAAGCCGCGCGCCCCAGGACCCCAGCGGGGTCCAACCACGAGTAGCCGAGGGCGGGAAAATTGTAGAGTCGGGCGCGCCAGGCCAGAGGCCTGAAGCCGCGCGCCCCAGGGACCCCAGCGGGGTCCAACCACGAGTAGCCCGGGGCGGGAAAATTGTAGAGTAGGGCGCGCCAGGCCAGAGGCCTGAAGCCGCGCGCCCCAGGGACCCCAGCGGGGTCCAACCACGAGTAGCCCGGGGTCGAAAAGTCACCGAAGGAGAAATCGCAAAGCCCGGGAGCGCAAGCGCCACAGCCCCAGATAACACCCCCGCCTACGACCCCGGGGACGTTAGAAAGGCACCCCAGTACAGCACCTCAGCCACACACCCCAGCCCAGCACCCCAGTACAGAACGCCGCAGGCCAACGCCGCGCTTGGGCCAGCCCAGCACCCCAGCACAGAACGCCGCAGGCCAACGCCGCGCTTGCGCCATCGCCACCGAAGGTCCACGCCGCACGAGGCCTTTGGCCTCGTGCCACCCTAATCCACCTTCCGCAACACCATCACCTCCGCCCCACCATCATCGAGTAGCGTCAACCGCCCATTCCCCAACCGATATCCCCGCGTAGCGTCGAGCGCCTTGTTAAACGCATCCGCCGTCGCCATCACCTCCGCGCACATCATCCGCGTCCCGGCCAGCGGCCCGAAGCTCAACTCCTCGGTGCCGGCCTTCTCGATCTTGCCCATAAATCGATTGCAGCCGTCCGTACCCATCGCCCGCATCTCCGTCAGGTTGAGCTCTAGCGTCGGGTGCTCCTGGCCGTCCTTGCCGAAGTAAGCCTCGCCGTTGAGACTTTGGAGGGCCCAGATATCGTGGAGGCCGGTGGTCGGTCGGGCCATGGGGTAGGCGTTGATGTAGCGGGTGAGTTCGTACTTGATCGATGACGCGTCGGCGGGGACAGCAGCCGGGGCGAGCTTGGTCTCGCGAACCACGAGGTGGGTGATTTGCCCTGGCTTAAAATCAAAACCCTCGATATTGCTGTAGAAATTCTGCCACTCCGTGTGACCTTTCTCCCCGCCACGCGCCACCTGCATGCAAGTCATCGGACCGACGCCCTGGCAGTCCACCTTGGCCGCGTTGATCCAGTAGTGGCGCTCGTTGGCAGCGAGCTCGGGGTCGAAGGTTTGGAGGAGGTAGAAGTCGGCCAAATCACCAGTCACGGCCTTCCCTTCGAGGTCGAGCATCCGAAGGCTCTCGCCCTCGATGCGGTAGCGGCTGGGGCGGGGGGTACGCGTGTCCGCAAAACCCAGTTCGACTTCGCCATTGGCGCGCACGTAGCGACCTTTGCTCGTGAAGACACCACCTGTCTTACCGAGGTAGCGCTGCTCGAGAGCGAAGGTCTTGTCGGGTTTTAGCGTAAGCGTCGTGGCTATACCAGCGCAGTCAGCGCAGGGCAGTAACCCTGCGTAGGCTTCGGTCTGGGCCTTGTCGAACTCGGCGATGGCGGTGGTTTTGCAGGCGGCAAGTGTGGCGAAGACGAGGGTGAATGCGACGAGGTGAAGGGCAAATCTCTTATAAAACATGGGCGTGCAGACTGGTTTTGGCTCGGCGGTGTCGCTTGGCGCCCCGCTCGGCTCGCAGTCGGTAACGCCATCGTCCGCCCGAGGGTCACGCGGCATCCTCGACTTTTGGCCTGGTTTAACACTCATACAGCTACGTTCGACCTTGCCACTATGTCTACCGCCTTCCCCGACAGCACCCGTCTCCACTACCGCCGTCTGACGTTCGGTGACGCGGCCTTCCTCGTGGCGCTGGTTAATTCGCCGGATTGGCTCGCCTACATCGGTGATCGCGGCGTACGCACCGTCGCCGAAGCCCATGCCTACTTGCAGGACAAGCTCTTTGCCGCCATGTCGGCACCGGAGTTCGGACCCTACGCGATGTGTCTGCGCGAGGGCGACAGGCCTATCGGCACCATAGGCATCTACGATCGGCCAGGGCTCGACGTGCCAGACCTGGGTTTTGCGCTGCTGCCGGCCTACATCGGCCAGGGCTACGGCGAGGAAAGTGCGCGGGCGGCCCTGAGTTTTGCCGAAAGGCACCAAATCACCGAATTGAGTGCCATCAGCGATCCTCGAAATGCGGCGAGCGCAGGACTTTTAAAAAAATTAGGCTTTCGCCAAAACGGGTCCGTCGTGCTGCCGGGGCAGACGCTGGAACTCGTGAAATGGGCCTGGAACAGCCCCTCCGCGGACTTGGACTAACTTTGGAGCCATCGCGTGCCCCGGCCCCCGACCCCTCGCTACAAACACCTCCCCAAAGTGAAACCCCTGCACTGGCTTTGCCTTACGCTGCTCGTAGCCGGCGCTAGCCTGCCCGCACAGGCTCAGCAGGACTCGCTGTGGACTGCCTGGCGGAACGTAACGGCACCCGATAGCGCGCGAGCTAACGCGCTGCACGACTTCATTCAGGAAGGTAGCTTTTACAGCAATACCGACAGTGCACTCTTACTCTTAACGACGCTCTACGACTTTACTGTAGCCAAACGCCTCGACCGCGCCACCGTCGATGCACTGGCCATGCAGGGCTACGTCTACTTCCGCACGGGCCGATACCCCGAAGCCCTGAGCACCTACCGCCGCGGGGTGACGCTCGCCAAGAAGGTAGACTACCGCCTCGGGCTCGCCAATATCTATATGCGCACGGGCTACATCTACCACGACAACGAGGACATCCTCGGGGCGCTACCGTACTACAAACAGAGTCTCGCGCTCTTCGAGGCCCTCGGCGACAAGGACGGCATCTCGAGCATCAACAACGAGTTCGGGAGCATCTACCGTGGACAGGGCGAGTACGATAAGGCGCTGGAGTTCTACCAAAAGGGACTGGCCGTACTCGGGGCCGGCGACATGGACGACCGTGGGGCGGCGATCTACACCAACATGGCCGGCATCTACGCCGCCCAGGATAAGCCCCGGCTTGCGCTGGAGTACTACGAGAAAGGCCTGGCCATCAGCCGGCGGCTCAAAGACCAGCTCGGTATCTCGAGTGCGCTCTCCGGGATTGCCAGCACCTACGCCGAGACCGGCCGCGAGGCGGAGGCCCTCGGGCAGCTGCGTGAGAGCCTCAGCATCGAACTCCAGATTGGCAATACCCTCGGGGCCAGCTACGCGCAGATAGAGATCGCCGACCTACTCGTGGACCGCGGCGAGTTCCGGGAGGCGCTCGTTATGGCGAAAGCCGCCTACGCCGGGAGCCTCACCCTCGGCGACATCGGCAACCTCGAGTCCGCGGCGGGGCTGCTCTCCGAAATCTACAAGGAGCGCGGGATGCTCTCCGAGGCGCTCGAGTACCGCGAGCTCCAGAGCGTCTACGCCGATAGCCTCAAGGGCGAGGAGACCGCGAAGGGTCTGCAGTTGATGGAGTTCCGTACGCAGCTCGTGGCCGACAGCTTGCGCCAAAACGAGAAGGACCTGGAGCTGGCGCTGGCCCACCAGGCGGAGGTACAGGAGAAGGTCAACAACCGCAACATCGCCATTGGCGCGAGCGTGGTCTTCCTGCTGCTGGCCGGCGGATTTTTTAGCCGGTGGCGCTACGTACGCAAGTCGCGGGCCGTCATCCAGAAGGAGAAAGACCGCTCGGAGAACCTGCTGCTCAACATCCTCCCAGCCGAGATCGCCGAGGAGCTCAAGGCCACCGGCGAGGCCACGGCGCGCGACTTCGACATGGTGTCGGTGATGTTTACGGACTTCAAGGGATTTACCGAACAGTCGGCCACGCTCACCGCGACAGAGTTGCTCGGGGAGATCAACCATTGTTTTGGGGCCTTCGACTTGATCTGCGAGCGGCACGGCGTCGAGAAGATCAAGACCATCGGCGACGCGTACATGGCCGCCGGTGGTCTGCCAGTCTTCTCGGAGGATGCGGCGCGCAATACGGCCCTGGCCGCCTTGGAGATGCAGGATTTTATCAGTGCGCGGCTCATCGAGCAGCGGGCACTCGGCCTGCCGTGTTTCGAGATGCGACTCGGAATTCATACCGGTCCGGTGGTGGCGGGGATCGTGGGCGTGAAGAAGTTCCAGTACGACATCTGGGGCGACACCGTCAACACGGCCGCCCGCATGGAGAGCGCCGGGGAGGTCGGGCGCGTCAATGTCTCGGCGGGGACGTACGAGATGCTGAAAGACGACGCGGCTTTTGCCTTTGAGGCGCGAGGATTGATCGAGGCGAAGGGGAAGGGCAAGGTGGAGATGTGGTTCCTTAAAAAGGGCGGGGTTTAGTTGGGCGGCCTTCGGCCTAGATTGGGCGGCCTTCGGCCTAATTGGGCGGCCTTCGGCCTAATTGGGCGGCCTTTGCCTAATTGGGCTGTACTATCGACTCGTGCAAAGTCCGCACGGCACGATGGTAGGGCCCATCTAGGCCGGAGGCCGCCCATCTAGCGTAGCGCCCATCTAGGCGCAGCCGCCCAATTAGCGTAGCGCCCATCTAGCGTAGCGCCCATCTAGCGTAGCGCCCAATTAGCGTAGCGCCCATCTAGCGTAGCGCCCATCTAGGCGCAGCCGCCCAATTAGCGTAGCGCCCAATTAGCGTAGCGCCCATCTAGCGTAGCGCCCATCTAGGCGCAGCCGCCCAATTAGCGCAGCGCCCAATTAGCGTAGCGCCCATCTAGCGCAGCCGCTCAATTAGCAAGCGAAGCGAGCGCCCTCACTTACCTTCCCATCCCAATATCCCCAGAATGACACCTACACAAAATCAAATACCTCCCCGCGACGACCACACCGCCGACATGGTGGACCACTACTGGGGCAGCATGAACTACGTCTCGAGCCTCATTAAGGCGTCTGAACTCAAGGCCGGCTTCCTGCTGTCGTTTTATGGCATCCTGCTCAACGTCATCTTCCGGAGCGTGGACCGCATCGGGGACAGCGGGCAGGGCGATATCGTGCTGTATATCCTGATCGGGGCTTGGTTCTTGGTAACAGCGATCTCGATCTACTTCTGCGTGCGTTGCTTCGTGCCGCGCATCGAGGGGACCTACGACCCGAACCTGTTCTTCTTCGGAGACGCGATTACGAAGTTTGGGGACATCAAACAGTTCGCGGCCACCTTTTATGAGGTGAGTCTCGATGAGCAAAGGTTGTTTGCGCAACTGGGCGAGCAAATCTTCATCGTTTCGAAGATCTCGGCGTCGAAGTTTAAGAACGTGCAGCAGGCACTGCAATTCCTAGGCGTCGGACTCGTATTGCTGCTGCTGGCGGTGGCGTGGTATGCCGTGGGTTGGCGAGGGTGAGCGCGGAAGGTGAAGTGGCAGGTCGTTCGCTTTACGCCAGCCGATGCGCGGAGAACTCCTTCAGCACCAGGCGGCTGAACTCCGGGTAGGACACCGCGAGGGGGTTGGTCGAGACGAGCACCGGCGAGCCGTAAAATCGGCGATTGAAGCGCATCCCGAGTCGCACCCACCAACTGCCGCTGCGGGCGACATACCAGTCGGGATTGCGGAGGGTGATGCGCAACATCTCGACGCCACTGACACGGACGCTGTCTATGCTCCGGATGTCCCGCCAGGGCACCAAGCCGACGCTGGTCGGGGTGGAGGCATCGGTAAGGCCTCGGTCGTCGATCGTGAAACCAGGTCCCGTGCGACGGAGATTGCCCACGAGCACGATGGCGCAAGCCCCAAAGAAGGCGACCCCGAGGGTGGCGGCCACCTTACTGATGAGCGAAGCATACGCACCGAACAAGGGCTCGAAGGCCGCCGGGTCGAGGTACATCACGGCGCTCGCCGCCACCAAAGCTAGGGAGCCCAGGAGCGCGAGCACGGCCTTGCGCGTGCTAAATCCAATTTCGATACGGGTCTGCATGAGGGTCGAATAAAGGGTGAGACGCGGGCCGCGGCTGGTGGGTTGCAAAATACACCAGTTTAGAAACGGCAACCGTTAAATTTAAGCACGATGACGATGCGTATTCTCTCTCTTGCGACCCTTATCCTGTCAGGACTTTCTGGCTGCGACGAAGACGATACCGCACTGGTCAATGACCCAGTCATCGATAAGGACTGTCGTGCCACAGCGACCGTGCCCGGGTGGACCGCCGAACCTTTCAAAGTCAACCTCAGCATACAATTCCCCGATGGTTTCGAGGGGCCGGGGATGACCGGCTTCGAAGGACCGGTGTTTAGCAAACGCAGCCCAGATGGCCGGATCACGGTAGACTATGCCTACTGCGGGGTTCTGTCTTGTGCGCCTTTCGGCAAAACGCTCGGGCGGCCCCTTCCTGGTGAAGTGATCGGACGCGACACGGCCTTCGCCGAGGTAGAACTTTCGGAGCGTCAATTCTTCTGCACCGCCGGAGATACGGTAGGCATACTGTACACGAACGACAGGAAGCAAGCCAGCGGACGCTACTTCATGCGAATAAACGTAAACGGGGACTTCCGGGAGGCAGCGGATATACAGTTCACCGCAGAGCGCCGTGAGGAAGTGGAGCAGGTGTTGGGGTCGATTGCCGGAATATAGATCGAGCCCCCCCACACTCCCACAACACGAACGCAAAGCCCATCTAGGACGAAGTCCGCCCATCCAGCGTAGCGCCCAATTAGGCGAAGCCGCCCATCCAGCGTAGCGCCCAATTAGGCGAAGCCGCCCATCTAGCGTAGCGCCCAATTAGGCGAAGCCGCCCATCTAGCGTAGCGCCCAATTAGGCGAAGCCGCCCATCTAGCGCAGCGCCCAATTAGGCGAAGCCGCCCATCTAGCGTAGCGCCCAATTAGGCGAAGCCGCCCATCCAGCGTAGCGCCCAATTAGGCGAAGCCGCCCATCTAGCGTAGCGCCCTACCCCTTCAACCATACTCCAACCGCCCCTTCCGCACCTCATAGTCCGGCATCACCCGTCGCAGTAGATCCATAAACCGACGCCCGTGATTCGGTACAACCAAGTGGCACAACTCGTGCACAATCACGTATTCGATCTCCGAGCGGCGGTGGTGGATCAATCGCGGATTCAACACCACCCGGCCGCTCGGCGTACACGTGCCCCAGCGGTTGCCGATCTCACGTACCCCCAGACTCGTCGGCTCCACGCTGTAGACCGTGATGTCCCGCGCGATCTGGCCGATGAGGTGCGTCGGGCGCTCGTCCTTATCCGCAAACAGGCTCGAGTCGTAGAGCATGTCGAAGACTAGCAGCTCCACGTCGCTCAGCACGTCGTTTTTGCGCCGCCAGTCCACGATAGGTTTGCCGTCGAGCATGACGGCGTCCGCAATCGCGGCCTCGAGGTCGAGCGCGATCTGCGGCAACTCCGCGTCGAGTTTGGTGCTCGGGATGCCGTTCTGGATAGCGTCTTTGAGGCGGATGTTGCTGTAGAGCGTCAAGGCCCGCGGGCGCTCGCGCAGGGCCTGCGGCGTCGAGTCCGCCTTACCACCGTGGACGACGTCATTGCGGATGTCGCGCACTCTGGCCAGGTACTCGGCCGCGCTGATGTGCTGCTGGTGGTAGTCCTCGATCACGGCGCGCAACTGCTCGGCATAGTGGAGGTAGGCCGTCTTGTTGCGGTCGAGGTGCTCGTCGAAGTGGCGGCTCGTCTCGCTGGCGATCTTGTCGGCCTTGGCCTCGTCGCCCTCGAACTCGCCCAGCGCCTCCTGCAGCGCCGACTCGTCGAAGATGTTGACCGGCTCGCCCAGGCGCTGGATCTCCACCACGTCGATGTGCGCATCCAAGATCCGCCGGATCTCCGCCTCTATCGACCCGAAGTCAATCGACTCGGCGAAACGCTTGCGGACCAACTCCCGCAGCCGCAGCCAGAACTTTCGGTCGCGCCGGTAGCCCTGCAACTCGAGCTGCTTGGCCGTGGTGCCGTCCATCTCGTTAAGCCAGGTCGCCGACGACTCGCCCGCGTGCATCAGCTGCACGAAGGCCCGCAGCTTGCGGTAGAAGCGCTGGCGGATATCGGGTTCGCGCAGCTCGTGCTGGTAGGCCTCCAGATCATTTCGATCCTTGAGTTGCGCGAAGAACTCGCCGACCTCCGCGTGCAGTTTTGGCAACTGGTCGAGTTCGTCCGAAACCTGCCGGAAGGCCCCGAGCACTTCTTCCGCCTCTGTCGAGGTGTAGCCAGCGCGACGTGTAGTGATCGTAGATGTCGTTGACCACCATGTCGAGCCGCTGCTCGGTGGCGAGCCAGAGCTTTTTCTCGAGGTTTTTGCGGTCGAACTCCCCGAGCTGCGCCTTCGTCATGTCGGAGGTTAGGCGGTCGTACTTGCGTTTGATGGCGCTCTCGTTGACCTCCAAGATGGGGTAGCGATCCTCGTAGATGAGCTCCACCACGGCCCCGTCGGCCACGGCCTCCCCGATGCGGTACTTGTCGATGTAGCTCCCGAATCTGCCCGTCGTGTTGGCGTTCTTCTTGCGGATCGGCGTCCCCGTAAACGCGATCGCGCAGGCGTTGGGCAGGCTGCGCTGGAGGCTTGCGCCAAAACGCCCGTACTGCGTGCGGTGCCCCTCGTCGATGAGGACGAACACATCCGGCGAGGTAACCGGCCGGCGGATCTGGTTGATGACCGTCTCGAACTTATTGATCACCGTGGTCACCACCTTGCGGTAGCCGTCGCTCAGCAGCCGCTCAAGTTGTTTGCCGGTGCGCGCCTGCTTCAGCCCCTCACTGCCGAGCCCCGTATTCTGGAAGGTTTTGTAGATCTGATCGTCGAGGTCGACGCGGTCCGTCACGATGATGATCTGCACCTCGCGGCGCTTGAGTTGGTGCGCGTCCAGCAGCGCCCTGGCGAGCATCACCATCGTGAGACTCTTGCCCGAACCCTGCGTGTGCCACACCACGCCCCCCTCGCGGCGCCCCTCCCCGTTGAGCGTCAGCACGCGGTCGAGCGTCGCCTTCACGGCGAAGTACTGCTGGTAGCGCGCCACCTTGCGCACGCCGTCGTCGAAGAGTGTAAAGTCTTTCGTGAGTTCGAGCAGGCGCTCCGGGCGGAAGACGTGGACCAGCATCCGCGTCTGCTCCGTCACGTTGTGTTCTTCGAGCAGGGCTTTCGCCAAAACCTGCCGACGCGTCGGTCCGAACTCTACGCCCGCCTTGGCCTCGATCAGCCAGGTGATGTTCTGGGGCGAGAGTTCGGCGTTCTGTGCGGCGCGTTCGGCTTGCGCCAAAACCTCCGGCGTGGTGCCCACAAAGGTCTGCGGTCGCTCGCGCCAGAGGCTCCAGAACTGCTCCGGCGTATCGACGGTCGCGTACTTCGCCTCGGCCACCGCGATGGCGCCAACCAACTGCACGTACTTGTACAAACCCCGGATGCCGTCATCCTGCTGGTTGCGCGCGTGTTGCCGCACGGCATCCCGGATCGGGTTCTCGAGGTGCGGCGCCTTCGCCTCGATCACCCCAAATGGAATCCCGTTGACAAACAGCACCAGGTCCGGCCGGAACTCGTCCCCCCGTCCATCCCTGCGCACGCTAAACTCCTCCACCACGTGAAAGGCGTTGCGCCGCCAGTCGATCCAGTCGAGGTAGCGCACCGAGTAGGCCTTCGTATCCCCCTGGATGGTCTGGTTGACGGTGTGTCCCTCGGTGAGCAGATCGTACACCTCCGCATTGGCCACGTTGAGTCCGCGGTGCAGCGGCACGTCCAGCAGCCGCCGCATGCACTCCTCCACGGCGTTGCTGGTCAGCGCATACTCCTCCCCGCCGATGCGGATCGGGTTCAGCGCCCGCAGTTTGTCCGAGAGCACGCTCTCCAGCACCACGTTGCCGGTGCTCCCGCCGCGCCAGCGCTCCGCCTCCGCGGCCGTGAGGTAGGTATAGCCCAGGCCGATGAGGGTCCGCAGGGCCGGGAGTTGGGCGGCGAGGTCTTCGGAGGTGGGTGGGGGCATTTGGGGTGGGGGCGAAAGGTCTAAAATATTTAGAAGGTCTGTACGAGGCTAGGGATTGGTGGGTTTATGGTTGTGGTCACTCCTCGCCGGTCTGATCAGCTGGCTTAGGTCGAATGTGGGCTTCTTTTCTGATTGCCATCCAGGAGCTTCGGCAGGCTGGCATGCAAAGTCTACCATACGTGAAGGTCGGGAACTCCCCGTGGCTCGCTTTGATGCGGGCTTAGCGTATTGGTGGGCATTGGAGGAGTTAAACGAGATGTTTTGGAAGATCGAACCGCCGTCGGGGCTCGAGAGCTTGCCGGGGTTGGCCGCCTGCAGCTCCTCGAGGCCCTGGTCGATCAGTTCGCCGATCCCCTTTTCTTCGGTCCCGATCCGCAGGCCGCGCCGGTTGTCGTGGAGGTACCCGAAGCGGCTCACCTCCGGCACCTTAAAGCGCGCCGCCCGCTGCATGGCGAAGTCGGCGCGGGTCTCGTCGTGGCCGTATTTCTCGAGAAAACCGTCGCGCTGTTCGCGGTAGGTATCGCTCACGTACTTGATGAAGAGCAGTGTCAGGATGTAGTCCTTGTACTGCGACGCGTCGATGCTCCCGCGCAGCACGTCGCAGGCGGCCCACAGCACGGATTCGATGTCTTTGCGAGTAGTCATAATAAGGAGTCGAGGGTTTGGGCGAGGCCAGCCCTGGCCAGGGCGGCGTAATCGGCCTGGAGGGAAGTGGTAAGGGTAGCGGCGCGTCGGCGCAGGTCGGCCAGGCGCGCAATGAGTTCTTGTTCGCGCAACGACGGCAGGGCCACGGGCATTTGGCCGAGGTCGCGTTTGGTGAGGTTGGGCAGTACGTCTCCGATGAGGCGGCTTTCGCCAAAACGCTTTGCGGTCGCGGAGTTGAGGTAGGCGAAGAGGTAGCCCGGTAGGATGTCTTCGGTGGTGGTCGCAGCCGCACGAAGTTGTTGTTCGGGATGATGGCGTAGTCCACGTCGACGGGCGGGCGACAGGCGCGGATACCGTAGCCCGTCACCTGGAAGAGCACATCATCGCGTTGCAGTGCATACCGCTCGCGGTCGCGCTGGCTGAGCCACGCGATGCGACCGCCGTTGGGCAGCAGGAACCCTTCGGCATCGAAGTCGGCACCGGTGAGGTAGAGGCTGGCGCCGTCGGGGATTTCGGCGTACTCGCTACGCTCTTGAACCTCGTCGCGCAAGACCGAAACCGGCATACCGGAGCTGATGTCGACGAGGTGGTGGAGGCGGGGCACGGGGGTGAAGGTATCCAACAATGGGAGTACCTACAAAAATTTGTAACCAAACTTGTAATTTTATCGGAAATCATCATATGTTTGCCGCTTACCAAAAATTTTCGAGATGACTTCTACACCAAACATCACCGCCGCCGCACCCATCGCTCGGTGTAGCCTTAGCGACTTTGTTAACTTCGTCAATGCAGCCGGAACTCCAAAACAGACTGTAGTCCGTACCGTGAAAGCACGTGGAGCATACAATCCGGCCCATGATTTCTACAAGCCGTTACGTGAGGAAATTCAGCGGATGCACCGAGAAGGTGGCCAGAAACGCGAACTCGATAGTTTATTGGCCGATGTCCATGAGAATAAGGTCGGCAACTACGCCCGCGCCATCAAAGGCTACCAAAAGTTCTTAGGCAGACGCCAGTATTTCCTCCTTGACCTAGCCGCCCGCCTATGGTCTAGCGGCGGCCTGGAAGTGCGGGTCAATCCGGAACTCTGCCTCCATCTCCAAGGCGAGGCACCCATCATCCTAAAGCTCTACTTCGGGGCAGATGACCCGCTGTCGCAAGCCCGAGCTGAAACGGCGCTAGAGTTGATGTCACAGGCGTTTGCCGCAGAGGTTGCCCAAGGGTATCAAGTCGCCATTCTCGACGTTCGACGTCCGAAGCGATTCGCGCTCAAGAATCCAGGTAAGCACAGCGCCCTTCTGCAAGGTGAAGCCAGATCGTTTGCAGAGATCTGGTCAGCGCTGGACAACTAATCGTCGTTTAGCGATGTGGCAAAACTAGGCAAAAGTACTGTCTCAACTAGCTTGAATGACTCAGCACATCCACATACAGCTCGTGCCTGTATTTACCCGGCGTACGATATCCTCGAGGGTCTGCCCCTCCTGGAGTCGTGCTCCGGGCTGTAGGCCTACGGCGAGGGTAGCGACGATCCTATGGCTCGCAGCCTTGTGTGCAGTAGCGTTGCACAGTGACAATTCCCCTGCGGGTACGTCCGATCGCATACGCCCGATAAGAGAAGTTAGGGCTCCTTACCCGCTCGAAGCTATACCTTTCTCCATCGCCGTGTCACCCTCGTCTCCGCACTAGGCAAGCTGCCCACACGACGCACGCCTCACGGTAAAACCCCGGCCAAGTCCTACCACCTAGCCCCACTCGAACAGCAGCCAACACGCGGCAGCTAATCAAACGTCGCTGCGTAGCAGCTCCTTGAATTCCCCCGCCGGGGGCTAGGGGGGACCACGCCCCCCACAGCGCCCCGGCAAAGCCTATCTAGGACGAAGTCCACCCATCCAGCGCAGCGCCCATCTAGCGCAGCGCCCATCCAGAGCGCAGCTCGCCCATTCAGCAAGCGCAGCGAGCGCCCTAAAAACTCACCCCCGCCTCACCCCCTCCAAGCTCACCGTACTCAACAACTCCAATCTCCCGCTGCTCCACGCCCCCGCGATCTCCTCCAACGAGTACGTCCCCTCCGGCTCGGCAGCATAATTCCGGTAATCCTGCACCATGATCCCGCTTACGACGCGCGTATTAAACGCCTCCCGGAAGCGCACCCCGCCGCCGTTCGTCGCGTAGCTGTACGCCAGGTAGTCGAGTGAGGAATCGTCTACGTCGAACCAGTACAAAAAGTGATCACTGAAATCCACGCCCCCGCCGTTTTGGCGAAAGCCCACCCGGACGCGATGGTACGCCCGGCCGCGTAGCGTGTCCAAGCCCTCGTACTCCCGCACCGCCGCCTCGTCGGCCAACCAGCGCGGGAGGAAGGCGAAGTAAATCACGGAGTTGAGCGCCTCGCGGGCCGAGGAGTCTTGTTTTGGCGAAAGCCGCGTAGCCCGACCGTTGGTGCGCCGCTGGAAGCCGTCATTCGTGAGCACGTCGAGGATGTCGTTGCCCGACGTATCCACGAAGCTCCGCGTATAGACAAACATGCCGTCGTGTACGTCGAGTCCGTACTGCCCCTCGCGAAACGCGAAGGTGACCGTGGACGGTGTCGAGGGCCCAGAGCCCGGCCGAGTCGATGGCCGCGAAGGTGATGGAGTCGGCGAGGGTGACGGGGGTGGGGATTTCGAATCGTTGCGTGCTTACGGCTGGAGGCTGCGATGGCGTGTCGCACTGCGCGAAGAGGAGCGCTAGGCAGGGCACGACGATCCGGGTGAGTAGGGGCATGGCTAGTGTAACGATGAATGGCTACGTCGTGGTTGCCGGAGCGCCGTTCGACTGCCCCACCTCACATCGGCACGCGCTGCAGCCCCTGGTACGCCTTCATCATGTCCCACATGTCCCACTCGCTGATCCAATTGTTGATCTCGCGGTACTCGCGCCTCCCGTTGATCCGGTTGCGGACGATGTCGATGCAGGTCTGCGTCGACCGCAGGCCCACCATCAGGTCGTTGAGGTAGAAGTCCTTCCACTTGCCGTACTCGGCGCGCTCGAGGGCCGCGAGGATGGCGTCCACCTCGGGGCGGGCGGCGTCGAGGAGCTCGGTCTTCCGCGCCACCGTCTCGGCGTTGTGCGCGAGGGCCACGTCCCGCAACACGCGGTTGGAGTGCAGGTTGACCCGGATCGGGACCATGACGTTGGCCTCGTAGAAGTTGCGCCGCCCGGCGGGGATGCGGGGTTTGAGGGCTTCGGCTTTCGCCAAAACCGCTTCCCACCGCGCGTTCGCCTCGCCGCAGACGCGCTGCAGGCGCTCGGCGTTCTCGGTGGCGTCGAAGTTGCCGTTGATGTCCTTGACCCAGGTCTTCTCGTAGTTCGAGATCATGCGCCGCAGGAAGTGCCGGGCGTAGCGGTGGAAGAACACGTCGCTCGTGAGCTCGTAGAACTCCCGGCCGAACTGCGCCGGCGCCGCGTAGTAGTCGTTAAATACGGCGGCCACCTCGTCGGCGGCGGCCTCGCCGAAGTTGTCGGCACACCACTCCCGCAGGTACGTCTCGTGGTAGTCGTCGTCGGCGAGCCAGGCCGAGGCGTCGTAGGCGATCGCCATCGTCGCCTGCGTCGTCATGACCACCGGGCGAAGGTCCGAACAGTTGACCAGCAGGTACTCCGTGGCCCCGGCGCGGATCATGCGCGTGAGTTCGCTCTGGATGCGGCCCGGGGGGATCTGCTCGGAGAGTTGGTTGCCGCGCGAGTTGAACATCGCCGTGTGGTAGTACGCCCCCTGCCCCGGCTCGATCTCGCCCTCGTCGAGGATGATCCCGCGACCGTCGTCGGCCCACACCAAGTGCACGTCCTCGGGGATCTCCAGGTGGCCGCCGCGGATCAGTTCCGCGCCCTCGCCCCAGGTATTCATCAGGAAGTAGGGATCGTCGTGGCGGGCGCGGACGATCTCCATCTGGAGGTCGATCGCCTCTCTGATCTGGCGCCCCTTCTCCGCGTCGGTCGGCGGACCCTCGCCGGCGTCCTCCCAGAAGGGCCGGTCCTGGAGCCCGCGGTAGCCGAGGGTCCAGATGATCTCGATGCCCTCGGGGTACTGCTCGACGGCCTTGCTCCACGCCGAGATGAGCTTGTCGCGGTTCTTGACCAAGGAGTACTCGACGTCCTGCGGCCACCGCAGGGCGTTCATGCCGATCACCTCGACGTGGTCCTGGGTGTGGATCAGGCCCCGTTCGGCGGCCGCGGCCACCTGGGGCTCGTAGGGGAAGTTGAAGGTCCCCGGCGTCACCATGTTGCCCTTCATCCGCAGGATCGCCTCGTAGATGTGGTCCCAGGCCTCGGGCCGGATGGCGTCGTAGCGCCAGGTGCCGGACATCCACCCGCTCAGCAGGTCCTCGTCGTTGATGAAGAGCCCGCGGTAGCGCACGGTCGGCTCCGGGCCCTCCTGTCGGTAGTTGCGAGCCACGGCCACGGACTCCCGGCGCTCGGGCACCTGGTCGATCCAGTAGTGCAGCGGGCGTACCCCGAGGAAGCGCTCCGAGAACTCGTAAACGGCGTAGATGGCCCCGCGGAGGTCGGAGCCCGTGAGCACGACGGCCGCCCCGACGTCGCCCTCGCCGAACGGCGCGCTCACGGACTGGATCAGGAGTTGCTCACGACCCTCCGGTGGGCTCACCCCGGGCAATCGGCTGCCGTCGGCGGTGATGACGATGGCCGTCGCGCCCGCGTCCCGACCGCGGGACACGGTCCGAACGTCCCGCCCGAAGACCGCCGAAAGATCCTCGGCCAGGTCGGCGGCGGCCTTCCGGAGGGCGATGGGCTCGGTGTCGGCGACGACGATGACGGTCGCGGCGTCCAGGCGGAGCTCGCCGCGGCGCGCGTCTGCGAGTCCGCCGGTCGAGCAGGCGTAGACGAAGAGTGCCAAGGCGAGCGTGGCCAAAAGCGGGAGGGCGGCCGCGGAGATCGTCGCGGGGGCCAGTCCGGGAGCGAGATTTCTGAACATACCTGCAAGGTAGCTCACGGCCGTGCCTTAACCTTACGGCATGCTCTTACTCCAGCCCCTCGACGGCCGCGTCGCCGTCGTCACCGGCGGTTCCGGGACCCTCGGCACGGCCATGGCCCGTGGCCTCGTCCGGGCCGGCGCCCACGTCTTCCTCCTCGGGCGCCGCCGCGACGCCCTCGACGCCGCCGTTGCCTCCCTCGCCGACGTCGGCGAGGCGTACGGCGTGAGCGCGGACGTCCTCGACGAGGCCGCCGTCGCGGAGGCGGCAGCGCAGGTTTTGGCGAAAGCCGCCACCCTCACCGGCGAGCCCCGCTGCGACATCCTCGTCAACGCCGCCGGCGGCAACCGCGCCGGCGCCACCGTCGGCCCCGACGACAGCGTCTTCGACCTCAGCGCGGCCGACTTCCGCGGCGTGTCCGACCTCAACCTCACGGGCACGCTCCTGCCGACGTTAGCTTTCGCCAAAACCATGGCCGAGCGCGGGGAGGGCAGCATCGTCAACATCTCGAGCATGGCGGCGTCGCGGCCGATGACGCGGGTGGTGGGCTACGCCGCGGCCAAGGCCGCCGTCGAGAACCTCACGCGCTGGCTGGCCGTCGAGTTCGCGCGCAAGTACGGGCCGGGCCTGCGCGTCAACGCGATCGCGCCGGGCTTCTTCCTCGCTGAGCAGAACCGCGCCCTCCTCACGGAGTCCGACGGCTCGCTCACGGCGCGCGGGCGCACCATCGTCGAGCACACGCCGGCCGGGCGCTTCGGGGAGCCCGAGGAGTTGGTGAGCACGCTGCTGTGGCTGTGCGATCCCGCGAGCGCCTTCGTCACCGGGGCCGTCGTGCCCGTAGACGGGGGCTTCGGGGCCTTCAGCGGGGTATGATGCGGGCGCTCACGGAGACGATGCGCTGGTACGGCCCCGAGGATGCGGTGAGCCTGCGCGACATCCGCCAGGCCGGGGCCACCGGGGTGGTGACCGCCCTCCACGGGGTGCCGGCGGGGGAGGCCTGGCCGGCGGCCGCCATCGCGGAGCGCCGCCGCGTCGTGGAGGCCGCGGGGCTACAGTGGCGCGTCGTGGAGAGCGTGCCCGTCCACGACGACCTCAAGCGCCGCGCCCCCGGGCACGAGCGCTACCTGGACGCCTACCGGCTCACGCTGCGCCGCCTGGCCGCCGAGGGCATCGAGGTGGTGACCTACAACTTCATGCCGGTCTGCGACTGGACCCGCACCGACCTCGCGTACGTCCTCCCCGACGGCAGCGAGGCCCTGCGCTTCGCGTGGGCCGACTACGTCGCCTTCGACTGCTACGTCCTCGGGCGCGCGGGCGCCGAGGACGACTACGACGCCGAAACCTTGGCGCGGGCGCGGGCGCGCCTGGACGCGATGACCGAGCCCGAGCGAGCGAGCCTGTACGCCAACGTCGGGGCGGGGCTGCCGGGCGGCACCACGGCCGGCGCGGCGTCCATCGAGTCACTGCGCGAGCAACTCGCGCGCTACGAAGGCTACTCGGCGGATGACCTGCGGGCCGCCCTCCACGCTTTCGTGGCCGCGATCGCGCCGACGGCCGAGGAGCTGGGCCTACGGCTCGCGATCCACCCGGACGATCCGCCGTTCCGGATCCTCGGGCTGCCGCGGGTCATGAGCTCGGCCGAGGACGCGCGCGCCCTGCTGGCGGCGGTGCCCTCGCCGGCCAATGGGCTGTGCTTCTGCACGGGGAGTTTCGGGGCGCCCCGCCTGCGGGACGGGCGTCCGGCACTCGTCAACGACGTGGTGGCGATGGCGCGGGAGTTTGCGGCGCGTACGCACTTCGTCCACCTGCGGGCCACGCGCCTCGACGCGGCCACCGGCGACTTCTACGAGGCCAATCACCTCGACGGCGACGTCGACATGTACGGCGTCCTCGAGGCCCTCATGCGCGCCGCCGCCGAGAAAGACCACGACGTACCGATGCGCCCGGACCACGGCCACCGCATGCTAGATGACCTGGGCAAGGCGACCAACCCCGGCTACTCGGCCATCGGACGGCTGCGGGGACTGGCGGAGTTGCGGGGGGTGATGTATGCGCTGTGGAGGGCTTGATGTTGTAAGGGTAGTGATCACGTGATTGCTTGTACCCTGTGACGTTGGAGTGCTCGAGTGCAGGGCGTCGTTCGACTGGCTTAAAGAAGGGGGCCCGGCCCCAGCTGATGCTGGGCAGCGGTACTTTTGGGGCGCACTGCCTGGAGGCACCCGAACGCGCCCCTCACCCCCCCAGCCACTCCTTTATCCCCCCAACCCGCTCCCGCGCCACGATCACCGGCTCTCCGTTGTGTCCGGTCAGGTGCGCCCGGTACCGACTGTTGCTGTAGGGCATCATCTGCTCCACCGCCCCCGCGCTCGCGATCACGGCCCGGTTCAAACGCTTGAATTGGCTCGGGTCCAACACCTCCTCCAGCTGGTCCAGCGTCTCGCCCACCGCGTGCCGCTTGCCCTCCGCGGTGTACGCCCAGCTGATCCGGTCGATGCTCTCGAAAAAGGCCACTTCGTCCACCCTGATCGGCACGAGCCGATCGCCTACCTTACTCATCAGACGCTCGCGATGATTAGGCTTCTTCATCGAGGCCGCGAGCTGGGCCACCAACTCCGCGGTGACGTTGATCGCGGGCGTCGGGTTTTGCCGAAAGGCGCGAAATCGATCTAATGCCGCGTACAATTCCTCCGCGCTCACGGGCTTCAGCAGGTAGTCCACCGAGTTGACCTTGAAGGCACGCAGCGCGTACTCCTCGTAGGCCGTCGTGAAGATGGTAGGGCACGTCACCTCGACGTGTTGCCAGATGTTAAAGCTCAGGCCGTCTGCCAGGCGGATGTCACACAGTAAGAGGTCGGCCTTCCAGCCTCGGATCTCCTCGATGGCCTCGGCGACGCTGTCGGTCTCGCCGACGACCTCGATCGCTGCGCCAGGGTAGTCGGTTAGGAGGCCACGGAGGCGCTCGGCGGCGAGGGGTTCGTCTTCGATGATGGCGAGGCGGAGGGGGGCTTTGTGTTGATCACGATCGTTCACGGTGGTTCGCAGTTGTTCGCTCAGGAGCTGTTCAGGAGGGAGGAAAAGGGCTCGGCGTGGGGCACTTTCGGGCTCGAAGGCGAAGGCTTGTCGGCTTTCGCCAAAACTAGCGTCCCGCTCACAAAGCTGTACGCTGGAGGAGACTTTGGTGGATTCTGGTGAAGGGGGCCACCTGTTGCCGTGCTCCGTTTTTATACCGCCAGATTTCACCCGACATTGCCGCACACATCTGCCGAAGTACAATCTGTACCTTCGCGCGCCCTGGGTTTGACGGAAGTGTACCCCTGGGACTAAACCACGCAACCCCCGCACATGGTGTTTCTCGACTTCGAAAAAGACCTCGAATCCCTCCACGAACAGCTCGATAAAGTTCGACAGATCGGCGAGAAGGGCGACCTCGACGTGGCCCCCATGATCGACGAACTCGAGCAGCGCATCGTCGAGACCCGCGACGACCTGTACGCCAACCTCTCCGGCTGGCAGCGCGTCCAACTCAGCCGCCACCCCGAGCGCCCATACACCCTCTACTACGTCAAGCAACTCGCCCCGGACTTCATCGAACTTCACGGCGACCGCACCTTTGGGGACGACAAGGCCATGGTTGGGGGCATCGGCTCGATCGACGGCCAGACCTGCGTCTTCGTCGGCCAGCAAAAGGGCGTCAACACAAAGCTGCGCCAGTACCGCAACTTCGGGATGCCCAACCCCGAGGGCTACCGCAAGGCCCTGCGCCTCATGAAGCTGGCCGAGCGCTTCGGCTTCCCGGTCATCTCCCTGATCGACACCCCGGGCGCCTTCCCCGGCATCGAGGCCGAGGCCCGCGGCCAGGCCGAGGCCATCGCGCGCAACCTGTTCGAGATGGCGCAACTCCGCACGCCGATCATTAGCATCGTCATCGGCGAGGGCGCCTCGGGTGGGGCCATCGGCATCGGCCTGTCCGACCGTAGCTACATGATGGAGAACACCTGGTACTCCGTGATCAGCCCGGAGTCCTGCTCCAGCATCCTGTGGCGCTCTTGGGACCAGAAGGAGCGCGCCGCCGAGGAGCTCCACCTCACCGCCGAGGACATGCTCCGCTTCGGGATCATCGACGGCGTGATCGCCGAGCCCAAGGGCGGTGCCCACACAGAGCGCGAACAGGCCGCCGAGGCCCTGCGGGCGCAGATTAAAACCGCCCTCACCGAACTTCAGGCCCTCGACCACGACACGCTCGTGGCCCGGCGCATCGACAAGTACGACAACATCGGCGTCTACCGCGAGGGCGATACCATCCAGTACCACAGCGCCACGCCGCCCGCCGCCGCCGCACGCGGGCGTTTCGGCTCCGATTGCGCAGGTGGCCATCGACCGCACGGCCACCGACCGCAGCAAGCTTACCGCGGCTACCGTCAACGACTCGAACAATGGGGCCGCAACCAGCGCCGTGAATGCCACTGCGTCGACGCCCATCGCGGAGCAGGTCATGAGCGCTGCCCATCCAGAGGTACCGGCAAGCGGCAAGCCCCTCGTCGAGGTAGGGGCTTTCGCCAAAACCCCTACGCCGTACTCCCCTCCTGGCCACGCCAGCGGCCAGCGGTCTTCCGACCCTACCCGCTTGCCCAGGGCCTTCGAGGCCACGAGCCAGCCCGGTGCCGCAGGCTACACCCACCTTCCTGGGCTCGCTGGCCCTACCGGCCTCTAAGCCTCCGCTATGCAGGCCCTTCGGAACTTCGTACGCCAACGCGCCTGGCGGCGCATCGCCGGCCAGGCTACGCGACGACCGACGGCGACCCAGCACTGGGATAGTAACGCGCACGTCCTCGTGCTCTTCGACCACGACGACCCCGCCGTGCTACAGCGGGTCCGCAAGCTCACGCTCCACGACTTAGGCCTCGCCCCCGACGAGCGAGGCGCGGCAGGGGCATCGGGACGACCGATCAGCACCCTCGCCTACACCACCGTGCCCCAGGCCGAGACCGAGCGCCCGAGCGACCTTTGGACCCCAAAACAACTCACTTACGGAGGTCTGGCACAGAAAGCGGCGATGGAGCCGGTTTTGGCGAAAGCCTATGACCTCGTCCTCAACCTGTACCCCGCCCCCTTCCCCCCCTTCGACTACCTCTGTGCGCAGGTGCAGGCCCACCTCCGCATCGCTGGCCACGACGGCGTGACCGACGCTTACGATGTCATGATCAACGCCGGCGAGCGCGGCGCGAAGACCTGGCCGGAGAGCTTACTACGCGCGGTGGCCGACTACCTCCGCGCCCAAAACCCCCACGTCCATGTGTGACCCTCTCTTCAGCGGCTGTGGCGTCGCCTTAGTGACTCCCTTTGCTGCCGATGGCCAGCTCGACCGCGAAGCGCTCGCTCGTCTCGTAGAGCACGTTATCGGCGGAGGCGTCGACTTCATCGTCTCGCTCGGGACTACCGGGGAGGCCGTCAGCCAGAGCCGCCGCGAGTGTATCGAGGTGATGCACCTCGTCCACGACCTCGTCGGCGGGCGAATCCCCCTGGTCGGCGGACCGTTTGGCGCCAACACTACCGCGGGCCTCGTCGAGCGCCTGCACGACTACGAGTCGGTCTTGAACCTACCGGGCTACGTGGCCGTGATGAGTTCGGTGCCGAGCTACGTGAAGCCCAACCAGCGCGGCCTATACGAGCACTTCCTCACCGTCGCCGATGCCTCGCCGCTGCCGGTGCTGCTGTACAACGTCCCCTCGCGCACGGGCGTCCACATGAAGGCTGCCACCACGGTGGCCCTAGCCCGCAATGCGCCCAATATCATGGGCATCAAAGAGGCGAGCAGTGACATGGTGGACGGAGCTGCGTTGCTGCGCGATCGGCCGGCTGGCTTTCAGGTCTTTAGTGGTGACGATCCGACGGCACTTCCGCTGATGAGCCTCGGGGCCGAGGGCATTATCTCGGTCGTGGCCAACGCCTACCCGGACACCTTCAGCAAACTTTGTAAGGCTGCCAACGAGGGCAACTACAAGGTGGCCCGTAAGCACCACAACCTCCTGCTCGACCTGCATCCGCTGTTGTACGTGGACGGCAATCCGAGCGGCATCAAGGCCGTGTTAGCGCAATTGGGATTGTGCGAAGACTTCGTGCGCCTCCCCCTGGCCGGCGTGAGTGACGCGACGCAAAAAGCGATTGCCGCTGAGGTGCTCAAGATCGAGGCGGCGCGGAGCCCGGCGTGGGCGTAGGACAAAAGTGCGGTGCGCCATTTGCCTAGTTCTCAAAAAACACCCCTCTCCCGTCTACCTTCGCGCCTCTTTATGCCGCACCACCTCCGCCTGGCCGAAATCATCGAGGAGATCTCGCCGGACATGCTCGGCCGGGGCTTTACGCCAAAACGCGGTCATGCACTGTGGGCACGGAGTCTGCCGTCGGGCTTGGAGACCGTGGCGCTGAGCTTTAGCCCCGACGACGAGGAGGGCGGGTGGGTAGAGCCTTTCCTCGGGCTCGTGGAGCAGCGCGTCGAGACGACGATGGCCACGACGCTCGATGCCCCGATCACGCACGGGATGCGGCACACCTTACTGATCGGGGCCACGCGGTGGCGCGAACCGGTGCTGACACGCCAACCGGTGCACGCGAGTTCGGAGGTCCTGGAGGCCGTCAACTCTTTGCTGCGCTGGATCGACGGGGCGCTACCGGCGTTCGATGCCCGGTTTTGTACGCTGATCGACGAGGAGGACGCGATCGACGACCTCGACGACGGTTCGCGGGCGATCGCCCTACAGCGGACCCGCGACCTCGACCTCGCGCGGCTGGATGAACTCTTCAACACGAACCACCCCGAGGCCCCCCGCTTCCTCACGCACGAGTTGTACCGCGCGATCCGAGGCTTGACGATCGCGCACTTGCGACAGCCCAATTCGGTGGTCTCGGTGCTCGACTTCCACCGCGGGCGCCTGATCGACAATGGGTTTTGGGAGGTGTACGGGGAGCAGATTCGGGGCTATGCGACGGCGTTGCTATAGGTGCGCTAGTGTAGCAGCTTCTTCACTACCACCACCTGCCCCAAATGATAATGTTGGTGCTCCAGATTGCCTGTCACGTTGTCGTAGTACGACCCGTACCCTGTTTTGACGAAAGTCTCCCCCCACCGCTCCTCCGGCCACGCCTCGATCGCTGTTGCAAAGGCATCAGCTTGCGCCAAAACTCCGTCCACGTATGCTCGCCACTCTTCCTTCGTCGATATAGTCGGCGCATCAAAACTGTACTTGTCCCGGATCGTCAACTCCCCGCCCCGTAGCACCTCCATGATGCCCCCCGTATAGTACTGCATGTGGAAGACCAGCGCCGCGATGGTATTGTGATCGCCGACGCTAGCGGTCGCCATATCGACCGTCACGTCCGCCAGCGTATCGCGTAGATTGACGCCCGTGGCGTTGCCCCCAAACACGAACCCCCGATAGTGCCGCGCGATAGCCCTCGATAAGTGCATAACGCGAATTAACACGACCGACCCCAACGAAAGCAAAGCCCAACTAGCGTAGCGCCCAACTAGGCGAAGCCGCCCGACTAGGCGAAGCCGCCCAACTAGGCGAAGCCGCCCAACTAGGCGAAGCCGCCCAACTAGGCGAAGCCGCCCAAACACCCCCCCCCATGACCGCCCTCTTCTTCGGCTCCTTCAACCCCGTCCACGTCGGGCACCTCATCATCGCCGACTACTTCGCCGCAGCAGCTCGGGGAGACCTGGATGGTGCTCAGCCCCCACAATCCCCTCAAAGACCGCAAGTCGCTCGCCAACGACTACGACCGCCTGGCCCTGCTCGAGCTCGGCATCGGCGACAACCCGCGCGTCAAGGCCTCGAACGTCGAGTTCGGACTGCCGAAGCCGAGCTACACCGTCGACACGCTGGCTGTTTTGCGGGAACGCCACCCCCGCCAAGACTTCGCCCTCATCATGGGCGGTGACAACCTCGTGAGCCTGCCGAAGTGGAAGAACCCTGAGGAGATCTTGCGCCACCACCAGATCCACGTGTACGTCCGACCGGACTACCCCATCGAGGGGCCGTACGTCGACCACCCGAACGTGAAGCTGCACAGCGAAATACCGTTGATGCAAATTTCTAGTTCCTACATTCGGAGGCGCCTTTCGGCAAAACAGGACGTCCGTTATCTCGTGCCCGAGCCAGTACGCAAGGAGATCGACCGCCAGGGCCTTTATCAGTAGCTACTACTACACCCCACCCACATGAGCACCCTCAGCCAGATCAACGACTTCGCGCGCCGCAGTGCCACGCTGAAGCTGCTCGGCATCGCGCTGCTCGGACTGCTCCTGCTAGTCCCCGCCTACCTGGTCGACGACCTCATCCGCGAACGCCAGAACCTCCGCGACGACGCCGTGCTCGAGATCGGCGCACAGTGGGGCCAGGCGCAACGCCTCGCCGGACCGATCATCCAAGTGCCGTACGAGACGAGCGTGGTGGTTGACAACAAGGTCGTCGTCCAGCGCGGCGAGGCCTATCTGTTGCCAGTCACGGTCGGGGTCGACGTGACGCTCGTGCCGGAGACCCGTAAGCGGAGCATCTACGCGGCCGTGCTCTACGAGGCTACAGTGAGCGTGAGTGGGCGCTTTGATAGTCTAGCGGTGTCGCGGCTCGGCGTGCCAGAGAGTGCACTCGACTGGTCGCGGGCGAGTCTCACCTTCGGTGTAGAGGACGTGCGGGGCATCGACTCCCTTACGGTGCTCACCCGCTCGGTGGGCAGCGCACGACTTTCGAACCGGGCTTGCCTCAGCCAGCCGTGCTGTACAGCGGTTTTCAGGCACCAGTGGCCCTGGGTAGCGACTGGGCCGGGGCAGACTTCTCGTTCGAACTACGCGTACGCGGCTCTTCGAGCATTGGCTTCAGTCCGCTGGCCAGCCAGACGGACGTCGACTTGAGCGGTGACTGGGGCGATCCGAAGTTTTCGGGGGCCTTTCTTCCGGACGAGCGTACGGTGAACGCGGAGAGCTTTTCGGCGCACTGGAGCATCGTAGAGGTCAACCGCCCACTGCCACGCTCTGGACTGATCGCTGTCGGGCAGGGCGGACAAGGGCCTTACGACGGGGGTGTGCGCCGGACCCGCTACAACGATCGCTCGAAGGCCTACACCAGTTATGACTACGACTACGAAATGGTGGAGTCCACAGCCGTCGGACCAGCGCTCACCGACTTCGGGGCTTTCGACTTTGGTGCAGACCTGCTGCTACCAGTCGACGACTACCGCAAGACATTTCGCTCGTCGCGGTACTCGACGCTCTTTATCGCGGCCAGCTTCCTGACTTTTTTCTTCGTCGAGGCCTTGCAATCGGCGGCGGCTGCATTTGATCCAGTACCTGCTCATCGGGGCTGCTGTCGTCCTCTTTTACGTACTGCTCTTGTCGTTGAGCGAGCATATCGGCTTCGACCTGGCCTACCTGAGTTCCGTAGTGCTGATTCTCGGGCTTATTGGGGGCTATGCCTACGCCGTACTCGGCAGTGCCCGACTCACGGGCTACGTCGTGAGTATCCTGGCGCTGCTGTATGGCTTCTTTTACAGCCTGCTTCAGCTGGAAGACTACAGTCTGCTGCTCGGCTCGTTCGGTTTGCTGCTGGCGCTGGCGGTGATCATGTACCTGACACGCAAGACCAACTGGTCGCAGCCCAGGGCAGCGCCCGGGCCTTAACCCCCGAGACGAGCACCGGCGCAGCGATCTGCGTCTCGGTACTCGCCACTACTGAGGGTCACGCTCTGGGAAGCGGGATCGATCTTACTTGGCGCTGTCGAGAAAGGACGTGACGCTCATGTCGAGGAAGGCATCGAGGGTCTCACCGACCTTGGCGGTATACGTATCGCCATCGACGTCGACGAGGTGGGAGGTCTTCGCCGAGCGGTCTTCGACACTCACCATGAGTTGTCCAGCGAGGTTGTAGCTGGCCGAGCTCACGTTGCTTTTATCGGCAGCCGTACGCTCGACGATCTTCTTCGACTCTACCACGCCCGTGATGTCGACAGATTTTTTGAGGTAGTGGTTGATGTAGCTGTCGGCCGATTCTCCGACCGACTTGCCGCTCGTGTAATGCACGTAAGTCGCTACTTCAATCGGGCTGTTGAAAGCTGGCGACGAGCTTCCCGGTATTCTTGAC
Source organism: Lewinellaceae bacterium (assembly GCA_963837005.1). Lineage (GTDB taxonomy): Bacteria > Bacteroidota > Bacteroidia > Chitinophagales > Saprospiraceae > CALDTK01. The sequence continues at coordinate 46,274 of CAWIMC010000013.1, forward strand.
TTCCTGCTCCACGCCAGCGGTGGCGAGTTCGAGATTGATCTTGGCTTTGATCTTCGATCCCATCTGAGACGCGTTGATGGTTGTGCCGGCTTCCAGCAGCACGAAGGGCACGACGAGAGACACCGAGATGACGACGGCATCTTCGAGATCGCGGCTCACACGGTGGTCGTTGGCGATCAGAAAGCTGCCCTTGGTCTTCCCGCTCGCGGTCTCCTTGCGGTAGAACAGATCTGCACCCGCGGGCGTAAAGGCCAGATAGCCACCGACCTGTGCCGCACTCGCTACCTCCCCTCCGGCGAAGCGCGTCCAGTCGCCGAGCGTCTCGGTCTTCTCGACCTCGTCCCCGTCTACGAGGGTGAAGCCGGCTGCGGTAAGTTGTCCGGTGTAGGCGCTGTACAATTCGTTGGTCATGCCCTGGAGTTGCTCCATGCTCGGCCCATCGAGCCCGACGCCCATGGTGGTCCGCGTGGCTCCAGACACTGTCGCTCTGTTGCCGCCCGCTTTTGACCTGTCTTCAGCCGCGGCCAGCACCTGGAAGTACACCGAGAACTCTTTGATGTAGGCCCGGCGCGGTGCCTTGGCCATTGCTTTATCCTTGTAGCTTCCCTTGTCGGTAAAGGCCTTTTCGAGGTCGGCTTGCGCCAAAACGGGTGACGCCGACAGCAGGGCGATGGCTGCGAGTGGCAGGAGGACGAGTAGCTTTTTCATGTAGGCATTGTTGTGACGACAAAGCTCTCTATCTACCCAGGCGTGAGGTATGGGACGAACTGCGTATTATCCTATCTTCACCAGATGTTTGCTCGCTACCTCTTCCCCGCCCTCGGCCTCACCCTCGCGTGTACGGTTTTGGCGAAAGCCCAAACCAACTACGCCCAGGAGTGGCAACTCGCCCTCATCGAGGCAGAAGACGGCGATACCCTCCGCCTCCCGACGGGCACCTACCGACTCACCGAAAGCCTCCTCGTCGACGGCATCGCCGACCTCGTCATCATCGGTGCCGGACGAGAGGCGACCATCCTCGACTTCAGCGGCCAGGAGGCCGGTGCCGAGGGCCTCAAGGTCTCGAACTGCGACCGCGTGACCTTGCGCGACTTCACGATCCTCAATACTGCCGGCGACGCCATCAAGGCCCAAGCCTGCGAGGGAATTACCTTCCGGCAAGTCGAGACGAGTTGGACCGGTGAGCCGAAGGTGCTATGTGAAAATCCAAACGGAGTTTGGATTTTTTGCTACATTTCGACGGGGAAACCCGAAGGCGCCCTCGTCCGCGAGGTGCAGCCACCGCAGGCCCGTCGCAATGGCGGGTCTGCTTCCTCTCCCTCGATTACGCCGCGTGGGCCAGTTCCGGTAGTCGCTCCACGTCGGCGACCTTTGCCACGGCGCTACCCTTGTGGTAATCATTGACGTAAGCGCACTCGTTTTTGATCAGGGCGTATGCCACGATCAGGAGCTTGCGCTGCACCGCGACCAGTGCACTCATCTTCGACCCCGAGCGCTCGAACTGTCGCTGATATACCTCGGCGAAGATCCCCTTCTTACGGGCCTGCATCGCCGGGAAGTGCAGCGCCTTGCGGATGAAGTGGTTACCCTTCTTCGAGATTCGCGTCGGGGCGTTAATCGAGGTCCCGGATTGGTGGCTTACCACGTCGTACCCGCAGTATTTGATGAGCTGTCCGCGGGACTCGAACAACGCAAACGCGTCCGTCTCGGCGACGAGCGCCACGGCCGTCGTGCGGCCAATCCCCGGGATCGTCTCCAGGAACCCCACCGCGGCGGCGAGCTTCTCGTCGGCGCCGAGTAAGCCCTCGGCCTCGGCGGCGATCGCGGCGACCTGTTCGTCGAGGAACGCGATGCGCTGCTCGTAGCGCGCGAGGGTCTCGGAGGAGACGAACTGCGCGCGCACGGCGGAGTGCTGGCGGTTCTTGACCATGGTACGCTCGTGGATAATCGCCTCACGCTCACGGTTTAACAGCTTCAACTGCCGACTCATCGGCGAGTACGGCGTCCACGTCGCGAGCGCGCGCTCGCACGCGAGCCGCGCGATAACGAGGGCGTCGATGCGGTCGGTCTTCGAGTGCTCGTTGAGGCTCAGCCCGAAGTGCTTGACGGTGTTGGCAAGTAGGACGCACACCGTGAGGCCGGCGGCATGCACGGCGTGGGCGAAGGCCTCGAAGTAGACCCCGGAGGCCTCCATGACCACGTGCGCCCCTGGGGCGTCGAGGTTGCGTTCGTGTGCGCGGAGCCACGTGACGAAGGCGGCGTGGCCACCGGGGGTGTTGTCGAACTTGCGACGCGACACGGTTCGCGTGTGCGGGGGGGCGGTCGACGCGCTCGGGACGCGGGCCAGGAGGCAGACGTAGAGTTCGTCCTTGCCGACGTCGACGCCGGTGTATAGGGTGGTAGGTTCCTGCATGACAGAAAGGTTGAGAGGGTGATGGAAAAAGGTTCGGAGGACTCCCGGCGTCTTGCCTCGTAGCTTATGGTGCCTGCGCCACGACGGAGGCCTCCGGGGAGGAGGCTCCGCGGGGTGCGGCTTAAGTGCTATCGTGACTCAAAGAGCCTCCTAACCGCGGGTTCCTACCTTCGGCGGTGACTGCAACCGAGGTGCGTCTTGGGCCAAATAAGAGTGCCCACGATTAGGAGTAAACTACGACGCCCGCGGCCGCTAAACCACCTCTTCCGTAATCTGACGCCAACATACGAGGCCACCAACGGCTCGTACGGCCTCTACCCCGTGCAGTGCACCGGCGTCCTCATCGAAGACTGCAAGGCCCGCGGAGCCTCCGACGCCGGCATCTACGTCGGGCAAAGCGACGGCATCGTCGTGCGCAACTGTCACGCCCTCGAAAACGTCGCGGGCATCGAGATCGAAAACTCCACCGACGCTGATGTTTACGGCAACCTCGCCGAGGGCAATACCGGCGGCATCCTCGTCTTCGACCTCCCCGGACTCGTGAAGAAAGCCGGCGGCAACGTCCGCGTGCACGACAACCGCGTCGTCGCCAACGACAACTTCGCCCCCGCTGGCAACATCGTCGCGCAGGTCCCGGCCGGCACCGGCGTCATGGTGCTCGCCACGAGCGACGTCGATGTCTACAGCAACGACATCACCGGCCACCGCACGACCAGCGTGGCCGTCGTAAGCTACTATGCCACCGAACTCCCCATCGAGGACACCGAGTACGAGCCCGTCCCCCGCGACGTGCGCGTGCACGACAACCGAATCCAGCGGGACAAAGCTTGGCCGAGCACGAAACACCAGATCGGTAAGCTCTTGGCCCTCAAGTTCGGCCGCAACGTCCCGCCGATCATCTACGACGGCATCACGGCGGGCATCATCGCCGGCAACGGCGCAGCGGTAGGCCCCTGGGGCCTGTGCGTAAGTGGCAACGGCGTCGACATGGCCAATTTGGACCTGGCGCGAGGCCGCAAGCACCTAGAGCGCAATCCGAGCGGCTTCACGTGTGAGGAGGGGGAGCAGCAGGGACTGACCAAAGCCGGCGGACGATGAGCAAGTTTCGAATCGTGCTGTGCCTCATCGTCGCCGACGTGCTCATCTTCCTTACCTGTGCCGCTACCGCGACAGTGGACAACGACCGCGAACGCGCCCTCCCCCGCCTCTCCGACTACGCGTTTTTCGAGGGCCCGCTGGCCCAGCTGCAGCCCGCCGCCGGGGTGCATACCTATACGCTCAATACGCCTCTTTTCAGCGACTACGCTTCCAAGGCCCGCTTCGTCTACGTGCCCACCGACTCTACCTTGGGCTGGCAAGACCGCGAGGTGCTCGACATGCCGCTCGGCACGGTGCTCATCAAGAACTTCTACTACCCCGTCGACGAGCGTGACGCGAGCCTCGGGCGACGCCTGCTGGAGACGCGTCTCCTCAAGCACACTGAAAAGGGCTGGAAGGCCTGGGGCTACTGGTGGAACGACGACCAGACCGACGCTGATTACAAGCCCCTCGGCGGCAAGGCCGACGTAAATTTCGTGGATGCTCAAGGCAAAACCCGCCACCTCGAGTACGAGTCCCCCAACCAGATCCAGTGCAAGAGTTGCCACAGCTACGACGGGGAGCTGCGGCCCATCGGCCCGAGCGTGCGCCAGCTGCACGGCAGCACCAACGCCACGCTCGCGAGCTGGGTGAGTGAGGGGCTGGTAGCGGGTGCGCCTTCCGGCAAAACCGACTGGCCGATCATGGACTGGCACGCCGAGGGCATCACGCCCGAACTCGCCGCCCGCGCCTACCTCGACGCCAACTGCGGGTATTGCCACCGCCACGAGGGTCCCGCCTCGACCTCGGGCCTCATGCTCGCCTACCACTACCCCACCGGTCCGGAGACGGGCATCCGCAAGAGTCCTGTCGCCGCCGGCAAAGGCTCCGGGGGGCTCAAGTACGACATCGACCCCGGCCATGCGGACAGGAGCATCCTCTATTACCGTATGGCCTCCGACAAGGCCGCCGAGCGGATGCCAGAGGTCGGGCGCAGTGTCGCCCACGAGGAGGGCCTGGCCGTCGTAAAGGCCTGGATAGAGAGTCTGTAGGCGGCGCCTCGAGGCAAAGCCGCCCATCTAGCACCGCTCCCCCCTTCAATCCGCCACCAACGCGAGCTTCAAGCGCGCTACCCGATCCTCCAACTTCTCGCTCGACAACTTCTCCCTGAGCCGGTCCACCATGATCGGAAAGGCAAACGGCGTCGCCCGTTGCGGTCGCTTGATCAAGATCTCCTGCCGCTGGATGCGCTCCAGCGTAGTGCGCAACCGGTCTTCCTGGAGCTGGAAGTGAATTACCTCCTCCTGCGCCTGACGAAAAAGCAGATTTTCCGGCTCGTACTGCTGGAAGACGTCGTAGAAGAGTTGGCTACTGGACTGCAACTGACTATTGCGCTTGCGCTGGCCGGGGTAGCCGTTGAAGACCAGACCCGCCACGCCCGCGATCTGCCGGAAGGCGCGGCGCCCCATCTCGGAGGCGTTGATCGCGTCGGTGATGTCGGCGCGCAAGCGTCGCCGCCTCGAAGAGTCCATCGCCGATGGCGCCCTCGATATCGAGCTCGCGTGTCGCTCAGCAACTCGAAGCCGTAGTCGTTCATCGCGATGGTGAAGGTGATCGGCTGGTACTGGCTGAGGCGAAAGGCAATCAGCGCCCCCATGCCCTCGTGCACGGTGCGCCCTTCAAACGGATAAAACAGCAGGTGCCAGCCCTCATTGTCCTCGAAGTACTCGATCAGGAATTGGTCCGGGCTCGGGAGCGCAGAACGCTCGGCCTGGAGCTCGGTGAGCGGGCGCGACCTTTACGCAACTCCTCGTCGTCGTAGTCGCCGCGGCGCAGTTGGTCGACCTTCTCGCGGAACAGGTCACTCAGGCGGCTCGACAGCGACATGCGGCCGCCCTGCCAGCTCGGGATACGGCTCGGGCGCTTGGAGGACTTCTTGACGAGCAGGTCCATCGCCGTCATCTTAACGACCTCCAGGCTGCGGCCGCCGAACCAGAAGGTGTCGCCGGACTTGAGCTGCGACGCGAAGTACTCTTCTACCGTGCCGATGCGACCGCCGTTTTGGTACTTGACCGACATCGAGGTAGCCCCGACGATGGTGCCCATGTTCATGCGGTGCTGGGTAGCGATGCGGCGCTCGGTGACGAGGTAGAGGCCGGTTTCGTCGATGGAGACTTTTTTGTACTCGTCGTAGGCGCTCAGACTCTCGCCGCCGGTGGTGATGAAGTCGAGGCACCACTGCCACTGCGCCTCGGTGATGCTCGCGTAGCAGTAGGTCGCGCGGACTTCCGGCAGGATTTCAACCGGTCGAAAGCCGCCGCCGACGGCCAGCGTGACGAGGTACTGCACTAATACGTCCCAGCAGTTGACCATCGGCTCGATCGACTCGATGATCTTGCGTTCGATCGCCTCCCGCAACGCAGACGCTTCGATCAATTCGAGCGAATGCGTCGGCACGAAGTAGATGCGGCTCTCGGCCCCGGGTCGGTGACCCGAGCGGCCCGCCCGCTGCAAAAACCGCGCGACGCCCTTCGGGCTACCAATCTGTACGATCGTCTCCACGGGTCGGAAGTCGACGCCGAGGTCGAGCGAACTCGTCGCCACGACTGCCTTGAGGCGCTCGGTGTGGATCGCGTCCTCGACCCAATCGCGCAGTTCGCGGTCGATGGAGCCGTGGTGCATCGCGATTTGTCCGGCCAGGTCCTCGTTGACGTCGAGCAGTTTCTGGTACCAGACCTCGCACTGGTTGCGCGTATTGGTAAAGATGATCGTCGAGGCCGACGCCTCTAGGATCGGCAACACCTGCTCGAGCATCGTGATCCCCATGTGCCCAGCCCAGGGGAAGCGGTCGATCTCCTCGGGCATCACTGTTTTGACGGAAGTGTACTTCTCGATGTCGGCGCGGATGAGCAGCTGGTCTCCGACGGGCACGGCGTCGCCCATGAGGACCTTGCCGGCCTCCTCGAGGTTGCCGATCGTGGCGGAGATGCCCCAGATGCGCAAGGTCGGGTTGAGGCCCCGGAGGCGCGCGATGGCGAGTTCGAGTTGGACGCCTCGCTTCGTACCGATCAGTTCGTGCCACTCGTCGGCCACGATACAGTGGAGCTGGCCGAGCGTCTGCGGGTAGTCCTTGTTGGAGATCATCAGGTGCAGGCTCTCCGGCGTGGTGATGAGGATCTGCGGGGGGCGGCGTTTTTGGCGGGCGCGGTCGGCCGAGGAGGTATCGCCCGTGCGGGCTTCGACGCGCCAGTCGAGTCCGAGTCCGGTGATGGCTTCCTGGGCGGCGCTGGCGATCTCTTTGGTGAGGGCACGGATGGGGGAGATCCAGATGGCGCGGAGGCCTGAAGTCGGCGTTGACCCGGTGGGTGGCGATGACCTATCGGTGGCGTTGGCCTTCGGCGTTCCCTCCGGACGGCCCGTCTTAGGCGCGTCTAGGGTTTTGCCTGGACTCACGTAGCTGGTTGCCTCGAGGAGGATGGGGATGATGAGGCTGAAGGTCTTGCCGCTGCCCGTCGGTGCATTGACGAGTCCGCTTTGGCCGGTGAGGTAAGCCCGCCAAGCTTCTTCCTGAAAGGGGAAAGGTGCGTAGCCACGCTGCTCGAAGTAGGCACGTCCGCGGGCGAGGAGTGAGGCGAGCGGATCGGCGTCGGCGGGAAGAATGGGCATTGTTGGAGGGCGCGATTTGTCGATCGCAGAGCGTTCGACGTGGGACGAGGTGCAGTAGGGGGAAGGTTTCTCCACGCCCGAGGTTTACGGATGGGGAAAGCTTTACGAACGAGGCCCGAGCCTTGCGCACGGCAATCCCGTATGCCGGACACTATGCTGTTGCGTGTCAGTCTTTTCGTGGTCGTGTTGCTCGCCTGCGGCCCGCGGTCGCTCGGTGCCCAGGTGACCGCGCCCCTACAGGCCGGTGAGCTCGACCTCCGCGGCGGGACGAAGACCTTGCTGGGCGGCCCGTTCGCCCTCGATGGTGCATGGTTGTTTGCTCCCGCGACGCTCGTCCCCCCCGGAGAGGCAGGTTTTGCAGCAATGCGCCAAACCAAACGCTCACGCGACTTCCCACACGTCTGGGGCAACGACGATGAAGACACAGACATGCCCGACGCGAGGGGCTGCGCCACCTACGCCCTGAGGATTCTGCTCCCGCCCCGCCACGCAACTCCGCTTTCGCTAAAACTACCGGACCCCCTCAGCGCCGCCCGGATCTACGTCAACGGAAAATTATTGGCGGCGTCGGGTCGCCCGGGTTGCACCGCCGCGCAGACGCGCATCGACATGCGCCAAAGCTTGGCGGCGCTGCCGCGCAAGGACACGCTCGACCTCGTGCTGCACGTCGCCAATCACGCGTTCGCGCGCGGAGGCTTCGCGGAGTCGATCGTCATCGGCCCCACCGTCGAGATGACCCTCGACGAGGCCCGCAGTCGGACCACGGCGTGGCTGCTGTTTGGCATCGGAATGATGACGAGCCTCATCGTGATCATCTTGTGGTCGATCGAGCCGCGGATGCGCTCGGCGTTCGGGTATGCGGCCACGACCTTCATTTACGCCATTCGCTGTGTGTCGTCCGATACGTACGCTTTGCGCGAAGTATTCCCGGAGCTCTCGCCCGACCTTGCCTTGCGCCTCGATTTCGCTACGCTTCCACTCTTGGTCGGCGGGATGTCGTACTGCATCTACCTGTTCTTCGAGCGGCACCCATGGCTGCGGGTCTACAAATTTCTCTGGATCACGACCGCGCTGCACGTACTCCTGATCATCGTGACGCCACCTTCGGTATGGGCGCGGTTTACCGGGGTGCAGCTGCTGCTGGCTATCCTGCTGATCGGGTGGTCGGCCGTCGTCGTCGCGCGCGTCTGGTGGCAGCGCCGGGAGCACTGGGCGCGGACGCTTACGGCCTTCGTTCCCGTGGCCGCGGTTACGGGCTTGCTCATTGCCGCGAGCCAGAGTTGGATCGACGAGAGCGCCGCGCCCGTGATGCTGCTCAGCGGCCTGAGCGCCTCGTTGATCGTGATCGCGTTTTCGGTAATGGAGTTCCATAGCCTCTACCAAAAGCTCGCCGCCGAGGCAGACGCGTCGAGCGAGGCGAAGTCTAACTTCTTGGCCACGATGAGTCACGAGATCCGCACGCCCATGAATGGTGTCATCGGCATGACCTCGCTCCTGGCGCAAACGCCTTTGACTCCCGAACAGACGGGCTACGTCTCGACGATCCGCAGTTCGGGCGACAACCTCATGACCATCATCAACGAGATCCTCGACTTCTCTAAGGTGGAGGCTGGAAAGTTAGAGTTGGAGGTGCAGGACGTGTCCTTGCCGCAGACCTCGCACGACATCGTGGCCCTCCTGCAGGATACCGCGGTCCGCAAACAGATCGAACTGCGTGAGTACATCGGCGCTACGGCACCGGCCTTCGTAACGCTCGACCCGACGCGCCTGCGCCAGGTCTTGCTCAACCTCGTCGGCAACGCCATTAAGTTCACGCAAACCGGGAGCGTCACGCTCTCGATCGAACGCAATGGCGAGCGGCTCTGCTTTGAGGTAGTCGATACGGGCATCGGGATGAGTGACGAGCAGGTGGCCCGCTTGTTTACGCCCTTTGGGCAGGCCGACGCGAGTATCACGCGGCGTTTCGGCGGCACAGGCCTCGGGCTGGCGATCAGCAAGAAACTGGTAGAGGCAATGGGCGGCAACATTGCCGTGAGCAGCGAGATCGGCAAGGGGACGCGGTTCTCGTTCGACCTCCCACTCATCGAGGCGAGTGCTCCGGTGGGGGAGGTGCTCGCCGTCGCGTCCGAGGCAGATGCTGGTACGGCTTCCGCCAAAACTCTCCGCATCCTTACCGCCGAAGACCATCCCGTCAATCAGCAGCTCATCAAGCGCATCCTCGAGAAGTGGGGGCACCAGGTGGACATCGCCAACAATGGCCGCGAGGCCGTCGACGCGGTGATGCGCCAGCCGTACGACCTCGTCTTCATGGACATGCAGATGCCCGAGATGGGCGGCGTCGAGGCCACCGTGGAGATCCGTCGCACGATCGCGGCGGTGGACTTGCCAATCGTGGCGATGACGGCTAACGTCTTGGAGGCCGACCGGGAGCGGTGTCGTGCGGCCGGCATGCAGGACTTTGTCGGCAAGCCCTTTCAGATGGCGCAGGTAAAGGCTATTTTGGAGCGGGTAGGGGGCGGGGTGAAGGTGTGAGCAGCCCTCCCTTCTCTACTCCTCCTTCTTCAAGTCCTGAAACACCTCCCGCAGCCTGTACATCTCATCTAAGGTATCGTCCAAGTAAAACTGCAGCTCCGGCACTCTCCGCAGTTGCGACTTCACGCGGTTGCCCAACGCTTGCCGTACGCGCCCGTATTCATCCTCTAATTTGAGGATAACGGCTTGCTTATCTTCCGTACCGAAGACACTTAGATATACGCGACAGATACCGAGATCGGAGGTCGTCTGCACTTCGGTGACGGTCACGAAAGCTTGGATGCCGTAGATGTAGGAGCCCTCCTGTTGGAGGACGGTACCCATGTTGCGACGGACGAGTTCGGAGACTTGCTCCTGGCGGATGCTTGAGGCCATGGGGTAGAACGTTTGTGGCGCGAAGGTAAGGGGCTAATTTTGCCCACGTGCTGCCCGCCTGGAAAGACTTCCTGTCCAAACCCATCACCGCGCTCAAGGGCCTGTCCGCCGAGCGGGCGGTGCTCTTCGGGGAAGAACTCGGCGTGCGTACCCTCGGCGACCTCGTCTACTTGCTGCCCCTGCGCTACGTCGACAAGACGCAGGTCACGCCAATCAGCAACCTCCGCGAACTCCACGGGCAGGATGTCTTCGTCCGCGGTCTATTGCGGCGCGTCAACCACATCGGGACGGGGGCCAAACGGCGCGTCACGGCCACCCTCGAGGACGAGACCGGGCAGGTGGAGCTGACGTGGTTTCGGGGGGGCTACTACGCGGCGCGGTCGCTCACCACCGGGCGGGCCTACTCAGCCTTCGGGAAGTGCAACGTCTTCAAGGGACGTGCGAGCATGGCGCACCCGGAGGTGTCGGAGCGGGCGGGGGCCAACGAGACCTTCGAGCCCGTCTACCCGAGCACCGAGAAGTTCAACGCCAAGGGCGTCGACATGAAGACGCGTCGCCGTATGGTGAGAGCCATTCTGAGCCAACTAGAGGAGCGATTCCCAGGGGCCTTGGATACGCTTCCGCTAAAACTGTCGGAGCAGTATCGGCTCGTGAGTCACTTCACGGCCCTGCACGACCTGCACTTCCCGAGCAGCGAGACGGCCGTCCACGAGGCCACGCGGAGGATCAAGTTCGAGGAGCTGTTCCTGTTTCAGTTCCGCCAGCAACTCGGCAAGTATCGCCACGATCGCGACACGCGAGGCTTCGTGATCCCAGGGCCGGGGCCGGTGTACGAGACTTTCGTCAAAACCAAACTCCCCTTCGCCCTCACGGGGGCGCAACAACGGGTTTTGACGGAAGTCACCTCCGACCTCGCCAGCGGCACGCACATGAATCGCCTCGTGCAGGGCGACGTCGGCTCCGGCAAGACGATCGTGGCGTTGCTGGCGATGCTCATGGCGCACGACCACGGCTACCAGGCCTGTATGATGGCCCCGACGCAGATCTTGGCGCAACAGCACTTCGACTCTCTCACCGATCTGCTCAAGGGCACCGGCGTGATGATGAGTTTCCTGACCGGGAACACGCCCGCCAAGCAGCGCACCGGCATCCTGCGGGCGCTCAAGGAGGGGCAGATTCATATCCTCGTTGGCACGCACGCCCTCATCGAGGACCCGGTCGTGTTCGGCAACCTCGGTCTCGTGGTCATCGACGAGCAGCACCGCTTCGGCGTCAAGCAGCGGGCCAAGCTCTGGAAGAAGAACACGCCGCACCCGCCGCACGTGCTCGTGATGACGGCCACGCCCATCCCGCGCACGCTCGCCCTCGTCACGCACGCCGACCTGGACGTGTCCAAAATCGACGAACTCCCGCCGGGCCGCAAGCCGGTCACCACGCGGCACCTCATCGAGAAGCACCGCGCCGAGGTCAACGAGTGGATGCGCTCCGAGATCGACAAGGGGCGCCAGGTGTACGTCGTCTACCCGATGATCGAGGAGTCGGAGGCGGTGGATCTGAAGAACGTGATGCAGGGTTTCGAGCGCATCCAGGAGCGGTTTGCCCCGCCGGAGTACCACATCTCCGTGGTGCACGGCAAGCTCAAGCCCGCCGACAAGGATTTCGAGATGGAGCGCTTCGTCAAGCGCCAAACCCAGATCATGGTCGCGACCACGGTCATCGAGGTCGGCGTCAACGTCCCGAACGCCAGCGTGATGATCATCGAGAACGCCGAGCGTTTTGGCCTGAGCCAGCTGCACCAGCTGCGCGGCCGGGTAGGTCGCGGCGCGGATCAGAGCTACTGCATACTGATGACGGAAGGCAAGCTCAGTGACAGCGGCCGCGAGCGCCTCCAGGTGATGTGCGACACGAACGACGGCTTCGTGATCGCCGAAAAGGATTTGGAGTTGCGGGGCGCGGGCGACGTGGAGGGTTTGCGGCAGAGCGGGGAGTTGCTCTTCAAATTGGCGCGTATCCCAGAGGATGCCGTCATCCAGGAGGTAGCGGCTGAGGAGGCGAAGAAGCTGCTGCAATTGGATGCGGAGTTGGCGATGGAGGAGCACCGGGGTTTGGCGCAGCACATGGAGGTGGTGGGGGAGGTGAGAAGGGCGTGGACGTTGATTAGTTAAAAATAATCCGAAAAATTTGGAGAACTGTCACGTCCAACGTCTATATTGTGCCCATGCTTACCAACCTACGTCCTACGTCCTACGTCCTACGTCCTACGTCCTGCTTGTCCTGATCATTGGGCTGTCTTCGTGTAGCAAGGACAAAGAAATAGAACCTAACACGCTATCCGAAACATCCCGAGTGGGAATTAAGGATTATACTCAGGGAGCACAAAATAGTATAGAAGGAGTTCGAATTCTACTTAGCCGAGCCCTTGCACATGCAATACAAGCGGATCGAGGCTTCAAAGAGTATGTTCTAGCTCAGCTGATTGGAGGAACCTCAGGTGTTCAGCAAGAAGTACCTGTACTAGCCTTGCTTTCTCAAGAGTATCGGGGTCATGACGTAGCAGATTTATTAGCGAGATATTATGAAAACTCCTCAAATGGCGAACTTGTGTCACGAGGAGGCCTCAGCGGTAGTGCATTATTACAGGCAGTGTATGCTGCTGAGCCTAACATGTCAATAGAGCTGCCATCATACATGGGAGGGTTTGCGGCTGCAATGTCTGCAAGTTTAGATATTAGTAGATTTAGCGACTTTCCTGCGGTTGTCTATGGTGAAACCACTCTACCTAATTCACAGGGTTACTTTGTTGGATATGGGGAGAGTCCACTCAATGAAGGGGTTGTTAACTACGGAGTCGTACCTGGTGGAAGCTACGACGGGTATATACCTATTCACATAAAGCGTTCAAGACAATACGTAGTAGTCGATCGCACTAGTATGTTAACTTCTTCTGGAATAGAGATAGCATCATATAGCGGAGTGACACCAGAATCCAGTTTAGCAGGGGGAAGCTACGACGATCCACGGACTACGGAGTGCTTAATGTCCGCTTATGAAAGAGCTTCAGTTGCTCAAGATTTTTTGAGCGAGTCTGATGATTTAGTTTCATTGGTTGGTTACAGATATTACGCGGGTGAATCAGGATGTTCACAGGCACCAAATTTCGACTGTGCATCAAATCCTGAGCTGTGCCAAGAACTCTGTAACAATGGCATAGACGACGACCAGGATGGTCTTGTAGATGGAGCAGATCCAGATTGTGCAGGCATTGAAATTTGTAATAACGGCATTGATGACGATGGCGATGGATTAATAGATGCTCAAGATCAGGAATGTATTTCCTGCAATGATATCGTCAACAGAAGTTATCGAGATTGCGAGGTAGGATTCAATACTATCACTGGAGCTCAGTTCAAAGGTCCAAACGTATACAGCGACGTATTAAATCCTACGCTACCGTCTTTAGAGCCCAACGTCAATCTGAGATTCGATATGTTTAGTATATCGAACATCGAGAACTGCGATAATTGTCAACTCAAAAATTATGAAAGAATCGCGCCAAATAGGTCGGTTGCGGTTATCTTAGATGAAGGGGTAATTCCTAGTTCTACTTGTTATGGTAGTCCTCCAAGCGATTCACGGGGAATAATTTGCCAAAGATGCCCGCGGCCTATCATTCCCTGCGCAGGTGACATTGCAGTAACCTCTTGGAATGACGATATGCGCGCTTTTCAGAACTTCGTCGATCCTGAATTAAATACATTGAACGATCGTGCTCACTTCATAATATTAATAACAAATTCGCCAACTGTCGATTCACGTATGCCTTCAGGGGCTGTGCGGATTGGTTCGATAGGCACCGGTGGGGTAACGAACAATAGAAATCAGGGAGTCGTCGCCAACGGAACTCAGTTGTATGCATACGTAGTGTATGCTAATTGGGTCCCTATTGAAATAGCATACACTTCAAGTGCTGCGGATCGTGCCTGGGATGCTAGTAGGCAAGGTTCCACTATCGAGATGGTCATTACTGAGACTGATGCTGTATCAAGTGTCGTAACTTCGGGTAATACAGTTCAAGGACAGCAAACTGTTACACGTACTGTAAGTGTGGATTCAAAGTTTGGATTTAAACTGCCTGGGAACATAACAGGAGAAATCTCGCCGAAAGCTGGATATTCGTTTGCAAATCAGAAAACTAAATCCGCGACGACCTCCTTTGCTGTCTCATCCGAAAGAGTTCTGGATTTAGGGTCCGAGCAGATGAATTACGCTAGCAGTCCTAATTCATCTGCCTACCCCATCATTCGTAATCCGGCTTTTGGAGTAAGTAGTTTCGCAAGTAATATTACTCCAAACACCTCGTGGGGATATGAAATTAATCCAGAGTACGTAGTTACACGAACTCGAGCCAATCCAGGAGCATCTTCGCCGGGAATAATTCCTTCTGAACTATTCAACCGAAATTCTACTGGTAATTATCAGTTGATAAATCTTGATAAGATCCGGTTGATCAACCTAATCCGAATAGAAGAATAGTATGAAATCGCTTGTATCGGACTTCATTCTCATTATATGTGCAACGCTAAGCTTGCAATCGTGTGAAAAAAATAGTCACACAGACGAGTTACAAAGTACGCCGAACCCTCAAAGGGTTGCTGTTTGCCGGGATTCTGTTATTGTGAAAGTTAAGATCGGTAGTGCTTTCGAGTCACATTTTGCTGATCTCGGTTGCACTTCTTTGGTACCCTGGAGCACGGAGATCTCAGAATACAGAGAGCGAAAAGAGTCTACATACGTTCGACAATTCGATGCTACTATTGGTAAGCTCAAGGGATCCGATTTAGATATTTATGTAAGAGCCGCTTGGCAAGGATTATCAGACAGTACCGTATATGGTCTGCCGCTAGATGAGTTTGATCGCCAGTGGCGTCAGCTTGGTACTGGGAACTTTATCCAGCCTAGCTATATTAACACCAGAAATGGAGCTTACTGGATCATTGCTGACTACGATTATAGCTTAGGTGAGTTTGCTTTTCGAGACCCTCATGCATCTGTAACTAGCAACATATCGTTTGCACCAGATGAAGATATGTTTTTTAGATCTCGTATCTATTTAGACTTTTCTTATGAAGGTCTTTTTTATAACGTGATGAACTCTGCTGGCGGTAGAAAGATAATAGTCGACAGTGTAGCAGGGCAGTTGAAAATCAATGGTGCCCAGTTCAGATTACGCTCCTGATAGAAGCTGTTTTAAACTCCCGACTGGTGCCTGCTCCTTAAATTACTCACAGAGGAGGACCGCGGCGGCTTGCAGCAGCCAATGTAGGAGTACAGGTCGGCCGGGCGCCGACCAGAGCTACTGCATCCTGATGACCGAGGGAAAGCTCAGCGACGGCGGTCGGGAGCGCCTCCAAGTCATGTGCGACACGAACGACGGCTTCGTAATCGCCGAAAAGGATTTGGAGTTGCGGGGCGCGGGCGACGTGGAGGGTTTGCGGCAGAGCGGGGAGTTGCTCTTCAAATTGGCGCGTATCCCGGAGGATGCCGTCATCCAGGAGGTAGCGGCTGAGGAGGCGAAGAAGCTGCTGCAATTGGATGCGGAGTTGGCGATGGAGGAGCACCGGGGGCTTCAGCAGCACATGGAGGTGGTGGGGGAGGTGAGAAGGGCGTGGACGTTGATTAGTTGAGGGACGGGGGGGAAGGGGAACGCAACGAAGAAATGGGAACACCCAAGGAGGGGCCCCGCTTCTGAGTAACAGAGCGCGCAGAGTGTTGGCGTGGTTTGACTCGCTGTGCGAGCGGTGCTGGACACCAGTTATCGTCTACAGCGCAGCGCACTATGCTTGGCGAGCTTGTCGTAGCTTCGCCTAGGAACATCTTCCTATTCCGGCGCTCGACAACCTCATAAATTATGTCTGATCACGAAGAAGTACTCGCTGCCATCCGCCGGACTGCCCTCGGGGTTGATCCGGCCGCGGAGATCATGCTGTACGGATCGCGGGCGCGGGGTGACTTTAGGGCGGAGTCCGACTGGGATGTGTTGATTATCGTGGAGGGGGAGGCGGGTAATGAGGTGGAACAGAAATTTCGCCATGCCCTGTTCGATATTGAGGTGGACCGTGGATTGGCTATTTCGACGCTAGTTAAATCGCGAAATGAGTGGAACGGCCGATTTCGGGTGACGCCGCTGTATCAGAGTATAAGCCAAGAATACGTAGCCTTATGACACAAACAGAACGGCAAGCCTACATCGACTACCGTCTGGAGAAATCGGACGAGACCTTGGAAGTCGCAAGAATCTTGGTGGAGCATCAAAAGTGGAATTCGGCAATCAACCGAATTTACTACGCGGTGTACTATGCGGTATCCGCCCTGCTGTTCAGAGATGAATTGAGCACGAAGACGCACGCTGGTGTCAAGTCGCAATTTTTTCTCGGCTATATCAAGGACGGACCGATTGATGCTCGTTTCGGGAAGGTGTACAGTGACCTTTTTGACTGGCGGCACAAGGGCGACTACAACGATTTTTTTGATTTCTCCGAAGCGGACGTAAAGGGCGCCTGCCCGAGCAGACGCAGACCCGCTCCCGCGAGCCAGTCCGAGCCGCCTCCCCGCCCTCGGCGAGGCCACCCGCGGAGCCTCCCCGCCCTCGGTGCCGAAGCGTAGCGCCTCCCCGTCCTCGGTGCTAAACCCCCGCCCTCGGTGCCGAAGCGTAGCGCCTCCCCGTCCTCGGTGCTAAACCCCCGCCCTCGGTGCCGAAGCGTAGCGCCTCCCCGTCCTCAGTGCTAAACCCCCGCCCTCGGTGCCGAAGCGTAGCGCCTCCCCGCCCTCGGTGCTAAACCCCCGCCCTCGGTGCCGAAGCGTAGCGCCTCCCCGTCCGCAGTGCTAAACCCCCGCCCTCGGTGCCGAAGCGTAGCGCCTCCCCGTCCTCGGTGCTAAACCCCCGCCCTCGGTGCCGAAGCGTAGCGCCTCCCCGTCCTCGGTGCTAAACCCCCGCCCTCGGTGCCGAAGCGTAGCGCCTCCCCGTCCTCGGTGCTAAACCCCCGCCGCGGTGGAGCCGCCGTTTCCGCGCGGCGACACGGGAGCACAGGAACACCTGCCACGCTGCGCTCCCCATAGCAGCCCTTTAATTTTTAAACCTCAATAATGTAGGGCTAATTGCAGGAGCGGATTTGTTTTGGCGACAGCCGGCAGGCCCTCGAAATCCTTGCTGCTGATCGGCGAGAAGTAGCGCTTGCGCAGGCCGTAGCGCTCCTACAGGGGCGCGTTGTGCAGCAGGTGCCGCCGCTGGAAGAAATTGTACAGCGCGTAGGCGGGCTTGAGGCGTCATACGACCTTGGAGAGTGACATTGCACAAAGAAATGACAGCGGGAGCTTAGTACACCACGTTCACGCTGCCCTTGTACAGAATCTCACGGTCGTCCAGGAAGACCACCTTCGCGATGTACACGTACACGCCTGCGTCGACCAACTGCCCGCGGAAGGTACCATCCCAGGCGATCGTCTCCCCAAAACTGCTCAACGGCAAGTCTTCCGACTCGGTGATGAGCTCGCCCCAGCGGTTGTAGACGCTGAAGCTCGTGATGGTCCGCACGCCCGGACCGGTAAAGACCTGGAGCTGGTCGTTGACCGCGTCGTTGTTCGGCGAGAAGGCCGTCGGGATGAAGAAGTTGCGGTTGCGGTCCACGTCGATCAGGACGCTCGCCGATTGGCTACAGCCGTCCTCGTCCATGATGGTGAGTGTGTAGGTGAAGTCTTCCAGCGGTTTGGCGTACGGGCTCAGGCGGTTGGGCCCCACGAAGACGAGGTTGGTGTCCGGCGTCCACCGCAGGCTGTCCAACACCAGTGGCGAACCTCCCGGAAAGACGTTGGGTCGGATCCGGACACTATCCCCGAGCTCCACCTCCAGTTTTGCCGGAAGGCGTACCGTGATGGCCGGCGGCGTCTCCACCAGGATCTCCCCAAAGGTTTGGCAACCCGTCGGATCAACCACCTCCACCGGGATCGGCAGTCCACCCGGCACCTGAAAGCGTTCGCCGATCGGCTGAAAGCTGCTGCCGTTGACGGACACCTGGTAGTCGGCCAGCATCTCGCCCCGACCACCGAAGGCCGAGTCGATCGTCACGAACGTAAAGTCGCCAAAACACTTGATCGGCTCAATGTCCGCCACGCGGTACGCGATCTCGTCGGGTTGCGTCAAGACCACCGTCGCCTCATCGGTACAGCCCTTGATGTCCATGACCTGCGCCACGTACCGCCCAGCCTTCAGGTTGCGGGCCTCGACGCTGTTGCGGGTCGGCTCATCGTTCCAGCGGATCATCTTGCCACCGACGTTCCCGCCAGCGATGAGGAGCGAGATAAAGCCGTTCGTATCCCCGAAACACGTCGGATCGGTGGTACGCAGCGTGTCCTCGGTGAGCGTTAGTTGCCGGGGCTCTTTGATCACGAAGGTGTCGCGGTACGGGCAATTGTCCTTGTCGCGGATCAGCAGCGTGATGGTATCCGCGGCAAGGTCGATCGCACGGCTTCCTGTTTGGGTGGCCGTCGAACTCGTCCACCGGTACGTGTACCCAGGAATGCCCCCAAAGACCTCAGCAATCTCAATGAAGCCGGAGCTTTCGCCAAAACACCTGGCATCCTCGACCTGGCCTAGCTCGATGGCAATCGGGTCGGGAGCCGGCACATTGACCGGGAACTCCTGTGGCGGACAAACCAGGCTCGTCTCCTGGATAAACAGGGCGTTGCGACCGCCGCACAGCATGGCGACCTCGCTGCGCGTCGCATCGTTGGTCACCTCACTGCTGTCCCACACGAAGTTGAACCGTGCACCGGGACTCCCTGGGAGCGTCGCCGTCACCTCGGCACCGCCGTCGCACACTTCGATCGCGCAGCTGGCTCGCCGGATGTAGGTGAAGTCGGGGTCGATGCTCGGGGCCTCCGGCAGGCGGTAGGTCTTCGTGAGCGGCACGCAGTTGTTGGCGTCGACGATCGTGACGATGTAGCTGCCCGCCGTGATCGAAGGACCGCCGATGCGGTTGGCCCCGACGCCGCTGGTCCCGTCGGTCCAACTAAACGAGTAAGGGGCTGTGCCACCGGCCACGGTGACTTCGATGGCCCCTTCGCCCTGTTGGAAACACGTCGGCTCGGTGAGCACGCTGTCGGCAACCGTGAGTCGATCGGGCTCTATGACCCGGGCGGAATCCTGCTTGGTGCACCCGGCCTCATCGAAGACGGTGATCGTGTAGGTGCCCGCGGCGAGATCGGTGATCGTGGCTGTCGTCGCGCCGTTGCTCCACAGAAGTCGCGTGATCGGCGAGGAGGTCGCCGACGTCACCACGGTAAGAGAGCCATTTGTATTGCCGAAACAGGCCACCGTCGCGTCGAGGAGGCTGTCGATGCGTGGGCGCTCCGGAGACTTTACCTCGACTGGGGTGTTGAGACTCGCCCGGCAGCCGTTGTCGTCCGTGACGACCACTTGGTAGACGCCCGCCTTGAGCCCCGCGGCACGAGCCTCGCTGGCCATAATATCCCCGTTCTCGTTCGACCATGCGTAGCCGTAGGCTGGCGTGCCCGGCGTGCCGCCCGTGACGCTCACCTCCGCGAAGCCGTCGGAGCCAGGCACACAGGACTCATCGCCCTTGCCCGCGAGCGTAGCCACGAGTAACGGCGGCTCCGTAAGGGTGAACGTGTCGCGCGCCTCACAGCGATCCGCGTCCGTCAACAGCACCACGAAAGTGCCCGGCGCAAGTCCGCGGACGGCGCTAGAGGTGGGTGTGTTGTCGGTCGTGCCCCGCGGGTCACCCGACCAGTTGAAGTTGAGCGGTCCGCGGGGGGCAGCTCCGAAGAGCGCCCGCCCGGTGACGAGGACTTCGCCGTCGGTCAGGCCAAAACAACTGATCGAGTCGACGACGGCAGTCACGGCGACTTCGCGCTGGGCCTGGATGGTTTGGGTGGTTTTGGCGCGGCAGCCGTTGTCGTCCATCACGGTAATCGCGTAGGCACCGGGGTTGCCGTTGAGGAGTAGTTCGGGGCCGCGACGATTGTCCACCGCACCACCGGGCAGGGTGATGGTGTAGGCGTAGTTGCCGGTGGCGGTGGTGCCGCCCTGCGGCTGGAGGTCGATGAGGCCGTCCGCTGGACCGGTACAGGTAGCGTCGGTGACGTTGGGGTGCGGATCGAGGGCCGAAGGGGAAAAGATGGTGCCCGAGCCCTGCGCCACGCAACCGCGTTGGTCGGTGATTTGGACCCGGTACTCGCCGACGCTGAGGCTGTTGATCGACTGCGTACTCGCGATCGCGGCACCGGTTTTGGTCCAGGCGTAGGTGTAGTCTTCTGGGTTGCCGGGCGTGCTGAAGTCGAGCAAAGGCACTGCCCGCAGCGCACCACTCACGTCGTCGCGACAACGGAGGTTGCTGATGATTTCGACGTTGACGCTGAGCTTCGGTCCGTCGACGACGCGGACGGTACCGATCGAGATCGATCCGTTTTGGTCGGTGACCCGCACGGTGTAATCGCCGGGGGCGAGGTCGGCCGGGGTGCGGACGCGCTCGGCGTCGGAGGTGAGCGTGAGCGGTCCACGGTTAGGGCCTGCGACGAGCGTTCCGTAGGTCACCGTGTACGGTGCACTGCCACCAAAGGCCCCGATCGAGAGCGCGTTTATGTTTTCGCCACCGCAGCCGGGCAGCCCGGCCAAGATCAGACCGAAGGGTTGATTGGTGATGAGGACGCCCCCCGGTTTTGACGTCAAGTCTAACGGCTGGATGCCCGACTCGAAGAGGATGCCCGCCGGTGGAGGCGTAACGACGACAGTTCCGAACTCGCCTTCAGTGCCGAGGGTCCTGAAGCAAACCTCGAACAAGATGGTGCCGTCGGGGACGGTCTGGCTCGTGCCCGACGGCAGGGTTACGTCCAGGTTGAGCTTGCTCGGCCCTGCCCCGATAAAGAGGGGCGCGAGGTTCGGGTGCACGTTTTGGTAGCGCTCGTAGCGGAGGCGCACCTCGTCGTAGTCGAGGTCGAAGCGGTAGCGCGTGATGTCGGTAAAGCCCTTCGCGCGGACCGGGATGCAGACCTCGGTGTTGAGCGGGGCTTTGAGGGAGTCGATGTCGATCGACACCTTCGGCAGCGGTACACAAGCATTGACATTGGCAGCAAGCATCGTGGTCATGCAGCCCTTCGCGTCGCGAACCACGATGTCGTAGCTCCCGGCCTCGGGCACACTGAACTGTGCGCGGCCACCCGCGCGGACTTCTGGGTTGAGCACCCGACCGCGCACGCCGGGCTTGGTGCGGTGCTTGATCTCGATGTCGTAGCGGGCACGGGCGTTAAACTGTGGTAGGCCGCCATTGACCGTAAGTGCTCCGCCGCAGTTGCCGACGCTGAGTCCGCCAGCGGTGACTTCGTTAAGGTACACGACTGCAAAGGCGGCACGGGTGCTCACACTCACGCATGAGCCATTGCGCTCGTACTTCGGGCCGGTGGCCGTGAGCTGGTCGAAGGTGATCGGCGCAAACCAGATCAGCTTAGGGCTCCCGGCCCCAAAGCGCGCTTGCACGCTGCCGTCGTTGAAGAACTTCTGGTCGCCGTCGAGGCGATTGGCCGTCGAGATGAAGAAGGCCCCGGTGCCGGGCTGGGTGGTCGGGTTCGGGACCAGGCAACGGTCGGCCTCTACGGCGATGCGCGTCGGGCCGGTGGCGGTGGGTTTGCAGTCGTACCAGGCATAGCCGACGCCGGCGGGCGTGGTTTTGTCGGGATCACCGTCGAGGCGCTGGTCGCCGTTGTGGTCGATGAGTACGGTGTCCCCAAAACACAAAAACAGCGTGTCGAGGCTCAGGTCGTTGGACTGGCCTTTGCCGGGACCGACGGTGATGGTGCCGGCGTCGTTGTCGCTACAGGGGATGAGCTTCTGGGCCAGGTCCCACTTGGCCGCTTGTTCGCCCTGCTCGTGGCTAACGGGCTGTGGAGTTTGGGCGACGGCCGTCACGCTTCCGCAAAACAGGAGGGCACAGGCCAGGGCGCGGACCCAGGAGTCGGCCGGTAGCTGTAGTGGGGTGCGAGGGGTAGCGAGCATACGTTGGGCGTGACGCAGGAGGCGTCACATGGCTCGCGGTGCAAATATGATGCCGGGGGGCCCAGGGCACGTGCGCCCCGGCATCCTATCGCTTTGTGTTGAAGCTCCTAGTCTACACTCACCGCCTTCACTACACTCGGCAGGCCTGCGGCGGCAAGTTCTTCTCTCAGCACCGCACTGTCCTCCCTCGTCGCGAAGCGACCTAGGGTGACGCGGTAGAGCTTTTGCTCGCCGCGGGTCTCGATGGTGATGGTGGCGGGGGTGTCGCTGAGGGCGCGGAGCTGGTCGGCGAGGGAGAGGGCGTTGGTCTCGGAGGAAAAGGCCCCGAGTTGAAGGGTGTAGAGGGTGAGGGTTTGGGCTTTGGGGGCGCTGTCTGCGGCTTTGGCTTCGTCGTGATCGGCTTCGTCGTGATCGTCATCGTTCTCGTCGTCATCGTCCTCTTCTACGTAGGGGTCGTCGTCGTTGGGGCGGGATTGCGGCGTTTCGATAGTCTCGATGACGAGGTGGTCGGTGCCGGAGTCCAGGGTGAAGGTGCGGATGGGGGTGGGGGCAATGGCGGCGAGTCGGGTGCTGCCAGCCGGTGTCGGGGTGTGGTCGGGGGTGGTTTTGCCGGAAGGCGTACTGCTCGGAGGTGTTTTGCCGGAAGGCGTAGCGGCCTCTGTACTGATTGCGGACGAGGCGTAGACGTTGGTCATCTTCGCGAAAGGCTCGCTCCAGTCTTCGCTCGCGATGGGGGCGGCGGTCTTGGGGCGGTGCTGGGGGAGGTTGTTTTGGCGTAAGCCGTCTAGGAGTTGCGCTGCGGTGACGGCGCCGTTGATGCGATCGACCTCGGTGCCGCCGCTCGACAGGATGAGCATCGTGGGCAGAGTCTCGACATCGTACTGCTGCTGCATGGCCATGCCGTCGAAGTTTTCGACGTCGATCTCGATAGAAACGTAGTGCTCGCGCAGATAACTGAGCACGTCGGGGTCGGCGAAGGTGGTCTCTTCCATGACGCGGCACGGGAGGCACCAGTCGGCCGTGAAGACGACCAGCAGGACCTTGCCTTCGCGGGCAGCCTTGGCGCGGGCGCTCGTGAGGGAGACGGTGGCAGCGGCAAAGAGGGAGCTACTGAGCAGAAGCCCGCAGACCAGCAAGCTGGCCACGCGGCGGTGGAGGGTGGACATGTGGGTTTGTGTTTGTTCGAAAGGGGGTACGTCGCGGCGGAACGCGATGTTGGCCCGCATCGAGGGAGTGGCTCGGGCGGCTTAGGCAACGGTCGGCGCGGTGATAGCGGGTTTACTTTGCGCCCTATGATGAGAGCCGCCGTTACCGGAGTCGCCGGGTATGTCCCCGAGTACGTCCTCACGAATACCGAACTCGAGCAGATGGTCGACACCAACGATCAGTGGATCCGCGAGCGCACCGGGATCTCGGAGCGCCGCATCTTGAAGGGCGAGGGTTTGGGCACCTCCGACCTTGCCGTGCCTGCGGTAAAGCAACTGCTCGAGAAGACGGGCACCAAGGCCGAGGACGTCGAGTTGGTGATCTGCTGCACAGTGACGGCGGACTTCCGTTTTCCGGACACGGGGACTCTCATTGCGCACAAAGCCGGGCTCACGAATGCCTACGGATACGACCTCTCGGCGGCCTGCTCGGGCTTCCTGTTCGGACTGCAGGCGGGGGCGCAGTACATCGCGGCCGGGACACACAAGAAGGTGATCGTTGTGGGGGCGGATAAAATGTCGAGCATCATCGATTACACAGATCGGGCGACGTGCATCTTGTTTGGAGATGGGGCCGGGGCCGTGATGCTGGAGCCAACCGAGGAGAAGATCGGGATTCGCGCCGCAAAACTGTTTAGCGATGGATCGGGTGGCGCCGAACTCAATATGGAGGCCGGGGGCTCCGTCTTGCCGGCCAGTCACGAGACGATCGAGAAGAAGCAGCACGCCATCCGGCAGAACGGTCGCGTCGTCTTCAAGCACGCTGTCAACGGCATGAGCGGCGCAGTCAAAAAACTCATGGATGCCGAGGGCCTCAGCGCCGAGGACATCGCCTGGCTCGTGCCGCACCAGGCCAACAAGCGCATCCTCGAGTCGGTCGCCAAGCAGATGGACTTTCCGATGGACAGGGTCATGATGATCATTGAGAAGCTAGGCAACACCACCGCCGCCACTATCCCGCTGTGCCTCGCGGAGTATGAGTCGAAACTCAAAAAGGGCGACGAGCTGATTATTACGGCCTTTGGAGGCGGCTTCACGTGGGGGGCGATCCGACTGACGTGGGGGTACTGAATGGGGGGGTGAGGGGATGGGAGGATTGGATGATGGATGGATGAGGGGATGGGCTGCCGCCGTCTCACAATGCCACCCCACCTTTCCTCACCCGCCGCGACTTACTTTCGCGCCCCAAATCCTATCCGCATGGCCAGCACCGCAGACATCTCCAAGGGGCTCTGTATCGAATACAACAACGACATCTTTCAGGTGATCGAGTTCCAACACGTCAACCCCGGCAAGGGCGCGGCCTTCGTGCGCACAAAGCTCAAGAGCCTCACCACCGGCCGCGTGCTCGAGAACACCTTCCCGAGCGGGCACAAGATCGACGAGGTACGGGTCGAGCGCCGCAAGTACCAGTTCCTCTACAACGACGACATGGGGTACAACTTCATGAACCAGGAGGACTACTCGCAGGTGCTGCTCCAGGCCGAGCTAATCGACAACCCGGGCTTTCTCGAGGAGGGCGCGACGGTAGAGGTCCTCTTCGACGCCCGCAACGAGACCCCACTCACGCTCGACCTCCCGTCCCACGTCGAACTCGAGATTACCTATACCGAGCCTGGTATTAAGGGCGACACCGCCAACTCGAGCTTCAAGCCCGCCACCGTGAGTTCGGGCGCGGAGGTGCGCGTGCCGCTGTTCGTCAACCAGGGCGACATCATCAAGATCGATACCCGTACAGGCGCTTACATTGAGCGGGTTAAAAAGTAAAAGTCTCCCCACTATGACGATGACACTCAAGGAGCTCCAGGAGCTCATGAAGTTGATGAATCGACACAAGCTCGTCGAGTTCAACATGAAGGATGGCGAGTTCGAAATCTCGATGCGCTCCGAGCAGGACACCCCACCGCAGCAGGTGCAAATGATACCAGCGCCGACCTACGCGCCTATACAACAAGCCGCCCCTGCCCAGGCCGCTGCTCCCGCTGCACCACCACCCGCTACCGCCGATGATACCGCCGACGCAGCCCCTGCCGCACCCGCCGCTGCTGCCAGCAGTAAGCAGATCGCGATTAAGAGTCCCATGCCCGGCACCTTCTACCGCTCTTCCTCGCCCGACAAGCCCGCCTTCGTCAAGGTCGGCGACGTGATCGAGTCCGGTCAGGTGGTCTGCATGATCGAGGCCATGAAGCTCTTCAACGAACTCGAGTCCGAGATCAGCGGCCGCATCGTCAAGGTCCTGATCGAAGACGCGCAGCCGGTAGAGTATGATCAAGTTTTGTTTATGGTCGAGCCATAAGGGGAGCATGGATCGAGGAACATGGAGCATGGATCGCCCGTCACTCGTGTTGGACGACGCCGTCCAGACGGGACGCCTCCTGTTCGCGTCCTGCCGGAATCCATGCTCCATGTTCCATGCTCTTTGTTCCTAAACCGCCCCCCCATGTTCAAAAAGATCCTTATCGCCAACCGCGGCGAAATCGCCCTCCGCATCATTCGGACCTGCAAGGAGATGGGCATCTCAACAGTCGCCATTTACTCGACCGCCGACGCAGATAGCCTGCACGTACGCTTCGCCGACGAGGCCGTCTGCATCGGTCCGCCGCCATCCAAGGACTCGTACCTGTCCATCCCGCGCATTATGGCAGCCGCCGAGATCACCAACGCGGACGCCATCCACCCCGGCTACGGCTTCCTGAGCGAGAACGCTAACTTCGCCGATGTCTGCACGCAGTACGGCATCAAGTTTATCGGACCGACCTCGGAGCAGATTCGCCAGATGGGCGACAAGATCACCGCCAAGGAGACCATGATCAAAGCGGGCGTCCCGACAGTGCCCGGCTCGGACGGTTTGCTCGAAGATTTGGACACCGGCCTCAAGGTCGCCCAGGAGGTCGGCTACCCGATCATCCTCAAGGCCACGGCCGGCGGGGGCGGCAAGGGCATGCGGATCGTGAATAAGCCGGAGGAGTTTCAGGACGCCTGGGAGCGCGCCAGCAACGAGGCGCAAGCCAGCTTCGGCAACGGCGCGATGTACATCGAGAAGTTCGTCGAAGAGCCGCGCCACGTCGAGTTTCAGGTGGCCGGCGACCAGTACGGTACGGTCGTACACCTCTCGGAGCGCGACTGCTCTATTCAGCGGCGCCACCAGAAGTTGGTCGAGGAGGCCCCAAGTCCCTTCCTCGACGCTGACCTCCGCGCTCGTATGGGAGCGGCCGCCATCAAGGCCGCAGCGTACATCAACTACGAGGGCGTGGGTACCGTCGAGTTTCTCGTTGACAAGCACCGGGACTTCTTCTTCATGGAGATGAACACCCGCATCCAGGTCGAGCACCCCGTCACCGAGGAGGTCATCGACCACGACCTCATCAAGGAGCAGATCAAGATCGCCGCCGGCCACAAGATCTCCGGTAAGAACTACACCCCCACCGCCTGGGCGATGGAGTGTCGCATCAACGCCGAAGATCCGTTTAACGGCTGGCGACCAAGCCCCGGCAAGATCACGAGCTTTCACTCACCGAAGGGGCACGGCGTTCGCGTCGATACGCACGTGTACGCTGGATACACCGTGCCGCCGTACTACGACTCGATGATCGCTAAGTTGATCGTTAGAGCCGCTACCCGGGAAGACTGTATTAAGAAGATGCAGCGGGCACTGGACGAGTTTATCGTCGAGGGGATCAAAACGACAGTTCCGTTTCACCAGCGCCTGATGAAGCACCCGGACTTTCGAGCGGGGAACTTTACGACGAAGTTTCTGGAGACGTTTGACCTGACAGACTAAGTAAGGGTGATGGAACGCAAAGGACGCGAGGCAGACGCAAGGAGCCTTTGCACCGGCCCGTGACGGTGCCGCCCCAGCCTTGCGTTCCCTTGCGGAACCTCGCGGCTATTGCGTTCTATTAAAAGTCCCTAATGCTCTCGACTACAGTCCCCGATGAGTCTGCCTGGCCACGAGTCTGGGCGACACTCTCACAACAGGTTTTGGCGAAAGCCGCCCCGCCAGCCGCCGTGCTCTTACTGGAAGGAGACCTCGGTGCCGGCAAGACGACTTTCGTCAAAACCATCGCCGCCGCCCTCGACTCGACCGCCGAGGTGACGAGCCCGACCTTCTCGATCGTGCAGGAGTACCCGACGCCGCGCGGGCCGATCTACCACTTCGACCTTTACCGGCTCAACAGTCTCGACGAGGTGCTCGACCTCGACATGGAGGACTACCTCGACCGGGGCTTCCTCGTAATCGTGGAGTGGCCGGCGGTCGCGATGCCCCTGCTCGAACCGCTCAGCCCCACGCACCTCCGTATCCAACACGCACCGGATGGCGGCCGCGAAGTGCATATCTTGTAGCCTTTCGGCAAAACCCGCCGCCCGCGACGCTTTGCAACCGGACGCCACCTATCACGTTGATCAAGCCAGCCCCCCGTCGTCGTACGGGATAGGGATCCGATCTTCTACCCCCCGCCCATGAGCGACCCAAAGCGCCGCGTCCAGATCTCGCCCGAGCTCCTCACCGGGATCGAAACCCAACCCGAGCGCCTCGCCGTGATGTCGCGCCCCGACAAACTCTACATCGGGGTGCCCTGCGAACTCAGCAAGGACGAGAATCGACTGGCCTTGGTGCCGAGCAGCGTACGCACCCTGATCGCGTACGGGCACCGCGTCGTGATCGAGAGTTGCGCCGGGCAACGCGCCCACTTTACGGACCACGACTACTCAGAGGCCGGGGCCGAGATCGCGCACAGCCCAGAGCAAGTGTATCGCGCCAACCTGATCCTAAAAGTGTCGCCACCGACGCTCGAAGAGCTGGACCTGATGCGCCCCAACCAGATCTTGATTTCGCCCCTGCAAATGCCACTGCTTACGGCGGAGTATATGATTAAGCTCAAGGCAAAACGCGTCATCGCGCTCGCCATGGAGTACATGCAGGACGAGGCCGGGAGCTACCCGATCGTGCGTACGATGTCGGAGCTGGCCGGCATGAGCGCCATCTTGATAGCGAGTGAACTGCTGAGTTCAGCGACCAACGGCAAGGGCGTTTTGCTCGGCGGTATCAGCGGCGTGCCCCCAGCCAAGGTGGTCATCCTCGGGGCGGGCGTCGTGGCCGAGAGCGCGGTGCGGGCGGCGCTGGGTTTGGGAGCTGAGGTCCGCGTGTTCGACAACAATATCTACAAGCTCAAGCGCCTCCGCAACGAGGTCGGCCAGGCCATCTACACGTCCGTCATCAACCCCGTCTACCTCGCCGAGGAACTCAAGCTCGCAGATGTCGCCATCGGGGCCGTGCACTCGGCCGACGGTCGTGCCCCGATGCTCGTGAGCGAAGAGATGGTGGAGCACATGAGCCCCGGCTCGGTGATCGTCGACATCTCCATCGACCAGGGCGGCTGCTTCGCGACCTCCGAGGTGACGACACTCAAGCGCCCGACGTTCACGAAGTTCGACGTGATCCACTACTGCGTCCCGAACCTCGCCAGTCGCGTCGCCCGTACGGCGAGCGTGGCGGTGAGCAACATCCTCACGCCGATGCTGTTGCGGGCCGGGTCGAGTGGCTCGATCGAGCATGTGCTGTTTAGCGACCGGGGGCTACGGCACGGCGTGTACAGCTACAAGGGCTGCCTCACGAATGCGTATTTGAGTGAGCGCTTCGGGCAGAAGTACACGGATCTGAGTTTGTTGATGACGAGTGATATGTGACCTCTACTCTTCTCTTCACCTTCGCGAGCTGCTGCGCCTGCATCAAAACCTCGAGCCGCCGCCAACGCCCGGCTACCACACCGTAACTCCCTTCGTCGGCATCCGCTCAGACGGCCAGCGCCATCCGCACAGTTGAAACATCGTGGACGGTGAGGACCTAATGGCGTGGCTGCCCGAGTGAGGCGAACGCGCCCCCGAATCCACCCCTCAACCCGGAAGCTCGACCATTCGACGGTATCTTGGCTCCACTCCCCGCCCCTGGCTTCGTTTGTGCGACGGTAAGGGTGCACTATGAACCACACTACATTTTTCACAACCGGGATAATAAGCCTCTGCGCAGGCATCTGGCTTGCCCCCCTCTCTACGGCCGCTCAGATCGTCGTCGGCGCGGGGTCGAGCCTCACGATCGGCGAGGGCGCTAGCGTCTCGGTGATCGGCGGGGACATCACCGTCGAAGACGGGGCCGAGCTCCACAACCAGGGCTTCCTCAGCACCGACGGCGACGTCCTCATCCAAGGTGTCCTGCGCACGACGCTCCGCGATACGGTTGCAGGTAGGGGCTACGGCCAGATTCGGGCCGGGGGGCAGGCGATCATCGATGGCGACCTACAGGTAGCCGAAGCTCCGCGAGCGGACTTCCGCGGCACGGTCGACTTTCCGATCATCGTCCACGGGCTCGACCGCGCAGGCGTCTTCTGGGACGAGGCCCTGCCGCGCTCGGCCTACAGTGTCCTCTACGAGCCCGGAGCGGTAATCGCGCACCTGGGCGAAGGGCAAGTCCAGGTAGCTTCCGCCAAAACCACCGCCACCGCAGCTCCGCTCACGCTCTTCCCCAACCCAGCCTGGGGGCAGGAGGTGTACGTCCGCGGCATCTCTGCAGACCGCGAGATGCGCGACGTCTACGTCCGCAACGTTACCGGGCAGCGCTTCAGCACCAACACCGAGCAGGTCGGCGACAACCTAAAAGTGTCGGTGTCGGCGGGCCTGGCGGCGGGCATGTACTTGCTAGAGCTCATCGGCGAGGATGGCGTCCGGGAGACGTTGCCGTTCGTATTGGGACGGGAGTAAGGCAGTGCTCAGTGAGCGGCCGCGGACGACAGCAATAGTCCCACTCCTACTGCTGCCCCAAAATCAACGGCAGTCCGTCGCCACCACCCCCGATCACCACCACCTTCGAATTCGGGCTCTGCGCCAGTTGCAAGGTCGCATCAATGCCTTTGTCCTGCAAGATCCGGTCGTTGAGACTTGCGGTCAGGATGCGGTTGGATTCGGCCTTGGCCTCGGCTTCGATGATCTTGCGCTCCGCCTCCTTGCGCTCTTGCTCGAGGAGGAACACGTAGCGCTGCGCCTCCTGCTCGGCCTCGAGCTTCTGTTCGATGGCGGCTTTGACGCGATCTGGCAACTCGATGTCGCGGATGAGGGTCGCCTGGAGGTTGATGTAGTTGCTGCCCAGCGCTATCTCGAGGCTCTCCTGGATGCCGGTTTGCACTTCAGCGCGCTTGGTGGAGTAGAGTTCCTCCGGAGTGTAGCGGCCGATCACCTCGCGGACGGCCGACCGGATCTCGGGTTTGATGAGCCGCTCTACGTACTCTCGCCCAAAGGTCTCGTGGAGTTCGCCGATCTTGTCGGCCTGCGGCGCGATCCGGACGGTAACCTCGGTGCCGATGGTGAGACCATTGCTCGACAGCACTTCGATCTGCTCGGTGATCTGCTGCTCGCGGACCTCGTAGATGTACATCGTGTTCCAAGGGGCCACCACCTGAAAGCCCGGCGTGTAGATATTCTCCTTGTCCAAGCCACTAAAGCGTTGGAAGAGCACCCCCCGCTCACCGGAGTCGATAGTGAGAAAGGAGTTGAACCCAAAGTAAATCAACAGAAGCACGAGCAACCCGGCGATAATGAAAAAGCGATTAATCGACGGCCCCTGTGCGGGGCGATAGTCTTCGAAGCGTGGTACGGCCATGTCGGTAAACTACAATCTATAAAGAGGATCGTTACGTAAGAACTGAGGCCCACGCCCCGACGATACCCATCGTATGCTCGCCCGCCACCTCCTCATCACCGCCGCCACCGGCACGGTCGGCTCTGCCGTCGCCCAGGCCCTCGCGCACACCCCAGCGGTCCACTCTACGCGTCACCGCGACCGCGTCACCCCCACGCAGCCCTTCTTCGACCTCGACGAGCCCACCGCCAGTGCACCCGCGCTGATCGCCGCCGACGTCGTTTTCTTGCTGATGCCGCCCGGCCTCAGCGATGCCGCGGGGCGGTTTCGCGCACTGCTCGACGAAGTGCCGAGTGGCCGACTTCCCTATCTCGTGTTCATGTCCGTCCAGGGGGCCGGCGAGCGCAGCTTTCTCCCGCACGCCAAGGTCGAGCAGGTCATCCGCGAGCGAGCCCTGCGGGAGCCCGGCCCGATGCGCTTTACGTTGCTCAGGCCGAGTTACTTCATGCAGAACCTCGAGAACGCTTTCGGCGATGACCTCCGGCTGCGCCACGAGATCGTCGTGCCGGCCGGTCGGGCCAAATTCGTCTGGGTCGACGCCGACGACATCGGCCGCGCTGCCGCCGCCGTGATGCTCGACCCCGCTATGCACGCCGGCAAGGCATACACCATCACGGGCACCGATGTAGTGGGTTTTACGGAAGTAGCCCAAACCCTCAGTCGCTACACTCCGCAGCCTATCACCTACCGCAGTCTGAATCCTATCCGCTACTACCTGGAGGCAACGCGCCGCGGCACGCCCAAGGGCATGGCCATCGCGCAAACCCTCATCCACTTTGTCGAGCGTTTCACCGCGACTCCCGGCATCAGCGCCGACTACACTTACCTCACGGGAAGAAAGCCTACTTCCCTAGCAGACTATCTCAAAACCCTAGCGGTAAAGCTGCAAGCATAGCCCCTGTGTCTGGCGGCAGTCCTACTCAACGCGCCTCGCAGGTGGGCACCGCTCGTTCTCCCACCTGACAACTCCCTGCCGCTCCCGATCAACCGTTACCCTCAGCACGTCCGGCCGACTGTAATGTCCGCTCGGGTCGAAGTTCTGCCGCTCCTCATATACCCGGTCGAGGTCTAGCTCAACGACGAAAAGCCCTTCGGTACCGGCCTGCGGCACCAGCACCCACTCGCCGTCGGGACCGGCCACCGCGCTCCCCCCATCGGCAATGAAGCCCGGCGACTCACTGCCTGCCCCGACGGCGGCCACGATCTCGTCGCGGTAGGGGAAGCCCGCCGGGATGTCCGCGACGCGGAGTACACTCGATGCCGACACTACAAAGCTGCGCGACTCCCGTGCGATGAAACGCGTGATCTCTTCGGTATTCCGCACGGCGCCCGGCCAGACGGCCACGTGCAGGTTTTCACCCTGCGCATACAGCGCCTGTCGCGCCATCGGCAGCCAGTTCTCCCAGCAGTTGAGACCACCCACGCGCCATCCCTGGCTCAAGTCGTGGACGCGCAGACCGTGCCCGTCGCCCGCGCCCCACACCAGCCGCTCCTCGTAGGTAGGTTGCAGTTTACGGTGCACGCTCTGGATCTCGCCTGCTTTATTGATGTAGACCAGCGTGCAGTACAGACTGTGCCCGCCGCGGTCTATGGGTCGCTCGGCGATGCCCAAATACACGGCGACGCCATGGGTTCTGGCGAAAGCCTGCACGCGGCCCAGACCGCCCGCCTCGATGTCGACCGCCTGCCGCACATAGTGCGCATAGATCTCCTTCTGCATCCGGTCGTCGAAGCGCGCACCGTGCGTGAGCGAGAGCCAGAAGGGGTAGCCGGGCAGGAGGCTTTCGCCAAAACACACGAGGTCTGCACCTGCCGCTCCTGCCTCCGAGATACGCGCCTCGATGCGCGTGAGGGTGGCGGCCCGGTCGAGCCAAACGGGGGCGATCTGGGCGAGCGCAACGGTGATTTTTGACATAGCGTGGGCAATGATAGCTCAGCTACCTTCCATCACCTTTCAATCCTCCTTACGAGGGGGCGCGTTGTCGTCTCTGTCTCGTGCACTCCACTCGCCCCCCTACCTTCCCCCACATGAAGGCTCCTCTCTCGCTCTTCGTGCTCGTGTATTTGCTTGCGCCAAAACCTGTTACGCCAGTTTTGGCGCAAGCCCTGCCCACTCTTTCCACGGCCGCCGAGATCGACGCCGCCAGCCGCGCCTACTTTCCGACGGCCCTTGCGATCCTCGACACCTTCTTGCGCATCCCTAACGAGAGCCACGACCTGGCCAACGCCCGGCGCAACGCCGACTTCTGCCAGCGCGCCTTCGAACGCCGGGGCTTCCAGGTAGAGCAGTGGGCGACCCCGACGGCGCCCTTCGTTTTTGCCGAAAAGCGGAGCGCCGATCCCAGTGCCAAGACGCTGCTGTTCTACCTTCAGATCGACGGGCAGCCGGTAGATCCAACCAAGTGGGACCAGCCCGACCCCTACGTCCCGGTGCTGAAGCATGCTCGCGGCGATGGTACCTACGAGACGCTACCCCTCAGTGCTGCCGCGCAGGAGTTCGACCCTGAGTGGCGACTGTTCGCGCGCTCGGCCTCCGACTCGAAAGGTCCGGCCACCTGCCTGCTGGCGGCGCTGGATGTTTTGGCGAAAGCCGGCCACACGCCCGCCTTCCACGTCAAGGTCATCATGGACCTCGAAGAGGAGATCTCCTCGCCGAATCTCCCGGCCACCGTCCGCGCACGGCGAACGCAACTCGCCGCCGATGCGCTCGTCATCCTGGACGGGACGCGGCACATCTCCAACCGTCCGACGCTCACCTTTGGTGCCCGGGGCATCGCGGACGCCACGCTCACGGTGTTTGGGCCGAGCACGGCGCTGCACTCTGGGCAGTACGGGAATTTTGCCCCCAACCCAGCCTACGGCCTGGCGCACCTGCTGGCGAGCATGAAGGACATCAATGGTCGCGTCACGGTCGCGGGCTTTTATGATGGCGTCGAGATCAGCCCGGCGGACAGCATACGACTCGCCGCCGTCCCTGAAGACGAGCCCGCCCTGCTGCGACGCATCGGCGTGGCTGCCCCGGAGGCCGTGGGCGAGGGCTACCAAGCTGCGCTACAGTACCCGTCGCTCAACGTCCGCGGGATGTCGTCGGGGTGGACCGGTGAGCAGACCCGTACCATCATCCCCGCTACGGCCGTGGCCGAACTCGACCTGCGACTCGTGCCGGAGACGCCCGGTGCCCGCCAACTCGCGCTGCTAAGGCAACACATCATCGCGCAGGGCTACCACCTCGTCGACAGCGTACCGTCACCCGAGGAGCGAGCCCGCTATGCTAAGCTCGCCCGCCTCGATGGGGACGTCTCGTACGAGGCCTTCCGGACTTCCTTCGACGCTCCCGTCGGGGCCTTGCTCGAGCGAGCGCTCGTGCGTGCCTTTGGGCAGCCGCCCGTGCTCATGCGGACCACAGGCGGCTCACAACCGATGGGACCGTTTATCCTCGAACTCGGGATCGACGCGGTGGCGCTACGCATACCCAATCCCGACAACAGCATCCACAGCCCGAACGAAAACCTACGCCTCGGCAACTTCCTGGAGGGCATCCAGAGTTGTGTGGCGCTGTTGACGGAGGCTTACTGAGAACCGCCGCCGCGCCGCCGCCGTTGTATTTCGCTCACCCTCAAGCCCGACTCGCCTGTGCCACACTCCCTCCAAGACCTCGTCCGCAACGGGGATACCGACGCCGTCGAGCAGGCCCTCCTCGATGGCCTCGACGCGAATCTCGTCGACGAGCGCGGCTTCTCGCTGCTCCTGCTGGCGGCGTACAGCAAGCAGCGCGCCGTGGCCGAGCTGCTGTTGCGGCACGGGGCCGACCCAAATCTGGCTGATTCGCGCGGTAATACGCCGCTGATGGGAGTGGTCTTCAAAGGTCATCTCGAACTGGCGGGCATCCTCGTGCGCCTGGGTGCTACCGTGGATGCCCGCAACCAGGACGACTCGACGGCACTGATGATGTGCGCGACCCACAAACAACTGGGCATCGCCAAACTTCTCCTGGAGCGAGGAGCCGATACCGAGTTACTAAATGCAAAAGGCTACACCGCCGCGGACCTCTCCCGCTTGGCCGGACACGACCGCACTACGATTGCCATGTTTAGGGGCGTCGATGCATAGGAGTGCGCCTTTCGGCAAAACTCGCCACTAGCTGAACTCCCTATCTAGGACCTTACCCTCGTCCGCGTCCACATCAGCAGCGCGATAAGGCCCGACCATGCCAGCAGAAGACTCAACCCAGCGTTGACGACGACCAGGATAGGCGCATCGATGGCGGTGACGCACAGCAAGGAAAGCGCGATGACTCCCGCGCCGAAGTAGACATAGCCCTCCTCGGCGAGGTACTCTGGGAGGGCGTACCTCGCGGCACACTTGCACTTCGCACACTCGGTACGCTGCTCGCCGGGCAGTGGGTGGTAAAGGTTAGCGACAAAGTCGCGCCACATGGGCTGAGAGCAGTTGGGGCAGAGCATACTATTGATTGCGGGCCTAATGAACGGCAAGCCACGCGCCAGAAGAGCGTCCGTCGGACGCTTTGACACCGATCACATGATACAACCCGAACATATGTCGCCCAAATGGCACATGTGCCCCAGACGTCGGTAGCCTTACCTGAGTTGCTCCCGGAAGAAAGCGATTGTCCGCTCCCACGCCAGCGTTGCGGCGGCCTCGTCGTAGCGGGGGGTGGTGTTGTTGTGAAAGCCGTGGTTGACGCCCTCGTAGACGTAGGCTTCGTGCTCGATACGTTCGCGGTCGAGTACGGCCTCGTAGGCGGGCCAACCGGCATTGACCCGCTCATCCAAAGCAGCATAGTGCAACTGTAGCGGGGCGACGATCCGGGTAGCCTCTTCGTCGGTCGGCTGGCTTCCATAATACGGTACGGCCGCCCCGAGCTGCGGCAGGCGAACGGCCATCATGTTGCTGATCCAGCCCCCGAAGCAGAACCCGACCACGCCGACCTTGTCCGTCGTCGAGTCTAGGATGAGCAGGTGTGCATGAGCGGCGATGAAGTCCTCGAGCATCTCCTGCTGATCGCGCTCGGACTGTAGGGCACGGCCGTCGTCGTCGTTGCCGGGGTATCCGCCGAGGGGCGTGAGCGCGTCCGGGGCCAGCGTCACGAATCCCGCCAGCGCCGCACGCCGGGCCACGTCCTCGATGTAGGGATTGAGTCCGCGATTCTCGTGTACCACGACGATGCCGGGGAGGCGCTTGTTGCCCTTCACCGGTCGCGACAGGAGCCCCTTGATCTGGCCACCGCCCCGCGGGGATTCGTAGGTGATGTACTCGGAGCGGAGACGCTCGTCATCGGGGGCAACGGTGACGTTCTCTGCGTATTTGGGCAGTAGGCAGCTCGCCAGCGCGGCTACCGTCACGCCGCCGACGGCGAACTTGCCGAGGCGATCCATGAACTGACGACGGTCGAGTTTGCTGTGGGCGTAGTCGTCGTACAGGTCGAGGACCGGTTGGGATTTCGCAATTTCGATGGCTTTCAGCATGGTGCGTCGTAAGTTTTGCCGAAAGGTAGCCAAGCCTCGCACGCAATACCCCGGGACCAACCGACGTACACCAGTCCGGCTTTCGCCAAGCTTACCCTCTACCCCATCACTAAGACCTGCCTCGAAGACCATGTGCGGAGCCCGGTGCGGACGGGATCACCGGACAATTCGGTGAGTTGAATGGCTAGTTTGCCGCGCTCGGCCTCAACGAGATCGTAGGCCTGTTGTGCGTGCTCGAATGCCATCCAATACGACACCCGCATCTGGGGCCGCGTCGCGTAGAGTACGTACCCCCAGATGACATGCGCGGCAGCCAGCTTGGTAGGCTCGAGTCCGTGCGAGCTTCGTTGCGGGCGCTCGCTCGATACACCAGCTCGTTGCTTATTGCTGCCCATCGCGTAGCGCTTCACACGCCGTTTGTTGGTAGAAGCGCTCACCTCGCTGCCGCAAGAAGGCCCGGTTAAACCTGCCTTCTGGGCTGAGGTCGGCCTCGGTCCAAGCACCCGTTGCGCTGGCCGTGGGCAGGAGGCTCGAGCTTACCTCGTCCCGGTAGCTGAGGCTCCACTTCGTAAACGAAATTTGGTGGGCGTCGATCCACGTCATCCACTCCCCGAAGCTCACCGAGTCGATCTTGTTCTGCGGACCCCAGTCCACGCCGACGCGCCCGACCTCGGTCATGATGATGGGCAGGCCGGCGGCGAGCGCCACGTCGGCGCGATCGCGGATCATCTTCTTGTGTTGGCCCGCATAGGCGTGCACGTCGTACATGAGGTTGTCGGCGGGGATCCCGAGGTCGGCGGAGGTTAGTGGGTTGGCCGCGGCGACATCTGGGAACTGGTCGTAGAATGGCGTCGGGACCACGATCACGTTGTTGGTATCCGCCGCCCGGATAACGGGGATGACGGTTTTGGCGAAAGCCTTAATCTCGGTCCACATCTCCTCCGGGGCCTCCTGCGTGCCGACGGGCTCGTTCCAGATGGCGTAGAGGAGGTTGGGATACTGTCCGTACTCCTGGGCGATCGTCCCGAGCACCTCCTTGGCCTCCTCTGGGTAGGCGTTGTGGGCGTGGAAGTCCACGATGATGTACATCCCCTCGCGAATGGCCCCGTCGACGAGCCGCCGCAGTTGCGCCATACTAGAGTCCGGAGCCGTGAGGTAGTCGCCCTCGACGTTGGGGTGGCAGGCAAGGGGTGCCCGCAACACGCTAACGCGCCAGTCGTCGCGCAGCCACGCGACCACGTCGCCGTTCCAGTGCTCTTGCCCCTCCCAGGTATGCCAGAAGTGACTCACGCCGGAGAGTTGCACAGGCCGACCGCAGGCGTCGAGGAGTTGCGTGCCCTCGACGCGGAGCTGGCCGTGGAGGGCGACGGGGGTGAGGGCGGGGCCGGTGGCCGTGTCGCTGCTGTTACAGGCGACGAGGGCAAGGAGGGCGGCTGTCGCCAAAACGAAGAAGCGGTCCATGGGGGAAATGTACACCTGGAGCCGGTTCGGCCGGGGCGATAGCATCCGGTGTCGTCCTTGCCCAATTTGACACGCCTCCGCCCAACTACCGACCCGCCCCAGGGTTGAACAGGTAGTGATTTTCAACCGACCGGCTTTCGCAAGCGCCATTCCTCTTGGTTTAACTGGCCCTGACCAGCCTGCTGTCTGCCTGCCGTAAGTCGGCTACCGTGAGCGTGGAGGCTGCGCAAAACGTCGGCTGGAAGTACCGCGAGGTGACGAGTTGTGAGGGAGCTATCAAGAAGCGTGGAGTATGATGCCGTTTTGAGATCGGCCGGCTCGGGATAGCTGTATACTTAATCTAGATCGTGCAAGCCTGGCCAGACTTCAACTAGCTTGTCCTCAAGGCCTACGAGTCGAAATGGCTGGGTCGATCATACACCATGACTCCTGCCCGAACTAGTCTCCCAACCGCCCCAACACCAACTCCTTATACTGATCGCCAATCGGTAATTCTACCTTGCCCAGCTCCACATCCTGTCGGCTAAAAGCGGTAATCCGATCTCGATTAACGACGAAGGAGCGGTGAACACGTAAAAATCGTTCGTCGAGCAAGTCACATAAACTGCCCAGCCGATACTTTACCGTGAGCAAACTGCTGTCCGCCAGGTGTATGCAGACGTAATCCTTTAGGCGCGGGTGGGCGCCGCCTACATGAGTTACGCGAGTCCCGCCGATCGACGGTGGAGCTATGGTCTCGGCACCCGCGTCGAACGTACCGACTACGTACTCTCCCTGCGGGTCGACGACGAGGATGCGCTCGAAGATCAATACGTCAACGTTTTCCCGACCGCCAGGCTCCACTTCGACCTCTCAGATCGCCAAAGCCTCAGCCTGGTCTATAGTTCGCGCGTCGAGCGCCCGCCGTACCAAGACCTCAATCCCAACCTCATCTACCAGGACCCGTACACCTCAATCCAGGGCAACCCGCGGCTCGTCCCCGCCGTCACACAGGGCCTAGAAATCATCGCGGACTTCGACGGCACCACCTTCAAAGCGGGTCACCGCTATATCGACAGACCACTGGCTGGTGCAGCTCTCCGCGGTGCGACCTCTCGCAGCTACATACTTCAACGCCTCAACTTCACGCGACGCTTCGAGTGGTCGTTCGAACTCAGTCGCGCCTTCGAGATTGGTCCGTGGACATCCAGCACCACCATTAGCGCGAACCGAACGAAGGTCTTTGCCGAAGATCTCGACGTGGTATACGTCCCGCCCCGCTGGCAGCCTTACGTCTTCACCGACCACCGAATCGATCTTAATAAACTTGGTGCCGTAGAAATGCAAGCGTGGTACGCCGGTGCCTTCTTCGAGGGGACTTTCAATCGTTTCGATGCCGCTAATCTCACCCTCACTTACGAACGAAAATGGCTCGACGGAAACCTCACGACTCGCGTCATCCTCAACGATGTATTCAATACCCAAAGGGCCTCCGGACTATACAACGTCGATGGCACGGACATTTACTTCGACAACAAGTGGCGCTCTAATTTCGTGCGTTTAGCGTTCACTTATTCCTTCGGAAAAATCACAGCAAAGCGCTTTCAGAACCAGCAGACGGGTGAGCAGGAGCGGGGACGAATACGGTAGCGATATGATGAAGGGCGAGGCTTGAATTATTGATGGGGTACCGCGGGACGGTAATTAACTTATGCGGCAGAATAATGCACTGAAACTGATTTACTGTTTAGCACTGAGTTTCCGACTGTGAGACTTTAGCTAAATGGCAAACCCACGATTCAACAGCGTGGCAGGACTCGCGCCGCGCAGCTCAGCCACCCGCAG
Source organism: Lewinellaceae bacterium (assembly GCA_963837005.1). GTDB lineage: Bacteria > Bacteroidota > Bacteroidia > Chitinophagales > Saprospiraceae > CALDTK01. The sequence continues at coordinate 86,067 of CAWIMC010000013.1, forward strand.
GTTTTGGCGAAAGCCGCACATCGGCACACCTCCTCCGAGAAGTTGCGAAATCCGCAACACCTCTTCGCTGGGTTATGACGGTCTTTGCCTAATAAAGTTCTCTACTCCACAGCGCCGACTGCTCGGCTACCTCCTCCTCGCCTGCTTGCTGACGCAGGGCTATGAATTGTGGGCCATTCACGCGGCCCAACTCGACGGTGGCTCGGGCGGGACGACAATTGGCGCAGGTGTTGGCCTTCTGATCGCGGGGGGCATTTGTCTGGTTGTAGGACTCGTTCTCCTGATAGCCTCCAACCAGGAAGATGAAGGCACATTAGAAGGCTGCTGGAATGCCGTATTCTATCTCGTGATGGCCACTGCGCTGCTTGCCGTCGGCGGTATTCTGGCAATCGTTGGGCTGGTGCTCTTTCTCGTTCGAGAAGGACAAGCAAATCGGTGCTTACGCCGGAAAAGGACTACGGGGTCGAGTGTTGCGGGCTCAGCTGCGGGCCTACGCTTTCGCGGCGCGCAGAAGCCCCAAAGCCGCGGAGCGAATGCTGAGGCGGCGGATGACCAAGCTGAATCAGGAAGCCGAGGCGCTCGCAACCGAAGGTTGAGCATTTTGACACGCTGCCGCCCAACTACCCCCACGCCCCTTGGTTGTAGAAGGTAGTGACCCATCAAACGCTGTTTTCTCAACTCATCACCGCTGGACTCCTCCTCGCGCTTGGCGCGATGGTTCCCGCCTGCCGCAAGTCGGCTACCGTGAGCGTGGACGCTGCCCACAACGTCGGCTGGAAGGTTAAGACCATCCCGGCCGCTACGCAGCAGCTACAGGGCGACGCCGATCTCGGCTTTGCGTACATCAAGCAGGGTGCCTACCTGGGGACGGGTTTGCCGGCGGAGGTGATCCGCGAGGTTATGGGCAAGGACTCGGCGGCCTTCCTGAGGAAGTCGGGACTCGTCACACCACACGGCTTCGCCTACTTCGAGGCGCCCAACGGCGTGGAGGTGGCCAATGGTACCTGCTTTACTTGTCACGCCGGGGCGGTGGCGGGCGACACGATCCTGGGCATCGGCAACTCGCTGTCGGACTACCGCGGCGGGATGCAACTGGCCGGCAAACTGCTCGAGGTCCGGATGCGGACCAAGTTCGGTCGCGAGAGCCCGGAGTATGAGCAGTACGCCGACTTCGGTAAGTACTTCCGCGCCATGACCGAGGGCACGGAGACCAACCAGCCCGGCGTCAACCCGGCCGCCCGCATCGCCGAGACCATCATGCGGCACCGCGACCCGCAGACCCTCGAATACCGCGCCGAGGCCGCCTACTCGCTGGCGGACTACAACATCGGTACGGACACCCCGCCGCTGTGGAATGTCGCCAAGAAGAACGCGCTCTACTACACGGCCGTCGGGCGGGGCGATTTTACGAAGTTGCTGTTTCAGGCTTCCGTACTCGGGATTCCGGATTCGACCGCGGCCCGCAAGGCGCAAGGCGCTTTCGTCGACGTGCTGGCGTGGTGTCGCGAATTGGAGCCGCCGAAGTATACAGGGTCTGTAGATCCTGTTTTGGCGAAAGCCGGACAACTCCTCTTTAACGACAACTGCGCAGGCTGTCACGGCCACTACGGCACCATCGGGGGCGATCGTTCGGACGATACGTACCCGAACAAAGTGGTGAGTGTGGACGCCGTCCGGACGGATGCATTATACGCTAGTTACGCTGTCACGAGTGGCATCACGAATTGGTACAATCGTAGCTGGTTTGCGACGAGTTATCCGAAGTCCAGATTTGAGCCGGAAGCTGGTTATATCGCCCCGCCGCTGGACGGTATTTGGGCGACGGCCCCTTATTTACACAACGGTAGTGTGCCGACGATTATGGATCTATTAAATAGCTATAATCGCCCGAAGGAGTGGGCGCGGTATTCGCCTTCCGGCAAAACGGTTTCCGGCGCCGCCGACGAATACGATCACAAGAAGCTGGGCTGGAAAGTCCGCCGCGGCTCGGCTGCGAAGGGCAAGTACGCCTACGACACGTCGAAGCCCGGGTACGGGAACGGCGGGCATACGTATGGCGATCACCTCACGGACGCGGAGCGCAAGGGCGTGGTGGAGTATTTGAAGACGTTGTAGGGGGGCTTCATACGCCCACTACCCCCATCACGCTCGCCCAGAGCACATCCCCGGCAGGCACGGCAGCCTCCAATGCGACGCGCTCCCGGCTGATCGGGTGCGCGAACGAAAGCTGGTAGGCGTGCAGGTGGATGCTGCGGTCGTCGTTGGCGCGGCGGGCACCGTACTTCACGTCTCCGTGGATCGGCGCCCCCACGGCGGCCAATTGCGCCCGGATCTGGTGGTGCCGTCCGGTGTGCAACTTGACCTCCAGCACGGGATACCGGTCCGTCTCACCGAGTTGGCGCCAGGTGAGGATGGCTTCCTTGGCGTCGGCGGTGCCGGCCTCGGCGACGTAGCTCTTGTTGCTGCGGCCGTCGCGGGCGAGGATGTGCTTTAACTCGCCCTCCGCGACTTCTGGGAGTTGGTCGACCACGGCGAGATAGGTGCGCTCGACATTGTGATCGCCAAACTGGCGCTGGAGGTCCTGGACACTCTTCTTATGCTTAGCGAACAACACCAAGCCACTGGCCGGCTGGTCGATGCGGTGGATAAGGTAGAGGTCGCGCTTCGCGTAGGCGCTGGCGAGCTTCTGGAGGGTGGGGGCCTCTGTATTGGCGGACTGCACCGCGAGGGCGGGGGGCTTGTTGAAGGCCAGGAGCTGGTTGTTCTTGAGTACTACCCAATCTCCGATACCGGTGCCTTTCTGCGGTGGGGGCGGGAGGCGCTTAAAGCCTGGTTTGGCCATGGTTTATCGTTGTTTGCGAGCCTTTGATTGGGACTCGATGATCTCGGCGTCCACGTCGATCGGGGGCTGCCGCCGGAGCTGGGCGTCGCGATCGAGTTCAGCGTCGCGCCGCTCCGTCAAAAGGCGTTGGCCGCGGTACCAGAAGTACACCGTCGCGAGAATCCCCGCTACGATCAGGAGCTTGAGCATGGCGCGAAGGTAGCCCGGCGTGCGCCTACCTTCGTACGCGTAGCTGCCCCGCCTATGCCCCGCCACTTCGGCCACCCACCTAATATCCTCCCCGGCATGACCTTCGACAACCGCGTCGACCTCGCTGCCGCGGGCGTACACCGCCCCCTGCGCAAGGGCATCTGCGGCTCCCAACAAGAAGGCTGCGAGTCCATCGTGGTGTGCATCGGCTACGAGGACGACATCGACGAGTGGGACGTCATCACCTACACCGGGGAGGGCGGGCGCAAGGCCGGCGTCAACAAACAGGTCGTCGACCAGGACCTGACGCGCGGCAACCAGGCCCTGGTGCTCTCGTGCGAGCGCGAGCTGCCCGTGCGCGTAAGTCGCGGACCAATGCCAGGCAGCCCCTACGCTCCGGAGAGCGGGTACCGCTACGATGGGCTGTACCGCGTCACAAATTGGTGGACGGAGGTGGGGCGGAGTGGGTATTTGATCTATCGCTTTCGTTTGGAGAAGCTGTGAAGCGCCAGTCTTCACCGCACGGGGTGGGCCTGCGCCGCAGCGTAGAAGCCCGGTCCACTCGCTAGCCAAATAAGGTGGGACCCGCGACTCCTTTGCTCTTCCGCCGCTTGGCTTTTTTTACGGGTGTCGGAAGCTCGGCGAGCGGTTGCTCCAAGGCGATCGTCACCCGCCTAGCCTGCGCCCAGAAGCGCCCGAAGCGGTGGTAGGCGAGCTGATCGCCAAACGTCCGGTAGTTGTCCTCGAAGTCGAGGATCAGGCAGCGCTCCGTGCCGCCGAAAGCTACCCCCCGCAGGCCCCGGCCGACGATCTGCTCGTACAAAACCTCGGAGGAGATCGGTCGGGTGAGCGCGATACAGCCCGTCGCCGGCGCATCGAAGCCGGTGGTCAGCACGCCGTAGTTGACGAGAAAGTCGAGTTCGTTTTGCCGAAAGGCGTCCACCAAACCCGCTCGCTCTAGCTTGTTGGTCTCCCCTGTAAGGTAGCCGCAGGTACGCCCGGCCCGCCGCAGCAAGACGTGGAGTACGCGGACGTGCTCTACGCTACAGGCGTACACGAGCGTCGGGATGCCAGTTGGGATCTCCATTAATCGCTGCACGATGAGTTGGTTGCGGCGGTGCGCCCTGCCGAGTTCCTGTTGGACGCGCACCTCGAAGTCCAACCACTCGTGCGCCGCGCGACTACGGGGTTCGGCGGTGGTGACGCGGTAATCGGTGACGACGAGTTCGTGGTCTGGCCAGGCGAGGTAGCCGCGCTCGCGGAAGGCCGTGAGGGGGTGCTGGTCTTCGCCGGTGTCGGAGCTGAGGTCGGGCAGCAGGAGCCGGTCGCCGAAGGTGCGGATGAGGTCGTTGGTCTCGCCGCGGGCCCGGCCTGGCGTGGCGGTAAGGCCGACGATCGGCAGGCGCTCGCGGCGCGGGTTGACCTCGGCCACGGTGGCGAAGAGCTTGGTGTAGCTGGCGCTCGTCGCGCGGTGCGCCTCGTCGATGACGATGGCGGCGAGTTGCTCGAGGAGAGTGGCCTCGATTGCCCCCGGAGCCTGAAGGCGGGCGGTGAGCTGCTGGATGGTGGCCACGACGATGCCCGGACGAAAAGCGGCCGTGGCGACGTGGCGGCCGCCGAAGTAGCGGTGGACGCAGATGGGCTCGCCCGGCCACTGGTGCGCCCAGAGTTGCTGGAGGCAGAGCACAGCCTGTTCGCACAGCTCTTCGCTCTGTGCGAGCCAGAGGTAGTAGGCGTCGTCACGTCCGGCGAGGCGGTGCTCGGCGAGTAAAGTGATCAGGGCATCGCCAGCGGTGCGGGTTTTGCCGCCGCCCGTAGGCAAGCTCAGGATGGCGCGAAAGGGGCGTTGGCGAGCGCGGAGGGTGTCGAGAAGTTGGCTGGCGAGCGTTTGCTGGAATGGCTTGAGGGGAGGGGGCGCACGGAAGTCGTTTTGCGGAAGCGTACTCATCGAAGCCCTGTCTACCCCGGCGAAGACTTCCGGCAGGTCGAGCGCGGAAGTGAGGGCTTTCGCCAAAACGCTCCCGCCGCGCCAGGGTCTTTTGGCCAGTCGGGCGATGTGGTGGGGGGCAATCTGCTCCCCGCCGATCTCGAAGCTGTCGCGCCCGAGGCGCGCTAGGGCACCGAGCCGATCGGTCGCCAGCCGCTCGAGCAAGAGCGCCCGCCGCTGTTTTGCCGCGGTCGTGCCTCCGGCCAGCAGCTGAGTGCCGAGCAAATCGAGCAGCGTGCGCCAGGCTGCGGCTTCGTCGAGGTTGGCGTAGTAGGGGGCGGCCGCCTCACCGAGGAGGGTTACGAGTTGCGCCACCACATCCGCACGGGCGACGCGCAGCCGGAGGAGCGCCGCAGCAGCCAGGTCATGTTGAGCGGAAGTGAGCACGGGGGTGTAGAAGTCGGTTGGGTCGGAGAAGGTTGTCAAGTCGCTGCGCCCGCCCGCCGTCGCTGCGCCCGCCCGTCACGCCCGCCCGCCGTCACCCCGCCCGCCCGCCGTCACCCCGCCCGCCCGCCGTCACCCCGCCCGCCCGCCGTCACCCCGCCCGCCCGCCGTCACCCCGCCCGCCCGCCGTCACCCCGCCCGCCCGCCGTCGCTGCGCTCGGCGTGTGGACGGGCTGATGAATGGCGGACCTACCGGCCCGCTTTGAGGCCGGAGCGGGCCGGTAGGTCCGCCATCATCGGGCCCTGTCTGCCGTGGGGCTGGGCGGGCGGTGTGACGGCGCGCCGCTGTTTGGGGTTTGTCCGGGCGGAACATAATTTTTGTATTCGGATGCAAAATCAACACATTTTGTGTTATCATCGCCGCATGGCACGTCGATTCGCTCCTGCATACATGCAACTCGTTTGGTCGGTAAAAAACCGTCGTTGCGCTATTCACCCTGGGTGGCGCGGAGAGGTGGAGGCGATCATGATTTGGTGGCTGCATCATTATAAACACAAATCGATCGCGTTGCGGTGCATGCCCGACCATGTACATGCGCTGTTCCAGTATCATCCTACGCAGTCGATCTCAGAACTCGTGATGATGGTAAAGGGAGAGGTGACCAAGTTCATCAAGGCGAAGGGATTCTGCGAGGATATGGATTGGCAGGATGGGTATGGGCTCTTTACCTACAGCAAGTCCGACATCCCTACCGTGAAGGCCTACATCGAGCATCAAGACGAGCACCACGCTAAGGGCTACCGCTTCCGGCAGGAGTATCGCGACATGTTGGATGCAGCTGGGGAGAGCTACGACGAGCGGTATCTGTTTGAGGATCTGGAGGATTGGGCGTAGGAGTTCTGGGTTGGGCGATGCGTCAATCACCCCGCCCGCCGTCGCTGCGTCTGCCCGCCGTCGCTGCGCCCGTGGCGACATCAGCCCGCCCGCCCGCCGTCGCTGCGCTTGGCGTGTGGACGGGCTGGCGAATGGCGGACCTACCGGCCCGCTTCGTGCATCAGGGGCGGGCCGGTAGGTCCGCCATTCATCAGCCCGCGTCTGCCGCAGGCGGGCCGGGCGAAGTCAATATCCGCAGGGCGGGTCGGGCGATGCCCACGTGAATCTACAAGGTCACCAGATGCCCATGACCCGGATCAACCTCCCCCACCAACATCGCCTTGTACAAGGCTTCGAGTTCTTGGAATCCCGTGTGGCGCTTAATAGACATGTGGGGTTGGATCGCATCCATGACAGGCGCCCAAGCCTTGGTGAGCCGTTCTTGTAATTCCCGCCCGCCCCATTGCTCGCGGCGGGCTTCGGCGTGCTCAGGGGCGAAGAAGAGCTTGCCCGGATCGGGTAGCGGCGCCTTGGCCCCGCAGGTGCTGCCAGTCGACCATTCCCACGAGGCAGTTGTACACCAAATTGGTCGACAGGGCCTTCTGCAAAGTCGACTGCGTGGCGTGATTTCCGGAGAAGTCCAGGATGACCGAAGGCTCAGTAGCATCTACCTCATCGAGGTCATCGTAGCTGATGGCTCGGTCGAACCAGCCCAGGCTTTCAACGAGTTCGATGTTCTTCGCGGAGGTTAGGCCGATGACGCTGGGCACCGGCGTCGCCTCGTTCTTTTCGCTGCGCCACCAGGACGGCTAGTATTTGCGCCGTTTTGGAGGAGGCGCTCGTGATTAGTAGCTGTGAGGCACCAAAAAACTGTTGGTCCGAAAGGAACTGCTCGAGCAGGTACGATGTCGCGAAGAGCGGTCGGTAGATCGCCACCAGGGCTTCCGTATCGGGGCGGATGGCGGGGTCGAAGTCGGTGTTTGCGTAGTAGTTGTAGACCGACGGCAGGGACGCCCTGTGCTCGGACCCATCGACGAAGCCGGCCTCGTGGACGCGCTGGGGGGCGACCACGAGGTGCGTGCCCATCGGGTAGTACCCGTAGAACCGCTCGCCGACCTTCACGTCGGGGTGACCCGAAGCGACGACCTTCGCCATTCCCCACACAGGGACGATGCCGTGGCCATCTTGGGTTGGGAAGAAGTCCCAGTAGTTCATCCGCTCGCCCAGCACGGCGTAGGTGATGTTGTTTGACGTAAGGCCAAAGTGCTGTAGTTGGAGCAGCACCTTCCCTTTTGCTACCGTCTGCGGATGAACGGTCTCGGTGTACTCGACCGCCTTGAGGTCGTCGCGGTGGACGGTAAGGGTTCGGGTGGTGATCGGGGGCATGTTAGGTTGGGTCTTGGTGGAAAGGGGACAGGAGGGAGGGCACAAGATGGGGTGCAGGCCATTAGTGACTCAGCCCGTCGTTGATTTGGCCGTTGTCGATCAGGCCCGTTGTCGATCAATCGCTCAGTCACCCCGCCCGAAGCCGAGCCCACCTTCGCTCGTGGGTTCGGTCACGAAGTTGTTGCCGTGGAGGTCTTCGGCGATACAGAGCTTACCGGGGTGTCGCTCGCGGATGGTGTCGGTCATCCACTTGAGCAGCTCGTAGCCCTCCTCGATGTCCTCGCCGGGGGCGTCGTTGCCCTTGACGTTGCGCATGAAGAGGATGGCGTCCATGCGCAGACCGTCGCAGCGGTACTCCTCGAGCCACATGAGGGCGTTGTCGAGCAGGTACTGCCGCACTTCCGGGCGGCCGTAGTCCGGGCGGGAGTCGCCCCAGGGCGTGGTAGCGCGCCAGTCGTTGTAGAAGTAGATGCCGCCCTTGTCGCCCTCGCTCCAGCCGTCGAAGCGCCACAGCGCGATGTCGCTCGGGCCGAAGTGGTTGTAGACCACATCCAGGATCACGGCGATGCCCTTGGCATGGCAAGTTTTGACGAAAGTCTTCAACGCATCCGGACCGCCGTAGGCCTCCTCGACGGCGAAGGGGTGCGCCGGGTTGTATCCCCAGGAGAAGTCGCCCGGAAACTCCGACACCGGCATGACCTCGATGCAGTTGATGCCGAGGTCGACGAGGTAGTCGAGTCGCTCGAGTGCGTAGCGAAGGTGCAGGAAGTACCCTCTTCGGTAACGTTGAAGGTCCCGATGTGCATCTCGTAGATGACCAGTTCGTTCCAGGCCGGCAATGAGAAGGCGTCGTCGCCCCAGTCGAAGTCGTCGGCGTAGACGATCGAGTTGCCGGAGGAGTTGGTAAGCCGGCGGGCGCGTGGGTCGTTGCGCCAGAGCTTGTCGCCGTTGGCGGCGGTGACGATGAACTGGTACTCACGGAGTGGAGGTCGGTGGTAAAGCCCAGCCAGTAGCCGTCAGCTCGCGTCGAGCGCAAAACCTGTGTGGACCAGTCGCAGAAGTCGCCGGTGAGCCGCCGGCGACGTTGGGGGCCCAGACGCGGAAGTAGGTGCCGTCGGGGGTAGAGGTGGCGCCGAGGGTTTGGGGGCGGGGGCGGTATCGGTCATGAACGGCTTGTTTGGGGTGTAGGGGAGGGGAACCTCGGGCGTGGGCGCCCTGTTCGGTTGGGGTGAGTTCGGGGTTTTCAACGAACGGGGGAGCGGTGAGTTTGGGGGGGGGGGGCGCGTTCGAGTGGCTCCAGCCAGTGCGCCCTGAACGGTCTGCGTGGTGGGCGGGGGGCGCACTGGCTGGAGCCAGTCGAACGCGCCCTGAATGGTCTGCGTGGTGGGCGGGGGGCGCACTGGCTGGAGCCAGTCGAACGCGCTCTGTACGGTCTGCGCGGTAGGCGGGGGGCGCACTGGCTGGAGCCAGTCGAACGCGCCCTGAACGGTCTGCGTGGTAGGCGGGGGGCGCACTGGCTGGAGCCACTCGAACGCGCCCTGCACGGTCTGCGTGGCGGGCGGGGGGCGCACTGGCTGAAGCCAGTCGAACGCGCCCTGAACGGTCTGCGCGGTGGGCGGGGGGGCGCACTGGCTGGAGCCACCCGAACGCGCCCTGTACGTCGCTCCCGTCTGGCGACTACATTAGGACCTCGTAATCAGTCTATGTCCCACCCCAATCAACTCCCCGAGCAGCTCGCGCGCGATCGCATTGATGCGGGATTGCGGCAGGCGGGCTGGGTGGTGCAGGCGATCGGGGAGATTGATCTGCATGCGGGGCCCGGGGTTGCTGTGCGCGAGTACCCGACGGATACGGGGCCGGCGGACTATATGCTGTTCGTCGATGGGACGCCCGCCGGGGTGATCGAGGCGAAGAAGGCGGAGGAGGGGTTTCGGCTGAGTATGGTCGAGGAGCAGACGGTAAGGTACGGGGAGGCGAAGCTGCGCTACTTGGGCGCGCAGACCTTGCCGTTTTTGTTTGAGGCCAACGGGGAGGTGATTCACTTTACGGACCGACGAGATCCGCGGCCGAAGGCGCGGGAACTGTTTGCGTTTCCGCGACCGCAAGTTTTGGCGCCGCTGGCTTCTTAGCCGCTACGAAGTCCTGCGTCTCACAATATCCAGCGTGCACCCGCGCGAGCGGGCGTATTCGTCCATCCCCTCGTAGGCCGCGTCGGCGAACACGTGACGTACATCCCCGAACCCGGCGTACCGCACGGCGTCAAGCAGGTCCGGGAGCCACTGTGAGTCGTGAGCGTTCGCCGCGCCGTGAACCGTACGCCGCCGCCCGTAATGTACAACGCTGCTTTGCCGCCGGATACTTTCGACTTTATCGTCGTGGACGAGTGTCACCGTCGGTCTATATCGACGGCGGCAGTGCTCGACTATTTCGATGCTTTTGTGGTGGGTTTGACGGCGACGCCGGACGCGCGGACCTATGCTTAACTCGACAGCGGGGCCCCTAACCCCATTGTCTCGTACCGACTGTGGTAAGCGAGTCACCTACGGGAGACCGTCGGGACGGGGGACGGCCGTTTGGGTGTACGAAATCAAGACGCGGGTGCGCAGCAGGGCGGCGTATCGCGTCGGGTTTTGACGTAAGTCGCCGCGACAAACTCACGCGCGCGCAGCGCATGGCGCTCAACGAGGAAGACGTGGTGGGCGCGTTCGGGTGGCACCAGCCAGTGCGCCCTAGACTCTTTGCATGGTAGGCGGGGGGCGCACTGGCTGGAGCCACTCGAACGCGCCCTTCACGCCGAGGACATCGTGCGCGTGTGCCGCGAAGTGTTTGCGGAGAGCAATGAGTTTTGTAAAAAGGTGACGTATAAAATTACGGAGGACCCGCAGGATTGATCAATCGCTTCCGCAACGATTACCTCCCGCGCATCGCCGTGACCGTCGACATGATTGCGACGGGGACGGACGTGAAGGGGTTGGAGGTGCTGATCTTCATGCGGGACGTGCGTTCGGCCGGGGTACTTCGAGCAGATGAAGGGGCGGGGTGCGCGAGTATCGATGCGGATCGAATGCCGGTGAAAACGCCGACGGCTTTCGCCAAAACTCACTTCGTGATCGTCGATGCCGTGGGTGCGACGGTGTCGAAGAAGACGTACAGTCGGCCGCTGGATCGCCAGCCGACCGTGGCGAAAGGAATTGCTGGCCGCGGTAGCGGTGGGCGCAAATGATGAAGATTTATTCCTGGGTCTGGCCGGGCGCTGGCGAAGATGCAGCAGCAGTTGACACCGGCGCAGCTGGCGACGGTGCGGGAGTTGAGCGGTGGCCAAACGATGCCGGGTTTGATCGGCGGCCTGCTCGACGCCTACGACGAGGACGCGGTGGCGGCGCGTTCGGACGTACCTACACTTAGACCGTGTTCGCGTAGTGCGTCATAGAGATCCGCGTGAAGCACAACCGCGCTAAACTCTCCAGTGGGATCAACGCCGGGCGGCGAAGCTCATAGCGCGTACGATTTGGGGTTGGTCAACTACCGCAACGGTGGACTCTGAACCAAGAAGGTTTCTGCTGGTTAGCTAGGTCCGCAGTGCAAGACACCTTAGATTTGAGCGCGGGCGCCGAGGTCTACTAAGGTCGACTCCGGACGTCGGTACTCAATGTGCCTCATATCCAACGTTAACGGACACAAGGAGTCGCGAAATTGGATTTCTCAGTTGAAATTAAAATCAGGTTTTTATTGAATCAAACATAGTTAATCTGCGTAACTGATCGACCGCAAACGATCGATGACATCGCCGATGGGTATGTCTTGCTGCGCTCAATTTGAGATGAAAGGCGAAAAAGAACTTTCGGATGAATTTCAGAGAGGGCATGGTAGAAACGGCGTGCGATTCGGTTGTGAAGGCTTTTGCCGAAGAATTGGCTGATGAGAAGATTGAAAGTATTGTGGACGGTCTGAAAAGCGGCGGAGAAAAAGTCTTGCCTGATTATATAGCAATATATATGTTATCGTTAGCGCTTCAAGGTTGAATTCAGAGAACTAGCTGACATAGTAAATAAGTCATGCAAACATTGGGATCAAGAACCGATTCTTATATTGCTGGTAGGGCTATGGAGAACGTTAGTCCAAACAAGCTTTAATATACTACCGAAAGGGATATTGGGATGTCAAAACTGCCAAAACTTTAATTCGAATTGGATTGATAAAACAATCTTTGAAGCGGGGCCCTTGCAATATAGCAGAATACGGCTTGCCGGAATTGCATGAGGCTTATCTACTTAGTCCTAGATCTTTTGTTGCAGCAAATGTATTGTATGATAACTACGAATTTGATTATACTCCAAAACCGAGTGAAGAGGAACAGTATCGAAGTTTATTTATGATAAACGAGCTTAATCCGCTTTGTAAAAGTTTTATTCACCGAGACGGAGAAAGGAAATTTCCTCAGTTGTTCTCCGATTATCTAAATAGACGCGAGCACGGAGTAGACGAAGATGTCATAGAAGCACATCTCGAAGAGTTCCGATTATGGGTTGTTGAGAGCAGCCGCTTTTGGTATTACAATCTAAGAAGCCCCGCAGATATGGCCTTAGATGATTATGATTATCACGATAGCCAATTTGGAACAGCCGACAGTTATAGCGAAATCGACAGCCTTTCTAGGATTCTTAATGAGCCAACATCTTCAGGGGAAGATTAAGCTAGATAAGGTGAATGAATGTAAAGATTGAGGTTGAAAGACCATCTCTTCATTCTCCAGGTCAAGCGCATATTTACAACTGGTAAGAGGTCCTCTCCGGGTGGATTAGCAGTGCGAGGTTTACTGCTAGCGTTACGGGCGTGTGGTCTTTATGTAAGCAAACCATTTGTCCGTCGATTCCTAGTTGAGTTAAACGTCCACGTGTAATAAGCCTACTAATTTTGGTGCTCATTATTGCTTCATCATGGCTGATGGAAGTGACGATATATTATATGGCTACTGGGTATCCTTTAACATGTCCAGAATTAAGGTCTTCGCTTCCACGGCTTTGAGGATGAACACTTCATACAAGTCCACTAGGCAAATCTACGCCGAACGCTTATGGATGCAAACCAAACTTAATTTCTATGTACGTAACGCAACTTTACCCCCGCCACTCCGCCCCCATTAACTCCAGCGCTTCATTTACCATCATGCCCCTCTGTCGGCTTAGGGTGTGTACGGAATGGAGGGTGAGAGAGTTTTGGCGCAATCCGTAAGTGTGCAAGCATACGATCAGCCGAGACGCTGTTCCAAATACTACACCGTACCAATTTCCGGAACAGGCCTTACTCTGGAACATAGCGTCTCCTCGCCGGTCAAGCGCCACGCGGCGGTATGCGCTGAAGCTGCATCCGGTAGGTTTTGGCGAAAGCCGTGCTAAAAACTTGCTCCTCCCCGCAAGTGTATATTCGCAACCGTGCCCGCCCTCCAACGCATAGACATCAAGCCCGCTGTGTTGCAGTGGGCCTTGGACTCCGCGGAGGACTCGCGGCGGCGAGTGACCGAGCAGCGGACTCAGGTGCAATCGTGGATCGCGGAGACAAAAAAGCCGACCTTCAATCAACTGGTCGCGCTGGCGAAGGACCTCGCGGTGCCCTTTGGGTACCTGCTACTCGATGAGCCACCTGTGCGCGACTTCACGCAGGCTTACTTCCGCAAGGGCGTGCGGGCGGACAGCTCGGCGCTGAGTGCCAACGCCAAGGCGCTCGTGTTAGATACGGATCAGAAGAGTGATTGGGCGGAATCGTATCTCCTCGACGCGGGGCACGATCCTTTAACGTTTGTCGGAAGTGTGTCTCTGGCGGACGACCCGCAAGAGGTGGCAAAAGCGATGCGGAGCGTTATCGCGTATTCGTCGAGCTGGACAGCGTCTACTTCTTCGTGGAGCCAGGCGCGGCTCGAGTTTATCAAGGCGATAGAGGAGGCGGGGATTTTTGTGGTCGCTTCGGGGGGCGTGGGTAACAACACACATCGCACCATCGATCCAGAAGAACTCAACGGCTTTGCGATCGTACGTCCGCGAGCGCCATTTGTCTTTGTCAACTCGGCGGACTTTGTGGCGCGTCAAATATTTACGCTGGCCCATGAACTGGTGCACGTATGGCTCGGGGATACCGTTATCGATGCGGTGTCTTTCGAAAGTTTGTCGGCATCCGATGAGACGGAAGAATTCTGTAATGAGGTGGCTTCCTACTTTCTTGCTCCGCCTGAAGAAATCGAACAGAGGTTTAAGCTGGGAACCTCCTTGGCTGAAATTGCGGAGATTTTTAAAGTAAGTGCCTTCGCCGTCAATAGGGCTTTGCTCGGTCGAGGGTTAATTGATGACGCTACGTACTTCGGGAACCTTAGAGATCTCCGTGATGCGATCTCGCCTAAGACGAAAGGGGTTGGCGGGGGAGACTATTACGCAACGGCCGCCGTGCGTAGCAGTAAGCGGTTTGTAGGATTACTCAGGAATGCCTATGACGCGAAGGGCGTTGATCTCCGGGGGGCGAGTCGGTTGCTTAATGTCAAGGGCAGGGCACTAGTCAAGTTGTTGCAAGCGTGACGTACCTCGTTGACGCCAATATCTTTCTTTCGGCGTACCAACGCGACTACCCTGCAGCAGTATTTCCGCGGCTCTGGCGGCATTTTGGCGATCTAGTGGCGGCAAGACGTTTGCTTACCATCAATCGCGTCGAGGCTGAAGTGCTCTTGTTTCAGGATGATAGCAGCAGCTATTTCACGCAGACAATGACTACGGGCACTGTACTTGCCGCTGAGAGATTTATCAACGAGTATGCGAGGGTGATTGCATGGTCGGTCGGCGAAGGGCGCCACTACAAACAGGCAGCCATCGATGACTTTGCGCAGAACACCGCTGCCGACGCTTGGCTGGTGGCTGCGGCGCTATCTACCGGGCATACGATCCTTACGCAGGAGCTTAGCGAACCGGATAGTAAGAGACGGATTAAGATTCCGGACGCGTGTATTGGGGGCGCGGAGTCGTGTGGGTTCGTGCAGTTTTTGAAGGATAGTGGGTATCGTGGGTAGGTTTTGGCGTAAGCCCACCTCCCCCATCTAAGGGATGAGTATACGGGTGGTGGAGGGTGACAGGTTTTGGCGTAAGCCGCGAAACCCTTACTCGCTGAGCCAAGGTCGCACCTCCGCCAGTATCCAGACCCGCCCGAAAGCTGTAAACCAGGCCTGCGTGTTAATCTGAGGGTTCGATCGATGTTGTACTTTCAGCTCTATGGGCGACTTGTAAAGATTTGACGTTCAATACTATGCCCGCGATCGTGTTAAAATGCGGCCAGAAAACTGTGCCAAGCCAAGTTAACTCGTCCTACCTTCCGGCATGCTCGCTCCCCTCCGGCTCGTCACCCCTACGTGGGACACCCAACTCGTCCGCGACATCCTCGCCTTGGAGAAGCTCCGCTACGCACCACAGGACGTGCCGGACTCCCACCCGCAGGTGTTTCTCCAGTTGCGGGACCTCTTCCAGAAACTCGAGAGCGTGGCCTCGGCCCGGATCGAGGGCAACCATACCACCTTGGTAGACTACGTGTATTCGGATCGCTTTGGCGCCAACGATCCGGAACGTCATCAAGAGATCGCCAACGTGGAGCGCGCCGTGAAGTTTGTTGAGGAGTCTGCCGACCGGCCGCTCTCCGAGCACTTTATCCGGCAGTTGCACCAGATCGTGACCGAGGGGCTTGCGCCCGCGCAGGAGGGCGACCGAACGCCGGGCCAGTATCGTAACACGCCGGTGAAGATCAGTCAGTCGGCGCACCGCCCACCCGAGCTTCAGTCGGAGGTGGAAGCCGAGATGCAAGCCTTGGTAGCGTTCGCGACGGCGGCGGGCCAACCGCACAACGATCTACTCCGCACGGCCATCGTCCACCATCGCTTCATGGCGATCCACCCTTTCTCGAACGGCAATGGGCGCACGGGGCGGCTCGTGACGTACTTCATGCTGCTACGGTTCGGGTTTCAGGTCAATGGCCAGGTGCTCAATCCTACGGCCGTATTGTGCGTCAATCGCGATCGGTACTACACTGAACTCGGTAACGCCGACGAGGGACACGACGAAGGCCTGCTGTCCTGGTGTAGTTTTTTCGCCGCGAGCATCCAGGACGAGCTCCGTTCCATCAGTCGCTTAGCGGACGATGCGTTCGTTCGCGACAAACTCCTGCGGCCCGCCATCGCCGATGCGTTTAAGCGGGGGCGCATCGATGCGCGCGATCGAGAAATGTTAGCGTACCTGTCGAACTCCTTCCAAACGCAGAACAAGGAGTTGCGAGAGTACTTCGATTGGTCATCCGTGCACGCCTCACGGATGCTGAAGCAATGGCGCGAAATGGGACTGGTGAACGTAGATCCTCAAAACAGTCGGATCTATCGCTTCAATATGGTCGATTCGCCCCTCTTACCGGCCTTCGTGGCGTCGTTGCGGCGGGAGGGGTTTGCGGTACCGGCGGACGAATGAAGTTTTGGCGAAAGCCCCGTCTCCAATTTAGACGCCCTCATCGCCGAGCCCAACACTCGCGTCGATGCATCCGCCTTTCGGCAAGAAGTCCTCGATGACCTTCACGAACGAGGCCGGCGAGGCCGTCCGCGACGACTTGAGCTACGAGCGCCAGGACTTCTGGACCTCCACCTCCTACAAACAGCTCAACTTCCTCCAGCACATCCGCTCGTGTCTGAAGGTCGACGGTCGCGCGGCGATGGTCCTCCCGGACAACGTCCTCTTCGAAGGCCGCGCTGGAGGCCTTTCGGGGGGTGAAGGAGCGGCTGCGGGTGGGGTGAGGCGAGGAGTATCGCAAGGGGCGCGAGGGAGACGCGAGGGACACCAAGCCATGAGGAGAGCTACGTAGCTGCGACACCCCATCCCAGCCCAGGGTTTACCCGGCGGCTCGGCGATCTGCGAATTCGGACCCGGCGGCGCATCAACCCGCAAATTCCTACCTTGCAGACACCGTTACGCTTGACACCGCCATGCTCACCCTTTCCCATACCCACCAGCGCGTAGCGCAACTCATCGACGATCAGGAGGCTGAAGCCCCGTTGCTCCTGCGTTGCGACTTCGACGACTGCGGTCCCGACGCGGAGGTGACCGCCGCCTTGGAGGAGCTCGTCGCCACCGGCCGGCTCGCGCAGTTGCGGGAGGACGCTTACGCGTACATCGAGTACTCGGAGCGTTTCCAGAAGGTGATCCTACGGCGGACGCTGCAGGATCTCGGTCGGCAGTACGCTTTACGCCACGGTGCTGAGATCCGGTTGTCGAGCGCTCAGGCTGAGTACAACGCTGGTTCGCACCAAGTACCCAATGGCCGATGGATCGGGGTGGATCGGGCGATCGAGGGCCGCTTACAATTTCGTGGACGAACCGTCGAGTATGAGTGCGTTTGAACCCACACTCGAGAATCTGCAAACGCAATCCAGAGGTCTTACACCGTACTGAAAGACCAAATCACCTTCAAGCAAGCCTCCGACGCCTATTACCGAATCGTCGGTATCGCTCGCAGCTGACCGCGCGCTAATGTGTTTTGGCGAAAGCCGTCACCCCGCCCAACAGGTTTTGACGAAAGTCGAACCTTCCCCACCGTACCTTGTCGTATTCATTTAATTAACCAACACCCGGTAACCGTCAAGAAGGCGGCCTCCAAGAACGCCGCAGGCCAACGCCACCGCAGGTCATCGCCACCGCAGGTCATCGCCACCAAAGGTCAATCATGCTCCAGTCCCTCGTCGACTTCACGGCCCACCTCTCCACCGCCGGTAAATTCGGATGGCTCGTCCTCGTCATGGGCCTCTTCTGGGTCGCCGAAGGCTACTACGGCTTCGTCAAACACGAGTACCGCAAGTGGCGCCACGCCCGCGTCAACCTCGTGCTGCTGGCCATTGTCATGGCGATCAACGTCGGCTTCGGGCTCGCGACGGCGGGCATCTTCTCGTGGATCGAGACGAGCCAATTCGGCCTGCTCGGCCTCATCGACGCGCCGCTCTGGCTCGAACTCATCATCAGCATCCTCTTCCTCGACCTCATCGCGCAGTACGGCGCCCACTACGCGCTCCACAAGGTGCCCTTCATGTGGCGACTCCACATCGTCCACCACTCCGATACGCACGTCGACGTCACCACCGGGACGCGCCACCACCCGCTCGACTTCCTCTTCCGTGAGGTGGCCGCACTCGTGGCCGTGGTCCTGCTCGGCATGCCACTGGCCTTCTACCTCTTCTACCGACTCGTGACGGTCTTCTTCACCTACTGGACGCACGCCAATGTGCGCCTTCCGGCAAAACTCGAGCGCGCGCTGGGCTACGTCATCGTGACCCCGCACATGCACAAGGTTCACCACCACCACACGCTCCCGCATACGGACACCAACTTCGGCAACATGCTCTCGATCTGGGACCGACTCTTCGGCACTTACGGCGAGATCGAGGAGGAGCAATTGGTGTACGGCGTCGACGTGGCCAATTACGAGCATGCCGATAATCTGGGCTATCAGTTAGGGGTGCCGTGGAACAAGACTGTCGGACCGGGGCTAAATCCGCTGCGGGAGAAGTAGTATCTCGCCCCTCGAGGTACTACCCCCCGTGCGCCCGCCCCGCCGCCACCACCACCTCGTGCAGCTCCGAAGCATTCTTGCGCAACCGCGCGAGTTCCGCCCGGAAGAAGGCATCCTGCGCAGGGCCGAAACACTCCGGCTCGCGCTCCAGCGCCGCAAAACTGTCGGCCAGGCCACTGATGTACGCCAGCTTGTCCTCGCCCGTATTGATGTAGATCGGCGGGTACAGATCGTACATCAGCATCCAATTCTTCGCCACCCGCGTCACGCGGCCGTTCCCGTCGGAGAAGGGATGTATGCGGATGAGTTCGTGGTGGAAGTAGATCGCCCGTAGGATCGGGTGGGGCAGCATCCGCATCCCGGCCATCACCCCGTGGACGAGCCCGCTGATCTCCGGCGCGGGCGGGCATACGTAGCGCCCGATCTGCACGAGGGTGTCGCGGTAGCGGTTCGGGTGCGCCGCGTGCGCCTCCGGGGACACGAGCCGGAAGAGTCGAAACAGCTGTACCGGGCTCTCGAAATTACGGTCCTCGGCAATCTCCGCCATGACGTGCTCCATCGCGTGCCGCATGTGGCCGACGTACTCCGCGGCCTCGGCCTCGTTTTGAGCTTCGATCTGGGCGTTCTTGACGCTCAGCAACTCCTGTAGGTCGTGCATCGCCTCGAGGTAGGCGTCGAGGAGGTGGTCGGCGAGGTGGCGGCGGTCGAAGGTGATGAGCCGCAGCGTCTGCTTGACGTGATCGTTGATCTCCGCGATCTCGGACGAGTAATTGGGGACGAGGTGAGGCGGTAGTAGGAGCACGAAAGGCGTTTACAGAACAACGGCAAGCTAGCCCATCTAGCATCCAGTGGCCTGCTCGGGCTGCGGATCAAAGGTTTCGCGAACTTTGCGACCCGCCTTCGCGTCTTTGCGTTTAGAGCCACAGGCCTACGCCATGACCGAAGCCCCACAACCAGATCCCTCTTCCGAAGATTCTACCACCCCCACCTTCTGGGACAAGGTCACCATCCAGCCCGACGACACCCGCGCCCAGGCCACCGTCAAGATCCTCACGGGCATTGGGCTGGCCATCCTCCTGCTCGTCATCTCGCCGCTCATCATCTTCGGACTCGTCGTCGGCCTCATGACGGTGGCCTAGCGTGGGGCTCTTACGCCTTTCGGCAAAACCGCTGACTCACGCCGACGTGGCTGCTGTGCGCCGTAGCCTTGGTACTTCATCAAGTCAGCCAGAAGCTCCTCGGCTGGCGCTTGCCTTTCCTCGACAATCACCTCGACCCCTTCGTCGGCGTACCCGTACTCTTGGGTTTGGCGCAGGCCGAACGCCGCTTCGTCACGGGCTGGCTCGCCGCGCACGGCTACCCGAGCTTGCGCGGGTGGCGGCGGTTTACGGGCCTCGAGGTCGTGGTGATGACGCTCGTGCTGGCCGCTGTCTTCGAGGGGCTCTTCCCGCTTCTAGACGACCGCCAAACGCGAGATGCCTGGGACATTGTCGCGGCAGGCCTTGGAGGCCTTGTCTTCTGGTGGGGGGTCAATGCACTGAATCTTTCAGCCCTCGCTTCCCGCCCTTAGTCAGGCAAGCTCAGCTGAGGCTGCTGGCTGCTCGTGGTTGAACGCTCTCTCGTTTGAGCCAGCCAGTAGCTTGGCGTAGGGTTTGCCTACCAGGTGGCATGTCTCGGCAGTTGCCCACTCTTCTCATCCTGCTAGGAGCCGTTTTGGTGTCCTTGGTACCGCTTGTGGCGCAGTCCGGGAAAGCCTCCTGCTTCCGCATCGACACCCTAGCCACATTGTCGCTCGCCAGCGCCCGAGACCTCGACGCCTGGGACGCTGCCGCCGCACAACTTCGTGCCACCGCGCATGAGGTGACCCTCGATGACCTCCTCCGCTACCAACGCGCCGTCGTCGAGCAGGGGGATGATCTCAGGTGGGCCGAAGCGACCGTAGACGTACTTCGCGCGCTGCTCGACGCCGATGGCGAGAGCAAAGCTATCCTCGCCTACTGCCAGGAACTCCTCTCGCACATGGAGCGCGTCCCCTCGGAGCGTCGGTCGCAGGTGTACAATCTAATCGGTAACGCCCGCTCCGCCGCCGGCGATGAATCCTCCTCCATCCCGGCCTACCTCAAGGCTATCGAGACGGCGCGCCCAGATGTCCCCAACGACCTCACGAGCGCCTACGGCAATTACGCGCTGAGTCTGCTCGTCCTCGGCGACACCGCCACGGCCATGGAGGCCACCCGCAAGTGTATTGCGCTTTCGCAAAAACTAGTAGACCCGGAGGTACGCGCATACAACAACGTCTGGGACTACGTCGGGCTCGCCAACCTGTTCTTCAACCGAGGCCAGCTCGACAGCGCCCACGCTAACCTCGCCCGCGGCGTAGCGGCATTCCACACCTTCGGTTCGAGTTACGAGCGCTACGCCGAACTCGGGGAGTTCGTATGGGATGTGCAATTCAACTTCTTCATTCACGACGGGGATTACCCCGCGGCCCGCTTGATGGTCGATAGTCTGCGCGCCGTAGAAGCGGGCTTCGTCGACCTCTCCGAGGCGGAGTGGTACGCGAGTCAGGAGGAATACGCCAGCGCCATCGCGCTGCTCGAGGGTCTTGCGGACGGCAACTCTCACGTCGAACGCCAGCGCTTCGACCTGCTCATTGAGTATGCTCAGGCCCTAGGCGACCCCGCGCTCGTGGCCAAGTATGCCCTCGCGAAGGCCGAGCGCGCCGAGGCCGACAAGCGGAACAACCAGACGAGTTTCGCGGAGCTCGCCAACGAGTACCGAGAGACCTTCGAGAAGGAGACCGCCGCCAAGGCCTACCAGCACGCCACCGAGGTAGCGCTGTTGCGCTCGCGACAGCGACTATGGATGGCACTTGCGCTCGGGCTGGTCGCCCTCGGGTTTGCGGCTTATGCCGTGCGGCGCTACCGCCGCTCAGATGCGCACTCCCATAAGCTCTCGGGCATTGTCTCGCGCCAGGGCGAAGACCTTGCACGTGTCAATGTCACGCTCGCGCGGCAAGTCGAAGACCTTCAGGACTTTAACCACCTGCTTTCGCACGACCTCCGCGAACCCCTCCGCTCCATTAGTGGCTTCGCCCGTCTGGTCGGTCGCCGCGTCGGGAGCTATCCAGACATCGCCGAGGACTTTGCCTTCCTGCGCTCGGGGATCGACCAACTGAGCGACCTCCACGAGGCCGTAGAGCGCTACCGCAAGATCCGGGAGTATGTCTCGCGCCCCAAGGCGGTAGACGCCGTATCGGTAGTGCGAGCAATCGTCGACCAGGTGGCCACGGCGAGGCCAGACGCCGAGTTGTCGCTCCTTACCGTCCATGCTCCCGCGCACCTTGTCGATATCGATGCGGATCTGCTCCGAGTCGTTGTCCGAGAGTTGCTAAACAACGCCGTCAAGTTTTGCCGAAAGGCGCCTCATGTGACTATCGAAATTAAGCAGCGTGGCAGAATGCTATGCATTGCGGTCGACGACGACGGCATCGGGGTGAACGGCAGTTACGCAGAGACGATTTTTGGGGTATTCAAACGCCTCAACCGCAGGGAGGACTTCGCGGGCGCGGGTATGGGCTTGGCGATCGCGCGGACCGCGTCACAGCACCTTGGCGGCACCATCGCTCTCACGCGTGCTACCCCAGGGGCTGGGGCGCGGGTGGAACTCCTGATACCGGCAGCGCCTATGGGCAGGCGGCCATCCCCGGTAGCACAGGAAGTCATAGCAGCGTAGGCTACTGTCACACAAGCAGCCGCTTCGCCTACTCGGGCGTTGCTGTGTACGTACGATCCCCCTATGCCCGACAGCTACTACTTCTACCGGGACCTCCCCAAGTACCATACGTCCCTGGCCGACCTACTAGAGTCGAGCCTGCACTTCGTGGACGTGCCCGACGACTGGGCCATCGTGATGCTCGACGTGGCGGGCTCTACCGAGGCGGTCGCAGCGGGATTTCACCACGAGGTCAACATGGCGGCGACCGGCGGGATCGTCGCGGTGCTCAACGTACTCCACCAGGCAGACGCCTCGCTGGAGGTGCCGTACTTCTTCGGGGGTGACGGGGCCACTTTTCTGCTTCCGCCAAAACTGCTGGACGAGGTGCTCGAGGTGCTAGACCGCTACCAGATTCATGTGCTTCGGACGCTGCAACTCACGCTTAAAGTTGGTGCCCACTCCGTCGCTGGTGCCCGCCGCGAGCGCCACGCCATTCGAATTGCCAAGCTGGCCGTCAACGATCACCTCACGCTCCCGATCGTCCTCGGCACGGGCGTCAAGCACGCCGAGTCCATCATCAAACACGCCCTCGACACTGATCCCGAGGAGCCCGCCCCGAGCATCCCGAGCATCAACCTCGAGGGCATGGAGTGCCGCTGGGACGAGGTCAAGCCCCCGCAGCAGGCACAGCGCGTCGTGTGCCTGCTAGCCGTCTGCCCGGACGATGCGCGCCAGGGCCAGGTCTACGCGGCCATCGCGCGAACAATCGACGAGGTTTTTGGGGTCCACAAACTCCGCCACCCCATTTCTGGCCCGAAGCTCAAACTCGACCTTGCTATCTCGAAGACCCGCCGCGAGATGACCATCCGCTTAGAGCGCTTCACATTCTGGCAACTCTTGCGTGAGTGGATGGTGACGCTAGTCGGACCCCTTTACTTCCGGTTTTCGGACGCGGGACGCGCTTACCTCAAAGAGGTGATTGAGTTGAGCCACACACTGATGCTCGACGGGACCTTCAACTGCGTCTTGTCGGGTACCCCCGCGCAAATTGAGCAACTGCTCGCCTACCTGGATCGCGAGGAGGCCGCTGGTGAGATTCAGTTCGGCATGCACACCACACATGCCTCACTGATGAGCTGCTACGTTTTGGATCGCGACCGCGAGCACGCGCACTTCGTCGACGGGACCGAGGGCGGGTTTACGAGTGCGGCGCGGGTATTGAAGGCGAAGTTGAAGGCCGCTGCGTAAGCGCACGAACCTCCGCCCATTGCCACAGAGCAGCGAGTAGGCGAAGAGGACTAGCTCGAGTAAGCCTGTCTGCGTACGGAAAGGATAGCCGGCTCGCAGCCTGGAGGCTCGTGGCGCTCTTCGCAATTACGGTGTAGACGACCGAGGGGAGTACGTTATCACATGCGAGGAAAGGGCTTTTGCCAAAACAGTCTGCCCGAGAGCGTCGACAAAGCTGAGGTCCAGGCAATGCATACGCCGGGCGGCGGGGTGTGCGGGAAGGGTTTTAGAGCGCCACGAGGCAGGCGACTTAGACTTCGACCTTGGCAGTCGAGCTACATCCAGGGGCATTGTCGGTCACGGTGAATGTGTTCGGAGTGGCGTCGGCCGTACCTCCGAGCAGGGAGAGCTCAGCGAGGAGGTCACTGTCCGACCCACTGTCTACCACCCGTGAGGTCATAGACGTAGGTCTGGGTGCCTCGAGTACAGCTCAGCCAACGGGGCGCTAAGCCTTCGCCGAAAGCAGGTTCTCAATTTGCGCTCGCGTCGGGGCCGACGGCTGTGCCCCAAATACGGTCACTGCATGCGCGGCTGCCGCAGACGCAAAGCGCAATGCAACACCAAGCACCTGATTCTCCGCCAGTGCGAGGGCTAAGCTTCCGCAAAACACGTCACCCGCGGCCGTGGTATCGACCGCGTCTACGGCGAAGGCATCGACGACGACAGCCTCCCCGCCTTTCAACTGCGCACAGGCACCGTCCGCGCCAAGCGTCACGACGGCCATTCCGCAGCCCATGTCGATGAGTCGGGCGCACATATCAGGCGCATTAGCGCGGTTGACGACAGCACCACCGGTGATGGCGGCGGCCTCTACTTCGTTGACGATCAGACCGGGAGCGTAGGCGAGGAGGTCGTGCGGGAAGTCGGTGGCGGGCGCGAAGTTCCAGAGGATGCGGACGCCAGCGGCGTGCGCGATCTGCATGGCGCGTGTGGTGGCGTCGAGCGGTATCTCGTTTTGGACCAAAAGCACCGCCGCCTGGCGGATGGCATCAGCCGCCGCCTCGACGCGCTGGGGAGTGAGGCGATAGTTGGCCCCCGGGGCCACGGACAGGTAGTTGCCTCCCGCCGCGCCCACCATCACGAGCGCGTGCCCCGAGGCGATCCCGGTATCGTGGGAGATGTGGGTGCAGTCGATGCCGTCTGCCTCGAAACCAGCCACCATCCGTTCGGCGTAAGCATCGTCGCCCACACAGTTGACGAAGGTGACCTGGGCGCCTGCCCGCGCGGCAGCCACCGCCTGATTGGCCCCTTTGCCGCCGAAGACCTGCGCGAAAGTGCCGTCGGTAACGGTCTCGCCGAGGTCCGGGAGGCGGGCCATCTTCATGATCAGGTCAACGTTAGAGCTCCCGACGACGACAATGGATTTGGTAGTGGTAGCAGACATGGTTTGCGCTTTCGGTTTAGGGCTTTCGCCAAAACGATGTAATCGTCGTCTCGACAGCCCATTCAATAATTCACCCTTCCATAATTCAACAATTGCCCCTTTAGGCCTTCGCCGCCACGATCATCACGAGCCCGGCGATGAAGAACGCGAACATGCCCATCAGCAAACCATTCGTCTCCCGTTTTGCGGCAGCGAACTCCTTCCAGACCACCACGCCCCAAAATGCCGCGATCATCGTCGCGCCCTGCCCGAGCCCGTAGCTGATGGCAGGGCCGGCCGTGCCCGCGGCCACGAGGTTGAACTCCATGGCCGTACACCAGATCGCGCCACCGGCCAAACCGATCAGGTGCACCTTCGGGGTCGCCCGACTGAAGTAGTCGCCGTAGGTCACGGGAGCCCCTTCGAGCGGTCGCCGCATGAAGTAGTAGTTGAACAGGAAGCTGGACGCCAGGATGCCCAGCGTGAAGATGAACATCGCCGAATAAGGCGTCAGCTGCCCCGCCTCCGGATTGGCGAAATCAGTGATCATCGCGTCGGCTACGAAGCGGTAGAAGAAGCCCATCAGCACTCCCGACACCACCGCGAGTCCGACGCCCTTCCCCTTCGACACCGTCGCGTCGGTCGGTAGTTTTGCGTAAGCGCGCGCATTCAGCAACAGCGCCACCACAACCAGCAGCGTCCCCCCGAAGATGAGGTACGGGTTGCCCTCCGGCACGCCGATGTAGTTGACGATAACTCCGATGACGAGCGCCAGCCCCACCGCGATCGGGAAGGCCACCGACATCCCCGCGATGGCCGTGGCCGCCACGATGAGCAAATTCGACAAGTTGAATACGATGCCGCCGATGATGGCCCCGCCGATGGCCCCAGGACTCGCCTGCGCCAGGTCGGGCAAAAAAGCCCGCCCCTCCGCGCCCATACTTCCGAACGTAAATCCGAAGATCAGCGCCGTAATCACGAGCCCAATCGCGTAGTCCCAGTAGTACAGCGGGAAGCTCCAGTTGGGCGGCGACAGCTTCAGGGTGTTGGCCCACGAGCCCCACCCGATCATCGTGACGACGCACAGAAGGATGGCCGTGGAGTAGGATTCGACGAAGTACATACGGGGTGGTTGTAGGTGTGCAATCTACACTAGGCACTAGTGCCGTCGCCGAAGCGGCGCTCCGCCTCCTCGAGCATGGCCACCGTCGCCGTCGCGCCGCAGCGCTCGGCACCGATCTCGCGTACGAGCAGCAGGCGGTCCAAGTCGCGGATCGCCCCGGAGGCCTTGACGTGGGTTTGCGGACCTGTGTTCGCCACCATGAGACGCAGGTGCTCCTCGGTAGCGCCCGTGTAACCAAAGCGCCCGTCCGAACCTTTTGTGAAGCCGAAGCCCGTCGAGGTCTTGACGTAGTCCGCGCCGACCGCCGTGCAGATCTCGCAGAGGCGTTTGATCGCCGCGTCGTCGCCTACGTAATCGGTCTCGAAGATTACTTTCACGAGCGCACCACCTTCGTGCGCTGCATCCGTAACAGCCTGGATCTCCTCGGTGACGTAGTCCCAATCCCCCTCCAAGGCGCGCGCCTCGTTGATGACCATGTCGACCTCCTGAGCGCCGGCCGCGATCACCTCTTTGGTCTCGAACACCTTCGTGGCAATGGTCTGTATCCCGTGCGGGAAGCCGATCACGGTGCCGATGCGCACGTCGCTGCCTGCGAGCATCTCTTTGGCCATCGCGACCATGTAGGGCTTCACGCACACCGAGGCCACGTTGTAGCGGCGGGCCTCCTCGCACACTTGGCGCAGGTCCTCATCGCCGAGCGTCGGGTGGAGGATGGTGTGGTCGATCATTTTCGCCAATTGGGCGACGGTGGGAGGATTCATATTATAGTTGGGTTGCTGTACAGGTTATTTTTAACGCAGCGACGGAATGGGGTGGGCCCCCCGTTCCGAAGCAGGGCGCTACGCGCGGCGCGAAGGACGCAAAGCTATCAGGTCGCTGCGGCGTGCGGCGTGCGGCGTGCGGCGTGCGGCGACCTAATAGCTTTGCGTCCTTCGCGGCTTCTTTTGCGCCTTTGCGTTGAAAAAAGAGATTTTAAAACCGGTTACGCTTACGCAAAAACACGTTTGTATTGCATCAGCCCCGTTAAAAAGCCGGCACTGTGCGGAATCCAGTCCTCGTCCGTGAAGGACGTGGGGCCGTCGTTGGCAATCGTCGGCTCGATGACGAGTTCGAACTGCGGCCCGACCGAGAAGCCGTTGCAGACTACGCCCCTGGTCTGGAACCAGGTCCCGGCCCAGCGCTTGCCGACGCGGCAAATCATGCTCGCCGGGAGGGCCACGTCTTCGGGGATGTCGGCGCTGTAGATCACGGAGCCCATCTTGATGTTCTCGCGGGTAATGCCCGCGTTGAGGCCCGCGATCCACTGGAGGTTGCCGAGGGCGATGTCGCGGAGGCGCGCGTCGGGCCACAGGCCGTACATGCGGCTCGCGAAGGCGGCCGTGTACCCGTAGATGGCATTGCTGCCGTGGAAGGGTCCGGCGAACCACACCGGGCCCTGGCCCGCGTAAACGGCGTTGGGTACGAGGCTAAAAGGATTGAGTGCGCAGGTTGGGATGAGGTAGCCCTCGGCGTAGTTGCGCAAGGTTTGTCGCCACCCTGCCGCGTCGGCGTGGGTTGGGTAGCGCTCGATCAACTCGAAGAGCGGCACGAGATAGTTGGCGAAGATGGCCCCGATGTCGGTCCCGAAGCGCAGCTCCTGGGCGGGGTTGATGCAGTGGGTCCACAGCGGCTCGGCGTGGGCCATCGAGGCGTACTCGCGGAAGTTGCCGTAGTAGCCTTCGATCGCCTCCGCGCGCGGGATCTGCCGCTCGGACAGCTGCCGCGCGTACGCGATGCAGGCCGGGAGGTAATCGTCGTCGCCGGCCTTGACGGCCTCGAGGGTCGCCCAACACAAGAACATCAGGTCGCGCGTCGGCCACTCGTCCTTCGGGATCGCTGTGTCCTCGGGCAGCCCGCGCTGCAGTTTGCTCATGCCCTGGTCGCCGATCGGTCGCGCTGCGGTGAGGAGGTAGTCGAGGCTCGCCTTCGCCGTGCGTTCGTAGCGTGCGCGCTTCTCCGCGAAGCCCTCGGCCGGTAGGGACTCGACGGACCGGTAGAGCGCCACGACGGCCTTCATGGTGTCGTTCGGGAGCACGTACGCCTCGTGTTTGATGACGTCGTGGCTCTGCGCGCCGACGGGGTGCCCGAGTTCGACGGCCTTGTCGGCGCAAAGCACCAGGTAGTCGGCCCCGATGACGATCTGTGCGTGGAGTCGCGTGAGGAATTCGGGGGTGATTTCGGGCAGTCCCGACTGCGCCACGTCGCACAGGCAGATCAGCATCGCGCTTTGCGCCGGGCTCTCGGCCCAGAGCGCCCCGGCGTCCTGCCATCCGGCCCCCACGTTCGTGAAGTAGCTGCGGCGCATCAGCATCTCAACGGTGGCCCAGTCGTAGGTCTCGCGCCACAGTACATCGTCGGCCACGGTGAGGCCCGTGGCCCGCAGGGGCGTCCGGCCGGCGTTCTCGACAGCGACGGCGTACTCACCGGCGGGGATGTCCTCGCCAAAGTCGGCCGTCCACCAGTGCGACGCCCAGCGCTCGCCGAAGGGCATGAGCGTTGCGCGGTGGGTGGTTGCGCTCGCGTCCGGGGCGTCTCCCATGGCCATCGGCGTGAGCGTACACGTGGCCCCAGCCGCGAGGCTGTCGCGAGCGGGCGCCCGTACGACCACGCGCACGGGCGTCCCCGTGGGGTAGCCGACCTGCGAGAAGAGGAGCCCGGTGTGGGGTGAGCCGTCGGCGCTGGATCCCCCCAGGCGCCCGTGGTGCTCCACGTTGGCCGGTGGCGTCGCCTGGCCGAGGCCAGCGGCGGTGGCCACGACCGTGCCCGGAGCGAGCGCCGCGAACGCGAGGGTGGTCTTGAGGAAATCGCGGCGGTCGGTCGGGGGCATGGTCGGGGAGTGTACGATGACGCGCTAGAAATACGCACTTGGCGGGGAGTAGGGCCTAAGGTAAGCCCGTCGGCTTTGGCGGTAACTCAGCTCCGGCGGCAACAAGGTGTCGACTGGATGAGTCACGGTGAGGCAGTGCCCAGGAGTCCTTAGTTTTGACGAAAGTAAAATATTGCGTTACGGAATGAAGTCCTACTTGCCAACTTTTGCGCTTGCCCTAAGCACGTCGTCACGAGTTTTGGCGCAAGCCCCCTTCTTCACCTACGCCGGGGACACGCTTACCTTGGACAATGGTGTCGTACGCCGCGTCGTCCACCTCAGCGACGATAGCATATATAATGGAGACCATACCGCTAGACATTTCAGTGCAGCCGTCGGTCGGGACGTTTAGCGCTGTGCCTCCGATTGCTTCACAATCGAGCCTCCGTGTCGCTCCGTACCTCGGTGCCTCTGTGTCGAATCTCAAAATGTCTAGCGATATGACCGGAGACCTGCGGCTGGCGGGCGACACCATGAGTTTCGTGACCCGCGGACGGAGTTCGCCCTGAAGAGGTGTTCGAAGTGCTGGGCCCGTGAGGTAGTAGTGCGGCCGCCCGCGCTTACCGCACCCGCAGGGCATCCAAGTCACTCAGCGTCCCCCGGAAGTTGTTGCCGTCGACGCGACTCAGGATTCCCTTCACGCGCACCTTGTCGGTAAACTGGTGAAAGCGCCAGGCCAGTTGCGTCGTGTCTGGAATGTCCGAGTAGTGCGCCACCCAGAGCGGGTACTCGTTAAAGTAGCCGTCGAGATTGGTGTAGTAGAAGTTGTAGCCGGTATAGATAATCGGTGTCACGCCATAGTGCGCCTCGGCCAGTTCCAACCAGCGCCGAAGTTCCGCCCGTAAATACTCGTTGCCCTGTCGGCTATTCTCCTCGATGTCCAACACCGGGTACAGGTCGCCCTCCTCCAGGTCGACGACATTGGCGAAGTTGATGAACTGCGTCTCGGCGTCCTCCGCCGGGCGGTAGTAATGGTACGCCCCTCGCACAAAGCCATGCTCGCGACTTTCCTCCCAGTTGTCTTCGAAGCGCTCGTCCTGCCCGTCGACGCCCATCGTGGCCCGAACGAAAACGAACTTGATCGGGTGATTCGACTCGGCCACGGCGTCCCAATTGATCTTCGCCTGGTAGTGCGACACGTCGATCCCGAAGGTTTGGTCGGGCTCGTACTCACTCGGAAACAGCGTTTCGGGGATAAGTACATCTGTATAGCCGCGATAAGCGAGCGCCGCACCAATGGCGGCCAGACTTAGCACACCGGCCAGGGTGAGGGCCGGGCGGAGGTAGCGCTCGCGGATGGCCTCGGCGCTGAGCGCCCGGCCTTTCCTAGCGCCCTTCTTCGTACGGGCCGTTGGCTTGGTCTTTCGTTTTGCTGCAGGCCGACGTCGCTTAGGTCTGCTGCCCGCCTGTTCGCGTCGGTACCGCAGGTAGGCCCCGCCACCTAGCACCGCAACGGCCAGCAGACTCGCGATTGCCGCCGAGCGTACGGGGTGGACTTGAAGGTAGTGGAAGAGGGTGCTGAGGAAGTCGGACACGGGAGCGTTAGGCAGGTAGGTCGGCTTTGTGAGCGCGACAAGGTCCGACGTTAAAGCCGGATGGCTACGAGGAAATACGCGCCCGATCCACGGGTCTGAAGCATCAGTTCGGTAGAGCGGCGGAGCATCAGGACAATCGAGGTGGAAAGAGTGTTGGCAAGACTCAGACGTAAAATTTACGACTCAAGTCAAAACCTCAACCACTGTAAAATAATCACGCTGTACCAGCGCAAGCTCGATGTGTAGCGTCGAAGTGAATAGCGGTTCGGCCCCCTACTTATCGGACTTTCGTCTAGTCGGGTTTGTGGAATGGATCGGTTCGGAGATAGGCTTGCTTTCGCAGGCAAGGGGCCAACGGTGACTAATGCATGCGATGGCCTTCGGTGATGTGGTGGGCCCACCCTCACTTTTCAGGAATTAAGTGCAACAGGGGGCCTCGGGCTCGTATTACCCGATGCCCCACTGAGGATACCGGCGTACGGGACGGTAAGCTTGAAGCGC
Organism: Lewinellaceae bacterium; assembly: GCA_963837005.1. GTDB lineage: Bacteria > Bacteroidota > Bacteroidia > Chitinophagales > Saprospiraceae > CALDTK01. Next base: position 116,729 of record CAWIMC010000013.1, read on the forward strand.
TGCCGCTGTTTCTCTTCGGCTTGCTCGAAGCGCTCGTCTCACCAGCTCGCCAGGAGCAGCTGGCGTACGCCGGGGTATACGAGGCGGGTGAGTTGGTCGCGGTCCTTCCGTTTTGCCGCAAGGCGCACGCCGATGGTCGGGCAATCGTCTTACCGCCACTCCAGCGTTACTGCAGACCGCTATTCAGTCCAGAATGGCTGGCCGATCAAGGTTTACACGCAGCATTGGGCGAACTGTGGGCTGTTTTGCCGAAAGGCTACCGCTCACTGTAATGAGCTGGCCCGTATCCCCAGACCTACTCCCGAGCTCCGCCTCAGCCCCGCCCCGAAGCCCGTCGGCGCGTCCCGGCTGATTTGAAAGCGATAAGGATCGCGCAAATCCGCTAAGTGAAGAGTGAAGTGTTGAAGGCGCTGCCGCGTAAGGTGCGCGCGTCGCCTCCGTGCATCCGAGGCACGTAGCGATTCAACCTCCGTGTCACTCCGTGGCCCTCGGCGCCTCCGTGGTAAAAGCCTCAACGCTCAGCAGCCCCCACACCTCGCCTCCCCCCACGCCAATACGTTTTGACGAAAGTCCTGACCAAATAAGCTCAATCTGTCGTTGCTTGCAGCGAAGTCGCCAATTTTGACGGCTTTCGCCAAAACCCCCACATCATGCACATTGGAGTTATCGGTCTCGGAAAAATGGGAGCCAACATTGCACGCCGCCTTATGCGCGGCGGCCACGAAGTCACCGTCTTCGACCTCGACCCGGAAGCCATCAAGGAACTCGGCGAAGAAGGCGCCCACACCTCGACCTCCCTCGAGAACCTCATCGAAAAACTCCCTACCCCCCGCACGATCTGGATCATGGTCCCGGCCGGCGGACCGGTCGACTCCACGATCGGCGCCGTGAAAGGTCACCTCGCGAAAGGCGATGCCCTCGTCGAAGGCGGCAACTCCGACTACCGCGAGTCCATGGCCCGCGCCGAACTCCTCGCCGCGGACGGCATCGACTACATCGACGTCGGGACCTCCGGCGGGGTCTGGGGCCTCACCGAGGGCTACGCCATGATGATTGGCGGCAAGGAGGCCACTGTCGAGCGCATCCGCCCCGCCTTCGAGACCCTCGCCCCGGCCAAGGACAAAGGCTGGAACTACATGGGGTCCGAGCGGCTCGGGTCACTTCGTCAAGATGGTCCACAACGGCATCGAGTACGGCCTCATGCAGGCCTACGCCGAGGGCTTCGCGCTGATGAAGTCGAAGACTGAGTTCGGGCTCGATATGCACAAGATCGCCACGACCTGGCAGCACGGATCGGTGGTGCGCAGTTGGCTCCTCGACCTCGCCGCCAATGCCCTGTCCGACTCACCAGAGCTCAGCGAGATGGCCGCCTACGTGCCCGACTCCGGCATGGGCCGCATGACGGTACGCGAGTCGATCGACCAGCGCGTGCCGCTTGCCGGTGATCACGGCCAGCCTCCAGGAGCGCTTCCAGTCGAGGACCGAGGACAGCTTTGCTTATAAGTTGCTGAGTGCGCTGCGGAATCAGTTCGGTGGGCACGCTTACAAGAATAAGGAAGGCGTGATGGTGGTGACGGATGCCCCGCACTCGGATCACGTGGCGAGGGGCGTGGTGGAGGGGTAAACCGAATAGAACGCGATAGACGCAATGGAAGCGCAACAGGAACGCAAAGAGCGGCTCAATGGGCTGGCCAGACAAGTGTATTTCGCTGCCCTCGAAGTGCACAAAATTCTTGGCCCAGGGCTGCTGGAGAAAGCTTACGAGAAGTGCTTGATTCATGAGCTTGCCCTGCGGGATGTCCGATGCATAGCGCAAGCTCCGCTGAGCATCAGTTATAAGGGACTGGAAGTTGCTAACGCGTATTACATGGATCTACTCGTCGAAGGCGAACTGGTAATAGAGCTAAAGTCCACTGAGTTCGAACACGAGTCTCAAAAGGCTCAGCTGCTGACTTACCTCCGCCTAGGTAATTTCCATCTTGGAATACTTATCAACTTCAAGGGCACAATGCTCAAGGACAACTTTCATCGCGTCGTCAATGACCTCTAGTCAAGACGCACCCTGCTCTTTGCGATCCTGTTGCGCGACTTTGCGTCTATTGCGTTCCATAAACTAAGATATGTCTCCGTCCCCCCACCTCTTCATCATCTTCGGAGCCACCGGCGATCTCAACCGCCGCAAGCTCCTCCCGTCCCTCTACGAGATTTCGCAGCAGGAAGACGCCCCCGACTTCGCCATTCTCGGGACGTCGCGCTCGCAGCTCTCGGATGCGGACTTCGCCAAACTCGTCGCCGAATCCCTCGTGGAGTTCGGCGACAAGATCAAGCCCGCCGCCGCGAAGAAATGGCTCAAGGGCAAGCTCCATTTCCAAAGCCTCACGCAGGACGCCGACCCCTACGAAAAGCTCGTGCAGCGCGTCCAGGCCATCGACAAGAAGCACGGCCTCGGCGGGAATGCGGTCTACTACCTCAGCCTCCCGCCGCAAGTCTTCCCGAAGGCGATTCGGGGACTCGGTAAGTTTGGCGCCAACGACGGCGAGGGCTACACGCGGCTCGTGATCGAGAAGCCCTTCGGGACCAACCTCAAGACGGCCCAGGAGCTCAACAACCTCATCCACGAGCACTTCCGCGAGGAGCAGGTGTATCGCATCGACCACTACCTCGGCAAGGAGACGGTCCAGAACCTGATCGCCTTCCGCTTCGCGAACGCTATGTTCGAGTCGCTCTGGAACCGCGACCGCATCAAGCGCATCGAGATCACCGTGGCCGAGAGCCTCGGGGTCGAAGACCGCGCCGGCTACTACGACCAGTCGGGCGCCCTGCGCGACATGATGCAGAACCACCTCACGCAGCTGCTCACGGTGGTTTGTATGGAGGTACCCGCGCGCTTCAAGGCCGACGACATCCGCGCCGAGAAGCTCAAGGTCCTCAAGGCCGTCAAGCACTTTGAGGAGGGCGATCTCGTCTTCGGGCAGTACGGCCGCTCGGAGGACGGCAAGCTCGCCGGTTACCTCGAGGAAGAGGGCGTCCCGGCCGATTCAACGACCCCGACTTACGTGGCGGCCCGCATCTTCGTCGACAACTGGCGCTGGCAGGGTGTGCCCTTCTTGTTGCGGACCGGCAAGCGCTTCCCCAAAAAGCTCACCGAAATCGCCATCATCTTCCGCGGAGCCCCCGTGTCCATCTTCGAGGGCGGTGCCGACGGCAACGTCGAGACGGGTAGCTACCTCCCCGAGGATATCCTCCGCATCAAGATCGCTCCGGAGCAGTCGGTCGAGATGGACTTCAACATCAAGAAGCCCGGCCAGGGCATGATCCTCCAGCGCCAGCAACTCAACTTCAGCTACGACGAGGTCTTCGGTAAGCTCCCTGACGCCTACACGGCGCTGCTCTTCGACGTGATGGAAGGTGATCAGACGCTCTTCGTCGGCGCAGACGAAGTGGAGGCCTCGTGGCGGCTCTACGATCCGGTCTTAGACCGCGCTCACGATATGTGTACGTACCCGGCGGGGAGTTGGGGGCCGAAGGAGGCGCGGAAGTTTGTGGAGGACTGGGAGACAGGCGGGGAGTAAGGTTCACGCTTTCCGAAGCGCGCTCAACTTTGCTAAGGGTTCACGCCTGCTCGAGCAAGGTAACACATGGCTATCCTATCCCTCCAGCATCAAAGCGAGGGTACTGGCCAATCATCGCTGTATGCCCTGTTCTCAAAATGTAAATGCTGTAAAGAGCAGTCGCTTTATCGGAATATTATGTAAAGCCAGCCCAGCGGGGCACGGTCAACTGTCTGGCATTTAACTCCGTACGATCAGGCCATCACACACGCGAACTCCTTACCCGCATCGAAGGCTTTTGCGTGCTCTAAAGCTGCGACAGTGTAAGAATAGGCCAGTCGCCCTACCCTACTTGCCCGCCCTTGAGAAACGCATACCCTACCCCCACCAAACTCAGGCCCTGCGCTGGTGCTGCCCGCAAACGTTTTGGCGAAAGCCCCGAACCAAGCGCCTGTGCCACGTCACCGACGCTCAGCTTCCCTTGCCCCACGTCTAGCATCCGCTGCATCAAGAGCCGCACCATGTTGTGCAGGAAGCGATTGCCCTGGATTGTAAAGCGCAACAGCCCGCCGTCCTCCTCGACGCTCAATGTGCACTCGTCGATCCGGCAGACCGTGCTCGGGTACTGCTCGGGACGTCTGCAGAAGGCCCTAAAGTCGGTGGCCTCGCGGTACAGCTTCACGGTGGCCTGCATCGCGTCTATGTCCAAGTCCACCCCGACGAGCTGCGCCCGAAAAGAATGCTGAAACGGGTTTTGGCGCAAGCTCACTAAATACTCGTAGCGCCGGAAAGTAGCCGAGCGCTGGGCATTGGCTGTCGCTAAAACAGGTATCCACTCGTACACTGCGATATCGGGTGGGAGAATGCGATAAAGACGCTGGACGGGGTCGAAGACCAAGGGTGCCAGCAGGTCGAAGTGCGCGTAGTAGCTGCTGGCGTGCACCCCCGTGTCCGTCCGTCCGCAACCGTGCACATTGACCGCGTAGCCGAGCATCTTCGCCAGCGCAGCCTCTAGGGTTTGCTGGACAGTGGGCAGCTTAGCGGTCTGGGTCTGCCAGCCGTGATAGTGTGTGCCGACGTAGGCCAGCTTGAGGAAGATGCGCTGCGCGACAAGCGGCGCAAGGGAGATAGCGTCCACTACGCGCTCTGACCTATCCGCGGCCCGATCCATGAGTAGGCCACTGCGATAACGATGAGGCCCGTCACGTCTACGATGGGCTCGGTGCCGGACAGGGCAGCCACCGCATAAATGCCGGCTAGAACAGCAATGGCAGCGAGGGTGAGGCCATTGACCATCAACGCTCTGCGATCATGCTCCTGCGAGATGATCTGTTGCAGCATGATGGTGGCGAGGGCAGCGGAGGCGGCCACGAGGTACCAGAGCGGATTGGCGGTAACGAGTCCGGTGATGCCCAGGGCTACGGCGGCAACCAGGCAGACGAGGATGGCAATGGCATACGGGCGATCCTCGACTGGGACGAGGTAGCGGCCGGTCTTGTGCAAGAGCAGGTAAGCTGTCGAGATGGGAGAGGTGAGCCAGTTCCAGAGCAACAGCGCGAGATAGAAGGGCACCAGCGCAGGCACGAGATTGACGACCAACAGCAGCCCGAGGATAAGGCCCCAGCGGTACTTCGCGCCGATGTCGTTCATCCAGACGCCCCAGGCGATCAGCCAGCGATAGGGCGGGTTGGTGGCCTTGATGGTCTCGGCGAGCCCCCCCTGGGCATTGGTGTTGCGCGGCTCGATACGCAGCGCCTCCACGAAGTGATCGCGGGCCTTGTCGATCTTGCCTTGATGCAGCGCCAAGTAGCCAGCGTTGACGTGGGCGTACGGATTGACAGGGTTGAGTTCGAGAAGGTCGTTGACGGCGACACCGGCCTGCTCGCGGCGACCTTGAAGGTTGAGCGACAGCGCGAGCACGTTGCGGCAATCCTCGTTGTCGGGGTCGAAGGAGAGGCCTGCGCGGGCGGTTTGTTCCGCTTCCGCAAAACGGTCTAGCCGCACCAAGCGCCTGCGCCTTGATGGCGTACTCGGTGGCGGCGGTCGGGTCGAGGGCGATGGCCTCGTCGATGACGGTGAGGGCTTCCTTAAAACGTTTTTGTGCGTTGAGAGCTCGAGGCCAGGAGGCTGCGCGCAACGGTGCTCTGGGCGTCCAGTTCCAAGGCGATGCGCGCAAACTGCTCCGCCTGGGCATACTCGTTTTGGCGCAAGCTCATCACACAGCGCAGCACGTACACGTGCGGCTCGTCGGGGATCTCGGCGGCGAGTTGGTCCAGGCGCTGGCGGGCGGCGTCGTACTTCTCGGAGGAGATGAGGTCCTGGATGAGGCCGAGGCGTTGGTAAGGATTGGTCACAGTTTGAGGTAGGCTTTGACGTCGTCGTACATCCCGGAAGCGTTCGAGTAGAGCACGTAGTTGCGCGCGGTGTTCAGCCAGTCCGTTACGCTCGGACGCGTGAGCTTGGCGGCGGCGAGGAGGTCCTTGGTGGCGATCGGCTCGATGTTGCCGGACTTCATGGCGGCTAGGAGCTTGACCTCTACGGCGCGGTCGATGACGGCGGTGAGGTCGGCCCCCGAGAACTGCTGCGTCACCGCGGCCACCTTGTCGAAGCGGATGTCGTCGGTCGGTTTGTCGGCTAGGTGAAGACGCAGGATTGCAGCCCGGGCGTCCTCGTCCGGTGGCGGTACGAAGATGACGCGATCAAAGCGCCCCGGCCGCAGGAAGGCCGTGTCGAGGTGCCAGGGCAGGTTGGTGGCCCCGAGCACGAGCAAACCCTCGTTGTCGTCGTCGATGCCGTCGAGTTCGCGCAGGAAGGTATTGATGGTGGTGTTGAGGCCCTGGCCACCGATACCCTCGCGGCGTTTGCCTGCCAGCGCGTCGATCTCGTCGACGAACATCACGGTGGGCTGATGGCGCCGCGCGGCCCGAAATCTTGACGCCAGGTTATCCTCCGACTGCCCGAGCCACATCGAGAGAATATCGTCGAGGTCAATCGACATAAAGCGTGCGTCGATCTCGCCAGCCGTGGCGCGCGCCAGAAAGGTCTTCCCGCAGCCCGGCGGGCCGTAAAGCAAAATGCCCCCGCCCGCCTTCTTGCCGTATTTCCGGAACAGCTCAGGATTGGCCAGCGGCGCGATGATCTTCATGCGGATCTCGTCCTTGACGCCGTCCATCCCTCCAACCTGCTCGAACTTGACGGTCGGGCGCTCGAAGAAGAGGTCTTCGTCGTCCTCGTCCTCGTCGAAGCCGGGGCGCTGGGTTTGGTGACGCACTTTGAGTTTCGACTCCAGCTCGGGTGCGCGCCACTTCGGGTCGCGTTCGGAGAATCGCGCGAAGGCTTGTTGGGCCTCGGCCATGCGGTTGTCGGCCATAAGCAGGCGCAGGTGCAGGGAGCGGAGTTTGTCGAGGTGCTCGTCGTCGAGGTGCATCCCGGGCAGCAGCTCCTCGGTGACGAAGACGCCGGCGGCGGGCTTGTCGAGGCCGAGGTAGGCTTCCGCCAAAACGAGCTTGGCCGCGTCGGTGGGGGCGGCTTTGAGAAGGTAGGTGGCATGGTCGCGGGCCTGGTCGAAGTGACCGAGAAACAAGTGTCCTTCGGCGATTTGCTGGCGGAGGAGGTGGTTGTCGGGGGAGGCGGCGAGGGCCTGTTCGAGGGCGGCGAGGGTGGTGGGGGTCATTGTTGTTGGTTGGCCTGAAGGCGGCTATGGCCTGTGGCGGCGATGGCCTGAAGGCGGCTTTGGCCTGTGGCGGCTATGGCCTGAAGGCGGCGTTGGCCTGCGGCGTTGCTGTGGGTGACGGGTGCAGGAAGGGGCTTTGGGGCTGGGGCTTTGGGGCTTTGGGGCTTTGGGGCTGTTGAACCGCGAGAGGGCTAGCGTTTATTGCTCGGCAAGTAAACCCTCGGGGGGCGGAGGTCGGTTCAACGACCTCGCTAGGTCTCTACAGGGGTGCCCCTAGCTTACTTACAGTGCGACTACAAGGCCGCGAGCACAGCCTGTAGGTATCCCCAGAATCGATCGACGCTACTAACCTGCACCCGCTCGTCGGGACTGTGTGCACCACGGATGTTGGGCCCGAAGCTGACCATCTCCATCTTGGGATAGACTGCCCCGATGATGCCACATTCCAGGCCCGCGTGCACGACGTTGACGTTGGGGCTTTCGCCAAAACGCTCGGTGTACAGATCACGCATCTTGTCGAGTAGGCCCGACTGTGCCCGCGGTGCCCACCCAGGGTAGTCGCCGCTCGTACTCACGTCGGCACCAATCATCTCGTAGAGACCCATGATCGCTGCAGCCTCCGCGTCGCGCTCGGAGTCGACGGCGCTGCGCGTGAGGCACAACACTTCGTAGCTGCCGTCGGCGATGCAGACGCGGGCTAGGTTATTGCTCGTTTGGACGAGATTCGGCACCGTCGGGCTCATGCGCCAGATGCCATGGGGCGTAGCCTGCAGAGTACGGAGGAGTCGCCGTTGGAACTCCTCAGGGAGGACATGCTCCGGCACGTCGATCGCTTCGATGAGGATCTCTAGGTTCGGGTCCGTTCCGGCGTACTCGGCGGTGATGCTGGTTTTGGCGAAAGCCGTCAACTTTCGAAAATGCGCCTCGTCCGTCACGCTAATCACCGCGCATGCTTCCCTGGCCAGAGCATTGCGGAGACTCCCGCCCTCAAAACTCGCCAGTCGCAGGCCGGCCGCTTCCCCGGCTAGCAATAGGCGCACTAAGAGCTGATTGGCGTTGCCGAGGCCCTTATGGATATCCATACCGGAGTGCCCACCGCTCAGCCCCTTCACAGTGACCCGCAAGCCCGACAGCCGCTTATCGGACGACTCGACCACGTACTTCCCCCGTGCCGTCACATCGACGCCGCCCGCGCAGCCGATCGTCAGTTCGTCGTCGTCTTCGGTATCGAGGTTGAGGAGGTACTTCGCCTTGAGCCAGCCTGGCTGCAATCCTTTGGCACCCGTCATCCCGGTTTCCTCATCGACTGTAAAGAGGCACTCGAGCGGGCCGTGCGCTAGGTCGGCTGCCGCCAAAACGCTCATCATCGTCGCTACGCCAATGCCGTTGTCGGCCCCGAGCGTAGTCCCCTCGGCCTGCACCCAATCCCCCTCCCGCCGCATCTGGATACCTTCGGTCGCGAAGTCGAAGCCCGTTCCAGCGTTCTGCTGGTGCACCATATCGAGGTGGGATTGCAGCGCCACCGTCGGCCGACCTTCTCGACCGGGACTGGCGGGCTTGCGGATCAACACATTCCCCACGGCGTCGCGCTCGGTCGGAAGATGGAGGCTTTCGCCAAAACGCACCATGAATTCAATGACGCGCTCCTCGTGCTTCGAGGGTCTCGGCACGGCATTGAGTTTCGCGAAGTGTCGAAAGATAGACGTGTCGGGCAGGTTCGTACTCATGAAGCAATGAAAGCGCCTACTACCAAATTGTTTGTATTAAGAATCTTAAAACAATTTGTTGATCAAGTCTCGCATTTACTAACATTTTACCCATATCTATTGAATTTTATGTGAAAAGCGAGCAACTTCGCAAATGCTGCGTTAGCACGCGTAGCACACCTTCGGTTTCGGCCGAAGGATCGCACTATAGAAACCACTATGAATACGCTTTTCACCTTGCGTGGGCTGGGCCATCGCGGTCGTATGCTCGCGCACCAGCTCTCGCTGGAGCGGCCCCCGCGTCCGGCACACGCATTGCCCGGTATCGAGTTTACGATCATCGACCTGGACGATCCCCGCGTAGAGGTCGCCATGTTGGCATCGACCATCTCGGCACGGCCCAACATCCTCAAGCGTATCGCTCTCGTGTTGGTCCCCAACGCTTTTGATCTGCGCACTCCGCCCAGCGGCATCTTCGCCATCCGCGAACAGTTCGACGCCTGGATCCCGGTGTTGCCCTACGAGGTCATCCACCCCCATCAGGTCCACGAAGAGGGTATTCGCAAAGGGTACCTACCTTCACTTCGCACCATCTTCTGGCGCCTCGTCCGCATGGTGCAGCACCAGGGCATGGTCAAGTTCGTCGACTCCGACTTCGAAGAGTTTTGGTCCGGCGGCGCTACCCTGTGGAGCTTCCAGGTCTCCGCTTCCGGCACCAACCGCGCCGAGCTCGCTGCCGACCTTCTCGAATCCTCCGCCGCCGAGCCCCTCTTCTGGAATGCCGTGAGTCACAAGTGGATGCTCCAGATTTGTACCTCCTCCGAACCAGGTCTCGAGGTCACCATGGAGGAGATTGTCGCCGTTACCGAGCGCTTTTCGGGCGACCCCTTCCACCTCGAGGGCATCCGCTGGGCCAACGTCTACGACGACGACCTCGAAGACCGCATGGTGATCGACGTCCTCGCCATCGGCGAGCCGCTGCCCTACAAGCAAGAGACGCTGCTGGTGGCGGACGTGCACCGGATGAGCTAGGGCGAGGGCGGCTTCCGTGCTCCGCACGGGCCCCCAACCTTTGTAGCGGGGGCGGCTTCCGTGCTCCGCACGGCCCCCCGACCTTTGCAGCGGGGGCGGCTTCCGTGCTCCGCACGGGCCCCCGACCTTTGCAGCGGGGGCGGCTTCCGTGCTCCGCACGACCCCCGACCTTTGCAGCGGGGGCGGCTTCCGTGCTCCGCACGGCCCCCCGACCTTTGCAGCGGGGGCGGCTTTCGTGCTCCGCACGGGCCCCCGACCTTTGCAGCGGTAGCTTTGTAAGCTACTCCAATATCTTTTGGTTCGCGACATGCTGAGGGCCCGTGCGGAGCACGGAAGCCGCCCTCGCGCCACCAATAAATGACATACTGAAAGCCCGTGCGGAGCACGGAAGCCGCCCTCGTGCCACCAATAAATGACATGCTGAAAGCCCGTGCGGAGCACGGAAGCCGCCCTCGTGCCACCAATAAATGGCATACTGAAAGCCCGTGCGGAGCACGGAAGCCGCCCTCGTGCCACCAATAAATGACATACTGAAAGCCCGTGCGGAACACGGAAGCCGCCCTCGCGCCACCAATAAAAAAAGCGCAGCCCATCTTTCGATGGACTGCGCCGCTTTGTAGAGTTGGATAGTGTAATCCGGTAAGCCAAAGCTTACATCGAGGCCAACTTGGCCTTGACCTTGGTCGTGATGTCGGAGCTTTCGTCAGCGTAGAGGATGACGCCCCCCGTAGAGCCGTCGAAAACGTAGGTGAGTTGGTCCTCTTTAGCGACGGCCTCGATGGCCTGGTTAACCTTGTCGAAGATCGGCTGGATCTTCTCCTGGCGACGCTTCTGGAGGGCCTCCGAGATCTTCTGCTCCTCGCCGCCGAGTTCTTCCTGCTTGGTCTGCAGGCGCACCTGGGCTTCTTGGAGTTGCTTCGGGGTCATCTCGCCGGCTTCATTCTTGCGCTGAAGTTCAGCGTACTCCGCCTGGAAGGCTTCTACCTTAGTTTGGAAGAGCTTCTGCTGCTGGTCGCGGTAGCCGACGAGGTCGGACTCAGCGGCCTTCATGTCATCCATCCCGGCGAGCAGCGACTCGGAGTTGACATAGCCGAATTTCTGGGCCTGGGCGGTGAAAGCGCCCGCGACAAAGAGCAGGGCGACGAGAAAGAGATTGCGCATAGTGTCGTAACGTTTGAGAGGTTCGGGGTGCGGCCTGTCGGCTGCGGGGACAAAGTTAAAAGTGTTGTGGGTGCGGGGCGGGGGGTTAACGAAGCTTTGGGTTTCTGTTTGGTTGTTTGGTTGGGAGGTGGTTTGGTTCGCTGCCGCTGATACGATGTCCCCCGGCCACCAAACAACCCCCTAACCAAATCACCAAATAATCCGCTACTTCTCCGCCGCGACGGCCGCCTTGAGTTCGTCGGTTTTGTCGAAAGACGACTTCGAAAAGAGGAGGCCCGCACTAGAGCCCTTGTCGAAGATGAGATCGTAGCCGCGGGCCTCGGCGTATTTCGTCATCGCGGCGTAGACCTTGTCCTGGATCGGCTGTACGAGTTCGGCACGGCGCTCGAAGAGCTCGCCCTCGGGCCCAAAGCGGTTTTTCTGCATCTCGCGGACGCGGGTCTCGGCCTCGACAATGGACTCCTCGCGCTCGCGGCGGGCGTCGTCGCTCAACAGGACTTGCTCAGCCTGGTAGCGGTTGTACATACCCTTGATCTTGTCGTACTCCCCGGCGATCTCCTGGCGCCAGGCCTCGGCGACGCGGTCGAGTTCGACCTGAGACTGCTTATAAAGTTCGAGACTCTCGAGCACGGCCGTGATGTCGACCACGGCAATGCGCTGGGCCTGGGCAGAGGCGCTGAGAAGGAGGACCGCGACGGCGGCGAGGAGCAAGGAGGATAATTTCTTCATGGTGTAGGTCGTAAGTCGCTGCTAAGTACCGTGTTTCGCGGCGTTTTATTGCAGTGGGGCATAGGTACACGTTGCGGCGGCTTTCGCCAAAACTTACCGTAACTCCCTGAAGGTAAGGCGTTTTGCCGAAAGGCGTACCCTGCCTGTGTTAGGGGGTCTTAACCTGGCTTTAACCGCGCACCTATGACGACGGTGGTGCGTTACCTCGTTTGCAATTCCTACACCAACCAGATACCCGTGCGCAAGACCACTTTTTTGGCCCTCCTCGCCCTCGCCGTCACCGGCCTCAACTGCAGCAAGATCAATGTCTTTAGCTTAGACCAAGATCGACAACTCGGCGCACAGGTCAACCAGGAAATCCTCTCTAACCCAGCCGAATATCCCGTATTGCCCGAGCGCGGCAACGAGGAGGTCTACCGCTACATCCGGGGGATCACGACCAAAATTCTGAACTCCGGGAAGGTGGAGCATAAAAACGACTTCGCCTGGGAGGTGCGCATCATCAAGGACGACAAAACGCTCAATGCCTTCTGTACGCCCGGCGGCTACATCTACGTGTACACGGGCCTCATCAAGTACCTCGACTCCGAGGAGCAACTGGCGGGCGTGATGGGGCACGAGATTGCACACGCCGACCAGCGGCACTCCACCAAAGCCATGACGAAGCAGTATGGCTTCTCGGCGCTGGTCGCAATTGCAACTGGAGGACAGGGGGCCGGTGCACAGCTCGGACAGGTAGCGGCTGGCCTCGCGGGATTGAAGTTTGGGCGCGACGCCGAGACCGAGGCCGACACCTACTCGGTGGTGTACCTCTGCCCGACCGGCTACGAGGCCGACGGCGCGGCGGACTTCTTCATCAAACTCGAGCAGGGCGACCAGGGCGGTCGTCCGCCAGCCTTCCTCAGCACCCACCCGAACCCCGGCAATCGCGTGCAGAACATCCAGCAGCAGGCGAAGGAGCGAGGCTGTAGTGGCCGCGAGACCAATCAGGCGGAGTACGCGCGGATGAAGGCGCGGATATAGGCGGCGTGTCGTGAAAACCAATGTTTTTCATGACGCCGACGCCGCCCCCCATCCCGAAGGCCTCACCCCATACAGCTCCGTAAACGCATTCGAAAAGTGCGCCACGCTCTTGAAGCCCACCGCATACGCCACCTCGCTCACGTTGCCCTCGCCTTCCCTTAGTAGCCCGGTCGCTCGCTGTAGTCGATACTCGCGCAGCAACTGCGATGGCGGCTTCCCGAGCAAATCGACGAGTTGGCGATGCAGATGACTACGACTGATGTGTAGCCTTGCGGCAAAACCTTCCACCGTCCAGGTCTCGTCCCCGTGGCACTCGTGAAGCGCGGCGTCGACCTCGGCGAGGAAGGCCAACTCATCTGCGGCAAGCCGGGACTTGACCGGCTGTAGCGGGGTGCTCGCCGAGGCCGAGCCCTCCTCGGCAGGCGAGATTACGACGGCACCCGCAGTCGAGGTCCTTGCGCCCACGCCACTCCCCGCAAAGCGCTCTCGCCAGCGCCGCCGCTCTTGGATGAGCTTGTCGACCACGAGGGCTAATTCCTCGGCATCAAAAGGCTTCGTGAGGTAAGCGTCGGACTGGTGACGCAGGCCCTCGAGACGCTGATGCTGCGCGCTGCGGGCCGTAAGCAGCACAATAGGGATAAAGGAGGTGTGTACGGAGGCCTTGAGCGTATCGCAGAGTTCGAGCCCGTCGGTGATCGGCATCATGACATCCGAGACGATCAGGTCCGGCAAGAATTGCTCGGCGAGACGGATACCCTCGGCACCATCGGCGGCCTCGAGGATGCGGTAGCGGTCGCCGAGCTGCTGCGCTACGTACGCCCGGATGCTGGCGTGGTCCTCGACGACGAGGACGCTGGGGCGCTCGTCGTCGGCATCGGGGAGCCGGACGGGGGCTTTCGCCAAAACTGCAGCCGCGCGCATCATGGAGGCAGTCGTGCTCGTGAGCGCTTCAGTAGCTGCCGGGCCTTGCCGAGCTTCCGCTACCGGTGAGGGCACGCCATCCCGCATCAGCGCATCGAGCTTCGGGGTACTTTCTAGGACCTCGTCGGCGGGGCGCTGTATCGGTAGCGATAGCGTGAAGCGGCTACCGCTGCCCTCCGTGCTCACTACCGAAAGGTCGCCGTGCTCTAGCCGGGCGAGTTCGCGAGCCAGCGAGAGACCGATGCCCGTGCCGATCGTACGTGTGGCCCCGGACTCGTCGACGCGGAAAAAGCGATCGAAGACACTCGGGAGGTCGGCAGCAGGGATGCCGCGGCCGGTGTCCCGGACGGAGAAGTGGACGGTGGCCGCGTCGGCCCGTTCGGGTCGCTCCAGCGAGTGGGCCACAGAGGAGCCGCCGTGCGGGGTGGCACTCGCTGGAGCGACCCGAACGCCACCGGTGGCCCGTTCGGGTCGCTCCAGCGAGTGGGCCACAGAGGAGCCGCTATGTGGGGTGGCACTCGCTGGAGCGACCCCAACGCCACCCAAGCGCACCTCCAGCACCACCTGCCCGCCACTCGGCGTGAACTTGATCCCGTTGCTGATCAGATTCCCCAAAATCCGCTGTAGATGCTGCGGATCAGCGGTGACCGTCGGCAAATCCTCATCGATCCCCTCCACCCGCAGGCGCACCCCCTTGCGCGCGGCGAGCTGCCTAAATTCATGAAGCATCAACTCCAGAAAAGGCTCGACCGCGATGGCGCTCGGCCGGGACTGCAACTGACCGGCCTCCAGCTGCGAGATGTCGAGCAACTCCTCGACGAGTTCATTCAACCGACCGGCGTTCTCGCGGGCGAGGGAAAGGTTCTGGCGGTGTTGCGGCGGGAGCTTCGAGAGTCCGTCGGCGCGCAAGAGGTCGTCGAGCGGACCGCTGATCAGCGTCAACGGCGTGCGGAACTCGTGGCTCACGTTGGTGAAAAAGTTGGTCTTCACGCGGTCCAACTCGCGGAGCTGCTCGGCCTCGGCGCGCTGGCGGCGTTCGCGGCGGCGCTCGCGGGCGCGGTTTTGGCGAAAGCCGTATGCGACATACGCAGCACCCGCCACGAACAATGCATAGGCGAGGTAGGCCCACCACGTCCGGTACCAGGGTGGTTGGATGTAGATGTCCAACGCACTGCCCACGCCAGCAAAGTCGCTCGCGCCGACGGCGGCCTGGACCTCGAAGCGGTAGTCCCCTGGTGGTAGGTTGGTGTAGGTCGCGCTCGTCCGGTTGTCGGCGATCTGCCACTCGTCCCCGTAGCCGACCAAGCGGTAGCGGATCCGCATGGTGGCCGGGAAGGCAAACTCGAGGGCAGCGAACTGGATCTCCAGGTCTCGTTGGTCGGCGGCCAAGGTCAGCTTTCGCAAAAACGGGATGGCCACGCCCTCCGCCCCGCTGATCGTCTCGCCGCGCACGAGCACCCCCGAGATCACCGTCGGTGGCGTGCGCTGGAGCGAGAACATGCTGTCCGGGTAGAAGCGGTTGAAACCATAGATCCCGCCGAAGAACAGCTCTCCGTCCGCGGCCGTGAAGCGCGAGGTGGAGTTGAACTCTAGGTCTTGCAGCCCGTGCTCGAGACCGAAATTGTACACCTTCCCGCTGCGCTGATCGATGGCCGAGATGCCTTGGTTGGTCGACACCCAAACCCGATTCCTGTCATCGACGCGGATAGCGTTGGCCACATCGTTGAGCAACCCTGAATTTTGGGAATTGTAGTGCGTGAACTCACCCGTAGCCGGATCGAGGCGGCTTAGGCCAAAGCCGTCGGTCCCGACCCAAACGTAGCCCTCCCTATCCTCGGCGAGGTCGATGATGAGATTGGACGAGATGCCGCGGGGATCGTCGTGGTCGTAGGCGTAGTGCTGCCAGGTACCCGTGCGGTCGTCAAAGCGCAATAGGCCGTTTTGACGCATGCCGAAGTAAGCCTCACCACTCGCGGCAACGAAAGCGGAAGAGACGACTTGCGGTGGGACCTCTTTCCGGATCTCCGCTGGCGGGCAGTAAGTAATGAACTTTTCCAGCGCCTCGTCGTAGCGCGTCGGGCACTCGGTGCTCGCGATGATGAGCCAGTGCGGCGAGCCGACCAACTCGTGTAGCGGCGCCACATCGGAGCTCTCGCTAGGAATGGTATTCGACGGTGTCATCGCGAGCTTCCGCACAACGCGCGCCGCAACCGGATCGAACTCGAACAGAACAGTCTCCTCCCCGAAGGCCAAGGCCTGTAGAAAGTAGTTGGCGCCGCGGCTGGGCTCCATGATATACATCAGGTTCGCATCGGCGGTGCGAGCCTCGCCGACGCCGATTTCGTGCGGGAGGTAACTAGCGAGTAGGGCACCGTCCGCGGCGAAGTGATCGAGTCCGCTCTCGCGCACGATCCAGAGTTCGCGATTGTCGGTCTGGAGAAGGTCCCATACGCCATCGTTGCCTGATTTGTCCCGGATGTAGCTGTCGCCGTAGTGCCCGCGCATGAGCTTCCCACCCAGCGGCAGGCGACTTACCCCGAGCAGCGTACCGACCCAGAGTACCTGCTGGCGGTCGACGTAGAGCGACAGCACCTCACCAGACAAGACGCTCGACGCTACGAGCGGGTCGTTGAGGTAGGCATCCACGCGGCCGAGCTCGGGGTCGTATCGGTAGAGTCCCGTCCGGGTACCGATCCAGAGTTCGCGCTGCGGCCCGACGGCGATCGCCGAGCAGACCAGCTTATCGAGCGGGGCCGGACCAGACCTGAGCGTCTTAGTCTCGAGGTCTAGGACTTTGAGTCCACGCTCGGTGGCGATCCACAGCTGATCGCCGTCCCCAGTGGCAAGGCCGCGGATTATCGCCGCACTGCTGGCCTCGCGGCTACCCTCTGACGGCGCTGGGAGTAGGCGCACAAAGGTTTGGTCGTCTGCGTCAAAAGCGTAAAGCCCTCCACTACCCGTGCCTACGAACATTGATCCGTCAGCCTTCATCGCATAGGCTCTCGCGCGGCCTGCGATGGCCTCGGCCGGGTCGGGATTGAGGCAAGTCACCTGTTTTGTAGGGGTATTTACGGCGAAGATCCTGCCGTCGATATCGTCGTAAAAGATGTTGCCCGCCGCGTCATCGCCGATGTTCTGGACCACGCCCTGCCGGGTGCTACTGGCATTGCCGAGGTAGGTAGCTACGCGCATAAAGGTCTCGGTACGGGCATCGTATACCTCGATGCTGTTGCCCTCCGTCGAGATATACAGTCGTCCTTCGTGGCCCAGGGCGAAGTCGTTAATGGACGCACTCGCGATGCTCAAGGAGTCGAAAGCTCGTGACGCAAAGCGCCGCAGGCTGGTGCCGTCGTAACGGTAGAGCCCGTCCCAGGTCCCAAACCACATAAATCCTATCGAGTCCTGCGTGATGGCCGTGACGGTGGTCTGCACGAGGCCATCGCGCTGCGTCAGGTGCTGGAAGCGGGCGGGGAGTGTGCCGGGCGATTGGGCAGCGGCTTTCGCCAAAACCAATAGCATGGCGATCATACAAAACCCCCTCGGAAGCGTGGTCAACCAGCGTTGGCGTCGGATGCGGGTGCGCCAAAGGGGCACAGCGTTCAGAATGTCGGTTTGCTTTCTCACAGCTAGGCTTCCTGCGCAAAATAAGTAAGATGTCCCAGTGAATCGGAGCCGGTGATTGGTAGTCAACGTGTTATAGGTTTTGCCGCAAGGCGCCTACTGCCTTTACCGCCCGTAAACTGAGGGCACCACTACGTGCGCACACGTCGCCAAGACATGCCTACACGTCGCTGAGGACCTGGCCGCAAGCCACCGCGACGTCGCCGCAAGCCCAAGCCTTTCCACTGTCCCACCTTTGGCTCAACGAAAGCGCAAAGTCTTGTGCATCAGTTCAATGACAATCTTTCATCACACCAATTCCATCCCTATGAAGTACTTACCAAATGCCTTAGTAGGCGCCCTCCTCTGCTGCGGATTCGCCAGCACCGCCCTCCTCGCCCAACGTACGGCAGCAGATCGATCGGGTATCAACGACATCGAATACTACCCGACGGAGGACGACTTTAAGTTGCAAACCGAGGCACGATTTCCCGCAGTCGCCGCCGCCGCCGAGGCCCCGACCCGCACCGACTACTCCTACGCCTTTGACGCCCAGATGATCACGGGCGAATACCTCAGCAAGGAGGAACTGGACGCTCAGTTGCTGCGGCGGCGCACCGAGCTACAGCGGGCCAAACAGTCCGACGCACCACAGACGCTCGCCGAGAGCCTCGGTGTGGAGGCGGCTTTCGCCAAAACGAGGGTGCTCAACGATGTACCAACCAGTGGTGCGGGACCCGATCCTGAGTAGCCCCACCCACGTCATTCCCGATCCCCAAGAAGTGATTAAGACGACCAAATCCAGCGCGCTGCCTTCGGGTCGCGGGCCGGAGGCGGTTGTCTTTTTCTGGCGGGATCACCCAACACGTCTTTTTCACTCACCCATCCAATCTGTTCCCAGATGAAGTTTACGACCTTATTCCTTCCGCTGATCATGGTCTTCGGCCTATTCAGCACGAGCCTCAGCGCTCAAACCCTGCCCGTCACCAGCAAAAGCGTGGTGGCGCTGGCGCATTACACGCTCGGCGTGGATGCTGCCTACCACTCCGAAATTGCGGCCTCGAAGGATCACTTCGCAGCCGCCGTCGTCGCCGACCCTGACTTCGTCTCGGCGGCGGCCTGGCGCCTCCTGCTCGAGAACGCCAACGAGTCTCCCGCGATGGCACCTTACATGGCGGTCGTCAAGCGCGGCGCGTCCAAACTCCCCAAGGGCGAGCAGGAGATGGTCCGCCTGGCCCTCGTGCCTTACAACGGCCCCGACGCCGCGCAGGCCGATCCTTACGGCAAGCTCGCCGCCGAGTACCCACAAGACATTTATCTCTCCGTAGCGGAGGGCCGCTTCTACGCCGACGCCGGCGAGTCCGACAAGGCCATCACCGCGCTCCAGCGCGTGTTGAAGATCGACCCGACCCATCCGGCGGCCCTCAACCTGAGCGGCTACGCCTACATGGGCAAGGGTGACATGACCAACGCCGAGAAGTCCTTCAAGGCCTACATCGCCGCCTACCCAAACCACCCGAATCCCTACGATTCGTACGGTGACTTCCTGCAGGAGAAGCAGGACTTCAAGGGGGCCTCCGCGCAGTACGCCAAGGCTGTCGCGATCGACAGCAGCTTTAAGGCAAGTGCCGACAACCTGGTCCGCATGGAGATCGCCCAACGCCTCGAGGAGACGTTTAACGCCGGCTTCGCCGAGCGTGACGCCGCCAAAATCGCGAGTGCCTACTGGGAGCGCGCCCAGATCTTCCCGTATACCGGGGAGTCCGTCAATGGTCGCGCAGGCTACGAGGCCAGGGTTAAGAAATCCATCGCGGAACTGAAGCCCGGCGATAAGCTCCGCATGAAGACGGACGAGTTGATCGTGATCGATCCGACCACAGTCATGGAGATTGGGCACTCCGACGAGCTGATCGACGGCAAGGCCGAAATCGGCAAGTACATGACGCTCTGGGCCAAGATGGATGGCCAGTGGATGATCGTGCGCGACATGTGGACGGACTCCGTGGCGAAGGACACGGAGACGGCCAGCAATTAGAACCCCGAAAATGGATTAGCGTCCGGCCCCGATTGAGCGAACGTGCTCGGTCGGGGCTTTTTGCGGTCCGTCCGCAAGAAGCAAGGGGGTTTGGGGACCCGCTGCTGAGTTAGCCAGTAGGCCGCAGAGGAGCCACTCGAGACGATGCAAAGGCCGTGTTTGCCTGGCTCCCGCCAGGTCCACAGCACGGTAGTACAGCCCGTCGTCATCGCCCGTCGTCGGGTCCCGGCACCTGGCGGGAGCCAGGCAAACCACGCTCAGCAGGAGGACACCGACTAACTCAGGAGCGAGGTCCCAGGGCCGTTGCTTCACACCGAACGCCACCCTGCGGCGCGGGTCCGTCGTCGGCACTGGGTCGTGGGGGACTGGGTCCTGTGGGGGACTGGGTCCGGTTTGCGCTTAAGGAGGGGCGTAAGATCGAGGATGGGTTTGGGATCGGCGTGTGATCCTCTGTTTCTGCCGGGATGTGGTCGGAGGTGAAGGAGGGATTTGCGGCTGGTGCGGGTGGAGTGAGCGACGCGAGGCTTGGCTACTCTTCCCCCACTACCCGATTCAAGACCTCCTCCGCCTCGCGATCCAGGCCCACTCCCGGCAGGTACTTCCCTGGCTCGAAATCAGGTCTTACCCACTTGCCCATGTAATCGAACACCGCCTTGCGCTCTACGCGCACCACCAGCCCTTCGTGCGCAGTGTCCAGCGGTCGCAGGGCCGTAAACGCGGCGGTGAGACGCTGCAATACTGCCGGGATGTCATTGTCGCCACGCAGTCCGGGTAGCTGCTCCCAGGCCGGCACGCGTAGGCCTGCCGCCTCTACGCGGGCCACCGTCTCGCGCCAAGGCAGTCGCTGGTTGTCGGACGTGAAGAGGTCAAAGGCGAAGAAGGGCGCGCCCCGCACCTCGTAATGGATGCCGGAGGCCTGCCAGAGCCACTCGCCGACCACCCGCTCGCCTTCGTCGAGGAGACCCACGAAGCGCTCGTGCTGCGTGCGTACCCACTCGTCAAAAGCGTGGTGCATCCGGTACGGCGAGGAGGCACAGTCGTACCCCTTGCGTTGGAGCGCGCGGGGTTGCCCATCGATCAAGACCACGCCTACGTTGGTGCCGTCTAGCTTGAGGGAGGCGTAAATGGCATCGTGACGATCCCGCCCGCCGCGGCGGATGATGTCGTCCTGGCCCTCGTGCAGGTACTTGTCATGGTCGCCGAGTTTGGAGCCCTGTAGGTGGGCGATGGAACCATAGTTGCGGTTAGGAATTAATTTGGGGGGCATGGTGGAGCGGTGGGCGGTCAATTTACGCTGGCCATCCGATGGTTGCGCGGTTGCGCCTGCGGACGGACGCACGGCTCGGTGCTCAAACGTATCCTTGGGGTGGCTTCGCTCATCTTTGCGAAAGAACCTATCCGATAAGCGTTTTGGCGAAAGCCTCTAATCTCTGCCCATGCCCGCCCCCCTCCAAAAACTCAACATCACCGCCCTCAACCCTATGCAGCTCGAGGCCGGGAAGGCCCTACGCGCCGGCAACGACGTGGTGCTACTCTCCCCCACCGGGACCGGCAAGACGCTCGCTTTTCTGCTGCCGCTCATCGATGGACTCGACGAAAAGTCCGACGAGATCCAGGCGCTCATCCTCGTGCCGACGCGCGAGTTAGCCCAGCAGATCGAGCAGGTGGCGCGTACGCTCGGGTCGGGATTTAAGATCAACGCGGTGTACGGGGGCCGCTCTGGGTCGCTCGACAAACTCGACCTGAAGCACTCGCCGGCCCTACTCATCGGGACGCCCGGGCGCGTGGCGGATCGCTTCCGGCGCGACGACTATTCGCTGGCGCACATCCGGACGCTGGTGCTGGACGAGTACGACAAGTCGCTCGAGATCGGCTTTGAGTCGGAGATGAAGGAGATACTGGGGCGGCTGTCGGGGTTGCGGCAGCGCGTACTCACGTCGGCGACGAGCGAGGTAGACGTGCCAGACTTCGTAGCGCTGCGGGAGCCGATCGAGATCAACTACTTGGAGCGGCGCAGTAGTCGGCTCAAGATGGAGAAGCTGGTGACCCCGGAGCGTGACAAGCTCGGGGCGCTCGTCACCACCCTGCGGCACATTGGCCCGCAGCCGGGCATCGTGTTTTGCAACTTCAAGGACGGGCTGCAGCGCGTGAGTGATCACCTCGCGGACAGTGGGATCGCGCACGAGTGTTTTCACGGAAGTATGGAACAGGCCGACCGCGAGCGGGCGCTGGTCAAGTTCAGGAACGGCACCGCGCGACTGCTGCTGGCTACGGACTTAGCCGCTCGTGGACTCGATGTCCCGGCGCTGCACTTCATCCTTCATTATCACTTGCCACCGCGCGAGAAGGAATTTACGCACCGCAATGGTCGTACGGCTCGTGTGGACGAGAAGGGTGTCGCCTACTTGCTCACGTCGAGCCAGGAGACCCTCCCGGAGTATGTCGAAGAATTGAACTTAGCGGCGGTGGAGGTCGCTGATTTGAGCGCTTCCGCAAAACCTGTGGCACCTGTTTGGCGAACGCTATTTATCACCGGTGGCCGGCGCGACAAGATCTCGAAGGGCGATATCGCAGGTCTCATTATAAAGCAGGGCGGTATCACGAGCGATCAACTCGGCGTCATCGAGCTCCAGCAAAACTTCTCGTATGTGGGCGTGCACGCGGACGTGGCCGAGCGGGTGGTTAAGGCGGTGAGCGATACGCGCTTGAAGAAGAAGAAAGTGCGGGTGAGTGTGGTGTAGGTGACTCACCATTCGGGCCGGTTGGTTGAACCCTATTAATTTTCCTGAGATTGACTATCTTACGAACTGTTAATTGCCTTTACCATCGTTTTTAATCTGACACCATGCTCACCCGCCTCAGCCTCTTCGCCCTCGCCCTTAACCTCCTCACCGCCTGCGCCACTACCGGCTCGCACGCCGGCCTCATCGGCGCTACCGCCGAAGCGCAACAGCAGAAAACCGTCGTCACCGTGATTCACCCGCGCGGCTTCCCCGTGAGCTTCGGGTACGACATTTACCAAGAGGACGAGGCCGTCGGAAATGTTGCCCCGGGTAAGTACCTCGTCTGGGAGACGGTCGTCCCGTCCGACGGACGCCTATTGGTATCGGCTAAGGGCTTTCAGAACGATATGGCCGTGCTGCGACCCGAGCCCGGCGCGTCGGCTTACCTAAAGGTCGAAGTCGGGGCTGGCCCCGCCGTTGCAACCATGCGGCTGGTCCCCATAACTCAGGCGGAGGCGGAGGCCTTCATGCAAAAGGGGAAGGAACTGGCGAGTGCGGGACGGTGAGGGGCGGCGGTGAATCAGATGAAGTTAAAGACGAAGAAGGTGCAGGTCAGCGTCGTGTGCCCTCGATGAGCTAAACCCCGTCAAAGCAACTACGCGAACGACAAAAAGGCACGCCAGACGGGCAACGCCGAAGGCCCTCGCCGCGCTTGCGCCAACGCGACCGAAGGTCTGGGGCGCGCTTGCGCCAACGCGCTACACGCGATACACCCGATAGATCACCCCACCCATATCGTCGCTCACCAACAAGCTCCCATCCGGCATCCACTCCAGGTCCACCGGACGGCCCCAGGCCGTCCCGTCGGCCATCAACCAGCCGTCGATGAAGGTCTCGTAGCCGGTCCCCTTACCCCCGCTCATCGGCACCCGCGAGATGCGGTAGCCGTCGGGGATGGTCCTATTCCACGAGCCGTGCTCGGCGATCAGGGCCTGACCGGTGTAGTCGGCAAACTGTGATGAAGTGACGAACTCGATCCCGAGCGGCGCCACGTGCGCACCGAGGTTCTGGACCGGGGGCACAAACTCGTCGCACTGCCGCTTGCCGCCGAACTCCGGGTCCGAGATGTAGCCGCCGTGGCAGTACGGATACCCGAAGTGCTGCCCGACGGCCGTGAGGCGATTGAACTCACAGGGCGGCACATCCTCCCCGAGCATATCGCGCCCGTTGTCGGTAAAATACATCTCGCCCGTTTGCGGGTGCCAGTTGAAGCCCACCGTATTCCGCACACCGTGCGCCACGATCTCGGGTTTTGCGGAAGCATCATCGACGTTCAAGCGCGTGATACTCGCGAAGGTCGCGTCCTCGGACTCGCAGATGTTACACGGCGCGCCGACGGGTACGTAGAGCATCCCGTCCGGCCCGAAGGCGATGAACTTCCAGCCGTGGTGCTTCTCGGTTGGGTAATCCCCATAGACGACCTCCGGCTCACCGGGCGCGTCCAGGCGATTACGGATATCACGGTAGCGCAGTACTTGATTAACGGTCGCCACGTAGAGGTCACCGTCTTTGATGGCCACGCCGTTCGGCATCACGAGACCAGTGTCGAGCACGTACGTGCGGTCGGCGCGCATGTCGCCATTGGTGTCGACTACGGCGTAGACGCTACCCTCGTCGCGCGTGCCTACGAAGACGAGTCCGTCGCCTGCGTAGACTATCGAGCGGGCGTTCGTGACGCCCTCGGCGAAGACATCGATCGCGTAGCCCGCAGGCACGTGGAGACTGTCGAGGGGCACCTCCCCGGCGTAGGGCTCGAGCACGACAGTGGAGGCGTCGGGGCCGCGGCCCTCGTTGACGTCGGTGTTGCAGGCTTGCGCCAAAACCGATAACGCGGCAATGGAAAGGATAGGTAGACGCATAGCGCCAAAGGTAGTGCCGGTGTGGCCGTTCGATCTCTCCCGAAAGCTAGCCCTAGCCGTCACCGCCGCCGCAACCCAACGATCCGCCCGCTTAGCAGACACCGCCACTCCCCGCCCCCGAGATGATGACAGTTACGTAGGCTGCCCCCGAGGTTGGTAGCCTCTACTTCTGCCTTCGTCCAGGTAACCCCAAAATCCTCCGTCACCGCGAACACATCCCGCGATAAGAACACGTCATAATCGATGCACAGCCGTTGCCGGGTGACGAAGATGCCGCGCTCAGGTGACTCAAACCCGACCACGCCTTCGACATCTTCGGCGACCCTCCGCCACTGCCGTCCGCCGTCGGCGGAGAGGTAGGTGTCGTTGGCTTCGCGGATTAGGATGCGCTCCCGGTTGAGGGCCTGCAGGCCGATGTACGAGCTGCTGACTTTGTTGGTGACAGGCCACTGGTAGCTTACTATCCCGCTGGTGTCGAGCGCGACGAAGGTGCCCTCGGGGGTAAGTGCGTAGAGTAGGTCCGGGGCCCCGGGCACGTGGCTGATCTGGCGGATCTCAGGCCCGTCGTTGAGTTGCCGCCAGGTGCTGCCGTGGTCGTCTGAGCGGATCAGCGTACCGACGACGCTAAACCGCCCGGTCCCCGCGATGGCGTAGAGGCGGCCGGAGGGAGTGTATTGTTGTTCCATGATGTTGCCCACCAAACCGGGCACGACAATCGGCGTCCAAGTTTCGCCGCCATCAAAGGTGCGGTAGCCCTTCAGCTCCTCGCCGCGCGTGCGCACCGTGATCATGCACGTATCACGTCCGAAGCACGTGATTTCGGTGGGGTCGGACCCGGAGCTAAGGGGGAGGCGCCGCCACGTGCGCCCGCCATCGTCGGTCCGCGAGACAACCGTACGCCCCTGGGCCGACGACACGAGCCTCAGCGAGAGTAAATAGCCGCGTGCTGAATCGGAGAACACCAGGCGCTGGTGATTAATGTTCTCGAGCTCAGCGAGGGTGTCGAGCACGTACCCCGGCGGAGGCGCAATACCCGGAGTAAGGTCGCAGGGGCGGCCTTGCTCGTCGATGTATCCCCCAGGTGACCCCTCCAACCAACTGCCGTCATCTGCGCAACTCGCCAGACCGACCGTCGCCACCACCATCAGGAGGGCCGCGACAGCCTGGAGCATACTTACTGAACGTACTAACATCACAACTGAACAGACGTGTGAAGTAAGCGAAGCGCTGCGCGGGTAACGTAGCAGCCGCACGCGAATAGTCTTGCGTTTTGCCGAAAGGCGTCTACCGCACCCGCCAAACAATTCCCCCACGGTTGATATTGCCTACTACATCGTAGTGATGCCTCTACCTCTCGACTCCTCCTTGCCGCCCTTATCCTAGTGGAAATGGAGGGCAAAGCGAGGGGTGATCGGTTTGGGGGAGCGGCCGAATGGCAGATGAGGACATTATTCGATAAGCACGGACATAACAGAACGATTGGTTCGACCTCCAAGCCGCGACACAGACCGCTACTCCTCCTGGCCGGCCGCGACAATCGCGATGGTGGTCTCGCCTACGGTAACCACGTCTCCAGGTCTGAGTTTGCGCCGCACCCGCGCCTCTGGCTCGCCGTTGACCTTTACCTCGCCGTCCGCGATCATCACCTTGGCGTGCCCGCCGCTCTGCGCGATGGACTTTAACTTCAAGAGCATGTTGAGTTCGATGAACTCATCGTTGGGGCGGAGGGTGAAAGTGTCTGCGGTCATGGGGTAAAAATAGCGGGCGATGTAAGGACGTAACCTCCCCTACGGGAAAATGTCCACCCCCACGAAGCTCACACCTTCGAAGATGGTACAGTCGACCTCTTGCTGTCCACAGAGCGTGGGGCCAGCCCAATGTAAATCCCCTCCTCGTTGAGCACGAAGCGTAGGATGGTCTTCTCAAGCGGGTACAGCACCCAGTACTCGCGGACGCCCGCTTCTTCGTAATAGGTGTATTTCTTGTCGAGTTCCTTCTTCGAATTGCCACGACACAATGGGGAGGCGCCGCTTGCGGAGGGGCCCTGCTGTGGAGTAGCGATCTCGATGATCCAGTCGGGCGGGCCTTCGTAGTACTGCTCCTTGATGCGGGAGAGATCGCAAACGACGAAAAGATCGGGCTGGACGACGGTGTCGCCCAGCTCAGAGAGCGATAGGAGGACATCCGTAGGCGCAACGTAAACTTCGCAGCCCTTTGGATCGAAGATCCCTTTAAGGCTATGCGCCAGATCTATGGAAACCTTCTGGTGGTACATGTTCGGGCCAGCCATCCGCGACACCCAGCCGCGGAAGAGCTCTACCCGCTCCTCGAATTTCCACGTGATGTAGTCGGCGTAGGTATAGCGACGGGTGAGGTCGAGGTCTTCGAAGCGGGTGATGACCGAGGGTAGCGTCGTAGCGGTAGACATGGATCGCCAAGGTACGCACGGAAAGATCGCCACTCCCCCCACGCCCGTCTACTACGCGGCAGCGCATTTAAGATTCGAAACTAAAAATTTGGAATCACGCCTTTACAGCACCCTCCTTACACTAGCCACCTTCTCGCGCCAGTAGTCGGAACTCAAAATGTCCAACTCATGGACGCCATTGCGACGATTGGCGTGCGCCATGACGAGCTTGCCGTCCTCGGCCTCGGTGATGATGCCGGCGTGAAAGACGCGTCCCTTGCCCTTGTTGCGCGCGAAAACCACGATGTCACCGGGCTGCGCCTCGGCCATCGGGACACGCTCTCCCTCCATCGCCTGCGCACGGGAGTCGCCCCCGACGCGCAAGCCTAGTTTCTTAAACACGTACCCTACATAGCC
The DNA here is from genome assembly GCA_963837005.1 of Lewinellaceae bacterium. Lineage (GTDB taxonomy): Bacteria > Bacteroidota > Bacteroidia > Chitinophagales > Saprospiraceae > CALDTK01. Next base: position 143,626 of record CAWIMC010000013.1, read on the forward strand.
TGAGCAATCGAAGCCGCTCTCGATGCTTTTCCCGCCAGAGGTGTACTCGATGCCGAGCAAGGATCGGGCGATGTCGATGAGGCTCCCGGACTCGACCTCGACGCCGCGCTCGACGACCGTCTCCTGCCGATCAGTGGCGCGGGCTTTAGCGGCGTCGGCGGCGAGCTTGGCGGCTGCCTTTGCCTCGGCGGCCGCGATCTTGGCTTCGGCAGCGGCTTTGGCCTTGCGCTCGTTGGCCGCGCGGCGCTGGGCTTCGCGCTTCGCGATGCGGGCCTCTTCCTTCACTCGGGCCGCCTCTACTGCCTCAATGCGCAGTTGCACGTCTTCGATCCCGCAGGCATCGGGGAGGATCATCTCGGAGTCGCCAGTCTTAAAGGCAAAGGAGATCATCACGATCAGGAGGAGGCCGAAGTGGCGCATACAAGTGTGTTTGTCGGTAAGCAGACTATCGTTAAGGCTGGCAATATATCTGCCGAAATCGCACTCCTAACTCCTTTAGGGGGGTTGTTAACATATCCGAGAATTTTGTTCACTTCCGTGAAAACGTACTGTGCAATTGATTTGTCACAACTTGCTGGTGTCGCCTCCACCCCGTGCGTCACGGCTCCCTCTCTGAAGCACCGAGGTCATCAGGGGGGCCTTACCTTCGCCAAGCCAACCACCTCTACTCGTCGATCTGCCATGAAACCTGCTCTACTGTTGACCCTGTGTCTCGCTGTTTGCACGACAGGCTCCTCCCAACTAGCGACCGTTGACCCGGTAGCGGGTTTTGGCGTAAGCCACCTCTTCGCTAAGGATGGTAGCCCGCGCGCGACGATCTTCGGGGCCGAGGACATTGGATACGCCTGGCGGGCAGGCTTGGGGCTGAGTTACCGTCTCGACGATCGGACCTCCCTGAGTACCGGCGCACGCTATGAGTATCTTTCGAGTCGGCAAGTCCGCACCTCCGGAGATCTCCGATGGGGTTCTCAGTGGAACGGCACCGAATTCGATCCGAGCCTACCCGGCGGCGAACTTGTTGGTACGATCACCAACACCGAGCGGGTCAACCTAGTAGAGATCCCCTTAGAGGTGCGCCGCGCGCTGAACGATAAGGCAAATCACTTCTACGTCCAGGGCGGCGTGGTGCCCTCGGTCTTGCTTGGCGTCAAGGCCCGGATGCAGGCGAATGGCGTCGACTTCGAGTCCACCACCGACCGCTTCGGCAACTTCTGGCTCGCCGCCACGGCCGGAGTTGGCTACCAGTGGCAGTGCAGCGAAGGTTGGGCTATTTACGGCCAGTTGAGCGGCACCGTCCAGTTGCTCGAGGAGTACAGCGGCTCGCAGTCGCGCCGTTGGGACGGCGGACTCATAACCGGAGTCCGCCTGAGTTTGTAGTTGAGTGAAGTAGACCCATACCCATGTTCCCCACTTACGACGTCATTGTGGTCGGCGCCGGCCACGCCGGTTGCGAGGCCGCTGTCGCCGCCGCCAATCTCGGCAGCCGCGTGCTGCTCGTGACGATGAACCTCCAGACGATCGCGCAGATGTCCTGCAACCCGGCCATGGGCGGCGTGGCGAAGGGGCAGATCGTCCGCGAGATCGACGCCCTCGGCGGCTACTCCGGCATCGTCTCGGACGAGACCGCGATCCAGTTTCGGATGCTCAACCGCTCTAAGGGTCCCGCCATGTGGAGCCCCCGCGTGCAGAGCGACAGGCACCGTTTTGCCGAAAGGTGGCGACAGCTGCTGGAGGCGCACCCCCTCATCGACATGTGGCAGGAGATGGTGACGGGCATCGCGGTCAAGGATGGCCGGGCAGTCGGGGTCCACACCGCGCTCGGCATCGAGATACCTGGCCGGAGCGTGGTGCTCACCAACGGCACCTTCCTCAACGGCACCATCCACATTGGCGAGAAGCAGTTCGGTGGCGGACGCGCGGGCGAGCGCCACGCGACGGGCATCACCGAGCAGTTGCGTGCCCTCGGCTTCGAGGCCGGACGTATGAAGACCGGTACTCCCCCGCGCATCGACGGTCGCACCATCCGCTGGGACGCGCTCGAGACGCAACCGGGCGATGAGCCGGCCGGGCGCTTTAGCTACACCGATACGACTCCTATTACCGATCAAGTGCCCTGTCACATCGGCTACACGTCGACGGCGGTGCACGAGACTTTGCGCGAAGGCTTCGACCGCTCGCCGATGTTCAACGGGCGCATCCAGGGCCTGGGACCGCGCTACTGCCCGAGTATCGAGGACAAAATCGACCGTTTTGCCGACAAGGACCGCCACCAGCTCTTCGTCGAGCCGGAGGGGCGCGGGACGTGTGAGGTCTACCTTAACGGCTTCTCGAGTTCGCTGCCCGAGGATGTACAGTTTAAGGCGCTTCGGAAGATCGAGGGTTTCGAGGAGGCCAAGATGTTCAGGCCGGGCTATGCCATCGAGTACGACTTCTTCCCGCCGACGCAGTTGCGCCGCACGCTCGGAGACGCGCCTCGTGGACGGGCTCTACTTCGCCGGCCAGATCAACGGCACGACCGGCTACGAGGAGGCCGGCTGCCAGGGCTTGATGGCGGGCATCAACGCGCACCTCAAGATTAACGAGCGCGATCCTTTCGTGCTGAGTCGCGCGGAGGCCTACATTGGCGTGCTCATCGACGACCTGACGAGCAAGGGCACCAACGAGCCCTACCGTATGTTCACGAGTCGTGCCGAGTACCGCATCCTCTTGCGGCAAGACAATGCCGACCTACGTCTCACGCCAAAGGCTGAAGCTCTCGGCATGGACGTCACCGATCGCATGCAGCGGGTGCGCGTCAAGGAGGCCGGCATTGCGGCCATCGAGCTTTCGCTAAAACAGCCTGCCGATCCGCACGAGATCAATGCGCTGCTCACGAGCCTCGACTCGCAACCCCTGCGCGAGCGGACCAGCGCAGGCCAGCTTCTCCTGCGCCCGCACGTCACACTCGAAGGTCTGGCGGCGGCGCTACCGGTTTTGGCGGAAGCCCTCTCCACCCACGACGAGGAGACCCGCCAACTCGCCGAAAACAGCCTCAAGTACGCCGGCTACATCGAGCGCGAGCAGGCGATGGTCGACAAGATGAATCGCCTGGAGGGCGTCCGCATCCACGACGACTTCGCCTTCGACGCCGTGAAGAGCCTCAGCCACGAGGCCCGGCAAAAGTTGGCGCATGCCAGGCCAGAGACGGTAGGGCAGGCGAGTCGCATTAGTGGCGTTAGCCCGGCCGATGTTAGTGTGTTGTTGGTGAGCTTGGGGCGGTAGGGGACTCGCCGCCCACCCTCACCCCGCCGTATGTTGCGCGGCCCTGCCCAACCCGCGCTGCATGACCCGAGCCTTTCCTCCTGCCCTCAAGACCGCTGTCCTCTTCGTGTTCGCGGCCCTGCTCGCCCCGGCTCTCCGCGCCCAAACCTTCTACTTCGGTGCCGTCGAGGATGTCTACCCCGTCGGACTCGAGGTGGAGGCCCACGGCGAGAGCCGACTCTGGGTTGGGGCCGTCCACAAGGCCATCCGACTCACTGGGGCCTGCGATACCGAGGGCGTGTGTGCGTGGCGTGCGCGCGACACGGCCTTGCTGCTCGAGGGTGCCCTCGTCGACGGCGACTTTAGGGGGACGCTGCGCGACGGGAAAGGACGCGAGCGGAGTGTTTTGGCGAAAGCCTACCAAGACGAGCGCAGCGTCGTGGACGTGGCCAGCGCACCCGACATCGTCCGGCCGCAGGTTCCGAAAGAGTGGGTCGAATTTGCCACGGCCCGAGTCCTCAAACGCCGCAGCGAAGACGCTGCCCCCGTCAAGTCCGTTGACGCCTTCCCGAGTGACTTCCTGAGCTACTGCGGCTCCGAAAAATCCGTGAGCACGTGGATGACCGCAGCGCGCGACTACCGCCTCACCCTCGCGCGCCTCCCAGGCGGACGCCTGGCCGGGAGTCTTTTCCTCAACGGACCGCAGACGACCTTGCTCGCAGACGGTGAAGTAGACGGGCCGTGGCTCGAGGTAGCCCTGCGCCTGCCAGACGGCCGACCGCTAGGCGGGATCGTGCTCATAGCCGACAGCACGACAGGCGAGGCGACCCTGGGTAGTTGGGGACGCCTTTCGGCAAAACTCGAGCTCGGAGACGAGCCGCTGAACCTGCGCCTCGCTCTCGCCGAGCGTATCCCGCTCACCTGCCGACAGCAAGGCGGTATCCTCGACCTCGTGCTGCCAGCCGTCGGGGTAGCCAGCTCGACTGATCGACCCTTGCTCAACTTCGAACCAATGACCCCGGTCGACCTCGTCGATGATCGGTGGGCGCGACTCGCGGCGAGCGGCAAGCAGGGCCACGTCTGGTTTGAGCCGGTGCGTCTCGACGCGCAGGTGCTCAGTGGCTGGGTCCACGAGGTAACGGCCCGCGGCCACACCTCCACCGCCCTCAACATCGACCTCCGCGACGGAACCTTGATCGGGGAAAAACGTTTTGCCGTAGGCTCCAAGCGCCCCCGCCATAAATCCGCCAGCCAACGCCAACGCCGTGCGATGCTGGCTCACCCCCTTTACGAGGACCTGGGCTTCAGGGCCTGGATCAACGGCCAAGCCCTCGACCAAATCGCTCTCGCCGCCGAGGGCCTCGTCTTCGCCACCGAACGTCACCCCGTCTACGGCCAACTCACCTGGATCGAGCCCTGGGCCGAACTCTCCCCCGAACTCCAGGCTTCTACGCTAGACTTGCGGGGCGATGCTGCTGTTGAGCCTCCTAAACCTAACTAGGCTATGTGCGAGGCATGACACCACGAGTGCAGGCCGTTGCACCGAGATCTGCCGAAACTCACCATCAGTTTCAGTCAAAAAAGCCCCCCATGGACGCTACCGAACTCGCGCGCTTCGTGCGCCAGATCGAGATCAAGACTCGGGGGCTCTCGAGCCAGGTCTTCTCGGGCGAGTACCAGGCCGCGTTTCGGGGGCGCGGCATGAGCTTTAGTGAGGTGCGCCTCTACCAGCCCGGCGACGACGTGCGCGACATCGACTGGAACGTGACCGCGCGCACCGGGACGCCCCACCTCAAGATTTTCGAGGAGGAGCGCGAGCTGACGGTGATGGTCGTGGTCGACGTGTCGGCCTCGATGCGTTTTGGGACGCGGGCCCAGTCGAAACGACGGCTCGCTACCGAACTGGCGGCGGTGCTCGGGTCGGCGGCCCTCAACAACAACGACAAGGTGGGCGCGGTGCTCTACGGTGCGGGCGAGCCGATGTTCGTGCAGCCGAAGAAGGGCTTCCAACACGTGCTGCGGATCGTGCGCGAGATCGGCAACGCCCCGGAGGATGGCAAAGCGAGCGCGCTGGCCGAACCGCTGCGCTTCATCGATCGCGTCATGCGGCGGCGGGCAATTGTTTTTCTCGTGAGCGACTTCGTGGGGCAGGGCGAGTACCGGACGCCGCTCAGGGTCTTGGCGCGACGTCACGACGTGGTGGGCATCCAACTCACCGATGCCTTCGACCGGGCCTTGCCGAGCGTAGGTTTGCTGGAAGTACGCGACTTTGAGACGGGTGCCCGGCAACTCATCGACACCTCCAACGCAGCTACGCGCCAGCGCCACGCGGCCTACTACGACAAGGTCCGGGAGGAGGCGGGGGCAGAGTTTAGGTCGGCGGGGGCGCAGTTGCTCGCGTTGGAGACGGGCGAAGACTACATCCCGCGTTTGTTGGCGTTCTTCAAGGGGCGACATAAATTTCGGGCGGCATGAGGGGCTTGAAGGGTTGTTTGCTTGTTTGGTTGATGGGTTGTTTGGTGGCCACGCACTCCGAGGCGGCGGGGCAAGTCAAGCTGCGCCTCGATTCGGCGGCGATGCTGATCGGCAGCCCGAACCGGCTCATCGTCACGGGGCCAGCCACGTTGCAATCGGTTGACTTCTCGGGCTTGGACACCTTGACGCAACTCGTCATCACGGGGGAGGTGAGTGACTCTAGTTTTGGCGAAAGCCGCCAGATCTCACTGCCTTTCTCGGTGTATGACAGTGTGGGGCTGAGCATTCCTGGGCTGCCGGTGACGGTGTCTGGGGAGAGATCGGTGACCAATCCTGTGGCGCTCGTCGTGGACTTCCCGCCGATGGACTCGACGGTGTACAGCTACCGCGACATCCGACGTGAGCGAGCAACGTGGAGCGACTACACGGTTTACCTGGCCATCGGCGCCTTCCTGCTGATGGCGGCCGCCGCGGGGACCTGGTACTATCTGTACGGTCGACGAAAGAGTCCTGCCGAGGTGGTGATGCCCGCCGAGGTGCCGCCGCACGAGCGAGCCCTTCGCGACCTAGATACGCTGGCGGAGAGCGAGGCGGCCGACAAGCCGTACTACTCTACCCTCGACCGGATCTTGAGACGCTATCTCGAGGGGCGTTACGAGATCCCGGCGCTCGAGCGGACCACTGCGGAGGTGACCGGGCTGATGCGCGAGCGAGGCTTGCCACACGAAGGCTTGCCGGAGCTGCTGGACGAGGTGGACTTGGTCAAGTTTGCGCGGGCGGAGTTGCCGGCATCGCGGCGGGGCGAGAGCCTGGAGGGGGTGCGGGAGTTTGTGAGGATTACGCGGCCGGCGCTGATGCCGGTGGAGACAGACGCTTCCGCAAAGCAGGCGGCGGTGAGGTCGGGCGGTGCGGTGATCGTGGCTCACGAAGAAAATTTGGACGGCGACGGGCCTGAGCGCCACCCGGAGAACACCCGCCCTAACCCCTTAGACCCTCCACAATGACAAAGGGATTCGGTTTTGAGGACCCGTGGTGGTTGCTGTTGTTGGTGGGCGTGGCGGCGTTTGGGTACTGGCTGCGGCGGCGCGATGAGGAGCGGTTTCGGCCGACCGCCTTCGCGGTGGCGACGGGGGCGTCGCTGTCGACGCTTTTCAGCTGGCGGATCGGGATGTACAGGACCTCGCGCTGGCTGCTGGGGGCGGCGGTGGTGCTGGGGGTTTTGGCGCAAGCCCGACCGCAGTGGCAGTACGTACAACGCGACGAGGAGGCCGAAGGCATCGACATCGTCCTGGTCATGGACGTATCGACGAGCATGCTGGCACGCGACTTCCGTCCGGACCGCCTAGAGGCGAGCAAGCTCGTCGCCCAAACCTTCGTCGCCGAGCGTCCTTTCGACCAACTCGGCCTCGTGTCTTTCGCCGGGGAGGCCTTCACGCAGAGCCCCCTGACCCTCGATCACACCGTACTCCAGACCATGCTCGGCGGCCTGCAAGCCGGGACGCTCGCCGACGGCACCGCGATCGGGATGGGCCTTGCCGCGGCCGTCAATCGCCTCAAGGACAGTCCCTCGCCGAGTCGCGTGGTCATCTTGCTGACCGACGGCGTCAACATGGGCGGCTACATCGACCCGAGCACGGCCGCACAACTCGCGCAGCAGTACGACGTCCGCGTGTACACCGTCGGCGTCGGCTCTAACGGCACGGCCCTGAGTCCGATCCAGGGTCCAGGCGGCGAAGTCCAACTCGTACAAACCCGCGTCCGCATCGACGAGGACCTTTTGCGCGAGATCGCCGGGACCACGGGCGGGCAGTACTTCCGCGCCACCGACAACGAGAGCCTATCGGCCATCTACGCGCAGATCGACCAACTCGAAAAGCGACCGCTCAAAGTGAGTACGACGCGACGATTTTCGGATCTGTACGGCTGGCCGCTGGGCCTGGCGCTGCTGTGTGGCTTGGGGGCAGGGCTTATTCGGGTGTGGCTTTCGCCAAAACTTTCGTGATGTATCTGGACAGCTGCGCCACCTTTTACAATTCATAGGCCGCAGGCCGCACTCACTTAGATGTTCCGTTTCGAGTCCCCGCCCTTCCTGCTTCTCCTCCCACTCCTGGCCCTCCTCGGTGTAGCGGCCTGGTACCACCTCCATCGCCTCGGGCGGCGCCGAGAGCAGCTCGCCGACGCTGCGCTCCTGCCGGACCTCGGCCTCACCGATGCGTCGATGATGCGGCGGCGCAAGCAACTGCTCGTGGCCCTCGGGGCGCTATCCCTCTGGGTCGTCGCACTCGCCAATCCGCAGTACGGGACGCGCACCCGCCTGGCGGCTACGCGCACCACTGAGGTGCTCATCGCGCTCGACATTTCGCAGAGTATGCTCACCGAGGACGTGCGCCCCAATCGCCTGAGCCGCGCCCAACTCTTCGTCGAGGACCTCCTGCGGCAGCTGTCCGGCGAGCGCGTGGGATTGGTGTTGTTTGCGGGGCAAGCCTACCTCCAGATGCCGCTTACGGTAGACTATTCGGCGGCGCTCGACCTGGTACAGAGCGCGGCACCCGACAAGGCCACCACTCAAGGCACCAACCTCGCGGCCGCCCTGGGGATGGCACAGCGGGTCCTGATCCGCCCCGTGCCCGAAGACGCACCTCCACCGCCGCCGGCCCGCCGGATCGTACTGGTGGTGAGCGACGGCGAAAACCATGAGCCGGGGGCCGCGCAGGCTGCGGAGGCACTTGCAGATGCGGGTCTGCGAATCGTGACCGTCGGCGTGGGGACGGCCAGCGGCGGTCGGGTGCCTTCGAGTGCGCCAAACGAGGCAGGTTTCAAGCGCGACGAGAGTGGGGAGCCGGTGGAGAGCCGGTTTGACCCAGCGGCCTTGCAGGCTTTGGCCAAAGACGGCGAGGGGCGGTATTTTGATTTGGGGGCCGGGGCTACGGCCATGGCCAGTGAGGTGGCCGCGTACATCGACAACGAGAACCTGGGCGGTGGCGTAGAGGAGCGTTTTGAAGAGCGGGCGAGTTATTACCAGTTGTTGGTGGGGCTGGGGTTGATGGGGTTTGGGTGGGCGTGGTGGCTAGGGAGGCGTGGGCCGTGAGGTCTGGCGAGTGGGAGAGGGCTCATTTAGCGCGTATGAATTTTCAAACCTCACCCCACCCCCCGCACGTTACCTCTCCTGTGAAGCAGACCATCTCCGTCTCCGTCCTGTCGCTGGCCCTCGCCCTGTGTTTTGGCGCAAGCCCCCTCCGCGCCCAAGCCACTGCCCACGAGTCCCTCCGCGCCGGGGACGAGGCCTTCCGCAAGAAGGACTTTGCGGCGGCCGAACTCCACTACCGCCGCGCCGACGAACGTGCGCCGAGCTTCCAGTCCGCCTACAACCTCGGGGTCACCCTCGGCTACCTCGCCCGCGCCGAGGAAGCCGCCACGTACTTCGAGCAGGCCCGCGAACGCGCCCCCGCCCCCCGCGACATCGGCGACGCGAGCTACAACGCCGGTACGGCCCGCCTCGACGAGCAAGAACTCCAGGCCAGTGTCAAGGACTACGCCCAGGCACTCCAGGCCAACCCACGCGACGAAGAGGCCCGCCAAAACCTCAGCCACGCTCTCCGACAGCTCCGCCGACAAGAGCAGCAACAGCAGCAGCAGCAGCAGCAGCAGCAGCAGCAGCAAGATGACAGCAAGCAACAGCAACCCCGAGATCAAGAGTCGCCTGAAGACCAGGGCCAGCAGTCCGACGACAAACCCGAGTCCGACCAGCAAACCCAGCAGCCCCCTACGCCCCAGTCCCCCCAGCCCGAGCAAGACCCTCAAGGTGGTGCGGACGAGGGCGAGCCCGACGACCAGACCTCGCCCCCTCAAGCACCAGCTGACCCCACCCCTGGCAAAGGCAACCGCCCCCTCCCCGCCGACGAAGCCGAACGCCTCCTCCAAATCGCCGCCGACCAAGAGCGCCGCACCAACGAAAAAATGCGTTTTGGCGAAAGCCAGCTCCACCAACCGTTGAAGGATTGGTGAGAAGTGGCACACGGCACCATAACCCCCTACCTTACGCTCCCCATGCGCCTTCTCCTCTTTCTCTTCCTCCTCCCCGCCGCCCTCTGCGCTCAAACCGTCTCGATTACCTCCACGGCCACCGATACCGTGCGACAGGGGACGCTCGTTGACTTAAGCTTCAACTTCGAGAACGCGAGTGCCGCCGCCTTCAAACTTCCCGACCTCGTCGGCCTTACCGTCGTCGGCGGACCGAGCCGACGCTCACAGATGAGCATTGTCAACGGGGTCCGCTCGAGCTCGGAGGCAGTGGTGTACCGCGTCCGAGCCGACCAACCCGGCCTTGCCTACGTCCCAGCTGTCGAAAGCAAACACGACAAGGAGACCATCACGAGCGAGCCGCTGCGCTTTTTCGTCACCGCCGACCCCAACTACGTCGCCCCGGAGGCCACCGCCACGGAAGCATCGCCCGCCCCGAAGACGGCACGCCGACGCCCGACCGTCAAAATGTAGTTTCGCCGCCCTGTGCTGTCTATCCTCCGCCAAGCTCTCCCCCTCGCACTCGTTATGTGCGTGTCGATGGTTTTGGCGCAAGCCCCCACCCTCACCGCCGAGGCCTCCGACACGCGCATCGACCAGTTCGGCTTCGTCCGCATCACCTACAGCACCGAAGGCGGCGAGGGGAGCAACTTCCGCCCGCCGGACTTCAAGGACTTTACCGTCCTCGGCGGGCCATCGCGCCAGTCCACCACGACGATCGTCAACGGGCGCGTGAGTTCGTCGTTTCGGATCAGCTACGATCTCGCGGCGCGTCGCGACGGCACCTTTACGATCCCGCCCGCGAGCATAGACATCGGCGGTCAGCGCATCACTTCGAATACGCTCCAGATCGAGGTGGTTAAGGCCGACAACACCATCGCCGCCAAGGACGTAGACGGGGCTGAGGTTTTCGCCCAGACCACGCTAGAACAGCGCCAGGCGTACGTCGGCGAGCGTGTGCTGCTCGAGACCCAGCTCCTCAACCGCGTCGACATCCGCACCTACAGCCTGCTGTCGGCTCCCGAACTCGGTGGCCTGCAAGTCGACCAACTCCGCCGTTTCGACAACTATCCCCGACAGCGCAACATCGGCGGGCGCGACTACCAGGTCACGCGTGTGCAGCTACTCGAGGCCTTCGCGACGCTGCCGGGCCGCTACGAGATCGGCACCCAAACCTTCGAGGTCGGCATCGTCGAGCCGGGGGGTCGGGGCGGCTTCTTCTTTAGTCCGCCTACACGTCCGAAACGCATCAACACGGCCCCCGTCACGCTCGAGGTCTTGCCGCTGCCGACCGGTGCCCCAGAGGACTTCATCGGCGTGGTCGGCAACTGGGTTTTCTCGGGCGGCTTTCGCCAAAACCCGTCCGACATCAGCACCGCCGACGCCCTCACCTTCGACCTGCGCACGCGAGGCCGCGGAGACGCGAGCCGCCTCAACTCACCGGCGCTCGACTGGCCGAGTGGTTGGCGTGCGCTCCCCGTGAAGACCGTGCGCGAGGAGAGTTTCGAGACGGACTCTGGGATGGTCTTCGTGCGCGAGTTCGAGTACACGATCGTGCCCGAGCGGGCCGGGAACTTTGAGCTTGCCCCAAGCCTGAGCTACTTCGACATCACCAGCAAACGCTACGAGACCTGGCGGGCCGAACCGCTGAGCCTCACTGTCCGCCAGGGTAAGGGCACCCGCGCTACATCTGGGGCCGGCGATTCAGATAGTGACCTCGCGATAGACAGCCGCCTTCCGGCAAAACCCGTCGTCATCCGCGGCTTCTGGGTCTCGCAGCCCTGGTACTGGGCCTTGCTCGCGCTCCTGCCGCTCAGCGTTGCCGCTACCTGGCTGTACCAACTCCGCCAAACCCGCCTCGCTGAACACCCCGCCCCCAAGGTAGACCCCCTCGAGGAGGGCCGCCGCCGCCTCCAGACCACCCGCGAGCAACTAGATGCCCCGCTTGCGTTCTACACAGCGCTCGGTACCGCCCTCGATCGTTTTGCGCAAGACCGCCTCGCCCTCGCCCAGAGCGAGCAGACCGACGCCAAGCTTCGCGCGGCTTTCGCCAGAACCGGTCACTCCGATGCCGCCGACGCTTTCGTGCGCGCCCGCGCCCTCGCCGACCAAGGCCGCTACGGCGGAGGCACCGACCGCGAAGGGCGCCTCACCGCCCTCGCCGAGCTAGAGCGGGTGCTGAGCCTTTGAGAGAGCGTTCGGCTCGCGCCGTGCCGGATGTCCTGCACGCTGTACTCCGTACTCCGCCTAAAGCTCCAACAAGTTCACAAACAGCCGGTACGCACCCGGCACCCCCGCCGGCAACTCCCGAAAGAAGCTCAGCCCCGTATAGACGTAGTGCCCCTTGCCGTACTCCGCCACCAACAGACTCCCCTTGCTCGCCTCCTCGCCCGGATCAGCCACTTCAAAGATCGGCTTGTAGGCGGCGTCCCACTGGTTCGGGAAGTAAAGCCCGCGCTCCTGGACCCAACCCTCGAAGTCGGCTGCGCTAAGCTCGTTGGGTAGCGTAAGCACATTCGATTTAGCATCGACGAACTTCATGTCCGCCTGCTCTACCGTTACCCGATCACGGGACAGCGACAGGGGGAAGGGCGCGAACTTGTTCATGTCCACCCCACGGTTGGTGTTGTACTGCACCACCATCGTGCCGCCCGCCTTGACGTAGTCGAGCAGCTGATCGTTGACGCCTGGCAGCCAGTCGAGCGTATTGTACGCCCGGATACCGAGCACCACCGCGTCGTAGCCGGCGAGTTTGGCCGCCGTGATGTCGGCACGATCGAGCAGATCGACCTGGTAGCCGACGGCCCGCAGCGCCTCCGGGACGGCATCCCCGGCACCCATCACGTAGCCCACCTTTTTGCCGGCGCGTTTGAGGTCGAGACGGACGGCCTTCGCGTCCGCACCCGATACCATTACCTGGAGCGGGATGTGGGGATAGCGCACCAGCTTGACCTGCTGGTCGAAGGTTTGTCCGGCGGCGGTCGTCAGTTTTGCCGAAAGGCTAAACTCCCCTGCCGCGGCCACGGGCGTCACCTGGAAGCGGAGCGTCTGCGAAGGCGTACCGTTGGCGAGGCTCACCGATTGCTCGGTGGGGGTGGCCGTCCAGCCTTTCGGCAAAACGAGGCTCACCTCTCCCGCCTGCACCTCTCCAGCGAGGTGTGTCACTTCGACAGCCACTTCACGAGTCATCGCATCGGCCCAGAGGTAGACTGGCTCCGCGAAGCCAACGCTCACCGCAGGCACAACGGCCAGTGGGCGGTAGATCTCCCCGCGATCAGGGTAGGTCTTTTTGTAGAAGCACCGGCGTGGTGACGTCGATGACCTGCCCGTCGACCATGAAAGAAAACAGCGCCGTCGCCACCGGCGGATTCTCGCCGAGCCCGCGCAAATCGTAGCCCGGCACCGCGTACATCCCCTCGGTGGCCTTGCCCTCGAGCCAGTACGGGTTGCTGGTACCCTGGCCCATCTTGAGCTGTGCCTTGCCGGTGAGGCCCTCGTTGAGTTTGAGCGCATCGAGCACCACGACTTCCACCGTGTCGCCGCCGCCCATGAAGCGGACCGACTGCAGGCGCGTGGCCTTCGGGAGTTCCTTACGGACGACGGCCTCGTACTCGAGCGCGATGGTTTGGCCAGGCGTGGCGAGCGAGTCGGCCGCCGTGGTCTCGACGTAGACGCCCATCACGTCGGCGATGAGCTGCTCGAGCGCAGGCAGTTTACTGTCGCGGTATCGGCTGTGCGGCAGGGCGCGCATAAGTCGGAGGGCCTCAATGAGTTCGGGGAGGATGGCGGTGGGTTCGCCAACGCGGAAGTTGTCTTCGGCTTTCGCCAAAACCTGCTCTACCGCCGCTCCGCCCGCCACGCGGCCCCAGGTCTGGTCGACGTCCGCGAAGAGGTCCGTACGATCCTTGTCGCCCGTGCCGTCGAGCAACTGCAAGTACTCCATTTGGCTACCGCGCTGCCCACTCGATCCAAAGCCCTGGCTCGCGTGCTGCGAGCGCGACCGTGCCGCAATTTCGCCGTTGCTCAGGCCCAGCAAGGGATAAAAGCCCCCGGCATCGACGGTAAAGAGATTGGACTTGTCGGCCGCGTCAAAAGCCTCCTGGCTGCCGTAAAACCACCAGCTCGTATTGAAGAGTACGCGCTTGGCCTGCCAGACCGTGACCCCTTCCCTGAGTTGCTCCGGGAAAGCGCTTCGGGTCAGCGGCGGCCTTGAAAGCCTCGAGGGCGAGCATCGCGCTGGCCGTATGGTGCCCGTGCGTCTGCCCCGCCGAGTTCGGATCAAAGCGCGTCACGATCACATCGGGTTGCCACTTGCGGATGGTCCACACCACATCCGCCAGGATGGAGTCGCGCGTCCAAAAGGTAAAGGCCTCGTCCGGGTGCTTCGAGAAGCCGTAGTCGTTGGCGCGCGTGAAGAACTGCGTCCCGCCGTCGGTGCGGCGCGCGGCCAGCAGTTCCTGTGTGCGGATGACGCCGAGGCCCTCGCGGAGTTCGGGACCGACGAGGTTTTGGCCACCGTCCCCGCGCGTCAGCGAGAGGTAGGCCGTCTCGGCGAGGCGATCATTGGCGAGGTAGGCGATGAGGCGGGTGTTCTCGTCGTCGGGGTGGGCGGCGAGGTAGAGGGCAGAGCTGGTGTTGCGCAGCTTGCGTAAGTCGTGGAGGAGGACGCTGGAGGGCGGTGTGGGGCGCCACTGGGCTTGGGTGGTGCTGAGGCTTATGCTTACGAAGACTAACAGTAATAACGCTCTCGTCATGCGGGCGAAGGTAGTGTGGAGGCCTTGGCGCGCGATCGTGCTGGGCGGTGCTGTTCGGTGCTGTACGGTTCCCAGTCCTTTAGGGCGGGCGACAGTATGGCTAACCCTCGCCGCACGGGCTCACGCGACGGGGTGGCGTGGGTATCCTACCGCTGCTCTAACGCCCGCCCTAAAGGACGGGGAACTGTATAGAGACCGCGCTGCCGCGAATGCCGCGAGTCGCCAGTGGGTGCAAATCACTGTTCTACATTGTCAAAGTCAATAAGCCCGTGGAACCCCAAGCATTACTTGGGCTTTCAGTAAAGTTGAGCAGCAGATAGTAGGGTTTCCTACCCTTTAGAGCGGAATCTTGAGGCAAAGATCCCCGAACGTCCCCTTCAACACGCCTCCCGCAGCCCCTTCCCCACTGCCCCACGCATCAGCAAAATCACCAGCGCCGTCATCGGCACCACCACCTCCAGCGTCTCCCACTTCTTCGTCCACGGGATCAGCAGCACGATGATCAGACACACCAGAAACCACGCCGACACCTGGTAGCTGCTCACAGGAATACCCAGGTCCGTCAGCCACCGCCGCAGCCCGACGTACCGCTTGGCCAGCGCCGGCAATACCGCCAGGTAAAAGCCCAGCCCAAGCCCGAGCCCGTACGTAAAAATCACCTTGTTCATATTCAAGCCCCCCACCTCCATATTGTGGAGGTTGAGCTCGTTCTGGCGATTGGCGGACAGGTCGAGCTCGCTGCCCCACCCGAAGATGCGCTGGCCCCAACTCAACTCCTCGCCCGCGCCGAAGACGAACAGCAGGGCCGTGCCGAGCATCACGATCGACCACGCATAGCCCTGGTTTTGGCGAAAGCCCCACCACCGAGACACCAGCACCGCACTCACGGACAGCAAGCCGATCACCGTCAGCCACTCCACGAAACCGTCCTCCTCGGCGAGTCGCTTGTGGAACTCCAGATCGACTACGGCCGTGGCCAGCATGAAGAGCAGCAGCAGCACCGTGCCGATCATCAGCCACTGCGCCAAACGAGGGTGTACGGTCTGGGCGGGGTCGGACATGCGCGAATTCGGGCGACGGGGCGGCGGGTTAGTGGGCGTAGTGCGACATTCGCGGCCGTGGCTAGCCCTTCGACCTCGCCCGCGGCGCAAACCTTCACCGCCCGCGGCAAACTTATGCTGACCGGGGAGTACCTCGTGCTCGATGGCGCGCGGGCCCTTGCCGTGCCTACGGTGCTGGGCCAACGCCTCAGCGTCGAGCGCACCGACGAGGTAGACGTGCTGCTGTGGCGCAGCTACGACTGTCCGCGGCGAAATCTGGCTGGAGTTCGCGTTCTCGCGCCGGGCCCTCAAAAAACCGCCTGCCAAAACCCAAACCACCCCGGAGGCCCGCCTGGCGCGGCTCTTGAGTGCACTGATCGCCGACCATCCGCTGCTGTGGCCCCCCGGTACCGGCCTACGACTAAGTACGCATTTGGAGTTCGCGAGGGAATGGGGCCTCGGCTCGAGCGCGACGCTATCCTACCTCCTTGCCGCCTGGGCGGGGGCCGACGCACAGGCGGTCAACAGGGCGGAGTTTGGCGGCTCCGGCTACGACATTGCCTGCGCCGCGGCGGAAGGCCCGCTGGTGTACCGGCTCACAGGAGCGCAGCCCGTTCCGAGCAGCCAGGCCGTCGCCTTTGCGCCGGTGTGGCTCGCAGGAGCCTCGCTGGTGCACCTCGGCCACAAACGCGACTCCCGACAGGCCATCGCCGACTACCGCGCCCAGGCCGGCCAGGAACTCCCGCGCTTCGTGGCTGTGGCCGACGAACTCACCGCTGCTATCCTCACCTGCACCGACCGCGCTGCCGCCATCGAACTGCTGCGCCGACACGAGGCGATGATTGGCTACGTAACCCACCAAACGCCCGTGGGCAAGGGGCGCTTCGCGGACTTCCCGGGGGTCGTAAAGAGTCTCGGTGCCTGGGGCGGGGACTTCGTGCTCGCGCTCGCGACGGAGGCGGACCTGGATGTCGCTGCCTATTTCGCCGAGCACGACCTGTCCACCGTACTACCGGCGGGCGACTTGCTGATGCTCGATGGGCGACCGGTGTCGGGCGACGACCCCGACCCGAGCCTGTGGCCCGTGTTTTTCTACGGTGAGTTGGCCCTCCCGGAGGCTGAGCGCGAGTGGCTCGGAGCTTACCCTCATTTCGCGGCCGAGTTGCTCGACTATGGGATTCGCGGCTTGTCGTCGACCCAGCCGCCGCAGGCAGCCCCAGGCCAGCGGACGCCCGGGATGCTCGTCTATCTGCCCCCGGCCGACGTGATGGCGCTCGACCTACACCCGAGCGGCGCGGGCTACCTCCGGCGACATGCGTTCGTCGAACACGCGGGCCGACGCATCCGGGCACAGATTTGGCTCAATGCCGTGAAGTGAGTCGCCGTACCTAAAGCCGGGTAGCGCTCGTTGTACCGTGCAGCCAATCGCCACATGCGTTTTACCTTATTTGCCGTCGTTTCTCTCCTCACCGTCACGCTCGCCGCGCAGGTCCCACTCGACCGCGTCTCTGTCGATCCAGCCCAACTCACGGAGGCTTTCGTGCGCAACCAGCTCAAGCCCGCCACCGCCGCCCTCACCGGCGAGGCCGCCGCCAACCCGATCAGTGCCACGATGCTGCCCAAGGCTCCGCGCATCAAGACAGAGCTGCTCTGGAGCCAGTCTGGGCGGGCCCTGGTCGCCACCGAGTTCAGCAACGACATCTCGGCGCAGGACCTGTACGTCTTCCTCGACTCGACCAATGCCGGCTGGCGCATTGCCGCCTTCCGCGACGTGGAGTTGCCGGGGGTGTTCTACAACCAGCTCAACCACTACCGCAACAAAGGCGAGAACGCCATCCGCCAGGACTGGGACGCCCGCTACGAAGCCTCGGCCTCGCGCGGCGTGACACGCGCGCAGCACGAAGCCGTGCACGGTTCGGCCGATGAGCGGGTCTTCTACGTGTTCAACTTACGGCTCACCTCTTCGAGCGACCGTGACATGGTCCGCCACTTTGAGGCGTTGAAGCCCAGATTTGAGGCCTTGCGGCAAAACCTGGAGCGACTGCCCCGCTCGCCCATCGCATTGGAGCACGACAACGAGACTGTCGGGGATGACCTGCGCCTACTTACTCATCAAGCGCGCCTTCCGCGACACAGAAGGGCCAATGCGGTTGGAGATCGCGAGCATTCAGGGAGATGATGTGGGGTATCTATACTGTAAAGACGCATCGTGCATGCCGACGCCGACACCAGGAGGCGTGATTATGCTGAAGTCTCTTGGGGAGGGGTGGTATCTGTATAGGACGACGTGAGGATTTTAGGCAAGGTCCGAGGTAGCATCGTAGACTGTATGCGCGGCAACGCAGTGCATACAGAAGGCTTACCCCACCCGCCGCACCTCACAATTAAAGCACCCCGGCCCAGCATTGTGAATATGCAGATACGCCGCCTCCCCGCTCGCAAACAGCGATTCGATCACCGCCCTGGCACCATCACCGGACTCGGTAGCGGCCCCGAGCATCATCCCCGCTTCGTCATAAGCCCGAAAGGACAGGAGCCGGTGGTTCAGCATTCGCGGAATCTCATTGAGCCCCAGGTGCTGAGTAGGCACCCCATGACGGACGAACACCGGCCCGCTCCCTCGGTAAGGAGAGTCGGTATCGTGGTGCAAGTACGGCAACAGCAAGATCTCCTCCCCCACCTCGGCATCCGCGAGGCTTACGCGGCAGGGATAGCCGGGTGAGTGGTCCACGACTTTCCGTACCGTGCCCCGACGCGCGAGTTCGTCGTCGGGCAAGTCAAAGAGAGGTGCGAAGGCGTCGGCATCGAGGCCGCTGATCTGAAACTCCATTTTTAGGTTTTGATTAGTCTATTGAAGTTCTTCTGAAGACCCGCCTCTATCCCCAGCATGGCGGCTTTACGTTCTGGTCCCCAGGTGTAGCCGGATAGGTCGCCGTCGCTGCGCAGGACGCGATGGCAAGGGATGAGCCAGGCGATGCGATTGGCGCCGACGGCCCCGCCGATGGCCTGTGCGGCGGAAGGTTTGCCGAGGGTTTGGCCGAGCTGGCCATACGTGGTCACCTCGCCGCAGGGGATGCTAAGTAGTGCTCGCCAAACCTGCACCTGGAAGGGGCTGCCTTGTACGTGGACGGAGAGCGGTTTCGCGGGTGCGCCAGCGGCGCCGTTGACGATGTTGAGGGCTATGATTTGCTGCTCGTTGAGGCCCTCTTCCCGCAGGTTCGCGCATGGGTAGCGTTTCCGCAAAACCTGTAGTGCCTGCTCCTTGTCCTCCCCGAAGCTCAGTGAGCAGATGCCACGGGGGGTGCTGGCGATGAGGCTTTCGCCAAAACGCGTCTCCGCGAAAGCATAGCGGATGTCGACACCATTACCGCCGCTGGCGAACTCACCGGGAGTCACGGCTTCGAGGCGCACGAAGGCATCGTGAAGACGGCTCGGGCTCGACAACCGAACTTGGTCGGTGACGGTGAATAGACTCGGCTGGTCATGTCTGTCGGCGAGCAGTCTCTTCGCGTACTCGACGGTGAGGGTGCGGGCAAATTGTTTTGGCGAAAGCCCCGCCCAGGCCGTGAAAAGGCGCTGGAAGTAGGCGGGGCTGAGGTGGACCTGAGCGGCAACTTCGGCGAGAGAAGGCTGGCGCGGAGCCTCCTCGCGTAGGTAGCGGATAGCTGCGGCGGCGCGGGCATAGTCGAGGGTGTCTGGGTCGGGGCGGGGGCTCACGGCGCGAAGGTGGGCTGCTGGGCACGAGGTGGGCAATCCGGAACTTGCGGAGCTTGGGGAAGGCTAGAAATACCGACGGAAAGCAGGAGTGACGAGCGCGCCAGACCACGGTTCGGCGCCCTTTAGGGTGCCCCGCCGAGCCGAAGGCGAGAAAATGGTGGTTACTCTCAGAGGGGCCTACCTCGTTGGTAGGGGCGGCATAAATGCCGCCAAACCACCAGACGTGCGCGCCACTCCACCGTGCGCGCTCGTGTTTCGCCGCATGCTAAAGCACGCGGAACCGTCACCTGCTTTCGTAATTTCACGCCATGTCAATTGCCAACGCCCCACTTTACCGATTCCTCTGCGCTACCCTCGCCGTGGCCTGTTTTGGCGCAAGCCCCCGAGTCAGCCTCGCGCAGCAAGCCGCCTTTGAACTGCCGTACGAAAAATTTACGCTCGACAACGGGCTGGAGGTGATTCTCCACGAGGATCACTCCGATCCGATCGTGGCGGTGGCGACGCTCATGCACGTTGGGTCGAATCGCGAGAAGCCGGGGCGTACGGGCTTCGCGCACTTCTTCGAGCACATGAGCTTCAACGACTCGGAGAACGTGCCCGTCGGCGCCAACCGCAAGCTGATCCCGGAGTGGGGCGGCAACCGCAACGGCGGCACCTGGAACGACGGAACCATCTACTACGAGGTGGTGCCCAAGGATGCCTTCGACAAGATCCTGTGGATCGACTCGGACCGCTTCGGCTACATGATCAACACGGTGACGTCAGAGGCGCTGGAGCGCGAGAAGCAAGTGGTCAAGAACGAGAAGCGCGAGCGGGTGGATAACGCGCCCTATGGTTTTACCGAAGAAATCATGCGCAAGGCGATGTACCCAGAAGGCCATCCCTACAACTGGACTGTAATCGGGGCCCTGCCCGACCTGCAGGCCGCGACGCTGCCGGACGTGAAGGAGTTCTACGAGGAGTACTACGGGGCCGCAAACGCGACGCTGGCCATCGTGGGCGACATCGACATCGCGGAGACGAAGGCCAAGGTGCAACGGTGGTTCGGGGAGATACGGCGGGGCCCTTCCGTGGCACCACTGGCGATGATGCCGGTGACGCTTCCGCAAAACAAGTCGCTCTACTTTCTCGACAACTTCGCGACCTTACCGGAGCTGCGCCTCGTGTTCCCGAGTGTACCGCAGGACGATGTCGACGAGGCAGCGCTGCGGGTGCTCGGCGATCTGCTGAGCGGCTCGAAGAAGTCGCCGCTGTACCAGGTTGTCGTCGAGGAGCGCGAGCTGGCGCCGGGTGTGAGCAGCTACCAGAGCGGGCACGAGATCGCGGGGGAGTTCGTGGTGCGCGTACGCGGGAATGCGGGCGTCGATTTGGACACCGTTCAGGCTGCTTTGCGGGAGGGCATGCGCCGCTTCGAAACCGCAGGTTTTAGCGACAGCGAACTCATGCGCATCAAAGCCGAAAGTGAGACCAACCTCTACCGCAGCGTCGAGACGGTGCTCAACAAGGCCTTCACCCTCGTGAACGACAACGAGTACGCCGGTGACCCGGGCTTCCTCACGAAGCGCGCCGAGCGGCTGGCGAACGTGACGCGCGCTGACGTGATGCGGGTGTACGGTAAGTACCTCAAAGGTAAGCCGAGCGTGATGACGAGTTTCGTGCCGAAGGGCAAGCCCGAACTGGCGCTCAGCGACGCTACCCTGGCGGAGGTCTTTGAAGAGGAGATCGTGGCGGACGTAGCGAGCGAAAACGTGGGCCAGGGAGCTCAGGCGGTCTACGACAAGACCCCTTCGAAGTACGACCGCAGCGAGCCTGCCTTTGGGGAAGTACCGCTGTTTAAGATGCCGGAGGTCTGGCGAGATACCCTTGATCATCTACCGGTGACGGGCATCCTGAGTGAGGAGTTGCCGCTGGTCACCTTCAACCTCGTGATCGCGGGCGGGCACCTGCTCGACCCGGCGGGCAAGGCGGGCACGGCAAATCTTCTAGCCGACCTGATGATGGCGGGGACGGCCCGGCAGACCCCCGCCGAACTGGAGGAGGCGATTGGCCTGTTGGGTGCGAATATTAACGTGTACGCCGGCACGGAGGAGGTCGTGGTGTCGGGCTCGTGCCTCGCGAAGAACTTCCGGCAGACGGGCTTCTTGGTGGGCGAGATCTTGCTAAAGCCGCGCTGGGACACCGCTGAGTTCGCGCGCCTCAAGCAAGCGGCCCTCACGGGCCTCAAGGGCGGCGAGGCCGACGCGCGTATGATCGCGCAGAACAACTTCTTCCGCCTCGTGTACGGCCCGGACCACGCGATGGGTACGCCGGCCGCCGGGACGACCGAGACGGTCGAGGACATCACCCTCGACGACCTGAAGGCCTTTTACGCGCAAAACTTCAGTCCCACTGTCGCGAACCTGCACGTGGTTGGCCCGGTGGACATCGGGAAGGTCGCCCACGCCTTCGAGTTTCTCTATAAGGACTGGGCGCCGACCGCCGTCGAGGTGCCGGAGGTGCCCGTGCCGAAGCGCACCGGCGAGGAGAAGGTCTACTTCATCGACGTGCCCGACGCAAAGCAGTCCGTGATCATGATCGGGCGGCTGGCGCTGGCCGGCGACGATCCGGCGGTCAACAAGCTAGAGGCTGCCAATGAGGTACTGGGTCGCGGTTCGAGCGGGAAGCTCACGCAAATCCTGCGCATCGAGAAGGGCTACACCTACGGCGCGGGCTCGGGGCTGAGTCGGCGGCGGGGCATGTCACCTTTCTACGTTTCGACGAGCGTGCGGGCCAACGCTACCCTCCCCTCGCTCGTGATTATGGACAGCCTGATGCGCAACTACGGCAGCAACTTTACGGAGGGTGATGTGGCGCTTACGCAAAACAAGATCCTCAAGAACAACACCCGCGCCTACGAGTCGGACCGGGCCAAGCTGGGCATCTTGAATGAGATGACGAAGTACGATCGATCGGTGGACTTCCTCGATAAAGACCAGGCGGAGGTACAGGCGATGACCTTAGCTGATTTTCAGGACGTGATTGGGACTTATTTGCCGGAGGAGGATATGGTTTATGTGGTGGTCGGGGACAAGGCGACGCAGTTGGCGGAAGTGAGGAAGTTGGGGAAAGGGGACGTGGTGGAGTTGGATATTTTCGGGAGGGAATTGAAACCTTAGAAGACATTAGTCTGCCGTTGCAGTGCGCCTGCGGCGGGCCGACGCAACGCCGCAATGGGGATGGGGCCCCGCTGCGAAGTAGAAGGGCGCGAAGGCGCGCGAAGGCTCGTGCACCGTGTTGAAGGAAGTCGCTGCGCCACCGGAAGGCGCGAAGCTGGGGTGTGGTGACGTGGGGCCGTATCGCTGTAGGATCATTACTTACCATTACCTTCCCTCCTATGACCTCCCCCATCCTCACCACAGAACGCCTTACGCTCCGCGTTCCGGAAGCAAAAGATCTGGACGGCTGGGCAGCCTTCGTGGCGGACGAGGTCGCGATGGAGCACCTCGGTGGCAAGACCTTGTCTCGGCACGAGGCCTGGCGGCAGTTGTGCACGATGGTGGGGTCGTGGCACGTACGGGGCTTCGGGATGTTCTCGGTGATCGAGCGGAGTACGGGGAACTGGGTCGGACGCATTGGGCCCTGGCAGCCGGAGGATTGGCCGGGGCAGGAGGTGGGCTGGGGCGTGCGCTCGGGTTTTGCCGGAAGGGGATATGCCTATGAGGCGGCAGTGGCTTCTATGGACTACGTCTTCGACGTGCTGGAGTGGCCGCGCGTGATTCACACCATCGATCCAGAAAATGTGCGCTCGTGGAAGCTGGCGCAGCGTTTGGGGTCTAGCAATTTGGGTCCGACGCGGCTGCCGCCGCCGCTGGATGACATCAATGTTGATGCCTGGGGACAGACGCGGGAGCAGTGGCGCGCGAGGCCCCGTCATGTCGAGTGAAGCGAAGCGTAACCGTCATGTCGAGTGGAGCGAAGCGTAACCGTCATGTCGAGTGGAGCGAAGCGGAACCGAGACATCTCCTACTCGATGCCTTGAGATCTCTCCGTGCGGCCTTTCGCTAAAGCTCAGGCCTTAGTCGAGATGACGAGCCGGCCCGTCATGTCGAGTGGAGCGAAGCGCAACCGTCATGTCGAGTGAAGCGAGGCGCAACCGTCATGTCGAGTGGAGCGAAGCGGAACCGAGACATCTCCTACTCGATGCCATTGAGATCTCTCCGTGCGGCCTTTCGCTAAAGCTCAGGCCTTAGTCGAGATGACGAGCCGACCCGTCATGTCGAGTGGAGCGAAGCGGAACCGAGACATCTCCTACTCGATGCCTTGAGATCTCTCCGTGCGGCCTTTCGCTAAAGCTCAGGCCTTAGTCGAGATGACGTACATGTCAATTATCGCTAGGACGTCCCACCCCAAGCGCATCCAACCCCGGTGCCTCCCCAATGGCGTTGTCGGTCGGCACCAACTCCCGCAGTTTCGGTAGGTCGGAGATGTCCCCGAGGCCGAAGTAGTCCATGAATTGCGGACTCGTGCCGTAGAGCAGCGGTCGCCCCGGCCCTGGGTCGCGCCCCACGATGGCAATCAACTCTCGCTCTAGCAGCTTGGAGATGGTATAATCGCAGCCGACCCCGCGGATGGCCTCGACATCGGGGCGTGACACGGGCTGGCGGTAGGCGATAACGCTGAGGGTCTCGAGGGCGGCGGTGCTGAGGCGCTTGCCGCTCTGGTGCTTGAAGTGCTTGGCGAGGGTTGGGTAGTACTCGGGCTTGGTGAGGAGCTGGTAGCCGCCGCCCGTAAATTGAAGCTGGAAGGTCTGGGCGGGGGAGGCATAAAAAGCCTTTAGCTCGGCGATGGCGTCGTCGAAATCGGCGTCCAATAGGTTAGGGTCGAGACTATCGCGTAACGCCAGGAGGATCTCGACAGGGGCTACCGGCTCGCCAGCACCGAAGAGGAGCGCCTCGACGTGGCGGGAGATGCTGGAGCGCGTGAGAGGGTTTTCAACGGTCAATTCTCAGGTTTCAATGTGCGGGGGGAGAGGGATGGAGGGCGCAAAGCTAGTTGGGCGGCTGCGCCTAGATGGGCGGCTGCGCCTAGTTGGGCGGCTGCGCCTAATTGGGCGGCTGCGCCTAGATGGGCGGCTTTGCCTAGTTGGGCGGCTGTGCCTAGATGGGCGGCTTTGCCTAGTTGGGCGGCTGCGCCTAATTGGGCTCCACAGTCGTCCGTGCCGGCGTGATGCGTTTAGCCGGTAGTAAAGCCCATCTAGGCGAAGCCGCCCAATTAGATTGCGAAGCAATCGCCCATCTAGGCGAAGCCGCCCAATTAGATTGCGAAGCAATCGCCCATCTAGGCGAAGCCGCCCAACTAGATTGCGAAGCAATCGCCCATCTAGGCCGCAGGCCGCCCTTCTAGCTCGCGAAGCGAGCGCCCGTCACTCCTCCGGTCCGGGGCACACCTCCCGTAAGGTCGCCTGGTACGCGGCGTGTGCCGTGGTCGCGTCCCAACGCTGGCGCAGGGGCTTAACGTCGAGCAGGTAGGCGTCCATGAGGGAGAGTTGGTTGCGAAAGCTGCCCGTTTTGGCGGCAGCCCGCAACGCACAGATCGGAGAACCCGCTGCGGGCGGGAGCTTGCCTTCCAAACCAGAAATGAGCAGCGCAGCCGCAGCCGAACTCGGGGCGAGCGGATCTTGGATGTTGCGGAAGATGACGCGCCAGTCGACGACGAACTTGCTACCACTGCTCTCGTAGTAGCGCACCGGCACACGGTCGGTAGCTGTGGCTCCGAGGGCACGTAGTCGGGCTCGATCCGTACCGAGGGGCTCCCCGTTGACGACCTTGTTGCCGGCGATGAACTCGAAGCTCGTCCCGTCGACGAGGCGCGCCTCGGTGGGGATGCCGGACAGGATGAGCTTGTCCTGCAACTTTTCCTGCGAGGTAGACCACCCCCACCACGCCACACTGCCGAGCAGCACCGAGATCGTGGTGACCATGGCGGTGAGCGTCAAGGCGTTGCGTCGGGCCGACGTGATCCGCTTTATCTTCCGATCGCGGTTGACGGGCGTGTCGACCTCGGTGTCAATGTGAAACTTGTAGGTAAAGCCGGTCTGCTTGTCGCCCTCAATGGCGAGGTGGCACAGCTCCTCCTCAACGAAGAAGCTGAACACCTTTGGCTCTAGCACCGAGAAATCGATCTTGACGATTTGCTGATTGCAATGCACGACGAGGTGACCACTATTGGCGCTGTGCGCGATGCCGAGCGTGTGTCGCCGCGCCGCATTGTCGAGGAAAGTCCACTGATATTGGTTCACGCGTACGGCAAGGTACGGGCCGGAAAGGTGTTTGTCAACAAAAACGGGGTGCCACATCTATAAGCGTGGCACCCCGTATAACCCCAAAAAACCAAATGAAAGCGACGGTGAGACCGGCTGCGCCGGAATCGTGTGTCGCTGACGGTGGCTAAAGTGGTGAAAATTTCTGGATTAGGAAGAGCTAATCTCTAAATCAGTCCAAAATTATAGTCAGTACTGTCGAGCAGCGGAATGTATAATGGATTCTGAGAACAAGCCGTACCAGACTATGGGCAGGCTGGCTCCCTGCCTGGAGATGCTTCGCTTGGGGCCTTTCGGCAAAACCTATATGCACCACAGAATGAGTAGCGGTAGTGGGCAACAGGGGGGTGGGATGGCGGGACTGACCGGCCAGGGGGAAGTTTTGCGCATGAACCGCCCTATCGATTGCAATCGTGACAGGAGTCAAACAGGTAGGGGAGATTCGAATGGGAAAGGGAATCGTGTGCTTTCACATCCCGGCTAATTCACTTGGGTCCAAACTCTTCCATGATGGCGGTACAACGCGCGTCCTCGTCATTTTTAGCCACTCACTCTCGCTTGGCAGCGTAGTCCAAACCAATAGAATCGAGCACCTGGCCATTCTCAGTAGAGTCGCCGTTGGCGAAGAGGCGAAACGGGTCGACATCGCTGTAGCGGTACTTGTCGATATCCTCGAGCCGCTCTGCCATAATCTAGCATCGTGCTCATCGCGTCTCCTTTGGTCGCGATTCTTCTTGCTGGTAATCTTACAGATGACCTTTCCTAAGGGGATCACTACTGCTACGCGCTGGAGCTACCTGGTGTGTAGAAGATGACTGCGTTGCCGCTTTATATTTTTTAGTAGGCTGCTGCATCGCTTTTGGGGGATCTGCACGTGAGCCGTGAAGCTAACTGCAACGACGAGCAAAGATCGAGAGGATAGTGAGTAAAGCTTTCATATCATCGGTTTGCTTTGTATAAACGCCCGTGTCCTACCTGCGATTTGGGCTAGAAGACTTCTGGTCGGGGTACTTGCTATTGTCCTGGTACTTGTATTTCTTACGCTCGGGGGTAAGCTTCGGTTGTTTGCCGTCCGGATACTGGCTGTTGTCTTGCGCTCGGTATACTTTAGACTTTGCTTTGGACTTGGAAGGTTTAGCTTCAGCAGTTTCGCTGTCGTAGTTGGTAGCGCTCTCGGCACGCTTGGATGCTTTCCTGTTGGCCTTGTCTTCCTTTCGGGCCGCATGCGCCTCCTTCCATTCTTTCTTGTAGCGTTTCGAGGCACTTGGATCAGGGTAGTCCCACCAGGTACCCTTTGGTGCGATGTATCCCCGCGACGCTGTTGCATTCGAGCTATTACCTTGTTGTTGACGTTGCTGTGCTGCACTCGACTGCCGCGCAAGCATGTCCGAATGTTGTTGACCTGTCGGGTCCTGCGCATACAAAAGCAATGCAGTGCCAATCGAAACAGCGAACGTGAGGATAATCTTCATGACTTCTTGGTGACGAGTTATATGATAGGGTTAGTTTGGCGTGTAGCCGTCCTTGCGGTCCTGCTTGGCATGCTTCTTCTTCAGTTTTTCGGTCCGCTTGAGGCGCTTCTCGCGCTCCTTGGGCGTCTCTTTCGATTTGAGCCTAACGGTGCCGTCTGGGTTGAGCCAGGTGCCATCGGGCGTGATATGGACGCCACCGGGCAAATCGGTACCATAGATAATGTTGTCTTCCTCGTGGCGCTTTTGGCTGGCCTTATCTCGCTGGTACGCCTTTTCGGCGGCGCGACCGGTTTTGCCTCGGTATGTAGGCGTGACGGTGCTAGAGGAGGACGATGCCTGCCCGGCGCGCTGCTGCGCCTCGGCGTCGTTGCGGGAGGCGATGGTGGGGAGGTCTTGGGCAAGAAGTGTAGTGGCGCAGAAGGCTAGCGGGAGTAGGAGGACTTTGGCTGTCATGGCGCTTGAGTGAGTCGTATAGAAGGTGAACTCCAAAAGAAGCAATCCTAATTCGGATCTTTAATGGCTTTGTTCAAGTCGTCCAGCAACTTTTGGTTCATTTTGTTGCGCTTAGCATCGGCGTTGCTTGGCTTCTGCTTCTTGTCCCCATGCGTGTCTGTATTCTTACACATATCGTCCACGCTGTTTACCGGAAATCCGTCGGCATTGACGAGGTCGCCATTCTCGAGCACGCGGAACCCACCAGGTAGTCGCTTGCCGTTCTTCGCTTCGTCCTTCTCGCGCGCCTCTTGTCTCTTGCCTTGCTTGCGGGCGGCCCGCGCCTCTTTCCAGAGCCATACATTCTCTTTCGTTGGATTGGCTGGATACTGGTACAACTTGCCGTCCAGACCAGTGTATGGGGCGAACTTTCTAGGTGCGGACGCGGTGCTATTAGCTTGTTGATCACGCTGCTGCTGTGCGCTACTCGCCTGCGACATCTGGGTGTCGAACTGCGCGGCGGCGCAAGGGTATTGCGCTCGTAGAACAGAGGCAGAACTTAGAAAGAGTGCCACAAGAAAGATCGTAATTCTCATCATTGACGATGTTAAAATTAGCGAATAGGTCAACCGGGTTTCTACCGAGGCGTCTTCCCCATCTCCCTATTCTTCGCGGCATTCTTCCGGACCATATGATTAATGTCGGCTACCCACTTGACCTTGGAGCCCGATATCTGCTTCGGGTTGACTACGCGACCGTCTCTAATGTCGACCACGTCACCGTTGGGCTGGATACGGTAGGCATCATCCGGATGGTAGACACCCTTCTTGACATCGGCCGCGATGGCTTTGACCTCTTCCTTCCTATTCTTCCTGTACTGCTTAACGAGCTTCTCATCTCGTTTGAGTTGCTTCTCCGCCGCACGGCCTCTTAGTCCTTTGTACTCGAAGGGAGCCAGCGGCTGAGTCCTGGCCCTTCGCTGCGCATCGGCCTGCTGCTGGCGCTGCTGTTCGGCACCCGCCATATTAGCGTTACGCTGAGTAGTCTCCTCAATGGCGCCCGGGTACTGGGCACGTGCGATGATCGAGGCGCTAAACAATAGGATAGCGAGCGTGAAGATTCTCAGCGGTAGGATTGTAAAAGTCATCTTCAGGTTACTTAGAGAGTTTAAAGTCAGGTTAATTTGGATTCTTGGCTGCTTTCTCCAGGTCCTTGAGCGCGTTGTCGCGCTCTTTGGCATGCTGCTTTTCGGCCTTCGGTGATTTGTTGTAATGCACCGTTCCGTCCGGCATCGTGAGGTTGCCCTCGGGGGACATGTGGGCGCCGCTCGGGAGGGAGTGCCCGTTTACTTTCTCGTTTTTCGTACGAGCCTTTAAGGCTTAGCAGGCAGTCCGCGCCTCCTTCTACTAAAGCGGTACGTTTTCTTTCGTCGGGCTGGCCAGAAACTGGTACTACTTGCCATCCAGACAGTAGCACAGCGCGTAGGTTTTGGCCGCAGGAACAGTGCTGTTTGCCTACTACTGGCACTGCTGCTTGGCGCTCGCGCTTTGGGCATTGCACACAGTTTCCTCTGCCGCACCTTGGTATTGAGCGTGCGCGAGAGCAGCGGCACCCAGGAAAATTACGGTGAGGGTATCGTAGACCATCGTGTGCGGTAAATCTTACCTATGAACAATCCTTAGTTAGGCCGACGCCCCGCCCTGCGGTCTTGGCGCATGTGCTTCTTTTTGAGCTTCTTGGTCTTCTTGAGGCGCTTTGCCCGCTCTTTCTCGGTCTCGCTGGACGCTACCGCCACCGTGCCGTCCGGGTTGTACATCGTTCCGTCGGGGGCCTTGCGGTAGCCCCCTGGGTACTCGGTGCCGTAGATGACGTTGTCCTCGTCGTGGCGCTCTAATGCCTTCTGGTCACGGCGGTAGGCCCTATCTGCGGCGTGACCGGTCTTCCCGCGGTAGGAGTAAGTCGAACTAGGGGTCGTGGTAGCGCCCGTTTGATTGGCGCGCTGCTGGGCGGCACTGGACTGTCGCTGGATCATCTCCGTGTGCTGCTGCCCGGTGGGGTCTTGTGCATATGCATCGGGAAGCGAAAATCCTATAGCGAGACAGCAGACGACTGAGGCAGTGAATACTTGGTGGAGTTTCATAAGCAGTATCGGTTACGTCATACGGCGAACTGCGTTACTTCCGTAAGGCCGGGAGCGGTGACTATCCGGCTTGGTTTCCCCTAAAGTGCTAGAGTGGAGACGGGTTTGCGCTTTTTCTCCAACCAGGATTCAGACAAACTTGTTCGCTTTGGCGCCCTCCGTCGGGAGTGCATGCGAATGTGCGAAGGATAGAACTACTGTCTGATTCGCGACAAATCGTTTTGCCGAAAGGCGTATGACAATTAGGTTTACAATAGACGGTTTTGCCGGAAGGCGCGTAACCATAGCCCACTCAGACAAACATTTCATTTCAAAATTTCCTCAACCACCCTTGACGCTGGCAAGTAGAACCAGGACCCTTCTCGCAGTTCCGGGGCATACACCACGATGGCCGAATAGGTAGTTACGCGAATCCGGCCTAATCCGGTGGCCCGAGGTTGCCCCCAACATTTCCGTCCGGGTCGACCATATCACCGTTGGGCATCATCCTGTAGCCGCGGGGTAATTCGATGGGCTCGGTGTGGGGCGCCAAGCCAGCCTTCTTGCGGGCCTTGCGTTCCTTGCGGGCTTGGCGTTCGGCCTTACGCTCTTGCCGGAGATCCTTACTGATGACTAGGTCGAGGAGGCCCATATTCTGCGGGTCGAAGCGCCTGCCCTCGCGCGCGGGCGTCTGGTTGGTTGAGCCCTGGCCGGCCTCACGCGCACGCTGCTGCTCGATGTAAGCGGCGGCGTCGCGTTGCTGGCGACCGTTGTCGACCTGCGCTTCGGCAGACGTCGCGACGAAACTTAGGAATAATGCACTGGTAAGTACGAATTTCACGAGGGGCGATCTGTCCTAGCGTGTTTTACACTTGTAAGCAACGCTCGGTACGCCAACCCCTATTACCGCGGCCCGTACTCCTTCATATATGCGGCGTGGTGCGCCTTTCTGTTGCCGCGGGCCACCCATTCGCGCTTTTCGTCATGGCTCATGCCTCCTGAATCGATGACCTCGCCATTCTCGGTGATGTCACCGTTGGGGAGCAATCGGTACGGGTCATTTTGGCTGTAAGTGCCATCGTCGAGATCTGCGAGGTAAACCGCCATTAGTTCTGATTCTTGCTTCTCCCGGGCTTTCTGCCTACGGTGCTTCCTGCGCGTGACGAGCCCGTAGAGCTTGCCTACCGGGCTATCTGCTATATCGTTCAGATCGGCTCTACCTCCACCAGTCGAACCTCCGCTGTTGTTGCGACCCGCTTCTAGGGCGCGTTGCGCCTCTGCCGCCTTGGCGCCGTCGCTCTGGGCACTGAGCGGATTAGTGGCCAGCAGGCAAGTCAGTGCTAAGCCAAGTAGTATCGAAAGTCTCTTCAGGGGGAATCGTTTGGTGGTAGTGATTTACTGTAGCTAAGGGAAGCCGGACTACCGCCCGTCGGCGGGTCATCTTTGATTACCGATAGTTCGCGATCTGTCATTCCAACTCAATGGCGGAACGTGTAGTTCGGTGGGGCGCACGGCTGTTTCCTCTCCCGCTCATGGTCATGACGCCATCGAAAGTCTGCGGAGAATGCGGTTTTGCCGAAAGGCGTATAAAACATTTCGTGTTAAAATGTGGGCTGCTTACCTTCACCCCCATGGCCGTAGCTACCAAAGTCAAGACCCTTTTCGCGTGTACGACCTGCGGGACGACCTCCCCGAAGTGGATGGGCAAATGCCCCGGGTGCGAGGAGTGGAACACGATGGTCGAGGAGGTGATCTCGACGGGGACCACGGCCCAGCAAGCCGCCGACGGTATCGGGCCGGGGGAGGCGAAGCGCGGCAATACGGGGCGCCTTTCGGCAAAACCTACCCCCATTCAGGACATCCAGACCGACGGTGAGACCAGGCTCGCGCTACCCGACCCGGAGCTGAACCGCTGTCTCGGCGGGGGACTCGTGGCGGGCGCGCTGATCTTGGTGGGCGGCGAACCGGGTTCGGGCAAGTCGACGCTGCTGCTCCAGACCGTCATGCAGCTCGACCGCCCCGTGCTCTACGTGAGCGGCGAGGAGTCCGAGAAGCAGGTCAAGCTGCGCGCCGACCGCCTGCCGGGCAACAACCAGCGCTGCTACATGCTCGCCGAGACCGACACGGCCGCCATCGCGCGCCACGCCCGCGAGCTGAACCCGGCCGCCATCGTGATCGACTCCATCCAGACGATGGTGTCGCCGCTGATCGACTCCGCGCCCG
This sequence comes from Lewinellaceae bacterium, assembly GCA_963837005.1. Lineage (GTDB taxonomy): Bacteria > Bacteroidota > Bacteroidia > Chitinophagales > Saprospiraceae > CALDTK01. The sequence continues at coordinate 175,416 of CAWIMC010000013.1, forward strand.
GGAGCGTGTCGCAGATCCGCGAGACGACCAACGTCTTCCAGCGCATCGCCAAGGACGCCGGGATCCCGGTCTTCATCATCGGCCACATCACCAAGGATGGCGCGATTGCCGGACCGAAGCTGCTCGAGCACATCGTGGACGTCGTGCTGCAGTTCGAGGGCGATCGCAACTACTCGTACCGGGTTTTGAGGACCCTCAAAAATCGCTTCGGCTCCACCGACGAACTCGGCATCTACGAGATGCGCGCCGACGGGATGAATCCGATTACGAACCCCTCGGAGCTGCTGCTGGCCCAGCACGACGATGAGCTGTCCGGCTCGGCGGTAGCAGCGACGCTCGAAGGCCAGCGACCGCTGCTCATTGAAGTCCAGGCGCTCGTCTCGACGGCGGTGTACTCTACGGCGCAGCGCTCGGCTACGGGCTTTGACACGCGCCGTCTCAACATGCTGCTGGCGGTGCTCGAGAAGCGGTGCGGCTTCGCTTTCGCGCAAAACGATGTCTTCCTCAACATCGCCGGCGGCATTCGCGTCGATGATCCGGCGATTGACCTGGCCATTGTCGGAGCGCTCATCTCCAGCTTTGACGACGTGGCGATCCCGAAGCGGGATGCCTTCGCGGGGGAGGTGGGTTTGAGTGGGGAGGTGCGAGCGGTCGGGCGCATAGAACAGCGCATTTCGGAGGCCGACAAGCACGGCTTCGAGCGGATTTTCGTGAGCAAGTACAACAAGGGTTTGGAGGCCGTGCGGGCCAATATTCAGATTGTGGAAGTGGCGCGGGTGGAGGATGTGGTGCGGGCCCTTTTTCAATAATTGAAGTGTTGAAGGGGGAGGGGGGAAGTGTTGAAGGGCTCGTCATTCGTCCTCGGCACTGCGCCCCTTGCGTTCGGAATAAATCCTGGGCGACGTAAGGCGTTTACCTAAATCTTGCGGGCGGCCTTCCAGACACCCCGCGGTAGCACCTTCAACACTTCCTCCTTCACAATTCAACACTTGCCCTTGCCCGCAAAAAAGAACATCACCGACCCCCATACCCTCACCGGCCCGGCCCTCGTCAAAGAGGTCAACCGCCGCCTGCGCCTCTGCATGCAGCTCTGGAAGGCCCACAACAACGCCGGCACCCGCCGCGAGCGCGAGAAGGCCCTCGAACTCTACGAAAAGCTTACCAACCAGGAAAAAGAAGGCGTCCCCCAAAACTTGCGCGTCTGGCTCCGCTACCGCTCCGAGAAATACTTCGGCACCGGCCGCGACGGCAATGGGGCCAACTCAGGCAACGGCAAGAAGAAGCACAAGCCGGAGGAGCCGGAAGGCGATACGCTCTGGTAGGAAGGAGGAGCATGGAGCATGGATGCTTTACAGGAGCGCTCGTCGGGAAATCTATGCTCCATGTTCTATGCTCTTCTATGCTCCATGCTCTTCTATGCTCCATGCTCTTCTATGCGCCATACTCTTCTATGCGCCATACTCTTCTATGATCCTTCCTCGCTGTTCCTTGTTCTATGCTCCCCATGCATCCTCCTCTCGTGCTCTTCGACGGCCATTGTGCCCTGTGCTCCGGCTTTGTACAGACGCTACTTCGCCTCGACAAAAGGGAGGTCCTCACGTTTGCCCCGCTACAGTCGGCTTTCGCCAAAACGCGACTCGCGCTCACCGATCTCGACACGGCGGGTCTTGACTCAGTAGTCTTCATCGACACCGACGACCGTGCACACATCAAGTCGGATGCCTTTTTCGCGATCATGCGGGCGCTCGGCGGCGCGTACAGGTCGCTCGGCGTGCTGCAGGTTTTGCCGAAAGGCCTCCGCAACTACGTCTACGACACCGTCGCCAAGTACCGCTACCGCGTCTTTGGCCAGCACGACGCCTGCTGGTTGCCGAAGCCGGAGTGGCGGGCGCGATTCTTGGGAGAGGAGTAACCCAAAGCAACGTGCGCTCAGGAAGCATGAGACTATCGCCAAAACGCACCGCTTATAGCAAATTCACGACCATTCGTAGAAAGAAGCGAATCGAGGCGCAGCGTTTGATAATCGATCGGCGTCCTGTTTAGCAAACACCTCTCGCTGCCGTGAACCGCTACGTACTCGCCTACCTCGCCGCTACTACGGCCCTGCTTTTCCTCAACGTCATGGCCTGCGACAAGGGCGACGATAGCCTACCCGAGCCAGACGGTTGCGAGACCCCTACGTTGTACAGCACCTTTGCTGAGGTACCCGAAAGCGCAAGCGGGGCTACGCACGCACGACTCAAAGATGGGTGCGTGGAACTCGTGTGGGGGGTGTGCGGCATGACCTTTCGAGAGGTAGCGATCCAGCGCTCTGCCGTCGCCATACACCCGCCCATCTACAGCGTGAGCTTGGTCCTCACCCCAGACGGTTCGCAGTGCGTGTACGCCTCGTATGACAGCGCCTCCTTCTCGCTCGCTCAACTCAAAGAGCGCGACCAAGAATTCGACCTTCGCTTCCAAGGCCTGGACGACCTCGTCATCGAGGTGCGATAAAGCCCATCCGCCCGAAGCTCCAACCCCCAGCCCCTAACACGAGCCCCCTGAGGCGGCAGCCAAAAACAAACGCCGCTGCGCAGCAGCTCCTTGAATTCCCCCGCCGGTGGCTAAGGGGGGAAAGCACGCCAGCAAAGCGCCCCACCCCCCCCTCCCATTATCCACAAATTCCACTACCTTCGCGCCCCGTTCCAAAAAATGGCTCGGATAAACCCAATTCACTTTTTATGACTCAATACGAAGTCACGTTCATCGTCGATCCGGTGCTGTCGGGCGAAGAATCGAAGTCGGCAGCGAAGACCTACCAGGACATGCTCACCAACAACGGGGGCACCATCGTCAACGTCGATGAGATCGGCCTGCGGAGTCTCGCCTACCCGATCAACAAGCGCACCACCGGCGTCTACTACTGCGTCGAGTTCCAGGCCCCAGGCACGGTTATCGACCCGCTCGAACTGGCCATGCGCCGCGACGAGCGCATCATGCGCTCGCTGATCGTCAAGCTCGACAAGTTCGGCATCAAGTACAACGAGGACAAGCGCAACGGTAAGATCGGCCTCAAGCGCGAGCGCGTCGAGAACGAAGTCGACGAACTCACCGACAACGCCGATGGCGTTGCCGCCGCCAAACCAGCGCCCGCTGGTTCGGGCCTCAAGCCCCAGGCCGCCGTCGCCGCCGAGACCGTCCCCAACGCCATGGCGAAGACCGACAAGACCCTAGAGGAGGCCGAGGCCCCCATCGACGAGGTCAAGGCTCCGTCCACCATCCAGGCTGAAGACCAGGCACCCGCCTAGTCCCCACCCCCTCCCTCACTACTACAATTAGCATATCATGGCATCCCGCGACGATATTAAATTTCTGTCCAATCCCAAGATTGGCCGCAAGAAGAGCAAGTACTGCCGTTTCACGAAGTACGACATCAAGTACATCGACTACAAGGACGCTGAGTTCCTAGGCCAGTTCGTCAACGAGCAAGGCAAGGTTCTCCCGCGCCGCATCACCGGCAACAGCCTCAAGTGGCAACGCCGCGTGTCCACCGCCGTCAAGCGCGCCCGCATCCTGGCGTACATGCCGTTCGTCACCGACCAGTACAAATAACCCACCCACCCCTTAATCCCCTTCTACCATGGACATTATCCTCCTAGAGAACATCGACAAGGTGGGTGACAAGCACGAAGTAGTCTCCGTCAAGGCTGGCTACGCGCGCAACTCCCTCATCCCCACCGGCAAGGCCATCATCGCCAACGCCGCCAACACCAAGCGCCTCAACCACCTCCGCAGCCTCGACGAGGCCCGCGAAGGCCAGCGCCTCAATGAGTACAAGGAAATCATCGAGAAGCTCAAGGGCCAGTCCCTACGCATCCCGATGAAAGCCGGTGCCAACGGCAAGATCTTCGGCTCGGTCACCAACGTGCAGCTCGCACAGGCCCTGCGGGAGCAGTTCGAGGTCGACCTCGAGCGCCGCAAGATTGAAGTCGACGAGGAGATCAAAACCCTCGGCAGCTACGTCGCCAAGCTCAACTTGCACAAGGAAGTGCAGGGCGAGATCGCGTTCGAGCTCGTGGAGGACTAGGCTAGGCTACACCCCGCACGTCTGTCCCGCAAACCGGTGGATTGTAGGAGAAGAGGCCCCGCCCGGCATAGCCAGGCGGGGCCTTCGTGCGTTATAGCGGCATGCCCGCCACCGTCACTGCTCAAAGCACCATTTATTCCCCCGCCGTCCGCGCCCTCCTGCCGCTACTTTACGTCGCCTGGGCCGACCGCAGCCTTTCCCGCGCCGAGCTAGACCTCGTCAAACAGAAAGTCTCTGCTCTCCCCTGGCTCAACAAGGCCGACCAGCAACTCCTCTTCCGCCTCGGCGACCCGCGCCAGCCGCCCACGCAAGAGCAGTTCGAGGAGTGGGGCCGTATGCTCCACGAGGGCGCCGCCTCTCTCGACCGCGAAGACCGCGAGAGCCTCGCCGAACTAGGGGCCGAGATGGCCGCCCGCGCCGATGACGCCAGTCCTTTTCAGGCAGCTCCCCGTAGGGGGCCTGCCCTGAGCGAAGCCGAATGGGCCAAAACTCAGGAGCGCGACGAAGCCATCGCGGCCCTCCGCGAACTAGAGTCCCTCCTCGGACCCGTAGACCAGCGCACCATCGCGAGCGTCTTCCCTCCCGCCAGCGACGGTGACGACAGCGCTGCAGGCACCCCGAAGTACACCTTCGACGTGGAGGCCATGAAGCGCGTCCTCGACGATAAATACCCGGACTTTCGCGACGAGCTGCGGGCGCTGCTTAGCTCGCCCGCCTTCGCGTACTCCGATGCGCCCGACAAGGAGTCGCAACGCGAGTGGACCCGCCAGCGCGTACATGATCTGGCGGAGCGTGGCTACGGCGCACTTGCTTTACCCAAAGAGTACGGCGGCCAGGACGATTTCGGTCGCTACTCCGTGGTCTTCGAGATGCTCGGCTATCACGACGGCTCGCTCGCCATCAAGTTCGGTGTGCAGTTCGGCCTCTGGGCCGGGAGCGTCGCCAACCTCGGGACCGCAGCACACCACGACCGTTGGCTAAAAGCCGCTGGCACCGGTGAACTCCAAGGCTGCTTCGCGATGACCGAGACGGGGCACGGCTCAAACGTCCGTGGCTTGGAGACGACCATCACTTACCATTCAGGCGCTGATAGCCTCGAAGTACACACGCCGCACTGGGGCGCCGGCAAGGAGTACATCGGTAATGCCTTGGATGGGGAGTTTGCGACGGTCTTTGGGCAGCTTATCGTGGACGGGGTTTCGCAGGGCGTACACGCGGTGGTGGTGCCACTACGCAGTGGCGTCTTTAGCAGTGAAAATGCCAAGCTGAATACGAGCCAGAACGCAGGTAAAAATGGCGTCTCGAAGGACATCGAGAGCACCGCTGCCGGCCAACTCCTCCCCGGCATTACCGTCGAAGACTCGGGCTACAAGATGGGCCTCAATGGCGTCGATAATGGGCGCATCTGGTTCGATCACGTCACCGTGCCACGTGAGAATTTGCTCGACAAGTACGGCGGCATCGACGCGGACGGCAAGTACCACTCCTCCATCGAGAATCCCGACAAGCGCTTCTTCACGATGCTCGGCACCTTGGTCGGCGGGCGAGTATGCGTCCCGCGGGCGGGTTTGAGTGCCGCCAAGGCGGGGCTGGCCATCGCCATCAACTACGGTTTGCGCAGACGCCAGTTTGCGGCCGGCCCCATGCTGCCAGAGACGCTGCTGCTCGACTACCCGAGTCACCAGCGACGCCTGTTGCCGGTTTTGGCGAAAGCCTACGCCCTCGACGCCGCCCTCGACTGGCTCAACGCCCGCTACGCCGAGCGCACGCCCGACACCATGCGCGAACTCGAGAGCCAGGCCGCCGGACTCAAAGCTTACGCTACTTGGTACACGACCGAGACGCTGCAAGTCGTGCGCGAGGCCTGCGGCGGGAAGGGCTATCTACTCGACAATCGCATCGGACAGCGCAAGGGCGACACCGAGATCTACACTACGTTCGAGGGCGACAACACCGTGCTATGCTATCTCGTGGCTCGCTCGCTGTTGACGAAGTTCCAGCAGAGCTTCAATGAGGATGGAGCCTTTGGAGTCCTGCGGTTTGCGGCCAGTCGCGTCACGAGTCAATTCACGGACCTCAACCCCGTGGCTGTCCGCAATACTGATTCGGAGCACCTCCGCTCGAAAGACTTCTTGCAGGCGGCTTTCCGCTTTCGGGAAGAGCGCATGGTCTACTCCGTTGCACAGCGCATCCGGCGCAAGATCAAGGGCGGGATGTCGAGTGGGGAGGCCTTCGTACAGATCCAGACGCAACTCAAAGACCTAGCCTTGGCCTACGTCGAGCGCCTTACGTTCGATAAGTTTTGCGAAAGCATAGCCGCGCAGCAGGACGACGAACTCAAGGAGGTACAGAAGCTGCTCTCCTCGCTCTACGGCCTGCATGCCATTGAGCGGGACAAAGGCTGGTTTTTCGAGTACGAGTTCTTGACGCCCGCCAAATCAAAGGCCATCCGCCGCGAGGTCGAAGTGCTCTGCGCCGAACTGAGGCCGCATGCCGCCGGTCTCGTCGACGCCTTCGGCATCCCGCGAGAGGTGTTGGGCGCACGGATTGTGTGACGGCACACGATGACCTACCCGATAGCCTGTACACCAACCGGGGGAGAGCGCCGGGCCAGCGCAGGATAGCTATAGATCCGAGGTTTGGGACACACACGAAGTCTCACACTACTCATGCTCACTCGCGCCTTACTCGTCCTCACTTTCACGGCCGCTTCCTCCTTCGCTGCCCTTGGTCACGCTCAAACGATCGGAGCTGCATCGGACCTCGACTACGCCATCCTCCTCGGCATCAGTGAGGCAGTTGAGGCGGACCTTGTCTTCGATGCGGTCGCCAATACCCACGCCCGTCACGCTGAATCTCGCGAGCAGCAAACGCTGTGCGCCGAGCACCTCCCCGCCGTGCCCACCTTTGCGGAAGCAAACACTCAGGAGACGCCCGAGCTCTCTCGCCTCGTTCAGCTCGCTACCGCACACCGGCTCCGCGGAGAAACCATCGAAGCGGCTGCCTACTATGCGCAAGTCGTTCAGCTTTCGCCAAAACCTATTCACCTGCATTTCTTCGCCGAGTGCGCACGCACGAATGGCGACAGGATGCTCGCTGATCGTCTGGCCCAGAAGTATGCTGTCGCACGGGTAACCGCCACCGAGGCACCTATCGCGAGACCATCGACGAAGCCTGTCCGCCTGGCCGGTGTCATCACCCACGCCACCACCGGAACGCCCTTGCGCGGAGTTTCGGTCCGCGTCTTAGACCCGATAAGCCTCAGGGAGCACAGCGCTATCACTGATGCCAACGGCCTTTTTGTCGTTGATGGCCTCACTTCGGGGGCGACGCTTACGCTCCAGGCTAGCCTAACTGATTTCGTTGTCGACCAACACGAACTCTTGCTGGACGCCGCCCAGACCTCCAGCACGCCTATCGTCGGTATGCGGATCTACCTCCAGCCAGACAACCCGACGGTAGCTATCAATTGAAGGAAAGCGCGAACCGCTTACTCTACGATCTCGTAATCGATGTCGTGCTTCCGGAAGGCGCGGTAAGCGCTGCTCACGTTCGCATCCATCACCTCCAGTTCGATCTCCGAACCCTCTAACAGGAAGCCTGCCTGCTCGGTGGCGTCACCAGAGCTTAAGGCGGCATGCTCCTCGAACACCTTCGCGATGGCGCGGCGATCGGGCTTGTGGGCAGAGCAGGATAAAAGTCGAACGGTCATAGCGGAAGGAACTCTTGGTTGGGGGGCCTAATTTACTTCTCTCCAGCTGCCTGCAAGGCCAGAATCCGCTGCTCTACGTCAGCGGCTTCGGCGGTCTTGGCATCGGCGGCCGTTCGGTCGGACTTCGACAGGTCGAAAGCATCCTTAAGGAGCTTAGCGTGCTGCTCCCTGAGCTTATCGATTTCTGATTTCTTGCTGAAGAGTCCAAACATACTCGTCTAACCACTTAGCAATTTTAAGGTTCGCCACCTGTCGTTACGGTCAGTCGGAAGCTGGCCTCTCAGCAGCTGACTCCGTTGTCGGAGTCGACTTTTTTGCCGACGCCTTGCGCTTTCTCGGCTTCAGAGGCTTGTCGCCGTCGGGGCCGAGGATGCGCTTCAGGGCCCACTGCCACTTGTCCTTGACCTCCGGCGGGCGGGCATAGTCCTTTGGCACCTCCAAGCCGCGCTCAACCAGACCAGCGTCGTCGAGGCCGAACCAACCTTGGACCAGCGGCGCAGGAAGTGATTTTAGCTCGGGGATCCACTCGTAGACGTAGGCCCCGTCCGCATCGTACTTGCGGCCCTGCCAGATGGGATTGGTCGGCCGCAACTCAGTAGCCTGGCTGCTCCAGTTGAGCCAGTTGCTTGCCACGTCGTAGTCGAGCAGGTAGCTCTCGAACCAGGCCGCACCCCAGGTCCACAACACCCCCTGATCGCGGCTCAGCCAACTCGCCGCGTTTACCCTGCCACGGTTGCTCATGAAGCCGGTCTCTCGCAACTCCCGCATGTGCGCGTCGAGAAAGGGGATGCCCGTGGTGCCGGTGGCCCAGCGCCGGAAGGTGTCCTCGTCACGCTTCCAGTCGTAGTCCTTCTTGCCGACGCCTTTCGGCCAAAACATCCGTCGCGGGTACTGCAGCGCCTTGATTTGGTAGTAGTCCCGCCAGATGAGCTCACGGATGATCCAGTAGGTGGAGGCGTTTTTCTTTACTTCGACTTCGTAGCGCTTCACCTCTCGCCAGACGTGACGTGCACTCAGGCAGCCCTGTGCCAGGTAGGCGCTCCACTTGGAGGAGTAGTCCGCGCCCAGCGAGCGGTTGCGCGTCCATCGGTAGTTGGTGAGCTGTTCCGACTCGAAGGCGTAGTAGGCGAGTCGCGCCAGGCCCTCGGTCTCGCCGCCGGGATAGGCCCGGGTGTCGCTGTTGGCGATCTCGGCCTGTGTGTAGCCGAGGTCTTCTAGGCTCGGCAGGTCGCCGCGGTTGATGCCTTTGGGGAGGCCCGGCATTGTTTCGGGTGCCTGCACAGGTTCGCGCACGGGCGTAGTCTTCGTCACGCCGTGCCAAAAGTCCTTGAACTTACTCGGGTTATCGGCCGGGGGGAAGGGGATATCGTCGGGGTGGTAGACGCTCTTCTCCCAGATGACTTCGAGGGTAACGGGTTTTGGCGAAAGCCCCTCTAAAGTGCGCCCTACACGCCTGAAGAGTGCCTGCTCCTCACTGCCCGGCTGATCGTCGACGTAGACGGATAGCCCCTCGACGGGTCCGCTGCCGAAGTCCGCTCCGAGGGCGGCTTTCGCCAAAACCTGTAACACCTCCACCGGATCACCCCGCCGATACACGATTCCACTCCCCAGCGCCTCGAAGCGGGTCTGAAGATCAGTAAGGGATTCGAGGAGGAAGCGCGCGCGGTGCTCACCGACTTTACGGGTCTTGGCGTTGCCGACGGTCAGCTCCGCAAGCTCGGCAAGCGGGTCTTGGTCGGAGGGATCGAAGACGTAGATCGGTAAACAGTATTCGTGCCGTAGCGCCGCCGCCAGCACTGGATTGTCGTGCACGCGCAGGGCCGTGCGCAGCCATAGTATCGAAACGTCGCTCACGGGTGAGGGAAGGCCTGACCGAAGTGCATTGTTTGTGGTAAGGGCGCCCGAGGCAACGACTCAATGGCGCGAAGGGGACCCGCTGAGAAGTCGTCTAACGCGCCCCCCGAGCCGTCGTAAAGCGGCAACGTCACAACCACACCGCAGGCCGTCACAACCAGCGAGGCGTCACAACCGCGCTCCGCGCGTCATCACCCCGCCTCCATCGTCTCGATCTGCTTCAAAACCTGCGCTGCGCGGATCAGGAAGTCGTCGTGGTGTCGGACGTACTCCCGCTGGCACATCAGCAACTTAGCCGCGTCGAGTGCGGCCGAACGTGGCATGATCTGTCGCGCCGCGATCGGGTGCAACCAAAACTCCTCGTTGCGCGAGCGCACGTAGTTGCCGTCGAAGTCGAAGTCCGCCACAACGCTCAGCTTCTTGAGGCTGAAGAGGTAGTTGGTCTCGTCGTTGATCTCTTTCTGTAGGTCCAGAATCTGGATACGGTCGAACTCGATGCCCGAGCGCTCGCACAGAAAGAGGTCTCGCCGCCCGTCAAAGGTGTAGATCGTGTCGACGCGGTACTTGCGAAAGTTGTTGCCGAGGAAGCGCTTGACGTTGTTGCGCGTCATGCGGAGCTTGTTGAACGACTCCTGAAGGTCCTCCTCGCTCATCTTGAACGTCTCGTCGTAGTCCTTGCGGCGGCGTGTACGCATGTTGACTACCGTGCGGTAGCGCTCCTGTGTGTGCCCGAGCTCGTTGACCTTCGTGTCGACGGCCACGTAGTCGATGTCGGCATTGTTGGTCCAGCTCTCTAGAAAGATGCGCTTGGTGTCCGGCTCGAAGACGAGCAGCGCGATCTCGGAGATCGCGAAAAAATTTGGATAGCCCCCGTAGACGTTGCCGTACTTGAGCTCGAGGATGGCGAACTTGTTCTCCACTGTGTGAGTGTGTTGTGCATTGCGGTTTAGCCCTCACTCCCCGGTTAGGACCAGCGAGTGGTGGGCATCAGCAACTTGGTTTTTCCCGAAGGATTTTGGTGCGGCGAAGGTACGCCCCGTCACGTTTACGTCTGGCCACATTTAGAGGTTGCCTCCGCGGCGGCTTTCGGCTGCCCTCAGAAGTTCAAAGTCCAAGAACCGACCGTCGCGATACACGCACTCTGCGTCGGCGTACACCTCTCCCCCGTCGCGCATCCCCGCCAGGAGGTCCCAGTGCACGCTCGACTCGTTCTTGCCGCCGCACTGGCGATAGCTCTGCCCGATGGCCATGTGCACCGTTCCGCCGATCTTCTCGTCGAAGAGCATGTTGCGCGTCAGGCGGTCGATGTCATAGTTGGTCCCGATGGCAGCCTCCCCGAAGCGTCGCGTACCCGGCAGCGAGAAGATGTGGTCCAGGTACTCCTGTCCGCGCTTGGCCTCCCAGCGCTGCACCTCGCCGCCTTTTACCCAGAGCGTCACGCCCTCCACGGTGTGCCCCTCGCGCACGGCCGGGTAGTCGAAGTGGATGACGCCCTCCACCGAGTCTTCCACCGGGCTCGTATAAATCTCGCCGCTCGGCATGTTGGTCTGCCCGTCGGAGTTGATCCACGTGCGGCCCTCGGTCGTGAAGGTGATGTCGGACGCGGCATTGCGGTAGCGGAACTTCGTACTCGCATTCATGCGGTCGGTGATGGCCTGCTGTCGTCGGCGCACCTCCAGCCAAGCCTCGTGCGGATCGGGCGCATCGAGTTTGCAAGCCCCGAACACAAAGGCCCGGTAGTCGGCCAGGCTCATGCCGGCTTCCTGCGCGGAGGCCTGCGTAGGGTACTGGCAGAGGTTGCGTCGCAACTCCCGCGTGCCCGTCCGCCGGAAGTAGGTCTGGTTGAGGCCCGAGAGGGCCACCGCGCGGATCGCCTGTTTGTCGGCGGGAGCGCCGGCCATAGAGCGCAGATTGAAGGGGGCCTTGATCGAGAGATAGGCCTCGAACTCCTCAAAAGCCACGCGCTTTTGGGCGCTGATGTAAGCGAGTTGTGCCTCGCTGGCCGCATCGAGAAAGGTGCGTCCGCGACCATCCCAGGCCAGGTCTACCTCCACGTGAGCACCGCGCTGGAGGGCCACGCGGTGGATCTCTACGACGAGGGGCAGGGCAAGGGTGGTCGTGCTCACGAAGAGCCGATCTCCCGCGGTGAGTTCGACGCAGTAGTCGACGAGGAGTTGGGCGTAACGGGCTTCGTAGGAGGTGTACAAGGGTAGGGGTTGTTAGGTGCGCGCGCTAAGGAGGTTCTGTTCGGCCCTAACCTACACCCGCGGCCGCCACGAGTTCATAGGCAGCCTTCGTGAGTTCGGACCACTCCTGGTCTTCCGGGGCCTTCAATTGCTCGGTCGTCGCATAGACCGGAACCTCGGCAACGACATCTGCATCCATGGCTTGCAGCGTCCAGACGAGAGCTTGCATGCAGTGTTCGCCACGGGGGGCGTGGGGCGCAACGACGAAGGGGAGGCACCGCTTTCGCGAAAACTCGCCAGATGCCACGAGCCACTCGAGTGCGCTTTTCAGCGCGGCCGGGACGCCGTGAGCGTACTCCGGGGTCGCCACGACGAGCAGGTCGGCGGTTTTGACGAAAGTCGCCCAAATCCGCACGCCCTCCGGCACACCATTCGCCAGTCGCCCCGAACTGAACAAGGGCAAGTCTTCGAGATGGGGACCGTCAACGAAGTAGAGTCCCGGCGTATTGACAGCGTCCTCCGTTTTGGCGAAAGCCGTCCCTTCTCGAGTGGGCGCATCGGCCTGCGTCCAGATCGTCTGCAGCTGCCGCAGAAACAGCTGGGTACTGCCGCCCTCGCGCGACGAGCCTGCTACAAGTCCGATCCGCATCAGGGCAAGGTAGTCGTATCGTTAGCGAGCGACGATCACCGATTGCCGGTAGGTACCACTGCGGCCTTGCAGCAGCAGGACATAAGCACCCTCGGGTACTGCTGCTACGTCAAACCGCTCGCGAACCTGCGTCCGAGCTTCGTCCACGTCTACGGGACCTCGACGCTCGACGAGGCGACCCACTGCGTCATACAGCTCGATGCTTATCTCATCAGCAGCATTGAAATCAGCTGCTACCTCGAGATAAGACGACGCAGGGTTGGGGTAGACAGCTACACGCTCGAGGGAGGTGAGCGGATCGGCGGTCGCGCTCGCTCCTGCCGTCACCGTGACGGTCACCTCGTCGCTGAGCAGGACATAACTACTGAGAGCGCTCGACTTGAGATTTGAGCCATTCGGGTCCACGACCGTAACTTGAAGTTGAAGTACATAGGTACCGGGTGCTGTAAACCCTACGCCGGAGGCGAGTTGCTGGGGGGTGTCAAACTTGACGTCGCCCGGGCCAGACACCTTGCTCCACGCTACCGACCAGCCCTCACCTAGGCTGCCGCCGTCTACCCCGGCTCGGCCCTTCAGGACGAGACGCTCAGCGCTTGTCGCCGTGGCTGCGGGCCCGGCATCGATGTCGTACCCGAGCCGCTTGGAAGCATAAATAAACGGTGCCCGACGGGCCCCCTCGAAGTGGAGTCGCGCGAAATCAAACACGTCCTCGAAGAAGGTCGGAGGGTTGGTGTGTCCGAGATTGATGCTGTGCCGGATCACCTTCGGTCCGGCCGCGGCATTCATGGCTGCATAGATCGTGGCCGGCGGGCAGACCGCGTCGAGGTAGTTGCTGTAGTGCATGCTCGGCCCGCGGAAGCGCCGCGCGGCATAGATGGCGTCGTAGTAGCGGATGGCGCGACTCGCCTGCTCGACGGCCTCCGAACCGTAGATGTCCTTGACGGCCGAGAGGTAGTATGGGAAACCACTCGGCTGGCTAAACTTCTCCCCGTTGAGTTGACTTAGCGCCCCGACGCTCTCCAAGAGGAGGCTGACGCGGGCGTCGAGGCCAGCGGTCAAGATGGCGAGGCCACCGCCCTGGCTGTCGCCGTACACGAGGAGGTCCTTCTGGTTCCACTCCGGCAGGGTAGCCAGGACATCGATCGCGCGCATGGCCGCCAGCACGGCGTAGCGGTAGTAGATCTGCTCCCGGTTACGGGCGTCCTCGAGTTTGTAGGCGAGGGGGTCTACCTGCTCGACGGGAGCATTATGGATCGTGATCGAGAAGGCGATCATGTTGCCTTTCTCAGCGAGTTCAGTTTGCGGGGCGGTGATGAAGGCCGACTCCCCAAACGGCGGTATCCTGAGGCAGGCGGGCTTCGGATCGCCGCCTTTGGGCACCACGAAGTAGCCGTACACGCGGCGCCCGTCGATTTGCGCAGCATCGAAACGGTACGTGGTCGATAAGGTGTTCTCCGCGATCTTCTCTACGCGTTTGTCGATCGGGATAGCGGCCAGTTGTGCTTTCTGCTGAGCCCAAAACGCATCGTAGTCGGCGGGTTCGGCGACGAGGGCTTTGATCTTGTCTCGCCCGATCACCACGCCCAACTCTGCACTTTGCCCGGCGATCTGCGCCTTGAACAAGACAAAAGCCGCTAATCGGGTGGGGAACGCGATCTCGATGACGCCGCCGCGGTAGTCGATCGTCCCCATCGTCGGTAAGCCCGATCGCTCGGCGTAGCCGATACGGTACGTGAGCAGACCCCGCAGCGGGCTCTCGACCTTAAACACGACCGTCTCTCCGACCTCGTAGGCGTGGAGCGGTTTGTCGACCCTGACGGTAATCTGTTGCCCGAATACCGGGAGGATAATTATCAGGCTGGCTACTAAGAGAAAAAGGCGCGTCATACACTGTACTTCGTGGAGGCCCGAAGATAGACGACACCCTTGCCCTGGCCATATTAATCTTACGTCATTTTAATGTACAGCCGATGTGTAGTAACTTGAAAGTTACGGCTTTACATCAATCTCGCACCCTTTTCAGCGTATCGAATACCGCTTATTTGGTATACTGCCCATCGGCATTTCGTCGCCACTCGACCCATACCGCGTTCGGTCAGCTCCGCACGCGAGAGGTAGATTATGAGGGATTGTGCCGCCGCGCTATGACCGGCTGCAAACGAATGTGTATGCTATAAAAAATGCAGGATCAGGAGAGTATGTCTCCTGATCCTGCATACGTGAGTGGGTACTTTAGCCACGGCCGTGCCCTGGTTTCACTCGGGGGGCTTTCGCCAAAACCAGCTGTGCTTCCTGCGCTAGATCCCCTCTGCAAGCGGGATCGGAAATTGGGACGAGACCGCATCGCCAGGTCGGTCGAGCGGCAAGAAGTCCGCGCTGAGTCGACCGTAGCGGCGAAGGTCCACAAACCGCTGTCCCGTTTGCCAGAGGGAGTAGCGGCGCTGACGCAAGACTTCGTCGACGACAGCAGCCTGCGTACGGGCCCCGGAGTAATCCCCTATGCCAGCGAGACCGCGGACGATGTTGATGAGTTCGATGGCGCCGTCTATGTCGTTGGTCTGCGCGAGGGCCTCCGCACGGATGAGGTGGAGCTCCTCGTTCGAGATCACGGTGATCGGCGAAGTCGACGAGGCGTACTTGCGGGTCTCGTATATGCCGTTGAGGTTGTCGCGTATGAAGGTATCGAGCGTGACACCGTCGGCCTTGAAGCGCGTCGCCGTCAACCGTGCTACCCGCAGGTCACCTGCAGTAGCGTCTGCGATCCAGGACGGGTGCGCGAATATCATGTTACCAGTATTGCCGGGAATTCGGAAGAGTGGATTCAAGAAGTCTCCCGAGGAGGTCGAGAAGGTGAATTGCGGACCAGCTCCAGGATTCTCGCCTTTCGTGAAGAAGCTCTCTCCTACGTTGGCGAGTGCCCTGCTCCAGTCTTTGCGTTGGAGGTTGGTGCGTGCGGCGAGGGCGCGGTTGTAGGTGGCGAAAGTGGCTGGCGTATCAAAGCCCTCGTAGCCGTCACCTAGCATGAAATTGAACTGGGCACCGTTCAACTGAGAGAAGGCCTCGTTGTAAAGGGCTTGAATGGCTTCTAGGCTCGCTTCCTCCGAAAGGAAGGGGCCGAGCATGTTCGGGTTGCCCACGTCGACACGTATGCCGTTGGTTCCCAACATATTGGCCACACGCTGGAGGGCCTGCGCTTTAAACGTGTTGGCCACCCCGCGGTAGCCCTGCTTCAAGGCCTCTGAGGCATTCGAGGTATTGTCGAGGGCATCGAGCAGCAGATTGGCCGTCTTTACCACACGGTAGGCCCCGGCGTAAGGGGAGGTCAGGTAGAAACTGTTGTTGTCGATCTTGCCGTTGAGCAGGTCGGCCGTATTGCGCGGGTCGGCATCGAAACGGTAGAGTTCGCGAGCGACGGTCCCCGTAGCGGTAACGTAGTCGTCGAAGCCTCCTGGGTCTCGAATACCAGCCTCGAGGCCGTAGATGAGCAAGTCGAGCTCGTTGAGGGTAGCCCCCTCAGCGATAGAGTTTATAGAGGGCGCGTTCGGATCGAATTGATCCTCGATCTGGCAGGCGGGGAGGGCGGCGGCGCAGACGCAGGCCGCGATGAAAAATCGGGTCATGGTCAGGAGATTAAAAGGTGAGGGAGATGTGGCCGTAGAACTGGCGCGAGGATGGGAACGGCGCTACCTCGATCCCGGTAGACAGGCCCGTACCGCCTTTCGTAGACACCTCGGGGTCGTAACTCGAGTAGTCGGTGAGCGTGAAGACATTACGTCCGCTAACGCCCACTTTGAGTCGCTTAACGAGATCAGACTGTAGCGGAATGTTGTAGTACGCACCAAACTCCCGCAAACGAAAGTAGCTGGCGTCTTCGATAAAACTCGCTGCGGCTACGGGGCGAGGGTCTGCGGTTCCTAAATCTGGCGTGAGGCCCCCGAGGTCGGTGAGCAAACGCGTGAGGTTGAGCACGTCACCGCCCTCTTTCCAGTGGAACAGGAAGCTGAGGTCGAAGTTCTTCGCGATCGTCATCTGGTTAAACCAGCCGAGCTGAAAGTCGGGCTCCGTATTTCCCAGCTGAGTCGGCCTCCCTTCTACGTTACCCCACAGGCCTGTGATCGGGCTACCCTCATCGATAAAGAAGGTGCCGAGCCCAAGGCCGAAGGCTGTTCCGGGAGGCGCAAAGCTGGGGATGTCGCCCGCGGCAACCTGACCCTCGCTGTTGCGGACGCCCTCAATGCCGAGCCGCGTGATCTCCGAGCGGTTGAACCAGAAGTTGACCGTCGAATTGTAGACAAAGTTGGGCGTCTGCACCGGTGTGATGCGCAACGCTACCTCGAGTCCTTGGTTGACGAGGTCGAGGTCGTTGCGGATCTCGTTGCTGAAGCCAGAACTCGTAGGTAGCGAGCGATCATACAGAAGATTCGTGACCGAACGGTTGTAGTACGAGAGCTCCAGCCCGAGACGGCTGTCGAGAATAGCGATGTCGATGCCGGTCTCGAACTCCGCAGAACGCTCTGGTTCGAGATCGCTGCGCCCTTGGCTACCGAGCACTTGGAAGCCGAGCTGCCCGTTGACGTTCGTTGGCCCGAGCGGCGTGAAGAGGCGTCCAAAGTCTGCTGAATTTCCCGTTTGCCCGTAGGCGGCACGCAGCTTCAGCAAGTCGAAGGCACCACCTTCGAAGGTGCCAAACTCTGCAAGGTTGAGCGCTGCACTCACGCGCGGGAAGGCAAAAAATTTGTTCGGGTCACCGTTGAGACTCGACTTGTCGAGACGCACGCCAGCCGTCACATACAGCTTGTCCTGGAAGTTGACCGACTGCTGCGCGATGTATCCAAACTCCTCGACCGTGCTTACGGTCTGCGAGATCGACTGAGCGGCTCCCTGGTCGAGGGTCGTCTGGAGCGGCACGAGTTGCGTCGCCGTCGAGCGGATGAAATCGTTATCAAACGTTAGGTACGACACCCCGGCCTGCGATTCGAAGCTGACATCATTGTCGAGGTAGTAGTTGAAGACCCCGAGCACGTTGTAGTTGCCTTGCAAAATCTTGTTGCGGCCCTTGGAGATAAAGCCGTTGTCGCCGCCGCGTTGCGACTGCGCAAACTCCGGCACGTACACATCCGTGTTGCTCGCCAGAAAGTCGATACCACCATTTCCTACGAACCGCAACGAGAGGTTATCTTTCGTCAACGCCCGCACCGTGATGCCCGCCCCCTGGATGAGGCGATTGGTGCTCTCGTTGTTGCGAGCCACGTCGCGCACCAGGTACGGGTTGCCTGGGTAGTAAGGATTGTCGGGATACACGCCATTGGCGTCTGGCAGCAGGTTGGCGAAGTCCGGCGTGAACGACAGCGTGTAGCCATAGCTAAGCCCCCCGTCGTTCTCGTTGCCTGTGAAAGAGCGCGCCGCCGAACTGTTGACGTAGTTGGTCGACGAGCTTATCGATACGCGTTTGTTGAAATCGTGATTGAGGTTGAGACGTAGACTAGCCCGCTCAAACCCAGTGTTCTTCACGATGCCGGCCTCGTCGCGGTAGCTGCCGTTGAGGTAGAACGTTGTCTTCTCAGAGCCGCCCCGTACGGAAATACGGGAGTCGGTAATCAGCCCTTGGTTACCGTAGATCTCGCGCTCGAGGTCGTTGTTGCGGCCCTCGGCGATGGCTTGGTTGTAGGCCTCTGTCCCGGCTGTTCCGTACGTCTCTTGCACGATGGCTGGGGTTAGGGTACGACGTCCCGCGTACCGCTGGATGGTGTTGAACCCGACATCCTGGTTGACGGTAACGTTGGTCTGCCCCGCCTTACCACGCTTGGTGGTGATGATGACCACACCCGCATTGGCGCGCGTACCGTAGATCGCGGCGGCCGAGGCCCCCTTGAGGACTTCGATGTTTTCGATATCCTCCGGGTTGAGGTCGGCGAGGCGATTGGAGGCCCCCTCCTCGTTGCCGGCGTTGGCGCCGGATGCGCCCCGTGAGCCACTCGGTATCTCAGCGTTCGAGATGTACACCCCGTCCACGATGAAGAGCGGCTGGTTGTTGCCGGTCAGCGAACTCACGCCCCGCAGACGCACGGCAATACCACCACCCGGTGCCCCACCGGTACTTACGATGTTGACGCCGGTAAGCTTACCGTACAGCGCCCCGTCGACGGTAGACTGTGTGGTGACCTCGGCGAGTTGCGCACCCGAGATGGTCGAGACGGCATTGGCGAGGTTAGAGCGCTTGACACTCGAGGCGAGGCCCGTCACGACCACCTCATCGAGAGCGGTGGCGTCGTTGCGCATCGTAATGTCGTAGCGGCCCGGTCCGTCGACCTTCAGCTCCTGCGAAGCATAGCCGATGTAGGTGACGTTGAGGGTCGCCGGGATCGCCGGAACCGTAAGTTCGTAACGACCGTCGAAGTCAGTTACCGTACCGGTCGCCGTCCCTTCGACCCGGAGGTTGACGCCAATTAGCGCCTCACCAGAAGCGTCGGTGATCGTTCCTTGAATCGTGGCTTGTGCCATCGCCCAGGTGGACGATAGCATCGCCACTACCAGTAAAACATATTGTCTTGCGTGTAGTAGTCTCATAAAAAGGTTTGTGCGTTCGTGAGAGCCCGTCGCCTACTGGCTGCGGAGCGGCAAAGTAGCATAGAGTTTTGCTGTGGGCGTGTCTTACCTCCAACGAAGCCCCACACTTTCCAACACAGGTGTGCAATAGTTCAGGCCAGCCAGTCTAGGCAAAATTATCTGTTGCATGGCTACTGCCCCTATAGAAGACTACTCGTGTTTTGCCGAAAGGCACACCATACTAGCGTCACTGGTCCGGCGATAGGGCTTTCGCCAAAACCGGCAGCACCTCCCCCAGCGGCGCATCGATCGCCACCGTCGCGTGCCGGTGCCCGCGCGTCTCCCCGAGCGTCACAATCGCGATCGGCAGCCCCAACCGATCCGCCTCCCGCACGAAGCGGTACCCGCTAAACACCGTCAGGCTCGACCCCACCACGAGCAGCCCGTCACTCTCTCGCAACAGCGCGTACGCAGCCTCACTCCGCTCCTTCGGGACCGAGCCACCGAAGAAGACCACGTCGGGCATCAGGTCGCCAGCGCAAGTCTCGCACCGCGGCGTTTGAAACCCCGCCTGCTCGACGACGGCCACCTCGGCATCTCCGTCCGGGGCCAACTGCTGAGCGCCCTGCATAAAACCTGGGTTCTCCCGCGAGATCTGCGTCTGGACGGCGGCGCGCGAGAAGGTTTTGGCGCAAGCTAAACATCGCACCTCCCGCAGCTTACCGTGCAACTCTACCACGCGCCTGCTCCCGGCCGCGAGATGCAACCCGTCGACATTCTGCGTGATGATTCCGCCGATCACGCCCGCGCGCTCCAACTCCGCCAGCGCTAGGTGGGACGTGTTCGGGCGTGCCTCCCCCACCGCCGCATACCCACGGCTCGCGCGCGACCAGTACCGCTGCCGTGCCTCCGCGCTCCCAATAAATTCGTCGTGTTGCACTGGCGAACGCGGGATGTGTCGCGTCAGCGGCCCACGGTAATCCGGAATGCCCGAATCCACCGAAATTCCCGCCCCCGACAACACCACAAACCGCCGCCCACGCATCAACTCAATCAACTCCGCCACGCTACCAGAACTCATGTCCCACATCAACGAACGCAAGGCAGCGTAGTTGGGGTCAACCGCGTGCGCTAGAGAGCCGCCGCTCGCGGCAGCGCCTCGTGAACTGTGAATTGCTCCTCCAAAATTAGCTACGGCCGGTACCCCGGGTTGCGCACCGGCAGCTTGGCTCGGGCGGTTTTGAGCTCTTGCATCAAAGCCGTGTTGAGCGAGTCCGCCACCCACTGCCCGCAGCCGTAGAGGTCCATCGTCTCGCCGAGGTCGCCGCGGAGGTTGTAGAGTTGGACCGTGGAGTCGCCCCAGTCGTAGAGGGCCTTGTAGTTGCCCTTGCGCAAGGTCGACTTGGGGTAGCCGCCCTGGTTGCTATAGTGCGGGTAATGCCAGTAGATAAGGCGATCGGTGTAGGCAGTGGGGCCGCCCCGGTACTCCGCCGCATGACTCACGCCGTCGATATCCTCGAGAACCTTGCCCGTAACGTAGTCGTCTAGGGTCGGGAAGATGTCGTGGCCGACGTGGGGCGTCTCGGACACGCGTCCGCCGGGTACGTCCTTGCCCCACACGATCATCGGCACGCGGATGCCGCCTTCGTAAACGTGGCCCTTGCCCTCGCGGAGGAGACCGTTGTTGGTAGCGGGCGTGTGCGGATCGAACGGCGGCTGCTCGCGAGCGGCCAAACCGCCGTTGTCGCTCGTGAACAGGAGCAGCGTATTGTCGGCGATCCCGAGGGCGCGCAGCGAGTCGACGATGCGGCCGACGTTGGCGTCGATCGTCTCGACCATCGCGGCGTACTCGGGGTCCATATCGATCG
The DNA here is from genome assembly GCA_963837005.1 of Lewinellaceae bacterium. GTDB lineage: Bacteria > Bacteroidota > Bacteroidia > Chitinophagales > Saprospiraceae > CALDTK01. The sequence continues at coordinate 196,297 of CAWIMC010000013.1, forward strand.
CGCCAGCGTAGGTGGCCTTCTTGGCGGTATACTTAGCGGTGAGGTCGGCCTTGCCGTCGATCGGGACGTGCGGCGCGAAGTAGTCGATGTGTAGGAAGAAGGCCGATTTTTGAGCATTGGCCTCCGTGATCTCCCGCAGGGCGCGGTCGGTGAGTACATCGGTAAGGTAGTCGCCGGACTTAGCGTCGCGAATGATCTCGGCGTAGGGGTTATTGCTTTGCGGGTTGATGCCTGGCCAGAAGGGGTAATGGTAGGAGCTGTTGAGCTGGTAGCCGCCGTTGTCGCCGTAGACGCCGCTGTAGCCGTGCACGATCGGGCCGTTGCCCCCGGCGTGCCACTTGCCGATGTGGAGGCGGCGCGCATACCCGGCGCGACGCATCTCCTCGGCGACGGTATTGTAGCGGGCGGCGAGGTTGGGCTCGTTGTCGGGTGGGATCACCTTTTGCCAGGGCTTGGGGGTGTTCGGTCCGTGAAAGTGCTCGGTGATGCCGAGGCGGGCGGGCGTGAGTCCGGTCTGGATCGCGACGCGACTCGGCGAGCAGATCGCCCCGGAGGCGTAGCTCTCCTGAAAACGGAGGCCCTCAGCGGCGAGGCGGTCCAGGTGAGGGGTCTCGATGAAGTCGTTGCCGTAGCTGCCGAGGTCGAGCCACCCGAGGTCGTCCGCGACGATGAGAATCACGTTGGGGAGGTCTACCTGGCGGACGAGGTCGGCGCTGTTGGTACCGGCGGGGCCCTGGTTGACTTGCTTCTCCTCGCAGGCGGCCAGGAGGGTGAGGAGGGCGGCGAGGAGGGGGAGGGTACGCGTCTGCATAGCTGGGCAAGGTCGGGGCATTTGGGAGGGTGGGTGTGCTGGGGGGTCTGGAAGTATGAATTCTGTACGCTATTGTCCCTCGATCCATATGCGATTGCCGCCTACTTTCGCGCTCGTCTCCCAAACCCAGGGGGCATGTAGTGCCTTCTTTGTGGTAGCGTGTCGACAGGCGGCTTTCGCCAAAACGTGTCGCGCCCGCTTTCCTTTGCCCTTACTAGAGTCCTTGCCGTATGCCCATCGTCGAATTGAAGGTCCCCGTGATTGGGGAGTCCGTTAGTGAAGTCACGCTCTCGCAGTGGCTCGTAGAAGAAGGCAGCATCGTAGGCCTCGACGAGCCGATCTGCGAGTTTGAGTCCGACAAGGCCACGCTCGAGTTCCCCGCTGAGGCGGCGGGCCGCATCACCTTTGTCGCTAAGGAGGACGACGATCTCGAGATCGGTGCCGTCGTAGCGACGATCGATACCGACGCGACCGAGGGCGCGCCAGCAGCGGGAGGCTCAGGGGCCAGCGCAAGCGACGCCCCCGTGGGTGCCACCGTCAGCTACGGCGATGGCAACGACACCAGCAAGGACGCTCCACCCGCCGCAACCATCGGCGCCGACCCCAAAGAAGCCACCTACGCTACCGGCCACCCGAGTCCTGCCGCGTCAAAGATCCTCGCCGAGAAAGGCCTCGACGCCAGCGCTGTATCTGGTACCGGTCGCGATGGCCGCATCACTACCGCCGACGCTGCCCAGGCCACCGGCGCTCCTGCTTCGAAGCCGACGGACCAGGCTCCAGCTGCCGCCACAGCCCCAGCTGCCGCCACAGCCCCAGCTGCGACAGAGCGCCGCCACAGCCCCTCCCGCCAAGAGCGCCCCCCAAGCCCCCAGCGCTCAAAAGGCAGCCCGTGCACAAGCTGCACCTGGCTCCCGCAACGAGCGTACCGAGAAGATGTCTCGAATGCGCCGCACCATCGCCAAGCGATTGGTCAGCGCCAAGAACAACACCGCCATGCTCACCACCTTCAACGAGGTGGACCTGAGTGCGCTCATGGAGATGCGCAAGAGCTACCAAGACCGCTTCGTGGCCCGCTACGAGATCAAGCTCGGCTTCATGTCCCTGTTCGCGAAGGCCTGTGCGACGGTCCTCATGGAGATGCCGGATGTCAATGCCTTCATCGACGGCGACAACCTCATCTACCACGACTTCGTCGATATCTCCGTGGCCGTCTCCACGCCGACGGGCCTCGTCGTACCGCCGATTAAGAACGTCGAGTCGATGAACTTCGCCGACATCGAGCTGGCCATCAAGCACATCGCGAAGAAGGCCCGCGACGGCTCCCTCACCATGGAGGAGATGACCGGCGGCACCTTTACGATTACCAACGGCGGCGTGTTCGGCTCGATGCTCTCGACCCCGATCCTCAACGAACCTCAGTCGGCCATCCTCGGGATGCACAACATCATCGAGCGCCCCGTAGCCGTTAACGGCGAGGTCGTCATTCGCCCAATGATGTACTTAGCGCTGAGCTACGACCACCGTGTGATCGACGGCTCGAGTGCCGTGACCTTCCTGGTGAAGGTGAAGGAGCTGTTGGAAGACCCGACGGCGATGCTGCTGGGGGTGTAGGAGGGCAAGTGTTGAAGTAAAGAAGGTTGAATTGTTGAAGGCGCAGTCGCGGAGGGCGGCGGCAAGCCGGGGGCGTCCCCACGTGAGGGTTCCGCGTGCTTATTGACTTTGAAACTATAAATGCCGCTTTCATCGCCCAGCCCGGCTCGGGTCGCTGCCGCTCCCCCTCGCCAGACTGGCCTAGCGAATAGCGGACCTACCGGCCCGCTGCGTGGCCGAAGCTCGTGGAAGTGGGCCGGTAGGTCCACCATTCGACAGGCCAGTCCACACGCCGAGGCCGCAGGCCGAGAGCGGGCGGGCTGGGCCACGTCCCGGGGTTTATTCTGTCAAAGTCAATTAGCCCGCGGCAGTGCGCGGGCCGCGCTGCACGGATAGCCGTTCTATCGCCGCGGGCTAAAGCACGCGGAACCGTCACCTGCTCCCGTGCTCGTTACGCGCCGAGGATAGTACTACAGCTGCTCACTCTGCCACACACAACTCAACCACCACCGTCGCCACTCCCGCCTTGGACATCCGTCCGTACTCCGTGTGCCCCTCCGCCGTGACAATCGTCACCGTGTTCTCCTCCCCGCCGAAAGCCGACTCGTCTTCGCCGTGCATATTCAGCACGATAGCGTCCAGCCGCTTTCGCTCTAGCTTAGACTTTGCGTTCGCCAGCCCGTCGTTGGTCTCGAGCGCGAAGCCGATCACGCGCTGGTGCGGCTCTTTGCGCTCGCCGAGCGCCGCGGCGATGTCCGGATTGCGGACCAGGGATAGGGTGAGCCCTTCTTCGCCCCCGCCCGACTTCTTGATCTTCTCCCTGGATGCGTTTGCCGGCCGGTAGTCGGCTACGGCAGCCACGAGGATAGCGACATCACAGAGCTCCCACTCCGCTGCGCAGACCTCGTACATCTGCTCTGCCGTCTGTACCGGGTGCACTTGCAGCCGCGGATGCGGTTTTGGCGAAAGCTGAACCGGCCCCAGGACAAGCTCTACGCGTGCGCCCTGCGCCAGCAGTTCCGCGACGATAGCGAGGCCTTGCTTACCGCTAGAGCGATTGCCGATGAAGCGCACCGGGTCGATCGGCTCGTGCGTCGGGCCTGCCGTCACGAGGACTCGTTTTGCCGAAAGGCGCAAACCTTCCGTAGTTGGGCTCGCCTTCGAAGCAGTCGCACTAAGTTTTCGCGAAAGCGCCGCTACGATATCCTCCGGCTCCGCCAGTCGCCCAGCACCGTTTAGACCACTGGCCAACTCGCCCTCGCCTACCGGAATGATCTCGTTGCCGTAAGATTCGAGCAAGCTCAAGTTGGCCTGCGTGCTCGGGTGAAACCACATATCGACATCCATCGCGGGCGCGAAGAGCACCGGACAGCGTGCCGACAGGTACACCGCCGCCACTATGCTGTCGCAGATGCCGTGCGCAAGTCTCGCGAGCGTGTTGGCCGTAGCTGGTGCAATGACGTAGGCGTCCGCCCAGAGTCCTAGCTCCACGTGGTTGTTCCACCCTTCCTCACTGATGACGCTCGTCAACACCTCCCGCTTCGAGAGCGTAGAGAAGGTGAGCGGCGACACGAATTGCGTAGCCGCGGGCGTCATCAACACCTGGACCTCCGCTCCGGCCTTCACCAACAGGCGTACGAGCAGCACAGCTTTATAAGCCGCGATACTGCCCGATACACCTACGATAATATGGGAGCCGTGCATGGTGACGGTTTTGAGTTCTCAGTTCTCAGTTTACAGTTCTCAGTTGACCGTCATACGTGCCGTCTTGCCGGGCCTACGCGGTAGCGCAACTGAGAACTGAGAACTGGCAACTGAGAACTCGTCTTAAAAATCCCCCACCTCGCGACCGCTCTCCCCGCGGTACTCGCCCTTCAGTTCACCGGCGAGGAACTCCTGCGTGGCGATGATGGCGGGGTTGGGCAGGCGCTCGTACTGGCGCGAGATCTCGATCTGCTCCTTGTTCTCGGTGATCTCCTCGATGGTCTCACCGGTCTCGACGAACTGCTCGAGCTTAGCGTTGAGCTCTTCTTTCACCTCGCGCTGGAGGACAGCGGCGCGGCGGGCGATGATGGCGAGGGATTCGTAGATGTTGCCGGTCGAGGCCACCAACTGCGAGAGGTTGCGCCCGGAGGCGTTCGGGTTGAGGCCGAGGGCTTTGGTCTTAATATCGGACATAATCTTCGTTTTCTTTGAGCAGCTTGTTGATGCGGGCCAGCTCTTGACGGGCCTCATTGGCGTGGGGGCCTTTGGGGTATTTCTTGATGTAGAGTTGCGCGACCTCCGTGGCGGCGACGTAGCGCTCGCGACGCTTGGCGATCACGGAGTTGTCGGCCAGGCGGATGTCGGCCAGCGCGATGCGCCACCGGATTTCTTCGGACTGGTCGGAGTCGGGGTAGTCCTGTAGTACGCGCTCGAACGCCTGCACGGCGGCCTGGTACTGCTTCATGTCGAAGTACAGTGTGGCGGCGTCGTAGGCCTTGGTCTCCTGCTTGACGCGGAGTTCGGCCAGGAGATCGTTGATCTCGCCGAGGCGCTCGGTGTCGGGATAGAGGTTGATGTAGGCTTCGAGGGCGTCGATGGCGCGCTCGGTGGCCTCCTGGTCGAGACGGAAGTCGGGCGATTGTTTGACGTACGCCATGGCCTCCATGTATAAGGCCTCACCGCGGTTGTCGGCAGCCTTGTAGTTCTCGGCGTAGTTGCGGAAGTAGGTCGCCGCCGAGAAATAGTCCTTGGTCTGGAAGTACGTGTCCGCAAAACGAAACAGCACCGTCTGCACTCTCGGGTCGGCCCGCAGAGAGGTCACCACGATCTGGTACAGGGTCTGCGCCTTGGCGAACTTGCCCTCCTCATAATACTTATCGGCGGCGGCGAGAATCTTCTCGTTGTCGCCGGAGGTGCGGACCTTCTCGAACTGTGATTTGCAGGAAGCGAGTACGCCCAAGCAGGCAAACAGGAAGATGTAAACGGGGCGAAATCTCATTCGGGGCGCGAAATTACGTTTTTCCACACAGATGGCGGGAAGGAACACAAGCCCCTTACCAACGCACGAAACGCCACGTCCGATGCCCGTCGACGGGGGGCCGTCAAGACTCCTTGTGCGCCTTTCGGCAAAACCCGCTGTGAATAGGCGGTCTCACCAAACGCCGTACAAACGAAATGGGGCATCTGCCAAACAATTCCCCCAGATAATTTTTCCACTTCCGAAACTACGGAAAAGCCTACAGCCGACTGGCGTAGCGCATCTTTGCATCCACAAACACATCAACATGATGAAGTACACATTCCTCCTCCTGCCCCTCTTCGCGATCGCCTGCGGCGGCAACGAAGTCGAAACCGAAGTCGTCGACCCAGCCGTCGAAGTCGTCGATCCGGCCATGTCCACCAACACGATGCCCGAAGACGCCGGCATGATCTCGATCAACGAGACCGTCGATGCCGTCAACAGCGTCGGTGGTGACATCACCGCCCTCCCCGCCGGTACCGCCGTGAGCGTGATCGACTCCTGGAGCGCCAAGCTCAGCAGCATGCCCGGCACCGAAGGTGTCGTCGCCGACCTCAACGCTCTCAAGATGGAGCTCACCGCCGGCCAGATCGACGGTAAGAAAGTCGGTGCTCTCCTCAGCCAGCTAGGCACGCAGACTGCAGCCATGGCTCCCGATAACATGGCTCTCGGTGGCCTCGCTAGCGCCCTTAACGCTGGTGGCGCCAAGCTGAGCGGCATGTAAATCGCCGTCGCGTCCGTCCTACCGGCCACCGGTCGGCGAGGATACCGACACACACTAAGCGCCCCCCTGGACTTTGGTCTGGGGGGGCGCTTCTTATTTGGGCGTTCACTTTGCCCATCTAGGCCCTCGGCCGCCCTTCTACCACCCCCAACCCTAGCTTCCGCATCAGCGCACTCGCGTTGCGGCTTTGGGCCAGTCCTGGCTTGACGGTGTAGTCGAAGTACAGCTCGCCTTGCGCGTCGGTCTCTACTTCGAGGCGCAGCGTCGAGACGTCGGTGCGTTCGTCGGCGAGGCGCCCCAGCTCAAGGTCGTGTGTCGCTACGACGCCGGCCCCTCCGTAGTACAGCAACTGCTCGATGAGCGCCCGACCGCCAGCGTTGCGGTCGAGGCTGTTGGTGCCCTTCAGGATTTCGTCCAGCAAGAAAAACACGGACTCTCCCGAGCGCGTCGCGTCCACCACGATCCGCAGTCGCTCGAGTTCGGCGTAAAAGGCGGAGGCCCCTTCGTGAAGGTTGTCCTGCGTGCGCATGCTCGTGTATACGCGGACCGGGGAAAGCGAAAGCTGCGCGGCCGGCGTAGGCATCCCCCACTGCGCCATCGCGAGATGCAGGCCGATGGTGCGCAACAGCGTCGATTTGCCGGCCATATTGGATCCCGTCAGCAGGGAGATGTGGGTGTCGAGCGCCGAGCTAAAATTATTAGGGATGCTCTTCGCTGGCGACAAGAGCGGATGATGCAGACCTTGCCCGACCACCGACTCGGCACCAGCCCCGGTGGATAGACGAGGCATCTGCCAACTCGGATAGCGGTGCATCACCCCGGCCATAGAGTTCAGCGCATCGAAGGCACCCGCTACGAGGAGCCAGGTCTCGATTGGGTGGGCGATGGGAAGAGGCTCGAGAAGTTCAGTCGGGAGCATAAAAGTGGCCGCAGCCAAATCATCGGCCCGCCCTCTTCGCAGTGCGGGTTTGGCGGCACTAGCTTGGTTTTCAGCTTTCGTCAAAACCGGTACGCCCTCCGCCCGCGTCCGCTTCCAGCGCTCTATGCGCCGCGCGTAGCGGATCTCCCAGAGGCCAAACAGGTTGAGCAACAACACAAAGGGATTGGCGCGAACGGCGAGCTGGCGGACATCGCTGGCGAGCCGCGCAATTTGTGCGGAGGCCGTCGCTCCAGTTTTCGAGTTGACCTTACTGCCTTTCGACGGGCCATCGGTCGCCCCGTGGCTCGCCTTCGCGACAAGGCTCGCGTCCGTTAGGCGCGCCTGCAACTGCACCAACAGCGGACTCTGCCATGCCTGTCCACCGATTTTTCCGAGCAGCGCCGACAACTGTTGCAACTGCGCTACTGACGCCGTCGTCGCCGCCTCGATCTCGTCAATCCGCGCCTTATAGCGCCACAGCAGCCAGAACGTCGGTACGTAACCCAGTAAGGCGAGCGTGAACGGCAAGTACACAAAGCTGATCAGCCAAAGCACGTTGATCAGTGGCACGAGCACGAGCAGCACCGACCAAAATCCGTCCTGTAACTGTGGTTCCGCCCTGGCCCAGGCCCGTAGCTTGTCGAGCTGCTCCACGGTTTGGTCCCCGCGAGGAGCCGCTGCTGTGAAGTCCTGCCGCCACCCCAATGCCGCGGCCAGTTCCTCGATCGCGGCTTGTCGCTGCTCGATCAGGTCTACCTCCTCCAGACATTCGCGCATGTAGTCCGCCAGCGCTTGCTCGCCGGCCAGCGACACCGTCCGATTGACGAGCGCGTACACCGACTTCGGGCCAAACACATCGAGGTCCGAGGTGTACGGATGTCCTGGATTCACGTAGCGTACGCCCCCGTCGAAACGATCGAAGCGGTAGGCGAGACTCTCCAACTCGCCCTCGTTGATACCTACGATCCGCGCTTGCCGGGCGCGCTCCGCATCGGCGGCTTGTTGCAAACCTACCAAGCGCCCGAACCCGAGCAAACCGAGCACCGTGACGATGAGCCCCCACGCGATTCCAAAGTCGACGAAGAGATAAACCGCCAGCCCGGCCCACACAAAAAAGTACAGCAGTCGCAGGTAGCCGATCCGATCCGCCCGAGCGGCTACCGAGCGCTCTAAGAGGCGAGCGGCGGCGGCATTGGCCTCGTAGACTGATGCTGGGCCTGTTTCAGAAAGGATCATACTCACGTGTCGAGCAAGGTGTAGGACGGGGAATGTGTTTTGGCGAAAGCCGCCAGCAACCCGAGCCACAACTGCTGCATCCGCTCCCCCCCCACGCGGGCCACCTCGATTACCTCCTCGATCGTCGTGGGCGTGAGGTGATCGACATCGTGACACTCGTTGCTCACGAGGCTCGTCACGAGTACAGGCACCTTCATGTGATTGGCGACCAGCACCTCAGGGATCGTACTCATGCCGACCAGATCACCCCCCATCCGCTGGATCATCCGGTATTCGGACGGGGTCTCGAGGTTCGGCCCCTGAAGGCCGAAGTAAACCCCCTCGTGGATCGGCATTCCGAGTGTGCTCAGCATCTCACGCGCTCGTCGGCGCAACGCTGGGTCGTACGCCCGCAGCAGGTCCGGGAAGCGCAGCCCGAGACGGTCGTCGTTGGTACCGCGCAGCGGATTATCGGGCTGGAAGTTAATGTGGTCCTTGACGACGACGACTTCGCCAGCACGGTAGTCGGCGCACGTGCTGCCGGCCACGTTCGAGATCAGGAGCCGCTCTACGCCGAGGTGGCACAGCAGCCGCGTCGGAAAGGTGAGCGACTCGGCAGAGTAGCCTTCGTAGTAATGGTGTCGACCGTTGAGGACCACCACCGGCTCGCCCGCCAGGTGCCCCATCCGCAGGTCGCCACCGTGACTCTCGACCGTACTCAGAGGGAAGTGTGGCAGCAGACTGTAGTCCCACCGCATATGGAGTTCGAGATCGTCGATGAGCCCCCCGAGACCAGTGCCGAGGATGAGCCCCGTGCGCGGTCGAAAGTCGGTGTGTTCGCGGAGGTAAGCGGTGGCCTCGGCGAGGCGATCAAAGAGCGTAGACATCGCGGCTAAGGTGGGGCAGATATACAAACCGGCATCGCGTACCCATAGGACATTACCTATCGAAGTGGGTAGCATCGGAAGGCTTACTGTTGACCAATTGATCGTCGGTATCAACAGGGTGTGGACAATGATCCTACTACAGAACTCTTCACAAGGCCAACATTCGCCTGCGCCATCCGATAAAGAAGATATGATCCGCACCGTATACCTAAGAGAAGTAGGAGGTCGCCTCCGCCAGGTCAAGCCCAGCCGCCGCGCCGACCCGAGCGTCCCTCCACGGAAGTGGCACAACCTCAGCATCTGCCACACGCTCTGCACGGGGGTACGGCGGGGACAGTTGACGCTACGTTTTCGGTAGGGGTTCATCCGTCCTTTCGAGTGAAGCCGGCACCGCCACCGAACGGAAAGATCCCCTCAGCACCTAGGAGCTCATCGTCTATTCACGACACGTCTCACCCGGAGGAGGCGACGGGGGACTGTTGCGATCACTACGCCCCAGTTTGAGCACTGCCGACAGTTCTCGATGCGCTTCGCTCAGCGCCGAACGATCAACCTTTCGCTGCTCCTCACCCCCTCGTGGCTTACGGTCACGATGTACACGCCCGAGGCCCAACCGTCCGTGCCGATGTCGGTGCGAGTTTGTGAGGCGCGTGTCCGCAAAACTGTCTGACCGGTAGCGTTCGTCACGACGACCTCGGCATCTTGCCAGAGCACGGGCAGTTCGAGCACGAAGCGGCCGCTAGCGGGATTTGGGGCCACCGAAAAGCGGAGCTCGAGGAGCTCGTCTACCGGAACGGTCCCAGGAAAGGCTTGCGCCATTTGCACGGCCTTCAGTGCGTCTCCGATACCGTGACCGAAGACGTTGTTCGGAACATCCTGTCCGGGCACACTGCACTGGTCGCCCGCCGGGGCTGGTGTCGGGACGGCACTCCTTCGCAAGATGGCCTCGATGGTATCGACCTGCCCGCGAAGCCGCGGATTGGCACTAATCATCAGCGCGACGACGCCAGCGGCATGCGGCCCGGACATACTCGTGCCGTTGAAGTTGGCGTACCCACCGTTAGGCACCGACGAGCGCACGCTTACGCCAGGCATGGCAACGTCTGGCCGGATCACGGCACCGTCCAAAGCGAAAGACCCCTTGCTGCTAAAGTTCGCGATCCGCCCGAGCGAGTCGTGCGCTCCGATGGCGAAGGCCCCCGGCGTCCTCGCGGGGATGTCGTTGATGGTGCCGCAACCCTGGCGACCGTCGTTGCCCGCCGAGACGATCACGACCGTCCCCGCGGCGCGGAGGGCCTCGACCACCTTCGTAAAGGCAGGGTAGGTGCTGGAGTCGCAGCCCTCGGAGAGGGGACAGTACCAGGAGTTGGCGATCACGTCGGGTGCGAGTTCGGGCCGAGGGTTGTTGCCCGCGAGGTCGGTGGGCGCGAGGAAAAACTGGAAGCAGTTGAGATAGCTGGTGGGTGTACCGTTGCCGCGGTCCATGTTGCGGCAGGCCATCCAGCTGGCTCCTGGCGCTACACCGATTTGGTTGGCCGGACCATCGGAGCCGACCATCGTCCCCATGGTGTGCGTACCGTGGCTCCCGTCGTCGCAAGGCTGCTGGGTACTAAAGCCACAGGGATTGGCATCGCTCGTGCCGGGGAAGGCCACCTTGACGCCGTCGAACCAGTTGTAGTCGTGCTCAGCCGTGCCGTCGGGCTTCAGTCCGCGGTACTTGCTCTTGAGGGCAGGGTGCTGCCAATCGTAACCCGTGTCCGCGCCTGCCACCACGGCCCCTTCTCCGCGGATGCCCATCTCCCAGACTTTGTCCGCCCCGAGGTAGCGCACGCCCCAGGTGGGGACGGGAGCGCGGGACCGGACATCAGAGGCCTTGGTGGGGATCGATTCTACTTCCTGACGCTCGAGCTCGTCGATTTGCCACTGCTGTACGGCAGCGACACGCTCGACGCCTCTGGTTTGGCGCAGAAGGGCTAGCGTCTGTCGGTTGGCGGCCGGAACGTGGACTGCGTTGGCGGCCCAAAGGTGTTCGGTCGCGATACCCTTCTCTTGCAATTTCGAGAGTAGGGCGGCGTGTCGAAGGCTGTTTTGCCGCAAGGCCTCAAATACGAACCGAGCTTTCTCCTCCTTGGTGGCGAGCGCCGAGGCGGCGCTCAAGTCGGGATACCCATCAAAGACGACCAAGACATCGGCCGTACCGTTCGCAGCGATCTGTTCGTCGACGAGGAAGTCGACTTGTGCCGGCGTTTGCGCACGTACACTAGCGCTCGTCGTGAGGCCTCCCCAAAGCACGGCGACAACGAGGAAACGGAAGGTCTGGGAGTAAGCCATAAGCAACAAAGTAACGCCCGCGGCCGTGAGTGGAGCCCCGGCCTAACTAGAATTCTCAGCGCAGGCTAATAGGCGTCAAAGTATAGCCCTGTGCCTGCAAGAGGCGGATGACGCCCTCCGGGCCGCCGAGGTGGCCGGCACCGACGGCGAACAGCGACGGCTTGGCGGTGATGCTCGTCATCATGGGTGCTACCCAGTTGCGGTTGCGATTGACGAGCAGCATTTCCTCAAAACCAGCCACGCCGCCGTCGTCGCTCACGCTCATCGAGTACATGTTCTCGATGTCGCCCGACACGTAGATCTTCGTGAGCGTCGTGAGCGCATCCTCGCCGTCGGCAGGCTTATCGATGGCGTCCATGAGCATCTTTGCCTGCGCGGGATAAGGGATTGAGTCGAAGAGCGACATCTGGAACTCCATCGTCTCCAGACCAGCAACTGGCTTCTCTAAGTCCTGCACGATGGCGTTGAGTTCGAGCTCGTAGCTCTTGATCGCTCCAGCGTCCTCGTCGTCGCCTCCGCCGCCCATCATGCCCTTCATTTGGCTCGGGTCGGTGCTCGCGAGGATGCTCAGGAACAGCGGTTTGATACGGTCGAGGAACATCATCGGCAGCCCCATCTTCGAGAAGTGCGCATTGACACGCGCGTATTCCTCGTCGGTGAGCAGGTCCTTGATGGTGGTCCCGTCCTTCATCATGGCCTTCGTAAACATCTGCATCTGCTTACTCATGTCGGTCATGTCCGAGGGGTCGATCTCGAAGTAGACTTGGTCTACGCGGTTGAGCACGGACATCAGCGAGTCCGACAGCAGAAAGTCCTTCGCATCGATGAGGTGGATGGTGCCGAACAAGTAGCTCGGGGTCGCGATACCGGGGGCGTCGATGCGCCACAATAGGCCTTTCGGCAAAACCTCCTGTGCACTCGCCCACTGGACGCTGAGCAATAGAGCCGTAGCTGCGGCTACGAGGAGACGGAAACGTGTTAGCATAGACCCACGAAACGAAACGCGGGGTGCGCAGGTTGTCGCGGAGTACGTCAACGTTTGCGTAACAGTCGCGCGTCGAGGCATCGCGTACCTACGCCCTACAAAGCGTCGCCAACGATCCCGAGGCGAGCGAAGCGGCCAGGCGGAGGATACAGGTCATGTATCGATGAACGTAAGCCGCACGCCATAAAAGTAGAGGAGCGGATGCCCTCTTGGGCACCCGCTCCTCTAGTTGTCCACGTCGAGCTAGTCGCCGCAAGCGACTTCCCGCGGTACTACTCCCGGCTTACGAAGATCGGGTAGGTCTGTCGACCGTCCTCCCCCGTGATCGTCACGTAGTAGATACCCGAGTCCAGGTCATGTGTCGCGAGGTCGGTTTGGTAGATACCGGCACTGCCGACGATCCGTATGGTACGAATCGTACGTCCGAGCACGTCGACCAGCGTCGCCTCGCGATCATAGTCGTCGCTAAGCGTGTACGATAGGCTGTGCGACTCAGGTCCGGTGAGGACGCGGACGTCCCGTACCTCCCCAGGTTGCGCGATCAAGCCCTGAGCGCTCAGGAGTGGCTCGACCCGCAAGACGGCCTCATCGTCCTCGACGGGCGTCGGGAACGTGCCGTTGCCAGGTGTCGAATTGATGTCCTTCGGCCCGGACTGCTCCAGAACCTGTATGTAGGCGGTCGCGGTACCGGTCTTTTGCAGGGAGTACAGCGTTAGGTCGAGGGTGAGCGACGAGTTGGGAGCGATCGTGCCGGCATCCCAGATGTTACGCCAGACGTCGTAGGTGCCGCCGGTTGCACTGTTTGAGGTGTGCACGAAATTGGTCGGGAAGGGCGTCGCGATCCGGACCTTGGTAGCCGCCTGATCGCCGGAGTTGCGGACGACGATCTTGAACGGCATGATCTCGTACTGGCGGTAGCCAGCCACTGGACTGCTAATTTCGACAGAGAGGTTTACGCCAGTCGCTGGCGGTGTCGGAGGCGTCGGCGGGGTTGGCGGTGTCGGAGGCGTCGGCGGCGTTGGCGGGGTTGGAGGCGTCGGCGGGGTTGGAGGCGTGGCCGTACCATTTACCGTGACGGCTGCCTCGTCGTCCTCGACGGGGGTAGCCCCCTTGCGGTTGCCGGGCGTAGAGTCTACATCCGGCTGGTCGACGGCCCAGACTTCGGCCCTGGCCGTCCGCTCCTCGTCGGTAAGGGTGAACAGCGTAATGGCAGCGGTCTGCGTCTGGCCCGCAGCAACGCTACCGACGTTCCAGCGACCGATCCAGTCGAAGTAGTTGCCGGCCGTGAGCACGCTACTCCCGCCGAACGCATAATTGGCGGGTTTAGGAAAGTCTACCACGACGCCCGTAGCGCCCGCGTTACCGGTGTTGCGGAGGGTGAGCGTGAAGGTGATGGTTTGGTACTTGCCGACTTTGGTCTTGTCGACGGCCATGGCGAGGTCCAGGTCGACGCCGTTGCTGCCGCCCGTCGCTGCTTTCACCTCGACACCGACGGTGTTGCTCGCCGTGTTGGCGAGACCTTCGTTGTCGATGGCGGCTCCGGCGGGGAGTTGCACACTGGCTCTTCCGGCTTGCGCACCCGCCCGTACGGCGAGCGTGTACTTCGCGCCAGCACCAGTGAGTCCGGTGACCGTCGCCCCACTCATGACGAAGTCACTTGCCGTGAGGCCCGTGACGGCCTCGGTCCATGTGACATCGATCGTGAAGTTCTCGTTGACGCTGACCTGCCCCTTCGACTCCGTCAGGCGGGCCTCGGGCGCGGCGTTAATCTGGGGCGTGTTACCGCTACCCGCCACGAAGAAGACCGGGCGCCCGGTGAGCTGGATTGGGGTGCCAGCTTGCACGGTGGTTTGCGTACCGCTGTAGCCATAGTCCCACGCGTACTGCGTCATCTGGCCATCGCCGCCGATCACGGCCGCGGGAAAGCTGTAGGTTTTGGCGGCAGCCTCACTGTTGTCGACGCGAGTCTCCGCCCAGGCGGCGTAGACGTACTTGCCGTCGTCGCGGCGGAAGGCATAGGCCCTCACACCGTCGGGAGCCGCGAGAGCGAGCGTGCGTGCCGCATCGTAGTCGGTAGGCTGGATAAAGTCGTTGACCGTCTTAAAGGCCTTGGCCGCAGGCCAGATTTGCTGGGTGTAAGGTGCGAAGTCGGGCAGGTACTTGTACATGCCCATCGTCTGGAACTCACTCACGATCTGCGACTCGGGCACCTGATCGGAGATGGAGTAGAAGTGCGCCTGGTGGACGCGATTGAGCTTAAACGAGATCACGGCCTTGGCCATGAAATTGATCTGCGCCTCGTTGCCGCCAAACTGTTCGGGACTGAGCTTCGTGCGCGGCACGGCCACCTCGGTGGCGATGTTCTCCTTGCGAGGATACTGAACACCATTGTAGCCGTACTTCTCAGCTACAGCGTTGTAGGCGGCGAGTCGTCGGTTGACCATCCCGTCGGCAGCGCCGTCGGAGTGACGGGCGCGAAAGCCGTTCGACCCTCCAAACGATACCGACCCATCGATGTGCGGGTAGGTGTGGTAGCCGAGGACATCGAAGTACGCCCCGCCGCCGTGGGGGTAGGCCGCGGTGACCTTGCCCTCGGTAGGCTCGTCGGTGTTGCGCATGATGGCATCCAGGAAGCTCTCCGAGCCGAGGCCCGAGATGACGACGTAGTCATCGGGGGCGAGCGTCTTGATGATCTCCCACGAGATCCGCATCACGCGGACGTAGTACTCGATCGGCGCGTGCATCACGTAGTCGCACGGGTCGGGGTCGACGTGCCACCAGGAGTCCAGGCGCTCGGGGCCGCCCCAAAACTTGTAGCTCTCGGCGGGGTTGCCACGCCACAGACCGGGTTCGTTCCAGATCTCCCAGTAGCGCACCTGGTCTTTGTACTGCTTGACGGTCTCGTAGACGTAGGCCGCATAGAGGTTGTTGTCGTCGTAGGGGGTACCATTGGCGCCACCGTCCCAGATCGGCTCGTAGAGGCCCTTGAAGTGGGCGTTCCACTTGTCGGCCGTGGGGCAGAAGCGCGTGGCCCAGTCGCGGTGGGCACCGTCGGGAAAGCCGAGGATAGCCGTGAGCTCGCCGAGGCCGCGGGCTTGCATATAGTTAAAGGACGACTGGCTCACGTCGTAGCCGAAAGGGCCGAGCACGACGTCCTGGAGGCCCGGACGAGCCGTTGTCACGCCGAGGCCGACGATGTTTTTGCTCGGGTCACCGGCGGCGATGTCGGTGAGGGAGTTGTTGTTCCACGGCGGCAGGTAGGCGTAGTTGATCCCCGCCCGGAAGCGCCCCGTGTACGGGGTCACCTTGTCCTTGGCGGTATAGTTGACCTGGGCGATGCCAATAACTGGGGCGAGGACGAGGGAGAGGAAGAAGGCCACGACCAGCGTAGCCCCCGTGGGGCTACCGGCTCGTGGCCGCACGTGTAGGGAGGTAGAGTGTGTGTTCATTTGGGACTTGTGTTTGTGTAAGCGCGGTTGCGCCCGTCGGTTGAGGGCGGAAAGGTAGGAATAGTCCGGACACTGGCAGATTGCGGAAATTAGTTCAAGGATTTATACTATGTTTTATCGATTCCGGAGCCTCCATGTGACTTCCTGTGTCTCAGGCTCTTCCCTCCCTAGCCTATTCTCCCTTACGTGTGCAGCGTATCGTCGTTTGGTAGGTTCCTAGAAAATTAACCGATCTTCCCGCGACGACTTTACTAACCGGTATGAAACGATTTATTTACGTCGCCACCCTCGCCGTAGCAGGTTTTGGCGGCAGCTGTACTCAGAAGGCGGCTGTCGCCAAAACGCGTGTGCCTGATACCAATCTCACCGAGGAGGTCGCCGTCGGCGGGGCTGCGCCCGCGAAGATGCCTTCCGGCAAAACGGAGCTCCCCTTCGACCAGGACGTGACGCGCGGCACCCTCGCCAACGGTCTCGAGTATTTTATCCGCCCAAACGCCCGCCCGGAAGATCGCGCGGAGCTGCGGCTCGTCGTCAAAGCCGGTTCCATCCTCGAGGACGATGACCAGCAGGGTCTGGCGCACTTCGTCGAGCACATGGCCTTCAACGGTACCGAGAACTACGCCGAGAACGAGCTCGTCGATTACCTCCAAAGTACGGGCGCGCGCTTCGGGCCGGACCTCAATGCTTACACGAGCTTCGACGAGACGGTGTACCTGCTACAGGTACGCACGGACTCGGCCGTCATGTTCGACAAAGGCCTGGGCATTCTACGGGACTGGGCCGGGGGCATCACTTTCGACGACGCCGAGATCGATAAGGAGCGGGGCGTGGTGCTCAGCGAATGGCGCTCGGGCCTCGGGGCACAGGAGCGGCTGCGCGACAAGACGCTGCCGGTCACCTTCGCTAACAGCCGCTACGTAGACCGCCTGCCGATCGGCGACACGACGGTGCTCAAGCGAGCACCCTACGATGCGCTCAAGCGCTTCTACCGAGATTGGTACCGCCCCGACCTGATGGCCGTGATTGCTGTCGGCGACATCGAGCCCGCCGAGGTCGAGGCGCAGATCAAAGTCCTGTTCGGTGACCTGAAAAATCCGAACAAGGCTCGCGAGAGGACGGAGTACCCCGGTCCGTCTTACGACAAAACACAGGTCGTCGTGGCTACCGATCCGGAGGCGAGCTACGCCCTGTTGCAGGTCAGCTACCTCCTCCCCGAGGCGACGATGAACGACGAGTCGGACTTCCGCGCCGACCTCGTCGCCAGCCTCTACAACAGCATGCTCGGGGCGCGTTTTGCCGAAAGGCGAGAAGACCCCGCGACGCCCTTCTCGTTTGCGAGTTCGGGACGTGGCGGCATGGTCGGCGACGTGGACAGCTACCGGTCGTTCGCGGTGGTCAAGCCTGGCAAGGCCACCGAGGCCCTCACCGACATCATCGCCGAAAACCGTCGCGTGCTCCAGTACGGCTTCACGGCTAGCGAACTCGACCGCGCGAAAGCCAACGTCGCCAATGGCGCTCGCCAGGCCGCCCAACAGGCCGAGACCACGCCGAGCGGAAGTTTCGCGAGTGCGCTCGTGCAATCCTTTCTCGACGACGAGCCCCTCGTGGCCGCCGAGCAGAACCTCGAGCTGACCGGGCGCTACCTCGACGGCATCCGGCTCGCGGAGGTCAACGCCCTCGCCACCGAGTACCTCGCCGACCGCCCGCGGAGCGTCGTGCTCACGGGATCGACCAACGAGACCTTCCCGACCGAAGCCGAACTAGAGCTGGCGCTAAGGGCCGCCGACATCACGCCCGTGACCGCCTACGAAGACAAGGTCGTCGCCGGCTTCGATATCCCGGCCCTACCCCCCGTCGGCATCAAAGATCGCAAAGTGTTCGAGGCCAATGACGTGACGATCGTGACGCTCGCCAACGGTGTACGCGTGGCCTACAAGCCGACCAAGATTACCGACGACCAGATCCTTTTTGCGGGCGTGAGCCGCGGGGGCAGCAACCAGTTTGCGGACGCGGACTTCCCGACGGCCGACTTCGTCAATGCGATCGGGAGCACGATGGGCACCGGGCCGCTCACGCCCAGCGAGTTGAGCAAGGCCCTGGCGGGCAAGACCGTCGGCCTCCGCGCTGGCATCTCTGACGACACCGAGGGACTCAGCGGCCAGGCCACCCCGGAGACGCTGCCCGACCTGATGCAGCTCATCTACCTTCACTTCCAGGGCAACACCTTCCGCCCCGAACTCGGGCAGGCGATGCTGGACCAGCAGCGGAGCTTCATCGCTAACCTGGCCGCCAACCCGGACTTCCGCTTCCAGCAGGAGGTGAGCGAGGCGCTCTACGGCAAGGACAATCCCCGGCACCAGATGCCGTCGCTCGCGATGATCGACGCGGTAGACCTACAGCGCGGGTTTGAGATGTACCGCGAGCGCTTTGCCGACGGGCACGACTGGCAGTTCAGCTTCGTGGGCGACTTCGAGCCCGACACGCTGCTGGCCTACGCGCAGCGCTACCTCGGCAACCTCCCCACGCAGGCCAGTGTGAAGGCGGACCAGTACCGCGACCCCGACGACAAGCTCAAGACCGGCAGCATCGAGAAGCGCTTCAAGGCCGGTACGGCACCGAAGTCCAACGCCCTCGTGATGCGCGCCGGCGACTTCGAGGACGACGAGCGCGAGCGGATCGTCTTCGGCGTGATGCGCGACGTGCTCAACGAAGAGTTGCGCGAAGAACTCCGCGAGCGCCTCGGCGGCGTGTACGGCGTACGCGTGAGCGGCAACACGGACGTGCTTCCACGCCCGGAGTACTCGCTGTCGATTAGCTTCAACGCCGAGCCGGAGCGCGTCGACGAGTTGCTGGGCGCCGTCCAAACCATCGTCGACCGCATCATCGCCGACGGCCCGGAGGACAAGACCCTCCCCAATATTCGCACGACGCAGTACGAGGGGATGAAGGTCGCGATGAAAAACAACAACGGCTTCTGGCTGCCGGTGATGGAGCGGGCCTACACCCTCGACCGCGACATCGACAACGCGAGCGCCGAGCGGCTGAAGACCTTCCTAGACGGTGTCACCAAAGCGGACATCCAGCGAGCCCTGAAGCAGTACTGGGTGACGGAGGCGAAGACGCAGGTGGAGATGGTGATGGATCCGGAGGGGTGAAAGAGTTCTCAGTTCCGAGTTCTCAGTTCTCAGTTCGCTGCCGCGCAGGCTTCTCAGAACGGCACGTACTATGGGCACACGAGACGAGCAACTGAGAACTGTAAACTCAGAACTCAGAACTGAGAACTGAGAACTGTAAACTGAGAACTGTTAATTCCCCCCATGCCCGGCCTTTACCTCCATATTCCTTTCTGCCGCCAGGCGTGCTCGTACTGCAACTTCCACTTCTCGACGTCGCAGCGGGGACACCAGGAGATGGTCGATGCCATCTGCCGGGAACTGGTGATGCGCGACGCGGAGATGCCGGCCGGCCCCTGGTCGAGCATCTACTTCGGGGGGGGGACGCCGAGTTTGCTCTCGCCAGCACAGGTGACGCAGTTGCTGAGCGCAGCCACGGATTTGCGTCCGCTCGTCGAGGGAGCCGAGATCACGCTGGAGGCCAATCCGGATGACCTGTCAGAGGGGACGCTGTCGGCTTTCGCCAAAACCTCCGTCAACCGCCTCAGCATCGGTGTGCAGAGTTTTCGCGAAAGCGACCTGCGCTACATGAACCGCGCCCACAACGCCCAGGAGGCGCTGGCGTCTATCGCGAGAGCACAGACGGCGGGCTTTCGCGAGATGACGATCGACCTGATCTACGGCACGCCCGGTCTCGACGACGAGGCCTGGCGGCACAATCTGCGACATGCCATCGACCTCGGCATCCCGCACGTGAGCGCCTACGCGTTGACCGTCGAGCCAAAGACCGTTCTGGCGCACGATATCAAGAAAGGTCGCAGTCTGCCGGTTGACGAAGAGCAGTCGGCCCGCCAGATGGAGATCCTCGTGGCGACGCTCACGGCGGCGGGGTACGAGCACTACGAGATCAGCAATTTTGCGCTACCCGGCAAGCGCGCGCGCCACAACAGCAACTACTGGCTCGGCGAGGCTTACCTCGGCGTCGGACCGAGCGCACACAGTTTTGACGGAAGTCGCACCCGCAGCTGGAACGCAGCCAACAATGCCCTGTACGTAAAGGAAATCGAGGCGGGAGGACAGCCCACCGAACGCGAGGTGCTAAGTGATCGGGATCGCTACAACGAACTGGTGCTGACGCGCCTGCGCACTGTGTGGGGCGTCGAGTTGGCGGAGGTCGAGGCGCTCGGCTTTCGCCAAAACTTCGAACGGGAGGTGGGGCCGCTGCTACAGCGGGGGCTGGTGACGCGGGAAGAGGACATCTACCGACTGAGTGCGGCGGGTCGGATGTTGGCCGACGGTGTCAGTGCGGAGCTTTTTGTAGTCGAGTAGGCGCACCTCGAGTCGCTCAACCCATCGTCATCCCCCTCACCCCCGCGGCACAGCCGTGAAGCTGCCCGGGTTGCCCGTACCCGTCTTGCCGTAGATAACGCGGGAGCCAGACAGCGCGGCTACTGGCAGCCAGTTGGGGAGGACAACCTGCATCATCGTCGCTCCGCGTACCGAAAGGTGTAGAGTTGCATCTGCAACCCGAGCGTCGGACAGACCGCGAATCCCTGCGTCCCGTCGATCCAGGTAGTGCGGTAGGCCATCGTCTTAAGGGCCAGGCGGAAGGGGTGCCGAAACGGCTCGGTAAGGGCCGAGACCCCGGTGCCGCTACCTAACCCGTAGCTCACCTCAGCTCCAAACCCGTAGCCTGCATCGGTGCGGAAGTCCACCTGATTGTCGTCCTCGGCGTTACCGCTGGAGAGGGTTTGGTTGACGAGGGCGGCATGGACGGTCCCGAGCCAGCGCCCGCGCCGCACGGGGCTGTAGCCCGCCTGCAGGCCGACCTGGAGCCACCCTGCACGATCATCGTCGACGCCCTCCGGAGCCGTGGTGCCATCCGCCACCCGATGCCCTAGGCCATTGAGGAGGAACTGCACGCTCCAGCGGTCGTGAAGGTATCCGAACGTCATCTCGAAGATACTCCCGACCGGAGCCACGACCCGGCGCAGCCCCCCGTCGTGAAAGGCTGCCCCGGCCCCCAAGTCGAAGACGAGGCCACTCTTACCGTACACCAGATCGGGGCTCGTAATGGTGTCGATGGCACGGGCGTATTCGCTTGTAAACCCGATGCACATCACCGGATCGACCCCGCCCACGGTAGCCTCCGCAAACTCTCGCAGCGCCGCGGCCCACTCAGCCTCGACGGCACGGGTCACGACCTGGCTCGAGTTCTGCCGCCGGTTGGTGTACCGGTCGAAGCCGCGCGAGAGCCCGACTTCCCGACGGAGGCGACTCTGCAACAAAGCGGCATAGTAGCCGGAAATGGTCCAGGTGGCTTGGTGGTACTGCTCGAAGGCGACACTGAAGCCATCGACCCCAGTAGCGTTGGCTGATGGATAGGTCACCGCGTGCGCCTCCATGTGTCCCACCGACCCGTAGGCCCCCATGCCCTGCTCGCGATACGTGAGTTGGACATCGAAATTGTACGGCGGCGCCACGTAATCGCTCGGCACAAAGCCACTCATCTGAATCCCGTCCGTAAAGAACGAGGCATCGAGTGTCGGGGTCTCATCGTAGAACACGGGCCGAGAGTACTCCCACCCCTGCGCACTTGCAGTAGGAAGGCTTACGCTAAAACAGACGACGGCAAAAACCGCAGCGAGGAGGTCATTCACGGAGCAAAAATACGCTGTCGTGCATCCCGCAAATCCAGTTTTGCCGAAAGGCGCCCTCTCCCCTCCCCCATCATCCGGCCCAGTCAGCCAGCCATTCAACGCAGTGCCCATTCAGCGCAGCGCCCATTCAGCCGAAGGCGCCCATTCAGCACGAAGTGCGCCCTTCCCTCCCCTTACCTTTGCCCGCTTATGTCCACCCCCACCGATTCCACGGCTGTCGCCAAAACCCCGGCTTCCGCCAAAACCCACCGCGACTTCGAGCGCGAACGCCGCCGCACCTTCGGGGTCATCGCCCACCCGGACGCCGGGAAGACGACCCTCACGGAGAAACTGCTGCTCTTCGGCGGCGCTATCCAGACGGCCGGGGCCGTGAAGTCGAACAAGATCAAACAGTCCACCACCTCCGACTTCATGGAGATCGAGCGCCAGCGCGGTATCTCGGTGGCGACCTGCGTGATGGCCTTCGACTACCGCGGACTGAAGGTGAATATCCTCGATACGCCGGGCCACAAGGACTTCTCGGAGGATACCTACCGCACGCTGACGGCCGTGGACTCGGTGATCGTCGTGATCGACGTCGCGAAGGGCGTCGAGGAGCAGACCGAGAACCTCGTGCGCGTGTGCCGCCGCCGCAACACCCCGATCATCGTGTTTATCAACAAGATGGACCGCGAGGGCAAGGACGGTTTCGACTTGCTGGACGAGATCGAGGCGAAGCTGGGGCTCACCGTCTGTCCGCTGAGCTGGCCGGCCGGCATGGGACCGGACTTCCGCGGGGTCTACTCGATCTACGAGTCGCAGCTCAAGCTATTCCGTGCGCACGGCAAGGGCGAGGACGCGGAGACGGTGGTGTTCGGGGATTTGGATCACGAAGGCTTGGTCAAGGAACTCGGTCCGCGACTCGCGAAGGAGTTGCGCGAGGAAGTCAAGATCGTGCGGGAGGTCTACCCGCCCTTCGAGGAGGAGGCTTATTTGGCCGGTGAGCTGAGCCCGGTCTTCTTCGGTTCGGCGATCAACAACTTCGGCGTGCGCGAGCTACTCGACTGCTTCGTCGACATCGCGCCGACGCCGCTGCCGCGCCCGACCGAGGAGCGGGAGGTGATGCCGGACGAGGACAAATTTTCGGGTTTCGTGTTTAAGATCCACGCCAATATGGACCCGAAACACCGCGACCGCATCGCCTTCCTGCGCGTGTGCTCGGGCACCTTCGAGCGCGGCACCAAGTACCTCCACGTGCGGCAGGGCAAACAGATGCGTTTCTCGAACCCGACCAGCTTCATGGCCGAGAAAAAGGAGGTCGTCGACGAGGCCTTCCCCGGGGACGTGGTCGGGCTCTACGACTCTGGCAACTTCAAGATCGGCGACACCCTCACCGAGGGCGAGGAGCTGCACTTCCGCGGGATCCCACAGTTTTCGCCCGGAGCAGTTCCGCATCGTCCAGAACGAGGACCCGATGAAGTCGAAGCAGCTCGCCAAGGGCCTCGCGCAGTTGATGGACGAGGGCGTGGCGCAGATGTTCACGCGGGAGTTCGACGGGAGGCGCATTATTGGGACGGTGGGTGCGCTGCAATTCGAGGTCATCGCTTATCGTCTCGAGCACGAGT
The DNA here is from genome assembly GCA_963837005.1 of Lewinellaceae bacterium. GTDB lineage: Bacteria > Bacteroidota > Bacteroidia > Chitinophagales > Saprospiraceae > CALDTK01. Next base: position 219,589 of record CAWIMC010000013.1, read on the forward strand.
ACGGTGCCAAGGTGAGCTATGAGCCGGTGAGCATGTTTAAGGCCTTTTGGCTGGGCGAGGAGTCGGATGCGAAGGCGCTGCGGGAGTTAAGGGAGCGGCGTAAGGCGAATCTGGCCTTGGATACGGAAGGGCGGTTGGTGTATTTGGCGGAGAGTCCGTGGATGCTAAAGATGGCGCAGGACCAGCACGAGGGGGTGGTGTGGCGGGACACGTCGGAGTGATTCGTAGAGGCTTACCACTACGATTCGATGATATCCCAGAGTTTGGGGAAGACGTATATACTTGGCTTGCGCCCTGCCCCCAGACGCACTTTACGTATGAGCCCGGCGGCTTCCATACTGTGTAGGAGGCGTCCGGCGCTCGTAGTCGGGACGCCGCTGTTGCGTTTGAAGTGCGTACTGCTGAAGTAGGGATTAGAGAATAGGTAGTCGAGGCATTGGATGGCCCATTGCGAGCGGGTAATCTTGGCCAAACGCAACTTCATCTCTTCGTACTCCTCGATGACCGCACGGGTCTGGGTTATGTTGCGTTCGGCTTGTTGAATGATGCCCTCGAGGAAGAAGCGCACCCACCGTGTCCAGTCGCCGGTGTCCGTGATGCTTTTAAGGTGATCGTAGTACTCCTGTCGGTTGCTCTCGAGATATTGGCTCATGTAAAACATGGGCTGGTGGAGAATTTTCTTGTGGTAGAGGAACAGGGGGATGAAGATGCGCCCGATGCGTCCGTTGCCGTCGATGAACGGGTGGATGATCTCGAACTGTGCATGGACGATGGCCAACTGTACCATGACGTCACGCTCTTCCGCGTGGAGGTAGTTTTCCCAGGCGTAGAGCGCCTCGGTCATCTTAGGAACGCTCGGCGGGACGAAACGAGCCTGCTCTATGGTGCTACCGGGGCCCCCGATCCAATTCTGAAGTCGCCTGAAGTTTCCGGGGTCGCTGTTGTTGCCGCGGACGCCCTGCATAAGGCTCGCATGCATCTGGCGGATGACCTTTAGGGACAGCGGCAGCTCCTGCATGTTTTTGCGGCCCTCGAGTAGCGCGACGCGGTAGTTGATGACCTCCTGGATGTCGTCCCGTTTGGCGCCTCCCGCGATGACGTCCCCCTCGGCGTCGTACTGAAGCACATCCCTGAGCGTCGCCTGCGTGCCCTCAATCTTGGAGGATAGGACAGCTTCTTTTGTGCGAAGGGGGGAAAGTAGCACGTCGGGGTTGACGACGGACTGGAGGAGTCCATCGTAGCGGGCGACGTAGCGGTTGGCCTTGCTCAGTGGGGCAATGAGCGCCTTCCAGTCAAGATTGCCAGGTGGAAGATCAGTGGGGACATAAGGATCCATAAAGCCGAAAGTAGAATTTCCTGACCAGAAAGCAGTGATTTTGGTTAGCAATCGTGCTTGTGGGGCATAGATGATGCACAAGGTGATTTGTATACCAAAATTTGATTGATTTGGGTAGCAAGCTGGTTCGTGTGTCACCGCTGCGATGGCCGTCGTCACGACCAACCCGACCGGTTCATGGCCGAGAAAAAGGAGGTCGTCGACGAGGCCTTCCCGGGCGACGTGGTCGGGCTCTACGACTCCGGCAACTTCAAGATCGGCGACACTCTCACCGAGGGCGAGGAGCTGCACTTCCGCGGGATCCCGCAGTTCTCACCGGAGCAGTTCCGCATCGTCCAGAACGAGGACCCGATGAAGTCGAAGCAGCTCGCCAAGGGCCTAGCGCAGTTGATGGACGAGGGCGTCGTGCAGATGTTCACGCGGGAGTTCGACGGGCGGCGCATTATTGGGACGGTAGGTGCGCTGCAATTCGAGATCATCGCCTATCGACTCGAGCACGAGTACGGCGCCAAGGTGAGCTACGAGCCGGTGAGCATGTTCAAAGCCTTTTGGCTGGGCGAGGAGTCGGATGCGAAGGCGCTGCGGGAGTTAAGAGAGCGCCGCAAAGCGAATCTGGCGTTGGATACCGAAGGCAGGTTGGTGTATTTGGCGGAGAGTCCGTGGATGTTAAAGATGGCGCAGGACCAGCACGCGGGGGTGGTGTGGCGGGATACGTCGGAGTAGGGGGCGCGGTTCGACGCGCTCTGCGCGCGGCCTCTTTGAAATGAATGAGGTCGCTAGCGGGGGCTGCGCGCAGAGCGCGTCGAACCTGCCCACTCATGTCGATCGAAACGTCCACTTTGGTCGACACATCGCGAGGACATGTACACTCAATCGACACGTTTTCGAGATATGTCGATGAAACGTACCTTTGGTGTACATGACGCCAGCCGCCTTCGACCCGAGACTGCCTTTCAATGAACTGCCGCCTTTGCCACCGATGGGAGTCGACGGTCGGCCTTTCGGGTTTCTTACACCTGAGCTACTCGGAGCCCACCGGGCGCTAGGCGAACTAAAAGGAATCTGTCATAGCCTCCCGAATCCTCGTCTTCTCCTAGACATGGTGGCCCTACGGGAAGGCCAAGCAAGCAGCGCTATAGAAAACCTCGTAACAACGCAGGACGAGCTCTACCGCGCGCTCGCAGACGGGAAGCTACTTGCGGACGCACCGACCGCGACCGAGGATACATCCGTGAAGGAAGTGCTGCGTTACCGGGACGCCATGTACGTCGGAGAGCGCCTGATGATGAGTAAGGGCGGCATCAATACCCCGGTCTGCATCGAGATCGTACGCGAGATCAAAGCGCTCAATATTTCGGTGCGGACGCTACCCGGCACACGCATTGGGCGCGACGACGGCAGCACGGTCTACACACCACCCGAGGGGGAAGACCTTTTGCGGTACAAACTGGGAGAATGGGCAGCCTACCTCAATGGGGGCTACGAGGATCATGGGCACGATCCGCTGGTCGCTATGGCTTTAGCACATTATCAGTTTGAGGCGATACACCCCTTCCCAGATGGCAACGGTCGAGCAGGCCGTATCATCAACGTACTGCACTTGGTGAATTCTGGTCTCCTCGATCGACCCATCTTGTACCTAAGTCGATTCATTAACCGGTACCGCGACCGTTACTATAGTGGACTACGCGGGGTGACCGAGCGCGGAGACTGGAGTGCGTGGGTCGAGTTTATGGTAGAGGCAATCCGGGTCACCGCCGAGGAGACCACCGCCGATATTAAGGCCATCATGGCGCTGATGGACGAATCGCTGTACCAGATCCGAGAGGCCCTAGGAGACAGCGTAGCCGCGGAGCGCATTCGGGATTTGATGTTCGCCAACGCCTACGTCAAGATCGGGCTTCTCGAACGAGAGGGTATTGCAAAACGACAAACAGCCTCCAAGTACCTCAAGGCGCTCACGCTCGAAGGTGGCGGCCCTGATCTACTACGCTCAGAATGGCGCGGACGTGATGTTTACTTTCGAAACCACCGTCTGTTGGAACTCCTCAGCCGCGGGGAGTAGGCTCGTGAGCACCAATCTTGAATAGATACGTTTTGCCGAAAGGCGACCCTCACCCCTCGCCCCCCAGCTCCTTCACAAAGTAAAACGCGTACACACTGTACCCGTGCTCGAAGTAGAATTTGTGCGAACGCGCATTCGTCACGTAGGTCTTCAACTCGATCCGGCGACAACCGCGAGCTTTAAGCTGAGCCTCCATCTCCGTTAGGAAGTACGAGCCCGCCCCCCGACCGCGCAATTCCGGATCGACCACCACGTTGTCCAGCTCCGCCAACTGCCCACCGTAGAGCCGTACGCTGATCCACGCACTCGCTACTCCGACCAGCAGATCGGCCGCGTCGAAGAGCCCGAAACAGTGGTAGCCCTGCGCCCCCCACTGGCGGGCAAGGCGCTCGGCGAGGAGGCCGGGAGCGAGGCTGGGGTTGAGGAGATGAACCAGTTCCACAATACGATCGGCTCGCGCGGGACCTATCTCGCGCACACTAAAGCTGCTCATGCCACAAGGGTACGGTGCGCCGGCTTCGTGCAGACTCCCCCCTACCGCACCACCACCCGTACGCTCTCCCCACCGACCCGCAGTACGTACACTCCGGTCGGAAGGGTGTTTACCTCGATCGTAAGAGGGGTTCTACTTCCGTAAAACTCGCCGATCGTGCGGCCGGTAGCGTCGTACAGCGTAGCGGTTTCGCCCTCTCCCAGCGCACCGACGTGCAGCTGTCCGCCCTGCTGCACGGGGTTCGGATAGACGAGCACCGCAGCGCGGGTTTTGCCGCAAGGCGTACCAAACATCACCGCCCCTGCTCCGCTCGAGCCATCGGCATCGACGTCCACGATCCGGAGGTACTGGCCACCGCCGTCGACGCGGGTGCTGTAGTCGCTCTGCTGGCTCGCCCGCACCGTGTCCAGGCTTGCCCAGCCACCATTGGCCGTCCGCGCCTGCACGAGGTAGTAGGCCGTACCGAACTCGACGCCCACCGACCACCAGACGTCCGTACGGCAGTCCGCCGGATCGGTCCGCGTGCCCTGCCCGTGGATCTCCACCGGGAGCGCGGCGCTCTTAAACCCAGCCCCGAGGTAGGGCTGCGCCGAGTTACCGTCGATCTGGAGGGCCCGCGAGCGATTGGTGCCCGTCTCGAGGTCGGAGTCGGTGCGCTCGTTGGTGCCGGAGAGGAAGGAAGTCGGGTTGCCGAACCCGCCCGGCGTCGGAACCTCCACGCGGTAGAGGCCTGCGGGTGGATTGCCGAAGCCGCCAGCGCCGCGCGCAAACAGGTAGTGCCCTCTGCTGTCGGTGACGCCCGTGGTGAGGATCGTGTTCGTCGCCTCTTCGACGACGTTGACGGTCGCCCCGACAATCGCGGTCTCGGCCCAATCCCGGATACCGTTCTCGTTGGCGTCGTGCCACACGATCCCGGCCAGGTTGCCGTCGATGTCGCGGAAGTCGAGGTCGAAATTGTCCGCGTCGTTGTTCGGGTAGTTGCTCCCCGGATTGCCGAAGCCACCGTATGCCGCGAGTGCGTTGTCGTACCCGTCGTCGAGTCCGTCGCCGTCGCTGTCGACGCCGATGGCCCGCCCGGTGTTCATGACTTGGTCGGCGTCGTTGTCGTCGACTATGCCGTCGTTGTTGGTATCATGGGCCTCGATGCTGTCGGGCTCCCCGTCGTCGTCGCTGTCGTCGTCCAGAAAGTCCGGCACGCCATCGCCGTCGGTATCGACGGGGATGATGAGGGTGCGACTTGCGTCAAAACCGACGGTCGCCTGGGCTTCGAAGTTGTCGAGCACCCCGTCCCCGTCCGAGTCAATGTCCACCAGCACGCCGAGGCCATCGTGGTCGATATCGATGCTGTCGTTGTGGTGAAACCGGAGTTCGGTGAGGTAGAACGTGCGGCTTACGATGCTACTCGAGGCTGCGGCCCCAGCCGTAAACCGCAAGCGGATCGCCGTCACGGGGACCAGGAGCGGCCCGACGGACACGGCGCTGCTCAAGTCGGTAAGGCCGTTCCCGCCGCTCGTGGTGCAGACGTACTGGTTTCCGGTACGCGATACACTGCTCCCGAGCGATACCTGAGTTGGGTCGAGCACCAGCCGCTGTATTCCGTCTTCAAGAAGAATCTCCGCGACCTCCTGCCCGACGCCTGTAGCCTGGTTGAAGTCGCTGAGCGCAAACGTCAGTCCGTATACCGGCTTCGAGAAGGCGATGTTCAGGATGCTTTCCTGACTAGAGTTGGAAAGGAACGGGCGAATCCTGAGGCCGTCCGCCCCGAGTACACCCGTCACACCGTCGACGCCCATTGCGTCCCCGCTGAGCGTATAGGTAATATTTACTCCCCCGGCCGCATAGGTCGTCCCCGTCGGCACGAATGATCCGGTCGTGTGCGTCGTCATCTCCGCCGACCCCATACCGACGAATCGCAATTCCGTCGTGTCGCGGATGCCATCGGCGTCGTCGTCGTCGTCGGTGTAGTCGATCACGCCGTCTCCGTCGCGGTCGACGCACGCCCCTATCTCGCGCGCGCCCGGCTCGCTGCTGCCGCCGCGGGGGTTGCCTAGTTGGTCGGTGCCACTCGAGGTCACCGCCCCACGCACCACCGAGCGACAGTCTAAGGCAGCCGTCGCCCGCCCACTGGCATCATAGTCTAGTGGCCCGAGGGCGATCCCGGCCGTAGTGCGGATGTTGATGTCGGCCACGACATCGTTGTCGGAGTAGTTGCCGTCACCGGCAGATGTCGCTCCGCCAGCAAAATTGGCGTAGGTCCCGAAGCCATTGATCGTCTCGTAGCCGACGCCGTTGTCATTGGCCGAAAAGAGGCAGTTCGAGACCCTGAGTTGTGCACCGGACTCCTGGTAGATCGCACCCGCCGGACCCACGTTGTAGGCGAACGTGCAATGTGAAAACGCCAGCACGCCAGCACTGCGAAAGAGCGATCCCGCCCAATTACCGTTCGTTGTAGTCCCACCGGCGAAACCCGCGCGGTTGTTGTAAAACGTGCACTCGGTAGCCGTAAACGTGGCCCCGGTCGACACGTGAGCTACTCCGCTGTCGTCACGTGCCCGCCCGCCGACAAAGCTCGTCCGCTGCGCCACGACGCTCCCGCTGTACAGGGAGATAAAGCCCCCGTCGAAAGCCATCGAATGAGACAGGAGACAGTCCTCGAGCACGATGTTGCCACCATCCACATAGAACAAGCCGCCGTTAGACAGCGGCGTACCCGCCGCGGGGAGAGCATCGTTGTCAGCGGCACCCCCGTAGCCCCCCGTCAGGTGTAGCTTGCGGAACGTCACCGCGGCCGCGCCGTCGACGCGGAAGAGCCGCACGCCCGATGCCCCGGCCTTCGCCCCGTTCCACCCACCTGATATTTTGAGTCCAGGCGCGGCGGTAGCGTCGAAGACGACCGACCTCGTGATCGCGAGCGTTGCAGCCGGTCTGATGGTCTGCCCTTGGAGCGTAGCGTCGAAGGTGATGAGGTCCTCCACGGCGTCCGCCTCCGCGTTGAGCACGGCCTGCTGGAGACTACCGACCCCGGAGGTATTGGTGTTCGTCACGACGAAAGTCTGCTGCGCCGAACTCACCGATGCGCAGAGCCCCGCGACGACCGCCAGCCCTAGCCGACGACGCCCACCCAGCAGCGACCGGGGCGATACGAACCGACGAAGAAGGTGTAGTGTGTGTTGTTTCATAGTTGCGGGACTTCAAGAATGGACTTCGGCGACTTCGCGCAGGATCGGGGCCGCGGGGGCGGATCGCGTCTTCGGTAGCGTGACGAGGAAGGTGGCCCCCGCCCCGGCCGCCGATTCGACCTCGATCGTGCCCCCGAGGCGTTTGACGATCTTCAGGCAACTACTCAGGCCAACTCCCGTGCCACTAAACTCATCGACGGTGTGAAGGCGGCGGAAGACCTCGAAGATTTTCGCGTGATACTCCGGGGCAATCCCGATGCCGTTGTCCTGCACGCCGATCCGGATGGCGTCCCCCATGTCGACGATGGCGACCGTGATGCGGGGCACCTCAGCGCGGTTGTATTTGAGGCCGTTCTCGATGAGGTTGGTGACCACCTGGGTGAGGGCTGTGTGCGGGAGGACCGCGGTGACGTCGCCGCTCACGTCGATGATCGCATTGCGGTCGTTGAGTTCGGCCTGCATCCCGCGCCTCACCTCGCCGACGAGTTGCCCGACCGACAGCGTTGCCGCGGCCTCCTCGCCCGTGCGGCCGAGGCGGCTGTACTCGAGCACGTCACTCACGAGGGCGTGCATCTGCCGCGCGTTGTCGCTCGCGATCTGGAGGTACTCCCCGACGGCGTCCTTGGCCTCGGGCGGGAGGCGTCGCTGCGCGAGGTTGACGAAGCTCGTCACGTTACGCAGAGGCGTTTTCAGGTCGTGCGAGGCGATGTAGGCAAAGCGCTCGAGTTCGGCGTTGGACTCGCGCAGCTCTTCGGTCTGTGCGCGGAGGGCCTCGGTACGCTTGTTGACGAGGTCCTGCAGCTTCGCGTTCGACTGCCGCCGGACGTAGGCGCGGTAGATACCGAACCCGATCACGAGACACAAGCCCGCCAGCGTCACCCCGAACACCGCCCGCTGGAGGCTCGCGTTGGTAAGCACCGCGGCGGCGAGCGCCTCGCGGTGGGAGGCCTCCTCGCGCTCGCGACGCAACGCCGCGCGCTCGACCTCCGCCAGGCGACTATCGGTGTCTTTCTTGATGCGCTCCGCCTGGAGGCTGTCGCGCTGCGTCGCGGCCCGGTCGCGAAACCGGTACGCCGCGCGCCAGTCGCCCCCTAGCGCGTACGACACGGCGATGGAGTCGAGCAGGTCGGTGGCCTGGTGGCGCTCGTTGTTGAGCGTAAAGAAGCGTGCCGCCTCCTCGAGGGCGGCAACGCGCTCCGCAACGCGACCTTCTGTGCGGTAGACGGATGCGTAGGCCAGCTGTGCGCGGGCCTGCAGGCCCCACTGCGTCGCGGCCGTCATCTCGCGGGCCTTGGCGAGATATACGTAGGCAGCCTTCGCGCGCCCGTCCGCGGCGAGAGCCTCGGCGTAGTTGAGGTAGACGTTCTGGATGCGAGCGGTGTCCGTGACACGGTACGACAGCTGCATGGCAAGGCGACCGTTGACGAGCGCACTGTCTACCTGCCCGAGGCGCAGGTGCGAAGTGGCCACCCCGTCAAAGGCCTCCATCGCCGAAAGCGTGTCTCGTGCACTCAGAAAAGCATAGCCCGCCAATCGGGCGTGCAGCAGGGCACCTTTCGTATCGGCGAGGTAGTAGGCGCAAAACGCCAGCATGTAATGAGCCTCGGCGCGGCTGCCAGCGTCGAGTAAGTGGTCACGACTGTTGAGTAAGGTCACTAGGCCGATCTGCGCCTCGTCGAGGATCCCGGAGTAGCCTACCCGCGCGAAAATCTTGACTTCAAACCGCGCTCGGCCAGCGGGGTCGAGCCCTCCGAGATCGATTGACTGTAGCGCTTTCGCGTATTCGACTTGCCCGTCGCCGTCGTCCTGGTAGATGAAAGGAGTCTTGTTGGCGAGCAGCAGCGTGGTGAGCGCCCGCTGGAGGTCGCCATCATCTACGGCAGACTGTACGGCCGCCGTCGCGAGGGCGATCCCGGCCGTGAGCGATCCAGCCGCCGCCACGCGCTGGTCGAGGGTCGAGTCCTGTTTCGGAGCAGCCGCCAAGAGCGCCGTGGCGCTGATGAGCACAGCAAAACGCAGTAGCGCCAGGGCCACCCCGAGCACGACACGGACGATCAAGGCCTTCGACATAGCCCGGTGTATGTCAAAAGCAGCGCCAAAATCGAATCGTCCCCCCAGCGAGGCGGGTCCCGACCTGCGTATGTTGCGGCGCACCCACCGTCAAACACTACCTCTCATGGTCGCCAACCTCTTTACCGCCGAGGGCCTCACCGCCACTAAGGCCCGAGTCGCGCAGCTCAGCTCCGAGACCCCGGCGCAGTGGGGCAAGATGACCGTGGCGCAGATGCTCGCGCACTGCAACGTCGCCTACGAGATCGAGTACACCGACCTGCACCCACGCCCGAACGCCTTTACTCGCCTCCTGATTCGGGCTTTCGCCAAAACCCAGGTCGTCGGGCCAAAACCCTACCCCCGCAATGGCCGCACGGCCCCGATGTTTATCATCAATGACGAGCGTGACTTCGCCGTGGAGCAGCGCCGCCTGCTCGACCACTTAGACCAGACCAGTGCGCTGGGGGCCGCCCATTTCGACGGCAAAACCAACGCTGGCTTCGGGGTGCTGTCCCTCGAGCAGTGGAATACACTCTTTTCAAAACACCTCGATCACCACCTGAGCCAATTCGGGGTCTAGCGCAAGGCCTTCCCCCAGCACACGCTCAAGGCTTTGCCGACGTAGGGCTCGAAGCAGTCGATGCGCCGATAGCCCATCCGCTCGTACAGGCGATTAGCGGCGTGGAGGTCGTGGGCCGTCTCGAGTACCGCTTCCGCAAAACCCGCCCTTCGCGCATGGTCTTCGAGGGCCGCCAGTAGCTGTGCCGCGTAGCCGTGACCCCGCCGCTCCTCCCGGACGTACATCCGCTTAATCTCCGTTGTGGCGGCGTCTTTGTGCCGCAGGGCTCCACACCCGACAACCTCCCCGTCTACCTCCGCGAGCAGCACATAGTCGAGCGTAGGAGCCTCGCAGAACTGCATGTAGAAGTCGTGCTCGTCGCCGTTGACCACCGCCAGGGCAGCATCGAGGTCTGTGAGGAGCCGCAGGAAGCGCGGGTCATCGGAAGCAACTTCGCGAAGGGCAAGACTTGCGGCAGCGTCGGTATTCGGCATGAACTCAGGTTGGCGACTCGCGTCTTTTCAGCAACTGCCCCGGCGTCATTACCGGCAGTCCCTAGTGGGCCTAGTCAACGAGGTCGCGAAAGGTCGTCGAAAGGCGAGGTTTGCCGAAAGGCGACCGAGCGGAGTACCTCGGGAGGAGGGAAGATAGTCGCGCACCGACTGCCTCGTTGAGCAGCGTAAGCACACGACCAGACTTCCGCCCTATTTTACCGCCTATGCACCGCCGCAGCTTTCTTCACCACTCCAGCGTCCTCGCCGCCGGTGCCCTCGTCGCCCCGAACGCCTGCGCCCGCACGCGCGACACCCGCTTCGCGATGGGGTACCAACTGTTCAGCGTCCGCGACGCGATGGCCACCGACGCCCTCGGCACCTTGCGCGCCCTTATCGGAATGGGTTTCGAGCACTTCGAGGCCTACGGGTACGACGCGGCGGCGGACTCGCTGTACGGGCTTTCGCCAAAACAACTCAAGACCCAGCTCGACGACATGGGGACGCGCATCACGAGTGCGCACTTCGGGTTCGCGGATTACCTCCGGGCGAGCGACGACGAGTTGCGCCGCTATGTCGACGCCTGCCTCACGACCGCCGAAACCATCGGCATGAGCTACCTCGTGTGGCCTATTATCAAGCCGGCAGACCGGACCGTAGACGGCTTTAAGCAACTCTGCGCCCAACTCAACAAGATCGGCGAGCAGGTGACGCAGGGCGGCAAGACGTTCGCCTTCCACAACAACGGCGGCGAGTTTGCAGACCTCGGCGGCGGAGTGCGCGGCTACGACATCGTTTTGGCGGAAGCCGACCCCACCTACGTCAAGCTCGAACTAGACATGTACTGGCTCGCGCACGAATCGACGCTCACGCCCGCACAACTCATCGCCCAGCAACCCGGCCGCTTCGTACTCTGGCACGTCAAGGACATGGAGGCGGTCACGAAGGCCTACACTGAGTTGGGCAACGGCACGATCGACTACATACGGCTGCTCCCCGATCCTAAAGTGTCCGGGCTGGACTTCGTCTACCTCGAGCAAGGCGGCAACTTCGCCGACACTTCTATGAAAAGCGCCGCCACGAACGCCCGCTACTGGCAAGACAAGTTGGCGCGCCGCATACGCTGAGGCAGCGCCAGGCAATCGATGCGGCAACAACTGGCCTCACTCCACCCCCATTAGGTAGAAGGCCCCCTGCGTCAAAAACGTCGCCCCCGGTGGGAAGTCCGCCGCGTTGAGGATGGCGGTGCGTCCGTCTTGCGAAGGCCCCACGTCCACGGTGCGCGGCACGAAGCGCGTCCCGTGATGCGTCGTGAGCATCAGCACGATCTGGCTCCCCTCCTGCTCGACGATGGCCTCCTCCGGCAGGGACGGATAGCTCCGGTCGCCAACCGTCACCTCGGCCTGCACGTACATCCCCGCCAGCAGACCTCGGCTACTCACTGCGGGCAGGTCGCAATGCACCGTTGCACGGCGCAGCGAATCGATCGTCGGGGCGATCAGGTGGACTGTCGCAGTGCGTGGGGCAGCGCCGTCCGGCAGCATAAAACGGACGGCCTGGCCCTCGCGCAACAGCGGTACGTCCCGCTCGAGGACGTAAAGCTCGAGGTGAAGTTCGTCGGTGGCGACGATCTCGACGGCAGTCTCGCCGGGGGCGAGGCGCTGGCCGTTGTGCGCGTAGACGGCGGCGATCTGGCCGCTGCGGGGCGCGGTGACCGAGAGCCGGTCGAGCAGCCGGGTCGTGCTGACTTGCTGGGCGTCGATGCCGTAGGCGCGAAGTTGGCGCGAGAGTCCGGCGACGATGGCATCGGCGACGCGGACCTCGGACTCGGCAGCGCTCAGCGTTTTGCGGGCCGAGACATTGGCCGAGTCGAGGGCACGCTGGCGGGCCAGTTCCTCGTGGAGGTAAACGAGTCGGGCGCGGGTCTCGAGGAGTTCGCGCTGTAGGCTCAGCAGCTCCGGCGAGGTGACGGCGAAGAGGGTTTGGCCTCGGCGCACGGTCTCGCCTTCGATAAGGCGCAGGCCACTCACGATACCGCCGCTCACCGAACTCACGAGCATTTCGGCCTCAGGGGGGAGGGCCAACTCACCGACGGCGGACACGTTTTGGCGAAAGCCCACCTCCTCAAACGCACCGACCGCAAAGCCGCTCGCGGTAAACTGTTGAGCCGTCACGCTGAGGGTATCACCGGCGGCGGAGGCAGTCGCAGCTGCCACGTCCACGACGACGTCGCCCGACTCACTGGCGCAGGCTACGCCGAGCAGCAACGCTATCGCAAAGGCGATGGGGCAGTAGGAGGAGGCGGTGAGGATAGACAGGGGCATGGTCGGCGCGGGCTTAGTCCACAAAGTATTCGAGTTGATAGCGACTCAGGAGGGCGGCACGTGCGGCATCGAGGCGGTAGGCATCGAGCTGTTGGGCGGTTTCGAGGTGGCGCAGGTACTCGACCACGTCGATTTCGCCGAGGCGAAAGGCGGCGGCGGCAATGGTCTGAAGTTCGGGACCGGCGGCGGTGGCTGTCTCAGACGACCACTGTGCGTAGGCCTCGGCGGCGGTGACATAGGCGCGGCGGCGCTGGTTTAGCCGTAGGGTCAGCGCTTCCTCCTGCGAGGTGCGTTCGAGTGTGGCCTGCGTGAGGCGCCGTTCGCCGTAGCGCAGCAAATTGGAGCGTTGACGTCGCCACAGCGGCACGCCGAGGCCCACCTCGACACCTGGGTACCACTGGGATCCGCCGCCAACATCGAAGCCGTTGAAGACCCCCACGTAGGCCGTCGGGCGTGCCTCCGCCTCGGCGAGCGCTATTTCGGCGACGGCGAGCGACTGCTGCTGGGTGAGGTAATCGCTGATCGCGGCTGTAGGGGCGACCAAGCCGCCTGCATCGAGCGCGGCGAGGCTGTCCAGGTCCGGGAGCACGAATTCGCTCAGGTCGGTGGCCACCAGCACGGCGAGCGAGTCACGGCTGTTGGCGCGGTGCAAGGTCGCGGCGGCGAGTCGGGCACGGGCTTCGACGTGGCGAGCGGTGGCGGTGGCCAGTTCGAGACCAGAGCCTTCGCCGAGTTGGCGGCGCGCCTGGGCGGCGGTGAGGGCCTGCGCCACGAGGCTGTCGACCCGCCGGGCGTAGCTGTAGTGGGCCGCGGCGTAGCTCGCCGCGGCGTAGGCGAGCGCGATGTCGCGGTACGAGCGGGCGAGCTGCAGCTCGTAGGTCCGCTCGGCGAGTCGACCTTCGGCGGAGAAGCTTTCGGCGCGGCGGCGACCTGGCTGCCCGAGGGCGATGTCCTGGCCGGCGGAAAGCGTGTGCAGCGCACGGTTTTGGACGTTGAGGTTGCTAGCGTCATAGCCGTAACCCAGCAGCGGGTACGCGAGTTGGCGAGCGGTGGCGACGCGGGTTTGTGCCGTCGTGATGCGTCCGCGGGCGGCGCGGAGGTCGGGGCGGGCGGCTTCCGCCAAAACGAACAGTTCGTCGAGTTGCACGAGCTTGTCGGTAGTGTCGAGCCGGGGGCCAGTGGGGCGCTGTGCCGCGACGCAAACCGGTACGGCTGTCGCCAAAACCAGCAAGCCGAGTGCCCTCCCGCGGCCCACGCCTCCTCTCACGTTTGCGCCGCCCCCCGTTTTGCGGAAACGCCGCTCTTCCACCATCACGTAGAGCACCGGCAGTACCAGCAACGTCAAGATCGTCGAGGTGAGCAGCCCCCCAATCACCACCGTCGCCAGCGGCGCCTGCACCTCCGCGCCCGCCGAGGTCGACAGCGCCATCGGGAGGAACCCGAGCGCCGCCGCCAGGGCCGTGAGCAACACCGGACGGAGGCGATCTACCGCCCCAGCGAGCGTCGAGTGCCGAAGGCTTTCCGCTACTTTCCTACCCCGCAACTCCCGGAGGTGCTCGATCAATACGATCCCGTTTAACACCGCGATTCCAAACAGGGCGATAAAGCCTACCCCCGCCGAGATACTGAACGGCATGCCCCGAAGTTCCAACAGCAATACCCCGCCCACGGCCGCAAACGGGATGGCCGCAAACACGATCACCGCCTCGCGCCAACTCTCAAAAGCGAAGTACAGCAAGCCAAAAATCAGCACGAGCGACACGGGCACCGCTACCCCCAGCCGCGACCGCGCCCTGTTTAAGTTTTCGAACTGCCCCCCGTACTCCACCGAGTAGCCGACGGGCAGCGTGACGGTACTGGCGATGGCCGCCTGCACATCGTCGACCACCGACTGGAGGTCACGTCCGCGGACATTGACGCCCACCACCACGCGCCGCCGCGCATTATCGCGGGAGATCTTGGCGGGGCCGGTCGCGTAGGCGACCTCGGCGAGGAGTTCGAGCGGCACGGTGCTCCCGTTGGGCAAGCGCACGGGGGCTGCCCGCATATCGGCCAGGCTGTTGCGGCCCTGCGGCGCGTAGCGCACCACGAGGTCGAAGCGACGCTCCTCCTCGAAAACCGTCCCCGCCACCGCCCCGCCAAAGCCCCCCGCGACGATGTCGTTGAGGGTCGCGACGTCTACGCCGTAGGCCGCCAATTGGTCGCGGCGATAGCGAACGGTGAGTTGCGGCAGGCCGGCGGTCTTGTCGAGGATCACGTCGGCGGCCCCGGCGATGCCCTCGACAGCGGCCTGCACCTCGGCCCCTTTGCGGGCGAGTACGTCGAGATCCTCCCCGAAGACCATGATCGCGAGGTCGGCCCGCACCCCAGTGATGAGTTCGTTGAAGCGCATCTCGATGGGCTGCGTGTATTCGAGTTCGACGTTGGGTATCTCGGCGGTGATGGCGGCCGAGAAGCGCTCGGCGAGTTCGTCTTTCGTGCGGGCGCTGGTCCACTCGCTGGGTGGGTCGAGCGTGATGATGATGTCGGACTCCTCCATCGACATCGGGTCGGTCGGGATTTCGGCGGCCCCGATGCGGCTCACCACTTGCCGCACCTCCGGGAAGCGCCCGAGGATACGCTCGATGCGCGTGGTCATCTCGGCAGTGCGCTCGAGGGAGAGCCCAGTCGGCAAGACAGGTTGGATCACGAAGGAGCCCTCGTCGAGCGTTGGCACGAACTCCGCCCCGAGCCGCGTGAAGCGCCAGGTGGCGAAGGCGAGCAGCAACACGGCTGTCGCCAAAACCGCCCACCGCTGCACGAGCGCCCAGCGGAGCACCGGACGGTAGGCCGACTGGAGCCCCGCGGTCAGTTTTGCCGAAAGGCGCGAAAGCACGTCCTCGCGGGCGTCGACCACCAGACTCGCCATCATGGGCACGTAGGTGAAGCACAGCAGCATGGCCCCGAGAAGCGCGAAGCAAAACGTGATGGCCATCGGGCGGAACATGGCCCCCTCGACGCCCCCGAGCGAGAGCACCGGGAGAAACACGATCAGGATGATGGCCTGCCCAAACACCGCCGAGCGCATCATGGTGACCGCCGAGGCGATGGTGAGTTCTTGTTTGGTTGTTTGGTTGGGAGGTGGGTTGGTTATTTGGTGGGCTGCCGCGGGGGGCGGGCCGGGGGCGGCTCCCGCGCTTCCGCGCGGTGCCCCCGGTCCGTTCCCCGCGGCAGCGAGATGTCCATCACTGCGAGCCGACCCGACATTGCGAGCCGGCGAAGCCTGGCGTGGCAATCTCTCTTGATCAACTACATTTCCTTCCCTCACCCCCAGCCCCTCCATCACTGCCCTTCTCGCCACCACATTCAGCGCAATGAACTCGACGATGATGACCGCCCCATCAATCAAGATCCCGAAGTCAATCGCCCCGAGGCTCATCAAATTCGCATCAATCCCGAAGACGTACATCATGCTCACCGCGAAGGCTAGGCACAGCGGGATGACACTCGCCACGACGAGGCCCGCGCGCCAGTCGCCGAGGAGGAGCACAACCACGAGCGAGACGATGAGGCAGCCGAAAAGCAGGTTCTCCTCGATGGTCGCCGTCGTGCGACCGATGAGTTCCGAGCGCTCGAGGAAGGCGTTGATGCGGATGCCGGGCGGCAGACTCGGCGCGATAGCAGCCACGCGGGCCTTAACGGCGGCGGTGACCTCGTTGACGGCGGCCCCCTTGAGCATCATGACCTGGCCCAGCACGACCTCGCCCTGGCCATTGGCCGTGATCGCCCCGAAACGCGTGCTGCTGCCGATACCCACCGTAGCGACGTCGCGCACCAGCACCGGCAGGTCGCCACGCCGCGACACCACGATGCCTCCGATCTCGGCGGCCGTGGTGAACGCCCCGAGCCCGCGGACGAAGAAGGTCTCGTCGCCGCGCTCGAGGTAGCCGCCGCCGACCAGGCCGTTGTTGGCCTCGACGGCCGTGAAGACCTCGTTGAGTCCGAGGCCGTACTCGGCAAGGCGCACTGGGTCGACGGCCACCTCGTAGGTCTTGAGTCGACCGCCCCAGGTATTGACCTCGACCACACCCGGGATGCCCATGAGTTGGCGGCGTACGATCCAGTCCTGAATGGTGCGCAGTTGGGTCTCGTCGTAGCGGTCGGCATAGGCACTGTCGACCTCGAGGGTGTACTGGTAGATCTCGCCGAGCCCCGTCGAGATCGGCCCCATGGCAGGCGTCCCAAAGCCGGCCGGGATACGTTCGGCGGCGGCACCGAGCTTTTCGGAGATGAGCTGGCGCGGGAGGTAGGTGCCCATGGCGTCGTCGAAAACGATGGTGACGACGCTGAGGCCAAACTTCGATACGGAGCGGATCTCCTGCACGCCGGGCAGGTTGGCCATCTCGAGTTCGACGGGGGCGGTGAGGTAGCGCTCGACGTCCTCGGCGGCAAGGCTGCGCGAGGTGGTGATGACCTGGACCTGGTTGTTGGTGACGTCGGGCACCGCACCGATGGGCAGGTGGAGGAAGGCTACGATGCCGGAGGCCAGCAGCGCCAGTGCCCCTAGGCCAACGGCGAGTTTGTGGGTGACGCTCCAGCGTACGATGGCCTCGAACACATCGGGCAAGGTCTAGGTATTCGGCGGGGTTTGGGAGGGGGCGACGTAGTTTAGGATAGGTCTATGGGGAGGGAGAAGAGTTGCCAGTTCTCAGTTCTCAGTTGCCAGTTCTCAGTTGCCAGTTACCCGTTTTGCGTGCGTCCGACGTGCTGTGCCTTCTGCCTACGCGGCAGCGAACTGAGAACTGGGAACTGAGAACTGAGAACTTTCAACTGAAAACTCCTACGCCAACTAATTTGCCCTTCCCAGCCCTTAGCCCCCCCCCGATGCCACACGCCGAAGCCCATTACATCGATCGGAGCAATTGGCTGCGGGCGGCGGTGTTGGGGGCAAACGACGGGATCCTGTCAACGGCGAGTCTCGTGGTGGGGGTCGCGGCGGCAGGGACGAGTAGGGAGGGCTTGCTGTTGGCAGCACTGGCGGGCGTGGTGGCGGGGGCGTTCTCTATGGCGGCGGGGGAGTACGTGTCGGTATCGTCGCAGGCGGACTTGGAGCAGGCCGACCTCGGGCGGGAGGCGGCAGAGTTGTTGGCCTCGCCGGAGGGGGAGTTGGCGGAACTAGCGGGGATCTACATGAGACGTGGCCTGCGGCCGGAGACGGCACGCCTGGTAGCAGAGGAGCTAACGGCCCACAATGCCTTGGAAGCGCACGCGCGAGACGAGCTGGGGATTCAAGATCTGACGCAGGCGCGCCCCTTGCAGGCGGCGTTCGCGTCGGGGTCGGCTTTTCTGGCGGGCGGGGTGCTGCCGTTAGCAGTTGCGGGTGTCGGTTCGCTAGGGCAGATGGTGTGGGCGCAGTACGTCACGGCAATCTTAGCCCTCGTGTTGCTCGGGGTAGTGAGTGCGCGGGCAGGCGGGATTAGCATCGGGCCAGCGATCTTGAAGATTACGTTTTGGGGGACGCTGGCGATGGCGGCGAGTGCTGGAGTGGGGTGGTGGTTTGGAGGAGTAGCGGGTTAGCCGTGCTTACCGCTCCGCCGGTACGTACGTGATGGGATCCCAGACGATGTCCCAGCGGGGGACGTAGTTTGACGGAGGTCCGAGGCCGACGCTGGCGAGGCGCTCTTCGCCGCGCATGGGGTTGGCGAGCTCCTCTGCGTGGGCCTTGCCGGGCGAGCAGTGGTCGGTGGCCTGCGCTGTAGAAAACGTAGGGAGAGAGGTAGGGGTTCGTGCTTCAACCCGAGCGAGCCCAGCGCTGCTCCCAGGCCGGCCGCCCCTGCAAGCCTCCGGTATGCACCAAGACGTGCCGCTGGTCAACCGAGGTTGCCGCTTGCGCCGCCAACCACGCCTCGTAGCCCAACACCAGTTTGGCCGTGTAGACCGGATCGAGGCGCACGCCAGGGTTGTCCACCTCGAAACGCTGCATGAGTTCCGCAATCGCAGGCTCGCCACTCGCGAAGCCGCCGAGTGCGCCCCTGTGTAAGTGCAAGTTGGTCGCTTCCAAAGCGAGGGTGCCGATCCGCCCCGCCAGTCCCGCATCCCGTACGCACATCACCCCATGTACCGGTACGTGTGTCGCGCGCGCTAGGCCCGCTACCGTACCGCCACTCCCGACGGACACCCAGTATGCCTCAGGGACAGCGCCTACTTGCATTTCCACCTCCCGCACCAACGAACGCATCCCCATCAATCCGAGCCGCGCACTGCCCCCTTCTGGTATCCACGCGTAGCCTTCCGGCAAAACTGTAGGTACGCCGCCCTCGCGCCACGCTCGCACTTTTCCCCGCGAGACCGACCGCAAGGACATGCCGCAGGTTTTGGCGAAAGCCGTCGTGTACGAGTCCAAAGTCCCATCCCAGCCGCCGACGAAACCCAGCGTTGGTACGCCCAGGCGCTGCCCGAGCGCCGCCAGGGCCGCGAGGTGATTGCTGTGCCACCCACCCACAGACGCTAGTCCGACGGCCCCACCCCGCAGCAGCCAGGCGACCTGCGGCACGAGTTTGCGCCACTTGTTGCCGCTGATGCGCTCGTCGAGGAGTTCGTCGCGCTTGAGGTAGGTCTCGACGTCATGCGCCACCGCCGTCGGCAAGTGGATGCGCTGGAGAGGGCTGGGCGGGGCGTCGAGGAGGACGAGGGCGCGGCGGTAGGGGAGGTCATCCACGAGCTTACCCCTGCCCCCCAAACACCTCATCCATCCCGACCACCTCCACCGGCCCGATTTGCGCGAGCAGAGACTGGTCCACCTTGCCCTCGTCGCCCATCACCAAAAAGGTGGTCGGCGCACTCGATAGCTCCTCGTAGAAGGCCTGCAGGTCGGCTGGGGTCGCGGCCAGCAATGCCTCGTACATCCGCTCGCGGGGGTTGCCCACCAGACCGCGATCCTGCGCCTGGCGCCACAGCCAGTAGCGACTCTGCCGCAGGTCCCGCCCACTGCGCATCTGCTGCAACACCCCAGCCTTGACACGCTCAGCTGCATCGGCGTCGAAACGCCAGTCGCTCAGCAGGTCCCGCATTGCGTCGAGGGCCGTACCGAGTTTATCAGGCTGTGTGCCCACGAAGGCCTGCAAGAGGTGATCGCCCTCGGCCAGCGCTGGCGTCTGCGCAAAGGCATAGGTCGAGTAGGCCAGCGCCCGGCTCTCGCGCAACTCCTGGAACACCACTGAACTCAAGCCCATGCCGTAGTACTGGTTGAACCACTCGCCCATCACCCACAGCCTTTCGGCAAAACCCTGGCGCACGTGCCGCAGCGCGAGCACCTCGACCTGGACCTGCGGAAAGTGCAGGAATACGACCCGGTCTTGCGTGGGCACCTGCATGCGCAGCGTACCCGCCTTGGTGGGAGCAGCTAGGGCGTTCGGGGCCGGGCGGCGGCGCAGGGTCGTGAGCACTTCGTCGACGGCACGCGGTCCGTAGTAAAACACCTTGTGCTCGAGGCTCGGCAGCGCGTGAATCAGGGCCAGCAGGTCGGCCGGGGTTTTGGCGCGCATCTCGGCGGCAGTCGGCTCGGCGAGCACCGGCGAGGCGGCACCGTAGCGACCGTAGTTGTTGAGGCCCTTGCGCAGCACCATCTGCTTGTCGGACCGCTCGTTGAGGCGCTTCTGGATCGTGTCCTCGACGAGGCTCGCGAGCGCGTCTGGGTTGGGCTCGGCCTCGGCGAGGAGTTCGTCGAGGAGGTCGAGGCCCTCGGCGAGATGTTTGTCTAGGCCGCTCACGCCCACGTAAAGGCGCTGCGCGGTGACTTGCACCTGCCACTCCATGCCGTAGCGATACAGCGCGATCTCGAGTTCGGTCTGCGAGTGATGTCGGGTGCCGAGATACTGGAGGTAGTCGGTCGCGAGTCTGGCCCAGCGCTCGTCACGGCTCCCGAAATCGTAGACGTAGAGCAGTTCACAGAGGCCGTTCTCGGCGTTGGCGAGGTGGTGGAGTTCCCGTCCCGCACCGATCTCTCGGCGGGTGACGAGAGCGTCGAGATCGGCAAATTCGGGGGCTATGTCGCCGGGGCTTTCGGTGAGGAGCCTTTCGGCAAAACGCGACACAGCCTGCGTGTTGAGCTGCACCGGCGTGATCTCGGGTTTGTCGACCTTCAGCACCTCGGCATCGGGGCCTTGGCGCTTGTAGACGGTGGCGCAAGCCTCGGGGCGCAAGTAGGTTTTGGCGAAAGCCGCCACCTCTGCATCGGTCACGGTGCGTAACAGCTCGACGCGGCCCAGGGCGTCACTCAGGTCCAAGTGGTGTAGGAAGGCCGTCGACAGCAAGGCCGCACGACCGCGGTTGGACTCTGCGGTACGCGCCGCCGTCAACTCGTGATCGACCAGCACTGCCGCACGGAGCCAGTCCGGGGCCTCGCCGCTGGCCAGCACCGCGACCTGCTCCAGCACGAGTTCGCGTGCCTCCTGTAAGGTTTGTCCGGAGCGTCGGCCGTACGCTCGCTCGCAAGCACCCCGTACTCGGCCATCGGGACGATCCCGGCCGAGGCCGTGAGGACGCGCTGGCGCTGGACGAGTTCGAGGTCGAAAAGGCCCGCCTGCCGGTTGTAGAGCATTCCGACGGCCAGGGCCGCCACCAGGGCCTCGCGAGAGTCCGCAGCCGGGAGGCGCCAGTTGAGTTGCACGCTTTCGGCCTCCTCGCCGAAGACCTCCGTCGTCGAGGCCACCGCCTGTCGCAACGGTGCCGCCTCATAAGACGGTACAGGGCGCGGCTGCCAGGTACCGAAAGTCTTGAGCGCCATCTCGAATGCCTCGGCCTCGTCGAAATCCCCCGCCAGGATGACGCACATGTTGGCCGGTACGTAGTGACTGTCGAAGAAATCGTAGATATCGAAGTGGCTCGGGGCCTTGAGGTGATCGCCGCGGCCGATGGTGGTGTGGGTACCGTAGGGGTGCGCCGGGAAGAGCGCCTCGTTGGCGGCGCGCATGGCCTTGCGGGCGTCGGAGTCCTGCGTGATATTAAACTCCTCGAAGACGGTCTCTAACTCGGTGTGAAACAGCCGCAGCACGAGCCGCGAGAAGCGCTCGGTTTCGAGTTGCATCCAGCGGCCTAGTTCGTTGGCGGGGATGTCGTTGAGGAAGACGGTTTGGTCGACCCAGGTATAGGCATTGGTGTCGCGGGCACCGAGCTGCGCGATGACGCGGTCGTATTCGCCGGGTAGCGCGAAGGCGGCCGCCTGTTGGGAGAGTTGGTCGATCTGGGCGTACAGCGTCCGGCGCTCGGCGGCATTCGTGGTTCGACGGTGGGCCTCGTAGGTCTCGGCGATCTGCTGGAGGAGGGGCTCTTCGGCTGCCCAGTCGCTCGACCCGATCTTGTCGGTCCCCTTGAAGAGCATGTGCTCGAGGTAGTGCGCGAGGCCCGTCGACTGGTCGGGGTCATGCTTAGAGCCGGCGCGAACGCAGACCTGGGTATAGATGCGGGGCTCGGCGGGGTTGCGGGAGAAGTAGAGCGTAAGGCCGTTGGGCAGGGTGTGCTGGGTAGCGGGGAAGGCAGGGGTGGGCATACAGGGGGGAGGAACGTGCGAAAGACGGGGATGGGTGTACGAAGGTTGGCATCAGAAATTTGAAATCTCCCGCTTGACCTCCTGCCCGAGCAAATCAATCGCCCTGAGCAGTTTCTCCTGCGGCACTTCCGCCATGTCCATATTAAACGCAAAGCGCGAGATGCCCCCGAGCGCCTCGGAGTGCCGCAAAATCTTCGCCGCCACCGTCTTCACATCTCCCACCACCAGCGCTCCCAAGTCACTGATCTGCTGCTGGTAATGCGCTGGCGTAATCGGCGACCACCCACGCTCCTTACCGATCTTCGTAAAGGTCCGCGCGTAGCCTGGGAAGAAGTCCGCCGTCGCCTCCTCGCTCGTTGGCGCTACGTAGCCGAGGGAGTGGATCCCGACCATCAAATCCTCTGGCGCAAAGCCCGCCCGCCGACCGGCCTCCCGGTACAGATCCACCAGCGGGCGGAAGCGGTGCGTCTCGCCTCCGATGATCGCGACCATCAGCGGCAGACCGAGCGAGCCAGCCCGGACAAAAGACTCCGGCGTACCACCGACCCCGACCCACACCGGCAGCTTCTCCTGCACCGGCCGTGGGTATACGCCCTGTCCCGTAAGCGCCGGGCGGAACTGTCCCGACCAGTGCACCGTTTCGGCCTCGCGCAGCTTGAGCAGGAGCTGCAGGTTTTCGCTGAAAAGCGCATCGTAATCCCGCAGTTGCCGCCCGAACAGCGGGAAGGACTCGGTGAAGGATCCACGGCCAGCTACTACCTCTACCCTGCCGTTGGAGATCAGGTCGACGGTGGCGAAGTTCTGGAAGACGCGTACCGGATCGGCCGCACTCAAGACCGTGACGGCACTGCCGAGTTTGATGCGCTCGGTAAGAGCCGCCGCCGCCCCGAGGATCACGTGCGGTGCCGAATCGAGGTATTCGCGGCGGTGGTGCTCCCCGATAGCAAAGACGTCGACGCCCGCCTTGTCGGCCCGCACGACGCGCGCTAGCAAATTGCGCATCGAGGTGACATCATCGGTGGCGACGCCCGTGGTGCCCTGCGATGACGCTGCCGCAAAACTGTCGATGCCGATTTCGATGGTCCGTGTATATTCCATGTAGATACATTAACCCGGAGAGCGGAAGTTGGATGCGGGTCGCGGGCAGTCGGAACCTCATACGTACAACTTGGGTTGAATACGTACAAATTATCATTCGTGCCTTACGCAAAACTTACGCTCCGGCTCGACCAGGACCTCATTGAATGGGGGAAGACTTACGCTAAAACGCAGGGGACGAGCTTGTCGAAATTTATGGAGGAGGCTCTTCGGAGAGAAAAACGTACGCGCATTCACTTGCTGGACAAAGTAGATTATTTGCCCGCAAACCAGTGGGGCATACAGGTCCCGCGTGAAATCGGCGAGGAACAAACCGAACACAAGGGTCCCGAAGTCTCAGATGCCGAGGCGAAGCAGCGCAAGCACCGAGAATACATGAACCTTGAATAGGCTCTTCTTGGATACGAACATCCTCAGCGATGTCACCGGGCGGCGGCAGCCGTTCCTGGAGGCATCTGCCTCAGTCGTTGCGCTCGGCATCTCCGGAGAGTGCGCACTAGGAGCGATCGCGATGTCCTTTCCGTTCTCGTACTGCACGGGCATGCAAAACATCAAAAATCCGGCGATCGTCCGCAGGAGTGTGACTGCTTTGCTGAGCGCTATAGCGGTCGTCCCGATGGCGGAGGAATTTCTGCGGGAAGCTGTCGACGTGGACAACGAAGACTACGAAGATGCTGCACACTACCAGGGCGCAGTGGCTTTTCGCGCCGACTATCTCATCACCAGAGACCTCAATGATTTCCCAATTGCGACGATGCCCGTGCTCACGCCTACGCAGTATCTGAACTTGCGGGCACGAGGTTTCGAGCCCTAGACACGCAGTCTAGCTCGACTAGGCCCACGCCTTTAAAATTATTAAGGCGGTGCTCCGGCCAAGGGCGATCACGGGGTCTATCCCACTTGGGCGCATGGACCGCGAAGTGCCCTCGGGCATCACTAGCGCCAAGGCAGCTCTCCTGTTTTGCCGAAAGGCGGCTTCGCACCGTGCCTTTACCGGCGCTCGGGCTCGCCCCCACCCGCCCCGCCGAGCCCCTCCAGCGCCACCACGATCTCCAGTCGACCCTCGCGGGCGAGTGCCGCCGGCACGAGTACGTCCACGCGCTTCAGGCCCGTGATCTCAATGTCGAGTGGCAGCGGCGGCGGGTCGAGCGACACGACCGCGAGCGTCGCGCCCGCCGGGGCGAGCACCCGCAGCGCGAGCTGCTTGCCGTCGGCACTCAGGATGGCCCCATCCGACTCTACCTCCACGGTCGCCGTCGTCATCATTTGCCAGCGGACGGTACGGGTCCCGGGCAGCACGACGAGGGAGTCCGTGACGAGCAGCCCCGCCTCGCCGAGCGGCGCGTAGGTCCGGCGAGCGCCGGCGAGCTGCCCCTCGAACACCGAGTCGAGCGAGACGCTAATCACCCCACTCAACGTATCCTGCCGCAGCGCCGCGAAGCCCGCCACGCGGTGCAAGGCGTCGTCGACGCTCAAGGTCGAGTGTCCGAAGTTGGACTTGCTCAGCAGGCTCCACCGCTGTGAATGCTGATCGCGGTTCCAGAGGTCCACGCCCGCGGCCTCCAGCGGATGGTACGACTGATTACCGGGATCGATCCCCCAGCGTACGCCGTCTACTTCGAACACGAAACTACCGGCGTCGAGGTTGCCGTGATTGATGCTACCGCGCCCGCCCTTGACGGCGAGGTAGTACCCGCGCTCGCCAACCTGTTGTACGTACGCAACAGGACTAGGGCCCATGCCGACCCAACGTTTCGGCAATGCTTCGTAGCCTTCGGTCTGTAGATAGCGCGCTACCCACAGGAGGGCTAGGGCCGCCATACGCGAGCCCCGCTCACCGCTGGCGTAACTGTCCAGTACCGCCGTCGAGTCCACGAGGGCTGCGTTTCGAGTCTCGGCCGCGAACCACGCACGGAGCTCCGCCGAGCTACCGCCGAGCCGCTCGGAGCAGTCCCCGAAATTATGCGTCATTCCGGAGGGTGCCTCCGCGAGCGCCAACCAAGTCGCACTCGCCAAAAAGCCCGGATACTGCGTCAAGCCGAAGTCCTCCCCCAGTGCTGATCGCAACACCTCGATCTGCATCACGCTAAAGCCCGTGCCATAGGCCCAATACGACGGCCCCTCTGGATACACACCGTGCGGTGCATATGGGTCGAGGGCGAAATGGGCATTCCGAAGCGCGCGGTTGACGACCCGTACCGCCTCCGCCGGGTGAGCATCGGCGACGGCGAGCGCCGCAGCTACACTGCCGGCGTGGCAGACTTGGTTCCAGTTATTGTCCGTCGTTACCCAGTCGTGGTCCCCGAGGGCCGGGAGCACTGCCTTTTCGTACAGGACCTCGGAGACCCGAGCGCGCGTCGACGCGGACAGGAAGTCGTAGGTCCAGTCGAACCCGAGCGCCACGGCCGTCGCCATCTCGGCCACGTCGAGGTAGTGGCTCGGGTTCCAGTCCGCGAAGGCGCACACGGCGAGCAGTTCGCGCTCGAGGCGTTCGAGGTAGACCCGCTCGCCCGAGGCGCGGTACACGAGGGCCAGGGTGGTGGTGCGGCGGAGGGCCTCGCGGCTCACCGACAGCAGGCGGCGGCCGACGAGTTTGCGCGTGAGCGGCGGCTCGGCGAGGAGGGCGTCGGCGCGCTTGCGCAAAAACGCGTAATGCGGCAGGCGCGTGAGCTCACCCAGGTCGGCGGTGTCGAGAATCAGGCGCGGATGCGGCCGCAGCGCCTGCCGAAGCTGCGCCACGGTGAGGCTGTCGCCCGGCAGCGGTACTGCAGACGCGGGCTGCGCACAGAGCCGCACGGCGGAAAGGGCCAGGAGCCAGCAGCTGAGCAGAGTAAGGGCAGGTCGTGACATAGCTCGGTGGGTAAAGCTAGCCACGCGAAGGCTTGCGGGCCGTTGGGTCGAGGCTATCGCGGTGGCTTGCTCGTCGCGGCAAAGTGAAAGACTTAAATCGAGTTTGCAAGGTTTGCGAGTATTCTTTGCAAACCTTGCAAACTCGGTTTAGGTCGGTACATTTGACGCATGGACGTTGCCTCGAATCCTTACGCGCCTGGGGCGGGCAACCCACCGCCCGTCTTGACTGGCCGGGATGCTATCCTGCTGCTCACCCAGCAGCGCCTGGAGCGCCTGCGCCTCGGTCACAACACCCGCGACGTACTGCTGCTCGGCCTGCGAGGCGTCGGGAAGACCGTGCTCCTCAATCACGTCGAAGGCGAGGCGGAGGCCCACGACCACCACGTCATCATCCTCGAGGCGCCCGAGGGCCAGACGCTACCGACCTTGCTCGTGCCACAGTTGCGCCGGATCGTTAGCCGCTTTTCTCGCGTCGATCAGGCCAAAGATCAGGCGCGCCGTGCCCTGCGGGCTTTGGGGGCTTTTGCCAAAACCTTTAAGGTCTCCTACGGGGATTTCGAGTTCGGGCTCGATGTCGACCTCGAGGGCGCCGACAGTGGCAACCTCGAACTGGACCTACCCGAACTCTTCCTTTCCGTCGGGAAGGCGGCCAAGGCAGCAGGTACCTCGCTGGTCCTGCTCATCGACGAGGTGCAGTACCTCAGCAAGGAAGATTTCGCCGCGCTCATCGTCGCACTGCACAGGGTTAGCCAGAAAGCACTGCCCATCCTGTTTTTCGGCAGCGGCTTGCCGCAGGCCGCTGGACTCGCCGGAGACGCCAAGTCCTACGCCGAACGCCTCTTCGAGTATCTCCAGATCGGTCCGCTCGACCGTAGCGCTGCTTTCAAAGCGATCGAGGAGCCCGCCGTAGCCCGTGGGGTGCACTTTACCCCCGCGGCCCTCGAGGCGATCTTCGACCGGACGCGGGGGTATCCTTACTTCCTGCAGGAGTGGGGGCAACACGCCTGGAATGTAGCGGAGGGTCCCGAGATCGGCGTCGCCGACGTAGACCGTGCTACGGCCCTGGCGCTCGATCGGCTCGACGAAGGCTTCTTCAACGTCCGATTCGACCGCCTGACCCTCAAAGAGCAGGACTACCTCCACGCCATGGCCAGGCTCGGGCAGGGTCCGCACAAATCCGGCGACATCGCCGACGAGATGGGTGCCAGCGTGCAAAGCGTCGGGTCGGCTAGACGCTCACTGATTAATAAAGGCATGGTTTACAGTCCGATGCACGGCTTTACGGCCTTCACGGTACCGCTTTTCGACGAGTTCATGCTCAGGCGTATGGGGCCAAAATGAAAGACTTAAATCGAGTTTGCAAGGTTTGCGAGTATTCTTTGCAAACCTTGCAAACTCGGTTTAAGTCCTCGTTTTCTCCCATTTCGCTCCACCCCTCACCAGCCCACGTACCCCGGCGCCGTTACCCCCTTCAGCCGCAAATACACGATCGCCTGCGCGCGGTGGTGCGTCACGTGGTCGAACAGCAGCAGCCCAATGCGCCGCCGCGTCAGTCGTTCGCCCGTAAACCACTCCACCGACTCCTGCACGTCGCCGTAGCTCAAACCCGCCAGCACCTCGGCCCCGAGCGCGAAGGCCGCCTCCAGGTTTTGCCGAACGGCGACCTTGTCCAGCGCGTCTACCGTCGAGCGCGCCGGCCTCGCCCCATCACGTAGCTTACTCGTACACAGCCAAGTAATGTTGCCGGCCAGGTGCACCAGCTGCTCCCCGAAGCTCATCATGCCCGTATCCAGCGGCGCGTAGCCGTAGTCCTCGGCCGGCATCGCGTCCGCCACCGCGAGCGTGTAGTCGCGCATGTTGGCCCACTTGGCAACCCAGTCCGATTGCATCGATTGCGCCATGGCGGTAGAGATCGTGAGGCTTGCGCCAAAACTTAAGGCCAGGAGTAGGATACGAAGCATCGGACAAAGAAAAGCCCGCGCCTTCCAGTAAGTGGAAAGCGCGGACCCTACTCATGATTAGCGTCGACGAGCCACGAAGCCCAGCCGTTCGCTTCGCCAGCGCCCTCCCCAGCGCCAGCAAAGCCTTCGCGAACCTTCGCGCCCTTCTGCTAGCAGCGGGGCCCCAACCCCATTGCTGCGCGGCGTCAAATCGGAACCGTAGCGCGAAGCGCATTCACCTTTAGATCAACGGCGCAATCACCAAGGCCACCACGCTCATCAGCTTCAGCAAGATGTTGAGGCTCGGCCCGGAAGTGTCCTTAAACGGATCGCCCACCGTATCCCCCACCACCGCCGCCTTGTGCGGATCAGACCCCTTGTAAAAGGTCTCGTTTTTGATGTTGACACCCTCCTCGAACATCTTCTTCGCATTGTCCCACGCACCACCGGCGTTGGACTGGAAGATCGCCATGAGGACACCCGACACCGTCACACCGGCCAGCAAGCCACCGAGCATGATGCCGCCAGAGCTGCTACCGAGAAGACCCGGGACAAAGCCCACCACCACCGGCGATAGGATCGCAATCAGACCAGGCAGCACCATCTCACGGATCGAGGCCTTCGTCGAAATCTCGACGCACTTGTCGTACTCGGCCTTGCCGTCGGCGGCGTCGAACACAGCGCGGTCGGCGGTGCTCCAGGTGTCCATCTCGGCACCGTCGTACTTGCGCATCAGCGCTAGAGCTGCGGTGAGTTCAGGGATGGTCCGGAACTGGCGGCGCACCTCCTCGATCATGTCATTGGCCGCGCGACCGACAGCGTTCATCGAGAGTGCACTGAACACGAAGGGCAGCATCGCGCCCACGAAGAGCATCGACATCACCTGTGCATCGATCACGTTGATGCCGTAGATCGGCGTCAGCGGGTGAGCTACGTTGTAGGTCGTAATGAAGGCCGCAAAGAGTGCCAGTGCCGTCAAGGCAGCCGAACCGATCGCAAAGCCCTTACCAATGGCCGCCGTCGTGTTGCCGACCGCGTCGAGCTTGTCGGTGCGCTGGCGCACCTCCTTCGGCAACTCGGCCATCTCGGCAATACCGCCAGCGTTGTCGGAGATCGGTCCGTAGGCGTCGACGGCGAGCTGGATGCCCGTGTTCGAGAGCATGCCGACCGCCGCGATGGCGATACCGTACAGACCCGCGAAGTAGAAAGCGCCCATGATGGCCGCGGCCAAAATGATGATCGGCACTGCCGTCGACATCATACCGACCCCGAGGCCCGCGATGATGTTGGTGGCCGCACCCGTCCCCGACTGCTCCACGATCGAGCGGACCGGTGCCGTGCCCGTACCCGTGTAGTACTCGGTGATCATTCCGATGCCGAGACCGGCCACGAGACCAATGATGACCGCGAAGAAGATACCGTTGCCCGTGTAGGCAATCGGCAAGGCGCCCTGCTCGAAGCCGAGCAGCGTAAAGCCCTCACCCGGCACCATCCAGCTGATGACACCGTAGGTCGCCGCGATCATCAGACCGGCCGCGATAAACTCGCCCGTATTGAGTGCCTTCTGTGGGTCACCGCCCTCCTTGACCTTCACGAAGAAGGTACCGATGATCGAGGTCAAGGATACCGACCGAGGCCAGCACCATCGGCAGCAACACGAGGTTGAGGCCACCGAAGTCGCCGTCCGCCGTGAAGGCACCCACGCCAATCGTCGCGGCGCCAATTACCATCGTACCGATGATTGACCCGACGTAGCTCTCGAAGAGGTCGGCACCCATGCCGGCCACGTCGCCCACGTTGTCACCGACGTTGTCGGCAATCGTAGCGGGGTTGAGCGGGTGGTCCTCCGGGATACCGGCCTCGACCTTACCGACGAGGTCGGCCCCGACATCGGCAGCTTTCGTGTAGATCCCCCCACCCACGCGAGCGAAGAGGGCAATCGAGCTTGCGCCAAAACTGAACCCGGTCAAGACCGTGATCACGCGAATGATCGAGTTGCGGTAGACATCAGGGTCGTTGAGCACCCCGTCCACGAGGGCTGGCGCGGCAAACTGAGCACTAAAGAAGAAGAACAGCAGCCCCAGCCCGAGCATCCCGAGCCCAACCACGCCCATACCCATCACGGCACCCCCGGCGAAAGCCACCTCGAGGGCCTTACCGAGTGAAGTCCGCGCGGCGGCCGTGGTGCGGGTATTGGCCTTGGTGGCCACGCGCATCCCGATGAAGCCGGCCAGGGCCGAGCAAATGGCACCGAGAATGAAAGCCGCACCGATAAGCATGCTAGAGGTGGCTCCATCGGCGGAGAACATCAGCAACGCCGCCACGACGAGTACGAAGGGCGCGAGCACCTTGTACTCTGCCTTCAAGAAGGCCATCGCGCCGTCGGCGATGTTCTTGCCGATGCGCTGCATGCGCTCGGTGCCGGGGTCTTGTTTGCCGACCCACGAGGAGCGCCAAAACGTGTACAATAGTGCAAGGACCCCGAAGGCGGGGAACAAAAGGGTAAGCGTGCTTCCCATAAAGCGTCAAATAGTTGGATGAGACAGAACGACTTGGCCGCCGGCGATCGGGTTCGATACCTACGCTTCCGTCAAAAGCGGCGCGAAGGTAAACATTCTGGCAACTCGTCACAGAGGTCATCGAAGTCCGCGAATGTCGGCGATCTCTGAGCTGCGCTCAGCGAATGCGCGCACAACGAAAAAGCCCCGTCGGACATCGTCCGACGGGGCCTCCGTAGCAAGGGTTTTGGCGAAAGCCGTACGCCTTACTGAATCGTGAACCGAAGTACAGCACGCTCGCCGCGGCTGGCCTCTAGTACCTCGACGAGGTAGAGACCGCTCGCGAGATTGTCGCGCTGGAGGTTGTAGACCGAACTTTGGTAGTTCTTGACATCAGCAATCATGCGGCCGTCTGAGCCCATCACGCGGATCTGATAAGTACCACCGGCGGGGAGGGTCAGATTGGCCTGGTCGACGATGGGGTTGGGCGAAAGCTCTACGCCTTCGAGCTGAGCGAAGTCGTTGACGCCCGACTACGCGGCTAGAGACTACGCAGGAGTTGTACTTGTAGATCGTGGTCGTCATGGCAGCTGCCGTCACGGTAAGCTGACGGTTGTCATCCGTAAAGCATGCAACGTCCGTACCGAGAATTGGCGTTCCGCCGCTCGCCTCATTGAAGCCTTGGTCGTGCCCAGATGTTGATGACGTACTTGTACTGATAGCTTCCGGGAGTGACGTTGTAGGTCACCGAGTATACACCGTTGCCGTCGGGATCGGTGAGTATGTTGTCTCTCGCCGCAGCGCGGGGCGTCCACTCGTTGGGGGTCTGGAAGTTGCCTGCCACGCGAAGGGTGTCGGTGCCGGGACGGAAGTTCGCCGCGCCATTCATGTCGACCGCGAAGGTGACCTGAGTCTTTTGAGCGTGGACCGCACCAACGAGCGCGAGTGAAAAGAGGAGTGTAAAGGCTGTTTTCATGGAATTTGATTTTTTGAGTCTGTTAGTACGGTGCAAAGATGCATGCTCCCTGTAGTGTCTGCAACAGCGGACCGTGCGCAGGGTTTACTTTTACGTAATATTGTCTGCTACTGTTCCAAGATCTCCACATTGCCCGCCTCGTCGGTGACTGAGACGCGGATCGGTCCGGGCTCGAGGCCATCGGCGCGCACCGTGAGTCGATCGCTCTTCGCGTCAAGGCTCGCGAGTACCCACTGCCCGCTCTGAGTGACGCGATAGCGCAGGTCTCGCGCCGAACTCACGCCGTCCTCGATGCGGAAAACCCCTCGCGACAGGGTTTTAATGGTTGGCGGCACCGTATCTACAAAAACCGCAAACGAACGCCAGTAGCCCATCTCGCCCTCGAGGGTTTGGCCGTCGGCGCTCAGGCGCCCATTCATCGTCTTGCGGGCCGCATCGCCGCAACTTCCGAAGTAGGCTTTCGAGCGGAGTTCGCCCGGCATGCCATTGAGCGGAACCGTCACGCGAACAGGGCGTTGGAGCGGCTCCTCGTCCTGGCCGATGTCATAGCAACTCGAATAGGCCCCCGGCGTCGCCGCGCGTGCGAATGGCTCCGCGCAAGAAGGTTTTGGTGTACACCGAACCCGCCTCCACGCGAAAGGCCGCATCACCGAGACGCAAGTCGCTCGGTCGCTCGGGTACGAGCACAAAATTGAAGGGCGGCAGACCGGGATCGACGCGTCCAACCGTGTCTCCTCGAACCACAAAGCGCAGCGTGGACGTGTTCCCGAAAGCATCGCTGGCCTGTATTTCGACCTGGCGGCTTTCGCCAAAACCTACGTTCACCACACCGCCGTCGACCACCGTCTCGTAGATGCGCAGCCGGTCGCCGGGCAGCTTGTGGAGGCGGTAGTAGTAGCCATCGCCATTTGACTGCGCCGCGTAGTCGTAGTGCGCCTGGATAAAACGGGTCTGCTCGAAGGCGATCGTGTCGTAGAACGTCCGCCAAACCAGCCGCCCGTCCACGCGGCAGGAGATGCCGAACACGCCGTTGAGATTCGAAGTGCCCTCGGCTACGTCGTAAGCCTTGAGTCCGAAGGCCACTTTACCGGGCGGGACCATGGTCTCAGCGGCGGTATAGTCGTCGCCTCGCTTCGAAACGCTCTGCTTGGCCACACGCGTTGGCTTTCCGTCGCGATCGACACTGTACACCGCAAGTCCTCGCAGACTAGGCGCCAGTCCATCCCGGATCGGGAAGTCATACAAGAGCGGATTGAAGGCCTCGTCGGTGGCCGAGAGCCGGAGTTCGAAGTGGAGGTGCGGCCCCTGGCTCGACCCCGTGTTGCCCATGCTTCCGAGCCGCTGGCCCGCCCGAACCGGGAGTTGTTTTGGCGAAAGCTGAACCTCTATCTCGAAGCTCTCCTGCGCGTAGTGCACCGAGTCGAGCAAGGCTTGAATCTCCGGCACGAAGTCATCGAGGTGAGCGTAGAGACTGCGGGTGCCATTCGGATGATCAACGTAGATGGCGTTGCCGTAGCCGGCACTCGAGATCTTGAGTTTGCTCACGTAGCCGTCCGCCACCGCGTAGATCGGGTCGCCAACGCGGCGGTTGACGCTCTTGATGTCGAGCCCCATGTGGAAGTGGTCGCGGCGCAGCTCCCCGAAGGTGCCAGAGGCCTTGATCTCGCGACCAACCGGCGAGCGGTAGTAGCCGCGGGGGTAGACGCCGGGTGTGGGGCCGAGTTGGGCAGTCGCCGTGGACACGAGGTGTAGGACCAGCAAAGCGGTCGCGCTGGCCCGGAGCCAGTGGCCGGGCGGAAAATCGAGGTGCATCAAGGATAGAGAAGGCCTAAGGGTGGTCGTCGAGGGCGTCGTCGTTCATTAACGTAGTCCAGGGGCCGAGGTCTGTCGGTTCGGCGTCATTGAGGCGCAGCGTGCGGATATAGTGGCGGCGCGAGATCGGTTCGGCACCAAAGCGCTCGAGGTGTTCGGTGGGCATCTGGCAGTCGATCAGCGTGTAGCCGCGGCGCCGCAAGTTGCGCACGAGGTGGATGAAGGCGTACTTGCTGGCGTTAGGGGTGAGCGCGAACATGCTCTCCCCACAGAAGACTCGCCCGATGGCTACGCCGTAGAGTCCGCCGACGAGGTATCCGTCCTCGTCCCAGGCCTCGACGCTGTGCGCATAGCCCTGTCGGTGAAGTTCGCAGTAGCCCTCCAACAACTCATCCGTGATCCAGGTCCCGACCATTTCGCCGCCGCGGGGCACGAGGCCACAAGCGGTGATCACGGCCCTGAACTGGGTATCGTAGCTTACGCTAAAACGCCTTTGCCGCAGGCTAGACCGCATCGACTTCTGGACCTTGAGTCTGATCCGGGTACAGCACGAAGCGCGGGTTCGGGCTCCACCAAACGATGGGGTCGCGGTCGTTCGACCACGGGAAGATCCCGAGGCGGTAGGCGAGTAGGATGCGCTCCCAGCGGTAGTCGCCCCCGACGGCGACGATGCCGTCGGCGGTGGCGGACTCGACGCTCGGGAAGGCGAGCTGACCAGAGAGAATATGCACGGGACGCAGCGGGGGGGGCTAGACTTTGGTCCCTTCGATGACGGCGGAAAGGCCGCGGTCGACGAGGCCGTCCTTGAGCGGGTGCAACTCTTCGAAGGGGCCGGACTTGACGGTGGCCTTGCCCTTGAAGTGAATCAGCATCGCGAGTTGCTCCGCCTGCACGGTATCGTGCCCGAGGATGTCGATGAGGCACTCGATTACCCAGTCGAAGGTGTTGACGTCGTCGTTGTAGACGATGAGTTGCGAGTGCTCGTCGAGGAGTTCGAGCAGGTCAATCTCCTCGTCGAACATCACATCCGTGTCGGTATCGGGATCGGCGTAGGCGTGGCGAGGCGTCATGTAGGCAAGACAACTAGGCAAGTTCGCGAAGGGTTTGCTGGAGCTGGTGGTAATCCGGCTGGTGACCGGCATCCTCCAACACCTCGGCGTAGGCCACTTTCCCGTCGGCACCCACGACAAAGGCCGAGCGCTTGGCGACGCCCTTGAGGCCGTAGAAGTCTTCGTACAGCACGCCATAGGCCTTCGCCGCCTCCTTGTTGAAGTCGGAGAGCAGCGGGAACGGGAGGTCCTGTTCGGCCTTAAACTTGGCGAGCGTAAACGGGCTGTCGACCGAGATCGCGAGCACCTGCGCGTTGAGGCCCTGGTACTGCGCCATATGGTCGCGCATGGTGCAGAGCTCGGCCGTACACACGCCCGTAAAGGCGAGCGGGAAGAAGAGCACGACGACGGGCTGGCCGCTGTAGGAGGCTAGAGAAATAGGCTGGTTTTCGGAATTGGGGAGCGTAAAGCTGGGGGCGGCGTCGCCTTTGTTGATGGCCATGGCGGCAAAGGTAAGTGTATTGGCTTCTTGCAGGTCAACAACACCGCAGGTCAGCCACGCCGCCGTTCCTTTACGCGCTATGATCGTCCTGCTCTCGCCCGCCAAGACCCTCGACTTCACGCCCGCCGAATTCCCGACCCCGACCCAGCCCCGCCTCCTCGAGCGCAGTGCGACCCTCATTGCGGCCCTCCGCAAGAAGTCCCCCGCCAAGCTCCGGGAACTCATGCACATCAGCGAGGCGCTCGCGACCGAGAACGCGGCCCGCTACGCCTCCTTCGACTCCGCCGACAGCCTCGCCGCCGCCAAACCCGCCTTGCTGGCCTTCAAGGGCGACGTCTATCGCGGGCTACAGGCAGACGACTTTACCCAGGAGGAGATGGCGCTTTCGCAAAACCAACTTCGCATCCTCTCCGGACTCTACGGCCTGCTCCGCCCGCTCGACCTCATCCAGCCGTACCGCCTCGAAATGGGCACCAAGCTCAAGGTCGGCCGCGACAAGGACCTCGTCTGCTACTGGGGCCACCGCATCACCGAACTCCTCGCCGCCGACGTCGCCGCCACCGACACCCAGCTCATCGTCAACGCCGCCAGCAAGGAGTACACCGCCTGCCTCGACCTGGACAAGCTCGGTGCCCCCGTCGTCGAGGCCGACTTTCGCGAACTGCGTGACGGCAAGCTCAAATTCATCACCTACAACGCCAAGGTGGCGCGGGGGAAATTGGCCCAGGTCGTCGTCCAACAGCGCATCACCAAACGCTCCGAACTTCACGACGTCGACATCAATGGGTACACCTACGATGAGGACCGGAGCACCGATGCCGTCATCGCCTTTACGAAGCGATAGCTAATCGACCCGGCCACCCCCCGTTTGCCTTCGACCGGATCGCGGTACATAGCGCCCGCTCTCCCGCCCTACCTTCCGGCCCTTGACCTCCCGCGAACTCCCCTATGCGCGCTACGATCCTTCGCGCTGCCTCAACTGCGGCGAGGGACTCACGGCGACCGCAAAGTATTGCCCGATCTGCGGCCAGCGCAACCGGGTATTCAAGAAGGGCGTCGTACAGTGGCTGGCCGAGGGCCTAAGCACTTTCTTCCACCTCGAAGGGCGCACGTGGCGCACCCTGCGGGACCTGCCCGTGCCTGGGCGTATGGCGCGCAACTACCTCAACGGTCAGCGCGATCGCTACATCCACCCGCTCCGGTTGCTGCTGCTCAGCAGCTTGGTGTGCTTCGCGGTGATGCGCCTGACCGTGGGCGGAGGAGGGCCGGGGTTCGTGCACATCGGTGGACCGGCACACGGGCAGGACATCGAACAGCAGGCTGAACTCAAGGCTGGGTTCGACGAGGCTATACGGGAGGCCTCCGAGGGGGAGGACTTCGACCTCGACCTCGACAGTGACGATTTGCCAGCGGCGCAGACGCTGCTCGACAGCGCGATCAATGCGGTAGTAGAGGCAAGCGTTGACGGGGACCTGGAGGAAAGTGAGGCCGCGAAGGCTGCCCTCGACAAGGCCACCGCCCGTCTCGCTGAGGTGGCCAGCCGCCAGCGGCGCAACGCTGTCTTCGGCATCCCCGAAGACGACACCATGCGCGACCCTATGCTCACCGTCGACCGGCTCCGGATGGACTTCGCGAACCACGACCGCATTAGCGCCCTCACCGATGCGGCTAAGCAGCGAGTGCCGGCCACCGATACACTTGCCCGTGCCCTCTTCGACAGCATCGCACTGGCCTTCCCCGAGCCGCAGGGCACCTACCTGCCCGACACGCTGCTGTACAGCGAGGCTACGGAGGTCAACAGTCGCCAGTACGCTTCTATGAGCCCGCGGGAGGTGGTGCAAGCCTCGGGACTCGAGTCCTGGGTCAACCGCGTGGCCCTCGCCAAGCTCGTCCAGATCAACCAGGCTGGCCAGCAGAGCATCAATGAGGCACTGCTGGCCAACTTGACCTGGGCAGTCCTGCTGTTTATGCCGCTGCTGGCGTTTGGGTATTGGTTGCTGTACTGGCGGCGCCTGACCTACTACTCGCAACACCTCAACGTCGTGGCGATCACGATGTCGGTAGGACTACTCATTGGAGCCCTGGGCATCGTCGCGTACGCGCTGGGCGCTTCGCAGGGGTGGACGTGGGCGGTGACGGTGGCCCTGTTTTATGGCTACGTGCTGGCCACTGAAATCCGAATCTTTGAAGTGGCTTGGTGGAAGGCGCTTCTGAAAGGCTTCGTGCTCGGGATCTACGGTGCCATGGCGCTGAGCTTGGCAATGACGCTGTGGGTCGCGATTACGGTCTTGTTGAGCTAGCGCCCCAGCTGCTGCTCCACCAGGGCCACCACGGCAATCCCTTTGTCGGCCATTGCGTCAAAATCGTCGATACCGTCGCCGCCAAAGCCTATGCGCGTGCAGTGGATCCAGAAGCGGTCCGAGAAGGTCCGCCCGAAGGCCGCAGAAAAAGAGCTGGGCGTTAAGGCTCCCCGTAAATCGTCACCCAGGCCTCGTCACGAACGCCGCTCATGCAAGGTTCTGGGACCCGCCGCCCGCCAAGCGTGCAGACCGTCACACAATCCGCGTCCACGATGCGCTCAGTGCCGTCGTAGGTGCGAGCGTCGGTGACGAGCCAGTACCAGGCCTGTCCGTCGACGTACTGCGCGTCGATGCGTTTGAGGGACGGGACGGTGTCGGAGGCGGCGTACACGGCGATGATGTCCTGAAGGCATGGCGTGAGCGGCGGAACCGTAGGGAGGGAATCGTCGTCGCCGCCGCAGGTGCAGGCGAGGGGCAGTAGGGCAGCTAGCGCTACAAGGAGAATCGTACGCATAGAAGTATAGACGCGCGACCTGCTTAGATCGCTGCGCGTCGGCCTGAAAGGTAGTTGAAGGTGCCCACGCGAATCGCTTCGCGCAGGCACCTCTGAGGGTTTACACTTTTGGGATCTAACGAGCGACTACCGGCACCGCTGGCGAACTCTACGCAAGCCCTCGGCCGACTCGACGGCGACCGTATTGCCGTCGATCGTGACCGACACCGGGTATACGATCATCCAACGGCCGCGACCGTTGGCGTGGCTGAAGGCGCGACGAAGTTGAGCGGCATCTTCGACGATCTTTTGGCCTGCCGACCGGTGCTGAATCGTGACCGGGTACACGAACGTGAAACACTCCCGGCGCTCGGTGCGACACGTGCGGCGCAGGCGGTAGAACTCCTCGCGGGACGCAACTTCGATCACTTCACCGGTAGCCGACTCCACCTCGACGGGGAAGACGAGTCGCGGGGCACCGGCGTCGGGGTTGGCCTGGCGGGAGGTCCGGATAGCGAGCCGGAGGGCCTCCGCGTCATCGGCGGAGAGGGTACGGTCCCCAAGCGTCACCGAGACCGGGAAGACCAGCGTGTAGCAGGGATCTACTTCGGGGCGGCACTCGCGGAGTTGCGCGAAGAGTTCGCGGCGGTTGTCGAGGGTTTCCAGCGAGCCGTCGGCCAGTTGGATCGTGAGCGGGAAGCTCAGTTGCGGGCGGGTGCCCCGGCGGCGGGGGCGCGGGTTAGTGGAGACGTAGGCGCGGATTTGGGCCTTGAGTTCGTCGGGGTCTGCCGCCGTCGTCGAAGTCCCGTCTGGGTAGTCGATGCCAACCGGGTACACCAATGCGAAGCAGTCGCCGCTGAAGACGTGTCCCTCGGCGGCGTCCTCACCGGTGGCGAAGACAGCGCGAGCAGCCTCGCCTTCGGTCTCAGCGGCGATGGCGAGCTCGTCGACGAGGGCATCGGCCTCGAGGTCGAGGAGGTAATTGAGGTCTTGGGTGTCGAGGTCGGCGGTGGCTTCCTTGTCACAACTGGCGAAGCCGAGGGTGAGCGCAAGGCCCAGAAAAGCAAACTTGAAGAGGTTCATGAGGTCTGGTTTGAAGAGGTGATGTACGGAGCGTACACCGGGAGGAGTCGGGGTAGCGAGGCCTGTCACTATGGAGGGGAATAAAAATTTTTACTGCTGACATTAAAATTCAAAGCTCACCTCCCCAAGCAGTAGCCTCCCCAACAAGCCAACATCCGTGCCGACGGCCAGCGATTGCCCGCGCCCCACGGCCGGACCGAGGCCGATGACGTAGGCGCGCTGAGAGACGTTGAAGCGGTCGAGCACATTGAAGACCCGAGCGCCGAGTTTGACCTTGCCCCAGGTCGGCGTCCATGCGTAGGCGGCCGACAGGTCCACGCGGTGGTAGGCCGGCAGGCGCGACTGGAGTTGCTTCACTTCTGTGATCCGCACGTTGCGGCCGGCCACCACCTCCGAGAAGTCGTTGTACACCAAGCCACTAGCCCCCTCGTAGTTGACCCCCAGACGCCAGCGGCCGAGCCGGTAGCCCTGCGTCACGGCCACGCGGTGGCGGCGGTCGTCGGGGGCATTGAGCCAGGCACCCGCATTGACGGCGCTGAAGCGCTGGCGGCTCTGCGACAGGGTGTAAGCGGCGCTCCCGCTGAGGTCACCGCGCTGGTAGGCAAGGTCGAGGTCGACCCCGAGGACCTGCCCCTCGCCGTCGACAGTGAGGAAGGTAGTCTGTGGATTGAGCAGCGCATTGTCGCCGAGGGTGGCCCCGGCGGTACTTAGGTTGGCCACCACACCCGGCAGCGCCCGGAAGTAGCCGTCGACGCTGAACCGCAGATTGGCGCGCTCGTGCATCGCCCCAACGGAGACGTTGTGCGCCGCCCCGATCGCGTCTTCGCTCGGTAGCCGAAGCAGGAGTAGGTCGTAGGTCTGTCCGAACTGGTTTTGGTGCTGCAGGCTCATCACCGTCTGGCGCACGTACGAATAGCCCGCCAGCAAGGATGTTTTGCCTTGAGCATCCCTCAGAATCCCCTGCCGAAACAGCAGTCGCGGACTCAGCCACGGCTCTCCGAAGAGGCGACTGTAACTGCCCCGCAAACCCACATCCAACTGCGTCGCCGAACTCGCCCAGGTGAACGTCCGCATCCCGTACACGTGCACCCGTACATCGTCCCCGTCCTCATTAAAGTCGCGTCGCGTATCGAAACGGAAGCGCGCCGCCGTCTGGAGATGTTGCAGCTGAACCCCAGCTTTCCAGGAGGGGTCTGGATGGAGGGGGCTTACGCCAAAACCCACTTGTCGTTCGCTCACCAAATTGTCGAGAGCGTTGTCGAGGAGTTCACGCAGGCGCTCGCGGGGGCGGCGGGGGTTGGTGAGCGAGAGGCTAGCCCGGGTCGTAAGGGCATTGGTATACTGCGTCGTGTGTCCGTCGAGGGTATAGCGCAGCCGCGGGGTACGGTAGTGGAGGCTTGCGCCAACGCTGGCGTTGCGCCACGTACTGGCTTCGTCGTAGGCGAGGGTGAGGGTCTGCGGCACGCG
Organism: Lewinellaceae bacterium; assembly: GCA_963837005.1. Classification (GTDB taxonomy): domain Bacteria; phylum Bacteroidota; class Bacteroidia; order Chitinophagales; family Saprospiraceae; genus CALDTK01. Next base: position 259,682 of record CAWIMC010000013.1, read on the forward strand.
CTGGTCGGTAAGCAGGGAGGCCTGGTCGAGGGCATAGCCGTAGCCATCGCGCGAACGGTAGGCATTGACGCGTCCAGACCAGCGGCTCTCTGCTCCGCCGAACTCCGCCCTTGCATATGCGTCGTAAAACGAGAAACTCGGCACGCTGGCCACGGTGACGCCGTCTTCGCTGCTCGCATCGGGGGTGTCGGCGGCCTTGCCGCTGTTGGCGAAGGCACCTCCGCCGGCTACGTCTCCGAGACTGGTACGCCCACCGAGCAGCAGGCGCAACGGACCGGCCTGCGCACGGGCCACCCCGGAGGCCGCGACGGTGTTGACGTGCAGCCCGAGGCCCGCTCTCTCCACGGGAATCGCGGTCACATCCATGAAGCCACCGCGGGCCCCACCGCGATCGGCGGGATAGTGCGAGCGGTAGACCTGGACGTCGGCGACGAGCGCTGGGTCGATGGCGTTAAACAGCCCGAACAGGTGATCGACGTGGTAGAGCGGCAGGCCGTCGAGCTCGACGCGGGTCTCGTGGCCCTTGCTCCCGCGGATGGCGGGGGTGGCACTGCCGGCATCGATCTGGCTCACGCCCGCCAGCCCGGAGAAGCCGAAGCCGTTGAGCGTTTGGGCGGGGATGCGGAGACTCGGGAGGGTGGAGCGGTAGGCGTCCCCGGTTCTGGGCGTCGTCGTTCGCCATTCGCGGGGCGGTAGGGGAGCGAGGATACGGACGAGGCTGATGATCGTGGTGTCGGGACGGAGAGTAACGCTGTAACTGCGGCGGGTAGATTGGAAGGGGATAGAGGCGGGGAGGTAGCCGAGGTAGCGAACTGTGATACGGGGGTCCTGCGGCGCTGCTGAGCTCGGAGCGGGTGGATCTCTCTGCCCTGCGATCATGGGGGCGGTTATGCTCGTCTGGCCGCGTTGATCGGTGATGCCGCCGCCGCCGCCGTCGGGTAGGAGGACGAGCGCCCCTTCGAGGGGGCCATCAGTGCCGAGGACGGTGAAGCGAAAGGTTTGGCTATCGGTTTTGGGGGAGGTGTCCGGGTCGAGTGGAGTTGGTGGGCGGCGTGCGAGGAGGACGGTGTTGTTGGGGGCTGCTTCAATCGCGAAGCCGCGGCGGCGGAGGTCGGCACGAAGGGTGTCCCAAGTTTTGGCGGAAGCCGTACTGATCTCGACGTCGAACACACTCGCTGCCTCGAAGTTAAAGCGCATCCCTGTGGCGGTAGACAGTTCTGCGAGGGCCTGCCGGAGGGGAATGGTCTGTGCGCGGAGCCCCGCCCCCGTGCAGCACAAGAGCGCGAGGCAGAGGGCGAGAAGGCGAGGGCGAGGGCGCATAGGCGAATGGACTAGCGTATACGCAAGCCCCCGCCGGAAGTGTCGATTTCGGTTTGGAGGACAAACCCGAGTCGCTGTACCGCCGCGGGGAAGTCGGCTAGCGGCACGTCTACGGTGAGGCGGCGTCCGCGACTGCCGGGGGCGATCTCGACGGGGCGCGCATAGTAGCGGGCGAGGGCTTCGCCGAGGTCCTCGAGGCGGATGTCCTGGAGGTAGACGGTGCCGGAGCGCCAGCCGCCGATTTCGGCAACGGGGACCGGGTAAGGCTCCAGGTGTCGGCCATCGGTGGTGCGTACGGCTAGGCCGGGGGTGATCTCGGCGGAGGCGGCCGAGGTAGTCACTTTGACCCTGCCCGTCGCGCAGGCCACGGCGAGCCCCTCGAAGGTGGCGACGCTGAAAGAGGTGCCGAGGACGCGCACCTTACCGCTGGCCGTGGCGATAGTGAACGGCAGACCGCGTTCGACCTCGAAGAAAGCCTCGCCGACCAGGGTGAGGGCGCGGGTGTCGCCGTAGTCGACCACGCGGAGTTCGGTGGCGGGGCCGAGGGTGGCGCGGCTGCCGTCGGGTAGGTCGACGACCTGGATCTCGCCGGGACCCGTGCGGTAGACGTCTGAAGCACCAGGAAGCAGTAGGAAGAGCACCAGGACGGCGGCCGCCACGGCGAGCGCGATACCGATGTAGCGACGGCGGAGATTGGCCGGGGCGGGGCGGGAGCGACTGGGGAGGGTGACAATTCGGGCCTGCGGCGCTGTGGCTTGTGTAGGACCGGTGGTCGCGATGCCCGTAGTGGCGGCGATGCGGGCCCAGAGACCATCGGCGGTGCTGGTGAGGTCTTCGGGGTCGGCGAGTGCGGCGGAGAGTCGGGTTAGGTGCTCGCGAGCGGTGGTGACGGTTTTGGCGAAAGCCGCATCCTCGGCCTGCCAGGCGTCCCACTGCGCGCCCTCCCGACCGTCCGAGACGTAAGCCTGGAACGCAGGTTCGGCGGCCAACTCGGCGACGGAGAGCGTTTGGTAGGGATTGATCACGAGAGGGGCTTGAGGGCGCTTACGAGAAGGGGATACGTGAGGGCGGTGCTTGTCACCATGCCGAGCAGCAGCATCGCGAGATAAGTGCGGAGTTTGGCGATGGCGCGGGCGGTGGTGTTGCGGGCCGCACCGTAGGAGAGGCCCATAATCTCGGTAATTTCTTCGTACTCGAGCCCCTCCTCGAAGCGGAGCCGGATGATCTCGCGTTCGCGGGGGGCGAGTTGTGTGATGGCGCGGGCGAGGACGGTGGTTTGGTCGAGGTGGGCCTCGGCGATGACGATGAGGTCTTCGGTGTTGGGGCTGTCGTCGCCGGGGCTATCGCGGGTCTCGTCGAGGTCGGTGGTGCGAGCGTCGCGGGTGGTAGCGCGGAGGAGGGCGTTGCGGACGGCGACGAAGAGGTAGGGGCGGACGTTGGCGGCCGGATCGAGGGTGGCGTGGCGCTCCCAGAGACGCACGAACAGGTCATGGACAGCGTCCTCGACGCTGGCCGGCGACGCGAACTGCCGGCCGTAGCGCAGCAGGGGCACGGCGTGGGCTTCATAGACGCGCTGGAGGGCGCGGGCGTCGCCGGTGGTGAGGGCTTGCCAGTCGGCATCGGGGGCGGGCATGGGGAGGAAATCTACTCCGCCGCGCCGACTGGCCGTGAACTTTTATGGAAGGTGGGCGGTCCCTGGCGAACTTCGGATCGAGCGCCGCGTACGGCACCTGGAGTCAGAGTAGATTGCGAAAGTCGTTGTGACTAACCACCGCCCCCCTCCCTACGTTGCCCTTGCATGCGCACGGCTCGCTGGTGGATCAAACTCGACTTTCGCCTCGGCATCCACATCGCCCAAACGCAGATGCAAGCAGGCCGCCTATGTCGACGGGTACCGCCCGCCGCTGGTAGATCGGCTGGAGAGTTTTCGGGGGTTTGAGGAAGACTTTTATGGAATCAAGCGGCTGGCGGAGACGAAGGCACTGGCAACCAGGCCCTACCTTCCCCACCAAATAGCCAAACGACCAAGCAACCACCTATGTCCCAAAAATCTTCCGTCGGCCGCGACTACCTCGTCGGCACTGCCCTCGTCCTGCTCATCCTCGCCCTCGCGGTCCTCTTCATCCGCTTTTCTACCGGCCTCGTCGAAGGGTAGCCCCGCCGTGTCCCGCGACCGCTACACCCGCGCCCTCCCCGGCCACCACTACCTCGACGCCGACCCGGCCAACCTCACCGCCTACCTCCAGTCACAGGGCGTTCTGCGCGCGAAGGGTCTTTTCCGCAAGGCCGGGACTGTCACTACGGCCGAGACGCTCGATGGCGGCAACATGAACTTCGTAGCCCGCGCCCACCTCGCTGGCGCTACCCACGGCCCCAGCGTCATCGTCAAGCAGAGCCGGCCCTGGGTCGAGCGCTACCCCGACATCGCTGCGCCCGTCACGCGCACCCGCGCTGAGGCGACCTACTTCTCGCTGGTCGCGCCCGTTCCTGGACTCGCCGACCACACCCCGCAACTCCTCCACCACGACGGCGCCAACCACGTGCTCGTCCTCGAGGACCTCGGTGCCGCCAGCGACCTGTCCGATGTCTACCAGGGCACCCCCTTCGACCGTACCCTCGGAGACGGACGCCGCGTCGTCGAGACCTGCATGACCTACCTCACGCGACTCCACATCTACTTTCGTCAAAACCCGCCCGCCCGCCGCCTCACCAACAAGGCTATGCGGCAGCTCAATCACGAGCACATTTTCGACCTCCCCTTCCGCGACGACACCACCGTAGTAGACGAGGTTTTGCGCAAACGCGCCCATGCCCTCGGCCAGCGTTACCTAGACCTCAAAGCCCCCGGCACCCTACTCCACGGCGACTTCTATCCAGGCTCTTTCCTGGTGGCTTCTCGCCAAAACGGACTACAACTTTACGTCATCGACCCGGAGTTCTGCTTTACTGGACCGCCAGAGTTCGACTTTGGGGTCTTCGTGGCGCACCTGTACCTCAGTGGTAACGCCGCCCTCGTCGGGAGTGCCAGGGCTTTTTATCAGGTGTCCTTGGATGAGCAGTTGTGGCGTGGCCTTGCCGGCGTCGAGATTCTCCGCCGCCTCCTAGGCGTCGCCCAACTTCCGCTTGGGGAAAGTATCGATCGCGCAGTCCTGCTTCAGATTGGTCGCAAATTGATGCTGATGGATACGGTGTAGGCGCGCTCGGCAAAGGCTTTTTTAACGCGGCATTCGCAGGGCCTCGGCACAACGGGCTCCCGCGCTTTGGCACAGCGGGCTCCCGCGCTTCCGCGCGGTGTCTAGTACAGCGGGCTCCCGCGCTTCCGCGCGGTGACTAGTACTGCGGGCTCCCGCGCTTCCGCGCGGTGTCTAGTACAGCGGGCTCCCGCGCTTCCGCGCGGTGTCTAGTACAGCGGGCTCCCGCGCTTCCGCGCGGTGTTTAGGTCTTCTGTAGAACCTTTCAAGTACCGCGCAGAAGTCCTCATCAAACCGCGCGGAAGCGCGGAAGCCCACTAGTACCGCGCAGAAGTCCTCATCAACCCGCGCGGAAGCGCGGAAGCCCACTAGTCTCGCGCGGAAGCCCTCGTCAAACCGCGCGGAAGCGCGGAAGCCCACTAGTAAGTACCGCGCGGAAGCCCTCAACAACCCGCGCGGAAGCGCGGAAGCCCACTAGTATCGCGCATAAGCCCTCATCAAACCGCGCGGAAGCGCGGAAGCCCACTAGTAGCGCGCATAAGCCCGTTAGGGCAGCCACTCATCCGCAATGAATGTATGTGACCACTGCTGCCACTCCTTTACGAGGCCAGCCTTGACAGGATTATTAAGAATGTACGCAATTACCGTTTCGAGCGTCCCCGGCCGAACGTAGCGGTCGAAGAAGCCTAGCTCCCAGACTTTCTCGCCATGCCCGAGGGCTTTCCGTATCGCGTCATCCGTGAAGCGTTTGTGCTGCCCCAGCAAATCTCCGAGTTGGTAGTCGGGTACGCCCGCAAGCCCCGTGATGAGAGCGTGCACATGGTTACCCATAACACAGATCGCCAGCCGCTTGCACCGCGCATGCTCCTCGAGGTAGAGCCAGGAGTCCATCACGATTCGGGCTACCTCCGGTACGGAGAGGATGTACTTCGATTGGTCTTGAGCGTCGAGCAAGGCGTCGTACTGGTGTTGGTACTCTTCGAGTATCCGGTCGCAGACAGCGGCGTTGCCTAAACCTGATTTCCTAGCGTCTGCGAGTTGAAATCGTAACTCATCGGCCAGGGCACGCAACGGACCTACCGGAAGACACCCTCGCAGACGATAAATGATATGTACCGGAGTGTCGCAAACGTAGCCGTGAGGCATGCCGTGCTCGGGCCAGTAGAGTTGCATGAGGGGGAAGGTAGTGGTGTTTGTGGGTTAGCGGGAGGTAGCGGGCTCCCGCGCTTCCGCGCGGCGTCTAGGCCTCACGAGTACAGCGGGCTCCCGCGCTTCCGCGCGGCGTCTGGGCCTCACGAGTACTTGCGCAAGAAGAGATAGCATTGCAGCCAGGCTAGGGAGCAGGCGTTGAGTAGCGTGGCGGCGCAGAGCGCGAGTGCGATCGAACGCGTCCACCGGGGTGTTCGAAGCGATGAGGAGGAAGTCGGCCGGGTGAATGACGTCGTAGCCGCGGCGGCCGTCGCGGATATCCTTGTCGTAGGCAGTCCAGGATGTCTCTATTAAACGTAAAGGCTTCAGCCTGCCCGGGGATTGGTGCCTCGAGGAAGTAATTTAGGTACGCCTCCACAACCGTCTGGGCCAGGGGGGCGAGCCGATAGCGGGCTTAGCTAGCGTTGTCTCGCCAGGCCACCCACGCTGGCGACTTTCTCTTGCAACCGGCAATCGAAGCCGCCAGCCGAGACTACACCCCAGGTCACTCCCCCCGCCCCCTCACCCTAACTTTCCCCAATGTTCACGCGCCTCACTTACCTGCTTTGCGCCGGTCTCCTCGCGGCCACTTCCGCCTGCTCCGCCCAACGGGTTTTGACGGAATTCCCCACAACGGCCGCCGCAACCCCGATCACCGACTTCACGCCCCAAAATTCCACCGCCCGCACCGACATCCACGGCGACACCATCGACGTCCACGACGGCCGCGTCATCCGTTTTGGCGACAGCTATTACTGGTACGGGACGGCCTACGGCAACACCTCCGGCTTTACGCGCGCCAACGAGTACCGCGTCTACTCCTCGCCCGACATGCAGGCCTGGACGCCCCACGGCGCCATCCTGCCCGACGCAAAGTCCGGCATCTACTACCGACCCCACGTCATCTACCACGAGGCTCGCGAGGAGTACGTGCTTTGGTACAACTGGTACCCCAAGCTTTGGACCGGCCACTTCGGCGTCGCCACCAGCAAGTCGCCCACCGGGCCCTTCAAAATCGTCAACGACGATGTCCAAGTCGCGCACTCCAAACTCGGCGTCGGGGACTTCAACCTCTTCGTCGATGACGACCGCACCGCCTACCTCATGTACAACACCATCGAGGGCCACAAGCTGAGCGTCGAGCGCCTAAATGCGGATTATGTCTCGTCCTCGATGGACAACGGCGGCTTCATCGCCGAGGACTGTGAGGCCGGCAGCATCTTCCGCCGCGAGGGCACTTACTACCTGCTCACCGACTACACGTGCTGCTTCTGTACGCAGGGCTCGGGGGCACGGGTGTACACCTCCCCAGCGCCACTGTCTGGATACGCCTTGCGGCAAAACATCAATCGCCAGCCCGGGACTTCTGCGCCAGTACTGTCCGACGGCGACCTGCGCCCGACGCAGTACCACACGTTGCGCCGCGATACCGCTACGAAAGCCTTCCCCGCCATCGAACTGTGGATGACTGAGGATATCCTGATCCGCAGTGTCACCGTGCTGCAGTACACCGGCAACCGCGACGGTACTTGCGGCGACACCATCAATCCCCGGACGCATGATTTGCGGGTGCCCATAGGTTTTAGCGTAAGCCAACACCTCGGCGGAGAGTGGATCGAGACGCCTGCCGCGGCCATGAGCGTCGAGCGCAAAACCCTCCACAACGCCATCACGATGCCGATCACGCCGAAACCCGGCGACGCCATCCGTATCCAAATTGACGCGGACTACCCCTACGACGTGGTCCAACTTATCGAAACGAACCTCAACCACCGCGCCGACCCGAAGGAGAGGTTTCAGGTACACGTCAATGCCTACATCATGAATCTCGACGCCCGTTGGGCCCCACCCATTATCCCCGCCCAACAGACCTTCGTCATGCCCCTAGAGCGCAACGGCCAGACCGACTTCCTCTGGATGGGCGACCTCTGGGGTTCCGCGCCCGACAACGTCAAGGGCCACGACATGCAGTACTGGAGTAGGCCGCTGGAGTTTTATGCGAATGGCCTTATCCGCCCGCTGCGCTGGCAGGAGTAAGGGGGCGGCCTTTGGCCCAGTTGGGCGGCCTTCGGCCTAATTGGGCGGCCTTTGGCCTAGATGGGCGACCTTCGGTCTAATTGGGCGGCCTTCGGCCTAGTTGGGCGGCCTTTGGCCTAATTGACTGTGCTTACGGCTGTGCGAGGGCCTAGTTGAGCTCAACTAGCGTAGCGCCCAATTAGGCGCAGCCGCCCAATTAGCGTAGCGCCCAACTAGCGAAGCGCCCAACTAGCGTAGCGCCCAACTAGCGTAGCGCCCAATTAGGCGGAGCCGCCCAATTAGCGTAGCGCCCAATCAGCATACCGCTCCTCATACACCCTGACATGGTGATAACAGTGCCCCGCAATCACGTACCCGATCGCTCGCACCGAGTGCACGTGCCCACTCATCGTGCCTTTGCGCACCAAAGCACCCGCATCAAAGCTCTCGAACAGCATCCGCGTCCCCGCCCGCACGAGCTCCAACTCGTCTATCAAGGACTCTAGCGGCCGCGTCACCGGACCCAGCGTCGCTACGAACGCATCCTGGTCATACCCTGGCAGCGGCCCCGCGTCCCCGCGCCCGAACGTTAGCGCCCGGTACCCGAACACCCGCTCTGTATCCAGCACGTGCTGCAGCGCCTGCGCCACGGTCCACTTGCCCTCTGCGTACGCATAGTCTGCCCGCGACTGCGGCACCCGCGCCAGCCATTCCGAGAGTTGGTCCATGCTGTCATTGAGCGCCTCGTCGATAGAGAGGCCCTGCGGCACCTGCTTCAAGTAGGTAGCGTAGTAGTCGTAGTATTCGTCGGGAGAGAGGTCGAGCATAGCGGGCGTCGTTTCGAGCGGACTTCCCGAATCCGGGAAATTCATTGGAGACTAGAAAGTCTAGCCACCAGGCCCCAAAGGTCGACAATCGCCCCCAAGTCCACCGACAATCGCAGCGCCCCTTCAGGCGAAGCTGCTCATCTAGTGCAGCGCCCTAAAACCTACTGCCCAAACCCCTTCAGCATCGCGCTCATGTCCTGCAGCTCCACCCCTGCAGGCACCTCAAACGCCCCCAGGTCCACGTCCCCGCCCGTAGCCACCGCCCGGATGTACATGTGCACTACCTCCTTGCCGTTCTTGCTCGGCGAATGCGCCTCCAGCACCATGGGATTGTCGACGCCAGCGACAGCTGGTTTGGCGGCCGCCGTCTGTCCGACGCCCTCCGCGATCAAGCCGTAATCGAAGCCTGGGATGTCCGCGACCCACATCTCGGAGGTCGTGCCGTCGTCGGTGACCCTATACTTCTCGGCGCTATACCCGATGATCGTTTTTTTCTCGCCGGTCGCCACGAAAGTGCCTTCGAAGCCGTCTTGCTTGCTCTTCGGCAGCTTGATCAAGGGCATGCGAATGGCCGAGCGCTCGCCCTTGTGCGTCGAGATCGTCGTCATCGTCTTGCCCTCGGTATCATAAATGATGATCGCCTCCGTGCCGTCGGTAGTCGTCTCGATGGCGATGCGGTCGCCGTCACTCGTGATGCTCACCACCGACGATCCCTTGTCCACCATCTTGCCCTTCTTCTCCTGCTGCACTTCCATCGTGAGGAAGATCTGCGCGTGGAGCGAGAGCCCCGCCACCAAGCAGACGATGAACAGGAAGGCCTCAATAAGTGTGGTCGAGCGGAGGGGAAGGGACATGGGGTTGGGTTTTGACGAAAGTCTTCTCGAAGGCCTCAGCCAGCTTGGCATCAGCGCGCCGAAGATGCAGCTTAGGCTTTCGCCAAAACGCCCGCTTTGACAACCGGCCCAGTTGGCTTTACAATTGGTGCCGTTACCTTCACGCCGTGCAAGCCGGTCCCTCTCCGCTCCCCGCCCAAATCGCGGCTCTTTCCGAACGCGGCGACCACCTCGCCGAGTCGGGCAACTACAACGCCGCTGTTGCCCGCTACCAGGAGGCCCTCGCGCTACTACCCCCCGACCAAGCCCGGGGCGCCACTGCCAGCTGGCTCCACGCCGCTATCGGGGACGCGTACTTCGCCAAGGGCAATTTTGAGGCTTGCCGCCAAAACATGCTGTCCGCCTTCCGTATCCCCGGCGGCTCCGACAACCCCTTCGTCCGCCTCCGCCTCGGCCAGGCCTGCCTCGAACTCGCCGACGGCCCCCAGGCCCTGGAGCACCTCCTCATGGCCTTCCGCATCGGTGGCGAATCCCTCTTCTTCAATGACGACCCGAAGTACTTCCGGTGGCTGGCGGATCGCGTGGCGGAGGGGTGAAAACCTGAACGCAGTGCTTGCAGAGCGACGCAAGATCTAATTGAGCGCAGCGACAGCCATGGGGTAGCCCGCACTCCGCGGCTCCTGCATTCCGGTCCCCTCACGCTAACACTTCAGCACCACCTTAATGCACCCATCTTTCTTGTCCCGAAAGGTGTCGTACATCTTCGGCGCGTCCTCCAGGGGCGCGGTGTGCGTGATGACGAAACTCGGGTCAATCTCCCCGGAGGTGATCTTGGCCATCAGTGGCTCGAGGTAGCGCTGGACGTGCGTCTGGCCCATCTTGAAAGTGAGGCCTTTATTCATCGCGGCGCCGAAGGGCAAGGTCACGGTCGTCGCGTAGACGCCAGGTACGGAGATGGTCCCGCCCTTGCGCACGCTCATGATCGCGTCCTGGAGCACGTAGCCGTGGTCGGTCTGGGTGTGGGTCTTCTGGCGCAATACGTCGACGGCCGTCGCGAGGCCATTACTCGCGTGTGACTCGGCGCCGACGGCGTCGATGGCGCGGTCCGGTCCGCGGCCCTTCGTCATGGCCTGGAGCTGGTCGTAGACGCTGCCCTTGGCGTCGTCCGAGAAGTCGATCGTCTCGGCCCGGCCGTGCGTACGTGCCATTTCGAGGCGCTCGGGCACCTGGTCGATCGCGATGACGCGGCCGGCGCCCATCATCCATGCGCTCTGGATGGCGAACTGGCCCACCGGTCCGCAGCCCCAGACGGCCACCGTGTCACCGGGCGCGATCTCGGCGTTCTCGGCGGCCATGTAGCCGGTCGGGAAGATGTCGGACAGGAACAGCGCCTGCTCGTCGGTGAGGCCGTCGGGCACCTTGATTGGGCCGACGTCGGCGTGGGGTACGCGTAGCAGCTCCGCCTGGCCCCCGGGGATGCCGCCGGTCAGGTGGCTATAGCCGAAGATGCCGGCCGGGGCATGACCCATCTGCGCGATGGCGTTCTCGGGCTTCGGATTCGACGTGTCGCACAGCGAATACATGGTCTGCTCGCAGAAGTAACATTGCCCGCACGAGATCGTGAACGGCACCACGACGCGGTCGCCGACCTTGAGCTTCTGCACCTGGCTACCGACTTCCACCACGATGCCCATCGGCTCGTGGCCAATGATATCACCGGCTTTCATCATCGGCACGAAGCCATCGTAGAGGTGGAGGTCCGACCCGCAGATGGCCGTCGAGGTGATCTTGACGATACAATCGGTCGGGTAGAGGATCTTCGGGTCGGGGTGCGTGTCAACGCGGACGTCGCCTTGGCCGTGGTACGTAAGTGCTCTCATAGCGTAAGGGATTTTGGTGTTTCGGGTAGCTCGGTACTGAGTTGTTATGCGGAACGGTGCCCCGGCCGGCTTGTTCGAGTCAAACTTTCGCGAAGCCAACAGCGGCGGGTGGGGTCAGCTTGTGGGAGTTGCGTTCGGTGGGGCGCAGCCCAATCTAGTCTCAGCCGAAGCGGCCGCAGCAGGTTTTGGCGAAAGCCCCTGCCTGACCCTCCCTCAACATTTCTGCGTATTCGTCGGCCCAAGGCGGTGCATAATGCTGTGCTTGCGAAACCATTTGATCATGCGCGTAACTCTGCTTTGCCTCCTGTGGCTCTGCAGTCTACCGCTCGCCCGCGCCGGCAGCGACCTCCCGAAACTCGGGAAGGCCAGCGAAGCCTGGTTTGGCGACAATCCATACGCCGCCGACAGCAGCGTCTACGCTTACGTTATCGCGCAGGACATCGAGATCAACTTCGGGTTCCTGCGGATCGGCAGCACCGGTCTCACGCGCCGGATCGACACCCGCCGTATCGTGCGCGTCCTCGACCCACAGGGCTACGGCCAGGCACTCGTTGAAATTCAGTATTACGACCCGGAGGGCGGCGGCGTCAGCGAGCGTCTCACCAACGTGGATGCGTATACCCACCGGCTCGTGGGTGGGAAGATCGGGACGCAGCGGGTCGCCAGGGAAGAGCAGTACCGCACGCGACTCTCCCCGGAGTACGTCGAGGTGGCGTTCAGCTTCTCGGGCGTGGTGGCCGTTACCGTTCTGGACCTCGCGCACTCCCGCGAGAGCGGCAACCTCAGCTCCTGCCCGGTTACTTACTTCCAGGATCTCATCCCGGGGGCTTCCCGGGCCTCGTCAACGTCACCACCACCAACCGCGACGCCTTCTACCGTTACCAAGTCACCGACGACGACAACACCCTCGTCATCAGCACCACGCTCGCCGTCAGGAACCTCACCTACCTCCCGGACCGCTACCATGAGGTGCGGGCCTTGTTCGAGCGCCGCCTGACGGTCAATGCCGGCATCTACCCCGCCGAGGACGCCGGGGGGATCGCCAGATTCGCTGCGGCGGTGAAGCGGGCCGATGCGGGTATACGGTAGCGGTGCTGGACGGGGAGGTGAAGCCGCGAGGGTGCGGGGCGTTGGGTCAAACCGCTAGACATTTCGCTGCAGCCGTCGGTCGGGATGCCTAGCGCTGTGCCTCCGATTGCTTCGCAACCGAGCCTCCGTGTCGCGCTATGCCTCGGTGCTTCTGTGTCGAATCGCATAAGGTCTGGCGGTCTGGTGCGGGGTGCCGTGCATAAGTGAAGGGCGTTGTCTATTTTTTCCGTCCCCGAATCGGTACCCACGCCTCTACCACCACCGCCGCCGGTGCCGCCTCCGTGCGCACGTCGCTCAGGAAGGGCTGGCCGAAGCTCACGTTGCGCGCCCGCCTCTCGCCCGCGAGATTGTAGCCGCGTACACCCAGCGTCACCCCCGAACGATCGGCGCGCAGCTCGTAGCTGCCCCCGGCCTCGAGGTAGCCGTAGGTCCGGGCCGTAAAGCCATTGGCGTTGGCCTGCCCCAGACTCCCGCGCACGTTCCAGCGCCAGCGATCGGCGAAGTAGGCGATGAGTAGCGAGGCGGTCGTATTGCGGCTGCGGGTGTCGATTGCGCCCCGCACATCCTGGTGCTGGTGATTGACGATCAGCGTCGGGGCGATCCCGAAGTAGCCCGGCCACGACAGCTTGTACTCGAGGCCCATGCCCGTGGTGCGCACCTGCCCCGCGGCGTCGACCACGTTGCTCTCGGCACTCCGGCGGTAGCCGGTCAGCGTGAGGTTGCTCACGAGCCGCAGCTCGAGGCTTACGTGCGTGAGGCGCAGGGCGCCGTCGAGGGCGTCGACGCGGCGCTGGCCGGCGCGGTTGACGACTTGACTACGCTGCGTAAGGTCGTAGGTGTTCAAGATCTCGGACTCGCGGTAGGTGTAGCGCAGGCTGGCCGTATAGTCGATGTCGAGGGCGCGGAGGCGGCGCGAGGCGGTGGCACCAACCTGATCGGAGAAGGTTGGCGTGACGACGGCCAGCGGGACCTCCAGCGAGAAAGGATCGCTCAGGTAGCGGAGACCGCTTTCGTAGGGCAGGAAGGGCAGGCGCACGCGGCGCTGGTTGTAGAGCGAGTACACCGGTCGGCCGTTGTCGACGTATTCGGCGCGGACCCGGTAGCCGGTCGCGGAGGCGCTACGCGAGAGACGTTGGTCCTGTACGCCGATCTGCTCCACCGAGGCGTCCGCCCGCCACTTACGCGACAGTGGGGCGACCAGACTTCCGCCCAAACGCTGCGTACCGTAGCTCTGGGCGAGCGCCTGCGTCGGGAGGGTTTCGCCGCGCTGCGCGAGGTCGATCTTAGGGGTGCTCAGTTGATCGGTGGCTACGGCGTAGAACTGGAGCGTGGCCCAGGGCTGTCGCCAAAACACCTTCGCGCCGGCCCGTAGGACACGGTAGTCGAGAGCACGGGTTTGGTCGACGCTATTGGTACGCCTTTCGGCAAAACCTACCGCATCGAGTAAAGTGGTATCGACGTCTAGCCGTAGATCGTCGGCGAGGGCGCCCTGGTCGGCTTGCGCGAAAACTTGCAGGGCGGTGGCGGCGCCGAGGGCCTGGTTGACGCGGGCCCCGAGGTAGAGCGGCAGATTGTCGGCGCGGTTGTTTTGACGAAAGTCCTGGTCGGGTGTGCCTGGCTGGAGCAGCGTGACGCGGGCCTCCGAGCGCTCGCGCCACGGCTCGGCCCGGGCGTGGACGCGCCAACTGGTTTTGCCGGAAGGCGCCGCATTGTAGTGATCGAGGGACAGCAGGTAGCCCTGGCCCGCGACACTCGATGCCCGCCGCGTATCGAGTCGGTAGTCGACGTCCGTACCGGTGGCCCCCAGGCTCGACACGTTCTCGATCGCGTCCTCGCCGTGCTGCGCCTTGACCTCGAACCTCGTGCGCGCCGCGCCCCGCCCGTTGAGCAGCGCCCGAACCCCGAGGTCCGCCACGAGCGCATCGCCGACGATCTCGGCGGGCGCCTGCGCGAGGTTGCCGTTCCAGGCACTGGTTTGGGAAGGGAGCTCGTCGTAGGACTCGCCGACGGGTTCGGGGCTCTTTCCGTCGAGCGAGAAGGCGTCACTGCGGGCTCGAGAAGCCGGCGGTGGTGGTCGCGAGGCGCGAGGCCGTGGCGTCGGCGTAGTAGGCCGCCGGTCCGTCGAGCAGGATGGCGCCGGCCTCGTGTCGGTAGCGCCAAGCGCCCTGCGGCGTGCTGCCCTCGGCGAGTCGCGCCTGCCCGTCGACGGTGCCGCGGGCCTCCTCCTTGGTAGTGATGTCGATGACAGTCTCGTTGGAGGGCTCGAGGCGCGCCAGCACGGCGTCTTCGTGGAAGCGCTCGACGGCGTTGGCGCCCTTGACGATGTCGGGCGAGAGCCGGGCCAGCGGCTGGGCGTACTGCCCGGCGCCGAAGATGTCCTTGCCGTCGACGAGGACGCGGTTGACGGCTTGGCCGCGGTACTTCAGCATGCCGTTGCTCTGCAGCTCGACGTCCGGCGAGCGGGCGAGGAGCTGCGCGATCGACTGTTCGGAAGAGTCGCGGAAGGTGGTGAGATCGAGGGCGGAGGTGTCGTTGTTGCCGACGGTAGTGGCGCGGCGCTTCCCCTGCACCTGGACCTCCTGCAGGTCAAAGGTCCGCTCGATGAGGGTGACGCTGAGCATGGTCGGCTCGCCGTTATCGGAGAAGGTAACGGCGTGACGCTGCGGCTCGTAGCCGAGCATTTCGACGCTGACGAGGGCGGCGGTGGTGCCTTCCGGCAAAACGATCGCGCTGCGTCCGTCGGCGTCGGTGATGCCCTGGGCGATGGCGCGGGCACCGTCGGGGGAGAGGACGAGGATAAAGGCGCCTGGGAGGGGGCCGGCGGCGTCACGGATGGCGGAGGTGAGGGATTGGGCGCAGGCCTGGGACCAGACGCCAAGGGCGAAGAGACATGCTAGTCCTAAAGCGCGTATCAACGCTCGATCCTGTCTGCGACCGTTAATTTCCGTCGCTTCGCCTTGACTTCGGCAAGCTTGTAATCCCTGATGTAGTGCCACTTGTCAACTTCGAAATTGGCGTCGCGCGGTGGGTCGTTGGATGTCATAGAGCTGCCCGGTGTACTCATGGCTTCGACGCGCAAGAGTAGGGTGATGACCTGCTGTTGAAGTTCAACGTAAGATCTGGGGGTACCCACGGTGAAGCTGGGTAGCGGATGATTCTTCAATGGCTCGACGCTCTCTAGAACGAAGCCGACCTTCTGATCGCTAGATCGCAGTTCTGCGGTCAGTCCCGGCAGCCCGTGCAATTTGTAGATTCCGATGCTAGTTGGCAGGCTCGGAATGAACCACGCTACGTAATCGCGTCCGCCAAAACTGGCAGACGCCCTTTGACACGCATAGCCTTGGGCACACACTTTAGTCTGTTGACTGATCTCCCAGTCGAGCACGGGGATGTTGTCGGTGAGGATGGTCCACTCGCCGTCACGGCCGCTTCCGCCGTAGCTGGTCTTGAATCGAACGGTTCCTTCGTTGAGATCTATTCGCATGAGTCGAGCGTCTGGATCGCCGGTGGTAACGTCGACGTTTCTTCCAACTACTTCGTATTTTGACTCCGAAGAGTAGGAAGGTGACCACAGGGCTGCACTGTCTCGGTCGATGGCTAGGTGATACGTGCCCGATCTGTATTCATAGTTTTCAAATTGTAGTGTTGCGTCGTAGGTAGCCAAATATTGGGCAGAGACACTAGCGCAAAGGAGACATGCACATGCCGTAAGCAGAATTCTATTTAATCTGACAATCATCAGCCAAACTTAATTTGCAAAGTGAATGCGTTCGTGCCAGCGGAAGATTGTTACTTACTCAAACCTATCATTCGCCTGCCGCTTACGCCGCCCCGCCTTGATCTCGGCGAGCTTGTACTTCTTGATGTAGTCCCATTTGTCGAGCTCTATTTCGCAGGTACGACATGGATCGTTGCTCGTCACGGAGGCGTTGTACTGCGTCCCAATCGCTTCGATGACGTGTAGGTGTTTGATGACCTCTCTTTGGAGTTCTGCGTACGTCCGGTACGCGCCCTCTGTATACGACGGGATATGGTTTCGCGAAGGTGCGACTTCCACGAGCCGCACGTCGATCATTCCGTCGGCGCTCCTGAGTTCGTCTACGAGTCCAGGTAGGCCATGTAGCATCCACGGTCCGAAATAGGTGGGGACGGAGGGGATGTACCAGACGGTGTAATCGCGGCCACCATATTTGCCCTCCGCCTCGAGGCAAGATTGCCCGAGGCGATTGATCCTCGAAGCCCCCGTAGCTCGCCACGCTATCCGGGGATATGGGTCTGAAAGGATCGACCAAACGCCCTGACTACGGCCGCCGCCGTAGTGCGTCTTCCAGCGTACCGTACTATCGGCAATGGTGGTGAGGAAGAGCCGTTGATCAGGATCGCCTAACATAGACTCCACCACCTTACCACCGCCCTTCACCCAGGAAGATACTGGGTAAGCAACGTTGACGAACGCTGCCGAGTCCGCATTAAAGAGAAGGTGGTACTCGCCCGAGCGATAGAACATGTCTGGGATGCTCGAAGTCACGGCATACTTCGCGAGCGTGTTCGCGGCAGATGCGCAGAGGCTCCACGACAGACCGAGGGTTAGCATCGCGAGACTTAACAGATACTTCATACCCACCAAGATTTGAGCTTCCCAAATTAGCCAGTCCGAACGAGTTGCTTGGTTTGTGTAGTGTCAGCAGACTCACATCTCCACCCCGCCCAACTTCACCACCTCTCCCACCCTTCATCACGAAATCCACCTCCATCAGCAATTCCGGATTCGCCAACGCATCCCCCTTCACCGCCACGATATCCGCATACCGCCCGACCTGGATCGTCCCCAGATCATCGGTCATGCCGAGCATCTCGGCCGGGACCCGCGTCGCCATCACGATCGCCTCCGCCACCGGGATGCCCGCCTGGTGCATCAGCACAAACTCCCGGGCATTGTCGCCGTGTGGGCCGACCCCCGAGTCCGTCCCGAAGGCAATCTTGACCTTCTTCGCGTAGGCGCGCCGCACCATGTCCTGCATCTGCGGCCCGATGGCCGTGGCCTTCGGGACGATCACGGCCGGGAAGTAGCCTGGGATCTTTGCCTTCTCGACTACGAAGGCCCCCGCCGAAATGGTCGGCACGAGGTAGGTCCCCATGCGGACCATCTCGTCCATCACCTCGTCATCCGCGTAACTGCCGTGCTCGATGCTCGTGATGCCGGCGCGCACGGCACGCAGCATGCCCTCCTTGCCGTGCGCGTGCGCGGCGGTCGTAAAGCCGTAGTCCTTCGCCGTCTCGATGATGGCCACGAGTTCGTCGTCGAAAAACTGTGGACCCGACCCATCCTTGGCTACGCTCAGCACCCCGCCCGTCGAAGTGATCTTTATGCAGTCCGCGCCATTCTTGTAGCGCTGCCGAACGGCCTTGCGGGCTTCCATCGGCGAGTTGACGACGCCTTCTTTGGGACCGGGGTCGCCCATCAGATCACCGCGTACGCCGTTGGTCGGATCCGCGTGCCCGCCCGTCGTTGCGAGGCTCTTCTCGGCGGTGAAGATTCGTGGACCGGGCACCTTCCCGGCGTTGATCGCGTTGCGGATACTCACGTTTACGCCCGAGCCACCGAGGTCGCGCACGGTCGTGAAGCCGGCCATCAGCGTACGCTCGGCGTAGACGGCCGCGTTGAAGGCCACGTCGGCCGGGTTTTGGCGAAAGCGCTCTTCGTAGGCCTTCGGGTTCGACTCAGACTCGATGTGGATGTGCATGTCCATCCAGCCCGGCGTCACGAGGTGCTCCTTGAGGTCGATAGTGGCGGCGCCGGCGGGTGGGGTCGCGTAACCCTTCCTTACTTCGGCGATCCTCCCGTCCCGCACGATGACGGTTTGCTCTGTTTTGACGGAAGTCGAAGTAGCGTCTAGGAGGCGGCCGCAGTGCAGGTAGGTGTCCTGGGCGAGGGCGGCTTTCGCCAAAACGAGACACAGGGCGAGGAGGAGGGTGTGGCGCATTGGGGGAAGGTAACTCTTCATTAATTTGCCGCGGCCCATGTTCCGACTCCACCGCCTTACCCTGAGCGACTTTCGCCAATTCCGCACGCTCGAGGTAGATTTCGGACCACGTCTTACTGTGCTGATCGCCCCGAACGGTGGCGGAAAAACGAGCGTACTCGACGCGGTGGCCATTGCGCTCGGCGCCTTCGTGGGAGGGTTTGACGACGGCGACAAATTGGGTTTCTCGGCTACGGACATTCGCCGCTTCCGGCCACTCGGCGGAAATACGATCCGGATGGAGCTGGCTCCCAACGGTTGCGCAGTAGGCGTCGAAGCCACAATCCCGAGCGTCGGCGAAACTCCGACCGATTGCACCTTTCATGATAAAAGCCAAGTTTGGACTCGTCGACTTACGTCTCCGAAGTCGAAAACGACGATGGTCGAGTCCAAAGTAGCGACGGCGGCCGGGACAGCGCTCCAACGCTGCGTTCGGACAGCTCTCGATGCGCCCGTAGATTTACCTTTGATCTCATACTACGGGGCCGGGCGGCTCTATCGCCAAATGAGTCTATCGTCAAATAAGCTGGCAAACACTTCGCGGATGGTCGGCTATACCGACTGCCTCAAGCCAGCGTCGAGTTACAAGCTCGTGATTTACTGGCTCGAGTATTGGTTCACCGCTCACTTAGATGCAATACGTCGCGAGGATTTAGCCGCACAAACGGAGTTCGGTGGTTTGATTGAATCCGTGATGCGGCCTGTCCGTATCGTTATGGCACAATCGGGCTGGACTTCTGTAGACTATTCGATTGCGAGCAAGGATTTAGTGGCTACCGACAAAGTTCGTGGGGAGTTGCCGGTGCACCTACTCAGCGATGGTATTCGAAGTATGCTGGCTATGGTGCTCGATATCGCTTTCCGCACGACTATGCTTAATCCCCACCTCGGCGAGAGGGCTTCCGCCAAAACAAGCGGCGTGGTCCTCGTTGACGAAGTTGACCTGCACCTGCACCCGAGTTGGCAGCAAGTCGTGGTCGAGAGCCTGCTCGAAGCATTCCCATCGCTGCAGTTCATCCTCACGACACACAGCCCTCAGGTCCTGAGTGATATCAATCGACGGGATATCCGCGTACTTCGGTTAGCTGAAGATAATACGGGGAAGGCGACCGCGTTACCGCCCGACTACCAAACCGAAGGCGTGAGTAGTGCCGAGGTGCTGAGCCGGGTGATGGGCGTGAGCCCTGTTCCGGACAACGACCACGCCGATCAGGTGAGCACGTACGCGCGACTCTTGGCCGAGGGACTGCTCGACACTCCCACCGAACGTGCGCTCCTCGCGCAACTCGCCGAGCACTTCGAGGAGTCTTCTCTTACAATGCAAAACCTTCGCTCTACGCGCGCGATGTACGAGCGTCGTCGCCGCCTCGCCGCAAGCTACGGTTCGTGAAAAAGCTAGCTCGATCCAGTGCGCCTATCTGTCTAGAAGGTTACGTTAACCCGCCGGATACCTGGGACAAGAAGCCGCCCGGAGCCAAGGGACGTAAACTGCACGGTATCTGTAAGCGTGAAGTCCGCGAGAAGCTAAAGCAGATGCAGTCCGGTACGTGTGCCTACTGCGAGCGAGCCATCTTTAAGGATAGGCACGGACATATCGAGCACTTCATACAAAAAGGGGATCACCCAGCGGCGACTTTCGAGTGGAGTAATCTGTTCTGGTCTTGCTGCGAGGCAATGAGTTGCGGGCGCCACAAGGACAATCAGGTCGGACGAAACAGCTACCACAAGGCTGATCTCATTAAGCCCGATGTCGATGATTCGGCGGTTTATTTCGCCTTCAACACGGCGGGTAGTATCTTTCCCCACTTCGAGCTAAATCAAATAGATGAAAGAAGAGCGCTCGAAACGATCCGCGTCTTTAATCTCAACTCCGCTCAAGCTCAACTGCCTTACTTGCGTAGCCAGGTATGGGAGGCGATTCAGGCGAAGGTTGTCCAGTTGCAGGATTTTTTCGAAGATCAGAGTTATTCGCGATCGGCCCTGCAGCGCGAAGTTGAGGCGTTATTCGTGGAGCGTTACACGACCGAATTTGGTGCCTTTTTGCGTAATATTGTCGCTCAGTTTCTGCCATTCGATACAAGCTTAGTTGATGAGGGCAAGTGACAAGTGATCACGGTTTGTTCTGTTTTGACGGAAGTCGACATGGCGTCGAGCAGGCGCCCGCAGTGGAGGTAGGTGTCCTGGGCGAGGGCGGTGGCGGCTGTCGCCAAAACTATAAGTAGCGTGAGAAGAGCGAGGATGGGGTAGCGCATGGTGGGAAGCTACGGCGCGGCCGAATCTTAGCGTTGCGTTAAAGTCGGCGAAGTCTAGACGCCCGGGCCGACATTGACGGGCATGATGAAGCACCTCTACCTCTGCGTTGGTCTGATTGCGCTAATCCTCACCCCTGCGCTCCTCCGCGCCCAGGACCTCTTCACCGCCCTCGGCGGCGTACGCGCGCCGAACGTCCGCGTCACGATGGCCTACGGGACGGTCGATATGGAGGCCACGCACCAGGGCTTCATCCGGCGGGCGGTCTCGAACTCGGCCTACGAGTTCGACCACTCAGGCGGCTATGGGTACGGGTACGGCTATGAGTCGATCCACTTCACGTTTGCCTCCTTCAAACGCATGGATTTGCTACGCGAAAAGCGTCGCGTGGCGGTCTTCCTGGACTTCTACGGCCTCGACGACGTCTGGCTCTACCGCAAGCGCATCGAGCGGGAGATGATCCAGAGCTACTGCCCGCAGCCGGTTAAGGACGCGCCGTGCTCGTATGAAATTGATCTGAAGGGGGTGATCTTAGCGATGATCGATAATGTAAGGCGGGTGGACGTGGTGGTGATGGAGTGAGGGCCTTTCGGCAAAACACTGGACGGGTCAGTAGTGCAACCTCGCCTGTACAAATACGATCCGCTCTTCTTCGACTAGATAAACCATGCGGTGCTCCTGCGTGATTCGTCGCGACCAAATCCCCGGTCCTAGGTACTTGAGCGGCTCCGGCTTGCCGAGTCCTGCAAAGGGATCACGCAAACAAGCCTCGACCAACTTCAGCACTTTCAGTGCCGTCTTGCGGTCTTCCTCCGTCCAGTACGTTAAGTCTCGCAAGAAGTCCGTTTCGAACTCAGCGCGCCTATTCATCGCCGGCGGTACCTGTTTCAGACAGACCAACCCGAGCTCTGAGTTCGTCCATGGTTAGTACCTCGGTCTCGCCCGACCGGGCTCGCTCCAAAGACGCCAGTAGCCGTCTAGCGTTATTTGGCGAGCGCAGCAGGTGCATCGTCGCGAGCATCCCCGCCAACTCATCCGCGGCAATTAGGGCCATGTCCTCCTTGCCTCTCCGTCGCAACACGATGGGCTCACGCGTGTCCGCTGCCTCATCCCAGAGTTCGGCCAGGCGTGCACGGGCCTCGGAATAGCTGACGGTGGTCTTCATGGTGTAAATGTACAGCTTTCCTGTACAAGATGTTAGGTCTCTACCCAGAGCCGCCATTTCCTACTGCCACGCCGATTGAAGCTAACCAATCCCCGAAATCTGACCCTTCGTCGATAATTCGCTTAGGGGTCAACCTCCCCACAACTACATTTCCACTCGCTCACCAAAACCACCCTCACATGCCCTCCCCTAGGCTCACCCTCGCCACCGCGCTCGTCGCCACCTTCGCGACCATGGCCCACGCCCAAACCCCCACCCTCGACGTCCGCCCCGCCACCGTCGCCTACGTCGGCACCCTCCCCGACCTCATCGACCGCGAGGCCTTCTTCGGCGACCCCGAGATCTCCGGGGCGCAACTCTCGCCCGACGGGAAGTTCGTCACCTTCATGAAGCCCCTCGACGACACCCGCAACGTCTGGATCAAGGGCGTCGACGAGCCCTTCGAGGCCGCCAAACCCCTCACCGCCGACAAGCGCCCCGTGCCCGGCTACTTCTGGACGCACGACTCGAAGTACGTCCTCTACGTGCAGGACGCCAAGGGCGACGAGAACTACCACGTCTATGCCGTCGATCCGATGGCGACACCGGTTGATAAGGAGGGGGCTTCCGCCAAAACCCCACCTGCCCGCGCCCTCACGTCCGGGGAAGGCGTCCGCGCCCAGATCACGAGCGTGCCCCGCAGCAAACCCGGTACCCTGTACGTCGGTCTCAACGACCGCGACCCGGCCTTCCACGATCTCTATGCCCTCGACATCGCGACCGGCAAAAAGACGCTGCTCTACGAAAACAAGGACCAGGTCGCCGGTTATGACTTCGACCACGCCGGCAAACTTCGCCTCGCCACCAAATCCAACGACGCCGGCGGCACCGAGATCTACCGCGTCGGCGCCGACCAGCAGCTCACCAAGATCTACGACTGCTCCGTCGACGAGAGCTGCTACACCTCCGCGTTTAGCGCCGACAACAAGAACGTCTACCTCGTCAGCAACAAGGGTAACGTCGACAAGACCGAGCTCATGTGGCTCGACCCCGCCACCGGCAAGACCACCCTGGTCGAATCCGACCCCGAGCAGGAGGTCGACTTCGGCGGCGTCATCACGTCCGACAAAACCAACAAGCTCGTCGGCACCGTCTACGTCGGCGATAAGCCCCGTATCTACTGGAAGGACGCCGAGTGGAAGGCCGACTACGAGTGGCTCCAGTCGCAGCTGCCCGGATCAGAGATTAACTACACCTCCGCCACCGCCGATGAGCAGCGCATGCTCGTGGTGGCCAACTCGGACGTCGATCCGGGCACGGTCTACGTCTTCGATCGCGCGCCCCGCAAACTCACCGAGCTTTACACCACGCGCCCCGAACTCGCCGACGCCGAGCTGTCCGAGATGACGCCCGTGCGCTACAAGAGCACCGACGGCCTCGAGATCCCGGCTTACCTCACGCTGCCGAAAGGCGTCGAAGCGAAGAACCTGCCCGTGGTCATGTTCATCCACGGCGGACCTTGGGGTCGCGATAGCTGGGGCTACAACCCTTACGCTCAGTTCTGGGCCAACCGCGGGTACGCCGTCCTCCAGCCCAACTTTCGCGCCTCGACAGGTTTTGGCAAAAGCTTCCTCAACGCCGGCAACGGCGCCTGGGGCAAGGCCATGCAGGACGACATCACCGAGGGCGTCAACTACCTCATCGAGGAGGGCATCGCCGACAAGGAGCGCATCGGCATCATGGGCGGCAGCTACGGCGGCTACGCGACGCTGGCCGGACTCGCCTTTACGCCCAACGTGTACGCGGCGGGTGTCGACATCGTCGGCCCGAGCAACCTGATCACGCTGCTCAACTCGATTCCCGCCTACTGGGCGAGCTTCAAGAAGCAGATGTTCGTGCGGATGGCCGACCCAGAGACCGAGGAAGGCAAGGCTTGGCTGCGCGAGCGTAGCCCGCTCAATGCCGCCGACAAGATCACCGCGCCGCTGCTCGTCGTCCAGGGCGCCAACGACCCGCGCGTCAAGCAGGCCGAAGCCGACCAGATCGTGGTCGCCATGCGCGATCTCGGTCGTCCGGTCGAATACATCGTCGCTCCGGATGAGGGCCACGGGTTCCGCCGTCCCGAGAACAACATGGCCATGATCGCCGCCTCGGAAGCCTTTTTCGCCAAGCACCTCGGCGGTCGCTACCAGGCCGATATGCCGGCCGATGTCGAGCAGCGTCTCGCCGAGATCACGGTAGACCCGGCATCGGTTGTTTTGGCGCAAGCCCCCTCCGAAGCCGAGACCAAGATGCCGCGCCCGACGCCCGTGCGAACGCTCACGCCCGGTGAGACTAAGTACGATATCATGGTCGAAATGGGCGCCAATAAAATGTCCATGAAGGTGGTGCAGACGATCACCAAGACCGACGAAGGCTTCATCGTGAAGCAAGTCATGTCGAGCCCGATGGGCGACGCGACCGACGAGGTGACACTGGTAGGCAAGCAGCTTTCGCCAAAACACCGCACCGCCACGCAGGGTCCCGTCAAGATCGAGCTCGACTACACCGACGCCACCATCAAGGGCGGCATGGAGATGGGCCCCAACACCCAACCCGTCGACGTGACCCTCGACGGACCGCTCTTCGCCGATGGCGCCGCCGAACCCGTGATGATGACGACGCTCCCACTCGCCGAGGGCTACACCACCATCCTGCGCGGCCTCGGCGGCCAGACGATGCAGCCTGAGCTCAAGCGCCTCACGGTGACGGGGATGGAAGAAGTCGAGACGCCTTCCGGCAAAACGCAAGCCTTCCGCGTCGAGGTCAAGCCTGCGGACGGCTCGGCCGGTGAGACGGTGTACTACGTCGAGCAGGGCGGTGCGCACCGGCTGTTGAAGTCGCGCGCCGTCGTGCCGGCGATGGGCGGCGCGGTGATGGAGATGGTCATCGCGGAGTGAGGGCGCCAGGTTCGACGCACTCTGTGCGCGGCGCCCCGGCCTACGTAGCGCGTAGTGCCGAGGGCGCTTGCTCGCAGAGCGAGTCGAACCGGCGCCCTGCAACCGGCCTCTACAGCCGAAAGCCAGGAGCGTTAGTCAGGCGCCAGGTTCGACGCACTCTGTGCGCGGCGCCCCGGCCTACGTGACGCGTAATGCCGGGGGCGCTTGCTCGCGGAGCGAGTCGAACCGGCGCCCTGCAACCGTCCTCTGCAGCCGGAAGCCAGGAGCGTTAGTCAGGCGCCAGGTTCGACGCACTCTGTGCGCGGCGCTCCGGCCTACGTAGCGCGTAGTGCCGGGGGCGCTTGCTCGCGGAGCGAGTCGAACCGGCGCCCTGCAACCGTCTTTTACAGCCGAAAGCCAGGAGCGTTAGTCAGGCGCGAGGTTCGACGCACTCGGTGCGCGGCGCCCCGGCCTACGTAGCGAGTAGTGCCGGGGGCGCTTGCTCGCGGAGCGAGTCGAATCGGCACCCTGCAACCGTCTTTTACAGCCGGAAGCCAGGAGCGTTAGTCAGGCGCCAGGTTCGACGCACTCCGTGCGCGGCGCCCCGGCCTACGTAGCGCGTAGTGCCGGGGGCGCTTGCTCGCGGAGCCAGTCGAATCGGCGCCCTGCAACCGTCTTTTATAGCCGAAAGCCAGGAGCGTTAGTCAGGCGCCAGGTTCGACGCACTGTGCGCGGCGCTCCGGCCTACGTAGCGCGTAGTGCCGGGGGCGCTTGCTCGCGGAGCGAGTCGAACCGGCGCCCTGCAAACGTCCTCTGCAGCCGAAAGCCAGGAGCGTTAGTCAGGCGCGAGGTTCGACGCACTCGGTGCTCGGCGCTCCGGCCTATTGGGTGTGTGATTCGTCTACTTAGAGCAGGGGCGCACTCGCGGAGCGAGCCAAACGCGCCCGCGTACAGACCGTACCTTCGCGACGGTGGTCGACTATTTGGAATCCTCTTGGCCCGAACTTCTCGATGGCCTCGCGCCGACCCTGGCGGCGTTTGCCGTACTGAACGCCAGCTGGCCCGTCCGGGGCATCGCGCGTCGGCGGGGGTGGGTGAGGCCTACCGAGCTTTATCCCTCGGTGCTCTACGCCATACGTTCGACTTTCGGGAAGTAGCGAGCGGGCGCCTCAATCCGGTTTCAGGGAATTTCCATTTATGGCTGGTCGACGGCAGAAAGGTTGCTATCTCGCCCTTGCTCATCGGTTATCGTCATTTCGCCAAGGCACTGGCGAGGCAAACGCGCTCGCGAGAACGGGACAGTATTATGTGATGGGTGGGTTAGATACTACATGCACTCACGGAGTCAGTAACATTAAACTTACCCCGCCGACATCGCTATTAAGAATATTAATAGTATGGATAAGACGAAAATTAGTGGAGCGAGAATATCATTTCGCGTCCACCCCTCGTGCAAAGCCCAGTCACGAAACGGTCCAACGAAGAGCACCCCGAGACACATCGAGATAGCAAACAGCACTGCGTAGCGACCCTGCGCCCAGATGGCGAAAGTCTCCTCCTGCGCGAGGTCTCCTAAAGGCTCCGTGAACCATTGGTACATAACGGGGGCCAATGCGGCATTCCACCCGCCCACAGCTAGTACGACGAAGGGCCACCTGAAGGGGAGAATGGACGTTTCGGAACGGTCGACGGCCGCCGCGGACCTTGCCCCCGGTAGCGGCGGCGGCGTTGCGAAAAACCCAGTTGCCTCCATCTCTGCGATGAGCGCAGCTGAACTTCCGAAGGTGTAGAACTCCACGCGGCGACTATACGCTTCTACCCTGTGGACGATCCTGACGCCACCACCGAAGAGAACGCCCGCGGGGACGAGCCGTTGGATATCCCCGGGGGCGAAGACGTATCTGCCTCCTATAGCCGCGCTCACCTCCAGACGATCGTGCGTGACCACGAGCTTTCCTAGCGGCCAACTAGCGCTCCACCAGCCGAGTCTAGCGCCGCCGGTCTTGTGGAGGGATTTCATCGTGCTAATCTAAATCGTGCTAATCTAAGATGAGGGCTTGCACGGCGCCAGTTCGACGCACTCCGTGCGCGGCGCCCCGGCCTATCTGTCCTGTAGCGCGCGGGGCGTTTGCTCGCAGAGCGAGTCGAACCTACGCCCCGGGCGCCTCCCACCCGCGGTAAAGCCCGCGCATCGGGAGCGCGAGCCCGAGTGACGGCAGCGCCACGCTGTCCTCATCGGCAGTGACGACGGTGTATCGCCAGGCCGCGGCCTCGTCGTGGCGGTGCCGCACCTCGACGCGCCGGGTGTCCTGCTCGACGATCAAATACTCCCGGAGGCTACCGAGCGCCCCGTAGAAAGCAAACTTGAGCCCACGGTCGTAGCCCTCGCTCGAGGGCGAGACGACCTCGACGACGACGGTCGGATTGACGATCGCCGTCGGGATGACCTCATCGTAGATGGGGCCACCGCAGACGACGACGGCGTCGGCGTAGAGGTAGCGCGTGCCCCCCTCCACAGCAATGCGGAGGTCGCTCGTCGAAGCGTGACAACCTTCGAGACGAGCATCGTTAGATTCGGCAGCGATGATCGCGGACCTGGCTTCGCCAATGAAATTGCCCGCCATCACCGAGTGGTTGTAACTGCCGCCGGCCATCGACTCGACGCTGATGAGGACCCCATCGTGAAATTCGTAGCGCTTGCCCGTAGCTGCCTCGACGGCGAGGTACTGCTTGATGGTGTAGCGGTCGTTCGGGACGAAAAAGGGAAGATTGGGCGGGAGCAGGCTCATAGGCCACCGAAGGTAAGGTCTGGGTAGAGCTCCTCGCCATTCGCCGCTGAGGGCGTTTCGGTTGCCTCGCGCCTCGCCCCGTACCGGCCAGGATGCTGTACGTGCCCGTCGGCGCGCCCTGCGACATCTGCGAGTCGAAGGACAAGACCTTCGCGAGCATCACACGCGTGAACGTCAATGACGCTTCCGCAAAACCCGAGGTCGTGGCGCCCTTGCTACCGTGCGGTGCTAGAACCACGTCTATTCAGCACCGACCCTCCACCTGAGTCCTATCTGCACTTGTCCTACCCATACTCCGCCGACGTTCGGCGCCACGGCAGTGGTAACACCGCTCGTACGATAGGCACTTGCGGTAAGATGGAGGCCAATCGTAGGGGAAAGGGCGTACCCTAAGTTGCCCCCAACCATCGGAGCAATCCGTAACCCAGTTTGCGTGACGTCAACAGCCTGTAGCGTTCGCTCAGCGGAAAGTAGTCCGGCGTGTAGGTTTTGTCGAAAGACGACTTGCCCACCCGCGCGTACCCCCCAGTGCCACGGCCCCTGCGACCAGTGGCGCCCGATGAAAACTGGGAGCGTGTACTCGGTGTGCGTGTTGTAACGCGTGGAGCGACGTGTGCGCTCCACGGCGATGCTGTCGACGTACTCCACGGCCGTGCCGCCGTTGCTATAGCGGTAGACGCGCGAGACTTGCTCCGGGCGAAACTCCCGAACGGTGTCGACGAGGGTAGCGGCCGTCGAGAACTCGAGGCTCGCGTACTGTACGCCTGCGCCGACTAACCAGCCGGAGCGCCACTGCCGTTCGATGTGTGCCGAGGCTGCGAATCCGGGGTGATCGTCGGTCTGTCCGTAGGCTTCGGCCGCGCGGGAGGCATGTACGCCGACGGCCAGTGTGATTGACCACGGTGAATAGCTAGGCCTCTTGACAGAAGGTATAGGACCTAATTTTGGTAAAGAGAGTTTGGCAAGCTTCGGACTCGATGTCGGCCTCCGCTTAGTTTCGAGACGCTGTAGAATCGGCTGCAGGATGCTACCAGGTAGATCGGTGTCTCTGGGGCTGGTGTCTTCACGCTTATGGCCTGTTGACGCTGTGTCGGGTGTAGTTAACGGGACACTTTGCTCCGATTCCGAGTCGGAAGGCGGCCTTTGTACGCTTGTGTAAGTGGGCCGAGTAGATTCATCTATCGCGTCGGGGAGAATTGATATTGAATGGTCCGCAGAATCGATCGTAGACGTAGGGCGCAGCGATTGACCGAGTGCGGCGGCAGGTCTAGATGGAGTCGTGGCTGCTGGGATAGCACTTCTCCAGAGGTGCTACCCGAAGACATTCGTGCGGACCTCGATTGAGTGTCGGACCTTCGCACGGATAGCTCGCGGGCTTTGGGATCGACGGCGAGCTCGACGGTTGGTCCCTCGGACGTGGCGTTGCTGGGTGTATTGAAGTAAAAGAGGAAGAAAGCAGCCGCGATGAGCCCGGCGAAGCCTAGCGTAAGACACCACATCAATGGCTGGCGTCGCCGACGTCGCTCGCGCGCTGCTACTCCCTCTTGGATGATCGGCCCGATGGCCGACCAGTCCAGTCGTGGGTCGTCCGAACTGCTCTGGCGTCCGGCGAATCGATCTCGTAAATCCTTGTTCATCCGGCGTGTTTGAGGGCCTGGGGGCAGAGTGTCTGGGGGCAGAGTGTCTGGCGGAGGCGCTCCTTGGCGCGCGATAGCTGCGACCGCGAACTCGCCTCCGAGATATCGAGGGCCTCGGCGATCTCCGCGTGGGAGTAGCCGTCGACCTCGAAGAGGTTAAAGATTATGCAGTACCCCGGCGGGAGTTGCGCGATGGCGGTCAGGAGGTATTCAGTGTCGAAGTGCGCGTAGTTCACCGAGGCCTGCGTGTATGCCTCCGGAGCCTCCGCCAGCGTAGTTGAGACCTTGTCGTGCCCGCGTTTGAGCTTCAGGAGCCGGCGGACGCCGACGGTCCGGATCCAGGTCTTCAGGGTGCCTTTGTTGGCTTGGTAGTGCCTCAGGCTCGCGAAGACCTCGATGAATATCTCTTGTACGCAATCCGGCTCCTCGTGCGCCGCGAAGCCGTACCGCCGCACGACCGTGAGGACGTACGGCAGGTAGGCTTCGTAGAGCCTCTGCTGCGCGGCGGGGTCGCGGCGCAGGCAGGCGGATATGACGTCAGCGTCGCTCAAGCGCTCGGTCTAGTTGCAGTTGCGCAGGGGGAGGTCGAAGGTGACGTCGACGACGCCAGTGCTCGCGAAGTTTTCGCACGCGAAAAAAGGATCGGCCTTGACATCGATGACGTACTGGTACTCGCCGGTGATTGTGCCGGAGATCCGGTCGTTCGCGATGGTGTAGTTAATGTCGAACTCGCGCTCGAAGGGGCACCCTGGTGGGGCGATGAGGGAGCCGACCGTCTGCGCCACTCCGCCTATGACGGTATTGAAGTTGGCGTCGAAGACCGTCGTATCCGAACCCGCTACGAAGAATTGGAAGCGGAAAAAGTCGCCGTTGCCGCGGTAAGTCGAGCTGAGGTCGCCGGGACACTCAACTTCGACCCCACGAGAGGCCAACAGGTAGAGTGCGCCGTTGTTACTATTGAGGACGTAGGCATCACCGTCGAGGGTAGTATTGCCGGGCGCGGTCAACAGCTGGTACGAGATGGCGTCGGGCACGTCGACGGTATCGATGGACGCGGGGAGGTCGCGGGTGATGAGGAGGTCGCTATCGTCTTTCGAACAGCTGGTGGCCAGCAGGCTGGCGGAGGCCATGGCGGCGAGGAGAAGGCGGGCAGTCGTATTCATGATCGGGCTTTTATTAACCTATTGCCAGATCACGGGCGAAACGTTGCACGGGCCGCGAGAAAAGTTTTGGCGAAAGCCTTTGACCCCACCCGCCGCCACGTCAAATCTCCCAGCTCCCGTAGGAGTACCCAGGCCAGTGCCCCTACTTGCACGCTATGTCTACGCGCCGTCTCCTCGCCATCCGCCCCGCCGCACTCGTTTTGGCGCAAGCCTGCAACACCGACGTCAACGAGGGCCGCGACCCCGACGCTTCGACGGTCGTACTCGAACACTACGCGGGCACCGCGCCGCTCGATAGCCTCCGCGTGCCGGCCGGCTACGCGGTCGACGTGTGATGTGAACCCCAAAAGGTCTACTCCTGGCGCTCCGCTTTTGAAGGATTTGTGTTTTTTAGTTTCCGGACTTTTGGCGGCACTACTTCGGGCAAGGTACGCCCTGCACGCTCGGCGTCACTTAGGCGTCCCGATAGGCTAAGTTCGTAGTGGACCGGAGCGGTGTCCCGCAGGCTACTATAATGCCTGCGGTGGCTATAGTAATGGACGTAGTCACCGACTGACTCGCCGGCCTCGGCCACGAGGACTCGCCCTGCGCATTATCACACGTATCGACGCGGCGGGTTATCGACTGGCGCACGGTGAGCATCGATCACCGCCCATGTCAAGTGGCTCGTGTGCGGTGAGCCGCCATCCGAATGACGGGTCACCCCGGCCCCTCGGCCGGCAAACTCATTCCGTACGGTGCCCTGCAAAATTCAAATAGGCTCTATGTGTATTGAAAGATGAGAACTGCATTCTCGAAATTTCTGTCCCGCAAATCGGCTTTCGTAATTCCAAAATAGCCGTCCGAAATTCCAATTTTGTCAAACCCCGTAATGGGATTCGCTAAGGTAAATTGAAGCAAGTTGACCAATTCAGGTCTGATGGCTTCGATCCTAGCCTCGTTTTGTCCTGATGCTGCGAAGTCTTTGAGATTTAGATATGAGAGTGCCCAATCGATAGTGACGTCGTCCTGGATAGGCGTGGCGTGCCCGAGTATTCGTTCTTTCCCATGATCCCCGAAAGTATCGTAAAACGCGCAGGCATTTTCTCGGTCTTCCTCGGGTAAGGATTGTGTGTCTAGCGTTTCGTTGGAAGGAAAGGTGATCAGGGGCAGAAACTCAATGCGCGAGGATTTGAAATGATATTCGGGAGTTAGGTTATCGGGAAACTCGGCTTTAATTATATTTTGGTTTTGTGAGTAAATTACCTCGCACGCATCCCTGTCGAACAAAAAAGAATACTCCGCACCACGATTACTTTCCGGATCTTCAAAGTAAATAAAGAAATAGATCATTCCCCCGTCGGGCAGAAGGTCTTCGACATCGATATTGCGGATTTCAACGAGATTAATTTGCGCTAGAAAGATCATCGGCTTTCCTTCATAGGTAGGCCACACTCGGTCAACGGGTAAATCTGGCCTTCCGCCAAACTTGGAACAACCTGTCGCAAGGTCGCCTGTGGCAGTGCTTTGGCACACTTCAATCGCAGGTTTGAGAAGAGATTTTACCTCCTCGAAACTCGTCGTCCAATCTAGTTTCTCCAGAATGGTCAAATAGTCTCCTCTCTGAAGATTGGTATCGGTCATATCTTGTCGATGGTCAAGCGAATGTAGGTGAAAATTATGGGAGCATTGTACTATAACTATGTCTAAAGGTGTCGAGTTGGTATTCACCCGACGGGTACAGCCGATGATGCCTATCGCTACTGAACCACGACCGTAACGGTCGGCTGCTCGAGTCCTTCGGTAGCGCGGAGAAAGTACAGGCCCGCGTCGAGCGCAGGAAGAGCAATCGCGCCAGACACTATTCGCACGAAGCCGTGGCTTTTACCGACAGGATCGGTAATGGTGTAGCGACTACCCTCGACGCCACCGCTGATCCGCACGTGCCCGCCGTTGGCCACTAGGTTTGGCCAAACGCTCGACTTCTCCGGGCTGATTACCCGTACCACAGGCGTAAGACTCCCCTGATAAGCGCGGACGAATGCTTGCTCGCCGGAGGCTACCGCGGCGAGTCCGGCCACGTAACTGCGGGAGTTGACCTCTGCACAGGCTACCAGCACGTTGTTGCTATTCAGATCGCCGTGGACGATGGCGGCTTTGTGTGCCTACCGAACGCTAGCTAGTAGCCCGTCGAAGCATTCGTAGTTCTCGGCAATAATCTTGTCCCTGAGCTCCGTGCAGAAAACTAGCCCATCAATATACTCCATCGCGATGTAGTATCGCTTTTAGCCATCGACGCTCACGCGTCCGATTTCGTCGATCCAGCACCTCTTCGTTGATGCCAAGGAGGCGAGCGGGTTGCCGGCCCACATGACGGTGCACGGTCTACAGCACTCGTTCGCCACCCACCAAGTCGAACGTGCAACAGCGTGCATTGGGGGCCCTACCCCAATTCACGCTGTTGCACGTGGTGAAGGATCTCCTGGGTCACGCCAGCATCCAGACGACACAGATCTACCTGCACATCTTGAGCAATCGGTTTGCGGGACTATACGATCCGCTGGCGGGGCTGTAGGGATATAGGTACTGTGTATTTCGTTTATCCACGGTGGGGGCTTGCGGGACTGGGATGGCCGGTGTAGCTTGGCCCTGAGTCCGGAGGGGGGTTGAGAGGGGTGGTGGATATATATGGATATCGGTCACGGTGGTCGATATCCCGTAGTTCGCTGCAAGCAAAAAAAGAAAAATAAGTAACAGCATAAAAATGGAAATCGACTTTTTTTTATTGGGTTTAGCATTCATTTTACTTCATGAAATGGATGCCATCAGGTGTAAAGAATGGAGAATATTCCCAGGTCTTTCGTTTTTAGACGATAAAAAAGGATTTACAATTTTTCTGTTTGCCCATGTCCCTTTGTTTTATTGGATTATCCATGAAGTGAAAATGGAAAATGAAAAGTTTATGCATTATTTTGATATTTTCCTCATTATTCATTTTTTCCTTCATGTGCTTTTCTTGAAGCATAAAAAAAACGAATTTAAGGATTGGATTTCTTGGATAATAATCACATGTGCAGGATTATGTGGAATACTTGATTTGATTTAGACTTTGAAAAATATTTTCAACTATTCAAGAAATAAATAAAGACAAATATGAATAATTGTTTAATCTTTACGCAGAGATGAGCGAAGATGACATAATGATATAGTCCGAGTAAGTAGTAAGAACCTATGAAAGACTATCTGATATTGGTAAGTGCAAAAACGATTGTCAAAAAAATCAAAATAAATAATCGAAAGATTCAAAAAATAAAAGAAGCCAGCAGCGAACAAAAGCTATACGTTCATGCCTCCTAAACGTCGTCACGTCGTATAGCCGGACCGTTAGCGGCTATTAGCAATTAAAAAAGATAAGTCATGTTCGATAAGAGAAGCGCCTTTGACGGCGAAGAAGCTCTGGTTAAGGCGATAAGTGAAGATCACTTCAACGATGCTAAGAGCAAAAGGATCGCGCCTAGTAAATTACAAGAAACTTTCGTAGCTTTTGCAAACTCTGATGGAGGAGACCTATATATTGGTGTGGAGGACGAAAAGGTTAGTGGGGAACGCCTTATAGGATTCGAGAATGAAGAAGAGGCCAATGAGATTATTCACCACCTACTGGAGAACACAACACCGTCCGTTGAAAGCATGGACCTCGAGTTTATTGACTTTGGAACCAAAGGTCTTGTACTGCATATTGTAGTCCCGAAGAGCCCCTCTGTTCACTACTGCGCTAATGGCGAGTGCTACATCCGAGTAAACGCAAGAAAAACTAAAATAAAAGGCGACCGTATTGCTCAATTGGCTTACAGCAAGGGGTTTTACAAATATGAGCAGATTCCAATAAAGAATGCTGAGGTGGATGACTATATCGGAAGCGACAATGTGCTCAACTATAAAGAAAGGGTTGGAACAAAGCTAGATACATTCGTATTTTTACGCAAGCAAAAACTACTGGCTAAAGTTGATAGCGAGGTAGTCCCAAATGTAGGATGTGCCCTACTTTTTGACGAAGACCCTGCTGCGGAAATCGGGTCTAATTGTTCCTTAAGGGTGTATAGGTTGCTTACTAGCGACACAGAATATAATAGAGACAAGCTAAAAGAGAAGCCTACCACGATAAATGGACCGATTGAGAGTCAAATACACAATGGCATAAAGGAAGTAAACCGCCTATTAGCTGATGCTACTGTGGTTATAAATGGTAAGTCGAAGAGTATTAGCTACCCGGCGATAGCTATACATGAAATACTAGTGAATGCAGTAATACATAGAGATTATAGTATAAGTGATGATATTCATGTGAGAATATATGATAATAGAGTAGAGATAGTTAGCCCAGGAAAGCTGCCGGGGTACATCAATATAAAGAACATATACGAAGAACGATTTGCTCGTAATCCTAATCTAGTTCGGATGCTTCACAATCTACCAGACCCGGTAAACCACAACATTGGCGAAGGCCTTGACACTGCCAGAAATGAGATGAAGAAACTCAATTTAGTAGACCCCGAGATTATTGAAATGGAAAATTCGGTTAAAGTCGTATTGAAGCACAAAAGGGTGCAGTCACTACGGGAAGTAATTCTACGGTACCTCCGTGATAACCCAGGCGCTCATATAAGCAATGGAGATGTTCGTGCTATTAGCGGGGAGGATGACGTTAATAAAGTAAAAAAGGCTATTCGAAAATTACGCACGGAAGGGCTTATTGAAAAGGTAGATCCAAGCGAAACAAACTATTTCAACTACAAGTATAAACTCGTCGACTAACCGTGAGCCGCTAACACCGCCTACACGCCCACGCCGGCTAGTCGCCGGGCACGAGCGCGTAGCCTAACGTTCGCTGCAAGCAAAAAAAGAAAAATAAGTAACAGCATAAAAATGGAAATCGACTTTTTTTTATTGGGTTTAGCATTCATTTTACTTCATGAAATGGATGCCATCAGGTGTAAAGAATGGAGAATATTCCCAGGTCTTTCGTTTTTAGACGATAAAAAAGGATTTACAATTTTTCTGTTTGCCCATGTCCCTTTGTTTTATTGGATTATCCATGAAGTGAAAATGGAAAATGAAAAGTTTATGCATTATTTTGATATTTTCCTCATTATTCATTTTTTCCTTCATGTGCTTTTCTTGAAGCATAAAAAAAACGAATTTAAGGATTGGATTTCTTGGATAATAATCACATGTGCAGGATTATGTGGAATACTTGATTTGATTTAGACTTTGAAAAATATTTTCAACTATTCAAGAAATAAATAAAGACAAATATGAATAATTGTTTAATCTTTACGCAGAGATGAGCGAAGATGACATAATGATATAGTCCGAGTAAGTAGTAAGAACCTATGAAAGACTATCTGATATTGGTAAGTGCAAAAACGATTGTCAAAAAAATCAAAATAAATAATCGAAAGATTCAAAAAATAAAAGAAGCCAGCAGCGAACAAAAGCTATACGTTCATGCCTCCTAAACGTCGTCACGTCGTATAGCCGGACCGTTGGCTGAGGAAGCATGAAGGACGATGGACAAAGGACTCAGCACCCCTCCTACTCTACTCGGCATTCTAGAGTTGGCCAGCGCTTTACGTGCACCCCTAGCCTGTCCTCCCGAGACGGCGCAGCGTGGCGCGGGGATCTCCTGCCCTCATTCCAGCCCCTCCAAGGCGCTCAGTTTTCCCTCGATGGTTTCAAGCACGGCCCGTGGCTTTGTGGCCGACTCGTCTACGGCGATCACCTCGCGGAACAGCGCCGCGGCCTCTCGGTAGCTGGCGCGTGCCTTAGCTAGGTCGCTCGGCTTCATCCCCGCGTAGAGGTCTCCGAAGTGGTGGAGGTCGTGCGCTAGGTCCTCTTTGGCACTCTGGTCCGTGACATCGGCCGCGATGCGTTCGCGGAAGTAGGCGTTGGACATCTCGAGGTAGGGTAGGGCCTCCGCATAACGACCGGCTTGCAGGAAGACCGTCCCGAGTTGCTCGCGCGCGATGAACAGATCGCGGTAGGCGGCCCGGTTGGCGAGGCCACGTTCGAGGGTCGCCTCTTGAAAGACGATTGCCTTGCGGATAGCGGCTTCGGCGGCGGTCCAATCCTCGACCTGGCGGTGCATGGCGCTCTGGCGCTCGTAGGTGAGGGCCTGCAGGCGCTCGGTATACAGTTCGCGCTGTGGCGCAGGAATAGCCATGAGCACACGCTCGGCCTCGTTATAGTCTGCGATCGCGCCCGCGGCGTCGCCGACGTTCGGGAAGTAGGGATGCCCGCGGAAGTCGCCCCGATTGATGAGCGCGCCGCCGAGCAGCGTGGCCATCGTGCCGGACGCCGGCCACCGCAGCGTGGCCTCCCGAAAGATGGCCGTGGCACTGTCGACGATGGCCAGTCCCGCCGCCACTTCTCCAGCGTGCGCGGTGGCTGCCCCGAGCTTTTCGGTAAGTCGCCCCCGAACTCGGGCGTGCGTGAGCTGTAAGCTATCCGGCAGACCGGCAGCCGCAGTAGGCATCCGATCGAGGACGGCGAGGCCACTCGCAAAACTCGCCTTGGCGTCACCGAGTCGCCCGAGTGATGCACTGCCCTGGACGCCCTGCACATAGCCCAGCTTGTAGTAGCCTTCGGCGAGTAGCAAGGTTGTGGCTGGATCGAGCGACTCGGCCGGGACGCCGTCGAGCATCCCAATCGCCTCCGCGACGACCCGCTCCCGGGCGGCGGCATTGCCCTGCAAACCGTTGAGGGCATCATGGACCCCGCCAATGAGTGAGCGGGCCGCCGCCGAAAGGGCTGCCGTCCGCTCCGTCGAGACGGCTTGCGCGGCGGCGGCGTGCTGGTTTTGCCGAAAGGCGAACCCACCGACCACGAGGGCTAATACAGCAGCGAGCAGCCACCACCTCGACCGCAAGGCCCAGCGTCGGAGTCGGTATCCGTACGCCCCCTGCAATACGAGTGGGGAGTGCCCGGACGCCCACCGCGCCAGATCGGCAGAGAGGGCTGCTGCGGTTGCGTGGGTCTGGATTTGGCCTTTAAAATGGTCTGCACTGAAGATGGCGGTAAGGCCAGGGTCGTGCCCCGTTTCCGGGAAAACCTGCGCCAGTAGTTGCCTGAGTGCGCGAGTATCTGCTTTCGTCGAAAGGCTTAGCGCTGGCGCGGGTTCGTCGAGCAACTGGGCTACGCCAAAATCGATAATATGGGGCTGGTCATCCTCGTCGACGAGGACGTTACTGTCTTTCAAATCGCCGTGTACGACACCTGCCGCATGCCCGAAGGCCACCGCGGCACAGAGTTGACGAGCGGCAGAAAGGCGGTCATGCAGTGGCGCCTTGGCGAGGGCGGGACCGAATGGACGTCCGTCGATCAACTCCATCACGAAGTACCAGTGCTGGCCGCCGCCGGAGGTGTCATCGGAGCCGAGGTCTACCTGGCCGGCGTCGTAGAGGCGTGCGATTCCGGGGTGCTCGAGCCTTGCAATGGCGGCTACTTCGTGCTGGCCGAGTTGTTGCGAGGCGCGCACGAGCTTAAGCGCTACTTTGCGCTCAAAGGCCCCGTCGGCACGCTCGGCGAGGAAGACCGTCCCCATGCCGCCCTCGCCGAGGAGCCCAAGCGTGCGCCACGGGCCGAAGTGTGTCGGGAGGGATGCCGTCCCGCTCTCGGCGGCAATCTCGCCGGCAAGCGATATGGCGAGGGGCGTCAGCAATTCGTCGTCGGCATCGGTGGCGGCGTTCACGAGCCGATGGGCTTCTCGGAGGGCGTCGTGCGAGAGGTGAGCTCCGGCGGTATCGAGGAAGGCCGCGCGAGTAGCTGCGGGGCGCTCGAGGGCATCGGCGACCAACTCCCGCACGGCGCTCCAGTGTTTCACAGATGGGGAATGAGGGCAGGTGTCGGGCGCTCGGCGAACAGCGCGAGGAGGTAGGCGCGGGCGCTGAGCCAGCGACGCTTGACGGTGGATGTAGAAAGGGACATGGCCTCGGCAGTCTCCTCATTGGTCAGGCCGCCGAAGTAGCGCAACTGCACCACCTGGGCCGCTTCGGCGTCGAAGGTGCGCAGTTGCCGCATCCCGTCGTCGACGCTGATGACGGTGGCCAGGTCGAGGCCTGCGGCGGGCAGGCGGTCCCCGAACTGCGACAGGGGTAGGTCCTGCGTATCGCCGCCGCGCTTCTGTGCGTGGGCAGCGCGTGCGTAGTCGATTAATACGTCGTGCATGACGCGTGAGGCAACACGGAAGAAATGGCCGCGGTCTACGAAAGTGCGGGGCGGCATTCCCTCACCGGGGTGAAGTTTGAGGTAGGCCTCGTGGACGAGCGCCGTGGTGTGCATCGTGTCCGAGGCGCGCAGCCGGCGGCGCTGGCCGTGGGCAATGGTGCGCAACTCCCGGTAGAGGTCCTCGACGAGCGCCTCGAACGAAGCGCCGTCCCCGGCACGCGCCTGCTCGATGAGTGCTGAGATAGGGTCGGTGTGGAAGGACATGCAGGATGGTGTCGGAGGAGAGCTTAGGGAGGGAGGACAACCCTCTATCGGACTCCGGGTCTAAGGTAGACAGGATCAGGAGAGTAGATGTCGTCCTGTGGACCGATCGCTGTTGTTTTTTCGGTAGCTAGGGATAAGGGCGGCTTTCGCCAAAACTTGAGAACACCACACCTATGTCCCGATCCCTACGCGAAGTGCGTATAGCCAGCGTCCTGCTGTCCTTTATCCTGCTGTCGTTCGCGCTGCCGTCGCCCGTTTTGGCGCAAGCCGTAGAGACGGAACCCAATGATGCGGCTGCGCAGGCGAATGTGCTGCCGGTGGCCAATACACTCTCGGGCACGATTGCCGGCGGGGCGGATCTCAATGATTGGTACCGCGTCATCTTGCCGCAGGGTGGCTCTTTCGAGTTGGCGATGGAGGCGACGGCCACGGGTGGTGCCGGCAATGCGGATGTGTTTACGACAATCTATCGGGCGAATGCGGTGAGTTCGATTGGGACAATCAACATTTTCGACGTGCCCGTGGGCGAGACGCGCCGCGACACCTTCCGCATCTTCGGGCGGGCCGCGAGAGATACGATTTTCGTACGGATGTCGCAGTCGGTGGGCGGCTTTAACTATAAGCTGCACTACGCCAACCAAACCCCGTCGATCCCATCGGAGGCGGAGCCCAATGATGTCGCGGCTCAGGCGCTACCGCTTGTAAAAGGGGTACTGGCACAAGGGCAGATCGGCTACACGCGCAACGCCACCACGGATCTAAACGACTGGTACCGGACGGTTTTGCCGGAAGGCGGCTCTTTTGAACTGTCACTCACGGGACTCGCGACGAGTGGCGCGGGCAACGGCGATATTTTCGTCACCGTTTACCGCGCTAATGCAGTGAGCTCGCTTGGCACCATCAATCAATTTGATGTGCCGCAGGGCAGCTCAGCGGCGGGGACGTTTAGGATTTTTGGACGCGCCCCAGGGGATACAATTTTCGTCCGGGTGTCGCAGTCGGTAGGGAGCTTCGACTATGGCCTGCGCTTCACCTCTGAGCCGCCGACCATCACCGGGGAGCGCGAGCCTAACAACACGGCCGCCACGGCCCTCCCGCTGCTGGCGGGGCGAGCGGTGGAAGGGCAGCTGGGCTATACGCTCAACAACGTCACCGATTTGCAGGACTGGTATCGCGTGGTTCTGCCGGCAGGCGGGTCTTTCGAACTCTCGCTGGAGGGGACCGCCACGAGCGGCGCAGGCAATGCGGATATTTTCGCGACCGTCTTCCGCGCCAATAGCGTCTCTTCCATCGGCACCATTCAGCTTTTTGATGTCCCGCAGGGCTCGAATGAAAGCGGCACATTTCAGATTTTTGGACGGGCACCTGGGGACACGATCTACGTACGGCTCACGCAATCTGTCGGGAGTTTCGACTACAGATTGGTCTACGAGACGGTCGCGCCGACGCTACCCATCGATAAGGAGCCGAATGATGTGGCTGCGAGTGCGCTGATCCTCGCGCCAGGCGTCGAAGCTATTGGCCAGCTCGGCTACACCCTCGACGCCACCACCGACTTGCAGGATTGGTACCGCGTGGTTTTGCCGGCAGGTGGATCTTTCGAACTCTCGCTGGAGGGGACGGCTACGAGCGGTGCAGGCAATGCGGATATTTTCGCGACCGTCTTCCGAGCGAACAGGGTCTCTTCCATCGGCAGCATTCAGCTTTACGACGTCCCGCAGGGCTCGAATGAAAGCGGCAATTTCAGATTTTTGGCCGGGCGCCAGGGGACACGATCTACGTGCTGCTCACGCAATCTGTGGGGAGTTTCGACTACAAGTTGGTGTAGACGACCGTCGCGCCGACGCTACCGATTGACCGGGAGCCGAATGATGTGGTGGGGCAATCTACCGCCCTGGTGGCGGGCCAGGCCACCGTTGGTCAACTCGGCTACACCCTCGACGCCACCACCGACTTACAAGACTGGTACCGCCTGGTTTTGCCGAAAGGCGGACGCATGACGCTCTTTATGGAAGGTCGCGCCACGAGCGGCGCTGGCAATGCGGATCTTTTCGCGACCGTCTTCCGTGCGAATAGGGTCTCTTCCGTTGGCAGCATTCAGATTTTTGATGTACCACAGGACGGGAGTCGCTTGGACAGCTTCGTCCTCAACTGCCGCGCGCCTGGGGACACGATCTTCATCAGACTCTCGCAGTCCGTGGGCAGCTTCGACTACCG
The DNA here is from genome assembly GCA_963837005.1 of Lewinellaceae bacterium. GTDB lineage: Bacteria > Bacteroidota > Bacteroidia > Chitinophagales > Saprospiraceae > CALDTK01. The sequence continues at coordinate 300,636 of CAWIMC010000013.1, forward strand.
CCTGCGCTACGAGGAGACGCCGCCGGTGTTCGCCGATGACGGTCCGGGCAACGAGACCGCGGCCACGGCTACGCCCATCACCTTCCCGCGGACGCTCGAGGGGCAGATCGGATTCGCGCTCGATGCCACGACCGACCTTGCGGATTACTACAGCTTCACGAATCCCGGTAGCGTAAGTCTTCGCCTACAGCTCGAGCTCGAAAACGAGAACCGCAACGAGTTCCCCGACTTCTTTGTCGCCGTACTCGATTCCACTGGTGCGGCGGTGCGGGGCACGGCCAATGTCTTCGACCTGCGGCGCGGGATCTCCAACCACATCGTAGACCTGCGCTGCCTGCCGAAGGGAAAGCTGATCTTGCGCATCACGCAGTCGGCCGGGTGTATCGCCTACCGGGCGCAGGCATCTTTGCGGGACGAGCAGCCGGTGGCGGCTATTAGCATTTCTCGCTTCGGTAATCAATTCGCATTTGCGGCCAATGAGCTCAAGGCCGACAAGATCAGCTGGAACCTCGGTGACGGCACAACGAGCACGCTGCGCTTCCCAACGCGATCCTTCCCCATAGGGGTGTTCGATATTGCATTAAAGGCTGAGAACACGACCTGCAGGCTGGTGGCGGAGCGTACAGAGCGAGTGGTGGTGGAGGGCATAGAATCCTTCCAACCGCGCGTCGCGGAGATGGCGCTGCCTTACGGCAGTTTTAATTTGCGCATCTTCGGCGGCGGCTTTTCTGATGCTACAGAGGTAACCCTGAGGCGCGGTGGGCTAACCTTGCGGCCGACGCAGCAATACGTCCCTGAGCCCGGTGAGTTGACCGTATTTTTTGCTTTCGACGAGGCGGTGGAGGGCATTTACGACCTTACGGTAAAACTCGCTTCGGGCTTGGCTTTCGATTTTCCTGGCGGCTTCGAGATCGTAACGGGTGCACCAGGCTTCGATATCAAAGTAGAGGCCGTTGGGCCGAGTCGCATCAGGACCAACCGCTGGACCGACTTCACGCTCAACATCACGAACGATAGGGCGCGCGTGGCGAATGGCGTGATGGTGGGCGTGGTTTTGCCGAAAGGCGTCGAAACAAACCTCGGCGACTACATGGCCCGCCGAAAAGGCGTGTTTACCATCAAAGGCGCGGAGTGGGACCGCTTGGAAATCAATCGCGATGACTTCAATGAGGAGTACTTCGGTGGCAGCTTCGACCCCGACATCGACACCGTCTGGGTAGACCTCGACGCCCTCGACGAGGCTTACGGAGAGCAGAAGTGGATCGAGATAGATACGCTTTACGAGCGTCCGCTGGTCGGGGAACTGTACATGCTCTACGTACCCCTGGTGCTCGGGCAAAACACCACCAAACTTCCGTTCCAAATCAGGAGTCCGGTCAACCAGCAGCTGGACGTGGTGACCTACGCTTGGCCAGAGACCTTCCGCGACAATCCGATGACGGGCAAGCAACTCGATGGCATTAAGCAGGGGGCTCTCGACCTATCGGCCGTGCTCGCGGTAACGCCTGTGCCGGCCTTCAAGACACTCGGAAAGGTGGTCGGCTATTGGGACATTGCGACGCAGATCATCGGCACAGAGATCGCGGATGCTGTCTACGGGAACAATGACGCAGATTCAGAGGCATATAAGAATTGGTTTTTCGATGCGGGGTTCGAGTTTGCAGGGTCTAAAATTCCAGCAGGCAAGAACTTAAAAAACAACCAGGACGCCGTCAAGCGTGGACGCAAACAACTCGCCAAGACGGCGCGCAAGATTGGGCAAACGGAGAGTGCGCTCATCACGAACAGCAAAGGGCGACTAAAGAAGTCATACGCCAAGGACCTACGTAAGTTGGAATACCTCAAGCGGGAGTTGGACGGTCTTGGCGAATTTGCAGACGAGGCGCGGCGGGAAGCCTACCTCGACGCCATCAAAGTGCTCTCGACCAACCGTGGGCTTAACCTAGTCAAGGATCCGATTAAGGACGGCATCGGCCTCGACCCCGCCGACGCCTGCTCTACTGAGCCCAAGGAAATCAATTCCAAGTCGATCAGTTCGGTCGTCTCCCTAGACCCCAACGCCATCTACGGCGAGGGAGGTACGGGTGCCCAACAGTACATACGGCGCGACGAGCCGCTGGGCTACAACATCACTTTCGAGAACGTGGACACGGCCGAGGCCACCGCGCAGATCGTGCGCGTCACCGCGATGCTCGATCCGAAAAAATTCGACCTCTCCCGCACCACGCTCGGGGATGTCATTTTCGGCGGTAAAACATATATCATGGAAGGCGACCGAACGGAGTTCTTCCAAGATATAGATCTGCGGCCGGGGCAAGATTTGATCGTGCGCGCTTCCGCAAAACTCGATACCATCTCGGGGGCTTTCGAATGGCAGTTTACCTCGCTCAATCCAGTGACGATGGACCTGCCGCAAGGGGTAGACGATGGTTTTCTGCCACCAAATTTGCTGGCGCCCGAGGGTGAGGGTGGGGTCTTCTTCACGACGCGCTTGCTGCCGAGTGTCACCTCCGGCGACAGTATTAGTGCGCAGGCCCTGATCTACTTCGACGACAACGACCCGATCGCCACTAACGTGTGGAGCAACGTGATCGACGAAACGGCCCCGGTCTCGCGACTCTCCCCTAACGTGACGAGCGTCAACGACTCTACTGTCCTGATCTCCTACACGGCCAGCGACGGTGGCAGTGGTGTCGAGACGGTCTACCTGCATAGCCGCCGCGTGGGCGAGGAATGGTCAATGGCGGTCTACCCGCTGCTGTCCGGCGGCACTTCCGAGCTAATCCTCAATCGCGATGTGAGCTACGAGTTTTATATCACCGCCCGTGACTCGGCTGGTAACGACGAGACCAAAGCCGCCCGCGCCGAGCTGGCCGTGCGCAACGGTACTGTGGGTACGCATGACAATATTTCGACCGCCCCCCGCTTCACGCTCTTCCCCAATCCTGTGGGTCTCTCCCAGGAGTGCCTCCTCCGTAGCGATGCGGCTAGCGGCCCGGCGCAGGTAGAGGTATTCGACCCGCTCGGGCGGCGCGTGCGCTCCAGCGCGATCGAGCTTTTCGCCGGGACAGCAGTGCCCGTCCCGACGGCTGGACTACCGAGTGGTACGTACCTGGTGCGTTTGACGGAGGCCGACGGAACGGAGGGCACGCAGCGCATGGTGGTGCAGTAGCCGACGACGCTACGGTCTTGGCTTTGTAGGGCTACATGAAATCCTAGCTTTCGCCAAAACCCCACAAAGGCACCGCAAAGGCTGCCCTACTCACGGCCCCACCCCTACTCAAAATTCACCACCACCTCCTTTGGAGCCACGACCTCGTAGCGCACGGCGATCTGCTCGCGGGTAGCGGGTTTTAGCGAAAGCTGCCAGACGATCTTACCCGTCGTCGAGTCGAGCCTGCCGTTGCTCTCGACGGACTTGAGGGTGACCTCGATCTCCTCGCGCTGAGACACGGGGATCTGATCTTCGAGCAGGACGCTGACGGGCACATTGCGCGTGTTGCGAAGCGTAATGCTGTAGCCGAGGTCGTACTCCTTGCGGTTGCGGATCAGCTTCGTGTCGGAGCCCTTGCCGAGGGGCTTGCGCTCCACGACGAGCCGCGGGTCGGGGCCGAGGCCAACGCTGAGAGTATCGGAATTTTGGGCCGGGTCGAGGTAGGTGTCCCCGAGGTAGCGGTCGTCGAGGTGGAGACGGACGTTGGCGCCGAGTAGGTTGAGCGTATCCCAGCCCGTGACGACGCCCTCGAGGTAGGCGACCGTCTCGCGCTTGGGCACGACATGGTAACGAAGCGCAAGGGGCAACTCGTGAGAGGTGAGGCGCACCGCAGAAGGGCGACCGTTGGCAGGTAGGGAGAAGGGCCGGTCGATGGCATAGAGGCGGGCCGCAGCCGAGTTAGTGGAGGTGGCGTAGGTAGCGGCGGGAGCGTAAAGGGGCACTCCGTCTATGACCATTTCAGCGTCTTCCATCGCGTCGGCCTCTGGGCGTGGCGCGGCGCGCTTGGCGTAGCCAGCGGAGTTACCTGCCATCTGAAAGGCGAGGTTGACCTCCCGCCCGAGGTACAGCGGCGACAACTCTGGCGGCGCGAGCCTCGAATTGATGTCACTCGTGCTCAGCGTCAAGCGAACATTCTCCCAGTCGACGCCGGTGTACTGTTGGAGGTTTCCACTCAGCGTGAGCCTAGCCCGCGTGTCTTGTTCGGCCTGCACGTAGAGGTCGTAGTCGGGCGTCCAGCTGGCGTTGTTGACGATATAGCTCAGCTCGTAGTCGTAGGTGCCAGCGCGCTCAGCGATGAGTTTGGCAGTGATGCGACCGACGTTGCCGCGGGGCTGCGGGCGGATGGCGTTGACGCGTTGCTGAAGTTGCTGCTGGCGTTTTTGTAAGTCTCGCTCGCGGGGCAGGAGGCGGGCGAGCGCAATCTGGGCCTCGGTGGTTAGCTCACGGTAGAGGCGAGCGGCGTCGCGGACGGCAGTGGCGGCATTGGCGGGGGAGGCTTGCTCACCGGTGATGTCTCGATTTGCGGCCAGCACGGCAAGTTCTTCGGTGAGGCCGGCGCGCTGGGCGGCAAGCACGGCGAGGCTGTCGTTGAGGGCGAGGAGTTGATCGCGTAGGGTGAGAAGGCTATCCGGCTCCTCGGGGGCGCGGCTCGGGTCGTTGGTGACGTCTAGGGAGAACGTGTTGACGCCCTGCCCGACGGCTAGTTGAACGCTACCGGGGCGGATGCTTTGCTCGAGGCCCGCGAAGGAGGTCTCTTGATCTCCGGCCGTGACGGTGAGCTTGCCGGTCCGCTTCACGAGGGCACCCTGGCGGTAGACGGTTACCTCGGAGATGCGGGAGGCGGGGCTGTTGATTTGGGCTTGCGCCAAAACGGTCGAGCAGCAAAGGATAAAGAGCAGGGCGAGCAAACGGGTGGTCATAGTGGGGTCGTGCTTTGCGTCTAAGATGCGAGGAAAGGTGGATATGCATAGGGGAGGACGACTCGGGACGGCTGGACTTCCGTCCGCACCATTCCTTCCTTCTGGCCGTTAAAGGCGCACTATGCGTAAGCTCTTGGCCGCCTGGCTGCTTCTCTTCAGCCTGACGGTCTGTGCGCAGGGCGATCATGTCAAACTCCTCTCCTGGAATATCCGCGATCTCGGCGGCAGTAAGGACGACGCGGAGATTCAGCTCATGGCCCGGGTCATGCGGGACTACGACGTGATCGCCATTCAGGAGGTCGTCGCTAAAGATCCGGCGGGTGCGAAGGCCGTCGCGCGTCTGGTGGCGGTGCTCGACCGTTCGGGGGCCGACTTCGACTACCGCGTCAGCGAGCCCACGGCGAGTTCGAGCGCACACATCTCCGAGCGCTACGCCTTCATCTGGCGCACGTCTAAGGTCAAGCTCGTCGGGCGTCCTAGACTGTTGTCGGCTTTCGCCAAAACCATCGAGCGCGAGCCCTACCTGGCCGAGTTCGAGTGGGACCGCAAGCGCTTTCGCGTGGCCAACTTCCACGCCCGCCCACACGACAAACAGCCCGAGCAGGAGATTGCGCAGCTCAAAACCCTCATGGACACCTACGCCGACCAGCCGCTCTTCGTGCTCGGTGACTTCAATGTCGTGAGCCACCACACCGTCTTCAATCCTTGGAAAAAGCGCCACTTCCAACTCGCACTCTCCGGGCAGCGCACCACTCTCAAACGCAAGCCCCCCGAAAGTGGCGACGAGTACTACGCCCAGGAGAGCGACAATATCATCGTTCCGGCCCACCAGGTACAAATCTTGGAGCGCGGCATCTGCGATCTGGTCGCGTATATGGGCAACGATTTAGAGCGCGCCGGACAGATCTCGGACCACGCGCCGGTGTACATCATCTTCGATGACTTCCCGCAGCTGCGCTCGGGGCGGAGTCGGTGATGCGGAGCGGCGGGCCGAGCCGGTGCCCGAGCCGTGTTTGCCTGGCTCTGCCAGGTCCACAGCCAATCAGGCGGGCTGTACTATCGCTCACGGCACCTGGCAGAGCCAGGCAAACACGGCTCTTCGTTCGTCTCGTCGGCCGCATCCAGCGCCCTGCCCTTACTTCGCCATCGAGTACGTCGCGCCGTTGCTCACCTTCAACACCGCCTGGATCACCTCCTCTAACCCCTTCGGGTAGTCGACGTATTGCACCCCGCGCTCGTCTGGACCGAAGATCGCGATGTTGACCACTTTGCGGTCGTTGCCGCTCCCGATCGCGATGCGCAAGGGCACGGGCGTCGGCTTCGTCCGCATGCGCATCTGGCACATCTCCGTGCGGCACTCGTAGCTGCGGTCGAGGTCGAAGAAGCCTTGGTCCTTGATGAACGCCGCGAGGCGATTGTACTCCTCCACGTCGATGTCGACTGAGGTGCGGCGCAAGTCCGAGTTGACGGTCTTGAACTCTTTCACCATGTGCCCCCCAGGCTTGATCACGGTATGGTCGCGCATCACCGGGTCGATGCCACCGAAATAGCCCCCACCCGTCATTTCGATCATCATGTCGGTGGCCTGTTCGCCGTCCTTACTGAAGCGCCGGGCTTCCTGTCGCTCCTCACGTTCGCGCTCCCGCTCGGCGAGGCGTTGCTCGCGCTCGCTCGGCTCGTCGTCGTCGGAGTCGTCGCCGCGCTTGCGTTTCGTTTTGCCGAAAGGCCACCACCGCCGATCCTTCTTCACGCCCGTCACGTGGTCGTTGGCACTGCGTCGACGCTGGCGCTTGCTGGTGCTCAGCCCCTCGACGAGGGCGGTCGGCAACTGGTTGATCGGCTTAATAAACGGCGCGTCGTCGTCGCTCACGCGCACGAAGTGGTACTGGTAGTTACCCTTGCTGTTGGGCTGCGTAAACTCCAGCGCAAGGCCCTCCTGGCTGGCCTGCCGCACACGGAAGAGGTTGACGTTGCGGAAAGGGTAGAAGAGCTGGTCGCCGGCCAGAGCCCAGACCTTGCGCTCGTAGCGACCGTTGAGAAACTCCTCCGCCGTGTAGTCGTAGCGGAAGTAAAGGAAAAAGTCGTACTCGTTGCCGGCCTCGTGGATGATGGTGTTCGACCCGACGTGCAGCGTGTATACGTACCGCCACTTCGCCTCCACGATCGTGCGCTCGATGAGGGCCGAGTCCACGGGGGTTTGGGCTTTCGCCAAAACAGCGCCCATCAACCACAGTGCGGTTAGGATAAGAACAGATAGGCGGAAGGACTTGGTGGACATAGCGGGGGGCTTGCGAGCTGGACCTCTCACCAGTTCGCGGCAAAACCCGCGCCAAACATGAGCGGAAATCTACATGTATTCCGGAAGCACCAAAACCCGAGCGCACCGCCATCTAGTCGAGCGACACCAGCTTCCACCCCAGCGTGAGGGCTACGGTGTGACTGGTCGGCGTGTAAATAACGCTATTCTGCGGGAAGTTGAGTGGCTCAATGTTGTACGGCACGAAGGTGCGGTCGGGACGCAACAACAACTGGTAACCGAGATCGAGACCCAACCTGTTTTGGCGAAAGCCTACCCCTGCAGTAGCCCCCAGCACGGCATCCTCATTGTCTATCGGCGCTCCGATGTACTGAAATCCCGCCCGCACTTGGAAAGGCTTCACGTTGAGCTCTCCACCTACGCGGGCCTGAATGGCTCCCTTGAAACTTCGGTCAATGTCGACGTTCACTGTACGCGAATTGTCGCTGCCCCCGAAGTCATAGTCGAAGCTCCCACCGGCGAAGTTGATGTACGTCAGCTCCGTGCTCACAAATCCTCGCTGGCCGAGTAAAAGCGCCGCGGAGGCCTTGTACTGGCTCGGCGTGGTGAACTTGTACTCGATGACGCTCGGCTGCTCGGGACGAGCGTTGCCATTGACGGTCCCGCCCTGCTGGTCACGGTAGATGTACTGAAGATTGGCCGTGTACGAATCCGTAAGACTGATGCGCGAGGGGCTGTGGTACGCCAAGCCTATGCGTAGTGCCTGCACTGGGCGGTAGATGGCCCCGACGCGTACTTGCACGCCCGTACCCGAGATGTCGGAAATCTGGTTGTACGAAAGGCGCTCGAAGGAGGCAACTTGTTGATCGGCATCATCCTCGCGGTAGTTTGTCGCTCCGTCGAACTGTAGGCGCGAAAGGCCAACGGTCGCACCGATCATGAGCTTCTCATCGTAGTTGCCAGCGAAGGAGAGGTCGATAGTGGCGTTGCGGCCACTACGCGTCACGGTGCCGGACTTGAGGAGGGGCGCACCTGGACCGTTGACGTTATCCCCACGAGCCAAGTCGTAGTCACTGTTGTAGAAAGGAGGATTCTCGGTATCATCACCGGGGATAAGGATACCTGCATCGAAGGCTAGTCCGCTACTGTAATCGTTAAGCTCACCGAGAGCCAGAGGATTAAAAGTGAAATCGCCATTCGCGAAGGCCCGACGTCCATCCGCATCGAGGCCATACCGATTGGCTTCATCCAGCCACACATCGGTAATCGACCCAGCACTGGTCCCTCGGTAATTCAGCTGCTCCTCGAAGCGATTCGACTGCGACACTCCGACCCCGAAGTTTAGCTTGCGTCCACTTACTCGCGATGGGGCGGCGTGTCAGTACGAGCCCAGCCTGTGGTAAGGCGAACCTCGTGTTGCCATTATTCTCTGCGGTCGGCCCGCCGTCTAAGCTCGATCCATTCGACCCGGTGGTAAGACTCCCAAGGGTCAGGGAGAAGTCGTTGCGCCGGAAGGCCGCCAGCCCCGCCGGATTGCTCGACACCGCGGAGTAGTCCGCGCCGAGGGCCGACATCGAATTACTCACGCCGAGACTACGCGCCGTACCGAGGGGGAAGTTCTCGGAGTAGCGCAGGGCATCGTCGAGAGTCTGTGCCTGAGTGAGCGTAGCGAAAGTCAGGGCGGCGGCGGCGAGCGCGAGTGGGCGGAGGAGCATATTGGGATCGGGAAGGGTACTTAGTAATAAAACGGGGCCGCCGGTGTAGTTCACCGACGGCCCCGTTAAGACATGTTAAAACCTTGACGCTCAGCTAAGCCACACCGAGCGTGATGGGACGAATCCCCCGCCTAGCGAGGGCTGCGTCCACCGCCGCGTGAGCTGCTGCTCCCGGACGAGCCACGGCTGCTCCCAGAAGAACTCGGGCTGCTGCTGCGGCTCGGCGATGAGTAGCTCGGGCTCGAACTGCGGCTCGGGGTCGAATAGCTAGGACGCGATGACGAGCGGCTGGGCTCGGAGCTACGACTCGGGGTCGAGTAGCTCGGGCGGCTGCTACGCTGCTCTAGGCCGCGCGAGTTGGTGCTCGGGGCCGGGGCGCGGCTGTTGTCGCGGCTCGGGGCTACGCGTCCGTTGCTGCGGGAAGCAGGCGTGGTGCTACGGCTTGGGGTGCTGTAAGTATCGTTGCTGCGGCGGTTGAGCGATTGGTTGTCGTCGGGGGTCCGACTGGTGCGACCTGGGACGGGCGCACGGTCGGTGTTGGTGGGGCGGGTAGCGCCACGGGTGCCGACGTTGCGGGCATTGCCGCGTTCGGCTACCGTAGAAGTACGAGCAGGGAGTGCGTTGGGCGTATTGTAGGCTACGTTATTAGCACCCCATGACGGTGGGCAGTAGTAAGCGCTTCCTGCGCCGAAGGCACCGCCGCCGAAGCCGTTGCCAAATCCGCCGCCGAAGCCATTGTTAAAACCGTTGCCGAAGGCACCACCTCCCCAGCCGAAGGCGCTAGCCCCACCGAAGCGTGGGTCCCAGAAAGGATCGTAAAAGCCGTTGTTGAAGCCACGGTTGCGGAAGCGAGCCGAAGCGTAAGGGTTACCGAAGAACGGATCATTGAACGCCCCGAAGCGATTGGCGCGGAAGGCGCTGTAGTTGTACGGCGAGTTGTAGATCAGCGCTGTCTGAAAGCCCTGGTTAAAGCCTCCTCCGTAGTAGAACTGGTCCACGTAGACCGGGTCATAGTACCCGAAGCCTGCATAGGGCTGGTTGAAGCGACGAATGCGCGAGCTGTACTCGTAGCCGGTGTAGTCGTCCGAAGTGATCGGCTGGTTGCGGCGAGCGTTGTCGTCGTAAGCGGGCACGCCCGCATCCACGAATTCCGAATCGTAACCGGCGTCATCGTCGTACCCGTAGTCGTCATTGGAGGCGTAAGTCCGGGTGCTCGTCTCTTGTGCCATCGACGGATCGTAGTAGACGTCGTCGAACTGCGCCAGAGCGCTCTGAGTGCCGGCAACGGCGAAGACGGCCGCGAGGCCTAATTGTAGAGTGTAGTTTTTCATGGCTTGCTTATTTCGGTGGGCTACTAACAGTAACGCCTGATGACGCTTCAAAGGTCGCTCACACACCGCGTTTGGAGCGTTAAGGTACCATTAAAGTCGGCCAAACGCCAGCAGAAAAGCGATCCTACACCGAAACGGCTACTTTCGCGGCCCGTTTTGGCGAAAGCCGCCCCCCCCAGAATGGCGCCCGCACAGCCCTTCAACAATTCAACCCTCAACAATTCAAAAATTGTCCCCCCGTGTCCAACGTCATCACGCCCCGCTCAGAAGACTACAACCAGTGGTACAACGACGTGGTCCGCAAGGCCAACCTCGCCGACCACTCCGCAGTGCGCGGCTGCATGGTCATCAAGCCGCACGGCTTCGGCATCTGGGAGCGGATGCAGCGCCAGCTCGACGACATGTTTAAGGAGACGGGGCACGTCAACGCCTACTTCCCGCTCTTCATCCCGAAGTCCTTCCTGAGCCGCGAGGCAGAGCACGTCGACGGCTTCGCCAAGGAGTGCGCCGTGGTGACGCACCACCGCCTCATGAACGACCCCAACGGCGGCGGCGTGATCGTCGATCCGAGCGCCAAGCTCGAGGAGGAGCTCATCGTGCGGCCGACCTCCGAGACGATCATCTGGAACACCTACAAGGATTGGATCGACTCCTACCGCGACCTGCCCCTGCTCATCAACCAGTGGTGCAACGTGGTGCGCTGGGAACTGCGCACGCGGCTCTTCCTGCGCACGGCCGAGTTCCTGTGGCAGGAGGGACACACGGCACACGCTACTTCCGAAGAAGCCGTCGAGGAGACCTTGCGCATGCTCGACACCTACGCCGAGTTCGCCGAGGAGTACATGGCGATGCCCGTGATCAAAGGCGTCAAGACGGCCAGCGAGCGATTCGCAGGCGCCGTCGACACCTACACCATCGAGGCGCTGATGCAGGACGGCAAGGCGCTGCAGTCGGGTACGAGCCACTTCCTCGGGCAGAACTTCGCCAAGGCTTTCGAGGTAACTTTCGCTAACAAGGAGAACGAGCGGGAGTTTGTCTGGGCTACGAGCTGGGGTGTATCCACTCGCCTGATGGGCGGGCTCATCATGACGCACTCCGATGATCAAGGCTTGGTGATTCCTCCCAAATTAGCTCCGCGCCAAGTGGTCATTGTTCCTATTCCGAAGCCTTCGCCGGAGCTCGACGCCGTTGCAAAGGAGTTGATGGACGAACTCAAGGCCGAGGGCGTGCGCGTTTTTTACGACGAGGACGATCGCAAGCGCCCGGGCTTCAAGTTCGCGGAGCACGAGCTAACCGGCATCCCGATCAGATTAGGCCTCGGCCAGCGCGACCTCGACAAGGGCGTCGTCGAAGTGGCGCGTCGCGACACGAAGGAGAAGACGAGCGTGCCTCGCGAGGAAGTGGCGACTTACGTCAAAACCTTACTCGACGAGATCCAGATCAACCTCTTCGAGCGCGCCAAAGCCTACCGCGCCGAGATGACGACTAAAGTCGACGACTACGCCACGTTCCAAGAGACGCTCGACGGCAAGGGCGGCTTCGTGCTCGCACACTGGGACGGGACCCCGGAGACGGAGGCGCAGATCAAGGAGGAGACCAAGGCCACCATTCGGTGCATCCCACTCGACGCGCCCGAGGAGGACGGCGTCGACATGATCAGCGGGAAGGCGAGCAAGCGGCGGGTACTGTTCGCGCGGGCGTACTAGAGGAGGGGTTCAGTTCTCAGTTTTCAATTTTCAGTTTTCAGTCACTGGCGCAGCCAAGCCCCACGCGCCCCCTACCCTCCCCGCCTAGGCCGAAGCGCAGCGCCTCCTGCCCTCGGTGCCGAAGCGCAGCGCCTCCCGCCCTCGGTGCTAAATCCCCACGCACAGCCTGATGAGAACCCCGCGCAGAAGCGCGGAAGCCCCCCCGCCCTCTGTGCCGAAGCGCAGCGCCTCCCCGCCCTCGGTGCTAAATCCCCACGCACAGCCTGATGAGAACCCCGCGCAGAAGCGCGGAAGCCCCCCCGCCCTCTGTGCCGAAGCGCAGCGCCTCCCCGCCCTCGGTGCTAAATCCCCACGCAAAGCCTGATGGGAACCCCGCGCAGAAGCGCGGAAGCCCCCCGCCCTCTGTGCCGAAGCGCAGCGCCTCCCCGCCCTCGGTGCTAAATCCCCACGCACAGCCTGATGAGAACCCCGCGCAGAAGCGCGGAAGCCTCCCCGCCCTCAGTGCCGAAGCGCAGCGCCTCCTGCCCTCGGTGCTAAACCCGACACCGGGCGCACTGGCGCAGCCAGCCAAACGCCCCCTACCCCACCGTGACCAGCGGCACGGGCTCCAGCCTTCGTAATGGCTCCAACTGCCCAGCCGGCACGCCCAAAGCCCGTAGCGCCTTCCGCGATTGCCACAGTCGGTACGCCGAGACGACCCCACGCCCGAGCATCACCAGGAAGGCTACTTTGATGACCCAGCCCGACTGGCGCCAAGTGAAAAACCCAGCGTACAAATAGTCGCCGATGTAGATCGCGAGCAAGGCCGCCAGGCAAACAAGTGGCACCCGTACACTCCCGATAGCCAGCGCTACGCATACCGAGCCTTGTATCGCAACGGCTCCCGCCTCGTAGCTTGCCCCACCGTACATGAGTACCCCAGCGCGGATCAACAGCAATACGCCAAGACCAAACCCTACATACCGAGCATACTTAATCCGCTGGACAGCCTCGTTCGCGATGTGCAGATGTCGATTCGCCCCAGCCACGTCTACGTGACTCGGTAAGGAGGGAAACATGCCACTCTCTAGGCTAGCGTTTAGCATATGAGCAAGTCTAAGGCTCGGTCTGTACCCAGGCCATACCCCGGAGCGGGTGAATCCAGCACCCTGCAAACGGTCCGTTCAGCGAACCACCGCGATCTTCGCGACTACCGTTGCGGGCTTGGTCTGCACCCGCGTCGCCGTGGCCCACACGAAATAGACGCCCGTCGTCGCTCGCCGCCCCGTGTAGTCGCGCCCGTCCCAGGTGGCCGTGCCGCCGGTAGAGCGGACCTCGTACACGAGTCGCCCCTGGGTATCGGTGATCTTGACGTTGCTATCCTCGACGAAGCCCCTCATCGTGATCGGCCCATCGTACTCCGGACGGACCGGCTGCGGAAACACCTCGATCTCTTCGGCATGCGAGAATTGGCCCCCGGTGGTACTCTCGGTTTGGAGACTCACCAATCCGTTGGTCGTCCCGACCCAGAGTAAGCCCGTCGAGCCATCGAAGCTTAGCGCCGTGACCTCGTTGGAGAGCAAGGGGCTGTTCTCGGCGGTGTAGGCTGCGAGTTGGGGGTTGTTGCGAGCATCATCGATAAGAAAGAGCCCACCGTTGGTCCCGACCCATTTGCGGTTGCCGCCGTCGACTGCCAGGGCTGTAATAGCCGTCCCACCAAATAGCGCATCGGTGAGGTTGTCGGTTACGTCATCGCTCGTCGGTATGCTCACGCGGCAGCGCTCGGCCTCGCTAGGATCGGGACAGCTCACCGTGGCGATCCCATCGTTGGTGCCCACCCAGACCAGGCCGCTACGATCGGCCACCACACTGCTGAGGTCTATGTCCGGAAGGTCGGCAGAGGTACCGAGGTTGCGGCACACGTCGTCCGTAGGGTCGTTGAGCGTCCCCCTGGGGTCGTACACCATCAGGCCATTGCTGGCATCGACGACGTACACGATGACACTTCCGTCAAAACTCTCCGTGAGGGCGATACGGCGCAGCAAGTTGTCCGAGCCACAGCTCCGCAGGTCGAACGACGTCCACTCGCCACTTACGGCCCGAACGCTGAGTGCACGCTGAGCGCCGTAGTTGGCGACCCAGAGGTTGCCGCGGCTGTCGAAAGTCATACCGGCCACCCGGACCCGGCCCTCACTACCGACGACAGCCCCCAGCGAAGAATTGACCTCGTCGAAGCGCTCGTCTAGTGCGGCGTCGGCTGCGTTGAGCCGGTAGGCCCCCTCGCTGTAGCTCCCGGCGTAGAGTTCGCCGTTTTGATTCAGCGCTACGGCGCTAAAGTCAAACGGTTGGCTACCGGGGCCGCGGATGTTGGTAAGCACCTCGCGGGTACGGTCGTTGAAATTCGTCCACCGCCCATCCCGCAGTTCGGAGACTCCATTGAAATTGAAGCCCTCCTGAAGGTTCTGCGTGATCGTCCCGGCGGCCACCGCCACGATTCCGTCGCGGGCCACGACATCAAACACCGTCGAGAAGCGCGGTCCGTCGAGTTGCACCTGGCGGCAGGGCGCATCCCCGCGCTCGAACAACAACAGGGCCGACTCATCAAACGACGGTCCGACACCAGCGAGAGCGATCTCCCCGCTCGGGGCCGTCGCAGCCGCTACAACGAAGATCGTGCAGGCGGTGTCGAGATTGCGAAACGCCGCGCCGTCGTTGGTGAGGGCAATCCGTCGCGCCCCTCCAGAGCACGACTTGCGCGACAGCGCCACCAACTGCCCCTCGCTTGCCCCGAGGCCCACCCAGTCGATGCAGAAGTTCTCCTGGACTATGCGGCTTGCGTTGCCCCCGGGCACCACCGCGAAGAGGCGGTCGTTGAAGCCAGCGTACAGTTCGTCGTTGAAGACTTCCACCGTATAACAGCGCCCAAAGGCGTTGCCGAGCACATCAAACATATTGCGGTACTGCGTCACGTCGCGCAGCGTGACCCGATTGGCGTAGTCCGTCAGGATGAGTAGGCCATCCCTGGTGGCGAGGTAGAGATCGCCCGCGAGCGCGGCCGCGTCGTCGACCCCGCTGTCGAGGCGCACGTCGTCGAGGAAGATACCCTCCGCCGCATCGAAGAGCAGATACCCAAAGTCGGTCGCAATCACGAAAACGGACCCTCCGACCGACTGCACTTCGTTGACGTTGCGGCGCCCGGGGACACTCGCGTTCGAGATGGCCGTGAGGTAGTGGACCGATTGCATCTCCCCCATCACCTCCTCGATCACGTCGAGGGCACCGTTTTCGTAGATCACGATGAGGCGGCCGTCCTGGTCGGGGTCGCAGGTGATCCGGCGCACGCGCCCCTGCGAGAGCGCGTTGGTTTTGTCGAGGCGCCGCACCTCACCGTTGTCGTTGTACCGCAGCACCACGCCCCCGCTCGTCGCCCAGGCCGTAAAGCTCTCGCAGGCCGCTGCGTCGATGGTTTCGGTGAAGTTCAGGTGCGCCCGCCACTCCCCGATGGCCTGGCGGAGGCTGTCGGTCTGTTGCGCGAGGAGAGGGCTTGCGCCAAAACCAACCGCGAGTGCAAGGATGAAGCCGGTGGCGAGGGTTTTGGCGAAAGCCGTACGAGTAAACATCCCCATAAGTCTAGACAAACGTCGCGTACCGTGACGAATTGCCGCGAAGATGTGCCGCGGCCGACGAAGCCCCGCCCCGCCCCCCTGCCTAGGGCGTGTGCATATACGCGAAGGCCGTGGCGTAGTCCCCAACGCGCTCGGCGTAGTCGAGGAAGGCTGCGTAGAAGGGATCGTTGCCAATGGTAGCGGAGTCCCCAACGATGACGAGTTGGAGTTTGGCGCGCGTCATGGCCACGTTCATGCGGCGATAGTCTCTCAAGAAGCCGACCTCTGAATTAGTGTTGCTGCGCACGAGGCTTACGATCACCCAGTCGCGCTCCTGCCCCTGGAAGCCGTCGATGGTGTGGACGACGATGTCGAGCTGGGACAGCAGCGGGTCTTCGCGGACCTCGGCGCGCATCTGCTCGACCTGCTCGCGGTAGGGAGAGATGAGGGCGATGGAGGGCCAGGGAAAAGTGGAGAGTGAAGAGTGGAAAGTAGAGAGTGACTCGTCCACTACCGTCTCTACGTCGAGGTGGAAGCGGTCGCGGTAGCCATAGAGATAGGTGGCGATGAGCAAGTACTCGTCGGTGTTGTAGCGGCTGTTGGTCTCCGGGTTTTTAGCTTCCGCAAAACCTGTCCCCGCAGTATCGATAAAGCGCACCGACGGCTCGTCGGGCAGCGGGAGTCCACGGGCTTCGACGCCGGGTGCTGCTACGAGTTGCCCCCCGTAAAAATACTCGTTGGAGAAGCCCATGATGCCGGCGTGCATGCGGTACTGCACCGAGAGCAGCGCGGAGGCGTCGGGGTAGGTCTCCAGGAGGCGCTCCATCATGGTGACGTTGAGGCCCCCGCGCTCGGCCTCCTGGCTCTTGACCGTCGGCGGGAGCTGGAAGGGGTCGCCGGCCATAACGATGCGCTTGGCACGCTGCAGCGGTATCCATACCGCGGGTTCGAGCGCCTGGGCGGCCTCGTCGACGACGATGGTCTGGAAGGTGCGGTCGCGCAGGAACTCGGCGCCCGACGCCGTGAGCGTACAACAGATGACCTGCGCCGAGTCGAGCACGTCGCTCACGATGCGCTTCTCGAGCTGGCGTGCCCAGGCATCGAGTTCGCCGGCCTGGCGGAAGAGGTGTCCGCGCTCGCGACCGCTCGGGCCTCTACCGCGACCGGACTGCGAACCTTGCTTGCGGAGTTCGGCGGCCTCGAGTTTGATCTTGCGGATCTGCTTGTGCTCGGAGTGCAGCGACACCTGCATGTCGAGGGTGAGGTCGAGGAGTTCTTCGTTGACGCGGCTGATGTGCCCAGTGCGCACCACGGTGAGGCCTGCGGCGTGCGCGCGTTCGGCGAGGAGATCAACGGCGACGTTGGAGGGTGCGCAGACCAACACCTGGCGCTCCTTGCGGACGAGGTGCTCAATGGCGGCGATGAGGGTGGTCGTCTTGCCGGTACCGGGCGGGCCGTGGATGATGGCCACGTCCTCGGCCTCGTCGATGAGCTGGATAGCGGCCCGTTGGGACTCGTTGAGGTGGGCGTAGGCGGGACTGTTGCCGATAGCCGCGTCTGGGGCGGGTGCGTAGCCGGTCTTGAGGCTCGGCGCCTGGTTGCCGGTGAGGATGTAGGAGAGTTGCTTGAGTCTGCCTTTGGCGGTCTTGGCCTTTTCGAGGGCGAGCCGCATCTCTTTGTAGCTGTTTTCGTCGAACTCTAGGTCGAGGCCCTGCCCGACGACATCGCTCCAACTGGGCACGTTGCGCCCGCCGAGCACGACCATCACCTGCCGGTCCTTGACCCAGTGCACGACGCCGCTAACCTCCGGGCGCTCGACCCCGGGCACGGTGGTGTAGTAGCGCACGGGGCTCCCGCCCTTGACGGCGGAGTCGCGCTGGCGTCCGGTGGGCCTTTCGAGTACGACGAAGGCCCGGTCGCCGACCATGGTGCCGGTCTTGACGACGGTTAGCGGCCACCAGGTGTAGCCTCGGCGGACGCGCTCTTTGAGGGGGAGCTTTTGGATTTCGTTGCGGAAGCGCTCGCGGTCGGCCTCGAGTTCGACGTCGAGCAGGTCGAGGAGGTGGTCGAAGTGATCCTCGGTTTTGTAGTTGGGCACGGGGGGAGGAACGGGTTAGCCTGCGGCGTTGTTGGCCTGCGGCGGCGATGGCCTTTGGCGGCGATGGCCTGCGGCGGCGATGGCCTGCGGCGGCGATGGCCTTTGGCGGCGATGGCCTGCGGCGTTGCTCGTGCAATGTGCTCTTGCAGGGTGCTTTTCTGGGGGCCTTTCTGGTGAGGAGGTCGTTGAACCGGTTTTTACTTGGGATTTATAGGAAAGTTGGCGTTTTGGCTTTGGGCATGGCGGTTCAACGACCTCCCTGGGGGCTTTGCGGGGGGGGCGGGGGCAGGGGCGGGGGCTTTGAGAACAATGGGGGCGCTGGCGTTGCTACGGTATTTAGGTAACTTCCGACCATGAAGATTCTTGCACTGCTGCTATCGCTTTTGTCTGTATTTGCCTGCACTCCGAAGGCTGCGGGTCCGGCTTCCGCCAAAACTGATACGTCTGTAACGTCGATGCCGAGTACGCCCGCGAAGTCCTTCGTCGACGCTTGGGACGTCACGATGTCCGACACACCGCTGGGCACGGTGAAGGGCGTCCTCACGATCACCGATACTGGCGGCAAACTCGGCGGCAGCTTTGTGGCTCAGGGGCAGACGTACACGATCACAAAGGCAGCGGCCACGGCGAGCGGGATGACGGCGAGTTTTTACTACCCGGAAGCGCAGGCGAATGTGGATGTGGTGTTGAAGGGTTCGCCGACCGCGGATGAGTTGACGGGCACGACGATGGGGGACTTTAAGACGGTGGCGCGGCGGAAGGGCTAGTCGCGTCTAGCGTCTGGGAGGAGGGACGAGGAGAGGGTTTTGGCGAAAGCCATTTTGGCGGAAGCCGTCTTGGCGTAACTCGTTTCAGCAACGGCTACTGCCGCACGGCAAGTCCTGCCCGTTGCGCGAAGGTGAGCGTGTAAATACCGGGCGCAATATCGGCAGGCAACGTGAGTCGGTACTGCCCTTCGCCCCGCGCCTCGGGGATGCCGCCGTAAACGGTGCGGCCAGCGGCGTCGAGGAGGTGGGCGGGCTGATTGGCGATTACGCCAGCGGGCGTATCGAGGGTAAAGTCGAGGGCGTTACCAAACGGGGACCTCACCCGTAGGTGGCCCGCTGTCACCTGCGCCGCAGTACGTACGCTCGACAAAAGTCCCTGGCTAATGACGACCGACCGGTAGCCGCCATTCAATCTAATCGACTGTAGAACACGTCCGCCAGCACCAACCTGTAGCCCCGTCGCCGTCGAGCCCTCGGCGAGGACGTAGCGCTCGGTGAGGTTGCCGGAAGACAACTCGTAGGTCGCCATCGATGCCCGTGACACACCAGCAACGTCGGTGGTCGTCAAGGACAACAACACGCGATCTGCGTCAACGAAGTGCGCTCCGCTGATTTGAATGTCGTCGGTCGTAAGTGTACCGGCTTTCGCCAAAACCAGTCCGCCGTCACCCGTTTGCGCGTAGTACTGGAAGGTACCTGCCGAATTATAGAGCAACAGGTCGCCCGCTGGCGAATACAGTGGTTGTGCGCGCTGCGGCACGCTAGTTATCGGGAGGTTGAGGCGGGGCTTACCGTTACGGTCGCGCTCTACGAAGAAGTCTCCAGTACGCCCGGGCTTGCCGGCCAGTGTACCCGTCATCGCAAACTCGCCCGCCGGACCAACGCTCATGCCGTAGGAGTACACCGAGCCATAGATCCGGTCGTCGAGGCGAACCCTAGCGAAAGGACCGAACGATCCATCTGTCCGGATATGGGTCAGCGTCACGACACTCGAGTCGCTGAGCGCTAATACCGTGCCCCCCGCTGGATGCCGATCGTGCCCAAAGTAGTCTGGCGAACCAAAGCCCGGTATCTGCTTGCGCCCGATCCGCTTCAAGTCGGCATCGAAGACCTGGATTTCGTTGTTGTAATATAGAGTAGGCTTCAACGCGACGTAACCCTGCCCGCGATCGAGTGGTACGATGACGTTATACCCGCCCCGCGACAGCGCAAACGAATCCGCCCCGCCCGGAAGCGGCAGCGCCCGCCCATCGTCGCCGAAGCGAAACCACCGCGACGAGTCCTCCGACACGTACTGCAGCCCCACGCTCTCCCCCGCTGGTCCGAGCGTCACTTCGTAAAGATCGTCGAAGAGCGTACTATCGATCGCGCCGACGGCCACCGGGCTAGCCACCGTATCGCCGCGTGCGTAGTCAACGACCACCATCGGACCGGCCACCCAGAAGCTCCGCGCCAGCACGCGGCGCTGCGGCGGGGCCACTGGACTCTCCGTCACGACGCCCTGCTTCGGGCCATCGGTACTATGGTGCCACAAATAGCTGCTCTCCCCAGGCAAAACCCGCCCGTATGCACCGGTCATCGCGAAAAGGTGGACTTGCAACCCGTAACTAGCGGGGGGCCCGATCGTCACCGCGATAGAGTCCTGCCCCCAAGCGGTAAGATCGTAGATGTAGCCCTCCGCAAGCTCCTGCGGTATTGCTTGGCGGACGGTCGTGACGCGCTCACCGTCCGTGGTCGCGAAGGTCAGCGCACTGGCAACCCCCGACAGGTACGGCGATGTATAAACGGCCGTCTTGTCGTTGACCAATACCATCGTGCTGCCTGATTCGACGCCGTAAATCTGTTCGCGCTCTAGCGTGGCCGTATCCCCACGGGCATCGATGGTTAGGAGCCGCACATCGCCGAAGATCACGCGGCCCGCGGCCGCCCAGGCGGTCGCCGCGTAGATGTAGTTTCTCGGTCTGACGATCTCTCTACGGAGGGTGCCGTCGAGCCCAACGACCTGTAGCATATTCGTACTTAAGTCAGTCCAAGGCTCCGGGGCCACGCGGACGATGACGGCCGCGTCCTCGATGACGGCGAAGTGGTGTGGATATCCTATCTCGTCCACGCTACCGCTCCCGGCGACGGTGGTATAGCGGCCCTGCTCGCCGGTTGCGAGACTCACGCTCCTGATCGACACTGGCAGCGTACGATCGGCCCTCGGGACCTCTGTGGCGAGTACGTAAGCGGTGTCTCCCACCACGTCCAGGTGAACGCGGTCCACGTAGACGGTGGCGCTGCGAACTAGGTCGTAATGGTAGTAAGGCAGGAGTTTCGGCGTAGGATACGTCCGCACCCAGACCACCGCACCCCTGCGATCATAGCGCGTCAAGGTGACAGCACTTACGGGGAGGGCTTGCCCCGCAATACGCGTTAACCCAGATCCGACGGCCACGAGGCCACCGTCTGGAAGGCCTTTTGCCTCCACGATATCGCCGGAGAAGCTCGGCTGGTCCGTAATGATCGTCTCAAAGGTGACTTGTGCCGACGACGTGGACGCGCTTGCCAGCAAACAGGCGCCTAAGGATAGCGGGAGGAGTTTGCGTAGCATCAGGACTGCTTTAGGTGCACGAAAGAGGACAAAGTACAAATTCGGACACGGAAGCACGCGTGAAGCTATTTACCCGCGCCTTTGCAGCAATGGCGACATCATTCGATGGTTGCCCACTGCCGTCGTCCTTTTCGGAGCCTTGCGGCAAAACGGCTCGCGGGTGTCGAGGCTTTCGCCAAAACCTATTGCCTGTTTTGCCGAAAGGCGTATACGTCCAAATCCAGATTACCTCTACTGCTGCACCACCACCAGCGCCGCCTCCCCGTCTACGACCAGTGCGTAGGTGCCGTTAGCGACGCCGGCCGGCAGCAGTACGCGGTAGCGATCGTCGCCGATGCTCTCGGCAGCCCCCAGGGCAAACCGGCGCCCGGCGGCGTCGACGAGGTAGGCCTCGCGGGGGGCGGCGTCGCTGCCGGACGGATCGGTACAGCGGAAAGTGATCTGCGCCCGCGCAGGGTTGTCGACCCGGAGGCGACGGGAGGCGGACGAGACTTGCCGGATGCCGACGGTGCCGTCGAGCTTGCCGATCAAAATCGCGGAGTAAGCGCCGCCGAGAAAAGCGGGTATGATCAGGTCACGGTCCGACGACAATTGAATCCGGCTGAATGGATAGCTCGACTTCGGAAGCGTGAAGATCGTACTAGGCTGCTCCGACGACAGCACGTAGTAATCCAGTCTGGCCGCAGAACGCCCCTCGGCGTCGTCCATCCTGACTGCGGCCAGCACGCTATCGGCCGAGAAGAGTTTGACATCCGCGATCCGGTGTCCGTCCGGGTAGAGACTACCCTCGCGCACGACATCAAAGCCTCCCGTAGCAGGGGTGCCGTAGAGTTGGTAAGCAGTCGTAAGCGGGTTGACGAAAAATGGATCGCCCGAGGGTGTATACCGGATGATGGTTTGGTTGTCCTGGCAATTGATCACGCAGCCATTGATCCGCTCGACCCCGTTTCGATCCACCTCGAAGAGGAGGCCTTGCGGTGAACTGAATGCGTCACTAACGTAAGTGGCGGAGAGGGCGAACTCGCCATTGGGTCCGGCTGTGAAGTTCCGGAGAAGAACGTTCGCGCTGCTGGTGCTTACCGCCAGGGTGAAGGGGCCTACCCGCGAGACGTCCCCGTTGGGGTCGATCCTCACGAAGGTAACTTCCAGGCCCTGGAGGGCCGCGATGACCACGCCCCCCCGCGGATCTACGTCCCGCCTGGTCGACCTCGTGCCCAGAATCGAGGCCGGGATGACGGTCCGCACGGACAGGTTCGTGTTAAGGATGTAAACCGAGTCCCTCCCCGACCTCGCACTGCCGAATATCATGTAGCCCGAGCCGTCCTGAAAGCCGTATAGATTCGAGATACTGAACAGCCGGCTGGGGGCGTCGAAAGCTCCGGCAGGCAGCGGCGTGGGCTGTCCCGCCTTCGAGAAAGTGACCAGCGATGAGTTGTTCTTTACCCCGACGTATTGATCTCGGCCGTAGAAGGTGACCTGCGACACATCATCCAACAGCGGAGTCTGACTACTGAGATTTGGACTCACCGCGACCGTGTCACCAGGGAGCATATCTCTCACGACGCTGTTCGGCTGGGAGCGAGGCGGGAAGATGTAGCGCCGTTGTTTTGGTCCTGCTGGTGACTCGCTGATCGCGAATGCGTCCGAGCTACTTCCGTCGAAGAGGTATACAGCGGTGGGGAGTGGCCTACCGTAGTTGCCCTCTTTCGAGAAAACGTGTACGCTGATCTGTTGCGCCGAGGCGTCTTGAAGAGCGACGCTGAAAGAATCTAATCCCCAGTTGAGGAAGTCGAACGCCTCGTAGTCGCTGAACTGAGTGGGAAAGTCTTTAGTGGTAGTCGCAATGCCCGACCCAGTGGATTGAGCGACGACGAAGCGTCCCGGTTCGCCGATGAGGCGCTCTCGCATGTAGATGGCTCGATCTCCGATGACGACGACGTCTCTGCGTCGGGACCGGGAGGATGAGTTGGGGTACTCCTGAGGTAGGCGACTGGTATTGCCGGTGGCGTTTACCGCCTTGAGTCCTCCGGCGTTGACGAGGGCCACACCCGCCGAGGGCCAGGAGGTGCCGTCCGGTCTCCAGTTAAAGGAATAGTTGGCGTTGCGCGCTGCTCCGTCGAGGCCGAAGGTGTAGATTCCGACGGTCTCGAGCAAGCCCCGCCTACTCCAGTTGAGAATCGGTCGCGTCACCACGACGGCGTCACCGATGATTGCGAAGCCATTGATGCGGCCGAGGCGGTCCTCCTGGTCGGCGTGTACTAATTCGGTGGTGGAGACGTCCGCACCGTCGGCAAGCCTCAATCGCCACAGGTAGGCGGATTGAAAGCTATTGGGCTTGATACTGGTAAGCCCTACAAAAACCTCCTCATTCACGACGCGTACGGCATTCCCAAAAGACGCGTTATCGGGAATGGCGAATCGTCTTTCCCACAATAGCATCCCTGCTTTGGAATAGCGGTAAGCGAGCACTGTAGACGTGGCGCTATACGGATTGGGCGTGGGGGGTATGCCTTGACCGACGACCACGAAGCCGCCGTCCGGGAGGCCGACGGCATCTTCGAAGGTGATCACGTGGTTCGGCGCGTCCACGACGATGGTCGAAAAGCCGTTTTGCGCGTGCGCTCGACCGGAATAAAAGAGGGAGATCGAGCACAGCAGAAACAGCGGTACGTAGCGCATGGGGTAGGCGAGTCTGGACACCAAAGCTATGCCCTCGAGCGAACTCAACCCGAATAATAACAGCTTGACTTCACTGCTGAAAAATTCGGGTTTTCGCCGGAAGGCGAGATGGAACTCGGCTTCTATACACCTATTCCTGCGAGGATCGAGAGCTAAGAGTTTCCGCCCCCGCCCCCATCTTCGCGCCCCACACCATGACCCTCACCCACTGCGTCGTCCACGAACTCCTCAAGGAGCCCGGACACACCTCCGCCTCAGTGCACTACTCCCAGGCCCTCCTGCCGGCCTCCGCGGAGCTCACCGCCCTCGTCGCCAAACTCAACCGCAGTTTTGGCGGAAGCCGCGTCATTAATGCGCACTTCGACGATAGCCCGGGGAAGCTGTTCCCGCAGAAGTTCGCCGACTACCAGGAGGGCGGCGGATCGGACGAGGAGTTTTTGGAGTACTCACGCGAGGTGCTCGGACACCTGGAGACGATCATCCAGGGCAAGACCGGGGCCAAGGGCGGCTACCTGCTGCTGGCGGACTACGATGATGCCGAGGGCTCGCGGCACGCGGTGTTCCTGATCCGCAACACCACCGGGCGCATCTTCCGGCGTACGCGCACCGGCTTCGACATCGAGCCCGTCACCCACCTCGACACCAATCAGCTCGCGATGGCTTGCCGCGTGGACGTCGGGCGCTACCGGCGCGCGGCCACGACCTACCTCGAGCTCACGCACCGTTCCGAGACCGAGGTGAGCGCCTACTTCTCCGACTGGATCGGCGCCGAGGAAACGGTGAGCGCGCGCGACATGACGCAGAGCCTGCACGACCTGCTGGCCAGCGTCGAGTTGCCCTCCGATCCAGAGACGGGCGAGATGATCAGCCAAGCCGCCACCTTCGAGCGCGCCTACGAGCACGTGCGGGCGAGCCCGAGCAAAGTGGTCGACATCGATGCCCTCAGCGAGGAGCTGTACGGCAGCCCGGCGGTTTTGGCGAAAGCCGCCAAGGACCAGGGCATTGCACTCGAGTCCGAGTTCCGCTACGATACGGCCACGCTGCGCGAGATGGTGATGATGCGCGTGCAGGCCGAGGGCATTGACATGCGCTTCCCGCGAAGTGCGCTGGAGGACGGGCTGATTTATACCGAGGGCGAGGGAGCGACGGCACGGATCGTGATTGCGGTGCCGGAGCTGGTGGGGGAGCTGTTGAGGTAGTAGGGGAGCTGTGTTATCTGTGCTTGGATGGGAGGATTGGATGATGGTTTGATGGGTGGATTGGCACATCCGGACGACCACCCTCCCATCAAACCATCATCCAATCCTCCCATCTTCCATCATCCATCATCCATCCAAGCTCTACTCGAAAGGCAACACGTACGCCCAGTCCCCATTCACTATCTCTCGTTTGTCCGCCAGCACCCAGACGTGCACCACGCCCTGTCCTTCGCGGTGGTAGGTGGCCTGGTAGCCGTATTTGCGTCCGCTGAACTCAGGTTTTGGCGTGAAGGCCCAGAAGGTGGCCCAGTCGGCGTGGAGGCGCGCGAGGTCGTCGTCGCCGGCGCGGTAGCGGGCGATGAAGTGCTGATCTTCGGGACTGTTGAGGGCGGCGTTGACGACGGCGGCGCCGCCGAGGATGTGCGGGTAGAGGCCGGCGCCATTGGCGGGCTCGGGGACGAGCTGCACGTAGACTTCGAAGCCTTCGCGGCGATTGAACCACCGCATTCGTAGGTCGCAGCGATTGAGGCTCACGCGCGTGGTGTCGAAGCGGAGGTTGGCGAGACTCGGCAGGGCGAGGGTGAGGCCCATGTCGCGGGCCATGAGGGGCAACTCTTGGGTAGAGGCTTGCGCCAAAACCTGCTGTACGCCCACGAGCATGACCACCAAAGACAAGAGTGAAATCCGCATTAAGACAATTAAACGCAGCCGATCCACGCGGCAGCGCATTCACCCTTCAAAATTCACCCTTCGTCCTTGCCCTACACCATCATGCCCGACAGCTGCTCGATCTCCGTCAAATCCACAGGTACGTCGGCACTCAAATCCACCGGCCCTTCGTCCGTAACCAGCACCACATCACGCAGTTGCATCCCGAAGCCCTCCCCCGGCAAATACAGCGCCGGCCCACACGCGATCACCATGCCGCGCTGCAACGGCGCGTAGGTGTCGTACGGATCGTACAGATTGCGACCGACGTGGTGGTAGCAGGTGGTGGGGAAGAGGTGCTCGCCTTCGCTGGGCGATAGGCCGAGGTCACGGCAGGCGGCCTCGAGGTCGAGGCGTAGCTGGCGTTCGCACTCTGCAAGCGTAGTGCCTGGCAACAGCAGCGCGATGCCCTTGTCGAGAAGTTCAACGACGTGCTCGTAGACGGCATGTTGGCGCTCGGTGAGGCCCCCGCCGAGCGGCATGACGCGCGCGATGGAGGCGTGGTAGCCGGCCACGCGGACGCCGATCTGGATCTGGACCAAGCCACTGTCGCCGAGGCGCTCGCGGTTGGCGTCATAATTTGGATAGAGCGTATTGGTGCCGGAGGCGACCTTGACCGGGTGCGCCAAAGCCTCGGCCCCGCCGGCGATGATAGCCTCGGTAGCGGCGGCCTCGACGCGGTACTCAGTGTTGCCGGGCTGGAGCTCGGCGGCGGCGGCCACGAGGGCCTCGTGGGCGATCTGGTTGGCGCGGGAGATGAGCGCGATCTCGGGGCGGCTCTTCACCATCCCGATTTGCTTGAGGATCGGCTGGGCGCGGTGGTACTTGTGTGCAGGGTATTGTTTCATGAGCCTTTCGGCAAAACGCAGGTCGCGCGTAGCAGCATCCGAGTATGCGTAGGCATCCTCGCGGCCGTTCACGTAAATGCGGCTCGCCAAGAGGATGAGGCGGTGGAGCTCGATGTCGAGTTCGTCGACGAAACAGACGCGCTGGATGCCGCTCGACTCGGTAGCCTCTGCGAGGCTCATGCCTCTGCCTCGCGAGCCAGCATCGCGATGATCGGGCCTACGGATGAAGAGCACTTCCGCGTAACCTTCACGGGCCGTATCCGGTGCCAACACCAGCACTGTGTCCGGCTGCGTAATCCCGGTGAGGTAGTAAAGATCCGGGTTTTGGCGAAAGCGCACACTCGACTCCCCGTTGCTCGACACGAGGTCGTTGGAGCAGAATACCGCCACCGACTGCTCGAGCATCTGGCGCACGAAGCGCGTGCGGTTGTGGCGGAACATGGCTGCATTAGCCTGCGGGTCTATATGTATTGGGTCCATTATCAGCGTGTTGGGGTCGGCGGTGCGGGCGAGGTATGCGGGATGGGTACTGCAAGCTCTGCGCCACAACGCGGGCCATTCGCAACGTTAACGAATTGGGCTGGGCGGGTCACGGCGTGTGGATGACCTTTAATGGATTGTTGACATAAAGGGCGAGAGGGCGCGCGGCTTCAGCGCTCTGCTCTGGCGCGCCCTTGAGATGTGTTTGGCGCGCGGCTTCAGTGCTCTGCTCTGGCGTGCCCTCGAGATGTGTTTGGGGCGCGCGGCTTCAGCGCTTTGCTCTGGCGCGGCCTCGAGATGTGTTTGGGGCGCGCCACAGCGGAGCTGTGAAGCCGCGCGCCCCACCAGCCCGCGTTTACGGCATCTTTGCCCTCCACGCACGCGTCCGCGCCTTTACAGTCGTTATTTTTCTTAAGCCCGTCTTCGTCATGCTCATCCGCACTCACCCGTTTTCCTTCGGTACTTCCGCTCTACTGTCGCTGTGCCTACTGGTTTTGGCGCAAGCCTGCAAGCCGGACCCCAAGCCCCCCGTCCTCGATCCGCCAGTCCCGGTGGTCAAGACGCAACTCCCCGTCCCGGCCTTCAGCGCGGACTCGGCTTACGCGCACGTAGTCGAGCAGGTAGAGGCAGGTCCGCGGACGCCAGCGAGCGCGAGCCACGCTACGACGCGCGCCTATATGCAGAGGACGCTCGAGCGCTACGGCGCCAAGGTGACGGTACAGGAATTTGAAGGGCGCTTTTACGACGGGACTCGCGCCAAGGGGTACAACATCATCGGCTCGATCCGACCGGACGCGCCGCGCCGCATCTTCTTGAGTGCGCACTACGATACGCGCCCCATCGCCGATGAGGATGCCGACACTTCGCGCTACAACGAACCCATCGACGGGGCCGACGACGGGGCCTCTGGGGTGGGGGTACTCCTCGAACTCGCGCGTGTGCTTAGCGAAAACCCGATTGAAGTTGCGGACTTCGGCGTGGACTTCGTTTTCTTCGATCTCGAAGACAACGGCAACCCCGAGTCGAAGACTCAAGAAGACTCGTACAGTTGGGCGCTCGGCTCTCAGTACTGGGCGAGCAATCCTTTCGTGAGCGGGTATGCGCCGCAGTTTGGCATCTTACTCGACATGGTCGGAGCCGAAGGCGCGGTGTTTGGACGGGAGGCGTACAGCAAGCAGTTCGCGGGTGGCGTCCAGAATGCGATCTGGAAGCTGGCGCAGTCGATGGGTCGCGAGAAGCGCTTTGTAGATGCCAATATCGGTGGCGTTACCGACGACCACTACTTCATCAATACGATTGCCGGGTGGCCGACGGTCGATATTATCTACAAGCCGATAGATGGCTCGACGGCCTTCGGGAAGCACTGGCACACGCACGACGATGATCTCGACGTGATCGACAAGGCGACCCTCGGCGACGTGGGGCAGGTAGTGACGGCGGTGGTGTACCGGGCGGCGGGCAACATGTTGTGACCCTGTGGGGCCACGGGCGCTCGACCTCGCCTCGCTAGATGGGCGGGTCCGTTGACTTACATCCTCCACCGCAGTACCGCCTCCGTGCCGCTCGCTACCCCCCGGTCGTCGTGTAGGTCGACGAGTTCTACCTCGGTGGTCTTGCCGCCTCGGCGCTTGGCGAAGTGCTCCAGTCGGCGGCGAGTGATGTTGAGACCGTAGCTCTCGCGGGGTTGTGGGGCCACCTTTCGGCCAGCGGCCTCCCGGCCTACGCCATTGTCGCGAATTCGCACCTCGACGAGGTGGGGAGCGGCTGCCCGGACGCGGAGCGTGAGGGTCTTGTCGCCGTCTTTGCCGCGTAACCCATGGAGCAGCGCATTCTCGATAAAAGGCTGGAGAATGAGAGGGGGCACCATCACTTCTTCCGGGTCGACCTCCGGGTCGATGACGAGTTCGAAGGCGACACTGCGCGAGAGGCGCGAGTTCTCGATCGCAAAGTAGAGTTGGGCACTGCGGAGCTCCTCGGCGAGGGTGACGGCCTCGTCGATACTCGAACTGAGGATGCGCCGCATGTAGCTCGCAAATTGCCCCAGCAGCAGGATCGCGTCGTGGCTACGGCCGCCAATCATCTCGGCCTTGATGCTGTTGAGGGCATTGAACAGGAAGTGCGGGTTCATCTGGCTCGCCATGCGCTGCTGTTCGAGCCGAGCGATGTCGCGCTGGAGCACGAGGCGCCGCTGACGGTAGAGCACGCCCATCAAGACGGCCAGCAGACTGAGCGCGACGATGACAGCAATAGCAAAGCGCGTCGCACGGGTTGATTGGTCGCGGACCACAGCGTTCTCGCGGGCGAGGTCGGCGATCTGGAGGGCGTTCTGTTCGGCCTCCCAGCGGGCATTGACGGCCGTTACGTACCGTTGATTATTCTCGTTGAGCACGGTTCGCTCTAGATCGTGGGCCTGCCGGTAGTGGTCGAGCGCACTCGCGAAGACTCCGCGGCGCTCGTCGAGGGTAGCGAGGGCGTAGTGGGCACGCGACTGCTCGTCGATGAGTTTTCGTTCGGTGGCTGTCTCGAGGGCTCGATTGAGTTGAGCACCCGCCGTGGCGTACTCGCCGATTTCGGAGAGGACGGTACCGAGTTGGACCCGCGCCGAAACGGTGTACGTGTCGTCGCCGTGGGCCTCTGCGAGCGGCATGGCGCGGCGGGCATATTCGAGGGCGAGGCGGGGGTTGTCCTGCTTCCGCAAAACCTCCGACAGTCCGGTATAGCAGATGGCGAGGCCGAGTTGGGAGTCGAGTTCTTCGTTGTAGGCGATCGCGCGTTTGTAGTATACGAGGGCCGAGTCGAGGGCACCGCGCTGCTCGAAGATGCGCGCGAGGTTGCCGGTGTTGATCGCCAGGCCAAGACGATTGTCGTTGAGGAGGTCAATCTTGAGCGACCTGCGGAAGCTCTCTGCGGCGAGTTCGGACTCGTTGAGACTAAGGTGTATTTGGCCCTTAGAATTGAGCGCGATCGCGTGCGCCTGCAGGGAGCCGAAGTCGGGATCACGGAGGCCATTGGCGAGTTCGAGAGCCGTTTGGTGCACATCGAGGGCCTCGATGATGCGGTCGAGGCGACGGTAGATGACGCCCTGGCTGTTGAGCGCGACCATTCGGCCGAGGGTATCTCGGGCCTGTGCGGCGAGTTGATCGGCCTGTTGGGCGAGTTGCAGGGCAGGCTGGTACTCCGAGGCGTAGCGACGGATGATGGATTGGCAACTGATCGCAAAGGACTCGGCCGACAAATGCTCCACGGCGGCGGCACGGTTGCGCATGTACACCATTACGCTGTCGCTGTGACGCGCGGGCCGCATGATGTCGAGGATGGCCGCGTACTGTAGGGTTGGGTCTGTCAGGAGGGAATCGACGCGCCCTTCCCAGCCGGGCGTTAGGGGACGGTCGCGGCGGCTCTGCGCGCCGGCCAGGGCCGACAAGCCACACATCCAAACCAGTAGCAGGAGTAAGCGCTTCACTCGGCGCTCAAGATGCAGCCTTTCGGCGGTAACGACCCGTTATAAATATTTCAAGGGGATGGCTGTCGGGACATCGATTTTGGGTGCGGCTTGTTGATGCGGGCAATGAACGCCCCAAACTATCCAGATCTCTCCGGCAAATCCGCCGTCATTACGGGTGCCGGCACCGGTATCGGCTACGCAATCGCGGAGGCGCTCGTGCGCCAGGGCACCAACGTCGTCCTCAACGACATCGACGGGGATACCTGCACGCGTGCCGTCACGAAGCTCCGTCGCTTTGGCCCTGGTCAAGTCATCGCCTGCGCTGGCGATGCGGCCGATCCAGGCTTCATCAAAGACTTCGTCGCCGAGTGCGTGACGCGTTTTGGGTCGGTCGATCTCGTCATCGCCAATGCGGGTGTGACCATGTTCGGTAGCTTTCTCGATTTTACGCCAGACGCTTTCGACCGCGTGATGAGCGTCAATCTCCGCGGCTCGTACTTCCTAGTCCAGGAAGCCGCCAAGGCGATGCAGGCCGGTGGCCACGGTGGTCGGGTAGTGGTAATGGGCAGCAACATCGGCGTGCAGTCCTACCCGCAACTCTCGGCCTACGGCATGAGCAAGGCCGCCCTCGCGATGATGTCCAAAGCCTTGGTCTCCGAACTCGCGCCGCTCGGCATTACGCTCAACACCCTCGCCCCCGGCGCAACGATCACCGAGCGTACGCAACTCGAACAGGACGACTACGGTGGGACTTGGGCCGAACTGATTCCCCGCGGGCAGGCTGCTGTGCCGGACGACGTGGCGCAGATGTGCCTCTTCTTGTTGTCCGACGCCTCGGCGCACATGGTTGGCCAGACTTTGGTGGTAGACGGCGGGTGGACGGCCACGAGTCCACTACCAGCCGAAGCATCGAGCGAGGAGGTGCTGCGCGGGGACCAGGTGAGCGAAGGGGCGTAAGTAGGTTTTGCGTCCTATCCATCCAGGCCGCGGCTTTGCTCCGGAAGCTTTCTTTGTCGTGAACGCAAGAAACAGGCTATCCAAAGTATGGAGGTCTTGAAATAGCATAGGACGCAAGCCGTTTACTTCGGAACTCGCAAAGGTGCCACCAATCACTTCTGCGCTCACATTACACGTATGCCCTACAAAGCTTCACTCCTTGTCTGTCTAGTCCTTAGTGTTTCCGCAAATGCCACCGCGCAGTTCGCTCTCGACCTTAGCGGCGGAGTCAATCGTTCGTGGGCACCGATTGACGTCCCTGATGGTAACCAAAGCGGATCGAGTCTCGACTTCGAGGGCCGAACGGCCTTCTTCGTAGGTGTGACGCCGAGCTACGCTTTCAGCGAGCACTTTCGGGCTTTGCTTACCGTGCAATACAGCGCGAAGGGCTACGCCTTCCCAGCGCTACTCCCCGATTCCAAAACGAACGTGCGGCTTGGCTATGTCGACCTCATGCCGGAGGTGGAGTGGCGCCCTATCGAACGCTTTGGCTTAAGTATTGGACCCTACTTCGGGCTCAATGTGGGGGAGCAAGCGGGAGAATTGCAGACCAATGATTTCGATCTCGTACGCACAGTAGACGTGGGTGCGGTAGGCGCCGCGCGAGTGTACTGCGGCGACTTTTACGCGCTGTTGCGATATGGGCATGGGTTTACCAATATCAGCAACATTCCGTTTACGGATGAGAATGGCCAACTCATTGATCCACTGCGGCAGAGGATACGGAATGTGCAGGTAGGCGCAGGATATCGATTCGGCTTTCGCCAAAACTAGCGTCTTCTCGTCCGTAAGGCATTATCCATTTACAAACACTTACTTACGTAAGCAAGTACTTATCATACACATCATCGGTAGGGTACCCCCCATGTTTGCACCGTCAACGACACCAACCGTTCCGCCTATGGACCGTCAAAATCTGCGACCCGCATCCACTCTTTATCCGGCTTACGCCAAAACACACCGTACCATGATCAACAACACCGTCCTCCTTTCCGGTCACCTCGGCGCCCACCCCGAAGCCCGCCAATTCGCTAGCGACCGATCTGTAACCAACGTAAATCTCGCCGTCCGCAAAAGCTACAAAGACGCCAGCGGCAACTACGTCGACGACACGCAATGGTTCCGCCTCAAGGCCTGGGGCCGCACCGGCGAGCAAATGGTGCAGCGACTCTCAAAGGGCGACCGCGTCCTCATCACCGGCGAACTGGAATGCCGCACCTACGAAACAAAAGCCGGCGAGAAGCGCGAGAGCGTGGAGATCGTCGTCACCGAGTTCGAAAAGCTACAGCGGTATAGCGAGCGCAAGGCGCTGGTGGAGTTGGTAGTGGATAAGAATGGTCACCTCTCCGGGGTGGAGCATGACGGGGCGGATGATAGTGGGCTGCCGTTTTAGGGCTATCGACCTCCGCCTCGGCTTAGAGGAGTATCTGTGAACGGTGCTCGTCTCCCGGCTTTTAACACCGAGGCACCGATCGTGGTGTCGACGTGGTCCACCTTGGCCAGACGAGTCTCCGCGCCCTTTATGCCTCCTGGCAATTCCATGAGCGCAGCGAGTACTCCTCAAAAACTCCAATCCTTCTTCCAGGTATCGATCACATCCAAGCTAAACTTGATCCCGCGTTCAGACCTGAAGGCGCTAGAATTAGCGAGCACCCCGTACACCCCCAATCGTAAGCGCCGCCGTGCCCCAATCTTAAACACGCGCTCCATCCCCGCCAAGACCTCTTCCTGCCGAAAACCCTCCCCGTCGGTCAGGTACATAAAGCCTCCACCGGCCACCAACTCTATGCCCGTTAAACGGATAAGCGGTAAATTATTGAGAAAGGCCCCGTTAAAGTGATGCAAGGCATGAAACTCGAAGAAAGGCTTCGTCGTGGTGAGAGCGGTGTCGAGCAGCTGAAAGGAGCGCAGCGGCTGGCTAAACAGCAACGGATTCGACCGCGGGAAGCGCTTGATGTCAATGAAGGGAACATTGTTGGTATTCACAAACTGCCCCGCCCAGGAGGTATAGCGGAGGTTGCCCAGCGGTCCGAGCACTACGTTTTGCGAGAGCGACAGCTCTAGGTAGTCGTAGTCCACGCTCGACCCAAACACCCCGTCGTGGCCACGCTTCCAGCGCGCACCTATCGTCGGCCAAGCGCTTCCGATCACGACCTTCTGCGTGGGCTCGGTGATGTAGCGCTGGAAGGGTGTAAAGTGCACACCGAGTTCGGTAGTAAAGGCATCGAAGGGCTCGAAGTCGATCGGGGCCTCGTCCTCGATAAGGTCTGCCAGGAAGGTTGCAGAGGAGAGCATGGGGGCCGGTAGCCTTTCGGCAAAACCAACAGAAGCATCAGCATAAAACCCGTTAAAGATCTCAATAGAGTGCGCCAAGCGACCGCGATTAACCAGGTAGTAGTTGGAGCGCTGCAACTGGTTAAGGATGGCATCAAACGGGTTGATCGCCTCGTAGGCGCGATCTATGTCTAACCCGATGCGACCCAAACGCTTCGGGGCGTAGCGATAAGTGATGCCGTAGTTGCCGAGAATATCCTGATCGCTAAGCCCGACGCTCGCCGATATGTTGGTGTACAGTCGCTTGCCATTCGGGTAGGTGCGCGCGTACTCCAGAAACGGCCCGACGCGAAAGCCCCCCACCACATTAAAGCTGATCCACGACGGAATCGACCCGAAGAAGATCTGCTCGCGCCGCCGCCAACGCCTAAAGCCAACCCCGTCCCAGATTACCTCCAAAAGCTTGACCTCATTAAAGGCCGCCTGCAGGCTGTCCTGAAACTCCGGCGAACTCCGCCGTGCAGTAATGCTGTCGCGCAACCGCACTACCACCGCCTCGTCTTCCTCCAGCGCCTCCGGTCGCGCCTGCTGCCAGTACAGCGAGTCCCGCTTGTAAGCCTCTGCCTCCGTGACGGCCAACTCCCCGCGAAAGAAGTTTTGCGGAAACGCGACCCCCAGCTCGTACGCACTAAACCGAATCGTGGTCTTCCCCTCGAAGCTTTTCTTCTTGCCCTCCTTTGTCTGGTAACTGAACACCTGCCGCACCGGCATCCACGTCGAGTCGCTCACCAAACCGTAGCTCTGCTCAAAGCGCAACTGGTCCAAAAATTTGAGGGCGCCTTGCGGCAAAACCACGTCCAGTCGATTGATCGTAAAGCTGCCGTCGTTGATCCAAATCGTCCCCTCCACCGTCGCATCGCCAGAACGCCGCGACTCGATCTCGATCTCGTAAACCAACTCCGACGAGCCCCCGACCACCGTCTCCGCCTTCGTGCTCAGCAGCTTGAATTTATAGCTCAACACAGCCGTCGGTGCCAGCGGCGACAGCAGCTTCAGATCCGCCAAACTCCCGAAGTCCACCTGCGAGCGGTAGAAGTCGAAGTCGCCGTCCCCGAACAGCGGCACCAGCAGCCCCGCCTTATCCCCCGAAGCCTTAAACGCCTGCCGCTCCTCCTTGAAACTCCGCGGCGCCTGGTAGTTGAGCGTGAGCTGCGACTCCACGAGGTTGAGGGATTCGAGCAACTCCTTGTCGGCCTCACTCCCGCCTGCGCTCGCCGCGGCGATCTCCCCGAAAACAGCGTCCTCGCGGTTCCCGGTCGATACCGTCGCCACCGGTCCGGCGTTGACCACCACCGTATCGCCCTTCGCCTCCTTGCGCTCGCGTTTGCGCCGCTCGCGCTTGGTCTCGAAGGTCTCGACGTCTTCGCGAGCCTTGAGATAGACCTGTACGCGGTAGCTCTCGATATCCGCCAGCCGGTTCTTGCGCCGCTCTGCGGCCTGTGCGATGATCGCGTAGGCCGGATCACGCTTGCCCGCACTCACGACAATTTCCTTGAGCTGAGCCGCCGAGGATTGCAGCGTGAACGCGTAGCTCGCCGTCGCATCGCCCACGATCACCGTGTCCGTCAGCGAGGCATACCCGAGCGCGCTCACCACCACGACGTAGTCCCCACGCGTCGGCAGGCGCAGAAAGAAGGTGCCCGCCTCATCGGTCGAAGTCCCCGTCGAAAGTTCGGTGAAGTACAAGTTGGCGTACCCGACGGGCGTCCCGTCCTCATCCAGCACTGTGCCTTCGAGGGCGGCTTGCGCCAAAACCTGCGCCGTACAGATCAGGGCCAGCAGGAGGGAGAAGAGTGCTTTAAGAGGCGTCAAGACGGAAGCCTAACGATTGAAGGCGGCCCGACGTTACATGGGCGCAAGCGCGGCGATGGCGCAGAGCGCGGCAATGGCCTTTGGCGGCGATGGCCTGCGGTGGCGTTGACCTGTGGTGGCGTTGACCTGCGGTGGCGTTGGCGCAAGCGCGGCAATGGCCTTCGGCGTACCCTCCGGACGGGCCCGTCTTTCTAGCCCTCCGGACGCATACGTCTTCATAAACATCACGGCGAGTGCGCGCGACGAGCACGTATGACGGGAACGCCGAAGGTGCTATGTGAAAATCCAAACGGAGTTTGGATTTTTTGCTACATTTCGACGGGGAAACCCGAAGGCGCCCTCGTCCGCGAGGTGCAGCCACCGCAGGCCCGTCGCAATGGCGGGTCTGCCTCCCCCCCTCGATTATGCTGCGTGGGCCAGTTCCGGTAGTCGCTTCACGTCGGCAAGATCCGCGGCGGCGCCCTTGTGGTGGTCATTGACGTAAGCGCACTCGTTTTTGATCAGGGCGTATGCCACGATCAGGAGCTTGCGCTGCACCGCGACCAGGGCACTCATCTTCGACCCCGAGCGCTCGAACTGTCGCTGATATACCTCGGCGAAGATCCCTTTCTTACGGGCCTGCATCGCCGGGAAGTGCAGCGCCTTGCGGATGAAGTGGTTGCCCTTCTTCGAGATTCGCGTCGGGGCGTTAACCGAGGTCCCGGATTGGTGGCTCACCACGTCGTACCCGCAGTATTTGATGAGCTGCCCGCGGGACTCGAACAACGCAAACGCGTCCGTCTCGGCGACGAGCGCCACGGCCGTCGTGCGGCCGATCCCCGGGATCGTCTCCAGGAACCCCACCGCGGCGGCGAGCTTCTCGTCGGCGGCGAGCAACCCCTCGGCCTCGGCGGCGATCGCGGCGACCTGTTCGTCGAGGAACGCGATGCGCACCTCGTAGCGCGCGAGGGTCTCGGAGGAGACGAACTGCGCGCGCACGGCGGAGTGCTGGCGGTTCTTGACCGTGGTGCGCTCGTGGATAATCGCCTCACGCTCACGGTTTAACAGCTTCAACCGCCGACTCATCGGCGAGTACGGCGTCCACGTCGCGAGCGCGCGCTCGCACGCCAGCCGCGCGATGACGAGGGCGTCGATGCGGTCGGTCTTCGAGTGTTCGTTGAGGCTCAGGCCGAAGTGCTTGACGGTGTTGGCAAGTAGGACGCACACCGTGAGGCCGGCGGCGTGCACGGCGTGGGCGAAGGCCTCGAAGTAGACCCCGGAGGCCTCCATGACCACGTGCGCCCCTGGGGCGTCGAGGTTGCGTTCGTGTGCGCGGAGCCACGTGACGAAGGCGGCGTGGCCGCCGGGGGTGTTGTCGAACTTGCGGCGCGACACGGTTCGCGTGTGCGGGGGGGCGCTCGGCGCGGCTCGGGACGCGGGCCAGGAGGCAGACGTAGAGTTCGTCCTTGCCGACGTCGACGCCGGTGTATAGGGTGGTAGGTTCCTGCATGACAGAAAGGTTGATAGGGTGATGAAAAAAGGTTCGGAGGACTCCCGGCGTCTTGCCTCGTAGCTTATGGTGCCTGCGCCACGGTGGAGGCCTCCGGTGAGGAGGCCCCGCGGGGTGCGGCTTAAGTGCTATCGTGACTCAAAGAGCCTCCTAACCGCGGGTTCCTACCTTCGGCGGTGACTGCAACCGAGGTGCGTCTTGGGCCAAATAAGAGTGCCCGCGATCAGGAGTAAACTACGACGCCCGCGGCCGCTAAACCACCTCTTCCGTAATCTGACGCCAACATACGAGGCCATTGCCACCGAAGGTCATCGCCGCCTTCAGGCCATCGCCGCCGCAGGCTAACTCAACTGCTTCTTTACCTCCGCACTGATCGCCTTGCCGTCCGCGCGCCCGGCTACTTTCAACTGCACTGTCTTCATGACCTCGCCCATCTCCTTCATCGAACTAGCCCCGAGTTGCTGGATGGTCACCGCCACGAAGCGCGCCAATTCAGCATCGTCCAGTGCCTCGGGCAGATAGCGCTCAATCACCTCGATCTCCTCGCGCTCGGTGACGGCCAGGTCTGGGCGACCCTGCTTGTCGTAGATGTCGAGGCTATCGCGGCGCGACTTGACGAGCTTCTGGAGGATGCTGATTTCGCGGGCCTCGTCGATGGCGTCACCCGTACCGTCGGTCTCGGCGAGTTGGATGGCGCCTTTGATGGCGCGCATGCCGCGGAGGTCGGCCTTGTTCTTGGCCTTCATGGCCGTCATGATGTCGGCGTTGATGCGGTCTTTGAGGGTCATGGGGGCGAAGGTACGCGCGGGGGGGCCGTTAGACGAGTTCCGCCTCGTGGCACCTCCGTGATGGAGGGTAGCTACCCTAAAGTCCGCAGTGTCGACTAGACCCGTTTAAGCATGCTGAAGCCTTTAGACAGTTTGTGGTATCTGGAAATTGGAAGTCTGGAACACTGACTGTGTCGAGAGGCGCGCAGCAGATCAGGGTACGGCACGACCCATGGTCCCGCAGGCGGTCGTGTAGTAAACAAGTATCGCGCTCACCTTTGGAAATCACCCTATGGCCAAGCCTACCACGTGCTGCACCGGGTAGGTATCCTGTCGTTGAGCACATAAAAGGCGTCGTTCAGCACAAATCCACCCTCAATTTCTTTCGAGTGCCGTGACGTGACCTATACTCGTATCACGTGACTTACCCCTCACTCACCTTCCTCACCGCGGGTCTCTGTATGGTGACTCGGCTCAGCGTAGCTGGGCAGGCACCGATGGAAGGGGTTGTGCCGCGCAATCCGGCCGCGATCACGAGATCCGACATCAAGGTCTTTGGTTTCGTCGACGACGACGAACCGTGGCCTTGTGGCCTGAGCCCGATGTACGAGCGGGGCGTCACGCAATTCTGGTACACGCGCCTCGACGTGTCCCGACGTGTCTTCGACTCTCTCCAGGCGGCGCTTCGCTATTGCCCTCGGGGAGCGACCCCGCGTCACGAAGCGCAGGTCCTGTTGGCCCTTGCGCGCGTCGAGCAGCGCGAGCAGCGACAGGCGAAATCGATGATGTATACGCTGCAGGCCTTGGGGGTCTTGCGTGAACATCCGAACCCTGCGCTCGCGGCCGAGGCCTGGATTCTAAAGGCCCTCCTTCACGAGATTTCTGAGCAAGGTCCAGAGGCACTCTCGGCGGTAGATACCGCGGGAGCCCTAGTCCGGGCGTACGACCTCAGCGCGGCGCGGTCGACGTATTTCTTACGCGGTGCGTCGGTCAATCGCTTCTACGGCGATACTGCCCTTGCGCTTAGGATGGTGGATAGCGCCTTAGTGGCCGCGCGGATCAATGGCCGCATCCGCGACGAGACCGACGCCATTTTTTTGCGTGCAATTCTCCTGGGACAATCCGCCTCCGCAGAGCGGATCGCGGGCTACCGGCAGGCCATCGTACTATTCCAAGCCACCGCCACAACCGATGGCGAGGCCAAGATGCTCCGCAACATTGCTAAGCAGTACTTCCACGACGGCCGCCTCACCCGCGCTAAGGAAGCCCTCGACTCCGCCTCCGTCGTCCTCAAGCGCTCCGAGGCCGAAGGCTACAACATCGGGCTCACCCGCGCCGACTTTTCCGACCTCTACGCGGCCATCTATAGGGCGCGCGGCAGCTTCGACTCCGCCTTCGCGAACATCGAGCGCGCCCGCCGCCTCGAACTCGATTACGCCTATGACAATCGCAACTCCGAGGTCCTCCGCCTCGAGCGAGAGTACGACCGCGCACAGGCCGCAATGGAGATCGAAACCGAGCGCGCCGAGTCCGCCTCCGAGCGCAGCAACCGCGAGATGCTCACCTGGTTTCTCGCCGCGCTTTCGCTCTTCGCCGCCGTGCTCGTGGGCGCCGTGGTGCTTTTGGTCCGCGCCCGGCGCCAGATCCGCCGCGATATCGAGCACCAAGCCACTCTGCACGACGAACTCCAGCACCGCGTCAAGAACAACTTCCAGATCCTAATTTCCTTCCTCGAGATTCAGGCCGAACGCACGAAGTTCCCCCAGGCGGCCACTGCTTTCACGGACATGGCACGGCGAGTCCACAACCTCGCCAACATCCACGGCCAACTCTACAACGAGATCGGCGAACACGGCGCTGAGGTCCAGGAGTACCTCAGGTACCTCACCGAGGCCTTCACCTGGCTCTTACCCGAAGCCGAGCTCATCGCGGTGCGTTTCGAGGGCGAACGCGTCCAGCTTCCCCCGGCCACCCTGTCGGCCATTGGGATCATCGTCAACGAGTTGCTCACCAATAGCGTCAAGCACGCCAGCGACCCGCTTGGCCCTCAACTCGAGATCGCCATTGAGACCGTCCGCGTAGACGGTGGCTTCCGCCTCGGGTACACCGACTCCGGCCCCGGTCTCCCGCTTGTACCTACTTACGACCCAGGCAACGGGCGAACGGCTGATGAATACTCGGACGACGTGCGAATGGGCTCCTTCCTCATCGAAACCATGGCCCGGCAACTCGACGGAAAGATCTTACCTGATGTCAACCGTCCGTCGGGCTTCTCCTTCGCCCTGTTCGTCCCAATCGCTAAACCACGCCTTCAGCGGAGCGCACCCGGGGGTGCCCCTCAAACCCCAGACTATGCATAAGGTCCTCATCGTCGAAGACGAGATCCTCATCGCAGACAGGATAGCACAGTATCTGCGGACCTCGGAGGTCCTACCGGCCATCGAGATTATCGGTGCCGCACCGACGGTCGCCCGCGCTCAGCAACTAACCCTCGCACACGATCCGGCGCTCGCGCTTGTTGACATCCGCCTTCGCGGCGAGGGCACCGGGCTCGACTTCGCACGCTGGCTCACCGAATTCGCTCCGAACACACGCTTCATCTTCCTGACGTCACAGTTCTCCGACGGTTACATCCAGGCAGCACAGGCCCTCAACCCGAGCGGCTACCTCACCAAGCCCATCCAGCCCCGAAGCCTTTGCGCGATGGCCGCTATGGCGCTGTTCTCGTCCGTTGCTGCTCCGAGCCCGAAAATCGAACTGGTCGTCAACGATACCGTCGAGCGCTTCAAGCGCAACGATCTCCTTTACGTCGAGGCTGACCACGTCTACGCGATTTATCACTTCAGAGGCTTGCCGCCCGTTGTAGTGCGCGACACGATGATCGAGATCGAGAAGGGGCTCCCGTTCCCATATTTCGTGCGTGTCCACCGCAGCTACATCGTAGGCGTAGCCCACATCACATCGCGAACGACAGCCAGGGTCTTTATCGGAGATACCGAAATTCCGGTAAGTCGGTCGCGGCAGCAGGCGGTGAAGGAATCGCTTGACGGGAGAACTAAGGGTGCGCGGCCCTCAGCCTGACGGCGCGCTGTGTCCTTGCGGCATGTGCGGGAGGCGAGAGATTCGAAATGTGCCACTCCCTAAAGTCAACTCCTAGGCCAGACCAACAGCCTCTACTCTACCACGACCTGCCTTGTCAGTACCGCCTCCCGATCCTCCACTCGTAGCATGTACATGCCTGTCGGCAAGCCCGTCAAGTCGAGACGGCTTTCGCCAAAACCAAGCACCGCCACCGCGCGGCCGGCCGCATCGATGAGCGTTGCACTCGCGGTGACACCGTCGAGGAGTAGGCCAGACATCTTCAAGTAGCCAGGGGCTGGATTGAGATAGATGTCCAACCGCTCCAGCTGCTCCGTCACAGCAGATGGCTTACCAAAGTAGACCACCTCTACGTTGCTGATCCGCTCCTCGCCGTCGAGACTGCGTTGGCGAAGGCGGTAGTAGTTGGTGCCATTGAGCGGTGTGGTGTCGTCGAAGCTGTACTCGGTTACGGCACTGGTGGTGCCGCGACCAGCCCCCTGCCCGGTCGCCGTCCACGTTACTTCATCCGCGAATCAATTGACTGCGGCAGTTGTTACAGTTAATAAGCATTACCTCCTTTTTACACTATGAGACACGAGCTTGTCCACATATTTGGATAAGGACATGCAACCACATCAAATTGTACAAACCAAGTAATGTATATTTCTCAACGGACTGGCCAAAGGGATTTTATTCATCCCTATGAAGCAAGTATATTACGCAACTATATTATTGCTAACCAAGCGGCTATTTAATTATGCTTAATATAATAATAAAAGTAGCCTTCTCATTAAAACTATGTTTTTGCTTGATTGTTATTATATCATGCGATAGTAGTTTAAAGTCTAAAAATGAAACACTGCCACCTCTACTATATAATATGATCTATACTGGTTTAGATTCTGCGCGCTATCATCGTGTAGATAGCTTAGAAACTATCAGTGTGGAAGGTGCCAAAACGTATGTATTCGGAAATTCCGCTGGCGACTTAATCAGCTATACCTTCGATGAGTACAGCTCCCCGTTACGAGTCTCATCAGTTAGAGATTCTACTTGCATCAGTTCAATAGATACCATATTTCGTCAGGAATTCAGTTTGTACGTAAGTGAGTGGCGAGATAGTTGTACAAAGTTCTTCGTCGGTAAAAATCAGCAACTCTACATTGCCTATCTATCAGCATCAGCTACGCTAGAATCCGAAAAACGAAAAGCGCTTGTTCAGCCGCAGGATCCGGATGTTGAGCATTTTCAAATAAAAATCAGGTGCGACAATAAGCGGCGTTGCAGTAAAATAATCGCCGATGTCTCTCGTCTAGAAATTATAATGCCAGAATAGCTCGGCCTACGCCTGACCCGCCCCCCGCTGCCCCAGCCATGATCTCCTTCGCGAGCGTCGTCTTGCCGGACTGCCGCGGACCGACGATCCCCACCGCCAGGAAGATCCTACGGTACTGCCCGATGGTCTTCCAAGCCTGACGTTCAATCAATGTCATCCCCGCAAATCTAACATCCAATGTTGAGTCTGCGGGGCCTCATAAATGAAATGCTATCGGATCGGCCAGAAGCCCATCGCCAAGCTCCGGCCACCAAACCGGCTACTCCAGAACACAAACCTCACGGTCCGCTCCCCGCCCGCCCGCAATGCCGCGCCCAGGACCCCAACGGAGTCCAACCCCAAGTTACCTAGAATCGAATAAGCACGCATAACCAAAAAAGCACGCTCAAATTTTCCCAGCTTACCCATAAAAATCTACGCCTTACGACCCCGAACCAGAAAATAAGGCACCTCCGAGCAGCACGAAAGCACAGCACCTACGAACGGCCCAACTAGGCGCAGCCGCCCAACTAGGCGCAGCCGCCCAACTAGGCGCAGCCGCCCAACTAGGCGCAGCCGCCCAACTAGGCGCAGCCGCCCAACTAGGCGCAGCCGCCCAACTAGGCGCAGCCGCCCAACTAGGCGCAGCCGCCCAACTAGGCGCAAGCCGCCCAACTAGGCGCAGCCGCCCAACTAGGCGCAGCCGCCCAACTAGGCGCAGCCGCCCAACTAGGCGCAGCCGCCCAACTAGGCGAAGCCGCCCAACTAGGCGAAGCCGCCCAACCAGGCGCAGCCGCCCAACTAGCTCGCAGCGCGAACGCCCTACCTAGTCACTCTTGCGACTCTCCTCCACCCGCTTCGCCAGATCCGCAAATTCCGCCACGCTCAACTGCTCCGGCCGCCGCATAAGACTCGGGTCCTCCGGGTCGAAGTCATTCCAGATGGGTTTCAGAGAGTTGCGCAACATCTTCCTACGCTGTTGGAAGCTCGTGCGAATGATCTGCCGAAGGATTTTGACGTTGCAATCCGGTAATTCCTCAGGAGACAGGCGCTCCAAGGCAATCACGGTCGAGTCGACCTTCGGGGGCGGACTGAAGCTGCCGGGCTTGACATGAATGACCACCTTGCCGCGATAGTAGATCTGCACCAACGCCGAGATCGCGCCGTAAGCTTTCGAGCCGGGGGGCGAGAGCACGCGCTCGGCCAGTTCCTTCTGGAACATGCCGACCATCCGCGGGAAGAGTTCGTAGTGATCGACCAGCTTGACCAGGATTTGGGAGGAGATGTTATAGGGAAAGTTGCCGACGAGTGCCGTCTGCCGGTTTTGCGTAAGCGTCGCCAGATTGACCTTGAGGAAGTCGCCCTGGACGAGGGTCTCAGCGGTGGCCCAGGTGGGGAAAGTGTTCATGAGGTAGGCGACCATATCGCGGTCGGCCTCCACGGCAAGCAAGGGTTTGCCGCGCTTCAACAGGTACTGCGTCAACATCCCCTGGCCCGGCCCCACCTCGATGACCTGCTCGACGTCTTCTACCTCAAAGGCCTCCGCGATCTGCTGCGCCACCATGGGCTGGGCGAGGAAGTGCTGCCCGTATGACTTTTTGGCCTTCATGGGGGCAAGGTCGGTTGTTTGGTCTGTTTGGTGGGGTGGTTGTTTGGTGGGCTGTGCTACGACAGTTGGTGCGGCCTCGGCAGGTCCGAACCTTTTGAGTCACCTTGCGGCATCAGAGAGGTACACCCTACGGGAACCAAATCACCAACTAACCAAACAATCATATGAAGCTCACCCTTGGCATCTCCTGTGGCGACCCCAATGGCATCGGGATCGAGGTGGCCCTCAAGGCCTTCGCCGACGAACGGCTGTACGCGTACTTCGTCCCCGTCTTGTTCGCGAACGCGGAGTTGGTTAAGGTTCACCAGGAAGCCAACGACCTACTCGACATCGACGTGCGACCAATGAGCGTGGAAGACCTGGCGAGTTTTGGCGAAAGCCGCAAAGCCAGTAGCGACGACGACAGCAGCGACGACGACGGCAGCGACGACCTGCCGAGCGGCGTGTATGTCGTGGACTGTTTTGAGGGGGAGGTGACCGTGGAGTTCGGGCGCATCACTCCCGAGGGGGGGGCTTTCGCCAAAACCAGCCTCGACGCCGCCACCGACGCCCTGGCCGCAGGGCACCTCGATGCACTCGTGACCGCGCCGATCAACAAGTCGGCCATGCAGCAGTCGAGCTTCGGCTTCCCAGGACACACGGAGTACTTGGAGGCGAAGTTCGGGCAGGGGCGCAGCCTGATGCTGATGGTCGGCAACGATGACCTACGCGTCGCGGTAGCCACCAATCACCTGCCGCTCCGACAGGTCGCCACGGGCATCTCGCCGACGATCCTACAGA
Source organism: Lewinellaceae bacterium (assembly GCA_963837005.1). GTDB lineage: Bacteria > Bacteroidota > Bacteroidia > Chitinophagales > Saprospiraceae > CALDTK01. The sequence continues at coordinate 345,143 of CAWIMC010000013.1, forward strand.
ACAAGATCGCGATGCTGCACCACAGCCTCGAACGCGACTTCGGGATACACGGACCGCTGATTGCCGTGCTCGGGCTCAATCCCCACGCCGGCGACGAGGGCGCGATTGGGTCCGAAGAAACCGAGACCATCCGTCCGGCCGTGGTGGCGATGAAGGAGCGCGGCATAGAAGTGTTCGGGCCTTTTCCCGCGGATGGCTTCTTCGGTTCGGGTAAGTACCGTGAGTTTGATGGCATCCTGGCCATGTACCATGACCAGGGGCTGGTGCCCTTCAAGACGCTGAGCTTCGGGGGTGGGGTCAACTTCACGGCGGGCCTCAAGGTGGTCCGCACCTCGCCAGACCACGGCACGGCGCTCGACATCGCGGGCCAGGGCAAGGCGAGCCCGGATAGTTTTCGGGAGGCAGCCTTTCTGGCGCGAGAGGTTTTTATGCAGCGCAATGGCTACGACGAGGCGCACGCCAATCCTCTGGTGGCGCGGCGGCGCGGGCCGCGAAAGAAACGATAGGATCACGCGCTAAGCTTCCCCCCGACTTACCGATTCTTCCTGGCGAGGCAACGCAATCCACTGGGATGCCCGTATTTGCAGCAACACCCAACACGACCACCATGAAATACATGCTCTTCTCCCTGCCGCTATTCGCGCTCGGGGCCTGTATCGAGACCGATTTTATCGACGATGGCGTCCCGCAGGTACTGCGTATCGCCTCCTTGCCCGACACCATCGCCTTTGGGGACACCATCGACCTGCGTGCGACGTACTTCAACAATGTGGGCCGCGAAGAGAGCGTCGCGGTCGTGTGGTCGAGTGCCGACGCGGGCATCTTCCGCGTCACTGACCGCGCACAAGGCATCGCCGTAGCCACCGGGACCACCACCCTGCGTGCCGAGGTGACCGTTGACGGGCAAGCGGTGAGTCAGGAGACGTCTGTGATCGTGGGTCGCGAGACCGTCAAGGCTGTTCAAAGTCGCAGCGGCACCATCCGCACCACGAGCAGCTACCGCCTCTCGGGCGGGTTCACGATCACGCAGGACGGCGACAACCTCCTCGTCGAGGTTGCGGCAGACTACGTGGCCAGCACCGCGCTGCCGGGGCTCTACCTCTACCTCACCAACAACCCAAACACCACCAACGGGGCCCGCGAAATCCAGAAGGTCGAGACCTTTAGTGGCGCACACACCTACCTCATCCCCGACGCTCAGCTCGGCGACTACTCTCACCTCCTGTACTTCTGCAAGCCTTTCAGCGTGAAGGTGGGCGACGGAAAAATCGAAGAATAATGACGACCCGCAATGCACTCCTCGCCCTTCTCTTCGTCTTGGTGCTGCCGGTTTTGGCGAAAGCCGGCGGACCGTGGCCGCAGGGCAAAGGCAAGGCCTACGTCAAGCTCTCCGAGTGGTGGCTCCGCTATGATCGCCACTACACCGACCAGGGCCTCACCGACCCCAACCTCACGACCGGGATCTACAACACCTTTCTCTACGGGAGCTTCGGGATCACCGACCGGCTCACGGGCATCGTCAATGCCAACCTCTTCGCCCGCAACATCAGCAACAGCCTCCAGTCGAGCGTCTCCAACGAGGTGCTCATCCCCGGGGATGCCCTCAATGGCTTCGGGGACGTTGACCTGGCCCTCAAGTACACCTTCACCAAGCCCGGTGCCACCTGGCCCATCTCGGCGACGATCCTCCTCGGCCTACCCACCGGCCAGGATTCCGGCGGCGAACTCGGCAATCTTCAGACCGGCGACGGGGAGTTCAACCAGCTGCTCCGCTTCGACGTGGCGCACGGCTTTAGCGTCGGCGAAAAGTCGAGCGCCTACCTAGCGGCCTACTCGGGCGTCAACAACCGCACGAACGGCTTTAGCGACGAGTTCCGCGGCGGAATCGAGGCGGGCGTCAACGTGCTTTCGAAAAAGCTATGGCTCATCTCACGTTTCGACGTGATCGAGAGCTTCAAAAATGGCGAGTCGGCGGCCACTTTTACCGGGTCGGGCATCTTCGCTAACAACGCAGAGTTTACGAGCCTCGGCATCGAGGCCAACTACTACCTAACGCCTACGCTCGGCATCTCTGTGGGGGCCACGGGGGCGATCCGCGGCGAACTGATCGCGGCGGCACCGAGCTACTCGGCGGGGGTGTTTTTGGATTTGCAGTAGCGGCTCGAAAAGCTAGTCGGACCCTACCTTCCCGGCATGACCAACGCCGAGCTCAAGCTGTCGCTCATCGAGCGCATCACCCGCACCGATGACCCACTCATGCTGCGGACGCTGCACGAGGTGCTTACGCCAGAGCCATACCCCGTCGCGGAAGACCACGCGCCGCCGATGGTCCGGGAGGATGCCGCCCCGCTGGCCACCGACGCGGAGTGGGCCGTCGATACGGACTACCTCGTCGACGACGACGAGGTGATCGGCGTGCGACCGGACGGCTCGCAGGTCACGGCGGGCGCGGCGGTGACCGGTTGGGATGCGGACGTGGCGGATGTACTCGCGGGCGGGGGATTTACAGGAGATGAAGTCCTAGCCTATCTCCGTGAAAGACGCTTGCAACGTGGTTGAGGTAAGCCTGCGGGCTCGGGAGAGCCTGCTCGAGATAGAAAAATACATCATACGGCAGGGACACCCAATGACGGCAGCAGCATTCGTCGAGAAGCTACTTGCGTACGCCCTTGCGCTCGGCCCCGCCGCCCCGACCCTCCGCGTCTTTTACGTCTCGAAGCTCACCGGCTACCAGTACCGCCAGATCACGCACCGCGGCTACCGCATCGTCTACACGATCCAAGGGGAGCGCGTCATCATCGTCGACTTCTTTTACGGCGGACGTACGCTCGGGAGCCTGAAGCGGAGTCTAAGAGGCTTCACCGCTTAGCGATTGCGCACTTTTTCGGCCTTTCGGCAAAACACGTTCCGCGCTTCATCTTCACACCATGTCCGACCTTCGACTCCTCATCGCCGAACTCGAGCGCCAGCACGCCGACCTGGAGGAGCAACTCCAGATATGTATCCAGGAAAGGGACTTCGCCCCCACCAAGGCCCTGGACGACGCCATCAGCTACACGAAGGCCAAACTCACGATCCTCCGACACCTCGACGACCCGGACCACGACGAGAAGGTTCGACTCCGCAAGTACCCCGCAACCATAATGGCGCATGCCGAAGAGCGGATTGCGAAGCTTAAACTAGGAGAAGAAAGCGCGGAAGAGTTTCGGGTAGGATTTCGGGAAATTGCCCACAAACACGACCCTAGACTCGCTGAATTAAAAGCTAAAAAGAAACACTTTCACCTAGATAGCAATGCGCTGTTGCGCTGCATCGAGGATTTAATTGCCGGATCATACTCAACCTTCTCTGTCACCTTCGACAACCACGAGTACAAAGACGACGGCCTCACCGTCTTCGCGTCTAATCTAGATGGCGAACTGAATGTATCCCTTCGTCATCGAAGCGACCATGGCTTCCTCGGGACGATGTTCCCGGACGGTCGACGCGAACTCAAAGCGATGGGTTTCGACGTAAACGAAGGCGGGGCGTCCATGACCTTGAGCTTAGCGGCCGAGGACCCGGCCTACGAGATGCTCACGCTCTTCTCTCGGATCGCGTTCGACGTGTTTCGCTTCAACGCTAATTACTCGGCGATCTTGAGGATCGGCGAGTGAAAACGGGTTCCTAGTGCGCCGCAAAATGCACCGGACCTACGAAAGTGACGTTGCTAACGTCCGTGCCCTACGCAAATCTCATGAAGTCCGGCCCCGGAGCCCAGGTGCCGGTCCTCCTCTCGGTAATCGTCCTGTGCCTCCTCGCCGCCTGCTCCTCGCGCGGCGGCCGCCTCCAAGCAGAGATGCCGGAGCACGTCTACCTCGAGCCCAACTCCGCCGCCGCCGTCACCCGCGGCACGGACTCCGTGACCCTACGCGCCACCGACATGTACGAGGCGGGCGGCTGGCGGCGCTTCCTCCACGGGCGTAAGTACCGCGACGTTTGGCAGGCGCCCGTTACCGTGCCCGTCGCCTGGCTCGACACACTCAAGGGCGGTCTGAGGCCCGACGACATGGGCGGCGGCTTCCAGACGCTCTCGCTCGACCTCGTCGACTCCGCTGGTGTCACCTACACCATTCGTTCCGTCACAAAGAACCCCCACAAGCTCGTCAAGCCCTGGATGAAGCTGTTCGGCATCCGCAACCTCGTCATCGACGGGATCGCCGCCGGGCATCCCTACGGCGCGATGGTCATGCCTGCCCTCAGCGATGCGGCCGGCGTCAAGCACTTCGACCCGAAGCTTTACTACCTCCCGGCGCAACCGGCGCTCGACACCTTCAACGAGCGTTTTGGCGGAAGCCTGTACTGGCTGGAGTACGAACCGGAAGGCCCCGTGCCCGCCGCCATGAATCTCCCCCACGCGGACGACTACGACGACTCCGAAAAGGTACTAGAGAAGTGGCGCGCCAATCCCACGGAGGACGTTCCCAACCTGCGCGCCCTCGTCCGCGCCCGCGTTTTCGACCTCTGGGTTGGGGATTGGGACCGACACGACGGGCAGTGGGGCTGGATTCAGTACGACGCCGGCGACGGTAAGCACAGCTACTACCCCGTCCCCAACGACCGCGACAATGTCTTTTACGGCATCGACGGCTTCTACCCGGGCATCGTTCGCCTCTTTGAAAAGCGCCTCCAGCCCTTCGGTCCGAAGATTAAAAACGTCGACGGCCTCACGAGCAACTCGGCCTGGTTCGACTATGCCTTCCTCTACGATGTCCCCGCCCAGACCTTCGTCGACGAGGCCAAGTCCCTCCAGGCCGCCCTCACCGACGAGGTCATCGAAGCGCGCGATACGTGAGTGGCCAGCGTCGGTCTACGCGGAGGACGGCGATCGGATCGTGCGTGATCTCAAGGAGCGTCGCGGGGATTTGGTCGACTACGCGCTGAAGTTCCACCGCGTGATCCGGGACCGGGGCGAAGTCGACTACCCGCACGAGGAGGAGGACGACTGAGACGCGGCGACGTACCTTCCCTGCCATGTCCACGCCCGACCTCAAGCTCGCCCTCATCGCCGAGATCGCCCGCCTCGATGATCCGCTACTCCTACGCACGCTGTACGCCGTGCTGCAAGAGGGTGACAACGATGAGGAGTTTCAGCTTCCGCCAAAACCCGCCACCGCGATGTCGACCGGCGGCGAGGCCACGATGCTACGGGAAGATCCAGTCATTCAAAACGTTAAGCCCGCCTACTCACTACGCCAGCTCGTCGCCGATGACGAGGTGATCGGGACCCGTCCCGACGGCACGCCCGTCACGGCCGGTGCGGCGGTGGAGGATTGGGATGCGGATGTGGCCGAGGTGCTGGCCGGCGGCGGATACTCCGTTGATGAAGTCCTTGCCTTCCTAGACGACGAACACCGACGCGATGGTTACGCTTAGCGCGCGTGCCCGAAATCGCCTAAACGCTATCCGTCGCTACATCGCGAGGGCCGGCTACCCAGAGACGGGTTTGCGCTTTTCGAAAACGCTCGCACGCTACGCACTCAAGCTCGGCCCCGTGGCGGAAAGCATACGTGTCTTCTACGTTTCCCCACGGACCGACTACGAGTACCGCTCCATTCCGTATCGTAAGTACCGCATCATCTATACCATCCAAGGCGAGCGCGTCATCATCGTGGACTTCTTCCACGGCGCGCGCTCGCAGCGGAGCCTGGAGCGCAGTCTGGAGTCGTTTCGCCCGTAACACGTACAGCGCGTTTGGTTGTACTTTGCAACCATGCCGAGCCTCACCATCCGCGACATCCCCGAAAAAATCCTCGCGCAACTCCGCGCCGACGCCAAACGCGAGCGCCGCAGCCTGAACAATGAAATCCTTTGTCGCCTCGAAACTTCTCTGGAGACAGCAATAGATCTGGAGCAGGCCCGCGCCCAGCGGAGGGCCGTCCTAGCGGCACACTGGGAGCGCATACGTCATGATGTGCCGCTTGACCTCACTCCCGCACGTATTGAAGAAATCATCGACGAGGGGCGGGACCGGCGAGACGCCGTCTCTTCGGGTTTGATCCGGGCTCGCGACACAGAGACCATGAGCTGATGCTTATTGACGCTAATGTCCTCATTTCAGCTACCGTTTTTGGGGAGCGCACAGCGCTCGCGAGAGAGGTTCTCGACAAGGTAGTACAGTGCTTCGCTCCCAGTTATTGGCATTATGAGTTCGCTCAGGTCGTCGGGGCCGAAGTGCGAAACCGGCGCCTATCTCAAGAGCGAGCGATTGAGGCATATACAGTCGCAGTATCCATTATTGATGTTGAACTCGCGCAGCAGCCAGGAAGCATCTACCTCACCACATCTGTACGCCTCAACATCTCCAGCTACGATGCCGTGTATGCTCACCATGCTGAGCAACTCAACACCCAAATCGTTACCTTCGACGCCAAGCTCACGCGCGCCATCCCGCACCTCGCCATTTCTCCGGAAGCCTATCTTGCTGCCCGCTAGCTAGTCACCCCGCCCATGCCCCACCACCTCGCCACCCGCTGCGTCCACGCCGGCTCCCACACCGATGTCCAGACCGAGGGCACGTCCGCGCCCATCTACCCGGCCACGGCCTACGGCTTCCTCGACGGGGACGAGCGCTCGTACCCACGCTACTTCAACACCCCTAACCAGCGCCGCGTCGCCGAGAAGGTGGCTTCGCTCGAGGGCACGGCGGCGGGCATTTTGTTCGGCTCCGGGATGGCGGCGATCTCGACGGCGCTGTTTGCGTTTCTCAAGCCCGGCGACCACGTGTTGATGCAGACCGGCCTGTACGGCGGCACGACCAGTTTTGCGGAAGCGGACCTCCGGGGCTTCGGGATCGAAGTGACTTACACCGACGGCCTGAGCGTGCTCGACTTCGAGGCCGGCTTTCGCCAAAACACGCGCGTCGTCTACCTCGAGACCCCGAGCAACCCTATACTCAACCTCGTCGACATCGAGGCCGTCGCCAACCTCGCCCGCGCACGCGGTGCCGTGTCGATGATCGACAACACCTTCGCGAGCCCCATCAATCAGACCCCGCACCTCCTCGGCGTCGACATCGTGTTGCACTCGGCCACGAAGTACCTCGGGGGCCACTCCGACATTACCGCCGGGATTGCCGCGGGCTCGAAGGCGCACATGGAGCAGGTTTTGGCGAAAGCCCGCCACTTCGGCGGCTCGTGTGAAGCCCAGACCGCAGCCCTGCTCGAGCGCTCCATAAAGACCCTCGCCCTACGCGTCCGCCAGCAGACCGCCAACGCGCAGGCCATGGCCGAGTGGCTCGACGCCCGCGAGGAGGTCGACGCGGTCTTCTACCCCGGCCTCGCGACGCACCCGCAGCACGAACTCGCCCGCCGCCAGATGCACGGCTTCGGTGCCATGCTGAGCTTCCAACTCGCCGAGGGCATCGACCCGGTCGCCTTCCAGCGAAGCCTCAAGCTCGTAGCCAGCGCCATGAGCCTCGGGGGCGTCGACACCAGCGTGAGCAGTCCATACCTCACGAGCCACCGCACGATCGGGGCCGAGCGCCGCGCCGCCGAGGGCATCTCTAACCAACTCATCCGCATGAGTATGGGCATCGAGGACGTACGGGACTTGCAGGCGGACGTGGCGGCGGCTTTCGCCAAAACAGGGGTCGCGCAACTCGCTTAGTCTAGCGATGCTCCCAAGGTGGCGTTCACCTCACGACTGCGCTCCTCGCCACAACGATTGGTCACCGTGAGCGTCGCCACGTACGCCTCTCCCGCGCGAAGGGATTTTCCCCGGCGAAACAACCCGCGCCCTCGCTCGCGAGCGTCAACCGCGACCGCCAGCATATCCGGGACAGTATCCCGCGTCCAACCGTGATCGTAAACTTTGCGACCCGCAGCCGTCGTAAGGCGGAGTCGGTAGCCGACATCATTCTGCGATAATCCTGTAAACAGACGCAGCTCCTCGCGGCCCGTGGTGTCCTCATCCAACACGTACATCTGTGGATTGGCCGGCGGGCACGCACTCCCGATGTGCGCGAGTTGACCGCAGCGGAAATCAGCCACGTTCTGCATCGCCTTGGTCACCTGCCCAACCGTAAGCGCGGGGGCATTATCGATCGTATTATAGCCGGTATAATCCAGGATATTGTTGCTTTGGTACACCCACTCCGCACAAGGGTGTTTTACGGAAGTGTACGTATAGTCCTTCACGCAATCCCCATCGTAATCTATGTAGTGCGGCCCACCATTGGCATCCTCCATGATGACGTAACAGCCCCGCAGTTGCGCCTCTGAGCCTGCGGCAGGACAGGCAGGGTCGGTGGTGCGGAAGTAGTCGTCGGTGTCGCCGTCCTGGTTGTAGTCAAACGCAAATCGCATCACGGGCGTGTCGTCAATACCGTCGTCCTCGAAGGGGTGCCGCAGGCCGAGTAGGTGCATCGACTCGTGAATAGCGATCGTCGGGCTAAACGACTCGGTCGTGAAGGTCTCCAGGTCGCGCCCGAGCCCTTCCGCCTCGGCGTTGGACTTTCCGACCCACTCGGCGAAGTGGAGATTGAGCCTGTCGGGCACCCGGTAGCGCGCTTTGAGCAGGTACGGCGAAGAGCCCTGGCGCTGCGCCTTGCTGTCGCAGTGGATACTCACACCGTCGAGGTAGTAGCGTAGCGGCAGGTAGGCAGCTACGGTGGGCCGGGGTATCCCGAAGGTAGCCTCGTCGCCCCAGGCCACGCTCAACTTCGAGGCGACGCCATTCATCTGCGCGAGGAAGGTCCCGATGGCCGGGTAGAGTTGGGCCTGCGTGAGGGGTTCGGGGAGCCACGGCAGGTAGGCCCCGCCACAACTGTCGTCGCGGTAGACGTGCACGTGGATGCGGAGCCAGACCTCCGTACTGTCGGCGATCGCTGCGGCGGGTTCGAGGCAGGGGGTAGTGTAGGGCTGCGCCTGAACGGAGAGTATAGGGATGGCGAGTAGGCCGCTGATGAAGGCTTTCGCCAAAACTCGATACCCGATCCCCATGTCTGCGTAGATACACTAGGGCTGGGATTTGGGGGCCGTCCGCACCGAATCACTGTCCCTAGACCATCTTTGCAAGATGAAGCACTCGCTGATCCTCCTTGCCTTCGCAGCCCTCGGGGCTTGCACAGCCCAAACGAGCACGACCTCGAATGCGACCGCCACCGAAGAGGTCGCCCCGGCCTCCGATACCGCGGCCGACGTCACCGCACCGATGGGCCTCCTCGACGAGGTGTACGTGAGTGAAACGAGCACCTACGCTACCAAGGCCAAAGACGCTTTCGCAAAACTGTCGGACCAGCAGCGCGTCGCCCAACTCATCGTGACCACTGGCGGGCGCCTCGGGAAGTCCCAGGCGGAGATCGTCAAGCTCACCGAGGAGGGCATCGTCGGGGGCGTCATCTATCTCGCCAACGACATCGAGGACCACCGCAAGCAAGTCGCCGAGATCAGGGCCACCGAAAAGGGCGTAGCCCCTGTACCGTATTGGTACTCGATCGACGCCGAGCCGAGCCTCATGCACCGACGCATCGTCGGTGGACCTAACGTGACCGCCGCCGCCGACATAAGCTCCGATGCGCAGGCCGGAGAGGTGGCGGGCCAGATCGACGCCGTCCTCAAAGACCTCGGCTACCACTGGAACTTCGCCCCCGTGCTCGACCTCGGCACCGAAAACGCGGCCATCAAAAACCGCAGTTTCGGTCGCGACGCCGAGACGGTGGCCGGTCGCGCGATCGCCTACATCAACCAGACTCAAGCCGACGGCATCATGGCCTGCATCAAGCACTTTCCCGGGCACGGACTCGTGGTGGGCGACACCCACAAGGGGGCCGTCGTGATCGACGGTGAGATGCAGGAGTACACGGTGTACGAGCAGGTTTTGGCGAAAGCTGAACCCCTCTCCCTCATGGTGGGCCACATCAACGTGAAGAACAACGAGTACGCCACCGACGGCATTCCGGCGAGTTTGAGCCGCCGCATCTCGCACGACCTAGTCCGCGACAAACTCGGCTACCCCGGCATCGTCGTCACCGATGCCCTCAACATGATGGCCGCGGCTACGAAGTACGGCGACCAAGGTCCGCTAATGGCCTCAAAGGCCGGGGCCGATGTGATCCTCATGCCCGCCGACGAGCGCCAGATCCACGCGCAGATCATGTCCGAGATGGCGAAGGACGCCGCCTACAAGGCGCAAGTGTACGCGAGCGTAGACCGGGTACTGCGGGCGAAGGCGTGGCTGGGGTTGCTGTAGGATTTCAATATCTCATGGCCGCCGCAGAGACGTGCACTTCATAGGTGGTGTAGCCAGCGACACGTGACCAACTAACGGTTGCCCATTTGAAATCAGCAATCAAACCCCACCTCCGCCGCTTCTGGCGCCTAGCCCCCTGGCTGATGCTCGTTTGGGGCTTCGTAGCTACAGGGGCGAGTCGACTCGTCGGGATGCGCACAGCCGACTATGGGCTTTACGACATCACGGGTGCCATCCTGTGCGGCGTTGGCATCGGCTCGGCGATGGCGTGGTTCGAGACGCGGCCCGTGCGCCAGGGCTACGTCAACCGACGCCCGTGGCTCGACCTGCTCATGCGAACGCTGTTGTACACGGCGGTAGTCACGGTGGTCGTACTCGTGGGGCGACAATTGCTGTTCCGTGTTTTCCCAGACGAGGCCACCAGCACCGTCTGGCGTCCGGTCGCAGAGATGGCGCAGGACCCAATCATCCAGCGCTTTATGATCGCGCTGCTGCTGGCCAGCTTTGCGCTCAACTTCATGTTGCACCTGCGCCTGGCCATCGGTCCGAAGCACCTCGCGGCGATGTTTACGGGCAAGTACCGACTTCCGGTGCGCGAACAGCGCCTGTTCCTATTCCTGGATCTCGTAAGCTCCACGGCGATCGCCGAACGGCTCGGGCCACTGGAGTTCACGCACTTTAAACATGATTTCTTCTGCGACCTGGCGGAGCCCCTCCTCGCCACCGAAGGCACCATCGTCCAGTACGTCGGCGACGAGGTGATGCTGACCTGGGAGCAAAGCGAGCTGTCGGAGTACTACGACCCCCTACGTTTTTTGCAGCTTACGCTAAAACAACTGACGCGCCGTGCAGCCTACTACGAGCAACGCTACGGCACCGTCCCCGCGTTTCGGACGGGCATCCACGCCGGGGAGGTGATCGTGGCGCAGGTCGGGGATACGCGGCGCGACATCGTGTACTCTGGCGATACGGTCAATGCGGCAGCGCGGCTCTTGCAGGCCTGTCGTCCGGCGGGCGTGACGCTGCTGGTGTCGGAGGTAGCGAAAGGGTGGCTAGAGGCGGCTGGGGTGGAGGTGCTAGGCTTTGAGGAGAAGGAGGCCATGCTGTTGAGAGGGCGCAAGGGAGAGTTGGGGGTATGGGGTTTGGAGTCTTAAAATCTACTCTCAAACCCGATATGAATTTTCGCCCGCTGAAAATCCACCGGCGCCCCCTCCCTCCGGCCATATGCGTACGTGAGACTCAGCGCCCCGGCCCCTGTCCCGAGGCGTAGTCCTGCCCCAAAGCCCGTCGGGGCATCGCGGCTTGCGCCAAAACGATAGGGGTCCCGCAAGTAGCCCTGGTCCGTAAACGCGAAGAGGAAGCTGCCGCCCCCGATCAGCAGGCGCACCTCGGCGGTGCCCACCACGTAGCCCTGGGCGTCGATGCTCTGCTCGTCGAAACCTCGCAACAACCGCTGCCCCCCGATGCGGTACAGCTCGTTGCGCAACGGCTCCTGTTGCCCAAACAGAATCCCGCCCCGCGCCCGCGCCACGGCCACAAACCTTTTGCCGAGCGGATAAAACCCCGTCGCATCCAGGCCGATGCGGTACTGCGCCGTGCGACCGCCAACACTGTCCGCTGCGAGGGCCAGGGCCTCCCCAAGTTCGCGGATGCCGTTGGTGACCGTTACCTCCCGGAGCGCCGCAACTCCGTCGACCACCAGTCGGTAGCCCCGGCGCGTGTCTAGCAGGTCGTCGCGTCGGTCGAGGCGGAGGCGCACGCCAAAACCATTGCGCCGGGCGTCCAACACCTCCGGCAGACGCTGCGAACTTCGTACGCGCACGGTGTCAAACCCGAGCGCCTGCGCCACGCCTCCTTCGTAAAAGAATTCGTAGGCGTCGCCCCCGCCAAAACTGTAGTTCAACCCCGCCTCGTAGGTGACCCGCAGCCAGTCCTCCTGCTGGCGGTACAAGCCAAACTCGACCCGCGCCCCAAACGGGCTGTCGAACAAGTACGGGTAGCTGCCCTGCAACTGAATTTCGGTGCTCTGCGGCTGCAGGCGCTCGAAAGAGAAGAAGAGTCGCTCGCCGCGCTTCAGGGAGTTGTCGAGCTCGAGAGTCGCGTCGCCGGTGAGCAACAACTGGCCCTCGTTCTGCTCGGAGTTCGGCAGAAAGCCCAGCAGAAAATCGAAGCGGCTCGTTTTGCGGACACGCGCATCCAAATAAATCATCGCCTCGCCGGACTCGAAGATCACGACCGGCTCGCGCACCAATTCGAGGTAGGCCAAGCCCCGCAGGCGCCGCCCCAACTCCGTGATCTCGGACTGGCGATAGCGCCGCCCCTCCTCGACGCGCAGGTACCGGCTCAGGAAGCGCTCACTCACTGGCGGCTCTACGCCCGTCCCAAAGCGCACCCCACCGTAGGTAACCAGTGGACCGCTCCAAGTCGTCGCCTTGCCGGACAGCGAATCCCCCGCCACCGCGAGGCTATCGAAGCGAACGTGCGTAAACGGGTAGCCTGCCTGCGCCCCACGCCGCAAGTAATCCTGAAGGTCGGCGTTCAGCGTCGCCACCGAACCCGCCGGCTCAAACGTCGCCCGCAGCACGGGTCCGTGATAGTCGCTGGTGTCCAAGCGATTGTCGAAGGCCCCGAGTGCGTAGCGCGGTCCTTCGTGCGCGAGCAGCACGACCGTATCTGCACGCTGATAGCTAGAGTCGATGCTGAACTCGAGGTAGCCCTGCGTACGAAGTTGCTCGGCGCAGGCCGCGAGCCGAACGTCGACCTTGACTTTAGCCGCCCCCGCGTCGAGGCACGTTTCTAAGGCCGGAGACCCGGTCACGAGGTAGGCCTGCTGCGCGAGCGCCGCCCCGACGACGCCAAATCCCAGGACAAGGACCGATATGCTACGCCGAAGCCAAATCACGCGGCTAAGAACGGGATTCAGCGCGCACAGCGTACGGTACCGCGAGGCGGGAGTCTGCGCCAGCCTCTAAGAAGTGGCCTCTAAGAACTGAAAATTCTACAGCCCACGCATCGCCTCATTGATGGCCCGCGCCAGGGCCTCCGGCTCCGGGTGGAGCTTATGCAACACCTTGATGCCGTTGTAGAGCGCAAACAAATATAAAGCCAGCGCCTGTGTATCGCGGTCCGCAGCGATCTCCCCGCCGATCTGTGCCCGCTGCAAGGCCCGCCGGAAGAGCGCGACGACACCCTCCTGATTGAGCACCAAAAAGCGATTCACCTCCAGATCGGACTGCGCCAACTCCGTCGTCACGTTGACGATGAAGCAGCCCCGCCCCTCCCGATCTTTATGGACCTCGGTCACCGCCTGGCGAAAGAGCTTCACGATGGCTGTTTTGCCGGAAGGCTCCCCCTCCAAGAAAGCCGCGACGCTCTCCTGGTTGATGGTGCGGTAGTGCTCCAGGGTCCGCTTGAACAGTTGGTGCTTCCCGCCGAAGGTCGCGTAGAGGCTCGCGCGATTGATGCCGAGCGCCTCCACGAGATCTTGGATCGAGGTAGCGTGGTAGCCCTGTCGCCAAAAGGTGTCCATGGCTTTCGCCAAAACCTGCTGTTCGTCGAAGGCTCTCGGGCGGGGCATTAGAAAATTTAGGGTGTTCGGGAGTGGAGGGTGTCCGGGAGGCCAACGCCAAACGGGGGACACCCACGCCCAGCGCAAGTGTCCCCCGTAAAGGTAGTCGGCGGAAGGTTCGGAAGTAGAGAGCCGCAAGTTGGACCGTACCGCGAGGGCTCCCGGACGCCGGACACGACAGCAGGGTCACGAACGCCGGGCAACGCCGCAGGCCAACGCCGCCCTCGGGCCATCGCCGCGCTCGCGCCAACGCCGCCTTCAGGCCAACCTCACCCCACCAACTTCTGTAGCATCGCGCCGCCGTCGATGTTGATCTCCGACCCGGTAATCCACGCCGACTCATCGGACGCGAGGAAGGTAACGAGGTTGGCGATCTCACCGGGCTCTCCGAAGCGCCCCAGCGGCAGGTACTCCTGAAAGGCTCCCGCGAAGCCACCGAGTTGCTCTTCGGACATGCCAGTTTTGCCGAAGATCGGCGTCGAAACCGGGCCGGGATTGACGGCATTGACGCGGATGCGGCGCGGGGCGAGTTCGGTGGCTGCGGTGCGAGTGTAGCTGTTCATTGCGGCCTTCGACGCGGCGTAGACGGCCGTATTGGTCATCCCGGTGTAGGCGTTGATCGAGGAGAGGTTAATCACCGAGGCTCCTTCCTTGAGGAGGGGCACAAATTTTTCGAGCGTGAAAAGGGCCCCCTTGAAGTTGATGCCCATCTGGCGGTCGAACATCTCCTCGGAAATGCTCCCGACGGGTGCCGGCTCGAAGACCCCCGCGTTGATGAACAGCACATCGACGCCCCCAAAGCGGGCCTTAACGGTGTCAGCGAGTTGTGAGATTGCGGTGACGGAACTGGCGTCGGCCACCAAACCCGTCACTCCGAGGGTCTGGGCAGCCTCCTCGACACGCTCCTTCGAGCGGCCAGTGATGATGACGGTGGCACCTTCGGCTTTGAAGCGCTCGGCGGTGGCGTAGCCGATGCCAGAGTTGCCCCCGGTGACGACGGCAATCTTGTGTTGGAGTTTGGACATGTTGAAAGCGGTTGATTCGAATTAGAATGATCGTTCTGTAATCATACGCTTCGGTTTTGGAATTGTTGTTCCAAAATCTAACAAATCTTGCCAGTGGGCGTGTTCGAGTAGGAGACTCCCCGTACCCATGCCATGCGTATCCCGCTCGACTCGCCTCCATAAGACCGTAGCCACCATCGAATACCTCCACGCCGTCCGCGGCGCGGTCGACATCGAGGACTGGGGAGAAGCCCTAAAGCTCACTGCGTGAGCGGGCGCTCGCTGCGCTGGCTAAGTGAACGGCCTACTCCATTACCGTCAAGTCGCCGTGCAGCACCTGCGTCTCGCCGTCGAAGGTCTCGGCCTCGAGCAGCCAGACGTAGACGGCTGGATTCATCTTTTTGCCTTTCGAATAGCCGTCCCAGGCTTTGAGCGGCAAGCCGCCGTGTTGCCAGTCGCCAAGGCCCTCGGTGAAGTACACCAACTCCCCCCAGCGCGTGTAGACACTCAGGCTACGGAGGCGCTCGATGCTGGCATTGGGGTAAAGTTCCCAGACATCGTTGATGCCGTCGCCGTTGGGCGAGAAGGCCGTGGGCGCATCGACGGGGACGCGCTCGACGACGGTGATGCGGACGGTTTTGGCGGCCACGCAGCGACCGCTCGACACGCTCAGTTCGTAGGTAGTCGAAGTCACGGGGCGCACCCAGGGGGCGGCGATCTCGTTTTGGCGAAAGCCCTCGTTCGGCACCCAGAGATAGTCCAGATCGGCGTAGTTGACCTGTGAGGTGAGGCGGAGGCTGTCGCCAAAACGGAGGCTGGTGTCGCGCAGCAGTTCGAGGTCGAGCGGGATGCGCGCGGCAAGTTCGAAGACGGCACTCGTGTCGCACCCGAACCTCGTCGATGCCGTCACGACGTAGCGGCCCGGTGTCACGATTGCGATGCGCGTCCCCCCCACCGTATCAAGTCCCGGACCGGTGACGCCGATGGTCTCCCCCTCCCCCGTGCGCACGTCGAGAAAGGCAGCCTCGGACGGGAGACACCGGTCGTCGACCAGCGCCACCTGGAGGTCTGGCAGCGCCAAGGCCCGCACGCGCACGCGGCTCGTATCGAAGCAAAGTCCGTCGATACCCACGATCTGCTCTACGGTGTAGACCCCGCCCTGCCGGTAGGTGTACGCGCCACTGGCCACCACTGCACTGCCACCCTCGCCAAAACTATAGCCGTAGCTCGTGATGCCCGGCCCCGTGCTCGCGTTGAGAAAAGCGATCTCCATTGGGACGCAGGTGCTGTCTCCGCTTACGCTAAAACCTGCGCTGGGCGTGTCCCGCGCAAACAACTGAAACGTCGCCGAGTCTACGCAGCCCGCCGTCGTGCGCCCGAGGACACTCCCCACCTGCACCCCGGCACTCAGCGGCACCCACGTCGCCGCCACTCCGCTCGCCACGTCCCCATTTGGGAAGCGCCAGGCCACGGTTTGGACGTTCGGACCGCCGGCGCTCACGCGTAAGGTTTGCCCGACGCAGGCCGTGTCCCCACCTACGACCTCTAACTCCGGCAGTGGATTGACGGTGATGCTGGCCTGCAAAGAGTCCTCACAGCCGAGCGCACTCCTCAGTGTGAGCCGCACCGTGTAGCTACCGGCCGAATCATAGCGGGTTTTGGCGAAAGCTGCCCCACTGCGCTGCCCATTGCCAAACGCGAGCTCGATAGCCGGCGCGGGCGTGGTCACCGTCACGCTCACCTCCTCCTCGGCGCAGGCGAAGGACGGCACGCTGAGTTCGCCAGCCGGCCGCGGCAACACCGTCACGGTACGCTCTTGCTCGGCGTAGCCACAGCCGCTGCTCACGCGGAGCCTTACGACAAAACTCGTATCGGCCGCTGCGTACCGGTGCCGCACGGTATCGCTGGTGCTGCGAGTGCCGTCGCCGAGGTCCCACTCCAAGATCGTCGGCCGCGGGGTAGACGCATCACTAAATACGAGTGGCTCGCCCGGACAAACGGTGTAGTCGAGGTCGTCGAGATTAAACAGCGGCGTGATGCCGGGCGGCAGCACCGTGATCAGAGCCGTGTCGAGGTCCGTGCCGCAGGCATTGGTCGCTTCGATGATGACGGGGTAGACCTGCGACTGCCCGACGGCGGTGAGCGAGAGGCTAAACGTGTCCCGGCAGTCGCGGATGTCGAGTCCGTCCACCCCGTAGTAGCGGCACTGATCGACGTTACGCGAGCCGCGATTAGAGAAGAGCACCCGGTACGGCGAGCAGCCGCTAAAGGCGGAGTCCGTCCCGATTTCGGCGAGGGGTTGTGGGTAGACGATGATGTCCTGGGTGTCGCCGCCGTCGCCGCAGGCGTTGTCGCCGCCGACGCTCACGGTGTACCGAAGCGTGTCGATGGTGAGGTTGGTGAACGTGACGGGCGCGGCGAGGCGAGCCCCGGACGTGGTGTCGGCGGGGCCGCGGCCGAGGTCCCAACGGTAGGCGACGCCAGTGGGATCGGCCCCCTGTAGCGTGAGGGTAACCTCCAGCGGTCCGCAGCCCCGGACTTCGTCGGCGACGATCTCGACCGGGGGCGGCGGCGCGATCACGGTGATGTTGAGTGCGGACACGTCGCTACAGCTCGCGAGCGTAGCGGTGGCCTCGATGGTGTAGGCACCCGCGTCCAAGCCCACAAAAGGAGGAGTCGCGGTCCGACCGTCGATAGTCCACCGGAGGGTTTGGCCGGAGGTCGAACTAGGGACGTTGGGGTCGATCGGCACCCCGAGACACTGCACCGGCGGCACGTCAAAGGCGGCGCGTGGGTCGAGCACCTCGATGCTCGTCGAGGCCGACCCCGCGCAGCCGGTCGCGTTGGTGAGCCGGTACACGACGGCGTAGCTGCCCGTGGCGACGGCCCCGCCCGCCGGAAAGGTAAAGGTGCTGTCGGTGACGCAAGTCGGGCAGCTCGGCGAGGACCACGCACCTCCAGGTACTGGATTGCGGAGCGCCACGCTCGCAGCACCGGCACAAGCGCTGATCGGCTGTGGGGCTACGGCTACGCCCTGCACGTCTACCGTGACGCTGCTGCTCCGCGCACAGGCCCCCTCGCCTCGTGTGTAGGTGAGCGTGAAGCGCCCAGCCGTAGTTGGATCGAAGGTGGCAGCAGCGTCACCCGTCGAGCGGATACCCGGGGCTCCTGTCCATCGACCGCCGCCTAGACTGGCGCGTAGACGCACCGTACCACTCCCGACGCACACGGCCGTGTCGGCGACGGTCGGCAATTGTACGCTGATCTCACGCGGGGCCGTCACCTCGAAGGTGTCGCGCTCGGTGGCCGTGCCGCAGGTGTTGGTCTGCGTGGCCTCTACGGTGTGCTGCCCGAAGTCGAGTCGGATAGGGAAGGTGGTGACGGGCTGTCCGTCGACGAGGTAGCTGGCCCCAGTGAGTCGTGGCGAGGGCGTATAGTCGATGGCCTGGCACTGGTCGGCCTGCGGGTTGAGGGTGAGGGTGAGCGTCTCGACGGTGATAACGCGGGTGGCTGTTTTGGCGCAAGCCCCACTGCCGGTTCGGTAGGTGAGCGTATAGGTGCCGGGGGTAGTGGGCACGAGTTGTACGCCTTCCGGCAAAACCCGGATGTCCGGCGACCCGGTCCAGGTGCCGCCCGCGGGTGTGGCCGCAAGAGTGATCGGGCCGGAGTCCGCGCAGACGACAGCGGTAGGTGCCGTCGGGGAGGTGACGGTGATCTCGGCGGGGGCGGCGACCGTAAAGTCGTCGGTGACTTCCTGATCGCCGCACTCGTTGCTGAGCTTAGCCACTACGGCGTAGCTGCCGAAACCGGCGCGAAAGGGCCAGGTGGTTTGGGGGCTACCGTTGATGGTGTAGGCAGCACCGGGAATGAGTGGGCTCGGGGTGTAGTTGACCGGCTCGCAGGCATCGGCAACGGGCGTGAGGCGGAGTTGGGGCGCGGCGACGACTTTAAATTTCAGCTCAGCCGTGCTCGGTGAGCGACAATCGTTGTCGACGCGGAGCCGAACGGTATACTCCCCGACCGTCCTGAAGGTCAGGGTGTCGACGGGGGTGCGGCCGCGTTGGTTGGCAACTACGCCAGACGGGATCGTCCATTGGTAGCTCGTGGCCCCGGCCGACTTAACGCCAGAGATGATGACCTGGGCGGAGGCACCGTCGAGGCAGACGGTGAGCGGGTCGCCTTGTATCGTGACGCCCTGGATCGCCTCGGCCACCGCGGCAGGCTTGTCGAGGATAGTGATGGTTTGGGTCGAGGCGGCCTGGCCGCACTCGCCCGTGACAGCGTGTGTGATGGTGTAGGTGCCGGGTGTGTCGTACGTAAAGGTCTTAGCGGCACCTGGACCTTGTCCAAAGTCGAAAAGGTCCTCGGTTTGGTTGCAGTCCGTCGGACTGACCGTGACCAAATCCCCAACGCAGGCCGTGTTGCCTGAACGAATGCTGAATCTCGATTTGGGAGGAAACCGGAAGGAAATGAAATTGATGCTCCGAAGTGGTCTGTCGGGATTGGCAACCGTAATGGTCTGTAAATCGGGGAAGTACTCCTCTGGAGCTGGACAATCCCTGTCCCAATTCCTAAGGCTATAGATGTGATTTACCTGAGGCAGCGGGTCTGTGAAAGGGATGGTCTCGGTCTGTCCATCTCCCCACTTGATCTCGAATTTCGAGATTGGCTGGCTATATCCTTCGAGATCGATTTCGAAACAAGCCGACTGCTCCTTGGCGAACGCGCAGAAGTACTGTTCGTTATCACAGGGCTTGATGGTCGGCGGATTTCCCTGGCCAAAACCAACCTGCATTCCGCAAAGCAGCATGCAACACCACAGTGCTCGTAGGGGCCTCAATGCGTAACCTGAGATCTGCATACTGTCGCCAAAGATGACCAATTTCACAGGTTACCAAAGTAGCTAATAAGCAGTGTAGCCGGTAGCGGTTATTGAACCGGGTATTCCAGGTATCCCTGCTCCAAGCATGCACCCCTACATCAACAACCTACTCGCAGGCCTCTCCCCCGGTGCGAGCCATGCCCTTGCTGACGACCTCACGCTCGTCCGCGTACCGAAGGCTTCCGTCTTCGTAGACTGCGGACACCGCACGGCGCAGCTGCGCTGCTAGTGGTTTGACGCTTCGTTGCTGGTAGTGGTGCCGGGCGGCGGCTGGAGAGAGCCAGTGAAGGTTTTGGCGAAAGCTGAACCTCAGTCCTTCATCGCCTTGGCGAGCCAGGTGTTGAGAGGCTCCATTTCACAGTAGGTCTTGACGACCTTGTCGGGGAAGTCGTCGGCCATAAACTCAGCCTGCGTTACGGACTTGCGAACCTTCCGACGGTCGACTATACCCTAGCGACTACTTTCGCCCGCTAATGCTGTTGCTCAAGATCATCGGTTACGGGCTGGTCGGCCTCGGGACGCTAGGCACGCTGCTGCCGCTGATCCCCTACGACGACTGGTGGATCCGGGGCGGGGACTATCCACGGGTGCAGTTCGCGGTGCTGTTGGCCCTCGGGGGTGGCGTGCTGCTCTTTGCGCACCGCGGCGAGGCCTACTCCAGTGCGGTGCTGGCCTTCTTGGTGGTGGCTACGTTAAGCTTCGTGTTTCAGTTATACCGCATCTTGCCGTATACCCGCCTGTGGTCAACGCAGGTGCTCTCGGCTCCGCTCAACAGCGTAGAGCAGGCCGATACACTCCACCTGCTGATCAGTAACGTGCTGCAGAGCAACGACGAGCACGAGCTACTCATCGACCTCGTCACCGAGGAGCAGCCCGACCTCCTCCTCACCCTCGAGACCAACGCCGACTGGGAACGCGACCTGCTCGCCGCCCACGGCAAGGACTTCCCGAATACCGTCAAGGTACCGTTGGAGAATCGTTACGGGATGCACCTGTTCAGCAAGTTCCCCCTGCGCGCGACGGAGGTGATGTACCTCATCTCCGACACGATCCCGAGCATCTACACCGAGGTCCAGCTCGAGAGCGGAACGTGGATCAAGCTCTACTGCCTTCACCCGACCCCGCCCTCGCCCACCGAGGAGAGTGCGAGCACCGCCCGCGACGCCGAACTCGGCCTCATCGGCATGCGGATCAAGGACATCGGCAACAGCAACACGATTGTGGCCGGCGACCTCAACGACGTAGCCTGGTCGCATTCGACGAGGCTATTTCAGCGGCTCAGCAGTCTGCTCGACCCCCGCGTGGGCCGCGGGCTGTACGCGAGCTTTCACGCCGATCACTGGTTTGCGCGGTGGCCGCTCGATCATGTGTTCCACTCGGACGAGTTCCAGGTAGCGCAGTTGCGGCGGCTGCGGCACGTCGGGTCCGATCACTTCCCGATGTCGGTCAAGCTGCGCTACATCCCCGAAGAGGAGCACTTGCAACAAGCCCCCGACGAGGACGAGGGCGATCGCGAGGAGGCGGACTCGACGATCCGGAAGGCGAAAGCCGGCGAAGTGGACGGACTCTTGGTCAAGTGACCGAAAGCGGTTTTCAACAGGTTTGGCGGACCACAAAACGCGTAATTCCTACCTTCTCGACGACAAATGTGGAGACTTGCCTGGGCAACCTTCGTCATTCACTGTACGTTATCTGGTATATATCAAAGATTCATCCGATCTTTGGTGTGCAAAGACATCCCGGTATCTGGGTATTCGCCTAGTCGAACGCTCATAGTACCCACCAAATCGATAGTGTTTCATAGTGCTGCCGGCTACTCGTCCCTCGGGACGGGTGCCGGTTTTTTTATGAGCGGAAGTCGAGCAGCGCGTGGCGAATGTATTCGTCGAAGCCACGCCCTGGGGCCTCCGGCACGAAGCGCACCAAGGCCGGCAGCGCGAAGAGCGGCAGGTTCTGCTCGCGGAGGTAGGGTTCGTGCGCGTAGAGGCGCATGGCGTCCTTTTCGGTGGTGAGGATGATCTTCTTCGGGTTGGCGATCTCGGTGAAGAGCCGCGTCATGCGACCGAGATCGCGCTTGGTGAAGTCGTGGTGGTCGGTGAAGCTCAACTCGTGCACCCCGGCAACCTGCTCCCGCAAGTACTCCAGGAGATAGTCCACGCGTGCGATGGCCGTGAGCAGCAGCACGTCGTAGTCGGACGAGAGTTGCGTCGTGTAGCGGGGGTCGAGCACGAGCCAGGGGTCGCCGTAGCCGTAGGTCGAGAAGAAGACGCGCTGGCGGGGCAGGGGGTCGAGTTCTTGCAGGAGGCGGGCGCGGTCGGCTTGCGCCAAAACCGTCGGGCACTTGGTCACGACGATGGCGTCGGCGCGTTCGGCCCCAGTGGCCCACTCGCGCAGGCGGCCGACGGGCAGGAGGCTGTCGCGCCAAAACGGCCGGTCGTACTCCGTCAACAGCAGCGAAAGCGAAGGTTTTACCGCAAGGTGCTGAAACACGTCGTCGAGGATGACGGTCTGCGTCTCAGGCGCATACTGCAGCAGCGTCGACACCCCGAATACGCGGTCTTCCCCGACGCAGACGGCGACGTCTGCGAACTTGCGCTTGAGTTGAAGGGGCTCGTCACCGACCTGCTCGGCCGAGTCCTCGGCGCGGACGTACCGGAAGCCCGTGGTCTTGCGGCCGTAACCCCGCGAGAGGGTGCCGACGGGGAAGTAGTCGTGCAGGAGGCGGATGAGGTACTCGGTGTGGGGGGTTTTGCCGGCCCCGCCGACGCTCAGGTTGCCGACGCCAATGGTCGGGATGCTGAACTCGGTGCGCTTGAGGATGCGCGAGCGGTAAAGCATGAGCCGCACCTCGACGCCGATGCCAAAGAGGGCGGCCAGGGGCGCGGCGAGGAAACGAAGGAGGACGTGGCGCACGGGGGCAAAGAAAGGGGCTTGTTGGCCATCGTGTCATCGGCACCTCGGAGGCCTGGCTGCCTTACTTCTCTAGAGCCGTTCCCCTCGACCGTCTGCATTGCGGGGGTGGTGGCGGTAAGTCCCACCTAGGTACTTCACCCCATCTTCGCCCCCACCACATGAAGCCCACCCGTACCCAAAACACCCTTGCCCTCCTCGCCGACCTCCTCTGGATCATGCTGGCGGTAGCCGTAGCCAGTGTAGGCCTAAAAGCCTTCCTTCTACCCAACGGCTTTCTCGACGGGGGCGTGACGGGCATCGCGCTCTTGCTGGAGGTCCTGTTTGAGGTGCCGCTGTCGGTGGGGCTGTTGGGCCGGCGCTTTCCCCGGCTTCACCCCATTTGCTTAGTCGGAGCATCCTTAACTACGCATGGCCACAGATTCTAATCGAAGGCCGTAAAAGAAGCGTTATAAAATTGAGCGGATGGAGCGCCCGAAGTCAATCACGAATACGATACGACCGTTCAGAACAAAATACCTGCAATTCAGAACATAGTGGCTCCATTCAGAACATACCGCCTACAAATCATAAGGATCGAAGAAAATCCCGACTAGATTTGCCGGTGCAACGTGGTTCTCGCGTCGCTGAAAGTTTGCCGAAAATTTCAACTCCCTAGAGTAGGCACAACAATTCTGTTCCATCATGAATCAGTTAAAAATTTGGAGGCGTACCCTTTCCATGCTACTTGCGGTCGGCGCAGTGGCCCTTGGGAACACCTCGCTCGCCGCCCAAACTCTTGTCTACGGACAGACCTACAAGCTAGAAAACACGTGGATGACGCGCACGGCTTACCTAGATGTCAATGGCCAGGGTTGCCAGGGCAACTATTTGTGCGTGTCGACCACCACGGACGCGGGTCGGAAGCAGAGTAATACGTCCGACTGGATCCTCCTCTCGGCATCCGGGAAGCAACCCGGGCAAACCGTCGCCAACGGCGATATCATCATGCTCAAAAATCCTTGGATGAAGGCCTCCTACCTCGGGACCCAGGGCTACAGCAAGGACTTCAAGTGTCCCGGATACTTGTGCGTCTCGACCTTCCTGGACGCCGGCGACAACGGGAGCACGAGCTGGCAAGTGAAGGGGGACCCAAAGTTGGGCAGCGCCGTGCAGCTCGTCGGCCAGTGGAACAAAGCCACGGCTGGACACCTCGACATGGATGGCCTGAAGGCGAGTGACGACGGATACAACGTCGCGACAACGACCGACCCAGCTCGAATTAAGGGCGCATCTACCATGTGGAAGTTCGTCTCCACCACTAAGGCCGCAGCTACTTCGAACACCCTAACTGCCGGACAGTCGCTCAAGGCCGGTGAGAAGCTCGTATCCTCCAATGGCGCATACATGCTCGTCATGCAGGCCGACGACGGCAACCTTTGCGTCTACAAGAACGACAACGGCAAGCAGGGGGCCTTCGTCTGGGGCTCGATGAAGTACGGATTCAAAAATGCCCAACTCGACATGCAAACGGATGGCAACCTGGTGGTGTATTCAGGGAAAGATTCGAAGTGGAGTTCGGAGACGCATCCCTTCTATGATGCGAAGTTTAAAGATTCGTCCAACAAGCCCGCGAAGCTCGTCCTCGAGAACGACGGTAAGCTCAAGCTCTACACCGCAGCAAACAAGGTAGTCTGGACTTCTTAGACCTATTGCTGAGTCGGCCCGAGTCAAGAGGCCCCATCTCCCGCGCGAGCCGGTAGCTTAGACGATCCATACCCAGAAGTGTAAGAGTTCGCTCGCTCCACTTAGACCGATGTCTGAGTAGGAGAGGGCGGACTCTTTTCGTTTTCGAAGCGACGAAAGGACATTAACCTATGACAAGTACTGCGAGGGGTTATGCGGAAACATGGCACGCGAAAACCTGGAACCATTTCCGACGCTATCCGCCCGGTCGAACACCTCGAGCTTCATCAAATTCCCAGCGTTCGAGTAGGTAAACGCTCGCTTAAATGTGACTCTATGCACCGAATTCGTCCCACGAAAGACGGCGGTTGTCGTCCGGAGCCGCAGGGTGCTGTCGAGGCGACCGCCCGAGAAGTGGCGCACTATCGTATCCAAAGTGAGGAAGCCTTCGGCGTTCGGATCGGTCTCGTCGAACTCGGCAACGAGCGAGAAGCACGTATCGCGGCCGTCGCGAGGCGCCACCGGGGGGCAGTCCTTGGCGAAGGTGGAGAGGGCAGTACCGCTGAAGCCTTCCACCATCTCCTCGTAGCGCAGCCGTCCGTCACGGGTGGTAAACTTGGTGACGTACTCCGGAGGCTCGCCCGCGATCCCCAGGCGGAAGCAGTCGAGCCGACCGAGGGCCAGCCCGACGGGGGAGCTGCGGCGCCCGGGCGTCGAGGTAAATGCGGTCGAACGGGATTGTGGGTTCGAGTTCCTCGATGATGGCCCGCTGGGCGAGCGCGACGAAAGAGGCGCCAGCGACGGTGGCCAGCAGTAAGAGCAAATAAATAAATCGGCGCCTATCGTATGGGCTTTTTAATAGTCGGAAGAAACAAGAGATTCTTGACAGCGCCTAAGCTCCCGTCGCGACTTTGTCGCCGCCCTACCCCACCTGCAGCCGCCCCGCCACCGCGGCCGTGAGGACCGTTGGATTGGTGTCGAAAGCGGGCCTCTCTGCGAATTTACGCTAGGCAGCGACGCGCAGGGTTCTTGGTTGGGCGCACTGCCTGGAGGCCCGATGGGGCAGGGGCCCCGTCGGCGAGCCAGCCGAACGCGCCCTTAGCGCTCCACCACCACCGCCTGCCGTACGTCATAGCGATACCTCCCAATCGTGCCTTCCTTAATGTGCTCCACAGCCGACTCGATCGCGGCCAGCGGCAACAGAAACCACTCGCGCGGGTGCACCGGCACGTCGAAGCGATCGCGTAGTTCTACATCGAGGCGGACCTCGGCGAAGAATCGCTGGATTAGCGCCTCCAGCTTGTGCGGGACGATGTTGGCGAGCTTGTAGGTGGCGACGATGTCCACGTCCGCCAGTAGGTAGGTGGCGTCCTGGGCGGCGCCGGCGATGCGCGTCTTGACTTCCCCCGTAGTAACGCCGATCTTATGGACTAAATCCCGGTGCTCGGCGATCCAGGGATTGTCGGACTGGCTGCGCAGGACGTAAAGTCGACCCGTCGTAAAGTCGTCCGCATCCTCTGTGCTCGCGAAGAGTGGGCCATTGTCGTTGGGGCGCAGCCGGCGACTCGTCTCATCCTTGTTCAGCGCGCGCTGGAGGGAGCGCCGGAGCAGATCGGATTCCGTACCGTTGTCGTAAATGACGCGCAGCCGCCGATCCCTACGCCCGTGCTCCTGTACGAACTCTTTCCCGACGGCAGCCACGAGTGCAGTTTGTCCATCGACGATGAAGAGGTCGTTGAGCTCGATACTCGCGTCCTCCTTGTACTTGGTCGTGGCCCAGGCGCCGGTATCCAGTCCGAGACGGGCTTTCTCGAAGATCGGGGCGAAGGTTTCGAAGTCTCCGCAAGGCTGGCGCTGGGCTACTTCCTCGGGACTGGCTTTGCGCTCCTCGCTCGAGCGGACGTGGACGAGTTGGCTCAGTTCGGCGGGGGCGGGCTCGACGCCGAGCGCCTCAAGGATATCCTCGTCGGTGTCGAGTACCGGAGCAGCTTCAGTTTTGGCGGAAGCCGGCTGCAGCAGACCATTTAGGTCGTAATCCGCGAGCAGTTCGTGGTACTGCGTCAAGCCGCGGATGCGCTCGAGCCGCACGGCGTACATGCGCTCGAAGATGTCCAGCTCGGCGCCGTGTTGCGGGACGCGGCCCTCGCGCTCCACCCAGCGCGTGATGTCCTCAAAGCCCGCCAGCACGCGCTCCTCCTCGCGGGTGAGTTGGCGGACAGGTTTGGCGCTGGTGTCGACCTCGAGTTCAGCCAGGAGGTCTAGGTCGGCGTCGGTGATTTGGTCCTTAGCCATTTGCGTTCTTTTCGATGGCCTTGCGCTGGAGCAAAGCGATGGCTTCGGCCATGAGTTTTTCGTACGGGTCGCCGGAAGTTAGCGACGGCAAGCGTCCGCGTTCGCGCTTGAAGATGATCGCTCGCTTGGCGTAGTCGCGGGCCTCGTCGAGGTCCATTTTGATACGCTTCGCCGCAATCTCTGCTTCCACTTGGCGGAGGCGTTCGGGGTCCATGGCTTTCGCCAAAACCGCGTAGGCCTGGCTGAAAGGATTGATCCGGTCGATGAGGTCGATGTCGAGTTCGGTAACCGACAGGGCGAACTTGCGGATGCTGTCCACGAAGGCCGTGTTGGCTTTGGGGAGGCTGTCGCCAAAACCTGCTGGCCCGCTTGCTTCGCCGTAGCCCATCGGATTGTTGGGGTCGGCCTCGTAGGACACGCGATCCTCTTGCAGGAGCGAGGGCTGTTGCGCCTGCTGTACGAGGTTGATGGCGGCCACGGCCCGCTGGCGGAGCGCCTCGCGGTCTTCCTCGTCGATGTTGGGGTAGCGCTCGGCGATGATCTTGCCCATGCGCACCTGCGTGAGTTCTTCGGGGATGGTGTTGGCCTGGTCGAACATCCCGCGCTCGAGGGTCGGCTTGTCCTGCACGAAGGTGGCGATAATGTCCGTGAGGTCTTCGCTGCAAATGCGCTTCCCCTCGGCGGTCTTCGGCTCTTTGAGACCTTTGATCTCTACTTGAACCCGACCGGTCTTCGGGTCGACGCCCACGTTGCTGCGCTTCGGATCGTAGCCGTCAGGGCCGTAGTCGACGCCTTCGAGCGCCTTGGACTGAGGATTCTTCGGGGTGAAATCAAACTTCGGAGTCAGCACCTGTTCCATGAGCAGACTCGCGGCAATAGCCTTGAGGGTATCGTTGACGGCCTCGCGGACGGCCAGTTCGGAGGCGTCGGGCTCGGCGATGAGATTGGTGAAACGCGAGACCGTTTTGCCGGGCGCATCACGCGTCGCCCGCCCGATGATCTGGATGATCTCCGTGAGGCTGGAGCGGTAGCCGACCGTGAGCGCGTGCTCGCACCAGACCCAGTCGAAGCCCTCCTTCGCCATCCCGAGCGCGATGATCAGGTCGACGTGATCGCGGTCGTGTTTGTGGGCCGGGTCACGCAGGGCCTGCGCGACCCGCTCCCGCTTGGCGGGCTCGTCGTCGACGAGATCGGCGATGCGGAGGGTTTTGCCGAAAGGCGTACGAACGAGGTAGAAGCCCGTGGCCTGGTCGACGCCCTGCCACTCGCCGAGGGCATCGATGATGTGCTCGACCTCCTTGACCTTGTCCTTGGTGCTCTCGCGCGAGTTGACGTTGGGAATGTGGAGGATGGTCTTCTCGGCGGGATTGAGCACGGACATGATCTCGTCAGCGTAGCTCCCGGAGTAGAAGTAGTAGCCGATGTCGAGGCGCTTGAGGTGCTCGTAGCCGTTGAGCTGCTCGTAGTAGGTGTAGGTGGTGACGGCGAATCGGTCCTCGTCTTCGGGCACTAACACGGCCTCGGCGTCGCCGCGGAAGTAGGAACCCGTCATGGCCACGATGTGGGCCTTGTCGCGGGCGATAAAGGCGCGCACGTGCTCGCCAAGGCGATTGTCGGGATTGGCGGACACGTGGTGGAACTCGTCAATGGCGAGCAGCCGGTTGTCGAAGGCCTCGATGCCGAGGTCGTCCACGGCGAAGCGGAAGGTGGCGTGGGTGCAGACTAAGGTCTTGTCGCCGCTCGCGAGGTACTCCGCCACGGCCTTCACCTTACTCCCGTCCTCCCCGGCGGCCTCGCAGAGGTTCCAGCGCGGCTCCACGTGCCAGTCGTAGGCGAAGCCCCAGTCCGAAAGCGGTTCATCGTGAAAGCTGGCTCCGATCGAGCGCTCGGGCACGGTGATGATGGCCTGCTGTAGGCCCTGTCTATTCAGCTTATCGAGGGCGATGAACATGAGCGCGCGACTCTTCCCCGAGGCCGGCGGCGACTTGATGATGTGGTACTGCTCGCCGCGCTGATTGTAGGCCCGCTCCTGCATGGCGCGCATGCCGAACGAATTGGCAGAGGTGGAGGTGCCGTTGGCGGCGTAGTCGACGGAGACGCCGGGGATGGTGGGGGCCGTTCGACTGCTTCCGAGCAGCGGCGCCGGTGAAGGAAGGGGCGGTTTAGGCATGGGCGGGTAATCGGGCCGGGGAAGGTATGTCGCCCAGTTCGACGGCGCCGTTCGACTGCCTCCGGGCAGCGGCGCCCTAGCCGCGCTGCCCGGAGGCAGTCGAACGCGGCTGAACGTTTCGGTCGAATATTTGTACTTTTGCAAGAGATCGCGTAAAAAGACCTGCCCATGGATTTTCCCCAAAGAGTACGGCTTTTCCTTTACGGCGACCCGGATGCCACGTGGTTGGGGTCGTCGACGCTAAATTCCGATGACCAAGCTGCCCTAGAGGAGCTTTCAGATCCACAAGCCCGCGCGAAATGGTATATGACCAACATGTACGACCGACGCGAGATTGGTTTTTTTAGAACGCAGCGTCCCCTACAAAGTCCTCGCATGGCGGCGATGTTGGCCGATCCACTCGTGGCTCCTCTCGTGAGGCGGGCGCTCCATGAGGCTGATCGGGAGGCCGTACGTGAAGCGAATGGAGCCTTAGCCATCGCCGACTAGATTCAATGGCAAACATCGCCGGCGTCGCGCTCCTACTCCTTATCGCGTTTCTGCCTGGTCTTGCTTTTCGAAGGTGCTACTTTACAGGGCCCTTCTCTAAACAGTACGCAAAGCCTAGGCTCGACTCCCTGTTGGTTGCTGCGTTCATCCCTGCAGTGCTCCTTCAGTTGGTAGGGCAATTCAGTGCAGATCTGTTTGGTACTGCCGCTTTCTACGAACTGCTGGCGGAGAAGCTGTTCGAAATGAAGCCGGTACTAAATGAGACCTTGCAACAGGTAAGACGGCCCAGCTCGAGTGCTGTCGCCTGGCAGCAAGCTTGCTTGATCACCCTCGGAGGGGTACTAGGGGCTTTGAGTAGAGCCATTGTCCGGACGCGTAAGCTGGACCTCAGATTCAAGCTCTTCCGCTTCGACAACGTATGGCAGTACATCCTGCGGGGAGAGCTATATGCCTTCCCCGAAGTTCCGCCTAGAGCACAACTCAACCAAGAAACGGCCGCAGGATCGGGCGAAGCCGTAGAGATTGATCTTCTCGTTCAGGGACCAGGGGAACCCATGATCTATAAGGGCGAACTCGTCGACTATCACCTTAGCGAGGGCAGCACGATCAAGTTCATCATCCTTGCCAATGTGTCCAGGCGGCGGTTATCAAAAGACCCAGAGGACCTCGGTAAGGCGGCGGATGAAACGACCTCTACCGTAGAAAAAAGATTTTACGCCATACCTGGGGATATGCTGGTCTTTTACGGGGAGTACATCCTGAACATTAATGTTCGCTTCGTTCGCTTGACTTTGGCTCAAGGAGAGGATCTCGGAGCCTACTACGGTGATCCTGTCGGGCTGGCGCGGTAGCCTTATGATGTTCAGCCGCACTGCTCGGAAGCAGTCGAACGCCTGCTACCAACTACTCCGCTCCACCACTACCGTCTCCCCATCCCCACAACACCCCACGAAGTAATGCTCCGTCTGTTTGTATTCGTCCTCTCCGTCAAAGGGTGCCTCCAACTCGTGACGCCAAGTCGTATCCGCTAGCGCCGCCTGAGCCTTAGCAGACAGGTCGCTATGGTGAATAGGCGAGCCCGTCTGCCAGCCTCTTTCCATCAACCGCGCCCGCAAGGCCTCGTAGTAGCGCCCCTCCATCTTAATCACCGCCACCGAGGTGTAGTCCCCATGCTGGTCCGGATAGGTGGCGCTCGTCAGGACGAACTCCGCATCCGGAGGCAGCTCCATCCCTGTGACCTCATAGTAGTCATCGACGTAGAAGCTCTCCATGGGGTAAAGCGCGAAGTAGACCGTGATAGCTAGGGCAAGCAGCGGGAGCCAGGCGAGGAAGGTCCAGGCGGGGTGCGGCAGGTAGGCTTTCGCAAAACGGTAGATGCCGTGAGAAAAGAGCGCGAGGATGGCGATCGGGAGGAGGGAGGCGGCGAGGCAGAGGAGGCACGCCGTAGGTAAACGGTTTAATCTTCAAAAAATAGTTGCAACTATTGCCTTGCTGGAGTAGTCTTTTTTCTGATGCGATGCGTATGAAAGAAATAATATATTTACTATCTAGGCTGGATTAATAATTACATGAACGCGCATTTGGCTATCCTTTTCGCGACTAAGGTCTGCACATAGCCCCGAAGGATGTCTAATCCATCCTTCAGGGTCATAGATAAAATAAAACAGGCGTTGACAGTCTGGATGACCCTCGTACTTCTGGATATCGAGAATCAGTTCCTCTCCAATTTTTGCGTCTGCCAATCCGCGCCTTGTCATCTTAACTTCGATAACCGCCTTTTCTTTTTTTAATAAGAAATCAGACCGAGAGCTTTTACCGGCATAACTAGGATTCCACTCTTCTTCGCGGATATCGTCGAAATAAAGACATAGCAATGCGTGTAATAAATCTTGAACGTCATATTCATTTTGGACATCTAGAGTACTGCGGTCACTATGTCGTCGACGAAGCTGTTTCACTACTCGATGAAAATTCGAGAATACGCGATGCAAAACTGCGTCAACTGAAAGTTGATCACTTGGCTTTGATGACCTTCGTTCTTCTAGCTGATCAGCCCACGGATACCTTTTGCCACAGTCCTTACATATTACTGGCGCAACCGGCTCCCATCCACCTAAGATTGCAACGCCAGGGACGTTGTATTTTCCTTGAATATCGGAGTTGCAATTAGGACAGGACTTCGTTGTTGCCTCACCACATATAGTACAAAACGCTTGACGGAACTCTGGAGCATCGTAGTAGCGTTCAGTGATTACGTGCCCATTGAGGCACACCTGCATTGCGTCGTAGTACGACTGGTCTGATTGTCTAGTTCTCATTGTCCCACCATCTCCTCATACATCCTAAACAACACCTCCAACCTTTCCGTGTCATTCTTAAACCGACGCCCGATGTAGATCCGCTCCAACACCTCGTCGTTGCGCTCGTGCGCGCGGCGGACGTCCGGGAACTCCCGGTCCATGCGCTTCGGATCGTACATGTCGGCAATCGTCGCGGGGAAGTAGCGCTCTCGGGCCAGGAGGATCTCCTCGGCGCAGGCCGTGAGGTCGGCCTTGTTCTGGGTCGTGAGCGGGGGGACGGGGAAGGTGTTCCAGCCTAAGGTGTTGGAATAGCGGTAGTCGGTTTTGAGTTTGCCGCAGACGGTGGCAATCCAGGTGAGGTGGAGGGTGGATGAAATTAAACTAATCGTCCACAATGGCGCATCATATAACACCGAAGGCAAGATTTGTAATGTTGTTTTACTAGGGCTTAAAAAACCTACTGGCAAGTATTGTCTAGATTCAGAAGGAACTTACTTGCGGGAAACTAAAGTATTGCCATCTCTCGAGACATACATCTCCCTAAACTGGTGAGCCCGGTTAGCCATCTGATTTGCGTGCTCATTATCACGGCTCGCCAATCTCACCTCTCTTACCGCCTCCACCCTACGCCGTGATCAGATTCCGCACCGTCAGTGCTTCACCCAAATCAGCATCCGGATATCCAAAGGCAGTACCGGGACAAGCCCTTAATAAATTCAGCCGATCCATAGATCCGACGGACAAACTTTCGCTCTGCTCTTCGGTCAAATGAAGGGCGGCTACTTCTGCTCGACGGTTAAGCAATAGATGACCACCGTCTATAGGCTTGTTGCCGAGAGTCATTTCGGCCTGGCCGACAGCTAAGGCTTGTTTCGTTTAGCATCAACGATCACCGCTGCCCCGTCTATCAAGTATCCGTTGCTGTGGCTAGCGTGCTTAACAACCAATGTTCCGTTTCATCGACCGCATATAGCGTACGCGTCGCAGTAGGTTTTGCCGAAAGGCCGACAATGACTACCGTCACGCCCGCTTTGTCACTCGCGAGATTGGCCCACTTGAAGCTTTGGTGCCCAAAGACAATCTCGTAACCCGCCTTAAAGATACCTGGCCACAGAATCGCGACTTGCTGCCCTTGACAAATACTGTTGGTAGACACGAATGCTGCTACGCAAACGCTCTTGGTTCCAAAGTCGACAGCTTTCCGAAACCATCCTGCGATGTAATCGAGACTTTCCAGCTTTTGGTGTGCCGCCCAAAGACAAGTTGCATGTCCGCTTTTGGCTCTTTACTCTGCCAAGCAGATCCCCTATACGGCGGATTCCCACACACATACACCTCCCCACCCTCATTCTGAAACTCCACTACCGTCTCCTCCACCTCCTCGAACAACTCCGTCGGCGTCGATCTTCCGGTTTTGCCGAAAGGCGGACACACCGTCGCCCAGTCCAGCCGCAGGGCATTGCCGCACACGATCCAGTTGTCCATGTGAAGCGGTAGGAACTCCGAGACGGCCAGCGTCTCGCCGCGGTGCAGGACGTCCGACTGAAATTTCGCGATCACCAGCGCCAGACGCGCGATCTCGGCGGCGAAGTGGCGGATCTCGATGCCGCGGAAATTGTCGACCGGGATGACCGTCTCCAGGTTGGGCTCGCCGCGGCGCTTGTTGACCTCCGCCTCGATGGCGCGCATCTGCTTGTAGGCGATCACGAGGAAATTGCCCGAGCCACAGGCCGGATCGAACACCCGGATGTGCGCCAGGCGCTTTCGTAGGTTGAGCAGTTTGCGGGGACTGTCGCCGGCGTCGGCCAGGTTTTGACGTAAGTCGTCCAAAAACAGCGGATTGAGCACCTTCAGGATGTTCGGTACACTCGTGTAGTGCATCCCGAGCGAAGAGCGCTCCTCGTCGTCGGCGACGGCCTGGATCATCGAACCGAAGATGTCGGGGTTGACGCTGCGCCAGTCGAGGTGGCCGATGTGGATGAGGTACGCCCGCGCGACCTTCGTAAAACGGGGCACCTCCGAATCGCCCGCGAACAGGCCGCCGTTGACGTAGGGGAAGCGCTTCGCCCAGCTCTTGATGTCGGCGGCGTCACGCTCCTTGTGCGGGGTGGCCATGGCGCGGAAGAACTCCGCCAGCACTTCGTGCGCATTGCCGTCGTCCGCGCCGCTCATGCGCTCGAACTGCTTCGTGAAGACGCCGTCGGCGAAGATGTTGGTGTCCTCGGCGAAGAAGCAGAAGATGAGCCGCGCGAAGAAGTGATTGAGGTCCTCGCGGCGCTCGTCGGTGGCCCAGTCGGGGTTGTCCTTGAGGAGCGTGACGTAGAGTTTGTTGAGGCGTCCGGTGGCCTTAATGTCGAAGGCATTCTCGCGGATGGCCTTGACGGTGGAGATGCCGGCCAGCGCGAGGAAGAACGCGAAGCGATCGCCGAGTTGGGTATAGGCGCAGGCGAGGGTCTCGCCCTCGATGAGGTTTACGGCCTGGATTTCTAGTCCGTCGGTGGCCAGGGCAAACTTGGCTTTCTGCTTAGTAGTGGCGGGGCTGGCGACGAGGGCTTTGAGTGTATCGGCGACTTGTCCGGGGGCACAGACCTTGATGTGGATGTTGTTGCGCTGCAGCAGGCCGCCGAGGTCGCTCTTGTTGGTGGAGCTCTTGCCGGTGCTGCGCAGTCGCTTAACCGTGGTTTCCTTCTCTCCGAAGGCTTCCAAAAAGGCGAAGGGAAATTCGGCGGCGTCGAAGGGGGCTTCGGCGAGTAGACTGACCTGCTCTTCGATCTCGACGGCGTTCATGGGGGGAAGGTAGTGCGCCGTTCGGGCGCCGTTCGACTGCCTCCGGGCAGCGGCGCACTGCCCGGAGGCAGTCGAACGCGGCTCACCCGGCACGCGCCCTACGACGCCTACGAGCAACGCCGCAGGCCAACGCCGCCGAAGGCCATCGCCGCGCTTGCGCCATCGCCGCGCTCCGCGCCAACCTCACCCCCAAGCCCCCTCTATAGCCTTTAACACTCTGTCCCTCGAACTCCCACTCACCCGAGCCACCCCAATCCTCGCCCCCATCTCCCTCACCAGCGCATCCCCATCCAGCCCCAACGGTAGCAGCTCCCGCGCCAAGGCCTCCAGTTCCACCAACGGGATATCCACAATCCCGCGACTGTACGCCCCCGCCTCCAGCATCGGCGGGCGAAAGGTAATCGGCTGCTCGGCCTGCGCGGCGTCTCGATAGACCACGAGGTCCTCGCCGCGGTGCATGACGTAGCCGACTTTCCCGACCTCCGGCAGTAGCCTCTCCCGCACGCGCGCCGTCATCCGCCCCAGACCGAAGCCCGTACCCGCCACGCGCTTCACGAGTTCATCCATGAGCAACGGGGCCTCTCGGTCGAGGATGCGCTGGATCACTTTGCCCATCTGCGCATTGGCTTTCGCCTCGTAGAACACCTCGCTCGGAGTTTGTCCGAACTTCATTAATAGTGGCGCCAACTCCTGCTCAGTTAGCGGCTGATACGTCACGGGCGGCGGTCCGGCGGCGGGCTGGGCGCGCGCGGCTTCCGGGCTCTGCCCCGGGCGCGCGCCCAGCCCGCCGCCGGACCGCCGCGAATCGGGGGGCGGAGACTCAGCCCCGCCCGCCCGTAACGCAGACGCCGCAACAGTAGCCTCGATGGCCTTCAACACCTTCTCCTTGCCATACCACCAGTCCAGACTCCACACCCGCATCAGGCGCCAGCCCAAGCCTTTCAGTACAGCCTCCCGCAAGATATCTCGCTCGCGCGCCGTCGCCGCATCCCGGTAGCCCGATCCGTCCAACTCAATGCCGAGCAGGTACTTTCCATCCTCTTTCGGATCACGAATGGCTAAGTCGATGCGGTAGCCACTCACGCCAATATCCAAGTCGACTTCGTGGCCTTTCGACCGTAACTCCTCCGCAATGGCCGCCTTCAAGCCGGTCTCATTTGCTGCACCCGCCGCGTCCAGGCTCGCCCCGCCAAAGGCCTTCGCCCCGCGTCTCGCGAACTCCAAAAATCTACGCAGATCTCTTGCGCCCTGCGCATTATCGCCGAGTCGATTCAAGTCAATCTGCTCCGGCTCCATGCTCGAGAAGACGTGCATCTCCTGGCGCGCCCGCGTCACCGCCACGTTGAGGCGACGCTCGCCACCCACCGAGTTCATCGGACCGAACGCCATGCGGAGCTTGCCCGCCTTGTCCGGACCGTACGTGATCGAAAACAGGATCACGTCCCGCTCGTCCCCCTGCACGTTCTCGATGTTCTTGACGAACACCCGCTCGTCGAAATCGGGGTCGAAGTGGCGGTCCAACTCCGGGTACTTGCCCCGCTCGATCTCGAGCAGGTCCTCGATCACCGTGCGTTGCGCCATCCCGAAAGTCACCACGCCGAAGGTGCGCTTGCCCTCCTTCGGGTCGCGTAGTCGCCCGACCAAATAGGCCACCAGCGCCTCGGCCTCCGCCTTGTTCTTCCCACTCTGATAGTCCAGCGAGTCCACCTTGTGAAATTCAACTGCATCGTCTTCGGACACCGGCGCGGGGAAGGTGTTGAGCTCACCCTCATAGTAGGTCCGATTCGAAAAAGCGATGAGACTCTCAGCCCGGCTCCGGTAGTGCCACCGCAGGCGTTTCGACTGCAGACTCGCCGCCTGCATCTCGTCCAAGATGCTCTCCATGTCTTCGGTGGCGACGTAGCCCGCCCTCGGTCTCCTCGCTCACCGGCGAATCATCGGTGTCGACCTTCTCGAAGAAGCTCGTCGGCGGCAGCTGCTTCGAGTCGCCCACCACGATCACCTGCTTGCCGCGCGCAATCGCCCCCACCGCATCCCAGACCGGTATCTGCGAGGCTTCATCGAAGACCACTACGTCAAAGCGGATCGCCCGGTCCGGCGGCAGGTACTGCGCCACCGACAGCGGCGACATCAGCAGACAAGGCGTCAGCTCCGTCAACAGTGGACCCAAGCCCTCGATCAACGGTCTCACCGCCAGTTGCCTCCGCTTCTTCTCTTTCTCGCTATTCCAAACCGCCAGGTGCGGCCGCATCTCCTGCGTGTACAACTGCTGCCGGCGCGCCAGCAGTCGACTCCTGATCTCGCCTTGCGCCAACTTCGCGACCGCCTTGTCCAACTCCCGAAAGCGCTGTATCCGATCACTTTGTACGCTTCCGCTAAAACTCGCCAGCCGTGGCTCCCGCGCGATCGTGCCTTCCGCCCAGACCCTCGCGAAGCCCAACCCAAACTGCCGCTCACTCCGCTCTCCCCCGATAGATGCCTTCCCGAGCAGGGCCTCCGCGAAGTAGCCCATGCCCAGCTCCTCTGCTGTGCGGCGCGCCTCCGCAAAAAGCCCCCAGTCTCGCCAATACGCCTGTTGCGCCAACAGTCCCTCCGCAACCCGAGCCAAGGACTCCAGATAGTTAGGCGCCGCCGTCCAACTATCCCGCACAGCAACGCCATCCAAAATCGCGTGACCAGCAGCGGCAGCAGGGCTTTCGCCAAAACGAGCCGCAGTAAGGGCCACCCTGTCGCGACGATCGCCAAGGGCTTCGCCCCCAGCGGGGGTTGGGGGGGTCCCGCGATACAACGGCCTCCAACTTGCTTCGTAAGCAGTTGCCGCCTCTACCAGCTCCCGTCCCTCTCTCCCGTCATCAAACAGCGCCCGAAACATCGCCTCCGCGCCACTCACACTCAGGCCCACAGCATCCGCCCGCTCCGCAAACCGCAGCCAGTCATTCGCAAACGCCGCATACGCCCCAGCCTTCGCCAAGTCTTCCTTCTCCAACTTCTGCGCCGGCGAGCCCGCTTGCTGCAGTGCGCGATTCAGCCCTTCAATCCGTACGAGCACGTCCAAATCGCCACCGACATCCGCCACCTCCCCCGAGCGACTGTAGCCCGCCAACTCTTGCTTTAGCCCGCGCTGCTCAAACCACCGAAGCAACACGAATTTCTCCGCACTCCGCTTCCACTTCGCCTGCAAAGGCTCGGCCGCAAGTAGGCTCACTTCAGGCCGGTAGTCGGCCTTCAGTCTTGCGAAAGCAGTAGAAATCTCCGTCAAGAGACGCGACTCCTCGATGGCATTGCGGCGGTGCCTGCCCGATCCCACCGTTTCGGCGAGGCGACGATAGTCCTTCCCCCGCGCCCGTTGCACGAGGCCAGCCAGCACCCCGAGGTCTTGCAATACCGCACGACTGTAGTCCTGGCCACCGACGCCAAGGGTTTTGGCGAAAGCCGTATGTGCCGTACGTAAAGCCTCGACTTGCGTCAAAACCTGTTGCGCGTCTCGCTCTAAGCTCACCGCATCGAACGGGCCAATCAGTGGCGACAAGTCCGCGTGCGCCCCCACCGGCACGTCCGAGAGCGTCACGCCGAGCTGGCGCGCTGTCGTCCTGCACGCCACTAGCGACGCTATGTCCTGCGCCAACGCCCACTCCACAGGCGGAGCGGGAGCTGTGGCCGCTGCCGGATGATTGGCCTGCGAGACGGCTTCATAGACGCTCATCCCGGCGACGCGCTGGTCGTGCAGCGCGGCGACTTGATCATTCAGCTCATGGCGCAACTCTTCCAGGCGCGTGGCCTCGGCGGTCCAGGTTGCCTCCTTCCCAGCCTCGATCGCCCAGGCAGCCCTGAGCTGGTCGTAGACGTGGGTCTTGGTGACCTTGTTGGAGTGGAGTTCGAGGCAGAAATCGCCGAGGCCGATCTCGTTGAGGCGACGCTCGACTACCTCTAACGCGGCGGTCTTCTCGCTCACGAACAAGCACCGACTTGCCCTCGCCGAGGCACTGCGCGATGAGGTTGGTAATGGTCTGCGACTTGCCCGTGCCCGGCGGTCCCTCGAGCACGAAGTCGATCCCGAGCGAGGCGGCGCGCACGGCGGCCAGCTGCGAGGCATCGGCCGACATCGGCGTGAGCATCTCGGCGACGGGGAAGGTGGCGTCGAGGGTCTCGCGGTCGGGATAAGCGGCCACCTCGGAGCCGGGGACGTGGTACGGTTCGCGCGGGCGCTCGATGAGGTGCGCGACGACCGGGTTTTCACGCAAGTGCACCTCGAAACGATCCAAATCCCGCCACATCAGGTACTTCGCGAAAGAGAATTCGCCCAGCGCCACGCCCGTCTCGACTTCCCAGCCGGGCACGTTGAGCAGCACCGAGCGGGCTTTCGCCAAAACCTGCGGCACGTCGATGCCGTGATCGTCCTGCGGGAGTTCGTCGGTGAGGCCCTCGAAGGTGACGCCGGCCTCGCGGCGCAGCAGTTCCTGGAGCGTCGGATTGAGCAGCGCCTCCTCATCGCGGCGCAGCAGCGTGAAGGAGTTACCCGCCTTGCGGCGGCGGAGTTCGACGGGCAGCAGGATAAGCGGGGCGCGGTATTCGGCGGCCTCTCGCGAACCCTTGATCGCAAAGCCGAGCGCCAGGTAGAGCGTGTTGGCGCCGCCCTCCTCGGTGGCGGTGCGGGCGTTGCGCTCGAGTTTGATGAGGGTGCCGTAGAGGTCGGCCGTCGTGTCGGTGATCAGCAAAACCCCTTTTCCGAGTGCCTCGTGGACGGCCTCGGCGTAGTGTGCCTCGCCGAGGTCGCGCTGGAGTTTGGCGCCCTTGCCGCGCCCGCTATCCACCTGATCAAAACTGAACTTCGTCCCGCTCGCGAGCGCATCCTCCAGGGCGGCGGCGTCGACGTGGTGAAGGAGGAGATTCGTGCGCAGGGGTCGCCAATTGAGCAGCCGGTTACGGCGCGTGAGGTCGAGTAGGCGCTTCTTCCACTGG
The DNA here is from genome assembly GCA_963837005.1 of Lewinellaceae bacterium. Taxonomy (GTDB): domain Bacteria; phylum Bacteroidota; class Bacteroidia; order Chitinophagales; family Saprospiraceae; genus CALDTK01. Next base: position 384,399 of record CAWIMC010000013.1, read on the forward strand.
TCCACGCGGGCGGCACCCTTCGGGATTGGGGCCTCGTTGGTGTCGAGGGCGGTTGGGACGCTGGCCAGCGCGCTGAGGTCGAGGGCGGCGACCTGGGTCTGTTGACGGGCGATGCGCTCGCCAGCCTCCATCGCCTGCGAGATCGGGTGGATGCCCTCGGCCGTGCGTGCGGCGTGGATGTCGACCATCTCCCGAAACCCCTCGGCTCTGCCGAGCGCGTCACGTCCGGTGGCGATGCCGGCGTTGACATCAGCGCCAGCCCCGGCGAGCGCGGTGGACTCGCAGGCCATGAGTAGGCCACTGGCCTCGGCCTTGCGGAGCATCTGGAGATCCTTGACCGTGCCTGCGCGAACGGGCGTCGGCTGGAGCCAGCACACGAGGTAGGCGTGGCCCTCGACCAACACGATGCCGGGGTGGAGTTCGGCCTGTTCGAGGACCGAGCAGGCGAGGGCGGTCAGGTCGAGGCAGTTGCCGAGTCCCGAGCCGACCACCTCGGTGGGCGTGCGCACCTTTTGGCCGTGCTGCTCGAAGCTCTGCGGGACGCCGACGTAGTGGATGTCCTGTTCGCGGATGGCCGTGAGCACGGCGAGGAGTTGGGCGCCGGCGGCCTGGGGGTCATTCGACTGATAGCCGTTGAGGGAGAAGCCCTTCGGGGCCAGGAGTTCGGCCGCGCGACGGAGGAGGCGCGCCACGGCCGGGTCGTTGGGCAGGACGTGCGCGGCGACGAGTTCGGGGACCCCGGCGTTGCCGCCCCAGTGGTGGGCGGGCAGGAGGCGAGTGTCGGCGGCGGCGGTGGTGAGGAGGTCGGTTGTTTGGTTATTTGGTTGATCGGTTATTTGGTTGCTTTGGGGGGCGCTGTAGACGGTGGCGGTGACGTGGGCGGTGAGGCCTTCGCTCAGCTGGGCGTAGAAGTCGTAGTCGAGGCGGATGTCTTTGAGGGGGAGCTCGAGGGTTTGGCCGGCAGCGACCGCGAGATGGTCGAAGGTGTGGCAAAGGGCCTGGCTGGGGTTGGACGTGAGTTCGAGGCGGAGATCTTGGAGGTCCTCGTCGGCGTCGTTGTGGACGCTGAGGTGCCGGACGGGCTGCACGTCGTTGAGGCGGAGAGCGAGGTTGAGGTAGGGGGAGAGTTCGAGTTGGAGGTGCAGGGGCATGGAGCGCGAAAAGTAGGGATTTTCGAGTGCCGCACATTCGGGGATTCGCTTGATCGCTCGCATCTCTGTTGCCTTGCGCCGACGAGCACCTTCCGATCACGGGGCTAGCAGTATGGCCCGGGAGGTGACTCTCCCCCTACCTCAACCTCGCCCTTCGCGTCGGCGTTGTCATTTTCGCCCCGTCACTCACCCCTGCCCATTCAGCGTAGCGCCCCTCCCCTATGGCCACCGTCAACAAACCCCGCTTCACCGTCATCGACAACCGTCGCGCCCGCTACGAGTACGAATTCGTCGACACCTACGAGGCGGGCATCATGCTCCAGGGCACCGAAGTCAAAGCCCTCCGCGCCGGGGAGGCCAACCTCGCTGATGCCTACTGCTTCTTCAAGAAGGACGAACTCTGGATCAAGAACCTCTTCATCAAGGAGTACAAGCACGGCACCGACAACAACCATGAGGCCACCCGCGTCCGCAAACTGCTGCTCAAGGCCCGCGAACTCAAGAAGCTCGATAAGAAGATCCGCGAGAAGGGCCTCACCATTATCCCGACCAAGATCTACATGAACGATCGTGGAATCGTCAAGTGCGGCATCGCCCTGGCCCGCGGCAAGAACACCTACGACAAGCGCGACACGCTCAAGTCAAAGGACAACAAACGGGAGCTGGACAGGGTGAAGAAGATGGTGAATTATTGAGGTGCGCCGGCGACACTCACGCGACTGTCTACAGCGTGCTACTGCACGACCAGCTGCCGCCGCCCGGTCACCCCATCCTTCAGCGCGACCTCGACCAAGTAGACTCCCGCCGGGAGCCCGAGGGTCGACACGAGCGCTTCTTTGCCGCTCGTCCGAACCGCGACGCCCCGCGCGTCGAAGATTTTTACCGCGGTGAGGCCCGTCACGCCCGTCACTCGAAACCACCCCGAGGCGGGATTGGGGGAGAGCGTGAGCGCATCCAAGGCGGGCTTGTTCCCGAGGGAGGTACTCGATACCTCTCGGCGGATGGACTTGGTTTCGGTGTAGCTGATCGCACCAGTCGCCCCTACGCCAGCTACTCGGTAGTAGCTCAGGCCACGGAGCGGGTCCGAGTCCACAGCGGTGTAGTCGATGGCAACGGCGCTGTTGCCGGTGGCCACGAGCGATGTCACGGTCGTCCAAACCTGGGCGCTGGTAGCCCGCTCGACGATGAAGGAGTCGGCGTTGGACTCCGTCGCGGTCCGCCAGTCGAGGCGCACGCCTTCGCCTTCTGAGCGAACGTCAAAACTTGCGAAGTCCGCCGGGGACACCCTCGCGCCACATAACCGGTACTCGATCACCAGGCGAGCGGCGGATTTGCTGCCGGTTTTGTCGAAAGACGCCGCTACGCGCCGGCCGGAGCCAGTAATGACGAAAGACAATGCCCCGGACTGCTCCCAGCCCGGTCGCGAGATAATTTCGGCCAGGACGCCAGAGAGGTTCGGCGTACGCTGCGCGAGGGTTTGATCGCCAGCGGTCCAGGCGGGGATGGCCGTCCACGATACCGCCTTGCGCGTCCGTAGTCGGCCACCGACGTTGCGCGTCGTCGAGAAGTACCGACGCGCATCGTCCACTGCCTCGCCCCAGATACGCAGGTCGGTGGCCCCGGAGTCGTCACCGTCGGCGACAAACTGGAGGTAAGCCCTAGTGATAACCGCGGCGCTCGGGAGGTTTACGTTACGGAATCGGATGCCGACGGCTTGGTCGCCCCCACTAGCACTCGTACCGAAGGTGAGACGCTCATCCGTCACGTTGGTCGCGCCGCTGATGACGGCTTCGCTAGCGTCGTCGGACGACATCGCCACCCGGTACGTTTGCGTCCCGCTCGCGAGCAGACCAGCGCAGCCGCAGGCCCCGTCCTCCGTGTCGAAGGAAGTGGTGGGGTTGCCATCGTCGCAGGCCGTACCCGCCCTCGGGCAGGGGCTCTCGAAGAAGATTTTGAGGCGTGGCGCGGTACCGCCATCCCACGACTCGGCGACGCGCTTGCCTGCACCACCACGGATAAGAAAGGTAACCGCGTTGCCGCTGTCCCACCCATCCTGATCGACGATTTCAGAGAGGATGGCCGTCAGGTCAGGCGAGCGTTGGTCGAGACCGTCCTCGCCCACGGTAGACCACGCCGGGACGGCATCCCAGGCGACGGCGGCTGTCGTCGGAGTCCGCCGACTGACATTGCCAGCAGCCGCTGTAAAAATTGGGCTGTCGGGGCTGCGTTCGCCGCGGATGACGAGGTCGGTCGGTTCGTCGTTGGTTTCGTCGACCGTAAACTGGAGGTAGGCCCGGTAGATGGTTGCCCCGGTGGGGATGTCGAGATCGGCGATTCGGATGCCCACCACCTGCTGCCCTGTGTCGCGGACGAGTTCGAGGTCGGTGCTGGCGAGTTTTACCGCGCCGGTGCTCACGAGTTCTTCGGCGTCGTCGCTGCTGGCGGCGACGGCAGCGGTGAGTTCGGTGGCGGTGAGGGGGACGCCGGCGCAGTTGCAGTTGCCGTCTTGGGTATCGGCTTTGGTAGCGGTGTTACCATCGTCGCAGGGGGTTCCGGCGGGGAGGCAGTCGGTGTTGTAGAGGATCACGAGCCGCGCCGCGCCCGCGCCCTCGAAGGCGGCTGCTACGCGAGAGCCGCTGCCGCTGATCATAAAGGTCATCGCGTTGCCGGAGGTCCAGTCGGCCTGCGCGAGGATCTCGGTGACGACCTCGGTGAGGTACGGGGTCCGCTGCGGGAGTCCAGCCCCGCCTACGGTCGCCCAAGTGGGGATGTCGGGCCAGGGCGTTGAGGCGGCGGTGCGGCCACGTCCGTTCACGTTGCCACTAGTCGCGGTGAACGTCGGACTGTTTGCGGTGAGCTCCCCGTGGATGGTGAGGTCGGTTATGACGGAAGTCGCCTCCTGGGTCTGGAACTGGAGATATGCCCGGTACACAGCGGCTCCCCGTGGGATGGACACGTTCGTAAATCGGAGACCAACGAGTTGATCGCCAACGTCGGCACGCGGGTCACGGATCAACTCCAGGGCACTGCCGTTGAGCATGACCAGACCATCGCGGAGGCGCTCCTCGGCATCGTCGCTGCCGGTGGCTATGGTCGCGTCGAATCTGATGGCCCGCCCCGGCACGCCGACGCACACGCACTTGCCGTCCTCCTCATCGAGGCGCGTGTTGGCGTTGTCGTCGTCGCAGCCCGTGCCCGCGGCCTTGCACTGCACGTTGCTCTGGCCCGCTGGCAGGATCTCGACGACGGCACCCGTGGGCGGAGACCAGACGTCTAGCCCGGCGGGAAGCGCGAACGGATTAGTATTGCTGCCCTCGGCCACTTCGGCGGCGTTGTCGACGCGGATCGTCCGCAGTTCCATCCGGTCGGCCCCGACGAAGAGGAGCTTGAACTGGTTAAAGGAGCCCGAGGCCCGCGTCCAGGACTTGTTGTCGTCGGCGGGCGTGAGGGGCGCCCCCCAACATCCCTCCCCGGTGTAAACCGTGCCGCGGGTCGGATCGCGGACGAAGCCTTCGTCGTTGCCGGGCTCCGCGGAGGGCCGGACGGCATAGGTGGTCTTGGTGACGTGGGAGTCGCAGTCCACCACGAGGCGCACGCCCCGGTCGTAGAAGAGCCGCGCCCAGGCGTTGTACTGGGTGTTGCCCTCGACTTTAAAGGCGGTATGCGGGCGCATCGGCTTGTGGTACTGCACCATCTTGTACACCGTACCCGCGTTGTCGTTGAGGTCCTTGGTGAGCCAGGTGAGTTGGTTCCCGCTTACCGAAATCTCGGAGTTGAGGGTGTAGGTGCGGATGAGGTTGCGCCCCCAAGTCATGGCGTAGTAGCTGTCGGCTGTCGGGGTGTCGAAGAGTTGGTGGATCGTCGCGTCGGCCTCGTGGTTGCCCCGCGCCGGGACGATCGGCGTGACGCGCCCGTCGGCGGCGATGGTAAGTTGCCAGTCGTCGAACCACTCCCGCCACTCTAGGTCGACGTCGGCGTCGATCATGTCGCCCCCGAAGAAAACTGCGTGGGGCTTGAGCTTCGCGACGAGCCGGTTGGCGTTGCGTCGCACGCCGCGGTTGTTGCGCGAGTCGCCCCCGGCGATGAAGGAGAGCCGTGCGTTGTCCGCCGGCGCGGTCCTGAACCAGAATCGCCGGCTGGCCCCCTCGCTGTCGCCGACCACGAAGTAGTAGACCGTATTGGGGACGAGGCCTTTGAGCCGCACGAAGCGGTTGTCCATCCCGCGGTACCGTGTCGCGTTGTCGGGGGCGCGGCGGTTGGCATAGGCGGCAAGGTTGGTGCCGCGGTCGACGACATCGTAGTACACCTGTGCATTCGCGCCGGACAACTGGTTCCAGGCCACCGTCGCGGTCGTCTTTGGGTCGCTGGTAAGGACGAGACGATACTTGTCCGTCGTGCCGAACGCCCGCGTCGTACACAGCAGCAGCAGTACCGCCACGACGAGCAGGCTAGGTAGGCTCGGTGTGTAGGGTGAGGGCATGTTGCGGTTCGGTTTGGGAGGTCGCCGTCAGGCGGGATCGAGACCAGAGGAGAGCACACAGCGGCAGGAGGCCGTGCGGAAGTCGGTAGACGGTTTCGTACAGCGCTTGGTGGAGGGAGGCTACAGGGAAGTCTCCGTCCCACCCCGCGACGATGCGGGCCAGGGCCGTGAGACCGCCCCATACCACCGCGTAGCCGAGTGCGTACCGGTAAGTATACGGCAAGAGGAGCGCGAAGGCTACGACCCAGTCGAGCAGGCCCGCCCACCACAGCAGACGGACGGCGACATCCTCGGTGACGCCGAGTATCCCGATCGTCATGTCAATGAAGTGACCCGGCACCGCATAAAACCCGATGGCGTACAAGCCGTGCGCCGCAAACGTCACCGCGATCAGCGCCCGTGCACCCCACGTGAGTCGGGCGAGGGTCCACCCACGCAGCACACCAATCAGCAAGAACGGGGACCCGATCTGTATGGCGAACTCGAAGAATTGTGCCCACTGCCCGAACCGATCCTTCATTACCAAAGCCGCGTGCGCCGCGAGCAGTACCCCACCCGCGACGAGCAGCACCTCCGTGAGCCGCGACGCTCGGTAAGGAGCCACCAGCGCTGCGATCCCCGCCGTCACATACACCCCAGCCAGCAACTCTGCCGCCGTCTGCATCCCTGCCGCGACATCGGTGTCGCTGGCGTACGCCCCCCACGTCATGCCAAGAACTCGCTCAACGAAGCCTGTCATGAGCCGCTCATCCCAGAGCAAAACTTCGAGTGGGGCACCGAAAAATACGTATTGATACCCCCGCCCGAGCAGTACGAGGCCCACCAGGACGGACAGCAAGAAAAGGTGCTCGCGCCTCTGCGCGAAAGGACGCTGATTCAAGGTCAAGGGCGTAAAAGTAGCAAGGCGACCTCGAGCAACTCGACGTCGTAGTTTGGGTCATCGGGACAGTAACCGCTTAGCTATTCAATGATCCGCCTGCGACGGTAGCGCCGCAGGAGCCAGATCACGAGCGCGACACCGATCCACAGCGGCCAAAACGCCACCGCGATCAGCAGAACCTCGACTACGCCCTCCGCTCCGGCCGTAAAATTGTCCCACAGCCTCCCGAAGAAGCCTCGCCCCGCCACCGCCGACGGGCGCTCGCCATGCAAGGTGAGGTCCAGCGTCGCGTACTTCGCCTGGCGGTCGATCGACTTGAGCCGCGCCTCGAAGGACTCGATGTCACTGGTGACGCGGGCAAACTCTCGCTCGACCTCGATGACGTCACTCACCACGTCGGCTTTCGCGAGCAGCTCCCCTAGCCGTTCGGCCAAGGCCCGCTGAGTTGCGAGTCGCGCGGCCACGTCGACATACTGGGTGGTGGCATCCACGACGGCTACGCTGCGCTGCTCGACGCGCTCGGCGAGCCCCGTCGCGACGCTCATCATCGTATCGAGGCGATCGGAGGGCACCCGCAGGCTCATCGTGAGGTAGCGACCCTCGTAGTCGTTGCTCTCTTCCGCAGCGACGTAGCCCCCGAGGGCGTCGAGGGTTTTGGCGACAGCCGCAGCAGCCACGGCCACGTCGTCCACCTGCAGGGAGAGGCGGGCCGTCCGAAGGAGTTTGCGCTCGACACCAGGCGGTGGGGGAGCATCGGCCCCGTTGTTGGCGCGGAGTTCGGACTCCTGGTAGTCTTCCACCTCCATCGCCGACTCGGAAGCGGCACTGTAGTCGGACTCACCGTAGTCGTAGCCTTCGCTACCGTTGCTACAGTTGGCGAAGGCTACAGAAAATAGCAAGAACAGAACTACGACCTGATACTTCCAACATAATAAGCTCGCACAACTCCTCCTTTCGTTATCCATACGCTAAAGATGCACGAGGGATTGGGTTTGGCGCAAGCCAATACGATCCCTTGCGGTCGTCGATATCCGCTGAGCCAGCGAAGCCGTACTCGGCGCTCGGGTGCAGGCGAGAGTGGCTGTTTGGCACGGAGGTTCTGGTAAAGAGGTCGATGACCCAAAGGTCATGTTAGATTTTCCGGGCTTCCGCCAAAACCCGCCCCTGGTGTAGCTTGCTGGCATGTTGTACTCCCGCATTTGTACCCGCTTTGGTTTGGGTGGCCTCGCCACCATCATACTCCTGTCGACGGGCTGCGACTCCGCCGAGCGCCTCGTACAAGTCGCCGAAGAGCCGCCGCTCGCGCCGACGCTCACCGTCACCGACCTCGGGGCCACCTACAGAAGAGATTCTACCCGCACCCCCGACGCGCTCTTCTTCGACAGCGCCAACAAGGGCGGCAGCACGAGCATCCGCGCCGAGGATGCCCTGCACCTCGACTGGAAGACCTCCGGGTACTACCAGCGCAACCGCGAACTCGGGCAGGTCTTTAACGTACCCGCTGGCGAGGACGTAACGCTTGACGCGCTCGTCCTGCGGACCGGCAACAGCGCTACGGCCGTGCTCGCCGGTACGGCTGGGGCACCGCTGTTTATTCAGTTTTTCGAGGTGAGCGGCACGCCGCGCATCAACGACAACGGCACGCCCGTCGGCACGGACGCCACGCACGGCTTTACCACCAACCACCGCGCCGACGACTACATCGACGGGGTTACCTACCGCCCGCTTTTGGTCGCCGAGGGCGGCACCTTCCCCGACATTGCCGCCACCACCAAGACCGGCGGTGAGCCGGGCCACCTGCGCTACCTACGCTTCGACCTCGGTGGCGCGGCCGAACTCACGCTCGAGGGCGGCAGACGCTACGCCTTCGTTGTTGGTTTTGCGGAAGAGGGACAGGAATTCGGCTTCACGCTCGGCAACGACAATTTAGCCGCCGAAGGTGCGGCCCCCGTCTTGCGGACCGATGCCAGCGGGCGGGCCTGGTGGGGCCTGCGGCGCGAGGGCGCGGGCGGCATCCCGACACAGATCCCCGGCGAGTCACCGCCCCTGGACACCGCACTAGATGCAAGCCTAAAGCGGGAGTCCCGCTTCGCACCCGGCTACCGCACGGAGCTGATGCCGACCACGAATGGCTTCCCTGATGTGGATACGTATCGGGTCGTGGAGTTTTACGTGGAGGTCAAGTAGGGTCTAGACCACCTTCTCCATCACCGACAACTCGAAGTCTTGCGTGCCCAGCGTAAACACGACATCCTCCACCTTCCGGTAGCCGAGCTTCGGGTAGAAGTCCTGCGCGGCGCGCTCTGCGGTGAGGGTCGTGAGCCAGATAGCGCGGGCGTGGCGAGTTTTGGCGAAAGCCTCCACCTCCTGCAACAGACGCCTGCCGAGGTGGTGTCCCTGTGCCTGCCGACGGACGTAGATGCGCTGGAGGTGCCTACCGCCGGGAGCCTGGCCCTCGCGCGCCTCCGAACTGAGTTTGGCGTATCCCCACAACTTGCCGAGGGCGTCTTCGGCGACCCACCAGGCATTGTCGGACTTGACGATGCTGGCGGCAATCTTGTCGAGCGCGAAGGAGGTCGTGAGGTAGGGCACGAGGTTGCGGCCGAGGTCGCGCTGGTACTTGCGATAGGTGCCGACGAAGGTTTGGCGGGCGAGGAGTGCCAACTCGGGCGCATCTGTCGGGCGGGCGCGACGGACGGTGACGGGCACCCGAACGCTCGGGTAGTCGGTCACGGCCTCGAACTCGTAGGGGCAGTGCAGGCAGGCGTTGCCACAGCAGTAGCCGCGGGCATGGTGCGCGGCCTCCGTCATCACGAAGAGGCCACCGGGCGTGAAGTAGTGGTCGTTCAAGAGGCGGCGTAGGTACCGATGAGTTCGCCGTAGCCGAGCACGTGGTTCTGCATCGCGGCCATCAATTCCTCCTTGGTGCCCTTGTCGAGCGTGAGGCAGGGCGTGTCCAGCGCATATACGCGAAAGTAGTAGCGGTGCGTCCCGACGGGCGGAGCCGGAGCAATGAAGTCACGCTCGCCGTTGGAGTTTTCGCCGACGCAGGCACCGAGGTCTTCGAACTCGCCGGTGCTAAAGGCGGCCGGGATGGCGTCGACGTGGGCGGGGAGATTGTAGACGACCCAGTGGTTGAGGGTGGCCAGCGGCACGGCGGGCGTAGGCACGTCGTAGTCGGTGAGCGTGAGGGCGACGGACAAAGTACCGGCGGGGAGCTGGGCCCAGGCGAGGGGTGGTGCGGTGGCGTCACCGTCGGCGGTGTGGACGGGAGGGATGGGTCCATCGTGCCGGAAGGCCCGGGAGGTGAGCCGGACGGTGCGGGGGAGCTTCGCGTGGTAGACATCTTCCTCCTTGCGGCCGGCGCGTACGTACAGGACGCGGCTCGCGAGGGCTCCGGGGAGGGCCACCGCGGCGAAGGCGGCGATGCGGGTCCAGTTCATAGAAAGGGGGCTTGGGGACTTTTTTTGAGGGCGCTTTGCGGAGGCCTGACCGCAGCGGCCTTCCTGCAAAGGTCGTCGAACCGCTTTGGCTCGAGTCCGCGGAAAGGTAAATATGCTGAGGCGGCAGGTACTCCGTTCTCCATCTTTGCCCCATGGCTCGTCCCTCCGCTTCTGCCGTTACGGCTCGCATCCTGCACCGTTACCTGGGCTTCTTCTTGCTCGGCATCATGGCGATGTACGCGATTACGGGTATCGTGCTCGTCTTTCGCAATACCGACACCTTCAAGCAGACGACGGCTTACGCCAAAACCGTCGCGCCCAATCTCGATGCCGAGGCTTTGGGCAAAGCCCTCGACATCCGCAAGCTCGAGGTAGAGCGGACCGAGGCGGGCGTGGCCTACTTTAAGCAGGGCACCTACAACGTGACCACGGGTGAGGCGGCTTACGCCAAAACAGAGCTCCCGGTGATTCTCGACAAGTTTACCAAGCTCCACAAGGCCACCACCGACTCGCCGCTGTACTGGCTGAATATTTTCTTTGGGGCGGCCTTACTGTTCTTCGTAATCAGTGCAGTGTGGATGTACCTGCCCGGGGGGCCGATCTTGAAAAAAGGGCTGTGGTTTTCGGCGGCGGGCATGGCGGTGGTGCTGGTGATGCTTTATGTTTAAGTCGATTGTTGAATTTTGAGGGCTGAAGGGTTGAATGCGCTGCCGCGTAGGCCGGGCCGGGGAGGCTCCCGCGCTTCCGCGCGGTGCCCTTGGCCCGGCCTACGCAGCCGCGCATCTGAAGATTTTGCCATCATCCCCTCACCTCAACGCCTAACCACCAGGCTAAGCGTAGCCGCCTCGCCTCGAGCACTTACCACTTGCACCTGGTAGGTGCCGGTGGGCAGGATGCTGAGGTCGAGGGGCGACACACTGCCTTCGAGCAGATCCAGTTGCGCTGTGTGCATCCGCCGCCCGAGGGCGTCGAACACATTCACCGTAGCCCCCAACATCTCCTCCGTCGAGCGCAGCGACACTTCCCCTGTCGTACTCGGATTCGGGAAAAGCGTCAACGCAGACGCAATGTGCGCGGGGTATTCGATCCCTACCGTCCCATTACGCACCGTCAGCTCGGCCTGCGGCGCCTTCGCCTCTCTGTTGCCAGACGAGTCCTGCGCCGTGACGTAGAAAGAGTAGACGATGTCCTTGTTGAGGATGATCTCTGCCGTGCCGCCGCGGGGCAGCGGGTAGCTCGCCATCGACCACTCCTCACCCGCGCGGCGCGCGTGGAGGTAGACGTCCTCGACGCCACTGCCCACGTCACTGCCGGTGTAGGTGATCGCGACGGTGCTGTCGTTGACCGTCGTGGCCGTTGGCGCGAGGCGCGAGACGGGTGCCGTCTCGTCGACCACGTTGCTCCAGGTGTTGGTCGCGATGGGGGCGTTTTCGTCAAAGTAAATCAGGGCCTGTGCCCCGAGGCTGTCGTTGGTCTTCACCGTCGGCAATAGGTACGTCGTAAAGTACACGCCGCCGTCGCCCTCGGGCGCGGTCTTGTTCGGCGGCAGGAAGCCAGCGTCGACATCTTGTGTCAGATCCTTGGTGACGGGGTCGAGCGACGTGAACTGCCAGTCGAAGCGGCCACTGGTCGTGTCGAGTTTTGCGGAAACGCGTACGATCAGGTTTTGCGCCGGACGCAGATCTATGTCCTGAAAAAACTCGGTACGCTCGCCCTCCATCTTGTAGGTCTTGCCCCCGAAGTTGACGTCGCCTAACGTGGTCCGAGAAAGGTCGAACAGCTGCGGGTCGAGCATCGTCGTCACGCGCACGATCTGCGCGGCGGCCTGGGCGGTGTCGACATTCTCGAAAGTGATGTTGTAGCCGAGGGCCTCCTCGCGCCGCACATATTGCTTCGCGCCGACGCCGGCGTTGCCGTAGATGGCATTTGGGTCGAAGGACGTAAGCGAGGTGACGGGCTTGCGCTTTATTTCCTTAGGTTCGGTAGAGCAGGTCGCCGACGGGTCCTCGCCGAAGACATCGTCCTTGAGTTCGTCCTTGGCGAGGTTGAGGCCCTTACTGGTGGCGATCTTCTTGGCGGCATCGAGTATGGCCTGGCGCTCGGCCTCGGTAGCGAATTCGCCCAGGCCGTCGAGCTCACGTTGGAGGTCGGCGAGTTTCTGGAGTTCTTTCGCGCGGGCCTTCTTGAGTCTACCCTTCCCGGTCTTGGCTAGGAGGTTCTCGGTCTTCCCGATGTGCTTGGCGGTCCGGGCCATCTGCTCACGTCCGCGCTTGGCGGCAGCGGCGTTGCTGTCGAAGTTTTTGCCGGCCGGAAGCTTCGAGCCCGCAAACTCGAAGGTGGCATCCGTGATCCACTTCTGGTAGGCCTCCTTGTCGGCGGTGTTGGTGCCGTACCACGCGTCGACCACCTCCGCCGAGGCGGCCTGCGTGAAGATGTCCCAGTAGCCGATCACTTTGCCGAGGGTCTTGAAGGCCGGTACGGGCGTGAGGGCAAGTACCGCCGTGAGGTCGAGGACGTTCTGCTTAAACTCGTCGGTCTGCTTGCCGTTAAGGGGGTTGTTGCGGAAGGTCTCCGGCCAGGCATACGTGACGATCTGCAGGTCCTGACTCACCGGGCTACGCACCTTAAAGTGGATTGCCTGCTTGCTTTCGGCTAGGACAAGCGGGAGGTAAAGCAGGTAGAGTTCACCACTCAGCGGCTGTTCGTAGAGGGTGTCAATATCGATGGCACGCCGCGGGCCGTAGGCAGCATCGAGGGCGTCCATGTCTACCGAGACGGTGTCCACGTTCGGGTCGAACTCACCGCCGAAGTACTCCTCGTCGAAGTCCGCGCGGTTGAACTCGAGCCGGTCCCAGTCGGCCCCCTTTATCGTGAAGGTGCCCGTGCGGCGCCGCATGTAGTCCCCGAGGTCGGTCTCGACGCCTTTCGGCAAAACCACGCCCACCACTACGCCATTGGCGACGCGCCCGCGGTCGTTGGAGATCTCGAGTTTGAAATCCGTCCAGCGGTTGGTGCGGATGCGGCTCGGCCCGACGGCCTCCACCTGGATGTCGAATCCGGCGCGCCCCTGGCGGATCTCAAAACCGCGCGGGAAATTGTAGGTCTGCCCCGAGGCGAGTTTTACCGAAAGGTCATACACCCCGACCTCGGCCTCGTCGAACTGGAAGAAGGCCGTGAGCTCGGTCGTCGCCGGAGACACGCGCTGGATGGGCCGCAGTACGAGTCCCCCCTTAGTGAGCGTCACCTCGGTGGTCGCCGAGAGCCCGGCGCCAAATATGCGCAGGTCGAAGCGGCCGTAGGGCTCGGCCATCTCGGCGCCCTTCGGCGCGTACGACTCGATACCGTCGACGGCAACCCTGAGCGTCCGCTCTGCCACCAGCCGGCAGGCCGTGTTCTCGGCCCGGAGCTTCACGTCATACGCGCCGATGGCGAAGGTGTGGGTCGGGAGCCGCATCGCGCTCGTAGTCCCATCCCCGAAGGTCCAGGTGAGCTTGTCTGCTTTCAATTCGTTCGCCGCGAAGGCGAAGTCGTTGCCGTAACGCGCGAACTCGATGCGGGCATCCGGCTGGGCGCTCTCCTCCTGGAAGGAGATTTTATAGGCGATACAGCCGTTCGCGTTAATGCGAAGGGACAGCGCACCGGCCGGCAGGCAATTCGCATTGAGCACCCGGCGTCCGTAGCCGAGTGGCAAGTTGGCAAGGCCCTCGAGAAAAACTTGGTTGCCGACCGCATCGTAGATGTATACCCCGGCGTCGGTGCCGGTGTTGTTGCTCGCGTTGACGTACTCCACCGTCATGCGGACGTTGGTGGCGCCCGTGCGGGTCCACGTGAAGTAGTCGTCACCGTCTGCGCGGTTGCGCCCGTCGACATAGCCTACGCGGCCCTCGAGCGGCGTCGCGAGCGAGATCGGTGTCGCCGTAAGGCGTGTGTTGTTCGGCTCCTGGTCGCTCGCATAGGGCGAGGGTATGAGTTCATACTTCAGGCGGTACCCGAAGCAGCCGTTGGCATTGATCCGGAAGGTGAGCGTGTCCTTGGCGCGGCAGTAGACCAGCATCGTATCGAGGCGCGGGGCGCCGAGGGGCACGTTGGGGGTACTCACCAAGCCGATTTGGTTGCCGACCTCATCATAAGTGTACATCGCCACGTCCGAGCCGGCGTCATTGCTCGTATTGAGGTACTCAATGGTCGCGCGCACCGTACCGTCGTCGGGGAGGACGGCCACGAAATAGTCGTCGACATCACGCTGGTTGAGGCCTGTGACGTAACCGATGCGACCGTCGAGCGCCACCTGGTGCGCAATTGGCTTAGCTGTCTGGCGGGTATTGTTCGGCTCTACGTCCGCGGCGTAGGGCGGCGGCAGCACCTCGTAGCGGAGGCGGTACCCGAAGCAGCCGTTGGCGTTGATGCGGAAGGAGACGGTGTCTTTAGCGCGGCAGTAGAAAGTCATTGTGTCGAGCTTCGGCTGCGCCAAGTGGGACGTTGGGGGTACTCGTAAAGCCGATCTGGTTGCCGACGCGATCGTAGGCATACAGGCTCACATCAGAACCAGCACTGTTGCTCGTATTAAGGTATTCGACGTAGGCGCGCACGGTGCCGTCGTCGGGCAGGAGGGTCACGAAATAATCGTCGCCATCGGATTGGTTCTGGCCGTTGACGTAGGCGATGCGGCCCGTGAGCGCGGTATTCGCGACAATGGGTTTAGCGGCAAGCCGGGTGTTGTTCGGCTCGGCGTCCGCAGCGTAGGGTGGGACGAGCACTTCGTATTTGAGCTTGTACCCGAAGCATCCGTTGGCGTTGACGCGGAAGTACAGCTGACTTTTGGCCCGACAGAAGACATCGGTGCTCACGGTCACGGGCGCCCCGAGCGCCACGTTGGGAGTGCCCAAGAGGCCAATTTGATTACCGACCTCGTCGTAGACGTACAGCGCCGCATCGGAGCCGGCGTCGTTGCTGGTGTTGAAGTATTCGATAGTGGCGCGTACCGTGCCGTCGTCGGGCAAGGTCGTGACGAAGTAGTCGTCGACGTCGCGCTGATTCTGGCCATTAACGTACCCGACGCGGCCCTCGAGAAATGTATTGTGCGCGATGGGCTTGGCAAGCTCGCGGCTGCCATTTGGCTCGGCGTCGGCGGCGTACGGCGGGACGAGCATCTCGTATTTTAGCTTGTACCCAAAACAGCCATTAGCGTTGACGCGGAAGTACAGCTGACTTTTCGCGCGACAGAAGACATCGAGCGTGGCGGTGACGGGGCCGCCAAGGGCTACGTTGGGGGTACCCTCCAACCCAATCTGATTGCCGACCTCGTCGTAGACATACAACGCCGCATCGGAGCCGGCGTCGTTGCTTGTGTTGAGGTACTCAATGGTGGCGCGCACCGTGCCGTCCTCGGGCAAGGTCGTGACGAAGTAATCGTCGACGTCGCGCACGTTTTGTCCATTAACGTAACCGACGCGGCCCTCGAGGAACGTATTGGGTGCGATCGGCTTCGCGAGCGGGCGCGTGCCGTTCGGCTCAGCGTCCGCAGCGTAGGGCGGGGGCAAGACCTCGTAGCGGAGTTTGTAGTTAAAGCACCCGTTGGCGTTGACGCGGAAGCTCAGGTCGCTGATGGCCCGGCAGTACACCGTCATCGTGTCGAGCTTCGGGGCGCCGAGCGGAACGTTCGGAGTGCCCGTGAAGCCGATCTGGTTGCCGACCTCGTCATAGGCATACAGTGTCACGTCCGAACCGGCGCTCCCGCTGGCATTGGTGTACTCGACGTAGACGCGCACGGTGCCGTCTTTGGGCAGGGTTGAGACGAAGTAGTCGTCCGGGTCTGTCGGATTCGTGGAACAAGCGACAGTGCCCGTGACGGTGGCCTTCTCCGCGATGCGGTTGGCGGTGGCGCGGGTGTTGTTCGGCTCGACTTCGGCTTGCGCCAAAACCCACAGTGGGCTGGCCAGTAGGAGAAGGAGCAGGATGGATCGTATGGGTTTGCGGGACATCGGAATGCTGTTTTGGCTATAGATGTATCGGAGGGGCGGAGAAAAGGTGAAGCAGCGATGGCGGCTGGAAGGCGGCGTCGGCCTGGGGGCGAGGCCTGCGGCGTTCTGTGCTATCGTGCTATGCTGGCGTGCCGACATGATCTGCTGTTCCGAAGTGCTAACTTAACACTTCTTGACGCCCCCCCCCCGCACGCCCACGAGCCGCCGTGCGCGCGTCGTAAAGCGGTAGCGTCACAACGAGGCCGCAGGCCGTCACCACCAGCGAAGCGTCACAACCAGGCCGCAGGCCGTCACACTAAAAGCGCAGCGCTACCTTTGTACTATGCAAGACCGCGTCTTCGACCTCATCGACCAAGAACTCGAGCGCCAACAAGACGGCATCGAGCTCATCGCCTCCGAGAACTTCACCTCCGAGGCCGTTATGCGCGCCTCCGGGAGCTGCCTCACCAACAAGTACGCCGAGGGCTATCCCGGCAAGCGCTACTACGGCGGCTGCGAGGTGGTGGACGAGGTCGAGCAACTCGCCATCGACCGCCTCTGCGAACTTTTCGGCGCCGAGTACGCCAACGTGCAGCCGCACTCCGGGGCGCAGGCGAATGCGGCCGTGTTTCTGGCGTGCTTAGAGCCGGGCGATGCGATTCTAGGTTTCGACCTAAGCCACGGTGGACACCTCTCAGCCACGGTTCGCCGGTCAACTTCTCGGGCAAGTATTTCGATGCGCACTTTTATGGTGTCGAACAGGACACTGGGCGGGTCGACATGGACAAGGTTTTGGCGAAAGCCCAAGAAGTGAAGCCCAAGCTGCTCATCTGCGGGGCTTCGGCCTACTCGCGGGACTGGGACTACGCGCGCTTCCGCAAGATCGCCGATGAGGTGGGTGCCGTCTTGCTGGCCGACATCGCGCACCCCGCCGGGCTCATCGCGGCGGGTCTGCTCAACGATCCGCTACCCCACTGTCACATCGTGACCTCGACGACGCACAAAACGCTGCGCGGTCCGAGGGGCGGCCTGATCATGATGGGTCGCGATTTCGAGAATCCTTTCGGCAAAACGACCAAGAAGGGTGATGCAATCATGATGTCGTCGATCCTCAACTCGGCCGTCTTCCCAGGGATGCAGGGCGGTCCCCTCGAGCACGTCATCGCCGCCAAGGCCGTGGCCTTCGGGGAGTGCCTCCAGCCTGAGTGGAAGGACTACGGCCGGCAAGTCATCGCCAACGCACAGGCTTTCGCCAAAACCCTCATCGCGAAGGGCTACCACATCATTTCCGGCGGTACGGAGAATCACTCGATGCTCATCGACCTGAGCAATAAGAACATCACCGGCAAGCAGGCCGAGCAGGCCCTCAACGCCGCCCACATCACGCTCAACAAGAACATGGTGCCCTTCGACAAGCGCAGCCCGTTTGTGACTAGCGGCATCCGCATCGGGACAGCGGCGGTGACGACGCGTGGCTTCGACGAGGCGGCTTGCGTGAAAACGGTGGAGTGGATTGACCGGGTGCTGAGCGATGTCGACAATGAGGCGCTGCACGCGCAAGTAAGGATGGAGGTGAAGGCGTTTATGGCGGGGTATCCGCTGTATGCGGAGCGGGGGGTGATGGCCTGACGGCAAAAAAGGCCCTTACACCGTCCCGTCGAGCCATCATGCGCGCGGTTGAAGAGCCGCGTTTGCCTGGCTCCCGCCAGGTGCCGAGACATCAGGACGGGCTGTACTACCATGCTGTGGACCTGGCGGGAGCCAGGCAAACACCGCCCGTGCACCGTCCCGTCGAGCCATCATGCGCACGGTTGAAGAGCCGCGTTTGCCTGGCTCCCGCCAGGTGCCGAGACATCAGGACGGGCTGTACTACCATGCTGTGGACCTGGCGGGAGCCAGGCAAACACCGCCCGTGCACCGTTCCGTCGAGCCATCATGCGCACGTCTGCCAGGCCGTGTTTGCCTGGCTCCCGCCAGGTCCACAGCCGTTGGACGTGCCCGCACCTGGCAGGAGCCAGGCAAACACGGCTCGTGCACCGTCCCGTTGGGCCATCATGCGCGCGTCTGCCGAGCCGTGTTTGCCTGGCTCCCGCCAGGTCCACAGCCGTTGGACGTGCCCGCACCTGGCGGGAGCCAGGCAAACACCGCCCGTGCACCGTCGCGTCGGGCCATCATGCGCGCGTCTGCCGAGCCGTGTTTGCCTGGCTCCCGCCAGGTCCACAGCCGTTGGACGTGCCCGCACCTGGCGGAGCCAGGCAAACACGGCTCGTGCACCGTCCCCCCAGCCGCTACCCACACCCTACCTTCCTCCCCCATGCCCGCCGCCACCCACACCTTCCACACCGCCTACATCCTGCGCGTCTCCCTGGTCGCCGGGCTCGGGGGACTGCTCTTCGGCTTCGACACGTCGGTCATCTCCGGGGCCGTCCCCTTCATCACCACCTACTTCGCGCTGGCCGACTACAGTCTCGGGTGGGCCGTGAGCTCGATCCTCATCGGGTGCGCCGCCGGGGCGCTGGTGGCCGGGGCGCTGGCCGAGGCGTTCGGGCGGCGCTTCGTGCTCTTCGTGTGCGCGGTGCTGTTCGGGGTGTCGGCCGTGGGGAGCGCCGCCTCGACGACGCTCACGGAGTTCGTCGCCTACCGGCTCGTCGGCGGACTCGGCGTCGGCGCGGCGGCCGTCGTGAGCCCGATGTACATCGCCGAACTCGTGCCCTCGGACTGGCGCGGGCGACTCGTGTCCCTCTACCAGATGGCCATCGTCACGGGGGTGCTGCTGTCGTACGCGGTCAACTACGGCATGGCCGACCTCGGCGAAAACAACTGGCGCTACATGTTCGGCTCCGAGATCATCCCGACGCTGCTGTTCTTCGGGATGCTGTTCGCCGTGCCCGAGACCCCGCGCTGGCTCATCGGCCACGGCCGCGTCGCGGAGGCGCGCGCCATCCTCGAGCGCGTGGGGGGGCCGGGTTTTGCGGAAGCGGAAGTAGACCACATCGAGGCGAGTTTTGCGGAAGCGGACCCACAGACCTCCGAGCTCTCGCTGCTCTTCTCCCCGCGGTACCTGCCCATCGTCGTCATCGGCGTCATGGTGGCGGTCTTCCAGCAGATCACCGGCATCAACTCCATCCTCTACTACGCGCCCTACATCTTCGCCCAGACCGGGCTCGACACCTCGAGCGCGCTGCTGCAGACCATCGGCATCGGCGCGATCAACTTTCTGGCCGTCCTGGTGGCGATCGCGTTGGTCGACCGCGTCGGGCGCCGGCCGCTGCTGCTCTTCGGGAGCGCCGCGATGGTGCCCGCGCTCATCGGGGTGGCCCTGTGCTTCCACTACCGATACTTCGACCACTACCTCGTGCTCGTCTTCATGCTCCTCTACGTCGGGGCCTTCGGGGCCACGCTCGGGGCGGTGACGTGGGTGTTCTTGTCGGAGGTGTTCCCCAACCGTATCCGCGGACTCGCCATGGCCGCCGCGACGCTCGCGCTCTGGCTCGCCAATTTCGTCGTGACCTATACCTTCCCCATCATGACCGAGCGCCTCGGCACCGCCGCCACGCTCCTCACCTACGCCGGGGCCTGTGCCCTGGCCTGCGCCTACACCTACTACAAGGTGCCGGAGACGAGGGGCAAGACCCTGGAGGAAATCGAGGCGGCTTTCGCCAAAACCTATACCTAATCTTCGACCACCATGAACCTCCAAGACGCCTACGTCGGGGCCAGCCTCTCCGACGCCAACCGCGACTTCTACCGCGACTACGGCTACCTCATCGCGCCCGACCTGCTCAAGCCCGCAGAGATCAGCGAACTCAAAGCCGAAACCGCCGCCGTCTTCCGGGGCAAACGCGGCCAGATCGAGGGGCTCGTCGAGGTGAGCGACGACACGCCCGACGGCGAAGTGCTGCGTAAATACAGCGCCATCCACTTCCCGCACAAGATCAGCCCCGTGGTCCGGGACTACCTCTCGCACCCGCGCGTGGTCGACGTCCTCACGGGCGTCGTGAGCCCGAACGTCAAATGCATGCAGTCAATGCTGTTCGTCAAGGCCCCCGGCAAACCCGGGCAGTCGTGGCACCAGGACGAGTACTACATCCCGACGCGCGACCGTAGCCTCGTGGGCGCGTGGATCGCCGTCGACGACGCCGACCGCGCCAACGGCTGCCTCTGGATCATCCCCGGGTCCCACCGCCCCGGCCACCTCCGCCGCCGCGTCCCTACTTCGGACGCCAACTTCGCCGATGTCGAGACGATCGACGTGTCCGAGTTCCCCGACGACCTCAAGATCCCCGTCGAGGTCAAGAGTGGCTCGGTGGTCTTCTTCAACGGCTACGTCCTGCACGCCTCGCACGCCAATACGACCAAGGATCGCTTCCGCACCGCGCTCGTCAACCACTACATGAGCGCCGAGTCGCTGCTGCCGTGGGATCAGGACGGGAAGCTCCCGCCGACCGAGGACCTCCGCGACATCGTCATGGTGGCCGGGGAGGACCCCTACGCGCACAAGGGCACCCAGGAGGCCAACCGCCCCTACCTCCGCCCAGAGGTCTTGCGCGACAAAACCGACGGATGAGTCTCGCCGTCCAATTCTTCTGCCCGCGCTGGGGCTACGAGCGCCTCTCCTGGCGGGACTTCGCCGCCTACGCCGCAGACCACGGTTACGACGGCGTCGAGGTGGCCTTCCCGCGTGATACCCCGCCCGCCGAGCTGGACGCCGCCTGGGACGCCGCCGCCCGCCGGGGCCTGCCCGTCATCGTGCAGCACTACGACACCTACGAGGCCGATTTCGCCGAGCACCGCGACCTGTACGCCGCGTGGTTCGAGATGGTCCGCGGCTACGGGGCCCTCAAGGTCAACTCGCAGACGGGCAAGGACTTCTTCGCCTTTCGGCAAAACGCCGAGCTCTTCGACATCGCGGACGCCTTTGCGCGCTCGAGCGGGATACCCGTGGTGCACGAGACCCACCGCAACAAATTCAGCTTCGCCGCGCACGTCACGCGCGACTACCTAGAACGCCTGCCGGACCTGCGCCTCACGCTCGACATCTCGCACTGGTGCTGCGTGGCCGAGTCCTACCTCGCCGACCAACCCGAGGCTGTCGCCCTCGCCATCGCGCGCACCGATCACCTCCACGCGCGCGTCGGCCACCCGGAAGGTCCGCAGGTGCCCGACCCGCGCGCACCGGAGTGGGCCGACGCAGTCGAGACGCACTTCGCGTGGTGGGACCGCGTGGTGGAGCGGCACCGTGCAGAAGCGCTCCCAGTCATGACGGTGACCGCGGAGTTCGGGCCGGCGCCCTACACCACGCCGCTACCCCATTCTCGCGAGCCGATCGCCGACCAGTGGGCGATCAATGCGTGGGTGGTCGAGACACTACGCTCACGGTGGGAATAAGGCGTGTTTGCCTGGCTCCGCCAGGTGCCGTGACATCACGACGAGCAGGCACGACGAGCCATGTTTGCCTGGCTCTGCCAGGTGCCGTGACATCACGACGAGCAGGCACGACGAGCCGGGTTTGCCTGGCTCTGCCAGGTGCCGTGACATCACGACGAGCAGGCACGACGAGCCTGGTTTGCCTGGCTCTGCCAGGTGCCGTGACATCACGACGAGCGGCACGACGAGCCGGGTTTGCCTGGCTCTGCCAGGTCCAAAGCCGGTGGACGTGTTCGCACCTGCAGCCTGACTAGGGACGTAATCAAAGAGCGTGAGTAGGGGGCCCGCGCAGCAGGGGAATCTACTCTAAGCTAGACCCTTTAGTAGGAACCAAGTCTAAGTAGCCCTCTGGGGAATCTGGTCTAAGCAGACAAACACAGCTCGTGCACCATACCGTCATGCCGCTGTGCCCACGGAGGAGTAGCCGCGCTTGCGCCAATAGACCCGAATATGATCCGAAGTACGCAGGTTATCAATTGGCGCTGGAGTAGCGCAAGGCTGGGTCGCTAAGTTAGAGGCCTTCCGAGCCTTACCGATATGCGAATCCAACCTGAGTCAGCCCTATTTACACTTCTGCTTTGCGTGCTCTCGATGGGTAGCCAAGAATGTGCTGGCCAGAGTTTACTGGGTCAACGGCAGTGGCAGCTGGGACGATCTCAGTCACTGGTCAAAAACCTCCGGAACGCCCACCCCGATAGGGCACATCCCAACGGCGAGAGACGAAGTGATCATTGACGATAATGCCGGGCTCACGGCTGGGGCGGTACTCACGATACCTCCCGGCGAATTCGAGGTCGGCTCCATCGAGGTCACCACGACGGGCGTCGCCGACTGGGCACTCAATTTCGCCGGCACCTCGGGCAACCTCGCAGCACTACTCATTTACAGTGATCTATCGCTATCGACAAGCATGTCGGTGACCTACGACGAACCCAACCTGTTTAGGAACGTGTGGAGGTTCGTCGGCAACGGTACCCACGATATCCAAACCGCTGGCCTAGACCTGCTCCACGTCGAGTTCCGCGACAACGGCACGTTTAGACAAATCGATAACCTGTAAGCCTCCGAGCGAATTAGGATGTACGGCGGCACGTGGAGGTCGAACAATTTTGAGGTGCGCACTGAATCGCTTCTTTTCCAGGATAGCAACGGAAGTGGAAATCCAATTCCGAAGGAATTCGAGGCAGGATCATCAAATATCTACGCAACGGAGTGGAATTCTAGGCTTACATACCGGTCGCTAACTGTATCTGGTAATTACAAAATATTTACTGCTCAATTTCTGGGCAGCCCAGGCACTCAATTCCAATCGTTTTCCTTTAATGAGATTCATCTTCTCGAGTTCCCCGACGATTCGCAGGGTGGGCTTAGTCAAATCGAGTATAACAATTTTGACTGCTCATATTGCACAGTAAGCAAGATTATCATAGAGGACAGTGGCAAGTCACAACTCGCAGGCACTTTCACCGTCACCGAACTCCTAGAAGTTACGCTCCCGGGCACTGAAGTTTTTTTTAACGGCGGCAATGGTCGCCTTGACGAAGTAACCATAGGCGGCGCAATAAAGACGCCCTCAGTGACGGGGTGCAGCGAACGCACGCGTTTTTCGAATGTATTCAATAATAGTACCACTTGGAGGCGCACCTCTGGTACTCTCCAAGTCAACGATGCCGAGCTAAACAACATCGTGGCAGAGGGGGGAGCTACCTTTCAGTTGAACAACGGCGTACTGCTCGGGGCCTCCACGGGGTGGACGATCGGCGATCCACCTAGGTCCTTCGATTACCTCTGGATCGGCAACTCTGGGTCGGCCTTCCGTGACTGGGATGATCCCAACAATTGGAGCCTCGTATCAGGAGGATCTTCAGGCTGCATCCCTACGCTCACGGATGACGTAAGGGTTGACAATGCAGCTATATCAAATATGCGCATTCCTGCAGGGGTGGTTGCTCAGTGTCGCAATTTTATTTGGACGAATACGAAGTCAAGAACACTACGATTAGATTGAGCCACCATCGTAAAGTCTGAACTTCAAGTCACCGGTGATTTTCAAATCAGCGCCAGCACTCGTGTGGAAGGCACCAATTTTCACGGGATTACCTTCCTGGGCTCTGGCGAGTCTACGGTATCGGCAGATGGAGTCGATTTACCCAATGTCCTTTTCGAAAGTGGAACCGGGACCTGGAACTTAGCAAGTGACTTCAAAAGCACCCGAATTGACTTCCTTGGCGGCTCCTTCAACACCGGAGGATTTTCTGTGAGGACCGACCTGTGGAGATCACTCGAGCAGGCGTCAAAAAACTATAATTTTGGCTCTTCAGAGATCCAGGTAGATGGCGAGTTTTTATTGGCGCAATTTCCGACGAGCAACGTTACCCTCGATGCTGGCACGAGCTTAATCGTTTGCGAATCAATAAAAGCCTCGGGGCTCACACTGAACGATCTTAGACTTCTAAATTCTACAACGATACCCCTCCCTAATTTCCCGATGCAGGCTAACGTGCTCTACCTCGCCGGTAGTGCACCACTTCTTGCGTCGGCGGACCTCTCCGTCGCAGAACTCGTGTTCGAAGTTGATGGGGCAAGCCTAGAACTCAGCCCCAGCGCACAGCTTACTGTAAGCGATGCAATCACGAGTCTTGCCTCGGGGACAAACCCGGGTCGATTAGCGTCACGGACAGCAGGTTCGAGATTCGAACTGGACAAGCCGACCGGCAACCTATGCGTATCCGGGCCTGTCGCCTTCCAAGACATCGAGTTCGTGGGTCCAGGTATCATGCACGCGCCACAGGGCATCGACGATGGCAATAACGCAGGAATCGAATTCGACAATGCAATCGGATCGAGTACGCTCTACTGGGTTGGCGGGAGTGGTTCATGGACAACATCCAGCAATTGGTCTGGCCGGACGGGTGGATGTCCAGCCGGACGCAGCCCGGGTGCGCGCTCTTCGGTGATTATCGACGATAATGGCTTGTTCCAAGCGGACGATCAAATCGACATCGTCGGACCTATCGGCATTGATGCTATGACCTTTTCAAATTCGAGCAAAGGGGTAATACTCCAGATCACCGACGACATGGAGGCCCAATCACTTACGATATCGGGGGGCGACCTCACCCTGCGCGGTAGTCGGTTTGAAGTAATCGGACAAACTACTCTCCCGACCCCCGGCGTCCTCATTTCCGACCTTGACGAAGGCTTCACCACTGGGGGCCTGTCAAATACGGCGGGACTAGTGATCGTGCGGGCAGGCTCGACTGCCACCGTCAAAACCTTAATCCCATGAGAGAATCGATATACAAGTCTGCGCAGACTCTTGTCGCATTTTTAATATTTTCCTTACTGCCCACAATGATGACTGCCCAGCTGCTCAATCAAGCAGGGGGAGCGATCGTCGTAGAATCAGGTGCAACGCTAACGGTAGAAGGTGATCTGCAGAATGAAGCTGCATCTGCTGTAAACAACTCGGGACGGCTAGTTCTAAAGGGCAACTTTACCAATGCAGGCACCCTCAACTCGAACGCCACTCAATCCACGATTGCTTTTCGAGGGTCAAATCCAACTTCCTTTAGCGTGGGCGGTCCGGTGAATATCAAGCACCTCGAAAACCGAAAGATAGACGCGGACGTCGATCTGCTCGGCGAGTTCACGGTGACGGGGTCGATCGACCTGGCATCAGCTAAGAACTCACTCTTGCTGGTCGGAGACTCCGATCTACGGCTGGAGGCACAAGTTCCCGTTACCGGAGCGTCGTCTAACAGATACATTGCTACAAACGGTACAGGCTTCTTGGTTCGGGAGATTGATGCGGCAGGCTCGGTTGAGTTTCCGGTGGGTAGCGTGAGCGGGTTCTCCGAACTCCGTAGCGACCTTACCGGGAGCACGTTCACCAATGCCAGTGTGCGCGTTCGAGCCCTCGACGAGGCAGCCCCGGACCTACCTGCGGGGTCGGCGGACTATATCGCCCGACACTGGGAGATCGTGGCCGAGAACATCACGGATTACAGCAACACCATTAGTGCTGATTACCTCCCGGCGGACGTGGTGGGCTCCGAAACATTTATCGTCGGTGCCAGCTATGCGGACGGGACGTGGAGCTATGCCGGTGCAGGGCGGACGGCGCAGACGTTAGTGGGTACAGTTTCGGCTGGTAACGCGGTGTTCTCGGGTTTTGGCAGCAGCCCACTCCCCGTCGAGCTCATCAGTTTTGCCGCAAGGCGTACAGCAAACAGTACAGTAGCTCTGACATGGCAGACCGCTAGTGAGCGGGGTACCGATCACTTTGCCGTAGAGCGAAGCCACGATGCCATGACCTGGATCAGGATCGGAACGCGGGATGCCGCTAGGGATAGTGACCAGACGCGGGCGTACGACTTCGTAGACGCAGCCACAATTGCCCTACACGGCCAGGTCTACTACCGCCTGCGTATCAATGACGTAGACGGAAGCTATGAATATTCGGACGTGCGGGCTATCAGCGATGCGGATTCGAAAGCAGTGGTGTCCTTCTTTCCGAATCCGACATCGGATGTGCTGCGCGTGACTACGCAGGAGGAAGTGGTGAGCCTGCGGGTATTCGACCAGACGGGACGAAAGGTTCGCGCCGTGCGGGCCGCCGAGGTACGGTTAGGTGATCTGCCGAGCGGGATGTATCGCGTGGAATTGACGACGGCGGGTGCGCAGTACAATGAAGCAGTAGTGGTACAGTAGAGCAGAACCCTATTTTGCGAGGCGACCGCCTGCCCTCGGGCTCGGCCACGAAGAGCATGTTGCCTACCAGCCCGAGATGCTGCCGCGGGGCCAGTGGGCGGCTTTCGCCAAAACGTGTTTTGGCGAAAGCCCTACACTCTTTTCGCTCAAAAGAGAAGTCCACGTCCCGGCCCACCTCCAGCAGGACCCAAAGTGTCGAATTCGCCAGTCGAAGTCATGCCTCCAGCCTACCTAAAACCAGGTAGCGGCACAATGCTTGATGCACACCCCGCGCTCCGAACCTCTCGCCCGCATGCTCCTCCGAACCCTCTCACTCCTGCTCGGCCTCCTGTCCGCGACCCTCGGCCTCGCCCAAACCACCTATTACGTCACGACCACGGGCACCGACGCCGCCACCCGCGACGGCCGCTCCGCGCAGACCGCCTGGGCGAGTCTTGCCTTTGCGTGCGAGCAGGTCCCCGCGGGCGCTAACACGATTAGCCTCGGCACCGGCACCTTCGTCGCTACCCGCACGGCCGCCCCCAAGGCAGGCGTCACCATCCAGGGCCAGGGTGCCGACGAGACTACCCTCACCAACGCCGCGTCCTTCGTGGCCTCCGCCACGGCGCACTGCGACTTTATCACCAACGCCGACAACTTCCTCGTCAAGATCGCCAACAAGGCGCACGGCGTCACGATCCGAGACCTAACTTTCGAGTCACCGGACGACAATCCACTGTACGGCGCCATCCACGCCATCTACACGGACGACATCGAGGTCGACCGCGTCACCGTCCACAACTTCGCCTGGGCCGGGATCTTCATGCGGCAGTGCAAACGCATCCGCGTGCGCCGCTCCCTCTTCGACGACGCCAGCTACGAAAAGCACTGTAGCGAGTGGGGCGGGGGCCTCAGGACGCGCTACGTCAAGGAGGTCGAGATCGACGGCAACACCTTCCAGACCACCAAGGGCGGCGGCTACGGCTACAAGGCCTCCGGGCACGAGGCCACCCGCATCCACGGTAATCTCTTCCGCAACAAGATCACCGCCAAGCCTAACGACGGCAGGCCCTTCGACCTCGAGTCCGCGCACGAGTTCGAGTACGGTCTGGAGATCTACGACAACGTCTTCAACGGTATGGTGTCGGTGCCGCGGCAAGGCAACAACACGACGACCTCCCACGCGACAGGTGCCAAATTCGACTACGCCATCCGCATCCACGACAACGTCTTCCACGGCTCCGGGGGCGTCGAGGGGCCACGCTCCAACCTGATCATCGACCACAACTACTTCGCGAATACCTGGGGGAACAGCGGCCGCGTCTACGAGATCCACGGCGGGCAGAATGCGGGTCCGACGCTGATCCACCACAACGTGGCCGAGTGCTCGATGGGCTTCGTGTTCAAGAAGAACGACCTCAACGAGAACATCAGCATCCTCAACAACACTGTCTTCCTCGTCAACTCGGCGCGCAACAACTTCCCGACCAGCTTCCTGGAGGTGAGCGGGGCGGTCGGCTAACTGGCAGGTCAAGAACAACATCATTATCTCGGTCGACCCCGTGAGCCCGGACAAGCGCTCGGGCTTCAGCCGCGGCAGCTTGCCGAGTTCGGGGATGACGCTTTCGCAAAACCTGGCCTACAAGGTGAGCAACGTCCCCGCGGGAACGATGGAGGCCGACCCACAACTCGCACTCACCGGCGGAAAACCGACGGCCTACTACCACCCCGCCGGTGCGAGCAGCCCCGTAGTGGATGCGGGCGTCGACGTAGGTCTGCCCTTCGAAGGCCGCGCCCCGGACATCGGTGCGTATGAGTGGGTCCACCCGCCCGTCGCGAGTCCGGTGCTCTACATGCTCGCCACCACCTCTAGTACCGTGTCTCTCACCTGGACGGCGCCCCGTACCGGCGACAATGTGCTTACCCACGAGCTGTATCAAGACGGTAAACTCGTCGCAACCCTCACCGGCACGCAGACCAGTCACCGCGTCACCGGCCTCCTGCCGGCCACGAAGTACACGTTCGAGGTTTGGGCTGTCTCTGGGACGACCGGCAAGAGCGACGTACTCACCGTCACGACGGCCCGCGTGAGCGCGATCGAGGAGGTGACCGCGTCGACCCTCAGCCCAGGCGTCCACCACTCCGGTTTTAGCCCGAACGGCGACGGCGTCAATGATGCCTTCGTACTACCGGTCCCGGATCGGGGTAGCGTGTTAGCCCTTCGGGTCTACGACCGGCGTGGGGCGGAGGTCTACCGCTCGGAGGCTTACGACAATGACTGGGGCGGGGAAGTGTCTGGACAACCGCTTGCCGCCGGGACGTACTTCTACCGCGCTGCCGTAGGTGGGGAGAACTTGTACTGGGGCTACGTCGAGATTCAGTATTAGTGCGATGCGCGATCCGGTATTGGTACGATGCGATGGGCAGGATTCGAGCGCTACGGCTCTCGCCCTTTGCGTCGAGGCGGTGGAAGCCTTATTGGCTACAGCCGCTTAATGTCTTGCCCGACTAAGTTAACAAACGCGAGATAATCAGTCGGATGTCTCAAAGACAGCAGCCGAACCCACTTCCCATCAACCAAAATCTTAATCAAATATTGAGGCCGCGAGATGAAGCTCTCGTACTGGATCGAGGTATAAGCTTCGATGTCGCCAAACCGATAGATCTGACCTTCGCGATCCACGATGCCGTATTGATTTCTTTCCTTCGACAAGTCGGTTAAGGTCAAAGACTTATCGCCAGGATCGACGCGCACGGTCGTACGCCAGCGGAGCGGTACTTCTCTCAACTGAAAGGCCAACATCGCAAGCAGAACCAGGGGAAGTATCCAGGCGGCCAGCGCCACAGGTCCGAGCGCGCCGACGAATGCGGTAAGCATGAGTCCGCCTACGAAAGCGACGATCATCCCTGCGATCAACTTGGTGACGAATGGATTCCACATCGAGCGATGATTCGAGTCGAAAACGCGCGGATAAGCCATACGGGCAGGGTTTTAGGAGGCTGGAAACTACTCCGCCACGGAGACTTCGCTAGCCTCCTACCTTCCGCCCGTGCCCCAAAGCTTTATCCCACAAGCCACCCGCCTCGGCCGCATCCGCATTGCCCTGGTCCTCGTCATGCTCGGGCTCTTCCTAGCCGGCGTCACCGCCTTCCCGCTCCTGGCCGAGGTCAACTTTCTCGCCGACCTCCTCACCGACGGTTCCGGCAACCTCGACCCGGCCGCCTACGCCGGGCTCACCGCCTGGATCCTCACCGTCCGCGAAGGCCTCGACGTCACCTACGCCCGCTACCCCTTCATCGCTTACGGCACGGACTGGCTCGCCTTCGGCCACCTCATGATTATGCTCTTCTTCATCCTCCCCTACCGCGAGCCCGCCCGCTACGAAGGCGTCCTGTGGGTCGGGGTCTGGATGTCGGTGCTCGTCTTCCCCCTGGCCTTCATCTGCGGACCCATCCGCGGCATCCCCTGGTATTGGCAACTCGTAGACTGCGCCTTCGGTCTACTCTGCATCCCGCCCCTCCTCTACGCCCTTCACCACACCCGACGCCTACCCCAAGTCTAGTGCGCACCCCAGGCCCCGAGCAGCCTTCCCCACATGGGCTTCGCGGACTTAGCCAACGTCTCCAACCGCAACAACCGCAACCTCCAGCGCACCCCCGAGCGCCACTACTGGACCAAGGACCGGCTCGACAAGCGCGACGGGACAGAAATACGCACACCCAACACCGACCTCGCACCGTCCCGTCGGGCGCGCGTCTGCCGAGCCGTGTTTGCCTGGCTCCCGCCAGGTCCACAGCCGTTGGACGTGCCCGCACCTGGCAGGAGCCAGGCAAACACCGCCCGTGCACCGTCCCGTCGAGCCATCATGCGCGCGTCTGCCGAGCCGTGTTTGCCTGGCTCCCGCCAGGTCCACAGCCGTATCGACATCGAGGCGCAGGTGTGCGGGCGGGAGTCAAGGGCTTTATGCTTGCTACTTTAGGATTTGTTGCAGTGTTTAAGGGTGGCCCACCCCTAAACACCTATCGTCTATCGAGTTTTCTAAAGTCACACCCACGCCTCCCCCCACCCCATGCGCCCTTTATTCCTTTCTATCCTTCTCGCTCTCGCTATAGGGCAGGCGCACGCCCAAATTGCCGACACCGCCGCCGTTGCCCCCCTGCTCCAAATCTCCATTTTCTTCGCGGGCGGCAGCGCCTATGTCTACCCCGAGGAGGCGCAGCGGCTCCGTGTATTCCTGGACGCCGTACCAGGCCTCGACAACTACGGCGTCGAGGTACAGGGGCACACCGACGACATCGGCGACCGCGCCTACAATCTTCGCCTCTCCGCCGCCCGCAGCGCCATGGTCCGCGAGCAACTGCTGGCCTATCCTCTACAAAGTGCGGCCATCGAGTTGCTGCCCCTCGGTGAGGACGCCCCCAGCTACGACAACGCCACCTGGCAAGGCAAACTCAGCAATCGACGGGTCGACGTGATCTTGAAGCCGATGATGTAAAGCTCGTAAGTACCTGTAGCATTCGCGACGGCAGATATACATTTAACGCATGGGCTTCGCCGACGCAACCATCATCTCGCTGCGCAACAATCGCCACTTACAACGCACCCCCACGCGGGACTACTGGATCGACGACCGCTTTCCTGGTCGACTTTCCTCCTCCTCTAGGCCACCCATCGACATGGTGCACCGTAGTCGGCTAGCCAGGCGCGAGGCGCGGATCAAGCTCATAGTCGCACTCATGCTCGTATTGATGGTGATGTTCCTAATATTCGTCGCTTTCTGAAATCAGCAGCCGATGATGCCTGGCATGTCCACAGCGTGGATTAAGTCTCGACACAAGCGCAAGCTCGATGCAGTAGGCCTACCAAACCACCACCTCGATCACCTCGCTCCCCCCTCGTATAGCCATGAGGTAGTACACCCCGGCAGGCAAGGCTAGTTCATCTCGTAAGCGCGTCCGCAAACCGGCCGCCGCGTTGCCCGACACCTCGCCCCGACCGGCACCGAGCACATCGATCACGCGGTAGGTCTGCGCACCACCTAGATCACAGCCCTCCCCGGCCGATACATAGTCCGACCAGGCATCCGTACCGTCGTGGTCGACTTGTCGCAAACGGTACAGCACCTGCCCACTGGGTACTAGCGCATCGATAAACTCATACGCACGCATCGATGCCGTGGTGCCGCCGCCAGACACGAAGCCCACCATCTTCTCGACCGCGACGCCGCCAATTTCCTCGGTGCGCAGCACTTCAAATCCTGCGTTGTCGGTCTCCGAAGCCGTCTCCCAGGCAAGGGCTACGACATCGCACGTCTCTCGGATCGCCTCGAAGTCCGTGAGTTCGACGGGCAGTGTGCCCCCCATCGACGCGCAGTCGCCGGTACGAGGACCGTTGAAACCCAAATGCCTGTACGGCCCGCTCTAACACGTCGACCGTAAAGTCACCAGCTACACCACCGTAAGTAGCATTTCCGAACTGGACCCATCCGATGCGTCTGGAGAGGTTGACTTGTATCGGGATGTACGGAAAGTTGGGGAGGTCATTGCTTAGTCACGCCATTCGAGATGCGGTAGATCTCCACCACGGTCGTGCAGCTACCGTAGGTCGGGCGTGGAAACACTCCTGCGGCCTGCTCACTGCCGAGGTCGATGTTGCAGTTTTGTCCGTTACCCAACGAGTACACGTCGATCAGCTCATCCGATGCGGTGATCCGCAGTCGTCGTATTCGCATGTCGTTAGAGCCGTTACCGTCGACGTCGATGTCGGTCCAGATTTGATTGCCATTGGTAGGCGGCGGCAGAGTGATGGTCCCGAGGCCACCGAAGCACTGCGCGGTTAGCTTGTGGCTCTGCCCTAAGAGTAATCCAGCGCACAGCGCCGTGATTGAAAAGTGGTAGGCGTAGCGTAAAGTCATAGGGTGCACGTTAATGTGAGCCGCAATGCTACCCGCGGCCCGGGCGCCGATCTACAAGTCTTTCCCGAGTGGGCATCCTCTTCCCACGGGTGGGGCTTTCGCCAAAACCACCTACCTGATTCGTGCTACACCCCACCTGCAATAACCTCTACCCCCGATACCCAAACCGCATCACCCGCCCCGGCCCCTTGCGTCCCTCACTCGATAGCCACAGGTCGCCATCCGGCAAAACGATGATTCCTTCGGGCTGCTCCAGTCCGGCCTGGCGGATGTCCCACTCCGCCTTGACCTTGCCCCGGTCGTCCACCACGACGATAGACTGCCGCTTACTCGACAGCACCAACCAATCTCCACTGATCGGATGACGCGCCAGCCCCGACGGACGAATGGTTTTCTTGCCAGACAGGTCGTCCGCATCCACCTCGAAGATCTCCTTCTCACTAAACGTATTGCTGGCCAAATCAAAGGCATGCACGGCGTTGCGGTCCTTCTTATCGGCATTCTTACAGATGATCAGCAGGCGCCCGCCATCGG
The DNA here is from genome assembly GCA_963837005.1 of Lewinellaceae bacterium. Lineage (GTDB taxonomy): Bacteria > Bacteroidota > Bacteroidia > Chitinophagales > Saprospiraceae > CALDTK01. The sequence continues at coordinate 416,881 of CAWIMC010000013.1, forward strand.
CCCCGAGCCCCTCGGCATTGCAGCGCTTGCGACCCAGGTCACCGTCGTACTCCCGCGTCATGACCTCACCCGTGCGCCAGCCGAGCAACTCGGTGAGTTCGCCGCCGGACTGGAGCACGAAGAGCCGCCCCGCCGCCTCCGCAATCCCCTCGTAGTCGCCCTTCTTCCCGAAGTCAATCTCCTCATCGACGATCCCATTGGCGGCATTGATCAGGTAGAGGTGCGCCTTTTCGTCCTGAACGGCCCCGAGGTGCGTCTCGTCGAGCACGGTGAGTCCGCTGATCTCCTCGAGGTCTCCGGGCAGCGAAAAGCTTACTACTGGCTTGGCGAAGTCGTAGGGACTTTCGTCAAAACCGCCGGTGTCACGGGTTTTGGCGAAAGCTGCCGGGCCACTCACACTAGCCCGCGAAGGCGTCACAGACGTACCACTTTTTGCCGAACCAGCCCCACAACTCACCAAGCCAATACCACTCATCACTGCGAGCACCAGGCTCCAATCACGCAACTTCATACTTCCCCCAACGCAAGTTTCGGCGATTTGGCAAGGACTAGTCGCCCGATGCTCTACTTTTCGACTTTCGCCAAAACCCACCCTATGCGCGCCACCGGAACCTTCACCGTCGAAATGCAACCCGTCTCCCAGACCGGCGACCACGGCATCACCCTCGGGCAGATGACCCTCGCCAAAACCTTCCGCGGCGACCTCGACGGCAGCTCCAAGGGCACCATGCTCACCGCCGTGACGCCGATCAAAGGTTCGGCGGATTACGTAGCCATCGAGCAGTTTACAGGGAGCCTCTCCGGCAAAACCGGCTCCTTTGTCCTCACGCACCACGGCCGCATGCACGGCGAGACCAGCGAGCTAAGCCTCAGCGTCGTGCCCGACTCGGGGACGGGGGAACTCGAGGGTCTGCGCGGCACGATGACCATTGACCGCAACGCGGACGGTCACCGCTGGACGCTGACGTACGAGTTGTAGGCCGTAACGGTTCATCCCCTCCCGCCGGAGGTCTCCTCGCGGTAGCGCCGTCGCGCCCGGCGACCACGCATGTGCTCGATGAGCCACCAAACACCGCCCCCGAGGAAACACAGCCCACCCATAATAGCCAGGCCAAAACTCGCAATCGTGAGTCCGATCAGGGCCACAAAATCACCTACGGACCCCGCCTGCCGCTCTTTCTCGCGAATCACGATGACGAGTCCGCCCGCGGCTGCCAGCAGGACGAGTCCATAGGCCAGCAGGTCGAACGCACCCTCAGCGGCCGGGCCAGCAGACCCAAGCTCGGTCGTAGATGCAGCGCCCACGATAGCCTCGGTGGTAGCGGGCATGACAGACCCCATCAGGATTAAGCTTGCAATCGCGAAGGACCTGACCAGAACACGCTGGCGCGGCGTAGCTGGAGCGTAAAGCAGACGCTTTGTTTTCATGCCCGCAAAGCTCCGCGGCGGTTTAGCGGAGCTCGGTGCGATCCTCGCAACTAATACCTGGTTGAGTTGCAAAATTTGGCACTTTACATATTAGTTGTGGTAATGTTTTGGCAGTTCAGAAACCTCGCGGCTATCTTGCTCACAATCAGCTAGCTTCCCCATGCGTCGTCCGCCAGCGCCCGATCATCCGCTCGAGTACTCGCGGGCCGAGCGCAACGCACTTTACGCTATCCTAGTGGCCTGTCTCGGGGTGACGACCGCAGTACACCTCTGGCCATCGGCACCCGATGCGCCGGTCTCCATCGAGGTCAACACCCAGTACCAGGCTGATATTGCCGACTTTATCTCTCGCGCAGAAGCCGCCTCAGATAGCCTCTCGGAGGCTAAGGCCGAGCGCCAGGCCGAATACGCGGAGCAGCGCCAGCGCTGGGCCGACGAGCGCGCGCAGCGCAGTGCCTACTACGACAAGCGTCGCGCGTCCTGGGCCAACAACAATTACCGATCACGGTACGCAAGCGACGGCAAAGGCGGTGACGACCGTCCCGCGTGGCACTCGCGCGAAAAGCCCGGTACACAGACCAGTGTCGACTTCAAGGTCGCCATGCCCTCACTCGCGAGCCTCGACCCCAATGCCGTCGACAGCAACACGCTACTCCGACTCGGTGTCCCCGTCGCCATCACGGCTCGTTGGCTCAAGTATCGACGGTCGGGTGGCCAGTTCCGCCAGACCGCCGACATCGCCAAGCTCTACGGCCTCGCCGATACGACCGCTGAGCGGATCGCCGACTACTTCGCCGAGCCACCCTCCCCCGCTGTCGCTATGCCGGTTGCTGGATCTGGCGATGCCACGACTGAGGGAGGAGAATTCAATGCTGAACCCTCGCGGCGTACCACCGGGAAGAGGACAGGACCCGTCGAGGTCAACGCCGCCGCCGAGACCGACCTATCCGCCGTCCGCGGCATCGGCGAGTACACCGCCATGCGGATCGCCGACTACCGCCAGCGCCTCGGCGGCTTCGTGAGCGTGGCCCAGGTGCTCGAGACCCCGGGGGCACGCGACAGCACCTTGTTGCGCGTTCGCGATCAGCTCCGCGTCGACTCTACCGAATGCTGCCGCCAGATCCGCGTCAACTATGCCACGAGCTACGACGACTGGCGCCACCCCTACCTCACGTGGAAGCAGGCCAAAGTGGTCATGGCCAACCGTGAGCAACACGGGGCCTACCGACAGCTTAGCGACCTGCTGCGCACCCGCGTTATCGATGCCGAACAACTCGCGCGCCTGCGGCCTTACCTCGACTTCCAGCCCTAACGGAAGACCTCCGTGCCACGTGGCCGACCTTCCCCCATCTAGGTAGCCGACGCTCTCAGCGGAGTTGGTACAGAAGGTGCACCTTTGTGTCTGCTCAAATCCGACCGTCTTTGAAACTTTTTGCCCCGCTCGTCTGGCTGCTACTCCTGGGCTCACTCTCGGCCTGCCTCGTCGACGATGAAGCTTCCGCTGTCCCCACCGGCGATGTCGCCGTCCTGGTTACCGACCAGCGTGGCACCCCCGTCCCGGGCGCGAGTATCTTCACCGAGCCGCTAAGCCGCCTCTCCGCCCTTACCGACACCTTCGGGAGTACCACCGTCAAGGAGGTCCCTGTCGGCACCTACGATGTCTTCGCCGACGGCAAAGGCGTCCAGGCCAAGACCACGATTCAGATCGTGCGCGGCAACCTCACCTCCGTCACGCTTCAGCTCCCGATCATCCTGCCGAACGGCGGCAATGCCGACGGTAGTCCACGACTCTTCATCACGTCTCCGCTACCGACGGGCACCTACCAGGCCGGCGAAGCCATCCTCTTCGACGCTACGGCCTCCGACGACGAGACCACCGGCAATCAGCTCACCATCCGGTGGGCCTCTAACCTCGACGGCCTACTGAGAGAGGACACCGGCGACGACGACGGGCGGCTGACTTTCGTCAAAACCCTGACGCCGGGATTCCACCAACTCACGGCAACCGCTACCGATACCGACGGCCAGACCACGACTCGCCTACTCGGCGTCAACGTCGCTGGCGTAGCCAGCATTCGCCTCGCCGAAGTCGACCTAACGGGTGCAGCCCCACGCCTCGACTGGAGCCGCTACACAGGGCGCGACTTTCGGACCTACCGCATACAGCGCGGGATCGGCGACTGCGCGGCTCCTGGGTTTGCCAACTGGCAAACCATCGCCAGCACCTCCGGCCAAGGCGACACCAGCTTCGTAGATCGTGACCCCCTCCCCATCGCCGCGAGTGTCTGCTACCGAATCGTCGTCGCGACCTCTGGCAATGCCTCCGCCGCGACGAGCAACGTCGTCTCCTACGCACCATCGACGGTCGACTTCCTCGACTTCGTGCCGCAGGAGATGATCGCTCACCCTACAGAGGCAAATACCGTCTTTCTGGTCGACGGTGCCCGAGACCGCATCCTGCGCTACGACATCGCGACCCGTACGGTACTCGCCACAGCCCAACTTTCCGGAGGCCTCGGCCAGCCCGCCATCGGGAGCGCCGGTAGTGGCGTGGAGCTTTTTGTCCCGAGCGGCAATGGCAATGTCTACGTCCTCAATCTCGCCACTCTCGCCACGACGAGCCTGATCAACACCATTGACCCAGTGGGCTCTGTGGCGGTCTACGAGGATGGCTTTATCGTGGTGGGTGGCACCTCGCCGACGGTGCGTACTGGTCAGTACCGAAGCTACAGCCGCGCGACGGGCGCTCTGCTGGCCAGCAACGCGCAGCAACGCGGTGCGGGGGTGATCCGACGCGTACCGGGCCAACGGACTGCCGTCGCCCTTTCGACGACCTCCCTCATCGCTGAGCCCGCGTACTTCGAGTTCGACCAGGGGGGGCAGTTCACCTTCGCCGGGAATGGCGTCCTCCAGCGCGACAACGAACAGTCCTCCGAGGTCTTCGCCGTCGATCCGACAGGCGGCTACTTCGTGACCTCGCGACTCGGCAACAGTTTTGACGTAAGTCGCCAACTCACCTTCCGCGGGCGGCTCGATTACGGTACGGCACGCGTGGTCGATGTCGCATTTAGTGCGACCGGCGACCTGGTCTACGGTGCGGTGGCCCCGAGCGACATCGCCACTGGGGAGACACCCGGACTCGTCGTCGCGCGCTGGCCCTCGCGCCTCCGCGAGCGCTTCGTGGCGACGCGCGGCTTCGTGACTCAAGTAGCGCGTCTCTCCAATGGTCGAATTGCGACCGTCCAGGTATCCCGCACCGGGTCGACAACTGACAACGGCCTCGCCTTGGTGACGGTAGTGCAGTAAGACCTTAGGTGTGCCTCACCTGACGTCTAGAGGTCAGGACCGATAGCTGTGCGGATTATTTAGGGCACGTATCGCGTTACTTTGCTCGCCATATCCCGCCCCGCCGTGTCCGTCTCCACCAAACTATCGAAAGAGAATCTTTCGGCGCTCCGCGTCGCAATCAGTAGTGCCGCCATTATCCTGGTGGCGGTCGTGATCGTGTTCTATTTCCGCAGCCGCCAGACACAGTTGGCGTGGCGCACAATTGACGTACTCCGAGAGCTTAGCGACCTCCATACCGATATCCAAACCGAGGAGTCGTCACAGCGGGGCTACCTCCTCACACAGGACGAGCGCTACCTCGGCGCACCTACTCAAGCCCTCGAACAGGCCGACAAGCGCCTGGAGCGCCTCCGCGAACTGACCCATAACAACCCTCTGCAAACGGACCGCATCACGCTCCTGCGCTCGATCGTAGAAGCCAAGCTCAAGGAGGTACGCACGACGACCAACCTCATGCGTCGCGGCGACCGCGAAGAGGCGCTCAGAATCGTCAACTCGGACGCTGGCGAGGAGTACATGGCGCGGATCGACACCCTCCTCATAGACATCCGCCGTGAAGAGGAGCGTCTGCTCGACAGGCGCACCGGGGTACGCGATACGACCCTCGTGTGGGTTTACGTACTGCTCGGCCTCGCGATCGGCGTACTGTGCTACAGCCTCTTCAAGATTTACCGCCAGTTGTCCGGCGTCATCGAGACCCTCGGTATCGAGCGGGAGCGCTACCGCAAAATCGCCAGTGAGCGCCAGCACGAGATAGACCGCAGGGAGCGCCTCGAGCGGTACAACGAGCTGCTCATCGATCACCTCGAGGAGCGCAACCAAGCCCTCGACCGCTACGCCTACACGACGAGCCACGACCTACTGCAGCCTCTACGTACGATCAACGGCATGATCGACGCCCTCGGGGAGGACTACCCAGAGTTGCAAGAGGGCGAGGTAGGAACCTACCTCGAGATGGTGGCCAGTAGCGCATCGCGGATGCAGACCATGGTCGCGACCTTGCTCGAGCGTTCACGCAATAAGACTGGCGAAGAAGCTATTCCGATCGACCTGAATGGCATCGTCGAGGAAGTCACCGACGACTTGACCCAACTCATCGCGGAGTACGGGGCTACCGTTTCTGTGGAGCCGCTCCCCTTCGTGCAGGCTGCCCCGACCAAGATCCGTACGATCTTGCAAAACTTGATCTCGAACGCCGTGAAGTACGGTGCCCAAGGGCGTGCGCCCTTGGTCTCGATCACTGCGGAGCTCGCAAGGGGGGAGAGCCCCGCCTCGGGAGGTCCGGAGTCGGTGGTTAGCGGTGGCCGGTGGCGCGTTTTGGTGGCAGACAACGGTCGCGGCATCGCCCCCGACAAGCTCGTTAAGATCAGCAATTTCGGTGAGCGCGGCGACTCTGACGACAGCGAGGGACACGGGATCGGACTTTCTTCGGTGGCGGCCACCGTACGTTCGATCGGGAGTCAGTTGGCGATCGAGAGCGTGCTCGGGCAGGGCTCGACGTTTTCGTTTGAGCTACAGGGAGTGGAAGGGGAGCGAGCAGAGATGACGGGGTGAGATGACGGGGTGAGATCGTCCCGACTTGGTCCGGACCGACGAGCGGGCAGAGAGATTGCCCCCCAAAACATACTGGCCCGCCACTCCATGAGGAGCAGACGGGCCAGCGTGTACGGCGAACCTCCAGTTCGAACCCTATACCTATACTACTGATCCCAGAATAGGCGAGAGGTGAGGTCCGAAATGATCGGTGTGTTGTTGCCGTTGCGGTTCAACTCCGTGTCTGGGTAGGGGAGTCGACGAACGAAGGCTGCCGTAGCCGCGTTTTGCGGAAGCTCGAAATCGCGGTACATGAACTCGTAGCGGCGGGCATCGACCCAGGTCTCCGGATTTAGGAACAGTGCGACGTACTTCTCGCGGAAGATGTCGTCGAGGGTCAGGGTGGCAGCGGTACGCGTGCCGTAGGTGGCGGCGTAGTACGCTGCGCCCGCATCGTCAGACACGCCGATCTTCGCCATGCTCGCGCGGATGCCCTCGCGAAAGGCCGTCAAGGCACGGTCGCGTTGATTGGCATCGAGCGCAGCTTCGGCCTCGATGAACTTGAGTTCGGCGTAGGTGATGATGAGCAGCGGTGATGTTTCGCCGGAGAGTGCGCCACTTGTTTCGAGGTAGCTCTCTTGGGCGGTGGTACCACTGCCACGGCGACCGGCGCCGTTGATGGTCCCGACGTACTTCCCGTTGACGGCCGTGTCGGTGAGCAAAGGCAAGCGTGGGTCAAAGCTTTCGAAAGTAGTGCCGTTGAGTGCATCGATAAATTGCTCGGAGAGCCACCCGTCCAGCAGGAGGTTGTCGTTGTTGCGGGCTACCTGGGCCCAAGGATTGCGAATCTCAAAACGCGTGACCTCGGCATCGTCGGCATTAGACGTGTAGGCAAGCGCCACGTTAGCGAGCACGGCTGCCGGGTCGTAGTTGCTCGTCTCCGAGAGGTGCAAGAGGTAACGCGCCTTGAGGGCGTAGGCGGTCTTGACCCAAGCGTCGGTGTCACCAGCGTGGATGAAGTCACTTTCGTCGTCGAGATCAATGAGACTCTCGGCCGAGAAGGCGGCAATGGCCTCGTCGAGCAGGGTTTGGATGGTAGCGTAAATCTCCTCGGCGGAGTTGTACTCCGGGGTGATGACGTCGCCTGTGAAGGCTTGCGTGTAGGGAGCATCTCCCCAACTGTCGGCGATGAGGCCGAGGTTCATGGCCGTGATCACCTTCCCGACGCCGACGTGGTCCTGGCCGCCGCGCGCCTCGCCGAGCTGGATCATATCGTAGGCGTTGGTCATCGCCTGGTAGAGGTTCTGCCAGGTGCCGGAGAAGTTGACTTCCTGGCCAATGTCAACACTCGAGGCCTGGTTGGGGCTCGCGAAGTACTGCACGTAATAGTTCGTGTAGCCGGTCGCGACGCGGAACTGGTTGAGTCCGGTATTGAGGGTACTCACGGCCAGGAGGCCGTTAATGGGGGCCTCGGTGGCGGCGTTGGGGTTGTCGTTTACGTCGAGGTAGCTGTCGCACGCAGGGAGGGCGACGAGGGAGACGGCCCCGATGAGGGCACTATAGAGAGTCTTCATAGTTTAGAGGGATACGTCGAGGGTGAGGAGGAAAGAGCGAACGGCGGGGTAGGTAAAGCCACCGAAGCCGTCGGTCGAGTTGCCGTTGCCGTCGTTGCTCTCAGGGTCGAAGCCGCTGAAAGGTGTCGCGAGCAAGAGGTTGTTGCCAGTGAAGGTGAGGGCTGCCCCATCGACGAGCTTACCGTTGAACAGTTTTTGCGGAAGCTGGAACCGGAGCGCAGCGGTACGTAAGCGCACCCAGTCGGCATCTTCGACGAAGTTCTCTGTGACGCCGCGGTAGACGTTGCGGTAGAAGCCGTTGCCGTAATTGACGCCGTCCGGGCCAACGCCCTGCCCGAGGAAGACAGGCTTGGTGTTGGGGGTACCGTCTGCGAGAACGCCGGGGAAGACCACCGTTTGGTCGCGGTCGAGGGTATAATCAGCGATCCCGAAGGCGGACATAAAGTTGTCGAGCTGATTGTATTTCTGGACGCCCTGGCGGGTGTCGACGAGGAGGCGCAGGGACACGTTCTTGTAGGTAAACGTCGAGTTCAGGGCACCGAACCAGTTGGGCTGCGTGTTGCCGAGGATCTTCTGCTCCGTCTCGACAACCGGGAAGCCGTTAGCTCCGATCACGATTGGGGCGTCGCGGTTGAGGATCTTCGGTCCGGGGGCATCTCCGTCGACGGTGGGCTCGAAGCGCTTGTAGCTGCGGCCGTAGATATTGCCGTACGGCTGGCCCTCGACGAGGCGAATGCTGGCCGTCGCGCCAGCGTACCCAAACGAGGAGCCGATGAAGATGTCCTCGACGCCCTCAGTGATCTCCACCACCTCGTTGTAGTTGCGGGTGAAGTTGACGCTCAGGTCCCACGAGAAGTCGTTGGTCTTGATGGGCGTCCCGCCGAGCACGACCTCGACGCCATTGTTGCGGATCGACCCGGCGTTCAGCACAAAGCTCGAGAAGCCGGTAGCGAGGCTCACCGGTACGGGAATGATCTGGTCGTTGGAGGTCGCGTCGTAGTAGTTGACCTCCAGGCGGGCGCGGTTGCGGAAGGCGCGTATCTCGACGCCAGCCTCGAAGGTGTTGGTACGCTCGGGTACGAGGGTATTGGACCCTCGTTGCGTACCCCTAGCCCAACCCGTGGTGCCGTCGATCGGGAAGCCAGCAGGGTTGGTGTAGACCGACTGTAGACGGTAAGGCTCAGTATCCTTACCGATACCAGCGTAGCTGACGCGGAGCTTACCGAAGTCGAAGTTGCGCGGGAGGTCGAGCAGTTCCGAGAAGACGATCGAGGCGCTTACCGATGGGTAGAAGAACGAGCGGTTGGCGATCGGGAGCGTACTCGAAAGATCGTTGCGGCCCGTGAGCGAGAGATAAACGGCGTTGCGGTAGCCCAACTGCATGTCGCCGTAGAAGCCAACAAGCCGACGTCGACGCTCGAAGGACTCGGTCGTGATCTGGGCGGCGTTGTTGAGCGTGAACAGATCGAAGATGTCGAGTTCCTCGCCGCGGGTACTCACACGGTCGTAGCTGGAGTCAAATACATCGAAGCCACCGAGAAGTTGGAAGTCTAAGTCTTCATTGATTGGGAAGGCGAGGATACCGGTGATGTTGGAGGTAAGGTCGCGCGAGTCGATCCGGGTCTCCTCCACGAAGCCGTCGCCGTTGTCTTCGTGGGAATTTTCGTTGGCGAGGCCCTGTGGGGCTGGCGCGCGCAAGAGGCGACTGTCGGTATAGGCATCCAATCCGAGCACGTAGTTGAACCGCAGGTAATCTGTCGGCGCGTACGTGAAGCGGACATTGCTGATGTACCGGTTCACATCGTCGGTGTATTTGTTAGAAGCCGCGCCGTAGACGGGATTGTTGCCTCGCAGGCCGTCATTGCGGTAGCCGCGCATGGTGCCGTTGGGGAACTGGTAGTCCTGCACGTCGACGCGGGGTGCCCAGTACGTGAGGCTCTCGTTGTAGCGGTTGGCATTGACGCGATCGCCACCGGAGTTGATGAAGTTGACCGTACCTCCGAAAGTAAACTTGTCGCTGGCCTTGAATTCGCCCCCGACACGGAAGTTGGTGTTCTCGTAGGTGCTAAATGGCAATACGCCGTCGTGGCGCGCGTGCCCGACCGAGGTAAAAAAGGTAGCCTTCTCCGAGCCACCGGTGAGGCTCAAATTAGTCTGTACCTGGCGACCTTGCTGGTAGCCGTTCTCGTAGTTGTTGAACAGGTCGGGGTGATTAGCGTCGGCCGTATCGCGGACAGCGCTCACCGGCGGACCCCACGTCGGCCAGAAGGAGTTCGGGTCGTACTCCCCGAGGTAGCCCTGCGTATAGACGCGCTGCGTCTCGGGAGCTTTGTTGAGGTTTTCGATGCCCGCGGTTGTGGAGAAGTTGACCTTCAATTCGCCAGCTTGCCCGCGCTTGGTGGTGATAATGACGGCTCCATTGGCGGCACGAAGGCCATAGAGCGCAGTCGCGGCCCCGCCCTTGAGGATCGAGATCGTCTCGACATCGTTGGGGTTAATGTCCGAGGCGCGGTTAGAGACATTCCGGAAGGATCCCCCGCCGGCGTCGATGGTTTCGTTACTGATCGGGATGCCATCCACCACGAAGAGAGGCTGATTGTTGGCGCTTGGGTCTAGGGAGTTAATGCCCCGGATGATGATGCGCGCCGCCTGGCCAGGACCGCCACCCGACTGCGTAATTTGGACTCCGGCCGCCTGCCCTTGCAGTGCGGAGACGATATTGGTATTGCGCTGCTGGATGAGTTGCTCGCCACTCACTTCTTCCACAGCATACCCTAGCGATTTTCGCTCGCGACTAATACCTAAACTGGTGACGACTACCTCGTTAAGGGCTACACCTGCACCGAGGATGATGTCGAGAAAGGGCTCGTCGGCTACGCGAAGGGTCTGCGTAGCATACCCGGTGTAGCTCACGACGAGGCTGTCTCCAGGGCTGGCGGCGAGTTCGAATTTGCCGTCAATGTCGGTGACGGTGCCGGTGGCCGTACCGGCCAGGAGAATGTTAGCGCCTATGAGGGCCTCGCCACTTCGATCGGTGATGCGGCCGCTGATTTGTTGGGCCAGCAAGCCTATGGTACCGAAGAGCAGCAGCCCCGCTACGAGCAGCAATTTAGTAGTGTAGTGCATAGCTTTTTGTGATGGTTTGTTTGGGCAATGTAGGGCGGGACTTAAATTTTTCGGTAGGGTATCCAGAAATCAGTGTTGCGAGAGCACGGCCTCTCGTGTGGAAAACGGCTGTTTGTGTTGGCAGGGATAGCTTTCGCCAAAACATGTTTCGTGCGTTCGGTCGAGTGTACCTCGTTGCGCCGGTCCGAGTGTTGTTCGTTTAGGCGGGCGCGTCTTTTCCCGGCGCGTCGCTCACGCACCTCACAAATTAGCTCTCGGACCTACGGCCCTGTCGGGACGTGGGATCTAGTCTCGGCGGTCTCTGCGTTCCGGTCCACCAAACAACCCAACACCCCGCCAGCGTTACCCCCAGCATGTGTGGACGCTACTCCCAGACCATGACTCCCCACCAGATCGAGGAGGCCTTCGGCCCCGTGACGGTACCCGACGACCTGACGCCGAACTACAATGTCGCCCCGACCCAGTTCGCCCCCGTCATTACGAATCGCAACCCGCAGCAGGTCGAGCTCTTCGAGTGGGGCTTAGTGCCCTTCTGGAGCAAGGACGGCAAGAACAACGCCCGCATGATCAACGCTCGCTCGGAGGGGATCTTAGACAAGCCGAGTTTTCGCAAGCCTGTGCGCGAGCGGCGGTGCCTGGTGCTGGCCGACAGCTTTTACGAGTGGCGCCGCGAGGGCAAGGCCAAGCAGCCCTACCGTATCCAGATGCCTAGTGAGAAGGAACCCGTCGTGTTTGCGGGCATCTGGGAGTACTGGCAGGACAAAGACAACGACGAGCACGAGAAGCTCACCTTCTCGATCATCACCACGGCGCCCAACGCGGAGATGTCACCGATCCACAACCGCATGCCGGTGGTTTTGGCGAAAGCCGACCTCAGAGAAGCCTGGCTCTCCGACCTCACCGAGGGCGACATCACCGAATTGCTCCGGACGCCTGCCGACGGAACACTCCAACTCTACCCCGTCTCGCAGCTTGTCAACAGCGTACGCAACAATGGCCCGGAACTGCACGAGTCGCTGGAATAGGCGTCGCCGTTGACCTGTGGGGACTACCTGGATTTAGGGAGGGTGATTTTCCCCACCCAGAGGCCCACCTGCCAACACAGCGCGGGCAAAACCCCCTCCGCCCCCCGCCCGACCCCGGCCTACTTTAGCGCCCTACTCGCAGAGCCACTATGAAATTCACGATCTCCTCCGGGACCCTCCAAAAGCAACTCAACCTCGCCAACGGTGCCATCGCCACCAATCCGGTCGTCCCGATCCTGGAGAACTTCGTCTTCCGGACCGAGGGCAACGATTTGATCATCATGGCCACCGACCTAGAGACGAGCGTCGTGGCGCACACCGAGGTCCAGGCCGACGAGGACTTCGCGGTGGCCGTTCCGGCCAAGCTGCTCGTCGATACCCTCAAGGCCTTGCCGGAGCAGCCGGTGACCTTCGACGTGGACGATAAATTTTCGATTCAGCTCACGAGCGCCTACGGAAAGTACCGCCTGGCCGGAGCCGACGCCGCTGATTTCCCTCGCCTTCCCGTCGCGGAAGATGTCGAGAAGCTGAGCATCTCGGTAGCGGTCTTAGAGCGGGCGATCAACAAGACGCTCTTCGCGACGACGACCGACGAGTTGCGCCCCGCCATGATGGGGGTCTTCTTCGAAGTGGACGGCTCGGAGATCAACTTTGTGGCTACGGACGCCCACAAGCTCGTCAAGTTCAGTGCGCAGGAGCTAACCGGGGACGCCTCCGGGACCTTCATCGTGCCGCGCAAGGGCCTCACCCTGCTCAAGACCGCGCTACACGGCTCGGACGAGGTGATGATGTCTTTCAACAAGAAGCACGCCTTCTTCGAGATCGGGAAGACCAAGGTGACCTGCCTGCTGATCAACGCCAACTTCCCGGACTACAACAACGTCATCCCAAAGGACAACCCGAAGACGCTCACCGTCGATCGGGCCGACCTCCAAAGTTCGCTGCGCCGCATCGCGCTGTACGCCAACCGCACGACCAATCAAGTGCAGCTCGACTTGAGCCCCGGAAGTCTCACGCTCACCGGTCGCGACGCCGACTACAACTCAGAAGCTACCGAGCAGCTCACGTGCACCTTTGAGGGCGAGCCGCTCAAGATCGCGTTCAACGCTAAGTTCTTGCAGGAGATGCTAGGTGCCCTCAACGCCGAGACGATCACGATGAAGTTTAGTGAGCCCAATCGAGCCGCCATCATGCTCCCGAGCACCGAAGACGAGCACGAGCAGACCCTCATGCTGGTAATGCCGGTAATGGTGCATTATTAAAAGGCAGGGCGGCTTTGCCTAAGAAAAAGCTCCTTGCTACCACCGGTGCGTCCGTCCGCTGAGCGGATCTTGCAAGAGGGCGTACCGTTCTTTCGAGCCCGCCGACTTCCGACTGTGCACCTGCACCGCGACACCGAGTGCGCCCCACCCGTGGTTGCGGCCGGCCTTGATCTCGCGGGTTTGGAAGGTGCGGCTGTAGTGAATCACCCAGTTGCCGATCCGCCCCTGGATACCCACGTCCATACGCCCCACCACCGGGTCGACCTCGCGGTAGCCTAGCGTGTACGGACTCTCGCTGAAGACGCCGCCCTGTAGTGTCGCGTCGTGAAAAGGCAGCAGCACCTGCGGTGCCACGAAGGCTGCCAGAAAAGGCCAGCCAAAGCGCGCTTCCCCGCCGGCACTGAGGCGTGTTCGGAACGTACCGAGTCGCGCCTCGGCCTCCGCGTCTACGCTTAGGTGAGGTCGCTGCACCAGGTTTTGGCGAAAGCCCACACTCACGTCGGCGAGCACGTCATTGCCGATCTGGTAGCGCCACCCCATCGGAGCCTCGTCGTTGATGAAGCGGTGGATGGAGCGCTGCTGCTCTTCGCCCTTGGCCTGTGGCCCGATGATACCGAGGAGGGCTTCGTAGGTCCATTGTTGGTTAGGGCGTTGGTGCCTTTCTGCAAAACGTCCGCGTACCCCGACGTACAGCGTCCCGGCGTAAGGTCTGTCGCCCCAGCGGAGTTCGGGGTCGGCGATACTGGTCGGCGTGTAGCCTTCCTGGCCGGCGAAAAAGCTCAGCTTCGACGTGCCATAGCTGGCGTAGATGCCCTGCGTAAAGTAGTAATCCGTGGCCGCGAAGTAGTCGTTGGCGTAGCGAAGTTGGAACAGCGGCCGCTCGCGAGTGACTTCAGCGGGCGCGACTGCGGGCTGGGCGGAGGTTTGGCCCCAGGTGTCGACGGCTAGGCAGGGGCAGACCAGTGACAGCAGGAGGAGCGGCAGAGAATGAATGAGCGTTCGGATGGCGGCAAAATTACCGGCTCCGGGGTCTGGTAGCTGTTCACCTTTGGTATGGCAGCCGATAGAAGGGCGTTCGGCGGGCCTAACGATTCCCAAATACAGGGGCCTCGCTGATCGATGTAAGGGGCTAAAGACTCCGCCGACACCCGTCGGCTGGATTGCTGTCCGGCGGGCCGCCCTCTGGGGTGGTCCGCCTTTTTGTGCTCCCCCCAGCAGAAAGCCTAAAAAAAAGATAGGGGTGTGTGACCCTTTCTCGCATAGAATTACGGTAGCACGTACGCGGAGTCACCAGCTGTGGTCCGATCCGGAAGTCGGAGGCTCTCGCAAATCAGTCCGGAATGAGAAAACACATTATTTACCTCCTTGCTGTAGGCTGCCTGTTGGTCGCCTTTCGGCAAAACGGACTGTGTGCGAAGGGGAAAGCCACTGTACGCGCAGGCGGACAGCCTATACGCTGCTGCCGTATATCCAGAAGCCCAGGTAGCTTGGGAAGCGGCAGCCAAGGTCCTCGAGGCCGAGCGCTCGCTGGACAGTGCGGCGCGGGCCATCTATTTTGGATTCAAGTGCGATTGGCAGCGTGGCGACTTGAGCGCAATGAAAGCGTACAATCAGCAAGTCTTAACACCTGTCATGAAGCGGATCGGCACACCACTCGGGGGAGCCTACATTGAGGACGCCGCCGCGTCGATCGCGTTTAAGGAGTACGACTTCTCCAGCTGCGAACAGCACTTGAATGCAGCATTCGAATTGTTTAAGCAAGCGAACGCGCTCGGCCTGGATGAGGCCATCTCTAACCGTAGCCTCCTGGCTGTCATCTACGTGGCGCTCGGGAGGAGTCCAGACAGTGCCATTGTGTTCGCGCAGCAGGCTGTCGATTTAGCGACGCTCTACCACGCAGCGTGCTCCAAACCGATTGCGTACGCCAATCTTACCCTGGGCTTGACGCTTTACATGAAGGAAGACATGGCATCCTCCATCCGGGCGTATCAGCAAGCTTATCAAATTTTCGCGGAGATTCTTCCGCCACGACACCCGCACATCGTGACGGTCAATACCAATCTCGCGGAGATGCACGCCGAGATGAATCACCCCACGCAGGCGCTCTACTTCTCGGGCGTCGCAATCGAAAACTGCCGCGATCAGGACATCTACCAACAGGCAGAAGCCTACTATCGCCACGGCAAGGTGTTGGCCCAACTCGATCTTCCAGTCCAAGCGAGGTACTACCTCGCGAAGGCGCGCGACATCTATCGCAACTCCCTTCCAGAGCACCGCCTCCAAGAGATTAATACGGTGGTCACGATGCTCGGTAGTCTAGTGACTATGGGCGACGTAGTAGGTGCCGGGAAAATGCTCGATACCCTAGCAGCCCTCAATGCAAGCAAGGACGATCTGTCAGACTTTACGGAAGTAAATTTTCTAGAACAACAAGGCATCGTCTACCGCCTTCAAGGTCTCGACGCGGAAAGCCTGCACACCTACCAGCAGATGCTCGCGCTCGTAAAGCAAAAGTTGGACATATCTACCTACCGGTACCGATCTACTTACCAGCAACTCGGTCTAAGCTTCCTGGCGGCGGGACAATTGGACAGCGCCCAACACTACTACTGCCTGGCCGAACCATATATCCTCGAAGAAGGACAGGAGGCATTAGACTGGGTGATCGACTTCCGGCTACTCGGTATTGAGATCGCGACTCAGCGGGCGGATTACCAGGGCGCTGCTCAACAATTGCTAAGTTTGCTCAACCGCTACGCCTCGGCCTCCACGCAAGACAAGGTGCAGCCGATGCTCTTCCAGGTCGTCACGGCGGCGCAGCTTTTGTACGCCGCTGCCCCGGATTGGCAAACACGCGAACTCTTCCTGCGCAGCGTCCGCGCCAGCGATCACCTCTTGACGGTCAATTACTCCCTCCTCGCCGCCGAGCGCTGGACGCCTTCCTTCATCGATGACCTGCGTAACATCTACACGGATGCCGCCTTTGCGGCCGCGGAGCAGTGCGCCGCCAGCGCGGCTGCCCCCGCAGGTGGATATTGGTGCACACTCGCCGTGCGTTACGCCGACCTCCCACGGGCGCTGGCCCTGCGGCGGCGCGGCGCGGAGCTGGCGGCGGGACTACGCGCCGGCATTCCGGACTCCCTCGTCGAGCGCGGGCAGTACCTCCAGCGCCGCCAGGCCTCTTTGCGACACAGCGAAATGGACAGTAGCCGACGTGTGGAAGAACTGGCCGCCCTGCGCGAGACGACTGCCGAGTACGAGACCGAACTCCGCTTTCGCTACCCACAGTACTACCAGTCGGTACTGAGTCCTCTCGCACTCGATGTTGCGGCCCTGCGGCGGCAGGCCAGCGCCGAGGATGCGCTTTACGTGAGCTACCTCGTTGATTCGGTGGCACAAAGAATGCTCGTCTGTGCGGTCGATGGCAGCGGGAAGGACGAGATTCGGGTGGTGGCTCACGGCCCCGCTCAGATTGCGATGATCACAGGTTTGAAGGCTGAACTTGCCCGGCAGGGTAGCGAAAGACTCGTTGAACTCGGGTACGGATTGTACGAGCAGTACGTGGCGCCAGTTTTGCCGAAAGGCGACCGCAAGCAGGCGATCATCATTGCCAGCGACGGTGATTTGGCAGGCTTGCCCTTTGCCGCCTTGCTAACCGATACGCCTACTCCAGGAGCGAAGATGTCTGCATGGCCCTGGCTGGGACTGCGTTACAGAGTGAGCTACACGGACGCGCTGGCAAGCGCGCAGCAGCCGGCCGCCGCAAAGACTAGGGCAAGGTCTCGTGGCTCCAATGCGCTCGAAATTACCTGCGTGGCCCCAGGTTTTGAAGAGGCGGCTGGACCTTCACGCGCAATATCGACAGGTCTCGGGACAGGCGCTTCGGAACAGATGATGCGTACGCCGTGGACGCTCGCCCTCGGGAAGCTGCTCGGCGAGCGCTACGGCGCGACGGTACTTACGGCGAGGGCGCCACCGAGCGAGCGTTCGTAGGCGCCTACGCCGAGCACGACATCGTGCACCTCGGCACGCACGCCTTCCTCGACGACGAGACGCCCGCTGCGCTCATACTTCGCCCTCACGCCCACCTCCGCTGCGCGCGACGACGACGGACGGCTGTATCGCCTACGAGATCTACGGGCTGACGGGCGAGGCGCGCCTGGCGGTATTGCCGGCGTGCGGCTCGGGAGCGGGCGAGTTTCGGAGGGGCGAAGGGACGCTGTCGCTGGCGACGGCGTTTCGAAACTCGGGGTGCCCGACGGTCGTGCAGTCGTTCTGGTCGATCGACGACCAGCAGACCAACGCTTTGCTCGAGCCCTTCTACGCACAGCTGGCCGGCGGGAGCGCCGGTAGCGACGGCCCTCGCCGAGGCGCAGCGCGACTACCTGGCCACGGCCCCGGAGGCGCTACAGCATCCGTATTACTGGGCGGGTTTGGCGGTGGTGGGACCGGCGGTGAGTTTTGGCGAAAGCCCATCACCTGGCCCTACTGGCTGCTTGCCGGCCTGCTGCTGGTACGTATATAGCATTTTTTTATTATCAACGTGTTCACCTTCGCGAGGAGGCACGATAGAGGGTTGATGACTCCCTGGGGGTCGACAGCAATCCTCCCAAACCACACACCGTGCTCCGACACTTAACCCCGCGTCCGCGCGGACTCTCCGACGAGGAGCTCTTTGCAGGGCTGCTCCGGGCAGATCCGCAAGTCTTCGACCAACTCTACCGTGACACCTTCCCGATGGTACGTCGTACGCTCTTGGAGCGTTCGTGTCCGCGACAGGAGGCCGAGGATCTCTTCCAGGAGGCCTTGATCGCCTTGTGGCAAAACGCGCGGGACGGCAAGTACATCCAGCGCTCGAGTACTCGCCTGAGCACCTACCTCACGCAGCTGTGCGTCAATCGTTGGATTGACCGGACGCGGAAAGTAGCTTTCAGGCGCACGGATAGCCTAGAAACCAAGGTCGTCCCCGAACGCGGGGACCACACCGCGGACGAAGACCCGGACTATCTCCTGCGGGAGATGCGGCACGACACACTGGACTGGGCCTTCGCCCAACTCGGTGCGGCCTGCCAGACGATGCTCACGAAGTTTTACTTCGAGCACGCGGGCCTGGACGAGATCGCTGAGGAGAGGGGGATAACGGCGGCTTCCGCCAAAACTGTGAAGTACCGCTGCATGCAACGCCTGAGGCGACTGTGTGCGGATGACGCCCCGAGTAATGACCGACCCAAAGACTGAAATGATGCCCACTTTTGATCTCGACCGCTTCGACGCCTACGTCCGCGGCGAAGCCGACGCCGAGGAGCGCAGCGCCATCGAAACCTTGCTCCGCGAGGATGCTGCCTTCGCTGCGGAGTGGGTCGCCCACGCCGACGCCGTCCGCGCCGTCGAGCGCCACGCCGTCCGCGAGCAGATTACTGCGGCTCGGCAGCGGTACACTACCACCGAGGAGACCCGAACTATCGGTCGCGAGGCTACCGTGCGACCGCTGTGGCGGCGCTCGTTGGCTATCGCTGCGGCGATTGCGGCGGTGCTCGTAGCCGGTGGACTGTGGCTACTCGACGGCAGCACCTCCTCCACGCCCGACCAGCTCGCCCTGCGCTACTTCGAGCCAGCTATAGGCCTACCGACGCGGCTCGGCCCGGCGGAGGATATGCAGTTCGAAGGGGGGATGGTAGACTATAAGTTGGGCGAGTTCGACCTCGCGATCGCAGCCTGGGAGCCTTTGCGCGAACTGTCGCCCATGGGGGACACGTTGGCCTTCTACATCGGTGTAGCGCAGCTGGGGGCCGGCCGACCGACCGAGGCTGTGGAGACACTGGCCGGGGTGAACGCCGTTACGCTGAGTGCAGAGGCGCGGTGGTACCGGGCGCTGGCGTTGTTGCGCACGGACGACGTAGCGGGCGCGAGGACGCTACTGGAAGGGCTCGGAGCGGCTGGCGGAGCGCGGGCCGAAGAGGCGAAGGCAGTGCTGGAGAGGCTGTAGGGCGGCTTGCTAACTGGATGTCAACCCCAGGCACTAAACTTGGCAGTTTTCAACAGGGAGTATTACCTTAGCGTTTCCTCAATGTTAACCGTGGGTAAACTCCAGCGCTATGACCAATGCTAAATTCCGGGAAGTCGTGCGCTTCCGACAGTACGATTTGCTCTTTGCCCTGTGTTCGCTGTTGCTTGCGGGACTGGTGTTGAGCTACAGTTTTTTAATGATGACGGAGGTCCCCTTAGGGCGGCTCGCGGTTGCAAGTTTGGTGTCGGTGGGGCTCGCGCTTTACATCGGGCAGTTGCTGTTCGCCAATCACCGCATCCGAGTGACGCGCAAGAAGCTCAAGGTGGATCAGGACTCACTCATCTCGCAGAAGGCCCGCATCCGCTTGGACGAAATCTCGAGCGTAGAGCTGGTGCGGCACCCGCTGTATGCACAGCGCTACGGGCACGGAGGGTGGCTCTCGGGCGAGCGCTACCTATCGCTCACGGGTCGTAACGGCCTTAAGATCGAGACCAACAGCGGCGAGCGCTACTTTATCGGCTCGCGGCGAGCCAAGGAGTTGAAGCGGGCGATCTTGATGGCGGCGTGAAAGAAGCCCGGAGTTCCGGTAAGTGAGAGCACGTAGGATGCCGTACGCTGAGCGCTGATCCGTGCGATTATCGATAAGAGCTAAGCTACCCTGTCTGCGGCCCAGACAGGGTAGCTTAGCTTATTCGGGGCCGCGCGCGCTAGGCGGATGGGCTAAGCGCCTCCACGTCGGGATAGCCTCCGTCATCACTCGCCTCGACTGGGCATCCGAGTATATACTGCTGTCTTCGATAGCCTCCTGAGGAAAGGTCCTGTGAGTAATATGTTTTGACGAAAGTCGAAAATAATGGCTACCCCATATCTATTAATAAAGATAGATTAATAGGGGATTACAAAGATACGTTTTGGCACATTTGTTGGCCCTATCGGGCGAGACATGAGTTCGGCTCCTAGTTTCGCTTCAACGAGCGATCATCGCCTGGGCCAGATGGCCGTTCACAGGCGAAGGGCGATAAGTCGGGTACATTCGCCAGACCGTACCCACAAGAATCCTCGCATCACACAAGCCTCATCTACAAACACGAAGTGACCATGGCATTTTCAGGAGTTCTCAAAAACATCCGCAACTCTAGCAACATACCGGGCTCAGGCTCGGATAAGCTCGCGGCCTTCCTTACGCTAACCCGCCTCCAGTTCAAGCGCAAGCTCCGCAACGAGCGCTCTAACGGACACGCTAACGGTAAGGGTATCCTCGCCACCGAGCAATTTTCGAACTACACCTTCAGCGGCTACAACTACGCAACGCTGGAGTACCTCTTCAACGAGGTGTTCGTGTCGAACGACTACTACTTCGAGGCCTCGACCAATGCCCCGATCATCGTCGACTGCGGGGCTAATATCGGGATGTCGGTGCTGTACTTCAAGAAGATGTACCCGGAGGCGCGCATCACGGCCTTCGAGGCCAATCCGCACGCCTTCGACATGCTGAAGCAAAATGTGGAGTCCAATCACCTCGAGGATGTCGAACTGCATAACATTGCCCTCTACGATACCGAAACCGAGATCTCGTTCTTCATTGGCGAGGACGTCGGCACCCTGCTCGGCTCCATCAAGCAGGAGCGCGGCGGTGGACACGAACTCAAGGTAAAGGCCGAGCGCCTAAGCACTTACCTCGCCAAAATGGATGCCGTCGACTTGATCAAGATGGATGTCGAGGGCGCCGAAGTCAAGATCTTCGCCGACCTCGCCGAGTCCGGCACGATCACCAAGGCCAAGGAGTACATCGTGGAGTACCACCACAACATGGACGACGAAAAGTCTAACCTCGCGAGCTTCCTCCAACTGTTCGAGTCGAACGGCTACAGCTACAACGTTAAGGCATCCTACAAGCAGGTGGACTCGTTTCAGGACATCTTGATTCACTTTTTCAAGAAAGGGTAGGGACGGGTACCAAACGAACGCTGGCGCTCGGCACTTCCTTCCGCTACGTTACGGCACCCGCGAGGCTAGCGATGCGGCGTGTCTTAATAGCGATGTAAGAGGCGTCGACAGCGGCAACGACAGCGGCATGCGCGCGTTCCCGTCTCATGCCGCTACTTCGACCGCTCCGACCGCTCCGCGTAGTTTTCCTCGCCCTCGCGCTCGGGCTGTTTAGTGCCTTTGGCCTCTACTCCACGCAGTCTTACCGGATCACCGAGGACTACAGTATCAAGTTCGAGGGCCGCGGGGCGGAAGGGACGTTCTCCGGGTTGACAGGCACCATTGCCTTCGCCCCGGAGGCCCTCGGCGCGTCGCGAATCGATGTCTCCGTCGACGCCGCCACCATTGAGACTGGCAACCAGACCAAAGACGGGCACGCCCGCGGGGAGGACTGGTTTGATGTCGCCAAGTACCCGCGCATCGCGTATAAGGCGACGGCTTTCGCCAAAACCCTCGACGGCTTCGTCGCCAAGGGGACCCTCACGATGCACGGCGTGAGCAAGCCTGTCGACCTGCCGTTCAGCTTCACGCCAACACCCGGCGGCGGCGGGGTCTTCATCGGCGGCACGACCGTAGACCGGGAGTCCTTCGGGATCGAAGGTCCCTGGCTGGGATTTGCAGTGTCGGATGAGTTGGCGGTCGAGATCCGGGTGGTGGTGGAATAGAGCAGCGTCGCTAGCAACCTCAGGCTGTAGTGCTATGATTGGGCACTGGCGCTGGCATCACAAGATCGTGAAGCCTAGTCGCTTACTACCCCGTCGTCGTCGAATTTGAGGAGCTACATCCGTGATCCCGAGTCACCTTCCGGTCATGCGCACCTTGCTCACCTCCTTCGCGGACGCCTTTCGCAGCTTACGCCAAAACTTCCTGCAGACCTTTCTGTCGATGCTCGGGGTCATTATAGGGGTAGCGGCCCTAGTGGCCATGCTGTCGCTGATCGACGGACTGGAGCAACTGGCCCGCGACGAGATCTCCTCGAAGACCAACCTCGAGAGGATGGCGATCCGGCCCAATACCGGCGACCGGCTCGACGGCATTTACGTGGAGCGCGACACAGTTGTAACGCTGAATCGACAGGTGATGGCCGAACTCCTGGCCGACCTACCCCAGGCGGCGAGGGCGCAACTCGCCGTGGGGGGTGCGGCCATCGGTCTAGCCCAGGACACGATGCGCCTCGGGATCAAGTACCAAGCCGTCACCTTTCCGCTGCTCAATGAGGACCTCGAACTGCTCGAAGGCCGCTGGCCGGCGGCGGATACGGCATCGCGAGTTTTGGCGCAAGCCGAACCAGGCGTTCTAGCGCAAGCCGAAGTCGTCATCAACAAGGCGCTCTCGAGAAAACTGTCTGCCCCGGACACGGGTCTCACGGCGGCGATCGGCCAGACCTTTGCCTTCCTAGAAGGCAATGTGACGGTGGTGGGCGTGGCCTCGACCCCGGAAGACACGCAACTCGGCGATGCGGACCTGGGGCTGCTGCTCTCGTACACTCAACTACCGCAGCTCCCCGGTGCCAGCGAGGCCGGCAGTCAACTCCAACTCGAATTTGCGTCGGTGGAAGACGTGCTACCCGCCAAGACCTTTGTAGAAACCTGGATGGCCGAGCACTTCGAAGGCGTCGACGACGCGGTGAGCATCCAAACGTACGAGGGCTACTTGGAGGGCATCGGGCAGGGCTTTCTCGTGTTCCGGATTGTGATGGGACTCTTGATCGGTATCGCGGTGGTGGTGGGCGGGGTCGGCATCATGAACGTGATGGTGATGTCGGTGGTCGAGCGCATGGCCGAGATCGGGATCCGCAAGGCGATCGGCGCGAACCGGCGGATGATCGTGGCGCAGTTCCTGAGTGAGTCGGTGGCGCTGTCGGTGATCGGGAGTCTGCTCGGGACCGTTCTCGGTATTGGCGTAGCGATGCTGGGTGGCCCAATCCTGCGGCTCTTCGTCAAGGACATGAATTTCTCGGCGGTCTTTACGCTGACTACGCTTCTGGTGGTGGCAATCGTGGCGGTATTGATCGGGACAGTATTCGGGACGTACCCGGCGCTGCGAGCCAGTCGGATGGACCCGGTGGTGGCGATACAGCGGGTGTGAGGGAGGTAGGTCACCCCCTCCGCTGCCGGTGCACGAGCATGGCGACGAGGAAGAGTTGGGCAGCCTCGGTGTTGCGCTCCTGGTACCAGAGGGCATGGGCGGTGGTGGCGAATGTGATGGCTAGGACGACTTCCTCCTCGGTAATGTCGATGGACACGTCGTAGTCGGCACGGTGACGAGCATCTTGTAGATCTCGGAAGGCGGCCGCGATTTTCTTGATACTCGATGACAACTGCCAGCTGCCGTGAGGATACCTCGGGCCTAAGTTACCAGCAGCAAATGCCTTCGCGACATCGAGCATATCGGCGTGAACAAATGCTCGCCTGAGGTAGGCCCGTAGATTCTCTCTACCGGGACCGGCGATGAGCATCGTCGCGGCGGCGTCCGTGAGTAGGTGAAATACGCTGTAATAAGCAGCCGAAATAGAACGGCGTGCGTCCGCCTGCTCAGTCTCGGGTGAATCGCGCGCAGCGAGACGCGTGGCCTGAGCTAACAGTTGCTCAGCTAGTGACATGTTGCGCTTGCTCTTTAGGGGCAAACAATGCCCAAAACGAAAAATCCAACTCCCGGATATCTAGCTCCTCATCGAGGTAGTCGAAAGTGGCGAAGCGAAGCGCCATATACCGGTCGAAGGAGACCTCCCCCTCGAAGACGGGCTTGATGTTGATCGACGGGTCACCGTACTCGTTCGGGCCGTAGTACACCTCCCACCCGGCGATCCCAACGTTAAGTTCGGGCTTGACGAGGAGGAGTTCGTGGATGAGGTCGGCGGTGATGCGGGGGCGTCTCATGGGCGTCGGGGTCATGGTGAGTGAAGGTAGCCCCCGCAGACCAACGCCACAACGCCTGCGCGCGCCGTGCGTCAACGCTCCATGTCGCTACATCGATCTATTCGACTCGCCCTCCTCTTGAGTGCACTTGCCTCGCTGAGTGCCTTCGGGGTGTACACGGCGCGGTCTTAACCTATCAGCGAGGACCACGCGATCAAGCTTGACGGGCGCGGGGCGCAGGGGACGTTCTCGGGCCTCACGGGCGCCATAGCCTTTGACCCGGCCCAGCTCTCGACCTCGCGTATGAAGGTCTCGGTGGATGCCGCTACGATCTCCACCGGCAACAAAACCAAGGACAGGCACGCCCGCGGGGCGGATTGGTTTGACGTAGAGCGGTATCCGCGCATAAGCTACAAGCCGACGGCTTTCGCCAAAACCTCCACCGGCTACTTAGCAAAAGGCACCTTGACGCTGCACAGCACGAGCAAGACGCACGACCTGCCCCTCACCTTCACGCCGAAAGCTGGCGGCGGCGGGACCTTCGTGGGGGAGACGACGGTGGACAGGGAGGCTTACGGGATTGCCGGTCCGTGGATGGAGTCTACGGTGGCGGATGAACTGGCGGTGGAGTTGCGGGTAGTGGTGGAGTAGCTCACCCCAGAAAGGCAACGCCGCAGGCCATCGACACCAAAGGTCAACGCCGCCGCAGGCCAACGCCGCCGCAGGCCATCCAAAACCCCAGCTACTTCCCCCTCACCTCTCCCTTCGTAGTGTACTCTAAGGCCGGGAAAGGCACCTTCACGAAGTTGAGACCCTGAAAGATGGCGCGTAATGTTTTCGACCGCGTCGGGATTGTTCATCGAAGAGTGCTTCCCGTACGACGAAAAGACTAGTCCCAAGTGCATTCGCGCCCATATCCGACCAACTAGAGCCCCAACCCTCGTAGAGGCCGTCAAAGACCGGCCAGACTAGCCGCCGTGCGCGCGTCTGTACAGCCGGGTTTGCCTGGCTCCCGCCAGGTGCCGAGACATGACGACGGGCATTACTAAGGTGCTGGGGACCTGGCGGGAGCCAGGCAAACACGGCCCGAGCACCATCCCGTCTGGCCGCCGTGCGCACGGCTGTACAGCCGCGTTTGCCTGGCTCCCGCCAGGTGCCGAGCCATGATGACGGGCATCACTAAGGTGCTGGGGACCTGGCGGGAGCCAGGCAAACACGGCCCGAGCACCATCCCGTCTGGCCGCCGTGCGCACGGCTGTACAGCCGCGTTTGCCTGGCTCCCGCCAGGTGCCGAGACATGATGACGGGCATTGCTAAGGTGCTGTGGACCTGGCGGGAGCCAGGCAAACACGGCCCGAGCACCATCCCGTCTGGCCGCCGTGCGCACGGCTGTACAGCCGCGTTTGCCTGGCTCCCGCCAGGTGCCGAGACATGATGACGGGCATTGCTAAGGTGCTGTGGACCTGGCGGGAGCCAGGCAAACACGGCTCCTACACCGGCCCGTCTAGCCGCCGTGCGCACGTCTGCACAGCCGGGTTTGCCTGGCTCCCGCCAGGTACCGAGACATGATGACGGGCATTACTAAGGTGCTGTGGACCTGGCGGGAGCCAGGCAAACACGGCTATTACACCAGCCCGACTAGCCGCCGTGCGCACGTCTGCACAGCCGGGTTTGCCTGGCTCCCGCCAGGTGCCGAGACATGACGACGGGCATTGCTAAGGTGCTAACGACCTGGCGGGAGCCAGGCAAACACGGCTCCTACACCGGCCCGACTAGCCGCCGTGCGCACGTCTGTACAGCCGCGTTTGCCTGGCTCCCGCCAGGTGCCGAGACATGATGACAGGCATTACTAAGGTGCTGTGGACCTGGCGGGAGCCAGGCAAACACGGCTCCTACACCGGCCCGACTAGCCGCCGTGCGCGCATCTGCACAGCCGGGTTTGCCTGGCTCCCGCCAGGTGCCGAGACATGACGACGGGCATTACCAAGGTGTCGCGAAGACCATTGGTTTTCACGACAGCCACGCCCGCGCATTCCCATAGCTCACATCGGCCACCAGCCCCCCGAGCCACGCCTCATCCGCGGGCAACTTCCCCTTCGCCACATCCTCCCCGATCATTTCGCACAGTAAGCGTCGGAAGTACTCATGCCGAGGGAAACTCAAGAACGACCGCGAGTCCGTGAGCATCCCCACAAAGCGACTCAGCAAGCCGACACTCGACAGCACATTGAGCTGCTCGCGCATACCATCGTACTGATCGAGGAACCACCAGGCGGCACCCCACTGCACTTTGGTGATCGTGCCGCCGCCGCAGAAGTTACCGGCCATCGTGGCGAAGACGTGATTGTCGGCCGGGTTGAGGTTGTAAAGGATGGTCTTGGGGAGCTCGTCGGTGTCGTTGAGGCCGTCCAGAAGTAGGGCCAGCCCTTGCGCCTGCGGGTAATCGCCGATGGAGTCGTAGCCCGTGTCGGGGCCAAGTTCTCGCAGGGCGCGGCGGTTGTTGTTGCGCTGCGGACCGAGGTGGAGTTGCATGACCCAGCCGCGGCGGGCGTAGGCGCGACCGAGGTCGGTGAGCAGGGTGACGAGCAAGGCGTCGGCGTCGGCTCGGCTCGGGGAGTGTGTAGGGTTACGCAGGAGCCGGTCGGCGGTGGCACGGTCGTACGTGGCCACAGGGACGTGCGTGAGGCCGTGGTCGGAGATGCGGCACCCGTGGGCGGCGAAGTGATCCATGCGGTGCTCGAGGGCGGCGAGGAGGCCGTCGTAGGTGTCGACGCGGAGGCCAGTGAGGGCGGCGAACTTGTCGAGGTAGGTAGCCCAGTCAGGACCGGTTGCTACGAGAGCCTTGTCCGGACGAAACGCGGGTTGCATCTCGAAAGCGTTGATGTCTGCTGTTTTGGCGAAAGCTGCGTGGTGTTCGAGGGTATCGAGCGGGTCATCGGTGGTGCAGACGAGCTTTACGTTCTGCTGCTTTAGCAAGCCTCGGGCACCCATGTTATCCGTCTGTAGTTTTTCGGAAGCGCTCACGTAGATACGATCAGCATTATCTTCGTTCAGCAGTTCATACTCATCGAAGTATCTCGCTAATTCGAGGTGACACCAGTGGAATAATGGATTACGGAGGGTGGCGGGGACGGTTTTGGCGAAAGCCGCGAATTTGGCTTTTGGCTCAGCCTCCCCAGTGATCAGCCGCTCCTCAATCCCGTTGACGCGCATGGCCCGCCACTTGTAGTGATCGCCTGCCAGCCAGGCGGCGTGGAGGTTTGAGAAGTGGTGGTCTTCGGCTATGAGTTGCGGCGACAGGTGATTGTGGTAATCGAAGATGGGCTGCGGTGCGGCGTACTGGTGGTAGAGCTGCCGGGCGAAGTCAGAGGAGAGGAGGAAGTCGGGGTGGATGAAATTCATTGGTTGTTTGGTTGAATGATTGATTGGTTGGTTGGTGGACTGTAGCAACGTCCCGTCAGCACGTCCGGAGGGCAACCAAACAATCAAACAACCGCCTAACCAAACAACCCACAGCAACTTCTAGGAGATCCTATCCAACTCCAAAAAGTCCATATCGGTAAAGTCCTGGTTCTCCCCGGCCATCGCCCAGATGAAGGAGTAGCTGGCCGTCCCAGCCCCGGCGTGTACGGACCACGGCGGCGAGATGACGGCGTCGCGGTCGCGCATCCAGAGGTTGCGGGTCTCGTCGGGGCGGCCCATGAAGTGCATGACGCCCTGGCCGGCGGGCACGTCGAAGTAGAGGTAGGCCTCGGCCCGGCGATCGTGCGTGTGCGGCGGCATCGTGTTCCAGACGGAGCCCTCGGTGAGGACCGTGAGCCCCATCACGACCTGGCAACTCGGGATGCCGGCCGGGTGGATGTACTTGTAGATGGTGCGGTGATTGGAGGTCGACGCATCGCCGAGGACGACGGGCGTGGCCTGCTCTTTCGTGAAGGAGGTGTTCGGGTAGGTCTTGTGGGCCGGGGCGCTGAAGAGGAAGAAGGCGGCCGGGTCGGAGGCGTCTTTCGACAAAACCTGTACTTCCTTGGTCCCTCTACCGAGGTAGACGCAACCGAGTTTGTCGACCTCGAAGACCTGGCCGTCCGCCTCGACGGCGCCAGGTCCGCCGATGTTGATGAGACCTGCTTCGCGGCGCTCGAGGAAGAAGGCGCTGCGGAGTTCGTCGTGGTCACCGAGGCCGAGGGGCTTATCGGTCGGCGTGAGACCACCGAGCACCATGCGGTCGTAGTGGCTGTACATGAAGTTGGCCTCTCCTGCGGCGAAGAGCTTTTGGACGAGAAAATCCGCGCGCAGCTCGGCGGTGGTCATTCGGGAGACCTCGCGGGGGGAGGCTTCGTAGCGTTGGTTCATGAGAGGGGTTGTTTGGTTGTTTGGTGATTTGGTTGGCTGATTGTTTGGTTGACTGTGCGGGACGCTGGCTTGGTTGTTTGGTTGTTTGGTTGTTTGGTTGTTTGGTTGTTTGGTTGTTTGGTGATTTGGTTGTTTGGTGATTTGGTTGGCTGTGCGGGGCGCTGGCTTGGTTGTTTGGTGATTTGATTCGGTAATTGTTTGGTGGGGCTGCACCGCCGGTGCAAAGGCACGTCCGGAGGGTAATCAAACAACCAAACAACCTTCCAACCAAACAATCGCCCTCACCTCCCCATCCACCCCCCATCCACCACCAAAATCTCCCCGTGGACATAGTCGGAGGCCTTGGAGGCGAGGAAGATGGTCGGACCTTTGAAGTCCTCGGGCTCGCCCCAGCGGCCGGCGGGGATGCGGCCCAAGATAGACGCCGAGCGCTCGGGATTGTCGCGCAGCGCCTCGGTGTTGTCGGTGGCGATGTAGCCGGGGGCGATGCCGTTGACGTTGACGCCACGGCTGCCCCACTCGTTGGCGAAGGCCTTAACGAGGGAGCCGATAGCCCCTTTCGACGCCGCGTAGCCGGGTACGGTGATGCCGCCTTGGAAGGTGAGTAGTGAGGCCGTGAAGATCACCTTACCGCTACCCCGCTCAAGCATGTCACGTCCGAACTCGCGGGTGAGGATGAACTGCGCGTTCAGGTTGACATCGATGACCTGGTCCCAGTACTCGTCCGAGTGTGTGGCGGCCGGCTCGCGGAGGATGGTGCCGGCGTTGTTGACGAGGATGTCGGGGGTCGGGTGATTGGCGCGGACGGTTTTCACGAAAGTGTACAGATCATCGCGGCTGGAGAAGTCGCACTGGTAGGGGTAGAACTTACGTCCCAGCGCCTCGACCTCCTGCTGGACGTCACTGCCGGGCTTCGAGGCTCGCGGAGACGCCAATGATGTCGGCGCCTGCCTCGGCGAGACCCACGGCCATGGCGCGGCCGATGCCGCGCTTGCAGCCTGTGACGAGGGCGAGTTGGCCTTGGAGAGAGAAGATGTTCAATTTTTGAGTTTTTGAGTTTATTAATTTTTGAATCGCTGCCGCAAAGGACGTTAGTTGAGTCATTTAACAACTCAACACTTCAAAAATTCGACAGTGTAATCCCGAAGCTCTGAATTAGTGTCAGCACCTCTCTAGTCTTTGGCCTCCAGCCCCGCCCAGTCTCCATTCTTGATGACGTCCGAGGACACCAGCTGCGAGCCCATACCCACACACACCACCCCAGCGTCAAACCAGCCCTTCAGGTTCTCTCTATCCGGACTCACGCCACCGGTCGGCATGATGCTCGTCCACGGCTGCGGACCCCGGACGCCCTTCACGAAGCCCGGCCCGTAGACATCTCCTGGGAAAAGCTTGACGACTTCCGCACCGAGCTCCTCGGCCCGGCAGATCTCGGCCAGCGTCGCACAGCCTGGATTCCACATCACCTTGCGGCGATTACAGACCACGGCGATGTCGTCCCTGAGCACGGGCGTCACCACGAAGTCACAGCCCAGCTGCATGTAGAGCCCCGCCGTGCCCGCATCCGTGACGGAGCCTACGCCCATCGCCATCTCGGGGTACGCCTTTCGGCAAAACTTACGCAGCTCGCCGAACACTTCGTGCGCGAAGTCGCCGCGATTGGTAAACTCCACGAGGCGCGCACCACCGCGGTAGAGGGCTCCAACAAGATTCTTGGCCGTCTCGAGGTCGGCGTGGTAGAAGAGCGGGACGAGGCCCGTGGAGGTCATGAGGTGGGCGACGTGGATGCGGGTATGGGAGGCCATATTCTTGGTTGTTTGGTTGTTTGGTTGGGAGGTTGTTTGGTGGCTTTGCGGGCTAGCTACCGCGCGAGGGCTTTGTTTTGGCGGCAGCCTTCTTTTCTTTCTTAAGTCTGTCCTTGATAGTCGATCTTGATTTAGAGAAGAAGTTCGTGAGTCGAGTGGATTCCGCGAGTAGAGTACGGACTTTGTCTTTGTCAATTTTGATGTCCGTTGCCTCAAGTAATTCAAACCAGTACATCGTTTCATCTGCTTCTTCGACAACTACGCTCATCTTGGAGAAGAACTCTCGATTGCTCCTCGCCTGGCAAACCGCTCGATAGTTAGCTCCTACGCTCGTTACCGACTTCAGCAGTTGATATCGGATGACCCGGATACTTGGCGAATCATACACTTTATCTAATAAGTTGACAGTCTGTACAGCGATCTGAAAAGTGCGCGACTTTAACTCCGCCGCAAGGCCTGCAGATGAATCGGCTCGGCCGTAAGGCACTCGGTCCTCCCTTACCATGCCGACAATAGACGCTTCTTGCGTCTCCGACAATGTCTCTCGTGCCACCTCAAGTGCGCTCTCGATCAGTCGAGTACCTCTTGTCATTTTCATTCGCTAAAGATGTATGAGGCCACCATGCAACCAAACAACCAAACAACCAAATAATCCCCCAACCAAACAACCCATCACCGACTCACCCGCCCACTCCCATCCCCTTCCATCAGCTTCTCCACCTCATCCACGGTCACCAGGTTGGCGTCGCCATAAATGGTGTGCTTGAGACAAGAGGCGGCAACGGCAAAGTCGAGTGCCTGTTGGTCGTCGTCCTTGAAGGTGAGCAGACCGTAGATGAGGCCCGCCATAAACGAGTCCCCGCCGCCGACGCGGTCGACGATGTCGGTGATCTGGTAGGTGCGGGTCGAGAGTTGCTTGTCGCCGTCCTAGAGCGTACCGGCCCAGGAGTTGTGCGACGCCGAGATGGAGCCACGTAGCGTCACGACCACCTTCTTGCACCGCGGAAAACGCTCCATCAGCGCCTTCTGCACCGGCAGGTAGTGCGCCGCCTCCATGTCGATGCCCTTGGTCACGTCCATGCCCTCGGGGTGCATGTCGAAGTGCTTCTCGGCGTCCTCCTCGTTGCCGAGGATTACGTCACAGCCTTCGACGAGGGCCGGCATGACCTCCTGTGGGTTCTTGCCGTACTTCCAGAGGTTCTTGCGGTAGTTGAGGTCGGTCGAGACCGTGATCGCCCATGTCGTTGGCGACCTGGATGGCCTCCAGGCAGGCGTCCGCGGCCCCCTGCGAGATGGCCGGCGTGATGCCCGTCCAGTGGAACCAGTCGGCCTTGCCCTCGCCCTTCGCGCCGCTAAACACGGCCTTCCAGTCGATCATGCCCGGCTCTGATGTCCGCGATGGCCGAGTGCGCCCGGTCGTAGACCACCTTCGAGCCCCGCGCCACGGCACCGGTCTCTAAGAAGTAGATCCCGAGACGCTCCCCGCCGCGGTCGATGTAGCTCGTGTCGACGTTGCGGGCGCGCAGGGCGGCCATGGCGCACTCCCCCAGGTCGTTTTTGGGCAACCGCGACACGAAAGCCGAGTCCATCCCGAAATTGGCAAGCGACACGGCGACGTTAGACTCCCCCCCGCCGTAGACGACGTCAAAGGAGCTGGCCTGTGAAAAGCGGAGGAAGCCCGGAGGCGAGAGGCGTAGCATGATTTCGCCGAAGGTTACTATTCGCATGAGGTGGTTGTTTGGTGAGGTGGTTATTTGGTTGTTTGGTGAGCTGGTTGTTTGGTTGTTTGGTGAGCTGGTTGTTTGGTTGTTTGGTTGTTTGGTGAGGTGGTTATTTGGTGAGGTGGTTATTTGGCGGCTGTGCTGGCGACGAACGAAAGGCAAACCAAACAACCAATCAACCTTCCAACCAATCAACCCAAACAACCCAATCTACACCCCGAAGAGCGCCGGCAGCCAAAGGCTAATCCCCGGAAAGAACGTAACCAACAACAACACCCCCACCATGACGAGCACAAAGGGGATCAATGGACGAATGACATCCGCGACCGAGACCTGGGCCACCCCCGCACCCACGAAGAGTATCGTCCCGACGGGCGGCGTGCACAGGCCGATGCAGAGGTTGAGCACCATCACGATCCCGAAGTGCACCGGGTCCATCCCGAGGGCGACGACCACCGGCAAAAAGATCGGCGTGAAGATGAGCACCGCCGGCGTCATGTCCATGAAGGTCCCGACCACCAGGAGTGTCAAGGTTGATGAGCAAGAAGATCGCCAATCGGGTTCGACACCGTGTCCAGCAAAAAGCCCGTCATCAGCGCCGGGATCGACTCGAAGCTAAAGAGCCACGACATCGCGATGCTCGTCGCGATCAGGAACATGACCACGGCGGTGGTTCGGGCGCTTGCCAGCAAAACACTCGGCAGGTCGCCCACCTTGATGGTGCCGTAGGCGAACCCGAGTCCTCCGGCGTACGCGATAGCCACCGCCGCGGCCTCCGTCGCCGTAAACACCCCGGCCACGATCCCGCCGACGATGATCACGAGCATCAGCAGACTCAGGAACGCGCGACCGAAGTTGCGCGATCAACTCCCCGAAAGCTCGATCCGGTCCCCCGGCGGAAAGCCCGCGCCGCTTCGCCATGATAGCCGCCAGCCCCATCAGCGCCAAACCCACCAGAATCCCCGGCACGTAACCCGCGATAAACAGTGCCGCCACACTCGCCGTACCACCACTCGCGAGCGCGTACACGATGAGCACGTTGCTCGGCGGAATGAGTAGACCGGTAGTAGACGAGGTAATATTGACGGCCGCCGAAAAGGTCCGCGGGTAGCCCTCGTCCTCCATCCGGTCCGTCATCACGCTCCCGATCGCCGAGGCCGCCGCCACCGCCGAGCCGGAGATGGCCCCGAAGAGCATCGCCGCCAGCACGTTGACGTAGGCCAGTCCGCCGGGGAGACTCCCGACCAGTGACTTCGCCAGGTCAATCAATCGCCCGGCAATCCCGGCCCTGTTCATCAACTCGCCGGCCAGGATAAAGAACGGGATCGCCAACAGCGCGAAACTGTCGATGCCCGTCGTCATCCGCTGCGCGACCGTAGTGATGGCCGGGAGGGTTACGATGTTGAGCAGCATGGTAGCCGTCGTCGAGATCCCGATCGCGTAGGCCACCGGCACCCCGTACGCCAGCAAGGCGAAGAAGCTGAAGAAGAGCACGAGGATGGAGAGGAGCTCGATGCTCAAGAGGAGGGGTTGTTTGGTGGGATGATAAGGGGGTTGTTTGGTTGGGCGGTGGTTTGGTTGTTTGGTTGCAGGGCTGGGGCCATTGTCTCAGTACGTCTTGTAGCGTGAAAGACGCTAAAGAAGCACACCAACAGTCCCGACACCGGGATCACTGAGTACACGAACCAGAGGGGTACACCAATCGCAGGTGAGGCCTGTCCCAAAGTCAAGGTCGTGAGCACGAGGTTGCCCCCGCCAATCACCATCACCACCAGCGCAAACCCGAACATCCACCACTCGATGTGGCGCTGGCGGCGCGCCAGTCGTTTTGGCGAAAGCTTACGGGTCAAGAAGTCCATCGTGAGGTGCTCCCGCAATCCATTGAGGTAAGCCGCGCCCAACAGCGCCACCCAGATGAGGGCAAATCTTGCGAACTCCTCCGTGAAAGAACTCGGCGCGCCGAGG
Source organism: Lewinellaceae bacterium (assembly GCA_963837005.1). Classification (GTDB taxonomy): domain Bacteria; phylum Bacteroidota; class Bacteroidia; order Chitinophagales; family Saprospiraceae; genus CALDTK01. Next base: position 450,872 of record CAWIMC010000013.1, read on the forward strand.
GCGTAGCGACTGATCACCTGCCAGAGCACATCGACCACCATCAGCGCAAAGATGACCACGAGCACGTAGCCCAGCACCCGCATCAGTATGTCGTAGGCGCGCTGCATTATAAAGCCTGAATTTTCTCGATCAAAGCCCGTCGCTCAGGGGTTATGGCGAAAGCCGCCGTCACCGACTCGACCCGCTCGCGAAACAATCCTTTATCGGGCTCGACGATCTCCACGCCCGCCTCCCGCATCTTCGCCAGACTCGCCTCCACGTCCGCCGTCCAGAACGCACGTTGCGCGGTGACACTCTCCTGCGCAGCCGCCCGCACCCAGCCTTGCTCCTCCGCGGTGAGCGTCTGCCAGTACGTCGTCGAGATCAGGAGCACGTCCGGGAAGGCCGCGTGCTCGTCGCGGTTGTAGTACTTCGCCACCTCGTAGTGGCCCGAGCTCACGAAACTCGGTTCGTTGTTCTCGGCCCCGTCGACGACGCCCTGCTGCAAGCGCCGTGTACAGCTCCCCGTAGGCCATCGGCGTGGCCGAGCCCCCCATCGCGTTCACCATGTCGACCGACATCTGGTGATTCATGACGCGCACTTTCAGGCCACTCAAATCCGCCGGTGTGCGCACGGGATTCTTGACGGTATAAAAACTGCGCGTACCGGCATTGTAGAAGCACAGGCCCCGCAGCAATTTGTCCGCTCCAGCGTCGAGGATACCCTCGCCGATATCTGATTCGAGGACGCGAAATAGGTGATCCTCATCGCGGAATAAATACGGAACTCCTAATATCTCGTACTCCGGCGCGAAACTCCCCATCGTGGCCGCCGACACCTTCGTCATCGGGATGCTCCCGATCTGCAGCAACTCCAGCACCTCCCGCTCGCCGCCGAGCTGTCCGTCGGGGTAGATCTTGATGGCCAGGGTCCCGCCCGACTTCTCGCGCCACCAGATCAGCGAAGACCTCCATGCCCTTGTGGACCGGGTGCACCACCGGCAGCGTGTGCGCGAGGTAGATGGTCTTCGGGCCGATGGCCTCGGCGCAGGACCGGAGAAGAGTACGGCTGTCGCCAAAACCAGACCTAGCCACATCGCCGCACTCCGCGAGATGCCGAGCATCAGGCCCCGCAACTCCGCCAGACCCCGCAGTCGCCCGATGGCCGAGTAGCCGGGGTTGGTCTTCTTGTGTAAATCGTCGAGCATCTGGTGTCCGTGGTCGGGTCGCATCGGCAAGTCTACGGCTTTGCGGCCGGCCGCGAGCATCAACTCCCGCACCACCGCATACATGTCCACGTCGCCGTCGAGGTGATCGGCCTCGTAGAAGTCGCCGGCGGCGTTGCGCTTGGTCGAGCGCAGGTGCACGAAGTGCGTCCGGTCGCCAAACTCGCGCGCCATGGCCGGCAAGTCATTGTCCGCCCGCACGCCGAAGCTGCCGGTACAAAAGCAGAGTCCGTTGGCGGGCGTGTCTACTTGGCTCAGCAAATGCCGCGCGTCCTCCGCCGTGCTCAAGACCCGCGGTAGCCCGAGGATCGGGAACGGCGGATCGTCCGGGTGGATGGCCAGGCGCACGCCCGCTTCCTCGGCCACGGGCGCGATCTCGGCGACGAAGGCCACGAGGTTGGCGCGCAGCACCTCCGCGTCGATGCCCTGGTAGGTCTGCAGGCTTTCGCGAAAACTTGCCAGCCCATCGGCACCCTCCGTCGTCCCGCCCGGCAAGCCCGCGATAATGTTGCGCGTCAAACGCTCGCGGGCCTCGGCGTCGAGGGCGTCGTAAATTGTTTTGGCGGAAGCCCGCTCCTCGGCGCTGTACTCCGCCTCGTCACCAGTGCGCTGCAACATGTACAGTTCAAAGGCCGCGAACTCGGACTTATCGAAGCGCAGCGCGCGGCTCCCGTCCGGCATTTCATAATTGAGGTCGGTACGCGTCCAGTCGCAGACGGGCATGAAGTTGTAGGTTACCACCGGCACGCCGGCCGCACCCAAATCGCGAATGCAGGTCTTGTAATTCTCGATGTAGCGCCGGAAGTCGCCTGAGCGCCGCTTGATGTCCTCGTGGACGGGCACGCTCTCCACCACGTCCCAGGTGAGGCCGGCTGCGGCGATAACGGCCTTGCGCTCCTGGATGGCCTCGGGGGTCCAGACTTCGCCACTCGGGATCTGGTGCAGGGCGGTGACGATGCCGGTGGCACCCGCCTGGCGGATGTCGGCGAGGGACACCGAGTCCGGGGGGCCGTACCAGCGCATGTGTTGGGAGAGGGGCTTCATATATACTTATACTGTTGGAGGTTTCGGGGTTGGGGCCTGTCACTGCAAACAGCAGTTCGCAGTGACAGGCCCCAACCCCGAAACCTTTACGTCCCGCCGCAATATCTATTACCGGCACAGGATTCACGCCCGCCATACATCCGTATCCCACTCTTTAGACGATTCTACCCCACCTGTCTCGACGAAAGTATTCCTTCCGAGCGACCGCCGCCGAGGCCAATCCCAATCTTTGTCGCTTGGCTACCCTAGGTTTCCATCACTCCCCGTCTAAAACGAGCAACCCTTAAATTTGCTAAAACCCTCGGCAAGAGCCGCCTACCTTACCGTGGCCACCATTGCTCTTACTACACCTGTACGTCGAGGACCCCACGGTACTTGCCTATATACCTGATAGTGAGCCCAGAAGTGACCTACGAGAACCTTTACCACAGTCCACGTACGCTCCTGCTCGACCCAACGGACGACCTCTGCGTCGCGCTCCACGACCTGGCCGCCGGCGCGACCGTCGAGGTAGCGGGCGTGCGCTTGGTTTTGCCGCAAGGCGTCCCCGCCAAACACAAATTCACCACCCGCGCTATCGCCGCCGGGGCGCTCGTCCGCATGTACGGCGTCACCATCGGGCAAGCCGTCACCGCCCTACCCGCCGGAAGCCTCGTCACCACCGAGAACCTCGTCCACGCCGTAGACCCACACAAAACCAGCTGGTCCCCACCCGCGCCCTGGCCCCGCCCAGCGCTCCCGCCCGGGCTGCCGGTGACGTTCGACGGCTACCACCGCGGCGACGGCAGCGTGGGCGTGGCCAACGTGTGGCTCGTCGTCCCGCTGGTGTTCTGCGAGAACCGCAACGTCGATCTGCTGCAGGCGCACCTCGAGCGACAACTCGGCTTCGCGACGGATGAGGCGGAGCGCTTCGACCTGCGGGCCCTCGCGGAGGGCGTGGCCGCGGGCGCCGACGATGCGCAACTTGCGGAGGTTACGATCAGCGCCCCGGGGGCGGAAGCGGCGGCGGGAGGTTCGGGATTTGAAACCCTGCGCTCGCCCTACTTCCCGAACGTCGACGGCGTGCGCTTCCTGCGGCACGAGGGCGGCTGCGGGGGCACGCGCGGGGACAGCGCCCGGCTCGTGCGGCTGCTGGCGGGCTACCTGTTGCACCCGAACGTGGGCGGCGCCACGGTGCTAAGTCTCGGCTGCCAGAACGCGCAAGTGGCCGAGCTGCTGGCCGTACTCGCCGAGCGGGATGCGCCTGCCACGCTCACGGGTGCCGGGCCGGGGGTGGCGACTGGGACTTACGGTCCGACCAACGATCGCGGACAGACGAGTACGGGCGGGCCGGGGAGTGCGAACTTCCGGACCAACGCGGGCTTACGCTTCGATCCAGAGAGCACCGCCCCACGCCGCCTCGTGATCGCAGAGCAGCAAGGCGCCGGCGAGGAAGCGCAGTTCCTCACCGACACCCTGCGGCAGACCGTGATCGGGATCGGGCACGCCAACCGCACCACGCGTAAGCCGGCCCCAGTGAGCGCGCTGTGCCTCGGCCTGGAATGCGGCGGTTCGGATGGTTTCTCGGGCGTGACGGCCAACCCGCTGCTCGGCACCGTGAGCGACTGGCTCGTGGCGGCGGGTGGGCGCAGCATCCTGGCGGAGTTCCCGGAGCTCAACGGCGTAGAGGGCGAGCTGATCGGTCGCTGCGCGCGCGCGGAGGACGCCGATAAGTTCGCTCGCCTCATGTCCGCCTACGCCGCGGCCGCCGAGCGCGCCGGGAGTGGCTTTGCCTACAACCCCAGCCCGGGCAACATCCGCGAGGGTCTCATCACGGATGCCATGAAGAGCGCCGGAGCGGCGCGCAAGGGCGGCACCGCACCCGTGAGCGCCGTGCTCGACTATACCGAACCAGCCGCGCGGCCCGGGCTCCAACTCCTGTGCACGCCCGGCAACGACGTCGAGAGCACCACGGGCCTAGCCGCCTCCGGGGCGCAAATCATCGCTTTTACGACTGGCCTCGGTACGCCGACCGGCAATCCCGTGGCGCCGGTCCTAAAGATCTCGAGCAACAGCGAGATCGCCACGCGGCTCGCGGACCTGATCGACTTCGACGCCGGTGAGCTCCTGCGCGGACGCCGCTCCACCGAAGTACTCGCCGCGGCGTTTTGGCGAAAGCTGATCGCAACCGCGAGCGGGACCTACGTTACCAAAGCGGAGCGCCTGCGGCAATTCGACTTCATCCCCTGGCGCCAAGACCTGAGCCTGTAGCCCTATGGAAGACGTGACGACGGTACTGTTTGGGGCGGGCAACTTCCAGCGCGGTTTCGCGGCCTGGATGATGTCGCGATTGCGGGAAGCCGGGCACGCCGTGGGGCGGGCTGCGGTAGTACGGCCGACGCCGGGCGGCAAGTACGAAACCCTGGAGGCGCAGGACTGGCGCTACCACGTCTGGACGCGCGGGCAATACGACGGCGCGACCGTAGACAGCGTAGAACTCGTGGACGTGATCGCACAAGCCGTGTACCCGTACCAGGACTGGTACTCGTACCTGGCGCTGGCCGAGGTGCCGACGCTCCACACGGTGATCAGCAACACGACCGAGGCCGGGATTGTCTTCGATCCCGCGGATAGACGCGAGGAGGAGGCATCGGTCGAGTTCCCGGGCAAGCTTACGGCCTTTCTGTACGCGCGCTACCGCTGGGCGGAGGGTGATCTGGATTGCGGGCTCGACGTACTGCCCTGCGAGTTGATCGCCGACAACGGTGCGGCGCTGGCGGCATGCGTTCGGCAATACGTAGAACTATGGGAGCTGGGCGCGGAGTTCCAGCGCTGGATCGACGAGGCCTGCACCTTCACCTCGACGCTCGTCGACCGTATCGTTCCAGGTTTGCCGTTGGGTCCGCTCAACGGGCAGGCGCGTTTCGCGGATGCGGCGGCGGTGTGCGTCGAGCCGTACCACAGCTGGCTGCTCGAAGACGCGCCCGAGCGAGTCCTGCGGCACTGGCGTTTTGCGGAAGCGCGACTCAACGTGCGTTCCGTGCCGGACCTCGCGCCCTACCGCGCGCTCAAGGTGCGCCTCCTCAACGCCGTGCACACGATGATGGTCCCGGTGGGGCTCACGCACGGCATCGAGACGGTGCGCGCCTTTCGGCAAAACCCGACCTGGGGTCCGTGGCTCGAGGCGCTGATGTACGAAGACGTGGCCCCGACCCTGCTCGACGCACTGCCCGCCGCCGAGGTGGAGGCTTTCGCCAAAACGACCTTGGAGCGTTTCGACAACCCCTTCCTCCACCACCGCCTACAGTCCATTGCCCTAAATGCCGAGAGCAAGTGGCGCACACGCGTCGGGGAGGTGGTGGCGTGGTACACCGAGCGGGGACTGCCGATACCGGGGCGGATACGTGAGGCGTGGGCGGCGCAGCAGCGGCTCGATGGGCAGGGCGATAAGGAATCCGCTGAGGACCTGATAGAACTAGCGTCCTGGCTCGGGCTAGCCGTCGGAAGAGCCACCAAATAATCCTCCAACCAAACAACCAAATCACCCCGCCGCTACACCCCACTAAAAGCACTAAAGCCCCCATCCACCGGCACCACCACCCCATTCACAAAGCTGGACCGCTCATCCACCAGCCACAGCAAGGTACTCAGCAGCTCCTCCGGCTTGCCGAAGCGGCCGGCGGGCGTCTGCGAGACGATGGTCTGGCCGCGGGCCGTGAGACTGCCGTCGGGATTGGTGAGCAAGGCCCGATTCTGCTCCGCCAAAAAAAAGCCCGGCGCGATGGCGTTGACGCGCAGGCCCTCGCCGTACTTGGTGCTCAGCTCCACGGCCAGCCACTTGGTGAAGTTGTCGATGCCGGCCTTCGCGGCCGAGTAGCCGACCACGCGGGTGAGGGGCTGCGAGGCCGCCATGCTCGAAATATTGACGATGCAGCCGGAGCGCTGCTCGGACATAGCTTTCGCGAAAACGAGAGACGGGATCATCGTCCCCAGCAAGTTGAGGTCGACGACCTTGCGCAGCGCGTCCACCGATAAGTCGAACACACCCTGCTCTGGCGTCACTACGGCCCCGGGCTGGTTGCCGCCGGCCACGTTGACGAGCACGTCGAGGCGGCCCGCGTCGGCCAGCAGGGCATCGGCGGCGACCTGCACCGAGTCGCGCTCGAGGACATCGCACTCCAGGGCGCGCACGTCGAGCCTGTCGTCGGTGAAGGGGCGGGTGAGGGCGGCGAGGTCCTTGCCGGGGCGCACGAGCATGTACACTCGGTAGCCCGCCTCGGCGAGGGCGCGCGTGAAGCCGGAGCCGAGGGCGCCGTTGGCGCCGGTGACGGCGGCGGTGCGGGGGGGCGGGGAAGGAGTCTCTGCCATGTTATTTCGAAGTAGCGTTAGGCCAAGTAAGCAAGGCCAGCTGACTCTGCGACGTATAATACGGTTGGCCCACGAAGCGCCGGTAGAGCCGCGCGAGCGCTGCATCACCGTAGTGGCGGGCGCCGAGGTACAAAAATGCCGTCGGCTCGGGTTGGAGCTCTGGCTCGATGTCGGTGCCGTAGGTCCAGGTCTTGGGTGCGCGATAGTAAGCAGCCAGTCGGTCGATGCCTTTCCTGAGGCCGCCGTTCGGTGTTTCGAAAGCCCAGAGGTTGTTGCCGGGGGCACTGGCCAGTTCTGCGAGCACGGCCAGGGCGTCGAGATTGTAGCGCGAGTAATCCCCGGGCTTCGTGCGCGCGAGTTCCTCGGGGAAGTCACCGGCGGCGTTCATCTGCTGGGTGAGCTGGCGGCGGAACTGCGCCCTCGCCGTATCGAGGAAGGCTGGCTGCCCGGCGGTTTTGGCGAAAGCCGCTACTTGCGCCCCCCACCAACTCGAGTGGTTGTTGCCATTGTCGCGCTCGTCCTGGCCTTTCTCGCTCATCACGAGCCAAGTGTTGTACTCGCCGAACCACTGGCGTAGCGCACGTTCTTCGGCTTCGGGTAGCGCCCCGGCAGCCGCCAGGTGATCGACCGACTGCGCCACGTAAATCAGCGGACGTGTGTCGATAATCCCGATGCCGCGCCCCGTGGTGATGCCCTTGATGGCCTGGCCGTACTCGAGGTTCGGGTTCATGCCGGTGGCCTCGTCCACGAACCAGGCCCGCAGGTGCCGACGAGCCGCCTCGGCGTACTTCGCGTCGCGGGTGTGGAGGTAGGCCACCGCAAGGGTCGACGTCACCTCGGCCATCTCCGCGAGTCCATCGTGGTGCGCGTCGAACATCCCTGGGTTGGACTCACCGTCGCGCCGGACGTAAGGCCCGTCGGGATTCGCCGGATCGGGCCACCAGTAGCGACCCTCGGAGTAGTAGTCGTGCGGGCCGCCGGTGCTGTTGGCGGCCGGGTGCAGCGTGATCGGGTCGGGCGCGAGCGCGAGCACCGCGTCGGCCTCGGCCACCACGTCGGTGGTGTCGAACCGGAGGTCGGTAGCGGCGGCGACAGTCAACGCGGAAGCCGTCGGCGCTCGCCGTTGGTCGACGTGCGTACAGGCCATCGCGGCGCACAGCACACAGAGCGTCACGCAGCGCCACAGCAGTACATGCACAGTGCGTTCCTTCATCTAGCGGCATTCGTTTTTGACCAGCGCGACGAACTTCTCCGGCGTGTCGATCGCGTCGGTGCCGCGGCTCCAGCCGGCCAGCATCTTGTAGCTCACCTTCGATATATCCTTACCGAACACTATCAGGTGGCTTAGGCGGTGATCGCCCTGCGTAGGCCTGTACTCGGCGTCTGCCATGACAGCCATACCAAGGTTTTCGTGGTGGAAACTCTGGTCGCCGTAGGTGTAGAGCGCCGTGCAGTCGCCCTCCGTGAGCATGTTGGCCGCCGGACCGAGCTTGTTGAGTCCCGTAACGAAGGAGGCGCCTTTCGGCAAAACCCCTTTCGTGACCGCTAGCGTGACGACCGCGCCGTAATCCCCGGCCGCCAGGCTCCAATCCTGCGTGAGGTCGATGAGTTGATCGCCGACGCGCAGGTCTTGGAAGTTCGTGCGCAGCGACGCGATCTCGCCGCCGGGACTCGTCACCGACACGGTCTTGCGGCGGCTATCGGACAGTGTGTACAGCGAGTCGCCGACCATCACGCCCGAGCTCCCGAAACCGAGGCTCTCGCCCACCTTCAGGATGTCCGCGCCCCAGTCCATGACGTCGTGGTAGTCCCAGCCGACCGTATCCATCACCAAGTCCGGAACGCGCTTGCCGTAAATGTCGAAGCGGTGGCGCGAGTCCATATAGAAGCGGTAGGCAATCTTGTCGTTCTCGAGCACCGGGCCCTCGAACATGACCCACTTGTTTTGCGGCAGCAGTCCGCTGGGCACCTCGACCTCGGTGCGGGTCACGTACGCCCCGGCCACACTGTCCTTGTGGAGCGGGTCGAAGGCGTAGTCCTGGGTCTTGAGGACCACCTGGGTGCGACGAGCGTTCACGTCGGGCGCCGTAGCGTCGACGTCGGTCTCCACGCCTGCGCTTCCGTTCCCACAGGCGCTCAGCGCGAAGGCCACGCCCAGTAGCGCGTAGACGTACGGGTGGGTAAGGCGCGCGGGACGGGTTTTGCGGAAACGCGACAGCGAAATCTTCTTGAATAGACACAGCATGCTACTTCGGGTTAGCGAGTAAAGATGTCTCTACCGGCGCAGATATACTTCTCGCAGGAGGATGATTGTCGAAATCCAGCGTGAGGTAGGTCCCTTTGAAATCCTGATTCCTCACCTCGATCACGCCTTGCCCGCTCCCCCCGGGCTCCACTTCGATCGTAGCGCGACCGTTCGCCATTTCAATCACTTGACTACGCGTTGGAGTACCGTAATCGGCCATCAGTTTCCCCTTACCATTTAAGTCGAAATAAACCGGTTCTTCGTAATCGAGTATGCGGCGACCCTTGCTATCCACCGCCAATGCAGTGATCAATAAGCTACCGTTTGGCAATAATGATTTACTCAACGACAGACCGTCTACGCTTCCCGGCGTGGTGTAGCTGTAATCAAGCGTCATCTCATCACTACTTGTAACTTTGCCTTTGTGGTGCCCAACGCTACGCAACGTGTTATTTCCTTCTGCAAACATGACTTCCCACTGTAGTCCACCTGCCGGCAAAACACCGAGCGTGCGTGTCCGCCAGCCATGACTTTTATCATCGAGAAATAGCTCTACACTATCCGCATTGCTATACACCACGACAGGTCGGGTTTTTCCGCTTTCGCCAAAACGCTCTGTCCACGTGTGGCTCTCGATGTAGCAGAATGGATCGTCGCTCCAATAACTCTTATAAACGTAATAGGCATCCTTAGGCTTGCCGCTTCTATCGACGAGGCCCTTCTGGTTCATGTACGGGATAGGATTGGTTGGGCGCAGCGGCGTCCCGAAGTCTTTGAAGGCCCACTGCGCGTTGCCAGCGAAGTCGGGTTGCGTCTCTGACACCGTGAGGTGCCAGTCAAACAGGTCCACGATGTAGCTCTCGGTCCAGTCGCCGTCCTGCGCGATGTTGGCCATGCCGACCTGATTGGACACCTCCGCCCAGCCGTCCTCGTCCACCGAACCGACCTTGACCAGCGGCGACTCCGTGTGGCGCCCGACGTGGCTCGAGCCACCGTACTCCATGTGTAGGAAGTGCGGGTAGAGCTTCTGGTTTTTGGTGAGCGTCGGACCGTAGTTGGTATAGACCCCAGCGTACCAACCCGACCAAATCGAGGGTGAGAAAACATCTACTAAGTCGGCGCCCTCGTAGTACTTCCGCATGGCGGTGAGGCGGCTCGGGTCGAGCTCGTGGGCGATGTCGTTGAGCTCGGTGACGAAGGCATTCAGCTTGGTGGTATCGTCACCGCCGTCGAAGTCGGGTAGCCAGTAGACCTCGTTGCCGAGACTCCAGAACACGATGCTCGGATGGTTGATATTCTGCTTGATCTGCTCTGCGAACAGTCGCTTGGTGGTGGCCTGCCAGGCAACGTCACCGAGGCCCCCGCGGCACCAGGGCAGTTCGTCCCAAACGATGATCCCGAGTTCGTCACAGGCGCGGTATATCTCCGGGTCCTGTGGGTAATGTCCGAGGCGTAGGAAGTTGACGCCCATGTCCTTCATCTGCGCGATGTCGGCGCGGTGGAGGCTGTCCGGCATCGCGGCCCCGTAGCCGGCGTGCTCCTCGTGGCGGTGCGTACCGCGAAGCAGCAGGCGTTCGCCGTTGAGGTAGAAGGCGCCGTGCTCAGCGAAGGCGTAGAAGCGCAGGCCGAGCGGCTGCTCGAGGTGGTCGACGACCTTGGCGCCGTCGATCATGTCGATCGAGATGCTATAGAGATAGGGACGCTTCGGCGACCAGAGCTCCGGGTCCTTAATTGTAGGCAGCGTGAGTTGCTTGCTGTCCGCACCGATGACGGTCGGCTCTGTGCGCTCAGCGACGATGGCGCCCTTGGCGTTGCGGACCTGGACGCGCACCTGGCGACCTAGTGGGCCCATACTCGTTGGCAGATTACCGGTTTTAGGTTTGGCCTGTGGGCCAGCGAAGCCGATCTCGACGCTCACCGTAGCCTCCGTTGCAGAGACATTCGGCGTCCGCACCACTGCATCTACGAGTCGACTCGCGGGTATGGTCTCTAGCCAGACATCGCGTGTGAGTCCGCCGTAGATAAAGAAGTCCGCCTTTTGCGAAGGGATCAGCCCGCGGTCGATACTGTTGTCAACGCGGACGTAGACGCTGTCCTTGCCGTCGCCTGTGACGTAATCCGTGATGTCGACCCGGAAGCCTAAATAGCCTCCGACGTGCCCACCGGCGCGTTTGCCGTTGACGTAAACCTCGCTGGTCATGTTAGCGCCCTCGAAGTAGAGAAGCAATCGCTTGTCCGCCGCGGGTTTTGCCGAAAGGCCTAAAGCTTTTTTATACCAACCGGCGTCGCGGCGGTAGCCCGGTGTTGCATCGACAGCGTCGAATTGATTCCAGGTGTGGGGGAGGGAGACGGCTTGCCAGGTTTTGGCGGAAGCTTTTAAATCATCTAAACCAGCAGCATTATTTTGTTCATACCGCCAACCGCTATTGAAGTTGATCGCTTTGCGCCATGGGTTGTTTGTTTGGCACCAAACGACATCACTAGCGCATAGAATAAATAGGAATACTAATAGCTGCGACACCTGCCTATGAGGCGAATGTAATAATGGACACGTCGATGTTGAGCGGACCATGCGCAGCACGAGTTAGGACTAAAGAATAAAGGAATAAAAAGGCCACCGGCCTGACACCTCGCGATAGGAGCTGAGCCGGTGGCCTGGGTTGGTCGTGCCTTACTGGACGGTCATCTTCTTGATCATGCGACCTTGGTTGGTCGAGATCTGCACGAGGTAGAGCCCGGCGGCAAGGTTGTTGGCGCCCGTCCACTCGATATTTTGTGAACCGGTGGTGAGGAAGCCGTCGAATGCATTGACGTTGGTGCGACCGCTAACGTCGAGGACGTTGATGCTCACCTTGCTGTCCTCAGTGAGGAGGAACTTAAAGTTGGTAACCGCCGCAGCTGGGTTAGGGGCGATGCTCAACTGAATGTTGGAGTTGTAGCCCTCGGCCGAACGGATCGAATTGACTAGGTCGTCACAGAGCCAGGTCGCGCCGACGGCAGCGCCGTTGGCCGCCGTGGCCGAACGTGATGTCGGGCTGTAGCAAGGGTCGAACTTCGAGAAATCGAAGAGGTAGCCACGGTCGTACTCGGTACCGGCGAGCGAGATGTCCTCGACGATGATGCTCGTGAGATCTGTTCCGCCGGGACGGGTGTAGGTATCGCGAGCGTAGTCGATGATTTGCTTTTGGCCGGGCACGTTGGCTAGGGTAACTGGGTCACGAAAGATAGCATTGCTAGTGTCGCCGAGGAGTTGGACGAGCGTCGGGGAGATGCTGAAGGGCTTGCTGACGGAGTCGATGCTGTTGTAGAAATCGAGCACGTCCTGCGTGTAGAACACGTTGTTGTTGCGCATCTCCGCACTTGCCCCAGACACGATGGTGTCGAGGGTGAAGTTGTAGATCCGCTCGTTCTTGAAGTTGATCTGCTCATCGGCGCGGCGGGGACTGCTGCCCATGACGCCGGGGTTGATGAAGAGGTTGTTGTTGATCTTCGAAACCTTGGTGTTCTTCAGTTGGATGAGCCCGTGGCGCCCGACGTGATTGAAGACCGTGTTGCTGGATATCTCGACGTAGTTGGCAGAGGTCTGCCGCAGGCCGATGTAGATGCGATCGAGGATGTTGTGGATGTAGTTGTTCTTGATGATGATCGAGTCCACGACGATGTTGCGGATGTCGATGATGCGGCCATTACCCTGGAGGAGACCGTAGTCGCCGATGTCGTAAATGTGGCAGTTGGTCACCTTGGCGCTGGCGCCGGGACCTTCGCAACGCGCCAATCCGGCGGTCGTCTTGTAGAGGACGCAGTCGTTGAAGTTGACGGAATAGTCCTTGCCTTGTGGGCGGATGGAGACGAACTCATAGCGGGCACCGGCGGTCCCTTCTTCGCCGAGTTCTATTTCGAGTCCGTCGAAGGAGATCGATCCGGTACCACGGTACATGTCGGAGGGGTCACCGCCGCCGACGCGTAGGCGCCCGAGGAACGGGCGGCCCATGGTCATGGAGTTACCGATCGAGGAGAATTCGATGTCGAAGGCCCAGGTCTCGCGCGAGACCCAAAAGTAGACGCCACCGGCCTCGAGAGCGAAGCGATAAGTAGCGTTGGTGTCCGGGGTCGCACCCAGGGTTCGGTTGACGAAGTTGTTGAGGTAGGTAAAATCGGATCCAGCCACGCCGTCAAGATTAGCCGGGACGGTGACGACATTTTGTGCGTTGGACATCGTAGCGCATACCAAGCACAGGCAGGCAACTAATGAGGTGTATAATCTGGTCATTTGAAAGTTATTAGTAGATGAAGGTTTGCGTGTAGGATGACGTCGACCGACTGGTCAACGGTAGGTTACTTAAAGAAGGTGTACTGTGCGCCGAAAGTGGCGGTCGCTCCGTAGGTCTCGACCTGGGTTACGAAGCGCGGGTCGCGGAAGAAGTCTCTGTCTTGTTGGTTAGACAGGTTATTAAGGTTGATCATAATGTCCAGCGCTGGCGTAGCCTTGTACTTTAACGCTACATCGAATCGCCAAAAGCCGTCGTCGAAGTCATTTCGGTCCGCAGTAAGATCCGCCTCATAGTTCGTGATCTTGTTACCCTGATAAGAAGAGGATACACGGGCAGAGATCTTACCGAGGTCATACCCGAGGCTTGCGTTGAAGACCGTCGAAGCTTGACCCAGAAGGCTTACCCTGCTTTGCACTGGTTCAACCACCGTCACGAAGCGAGGCCGCCGGGGGTTAGTGCTTCTGTTCTCGAGCCGCGTCGTAAAACCATTAACCGTTGTCTCGGATCGGAATAGCGACAAATTGACGTTAGCTACCAAACCGTTGAGTGGCTTCGGCAGGAAGTTCAGGTTAGACTGTAAGTCGAACTCAATACCCTCCACGTAAGAATCGGGAGAATTAGAATAAGTATCGAGACGAGCATCGTTGAATCCTCGCTCAGGGAAGCCGTATTGTCGGACGAGATTGGAGTCACTCAGTCCGATGACGAACGGGTAAAAGGCATCAGAAATATTCTTGCGAAAAGCGCCAATGGAAAAGAGTCCATACTCGCCCTTGAAAGCCGTGAGGTAGAGGTCGAGATTTTCAGATACACTTGCCTCGAGTTGAGGGTTTCCCTGGTCGACGGTGGTTTGATCACCACCCCTTGAGACGAGGGTAGACGGGACCACGTAGTTGAAGTCCGGCCGCGCGAGCGTCGTCGAGTAGGAAGCCCGGATGTCGAACCAGTCCGTTAGCTGGTACTTTAGGTGGAGGTGCGGGAGGACGTTGGTGTAATCACGGTCGACAACCTCGGTGATCAGTTCGCCACGCCCGAGAAAGCCCTCCAGGTCGGCGTAGATCCCCGTGTAGGTGTTGTCGCTCATCTCGACGCGGACACCAGGGATGAGCGTAAGCTTCGCGCCAACCTTAATCTTAACCATTCCGTAGTAGGCGTACACATTCTCGTCGAGGGAGTAGTCGCCGACGTCGCTGTATTGACTCTTCTCGAAGAGGTCGGTATCGCCGTACAGCGAGCGAAAGCGACGTAGGCGATTTTCGTCGAAGGTGTTTAGCAGCCTCGTGTCGCTGTCATCGAGCCGCTTGTACGGCGTGGCGGCCGAAGTCGTGAAATTGTGAGACGAGAAATAACGGCTCCCCGAACGGTCCGCCCCAACCGCGGGAAGGGTTCCGAGTTCGGCGAATCGACTGTTGTCCGTCAGGTATAATCCGAACTCGTTGGTAAACTCGTCGACGCTACGCACCCGCTGCGAGAGGCGGACCTTACCGCCCACCTTAAGTATGGCAGTTATGTTGCCCGGAAGCTTCAGCGGCACCGACACATCCGCAAATGCCGAAGTAATTCCCTCCGTGTTTGAGGAGTTGTTAATGTATCCGCGCTGCAGGTACTCTGCCGTCGAATCTCGCTGTACGAAGTTATCGAAATCTTGAGGACGTATAACGTTCTCGTACTGGAACACACTCCGTTTGAAGGCTATGGGATCTTGAAAAAATTCGAGCTCGAGGTCGTACGGTGTCTCACCGAGGATATTGGAGTACGCCGCCCCCCACTCCACCTTGAAGGCATCGAACGCATGACGAGTAGAGATCGATCCACTGAACAGTTGGATCGAGGTCTCACGGATGTTCGGTTGGAAGACGAGACGGCCGTTATCGACATCGTAGCGCTCAGCTTGATTAAACTGGTCCCGGCCTGTCCGAGAGTAAATTCCTAGGAGGGTTGACTCAGTGCGGTCTCCGAGGTTGAAGTCGATCCCGACGCTTCCGTTTTGGCGCGTACGCGCTTCACGGCGGGCATTATAAGTGAGACGGGTACCGAGCTGGTCACGGATGACGGGATTACTGCCAACGATGATTGCCGTGTCATTGTCCCTCCACCCGAGCTGGGTTACCTCGCCGCTTCGATTGAAGCGCTCGGCGTTGCCGTTGAGGGAGATGCCTACCTTACCGTCGAAGAGCCGCTGAGAGTACGAGCCCGAGAATTTGTAGTCGCTCCAGGTCTCGGCCAAGCCGTTGTAACCGCCCAGCGCTTTGACGCGAGCCTTCCGCTCCTTAGGAGCCTTGATCACGTTGAGGTTGATCGACCCGCCCAGCGCATCCCCGTCCATGTCTGGGGTTGGGCTCTTGAAAAGCTCAATTCCCGACAATAACTCCGGCGAGATCAGCGACAAGTCCACTGAACGGTCCGTGCCGGAGGTCGCCGGCAAGCGCACGCCGTTAATAGAGATGGCCGTGAACTTCGGATCCAATCCCCGCACCACTACCTTCGAGCCCTCCCCGCCGGAGCGGTTGATGGCCACGCCCGGGAGGCGCGAGATGGCCTCGGCGGCGTTGACGTCGGGGAGCTCCTTCATCTTATCAGCCGACACAAAGTTGGCGATACCATCCGAGTTGAGTTGCTGGTTGATGGCCTTGGCCTGCCCGAGCGCCTGCCCCGTGATGACCACGACGTCGCCCATGATGGCGGCTGGAGCCAGCGTGATATCTATTTCGGCGGGGACATCCTGGACCACCGTCACCTCGACGAGCTGCGTCTCGAATCCGGCGTAGCTCACGGTGATGATCTGCGTGCCCACGGGCACTTTCGTCAAAATGAACTGCCCGTCGATATCTGTCACCGTACCGGCGGAGGGGTTGCTCTCCTGGTAGATGTTGGCGCCCGGTAGGGTCTCCTTACCATCGCTATCGTACACGGTACCGGTGATGGCGCCCGTCTGGGCAAAACCGACCACCGTCATACCACTCAGGCCGACGACGAGGAGGAAGAGGTTGAGTAAACGATTGGCCATGCGGATTCGGTCGATAATTTGGTCGGACAACGGAGGCCGCAAGTATCGCCCAAGCGAAGCTCCCGTTGACCGATCAAAATTATGCTGACTGATTCCAGCGTTCGTCCAGACAATAGGGGTCAAACGTCCAGACGGTCGCAGAGGTGGGGCTTTGGCAAGGGAATGGACGCGGGGCCGACGTTTTTGAGGCGCTGTAGAGTCGCGCAAGTCCACCGTCGAAGACGAAGGGTCCAGGCCTTGCGGTTCGGTTGCCCGGGCTTCAGCCCGGACCAACGAGCGAAGCGAGCCAGACCCTGAGCGGGTCCAGACCTAACTGTTCGGTTGCCCGGGCTTCAGCCCGGACCAACGAGCAGAGCGAGCCGGGCGGTGAGCGGGGGCGGAGTCCAGTGGGGGCGGCTTCTATCGGGTGTCCTAAGGTTAAGGTCGGCTCCGCCTACGTGTCCGGGCTGAAGCCCGGGCAACCGAAGGCCACCGAGCTCGACCAGTTATAAAGTTTAATCCCCCCGCCGTACTTTCCCGACATGCGGGAGTTCTACCGAAATAAACAACCCCACTTCCAGGCACACCAGACAGTCTACTCAATTACGATCCTAGCGCACGACGCGGTGCCCTACCCCGTCATCGACGAGTATAAGCACCGGCGCGATAGCACCCTGCTCGACATCGACGGGGACAGCCTACCCGACAAACCCCGCCGGAAAACCGAGGCGAGGATGGCGTTCGAACACGAACTCGAAAGTCTACTCGCGAGAAAAGACAATCAAACGCACCCTTTCCGCGACCCGAAAGCGGCGCAGGTGATCAAGGACTACTTGCTGAAGTTCAACGGTATTTTGTACACCCTGCACTGCGTCGCGATCATGAGCAACCATCTGCACTTCATGCTCGACCTCCTCCCACAACTCGTGGAACTCGACGACGGCGGCTGGTCCCAGCCGGCGGTACCGCTAGACACACTCGTCGGCCGAATCAAGGGCGGATGTAGTCACGCCGCGAATCAAGTGCTCGGTCGCAAAGGCACGCTTTGGATGCCGGGCTACTACGACCGCTACATCCGCTCGACGCTGCATTACGAGTACGCCTACGACTACGTCTTACTGAATGCCGTGAAAGCAGGTCTCGTCAAAGAGTGGCGGGAGCACTTCGGGACCTGGAGTCACGGGCTAGATATCGGCAAGCGGGGGTGAGGTAATGTCCGCGGTCGGAAGCCTACCTATTCGGTTGCCCGGGCTTTAGCCCGGACACGGCGCGGGCGGGACGCCCGCGCGGAAAGGGTTGAGGGACTACGAGTGCCACCTATTCGGTTGCCCGGGCTTTAGCCCGGACACGGCGCGGGCGGGACGCCCGCGCGGAAAGGGTTGAGGGACTACGAGTGCCACCTATTCGGTTGCCCGGGCTTTAGCCCGGACACGGCGCGGGCGGGACGCCCGCGCGGAAAGGGTTGAGGGACTACGAGTGCCACCTATTCTGTTGCCCGGGCTTTAGCCCGGACACGGCGCGGGCGGGACGCCCGCGCGGAAAGGGTTGAGGGACTACGAGTGCCACCTAATCACTCGCTCCGCTCGCAGGTCCGGGCTGAAGCCCAGGCAACCGAACGCCGTTGCTTTTTCGGGTCGCGAGAATGCAGCTTGTTAGTTGTAAAATCTAAAGTAGCGGGCGCAATCATTCAAATATCCCAACGTCAGCGTTGCCCCTTAGAGGATATCAATTTACTTAGACCGCCCGTCATACCATAAGCTTAACCCGATGATCCGAACCCTTCTACTGCTCTCCTGCTTCGCCGGCGCCGTCGCCGCCTGCTCCCCCAAGACAAATACCGCCCTCACCGCCTCCCCCGCCGAGACCAAGGCCGCCATGCTGAAGGCCTTCCAGTGGCAAGAAGCCCACCCCATGCAGACCGAGAAGCCGACCGACTGGACTAACGGCGCTTTCTACACCGGCGTAGCCCGCGCCCACAAGGCCACTAACAACCCCGCCTACCTCCAGGGCATCGAGGACATGGGACGCAAATACGACTGGGCCACCTGGGAGCGCTACAACCACGCCGACGACATCGCCATCTCTTACGCCTACCTGTACCTCGACGAGCAAAAGCCGAACGTCGTAGATATGGCGCCTACCAAAACTTGGATCGCCGACCACCTCTACAAGGACCACGCGTGGAAGCAGGGCGATAAGACCGTCAAGGAGGAAATCCTCTGGTGGTGGTGCGACGCCCTCTTCATGGCGCCACCCGTGCTGGTCGAGTACGCCGCCATCACCAAGGACGAGAAGTACCTCGACGAGATGTACCGCTACTATATGGAGACCTACAATCTCCTTTACGACAAAGAAGAGCGCCTCTTCGCCCGCGACACGCGCTTCGTGTGGACCGGGAGCCCGGAGGATGTGATGGAGTCCAACGGCAAGAAAGTGTTCTGGTCGCGGGGCAACGGCTGGGTGCTGGGCGGCCTCGCGCTCATCCTCGACGAGATGCCCAAAGACTACCAGCACCGCCCCTTCTTCGTCGATCTCTACAAGGAAATGTCCGGGCGCATCAAAGAACTCCAGGACGCCGACGGCCTTTGGCGCACGTCCCTGCTCGCGCCGGAGAACTATAACCACGGCGAGTCCAGCGGCTCCGGCTTTTACGTATTTGCGATTGCCTGGGGCATTAACAATGGTTTACTGTCCAAGAAGGACTACTTGCCTGTAGTCACCAAAGGCTGGTCCGCCCTACGCGCCGTCCAGCAAGACGATGGGATGGTAGGTTGGGTACAGAACATCGGATACGATCCGAAGCCGGCCTCGGCGGAGAGCTACCAGAATTTTGGCACCGGAGCCTTTTTGTTGGCGGGGAGTGAGGTGCTGAGGTTGAAGTAGAGCGCAGCTGCGCTGCTAGTAGATGGAACGCAATAGGCGCAAGGTTTCGCAATGGGACGCGAAGAGCCGTGCGTTCGTGGCTCATGCGTCACGTCCGGACGGCAGCGTCCTCCTCTTTGCGAACCGGTCGCGGTCCATCGCGCCCATTGCGTTCTATCCCTCTGTGCCGCTAGGCACCACCCTCTCCTTATACTTAGAAGGCGGCACCCCAAACTCCTCCCGAAAGCACTTATTGAAATACTTCGGGTCCCGGAAGCCTACTGTATAAGCTACCTCGGAGACGTTCAAATTATTCTCGATCAATAGCTGCGTGGCCTGCTTTAACCGGATGTGCTTAATAAAGCTGCCCGGCGTCTGATTGGTCAGCGCGCGCATCTTGGTAAAGAGCAGCGCGCGACTCACATTCAACTCCCGCGCCAGGTGCACGACGCCGAAGTTGACATCGTCGAGGTTGCGCTCCACGGCGGCGAGGGCGTCGACCAGGAACTGCTCGTCGGGTGAGGTCGTACTGATGCGACTCGGCTCTACTTTGATGACCTTTGTAAAGAGCGCTTTCGCTCGTTCGCGTGTCCGCAAAACATTCCTCACCCGCAGCCTGATCTCCTCTGGTTGGAAGGGTTTGGCGAGGTAGTCGTCGGCACCGGTGCGCAGGCCTTCGAGACGCGCGGCTTCCCCGCTGCGGGCGGTGAGGAGGAGCACGGGGATGTGGCTCGTGGCGAGGTCGAGTTTCAACGCCTGGCACATTTCCAGCCCGTCCATCTCCGGCATCATCACGTCGCTCACGATAATGTGGGGTGGGTTTGGACCGTTGGCGGCGGCGATACCCTCGATGCCGGTTTTGGCGAAAGCCAGCTGGTAATCATCCTCGAACACCGTCGCCAGGTACTCGCTCACTTCCTCGTTGTCCTCCACGATCAGCAGGCGCTGGCGCGGGTCACCGCCGACATCCAGACCGACCTGGCTCGCGAGTTCGACCATATCCTCGCCGTAGGCCACCGGATCGGCCAGTAGCTCATCGGCCACGTGAGGATCGGGCAAAAGCACCGAACGCTTGCCCTTGGCAACGTCCTCCAGCGGCAGGCGCACCGTGAACGTAGCCCCGCCGCCGGGCGTGTCCGTCAACTCGATCCGACCGCCGTGTAGCTCTACCAGCTCCCGGGTAAAGGCCAGACCAATGCCCGTGCCGACGTGCGTGGAGGTGGTTTCACTTCCGTAAAACCGTTCGAACACCTGCTCCTTGAGCGCCGCGGGAATACCCCGACCGGTGTCCACGACCCGCATCAAAATATCACCGTGCACAGCCGAAACCTCGACCGTGATCTGGCCGCCCTCCGGTGTGAACTTAAGCGCGTTGTTGAGCAGATTCGAGACGATGATCTCGATCTTCTCGGGGTCGGCCCAGGCCGTAAGCTCGGGAACGGTGGACGTGAAGTCTAGCTCGACGCCCTGGTGATCGGCCGCCTGCCGGAACGCCATAGTGGCGAGACGCACGAAGGCCACCAGGTCGAGTTGGCGCGCGTGCAATCCACCGTGGCGCGAGGCCACTTTGCGGAAGGTGAGCACGCGGTTGACGAGGTCGAGCAAACGCCGAGCGTTGCGGTCGATGTTCTCGACGCGGTCGATCAACTCCGGAGTCTGCGGCATGCGCTTGCGCAAATCAGCCAGCGGCCCCACAATCAGCGTCAAAGGCGTGCGGAACTCATGCGTAATGTTGGTGAAGAAGGCCAGCTTCCCGCGGTGCAACTCCTCGTCACGCTCGCGGGCGAGGTGCTCACGGTGGAGACTCTGCCGCAGCACCAGGTAGCGATACACCGCAAAGCCCGCGCCGAGCAATAGCAGCGCGTAGAGCAGATAGGCCCAAACAGTTCTGTACCAGGGCGGCAACACCGTGATGGTGAGTTGGCGTTCGGTCGGGTTGTAGCGCCCGTCGGCGTTCGCGCCCTGGACGCGCAATAGGTACGTGCCCTCGCGCTGGAGCGTATACGTCGCCATGCCCTTCCCAAAGCCCTCGGTCCACTCCTGATCAATGCCGTCGAGCTTGTAGCGGTACAAGTTCGACTCCGGACTGTAGTAATCCAGCGCTGTAAAGCCTACCGAGAAGTTGGCCGTGCCGTAGTCGAAGGTAAGGTTGGTGAGTTGATTAGCGCTGCTACCTAGTTCGCCGCGGGCATCAGCGGTCAGGGGCCGGCCGTTTTGCGAAAGCGCCGTAAACACTACCGGCGGCACGGTCTCATTCGGCACGATCGCCTTCGGGGAAAAGCGCGTGAAGCCGTCGATCCCGCCGAAGAGCAGCTCCCCGGTAGCCATCCGGTGGTAAGCACCAAAGTTGAACTCGCGCGTCTGGAGCCCGGCGTCGTGATCGAAGTTGGCGAACTGATTCGTGGTCGGGTCGTAGCGCGAGAGGCCCTCGTTGGTGCTGATCCACAGCCTGCCGCGCTCGTCCGGTAGGATCCCGAAGACCGTGTTGCCCGACAGACCATCGGTTTTGCGGAAACGCGTCTTCTCGTCCGAATCGACGCTGTAGCGGATCAGGCCCTGGCCCTGGGTCCCGACCCAGATCTGGCCGTCGGCCGTGCTGTAGAGACAGTAGACCGTCGTGCGCGGGAGCACCAGGTCAAAGGCCGCCGGGCGCCCGTCGGCATCGGTGGTGATGCGGCTCAGGCCATCGTCGGTGCCGACCCACAGCTTGCCGCGGGGATCCTCGTGGAGGACGCGCACCATGTTGCTGCCGAGACTACGCGGCTCGTTGGGCTTGCTTTGGTAGTGATTGAAATTGCCCGTCGGCACGTTGAGCACGTCGATACCCCCGCCGTAGGTCCCGATCCAGAGATCGTCCCCGCGCTTGAGCAGGGTGTAAACGTTGTCGTGACTCAGGCGCTGGCCGGGGTCGGCGGCACGGAAGTGGCGTGCCTTACCGGTGGCGGGATCGAGCAAGTTTAGACCTGCGTTGAAGGTCCCGACCCAGACCCGGTCGCCGTCCACGAGGACATCCTTCACGTTGGAGCCGCTGAGCCCCCCGGGATTACTGGGAGCGAAGGCGTAATTGCTAAACTGCTCGGTGGCGAGGTCGAGGCGATCCAAACCGCCGCCCTCGGTCCCGACGTAGAGGTTGCCCCGCCCGTCCTCCGCGAAAGAACTCACGACATTGGCTGCCAGGGAATTGGTCTGCGGGAGGTGCACGTAGTTGCGGAAGCGCGCGTAGCGCTGGTCGAGGTGATTGACGCCGCCGTAGTAGGTCCCGGCCCAGAGCCCGCCGCGCGCATCGACGTAGAGCGAGCGGATGGAGCCGTCGCTGAGCTCATCGTTGCGCAGGCCCGTGTGGCGGAAGTGCTGCAGGGCTCCACTCACGAGGTCGAGGCGGTCGAGGCCCGTAAACGTGGCCATCCAGAGTCCGCCGCGATCGTCGGCGGCCAGGGCGCGGACGTTGTCGTTGCCGATACGCAGATTGGGATCAGTAGCCTGTTCGGAGTAGTTGGCGACTGGCCCGTCGGGCTGGTCCGGGTCGAAGCGGAAGACCCCATTTTTGAAAGTGGCGACGTAGAGTAGGCCTCGCGGATCTTGGTACAACGCACGCACGGGCGTCCGCTTAAAGTCCCCGAGCAGGGCCTCGAGTCGCTCGTAGGGGACGGCCCGCATTTGGGTAGCCTCCTGGCGCAACTCGACCAATCCGCCCTCGGTCCCGAGCCAGAGTCGCCCGCGCCGGTCGCGGAGTACGGCATTGACGTCGGCGTAGTCGCCCGTAAGATCCGCGACAGGGACAGCCTTTAGTTCACCGCCCGTGCGATCGTACTGGTATAGGCCGACGGCCGTGCCGATCCAAAGTTTGCCGTCGGGCTCCGGGTAGATCGTCCGCACGACGCGGCGCCCGAGGCCCGACGTAGCAAAGTGCTCGAAGCGCCCGGTGAGCGAATGGTAGACGCTCAACCCGGAGGTGGTCCCGACCCAGAGTCGCGCCCCGAGACTGTCGTATACCAGCGCCCGGATGTCGTCCCCGATCGGCCCCAGATTAGAGGAGTCGGCCGAGCGGAAGACCTCCATGTCGTGCCCGTCGTAGCGGTTGAGCCCGTCACGGGTCCCGAACCACATAAAACCCGCACCGTCCTGCGCGATCGAGAAGACCGAGCCCTGCGAGAGGCCATCGCGCTTGCCGAGGTGGCGGAAGGTGGCGTCGTTTTGGGCGAGAGCCGCAGCCGCGCCGCCGAGCAACGACCAAGCCAGTGCAAGGAGCAGTGCGTACGCAGTATAGCTCACCGACGGATGGGTCAGCGCTGGCCTTATTGTAGGCGGCTTTCGCCAAAACTGTAGATGAGGAATCAAAAGACCGGATTTCGAGAGGCTAAGAGCTTACGCCAAGGTAAGTGCTCATCGGCGGCGCTACCGCGTAGCGGATGACAACCAGAGCACGATCTGTCGCAGGGGGTACGTCCTATCTACTTCCTCGGAGAGGCGTGCGTCCGGTAGGCGGCTCCACGTGCCGAGGTAGCTCGTGTCGGCGTAGGCCTCGGCGGCGAACAGGAGTCCCGCCTGCGCGATCGGGACCTCGTCGTAGTGCTGCACGTCGGGCAGGTAGGGCCACGTAGACTTATCCTGAATGTAGGGCAGCATGAAGTCCCAGGCCTCGCGCAGGCCCCCGTTCGGTCCGTGGTAGCGCCACAGCTCCTCAGTCGGCGTGGAGGCAATCTCGGCCAGCGCACTGTACCCCTCGAGGTTGAAGAGGCTGTAGCTGTAGGGCTTCGTGCGCCCGAGTTCGTCCGGGAAGCCGCCGGTGCTGTCGAGTTGCTCGGCCATGAGGGTGCGGAAACGATCACGGGTAAGGGCGAGGAGGTCTTCGCGTTCGGCGAGTTTTGCGAAAGCGGCTACTTGCGCGGCCCACCAGGTGCTGTGGTTGTTGCCGTGGTCGCGCTCGTCGGTGCCGTAGGGGTGCGTCGTGAGCCAGGTGGCGTAGGCGTCGAACCAGTCGCGGTACGGGCGCTCGCTCTCGTCGTCGAGGTAACCGAGTGCCGTAAGTCGCTCGATGGCGCGGCAGACCTCGATGAGGTGGATCGTGTCGATGATCCCGATCCCGCGCCCGGTAAAGCGCCCTTTGATGGCCTGGGCGTAGAGCAGGTTAGGATTCATGCGGGTAGCCTCGTCGAGGAAGAAGGCCTGTAGGTGGTTGACGGCGTGTGCCGCGTAGCGCTCGTCGCCGGTCAACTCGTAGGCCGCCACCAGGGCCGCCGTCCAGCGCGCGAGGTTGCGCATGGCGTTGCGGTGGTCGTTGAAGTTGGCGGGGTTGGTGAGTCCGTCGCGGCGCACGTAGGGGCTGTCGGGCGAAGCCGGATCGGGCCACCAGTAGTCCCCCTCGGAGTAGAAGTCGTGCGTGCCGCCGACAGACCGTGGGCTGGTCGTCGCGGTGATGGGGACGGGCGGCTGGGACAAATAGCGCGTGGCCGAATCAAGGACCGCGCCCATGGCAATGGGAACGGTAAGGTCGCCGATGGTCACCGTCACCTTCTTAGGGTTGGCAGACTGGAGGAGGTTGGTGGTCGCGGGGGATTGGCAGGCCAGGAAAGCACCTGCGAGGAGTAGGGCTAGGGCGTGGAGTCTAGGTCGGAGCATGCGTTGGGCAAGCTACGGGGACGTGGTCGGGAGCTGAATTTCGGCGAGGAGTGAAATCGTCTAGAGTACCGGGAGGAATCGTCCAAGCCATGTCCCAGCACCGGAGACGGATCGCCCTCACCGCCAGCTAGCCGCCAAACTATTCTTCGCCAACTGCGCCAGTCCCGCCTCGCCGACCCCGGTCGCCTCCGCCAGGGCCACGTAGTTGTCCGTCAAGTAGCCCCCGAAGTAGGCCGGGTCATCGGAGTGGATCGTGACCAGCAACCCGCGGTCGAGCATCTCCTGGATCGGGTAGCCCTCCAGGCTCGGTACCACTTTTAAGGCTACGTTGGACAGCGGGCAGAGCGTGAGCGGGATCTGCTCATCGACGAGCCTATCCACCAGCGCGTCGTCGTCCAGGCAGCGGTTGCCGTGGTCGATGCGCTCGACGTGCAAGAGGTCGAGCGCCTCCCGGATGTAGCTCGCCGGACCTTCCTCGCCCGCGTGGGCCGTGAGTCTGTATCCCTGCCGTTTAGCTTCCGCAAAAACGCGCTGGAACTTGCTCGGCGGGTTACCCACCTCCGAAGAGTCGAGACCGACGCCGACGAAGTTTTGGCGAAAGCCCTCCGCCTCTTTCAAAGTCGCGAAGGCGTCAGCTTCAGAGAGGTGCCGCAGGAAAGAGAGGATGAGTTGCGTAGACATCCCGTACTGGCGCTCCGCCTCGCGCAGGGCGGAGGTGATGCCGTCGACCACCGTCCCAAATCTCACCCCGCGCTCGGTGTGGGTCTGCGGGTCGAACATCAGCTCGACGTGCTGCACGTTCTCGGCGGCCACGCGCGAGAGGTAGGCCCGGGTGAGGTCGTAGAAGTCCTCGGCCGTGAGGAGCACGGATGCCCCGGCGTAGTAGAGGTCGAGGAACTCCTGGAGGTTGTTGAATCTGTACGCTGCCTTGAGGGCGTCGACATCGGCGTAAGGCAACTTGAGGCCATTGCGCTCCGCGATCGCGAACATGAGTTCGGGCTCGAAGGTCCCCTCGACGTGGAGGTGGAGTTCGGCCTTTGGGAGGGCGTGGATGAAAGTGCGGAGGTCGGTGTCGGGCATGGGGGCAAAGAAAAGCCTACGGCGCGGGGCCTCCGGCGGCTTGCCTGCGGCGCGGGGCCTGCGGCGCTAAAGACGATTGTACTGCTGCGCTGGTAGGGACTAAACGGCAATGATGTCCGCCGAAGAAACATACCAACGGCATAGCACGTTACTCATGCTATATTCGTCAGATGCTGCAGAGCTTCGCGAATGACGCTACCGAGCACGTCTTCGACGGCGAAACTTCGAAAAAAGCTCGGCAGCTACTTCCGACACAACTTTGGCGCATCGCTCACAGGAAGCTCGCGCAGCTCGATGCCGCCGTGAAGATCGACGACCTGAGAGCTCCACCGGGCAATCGGCTCGAGCTACTGAAAGGCGATCGCGAGGGACAGCACTCCGTGCGGATCGATGATCAGTACCGCATCTGTTTTACCTGGGCCGAGGAGGGCCCAACCGCCGTAGAGATCGTTGATTACCATTAATTTAAATGCTCATGCAAACCTTCCGCCTCCCCAAATACCGACCGCCGGTTCACCCAGGCGAAATCTTACTCGAGGACTTCATCCGTCCGCACGGCATCACGCAGCAACAGGTGGCCCGGAGCATCGGGGTCCCGTACCAGCGACTCAACGAAGTGGTCCGTGGACAGCGGCGCGTAACGCCGTCGACCGCACTGCGGCTCGGAAAGTATTTCCAGACGAGCGTGGAGTTTTGGCTCGGCCTTCAGCAGCGCGTTGACCTTTACGAAGCGCTCGAAAAGGAGCGAAATGAGCTAGAGCGCATCGAACCTATAGGGGTGTGAAACGAAATTTTGCCCTCCTCGCGCTCGCGCTTGCCGGGTCTCACGCCCACGCCCAAGCCCCCGCGCCTCAGCCCCGCCCCAACATCGTCTTCGTCCTCACCGACGATCAGCGATTCGACGCCCTCGGGTACGCCGGGAATCAACTCGCGCACACCCCGGAGATGGACCGCCTCGCGCGCCAGGGGACATACTTCTCGCACGCGATGTCGTCGACGCCGATCTGCGCGGCGTCCCGGGCGAGTATCCTGAGCGGGACCTACGAGCGGACGCACCGCTTCAACTTCTCCGCCGGGCAGCTCCGCGAGGAGTACATGGCGAATGCTTACCCGCGGCTCCTGCGGGAGGCCGGCTACCGCGTCGGGTTCTACGGGAAGTACGGCGTGAAGTACGATCGCGAGGACTTGCTATTCGACGAGTACGAGACCTACGATCGCAACGGGGCCTACCCGGATCGGCGGGGGTATTTCTACAAAACCCTCGACGGCGATACGGTCCACCTCACACGCTATACCGGGCAGCAGGGCCTAGACTTCATCGACGCGCGCGAGCCCCGAGCAGCCGTTTTGCCTGCAGTTGAGCTTCAGCGCACCACACGCTCACGACAATGCCCCGGAGCAGTACTTCTGGCAGCCCGAGAGCGATGCCCTGCTCGCCAACACCATCGTGCCACCGCCCGCGCTCCAAGAGGACCGCTACTTCGATGTTTTGCCGAAAGGCGTCAAAGCTGGGCTCAACCGCGAACGGTGGCACTGGCGCTTCGACACGCCCGAGAAGTACCAGCACTCGGTGAAGGGCTACCTCCGGATGCTCAGCGAGGTCGACGCGGAGATTGGGCGCCTGCGCGCAAAACTCGAAGAGCGGGGTTTGGCCGACAACACCGTCTTCGTGATCATGGGTGACAATGGCTACTTCCTGGGGGAGCGCCAGCTGGCCGGCAAGTGGCTCATGTACGACAACTCGGTGCGCGTACCGCTGATCGTCTACGACCCGCGCTCGCCGAAGCACCAGGACTCTGATGTGCTCGCCAATAACGTGGACGTGCCCGCCACCTTACTCGACCTCGCGGGGTTGCCGCAGCCGAACACTTACCAGGGCACGAGCCTCCTACCGCTCGTCCAGGCGAAGACGAGTTCTATCGGCCGCGATACGGCGCTGATCGAGCACCTGTGGGAGTTTGATAAGATTCCGCCGAGCGAAGGTATCCGGACTGCCGACTACAAATACTTTCGGTACGTAAACGACGCGCGCGACGAGGAGCTCTACGACTTACGTAGCGATCCGCGGGAGACGCGTAATTTAGCCAAGGAGCAGAAGTTCCGAGGGAAGCTGAGCGTGATGCGGGCCGGCCTCGATCGGCAGATCCTACGGTACTCAGATCGCTATTCCGCGGGACCTACCGGCTTAATGGTTGATTTCGTAAAAGGCACTAAATCGATCGCCACCTCCAATCGCACTCCAGACCTAAACTGGGTTTTGCCGAAAGGCGTTAAATCACAGCTCGCCTACCAGATCATCGTGAGCTCATCGGAAGCATTGAGCGAACAACACGTCGGCGATGTCTGGGACAGCGGTCGCGTGCCGAGTCGGGACATGCAGGCGGTTTACGCAGGTCCAAATTTGAGCGCCGGCGAGACGTACCACTGGCGTGTGCGCTTCTACGACGAGGTCAACCGGCTATCGACGTACAGCGAGCCGCGGCGATTCCGGATCGCCGAAGAGGTTCCGCTCCGCGACCCGTCGCCTGCCTCCGTGTACACTTACGCCGAGCAACTCGACCACTACGCCACCGGGGGTGACTACGCCTCGGTGCGCCAGCAGATCGATCGCCTGATGGCGAACCCACCGGCTTCGATAGCGCAGCGATTGCAATTGGCATTAATGATCGATGTCGACTACCGACATACCGGCAATCCCGGGCTGATCCAGCGTTATTATACATCACTTAAAGTGGCATTGACCGAGCTTCGTTCAGGGCCGCACCGAGACGACCTACTCTCCGGTACAACCGCCGTCGATGTGCTCTACGATCATGGATTGCGGGTGATGTCTGGCTTCGCCTCGATAGTCGCCAAACCCGGAGACGCACTCGAGTTCGACGCGCTCGCCGCCGAGTTTAGACGGGCTTCACACGTGCGTTCATTGGATAGCGCCTACGTCGATAGCTTTGCCGCTAAGGCTGTTTTGTCAGACGGACATCCGCCGTCGTATATCATCCAACGTGAGCTCTGGGGCATCCGTCCGCAGACGCCTGGGTTCGGCGTCGCGAGTATATATCCGCGATTAGGAGATGTGGAGGCGGGCGACGTCACGGTCCCGACCATCCGCGGCGAGATCGAGGCGCGTTACCGCAAAACCAATAACGGTGGCGTCTACACGATTGCGTTGCCGCCGGGGATGGCCGGGGAGTTCCGGGTCGACTTGAAGGACGGGCAGGTATTGATGATCGGCGGGCAGCCGGTAGACCTGGCTTTCGAGACGGTGAGGCTAGCGAGTGGCGAGACGGAGTTGGAGGTGGGGGTGTACGGGTACTGCGAGTGAGAACATTGCCGGTACGAGCCGCGCGCGTACTTTTCCCGCATGACGCCCACCGCCCCCACCCAGCGCCTCCTCTCCCTCGACATCCTGCGCGGACTCACCATCGCGTTGATGATCCT
This sequence comes from Lewinellaceae bacterium, assembly GCA_963837005.1. Taxonomy (GTDB): domain Bacteria; phylum Bacteroidota; class Bacteroidia; order Chitinophagales; family Saprospiraceae; genus CALDTK01. Next base: position 479,969 of record CAWIMC010000013.1, read on the forward strand.
CGTCAACACCCCCGGCAGCTGGAGCCATGTCTACGCGCCCTTCCTCCACGCCGAGTGGCACGGCTGCACGCTCACAGATCTCGTCTTCCCGAGCTTCGTGTTCATCGTCGGGGTCTCGATGTACTTCTCCCTGTCGAAGTTCGGGTGGGCCGGCGAGCCGAGGGACAACGGACAGGCACGCGCCGTCGGCTCGGCACTCACGAAGATCGCCCGGCGCACGGTCTCGATCTTCGTGGTCGGCCTGCTGCTCAACTACTTCCCCTTCTACGATCACGCCCTCGCGGACTTGCGAATTTACGGGGTACTCCAGCGCATCGCCCTCGCCTACGGTTTTGCGGCAACGCTGTGCGTCCTCGTCCCGCCGCGCAGGTGGCTGGCCATGACGGCGGTGCTCGGGATTGGCTACTGGGCACTGCTGTACTTCGGCGGGGGCGCGGATCCGTACAGCCTGGAAGACAACGTCAAGCGCACCGTCGACCTCGCTACCATTGGGGCGGACCATATGTACGGCGGCTTCGGGGTACCCTTCGACCCGGAGGGTCTGATCGGCTTCGTGGGCACGGCCATCAACATGTTGCTCGGGGCCTACGTGGGCAGGCGCATACGGCTTACGCCAAAACCGGAGACACCGGTCAAAACCCTGCTCCTTGTCGGCTTCGCGCTCGTCGCCATCGGCCTCGTTTGGGGACTGATACTCCCGATCAACAAACCCCTCTGGACGAGCAGTTACGCCGTCTACACTTCCGGCATCGCTACGTGCGTGCTGGCGCTGTTAATCTACTTGGTGGACGGACGCGGCTTTCGGCGCTGGGCGACGCCCTTCGTGCACTTCGGCAGCAATCCGCTCATCGTGTACGTCCTTTCCGGTCTGATCGTCAAAACGGCCCTGCGCATCGAGTGGGCCGACGCCGCGGGCGAGGGCACGAATGCCTACGCCTGGCTCTTCCGCGATGTGTTCAGCGCCATCGTCCCGGTACCGAAACTGGCCTCGCTGCTCTTTGCCCTCTTCATCGTGACCATCTGCTGGAGTGTCGCCTACGTGATGTACCGGCGGAGGATATTCGTGAAGCTTTAACCCGGCGCTGCGCTAGATGTACGTCGAAGTACGGTACCCACTACCGGCCACTGGCCACGTACAGGACCACGCCGGTATCCGTGACGACGTTCGCCCCGAAGACTTTCTCGCCATCGTAATCGATGACCGGCAGACGCGTCGGGCGCTCCCACCGCATCCGCTTCGAGGCGATCGGGCCGGTGACGTAGAGCACGCCGTCGGGGATGCGCAGCTGCTCGTCGACGCCGACCACCCCGAGTTTCGTGACGAAGCGGTAGACGTTGTAGTCGCGGTCGGCGCTGGCGAGGTAGCTCGTTGAGTGGGTCCGTGAGTTGGGTGACGTTGCTGTGCGTATCGCGTCGCCGCGGGCGCGGCGGGCACCTCCGCCACCAGTTCTACTAACAGGTCTTTGTCTGCCGGATCATCTCGTTTTGGCGAAAGCCCACTGCTCACGGCGCGCATCACGGCGTGATTGGAAGCGTAGAGGTCGGAGGCCGGGAGTCGCTCGAGGTCGGTGGTGATGCGGATTATTTCGGCGTCGGTGAGGCCGGCGTGTGCGTAGCGACTGCGGAGGTAGGCGCGGAGGTCGTCGCGGAGGAGGACGTGGGCTTCGCTCTGTCTTTTGAGGCTGCCGCCAAAACCGTGTATGAAGCCTTGCTCGGCGAGACGCGCCGTGTAGAGCTGTTCGAGGCGGGTTCCGGTGAAGGCGGGCATGGGGCTAGTTAAATAGTAGTCATCAGGAAGGTTAAGCCTTACTGGAGCCGCGTTTCCCGCGTTTCTCTACTCCTCTTCCTAACCCGAGATGAGATCCACGCTTCGGACTTTGGGCTGGCTTATCGTCTGCAATACTTCCTCCAGGGATCCTTCGCTTCTCGTCAATCACCGTATGCTTATCCGTCGTAGCAACTTCACCTCCCGAACGTCGCTTTTCGGCGGACGCTAAAACACCGATGAAGGATTCGGCATTGGTTCTAGGCTCTGCAACTTCAATTTTCACTATGGGGATTACCCTTCTATTCGGCGAAAGTGATTGACCACTAGAACTGTGCGTATCGTCACACATACCGACCTTATACCTCGTCATTTGACTTATCAAGTCTTCAGTGTATACCTCAAACGATCTATAGCCGCGCGGCGGCCCGAGAGCCTCGTATACGCTGCTAAACTGAAGCGCGGTGTCATTGGGAGGCAGCACCCTCGTGGTGATTTCGCGTATGTCTACACCGCCTTCTGTACCCAGCGTCATCACCTCCGCGCTTTTTAGCTTGGTAGCCTCTTCCTCGAACTCGACTTCTAATGCGTCCAGCGTCACTTTGACGCCTTCAATCATCCTGGGACCAAACACCGCCGCAACTCGCGACTCGTCCAGCATCGACCGAAACGTCAGTTGCGACTCCACCGGATCGTAGGCCACCAACCCAACCACCAGCACCTCTCCCGGGAAGGGATGAGGGCAGAATCTGAGGAGCTGGCTCTGGAATGGCTTCATCTTGCTTGGACTAACGTACGGAAAAGCTCATGGATGGGTACCGAATCGTCTTTCAGCCACGCTATCCGCTCTGCGGCGACGTCGCGACAACGCGTACCCAACACAGGAAGGCTCGAAGCTTGCACCAAGGTTAGCATCAGGTTCTCGTGCGTAGCGCGCACGTGCGCCACTTCGGCATCGACGGCATCCGCTGAAACGCCCGTCGATCTTAGGAATTGCCGACTCACGTGATAGGCCATCAGCGCTGGCAACTCTTCCGGAGCCGCTGCCCCATCAGACCCCAGACAAGCTTCGTGGTCGATGGCGTACAAGACGTTTCTAACCAGAAGGCAATTGGGATTCATGACCGACCGATCCCGATTCACGACCAAGCCATCGAAGACCAGGAGTCGCAGGGCCTGTTCGACAAAAGGTGGTCCCGCCTGAGCGCCTGCCCGCGATACAGGCAGCGCCCCTTCCATAAAGACGCTCCCGAAGGCCAGTCCAGGACGCAGCCCCAGTTCGCCCGCCTCACCCTGCGCCCGTGGCCAAGTGGCCAGGAGTTCCTCGTCGAGTTCGACCAAGTAGGCATCCGGCGTCGGCAAGCCCAACGCGCTCGCGAGCATTGAGCAGAGCACTTCACTCTCCACCCGAACCTCGGGGAAGTCAGGGCGAAGCGGCTTGAGCACTAGATCGACAAACGCCGTCGAGCCGTCTGGGTAGTCCGCTCGGCAGCGCGTGAGGACCGGCTGCCGACGCCCCGAAACGAATGTTTTGAGGAAACTCAGCGGCGTAACGACAGCGTCTATGAACATGTGGCGCTGGCGAACATAAGTGGAATGCGTTGAGTGAGACTCGGGCGCTGGACGACGGCTCACCTTCCCATGTCCCACGGCGTACAGCCACGAGGATGCCCGCGGGTAGGGCTTCCCGGGGGAGGAGAGTACGCGCGGGGTGCATGTATCGTTTGCCAAACTCGACGAGGACGAGCGAGATACCTGCATCAGCAAGGACTACACCTGCCACACGCCTTCGGGCTGCGCGTGTAACGGTTAGGCTTGTGCCAAAACCTTCTATCAAAAGGTCCAACCCGAGACTGCCTAAAAGCGTACCTTGAGCGCCGACCCCAACTCGTAATCCCCATCCCCCGTGGCCAAACGCAAGACCACATCCGCCAAGCGACCTTCGACCGCCCCACACGCAAACGGAACTACCGCGACGCGAACGCCCGTAGCACCCAAACCAAAAGTCGCTAAACCAGCCGCTGCTAAGACCAAGCAACTCACACTCGAGTCCATGCGCGACGCGACCATCTACCACGTCACTACGCGCGGCACCCAATGGGCTGTCCACAAGCACGGCGCCACCAAGGCCTCAGGGCTATACGACACGAAAGAAGAGGCCAAACAAGCAGCCAAGCGATTTCAGGCCACCAATAAGCACATCATCGTTCACCGTCGCGATGGATCAGTAGAAAGATGGATCAGCGGGAAAGCAGCATAGAAGATTTCGAGCGGTCCGTCTTTATCAACTGCCCGTTCGATGAAGATTTCTTCCCCCTACTTAAGGCGATGCTCTGGGTGCTGGTGCACGCCGGACTCAAGCCGCGTCTAACCCTGGAGCGGAGCAACGCCGCGGAAGGGCGCCTGGACAAGATCCGCGAGCTCATCGAGGCGTCGAAGTACGGTATCCACGACCTGAGTCGCCTGAAGGCAAAGAAGAAAGGCGAGATCTACCGGCTCAACATGCCCTTCGAATTGGGGTTGGACTATGCCTGCAAACACTACAGCCCCGATCCGCGACAAAAAGGTAAAGTCCTGCTCCTCCTAGAGGGCAAATAGTATTCCGCGTTTCAGGCGCTCTCGGACATCAACTTCACCGACCCGAAAGCTCACAATGACGACCCGGCAACCCTGATCGCCAAAGTTAGAGATTGGCTCGTACAGTCCGGGCATACGATTGAACTTGGCGCCGATGGACTATGGCTCGCGTTCACCAACTTCTACCTCGAGTTTCAGGTGAGCAAGCACGCGCTCAGGTGGAGCCAGAAGGACATAGAAAGCATCCCAATCAAGGAATTTATGGACTATCTGCACCAGGCTAAGATTGGCGGACAATGAATGCTGGGGTCACGGAAGGCGATACTCGAACATACGATGGTGAAAGTGAACGCTCGCTAAAAAGGCCGACCAATCGCCGAATAAATTCGGGGCTGCGAAAAGCAACGCACGCTACGCGGCTACCCGGTGCAATGCGAAGAGGAGGTAGGTAGGAATCGGACCTGGGTCAAAGCTCATTTGGATAGCTATTTAGCACCTTTCAAGCCCCAACACCCCCATACACACTCTCCCCACTCCCGTAATAACTCGTATACACATGTCGATACACACTCGCACTCCGGCTACCAATATCCGCATCGGTATAACTACTCACCGGTAGATGAAGCAACGAGTCCCCGATCACCACCTTCACCTGCGCCTTGATCTCCTCCTTCTCTCGCCAGTGCTCGATGACGAACTTGGTGTCTTTAAGGGTGTCCAATAATTCGACCGCCACTTTCTTAACTTTCTTCAACTCATCGGGACTGAGTTGCTTCCCCTCCCGCAATAAATCGAAGATGGCGAGTTCTTCGGGGAAGAGCTCCTCCGCCACCGCGCGCTGCTCCTCGGCGGACAGGGATTCGACGAAGGCGCTCAACTGCTCGAAGGCGCGCACGGTGTCCTCCATCGACTTGCCGGCGTTGTACTCCGCGACGATCTGCACGTAGCGCTCGTGGAAGTCCAGGCGCAGGGGGTTCTCGCGGAGCATCCGCTTGAGCTTCCGCTCGATCGCCTGCTTCAGATCGTAGGTCAGTTGCTGCCTGTGAGGATGTTTGGCGAAAGCCTCCCGGAGCTTCTTGAAGTTGAGCGAACTCAGGTCGACCATGACCTCCTCCACCTTGCTAGGCGCGGCACGCTCTACCGTGATGCTCTCGTCTACGTAGGCCTGCAACTGGAGCATGATGTCGGTCACGTCCGCCGCGCGCTCCTGTTGGTGTAGCAGGCGGTAAATCGCGTCGATGGCGTCGTGGTCGGCGGTGTAGGGCTTGACCTCGGGTTCGGGGAAGAGCGCCTTGTACTTACGGAACACGTTGCGCGCCAACATCTCGAAAGTCGTGCGACTCGTCTCGTTGAGACACGCCGCGTCGGCGCCGTCCCGGATGAGCGCAATCCTGTTCATCGGTTTGGCCGCGTGCAAAGTATCGAGTTCGAAGTCGAGACTGCATAAATGGCGCTTCGTCTCCTGAATGGCCTCGGCCAACTTACCGGCCAGGTCTGCCAGTGGTGCGGTAGGTTTTCCCGTAAGGGTATCCTCCTCCTTATCGGCATCCTCTGCCTTGCCGCGCTCCTTCTCGCCGTAGACCGCGTACGCCTTCTCGAGCTGGCGGTAGACGTTGCCGTAGTCGACGATCAGGCCGTTCTCCTTCTCGTCGTCGTACATGCGGTTGGCCCGCGCGATCGTCTGCATCAACGTATGCCCCTTGATGGGCTTGTCGAGGTAGACCGTCGAGACGCACTGCGCGTCGAAACCTGTGATCCACATCGCACACACGATCGCAAGACGGAAGGGGTGGTCCGGGTCCTTGAACTGCTTTTCCAGATCGCGCTCCGTGAGTTTCTCGCGGTGGGTGGCGATGTCCATACCGAGTTTGCGGAACTTGTCGACCTCGTTCTGCTCCGAACTTACCACCACGCAGATCTCGGTCTCCGCCACGCGCTCGCGCTTGCGGCGTAGGTCCTGCGCTTCTTGCTGGTCACGGGCTTCTGCGATTTCCTCGTCGAGTTCGGTCAGGTACGCCGGCCAAAACCGTACGATGTAGTCGTACATCCGCACGGCCGTCGGCTTGTCCATCGCGACGTACATCGCTTTGCCCTGGTAGCCGCGCTCGTTGAAGTGCCACACCAGGTCGCGCGCAATGGCCTCGAGCCGCGGGGCGGCCGTAAGCACGGGGTAGTTGCGCTGGAAATCGTAAGACAGCCGTCGACGCTGATCCTCGTCCAGGTCTTCGCGTTCGAGGATCTCCGCCATGCGCTCGTCGAGCGCCGGATTGTCGATGCCGAGCTTTTCGCCGCGGTTGATGTAGCGCAGCGGTAGCGTGGCCTCGTCGTCGATGGCGCGTTTGAAATCGTACACCGATACGTAATCCCCGAAGATATTCTTGGTGAACTCGATCTCGTCTTCGATCAGTGGCGTACCGGTAAAGCCGAGGTAGGACGCATTTGGCAAGCCGTGGAAGCGCATGTTGCGCGCGTAGGTCCCGCCCTGCGTCCGGTGCGCCTCGTCGGAGATCACGATGACGTTGCGCCGCTCGGTGATGAGCGGGAAGACCGACTCCTTGTCCGGATCGACGGAGAACTTGTGGATCAGTGAAAACACGTAGCGATGATTCTCACTGAGCAGCTCCCGCAAGTGCTCCCGCCCAGAGATGCCCGACTTCTTGCCCGCCACGACCTGCTTGTTCGTTACCGCCCCCACGCCCGAGAAAGTGTCGTAAAGTTGGTTCTCGAGTTCGGTGCGATCAACGACCAGCAGGAAGGTGTAGGCCCCGCCCAACTTCCGGTGGATCTTCTCGCACAAGAACACCATCGAGTAGGACTTACCGCTGCCCTGCGTGTGCCAGAACACACCCAACTTGCCCTGCAAATCCTCGATATCGCGCACGTTATCTATGACGCGATTGACCCCCAGATACTGGTGGTTCTTCGCCATCAACTTGACGATGTCGCCCCCGGAGCGATCGAAGAGCAGGAAGTTCTCGAACAGGTCCATCAGGCGCGCAGGGTCGCAGGTGCCGCGCAGCATCGTATCGAGGCTCACCGCGCCCTCCTCGGCCTCACGTATCCGCTTCCACTCCAGAAAGTATTTGTACGGACTGGTCAGCGTTCCGACCCGCGCGTCCACGCCATTGCTGAGCACGATGAAGGCGTTGTGGTGGAAGACGTGCGGGATGGTATCCTTGTAGTCCGTGAGGTTGTCGTCGAAGGCGTTGCGCAGGTCCTTGTGGTGCGCCTTGAGTTCGAAGAAGACCAGCGGCACGCCGTTGACGAAGCCGATGACATCCGGGCGTTTGTGGTACAGCGGTCCCTGCACCTCGAGCTGCCGCACGGCCAGGAAGTGATTGCTCGCGTAATCGTCGAAGTCGAACACGCGCAACTTCGCGCGGACCGTATCCCCGTTGGGCTTCGCGTAGCTCACCTCCACGCCTTCCTTCAGCAGTCGGTACTTCTCGTAATTGGTCTGGGCCGGGAGCTTTCCCGCGGGCTGCTCCGTGATGGCGTCGACGGCATCGCGGTAGGCGCTGTTGGGCAAGTTGGGGTTGAGCCGCTCCAGCGCTGCGCGCAGGTATCGCACGAGGACGACCTCGGTCTTGTCCGCGCGCCCGAGAAGTCCACTGGGGCCAAAGGTCTCCTTGCGCCAGGCGGTCACCACCTCCCAACCGAGTTCTTCGAGCACGTCTTGGGTCGCCGCTTCGATGAGGCCGTCTTCGGAGTAGGTGTAGGACATGCGCGGGGCGGGGTGTGGCTGTTCCGGCATACGGCTTTCGCCAAAACAGGTTGTGAGAGGGGAAGGTAGGGGGTAGCCGCGTTCGACCGGCTCTGCCGGTGCGGCTTTCGCTAAGACCAAACACCTCACATCCGTAGTACCAAAATCGGACTTCATGCACCAGGAGCCGACGGCTACTGGTCGGGCGGCATGGTAGCATCCAAAGCAGAGAAGTAAGCGCGGTTGAGAATCAAGGGAATGGTGGTTGCAAAAACGCACAGTAGGAACAGAGTCACAAGATTGGAGGCCTCGTACACCCAGCCCTTGTGCTCTGAGAGCCCTCCGGTAACGAGCCACAGAGGCAACACGGTGATCGCGCACGCGATAGAGAAGCTGATGTTGGCAATGATTTCCCGAAACGCGGCTAGCCGTTTAGAGCCCGGCTTGCTGCTGCGCGCCTGGCCGATGAGCAGCGTGAGGGAGTTGAAAAGGAAACCTGCGATCAGCCCGACGGCTGTGATGAGGTAAACAGACTTGGAGTCCAGGCGGACGCCAAACCCGAAATGTAGCAGCAACGCTAGCCCTGGCGGCAGCAAAACGAAGAACAGTAGGTCCTCTACGGCAGGGGCTTTCGCATCGCCTCTGAGCGAACGCCAGTGATCGCGGATGACGCGACGGACGCTAAATTTCCAGTCGTCGCTGAGGGTGTCGTTGTGTGAGATCATGAGAGCAGGTCGTCGATCAGCTCGTCAAGATACAACACAATTTGTTTGGAAAGGCTCTCGTAAGTCGGTTTTCCGTCATCCTCCAAGACCAGTGCATCCTCGCCAACTGAGACTGATGGAGCGCTCTTGAAGAAGTCCGCGAGTTGCTTAGTAACCTGCTTGCCGTCGTTCACCACGACTACCTTCTCCTGCACAGCCTCATTTTCGCCGAGCCCAACATGGTCGAGATCGTCCGACATGAAGTAGCGCCCAGTTGCAACCGTGGTACCGTTACGCCAGGCGTCGTACCTTTTGACTAGCCAAGCGGAATCTGCATCCTGAAATGTGATTTTTACTGATAAACTGGCCTTAGCAAATTTAACCACCTTTCCTAAAACTTCCTTTACCTTGTTCTTTGGAACCCCCTTTCTGGACAACTCAATGCCGTGAACATTACCATCTTTTATAAATTGACGAAGCCTGCTTCGTGTGAGTTCTTTATCGATCTGAACACGAATACGATCAGGGGCATTGGAGGTAAGAATTTGTGCTAAAAAAGATTTACAGATTGTATCTATGTTGTTGCCATTGTGGCTTCCAACTACTGCAAGACCAAAATCACCTCGATCCGGCACGTAAACTGCCACAAAAGCCCGGTGCCGATCAATGACCTGGCTCGCATCCAAGATGTGTATGTCTTTCAGTCCAACATCGCTTCTGTCGCGAATTGTACCCCCCTCTTGGAAACGAGTTCCACTCCTAAGCGCAATCGTTAGCAATCGCCCCTGCCTCTGCGTGCTAGACGCCCCCGCATCTACGTACATGCAGGCTTGAGATTTACCTACCGCCCACTTACCTTCGAGCACGCCGAGCGCCCGGGAAAAAGCCGTAGTCAAACCGTGCTGAGCTCCTTCAGGAGCATCCTTTGATTTAGGTGAGAGGCCGAAGAGAGGTGAACCGATCTCATTATCAAATTTGGCAATTTTCATCCTTTCCCCCTCCCGGGGGTGTTTCTCTGGGAAGTCACTAATATAACCAAGCTTAAATTTAAATCCAGACAGGTCGTACATAGAATTTGGTTTGAGGAGTTTCGAAGTGTTGATATGGCTACTGAAGGCTGCGACATCAGCAGTTTTAAACATGGGCCTTAATCGCATCAATATCCACCTCTCCAGACATCAGCCGAGGCAGCAACAAGTCACGAGCCTCTCGCAGAATTTGATTTTGCACTATCAGATTACCAACTATTTCCGTGGTATTCTCAAACACCGCATCGTACTTCTTCAGGATGTCCTTGCAGGGATAAACGAATTTAATCGCCTTCAAATTGGTTTTTGAAATCTCCAAAAAAGTCGTTCCCGTCGCGTAATTCAACAGGAGCGGTATATAATTTTTTAGCATCATGAATAGATATCCTTTTGATGCTTTGTCCTTAGCTGCCACGTTGATGAACCCCTGATTTGTACTGTATGGCGTTTTGGAAAGCGCAAACAATCCAATAGTGGCCCTACTCGTCATCATGAAGCTATTTGGTTGCATCAACTTCGCCGAGCTTTTGGCCAACCCTAGCTCGGAGATCTGCTCTGAGCTTTGCAGCTGCACCAAAGCGCCCGACTTTGACAGGTCCGTAGGCGAATACCAATCTATGGTTCCATTCTCCCAATAGGCTGCCGTGTTCCTTGAAGGTGTTCCACCTCCGACAACAGTCGCAAGCGTACTGAATCGCACCCTTCCCCACCCCACCGGCAGCCCCGTCCCCTCATCCCACGCCGCCGTCTCATACCCCGGAAAGCGCATCCGCACAAACCACTCTTCATACGTCTGCTGCGCCAACTCCTCCAACAGCTTGATCCGACGCAGGTTGTTCTCTATCAGATCGTCGTAGGCGGAGAGGATGGAGGCGATTTCTTGTTGGTGATCTTTTGAAGGTAAGCGAATGGGGAATCGCTTGAATATTTTTGCACTCAAATTCTTCATAGTCGAGCCAACCGAGTTTAGCTCAAGCCACTGGCTACTGGAATTCAGATTGAGATAATAGTATACGTATACCGAGACAGCTATATCCGACGGAATCCTAATTTTCAAACATCCAGTCCCACAAATAAACTCATCGCCTTGCTTTATCAATGCGCACTTAGCTATATCGCCTCGCCTTGGAAATACAATGTCTCCTGCCACAAGCTTGTGCCGTATTAGCCGCCTTGCTGTGCTCTCAGATATTCTCGCCGCAGAAGAAGCTTTAACTGCTCCGCCTTCAATATCCTTGGGCATGACAACCGCTACCCCATGTTCTACATATTCATAGGCATGCAGTTGAGAGCCAAATGGTCCTGATTGGATCATGCCAGAATCTTCGCGGCAAATTTTGCCCAAAGTCGTTAGTGATGCCTTCTTCATATCCCCACCCCTTGTATCCGCCCCATCAACTCCCCCGCCTCCGCATTCAACCTCCCCAACTCCTCATGTATCTCCCTTACCCGCCCCTTATAATCAAACTCCCAATCAATCTCGATCTTCACCCCCACATACCGACCCGGCGTCAAACTATAATCCTGCTCCCGGATATCCGCCAAACTCGTCACCTTGCAAAGCCCCTCGACATCCTCGTAGTGTCCTTCCGGGAAATGCTCCTCCCACCATTCGTTTTGGCGAAAGCCTAATGGCTCCCCGCGGAAGCTGCGCATCACGCCCGTGAGACCCTCGAGTTGTGCCGGACTGAAATCGTTGATCGTATTCGTCACCTCGCGGAAGACGTTGCGCGCGTCGATCATGAGGACCTTATCGCGCGTCTCCTTTGACTTGTTCCGATTGAAGAACCAGAGGTGGCACGGCAGACTCCGCGTGTAGAAGAAATTGTTGCCCACCGCCACGACGCACTCCACGTCGCCCGACTCGACGAGCTGTTTGCGGATCGCCTTCTCAGAGTGGCCCGCGTCCGTGGCCGAACTCGCCATCACGAAGCCCGCGCGACCGGTCGCGTTGAGGTAGCTGTAGAAGTACTGCATCCACAGGTAGTTGCCGTTGGGGATGGTGCCCTTGCCCGTGAGCGGCACGCCGAAGGGCAAGCGGGGGTCCTTGGTGAGGAAACGATTCTTCGCGTCCACCTTGTCGACGTTGAAGGGCGGATTCGCCATCACGAAGTCGCACTTGCCCACCAGCTGGTGCGGGTCGGAGTAGAAGCTGTTGCTCTCCAAAATGTTGCCCTCGATCCCGTGGATGGCGAGGTTCATCTTCGCCAGGCGGGTGTTGTTGCTTTTCAGCTCCGTGCCGAACACCGTGATGGCCTCGTTGACGCTGCGCCCGGCGTCGTGGGCCTTGAGGAAGTGCGCCGTCTGCACGAACATCCCGCCCGACCCACAGGCCGGGTCGTGCACCACGCCGTGGTCCGGCTCGATGAAGTTGACGATCAAGTCGACGAGGCTCGGGGGCGTGAAGAACTCCCCGCCCTCCTGCGCTCCTGCCCCGATCATGGAGAACTTCATCAGAAAGTACTCGTATATGCGGCCGAACACATCCCCGGTGGCCCGGCGCACGGCATCCGAGTTGAACACGCGGATGAGGTTGCGCAGCAGGTCCCCGTCGAATTCGAGGTAGCCTTTCGGCAAAACACCCACCAGGTCGCGCCGCGTCGCCTCGATGAGCTTCATGGCGTCGATCACGGCGTGTCCGATGTCGGTGCTCTCCGGGAGATTGGCGAGGTAGTCGTACTGTGCGGCGGCCGGCAGCATCATTGCCCCGGCGCCGGTGTAGTCGTCGGCCGTAGCCTCGCGTTGCTGTCCCGTTCGGGGATTGATCGGCAGTCGCGCTTCGATCGCGACTTTCGCTTCTTCGTAACGATTTTGTGCGAAGCGGAGGAAAACGAGCCCGAGCAGCGGGTCTTTATACTCGGCGGCGGTGAGCTTCGAATTGGAACGCAGGCTATCGGCCGCGCCCCAGAGTTCTGCTTCGAGGGCGCGGATGTCGGATTGGGTCATGGGCGGCTGGCAAGGTGTGCCGGAAATTTTCGATGCGCAAGGAGCTGAGACTGTTTTGATCATGGCCGTCCCGAGCCTAGCTCTCAATCTCACCGATCGAATGAGCCATCGACTATTCTATGCTTTAGGATTTGCGCACTCGCTCGACTCCACCTTCCCGCGCAGCTTGTTGGCCGAATCCCAGAGCGACTGCTCCATGGAGATCGTGGGCTTGGCGGACTTTTTCACTTTCGGCATCGGGAGGGAAGCTAGGGGCTTTTTTCGACGCAAAGACGCAAAGCAGAACACAAAGTGCGCAAAGCCCTCCGGCCGTCCTCTGCCGACCTCCCACCGGTGCACAGGCCTTGCGCCCTTTGCGTCCCTTAGCGCTCTTTGCGTTAAGCTCGCTGCAAGCGCGTTCGAACGGCACCCACGAAAAAGCCCTTTCACCGCAACGTCTCCGCAATCCCCCCAAACAACTCATCCCAACCCCCGTCCCACTTCTTCCCCTGCCGCACGATGACCATCTCCAAGGCCGGCGCAGCCGCCCTCTCTAAAACAACCTTCCCCCACCACCCCTGGTTACTCCCACATGACCAACGAGTATGAGGTGCGGACGCTACTGGCGCCCGTCAAGGCGGAGATCGAGCGGGACTATGGCCTAGCCGCCGACTGGGAGTACCTCGTCGACGAGGACGACGACGGAATCCGCTTAATCAAAGTACGGCTCAACGTCGACCAGGACGCTTCCCCATCTGTGGATCAGATCACCGCGATCAGGGAAAAGGTAAGGTCATACTTGCGCGCCACTGAGGTGACCTCCGAGTACTTTCCTCACCTCCAGATCAACGCCCGGCAAACCGCCAGAGCGTAACCATGAATGTCTCACCTGAATCACTTCTCAAACAGGCAAAAAAGCTCACGGCACCCTCCGTCGGTAGACCCGACGAGACAAAGCTGCGCAGGGCCGTCTCCGACGCCTACTATGCGGTCTTCCACGCGCTCACGGAGGCCAGCGCTAAGCTGTTGGTTTCTGGTGCGAGCCGGGAGGACTTCCGGCAGTACGTCCGCCGAGGCTACCAGCACGCGGGATTGCGACAAGTGTGCTCGAAGTTTACCGCCAATGCAACCCCTCAGACGGCAGACAAGGCAGTAGTCCGGTATATCCCAGTTACCATCTCTCAGATCACACCTGCCGTTAGGCAAGTCGCGGACGCCTTTCTGGTACTCCAGACCGAGCGCCATGACGCCGACTACGACCACAGTCGGTCGTTCAGCAAAGAGGAGGCCCTCACCTTTATACGCGTAGCCGACGCCTGCCTCCACGCCATTCGCCACCTCGATAAGTCCGACGCCTCGACCTTCGGCTTCCTCCTCGCGCTCCACGCCGAGGGAAAGTCGAATAAAAGTTAGCAGTGGCCTGCTGAGCTACGGCTTCGAGGGCGCGGATGTCGGATTGGGTCATGGGCGGCTGGCAAGGTGTGCCGGAAATTTTCGATGCGCAAGGTGAGGCGGAGAGAGTAGAGACCTTGGAGGGTTATTTGGTTATTTGATTGGATGGTTATTTGGTGCGCTGCCGCGGATGCCGTCCTACTAGCTGATCGCACAGCCCATCTAGGCCGCAGGCCGCGCATCTAGTGGAAGAGGACACCCTTTGGATCAGCGGGCCGGCAGGTACGCCTCGGGCGCGGCTGGTCTGCGAGGCGGCCGACAACTGAGGCACACATTTTGTCGTTACTTAGCGACGAAATGATGGACTCCGTGACTACGCTCGAACTCTCTCGCCCGACCGTCACCGACGATGGTCGCGCCTTCGAACTCCTGCGCCGCGAACGAGAAGGGCTTACGTTCTCCACCGCGAGCGAGATGGAAAAGCAGTACGGCTTCTCCGGGGCCGAAATGGCCACGCTACTCGGGATTGACCTACGCACCTACCAGCGCTACAAAAAGGAAGGCACGCGCCTCAGGTCCATCCGCGCAACCGCCTTGCTCGACCCCCTCCAGGTACTGCGCTACGGCGAGGTCGTCTTCGGCTCCACGGACAAGCTCCGCCGGTGGCTCCGCCGCGAGAACGCTGCCCTGGATGGGAATCGCCCCATCGACCTCCTCCACCTCAGTACCGGGCGCCACCTCGTCAACGACACGCTCACGCGGATCGAGTTCGGCGTCTTCGGATAATGACCACCGTCTACAGACTAGGCAAAGCGCAGTACGCGGACGACCTCTCCGGCGAAGGCGCCCGCCGCGTCGGCGGCCGCTGGAACGAGCGACTTACCCCGGCGCTCTATACCGCCAGCGCCGTCTCGCTCGCACTCCTGGAGTGCCTGGTACACGTCGGCGAACCTGCCGACCTCCCGGACGATTACACGGTCACCGTGATCGAGGTCGATGACGCTTCCGCAAAACTCTTTCGCGTCGCCGCGCTCCCACCGACGCTCCAGGAGGCACAAGTGATGGGGCAGGAGTTCCTTCAGGATCTAGACATCGTGGGTTTTTGGGTCCCGAGCGTCGTCGTGCCCACAGAACGCAATCTGGTGCTCAACCATCGCGCACGCGACTACTCGGCGACCGTGCTGGTGCGGGAGACGTATCTCCTCCCGGTGGACAGGCGGCTAAGATGAAGGTGGCCATATGCCAGCGCCTTTTCGGCGCCGAAAGCCAAGCCCAGGCTGATCGAGATTCTAAAAGTAGAGCGCTCGTCTGAAGCGAGAAGGGTCCCGTGGTCGTGTGGCGGCATTATTGAGTTGTAAAAACTAAACCAAGCTTCCGGGGCTGCCGTCGTCTGGTGGTTTGGCGGCGTTATTGAGTTTTAAAAATTAAAGCGGTACTCAGGGTAAGTCTTCCGGCAGGAAGCGATGCCTTGGCGGTGTCACCGTACTGTAACCCCCCTCCCCCCTTATTCTGTCGAGCCCGCTGTGGCCGCTCCGCGCCCTGCGCGGGCTCGACAGAACAAGGGGGGAGGCGAACGCCCCCGTGCACCGGTGCCGCGAGCGCCGCAGGCCCCCCGAGCGCAGCGAGCCGAGACGCTCGCCTCCCCCCTTGTTTCGATTTCGGCCGCGGAGCCGCAAAGCGGTTTGGTGGCCGAAATCGAAATAAGGGGGGCGGGGGGGTTACATAGCGTTTTGAGGGAGCGCACCCTCGGACGCACGCTTTAATTTTTATACCGCCTTGATGCCGCCCCCGCGAGTCGCAGGCGAGTACCGTCGTACGGATTCGACTATCGAACAGCAAATTCGGCTCGCTTACTGGCCGCTTTCATTGCCCAGCCCGGCTCGAGGCGCTGGTGCTTCCCCTCGCCAGACAACTCAGGACAAGGCAACTCCCGCAAGCGGGCCCTGCTTATCCTTCGTAGCTCATGGCGGACACATTCGAGAGGTCAGTCCACACGCCGAGGCCACAGGCCGACCGCGGGCTGGGCGGCGGACTAGTGAAACCTCAAATGTCACAACACCCCCTCCGGCAACCTCACCCCCACCCGCACCACTGGCCGCTTCCACGTCGGAGACGCTCTCACCGACCCCACCTGGCTGTACGCCCAAACCACGTCTACCCTCAGCAGCCGCGCTGGCCCAAACCCGACTTTGTCCAGTCCCACCCCAAACTCACTGTGCAGCCGTCCCTCCACCGGCAAGTAAATCGCCCCCGCCCGCGTCACCACGCTCCAACCGAGCTTCTTGAGCAGCGGGAGGCGCTGCCAGACCCAGCCGTCGAAATCGTGCTCCACCATGCCGTCTACCCAGCTTTCGTTGGTCGAGAACGTGAAGTAGTCCGCCGCCAGGTAGCGATCGAGGTAGTCTACGTAGAGCGCCACGGGCAGTTCGCTGCCGCCAAAGTGCTGCGCGTCGATGATGCTCTGGTCGCTCACGAGGTAGATGCTGCGGCCTGCCGACACTCGCGCTCCCAACTTCCCAAAACGACCGAGCGCGATGGCGGAGCGTTTTGCCGAAAGGCCCAAAAAAAGAAACTGCGACCTATCAAAACCCTTCGGATTGTCGATCGCCACGCCGTAGCGCCAGTCGACACTCAGGTCCGCCCAGGCCGTCCCCGTTGGTAGGAGTGCATCGGGACGTAACAAATAGGTCTGCCCCGGCGAGAACGTGAGCGTCCCGCTGTAGCGCAGGAAAGTGGTCGGCACCTGCACGATGAATAGAGGTACGCCATTTCCGGACACGTAGAGCGGCGCATTAACCTCATAGCTGCGCTCCTTGCGGCGCAGGCTGTAATCGGACTCGTTTTGGCGAAAGCCGCGGTACTCGTAGGCCAGCGTATGCGACAGCCGCGCCCAGGGAGCCGTGCGCCCGCCGTGCAAAGCCGTCTCGTGAGTCAGCTCTGCAAAGCGCCGCTCGTAGAGCTTCAGCTCATTGCGTTTGGCGAAGAGACTGTAGGCCGTATTCGTGATGGCGCTCACGGCTTGGAGACGGTGGTAGTCGGCCAACTCGCGACCGCCGCTCAGGCGCAAGGTCTGGCGGTAGATAGGATCGAAGCGATAGCCGATGGCCGCCGTCGGGTACAGCTCTTGGTCTGCGAAACCATAGCCGAGTTTGGCCTCCGCCTGTAGCTCGCGCGTGCCTGCCTCATCGCTGCGCTTCTCATACTCGAAACCGGTGTTGAGCTGCAGACCCGTCACCGAGTGAAAGGCCACATTGCTGAGCGGGGACGTGATGGTGTAGCGCGTGTGTTTGCGCCAGTTGCTGTGCGTGTAACCACCGATGTTCTCGAGGCCGGGCTTGTTGTCACGCTGCTCGACACTGTCCTTGTATACCGGATTTTCGACACGTTGGCGGATGCTGTCCTTGCGGACGTAGTCGCGCTCTTCGGCGGGGGTAAGGGGGATGGGCCTTTCGGCGAAACGCGTGCTGTCGACATCATTGGCTTCCGCCAAAACCTCGGACACGATCGGCCCGAACGGCGAGCGCCGCCAGACCGGGTTGTAGTCGTACCTCCCATAAACCGCCGCGAAAATGCCGCGGAACCGAAAGCCCAGCAGTTCGATGATGGGCTCGGCCCGCCGCTGGTAGGTCTCCCAACCTGCCCCCTCCCGCTGCCGAAACCGCTGGACGAGCTTGAGGGTATCCAGTCCAGGTGCGTTGACGGTGCTTCCGAGCAGGAACAAGTCCGCATCCAGGAGGTGGAAGGTCTCGTCCTCGACGTAGACCAGTCCGTCGTACGCTGGCACGGCCGTGCTCCGCGGTGCCACCCGGATGCGGTACACGAGCCGGCCCTTGTCTCCGAGCCGAGCCCCTTCGAGCGTAAAGCGGTAGATGCCCGGTGCCTTGTCTACCAGCGGGCTCGACACTGGCTTGCCCCAGTCTTGCTTCTCTCGATACAAATCGAAGTTCAGGCTGGTAGCCGTATTGAACGAATACCCCCGCGGATCGCCCGACACCGTCGAGGCCGTCACCGTCTCCTTGAACTTGTCTGGCTGCTCGAACTGCACCGTCGAATAGATCTCCGACAGGTACACGATGCCCGCGCGCGTCGAGTCCAGCAGGCCGCCCATGTTGCCGATGTCGCGTCCCATGATGCGCTCGGGTGCCTTGTCCACTTTGACCTGTCCCTTCACGTACACTTCCACTTCGAAGCGGGAGTCGGCGCGCAGGTACCCCTTGCGGCGGGCGGCGGCTTCGCGCATGATGCGGTAGGCCGGGTCCTCGGCGTTCGCGCTCACCGAGGCCACCTCCAACTCATAAGTCGCCGGCACCAGCACCACGTCGATGGTCCGGGCCACAGCCCCCGGCGCTACCTCCCGCTCGGCCACCTCATAGCCAATGTAGCGAACCTCGACAGTCCCACCGCGCCCGCCGAGATCGATGGTGTAGCGGCCCTCGAGCGAGGCAGTGGTGCCGACGGCCGCATTGCTGCGCACTGTGACGGTGGCGAAGGGGAGAGGTTCGCCAGAGGCGTCGGTGATCGTGCCGGAGACGACCTGCGCCGAGGAGGCGACAGCACCAAAGACGAGGACTGCGACGAAGGGAAGGGCGCGGAGCATGCCGCGAAGGTCGGGCCTGCACCGGAAGCTTGGGGCGTCCAGCTTAGTTGCTCACGGCTGGCTCGTCGCGTATGTACTCGTCCTCTATAAGCACCTCGACGATGAAGGTCGCCAAATCTTCCCGCGTCAAAGAACTATTGATCTCCCCGACGTAACCGACTTTGCGCGTGCCCTTGGCGGCCCCTTCGGTGAGGCGCGGCCCGCGCACATTGGTGTAGTCGAGATCCGAGGCGCGCAAGAGGAAAGAACTCTCCGTGGCGTCGTGGATGACATCCTTAAAGAAGGTGCCCATCACGAAGCGAAAGGCCTTGTCGACGAACTTCGGCTTGTCCTTCGGGTGGGGTACGCCGGCGCCGGTGAGGTTGACGATGCGCTTGAGGCCGCGCTTGTCCATCGCGTAGATGACGTAGCCGAGGCCGGTGGTGAGCAGGTCCTTCTCGGAGTCCTTCACGTGGCCCACGAGGCTGATGACGGCGTCGGAGCCCTCGATCACCTCCGCTACGGCACCGGGGTCGTTAAAGGAGCCTTTGATGACGGTAAGGCGCTCGTGCTCGATGGGGATCCCCGCGGGGTTGCGGGCCTGAGCGCGTACGCGAAATCCTGCGTCGAGCAGCTTCTGAAGGGTTGGGTGGCCGGTGCGGCCGGTGCCGCCGAAAAGGGCGATCGTAGAGTCGGTATTCATTGCGCGGAGGAGTTGGTCTTGGAGAAGGTTGTTGCCGCGAGGCGTTGTTCGAGGACGGCCCCTTTCGTAAAGCCGTTCGCGATGGCGACGAATCCGTCGGACTGAGCGACAAAGAGCGCCGGGAAGCCCCTCACCCCGAGCTGAGTAGAGGTAGCGAAGTCCTGCTCGGCGAGGAGGGCATAGTTCCGGTCGGTCATCGCGGCGATGGCGGCATCCGCGTCGAGGCCGAGCTGGGCAGCAACGTAGGTGCCGAGGGCGGAGGTGTTCGGACCATGGCCCTCGTGGTAGATGCCGTGCTGGACGGCGTGTGCGCCCTCGAGCTGTCGATCGGGGGCCTGCTCGCGGACCCAGGCAAGCAAAGCAGCCGGTGGCTCACTGGTCATGTACATGTCGCCAGCCTCTAGCGGCCCGTCGATGAAGCCCCGTCCGAACTTTACGCCCGTCATTTGCTCGACGTCTTTGTAGGCGTGCTTGATGTAGCCGGCCACCTCGCCGATCGGTCCGCGGCGCTCGCCCCGGATCATGCCCCCGCTGATGACCTTTACCTGGGCGTCGTGGGTTTTGGCGAAAGCCTCCAAAGTCGGATTGAAGCCGTAGCACCACCCGCAGAGCGCATCGAAGACATAAAGGAGTTGGAGATCGTCTCGATCGGTAGGCATGCGGAGGAGGGATTGGTACGCTTCCGCAAAACTAGCAGAGACACTCACTAAAGCGCAGTACGTACTGAAAGGTTCGTGTAAGTTTGTGACATGAAGTATACGCTCGCCACTTGTCCGATCCGCCGCGCGATGGAGCTGATCGGCGGGAAGTGGACCCTGCTCATCGTCCACGCCCTCGGGGCCGAACGGCTGCGCTTCGCGGAGGTGCGCCGCCGCGTGACCGGGATCAGCGACAAGATGCTGACGCAGGAGCTGCGCCGCCTCGAGGACGGCGGACTGGTGTCGCGGACCGACTACGGCGAGGTGCCCCCGCGGGTGGACTACGTGCTGACCGTGACGGGGCACGAGGCGCTGACGGTCGTGGAGGCGGTGGCGAAGTTTGGGATGCGGGCGGGGGCTAAACAATCGAGATAAGCTCTGGTTAGGCTCTCGACACGCCAAACAAACTACCCCCTTAACCGCTATGAACAAAGCAAATAAAAACCCCGAACACCGCGAAGGCCCCGTCGCCAAGGCCATCGAACAACAGACCGCCAAGCTCCCGTCCGACGTCTGGCTCTGGGCCTCGATCGCGTCGATGGGCACGTCACTTTACTTCCAGTACCAGGGCGACCGCGACCGCAGTCTCTTCATCGGGCAGTGGGCCGCGCCTTTTCTCCTGCTGGGCGTGTACAACAAGTTGGTCAAGCTCGAAGGCAGCGACTGAGCACCTTCTGGTCTTATCGCGCTTCAGCGAAAGAGCCTCCCGAGCCTATCGGGGGGCTTTTTTTATGGGTTGTTGGGGCAAAGGACGGCAAGTTCAGATCGACAGGGCTTGGGTGGCACCCTTTAGAAATGCTCGAACGCCACGTCCTTGGTGCCCCCTTACCTTTCCCGCAATGACTACTCTTCGCCTCCTCCCACTCGTCCTCACGCTCGTGCTCGGCCTGTCCGCCCATGCCCAGGCCCCCCGCGCCCTCCAGCTCTCCGACGTTTGGGACCTGGAGTATGTCCGCAACCCCGAGATGAGCCCCGACGGCCGACAGGTCGCCTACCAGCGCGTTGGCTACGACATCATGACCGACAGGGCCACGAGCGACATCTACCTCACGGGTTTTGACGGAAGTCGCAACCGCCCCCTCGTCGCCAAGGCCAGCAACCCGAAATGGTCACCGAGCGCCGACCGGATCGCCTTTACGCGCAGCGTCGACGACAAAGCCCAACTCTTTATCCGCTACCTCGACGGCGGCGAAGAACTCCAACTCACCAAGCTCCAAGAATCACCCGGCGGCATGACGTGGAGCCCCGATGGCAAGCACCTCGCCTTCACAATGGCCGTCGCGTATGAGGGCGGCAAGTCGGTCGTGCAGCTTCCGCCAAAACCCGCCGGTGCCAAGTGGGCCGGTGAGCCGATCTACGTCGATCGCCTCAAGTACCGAGCCGACGGCGGCGGCTACCTCAAGCCCCGCTACGACCAACTCTTCGTCGTGAATGCCCACGGCGGCACAGCCCGCCAGCTCACCTTCGGGAGCTACGACCACGCCGACCCGACTTGGCTGCCCGACAACGAGCACCTTCTCTTCAGCGCCAACCCGAGCGAAGATGAGCTCAACGTCTCGGACACTAACCTCGGTCGCGTCGCCACCGACGGCTCGGGCCAGGTCACCTGGCTCACCACCCGTGTCGGTCCAGACACCAGTCCGAAAGTGTCGCGCAACGGCAAACAACTCGCCTATCTCGGGTACGATGACGAGCGCATGGGCTACCACAACACCCAACTCTACGTCGCCAACCTCGACGGCTCGGGCGCGAAGTCGATCACGGGCAGCCTCGACCGCTCAGTGGACGACTTCGCGTGGACGGAGAACGACGAACTCATCATTCAGTACGACACCGAAGGCGACACCCACCTGGCGCGCGTCAAGACCAACGGCGGCTTGCGTACCCTCGCCGAGCGCGTCGGCGGGCAGAGCCTCGGGCGGCCCTACTCCGGTGGCCAGTTCACCGCTGGACCGGGCGAGCGCTATGCCTTCACGTTGGTTGGCTCCGACCACCCCGCCGACTTGGCTGTCGGCGAGGGCGACGACGTGCGGCGGCTCACGCGTCTCAACGACGACCTGGCGGCGATGCGGGACATGGGTACGGTCGAGGAGTTTTATGCCATCAGTAGCGTCGACAAGCGACAGGTGCAGTCCTGGATCTTGAAGCCAGCTGGTTTTGACGCAAGTAAAAAATACCCGCTGATTCTCGAGATCCACGGCGGGCCGTACACCAATTACGGCAACCGTTTCTCGCTCGAAGATCAGCTGTATGCCGCAGCGGGCTACGTGGTACTGTACGTCAACCCACGGGGTTCGACGAGCTACGGGGCGGAGTTTGCCAACCTCATCGAAAACGACTACCCCGGCACCGATTACAACGACCTCATGGATGCCGTCGACGCGACCATCGCCAAGGGCTACGTGGACAGTGATAAGCTCTACGTGACGGGAGGCTCGGGCGGCGGCGTACTCACGGCCTGGATCGTCGGCAACACCGATCGCTTCAAGGCGGCGGTCGTGGCCAAGCCGGTCATCAACTGGGCCAGCTTCGCGCTGTACGCCGACAACACGGCCTACTTCACGCAGTACTGGTTCGAGAAGCCACCCTACGAGGACTACGAGGCCTACTGGAAGCGCTCACCGCTGAGCCTGGCTGGCAAGGTCAAAACGCCCACCATGCTCCTTACCGGTGAGCAAGACTACCGCACGCCCATTGCCGAGTCGGAGCAGTACTACGCAGCGCTCAAGCTTGCGGGCGTGGAGACGGCCATGGTACGTATCCAGGACTCCGGCCACGGCATCACCAATCGGCCGAGCAACCTCATGGCCAAGGTATCGGCGGTGCTGGGGTGGTTCGAACGGTACTAAAGCTGGTGGACCATACCCCACATCGCAGTCAACCAGGAAGGGTGATCACCCATTGCACCCCGCCCTCTTGGGTGGGGCCGCCGACTTGTCGGCTTTGTTGAAGCCTTGCTTAGAGGCCTTCTTGAACTTCCGGTTCCGACTCTTGCGCGCGAACATTGTCTTGACGGCAGAGCCGCGCGTCTTCAGGAAGGTCCGCCGGCGCGACTTGCGCGTCATCTTACGCGCCTTGCGATTGCCACCGGGCCACTGATCGAGAGTAGCGTTGGCCCTTGCCTCAGCTTCGAGAGGCGTCGCTAGCTGGATAGGGGTTGCGAGCAGAGTTCGGCTTTCGCCAAAACAGGCGATACTAAAGCCGAGGGCTAGGGCCAGTCGGAGGAGATTCATACCCGATGTGCAGCAAATACGCTTCCGCAAAAGGCGAATGGTGTAAGGTGCCAGCGGAGTCGTCTAAGACAGCCGTTGAGTCGTCTACCGCGCCCTAGCGTCGCACCTTTACCCACATCCCTGGCCACTGCACCTCCATCCCGTGCACCATCTGCCCCCGAAACAGCGGCGTCTTGCCAGTCCGCAGCACGTTGGTCCCCGTCTCCAACGCCTGTACATCATGAGCATCGTCGAAGGTCAACTCGTGGTCGGCGTAGCGGTAGCACGGTCCGTCGCGCATCCACAGCAGGTGGTCGTTGAGGTAGAGGCCGTTGGCGTAGCAGGGGCTCCAACTGCGCCACCCGAGCTGGAAGGCCGTGACCCGGTCGAGGCTGTCCGTGACGGTGAACGTTTGGCGGGCGGTGTCGGCGCGGGTCACCCAGTTGGCAGGCGCCGGGTCCATCTTCAAGAGCGTCACGTGGGCGGCGCGGGGGGCGAGCGTCAGTCCGCCAAGCGGTGCCCCTACGCGGTAGACGCCGTCGGCCCCGAGCACGCGCGCCTGCACGGCAAAGGGCGCATCCTGGTCCGGGAGCCACTCGGTGCGCCAGTTTTGCGCGAAAGCGGCCGCCACCGTACTAGCGTGACCGATGGTGTGCACGGGCTCCCCGCGGTGAGTTTGCCAGTGGACGCCTTCGGTCTGGCCGCGACCGCTCCAGTCGGCGTCCTCGCCGACGAAGATGTAGTCGGCCGACACATCGTCCGGGCGCAGGCCCTTAAGTTGCAACGTACTTTCGGTCGGGCACCTGCGTGTAGGCGTAGTCAATCTGTGGCGCGTCGGAAGGCTGCGGTGCGTAGTAGACCCGGAAGATGACCGCGTAGGCCATGTTTTGCGGCCAGCCCCAACGCTGGGCGGTATCGACGGTGAGCGCAAAGCGATTGCCGCGTCCCTCGCGTAGCGACGACAGCGGCAGTGACATCGCTACCTCAGCATGGTACATGTAGTCGGTCTGCGGCACGGGTACGTCGGCAGGTTCCGGGAGCCGCAGGGCCTTTGCGCCGTTGAGGCTGATGGCTAGGCCCTTCGTATCCTCGTGGGCGAGCACCTTCTCGATGGTCACGGTAACCCCCGTAGCGCCAGCCAGGATGACAGAGTCCGGCAGCAGGAGTTGGTCGCCGGCCTGTAGACTGTCGGGCCACTTGTCCGGCGTAGCCGCGTAGCCGTACCGCCCGCCGATACGCAGGAAATCCTCGGCGGTGGCAGGCGTGCCGTCCGTACCTGGGGTGGGGGTACGCCAGATATACTCGCGGTAGCGGGTGCCAGCGGACCAGAGGTCGGCGTCGGGCGGGGTGGCGGGGGCTTGGGCGAATGCTCCACTGAAGAGGATCCCAGAGCACATGAGTGCCAAGGTGCTGATCTGTAGGCGCACAGAGTTAGTTTTTGGAGGGTTTAAGGTAAACGCTCCATCCATAGCGGTTGCTCCAGCCAGTCCGCCGGAAAGCCTGCCTCCACGTCTACGGGATGACCGGCACTCGTATGCGCAATAATACTAGCGAGGACTCGATCTTTGAACGTGTGGTGCGGATTGATATGATCGAGTAGATATTTCATGCAGCAGCAGGCCGCATAGAGCGTAAGTCCTTGCAGATCATCATTACCCAGGTTGCGGTGTCTGCTAAACGCCGCTTCTTCTATAGCCAGGGGCGGCTCCCAGGAATCTATCCATCCCGCCCTTCGGACACTGGCCGATCTGGGCCAGGCCGGTTGCGATAGCAAGTTGACGTTCCAGATCCGCGCATGGTGCGCACAGCCGTTCCGGAGCTTGTGAAGCGACTGAAGCCAGCTCAGGAGTATCTCATGGTTGACGCCAAACCTATCGGCTATACTTCGCCGGATTTCTGTGATGCGGAGGTCGCGGTATATGTTGACCAGGTCCCCAAGGGAAGCAAACTGAAGGGCGATCCAGGCGGGCGGCACCGCTGGCTGGCTGTTGTACTTTCGTCTGTACGTCCGTGCCCACGACTCATTTGACTCCTTCAGGTACGAGACCGTCTTACGGATGAATCCCGCTTGTACGGTAGGATCTCTGAAAAGCTTGAAGTCGGCCACCCAAAGTCCCGTGCCAAGGGTGTGACTTATCTCGTACACGATGGCTGAACGAAGGGCGATCTCAATATGATTGACGGCGTAGAGTGTGTCCTGCCTCAGGCGACTGTCGAACTGGTACCGCTCGTACACTTGCTCAAATGTAGTACCTGGTAGAAACTCGTCTGTGTCCTCATCAAACCGGTGCTTCCAGTAACTCGATAATCGCGTGTAGCCAATCGTCGCCAGGATCTTAAGCGCCGCTGTACGACGGCTTACGCCCATTCCTCTCGCCTGTAATTGCGCGAGTTGCTCCTCGTACGTCAGCGGCGGGAGATGGTAGGCGGCCAAAACAGAGGTACGGGAAGGTTACGGCAAAAAAAATAGGCTCACCTTTGGCGCTAGCACCCCGAAGGATACAAGAAGCGTGGTGAGCCGTATGCAACAAACTTACGCCTTCTCGGGGAAAGAAGTTCATATGTGCATATTCCTGATTAGACTAGGAACCTGTCGTCAGCTCTGCATTCCGCGCCACCATCTCCATCCTGAGCTTATTGTTGCCCCAGGTCGTCAGCGTGTCCTCAGGCGTGTTGAAGGCATAGTCGATCAGCGCCTCCAGAGGGCATGTCGCCACGTGGAGCCGGGTGTCGCTGGCGCCGTAGTAGACGTAGACGGTGCCCTCGTGCTCGATCCAACCATTGCTAAAGGCTACGTTGCTCACGTCACCGACGCGCTCGTCGCGGCGGGGGGCGAGAACATGGCCCATCGGCCGACGGATGACCTTGCTCGGGTCATCGAGGTCGGTCACGAAGCAGTACAGTACGTAGCGCAGGCCCGCCGCCGTTGGGCGGACGCCGTGCGCCAGGTGGATCCACCCGAGCTCGGTCTTGAGGGGCGCCGGACCTTGTCCATTCTTGCCCTCTGTAATCGTGTGGTAGCGCCGCGGCTCCAACACGTGCTCCTCGTCGACGACGGCGTCTTGCATGCTTTCGCAAAAACCTACGCCGATCCCACCGCCGGAGCCCACCGTGATAAACCCGTCCTGTGGCCGCGTGTAGAGCATGTACTTTCCATCGACGAACTCGGGGTGCACCACCACATTGCGCTGCTGCGCACTCGGGGTTTTGAGATCGGGGAGGCGCTCCCAGATCTCCAGGTCTTTCGTACGCACAATGCCGCACTGCGCAGTGGCGGCGCTGAGGTCGGGCACGCTGAGGTCCTTACGCTCGACGCAGAAGGTGCCATAGATCCAGCCGTCCTCGTGGCGCGTGAGGCGCATGTCGTAGTGGTTGGTCTCGTGCTCGTCGAGAGGCTCGATCCAGAGCGGGTTTTGGCGAAAGCTGAAGCCCTGCACCCCGTCCTTAGAATCGGCCAGCGCGAAGAAGCTCTTGCGGTCGTCGCCCTCGACGCGGGCGCACACGGTGAAAAGTCCGGCGTGGTAGATGGCCCCGGCGTTGAAGACCGCGTTGATCCCCATGCGCTCGAGGAGGTGTGGGTTGCGGGTCTCGTCGAAGTCGTAGCGCCAGGCCACGGGAGCGTGGGCGGCCGTCAGGATCGGACGCTCGCGGCGGGTCCAGAGGCCTTCGTCGCGTTTGACGGCGGGATTAGGGCGCTCGAAGAGTTGGGATTGGCGCTCGAGGAGGGCCTTGACGCTTTCGCTAAAACTCATGGGCCGAAATGTAAGCGACGTGAGGGTTTCCGATTAGCGTACGGCTTACGTAGCGGTAGTACGAAAGCGATGTGCACGGCAACACCGTGCTGGTAGCCTGGCACCTACGGCGACATCGTGGCAATATCGCGACGGGCCTCAACGTCGGCGACGGTATGGGCGGCTCGAGAGTGCTGTAGAGGTATTCGAGCGTGGCCTTCTCGGAGCAATCCTATAGCTCTTGATAGTTCGAGCCGGCCTCGTCGAGGCGACCGCAAACGGGGGAAGAGAATCGGGGCATTTGCTCGAAGCGTACTCCATTGGGAAAACCCATGACGGGAGTAGTGAGTCCGACCTACCCCGCCTCCTCGCTCACCAGCACCGGCGTCATCACCCGCGCCGGCCCCTCCACGTACTCATCGATCGTCGTGTAGAGTCGGTCGTACCACGTAAACTTCAAGATCAGCATCGCTACCGCCACGATCGCGAGCGCAATGGCCAGGCCACTGTAGTCGCGCACCACGAGGTACACGCCGCCGGCCGTGAGGGCTGTCTGCCAGGCGATGCCGACGATGACGTTGCCCATGTCGCGCCCGAAGTGCGGGTTTTGGCGCAAGCCCGGATACGCTGCCTGCGCCGCCTGTCGCACCGGCCGCCATAAGCCCCAGGGCCGTGTCGTCCGGTAGAACTCGACCAGCACATTCATGTCGTCCGGTGGCGACAGCAGCGCCCCCGACAGACAGCCGATGACGCTCGCCGCGAAGATGATCGGAAAGGCCTCGAAGAGCAGGTCCAGGTCAAACTGCGTGAGCAGCATGGCCATCGTCATGCCCGCCACCATGCCGCCAAAGTAGCCCCAGCCGTTGAAGCGCCACCAGTACCACTTCAACACGTTGGCTGCCGCGTAGCCGCCCCACAGCGCGCCAGAGATGTAGAGGAT
This sequence comes from Lewinellaceae bacterium, assembly GCA_963837005.1. GTDB lineage: Bacteria > Bacteroidota > Bacteroidia > Chitinophagales > Saprospiraceae > CALDTK01. The sequence goes on from CAWIMC010000013.1 coordinate 507,923, forward strand.
GAGTTGCGTGAGCGAGTCGGCGTAGATGCCGATGATAGTGCCGATCACCACGAAAAGCCCCGCTGCCAGGTAGCTCATCCGGACGTAGTGGCGCTCACTCTGGCCGGGTTTGAGGTACTTGCGGTAGAGGTCGTTGACGGCGTAGGCGGGTGCTGCGTTGACAGTTGCCGCAAAGGTGCTCATGAAGGCCGCCAGCAGACCTGCGATCAAGAGTCCCAACAGGCCCACCGGCACGTAGCGCTGCATGGCCAGTGGCAGGATGCGCTCGAAGTCGGCCAGACCTTTCTCGGCACTAATGCCTGCCGTCAGCTCCGGCCCCAGAAAGGCCAGCGCGATAATACCCAGCCCCGCAATCATCATGTAGCGCGGGAAGAGCAGCACGAGGTTGACGAGTCCCGACATCTTGGCCGCCTCCGGGGGCGTGCGCGCACTCAGGATGCGCTGCATGTCGTAGTTCGGTGCTGGCCCGGCGAGGCTCACGAGGAGTCCCTTGAAGACCCACATCATCATCACTGCGCCAAAAAGCGTAAAGCCGTCCTCACCAATTTGCTTGCTGGCCGCCGCACTCAATTCCGTCCCGAAACTCTGCCAGTCCAGCCCGATGTCCCACCCGAAGGCGAGGCTCTCCCAGCCGTCCGGCACGAGCGTAGCCAGTACATCCGGTGCGACGAGCCCCATCGCAATGACGCCCACCGACACGCTGGCGATCGTCATGACGACGAACTGTAGCACTTCCGTGAAAACCACCGAGAACATCCCGCCCTTGACCGCATAAATCGCAGTGAGCCCAGTCAGCAAGAGCCCGTAGTACAGTTCGTTCGTCCCCGGATCAGCCGACAACTCAAACGGAATAAACACCGCCGCGAACTTCCCGATCCCCACGAAGCCGTACGCCAGAAAGCCGATCACACTTAGCAGTGCAAACACCACCACCGAAAGGTGAGAGAGGCGGGCACTCAGGCTGTCGCCAAAACGGTACGTGATCCACTCGGCGCCCGTCATTGCGTTCGAGCGCCTGAGCCACGCGCTCTGGAACATCATCAGAAAGATCTGATTGAACACCGGCCACGCCCACACGATCCAGATGGACTTCAGGCCGTAGACGTACAGCCACGCCACCATGGCCATCGTGCCCGAGATGTCGAACATCCCCGACGCGTTCGACACACCGAGGTAGTACCACGGGATGTCGTTGCCGCCGAGGAAGTAGGCGCGCGAGGAGGCGCTGGCGCGCTTCGAGATGTAGATACCGATGCCGACGGTCGCGACGAAGTAGGTGGCGATGATACCGAGGTCCAGAGGCGCGAGCGTGATGCCGGCGAGGAGTAACGCTGTGTCCATGTGTGTAGTGGACAAGGTTAACGAAAAACGGCCGAAGCATGGCCCGAACCGAGGTTCGGGCCATGCTTCGGCCGCTTATAGTCAGGTGGACCTCTCAGTTGCCCGAGAGGTCCACCTTTTGAACTACTTACTCCGAGACGATCAGGCGCTGGGGCTCCAGGGCTAGATCAGGTACGGCAGCCACGTAGACGCCCGAGGGGACGCCTGCGAGGTTGAGCGTAAGCTGGGTCTCGCTACCGGTAAGCTCTACCTTCTGGCGAAGCACCACGCGACCGGCGAGGTCACTTACAATGACTTCGGCGCTCTGCTGCGTCTGGACGGGGATGTCTAGAGCGAAGGTTACGCTTTGGCCAGTGATGGCGGGGTTCGGGTAGACGCGGAGGTACTCCGTGCTGCCCTTATTGTCGCGGAGGCTAGCCCCCACGGTTACCACTGCTTCGTCGTCCTCGCGGACCATGCCGTTCAGTCCGTTGCCGGGAGTCGAGTCACTATCCGGCTCAGCGGCCGTTGCCACCTGCCCGTAGGAAGTATAACCGTTGGCGGCGAGGCCGAAGTAGTTGATCGTAATCGTGGCCGAAGCTCCGGCGGCGAGGCTGCCGACTGTCCAGACCTGGTTGCCATACGAAGAGTAGGTGCCTTGTGAAGCACTAAACTCACTGCCGCCAGCAAGCACGGAGCCGGGTACGTTCGGGATCGAAACCGTCACGGCTGTAGCTGCCAGTGGGCCCTTGTTGACGATCGTGTACGTCACCGGATTTACCGTATAGCGACGTGGGCTCGGCGAGGCGCTCACCACGCTCAACTCGAGGTCGATGCGGCTTGGCACAGCGCCACAGTCGGGTGTAGCGCTACCGTCGCTACGCAGTTGCAGAACACGAAGGCCTGCAGCCGAGGTGGTGGTAAAGACGAGTTCAGCGCTCTTGGTCTCGAGTACGGGGTTGAGAGCACCTGCGACAGCATCACCAGGAAAGATGATGCGGTTGGCGGTTGTACCGTTGGGAGCGATCCAGAGGAGTTCGTTCTGCATCGTGCCCATGAGTCGCATTTTGCTGTAGGAAACCAAGACGTTCCCGTTGGCGAGTGGCAGGAGTCCGCCAATCATACCGGAGCCCGGCTGAGTGGTTGCGTCAACCGTAGCAAGGCTCACGTTGAACGGAAGGCCCATGTTGTTGCCATTGGCGGCAGTAAGCGTGTTGACGATCAACTGTCCGGCCTCCTTGCTAGCGACGTAGAGCTTAGTGCCGTCGGTCGAGATCTCCGTGTCGTAAGCGACACTACCAAGATTGGTACCCGCAACGACGGTCCGGCCCCAGACGAGGCGCCCAGAAGAGCTCACTCGGGCGAGGTCATACCCAGTAGAGGTCATGCCTTCGAGATAGACATCACCCGCCTGGCTGATGGCAGCGACCTTGATCGAGCTGTACGTCTTCGGCACACCTGGAACGAGAGCGTCGAGTTGGCTAAAGGCAAAAGCGCCCTTGACAAGGCTACCGCGAGCGACGAAGATCCGTGGGCTGGAGGTGCCGGGAAGGGTGGCTGTTCCCGTCATAACGTACTGTCCAGCGTAGTTGGTAAAGTCGCTGATGGCTACGTTGCCGAGTCCGGCGAGGGCCGTTGCAACGGGTACGTTGACTGTCGAGATCGTGTTACCGTTAGCGTCGAGGAGACGGATAACGATAACCGGAGTCGCACCGCCTACGAACTGTACACTGTAGCGAGTGCCGTTGGCGAGGGGTTGAGCGTTGAATGTGACGTTGGACGTAAGTAAGGCAGTGTTGCCTACCATGGCGCTACTCCCGTTGGAGGAGATGGTCAGCTTTTGGCCATTGCTCTCGATCACGTAGTCGTTACCGACTTGTGAGGCGAGCTTCGTGGACGAGAAGACGACTCCGGGGAAGGTCTTGTCGAACCCGCAAGCCGCCACAGAGCTCGGGCAAGAGGTTGGCACGGTCCCGGTGACGGTTACGTTGCAGTCGACCTCTGTGTCGAAAGCCGCGATCACCGCGAAAGTACCCCCCGTCATAAAGCGTGCGGGGAGGGCTATCTCGGTAAAGGTGCCCGTGAGCGAGGTCAGGTTGAGGGAGATACCGGCGAGCGAGATCGTGATCGGCTGGCCGTCCCCCCGGAGTGGGGAGGTGGCTTTCACCTCTGCAACGAAGTAGTCGTCGGATGGGTCGCTCGGGGTACGGTTGTCGTTGACGCAGGAGATGCTGCTCATCACCAGCTCGAGGTCACAGCGCGAAGCTGCCGACACGGCGGTGCTGGCCTCATCGTCTTCGTTGACCGTCGGCGGGGTACCGTTGCCGGGAGTAGAATCCGGATCAGTCGCGCTCGAGCGAATCACCTGAGCGTAGTAAGCGGGTGCCGTTGGTGCGAGGAGGAATAGGTTTACCGTAAGGGTAGCCGATTGGTTCGGAGCTAGCGTCCCCACCTCCCAGGTCGTCCCGAAGTAGGGCGAGAAGGTTCCTTGTGAGGCGGTGAACTCGTTGCCGCCGGTAAACACGAGCCCTGCGGGGATCGGTACCGAGACGGCGACGTTCGATGCGGCCATCGGGCCACTGTTGGTAATGGTCGCCGTTACGCTGTAAATGCTGTAACGGGCCGGCTGAGCGGTGCTCTGGGAGAGCCGCAGGCTCAAGTCGGCTTGAGCGAGGGCTGCGGCACTACTGCACAGCAGTAGTAGCAGCAGGATCGCGAATCGGGAGGTCTGGGTAATCAACTTCATGGAGAACGAGGTTTTGGTGGTTCCTTTTGATGTGGAAATGTAATACGTTAACGGCTAAGTTGTGCGGGATTGAACGAAAAATTTTTGCGATCCCCACCGAAATACTTAGAAAAGGTTATTGCTCTACTGTAAATGAAGTAGGACGTAAAGGGGCTGTTTGAAGATCAGGACAGCTCTGGCCAACGCTTTTCTCCAAGTTATCCCTCCAGACTAACGGCTTCCCCTGGTGCCGGTTCGCAGCGTTGTCGGTCCCAGACACTGTACGGGCAGCCGCTGCATAGAGTGCTAGCGGTCGGGCCCTACTTTGCGGCCTTTGCGGTGCTTCGCGACTTTGCGTTCACTGCCTAACCTGGCCTCATGACCATCGCCACCTACAATGTCAACGGTGTCCGCGCCGCACTACTTAAAGGTCTCGTCGAGTGGGTCACCGCCGGCGACTACGACATCTTTTGCCTCCAGGAGGTCAAGGCCCTCGAGGAGCAGGTCGACCTTGCGCCCTTCACCGCACTGGGCTACCGCTGGGCCTGGCACGCCGCCGAGAAGAAGGGCTACTCCGGGGTGGCTACCTTCTGGAAGGAGGGACGGCTTTCGCCAAAACTCGTCACGCACGGCTGCGGCATCACCACCTACGATAACGAAGGCCGCGTGCTGCGCACCGACTTCGACGGCTTTACACTACTCAACTGCTACTTCCCGAGTGGCTCGAGCGCCGAGGCCCGCCAGGCTGTCAAAATAGACTTCCTACATGACTTCGTGCCTTACCTCGATAGTGTCCGCGCCGAAACGCCGGAGGTCATCGTAGTCGGCGATTACAACATCGCCCACGCCCCGATCGACATCCACAACCCAAAAGCCAACGCCAAGTCGAGTGGCTTCTTGCCAGAAGAGCGCCAGTGGATGACGGACCTCCTCGCCTCCGGCATGACGGATGCCTACCGCCACCTCCACCCCGACGCGCAGACCTACACCTGGTGGAGCTTTCGCGGCGGGGCGCGCGCCAACGATAAAGGCTGGCGGATCGATTATCAGATGGTGAGCGAGGGGCTCGCAGACCGACTCGCCAGCGCGCACCACGATCGGGAAGCGAGGCACTCGGACCACTGCGCGGTGGTGGTGGAGTATATGTAAGCAACAAACGGCTGCGCGAGCACGGCGTCGCCGAGGCGCAAAAATCCGAAGGTGAAAAAGGGCGTTCGTTGGACCTGGCGAAGCTTGCGAAGCCGGTTCAACGGACCCCTATTTCACCCAGCCCCAACGCCCTACCAAGCCATGCCCAGCATCAACAATCTCGGGGCCGCCCTCGCCCTCCTCGAAGCCCTCATCGCTACTCCTAGCCTCAGCCGAGAGGAGTCCGCGACGGCAGACCTCATCGCTGCCTGGCTCATCGAGCGCGGTCACGAGGTCCAGCGGCAGGGCAACAATGTTTGGGCAAAGAAGACGATGGACAATGGATTATGGACGATGGATGCTGGACAGGTGCGACCGCACGTGCTGCTCAACTCCCACCACGACACCGTAAAGCCCGCCGCTACCTGGACTACCGACCCCTTCCTACCCACCTGGGACGGCGACCGCCTCACGGGCCTCGGTAGCAATGACGCCGGCGGACCGCTAGTGGCCCTACTCGCCGCCTTCGACAGCCTCAAAACCGACGACCTACCCTTCGACCTTACCGTCGCCGCCACCGCCGAGGAGGAAGTCTCCGGCGCGGGCGGCATCGCGAGCATCCTCGACCGGCTAGGCCCCATCTCCTGCGCCATCGTCGGGGAGCCTACGAGCCTGGAGGCGGCCGTGGCGGAGAAAGGTTTGGTGGTCATCGATGGCCTAGCCACGGGCGTCAGCGGACACGCCGCCCGCCGCGAAGGCACCAACGCCCTCTACCTCGCCCTCGACGACATCGACGTTTTGCGGAAGCACGTTTTCGCGAAAGCGTCCCCTACCCTCGGCCCCGTGCTGGTCACCGTCACACAGATAGAGGCCGGGACACAGCACAACGTCGTGCCGGATCGGTGCAGCTTCGTGATCGACGTGCGCACCACGGATGCCTACAGCAACGACGCGACCGTACAGGTGCTACAGTCGCTGGTGCAGTCCTCGCTCACGCCGCGCAGCCTGCGCCTCCAGCCGAGCGGGCTTTCGCCAAAACACCCACTTTACAAGGCCGCCATCGAGATGTTGGGCCTGCATCCTTACGGCAGTCCGACGCTGTCCGACCAGGCGCAAATGCCCTTCCCGACGCTCAAGCTAGGCCCCGGAGACTCTGCCCGCAGCCACACGGCGCAGGAGTACATCTTGCGCTCCGAGGTCGAGGCCGGCGTCGATTGCTACCGGCGGCTTATCCTTGCCCTCGACTTCGCGTAACCGCTGGGTAGTTGTTTTGGCGAAAGCCGCCGATCTACACCCTGCCTTGGCCAGCTTTTTGTCGGCCGACACGTGCGAACAAAGCACCGGATGCGTGCATTTTCGCAGTCGTCACCTTCCTGTAACCCTGAACACCCGTTTAAAGCCTACGCCGACATGAGCACCTCCAAACCGCGCGTCGTCAAAGACTACGAAAAGCTCGACCCGGCCGTGCTCGAGCAGATCAAACTCTCCTACCCCATGGGGTTTCGGCGACACCTGATCGACTTCAAGAACGCCCAGGGCGACACCGTCTCGGCGCTCCCCTTCGAGACCGACGACCGGTACTACCTCGTCCGCATGACCGTCAAGCAGGCCGTGCGCTTTATCGAGGAGGACGACGACTACGACGAGGACGGCAACCTTAAGCCGAAGGTCCGCAAGGCCTACACTGCCAAGCACGAGGACGGTGACGACGACGATGACCTCGGCTTTGACGACGACGACGATCTCGGCTTCGGCGAAGACGATGAACTCGGGGGCGACGGCGACGGTATGGGCGGCGACACCGTACCGCTCGATGACGACATGGACGTGGTGGACCCGAACTCGCTGTAGGGGACTAGCCTACTGCGCCACCAAACCCCGCCGCACCAGCGGCCCGAACGGCAACACCTCAAAACGTTTGGTATTGGCTACCAGGTAGTCGAGCAGCTTTTGGTGCTCGTCGGGACTCATGGTCGAGTACTCTCCGCCAACCTGGTGGAAGGTGCACACCAAGGCACCACCCATCTCGTGCGCCTGTTCGAGTTGGGCGATCACGGTCGCGGCCGAGGTATTGTTCGGGACCATATAAGATGGGATCTGCACGGCGCGGTAGTCCTTGCCGGGCGCGATGAAGGCGCTGTACTCCACCTCGCCGGTGCGCGCCACGTCGACACAGTCCGCGGATTCGAGGAAGGGCAGCACGGACGTATCGTCCGCGCCGATGGTGTGTCGGCTACACGGGAAGGCGAAGGCGCGACCCGGCGCTGTGCGGCCGTCGATAACGTCTAGCAGTCCATCCTGCGTCGTGACGTCGGCGGTGTAGCGCGCCAGGGTATACTCTTCGGTCGAGAAGCCGGCGCGCCCGCCGCCACTCAGGGGACAGGGGTGGTACAGCGTGTGGTTGCCGAGCTCGTGCCCTGTTTTGGCGACAGCCTGCCACTGCGAAGCGAAGTAGGAGCCGCCAATAGAATTGAGGAAAAAGGTGCCACGTAGCCCCCGCGCATCGAGCTGCGGGACGGCATTAGTGAGCTGGGTCTGGTCGCCGTCGTCGTAGGTGAGCGCCACCATCGTCTTACCGGGCGTAGACGGCAGGCGGAAGACGGGGCGCTGAGCCGGAACTGCCGCCACGGGCACACTGGTCACTTGCTGGGCGAGCAAACCCTTCGTCTCGTTGCCGCAGCCACTCCACCAGACGGCGAGACCAGCGGCGAGGAAGAGGCTCAGGAATGTCGTAGAGGCGGTCGGAGTATTTGTCACGGTGCAAAAATACCGGTGTCGGAGGGTGTCGCGCTGTATGGGGGATGACCTTTGGGGTGGGGCGTTGCTGGCGTACCCAGGGTTGCAGGTAGTAGTGTGGTTTGGGGCGGTCCGGCTGGCGCGAGGGGGCGGTAGATTTACTCAGCGCTTGAGTTTCGACGCCGGGCAAGTCGTGATTCGCCCTCTATGGTGTCGTCACTGGAGTGCGCATCGCTACCATCCAGCCGGGCCCCCGTAGCAACGCCGCAGGCCATCGACTCCCCAGCCGGTCCCTGTAGCAACGCCGTAGGCCATCGACTCCCCAGCCGGTCCCTCCCCAAATGGTCCCCTCCCATTGGGTCGTTGCAGGCCAACTGCCCCGCGAAGCGGCAACCCTACCTTCCCCCCATGAAATTATGGGACAAAGGCCAGCCCCTCGACCAGGCCATCGAGGCCTTTACCGTCGGCAACGATAGGGCGCTCGACCTCCAACTCGCCCGCTACGATATCCAAGGCTCGATGGCGCACGCCCGCATGCTGCGCAAGGTGGGCCTGCTCGCCGAGGGTGAGGACGATAGCCCTCGTGGCGGGCTTCGACAGATCCGGTCTGAGATCGACGCCGGCACCTTCACGATTCCCGCCGGGATCGAGGACGTGCACTCCCGCGTGGAAATGCTGCTCACCGAGCGCCTCGGCGAAGTGGGCAAGAAGCTGCACTCGGGGCGGAGCCGCAACGACCAGGTGTTGGTGGACCTCCGGCTTTTCTACCGTGCGCAACTCGACCAGCTCGCCGCCAGCGTCGGGAGTCTGGTGGTGGACCTCCTGGCCCGCAGCGAACAAGAGAAGGAGACCTACTGGCCTGGCTTTACGCACACCCAAGTTGCTATGGTGTCGAGTGCGGGCATGTGGCTGGGGGCCTACGCGGAGACGCTCGTGGACGACCTGCGCCTGCTGGCCGCCGCACGCGCCATCAGTAACCAGAATCCGCTGGGCACGGCGGCCGGCTTCGGGAGTTCCTTCCCGCTGGACAGGGCCGACACCACGCGGCGCCTCGGCTTCGCCGACCAGATGTACAATTCGGTGGGGGCGCATTTGAGTCGCGGCAAAACGGAGCTGCAGTGCGCCTACGCCATCGCAGGCCTGGCGCACACGCTCGGGCGTTTGGCCAACGACGTGGTCTGGTACTGCAACCAGAACCTGGCGCTCGTCAAGCTCCCGACGGAGGCGACGACGGGTTCGAGCATCATGCCGCACAAGCGCAATCCAGACGTGTTCGAGTTGCTGCGCGCGCGCGCTAATCGACTGGCCGTTTTGCCGACGGGCATCCAGAGCCTCACGTCCAACTTGCTGGGTGGCTACCACCGCGACTACCAGCTGCTGAAGGAAGAACTCTTTCCCGGTTTTGCGGAAGCGAACACCCTCATCGCCATGGTCGCGCGCCTCCTGCCCGACATGACCTTCGTGGCTGGCGATCTGCACGACGATAAGTACAAAGATCTCTTCAGCGTCGAGGAGGTCAACCGACAGGTCGTGGCCGGGGTGCCCTTCCGAGACGCGTATAAGGCTGTCGCCAAAACGATCGACGCCGGGACTTTCGAGCCGGACCGGACGCTCACATCACGTGCACGATGGGAGTCTCGGCAACCTTTGCGCAATGATGCGGTGGCCGGGAAGCTGAGAAGTGTGTTGGAGGAAGGCTTTCGGGAGCCGGTATTAGATTTCGCGTAGGTGGCGATAGGCGTCGTACGTCGGGCATGCCACTGGTTTGCACGACCCGCCCCCTTCCCTCACACCGCCAGATCCTCCTCCATCACCGTATCCAGATGCGTCGTATTCCCAAACAGTGCCAGGCCCGCACTCAGCGGCCCCAAACGCCCTAAAAACATCAGTCCGCACAGGATCAGCTTCCCGAGCGGCGAGAGCGTCGCCGTCGGTCCGGCCGAAAGTCCCACCGTCCCGAGGGCACTCAGGGCCTCGAAGAAGACATCGAACGGATCCTCCGTTTCGACGAGCAGCAAGAGGAAGGTCCCCACGCAGACCGTCAGCACGTAAAAGAAGAACTTGCTCACCGCCAGTTGCATCCGGTGTGGCGGGATGATGCGGCCCATGTGCGTGGCGCGCTCCTCGCCGCGGAGGGTGCCCTTGAGCTGTGCCCAGAGCGCCGTGAACGTGGTCGACTTCATGCCGCCGCCCGTACCTGAAGGAGAGGCCCCGACTACCATCAACAGCATGATGAGAAACAGTGGCCCTGCGGCAAAACCGGTGATCGGTACCGTATTAAAGCCCACCGTCGTCATCGCGGACATGGCTTGGAAGAAGGCCACCATGATGCCGGTCTCCGCTGGCATCGCGTACACCGTCGGATCGGCGTGGTACAGGATGACTGTTCCGCCGATGAGCCCGATAGCTGTAAAGCGAAGGATGATGCGGCTCGTAAAGGTCAAGGCCCGCCGTTCCGGACCCATCCGCGAGAAAAAGTCCGCGGCCACGATAAAGCCTAAAGCCCCGAGGATGGCGAGGGCCGAGATGACGACGTTGAGCCAGAAGTTGTCGGCGAAGGCCTCGAAACCCGTCCCGAAGGTCGAAAAGCCGGCCGTACAGAAGGCCGAGATGCTGTGGAAGATGGCGTTGTACACGGGTGACTCCACCTCGGCATCGACGAAGATCCACGTCAGGAGCGCCGCGCCGATCACCTCCACCGTGACACAGTACAGGATCGAGGCGCCGGATGAAGTCCGACAGGTCAAAACCTTGCGGCAGTGTGAAGTCGGTACTCAGCAAGGCCGACTGCGAACTCGACAGCGTCCGCTTGCGCATCAGCACCACGAAGGACCCGAGCGACATGTACCCGATGCCTCCTATTTGGATGAGCAACAAGATCACGATCTGCCCAAAGCGCGTGTAGTCTGTGCCCGTACTCAGTGTCGACAAGCCCGTGGTACTCAGGGCGCTCGTTGCGGTGAAGAAGTGATCGAGCGAAGACAGGTCGCTCGTCGAGGCAAAGGGGAGATTGAGGCCGATGAAGCCCAGCACCAACACCGCCAGGTAGCCGTAAGCGAGGAACTGCGTCGGCGGCAAGCCCAGGGGCAGGTCTGAGCGTTCGGGAATAAGTTCGGCCATGGGCGATGAAGCAATTCGGAGTGCGGAGAAGTTCGCGCAAGGTTACGGATCGAACCTCAATCATCGCCGTCGCTGACCTCGCGACTCACACGCGTGATACGCCAATACTTCTTCGACCGTCCAACCCTCGGGCCGCAACCCGAGCGCTAGGCGAGTCCGATGGACGTCCGTCGAGTCTTTATTGGGCAGCTCCTCGTCGGACGTACTGCTACGCCATGCTCGCTAGACGGTTTGCGATTCGACGCAGCGGCACCGAGATCCGCAGCGACACGGCGGGTGTTTGGGGATCTCGAAGGATAGGGCCTTCACCTCCACCCGCTTCACCCGCCGCAATACCCGAAGCACCTTACAAGAGTAGGCCAACTCGCCCTTAGAACCCTCCACCGTGGCCCTAAAGTAGATATACTCCCGCACATCGAAGTACAATGACCCCAGGACCACCACATCCGCCAATCGCCAGTGCCGGGCGCCAAATGGGTCAAGCTCCACACCGTCCTCGATTACGACACGAGCCTCCCGGTGTTCATCAACCTCAGCGAGGCCCGTAAGCACGACTCCAAGGGGGTCGACGACTTCGTCGCGCCCCCCGGGTCGGTGATCGTGTGCGACCGCGCCTACCTCGACTTCGCGTGGCTCCGGGAGTTGGACAGCTCGAAGGTGTTCTTCGTGACGCGCCTCAAGTCAAACGTCCAGTACGACATCATCGCCGAGTACTATGGCAACAAGCTCGAGGGCGACGAATTCGACTGCGACGTAACGCTCACGGGGGTGACGGCCTCGCGGAAGTACCCGAAAACCCTGCGACTGGTGCGCGTCTACGACGAGGCCAACGCACAGTGGCTCACGCTCGTGACCAACAACCGGTCTTGGACAGCTGCGACGATCTCGGAGTTGTACCGCGCACGCTGGGACGTGGAGACGTTCTTCAAGACCATCAAGCAAACCCTGAAGATCAAGACCTTCCTCGGGACTAGCGAGAATGCTGTGTTGGTCCAGGTATGGACGGCGATGATCGCGATCTTACTGATCCGCTACCTCAAGGCCCGCGCGAAGCACCGGTGGCACTTGTCGAACCTGGTAGGGTTCCTGCGGCTCAATCTTTTCGTAAAGATCGACCTGTGGGCATGGATAGATGAGCCGGTGATAAAGTCGACGAAAAACCAATCCGGGCAACTCTCATTACTGAGTGGGTAGGGTTACTTTTGATAAAGCGCAAAATCAGAGGCTAATCAACTGATAGTCAAGGCGGAGCTATGCCAAAATCAACCGTTTAGGACAGCTGTGCTCATAGGTGTAAGACTATTTGCGACAAGCTGACCGTCTTCAGTCCGTATGTCCGTCGAGTTGTCATTAACGGCCCCTGTCACTGTATACTTTCCATCACCATCATCTCTAACAATGGTGGTTGCTGGCCCTTGGTGACTCCGATCGTCATACACCAACACTCCATTCCCCCCAGCCCAATCATATTCGTCCGATGCCATCCCCGTTGGATCAATAAAACGAATCGGGTTATTCAGCGCGTACGCATACGGCGACGACGCCGCAAAAGACGTAGCCAAAGGATCTGGCCTAATCAACTAGTGCTCAGAGTCTTGCGATACTACTGGGTTCAGACGCGCAGTTAAGAGATCTAGCGCTCGCATAACAGCTCTTGATTGAAATCGACGGCGTGAGGTTTCGATCCAAGAGGTAACATAATTTTTAGCATCCATTTCTTTAACCCATGACGCATCTAAAGAATTTAGAAGTCGAATTACCATTCGGTAATCAGTAGTAACACCGAGAAGTCTGCTGACTTCATGCAGTAAATCTTTGCGATTTGCTCTTGACCCATTAAGGCAAAGCAGTAGATAGGCCAGTCGAGACAAGGACGACCGATACCTGTCCATTGCGAACTTAAAGATAACTTCATAATCTACAATGTGTTCGGATTTTAAGGAATCTGAAGTCCAAGATAAATAGTCAGCTATAGCTAAGTTGATGAATGTGTGTCTTGTGGAATTTGCAATCTGCATCAAGCACTTTGTAACAGATTCTTCGGTAACATTCAGAATACTTAGGGTATCAATTAAATACGCTACGATGTATTGCTGGGAACTGAGATTGTAATCGTGAATCATGCGAACAACATTTTCTGGAGATCCACCTACAATATTCGGCACGATGTCATTCAGGGCCAGATCTACCTGCGTTTGGTATGCTAAATCCCCAAAAGACATGAACGATAGATTACGACCTTCCACTTCCGGTTCCTTTTTCTGATCCTTTCGATTGCTTATTACGGCTTGTCCTAGCCTTCTGCTCTAGCTGCAACTTTTGCTTTAGTTTTTTTTGATCTTTACTGAGTCTCCCACTTAACTCTCGATACATAGAATCAATTTCGTCATCAGTATGTCTATCAAATTCGTCGCTTTTGTGGTTCCCCCGCGCCCTCTTTGAATAGACTGTAGTAGGGGACAGCATCACGTCCGGCATAGAAAAATCAGGACTGGTGACAGGCAGCAGGGACTCGAGCCACATACCAGTACCAACTACTATAATACCAGCGGCTACTACATCTGCAGGGCCGGGAGCAGGGGAATCTAATTGGCTAGTCGTAGCGGCACCAACTAAGATTGGCCCCATACTCACGCTGTTTTGTTCCAGTGCCATCCCGCCGGTTACCACCTGACCATCATATTTCTGTATTACGCTTCTCTCGGTCTTGTTGACGATTGCATAATCTTTTCCGTCCTTGTCGTACTCGATCTTGCTGTTTCTAAATAGTCCAGTCTTAATACCGTGCTCTTTGGCGTACTCTCTAGCCTCCGCCTTACTCTCAAATAAGCCGTCGGGATCGGTGTAATTGATCGGATCATTAAACGCATACCGGTACGGCGTAAGCCCCGGCTCCAGGTCTGCCATTGGGTCCACCGAGCCGAACACCCCAACCCCCGGCAAATACACCCGCGCCAGCATATCGACCACGCCTTGCTGCCGCTGGTTCGCCCTGCCTACGAACTCGTGCCCCGTGAAGTCCCGCTTGTCGCCCGTGAACCCATTCGCCGTCCGCCCGAAGGCATACAGCCCGAACGGATATAGCGTCCGCTCCTCCAGGATTTCCGTGCTCGGCGTAATCACGTCGTCGCCGTTGACGTCTGAGAACGTCACACGTGGCGTACCCAGATAATCTTTGATGTGGTACACCCACCGGCCAGTCACAAAATCGTAGTACCCGTCGTCCGTGTAGTAGCGGTACGCCTGCCCCTGGTAGAACTCCAGCTTCTCGTACTGTGCGTAGCGCTGCCCCGTGGGCGTCGTGTAAGCGAGCTTTTTGCCGGCGCGGGTGTAGTGGTTGGTCGTCGCCTGGCCCGCGATCGAGATCGTCGTGGCGCACTGGACCTCCGGGGAGTAGGTAAAGGTCTCGGAGGCAATACGGAGGAGATCGCCGGCCGCGTCGTACTGTATCGGCGAGCCGTTGTAGCCCCCGCGGTAGCCGCGGCCCCCGTGGGAGTTGTACTCCCAGGAGTTGGTGAGTCGACCGGGGCGATTGGCGTCCCCGTAAACATTGTAGACGAGGTCGTTAAGCTGAAGGTAGCCCCCGGTCGGGTGGAGACCGTAGCGCCAGACTTCGGTCATGCGATTGAGGTGGCCGGTGTAGGGGGCAGGCTCGATATCAAGTGGAGGAAAGTGGCTCGGCATCGGGAAGCAAGGTAGTGCCGGGTTTGCCTGCGCACATCTAGCTCAATTTACTTAGGCACCGCCCGCCGCCTATAAAGACCTTCGTGGCCGCCGATCTACACGACGATAAATACAAAGATCTCTTTAATGTGGAGGAGGTGAATCGGCAGGTGGTGGCTGGGGTGCCCTTCCGGGATGCCTATAAGGCTGTCGCCAAAACGATCGACGCCGGGACTTTCGAGCCGGACCGGACCTCACATCACGTGCACGCCGGGAGTCTCGGTAATTTGCGCAATGATGCGGTGGCAGGGAAGTTGAAATTGGTGTTGGAGGGATTTGGGGAACCTGATTTGGATTTTGGGTGAAGCCTTTTCGACGCTTCAATCCTCTCCATCCCTCCTCAGATGCCATTCCGCGAGCGCCCAAGGCTCGTCGAAATCAATTCGGTATTCGAATGGACGACCGTAGCTTTCGTCATCGATTGAACTTTGTAGCTGCTCAGCCATAGGTTCGGGATTGCACACCCGCCAAATCAGCTCGGTGGTTCTGTTCCAAGAGAGCCTCGCCAGAAATAATCCGTTGGGCTTATTACTATCTGCGCCTACGGCCATATCGATAAACTGGTCCTCCATAGCATTTAGCACCTCCCTTTCGGAATTCAGCGGGAGACCAGCATCATTGACGTCTTTCAGATGAATCATTATGGAGCAGTGCCACGCGAAGACTGTCTTTGGCTCGAATTTGATCAGACTGGTGTTGATCGAGCCGATTCCAATACTCCCGTCTTGCACAAACTCAATAACTCTCCATTCTTCTTCCGGAACGAACACTCGAAACTGTCTTTTTCCGTTATCCACAATTTACATTTTTGTTTTCACGAAGATCAAAAATAAATCTTTGTTCAATCACACCCACAATACCCAAAATCTCCTCCACCGTCCACCCCTCCGGCCTCAACCCAATCTCTAGCCGACTTCGGTTGACCCCTGCTGTGTTTTCACTGGCTAACTCATTCACAAACGTATTGTACACCTGAGCTTGCTTCATATACCGATATCGATAGGCGTCGATCATCTGCGCATACTCCCACGGATGTATATTCAAGTCGCCTAGCGCCTTCTCGAACGTAGGTTGGAAGTTATCCCACGCCTCAGGACTCTTCCGAACGTTGTGCCAAACGATTGCTACTAAACCGCCGCGCGCTTGAGAAGATATGCTCTGTCGGTTTGGAAATCCGTTAGATTCTATTTCTGCTAACATCCGCAGCCACACCGACCTATCCACACTATCGATCTGGTAGCCGGTGGCGGTTCCGACCTGGCGTACATTCGTGTCTTCGTCACTTAGTGCCAGCAGAAATCTATCTAGCCTCCAGTCTAAGCTGTCCGGTTTATGCGCCGTCCCCAATTCGGAACTCCTATTATCTCCTAAGCACTCATCGAGCCGCGCCATGGCGAGATGTTCAGACGCCGCTTCCGCCTGCTTCATAGCATCGCTCAGCAAATACGTACGTGGATCATACTGTGCGTTCGCTGCCAGGCAACAGGACCAATTTATGATAACGGTGGCGAACCATCTCATAAAGCAAAGGTATCTGCGTCCACCCGCTTCTGATAGGAGGTCAGTCTTTGTCCTCGTCGAGCAAATCCTTCGACAGCGTGGCCCCCGCCCCACCCCTCAACACCCCAACAACCGCCGACACCGCCGCCGCTTCCGAATTACTCAGCACCACCACCGTGTACTCGGGAGCCAACCGTGAGTAGAAGTAGCTCCGGTAGCCAGGCCGCACGCCGGGTTGCTTCAACTCGCCTTTTAGAAAGGCACTCTCGGGTAGGAACTGCGCTAGGTAGAACAAGTCGCTGATCGTAGAATAGTACTCCGGCAGCACCGGCAACTCTCCCTGTTCGTCACCCAGGCGACTCGCCGCCTCAAATTCGCTGAGCGGTACCGCCACCCAGGCCCCCGTGATGTCGGAGTGGCCGGTGGCCAGATTGATGACCGGTGCCTGCACGTCGAGGATGCCCGTATTCTGCATTCCGGCGGGCTCCAGTACGTGGACGCGAATGACCTGCGCTACATCCGTGCCGAGCATCCGGGCCAGCGCCGTGGCCAACAGCCGGTAGCCCAGCGTGCTGTAGTGCTCCTCGATACCGGGTTGGCTAATGAGCTGTAGGTCGGAAAGGGGTACGCCTTCCGGCAAAACATCCGGTATGCCCCCGCGGTGGTCGAGCAGCATGCGATAGTTAATGACACTCGACTCCGGCAGCTCGGGGAGGTACCTACCAATCGGTGCGTTTAGCAACAGGCGTCCCTGATCGGCCAAGCGGAAGTACGCCGCCCGCAACAGCACTTGGTTGACCTCGCCGATGGGGTAGCGCCAGTTGGATGAGGTATGCATCGCCTCCGGGGCGCTCACCTGCCGGTAGGTCTGTTCGAAGACCGTATCGGGGAGCGCCACCAGCACCGACCCGTTAAAGCTATCGGCCAGCGCCATACGCGCCAGCGGGCGATCAAATGGTAGCGCGCCCTTCCCAGCGGCACCAGCCTCCCCGGTTCCAGCGTCAGGGTTTTGCCGACAGGCGCCCAACCATCCGAGCACCACCAAACAAGACCAGAAGTAAAAACAGCGCAATCCCATAGCCGGCGAAGATGCTTTCCGAATTTCATACCGCCCCAACCGTCTTCGGTCGAGCAAAGCACCCGAATACGGCGTTCCTTTACAGGCCTTAGCCTTTTTGTCGTAACCAAACCAAACCACACATGAACACCGCCACTCGACCGGCCCTGCTCACGCAGCGCCTGTCCACACCACCCGAAAGCTCCAGCGAGCGACAGCGCCGCGAGCGACAGTCCATCCAGGTCGCCCGCCAGATGCTTGCCAACGGCTGCTCGGACGATTACATCATCCGCCACACCGGACTCAAAGAAGAGCAGTTGCGGTGGTTGTAAGAGTTGAGCGTTGAGAGACGAATGTTGAGAGACGCTCGACCAACCTTTGTGCGGGAGGTCCTTTAGCTTAGGCTGAGGGACCTCTTGTGCTTTGGGGGATGCTGGCCGGATAAAGCAATCAATGCGCTCGGCGGCGGACTCGCAGAACGGGGGCGGTGACACACCGCCAGCCGCCCGTTCTGCGAGCCCCCTGCTCGCGACACAAAGCGGTAGCGTCACAATCAGGCCCAAAGGCCGTCACGACTCACGCGAAGCGTGTCACAACCAGCGGCGGCGCCGCGTCACAGCTTCGCCCCCTTCACAATCGTCTCCAGCTGCTGCATGTAGTTGCGCTTGCCCTTTTTACTGCCCGGCGCGTACACGAAGGCATCCACCACGTACAGTTTGCCCGCCTCCGCATCCGGGATCAGGTAGGTGAAGAACGGACCGCCCATGTAGTCGTTCGACATCTCCCAGACGCCCTTTGCGGCGAACGCCTCGATACCATCTACGTCGATACGCTCGGTCACGATCGGTAGGTCGCGGTCGTTGGTCGACATCACGCTGCCTTTCGTGTTGGTCCGCACAGCGTCCCGGCTGATGCGGTTGCGGTAGACAACCGCGCTGTCTGCCGAGATTTGCGTCCCGCCAGCATACGGCACTTCGCTTACGAGCAGGTTTTGCACGACATCATTCAAGTCGCGGCGCAGCCACACAAAGCCCGGTTCGGCCTTGGCCACGAGGTAGTCCTGCGGCACGTCGAAGCGCAGGCCCACGAGCTTCTGCACCGTATCCCCAACGGACTTGTTGCGGCCCGACTGGTAGATGTTGGCCATCAGCACCTCCTCATCGGATGCATTGATCCGTTTTTGCGCACCGCTAAAGCTCTTAGCCACGAGGTCGGCGAGTGCGTCTGGCCCCTCGGCGTAGAGGTAGACCACGATCTGGCCGTTGGCCCACTGGTCCGTCACTACGGTGGTGCCTTTGCGATAGTCCTCCTTGGCGGCGAGTATCTTCTCCTCGCCGAGCATCTGGGTCACGAAGCGCGTCGTACTGCTCTGTGGGTCACGCAAGTCCGCAATGATGACGTAGCTGCGCAGTTCACGTCGCGGGCCGTTTTGGATGATTTCCTCGGCGGTCATGTAGCGCAGGTCGTAGAGCGGCTCCGGCTGGGGCATCAGCGGGTAGGGCTGCTCGTAGTGGTAGGCGATCGAATCGCCCACCGGCGTCTGGAGCAACTCGCGGTCGGCCACGATCACCACGCGGTTGACGTCCCCGATGGCGCGGGGCTTGGCGGCCTCGGGCACGCCGCCGGGCTCCATCGAGGAACTACCGCCGCCGCCGCAACCCACCAGGAGCAGCGTGAAGGCCAGGAGAGAGAAAGAGATAGCCAGGAGGTGGCGCAGCATAAGACAGGTTTGGACCAACAACAACGATGCGGTGCGGAGGCGGTTGTGGCGGGCAGATTGGATGGGAGGATGTGAGGATTAGCCGATGGGAGGATGGGCTCGCCACGCGTGTACGTCGGGCGGGCCCATCCTCCCATCAAACCACCATCCAATCCAACGATCGACCTCCGTGCAGCCTTTCGGCAAAACCCTTGTCCCTCTACATACCCCCAGCCCCCGCTCGCACGTACAATACCCCAGTCAACGCAGCCCGTCATTTCAAATACCTTTGCGCGCCGCTAGCCTCCCCCCCGGACCCTTAGCGGCGCATTGCTCACGATTTAGTTTATGGAAGGTCACCGCTCTCACGTCCGCAACGCCTCCTGGTTGGTGTTCGCGATCTCGATCATTGTTTATTGGTTCAGCGTCGAGCGCGTCGGCAGCCTCTGGGACGTCGGCGAGTTTATCCTAGGGGCTTCCAAGCTGCAGGTCGTCCACCCCCCGGGGGCACCGCTGTTCCTCATGGTCGGGCGCCTATTCGCCTGGGTCGCTGAACTTATCTCCGACGATCCATCGACGGTAGCCTGGGCGGTCAACTTCCTCTCTGCGGTCTGTACGGCGTTCGCGTCCTTCTTTATTGCGCACTCGACGGGGATACTCGGCAAGTACGCCCTCGTCGGACCGGCCCGCGTGGCTACGATGGGGGAGGGCATCGCCCTTGGCCTAGCGGCGCTCGTGGCGGGACTGTGCACCACGTTCGCGACCTCGATCTGGTTTTCGGCCGTTGAGGGCGAGGTGTACGCCATGTCGACGCTCTTCACGACGATGACCTTCTGGGCTATGGTACGGTGGTACGACCTGCCCGACACAGCGAGAGCTGATCGGTGGATCGTGTTCGCCGTTTTCGCGACGGGACTTTCGGTTGGGGTGCACTTGTTGAGCTTGCTCACCTTCCCGGCCCTGGCCATTTTTTACTTCGCCAAAAAGCACCCGCTCGGCACGCCCCTGGCCACCAAGATCGGCGGCATCCTCTCTTGGATTATCGCTGTGCTTTCGGGCATCGTGGCGCTCGTGGCGCTGTCGGGGTCGATCTTTAGCATTGTCTTCTTCGCGGCGGCGGCGCTCGGCTTCGGGTACCTCGGCTTGCTGGCCTTCCGCCCGGCTACGGCGCGTACGCCAGCGCTCGACCGCGCCATCGGTGGACTGGCGGCGGCGCTCGGCGGCGTCATCGTGCTCACCTTCGCACAAGCGGCCGTCATCAAGGGCATTCCCGCGATGTGGGCCAAGCTGGAGATCTTCATGGTCAATGGACTGGGCTTGCCGTTTCACTCAGGTCTCGTCCCCCTCGGGCTCATCATCGCAGGCTTGTTGTACTTCGGCTTTCGCTACGCTCGCCAAAACGGGAGTCGCTCCGTCGAACTGATCACGATGTCGGCCATGATGCTCGTCATTGGCTTTAGCGTCGTGGGGGTCGTGATGATCCGCGCTAACGCCAACCCGCCGGTCAACATGAACGCCCCGACCGACGCCATGCGCCTGCAGTACTACCTCAACCGCGAGCAATACGGCGACCGCCCGCTGGTCTACGGACCGCACTTCGAGGCCCAGCCTACCAACTACGAGTACGCCGACAGCTACGGTCGCGTAGGCGACGAGTACAAGGTCGTCGACCAGAAACTCACGCCCACCTACCGCGCCACCGACAAGATGCTCTTCCCGCGAATGGCCGACGGGACGCAGGGCCGGCCGCAGATCTACCGCCAGGTGTGGATGGACCACGAGACGGGGCCGATCACGATGATGGACAACCTAAAGTTCTTCGTGCAGTACCAGCTCGACTGGATGTACTGGCGCTACTTTATGTGGAACTTCAGCGGTCGCCAAAACCACGCCCAGGGCTTCTATTCCTCCGACCCGAGTTCGGGCAACTGGATCACGGGCATCGACTTTATCGACGAGTCCATCCTCGGGATTGACCTCGAGTTCTACCCGGACGAGGCGCGCGCCGATGAGGGGCGCAACGAATACTATATGTTGCCTTTCATCTTCGGGCTGCTTGGCTTGGTATTCCACCTCCGCCGCCGCCCGGAAGACTTCCTGGCGGTGCTGGCGCTGTTCGTGATCACGGGCATCGGCATCATCCTGTACACCAACCAACCGCCGAACGAGCCCCGCGAGCGCGACTACGTGCAGGCTGGAGCCATCTTCATGTACTGCGTGTGGATCGGGATGGCGGTGCTAGCCATCTTCGACCTGCTGCGCAGTCGGGCACTGAGGGCCGGCGGCGTACTGCCCGCCGCGATTGCTGGGGCCGTCGTGCTCGCGGCTCCGGCCTTGATGGCCTTCGAGGGCTTCGACGACCACTCGCGCATGGACCACCGTGCCTCGCGCGACTACGCGGCCAACTTCCTGAATTCACTTGCCCCTAACGCGATCATCTTCACGTATGGTGACAACGATACCTATCCGCTGTGGTACGCGCAGGAAGTTGAGAACATCCGCACCGACGTGCGCGTCATCAACCTGAGCCTCATCGCCGTGGACTGGTACATTGACCTCATGCGTCGTAAGATCAACGAGTCCGACGTCATCAAAATGACCGTCCCGCAAGAGGCGATGCGGGGGGATCTGCGCAATCAGATTTTGATCCGCGACCCGAACGACCCTCGTATGGGCGGCGTCGCTCCGATGTCGATCCAGGCCGTGTTGCAGTACGTCGCCCAGGATCACCCGGTACAACTTCAGGGTGGACAGACGCTCGCGACCGACTTCCCGACCAACCAGGTTTTCATACCCGTGACTCCTGAGGCCGCCCGCGCCGCTGGCGTCATCGACGATCTCGGCGACTCGGCCGCAATCAGTCGCGTCGACCTCAACCTCGGTGGCTCACGCTCGATCCTCAAAGACGATCTCGCCATCATGGACATCATCGGCTCAAACGCCTGGGAGCGGCCGATCTACTTCGCGGTGACGGTGCCGGAGAGCAAGATGCTCGGCCTTCGCGACTACTTCCGCCTCGAGGGGCTCGCGTTGCGGCTCACCCCCGTCAAGTCTGCCTCCGACCGGACTTTCGGACCGGTAGGCGCGGGGCGCGTCGATGTCGACAAGGTGTACGACAACGTCACGCAGAAATTCGCCTTCGGTAACTTCGACAAACAAAACCTCTTCGTCGATCCGAGTTACGCACCGAGTGTACAGATGACGCAGTTCGTGCTGATCCGTACCATCTCCGAGATGCTCCAAAACGGCGACGACGAGCGCGCTGGCGAGCTGGCGAAGCTGTACTTCGATGCCTTCCCGCATTACAACTTCCCCTTCGATGCCAACACGCTCTTCCCGTTGCGTGTCTTGCTCCAGACCGATCAGGAGGAAGAGGCCAAGAAGCATATTCAGACCCTCGCCAATTCCCTCACGCAGTGGCGCGATTTCTACGCCTCGCAACGCCCCGAACTGATTAGTCCGCAAGGGGCCTACGGACGGGACGCCAATCAGAACGCCGGTACGATCACGGAGCTGGAGCGACAGATCTTCCCGCTGGTGAAGGACAAGGCCTTCGTCGGTGAGATCAATAGTCTCCTCGGCAGCGCTAGCGTAGGTGCCGGCCCCGCCGAACTAGGCATCCCGCCCGTGCAAGAGCCTATCGAGATTCCGGTTCAGGACGCGATCGACAACGTGGCACAACCTGGGGATACCAGCGGAAGCCTGTAGGCGGACGTGGGGCACCGTTCGCGCAGAAATAGGTGACCCATGCGTTACCGCTGCGACCCGCTGGTGTTCAGCAGCCTCTATGCACGAGCACGGGTAGTCAAATTTACCGAGCAGCGTGAGGCAGAAAGGCGATGTTGCTGTGGTCGCTGTAGTTTGCCGGTCCAAAAACTTTCAGTTCAGCGTCTCGACAGTAGAGCGCACTACAGCAGGCATTGCGCCTGATAGTGATCTCCTCCTCAGCCACAAATCCCCCCAATGGCCACTCTCCCCGCCTCCATCATCATCGGTTCGGACCACGCGGGCTTCCTCCTCAAGGAGGCGTGCAAGCGGCACTTGATCTCGCTCGGGGTCGACGTGAAGGACGTCGGTACGCACAGCGCGGACTCGGTAGACTACCCAGACTTCGTGCATCCTGTGGCCTCCGCCGTCGAGAAGGGGGAGTACCCGCTCGGGATCGTGTGCTGCGGCAGCGGTCAGGGCGCGAGCATGACGGCCAACAAGCACCAGGGCATTCGTTGTGCCCTGTGCTGGACGCCGGAGGTAGCCACGATGGCCCGCCACCACAACGACGCCAACATCTTATCACTTGCCGAGCGCACCTCTACGGAGGCCGAGGGCATCGCCATCCTCGACGCTTTTCTGGCGGCTGACTTCGAGGGCGGTCGCCACGCTCGACGTATCGCGAAAATGCCTTGCGCCTAGACTACTCCCTTCTGCTTTCGGTGTCGCTGGTTTTGGCGAAAGCCGCCCCCCTCAACGCACAGACGGCTGCCGCGCCGAACGCTCCTCCCCAGGCCGTGCGCACCATCGATACGCTCGGACTCGCCGCGGCCCTACCCTGGGCGCATACGATTACGGCCGACGAGCTACGCGAGACCGCTTACATCCTGGCGAGCGATAGCCTTCAGGGCCGTGAAACCGGAACGGACGGACAGCGGCGGGCCGCGCGGTTTCTCTCCAGAAGAGTGGCAGAAATTGGCCTGCCGCCCCTGCCCGGCACCAACACTTACGAACAGCCGATTGCGCTGGCCTCGGCGGTTTGGAAGAAGAACGAACTCGACATCGGTGACCGAGACTTCGAGCACATCAAGGGCGACTACTTCGCCTACCCCCACGAGAACCGCGACATCGACATCGAGTCCGACGAGGTGCTGTACCTCGGGTACGGCATCAAGTCTGAGCGCTACGACGATTATGCCCAGGCGGGAAATTTGCGCGGTAGGGTAGCCGTAGTCTTGGCGGGGGAGCCTTTTCGGCAAAACGGGACCTCGCTCGTGACGGGCTCTTCCGATACCTCCGAATGGTCGGCGAGCGATAGTCGCAAGCGTGCGGCGGCGCAGGAGGCTGGACTGGCCCTGCTCGTCATCGTGGAGCCGACCTTCCAGAAGACCCTCCTGGCCAATATGTCCAAGATCGTCGAGAAGGGCCTACAGACGATAGCCCTCGACGGCCCCGACGACCTAGACTCAAAGGAGAGCACTACGAACGTCATCCACGTCTCGCCGAAGGTCTTCGAGGCCCTCGTGGCCGGGCGACGCAGGCGAGTCGTCAGGGCACGGAAGCGCCTCGTGGCGACTGGAACCCTCAAGCCCGTCGAACTAAAGCGCGAACTCGAACTCAAGATGGAGATCGACCGCCGTCGACTGGACGGCTCTAATGTGCTGGCGTACGTGCGTGGTTCTGATCCGGAGCTGGCCGACGAACTCGTGGTGGTATCGGCGCACTACGACCACCTCGGTATGCGCAACGCGACGATGTTTCCGGGGGCCGACGACAATGCCTCGGGATCGAGCACGGTGCTCGAGATCGCGGAGGCTTTCGCGGAGGCGGCAAAGGCGGGGCTTTCGCCAAAACGCTCTGTGCTGATGCTCTTTGTGAGCGGGGAGGAGAAGGGTCTTTTGGGCAGTCGCTACTACGCCGAGCACCCAGTGTTCCCATTGGAGACGACGGTGGCCAACATCAACATCGACATGATCGGCCGCTACGATGAGGCGCATGCCGACTCGGCCGCGTACATCTACGTGATTGGAGCCGGCCGGATCTCGTCCGACCTCGATGACGCGACGCGCCATCTCAATCGCTTCGCGGAGGACATCGACCTCGACTACACCTTCGACGCCGAGGACGACCCCAACCGCTTTTATTTCCGCAGCGATCACTACAATTTCGCGAAGAATGGCATTCCCTCCGTCTTCTTCTTCTCGGGTGTCCACGAGGATTACCACCGTCCAGGCGACACCCCCGACAAACTCGATTACGACAAGATGGTCAAGGTGGGCCGCACGGCCTTCGTGATGGCGTGGAACCTCGCGAATCGGCCAGGTGCGTTGAATCGTGAGGCTACCGTGGGCAGCGGGACGGGGGCGTCTGGGGGGCAGTAACATCGACCTACAGCTATCGGCTCGAGAAGGACTGGCAGGTTCTGCGTTAAGAGAAGGAAAGGGCAAGGGCTCGACAGTATAGAGCAGTCTATTGACAGGGCCGGGATTGGGTTTCTCACCGGGCATTGGCGCTTTATGTTGGATAGACTCGAGGCGGAGGTGATGGGGAAGCCGACTACATTCATGGATATGCACGACCAGATCACGCAGGCACACCTCCCCCCGCACTACGCCGCAGCAGCCGCCCTCGCTACCCGCCTCGACTTTACGATGCCTTCCGACCTCTACATCGGTAGCCTCCTGCGGACCCTCGTCGCCAGCAAACCTGCTGCCCACGTGCTCGAACTCGGCAGCGGCGTCGGGTTGTCGCTGTCGTGGATGGTGGATGGACTCGGCCCTACCGGCTCAGCCGTGAGCGTCGATAACGATCCAAAGCTGATTAAACTAGTAAGCGAAGGCTTCGACGGAGACGACCGCGTGACGCTGGTGTGTGAAGACGGCGGGGCCTGGCTCGAAGGCTACCGCGGGGCTTCCTTCGACCTCATCTTCGCCGATGCCTGGCCTGGCAAGTACAGTCACCTCGACGAGGCTCTGGCCCTGCTCAAACCCAGTGGCTTTTACGTCATCGACGACATGTCAGAGCAGCCCAACTGGCCAGCTGGGCACGCGGACAAGGTGACGCAGTTGCTTGCCGACCTAGATGTGCGAGATGACTTGGTCTCTACCCGGATGGCCTGGTCGACAGGGGTCGTGGTCGCCGTTAAGCGGTGACTGTAGTCTGGCCGCTGGTGGTTTTGGCGAAAGCCGCCTCTCGTATCGATTTTACCTTTCCGACCGCCGTCGGCAACGTAAAGTAGAAGGTACTCCCAACACCCTCCTCCGACTCTAGCCACACCCGGCCTCCGTATCGACCGACGAGCCGTGTACAGAACGCCAGCCCAATACCGGAGCCTTCGAACTCCTCGCCGCCGTGTAGGCGCCTAAACATCTCGAACACCTGCGCCTGCGACCCCTCCGGGATGCCGATGCCGTTGTCGCGAATACCGAAGACAGACTCGCCGTCGTCGGTGAGCGTGACGCTTACCCAGACACGAGGCTTTTCGCTGCGGTTGTACTTCAGGCCGTTGCCGATCAGGTTTTGGAACAGTTGGCTCACGAGCACAGGGTCGCAGGTTGCCGTGGGCATCGGGCCTACCTCCACCCAGGCACCGCGCTCGGCGATGACGGACTGTAGCGCTTGGATCGCCTGCCCGACGACGTCCCCTAGTTCACAAACCTCCATGTTGGCCTGCGAGCCGTCCGACTTGGCGTAGGCGAGGAGGCCGTCTACCAAGGACACAGCGCGGCGACCACTGGAGATGATGAAGTCGAGGTACTCGTTAGACGACGAGTCGAGGGTAGCGCGATTGCGGCGCGCGAGGAGCTGAGAGAAATTCACAATCCCGCGGAGGGGAGATTTAAGATCGTGAGAGGCGACGTTAGCGAAGTCGGTGAGGTCGCGATTGCTTTGTTCGAGGGCGAACGACTTCTCGGCAAGTTCGGTTTGTTTGGCGGTGAGGGCAGCGGCGAATTCAGTCTGCTTGCCGACGGCTGCGACGAGTTGCTCGCGGCCATCGCGCTCTTTGTGCATCACCTGCGTGAGGAAGCGCAAGAGCATGCCTCCGACGGCCAGCGCCAGGAGGATGTTCCACCAGAGTCCTTTCAGTGCAGCCTCAGAGGCCTTGGCCGAAAAGATGTCGAAGCACTCGTCGGCCTGCACCATCGCAACTACGTCACCGTGGCGGTCGAGCACTGGCGCAAAGGCCGAAAGCCACCCGCCGTGATCGTCCTGATATACCCCGAGTTGTCCAGGCTGCCCGAAAGGTAGAGCCGCTAAGGCGTCTACGGCCCGGTAGCGGTGCCGCCAGTAGGGTTCCTCAGCACTCGTGGCCGTGAGTTGCAGTTCGGCATAGCTGTCCGTCGGTACGAAGAGGTAGATCGGACTGTTGAGTTGTGCCTCGCGGGCGATGTCGCTGAGGCGGTCGTGTAGCGTGCGGTAGCGGGAATCTTGATCGTTGCTCGTGATGCCGTCTTTCGTCGGATAGTCGGCGTGGAGTTCGGCGATCAGGTCACCGTCGAGCTGGTCGGCGGCAAGATTGGCGGTTGTGCGGAGGTGATGCAGCGTGAGCTGCTCGGCCTGCGCGATGATCTGGCGGTAAGCTTGTACGCGGAGCGCGACGATGAGCAGGAGGAAGCCGAGTCCGACGACGAGGATTACCTGCCGCGAGGAGGTAGCCTTCAGGGCGCTGTTGTGTACCATAGTGCAGGAGTAGACCCACGGGTCTTCTTGCCAATTCAGTGCCAGTGTCTATGCCTCCGTCGTATTCCGCTTAGAAGACCACGGCGTACTTCATCAGGATCTGCTCAGTAAAGCTTAGGCGCCGTCCGAGGACGGGCTCACCTGCGGCGTTTTTGCGGATGCCACCGACGGCATCGAAGTCGGTGACCTGCACGGGGATGTCGTCGTCGTAGAGCATCACGGTGTTGAGTGTGAGTGTGAGCCCTTTGACGATTTCGATCCCGATTTCGTTGCGCCAGTCGAGGTCTACGTTTTTCGGAGCGTTGAGATAATTGCTGAACAGGCCGACGGTCGACTTGACGAGCAGTCGGTCGTCCTTGAGGAACTTGTTGCTGTAGTTGGCTCGGATAGAAGCGCCGAACTGTATGAGGCGGCGCTCGCCATTGTCTTCCTGATCGAGATAATCATAGATAGGCCGCTGCCGCACGCCCTCATCGACGATAAATACCGTCTTAAAGCTCGCCGGGGAGATAAGTGCATCGAAGTGCGCATCTGGACGGTAAGCAATACCCGGGCTGGCGGTGATGGTGGCGGGACTGAAAAACTTCGCGATCGGACTCCCATCGTTATTGCCGTCGGTATCCTTAAGGATGTTACGACCGGAGGAATCCTGATAAGTGGGCGTGAGCTGCGTGATCAGGGTCACCTCGGCCCCGTACCCCCAGGGTGAGCTTTCGCCAAAACTATACCCGATCTGCGAGGCGAGGCGCAGCTCGTCAATAGACTTCTGAAATGGCTGGCGCGTGGCTTTAAACGGCGGTGGCAGCACGCCCGAACCGAGCTTTTGGATAGCGAGATTGAGCGAGACGTTGTTGTCCCAGTTCAGCTGTCCGCGCTTTAGGCGAGCGTAGGCGGTGAAATTGGTCCCGAGGCCAACGCGGTTCTCCCCTGAGCCGACCCGTGGGTTGAGCTGTAGGAGTTGCCCGAGGTCGGCACCGAGCCCGACGCCTTGCTGCCACCCGTCCGGCACGGGTTCGGCTTGGTTTTTCTGCGCGGCGGCAGGGAGGTAGGTGCCGAGGGCCAAAAGGCCGGCGGCGACAATATTGAGTAAGGTCTTTGAACTCATGTGAGGACAGCTTTTCGTCGCGTAAGTATATCGCGATCCTGTGAGTCTCACACTCCGGACGCACAGCGCCGGCCTAGGTCACTGTTTGCGGTGGCCCGGTTGGAGGATATTAACATCGTGCAACGGTCCCTTCTCCAAGATGCGCACCGTCTCGGTCTGCAGTTTACTCAGCGGTACGATGGCGGTCTCGCCATTAGACTCGAGCGTGAAGCTGGCCCTGTCGATCGACACGATCAGGCCCTCAATACCATTTACGCGGATGCGGTCGCCGACGTTGATCTTGCCGCGGTTGTAAAACTGCGCCAAGAATCCACTCATCAGTGGTCGTGCAGCCAAGCCATACGCCAGCGCAAAGGCCAGCGACAGGCCCGCCAGTAGGATGGATAGATTGATGACCACGAAGTCGGTTTCGAGTTGCGCCTGCCCGAGCGCCGTCACTAAGATGGCGACAAACACAAACCAAAACACGATCGACCCAATCATTCCGGCAGCACTGATGCCAAACGAGCGGCACGTTACCGTCGTCAGCTCACGGAGCATGTCAGCCACGATGGCCCCGATAACGAGGATTACGATCGCAGCGATGAGGTTGGGGATATACTCGATGGCCGACCCCACGAGCTTGCTCACGACTTCCAACCCGATGACATCGGTGGCCGCCACGAGGATAACGAGCATCATGAAGTAGTACAAGATCTGCGCCACCATAGCCGAGAGACTAATCTCGACCCCAGCCCGTCCGATGACATCGATCTGCTGGAGGCGAGCACCGAGCTTATCGACGCCAATGAGTTGGAGCAGGCGCTTGAGGATTGTCGTGATGAGCCGCGTCACGATATAGCCGACCACGATGATGAGCAGTGCCCCGAGCAGCTTCGGGACGAAGGTCAGCAGCTGTTGGAAGAGTAGGGTGAGCGCATTCATACGGCGGGGGGCTTGTCTCCGGTAAGCGGTGGACGCGATGGCGATGCGTCGAGGTCGTCGGAAATGGACTCACCGTTGACATCTTGGACGTTGAGACTGATTTTGGTCACGCCGACCAGCGCACTCAAGAACAATTCCACCATCGATCCGACCAGTTCGTTGCGTTGGATTACCTCTCGCAGCGGCACGAAGTCCCCCCGAAACTCTCCCTCGCGCTCGCGGCGGAGCAAGTCCCACCCAGGGCGATTGCGCCGGGGGCCGTAGGGTATATCTCCTTCGCTCATCGCACCAGGGTTTGGATGGCCTGGAAGTCCGCGAGCACTTCGCGGGCGCGGGTCCGGGCGCGACTCAGGCGCATCTTCGTAGCGCTGGGCTGTAGGTCGAGCGCCTCGCCTATCTCCTGCACGGAGAGGTCGTCCATGTACTTGAGTTCGAGGAGAGCACTGTCGGCTGCGGGCAGGTGCGCAAGGATGTACTTGATGGCCTCCGCGCCCTGGAGCTCTAGCCAGTCGAGTTCGGCGACGGTCTCTTGTTGCTCGACCAGTGGCTCGAGCACTTCGGCCTCGGTGGGGCGCTCGCGACGGCGGCGGCGCTTGCGGAGACGGTCGAGACAGTGGTTGCTCGAAATCGTGTACACCCACGTACTGAAAGAAGAGTCTCCCCGAAAAGCAGCCAGCTTGTGTAAGACACGTTCGAAGATCTCTTGAACCGCATCGTGGGCCTCGTGTTCGTCGCCGAGCAGCGTGCGACACCGCGCGTACACTTTCGCCCCAAAGCGCCGGTAGAGCTCCGCGAAGTAGCGTTCGCTGTGCGTCAGGAGGTAGAGGTCAACCAGTTCACGGTCGGTTGTATCCGTAAAACGCAGGGCCGCGAGAGCGAGCTGGAGCGAGAGCAGCATAGGGTCGGAAAGCTATACATAAATCTGAACCCAACTACCGACAGCACTCTCTTATCCCAAAGGCGGTAGCTCACCGAAAAAAAAAGAGGTAGCACGTCTTAACGTGCTACCTCAGCCCTAACCAAATAAAACCAAATGAATCTTGCGCTTTCGCTGCCGATCGCAGACTAGCGTTGTATGCTGTTGATATGTCAAAAGTAGAGCCCTCAATGCGCTCATTCTGCATCGGAGGCAAGGGGAATGCCCCCTTCGAGATACCATTATGGTCAAACGCACACTAAGTCGAAACATCATTCACCCTGCTGCCCCTACGCAGAAGCATCGTCGCCGGTACCGGTAGATCGCCTTACAAAAGGTAGGTTTGGCTACCTAGCAAAAAAAGGGGTATTTTGAGGTCTAGGATGGGTTGGCGGGGCGGGCAAGCATATAACACAACTTCTTCGGTCCCCCTGCTCGCCTACTTTTGCCGGCCATGCCTACCAGAATCCACGTACGCGAACTCACTTTCGAGGAGCGCCTTTCGGCAAAACAGCTCTCGGCGCGCATCCGGGTCCTGGCAAATGCCTTGCTGGTTACGCTTCCGCAAAACCGGCCGGCCCAGCCCCCGCTCTTCGTAGCCGTCCTCCGCGGCGCGGCGATCTTCCACGCTGACCTCATCCGTGCGTACACCGGCGAGCTAGAAGTCGCCTACGTGCGTACCAAAAGTTACGTCGGCACCGAGAGTACGGGCGAAGTGCAGGTAGACTTCCCGGACGACCTCGACGTCGGCGCCCGGCAGGTCGTCATCGTCGAGGACATCGCCGACTCTGGACGCACGCTGCAGGTTTTGGCGAAAGCCTTCTCCGACCGCGGTGCCGCCAGCGTGACGACCGTCGTGCTCCTCGATAAGCCCGCCGCCAGAGTCGTGTCCTTCGAGCCGGACTACGTTGGATTTACGATTGCACCAGCCTTCGTGGTCGGGTACGGGCTCGACTACAATGGTCTCGGACGCAACCTCCCGGCGATATACGCGCTGGTGTAACAGGGGTGAGTACATGGTTCACATGGTTGACAGTGAATTCACCAAAAAGCCCCTCAGTCTATTCAGGAGGCCCTTTGATCGAATCTCGCGGATCTACGCCTCCTGCCTCGGATACCTTTGGCGACCGCCATGAACGCCGAGACCCTCCGCCAATCCCTCAGTGCCCTGCGTGCCAACTGGCTGCGCAGCCTGCTGACCCTAATGATAATCGCCTTCGGGATCATGGCCGTGGTCGGAATCCTCACCGCCATCGACGCGGCCATCTACTCGATCAACGACAACTTCAGTTCCTTGGGGGCCAACAGCATCGAGATTCGCCCAACGCGTGGTGAGCGGGGTTCACGGCGCGGGGGCAGCGTCGCCAAAAGGGCCGACCCGATCTCGTACGACCAAGCCGAGACCTTCAAAGATCTCTTCGGCGAGCGAGCCGTCGTGACCATCAGTATGCAAGCCACGGGCAACGCGGCCATCAAATACGAAGACAAGGAGACCACCCCAACGGTACCCGTCGTCGGCGTCGATGAGGACTACTTCCGCGTCAAGAGCTACGACCTCGCCGTGGGTCGGACCTTCTCCGCACAGGAGGCCCGGCGCGGGGGCAACATTGCTGTGGTAGGGCAGGAGATCGTTAAGCGGCTCTTCAACGGTCGGGCCGAGCGCGCCATCGGCAAGGTGATCACCGCCGGACCGCTGCGCCTCCAGGTCGTAGGCGTCCTCGATGAAGAGGGCCAGAGTCAAAACAGTGCCGACAAGATCGTCATCGTGCCCCTGAGCACCGCCCGCAATGCCTATGCGTCGAGCAAGACCAACTACGGCATCGTGGCCCAACTCAACAGCGTCGGCGACCTGTCTACCGGCAGTTCGGATGCGACCGGTATGATGCGCATCGCCCGACGGCTCGGCCCACGTGACGCCAACGACTTCGACCTGATCACGAGCGATAGCCTCGTCGAGGAGATCGAGGAAAATACCGCCAAGCTGCAAGCCGGGGCCATTGCCATCGGCCTCATGACCCTCTTCGGCGCAGCCATCGGACTCATGAACATCATGCTCGTGAGCGTCACCGAGCGCACCCGCGAGATCGGGATCGTGAAGGCTCTTGGGGCGAGCCGCTCGACGATCTTGTGGCAGTTCCTCGCCGAGGCCGTCATCATCACGCAGGTCGGCGGCGTGGTTGGGATCCTGATCGGGATGGTGGTCGGCAACATCGTGACCATCATTGCGGGAGGAGCTTTTCTCGTGCCGTGGAACTGGATCATTCTGAGCTTTATCGTGTGCCTGATCACGGGTCTGCTGAGTGGTCTTTACCCGGCGGTGAAGGCGTCGCGGTTGGATCCGATCGAGAGCCTCAGGTACGAGTAGAGGTGATTCACAGTCGTGAACCCTCACGAACGACCTTCACCCCGTGCGCAAAGCCTTTGCCGTTAATCTCGCCCTGCTGCTGGGCATCAATGCGCTCGTGAAGCCGGCCTACTTGCTGGGCGTAGACCTCGGGGTACAGAACCTCGTCGGCACGGCGACCTACGGACGCTACGCCTACTGGTTCAGCTTTGCCTTCCTGTTTGGGACAGTACTCGACTTCGGGCTACAGAACTACAATGCCGTGTCCTTAGCGCGGCAGCCGGAGCGCTTGCGCGAGCAGTTCGGGTTTACGCTTTCGCTAAAACTCGTCCTGTCGGCCCTGTACGCGACGGTGGTTTTGGCGGCAGCTGCCCTCATAGGCGCCAGCGCGGCCGACCTGTATTTGGTGGCGTGGATCGTTTTGACGCAAGTCCTTTTGAGCACCTGGCAACTGCTCCGCAACAACGTGGCTGCGCAAGGCAAGTACACCACCAATAGCCTGCTGAGCGTAGCCGACAAAGTTCAGCTCCTGCTGGTCGTGGGCACTCTGCTACTCACGCCAGCGCTATCGCCGTGGATCTCGATCGAGCGCTTCGTCATGCTACAGGCCGCGGCCCTTACGGTAAGCATAGGCCTCACGCTTTCAGCTACCGACTTTCACACAGGGCAACGGTGGCTAGCCTGGGACAAGCGGGAACTGGTGCTGCTGGCGACGGCTACCGCACCCTATGCCTTGTCTTACCTGCTCAATACCCTAGCCGCCTCCCTGGACAAGGTGATGCTGGAGAAACTCGTAAGCGATGGACTTTATCAAGTAGGACTTTATGCTGCTGGCTATCGACTGCTCGATGCCGTAAACATGGTGTCGTTCCTGTTCGCCACCTTGCTCATCCCGATGCTCAGCACCCTAGCCGAACGAGGCGAGGCCGTCCGCCCGTTGCTCTACCAGGGTGCACAGTACGTACTGGTCCTTACGCTCGGCGTCGCGACGTGGGGTTCTTTTCACGCGCAGGCGGTCTGCGATCTACTATACGTCGATTCGACGCCTGCGTGGGGACCGGTAGTCGCGGCCCTGTTGTGGACAACGGTGGGGATGGGCATTATGTACGTGCAGGGCAGCTACTTGCTGGTAGTCCACCGCCTGCGGCTCATCAATTTTGTGTTTGTGGGTGCCTCGGTGCTCAATGTGGTGCTCAACTTCGCGATGATCCCCGTGCTCGGGGCGCTCGGGGCGGCCATAGCGACAGCCGCGACCCACGGCGCTATCGCAGTGGTGCAGTGGATTGTCGCCGATCGGGCTACCCGCACTGAGGCAGGTGCCCTTCGGTCCATACCCATCATCGCGAGAATAGCCCTCTATGCAGGGGTAAGTGCCGCTGGGGCCTTGATCTCTTACTCCCTGGTTTGGCCCTTGTGGGGGGCGATGGCCTTTCAGGCGATCGTATGTGGCGCGACGGCACTCGCGAGTGGACTTCTCGTCGATCCTGGAGCCTTGCTAAAAATGGCAAAGGCGGCACGCCGCTAATCGGCGGACAAAAACGTTGGCAAGGCCGATCCTCGTTCTTAAGGTGGCCTATGTTTGCGGCCCGAAATTTAGCGCATGCGGCAACGCGAATCATTGGTAGACGTCTTGGGCCTCCTGGTCCGCCACCGCAAGCTCTGGCTCGGGATCACGGCGGCGGCTTTCGTACTGAGCATCGTCGTCGCTTTCGTGTCCCCGGTGTACTACTCGGCGACGACGACCTTCCTGGCAGCCAGTCCCGACCTCAACAACGCCTCCAAACTCTTTGCTAGCCTCGAGGTGCAACAGTACGGCACCGGCAACGACGTAGAGCGCGTCCTCGCCGCTGCCGAATCCGAGAGCACGATGGGCTTCCTCATCGACTCCTTCGACCTGTACGAGGTCTACGACATTGATCGCGGCCACCGCTACGCCTCGACGACCGTGCGCGACGAACTTCTCGACCACTATACCGTGCGTCGTACGAAGTACGACGAAATCTCCATCTCGGTGGAGGACCGCGATCCTCAGCGAGCAGCGACGATGGCAAACGCGGCCCGCGTACGGACCGGTAACGTCATCCAGGGTACGGCTCTCCGCGGGCAGCGGGAGATGCGAAGCTTGTACGAGCGTGCCGTCGCCGACAAAGCCGTCCGCTTGGGGGCCATCGCCGACTCCCTGAAGATTATCAATGCACAATTCGGCATCCTCGACGCCGTGATACAGGGGCAGCAGTTCGCGGGTATGCGCGACTTGAGTAGCCGCGAGATCACCGGCGACAGCATCTTCGTAGAGGAGTTTACGAGACGTGGAGTAAGCGGTCGCCTCCGAGATACGCTTACCGTCGTACAGGCCAGGCTTGCCGCCGCTAAAGTGACCCGTGACCTGATCGGATCACAACTCGATCAGTACACGGCTGGCAGTTCGCGCGCCCGCATGCTAACATCTGAATACGAGGTGCTCAACGACCAACTCTCCTACGATCGGGAGCGTATGCGCCGCCTGGAGTCCATCATGGCCAGCCCCGGTCCGGTCATCTACGTCAGCAACGCGGCGCGGGTCCCTGATCGCAAGTCGCGCCCCGTACGTTGGCTGATTGTCGCGGGCATCACCCTTGCGGCAGCCATCTTTAGTGCGTTGGGTATCCTCTTGTGGGACACCTACCGCGATGTGGTGTGGGATCAGTCCTCGCGTACGTAGATGGAATCCGCGGTGCGCTCACTACCCTTGCTCGCAAAGGCTGGCATCGTGGCACTATTGGGCTCGTTGGGCCTGGCGGGCCTCCTACAGCAACCCGTACTGCTTGGCCTCCCCGCGGCGGTGGCACTCGCGGCCATTGGGATATACACCCCCCGCGTCATCCTCTTGCTCTGTATCGCCTTGGTGCCGCTGAGTACCGAAATTCAGGCGGGCGGACTCGGCACCGATCTTCCGGTAGAGCCAATGATGCTCGTCGCCACAGGACTGGCCATCGTGTACCTCCTCCGAAACGCCCGGCATATCTCCGGAGATGCCTTGCGTCATCCTATATCGATCTGTCTCGCGCTCCACCTCTCGTGGATCTTGATCACTACGCTGACCTCGGTGGTGCCGATGTATTCCTGGAAATACTTCGCCGCGAAGCTGTGGTACGTGTTGCCGTACTACGTACTCGGTGGGCTGTGGCTGTCGCGGGTCGGTGAGGTTCGACGGTTCGTCATTTGGTTGGCGATCCCGTTGGCAATTGCGCTCAGCTATGCAGTGGTGAGACATGCGGCACTGGGATTCGTGTTCGAGGAAGTCAACAAGGCCATGGCCCCGTTCTTCCGCAACCACGTCGCGTATGCAGCACTGCCGAGCATCACCTTACCCTTCATCGTTTGTGGGGCTTTCCTCTTCCCGCGGCGCAGCTATACGCGATACGGTTTGCTAGCGCTCTCGCTGTTGATGCTGCTGGCCGTTCAGACGAGTTATACGAGAGCGGCCTACGTGAGCATAGTGGCCGGGGCTGGTTATGTCCTGCTCATGCGTTGGCGGCTGGCGAGGCTGGGCCTAGTCGCGGCGGTAGCTATCGTCATTGCCTTCGGGACCTACGTTGTGTCCA
The DNA here is from genome assembly GCA_963837005.1 of Lewinellaceae bacterium. Classification (GTDB taxonomy): domain Bacteria; phylum Bacteroidota; class Bacteroidia; order Chitinophagales; family Saprospiraceae; genus CALDTK01. Next base: position 544,192 of record CAWIMC010000013.1, read on the forward strand.
ACAACAACTTCCTGAGGTTCGCGCCGGACTACAACCGGACCATCACGCACACCGACTTTCAGAGCCTCGTCGAGGCGACGTACAAGCTCGAAGACATCTCCACCATGGAGCGCGTCTACCGCTGGGTAGCTGCTGGTTACATGACCGCCGAGCGCCCCTGGCTCGGCTTTGGACCGGGCAACTTCGCTACCGAGTACCGTGGCTACGCCATCGAGACCTTCCGCACCTACATCAGCAACAACGAGGAGGGCTCCGGTGTACACAGCTACTATCTCATGGTCCTCTCGGAACAGGGGTGGATCGGACTGATACTGTTCGTCTTGCTGTGCCTAGTTGCCCTCGCTTTGGCCGAACGCGTGTACCATGCCGCGAACTCTCGCGACGAGCGACTCGTCGTGATGATGGCAGCTGCGTCGTTGGTCATCAACCTCTCCTTCCAGCTCATCAACGACATGATCGAGACCGACAAGTGCGGCCCGTGGTTTTTCTACGCGCTGGCCTTGCTCGTGGCGGTAGACATCCGTCAGCGACGCCGCCGCGACCCCACAGTGGCCGCTGTCGACTAAATTGGCGTCCACGATGCGGCGCGAACAGATCGATAGCCTCGACGACGAGACCCTCTACACCCTAGCCATTGACCAGGGGCATGCCTACGCGCAGCATTGCTTCGGTGCCCGACTCCGTCCCGTCATCATGGGGGCCGCCCGGCAATGGGTCGATACGCACCTCCTCGCCGAGGAAGTCTGTGCTGAGGTACTCCGTAAACTGATGATGCCACAGTCCGAGCGAACCGTGACTTCTGTACGGGCCTTGGTCTTCGTCGCTACCCGCAATACCGCCTACACCCTCCTCGAACGCCGCCGCCGCGACCGGGACCGGCTTCACGAGGCTGGCGACCACTACTACCTCAACGGTGAGCGGACGATCCCCCCAAACGCCGACCAACTCTCGAGCATCGAAGCCGACTCCCTCCACGCTCGGCTGCGAACCTGCATCGCGCAACTCAAAATCGACCAGCGCACCACCCTGGAGTGCTTCTACTTCGAGGACCTGAGCTACCTCGACATCGCCACCCGCCTGGGGCTTTCGCCAAAACAAGTCCGCTCGCACCTCCAGAACGGCCGTAAGCGATTGAAGCACCTGATGGAGCTTACCTAGGCCAAGCCCCCTAACGCTACTCGTCTTCGGCGCCGTCCGATAGGCCCCACTGTACCAACTTCGGGTCGGCTACCTCGCGGTCGAGGAAGTCGTTGAGTTCGTCGATCGAGATCGTCATGTCGACTTGCCCGAAGTGATTGAGGCGTACGTTGAAGCCATGCAGCGCTGGGTGCACGTCGGGGAGCGCCTGCTGTTGGACCGCCTTGTCTGAGCGCTGAGGCGACCTGGATTTAGAGAGATGCTTTGCCATCTGCTTATGCTGTTTTGGCGAAAGCCGTACTGCCTGTCGTCCAGCGCGACAAAGTCTGCTCGCGGCCGAGTACTTCACTTAACGCAAATACGTCCGGTCCGGACATGCCACCGGTGAGCGCTATGCGGTAGAGCGGCAACACAGCCCCGAGTTTCCCGCCTGAGTTGTTGATAGCAGCCTTGACGTCGGTGGCGATCGCATCGGACTGCCAGTCGCCCACGGTGGTGAGGGCGGTCTCGACGGCGGCGTAGGTGTCGGCCGTAACTTGGGCAGCGCGCTTACTGACCTGGGTGGTGTCATACTCGTGGGGGGGCACGAAGAGGTAACGGTGCTCGATCGGTAGCTCGTGCATGGTAACCAAGCGCTCCCGCATCAATGGCGCGAGGGTTTTGACGAAAGTCGCCTCTTTATGACGGCCTGCGGGAAGGTCGGCTTTCGCCAAAACGGGCAACGCAAGCGCCGCGAAACCCTCGTCGGACAGTTGCATGATGTATTGCTGATTGAACCACCGCGCCTTGTCGAAGTCGAAGCGTGCACCCGACTTGCCGATTCGGTCGAGGTCAAAGGCGCGCACGAGTTCTTCCATCGAGAACAGCTCCTGCTCGGTGCCGGGATTCCACCCGAGCAGCGCCAGGAAGTTGACCACCGCCTCTGGGAGGAAGCCGCTTTCGCGAAAGCCCATGAAGGTCTCTGCGCTGGCCTTATCGTCCCACTCGAGCGGAAATACGGGGATGCCAAACTTGGCCCCGTCGCGCTTGCTGAGCTTGCCTTTCCCCTCTGGCTTGAGAATCAGCGGGAGGTGCGCGAACGTAGGCATCTTGTTGCCCCAGCCGAACGCCTGGTACAGCAGCACGTGGTGTGCAGTAGACGGCAGCCACTCCTCGCCGCGGATAACGTGCGTAATGCGCATGTGCTCGTCATCGACGACGTTGGCGAGGTGGTAGGTCGGCAGGCCGTCCGCCTTCATCAGCACTTTGTCGTCGAGTTCGTCGGTCGAGAAGCGGACCGTCCCACGAACCGTATCGGAGAACACGACCTCCTCGCCGGGTTCGACCAGCAGGCGAACTACCCGGGTGTCGTCCGACGCGAGGCGCTGGCGAAGGGCATCGGCGCTAAGCGAGAGGCTGTTGTCGAGGCCTCCACGCGTCGTAGCGTCGTAGCGGAAGGTCTGCCCGCTCTTCTCTGCGTCCTCTCGAAGTTGGTCGAGCGCCTCGGGCGTGTCGAAGGCGTAGTAGGCTTGCTTGGCGTCGAGGAGACGCTGGACGGCATCTTTGTAGAGTTCGGAGCGCTCGCTCTGACGGTAGGGACCGTACTCTCCGCCGCTGGTCGGGCCTTCATCGGGCACCATACCGCACCACTCGAGCGCTTCGCGGATGTAAGCTTCGGCACCCTCTACGTAACGCGCCTGGTCGGTGTCCTCGATACGGAGCAGAAAGGCACCGCCCGTTTGGCGGGCGAGCAGGTAATTGTAGAGCGCCGTGCGGACACCCCCGATGTGGAGGGGGCCCGTCGGACTCGGAGCAAAGCGGACGCGTGCGGGGGACATAAGCGAAGGGATGGTCGGGAGGGCGGAAACGCACAAAGGTAAGGTGATTGGCGAAGCGTGTGCAGAGTTGACAGGCCGACCACACAGCGATTACATGGTTTGCGACGTTACAGAAAGCAATACCTCCCGCGAAACCCCAAACCGCACGCCTTGTACCTCGCCCGGACGCCGTCCATCATCCAGCGCATCTTCCGCCAATTTACGTGGCGCAGCGAAGCTTCTGGCAAGCGGATCTACCTGACGTTCGACGACGGCCCGATCCCCGAGGTCACCCCCTGGGTGCTCGACACCCTTGCGGCCTACAACGCGAAGGCGACCTTCTTTTGCGTCGGCGAAAACGTGCAGCGGCACCCGGCCCTCTTCGAACGTTTGGTGATGGAGGGCCATGCCGTTGGCAACCACACCTACAATCACCTCAGTGGCTGGACTACCGATTCGAGCGTCTACCTCGCCAACGTGCGGCAGTGTGCGCAGCTCGTCTCCAGCCGGTTGTTTCGCCCGCCGTACGGCCGCATCGGTCCGCGAACGGTGAAGGCGCTGCATGGAGAGTTCCGGATCGTGATGTGGGATGTCTTGAGCGGCGACTTCGACCAGAATCTCGACGGCGAGGCTTGTCTCCACAATGTACTCGACCACGTAGCTCCGGGAAGTATCGTCGTCTTTCACGACAGCCTCAAGAGCGAGCGCAACCTACGGTATGCCTTACCCCGTGCACTGGAGGTATTGAGCGGTCTCGGCTACAGTTTCGAGGCGCTATCGCAGTACGGTAGGGGAGTTCGAGGGGCTGTTCACTGAGCCACATTCTGAGCATCTTCGCGGAGTTCATGACCATGTCGGAACCGAGATCCCCGCCTCCCGCTCGAACCACCGCAAGGGCGCTATGTTCTTGTCGCCTGTGCGGGTATCGCACACGAAGAATCGGTAGTAGAAATCCATCTCTCCAGCAAAGTGATCGAGCAGCCGGTCAAAGCGCTGCTGACTGCGGTTGCGGCGATGGTAGAGGGCGTCGAGCCGCCAACAGTAATACGCCTCGTCGTGCCACTCTACGAGTTCGACCACGCGGCGATTGTCACTGTACCGCTCGATGAAGCGCCGCGCGAGGATGCCGTGGTGCTGCGTCCAGTCGCGGGGCTCCGTCTTGATTTCAGCGTATTTAAAGGAGTCGTGTACCAGGGCGACGAGCCGTAGGTCGCGCCGCTGGTCCGACGGTAAGTCGATAAGCTTGTCGATATTGGCGAGCACCTCGACGACGTGTCGCCAAACCTCCCCCTCGGGGTGTCCAAACCGTGGGGTACCCCAGCCCATCCCGGCGATGATCTCTGGCTGCTGCAACAGGAAGGCTTCCAGATCAGTTTCCGGAAGGATCATTTCGCTGAGGACAACCGGTTTCACGGCGGCGAAAATAGACCCCTAGAGTTAAGCTCGAACATGAGAAAAGTGACTGGCTTCCGCAACTTACTATTAGCCTCCTTGCTGGGTGGCCTGTGTGCCGCCGTGTTGTGTGCGGCGTTCTTTAGCTACTCTTCTTTCGGAGGGCGGCTTTCGCCAAAACAAGAAATGGCTGCTCCAATGGCGACATTCGCTGGTTATGCGGCGGCACCCGATAACTTTCGTGAGGCGGCAAGGCGCAGCATGGCCGCCGTCGTCCACATCAGCACCCAGGAAGAGCGTCCGCTGACGCTCTGGGATCACTACTACGGCCGGGGCCCTCAGGTCCGCGAAGGCACCGGCAGCGGCGTGATCTACACTGCCGGCGGCTACATCGTGACCAACAATCACGTTATTAACGGTGCAGACGCCATCACGGTAAGCCTCAACGACAACAGACGCTTCGCCGCCAAACTCGTCGGTACGTACCCAGCCGCAGATGTAGCCGTCCTCAAGATAGAAGGGGAGCGCCTGCCCGTGTTGCGTTTTAGCGACAGCGACCTCGCCGAAGTAGGTGACTGGGTACTCGCCGTCGGCAATCCCTACAACCTATCGAGCACCGTCACAGCAGGTATCGTGAGCGCTCGCGGACGCGACATCGGCATTATTCACGATCGCAACGCTATCGAAAGTTTTATCCAGACCGATGCAGCCATCAATCCAGGTAATAGCGGAGGTGCACTCGTCAACACCAACGGCGAACTCATCGGTATCAACACCGCCATCTACTCTCGGTCGGGGGCCAACAGTGGCTACGGATTTGCAATTCCGGCCAACCTCGTCTCTCGAATCGTGGATGACATCATCGCTACCGGCAGCTATCGCCAGGTCGTGCTCGGTATCGAAGCCGGCGAACTCGACACCGAGTGGGCCAAGGAACTCAACGTCCCTGTGTCACAGGGCATCGTCCTGGAAAATGTCGATCCAGCCGGAGCAGCAGGACTTGCAGGGCTGGTGAGCGGCGACGTCATCGTGGGGGCAGCCGGGCGAAGCATCCGCAGCATCCCACAGTTCCGAGAGGCGATGGGTTCGCGCAAGCGCGGCGAGGAGATCGAACTAGACGTGTATCGTCAGGGCAAGCGGCGGACGGTCTTGTTGAAATTGTAGACCGCTATCCCTGCCAATCACGAGAATCGTTTTATGCTCCACTGATTAGCGTCAATGCAAGAAGAGGCGCGTCGATCACTCGACGCGCCTCTTCTCTTCGATCGGAACGTTTGGACTTGTAGCCCTACCGACTCAGTTGCCTGGTGTGGCTCCACTGCTCTGCCCGCGGTTCGCACGTTGCATTGGGTTTTCCCCACCGCCGCGGCTGCCACGCTCGTAGAGCTCGAAGCGACTTGGCGCTTGCGCTCTCGCCGGGTAGTCATTGTTGCTCCGGTCAATGTCCGCGATCTCGAGGAAGGGGTCGAGCGCGATGCTTCGGACGGACTTCGTTTTGACGAAAGTCTTCGTGATCTCGGTATCGTTCATCTTCCATATCTCGGCGGGGATACGGTCCACTTCGGTCGTCCCGTCCTCGAAAGTCCACTCGAGGATGACTGGCATCACGAGACCGCCCTTGTTCTCGAGCTTGAGCTCGTAGAAGTGCTTGGTCTCGTTGAGCATGTTGCGAGCCTCTGGGGACAGCTTACTGAGCTGGGCGGCCAGGTCTTCGCGATCGGCGACCGACATCTTGCGAGGGTCGAAGTCGGTGTAGAAGTCGCGGATGCTCGGGTCGATCTCGTCCTGTGTCTGAGCGATCGCCTCGTTGCGAATGTCGGAGATGTTGCGTTGCTCCTTGGCCTTGGTATCCATGTTGGCCATCTCACGCGCCTGCGGGTCGCCGGGGTTCATCTCGAAGTGGCGTACGCTAGCGATACCTTGGTCGGCATGGTCGGTCGTAAAGAACCATCCCCTCCAAAACCAATCTAGGTCGTAGGCGCTTGCGTCCTCCATCGTACGGAAGAGGTCGGCGGGCTCGGGGTGCTTGAATTTCCAGCGGTTCGCGTACTTCTTGAAGGCGTAGTCGAAGGCCTCCCGTCCCATCACGGTTTCGCGGAGTATGTTGAGACCGGTAGCGGGCTTGCCGTATGCGTTTGAGCCGAACTGGTAAATCGACTCCGAGTTGGTCATGATCGGGGCGATATTGTCTTTGTCGCCGGCCATGTAGGGGGCGATGAGATGCGCTGGTCCGCGACGGCTGGGGTAGTTGCGCTCCCACTGCTGCTCGGTGAGGTACTGGAGGAAGGTATTGAGGCCTTCGTCCATCCAGGTCCACTGCCGCTCGTCGGAGTTGACGATCATCGGGAAGTAGTTGTGGCCTACCTCATGAATGATGACGCCGATCATGCCGTACTTCACGCGGTCGGAGTAGGTACCGTCCTGCTCAGGACGACCAAAATTGAAGCAGATCATGGGGTACTCCATGCCTATCGCTGCGGCATTGATGCTCCAGGCGACGGGGTAGGGGTAGTCGAAAGTGTAGTTGGTGTACCACTTGAGCGTGTGCGCTACAGCTTTGGTCGAGAACTGCTCCCAGAGTGGGTTGCCTTCCTTTGGGTACATCGACATCGCCATGACCGTAGAGCCGTTGTCCTGTTTGACGGCCATTGCATCCCAGATGAACTTGCGACTCGACGCCCAGCCAAAGTCGCGGACGTTGGTCGCCTCGAACTTCCACGTGCGGTTGTCCTTGAGTTTGCCTTTCTCGCGTTCGATGGCTTCTGCCTGCGTGCACACCACGACGACACTATCGAAGCTCGTGCGTGCGCGCTCCAAGCGGGTGCGTTGGGCACTCGTCATCACATCTTTCTGGTTCTGAAGGGTACCCGTCGCAGCAACGAGGTGATCGGCAGGCACCGTGAGCTCGACTTTGTAGTCACCAAAGGGAAGGGTGAACTCACCACGGCCGAGGAACTGCTTGTTTTGCCACCCGTCCTCGTCGGAGTAGACGCACATGCGGGGGTAGAACTGCGCGATGGTGTAGAGGTAGTTGCTGTCGGCCTCGAAGTACTCGTAGCCGGATCGCCCGCCGATCTTCATACGGTCGTTGATGTTGTACCACCACTTGAGCTTGAGTTGGGTCTTCTGGCCGGGCAACAGTGCCGTCGGGAGGTCGACCCGCATCATGGTTTTGTTGATGTAGGTTTTTGCGGGCTTGCCGTCGCCGTACTGGACGTAGTCCAGCTTGAAGCCGCCATCAAACCAGGGCACCATGTTGGTGAGTTCGGTGGTCGACATCCGCTCGCTCATCTCCCCGGTGTTAATCTTCTCGGTATCGGTGTCGAGCGCACGCATGTTCTGATCGAGTTGCAACCAGAGGTAGTCGAGCGCATCGGGTGAGTTGTTGTGATAAGTGATGACTTCCTCGCCGTAGATGCGCTGCGTCTCGTCCTCGAGGCGGATCTTCATGTCGTAGTCCGCCTTCTGCTGGTAGTACATGTGACCGGGGGCCCCGGCGGCATTGCGGTAGACGTTTGGCGTCGGTATCTCAGCCGGAGTGAGTTGCCGGAACTTGTTGTCGTCAATGTTGACGGTCGGGTGGTGCTGGGCTACGGCCGCTACTGCGAGTAGGCAAAGCATACACACCAGGCTCAACGCACGTGAGAGTCGAATCATAGTAAGGGAAGATATTGGGCTGGCAAATTACGGCTTTCGATAAAATACGCGAGGCCTCATTGCTCTGTCTTTTCAGGCAAGGCCTGCCTGTACGTTTAGCACATGCTGCTTGAGACTCGTATAGCTCACCTCGATGTCCTTCAATTTTTGAGCTCGCTCGAGCAGGCCCTCTAGTTGTGGTGGCGTCGGTACTTCCGCACCGATGATCCGTTCTACATCCTCTCTAAACTTCGCAGCATGGGCTGTACCGAGTACGATTCCGGCTCCGCCCCCTTCTTCACGCTTGTACTGTTCGAGCGCACGCACGCCAACGGCGGTATGGGGATCGAGAATGCACGGCGGGTTTTGGCGAAAGCCGTCTCGCATCTCCTCCTCTGTCTCCTCATCGGTAAAGGCTACAGCGTAGATGCGCTCCCGGAAGCCGTTCCACGTGGAACCTAGCAGGTTGCTCAGTCGAGTGTAATTGCTCGGGGCACCGACATCCATAGCGTTGGAGAGGGTGGCGACGGAGGTCTTAGGCGTATACGTTCCAGAGTTGGCGTACTCTACGACAGTGTCATTCGCGTTGGTGGCCGCAACGAAACGCTCTACCGGCAGGCCGAGCTTTTCTGCCAGGACACCCGCTGTGAGGTTACCGAAATTACCACTGGGGACACTAATGACTGGTGGAACTATGTGGCCAAAGGTGGTCCACTGGCGATAAGCATCGATATAGTAGAAGCTCTGTGGGATGAGCCGAGCGATATTGATGCTATTGGCGGAACTGATATTGACCCGACTCCGCAGGTCATCGTCCAAGAACGCTTGCTTCACGAGCGCTTGGCAATCATCGAAGCTCCCGTCTACTCGAAGCGCCGTCACGTTTCCGCCTAGTGTAGTAAGCTGCGCTTCTTGAATAAGCGACACGCGTCCCTTAGGGTAGAGGATTACCACATCTATGTTTTCACTTCCGTGAAAACCAGCGGCAACGGCACCACCCGTATCGCCGCTCGTTGCCACGAGAATGATGAGGCGCTCGCCGCGGCGTTCGAGAAAATGGCCCATGACCGCACTCATGAACCTTGCCCCAAAATCCTTGAACGCGGCACTAGGGCCGTGCGTGAGTTCGAGAATGTAGTCCTGATTGCCTTCAGAACTCGGCGCACCATAAGGCACGAGCGGAGCCGGGAAGTCGATAGCCTTGGCGACAATCTTCTCGAGGGTAGCCTCCGCTATCTCGCCACCGAGAAGATGATTGGAAACATCTACAGCGATCTGCGTCAGGTTACTGTGCGGCAACCGTTTCCAAAAAGACTCGGGTAAGGGTGTGATCTCTACCGGGAGGTAGAGGCCATTGTCTTTTGGTAGCGCGGTAAAGACGGCTTCTTCGAAAGAGACGCGGGTAGAAGCGTTGTTGGTGGAGTACAGGAGCATGTATACTTGATCTCGACGGACTAGAATTTGCGCTCAGACGGAAACAGGCCTTTGGCTTGCTCGATGCTCAACAAAGGTGCGCTCCCTGCGGATGGATGGCGCTGTGGTATACGGTAGACTTTAACCCGGCTGTCGCGAAAGCAGCCTGCATAGCAGTGCCAGCGACAGTCGCGATACCTGTGTCCTGGCAGAGCGCGAACACGCTGGGTCCAGCACCGCTGATCGAACAGCCGAGTACACCCGCGTCGAGCGCAGCAGCCTTTACAGCGGCAAAGCCCGGGATCAATCTAGCGCGCTGCGGTTCGATAACCAGGTCGTGCAGGCTCCGTTGGATCAGCTGCATGTCGTTCTGGTAGAGGCCGATGATGAAGCCACCGAGATTGGCTTGCTGCCGGATCATTAGCTCGAGCGATACCGTGTCGGACAGGACAGCCCGAGCATCGCGGGTCAAAATTTGCACGTCTGGATGAACGACGACCACCCGGAGGCCAGCCGGGATAACGAGGGTTTGGACGTCACAGGTCTCAGCATCTCGCACCAAGACGATCCCGCCCAACATACTAGGAGCCACATTGTCGAGATGCCAGGCGTCGTCGGCGACTTGCTCGCCCATCGCAGCAAAGCGTAGAAGTTGACGCTTATCGAAGGGCTGGCCTAAAAGCTCGTTGACGGCCATCGCCCCGGCGACCGCGCTTGCTGAACTGCTCCCCATTCCTGAGCCGAAGGGCATCTTCTTGTGTATGCGCAACTCGATACCCCGGTTCAGCTCACCATAGGCCTCACAAGTAGCGAGGGCTGCACGACCAGCCGTGTTCTTTTGGACTTCGAGTGGAAGCTTGCCTTTTGCTCCGGTTATCTCGGCGATTCGCACACCTGGTACGTCCACAAAGTCGGCAGCGACCTCATCACCTGGACCTTCGAGACAGAGACCTAATGTGTCGTATCCGACGGCTAGGTTCGCCACCGAGGCGGGTGCAAAGACTCTTACTCCCATGACCGTAGGTTTCCTATGGTGATGATCTCCGCGAAAACACCAGCTGCCGTAACGGTAGCACCAGCGCCTGGCCCGCGGACGACGAGTGGACGTTCGTGGTAGCGATCCGTGGTAAAGACGACCATGTTATCGGAGCCGGACATCCCCCAGAAAGGGCTGCTGCTGTCGATCTCGTGAAGACCGACGCTCGCCTTGCCGCCACGCAGTTCGCCGAGCATTATGAGTCGCTTGTTGTTTTGACGCAAGTCGCCTATCTGCTTGCCGAGTAAAGCATCGTCGCGATCACGGAGTACGTCAAAGAAGCCCTCCACTGTATCCGCCGCGAAAGCCTCCTCAGACAGGAAGGTATCAATGTTGACATCTGATACCTCAAGTGGTATACCCGCCTCGCGCGCCAGAATCACCAGCTTACGGGCAACATCCTGCCCGCTGAGATCCACGCGAGGGTCTGGTTCGGTATACCCCTTTATCCTCGCCTCGGCCACCACCTCACTAAACGGTTTAGACCCATCGAACTCATTGAAGATAAAGCTCAGCGATCCACTCAGGATACCTTCGATCGTTCGGATGCTGTCGCCTGAGGCGCTCATATCGTGGAGGGTGCCGAGCAGCGGGAGTCCAGCCCCGACGTTGGTCTCGTAGGCGAAGACCGTCGAGTTATCAGCAGCCAGTTTCTTGAGTCCGAGGTACCGACTGTAGGCCGAGGCCGTGGCCACCTTATTAGGCGTCGAGATGGCTACACTCTCGGCAAGAAGCTGCTCGTACAGCGCAGCGACGTACTCTGAAGCGGAACAGTCAACGAAGATGCTGTTCGTGAGATTAAGCTGGATGAGCCTTTCGGCAAAACCCTTCAGGTCTGCCTCGACACCTATCTCGTCGAGTGTATCCGACCACGTCCCAAGATCGATACCGTCTTCGTTGAAGAGCATCTTCCGGGTGTTGGTCAGGCCGATAAGCCGGAGATTGAGCCGCTTGCTCTCACGAAGGTGATCGACCTGTCCAGCGAGTTGGCGCAGGAGCTCTTCTGCGATGAGTCCGGTCCCTACGATGAAGAGGTTGACATCTCGTAGGTCGGACAGGAAAAAGGCATCGTGTAGCGCGTTGAGGGCTTTCTTCTCGTCCTCCTTGCGGATCACTACCGAGATGTTCAGCTCCGATGAGCCTTGCGCGATCGCCACGCAGTTAATGCCATTGCGGCCGAGTGCGGCGAACATCCGACCTGCGATGCCTGGTCGAAACCGCATCTGCTCCCCGATGATCGCAATCACGCTAAGGCGAGACTCTACTTTGATTGGGCGAATCAGACCGGCGTCGAGTTCGTAGGTAAAAGCTGATTCTACCTTGCGCTTGGCGAGGTCGGCCTTAGCCGGCGATACGGCAAAAGTGATGTTGTGCTCAGAAGAGCCTTGCGTGATCAGAATGACATTGATGCCGGCTGCGGATAATGCCCCGAACAGGCGTCCGGAAATACCGACGACGCCAAACATACCGCTGCCCTCGAGCGTGAGAAGGGCGATGTCGTTGAGGGACGAAATACCTTTTACAGCTCTCCCGGTCGGGTCCGCTGATCGCGTTACCAGTGATCCTTCGAACTCGGGTCGAAAGGTGTTCTTGATATACAGCGGTATCCCGAGCTGCATCGCTGGTAGCAAGGTCGGTGGGTAGATCACCTTCGCGCCGAAGTGCGACATCTCCATCGCCTCGGGATAGCTCAGATGCGGGATCGTGAAGGCTCGTCGCACCGCCCTAGGGTCTGCCGTCATGACGCCGTCTACGTCCGTCCAGATCTCGATCGCTTCGGCCTTAACGCCTGCGGCGATGAGTGCTGCAGTGTAGTCACTGCCTCCGCGACCCAGCGTCGTCGTCAGGCCTTTGGCGCTCGATGCGATAAAACCAGTGACGACCTGGATGCCACCCGTCGTTCGGAAATGCTGATCGATACTTTCGTAGGTCGCCTTGAAGTTGACGTTGGCAGCTCCGAAGCGCTTGTCCGTCTTGATGACATTTCGAGCGTCTAGAAATTGGGCGTTCAAGCCTACCTCCTGTAGTGCGCGCGAGATGATGAACGCAGAGTTGCGTTCGCCGAAGCTCAATACGTAGTCCATCGTCCGAGGACTGGCCTCCCGCACCATCGAGATTCCTTCGAGAAGAGAGGAGAGGGCGTCATTGTGTGCGGTGATGTCCTCTTGCAATTGGACCCTTCGATCTCCACTCGTCAACTCGATGATCGCGGCTTCGTGGCGAGTTCTGAACTTCTGGTACTCCTCCCGCCAAGAGGTTTCGCCTCGCTCGGCTAGGCGAGCCATCTCGATCAGCTGGTCTGTTGCTCCCCCAAAGGCGGACACCACGACACAAAACACGCCGCCCAACTCATGTTTCTCAGTGAGAATTTTGGCGATTGCCTTGATGCGGTCGGGGTGGCCCACCGAACTTCCGCCAAATTTTAATACTCTCATGGCTATCTCTTACAGGAAGGGTTCCACGTGGAACGTATGCGCAGAAGCGCAGCTAAGCTATTTGACAAATGGTCTCAAAGGGATGGTCAGGGCGGGGGCCAAATGTACACGGGGAAGCGTCACTCCAATAGTCGGCCAAGCGGTGGCACGTGCAGCCCTATGGCAACCTAATGATGGCTAGCTCGTCACCGTAGATGCGAGGTACCAAGGCCAAGCCATCTCCTAAGGTAACGAAGGGGCCGAGTCCGCGATAGGCCGGGCCTTCGAGCAGAGGACTGACCTGCTTTGAAGCAGTATCGTAAGCGTATACACCGGCAGGCCCCTTTGCACTTCCTGTCGTCAGAAAGATCAACCGCGCGCCCACCGATGCGATGGCAGCTAAGCTGCTAGAGGATTCAAAAAGCCGGGTGGACTTCCCAGTCGTGGCGTCTATCTCGTACAAGAAGGCCGTACTGTCGCCCTCTGCGAGATAGCTACTTGCGTATAGTCGACCGGTTGATTGGTCGAAGGCCAAGTCGCTAATTCCGAAGACGGTATTGACCTTGGCAGGGGTACGTCCACTAGCAAGAGGAACGGTCCAAAGGACGCCTGCACTCGGGTCTGCGACAAACAGGCGATCTTCTCCCTTGGCGGCTGTAAGGGCACCGAGTAGGCTATGCGGCTCACTCACTAGGTATTCAGACGAGGGTTTACCGGTAATCTTATGGAACCCGTATACCCGGTCCACACTCGTGACATAAAGCACGTCACCTACGACAGCCAATCCGAGGGGCGAGTCAATGCGCTCCGCCAGCGTGTCTACGAGTTGGCCATTGGCATTATAGACGACTACCGAGCCTTGCCCATTCTTTTCCCCCGGCCGGTACTCAGGGCCAATGAGGGCTACGTATACCCGATCATCGTCAATGGCGACGCATGATGGGTGTCGACCTACTTTCCAGGCGGAGGGCACGTCTTCCGTCACTACAGAAACGTCCAAGCCAGCATCGTTTGCTGTAGGTTCGGTAGAACTTGGACCACAGGCTACGAGCAAAAAGACGCAGAGCGTAAGTTGACAGAACAGAGGAGGTAGGTACATAGCGGTAAAAGGAGGGCGGAGGTGCTTAATCGCACCAGCGGCGGAAGGTTACCCATTCGGCGATGGCACTATCTTCAGCAGCTCGTATTTCTGCCGATTCTTCCGCCGACTTGTCCCCAAAACCACAGAGGTGCAAGAGCCCGTGTGAGAGGACGCGCAGCATCTCATGAGTGAGGCTTTCGCCAAAACCTCCGGCGTTGTCGGTCACGCGCTCCTGTGAAATGTAGCACTCTCCCTCGATCGAGGTCTCCACTGAAAAACTTGCCCCGGTAGGATCGTCGTCCGACAGATCGAAAGTGATAATGTCCGTGAGCGTGTCATGAGCGAGATGCTCCACGTTCATTTCGGCAAGGTACTCGTCGCTACAAAGGATGTAGTCGAGTTGCACGATTGAGCGCCCATGAGTTTTGGCGACAGCCCTTAGCCAATTGCCTAGAGCGCCCTCAGGCAAACCTCCAAATACAGGGGAAGGGGAGATATCGTGAAAGGAGAACGTAACGACGGACTCAGAGACGTCATCTGGCAATCTCGGGAATTTCACGCCGCCGCTGCATCCACACGGGCACCTCCGGCTACAGAGACACAGCGGCATGAAAAGCCCATACGCACAGCTCGACCCTCGTCCTCGAAATCGATTCTATCGGTGAGGGCATGCATCAAGAACACCCCGCGACCGCCCTCTTTAAGCAGGAAATCAGGTTCTGTTGGATCTTGTACGTCATCGGGCTGAAAGCCAGCGCCCTCGTCTCGAACAATGACCTCGAGACGTGTGGGTGCCTGGATGATTTGGATGTGAACATTCTTGTCTGCGTCCAGCCCGTTCCCGTGACGAATTGCATTCGTGACCGCTTCGAGGGTAGACACCATTACGTTGCCGCGCATGTCATCGTCGAGGCAATTGCGATTCAACACATCCGCGATAAACCCTTCCAAACGCTGCAGGCTCTCGAGACGGGAGGCCAAAACCAGTGAGAGTTGAGGAGTTGACATAAAATACGAATGGACGACGTAAGGGTATAAGTGCGCAAATACGGGGGGAGAGCCGACCCCTGAGGGCAATAACTCACGAGCCGTAACCACAATCAGAAAAGTAAAGTTCCCGCATGAGATAATAACCCCGAGTGATCGTCAACAATTGGTCGACTGTCCTGTGTCACTTGGCTCGCATCTCATCGAGGTAGCGGTCGACGAGCTGGCGGTAGAAAGGCGTTAGGGCGGGATTGGCCTCTCGGTAGAGGTCGGTTTGTGTAGAGCGTTGCTTAAGATACTCCTGCAGCGCAGGTGGAAGGGTACGTGCAACTTCCTTACCGGATTCAGACTTCCGACGCTCTTCCTCGTCCTGCTGGCGATCGGCTTTCTCAGCTTCCAGGAGGCGGGTGAGGATCTCCTCCTGACGGCGCATCATTTCGTTGGTGAGGCGCTTGTTGACGAGGTCCGTCTCGATCTTGTCCATCCCGTCGATGATGTCTTGCAACTCGCGGGAGCCCTTGCCCTGCTCCTGCAGCTTGCGTTGTTGGTCGCGGAGCTTCTTGCGCAAGGCGGCTTGCTTGGCAGCCATCTCAGCGAACTCTTTGCTGGTGACGCCTTCGCCACCCTTACCGCCTTCTCCTTCGCCCTGGCCCTTGCCCTGTTTGCGACCTTCGGCCTGCTTCTGCATGTTTTCCATGGCCTTCTCCATCTGCTCTTTGAGGCTCTGTTGCCCCTCACTCATCTTGTCGCTTGGCTCCTTGCCAGACTTGCTACCCTGGCCTTGCCCTTTACCGCCTGGCTTCTCGCAGCTTTGACTGCCGGGCATCGAACTGGCCATCTGCTCTTGCATCTGTTTCATCGACTCGGAGAGCATCAGCGCGAGGTCATTGACGTTCGTCATGATGCGCTGTTGGCGGTTGGCGGCCTCGCCGACCTGTCGCTCTTCTAGGTGGCCGAGGGTTTGGTCGAGGCCAACACGAATCTCCCCTACCTTTTCAATGACGAAGGTCTCGATCTGCATCACTCGCTTTGCGAGGGCCTGGAGGCTATCGTCTACGATGCGGAAGTCGTCCTTGAGCTTGAACTGTTGTTGTACCTCCTCGACGTAGCGGGGGGTATTGATCTCGGTTTTGGCGAAAGCCGACATAAGGCGCTCCTGGTCGAAGGAGATCGTGACGAGGTTCTCGAGCAACTGGCGGATGGCTTTCATGTCCTCGGCTGCCTGCTTTTGCTGTCCACTCTGAGCGGCCGCCTTCATCTGCTCGGCCATCTTTTTCATCTTCTGTGCCGCCTCCTTCTGCTTTTGGCCCGCTTGCTTGTTCTGCTGCTGGTCCATCTTCTCGCCAGCCTTCTGCTGATCACGCTTCACATCCTTCTGGTCGTCTTTTTCGACACCGGTGTCCTTGGGGCGCTCTAACTCTTCGTTCTTCTTCTCGACTTGGTCGAGCTGCTTAGTGAGTTCCTCGAACTTCTTGTTGAGCTCCTCCTGCTTAGCCTGCTGCTCCTGGTTTTGGGCACCGTCCTCTTTCTTCTCGGTCTCTTGCCCGAGCTCCTGCTGTTCCTTCGCGAGTTCTTCGAGCTTCTCGGCGGCGACCTGCATCTCGTACTCGAGTTCGAGCTTCTTGAAAAGCTCCTCGAGGCGGTCGAGCTTCTGTTCGGTCTCCTTGTCGTCGGCCTGCATCTGCTGCATCATGTCGAGCGCCTCGTCCTTCTGGAGCTTGTCCATGAGGTCCTTGATCTTTTCCAGCATGGCCTTCATCTCCGGGTCCTGGAGCTCTTCGAACATCTCCTCGAGCTTCTCCTGCTTTTCGTCCTGTTCGGGATTGGGCTCCTCGAACTCCTCCTGGTCGGCGCGTTGCTCGTCGAACTCCTTTTTGGCCTCCTCGATCTTCTTCTCGAGTTCGGCCTGGCGCTCCATGAGCTTCTCTAGCTCCTGGCGAGCCTGCCAGTCCATGTCCTTCTTCTGGAGGAGGTTTTCGCGCAAGCGCTTCATTTGCTCTTGGAGTGCCTTGCTCTCCTTAATGGACTCTTGTAGCTTCTTTTTGATGTTGTCGCTCTGGTCGGCGCGCGACTCGGCATACTCCTCCAGGGTCTTCTTGCGGTAGGTCTCCACGGGGGTGCGGGCAGACTTCGCGCCGTTGACTCCGTCGTTGTCGAGGGTTTCGAAGTAGTAGCTCAGTTCTTCACCCGGTTTTAGCGAAAGCTTCTCGATGTCGAAGGTATAGTCGAAAGTCGCCGTTTTGCCGGAAGGCCGCTGTAGCGCAACCGTCTGCGTGACGGGCTTGCCGCGCGAGGGCGTACGAGTGTACACGAGGCGCAGCACCGACAGCCCATAATCGTCGCTGGCCTCCCCGGCGAAGAAGAGCACATTGCGCTGGCTGGAGTCTACGAAGCGTTCGGCGCTGATGCTCGGGTTCTGATCACTGATTACACTCACGCCGTAGCGCACGCTGTCGGCCCGGGGCAGGGCGGTGTTGCCCGTCACTACGGTATAAGCTGTCGAGCGCATCACGCGTCGGTCGAAACGGAACAGTTCCTGTCCTTCGCGGGTCGCGCTGTCGAGCTGGGCAGTAGGGCTTTCGCCAAAACGCATTTCGACGGCCTCGGTGTTGTCCGCCTCGAAGAGCCACGTCATGCGCGTGCCCTCTGGCACGGTAAGGTCGCCGAGGTTGTCGACGGTCTCGTCGGTGCGCCCCGTGTGTCCTGGATAGTCGAGCTGGACGGTAAAGCCGAGCAAATTTGGCTTCTTAACGACAGCAAGCTCGTAGCTCCTCGAGGCGACCTCCCCGCTACTGAATCTGAACTGTACATCCTCGGCCACCTGCTGAAACTCATAGCTAAAACGTCCGCCGCCCTCGTGCTTGAGTTGGTACTCGTTGCCGTCCAGGTTAATGAAGGCCTCCGACGGGATGACGTCGCCTTCGACCTCCACGAGGAGTGGGTAGTTCTCGAACTGCACCACAGAGAGGTCGCCTTTCGGCAAAACGAAGCGAAACGGGGCGGGCCGCTCGAAGTCCTCGTTGTTGCGCATCAAGCGGAACGTAGAGTCCGTGATCAGCGACGGTGCTGCCACCAGGAAGCAGATGAGCAGCAGCAGCGGCGGCAGGGCATAGCGGAGGTAACGTCGATTTTCATTGAGGTCAATCGCGCGGCGGAAGGGCACGGGTTGGAGTTCGGCACTTTTCTGGTCGATGCTGGCCAGCAGGAGATCTTCGCTCACGCCACTGGTCACCCGAGCGTCGGCGGTGTGAGCTTCAGCCTCGCGACCGAGTTGAAGGAGGTTGAGCAACTTGTCCTTGACATCCCCAAAGTGATCGCCGATGATGGCGGCGGCCTTCTCGTGTGAGATCACGCTCCCGAGGCGGAAGTACCGCGTCAGCGGCAGCAGGACCCAATAGCTCGCCGCCGCTCCACTAATGGCTAGGAAGCCGAAGAACAAAGTCTTGCGACCGAGGCGATCGAAGTAAAAGTTGCCCTCCAGCAGCGCGACCGCCAGAAAGCACGCACCCACTGCACCGAGGGTGTAAAGACTCCCCCTGATGACTTGGTTGAGGTAGTACTTACGGATGAACTGGTCTAGCCGCTCTACGAGGGCGAGGTAGGTGTTGGTGGATTGCATCGTGGAGGTGAGATCGTCGCGGTGGTCGGCGGCACTGCGGTAGTGCCGAGAGGGAGCCCAAGGTAAGTTACCAACGAGTCACGGGGAGGAGGTGTTGCGGGAGGTGTCCCTGCCCTTCAATGGCAGAAAGTGCTCATGAGTACCTCATTATGGGTGACTGGTTTAGGGTAGATTGGACCATAATCGGCAACGAGGCGACATATCGTGGGTCGCCAGCGAACTAAGTTGGCCCACTCCGGCATACTGTTGCAAGAACAATCATAAACCAATACAACACCATGAGTTCCAGAATTTACAAAACCACGTCGCTAACCCTTGTCCTGCTTTTGGCAGCGTTCGGGAGTGCAATGGCACAATTGCGCACGGTGACCACCACCGCGGACTCGGGTCCGGGTAGCCTACGAGAGGCCCTTACTACCTGAGCACGACGAGCGTCCGCTTCGCACCGCACACTCAATGGGTCGACCATCACCCTCGCTACCCCCATCACCATCACCCAAAACGATCGCCATCACTGGCAACGGGATGATTCAGTACGAACAGTCATCGGGTACGAACGGTGCATTCATAGTGTCGGGCATCAACAAAGTTACGTTTACCGATCTCGCGATCAACGGCTCTAGCGCCCAAAGCGGAGCAGCGATCAATGCGACCGGCGCGATCAGTCGAAGTATTCATCGTGCTTCTTCTCGAACAACACTGCCACCGGTGACGCCGCAGGTGAAGGTGGCGGGGCCATCTCGGCCGGGGAGTGGTACTGTTCGTGTACAGGACAGCCGCTTCGTCAACAACCGCGCGAGTGGCGCCAGCGGGTCCGGTGGCGCGATCATCGTTAGCGATGGAGCACGCTAGCGTAGTTCGGACGCGCTCTCGAGCGCAATAGCGCCAGTCGCGCAGGTGGTGCCATCGAACATGCCTCGGGAGCCAACTCGACTGGCCATCCTCACATTCGTGACCTTCACGCGAGAACACAACCGGCGCAATCCCGGTAACGGTGGCGCAGTGCACATCACGGGTGCCGGTAACGCCAACATCATACGGAGGTAGCGCTACCGGCAACGTCGCTGCATGCCGAGGGCGGAGCGTTTTGGAACGGGACGGCACCATGCGGATCGCCGATGTACGCATTCGCGAACAATCGTGCCAACGGTGCCGGCGCCGACCAGGGCGGTGGCGGCACTCTACAGCCTCGGCGGTAACGTCGTCATCTCCGGGAGTACGACCTTCGTCAGCAACACCGCCCCCGGTGCCGCGGGATCGGGTGGGGCCATCCTCATGGATGCAGGTTCGGTCTTGCAAGTCGTACAACACGACGTTCACCAACAACTCCGCGAGTCGTGCGGGCGGTGCCATCGAGAACAACGGTGGCGCAGGCACGACAGATGAACCTCGCCAACGTCACGATGACCGGCAACCGCACGGGCTCGGCCCCGGGCAACGGCGGCGGCTACCACGCCACTGGCGCCGGCAACGTCGAATATCCACGGCGGTACGTTCACCGAGAATAACTGCCACGCGCGAGGGCGGCGCACTCTGGAACGGTTCGGGTAGCATGCTGGTGCTCGGCGCTACATATCAGCAACAACGTCGCCCTAGGTGGCATCCTCGGCCAGGGCGGCGGAGGTATCTTCAACAACGGCGGTAGCGTCATCGTGACCAACGGTACGCAATTGATCGGCAACACCGCCAACGGCGCTCCCGCCGGATCGGGCGGCGGTATCTTGAATGCTACAGGTGGTACGCTGATCGTTTCCTTCTCGCGCATCAACGGCAACGTAGCCGCCCGCGCCGGCGGCGGCATCGAGGATGCATCGGGCGCGGGACGGACGCTCAACCTCTTCAACGTCACCATGATCAGCAACCGAGCCACGACGAGCCCAGGTAGCGGTGGTGCCCTTCACATCACAGGCGCGAGCGATGCTCGGATCACTAACTCTAACGTCACGACCAATTTCGCTGCAAAGCAAGGAGGAGGGCTTTGGAATGGTTCCGGCCGCATGGACATCGACGGTACAAGCGTCACCAACAATACTGCCGCTGGAGCACTGGCCACCGACGGCGGTGGCGGTATCTACAACATGGGTGGCACGGTGGTGATCACCAACCAGTCGGCGATTAACGGCAACGAAGCCGACGGCGCGAGTGGCTCCGGTGGGGCCATCCTCAACGCGACCGGCGGCGCGATCCAGATCTACAGTAGCTTCGTCAACTCCAACACGGCCAACCGCGCCGGCGGTGGCATCGAGGACTTCTCCGGTGCCGGAACCGCGGTGGAGATCTACACGACGCGCTTCGACCAGAACGTCGTCAACAACGCCCCCGGCAACGGTGGCGCACTCCACGTCACGGGCGCAGGTGACGTCAAAACGGCGACAGTCACATACACGAGTAACACGGCCGGCAGCGAAGGTGGCGGCCTCTGGAACGGCACCGGCGTGATGACCGTAACGAGAGTTCGTCCTTCACCGACAACGTAGGCCGTGGCAACAGTGCCGAAAACGGTGGTGGCGCCATCTACAACGACGGGGGTACGCTCTGGGTCTACGGGTTCGATTTCGAGCGCAACTCTCGCCACCGGTACCGCCGGCTCCGGTGGAGCCATCCTCAACCAGGGACGCTGACCCAGATCGGGGTTCGACTCTTCACGAGCAACTACCGCCAACCGCGCCGGCGGTGCCATCGAGGACCGCTCCAATGCAAGCCTTTCCGTGACGCGACGCCACGATTCACGTCCAACCGGACCGGCAGCGCACCGGGCAATGGCGGCGGAATCCACATCACGGGTTCGGCCAGCGGTCGACCTGCACGGGGACTCAATGTTCCGCAACAACTTTGCCGCCTCGGAGGGTGGTGGATTCTGGAACGGCTCAGGTACGGCAGTGGTGTCCAATTGCGTTTGTCGCGAATGCCGCCGCTGGTAACGGAAGCGACAATGGCGGTGGTGCGCATCTTCAACGAAGGCGGAGTCCTTAACGCTCCGACAGCTACTTCGCCGACAATACCGCCGGCGGTACCAGCGGCTCGGGTGGTGCTATCTTCTTCGACCAGGGTTCGGCGGGTACATCACCGGTTCGATCTTCGAGCGCAACTCCGCCTACCGCGCGGGGGGTGCAATCGAGGACAACTCGCGCATCGGGACCCAGGTGGTCGTTAACTTCTCGACGCTACAGGACAACACGACAGGCGCAAGGCCAGGCAACGGTGGTGCCGTACACGTGACCGGCAACGGTAACTTCAACCTTAATACCGGCTCAGGTGCTTCGTAACCTCGCCGCTAATGAAGGCGGTGGTCTCTGGAACGGTTCTGGCGCGATGGCTACACGCAGACGAACGGTCGGGCAACGATGCCGGCGGACTTCGGTGGTGGCGGGGTCTACAACGAAGGCGGAGATCTTACCGTTTCGCGTTCGTTAGTCGCCGACAACCGACTCACTGGTGCTCCCGCCATCGGAGCTGGTATCCTCAATGCCAATTCGGGAACGGGACATCCGTACAGTTTAGTACGATTAGCGCCAACTCGTCTTCCTTCAATGCCGGAGGTATCGCTAACGCCGGTACGCTGGTCGTCACTGGCGCTACGATTGCGCTCAACAAGGCCACCAACCGCGGTGGTGGTATCAGCCAGATTCAAGGTGCACAGACAGCTACCATCCGCAGCAGCATCATCGGAGTCAACAGTGCACCACAAGGAGCCGACCTTGACGCTATGGTGGGTACTTTCGTAAGTGCCGGCTTTAATTTGATTGCGTCCGATGACGCAAACGTATTCCCTGCGGCCATGACCGATCGGGAGGGAACACTTGCAGTACCTGTGAGACTCGGCCTTCTTCCGCTCGCGGATAATGGTGGACCCACGCTCACGCACGCCACATGTGCTCGGGTGATGGCTACAACATGGGCGACCCGATGCTCAACGATGTCGACCAGCGCGGCCGTCAGCGTCTTCGGTGGCGTACGTGACATCGGGGCCTACGAACTCCAGTCCGTCTGCCCTCCAACGCCCTTCGCACCTACGACGCCAGTAGCGAGTGCTGCGAACACCTTCTCCGTCTACCCAACGCAAACGCGCGGTAACCTCACCATCGAGATGACCGATGAGTCGACCTTTACTACGCAAAGCGACGGGGATTACACCTTCCGCATCGTAGATGCCAGCGGAATGCTGATACGCGAGGTACGCAGCAATTCGGATCGCTTCGAGTTCGATGCTAACGGTCTGGAGGCCGGCAGCTACTTTGTACAACGAGTTTCAGGGACGGGCGTAGAGTCCCGGATGTTCCAGATCCTCAACTAAGGTCGCCGCCGAGGCCTCACGAGGTTCGGTACGACACGTATTTGCGAGCCCCGGACGATTCACATCGTCTGGGGCTCTCTGTTCTTGGGCAAGTTCGTCGAAACGACTAGAAAAGCTCGCGGCCCCTAAACTTCGTGTACCGGGAGTTCGATTAGGCGCAAGCTGAAACGCTATCGACCACTCGCGTATCGCTCCCTAAGAGCGCGATCTGCTCACGGTGGGTAGTGTGGATAGGTGCCGAAGGAATAGAGCCCAGAAGCCAAGAAACCAATGATGAAGCGCTGAGGCATATGCAGCACCGGAGTTGCCATCGGAGCCCGCCCAAAGCCCGCCACCACCATACCGTCTGGCGAGTTTATTCCGATCGTATCGTTGCCGAGGAGACTGTAGTGGTCGAGCAGCGTATCGGCTTCAACTTGCAGCATATACAGTACCATAGGGATGCCATCCAGTCCGAAATAGTACCACTGACGGTTGGCGACCTCTTCTTGCCCTTTGAAATGGTCGTACTGTGGGTAGGCTGGCACACTTTGGTCGCTGGCCATATAGGTCTGTCGCGGGCGATGGATGCCGCCTGCGGGACCCTCATAGAGAAACCAGTATCCAGACGTGTCGCTCACGCCCGTCACGTCGAGCACGGCGTGATCCACGTGAAACGTCCACGTCCAGGCCCACGGGCCACCTGGTGTTCTACAGGAGGCTGTAGAGTCACTAGTAACTGCGGTGCTCGCGCAATCGTGCCCTGGGTGCCCCGCGCCATCGTAGTCGGAGTGGAAGACTAGGTTGGGCACGCCCCGGTAAGAGCTCGCCGCGCTCGGGGGGTATTGATTCCAAGGCTCGGGCTCATAGGCGATCCAATCGCGCCCTTCGCCGTCGATCATACTCGACAGACCGCCCGACGCAGAGTCTAGCAAAAAAGTCGCCTCGCTGCTGCGGTAGCGGTAGTGAGTACGGTCAAAGTGTCGGATGGTGTCTACTTCGATTCCTGGTTGATTAGCGTCATCGTTGTGCGTCTCGTTTTGCCGACAGGCGCCTAAACAGGCCGCTAGAGAAACACACAAGAGGCCAGCGCTAACGTGGGAGCTTGCTTTGCGTACGCGAATCTTCGAGTTCACCAAAAGCTTCATGGCTGTATCGCGTCGTTGCGCCACAGGTGTACGAATTGATGGTGGTCCCAGCCAATGCCGACGAGATCGAGATCACCGTCGCCGTCAATATCTACTGTGCGGGCACCGAGGTGATTCTCCTTGCCAGTATCGATGGTGCTTTCGCTAAAACGTCCGCTGCCGTCGTTGATCCACAGCTGGAGGGCTAGACGCTCGCCTTTATGCTCTGCGGTAACGATATCGAGGTCGCCGTCGCCGTCGAGATCAGCGAAGTCGAGGTTGTTCATGCTGGACTGCGTGACGAGCTTCTCGCGAACGAAACCGGTGTCTCGCTGAAAGTAGAGCCACAGCGTAGCATCGGGTTCGAGACCGGGGTAGCGCTCCTCGGCGATAGCGACATCGGTGCGGCCGTCGCCATCGAGATCGCCAGCTTCGATGCGGTCGGTGGCGTAGGTGGTACGACCGACGTGGTGACGTGGCCAGGCACTCGTAAGCGAACCTTGGTTTTCGAACCAGCTCACGTAAGTAGGCACCTCCGGGTCGCCGCCCGGTGCCCGAAAGCCCGCCACGATGTCCATGTCGCCGTCGCCGTCGACATCCGCCACCGCAAAGCCTTCGTCGCTCGCATCGACAGCGAGGAGGTGGGCGGTCCAGTCGGACGTTCCACGTGGCACCACGGCGAAGACGCCTCCTAGTGAGGCATATACCACTTCGGGCGTGCCGTTGCCGTCGAGATCGACGTAGCGGTAGCCTTGTCCGTTGTGGTGGCCGGTGGCCGGGACCTGCGCGACGACCTTGCTGCTGTAGGTCCCGTCGGTTTGGCGCTCGAAAAGCCATACGTCGGGGAGGGCCTCCGCGAGGATGCCCCGCTCGACCCCGCCTACCGCACCGACGAAGAGATTGGCGTCGGCATTGCGGCCGAGGTCTTCCTTGACCCAGGTGCCAGTGATGTCACTGCCGGGATTGAGGTAGACATTGCGTCCAGTGATGATGTCGAGGTCCCCGTCGCCGTCCACGTCGCCATTGGCGAGACCGAAATAGCGCAGCCACTCCGGCTCGTCGAAGTCGCCCCACATAGCCTTCGTGGAGTCTATCTCGATGTAGGTCCACTGGTCAACGTTGAGGGTGTCCAGCGCAGGGACGGTGGCGTCGGCTGTTTTGGCCCCCGAGCCGCCACAAGCACTTAGAACAGAAAGGGCCGCTGAAATAGCGACGAGGGAGAGGAGCCGCATCATCGTTTGGATTGGTTGACGAGTACGTAGAGGTCGGTGGACTCGTGTTCGGGATAGCGAAAGATGTCCATGTCACCGTCACCGTCGTAGTCCACGACACGACCGTTGTAGATGCCGTCGGTGAGGAGGGTATCGGCAATGAAGGTGCGGTGGTCCCCCTGGTTGAGGAGCACGATCAATGGGAAGACGGTGGGCGCGGCATCGAGATTGACGGCGCGACCGCGATTGCTACCGGTAACGATGTCCATGTCGCCGTCGCCGTCCATGTCGTAGACCATCAGCGTATGGGCCGACGCGAGACTGTCGAGCAGGGTGGTCGGACTCCAGGTACCGTCGGCCTGGCGGGTGTAGTACAGCACCGGGAAGCCGCCATTCTCAGAGTGAGAGATGAAGATCTCGTTCGCGCCGTCGCCATCAATGTCGGCGATGAAGGTTTTGGTGGCGTTGAGGCTCCACTCGTCCTTGTGGACGGTTTGGTTGTGCCAGCGATCATCGATACTAGCCGTGACCCACTCAGCGGTAAGGTCGCCGCCGGGATTTGTAAAGGTGTAGCCGTTGGCGACCACGTCGAGGTCGCCATCGCCGTCGAGGTCGCCGATGTCCATGCCCTCGTGGATACCGGGCAGCGTGATGTCTGCTACCTGCGTAAAGCTCCCGTCGGACTCCTGGCGGTGGATGCGGACGTTGTGCTCGTTGAAGGTCATCACGGCGAGGTCGAGGAGGCCATCGCCGTTGAAGTCCCCGAGGTTGTAGTCCTTGACGGCTCCCTTGGTGAGGCCAATGCGGTGCGGCGTCCACGTACCGTCGGGGGCACCGGGGTTGGCGTACCAGTAGAGTTCAGCCGGGGCACTCGCGTCCATCCACTCCCCGGGGTGACGGGCAGCGAGTACGTCGATGTCGCCGTCACCGTCGATGTCGCCTGTCTCCAGGTCGCCCGCGGCAAAGCCACCACCGCCGGGGGGCGCATCGGCAATCACGACATCCCTCCAGAGGGTCTCCGCGGTATCGGCCACCCGATAGCCGAGGTAGCCGGTTGCGTTGTGGTTGGCGTTGATGAAAACGATGTCCTCGCGGCCGTCCCCGTCCATATCGCCGTGCGTGAGCGCCCACCAGTGGTCGGCGTTGTCGACGACGTGGTGAGAGACGAAGGTGGGAGCAGGGGTAGATAGGTCCGCGGCCTCACCGTCTGCTGGCGGTGTGCCGCAGGCCCAAACGGCGACTGCCGATAGCGTGATCGCGAGGTGAGGGAGGTGGATATTTCGCAAGGGAAGGGTTTGGCTTATTGTAGGCGGTCAATATAGAAAGCTATTCGAAGACGGGGTTCAGGGGAGCTCCGCACAGTTTGTAAGGACGATTTGTGGATGCTTGAGGGCATCCATTAATCGCAGCAGTTGCCGCAACTTCGAACGCTACATTTGCCTTTACCCTGAAACTCAGTCGTCTTAAGCCGTTACTCCCTACTGTATGTACTTACGTAGCCTACTCCTCGCCTCTGGCGCCGCTACTCTCCTCGCTTGCGGGTCTACTAATAAGACCGCCCAAACGCCGCTTCCAGTTCCTGCCCCCGAGGCCGATACCGTCGAGCCAGAGATCACTGTCTTGGACGATGGCATGGACTTCGGTTTTGCGGAAGCGGACACCATCAACTACGAATTGCCCGCCTACCAGGCTGCACAGTCGCAACCCTTCGACCTCACCCACACTCGCCTGCGCGTCAGCTTCGACTGGCCCAACGAACGCGTCATCGGACAGGCGACCCTGCGGATGAAGCCGATGTTCAAGCCGATGCGCGAGGTCGTCGTGGATGCGAAGGGTTTCGAGTTCAAGCAGGTAGCTCTCGGGGAAACCGCCAAGAAGCCTCTCGAGTACACCGCCAACGACTCGACCGTCATCGTGACCCTCGACCGGGAGTACAAGCGCGGTGAGCAGGTCGAGTTATACTTCGACTACGTGGCCACGCCAGCGGCCAGCGGGACGAGCGGCGCGGCCATCACGAGCGACAAGGGCCTGTTCTTCATCAACCCCCGCGGCGAGGAGGCCGACAAGCCGATGCAGATTTGGACCCAGGGCGAGACCGAACACAACTCCCGTTGGTTCCCGACTTTCGACCAGCCCAATGAGCGCGCGACGCAGGAATTCTGGATCACGGTCGAGGACAAGTACAAGACGCTGAGCAATGGGCTCCTGATCAGCTCCAACAAGAACGCCGACGGCACGCGTACCGACTACTGGCGCATGGACCAGCCGCACGCGCCCTACCTGCACATGCTGGCCGTGGGCGAGTTCGCGAAGGTGGACGACAAGTGGCGCAACGTGCCGCTGAGCTACTACGTCGAGCCGAAGTACGAGCCCTACGCCAAGCAGATCTTCGATCACACACCAGAGATGCTGGAGTTCTTCTCGAAGACCCTCGGTGTGGACTACCCCTGGCCGAAGTACTCGCAGATTATCGTGCGGGACTACGTGTCCGGTGCGATGGAGAACACGACGGCCGTCATCTTCGGCGAATTCGTCCAGAAGACTGACCGCGAGCTGGCCGACGACAACAACGACCTGATCGTAGCGCACGAGATGTTTCACCACTGGTTCGGTGACTACGTCACGACCGAGGCCTGGAGCAACCTGACGCTCAACGAGGGCTTTGCGAATTACTCGGAGTACCTGTGGTTCGAGCACCACGACGGCAAGGCTGCTGCTGAGGAGCACCGCATGACGGAGCTGCAGGGATATCTCGCGTCCGGGGGCCGTGGTGGGTTTCACCCGCTGATTTGGTACGGGCACAACTCACCGATCGGTGAGGACATGTTCGACGCACACTCGTACAACAAGGGTGGTCTCGTGTTGCACATGCTACGCAACTACGTCGGTGACGAGGCCTTCTTCGCGAGCCTGCAGAAGTACCTACAGGACAACAAGTTCTCGGCTGTCGAGGTGGACGAATTGCGAATGGCGTTCGAGGACACGATCGGGGAGGACCTGCAGTGGTTTTTCGACCAGTGGTTTTTAGGCAATGGGCACCCGGAGTTTGAAGTGAGCTACGGCTACGCGGATGGTATGGCCACGGTGACGGTCGAGCAGTCGCAGGACGCAGAGGAGTTCCGTCCGGTGTTTAAGCTGCCGACGACGGTTGGGCACTATCCTGCGAATGGTGGTGCGCCCGTGATGCATGATGTCGTGGTCACGAAGCGTCGCCAGACCTTTTCCTTCCCGGCTGCCGAAGGTGACCTCTTGATCTTTGATCCAGCTTCCACGATCCTCGGCAACCGTGAAGAGGAACGCACGACCGAGGATCTCGTGAAAGTCTTCGAGCGCAGCGGCGAGACCGCGCAGGAGCTGACCGCGATTCGCGAGATTCGCCAGGCCGTTGAGGAGGACGGCTTCACCATATCCGATGGTTTGGTTGATCGTGCATTAAAGTCAAAGAGCTTCCGCATCCAAAACAACGCCATCGCACTGTCCGACATGTCGGATGCACGCGTGGTGGCCAACTTGCGACGTATCGCTCGCGAGGCACCTGTGAGTTCTGTTCGGAGCAGCGCCCTGGCGCGCCTCGCCGAGAGCACCGATCCAAGCCTCGAGGAACTGTACCGGGAGGTTTTGTCGAAAGACCAGAGCTACGGGGTGATGTCGAGCGGACTGCAAGGCCTTTTTAAGGTGAATCCTATCGCCGGTGCCGAGGAGGCTGCTAAGTTGGAGGGCAGCGAGAATGTGGACCTCTTGGTAGGGGTCGCTAGCATCTACGCGGCGCAGGGGGACCAGGGCAAGCTCGGCTTCTTCGAAGAGAAGCTCAGCAAGGTCGACAACCAGCAGGCGGGCGAGTTTGCGGCGGCGTACATCGGCCTGGCCATTCAGGGCGGCGTCGGCACCACCAAGGATGCCATTGATCGCCTCGCTACTCAAGCCATGGACCAAACTACGAGCCTCTACCGGCGCTACAGCTTTACATCTGCGCTGGCGGAGTTGCGGAGTATTGCGGAGGCTCCAGGTTTGCTGGAGAAGCTCGGCGGTGAGAACTTGACGGGCTTGCTGACCGAGAAGATCAACGCGATCAAGAAGGCGGAGACGAATCCGCAGTTGATTGGGGCATTTTCGGGGATGTAGCTTCGGGGCTAAAAGTACGTCCCTGTGCTAGCGTGGGGTTTCAACCCACCTAGCGAGTCGCCTGCCTATTGCACGCTCGGCTCCAATTGCTCGGCGAGCACCTTGATAGGGTTTTCGATCAGCCCCTACGTCGAGCTTCTTCTCATCATCACCGGCACCTTGCGCTGTGATGCTGCGTAACACTCGTGATGCCAGAAGCACCCAGTCTAGCTTCCGTGCCCCTCCATGCCCAAAGCGGAGGTTCTCAGCAGCGGGACCCCTTCACCCCATTGCTTCGATGGTTCTCTCCGTGTAAAACGGCGTCCGAGCCGAATCCACACGGAGAAGACACGGAGAGATTGCACGGAGGGGGCACGGAGCCTCGGTTTGATTTGCACGACATCAACCCCGGACCGAAGTCCTGCACAATTCGCGCGAACAGCGGCCGATATCTGGAACGTGGTGCGGTCGGGCTAACCGTTCCTACAGGCGAGCCTGGTGGTACAGGCGTTGACGACCTTAGGACCGGAGATTACGCTGTGGCTGCCGCGGCGATTGAGGGATAGGGCTTTCGCCAAAACGGAACGTTCGCTAGTTGTCTATACTAATTTGGGTGCAGCAATACGCTTAGCCATCACCTCAACATCTCCCGCAACACTCTCAAATTCTCGCGCGCATCAAACAGCGCCGTAGCGCTTACGCAAAAACCCGCCACCGTCGCCAGCGTAAGCTCACCCGCGCCGGTCACGAGGTCGACAGGGGCGTACTTGCCGTCGTTGCCGAGGGTGTAGCGCTCCACGGCGCGCGCCTTGCTGTCGACGATCCAGTACTCCCGTACGCCGGCCTGCCCGTAGGCGCGGAACTTCTTCGTGCGGTCGATGTCTTCGGTGGAGGGGCTCAGCACCTCGGCCACGAAATCCGGCGCCGGGAAGAAGAGCTGGTCGTCGGTGAAGGCGTCGGCGACTTGCGTCCGCCAGAAAGCCACGTCCGGCTCGAAGTCGTCACGCCGCAGCCGCACGAGGAGCTTCTCGGTGGCGACGTAGCCGAGGGCTTCCTGCTCGACGTGTGTGTCCAGCAGCTTGGTGAGGAGTTTGGTCGCATCGGCGTGCCGCTTGACCACGGGCGAGTGTACGAAGATCTCCCCTTCGATAAACTCGGCCTTCTTGTCCTCGTCAAGCCACTCGTAGTAGTCGGCTCGGCGGCGGCGCTCGGCGTCGAGTCGGGTTTTGATCGAGTCGACGAGTTCCTCGGCGTCGGGGCGTCGGGCGAGCTGTTCGGCCTGGGACTCGGTATCGGTATGGGTGGAGTAGGGCATGCTAGGACTAAGGTAAGGGTTCTGCCGCCAGTACTCCATCGATTGGCGCGAGTCGCATATCGAAGCGCATTGATTAGCGGCACTGCGCCCAGGCCCCCGTGCTCACGCATCGAATCCTTGCGAAACGACTGCACCAGTGCTTCCAGGTAGTCTCGCCTCCTTACAGGCCCTCGACCGTACTTTCACCCCCCATGCGCCCAGCCGCACTCCTGCCGCTCCTACTGCTATTCCTTCTCGCCGCAGGTCCCGCAAACACCCGCGCCCAGAATCCCCCGCCCCAGATCAGCTTCCTCGACCCGGCAGGCGTCCCCTACCTAAGGAACGCAGAATTCAGTGGATTGCGCCGCCGACACGCCCGCCGGCCCAGCGCCATGCGCGCCCTCCGGATCGCGAACCAGCACCTCTTGCGCCGCGCCCCCGACAGCGCCCTCACGGCACTCGAACCGTTTGCCGGCGCACCTGACGCCCCGGTCGCCCTCCACGAGCGGCTGGCGTGGCTCTACTTCGAGGACCGCGAATTTGCCGCCGCCCAGCGGCAGGTCGATGCCCTACGCCGCGGGGTCCGCGACTTCGGCGCCTACCGCCGCCTCGCTACCCTCGTGGCCCTCGGCAACGGCGAACCCGTCGACTACCTGAGTCCTGCCGCTGGTCTGCCCCTCGCCGAGGCCCTCAGCATCCGCGCCCACGTGGCCGCGGTGACGGGCGACCTCGCCAGCGCCCTCTTCGCCGCCGAGGCGGCCGTGGTTGCGAGCTACTGCGAGTCCACGCCCGTGCATCCCGACAACTACCTCTTGCTCGCGGCTACATACCAGCGCCTGCTCACGCTGTCGCTCGCCCGCCAAGACTGGCCCGCGTATCCCTACCCGGAGGGGAGTTTCGAGGCCGTCTACGTAGATGCCCTCGAGGGCGCCTTCGCCGCCGTGACCGCCGAAGGCCAGCCCCGCCCGCCCGCCCACGAGATCGTCTACCTCGCCGTGACGCGCGCCCACGCCGCCCTGCTGGCGCGCGGGGCGCTGGTCGGCCGGCAACGCCTATGGGTGGCCACCCTGGCCAAGCTGCACGAGCGCCAGGCCTACCGCGCCGTGTTCTTCTACGCGCTCAACGGTGCAGATAGCGACGAAGGGTGGTTCGTGCAGTATATCCACAGCCCCGCCGCGCGAGCAGTTCCCCTCGCGGAGGTCATGACGGAATTGCGCGTGTGTGATGTACTGGCCGGTTTGCCGGACTGAGTGAGCGTTATGAAAATTTTGTGCTTTCGCAAAAACAGCATTCGTCTTGTTCCCTCCGTTCAAGGAACAAATAAAAGACCCTCCACACGATGCGCCCCGCCCTCACCATCCTCGCCCTCCTCCTGTTCGCGACAGCCAGTTTTGCGCAAGCGAATTATACCAACTTCGTGGGCGGACGACTCTCCTTTAGCGCCAGTGAGACTAATCTCGAGCTAGGGGTGCAGCCCTACGTTGGGCATTTCCTCCGCCCCAAGCTCGCCGTGGTGGGGAGCGTCGGCTACGACTTTGCGCGATTTACGCCCAGGGTGTCCAATCAGTTTCGGCAAACCTACCAAACGCTCTCGGCCAGCCTCGGCCTGCGCACCTACATCGGTCCGGAGGCGGCGGCCCTGCGGTTTTTCCTGTCGCCGCAGTTCAACTACCAGTTTGCTTTCGACCGCGTGCTCAACCCAAATCTGCTGAACGGCGACGACCGCAGCTCGGGGACGCGCAGCGTCGGCGTTTCGGTGGCGCCGGCGGTGAGCTATACTTTCCGGCGCTTCAATATCCTGGCCTTCTTCGGCAGCGCCTTCTTTGCGCACTATCCGGCGCGGGAGGGTAACGACTTCGGGTCGGTCGGCACCTCCGACAATGTCATCGGACTCGCGCTCGGTTCCGGCCTCAATCTCGCCGCAGAGTACAGGTTTTAGCGAAAGCGTGCGATCGACACGCTCGCAGACGCCTACGCGGCAGTGCCTTCGGCACATCCCTGTTCAGCAGTTCAACCCGCCGTAGCGCTGGCGGGATTCTGCCCGGTGATGAGTCGGCCGTCGATGCTGATTTGCGACTGCCAGCTCGGAGCACTCTGGAGGATGGTGCCACGCTCGGCGAGCGTACTGGACAGTAGGTACGGCACCACCTTGGCGAGGCCCACGGCCACTTCCTCGGCGTCCGTGAAGGCGCTCACGCGCTTGCCAGCCACGAGGTAGCTCCCGTCGGAGAGGCACAACTTGACGAGGCCCGCCGGACCGTGGCAGACCGCGCTCACGGTGCCGCCCTGTTCGTAGACGGCGGCGCTCACCTTAGCGAGGGCTACGTCGTCGGCGAAGTCTCACATCGTACCGTGGCCACCAACGAAGTGGATGGCGGCGTAGTCACTGGCATCGACCTCGGCGGGGGTACGCGTCGCGCGGAGGGCGGCGCGGACGGCGGCGTTCTACGAGAAGGCGCGGTTGATTGGGTTGTCGAGGTTGAGCCCATCAATGGGAGGCTCGCTACCCTGCGGACTTACGAACTCGACTTCGTAGCCGGCGTCGGTGAGGAGTTTCCAGGGGTGAGCGGCCTCGGAGAGGTACCAGCCGGTGGCTTGCCCGGTCGCACCCTTGACGGCGTGCGAGGTGAGGACGAACAAGATTTTGTTGGACATGGTGAAAGGAGTTTGGATGGTGGAAGAAGAAGCGACCGGTGTTTGGGCGGGCGTGGCGTGGGCCAGTAGCAGGACTGCGGCTAGCGAAGTGACGAAGCGGGGGAGGTGGGACATTTTCATGGAGACTTTCATTTGGGTGACTCTCGCTCGGCGGAGTGCCTTGCGACAGGGCAAATCTCAGGAGGCGGGCGAGTGGCGGGCGGTGAGCTAGGTCACCGAATTGGTGTGCGGTGGGGGGTAGGTTCGACTCGCTCTGCGGGCGAATCCTCAAGCGATTAGTTGCTATTCCCGTAGTCTCGTCTGGGCCCTGCACGCAATGAATCAACAGGATGAAGGGCCCCCGCTGCTGAGTCGCCGCACAGCGCCCGACAGGTGTCTTGTCTCATACCACTAGACATTTCCGGTGCAGCCATAGGTCGGGACGCCTAGCACCGTGCCTCTGTGTCGAATCGCAAAATGCCTAGCGGTATCGCCGAGTACCAACAGGGGGATTAGACATCGTCGATAGGGCGCACTCTCGATTCCGGTAGCCGACCATTCTCGAGTTTTGCCGAAAGGCCACCCCCTCACCGCCGCGCGATACTCCCGTCATACCCCTTCAAAAACGCGAACACCCCGTACAGCAGCAACCCCGCGCTCACGATGCCGATCAGCCAGATGCCGCCGGGGTGCTGCGAGAGGTACTCCAGGGCGCCCTCCGTGCTCCGGAATTGACTCGCGCTGCTGTTGGAGCCGGCTAGAATGAGGAAGTAGCCGATGATGGCGAAGACCACCGCCCGCGCGAAGAACCCGAAGCGCCCGATGCGCTTGATGGCCCGCCGCGAGATGTGCGCCCACTGAATGTCGGTGACGAACTCGGCCTTATAGCCCTTGTACGCCTGGAAGGCCCCGACGCCGATGACGATCACGCCGATGGCAATCACGATGAAAGGTCCGGCCGGCCAGTCGAGGATGCTGGCGATCATCGACTTGCTTTTGCTACCCCCGGAGGAGGAGGAGGCCGACGAGAAGGCCAGCCGCAGCGCGAGCACGCCGAGGGCGCCGTTGATGAGACCCGAGATGACGTAGCTGATGCGCTTGATGACGCTCTTCGGCTCGTGGTCCTTAGCGCGCGGGTCGAAAAATCCGCGGTAGAAGCGCCAGAGGGCGTACGCGAGCAATCCCGCGCCCAGGAGGCCAACCAATATCTTACCAAACGTCTGATCCGAGAGCCACCGCAGGATGCTCTGCGGACCCTCCGCCCCGCCGCTCCCGGCCGAGAACCCGAGCACCGTCGCGAGCGTCAGCCCGCCCACGAGCAGGTAGACGATGCCCTTGGCGATGAAGCCGGTGCTGAAGAGGGTGTTGAGGGTACTGGCTTGGACTTGCATACGTGAGGTCTTTGTCAGGGGTAACCTCGAACCCGGCACACGATGTTCTGTGGATCGTCAACTTCCGTCAAAACAGGCCGTTACGTGGCCGTTGGGACGGCGTTAGGCGCTGGCGCTGCCCGACAAACCTGAATGCGCGGTACTTTTGCGGCTTTCGTATTCTACCCTCGGCTTTCGCCAAAACCGTCCACCCCTGCCCTATGATCAAGTCGATGACCTCCGCGAAGCGCGTGCGCTTTCGCTCGAATCCACGCAAGGATCAGTTCAACAATGTGCTCCGCGAGCGCGTCGAAGCGTACTTCACGAACAACGGTATCTCGCAGCACGCCGACACGGAGATGTACCTCAAGACGGCGCTCTCGGTGGTGATGTGGATTGCGTGTTTCGCGGCGGTGCTGTCGGGTGTTTTGGATGCCAATCCTATTTGGCTGATTGTGCTGTATACGTTCTGGGGCTTCGTCAATGTCTTCATCGCGTTCAACATCATGCACGACGCGACGCACGATGCGTACTCGGCCAACCCGAAGGTCAACAAGATCATGGGGTACTCGATGGACTTCATCGGGGGCAACCAGTACCTCTTCCGCCGGATGCACGGCGCGCACCACGGCTACGTGAACATCCACGGGATCGACGTCACGATGGAGAGCCACGGCTTCTTCCGCTTTACCCCGGCCGAGCCCTGGAAGCCCTTCCACCGCTTTCAGCACTTCTACACCTTCGTGCTGTACTCGCTGGCCATGTTCCACTGGGTGGTGGCCAAGGACATCAAGTGGATGTTCGGCGAGACGCACATCGGCAACCAGAAGAACATCCAGCACCCGACTCGCGAGAAGATCATCCTCATCATCGGGAAGACCTGGTACTTCGGGACGGCGCTGGCCTTGCCGTTGATCCTGACGGGCGCGCCGGTGTGGGCGGTGCTGATCGGCTTCGTGTCAATGCACATCCTCCCGGGGCTCTACTTCGCGCTCATCTTCCAGGTGACGCACGTGTACGAGGGCACCACCTACCCCCTGCCGGACGACCGCGGCGACATCCACAACAACTACGCCCTGCACGTGCTCGAGACCACGGCCGACTTCAGCGCACGAGTCGCCTCGGCAGTTGGCTCATGGGCGGGATCAACATCCACGTCATCCACCACATCTTCCCGCGCATCTGCCACGTGCACTACCCGGCGCTCACGAAGATCCTAAAGGAGACGGCCGACGAGTTCGAGTTGGAGTACCAGGAGAACGAGCACTTCATCCCGGCGCTCAAGAAGCACTACGGGATGCTGAAGCTGCTGAGCCGGCCGGACGCGGTGGTGCCGACGATTGGGAAGAGCGCGATGTACGCGTAGGCGCGCTACCTTCGTGAGGTGAGAGCGACTGAAAGGAGGAGGCCTGCCGGACGGGAGATCCTAGATTCATCCGGGATGAATCTGGAGGAGATCGCCGGGATCGCAACTTACGTAGGTAGCCCTGAACACAAAAGTAGTCCTTCTTTCGCCGGCCCTCCGAAGTTGCGTAGTGACGCGACCAAGTGTCCTACCGACCTCGCTGCTTCTCAAGAAGAGATCTCGCAATGGCTAAGGGAAGCGATCAGGAAAAAGGTCATCGGCGGACCGGTCGAGGGAATTTTCCCGAGATACGTTTGGTATAAGGTGGGTGATGTGGTTTTCGAAGGGCGCCTAGTAAATAAGATCCTTACAAAGGATACCCCTCACGCACCAGGGTGAGTGGCTGAGTAAAATTACCGACTACTATGTTTAGCATAGAGCTTAACTGGGAAGACGGTTCGGGCATCAAAGGTGCTGAGCTTTCGGCAACTTGGTGCAGTATGTCAATTGCCGTCAACCAGCTCCTGATTACGGATGTTTTGCGTAGCAGGTCTAAATCTGTTGATGATAAGATTTATGTACCGGCATACGTACTTGCTGAATGGTTTGCAATAAACTGGTTTAGCATTCTCGAAGAGCTAGAGACCCCAAGACGGGAGGTTAATAATGGGTATATCAAACGTCATGGTCTACTCTTTTCAAAAAATGGGTATGAGTTTCCCAACCTGTACATCCACCGAACGGGTGACGGTATAAAGATCGGATGTCGGAAGATTCAATCGTCATCGTACGGATTAAGATATCTATCGGAAGGCAGCGAGATAATTAGCGGTAGGAGCTTTGAGAATACAGTGTATTCGTTCATCAATACTGTTGTCGCGCGACTGGAAAACCTAGGGGTTAGTGAGACTCTGCTACAAGAGGAGTGGAGCTACATATCCGGTATGCATCCCGAAGAGGCGATGTTCTGCCGAGCCGCAGGTGCCATCGGACAGAACCCCTTCGAAATGGATGCCGAGGATGCCGATCGTCTGTCGGACCTGTATTCGAGGAAGCAGGATCCATTGGTACGTGAGCTGAGTGGGATTTCGAATAGCGTCAGTGAACTCGAAGAGCTAATCCTTCGAGTCGAGGCAATCACGAGTCCTTCAGATTTTGAGTTTCGCTTTGATCTATCCGGGCTTGCGTACGAAGAGCGACACAATGGAGCTTCAGATCAAGCTACGCGCAATGATCTAAGCAGTTGGACCCTAGGGTATAATGCTGCTCATAACCTGCGTAAAGAGATCGGCATTGACTCAACTTTCGTATTTGGGAGCGTATCCAAATTTATCGAAGTCCTTTCCGGTGAGCAAAACGCAACTCGCGTCCCGATGGATAGCTTCCGGGAGTTGAGTGGTCTTGTTCGTACGCGGTGGGATGGGACTGGGATACTCGATGTAGCAGTGAGGAAGAGCCGGGAGCAATCGATCCTGTTTGACTTGGGTCGGGCCGTAGGATTACACCTAGTTTCCCCGACCCCGCGAATCATTCCGATTACCTCATCACCTTCCTATTTACAACAGACATCGAGAGCGTTCGCCGCGGAGTTATTAGCACCCGCGGAGGCGATTCGGACACGCCTCCAATCCGCTGTGTATATGGATGACTCGGACTGGGACGAAGTGGCGGAGAGCTTTGGGGTGTCTTCATGGGTGATCCAACACCAAGTTCAGAATTACGCCCTTTATCAGCATGCTTAGACGCATGTGGGTAGAACGCTACCCCTTGAGAAAAACCCGAACCACCTTTCGCTCGCCCTCATTCTTGACCACGTCGACGCGCTCGATGGTATCGGGGTTTAGGGCGTTCACTTCCTCGACCGTCGCTACGCGCCCGTCAATAAAATAGTCGATATCCTTCGCATTTGGATCAGCGGTAATGGTGACGGACCGTTCGGGACCACTGCTGGTCGTAGAGGTCCTCGTACCCGCTGAGTCGGTAACGGTGGTTCGAGTTGCTGAACTAGTTCCTGTTGTCGTGATACGGAGCGTTTGCGCATCGGCTTGCAGTCGCTGTGCCTCGGCCTGGAGCCGCTGCTCCTCAGCTTGACTGCGCTGCGTTTGGGCTTGTCGGCGCTGGGCGTCCGCCTGGAGGCGCTGGGCGTCCGCCTGGAGGCGTTGCACATCGGCCTGTGAGCGTTGCACATCGGCCTGTAAGCGTAGCTCCTCAGCCTGTGAGCGTAGCTCCTCGGCCTGTAAGCGTAGCTCTTCTGCTTGCCGGCGCTGGGCTTGGGCCTCCTTCGTAATGCGCTCTATCTCGGCACGGTCGGGCATGCTGTCCATCGCGGACTCGATAATGCGGCGAAGTTCGGCCTCGGACGGGATACTCTTATTGGCATCTTCTATCATGCGCTCCATCTCCGCCTCGGAGGGCATGGCCTTCATGGCCTCGCGGACCTGAGCCTCGATTTCGGCGGCGGAGGGCATACTCTTCATAGCGTCCGCAATGATGTTCTGGAGCTCGGCCTCGGTGGGCATGTTGCGCATCGCCTCGGCAACTATGTCTTCGATCTCCTGCTCGGAGGGAATTCGTTCGGCGTTCGAGAAATAATCAGCGTCGAGATCAGCGGATTCCGAAGTCGACGGCTCGACGGAAGGCACCGTGTCGGTTTGGGTACCGATGGGTAGACTCAGGAGCGCCGTGTCATCCGCAACGCGATCGGCTGGTGTACTCGGCACTACGGCGTACACCGTAAGCGCGAATAGCACCAGCGGTAGGACGAAGAGGGCACCCGGGAGTTTGGCCGTTGCGTGCGCCCCAAACAGGCGATGGATACGAGCGGAGAAAGGCGTTTTCGAGATAGACATGATGAGGTGATTTTGGGGTACAGAAAGGGAGTGGGTAGCGAGGTGCACGAGGGTTTTGGCGTAAGCCTTCTTACTCCCGCCGACGATGGCCAGGTCATCGCAGGCAAACTCCCTGGCCCGGTCCACTTCACCGGACAGCAGATGTGCGGCGGGGTGGAAGAAGAGCAGCGCCCGCAGCAACTGCTGGACGTAGACGGTGAAGTGGTCGTAGCGGCGCAGGTGAGCCAACTCGTGGAGGAGGATAAGCTCAGCCTCCTCGATGGAAAGCCGATTGGCTAGCGCGACGGGAAAGAGCACCACGGGCCGAAGGATGCCAACCGTCACGACTGTGGTCACGTGGCGACTGAGGTGAACGCCGACGCGGAGGTGGGGCACCAGTCGCGCCACGGCGGCATCGAAGGGCAGGCGCCAGTTTTGAGGCAACTCGACACGAGCCGTGCGTAAGAGGCGCCAGGTGCGCCAGTGTTCGATCCCGAGCCAAGTGAGGTAGACAAAGACACCAATAGCGTACCCATAGCCGAGCAGCGCGGCCCAGGAGGCGGCGGGTGCGGGAGATTGGGTGGCGTTGGCCAGCAGTTGAATTGATGCAAAATCGATGGTTCCCGTCGTACCAGGCTGCACAGCTGTAGGCCAGAGAAGGAGTAGCGTTACCGCAAAACCAACGGTCATCGCTGCGAGCCCGGCCATCCCGAGGGTATGTATGCGCGCGGGGTCTTTGATGCGCTGTACCACCAGCCGGAACAAACAGTACACCGCCGCCCCCTGCCAGAGGCTGTGCAACACGGCCGTCCCGAGCGCCGAGGCTATATCGAGTGATAAGTAGTTCATGATCGTCTGGGATTAGGCTTGATCGTCGATCCACTTGCGAAGCTCGTCGAGCTCGTCGGCGGTGGGGGTTTCGTTGCCGAGGGCACGGAGGGCAAGCGTGACGCGGCTTCCGCCAAACGCCGTCTCGGCGAGCTTGCCGAAGAGTCCTTTCTCGATGGATGCGCGTTGCACGGCCGGACGGTAGAGGTGACTGCGCGAACTCGTGTCACGCTCGACGAAACCCGCCTCGTGCATGCGCTGGAGTTGCGTGAGCACGGTGGTGTAGCTCATCGGTCGCCGCTGCTCAATGGTGGCGTGGAGATCGCGCACCGACAGCGGGGCATCGCGCCAGAGCAGGTCGAGGATCTCGAGTTGAGCGTCGGAAGGGGTGGGAGAATCATTCACTACGACAAATGTAGTACTAAAATCTCATACCTACTACACCTGTCGTACACTATTTTCATACCGTCAACTCAAGAGGCTCGAAGTGGACTACGTGAAGTGAACGTCACAGAAGAGAGCTGGGTAGCTACGTAGCCAATTGGCAGCCTTGAGTTTACCCGATGGCGATACTCACGTCTCGTCCCCCGCAAACAGTACGCTCCGCACCACCGAACGCGAGTCCGCCGAGCCGCCCAGCGAACCCGACAGTATCCCCACCGCCGCCAGAAAGGCCGACAGCCGTAGGTGCGCCCCCATCGTCGACCCGTCCGCATCCGAGGTCCACTCGCTCATTAAGGCATCCGGAAAGACGAGGATCACCACCGCGTACATCAGTCCCCCGAACAGCACGAACAGACACCCGATCGTCATTACGAGCGCCAGGTAGGTAGCCCCCGCCGTCACCACCGAACTCTCGGCTGTCCCCCCGTGCCGCGTGCGGACGAGCCGAAACGAGAAAGCGCGGTACAGCACGAAGGTGGCCGCCGCAAAACACGCCACCACGAACACCGCCAGTTGTCCGTCAGACACCGAGGCGGCAAAGTCCCATGTCTCCGCCCCAAACACGAGCACGACAATCACCGAGAGTGCTGTGGCAATCATGCGGGGCAACTTAGTGGCGATCCGGAGGGGATTGGCGCGCAAGGCCCCGCGGAGGATGCGCACGAGGTTGCCAAACACCTGCGTCGTGACAAACGTGAACGTAGCCCCGTCCGAGAAGCGGTCGTTGGCCTCTTCCGGCAGGGCCGCGGCCATACGCTCGAACTGAGCGTCGGTGAAAGCTTGCATCGCGTCGAGGTCGGCCGGCACGGCGAGTCGCTTCATATAGTTGCTCGTCGACTCGCGGAAGGGCAAGTTGAGCAGCCGCCCGAAGCAGTGTAGCAGCAGGGTACCGAGCCGCTCGGACATCAGGCCCTCGTCGGTGTGCTCGTCCGAGCCGAGTTCGGCCAGGCGCCGCGTCGAGACGATGGCCACGTTGGTAAGCTGCGACGGCAGGGCCAGGAAGTACGACAGCGACGCCGCCCGAATGTCGACCTCGGTGACGATGAGCAGGAAGGCCAGCTTGCGTTCGGTCTTCTCGTCGAGGCCGAGTTGCACGAAGTCCAGGGCGTGGTAGCCGGCGCGGTCGGGCTGAAGGGCCGCCCCGTCAAAAGTGATGGAGGTGACGTGGAGGCGGCTCTCGCGGGAGAGCACCTCCGTAAAACGCTCCGTAGCGCGGCGCGTGAGGGCATCGAGCGAGCGGTCGTCGCGCCCGGCCACGTCCACCTTCATGATCCCGATCCGAAATTGGCGCTCGCTCACGGGAGGTAAAGGTGAGACGGGTTTTGCCGAAAGGCGAAAAAGGATCTCTCCGCGCGCTCGCCAGCCAGCTACGCGGCGTCTCGTTTCGTCATTTCGACTGGAGCTGGCGCAGCCGCATTTCGTCATTTCGACTGGAGCTGGCGCAGCCGCGGAACGGAGAAATCCCCTAGACCCATACACCATCACACCATCCAATCTTGCGCTAAGGGATCTCTCCGCGCGCTCGCCAGCCAGCTACGCGGCGTCTCGCTTGGTCGAGATGACGACCGTCATTTCGAGTGCAGCGTAGCCCGCGCGTCATTTCGACTGGAGCTGGCGCAGCCGCGGAACGGAGAAATCCCCAAGACCCACACACCATTACACTGTCCAATCTTGCGCTAAGGGATCTCTCCGCGCGCTCGCCAGCCAGCTACGCGGCGTCTCGCTTGGTCGAGATGACGGCCGTCA
The DNA here is from genome assembly GCA_963837005.1 of Lewinellaceae bacterium. GTDB lineage: Bacteria > Bacteroidota > Bacteroidia > Chitinophagales > Saprospiraceae > CALDTK01. The sequence continues at coordinate 585,904 of CAWIMC010000013.1, forward strand.
TTTCGAGTGGAGCGTAGCCCGCGCGTCATTTCGAGTGCAGCGAAGCGGAACCGAGAAATCCCCTAGACCCACACACCATTACACTGTCCAATCTTGCGCTAAGAGATCTCGCCGCGCGCTCGCCAGCCAGCTACGCGGCGTCTCGTTTCGTCATTTCGACTGAAGCTGGCGTAGCCGCGGAACGGAGAAATCCCCAAAACCCACACACCATCCAATCTTGCGCTAAGAGATCTCTCCGCGCGCTCGCCAGCCAGCTACGCGGCGTCTCGCTTGGTCGAGATGACGACCGTCATTTCGAGTGGAGCGAAGCGCGCGCGTCATTTCGAGTGCAGCGTAGCGGAACCGAGAAATCCCTCATCCCTCCCGCACCAAGCCAACTCAATGGCTCGTAGTAACCTCTCTACTACGAGCCCACGACCATTATCCGCTTTTCAGCAAAACCCGACCCATGTCCCTATCCCTCCGCCTGCTCGTTTTGGCGACAGCCTTACTCACCGCCTTCGCCTGCGGCACGCGTACCGACAGCACGACCAGTACCAGTACCACCTCCGACGCCGCTTCTCCCATGACGCTCTTCGACTTCGACACGCCGAGCAAGGCTACCTGGAACATCCAAAACGACGGCGTCATGGGCGGCAAGTCCAAGGGCTACGTTGCGTTTGCCGATGGGGCGATGCGCTTTACGGGCAACACCGTCACGGCGGGCGGGGGCTTTACCTCCGTGATTGCGGACAAATCTTTCGACCTCTCGGGTTACAAGGGGCTGGAGTTGCACGTCCGCGGCGGCGGGCGCACCTTCGAGGTGGATGTGAGCGACGGGAGTCGCGTAGGCCGCAGGGAGGTCGGCCGCCGGACGAGCTTCGAGACCAGCGAAGACTGGACCTGGCGACGGATCGCTTTTGCAGACCTCGAGCAAACCGCCTTCGGTGAGCCGGTGAATGTAGCCCCCGTCGATCTCGCCAACGTCAGGTCTATCGGCCTGTACATCGTCGACGGGCAAGATGGCGACTTCCGCCTCGAAGTCGATGAAATACGGGGGTGGAAGTAGTGAGGCGTACCTTTTTGCTATGAGCGTACGCGCCATTGAGAAGTACGAGTTCCGCGACGGGGAGCTGTTTTCGGTGAGTGCGATGAGCGCGTCTCTACCACCGTCAAAAATCCGATCGCCGTTGTCGAATTGTTCTCATTAGGGTCTGAGGTGATGAATCTTTTTACCTACCGAGTTTAGGCCTATCCGTGGCGACGGCAGAGGAGTCGCTTACCCCTCTCCCTCCACTGCCTCCCGCAACTCTCCCTTGTCCATCTTCGAACGCCCGGCGATGTCGAGCCGCTGCGCCCGTTCGTAAAGCTCCTCCTTGGTCATGTCGTCGAGATCGGAGGAGGGATGATCGAGGATTGCTTCCCTCAGTTCGTCCTTGGTCATCGAGCTGCGGCCATCGATCTCTAGTTCGGCGGCGCGGCGGGAGAGGTACTCTTTGCTTACCCCCAAACCACTGCCGTCGGTGTAGCCGAGTTCGTGCATGACGTTGCGGACGGCCTCGGGCCAGTCTGCGAACTGCTTGTCCTTGTCGTCGGCCTTAGCTTTGGACTGTTCGGCTTCCTTTTGGTCGGCCTCGAGCAGTAGGGCCCACACAGCTTCGGGGAGGTAGCGTTTCATGCCGTCGGGGCGGTCGGCGTTGGCACTACCGTCGCGGGTTTGCCAGGCTTGGTCGCTCCACGCTTCGAGGCTCTTGGCGGCGGCGTCCTTCTTGTCGTTTTTGTAGCCGCCGCCACGCTTTTCGTACTCGTGTACGAGGAGCTGGGATTTGCGCGCCGACCACTGTCCCGGATCACCACCCTTATCGCCTGCCATAATCTCGTGCTTGATGTCGCGGCGGAGCTGGGGCTTGGTGTACTTCTCGTCGTAGTTGTCGGTGGGCACGGGATATTCGTTTTGTGAGTTTTGGCGAAAGCCTGTCGATGAGGTCCGGCGACTTACGCCGTTGGGTTGCCGCCCGTCGAACCGAGCACTTCGCCACTCGTATAGCTGCTCTCCTGCGTGGCGAGGAAGACGTACATCGGCGCGATCTCGGCGGGCTGGCCGGGGCGACCGTAAGGCGTCGTGCTGCCAAACTTCTCGATCGAACTCTGCGGCTGCCCACCCGAAGGCTGTAGCGGCGTCCAAAACGGTCCGGGTGCCACGCCGTTGACGCGGATGCCGTCCTGTGCGACCTGCTTGGCGAGGGCCTTGAGGAAGCCGATGATGGCCCACTTGGTCGAGGCGTAGTCGACGAGATTGTCGGAAGGCTTCGAGCCCTGGATGGAGGTCGTCATGATGATGGAGCCACCCTTCGGCATCAGGGGCAGGGCCGCCTTGCAGAGCCAGAACATGGCGTAGACGTTGGTCTTGTAGGTCGCGTCAAATTGCTCGGTGGTGATGTCCTGGATGGACTCCTGAGCAGTCTGCTTACCGGCATTGATGACCAAGCACGTCGAGTCCGCCCATGGCTTCGTGGGCGTCTTTGATGAGCTTTTCGCAAAACCGCTCGTCCTTCAGGTCGCCGGGCATGAGGTGGAGCTTACCGCCCTCGCCCTCTATGGCCTGTTGGAGGCTGTGTACGTCGGGGGCCTCCTCGGGGAGGTAGTTGATCGTCACCTCGGCGCCCTCGCGGACGTACGCAATGACGGTGGCTCGGCCGATGCCGCTGTCGCCGCCGGTGACGAGGGCCTTGCGGCCGGTCATGCGCCCGAGTCCGATGTAGCTGTCCTCGCCGTGGTCGGGCCGCGGGTCCATGTCTTCGATGGAGCCGGGGGCCGGCATCGGCTGGCGCGGGAAGGGCGGCGCGGGGTACATGGAGATGGGGTCGCGCATGGACCACTGGTTTTCGACTTTGGCGTGGGTGAGTTTGGCGAGGGGGGAGGACATCGGGGTTAGGGTTTTTGTTGGGGTTGGGGGAACGGCGATTTTTGGGGTGGGGTTTGATTAGGGGCTAATTTTCGGGGGCGCTCGGTTGCTGCGGTCGTAGTGGGTATTGATTGAGTTTTAAAAATTAAAGGGCTGCTACGGGGAGCGCAGCGTTGCAGGTAGTCCTGTACTCCCATGGTGCCGCGCGGAAACGGCGGCTTCGCCGAGGCGGGGGTTTAGCACCGAGGACGGGGAGGCGCTACGCTTCGGCACCGAGGGCGTGGAGGCTCCGCAGGTGGCCTAGCCGAGGGCGGGGAGGCGGCACGGGTGGGCTCGCGGGAGCGGGACCGGTGTCGGAGTGGATGATCACCGGTTCGACGCAAGTCCGTCGGTACGCAGGGCGCTCGCCCCAGGCTATGATCTGAGACCTAAGCTAAGATTTGCTGGGGCCGCCTAAAATCAGCGCACAAAACCCTAGTAGAACTTAGCTACGCGGATGTCGCTACCTTCACCAGCATGAAGACCTTCCTCCTCTCCTACGCCCTGCTCCTTGCCTTCGGAGGTGCGGCTTTCGCGCAAAACGCTGGCCAGACGAGTTTTGGCGAAAGCCACAAAAAAGCAGCCGTCGAACTCCTGGATGCTATGAACATGCAGGCCACCCTCGACGCCGTGATCGACGCGCAGCTCGAGGTCCAGCTGTCGCAGATGCCGCAACTCGCCCAGGTAGAGGGCGTCATGCGGGACTTCTTCACGAAGTACATGTCGTACGAGGCCATGCGCGATGATTACGTCGATCTATACGTGAGCGCCTACACGGAGAAAGAACTCAGGCAACTCAAGAAGTTCTACGGCACGACCCTCGGCAAGAAGGTCATCGCGACGACGCCCGAACTCACCGCCGCCGGTACCAAACTCGGCCAGCAGGTGGTGGCCGATCACATGATGGAGCTCCAGGAGGCCATCATGGCCAAGATGCAGGAGGGCGCTAATGATTAACGTTAGACACCATACCTGCTAAGGATATCGTGAGCCCCCCCTACTTCCCGTACATCCCCCCGATCTCCTTTGAGTAGCGGTCCCGCACCACGCGCCGCTTGAGCTTTAGTGTAGGCGTCAATTCCCCTTCGCTGCCGTCCGCGTGGGTCACGTCCCACACTCCATCGAGTAGCGCAAACTTCTTGATCTGCTCGGTGTGGGAGAGATCTTTGTTGACGGCGTCGATGGCGGTTTGGTACTCTTTTAGGAGAGCATCGTCGTGCATCCACGCGTCGCCGTCGTGGCTGTAGCGCGTCTTCGCCTCCTCGCTCGGGATGATGAGAGCCGACACGAACTTCTGCCCGTCGCCGATCACCATGACGTGCTCGACCATCGAGTGCTCTTTGAGCTTCGACTCGATCGGGGCCGGGGCCACGTACTTGCCACCGGAAGTTTTGAGGAGTTCCTTCTTGCGATCAGTGATCTTGAGAAACTCGCGTCCGCCAGGACCCTTAACCATGGTGCCGATGTCGCCGGTGCGGAACCACTGCTTCCCGTCGATCTCGGTAAAGACCTCGGCCGTAGCCTCGGGCTTTTTGTAGTAGCCCAGCATGACGTTGGGGCCGTGCGCCAGGATCTCACCCTCGCCAGGACCGTAAGCCGTCGATGGCTCGATGTACAGCTCGACGTCCTTAACGGCTGGGCCGACGGTGCCGAGCATAGCACCCGTACTGTTGGGCTCGTTGATGGTGAGCCCGGGTGAGGTCTCTGTGAGGCCATACGCCTCGCGAACGGGAATACCCGCTGCACTAAAGATGCGGAGGATGTTGTGCGGGCAAGGCGCGGCACCGGTCACGACGCCTTTCATGCGTCCACCGAGGGCTTCGCGCCACTTGCTAAAGATGAGCTTGTCGGCGATGGCGGCCTGGAGGCCCTTCATCGGGTGCTGGTAGTCGTAGTCGTCGGTGAGACTCAGCGCCCAGAAGAAGAGCTTGTGCTTGAGGCCGGTGAGCTCGGAGCCCTTGGCGTAGATCTTCTCGTAGACCTTCTCGAGAAGGCGTGGCACGGTGGCGAAAAAGTGCGGGCGGATGGCCTGGAGGTCGCCGTCGGGTCCGCCGAGGTTATCGGTACCTGTCAGCGCGATGCGGGCCCCGACCAGGACGTACAGGTGACTACCCGTCCGCTCGAAGATGTGGCACAGCGGCAGGAAGCTCAAGACGGTTTCGCCAGCCTCCACAGGGAGGCGCTCGCCAGCCGCCATTACGGCCGAACAGATGTTGCGGTGCGAGAGCATGACCCCCTTGGGCCGGCCGGTGGTCCCGGAGGTGTAGATGATGGTGGTGAGGTCCTCAGGTAGGATGGCCTCGCGGCGGTGCTTGATCTCTAGGTCGAGGTTTAGTTCGGCTTCCGCCAAAACATGCGACCAGTGCACCTGCCCCGGCGCGGCGTCGAAGGTGTAGGTTTTGACGTAAGTCGGTGTATCGCCCCCGGCAGCCTCGAACTTCTCGTACAAGTCGCCATTCCCGACGAAGCCATACGCCACTTCGGCCTCATCGAAGATGTAGCGGTAGTCGTCGGTCGAGATGGTTGGGTAGACGGGGATGGTAATGACACCGATCTGTGCGCAGGCGAAGTCGACGGCCATCCACTCGGGCCGGTTGCTGTAGGCCGCCATGGCTACCTTTTGTCCGCGCTCGATGCCAAGGCGCAGCAGACCCCGCGAGAGACTGTCCACCAGCTGCTTGAAGTCGGCGGTCGATTGCCAGACCCAGTCCCCGCCCTCGGCGCGTTGGCCGACGAACTCGGCGAGCGGATGATTGGCGATGGCGATGTCTAAGACCTCGAAAGTGCGGGTCGGTGTGTGAGTGGTAGCGGGCATAGGTCGGAAGGTAGGTGCTGCGGGGCTTACCTTAGCTGACGGAAAACGTGGACGAGATTTGAGCCTCTTCGATGGCACTGTGGCCTCGTCCAGTTTAGGATAGCTTAAAGATTAGCCTATGGGCTCTCGTGCCTTCTCTCGCAACATGCCGACGCGTGCGCAAGTCGACTCGATTGAGGTCTCACTCGGTTGGAAAATTGGGGGCTACCTCTTGCTGCTCGGATTTCTCAGTTCGTTGGTAGTTTTTTAATGTCGATGCCAATCATTGCGATCCTGTTGACATTCTGCTATGCGGTGCTGATTTACGTTACCGACAACCGTCACGAAGCGAGACTTCAGCAACTCATCCGGGAGCGTAGCGCCGATTCGATCTGCACCTTCGCCCGCAGCTTCGACCGGCGTACCGTTGATCCGTGGGTGATCCGCGCAGTTTGGGAAGAGGTGCGGGAACATGTCGGGCGTACAAAAGACGGAAGATTATTAGCGCTACGTGCCGATGACGATATCAATGCACTAATCCCTTACGACGAATGGGAGTTAGAGGACGTCTTCGAGACCGCTGCGCGTAGAGCGAACAGAAGCTTCGACGACTTTCGTCAAAACCCCTACTTTGACAAAATCGAGTGCTTGGGTGATTACGTCTTGCTCCTGAATGCACAGCCACCGGTGATAGGCGCTCGAAGCAAATAGCGTTCTTCCAACCCTGCCTTCGCTCTCTAAGCACCTCGAAACCTGCTTCCACAAGCTGCTCCGGCGCCAGGAGATCCGCTGTTGCTTGGTCGAGACCGACAGTGGATTCAAACTCACGGATCAGGATCCCCAAGTCGCGGAGCTCAACCACCCCGACGTGGCCGATGTAAACAGCTTGTTGCCGACGCGCGATGATGATCGACTGCAGAACCTCCATTAAAAAAGCGGCGCTCAACTTCCGTCGATCGCCGCCTTCACAGACATCAATTAAACTCCCTATACTTTAGTAAAACGACCTACCGCCAACTCGCCGTTCTCGCTCATGACTTGCAGCATGTAGGTGCCGCTCGGCAGCTGGCCGACGTTGAGTACGCCATCGGAATCGAGTGCTCCGATGAGGACTGTCTGGCCGGTGGCCGAGAAAATGCGGTACTTGCTGGGGCGACCACCCAGCTCACTATCTACGCGGAGGAGGTCAGTGACTGGGTTGGGGTAGACGCTGAGTGGTGCGATATCACGGACCGAGGTCAGGCCCACCACAACGGCGGGCACGATGAGGTCTGCCGGGGGCGCTGGTGCGGCCAGGGCTCCAGGTGCGAAGGCTCCCGTAGGGTTGATGGCTAGGTAGTCGAAGTAGGCACCGTAGTTCTCGCCGCCAGCCCGGCCGATGTCCAAGTAAGAGCCCTCTTTCTCCTCGTCACTGAGACCTTGGCCGAAGATTTTCGTGCTCTCGCCGAGGTATATTTTCGTCATCACGTTACCGCCCGAGCGCTCGAAGGTGACGCGAATGGTACGGAAAGTATCTACTTTCCAGAAGCCGTCCGGAAAGGTGAACTCCGGGTCATCAGGTGTCTTCTCAAACTTGGCCGTCGACTGATTAAGGCGGAGCTTCTGGCGCCAGCCAAGTCCATAGAACTCGATGTAAACTAAGTTATCGTTGTCCGGCAGCGGGGCTACGCGCAGGAGGAGCGTGAGTTGGTCGGGCTCGTTCTGGCGAAAGCGGAACCGGTAGTTGCCAGCCGAGCCTTCCTTCTCCGCAGAGAGGTAGCCGTAGGCGGCGTTGCCGGCTCGTCCCGACGCGGACGCACGGTGTCGAGTGCTGCCGGGATGTCGAGGTTGGTATCGAGCTCGAAGGCCTCGGGCGCCTCGACGTGCGGTGCGGCGTGACCGCGGGTCACGCGCCAGGTACCGTCGTTGGCCTGGGCGAGCGTCGTGAAGGACTTGACCTCGGACAGCGTCTCGCCGTTGTCGTTGACGGCACCGACGCGGTAGTAGTAGGTGGTGGCGGCCTTGAGGGTCGAGTCGTAGTAGATCGTAGCGCTGGTAGTCTTGACCAGCTGTAGGCGTCTGGGTAGTACCGAGGTAAACTTTGTAACTGGTCGAGGCCTCGTTGCCCTCCCAGGCGATGGGCATGGTAAGTGGCACGTCGACGGCCTTGTCGAGCGGCAGGAGCTTAGTGACGGCTAAAGGAGCGCCATTAGAGCCGCCACCGCCCACGAATAGATCACTCGGCAGCGTCGGTGCGCCGGTGGAGTCCGGCTCGAAGGCACCCGTCGGATTGATGGCCACGTAGTCGAAGGTGACGCCGTAGTTGTCACCGCCGTTGCGACCGATGTCTATGTAATTGGAGGTTTTCGCCTCGTTGCTCTCACCGGAGGCAAAGGCTACGGTGGCCTCGTCGAGGTAAAGCTTCGTGACCATGTTGCCGCCAGGGGTCGGGGCGAAGGTGAAGCGGAGGATGCGCGGCTTACTGTCCTCCCAGAAGCCCTCCGGGAAGTCGAACTCATTGCTGCCGTCGGTGCGCTCGAACTTGGCCGAGCCACGATTGATGCGCACCTTCTGGCGCCAGCCGAGTCCGTAGAACTCGACGAAGGTCAGACTACTTACCCCGGGTAAGGCCGCGACCCGCATCACGAGCGTCGTCTGCTCGCCGTCACTCTGGCGGTAGCGCCAGCGGTAGTTGGCGTTGGTGGCTTCTCTGTCGCCCGAGAAGTAGCTAAAGGCGGCATTACCTGGCTCCCCGTTGAGGGCAGAGACGGCGTCGATGCCGGGGGGCAGCTTCAGATTGGTGTTGAGTTCGTAGAAGTCCGGAGCCTCGACGTGGAAGGCGGCGTGTCCGCGGACCACTTCCCAGCCGCCGACGTCCGCCACGGTGAGGGTCGAGAATTTGTAGACGGCGGTACGGGTCTCGCCCGTGTCGTTGAGCGCCGCAATCTGGTAGTAGTAGGTCTTGCCGAACTCGAGGGCGACGGCGTAGATAGAGTCGGTGACGGTGGCGACGAGCGCGGGTGTACTGCTCGTGCCGAAGTAGACTTTATAGCTCGTGGCACCTTTGCTGCGATCCCAGCGCAGCGGCATGCTGAGCGGTACGTGTCGCGCACCGTCGATCGGAGAGGCATCGGTGACGGCCGCGGGCGCTCCGTTGGCGGCGGGCAGGAGGCTCGGGCAGAGGGCTGCGGATTTTTCGGAGGCGCAGATGTCTCCAAAACGCACGACTTCATCGCGCAGGCCCGTGGCGATCTTGCGGTAGATGCCCCACTTCGGGCGATTGATGAAGGCGGGGTTGTTGGTCTCGCGCCACAGATCGATGCGGGGGTTGAGGTAAGTGAGGATCGGCGTGCCGGTGGCGACGTCGGCGATGCGGACCTCGAGCAGGCCGGTGTCGGTGTGGACCTGGCGGATGTAGACCTCGACCCACTTGCCGCGGAAGGCATTGAGTCGAGGCGCTGGTAAGGATCTGATCGGTGGCGGAGTTGTCCTCCCTGGCGTGGATCAATTCTAGCACCTCGCGGCGGGCGGTGAGGGTCACGATGGGCTGGTTGGAGTTCTGTCCACCCTGTGCCTTATTCTGGAAGAGGTGCGTAAAGGAATTCGACCCGACGAAGCCCTCGTCGAGGCGGAATTGCCAGCGGTAGTGACTTGTGTCGCCATAGTTGTGCTCGAGGTCTGGTACGGAGGAGCCAAGCGGTCCGCCTTTGACCTCGATACGGACGCGGTCGTAGACCTCACAGCGATCAGAGTCTTCGCCGATGTGGCTTGCGAAGGCGAAGACATTTCGCTTGAGCGTGGCGTCGGCCACCTGGGTGATGTGCGGCCCGAAGGCTTTGTGGTTGCCGGCGGCGCTGGCGCTTCCTGATTGGCAGTTCGGGCTGCTCTCATCCGGGCCTTCCACGCCAAACCCAGCCGCCGCAAAGACGGGATAGGCGCTGCCGGAGCTGGTTTTGGCGGAAGCCGTCGCCTGGCTGAGCGCGGTACCATAGGCAAAAAGGGAGCAGAAGACGAAAAGCGTAGACCTGAGTAGAGATGACATATGTAGAGCGGCAGTATCCAGTAGGAGTGAATTGATAGCCTCTCTAAAGTAGGGCAAATAGGCAGGCCCCAGGCCTCGCTGGACAAATGGCCGACCTCAGTTAGATGATATTCTACCGTATTCGGCGATGGGCCCCAGACAGACGGCTTTCGCCAAAACCAGTCCCCGCGCAGCCATCCCCCCCACAGTCACCCCACAGTAGCATCCCCAACAAGACAAGAGCACCCACAAGCTCCGCGTGCCACCGGGGACGGGTTTCGCCAAGCCGCGGAACGCGGCGGGGTCGGCAAGCCGACCAGAAACCCGTCCCCGGTGACACGCGGAGCAAAAACGGTAAGCTCAAATACACACGCGGCAGCCCCTTCAACACTTCACCCTTCCCCCCTCAATACTTGCCCCTAATACGCAAACTCCTCCGTAGCAGTAGGATACCCAAACAAACACTTCTCCTTCACCAAATTCGCCACCCGGCTCGGCACCATGTCCTGCCAGCCCTGCTCCGAACTGGCGATCATCTCGAGCACCCGCTTGGAGTAGATGTGCAAGTACTCCGGATTAAAGCGCTCAACGTCCACGATCTGTTTGTTCTCGAGCAAGTGCTGATACAGGAAGCGCACGCCCTCCGGAATCGGCAAATTCGCAGCCGTCATCAACTCGGCTGAGCCCTCCTGCTGCGCCGGGTACACATAAAACTGCACCGTCCGCGCAAAGAGCTCCCCAAACGCCGACAGCAGCGTACCCTCGGCATTGTCGTAGTAGCGCTGCGTGATCATGTCGAGCAACTCCCGCACGCCAATCACGAAGCCGAGCAGCGGCACCTTGTACTCGGCGAGGTAGGTGGTGAGATCTCGGTACGAGTCGCAATTGGAGATGATGACCGTCTGGCCCATCGCGTTGAGCAGCTCGGCGCGGTCGAGGAAGTCCTGCTCGTCGATGTCGCTCGTGGAGCCGGCCCGCAGGTTGGCGAGCGTGATCTCGGTGAAGAGGTAGCACTTGCGCGGGTCCACCTTCTCGGAGGCCCGGAACTGCTCGTACGCCGACTGGATCATGTCGAAGTTGACGAGCGTCACCGGCCGGAAGCTGCCCGCGCACCACGAGGGCCGACTTGCGGTACAGGAACTCCGAGGCGTGCACGGGCGTCCGGTCCGGTCCGAACATGGCCACCTGGGTCAGGCCATGCTTGACGAGCAGCAGGCACAAAAGACGGTTGTCGAGGTCGCGAAAGTCCGGCCCCGAGAGGCGGATCATGTCGATCGATATGCGGCCATGAAGGTTGTCGATGAGGCTCGGGATGAGGACGTTGATGTCCTCATTCATCTTGTAGCAGGCGTGCACCATGTTGACGCCCAGAATTCCTATGGCCTGCTGCTGCAGCCTGTTGTCGGCGTCGTGCATACGGGCGTGCACGATAAGGTCATTCGGCTCGCCGTCGGGCGCGAGTTGAAAGCGCAGGCCGAGCCAGCCCTGGCCGTAATTCGTCCGCTGAAAGTTGATGGCTGACACCGTATCCGCGAAGACGAAGAAGTGACTCCCCGGCCGCTCATTCTGGAGCCGCGTCGACATCAGGTCGAACTCGTGGTCGAGCATTTTGTAGAGCCGGCTCTCGCACACGTAGCGCCCGCTGGGCTCCGGGCCGTAGATCTTGTCGGAGATGATCTTGTCGTAGGCCGACATCGTCTTAGCGATGGTCCCGGCGGCGGCCCCGACCTGAAAGAAGTATCGGGCTACCTCCTGCCCGGCGCCAATCTCGGCGAAGGTGCCGTAGATATTCTCGTCGAGGTTGATGTCGAGGGCCTTCTGCTCGGTCTCGAGGGCTTGGTTGGTGGTAGGCATATCGTAGAGGTGCTTGGGGTGCGGGAAGTTAAAGGGGACGGGAGGATTATGTGGACGATGGACTGCTGTGCTGGATGGCTTTAAAGACGCTATTTTAACAGAGAGACGCCGAGGAGCACAGAGGGACACAGAGTTACGTGCCTGCGGCACAGAGGATGTCCTTCGAACGAGAGGCACGGAGCAAGGTGTGACGCGCTGGACGTCGCCTACGCCGTAGCGAACCAAGCCCCCAAACAATCTTCCGATCACACAACCCCTTCCCCCGGACAGGAGGGAGCCAGGGTGCCCACAAGAAAGCGGCCTACGCGGCAGCGAACCAAGCCACCAAACAACCTTCCAATCAAACAATCCCTTTCCGCACCGCCCCAGCCCGCACTAGCCACACGTCATACAGCACCGCACTCAACAAAAAGAGCGCCCCCGCCTGGTGCAGCACCCCCCAACTCACGGGAATCGTCCCCTGGCTCAGCACCACCGTCACAATGCCCAGCAGCACCTGCGTCAGCGTCAGGCCCGCCGTCACCAGCAACGCCGTGCGCCAGCGGCTGTCGCCAAAACTCAGCCCCCGCCACAGTAGCAGGGCCACCAGAAAAGTCACGACGTAAGCCGCCGTCCGGTGCAGCACCTGGATGAGCGCCGACATCAGCGGGTGCGAGTCGTAGTGCACGATATTGTCGAGCGTCCACGAGGACGAGTTGAAGATGACGCCCGGCACGGCCACGCCGTTGAGGTCCGGCCAGGTGGGGTAGGCCAGCGCGGCCTTCATCCCGGACATCATACCGCCGAGAAGTATTTGCACCACCAGGGCGCCAGCCAACACGTAGACCAGCTTGCGGAGACCTGCACTAGGTTTTGCCGAAAGGCGCACGTCAAAAGTCCAGAGCGTCGTCCACAGCAGGATACCGAAGGTCGTAAAGGCGATCCCGAGGTGCATCGAGAGCTTGTAGGCGTTGACCAACGGCCGTTCGATGAGCCCAGAGGCCACCATGATCCACCCGAAGCTCGCCGTGAGGGCCGCTGCCGCAAAAACGAGCGCCAGTCGCTTGCCGAGCCGCTTGTCGATCCACCCTTTAAATACGAAGTAGGTCAGCGGCACGATAAAGACGATGCCCATCATCCGCGCCCAGAGTCGGTGGAAGTACTCCCAGAAGTAGATAAACTTGAAGTCGCCGAGCGGCATGCCTTCGTTCATCTTGGCGTACTGCGGGGTCTCCTTGTAGAGATCGAAGGCCTCCGACCACTCCGCCTCACCCATCGGCGGCAGGGCCCCCGTGACGATCTCCCACTTCGTGATCGACAGGCCCGAACCGGTGAGGCGCGTGATGCCCCCGACCACCACCTGCACGAAGATTAAGACCAGTCCGGCCAGCAGCCAAACCTTCACCGCCCGTGGATACCGGCGGCGCGGCGGCGCAACCTGGACCGGCGTGTTGACCACCGCTTCACGGCTTTCGGCGGCGGGACTTTCCAAAATTTCGGCGGCGACGAGCTTATCCACGGTGTGGTCTCTGGTTATGTGATTTGATTAAAAAATTTAAAACCCTATCACTCATCATCAGAGGTGTTAGGATGTGGACAGGAATTTCGGCCGTGGAGGAGCAAAGGCGGTTCTACCCATTCCTCGGTACGCAATCCACACCGACCAACACTGAGCACTAGGGCTTTGCCTTCATTATACACCGGGCGCAACCCAGGGTTGTGGGGAAAGCCAACCACGGGTGCACACCGCGCAAAACTGACATCCGAGTGTAGAGCGCGGTGACCAAGCCGGGGAGATGTCGCTCCACATCGCTGTGGAAAGTGTGGAAATGGGGAGAGCTGTGGAGAGGTGCGTGAGTTATCGCCGCGTTGTGCAGCCCTTTTGCACGCTTGTTAACAGGCCTGTTGGTGAGCGCGTGTCGAGGGCGCAAACCCAGCGTGGCGTGGGCTTTAAGGCCCGTATCATGTTAACTTTCCGAACCCGCACCAACCTTGCGGCCTCCGGGGCCGTTTGTGCCATTTCGCCGCTGTGACAGTACACGTATTGTCTCGCTCGTAGCCCTCCCCGTCATGCCTACCACTACTACGCCCCGTTTCGACTGGCGCATCGTGCTCGCCTTCGCGATTGTCTACCTCGTCTGGGGCTCCACCTACCTGGCCAATATCGAGGCCATTGAGACCATTCCGCCCTCGATCCTCATCGTCGCGCGGCTCTGTACGGCGGGCACCTTCCTCGCGGTGCTGTCGTATTTTGTGATGCGACGCGCAGGGGCCATCGGCACAGTAGACAGTTCGGGGGCTAGAACCAGTTGGTGGCCCACGCGCCAGCACTGGGTCAATATGGCCACCACCAGCTTCCTGTTCCTGACCGTCGGCCTGGGCACGGTGGTCTGGGCGGAGCAGTACATCGAGTCCGGCACCACGGCCGTGATGGTGGCCGCCGAACCGCTGCTGGTGGTGCTCGTGCTCTGGGCCTTCAGTAAGCAGCGCCCGCGGTGGCAAGCCTTCGTCGGCGTGGCCCTGGGCATCGTCGGCACCATTACCCTCGTCGGACAGGACATTGTCATTGAGGGCGAGGGCGCCTGGAAGGGCATCATTGCTATCATGATCGGCATATCTGCCTGGGCGGTTGGCTCTGTGCTGACGTCGAGGGTTTCGCTTCCGCAAAACCGGCTTCAGACCGCGGGGCTACAGATGTTAATCGCGGGGACCCTGGCGGTGCCTTTCATCTTTATCGACGCCAAGGTGCCCGGCTGGAGCATCGATCAGGTGAGTGATGTGTCGGCCTGGTCGTTTGCGTTTTTGGTGGTTTTTGGGTCCATCATAGCTTACTCGGCCTTCCTGTACTTGCTGCAGCGCGTCTCTCCAGAAAAGGTCGCTAGCTCGACGTATGTGCACCCAGTGGTGGCACTCACGCTAGGCGTCCTGTGGCGCGGCGAGGCCATCAGTGGCCAGACGATGGTGGCGTGCCTCATCCTCCTTACGGGCGTGCTCTTCGTCAACGGTAACTGGGGCAAGCGCACGCCCCGCTCCATCGCGCAACCCCGCCAGTCGATGTCCGGGGCCATTCGGCGGCGGTGGACAGGTATGGCGCTGCCGGGAAAGAATGAGGAACTCAGGCAGTTCCTAGGAGTCGGTGGTGATTCCGGATATGCAGCAGTCGCGGGGCAACCTCGGTGCACGGGTCGTTTTGGCGGAAGCCGGACTCGTCGACCGCCACCTCTCGGTGGAGTCCAAGTGGTCGGATGAGGAAGCACTGGAGGCTTTCGTAGCTGGGGACACGGCCAGACCCAAGTATTACGTCGGCGAGGACGACCTGATCGAGATGGACGGTCAGGTGGTGGAGCACGAGGCCTTGGTGGGGTAAGTCCTCCCTAGCGCCCGAGGGGGAATTTAAGGAGCTGCTATGCAGCGTCTTCTGCTGAGCTACCGCGTGGGTCGTGCACGGCTGGCACGCTACTGGCGGGCGTTCGACGAGCTCTGCTCGCGCCCGCTACACGCCTATTTGCACGCAAGTAAGGCCATCCTGGCACTCCAGCTGAGTCCATCCACGAGTAGCCCAGGGTCGAACAAGTGCGGATTAAAAAAATGACTGCGCCGATTCACCTCCCAAGCTTGGCCCTCGGGACGATGACCCCGGGAAACATATGAACGGCACGCCAGCAAAGCACGCCCCCCGCGGTAGCGCCTTCAACACTTCCCACCTCGATACTTCAACCCTTTACATCTTCGCCCTCATGCGCCTCCCCGCCCCTCTCCTCGCCTCCACCTTCGCCGAATCCTGTGGCGCCCAACTCCACGGCCCCGACCAGCACATCCACGGGGTTAACGAGATCCACCGCGTCGAGCCGGGCGACCTCACCTTCGTCGACCACCCGAAATACTACCGCAAGACGCTCGGGAGTGCAGCATCCGTCATCCTCATCGATCGCCTGCCCGAGGGAGTGACGCCTTCCGGCAAAACGCTCCTCGTGCGCGCCAATCCTTTTGAGGCTTACGACGCGCTAATTGCACTTCACCGCCCGACGGTACGACTGAGCGAATCGGTTTTGGCGAAAGCCGCAAGCTCTCCCGACATCGACCCCACTGCCGTCATCGAACCTGGTGCCATCGTCGGACCGGGCGTCACCATCGGCGCCCACACCGTCATCAGCGCCGGGGCCGTCGTCTACGGACCGTGTGTCATCGGGGCTCACTGCCGCATCGGCGCGAATGCCGTGATCGGAGATGAGGCATTTTACTACCGCGGCATCGGTGGGAACGGACGACAGAAATGGTCCACTGGCGGTGACGTACACATCGAAGACTACGTCGAGATCGGTCCGCTCTGCAACATCGCTCGCGGCGTAGGCTCGACCACGCGCATCGGGCGCGGCACGAAGATCGACGCAGCCTGCATGATCGCCCATGATGTCGTCATCGGGGAGGATTGCCTGCTGGCAGCTCACGTCGGGATCGCCGGTAATTGTCGCATCGGCAACCGCGTGGTGCTCTACGGGCAGACGGGCCTTGCGCAGAATGTCGAGATCGGCGACGATGCGGTGTGCCTAGCGCGTACGGGCGTATCGAAATCCATCCCCGGCGGCAAGACCTACAACGGTAATCCAGTACAGGAAGCTCGCGAGTGGCTCAAGGAGATCGCCGCCACTCGGCGGCTGGCGCGGGGGTAGGCCGACGGGTTGGCACTATATATTCTTCGACAGCGCCGATGTACGGCGTCCACGCAATACTCAACAGCGTTTGATCAAGAGCGCTCTTCCGCGAGATGGTGCTTCCGTAGCAAGGCCATCAAGCCCACGCCAAGCTAAATGCATAATGGCCAGTGTAACCGAGGCGAGCACCCCAGCGGAAGTGTGGCCTAGCCGACACCGAGTACGGCGGGTCTAGGACGGCGGGGAGCACGGCAAGGCTAACCGGGGGACGCCTTATCACATATTCGCGAACGTGAACTTCCCCGGACGAAGCGCTCGGCGAAAGAGTCCACGAAGAGGCCGACGAACTCAACTCTCCCTAAACCATCATACCCGCTTCACCCCTGCCTAACATTCAGAATAGAGCTTTGTAGCATTCGCCAAAACCACGTGCGTATGCCCCGCCGCCTCGTCGAGATCGCCGTCGTTTCAGATATTCACCTCGGGACCTACGGTAGCCACGCCACTGAGCTCCACGACTACCTCAGGCGCATCCAGCCGCGGACCCTGATCCTCAACGGCGACATCATCGACATCTGGCAGTTCTCGAAGAGCTACTGGCCCAACGCCCACACCAAAGTCCTCAAACAGGTCCTCGGCCTCGCCGCTAAGGGTACGCAGGTCTACTACCTCACCGGCAATCACGACGAAAAACTCCGCAAACTAGAGGGCCTGAGCCTTGGCAATCTGCACATCCGCAATACGCTTTCGCTAAAACTCGCCGGCCGCCGCACATGGTTCTTCCACGGGGATGTCTTCGACGCCGTCATCAAACACTCGAAGTGGCTCGCGAGGGTCGGGGCGGTGAGTTACGACGGACTCATCCTCCTCAACGCGGCCATCAACCACGTGCGCGGTACCCTCGGCTACGGGAAAGTGAGCCTCTCGAAGCGCATCAAGAACAACGTCAAGTCGGCGGTCAGCTTCATCAATCAGTTCGAGACCGCCGCCGCTACCCTAGCCCTTACCAAAGGCTACGACACCATCGTCTGCGGCCACATCCACCAGCCGGCCGATCACCTCATCGAGGTGCCGGACCTCGGCCAGATCCGCTACCTCAACTCCGGCGACTGGGTCGAGAACCTCACAGCCCTCGAGTACGACGCCGGCGAGTGGCGCCTCTACCGCCACCTGGAGCAGAGCCTTGAGGATGCCGACGCGACCGCCGATACCGACGGTCAGGACCCGGACGGCATCGAACTCGTCGACCTCACGGAGAAAGAACTCTTCGACAATCTCCTCGCGGAGCTTACCGCCTAGCCCGTCCCCCTACCCGCATGCGCATCCTCTACGGCATCCAGGGCACGGGCAACGGCCACCTCGCCCGCGCCATCGACATCATCCCCGCCCTGGAGCAGCACGGCCGGGTGGACCTGCTCGTGTCGGGCTACGCCTCGGAGGTGACGCTCGGCCGCGAGATCAAGTACCGCCCGAAGGGACTCGGCTTCGTGTTCGGGAAATCCGGCGGGATCGACCTGTGGAGCAGTTACGGGCAGTCGGACCTGCGGCGCCTCCAGCGCGATATCCGCGACCTGCCGGTGCGCGATTACGATTTGGTGGTCTGCGACTTCGAACCCGTGTCGGCCTGGGCGGCGCACCGCGCGGGTTTGCCCTGCGTAGGGCTCAGCCACCAGGCCGCCGTCCTGCACCCCGCCAGCCCGAAGCCCGAAAAATCCTTCTCGGTCGGGCGTGCCATCCTCACGCACTACGCCCCAACGCAGCGGGACTACGGGTTTCACTTCGACCGCTACGCCGCGGAAATATCGACGCCCGTCATCCGGCAGGCCGTGCGGCAGCTAGCGCCGAAGACGCGCGCCCACTACACGGTTTACCTCCCGGCCTACGAGGATGCGAAACTCGTCGCGCGCCTCAGCCAAGTGGCCGAAGTCCGGTGGCAAGTCTTCTCGAAACACGCCAGGCAGTTTGGCCGAAAGGCCAACGTGTCCATCCATCCCATCAGCCAGGACACCTGGCTCGAGAGCCTGCGTACCTGCACGGGCGTGCTGTGCGGCGCCGGTTTCGAGACCCCCGCCGAGGCGCTTTACCTCGGGAAAAAGCTGATGGTCGTGCCGATGAAAGGCCAGTACGAGCAGGCCTGCAATGCGGAGGCCCTCCGCCTCATGGGCGTGCCCGTCCTCAAGAAGCTGAGCCTCAAGCGCCTCGAGGAGCTGCGGCGCTGGGTGATCAGCGAGCAGCGGGTTGAGGTGGCGTATCCCGATGAGACGCAAGGGGTGGTGGACGGGCTGGTGGCGGGGGTGTAGTAAATCGTAGCCAAAAAAGCCCCAGCGCTCACTCCGAGCACTGGGGCGGTATCTAATCCGGAGACGCGGGTTTACTCAATAATCAGGGCGTGGGTCTCGGTCGCCCCCGGGGTGTTGACCTCCAGTAAATAGAGGCCCGCGGCGAGCCGCAGGTCGAGGTCCATGCGGTAACCGCCGGCGGTGGCGACGGTGGTGTAACGTTGCACTTCCTGGCCGGCCGCGTTGAGGACGCGGACGGTGCGCTGCCCGGCTTCCGCCTGCTCGCCAGCGAGTTGTACGGCGCCGCGGCTCGGATTCGGGAAGAGTGACGCGGTGCCTGGTTTTGGCGTAAGCCCCGTCAACGTGTTCCCGCCACTGACGCGCCGGATGCGGCCCTCGCCGCCGCTCGGGTACTGCGCCGCCGTCACGAGGCCGTTGAGCGGACCGCGGATGTAGTTGGCCAGCGCCTGCTGGTACGTCACGCCGAGGTTGGTAAACGCCGACCCAAACAGGTACTGGTCGCCACCGCCGGCCAGGAAGTTGATCGTCGCCACGCTGTAGGTCGCGCCCGGCGTCACCACCGTGCCGTTGTCGACCACCACCGTGCCATCGTCGAGGGTCACTTTGCGCACGCGAGTGCCCGCGGTCGTGACCTGATTATTCGCGCCGATCACCTGCGCCGTGCGCGTGACATCGTACTCGAACTTGAGTCCCGCCACTTGTGCAAAGCGACCGTTGCCGCTCTCGACACGCGAGACGGCGTTCTCGAGCAGCACTTTGAGTTGCGCGGCAGTCACCTCCTCGGCCACGCTCACGAAGTTGGCGAAGGGCAGGATGTCGAAGGTGGTGAGTTCGGTGAGTTGGCTCCCGGCCGCGATCATCGCATCGTTGCGGATGCCCCCGCCGTTCTGGAGGGCGATTTGAGGGCGGCTTACGCCAAAACTCGTCGCGAGTTCACGCGCCTGGAACAAGAGTGCGTCGGCGATGAGGTTGCCCTGGTTGGTCTCGCGCGTACGGATGTTGCCGCGGATGCCGTCGAGCGCCACCTCCGTGCGGCCGAGGACGCGCTGGTTGAGGCCTGCCACATAGGCGCGCACCGGCTGCTCGATTTCGGCCACGAAGTCGGCCTTTGGCAACGCGGTCTTGACCTTGACCGGCCCGCTGGCCTCCCCGATCTCGACGATCTCGCCGGCCCTGTCGAAGGTGGCGAACAGCTGCCCGACGTAGCGGTAGCTCCCGGGCGTGGTGACGACGTACACGGTGCGACCGGCCGCGTCCTTGACGCCGATGGGATACGGCCCGTCGATCTTGGTGCCGGGCAGCGCGTCGTTCGGGTTGTTGCTCAGCAGCTCGTCGCCCCCGCCCGCGATCACAATGTCGATGTCGTTGAGCTGCGGGATCAAAGTCGTGTCCTCGGCGATGGACTGGAGGTGTGAGATCAGCACGAACTTATTGATGCCGCGGGTCTTGAGCCTCGCCACCTCGGCGTTGACGGCCCCGGCCAGCATGGTATTAATGGCCACGCGACCCGGGCTCGAGATAAAGCGGATGTCCGGCGTCGTGAGGCCGATGATGCCGATGCCCTCGGTGCCGCGGTAGACGATGGTGCTCGGGGCAATCTTCCCGGCGCCGACTAGCGCTTGGAGTTCAGGCTCGGCAGAAAAGTCGAGGTTGGCGCTCAGGAAGGTAGTTGGCGCACCGCTTGTCACCTCCCGCACGAAGCGCGCCAGCACGCCCGGCCCGAAGTCGAAGTCGTGGTTCCCGATGGCGAGTGCATCATAGCGCAGGCGCCGTAGCGCGATGGCGTCGTAGATCTCGGAGTTGGCGAGGCCCGCCGAGAAGGCCGGACCGGGCAGGAAGTTGTCGCCCGAACTCAGCAGAATCGAGTTGGCGCCCGCGAGGTAGCCGGTGTACCGCAGGCTGTCTACGACCTGCGCGAAGGCCGCGATGCCGCCGACGCCCACGTTCGGGTCCTGCAGCAGCTCCGACTCGCCGTCGTTGTTGTGGAGGATCTGCAGCGTGTAGCGCTCGTCCTCGCCGAGGACCTCGTAGGCCGTGAGCGTACCCGAGACCTCGTTGCTGATCAGCACCATCGGGTGCCCCGGTGGGCGAGTCCGCGCCGTCGATCCAGACGATCTCCTCGGGGCCGAGGTCACCCCCGGACCCGAGCTCGGCTTCCTCCTCGAAGCGGCGGTTGGAGAAGTAAGTGAGGTACTGTGGCGCGCGTGGGTTCGACAGGTCGTACACCATCACGCCACTCTGGCGCTCGAGGCCGATGAGCGCGACGGTTTTGCCGTTCAGGCGCCCGATCTCGATCGCCTCCGGCTCGGGGCCTTTATCATCCGAGCGGCTCTTGCGCGAGTCGTTGTCGTCGTTGTTGGAGTTGAAGTACTCCGGCACGAGGCCGCGCAGCGTCTTCTCGAAGTCGTCGGCCGAGTCCCAGACCAGCTTCCCGGCGGCGTCCCAGACGCTGAAGGAGCGAGCGCCGTAGCTGTAGATCTGGTCCACGTCACCGTCGCCGTCGGTGTCGCCGGTGGCCGTGGTCGTCAGCAGGCGCCCGAGGCTCTCGTTGGACTTGGTGTAGTCGGACGGGTAGGCCGTCGCGGTCGAGCTTGAGACCTGACGACGCGCGTCTCCTCGGAGTAGCCGTCGTAGTCGCGGGCGTCGCCCTCGTTGGCGGTCACGAGGTAGGTCTGCCCGTCGCTCCCGAGGAAGGTCGCCATGGCGTCCGGCTGGTACATCCCGAGCACTTTGTGGCTCCAGATGCGGATGTCGCTGGTGCGGTTGGAGGCGTCGAAGCCCTGCGAGCCGAGGTAGCCCGGGGCCGACCAATCCTTGTAGCCGAGGGGCACGAGGTCGCGCACGGTGCCACTGGCCACGTCGACGATCGCGAAGGCGTTGTTCTCCTGGAGCGTCACGTAGACCGTCTGCCCGTCGGGGCTAAAGGCCGGGTACTCCGGCTCCAGATCCTGAGCGGCGTTGGCGCCGGGGCCGAAGATCCGGATGCCGCGGGCACGCAGCTCGGCCTCGCGCCCGATGTAGGCCCGGAAGTCGGCGGTGCGTACGGCGCCGGTGCGCACGTCGATGAGGCTGATCGAGCCTTCCGGATCGACGGTGTACGCGTCGTTCGGCTCGCCCTCGTTGGCGACGGCGATGGTGTTGCCGTCGGGCGAGAACTTGACTGCGTCCGGGAGGGCGCCCACGGTGTACTGCGTGAGGTACTTACCGTCGGTGTCGAAGATGACCACGGCGCCGGGGTCGGTGCTCACGTTGGCCTGCGCGGCGACGGCCACACGACCGTTCGCGACCGCGACGCTGTTGACGCCGCCGCCGTAGGCGCTCATGTCGAGCGTGAACAGCGAGTCGAGCCCACCGGCGGCCGTGAGTTGGAGCGCGACGACACTGTTGGCCTGGGCGTTGGTGAGGTAGGCGCGCTTGGACTGCTTGTCGTAGGCGACGATCTCGGCGGCACTTTCGTCAAAACTGCCGGCTTGGTAGGTGGCGGTCGGGACGAAGGAAGGCACGCGTTGGGCGGCAAGCGGGAGCGCCTGCCAGGCGACTACAAAGAGCGTGAGGAGGGAGGGTAAGGACTGCTTCATGGGTGGGTTTGGTTGTGGACCGAAGGTGACCTACCTGCATTACGCTACTGTGATACGTAGATTAACAGGTCATTACGAATGTGTTTTCCGCACGTGGTTTGAACGTTAGCTAAAGTCCACGCCTCCTCGGTCTGTCCGCCGGTTTTTGGCGAAAGCCGCTTCCTTAATCTGCGAGAGCGAAGGCGACAATAGTTTATGGTATTGCTTTGCGAGTCCTGCCTGAACCCTCGCTCTACATTCCCACCTCATCCCGCGTCCCTTACTCCTCATCAACGTCGCGATGCTCTTCATGAGCACCTCGGGAGTCCTGGGTCGCTTCGTCCCTATCGGGCCGGCGCCGGCTATTTGGTGGCGGTGTGCGTTGGCAGTGGTGTTGCTCGGCGGGTACTGTGCGTACCGCGAGCTCGACTTCCGCCTACCGGCCGGTCGGCCGCGCTACGTCATCCTCGCCGCCGGACTGCTGCTGGCGCTGCACTGGGTCACCTATTTCTACGCCCTCAAATATTCGAGCGTCGCCATCGGGATGCTGGTGCTCTTCACCTACCCCGCCATGACCACGCTGCTGGAGCCCCTGCTGCTCGGCAAGCGCGTGGAGCCGCTACACATCGGACTCGGAGTACTAGTCATCATCGGTGTCTACCTGCTGGCACCAGGCAAGCTGACTCTCGCCGACGACACCTTCGTGGGCATCCTTTTCGGGCTCGGCTCGGCGCTTATCTACGCGCTGAGAAATATCCTCGTCAAGACGCAGGTAGGGAAGGTCGACGGCTCGGTGCTGATGTGGTATCAAGTACTTATCACGGTGCTGGTCCTCACACCGGTCTTCATCTGGTTGCCGTGGGTACCCCCTACCGAAGCGCTACCTTATTTGCTCGCCCTCGGCATCATTACCACAGCCATCGGGCACACTATGTTCCTGCACAGCTTCCGGCACTTCAGCGTGAGCACGGCAAGCCTGCTGAGTTGTGTGCAACCGGTGTACGGTATCCTCCTCGCCGCCCTCCTCTTTCACGAATATCCAGGCTGGTGGAGCGTCGCGGGAGGGGGCCTCATCTTGACGGCAGTGGTGGTGGAGTCGAGGCGGGCGTAGCGGCATTTGATCGACTCCCGCCAGTGCCGCTCTTCTCAACTACGGAAAGTATAACTAAGCGAGCCTGCACTGCGCCACCCCCCCACGCGGCAGCCCAAGTAAAGACGCGCAACTCAAGAAAACCACCATCACCTGCTCGGCGTGCCGCCGGGGACGGGTTTCGCCAAGCCGCGGAACGCGGCGGGGTCGGCGAGCCGACCAGAAACCCGTCCCCGGTGGCACGCCGAGCAATTAAGAGAATTCCAAAAAGTCTACCCCTTGCCCCCTACCTTCCCAAAATGTCCCACCACCTAGCCGATATGCTCGCCGAAATCACGCCCCTCACCCCCGAAGAGCGCCGGGCAGCAGAAGACAGCTTCCCCATCCAAACTTTCGAAAAAGACCACATCCTACTGAGGGAAGGACAAGTGGCCAAGGACTCCTACCACATGATAAGCGGCTGCGTACGGAGCTACGAAACCCGCGACGAGGGCGAGGTGACCATCGACTTCTATACCGAAGGCCAGACCGTCGCCGACTTCCTGAGTCTCTCTACCAAATCCCCCTCCAAACGTACCTACGTCTGTCTCGAGGACTGCACCCTCGGTATCGGCAACGACGTCAAAGAACGCGCCTTCTACAAAGCTCACCCCCGCTTCGAGGCGATTTGCCGACAAGGCCTCGAACAGATGATGGGCGAGGCACAAGACGACCGCGCCGGCTATGCCTCCCTACGCCCCGAGGAGCGCTACCAAAAGCTCATCGCCACACGCCCCGACCTCGCCCAGCGCGTACCGCAATACTACCTCGCCAGCTACCTCGGCATCGCACCGGAGACCCTCAGCCGCATAAGAAAGCGGCTTGCGCGAAAACTTCCGTCAACGACAGCTTGACAGCAGCGGCACCTAGAAATTGAAGCCGAAGTGCAGACCTGGCTCACCGACGAAGTACTTATTCCAACGCTGCTCCTGCTGCTTGAAGGCGTCCGGCTGACCCGTATTGATCGGCCAGCTCGTCACCGCGATCGAAGGCTCGAGGAAGAGGCGGTTATTACAAAACTCGAAGTGGTACCCGAGCCGGAACACCGTCCATAATTTAAAGCCGCGACCGAGCCGCTCGCCCTCCGGCGACCTCCAGTTTTGCCGAAAGGCCGTCGCGTGTACTTGCGCATACGCCCCACGCCACAGGAAGCGCTGGTAGGCCAGACCTCCCCCCAGCGACTTCGCGTACCCAGGGTAATTCGTCTCTTTGGAAACGTGATCCGGACCGTAAGGTCGCCCGAGGGGCCCTTCGTATCGCCAGGTGATCAACTCCACCGACAGCACATTCTTCGGGGTAAATCGGTAGCCGTAGTTGAGCTGGTAGTACTCCGGCGAAGGGTCGAGTACGGGGGTAAGCGCCACGAAGACCGTGCTCCCGATAAAGTGCCGACGGAAGGGTTCACTGTTCGGGACGAGCTGTGCTTGCAATGGCGAGCACAAGGTGGCAAGGGCGAGTAAGGCTGTCGCCAAAACAGCCTTCGCGATGGTAAAGAACAGAGTGCGCATGGTGGTGGGATTTGTGTTGCCACAAAACTGCCACCACCCCCCACGCAACGTCATTGACGATCGTCAAGAAGCGAAATCGAGAATTGAAACGCAGAGGCCACAGAGCCACTTACGGCAGCACACGCAGACAGCGCAATTTCAGAGATGACCACCATCCGCTCGGCGTGCCACCGGGGACGGGTTTCGCCAAGTCGCGGCACGCGACGGGGTCGGCAAGCCGATCAGAAACCCGTCCCCGGTGGCCCGCCGAGCACAACGTAACGGTCTCAACCCAAGACAGAAAGCCCAATGCCCAGCCACCGCGTCTAATGCCCATTCAGCGGAGCGCTCATTCAGCAGCGTAGCGCCCATTCACCAACCCCACCGCCACGACAGCATACCCCAACAAGCTCACCAGCAGCACCACCAGCCCAAACCCTAACAACCAGCTAAAAAGCACCGGCGCCACCGCCGTCATCAACACCATCAGCACCCGCGTAGCACTCTTAATGCTCCCCAGGTGCGCCGGTCCGTACCGCTCCGCCCATAGGGCCGGCCACAGCACTGACTCGCTCCCCGCCGTCGCCCCCGCCAAGACGAAAAAGGCTGGCACCGCGGCCTCGCTCTCGATCACCAGCAGGCACACCAAGCCCACCACCATCGGCGCTGCCACAAAACGCACCAGTCGCTTCGCTCCAAAGGCGATCAATCAGCCCGCCGCCAAACAGCGTCATCGCCCCCCGCGCTAGTCCATAAGCACTAATCCCGAAGGCCATCCACGTGGCGGTGTATCCGCGCGACTCCGCCACCAGCATCTGGTTAAAGATGATGCCCGTCAGCACGAAGGGCGTCAGCACAAAGGCCGGTACCACGAGCCAAAATTGAGAGTCGCGCAAGACTTCCGTCCGCGTCCAACTGCGCTGTGAGGGTGCGCCGTTCGGCAGAAACTGCTGACCCCAAAGACATCGCGCCTTTCGGCAAAACCTCCCCCACCGGCAGCACCAAATCCCCCGCCTTCTGAAACGGGTCCCGCCGCGGCACCAGCCACCACACCAGCGGCACGAACACCACCACCATAAACCCGGCCGCCGCCACCCAAACCCACTCGTAGCCCAGGTGCCCTATCCCGAGTACGACCAGCGGCGGCAGCACGATCTCCGAGAGCGCCGTCCCGATTACCGTGGCCGACAGCGCCTTCCCCCGCGAGGCGTCGAAGAAGCGCCCGATGGTCGTCGAGCCAATCAACGGCAACACGCCCTGCCCACCGAGCCGAGCCACGAACAGCGCGACCCCAAACACCCACACGTTTTGCGTAAGCGCCAACGTCAACAGCGCCACTGCCAAGCCCAGCGCCGTAGCCGTACTCACGTAGCGCGCCCGGTGCCGGTCCACCTGCGTCCCCACGAACGGCAGCGCCACCGCCGACGCCAGCGTCACCCCGGAGTACAGTCCCGCGAAGGTCCGCTCGCTCCACCCAAACTGTGCCGTCACACTCGCCACGAACAGACTCACGAAAAACGTCTGCCCCACCGCACTCCCGAAGAAATGCAACCACCCAAAGGCAATCTTGCGGGGGTGCTCACGCAAAAATTGAAGGACCGACATACGGGGCGAAGGTGAGGAACGCCGTGCTCCCGAGCTCCGTCTCCGCTTCAGTAAGCTCTCACCCCCCACAAACAGCAAGGCAAGCACCGCACCCGGTACCTGCCTCACCAAAACAAACACTTATCGAGAGCTAACGGAAAGAAGACTACCTCTTTCCACCAGCCGACGTGACGGGCCCTACGGCCGCAGCCCAATCTCCGCGTGCAGCGTCTGCGTCCGCCCGTCGGCACTGCGCACGACGTAGAAGTACGAGCCGGCCGCCAGGCCCGACAGGTCCACCGGCTGCGAGTACATCCCCTCGGTCACCTCCCCGCGGAACACCTGCCGCACGCGCTGCCCCTGGACGTTGATGAGGTCGATGGAGAGTTCCTGGGGCTCAGCCACGGCGAAGCGGATCGTCTGCTGCGATGCCGGCGGGATTTGGGTAGACGCCCAGCAGCAGCGGGGCCTCTACGTCGGCGAAAAGCGGGCGGGGTTGGGCGGGCGGGGTTGTTGACGTCTCCCTCGATCGGGAAGAGCGGGTAGGTGCCCCCGTTGTCGAGCGCGACCCAGAGCTGGAAGGTGTTGTTGTCGAGGCGGCCGTTGGCGAAGACTACGGCCGACTTCCCGCGCCAGAATTCGAACGTCGTGCGGTAGGTAGCCAGCACGCGGCCGGGGGCGTCGGCCGCGGCGACGGTGAAGGTGTAGGAGTCGCGCCCGGGTACCTCTAGGTAGCCGGCGAACTCCGCGTAGCGCAACGGACCACTCGGCCCACTGGGCAGCAAGGTCCCGACGACGGCGGGGGCGTCCTTGGCGCCGTGGAAGGCGAGCAGGGCCACGTTCTCCCTGCCGATGGTACCGGGTGCGGGAGCGCCCACGAAGGTCTCGATCCGCAGGTCGATCGCGCGGTCGGTGTCGTAGTCGCCCGTGGCCACGGCCACGTAGCGGCCGTCGGCCTCGAAGAATACGGTGTAGCTCACGCTGTCTGCCGCCGGCACCGGGCCGCCGATGGGGATGAGGCTCAGGCGCAGGGAATCGCCCGCGGGCACCTCGAGGAAGGGTGTCGCCGTGCGGAACGCGAACGAGGGCACGATCACCTCGCCGTTGAGCTCCACGCGGAGCGTCTGGCGGTAGGCGCTGTGTATGAGCTGCACGGCGGCCGTCCCCTTCTCGGCACTCGGCACAAACGCGGACGCTCGCTCACCGGCGAGCGCGGGGGCCTCCGCCTTCGGGCGGCTCGGCTGCGCCATGGCGGTGAGGTGATTCTGCCCGGAAGCCGTCGCGAGGCCCGCGCCCCACTCCTCGCCCGCGGCTACGCGCGCGATCGTCGGGACGTAGTAGAAGTCGCCCTGGAGCGTGTCGGGCGTCACGTCTACCAACACGTAGCCGTTGCGGTCGAGGTCGGTAAACTTGATGTGCGGGTTGTAGTTGACGCTGAGTTGCGGCGTGACCGGGATGGGGTTGTTGAGCACGCGCTCGAACTGCGCCGAGGCCGCCGCGCCAATATTCTCGTCGAAGTTGGCCGCCGTCACGCTCGGGGTCACGAACTCCACCGCGACGCTCCCGCGCCCGGTGGCAGGGTCGTAGCTCGGCGACGGCAGGGGCAGGTAGTTGGTCTGCGCGAGCGGATAGAGCACGGGCTGCTTCGTGACATCGGCGGCGAAGGACGAGTGGATGTCGCCGGTGAGGATGACTACATTTTGCGCGCCGGAGGCGGCGATGGTGTCGATGAGGAGTTCGCGCTCGAATGGGTACCCGTCCCAGATGTCGAGGAAGATGTTCTCGATCCCGAAGACGGCATCGGCGTTGGTGATGGCGTTATTGGGCGCGCCGAAGCCGACGTTGAAAGGCGAGAACAGCACTTGCTGCGGGACGATGTTCCACCGAGCCTTCGAGGTCGTGAGGCGGTCGATGAACCAGGCGCGCTGCACAGCCCCGAGGGCGGTGCGGTCGGTGTTGAAGGCCGGGTCGCGCATGTCGGTGAGCTGCTTGTCGCGGCCCTCGTGGCGGGAGTCGAGCACGCTCACGTCGGCGAGGTCGCCGTAGGCGAAAGCTCGGTAGACGGTGGAGTCGGCGTTGTCGCGCAGGGGCAACCACTCGAAGTAGGCGCGCGTGGCCTCGGCCTTGCGCTTGCCGTAGTCGCCCTCCGTCTCGGGCTGGTGGTTTTGAGCGCCGAACTCCCAGGCGTCATTCGCGATCTCGTGGTCGTCCCAGGTCACGATCCACGGGTGCTGCTGGTGGGCGCGGATGAGGGCGCGGTCGAGGCGGTACAGGGAGTAGCGCCCGCGGTACTCGTCGAGGGTCGTGATCTCGGCGTCGGGGTAGGTGACGCGGTCCGGGAGGCTCGGGTCGCCGTACACGCCGTCGGCGTACTCGTAGATGTAGTCCCCGACGTGGAACACGGCGTCGAGGTCGGCGCGGTCGGCCACGCGGTCGTAGACGTTGAAGTAGCCGGCGTCGTAGTTGGAGCAGCTCATGAGCACGAAGCGGAGCTGGTCCGTGGCGGCGCCGTTGGCGGGTGCCGTGCGCGTGCGCCCGACGAGGGAGTTGCGCCCGTCGTGGCGGAACACGTAGTAGTAAGTCGTGGCCGGCTGGAGGCCCCGCAGGTCGATCTTGACGGTGTAATCGCGCGCGGCGTCCGTGGCGACAGTGCCCTGCGCGACCAGCTTTGTGAAGGCCGTATCGGTGGCGACGTAGTAGTCGAGCTCGGCGCTCGGCTGCTCGGTGGTGAGGCGCGTCCAGAGGATGACACCGTCGGGGAGCGGGTCCCCGGAGGCAACCCCGTGATAGAATGGCGCCAGGGCCGGATCGAAGAGACGGGCGTCCTGCGCCACGGCATTTTGGCGAAAGCCGACCAGTAGGGCGACTGCAAGTACGAAGTAAAAGGTCTTCACGGGAGGTCGTTTTGGTTGCGTGCAAGGTGCACGAAGGGTGTAAACGCCACGTGTCGAGCACATGAGGCTTTCGGGAACGCTATGTAAAATGAGATGCACCCAAAGGGCTCCCAGCACCGAGTCCACAGCAGCCCAAATGCTCGGCGCGCCACCGGGGACGGGTTTCGCCAAGCCGCGGAACGCGGCGGGGTCGCCGGGCGCGACCAGAAACCCGTCCCCGGTGGCACGCCGAGCAAAAAACCGAGACCCTAAATTGACGCCACACCCGGGCTCCCCTACCCACGCTACAAAGCGGCAGCGTCACAACAAGGCCACAGGCGTCAGAATCAGGCCGCAGGCCGTCATAACAAGGCCGCAGGCCGTCACTTACCTTCCCCCTATGGTCCAAGCCCTACGCCTCACTGTCCTAGCCCTCTGCCTACTTTCAGCGAAAGTCACCCTCGCCCAGGCCCCTCAGCTCCTCGCCTACCCCAACACCACCCTCACCTGGCCCGGCACAAATAGTTACGACCCGTCCATCCCGACCCCGCAGCAAGTCTTCGGCCACAACATCGGAGAGCGACACACCATCCCGAGCCAGGTCGTGCAGTACTTCGAAGCCGTGGCCGCAGCTTCCGACAGAGTCACCCTCCGCCAGCACGGCCTCACCTACGAAGGTCGCCCCCTCATCCACGCCATCGTCACCCGCCCGGAAGACCAGGGCCGCCTCGACGAAATCCAAGCCCAGCACGTAGCCCTCGTCACTGGCGGCGGCAATGCGAGCCTCGCCAACGCTCCAGTAGTCGCCTACATGGGCTACTCCATCCACGGCAACGAGGCCTCGGGCACGGAGGCCGCCATCCTCACGCTCTACCACCTCGCAGCCGGGCAGGGCCCAGCCGTAGACAGCGTCCTAAATCGCGTCGTGACCATCATCGACCCGATGTTCAATCCCGACGGGCGCGACCGCTTTACGGACTGGGCCAACCGCAACCGCGGGGCCGTGGCCACCACCGATCCGCAGGACCTAGAGCACAACGAGCCCTGGCCCGGCGGGCGGACGAACCACTACTGGTTCGACCTCAACCGCGACTGGCTCCCGGCTGTGCACCCGGAGTCGAAGGCGCGCCTCGGACTCTTCTACGCCTGGCGCCCGCAGGTGCTCACCGACTACCACGAGATGGGCTCGGACGCGACGTACTTCTTTCAGCCGGGTATCCCGAGTCGGACCAATCCCTTGACGCCGCCCAACAACCAGGTCTTGACCGGCCGCATCACCGACTACGCCGCCGCCGGGCTCGACCGCATCGGGAGTCTGTACTACACGCGCGAGAGTTTCGACGACTTTTACTACGGTAAGGGCTCGACGTACCCGGATGTCAACGGCGCGGTGGGCATCCTCTTCGAGCAGGCCTCGAGCCGGGCGCTGGACAGAGAGGTGAACGGCGGGACCATCAGCTACGCCTTTTCGGTGCGCAACCAGTTGACCGCCAGTCTCGGGACCCTCCAGGGCATCGCCGCCATCAAGGATGACCTGCTGGCGCACAGTCGGGACTTCTACAAGGGCAGTTCGGCTTTCGCCAAAACCCTCGGCACCCGCGCTTACGTCGTACCCCTGGGTGCGCAACGGACGCGGGCCACGGAGTTTGCAAGGCTACTGCAACGACACGCGGTACAGGTTTTCCCGACAAGGGACAAAATCTCCGCCGGGGGCAAAACCTACGCCGCAGGTGAAGCCCTCATCATCCCGCTCGACCAGCCACAGGCACGCTTCCTCAACGCCGTGCTGGAGCCGAACACCAAGTTCGTCGATTCGCTCTTCTACGACGTGTCGACCTGGGATCTGCCGCTGGCGTATGATCTGGAAATGCACCGGCTCACGAGCTTGCCGAAAGGCGACCTTGGCGCAGCGACTGCCGGAAGCGGTTTTGCCGAAAGGCGCCGTCATGGGCGAGACCAACGCCTACGCCTACGCCTACGTCATCCCCTGGCGCGACTACGGCGTGGCGAGCGCGAGCTACCGCCTGGCGGCCCGCGGCGTACACGCGCGCATCATGCACAATCCCTTCCAGGTCACCGTCGACGGCAAAACCGTCACCATGCCGCGTGGCAGCCTCGTGGTGCCTATCCAACAACCCTTCTCGAGCATGCCGGGCAGTGTGCTCGTGAGCGTCGACAGCGTTCGGGCCGTCGTGCGCCGCATGACGACAGAGTACGGCGTCGATGCCTACGCCGTGAGCACCGGCCTCACGCCCACCGGACCCGACCTCGGCGGTCGCTCCACCACCGTGCTACGCGAGCCAAGGATTGCCCTTCTCGTTGGCCAGGGCACCAGCAGCTACAACGCCGGTGAGGCCTGGCACCTCCTCAGCGAGCGCCTCCGCATCCCCGTGAGCCTCATTGAGCAAGACCGCGTAGGCAAGATCGACCTCGGTCGCTATACCCACATCGCGATGACAGGCGGGAGCTACTCGGGCATAGACGTGGAGGCGCTCAAGAAGTGGGTCAAGGACGGCGGCACGGTCGTCGCCTCGAGCAGCGCCGCCAACTGGGCCGTCGATAAGGAGCTGGTCAAGCTCAAGGAGGCCAAGCTCGACGTCGACAGCCTCGTCCGCACCCGCACCTACGCAGAACTGGAAGACGCCCGCGGCGCACAGGTCATCGGTGGTGCTATCATGACCGTCGAACTCGACACGACACACCCGGTCGCCTATGGGCTTTCGCCAAAACTCGGCCTCTTCCGCCAGGAGGAGCGCTTTTTTGAGACGAGCAAAACGCCGGGTGCCAATGTCGGCACCTACGCAGATGATCCGTTGGCGAGTGGCTATCTAAGTCGCGAACGCCGCAAGCAGGCGGGCGGCAAGGCGGCCGTCGTGGTCGAGGACTCGGGTCGCGGGCACGTAGTGCTGATCTTTGATGATCCGCTGTTCCGGGGCTTTTTTCGGGGGAGTGAGAGGTTGTGGTTGAATGCGATGGTGGGGGTGTGGGAGTAGGCGCTTGTGCCTAACGTGTCACGACGCAGATCGTGCTGCATGCCGACAGCCTTCCCTTTTTTCTGCCAGAGGACCTTCGCACCATTTGCCGCTTACCTATTGCTAAATGCCCTAGTCTCCTATCGCCCCGCCTCAATCATCTCCACGTACACGCCGTCCGGGTCGCGCACCAACAAAAACCGGCGACCGTCGCCGAGCGCGAAGGTCGGCTCATTCTCCGACGCGATGCCCCGCTCGGCCATGCGCTGGAGCACCGGCGACAGGTCCTTCACGAACAGCGTCATGTACTGTAGCCCGGCCCGCGCCTGCACGCCCTCGCCGGGACTGCGCACCGGGGCCTCGGCAAACTCGACGAGCTTCAAGTCGAGGCCGCTACGGCTCGTGTCCGTCGTCAACAAAACCACCTCAAACCCCACCCCCTGGCTCAGGCCAGACCGCCGCGCGAAAGTCTCATCGATTGGGAAGCCGCCCTTGCGCTGGAAGCCGATCACCTCAGTGTAAAAGGCCATCGACGCAGCCAGGTCCGTGACGACCACCGCGACGGCACTCGGCTGGTCGGTGAAGTTGGAGGTCTGGGCTGAAGTTTTGCCGAGCATAAGCGTGAGCGTAAAGAGCACGAGGAGATACCGCATCCCCGCAAGGTAGTCGCGCGGCCCATCAAAGCTCTACTTCCGTAACGCTGCCCACACATCCTTGCCGCCCTTCGGCTCCAGGTCCGCGATGACGAGTTTGGACATCTGCTGTAGCGCCTCCCCGGTTCGCTTGGCACTCGTCGGATTGCTTAGCCAGTCGCCCAGCGCCCGGGGCACGATTTGCCAGCTTACGCCAAAACGGTCCTTGCACCACCCGCACCGACCGGCGCTCCCGCCGCCGGACATCAATCCTTTCCAGTAGCGGTCTATCTCAGCCTGCGTATCGCACAACACCATTAGCGATCCGCCCTCCGTAAACGCAGCTCCGTGCTCGGCACCGCTGTCCATTAGCACCAGTCTACCGCCCGCAAAGCCCAGTTGCGCGTGCATCACCCGCCCCGCGTCTGCCCCCTCGGGGTAAGGTGCAGAGGCCAGCATTTCTACACCCACAAACACCTCCGCGTACAACGCCATCGCCTCAGCTGCCCGACCCGCCACCGCCCCCGTATACATCAAGGCCGCCGACATCGCTCGTCCCTGCTCGGGTGCGTAAGTCAGCTGCCAGTTCACCCCCCACGCATCCACCAGCCAGGCATAGCGCTCGCTCCAGTCGTACTTGTCGAGCGGCATCAGCACGTCTGCCTTCCCACCGGCCGTGAGTTTTGCGAAAGCATGCTGCACGTCGGCAGCGGAAGCTAGCTCGGCGTAGATCGACAGCGTCTTGTTCGGCCGGTAGCCCAGTCCACCGTTCATGCCTACGATACGGCTCTCGCCAAAACTCAACTCACACATAAAGCCATTGTCCGAAGTAATCTCAGCGCCGGGGAAGGCCTCGAGGTAAACGGTAAAGGCGGCCTGAGCGTCGGCGGCGTACCAAAAGCAAGGCGTAGGCATACGTTGGAATTTTCGGTCACGAAAGGCAAAAAGAAGGCACAAAGCTCACGATTAACAGTGGCCCCCTCACGTCCTATACGTACTTGCTCCACGTAACTTCTCCGTGTTCGTCGTGACCTGCCAGACTCCCGGGCCAGCAAAGCTCCCGCGACAATACCGAGGTACAGTTATTACACTGAATCACCTTGCCTTTCGCTACAGGCCGACCTTCATCCGAGCCACCAGCCCTCAATTCCCCACCATCCGCGGCGGACCCGCCGGCAGCAGCGCCTCGTACTTCGCATCGCCCTTGCGTACCTTGAACTCGTCCTTCATCGCCTGCAACAGCTTCGGATCAGCCAGGATATCGGCCCCGCTCATGGCCAGGGTCTTCGCGGCGTAGAGCATGCCCTTGTGCCCGATCGACATTCCGCCGCAGGCCACTACAGCCCAGGAGTGCCAGGGTGTGCCCTCGGGGGCCGTCGTCACGCTGAGCCGCGCGACGGGTACGATCCAACTCACGTCCCCGACATCCGTCGAACCACCCTCGCCGACCTCGTTCGTAGCCTCCAGTGGCTCGATCTTCATGTTGAGGCCTACCTCCGGCTTGCCGGTGGCGCGCTGGATGGTTTTGGCGAAAGCCTCCTCTTCGGCGGTGTACGTGATGGCCCCGAGAGTCTCTAGGTTCTTCTGGATGGCCACGCCGCCGGCGCGGTTGGGGAGCAGTTCGTAGATGCCGCTCACGAGCGAGATCTCCGGCTCGACGTCGGCCATTTGTCCGGCGGCACGCGCGATCTCCTGGACTCGCTCGTAAACGCGCTCCATCTCGGTCCGCTTTGGGTCGCGCACCCGGACCCAGGCTCGCGCATAGTCCGGCACGACGTTGACGACCGCGCCACCGTCCATGATCTGGTAGTGGATCCGCGTCGTGGGCCGCAGGTGCTCACGCTGGTAGTTGATCCCAACGCCCATCAGCTCGATGGCGTCGAGCGCCGAGCGCCCGTTCCACGGATCGGCAGCGGCGTGGGCGGCCTGCCCGCGGAACTCGACGATGAAGTCGACGAGCGCCAAATTGGACTGGACCGCTGAGTGCGTCGATGCCCCAGGGTGCCAGTCGAGACAGGCGTCGAGGTCGTCGAAGACCCCGGCCCTCGCCATGAACACCTTGCCGAAGTACTTTTCCTCGGCGGGCGTGCCGTAGAAGCGGATCGTGCCCTTGAGCTTACCCGCTGCTATCTGCTCCTTGAGGGCGGTGGCCGCCGCGAGACTGGCGACGCCGAAAAGGTTGTGCCCGCAGCCGTGGCCAGGGGCTCCCTCCTCGACGGGGTCTTTGGTGGCGACCGTGTTTTGCGAAAGCCCCGGCAGCGCGTCGAACTCCCCGAGGATACCCAGGATCGGCTTACCGCTCCCGTACTCGGCGATGAAGGCCGTAGGCAGATCGGCCACATTGCGCGTGATGCGAAAGCCATTGGCCTCCGCCTCGGCGATGAGCGCCTCAGCGGACTGGTTTTCGGCGAAGGCAATCTCAGCGAAGGACCAAATGGAGTCGCTCAGCGCCGTGAGGGTCTCGGCCCGGCTGTCTATTTGCTTGGTGATGGCCGTCTTGAGCGCCTTCGGAGCGCCGGGGAAGGACGGGTCGGGGGTAGTTTGAGCTTGCGCCAAAACGGTAGACGCGGCAAGGGCAAAGCAGAAGAGCGCGGCTGCGGAAATTGCGGAGGGTAGTGCTCTGATCATAAAGGGGCAAGTTGGACCCGTAAGGTAGTTGTGAATTCGCTGCACGCAAATGCCTCCCCCAATAAAGGCTGGTGCCTAAGCAGACGCCTCCGCCGCCGCGATCATCCGCTCCACGTCAGCCACCATCTCCGAATTACCAGCGTAGAACGGCACCCGCTGGTGCAACTCCGTCGGAGCGATCTCGAGGATACGCCGGTGTCCGTCGCTCGCACGCCCGCCAGCCTGCTCGGCGAGCATCGCAATTGGGTTGGCTTCGTATAGGAGGCGCAGTTTGCCCTCAGGCGCGAAGGACGTCTGCGGGTAGAGGAAGATACCGCCCTGGATCAGCGAGCGGTGGAAGTCGGCGGCTAGGGCCCCGATGTAGCGACTCGTATAGGGCCGGTCGCCCTCCTCCCGCTGGCAGTATTTAATGTAGTCCTTGACGCCTTGCGGAAAGGTGGCGTACTTGCCCTCGTTGACGGAGTAAATCTTCCCCTTATCTGGAAAACGCATCTCGGGATGGCTTAGGTAGTACGTCCCGAGGGCTGGGTTCAGCGTAAAGCCATTGACGCCGTGTCCGGTAGTAAACACCATGATGGTCGAGGTGCCATAGAGCACGTAGCCCGCTGCGACCTGCAGGTTGCCCGGCTGGAGAAAGTCGGCCAGCACCGCTGGCGTACCCGGGGGCGAGGTGCGGCGGTAGATCGAGAAGACCGTCCCGACCGGGGCGCAGATGTCGATGTTGGAAGAGCCGTCGAGCGGGTCGAGCAAGACGACGTATCGTGCGCGGTGCGCGCCGTCTGAGCCGGGCAGCACGATGAACTCCTCGTTTTCTTCCGAGGCGATCCCGCAGACGATCTCGCGGTTGGTGAGCGTGTTGATGAAGGTCACGTCGGCGAAGACGTCGAGCTTTTGCTGGGCCTCCCCTTGGACGTTGACGTTGCCGACGGCTCCGGTGATGTCGACGAGGCCAGCTTGGTTGACCTTGTGGTTGACGACCTTGGCCGCGAGCCGGATCGAGTTGAGCAGGCGCGTGAGTTCGCCGGAGGCATACGGGAAGTCAGCCTGGTTGTCGATCAGGAATTCCCCCAGGGTCGGGGGCGCGGGGCGGGTGGTAGACATAGCGGCTAAGGTCGTCGTTATTGGGCCTCTTACCTTAGCCGCTCCAACCAAAGCCTCAACAAATGTCTTCTTACACTGCCGCGGTGCCGGTGCTCCACGCCGAGACCGACACCTTCCCGATCAACGGCACCGACCACCTCGAGTTCTACGTCGGCAACGCCAAACAGGCTGCGCTCTACTACCAGCACTGCTTCGGCTACGCCATCGAGGCCTACCGCGGCCCAGAGACGGGGGCCCGTGACACGGTGAGCTACGTCTTGCGACAAAACAAAATCCGCCTCGTGCTCACCAGCGCTTTACATGCCGATCACCCGGTCGCCAAGCACGTAGCTCTCCACGGAGATGGCGTCAAGGTACTGGCGCTCTGGGTCGACGACGCGCGGAAAGCCTACGCCAAAGCCATCGCTCGCGGGGCCGAGAGTGCCTTCGCGCCGGAGACGTCCCGCGATGAGCACGGGAGCGTGACGCTGGCCGCCATCAAAACCTACGGCGAAACGATTCATACGCTCGTCGAGCGGAGTGACTACAGCGGTGCTTTCCTGCCGGGTTTTGCCCCATTCGGCAAGCTCAGGGCAGGCTCGGCGCACGACGAGCTGAAAGTGACCCCCGTCGGCCTCCAGTACGTCGACCACTGCGTCGGCAATGTCGAGCTCGGGCAGATGAACCGCTGGGTGGACTTCTACCGCGACGTGCTCGGCTTCCAGCTGCTGGTGACCTTCGACGACGAGGACATCTCGACCGAGTACACGGCGCTGATGTCGAAGGTGGTGAGCAACGGGAATGGGCGGATCAAGTTCCCGATCAACGAGCCAGCCGCGGGTAAGAAGAAGTCACAGATCGAGGAGTACATCGAGTTTTACGGAGGGCCGGGCGTGCAGCACATCGCCCTCGCCACCGACGACATCCTGCACACCGTCGCCGAACTGCGCCGTCGCGGAGTCGACTTCCTGCGCGTCCCGGAGGTGTACTACGAGGATCTGCTGGAGCGCGTCGGCGAGATCGACGAGGACATCGAGGCGCTCAAGGACCTCAATATCCTCGTGGACAGGGATGAAGAGGGGTATTTACTACAGATTTTCACGCGTCCTGTGCAGGACCGGCCGACCGTCTTTTACGAGATCATCCAGCGGCGCGGGGCGAAGAGTTTCGGGAAGGGGAACTTTAAGGCGCTGTTCGAGGCGATCGAGCGGGAGCAGGGGCTGCGGGGGAACTTGTAGAGGGATTGGGAGAGGCTTTGCCTGATGGACCGCTGCGCTGGTGGACCGCTGCGCTGATGGACCGCTGCGCTGATGGACCGCTGCGCTGGTGGACCGCTGCGCTGGTGGACCGCTGCGCTGGTGGTTGTCGGGCTGCTTTTGCCTGAAGGCTTCAGTAGATCGACGGCTGCGCGAGCAAGGCGATGGCGAAGAGGCGGAAGGATTCGGACTTGTCTTGGGAGAGAGTATCCATGAGATTTGAAAACGTGTGGCTTCATCGATGATACCCTTGGCCCTCGAGAGCAGGAATGAGGCGCCGATATCGTAGTCGGCTTGATGACGGACTGCCTGAAGCATTACAAAGACTTTGCAGGCGTCAACGAGTTCGATTCTATGTACAACAGTTTGAAGGCCATCGCTTGGGAACTTTACCCATCGAAGATGGTTAGGCAGAGGTCCTTCATCGCACCGTGCTTGTATCCACGCCGTAGGTAGTTTCTGCACCTCAGGACGATTGCCGGACACAATGACTTTCGCGAACTTTCGTAGGTAAGACGATGAAATCCTGCAGTAGTAGCCGGTGGAGACGGCTCGCTTGAGGCTGGGCTTGACTCGGTCTTCCGGAAACGCCGTGAGGGTCCGCTGCGCTTCCACAGGAGTGCGTGGTGTGAACGGCCACTATTTACTCCTCGACGAGGGTGAGGTCGTGAAAGCTCACATAGTACCAGTAGCCCTCCTCTCCGGGACTACCGGTAATCGTCGTCACCGATCAGGTGCTTGTAGCGTTTCACGTCCGCTACGGTTAGCTCGCGGTCGGTCAACAAGTCGACGTATACGTACGGATTGCCGAATTCGTCCGGCGTGACCTCGACGCGCCACTCGAAGTCATATCCCTCAGCAACCCATTGACGACGGATGGGCTCGAGTAAAGTCTTGACTTTTTCGGCGGTCAGCATACTCGAGCAACACGCGGCGGGGCGGAGATAGTTCCGGGTGGTCCAGTGGCGTGAACCCCGATTTTCGGGAACTGCACCCCGGAGTGGCGGAAGTGACCTCCGAAAAAGTTAGCCGCCCCCATCTTCGCGACATGCTCATCCTCAAAGTCGGTGGCCGCGTCCTCGAAGACGATGCCCAACGCGCGGCCCTCGTCCAGGCCGTCGCCCGTCGCGGTCGAGTGGTGCTCGTGCATGGCGGCGGCAACATGGCCTCCGACCTGAGTCGCCAACTCGGCATCGAGCCGCGGATGGTGGACGGTCGCCGCATCACGGGCGCCGACGATTTGCGCGTCGCGACGATGGTCTACGCTGGCTGGCTCAACAAGCGACTGGTGGCGGAGCTTCATGCCGCCGGCAAGCCAGCCATCGGGCTTAGTGGAGCAGACGGGGACTTGGTGCGGGCCAGCAAGCGGCCGGTTACCGCGGCGGGCATCGACTTTGGCTACGTCGGGGACGTCGAGCGTGTCAACGTCGAGTTTTTGCGAAAGCTGCTCAAAATGGGCCTCACGCCCGTGGTCTGTGCGCTGAGTCACGACGGCGAAGGGCAACTGCTCAACACCAACGCTGATACGATCGCGACTGAAATCGCGGGTGCCTTTGGCGAACAGGATGAGCAGGTTGAATATTACAGTTGTCTCGACTTGCCGGGTGTGATGAAGGATGTTGCTGATCCTAATTCCTTGATCCGTGAGCTTTCGCTAAAACAGTACACGGAGATGCGGGCGGCGGGGCAAATTCACTCAGGGATGATCCCGAAGTTAGATACGGCGTTTGGGCTCCTGCCACGAGGTGTAGATGCCGTGCGACTCGGGGACGTAGCGAGCATCGAACGGGGCGGAACAAGCCTACTCGAGGTCGAGGAGTAGGTTTGGCCTGCGGTATCGCCCCTATGGGAGCGTCATCCGACGTGAGACGTTTTAGGTTAGCTCTGCATGTAGTACAGGTATATTGGCTTGGCGTTTGCTTTGAGTTTGGCGAATGCCCCGCGCTCGCCCATTTTATCGTCGCCTTTCCCCGGGGGGACTCATGACCCTGGTCTGTGCGTTGTCCGTCGCGTATGCTTCGGCACAAACCCCGATCGCGACGAGCCGCCTCGAGCACGTACGCTCCGAATTCTTGCCTTTTTTCGCTCTTCTCGATGTCGATACGGCAAGCATCCTCGACGATGCCTCCCTCCAGGACGGTGTCGTTAGCCTCGTGGAGCGAACCTTCGCGGAAGAGCCCTCTAACGTCCACGGGCAGGCCATCCTGATCGCGGTCGACCTCAGCAATCGACTCGCGACCCGCAACGTAGACCGCGACCAGCTCCTCGCCCGCCTCTCGCGACTCGGGTACAGCGTCGATCTCCATAATCGCGAGGATACCGCCCACGTCGAGCTCGTGTTCGCCCTCGGCATCCTCGAACACGCCCGCGGCGACATGCAGGCGGCGCGGATGTGGTTCGACTCTACGCTCACCTTCCGCTCGAAGGGCTTACAACTCAACTCTATCGCCGCCGCAGCTAAGCTCCGTGGCTACATCCACTACGAGGAGAAGGACTACGTGAGGGCGGCTGCGGACTTCGCCGTAGCCCTCGAACTCTTCGAGGCCTGGGGCGGGCGCGAAGACGACATCCTCGACACGCGGAGCGCCTGGGCGGCAGCCTCGGTGGACGCTGGCGGCGACTTAGATGCGGCCCTCCTCCAAAGTGCCCGTGCGTACCAAGGGTTGATTGCCAACGACGACCTCCGCGAGCACTGGACCTTTGCCTACATCGTCTACATCAATCACGCTAGAGTCCTCGGGGCCCTAGGGCGCTTCGAGGAGGCACGGGCAGTAGTTGGAGCCGGCCTGAGCCTGTGTCTATCCCGGGGCGATCAGTCGAGCGCCGCGTTTACGCGTCTAGCCCTGGCTCGGTTGGGACTTTCGTCAAAACGCTTTTCGGAGGCGATCGCAGCCGCAGAGTCGGCCCTGACCGTCTTCACGCACA
Organism: Lewinellaceae bacterium; assembly: GCA_963837005.1. Classification (GTDB taxonomy): domain Bacteria; phylum Bacteroidota; class Bacteroidia; order Chitinophagales; family Saprospiraceae; genus CALDTK01. The sequence goes on from CAWIMC010000013.1 coordinate 626,529, forward strand.
CCCGGCAACTGAACCACGTCGCCGAGGCCCACGAGATCCTCGAGGTCGCGCACGAAGCCCTAGGAGACCTGGCGCAGAGCCTCGCGCACGCCCGCAAAGCTCACCGCCTGCGCCTGACTCTCGGCGAGAACTCTCGTCTCGAGAGTATTCTCGCCCTACAGCGCGACTACCGCACGGCCAATGCGGAGCACGAGACCCAACTCGCCCTCGCGGGTGCCGCACAGGCCGAACTAGAACGCTCGCGCGCTACCTCGCAGCGTAGCTTCCTCCTTCTTGCCATCGTCTTTGCCGCTGGCCTCCTCGCCCTCGTCATCGGACAACTCCACAGCCGCGGGCGACATAGCCGACGCCTCGAGGTCGAGGTCGCTACCCGCACGGCCGAACTCGCCGCCCAAACACGAAAACTCGAGGCCAAGACCCGCAGCCTCGAGGCGTCCAACAAAGAACTCGAACGTTTTGCACACATCACGAGTCACGACCTGAAGACGCCCCTACGCAACGTGACGAGCTTTCTCGGTCTCGTCGAGCGCCGTATGCCGGCAGAGGCGCGCCCGGCGATCGGGGAGTTCGTGGGAATGGCGCAGCGCTACGCGGGCATCATGGACGACCTCGTCTCGGGCGTGCAGAAGTTCAGCAACCTCAACGGCGACATCGTCGCCATCTCCTCTGTGGTCGACCTGCGCACGGTTTGTACGCGCCTCGTCGACCGGGTGTGTGTCACGACTTCGCCAGATGGGGGAGAGGCTGTCGCTGCTCGTACTCCCACGCTCAAGGTGCTCGGGGCGGCTAGACTGTACGGACCGGAGTCCTTTTTGCGACAGCTCATCTCCGAACTCATAGACAATGCGCTGAAGTACAACACGGCTCCTGTACCGAGGGTCACGCTCGAACTGTTCGACGATGCGCAGGAAGTGACGATCCGCGTACGCGACAATGGCATCGGGATCGCTCCGGAGTACCACGAGCAGATCTTCGAGATGTTCAAGCGCCTGCATACCCCGGATGAGTTCGCAGGTACGGGTCTCGGCCTGGCGAGCTGCCGCAAGATCGTAGAGCGACTCGGGGGGCAGATTGGGCTGGTGAGCGAACTCGGGGCGGGAAGCACGTTTACGGTGGTGCTGCCGGTGGTGGGGGTGAGGGTTGAGGGTGCCGTGGGGCCTTCCGAAGCTGAAGGTGCGGTGGGGGTAGCCATCGACGCGCAGTCCTTGCTCACGGCGTCTGTGTGACGGTGGGACTCACCCCGCCGCGACCGTACACTCTGCGCTTGTCCCTTCTTTACTCCTTCACGAAGCCCAGCGCCTTCTGCGCTCCCGAGGCCCAGATCACGAGTTGGTAGAGTCCGGCGGGCAACGCATCGGTTTCGAGGGTCATCTGCTGGGCACCAGGTTCGCGGAGTGTCGACCCCTGCTGGAGCACCGTACGCCCGAGCGCATCGACCACCGAGAGGCCGACGTAGTTGCGCTCCAGGAGTTCGAAGTCGACGGTGAGGGTCTCGCCTACGGGGTTGCCGCGCAGGCGCGCCTCGGCGATGTAGCGGCTGGCCTCCACAGTGCCCGAAGATTGGGCGCTGTAGATGTCGAGGTTGTCGATCGTATACGTGCTCGCGTTGGTGGAGTTGGGCGCAAACAGCAGGATGAGACTCTTGATCCCGGAGTTCGGCGCACTGCCGTCGGGGCGGTCCAAAAACGCAAACGTGAGCCGCTGCCAGGCGCCGCGCTCCAACACTCGCGCCGAGTAGCGACTGTGCCGCCCGGTAGGGAAGTTGTCGGGCTTCGACGTCGCGGTTTCTAGTTGGAGCAAGATCTCGGTGCCGACGGGAGCGTCGGTGTAGAGGTCTAGCGAAAAGGCATTTTGGTCCGAGGTGTACAGGCTCGCGTTCGGGATCGCTGTATTGGTCTTGTAGATGAGCACGTCGTACTGCGAGCCGGCGTTGCGCTTGTACTGGCCGACGCGCTTGGTGGTGTTGGGGGCCGCGGGGGCGGGGTTGTCGATCTCGGTGAGCTGGCCCGAGGCGGACTCGAAAGTAAGCGGACTCGGATCGTCGAAGGTGAGCAAACTACTAAGGCGCTGCTTAGCTGCTGGCACCGATACGAAGACCTGCATCTCCTCGTTGGCGATGCACGAATTGGCAAGTTTTGCCGCAAGGCGCCCACCGGTATCGCCTAGCCGCACTTTGAGCGTCGAGGTCCCCTGTCCGGACAGGATGGTAGCGCCTGGAGGTACGGTCCAGGTCACGGCAGTTGCGCTGGGTACGTTGCCGACGGTGTAGGTCGCCTCCGCGCCTGCCTTCGAGACCGCGCGCGGTCCGGTTAAGAAGGGCTTGCCCTCTTTGTAGACGCGGACGTAGTCGACTCGCATCTCGGCCGGGAAATCGCTCGGGCTCACTGCGCCGCCGAGGGTGCCGCCGACGGCCAGGTTGAGGATGATGAAGAAGTCGTGCGTAAAGGGCCAGGCCTGCGGCGAGATGTCGGCGCGGGTCCGCGTGAAGAACTTGTAGCCATCGTAAAACCAGCTGATCTCGTTGGCGCTCCACTCGATGGCGTAGGTGTGCCACTCGTCGGCTACGGGGCGGCCGCCGGGCTTGTAGATCTCGCTAGAGAAGATACTCTGGCCGGGGGTGTTGCCGTAGTGGATGGTGCCGAGCACCTCGTCGGGCTTGTTGCCGACCCACTCGAGGATGTCGATCTCGCCGCTCAGGGGCCAGGGGCCGAAGCGCTTCTGGTCGGACAGCAACCAAAACGCGGGCCACGTCCCCCTGCCGGAGGGCACCTTGATGCGGGCCTCGACGTGCCCGTAGGTGAACTCGTACTTGCCCTGCGTGAGGATGCGCGAGGAGTGGTAGGGCCACTTAGCCCCGGTGGGCTGCTTGGTCGCCGTGATGACGAGTTCGCCATTGACGAGCTTCGTGTTTGCGGGGAAGTACTGCTGCACCTCTTGGTTGTACCACGCGCACGGCGGCGTACCGCAGTCGGTGTTGACATCGTGGCTCCACGTTTTGAGGTCGAGCGTAGCGGCGTCGAAGTTGTCTTGCCAGACGGGAGTGGGGCACTGGCCCGAGAGCGTGAGAGATTGTACCGCGAGCAGGAGCGCGAGCGGTAGGTACAGGTGGAGGCTCATGCTTTAGTTGGTTGGTACGGTGTGCTAATGGGTGATGTGGCGTGGCGGGAGGAGATCGGTCGAGGACTGTTGCTGGGCGGCTTTCGCCAAAACGTAAAGATTGCGTTTTAGCGAAAGCTCACAGTCGACTATCGGCACGGAAGTTGGATGTTAAAAAAGTAGGGTGTCCGCGCCGAGTCGCTGATCAATAGGATGAATCACTGTCCGTAAGGTAGCTCCCTGGCATGTAAGTTGCCCTATGTGAAAGCAAATGTCCCTCACGTACGACACCCCACAGACCTCTTACCGGGTGTTCGGCATCTCGCTGGCCGCCTGCCAGCTCGTGCCCCTGGTCGGAGGCTGGTGGTACGGTGACACCCTACAGCTGCAAGGCGCGTTTGTCATCGCGGTCGTGGCTGGGCTCTTCGGCACTATCGGGCCCTGGCTCTCGCCGGCGCGCGCGCAGGCCGGTCTGCAGTTGCTCAACCTCGCCGCGATCGCCGGAGCCAAGCTCACCTTCGCCGACGACACTATTTCCGGGCCGATCTTCCTCGGGTTCGCCCTGAGCTCGACGATCTTCGCGAACCGAAACGCCGTGGCCTACGCGGTCGTGGCGGGTGGGGCCGTCCTTACGTTTAGCGTCCCCTACCTCGGCACCGGCCCGAGCGCCGTCCCGATGGACGTGAATGCATTCTTCGTCCTCAGCGTGTTTGCCTACTTCGCCTTCGGGTACGTGAGCAAGGCACGGAGCCTCAGCCAGTCCGCCACCGAGGCGCTCACGGCTGCCGACGAGCGCCTGCGGAAGGACCACCGCCGCCTCCTCGACGGTCAAACTGCCCTCCGGCACAGCCAGGCCGAACTCGCGGCCCTCAACGCCGAACTCGCCAGCCAGCTCGAGCGCGAGCGCACCACCACCAAAATGCTCGCCGCCAAACGCGCCGACGAGCAGGAGCTCGTGCGCGCCATCCACCACGACCTCCGCGAGCCCCTGCGCTCGATCGTGTCGTTTAGTCAGATCACCCTGCGCCGCATCGGCAGCCGACCCGACTGCGGTCGCGCGGGCGAGTACCTCGCCTTCGCCAAGGATGGCGGCCTGCGCATGACGCGGCTCCTCGACGACCTCCGGGCCTACACCGCGCCCCTCGACGATCAGCAGGCCCCGCGGTGGGTATCGCTGGCCGAGGTCTGCGCCGAGGTGCGCGACAACCTCCAGGACCTCATCACCCGCACGGGGGCCGAGCTCGACATTGCCCCGGACCTGCCCGAGGTCCGGGGCCACGCTTCGCAGCTCGTGCAGCTGTTCCAAAACTTACTGAGCAACGCTCTCAAGTTCGCGCGTCCCGGCGTCCCGCCCTGTCTCCGGGTCGGCGCTCAGCCCGTCGACGGGCAGCTGTCGATCGAGGTGCGCGACAACGGCATCGGTATCCCGTCGGAGCGCCTCTCGCAGATCTTCGACCTCTTCCAGCGCGTCGCCACGGAGACCCCCGTCGAGGGGAGTGGGGTCGGACTAGCGCTGTGTCGCCGGATCGCCCTCGGGCACGGGGGCCAACTCGTGGTCCGGAGCACCCCCGGAATCGGGAGCACCTTCTGTCTCACGCTCCCAACGTATCGCCCGCCGACGGCGCGACAAGAAAGCCAGCCGCTGGAGTCGGTGTCCTCAATACGGATAATATGATCGCGTCCCCTGCACCGGAACTGGCCGCCTTCGCGCTCGCCGAGGAGGTGCGCACCGCACGCGTACGTAAAAGCCGGCGCTCCTACATCTTGATAGCGCTCCTCGCGGGTCTATTTTCTGTACTACTGTTGATGATCGAGGCGCCAGTGCTCCAGACCGTACTCGCGCTGACGGTGGGTACGGTTGCCTCGCTGTGCCTCTGGCGCCTGAGCCCCGTCAACTACACCATCACAGATCGGGCCCTGACATGCACGACCCTCTTCGCGTTCGTCATCATTTCGTGGACACAACCGCACCTAGGCACGGCCGTGCTATTCGCTCCACTCTTCCTCCAAATCCTTTACTCCGAGCACCATGTCGGCTGGCGCCGCGGGATGCTATTCGGGACCCAGGCCGGCTTTGTAAGCGCAATCCTACTCGTCGGTAGCACTACTCACCCCACCAAAACCGGGATCAGCTACGAAACCATCGTCGAGATTCACTGCGTCATCGCTGGGGCTACCGTGGCTCTGCTCACGGGCCTCAACCGCGAGCTCAACCTCCGCACGCACCTAAGCGTCGTCGCACAATCCAGTAGGATCGCCTCCCAGAATGCCTCGATCGAGGCCGACAACGTCGCGCTCGCCGCTCAACGCGAGTCGTTGCGCGGGGTGCAAACCGCGATCCGCGATTCGATCACGAGCGAGCGGGAGCTTCAGCACCGCCTCAACACTGCCCACGAGCAACTCCGACAGTTCGCGCTGGCCGCCTCGCACGACCTCCGCGAGCCCATCCGCACCATTCGCTCCTTCACGCAACTCGCCGAGCGCGCGCTTCCGCCACAGTTGGGCGAGGATCCGGTGTTGCGGCAAGATCTCTCCTTCGTGTCCACGGGCTGTACCCACATGCAGCGCATGCTCGACAAGCTGCTCGACTACCAGCGCACGGGCCAGGACGTGCCCGCCGCGGAGGACATCGACGTCGTGCGGCTGTGGCGCACCTGTCTGCGCACGTCGCTCACCGAGCGGATCACGGAGCGGGAGGCGCGCCCGGAGGACATCGGCCCGACCGTGGCGCAGTTGCAAGCGCTGGCGCAGGTCCCCGCCGAGGAACTCATCGTCGCTCGTGGCGCAGGTGGTGAACGGCTACCGGTGCAGGGCCTGACGGTGCGCATGCCGTCGGCTTTCGCCAAAACGCTCTTCACCGAACTCTTGCGTAATGCGCTGACCTACCACGATGGCGCACGCGCACCCACGGTCGGTCTCGTGCTCCAACACTCGCCGGACGGGCGCCACGCCCTCGAGGTCCACGACAATGGCATCGGCGTACCCGCGGAGTATCGCCAGCAAGTGTTCTCGATGTTTAAGCGCCTGCACCCACGGGAGGTGTACCCGGGGTCTGGGCTGGGGCTGTCGCTCGCGGTGCGCATTTGCACGGCGATGGGTACGGAAATAAGTTTCGTGGAGCCAGTAAGTGGCGTGGGGGCGAGGGTCCGGATAGTAGTGTCGAACACACTACCTTCCGACTGCCTAAGCCAGCACACCCTATGACCAGATTCACTTTCCTCCTTGCCCTCACCTGCCTCTTCGCCGCCTGCCAAGACAAGGGCATGACGAAGACCGAGACGGGTCCCCCGAACCTGAGCGCCACCCCGACCAAGAACTTCGGCGGCCTAGCCCTCTACAGCGTGCGCGATGCCATGGGCGAAGACCCGAAGGGCACGCTCCAGAAAGTGGCCGCGATGGGCTATACCTCCATAGAGGCGGCGGGCTACAACGATGGGAAGTTCTACGGGATGGCCCCCGCGGAATTCAAGGCTTACCTCAAGCAAGTCGGCCTCCGGCCCGTGAGCACGCACATGGGTATGGCGAATCCTGAGAATATCGACCAGCTCGTCGCCGACTCGAAAGCAGCGGGCTTCGAGTACTTCGTCATCCCTGTGCCGCCGATGAAGGCCTTCACGGTCGACATGGAGACCCGGACCATGGGCATGAACCAACCGATTGAGACCGTCATGGCCAACATCAACATGATTGCCGCAAAGTGTGCCGCCAGTGGCCTCAAGGCCCTGTACCACAACCACGACTTCGAGTTTACGCCCAACGAGGAGGGTGTCGTGGCGATCGACTACTTTCTGGAGAACTCCGACCCGAAGACCCTCAACTTCCAGATGGACCTCTTCTGGGTGACGAAGGCCGGGGCCGACCCAGTGGCGTACTTCGACAAGTACCCCGGCCGCTGGAAGGCCTGGCACGTCAAGGACATGGACGCCGAGGGCCGCTTCGCGCCGGTCGGCACGGGCAGCATCGACTTCGAGCGCATCCTGACCGCTAAGAAGAAGTCCGGTATGGAGTTCTACCTCGTCGAGCAGGACATGACCTTCGGTGGACAGACGCCGCTAGAGGCTGTGGCGGTGAGTCATGGAAATTTGGGAGCGATTGGGTTTGAGTAGCGGCCTCGAAAATCAAGGAAAACACGTGCCAGGCCCCTCCGCAGACGCCTATCTCGACATGCTCCCAGAGTGGAGATTTGTAGTACACACCCTTAGGAGTACCACTATCGCGCAGCGGTGAGTTCCTGATGGTCACCGGCCAAACCCTCCTCCTCGGGGAGGTGCTCAGCACTGCCGACAATGCGTGCGACTACATCGACGGACATGGACACGAGGGGTAATGCAGCCACGCGCTTCGATCCAGCAGAGGTGCCGCGCTGTTACTCCATCGTATGTCCTATGACTTTAAGGCCGAGCTGCGCCTGACTTCGGCTTTCGCCAAAACCCGCCCGGCCACACCCCTCGCCATGGCGCTTACTTTCCGCGAGTACCCAGAGATACTGACGCGGGCCGAACTCACCATGAAGGGCGCAAAGGGGGTGGTAGAGGTACGGATGCTGGCGCAGAACTTCTTCGCCGGGCGCCTCCGCCCCGAGATGGTCTTCGACGGGGAGGTCGGCGGCGTGAAAGTGGCGCGAGGTATCGTGACTACCGTCGAGAATGAAGCCCTCGCCCTCCCGCAAGGCATCCACCCCGACAGCGTCAACCTCCACCGCTACCCCGCCGATGTGGTCGCACGCATCGACGCCGACTTCGGACAGCGAGCGGCCCTTGCTTTTCGGGAACTACAGGAGGTGATCGGGGAGACGCCCTCCGTGCGGCAGCCGCGCATCACCCGCGGGATACTGTGGCTCGCAGGTGGTGACCTCGCCAAACTCGACGGCGCTATTGAGCTGGCCGTAAAGGACTACCGGGACCTGTTGATGGCGGCTGAGTACGAGCGCGGCCCCGAGGGTGAAGCTATCCGCCGACGCGACTTCGCCGAGCGGTTTTGACAGACACTAGGGCACGCAGGGGATAAAGGCACCTACACGACGGGCGCGGCAAAAGCTCAATCTTTACCCGATGAAGCCCTTCCAGCTTACCGCCCTTGTCACGATCGCCCTCGCCGTGGCAAGCTGCGTCCAGTCGCGCCTAGTCCAGACCCCTAACCCTCCCTCTCCCGCCATGACCTTCGCCCCTAACCCCGTCGTGGCCCACCGCGGGGCCTGGAAGGCCAAAGGCTTTCCGGAGAACTCCATCGCGGCCCTGCGCCACGCCATCGACCTCGGCTGCACAGGTGCTGAGTTCGACGTGTGGATGACGGCCGACGACACCCTCGTCGTCAACCACGATGCTACGCATCACGGCCTCCAAATCGAAGAAAGTACCTACGCCCAGCTGACCGCTACGAAGCTCTCCAATGGTGAGACGATGCCCACCCTGCGTACCTACCTTCAGGAGGGCTTGCGCCAGAACCCATCCACGCGGCTCGTCTGCGAGATCAAGCCCTCCGGCATCAGTCCCGCGCGCGGCGAGGAGATCGCCCGCCGCACCGTAGCCCTCGTCGAGGCTACCGGCGCCCGCCCGCGCACCATGTACATCAGCTTCGGCTACAACATCTGTCTGGAGATCCTCGAGCAGGATGCCGACGCCCACATCGAGTACCTCGAAGGCAACAAAGCCCCCGCCGAGATTCACGCCGATGGGCTCGGCGGGATGGACTACCACTTCTCAGTCTTCCGCAAGCACCCCGAGTACATCACGGACGCCAAGCAACTCGGCCTCACGCTCAACGCCTGGACCGTCAACAGCGAGGAGGACCTAAAGTGGCTCATCGGCGAGGGCTTCGACGCGATTACGACCAATGAGCCGGAACTGGCGCTCAGGCTGTACAAAGCGCGGTAGACACACTAAAACACCCATCTGCGAGTTACGTGCATCTTAGTCGCTATTAACGATTCATATGCAGGTTCAATCCGCCTCAAAACCGTTCGCGTTATTGCTTACGGCTGTGCTGCTGGGCACTGCCGGTGCCTTCGCACAAAACCTGGAGACCGTCTCCCGGACCGTAGCTTTCGACCTAGACGCCGCCACACTCGATGCGTATGGACGTGACCTCCTCACCGGGCTCGCCGCAGAGGCCGGTGCCGCCGACGACTACCACTTCTCCCTGACGGGACACACCGACGTCCGGGGGGACGCGTCCTACAACAGTCGCCTTTCGGCAAAACGTGTGGCCGCCGTCCAGACTGCCCTCCTAGAACTGGGAGTACACACGGACAGGATTGGGGTGGCGAGTTTTGGCGAAAGCCGCCCTCTGCAACGCACCGACGACGAAACCGCGCACGCCAGCAATCGCCGCGTCGAAATCCGCCTCACCACTGAGCGCGTCACCGACGTAACGCGCCTCTACGATCTCCTGGCGGAGGACTACCGCACCGAGCAGTCGCTCGCACACGACTCGGGTGGCCGAGTCGTAGGACGGGAGGGCGTCCGCGTCACCATCCCCGCCCGGGCCTTCGTCCGCGCCGATGGCGTAGAGTTGCCCACGGGTGCCACTGTCGACATTCGTATCGAGGAGGCCACCAAACCCAGTTCGATGGTGGCGCACCGCCTCCACACCAACGGCGCGAGCGGACGATTGCAGACCGGCGGCATGGTGCGTGTCACAGGCTTTAACGAAGGTCGAGAACTTCGCCTCCGTGATGGTGCCGCCCTGGCGGTAGAGATGCCGACCGCCAAGCCCGATGCCGCCATGCGTCTCTACCTCGGGGGCCGAAGCAGTGACGGGGCGATGGACTGGACGCTCGCCAGCGAGACCCGAGGCTCGACGGTCCCCGAACTCACCGTCGACCTCGCGGCCCCCGACGTGAACCCAGTCGTGCAGAAGCGCCTCGCGCGGATCAAGGCACTCTCGAGCGAACGAGACAGTCTGCTCAACACGATCCGCTTTCCGGCGGGAATGGCCGATCGGAACGTGCGCTTTCCGACCTTCTCGTCCTTACCCTCGCCATACGATCCACTCTTTGGACGACCTCTGCGGCCACACGTCCCAACTGCTCCAGTGCGCAAGGAGGTGACGCGAGGCCAGGGCCTGCGGACGAGGACGGCCCTACAGCGCGAGACCGACGAACGCTACGCGATAGACTCGATGAACCACCGCGATAAGCAGCCCGACTACGAGGAGCGTATCCGCCGCTGGGAGGCGTCGTTGATCGCCTTCGACGCAGAGGAGCCGCAGCGCAGACAGGCGCACGCCAGTCGCCACGATAGTGTGCTCGTGCTGCGGGTCCAACAGGCCAAAGACTACCTCCGCGAGAGTCACGAGCGCAGCGTAATGCGCAAGTTTGACTACTGGCGCGAGGACGTAGCGAAGCCAGACCTCGACTTTACCGGGCGGCGACTCGAGGCCGTGATCCGCGCTGCGGAACTCTCTTCACAGCTGCCTGCTTCGCCCTGGGCTGTTTTGGCGAAAGCCTACGATACAGATGGCGGCGACCAACGTATTGCCAGTGATACGGCCAACCTCTCAGTGAAGTACCACGAGAAGCTCTTGCTCGCGGAGTACGGCTACACTCTGGCGGCCGCTCGCGTTGTACAACTCCACGATCGAATCAACACGCTCTACAGGGAGATACAGAACGTCCACCACATGGCTGCTCGCGAGGCACTGGACGAGGTCAACGACGAGATTGCGGGGTCGTACAACTTCGAGATCCGTACCGCCACGCCACAGTGGCACAACTGCGACCATCCTATCCCGCCGGGAGAGTTCCAGCTACTGGTAGAGACGAGTCTTCCGGCGGGGGTGTACTTTTCAAATGCCAGCGCGGGCACGGTGGACTATTACCAGCCTTACACCGCGGCGGCCGCGACGTACCAAGGTCGAGCCCCCGTACAGATCATTGGCCTCGCCGTGACACCGGAAGGGATCCGACTCGCGCAGCAGACGGCCATCCCGACTCGCGATCAGAAAGCCCGGCAGCGTCTGGTCTACGCTCCTGCGACGATGACCGAGGTCCGGGAGGCGATCGCCGGCTTGGGCGGCTAGCCAACGGCACTCACCACGATGCTATCTGCCGAGGATGTACCTAACGCCAATGCCGCCGTAGCCCGCCTGGACGCCAGACGTGTATCCGTTGCCGACGAAGAGCGTTGGGACCCAGTCTACTGTGATGACGAGCGGAATCTCATCCAGCGGAAGCTCGAGTCCGAGGTAGCCGTTGACCCCTAGCGTCGTCGATGAGAAATCGTCTTCCCCGAGAATGCCACCGAAGAGGTTGTCCTTGAAACTCCAGAAGTAGGCGCTCGCGCCGGCACCCCAGTACCACCGCAAAGAGGAGAGCCCACCGTCGAGGTTGAGGGGGTAGTGCTGCTGGTAGGCGGCTGAGATGGTGTACCAGCGGAAGAAGGTATTGAAGCGCGCCCCGCCGTAGACCTCGACGGCTCCGGCCTCGGAGATGTTGTGCTTGTAGCTTACGGCCCAGGGGTAGCCAAGACGAAGGCCGACGGCGTTTTTGTAGGCTTGCGCGCCAGCTGTAGTGGCGGCTACGGAGAGGAGTAGCACTATGGCCACGGTGGTAAAGAGCGGTGTTTTCATTATCTGGATGGTTGAATGTGTTGCCGAAGGTGACCACCAGATCTCGCGCCTGCGACTGCATTTGACAAGCGGTCGACTTGGCTTAACGGTTGGGCAGGTTGCGTCAATACTCCATTTACTGCCCCTCGGTCGGAACGGCTTCACCGACGATATCCAGGCGTGGGATGCACACTAGTCCTCTCGGCTTGCCCTGCCGAGGGTACCCAACGGCCGGAATCAGTGGCTTCGTGACCTCACGTTCACTACGCCATGGCCATATCGTCGTACCGGTCAGTAATAACTATGCTATAGTTTGGCGGCCAGCCCACACCTCCAAATCGACTGTATGAAAATGTCACTACGACTCCTGATTCTCCTGTTTTGCGGAAGCGTAACCGTTTTGGCAACAGCCCAAAATCGCGATACCGTCCTGATCGACTTCGGGACCGTCGCGTCGCCAGCACCGTACAACAACATCACGAGTGCCCGTGCGCAGGACCCCTTCGCCCTCGCGAATACGGACGGCAACCAGACGGGCTACGAGTTCGTGATGACCGACATCTTCAACGGCGTCAACACGGGCGGGTCGCAGACTCCAGCGGCGGCGGTCGGCTTGGCGGGAACGGCTACTGGCGATAGCTTTTTCGGGAATGTCGGCGTCTTCGGAGGCGTCAGTGAGCCGACGGGGGCTTTCGAAATCCGCAAACTCAACCCGGCGCTCACCTACACCTTCACGGTCTTTGCCTCGCGTACCGGCGCCACCGACATCCGGGAGGCCAAGTACGTCTTGCGCGGCATGACGGTCGACAGCGCTAACCTCAACGCGACCGACAATGCGGACCGAGTGGTGACGCTTTCGCTAAAACCAACTGCGGACAGCACGATCACCCTGACCGCAAGTCCGGGGCCGAACAACGACAACTCTACCAAATTTTACTTCATCGGTGCCTTGCGCATGAGCTACGACGAGCAAGAGGTGCCTGTGGTGGTGACGACACCGGCCGACACCTTCTTGGTCGACTTTGGGACGGTGCTCTCGCCGCTGCCCTGGAACAACGTCACGGATGCCCGCAAAGACAGCACCTACGCGCTGATGGACGAGGAGGGCCGCATGACGGCTGTCAAGCTGACCCTCGTTGATTCGTTTAACAACGTCAATACAAACGGCACGCAGATGCCGGCCCCTGCGCTCGGGCTACCTAATACGGCTACGGGTGACAGCTTCTTCGGTAACACGACGCCCTTTGGCGGCCAAGTACAGCCGACAGGCGGCGTCGAATTATCTGGACTCAACCCAGACCTCACCTACAGCGTGCGCCTGTTCGGCTCACGGGCAGCTACCGACAACCGGGAAGCGAAGTACCTCGTGACTGGAGCAACCAAGGACAGCACCTTCGTGGACGGGGCCTCGAATACAGACAGGATCGGGGAGGTGTCGCTAAAACCTACAAGCTCAGGTACCATCCGCGTGATCGCCTCCGCGGGACCGAACAACAGCAACGGCTCTAAATTTTACTACCTCGGCGCGATGACGGTGTCTACCGACCCGACGCAGTCTGGACTAGACTCGGTGCTGGTTGACTTTGGCTCTACGGCCAGTCTCACGCCCGCTCCGGCTAATAACATCACGAACCCCGCCGACGGCCGCGTCGACGAACTCACCAACGCCCGTGGCTTCGCGACCGGCTACGGGATCGCGGTCGTGGACTCGTTCAACAACATCAACACCACCGGTAGCATCAATCCGAACCCATCGATTGGGATTCCGGCATCCGCTACCGGCGACAGCTTCTTCGGCAACACGACTCCCTTTGGGGGACGAGTAGAGCCGACGGGTGCGGTAGAGCTTACCGGTCTCGATCCGGCCATCGAATACACCGTCGCGATGCTGGCCACGCGTGTGGCGACCAACAATCGCGAGGTCCGCTTTGACTTTAGTGGGGCCCGCGTGGACTCGGCGTTCGTCAACGCCGCGAGCAACGACGACGAGGTCGGCTCGGCCCGGATGCGACCCGATGCTCAGGGGCGGATCCGCGTGACGGTTTCGGCAGGTGCCAACAACGAGACGGACCAAAAATTCTACTACCTCAACGCCCTCTTGCTCACCTACCCACAGCAAGCGCCCGCAGGAGCCCGCGAGATCACGCTCCTCGATCCGAACGGTGGCGAGGAGCTACAGGTCGGCAAGACCTTCGACATCAAGTGGGACAGCCGCAACGTGAAGCGCGTGGCGCTGGCGTACTCAGCCGACTCCGGGGCGACTTACGTACCGATTGATACCGTCGACGCTCTCAGTGGCCGCTACGCGTGGACGATCCCGGATGCAGCGACGATGCGAGGTCTGGTGCGCATCTCCGAGGGAAGCATAGCCGACACGAGCAATGCAGTCTTTACCATCACCACCGATACCACGACCTGCACCATCGTCATTGTGGGTTCGTCATCGGCCCAAGGGGTAGGTGCCAATCCGATCGACAGTTCGTGGGCCAATCGCTTCGCTCAGGATATCGCTGGCGACAACACCAAGTATCGCGTCGTCAACATCGCGCGCGGTGGTTACACGACGTTTCACATGCTGCCCAACGGTTCGACGAGGGGCAATGGCGTAGGCATCGCCGTGGATACGATGCGCAACATCACAGCGGCACTCAAGGAGAAGCCTTTCGCGATCATCATCGCGATGCCGTCCAACGATGCGTCGCGGTTCTTCTCGGTTGGGACACAGTTGCGCAATTTCGCTATCGTGGACTCAGTAGGGCGTGCAAACGGCGCTCGGATGTATATCTCGACGACGCAGCCACGCAATTTCAACAACGAGGCGCAGCGCCAGAACCTGATCGAAGTGCGGGACTCCATCTTCGCGCAGTACGGAGACTTTGCCATTGACTTCTTCAACCCGATCGGTCAACCGAACGGCTTCCAGATTGACTCTCTCGGCTCAGGCGACGGCATCCACCTCAACAACCAGGGCCACCGTCGCCTCTTCGAGCAAGTCCGTGCCAAGCGGATCGACACGATGAGTTGTGATCTGCTCGTAAGCAGTATCCGAGAGTTGGCCGAAAAGGCTGGGCGTTACGGTTTACGGGTCTATCCAAATCCGATGCAAGGGGAAAGGGTATACCTTGATCTCGGTAGCTTCATTAGTGAGGCTGGCGAAGTAGAGGTTACGTGGCTCGACGTACTCGGACGTACGGTGGGCGTACAGCGGCGGTACATGGCGCGGGCGGAGGAGGTACTTACTCTCGATCGGCCGGCGGCGGTAGCGGGGCGGGGCTTTCTGTACTGTAAAGTGCTCCGGCTCGCCGACGGGCGGAGTGTAGCGGTGCCAGTGATGGAGTAGGAGTAGGTGCTCCGGGCTGCCACCAGGGGCGGGTTGCTTCTTCCCGTACCCGGCGGGCTACAGAACTCGTCCCCGGCGGCAGTCTGGAGCGTTGGGCTTATTTTTTGGGCTTGGACTTGGGGGCTTTTGCTTTTGGGGCCTTGGCCTTCGGCCCGACCTCTTTCGGCGTGGACGATGCGGTCTTGGCTTTTGTGACTTTCACCTTTGTCGTGGCTTCCTTTGGCTTTGGCTCTACGGGGACGTTTATGGCTTTGGCTACGGCTTTGGGGGTGGCTTTCTTCGGTTTGGGCAGGGTAGCAGTAGCCTTCGTGGCAGTAGCTTTTACGGCTTTGGCTTTCGGTAAGGCCTTTTCCTTGAGCCTGGGGGCCTTCTGCTTTTTTGACTCTTTAGGCTTTGGTGCCTCTGCTCCAGACGCGGCTTCGTCTAGCCTGTTTGGTTTGGGGGCTGATGCTTCCTGCTTCACCTTGTTCGCAGCAGCTTTAAGCCTTGCCTCTGTCTTTGGGGCCGCCGCCAAAACTTTCTGTGCCACGGCCTCGCTCTTCGCGGCGTCGTCCTTCTCCCACTCGCTCGGGGCGCGGGGGGCTTTGGGGGCGGCTTTCTGGCGCTGGGTGGAAGCTTTGCGCTCGGCTTTGGTCTTGGCCGTCGGGGCGATGGCGGCGAGGGCCTCCTCGTCGGCGTCGCGGCGCTCGAGGCCGAGTTCGGAGCGGAGGAAGCGGCCGGTGTGGCTCGCGGCCACCTCGGCGACCTCTTCGGGGGTGCCGGCGGCCACGATGGTGCCGCCGCCGGAGCCGCCCTCCGGACCGACGTCGACGATGTAGTCGGCCATCTTGATGACGTCCATCGAGTGCTCGATGACGACGACGGTGTTGCCCTTGACCACGAGGCG
The DNA here is from genome assembly GCA_963837005.1 of Lewinellaceae bacterium. GTDB lineage: Bacteria > Bacteroidota > Bacteroidia > Chitinophagales > Saprospiraceae > CALDTK01. The sequence goes on from CAWIMC010000013.1 coordinate 642,398, forward strand.
ATCGAGGACGGCCAGCAGGTGTCGGATGTCCTCGAAGTGCAGGCCAGTGGTCGGCTCGTCGAGGATGTAGATGGTGTTGCCGGTGTCGCGCTTGGAGAGTTCTTCGGCGAGCTTGACGCGTTGGGCTTCGCCGCCGGAGAGGGTCGTGGCCTGCTGGCCGAGGGTGATGTAGCCGAGGCCCACGTCGGCCAGGGTACGCATGCGGCGGGAGATTTTGGGGATGTGCTCGAAGAAGGATGCCGCGTCTTCGACGGTCATGTTGAGCACGTCGTTGATGGACTTGCCCTTGTAGAGGATCTCGAGGGTCTCGCGGTTGTAGCGACGCCCCTGGCACTTCTCGCACTCGACCTGGACGTCGGGCAGGAAGTTCATCTCGATGGTCTTGATCCCGGAGCCCTTGCACTCCTCGCAGCGCCCGCCCTCGACGTTGAAGCTGAAGCGACCCGTCTTGTAGCCGCGGATCTTCGCCTCGGGCAGGTTCGCGAACATGGCCCGGATGTCGGTGAAGACGCCCGTATACGTCGCCGGATTGGAGCGCGGCGTCCGCCCGATGGGGCTCTGGTCGATCTCGATGACCTTGTCGAGGTGCTCCAGGCCCGTGACTTTCTTGTGCGGCAGCGGTCGTTGGAGGCTGCGGTAGAAGTGCTCGCGCAGGACGGGATACAGCGTCTCGTTGATGAGGCTCGACTTGCCCGAGCCGCTCACGCCCGTCACGCAGATGAAGGTGCCGAGCGGCAGATTGATGGAGACGTTCTTGAGGTTGTGGCCGGTGGCGCCCGAGACTTTGAGGGTTTTGCCGTTGCCCTTGCGGCGGTGGTCGGGGAGTTTGATTTGGCGTTCGCCGCGGAGGTATTCGGCGGTGATGCCTCTTAAAGGTTGAAGGTTGAATTGTGAAGGTTGAATGGCCGTGCCTGCGTGCTTGCTACCGTTGCTCGTTTTGGCGGAAGCTTCATTGGACGGCGCGCCCGGCACGGAGACCGGAAGCCGCGCGCCGGTTTTGGCGGAAGCCTCCTCACCCTTCTTACCATTCGTTTTGGCGAAAGCCCCCGCGGCAGCCGACTGAGAACTTTCAACTGAGAACTGAGAACTTTCTTTCCTCAGAAACTCACTCGGCACCCCCGCCGCCATCACTTCCCCGCCGTGAGTGCCGGCGCCAGGCCCCAAGTCGATAAGGTAGTCCGAGGCCAGCATGATGTCCTTGTCGTGCTCGACCACCAGCACGGTGTTGCCGATGTCCTTGAGCTGGCGTAGGGCCTCGATCAGCTTCTGGTTGTCGCGCTGGTGGAGGCCGATGCTGGGCTCGTCGAGGATGTAGGTGATGCCCGTGAGCTGCGACCCGATCTGCGTCGCGAGGCGGATGCGCTGCGACTCCCCGCCGGAGAGCGTCGTCGAACTCCGATCCAGCGAGAGGTACGTGAGCCCGACGTGCACCAGGAAGCCGAGGCGGTAGCGGATCTCCTTGAGGACCTCACCGGCGATGAGCAGTTGTCGCTCGGAGAGGCGCGACTCGATGTCCTCGAGCCAGGCCTCCAGCTCGGTGGTGTCCATCTGCGTGAGCTCGCCGATGTGCTTGCCGTCGACCTTGAAGTGGAGGCTCTCCTTGCGGAGGCGGTAGCCGGTGCAGTCGGGGCAGGTGTCGGAGGTCATGTAGTCCTCGGCCCAGAGCCGGAGGCGCTCGCTCGACGTGTCGTTGTAGTAGCGCAGCAGCATGCCCGTGAGCCCCTCCTCGTTGAGGGTGTAGCCGGCGTCGTAGCCGTTGGAGGTCGGCATCTTGATGGTGCGATCGCCGCCGTAGAGGATGGTCTTGAGGCCGCGCTCCGGGATCTTCTCGATCGGGGTGTTGAGCGTGAACTTGTAGTGCTTCGCGATGGCGTTTAGCTGGCGGAAGGTGTAGTTGGACTTCTTCTCGCCGACGGGCGCGAGGCCGCCTTTCGCGATGCTGAGGGTGCGGTCGGGGACGATCTTGCCTTCGTCGGCCTGGCTCACGACGCCCAGGCCGCGGCAGGTCGGGCACATGCCGTAGGGCGAGTTGAAGGAGAAGCTGTTGGGGCTCGGCTCCTCGTAGCTGAGTCCCGTTTTGGGGTCCATCAGCGCCTTGGAGAAAGGGAAGATTTCGCCGGTCTCGACCACCTCCACGAAGACCAGTCCCTCGCCCATCTGCATGGCGGTCTGGAGGCTCTGCGTGAGGCGGTCGCGCCGTTTTTCGCCGGCTACGATGCGGTCCACCACCAGCTCGATGTCGTGCACCTTGTAGCGATCCGCCTGGAGGCCCGGGACGAGGTCGGTGACCTCGCCGTCGATGCGGACCTTGGTGTAGCCCTGCTTGCGCATCTGCTCGAACAGCTCGCGGTAGTGGCCCTTGCGCCCGCGCACGAGGGGCGCCAGGAGCGTCACCTTTTGCCCGTCGTAAGCCCCGAGCACCGTCTCCAGAATCTGCTCCTCCGAGTAGCGCACCATCCGCTCGCCGGACTCGTAGCTGTACGCATCGCCGGCCCGCGCGTAGAGGAGGCGCAGGAAGTCGTAGATCTCGGTGACGGTCCCGACGGTGGAGCGGGGGTTCTTGGAGGTGGTCTTTTGCTCGATGGAGATGACCGGGCTCAGGCCGTCGATCTTCTCGACATCGGGGCGCTCCATGTTGCCCATGAACTGCCGCGCGTAGCTCGCGAAGGTCTCCATGTAGCGGCGCTGGCCCTCGGCGTAGATGGTGTCGAAGGCGAGCGACGACTTGCCGCTGCCGGAGATGCCCGTGATGACGACGAGCTGGTCGCGCGGGATCTTGATGGAGACGTTGCGCAGGTTGTGCTCCGAGGCGCCGACCACCTCGATGTACTCGTCCGACTGCACCGGGAGCTGGTCGACGTCGGTGTAGTTGAGGAGGTCGAGGTCTATCTCGTCGAGGTCGAACACGGGGGCCGGGGCCGGGGCGGTGGAGGTGTTGGGCATAGTGTCTGTGCAGCGGGGATGCGGTGAGCCTACCGGGGGCGCACCTACAGGAGTACTAACTCCCGCGGCCCACCCATGTTGAGGCGGGCGAAAATAACACAAATTGTATGTGAAAATACAGGGCGCTTTGCTAATTTGGGCGCTACGCTAGATGGGCGCTACGCTAGTTGGGCGCTACGCTAATTGGGCGCTTCGCTAATTGGGCGCTACCATCGTGCCGTGAGGACGTTGCACGAGTCGATAGTACAGCCCAACTAGGCCGAAGGTCGCCCAACTAGGCCGAAGGCCGCCCAATTAGGCCGAAGGCCGCCCAATTAGGCCGAAGGCCGCCCAACTAGGCCGAAGGCCGCCCAACTAGGCCGCAGGCCGCCCAACCAGGCCGCAGGCCGCCCAACTAGGCCAAAGGCCACCCATCTAGACCGAAGGCCGCCCATCTAGCAAGCACAGCGCGCGCCCTAAATTTACTTCTCCGGGTCGTGCCCCCAGTTCTTCAGACTGTACAGCCAGTTGGAGCCCTCGACCTCCTTCGGCTTCTGCGCGGAGTGGCGGGCGATGTAGCTGTTGACTTTCTGCATGTGCTCGTACTGCTCGTCGGTGAGGTCGGCCTTTTTGGTGCGCTTGATCTCGATGATCTTCTCGCCGGACTTGTGGCCGATGGACTCGCCGTCGCCGGAGTCCTGGCCGACGGACTTGGCTCTCGTCGGTGTCGAGCCAGTCCTCTATTTCGGAGGGGGCCATGTTGACCTTGTCCTTAAACTCCTGGTAGACTTCTTCTTTCTCTTTGTCGCTCATGGTAGGGGGTTTCTTCTGACCAACTGAAAGTCTGGGTCTGGCGTTTGCTCGGGGTGAGGCAAATGCGTAAAATAGCTGTTGGCGGCGGGTGTCACTGGTGTACGGAGGCGGTGTTTCAGCAGTTGCGCGGGGTGACGCGGGTGGACCAGGGGTGGACGAGTAGTATCGACGAGCCGGGGCGTTTTGCGGAAGCAGTGCTCATCGACTTCGATGCCAAGGTCATTCCGCTAAGTGTCTTGGTAGAGGTGCATTTGCATACGCATAGTTGTACATCCACGCATGCGTTACGGGAGAAGTATCGCTCGGCGGTGTACTGTTTTGGCGGAAGCCAAATGGAGGAAGTGCGAGAGATAATTAAGGTTGCACAGGTAGACTTTGACGCGCCTATCATCACTGAGGTCGTCCGTTTTGGTGCCTTTCGGCAAAACTCGGAACGGTACCAAGATTATTACCTGCGACAGCCGGAGGCCCCGTTTTGCGAGCGGTACATCCGTCCAAAGTTGGCGCTGTTGAGGAAGGACTTTGAGGCGTGTGTAGAGGACGAGCACGTAAGGGGCGCACTCGAGACGCAAGCGACGCAAGGTCCGCCGCGACCCGACCCCCGCGGCAGCCAACTGAGAACTCGAAACTGAGAAATGAGAACTTAAGCATACCCTCCTACCACAGCCCCCACCAGCACCGCCATCCCCACTAAAAAAAGCAGCCCTAAGTACGGCAGCACGAACCGTAACCACCGATCAAAGGGCACCCGACACAGGGCCAGCATAGCCACCAAACCACCGAGCGTCGGATTCGCCAGATTCGTGATCCCGTCCCCCAACTGAAAGGCCAGCACCGTCACCTGCCGCGACACGCCGATCAAATCCCCGAGCGGGATCATGACGGGCAGCGTGGCGAGCGCCTGTCCCGAGCCCGACGGAATCAAGAAGTTGGTCACCGACTGTGCCCCGACCATACCAATGGCCCCGAGTACCGTCGGCAAACCTTCCAGCGCACGCGCCAGCCCGTAGGTGATCGTATCTCCGATCTGGCCTTCCTCCATGACGATGCGTACCGCATTGGCGAGCCCGACCAAGAAAGCCCCCGGTGCCACCAGCGCCACCGAGGCCAGCGCCTGCTCGGCTTGCTGAGTCGGGGATAGGCGACCGACGAGTCCGACCACCAGCGCCACGCCTATAAAGACCGCCGAGATCTCGTCCAAGAACCAGTGGTGCATAAACACCCCGTACAGCATTACCGCCAGCCCGCCGGCAAAACTTCCCAGTACCGCCCAGTCGGAGCCACTCATCCGGTAGCTGTCCAGCGCATGCGTCAGCGCGAAGCCACTCGTGTCGAGCCCCGCCGCGAGCGTTGTCTCGGGTTTTGCCGAAAGGCGCCTGTAATACCGCACGTTGTATGCCGCCAGCAAGCCCAAGGCCGCCAGGCACAGCCCTAGTCGCAGGCCCCAACCCGAGAAGATCGGCAGTCCCGCTATCTGATGCCCAATACCTACGGTGTATGGATTGAAGGGGCTTACGCCAAAACCTACGGTGATCGCTCCGACGCTGATGCCCGCGGCGAGAATCAAGTCGCCCCCGATGGCGAGCGTCAGTACGGCCGCGATCGGCACCATGGCGATATTGTTCTCGTAGCCGACGAAGACCCCGAGCATCCCGAACAGAAAGGTGGCCCCGACGATGACGCCCGTGCGCCCGCCCGTGCCTACGCGCCGCACTAGACTCCCTACGCTGTTCTCGATGGCGCGCGTCCGCTCCAGCGCCCCGAACATGATGCCGCTGGCGAGAATAACGTATACCACCGGTGCTGCCGCCGCAAAGCCCCGCGGTAAGGCGCGTAGCAGGCCCAGCAGCGTGACCGGCGTCGAGGCCACCACCTGGTACGTGCCCGGCACCACCCGACTGCGTCCGTCCGTCACGACGCGTTCGAAGGTGCCTGCGGGCAACAGGTAGCTGAGGAGGGCTACCGCGGTAAGGATGCCGAGCAGCATGACGACGGGGTGAGGAAGGTAGTCGTACCAGCGGCGCGGGGGGTGGGGCATCGGGGGTGAAGAAACGGCCTAAATTGATGTGCTATCGACTGCCCACGAGCGTCAACTTTTGCTCCGCCCGCCTGAACAATCACCCAACCCGGCCGATCTACCGACGTATGCCCACCTTCCCCCTATCTACGGCCCACCTCCCCGCCAACGGCAAGATGGCCACCGTCACTCTCGACGGTACCGACGTACTCATCACCTGTGTTGATGGCGAGTACCACGCGCTCCACCCGAAGTGTACGCACTACGGTGCCCCGCTCGTCGAGGGGGCCCTCAGCGGACACCGGCTCGTGTGTCCGTGGCACCACGCCTGCTTTGACGCGCGCACCGGACAGCACCTCGAGGCCCCGGGTTGCAACGCCCTCGCGACCTACCCCATCGAGCATCGCGACGGCCAGTACCACGTCACGCTCCCGGAGCATGGCGTCGGCGATGGCGAGACTCTTAACCCCATGGCGAGTGGCGGGCGCCGCGACGTCGGTGCCCCCTACGTGATCATCGGCGGTGGCGCGGCCGGGCAGCGCTGCGCCGAGGGTCTCCGCGAGGCTGGCTACGAAGGCCGGATCGTATTGCTGAGTGCCGACGACCAACTCCCCTACGATCGTACCCAACTCTCGAAAGGCTTCCTAGCCAAGACCAAGACGGCCAAGGTTTTGCCGCTCAGGCCCGCCGACTTTTACCGCGTCCACGACATCGACGTGCGCCTGGCGACCAAGGCGACCCGCGTCGACCACACCACCAACACCATCCACCTCGAGGACGGCAATACGGTGACCTACAGCAAGCTCTGTGTCGCGACCGGCTCTACCCCGCGCCGTCCGTCTATCCCCGGCGCGCAACTAGGTGGCATTCACACGCTGCGTACGCTCAACGACGCCCGTGCGCTGCTCGATTCGCTCGAGGGGGCCCGGACGGCCGTTGTGGTGGGGGCGAGTTTCATCGGCATGGAGGTGGCCGGAGTCCTGCGCGCCGAGGGTCTCGACGTTACGGTTGTCGCTCCAGAGGAGGTGCCTTTCGGCAAAACCTTGGGCGTCCGCGTCGGCAAGACCATCCAGCACTGGCACGAGGAGAAGGGCGTCGAGTTCGCCATGCAGCAAAGGGTAGTGGCCTTTCACCACGAGTCTCCCGTCGATGCCGAAGCCGCTAACGATAGCAACGTGATCGCCGCGGGTGTTGCCTCCGGCGGGAGCGTTGCTTCCGTCGAACTCGAGGACGGCCGTCGGCTCCCGGCCCACGTGGTCGTCCTCGGGATTGGCGTTACGCCCAACGTCGGTCTCCTCAGCGACCTCGCCAGCGAAGACGGCGGCTTCGACCTCGACATCCACGGCTACCTCGGGCACGATATCTGGTGCGCCGGCGACATTGCGCGCCTGCCGCAGGGGCCACTCGAAAAGTCGGTCCGCATCGAGCACTGGCGCGTCGCACAGCAGCAAGGCCTCGTGGCCGGGTACAACATGGCCGGTGTCGAGCGCCCCTTCCGTAGCATCCCCTTCTTCTGGACCGAGCACTGGGGCCGCAAACTCCGCTACGTCGGTCACCACGACAAGACAGACGAAGTGCGTTTTGACGGAAGTCCCGAAGACGGCCCCTTCATCGCCTACTACTACCAAGATGGACAGTTGGCTGCCGCCCTCGGCGTCGGTCGCGACCGGGAGATGGCGGAGCTACAGGAGGAGTTGTTCGATGGCACCTCCGTGATATCTTAGCTTTTATGTGCGTTCAGCGATACCTTTCTGCTGTCTTCGTTCTACTTGGCTTGCTCGATCTGATGCGTGACGCGACTACCCGACCCACCAGTATCTTCTATGAGACCCCGAGCGACGGTGGTTTTGCGGAGAAGTACACTCGAAAAGGAGTAAACCCCCCATCCTATGACAAAGTCCTCCCGCCGCCGCTTCTTGCGGCAGACGTCCGCCGCCGCCGCCGGTACGCTCTTTTTGCCTACCCTCGTCGGCTGCGGTAGTTCGAACGGTAAAGCAGGGACGCCGTCTGCGGCGGACGATGCGGCTTCCGCCAAAACCAGCGACGGCACCAACCGCAAGATTGGCGTGGCTATCCTAGGGCTCGGCGGCTACGCCAAAGGCCAGATTGCCCCGGCGCTGCAGCTCACCGAGCACTGTCAACTTCGCGGCCTCATTACCGGCAGTCCCGACAAACTTCCCGAGTGGCAGTCGAAGTACGGCATCGGCGATGAGCATTGCTACACCTACGACACGATGGACGAGATCGCGCAGGACGACACGATCGATGTGGTCTACGTCATCACGCCTACGGCGACGCACAAAGAGTTCTCGGTACGCGCCGCGCGCGCCGGCAAGCACGTCTGGTGCGAGAAGCCGATGGCGATGACGGTGGCTGAGTGCCAGGAGATCATCGACGCCTGCGCGGCAGCCGGCAAGCAGCTTACCATCGGCTATCGGATGTTGCACGAGCCCAACACGCAGCAGTTCATCCAGGTGGCCAAGGACAGGACCTATGGCGCGATTACAGCGGCGCACAGTGACGCTGGGTACGGCGGTGGCGTGGGCGGTCCGCCGGCCGACTACTGGCGGGGGCAGCGGCACATGGGGGGAGGTGCACTGTACGACATGGGTGTCTACTCCGTCAACGGCCTGCGCTACGCGACGCAGCTCATCCCGGAGGCGGTAGTACGTGCAAACCAAGATCGACAGTCGCGGGCCAACGGCGTGGACCTCACCACGGAGTACGTTTTGCGTTTTCCGGGTGGCTTTGAGGCCAAGGGGCGCACCAGCGTCGTCGAGAAATACAACGTTTGTCACGTCGATGCGGAGCGCGGCTGGTACGAGATGGAGCCGATGCAGCCCTATCAGGGCGTGAAGGGCAAGACCTCCGACGGGAGGGTGTTTGGGCCGCCGGTGCCTAATCAGCAGTCGCTACAGATGGACAACGATGCGCTGGCCATCATGAAGGGTACGGAAGTGCTTGCTCCAGGGCGGGAGGGCCAGATCGATGTGGCCATTATCCGGGCCATCATCGAGAGTGCGGAGAGTGGGCGCGAGGTAGCGGTGAGGGTGTAGTTGGTGGTGGGCTACCGCTGTACGAATGGTTGTGCGAGGTGTTGTTGGTGTTACCGCAGGGTATTTTTGTATCAGTAAGGTAGTAGGACCCCTGGCAGGTTTTGGCGAAAGCCGTCCCTTTTTATTGCTGTTATAGAAGACTCAACTCGTAGCAGCTTCGCACTAGGCCGGCTGTATTTCTCGCGCCCACCTTGGCGAGGATGTTGCGGCGGTGGGTCTCGACGGTACCGAAGCTGATGTTGAGGAGTTCGGCGATCTCGGCGGTGGTCCGCTCTTCGAGGATGGCGCGGGTGACTTGCTTCTCGCGCTTGCTGAGCTTGGGGCGGTGTTGCTCGTCGAGTTTGGGGTCGTAGGCGCGCCGGAGGCCAATGAGGTACTGGGCGGCCGACGTAGAGATGTAGCACCCGCCACTGCCCGCGAGGCGTACGCCCTCCTGGAGGAGTTCCGGACCGTCGTCGTCGAGGACGCAACCGGCCGCCCCACGGTGGAGCATCCGGCGAGCCTGGACGATGGTTTCGATCGTGCCGAAGACGAGCACCCGCGCCCGCGGCGAGTAGAGTTGCACCTCCTGGCAGACCGGGAAGCTTTCGCCGCCCTCGAAGTGCGCACTGAGCAGCACGGCCTCCACCTCTAAAGGGACGAGGGCCTCGAGCATGTGCTGCCGCTCTTGCGAGACGTGCACTACCTGTACATCGGTCGCACTGCGGAGTTGGAACTGTAGGTCACGCGCCACCACGATATCGGGATGCAAGACGGCGGCACGGATCATACGGCGAGATTGTGGTTGGGCAACAGGCGAGTTACTCACTGTGGAAAAGATGCAAGTGGTTACTTGCTGATCCTCAGTGTTTTGTAAGTGGCCGAAACATACCACGCTCAAGGTCTCACTACCAAAAAATAGGGAGGAGATGGGGATAAGTGGCGGCTTGCGTTATCCACCGTGGGGTGGGGGCAGGGCGAAGACCGGGCAGATTCTAGAGCGTGGAAAGAGCGGAGATGCGATTTGTGATGCGCTTCGGCGCATGGTGAAGTGCTTGGAGACCCCTCACAAATCCAACACCCGCTCCAGCAGACCCTCTGTCTCCGCCTCCAACTTCCGGATCTCCGCCACGATCTCCTCGACGGGCCTCAGCGGTGTGTACTCGTAGAAGTAGCGCGTGAAGTTGATCTCGTAGCCGACGCGTTCGTAGGTCTCGTCGCGCCAGGCGTGGGGCACGTGCGGCGCGACCTCGCGCTCGAAGTAGGCGTCGATGTCTTCGTTGAGGGGGATGCGCTCGTAGTCGCGGCGTTTGGTGTCGGGCTTGAGGGTTCCGTCGCGCTTGCGGACGGGCTTGCCTGCGGGGGTGAGTTCGGGGCGCTCGACGCGGATCTCGCGGTAGCCGAAGTCGGCGTTGTCGAATAGCCGGACGCGCTTGTCCTCGGTTTTGGCGAAAGCCGTATAGAGCCTAGCGATCTCCTCGACCTGGGTGTCGGAGATGCGGCGGCGCTTGTTGCCGTGGCTCTTGGGCATCTTCTCGTAGAGCTCGGAGGCGTCGATGAGCTGGACCTTGCCCCGGCGCGCGGCGGGCTTGCGGTTGGTGAGCAGCCAGATGTAGGTCGAGATGCCGGTGTTGTAGAACAGCTCCTGCGGGAGGGCCACGATGGCCTCGAGGTAGTCCGACTCGATGATCCACCGCCGGATGTCGGACTCGCCCGAACCGGCCTTGCCCGTGAACAGCGGCGAGCCGTTGAAGACCACCGCGATGCGACTGCCGCGCGTCTGCATCTTGTGGAGCATGTGCTGCAGGAAGAGTAAGCTGCCGTCGTTGATGCGTGGAGTGCCGGCGTCGAAACGGCCGCCCAAAGTCTCGGCCTCGGCCTCGACGTAGTCTTTGTCCTTTTTCCAGCTCACGCCGAAGGGCGGATTGGACAGCATAAAGTCGAACTTCTTGTCGCCGAACTGGTCCTCACTCAGGCTACTGCCCAACGCAACGTTCTCCGGGTTCTCGCCTGTGATGAGGAAGTCGGATTTGGCGATCGCGTAGGTCTGGTCGTTGCTCTCCTGGCCGTAGAGGTAGACCTCGGCGCCCGGGTTGATACGTTGGATGGCCTCCTTGCCGATGGTGAGCATGCCGCCCGTCCCGCAGGCCGGGTCGAAGAGCGTGCGGATGATACCCTCGCCGATGAAGTCCTCCTCGTGCTCGGCGAACAGGAGCCGGACCATGAGCTTGATCACCTCGCGCGGGGTGTAGTGCTCCCCAGCGGTCTCGTTGCTCATCTCGGAGAACTTCCGCAGCAGCTCCTCGAAGATGCCGCCCATCTCGTGGTTGGTGACGCGGTCGGGGTGCAGGTCCACCTCGGTGAACTTGTCGCACATCCGGAAAAGCAGCTTGTTCTTGGCGAGTTTGGTGAGCTTGGCCTCGAGCTTGAAGTTCTCGATGATGTCGCGGACGTTGCCCGAGAAGCCGTTGAGGTAGGCGTTGAAGTTGAGCTTGATGTTGTTCGGGTCGCTGGCTAGACGCTCCAGGTCGTAGCCGCTCTTGTTGAAGAAGCCGAGGCCGCCGGTGCTCTTGAGCAGGACGCGCTCGAGTTGTTCGTCGTCGAGGCTTTCGCCAAAACGCGCTACGTCGGCGAGCAAGGTGTCGCGGGTTTTGGCGAAAGCGCAATCGAGGCGACGGAGGACGACGAACGGGAGGGTGACGTCACCGTACTCGTGGCGTTTGAACGTGCCGCGGAGGATATCGTCGGCGACCTGCCAGATGAAAGCGGCGGTGTTCTGGGTGGTGGGGGTGGACATGGGTATGAGATTGGTTTGCGACTGTTTGAGAGAAGCACTGAAGTGCTTGCTGGCCCACAGGCAGACCTCCGGCCTGCTGGGAGATCCGCTGAGCGCCTTAGACAGTCTCGCCTGGCTTTAGAATATGACATCTTAAGAAATGCCGCGTATTACCTCCTCTTTGCTCTTGCCGAGGTGAGTCGCGACGTCCGTTAGGATGGAGTTGAGCGTACCGACCCGTAGCGGCGTGTGTAGAGGTATGGTGATGTGGTTATCGCCGTCGGCGGAGGATCGGGTGAGGCGTACGTGACTACCCCGCTGTCTGGTTTGCTCGTAGCCGAGTTTGCCTAAAGCGCGAATGAGGTCCGCGCCACTCAGGTCGCGTGGCACTCTCACGCCGCAAGGATTTCCTCGCGCACGAAATGTAGCCGGATGACGCTCGGACGCTCAGCATCGTCGAAGTGACAGGCCACGGCGTCACGGACCATTTCGCGTAGCTCTTCGAGTGTGTCGGCCTCGGTGAAGATGGATTGGCCCAAGGCTCGGGCTTCGAAGCCGCCCTCTGGTGACTCGGAGGCGAGAAAGATGATTTCGGTCTGCATGGAGGTATCGATTGCCCAGTGAGTGATCCCGAAGGTAAGGCGGAAGCGGCTGTGCAGGCGCTTTTGACAGTTTTACGCCGCCCTATCCCAGCGCTGCGTGAGCATCCGGAAGACTTCCTTGCGGAGGAGGCGTTTGGCCTGATCGCTGCTGAGTTTTTTGAAGAGATCGACGGCCTCGTCGACGGTGCCGGTGATGCTGTCGTCGACGGCCTTGTTGACGCGCTCTTGTTTGGAGGCCTCGGAGTTGTCGCCCCGCATCACGGCGCCGAGGTCTTCGCGGTCGACGAGGTCTTGCATGAGGGCCTCGACGCGGACGCGGTCGCGCTCGGTGAGGTCGATGCCGTGCAGGGCGTTGAGGGCCTCGATGATTTCGGAGAGCTGCACCATGTCCGGTTCGCGGAGCATGCTGGCGGTGACGTCGCCGATGCCTACGAGGTAGGCATTTTCCTGCTCGAGGCGCAGGTCGCCCTCGTAGGTGAGCTGGAGGCGGAAGCTGTCGAGGTCGACGTGGTCGGTGATACCGGTCGGGAGGCCGCCGTTGTCGCGGCGCGGCAGCTTGCGGGCGAGGTTGCGCGCGAAGGCGTACTCCTGTTCGAGGGGCACGTCGCGGAAGGTGATGAGTTGCGCGACGTAGGCGTAGAGGCGCACGAAGCTCTGGAGCGCACTGCGGAAGCCCTCCCGCGCCTCATCACTGCCGAGTCCGCGCCACTGCTGCACCACGCGATCGAGGATCGGTTGGTAGGTCTCGTCGGCGACGGCGGGGTTGAAGTACACGTTGGCGAATTCTAGCACGTCGAGCGCGGCGTAGACGTCGAAGCCGCGCAGTTCCGTCTGGAGGTCGTAGAGGCGGTTGGGGTCGGTCTCCTCCTCGAGGCTGAGTTGTTGGTAGTACTCCTGGAAGGCGTCGCGGATCTCCTCGGCCTCGTTGGCGAAGTCGATCACGACGGTGGAGGTCTTGTCGCGGGTGGTGCGGTTGAGCCGCGAGAGCGTCTGTACGGCCGCCACGCTGCCGAGCTTTTTGTCGAGGTACATGGTGTGTAGCAGCGGCTCATCGAACCCGGTCTGGAACTTGTTCGCCACCACGAGCAGGCGGTACTTCGGGAGCTTGAGGGCGTCCTGGATGCTGGTTTTGGCGCTCAGCCCGTTGAGCGAAGCCTCGGTGTGTTCGGCGCCCGTGTCCGGGTCGCGCACCGTGCCCGGAGAAGGCGACCAAGGGTTCGTACGGTAGGTGTCGGTCGCGCATGTTTTGCCGAAAGGCGAGGAAGTAGCGCACGGCGTGCAGGCGACTGCGGGTGACGAACATGGCGCGGCCGCGGCCCTTGATGGCGCGGGCGGTGTGCGCGACGAAGTGATCGAGGCAGATGTTAGCCTTCGCGTCGATGGCGTGGGGACTCAGGTCGACGAAGTTGACGAGCACGCGGCCGGCCTTGTCGCGCTCGACTTCGCGATCCGTGGCTTCCTCGACGCCGTCGACGCTAGCGCCGGCCGTCGTGAGGCGGAAGTAGCGTTTGTAAGTGGTGTACTGCGCGAGCACGTCGAGGATGAAGCCCTCCTCGATGGCCTGGCGCATGGTGTAGGTGTGGAAGGGGGCAAACTTGCCCTCGGCGTTTTTGCGGCCGAACAGTTCGAGGGTCTTGTTCTTGGGCGTGGCCGTGAAGGCGAAGTAGCTGATGTGGGACTGGCGCCCGCGGCGGCGGATTTCGCGCTCGGTGTTGGTCTCGGTGGCGTCGGCGCTGTCGTCCTCGGTGGCATCTTCGGCCTCGGCGGTTTCGAGGTTGGCGCTGAGGGTTTGTTTGAGGTGTTTGGCGCCCTCGCCGGACTGGGAAGAGTGCGCCTCGTCGACGATGACGGCGAAGCGGGCGCCCTTGAGGCGCTCCATGCCGGCGGCGATGACGCTGAACTTTTGGATGGTGGTGATGACGATGTTTTTGCCGTCCTGCAGGGCTTGCTGGAGGGCCGACGAATCCGTCTCGATGGGTACCACGGCCCCAGGCGTTCGCTCGAACTGCCGGATGGTTTTCTGGAGCTGGCCGTCGAGTACGCGGCGATCGGTGACGACGACCACAGTTTGGAAGATGCGGCGATCCTGGTCGTCGTGGAGGCGCGTGAGGCCGTGCGCGAGCCAGGCGATAGAGTTGGACTTGCCCGAGCCGGCGGAGTGTTGGATGAGGTAGTTGTGTCCGGGGCCTTCGAGGGCGGCTTTCGCCAAAACCTGCCGCACGACGGCCAGCTGGTGGTAGCGGGGGAAGATGAGCGTGCGGGAGGTTTTGTCGACGATGCGCTCCTCCTGCGGGTCGTAGGTGCGTTCGGTGGTCTCCTGGACGAGCAGGTAGTTGGTCACAAGATCGAGGACGGAGTCAGTCTGCCAGGTCTCGTCCCAGAAGTAGGCGGTCTGATGGCCGTTGGGATTGACGGGGTTGCCCTGGCCACCTTCGAGGGTGCCCTTGTTGAAGGGTAGGAAGTAAGTTCGGTCGCCGCGCAGCTGTGTCGTGTAGTGTACTTCCTCGTTGCCGACGGCGAAGTGCGCCAGACAACGTTTGAACTGGAACAGCTTTTCGCGCGGATCGCGATCCTGTTTGTACTGTTTGACTGCGTTGCGGACGTACTGCCCTGTGAGAGAATTTTTAAGCTCGGCGGTAAAAAGTGGGACGCCGTTGAGGAAAAGCGCGAGGTCGAGTTCGCCCCCGTGGTCGAGGCTATACTGGAGCTGCCGCACGACGGCAAATCGATTCTGTAGGTAGAGTGCCCGGTGCTCAGGGTTGCGTTGCGTTGCGGGCCGCGGGTACATGAGGTGGATGTGGGCGCCCCGGTCCCGAATACCTTCGCGTAGGACATCGAGCGTGCCGCGCCGGTCGAGTTCTTTGCTTACCCGTTTGCAGAGTTGACCCGCGGCCGTATCGCCGTACTGGTCTTCGAGTTGTGCGTACTGCTCGGGCTGGGTGGCTTGCACGAAGCGGGTGAGTTCATCCGGAATCAAGGCGAGCGCCTTGTCGTAAACGTGAGGCACGAGCACCGAACCGAACGGTAAGTCTTCCGGGATCAGGGCAGCCCAACGATCCAGGCTCGCCGCCTGTGTGTGGGTCGCCGCACAGAGGTGGTAACCGCCGGCGAGAAGTTGGGCCGTGATGTGGTCCTCGAAGGAGGCCTCGGTGTAGGTCTTCATAGCGGCGCGTTCGACGAGCTCTGCTCGCACGCCGCTGGCTGGGCGAGCGGATGGTGACGGACATCCCGTTTGCCGGTGACGACTTCGGAGATGAGGGCGGTGCGGAGGGCGCGGAGGGAGGTGATTTGACTATTAAGTGCAATTAGGTTTCGATCGATCTCACCGGTGATGCTATCGATTAACCGCACGATTTCAAGCTGCTCTGCCTGCGTTGGGCAAGGAACGTATAGATATGCGAGCGTTTCTCGATTAATCTTAGGCATGGCGACTCTGTCCGATTCCATAGTTGCCCACTCGGTAAGCCTAGGTGACAACAAAAGGTACAAAAGGTACTTATTTATCATGCCGGCTTCGCTCTCTAATCCATACATGTCGGCGCTGCATAGACAATCTTCGGGTGCTATCGTAACCTTGCATAGTGCGGGCCGAATTTTTGAATAAATTACTGTGCCCTTAGCACAGTTATACTTTCCGCTTATAGCCTCCTGCTCGCCGGCAGACTCCTTGTATTTCAGTTGCCCTGTTTTTGACTCCACATGATTTGGCGCGATCAACAACATATCAATATATGGTGATTCTTTTGGATCTACTTGACCTTCCACTATGTGTACTTGTCGACTAAACTTGACAATTCCCCACCCCTCCGGCACTTCCCCCAGCCACTCGACGCCGGAGTCTTTCAATGGAGCATCAGGATCGAGGCCGCGGGTGACGGCGCGGTGGATGAGGGCGGTGCGCTGCTCGGTGAGGAGTTGGACGAGGCGTTCTTTGGCGGCGATGAGTTCGTCGATCTGGGCGGTTTTGGCGTCGAGGTAGCGGGCGATGGCGATTTGCTCGGGGAGTGGGGGGAGACCAAAAGTGTATTCTTCGACTTCCCGCGTGCCTACACGCTTTTGGCCAGCGGCGCCCTGCATGAACGCCTCGTTCGGAATTCTGAAAGAGTGTGCGAACACGAGATAGTATAGATATTCTGAAACGGTGTTTGCCGTAGCGCGTAAAACATGAAATTCGGTAGATGCGAATGCTACTCCGTTTGTCAGGCCTGATAATACTGCTGCTTTACCGTTTTCAAAGCAGGGTGTGATTTTAGCCAGAATAACGTCGTCGTCCTCGGCATAAGTAAATCCGGTAAATACATCTGCTATTTGCTTGGTACGTGTAGTATCCACTTCGCCCTGTATACCTACGAGTTCCATGGGGATGAACGTGACCTCGATCTCGTCGTCGTGTGTAAATGAGGAGTTGCTTTTAGTTGGATTTACCTCTACAACGTGCTTCAGTCGCTTTAACTCCCAATGCGCCGGCACCTCCCCGAGCCAGGGCTGACCGGAGGGCTTATAGGCCGGGTAACGAGTGGGACAATCTGCTTTGGCTAGAATTTTCTGTGCTGGGCGCGCTGGCTGTGTTTCGGCCTTCGGCGACCTGCGAAAGGTGAATACTGTGGCGTTGTCGATCATGGCACTCTCTGTGTGGAGAACAGTGTACCACCTTTTTCCACAGCCTGTGGAAAACAGTTTGTGTCAGAGTTTTAGACCAAGTATAACCTGCTGATCGACAGTGGATGGGCAATTGGTCCAAAACGGCACTTCACCGGAAATCCCCGCATCTCGGTACCTACCTTACTCGGGGAGTCCGCCGATGCATCCCCTTTACCCCGACGGCAGGTCATCCCACCACTCCGTATCCAGCTTCTTCAACTCCAGTATCTGGTCGGTCTGCATTCTCAGTCCGTACTCGTAGATGTAGGCGCCGAGCTGCTGCCCATCGATGAGGATGAGCGCAGCGCCCGTGGCTAATAATTCGGCAAAGCGAATCGCGTCGGCCGAAAAGCCTGAAGTCGTAATGAACACTCCCTTCGTCGCGCCGGCACCCGCGAGTGCGCCGACGAAGGCTTGGATCTCCGGTCGGCCTACGGTACGATCGGTGTAGCGCTGGCTTGGATATAGATTCGCCCGAAGCCGAGGACATCCTCCTTGATAATTCCGTCGATTCCACCGTCGCGGCTAAGGGCCGTGACCTGGCCACTGTTGCCGATTTCGGCACCGTAGCCCATACGTTGCAGGAGGCGTACCACGATTCGCTCGAAGGACGCGGGCGACTTCTCTTCTAGTATCGCGAGGATCTCTTGGTAGCGGAGTTGTTTGAGGAGCTTGAAGAATTCCTCGATCGTCTCCTGTGGGTTGTCCTCGGCCACTATAGGCGCGGGTGCTGCTGGCGTTTCGGCAGTCAGACCCATTGGCACCACCACTTCTTGAGCCTTGGCCGCGTTGCGGGCAGCTAGCCGTTCTCGAATGGCATTTTGAATCTTCTCGTCGCATGCCTTCACTAGCGCGCGACCGTCACCGTTGAGCGCATAGTGAGCCCGTTTATGCTTTGCGATGAGGCCGGCCTTGTTGAGGTAGCTGATTGCCGATTGGACGTGGTCGGGAAACACGGGTTTGTTGCCACTGTCGTAGGTCTCGGTGAGCTGAACAATCGAATTGTATGTGGTGCCATACATTCTGCATGCTTCTACCGAGCGGGGCTCACGGGTAGCAGGATTGTCAACTGAAGCAATAGGCGACTTTTATTTGTGCAATACATTAAGCGGCTTCGAGCTCGGTGAGCAGTTCTGCATCTTTCTGAAGCTATGTGTCTGTGTCACTGCTTCGAATTGATTGCATCATGAATACACTTAGACATCACTTCTATGATCTGCCTCTCGTTCAGTGCTACACCATCTCTGACTCGTCTCTGCCTAATCCTGTTTATTAGGGCTTCTAACTCGCCTGGGGTCGGCTCTCTATTAAAGGCACCAACATGCAATTTAACGATTAGCGACTTCCAGCCTTCAGCCTCTTCCTTCACCGCCTTGTTAAGGATTTCTTCCCCGATATGGTTGCTTGCGACTTGATCTACCTTCACACAACTACAGGTAGGTACAACCTCAGGGTGCGACTGTTTACATAATGCAATAAAGTTTAGGGCTTTAGCAATTGTGATGTAGTCGTGCGACACGTCGTTCGCCTGTGGAGTGCTGTCTGCTTTATGGATGACGACGATAAGTTCGCCCAGTAACATCAAGTCAAAATGGCCACATGATTCAACGCCTACGATATAAGCTGTAGGGTCTATCGGCTTACTACTTTCTGTGCGCTCTATACAGATAGCACTCAGCAGGTAGCCATCAGGGAGAGTAAGCCCGTCCCCCTCATTAGACTGCAATATTGCATTCACATAGGTCTGTAGCGCCTTCTGGATTTCGCCTCCGACTTTGAAATTATCGAAGGGCCTTCTTGTGGATGCATGCGCCCGGACGATTTGGCTACAGATGAAAGGCAAGCCGACTTCACCCCAAGTATAAGACTCAATCTTACCGACCTCTGGGGTAGGTAGCGCCAAAAGCCCGGGTAGCCACTCTACCATTGCCCTACTTTCTAGATGTCCAAGCTTTGTTTCGCAAGATGCGCAAAGGAGATTGTCCTGCACAAATTCGTCCCCTTGACTAATTTCAGCCTCGGTTAGCTTCCTGCCAATAGTATTCTCTACTTTGTCCGGCAATACCTCTCTCCCTGCGAACAGGGCTGAGCCACCTATAGCAGAATTAGAAAATCGAAGTTCTTTATTTCTCTTGGTCTTACCTTGTTCATTTAGGTATCGCTTCGTTAATGAATGCGTTATGATGTGGGATCCTAGCTGGTCGGCCGAGCTGATCTGGCATATCGCGCACAGCGGTAGGTTGCTTACTTCTTTCATATCAGTTCAGTTTTGTTAATTGTGTCTAGTTTATTAAATTGGTTTGAGCGAAAGCCGCCAACGCCTCATCGAAGGCAGCCTCCGAAGCCGTTAGCTCTTCTCTATCACGAGCCAGTTGGACGCGCAGCTTAGCGAGTGGCGGAACCTCTACCTCCTCCACCAAGTCCACATAGCGCGCGAGCGAGAGATCAAAATCGAACTCGGCAATCTGATCAGTGGTGGCGATGGAGGCAAAGCGCTTCTCGATGATACCAGGTGCGAGGCGGCCTGCGCGGAAATCGTTGACTAGTCGGGTAATGCGCTCGATGTCTGTGGAACGGAGTGCTGGGTTGCGCCGGTGACCAGTGTCAGACTCACTGGCGTCGATGAAGAGGACCTGGTTGCTGGGCTTTCCGCGGAGTGAAAGGTCGAAAGTGAGAAGGACGTTGGGGACACGGGTTTCGGAACGTAAGCTCGCAGGGAGGAGAATCACAGCTTCCAGAATATCTCTCTCGATGAGGTCCTTACGGAAGTATTTACTGATTCTACTGCTTCTAAAGAGCACGTTTGACAGGGCTGTTGTGGCTGCCCAGTGCTTCGCAGTGGTGATTACGTGGGACAGCACGGCCACATCGCCGTATTGCACTAGTTCTGGCCCAAAGTTGCGGAACCGCTCGTCATGGAATAGGTCAAGTTGGGCGGCGCCCCACCATTTGGAGAGGAAAGGCGGATCAGTTATAACGACATCATAGCGTGCTATCTCTCCGCTGCTGTCCTTCAGAGGATCTGTAAGGCTGTTTCCTAACTGAAAGTCTACCGAAGCCTTATCGGATAGCAGTAGTGCGAGTTTGCCCACAGTCCAGATGACATCGTTAAGCTCTTGTCCGCTCACTTTGGCGCCACTGTCCACTTGGTCGAGAATATCGAACAAGTTAGTGCCTACGGCGGCAAACGGGTCGTGATAGGTAGTGCCTGGCCTCGAGTGGGACAGTGAAACCATTAGTTCACTTATGCTACGGGGCGTAAGGAAATGCCCGGTGGTTATGCCGCCATGTTCTAAGAGCTGCGTAACAATATCCAAATATACCTTCCTGCTTTGCTGGGGTTCGCTTGGAAACGTGATTTTTCCCAGTGCTCTAAGCACCTCATATGGCAAAGGGCTATTTTGAATCGGATCGAAGCTAACACGTAGCGCGTAGAACAGATTTTCATCCTCGTTGCAAAAGCGTCTGAGCTCTTTTAGAATATGATCTGTACTACTTAGTTTTTCTACTAATGCTTCCCATTCACTAACTTCTAACTTGCCTGTTGTGAAACTGCCTAGCCCTTGGTCAATTGCGGCTTTTAGAAAGAGAAGTGGTGCCAAAAACCTCAAGTACACCTCCACATCAATAGCGCCACGCAGCTTGTTTAGCATGTTCCAAATGACTCTCGTGTCTTGAGTTCTGTGAATTGACGCTGTAAATTTCATCCTTCGTAGTGTGGTTTGGCGCTCTAGGCTCCGAATAGATATGAGTTACGCAGCTGGTAGCTGAGCACTCAGCACCATTCGTTCTACGTTCGTGATCGAATCTCGGAGTGCCACGTTGGTGTGAAACTGTAGTACGAGTGATGCATAGCGGCGGACGAAATGTGCATCTGGAATTGGAATCTCAACGTTCCGCATCTCCCGGACGCTAAGCGTTGGAATGGTAGTACTTCTCGAAGCACGCTGCAATTGCGCCTGTACGCCCGGCGACTGAAGAGCCCCAAATAGGTAGCGATTGTACCCACTTGGTGCTTCTTCGTCTATTTTCAATGCGATGAAGACAGTTGAAGCTACGTACGCCTGGGTGTCTGCATCAAGAGGGGGCAGACACGGTCGAAACTCGGAGCCCCGTGCCTGAAACAGTAAATCCCTCGGGGTTATGAGGTGGCGCATATCGCCGACAGACTCCAAGTCTACGTAGTCGGACTGATCCACGTTGGTGACAATGCCTTCTGGGCTCACGTGTGATGCCTTCAGCAAGATGGCGCTCTCTGGTCCAGGGCTAACTTTTTGCGTGAGTCGTGTAGGCACTCCGGTCTGGAGGATGAGAGGGTGTTGATCTAGTTTTTTCATGATGCAAACGTATGCCTGCAAGGGCCACATGATCAAATTTTGAGGCCGTTTATTTTTGATGCAATAAGTCTCCACTTTCATACTAACAACTTAAGTGGTTGATAGTCAACGAAAAACATGCTGTTTGCAGCGAGAAAAAACTCTAGATTGGCTCGATCTATACAGCGTTTCCTCGTCACGTGTACCTCGATAGTTGAAGCTATACCTCGAAAGTCTGGCTGATCCGCGGGTGGCGTTCGACCGCTTCCGAGCGGTGCCACCCACGAGGATTCGGTATGGGCCGCCCCTCGGAAGCGGTCGAACGGTCCCTTACCACACGGAGCCGCGTAGCGTGCGTTGCTTAGGGGTAGACCAGGATTTATCCGGGTCGATGACGGGAAGTGTGTTTGCCGAAAGGCGCCCAAATGCCTACCCAACCTTCAGCACTTCCCGCACCAGCCACCCCCGTGCACCCCGTAAACTCAGCACGGCCAGCCCGGGCATCACCCTGCCTACAGTAGTAGGCGCAGCTCAGAGGCGGGTTAACCCGCACTTGCGGACCTTCTGTTTAGGTATGAATTACCCACCTTGTCCGCAGATCATCCGCAGATCATCCGCAGATCATCCGCAGCTGTCCGTAGAGCTCCCGGCCTTTAAGTGCCTACCTCCAGTCTGCTAGGTGTACAGCTACCCGATTCGCGCAAAACCGCGCGAGCATGTGCCCTTCGTAGACCCAACTCACCTCTGCACCCACCTACCCTGCCGCATAGCGCTGGTTGGGATGTGTGGCTACCTCTTCGGTTTGGACCAACTTGCCAGACTCGAGGAGGGGTCGGACGGCGCGTTTGATCTGCGCCCGCGATCTTCCTGTAAGCTGTACCAGCTCGCTCTGAGAAGCTGGTGATAGTGCGCATGCCGCTAGGACGGCAGCCTGAAGGACGGCGCCCGTCACCCGGCGCTCAGATCGTACTCCTTGAGTGACCCTAGCCATCTTGGACCAGTCATCGTGGCTGCCGGGGAAACCAGGTGGAGCCCTTAGCTCAGTGTCCAGCCACAGTTGCTCATCAGCATCCATGGTGTCGCTAGATGCCTGATCTGAATTGCTTAACGGAAACTCACTATGACCTATGCCCGGCCCGCTATGGCCCGAACTCGTGTCCCCTTCTCCTGTACTACCGTCCTTGTGACCCAAGCTAGCCTCGCTATGACCTATGGCTGAGCTCGTATTTTCGCTACCCTCTGCCTTGTGACCTATGGTATGACCCATGCTCGCCGTACTATGACCCAGGCTCTCCCCCCGACTAATCCCACACGCCGCATCCCAGGCCTCCGCCGCCGAGGCGCCTTGGTTGATGAAGGCCTCCGCTACCGATGCTTTCAAAGGGTCACTCAGCGCATAACGGGTGTATCGACCGCTGCCCTCTGGGGTGAGGTAGCCGAGGTCGCGCAGGTCTTTGAGGGTTTTTCCAGCGCCTCTCGGCAGCAGGCCACTGATTGTGCGCAGTTGGCTGTTGTCAATCGTGGCATGCTCTCTGGCGTAAACGAGTGCAAGGTGTGCAGGCTGCTCGGTGACGTTCGAGAGTTGCGAAAGCCAGGCTCTGTCTTCCGGGGCGATCAGGTGCAGCCGCGCGAGCTTGAGTTGGAACTCATACCGCTCGGTGCCCACGTCGATGTCCGGGGTCCGGAAGCCGAGCTTCTTCCACGCCCGCACGATCTTGGGGATTCCGGAGCCGGCCTCCTCCGCCAGACCGATGTAGCGGAAGGCGGCCACGAGGTTAGGATTGCGTGGATCGGAGCGATTGCCGGCCACCATGTCGAGGCGGCGCACGCGGCTGTCGCCGGGGTTTTTGAAGAAGCAGCCCTGTTCATCCCTAATGATCAACGAGCTTTCCTTCTCGGAATAGTCCGCATGGACGAGCAGGTTGACGAAGGCCTCCCGCATGGCCACGTGCGCGTCGGTCTGCGTGACGCGAACGCCGTCTAATAGGAGGAAGGGTGTAGGTAGGTCGGCGACCAGTTTGGGGTAGATGGTCTCGAAGGCGCCGAAGAGGTTGCCATCCCACAACACGCGATCGACCCATCGATCCTGCTCGAGGTCGGTAGAGTCACGGATCCTGAAGTCGATGCGGTGGTGTCCACGCCAATCGCGGATGGCGGCCATCGTACCGAAAAGGAGAATACCCGTGACCGTTAATCCCTCCTGGCCGGTGTGCCGATCGCGGCGATAGGCATTGAGTGAGCGGAGGTAATCGAGATCGGAGAGGCCAACGCGGTGCACGTCCGGGTTCGCGGTTAGGTCGCGCCTCCGGAAGCGCGCCAGCGAAGCCATGTCCAGGTCGGAAAGATCATAGCCCTTTAGGATAACAGCGTCGGCATCCTCGGCGGAGGCCTCGCGCATCATGCGGGTTACCTCGCCCTCGCCACATTTGTAGTCGCCCTCGTGCTTGCGGATGTAAGTGCCGAGGAAGGGGGACTTGTTGATGTAAACGGGTTTGGCCTTCCGCGGCGCGGCCGGGACCCGAATGACGATCAATCTTTTGTCGCCGCTCCGCACGGTCCCCACGTCTTCGTCGCGCAAGATCGGAGAACTGAGCTTGTTGGGGTTGTGCAGGATGTCGAAGAAGTTCTTGATCTGAGCTTCTGGGTTCTTGACGCCCGTGATCTCGATCTCACCGCCGACTTCGCTCATGCCCAAGATGATCCATCCGCCATTCGTGTTTGCGAAGGCGCTGACCGTGGGCCAGACCTCGTTGGGTAGGTTGGACTTCCCTTCCTTGACCTCGAGCTCTACTGTCTCTCCGCGTTGCAGGCGCGCGTGGAGCTGTACCAGCAGTTCGTCGTCGATCGGCTCGTCCATCTCCATGGTGGGTGAAGGTCGGGAGGTTTTGCCGAAATCGAAGATTCGCGCAAGCAAAGGCGCCTTACCGCACCCGCCCCTCCTCGTACACCCGCACCCGCTCCACCCCAATCTCGTAAGCCCGCCTAAACACCTCGATATAGTCCTCTGCCGCCGCGCCGCTCGGGATGCGGAGTTCGAGATCGCCGGTGCCGGCGTGGCCAACGCCTTTCATGTCTCGGGCACTATGGCGGAGTGGCGGCGGCACGTCGGCTAGTGGGGCGATGCAGTAAGTGAGTAGGCAATCGCTCGGCGGCTGGATAGCGAGGGTGACGACGTTTAGCCAGCTGTGTTTGAAGGCGAGGTAGGCCTTCGTCTCCACCGAGGCGACATCGTCGCCGAAGCCTTCGATGGCGGTCCTGATGCGTTCGTACTGACTGGCCAACGCAGGAGACATTCGCTCTACGTCAAACTGAAAGTTGGTTTGGGTGACGGGGGCCTGCACTTCTTCCTCTGCACCGTAGAGATCCCACGTGTCGGTGAGCTTATCAATGATGGCCCGCTGGCGCTCGCGGAGTACTTCGGGCGTCCAGGTGTCCGCGCGAAGGACCTGCGTCGTGAGCGCGAAAGGACTCGTACCTCCGGCGCCGGCGAAGTACTTTTCCTTCTTGGTGTCGAAGGGGAAGTTTTGCGCCTGGGAGTTTTTGCGCCCGGCCAGCGGAATAAGGTTGGCGAGTTTGTGGATCCATCGCTCGCGCTCCTCTTCCGAGGCAAACCACTGCGTCCATTCGCTCCCGGCGGGCGGGTTTTGTGGAAGCACGTGCTCTATCGTTACCACGGAGTAGTTGTAATGCGCAGACCCTTCCGCATAGGCACCATCGAGGCGCAGCAAGATCGTCGAGCGCTGGCCGCTGCGTAGATACACGTCGCCGGAGAGGGTATCTATGGCCTCGCGCTTTTCGGCCGGCGTCAATTCGAGCGCACCGTCGGTATCGAACTCCACGCCGCGTTCGATCTCTTTGAGGAGGCGACCGTAGCGCTCGATGCGTTGGTTGACGTTGCCGCGATTGACGAACAGGATGTAGGCCAGTCGTTCCATTAGTCGTAAGAACTTGGGCACGTCTTCTGGAGCCGCGCTGTGTTTGACGAGGTAGGCGAGCACGGGCGGCACCCAGTCGGTGTTACTAAGTTGCCGGAGCCACCGAAGCGACTGTTCGGCCTCGCGACGCGCGGCACCTTCTCTGATATACTCCAGTCGCTCGTTGGTGATGTTGGCGAAGGCCTGCGCGTAAGGTTCCAGCTTATCACGCACGAAGCGCTTCGGGTCGATCGTAGGGCTGATGTGTTCGCGGAACTCCTTCAGCAGCGTACTGGCCATTTTGGCCTTCCGCTCCGCCATGCGGATGTGGCGAAACAGCTCGTTGAAGCGGTCTGGTCCTAGCTCTTCCTCAATGCCCTCCCAGCGCTGTGCGTACTTCTGGGTCACGGCCTTACCTTCTGTTGCGAGCGCACCGATGATATCGGCCTTGAGGATATCCGTCGGCGAGAGGTCCATTCCGCGGTCGTTGAGCACGGAGAAAATCCTGTAGGCGGAGTCGAGGTCGGGCGTTGTGACGACCACCACGAAGCAACGGAGCAGCGTGAATCGCGCGAGCTTGATGCGTGTCTCCTCCGGCAAGCTGAGGAGCTTGGTGTAGTAAGCACCGGCTGCCTCGGATAAAAGCTCCTGGGTCTGGGTACTCGTTTTCACTTTACCGAGCTTATTGAGGGCACTAGGCTGCTGGATGTGCTCCGCGAAGAAATCCGCGTCGCGCTCGCGCAGCCGCAGTCTAGGTTGGTCGGGCCGCTTCTTCAGTTCGCTGCCTTTTTCGCGCAAGTGTTCCTCGATCTCGGCGGCGACTTTCTGGTTCTGGATGGTGGCGGCGAGGGCCGATAGCAATATCGTGAGCGTGGTAAGCCGCTGCTGGCCGTCGACGACCTGTGCCTCGGGTGTAGGGCCTTTGATTAGCACGAGTGACCCGAGGAAATAGGGAGCGCTATCACCGTGGAGGTCCATGGCGGACAGCAAGTCATCGAGAAGATCGGAGGTCTCTTCGTGGGTCCACGAATAAGGCCGCTGGTAGTTGGGGATGGTGAAGGAGAAAGCGTCCGAGAACACCTTCGCGAGAGAACGTTCCTTTCCTTTGATGGCGGTAGGCATAGGGAGGCCAAGCTACGCTTTGCGCCAATTGGACGTTGGGATCTTCTCAGGTCGGGGCCGCCACTCGGAAGTGGTCGAACGGCCCCTTCACACCCGCCCCATCCGCCCTTCCACCAGCCCCCGAAACGCCTCCTTCTCCTTCTCCCCCAAGAAGCTCGCCGCAATACACCCCTTCCAGGCCTCGCCCATCCGCTTCATCGCCCGTACCTGAGCCGCGGCCGCGGCCGCCGGTAGACCGATCGTTTTGGCGAAAGCCGCAAAATTCTTTGCCGCGAAGCCGTGGCGTCGGCCGTTCAGCATGTGACACAGCTCCTCCGGGTCCTGCTTCGGGGGGATGACGAGCTCGACGGCGACGAGGTCGTAGAGGGGCGTGAGGCGGTACTCGCCGTCGAGCGTGGCGGTGAGGCTCCAGTTTTTGAGGTGGGCGTCTTTACTGCCGGTGAGGAAGCAGAACAGTACGGCCTTGTAGTAGAGCAGGAGGTCGAGTTGCGCGCGGGAACTATAGCGTTTGATGGCCGCGGCCACCTGCTCGTGACTACCACGATACTTGTCCTCGGTGAGGCGCTCGGTGAGTTGGGCCATGTCCTCCTGCTGGAGGGGAAGGCCCGCCTCGGTGCGGTCGACGCGACGCGTGACGTAGAAGAGCTCACCCTGGACGGTGCGCAACAGCGTGTGTGGGACCACGGGGAGGCCGGCCAATTCGGCGAGCTCCAGGCAGAGGGCCTCGTTTTCGGGTAGGTGGGGGTAGTCGCTGGTCTGGGGCTTGATGATGTAGCCGCTGAGGGCGTCGCGGAGTTGGAGCTTGTTGGAGGCGTTGATGTAGTCGGCCGACAATTTCTTCTGGACGCCCGTGAGACCTTGGCCTTTTTTGAGCTGCGCCACGGCAGCGTCGCGGGTGAGGGCGTCCGTGAGGTCGAGGACAGGGACTCGCTCGGTACCGAAGACGGTTTTGGCGCAAGCCGGATGCAACTGCTCCTCACCACTCGACAGCGGACCGTAGCATTTAAGACACCTCGTCATGGATAGCTTTTAGGGTCACCGCACCGATGGTGTCGGCGCCGGTAGCGAGGAGGAGGCCGAAGCGATCGCGGAGTTCTAGGCCGTGCGTCCCGAGGGCGAGTTGCAGGAGCCAGCCTTCGGGAATGAGGCCGTCGAAGAAAGGATGGAGGCTCTGGGCGGTGTCGAACGGGGCGCCCTGCAGGGGCAGCGTGAGGGAGATGGGCAGGGCGCCGGCCTCCTCGCGGTAGCTCGCCAGGTAGCTGAAGCGGTAGCCGCGGTCCAGCTCCTCGAGCAGGCCCGCCTCCCGTCCCCGCAGATACACCGCCGCCCTACGCATCGCCGTCGGTGTCTTCAAACGGATCATACCCCACCGGCTCCAGCCGGCTCCCGAACAGCCACAACACCTGATTGACCTTGTCCATCCGCAGGGTCGGCTTGTCGTTCTCGAGCTCGCGGACGAAGCGCAGGCCGACCCCGGCCACGGAGGCGAGCTCGACCTGGGTCATGCCGTCGGCCTTGCGGCGGGCGCGGACGAAGGTGGCGAGGGGGGAGAGTTTATCGGGCATGGCGTACCTGATCGGGTGTAATGGCCAGCAAAGTTAGCGATTTCGTACCCGTTCGGGATGCATACGGTCAATTTAGTGCCCAATCGGGTATAAAAGTCGCATCTTCCTCTGATTTAGCACCCGATAGGGTATTAAAAGCATGAGTTCGTGTTTTGCAGAAAGGCGCATATGCTCGCCTCTACCTGCACATCTCCCCCTCCTACTGCGGTATCTCCAACACGTAACTATTCCCCTTACTAATCGTCAACTTCGTATCCTTCAGCCACGGATTCAGTACTTTGAGCTTCCGGTAGCTCGTCCCGTACTTCTGCGCGAAGGCCGGCAGGTCGGAGATGCTCTCGGTCACCGTCATCGGGGTAGACGTATAGGGCAGCGTGTCGTAATCCTCCGGGTCGAGGAAAAAGCCGTAGTACTTCGGGTCTTCTATAATATCCTTCAACGCGATGATGCGGAACACATAGCGACTCGTCTCCTCGTTCAAGAACAGGTCGTAGTAGGTCTCGCCGAGCTGGGCGTTCTTCTTGCTGCGGACGCCGCCGAGCCCGCGGTTATAGGCCGCTGCGGCGAGGGTCCAAGAGTCGAGTTGGCCGTGGAGCTGCTTCATAAACTTGGCGGCGGCGCGCGTCGACTTCTCCAAGTGATAACGTTCGTCCACCTCGCCGTTGACCTCGAGGCCGTACTCCCGACCGGTAGCCGGCATAAAGTGCCACACCCCCGCTGCCCCGGCGGGACTCCGAAAGTCCTTGAGGGCGCTCTCCGCCACGGCGATGTACTTGAGGTCCTCCGGGACGCCCTCCTCGCGCAGGATGCGCTCGATGGTCGGGAAGTAGCGCGCCTTGTGCTTGAGGATCCACTGCGTGCTGGAGTGGTAGAAGGTATTGGTGATGATCTCGCGGTCGAGGCGATCACGCACGTCGTAGTCGTCGACGGGGACGTCCTCGCCGGCGAAACTGTAGTGGTCCTTGAGACGGGGCGGCCGCACGCGCTGGGGTGCGTCGAGGATGTCGGCCATCTCGTCGACCACGGCGGCGTCCGCGGCTTGCTTCGCGACTACGATCTCGTCCGGGTGCCCGGCCCCGACAAAGAGGATGATGGTAAAAATGGCCACCAGGGCGGAGACGTAGAGGAGGGCGGCGCGTTGCATACGGAGTGTTTGGGGAGGCTCACGAAGGTAGGGGATTCGCGGCGGCCGCACTTGCCGAAGTTCTATAGCAACACGTTAACGGTAGAGCACTGTCTCAACGCCGTTTGTAGATCGGCACCGTGCTACACGGCTCGCCGTACATCACGGACTGCGCCACCCCCGCGAGGCGGTGCATGATGGTCGCGTAGGCCTGCGGACCGGGTTCGCGCCCGTCGGTGCAGCCCTTTGATGACGACTCTTTGGTCGCGGTACATTTCGAGGTCCAATTCGCGGGCGGCTTTCGCCAAAACCTGCCGATCGTACGCCACCGGGGTGCCAACGTATACCTCCGTGGCGTAGGGTGCGGCGGCGCTCGCGATGAGCATGTAGGCCCACTGCGCGACGATCGCGTCGGCGCTACAATACACACACAACACCTTGCCTTTGGCCAGCGACCAGTCGAAGGTTTTGACGGAAGTCCGGAAGTCCTTCTCCTTTAATGCCAGGCCCTGCCAGAGGTAGTCCTTGAGGTCGAAGGCGAGGGTGGGGGACTCAGGCGCGAGGGAATCGAGCTTGAGGGTGAGGAGATTGGCGGAGGCGACGCGGTTGATGAGTTCGGACATGGGGGGAAGGCTTTGGAGCTTAATGAACGTTTGGGGCTGGGTTTGGACGAGCTTCGCTCATAGACTATGGTTTTGACGCGGAGGCGCGGAGGTCGCGGAGGAACGCGGAGGGCCTTTCGTGGTGCGTGTAGTGGCGACCTGGTGATTGAGTCGGAGTGGCGCTGACCCTGCTGCCGCAAGGATACATCCCTGCTCTTTGCGACCCTGTTGCGGTCCATCGCGGGCCGCAGGCCTTGCGTTCCATTCCCCTAGACCCTCCGTTCCGCGCCCTCTGCAATCCATTTTCATCGACTTTTTCTGGACGTACGTCGAGCAACTGTCCATAACCGACTACTATGTTTTGCCAAGTACTCGAGTTAAGACGTTCTTTGTACCATGAACATCGAGAATACCAAGGCACAGCTCCGCAAGGGCGCCCTCGAGCTCGTCGCCCTCAGCATTATCCGCCAAGAGGGGGAGGCCTACCCGACCGACATCGTCAACCGACTCAAAGAGTCCGAGCTGATCGTTGTCGAGGGGACGCTTTACCCGCTCTTGAGCCGATTGAAAGTGGGCGGCCTGCTCGACTACGTCTGGCGCGAGAGCACCAGCGGACCGCCGCGCAAGTACTACAGCCTCACGCCCTCGGGCGAGACTTTCCTCAACGAACTACACGGCAGCTGGCGATCGCTGGTCGATGCCGTCGACAACACCACCAAAACCCTCTCTTATCATGAATAAAGTAATCCAAATCAACCTCGGCGGCCTCCCCTTCACCTTTGACGAGGATGCTTACGCGGACCTCGATGACTACCTCGCCCGTCTCGACGGCTACTTCCGCGGGAGTCCCGGACACTCGGAGATCATGCACGACATCGAGTCGCGCCTCGCTGAGTTGTTTGGGCAGGGCACCAAAGGCCGCGCCATCGTCGGCACGACCGACGTCTGTGCCGCGATCGCTACCCTCGGCCAGCCCGAGGACCTCGGCGCGAGCTTCTCGGACGATGAGGCGGAAGAGGTCCAAGAGCCGTCGCACCGCAAGTCCAACGGTCGCCGGTCCCGCCGAGCGAACGACAAAAGCTACGGCTACAGCAGCTACGGCAGACGCCTAATGCGCGACCCGGAGGACAAGGTCGTAAGCGGGGTTTGCTCGGGCTTGGCAGCCTACTTCGGGACGGATGTCGTCTGGGTGCGGGTGGCCTTCGCGGCGGCCTTCTTCGGGGCGGGCGTCGGCTTGCTGCCCTACATCATCCTCTGGATCGTGATGCCGGAAGCGCGCTCGGCAGCCGACCGGCTGGCCATGCGGGGGGCACCGCTCGACCTTCAGTCCATCTCGCAACAGGTAGAGTACGAGGCCACGCAGTTCACAGATCGGGTGCGCGACTGGGGCGACGACGTCAAGCGCAACGGCTGGCAGAATCCCTTCCACAGCAACGGCAAGGGCTCACGCAACGAGCGCCCGGCCCGCAACAGTGGGGAGGCCCGCAAGCGCTACAGCGACAAGGGTTACGTAGCGTAAGCGCGGGCACGTTCGGGTCGCTCCGGCGAGTGCGCCTGGGCGCGTTCAACTGGCTCCGGCCAGTGCGCCCATTATCGATTACCTAAAGGTGCATCGAGCGTTTAGCTCGGTGCACCTTTTTTTACGGGCACTGGCTGGAGCCAGTCGAACGCCCGCACGAACGCCCGCCCTACCTGTCCGCTTTCGCAAAAACTACCTGTTCGATACCGAACACTCGCGTATATGGTTTTGACGTAAGTCACTGCAATACAGTACATTGCATTTTTGGCACGACCTCGGCTTGTCCTGTTTTAGCGAAAGCGAAAACATGGACAGACCAATCGCCAAGGCAGAACAGTCGAGCGCCAAGCGCAAGGCGATCTTGAAGTGGGTGCTGATCAGCATCGCCGTGGCGGGCCTCGGCTACTGGGCACTGCTGGCTCTACGCCCGAGCCGCAGCGCGAGCGACTTCCGCATGGCGACCGTCGAGCGGGGTGCCGTCCAAAGCACGATTTCGGCAGCGGGACTGGTGGTGCCGGCCTTCGAAGAGCAGGTCAATGCGCCGGTGTCTACGGAGATACGCAGCGTGCGTCTGCGCTCTGGTGCAGAGGTCAAGGCCGGGGACATCGTCATGGAACTCGACCGCGGCTACGTAGGCTTGCAGTTGGAGGGTAGGCAGGACCAGCTTACGCTAAAACAGAACAACGTGGAACTCCTGCGCCTGGAGTACGACCGTGACCTGAAGGACCTGGCCATCGATACCGAGGTAGCTGTGCTCAAACTCACCAGCGCGGAAGCTCAACTCAAGGATGCGCAGCGCCTGCTGAAAGTCGGCGGTAACACGCAAGAGGATGTCGAACGCCGCGCTCTAGACGTGCAGATGGCGCGCCTCGAAAAGGACAAGCTGGCTAACCAACTCGCCTACCGCAAGTCAAGTGACGCTGGCAAACGCCGACAGCTCCAACTCGAGGTCGCGATGGAGGAGAAGGAGGTCGCCCAACTGGCCCGCCGCCTCCGCGAGACGGAAGTGAAGGCACCACGAGCCGGCGTTGTGACCTGGGTAAACGAGAGCATCGGTAAGCTCGTGCCGCAGGGAGAGCCGCTGGTGCGCATCGCCGACCTGGGTGCCTTCCGCATCGAGGGGAGTTGTTCGGATCGGTACACGGGCCAGATCGAGGTCGGCATGCCGGTGGAGGTGCGTTTGCCGAAAGGGACGACGAGGGGCGCGGTGAGTCGTGTCTTGCCGGAGGTGACCAACAACACGCTCAAATTCTTGGTGCAACTCGACGAAGAAGGCTTTGCCGGTCTGCGACCCAATATGCGCGTCGACCTCGTGGTGATCACGGGCGAGACGGCGGATGTGGTGCGCTTGCGCAACGGCCCGGCCATCCGTGGCGGAGCCAATCAGGAGCTCTTCGTGGTGCGTGGCGCCGAGGCCGTGCGGACGCCCGTGACCATCGGGCAACGCGGTGGGGACTACGTCGAGATTGTCAATGGGCTAAGTCTGCGCGAGCGCGTCATTATTAGTGACGTGGCGGAGTTTGAGGGGCGGGCGAGTATTCAACTGGAAAACGGGGGGCGATGAGGAGCAGGACAGCGCAGGCGGCTTCCGTGCTCCGCACGGGCCTGCTACCAGTACGACAGGCGGCCTCCGTGCTCCGCACGGGCCTGGTGCCAGTACGACAGGCGGCTTCCGTGCTCCGCACGGGCCTGGTGTTATCTTACTTGTTAGTGCTTAGCAGCTGGCCTAAGGAGATTTGGGCTCAAGGTTTTGGAGCCGCGCCCGTGCAGAGCACGGAAGCCGCGCGGCATGGGGCCGCGCCCGTGCAGAGCACGGAAGCCGCGCGGCATGGAGCCGCGCCCGTGCGGAGCACGGAAGCCGCGCGGCACGACACCCTCTCCCTCCCGCGCCTCCAAGCCCTCGCCGCGCAGCAGGCCATCGAGGTGCTCATCGCGCAGCGCGACCTCGGCCTAGCCCAGCTCGAGGCGGTTCGGCTGCAAGCCGACCTCCGACCACAAGTCCGGCTCGACGCCACGGTGCCGAGCTTCTTTCGGAGCTTTCGGGAGACGGTGCAGCCAGACGGGACGGTGCGTTTTCAGCCGGTGCGGATCAACAATAGTAGCGTCGGGCTTTCTGCTTCTCAGGCTGTCGCCAAAACGGGGGGGCGGTTTCGCTTGTCGACCGGCTTGCAGCGCTTCGATGACTTCGAGCAGAACTTCAATATTTACAATGGCTCGGTGGTGCGGTTTGGGTACTCGCAGCCGCTGTGGGGCTACAACGAGTTCAAGTGGCGCAAGCAGACGGTGCCTTTGCAAGCAAAACTGTCCGAGGCGCAATTGGCTACCGCAAGGGCGGAAGCTAGGCTACAGGCCACGCAGCTGTTTTTTGTTTTGGCGCAAGCTGCTCAATCCGAAACCATCGCGGACAGCAACGTCGTCGCCTCGGAGCGCCTGCTCACCGTCGCTAATGAGCGCTACGAACTCGGGAAGATCAGCCGAGGGGACTTGGTGCAGCTCGAACTCGAACTCGTCACTGCGCAGCAGAGTCGCCTGCGGGCCAGTCAAACGGCGCTGGCGGCGAGCACGGCGATCTACCAGTTGCTCGGCATCGTCGGCAATGGCGTGGCACTCGTCCCACTGGCACCTGGCCTGCCGAGTGGTCTCGAAAGCGCGAGCGGCAACCCAGAGGAAGTCTCCGCCGAGAGCGCCCTCGTCTTGGCCCGCCAACGCCGGCCAGAACTGTTGGCCGCGCAAGCCCGTACCCTCGATGCGCAATCCCAACTCGAATTCGACAGGCGCAACAATGGCTTTCAGGGCAACTTGACCGCCTCGGTGGGTTTGATCCGCTCGGCCAACGACTTGGAGGTAGTCTACCGAGATCCTCAAATAGAGCAGGTGGTCGAACTGCAACTCTCCGTCCCGATTGTGGATTGGGGGAGGCGCAAGTCCATCGTCCGCCAGTCCGAACTCAACTTCGACCTCGCCCGCACCATCGGCGAGCGCGAGCAGCAAAGACTCACCACCGACGTCGAGCTCGCCGTCGCTCAACTCAACCAGGCCCGCCAGGAGCTGCAGCTCATCACCCGCGTGCGCGACCTCGCCGAGGAGCGCTACCAAATCTCCCGCGAGAGCTACCTGCTCGGCGCCGTCCCCCTCACCGAACTTACGCTGGCCCGGCAGGCTCGGGACGAGCGGCTAAGACAATATCTCTTCACCCTCGAGACTGCGTGGGTCGCTACTGCGCGGCTTCGGTCTTTAACTCTCGCTGAATGATTGATTGGTTATTTGATTGATTGGTTGTTTGATGCACCCGTTATCGGTTTTTAACTCTCGCTGAATGATTGATTGGTTATTTGATTGATTGGTTGTTTGATGCACCCGTCATCCGCGCCCACACGGCAGCCACCAAATAACCAATCAATCAAACAACCAACTCACCAAACAACCAACTCACCAAACAACCAACTCACCAAACAACCAACTCACCAAACAACCAAAACAGAAAACATTAAACTAACATGATTACCCTAAACCGCATCGCCAAAACCTACCGCACCGACACCGTCGAGACGATCGCCCTGGACAACATCAACCTCCACATCGAGGCCGGTGAATTCGTGTCCATTATGGGTCCGTCGGGCTGCGGCAAGTCTACCTTGCTCAACATCATCGGTCTGCTCGACGAGCCGAGCGAGGGCGAGTTGAGCCTTGCCGGCAAAACCGTCACCACCTACAACGGCACCCAGACGGCGCACTTCCGCAACGAGCACCTCGGGTTCATCTTCCAGAGCTTCCACCTCCTGCCCGACCTCAACGTGGTCGACAACGTGGAGCTGCCGCTGCTCTACCGCAAGGGCGTGTCCGGCAAAGAGCGCCGCGCGCGGGCGAGCGAAGCCCTGGCCAGCGTAGGCCTGAGCAACCGCGAGCGACACTTCCCTGCCCAACTCTCCGGCGGCCAGAAACAGCGCGTTGCCATCGCCCGCGCCATCGTGGGCCAGCCCAAGATCATCCTCGCCGACGAGCCGACGGGTAATCTCGACTCACACATGGGGGACGAGGTGATGGACCTGCTGCTCGACCTAAATACCCAGCGCGGGTCTACCGTGGTGATGGTGACGCACGACGAAAGGATGGCGAAGAAGACGCATCGGCTGGTGCGGCTGTATGACGGGGGGCAGGTGAGCTGAGGGCGGTTGTTTGGTGGAGTGATTGATTGGTTGTTTGGTGGCTCGTCAATCCCCCGCCAGCGCCCTGTATAGTTAACCAAACAACCACCTAACCAAACAAGCAAACAACCAAACGCTATGCTTACCCAAATCAAACTCGCCCTCCGCATCCTGCGCCGGCGCAAATTCTTCACCTTCATTTCGCTGTTCGGCATCTCCTTCACGATCATGGCGCTGGTCGTGATCGCGGCGATGGGGGACGCGGCGCTGGGGGATAATCCGCCGTTGAGTAAGCGGGATCGGCTGGTGTTCGCGAGTCACTTTCGGTCGGAGAAGGTGGTGCCGGACACGAGCTACATCGTGGACAGTACGCAGCTGGAGGATGGGGCGATGCAGTATGACTCGACGATGCAGATTGGGGAACAGACGGAGTCGGACAATAATTCAGGGATAGGCCTTCATTTATATGATACGTATTTAAAGAACCTGAACTCTGCGAAGAACCAGGCCTTCTACTCGCCTTCCGCCGTGTACGACAGCTATCTCGGGGGAAGGAAAGTGACCTTCTCTGCGAGTCTTACGGACGCTGCCTTCTGGGAGGTATTCGATTATAACTTTCTCGAAGGATCGCCTTATACGGCCGAGGACGTGGAGGCTGGTTCAGCCAAGATAGTTCTCACGCAGCGGGCCGTCGATACGTACTACGGGACAGATACTGATGGGCTGATTGGACGAATGCTAAACCTAGGCGATAAAGCTTTCACGATCGTGGGGATCGTAGATAATACCGTGGCGAGTAATGGTTTAGGGCAGGATGTCTTTTTGCCATACACGCTGGCCGGACCAGAGTACTTTCTGGACAACTACCACGGTCCGGGTATCACAGTTTTCGAAGCCGCCTCTCCCGGTGGGCGGGAAGCGATTGTCTCAGAACTCAAAGATATCGCCGATAGGATAGAGCCCGTTCCTAAATCAGACCGCAACCGATTTTTTTTAGAAGGTTTGACCTTCCCGCAGGAGTATGCCACTACGTTTAGCGATTACGGTAAAAACCGGACGGAGTCTTATAGTCGCTTATCGATTCCGGTAGCCATTCTGCTGCTGATGCTCATTGTACTACCAGCGCTCAATTTGATGAACATCAACGTGAGCCGTGTTTACGAGCGCTCCTCCGAGATTGCGGTGCGGAAGAGTTTTGGCGCAAGCGATATGGACATCATGCGGCAGTTTCTAGTGGAGACGCTGCTCATCACTGTACTCGGTGGTTTGCTCGGGGCATTCTTAGCCGGCATCATGGTGTGGGTCATCAATTCACAACACTGGCTCGGGAACTTCACGCTCAGGTTTACCGGCGAGGTGGTGCTTTATAGTGCCGTACTCATAGCTGTTTTCGGCCTTTTGACCGGACTCCTCCCCGCCTGGCGCATGGCCCAGACGCGCATCGCCACTTCACTCCGCTAAAATTAATCTCATGCTCAAGCACATAGCAACTTTACTGTGGAACAGTCGGCGAAATGGCGTCCTGCTCACGCTGCAGATCTTTCTGGCCTTCGTAGTTCTCTTCGGCGTGATCAGCTTTACGGTGGCCAATTTTGCGAGCTACGCGACGCCGTTGGGCTTCAACGTCCAGGAAAGTTACTTGGCTGAGATCGATCTTCCCGATGGCATTGACACTGCACAACTGCCCGCTCTTTATCGTCGCATCCGAGAAGAGGTTTCTGTGATTTCTGGAGTGGAAGCCGTTTCTATGATCGGAAATATCACACCCTTTTCCGATAATAATTGGGGCTACGGAACGGACGAGGGGGGCGTTCGTATCTGGTCGAGAATCCTAATGGCGGATGAACATTTTCCGGATGCGACCGAGGTCAATATTCAAGAAGGTCGGTGGTACACGCCAACCGACACGATTGGCGGCAGATGGTCGGTAGTAGTCAACCAGGCTTTTATGGACGAAAACTTCCCCGGTGGCCGCAGCCTGGATTCCTCGTTGGCTTGGTTTGAGAACTCGACGATGATTGTTGGGGTAGTGGATAACTTCAAATATTTAGGTGAATTCACTGTCGAAGAGCCGCTCACATTCATCCCTCACATGCCCAAGATGTGGAACGACAACGACGAATTTATGCTCACGAACCTCGTCGTGCGCACCGCACCCGGCACACCCGCCAGCATTGAAGAGGACATCTACAATACCATCTCAGAAGTCTCGAAGGGTCGCGAGTCCATCGTCATGGCCCTCGAGCAGGAGCGCGTCCGCACCTCCCGCTCCTCCTGGGTCCCCATCATCGCCCTCCTCACCATCTGCGCTTTCCTCGTCGCCAACGTCGCCCTCGGCCTCTTCGGCATCCTCATCAACGCCATCGCCAAGCGCCGCGGGGAGATCGGCCTGCGCAAGGCGATGGGCGCGACGGGCCTCAACATCACCGCACAGTTCACGCTGGAGGTGGTGCTAATTGCCTTGCTCGGCATCACGCTCGGGAGTTTGGTGGCGGTGCAGATCCCGCTCTTTGAGTTGATCGAACTGGAGACGCGGTACTTCTGGTGGGGCGGGGTTTTGGCGGCAGCCCTCATCTTAGTCATCGTCTTGCTGTGTGCATTGATACCGAGTAGCCAGGCGGCGCGGGTGCATGCGGCGGTGGCGCTGCGGGAGGAGTGAGGGCGGGTTGTTTGGTGGTTTGGTTATTTGATTGATTGGTTGCTACCGCCACCATGTGCTACCAAACAACCAGTCAATCATCCAACCAAACAACCACTAACAAGACCACCAATCCTCCAACCAAATAACCTGCTTTGAAAACTCAATTCCTCCTGGCCCTCCGCATCTTACGCCGGCGCAAATTCTTCACCTTCATTTCGCTCTTCGGAATCTCCTTCACGATCATGGCACTCGTCGTGATTGCGGCGATGGCGGATGCGGCATTGGGAGATAATCCGCCTCTGGGGAGGCGGGATCGGCTGGTATTCGCAACGGTGGTGCACGAGCAGAATATCGTACCGGATACGTCTTACATCGTCGATAGTAATGAAGTAAATGGAGCAATGGTCTACGATTCTACCTTGCAGATTGGTGAGCGACAGGAGGGAAATACAATTTTTGGACTCGACTATTATCTGTTCGACAATCATCTCCGAGACCTGCCAGAGGTGGAATTATCCAGTCATTCTATCCCGGTTGGTAATGTCGACATTTATATTGATGGTAGGAAGGTGGTATTAAATACAAATTATACAGACGCTGACTATTGGAGAATCCTGGACTTCGAGTTTATAGAGGGCCAGCCGTACACGCATGAACAGGTAGCGGCCGGCGCTTACGTCGTGGTATTGAATGACGCGGCTGCGCTAGCGTACTTCGGCGAGGTATCCGATGGGGTAATTGGGCAATCCATTACGCTCGGGGAAGACGAGTACACCGTATCCGGGATTGTAGCTAAACCGCAGACCAACTTTCTGGGTGTGGATTCCGAGGCTTTCATCCCAGTCACCACGAGTGATTTCGTGGACCGCAGTCCTAGATATGCCGGCAGTGGGGGCGCCATCTTTCTGGCGAAGTCTAGCGCTGATCGCGATAACGTAGTTGCTGAACTCCAACGCGTCGCCGAGTCGCTCCCTATGCTTCCCCAAAACGACAACAATCGCTTTTCGATAGAAGGTCTCACTTTCCTCGAAGAGGTCGCCGACAGTTTCATCTACCAGGGCGTCGACCGCGATCAAGCCTTTGCGATCCTCGCGCCGATCATGGGCGTGCTGCTGTTAATGTTGCTCCTGCTGCCGAGCCTAAACCTCGTGAATGTCAACCTGAGTCGTGCTTACGAGCGAGCATCTGAGATCGCGGTACGCAAGAGCTTTGGGGCGACCGATCGAGAGATCCTCCGCCAGTTCATGATCGAGACGCTGGTCATCACTGTAATCGGGACCCTCATCGGGGCCTTACTCGGCATCGGGCTCATCTACTTCATCAATTCGGAGGGCTGGCTCGGGAACGTCCACCTGGCCTTCACACCGCAGGTTTTGCTGGTCACAGCCCTACTCGTCCTCGTGCTCACTCTCCTTACCGGCGTCTCTCCGGCGCTCCGCCTCGCCCGTACGCGTATCGCTACCTCACTCCGCTAGATTATGTTGAGCCACATCGCCACCTTGCTTTGGAATACGCGCCGCACGGGCGTGCTGCTGATCCTACAGATTTTGTTGGCCTTCATCGTGTTGTTTGCCATCTTCAGTTATGCTACTTCTGCGTTTACGGATTACGGCGAGCGACTTGGCTTCCGCGTTAAGGATACCTATTTGATCGTGCCACCCGTGCACCGACTCGATTCGACTGCGGTGGTCCCGGAGCTGATGGAGCGTATACGGCGGGAAGTCGAGCAATTGCCGGAAATTAAAAGCACCAGTCTCGTAGGCTTTGTCACGCCCTTTGGAGACATGAACATGGGTTACGGCGACGATGAATCCGGGTCGTTCGTCTTCACGCGCATCTTCATGGGCGACGAGCATTTGGCCGAGGTGATGGACATCGCGATGGCGCGTGGGCGTTGGTACACACCTGAGGACACGATCGGGAATCGGAACGTGATAGTCGTCAATGAGGCCTTTGTCGAATCCAACTTCCCCGGCGGCAATCTGGTCGACACCACCTTCCTGATGTTCGGTAAGGAGACCACCGTTGTAGGCGTAGCCAGGAATTTTAAGTACCGTCGAGAGTTCGAATCTGAGGAGGCACTCATCATTCGGTTCGACAACCCGTACGACAACTCCGGCAACTACCCTTTCTCGAGCTTGTTGGCGCACACCCAAGCAAATCCAACGGCCGCCCTCGAAGAGGATGTCTTCCAGCGCGTCACCGAGGTCATTGCTACTAAAGGTACTACTGTCACGGCCCTCGAGCCGATCCGCGAGCGCACCAGTCGATCGTCCTTGGTTTTGCTCATCGCCCTTCTCTCCATCTGCGCCTTCCTCGTCGCCAACGTTGCCCTCGGGCTCTTCGGCATCCTCATCAACGCTATCGCCAAGCGCCGCGGGGAGATTGGCCTGCGCAAAGCGATGGGGGCAACAGGCTTCCAGATCACCACGCAGTTCACTTTAGAGGTCGTGCTGATCGCGCTGTTGGGCATCACGCTCGGCAGTCTGGTGGCGGTGCAGATCCCGCTGTTCGAGTTGATCGAGCTGGAGACCAAGTACTTCTGGTGGGGCGGGGTTTTGGCGGCAGCCCTCATCTTAGTCATCGTCTTGCTGTGTGCATTGATACCGAGTAGCCAGGCGGCGCGGGTGCATGCGGCGGTGGCGCTGCGGGAGGAGTGAGGGCGGGTTGTTTGGTGGTTTGATTGATTGGTTGCCGTCAATCCGCTCCCATCGCCTCTGTCGAGCAAACCAAACAACCAATAATCTTCCAACCAAACAACCCTAGAAAACAGCTGCTTCTCGCCCTCCGCCTCCTCGCCCGGCGCCCTTTCTTCACCTTCATCTCCCTGTTCGGGATCTCCTTCACGATCATGATGCTCGTGGTGCTGACGGCTTTTGTGGATGCTAGTGTAGGCGCGAATGCGCCCATGAGTAAACGGGACAAGCTGCTGTTTGCCACCTTTTTCGTATCGATTAAGGAAGTACCCGACACGACGTACACCGCCGATAGCGTCATGCAGATTGGGTCGCGGCGGGAATCGTTTAATGGTAATCGACTCGGACTAAAACTTATTGATGGCCACTTGCGCGATATACCGGGTGTCGAGCGTCTGAGTCTCAGTTCTACTGGTTCTAAAGTCGATGTGTTTTTAGAAGATAAGCAGTTTAACGTTCGTAGTAATTATACCGACGCAGCCTTCTGGAAGATCTATGATTTTGATTTTATCGCGGGACAAGGTTTTAGCGAAAGCGATGTGGCGTCGAGCGCAAAACGCGTGGTGCTCGGACAGCGCACGGCGGAGTCGTACTTCGGATTGCCGGCCAGCGCTGGTCTCGGCCAAACGATCCTCCTGGGTGATACGCGCTATGAGGTGGTTGGAATCGTAGCGCCGGTGCGGCAGTCCACGCCTGCGCTCTCCGCTGATGCCTTCATTCCCTATACGACGGTACCCCTGCCCGGGGGCTTCGGCTCGGCGTACGACGGCCAGTTTACGGTGGTCTTCGAGGCTGGTTTGGCGAAGGACCGCGATCGCGTCGTGGCCGATATAGAGTACGTGATCGCCAACTTGGAGATCTTGCCAGAGGACGATTACACCAAGTACATCGTCGAGGTACTGACCCCGGCGGAGGAGTTTGCGGCTGGTTTTATACCCTTTCCCGAAGATCGTAAGCGGGCGCTCAAGTTCGTGTTGCTGGCCGCTGGTTTCATTATCGGTATCGTTATGTTTTTACCTGCCCTTAATCTCGTCAATGTCAACCTCGGTCGCGTCTTCGAGCGTGCGCCGGAGATCGCGGTGCGCAAGAGTTTTGGCGCAAGCCGGATGGACATCGTGCGGCAATTCCTGCTCGAGAGCTTGCTTATCACGGTAATTGGTGGGACGATAGGGAGTCTACTCGCGCTGGTCATTATTGCTGTTCTCAACAGTTCAGGTTGGCTCGGCAATGTGACACTGGCCTTCACGCCGGCCGTGGCACTCTGGACGGTCGTCATTACGCTCGCCTTCAGTCTGCTCACGGGCTTGCTGCCGGCCGTGCGCATGGCGCAGACCCACATCTCTACTTCACTTCGCTAAAACCGCCATCTTATGTTCAATCATCTTTTAAAAGGCCTTTGGAATCGGCGGCGGCGTAATGGGCTGCTTATTTTGCAAATCCTGCTTTCTTTTCTGGTGCTCTTCGCAGCCTTCACGTTTGGGTCTTCGAGCTTGAGCCGCTTTGCCGCGCCGCTGGGTTTTGCGGTGGAGGATCGGGTGCTGGTGTCGCTGCGCTTTGCCGATGGTGTCGATGTGCACGCCCCCGATACGATCAACGGCTTACCGAGCCCCCAACAGCGATTGATGCGGGCCGTGAATGAAGTGCAGGGCGTAGAGAAGGCGGCTTACGTTGGGTGGATCGGGCCTTTCACGGAGGGTTCGATGAGTACCGCCAACTCGGAGTTGGGATTCGAGATGCACCTCGAGATCTTTGACGCCGATCAGCACTACGCCGAGGTGATGGACGTCGACGTGACGGACGGGCGGTGGTTCGCGGCCGACGATACGCTCAACGGCAGGTATCCTGTGGTCATTAACCGGGCGTTTCAGCAACGTTACTTCCCGAACAGCGACCTCGTCGATACGACCTTCTACATCGGTGACGAGACCTGGCTCATCACGGGTGTCGTCGATCACTTCAAATACGGCGGCGATTTTGCTTTCGAGGAGCCGCTCGTCATCTTCTTCCGACCTGATCGGACCGAGAACCTCGTCGTCCACCTTGCCCCCGGCAGCGGTCCCACCGTGATGCGCGACCTCTCCGCCGCGGTGGCCAGCATCACCAAATCACAGGAGTCGACCATTGAGCCCCTGCCGTACTTGCGCGAAAAGTCCAATCGCGCCTACTGGATCCCGCTCATCCTGCTCGGCGTCACGGGGCTTTTCCTACTCACGAACGTGGCGCTCGGGCTCTTCGGCGTCCTCATCAACGCCATCCAGCAGCGCCGTGCCGAGATCGGCTTGCGCAAGGCGCTCGGGTCGACGGGGGCCCAGATTGGGAGGCTGTTCACCGCCGAGGTGTTGCTCCTTACGGCCGTGGCCCTGCTGCTCGGCACCCTGTTAGCAGCCCAAATCCCTTTACTCGACCTTGTCCCCGTGGAGGGGCGGTACTTTGTGACGGGTGGGGTGCTGGCTGCGGGGCTGATCTTGGCTATCGTCTTGCTGTGTGCGCTGGTGCCGAGTATGCGGGCGGCGCGCACGGCGGCGGCGGTGGCGCTTTCTGAAGAGTAATAGGTTGTTTGATTGTGAGGTTGATTGGTGGCCCGTCATTCCGTCATTCCGTCATGCAGGTCGCCACCCGCGGCAGCTAACCAAACAACCATCTAACCAAACAACCAAATAACCTTCATGCACATCCTCCTCATAGACGACGACCGCGCCATCTGCGCCTCCCTTAGCTTGCTGCTCCAGCGGGCGGGCTACGGCGTGCAGGCAATTCACAGTCCGAAGGAGTTGGATACGGCTTTCGCCAAAA
Source organism: Lewinellaceae bacterium (assembly GCA_963837005.1). Lineage (GTDB taxonomy): Bacteria > Bacteroidota > Bacteroidia > Chitinophagales > Saprospiraceae > CALDTK01. The sequence goes on from CAWIMC010000013.1 coordinate 685,640, forward strand.
CAGCTTACGCCCTCGTCATCCTCGACATGAACTTTACCATCACCACAACTGGTAAAGCAGGGCTGGACACTTTGAAGGAAATAAAACGGCTTTCGCCAAAACTGCCCGTCATGCTCGTCACCGGCTGGGCCACCGTCCAACTCGCCGTCGAAGGTATGAAACTGGGGGCGGCCGACTTTATCGCCAAACCCTGGGACAACAAGGCGCTGCTATCCAGCATCCGCACCGCCCTCGCCCTAAACCCCCACACCACCAAACAACCAAATAACCACCCAACCAAACAACCAAAAACCCTCACCGGCACCTCCCCCCGCTTCCACAAGGCCGTCGCCCTCGCCCAGCGCATCGCACCGACAGACGCCTCCGTCCTGCTCACCGGCGAGTCCGGTACTGGCAAAGAAGTTTTCGCGGAAGCTATTCACGCCGCCAGTCCCCGCGCCGACCAGCCCTTCGTCGCGGTCAATCTCGGCGGCATCCCGGAGTCTCTCTTCGAATCAGAACTCTTCGGCCACAAGGCCGGCGCCTTCACCGATGCCAAGCTCGACCGGCAGGGACGCTTCGCCCTGGCCGAAGGCGGCACGCTCTTCCTCGACGAGATCGGCGATCTGCCCTTCGCGAGCCAGGTCAAGCTGCTGCGCGTCCTCCAAGAGCACACCTACGAGGTGCTCGGCGAGTCTCATACCCGCCGCACCGACGTCCGCATCATCAGCGCCACCAACAAGGACCTGCGCGCCATGATCGCCGCAGGCACCTTCCGCGAGGACCTCTTCTACCGCATCAACCTCATCGAACTCGAACTGCCGCCCCTGCGCGAGCGCGGTCGCGACGTCGTGCTCCTGGCCGAACAGGTTTTGGCGAAAGCCGCACAACGCTACGACCGCCCCTCCCTTACCCTCGCCCGCGACGCCGAGACCTGGCTGCTCCAACACCCCTGGCCCGGCAACGTCCGCCAGCTCCGAAACGTCCTCGAGCGCTGCGCCCTGCTGTTCGAGGGTAGCCTTTCGGCAAAACAACTCGACCAACAGACCGGCGGCAACAACGCCCCCGCCCTCGGGGCCACCCTCGACGAGCTCACCCTAGAACAACTCGAACGCACGGCCATCGAGCGGGCCCTGGCACGCAACGACGGGCAGATCGCGGGCGCGGCGCGGGACCTGGGGATTACGCGGAGTGCGCTGTATAGGCGGGTGGAGAAGTGGGGGCTGTAGGGGCAGAAGAGTTACCTTTGGTGCAATGGCACAGTCTCAGTCCAGTCCCGACACCGCTAGTCCACTCACCTCCCTGCAGGCACGCGTCATTGATCGGGTACAATCCCTGGCGGAATCGGAGTTGCTACAGCTCGAGGCACTCATGGGCGAGCACTTCCGCCAGGATGCTGCTCACTCGGACGAATTTGCGGTTAATTTTCTAGAACGCAACGGCCTTACCGAAGATGAACTCGTACGAATAGCCGACGAAGGTCACGCTGCCATCCTCCGGGGAGAGGGTTCGACACTAGATGAGGTCCGGAGGGACATCCTGTCGAAATACCTCGATTAGTGGACAGCTATGAAATCGCGTTCACTCCGTCCGCTAGAGAACTCTTGGTGAATCTGTTAGCTTGGCAGACGGAAAATATTGGAGAGGCTTCCGCGAGGCGAGGTGCCGAACGTATTGACGCAATGCTCGAAGGTCTGATTGAGCAACCTTTCCGTTATCCAAGGCTCGGGAAGCACGGAAAACTAAACCGCTTCCGTATCGCCACCGCGAATTTCCATGACTTCGTTTATGAGGTCCATGAAGACTCAAAACAGGTAGAGGTCGTCCACATCGCGCACGAAAGAGGTGACCCGAAAACTTTGCTAAAGGTAGTTGGCAACTTGATATAGACGATGTGGCAATTTTTTTACTAAAAACTATTTCTGTTTTGCGCGATGAGGTAGTGTTAGGCGCACCCAAGCCATTCGAAATGAATGTGGCCGGCGCAGCGAGAGCTGCAGTTGTCCCGCGCCGGTGAAAAAGGCAACTACACCATCAACCGCGCTCAATGATCCGAGGAGATTACGCTAAATAAAATCTTCGGTCTAGAGACGCCGGAAGAACAGCCTAGCTGGTATCGGATGTACCGGATCTTAATACCCTCACCCCTCACACAAATACCTGCCCCCCGCTCAGCACCACGCCCTCAAAAATGGCGCACTTGATGGCCTCGCTATCCTCGGTGCGGGGCGATTGTCCCACGAAGCGGCCTTCTTCACTCAGCACGTAGCGCAGCACCGTCTTGTCCAGCGGGTGGATCACCCAGTACTCCCGTACGCCCGCCTCTTCGTACTGCTTGTATTTCTTGTCGAGTTCTTTCTTGCCATTGCCAGGACTCACTATTTCGGCAATGAAATCTGGAGCACCTTCGATGTATTGCTCTTTGATCTTGGACGGATCGCACACGATAAGTAAGTCGGGCTGGACGATGGTGTCTCCCTCGGCCGATCTTGCGATCAGCACGTCGGTCGGCGCGGCAAACACCTCGCATCCGAAAGGTTCTACGGCGTCCGCGAGGCTCCTCAACAGGCGCGTCGATACTCGCTGGTGGTACGTGCTCGGCCCCGCCATCTTCGTCACCCAGCCCTTGAACAGTTCCACGCGCTCCTGGAACTTCCACGTCACGTAGTCGGCGTAGGTGTAGCGACGACTAAGGTCGAGGTCTTCGAAACGTTCGATGGGCATGCCGTGAAGGTACGCTGGGTCTGTGTTTACGTGTCAACCGAACCCCGTCCCTAATACGCTGGTTACGGCCAGTACACCACACCTCAACAAAGCCCAGCAGCATGTCCGAAACCTCTACCCTCCTCCACTGGGTCTACGTCGCCGTCATGGCCCTCAGCGGCCTCGCCTTTTTCGTGATGTCGCGCCAGCCGAAGGGCGTCCCGAAGTACAAATACATGATCCACATCTTCGTGGTCATCTGGTCGGGCCTCGCGTACACGGCCCTCGCGCTCGGGCAGGGCACGACTGAAGTAGGAGGCGAGACGGTCTATTTCGCGCGCTACATCGACTGGGTCGTGTCGACGCCACTTTTGCTATTGTCACTCGTCCTCACCGGCCACTACACCCTCAAACTCGAAGGCCCGATCACGGCGGGCCTGCTGGGCTCGCAGGTCATCATGATCATCACCGGACTGGTGGGCGACCTGTCGACGGGTACGGCCCGCTGGGTCTGGTACATTGCTGGTTGCGTGGCGCTCGTCATCGTCTTGCGCCTCATGTGGACCGAGCTCTACGTCAAGGCCCGCGAGCAAGGTCCGGAATTGACGCAGGCCTACAGGGGCTCGGCCGTCTTCCTCACCGTCCAGTGGCTGCTTTACCCGACGGTCTGGGCCATCGGCTCGCCGGGTCTCGGGCTCATCAGCGAAGCGGCCACCTCGGCGTTCTTCATCTTCCTGCCGATCATCTCGAAGTCCGGCTTCGCCTTCTACAACCTCGGTAAGCTACGGGCGCTACCCATGGACCTGCACCAGGGCGCCGCCGATCCTAAGGAGTCGCGTAAGGCGGATCAAGTGGCGGTGGCCTAGCTGGGAGGGCATTGTCGTGGCGCTTTTTGGTACGCTTCCGCAAAACAGGAACTTCCTGCGCTGCGCTCCACCTTTGCGGCTATGTCCCGTCTCTTCACTGCTCTGCTACTGCTCTCGTCTTTCAATGCGCTTTCGCAAAACTGGCAACACCCGCGCATCCCCGGATACGGAGCTATCGTCGCCGTCCCCGACGCCGCCCTAACCCCTAACGCTAATCGCGCCCACCGCATCGTCTTCGATCTGGCTTCGGCGGACACGAAGGATGGCGTCAACGCTGGCCTCTGGTACCTAGCCCGCCTGCGCAACCTCCTCGAGCTCGCGGGCGTCCCCGCAGACAGTATCCAACTGGCCGGCGTCCTCCACGGCGGTGCCACCAACCTGGCCCTCTCCGACGCCAGCAGTCAAATTCGCAGCGGCGAATCCAACCCCAACCTCCCACTCATGCGCGCGCTCGCCGCGGCCGGTACCACCTTCTACCTCTGCGGCCAGTCAGCCGCCGCCAATGGCATCGATGTCACCACCGACCTAAACGACGTGACCACCCCCGCGCTCTCCGCCATGACGACGCTGATCGCGCTAAAGGAGATGGGCTACGTGACGCCTTGAGGGAGATGGGCTACGTAGCGCCGTGAGGGACCATGAGTTCGAATTGTACCGCGTCCGCAGTCACGCTATAGAAACGCCTTCACCGCTTCACTTAGGTCATACACCGTCCCCTTTTCTCCCTTCGCTGCTGCCTTGACCACGCTCGCTGCGGCCGCAGAGCGGTAGCCACTCGCGCAGTGCACTACAATCGGTCTGTCGGAGCTGATCTCGTCGGCGCGTTCCTGTAAGTCGGGAAGGGGTATGTTGATAGCGTTCGGGAAGACCATGCCGCCCTCCTCTACCTCGCTGGCGTTGCGGACGTCGACGATGGTGTAGTTGCCTGGTGCAGCTTTGAAGGCCGCGAGGTCGAGTGCCTTCATCGTAGTCATTGGCTGCCCTACTTCTACCGTGAGACCCGCCTCTACAAAGGCCTCGTAGCCGATTTTGGCGGAAGCCGCGATGGCGTCGTCGAGTTGTTGCTGGTCGGCAGCTACCAGGTAGAATGGGGTCTCCGGCGGGACGAGCGTCCCTAGCCAAGTCTCGAATTTGCCGTCGAGTTGGATGTTGAGGGCACCCTGGTAAAAGCCCTTCTTAAAGGTCGCCTCGTCGCGGACGTCGACGACGGTCACGTCGGCTTCCGGCTTTGCGTCGGCATCCAGACGGCGCACGGCGTCGATGCTGGCCTGGTAGGCGGGGGCGCCGCGCTGATTCACGTCGACATCGTAACCGAAGTACCCCGGCACGAAGGGCTGATCGGCGAGCAACCACTCCACGAACTCGGCCTCGGTCTCGTACCCGAAAGCAGGATTCGTGTCGAGCTCCTTGCGGATGGTGCTCGTGCGCTCGTCGCTCATGCCCTTGCCGCAGAGGCTGCCGGCGCCGTGGGCGGGGTAGACGACGGCGGCGGGATTGACGTTGGCGAGTTTGTCGTTGAGGCTCGCGAACATCGCCGCGGCCAGGTCCTCGCGCTTCGACTTCGCGTTGCCGGCGGACTCGCGGAGGTCGGGACGCCCGACGTCCCCGACGAAGAGCGTGTCGCCCGTGAAGACCGCCACCTCCTCCTGGCTACCATCCACGAGCACGACCGAGATACTGTCCGGACTGTGACCCGGGGTGTTGATCGCGCGGAAGGTGTAGTCGCCCACCCGGAGTTCGTCCCCATCATCGAAGCCCTCGTGGGGGTAGGCCGCGGTGGTTTTGGCGGAAGCGTAAATAGTCGCGCCCGTCCGCTGCTGCAGCTCCAGGTGCCCGGACACGAAATCTGCGTGTGGGTGCGTCTCGATGATGGCGACGAGCTCGGCCTCGTGCTCGTCGACGAACTGCAGGTAGGCCGTCGGATTGCGCGCCGGATCAACGACGACCACCTGGCGGTCGATGAGGATGGCGTAGGAGGCGTGCGCGAGGGACTCGTCGTAGATCTGTTCGACGTGGAAGGTGCTCATGGGTGGCGTTCGATAGGGTTACGGCCGTGCAGCAGCGCTGCCGGGAATGCGAATTTAGGAAGGGGGTGTGCCGCCGTTCGGCTACCTGTGTTACAGAGGCTGGGCTAGTGAGGTAAGCGTGTCCGCAAAACCCCGTACACGTAGGTCCCCAGTAACGAAGCCAGGATGACGAGCCCGATCATCCAAACACCCTGCCCCAGCAGCGTAAACATCGGCCCCGGGCACGCCCCTGTCATCGCCCAGCCGAGTCCGAAGATGGTGCCGCCGAAGAGGTAACGGGGTACGGTAAAATCCTTCGGCTTCAGGTTCCACGCCTCGCCGTCGATCGTCGTCCAGCCCGAGCGTTTTGCGAAAGCGATACCCACCACGCCGCACACCACGGCCGTACCAATGATACCGTACATGTGGAAGCTCTCGAAGCGGAACATCTCGTAAATCCGGAACCAGGACACGGCCTCGGATTTGGTCATCACGATACCGAAGAAGGTGCCGATCAGTAGATAGAATGCGGTGCGCATGGGTCTAGGGGTTAGGGTCTAGGGACTAGCGGTCTAGACGTAGGTGGTTAGGAGGTACGGCAATACGACCCAGGTCATCACTAGTCCGCCGATGAAGAAACCCACCACCGCAATCAAGCTCGGTACCTGAAGGTTCGACAGTCCACTAATGGCGTGGCCACTCGTACAGCCGCCCGCCCAGCGCGTCCCGAACCCGATCAGGAAGCCGCCTAGGATCAGGAAGGAGAGCGTTTGCCAGGACGCTTCCGCAAAACCGTACAATTCGTGGGGGACGTAACCGCCGGCCTGCAAGCCAGATGAGGGAGCGTCAATGCTGAGCGTAGCCAAACTAGTCTCCGTGGCGGCGGAAATATCGACCGGCTCCGGATTGGCGAGCACGCTCGTCCCGATGAAGCCGCCGATGACGGCACCCGCGACGAAGAGCAGGTTCCACCGCTGCGCCCGCCAGTCGATCCGGAAGAACTCGACCGATTTGCCGGCCCCGGCGATCGTGCACATCGTGCGCAGGTTGGAGGACACACCGAACTGCTTGCCGGCGTACAATAGGGCGAACATGACGGCCGAGATCAGCAGTCCGCTGATCGCCCAGTGCCACGGGCCTTGGATTAAGTCTAACATTCGATGTGCTTGGCTATGGGGTGGCCCGCCGGATAGGGTAGTGTTTTTGCGGGCGGGAAAGCCAACCCGCGTACGGGAGAGAAGGTTTGCCGTTGAGCAATGCGTCACCGGGGCGCTCCCGGCGGCAGGCCCTACCTTCACTCCCATGACGCAGCTCCGCCCCGACACCGACGCCGACGCCGCCACCCAACTCGCCGTGCTCCGCGACACCCTCGTGGCACATATCTACCGTATAGACCTCCCGGAGCTACAGCGCCTCGCCGACGCAGCCGGGGTCTCGATCGCGCCCGAGGCCGCGCCCGAAGCTGCCCCTGCGGATCAGGGCACGGAGGAGTCCACCGCCGAGTTCCTCGACAGCGTCGGACTTACGGAGCGGGAGTTCGACGATATCATCGAGGGGGGCCGAGCCGCTATCGCCCGGGGTGAGGGCGTTACCCTGGCGCAGATCCAGGACAAGAGACTCCAGCAACGACAAGCGCTTTGAGCTACCGAGTAGAGTACTCACCCGCGGCTGCCGTAGCCGTAGACGACCTACTCGAGTGGCAATTCGTCACCTTCGGCAAGAAAGCCGAACAGCAGACGTATCATATATTAGTAGCGTTCGAAGCCCAATTCAGGGAGCGGCCGGAACGCTACAAAAAGCTGCCTAACCACTCGAAGCACGGTGACCTGCGGGAGGCGGTGGTCGTATACCACAAGTTTGTCTTTGCGCTCGTGGAAAGCGAGAAGCGCATCGAGATCCTACTCGTCCGTCACGAGAAGTCCGACGCCAAGAAATTTAGGGCAGACATCCAAAGGCTCGGTTAGTCTTACCGCCCCATGCCCATGCCCAGCCGACTCCTCGCCTACCTCCTCCTCGCCCACGCCGCCACCCTGGCCGTGGCCATCTACGCCCTCCGCGAGCGGCCCCTGCTGCTCATCGGTATCGAGGTGGCCGTGGTCATCAGCCTGCTGGTCGGCGTCTCTATTTGGCGCTCGCACTCCACCAAGCAGCGCATCCTCCGCGACGGGACGGCCGCCCTGCGCGACCAGGATTACTCCCTGCGCCTTGCGGAGGTAGGCGTCAAGGACCTCGACGAACTTATCGAAGTTTACAACCGCCTCCTCGAGACCATCCGCCGCGAGCGCCTCGACAACCAGCGCCGCCAGTTTTTCCTCACGCTCCTCGTCGAGTCCACCACGCTAGGCGTCTTCACGATGGACTTCGACGGCCAGCTCGAGCACGTCAACTCCTGGGGCCGCAAGCAACTCGAGCTGCCGCCGGCCGGTCCGCTTCCGCAAAACCTGAGCGACATCCCTCATCCGCTGGCCCAGGCGCTGGCCAGCCTCGGCGAGGAAGAGCGGCACCTACTGCGGCTTCCCAGCAACCAACGTTTCCGCTGTGAGGCGGCCAGCTTCATCGACCGGGGTTTCTCGCGGCGCTTCATCGTGGTGCAGAATATCTCCGGCGAACTCAACTCCGCCGAGGTCAATGCCTACGGCCAAGTCATTCGCATGATGGCCCACGAGGTCAACAACGCTACCGCCGCGACACGGTCGATGCTCGCGAGCTTGCTCGATACGGATGACTTAGACGCTGAGGCGTTTCGGGTTTTGGCGAAAGCCTACCTCCCCACCGTCCTCGAGCGCGGCAACGCCACCAACGACTTCATGCGCCGCTTTGCGGATGTGGTGCGCCTACCCGATCCCGTCTTCACCCCCGTTGATCTCGCCGATCTCCTCCGTGCCGAAGTCGAACTCCACCGCGTGGCGTGCGCAGACAGCGGCATCGACATTCAGCTGTCGCCAAAACCTGCTACCGTCTCCGCGGATGCTGTCCTCCTGCGCCAGGTCATCGCTAACGCGCTGGTCAACGCGCGCGAGAGCATTGAGGCCACCGACCAGCGCGGCCACATTCGCGTAAGCTGCACCGACCACGCCTTCGAAATCGCCGACGACGGACCCGGCATCGACGCCGAGGCCCAAGAGCTGCTTTTTACGCCCTTCTTCAGTACGAAGGCCACTGGCCAAGGCATTGGCCTGACGCTGATGCGGGACGTGCTGGAGCGCCATGGTGCTAGCTATAGCTTGGAAACGGGAGGAGATGGGTGGACGCGGTTGCAGGTGGAGTTCCGCTCGTAAGTCCTAGGCGCACGGCTTCCGGCTCCACGCCGGGCGCACCTCCTGTCGTAAGGCGCGCGGCTTCCGGTCTCCGCGCCGGGCGCGTCACTTGTCGTAAGGCGCACGGATTCCGGCTCCACGCCGGGCGCACCTCCTGTGGTAAGGCGCATGGCTTCCGGCTCCGCGCCCTGCTGTGCACGCCCGGCGCGGAGACCGGGAGCCGCGCGCCCTGCTGTGCACGCCCGGCGCGGAGACCGGGAGCCGCGCGCACGACAGGGCGCCGAGTGCAGCCGATCTTTAGCTACAGCCGCCGCACTTTGATGCCCCGAAAACGCACCAGGTGCCCGTGATCCTGTAGGCCTAAATATCCTTCGTCCACGCTAGCGTAGCTAGGGTAGTCTACAAACTTGCTCTTCGCGAGTCTTGCGTCCCAGTCGGCGTCGTGGAGGGTGTAGCGCACCACGAGACTGTCGTTGAGGAAGTGCTCGACGGCGTTGCCGCGCTTGGTGATGCGGGCCACGTTCCACTCGCCGGTGGGCTTGGAGAAGTCTTTCGGCTGGGCATACATGTCATAGCTCGAGCCGGTGAATTGCGCCGGGGTGAGGTCCATGATCTTGCGGTAGGTCGCGTCGTCGAGCATCTGGAACTCCGGAGCCGAGTGCCAGATCGGTGTCTCCGGCAGCTCTTGCACCAGGTAAAAGGCTCCCGAGTTGGAGGTGTCGGTGAGGGCGTATTGCACCACGAACTCGAAGTCCTTGTACTTCTCGCGAGTAATGATGTCACCACCAGCCCCGCCGGACTCCTCGTTGCCGCTGTGCTCGACACGAAGCTCGCCGTCGGAGACCGACCATCCGGCAGCAGGGAAGTCCGCACGGTTGTAGCCCCGCCAGGCGGAGGTGGTCGTCCCGTCGAAGAGGCTCACCCAACCGTCGGCGGTCTCTTCGGCAGTGAGGGCGTTGGGGCCGATGACCTCGGTGACCTCTGTGCTCTCGGTTTCGGCGGCGGGTTTGGTGTTGCAGGCCGCACTCGATAGCGCGGCGAGGGTGGCGAACAGGAGAAGCCGGGCGGCAGTCGTCATCGGTTGAGGAGTTTGGTAGCTCCAAGTATACTGCGATCTGTTCGATTGGCCAGGGGCAGGTCTTCACAGCCGCGTGACCTACTGTTTGATTTGCATCGTGTCGTGTTACTCTGTCTCGTTCATACACCTGCTCCCGCCCACTGCTGCGGTCCCCGTGGCTCGTTTTGGCGCAAGCCCTCCTCTTGACCCTCGTCACTGTTTGACCCTCGTCACTGTCGCCCCCGGCTTATCCCCCGCGCAGTCGATATCGCCTCGGGGCTATGTGCTAGGTAGCCTTTCGGCAAAACAGCTTTTCCAGACGACGGACACCTCATGGCTCGACGTCGCCTACGCTGCCTACACGCCGAAGGTGGCAACCGTCGCGACCCTTCAACCCGTCCTCGCTCACGCCCATGACCTTTCGCTGCACCGCCACAACTCGCCTCGGCCCGGGAGACCTGCCTCCTACCGACCTCGACTTTACGGTCTGGTACCACGACACCACCGGGTGGTAAGGATGCAACCCATGTGGGTGGCCTGTTGTGTAGTGGGCAGCGTTTCCGCAAAACCTGCCTCGCCATGGCCCGCACGCCCGCGTCCGAACACGACCCTACCGCCGCCGCCCTCACCCGTCCCGACTGGAAGGCCTTGGCCTACCTCTACGCCACCGACGGACACGCGATCCACGACGCGGACCTGGCCGTTCACTCTCAACGCGAGCCTCGACTCTTCGAGGGTCTGTCCCGGCTGGTCAATCTGGAACTCGTCGACTACGATCGCCAGGAGCGGGCGTACTACCTCAACTTCGACGGCTTTGCGCTGGTTGAGGGCCACGCGGAGGAGCAGGCCGAGACGGTCGTGGCGATCAAGGCGCTCCGGGCCCGGCAGCCGGCCTACCAGTACACGCTCGGGAGTCTGCGGTGGCTCCTGATAGGCATCGTGGCGATCGCGGGGCTGGCCGTGCTCACCGAAGGCAGCCGCTCGGAGCCCCCCCGCCGCGCCGCTACCTATACCGCGCTTGATTCTGCGACCTGGGTGTTGATCAGGGAGGAATTGTCGCGGGTGCGAGATTCGGTGTCGGCAGGGGGGCAAGCGGTCGAGTAAGCGGGGGGGCTGCCAATACGGCGCTGGGTGGCGTTTACCTTCCCGGCTCGAGACGACGATATGCCTGATATCAACACTGTCCTCTTCGTATACGGCCTTTTGCGCAGTGACATGTCGGCGGGGCTCCAGTCCTTCGTGCCGGGCAAGGCGCGCCTGCTGGGGCGGGCTACTGTCGGCGGGCGACTGTACGATCTGGAGGACTTCCCAGGCCTCGTGCTCGATGGGTCTGGGTCGCGGGTATTGGGGGAGGTCTGGGAGGTGACCGATGTGCTGGCCTGGCCGGTGTTGGACGAGTTTGAAGACGTCCGCTTGGAGGGGACGGGGCTGTACCGCCGGGAGGCCATCGAGGCGGTGCTGGAGGATGGGCGGCAGGTTTTGGCGCAAGCCTATTTGTACAATCGCGCCGTCGATGGGTTGATCTTGGTGGCGAGTGGAGACTGGGCGCGAAGACAGACTAACCAGGTCGGCACTGATCACGCCAGTTGAACGCCACCGCCGCCCCTCGCACAAAGCTTACAGAAGAGAGAGCCTCGATCCCCGGGGACGCCTTGCGCGACTATGCTTGCCAAAACCCTAGCACAATATGATTTTTAAGGAAGTACAAAACGGTGATCCTGCCACGGTGTAGAGGCTGCATCCTGGCCGGTGTTGGACGTTTTTGAGGATGCGTGCACCCTAAAACTTTACCACCACCTCCTTCCGCACCCACCCTTCGGCATCCCCGGTACCCGAAAACGGTATCGACAGCATCGTCGTCGAGAGCGTACCCCCCTGCACGGTGTCAACCCTTCGGTCCGAGACTAGGGCTAGGGTGTGCGTTTCTCCGCTACGCCCTTCCACCGTCACCCTCAGTGACGTTTCATTGGCCTCTGATCGCAGCACCCGTACCTGTCCATTGCTTGCCCCCGGTTCGGCGGGCTCTTGGTGCACGGCTACGTCTGAGCCGCGGCGCGTCAACTCGTACACTACCTCCGAGTCCGCGTCTGCCATCACCTCTACCTCGACCAACTGCACGTCGCCGAGACGCACCGTCTTGGCCTCGACGAGTCGCCCGTTGACCCGTACCGCCGCCACCTGCGCATCGAGCGGGAACGCTGGCGCGATCTGTAGGGTCTTGCCCTGCGCACCCAAAACCTGCACGGTATAGCGACTCGGCTGGCCGCTACCCCCCGCGACCAGAGCACTGCGACGGATCAGGACTTCACACGACTGCGGCTGCCCACCAGAGGCTTGTCCGACCGGCAGTTGCGCGACACGCACCGAGTCCCAGTCCGCCGGTAGTTTTGGCGAAAGCCGCAAGACCTGGCCTCCCTGCTGCACACTCACCCCCAGTAGGCCGCGCAGCAGCGGGCTCGCCACCATGGCCTCGCTCCAGACTTGGTGGTGGCTCGAGCGCCCGAAGGCCGTGTTGAAGTCGCCCGAGAGCAACTCCGTCACGTAGCCGAGCGCGTCTTGCTTGGTGAGGAGCGCCGAGGCGTAGAGGCCCTGTGCGCCGACGTGTGGGCGACCGTAGGTGTACGCCCCCATCGAGGTCCAGCCGGTGAAGAGCGGCCACACCGAGCCGTTGTGGTAGCTCATCGGATCGTAGAGCTCGTCGTTTTTGTCGAGGATACGGGCCCCCCAATCCGTGCTTACCGCACCGCGTCCGTAGGAAGTAATGGCACCCTGGGCGCGGGTGGAGTCGAGCAGCCCCCACCACAGCGGCACGCCCTGGAGGGCAGTGTTGTTGGAAAGCACGCGCGGCGTACCGGTGAATTTTTTAGCCTCCTCGAAGGTGGAGTTGTTGGCCTTGTTGTCGGCCTCGGACACGGGGCGATTGGCCTCGCCGAGGTTGGGGGCTTTGGCGTAAGCGGTCCCGAAGGCGTAGTGGCCGGGGGCGGTGCCCTTAGGGGCAATCCAGAGTTGCTTTTCGACAGCGGTTAGGGTGGCGGTGGCACTGCTGGCAGCAGTGGCGGGCGGGGCCTGCGCAAGGGCGGTGGCCATCTCCCCCATGTCCTTGCTCGCTTGGACGAAAAGCCCCTGCAAGTACAGCTCCTCGTGCGGCGGGTACAGCAGGCCGCCCTCTACCCAGGCGTGACCCACGCCGGTGTTCTCGTAGAAGTCGTTGCCATCCGTATCGGTACTCGCGTGAAAAGCGTACGCCTTTTCAGCCACGGGCCACAGCTTTCGCAAAAACATGAGGTCCCCCGACTGCCGGTAGTAGTCCGCCAACACGATGATAAACAGCGGCGTGCCATCAGCCGAGGCCCAGGCGTAGGGCAGGCCGTCAAACCAGTCCACCTTGTCGGCCGACTGCGAGACCTCGTGAGGGATTTTACCGTCGGCACGCTGCCATTTCGCGAGGAACTCGAGTGCCTGGCGTGTTGTGGCCCAGTCGCCAACGCTGGTCGAGCCGAGCGCCGTCCACATCGCGTCGCGCCCGAAAAACCACGCGAAGCCCGGTCGCTCGGAGTTGCCGGAGCTGCGGTAGCCAGCTACCAGTCCGGTGCCGAGCGTAGGGTTGGTGGCTAGCCCTTTGTCCATCCCGATCTTGGCCCACTGGTAGGCCTCGTTGAGGCGGGCATCGGGGGTGGTGACCTGTACGGTAGTCTCAAGGCGGCGGTAGTGCTCGACGGTGCTTTGGTAGAGGACCTCGGCCTGCGAGAGGAGTCGGTCGTAGGTGGCCTCGGCATCGGCGCGCCCGGTCATGCTCCCGGCGGTAATGATCGGCACGAAGCCCGCGGCAGCTTGGCTGGGCGAAAGCCGAATGCGGAAACGGTTCGGGACATCCTTCGGCTCCTCCTGGTAGGGCTGGATGCTCTGGTCGACGGCCGCCGGACTGCCGACGAGTCCGTAGTAGGTCTGCGTCTCCTCACCAGTGAAGTAGCGCCCGTGGTCGTAGTCGAAGCCCACGAAGCCCGTCATCAGTCCCGCCGGCCACATGAGGCTCAGGTCGGGCCGAAAACTCATGTCGATGTTGAGCGCCCGCGAGGTGGACACGTCGAGCAGCTGGATGACGCCCATCTCGTTGATCGGGGCGTAGATGATGTGCCGCACCGTGAAGGCCGGGTGCGTATAGACGAGCGTGGTAGCCTCGGGGCGCACCTCGATGCGGCGCATGATCTCGGTGGCGTCGACGGGGACGGGGTAGTCGTCGATGGTGAAGTGGAGTTCGGCGTCCTCGTAGATTTTGAGCGGGTACACCCAGGCCTCGAAGGGGCGGTTTTCGTAGCCGAAGACGGCGGCTCGCCGGCCAACCGCCTCGAAGAAGCTACCGGCGGTAGTGGTGCGCGAGAGAACGGGCCCGGAGGCAGGGAGGGCAAATTTGGGGATGGTCGGGGAGGCACTCGTTTGGGCATCGGCTGTCGCCAAAACTGTGGAGACCATCAAGACAAGCAGGGGGTGAAGGCGCATGGGTGGGAAGGTAGGTGACTTTGGAGACGGCGACTCCTGGAATCGATAGCCCAGGCGAGGGCGGGGCGGACCGTCCCCTACGACCAAGGCATGCTCGACCTACCGCAAGACGTCGAAGCATGATGTCGAACTCAGCGATCGATGGTCTGCAAGATCGACAAGCTCATCAGTATCATTCGCCGCCCCCCTTCGAAGGTCGCGCCGCATCACTCGAGAGCACCGACTCGTTTGTGAAATCTACAAAGGTGCCGAGGGCGTGAAGCGCTGCCTCGTCGATAGCTGCCGATCTTCTTACGAAGGTCGAACCCACTGCCGCGGCACCCCCTGCGCCTCCGCCGCCCGATTTAGCTCCGGCGTGTCGTGCACCATCAACAGCACCTCATTCAACTGGCCTTCAAAATCGAGCCACAGATCTGGGTGCAGCTTATCCGCCTTCGCGATGATGGTCTTGAGCCGCTTCGCGATCCAGAGCGCGAGCTTCTCCCAGCGCCCGGCGTTGCGGTAGCGCTGCCGCATCGCCTTTGTGTTGTCGTCGAGGGCGAAGTGGATCATCTCGACGGCCAGTTGCACCTCGCCGAGCTTGTCCTTGGTCACGCGGACGTGGCGCGAGAGGTCGCCCGAGCAGTACCGCAGCTGCATCATCAGTTCGCCCGGGGAGATGCGGCCCGTCCAGCCGCCGAGGCGGTTCTTGTAGATTGTCCGGAAGTCGCCCGCGCGGTCGTCGGTGCTCGCGCCGTCTTCGAGGTGCGTGAAGGTGAGTTGCTCGAGCAGCAGCGCGTCTTTGGCAATGAGCCGTAAGAGAAGCTTGTCCTTCTCTTTTGGGGCTAGTGCCCGGACCATGGCCTTCTGTTCGTCGGTGAGGGTAGTGCGTGCCATGGGCGGGAAGGTCGGGCGCGTTTTCTTCGCCGCGCATTCCTCCTTCGCCCACCCTCTGTCTCTCCCCGCTTTGCGCATCGCCATCAACGCCCGACTCCTCGTCGGCCAGCCGCTCGAAGGCATGGGGCGCTACGTCGTCGAGGTTACGGCACAGTTGATGACGCACTTCTCAGAGGCCGACTTCCTGCTGGTCACCGATCGCGAGGGGGCGCTGCCGGACTTCCCGAAAGCCTTCGAGCGCACCATCGCCTATCCCTCCGCCCGCCACCCCGTCCTCTTTTATCTGTGGTACGAGTGGGCCGTACCGCGGGCGCTGCGCCGTTGGGGTGCCGATGTCTTCGTGAGTCTCGACAACTTCTGTAGCCTGCGCACGTCGGTGCCCACCGTGCTCGCCGTGCACGACCTCGTGTACCTGCACTACCCAGGGGGCATGAGCCGGCTACAACTCGCTTACTACCGACGCTTTATGCCGCGCTACGTACGCCGCGCCGATCAACTGCTGGCCGTCTCGGAGGCCACCAGGGCAGATATCGTGCGGGCCTACGGGCTTTGCTCACGCGAATCTTCGATTTCGTCAAAACAGGTCACCGTGGCCCCGAACGGCGTGCGCCCGCGCTTTGTCCAGCTTTCGCCAAAACAGGTGACGGCCGTGCGGAAGTCCCTTACCAACGGAGCGCCCTACTTCGTCGCCGTTGGCTCGGTGCACCCCCGCAAAAACATCGACGGCCTCATCCGCGCCTTCGACCGTTTTAGCGAAAGCCAAGCAACGCCGCAGGCTACCAACACCGAAGGTCAAAGACGCCAAGGGACACCGACACCAACGGTCAATCCCCACCACCTCGTCATCGTCGGCCGCATGGCCTGGCAAACCACCGCCGTCGAGACTGCCCTCGCCGCCAGTCCCTACCGCGACCGCATCCACCTCACGGGCTTCGTGGACGATGCGCGCCTCGGCGAACTCATCGGCGCGGCAACGGCCCTTTGCCTGCTGTCCCTGTTCGAAGGTTTTGGCGTGCCTATCCTCGAGGCATACGCCTGCGGTATCCCGGTCGTCGTCTCGGACCGGAGTTCTCTCCCCGAAGTCGCCGGACCGGGCGGACTCACCGTCGACCCGACCAACACCGAGGCCATCGCCGCTGCACTGTTGCGCCTGAGCAGCGATGCGGACCTACGGCAAGTTTTGGCGAAAGCCGGACGAGCCCACGCCGAGCAGTACACCTGGGAGCGGAGCGGACGGATCGTGGCGGAGGCAGTTGGAGCGTGCTAAGGCGCTGAGGCCCGGGGGCCGCCCCTACTCCACGGCCAATGCCCCCATCGAGCTCCGGTAGTGCGCATTCGGATACCGCTGCCCGTTGAAGATCGGGCGTCCAGCTTCCGCCAAAACCTCCTCCCGCTCCCCCTTCGGCAAGGCTTTAAACTCCGCACAGGTCGTGCTACAGCAGCCGTCGTAAGTTTTGGCGCAAGCCGGACACTGGAGAAAGAGCAGGTGACAGGGCGCGTTGTCGCAGTTAGTGTGCGCGTCGCAGGGCGTCCCGCACTGGTGGCAGCGGCTAATGACGTCGTGCCCGATGCGCTCGCCGAGGCGCTCGTCGAAGACGAAGTTCTTGCCCACGAAACGATTGTCCAAACCTTGCGCCTCTACCTGCCGTGCGTAGTTGATGATGCCGCCGTCGAGCTGGAAGACTTGGGCGAAGCCGCGGTGTTTGAACCACGCCGAGGCCTTCTCGCAGCGGATGCCGCCGGTGCAGTACATGAGCACGGGGGCGTCTTCCTTCCCGCGCAGCAGGTCCTCGACGATGGGCAGGGACTCGCGAAAGGTGTCGACGCTCGGGCGCAGGGCCCCGTCGAAGTGCCCGACCTCGGACTCGTAGTGGTTGCGCATGTCGACGAGCACGGCGTCCGGGTGCGCGGCCAGCTCGTTGAAGCGAACCGCGTCGAGGTGCGTACCGCCGTCGGCCGGATCAAAAGTCGCGTCGTCGAGGCCGTCGGCGACGATCTTATCGCGGGTCTTAATGATGAGTTTGTAAAAGCTGGCGTCGTCGTCCTCGATGGCGAGGTTGAGGCGAAGATTGGCTAGCTCGGGCTGGGTGTCGAGGTAGGTGCGGAGGGCGTCCAAATTTTGCGTCGGGACGGAGGCCTGGGCGTTGATGCCCTCGTGGGCGACGTAGATGCGGCCGAGGACGTGGAGCTCGTGTAGGCTTTTGTATAGGCTGTCGCGAAAACTCGTGGGGTCTTCTATCTTGACGTATCGGTAGAAGCTCAGCGTGGTGCGCGGCTCCGGGCGCTCGCGGGCGCGGTCGCGGAGGGTGGCGGTGTTGACGCGGTTGTGGAGCATGGGGGGGCGAAAATACGGGGGCGGGGAGTATCGCGAGGGGCGCGAGGGCTTTGGGGGGCTGGCGGGCTAGGTGCAGGAATGCTCGACGCGGTCTACCTTTACGACATGAGTCACGCGACGAGTCCCATCGTAGAGTACTACTTGAAACTGTTGACGGAACTGAGCGAACGAGACCGGTTATTAGTCATTGCGCGATTGAGCGAGGGATTGGTAGCGTCTCAAAATGGCGCACCGCACGAACAGCCTAAAGCCTCGTCTCGAGAGCAGTCTAGCCTTGCGGACTTGGCCGGCGCATGGACCCACGGCTCGAGTGCCGATGCGCTGGTGGAGGAGATATATGGCGCGCGGACCAAGCCACGGGAAGCGATGGAGTTTTGAAGCAGCTCACTCACCTGCTAGATTCCAATATCTGCATTCGCTTCCTGCGCGGGGATGCGACTATCGTGACAAAACTCAACGCGGAGATGTGTTCGCGTTGCGCCCTGTCGGTCGTTACCGAAGCCGAGCTGCTCTTCGGGGCCATGCTGGCGGACGACCCTATTGAAGCCAGCGAGAGGGTGTACGATTTTGTGGCAAACTTTGAATGCCTACCGCTGGCTGGCTGCTTGCATGAGTACGCTGTTCAGAAGGTACGCCTCCGTAAGATTGGCAAGATCATCGAGGATTTCGACTTGCTCATCGGGGCTACGGCCTTAAGCCAAGGGCTCGTTTTGGCTACTACCAACATTCGGCATCTAGCTCGCATCGACGGCCTGCGTCTCGAAGACTGGAGCAAAGGCGCGTAGCGAACACGACTGGATAGCAGAAGCAGCAGCGTCCTGGCCACCGCTCGGAAGCAGTCGAACGGCCCTGGCCGCACTTCGCGCGTTAGCCTGTTATGCCGAAGGTCGAACACGACATTCCCCAAAACGACATCGTCATCCTCGGGGCGGGCCTCGCCGGCCTTACGCTGGCCTATCGCCTGCGCCACAGCGGGAAGCGCGTCACCATTCTGGAGGCGCGCGAGCGGCTCGGGGGACGTATGCACTCAAAGGCTCCGATGGGGGAGGCCTCGATCGAGATGGGCGCGACGTGGTTGGGGCGCAAACACCGGCACCTCACGGCTTTGCTGGATGAACTTGGCTTGCAGACGGAGCCGCAGGTCATGGATGCGCACGCCTGGTACGAGGCGGATCGGCAGCAGCCCGCAAGTCTGGTGCGCCTGCCGCCCAATCCGGAGCCGAGCCTGGTGCTGAAGCGGGGCAGTTCGGCGCTGATCGAGGCCTTGGCGGCGCAGTTGCCGGAGGGCTAGTTGCAGCTCAGTACGCCGGTGGCGCACATCGAGGTGCTGGCGGAAGGTTTGCGGGTGGACGGACCGACGGTTTCGCTGGTGGCCAAGCACGTGGTCTCGACACTACCGCCCAACCTGTTTTGCGGAAGCGTAACCCTTTCAGCGTCGCTGCCGGAGTCTTTTACGGCTGTCGCCAAAACCTGCCACACCTGGATGGCGGATTCGATCAAGGTGGGACTGGCGTACCGGGAGGCGTTTTGGCGCAAGCCCGCAAACGGACGTCCTGCCAGCGGGACGCTGTTTAGCAACGTCGGTCCCTTCACGGAGTGTTACGACCATTCGCACGTGCGGCCGGGGACCTACGCGCTGAAAGGCTTCATCGACGGCGAGCTACACCAGCTGACGGCGGACGAGCGGCGGGCTGCGGTGATCGAGCAGCTGGTGCGCATTTACGGTCCGGCGGCGGCTGCGCCCCTGCGCTACGAAGAATGTGTTTGGCGGGCGGAGCCGTACACGTACGCGCCCTATGCGGGCTACGTCGGGCCGCACCAGCACAACGGGCACCCGGCGCTGCGAGAAGGCTATTTGGGCGGCAGATTGTGGTTTGGCGGCAGTGAGACGGCGGCGGAGCATCCGGGGTATATGGATGGGGCCGTGGAGGCGGCGGGGCGGGTGGCGTCCCTCACCAAGCCGCGACCTGTGTGCAGCCGCTAGCATCCTGGATCGCGTACACGCCCGCGGCGCTCGGCAGGAAGGTGAGCGTTTCTCCGAGCTGGCCGCGGGCTTGCCAGACTGCCCTGCCCGTCATGTCGTAGGCGGTGTGGAGGCCTGAAGTTTCGGAAGTGTGGCGGAGGCTGTTGAGGGAGCGCGTGATGGTTTTGGCGCAAGCTGATAAAGGCGCTGTATTGGAGGTGGAGGAGACGCGGGGACTGAAGTAGCTCATGTAACGAGTCCGGAGTCACTATACAAGCACCATACTCGCGTGCACAAACTGGACTAATCGAGGCTGTTATTCCAGAATGGCCCTCAAAAGTGGAATAAGCTATATCGCTATTTCAGTTTAGGATGCGAAAATGGAATAACAGCGTACGTTTGTGGTGTCATGAGGACCTTCAGCCCCGGCCACTTCGTTAAGCAGTTCAACTACAAGAGCTTCATTCCTCAGCTTATCGAGCGCGAGTGGGTGCTCGACGATCCTGTGGTGATCAACCTCCTCAGCAAGGCAGATAGGCAACTCGGGCGCCTGGACATGTTCAGCGAGTACGTTCAGGACATCGACTTCTTCGTCCGCATGCACGTGACCAAGGAAGCGACGCAGAGTAGTAAAATCGAAGGTACCGAAACAGGTTTTGCGGAAGCGATCCTCGACGAGCGCGACGTACTCGCGGAGCGGCGCGACGACTGGACGGAGGTGCAGAACTACGTGAGGGCCATCAACTACGCGCTCGATCGACTGGACACCCTGCCGCTGTCCTCCCGGCTCCTGTGCGAGACGCACGAGATCTTATTGGATGGCGCCCGTGGGAAGGAGAAACTCCCCGGTGAGTTCCGCACGAGCCAGAACTGGATTGGTGGCTCCAATCCATCGGACGCCCGGTTTGTGCCGCCGCCACACACGGAGGTGAATCGGCTCATGGGAGACCTCGAAAACTTCTTACACGACGATCAAAACCTGCTGCCCGACCTACTCAAGATCGCGCTGGCACACTACCAGTTCGAGACGATCCACCCTTTCCTCGACGGCAACGGCCGGATCGGGCGCCTCATGATCACGGTCTACCTCGTCGACAAGAAGATCTTGCGCAGGCCGGTGCTCTACCTGTCGGACTTTTTCGAGCGCAACCGCGAAGCTTACTACGACGCCCTCACGGAGGTGCGCGAGAAGGGCAACATCGCGCGCTGGTTCAGATTTTTCCTCAACGGCGTCATCGAGACGACCAGGAGCAGTATCGATGCCTTTGATGCCATGCTCAAGCTCGAAAAGGAACTGATGGAGATCGTCTCGGTCCAGGATTCGCGATCTGGCAATTTGCGCAAGCTGCTGGACAAGCTCTTCACCAAACCCGTGCTGGATGCGGAGTGGGTGGCCAAGGAGTTAGGTGTAGCCAAAACGACCGCCTACAAGCTGATCGCCAAGATGGAGGAGCTGAAGATTCTCAAGGAGTACACCGGTGGGCAACGCAATCGGCTGTATGTGTTTGAGCGGTATGTGGGGTTGTTTGGGTAGAGGGGCCACGGCGCTAGCGCCTACCTTTCATCCTGTAGACTTTTGCTGAGGCTTTCGCCAAAACCTGCCAAGCGTCCTGTATGTCCGAAGTCGAGGTGGTGAAGGGGGGGTCGGGGGAGCAGCGGTTGCGGTTTGGGAGATTTGAGGGGGCGTGGGGAGAGGTGCGCGGTAAGGCGTGTTCTCCAATGGGAAGGAGAAGGGCGAGGATGGGCTTCTGATCTACTCCGTGAGCCGGAGCGAAGGCTTCGTACGACGAAATAGTCTCGACTCAAGGGCGGCAAGGTTATTATCCTGGCCTCGGGGGATAGGCAGCGCGATATTGCTAGGGCGGCGGCGGTTCTGCGGCCGAGCGCGTGGCCTTGGGTGGAACCTGAATGTGTTGACTTTCAAAAAAGGCGATCTGGTGTTCTGGGCGTCCTACCTACGCCCGCAATGCCGGCCGCCCGCGCGTCAAGCCCTTCATGCTGGTGGTGGCGGCCAACACGACGCACGCCGAGGAGCTCGTGGCCTACCTCGCGTCGGACGAGTTCCTCGACGGTCGCTACCGCGGCAAGGTGATCACGGTGCACTCGAACCAGAAGAAGGCCGTGAGCGACGAGGTGATCCAGCGCCTGATCGCCGTCGAAGACCCCGCTGAGCCGACCGAGATCGTGGTGCACGTCGACAAGCTCAAGGAGGGTTGGGACGTGCGCAACCTCTACACGATCGTGCCGCTGCGGGCGGCCAACTCCCCGGTGCTCGTCGAGCAGAGCATCGGTCGCGGCCTGCGCCTGCCCTACGGCGAGCGGACCGGCAACGCGGAGGTGGACCGGCTCACGGTGGTGAGTCACGACAACTTCAACAAGATCGTCGACAACGCCAACAAGGCCGACTCGGTGTTCCGGTCGTTCATCAAGATCGGCGCCGACGTCCCGGAGGCGGGCAGCGTGGTGCAGGTCCAGCGTAATCGTAGTGAGGCCGCGCTGTTTGGGGACGAGCCGCCTGAAAGTGACGAGACGAGCGCTGTGGACGCCGGCAGTCCGTCTTTTGCGCCTTTCGGCAAAACGCCTTTCGGCAACCAGGAGGCTGCCCCCGCGCCGCTGTTACATACCGAACGTGCACGAAGTATTGGGCGGGTGACGCAGCAGGTCTTGGCGGATTACATGCAGACGGCTTCCGCCAAAACCCTCCCCACGCCGGCCGCGCTCTTGGAGCCGACCCACCAAACGGCGATCGCGCAGATGGTGCGGGAGCGACTCAACACGGGGCAGCTCAGTCTCGACGTCGCCCCGGAAGGCGAACAAGGCATCGCCGAGATCGTGGCCCTCGTCACCGAGAAGAAGTGCGAGTACCTGATCGCCGTGCCGCGCGTCACCGTCATGCCGGTAGGCGAAGTCAAGATCAGTTACGCGCCCTTCGAACTCGACGTGAGCCGTCTCAACATGGAGCCGGGCAGCGAGCAGATCGTAGGCCATTCGCTACAGAGTGGGGCGCGGTTCAAAGTCGATGGCGGCACGGCTACTGTGCAGGAAGGTCGCCCGGAAGACTACATCGTCCGTAAGCTCGTCGACTTCAACGACGTCGACTACCACACGCACGCGGACCTGCTGTACGAGCTGGCCGGTAAGGTGGTCGCCCACTTCCGCCAGCGTTTCGACGACGACGACGAGAAGGTGCGAGATGTGCTGGCGCAATCCGACGGCCTCATCGCCGAGAACGTCCACGCCCAGATGCTCGCCCACCGCTCCGAGACCGCCGTCGGCTACGAGGCCCGGGTGAGTCAGGGTTTCCAGGACATCAAGTCCAGCGCCTACACCCGCGGCGCCGACGAGCCCGCCTACGACTTCCGCCGCACCGACATCCCCAAAGAGCGCATCCGGCAAGTGCTCTGGACGGGTTTCCGCAAGAGCCTCCAGGACGTCCAGAAGTTCGACAGCGACACCGAGCGCCAGCTCGCCGTTCTCCTCGAGCGCGACGACCAAGTGATCCGCTGGTTTCGCCCGGCCAAGGACCAGCTCAAGATCTACTTCCGCGGCGGCCGCAACTACGAGCCCGACTTCGTGGTCGAGACGATGACGGAGAAGTGCCTACTGGAGCCCAAGCGCAGGAGTGAGCTGGATGATCCGGAGGTCTTGGCGAAGCAGGCCGCCGCAGAGGCGTGGTGCGCGGCGGCGACGGCGTATGAGTTGGAGAATGGGGGGAAGGCGTGGCGGTACTGCTTGGTGGCGCACGATGGAGTGCGGGGGGATGTGAGCTGGCGGGGGTTGGTGGGTTAGGCGGCGTTCGACTCGCTCTGCGAGTGCCGCTACACGCCTAGCGGGCACCCCTGGGCGGCGTTCGACTCGCTCCGCGAGTGCCGCTACACGCCTATCGGGCACCCCTGGCGGCGTTCGACTCGCTCTGCGAGTGCCGCTACACGCCTAGCGGGCACCCCTGGGCGGCGTTCGACTCGCTCCGCGAGTGCCGCTACACGCCTATCGGGCACCCCTGGCGGCGTTCGACTCGCTCCACGAGTGCCGCTACGCGCCTACCACCGGCGCAC
The DNA here is from genome assembly GCA_963837005.1 of Lewinellaceae bacterium. GTDB lineage: Bacteria > Bacteroidota > Bacteroidia > Chitinophagales > Saprospiraceae > CALDTK01. The sequence goes on from CAWIMC010000013.1 coordinate 709,234, forward strand.
TCGCGGAGCGAGTCGAACGCGCCTACCACCGGCGCACTCGCGGAGCGAGTCGAACGCGCCTACCACCGGCGCACTCGCGGAGCGAGTCGAACGCGCCTACCACCGGCGCACTCGCGGAGCGAGTCGAACGCGCCCCCACCGGCGCACTCGCGGAGCGAGTCGAACGCGCCTACCACTGGCGCACTCGCGGAGCGAGTCGAACGCGCCCCCACCGGCGCACTCGCGGAGCGAGTCGAACGCGAACGAACGCGCCCCCACCGGCGCACTCGCGGAGCGAGTCGAACGCGCCCCCACCGGCGCACTCGCTGAGCGAGTCGAACGCGCCTACCACTGGCGCACTCGCGGAGCGAGTCGAACGCGTCCCCACCGGCGCACTCGCGGAGCGAGTCGAACGCGAACGAACGCGCCCCCACCGGCGCACTCGCGGAGCGAGTCGAACGCGCCTACCACCCCCGCGCCTCCACCCCCACCAAACACCGCGGATCAATATATACATGCGGCCAATCCCGCCACCGCCCCACGATCCCAGCCGACACCGGATTATTCAGAATGTACAGCAGCACCTTCCAAAAACTCCCCGCCCGCACGTACCGGTCATAAAAGCCATCGTCCCAAACCCGATCCGTCACCCCACAAACGCGCTTGATCTCCCGGCTACTAAAAGTCTTGTGCTGGTGCACGACACGCCCCATTTGCTTATCTGGCTTGCCATCCGGCCCCTTAAGCAGCACGTGCACGTGGTTGCCCATCACGCAAATCACGTACACCGCAACGAGCCCCATCTCCTGCATCGTCAGCCAACTCTTGATCACCTCTTCGGCGGCCAGTGATTGCTTGAGGATGTACTTGCTCTGGTCCTGCGCATCGAGTAGTTGATCGTAGACCAGCAGATGATCCTCGAGTACTTTCTGGATCTCTTCCGGCTTGCTACTCTCGAGACTCTTGACCACCTTCAACTGCGCCACCAACTCCTCCTCAAGTCGCCGCAACTCCCCGACGGGCGCACAGCCATCCACGCGGTAGATTAGGTGAATTGGCGTCGCGCAGAGGTAGCCGTGCGGAATGCCCCTGCGGGTGTAGTAGAGCTTCATGATGCGGGAAGGTACGGCGGCGTTCGACTCGCTCCGCGAATGCCGCAACACGTCCATGGGCGCACTCGCAGAGCGAGTCGAACGCGCCCACCACGCCTACCGGGCACCCCAGGCGGCGTTCGACTCGCTCTGCGAGTGCCGCAATAAGCCTATCAGGCGCACTCGCAGAGCGAGTCGAACGCGCCTCTTACCGCTCCAGCAATTAGTATTTTAAAAACATGCTCAAATACCTAGCAAATCATAGTATCCTAAAGCCAACATTCAAATCACATCACCACCCCATCCTTCACCACCACTGAGCTAAACCATCCCGTTGTATAAGTACCATCAGGTGCGGGACCCCCAGATCGATAGACAGGACAACCCAATTTTATTCCTCCAGTGCGAGATGCGTAGATAGTGATCGGTAGTCCATCCCCTTGCTTGCAAACATCTCTATAGTACAAATCCTTAATAATTCCATCCGCAACTCGAAAGACATCAGACAATCCCGGCACATCATAAAAACCATCCGGCGCGACCTCCCCATCCAGACTTATTCCTTGGCCCGGCATGTAGTGTTGCATCCCGGTATGATTTGTACCATGTGATCTAACAACCTTGCCTTGCCAATTTCCAATGACCCTGCCGTTTCGATGTGCCGTCGGCACACCGGTCCTGATTGCCTCCCTCTCACGCTCTTCTAATTCCGCCCGCTCCCGCCCCGGCCCCAAATACACCCTCTCCAAATACCCCTCCACGTCCAAATCCGGCACCTTCGCCTCATTCACCAACACCAGCGGCTCAAACCCGTGGCCCTGCAGCTTCAGCACCATCAGCGCGTCGTCGATGAAGCCGTGTTTGTAGAGGCGCGGCTTACCGTCTAAGTCGAGCAGGACTGAGCCTGCCCCCTCGATCACCTCGTAGCGGCCGTAGTGGACGTCGCCGTTCACCGTTACCAGCAGCTTGCCGCCGCCCTGGAAGATCAGCATCATGTGACGGGTCGTCTCCGTGGCCACCACCTGGGCTGGTCGCGCAGCCCGTTGATACGGTCGAGGGCCGCGCTGCTGCGGCGGAGTTGTCCCACGATGGCTTCTAGTTTTTCCCACACCACGGCACAGCACGTTTTAGCGAAAGCGGAAGGTAGGCGACGGATGCTGAGACCCTAAGGACAAGATCCCGTAGTGACCTCGAAGAGCCGTACCGATATGACATCCGTTCTCTCCGCGGACTCTGCGGCTCTCTGCACCCTCTGCGTTCCGGTCATCCCCCATCTTCGCCCCCGCATGCGCCCCGTCTACTTCCTGCTTCTACTGCTTGGCCTCGCCGAATCCCTCCCCGCCCAGGTCGTCAACATCGAGCGGCTCCGCCTCGACTCCCGTAAGCCGGGCTGGTCCGGGTCCGTCGGCGCGAACCTCGACCTGACGCGCAACCAGCGCTCGGTATTCAACGTCGGCACCAACGCCAACACGCAGTACCGCCGCGACTCCAACCTCTTTCTGTTCGTGGCCCAGACCGGGCTCATCAAGGCCAGCGGGGCGCAGTTCCAGAACTTCGCCTTCGGGCACCTGCGCTACACCCGCAACCTCACGCGCTACCTCGCCCTCGAGGCGTTTGGGCAGCTGCAACAGAACCGGGTCAACGGCATTCAGAATCGGCGTCTGCTCGGGGCCGGCATGCGGACCTTGGTCTTCGACGCGCCCGGGGGCACGGGCTACTTCGGCCTGCTGGTGGTGAGCGAGCGCGAGCGCGAGGTGGTGGACTCGGTGCCCGTGCACAACGACGTGCGGCTCTCGGCCTACGTCGCCGGCTCGTACACCCCGGAATCGGCCGACTGGATCACGATCGCAAATACGACTTACTTCCAGCCGCGCATCGATCGATTTTCGGACATCCGCATCTCGACGGACTGGAATTTGCAGGTTCGTATTCGCGACAATTTAAGTCTCGTGACGACCTTAAATCTCGTGTTTGATGCCGTGCCGCCGGTGGGTTTGGAGACGACGACGTATGCTTTGAAGAATGGGTTGAGGTTTACTTTTGATTAGAAGTGCGTGGGTGCTTGGGTGCCTGGGTGCGCCTCTCATGACTATCCATTGAAGCTTCCAATGTGCCACAAAATACCGAGTTTTGGCGGCAGCCGCCCCACCCTACCTTCCCTCCCCATGCCCGAAGCGCCCCACCCCATGCTCACCGACGTCGTCAATCACTACGATGCCCTTAAGTACGGCCTCCTCCACGCCCAAACCTTCGACCCCGCGCACTACGGCTTCCCGCCGGTCTACTACCGCATCATGGAGACGGACCGCCAGCGCGTCGGGGCGTTTGCGAAGGCCTTTGCGCTGAACGATAACCTGGAGGGCGCTACGGTCTGCGAGGTCGGCGTCGGGACGCTGCCGCTCACGAAGTTGTACATGCCGCACGTCCGCCGGGCCTACTTGATCGAGAACAACCCCGATCTCATCGAGCCGATCCGCGCCGAGATCGCGAAGTATGACTGGGCCGATAAGGTCGAACTCATCTTCGCCGACGCCCTCACGGTGACGCTGCCGGAGCCGGTCGACTTCCTGATCGGCGAGCTGATGAGCATCTACTGCGCAAATGAATTCCAGGTGCAGATCTTCCAGCACATGCGGCAGTTTTTGGCGCCTTCCGGCAAAACCTTTCCCAACCGAATCGTCAATTTTGCTAGACTTTGTGAGGCGGAGTTCGACGAGGGAATTACGCACTATCCGGTGATGTTTACGCGGCACCAGCCGATGTTCTTGACGCAGCAATTTTTGGTCAATGAGATCGAGTTGCTGAAGGAAAAGAAGACGAGTGTAAAGCTGAGCTTCTCGGTACCTGTGCTCTTCGGGGGGCGCGTCAATGCGCTGTATTTGGAGAGCTACGTCGAGATTACGCCGGGGGCAAATTTTACGGGTACCGATAGTCTGATGCCGCCGACGGTGCTCAAGACTTCAGACGAGCAGGACGTGGCGCCGGGGGACTTGGTGCACGTCGATTTCGGGTTTGAGTACGGGCGGAACTTGGACGAGGTGGAGTGTTGGTTGAGTTAGTGCGCCCGCCCTCCTTATCGACGACTACGATGCGGCCGGCGAGCGGGGGCTGCTCCTTCGTTTTGGCGAAACTGAAGGCTCGCGCAAGCAAAGCTAAAAATGCGCAGCGACAGGCGGCAGTGGGAGAGCAATTTAGCGGGCGCGTCGGCTTCTTTTTATCGACGGACGACTTCGCCGTGGACGAGTTGCGCTTACGCCAAAACGGCGTGACGATCATCCGGGAGCCGGAGGGCCAGCCGCACGGGCGGGTGCTGTTATTGGAGGATGACCGGGGAACTGGTGGGATTTGATCGGGTGAAGGCTAGCGGGTTTCCAGTCGGCATCCGCTTCGCCAATACCTGGGGGCTATGTCGTCGCGCCATAGCGTCGGCGCTCCGAAGACGAAGACCCGTTTTGCTCACTAACGCTTACGGGTACCCGACACACAGCCGCAACGAGGCGGTAGCCAAAAACAATCGCCGCTGCGCAGTAGCTCCTTGTATTCTCCCCCCCCCCCAGCGTGATTTGGGAAGGGACCCTCCGGGAAGGGACCTAATTGTAAGCCTAGGGGGGAAATCACCCCCTTCTCCCCAACTCCGGGTATTTCTTTAACACTATAAACACTAGCCCACTCCCCCCCGTTGCCCAGTCGCACTCTCAACAGACCACTAGCGACCGTAGCCCTACATGCACATCGTACACCTCGCCCTCGGCGGATGCCTCGCCGCGCCACCCGTGCGCTACGGCATCACCGCGGACACCGGCGGACACCTAGCTTACCTCCTCGGCGCCGCCCTCGCGCAGTCCCGCCGCCCGGAGGTAGCCCGCGTCGACCTCGTCACCCGCGCCTTCGACGAGCCCACTCTCGGCCCCGCACACGCACATCCCGTCGAGCCGATCGACGCCACCGTCACCATTCGTCGCATCTCTGGCGGTGGCCCGGCTTACCTCGAAAAGGAAGACCTCCTCGCCGCCCTGCCCCAACTCACCGAATCCTTCCTAGACCTCCTGGCCGCCGGTCCGCTGCCCGACCTCATCCACGCCCACTTCGCCGACGCCGCCCAACTCGCACTGGCCGCCCGCGAGCGCTTCGGCATCCCCGTGGTGTATACGCCGCACTCCCTGGCCCTCTGCAAACGCGATTGCGGTCTCGGTGGCGCGGGTCTAGAGCGTCGTATCCAGCGGGAGCGCCGCGCCATCGCCGAGGCCGACGCGATCATCGTCTCCTCCCGCGACGAGGCCGAGCGCCAGCTCTGCGACTACGACGTCGAGGCTGCCGGCCGCACGTACCGCGTCTCGCCTGGGGTCTACCTCACGCCCGACCACGGCAGCACCGCCGACGCCGAGGCCCTCCTCGCACCCTTCTTCCGATTCCCAGACCGCCCCCTCGTGCTCGCCATCGCGCGGCCGGTAGCGAAGAAAAACCTGCGCACCCTCCTCACGGCTTTCGCCAAAACCCCCGGCCTCCGCGAAGCCTCCAATCTCGCCATCGTGGCTGGCCTCCGCGACAGCCCCGACGACGGCGGCGCCGAGCAGCAAACCGTGATCAGCGAACTGCTTCACGCCGTCGACGCGCACGACCTCTACGGCCACGTCGCCCTCCCGAAACGCCACCAACCCCACGAGGTCCCACAGCTCTACCGCCTCGCCGCGGCCACCGGGGGCGTCTTCGTCAATCCCGCCCTCCACGAACCCTTCGGCCTCACCTTGCTAGAGTCCGCGGCGCACGGCCTGCCCGTCGTCGCGACCGACTGCGGCGGACCGTGTGACATCGTCGGCGACCTCGCGCACGGCACCCTCGTCGACCCGACCGATCCCAGCGCCATCGGCGGGGCTATCCTACGGGCGGTCACGGATGCCGCTTATCGCAAAACCATCGACGCGGCACTCGCGCCGGGCCTCGGCGACTACTCCTGGGAGACGTACGCCCGGCAGTCCTTGGACATCTACGCTTCGCTGGCGAGCCCCTCGGCCACACAAGCCACTTGCAACTCCCGCCCCGCTCTCAGCAACTTCGCCCCCAAGGGTCTCGCGGCCCAAGTCATCGCCCGCCGCACCCCCATTCGACACGTGTTGGTCTCCGACATGGACGGCACCCTCACGGGCTCCCGCGAGGGCGTCCGCCAGTTTCGCGAACTGCTCCGCGCCCATCCGCTGCCCTTCGTCCTGTCCACGGGCCGCTCGCTCCCGGAGGCGCGGCGTATCATGTACCGCTGGGACCTCCCCGGGCCGGATGCCTTCGTGACGGCCGTCGGCACCGAGATACACGTGCTGGACGAGCGGGGTCGCCTGCAGCTCGACGAGGCTTACGCACGGCACGTTTCGCAGAGTTGGGACCGTGCGGCTGTCGCCAAAACCTTGGCCGACGGCGACTTCACTTTCCAGCGCGACGTAGAGCAACGCCGGTGGAAGCTTAGCCTTTGCGGAGACGCCGCTGCTGCACAACGCGTGCGGCGAGTTTTGGCGAAAGCCGGCATCTCCGCCAACGTCACCTACTCGCACGGGCAGTATATCGACGTCACGCCCGCCGGGGTCGACAAGGCCTCCGCGCTCGCCTTCGTCGCCGGCCGCTGGGGCCTTACCGCCGCCGAGTGCATCGCCTGTGGAGACAGCGGCAACGACGATGCCATGCTACGGGCCGCCGGTCACGCCGTCATCGTCGCCAATGCCCTACCGGAACTCGACACCTTGACCGGCGATCACGTCATCCGCACGTCCGCCCCCCATGCCGAGGGCATCGTAGAAGCACTAGCGCAGTTGGGGATGCGTACGCCTTCCGGCAAAACGAACGCTGTCGTCATCGCCGACGCCACCGTTGCCGTGGCGCCGAAAGCTATCGCGGCATGACGGCCTTCATCGACGTTGCGGACGCGACGACCATCTCCGCCGACGCCTGCTCGGGCGACCGGCGAAGGCCCATCGGCTGGTTCGTCCATCACCAGGGGCGCGGTCATGCCGAACGCACGCTCGACCTCCTGCGCGCCCTCCCGCCAGAACGGCCGGTCAGCGTGTTTTGCGCGAAAGCGGCCCTCTTTTCCGAAGCGCCGCCCCACGTCGAGATCACCGAGATCCCGTCCCTCTTCGAACCGACCGGCGAGGAGGTAGACATGGACGAAATCCCACAGCCCAACACCGTCCACTGTGCCCCGTTGGGCTGGCCCGGCATCCGCGAAGCGATGGGCGCGATGGCCGAGTGGATGCGCACTGCCGACCCCGCGCTCATCGTCTGCGACGTAAGTGCCGAGGTGGCCCAACTCGCGCGACTGATGAGCGTCCCGCACGTCGTCTCCCTTCAGCACGGCCGGCGCAATGATCCCGGTCACCGCGCCGCCCTCGACAGTGCCGCCGGGGTACTGGCCCCTTTCCACTCCCGTTTAGCGCAACCCGACTGGGACCCGGGCTGGCTTGCCCGCACTCACTTCGCCCCGGGCCTCGGCGTCCGCGTCGACATGCCCACCCGTAGCGAAGGTCGACGGCGTCTCGGCCTGACCGAGGAGGAAGCCTTCTACCTCGTCGTCTCGGGCGCCGGCGGGAATGGCTTTCGCAGCGCCCCCCTCGGCGTCGGCGCCCGCGCGACACCCGACGTACGGTGGACCGTCATCGGCGCCGCCCCCGCCGACTGGCACGCCACCACGCCCGCGAATCTCACCTTCGCCGGTTGGGTCGACAACCCCGCCGACTACATCGCTGCTGCCGACCTCGTCGTTGCCTCCACCGGCAACACCACCTGCGCCATGATCCTGAGCGCCGCCCGCCCCTGGATTGCGATCCCCGAGTGGCGTTACTTCGACGAGCAAGTAGAAAAAGCCAAAGCCCTGGCCCGCGCCGGCGTCGCCCACCACGAGCCGCACCCGCCCTCCTCTGCCCAAGCGTGGCGCCACGCCATACACGCCGCCCGAAGTACCCACCACCCCACCACCCAACGCGCCTGCATTGCTCCCCACCCCGCCCAGGAAGCCGCCGCCTGGCTAGACCAATTAGCCACCGATTTATGGTCCAAAACCCCAGCGTCACAAATCTCCAGCACACCCGAAACCACACCCCCCCCAGCACAGCCGGACATCGCGCCTCCAGCATAGCCGAACCCCGCGCGCCCAGCACAGCCAAAATAAGCGGTAGCTAAATAATCGCGCCGCAAAGCGGCTTCGCTTGTACCCCCTTGGGGGCGGAGGGGGGACCATGCCCCCCAAAGCACCCCAGCACAGCCCATCACACCACATGACCACAAACCAAAACACCCCCCTCCATCCAGCCACGTCATCTCCCGACACCTCCATCGTCACCATCGCCCGCCACCGCGAAGGCCACCTCGCCAACGTCGTCGAAGGCCTCAAGCGACAGTCCACTCCCCCCGCCGAACTCATCGTCGGCCTCATGCAGGACGAGCCCTACACACTCCCCGACACCGACTTTCCCATCCGACAGATCCACATCGCGGACGGTTCCTCCCTCCCGCTGGCCCGCGCCCGCAATACCGTCGGGAAGGCCGCCCGGCACGAGGTCATCGCCTTCGTCGACGTCGACTGTATCCCCGGCCCTACCCTCGTCGAGGATTACGCCCGCGAGGTTCGTGCTGGCCAGGGCGTGATGATGGGCGAGGTTCTGTACCTCCCGGAGGGCGCCAACGACCCCGGCTGGACCTACGGCACTTTCGACGCCGTCGCGCAGAAGCACTGCGACCGTCAGGGTCCGCCGGCCGAGGCCCGCGAGACTTGTACCGACTACCGCTGCTTTTGGTCGCTCAACTTCGCGGTGCACCGCGAGGACTGGGCGCGGTCCGGCGGCTTCGACGAAGGGTACACCGGTTACGGCGGCGAGGACACCGACTTCGGCCGGACCTTGGTCGAGCGCGACATCCCGATTTGGTGGGTGCGCGGGGCGCGGGTCTACCACCAGTTCCACACGCATGCCATGCCGCCGGTCCATCACGTCGCGTCGGTGATCCGCAACACCAACCGCTTCGCAGAGAAGTGGGGCCACCGCACCATGGAGCACTGGCTCTACGCCTTCCGGGAGATGGGCCTCATCGCCGACGGACCGGACGGCCTCGAGATCCTACGGCAACCCGGCGAGGCCGAGTACGCCCTCTGCCGCCAGGAAGGAGACATGCCCTACGCGAGTACCAACCGTGTCCTGAAGATCTTGGAAGAGCGCAAGCTGGGGAGGGTCATGTCGCAGCGTGAAGCCAACGTAGCGGTGAAGGCGAAGCAAAAGGCGCTGCTACAGCCGAGCGGACGCTAAACGGAAGGGAAGCACGCCCCCCAAGCACACATTTCACTCTCCACTTTCGACTCTCCCCTTGCGCATCGCCCTCCTCGCCCACAGCCGCTACCCCATCCGCGAACCTTTCATGGGCGGGATGGAGGCCCACGTCTACCACCTCGCGCACGCCCTGCGCGATCGTGGTCACGCGGTGACGCTCTACGGCGCCGGCGATAGCGAGGTGGACGTACCGGCGTTCCCGATCGTGGATCACCACTACGAACTCGACTACCCGATGCGCGAGTACCACGGTACAGACGCGCTCAACGATCACGTGGATGCGGCCTTCGCGCGGGCGGGACAACGTTTGCTAGTGCGCGACTTCGATATCGTGCACAACAACTCGCTGCACCGCTACCCGCCCCGCCTAGCACGCACGTACCGCATCCCGATGGTCACCTCGTTGCACGTGCCGGCCTTCGATTGGCTGCGGCGGGCCGTGCACGAGGGTGCGGCGCCCTGGTCGCGTTTTACGGCAACGTCACACACGCACGCCAAGAGCTACTGGGAGGGCGAGCTGCCGGAGGAGGCGCACATCGTACCGAACGGCATCGACCTGGCGCGCTGGCCCTTCCGCGAGCGAGGCGACGGTTCGATCTTGTGGGCCGGGCGCATCGCTCCGAACAAAGGACCTCACCTGGCCGTGCGCGCAGCGGCTATGGCCGGACTCGCGCTCGACCTCTACGGACCGATGGAGCTACCGGAGTTCTTCGACCAGGAGGTGCGGCCCTTCCTCTCCGATCGGGTCCGTTACCGGGGCCACGCCTCGGCGGCGGAGCTGGCTGCGGCGATGGGTCGCGCGGGGGCGTTTGCGTTTACGCCACTCTGGGACGAGCCTTTCGGGCTGGTGGCCGTCGAGGCGATGGCGAGCGGCCTGCCGGTAGCGGCTTTCGACAATGGCGCCGTGCGCGAGGTGATCGGGGAGCGGGCCGGACGGATCGTCCCCCATGCAGATGTCCCAGCCCTGGCCGAGGCCATGGGAGCTGTCCTCTGCATTCCGCGACAAAACGCCCGCACCTGGGTAGAAGACCACTTCACGATTGACCGCATGGTGGCCGGGTACGAGGATGTTTACGCGGCGGCGATCGCAGGCCTCGCCGAACGGCGCCCGGCTATCGTATTCCCGCGAGTCGAGCTGGACGTAGCCCATCAATAAATCACCGTCGCCATGCCCGCAATCCGCCACGCCCCGTCCACCTTTTCCATCAAACGCGTCTCGCGCTTGTGGCCGCGCACCGGGTCGATTTGCTCGAAGCTTACCCAGGCGCCATTGGTGTAGAGGCGGATATCGGCCTCCGTCAACGGCGCCGGTGCCGCCTCCACCTCCGGGTGCTCAGCCATGTAAGTTTTGGCGTAAGCCTCAATCTTGGTCCAGCCTAGCATTTCAGCGTGCGAGTTGTCGGCGAAGTTGATGTACGACTTCACCAGCGCTGGTTCGTGGAGCCAGTGGCTGCCCCAGGCTTCGAGGTCGCGGCGGCAGAAAGCTTGGGTCTCTTCGTTGAGGGTGCGCAGGATGGCGGCGTGCTCGCGCTCGGGGCGCAGGTTGGGAGAGGGGGCCGAACCGGCGGTGGTCCGGCAGGCGAGGAGTGTGAGGGCCGCAGCGCACGCGGCCGTAAGCAGTCTAATAGTGGTCATGTCCGGCAAAGCTCCCCGGTGGTCGCCGCGTCGGATTGTACAAATGCGACAACCCAACAATCAGAAATGCCGTCCGATCGGATGGTCGGCAGCGTGATACCTCGACGGCGTCACGCCCGCAAATCTCCTGAACTCCCGGATGAAGTGCGCCTGGTCGAAGTAGCCCGCCGCGTAGGCCGTCTCTGTGAGCGAACCACGTGAAGCGTCGTTCAACACGTCGATCGTTTCGCGGAAGCGCGCAATACTTTGGTACTGTTTGGGGCGCAGTCCGACGTGTTCGCGGAAGAGACGCTGAAGTTGCCGCGTCGACATATTGCAGGCTTGTGCCACGTTATCGATGCGTCGGGCATCCTTTGTCTCGGTGAGGCACCTTACGGCAAAACCGACGAGTTCGGCACTCGCCACCGGCGTCCGTCTGCGGAGCACGGCACTGAGGAGCGCGTCGACCTGATTCGCGAGAGTCATCGCGTCGGTGCCACCACCCACGTCTGCGCCCTGCGAAAGACTTTCCCCTAGCGCCTCGCCGAAGGTCGTACCAAACAGTGCCCCCGACTCCACGGCCGTATCAGTGAGTTCGGAGGCCGCTACTCCCGTAAACGCCGACAGGCCATGTGGCCGGAACCACACCCCAAAGCTGCGACCCCGTCCCGCCGCCGAGACGTGGAGCGGCCGCGTGATCTGCCCGATCACCTTAGTCCAGGCCTCCCGCGCCCCGTCGCGGTAGAAGTCTACTCCGACGTTGAACACCAACTCTGGGCACCCGTCCGCGAAGAACACGTCCGTCGTCCGCCCGCCAAAGTCACCCTCCAGTAGGTAGTAGCACCGGACGTAAGGCCGAAGTGCTGGCGCGGGCGTGAGGTAGCGGAGGTGCACGGAGGTGAAGGTAGGGGCCTCACGTCAAGCCATGCGACCGCTCGTCGGGCGGACCTCTTTCAACAATTCACACTTTACTTCAATTACCTCATCGATACCACTATTGATATTCCCTTTCGATCTGAGCTTATGTCATCTCTCTTTACTCGTTTCTTATTTATCGCTCTCCTCTTAGCCGTACCGGTTTTGGCGAAAGCCCAAACTACCCTCACCGGCACCGCCCTCGAGTCCGACGGCACGACGCCTGTCTCCTTCGCGACCGCGATTGCCTACGGCCTTCCTGATAGCAACATGGTGGCCAACGCAACTACCGACCTCGATGGGGGCTTCTCGCTTTCGCTAAAACCCGGCCGCTACTACCTCGAGCTGCAGTTCCTGGGTTACGCCGACAAGGTCATTTCGGGCGTAGAGGTGGCACCTTCCGGCAAAACCATCGACCTCGGCCCTGTCACCATGTTGTCTAGCGACGTAGCCTTGGATCTCGTCGAGGTGACCGCCGAACGCAGCACGGTGGCCCTCAAACTCGACAAGCGCGTCTTCACGGTTGGCAAAGACCTGACCAGCGTCGGGAGCACGGCCGCCGACATCCTCAACAGCGTGCCCTCGGTCACGGTCGATACCGAGGGCGCCGTCAAGCTGCGCGGCGGCGGCGGAGTGCGCATCCTGGTCGACGGCAAACCCTCGGCGATGCTGAGCTCCGGCGACCTCAACGCGCTGCAGCGCATGCAGGGCGACATCATCGAGTCGATCGAGGTGATCACCAACCCGAGCGCCAAGTACGAGGCCGAGGGCGAGGCCGGGATCATCAACATCGTGCTCAAGAAGGACAAGAAGAAGGGCTTCAACGGTAGCTTCGGCGGCAACGTCGGCGCGCCCCACAACCACGCCGCGAGCTACAACCTCAACTACCGCCAGGGCGACCTCAACTTCTTTTCCAACTTCGGCATCGGCTACCGGCGCGCCCCCGGTGGCGGCAGCTCGACCCAGCGCTTCTTCGACGAGGCCGGCAAGCTAACGAGCGCCTACGACCAGACCACCGACCAGGACCGCGGCGGGCTGGGCGGCAACATCCAACTCGGGCTGGACTGGTACATCACCCCGCGCGACGTGCTAACCGGCGCACTGCTGTACCGCAAGTCGGTGGACGTCAACAACGCCGACGTCGTCTACCGCGACCTCGACGCCGAACTCGACCCGACCGCGACGACCCTGCGGCGCGGCGTCGAGGACTCTAACAACGATCAGTTCGAATCCTCGCTCACCTACAAGCGCACCTTCGACCGGGAAGACCAGGAGTGGACCGTAGATTTTAAGTACATCCTGGACGACGATTTGGAGCTGACGGACTTTCGGCAGGTGACGCGGCCTCTGCTGGTAGACCCGATCCTCGACCCCATTTTTCCGATCACGCGCCAGAACGCCAGCAACACCGAGTACGAGACCAACCTGCTGCTACAAACCGATTACGTGCACCCCTTCAACGATAGCCTGAAGCTGGAGGGCGGGATGCGCACTGCCCTGCGCACGATCCGCAACGCGTACTTCGTCGAGGAGGCGACGCAGGGCGGGGAGTTCACCACGCTCGAGGGCTTCGACGATGAGTTGGAGTACACCGAGAACATCTACGCGGCCTACCTGATCGGCTCGGCGGAGTTCGGGAAGGTGGGCCTGCAGGCAGGTCTGCGCGGGGAGCTGTCGGACATCAACGCTGTTTTGGCGAAAGCCGGGACCGAGAGTCCGCAGAACTACTTCAATCTTTTCCCGAGTGCCTCGGTGTCGTACCAGTTTACGGAGCTGACGCAGCTGCAGGCCAGCTACTCGCGGCGCCTGAGTCGGCCGTACTTTAGGCTGCTGTTGCCGTTTTCGAATTTCAATGACCCGCGCGGCATCCCGGTGGGCAATCCGTCGCTGGCGCCGGAGTACAGCGACTCGTACGAGTTGAGCGCCCTGCGGTACCTGCCGAAAGGCTCGGTGCTGGCGAGCGTGTACTACCGCCGCACGACGGGCGTGATCGAGCGGCTCGTTTTGCCGCAAGGCGACGGCACCTCGGTGCGATTCCCGGTCAACCTGGCGACGCGCGACGCCTACGGCGTGGAGGTGACGGCGAGCTACGACCTGGCGGCCTGGTGGAAGTTCAACGCTGATTTCAACCTCTACACGGCCGACCTGGTGGGTACCTACGAGGGGCAGTTTTTCTCGGCCGACATTGCCTCGTGGAGTGGGCGCGTCGGGTCGAAGTTCGACGTCACCGAGCGGCTGCAGGTGCAGGGCACGTTCGACTACCGCGCCCCGGAGAACACGGCGCAGGGCCGCAACCTCGAACTGTACTCGTTTGACGTGGGCGCCTCGCTCGACGTGCTGGCGGGGCGCGGGACCTTGACCTTGAGCGGGCGGGACATCTTCAACACCCGCATCGAGCGGACGATCATCGACCGGGCGGACTTTGCGTCGGTGAGTGACTTTCAGTGGCGGCGGGCGCAGAGCGTGGTGGTGGGGTTTGTGTATAGGCTGGGGCAGGAGAGGCGAGAGGGGTAAGGGGGCGCTGTGCTGGGGGCCGACCGCTCTGCGGTCGGGGGTGGGCCATGTGGCAAGGCCTGCCTTTCTTGGGGCGGATGATGACACTCAAACACATTGCCATCGTAGTGGATGATTACGACAAGGCCGTGGCTTGGTTCAGGCGCTGTCTCAAGTTCGAACTCGTGGAGGATACTCCGGTGGGCGGCAAGCGCTGGGTCACGATGCGGCCCTCGGGGGGCGGGTGCTCTTTGGTATTGGGGCAGGCCAGAGACCAGCGTCAGACGGATGCCATCGGCAATCAGTTCGGCGGCCGCGTGGGCTTCTTTCTGCAGACCGACAGTTTTGCCGAGGACGAGGGCCGCTTACGCGAAAACGGCGTAGCGATCATTCGTGAGCCCGTCGATCAGGCATACGGCCGGGTGCTGGTATTTGAGGATCCGTGGGGGAATTGGTGGGACCTGATCTCCGCCTCGGCGTTGCCACCCTCCTGAACGCGCTCTCGGTCGGGTTTGCTTACGCTGAGCTCCGGCCTCGCGGTAGAGGGGGATGGTGCCAGCTTGTTTTAGCGAAAGCGGTAGGCGGCCGTGCGCGACAGTGCACTGGAGTGGGTCATCGTGAGGGCCGTGGCCCTGGCCGACCGACCGGCCACGGCGCGCTACAGCGCCGGACCCGCCCTGCGGGTGTCGCCCTTTCGTGCGCTGGCCTACGCCGACTGTGCCAAGTGCCTGCTCGACGCCACGACTGCGGACGATTGGGTGGGCAAGGTGATCAACGTGGGGCGCTGAACGGAAGGGGTGCCGCGGCTTGGCAAAGTGTATTTGCCGAGGACCTACGCCGGGTCAACGTCTGGCACTGCAAGGCGGCGGCGGAGGCGATGGTGACTCGGGGGAAGGCGTCGGTGTCGAGCATTGCATATGGGTCGTGGGACGGGCGAAATTGCATCCGCGTAGCCTATCTTCACGAAATGAAAGCCATCAGAGACGCCGTCACAATAGCCGCCTTGCGGGAAGGGATCAGCGACGCAGTCGTAGACATGAAGCTGAATGAGTGGCGGAGCGACTACGTCGAGAACGTCGTCGTGAACCTCGTCTTCAGACAAGACACGCCGTCGAATCAGATAGCGGTGGATCGTCATACGATTCGTGAAAATTTCTTTCGTTTGACCAACGACCTAATCGACGAGAACTCCCTGCTGATGATCTACTTTGAGCTAGCGGAGGAGAGTGATCTCTTAGTCGACGAGGATGAGGAGGCCGAGGCTTACTATTGAATTTTATACATGCTCCACGACGATCTACTCATTCAGGCTAGTGCGCTCCTGAGCTTAGACGCGAGACGTCCGCGACAGGCCAACCTGCGTCGAGCGATCAGTACGGCGTACTACGCGGTCTTCCATGCCATCGGCTACCAGGTAGGGCGGCAAGTGGTAGGTTTGAAGCAGAAGGATAGCGAATTGAGAACCCTCGTCTGTCGGTCGCTCGAACACGCGGAGATGAAAGCTGTGCTCACAGGATTCGCGCGGGCTAACCCTAAACAGGTTTACCAGCGAGCGCTTGGGGCGGAGGTTATCCCGAGCTCTCTCAAGCTCATCGCCCAAGTCTTCGTCGATCTACAAGTGGAGCGTCATCGTGCGGATTATGATCTGTCTGCGCGATTCACCAAAGTCGCCGCCAAAGAGGTGATTAGTGATGCGACAAAGGTCTTGTCTCTGCTCAAAGACTACGAGCGGGAGGCGCCGCCTTACGGCAAAACCTTCATGCTGGCGATGCTACTGCACGGGAGCCTGAAAAATCGGACTTGATACCTGCCAGTCTGCCATCTAGCACACGCGACCACTGCAAGTGAGCCACCCGAAATCATCTACCCACCAATACCAGGCACTCACGCCCCCGAGGCTAAGCCACTCGACTGCGGATACGGGTCAAAGAATTGGGCGTTACGCCGAGAAAGGAAGCGACACTTCCACCTATAACGGCCTCCTCTTCGGCGCACTCTCGTGCTTGATGGAGCGTAGGCTGGAGCAGTCGTTCCACGAGATTCTGGCGCAGCGCATTTTAGGTCCGCTGGGGATGACGACCTCTGCTGCTTCCCAAAATGTGACCTCCGAAACTGTACTCGCGCTTCTCTCGTAGCCCTATCGTTTCGACGCGGGCGAGGGGACTTTCGTCAAAACCGACTACCCCGACGAGGACGTCAATGTGCCTTACTGAGGTGCACACTTTGGCGCTGCACGCTCTGTGGGGCGCTACGCCCGCTGCGTTCCAGTGAGGCAATTAATAGAGAAAATAAGCGAAGTGATTTGCCCGCTTTTCGCTTAAATGCCGGAAAAACAGTAAATAAGCAAACTCGACTTTCACTATTTTCTCAGCCAAACCAGCTCAACCCATGCCCATGCTCGCCAAACCACCATACTCGTTAGCCCCGCCTCCACCAGCGCAGGCGTATGGTGGTGGTGGTGCCGATTCCCCCGCGCCTGTTGGTCGAGTCCAAAGAGCAGTTGGCGGCGGAGACGGCAGAGCGGCGCAAGACTCGTACGCGGACGTACAGCGTCGAAGCGGCTACCGATTACCTGCGGTCTGTCGTCGCCGGCAATCGTTTTCACCTTCTGGCGCTCTGCCTTTACGTGTCGGCCTTTGCCGTGTCGCGGCCCCTTGTTTTGGCGCAAGCCGCACCACCGCCCCTGCCTTCAGAGGCCGAACTCGAAGGCCTTCTCGCACTCTACGATGTACCGGGAGCCTCGATGGCATTCCTCAGCGACTGTGGCGTGGTGGCGACTGTCAACGCGGGTTCGGCGTTGCTGTCTCCGGACGTTCCCGTTGCCGACAATACCGTCTTCGAGGCCGCCAGCTTATCGAAGCCGGTCTTCGCTTACCTCGTTCTCCAACTCGTGGACGAGGGCGTGATCGAGTTGGACCGGCCGATCGCGAAGGATATCGACTACCCCCGCATTACCGATAAGGACGCTTTCGCAAAACTTACCCCACGTCTCGTCCTCACGCACCGCACGGGGATGCCGAATTGGGTAGACGGCGAGACGCCCTTTTTCGAACGCACGGCGCCGATCCCTTTCGGCACGCCCCCCGGCACCGCGTACAGCTACTCCGGGGAAGCCTTCATGCTGCTGCAAACCCTCGTCGAGCAAAAGACTGGCAAAGGCTTGGAGCAACTGTTCCGCGAGCGCCTCGGCGAACGCATGCCGCATTCGAGTTTCGAGGGGATGCCCGCCGGGACACAGCCAACGCGCGGCTACCGTGGAGCCTTGGACACGGTGGGGAGTCGGCGACTGGCTAAGTACGGCGCACGCGCCATGGCGCCGAGTTCGCTCGTGACGACGGCAGCAGATTTTGGGGCCTTCGTGGGATACATCTGCGGCGGGGGCGACCTACGTGCGGCCACGTACGCAGAAATGCTCCGACCGCAGTCGCCAGTGCCGGTACAAGAGGCGGGCGTACCGGCCTCCTACGGGCTCGGGTGGATGCTCGTATTCGTCGATGGCGATACGCTCGCCGTGCACGCCGGCAATAACGATGAGTACCGCGCCCTGGCGGGTTTCTCGACTGTCAATCGGGAGGGCTTCGTCACCTTCACCAATGGCGCGCGTGGAGAAGACTTCAACAACGTAATCTCGACGCCACTACCGGCGCCCCCCGCTGGCCCCAGCGCACCAGAGGCCGCCTTCGAGGAGCTCTGGCGACTGTACGCCGACAACTACGCACTCTTCGGAGTCAAGCGCACGGACTGGAACGAGGTGCACGCCGTGTACCGGCCGCGCGTCACCGCCGCTACCACCGAGGCCGAACTCTGGGACGTCGCCACCGACATGCTCGGGCTGCTCAACGACGTGCACGTCTCGCTGAGCGACGGGGCCACCGACCGGCAGTTTCGCTCCGGCGGCCGAAGCATCGGTGCCGGACCTTTTGACGACGGCCGCTTCGACGTCGAGCTCATCTCAGGCAAGTACCTCCGCGGTGGCCTCACCGAACTTCCCGACGGCCACCTGAGCTATGGCTGGCTAGCCGACAGCGTCGGCTACCTGCGTCTGGAGCGCTTCGGTGATCCCGAACCGAGCGCCGCGGCCACCGACGAAGCCTTGCGCGCACTGGCTGGCGCACGCGCCTTCGTGATCGATGTCCGCCACAACGGCGGCGGCCAAGACAGGGCCGGTCAAGCCATCGCGAGTCGCTTCGCCGACGAAGAGCGGGTCTACATGGAGGTGTCCCCACGCCTTCTCACCAGCCGGCAATTGGCGCTGGCTCCGCCCATCACGTGGCGCCTCCGCCCCGGCGGGCTACAGACCTTCGACGGCCCGGTTGCCGTACTCACGGACAGTCGCACGATTAGCGCCGCTGAAAACTTCGTCCTGGCGATGCGGACGCTCCCCCACGCCCGCATTATCGGCACGACCACGGCGGGGGCAATGGCCGACAGTCCGGCGCTACCGCTCAGCAACGGCTGGGTGGCGACGGTGCCGCTGAACGTCTTTCGAGATGCCGCAGGCGTGTGCTACGAAGGCTTGGGGATCGCACCGGACTTGTACGTCGAGAATGAGGTCGCGGCAATTTCGGGGGGTCGGGACGAAATCTTGGAGATGGCTCTGGCGGTTTTGGCGCAGCGGTAGGGCCGTAAGCATACCGCTAGACATTTCTGCAGATTGGACCTTTCTGGGGAGTGGAACGCAAAGCCGCTACGCTACGCAAGGGAGACGCGAGGTACGCAAAGGCCCGTCTTACGTGAGGAAGGGCGCAAGGGCGCTTCGCGCTGAAAAGAACGCAAAGGCCCGCCAAAGCTGGATTTGTACTGAAGCAAAGATAAATGTCTAGCGGTATGGGCCGTAAGATTCCGAACTTTACTTTGGTACTCGCCGTATGGTCCCGATTTGCGTGACCCTGCATGCTATGGGTTGCCTTTTATACGCCCACCGATAGTGAGGCTAAGCTTTAGGCCAATGAAAGCTTAGTTCAGGATTATTTGGTGAGTGAGGTGATCAACGTGGGGCGCTGAATGGAAGGGGTGCCGCGGCTTGGCAATAACCTGGCGCGCTTGCCAATCCAGCGCCAGCGCCTACCTTCATACCATGATTGCCGAGATCGACGAGCTCCAAGATATCGACCAGTTGCGCGAGCAGCTCACCGCCCACATTGCCGCGGCCGACGCGCAGCGCATCCGCGAGCTCGCGATCGCGACGGGGATCGTGGTGGTGCCGATTCCTGCGCGCCTGTTGGTCGAGTCCAAAGAGCAGTTGGCGGCGGAGATGGCAGAGCGGCGCAAGAATCGTACGCGGACGTACAGCGTCGAAGAGGCTACCGATTACCTAAGACAGCACTACAAGTGAGTTGGAGCTACCGCTACGATAGCGACGCGCTCTCCGACTTCGGGGAAGCATACGGGTACTACCTCTATCACCATCCAGGCGTTTCGATCGAATCCTTCGTCGATCTGGTCAATGAAGCTTTCCGGCCGGCGCTGCAATTTCCGGAGAGCAGGCCGCAAGTTCGACTGCCGCGCCAGACACAAACTACGCGGAGGGTGCGCGTGTGGCGTTTTTCCTTCCTGTACGAAGTAGACGCAGAGGCACAAGAGTTGATCATCGTGCGGATCGTGCACGAGCGAGCGGCCTCGCTCTGATCTAAGCACACAGCTACGCACTTGCCGAATATATACACCCTCTTCGATCGGTTCTTCCGCTGGATCTTTAACAAGCCGCAGACGCGGCCCGAGGAGGCTTGACGCGTCGACATGGCGGGGGAGCACGTACGCATTAGCGGTCCCGACGGCGCGGTGTCCGCATTCGATGGAGACGAGGTGGCCATCGTCCGCGTGGTGACAACTGGAGACGGACCCTGGCAGCCGGACTTCTTTCTTGCTTTCTTCGACGCGGAAGAGATGGTGCTCGGGAGTGTGCCGCAGGGGGCACCGGGCTATGAGGAACTGCGCGAGCGGGTAGAGGCGTGGGAAGGGTTTGATTTCGGGGCGTATTTAGTGGCCTGCGGAAGTACGGCCGAAGGGACGTTCGAGGTGTGGCGGCGCAGACGCTAGACCAACGAGCCTGCTTTCGCTAAAACATGCCATTCGTGTTCTGCGACGCTTCCGGCACTCGCTGAATGGCGTCCCAGTGCTCGCAGATCTTGCCCGCCGCGTCGAAGCGGAAGAAGTCCATCGTGACGTAAACCTCCGCGCCCGGCCAGACTTGGCGCGTGTGCAAGGCCACCAGATCTCCCTCGGCGATGCAGCGTAGGAACGCGATCGACTTGTCGGGGTACTCGCGGTGCATGCGCTCGAAGTAGGCGATGAAGCCTTCGGGCCCGTCGGCAACGGCGGGGTTGTGCTGGATGTAGGTGTCGCCGACGTAAAGTGCTACAGCCTCGCTGGGATTGCCGAGGAAGGCCGTGCGGTAGAAGGCGGTGGCGTTGTATTTATTGTCGGAGAGGGCCATAGTAGGGTAAGTAGAATAGGTTTTGGCGAAAGCTGGACAGCAGTGGCGTTCGGGCGCCTCCGGGCAGTGTCACCTACCAATGTCTCTGGCGCCCCACTGCCTGGAGGCACCCGAACGGGGCGCCCCCTCACTCCACCGGCACCCGAAACATCCGCACCTGCGCCGTGGCCCCGCCCCGCGAAATGACCTGCACCAGCTGCTCGTAGTCGTCGTGCGGGATGTCGGTGTAGTCCTGCGTATTGCTCAGCGCATTGATCAGCAGCGGGACCGTATTCGAGTGCCCGACCACGAAGACATTGGTGCCACCGTGCTGCGCGAGCAAGGTTTTGGCGAAAGCATCGAACTCCAGCCCGCTGGCGTAATTGGTGACGCCCATCTTCTTGGCCTCGGCGAGCGGAGTGGCCGTGGCGATGGTGCGACGTGTGTCAGTCGAGTAGATGGCCGAGAACTCGGTGTCCTCGAAGAAGGTGGCGTAAAACTCGGCGCGGGCCATGCCCTGCGGCGTGAGACCGGGTGCCGTACCCATCTCCTTTTCGGCGTGCCGCACGATGTAGAAGGTGGTAGGGGCGTCGGAGGAGGCAAGCTTGGCCCTAGGGGTGCAAGCGGTGAGGAGGGCGAGGAATAGGAGGACTAGGAGACGAGGCATGGCAGGAGATTCTTTCAACGCAAATGTCGCAAAGCTGGGGTGGGGGTGGCGTGGAGGGCCGTCCAGAGGGCTTTACGTCTTTTGCGCAATGCTTAGCCCTCGGCGGATTTGCGTGCAAGGACGATCATCTCTTGGACCAGTCCCCGCTTGATACAGCCCGCAATCGAGTCACGTCCCGATTATACAAATAGGCTTGCGCCAAAACCTCCCGCCCGTCCGCCAGCATTACCGCGATAGCCTCGCGGCGGTACATCCCCGTGCCATCCGCCCGGATATCCTCAAAGGCATCCAATTTCTCCCAGGCCGAAACGTCGGTGATTTCCCAGACCTCCCCCACCACCGTCTCCCCGTCGTCACTGAGGACAAGCCCAGGGTAGTCACTCAGATCATACAGCGTCCCGACTACACTTGCCCGGCTAATCTGCCGCGCCTTGCCCGGCACGAAACTCTGGAGGCCAGCCGACATGTCACTGCGCAGCAGGCCGTAGACGAAGAGCGTCGATGAATCGTCGAGCATCGGTCGCAGTTTTTTGCGAAAGCGAAGATTCGCGCAAGCAAATCCCTAACCTGGATTGGGCAAACAAAGGTATTCGGTGCGAGGAACGGATACGCACCTCGGTTCAAGTGCTGTTACGAATACTAATGCCCAGGTCTCCACTCTACATTCCCCATCCATTTATGAGACTCACCAGCTACTCGATCTGTACGACTATCGCCCTTTGCCTCACCGCCTGCGGTGCACCCTTGCAGTCGATTACTACCGAAGCCTTCGTCGAGCAGCCATTCGAGGTCGTCGCCCAGGGGTCGGATGCACGCGAACGCACCAAGCGGGCCTATTTCTGCTACGATCGATCCTGCAATGTCGAGCGGCATCCTGGCGCCTTTCGCAAGGCTTACGCTCTCGATGAAATCGACTACCGTGGCTATATGCTCATCGAGATATTCTTGGGCAAGACCCGAGTTGCAGGTCAGCAGATTCGCCTGGAAAAGGTCCGCGAGAACAGAGATCGTCTGGAGGTGTACTACAGCTTCGACGCAGATCTCACCACGGATGCCACGGAATCTCCATTCATTATGGCGCGAGTCCCCCGGAGCTACAAGCCCGTCACCTATTTCGAGAATGATCGGGCCGTACTGTTCCCTCCAGCCTCCGCTGGTGCCTGGTAGGCCCACCGGCACCCGAAACATCCGCACCTGCGCCGTGGCCCCGCCCCGCGTGATGACCGGTACCAACTGCTCAAAATCATCGTGTGGAATGTCGGTGTAGTCCTGCGTATTGGTGAGGGCATTGATGAGCAGGGGGATCGTATTCGAGTGCCCGACGACGAATACCGAAGTGCCGGCGTGCTGGGCCAAGAGGGTTTTGGCGAAAGCGTCAAATTCCAGACCGCTGGCGTAGTTGGTGACGCCCATCTTCTTAGACTTCGCCACTGGCGTGGACGTCTCTATCGTGCGGCGCGTGTCGGTAGAGTAGATGGCGGAAAGCTCGACGTCCTTGAAGAAGGTCGCGTAAAACTCGGCCCGCGCCGTGCCCTGCGGCGTCAGTCCGGGCGCGGTGCCCATCTCCTTTTCGGCGTGGCGCACGAGGTAGAAAGTCGTGGGCGCGTCGGAGGTGGTGAGCTTGGCGGTGGGGGTGCAGGAGCAGAGGAGGCCGAAGAACAAAAGACCAAAAAGGGCACGGGGCATGGCGGGGAGATTTTCAACGCGAAGGCGCGAATGAGAACCGTGAAGGTCGCAAAGCGGAGGGGGAGTCTAGCAGGCTCACTCCACCACTACCTCCCGGCTCGCCTGCTGCCCGTTCGCCACCAGCACCAGCGAGTACACCCCCGGCACCAGGTCTCCGATGTCCAGGCGCGCACTGCGACCGCCACTAAGCTGGAGCGTCTCCGCCCAGACCACCTGCCCTGCGCTATTGAACATCTGCACCGCTACCTCCGTCAGCGCCAAGACCCCAAAATCCAAGGTAAGCACTCCGCGCGCCGGATTCGGCGACACCACCAGCGTACGGGTCAGTGGATTGTCGACCGACACCGTAAGGTCCACCTCAGCCTCGGCCACCGTGCTGTGCTGGAGACCAGCCTGCTCGGCTACCGCCCCGACGACGGCCTTGACGACGTTGCTCATAAACGTGAAGTCGAGCGTACTGATCACGTCACGCGGCGTGTGGTAATTGGGGTTCCTGAAGTTAGCCCCGTCGGTGAGCATGAGCGCGGGTATTCCCTTGCGCCAGAAGGGGGCATGGTCGGAGCGGCCCAGGTCGGGCGTGAGTGTCGCCCAACTGGCTGGCGCGGCAATAGAGATGCTCTTCAGACCCGGTACATACCGCACGGCGGCCCCGTCGTAGGCCGCGATCATCGCCGTGGAGTTTTGGTCGCCGATATTGGTGATGTAGTTGCCCCTGAATTGGTCAGCCTCCAACTGGGCACTCACCGCTGGGTAGAGCTGACCAAAGCCCTGGGGCAGCGTTTGGCTGTTGGGTTCATTGCTGAAATAGCCAATCATCTCCATGTTGAATACCCCCTTTATCGCCTTCGGATCTGGGACACTATTGGCGACGTAATAACTAGATCCAACGAGACCGGCCTCCTCCAAGTCGAATTGCACGAAGCGTACGGTCTTAGCGAAGCGGTAGGGGGCCAGTACCCGCGCGACCTCCATGATCCCGGCCACGCTGCTGCCATTGTCATCGGCCCCCGGCGAGTCATCGACGGTGTCGAGGTGCCCGGTGATCAAGTAGGCCGTGTCGCCCTGCGTAGTCCCCACCTTACGACCGATGATGTTCTGCCCGGTAGCGTTGCCGAAAGGGAAGTCCTGGCGGCGCGTCTCCAGTCCCGCAGCTACGAAGCGCGACTCGATGCTGTCCTTGACGGCACTGAGCTTGGCCCGGCCAGCCGTTCGGTGCCTGACGCCTTCGATGAATTGTAGGTTGGCCAGCAGCCGCGCCGAATCAACCTGGTCGACGATGCCTTGAATGTCGATCTGGAAGCCGTCGTCGGCGATGAGCTTGATGCGGTAGGGGCCGCCCTGTGCGGCGAGTTCGGTAGCGTCCCAGACGATGGTCTTGTTGGCTCCGGGGGGGATAGCTGGTCCGACATCGCCGGTGGCGGTTTGTGTGCTTACGCCAAAACCCTCACGCCCGCCGTTCGAGGCCAACAACGTGATGGCCAGCGCCTCGCCTTCGGCATCGGAGACATCGTAGGTGATCGTGATGCGCTTGCTGTCCGTATCGTAGCTCGTCGCGAGGTTGCTGATGACCGGGAGGGCATTTTGAGCCCACGAATGTCCGACGATAAGCAGGATAGAGGTCGAGAAGAAAAAGCGCATACGGAGTCGGTAACTAAATTTATAAACGAGTTGCTGCGGTAAGTTACAGCAAGTACGGATAGGTAGGGGTGAAAGATAATTGGTAGACTCGCCACGCAATGGCCTCCTCACTACTCTCCATGCTCCTCTTGGGTGTCGTGGCCCTCCCCGTTAGTGGTGGGCTGGCTTACGCACTCGTCAAACGTCGGAGGGGCCGGCAGCACCTCCGGCAGGTGCCCGCGAGGCAAGGTGTGCCGCCCCCACCCGACCCTGCGCAAAGCGAGATCGCTCAGCCCGGCTTTCAAAAAGAACTCTCGCGCCTGCCCCCACCGCCGCAGGCCACTGATCCGGGCGAGGCCGAGAAAGTGATCGCCGCTATGCAGACACCACTCGCTCATGACGGTCCCGTCGAAGGGACGAGTACTGCACCGATAGGTCGACTCAACCGGTGGTAAGCGTCCGAGGGAGTTTAATGAGCGCAATTCCGCAGACCGTGTAGGGTCTCACTGCACGGGTTGCCGCGGCGGGGAGTGGCCGGTTGGTCTGGCTGGCCATGTCCAGTACAACAGGGGGGCGGTATCCAAGGCTTAGGTTCGCCGTACCTTCCACGCATGTCCCAGCAACTGATCACCACCTTCTACGACGCCTTCCAACGCGGGGACGCCGATGCGATGACGGCCTGCTACCACGACGAGGTCGTCTTCGAGGATCCGGCCTTCGGCCTGCTCGAGGGCGCACGCGCTAAGGCTATGTGGCACATGCTGCTCGGCAGCGCGTCCGGGGGCGTGCACGTGGAGTACAGCGACGTATGCACCTACGAAAACACAGGCTCCGTCAAGTGGACGGCGCGCTACACGTTTGGCCCGAAGCAGCGGCCGGTCGTCAATCACGTCATCGCCAGCTTTGGGTTTGCGGGTGGGAAGATTGCCCGGCACACCGATCGCTTCGACCTCTGGGCCTGGTCGCGACAGGCGCTCGGCCTCCCAGGCCTGTTGCTGGGCTGGTCGCCGATCATCAAGAAACAGGTGCAAGCCACGACGGCGGCGCGGCTGGAGAAGTATTTGGCGCGTTGAGCGTCTAGGCGAGCTCTGTCGAGTCGCTCTCCCACGGTGTTAAAAGCAAAGTCCCCCGTCCAGCCAAAGCTCAACGGGGGACCTCACGTTTTGGCGAAAGCCGAAGCCTCGCACCAGCAGGGCCGAAGCCTTACTTACTTACCAGCTTGATCGCCAGATCAAACTCGTCGTAAATCGTCTTGTCACCCAGATCGTCGAAAAAGCTGCCGGAGCCGTACTTCACGTCGTACTTGCTGCGGTCCACCTTCATGCTGCCGGTCGCGACGGTTTTGCCATTGGCCTGGTAGACGGTCGCATCGAAGGTCACGGGGTTGGTCTTGTCCTTGATCGTAAGGTTGCCGGTGATCGTGTACTGGCCAGCCATCTTCGGCTTCACGTTGGTGATGACCATCTTGGCCGTCGGGTGCTTGGCGATGCCGAAGAAGTCGTCGCTCGTGAGGTGACCGCGGAGCTTGTCGCCGCCCTGGTCCGCGGTGAGGTCGGTCACGGCGATGGTGGTCATGTCGATGACGAACTGTCCGCCGGTAAGCTTGCCGTCGGTCATGGTAAGCTCGCCGGACTTAACGGCGATCGTGCCCTCGTGCGAGCCGGTCACCTTGTAGCCCGTCCACTCGACGGTGCTGGCCGCCGGATCGACGGCGACGGTCGTGGGGGCGAAGAAGGAGACGGCACCGAGGAGGGCCGTGAGGGAAAGCGTGATGAACTGCATAGGAGTGTGGGTTTGGGAAGAGGAGAGCGCAAATGTATGTAGATACATTGAATTTACAAGGATCTTCTTTTGAATTGCTCAAACATCCGACACCGGCACCGTCCCCTTCGGCTCGCGCAGCTTCATGACCAGTACCACGCTCGCGAAGCAGCCCGTCACCAGGTTGCCGATCCACACGGGCGTCAAGCCTTTGACCCACCCGTAGACCATCCACAGCAAGATACCGACGAAGAGCATCGAGTACATCGTCAGGGAGATGCCGGAGGTGTCACGTGTGCGTACGGTGCGGATAGCCTGCGGTAGGAAGGACAGCGTAGTGAGACAGGAGGCGATGAGGCCAATGGTGTCGATCATGGGGAGGGTAGATTTCAATTTTCAAGGGGCTGCCGCGGGGCATTGGTGCGACGGGCATCTGTGCTTCAGCGCAGGTCGCGCTTAATTACCTTTGGAAATGGAATAGGGTGTGCTATGCTGAGCCTCAAAGGTCAGGCGGTGAGCGATTTGGCTTTCGCCAAAACCCAACCGCGCGGTGTCGCGGTGCGCGCCGTATGTTTTCGCCATGAAAGCACGATTCGCCAGCCTTGCGTTGCTACTGCTCACCAGTGTTTGGGCCGTCGCCCAGGAGATCGATAGTTTAGCGAGCGGTGCCTTGCGCAAGCCTGAGGACGAAGGCCTGCCGTGGACCTATATCGTGTTGGTGGTGGTACTGGTGGGTCTATTTTTCATGCTGCGACGCGGCCGTAGAGAGTTGCCCTCGAAACGGCAGCGGCGGTAGGGGTTTTGGCGAAAGCCTCTATCCCTTAGCGCCGGACCTCGAACACGCCCTCCCCCTCCAGGGCCGCCATCAACTCACTCGTCACCCGGGTCACCTCTGCCTCGGGCGGTCCGACCCAGCACCAATCCAGTAGCTTATCGACCTCATCGGCGTCGCCCTGCGCTTCCAATTCCACCGAGCCGTCGGGGAGGTTGCGCACGAAGCCCGTCAAGTCCAGCTTGCGGGCCTCCTGCTGGGCCGAGGCACGGAAGAAAACACCTTGCACGGTGCCTTTGATGATGGCGTGGACGCGGGTTTTCACGGGGTAAAGTTAGCCTGCGGCGGCGATGGCGCGGAGCGTGGTGATGGCGCGGAGCGCGACGATGGCCTGCGGCGGCGATGGCGCAAGCGCGGCGATGGCCTGCGGCGGCGATGGCCTGCGGCGTTGCCCGTCCACCGTCACGTCACGGCGGGCACGTGCACCGTCACGTCGGGGCGAGCCCGCCCACTGTCACGTCAGGACGGGCACGTGCACCGGCACGTCATGGCGGGCACGTGCACCGGCATGTCAGGACGGGCACGTCCACCGGCACGTCATGGCGGGCACGTGCACCGGCATGTCATGGCGGGCACGTGCACCGGCACGTCATGGTAGCCTGCCCACTGTCACGTCAGGGCGGGCCCGTTCACCGGCACGTCATGGTAACCCGCCCACCGTCACGTCACGGCGGGCACGCACACCGGCACGTCACGGCGGGCACGTGCACGGTCACGTCACGGCGGGCACGCCCACCAGCACGTCACGGCGGGCACGCCCACCAGCACGTCACGGCGGGCACGTGCACCGGCACGTCACGGCGGGCACGTTCACCGGCACGTCACGGCGGGCCCGTGCACCGGCACGTCACGGCGGGCACGTCCGGAGGGTACGCCGAAGGCCGACGCCGCGCTTGCGCCGACGCCGCGCTTGCGCCGACGCCGCGCTTGCGCCGACGCCGCGCTTGCGCCGACGCCGCGCTTGCGCCAACGCCGCGCTTGCGCCAACGCCGCCTTCGGCCAACGCCGCCACAGGCTAACTTTACCCCATGCAATCCGACGTCCTCATTATCGGCTCCGGCATCGCCGGGCTCTCCACCGCTATCCAACTCGCCGACCTCCGCCCGGACCTCACGATTACGGTTTTGACGAAAGTGAACGAAGGCGAATCCAACACGGCCTACGCGCAAGGGGGCGTCGCCGCCGTCTGGGACGTCGAGGTCGACAACTACGAGAAGCACATCGCCGATACGCTCGACGCCGGGGACGGACTTTGCGATCTCGACATCGTCCGCATCGTCGTCGAGGAAGGCCCCGACCGCGTCCGCGAGATCATCGAGTGGGGCGCACGTTTCGATACCGACGTGCACGATAAATCAGGCGACGGTAAGCCGGACTACAACCTCGGTAGAGAGGGAGGACACTCCGAGAATCGCATCCTCCACTATAAGGACCTCACCGGCTGGGAGATGCAGCGCACGCTCTCCGCCCGCGCCGACGAGCACCCCAACATCACCATCCTCGAGCACTACTTCGCCGTCGACCTCATCACGCAGCACCACCTCGGGCACGTGGTCACGAAGGTGACCCCCAACATCACCTGCTACGGCGCCTATGCCCTCAACCGGGAGACGGCCAAGATCGACATGGTGCTGGCAAAGATCACCGTCGTGGCGGCGGGTGGCTGTGGCCAGGTCTATCGCGCGACCACCAATCCTGTGATCGCTTCAGGAGACGGCATCGCGATGGCCTACCGCGCGAAGGCCCGCATCGAGAACATGGAGTTCGTGCAGTTCCACCCGACCTCACTCTACAACCCCGGCGCGACCAGCAGCGTGCAGGCCTTCCTCGTCTCGGAGGCCGTCCGTGGCGAGGGAGCCATCCTCAAGACCCGCGAGGGCGAGGAGTTCATGCACAAGTACGACGAGCGCGGCAGCCTGGCCCCGCGCGACATCGTCGCCCGCGCTATCGACAAGGAGATGAAGGAACGCGGGGAGGAGTGCATGTTCCTCGACTGCCGCCACATCTCTGAGGAGCACTTCGAGAAGCACTTCCCAACCATTCGCGCCAAGTGCCTCTCGATTGGCATCGACCCGGCCAAGGAGATGATCCCGGTCACGCCCGCTTGTCACTACATGTGCGGCGGCATCCGCGTCGATGAGATCGGGCGCTCGAGCATCCAGCGGATGTACGCCTGTGGGGAGTGCACGAGCACCGGCCTACACGGCGCGAATCGCCTGGCCAGCAACTCTTTGCTTGAAGCCATGGTGTTCGCCAAGCGCATCGCCACGGACATCGCCGCGCAGATTAACTCGCTCGAAGCCCCGACCGACATTCCCGGCTGGGACGCCGAGGGCACCTCCGATCCGCGCGAACTCGTCCTCATCACCCAGAGCCTCAAGGAGCTCAAGGACGTGATGAGTGCCTACGTTGGCATCGTGCGTACGGACGTCCGCCTGGCAAGGGCCCAGCGCCGCATTGATCTGCTGCACCGCGAGACGGAGGCGCTGTACGCTAACACCGCCCTCTCCACGCCGCTGTGTGAGTTGCGCAACCTGATTACGATCGGCTACCTCGTCACGCATATGGCGGCGATGCGGCGGGAGAGCCGGGGGCTGCATTTCAATACTGACTATCCGGAAAAGCTACCGTTTGCCGAGGAGCATTTGGTGTAAGGGGATGAGCTACCCATGGTTGAACCCCACTGGGGTCCCCAGCGCACATGTCTCTCATCGTCAACAGCACCTCGTCCAGCGCGCTGTAAACAACAAGGCACCTTCGAGACAGCAAAAGAGCCTGTCCTGAAGGTGCCTTAGTGATAACTAGGCC
Source organism: Lewinellaceae bacterium (assembly GCA_963837005.1). Classification (GTDB taxonomy): domain Bacteria; phylum Bacteroidota; class Bacteroidia; order Chitinophagales; family Saprospiraceae; genus CALDTK01. Next base: position 739,412 of record CAWIMC010000013.1, read on the forward strand.
TCTGGTAGGGACCTTAGCTATAGCCTTACTCCCTTACCAGTACGCGCACCCCGGGCGCATCGACGCCGACAACGCGAATGATGTACCAACCCGCTGTAAGGTCCAGTCCACTCATATCAAAGCGCCCGGACAGGTCCGCGGCATCAACGCTACGCGTATACACCGTACGCCCAAACGCGTCGCTAACCACGACCTCGGCGCGCGCCGATAGCGTTGCACTTTCCGTATTTGCCACCGTTTCCAAGTTGATGTGCAGCGGTTGGCTGCGGGCAGCAGGGTTGGGGCTCACCGCAAGTACGTGGGTTGGGGCTGTGTGGGTGAGGGGGGCGGCATTACTGTGAGGGGCACTGCCGTTGCCGCAGTCGGTGATGGTCCCGTCACTCGCGACGACGACGAGCTTGTTGACGTTGCGGTCGAGAAACAGGACCGTCCCGTCGGCCGCGGCGTAGACCGGCGGCACGAGCGGATCTGCGCTTCTCTCTAGTGCGACGTTGTAGTCGGTGGCGTACACGAGTGCGCCGCTGGCCCCGAGGCGCACGAAGACCCGCCGAAACACTTGGTCCCGACCCACTACGTAGTAGTTGAGCGCAACGCCGTTATCGGGCAGCGGGAAGGGTGCAGAGACGTCGCCGAACTGGCGATTGTCCGCGACGCCCTTAATGCCGGCCAGCAGCACCTCCCAGGCCGTCGAACCGTTGGCAGCATCGACGCGGCGGACCCGCGGCGCAGAGGCCGAATTGCGGTCGCTGTAGCTGTAGTACAGCGAGAGCCCATCGGCCGAGACGGCGGCCCCACCGATCCTGTTGGTCACGAGGTCGCCGATGGTCTGCCCGGCCCACAGGCGGGTGCCATCCAGAGTAATCGCGGCGAGCGACCCCGAGCGAGCGAACGACCGGGCCTGGAGGAAGATCGTGAGGGGCTGTCCGGGTAGTGACGTGGAGACGCCGACGATGTCGATGTCGATCGCGTCGTAGTTCGCTCCGAGCGGCGTGCGGTTGGTGGCTGTGACCCGTCCGCTGGCATCGGTGGCGATGAAGTAGGGCTGGTTGGCGCCGGGGTTGCCGTCCTCCCGGAAGGCCCCCACGAAGGCGAAGCCGCCGCCGGGGGTCCGGATGGCATCGAACGCAGAGAACACACCGGGTCCGACGATGGTCGCACCGAGGGCCGCGGGTCCGTCGACGACGACACGGCTGCCGTCGGGGGCGGTGAGCGTCACCACGCCGGCGGGCGTCGTCGCGATCGTTATTTTGGTACTCGGTGCCGCCAACTCGGTCTGATAAGCCGCTACGGCGTCGCACGGACCGCCACTGGGTCCACCTACGTTACCGGCGGTGCTCGCCTCGTCGTCCTCGTTGACGCGCGGCGGGGTGCCGTTGCCGGGGGTAGAGTCGGGGTCGGCCTGGTTGCTGGCCGTCACCTGCGCGTAGACCGGCGGCACCTCCCCGGCGAGCCGGAAGAGGTTGAGTTGAAGGGTTGCGGATGCTCCGGCGGCCAGGTCGCCGACACTCCACACCTGCGTGTAGTACGGGTCGTGGCTTCCTTGGCTGGCGACGGACTCGTTACCGCCTACGTACACAGCTCCCATGCCCTGGGCGAAAGGTACGCTCACCACCACGCCAGTGGCGCGGGCAGGACCGGCGTTGCTTATCGAGAGCGTCACCTGGAACCTTTCGTAAATAGTGGCGCCGTCGGGGTTGCCCACGAAGGCCAGCGAGAGGTCGGCGCCCGTGCCAGCGCCGCCGCCGGTGCCGCGCTGGACGGAGGCCTCATCGTCCTCGTTGACGGCGCCGGGGGTACCATTACCGGGGGTGGAGTCCGGATCCGAGGCCGAGGAGGCCACCACTTGCCCGTAGTAGTCGGGTGCGGTCGGATCGAGGAGGAAGAGGTTGAGCGTGAGCGTGGCGGTCTGTCCGGCAGCCAGGGTGCCGACAGTCCAGTCGCGAGAGCTGTACGGACGGTAGCTCCCCTGCGAGGCTACGAACTCGCCCCCGCCGACGAACACGACGCCGTCGGGGCGGGGTAGATTCACGACGACACCCGTGGCGGCGGTTGGCCCGGCGTTGGTTACCGAGGCGACTACCAAATAAGCAGTGTATCGTGCGGGGGTAGCGTCGGCTTGCGAGAGGGCCAGCGACAGGTCGGCTACCTGCGCGATGGCCGCACCGAATGTGCCGAGGGCCAGTAAAACGGCGAAGAGATGGCGTAGTATGGTCTGGGACATGGACATGTAATCTGTTGTTATAGAAGGGTTTCGAAGCGGAACAGCCGCGGGACTTTGACTTTCAGGCAGCGGTAATCTACCCCCGAAGTCATCGCTCGACATGGATACTATTGAATATCTACTAATATGATGGTACGCCTCACATCTACCGGTAAGCGGTAAAAGGTGTCGCACAATGCTTCATCGTAGTCGCTACCCTAGGGGACATACCGGACGGACGCTGCCCAGTTCCGTCGGCCAGGCGCGGCGTGGAGACCCGCCGTTAACCACCTTCGCCAACCGTAACCGACCTTGCGCATCTATGGCCCCCCTCAACGTCCTCGGCACTCCCCTCCAGCCCTGTAGCCTCGACCCCCTCACCGGCTGGTACCGCGACGGCGCCTGCCGCACCGACGAGATGGACCACGGCACGCACGTCATCTGCGCTCGCATGACGGCCCCCTTCCTCGAGTTCTCGAAGCGGCGCGGCAACGACCTGAGTACACCCCGGCCCGAGTATCAATTCCCCGGCCTCAAGCCCGGCGATCAGTGGTGCCTTTGCGCCAGCCGCTGGCGCGAGGCCTTCGACGCTGGGGTGGCGCCCCTGGTGGTGCTCGCGTCCACGCACGAGCGGGCGCTGGAATTCACTCGCATCGAGGACCTCCGCAGCTACGCTACCGAGAGCGGGAAGGTCAATGACGTGGCACCCACCGACAACTAGGCGGGGCAGACGCAGCCCTCCTTCGTCGAGTTTTGGCGAAAGCCCATCCCATATCCGTACGGTCCTGTGCAGGTCGGCCTAGCTTCGGCGTCGCAAGCACCTAATTTCTATGAGTCTTTTAGAACTGCGTGGCGTCCTCAAACAGTACGATGGCGTCACGGCCGTCGACCGCGTGTCCTTTACCGTACCCTCCGGTGCCATTTTCGGCTTGCTCGGCCCCAACGGCGCTGGCAAGACCTCCATCATCCGCATGATCACCACGATCACGCGGCCCGACGAAGGCGAGATCTACGTAGCGGGTGTGCCCGTCGGGCGCGAGACCACCGGGCGCGTCGGCTACATGCCCGAGGAACGCGGCCTCTACAAGAAGATGAACGTCCAGGATCACCTCATGTACCTCGCGCAGCTCAAGGGCCTTTCGGCAAAACATGCGCGCACAGAGCTCGAGCGCTGGTTCGAGCGCTTCGACATCACCTCCTGGCGCAAGAAGAAGATCGAGGAGCTGTCGAAGGGAATGCAGCAGAAGATCCAATTTATCGCGACGGTGGTGCACGACCCGGATCTCATCATTCTCGACGAACCGTTCAGCGGCCTCGACCCCATCAATGCCAACCTCATCAAGGACGAGATCTACGAACTCGCCCAGCGCGGCAAGCAGATCCTGTTCTCGACCCACCGCATGCAGCAGGTCGAGGAGATCTGCGACTACATTGTGCTCATCAACAAGGGCAAGAACGTGCTGGAGGGCCGCGTCGACGAGATCCGGGAGCGCTTTCGCGAAAACATCTACGAGGTTTACATTGACGGCGAACTCAGCTCCGCGACCCTCAAGCGCTATCCCCTCCAAGAACGCAAACGCGACGGCGGCTACACCCTTTCCCTTCCGGAAGGTGCCGACGGCAATGCCCTCCTCGCCGAACTCGTCGGCGCGGGTGCCCGCGTGAAGAGCTTTCGCGAGGTGCTGCCGAGCCTGGATGAGGTGTTTATCAAGCAGGTGGGGAGTTATAATCCGGCACTGCTCAGTTGAGGTGTCTTGATGGGAGGATGGATGGATGAGGGGATGGGTGGATGGCCATCCGGATGGCACGTCTCACGAGCATGCCCGCCGAGCACATCCTCCCTTCAAACAATCCCCGCATCCTCCCATCTCCCCCACGCACAGCCATCCTCCCATCAAACAATCCCCCCATCCTCCCATCTCCCCCACGCACAGCCATCCTCCCATCAAACAATCCCCCCATCCTCCCATCTCCCTCCCGCTATGAACAAGATCCTCCTCATTATCAAGCGCGAGTACCTCACGCGTGTCAAGAAGAAGTCCTTCCTCCTCACCACGCTCCTGACGCCGCTCGGGATCATGGTCTTCATCGCGGTGGCGTCGCTGATCATGAGCTACGACTCCGATGATGAGAAGAGCGTGGCCGTCCTCGACCAGGCGGGCATCTTCCCCGGGGGGATCAAAGACGAGGCCACGCTGCGCTTCAAGAAGTCTACCGCGCCGCTCGACTCCCTTAAGGAAGAGGTGAGAAGGGGGGAGATTGATGGCGTGTTGGTCATCCCGCCGATCACGAACCTGCGCGCCAAGGACTTCGAGGCGCTCTTCTACACCGACGCCACGATGACCCCGGATGTTGGCAGTTCACTACGCTCGCGCGTTAGGGACGCCGTGCGCGACTACCGCGCCACACAACTCGGCCTCGACGAGGCAAACCTTTCGGCCCTGCGCTTCGACGTCGACATCGAGCCAGAGCCGATCAACGAGGGCGGCAAGGATTCTTCAGCGATGACGAGTGCTGTGGGGGCGGGCCTCGGGGGGTTGATGGGCTTCGCGATGTACATCGTGATCTTCATCTACGGTTCGATGGTGATGCGCTCGGTGATGGAGGAGAAGACCACGCGTATCGTCGAGGTGATGATCTCGAGCGTCAAACCCTTCCAGCTGATGATGGGCAAGGTGGTGGGCGTCGGACTCGTCGGACTTACGCAAGTCGGCCTCTGGCTCATCCTCATCCCAATCGCCGTGACGGTGGCTGGGGCCATCTTCGGGTTCGACGGTGCAACGGCCGCCTCGGGGAGCGTCAACCCTGGTGCCGAGGCAGCTGCAGCTGGGATAGACCCCGACCAGGCCGCCAGCATGATGGAACAACTCATGGTCGAGATCAACGCCATCAACTGGTGGGCCATCCTACCGCTGTTCGTAATGTACTTCATCGGGGGCTACTTCGTGTACGCGAGTCTCTTCGCCGCCGTTGGCTCAGCTGTCGGCGAGGACATGAACGACGCGCAGTCACTCACGCTCCCCATCACGATTCCCGTCATCCTCGCGATCTATATCATGACCGTCGCCATCCAGTCGCCCAACTCTTCGCTGGCGGTTTGGTCGAGCATCTTTCCCTTATTCAGCCCGATCGTAATGCCTGCCCGCCTCGCCTTCGAGCCGCCCTTTTGGGAAGTAGCCCTCAGCATGACCGTCCTCATCGGAACCGCCGTATGTCTCGTGTGGCTCTCCGGCCGTATCTACCGGACAGGTATCTTGCTGTACGGCAAAAAGGCCAGCTTTAAGGAGCTAGGTAAGTGGATGGTGCGGGGGTAGGGTTGGCGCGAGCGCGGGGTTGGCCTATAGGCGGCGTTGGCGCGAGCGCGGCGTTGACCTACGGTGGCGGTGGCCTTCGGCGTTCTCGTCTATCGTCCCCACCTTACGGGCACGTCTGTTGGGCACGTTCGGAGGGTAACCCCGCAGGCCAGAGCCACCGTAGGCCATCGCCACCAAAGGTCAACTTAATGCACGAAAGCAAAGAACGCCGCAGGCCGACGCCGCCCCAGAGGCCAACGCCGCCTTTAGGCCATCGCCACCAAAGGTCAACTTAATGCACGAAAGCAAAGAACGCCGCAGGCCAACGCCGCCGCAGGCCAACGCCGCCCCAGGGGCCAACGCCGCCTTTAGGCCAACCCCGCCCCAGGCCAACGCCGCCCCAGGGGCCAACGCCGCCTTTAGGCCAACCCCGCCGCAGGCCAACGCCGCCTTTAGGCCAACCCTCCTCTCCCTCGTCCCCTCCCTCACCGAACTCCTCTGCGACCTCGGCCTCCGCGCTCGCCTCATCGGCTGCACCAAATTCTGTATTCACCCCCTTGACCTCCGGGACAGCGTCACCGTCGTCGGCGGCACCAAAGACGTCGACGTAGAAAAGGTCCGCGCCCTCGCCCCGACCCTCGTCATCGCCAGCAAAGAAGAAAACGTCCGCGAGCAGGTCGAGGCCATCGAAAAGTTTTGCGAGGTTTTGGTGACCGACATCCAGACGCTCGCCGATGCGCGGGGCGTCATCCACATGCTCGGCGAGCGTTTTGGCGTAAGCCCCATAGCCGAAAGCATTATCTCCGCCAACGAGCGCACCATCGCGCAACTCCACCGCCCCAACCGCGGCCCTGCCCTCTACCTCATCTGGCGCAAACCCTACATGGCGGCCGGCGGCGACACCTACATCCACAGCGTGATGGAGGCCTTGGGCTACGCAAACGTTTTGGCGAAAGCCGAACGCTACCCCAGCCTCACCCCAGTCGAAATAAAGGGGCTTTCGCCAAAACACCTGCTCCTCTCCAGCGAGCCGTTCCCCTTTCGCGAAAAGCACATCGCCGAACTGCAGGCGCTCTGCCCCGATGCCGAGGTGACACTCGTCGACGGCGAACGATTCTCCTGGTACGGGAGTCGTCTTGGCAAGCTCACGGCCGTGATACCCGCCTAGCGAATTGCCCGCCTAGCGAATTGCCCGCCTAGCGAATCGCCCGCCTAGCGAATCGCCCGCCTAGCGAATCGCCCGCCTAGCGAATCGCCCGCCTAGCGAATCGCCCGCCTAGCGAATCGCCCGTAGCTTGGTCACATTGATTGGGTCGATCGAGGTCATCACCGCGTAGACCTTCTGCCGCTCGGCCGGTGGTGCCGGCGCAAAGACACTTAGCAACTCCTCCGTTTTCGAACTCGAGAAGACCGACAGCAGGAGGCTGTTCGGAATGTCCGACCGTACCTTCTCGAGTCCGTCCAGGCTACGCGCCATCACCGTGCGTCCGGCGATTGGGTCCGTCCCCATGACGTCGAGTCCGCGCCGGTGGTAGTCGTACAGCAGCTGGCGGTAGACGCGGGCGCGTGGGTTCTGGTACTCCCGCAAGAGGTTAAAGCGCGAGCGCTGCCGATTGGTCGTCCAGCCAGGGTCTAAGTTGGTCACGTTGTTCGGCAGCGTGGCCACGATGCGCTCGGCCGCCCCGTAGATGTTGGTGCCGCCGGAGGGCGCAAACGAGTCTTTGTCCGTCCCGATGATCAGGTGTGCGTGAAAGGCCAGCAACGCCACGAGGCTCGTCGTGTAGCTCTGCTCACTGTAGTCCAGCGGCTGGTACTGCTCGTACTCGATGACGGTGCTCTGGTCGGAAAAGTTGATCAGCGTCGTCTTGTAATCGCTCCCAAACACCGGCCGCGAGCTCTGCACGAGCAGGTCGACCTCGAAGACGCGCTCGTTTACCTCTCGATTGAGGGTGAACGTGAAGTTGCACTCGATCCGCTCTTCCTCCTCGTAGCGCTCCTCGGTAAACTGGGTTTGGTTGAGGAACTCCCGCACGACGTTCTCGAACTCCTTAATCACCTGCGGATCGATGATCTGTAGTTGCGGTGCGTTGACGGTCACCGTGGCGCGCAGCTCCTGGGCATGAAGCGGGGAGCCGTACGCGAGTAGCAAGGTGAAGAGACAAAAAGTAAGAAGTAAGCGCATAGCTACGGGGATGCTTGAGAGACGGCTTTCGCCAAAACCAACGTCGGCAGTCCAGCGGCCAGTATTACGCAACTGCGCAGCCGCAAGTTTAGCGGAAGTCACTCCAGTGAGTCGCGTACGCTCACCCTATACGCCCACTTCAGCCCCTTCGGCGACGAGCAAACTCTCGCGCTCTGGCCCCGTGGAGACGAGTGTGACCGGCACACCGATCTCCTCTTCGAGAAAGGCTATAAAGGTTTTGGCGGCGGCGGGCAACTCTTCCAGCGTGGTTACTTCGGCGAGGCTTTGGCGCCAGCCGGCAAACGTCTTCACCACCGGGACGATATCGACAGCGGTAAGATCGTAGGGCAACACCTTCGTTAGCTCTTGTCCGATGCGGTAGTGCGTACACACGCCAATCTCGTCAAAGGCATCCAGGATGTCGATCTTCGTGAGCGTGAGTTGGGTCACGCCGTTGAGCATCACCGAGTAGCGCAGCTGCGGCAGATCGATCCACCCGCAACGGCGGGGGCGGCCCGTTGTCGCACCGAACTCGTGCCCTTCCTTGCGGAGCTTCTCGCCGGTGGCGTCGTGAAGTTCGGTGGGGAAAGGGCCGGAGCCAACGCGCGTGCAGTAGGCCTTCGTGATCCCGATCACCTCGCCGATGGCGGTGGGCGGTACGCCGAGACCGGTGCAAACGCCTGAGGTAGTTGTATTAGAACTCGTCACGTAGGGATAGGTCCCGAAGTCGATGTCCAGCATTGAGCCTTGCGCCCCCTCAGCGAGGACGGACTTACCTGCTTTGAGCGCCTCGGCGAGGTAGTATGCACAGTCGACCCGCGGTAGCGTGCGCACGCGCTCGACGGCGACAAACCAGGCCTCCTCCTCTTGCTCTAGTGCGAAGTCGAAGTCCGGGTACACCTTTACTAGGTCGAGGTGTTTGGCCTTCAGCGCTTCATACCGATCGCGGAAGTCTGGCCGGGCGATGTCGCCGACGCGCAGGCCGTTGCGGCCGGTTTTATCCATGTAGGTCGGTCCGATGCCGCGTAGGGTAGAGCCGATCTTCTCCTTGCCCTTGCTCGCCTCGGAGGCCGCGTCGAGGTAGCGGTGGCTCGGGAGGATAAGGTGGGCCTTCTCGGAGACGAGGAGACGATCTTGGTAGTCCACCCCGGCCGCATCGAGCTGGTTGAGTTCTTTGACGAGGATGGTCGGGTCCACCACGACGCCGTTGCCGATGAGGTTGATGATCCCGTCGCGGAAGATGCCGCTCGGCACGGTGTGCAAGACGTGCTTGACGCCGTCGAGGACGAGGGTATGCCCGGCGTTGGGTCCGCCTTGAAACCGGGCGATGATGTCGTACTGTGGACTGAGGTAGTCCACGATCTTGCCTTTGCCCTCGTCTCCCCACTGGAGGCCGAGCAAAACGTCGATGCGCATAATTGGTGGCTTAAGGGCCGAAGGTAAGACGGTGCGCGAACGGGCGAAGTCTAAAATAGGATACCGAGTCTAAGGGTTAGGCTGTTGATGCCCGCGCTAGGATCGCCGCTTTGTGTGCGACCTGCGTAGCCGTAGTCGCCGTCTTTAGTGACATCGGTGAAGAGCCGCGAGAATTGTAGTCCGCCGAAGAGCACCGTCCCGCCGCCGATCTCGTACTCGGCACCGCCCCCGAGACCCCAGCTTAGGGCCAACGGGCTCACCTCTTTGCTGATGTTTAGGTCCTCGAGATCGTCGGGTACCCCGCCGCCGGAGATCGAACCCTTCGCACTCGTGCGGATACCGATCGTGAAGATCGGGGCCTGTACGTAGTAGCGGATAAACCCGAACTCGCGGGTGTGGAGCCGCAGCCCGATCGGGATCTCGAGGTAGTTGATGGAGTAGTCGATGCGCACGTTGCCGGTTGGCGTAACGCCCCCAAAGCCCGGTCCGTCGTTGATCGACTCCGTGAAGTAGCGCCCGCCGTAGTTGCTGAGCACCGTGCCGCCGGCGTTGAAGTGGAAGCCGATGCCGGTTTCGATTGCGTAGTTTTCGGCGAAGAAGAACTCAGCCTGCGTGGCGAGTTTGATCCCGAAGGCCGAGCCGTCGCCGTTGATGCCGTTGTCGTTGGTGGTAATCCAGCTGATCGACGGACTCAGGTTAAGGCCGAAGCGGAACTGAGAAAAGTCGGCGGTCTGGGCGCGTGCGCTAAGGCTGAGCAGCGCTACGAACGCAAAGCTTAGGAAGGTGTAGTGTACTCTCATCGGGTTTAGGGGGTTTAGTATTTCGCGGGCGAAGGTGGCGCACCTTTGCGCGCGCCACACACAAAGGAGAGGTTACATGAGGTGCATTTGTTGGCTATTAACGCTCGCGGTGACGGGAGCATCGTGTGGGGCGGACGATGAGCCACCGCCGCCAGATGTTTCTGAGATGAGCGTCGACCTCGGTACGCGGCGCTTCGATCAGGATTTGCGCGGGGCTTCGCTCGATTCCACTGCGAACGGGGCGAGGGTTTTGCGACAAGCGTACCCCGTCTTCTTCGACAGCGTGTGGCTGCAGTTGATGCTGCCCGGCAATTTCGAAGCGTATGATAGCGCCTTGGTGCGGGCCTTCGCGCAGGAGCCGTCGCTACAGGGACTGCTCGACAGCGTGACGAAGGCCTTCCCGCCAGCCGATACAGGAGCGCAGTGGGAGCAGGATCTCACGCAGGCTTTTCGCTACGCCAAGCACTACTTCCCCGAAACCCCGACGCCCGAACTCATCACCTACGTGAGTGAGCTTTCGCTCGGCAACCTCACCTACGGCGATGAGGTGCTCGGCGTCGGACTCGACTTTTACCTCGGGTCGGGCTTCGCGGGCTACAACCCAGAGACTTTCCCGCAGTACGTTCAGCGGAGCATGAACCGCGACCACATCGCCTCTCGCGCCATTGAGGCCTGGGTCACGAACTTGATCGGTGCGGCCCCCGGCCAACGGATGATCGACCAGATGATCCACAACGGCAAGTTGCTCTACCTCAAGTCCCTTCTCCTGCCGCATGTGCCGGATACCGCGACGCTCGTTTTTGCGAAAGCAGAACTCGACTGGCTGCGCGCCAACGAGGCTCAGATGTGGACGCACTACCTCGACGAAAACCTCCTCTACGAGACCAGCGCCAAGCGCATCGGCAAGCACGTCGGCGTCAGCCCGAATGTGCCCGGCATGCCCCCCGAGGCTCCCGGTGGCGGGGCCAACTGGGTCGGCCTACAGCTCGTGCGAGCCTACATGAAGCGATATCCCGACAAGAGCCTCCGCGACTTGATCGCCGAGCGTGACGCGCAGAAGCTGTTAACGGAGAGCAAGTACCGGCCGGGGTTTTAGACAGTTCTCAGTTCTCAGTTGACAGTTCTCAGTTGCCCGTCTATTGTGCACCTTCCATCACGTCGGGCGAGGCCTAGCGGTAGCCTACTGGGTGCTCGACGATCAGAGGGTGTCGTTTCGGCGGCTGTCGAGAACCTGCTGGACTCCCTCCTGAAAGGCTAGCATCTCTTCCGCTGGCCCGATCCACACTACTGCCCAGCTGTGTTGCGCTCCTGCGTCGACGACCTGGAGCGCCCCCTGGCGACCGTCACCGCAAACGGTGAAACCGATAGTGGATACGCTCGTGCTTTGTGCCATCTGCAGCGGGACACTCCACGTGCCAAATCCCGTGACCTTCAGTCCCGCACGGGAGAGCGCGAGTTGTAAGGACTCGATTGCCGCCGCTTGCCTGCTGCTCGTGCTGTTGGTAGAATCCGCGGTTGCACCTACCGTCGTATAGAGGCAGTGGCCGTGGCGAATGACTACCGTAGGCTGGCCGTAGGTATCGTACAAGGTCGCCGTAATAAAATAGTCCTCCGGAACCTCGGTAAACGTGTAGCCGCCCTCCCCGTGGACGACGTCCTGCACCTGGAACATAGGCTGCTTTTCGCCCCACGCATACTGCGTCCCTACCGATATTCCTTGGAGGAGTCCCGGCTCGAGGTGCGCCGGGGGCAGGTAGCAACTGTCGATCTCGCTGCTGTTGGTTTCGGTGACGGTGCTCTGGGGGTCGGGATCGGCGCAGGCGGTGAGGCTGAGGACCACGAGGCCAGTGAGGGAGGGCAAAAGGCGCATGAGCGGTTTCGTTTGGGTAAGTATCGAGGCAAAGGCGTGAGGTCAACTGAGAGCTAACCATCGTATTTTCGCCCGATGACTACTCCCCGCGCCATCCCCCTGATAGATCTCGCCAAGTTTGTTGACGGCAATGCAGCCGACCGCAAGGCTGTCATTGACCAACTCGGTGATGCCTTCCACAACACAGGCTTCGTCGGGGTCATCAATCACGGTATCCCGAAGCAACTGATCGATACGTACTACGACGCGAGTAAGTCCTTCTTTAAGCTCGACGTAGAGACGAAGAAAAAGTACGAGGTGCCGGGCATGGCCGGGCAGCGCGGCTACACGAGTTTCGGCAAGGAGCACGCCAAGCAGAGCACGGTGGCCGACCTGAAGGAGTTCTTCCAGTTGGGGCAGGAGGTGCCGGAGACGCATGAGGCTTTCGCCAAAACCCCTAAGAATCCTCACGTCGCGGAGACGGCTGGTTTTTCCGATAAGGGAACCGAACTCTACCGAGGATTCCAACGCGCAGGTACGCACTTGCTGCGGGCCATCGCGCTGTACCTCGGTCTGGACGAGCACTACTTCGACCAGCAGATCGAGTACGGCAACTCCATCCTGCGGGCCATCTACTACCCGCCGATCACGAACGAGCCAGCGAGTGCGATACGTGCCGAACAGCACGAGGACATCAACCTCATTACGCTCCTCGTGGGTGCGAGCGCCGGTGGCCTCCAACTCCTCACCGCGCAGGGCGAGTGGATCGACGTGGTCCCGGGCGAGGACGAGATCGTGGTCAACGTCGGGGACATGCTCCAGCGCCTCACCAACAACTACCTGAAGTCGACCACGCACCGCGTCGTGAATCCGCCGCGCGAGGAGTGGCACACCGACCGCCTGTCGATCCCCTTTTTCCTTCACCCCGTAGCCGAGATGAGCCTCGACGCCCTCCCGAGCACCGTGACCCCGGAGCGCCCGAAGGCCTACGACCCGATCACGGCCGGGGACTACCTCGACGAGCGCCTTCGCGAAATCGGGCTCAAGAAGTAGTCCACCTGTCAAACTCCCCGGCGGGGGCACCTTACGGGCCTGTCTCGCGTTGTGTATCTTTGCGACCCTCAATCTACTAACATGCAAACGGTATTCCTCTTCCTCGGTGGTGTCGGCGGACAGGAGATGATCCTCATCTTCCTCGCTATTCTTTTACTCTTCGGCGGTAAGAAAATTCCGGAGCTCATGCGAGGGCTCGGCAAGGGCATCCGTGAGTTCAATACGGCCCGCGCCAGCATCGAGGGCGAGATCCGCGAAGGCATGCGCGCAGAAGACCAAAAGGAGAAGGCCGAAATCCGGATTGAGAAGGAGAACTAAGGTTCGCGCTTTCCCCCGGTTCGCGCTCTCCGAAGCGCGTGCTGACTTTGACTACCAATATTGCGCCCCGCCTGGATGAAGTCCAGGCGGGGCCTACTCATTTGGAGCCCCCCTACCGCGTACTCGCCACCGGCATGTTCTTGTCGAACTGCCCGCTCAATACCGGGCTCTGCCGCCGGCCCGTATAGTCGCGCACCCGCCCGTAGGTGTAGTCGTACAACTCACTCACCGTGACGATGCCGTTGCGATCCACGTCCGCCTCGCCGCGCATCCCGCGCATCACGAAGTGCGAGAAGACCCCGGAGCGTAGTCCACTCGCCTCCAGGCTCACCTCTTCGGTGCGGCTGCTGAGTAGGAGGGCCGTGCCGCCGGAGGTTTTGGCGAAAGCCTCGTACAAACGATCGGCACTGCGCGAGTCGTAGGCCTTCGCGGCCAGGAGGCCTCCACTGTGGCAGGCGTCCGCGACCACGAGTTTGTGCCGGGCGGCACTCGCGTCAAACAGTTGCTGAATGCGTTTGTGGCTCAGCAGATTGTTCGCACCGTCGAAGTCGACCGGGATGAAGTAGCCGTCCGTACCGTGGCCGGAGTAGTAGAACACCACGATGTCGTCGGCGTCGGCGATGGCTAACTTTTCGGCGAGGGCGCGCTCGATGTTGGCGGCCGTGGCGCGCTCGTCGATGAGCACCTCGACCTGCTTGTCCTGGAGGGCACCGCCCTCGGGGCTCTTGAGGAAGGCGTACATCTGGTAGGCGTCGTCGTCGGTATAGTTGAGCGTCTTCATGGCCGAGTAGGCCCCGATGCCGACGACGACGGCGTACATGGTGGTGCGGCCGTCGGCGGAGCGGTTGTTCTGGGGGTGGTGGTTTGGTTTGAAGGTGGCTTGGTTGTTTGGTGGGCTGTACTGGGGGCGGTTGTTCGGTGGGGGGCTTTGGTTTTGCGCGAGCGCGCTGCCGGCTTCGTTGCGGTAGAGGCGCTGGAGGAGGCGACCCTCTTCCCACTTGCCGAGTACGGAGCGGCCGTTGGCGAAGGTGTAGGTGCCCTCGCCGTCGGGAGCGTTGGCAAACCAGTCGCCGGTGTACACGTCGCCGGAGGCATAGCGAACCTGGCCGCGGCCGGAGGGCTGGCCGTCTTCGAACTCGCCCACGTACACGGCGTCGTCGCGGTAGACGTAGCGACCGGTGCCCTCCTGGCAGTAGACCTTGTTGCAGTCGCGGACACCAGCGCTCGAGGTACTCGCGGAAGTGCTCGTCGTACGATTGGGTGTGGAGGCGATCGGGGCGACGGTAGCGGCGTTGTTGCGGGCGGGTTTGGTGGGGGTAGCGCTGGGCCGTGTCGAACTGGCCACCGCTGGGCTACTCGTACGGTTTCCCGCAAAACGGCCGTCGAGCCAGCGCCCGTCCTGAGTTTTGCCGGAAGGCGACACCAACTTGCCCTCGCCCGACTTCTTGTTGGAGCGCCACCCCCCGACGTAGACGGTGCCGTCGGGGTAGCGCATCTGGCCCTGGCCCTGCATGACCCCCTTGTAGAACTCGCCCTGGTAGCGGGCTTTGGTACGGAACTGGTATACCCCGCGGCCGTGCATCAGGCCTGCCTGCCACTCACCGACGTAGACGTCGCCGTTTTTGAAATTGGCGCGACCGGCCCCGTTTTGGCAATCGCCGGACACGCAGTTGGCGAAGGCAGCCTGGCTACCGAACGTAAGGATGGAAAGAAGAAGGAACCCCCAGAATTTCATGTGCGACCGTGTTTTCTCGTGCGGAAAGTGTAGCGGTCGACAATAGGCAGTGCGGGAGTTGATGGGGGACTCGGAGGAGACTGTTGGGGGAGTGGCGACCGTAGGCCTTTCGGCAAAACACGCGCCAGCCCTCCCATAACCCCGCCGCCGTTCGACGTATTGCACATTGGAGCGGCTGACCTACCTTCGCATAAACGATTTTATGAAAGCGATAAGCCTTAGCCTCCTGTCTGCCGCCCTGCTCGTGCTCAGCGCCTGTGGCCCGCGCGACAAAACCGCCGCGATGGTGGAGACCCCGATCATGAATGCCTTCGACGCTGTCCCAAAGACGGGTTCGATGTACGGCGCGGGTGTCAACGCAAAGGCCGATGTGATGTCCTACGCCGAACTCATGCGCCAGCTCGACGGCAAGGAGAGCGTCACGGGCGTGGTCGAGGGCGAGGTCACAGACGTATGCCAGAAGAAAGGCTGCTGGATGACCCTCCAGCCCACCAAGAACACCACACCGGTCTCGGTGCGCTTCAAGGACTACAGCTTTTTCATGCCGAAGACGCTGGCCGGCAACAAGGTGATCGTCGAGGGCGTGGCCACTAAGAAGATGGTCTCTGTCGAGGACCTCCGCCACTACGCCGAAGATGCTGGCAAGAGTGCCGCCGAGATCGCCATGATTACCGAGCCCAAGGCCGAGATCGAGCTGATGGCCACCGGCGTACGCGTCCTTTAGCACGAAGATGCGCCCCTGAGAAAAAAGTATGCCAAGCGAAGCAGCGTCGCGCGAGCGGCATTCGTTGACAGAGGGTAGCGAAGTGTGACTCCTTCCCTGCTCTTCTATTTGACTTGACACCGAAAGCCCTTTCGCCCACTAGGCGGGAGGGCTTTTTTGTTGGGGCGCTTGGATTCGTGGCGGCGGGGGGGCGCGGCTACCGGTCTCCGCGCCGGGTGCCCCCCACCGACACGAATTCAAAGCGCGCCCGGCACGGAGAACAATAGTCGCGCGCTCCCCGCGGCCACTAACCCGAGGCGCGCCCGGCGCGGAGACCGGAAGCCGCGCGCCTTCATTTCTTCCCTATCCCGTGCCGCTGGGCATATGGCCGCAGCCGGTCCTTGAGCATGTTGCGAGCGCGGTGCAGGCGACTCCGCACCGTGCCGAGGGGCACGTCCGTGATCCGCGCGATCTCCTCGTAGGTGAAGCCCTCTATGTCGGCCAGCAGCAGCACGAGGCGGAAGTTGACCGGTAGGCCATTGATAGCCCCTGTCACCTCGTCACCGAGGAGCTGCGCGAAAAGTTCGTGGCGGAGGTCGACGAAGACCGGGATCGCGCTCGCGTTGTGCTCCTCCAGCAGGATGACCTCGTCGTAGTCGACGTGAGGAGGTTTGCTGTGCTGGCGGCGGTAGTCGTTGAGAAAGGCGTTCTTGAGGATGCGGAACAGCCACGCCTTTGCGTTGGAGCCCACCTCGTACTGGTCGATGAAGCGGTAGGCCCGCAGGTAGGTGTTTTGTACGAGGTCGGCCGCGTCGTTCGGGTCCTGCGTGAGGCGGTAGGCGAAAGACGTGAGGGCATTGAGTTGCGGGAGTAGTTCGCGCTCAAACACCTCGTCGGCAGGTGATTTGGGGCGGGGCTCTGGCATAACACAGGGGCAGGGTAAGGTAGGGTGGGCGGGGGGCTTACCTTGCGCCCCCGGTGCTCAATCGATTCAAGAACGTCTTCCGCCCGAGCGGGTTTCAGGGTGCCCACCGACGGCGAGGCTACTTTGAGGGTTATTACTACAAGATAGTCGACCCAGAGCAAGAGGTGGCACTGGCCTTGATTCCGGGGATTAGCTACGATGAGCAGGGGGCGGGGCATGCATTTGTGCAGGTGATCGATGGGGTGGCAGGAAAAGCGAGCTACGAACGTTTCGGCAGCGAAGCCCTGCAGATAGCGCGATCGTTAGCCGGTGCTCATGGGGCAGGGTCGGCTTTTGCCACGAGGGGCTTCTCCTTTGCCATCGGAGCCAATCGTTTTAGCGAAAGCGGAATCGACATCGACGTGCCGGGGCTAAGCGCCGAGTTCAGCTTTCGCCAAAACCTGCCTTGGCCCACCAAACCGTGGTCGCCCGGGGCCATGGGACCGTTCTCTTTCGTGCCGGGCATGCAATGCAAACATGGGGTCGTGAGTCTGCACCACCGCGTCTCGGGCTCCCTGCGACGGCAAAACGACGGCGCGGTAGTCACCCTCAGTCCACAGGCCGTCGGCTACATCGAGAAAGACTGGGGCAGCTCCTTTCCCCTGCGGTGGACCTGGCTCCAGACCAACCACCTCGTCGGCGAAACCGAGCCCTGCTGCCTGCTCGTAAGCGCCGGACGCGTGCCCTGGGTCACGGGTGCCTTCGACGGACACATTGCCGCTCTGCTGTGGCGTGGTCACCTCGAGGTGTTCGCGACGTACAACGGCAGCCGCCTACAGCAAACCACCTCCGGTGACGAGGTCCAGCTCTCCTTCCTCAAGCCTGCGCTCACCGGTCCGGCCGCCTGGCTCCAGATCGACATCGCCCGCCCCCATCCCGCCTCTGGCATCGACATTGTGGCCCCTGTTGCCGAGGGCGGGATGGCTGGCAAAGTCAACGAAAGCCTTACTGCCAGCGCGCAGGTCCGCTTCGGCCGCGGCACCGGCCTGCTCGTCGAGACCACCGCCCACTATGTCGGCTTCGAACTCGGCGGCGACCAACACCTTTAAGCCTTAGAATCTCCAGCCGGCTAGTAGAAGGGCCAGAATACACAGTACTCCTAAGGGAATCTCTCGGCGTCGCTCCTCAACCTCCTCTATGACCGTTATCCCCGCCATCGACATCATCGGCGGCAAGTGCGTCCGCCTCACGGGGGGCGACTACGCCCTGCAAACCACCTACAACGAGGACCCCGTCGCCCAGGCCCAGGCCTTCGAGGCGGCCGGGTTTACACATCTTCACCTCGTCGACCTGGACGGTGCCAAGGCGAGTCGCGTCATCAACATCGACGTGTTGGAGCGCATCGCCGCGGCCACCGACCTCCACATCGACTTCGGCGGAGGCGTCAAAGACACCGAACAGCTCGAGCGCGTCCTCGCCGCAGGTGCCAAGCAAGTTACCGCCGGCAGCATCGCCGTCAAGTCGCCAGCGACGGTCCTCGGGTGGCTCGATCGCTTTGGCCCCGAGGTCATCATCCTCGGCATGGACGTGCTCGACAACCGCGTGGCCGTCCACGGCTGGCAGGAGAAGAGCAGCCTGGACTGGCCGAGCTTTTTGGCGGACTACCGTGCGGCGGGGGCGAAGCGGGTCGTGTGTACGGACGTTAGTCGGGATGGGATGATGAGCGGTCCAGCGTTGGAGTTGTATGGGCAGATCTTGGAGCAGACGCCAGGTTTGGAGTTGGTGGCGAGCGGGGGGATCCGGTCGATAGCTGACTTGGAGGCTTGCGCCAAAACGGGATGCCACGGGGCGATCGTGGGGAAGGCGCTGTACGAGGGGGCGATGGATTTTGGGGTGGCGGCGCGGGTGTAGGTAGCGGTAGGTTCGACGCGCTCCGCGAGCAACTGGCACGGAAGGGTTGTGGAGCGTGAAGTGGCTGTGGTTTTTGGGGGGGGCTGTGCAGGGGTGTTTTTTCCCCCCTAGCCCCCGGCGGGGGAATTTGAGGAGCTGCTGCGCAGCGACGTTTGTTGTGGCTACCGCCTCGTGACGGCCCGGCACGATGTCCCGACGGGGTGTTAGTCCCCCCTAGCCCCCGGCGGGGGAATTCACGGAGCTGCTACGCAGCGGCGGTTATTTATGGCTACCGCCTCGTGATGGCCCGGCAAGACGGCCCAGCGGGGTGTTAGTCCCCCTCTAGACCCCGGCGGGGGAATTCACGGAGCTGCTACGCAGCGGCGATTATTTATGGCTACCGCCTCGTGACGGTCCGGCACGATGTCCTGACGGGGTGTTAGTCCCCCCTAGCCCCCGGCGGGGGAATTTGAGGAGCTGCTGCGCAGCGACGTTTGTTGTGGCTACCGCCTCGTGATGGCCCGGCACGATGTCCCGGCGGGGTGTTAGTCCCCCCTAGCCCCCGGCGGGGGAATTTAAGGAGCTGCTACGCAGCGGCGGTTATTTATGGCTACCGCCTCGTGATGGCCCGACAAGACGTCCCGGCGGGATGGAACGGGACTATGACTTTTTACTTTTAGTAAGTGACGCTATCTCAGCGCGTATGCTGGCCGCAACTCTCCAAACATCCTCGTAGACCTCCTCATTTCGGAAGCGGACAACCTTGTATCCGTCGGCTTCCAGGTCACTGCTACGCTGCTCGTCGTAGGCGATCTGATGTGGCCAGTCGTGAATCCCGCCGTCGACCTCGACGACGAGCTTGAGGTACAGGCAGGCAAAGTCTACGATGTATCGCCCGATCACCTGCTGCTGCCGGAAACGTACCCCGAGTTTGGTGGCACGTAACTCATCCCACAGCATATACTCCGCATGTGTCGGATTGAGCCGCATCTCCTTGGCGAAGCTCAAGAGGAGCCCCGCGTGCGCTACTTCCGTCGTGCGCAACTCCTCACGACGTCGCGTCCGATGTCCGCGGTGATTCGCTTCGGCCATGGCAGGAAAGTAGGGGCACAAATCTCATGTAGGAAATCTACCCATCACATTAATGAACAGCATAGTGCAGTCACGCCGGGCAATCACGCTGGGCAGTCGCGCCGGGCAGTCACGCTGGGCAGTCACGCCGGGCAGTCCCGCCGGGCAGTCCCGCCGGGCAGTCGCGCTGGGCAGTCACGCCGGGCAGTCACGCCGGGCAGTCACGCCGGGCAGTCACGCCGGGCAGTCACGCCGGGCAGTCGCGCCGGGCAGACGCGCCGGGCAGTCACGTCGGGCAGTCACGCCGGGCAGTCACGCCGGGCAGTCACGCCGGGCAGTCGCGCCGGGCAGACGCGCCGGGCAGTCGCGCTGGGCAGTCGCGCCGGGCAGTCCCGCCGGGCAGTCGCGCTGGGCAGTCACGAGGCGGTAGCCAAAAACAATCGTCGCTGCGCAGCAGCTCCTTGGATTCCCCCGCCGGGGGCTAGGGGGGAAACACGCCCTCCACGGCAGTCCCGATCATACGTTCCGAAATTCTCCAAAAATTTATTCCAGCGGCCCATATGTCTACTAAAGCCATATACCGCTGATATTTAGCCTTTTACAAAAGTATCAAACGTTTATAAACACTTACTTACGTAAGTAAGCGCTTATCGTACACATCGTAGGTACTCCATCCCCCCATGTTTGCATCGTCAATGACACCAACCGCTTCACCCAATGGCGCAGTCGGAATCACCGACACACACATCCTTTTTTTCACTCATCCACCCACATCGGAGTCGGGCACTCAAGAAACCAATAGCGTCCGCCTCCCGCAAACATCCAGTACCATGTTCAACAACTCCGTCACCCTCTCCGGCCACCTCGGTGCCCACCCAGAAGCCCGCTCCACCAACGCCGGCCAAGGCCTTGCCACCGCCCGCCTCGCCGTCACCAAGTCCTACAAGGACGCCCACGGCAACTACATCGACGACACCCAGTGGTTCCGCGTCACTGGCTGGGGCCGCACCGGCGACAAGATGCTCCAGCAACTCGGCAAAGGCGACCGCGTCATGGTCACCGGGAGCCTCTCGTGCCGCACCTACGAGACCAAAACCGGCGATAAGCGCGAGGCCGTCGAGATCATCGTCTCGAGCTTCGAGAAGCTCCAGCGCTACTCCGAGCGCAAAGCCCTCGTCGAACTCATTGCCGACGGCAGCGGTGACGGGGTAGGCGTCGAAGAGCTAGAGGCCGCCATGCCGTTTTAGGGGAGTACAGCGTACGGATTGGGAAAGCCTGGATTGGGGGAGTACGGATGCCAGTGCATCGGCTCGGCCAATCTGTCGTCCACCAGCGCCCCCAAGGCATCCGTCCTCCAGCCAACGCCCCACAGCATCCGTACCCATATTCCTAAAAAGATCGACCCGTGGCCCGCGCTAGCCTTAGAGAATCGAACCACAAGCTGCCGCCAAAACACCCCGTCCCAGAAGTGCTCTGCGTCCAAGTACGTAGGCTCCGCGAGCAGCGGCGCGGGCTCACTCGGTCTTTCCCAATCCCTCCACCCATGAACTTCTTTTCCGTGAAAAACTACATCCAACTCATCGGCCACTGCGGTGGCGACACCAAATACAACGAGTTGACCAACGGCGCTACCGTAGCCCGCGTCAACCTCGCCACCTCCTACAACACCAAAGACACTGACGGCAACTGGGTTCAGCACACCACCTGGCACACCGTCGTCGGCTGGGGCCCGAAGGCCAGCACCATGCGCGATAAGCTCACCAAAGGGTCCCGAGTCATGATCGAGGGCCGCATCGAGTACGGCAGCTATGAAAAGGAAGGGCAAACCGTCAAGACCACCGACATCGTGGCCGAGCGCGTCCTCCCCCTATAGCCAGTCCCGCAGAGAATCCGAAATCAACACCTTCGCCTCCCGAGGCGCTCCTACCTTGGCGGCATGACCATCGCAGCCATCGTCGCCGTCAGCGAAAACGGCGTCATCGGGGACGACAACCAGATCCCCTGGTATCTCCCGGCCGACCTCGCCTACTTCAAGCGCACCACCGTCGGAAAGCCGGTGATCAT
This sequence comes from Lewinellaceae bacterium, assembly GCA_963837005.1. Taxonomy (GTDB): domain Bacteria; phylum Bacteroidota; class Bacteroidia; order Chitinophagales; family Saprospiraceae; genus CALDTK01. The sequence goes on from CAWIMC010000013.1 coordinate 760,890, forward strand.
GGGGCGCAAGTGCTTCCAGAGCATTGGCCGCGCCCTGCCCAAGCGACTAAACGTCGTGCTCACGCGCAACGCCTTTTTCGCCGCCGATGGCGCGACCGTCGTCCACGGCGGGGCACAGGCGATGGAGGTGGCCGCGGCGTCGGGAGCGGAGACGGCCTTCGTCATCGGCGGGGCCGACATCTACGAGTTGTTTTGGGCGCAGACCCGCACCCTCTACTACACACTCGTCCACACAGCGGTCGAGGGGGACATCAAGTTCCCCGACCTCGACGAGGCCGAATGGCGACTCACCTCCGAGGAGCGCCACGAGGCCGACGCCAAGAATGCCCACGCTTACACCTTCCGCGTGTACGAGCGACGCTTGCCCTAGGCCAGTGTGTCGCTCGGTAACGAGGAAGCTTGTGTAGTGGGTGATTTACTAAACCTACTACAAGCAAACTCCCGTGAAAGAGGCCTTCCTCCACTACATCTGGCGCACGCGCCGCTTCGACCGCGACGCCCTCCGGACCACGACCGGTGCCGCGATCGACATCCTCCAATTTGGCCAGTACAACACTGGCAACGGCCCCGACTTCTCGGAGGGACGCGTCCGCCTCGGCGATACCGTCTGGGCCGGGCACATCGAGATGCACCTCAAGTCCTCCGACTGGCACCACCACCGCCACCAGTTCGACCCCGGCTACGACAACGTCGTGCTGCACGTCGTCTGGGAAGACGACGAACCGGTCCTCAACGCCCGCGGTATCGCCCTCCCGACCTTGGTGCTGGCCCCGCTCGTGTCCGACCTCGTCGTCGAGCGCTACGAAGAACTCGCCGCCAACGAGCACGCCATTCCCTGCGAGACCTACCTCGCTGAGACGCCGCAACTCGTCCTCCAGGGCTGGGTCGAACGGATGAGTCTGCAGCGCTTAGAGCGCAAAACCGAGGACATGCGTCGGCTGCTGGCCGCTAAGCGCAGCGACTGGGACGGGGCCTTCTTCCACCAACTCGGACGCTGTCTCGGTCTGCCGCTCAACGCTGGTGCCATGGACAGCCTCATGGAGGCCTTGCCGCTTAGCTTGCTCCAGCGCTACCGTAGTGACCAAGTGGCGCTCGAAGCCTTGCTGCTCGGGACGGCTGGCTTTCTCGACGAGGAGTTTTTGGATGAGTACCCGCGGCAACTCAAGCGGGAATTCGAGCACCTGGCGCACAAGCATTCCATCACGGCACTCAACAAGTCGATGTGGAACTTCCGCGGGCTGCGGCCGGCGAGCTTCCCGTCGATGCGGTTGGTCCAACTCGCGGCCATCGTACGCACGCTGCCGCGGGTATTCGACGCCTTCTTAGAGGCGACGGAGGTAAAGGTTTTGCGGAAGCTCTTCGACGCCGAACCCCACCCCTATTGGCACACGCACTACTTGGCCGACCGCCCCGGCGACCCACGCAAGAAGACCATCGGCAAGGCCGCCGCCGACACCGTACTCATCAACGCCGTGGTGCCTTTCGTCTTCCTCTACGGTCGCCTCCAAGGCAAGCCTAAGTGCGAGGCCCAGGCGCTCGCCTTACTCGAGGCTCTCCCCTCCGAGCAGAACAACATCGTCAAGCAGTGGCGCAAAGTCGGCATCGTGGCCGAAAACGCCGCCGAGAGTCAAGGCCTGCTCACCCTGCGCAAAGAGTACTGCCAGCCGCGGCGCTGTCTGGAGTGTGCGCTGGGGCACTGCCTGCTCAAAAGAGGCCGTCGCCAGATTGGACAGTCGCCAAGCGAGGCGACCCAAGTGCGGGAGATTTCGCCGAGCCAAGCCCCGGCAGCAGCGCCCTTTCGGCAAAGTCCCGATCGCGTTCGTGAAACGAGGATTGCCGCCTGAGGTCGCCAGCCGCATCAGCACGCCTTGCCCCGACGGCCCTAGCAACAACAGGCACTATGCCTGCCCTTTCGGCTCATGGAGATCTGCGCTTAGCAGTCGCTCGACGGCCATGGTATACACCCGTCGGCTCAGCTCTTTCTCGTTTTGCCGAAAGGCGCCCCATTCCTCATCGGTCATAAGGGCACACACGAGGCCGAGGAGAAAAGACCGGAGTTCGCGATTGGTCTGCAAAGCCTGGCGGAGATAGGTCTCTCGCTCGGGGCGGTTGAGTCTGTAGAAGGTGTCCTTCTGGCGCTCGGCGTACCGGTGCCATGCAGCAACCAGCCGTACGTGAAGGAGCTTGAGCAGCGGGCGGAGAGTCTCGTTCTGGAAGGCTTCCGGCGTGGCGGGTGCGGCGGAGAGCGGCTGGCCACTGGCATCAGTTAGGGTAGGACGGAGGGCGAGGAGCTGGGCGGTGGTCATTGGAATTGAGGCGTATGTAGCGGTAGTGTCTAACACCTGTCGAGGCTACCGTATCACAAGAGTACGTCACCGTCGAATCACATGCGTCGAGTCTTCGCGAACGAGGAAGTGGCACCCAGCGTCCTGCAGCATCCGTACTCTGCACTCCGTCTGCTCCGTACTCTCTCCCTCGGTACTCCTCCTTTCTGTTTTCTTTGCGCCCCGTCAGTTCACCCCTTTTAGCCGGCTTTCGCCAAAACACGCTACCCCCAAGACCCTACTCCTATGATTCGTGTACTCGCCAACGATGGTATCGAGGCCGATGGCCAAGCCAAAATGGAAGCCGCTGGCTTCGAGGTCGTCACCACGAAAGTGCCGCAGGACCAGCTCGCTGAGGCCCTGAAGAACTACGACGCTATCTGCGTCCGCTCGGCGACCACCGTGCGACAGGAGCTCATCGACCAGGTCCCCAACCTCAAGGCCATTGCCCGTGGCGGTGTCGGCATGGACAACATCGATGTCGAGTACGCCCGCTCGAAGGGGATTAAAGTCGTCAACACGCCTGCAGCTAGCAGCCGTGCCGTAGCAGAACTCGTCTTCGCGCACATCCTCACCCTCGCCCGCGGCCTCCAGGTCGCCAACCGCGATATGGCCACCGGCGACTTCTCGAAGCTCAAGAAAGGCCTGGCGGGTGGCGTACAGCTCGAGGGCCTCACGCTCGGCGTGGTAGGCCTCGGTCGCATCGGCCGGGAGGCAGCCCGCATCGGCCTCGGCCTCGGGATGCGCGTCATCGGCTCCGACCCCTACCAGAAGCACGTTGACGTCGAGATACCGATCCACGGCATTGGCACCGCGCCGGTAGTGCGGGTCAACAGCTTGTCGCTGCACGAGATGCTCAAGCGCGCCGACGTCATCACGCTGCACGTGCCCGCGCAAGACGGCGAGGCGCTGATCGGGAAGGAAGAATTGGCGCTGCTACAGCAGGACGCTATCATTGTGAATACGGCTCGCGGTGGACTGATTGACGAGGAGGCGCTGCTGGCGGCGTTGGAGGAAGGGAAAATTCGGGGCGTGGCCTTGGATGTCTTCGAGGGCGAGCCGAAGCCGGATGCGCGACTACTCAACCACCCAAAAATCAGCGTGACGCCACATATTGGAGCGGCCACGGGGGAGGCGCAACGGTTGATCGGGGAGGAGCTGGCGGATCAGTTGATTGCGATTCTTAGTTAGCCTGAAGGCGGCGATGGCCTAGAGGCGGCAGTGGCCTAAAGGCGGCACTGACCTTTGGTGGCGTTGGCCTTCGGCGTTCCGTTCGTGCGTGCTGTTCGTGGGTGACCGTTCGGAGGTTCTGGATAGGCGCACGCTGTGGAGTCGATGGCCTTCGACGTTCCGTGCTCGGGTGCCTTGGGGGCCTTGCGTTTAGGTGTTTTAGTTCTGGATTGTCACTGCGAACTTCAATTTACAGTGACAATCTGGAACTGGAAAATCCTAATACATCTTGATTGCAAAACGCGTGCTAATTAATAAGGGGCCAATAGAATCTCTAGGAGACTGAGTATTGTATGCATAGCCTCGAAAGTTGACGTCGGCGATGCCGTAAACTAAGCGGGCACCAATGCAATGGTCAACTGAGGTAGTATCTATCTTTGTAATGGTCTTATTTCCGCTACCGTACTGGTTTGCGCATGCAAATGGAGTATCGCCGTGGATAGATGTTGCGTAGTTCTTACCGTTGAGGCTGAATCGGATCATACATCCTACCTTCACCCTGCGCGAACTATTGTACGCTAATAAGAGAATATCATTATAACTAACTGGCTCAAGATCGCTGTTAATAATTACTTCGAGTCTGAGGTCTAAGTCTTCGGGGGTTAGATAATTCACACCTGTGCCGTACAAAGACCTGTGACAGCTTCCTATTCGGTTACCGATGGGCATACTTCCGTATTCAATCGCTGCGCAGTTCAGATTCGTTTGGCGAAAAAGAAGAGTATCTGCATTTCTCTCGTCAATGATGGTACAGCTATTCTGCGTGATAGTCCGCTCGAAATCGAGAATCCGCTTCTCGGGCTCTGGCTCCATCACCTCGTCTTCTTTTTCGCACGAAATCAATAGCATTGGCAAGATCAAAGCAAATAACCTACCTATCCGCGTTATCAGCACGATCTGCCGGATCGAAGAGCCAACACCAGACGCCATATCAGGGAGTACCAAGTGCGGGGCGGTTGGTTTTTGCGGAAGCGGACTACTGTGAATGGTCATACAGTAAAGCTAAGGTATAGCCAGCAAGAATACGCGCCTTGTATACCGGTAGCGAAGCTATCGGGGTGATAGCTCTCTGGGAAGTTCAAAAAGGAAGATCGTCACCTAGCTGGGGATTATGCTCCCCGTACCCCACGCCTGCCTCTCGTACCATCCCGGGCACCGCGTGCCGCATCCCCGCATTGGGGCTATCGCGAATTGATTCGATTAAGTTCTTGAGCCCTCGCTCCATGCGCGCGCAGCGATCGATGAGTTGATCGGCCTTCGCCGCTTCGAGGTACCCACGGCGCTTCATCCTCCGCAACTGTGATCGCACCTCCCCCGCGGAACCACGGGAGTATCCGAGGAAGGTTTTGTACTCCCCTCGACTTCCCCGATTAAAACCCTCCGCGATATTATCTGCTACCGATCCTACGCTCCGTGACACCTGCCACCACGTAGAGCGATCCAACTCAAACGTCATATCCCGCAGAGGCCAGATCTGCTCATCCAGCCACTCCGCCTGCTGGTAGACCCTCAAGTCCTTAAAGTCGTAAATCGTCGCCATGTCGAAAGGTAGGTGGATTTCACTACCTACCCAGCCGTTTGACGAAAGTTTCTCTTTATAGATTCCGCCAGCCAAGCACGCCAGCCAAGCACGCCGAAGGCCACCGCCACCTTTAGGTCAACGCCGCCACAGGCCATCGTCGCCACAGGCCATCGCCGCCCCCCAGGCCAGCTACAACTCCTTCCGCAACCGCGCCACCGGGATCCCCAACTGCTCGCGATACTTCGCTACCGTCCTTCTCGCTATTTCATACCCCTTCTCCTGGAGCATGTTCTTCAGCTTCTCGTCGCTGAGCGGACGGCGCTTCGGCTCCACTTCGATGATGTCCTTGAGGATCTTCTTGACCTCCAGCGTGCTTACTTCCTCCCCGTCGCTCGTCTGCAAGCTTTCCGAGAAAAAGTCCTTGAGGCGCTTGGTGCCGTACTCGGTCTGGACGAACTTCGAGTTGGCCACCCGACTCACCGTCGAGATGTCGAGTCCAGTGACGTCGGCGATGTCCTTGAGGATCATCGGGCGCAGCTTGCGGTCGTCGCCCGTCAGGAAATACTCGTACTGATACTGGAGGATCGTGTACATCGTACGGTACATCGTGTCCTGCCGCTGGCGGATGGCGTCGATAAACCACTTGGCCGAGTCAATCTTCTGCTTGATGAAGAGCACGGCCTCCTTGTTCTTCTTCGCGCCCGACATGTGCTTGCCGGTGCGGGCGGCCTTTTGGTGATCTTTGTAGGTGCTCAACATCTCGCGGTAGTGGTCGGAGACACGCAGCTCGGGCGCGTTGCGGGAGTTGAGCGTGAGCTCGAGTTCGCCGTCGCGGTTCTCGATGATGAAGTCGGGGATGACATACATCGTCGAGCGACTCGAACTCGTCGAGAAACCGGAGGCCGGCTTCGGGTTGAGCTTCAGGATCTGGAGGATGATGTCGCGAAGCTGATCCTCGCAGATGCCTAGGCCCCGCTGGAGCTTGAGGTAGTGCTTCTTGGTAAACTCCTCGAAGTAGTCCACGATGATGGTCCGGGCGCAGCGCAGCTGGCGGATGTCGTCGGTCGAGAGGTGGGAGACGTGTTCGAGCAGCAGGTCTAGCTGGATGAGGAGACACTCCTGAAGGTTGCGCGCACCGACGCCGGGCGGGTCGAAGCGCTGGATCTCCTTGAGGAGGAAGAGCACCTCCTGGTGGTTGGTCTCGATGTTTTGTGAGAAGACGAGGTCGTCGACAATGGCCTCCGGGTCGCGGCGCAGGTAGCCGTCGTCGTCGATCGAGCCAATGATCTGTAGGGCCACCATCGCCTGGCGCTCGTCCTTGAGGTTGAGCATCCCGATCTGTGACTCCAGGTGGTCGTGAAAGGTGTCGAGCACCGCGATCGGGATCGTGCGCTCTTCCTCGTCGGCGGAGTTGGTGAGGCGCCCGTCGTAGATCGAGCGGTCGTCGTCCATCACCTCGTTCAGAAAGCCCTCGTCGACATCCTCCATGCTCGGGGTCTCCTCGAAATCCTGGTCGTCGCCCTCCTGCTCCACCTCACCAAAGACATCTGCATCTTCCTCCTCGTCGCCTTCCTCGAGGGCCGGGTTGGCCTCCAGTTCCTCCTTGATCCGTTGGTCGAGGGTCGAGGTCGGAATCTGCAGCAGCTTCATGAGCTGGATCTGCTGCGGCGACAGCTTCTGCTGAAGGCTTAGGTTGAAGCTTTGCTTGAGCATGGTCGGGATGATTAGGAGGGGGCGGAGACGTGGGTGGCGGTGACGAGCCGACACGCTACAAACGTGATCAGCCCGGCGAGGGTTAGTGGGTAGTCGAGCGAATTGGCATCACTGTTGATGGGCGCGTCGCTCTAAGGTAGAACGAGCAACTAACATGCCAACAAACCCTGATGCGTAATTGGATTGAAAACCAGTAGAAAGCTAGGCCCGCTGCACGTTTCTGCAAAATTTTCTGCAAGGTATGCCAAGTGCGACACGGGGTGGTCCCAAATTTGGCGAACCATCAACTGTCCACCCTAAGCCGCTGAAAAACCGTTCTTTACGGGCGCTGTGCACATTTTTTTGGGCCAGTTTTACCAACAGCCTTTTTATGCTGCTTACGCGAAAACATTTCCCTTCTGCGCCAAGGGCCGAATCTCATACTTACCGGTCACAACTCTTCCAGCACGCCCAGGCGGCCGGGCGTCCGTTTGCGGCGGCCCGGGGGGAGATCATGCAGGCTCCACACGCCACTCACAGCCCATTATACCTCTTCGCCACGGGTGCCGCACAGGCGTATACCGACCTTCCCGCTGGTGGCCAACAGACCCTGCGTCTCGGGTACCCTGGCGAGATCCTGGCGGCGCTGCCGGGGCTCCTGCTCGGTATGCCGAGCCAGATCGGTCTGCAGAGCGTACGGCGGTGCAGTGGTCACGTCCTTACGCGGGCGGAGGTCGTTGCCTTCAACGATGGCCATCCCGATCGCCGCCAGGCGTATACGGAGATGCTCGAGGGCTTTGCCTGTGGCCTCATGGCACGAGAGCTTGACCTCCTCGAACCCGACCCCGCCAAACGCTACCGGACGGTTTTGGCGAGAAGCCCCCAACTCTTCCAGCACGTACCGCTGCGCTACATCGCGTCCTATCTCAGAATGACCCCGGAGACCTTGAGCCGCGCACGAGCGAAGTGAGGCTCGATTCCTTGATCCAACGCAAGGTCTGCCCGGCACTGATCCCCGAGCTTTGCCCCACCATGCACCAGCCCGACTTCCCTACGGTTCCAGCTTTCGCCAAAACCCAAGCCGCCGCCCTCGCCGAGCTCATCGCCATCCAGCACGACACCCTCCGTTTTGGCGACAGCCTAACTGCCCAAACGCCCGCCGCCCTCAACGCCCGCCCCGCCGAAAAGGCCTGGAGCGCCCTGGAGTGCCTCGAGCACCTCGACCGCTACGCCGACCATTACCTGCCGCTGCTGGAGGCGAAGGCCGTCTTGGCGAAAACCCGCACCAAAGGGACCTACAAACCTGGCCTCATCGGCAAGCGCTTTGCCCTGGCGCTGCACCCCGCGCTCCGCAAGAAGACGCTGCGCAGTCCGAAGCGTATGAATACACTCGGGGCGCCGCTCGATGCGGAGGCAGTAGTCGTCGCCTTTCGGCAAAACCAGCAGGCCTACCTCCGCGTGCTGGAGCGTTTGGAGGGGCGGGACTTGCACGGCAACCGCATTCCGGTATCCGCCTTCCCGATCGTCAAGTTGAGCTTAGGAGATATGCTACACACCCTGGTCTGGCACAATGCGCGGCACGTACTACAGGCGGGGGAGGCGGTAGGGTAGGTCGCTCTGCTTGGGTGTACGACTGTCTATCGCACCTCGTGTTCGAACGTCTTGCTCGTCTTGCCCCGCTCATTCAATCCAATCAACTCCGCGTCCAGCTGCTCGTTAGGCGCGTGTTTGAGCGAGTCCACGAGCTTGTCCCAACTCAGCCCCTGCGACTGTACCGCCGCCCGCAACAGTCGCCGCCGGTGACGAAGGGCCTCGCGCTCGTCGGGACTCACGTGTCGCTCGCGCGAGGCCGGCACGATTTGCCACTCGGTCATCAGGAAGGTGAGCTCGGGCCACGGCGGCGTCTCGCCGGCCTCGTCGACGTAGATGTCGCGCAGGTTCTCGAGGTAGGCGCTCACGGCGCGGCGAGCGAGCAGCAGATTGCCGCGGTTGGGCTGGTACTCGACAGGCACCTCGTAGAGCAACACGGTGAGTGTCTCGTCAAAGACCGCCAGCGCCGCCGGCAGACAATTGCGGTTGTCGTCGGCGCGGATGTAGTGGCACATCGGGTACGCGAGGTGATGCTGGACGTGCAGTAGAATGCTATCGCCCACCGACTGGAGCGAACTGCCGAAGGGGGTGAAGGTGTGGCCGTCGTAAAAGGCCGCGAGAATATCGGCGGGCGTCGTGCCGTGGTTGACGATCGAGCGCGCGAGTTGCCGCTGGTTGACGACCGCGTCGATGAGGTTGATGACGTACGAGATTCCGAGACTCGTCACGACGAGCCCGCTGGAGGCCGTGAGGATGGTGAAGAGCCGCCAGGCGTTGTCGCTCGGGACGTAATCCCCGAAGCCAGCCGTCGTCACGCTCGCGGCCACGAAGTAGAGCCGTTCTAAGAGGTCGACCCCCGCACCCTCTGAGATCTGCGTGATACTGTCGGCGGTGCTCGCGAGCACGAGCGTGAGGCTCAACGTGAGGCCGACGAACCACATAGCGAACAGGATCGACGTAAGTAGTAAGCCCGAGTACCGCGCGAAGAAGTACATGACCGCGCTCGCGTTGGTGTCCTCGCCAAACTTCGCCGGCGGGGCGGAGATCAGGTAATTGGTGCCGTTGACGATCAGGTTGGTGAGCGGCCCGCTACCGTGGAGGGAGAGTGTCGTCTTGAGGACGTCCCACATCACGAGTACATAGACAGCCGCGCCGACGATAAAGAGTATGAGCTGACTGACGTCCACGGTCAGGAGTAGCACGCGGCGGGCGCAGTTTGTTCGGGAGCCTAGAACGAAGGCGGTGACGGCCTCCGGCCTAGTGGTAGCGCATTACACCAGCGCACAGCGCGTCACAGCCGCTCATGGATAAAGTCCGTCATCCGCTCGTACAGGTTCAGCCTCGTCACCCCGCCATAGATGCCGTGGTTGCGATTCGGATAAGCCATGAATTCGAATTGCTTGTTGGCCGCCACCAGCGCGTTCGCCATCTCTACAGAGTGCTGAAAGTGGACGTTGTCGTCCCCCGTACCGTGGACGAGGAGGTAGTCGCCCTTGAGCAGATTGGCGAAGTTGATGGGACTGTTGTCGCGGTAGCCGCCTGGGTTCTCCTTGGTGGTCCGCATGTAGCGCTCGGTGTAGAGGGTGTCGTACCACTTCCAGTTCGTGACTGGCGCTACCGCAATGGCCAGCTTGAAGACATCGGCCCCCTTCGTGATCGCGAGGCTCGACAGGTAGCCCCCGTAGCTCCACCCGAAGATCCCGATGCGTGAGGCATCGATCCAGCTTTGCCCGCCGAGGTACTTCGCCGCCGAGATCTGGTCCTCGGTCTCGAGCTTGCCCATCTCCAGGTAGGTCTGCTTCTGGAAGTCGGCCCCGCGCGCACCCGTCCCGCGACCGTCCACACAGGCCACCACGTAGCCCTGCTGCGCCAGCATCTGGAACCACCACGTGTTCTGCCCACCCCACTGATCGACAACTTGCTGCGAACCCGGGCCGGAGTACTGAAACATGAACAGGGGGTAGCTCATGGTGCCGCTTTCGCTAAAACCTTCGGGGGTGATGCGCCACCCGTTCAGAGCTACGCCTTCGGGAGTCGTGAACGTCCAAAACTCCACCGGCCGAAAACCTTCCGCCTTGGCGATGCCCGCCATCTCGGCGTTGTCCACCAACTGCCGCACCATTTTCCCTGCCTTGTCGTAAATCGCGTACGTCGGTGGCGTATTGGCCGTGGAGTGCGTCAGCATGTACCCCGAAAAGTCGGCGCTGAACACCGCATCGTTCCATCCACTCCTGGTCGAGATGGCTACTGGGTTGCCCCCTTTGAGCGGCAGGCGGTACACTTCGCGTCGCATCGGACTCGTCATCGCGGCCTGGAAGTAGAGCTGCTTGGCCTTTTCGTCGTAGCCGTAAAACTCCGTCACCGGGTAGTTGCCCTTGGTCAGCTGCGCGATGAGCTTACCGTCGGCCGCGTAATGGTAGAGGTGCGTATACCCCGACGCATCGCTCGTCCACAGAAAGCTGCCGTCGTCGAGGAAGGTGAGGTCGTCGTGCACGTCGAGGTAAGTCGTGCGACTCTCCTCCAGCAGCATTTGCAGGGGCGCACCCACGCGCTGTTCGATCCTGAGCGACATCGAGTCCTGGTGGCGGTTGGTCACCCAGATCAGCGGCTTGCTTTGCGGCGTCCAGTAAATGCGCGGGATGTGCGTGTCGCCATCGCCGGTCGTGAACAGTTGGCGGGTTTTGGCGGAAGCGACCTCGTACACATGCGCACTCACCGTCGCGTTGGCCTCGCCGACCTTCGGGTACTTCCACGTCCGGTACTCCGGATACATCTCCTCAGCGTCGTAGAACTCCATCGTGAACTCTGGCACGAGACTTTCGTCAAAACGCAGGAACAGGATGCTTTTCGAGTCCGGGCTCCACTCGAAGGCCTGCGCGATCGAGAACTCCTCCTCGTACACCCAGTCGGTCGCCCCGTTGATAATCGAGTTCGTTTGACCATCGCGCGTGACGCGGGTCGTTTTGGCGGAAGCTAAATCGAGTACGTACAGGTCATTGTTACGTACATAGGCTATGCGCTTGCCGTCTGGCGAGAAGGTCGCGTACATCTGCGCTCCGGCCGTGTCGACCGGCGTGATGCTGTTCGCCTTCCGGTCGAACACGAAGAACTTCCCCCGTGAGCTGCGCCGAAAGATGGCCTCCTCCTCGGTGGTGATCAACACCCGCTGTTGATCGTCGCTAAACGCATAATCGTCGAAGTCCTCGGCTAGTCCTAGCGAGGCGTTCGCTGTGCGCAGGGCCGTAAAGTCGAAGATGGTCCCCGTCGCCTCGCCACTCGCGAAGTCGACCTCCTGCACGCTCGCCGCATCGATGCGCGTGTACCGGTTGCTCCCCGCCGAGAAGTTGAAGCCCGGCACGCGGTCGGCGATGTACTTGTAGTCCCCCCACAGCTCCTGCAGCGTAATCTTGGTCGCTCTAGCTTCCGTAGGCTTTACGGGTGCGGGCGCAGGCTGAGCATGGGCAGTACGGCTTTCGCCAAAACCAACGACGGCGAGGCTAAACATGAGGAGGATACGGAGCATAACAAGGAGAAATCGGTGAAACTGAAGCGCCAAGGTAGGCCTACCCGCGAGCAGGCTCCGTGCAAACGTATCCGCAGTGCCCAGCGATATCTGAGCCTCGTCATCTCAACCGAGCGAGACGTCCCGACCTAGTCGATTTAAGGCACCAAACTGCCCCCGACAGCCAAAAGCGTTCACTCCCCGCCCAGCCCCTACCTTTCCCCCGGCTCCGACCAACACAATCGCTTATGAGTGGCTGGCTAATCTTCCTGTTGGTACTCGTAGCGGCCGTGGCAGCGCTGTTTTATTTCCGCGAGCAGCACCAGCGCCGCCGCCGCGCCGAGCGACAGCAGCCCCGCGAGGAGCTCGCTCCGATGACGAGCTTTAAGACGGTTTTCCCGGACGCCGAGCCGATTAGCGACGACCGCGCACAGCGCATCGTCGAGGACGAACTCCACCACCCTACGGAGGAGGCCATGACGCCCAACGAGGTCGCCACCGAAACCATCCTCCACGAGTACGCCCTCGCCAACGAGGAGCCGACCCTCCCGGTCGAGGCCCTCCCCGCCTTCGGAGACAATGTCGTCGTGGCGCGCGGAGCCGGACCGCAACTCCTGCTCGAGAGCGCCCGCGAGGTGCTGGCGCGCTTCGCCGAGGACACCGACGGCCCCGACCTCGAGGACCCGCTCGTACGGGCGCTCGACGGCGGGGGCGCCGCCATGGTGATGCCGGCCGGGGCGGGTGTCGAGACGACGCTCTACGTGCTCGACCTGCTGCGCAATCCCAGCTACGGCGACCCGGTTCTGGCCGAGGCCTGGGTCACGATTCGTCACGACGACGTGTTCTTGTCCGTCAACGACGCCGACGCTAACGCTGCCCTCGAGCAGGCCCTCGACGCCACCAGCGCCCGCTACGGCGACGACGAAGACGAGCGTTTTGGCGAAAGCCTCACCGCCGCCATCAGCACCCTGCTCGTCGAGCGTGGCCTTCCCTACGGCGCTCGGCTACTGGCCTTCTACCCCGGCACGCAACAGTCGCCGGAGGAGCAACTCTCCCTCACCGACGATGCCGACGGCGGCTACGTAGCGCAGTGGGACTCGCTAGACGTGCCCCGGCTTCGACCCATCGAGCGGGTACGCCGCGGCTTCGAGGACATCCCGGACGACGTGCGGGAGGTGATGGGAGTCTAGGCCGTCCGTGGTCGCACACTCCCAATAAATACGGAACTCTGCGTACGAGCGGCCGGTCGCGGGCGGGCCTAGGTTTGTAGCCGTGAGCCTCGGAGACCTCTACTACCCTCGCCAACAGCGATTCGACCCGGAGTTGGTCGGACTCATTGGCTTCAATGTATCGCTCTTGCTCGCCTACTTCCTCGGTCAGCAACAGCCGCTCGTTATCGTGTATGGCTACTTCGTACAGAGTGTATTCGTGGGCATCCAGACCTGGCTCCAGCAGGCCATATTCATCTATCGTGCCCGCCGCCGGAAGCGCACTCCCGAGGGCGACCGGGAGGTGGCGCTCGACAGCTTCATGCTCTGGTTCTTCCCGGTCCACTTCGGTGGCTTCCATTTTGTGTACATGATCTTCCTGCTGGTGGCCTATCGACCCGAGAAGTTGGCACCGTACACGCTTTCCGAGGTCGTCGGATACGCCACGCTCTGGAGCGCGATTCAGTTGGTCATTTACTTGTGGCGGGAGCTCTCTCCCCAGCAGCCCAACCGGGCCTCGCCCACCATCTTCTTCGCCTACCTGCGCGTCGTGCCGATGCACCTGTTTATTCTGCTCGGCGGACTCGGGTTCGGCAGTTTCGCGACGAGCGACCTAGGGTTTGGCGTAAGCCTCGCTTTCGTTGTCTTCGTTGGCCTCAAGACGATCGGCGACGTGGTGCTCTACCGATGGGGCTACGCGGAGGAGTAGAGGTCAACGCCGCTGATACGTAAACCGCACCACGCCCCCCGTCCCGACCTTCCCCTCGGAAGAGAGCCACAGGTCGCCGTTGGGCATAAAGGCGATGCCCTCGGGCTGCTCGAGTTTGAGGGGCTTGATGTTCCAAGCCTCCTCGATGCGCCCGAGCGTATCGAGTACGATGAGGGCCTCGCGCTTGGCGGAGATCATCACCCAACGCTTGAGCTGCGGGTGCCACGCGATGCCGGAGGGCCGCAGTCCTCCTTCTAGAAAGCCCTTCCCGGTTTCGATTTCGAAGAGGGGGCTTTCGCCAAAACTAGCCTTCGCGAGGTCAACGGCGTAGGCGGCGTTCCCGCCGGTGGCGCTCGGGTTTTTGCAAACCACGATCAGCTGTCGTCCGTCCGACCCGAGGCTCTCGGTATCGCACGTCCGCGCGGCGAGACTCCCGAACAGTTCGTGGAGTTCGATCTTGCCCGAGGCCCAACCGACTAATTCGTGGACGGTGGCATCAGAGCGGAGTGCGAACAGGCGCTCGCCGACGCGGACGAGGTCCTCGTAGTCGCCCGCCACGCCAAAGTTGGCCGAGCGTACGGCCTCGCCGGTCGTCATGTCGATGCGGTATAGGCTGGCCGTCTCGTCTTCGATAGCCCCGAGGGTGTTGTCGTCGAGCACAGTGATGCCCGAGATCTCCTTGAGAAACAGCGGCAGCCCAAAGCGTGCCGTGGGGGCGTCGAGGTCGTATGGCGGTAGCGCAAACGAGGTGGCTTCCTGCGCCGCCGCGATGTTGCGCACCGCGGTGATGCTGTCGTTGCGTACCTCCTTAGCCGTCGCTGCGTCGCCACTTCGCTCGCAAGCGAGTGCGCCGAGACACAGCAACGCACTTACTACAACGAGACGACAGCGAAGCGGCGTAGAGATCATGCCTTCCGCAACGCTGTTAAAGCGGCTCTGGGTTGACGGCGTCTTCCCAGATGTCGGAAGGCTTGAGGTCGTAGCTAAATAGGAGGCCATCATCGGTATTGTAAACGTCGACGTAGATCGACGAAGAGCCTCTCAACACCTCCTCGGCTATTGTGTCTTGCGCCATGAGTTCGAGGACGCGCGGTTTCATCTTGAGGAAGGTCGGGTATCCTGTTGGGCTATCGCCTGGGACATCGTAGAACTGCACCTGGTAGCGCAAGATGCGGTCGTTCTGGACGAAGAGCTTCTTTAGGTAGGCGTTCTTCCCGATCTCGCGGGTCGTCATCCCGTCGATGGCCGCCGCCTGAGCGCTCAGTTGGTTGACGGGAATGGCGGTCTCGACATCGGCGGTGGTCGCGTCTGCATCGGGCGAGGTACTGTCGCCGCAGCCGACGAGGAGGGGGGCCGCGGCGATGGCGACCAGGAGAGTAAATCGCATGGTGGGAAGGTAGGGGGCGGTTCGCGCTTTCCGAAGCACTGACCGCGCGACTAGTTCGCCTCTTCCAGTTTCCGACTGTTCTCTGCGAGTGCGAGGGCGTCTAAGACCTCGTCGATATCGCCGCCGATGATGCCGGTGAGGTTGTGGCTCGTGAAGTTGATCCGGTGGTCGGTAACGCGGTTCTGGGGGTAGTTGTAGGTGCGGATCTTGTCCGACCGATCGCCCGAGCCGACGAGTGACTTGCGCGCACTCGAGATGGCGGCGTCGTGGGCCTCGAGCTTGGCGTCGTAGATCTTCTGGTAGAGGCGCTGGAGGGCGGTCTCGCGGTTTTGGTGCTGCGAGCGGCCGTCGGTGCTCTCGGACACGATGCCCGTCGGGAGGTGCGTAAAGCGGACCCCGGATTCGGTCTTGTTGACGTGCTGCCCACCGGCGCCCGAACTGCGGAAGGTGTCGATCTTGAGGTCGGCGCGGTTGATGTCGACATCCTCCATCTCGCGCTTAGGCAAGACGGCGACGGTGGCGGCGGAGGTGTGGATGCGGCCCTGGCTCTCCGTCCGCGGCACGCGTTGTACGCGGTGGACGCCGGACTCGAACTTCATCCGTGCGTAGACGTCCTCACCGCGGACCTCCAGGACGATCTTGGAGTAGCCTCCGGCCGTGCCTTCGTTCTCCTCGAGGAACTCGACCTGCCACCCTTGCGTCGAGAAGTAGCGCTGGTACATGCCGAGTAGGTCGCCCGCGAAAATGGCCGCCTCGTCCCCGCCGGTTCCTGAGCGAATCTCGAAGATCACGTCGCGCTCGTCTTCGGGGTCGCGCGGCACGAGCAGCATCTTGAGCTCCTCCTCCATGGCCTCCGCGCGGGGCTCGAGTTCTTCCAGTTCGAGTTCGGCCATCTCGCGCATCTCCGGGTCGGGATCGCGGCGCAGGGCCTTGGCGTTGGTGACGTTGGTGAGGACGAGTTTGTACTTGAGGTACACGTCGACCACCTTGCCGAGGTCCTTGTATTGCTTAGAGATCTTGGTGTAGCGCTCCTGATCGCTAATGATGTCGGGATCGGCGAGCTGCTCCTCGGTTTCGCGGAAGCGGATGTAGAGGTCTTCGAGCTTGTCTAACATGGGGGCGGCGAAGTTACGTGCTTTGCGAGCGTACGCCGAGCTTTGCGTGCGTCGCGAGACATGTCGAGATAGCGTATGGAAGATTTGTTACTGATGATAGAGACCTCGGGGCCGTACTGCTCCGTAGCGGTGGCGCAGCTCCTGGCAGGAGAGTGGACTTTGGTCGGCGAAGAGCCCGGAGTCCGGGGTGCAGCTACAGCGCCACAGGCTGCTCCACAGGAGCCGATGTCTCACACGGCATTGCTACTGCCGATGATCAAGGACTTACTCCCGGCAGACGGCTTCGAACGGCTGCGGGCCGTGGCCTGCTCGTCGGGACCGGGCAGCTACACGGCCTTGCGGGCGGGGCTCAGTTCCGCCAAGGGCATTTGCTTGGCGCTCGAAAAGCCGTTGGTGCAGGCATCGACGTTGCGGGGCCTGGCCGCCGCAGGCCGCGCGGGGAGTACCCCTTCGGGCGAAGCCGCCTGCTATCTCCTCGCCGTCGTGCCCGCCCGTCGGCAGGAGGTCTACGCGGCGATTTACGACGCCGACACGCTCGCAGAGCGCGGGGCTCCAGGGGTCTATGAAAACACGGAGTCGTGGCGCCAGAGCCTACTCACGCAAGGAGTTACACACGTGTGCTCCCCTGCCGCCGCGGTGCTCGAAAGTTTTGGCGAAAGCCGCCTCCCGACGAGGCTCGTCCCGCTGACCGCCAGCAATCTGCTGACGGAGTGTGTGCTACGTATAAAAAATAACGCGTTCGATGCCCTAGGATCGACCGCGCCGCTTTACTTGCGGCCTCCTCATATTACGAAACCCAAAACCAGCTTGTAGTCGAGGTGTTGTGGAGAATGAGGGCATGGCTAAAGGCTTATGCATGAACGCTTTAACGTATGTTTGGCCCACCGCAAGGGTACTCTCGCACTACTGAACCGCTTTACGAATTTGGACAAACACAGATGTGTGTGACCCGCTTGGCATTATTTTCGAATGACAATGGTTACACATTGAGAAAACAAACAGATGGGAAATTCAAAAAGTGAGGCCAGCGTGCTTCGCGCAGGCCTCTCGGGGCCGGACCTCGACTACGGTGACCTCCGCAAGGCCGTCCTCGTACTTCGGGCTGTCAACCACGACCTCCGCCAACAGATGATCGCCCTGCTCGTCGAGCACAAGCAGCTTACGGTCACCGACCTTTACATAAAGCTTCGCCTCGAGCAGAGTGTTGCCTCACAGCACCTCGCCATCCTCCGGAGAGCCGGTGTCGTCAACACGGCGCGCGACGGCAAATTCATCTACTACTCCATCAACCCGGAGCGCCTCGATCAGATCAGTCGCCTCATCGATGAGCTCGCCGATTGATGTAACACTACACCACCGCAGGATAGCACTGCCAGCGAGCCGCTTTGAGGCCGCAAAACATATACGCGCTTACGGGCCACTCCTCACTGAAGGCGTGGCCCGTGTGTATTTAGGGAATGTCGTATACGTAATCGGGGGTCACTGGGCTAGGGTAATTCTCGGTAAAATCGCTGTCTCGGAGGAGGTGCGAGCCGTGACAAGCGCAGGTTTGGTCGTTCTTTGTGGCTGCCTTTCCGTGACATCGTCAACGTAGGGGTAGCTTTCCCGAAACACTTGCCTTACCTATGTCTACTCACACCGAGCTCCTCCCCCCGCCCAAGCTCCAGCAGGCAGCCGAGATCCTCCATGCCCTTTCGCATCCCCTACGCATCAAGATCGTCGACTACCTCTCCGGTGCCAAAGAGGCCACCGTCATCGACATGCAGACAGGGCTAGGACTCGAAGCCGGGATGCTCTCCAACCACTTGCGCATCTTGCGACAGTCCGGAATTCTCGACACCTCTCGCGAGGGGAAGTACATCAGCTATCAGCTAGACTATAAGCGCATCGCGGGTATCCGCCGCTCGGTGGCGATCTTCGGGGCCGAAGTCGAGGAGGTCTCGGCCTAGCGCGTAACGACGAAGTTTTTGCTCACCGTCCGAATGTCGAGACCATCGACGACGTTGGCCTCGATTGTGAGGCGGGCCGGCCGACGGCCGACAAACTTCGCGAAAGCCTTTGCGGCTGGGCGCTCGTCGCCGCGCGTCACCAACTGCTCTTTCTGGCCACCCCTCTCGATGGTGTAGACGACCTCGGTGATGCGGAGATCGGCACCCTGTGGGTCCGTGACGGAGAGCGTTTCTTCGTTGACGAAAGCGACGAGTTGTGTGCGGGTCACCTCGATATCGTCGAGTGTGCCGGTGTGTAGGACGTACTCGTAGAGGTTGGCCTTGAGCCCGAAGGTGATTGGGAGGGTAAACTGGGTATAGACGTTCTGGCCTTTGTAGATGGCGGGCTGCCAGGTCGGCATCGCGCTGACGATGCGGACGGCCTCCTCGGCGCACCCGCCCCCAATCCCGCGGAGGATTTGCACGCGCTCGATGATGCCAGCGTTGCTTACCACGAAAGACAGGACCACGACGCCCTGGATGTCCTGCTCCTTGGCCTCGGCAGGGTACTTTAGATTGCGCGAGATATAGCCCATCAACTTGCCGGTCGAGCAGCTCGCCTTTTCGTCCGATCCCTCGGGGTCGTCCATGCACCCGGGGAAATACGCGGGGATCGTTGGGCGGAGCACGATCTCGGGTGGGGGCTCGCTCACCGACACGGTGATGGCACGGGGGAGGCTATCGGCTTGCGCCAAAACCACCGACGCGTGTGCTACGAGGCACAGACCGATAAGTAGGGAGTTGCGAAGGGGGACCATGGACGGGGGAGGAGCAGTGTCGAAAACTCGAGTTGCAAATATGGTGCCCAGAACCGTGGTCGACGTTTGTGGATAGCCTACTATGTATTATCGCCTAAAAATATCTGTCAGGACGCGGTGACTGCTCACGCCGACAAAACGGTCGAAATGCCCGCGTAAATAGTCGAGCAAACCCGCAATGGCTTGCTGGCGGGCCGCGCGTGTACTCGGCACCTCGTGGACCTCGTCGAGCGATGACGCCGCGAGTCCAACCAGCAGCGCGCTCGCCTCCGGGTCGGTGTACCGGAGGTGGTCCGGCGGCTCGGGAACGTAGTAGCCCTGCGTCTGGTCGAAGTAGTACGGTCCGCCGAACAGGGGCGTCTCCGGTTGGACCCCGAGGTAGCTGCAGAGCTGTAAGAGGAAGTAGCTCGGGAGGTTGGCCAGCGGGTCGGTGCTCACGTCGAGGAAGACGATAAACTGCTCCACGAACGGAAATAGGTCGGGTGGCCCCTCAGACTCTCGCAGCGCACGCAACAGCATGTCGGCCACGAAGAGCGCTACCGACCCACGTGCCAATTCGAATGGGATCCGCTCGAAGGTATAGGCCGCCCGGATTTCCTTGGTGCGGAACAGGCTCCGGTCCGAGCGCCAGTACGCCACCATGTCGAGCATCGTCAAGGGCTGGAGCAGCGAAGAGTGCACGCGGGGTTTGGCGCTCCGCACTCCGCTAATAATGTAGCTCTGCAGGCCTTTCTCCTCGGTGTAAACCTGTGCGATGACGCTCGTCTCGCCGTAGACGGTGGTAGACAGACAAATGCCGCGGGTCTTGATGAGCATAGGGGAGGACTTTGGGGACCGCTGTGCTGATGGAGGATGGACCGGCTTCGCCTGATGGACTGCTTTGCCTGGGCAGGATGTGATGTGTGGCCTTGCTGTTCGGGGGTCGCGGGCGGTGGAGGGGCGGCTTCCGCGCTTCCGCCCACGTAACGCCTACCAACTTATGTCCCCCAACTCCGGATCGTCGGGCTCTACGAGGGGTTCGATGTTGCGCCGGGTCTGCGCGCGCTCGTAGTGGCGGTCTAGCACTAGGCGAGCGAGTCCCTTGGCGGCATCGGCGTCGGAAACCAGTAGGCGACGGAGGTCGCGCTCGCGGACATCGAGGCGGTAGAGCTTACTGAGCAACCAGTCGCGCTTGGTGACGAGGAGGCGGGCAATGTGCTCAGTGAGCAAGGTGTGGACCTCGCCGTCCGTCAGGCCGTCGACGGGAGTCGGGAGGGCGAGTTCGGTGTAGGGGTCCATATCGCGGGAGGGATTGGGGCCTTAGCGCTGCGGCTCGGCGAGCGCAACAGGTTCGGTACGTTGGCGAGTGACGCCGGTGCGGAGGACGGACTCGAGGTGCTTGCGGTCGTTGTCGAGGCGCGGCACCTTGCCTTGGCCCCCGAGTTTGCCGCGTTTGGACATCCAGGTGTGGAAGGTGCCTGGCGCAACGGCATTGACGATGATGCGCGTGAGCACGAGGTCGAGGCGACGCTTGGCGGCGTAGTCGCTGTTGAGGTCTTGGAGGTGCTGGTCGAGGGTTTTGGCGAAAGCCTCCAAGCTCCGTGGTGCGCGGCTAAACTCCACGACCCACTCGTGAGCTCCTTGCTCGCCGGGCACCTTGATGAAGACCGGGGCCACGGTGTACTCCGTGACGGCGCAGTCGAGGTCCTCGCAGGTGAGTTCGAGGGCCCGGTCGGTGTTGGTGACCATGACCTCCTCGCCGAAGGTGTTGATGAACTGCTTGGTGCGTCCGCTAATCTTGAAGCGGTAAGGCGTGGTCGACGTGAAGGTGACGGTGTCGCCGAGATCGTAGCGCCACAAGCCCGCATTGGTGCTGACCACGACGCCGTAGGTCTCGCCCACCTCGACCTCGTGCAGCGGGATAGCATGGGGGTGCTCACGGCCCCACTCCGCGCGCGGCATAAACTCGTAGAAGACCCCCGAGTCGACGAGCAGCAGCATGTCGTCGCGGCCGAGCTCATCGCGTAGACCGAAGTATCCCTCGGAGGCATTGTAGATCTCGAGGTAGTCGAAGTCGTCGCCGTGCCCGATGAGGTCTTCGAACTGCGCGTGGTAGGGCGCAAAGCTGATGCCGCCGTGGGTGAAGAGCTTGAAGTTGGGCCAGACCTCGCGGATGTTGTCAGCCCCGGTGATGTCGAGGATGCGCCGCATGAGCAGCATCGTCCAGTTGGGCACCCCGCCGATCATGCCGACGTCCTCGCGCATGGCCTCGCGGGCGGTGGCCTCGAGCTTCTCTTCGTAGTTGCGCAGGAGCATCGTCTCGAAGCTCGGCGTGTAGAAGGGCCGCCCGACCTGCGGGAAGTTGGCGAGCATGACCGCGGAGATGTCGCCGATTTTCGCGCCCGAAGGCTTGGTCTCGTGGATCGATCCGCCCATGATGAGGTTCTTGCGGGCAAACATGGCCGCGTCAGGGCGCTGGTCGTAGTAGAGACTCATCGCGTCCCAGCCTCCGCGGATGTGGTTTTTGCGAAGGTTGTCACCCGACACCGGGATGTACTTCGAGCGGTCTGAGGTAGTACCCGACGACTTCGAGAACCACTTTACGAAACCTGGCCAGAGCACAGACTGCTCGCCGTCGAGCATGCGGTTGACGTAGGGCGCGTGCGCGTCGTAATCGCGGATCGGGACGTTTTGCCGGAAGGCCTCATAGCTGCGCACGTCGCGTAGGCCGTGGTCGCGCCCGAAGCTCGTGTGTCGCCCGTGGATGAGCAGCGCGTCGAGCCACCGCTCCTGAAACTCGTGGGGCCGTGTACGCGTGCGGTCGAGCCGGGGTACGCGCCAGCGGAGGTACTGCCCGAAGACGGCGTTGAAGAGGCGCAGAGATTGGTTATTCACGGGTTGAGGGTAGTTGGCAGTAATTCACGGTTAAGCGCTACGGGCTTATGGTAACGCTGGGAAGTGGTGGCCCGCGTGAACGAAGATAAGCAGACCGCTACGCGATAGCGACAGACGTCCACAACAAACCTGCGCAAGCCCCCCCCGCTCCAGCGCACAACTGTGAACTATTCGAACAACCGTGCACGGCTGCTTCAAGTTCGGAGCTTCGATACCAACTCCACGGACGCCCGCGCGTCACCGAGGCCGTATCCCTCCCCACGGGCGATCGCTCGGTAGCTCTCGGTATGCAGCGTCTCGAAGCCACTGGAGAAGTCGATGTCCTCGCCGTCGACGGTGAACTGGCGCAGCGGACCGGTGTGGCCTGCGGGCAGGTCGCTGCGTCGCACACTGAGCGTCCAGTCCACGGTAGCGTTGGCGAGGGTGAGGCGACCAACGGCGCGGTCGATAGCCATTTCGCTTACGCTAAAACCGGTGGGCGTGCCGTAGGTGCTGAGCACGGCGTCGAAGAGGTGGATGCCGATGTTGGTGACCACGCCACCGGAGCGCTCGACGTCGCCCTTCCAGGAGTAGCGGTACCAGGGGCCGCGGGGGGTGATGTAGTTGATGGTGATGCGGGCGGCTGCACTTCCGTCATCTCGACCTTGCGGAGGGATCCCCTGTCTGAGCTGTGCGGTGGTGCTTTGGGGGCCGTGCTGGACGGCGGCGGCTTCCGCCAAAACTTGTAACCGCTGGTAGCTCGGGTGCAAGCGAGACTGGAGGATGCACCAGATGCGGTGGCCGGTCTCGGCCTCTAGAGCCTGAAGGGCGTCGAGGTTCCAGGGGTTGAGGGCGACGGGTTTCTCGCAGATGACGTCGGCACCGAGGCGGAGGCCGAGGCGGCAGTGGGCGTCGTGGAGGTAGTTGGGCGAGCAAACGACGAGGTAGTCGATGCCGCGGCCGTCGCGGCGCAGCTTGTCGAGGTGCCGGTCGAAGCGCTCGATCTCGGTGAAAAAGGCCGCCTCGGGGAAGTAGCCGTCGAGGACACCGACGGAGTCGTGCGGGTCGTGCGCGGCCACGAGTCGCCAGCCAAGCTCACGAATGGCGGCGAGGTGGCGGGGGGCTATGTAACCGGCGGCACCGAGGAGGGCTACCGTTTTGGAATTTTCAATTTTCAATGATCAATTTTCAATGGCTGCCGTGGGGCGACGATGACTGGAACGCGGAGTACGCAGAGCAAGTCTAATGGGAGATGCAGAGCGCGCAACACGAAGAATTGGGGGGGGGGCGGCGCTCAGTTACGGAGGGCGTGCTGGACCTCTTAGCGGCAAGGATTACTCGAGATCGGCGAGGAGCTTTTCGGGGGCTTGGCTTTCGTGGCGGATGGAAAGGACCAAGACCTCGGCGTCCTCCTCGACGATCTCGTAGGCGATATAGTGATAGTAGGCCTTGGCTACGCGGTACTGTAGTAATGAATCGCTCACCGCGAGTGGTCGGTATCTCGTCGGTCGCTCCGCGAGTTCGGCGAATACCTTATCGAAAGCGTCGTTGGCTGCCATCGCCGAGGAGATACCCACGTTGTCCTCTTGCCACTCGAGCAACTTTTGAAGTTGCCGTTTTGCCAGCGCCCGAATTTTGACGGCGTAGCTCATCGGTACTTATTCAGCGACTGTCTCAACTCCGCCAAGGTTACGAAATCGCCTTGTCGCACGGCCGCCGACCCTTCCTCTAGTTCTGCCACGTACTCCTCCATCGTCATGCGTTCTCCAGGCGGGAAGGGGTCGGTCGTCGTGGGTATATTCGTTGGAATCGCTTCAGGTACAATATCTGCCCCGCTACTCGGGAGAGTCCCCTGAGCGGGCGGGGCCGCTTCAAAGATTTGCTCATCGAGCCCCAGCTGTTCGGCGAGCGTCCGCAGCGCGTCCTGGTGGAGGTGGTGGATGTGGGCCACGAGTCGATCGCGGAGCACGGCGGTACGGACGGCCTCCGGGACTTGGACCTCCGGGCTTTGGGTTGCGGTCATGTCGGAAAGGTAAGGAGGGATTGGCCTAAAGGCGGCGTTGACCTTTGGTGGCGTTGGCCTAAAGGCGGCGATGACCTTTGGTGGCGTTGGCCTGCGGCGGCGATGGCCTGCGGCGTTCTGTGCTGTCGTGCTCGTCGCGGCGGCTCGTCTGCGTGCACGTCCGGATGGCACGCATGACGGGAACGCCGCAGGCCATCGCCGCGCTTGCGCCATCGCCGCCTTCAGGCCATCGCCGCGCTCGCGCCATGGCCGCGCTTGCGCCAACCCTTACCTTTGATCCATGCGTTCAACTCTTTCTCTCCTTCTGCTCGTTTTGGCGCAAGCCGCCCTCCTCGCCCAAACCACCCGCACCGTCTACTTCGATGCGGACACGGCCAATGAGGTGGATGATCTCTACGCCATCGTGCGCGCCTTCGCCGAGCCGGACTGGGATATTAAAGCCTTGGGCTCCGCGCAGTGGCAGTTGAGCCAAAACGCGAACGGCAACACGATGGAGGACAGCCAGAAGCTCAACGAGCGACTCGTGCAGCTGATGGGTCGCAGCAAGGACGTGTACTTACCGCGCGGGGGACACCGTCGCCTTTACGACTGGGGCGAGCAGGCGATCTACTCGGCGGCGAGCCACGCGATCATTCAGTTGGCGAAGGGGATGCCGGCGGGGGAGAAGTTGACGGTGATCACCGTCGGCGCGCTCACCAACGTGGCCTCGGCGGTGCTGATCGATCCGAGCATTTCGGACAAGATTGAGGTGTACTGGCTCGGGAGTACGTATGATTTCGAGAAAGAGCGGCTCGGCTTTACGGAGTTCAACGTCGTGATGGACGTGCAGGCAGTCAACAAGATGATGGCGTCGACGGTGGAGATGCACGTGCTGCCGACCGACGCGTTGTACGCCGCGAGGACCTCGTTTGCCGCGGCCGAGCGGCAGTTGGGAGGTAAAGGTCCGCTCGCCGATATGCTTCTGGATCGGTGGCGCAATTTCCTCGATCCGGATACGGAGGATAGGATATTGTGGGATTTGGCGCTGGTCGAGATTTTGGCGGATCCGAGTCTGGCCTCGGAGCGGCGGGTGAAAGGAGTGGACAATCCGAACGTGCGGTATTTTTATGACGTGAAGGTCGGGGAGATGATGGAGCGGAGTTTGGGGAGGCTGGAGGGGTATTTGGGGGGGTTGGGGCGGTGATGGTGTTTGTGTCTCGTCTGCGGTTTTATCCTCGAACCGGAGGTTCGAGCTACCTAAGCTGCACTCGCTCCTTCACCAACGTGATCATCGATGCGTCCACCCGGCAGCAGGTGCATCACCTCCGCTTGCAGCCACGCATCTACTTCTGCGGTAATAGACTTTCGGATATAGCAGGTGCACATTCGGCCCGGCATCCAGCGTGAAGCAGACCGGTAGTTTCGTGTTTTGGCGAAAGCCCTGAACTGCCTTAATGACGGCGATCGTGGCGGGCTCCATCAGCAAGTACGGCGGGTGACTCTGCATCATCAACGCGTGTAAATCGAGGGCGTCGGCCTCCACGAGGGTGCAGAAGTCATCGAGTTCGCCGCGGCGTAGAATGTCGAGCAGGCGCCCGAAGCGGCGGGTAGCCTGCTCGTAGCGTACGGCGGCGTAGGGCTGCTGGTCCATGAGCCCGTGGCCGGCGGTCGAGGAGACCGACTTCTCGGCTTCGCTCACGAGCAAGATGGTGTCTCGATAATCGTGGAAGGTGGGGTGGAGCAGGTCCGCGATGCCGACGGCATACTCGTCGGAGCTGTCCGGTAGGGCGAGGCTCTTCCCCCAGGCGGCCGCTTTCGCGAAAACCGATCGCGCCGCTGATCCGGAACCGAGTCGCGCGAGGTAGCTCGCCTTGCGTTGTCGCTCTTCGGCCGTAAGGCTTTCGCCAAAACTCGTCCGCTCGAACTCGACCAAACACATCGCTAGTGCCGCCATGGCCGAAGCACTCGACGCGATGCCTGCCCCGTGGGGGAAGGTGTTGCGCGTACGGACCGTCCAGTCGAATTGCCCGAGGAAAGGGTAAATGGGCAGGAGCGACGTGAAGTACTTCGCGACGCGCTCGGCGAAAGCGGGTCGGGGCTGGTCCTCGTAGAAGAGCTCGACTCGGACAGCGTTCGTCGTTCCGCCCGTGCGCGGCGTCCACTCGAGCGTCGTGATGGTCCGCGCGACGGTGAGCGTGAAGCTGGCGTTGGGGTTGCGGGGCAGTTGCTGTCCGTGCTTGCCCCAGTACTTGACGAGGGCGATGTTGGAGGGCGCCTGGAAGGTGGTGGCGCCGGGGGTGGAGCCAGCGGCATCGACGAGGAGGCGGGGGTTGGTGTACATCGGGGGGAAGGTAGGGTTGGCCCTGCGGGCGGCGATGGCCTGAAGGCGGCATTGGCGCTCCGCGCGGCGATGGCCTGCGGCGTACTGTACTATCGTGCTGTACGGACGTGCTGTACAGTCGGTGCAGCTGCCGCGTTTGCCTCGCTCTGCGAGGTGCCGGGGGCGTTAGTCTGGCCGGGTATGGCTGCTGTGGACCTGGCACCGTGACATGGGAGATGATCTAAGGGCGTGAGTAGGGGGCCCGCGCAGCAGGGGGAATCTACTCTAAGCTAGACCCTTTGGGAGGAGCCTAGTCTAAGTAGCCCATTCGGGAATCCAGTCTAACCAGACAAACACAGCCCGTCACACATACATCGCTATCGGCCTGCCGTGCACGAGTGACGGGCAACGCCGCAGGCCAGCGTCACCGTAGGTCAACGCCGCCCGAAGGGCCAACCGTTACCTTCCCCCCATGCCTCTCGTCTCCGTACTCCTCGGCATCCTGCTGCTGTTCTTCCTCATCGCCTACGTCAAGCTCAACGGCTTCCTGTCGTTCGTGCTCGTGGCACTCTTCGTGGGCTTGCTGCAGGGGATGGGCGTGGGGCCGCTCGTGGACGCCGTCCAGACCGGGATCGGGAGTACGCTCGGGACGCTGGTCATGATTTTGGGGCTCGGGGCGATGCTCGGGAGCATCGTCGCGGATTCGGGGGCGGCGCAGCGGATTACCACGCGATTGCTCGATGTTTTCGGAACGCGGAACGTGCAGGCGGCCGTGGTGCTCACGGGCTTCATCGTGGGGATACCGATGTTCTACACCGTGGGTTTCGTGATCCTCATTCCGCTGGTGTTTACGATCGCGGCGGCTACGGGGCTCAACCTGATCTACGTCGGTCTGCCGATGCTCGCGGCGCTGTCGGTGACGCATGGGTACCTGCCGCCGCACCCGGCCCCGACGGGGATCGCGGTGCTCTTCGGCGCGGACATCGGGCGGACCTTGCTCTACGGCATCGTCGTGGCCATTCCGGCGATCGTGGTGGCCGGACCGCTGCTGTCGCGGGTTTTGACGAAAGTCGACGCCCGACCGAAGCCGGAGTTCGTCAATCCCGTCGTGCTTACCGACGAGCAGATGCCGGGCGCGGGCATCAGCATTCTCGCGGCCCTCTTACCCGTGATACTCATCGGTGTGGCGGCGGTACTGCGACTGGTTTTGCCGGAAGGCCCCACCACCGACACCCTCGCCGAGGCCATCGGCAATCCCGTACTCGCGATGCTGTACTCGGTACTCTTCGCGGTGGTGACGCTGGGCTTGATGCGCGGCAAGTCGATGGATGAGGTCATGGGCAGCGTGACGGCGGGCGTGACGGGCATCACGACGGTGCTGCTGATCATCGCGGGGGCCGGGGCGCTGACGCAGGTGTTGAAAGAGAGCGGGGTGAGTGTGTACCTAGGAAGCTTGCTGGAGGGCACGAGTCTCTCGCCGCTGCTGTTGGCCTGGCTCATCGCGACCCTGATTCGGGTGTGCGTAGGCTCGGCGACGGTGGCCGGCTTTACGGCCGCGGGGATCGTGGCCCCACTGGCAGCCCTGCCGGGGGTGAGCCCGGAGTTGATGGTGCTCGCGATTGGGTCGGGGAGCCTCATGCTCTCACACGTCAACGACGGCGGCTTTTGGCTCTTCAAGGAGTACTTCAATGTGTCGATCGGGGACACGCTGCGCACCTGGACCGTGATGGAAACGACGGTCGGAGTGATGGGGCTAATCGGGGTTTTGTTGCTCGATCTGCTTGTCTGAACTTGTGCCCTATGCAAACGCCTTCCGCTCGCCTCGCGGCCCTCAAGGTCCAACTCCCGCCCGCGCCGCCGATGGCCGGGGTGTACAAACCGGTGCTCGTCGTCGGTGACTTCCTCTACGTCTCCGGCCAAGGACCCGTAAATACCGACGGCTCGCTGGTGAAAGGTCGCGCCGGACACGACATGACGATGGAGCAGGCCAAGCTCGCCGCCCACCAGGTCGGTCTCACGATGCTTGCGACCATCACGACGCACTTCGGGGAGCTCGACCGCATCAAGCGCCTCGTCAAAACCCTCGGCATGGTGAATTCTACGCCGGACTTCGGGCAGCAGCCCCTAGTCATCAACGGCTTCAGCGAACTGATGTCGGCCGTCTTCGGCGCGGAGCACGGTGTCGGCGTGCGCAGTGCGGTCGGGATGATTCTCCCGGGCGGCATCGCGGTGGAGATCGAGGCGATGTTCGAGTTGCACGTTTAGTGGCGTTCCCGCAAAACCCTTCGCCCACGCACGAGCTGGCCTGGTACGAAGTGATAGACGCGTCGCGGTTGGTCTCCCCGGCGCTGCTCGTCTACCCGCCGCGCATCGAGGCCAACATCGCACGGATGGTGGCTACTGCCGGGGATGCCGCGCGGCTCTGGCCCCACGTCAAGACCCACAAAACCGCCGAGATCATCGCGATGCAGCAGGCGGCCGGCATCCAGCGCTTCAAGTGCGCCACGGTGGCGGAGGCGGAGTTGCTCGGCGCGTGCGGCGCGGCGGAGGTACTGCTGGCCATGCAGCCGGTCGGACCGAACGTCCAACGTTTCCTCGCGCTGATGGACCGGTATCCCGAGACGGAGTTTTCCAGTTTGGTGGACAGTCTCGAGGCCCTCGCGATCCTCACGGCGTCCGCCGAGCGGGCGGGCGTCCGGGTCGCGCTCTGGGTGGACCTCAACGTCGGCATGGATCGGACGGGCGTAGTGCCGGGGCCCGAGGCCATACAACTTTACCAGATGCTGGTCTATGCGCCGAGCGTTTTGCCGAAAGGCCTCCACGCCTACGACGGCCACGTGCACACGTCGGCAGTGGGGGAGAGGTACGCTTCCGCAAAACAGGTATTGACGGAGGTGCTTTCGCTAAAACGAGCCTTGCTCGATAGGGACTGGCCGGTACCCCGTGTCCTGATCGGTGGCTCGCCCTCCTTCCCGGTCCATGCCGAACGACCCGATGTCCACCTCAGCCCCGGGACGACCGTGCTCTGGGACGCCGGCTACGGTGAGGCCTTCGGCGACCTGGCCTACCTACCCGCCGCCGTACTCGTGACGCGCGTCGTGAGCAAACCCGCCCCGGGCCTGCTCTGCACCGACCTCGGCCACAAGGCCGTCGCCTCCGAGATGGCGCTACCCCGCGTCCGTTTCCTCGGCAACCACGATTTTGAGCAAGTGAGCCAGAGCGAAGAGCACCTCGTGCTCCGCACCCCCGACGCCGATCGCTACCGCCTCGGAGATTTGCTTTACGCCCTGCCCGTGCACGTCTGCCCGACGGTGGCGAAGTATCCGGTGTTGCAAGTAATAAAGGAAGGGCGGGTGACGGGCGTTTGGGAAGTGGCAGCCCGGGATCACGTTGTGGTCTAGAAGGTCTGAAGTTTAGCGCCCCGACCGCCCCGACCGCCCCGACCCCAAGACCCCAACCCCCCATGCTCCTCTTCGACGCCCACCTCGACCTTTCGATGAACGCCCTGGAGTGGAACCGTGACCTGCGCTGGTCGGTGGCCGATATCCGCGCGAGCGAGGCCGGGATGACCGACAGGCCCGACCGCGGTCGCAACGTCGTATGCTTCGACGCCATGCGTGCGGCCGACATTGGGGTCTGCGTCGCGACTCAGATCGCGCGCTACGTCCACCGCGACAATTCGTTACCGGGCTGGCGCTCACCCGAGCAGGCCTGGGCGCAGACGCAGGGACAGTTGGCCTGGTACCGCGCCATGGAGGAGGCGGGCGAGTTGCGGCAGATTACGACGCGGGCCGAACTCGACGCGCACCTCGCCTACTGGGCTACGACCACCGACGCGAAGAAGCGCATCGGGTACATCTTGAGTCTCGAGGGTGCCGACTCTATCGTAACCCTCACGCACCTCGAGCGCGCACATGCGTATGGCCTGCGCGCCATCGGGCCGGCGCACTACGGACCGGGGACGTACGCGCACGGCACGGACGCCGTCGGGGGCATCGGTGTGAAGGGCCGGGCCTTGCTCAGGGAGATCGAGCGCCTCGGGCTGATCCTCGACGCGACGCACCTGTGCGACCAGAGTTTTTGGGAGACGATGGCGGTGTATGGGGGGCCGGTTTGGGCGAGCCACAACAACTGTCGTGCGCTGGTGGACCACAACCGGCAGTTTAGCGATGCGCAGCTCGAGGAATTGATCGGACGCGGGGCCGTAATTGGGGTGGCGCTGGACGCCTGGATGATGGTGCCGAACTGGGTGCGCGGGCAATCGACACCGGCCAATACGGGCGTTTCCCTCCAGCACATGCTCGACAACGTCGACCACATCTGCCAGCTGGTCGGGAACGCACGGCACGTAGGCATCGGGACGGACTTAGACGGTGGCTTCGGGACGGAGCAGTGCCCGGTAGAAGTAGATACGATTGGGGATTTGCAGGTGGTACCGGAGTTGTTACGAGCGCGGGGATATAGGGAGGATGAGGTGGCGGGAGTAATGAGCGGAAATTTCCTACGCCTTTTGTGGGGGACGCTGCCTGGGGGATGAAGACTTTAGACGGGTTTCGAGCTTTCGCGAAAACCTACACCAGGTCTATAAGATAGTGGGTGTCGAGGTTTCGGGCTTCCTCAGGGCCTTTTAGAGAGAGAAGGGTCGCGATGCTGACAAATTTTTTTAAGCGATATCAAATACACTGGCTAGCTTGGATTTGCAAATGGTTCGACAACGATGCATACTCTACCCACTCTCACCAAACTTGTTCTACTCCGTTGAGCAGTGCTAATGCTGGCGCTCCTGGTCACAGGCCTCTCGGTGTCCACGGCGCAAATGCTGTGAAGGCTATACAGTCGCGCATTCCTAGCCTTATCGGTCAAGGTCCTTACGTCGTAACGACGATCACCCAGGCCGGCGTCTCGTCAACTGTCGATGTTCAAAACCAATTTACAAGATGATGAATTCTAATAAGTATTTGATCGTACTCTTTCATTCTTGTGTATTCTTAATAAATCTCCGCATGTTCAGAATCGAGCGAATCTCTCGTAGAGCTAGCCCCGGAAGATGGCTTATCCATGGTGTCAAAATTAAAGTTTAGGGACTCCACCTTACCCGCCCCCAGCTTGCCAGCTTCCATTCGATCATGTGAGGATACTGCTGCGGGTAGCTATATGACAATGCGCTACAACGATACCTTAGTCAGTGGACGTGCATATGCAGGGGTGAATACTCGGTCAGCTACCCCAACCTTCGGTCCACATAACTTGCGTATGTTTCGCGTTGATGAAAGGTGTTTGCTCGTGAGTAGTCTGAACTTTCATGAAGTAGATCTCAGTACTACAGAGTATATCGAAGGCTATACAATCATCTTTGGCCATGCAACGAGCGAAGGGATTTACTCCTAGATCCACACGAGCCTAACCCAGCGAAAAGCGGTAATAGCTATTTTGCTGTTGCTGATTACGACCTTGTCCGGTCGGACTACAAACCCGATACGGATTCCCTTTATGCTCCCACGCTAATCATCGACAGCTTCGATACGATAGACAGTATCGTGACCGGACGCTTCGTGGGTAGATGGTTCAAAGACGAACTGTGTTTCAGCACCACGAGGTATCCAGACCCCGACACCGTCGTCATTACGGAGGGCTGGTTTCAGACGGAGTTGAGGAAGTCGTAGGATAGTGGAGGACGTGAAGCACCCATACGCGGTCTTCAACTGTTGCCGCGTCTCGATGTCCCACCCCGATCTTCGCCGCCATGCGCACCCGACTGCTCCTGGCTTGCCTCCTGGTCGTAGGTTTTGGCGAAAGCCTCCTCGCCCAGATCGTCTACGCGGTAGACGACATCCCGACCGTCGCGGAGATGAATGGCTTCGTCTTCGATCCCGGGGGTGAGCTCGCCGGGGCGGGACCTGAACTTAGCGCGCTGCTCAACGCCCTCGACGAGGAGACCACGGCGCAGGGGGGCGTCTTCGTGCTACCGAGCATCGGGGCCGCCGTCCCGAAAGACTTCGCCGTCGAACTCTTCGAGCGCCAGCAACTCGGGTACGCCGGGACGGACTTCGGCTTTCTGGTCCTGCTGGTCCTCGACCAACGCCGCGCCGAGATCGAGACGGGCTACGGGCTGGAGGGCTACCTCACGGACTTGCAGGCTAAGCGCTTACTGGACCGGGAGTTCGTGCCGCGGATGCAAGCCGGACAGACGGGGCCGGCCGTGCTGGCGCTCGTGCGCGGCATCGACGGGGTGACGCGGGCGGGACTGCGCGGCGAGACGACAGAGCCGGCCTACGTCGCGCCACGGCGTGCACAGCAAGCCCCCGAAAGAGCAGCTAGTGGGCTGCCGGGCTGGCTGCTCGTTTACCTCACTTTAAACGGCCTCTTTCACGCCGTGCTCGGGGGGTGGTTGCTCTTCGTCCATAAAGACAAAATCTCGCTTTACGATAAGTACGTGCGGGTAAAACGCGGCTACTCCTGGTTTTACGCCGTCCTGTTTCCGCTTCCGTACGTACTGATCCGACCTTTCATCGGACGTTGGTTGAAGCGGCTGCGGTGCGCGCCGCGCTTTCACCCCGAGACCAAGGAGGCGATGACGATGCTGAGCGAGTACGACGAGATCCCGTTTCTGAACCAGGGGAGCCTCACGGAGCAGGAGGTCGAGTCCGCCGAGTGGGACGTTTGGGCGACGCCCTCCCGGAAGCACGTTCAGCTGCTGCGCTACGGGGCGTGGTGGACGGCGTACGAGCGGTGTCCGGAGTGTCAATACCAGACCTACAAGCTGGAGCACACGAAGATTATCAAGGCCGCGACCTATAGCTCGGGCGGTTCCAAGCTCGAGACTTCGAGGTGCAGGTCCTGCGCGTACGAGCGGGAGGAACTCAAGCGCATCCCGCAGAAGCAGCGCAATAGCGGCGGCGGCGGCAGTAGCTTCTCGGGCGGGGGCGGCGGTAGTCGTTCGGGCGGGGGCGGGAGCAGCGGTGGCGGTGGCGCAGGAGCCAGTTGGTGAACGCGGAGCGTGAGCGAGGAACCCGTTGGCTACCTTGCCTGCCCCAAGCTATTGCCCTCCACATGACTCGTCCCCGCCATTCTACAGTGCTTTTGTCCCTCATGCTCGCGCTAGCCGGTACGCTCGGCTGCGCCTCGCCGGACACTACGCCGATGCCTGAACCTGACCCAAACCTCGCTACCGACATGCCCGCCGCTCTCGACGACGCTTCACAATATCCTGGCCTCGCCCACACGGTCTACTTCTGGCTAAAGCCGGACCTCGACGCCGCCGCACGCACTCGATTTGTCGATGCTTTGAAAAGTCTCGAGGACGCGCCGAGCGTACGGCGCGTGCTCGTGGGGCCCGCCGCCGCGACGCCGAGTCGTGGGGTGGTCGACAACTCCTTCGACTATATGCTGGTGCTGTGGTTTGACGACGTGGCCGGACACGACGCGTACCAGATCGACCCGGTGCACCTCGCCTTTGTAGAGGGCAACGAAGACAAGTGGACGACGGTGAAGGTGTACGACGCGGAGGTGCTGTAGGGGGGGGGGATGACGGTTGTAAAGCCCGCACGGAAGCGTTAGTCCTGGTGCTCGTCGACCGCAGTCTCTGGGCACCGACGGCCTTCAGTCCGCACGGCGATGGCCTCAACGATGGCTTTACGGTCTAGGTCGCGGACGAAGGCAGCGTCATCGAGGAGCTACAGGTCTTCGAACGCTGGGGCGAGCAACTCTTCGTCGCCGAGGACGTCACTCCGGGCGACACGGCCGCGGGTTGGGACGAGACGTACCGCGGAGAGGCCGATGACCACGGCGGTATTCGTGTATTGGACGCGGATGCGGTAGGCTGGGCCTGGGGCTTTTGGTTGTTTGATGGATGATTGTTTGGTTCGCTGCCGCGTAGAGTCGCGCTCTACTTACACCAACCAAACAGCCGCCCAACCAAACAACCAAACAGCCGCCCAACCAAACAACCTACTCCTTGTCGGTCAGCGCCTCCATAAACGCCACCAAATCCGCGATCTCGCCCGCGTCCAGCTCGAGATTGTCGAACGGCAGCGTCTGGTGCGGCACGTCCAACCCGACGCCCGCGCCGCCGCCGAGTTTGTAGAACTCCACGACTTCCGCGAGGGTCTTCATGGCGCCGTTGTGCATGTAGGGTGCCGTGAGCGCGGCGTTGCGCACCGTGGGGGTCTTGAAGCTGAAGGCGTAGAAGGGGGCATTGTCCTGCGGGCGACCCGAGGTGATGCGCCCGGCGTCGGGATCGAGGTAAGCGGTTTTGGCGGAAGCCTCCAAACCCGCGGGCAGCGGCCACACGGACGGTACGCCCAACACCTCCGATTCGGACTCGCGGTAGTAGGGCGGCACGAGGCCCGACCACGTGGGTGCGAAGTGGCAGGTGGCGCACACGGCCTTGCCCATGAAGAGGTTCATGCCGCGACGCACGTCCGGCGCCAGGGCGTCGGTCTCGCCGCGGAGGTAGCGGTCTACCGGGGAGGCGTTGCTGTGGAGCGTCCGCACGTAGCTGGCCAGGGCGTCGCCGAGGCTGTAAGCGCTGAGGCGGTAGACGCTGTCCACGTCGGCGTAGGCGGCGGCGAAGTCGCGGCGGTAGCTCGGATCGGCTTCGAGCAGGGCGACGAGCTCGAGGTAGTCCATGTCGAACTCGTGCTCGTCCTGGATGACGTGGCGGATCTGGCGCGCGAGGGCCGGCTCGCGCAGGTCGGCGAAGTAGCGCTCCGCGAAGACGGCCCCGACCAGCGTCGGGGCGTTGCGGCGGACAGCCTTCCCGTCCGAGCCGATGCTCTTGGTCTCGCCGTCCGTGAAGGCGAGTTCGGGGCGGTGGCAGGAGGCGCAGGAGAGGGTTTGGGTACGCGAGAGCTTCACTTCGTGGAAGAGGCGCTTGCCGAGGTCCCGCTTTCGCGAAAACAGCGTGTCGACCTCCGGCTGGCTCGCGAACACGAAGTCGTTTAGGAAGTCGTCCGCGAAGAGGTCGCGCGAGGCGTAGTTCTGGTGCGTGGGCTGGGCGTCGACCTCGCCGGGGGTCTCGACGCCGAGGGCGCGCTGCGCGGCGTACAGCTGGCGGTAGAGCGGGGCGACCACCTTACGGTAAAACTCGACGCGGTCGAAGGCGTCGAAGTCCGCGGCGAGCAGGAGGGTCTGCCCTTCGGCAAAACTCGTCCTGAGTGGGGCGGCGAGGCTGTCGGCGAGCATGGGGTAGTAGGGCGCGATGCCGGCGGCGATGCCCGCGAGCGCCACGGCGCCTTCGGCGAGGGACTCACCGGAGGCCGGCGTGTCGAAGCCCGTGACGCCCATCGTAAAAATCCGGACCACGCCGTAGCGGGCCGCACCCCAAACCTGCGCGTGCGTAAAGCGCTCGGCGCGCTGGAACTTGACCGTCCTGCGCAACGCCACCGCCATTTCGTCGGCGAGCGCGTCGAGGGTTTTGGCGGAAGCCGAATCGAGAGACTCCTCGTACACCAACTCCTCGAGCGGCTGGAGGCCCGCCGGCTCGATGACGATGACCTCCGGTACCTTCTGCACCACCGTCGGCAGTGGAGCGCCGTTGATATGGCTCTTGACGGTGGCCTCGTCGCGGTGGGATAGCAGCCACTCGACCCTCTTGTAGGCGCGGCGGGCGGACCGGTGGTTTTGGCGCAAGCCGTCTAATTCAGTGGCCGTCACGGCGTCATCCGCGACGGCGACCGTTGCGGCGGTGCCGTAAGTCTCCACGGCAGCCGAAAGCTCCGCGAGACCTGCGAAGTAGTCGGCGCGCACCGCGGCGAGGGCCTCCTCGGCGAGGGTCGGGCGCGTGGGCAATTGCACGGTATGCGGGAGCGGGACCGTCAGTCGGACGGCGAGCAGCAGCCCGGCCACGACACAGGTATCGGAGAGGAGTCCTCGGAGCATAGGGGTAAGGATAATCGATTAAATAAATGAGGGCCGCCGACACGCCACCCCCGTGGAGTGAGTGCGGCGGCCCAGGGTATCAGCATGACACTAGTGATGGGGCGGGGAGGCCTACTGGACGACGAGTCGAATAGTCTTGCCTTCCTCGTTGGTAACGAGGTAGGCACCGGCG
Source organism: Lewinellaceae bacterium (assembly GCA_963837005.1). Classification (GTDB taxonomy): domain Bacteria; phylum Bacteroidota; class Bacteroidia; order Chitinophagales; family Saprospiraceae; genus CALDTK01. The sequence continues at coordinate 797,141 of CAWIMC010000013.1, forward strand.
GCGAGTTCGCTCACGTCGAGACGGCTGACCTGCTGGCGGACGATGAGCCGCTGCCCGGTAGCCGCGTTGTACACCGCCACGTCGTGGGTGCCGTTGAGTTCGACGATGCGCGTGGCGGGATTGGGGTAAAGCGAGAAGCCGACCGTCTCAGCGACGTCCGACACCGGGACCTGCGGCGTGTTTTGAGCTCCCTTAGCGGGCTTGGCCGGGACGCGCACCTTGTCGAAACCGTGGATCGCGAAGGTGAGCGAGTGGTTGTAAGGAAAGGGATTACTCGTGTTCGGGTGCTGGACGTTAAGCAGGAGGCTCTTCCCGTCGGGCGTGGGGCAGGCGCCCGTCACCTCGGCACCGCGGGGCACGGCCGTGAGGCGGATGAGGTCATCGAGGGTCGGCTTCTCGATGGCGAGGTCGAGGAGGAACACCTCGCAGGTGGAGTTGCTCACGCCGGCAGGCACGCGCCCGAACGAGCGGCCGTTGAGGTCTTCGTTGATGACCATGAACGAGCGACCGTCGAGCTGCATCACGTTGAGGCCGTCAGGGTTGGACAGGTGCACGGCGGGGTAGTCCTCCTCCGATGGGCTAGCGTCGAAGTCCGGTCCGCCCTCGAGGAATACGAACAGGGTGTCCTTGGCGGGGTCGTACTTCCAGATCCGGCCGTAGTAGTCGGGGTAGTTGCTGTCGGTCGAGCTGGAGAGTCCGAGGGCTTGCGCGCGGGCTAGGTGGGCTGGGTTTTCCGTAGCGCCTAGGGCTAGGCCCTGCGCGAAGCCGCGTCCGGGACGGTCGCGGCCTGTCTCGGTGAAGTACACAGCACCGTCGTTGGGGTCGATGGCGACCCACTCGATGCGGTTGAACATCGTCGCACCTTTACGTGCGGCAGCCTCGGGCTGGTTGAGGAGGTCGTCCGTCTCCCAGATCGGGGTCCAGTTGTAGCCTTCCTTGTCGTGCTTGTAGGCAAACAGCGTTCCCTCGGTGAAGTCTCCAGGGGTCTTGGCGATGAAGAGCCCGAAGAAGCCCGGCGTAGCGTCGGGACCCAGGAAGACGTACTCATTGCCGGGAGCGATGGCGCCGCCCTCGAAAGGCTGGCGGCCCCAGTTGTACTGCTTGCGGATGGCCTTCGCCTCGCGGGGGTCGATCTCGACCATCCAGTTGAAATTCTGGTACTTCTTGAGCGTCATGCCGTCGAACTCGGGGAACTCGGGCGCGTCGATCGTGAAGTCACTCGTGTCGCGGACGCCCTGGTTGGCTCGGCTGCCGACGGTGAGCGGGAAGGAGCTGCTGCCGGTGTTGCCGGTGTTGATGCTCGTGTTCGACGTGCGGAACCACTCCTCGGCAGTCCAGATGCGACCGTCAACCATGCTGGAGATGCCGCCGCAGTTCATGCCGGTCTCGCCGACGGTGTTGACGAAGTCGACGCCGAAGTACTTGCCGGCGCGCCCGTCCTCGAGTTGCTGGTCGACGACCTCGAGCTGTCCGTCGGCGGTGCGGCGGACCTTGAAGACCGTCATCCCGCCGCCGTCGCCGAGGTGGTCGTCGCGGTAGATCATCTCGTGGTTGACCGACACCCACCCGAGGTCGTCGGAGTCGGTGTCGGGCGTGAAGCCGATGAAGTCGTGCCACTCCTTGGCGAGGGCCGGGCCGGCGGGGTTGCCGTAGGCGCCGGGGGCCTGGACGATGTCGGCGCCGCCGACGAAGAGCACCTGCGTCGTGAGCGGGCTCGGCGGCATCAGGATCGAGTCCGGGATGAAGCCTTTCGGCATGGTGATCTTCTCCTGGAAGATCGTCTGGCCCTGTGCGGCGAGCCCGGAGGCTGCCGTTAGGCCGAGGGTGAGGAAGAGTTGGAAGTTTCGCATACCTGAGGGGATTTTTGGTTCAGATGTGCGGCGAAGGTGACGGAGGATGGTTATGGCATTGTAAAGGGATAATTAGGTGATTGGAATGGGGTTTAATTGGAGATAGACTTAGCATAATTATTGACCAATGCGACGTTTATATACATATGGTTTAGTTATGGGCAAAATGCTGTTTACGGGCTGTTAACCGAGGCCGGTAGGGGATACAGCTTTCGCCAAAACTGATGGGTTGATTGAAGACAGCCGGGCTGAAGCCCGGGCTGGCCCACATGCAGACCTCCGGCCTGCCGAGACGCGTGACGGGCCCGTCGGCAGGCCGGAGGTCTGCATGTGGGCCAGCAAGCACTTCAGTGCTTCTGGCGAACGTGAGGTTTAAAAATTAAACCTCAACAGGCAGAGGCGCATTTCAGGCAGTGGCGCTACTGCCCGGAGGCAGTCGAACGGCGCCCTAGAGCACCCGACTCTCCACCACGAACCTCAACCCCAGCGGTATCTCCAGCGAGAAGCTAGCACCCCTGCCCTCCGTCACGTCGATAGTCAAATGCGTGTGCTGCCAGTACTCGTACTGAAAACTCGACATATAGTAGGGGCAGCCGTGCACCTCCCCCAGCAGCACGTCATTGTCGTCGTCGATATACAGGTCCCCTTCCGGAAAACACATCGGCGCCGAGCCGTCGCAGCAGCCCCCCGACTGGTGGAAGATGAGCGGCCCGTGCTCGGCGCGCAGCTTATCGACGATGGCGGCGGCCGCATCGGTAATGGCGACTTGGGGCGCGGCATCGGCATCGCGGCGAGGCGTGCGCGTGGGCATAGGATCAGTAATCATGCTGAATTGAAGTTTTGGCGAAAGCCGTCAAAAAATGAAGGCTGGCCTACTCCACGTGCGGGAGCGGGCCAGCCTAGGCATAAGTTAGACGTGAAAAGTCTGGTAGAGCCGAGTGCGGGACCGCTCGCACAGCCTCTCAACTCCTCAACCCACAACTCTAAAAGAACCCCATCGCCTTCTTATCATAAGAGATGAGCATGTTCTTCGTCTGCCGGTAGTGATCCAGCATCATCTTGTGGTTCTCCCGCCCGATGCCCGACTTCTTATAGCCCCCGAACGGCGCGTGTGCGGGGTAGAGGTGGTAGCAATTCACCCACACCCGACCGGCCTGAATCGCCCGCGGGATGCGGTAGGCCTGGTGCATGTCGCGCGTCCAAACCCCGGCCCCGAGGCCGTAGAGCGTGTCGTTTGCGATTTCGATGGCCTCGGCCTCGTCCTTAAAGGTCGTCACGCAGAGCACCGGCCCGAAGATCTCCTCCTGGAAGACGCGCATCTTGTTGTTGCCCTTGAGCACGGTGGGCTCGATGTAGTAGCCGCCCTCGAGACCTTCGTTGTAGGCCGCCTTGCCGCCCGTGAGCACCTCGCAACCCTCGTCCTTGCCGAGGTCGATGTACTTGAGGATCTTCTCGTACTGGTCGTTGCTGGCCTGCGCGCCCATCATCGTGGCTGGGTCGAGCGGGTGACCGAGCTTGATGGCCTCGACGCGCTCGATGACGCGCTCGATGAACTTATCGTAGATGTCCTCCTGGACCAGCATGCGGCTCGGGCAGGTGCAGACCTCGCCCTGGTTGAGCGCAAACATGACGGCCCCTTCGAGACACTTGTCGAAGAACTCGTCGTCGGCCTCCATGATGCTCGAGAAGAACACGTTCGGCGACTTGCCCCCGAGCTCGAGGGTGACGGGGATGATGTTCTTCGAGGCGTACTGCATGATGAGCTGCCCGGTGGTCGTCTCGCCGGTGAAGGCGATCTTGTTGATGCGCGGACTCGAGGCGAGCGGCTTGCCAGCTTCGACACCGAAGCCATTGACGACGTTGATGACGCCTTTCGGCAAAACCCCATCCAGGAGTTCCATCAGCAGCAGGATACCGACGGGCGTCTGCTCGGCGGGCTTGATCACGACGCAGTTCCCGGCCGCCAGCGCGGGTGCGAGCTTCCACGTGGCCATGAGAATGGGGAAGTTCCACGGGATGATCTGGCCGACGACGCCGAGCGGCTCCCAAACATTGACGCAGACGGTGTTGGCGTCGATCTCGGCCACCGAACCTTCCTCGGCGCGGATGACGCCGGCGAAGTAGCGGAAGTGGTCGATGACGAGCGGGAGGTCGGCGGCCATCGTCTCGCGGACGGCCTTGCCGTTGTCCCAGGTTTCGGCTTTCGCCAAAACTTCCAGGTTGTCCTCCACGACTTGCGCAATCTTGATGAGGATATTGGAGCGCTCCGTGGCGGAGGTCACGTTCCAGGTTTTGGCGGCAGCCCAGGCGGCATCTATCGCCTTGTCAACGTCTTCCTTCGTCGAGCGCGGGATGCGTGTGAAGGACTTCCCGTCGACCGGGCTTACGTTGTCGAAGTATTCACCATTGGTCGGCGCGACCCACTCCCCGCCGATGAAATTCTCGTATTGCTCGCGGAAGTGAGGCTTGGGGTAGGTGGTGGCTTTCGCCTGGATCGTGTTGGACATTGTATCGGTAGATTTGGTGAAGGGCTAAAGATGCAGTGTAATCGTCGGTTCACTAGCGACCTATCGGTGTTAAATTGTAAAATTTGAGCAAGAGCTGAGCGTTGAGTGCGGCGGAGAGCCCGCGATAGGTGGGACCACCACCCAAAATGGACGAACGGCCAATAGATGTGCGCTGGCCTGCGTAGGTGCGGAGCTGACCTCGCGCAGACCAGCGCTAATCGTGCGTACAGTTTTTTCAGCTCGTGCCCTTCCAGGCAAAGCCACCCCTTCAGGCCAAAGGCCATCCCCTACATTATCCCTCGTATTTCAAACCCAGCCGCTTTCGCAGGCTGTCCACTTCCGGATTGATGCCCATCAACAGTTGGTATTGCTCGCGTGGCCCGGCTGGCTTCACCTTGACCTCCTCGACGGGGGCTAGGGACTCGTCGTAGTCGTAGAGGATGTCCAGTTCGTCGCAGTGGAGCGTCTGCTTGATGTCGCGGATGTTCTGAGCCTCGGTTTTGAGGATGTTGAGGGCCAAGAGACTACCGACGCGCACGATGAGTTCGGGACAGGAGTAGTGCAGCTTGGCGCGGCGCATCACGGTGCGGATGCGTTGCGGCTGGCCTTCGGCGAGAGCTAGCCACTCGGCCTGAAGTTGCTTGATGGTGAGCGACTTGGCGGTGACTCGCGCCACGGCTACCGGCCCGTCGTCATCGTCGTCGAAGGAGATGGACGGGAGGGCGGCTGCCGCCAAAACTGCCGAGCGTTGGGCGGTTCGGGGAGCCTTGTGGGGAGTGTGCGGCGCTGGGGCGTCTTCGAGGGGCTGGACGGGGCTTGCGCTCTGGGGCGCAGCGGGCTGAGGAGCCTCGGTTGTCGTGGGCTCTTCTAACGCGGTGGCAAGCGGTGCTGCTACTGTCGCAGCAACTACCGCCACAGGTGTCGTGGGGGCCGCTGGCAGCGCCTGAGCAGGCGCAAAAGCTACAGGCGAGGCCAGCTGCCCGGAAGCTCCAGCGTCGACCGGCGCACCAACGGTTTTGGCGGAAGCCGCCGCCCTCCCCTCTCCTGCATTCCCTCCGGGCGCTTGGGCACCCTGCACCGGGAGGGAGAACTGAGAACTGTCGACTGGCAACTGCCCACTCGCCACGTACTCCCGCGCCACCGTCCGCGCGGCGTACGCCATCTTGACGAGGTAAAGTTCGACGTGGAGCCTCTTTTGGGCGGCGAGGCGCAGGCGGAAATCGCACTCCGCAGCTAAGTTGAGGGCGTTGACGAGGAAGGGGAGTCCGCACAAACTCGCTTGCGCAGCGTAGCGCTGCCGCAAGCTGTCGCTCACTTCCAACAGCTTGAGGGTCTGCGGACTCTTGCACACGAAGAGCTGCCGCAGGTGCTGCGCCAAACCGCCGAGGAAGGGCTCGGGCTCGAAACCGTTGCGCAAGACTTCGTCGAAGGTGAGGTAGAGCTGGCCGACGTCCTCGCGGAGGAGTGCATCGGTGACCTCGAAGAAGGTGGCGTGGTCGAGCACGTTGAGCTGCGTCGCCGCATGCGCGTAGGTGAGCGTGCTGTCGCGCGACGAACTCACCAGCCGGTCGAAGATCGAGAGGGCATCGCGGAGCGCTCCGTCGGCCTTTTCGGCGACGAGGTGCAAGGCTTCGTCCTCGGTGGCAATGTCTTCTTCGGTGCAGATCTTGCGCAGGTGCGCGACCATGTCCGCCGGGCGGATGCGGTGAAAGTCGTACACCTGGCAGCGGCTCAGGATCGTCGGAAGGATCTTGTGCTTCTCGGTGGTGGCGAGGATGAAGATGGCGTAGTCGGGCGGCTCCTCGAGGGTTTTGAGAAAGGCGTTGAACGCCGCCGACGACAGCATGTGGACCTCATCGATGATGTAGACCTTCTTGCGCCCGGTCTGGGGCGGGATGCGCACCTGCTCCATGAGCTGGTGCATGCTCTCTACCTTGTTGTTGGAGGCCCCGTCGAGCTCGAAGATATTGAAGCTCGCGTTCTGGTTAAAAGCGACGCAGTTGGAGCAGGTATTGCAAGGCTCGAAGTCGTCTGAGACGTTGAGGCAATTGAGGACCTTGGCGAGGATGCGGGCGTTGGTGGTTTTGCCGACGCCGCGCGGGCCGCAGAACAGGAAAGCGTGCGCGAGGCGGTTTTGCCGCAAGGCATTTTTGAGCGTCTCAGACACGTGACTTTGCCCGACGACATCATCGAAACGAGTGGGGCGGTACTTACGGGCTGAGACGACGAATTCCGACATGGCTTGGTGAAGGTAGGGGGTGGCGGGGGCGGTTGGGCACGTGCGAGCATGTCCATGTGTCCACGCAGCTAGTGGAAATCACGTAGAGAACTTCCACGGCACGTCGAAGGTAACACGATTTGTGTTGAAACCCTTGTCCGCTCACACCTTCACCCCGGCCTCCCGAAACCGCAGCGCGTATACGCTCCGGTACGACTCTGGATTGGCGAGGTACTGGTCTAGCCGCGCCCTGGTCTCGTCGTCGACGAAGGGCATCAGCGGTTGGTCTACGTTCTGCAGGCTAGGGAGGGCCTTTCGTATGCGTGCATCCCAGTCCTCGTAGTAGCGGTCGAAGTCGTCGGGGCGGATGTGCCCGCGGCAGTTGTGGCACCCGCAGTACAGCTGCATCTCCTCTTCGAGGTTGAAGATGCCGTACTCGTCGGTGATCTGTTCGCCGGGGGCGATGTCGCGCAGGGCGACCTCGAAGCCGTAGCCGGTCGACATCGTGTTGGCGTCGCAGGAGTGGTTGACGTACTTGGCGAAGTCCCAGCTGACGATGCGGTTGCCGTGTTCGTCGATGTAGGAGTACTTGTCGACCGCGGCGCGGACGGCGTCGTTGTGGCGGGTGTAGTCGGCCGGGGAGACGATGACCTCGAGGGTGTCCTTGACGTAGGTAATGGTCCCAGCGGGGATGAATTGGGTGGCGAAGACGCCGTAGCCGACGACGGGGCTGATGTGGCGAAGCTCGGTGTGGGGGTGGAGCATTGAGGGTTTAACAGCGTATGCTCCTCGCGGGTGAGAGTTGCGGGGAGGGTGCTGTGGGAGGTGTGAAGATGCAGTAGCGCACAAGAATCTAGAAATCGAAAAGAGCCATGTTACGGTTAGCGAACTAGCCAGCGTAGGGATAGGTGAATACATAGGGGCGGTTAGCCTTTTACGCCCCGCGTTTGTCAGTGGGGGACCCAACGTCCACTCCGGCGAGGATGTCTCCCGTGCGCGGAGCGGGTACCGCGCCCAGGATCTCGCGACGATCTCGCGCCTGAACAATCCCCCCGCCCCAACGCATATCTCTACCATGTCCCGCCCCTACCACATCACCGTTCTCGGTGCCACCGGCTTTACCGGTCGCCTCGTCGCCGCTTACCTCTACGAAGCCTACCCACCCGGTCGCGACCAAACCCACGGCATCATTTGGGCCATGGCCGGCCGCGATCGCAGCAAGCTCGAGCAGACCCGCGATGAACTCGACATCCACGGCGTCGACCTCCTCGTGGCCGACAGCCACGACGCCGATAGCCTCACCGCCCTGTGCGAGCAGACCGAGGTCGTCCTCACCACCGTTGGCCCGTATGCGCTGCACGGCTCCCTCTTGGTGGCGACTTGCGTCAAAACCCGCACCGACTACTGTGACCTCTCCGGGGAGGTGCCCTGGATGCGCCGCATGATCGAGGCCCACCACGACCGCGCTCGCGAGTGGGGCGTCCGCATCGTGCACTCCTGTGGGTTCGACTCGATCCCGTCCGACATCGGCGTGCTTCACCATCAGACTGAGGCCAAGGCCACCCACGGGGAGTTTTGCGAAAGCGTCGAGATGATCGTCTCCGCGGCCAAGGGCGGTTTCTCAGGTGGGACCTTCGCGAGCCTCGACAATGTTTTGGCGGAAGCCGCACAGTCCGACAAGGTCGCCAGCATCCTTCTCGACCCCTATTCCCTCAACCTTCCCGCGCCGGACGGCGACTGCGACTCTAACGAACAGCGCGAGGCGCGTTTTAGCGAAAGCTTCAACACCTACACCGCGCCCTTCGTCATGGCGGGCATCAACACGCGCATCGTCCGCCGCTCGCACGCGCTGGCGGGCTTTCCGTTCGGCAAAAACTTTTGTTACTCCGAGGCGACGGCCACTGGTCAGGACCTCGGCGGCAGACTCACCGCAGCGGTCACGGCCCTCGGCATCGGTGTGGTAGGCAACACGGGCGTGCTCGGCCAGGCCATTAGAGGGCTTGCGCCAAAACCCGGTAGCGGTCCGTCGGCGCAGGAGCGGGAGGATGGCTTCTTCAAGATCAAGTTCTTCGGCCGTACGCCTTCCGGCAAAACCCTCCGCACCGCCGTGACCGGCAAGCGCGACCCCGGCTACGGCTGCACGTCCCGCATGCTCGCCGAGAGTGCCGTGGCCCTCGCCCTCACCCGCGGCCAAAACCGCGACGGCGGCGTCCTCACCCCTGCGCTCGCCATCGGCGAAGAACTGCTAGAGCGCCTACCTAAAAACGCAGACGTAAACTTCCGCGTCGAGAGTTGGCGGCAGCGATAGGGACGGGGCTCGGCGGAGTTGCGATCAAGGCCTTGGCACAGCCTCAACATGGAGGACGCATCGGTGGCCTACAGAATGCCTAGAGCCTGCGGTTACGCAAAGTCAACTTCGCTTAGTGCAGAGACCTTGCGTGTAGTCGAGGCAATTCGAAAAGGCAACTTGCGCTGATTGAGGTTTAGAAATTAAGGTGGTGGTTTGGGCCTACTCCTTAAGCAGGAAGCGATGGTTTGGCGGTGTCATCGTATTGTAACCCCCCCGGCCCCCCTTATTCTGTCGAGCCCGCTGTGGCCGCTCCGCGTCCTGCGCGGGCTCGCCAGAACAAGGGGGGAGGCGAACGCCCCCGTGCACCGGCCTTGTGCACCGCCCTGTGCACCCGCCTTGTGCACCGGCCCCCGTGCACCGGCCCCCGTGCACCGGCCCCCGTGCACCGGCCTTGTGCACCGGTGTCGCGAGCGCCGCAGGCCCCCCGAGCGCAGCGAGCCGAGACGCTCGCCTCCCCCCTTGTTTCGATTTCGGCCGCGGAGCCGCGAAGCGGTTCGGGGGCCGAAATCGAAATAAGGGAGGCGGGGGGGTACAACGCGTTTTGAGACAGCGCCCCCTCGGAAAATCCGCTTTACTTTTGAAACTCAAAAAGCGCAGAAGCCTGTCGCCCCAACACCCCCGCGGCAGCCCTTAAAATTGGTAATCCGAAATCGAGAATTGGTGCCGCAGGCGCTACTCTGCCCGCCTCATCACCTCCCCGCCTGCACTCTCTCTTCTTTCCCGCCCCTTCAGGTGCCGATTCCCAAATTTGTACGTCACGTTCAACATGACAATATTCGTCTCCCAGGTATTGACGATGTTCATGCGCTGATCCTGGTAGCGAATGCGACCGTCGTAAGGATTAAAAACTGGATTGTCCCAACTGACGCCGAGCGTTAATTGATCGTCCATGAGTTTACGCTCGACGCCGATGCTCGACCCGTAGATCGTGCCGTTTTGGAGGATGCCTTCCTGGCCACCGGTCTGAATCCAAAAATTCAACTCGGCCTTGAGTTTTAGCGGAAGCTCGACCGTTGCGTTGGCGAAACCGGTAAAGTTCCACGAGCCTTGGTCAAATTGCCCACCCAAAAATTCCGACTCATACAGGTTGTAATAGACCATGCCCCCGAAGTAGCCATCTGTCTTCGGGATAAAGCTTAAAGGCGCAAAGAGGTGTCCACCGTAGCGCGTGTACGTATCCAAGTTGCGATTATAGCCCTCGGTGATTTTGGTAACGGGGTTTTGCTCCGTCACCAGCGAGATCACGTCCGTCGTGCGGGAGTAGGCGAGCCGGAAGAAGGGCTGGCCCTCGTAGGTGAGCCCGAACTGTGCATTGTGCGAATATTCCGGCCGCAGCATCGTGTTGCCGCGCTGCACGGTGAGCGGGTCCATGAAGCGCACGAAGGGATTGAGCGAGGTGTAGTTCGGGCGATCGAGGCGGTAGCTATAGGCCAGGTTTGCGCCGATCTTGCCCTTGACGGGGAGGCTTACGCCAAAACTCGGGAAGAAGCCGTCGTAGTCGCGCGTGAAACTGGAGTCGGTCGTCACGTTCTCGCCGTCCACCAGGGTTCGCTCGTAGCGCAGGCCCGCGTTAAGGGTCACCTCGCCGAATTTCGCATCGGCCGACACATAGCCCGCCGCGATACCCTCGCGGTAGAGAAAGCGGTTGGTGAGGCCTGGGGCGTTGACGTACTCGCGCTCGGAGGCCATCGGGCGGCGCTCGGCGAGGAGGTCGGCATCCACGTCGGCATAAGAGTACTTGACACCGGTCTTGAGGCTCAGGCTGCGATCTGCGCCTGTTAGAGAGATAGGCTGCGTGTAGTCCCCCTGCCCGGCCATCACTCGTGTAAAGCCTTTTTCCGTGTTGCGGATGTCGTCGATGGGGCTGCCGAAGTCGCCACTGATGATTTGCGGTAGTGTGCTCAGCAGCCCATTCCTATCAAACGACCCGTAGCTAAAATCGGCCTCGAGCTTGCGGCCCGACGTATCGATCTTGAAACGGTAGTAGGCGTCGGCACCCATGTTGATGCGGCGCTGGTCGTTTCGGTTGGCGGTGCGTAAGTCGAAGAGTGGCTCCCCGGCGGAGATCGGATCGTCGAGCCCGATGCCACGGTACCCGAGCGAGCGGTTGACCCCCGTCGCGTCGTCGCGGGTGTGGCGGTAGCTACCGCTCAGGCCCACGGCGTGGCGCTCGGTGAGGTCGTAGTCCACACCCCCGCGGATGCTGGCCGTGTTCGGGAAGGAGGGCTCGATGTTGTCCTGCACGATGCGCGCGCCGCCTACCTCGCGGTCGAGTTGCAGTTGGTCGAAGCCCGAGCCGCGGCGGTAGCCCACCGAGCCGTAAGCGTTGAGTGGACCGTCGCGGTGGCTCAGCTGCACGTTGCTGTTGAACTTGTCGTACGTACCGCGACCGAGGCCGAGTGTGGCCGTGCCGTTGGTCCCGAGGCGGACGTTCTTCTTCAGCACGATGTTGATGACACCCCCGTTGCCCTGTGCATCAAAGCTGGCCCCCGGCTGCGAGATCACTTCGATCTTGGAGATGTCGGAGGCCGGCAGATCCTTGAGTAAGCTGTTGACGTCCATGTAGCGCGTCGGCTTGCCGTCGATGAGGATGGTCACGCCACTCGAACCCGCCATCGATACGTTGCCCTGCCGGACGATGAGTCCCGGGACCTTTTGCATCAATTGGATCGCTGAGCCCGTCTGGCCCGTGATCGAGTTCTCGACGTTGACGATCATCTTGCCGGCCTCCTGCTCGAGGAAGGGCTTTTTGTAAGTGACGGTCGCGGTGGCGAGGGTTTTGGCGGAAGCCTCAAAGACTACGTCTCCCAGGTCTTTGTCCGCGCTCAGGTCGAACGTTTCGGACGTGTAGTCTCCGTAGCCGATCATCGTAGCCTCCAGGTAGTAGCGACCGCTGTCGGCGGTGATGGTAATGCGCCCATCGAGGTCGGAGAGGTCCGCTTTCGCAAAAACAGAGTCCGCCGCATTCATCAGCAGCACGTTGACGAACTCGACGGGTGCACCCGAAGCTGGGTCGACGAAGCGAGCGGTGAGGGTTTGGGCGCTTGCGCAAAACGCGAAGAGGAGCAGTGGGAGGAGTAGGTGTATGCGCATCGGGACGGGGCTTGTGGCTCTCTCCCGACGTTTATCTGCCGGAAGTGTTACAAACATGGAGGACGGTAGACCCGTGCGGCCGCGTTGCATTCGACGAGCGGGGGAAATGCGGGGACGAGTGGGGGCGGCTTCGAACTCATCCATTCCCGACAGCCTTTCACCTGGCGTACCCAAGCCAACCCACCGCCATGCACGTCCGCCAACTCAACCAACTTTCCGTCTCCGCTATTGGCCTCGGCTGCATGGGGATGAGCGAGTTTTACGGAAGTGAGGAAGACCGCTCTGATGAAGCCTCCCTGCGGGTCATCGACAAAGCGCTGGAACTGGGCTGCAACTTCCTGGACACCGCCGATATGTATGGCCCCTTCACCAACGAAACCCTGGTTGGCAAGGCCATCAAGGGGCGGCGTGACCAAGTGACGCTCGCTACCAAATTTGGCATCGTCCGCGACCAAGACAAATCCATGCGCGGCATCTCTGGGACTCCGTCGTACGTCCGCGAGGCCTGCAACGCGAGCCTCGAGCGACTCGGCGTCGAGCACATCGATCTGTACTACCTCCACCGCGTCGACCCTTTGGTCCCGATCGAAGATACCGTGGGCGCGATGGCGCGCCTCGTCGAGCTCGGTAAAGTGCGCTACATAGGCCTTTCCGAAGTCTCTGCCGAGACCCTGCGCCGCGCGAATGCCGTCCACCCGATCACGGCCGTGCAGAGCGAATACAGCCTGTGGTCGCGCGACATCGAGGGCGCGGGCGGCGTCCTGGAGACCTGTCGCGAGTTGGGCGTCGGACTAGTCGCCTACAGTCCACTGGGGCGCGGCTTCCTGACCGGAGAGATCAAGTCCGTCGACGACCTCGATAAAGACGACTACCGCCACAGTAGCCCACGCTTCATGGGTGCCAACTTCGACCGCAACATGGCATTGGTGGAGTCGGTCAAGCAAATAGCCGAGAAGTACGACGCGACGCCTGCGCAGGTGGCGCTCGCCTGGGTGCTCTCGCGCGGCAACGATATCGTCCCGATCCCGGGAACGAAGAAGGACAAGTTCCTGAAGGAAAATCTGGCCGCGGAGCACTTGGCGATCAGCACCGCGGACCTGGCGGTACTGACGGCCGCCTTCCCGGCGGGTGCGGTGGCCGGGGAGCGGTATACCGAGGCGAGTATGCGGAGTGTGCAACGGTGAGGTACGTTTTGCGCTCGACGCCTCACCCGCGGCCGCGTAACGCCTCGCGGACTTGCTCCTAGCGCGGTGCCCAACTAGCCCGTGGCACAAATCTTGTCCCCGCGTAGGTCATGGCGCCGCTCCGCAAAACGACCAAGCCCTATCCCCAACGCACTCACGTGATGATTGCCGCAGCTTTAGTGGTAGCCGTCAACATCGTCGCCGGGCTCTACTTCGTCCACGGAATCCTGAATCTGCGCGTCACCGACGGGGAGATCATCAACGTGGCCGGCCGCCAGCGGATGCTGAGCCAGCGCCTCCTCGCCTACGCCTACATCGTGTCCGCTGATCCCGACGACGCAAGCGCGGGTGCTGAACTGAGCGCCGTGGCCGCCAAGTGGAAGCACGCCCACCGTACGCTCCTCGACGCCGGCGACGACCCGAGCCCCGGGGGCAAACCGAAGCCGTGGCACGGGCACCTCCAATCGCTGAGCCCGAATATCGAGAGTACAATTACCCTGCTGCCGGCGCTCCGCAACGGAGAGGCGCTCGCGCTGAAGAGGCTCTCCGGAGAGATCGAGTCCTTCCTCCCGGAGATGGACGCGGTCGTGAACGAGATGTCTACGCTCCTGACGGACGAACTGGCCTGGATGCAGCGCGTGAGCATCGTCGTCACGGGGATGATGCTCGTGATCCTAGTCGCGTTAATCAACGGGTATCTCCTCCCGGCGCACCGCCAGCGCGAGGCCCTCGTAGAAAAGGTCGTCGCGCAGAGGGACCTCCTCGAGCGACGCTACGAGCAGCTCGCGCAGGCCAACGAGGGACTCAATCAGTTCATGCACGTCGCGTCTCACGATATGAAGACGCCCCTGCGCAGCATCGGGAGTTTCGCCGGCCTCATCCAGCGCCGCTACGGCTACCAACTCGGCGCCGAGGCGACGGAGTACTTCGGGTTCATCAAGGACTGTGCGAGCAGCATGAACCGGGTCCTCGATGACCTCGTGGCCTACAACTCCGCTGGATTCGTGCGCGAGCGGACCGAGGTGGACCTCGACGCCGTCTTGCGCGAGGTGCGGACCAATTTGAGCGCCGACCTGATGGAGAGCAGCACCACCATCGAGTTCGGCGTCCTCGGTAAGGCAAGCGCTAGTCATGTGGTCGCGGTACAGGTGCTGCAGAACCTGGTCCGGAATGCGATCGTCCACCGGGAGTATGACCGACCCTGCGTGGTCCGCATTAGGCGCGATGGGCACCAGCTCCACGTCGCGGACAATGGCGTCGGGCTTTCGGAGGCGTACCGAGATAAAGTGTTCGAGCCCTTCCAGCGCGTCGGCGATCTTACGCGGCCCGGCTCGGGGATTGGCCTGGCGATCTGTCGCAAGCTGCTAGGCAGTATCGGGGGCGGGATCGACTACCGGGGGGAGGTAGGGGTCGGGACGACGTTCGTTGTGACGTTTGCGGTCGCGCGTGGCGCCGAGGTTAAGGCAGGCGCGAGGGTTGCGTTCGTCGGTGCGGAATTGGCTTGAGGAGAGCATGCTCGCTCCCGTGGGGATAACGCAGTTGGCAGCTGGTCAACACGGGCAATCCGCGGGGCACCGAACACCCCCGCCCCACCTCAGTTGCTGCTAAGTGCACCCCCCACCCGGACTCCATGCGCAAATTCATCTACACCCTCATCAGCATCATTGCCGTGGCCGTGGCCGTCGGCTCGACGCTGTCCCTGCTTACCGACACCCCAAATCGCTACCTCAAGTTCCTCGACTTCCCGAGGTTGCAATTCTTCTGGGTGGCGCTGGTGTCGATCCCGCTCTTCGCGATGCTCACGCGGCGCTGGCGCTGGTACGACGGACTGCTGGTGCTCGGTCTCGTGGCCGGCGTCGGCATCCAGGGCTACTACCTCATCAACTACACCACCCTCGTCGGGGAGAGTGTGCCGGACGTGACCGACGCCACCCAAGGCGATCCACGCCTATCGCTGCTCATCGTCAACGTCAAGATGAAGAACCGTGACGCCGCCCCGATAGTCGCATTCATCAACGAACAGGACGCGGACGTGGTGATCGCCATGGAGACCGATAGCTGGTGGGACCAACAGTTGTCCAACGTACAGGAGCGCTATCCTTACGGTCACGAGGTCATCAACGACGCGACCTACGGCATGGTGGTCTACAGTAAACTGCCCCTCAGCCAGACCCAAACACACTACCTCCAGCACGACAACGTGCCCTCCGTGGAGACGGTGCTGGACGTTGCCCGGCGCGCGCGACGTGCGCCTCTTCGCCATGCACCCGGTGCCTCCGTCGCGCTTCAAGGACCTGCCCGACAACAAGGGCGAGAACGAGGTCGAGTTCATCAAGGCCGGCGAGATGGCCACGCGGAGCGCCGAGCCCGTCATCATCGCCGAGCGCATGCAGCTCAAGGTCAACTTCCTTTGCAAGGACTCGATCCTGGCCGCGCCCCTCGCCATCGAGATCGCGCGCTGCCTGGACCTCGCCCAGCGCAAGGGCCAGGGGGGCGTCGTGGAGGAAATGGGCTGCTTCTTCAAGGCCCCCGCTACCCAAGACGGCAGACCGCCCCTACACGCCTTCCCCGAGCAGCAGCGCATCCTCGTCGAGTGGCTCGAGGCGACGAGCGGCAAGGCCGACGTCGAGCCGGCCACCGAAACTACGCACGCCGAGGTGCCCGTCCTCTCCGAAGCTACAGCCTAGTGGTTGCGTTGTTTACTGCCCTCCAGGACCTGAAGCGGCAACACCCCGCACACTACGACGGCGACTCGATCGCGACGAACCTGTTCCGGCGGGCGTGGCATGAGTTGCTCGAGGGTGAAGACGCGACCCAGGTCGCCGACGAGATCAGTGCCCTGGCCATCGCGCAAATCCTCTTCCCCGGCTGCGACGAAGGCTTTTGGCCGGCGGCGGAAATTGCGGAAAGTGAGGCCGTGCGGCTGATGCAGGCGGCGGTGCGCGAGAGTGCTGGAGATTTTGTGCATCCAGTTCAGCTCGAAGAGCTTTACGAAGGGATAGGGCGTTGGGGGCGCGTTCGACTGGCTCTGCCAGCGCGCCCAACGGCCCCCTCAGCCCCCACAGAAGAGCGCACTCGCAGAGCGAGCCAAACGCGCTCTATAGCCCCCTCAGCCCCCACAGAAGAGCGCACTCGCAGAGCGAGCCAAACGCGCCCCGCCCTCGACCTCCTCTGCCGCCAGCCCCGCGCCGGCGCCACGCGCCCCGGCTACCAACGCCTCGTCCTCGTCCCGGCCGAACTTCACAGCGAACACTGCCTCCTCACGGCCGTCTACGCCTATCTCTCCGCCGAGGGCTACGGTGCAGATCGCGGCGTGGCCTTCCTCGCCGGTCTGGCGCACCACCTGCACAACGCCCTGCTGCCGGACTGCGGTTTCGCAGGCGAAATTCTGCTGGGAGAGCATTTAGCAGGCGTCATCGCGACGGGTCGTGCGCGTGCCCTGGCACAGCTACCCGAAGCGCTTGCCGAGCATACACGCGCGGCGCTTCGCTTCCACGAGACCATCGACACCCCCGAAGGTCGCGCCATCAGCGCCGGGGACGTGCTCGACCGCGTGCTCGACGTCAAGTGGCGCACGCGCGCCGCGGCCGTGCTCGACGCGCGACATCCTCGACGATTTGGACCTCGTGCACGCCGGCCCGCTAAAGGAATTTCAGACCGACCTTCTCGCCAAAACAGGATTATGGACGGCGAGCTAGCTTTTGGTGACTTTAACTTCGGCGACAAGGGCGGCATGGACACCTCTCACCATGTCGAGATGCCGGGCGGGTACGCGCTCATTGGGCCGCACTACTACGATCACTACGACGAAGGCCTGCGGGTCTCCTCGCCAAATATTCTCACTGACGGGCGGGACGAGTACCCTGTGGTCGACGGCATACCATACCTGATTGTCGAGAGTACGCGACCGGGGCTGGAAGGCCTACGCGAGCGCGCCTGTGCAGCCCTGCGAGCCGGCGACGAGGAGGCGGCCCTGCGGCTGCTGCTCCGCGACCAAGATCGCTTCTCGCCGACGGAGCCGCCCTCGCAAACGGCGATTGATGAACTGCTGCGGCGCCGCGACGAAATCACCCTCCGCGAGGCAATGGCCTTGCTCAACTACGGCGCCGTCGCGGACTACTTCGCCCATCGGTGGAGTTCGCCGACGTTTCAGAGTGGCCTGTCGCTGCTCGAGCGGGCGGCGCTGCCGTCGCGGCCGGTGCTGGAGGTGGCCTGCGGCATCGGGCACTTTCTGCGGCACATGGAGGGACAAGGTTACGCGGCAGTTGGGGTGGACATCGTGTGGTCGAAGCTGTGGCTGGCGCGGCATTTCCTTGGGGTGAAGGGGCCGCTGGTGTGCGCGGATATCGAGCGCTCGCCGGTGCTGTACCCGGGCTGGTCGGCGGAGCAGGCGAGTCTGCCGCACACGGTCTTGTGCCACGATGCCTTCTACTTCTTTGAGGACAAACGGCGGGCCTGGACCAACTTAATGATGGCCTCGAACCGCGGCACAACGATCTGTGGGCACGTACACACGCGGGGGGATCGACACGAGGCGGGTTTTGCCGAAAGGCTCCAAGACTACCGGCAGTACGTCCCGAAGCACATCGACCTGCTCGACGACCACTCGCAGGCTTATACTTACGTCTCTCGCGAAAGCCGCAACCCCCTGGCTACCGAGCGGAGTACCGCCGCTGCGTGGGTAGAGGGCCGCAAGCTGCGCAACGTCCGTGACCTCCGTCCGTCGCGTGAGCAACTGCGCGTCAATCCCTTGCTCACCGCCGATGGCGAGATCGACTGGCCGAGCGATGGCTGGCGTGAGGAGTTCGAGGCGGATTCCGAGGCTTCGGCCTGCGCAGGTCTGGAGGCTTTCGCCAAAACGCAACACGTGCGCGCGCTCGTAGCCAGCGGACGAGCCGGCGATCGACACGTTGACCGAGAAGCGAATTGTCCGAGTGTTACCGACACCGTGTGCTACTAGACCTACCCGAGCGATGGTAAAGCCGCAGCAAACGTCACGGGCCTCGGTGGTGCCACTCGGAAGTGGTCGAACGCCACGGCCACCGCTGCGCCTCGCCATCATCGGCCTCGGCTGGGTAGCGCGCGATTTTATGCTATCGGCCATCGCCGACAACCCGGACGTCGATCTTATTGCCGTCTGTGACCTTACGCCACCGCCGCAAGGTGTTTTGCCGAAAGGCGTACACCATCACGTCGACTTGCACGCCTTGCTGGCCGCCGAGCGCCCCGACGCCGTCTACATCGCGACTCCTAATCACCTCCACGTCCAGCAGGCCACCGCCTGCCTCGAAGCCGGTATCGCCGTCCTCTGCGAAAAACCCATCGCCCCGACGGCTGCGGAAGCGGAGGTTTTGGCGAAAGCCGTACGACACAGTGGCGTGCCCTATGCAACGGCCTTCGACCAGCGACACCACCCGGCACACGTACGAATGCGCGAAATGATAGCTGAGGGTAAGCTCGGCAGCATCACCCAAATTCGCCTCGACTACGCCTGCTGGGTGCCGAACGATTGGAGTCCGGATGCGGCGAGCGGCGGCGCTCCGGCCCCCGACAACTGGCGCATCGACCGGGCCCGTGCCGGGGGCGGAGCCGTCATCGACCTCGCTCCTCACGGGCTCGACCTCGTGGAGACGATCACCGGCCAGCGCATCGAGACCCTGCGAGGGATGTACCAAACTGCCACCCACGACTACGAAGTCGACGATGGCGGCGTGCTGATCGGTGCTCTCAACGGCGGGGCGCTGCTCGTGCATAGTGTAGGCTATAACCGACCAGAAGCTTTACCGAGGCGCAGGCTAGAGGTGATTGGGACGAAGGGCATGCTCGAGGCTGAGGACACGATGGGGCAGACGGCCGGCGGGCGGTTGAGCTTTACTGATGCGGGGAGTGGCAAAAAGGGTGAGGTCGATTTTGATGAGGAACGCGGGCCATTTTCAGAGCAGCTCGAAGCCTTTGTGCAGCTTGTACGCCACGGCGGTGCTACACAACGCGGCATCTCGGATGACCTAAGACTCGCTTACCTCCTCGAGAACGCGTTTCCGGATGCCGGGGCCGCCACCAAACAACCCCTCAATCAAACAACCAACTAACCAAATAATCAAACAACCAAATAAGCCCCCCATGCTCACCCACTACGCCTGCACGCACTGTGGCTCCTGGATCTTGTGGTTCGACAGCCGCGAGCCGATGGCCTGCGCCAATTGCATGGATGTCCGCAATGCCCTGCCGGAGGAGGACTTCACCTACCTCCACATCGATGCCGCCAAGGGGCATTATCGCACCTATTGGCGAGAGGTGCTGCCGGGCCTCTGGGATTTTTGGACGGAGCCCCAACTCGGACTCGGCTCGCACGGCTGGCTGATCGTAAGATCTGAGGCAGAAGGCGGCAACGTGGCCTACGAGGCGGCACCTTATTACAACGAGGCGGCGCAGGCGCAGATCGAGAGCCTGGGCGGCATTAAGACCCTCGGCGCGAGCCACCCTCACGGCTACGGGGCGCTGTGGCAGCTACAGGAGATGTTTTCGCCGGAGCTAATTATCCACCGCGACGATTTGCAGCACACGAAGGCTTTTAAGGTGAACCGTCCGATCGACGACTTCCACCGCCTCGACCATCGCCTGGAGCTGCGGCGGTTAGGCGGACACTACGAAGGACAGACGGCACTCTACGACCGCCAACTCAGGCTGCTCTTCCTGGGAGACGCCCTCAAGATCGACTTCGCGCCCACCACCGAGACCGCCGTCGCCCTAAGCTGTCACAAAGGCTACCACTACGCCATCCCCCTCACCGAGGCGGAGCTGCTCCATTATCGCGAGGTCTTCAGCGCCTACGACTTCGAGCACGTCTGCACCCCCTTCGAATTTGGCCGTGGCATCGGCACCCGCGAGGCCGTCGCCCTAATCGACTACCTCCTCGCCACCGGCATCCACACCAATGCCGTGCCGCTAGACGCGCTCCAGGGCGGGGGTTCGACGAGCTCTGCTCGCACCCGCCTCACGCCTAAGAGCACCACTGAAAAGCAGGGCTAAAAGCACTCCTGAAAAGCAGGGCTAAAAGCACTCCTGAAAAACACTCCCAATAGCTCTCTATCGCCCCTCGCGGAGCGAGCCAAACGGCGCTTGTAGGCCGTGGGCGCCACTGGCTGGAGCCAGTCGAACGGCGCCTCTCCAACGCCCCCGCCCAACCTTCAAACCCAAACATGAAGTCTAGCCCCGAGGCCCTCCAAACCGCCCTCGACCTCTACCGCTCCGCCCTCCCTCCAGGCGAAGTCAACGCCTTTCGCATCGATGGCGTCGACCGACTCGGCGTCCCCATCCTCGACGCGACCTTCATGCCCGACCAGCCGACCGGCTACACCTACGGCGTTGGCTATGGGGCCACGGAGACCGAGGCGCTCGTCGGCGCCTACGGGGAGTTGTGCGAGGACAAGTTCCACACCGATGCCTTCCTCGCCGCCGACCTCGACCATGGCACCTATCCTTCGATGCGCGAGAAGCGCGGCGCAGAAAACGTCATCGATCCTATGACCCTCGCCCTCGAGGCCGGCACCGAGCGCGTCGACGAACGCGAGTTGCGCTGGGTACCCGTGACCCGCCTACGCGACGGCGCTGCCTGCTGGTGCCCTGCCGAATTCGTCTCTAGCTATAATGACCACTTGCCCGACTACCCCGACCAACTCACCACCGCCATCACGAACGGCATGGGTGCCGGCGACACCTTCGAGCGCGCCCTCCTGCACGGGCTGTGCGAACTGCTGCAGCGCGACGGCAATGCGGACTCCTTCAGGGCGCTGGACCGGGGCCGCGTCATCCCGCACGACCAACTTCCCGAGGAAGTCGCCGCTCTCGTCGATGAGCTCGCCGCCAAGGATCTACACGTTACCACCAAACTCGCTCGCGTAACCTGTGGCTGCGCGAGCGTCTACGCCGTGGGCCGCGACACTTTCACCGGGGAGACCTTTCCGCTCAGCGTTACCGCCTGTGGAGAGGCTGCCGACCCAGACATCGCCACTGCCCTGCGTAAGGCCGTCCTGGAGTGCGCCTCGGCCCACACCCGCAAAATCTTCTACCACAGCACTTTCGAGCGCAAGGGCCCGCACGCGCCCGACGGCTACGAAACTCGACAAACCGCCGCCCTCGACCTCGCCCACGAGGAGCCCCGCGCCCTCGCCATGATGATGCGCTGGCTACAGATGAGTCGCGAGGCCGTCTACGCCGAGCTGTCGGACACCGTCTTCTCCGAGCGCGAGCGCATCGATCTGTCTTCTCTGCCGGCTTTCGCCAAAACCGACCAAGCCGCCCGCCTCGCCCAAGTCCTCAAAGGCCTCCGCGGCGAGGGCATCAACGAGGTCTACTACTTCGACTCTAGTCCTCACGGCGACACAGGCGTCCGCACCATCAAAGCTATCGTCCCCGGCATCGAGATGGAGTTTGGCAGCTACCACCGCCTCGGCGAACGTGGTGCCCGACGCCTCCTAGACGGTAAGGACGACCTCGTCTCACACACCCCCGCCCCCGGCCACGCCCGCGTCATCCTCCGCCCGGATGCTGAGGCTCGCCTCGGTGGCCCCGTCTACCTCGACACCGCCGCGCTCGACGCCAAAGTCGGCGCCCTCTACCCTCTCTACCGCGAACCCACCGCCCACGCCGCCCAGTACGCCATCGCCTCAGGCTACACTCCCACAGTTACCTAAGCCCCAAGCATTACCCGCATTTCCGGGCGTTCGTTGGACCTGGCGCAGCGAAGCGAAGCCGGTTCAACGGACCCCGGAAATGCCCCAAGCTTTTCCCCACAAAAAAATCATTCTACCAAGCAAGCCAGCCCCAAAAATCTCCCCCCACCCCATGCTCCGCTTCGCCTACAACACCAACGGCTGCGCCAACCACCGCCTCCCCGACGCCATCGATCTCATCAGCGACGCGGGCTACGATGGCATCGCCCTCACCCTCGACTGGCACCACCTCGACCCCTTCGCCCCGGACTGGGAGCGCCGCACCGACCTCGTCCGCGAACAACTCGACGACCACCGCCTCGGCTGCGTCATCGAGACCGGTGCCCGCTACCTGCTCGACCCGCGCCAAAAACACGAACCGACCCTCATCAACCGCACCCTCTCCGGTCGCGCGCGTCGCGTCGCCTTCCTCAAACGCGCGATCGACATCCAGGTGCGCCTCGGCGCCGAGACCGTGAGTTGCTGGGCCGGCGTGCGCCGCGACGAAGTACCCGAAGCCGACGCCTGGGGCTACCTCCGCGAGGGCCTCTCTGAAGTCGTCGAGTACGCCTTGCGGCAAAACGGCGAACTCTCCCTCGAACCCGAACCCGGCATGCTCGTCGAGACCAACCAGCAGTACCTTCAACTCGTCGACAGCCTCGGCGGCCAGGGCCAACATCTTAAACTCGCCCTGGACCTAGGCCACGTCTGGGTGACCGGTGAGTCCTTCCCCGAAGTTACCCAAACCAATCTCGCGCCAGCGGCCGCCGTCTACGGTTTTGCCGAAAGGCTAGGCACCGTGGCCATCGAAGGCATGGACCGAGGCGTGCATCTGCACAAGCCCCTTGACGAGGGTGACATGCCGATTGCGCCGCTTTTGCAAGCGCTTACAAACATCAACTATCAGCGGCTCGTGAGCGTCGAATTGAGCCGGGAGAGTCCGAGGGCGCATGAGGCTATCCCGCAAAGTATTACGTATCTAAACAAGACAGTCCCCAACAGCAGACCAGAGCGTTAGGTGGCGTTCGACCGGCTCCCGCCGGTGCCACACGTGCCCCCACTGGCAGGAGCCAGTCGAACGGGGGCCGCGGGAGCCCTTCTATAATTCATCCTTCAACACTTCACTACTTGAACATCCTCTTCCTCTCCCGCCGCTACTTCCCGGCCGTCTCCGGCATGAGCGTCTACGCGCGCAACATGACCCGGGCCCTCGCCGATCGCGGGCACCACGTCACGATGATCTCGCAATACCGCGAGGACCCGGTTGGCGTCGAGGTCTACGGAGGCGGCCCGCCGCCGGACGAGGCCTGGATGCGGGTGGTCGGTATGCGCTCGGTAGGGGAAGAACTCGGGAGCGTAAATCCACCGGCTGACTGGGAGCGTGACATGCGCGATATGGTAGCGCGAGGTCTGGCGTTGCACGCCGAGACGCCCTTCGACGTGGTGCACGCGCAGTACTGCTACCCAACGGGTTTGGCAGCAATGGAGGTGAGTCGGCGGCTGGGCATTCCGAACGTGGTGAGTATCCAGGGTGGCGACGGGCACTGGGTCGGGGCCTGCTGCCGGACGCACCAGCGCGCCATGGATGCGGTGTTGAACCACGCGGGGGCGCTGGTGATCGGGTGCGACTCCTTCCGCGATGAGGTGATCGAGAAGCACGGCACACCCACCAGCCGCTTCACGATCGTGCCGGGGGCCACGAATACCGATCAGTTTAAGCCGGCGCAGGAGCTGGGGGCTTTGGGCCAGCCGGCGCGTCTGCTTTATCACGGTCGCGTCGATGTGCGCAAGGGCTCGGTGGACTTCGTGCGCGCGGGGCGGCAGCTGTTGGACCGTGGCCACGACGTGCGGCTCATCGTAAGCGGGATTGGGCCGAGTATGACGGAGACGAGAGCAGAGGCGGAGGCGCTGGGGATGTCGGAGCTTGTAGCGTTTCCTGGGGCCGCGACCTACGCCGAATCGCCCGTGCGCTATGCGGATGGCGACATCTTCGTGAGTCCTACTTACGCCGAGGGATTCTCGAATACGATTCTGGAAGCTATGGCTTCGGGCCTGCCGATCGTGAGTACGGCTACCGTGGGGGTAGTAGATGCGATCGATCACGAGCGCAACGGTTTGCTACACGAGCCGGGAGACGTCGAGGCGCAGGTCGAACTCACGGAGCGACTGTTGGTAGACCCCGTTTTGCGGAAACGCCTCGCCCAAAATGCGCTGCGTGACGTGCAAGAGAAGTACAGTTGGCCCGTCGTCGCCACACAAATAGAAGAGGTGTATAAAGGCCTTATCGGCAAAACGATCGACTCCTCCTGGAGGAAGATTATCTCCGTCGACGAAAAGGTCGAGGACCAGGATTTGACCTGTCGATTTCGGGTGGCACCGCAGTTGCTCTAAACATTTTCACTTGCCACTTTTAATGTGCCCTGCTATGGTGCTCGCCTTGTCTCCCCATCTCGATGATGCGGTTTTTTCGGTGGGGGCGCTGTTGGCTCAGCTGGTTGGGCGAGGCGAGGCGGTGACGATCGCGACGGTGTTTACGGCGAGCGTGGCTGGGCCAGACGGATTTGCGCTGGCCTGCCAGACGGACAAGGGGTTCGGGGCGGAGGTGGACTACATGGCCTTGCGGCGGGCCGAAGATGTTGAGGCCTGCAGGATTATCGGGGCGGAGGTCGAGCACTGGGGTTTTGCGGAAGCGCCACACAGAGGCTACCCATCTGCCGCGGCACTGTTTACGGGCATTCGCGAAGGGGGAGAAGAGGCGGGTGTCGTCTCGCAGATTGCCGAACGCCTGACGCAGGTTTTGACGAAAGTCCAAATATCGTCGGTACTGTATCCCATCTGCGCCGGCAACCATGTCGACCATCTCGTCGTCAGCCGGGCAGTCGATATACTCAAGGAGGCCTGGCCTAACGTGCGGTGGTTGCAGTGGTACGATCAGCCTTACGTGGCGCGTCGGCGCGGGGACTACGGGTATCTCGCTTCCGCAAAACCGGTGGGGACGCTCGCGGCGGTTGGGGCCGAAGCGGCGCTCTTCGAATGGGGTGGGGGAGCGCACGACGTGGCGCTCGAGCGCAAGTGGCGAGCATGTGCGGCGTACGTCTCGCAAGTTGGATACCAGTTCTACGGTGCGCTCGGAGAGACCCGGCCGCAGGACGCGGACGACGTGGCGCGGGCAGCGGTAGTGATCGGGCAGCGTGAGTGGTTGGAGGGCTCGGTCGTGAGCGCACGTCTCATGAAACATTAAATACACGTCGGCGGCGCACACTCGGCCGCATTCCGGGTTACCCCCAAGCAAACCCCCTCACCATGAAGTCCGAAGTGACCACCCTCCAAGAGCTCCTCAAAACCAACCGCGCCCCCGGCACCCGCGGGGTCGACCCGCTGCGCCGTCGGCGCGCCATCATTACCGGCGGTGACAGCGGCATCGGGCGCTACACGGCCCTCGCCCTCGCCGAGGCCGGCTGCGACGTCGCCTTCACCTGGGCCCACCACGAAGACGACGCCCAGCTCACCGCCCAGGCCGTGCGCAGCTTCGGTCGCGAGGCCTACGTCCAGCACATGGACCTCGAGCAACCCAACTCCGCAGGCGCCGCCGTCGACGCGATGGTAGCCAAGCTCGGCGGACTCGACATCTTCGTCTCCAACGCCGGCGACATGGGCATGACGGCCTTCCCCGAACTGAAGCTCGAGCAACTCACGAAGCTCTTCAACATCAACACCTTCGGTGCCGTGCTCGCCTGCCAGCGCGCCGCCCAGCACATGCTCAACATGGACGCCGACGGTGCCAGCACCCTCGACGCCATTGCCGAGCAGGCCCGCAAGGCCCTCACCGGCGAGATCGCCAAGCCTCGCGAGACCCCCGGCCGCATCATCGTCGTGACCAGCGTCCACGAGCACATCGTCTCCCCGGTCGACGTGGTCTACACGATGACCAAGCACGCCCTCGGCGGCTTTATTAAGTCGGCCGCCTACGCGCTCAAGGGCACCAACATCACCGTCAACGGCGTACGCCCCGGCGAGATCGCGACGCCCCTCAACGACATGGGCCCGGAGGACGCGCTCAAGAACGACCGCCCCCACATCCCGACGCCGCGCACCGGTCACCCGGTCGAGATCGCGAGCATGATTCGCTACTTGGCCTCTGATGAGACCAGTTTCATCAATGGCGCCAGCTACGATGTGGACGGCGGCATGGTGGTCGGCGGCGCGATGGCGCAGGGCATGTACCGCAAGGCGGTGTAGGTCACGGTAGGCGATCACCGATCCGGGGTGCCGGGTCGGTGATCCGTAAGGTAAATTACTGCTACCTCCCTCACGCTGCCCGAATCGAGTGTGCTCGGTTCGGGCAGCCTACCTTAGGCCAATGCCACTCCGATCAGTACGCGACCTGTTGAGCCGCCCCATCTTGCTGCTGACGTCCAAAATTTTCGCCCTTTCGCTCTTCAGCTTTGTCGCTTGCTAATGGCTGTACGCTGCGTGGCGCGGGGAAGTATTTTTTGGCACGTCTGACATGTATATGGCTATTGGGTTAGCCGCTTATGTAACGTACTCGTTGGTGAGTAACCTCGTCCGCTCCTTCCGCGAGATTGGCGTGGAGGAGATCGGAGAAAACCATTTGGTCCGCCGACAATCCGGGACGACTACGTCGGCAATGACCCTCGGTGAGATCGCTGAGACGCTCCTGGCCGACGAGTATTACGCTCAAATGAGGGTGGCATCCTTCCCGGATAGGCTGAGCGTTTATGTCCCTATGACGTGGACCTCTAACGGGGAGCAAATCGTCATCCGGCTGGACGGCGTAACGGACCATGGCGACTAAACTTACCACGTCACGGTCGCGTCGCGCAATCCTTTGGCGGTACCGAGCTACGCGAACAACCTGACGCACTTTTGGTCGGTTGGGTCGATCCTGCGGACAGGGTCGGCGGCCGCGGTTACGGAGGTCAGTGTAACGTAACGTCAGGCCGACTCGACCACCTCTGTCAACTTATCTTGCGCGAATGCAGCTCCGCTCCCTAGCCTCTCTATTGCTCTGTGGTGCGCTCATGATCGCGGCTTGCGCCAAAACCGGTAACTCTAACGCCCCTGAGATCGGTCCGGCTTTCGCCAAAACCAGCCCCGCCGTTGGCCTTCAGCTCTATTCCCTACGCAACGAGATGGCGCGGAACTTGCCGGCGGCCCTCGACTCCATTCAGGGTTGGGGTATCCGCTACGTCGAGGATGGCAACGACGGTACCTACGGCCTGCCTTTCGACGAGTACAGGGGCATCCTCGCCGCACACGATATTGAAATGGTGAGTGTGTCGACTCCCTTCGAGGAACTCCGCGACTCCGTCGACAAGGTCGTGGTCCGCGCCCAGGCCTACGGAGCCAAGTATGCAGTCTGTTTCTGGATTCCGCACGCCGACACACTACTCACGCCCGATGAGGCCGCGGGCGCGATCGAGGTCTTCAACGCCGCAGGACAAGTTTTGGCGAAAGCCGGCATCACCCTCGCCTACCACCCCCATGGCTACGAGTTCTCCCCGCACCCGGCGGGTGGCTTGGTGCTCGATGAGATCATCCGTCGCTCCGACCACTTCGACTTCGAGATGGACATCTACTGGATTGCGCTGCCGGGCCAGGATCCGATCGAGTGGCTGCGTCGCTACCCCGACCAGTGGGTGCTGATGCACCTCAAGGACTGCGAGCGCGGGCCTGGTAAGGTGCCACACCTCCCCCATGACGTCAATTTGGAGTGGAACGTCACGCTCGGCACGGGACAATTTCCGATCGCGGAGGTAATCCGGGAGGCGAGGCAGATGGGGATACCGTACCTGTTCGTCGAGGACGAAAGTTCGAAGGTTTTGGCGCAAGCCGGGGGGAGTGCAGCGTTCGTGGCGAGGGTATTGGCGGAGTCTGTCGAGCCGAACTAAGCGCGCGACAGGATACTCGCTTTGTGGCATGCCCTTTGGCCTAGCCACGGCGACTTTATGCGGAGTTCCCTTTCATACATCGCGGGTGTATTGGTCGGCCTGTGCTGGCTGGCGACAAGCGAGCAGGTGTTGGCCAACGACGTAATCCCCGCGGAGTGGCACCTAGCCTGGGATACGCTCGCCGCCCCAACCGATGTCGAATTTCTGGCCACCCAGCCCTTGCGCAGGTTTGCCAAGCCTTGGGGCGATGGCACAACGGCGGCCCAGGGCCACGCCACGTACTACACCCGGATCCATACCGATGCCAGTCGAACAAATAAGCTCTACGGGTTGGTACTGCCCGAGATGTATACCTCCTATCGCCTCTACGCCAACGGTGTCGAGGTAGCCGCGTGCGGGGAGGTGGGCACCAGCTTCGAGACACAAGTCGGGTTTCACGTCGGGCGACTGGCGCGGCTCCCGAGGGCCGATACGATCGACCTCGTGCTCCACGTCGCCAACTACGTCCACTACCGCGGTGGACCCATTCACGACCTCGTCTTTGGGGTCTATGATGATTTGCTGTCTGAGCGGGTCCACTATTACATCTCGGTATGTCTGCTGGCGGCGCTCTACCTCCTGGCGGCCTTCGTGATGTATGCAAGTTGGCGCCTCTTCGGCGATTCGACACTGCCGTTGTGGGCGGCGGGCGTAAGTGCGGCGATGTTCTACCGCAGCATAGGTGCCGGGGAGCACCTGCTGCACGAGGTGCTCCCCGACCTACCGTACGAGCTGTCCATGCGCCTGGAGTACCTGAGCCTCTACGCGCTCAACTACTGCTACTGGGAGCTCGTCTACCGCATGACGGACCGGACCATGCCCCTGACGCTGATCCGTGCCATACGGGTGAGTCACGTCGTATTCGTCAGCATTGTGATGGTGGCGTCTATCCACACCTTCACCGGCCTGCTGTTCCCCGTGCAGATGTTCATCCTCTCGAGCATCTTCTACCTTATGGTCTTGCTCGTCCGGTGGGCGGCGCGGGACTGGTGCGCCAATTATTACGGGGCCATCAGCTTTGTGGCGATGGCGACGAGCGCTACGGGCGCCATCGTGCAAAACCTGAACCTCTACCCGGTGTCGGCGTGGTTTGTGACGCTCGTGGTGGCGCTCCAGATGGCGACGCTGTTCATCCACGTCAACCGCACCTCCATTCTCGGACTCAAGCAACTCCGCCTCACCGCCGAGGAGGGGTCTCGCGCCAAGTCGACCTTCCTGGCCACGATGAGCCACGAGATCCGCACGCCCATGAATGGCGTCCTCGGGATGACGAGCCTCCTGGCGGATACGCATCTCACCGAGGAGCAGCGTCGCTTCGTGGACACGATCCGGCTCTCCGGCCAGAACCTCATTACGATCATCAATGACATCCTCGACTTCTCGAAGGTGGACGCTGGGCACATGCAGTTGGAACTACAGCCCGTCGAGATCGCGAGCCTCCTGGAGAACACCGCCGCCCTCGTGTCCGGCAATGCCCAGCAGAAGGGTATTGCCCTCGACATAGCTATTGAGCAAGGTTGGGATAGCGTGGTCGTCGAGACCGACGCCACGCGTGTCTCGCAGGTGGTCACCAACTTGCTCAGCAACGCGCTCAAGTTTACCGACAGCGGTAAAGTGCGACTCGTTCTCGGGGGCACGTTGAGCGCCGACACAGCTGAGGTGATCATCGACGTCGTAGACAGTGGCATCGGGATGACGGACGAGCAAGTCGGGCGACTGTTTACGAGTTTTGCGCAAGCGGACTCCTCCATCTCGCGCCGCTTTGGGGGCACGGGCCTCGGCCTGGCCATCTCCAAGCAGCTCGTCGAACTCATGGGCGGGGCCATCGCCGTAGCTAGCACGCCTGGGAAGGGGTCGACGTTTTCCGTTACGCTTTCGCTAAAACGCCTTGCGGACGTCTCGCTCGACGCAAAAGCCCTAGCGCCAAAGCCAGACGTCCTAGCCGACACCCCCCTGCCGCCGATGCGCATCCTCGTGGCCGAGGACCACCCCATCAATCAGAAGCTGATCGCCACCATCCTCACGAAGTGGGGCTACGCGCCCGATTTGGTCGCCAACGGCCTCGAGGCCATTGACGCGATCGACCGCCAGGGCTACGACCTCATCTTCATGGACATGCAGATGCCCGAGTGCGACGGCGTCGAGGCCACGCGCCGCATCCGCGAGCGGCACCCGGCCTCGGAGGTTACCATCGTCGCCCTCACGGCCAACGCCCAGGCCAGTGATCGTGATAAGTGCCTCGCCGCCGGGATGCAAGCCTTCGTGACGAAGCCGTTTCGCGCCGACGAGATCCGCGCCGCCATCCTCGCCACGCGTACCCTGGCGACAGGAGTCGAGTAGCCGTCCGATGCTGAGCCGCACTGGCGCTGTTGCGTAGTCTGCCGGAGGAGGGCGACATTCCATGGTTGATCTCCTAGAGCGTGCGGTAAATTTTCCGCTGACAGATGACGATCCGCAGTGGGAAGCGATCGTCGCAACGGAGGCCCCCGCGAGAGTTGCTGGCGCGAAAGCGCGACGGGGGCTAGGTCGTCATCGCCCCACCTCGACGATGCTGTCTACTCCACTGGCGCCTGGACCGCTACAGTCCTGACTCTTCAGATCTTTGCGAAGGGCGGAGGACGTCGAGTCTCGTGCTATCCGGTGCCAGCGTAGAGCAATGGACCAGGACGGGACTGCAAATTTTGAAAAGGGGGCGAAACTGGCCTCCCCCTCTTCACGACAATAGTCTGGGGTAAGCTTGAGTCGTCTAACAGCCGCTGGCCTCGATCCTTTTCCGTCGCGATCTGATTGATTCGCTGTCTGTAGCAGGGCCACACATCTGCATCACTCGCAAGGCGTAGAACTCGTCGGCGCACTGTAATTCTACTACTGAAGTCGAGTAAGGTCTCGACGCGAGTCCCTGCACCCGCGACGAGCTCGCGTGCGATTGTCCGCTGCGAGTACGCCTGGCAGTGTTTGGGGCAAACGCCGAGGCGCTCGGACCTTAAGAGTAAATCGAGTTCACGTAAGCAAAAGTAGCCGGAACCCCAAACATGGAGTCCCGGCTACGCTACAAGTCTACTGCTGGGAATCGGGATCAGGAGTGGCGACTGGGGGGCGGCCGTATCGCGCACTGCTCATCCTCAGAGCTTGAAGTCTACGGCCACGCGGATATTGCGAGCGAAGGCCCGGCCGCGAAGACGCGCCGGCGTGAACGCACCGAGAGATTCGACGGCGGCCACGGCGGCGGCGTCGCAGTCCTCGCTGACGCTTTCGATGACGTGGGTGACGGTAGCCCCTCCTTGCTCGTCGATGCGGACGCGGAGCACCACGGTGCCTTCGATACCATTGTTTTGTGCGACGGCGGGGTAGACGAGGGCCGCGGCGAGGGTGGCTTCGAGTTCGGCGGCGCCGGCGGCGTAGGCGGGCATGAGCACGGTGGTAGCCACGGCTTCGGCGGCGGTAGCCTTCGTCGTGGTTGGGGTGTCGTGGGTACGGTGGGTAGGTGCGGTCGATACGTTGGAGGCGTACATGGCGTCCTGGGCAAAGGCACCGGCACCGGTGGTAGCGACGAGAAGGAGGGCGGCGAGGAGGTTGATGGACTGGGACATGGTAGAGTGATTTCGGAGACCCTTCTGGGCGTGTGATGAGAGGTGTAGCAGTGGTTGGTTAGCCACTGTAGTGTGATTGCATCCGCAAGATCAGGTGGTGGTGCCCCTTGGGGTGTCTGCTTTCAGCGAACGAGCTCCTAATCCCAGTCGGCGGGCGGAACTCGTCAGTTAGCCTTTGAGCTGCTCGGCCGTACGTAGTGCAGATGGATGATCAGGTCCTGATCTACAGGCTATTGCGCTCAGGCGCTGAACTCCAGCCAGGTTCGGTAGCCGCCCTCCCCGCGTTCGACCTGCGGCATCGTACCGAGTTTTTGCGAAAGCAGCCCCACCAACTGCGTACCGAAGCCCGTCGATGTCATGCCCGGCGGGCCATCCAGGGTAAAATCGTCTTCGTGGAGGGAAGCGCCTACGCCGTCGTCGGCTACCTCGAAGCGGTAGCGTCCAGGCGCGAGTTGCCGCAACCGCACCCACACCGTGCCGGTGGGCGCGTGCCCCACGAGCGCATCCGTTGCGGCAAAGGCGTACTTGAAGGCATTGCTGATGAGCTCGTTGGCAATCAAGCCGATCTCGATGGCGAGCTGCACCGGGAATTCGACCGCGTCGGACTCGACCGCCACCGCGACCTCATCGCGCCCGAAGGCATCGCGCAGGGTCTCGGTGAGCTCCTGGAGGTAGGAGTCCATGCGGACCTCGGTAAGTCGCCCGCGCGAGTACAGCCGCTGGTGGATGAGGCCCATGGCCTCGACGCGGTGCTGCGATTCCTGGATCGCGGTGACGGCCACCGGGTCGGTGACGTGGCGGCGCTGGAGGTAGAGGAGACTCGAGAGCACCTGGAGGTTGTTCTTGACGCGGTGGTGCACCTCGTGGACGAGGGTCTCGCGCTCGCGGGTGCGGCGGCGCAGCTTGATGGCCAGTACGCCGACGATGCCGACACCTAGCAGTGAGAGTGCTAGGAGGCCGATGGTGAGGTAGAGGTTGCGGCGCTGGGTGGTGAGTTGGTCGGTCTGCGACTCGATCTCGCGCTGCTTCTCGGCGGTTTGGTAGCGGGTCTCGAGTTCGGAGAGGGCGTCGGCGTTGCGGCTCAGGTAGAGGCTGTCCTTTGCAGCGCTGGCGAGTTGAGAATAGTGGTAGGCGGAGTCGTAGCGGTTGAGGGCGACGAAGGTCTGTGTGAGGCCATCGTAGACGCTCTTCGTTTCGTACGTGCCCGGGGTTTCGTACACGATCGCGAGCGCTATTCGCAGCAACTCGAGAGACCTCGTCATGCGGCCCAAGCCCTGGAAGGCCATCGCTAATGAGACCGTCGGTTCGGCGTCTACGTACCGCTCGCCGAAGAGACTTTCAGCAATGTCGCCGGCCTCTGTGTATACCTTTATACACTCAGCGTATTCCCGTGTAGATAGCAGGGCGACACCAAGGTCGCCGAGCGCCTCGTAAAGGTGGATGGGGACCTGGTAAGCTCGCGCTAAGTCAACTGTCTGGCGAGCGATCAATACGGCCTCTGCCCCGCGACCTTGGCCCGCGAGTCCCTGCGCAACCATCCCTATGGCCCCAACCATGACAGCGGTGTCTCTAACCTCCGCAGCGATACGAAAGCTAAGCCGTGATTGACGCTCCGTATCTACATACCGGCCAGAGGTGTGGAATGCAGTTGCGAGGCTCAAGTGCAAAAGCCCTTCCCCCTCTCGATCACCGAGTGCGGAGTAAAGTCTTAATCCTTTCTCGAAGCTACGTAGCGACGCTGCATATCGACCGAACCAAAGGTGGTTCATGCCGATCATGTAGTGGGTTTGTGCCGTTTCGGCACTGTCTTGCACATTCTCGAAGTGCGCGAGTACCAAAGTGTAATAGTGCCTAGCGGTATCGTCCTGTAGTAGATTGTTTGCGTTGATGCCCAGCAGCGTGTGCAGTTCGGCGAGTAGCTCGGCGTCGGGACTCGGGTCGAGCTGCCGAGCGCGGGTTTGTGCTGCACGCGCCACCTCCTGCGAGAAAGCAACGTCGCTCACCATCGTTCTATCCGAAAGCCTAAGTAAACTCCAGACTGAACTCGTGTCAATCGGTAGACTCGTCAACGAATCCAAGAGGTGCTGATTTTTCGCCTGCGGTAGGTTTTGCGAAAGCACACTATTCCCTACTAGCATCAGCAAGACCGCTGTCCCGGCTATTCGCCTACGCATTCTTCAGGGCCTTCATCAAGTCCTCGCGTGAACTCTTGCTCACCGGCACCCGCCGCCCGTCGATCTGCACGAAGGCGTACGCGATCTCCTCGACGTGGCGCAGGTTGATGATGTACGAGCGGTGCGTTCGCACGAACGGCCCGTCCTCCGGGAGCAACTCCGCGAATTTCTTCAGCGTCCGCGTGACGAGGTAGTCCTTGTCCTTGGTCACGATGCGGCAGTAGTAGTCGTCGGCCTGGACCCACAGTATGTCCGAGATCAGCACGCGGTGGAGGCGGTCTTTCACCTTCACGAAGAGTCGGTCCTGCAGGCGGTAGACGTCTTCTCCGTCCGAGCCCTCGTTGACCGGTGGCGGCGGGCTCCCGATGGCGAGCTCGATAGTGTTGCGCAGGTCACGCGCGCGGAAGGGCTTCCCGAGGAAGGCGCGGGGGTGGAGTTTGCGGGCCCGCGCGAAGGTGGCCTCGTCGGTGTTGCTCGTCAGGAAGACCACGGCCGCGTCGGGGCAGCTTTCGCGAAAACGTGCCACCGTGTCGATGCCGTCGAGGTCGCCGGCCAACTGGACATCCATGAGTACCAGCTGCGGGGTTTGCGCCAGGATGGCCTCCAGGGCGTCCTCGCCCCTCGCGAACGTAGCCGGGCGGCCGTAGCCGAGGTCACAAATACGCTCGGCGAGGTCGGCGGCGATGATGGGGTCGTCCTCGACGACGACGATCTGGTGGCTGGCCATACTTTTGGAGACTGAGGCCCCGCACACGGGGCGCGGGAGGTTGGGATGCTGCACGACTGGGATCAGCGCAACGGTGCGTAAGTTAGCCAGTAGTCTGTCTACGAGGGTGATGCGCACAAGCTAGGTCCGCGCCATCGACGGGTCGGACCGCGGATCAGCGAAAGGCCCGCTGCGGCCAGGGAGGCGCCCCCTGCGTCCAGGTAGGCTGCCACCGGCCGGGACAGCCGCTTACCTTGCCGCCGCTTTGCTACCCACCCCCCGCGACTCCACCCCTGCCCCGGCGCCCGAGCCGAGCGCCATCTCCGACGACGATGCGCCCCCACCCATCCTCGGCACCTGGCCGCGGCTCTACGCCTTCGTGGTCGTCTGGCAGGTCTGCCTCGTCATCGCGCTGCTCTATTTCCAACGCACTTACCAGTAATGCAGACCCTCGACTGGATCGTCATGTCGGTGACGCTCATCAGCATCGTCGCCTACGGAGCCTGGAAGACGCGCCGCGTCGACACCGCGGAGAGCTACCTCCTCGGCGATCGTGACCTCCACTGGTCGACCATCGGCCTCAGCATCATGGCCACACAGGCCTCGGCCATCACCTTCCTCTCGACGCCCGGACAGGCCTACGAGTCCGGCATGGGCTTCGCGCAGTTCTACTTTGGCCTGCCGCTGGCCATGGTACTGCTCAGCGTCTTCGTGCTGCCGATCTACTACAAACTCAAGGTCTACACCGCCTACGAGTACCTCGAAGGGCGCTTCGACTTGCGAGCGAGGACACTTACGGCCTGGCTCTTCTTGCTACAGCGTGGACTGGCGGCTGGCATCACGATTTATGCTCCGAGTATCATTTTGAGTACCATCCTCGGGTGGAACTTGACGGCCACTTTGCTCGTCATGGGCGGGGTCGTGATCGCGTACACGGTCTTCGGCGGCACGAAGGCCGTAAGCGTCACCCAGAAGCAGCAGATGCTCGTCATCCTGGTTGGCATGTTTACCGCCGGGGTCTTCCTCGTGCAACAGCTCCCCGAGGGAATTGGCATGGGGGACGCCCTCAACATCGCCGGGAAGATGGGCAAGCTCGAACTCGTAGATTTGGAGTTCGACCTGTCCAAGCGCTACAACATCTGGTCGGGCGTGCTGGCGGGCCTTTTCCTTTTCACGAGCTACTTCGGCACCGACCAGAGCCAGGTGCAGCGCTACCTCTCGGGCGCGTCGCTCAACGAGAGTCGCCTCGGCTTGCTGTTCAATGCAATGATCAAGGTGCCGATGCAGGTGCTCGTGCTCTTCGTCGGCGTGCTGGCGTTCGTGTTCTTCCAGTTTCAGCGCCCGCCGGTGCACTTCAACCGCGCCAACGTGGAGTTGATCGAGCGTAGTGAGAAGGCGGACAGTTTCGCTTTCGCCAAAACCCGCTACGACGCCATCCACGCCGAGAAGGCCCTTGTGATGCGGTCCTTGGCCGAGGGAATAAGGCGAGAAGACCCCAACAATAGTAGCTTAGGGGATTCCCGAGCCGCTGATCTCGAGCGGGCTAAAGCCCTCGATAGGCGCGAGCACGAGGTCCGCGCCGAGGTGGACGGACTCCTGAAGCGCGTCGATCCGAAGATCGAGACCAAGGACGAGGACTACATCTTCATCAGCTACGTGCTCGGGTACCTGCCCATCGGCATCGTCGGCCTCCTCATCGCGGTCATCTTCTCGGCGGCGATGTCGTCGAGCGCCTCCGAACTCAATGCCCTCGCCACTACCACCGTCGTAGACGTCTACCGTCGCCGCGTCAAGACCGACGGCACCGACCGCCACTACCTCATCGCGTCCAAGCTCTTTACCGTCGCCTGGGGGCTGGTGGCGCTCTTCTTCGCGGCCTTCGCGAGCCTGTTCGACAACCTCATCGAGGCCGTCAACGTCATCGGGTCGGTCTTCTACGGGGCTATCCTCGGGATCTTCGTGTGCGCGTTTTTCTTCAAGAGCATCGGCGGGCGGGCGGTCTTTTACGGAGCCCTCGTGGCGCAGGGCGTCGTCTTCGTGGTGTATTACCTCAATAGCATTGGTGCCTTCGAGTTTACATATCTGTGGTTCAACCCCTTAGGATGCCTGGTGTGCATCGCAGCAGCCTTGGTGATACAAGGGAGCTACCCAGAGCCGCTCGAAGTCCCGCCGCTCGAAGACCCCCTGGTTGGGACTACCTCGGCGTAGACAGGGGTTCGTGGCCTCGCTCGCAGAGAGCACGGGCCTGCCTGGATCGCGGGATTTTGACCGGGCTCGCTGTGCTCAACCGTAGGGGTGGCGCACCTTCGTGCCACACGACCGAACACATGAAACACACGCTCCTCACGCTGGCAGCTACTGCGCTGCTAGCCCTCGCCTCTCCCCAAACCCTTAGCGCCCAGCAGGTCCAGACCGCGATCGGCGGGCGGGTCGGCTCTCCGTTCGGACTCTCGGCCAAGTACTTCCTCACGGAGGAGTTCGCCCTCGAGGGGGTGGTGTCTCTGGGACTGCGCAACTTCCAACGCGACTTCGCGATCAGCGGCGCGGGATTGTACCACTTCGACATTGACTTCGGCGAGCCGGAGTTGGAGCCGCTCAAGCTCTACGCTGGTGCTGGGGCCGGGATCTCGCTTATCCGGTACCGCAACGGATTCTTCGTCGGTTCCGACCCGCGCGACGACCGTCGGGCGGCTGCGCTCAATCTGCGCGGCTACATCGGGTTGCAGTACGCCTTCGAGGACGTACCCCTCGAGCTCACGATCGACACGGGACCGGGAATTTACGCTGGCCGGGTGTACGACACTTTTTATGTACACTATTCGCTCGGGGTGCGGTACATCCTCGACTGGCAGTGATGCAAAATTTTGTTCATGCGTAAATGCATGAAATGCAGTTTGGTCGTGTACTTTCGGCGCTCACCCTGCTAACTCGTTTCATGAGATTTGTTCACGCTCCCTTCAAAATTGTGCATTCTTTGACAAACTACCCTAAAAGGTTTGGCTTAAAGTTTGGATGTTGCGACCTTACTATGAAAGCACTACACACTACAGTAATCGGGCTCGCGCTCGTCTTCGCTACCGCGCAGGTGGCCACCGCTCAAGTCGCCACCGAAGCAACCGGTACTCGCCAGCAAGCCCGCGTCGCCGTCGGTGCCCGGATCGGTTCGCCGATGGGTGTGTCGGGCAAGGCCTTCCTTACCGAGAACATCGCCTTCGAACTCAACGGTACGGTCCGCAACCCCGCTGAGTACCGCGAGGTCTCCATCAACGGTGGTCTGTTCTTCTACATGACCGACCACGGCTTCAACTCGCCGATGTGGAGAGGAGTGAGCCTCTACGGTGGCCTCGGCCTCGGGCGGAGCTACTTTAAGTACGATCCCGACTTCCTCGCCAACCAGGAGGAGATCACCGGCACCAACAGAGAGGGGACGATAATTACCGTAAAGCCGACTTACGCGCCGATGTCGACTAGCTACAAGGCGTATATCGGGGCACAGTACCTCCCGAAAAACCTCCCGCTCGAGTTCACGCTCGACTTCGGCCCGAGCATCACGACCGGCAAAGTACCTAACGCCATCGGCGGACATGCCTCCCTCGGGGTTCGCTACATTGTCTTCCGCCAGAAGGCGCAAGGCTAGGGCCACTCCTTCGCTACCGCACTTCACTACACCAACGGCATCGCCCGCGTTCGACCAAGAGTGTCGTGCGCGGGCGACGTCGTTTACCACCCACGGCGTCCGATGAGGCCCAGTGCGCCGAACACTACATAGTACACCGCTACTCCTGCATCCAGCACGGGTTGCCATGTCTCTAAATCGGGTTCGCCGAGTCCGTGCTCGACTTTCGCCATTGCCGACCACACCACCCCTATCCGCAAGGCGTAAAGCGTCAAGGCCTCAGCCCACGCACCGAGGCCGAGCAGGAGTACGATCCCGAGGTAGTGCGTGACGTGCGAGGCGGCCAGTGCGCCCAGCGCCACTTGGCTCTCCCGGCGGTACGCTCCCCCAACCGCCATGTGCCGACGCTTCTGTCGAATGTATGCGGCCCACGTGCGTTTGGGCGCTGAGTACACCCAGCTCTCCGGGGCAAGGCACACGGCCGTGTTGCAGGTCGTCGCCCCGGCATTGACGAGCAGGTCGTCGTCGCCGCCGGTGAGGTGCGCGTGCGCCCGAAAGCCCCCGAGTCGATCGTACACCGCGCGGTGGTAGAGCAGGTTGCGCCCGACCCCCATGTAGGGATGCCCCACCAGCGCTGCGCTGAGGTACTGCGCCGCCGTGTAGACGGTCTCGTACCGGATCCAGCGGTTGAGCAAGCCGGGGTGCCTGTCTTGCGGCCCGTACCCGAGCACGATCTCCGTACCGGGCCGGCGGGCGCGCATCATTGCCGTGACCCAGTCGCGGCTCGCCGGGCGGCAGTCGGCGTCGGTGGTGAGGAGCCACGTATGCCTGGCCTCGGCGATGCTGCGGGCGAGGGCACCCTTCTTGCCGGGGTGCCGCTTGATGGTCTCGAAGACGACCCGCAACGCCGGGTGGCGGTCGGCGGCTTTCGCCAAAACATCCAGGCTCCCGTCCGAACTGGCGTCGTCGGTGACCACGACCTCTAGCGCGGGGTAGGCTTGCGCCAAAACATCCGGGAGGCAAGTAGCCAGATTGGTGCCTTCGTTGCGGGCCGCCATGACGATCGACACCGGGGCAGCCCACGTGCTGGGCTGCTGGCGACCGGGTGTTGGGTTTTGCCGAAAGGCGGCTACCAAACGGCCTAGAGGGTACACGTAAAACGCAAGATTGACAACCGTCGCCAACGCCGTCACGCTCAAGATCACCGATAGTACCACGCACCAAAGGTGCCTCTTCCCGGGGGAAGGGTCGGGGGGCTACTTTCGCTCGTCAAAACCCCCTCGCCCATGCGTGCCGTCGTCCAACGCGTAAGCTCTGCTAGCGTCGTCGCGGATGGCGTGCCGACCGGCAGCATCGAGCACGGCCTGCTGATCTTGCTCGGCGTCGAGATCGGCGACACCAACGAGGAGCTCGACTGGCTCGTCCGCAAGATCGTCGGCCTACGCATCTTCGGCGACGCCGACGGCCAGATGAACCTCGACCTCGCCGCCGTCGGTGGGCGCTGTCTGATCGTGAGCCAATTTACGCTGCTTGCCTCCAGCAAGAAGGGCAACCGGCCCGGCTACACACGCTCAGCCCGCCCGGAGGAGGCCGTGCCGCTGTACGAGACTTTCGTCAAAACGCTCGCCCTGCTCAGCGGGACCGAGGTAGCAACCGGGGTCTTTGGGGCCGACATGCAGGTGAGCCTCGTCAACGATGGCCCGGTGACGATCGTGATCGACACGCGGCTCAAAGAGTAGCGCCCGTCGAATACCTTGGGGGCCATGCAGCGCTACGTCCAACAGCTCATCGACGAACTTCGGTCCCGCACCGAGACCCGCATCGCCCACCTCGAAAGCGAGGAGTCCGCCCCGCCGCCGCCCAAACTCCCGGGGGAGGCGGACGAATACGACGACCTCTATGGCGACATGGCCGACCACTTCCGCGATGTCGAGTCCTACCTGGCCGGTCCGGTGGAGGGCGTCACGCAATCTCTGGCGTACTACGCTGAGGTCGACCTGTCCGCTTTGCCGCCGCCCGATAAGCTCAGTGCGGAAGAGGCGCAAGCACTTTTCGACGAACTCAACTACCTCATCAGTACCCACGGCCACACCGTCGAACTCGATCTCGCTGAGGATTGTCCGCCGCAGCTCCGGTATGGGTACATGCTGAAGACGCTCGCAGAGCCGACCGTCATGATGATGGGGGGGCACAGCGGGCACGATTGCGCGAATAATCCCATTGGGTGCGAGTTTGGTGAGTACTGTGGGTGTTTTCGCTACTACACGCACGCTGGCTTCCTCAAGGCCGGTGGCGATCCGTCTATCCCGGCAGCGCGCTTCCCGACGCGTGAGCAGCTCGCGGACACCTTCCCAGAGTTCCTCGAAGACGAGGACGAGGACGAAGACGACGACAACAAGGTCCACTTCCATCTCAACCCCGCCCACGCCTCCATCGACCTGTCGCACCTACAAAGCCTGGTAGACGACTGGATCAAGCGCGTTGGCGTACGCTACTTCAACGAACTCACCAACACCGCCGTCCTTGCCGAGGAGGTCGGCGAAGTGGCCCGCCTAGCTGCGCGTCTCTACGGCGAGCAGAGTTTCAAGACTCCCGAGGCCGCAGCTTCCGCCAAAACTGACTGGGCCGACGAGCTTTCGGATGTATTGTTCGTATTGACCTGCCTTGCCAACCAAACCGGCGTCGACCTCACGGAGGCCTTTGCGAAAGGTATGGCCAAGCGCAGCAGTCGCGACAAGGATCGGCATAGGGGAAATGATAAGCTGGGGTGAGAGCCTACGGATTTTAGTGCTCTGGTGCGGAGGTAGTTTGGTTGCTTCTTGGTGGCTCCAGGGCGAGGGGTTGGCTTACGCGCTTCCGCGCGGTGCCCCCTCGTTCTGAAGTCACCAAAAAGCACCACACAATTGATTGTGGTGCCGCTTGGTCAATCGACATGCCTGCGAGTGAATGGCCCGGTTCGGGTTCTGGAGGTCAGCAGCGGGCACCGCGCGGAAGCGCGAAAGCCGCCCGCTGACACATTGAAAAATTGGCCTCACCTTACTTCACCTGCACCTCCAGCTTCTCCCCCACCGCTTCGCTGCTCGTCCCTACGTAAATATGGAACGCCCCGGCCTCCACGTGCCAGCCCGCCTCTGGGGTCCAATATTGAAGGTGTTTTGGCGAAAGCTGGAAAGTGACCGTCTTGGTCTCCCCCGCAGCGAGCGTCACCGACTGAAAGCCCTTGAGTTCTCTGACGGGGCGGACGCGCTTGGCGACGGGGTCTTGGAGGTAGAGTTGGACGGTCTCGCGGCCGGTGCGGGAGCCGGTGTTGCGGATGGTGGCAGTAACGGTGAGGGAGCCGCTACTGACGGCGGCGCTACCGCTGGTGAGGGTGTTTTGCGAAAGCGTCGGCCTTCCCACCTCGAAGGTGGTGTAGCTCAGGCCGTGGCCAAAGGCATACTGCGCGGTGCGGGGAGCGTCCATGTAGTGACTGTTAAAGACGATGCTTTGCTCGGTGGGGCGGCCCGCAGGACCGGGGCGGCCAGTGGAGTACTCGCGGTAGGTGAGTGGCTCTTGGCCGACAGTGTAGGGGAAGCTTACGGGGAGTTTGCCGTCAGCGTCGTGGTCGCCGTAGAGCACCTGCGCGATGCCCTCGTTGCCAAAGGTGCCAGGCTGCCAGGCAAGCAAGATGGCCTTAGCCTTGTCGGCGACGGAGCCGAGGGCCAACGGTCGGCCGGCGTAGAGTACGACGACCACGTTCGGGTTGACGGCCTGCACAGCGTCGAAGAGTTCCTGCTGAAGACCCGGCAGGCGGATGTCGGCGCGACTGCGGGCCTCCCCGGTCATGAAGCCAGGTTCGCCGAGGGCGAGCACGACGACCTCGGCGTTGCGCGCCGCGCGGATGGCCTCCTCTATGCCACTACGGTCGGTGGTGTTGACCTGGAGTTCGTAGAGAAATTCGCTCTTGGAGCCTTTGACGAGGGTGTTGGGACCGGCGGTATAGGGAAGGGCAGAGCCGGTGAGCGCGTTGACGGCTTCCTGGAGGGAGATGGCCGAGTTGCGATCGGCGCCGAGGCTCCAAGTGCCGAGGGGGGAGTCTTTGTCGGCGGCGAGGTCGCCGATGAGCACGACGCGCTGTCCGGATTTGCGCAAGGGGAGGAGCTTGCCGTCGTTTTTGAGCAAGACGGCGCTCGAGGCGGCGGTCTCGACGGCGGCGGCGCGCATCGCGGCACTCTTCGTGACGCTCGCCTCGCGGACCGGATCGCAGTAGCGGTATGGGTCGTCGAAGAGACCGAGCGCCAACTTGACGCGTAGGATGCGGCGTACCGCATCGTCGAGCATGGCGACATTGACGTGGCCAGCCTCGACGAGGGCTGGGAGGTGGTCGATGTAGGCGCGGGTCTCCATGTCCATGTCGCTGCCGGCCTTGACGGCCATCTCGGCGGCACCGGCCTGGTCGGCGACGGCCCCGTGAGCCACCATCTCCCCGATGGAGTTCCAGTCGCTCACGATAAAGCCCGGCCAGCCGAGTTCGCCCTTGAGCCAGTCGCGCTGAAGCTTCTTAGAGCCCGTCACCGGCACGCCGCCAAGCGTATTGAAGCCGTTCATGAAGGTAGCTGACCCTGCCTCCGCAGCGGCCCGAAACGGCGGGAGGATATCGTTGTAGAGGGTGTAGTCGCTCACGTCGACGGCGTTGTAGTCGCGCCCGCCTGCCGAGTAGCCATACCCCGCGAAGTGCTTCGTGCAGGCGGCGATCGTATTGGCCGCGCTGAGGTCGTCCCCCTGGAAGCCCCGCACCCGCGCCGCGGCGATCTCACTGCCGAGGAAGGGGTCCTCCCCAGCCCCCTCGACGATGCGCCCCCAGCGGGCGTCCGGGCTCACGTCGACCATGGGCGCAAAGGTCCAGTGGATGCCGTAGGCGCTCGCTTCGACGCCGGCCCAACGGGAGGCGTTGCGGATCAGCTCTAGGTCCCAGGTGGCGGCCTCGGCCAGCGGCACCGGGAATTGTGTCTTGTACCCGTGGATCACATCGAAGCCGAAGATGACCGGGATGCGCAAGCGGCTCTGCATGGCGAGTTCCTGGATCTTGCGCGTGCTCTCGGCCCCGGTAACGTTGAGCATCGAGCCGACGAGCCCCTGCTTGACTTGATTAAAGCGCTCCTCTGCGTTGCCGCCGGTGGGAGCCGGGCCGGTTACGTCGTAAAAACTCGTGTACTGGTTCATCTGCCCGGCCTTCTCAGCGACGGTCATCGCGGCGATGAGGCTATCGACGCGGCCCTCCTGGGCGGGCGTGAGGTAGAGCGGGTGCTCGGGGGTAAGTGGTTTTTGCGAAAGCGGACCGGCATTCGTAATCGGCCCCTCGGCGATAGACTCAGTGATGCCGATGATGGGCTCACGGAGGAGGTGGGCGGGAAGCCTTGGGCGTGCAGGCGGGAGGCGAGGAGGGCGGCGTCGCCAAAAGGGACAGGGAGACGCATGGGGGAAAGGTAGTGATGCCTGACGGCGCTGACCTAGGTGGCGCTGACCTAAAGGTGGCGATGACCTTTGCGGCGATGGCCTGCGGCGTTCCCTCCTGACGCGCTTTGCTAACGGCACGCACGACGGGCATACATGACGGGCACATACGACGGGAACGTTGAAGGCTAACGCCACCGTAGGTCATACGCCACCGTAGGTCAACGTTGCGGATGGCCGCAGGCCATCCGCCAACCCCATTTACTTTGCGCAGATGAGTACCTCGGCCTCGAATCGCTGGCACAAGCGCTACCACCCGCTCCGGCGGCAGTGGGTCGTGTACGCGGGGCACGGAATACGCGGCCGTGGAGTTTCGATACGGCTTTCGCCAAAACGACGGACATACCGAGCTACGATCCGACCTGCTACCTCTGTCCCGGCAACACCCGCGTGTCGGGAGCAGCGAATCCGGATTTACGAGATGTATATCTCTTCGGGAACGATCACCCGGTGGTGGGCGCGGAGGCCCCAGACGTCGTGCACGGAAGAGGTCTATACCGAACAGCGCCCGCCCGCGGTCACGCCAAGGTGCTGTGCTACCATCCGGAGCACAACCGCACGATGTCGGATATCCCGCTCGCCGAACGTCGTCCGGGTCTTCGAGACCTTTCGCGCCGAGACGATCGCGATGACCGCCGACCCGAGCGTGCACAGCCTGCTCATCTTCGAGAACAAGGGCGAGGTGGTGGGCGTGTCCAATCCACATCCGCACTGCCAGTTGTACGCGCTGGACTTCCCGCTGGGACTGGTGACAAACGAGCTGGCGGCGGTGACGGCTCACCGCGAGGACAACAGGACGCAATCTCTTCGCCGATATTCTCGACGCCGAACTGGCGGACGGCCGGCGTCGTCGCAGAGAATCGAGCACGCCGTGGCCTTCGTACCGTTTTTCGCACGCTGTGCCTACGAAGTGATGATCTTCCCGCGACGGCGGCACGCAACGTTGACGACGATGTCCGACGAGGAGTTGGTCGGTCTGGCGGCGGTCTTCCAGGAGGTAAACCAGCGCTACGACGCCAATTTCGGGATGACCTTTCCGTACGTCATGTCGCTGCTACAGGCGCCGCTCGACGGTGGCGACTATCCCGACTACCATTTGCACATCTTGCTTCAGCCGCCGCTGCGCCAGCCGGGCCTACCGAAGTTTCTGGCCGGACCGGAGACGGGAGCGGACACCTTCATGGCCGATACCATCCCCGAGGAGAAAGCCGCGGAGTTGCGTAACGTTAGGCTCCCAATGACGAACCTATGAGTGACGCTTACGAAGCCTCTGCGCCCGGGCGCCTCGACGTGCTCGGGGG
This sequence comes from Lewinellaceae bacterium, assembly GCA_963837005.1. Taxonomy (GTDB): domain Bacteria; phylum Bacteroidota; class Bacteroidia; order Chitinophagales; family Saprospiraceae; genus CALDTK01. The sequence goes on from CAWIMC010000013.1 coordinate 841,885, forward strand.
CATCGCCGATTACGCCGGGAGTGCCGTACTTCAACTGCCGATCAAGGAGCGGACCTACGTCTCGCTAGACGTGGCGGGACGATGCGCAGATCACCGTCGACAGCGACACAGAGCCGACTCAGGAAACAGCAGCGCAGCGTCGAGATCAAAGTGGTAACGACCTTGGCGCACCTGAACGAGACTCGGACCTCCCTCCTGGAGCCTCTACGTGCTCGGTTGCATTGCCATCGGCTCCGCGGACGGGCCTATTCATGGTGCGTGGCATGCGACCTGCAGGTGCGCAGCGACGTGCCGGTCGGGGCGGGGCTGTCGAGCTCGGCCGCGCTCACGGTGGCGACGTGGCGGGTTTTGGCGAAAGCCTTCTCCTGGACGGCTCGCGCCACAACAACTCGCACACCTGGCCCAGCGCGTCGAGACACGAAATCGTCGGGGCACCGTGCGGGACTCATGGACCAACTGGCGGTGCACTGCGGGAATCCGGGGGAGCTGATCCCGATCATGTGTCGGCCCGACCCGATCGGCCCGCCGCTTCCGGTGCCGCCGCTAGGTGGCGCTTCTGGGCGGTGGACAGCGGCGTGCGGCACTCCGTTCAGAGCGACGAGGCCTACGGGACGGCGCGGGCAGCGAGCTTCATGGGGCTGCAGATATCTGCGTCGCGACCACGGCGTTCAGGGCAGCTACCTCACGGAAATGGGAGCTACCGGCCCTCGTCACGAGGAGAAGCGCGCCAAGCAGAGCGTGTCTCGAGGAGCTGCCGAAAGAGATGACACGGGACGGAATTCACTGCGCACGTTACGGCGGATTCGAAGACGCACCTGAGTCTCGTCGTGCCCGACCGTGTTTACCCCGTCCAAGCAGCCACCGAGCACCCGATCCACGAACACGAGCGAATCGTTGGATGATGGTCGCGGACCAGGTGCGCCAGTCGCGGCGAACCCCCGACATCACGTCGCCACCGAATGAAGGACGCCATCGAGCAGTGCGGCGGCGTATGTTATTGGCGCACGGGGGCTACGTCCGCTCGGACTCGGACACGCGGCCACCGACACGATTGTGAACGCGGTCTGCGACTCGGAGCCCGCACTGGACTCTACGGCGCACGGATAACCGGTGGCGGCAGCGGCGGCTCGGTGGTGGTGCTCGGGGACGAGCGCAGCGACGGGCTCGACTTGGCGAGCGCTCGGGTCCCGGCACATCGGGTATTCAGGTTTATCCATAGACCGGGGCTCAACTTGCCAGCCGCGCCAGACGTTTGGCCCGGCGATGCCTATTTCCACCGATATCCTCATCATCGGCGCCGGCCCGGTCGGCCTGTTCACCGTCTTCGAAGCCGGCCTGCTCAAGCTCCGTTGTCACCTCGTCGACGCCCTCCCGCAGGTCGGCGGACAGCTCACCGAGATCTACCCGAAGAAGCCGATCTACGACATCCCCGGCTACCCGAGCGTGCTGGCCGGCGACCTCGTCGCCAATCTCGAGGCCCAGATCGCCCCCTTCAAACCGACCTACTCCCTCGGCCAGCGCGCCGAGAAGTTGAAGCGCCTCGAGGATGGTAGCTTCCGGCTCACCACCAGCCGCAAGGAAGTCATCGAGGCGCCCGTCATCGCGATCGCCGGCGGGCTGGGCTGCTTCGAGCCGCGCAAGCCGCCCATCAAGGGCATCGAGCACTACGAGGACAACGGCGTGGATTACATTATTCGCGACCCGGAGGTGTACCGCGACAAGCGCATCGTGATCGCCGGGGGCGGGGACTCAGCCCTCGACTGGAGCATATTCCTCGCCGACGTGGCCGCCGAGGTGACGCTCGTCCACCGGCGGACGAGTTTTCGCGGCGCGCTAGACTCGGTGGAGAAGGTGATGGTTTTGGCGGAAGCCGGACGAATCAAGCTCGTCACCGACGCACAGGTCACTGGACTACTAGGCGATGACGAACTTACGGGCGTCGTCCTCGAGGAGGCTGGCCAGGAGCGCAATCTAGACTGCGATCACTTCATTCCGCTGTTCGGGCTTTCGCCAAAACTCGGCCCGATCGCCGATTGGAATCTTGCGTTAGACGGCAGCGCCATCGAGGTGAGCACGGAGGATTACTCGACGAGCGTACCGGGGATCTACGCCATCGGCGACATCAATACGTATCCTGGAAAGCTAAAGCTGATTCTGTGCGGCTTCCACGAAGGGACGCTCATGGTGCAGAGCGCCTTCAAGCGTATCCACCCGGAGCAGAAGTTGAGCTTCAAGTATACCACGGTGACGGGGGCGCCGGGGGGCTTTTAGGGGCAAAGCGTTCGCAATACACATGTTACGCATCTTATGATGCCTAATGTGGCACTTGGTTTGCACACCTCACCGGAGATTGGCCCAGGGTAGCTGGTGTTGTGTCGCTCCGCGGCGCGGCGCCCGTTGCGGTATGGGTCGCGAGAAAACGAAACCCCGGCCATGCGGCAAATTATAATTATCGTGCTCTTCGTCGCCGCCGCGGCGCCGCTCAGCGCACAGTTCTCCGGCATCGGCACGGTGAGTCCGACGAACGCCCTGCACGTCAAACCGCTCGCCGGCCAGGACCCGATCCGCGTGGAGGACCTCCGCCCGGCTACGTCTACGGATACGGAGGCGGTGGTGTTCGACCCGGCGACGGGAATTTTTCGACGCAAGGCCCTCAATACCATCGGGAGCGACGATCAGCAGCTCACCTACAACTCGATCAACAACGAGCTAACCCTCGAGGACGGCGGCACAGCAATCTCGCTCGCGGGCCTCAAGGACAACCTCGGCAATCATACTGCGACCCAGGCACTCACGATGAGCGTCCACGACGCCAACTTCACGAGCGGAGGATTGAACCTGGCCACGGGAACGGCGAGCTTCGGCAGCACTACCCGGCAAATGCTCAACCTCTGGGGTACGGAGTACGGTATTGGTGTGCAAAATAACACCCAGTATTACCGCTCCGACGATCACTTCGTGTGGTTCCGACGCGGGACGCACTCCGGGACCCAGTTCGACGCGGGTACGGGCGGCACCGCAATGATGGCTCTCACGTCGGCCGGGCGCCTCGGGATCGGGACGACGGCCCCGAGTGCTCGTCTGACTGTAGAGCAAATCGTGCCTACGTCTACAGACGAGTCCCTCGTCGAGCTCTACACCCGCGGCGGTGGCGTGGGGCACGGCAGCAGCATCGCCTTCCGTAACGACGGCGCGGGCTACCTCGCGGCCATCGCCGGCATCGACGACGGTACTAACGACGGTCGGATCGAGTTCCGCACGAGCAACAACAACGCCATCAACACGGGCCCCATTCCCGCCAACGGGACGAAGGTGGTCATCACGAAAGCTGGCAACGTCGGCATCGGCACCGGCACGGCGAGTGCGCACCCGCTACACCTCGGATCCGATAGGGACGTGACTTCGGCCGGACTGGGGGCCCTCGTCATCGGGTCGACGACCAACCAGTCGCTCCACCTCGACAACAACGAAATCCAAGCAGTTGCCGCTGGGAGCGCCGCCAACGGATTGCTCTACCTCCAGCGCGACGGTGGCCGCGTGATGATCGGCGGAAGTCCCAACACTCCCTCGGCTAACCTCGACGTGAGCGGGAGCGTGCGCCTACGCAGCCTCGCCACTGACACTCAGGGCACCGTCGTTGGGATCGATGCCGATGGCAACCTGTCGCGCCGCTCGACGGCGGCCTTCGCGGACAATCTCGGCAACCACACCGCAACGACCAACGTCCGCCTCAACAACAACTGGCTCTCCGGCGACGGCGACAGCGAAGGTATCCGCGTCGGGACAACCGGCAACGTCGGCGTCGGCGTGGCGGCCGGTACGGGTACGGACCGCGTCACGGTAGCCGGCGGCCACGTACGGACGACGGCTGGCTCCTTTATCGTCAACGGGTATGGCAATGGCATCGGCTTCAACGGGGAGAGCGTCGGCGACCTTACGCCAATCGAGGACGGCGGTCGGATTTACGTGCAGAGCGGTGGCTTTTCGGCCGACCCCTTCGAGGACTTCCTCCTCATCGAGAAGACGGACCGCAACCAGACTGAGGTCGACGGCGGGATCGCCTTCGCGCTACGCGGGAGCTCAGGCGCGCGCACGATCCCGATGGCGATCCGCGGGGACAACAACGTCGGCATCGGGACGCTCGCGCCGACGAACACCCTCGACATCAATGGCACCGCGCGCGTCCGCACCCTCGGCGCGGGTGCTGCCGGTGACGACGTCGTCACCGTCGACGCAAACGGTGTGCTACGCCGACGCTCGACGCTGAGCGCCGGGGATAATCTGGGCAACCACACCGCGACGCAGGCGCTCGGGATGGGCACCTTCGACGCCAATTTCTCGAGCGGCGGGCTCAACCTCGCCACGGGCGCTGCCAGCTTCGGGGCCACGACCCGGCAGATGGTTAACCTCTGGAACGCCTCCTACGGGATCGGCGTCCAGGGGGGCACGCAGTACTTCCGCTCCGACAATCACTTCGCGTGGTACCGCGGGGGCACGCACGACAACGGCATCCTGAACCCCGGCGGCGGTACGGCCATGATGGCCCTCACGTCGGCCGGGCGCCTCGGAATCGGGACCACGACCCCGTCGGCGACGCTGGACGTCGTCGGGAGCGCCCGCGTGCAGACCCTGCCCGCCGGCGCGGGCGCCGACGACGTCGTCACCGTCGACGCGGACGGCAACCTACGCCGCCGCTCGACGCTGAGCGCCGGGGACAACCTCGGCAACCACACCGCGACGCAGGACGTGAACTTCGGGAGCTTCAGCGCCGGCATGCCGGCGGGAAGGGTGAACTTCGGCAACAGCATGCGGCAGATGCTCAACCTCTGGGACACGTCCTTCGGGATCGGCATCCAGGGCGCCACGCAGTACTACCGCTCGGGGGCGAACTTCGCGTGGTACCGCGGGGGCACGCACGACGACGGCATCCTGAACCCCGGCGGCGGCACCGCGATGATGGCGCTCACGTCGGCCGGGCGCCTCGGGATCGGGACGACGACCCCGTCGGCGACGCTGGACGTCGTCGGGAGCGCCCGCGTGCAGACCCTGCCCGCGGGTGCGAACGCCGACGACGTCGTGACCGTCGACGCGAGCGGCAACCTGCGGCGCCGCCCAACGCTGAGCGCCGGGGACAACCTCGGCAACCACACCGCGACGCAGGACGTGAACTTCGGGAGCTTCAGCGCCGGCATGCCGGCGGGAAGGGTGAACTTCGGCAACAGCATGCGGCAGATGCTCAACCTCTGGGACACGTCCTTCGGGATCGGCATCCAGGGCGCCACGCAGTACTACCGCTCGGGGGCGAACTTCGCGTGGTACCGCGGGGGCACGCACGACGACGGCATCCTGAACCCCGGCGGCGGCACGGCCATGATGGCGCTCACGTCGGCCGGGCGCCTCGGGATCGGGACGACGGCCCCGTCGGCGACCCTCGACGTGGTCGGGAGCGCCCGCGTGCAGACCCTCCCCGCCGGCGCGGGCGCCGACGACGTCGTCACCGTCGACGCGGACGGCAACCTACGCCGCCGCTCGACGCTGAGCGCCGGGGATAATCTCGGCAACCACACCGCGACCCAGGCGCTCGCGATGGGCGTCCACGACGCCAATTTTACGACCGGAACCGCTAACTTCGGGACGAACAAACGCCAGATGCTCAACCTCTGGGGAACGGAGTACGGCGTAGGGATTCAGGACTTCACCCTCTACCAGCGTTCCAATAGCGGATTCGCGTGGTACCGAGGCGGTGGTCACAACGACGGTATCTTCAACGCCGGCGGCGGAACGCAGGCCATGCGACTCGATAACACGAGCACCCTGTACGTCGCCGGCGACATCGGGAGCGGCAGCCGGTACTTAGGACAGGGCAATAAGGAAGCCATCCGTACCAACGATGCCTGGCTTCGACTCAACCAAAACAATGACTTCGCCAACGGTATCTATACGCCCGGAAATTTCCGCGTAGACGGTAGTGTGGTATTTAACGAAAACGCGGCCAATTCGGACTTCCGCGTCGAGGGCCAGGGGGACCAGCACCTTCTGTACACGCGGGCCAATCAGAACAGAGTGGGGATCGGCACCGCCAATCCCGCCGTCAAACTCCACGTCCTCTCCCTCGCAGACGTAACCAACACAGGGGGCGGTATTTTGAACCTCGGGACATCGTCCGACTTCATGGCTTTCGACGCCAATGAGATCGGGGCTTTCAGTTCCGGAGCCCCGAGTGCGCTCCACCTACAGGCCGAAGGTGACCAACTCATCATCGGGCAAAATAGTCCGAGCACGAGTTCCGTGCTGGCCTGGGGGCGGATGCGCGTCGTCAACCTACCTAATGGCGCTGCCGGGGACGACATCCTCACCGTAGACGGCTCCGGGAATTTTCGCCGCCGCGCGACCCCCAGTAGCGCCGGCGACAATCTCGGTGATCACACCGCGACGCTCCCGCTAAGTATGGTCGATCAGACAATTAATTTCAATTTTACCCTCGGCCAAAAGATCAACCTCTACCAAGACCTCTACGGTATCGGGATGCAAGCCAGCACGCAGTACTTCCGTTCGCAGGGACACTTCGCGTGGTACCAGGACGGTGCCCACAACGCGGGCGAACTGAATCCCGGCGGTGGCGTCGCCAACATGGTACTCAAGAGCGGTGCCCTCCTCGGGATCGGGACCAACGACCCGACCGAGCGACTCGACGTCAACGGGCGGGCCCGTATCCGCAGCCTGCCCGGGGGCGCGAGTACGGATGAGGTCGTCACTATAGATCCTGATGGCCGCCTTCGCAAAGTGAGTAGATCGACAGTCGGTGACAATCTCGGTGATCACACCGCGACGCTCCCGCTCGCGATGGGCTCGAACAACATCAACTTCGGCAACTCTACCGGCCAGAAGCTCAACCTCTTCGGGGCTGCCTTCGGGAGCGGCGTGCAGGCCGCAACGCACTACTTCCGAACGAGCAATCAGTTTGCGTGGTACAAAAACGGTAGCCACAACGATGGCGCGTTCAATCCCGGTGGCGGCGCTACCATGATGACCTTGGACGATGCCAATCGACTGCACGTCAACGGTACCATCACCGCCACCGGAGCCATCACCTCGACCTCGGACTCAACCCTCAAGCACCGCGTCGTCACCGTCTCCGACGCCCTCGCGAAGGTGATGCGGATGAAGGGCGTTTACTACGACTGGCTCCCGAGCGCGAACCCCGATCGCACCTTCACGACCGATCGCCAGGTCGGGTTTTTGGCGCAAGCCGTCGAGCGCGTCCTCCCGGAGGCCGTCCACACGGGCGCCGACGGCATCAAGGGCGTCGACTACGGCAAGATCACCCCGGTGCTCGTCAACGCGATGCAGGAGCAGCAGGCGCAGATCGAGCAGCTCCGGCGCGACAATGAAGAGCTGCGCAAGATGGTGCTGGACATGGCGAAGCAGATGAAGGGGCGGTAGGGACTGGCGCGAACTCTCCGGCATTACCTTGGGGTGATCCGTCGTAGCTTCGCTACATGATCGCCACCAAGCTCAAGCCCCCGACTACCGTCACGGCCCAGGAATTCGCGGATAACCTCGCGGGGGTTAAACGTGCCGCGACCGAGGCGCCCGTCGTCGTCACCGACGGTGGGCGTCCGGCGCACGTGCTGATGAGCTACGAGGCGTACGAGGCACTTGCGAAGCCCCAACCTCTTCCTGGTCGTACTCTCCTCGACATTGCTAGGGAGCCTGGGATGGCAGAGCTTTTTGCCGCCGCAGCCGAGGTAGAGTTCGAGCTACCCAAACGGGAATTCCCCCGGGAAATAAATCTAGAGTAAGTGTACCTCCTCGACACCAACGTCATCTCTGAGCTTCGTAAAGTCAACTTCAGCCGCGTGCACCCCGATTTCGCGGAGTGGGCAAGCGAGGTTTCAGATGAGATGTCGTCCATAGCCACCCCTAGTATTTTCGAGATCGAACGCGGGATCGAGATGCTGCGCCGCAGAGATTCAGTTCAGGCCAAAGTGTTTCACGACTGGTTTGAAAGCTTCGTTCTCGGGAGACTTAAAGAACGGATTCTGTGTTTCGACTTGGCCGCCGCGCGTGCTACCGCCCAACTCCCGGCCGCGCGGACGCTCCCCGTTATCGACAGCATGCTCGCCGGGGTAGCCGAAACCCGTGGCCTCATCGTCGCCACCCGCAACGTAAAAGACTTCGAAGACACCGGCGTGCCCGTGGTCAACCCCTGGGACCGTGCCACATGGCGGTAATTTGGTCACTTGCGCGTTGACGTTAGATGCTGGGTCGTGCAGGCTTGTCGCTCTACGCAGCGTCCAGGTGACCTAAAAAGTCTGATGGATTCAGTATCGAGATGCCCCTCCACAGATGTAAGACTAGTAAATCTTGGTCTCCGGAGACAATGATATCTGCGTCGCCGTGCAGGGCTAGTTCTAGAAACTATGATTCTTTGGGTCTCGGCAGTCCTTTATTACAGAAATGTTCGTTACTTCTCTAATATCAGCTTTGTAAAGGTCGATTGAAGTCATTGAGCACGTCATCGCTGAACTGCTTTATAAATTTTTCCCGACCAAGCTGATAGACGAGTTCCGAAGTAGTCCTCTCTGGTCGGATGCCTATTTGCTTTTGTGTGCATTGCACGATTGCCCTCTTCGGCTTTCCGGAAGGCGAGAATAGCGAACTGATAAAAACGTTAGTATGAACACCGACATCCTTCAGCTCATTCTTTCTACTTCGGCCGCCAGCATTTCGCGGTCCGCATCCGTTAGTCCTGCCGAGGCAGCTTCACAGATTCTCTCAAACTCGGCGGCCGCCTCTCCGGGGGACATAGCGGCGTAGCGGCGGACCCTCGCGGCGCGCGTAACGGCCTTGCGAACGGCGAGTTCTGCCGCCTCGATCACACCGGCCACTTCTTCTGGGGCTAGTGCTTCGTAGTCTGCCCTCTGGTCTTCTCCTAGCTCTATGATGATCGTCTGCGACATGGTAGGTAAAGCGTAAGTGACCCGAAATATACGGGCGAATACCCCAAACGCCGCGCCGCGGTGAGCGCCTTCCCCGTTTCGAGCGTTACCCATTGCCTATGTCTAAACTCACGGCTTTCGCCCTTTTGCTCCTCACCGCCTGCGCCCCCTTCTCCTCGCGCAGCTACCACGACGCGACTTACGTCGCCGCCGAGGTGCCCGCCGCGCCCGACTACAGCCTCGATGCCAACTGGGCGGCCTTGCCCTCCCGCGAGGACGAGGCCGACCAGTACCCGCCCAACTCCCGCTACCCCGACCAGCAGGCCACCGCCGCGGCGGATGTCTTCTTCGTCTACCCGACCATCTACACCGACGAGCCGAAGGGGCGTTTTCCGTGGAATGCCTCAGTGACGGACAAGAAGCTCAACGAGAGGATCGACGAGTCGACCATCAAGCTCCAGGCAAGCGTCTTCAATGCTGCGGGCAAGATCTACGCGCCGCGCTACCGACAGGCGCACATCTCGGCCTATTACACGAAGGACAAGGCCAAGTCCGCCGCCGCCTTCGATACAGCCTACGCGGACATCAAGCGTGCCTTCGAACTGTTTTTGCGAAAGCACAACGATGGCCGCCCCATCATCATCGCCGGGCATTCGCAGGGCACCACCATGACGAAGCGTTTGGTGCGCGACTACTTCGACCCGGCAGGTCCGCAACTCGGGGGCAGTGGCCTTTCGGCAAAACTGGTGGCGGCCTACCTCGTTGGCATTCCGGTGGAGCCTGACTGGTTTGGCCAGCTCGAGGTCTGCACCACCGCTACGCAAACGGGCTGCTTTGTGAGCTGGCGCACGTGGCAGCGCCCCGCTACTGTCTACGACGAAAACGCCAAACCCGCCCGGCTCCCGCTCGTCGTCAATCCTCTCTCCTGGACGACGGACACCACGCTCGTCCCCGCCACCCAAAACCCCGGCGGCACCCTGCGCAAACTCAAGCTCGAGGATGACCTAGTCGACGCGCAAATCCACGAGGGCGTCCTCTGGATCCACCGCCCAGACTTCTTCGGGAAGCGCATCATCCGCATGGACAATTGGCACGCCGCAGACTATAATCTGTTTTACGAAAGTGTCCGGAACAATGCCGTAGATCGAGTGGTGGCGTACGGGAAGTAGTGTTTGCGTATATCACAGCGAGGCTCCCACATGGCTGCGGGCTTTCCGATTACATGTGGTCGTCATCGACAGCTACCGTACCGGCGTGCTTCTCCCTCGCGAAGGTAATCGCTTCGATGAGCGGGTGCGACGATTGGGAGCCAGGAGAGTAGCTTGTCACCGCCGCAAAACCGGCTTTGTATGTCGATGCCGCCGCGCCGTGATCTTGTGTTTGTTGGCGTGCAGTTCGCGCTGCTGTTCGGACTGATGATAGATCCGCTCGGCCTAGCTGTGGACGTGCATGACGTGGTGCGGGTCGTCGGCTACGGTGTATGTGCGGCTACCATGATCGTGGGGCTGCTCGCAGTCCTGCAACTCGGTACTAATCTCACGCCCTGGCCAAGTCCAAGGTCTGGCAGTCGTCTCGTGACGACCGGTTTGTATGCCTTGGCACGGCATCCGATTTATGCGTGCTTGCTGGCGTTTGCCTTCGCGTTGGCTCTCGCCACGGGGAGTGTTTGGCGGCTGGGATTGGCATTGGTGCTGGGGGGCTTGTTTTGGCGAAAAGCCACCTACGAAGAAACGCTGCTGCGGGCGCGGTATCCAGCCTATGCGGCGTACGCCAGACGGGTAGGGAAATTTGGACCAAAGTGGCGCTAGGCGGCTAAGGGCAGGCTCAGCGAACCGCACGCAGCGCTTCGACGCCGCACCCGCCTGCCATATCCCACCGCGCCATCTGGCAGCTCTACGGACACAATGTTGCCCTTCGTCAGAAGACTAAACAGCGCCCCGTAGGTCGCCACCGGGTCCGGGGCGTTTTGCGCTAGGTCCACGAAGGACAGACCACTCGGCGTAGCGGTGATCAGGGACAGCAGCCTAAGCTCCTCGCCGGTGGCGGAATACGTCGGCAAGCCGAGGAGGGGAACGAGCGCAGAAGAGGGTGTAGCGTTCATGCCGTAAATATAAAACAATCTGTGTTAATTGAACCCGGGTTCCGCATTCGCGATTGCCTAGGTATTCTCAGGCAGAAGGTTCAGGCGCTGAGTCTCCATACTCTTCTAGTCGTCTTTCGTACTCCTAAAATTTGCCCTGCCCCGATGGTTTACCTCACTGTCCAGTTCCACATTCAGCCCGACAAGGTCGCCGCCGCCGAGGCGCTCTTCCGCCAGCACGTCGCCGACGGGAGCCAGGATCGCGGCAACCTCATGTTCACCATGCTTCGCGACCCAGAGGACCCGACGCACTTCACGAGCATCGAGTGCTGGAACACCAGAGACGACATCGACCACCACGATGCGCAGCCACACCACCCGGTGTTTTTGCGAAAGCTGAAAGAGATTCAGGCAAGGGAGAAGGAGGTGAGGATACTAGAACTCTTCGCCCGGGGGCATGCCCTGTAGCGTACGTCCATGCTCCATGCTCCATGCTCCATGCTCTTTCCTACACCTTCTCCAGCACCACTCGCCTATTTCGGGCCTTGTCCGACGAGGTGTCACCTGTAGCGATGGGATCGGACTCGCCTGCCCCTGCCGTACTCAGGCGATCGCCTTTGATTTGGTAGTCTTTGACGAGAATCGTCTTCACAGCTGCAGCACGCTTCTCGCTCAGGGACTGATTGGCCTCCGCAGCGCCGTCGGCGTCGGTATGGCCGGTGATCTTGAGCTTCATGTCGGGGTTGTCGGCCAGGACCTTGGCGATCATCTTGAGGGTGCCGGCGCTGCTGGCCTCGACGTCGGATGAGCCACTTGCGAAGGTGATACCGTAGGTGGTGAGCTTGCCTTCTTTCTCGAGCTTCGAGCGGGTGTCGGGCTTGCCGGTGGCCATGCGGACATTGGATACGTAAAAGAAATCCTGCGGACTGCCGCCCTTCGCGAAGAAGCGCACGGCTCGAATGGGCTCCTCCATCGACCATCCCAACTGCATATCGTAGACCTTCTGCTGGTCAACGTACATGCGGAGGCGCTTGCCCTGTCGCCACAGACTGATTTTGTGTACGCTGCCGGCTTCGTGGATGCCCGCTTTGACGAGACTCATCTCCGCCCCGCGTATGTAGTTGCGACTGCCGGGGCGCTTTGTAAATTCTGTGTGGTAGCTGTTGTTGTAATGATCTCGCATGATGGAGAAGGCCGCCACATTGGTACCTGCGGCGGTAAACTCACCGAGCTTGGTTTCGGGATTCCCATTGTCGGTAAAGAGGACGCCGAAGTAGGTGCTATATCTGTAGTTGTCCTCCTTGCTAAATGGCACCGCCGCCACGAAGTCGAACTCGAAGGTGAAGTTCTCCGGGAAGTCCCTGATACTCATTAGGTCAACCCCCTCGGTAGCATCTCCGAGTTTGAGCCACTTGCCTGCAGCGGTGCTGAGGGTGACGACCTCGGCGGTTCCCATGGTATTGTAGCCCGACGGGAAGTCCCCCACCGATGTGCGCGAGAAGTCGTCGAAATAGCTAACATCCACCCCAGGCTCGAAGTCGAACTTACTGGTGACGCTAAAGGCCACGACATCGGCCTCGTCTCCTCCGGTACTTTCGTCTCCTGTTTCGCTATTGCTCGCCTCGGTGGAGCCGTTCTTGCTCTGCTTGCCCGATTCGCTAGAGGCCTCGCTGGGGGTGGTTCGGGTAGTGTTGGTATTGGGCTCGTTGGCGTTGCCGGAGTCGCCGTCATTTCCCTCTGGTTTCTTCAGCGCCTCGTCGACGGTGTTGTCGACGGCCTCGCCGGTCTTCTGCTCGGCCTTGCGCTCGAGGGCACGCTCGGCACCGCGTTGGGCTGCTTTCAGGAGGCGATCGCCAAATTGGGCTCGGCCTTCCGGCAAAACAAACAGGAGACAAAGCGCCGTGAGGAGGGTGATGATCGTCGGGCGGTGGGAGGGGCGGGCGTGAGTAGGCATAGCGTCTGAAGGTGCGGTTGAGTCCGAAAATACCACACAGCCTCTCCGCGCATGGTCTCCGATGTTTCGGTAGTCGTCTCCAATTGACAACCGGTGGCCGCCGTTTGATAACCGGGAGACGCTCTGCCCAATCGAACTCGCTAAACCAATGTGAGGCCTATCGTGTCTTTGTCTTTCCCGCCATCCGTCTGCTCCCCCCTATGTCCGCACTCATCGTCACCGCCCTGATCCACGAGGACGACCTCCGGCCGTTTCACCGCTTGCGGCGGCGCTTCTTCCCCCGCAACCGCAACTTCATCTCCGCCCACGTAACCCTGTTTCACCACCTCCCAGGAGCGCGCGAGGAGGAGGTTTTGACGCAAGTCCACCATTCCGTCGCAGACTTCGCCGAGGGTTACGACGGCTTTCGCCAAAACCCGTCTCCCGCACACGAGGAGCGTTGGGTGGCCTTGCGGCTGAAGAATGTATTCTCGATGGGGCGAGGCGTCGCCTACGCGCTCGCCCCCGAGACGCTCGCCGCACTACGAACCCCCATCGCCGTCTACTTCGGCGACGACCTCACGCCTCAGGACGCTCGCCCGTGGCGCAACCCCCACATCACCATTCAAAACAAAGTCGACCCCGCGGAAGCCCGACGGCTCTACCGTCACCTAAATGCCCGCTTCGAAGATTGTAGCCTGCGAGTCGGCGGCCTTCAGGTATGGCGCTACTGTCAAGGCCCCTGGGAGTTCGTGGACGAGGCAAGGTTTTAAGAAAGGGCGCGGTGCTAGATGGGCGGCTTCGCCTAGATGGGCGGCTTCGCCTAGATGGGCGGCTTCGCCTAGATGGGCGGCTTCGCCTAGATGGGCGGCTTCGCCTAGATGGGCGTTATGCTAAATGGGCCGTTCGACCGCCGCCGTTCGATCGACGGCCTTTAGTTCCGCTCGTCGATCAGATTGACCGTCATCGCCACCACGGCATCCTGCTGGTCTGGCGGACTCATCGCGATGAAGAGCGTGAGGGCCACGAGGGCATTGTCGGCCACGCGCTTGGAGCCGTCTGTGCGGTAGAGGGCGTCGTTGCGCTCGAGGTAGTAGATAAACAGGCCCGCGGCGATGCGCTTGTTGCCATCTGAAAAGCTGTGGTTCTTGACGAGGAAGTAGAGCAGGTTGGCCGCCTTTTGCACGATGCTCGGGTAGACCTCCTCCCCACCCCAACTGGCGTAAATGCTATCGACCGAAGCCTGGAAGGAGCCGTCCTTCTCGATGCCGAACAGGTCGAGCTTGTAGGCGGGCGTGCCCTCGAGCGGCGCGCGGTCCGGCCCCCAGCGGCTCAGCCGCCAGCGCTGGACCTGCTCGCGGGCGTCGGCGTACGTGAGGCGGTAGGCTTCCTCGATAGGGCCGTCGTGGCGATCACCGTCGAGGGAGCCATGGTCGTACTGGTCGAGCAACGTGAGGCCGTGCTCGTAGCGGTCGAGCAGGGCCAGGAAGTCCTCCCGCACGGGGGGCTCCATGTTGGACGACAGCGCACGCCGGAGGATGGTATTAACGGCGTCGAGGTCGCCGACGCGGCGCTTGTTGATGACATAGCCCTGCTCGAGGTAGTGCCGCAGCGTACGCGTGGCCCACTGGCGGAACTGCGTGCCGCGCTTGGACTTGACGCGGTACCCGACGGAGATGACGACGTCGAGGTTGTAGTGTTGGACGTCGTAGGATTTGCCGTCGGCGGCAGTTGTCCGGAAATTCCGGACAACTGAATCTGAGGAGAGTTCCCCTTCCTCAAAGACGTTACTTAGGTGCTCACTGATGGTTTTTTTCGACCGATCAAAGAGCGACGCCATCTGCGCCTGCGTGAGCCACATCGTCTCTTGATCAGTGAGCAGGTCGATTTCGACCACGCCGTCCTCGGCGCGGTAGGTCAAGGGGAGCGGTTCGGGAGTTTTGACGGAAGTCGGCATCGTGTCGTGACGAGTAGGTGTAACCGGGGAAGATACTACAATTTGTGTTGCAGCATAGGCCATGTATGCAGTTAAACCCCAACTACCGTAGATTTTGTCGTAGTTGGATGTTCCGGTATCGTATCTGGACCCTCATGTGAACTATCTCCTTTTGCGAGGTGGTTGGACGGTAGCCTCTGAGGAAGTGCAGTAGTAAAGCAATTCTTTACTACTGGTCCCAACTATCCGGAAATTCCGGGTAGTTGGGACCAGCATCCAGTTCACGTTCGGCAAAAACGTTCAGAATGTGCTCATTGACCGTCTGCACGTGTCGGTCAAACAGCGTGGTCATTTGCGCCTGCGTGAGCCACAGCCTCTCTTGATCAGTGAGCAGGTCGATGTCCACGACGCCATCCTCCGTGCAATACGAAAGCGGAAGGACGTCAGCGATGTCTGGATTGGCCAGACGAGGTGAGGTCGGTATAGCCTCGCAGGGTGCCACGAATTGAGATAAAAACGGAGCGCTCTCAGCGTTGAAACAGCTGTAGCCGACGCTACGTCGCCATTACCGCCTCCCGCTTCTCTGCCTTCTGAACGGCGGGTAGTTGGTCTAAGGCGTGCGCCAGATCAGCAATCAGGTCATCCACATCCTCGACGCCGACGCTCAGGCGAATTAGCGAGTCGGTGAGCCCGACGCTCAAGCGCTGCTCCCTCGGGATACTCGCGTGCGTCATCGAGGCCGGGTGCCCGATCAGGCTCTCGACACCGCCGAGGCTCTCGGCGAGAATAAACAACTCGGTGTTCGCCAGTACATCTGTTGCAAACTCTAGAGTATCGGTGTACAGGTCAAAACTGACCATCCCGCCGTACATCCGCATCTGCTTCGTCGCGAGTTCGTGTTGCGGGTGATCTTTGAGGCCTGGGTAGTAGGTGTGATTCACCTTCTCGTGCCCGTCTAAGAATTCGGCGATGCGTTGTGCATTCTCGCTCGCGCGCTGTGCCCGCAGGTGCAGCGTCTTGATCCCGCGCAAGACCAGGAAGCAGTCCTGTGGGCCGGGGCAAGCCCCGACGGCATTCTGCACCCAGTTGTAGTGATCGGCTAGTGCTTGCGTCTTCACTACCACGGCTCCGAGAATCACGTCGGAGTGTCCCCCGAGGTACTTCGTCGCCGAGTGCAGCACGATGTCCGCACCGAGGTCGAGCGGCTGCTGGAGGTAAGGACTCGCGAAGGTGTTGTCGACAGCAACCAGCGCCCGACCGCCGACGGCTTCACAGGCTGCCTTGATGTCGATCAGGGTCAACATTGGATTCGTAGGCGTCTCTAGCCAGACGAGCTTCGTCTTGTCGGTGACGAGGTCCTTGAGCTTGTCGGCATCCTGGAGCTTGACGAAGTCGAAGTTGATCCCGTAGCGCTCGTACTGCTTCACCATTAGGCGGTAGGAGCCCCCGTAGAGATCGGATGTCGCGATGACGTGGTCGCCTGGCTCCAGGATGCGAAGCGTCGCGTCGAGGGCCGCCAGACCGCTGCTGAAGGCGATGCCCGCCAGGCCATTCTCCAAGGCTGCAAGATTTTCTTGGAGCACGTCGCGCGTCGGGTTGTTGCCGCGGGCGTACTCGTAGCCCTTGTGCTCGCCGGGGGCGGTCTGGGCGTAGGTGCTCGTCTGGTAGATCGGCGTCATCACCGCGCCGGTGGTCGGGTCGGGGTGGACGCCTGCGTGGATGGCCTTGGTGGCGAACTTCATATCGTATTGTTTTAGGGGAACCGCTTAAACGAGGCGGCCGCGGGCAAGGTTGTCGAAAGCAGCCGCGGACTACCTTTAGGCGTATGGAAGCCACCGCCCTCACCTCCGTCGACGCCCTGCGCGTCCAGCTCCACAAGAAAATCGCGCTCGCGAGCGAGGCGGAGATCCGCCAGATCGCTCGTTCGATCCAAGGGGTAGTCTATCCCGAAGTTGCCCCGCCCGAACCGTGGCCCGAGATTCCTGCCTCGCTCGTCAAGCCATCCGATGAGCAGTTAGCGCGTGAGTTGGCAGACGCCAGGAGGTCTACCCACACCTACAGTAGCGAGGAGGCATATGCTATGGTTAGGGAGCACTTCAGTCAAGGTGTGCAGTGACGTACACCTTCCGCTACTCGACCCGCGGGATCAACGATCTCCTCGAAGCCACGACTTACTACCTTACCGTACATCCGGACAGGGATCGGCATACGCTGCACGGCTTAGCTGAGCGGGCGTTCGTCGCGACCTGTGCTTTACCCCACGCGGCGCCCATCCGACAACTTCCGGGGGAGTCAATCCTCTACCGCCGCGTCACCGTCTGGCGCTTCGCCTTCCTCTACCGCATAGACGAGGAGACCAAATCCTTAATCATCGACCGAATCTACCACGAGGCGAGCGACCAGTAGCTACACTAAGGACCAGCGATCCTACCGCCCCTTCACCTTTTTCACTGCCTTGATCACGTCGTCGACGCTCAAGCCGTACTTCTCCAGCAGCTCTTCGGGCTTTCCGCTTTCGCCAAAACTATCGTCGACGGCCACGTACTCCTGTGGGACGGGGTGGTTCTTCACCAGTACTTGCGCGATGGCGTCCCCGAGTCCACCAATGCGGTTGTGCTCCTCGCAGGTCACCACGCGACCGGTCTTCTTCGCCGAGCGCAGCACCAACTCCTCGTCGAGGGGCTTGATGGTGTGAATGTTGATCACCTCGCAGCTGATGCCCTCCTTCTCGAGCTGCTCGGTGGCGGCCATCGCTTGCCACAACATGTGGCCCGTCGCGAAAATCGACACGTCCGTGCCTTCCTTCAACACGATGCCCTTACCGATCTCGAACTCGTAGTCCTCCGGCATCACCACCGGCCAGTTCGGACGACCGAAGCGCAGGTACACCGGACCATGATGCTCGGCAATGGCGATGGTGGCTTGCTTGGTCTGGTTGTAGTCGCACGGATTGATCACCGTCATACCGGGCAGCATCTTCATCAAGCCGATGTCCTCCAGGATTTGGTGCGTCGCCCCATCCTCGCCGAGCGTAAGTCCCGCGTGCGAAGCGCAGATCTTGACGTTCTTGTCCGAGTACGCGATTGACTGGCGGATCTGGTCGTACACCCGCCCCGTCGAGAAATTCGCGAAGGTGCCCGTGTACGGAATGTGCCCTGCGGTAGCCAGACCCGCCGCGACGCCCATCATGTTCGCCTCCGAAATACCCATCTGAAAGAACCGCTCTGGGTGCGCCTCAATGAAGGCCTCCATCTTGAGCGAGCCTACGAGATCCGCACAGAGCGCAACCACCTGATCATTGCTATTGCCAACCTCGGCGAGGCCTGCGCCAAAACCGTCGCGCGTGGCTTTTTTGCCGGTGACAGGAAAATTCGGAAAGGAGGATAGAGAGTCGGACATGGCGAAGGGGGTGGGGGTCTAGGGTCTAGGGGGTCTAGGGTCTAGAGGGTCTAGGGTGATGTGGTAAAGTGAAAAGATTTGGGGTTGATACAAGGGAATTGGTAGGGGAGCCGAATGGTGGGTCTAGACTCTAGTCTCTAGACCCCGCTACCCCTCAGGCCTAATAATCCCCCAGTGTCTCTTCGAGTTGTGCGAGCGCCTGCTCGGTCTGCTCCGCGTTCGGAGCCTTGCCGTGCCAGGCATGACCTTTCATCATGAAGTCGACCCCGTAGCCCATCGTCGTGTGCATCTCGATGAAGATCGGCTTGCCGTGACCGCGCAGTGCCTTGGCGGCCTGCAGGGTGGCCAGCACCTCGGACATGTTATTGCCCTCTACCTTCATGGTGTTCCACCCGAAGGAGGCCCACTTGGCGGACAGGTCCATGAGGTCCATCACCTCGTCGGTCGAGCCATCGATCTGTTGGTGGTTGCGGTCGGCAATGACGATAAAGTTGTCGAGCTTGTAGTGGTGCCCGAACAGGGCCGCCTCCCAGACTTGACCCTCCTGTTGCTCGCCGTCGCCGGTGAGGCAGAACACCCAGCGGTCGTCGCCGTCGAGCTTCTTCGCCGCCGCCAGGCCGGCGGCGACGCTGATGCCCTGGCCGAGTGAGCCGGTCGCTACGCGGACGCCGGGCAGCCCCTCGTGCGTGGTCGGGTGCCCCTGGAGGCGCGAGCCCATCCTACGGAAGGTGTCGAGCTCAGCCGGGTCGAAGTAGCCCGCCCGGGCCAGCGTCGCGTAGAAGAGGGGCGAGATGTGCCCGTTAGACAGGATGAAGATGTCTTCGCCCTTGCCGTGCATGTTGAAGCTCGTATCGTGCTTCATGACATCGAAGTACAGGGCCGTGAGCAGGTCGGCGCACCCGAGTGAGCCGCCGGGGTGACCCGTGCCGATGCCCGCCACTTGGCGGACGATGTCGCGCCTGATCTGGGTGGCGGTACGTTGGAGTTCTTCGATGTTGGCCATGGCCGGGGAGTTAGGTGTTTCGGGTTAGCTGGTAGGTCGCCGTTGGGTTGCGGGTGTAAGTAAGGCCACTACGGCGAATCAGTTTGCTTGCGGTCATGGAATTGTGCAACCGCGAGGATGTGAAGCCGAGGAGGTGACGGCGCATACTGTACGAAAAAAGGCGACCCCAACTCTCGTGGGATCGCCTTCCGACGCGTAGGTTTTCGCGTAAGCGAGACGGCTGCGCCGTGAGATGGAGTTTTCGAACGTCTTAGTTGACGCTGTCCGAAAGTTCCTTACCTGGCTTGAACTTGACTTGGTTCTTGGCGGCGATTTGGATCGTCTTGCCGTTCGAAGGGTTGCGGCCTTCGCGTGCCGGACGGTGGTTGAGCGAGAAAGTGCCAAAGCCCACGAGGGTAACTTTGTCGTTGTCCTTGAGGGTTTCGCTGATCGCGTCGAGGGTAGCGTTGAGGGCGTCGGTGGCTTGCGCTTTCGATAGGCCGGCTTTCTCGGTGATCTTAGCGACGAGGTCTCCTTTGTTCATAAGAGGGTTTTTAGTTTAAAACGGTGGCAAAATTAGACGGCGGTTTCATATAACCAAACGCAACGCATTCTGGCGGCGTTTTTGGTGGAGAAGTAGCGTCTTTCGGGCTTCCAGTACGACTTGCCACGGTCGCCCGCGTCAGCTTCTCGCACTTAAATGATCACCGACACCACGTATATGTTCACTTTAAATGAAAGCAAATCGTACGGGGTTCGGAAGTTTTATCCGCTTTGCCTGTGCACGCTCCTCCTCTGCGTGAGCTCGCTAAGCGTAGGCTGCTCCCGCAAATCTGGCTGTCCCATCAACGAGCCCGCCACCATGAAGACCGATAAGAAAGGCAACTTCAAAAGTGACAAGGGGGCCAGCAACCTCTTCCCGAAAGACATGCGTAAGCGTGTGAAGAAAAGCTAGTTACGGTTTTTGCGTAAGCTGTATTCGCCTTTCGGCAAAACCTGTAAACTCCAGGCGCGACCAGTCTGTACTCCTCCGATTTCGACGCAAACACGTGAGGCGGTTGTGGTCGCTCCTCGCAACGGCAGACCGGCTCTGCCGCACGTCGTGGTTGCTTCAGACACCGCTGCGCCTCAACCGCGCCCCCGTCTCGGTGTTGTCCCGTCGAACCTGTTTTCGCCTCGTGCGCGGCCCCCCCTTATGAAAAAAACCATCCTTATCGGCGGCGGCACTGGCCTGATCGGCACCCGCCTCGCCGAAATGCTGAGCGACCGCGGCGACGACGTGCGCCTTTTGAGTCGTTCGCCCGCCGATATCGTCGACTATCTCGCCTTCGACTGGGATGCCCGCCGCGGTACGCTCGACCCGCAGGCGCTCGACGGCGTCACGCACGTCGTCAACCTCGCCGGCGCCGGCATCGCCGACGGTCGCTGGACCGACACCCGCAAGCGGGCCGTGATCGAGAGCCGCACCTACACCACCGCCCTCCTCGCCGACGCCATCGAGGCGCGCGGAGCGCAGATCCGGGCCTTTATCAGTGCTGGTGCCATCGGTTACTACGGCAACCGCGGTGAGCGCCTTCTCACGGAGGACGACCGTCCCGGCACAGGCTTCTTGTCCGAAAGTACCATTCTGTGGGAGCGGGCCGTCGGCGAACTCGCCGGACAGACCGGGGTCCGCACCTGCCTTCTGCGTACCGGGATCGTCCTCGCCACCGAAGGCGGAGCCCTCCAGAAGATGCTCCTCACCGCCCGGCTCGGCGTCTCCGGCTACTTTGGAGACGGACAGCAGTGGTACTCGTGGATCCACCTCGACGACATCTGCCGCCTGTACATCGCCGCCCTCGACGACGAGCGTTTCGTCGGGCCGATCAATGCCGTCGCTCCCGAACCGGTGCGGTGCAAGACCCTAGCGCAAGTTTTGGCGGAAGCCCTCCCCAATCCCGCCATCGCCGCCCCCGTGCCGGCGTTCGGACTCCGACTCGCCCTCGGGGAGATGAGCCACACCGTGTTAGACTCTACTCGCGTGAGCGATGACCTGGTACGCGAGACGCTCGGCTTTACGTATGACTTTCCAACCGTAGCCGCAGCGCTCGAGAATCTCGTCGGCAGGCCGGAGTCCACGCCCGCCGACTAGTGCTGGTGCTCTACGCCCTCGAGTCTAGCCCGCTAAACACCCTTCGCTCGACGTAGAAGACCGCAAAAGGAATCAGCGAGGCTGCTAAGCCCCAGAGCAATACGCGTACTGGCCACTTTCTGCTCGCCCACAAGTAGCAGAGGTAAGAGACGAACACCACCGTGAGCAGGCCGTGCGTGAGTCCGAGCACCTTGTTTGGCCCCGGAACATCTAGCCCGTACTTCAGTGGCATTGTCACGAAAAGGATCAGCAGTAGGGACAGGCCCTCCGCCCAGGCCAGTCCGCGCAACCAACGTACGGCGGTCGACATACTCGCTCCGGTAGGCATGGGCGTTTAGCTGCGGAAGACCTCGATCTCCTTCGACTCTACGACTAGATCGGTAAAGCGGCCCTTGTAGCGGGTCGCCTTGACGATGTGGTTGTCGATCCAGTGGTAGTTGCCGCCGCGGGGCTTGTCCATCAACAGACCGTGGTACTTGAAGCCGTGGCGGTCGAGCCACTCGATGGTGATCTCGCGCTGGTCGGAGGTGCGGCTCGTGAAGAACGTGATGATGTGGCCTTCGTCGTACCACTTGTTGACCATCTCCAGCGCGTCGGAGTAGGGCAGCACCGTGCTCATGCGCTCGGGCTCTTCGTTGGGGACGTCGTCGCAGACGGTGCCGTCGATGTCGACGAGGAAATTCTTGGTGTTCTCGTCGAGGACGGGGCTGATGGTCTCGCCCTTCTCGTTGAAGGCTACGTGGAGGTCTTTGCTCGGCATGTCGGACGGGTGTTTTGGGGGGCGAGCGTCGGCGTTCGCGGCGCAAAGGACGGCAAATCAGCCCAAATGCGCCCGCCGGTTTTGGCGAAAGCCGCGGTTTGTATCCTCAAACCTCACGGAATATCGTGGCCATCCTAGTCGAAACGAAGGTATCGACTGGGGTTGATGGGCTGGCCGCGGTGCCAGAGTTCGATGTGGACGTGGGGGCCGTCGGTGTGGGTGCCGGTGTTGCCGATGATCGCGATCGCCTCCCCCGCGCGCACGAAGTCCCCAGTGCGCTTCAACAGGCTAGCGTTGTGTTTGTAGAAGCTCAGCAGGTTGCCCGGATGCTGCACGGCGATCACGTTGCCGGTCTCCATTGAGTAGCCGGCCTCCACGACATAGCCATCGAGGACGGTCTTGACCGGCGAGCCCGACGGGGCCACGACATCGACGCCGAAGTGCCGCCCTGTGGGGTCGAATTTGCCCGACAGGCTCCCGTTGATCGGGCTCGCCAGACGCATCTGGTCGATCGGGAGGCCGCCCTCCACTACAGAGGCCCCGGCCCGCGAGCGCCCGCTGGCGACCTCCTCGCGCAGCAGGGCGTCTTCGGGGATGCGCTCGACGTCTTTGTTGGCGCTGTCGGTTTCAGGTAGGTACTCCTCCGCCGCTTCGTCGTAGGTCGAGACATCGCCCACGAGCACGCGCTGGATGTTGGTCGTGTACTTTTCGTTGGCCTCGAGGGCCGATTCTATCTCGCGCAGGCGGCGGTTGAGTTGCACGACCTCCTTGCGATCGTCGGCGATCCCGTAGCCCGGTACGTAGCGTCGTAGCGGCGTGAGGGCCACGACGGCGAAGAACAGTAGCCCGAGCAGCAGCAGCAAGCCCAGCGACAGCGACAGCAGGTTGGCGAGGTTGACGGTGTACTGCCCAGTTACTTCGAAGCTCTCCTCCCGCTTGACGGTGACGCGGAAGGGGCGGAAGAGTTTGGTACGGACTTGTTGCCAGCGGGAGGGCATAGGCGTCGGGGAGCGTGGGGTCGGCGAAGGTAGGCTTCCGCATTGCATGTACGGCGTGGGCGTGCTGGGGCACCCTTTTGATACTAGGCTTTCGCCAAAACCTGTTCTATTGGCGCTACGCCATTTGGCGTGGCCCCGGCTCTAGTCGCGCATGCCCCGCAGCCGACCAATCGTTTTGCAACTTTGCCGGTCTTCAACTCGGTATAAGCTTTGACCATCATCCGTATGTCTTTCAGTACGATATCCCGTTTGACGCACCGCCGCGTACCCGCCCTGCTCTCGCTGTTGCTGCTGGGTGTCCTGCTTCTGGCCTCGGCCTGCCGCAAGGAGGGGCGCCTGTACGGAGAGCGTAAGCCTCTCGGGAAGGTCTACCACAGTTTTACGGCGCGCTACAACGGCTACTTCAACGCCAACGAACTCCTCGTCGAGGCCGAAGACCAGCTCGAGGCCGCAGAGGTGCCTGACTACAGTGCACTGTTGGCGGTGTATCCCGCCTACGCGTCCACCAACGCGGCCTCGGCCGCTCCCTTGCTCGACAAGTCGATGGAGAAGGTGAGCCTCGTGGTCAACATTCACCGCCCGAGCAACTTCGAGGACGACGCCTACCTCCTGCTGGGCCGCGCGCAACTCCTCAAGCAGGACTTCGAGGCCGCCGAACACACTTTCGAATACTCCGCGGCCGACTTCGCCCCCGAAAACGAGGCGGCCCGTCTCAAGCGCATCGAGAAGAAGCGCATCGCCGACGAGAAGAAGCAAAACAAGGAGGCTGGCGTCCGCAACGCCCCCCAGCGCCGCAAGTCCTCCCCGGCGCGCCGCCGCTCATCGAGTTCGCGCAAGAAGTCCACCCGCGGTAAGTCGTCGAGCCGTAAGAAAAAAGGGGCACCGACACGCGGAGCCTCGCAGCGCAGCAAGCCCAACCTCGACGATGGCCGCAGTGCCCCGAAGGCTCGCCAGGAGCGCGCGCCCAAACAGAAGCGCAAGACCCAGGCCGAGATGGCCAAAGAGCAGCGCGAGGAGCGACTCGCCGCCGAGAAGGCCGCCCTCAAGGAGGAGCAGCGCATCGAGCGTGATGCCGAACGCGAAGCCAACGATGCCGCCTACGCCGCCGAAAAAGCCAAAGCCGCCAGCGACCAAAAGGCCGCCGACGACATCGAGGCGGAGATCGCCGCCGACGCAGCTGCGGCCGACGCGCTCACCGACGGCAAGGGCCTTGCCCCCATCGAGAATGATGAGAAGCGCCCCAAGCATGGGGTCTTCATCCACGAGACGGCCAACCAGGACTTCGAGTACTGGATGGCGCGCACCTACATCGCCCGCGAGCGCTACATCGACGCCGAACGTATTCTGGGCAAGCTGGCCCGCAACGGCTCTACCTGGAAGCGGATCCGCCGCATGCTGCCGGCCACCTACGCCGACATGTACCTCCAGCGGGGCCAACTCAAGGAGGCCGTCCCCTACTTAGAGGACGCCGTGGCACTTACGAAAGACAAGCGTGACCGTGCGCGCTACGCCTACGTCCTCGGGCAAGTGCAGCAGCGACTCGGCAACCCGAAGCCCGCCATCGCGAGCTTCCAGCAGGTCGTCAAGCTCAAGCCGGCTTTTGACATGGCCTTCAATGCGCAGCTCAACCTGCTGACGACCGGCTATAAAGTGGGCGAGAACTCCGCCGCGAGCACGCAGCGCGAACTCAAGCGTATGGCTAAGGAGGACAAGTACGACTTGTACCGCGACCAGATCTATTACGAGATGGCCGACATCGCGCTGAGCAACGGTGACCGCGAGGAGGGCATCGGCTACATGCGTGAATCGCTGGCCGCTAACGCCGGGAATGCCCGCCAGGCCGCGCGCGGCTTCCGGCGCCTAGCCGACCTCTACTTCGAGGACGAGGACTTCATGTTGGCGAGCAACTACTACGACTCTACGCTCCAAGTGCTGCCGAGTACCGACCCGAGCTACGCCACGGTCACCGCCTACCGCGACAACCTAAAACCTATCGCCATTAACCTCGCGGCCGTCCAGCTGCAGGACAGTCTGCTGACGGTGGCGGCCATGGACCCGAAAGACCAGCGCCAACTCGCCGTGCGCATCGACCGCGAGCGCCGCGAGGCCGAACTCGCCGCCGCCATCGCCCGCAGCCGCCAGGCCGCCACGCAGACCCCGAGCCGCAACATCGGTGGAGGGGCCGCCGCAGCCGCCGCAGCAGGACGACGTCCGAGCACACAGACTGGCGGTACGGCCGTGATCGCGGACTTCTTCGCGTACGACAGCAAGGCCGTTCGCCGAGGGGCTAAGGACTTCGCGAGGACCTGGGGCGAGCGGCAACTGGTCGACAACTGGCGGACGCTGAGTTCGCGGGAGTCGCTTGCCGCAGTGAGCGATATTGACTCGCTACAGCGTCGCCCGACCGAGGCCGACGACGCGGATATTGATGCGCTCCTCGCCGATGTCCCCAATAGTCCCGAGGCGGCCCTCCAGGCCAATACCATCATCGAGAACGCACTCATTGCCCTGGGCCGCGACTACCGGGACAAACTCCAGAACGCGAAGCGTGCCAGTGAGGCACTCCAAGAGTTACTGCGCCGCTATCCCGAGACGGCGTACGGTGCCGAAGCGATGTACCTCCTGGCCCTCGCCTACGAGGACCTCGGACAAACGGCCGCCGCTACCGCCGCCCGTGAGCAACTCAAGCGGACGCACCCGGATACCAAGTTCGCGCGCTCACTGAGCGACCCAGCTTTCTTCGACGAGGCGCGGGGGGCCGAGCGTGCCCTCGTAGAGTACTACGATCAAACCTATCAACTCTTTCAGGGGGGGCAGGCCGAGCAGGCCCGTACCCGTCTCACCGAGGCACCGGGTAAGTTTGGCAGCGAGCACGCCCTGATGCCGAGGTTCGCCCTGCTCACCGCGACTGTAGCCGGTAAGATCGACGGACGAGAGGCGTATACCGACGCCCTGAAGTCGGTCGTCGCGACCTACCCCTCGTCCGATGAGGCAGTGAAGGCCAAGGACATCCTGCGGCTGCTTGGCGAGCGCGTCGTCACGGCTGCTGCCCTCGACCAAGCTGCCGAGACCAACACCGACGGCAAGCCGTCCGACTTCGAGGCTGGTGCAGGGCAGCCGCACTACTTCCTGGCGGTTTTGCCGAAAGGCGCCAACATGAGCGAGTCCCGCATCAAGGTGAGCGACTACAACGGCAAGTACCACCGCCTCGACAAGCTGGCTGTAAGCAACGTGTCGATGGTGAGCAACGGCGAGCAAATGCCCGTCATCGTGATCCGACGCTTCGACGACGACCAGGCAGCCATGAAGTACTACCGCGACGCGCTCAAGCGACAGTCGGAAGTCGTCGGCGGCACTACTTTCCAGGCGGCCATCATCTCGCAGAACAACTACCGCGAAGTACTGCGCAACAAGAGCTTTGGGGAGTACCTCACGTTTTTTGCGGCCAACTATCGTTGAGGCTCCCTAGCGGATCCTACGTTGTGGCCGACGGTGGAGCGGCTATGTTTGCCTTGTGATGCAGAGAGGGCAGGAGCGGCAGCGCTGGAGAGATATGTGGTGTGGGCTCGCCCCGGTGCTGGTGCTGGTCGCGCTTGCGTCCTGCGTTCCGGCCACACAGACCGCGGAGCAGAGCCGCGACCTCGCCATAGATTACAAAGACCCCGTCATCCGCCAGATCGCGAGTCTTCAGGACCGGATGTTGGTCGACTCGCTGCTCCCCTTTCTCGGGAGTAGCGTCGCCGAACAGCGATACCTGGCGGCTAGGGCGTTCGGGAGTCTCCGGGCGGATAGCTTGCCTTTGGCTTTAGTGGGCCTTCTCAAAGACCCCATCCTCGAGGTGCGGACGATGGCCGCCTATGCACTCGGCCAACAAGGCAAGGCGAGTGCGGTGGCACCCTTGATGTCGGCGTTCGAGCCCTACGACACGGCGGGGTTTTTCGCGCCTTTCCACCGGGCCGTGCTGGAGGCCGCTGGCAAAGTGGGCGACACGGCAACTCTGCGGGCCTTGGCGGGCATTAGCACCTACCGTCCGCAGGATACGCTGTTGCTGCTAGGCCAAATGCAGGGCATCTACCGGCTCAGCAACCGGGGCATCGTCTCGCGGCAGGGCACAGTCGTCATGTTAGGGGCTGCCCTTGATCCAACCTATCCGGCTGATGCCCGGCTGTACGCGGCACACTACGCGGGTCGGGCAAAGGTGACGCTCGACAGTTTTGCGCCGCAACTCCTGGCAGCGGTTCGCGCGGAGGTCACGCGGCCGCCCTCCGATAGTACCGGTGGCGATCTCGCGATTGCTTTGGCTCGCGCCCTCGGCAACACCACCGACACCACCGTTGCACTGGCCCTCCCGCGACTCATCGCGCAGGCGAGAGACGTGCGCGTCAAGGTTGAACTTCTCCGGGCTGCCCGCAAGCACCCCCACCCTGTCGTGCTGTACTTTTTGAAGGCCGCCGTCGTAGATACGAGCGAGTGGGTAGCACGTACCGCCGCCGAGACCTTGGTCGAGATCGGCATACCGAGCGAGGCGACGGCCTACTGGTCGCTAGCGCGTGACAGCGTCGTGCGCAGCGTAAAGCCTGCCATGTATGCGGCGGCCCTCCGGAGCCTGCCGCCGCTCTACGGCGAGTACCGCCAGTACATCAATGGCGAGTTGCGACGACAGTTGGCTATTCCGAGTGCAGGACCCGCCGACTACTATTACAAGGCTGACCTCCTCCGTACGATGGCCGAGTGGCCGTGGAACTTCCGCTACCTCATCGAGCAGGTGTTCGGTTCGGGAAGCCGCGCCGAACGAACGGCGGCCGCCGAGGCCCTCGACGCGATCGCCGAGCGGCCCGACATCGTGGAGTACATGCGCACGAGTTTCCCGGCGTTCAAGCGGGAGTACGCCGAGTATTTCCGGCGGGTGTTCGCCGGCGACGACGCCTCACTGCAGGCCGTCGCCGCGGGTACGATCGCGATTCCGAACTTGTACTTCAAGACAGAATTTCCAGAGCTTGGGTTTTTGGCGAAAGCCGCCGAGCGCCTCACGCTGCCACAGCACGTCGAGACCCTCTATGCGATCGAGGACGCACGAGCGGTTTTAGAGCCTGGCTTTACCCCCACTAAAGCGGTGCCCACCTACAACCACGCCGTCAACTGGGACATCTTCCGCAGTCTACAGCCGGGGTTGATGGTGGCCATCAGCACACCGCGCGGGGAGATCGTCGTCGATCTCTTCGAGCAGCGGGCACCAGCCACGACGGTCAACTTCGTGCAGTTGGTTCGTACGGGCTTTTACAATGGGAAGGTATTTCATCGCGTGGTGCCGGACTTCGTGACGCAGGGCGGTGACCCGAGCGGCGACGGGTACGGGAGTCTCGATTTCACGATCCGCTCGGAGACGCCACCGATCTACTACGACGAGGGGGGCTACGTCGGAATGGCGAGCGCCGGGCCGCATACCGAGGGGGTGCAGTTTTTCTTCACGCACACCGCGACGCCGCATTTAGACGGGCGCTATACGATCTTCGGGAAGGTGGTCGAGGGGATGGATGTCGTGCTGGCGCTGCGCCGCGGGGACGCCATGCGGATGCAGTTGCGGTAGAGAATTCCAGATGGAAGAATTTCAAATTTCAAGTGGCCCGCGCATCGCCGTGCACGCTGGCCTACGCGGCAGCGCATTTGGAATTAGTCATTCGTCATTTGGAATGGGCGCGCCCCATCTTCGCCGCCCCAAAACCTATCAGATGACCACGCCCGAGACGCTCAAGACCACGCCCCTTCACGAACGCCACCTCGCCCTCGGTGCCAAGATGGTCCCCTTCGCTGGCTACGATATGCCGATCAGCTACACGGGGCTGCGGGAGGAGCACGAGGCGGTGCGCGACCGCGTCGGGATGTTCGACGTGAGCCACATGGGCGAGTTTATCGTGCGTGGTCCGGAGGCGCTCGACTTCATCCAGTACGTGACCAGCAACGACGCCTCGAAGCTCGGGATTGGGGAGGCGCAATACTCGGCTTTCCCAACGCCAGAGGGCGGGATCGTGGACGACCTGTTGGTCTACCGCCTCACCGAGGAGCATTGTTCGGCCGGCGAGCGGGCCTACATGCTGGTGGTCAACGCGTCCAACATCGCCAAGGACTGGGCTTGGCTCAACGAGCACAATCGTTTTGACGCAAGTCTCATCGACATCTCCGCGCAGACGGCCCTGCTCGCGGTGCAAGGCCCGAAGGCCGTCGAGGCTCTGCAGTGGCACACGACCGTGAAGTTGCGCGACATGAAGTACTACACTTTCGTGAAAACGACCTTCGCCGGGATCGACAACGTGATGGTGTCTGCCACTGGGTACACGGGGGCGGGCGGTTTTGAGTTGTACGTCCCGGCCGGGCACGCGCTCGAGGTTTGGGACGCGATCATCGCCGGTGCCCAGCAGCCGACCGTCCGCATGAGCGACCATACGGTAACGCCGGTGGGGCTGGGTGCCCGCGACAGCCTGCGTCTCGAGATGGGGTACGCGCTGTACGGCAACGACATCGACGGCACGACGAGCACCTTGGAGTCGGGACTCGGGTGGATCACGAAGTTGGGCAAGGGCGAGTTTGTGGGGGGCGAGTTTTTGCGAAAGCAGCAAAAAGAGGGGCTGAAGCGGCGACTCGTCGGCCTGCGGATCCACGACCGGCGGGTGGCGCGACACGATTATCCAATCCTCGATGCCGATGGCGAGCGGATCGGCCACGTGACGTCTGGGTCGCAGTCGCCCTCACTCGGCTACCCGGTGGCGCTCGGCTACGTACCCTTTGCCATGCGGAAGCTCGGTACGCGCGTCTCCGTGGACGCCGGCAGCAAGCGCCTCGAAGCGGAAGTTGTGGCGCTGCCCTTCTTCGGGAGTAAGTAGGTTGGCGGCGGATTACAAACTATTTGCGAGATTGCTGTCTTCATAGGGGGAAGTATCGCACCACGAGGGCCTGCACGCATGACACTAGACGAAGGAAAGGAGAAGTTTATTCAGACCTGGGGCACGGTGGGCTCGGAGTGGGGCGTCAACCGGACGATGGCGATGATCCACGCACTGCTGCTCGTGAGCCCGGAGCCGCTCAGCGCCGAGGAAGTGATGGAGCAGCTCAACATCAGCCGGGGCAACTCCAACATGAACCTCCGGGCGCTGATTGACTGGGGGCTAGTCTACAAGGCCCTCAAGCCCGGTGAGCGGCGCGACTTCTTCGAGGCCGAGAAGGACATGTACAAGGTTATCAAGGCCGTTATCGTGCAGCGCAAGAAGCGTGAGCTAGAGCCGCTGTTGCGGGTGCTCGATGAGTTGGGCAAGGTTGACGGCTCCAGCCCGGAGGCGCGGCAGTTCGCGGAGGTAATCAAGGACATCAAGCTGTTTAGCGGCAAGGCGGACTCGGCGCTAGATGCGCTCGTGAATTCTAATGCGGACTGGCTGGTGAGTCGGGTGATGCGCATGTGAAAAGGGGCGGACCGTTGCTGTACTGGGCCTGAGCCAATCGCAAACCGTCTTTCTACCTGTTCTCTAAGCTCTCCTTAACGACTTCTCGTAAGCTGGCATTAAACCAGGGGGCAGGGTGTAGCAAAGGCGAGGGCTGTGGCGTCTAGGGAGAGACAAGATTCTCTTACCCTCAAACCCACAGCACCATGAAGCTCCTCACCTCCGCCCTCGCTCTCTCGCTCGTCTTAGGTGCCAGCCTCGACGCCAGCGCACAGTACTCCCGCAAAGATTATCCTAGCTCGCGAACCACTACCGAGCCAACCGCGAGTACCACTACAGCCCCTTCTCGCAACAGTCCACGGACGCGCACCGAGACCCAGGCAACTCCCGCGCCCGCCGAGGTGTCGGCACGCGAGATACCCCGCTCTACGACCAGCACGACCACGAGTCCGAGTAGGACTAGTCCACGGACATCGACGCGCACCACTACCCGCACCACGACCTCTCCTACCCGGCCCACCAGGTACGAAACGCAGCCTACCACCGTCTACCGCCGCACCACCGTCGATCGCCGCCCCCAGCGTCCGGTCGCCTACCAGCGAGTGATCTATTATGGCGGCCTCGACCGCGGTGAGCGTCGTAACCTCCAAGCCCGCCTCGAGCGCCGCGCCGAAGAGGTAGGCCAGTGGGACTACGAACTCGACGCCTGGGAAGCCGACATCTACGGTCGCGACTACCGCCGCCAGGACCGCTACGATCCGTACTACGGCTACAACACCCAGCGCCTCCTGTCCGAGCGCGAACTCTGCGACTGGAGCGATCGCCTCGATGATGCAACGCGCATCCTCATCAACCGCGAGCAACGCCTCGCCGATGCCGACGAGCGTCGCTACCGCAACCCACGCAGCAACAACCGCAGCCGTGGTCGCAGCAACGGCAACCAGAACAACAACGCGAACACTGGCGGTACGTGTCCGCCGAGCTGGAACTAGACCTAGCTTGCTCTAGGTATCGCTAGATGGTCGGCTTTCGCCAAAACGAACCACAAAACCTTCTGTGATCGTGCCCCGTCGGCAGTGTGTCGGCGGGGCTTTTTTATGCCTTGTGCAGGCTACGCTGGGGGATTGACCTCGGCGAGGAAGGCATCTAGAATTTCGTTGAAACGCGCGGGGTGCTCCATCATCGGAGCGTGACCGCAGAGGTCCACCCACTCGAGGCGGGAGTTGGGGAGCAGTTCATGGAACTTCTCGCCGACGAAGGGCGGGGTGACGGTGTCTTGGCGACCCCAGACGAGGAGGACGGGCTGCTGGATGTTGCCGAGCTTGTCGGTGAGGTTGTGTCGCACGGCGCTCTTCGCCGTCATCACGACGCGCAGCGCCTTTTCGCGGTCGGTGGTGATGTCGAAGACCTCGTCGATGAGTTCGGTGGTAGCGGTGGCTGGGTCGTAGAAGACGTCGCCGACCTTCTTGTTGATGTAGTCGCGGTCGCCGCGCTTCGGGAACCCCGACCCCATCGCGCTCTCGAAAAGCCCCGACGAGCCAGTTAGCGTGAGGCTGCGAACGCGCTCAGGACTGCGCAAGGTGTAAAGTTGGGCGATGTGCCCGCCAAGGCTGTTCCCGAGGAGGTTGAGCTCGGAGAGGTGGCGGGTTTTGGCGAAAGCCGTCACGAAGTCGAGCAGCCCCCCGAGGCCCGTGTCGCGCAGGGAAAGTTCGTAGACCGGCAACATCGGTACGACGACGTTGTAGCGCTTACCGAAATGCGAGATGATACCCTCGAAGTTGCTCAGCGCTCCAAAGAGCCCGTGGAGCAGCATCAGCACCGGTCCCTCGCCCCCGCTTTCGATATATCGGAACTTGCCGTCGGTATGGATTTGGTATTCGGGCATGGGCGGGGTTTGGCCGGGCCGAAGGTATTCGCTAAGGGCTAACGGCGGGGCGAGTGGCCGGGCGCAGCCACATCATAGTGTCCTTCGTCCGGCGAGTATAGGCCCGAGATGTGCGCCTCATGAAGTTATGGTGCGGAATGTGGCTTATGGCGAAGACCAATTGCCGGATAGTTTGTAGGTTTCGGGGTCCTCCCTACGTTTCACTTTTCACGACCCATGTCCAACTCATCCGACCGCAAATCTTCTGTCGGCGACACCAATTCTTCGCCGACCCACAACAAACAGGGCATCGTGCGCGACCGCTCCATCTTCGCAGCGACGCGCTCGACGCTCTCTGAGCAAGGCGAGGCCCAGGTCTCGATTGAGAAGTCGACCTTGCTCCAGCGCATCCCCTCCGCGGCACAGGCCCTGCGCTACGAGGCGGTGTTGGACGCCTTTAGCCACATGGGCAAAGACGTGATCATCGAAGAGTTTGGCGACTACGCCTCGGCACGCAATCCAGTGCCGTTTGCCTGTGTACGCCCTGTCGAAGGTGAGCACCTCGAAGTGGGGATTGCCCTGGACGCGAGCGAGGACGAATCGCTCGTCGCCTGTGCCGGACAATGGGCCAGCGACGCTATTAAGTCGAAGTTCCGTCTAGGCAACAACGAACCCATCAGCGGCGCACAACTCCGCATGATCCGCCTTTCGAGCCGCGCCGTAGCAGAGAAGTAGGGAGGTACGGCTTTCGCCAAAACTTAGAATAGCGAAGAGGCGAAGAGCAGATGAGATGGCTCAAACAATACTAGGGTTTCCCGGGCTTTAGCCCGGCCCGAAAGCCGAGGAAATACGATTTCCCGGCCCGAAAGCCGAGGAAATACGATTTCCCGGCCCGTAAACTGAGAAAGAACTTTCGGCTGTTCTGGCGGGCCGGGCTAAAGCCCGGGAAACCCTAGTTATGCTCGGCGTCGCGAGGGAAATATTACCCCTTCTTCATCTCCAACAAGTAGGCTCCATAGCCCTGAAGCGTCAGCAAGTACTTGTCGCTAATGTCTGGAAACTTCGCGCCTCCCATGATCTCGTAGGTCTCTAGACCGGCGTAAGTACTCAGGTCGAGGCTAACAGCGATGGCGCGCTTGCTGAGGTTGCAGACAACCAGCACGCGCTGGTCTTCGTGCTCACGGATGTAGGCGAGGATCGCCTTGTCGCTTGGCTCGAGCATAACCATCTTGCCGCGACCGAAGCAGAGGTAGCGCTTGCGCAAACTGATCATCTTGCGCATCCAGTGCAGCATCGAACTCGGGCGCCGCTCCTGGACCTCGACGTTGATGGCCTCGTAGGAGAACTCCGGGTCGGTGATGGTCGGAAGGTAGAGCCGCTGCGGGTTGGTCTTCGAGAAGCCCGCGTTGGTGTCGGAGTTCCACTGCATCGGCGTGCGGACGCCATCCCGGTCGTTGAGATAGACGTTGTCCCCCATGCCGAGTTCGTCGCCGTAGTAGATGACGGGTGTGCCGGGCATCGTGAACAGCAGGATGTTCATGAGTTGCTGCTTGCGGCGGCTGCCCTCCATGAGGCGCGCGAGGCGCAGGCGGATGCCCATGTTTTGCTTGGCTTCCGGCACGTAGCAGTAGTGGTCCCACATCCACTGCCGCTCCTCGGGGGTGACCATCTCGAGGGTGAGCTCGTCGTGGTTGCGCAGGAACGTGGCCCACTGGCAGTTCTCGGGGATCTCAGGTGTACGCTCCAGCACCTTGACGATCTCAGTGCGGTCTTCCTGCGCGAGACCCATGTAGAGCCGCGGCATGAGTGGGAAGTGGTAGTTCATGTGACACTCGTCGCCGTTGCCGAAGTAGGCGGCCGAGTCGGCGGGCATCATGTTGGCCTCCGCAAGCAGGCAGATCTCGCCATTGAACTTCTCATCAACGTGGGCGCGGAGGCGCTTGAGGAAAGCGTGCGTCGGGTCGAGGTTCTCGCAGGTCGTGCCCTCCTTCTCGAAGAGGTACGGGATGGCGTCGAGTCGGAAGCCGTCTACGCCCATGCCGGCCCAGTAGTCGATGACCTCGTAAATGGCCTCCTCGACGGCTGGATTTTCGTAGTTGAGGTCGGGCTGGTGGTGGAAGAACCGGTGCCAGTAGTACTGCTCGACGTCGGGCTGCCAGCTCCAGTTCGACTCCTCGGTATCGAGGAAGATGATGCGTACGCCGCTGTACTTATCCTTGTTGTCGGACCAGACGTAGAAGTTGCGCTCCGAACTGCCTTCGGAGGCCTTGATGGCGCGCTGGAACCACGGGTGCTGGTCGGAGGTGTGGTTGATGACCATCTCCATGATGATCTTGAGGTCGCGCTTGTGAGCTTCGGCGACGAGTTCTTTGACGTCCTCGGCGGTGCCGTAGTTGGGGTTGACGCCGTAGTAGTCGGAGATGTCGTAGCCGTCGTCGCGCAGGGGACTCTGGAAGAAGGGCATCACCCACACGGCCGTGACCCCGAGGCTCTTAATGTAGTCGAGCTTCGAGATGAGGCCCTGGATGTCGCCGTAGCCGTCGTCGTTGCTGTCGCTAAAACTCTTGACGTGGACCTGGTAGATGACGGCGTCCTTGTACCAAAGAGAGGCGTCGGTGGAAGGAGCGGTGGAGGTGGGGCTGAGGGCGTGCGACATAGGTAGTAGTATCGGTGCAAACTACACGCCAGACGTATAGTGTTCATGGGGACTACCAAAAGGGAGGTCGCGAGCGCGTATCACTGCGCTGTGCGGAGTATCTGAATACGGTAGCCTTGCCATCACCAAAGATTGGCGTCCTTTAGCTATTCGCAATGGCCTCTTCGCGCGCCTCGAGCAGCACTGCGAACTTCTCCTTCGTCATAATCTTGTCGACCACATCGATCACGTCGTCGAAGCTCCGGGCGCGGCTGTGATCGTCGGGATTGAGGGACGTGGTCAGCATGTAGACCCTGCTTTGGCTGCGCCACGCGACGGGCAGGGCGCGGTAGCCTTCTAGAAAACCCCACCCATCGAGGTGCGGCATATTGATGTCGAGAAAGATGAACTCGGGAGGCGCGAGGCCTGAATCGTAGTGGAGCCGTAGGAGCTCTAACGCTTGGTGCCCATTGAGCGCCTCAGAGATGCTGGCCTTGCTCACCACTTTCGTAATCGCCCGCCGGTGAAGGAAATTGGTGGTCGGATCATCATCGACGAGTAAAACAATACACATGCGAGGTAGGAGTGCGTAGCCTAGGGGGCTACCGGAAGTGTTCGGTGAGAACCGTAAAACAAAAACGGCTGCCGACGTGAAGGGTTGATGTGACGGCAATAGTACCGCCGTGGCGCTCAACGATCGTCTTGCAGCTCGCGAGTCCGATCCCGGAGCCCGTCGTGTCGTGCGTTTGCTCGCCGACACGTTGGAAGAGTCCGAAGATGCGGTCTTGATCGCTTTCAGAGATCCCGATACCATTGTCGGTAATGCAAAATTCGTACCCACCCCGCACCGGCTCGCTGGATATTTCTACTATCGGAGCTACGCCAGGCCGGTGGTAGGTGAGCGCGTTGGCGATCAGGTTTTGGAACAGTTGCCTAAGCTCCATGGCGAGTCCGTACACTGTGCCTAGGTCACTTACGCGAATCTCACCGCCCGTTTTCTCTCGTAGGGCCTCGACATCGGCGAGCACCTCCGCGATGACCTCGTCGAGGTCTACCTCTTTGAGCTGGCGCGATTTGCTCAGTCGGGAGTAGTCGAGTAGCCCACGGATCATGTTGTCCATACGGGAGAGGGCCTTTTCCATCGTTGTGATGTAGGCCTGGCCCTGATCGTCGAGTCTCTCGGTGTAGTCCTCACGGAGGGCGTCGAGGTAGCCTTTGAGCGTGAGTACGGGCTGGCGAAGGTCGTGGGAGGCGATGTAGGCAAACTGTTCCATCTCGCGGGCCTTGTCCTCGAGAAAGGCGAGGTGCATGCGGTAGGCCTCTTCTGACTTCGCGGTGGTGATGTCGACGATCTGTGCGAGGTAGGTCGCGACGGCTCCTTCCTCGTCGCGGACGATGGCGATGCTTACGTCTGCCCATACGGTCTGGCCAGCAGCCCCGAGGTAGCGTTGCTCGTATCGGACCTGGTTGTTTTGCCGCGCATTTAAGCTCGCTATCCGCGCCTCGTCGGCGGCTATATCGCCTGGGTGCGTAAAATGGGTGAAGTGTTTGCCGAGGATCTCGGCGCTGGTATATCCGAGCATCCGACTAAAACTGGCGCTGATGCGCTCGATCACCCCTTCTGAGTTCGCGATCACCATCCCGTTAGGGGCGAGCTTGAAGCTGTTGCTGAGGAGAGCCTCGCTTCGGGCGAGTTCGAGGTCGCGCAGGCGCTGCTCGTGGACATCCTGAAAGCTCCCGAGGATGCGGACAGACTTCCCGCGATAGCGTTCCGCGTGCCCGATCGCACGCACCCAGCGAAAGTTTCCCTTCGCGGTAACGATCTCGAAGAGTTCATCCCAAGGGGTGCCATGCTCCATACACTGCGCGATCACGACCTGGATCCGTTCGCGGGAGTAGCCCTCGCGGTAGAAGTCGATCCCGGTCTCGAGTTTCGGCTCGTAGCTCGCATCCTCTATCTCGTGGATCAGCCGTGTCACGGGGCTCCAGTAGATCTTGCCTGTGGTCACATCCCAACTCCAGGCCCCGATGCGGGCAGCGGTGTTGGTCTCGTTGAGCAAGATTTCGAGCTGCCGCTCGCGGCTCAGGTCCTTGTGGATGCCGATGAGGCGATTGGGGGTCGCGCTGTGGTAGTGCGCCGCCACAGCGTAGGTCTCGGTGACGATTTCGAAGCCGTGCGCGTGGCGCAGGCGCATCAATTGCTTCACGGGAGGTTCGTCGCAGGCGACGTGCTGCTCCACGGCGCTCTTGAAACTGCGGAGATCTTCAACGTTGGCGACAGTCTGCCAGTCGCCGCCCTTCGGGATCGTCTCCGGGGAGTCATAGCCGAGGATGCTCCAGAAGCGCGGACTCACATACTGCCGCGTGGGATCGGCGAGGTCGTACAAGAACATCGCGTCCACAGCCGCCTCTTCCAGCTGCGCGAAGACGGCTTGGTCCCCGCTCAAGATCTCCTGCAGCTGAGCCGCGAGGGCGTTGGGTGCCGCGGCATTCGGTGAAGGGGTGGCGGCCTGGTCTGAGATAACTGAATCCATGGCAATGGCAGCCGCAACTACGGAATCGCGGGGGTGTTCGGTCGGCGAAAAGTTCACGCCCTGTTGAGGAAAGCCGGGGGTATGTTGTTCTGCCGAAAGGCGTCTGATCAATACATGTAAGAAAGTGGCAAGTTTAAGCCACAGTAGCCTTTCGGCAAAACAAACCAGCCCCGGACATCACCTCCGTGATCCTGATAATTATCCCAAAGCAGGTGCTACTCCCGCACCTCCTCCGCTACGTAGATCACCGCCCCAAAGCCCCCGCCCTCCTTCATCACGACATCGAGTACATCACCCTTCGAAACAGTCGACCGCGTAATCTCCAACGCTTTCTTGTTTTTACGAAAGTGAGCATTCGCGGCATCCGCATACAGGTCAATGGTGTACGTGGTCCCCTCCGGTAGAAAGTCGAGCGCCACACTCACCGGCTGGTCCTTCGCCCCGGCGATCCCGCCGACGAAGTAGCGGTTCTCGTTGCGGACCTTACGGGCCATGACAGCGTACTCGCCGAGTTCACCGGCCAGCGGGTAGGTCGCGTCCCAGTTGGTGGCCATCTCGCGCAGGTAGGGCATGGCGGGGTGGTAGTTGCCGTCCTTTTCTAAGTAGCTCTCGGGGATGTCTGCGATCATCTGGATCGGGGCGTAGATCACGACGTAAGACCCGAGCTGGCCGCCGAGGGTTGAGAGGACCTCTTCGTCGGCGGCTTTGTAGCCTTCCATCTCGAGGTTGAAGATGCCGGGCGTGTAGTCGAACGGTCCCGCCAGGCAGCGGGTGTACACGAGGCCCGGGACGTGGCTCGGCTGGTTGACCTGGGTGAAGTCCCCGAAGGCGTTGTACTCCGTGCCGCGGGCGCCCTCGCCCGAGATGGCGTTGGGGAGGGTGCGTCGCTCGCCGGTGGGCTTGATGGGCTCGTGGACGTTGACGGCCACCTGGTAGCGGGCGGCCGTCTCGAACACCTTGCGGTAGTGGCGCACGCCATACTGCCCATGGTGCCACTCGCCGTTGGGGTAGTCGCCGACGTAGCCACTCTTGACGACGTGCAGGCCGAGCTCCTGCATTAGCGCGAAGGCCGTATCCATCTGCTGCTCGTAGCGCTCGGGCACGGCCGAGGTCTCGTGGTGCATGACGATGTCGACGCCCTTGGACTTGCCGTAGGCCACTACCTCACGTAAGTCGTAGTCGGGGTAGGGCGTCACGAAGTCAAAGGCGTCGAGGCGGGCCACGGAGTCGAGCCAGACCTCCCAGCCGGTGTTCCAGCCCTCGACCAGCAGGCCGCCGATGTTGTTCTCGGCGCAGAAGTCGATGTAGCGCTTGACGTTGGCCGTATTCGCCGCGTGGCGGCCGGTGCCGCCGGTGTTGCCGCCACCCCCGGCTGCGTTTTGCCCAGAGGCGAGGTCCCAGGTGCCCTTGCCCAAAAACATCTCCCACCACACGCCCGCGTAGGTCTGCGGCTCGAACCAGTCCACCTCACCGAGTTCGTTGGGCGGGTTGAGGTTGAGCACGAGGTGGTTGTCGAGTAGATCAATGGCGCGGCGCTCAACGGCGATCGTGCGCCAGGGGGTCGAGAAGGGCAGGGCGCGCACGGCCTTCGCGGCGCGGTTCTGTGAGCCGGCCAGCGTCGAGCGAAACCCTTTGCCCGGCATGACCTCGAGCGTCATCTCGGGGTAGTCGACCAGGTCGGCCTCGTGAATCGAGAGGTGCGTGCCGTCGGCGAGCCGCATCGTAGCCGGGGTCATGATGGCATTGTTGGGCACCACGCGGCTGATGAGCTGCGGGCGGTCATCGTATTTCTTGGCGTCGATCTTGGACAGGGGCGTGAGCTCGAGGCGGTTCTCGTAGGAGTTCCAGTCGCCGGGACCCCAGTTGACGAGGGGGTCGCCGCTTACGCGAAACCCGGTGAGCTCTTCGAGGATTCGGACGGTATCCGATCCGAGGACCTCGCGGTTGGGAGCCTTAAAGAAGGTGTAGCGCAGGCCCAAACCATCATCGAAGAGGCGCGCCTCAACCGTAACGCTGAGTCCGGTGGTGGCGTGTTTTAGCGAAAGCGAGATAGCGGCGTAATCGGCGTTTACCTCGGCCACCTCCCCCCAGGGCAAACTGTAGCTCTCGTTGCCGGTGGACTTGTCGACGGCGATCACCTCGAAAGTGCTGTCGAGGCGTCCGAGGCCCTCCAGTTCAAAACCGAGCGTCGAAGGCTCAACGTAGACGCTAGCGGAGTCCGTGCCGGCCGCCGGACCTGCCCCTAGTTGGTAGCTCACCCGGCCCTCGGCGCTCCGCGCGAAGACAACGCGGAGGCTTTCGTCTGGACTCACGACAAACGCCTCCGAGAGGTCGACACTGGAGGATTGGCTACAAGCCGCGAGGAGGGCCAGGCCGAGGACGAAGAGCATGCGCATGGGGTGCAAGTTAGTTGCGCCAACTATCGGCGGCGCGGGCGGGTTTTACGGAGACGTACACCACTCTTGCCAACCCATGCGCTTATCTCCTCTCCTGCTGTCTCTACTCGGCCTCGCCAGCACCGTTGCCTGTGTCGGGACCACCTCCACCGACACCTCAGAAACCACCGACACTGCCATCACCGCCGAGACCATCGAGACGCGCGTTGAAGTGCTGCCGATCTCGCACGCGACCTTCGTCCTCACGGCTGGTGACCTCGTCGTATACAACGATCCCGTCGGTGGCACGGGTAGTTTTGCAGGCATGCCCCCCGCCGATGTCATCCTCGTGAGCGACATCCACGGCGACCACCTCGACACGGCGACACTCGGCGCGTTGTTGCGCGACAGCCTCTATACCAAGCCCGGTACGATGGTCGTGGCCCCGGTGGCCGTCCGCGATCAGCTCCCCACAATGATCGCGAGCCGCACTAAAGTGCTGGCCAACGGCGAAAAGGCGACCGTCAACGGCGTCCCTATCGAGGCCCTGCCGATGTACAACCTCCGCGAGGAGGCTCTCCAGTTCCACACCAAGGGCCGCGGCAACGGGTACGTCATTGAACTCGGCGGCGAGCGCATTTACATCGCTGGCGACACCGAGGACATCCCGGAGATGCGAAGCCTCACGGACATCGACCGGGCTTTTGTCCCGATGAACCTACCCTACACCATGCCCGTCACCGCGGCGGCCGATGCGGTGCTGGCCTTCGCGCCTGGGATGGTGTACCCGTACCACTACCGCGGGACAGAGGGTTTGAGTGACGTGGCGGCTTTCGCCAAAACCGTCGGCGCTGCGGGCAAGACGGAGGTGGTGCAATTGGATTGGTACCCGGGAGAGTAGGGGTTGGGAGACGTGACAGCAAAGAAACACGGAGGTGCAGAGACTTGGCGGGGGCTGCAGGTCTAAGCGAGACGCTTCCTATTCGACGCTGCCGAGTGCTCCTTTTCCGTTCAAACGTTCGAACTGCTCCAAGCCGCAATCCAAGAAGGCCGCGTACTCCGCGACGTCGGGGGTGTACGGCACAGGCTGGTTGAGCACCTTCTGGTCCGGGCTCAACAGCACATAGTACGGCTGTGAATTCCGGTCGAAAGCGCGGGCCTGAAAGTCCGCCCACTTGTTGCCTACCGTCCGCAGCTTGCGACCGCTGAAATCGCTCACGAAGGGCTCGGCGAGCTCCTCGCGCTCGTCGACGTAGAGGCTGATGAGCACGTAGTCCTGCTTGATGCGCTCGTGGACCCCCGGCTGGCCCCAGACCTGGTCCTCCATGCGGCGGCAGTTGACGCAGCCGTGCCCCGTGAAGTCGAGCAGGATAGGCTTGTCGACCGACTTCGCGTAGGCCAGCCCCTCCTCGTAGTCCTTGAAGCAGTCAAAGTCCCGCGGGCAGTCCTTCGGGTAGATATAGCTGTGTCCCGCCGGGGGGGCCAGTCCGCTCAGCACGTTCGGCGTCTCGAAGGTGCGCGTATCGTCGTTGTAGCGGTAGCCCATCCCGAGGTAGACGGCCAGGCCGAGCGCCACGAGACTAAACCCGAGGTTGGTGCGCGACCACTGCTTGTCGCCCGAGGCGAGGTCCTTGCGCAAGTCCCCGAAGCGGTAGTAGTACACCGCGAGGCCAAGAGCGCACAATACCCAAATGCTCAGGAAAAGCTCGTACGGCATCCACTTGGTATTGAGGATGAGATCGGCCGTCGATAAGAACTTCATCGCGAAGGCGATCTCGAGGATCCCGAGCGTCACTTTCACCTTGTCCATCCACCCACCCGACTTCGGCAGGCTCGACAGGGCACTCGGGAAGAGGGCAAAAAGCGTAAACGGTAGCGCCAGCGCCAGTGCGAAGCCGAACATCCCGACGAGTGGCGCGACGGGTACTCGCCCAAAGATAGTCGCCCCTCCGCCGGAGGCCGTCTCGACGAGCAGCGTCCCGATAATCGGCCCGGTACACGAGAAGCTCACCAGCGACAGCGTAAACGCCATGAAGAAGATTCCCAGGAAGCCCCCCTGGTCGGCCGCGCGATCAGCCTTGTTGGCCCAGGCGCTCGGGAGTTGCAATTCGAAAATCCCGAAAAAGCTCAGCGCAAACACTACGAAAAGCACCGCGAAGGCGATGTTGACCCAAGGGTTGGTGCTAAACGAGTTGAGGGCGTCGGCCCCGAAGACCGCCGTCACCAGCAGGCCCAATCCCACGTAAATAACGATAATGCTCGCCCCGTACAGCAGTGCGCGCCGAAAGCCCCGCTTACGGTCCTTGCCGCGGCTCGTGAAAAAGCTCACGGTGAGCGGAATCATCGGGAAGACGCAGGGCGTGAGCAGGGCCAGCAGTCCCCCGCCAAAGCCGAGCAAGAAAATGATGCCATTGCCGTCTGCTGCGGTGACGCTCACGGCGGCCTGGTTGTCGTTGCCGCAGGTAGCGCCTTCGGCCGAGTCGTCGATGACGTAGCGCGAGATGGGGTCGGTGCCGTTGGACACGGGCGCGAGTTGGGCCGTGCCCTCGATCACGGGCAGCGCTGCCACATCCGAGAAAAGCCCGGATTTCGCAATACCGACCTCGGGTGCATAGGCGAAGTTGACGTCCTCGGGCGGCAGGCACTGCGACTGGTCGCAGCTCATGTACTCCAGGTAGCCCTCGATGCGGGCGTCGGGCTGGAGCAGGGCCACGCGCTGCTCGAAGCGTACTTCCGGTCCAAAGAGCTTGGCGACCTTGACGCCGAAGACCTCGTCCATGCCGGCCTTGCGCTTGCCGACCTCCTTCACGTCGCCGATGAGGCGGTAGGCGGGACTTTCGTCAAAACTGAAACTGGTGGGGATGGGCCCATCCTCGTTGGAGTCCTGGGCGTAGATGTTCCACCCCTTGGCGATGCTGGCGATGGCGGTAACGAGGTAGGTCGTATCGTCGAACACAGTGGTCTCGAAGTGCCAGACGACAGGATCAGTGTCGGTCGCTCGGGCCACAGGTGCCCGAATGATGCCTTCGTTGCGGACGGTGGGCCGTGCGGCAAGACGGGCAGTTGCGGCGGAGACCGTAGCAGCTGGTGTGTTGGCGGAAGCCGTACCTGCCGGTGCGGGGCCGCCGGTTGGCGTGTAAGCGTTGCCAACATCCCTGCCAGGCGTTTTGGCGGAAGCCGTGCTAGGAATAGTCTCCGGCGTCACGTCGACCCGCCCCGGCGTAGTAGCGGGCTTAGTCGTCGTAGGCGTATTTGGCGTATTCGGGGCGGGCACAGCCTTTGGGGCGCTCAACGAGAACTCTACGTCACCCGGAGGCAAGCACTGCGTCTTGTCGCAGACCATGTAGGTGAGGTAGCCGGTGATGGGGTTTGCGCCCATACCAGAGACCTCCTGGCGGATGACGTACGAGTTGTGGAACTTCGTCACGTTCATCCGAAATACCTCGTCGAAGCCGGCGTCCTTGCCACCCGACTCGATGCTCTTGCCGACGAGCGTGGCCCCGGCTTTGTCCTCGTAGGTGATCTCGGTGGCTACCGGTCCGTCATCGCTCTCGAGGTACTGCGAGTAGACGTTCCAGCCGGGGGCGATCGTAGCGCTGTAGACGAGATAGGTTTTGCCGCCGGACGCCTCCGTGGAGAAGGCCCACTTAACGGGCTTGAGGACCTGCCCGGAGGACACCGAGGCCCCCATCGCGAGCACGAAGGCGGCTAAAAGGTAGCGGAGTGACTGCATCGGTTTTGGGAGGGTTGGCTGGTTGCTTGGTTGCTTGGTTGGCTGGTTGCTTGGTTGGCTACTTATTTGGTGGGCTATGCTTGCGTGGGCGCGGCGGCCAGACGGGTCACCAAACAACCTACAAACCAAGTCACCAAACAACCAAAACGATTGAATAAAGAACCTACAATGCCCGCGCCACATTGCCCGTGAGCAGTCCTTCGAGCAACAGGCGCCCGTCAGTATTACCGAGCAGTCCTTCCGCGGCCCGCTCGGGGTGCGGCATCATGCCGATGACGTTGCGCCCAGCGCTACAGATGCCGG
Organism: Lewinellaceae bacterium; assembly: GCA_963837005.1. GTDB lineage: Bacteria > Bacteroidota > Bacteroidia > Chitinophagales > Saprospiraceae > CALDTK01. The sequence goes on from CAWIMC010000013.1 coordinate 885,920, forward strand.
CGATGTTGCGGGCCGATCCGTTTGGGTTGGCGGCATCGGTGACGTGGCCGTCCGCGTCGCAGTAGCGGAACAGCACCTGGTCGTTGGCCTCCAGTTCGTCGAGGAGGGCCTCGGAGGCGTAGTAGCGGCCATCGGCATGCGCGATGGGGATGCGGTAGGCGCGGTCCAGCTCGAGCGTGCGCGTCAGGTCGGAGTCGAGCGTCTCTGCCTTAAGGTGCACGTTGCGGCAGATGAAGCGCTGACCTTCATTGCGCAGGAGGGCACCCGGTAGCAACTCTGCCTCGCACAAGATCTGAAAGCCGTTGCACACCCCCACGACTCTCCCGCCGGCCTTCGCGAAGGCGATGACGCCCTGCATCACGTGACTAAAGCGTGCGAGTGCGCCGGAGCGCAGGTAGTCCCCGTAGCTGAAGCCACCCGGCACGAGAATGGTATCGGTCGCGGGGTCGTAGTCGCTCAGGTCGGAGCGCTTGTGCCAGAGTTCTTCTACGGGCTGGCCGAGCACGGTGCCCATGACGTGGACGAGGTCGTGGTCGCAGTTGGAGCCGGGGAAGACGAGGACGCCGTATTTCATGTTGAAGAGTTGTTTGGTTGGGAGGTTGTTTGGTTCGCTATCGCGGGGGCGTGTCGAAGGCGGTAAGACAGGCCATTCAAATAACCGTCCAACCAACTAACCAAACAACCCTCCCTACGGGCCGCAAATTACTCCAGCATAGCCACGTAGCCGTAACCGCCGAGGATACATAGCAGGCTGGCGAAGAGAATCACGTTCGAAGGTTTTCGCGGAAGCTCGATCAGCAGTACCCCGAGCAGCACGCTCAGCGGGGCGAGGACATAGGCCATCGGCCTTTCGGCAAAACTTCCACTCAGCAGCAAGGCCACCCACCCGAAGAAGAGTAGGGTGTACCACATCCTGTGAGCGCGTTGCTCCTGGACGGGGCGGCGGGTGGTGAGGTGCCCATAGGCGACGACGACACCGAGGGTAATTGCGGCCAGGATACCGAGCGGTACGACAGCCGCTTGTAGGTCGGCTAGCGTCGGAAGCACAAAAGCCCCCTGCCACAGCGGAGCTACGTCGAGGCTTGCCCCTCCGCCGAACACGTACTGCCACATGAGCCAGAGCAGCGGGAAGACCGTCACCCCGAGGCCGTAGCCGAGCAGGTCACTGCCGCGGACCTTGCGAAGCTGCACCAAGGCCACGAGTCCCCCGAGCGCGAACCACACGAACGATACGTGCAGCATCCACGCCACCCCGATGTACAGACCGGTATTAAAGATCGGGAGGGCCTCCGACTGCTGGCGGTAGGTGTTGAAGAGGTGGTGGGCCGCCAAGGCGATGGCCAGCGCGGCAAGCAGGCGTGGGTCGAACCCGAGCCACGGCAGCAGCGCCGAGGCGAGCAGAATGCTCACCAGCGTCGGGGCCGTGCCGGCCGTGGCGAGGCGGTACTGCTGGATCGAGAAAGAGCCTACGAAGCCGACGAACGTGGCGACTACTACTCCGAGACCCCACTGCACCCAGGTCAGGCCAGCGAGTGCCTCTTGAAGCGACAGGCCCCACGCCCCGTCGTCCGCACCGGGGGCGGGTCCGGCGGCCGGTGCGTCGTAGGCGAGGACCGCGAGTCGTAGCACGGTGGCAATGCCCAACAGCGGCACGAGGGCCACCCACTGAAACGACCGAAAAAGCTGGATCATAGGCGCCGGCCAAGGTAGTGTACCTACCTTCGCCGCCCGTATGGCAAGTCCTTCGCTAAGCGATATCCAGGCCCCCGTGAAGGCGGAGTTGCGGCAGTTCGAGAAGCACTTCCGCGGCGCGATGCAGAGCCCGGTGCCCTTGCTCGACAAGATCACGAATCACATCCTGCGGCGCAAGGGCAAGCAGATGCGACCGCTATTCGTGTTCCTGAGTGCGGGTCTGGCCGGGGGCGTCACCGAGCGCAGCTACCACGCGGCAAGTCTGGTAGAACTCTTGCACACCGCCACGCTCGTGCATGACGACGTGGTGGACGACTCACAGGAGCGACGGGGCTTCTTTAGCGTGCAGGCGCTGTGGGGCAAGAAGATTGCGGTGCTGGTGGGCGACTATCTGCTGAGTCGGGGTCTGCTGCTGGCGCTCGACAACAAGGGCTACGACCTGTTGCACATCCTGAGCGTGGCCGTGCGCGAGATGTCGGAGGGGGAATTATTGCAGATACAGAAGGCACGGCGGCTCGACATCGACGAGGCGGTGTACTTCGAGGTGATCCGCCAGAAAACGGCCAGCCTAATTGCAGCAGCTTGTGCCTCAGGTGCGGCCAGCGCCGGAGCGGATGAGGCGACCATCGAACGGGCGCGCGTCATGGGCGAGAAAGCCGGTATCGCCTTCCAGATCAAGGACGACCTGCTGGACCTCGGCGCCGAAGACATCGGCAAACCGCTCGGCATCGACATCAAGGAGAAGAAGATGACGCTCCCGCTGATTTACGCGCTCCAGGTGGCTGACCCGAAGGAGCGACGCGCGATGCTGAAGCTGATTCGTAATGGGTCGGACAAGCCGGACAACGTGCGGCAAGTGGTCGATTTCGTGCGTGCGAGCGGCGGACTCGACTACGCACGCCGCAAGATGGACGAGTACCTGTTGGACGCGCGGGCGGAGTTGGCGGGTTTTGGCGAAAGCCCTTATCGAGATAGTCTGAATGACTTGCTGACGTATGTGACGGTGCGGCGCAAGTAGGGGGCCTACGGAAAGCCAAGATTCGAGAGGCGACTTCTGCGCTGTCTGCAAATTGGATATTTTTGGACTAGCTTGGATTTTGGCCAAAAGTGTCTACATTTGTCCAAAATAGTCGATCATGGAGCGCTTACTACGATTTGATGATTTACGGGCTGTGGCGATCGAGAATTCCATCGCCCAGGTAGACGCCTACCGCGACGGCTGGCAGGACCGTCACTTACTGAAGGTGGACGTTCTCGCCGAGCTCAAACAGATGTCGAGTGTACAGAGCGTGGGCTCTTCTACGCGTATCGAAGGCTCTACGATGACCGATGCCGAAATCGCAACCCTCATCAACAAGCTCGAGATTACCTCCCTCGCCTCTCGCGATGAGCAAGAGGTTGCAGGATATGCTGCGACTTTGAAGATCATCTACGAGGCGCAGACCTTTCTCGACTTTGGTCGATCCAACGTCCTCACGCTCCACAAAGAACTCCTCCGCTTCAGTGACCGCGACGAGCGCCACCGCGGGAGCTACAAGCAACACTCCAACCGCGTCGTGGCCACCGATGCCTCGGGTGAGCAACGTACTATCTTCAGGACTACCGAGCCGATGATGGTCGAGCAGGAGATGGACGCGCTCTTCGCCAGGTACGAGGGCCAGCTCGCCGAGCCGACGCACCATCCGCTCGTGACCATCGCTGCGGTGGTCTACGAGTTTCTCAGCATCCACCCGTTCCAGGATGGAAACGGGCGCTTGTCGAGGCTCATCACGACATGGCTGCTGCTTCGACACGGGTACAGCTTCATTCCTTACGCCTCTTTCGAGCGCGTCATCGAGCGCCACAAGTCCGACTACTACCGCAATCTGATGAGCGGGCAGCGCTACCGCGGTACAGAGCACGAGGTGATCAGTTCGTGGGTACTATTCTTCACGAAATGCCTGGTCGAACTCACGCAGGACCTGGAGAAAAACATCAAAGATCTCGAACGCGGCCGTGGCCCGAACGATGACGGGCGCAGCGATGACGGTACGATACCCTACGACGTGACGCCACGGCCGCCGACGATGTTGAGCGAGCCGTGCACCCCTGCCTACCTCAGCGTCAAGGAGGAGAAAGTGCTCACGTACTTTGATCGGCATGACACCCTGAGCATCACGGAGGTAGACGCGCTCGTGCCGCAGATTTCGCGTTCGTCGACGAAAAACTACCTGCGGCGCCTCGTGGAAACAGGCCATTTGCGGCGCCGTGGGAGGGGCCGAGCGACTGTCTATGAGCGAGTGAAGTGATATTACCTTCCCGCCCTATGACCACCCTCGAAGCCATCCACAATCGCCGCTCTTTGCGTCCCGGCGAGTACTCCGACCAGCCCATCTCCAAGGAGACGATCGAGAAGCTCATCGCCGCCGCCAATGCCGCGCCGAGTCACAAGCGCACCTACCCGTGGCGCTTTATCGTGTTCGAGTCGGCTTCCGCCAAAACCCACCTCGGGGAGTACCTCGCCGACGTGGAAGCCGCGAATGCGGCAGCGCCCGTACCCGAGATCAAGCTCCGCAAGACGCGTGAGCGCCCTGGTCTCGCCGCCGCCGCCATCGCGATTGTGATGAAGCCCGACCTCGAGAAGCTCCCGGAGTGGGAGGAGATCAGTGCCACGGCCAGCGCGGTGCAAAATCTTTGGCTTGCGGCCACGGCCGAGGGCTTGGGCGGCTACTGGAGTTCGCCGGGGGCCATGACGAGTGGCGCGGAGGAGTATTTGGGTATGCAGGAGGGCGAGAAGTGTCTCGGGCTCTTCTACCTCGGGTACCCGAAGCTGGAGCCCGCGCCGATCGTGCGGCCGGAGGTACACGCGAAGGTGGTGTGGCGGTAGCCCCCGAATACGCAATCCATCGTATGGCCCCGCCCCGTGCCCCCGGACGTACTTCGCTTCATGCGTATTCTACTCACCTTCGCACTCCTAGCGGGCGTTTTGGCGAAAGCCCACACCCAAACCCCCACCGACGAGGACTACACCTGGCAGCCGCTCGACGCCCTGCTCACGCACGCCGCCCACGACGAGCGCGACCCCGCCCGGTACTACCTCGGGGGCACCTTCGGGTTCGTGCTCTTCACCCGCGACGACGGTGCCACCTGGCGCTCGAGCAACTTGCGCTCCGGCTCTGGGCAGCTCAGCGGCCTCGTGGCCCTCGGCCCGGACACCGTCCTGGCCGCGCACGTCCTCAAGCCCAGCGCCTACTACGTCTCCGCCGACGGGGCCGCCGGCTGGACCGAGACCCGCGTAGGGATCCCCAACTTCACCGTACGTCTCGACAAGGTCAACTCGTCCACCGTCCTGATCGGCGGCACCTCCTCCGGCGTCCACGCCCTCTCGCGCGACGGCGGCCAGACCCTCGACACCATCCAGCGTCCGGGCCAGCTCTTCGCCGCTAAGGACGGTAGCATCGTCAATGTCGCCAGCTTCGGCACCTTCGGTAACATCGGCGCGGTGACCCGCTCAACCGACCTCGGCCGCACCTGGACTGTCGTAAGCACCGCGCCGAAGATCATCGGTACGCCCAGGGTGCTTTCCAACGGCGTCGATCTCTACTTCCGGGACGCGACCCACTTCGCGATCAAGGCCCGCCGCGTCGACGCCATCTACGTGACCAGCGATGGGGGGGCCAATTTCACTTCCGTCAAAACACCCGTGCAGGGGATCACCTCCGTGCTGTACCTCAGCGACACGGAGCTCGTCGCCTACCGCTCGGCCGAGGCTTACCGCAGCACCGACGGCGGCCTGACCTGGGCCCGCGCCACCGCCTACGATCCCCCCGTGGCCTCCCCTAGCACCGAGACCTACATCTACGCCCGCTCCGACGGTAGCCAGCTCGTTACCTCCGGCAACGAGGTGTACACCAGGCCAGACGCGACGAGTTCGCTTTCGCTAAAACGCGACCGTTCGCCGGTGGTCACGAAGACCGACCTCGCCGCTCCCGACGGGCGTACCGTCTACCTCAACGCCTTCAACGACCCACCAGGGCCAGAAGGCCCGTTTTATAGCTACGTCTCACGCGACTCCGGCCTGACGTGGACCGCGCTCAACAGCACCTACGGCTTCATACGCTTCGTGCAGTCGGCCGACACTGTATACTTCGTGGCTGGGAACTCGACCTACCGCAGCACCGACGGCGGCCGCACGGCCACGTTGGCGATCAGCACCCTCGATGAGCGGAGTCCCGTGCAACGGATCGTGCGCATCAACCCCCGCATCTTGTGCGCAGTCACGATGGTGAGCGCCTACCGCTCGGATGACAACGGTGAGACCTGGCGGCGGCTCGTGACAAGTGCGGGGCCGAGCTTCGACGGGGGCGTACGGGCCGTGGGCACCTTCGCCGACGGGACGATCTTGCTCTCGCAACAGAATTCCTCCACGCCGCAGACCTCGACCTACTGGGTGAGCCGCGATACGGCTCGCACGTGGCGGAGACTCGGCAACGAGACAGCCAACGTCGCGCACGGACTTTTCGCGATCAGTCCCGACGGCAAGGTCTACCGCGCCGCGGGCACGGTGAGCGTGGATACGGGCCGCACCTACACCCAGGCCGTCCCCAACGCGCAGGCCCCCAACCAGGCTACGGCCGTACAGGTGCGCAGCGCCGAGCAGATCATGATCAGTTCCAACCGCGAGAGTGTGCGCACGATAGACGGCGGGGCCACGTGGCGCAAGTTCGCCTTCGCCGCCGTTGGCCTCAACGTCAACGCCAACGCTTACTCGCCGACCTCCGACGCGGTCGAGTACGCGGCGGGCTTCAACATTTTCCGCCTCTACCGCGGGGGCTGGCCCGTGGCCACGGCGCGCGTCAATGGCGTGAGTGCGGTGCGCGATAGGCGAGGGAGCAAGGAGCTCGTGCTCTACCCGAACCCGGTGGCCGCCGGCGGGGACGTCTCCGTCGATGGACTCGACGACATGAGCTCCTTGCAACTCTTCGACGCGACCGGGCGGCGCGTGTCGACCTTAAGCGTGAATGCGGGGCGGGTGCGCCTTCCGGCAAAACTTGCCCCGGGGCTGTACTTGCTCAGCGAAAGTAGTGCGGGAAGGAGGGCACGTTTAGTAGTACAATAGGGTGAAAGCCGAGCAAATAATCACGCAAGCAACCTGTTGTTTCACCATCGCCTCTCGGATTCCTCACTCCACCGCGACCCCACGCCTAACTTACCACGGCGTATCCCGCGCAACCGTCGCGAGACGGTTACCCCAGAGTGAACTACATGAGACGTTGGCTCCCGGCCGTACCCTTCGTGGTGCTGTGTTGCATCGCCCAGTCGGCGTCTGCGCAGCAGGCGGCGGTGGATAGTCTCGACCGGCTACTCGCAGTGGCGCGCCAGGACACCGCCACGATCAAGCTCCGCATAGAGCGTGCCTGGGCGTTGACAGCCTACGACCTCGACGGGGCCATTGCGGAGGATCAGGCCATCCTCCAGGCTTCGGAAGAGGCGAAGTACCTCAACGGTCGGCGGCAGGCACTCGCGATGATCGCGCGGACCCAAGCTGTGCGGGGACGACGCGAAGAGGCGCTCGCGACGCTCGACCGACTCGACCGGCTCGCCGCCGCTTCCCGGGACTCACTTACCTACGGCGAAGCCGCTGCCGCCCGCGGCTCGGTGGCGGCCATCGCCCAGGACAACGCAGAGGCGATTCGCTTACTGACCATCGGTGTATCCATCATCGAACGGCAAGGCGGTTCGCGGACCTTAGCCGCCAACTACGGCGCGCTCGGGATCGCCTACCAGGTGACCGGCAATTTCTCGGCGGCCCTGCGGTGCATGCGGACAGCCACCCGCCTGGCGCAGGCCGACGGTGACGTGAGGCAGCAGGCGACGACGTTGATGAACTCGGCGGCTGTCTACACCGGCCTGCGGGACACCGCCCGCAGCAATGCCACCTACCGCGAAGCTATCGGCCTGGCCGAGCGCGCGGGTCTCCAGCGGGTGGCCATTTACGCCTACTCCAACTTGGCCGGCACTTATTACGACGGCAAAGACTGGGAGAAGGTGTCCCGCTACGCCACGAAGGCCGCGGCGCTCGCCAAAGATGCCGGCGAGGCAGGCATTCGCGCGGCGAGCCTCTCGAGGGCCGGGGTCGCGGAGGCCATGCTGTCGCGGTTCGAGAACAGCGAACGCTTCTCCGACGAGGCCATCGCGACGGCACTCGCCGCCAAGCAGCCGTACGTCTTCTCGCAGGTCTACTCGGGGAGGGGAGAGTTACTTAAATTGCAAAAGCAGTACGCCGGGGCGATTCCCGATGTACGAACTGGCCATCTCGCATCTCGACTCGAATGACTACAGCCACTACAAGTATAGTCTCTACCAACAGTTGATGACCGTCAACCAGGGCGCCGGCCGCTTCGAGGACGCCCTCCTGGCCTCCATCGCGATGGACCGCGTGAAGGACTCCGTGCGCTCGCGCGAGAACATCGCCGCGGCCACCGAACTCGCGGTCAATTTCGAGTTCGAGAAGAAGGAAGTTTTGGCGAAAGCCGAACAAGACCGCCTCGACGCCGAAACCGCCAAAAACCGGCGCGTGCAGCTCAGCATCATCGCCCTGCTGCTGGCCTTCGTCCTCGCCGCCGCCGCCCTGGCGTACAACCTCTACAAACGCAACCTCGACCGCAAGCGCGCCAACGAGCTGCTGCAGGACGAGAAAGTCAAGGTCGAGACCGCGCTCACGGACCTGAAGGCCACCCAGGTCCAACTCATCCACGCCGAGAAGATGGCCTCCCTCGGCGAGCTCACCGCCGGCATCGCGCACGAGATCCAGAACCCGCTCAACTTCGTCAACAACTTCAGCGAGTTGAGCCAGGAGCTCGTCGACGAGCTGCTCGCCGAGATGGACGCCGGCCGGCCCGCCGACGCCCGCGAGATCGGCGCGGACATCAAGGCCAACCTCGCGAAGATCGAGCACCACGGCAAGCGCGCCGACGGCATCGTACGTGGGATGCTGCTCCACTCGCGCAGCAGCGGCGGGGCCGTGGAGCCGACCGACATCAACACCCTCTGCGACGAGTACCTGCGCCTGGCCTACCACGGCCTGCGCGCCAAGGACAAGGAGTTCAACGTCGAGATGATCACGGACTACGACCCGACCGTGGGCAAGGTGCCGGTGATCCCGCAGGATTTCGGTCGCGTGGTGCTCAATGTCATCAGCAACGCCTTCTACGCTGTCAATGCCAAGCGTGCCGGGGCGGCTTTCGCCAAAACCGACGACTTCGCGCCCGCAGTGCGCCTGACCACCGAGCGAACGGGGGCGCAGGTAAGCATCCACATCAGGGACAATGGCGACGGCATCCCGCCGGGCGTTCGCGACAAAATCTTCCAGCCCTTCTTCACCACCAAGCCCACGGGCGAGGGCACGGGCCTCGGACTTTCCTTGAGTTACGAGATCATCAAGGCCCACGGCGGACAGATAGCCGTGGAGAGCGTGCCGGGCGAGTACACCGAGTTTACGATTTCGCTACCCGCACAACCCGTCTCGTCATGATGAAGGTACTCGTGGTCGACGACGAGCGCGACGTGCGCGAGCTGTTCCTGCAGCGCTTCCGCCGCGAGATCCGGCAGCGCGACATGGCCTTCCTGTTCGCCTTCTCCGGCGAGGAGGCGCTCGAGGTTTTGCACACCGTCGAGCACGAGGCCATGCTCATCCTGTCCGACATCAACATGCCGACCATGAGCGGCCTCGAATTGCTGGAGCGCGTCAAACGGGACTTCCGCAAGCCCCCGCCCGTGGTGATGATGGTGACGGCCTACGGGGACGCCGAAAACTTCAACCAGGCCAAGCGCCTCGGCGCCGATGATTTCATCACCAAACCGGTGGACTTCGCGGCCCTCAAACACAAACTATCCTCCCTGCAACATGGCTAGCATCCTCGTGGTCGACGATGAGCTAGACCTCGAGGCGCTCATCAAACAGAAGTTCCGACGCGAGATCCGCGAGGGGCTTTACGACTTCTCCTTCGCGCACAACGGCCAGGAGGCCCTCGACGAACTAGCGCAGCACCGCGAGGTCGACATCGTGCTGTGCGACCTCAACATGCCCGTCATGGACGGGCTCACCCTGCTCGCGCGCCTCCACGAGTCCGCGCCCCTCGTCAAGTCGGTGGTCGTCTCGGCCTACGGCGACATGGCCAACATCCGCACGGCCATGAACCGTGGCGCCTTCGACTTCGTCACCAAGCCGATCAACTTCGACGACCTCCAACTCACCGTCACGAAGACCCTCGCCTACGCCGCGCAAATCCGGCAGACCCTCCAGGCCATCAAGGAGAACAACATCCTCCGCATGTACGTCGACGACAACGTACTCAATTTCATGGGCAGTCGCGAGTTCGAACCCCTGGTCATGGCCAACGAAACCATCGAGGCCACGGTGGCCTTCGTCGACATCTGTGGCTTCACGCGCATCTCCGAGACGGCACCCGCGGATCGGGTCGTGGCGCTGATCAACCTCTACTTCGACGCGATGGTCCAGGAGATCACGCGCCACGGGGGCTACGTCGACAAGTTCATCGGCGACGCCGTCATGGCGGTCTTCCGGGACGAGTTCCACCTCGACCGCGCCATCGACGCCGCGCTCGCGATCTGCGCCAAGATCGACGAACTGCCCGCGCGAGGGCACGGACGACACCTTCAAGCCCAAGGTCTCGATCGGGATCAAGAGCGGGGAGATGGTCTGCGGCAACATCGGTTCGGCCAGCCTCCGGCGCCTCGACTACACCGTGATCGGCGACACCGTCAACGTCGCCGCCCGCCTCCAGGACGCCGCTGAGCCCAACCAAATCCTCATCTCCGAGGGCTGCCACGACAAGGTTAGGGAGTCGTTCAAGTGTCGCCTCGTCGGCAATATCACGTTGAAGAACAAGCACGCCCCCGTCACCGTCTACGAAGTCCTCGAATAAATGAGGTCGTGGCGCGGCAGCTCGCGGAAAGCGTTTTGGCGGAAGCCGCCGGCGAGGTCAGCCCAAGCGCTAGGCTTGCGCGTAGCTTCCGGCGCCTCACGAGAGGCTAAAGATGAGCGCGGTGCTGGTCGCCACGCACAGGGCCACGAGCGTAAAAAACTTCGGCCCGTACACCGGCACCACCTCGGCCGGCGGGCGGCCTTCGCGAAAGGGCCGCACGAAGACCCGTAGGATATCGTATTTGAGGGCGAAGTAATCGAAGGTGCACCCGGCGACACCACCGAGGAGACCACCGGCGAGCACGAAGAGCAAGGCGTTGGCTACCGGACCCAGGCCGAGGGTTAGCAAGGGGCTGGCGCATAGCAGTACCAGGTGCTCGGTAGCGGAGTAGATGACCCCTATCCACACCAGAAAACCGTTCGGCGCGTACGGCACGGGAAAGCTCCAGCCCCGCTTGACTTGGGTGCCCCAGTACACGACGCCCGTCATGACGAGTACGGGGACGAGCATCGCGACCGTGACCTGTGCGGTGGAGTAGCCCAGACTCTGCCAGGCCAGCCAGGCGACGGGCCACCCGACGAAGGGCAGGAGCCAGAGTTCGACGACTTCGGCAATGCGGCGGCTCGGGCCAGAGAGCACGTACCCAGGCCGGGGAGCGTCGTAGTCAACGTGCGGGCGGTCGCGCTTCGGGAGCTGGGTGGGACGTGAGATCCAAGCGGCGGTGGGCATTTGGGAAAGGTAAAGCGACGCTTGCAAAGGTGGGCTTGACGGATGGTAAGAAAGTAGGCGAGGCCTGAGGCGTAGTCGTCTCTTAGCTTCGCCGGTATGCGACTCGAACACCTTGGTATCGCCGTAGCCGATCTTTCCGCCTCGCGTGACCTCTATACTAAGCTGTTGGGCACCGAGCCATACAAGGAGGAACGCGTCGAGGAACAGGGCGTGACGACGCTCTTCTTCCAGGCTGGCGAGAGCAAGGTGGAGCTGCTAGAGGCAACGCGTGAGGAGTCGCCCATCGGCAGGCACATCGCCCGCCGGGGGGAGGGCATCCACCACGTGGCCTTCGAGGTCGACGACATCCGCGCGGAGATGGCGCGATTGCGGGCGGAGGGCTTTCAGCTGCTGCAGGAGGAGCCGAGCGTTGGTGCGGACGACAAGTGGGTCTGTTTCGTACATCCGAAAAGTGCGGGGGGCGTCCTCGTGGAGCTATGTCAATCACGGAGCTAAGTCCAGCGCTGATCGCGCTCTGCCTGGCGGGGGCTGCACTGGCGGGCTTTATCAATACGCTGGCGGGCAATGGGTCGGCCATTACGCTGAGCCTGTTGACGGAGGTCCTGGGCCTGCCGCCTTTGATCGCGAATGGGACCAATAGGGTAGGGGTGTTCGCACAGTCGGTTACGAGCAGCCTGCAGTACTACCGCGAGGGAAAGCTGCGGTGGCGGCTCCACCTACCGTTGATTGCGACCGTAGTATCGGGGGCGCTGGTAGGAGCGGTGGTGGCGTCGCAGGTTAGTAATGCGGCGTTTCGGGCGGTGTTTGGGTACACGCTTGTGTTTACGCTCGTCCTGGTGTTTTTGAAGCCGAAGCAGTGGTTGCGCGAAGGCGAAGTCCGGGAGGCGTGGCCGCAGTGGGGCTTGCTGTCGGGAGCGCTGCTCTGTGGCTTTTACGGCGGCTTTATTCAGATGGGATTTGGGCCGCTGTTTTTGGCCTTGGCGGTATTAGGTGGTGGCTTGACCCTGACGGAGGCCAACGTGCTGAAGGTGGTCGTCGTGACGGTGTACACGGTACCGGTGCTGGCGGTGTTTGTGTGGCAAGGACAGGTGCACTGGGGGTACGGACTGTTGCTGTCGGTGGGGCAGGCGGGAGCGGCGTACTTCACCTCGCGCTTTGCGGTACGGTCAGCGTACGCAGGTCCGGTAGCCTATGGCGTGCTGATCGTGGTCGTCCTCGTCGCGGCGGGGCGGCAGTTGTTATTCTGAAGGCCTGTGCCTAGAGGCCTACCATTCCCTCGCCCCACAACTTCTTCATGCGGGCCCACCCCACGGGACGGAAGATGATCGTCCGCTCCGAAGAACCCGCTGCTTGCACGCCTCGAGTTTTGCGGAAACGCACCAAACCCGCCTCCTCCAGCAAGCCGAGGTGGTAGTTGAGCTTTAGGTTGGAGATCTGTAGTTGGTCGGCTAGCGGCGTGAAATCCGTTGGCCCCTGGTGCTTAAGCAGTTGCAAGAGGCGTCGACGCGTCGGACTGTCGATCGCCTGGAGGGCAGCAGCTGGGCGGAACGCCTCCGACCGCGAGGGTAGTGAGTGCATAGTGTTTCGATTCTAGGACAAATATAAACAAAATGTTGATTAGGCCTACGAATTTAAACATTTGTTGAATTTTGCGCCCCACTGGGAGAAATGTCGACCTGGCTCAACACAGTCGACCAGCCTGCGTTGCCCAAGGTGGGCTCGGCAACAACTCCGTAGCGCCTACTCTTCACCTACCCCCTTTAACGCGCTTCGGAAAGCGCGAACCTTATACCCCATACTATGAATCGTCCCCCTGTCGTCGTCATCACCGGAGCCAGCGCAGGTATCGGCCGCGCTACCGCACACGAGTTTGCCAAGCAAGGTGCCAAAATTGGTCTGCTGGCCCGTAACATCGACGGACTGGAAGGTGCGAAGCGCCAGGTCGAGGCCCTCGGCGGCGAGGCGATCTGCTGCGTGTGTGACGTGACGGAGCCGAGCCAGATCGCTCTGTCGGCCGACATGGTCGAGGCAGCCTTCGGCCCGATTGACATCTGGATCAACAATGCCATGGTGAGTTTTTTGGCACCACTCAAAGAGGTGACCCCAGAGGAGTACCGCCGCGTCACCGACGTGACCTACCACGGCGTGGTTTACGGCACCATGGAGGCCCTGCGACGGATGCGCCCCCGCAATGCTGGTTCGATTGTCTTGGTCGGCTCGGCGCTCGCCTACCGCGGCATCCCGCTCCAGACGGCGTACTGCGGCGCGAAGCACGCTATCCAAGGCTTCTTCGACTCCTTGCGAGCGGAGCTCATTCACGAGGGATCAGATATTTTGCTGTCGATGGTGCAGCTGCCGGGCGTTAACACAACGCAGTTTAAGCTGACGCGCAACAAGATGCCCAACAAGGCCAAGCCGATGGGCAAGATCTTCGAGCCGGAGGTCGCCGCCCGTGGCATCTACTACGCCGCGACGCACGATGAGCGGGAGGTGTTCGTGGGGTGGCCCACCTTCCAAACGATCTGGGGCAACAAGCTCTTCCCCGGTCTCGCCGACCGCGTGCTCGGCAACACCGCCGTGAGCGGACAGATGACCGAGGAGCCCGCCGATCCCAATGCGAACGACTATCTCTTCACGGCCGTACCGGGCGACCACGGCTACAAAGGTGGCTTCGGCGGCCAGGCGACCGACGCGAGCCCTGCGCTTTGGCTGACGATGAACAAGTGGTTTGGCGCAGCCCTCGTCGGAGGTGTCGCTGCGGCCGGTACAGCACTGCTGCTCAAAGGTCTCGGCGTCGGCAACGGCAGTAGCAGCGACAGCGAAGACTATACGAGTGACGATGACTTGGCCGCAGGCGCAGCCGGCATGCGCTATCCCGAGCGGGACCTGAGCGGCATCCACGGTGGTGCGCCGCGCGGCTATCGCTACAGCGACGAAGAAGAGGGCGACGTGACCTACCCTGGGCAAGTCGGCCTCGGGGATGCGCGCGGTCGCGATCGCGTGGTGTTGGATGGAGTGGACTAGTACAGAACGGCCCTATCAACCGCGGTTGGGTACCTTGCTCGCCAACGATCGCTTCTCACGAGCGACACCCCGCCCGCATGAGAGCATTTGCCTTACTTCCTTTCCTGCTGCTCCTCCTCTTGGCCGCCTGCGGTCCGGAAGAGCGGGTAAGCTCGACGAGTCCGGAGAAGTGGGTGGTCCACAACGTGCAGGGGACGGTTCCTGATTCTATGACGTCCGGGACGACCTACTTGTCGATCTACTCGCAGATCTTCAGCCAGAACGAACACCGCACCTACGAACTCACGGCCACCGTGAGCCTGCGAAACGTCAGCCGCTCCGATACGATTTACATCACCAGTGCCGAGTACCTCGATACGGCTGGAGACATGATCCGCAGCTACTTCGAGCGGCCCATCTTTTTGCTACCGCTCGAGACCGTCACGATCGTAATCGACGACGCCGATAAGACGGGCGGTTCGGGGGCCAACTTCTTGTTCGACTGGCAAGCGCCCGCGGCAACAGACGAGCCGATTTTCGAGGCCGTGATGATCTCGACCTCTGGACAGCAAGGCATTTCCTTCACGACGCAGGGCGTGAAGCTGAAGTAGCGCACCGTCAAACGATGTGCCGTCAGGGTAGGACCGTAGGCCGGAGGTTGGCATCGAAGAAGTGTACCTCGTCTATCGGCATATCGAGTGCTACCTGCGGCGCAACGAGCGCAGTGATCTCGAAGGGCTCCAGCGATCAGGGCCAGCGTACCGATGATCCAACTCCCGCCTCGATTAAAGTAGAACGTCGCCCCCATGGCCCCGAGCGCCAGCAGGAGGGCGATGTATTGAAGGGCGTTACCTCCCGCGGCGTAGCTGTCGTACTGCGCCACATAGTTGCGGAGAAGGTAAGCGACCTGTAACCGCCACTTTCTATCAACGCTACCGCGTCGTAAGCGTCACGCGAACCCGCGTCTTCTGTTGGCTGCCGTCACCGGTCTTCTCAACGGTCAAGAAGGCATGGCCGAGCCGGTCGGCGTCCGAGATCGAGTGCGGCAATCCCGCGTACTCCTCCCCGTCGTCGTGTACGATGCGGGCCTTGACAGGGACTCCAGAGGCTGAGTAGGTTTGGTAGATGGTGAGGTTAGGTGCGCTGCTCTTAGCTAGGGGGCTGCGCGGCTGGAAGTGATGCTCCGCCGATGTGGTGTACATGACCGCGAAAGCTCCCATGGCGGGCACCAAGCGTAAGGCTGAACTCGATAAGGCAGGCGAGTTGGCTGGAACAGCGAGATTTCGCTGGATGGTCTCCGCGCGTCGGACCTGGCCGTCGATCCCGATCACGGCCACGAGCACGTCCCCAAATATGGTTTCGCGCCTGCGGTACGACTGTTTAGGGTGCCCCTTCTCGCGGGTTCGCTTGCGCTGCATGGCTATGGCCACACCCCAGCCGGCTACGGCGGCGGGAGCGGCCACTTCGACGTGCTCGGTAGACAACTGTCGCCACTGCTTCGGCCAGAGGCCCGACACATCGTACGACCCGATCTCAGCAAAGGGCGCGTCATCCTCGCCGAACCTGATCGCGAAGCTGCTCACCTCGTGTCGCCACGGACGTTCGGCCGTCGAGATACCCAAGAGTACCGCTCGGGTATCGGTTCCGCTCTCTTGGGTCCAACCAAGCGTCTGGACGCGGTGTCCGTGCGGGAGGTAGGCTCGCTGGTGCACGACGGTGGCCGTGGCGTGCGCTGTCCGGAGTAGGTGGATGGTGTCTCTGGCGGCAATCGCGAGCACCGCCGTGCCCCGTGCGTCTACGCTGAGGCTCATCGGGGTCTCCCCCGTGGGCACTCCACGAAGGCCTTGCTCGACGAGTCGGGACGCGAGCCGACCGTCGCCGTCTAGCGTAAGCAGCGCGAGGCTCGTCGAGGCGTGACTTGCCAGGCGGTGGAGATCATCGACGAACAACAGCGCCACCGCGACGTGGCGACCGCTCGGGTCGACTGTGCTGCTTACCGACAGCCGCGTGCCCGACCACTTGACGTGTGCGGGGCCGGGACAGAGGAAGGTCTGGGCCCCTGTCGCCACGGCATAGCCAGCCAGATGTATCCCGACGTCGCCGGGGTGCGAGCGGTATTCACTCGCCTTGACGAGCACCGCGATGATCTCCCGACCGCCGTCGACCGTCACCCAGTCGAGGGCCTCGTAGCCGGGAGGCGGGATCAGGTCTCGCTGGTCGACGACGGCCAGCGCAGCGTCGAGATGTCGCACGCGGAGGCGCCTGTCGTGCTCTGTACGTAGGTATGTCCGCAACGAGAGTCCGCCGGGATACTCGCCGAGGGGCGCATCGGAGAGGGCCTCCCCGCTGCTGAGTTCGATCGCCTCGGACTGGCGGCCCCAAGGCGTCTGTGCGGCGAGACCTGGTCCGCTTTTAACGCCTACGCCCCACGCCAGCGCAACTAGCGCCGCGGCACAGGCATATGTCTGCGCTTTCACGACGCGTATATCCTGAAGAGTTGAGCGACGTGCGCTGGCGACTGGCAGCCAACGAAATACGCTTTGCCGCTCCGTATCTGCACGGGCATCTGTTGGTAGCGCGCCCGCGCCAAGCGCTGGTGTACCGCAGCACTGAGGGTGCCGGGCTCGAATGCGTCACGGTAGCAGTCGACTTCTTTGTAGACAGCCATGGAGTTTGGTTTGGTTTGGTCAGGACGGAGGATAGGGTTCCTCAGGGCAAAGCTGGGAAAGGTTAGCCTTCGCGGCTGGCTTCCCAGGTTGAAATAAAGGTCTCGATTTGTCGTGGAAACCCTTCGTGAAAATCAATCATCACTAAAAGGTCTCCAGGGGCGGGCACCGCTTGAGACGGGGTTGGTGCCCGAGTGTGCACTTTGGAGGTCTCTGCACTCCTGCAAGGTATCGTTAAAGTTCCTCGCCCC
The DNA here is from genome assembly GCA_963837005.1 of Lewinellaceae bacterium. Classification (GTDB taxonomy): domain Bacteria; phylum Bacteroidota; class Bacteroidia; order Chitinophagales; family Saprospiraceae; genus CALDTK01. The sequence goes on from CAWIMC010000013.1 coordinate 903,188, forward strand.
CCGCATCTTCCTGTTTCGAGCGCTCGAGCCAGCCACGCACGTTTGCCTCGAAGTAGCGCTTGCGTTTGCCGAGTTTGGAATACGAGCGCAACAATTCCTGGTCACTCAGGCCGGTAAGAGCCAGGCTGGCGGCACTCTTTCTCGCGTTCAAACCTTCTCGAATGCTCTGGTGGCGTTCGATCATTTCCGGATGGGGCCACCAAGAAAGGACACCTGCGGGCTACCCTTCAAAAGCAATAGAACGGCCCACCTTACTACTTCACTACCACGCGCCCCTGCGCCACCTCGCCGTCGACCAGGCGCGCCAAGATGACGTACACGCCAGCAGGCCATCCACGGAGGTCCAGGCTGCCGCCGTCTAGGGCCACGGGCAGCTGTCTGCCGAGCAGATCGGTCACGGTAACCGAGGCCACTTCCGTTGCTGCGCTGAGCGTCACGCGATCGCGCGCCGGGTTAGGGAACAGTCCCAAGGAAGGCATCGGAGCCTCCCTCACGCCGACCACGTTCACAAAAGTCCTGACTACGGCGTTCGTGCGAATCGGCGGGTTCTGGTCAAAGTAGATGGAGGCACGGTTGCTTACGGAGAGGCCCTCGGTGGCCGGTTCGCGGAGCCTTACGGCAAAACGGACGAACCCATCATTGACGGCGTCCTCGAAGCCGAGATCGATGCCGGCGAAGTCGAACCGCAGCACGACTGGCGTACCGGCCTCCGACGCAGAGCCCGGCCCCCCGAGCACCGAGAGGTCGACGGCGTCGGAACTGGACAGCAGTCGCACCGAGGCCGGGTCGAGTGCCTGGTCGAGCGTATCGAGGAGCACCACGTCGAAGGCGCTAAAATTGCCTTGGTTCTCGAAGCGGATCGTGTAGGCGAGTTCGCGTTCGGCCAGCGGCGCAGGCGTCGTGCAAACGTCCTCGGCACAGGGCGCTCCTCCGTCCACGAGCTTGTCGTTCGGATCGTACGAACTGCGGACTCGCCCGCGCGGCGTCGGCTCGTACGTGACTTCGCCAGTACCCATCCCGCCGCCGCTACCGCCGCGGCGACTAGGGATGATCACGCCGGGAGCACCCCGCCGCCCCGTCGGAGCGTCTGGGTCGAGGAAGGGGTCCCCGCGGTAGGCTTTGCCCCCGTCGCCGTTGCCGCCCGAGAAGCTCGCGGCACTCGCGGAGCTTACGCCGTAGTAGACCTCCTCGTCGAAGGTGGTCGGGTCCCAGGTCTCGGTCTCCACCTCGAACACGATCGTCTCCCGAGCCGCGAGATCGCCGATGGGCAATCGCACGGTGATGGTATCTGTTCCCGCAGCGCTAGCCGAAAAGCTCCCGGCGGCCAGCTGGTAGTTGTAAAGCAAATCACCGCCCGACAATCTGCCACTCACGGGGTCGACGCTGATGAGGCCATAGGCGCTGCGATAATTTTCGCGAGGGACGAGTCTAGTGGTGACGACCGGATCGATGATCGATGGCGGCAAGGCCCCCGGGCTTGCTGAAGCGTAGTAGTACGTTAACTCCAGTTCGACGTTTGCTAGGTCCTCCCTGGCGGAGAGGTTGCTCGCAATAACCGTGAAGATATTGCCGAAGCCCTCCCGGTCGAAGCCCCACAATCCCGAGCGCGTCACTACGCGCACGGCGAGGCTACCGCCGGCCCCGTTGACGTAGCGAAGATCAGGCCCGACCACCGAACCTACGCCAGCTGCGAGGCTTACCTCCGGAGAGGAGGTTTGCGTGATCACGAGGCCGTCGAGGGTGTCGGGGGTAGCTACTGCATACGTAACGTCGGCCGTGGGGCGCGGGATGGAAATGCGGTAGCGGCCCTCGCGATCGGAGATGCCGAGGCCCACTACGCGGCTCTGGTCGTCGAGCAGGCGCACGGGAATGCCCGCGAGACCTTCCGGTGCGACGTACGGGAAGCCGAGGACAACTAGACTAGCGTCGAGTGTTCCGCGGTCGTAGCTTCCGTTGTCATTGTAGTCGACGTAGACCACGCCCTGCACGACGGCTCGATCGCCAGCGGGGCGGTAGACGGGGATAGGATTCGCGAGGTTGAGCCGTAGGAAGCCGACCTGGGCCACGAGCCACAGGCCGCCATTGGCGTCAAGGGTAAGCCCGCGACTGCGCGGCTGAAATTCGTCGAGTACGCCCTTGAGGTCAATGACTTCGATGGTCGGCTCGGCGGCCCCTCCGGCCAGTGGTACGCGCATGAGTTCGATGCCACCGCGGTCGCGGGTTACGTAGAGGGTGCCGTTTTCGTCGAGGGTCGCGTCTTGGAGGCTGCGGGTATTGCCGCCCTGTGCGAGATCGAGTTGACGGACGATGACCCCGCCCCTTATTAGCAGCTGGCCTACCGTACCGACGATCCAGGCGCCGCCCCCGGGCTCGGGTAAAACCCGTCGCACCTCACCGACACCCGCGAAGGTGACCGTCGTCGTTGTCTTCGCGGCGGGGTCGAGGAAATAAGCGCGCACACCGTCCCCGTTGATGGGCGTGACTGCGAGTGCTGTGCCGCCGTCCAAAATGGCGAAATCGCTGGCGGTAGAGTAGTCTACCCTCGTGACGTCAATCGGGAATCGCCCGACGAGCCCGCCCCCACTGAAGGCTTCGAGCACCGTAGTGTCCCCGAAGCCGCTCGAGGGGTCGAGGCCCCAAACCTCGTCTCCGAAAGGAGCGAAAGCCTCGAGACCCTCGCTGGCCCCGGGGATGACCAACGGCCGGCCAAAAGGCTGGAACGCCGACGCCGCGTCGGCCTCGTAGTCGAAGCCGATGAGGGCACCACTACCATCGGTCGCTGCCTCGCGGCGCACGCGCGGTCCGTCGACGAAGAAGAAGGACCCGCTGCGTGCCCGTAGCAAGGTTGGCCCGCCGGAGGTCGTCGTCCACCAGATGTCTCCCGCGGGCGTGGCGAGCCCGCGTTGGCGATTGTTCGCCGCGAGGGCTCCGTTGTCGTCGTCGTAGAATCCGCGGACAGTATTATTCCCGAAGAGGGCGAGCTCCTCTTGGCCGATGGCCGTGTCATCGTCTGGGGTGTCCGGATCTACCGCTACGGCGAAGCGTCCATTGCCAAGGTGCTCGACGACGGTCGGACCAGCGCGGAGGCCCTCGCTAATTTCCGCTAGCGGGTCCTGGATAGAGAGTTGGGAGAGGGGGATGCGCGTCCACGTTCCGACGCCCGCACCGTCGAGGCTGAGCCGTAGCAGGCCTGCGTAAGTAGCGCTCGTGGCGTAGCGCTCACCGCCTGGTCCAATGGCGACATCGGTGAACCACTCCGGTCCGGAGCCATCTTCACGTTGGAGCGTGTACGGCACGAAGGTGCCCGTACCCAGATCGGCCCGGACCACAGCCGCCCCCCTGCCGAGACTTCCTGTCGCTAGCCACACGACGTTTGCCGCATCTGGATCAACCGAGAGCGCGAACAGGTTGTCACTCGGGAGGTCGCCAGAGTTCGACGCGTCGTAGGTGACGACTTGCGGGGTTGCAGCGGCTAGATCGATGGAAATGAGGCCCGTGGCTGCCGATGCGACGAGCAGGCGGTCGCCCATGACAACAGCGTCGAGGGGGCCGATCGCTCGGGAGGCCTGAAAGCTAACCGGAGTCGTAGGTGCTGCGGCACCGTCTGCGAGAAAGGACAGCGAGGTGCCCGCAATCCCAACCTGGAGAAGCCACGTCCCCCCGCGGGCTACGTCGTAGGCCATGGTCGCGGGAAATGCCGCCTCGATGACGCGGAGTTCGCGCGTCTGAAGGTCGTAGCCGTGGATCACAGGATCGAAGCCCCCGCTGGTAAGGAGGAGTTCGCCAGCGGCAGTGATTAGGCCCGTACGCGCATCGTTCTGGCGAAATCTCGCATCGGCGTCCCTGTAGTTCAGTGCGGCGTATGGAATGTTTTGGATGCCCCCACGAGACGGGACGACGGAAATGCCTTCAGTGGTGCGGTAGGCCGCCCCGGCGTCGAAGTAGTTGTCGAAGACATCCGTAACCCCGTCGCTCATTAGTCGGGTACTATTGCGCACGATGTAGAGGTTGCCCTCCTCGTCGCAGTAGTCTAGGAGTTGAGCTGCGTAATCAGGTGCATTCCCGCAGGCCCCGGGGAGGAGTTCGATGTAACTTCCATTTAGGTAAGCGTTTACGTTTTGGACTTGGGCGTAGAGGTGGGGCGTGCCTAGCGTTTGTAAGACGACGCTAATAAGGAACGCCCAACGGAGCGCGGGAGAGTAAATAATTCGATTCATGACGCGAGAAAGTGTGTGTGTTCTGTCCTGTCTGACGATCTGCTCGCCGACCAATACTAGGATCACATAGCTAACTCGAATCGATGGAGGTTTTAGCGCCCGATTGACAGTTGGGTACGCCCGTTTGATACCTCGTCGAGTGTGGTTGATAAGCTGTGTCGCTCAACTTCGGGACTTTTGCTCGAATCGGCCAACGTCGTAGGAAGACAGGCGTGTAGCATTAAAACCTTCGACTTACAGACCCACGATGTAGAGGCCTTTCGGCAAAACCTGTAGTGTGGGTTTTGCCGAAAGGCGTTTCCAATTTATTAGTGGTGATGGCGCTCGACTATTACCGTATGGTGCCACCGGTGATCAATCCGTCGAGCGTGATAGGCCGTAGACCGGCATCGAAGAATTGCGCTTCACCCGCTGGCGCATCGGGGTCGAGTTGCGGTGCGACCACCGCGAGCAAGTCCCAGTCGTTTCGCGCATCGTCGTCGGAATCCTCGTCCGGGGCGGCGATGGCGGTGGTGGCCTGCTCGACAATGGCTGGCTCGTAGCCCCAGCATACCGGCCGCGGCTCGAAATGGCGACGGTAGCCTTTTTGGCCCATGCCAAACAAGGCCACGCAGGGTACGCGCTCGCCGAGGGCCAATCGGTGTCCGGGCAGTTCGGCGACGGCCATGCGGATCGCGCCGTAGACGCTGGGTTGGTCTTCGGTGGTGCCGACGTTGGCGAGGGCCGTGATCTCGAGGGGCGCTAGCGAAGTGATGACGCCGGGGATTAGCAGTCCGTTCTCGTAGGCGATCGCTTTTATCGTGGTGGCCTTCCCGAAGGAGCGCGACAGTAGTGCCAGGAAGGCTCCGGCAATCAGGGCCAGGGTACCGGTAATCCAGCCGCCGCCTTTGTAGAGATAGAAGGCGCCGCCCATGCACACCAACGCTAAAACTAGGGCGATGTACTGGAGGGCGTTACCCTTGGCGGGGTAGGTGTCGTACTGCGCGACCCGCTCCGGGTCGGGCGGCGTGTTCATAGCGCGCTGGGCGACGGAGAAGTTGAGGTTGCGGCCGGCTTCGCCGAGGGGAGGGCTGGGGGTCATAGTGTACGACGGAAGGTAGGTAGGCAGGCGTGCGCTCCCGGAGTCTACTGGCCCGTCCATTTTGGATTCGGCACCACGCGCATCATGTTGAGAGTCCGCCCTTGGGCTTTTAGGTCCGCTTTGAGCCGCGCGACGATTTCGAGATGTTGCCTGGCCGAGTCATTCGATTCTTCGGCGTCGGCTCCTCGCCGGGCATGGCGCGGATCGAGTTGCGCAAGGTCCGAGCGATGGCTAATCGGCGTTGGCCGTATCGAGCAAAAATCCCGAAATCGTCGGTAAGCACAAACGGTACGTCATCCTCGACAAGGAACGGGATCTATCTCGCGGTAAATGTCCTGTCGTGACCGGGTGAGTTTCCCGAGGCAAGGTTTGAAGTCCAGGCGGTCTACACTAGCTTAGCACGCGCCCGCCCATCCGGGAAGTCTCACCACCCATACATGCCGCTCTCCAAAGCGCTCTCGATTAGGGCCTGCATCCTTCTGGTCATCGCCCTCGCCGTCGGCCAGCGTGCGCACGCCCAGTCTGCGTCCACCCTCCCGCTCGACAGCATCCGCGCCCTGCCCGACGACACCGTCAAGCTTCGACGTTACCTCGACTACATCCTGCCCGTCCGCCAGTCGGCCGGTAAGGAGGCGTCGCTGGCCTGGCTCAGGGAAGCCCTCCCGCTCGGGCGCGCGGCAGGCGCTACGCAGGTCGGCTTCGACCACCGCCGATCTTTGGTGCGGGAGCTGATGTGGAACTACGAACCGGACTCCGCCCTGGCGTACAGCCGTGGCCTGCGTCCGATCGCGCGGGCGCTCGGCCGCCCGAGGGCCCTGGCCGATACCGAAGACGCCTTCGCGATCGCCTACCAGCGGCTGGGCCAGGGAGACTCCGCCGCGATCGCGGCGCTCAACGCCCACCGACTTTACAGTGAGATCGGGATGGTCAGCGACGCAGCCTACGAGCTAATGCTCCTCGGTGAAATCCGTGCCGACCTCGACGACCGTACGGGGGCACTAGACTACTTGCGACAGGCCTTCGAGCTCTCGGCCGGCGGCGACCGCGATGTCATCCGCCAGATCATCAGTAAGGAATACGCCCGCGGCCTACTACGGGTCGGGCGCATCGACGAGGCCCGCGCCGTGGCCGACACCTGCCTATCGTACGCGAGGAGGCTGGACGACCCGGGGCGGATCAGGTCCGCGCTCCACCTGCGGATCACGATCCTCAAGGCTGACGGCAGGCTCGCCGACGCGAGACAGGTCTACGACGAACTCCGGCAAGCCAACGGCGGCAAGCTCAGTCTCTCGGAGCGGATCAACTACGCCGCACTGCGGGCGCGGATGGGCGACAGCGCCGGGGTCAGGGATACACTCCTCAAGCTGTTACCCGTCTACGGCGCGCGCGGCAACAACGTCCAGTCGCTGCTGTCTATATACTCGATGCTCGCCTTCGTCGACCTGTCTGGCGCCCGCTACGACAGCGCGCGGCTGTACTTCGATAAGCACGCAGCGCTGCAGGACTCCATCAAGGGGATTAAGAACCAGGAGCGGGTCCTCGAACTCGAGCAGCGCTTCGCCGCCGCCGAGCGCGATGCCGAGATCGCGTTGCAGGGCAGCCAGCTCACCACCCAGCGCCGGACGCTCTGGGGCGTGGGGCTGCTACTGGTGCTCGCGCTCGCGGCGGTTGGCATCGTCGCCAAGCTCGCCTCGAAGCTGCGGCGTAAGTCCACCGAGAACGAGTTCCTCGTCAAGGAGATCCACCACCGCGTCAAGAACAACCTCCAGGTGCTGTCCTCCCTGCTCTACCTCCAGGGGCGCCACCTGGCCCGCGACCCGAGCGGGGGCGCCGATCCCGACGGTCACGCCGCGGCGGCCATCCAGCAGTCGCAGACCCGCGTCGAGGCCATGGGCCTGATCCACCAGCAGCTCTACACCCGCGACCGGTCCGTGGCCGAGGTCAACATGCCCACCTACCTGCGCGAACTCGGCGAGACCTTGCTCGACACCTTCGGCGGCGTAGACGGGTGCGTGCAGATCGCCTACGCCGTAGAGGACATCCCCCTCGACGTCGATACCGCCATTCCCCTCGGCCTCATCGTCAACGAGTTGGTGACCAACTCCATGAAGTATGCCTTCCCGGCGGGCCAACCAGGCACCATAGAGATCGAACTGCGCCGCGACGGACCGAAGCGGCTGCTCCTGCGCGTGTCCGACGACGGCGAAGGCGCGGACGAGGGCGACGCACCGAAAGGGACGGGTTTTGGCGGAAGCCTCGTAGAACTGCTCAGTAAGAAGCTCGGCGGCGAACCGAAGGTACTGGCGATGGTGGGCGGCGGCTACGCCACGGAGCTGTCGTTCGAGCAGGGCTAAAGGATGTACTCCTGTCTAAATGTCATGCGCGTGTCCGCAAAACTGCCAGTCCGTCCGCTATCGACCCGCGGCGCAGGCTTTGCTGTTACGCTATCAAACCAAGATATATGACTGCCGAGAATCTAACCATCAAGGGCCAGGAGGCGCTCCAGAAAGCGACCCAACTTGCGCAATCCCGCGGCCAGCAGGCCGTGGACACTGCACATTTACTACAAGCTGCTCTTCAGGTCGACGAGAGTGTGACCGGATTTTTGCTCGGGAAGACGGGCGCTAACATGCCGGCTATTCAACGCCAGCTCGAGGAGATTTTGAATACGTTCCCGAAAGTAGCCGGTGGCGGTAATCCCTACCCCAATAATGATTTCCAGGGGGCGCTGCGCGAGGCGGAGGCTTTCGCCAAAACCATGGGCGACGAGTTCATTAGCCTCGAGGCGGTGTTGTACGGCATCACGGCCGGACGCGACAAAACCGCGCGTTTGCTGCAAGACCAGGGCGCGACGCCGAGTAATCTAAAGGCCGCTATCGACGAACTTCGCAAGGGTCGCAAGATCACGACGCAGAGCGGGGAGGACGCGTTTAATGCGCTGAATAAGTTTGCGATAAACCTGAACGAAAGAGCGGAGATGGGCAAGCTCGATCCGATCATCGGGCGCGACGAGGAGATCAGGCGGACGCTGCACATTCTAAGCCGTAGAAAGAAGAACAACCCGATTCTTATTGGCGAACCTGGCGTCGGTAAGACGGCCATCGTCGAGGGGATCGCCTGGCGGATCGTGAAGTCGGACGTGCCCGAAAACCTGAAGTCCAAGAAGATCTTCGCGCTCGACATCGCTGCGCTAATTGCGGGTGCGAAATTTAAGGGTGAGTTCGAGGAGCGCCTCAAGGGCGTCATCGAGGAGGTGACGGCCAGCGAGGGCGAGGTGATCCTGTTTCATCGACGAGATCCACACCCTCATCGGGGCCGGCGGCGGGCAGGGCGCCATGGACGCGGCCAACATCCTGAAGCCCGCACTCGCGCGTGGCGACCTGCGGACGGTGGGCGCCACCACGCTCGACGAGTACCAGAAGTACTTCGAGAACGACAAGGCGCTGGTGCGGCGCTTCCAGACCGTCGTGATCGACGAGCCGAGCGTCGAGGACACGATCTCGATCTTGCGCGGCCTGCAGGAGCGTTACGAGGTGTACCACAAGGTGGAGATCCTCGACGAGGCCATCGTGGCCGCGGCGCAACTCTCGCACCGCTACATCACAGAGCGGCAGTTGCCCGATAAGGCGATCGACCTGATCGACGAGGCCAGCGCCAAGCTCCGCCTCGAGCTCGACTCCGTGCCCGACGAGGTCGACGAGCAGCATGCGCCGCGTCCGCCAACTGGAGATCGAGCGGGAGGCGCTCAAGCGCGAGAACGACACGGCCAAACTCAGGATCCTCGAGGAAGACCTGGCCAACGCCAAGCAATCGCTGGACAGCATCACGGCGGTTTGGCAACAGGAAAAGGACATCGTCGACACGGTGAACAAGCTGCGCGCCGAGATCGAGCAACTCGAGCAGGAGGCCGCCAAGGCCGAGCGCGACGGCGACTTCGCCACCGTGGCCCGGATCCGCTACGGCGACCTCACCGAGAAGAACGCGCTGCTACTCAACGAAGAGACGACCCTCGAGGAACTCCCGGCCGACAAGCGCTTCACGCGCGAGCAGGTCACCGCCGACGACATCGCTGATACAGTGGCACGGATGACGGGCATCCCGGTCACGAAGATGATGCAGTCCGAAAAGGACAAGCTGCTGCACCTCGAGGACGAGTTGCACAAGAAGGTCATCGGGCAAAAGGAGGCCGTGGAAGCCGTTTCGGACGCCGTGCGCCGCTCACGTGCGGGCCTGCAGGACGAGAACCGGCCGCTGGGATCGTTCATCTTCCTCGGTCCGACGGGCGTCGGTAAGACCGAGCTCGCCAAGGCCCTGGCCGACGTGCTGTTCAACGACCCGACCGCCATCACGCGCATCGACATGTCGGAGTACTCCGAGCGCCACGCCGTGTCGCGCTTGGTGGGTGCCCCTCCGGGCTACGTCGGCTACGACGAGGGCGGCCAGCTCACCGAGGCCGTGCGCCGCAAGCCCTACTCGATCGTGCTGCTCGACGAGATCGAGAAGGCGCACCCGGACACGTTCAACATCCTCTTGCAGGTATTAGACGACGGAAGGCTTACCGATAATAAAGGTCGCGTGGCCAACTTCAAGAACACGATCGTGATCATGACCTCGAACATCGGCTCGGACATCATCCTCGAGAACTTCTCCGACCTCGAAGCCGCCGGCGAGGGCAAGCGCACCGAGATCGTGGAGACGACGAAGTTGGAAGTCTTAGATCGCTTGAAGCAAAACGTCCGACCGGAGTTCTTGAATCGCATCGACGACCGGATTGTGTTCTTGCCTTTAGACAGGAATGAGATTAAGGAGGTCGCCAAGCTCATGCTCCGCAACGTGGACGTGATGCTCAATCGCCAGGGCATGTTGATGCGCGTCTCGGGCAATGCCTTGACCTTTATGGGTGAGCTGGGGTACGAGCCTGCGTTTGGTGCGCGCCCGATGCGACGCGTGATCCAGAATGAGCTGGTCGATAAGTTGTCGAAGGACATTTTGCGGGCGAAGTTCCAGGCGGGGGATACGGTGTACGTGGATGTGGACGTGAAGGGGCTGACGTTTAGTAAGGAGCCTTATGCGGGGGTGACTCGGTATCCGGATCGGTGGATGGGACGGTGCCTGGAGAGGTTGTCGATATTGAGGACGCTGAGGTTGAAGATGTAAGGGCGGTGTAATCGCCACAGGGTAAGCCTTGGGGTTATGTCTTGGGTGGACTAGCACAAGTCAACTCCCTGCTACGCGGGTCCCTCTTATGCTGGTCTGGTACCCGGCTCTCCTGTATGGCTAAAATGGACAAGTATAATGACGGGGCTCGTTGACGGAAGTTGGCGGGCCCTTACTGCGTACTGGCCCCTGTAGCCCTTCGCTTCTCTTGTAGCTTTCGCCAAAACTTGCAGGTTTCGAACTGAGCTCTGTTTTCAGGTTGTGTCGGCGTGGCAAATCTGTTCTGTGTCCTTTTACCAATCTACGCTAGGTGTCAAGCCGTCGGTCAATGCCAATCTACTATGCTGAACAACAGACAATTCCCCGCTCTTGCCGCACGCCGGGTGCACGGCCACTGCGACCCACGGCTCGGCCCTGCGCAACACCTTCTGTCCACCATTAGGTAGTGGTACCCTCCTTTCTTCCGATCATGGTGTCCGCCGTTGCTATCTGTGCGACCGCTATGTGCAGACGCGGTTATCGCTACGACCAACAAGCACCACGGTAAAATGCTTTTTATACTGAAAAGAAACTAGACCTTTCGTGGTCCTGATCGCAGCCCTCATTCGGGCTACCGTTATCTGAGCACACTAGTTGTGAGTGTAAAAAATGATAGATACAATGCGTAGCCTCACGGCCCACGCACCATTGCAGTCATCCGGCGCGAGCTGGTAGGTGGCAATGTCGTCACTTGCGGAGCTTAGTAGCGGTACGCACCGACATTTCCGAACCACAGCTCAAACTGTACGTCTAGACGCACTCGCCAGGCATTTGCCGGAGGGGGGTGAAGCGGTCAACAATGAGCAATAGGACTTGTAGGACTACTACAACGTCAAAAATGGGGTCTGCCCCTTGGGCAGGAAAAACAGTAAACATAATGTTATGTTTATTTGGTGACTAATTAAATCACTCCGAAACCGGGAGTCACGAAGCGTATAAATATTTCGGATCAAGTGCCTATGTGGGACCTTCTCCGGCTGAGAGAACCGATGCCGCGACAACATAGTTCCCTGAAGGTGAATAATTTCGATTGGCAACACTTGAGTCGCGAGGGTTGCATGTGGTTGTGGGGCTTCAGCGACCCAGGGAGGCGTAGTGCGCGCGTTGCGCAAAATTGGCCCGGATTTATCCGAGTCTGCCTGAGCATCCTGCGGTCATCTAGACTTTTGGAGACCTCACCTTCCCCTCCCCAAAATACCAAAAATCCACCCCCTCAGTTTTGGCGAAAGCTGTCACCTCCTCGTAGCCCGAAACCGTCATCCGCTCACGTTCCTTGACGGCCGTATCTACCACCATCACCCCTACACCGATCTCTTTGCTGTGCTGTCGCAAGGTCTCCTCGCGCTGGGCGACCAACTTCTGGATGTCGACGCAGGCCTCGGTCGGACCGATCCTGCGCTTGTGCCGCTCGGAGGCCTCTAACTCAAGGGTATAGAGGTGGACCTTGTTGCGCCGCTGTCAGTTGCCTGCGATGTCAGGCTAAGCTCGATTTGCCTGTCTAAGGCAGTACTACTGCTTCAATACGCGGAAGGTGCTCAGCTCGCTGCCGGATTGTACGGTCACGATGTAAGAGCCGCCTACCAATTCTCGGAGGTCGAGCTGCGTGCTTTCGGAGAAATACTCATCCCTGAGGGTTCTTCCCAGCGGGTCCATCAGGCGCACTCGTGTAGTCTTGCTGGAGCCTGCACTAACCGCGGCGACCGTGATTAGGTCGGTCGTGGGATTTGGGAATACCCTGTAGGAATTAAGTGAGCCGTCAAAAGTCACTACCCGGACTTGGGAGTACTTATCTGTGCCGTCGCTGTCGACAATGTGGAGCCTGTAATAGTTGGCTCCCCGCTGGGGAGCGCTGTGGAGTGTGTGGTAGCGCTCTGTAGATGTAGGCCTTCCCTTTGCGGCAAGTACGTCGAAGACCGTGTAATCGACTCCATTGGTGCTGTGCTCCACATCGTAGTGGCTTACGCCCACCTCGCTCGCGGATTGCCACGAGACCAAAGCGGAGGTGCCTTCCTTGACCGCGCTGAAGCTGAGGAGTTCGACGGGTAGTGCAGGTCGTGCGGCTTCGTAGATCGCTCCGAAGATGCCGTAGGTGCTGCCGTCGGCACCGGTTCCGTCGGCGCTCGAGCGATAGCCGTCTTGCCAAACAATGGCTGCTTTTGCACCTTGCGAGGCTGCGACGGCCGCGGCCTGCTGGAAGCCTACGGTCGTCTGATTGGCCAGTGACTCGGCTGCGAGAGCGACCGGGGTGCCGGCAGAGCCCGCGTCGAACACGCGGACGTAGACGCCATCTAAATCGCCGTCACGTCCTCTGCTGCTCCACGCGGCAGTGATCAGGTGACCGCTCGTTATCCCAATTGCTGGGTTTGTCTGCGGAAAGGCGGGGGAGGCGGTCGAGAGGGCCTGTGTCGAGCCGAGGGGGCTAGCGTCGGTGTCGTAGGCCGTGAGATATCCAACTGCGAGATTGCCGGGCTCCTGTTGCTGCCAAGTAACCACCGAGTTGCCATCCGCGGCGACGGCCACGCGGGGACTCGACATCGCTGCGGTGGCGCTTTGTGCTACGACAAACTCAGCGCCGAGGGCCAGGCCGTCCTTGTCGAAGCGTCGTGCGTAAATGTTTCCTTTGCTCGCTCCCTGATCAGCGCTCTGCCAGACGACCGTAATGGTGCCGTCTCCGGCGATAGCAACGTCGGGGGCGGCCTGTCGAAGGAAAGTGCTCGAATGCGCAGTGACCTCGGCGCTCGTGGGAACACCGTCTGCATCGAACAACCTCAGGACGATGCCTGCGGCTCCTTCCCAAACCACAGCGTAGGTGAGGCCCAGGGCATCCGTCGCGATAGCCGGGCGACGCTGGTGACCGACGGAGTTTGCGTTGGCAGCGATTTCTGAAGTTCGGGCGGTGCCGTCGGCTGCGAAGTAGCGGAGGATGATCTCCCAGCCGTCGCGGCCCCCCTGGCGATCGCCCTGCCAGACGGCGGCGAAGCGGCCGGAGGCTTCCGAGACAACACGCACGTGACGTTGGTCGTACTGAGCGGTGGTGTTGAGGGCGAATTCGCTACCCGCAGCCATCCCATCTGCACTGCGACGCTGAGCGTAGACCCCGTAGCCGCTTCCATCCTGTCCGTAAGAAGCCCAGGCCGCGATAGTATTACCCGCAGCATCCATGGCGATGGCGGGCTGGTACTGTACGCCGGCTGTGGTGGTGTTGACTTGTGTTTCCGTAGTGATTACGGTAACCTGTGCAGAGAGTTGAGAGACGGCCGGCATCACGAGGAGGCAAAGCGGAAGCAGTCGGGCGGAGGAGTAGCGGCGCGGAGTAATATGATCGGGCATGGCTGGCGCTTCGTATGAGGAGAGGGGAGCGTCGCGTAGGGCAACGCCGAGCTCGGCGTTACGTCAGCAAAAAGGTTGCCATATGATAATCGAAAATGGCGCGGTAATTGCTGGCAGAGGGACACATATAAAAACTTTGCCATGCGATTGCTTTCCTCCTCCTTACATTATCGTACTTACGTACGTTTCGCATTGCTCATTTGCTCCGCAGTAGCGCTCAACACTATGGCGGAGGCCCAAGATGGCAACGCCGCTCTCGGAAGAGGAGCGATTTGGTACCTGACGACTGGCGACTTCAACGTAGGCGTCGGCGATAGCGCAATAACCAACATCGATCGGGCTAGCAAGGTCGTAGCGATTGGCGCTAAGGCAGGACCAAAGGTTGACGGTACCCCAACGATTGACGGTAATATCTACATAGGATCCCGCGCTGGCAACGCCGATAATAGCGTTGCTTTTGATGTAGTATTAATTGGCGAAGAATCGGGCGTAAACAACAGCGGTGGCGACAATACATTTGTTGGAACGAAGTCTGGGTGGTCGAATACCAGTGGTACCGATAATACTTTTATAGGTGAAGAGGCCGGTCGCGATAACGTAATAGGTCGTAACAATGTGTACGTAGGTGAAGACGCCGGATATGGCGTATTAACGAGCGACAACACCTTCGTTGGGCGTACAGCTGGGCGTGGATCCGGAGGCACTGGGGAGAAGAACACTGGCATAGGTAACGAATCACTCTACGACATTAGGGACGGAAGGTGCAATACAGCTTTGGGCGATTCTTCTGCCACCGATATTGGGAACGGAAGTTACAATACGATGCTCGGTCAGGCTGCTGGCGCGGCTACCGAGTACGCAAGCTTCAATACCTTCGTTGGTTGGAATGCGGGATGGGACAACAACCGAACGAATAGTACGACTAACGCCAACAGGAATACTTACCTCGGAGCGCGCACCGGATTTGCCAATCGAGAAGGCGAAGACAACGTAGGCGTCGGTGCCTTCGCAGACTATAATAACAATGTCAGGAGCCAAACGACCTTCGTCGGTGCTTCCGCAAATCCGGATAATAATTTCGTGACTTTGTTGGGCTACGATACCCGTGCATCCGGTGCGTACGGTACGGCCGTTGGGCACAATGCCATCAGTAGTAGCCAGCGAGCGATCGCATTCGGGCCGGCAGCCATCGTCAATACTGGTGCTAGTGACGCGGTCGCCATCGGCGAAACTGCTTCTGTCGGTGCGAATGCATCCCAGAGCATCGCCATCGGTCCCGACGCCAGCATTGCGGCGGATGCCACCAACAGCATAGCCATCGGCGCAGGCGCTACGGTCACCGCGAGTCACGAGGTCTACATCGGCAATGCCGCCACCGCAACTATCGGAGGCGTGGCCAACTGGACGGCTACGAGCGATGCCCGCCTCAAGACCGATGTCACGGCTGATGTACCTGGCCTGTCCTTCGTGCGCCGACTACGCCCGGTTCGCTACCGCTTCGATGCGGAGGGACTACGTACGGTCACGACCGATCCGGCTCTTGCAGACGCCATCATTGCCAAGTCGGCTGCCTGGCAAACGGGATTCCTCGCACAGGAAGTCGAGGCCGCAGCCGAAGTCGAGAACTTCGAATTCAGCGGAGTAGTACGGCCTGAGAACGGACGGACCCAATACGGTCTACGGTACGCTGAGTTTGTCGTCCCGCTAACCCGAGCCATCCAAGAACTCGACGAGCGCACCGCAGAATTGGATGCTCGAAGCGCTGAGTTGGATGCACGAGCGGCTTCGCTTAACGCTCGCGATGCCGAGTTCGAAGCCAGGATTTCTCTTCTAGAGGCGATGGTGAGCGGGCGGAGTGAAAGGTCCAGTGCACAGCGGACGGCATTGAGCGTCCCGAGCGAGCAAAACGTAAACAAGGGCACCAGGAGATAGCTGCCTACTACGCTGTACAGGTCGCTTCCGCTTTGACGGCGAATGCCGTAAGCGTGCGGTAGTCTCTGCCCGCACGGCATCGCCGCACCTAGCAGCGTTGCTGTACCTGCGCGCGTTAAGCACGGTTTGGACAACCTGGATCCACGTCTATGCCTATTTCCACCCACCTCCGTCTCGCCTTCGCGACCGCTGCCCTCGCGCTCATCTGTAACTCAGCCTCAGCACAAGACACCACCTTCCGCAGCAATGCCGTCAGCATTCACCTCGGTGGGCCAGCCATCCAAGACCTACGTGAGGTATCGGGCGGCGGCGGTGCCGTTATAGGCGTGGGTTGGCGACATACTTTCGGCCTTAAGGACAAGCTGCGCATTCACCCAAAGCTCACCATCGGCGCCTTCGACTCGCGTGGCACGACCGACGTGCCCGATGTATACTTCAACACCTTCGTGGTGAGTGTCGACCTGCACTACGATGCGCTTCGGTACCGGGCCTTCTCGCTCGTGCTCGGCGCGGGACCGTACGCCGCGGCGAGTGCCGGTCTCGAGGGCACGGGCGGCTGGCCTCCGGGGCGCAGGGAGTCGAGCTACTTCGCCACCGGCAGTGCGGGTGTGAGCGCGGCGCTCGGTTTTCGGTTTGACCCGCCGAATCACGGGGTGGTCTATGAATTGCGGCCGGTTAATGTTTGTGCGGTAAGTGGGGATTTTATACTGTTTTATCCGGCGGTGGGGGTGGAGTTTAAGGTTAGGGCTTGATCGTCGCAGTGGAGGTATAGCAATTGCGAACGGTATTGCGAAGTCTCCCCCCTAGCTTCGCCGGCTTTAATCACCTATTGCGTTACAGTACATGAAGTCTCTCATCGCATTCTGCCTCGCGGTGTCTCTCGTAACTTCCTGTAAAGACGACGACGAACAGACGCCCCTCGGCACGCTCGTGGTTGCCGTGAGCGGCTATCGGCTCGAGTCCAATGAGGCCTTCGCCATACTTTCCGAAGATTCACAAGCCGATCTTGTCATCTTGGGTCGGTCGGCCGATGAAGCACAGGCGGCTAATATCCGTTTGGTCGGCAATCGATCCGCTATCGTCACAGGTACCTATTCCGCCACCGAAGGCAAGGATTGTGTCCGTGAGGCTGGCTCAGAAGCGTTGTGTGCCGTGCTCACCTTCGACGACTTCGGTCCTAATGGTGTAATACTCTCACTCACGGGGGCCACAACGGGCGGGCTTTCGACGCTCACCATCACCGAGGCCGATATCCGCATCGGCGGTATTATCCGGGGGGAGATCACAGGCGCAGTCGTTAACCCTGCAACCCAGGAAAGCTTCGCCGTCTCCGAGTGCCGGTTTGCAGCCGTAATTCGAGAGCGGTAGGCGAATTTGAAATTAATTTTGCATCTGGTTGAGTAGTATTTAAAATGCAAGTCCACATTCATACCGCTAGATATTTCTGTATGCTTTAGTAAAAATCTATCGTTGACGGGCCTTTCGTTCCTCTCAGCGCAAAGCGCCTTCGCGCCCTTCTTTACGTGAGACGGGCCTTTGCGCTTCTGGCGTCTCCTTTGCGTAGCGCAGCTGCTTCGCGTTCCACCGCCCAGGCGTGCCCGATTAGCGTAAATGTCTAGCGGTATGAGTCGGAGTTTAACTCGGAGCCACCTCCCCAACCTCAATCTCCCCCACCGCCGCCCGCGTACACTTCATAATTATCTCCTGTAGGTCCGCCCCAGGATTGTCTGAGCGGATCAACGAATTTAATCAGCGCCGTCCGCAAGCTCATACAGCCGACGCTTATCCTCACTGCGCTGGCCTTCGGCCACGAGTTCGATCTTTCGCAGGTGAGCCTGCTTCGCTTGACGAGGATTATAAATGCCGGCCAATTCTGTGCACTGGTGGCAGGTGCCGCGCTGGTTGACGAGGGCGCAGCGCTGGTAAAAGACACGACTGAGCGTAGTGCGGGCGTCGTGGAGGAGGTGCTTCACCACGCCTTCGGTCACATCGAGGATACCGGCAATCTCGTTTCGGCGAAAGCCATACACATCCTTAAGCAGCACAGCCACTTGCTGGTCTACCGGCAGCATTTTCCCGATGCACGTAAAGCAGAAGTCGATGTGCTCACGGACATCGTAGCGGCCACGGTCGGAGGTTTGGTGGGTTTTGGCGAAAGCCGCCTGAATAGCCGGACTACCCATCGCAAGCGCCTTCGAGAGGTCCTGCGCCTCGGCGGGCCAGCGGGTGCGCTCACGGAGGAGGTCACGCGCGAGATTGGTGGCGATGCGGAAGAGCCAGGTCTTGAGCGAGGCGTCGCCACGGAACTGCGCGATGCGCTCGAAGCCGCGCACGAAGGTGTCCTGCACGAGGTCGTCGGTGTCCTCGCGACTGGCCGTCATGCGGTAGAGGAAGCTGCGCAGAGGCTCCTGGCAACCTTGGAAAAGCGTTTGGAAGGCGCGGATGTCGCCGGTCCGGGCGCGTTCGAGGGTGTCGTCTTGCATAATGCAACTCATCGTTCAGCGAGTGAGGGGAGGGCGGCTTTCGCCAAAACCTATGGCGCCAGTTGCGTCCCGCGCGAAAGCCTGCGCGTACATGAGCGCGGCCCCGGCCATGGCAATATCGCGAAACACGGCGATGACCCGCGCGAAGTCCCCGTCGAGGGCGGCCGGCAAGTGCGAGAGGAACGCGAACAGCAATAGCTCGAGGGCGAGCAGTTGTGCCGCGAGCCGGTCGCGCTTGCCGACAAAGGCACTGATCGCGAAGGCGATAAGACCGACCCCGGCGAGGTACACCCAGAAGACCGCCGGGCCAGGCAACCACGGGGGCACGTAGCCGACCGAAAATTCGAGCGGACCGAAGTGAAGGATGCCGAATAGTAGCATCGGGATCGCGAAGAGGAGGCGAGGGAGCCAGGGGGAAGAAAGCATGGGAGAGCGAGTTTAAAGTCGGGGAGGGTTAAGGACGTCTGAGGACTAAAGCACGCCTGTTGCGCCACGATCGGCATCAATGATGTGGGAGTTGAGGACGGCCCCTGCGTCGGAGGCGAGGAAGGCGACGAGTTGGCCGACCTCGGCGAGGCTCGGTCCGCGGTCGAGGAGGTAGCCGCCGCGCATGCCCTCGGCCATGGCCTCGGCGGGGATGCCGAGGCGGGCGGCCTGGAGGGCAGTGGTTTCGTGGATGGTGCGGGTCTCGGGTAGGGCGGTGGCCGTGACGCAGACCGCGCGACCGCCGAGGGGCGCGAGTTCGGCGGCGAGACCACGGGTAAGTCCTTCGACGGCGGCGGAGGCGGCGGTGATGCCGGACATGCCGCCCATCTTGAGTTTGGCGAGGCTGGAGCTGAGGAGGATGACGGTGCCTGCACCGTCGTGTTCGCGCCAGAGTCTGTGGGCGGCAGCGGCGGTGATGAACTGGCCGGTGACGATGGAGCGGAGGGCGTCGTCTAGGCTTGTTGGGTCCAGGTCCGCGGCGAGCGTCCCGGAGCCGATGTCGGCGGCGCGCGGTCCGATGCCGTTGAAGACAATGTCGACGCTGCCGCGGTGGCGGTGGAGGTCGGCGAAGACAGCGTCTACGCTTGCGGGGTCGAGGATGTCGACGGAGGTGAGGTGAACTTCGGCGCCGATCTCGTTGGCGAAGTCCCTGAGCGCGTCGGGTTCACGGGCAACGAGGGTGACGTGGGCGCCGTGCTCTGCGAGGGTCCGAGCGACGGCCTGGCTGATGGCGCCGGTGGCGGCGAAGACGAGGGCGGTCTTGGGGTGCAGTTGCATGTCCGTAGTGGTTGGTGAGTACTATGGACGGGTGGGGCGGGAGAAACGGTCGGAAATAGGTGGGGTAGCTCAAAACCCTCAGCCTACTTTATCTTCCTCCTCAGTAAGTGCCCCCTATGTCCCCCAAGCTCCTCACGTTCCGCGTCGACCTCCACGGCGCCCAGCCGCCCATCTGGCGCCGGATTCGCGTCCGCAACGACATCTCGTTCATCGACCTCCACCACGTGCTTCAGGCCACGTTTAATTGGTACGGTGGCCACTTGTGGGTCTTCGAGATCTTCGGGGAGGAGATCGGGTCGGGCGAAGGGGACTTCGACAATTTTTGGGGCACCGACGAAGACGATGAGGACAGCCATGACGAGGGCGAACACGGCTCCGTCGATACGGCCTTAGGTATTTACGCCCTTCACCCCGGTGACGCCTTTACCTACACCTACGACTTCGGCGACGACTGGGAGCACCGCCTCAAACTCGAGAAGGTCGAACCCGCCCCTGCCACCGCCCCACCGGCCGAACTCCTCAAGGCCGTTCGCGCCGCGCCCCCGGAAGACTGCGGCGGCATCTGGGTCTACCAGGACCTCGCCAAGGCAATCACCAAGCCCAAGCACGCAGACCACGAGTGGGCCTCGAAAGTGCTCGGCGATGATTTCGACGCCGAAGCCGTGAACGAGGAGTTGATCCGAATACGCTTAAAAGACTACTTCTCGCCGGAGGCGGGGGGAGCTTAAGCGAGAGCGTCGCCGATTCTATGAGCTCCTGCGCGAACAGTATTCAAAGGAGGATTGGCCCGCGGCGCTCGAGGCCCTCCTCGTTGAGTTGCGCCGCAAACCTGAGTACAGCGAGCACCTCCTAGCCGGCGTCTACACCTGGGAAAAGCATTGGGACGAACTCATGGCCCTCGTAGACGCCCGGCCGACGCTCGATGGGCTGAACGCCTACGCTGCGGCGCTGCCGAAGTTATAGGCAATAGTCGTGGGTGCCTTGCTCTGAGCGGAATGTACCACTGATGTTGCGCTTGGGCTTCGAGTTGCGCAGCGCTCGCTCCAGGCTCGCAACGTGCGTAACTTCGAGAACTGCCCCTTGGTCTGAGACCCCGATGGCGACATTATCCAAACGCCCCCACGTGCCACAGCACTCCCGACGGGTCGTGGACGAAAAACTCGCGTCCCCAATCCTCTTCCGAAATGGCCGAAACGCGCACGCCCTTAAAGTTTTGCGGAAGCGACAAAGCCACCACCCGTTCTTGCCACGCATACACGTCCTCCACCTCCAGGAAGAGCATCGTGTTGTCGACCCAGTCCTTTACGTAGGCGCGTTGGAGGTAGAAGGCTGGTCCGCCGGGAAGCTGGAACAGCGACATGCTCGGATCAATGACCGTCTCCGCGAAGCCGAACGCGCGGTAGAAGTCGCGCGAAAGGTCAAAGTCGCGGGCGCCGACGAAAGGGCGCAGGGAGCGGGTGGGGGGCATGGAAGGCGACATGGCGGGAAGGACGGGTTTTTCAGCCGAATCGAGTTGTTGTCCGTCGATGATGCCTTCAATCCCACCATCGGGTCCGTAGCAGAACACCGCACCGGAGTTGGCTACCCTGCCGCCGTAGCCCGTGACGAGGGGCAGTTGTACGCCTGTGCGCTCAGTCCGTACAGCCGTTGATTGCCTCCTCGAATGCGGCTTTGAATTCGCGCGCGGTCTGTACATCCAAAAAGCGAATGCTGAGCTCGTCTTCATAGCGCTGGTCGCCGCCGTCCCGCACTACATCGATGATGCGTTCGCCGCGGCGGGCGCCGTAGTTGACGTAGGCCTTTGACCCTTGCACCTTGACGGCACTGGCCCGAGGGTCTAGGTCCTTGAGGCTAAACGTCGTCTGCGTTTCCTTCACCTTCGAACCCGTCCGCTCGACCAGCGTCAGCACGTAGACGCACTCTTTGTCTGCTTTCGCAAAAACTTGCTCGTCCTCTCCCTCCCCGAAGCGTGGGATCGTCGCGGATGCCGTGGCGTCTGCCAGGCTCACCTTCCCGACGGCGGGCGGGCACTTTTCGGTGAGGTACTCGATGGCGGCCAGGGCATCACGGGCGGCGAGTGCCGACGAGAACCGAAGTTCGGCGCTGCGGTCGAAACCCTTGAGTTCGCCCTCCTCGACGTGCTTCACGAAGGGGTCCTTGTCGCGGGTATTGAGTACCAGTGATACGTAGCCTTTGCGTGGCTTAACCTCTACCCCGCGGGGATCGAAGTCCGCGAAGTGGAAGTCGAAGACCTCGAGGGAACTGCTCCGCCCGCTGGTGGACAGCTCGAGACTCGCTGCGCACTCGCCAGTGAAGGTCTGTTTGGTGTCGATGATGTCTGTTTTGGCGAAAGCCGCCTCTAGCGCAGCGCCCGCCGAAGCGGTGGTGCCGAACAGCGATGCCGTGGCTTTGCTGCGCTCGTCTGCGAGGACGATCAGCTTTCCGAACGCGTCGTTGACGAGCTGCGCCTCGCCGTAGTCGTCAAAGCGCAGCACCACTTCATCGTCGAACGAGAGTTCGCCGTCTTCGCTCACCTGTACGTATTCCCGCCCACTGCGGGCCGGAACAGTCAGCGTCACCAGGCCACTGCGATTATCGAGCTTGATGCCCCGGTCTTGCATGTCGCCGACGATGAAGACCGTCTCTATTTTAGCCTCGCGCGTACCAGAGCCGGACAGCGACAGTGTGCCTGAACCGGTGGCCTCGTCGAAGGTAAGAGTTTGGGTGTAGTCGTCCTTACCGGAGGCGACGCGGTGGATGCGCTCGGCGATGAAGGCCCGGAGGCCGGGGGCGTCGGCCGGCATCTGCGATAGCTCCTCGTACTTCGACTTGGCGAGCGGTAGGATTTCCTCGAGGAGGGCCACGATGGCGCGGGCGTTGTCGGTGTTACTCGCGAGCAGGTCGAACTCCCCTTCGTAGGACTGTCGCCCGCCGTCGGGCTCGCCGACGAGGATGTTTTCGGCGTTTCCAAAGACGGTGACCGGGAGTCGCGACCCACGGCCGTCGCCGATGCGCACGCGGCGCACGAGCGCGAGGTTGACTTTGGCAACCGTCGTCGAGACGCGCTTGCCGGTGCCCTCGACCTGCGTCACGGTAAGGAGGTATGGCGTGGCGGCCTCGTAGCTCAGCTTCTGGTCGATCAGGTCCTTCGCGGCCGTGACTTCGGTGGGGACCAATGCTTGGAGAGCATCTAGCTTGGTGGCTAGCCCCGCGCCGCTGGTGGTCTGGGCCCAGGCGCTCACCGAGGTGAAGAGCATCAAGATGACGGGCGGCAGGAAGTGTCGATACATAGGTCTTGGGCAATTTGCGCGGATGGAAGGTATACATTTGCCCACGTAATCCTCGCTCCGACCCGACAGTAATCAATCAAGATGGCCAAAACATACACGCAAGCATACGGCCGGCGGCACACCGGGTGGAACCTGCGGCGCGACTGGACGTACCTCGTGCCGATGGGCCTTTTGAGCCTGATGATGCTCGGCTCGGCGACGATGTATTTCGTGAAGGCCGACGAGGTCGCGGCGGAGTTCGTGAAATTGGGTTTTCCGGCTTGGGTGCGCCCCTTGCTCGCCACCGCTAAGGTTCTTGGCGTAGGACTCGTTTGGTTTTCGCCGAGCGCACCCCTGCGCCACTTCGCCTACGCGGGATTCCTGTTCAATTTTATCCTTGCCGCCCTCGCACACGGTTATGCAGGCGACGGTGAGTTTCCTGGGGCGCTGATGGCACTGGCGCTGCTAGGTCTAGCCATGTGGCGCGACCCGCGCCCCTAGGGCTCCGCAACGGCCAGCCCTGCCGCATGGCGCTCAAAAGTTAGCCTCGATCATGGTGGCTAGCGGGTGAGTGCATGCAAGGTTTGGCCACGGGGGATAGTGCCGGTATAGGCGTCGGTCGGGCAGTAGGGATCATAGTGGGGTTGCTGGTTTGTATCAAAACGTGGTCAAGCGAGGGCTATATCTGCGGTGCAGCAGCACTCGGCTTTCCTGCCTGCCAGCGTCGCGCCTACCCGAGGTCAATCTCGGCGAAGAGGCGCGTTGGATTGTCCTCAACCATGCCGCTAGACATTTCCGCTAAACGGGCACGCCTGGACGGTGGAACGCGAAGCCGCTGCGCTACGCAAGGGAGACGCATGGAGCGCGAAGGCCCGTCTCACTTGGAGCAGGGCGCGAAGGCGCTTTGCGCTAAGAGAAACGAAAGGCCCGTCAATGCTAGATTTGTACTGGAGCAAGCAGGAATGTCTAGCGGTATGGTCTTCAACAGTATGGGCGATGGATGGATTTTTT
>CAWIMC010000014.1:0-38385 GCA_963837005.1 Lewinellaceae bacterium
TTTCGGCTGAGGGTTTGCACTATAGAAACCACTATGAATACGCTTTTCACCTTGCGTGGGCTGGGCCATCGCGGCCGTATGGCCTCGCGCACCAGCTCTCGCTGGAGGAAGCTCCGTCCGGGCACACGGCGCTGCCGGGCATCGAGTTCACCATCAATTCCGACCTCGACGACCGACGGGTAGAGGTCGCGATGCTTGGCGTCGACCGATCCGCGCGCCCGAGACATCCTGAAGCGTATCGCCCTCGTGTTGGTGCCCAACGCCTTCGACCTGCGCACGCCCCCCGGCGGCATCTTCGCCATCCGCGAGCAGTACGATGCGCGGATCCGGTGCTGCCGTACGCGCCAGCCACCCGCACCAGGTCCACGAGGAGGGGCATCCGCAAGGGTACTTCCTCTTCCTTGCGGACCATCTTCTGGCGCCTCGTCCGCGGTGGCGCAGTACGAGGGGACGGCGGAGTTCGTCGATCGGACTTCGAAGGTTCTGGTCCGGCGGCGCTGACGCGTGCGCAGTTTCCAGGTTCTCCGCCGCCGGCACCAACCCGCCTCCCTCGCCCGCTTACCTCTCGCAGTCCGCCGTCGCGCAGCTCCTTTGGAATGCCGTGAGCCACAAGTGGACGCGACAGCTCTGCACCTCGTCCGAGCCCGGCCTCGAGGTCACCATGGAGGAGATCATGGCCGTCCCGAGCGCTTCAGCGAAGAGCCTTTCCACCTCGAGGGCATCCGTTGGGCCAGATGTGTACGACGATCGATCTGGAAGACCGGATGGTGATCGACGTGCTCGCCATCGGTGAGCCGCTGCCGGACAAGGGCGGAGTCGCCGATGCTGGACGGACGTGCAGAGGGATGAGCTGAGGCACTAGCCTTGTTTATTATGGCAATGCTTCGCGCAGTTTTGTAACCCCCCCCGGCCCCCCCTTATTTTTCCTTTTGCGGGCGTATCCGCTTCTGTGTTCGCCGCGAAAGGAAAAACAAGGGGGGAGGCGAACGTCCTCGTGTAGCGTAACCCCCGTGGACCCGTAACCCCCGTGCACCGCAGTTCTGAACGTATCTCTGCGTAGTGCGCCGCAGACCCTCCGAGCGAAGCGAGACTTAACGTTCGCCTCCCCCTTGTCCAGTCGGAATGCCAGACCGAGCGGAGCGAGAGTCCGGCATTCCGACTGGATAAGGGGGGCCGGGGGGGTTACAAAACGCCTGCACAGTACCCCAGACTCATCCAGACCCCATACAAAAAAACGCAGCCCACCTCTCGATGAACTGCGCCCGTTTGTAGAGTCGGAAAGTGTAATCGCAAGCCGAGGCTTACATCGTGGCCAGCTTGGTCTTCACCTTGGTGGTGATGTCGGCGCTCTCGTCGGCGTAGAGGATCACGCCCCCGGTAGAGCCGTCGAACACGTAGGTGAGCTCGTCCTCCTTGGCGATGGAGGCGATGGCGGTGTTGACCTTGTCGAAGATCGGTTGGATCTTCTCCTGGCGGCGCTGCTGGAGCTGCTCAGAGATCTTCTGCTCCTCCTGGCCGAGGGTTTCCTGCTTGGCCTGAAGCTTAGCGCCCGTCTCCTGGACCTGCTTCGGGGTAAGGTTGCCGGCTTCCTGATCGGCCTGGAACTTCTGGACCTCGGCCTGGAAAGCCTCGATCTTAGTTTGGAAGAGCTTCTGCTGTTGGTCACGGTAGGCGATGAGGTCGCTTTCGGCGGCTTTCATCTCCTCCATTTCGGAGAGGAGTTGTTCGGAGTTGACGTAGCCAAACTTCTGGGCCTGGACGGAGAGCGCGCCGGCGAAAAGCAAGATGGCGACGAGGAAAAGGTTGCGCATGGTCGGTAAACGTTTGGGTGTTCGGGGTGGCTGCTTTCGGCGGCCGAGGTAAAAATAAGTGCTGTGGAATGTAGGGGCGGGAGGGTTAACGAAGCTTTGGATTTCTGCTTGATTGGTTGTTTGATTAGGGGGTTATTTGGTTGTTTGGTGAGCTGCCGCTAGTGCGATGTCCCTAGGCCACCAAATAAGCTCCCAACCAAATCACCGATAATCCACTACTTCTCCGCCGCCACGGCCGCCTTGAGCTCCTCGGTTTTGTCGAAAGACGCCTTCGAGAAAAGGAGACCCGCACTGGAGCCCTTGTCGAAGATGAGGTCGTAGCCGCGCTGCTCGGCGTACTTCGTCATCGCGGCGTAGACCTTATCCTGGATCGGCTGCACGAGTTCGGCGCGGCGCTCGAAGAGTTCGCCCTCGGGGCCGAAGCGGTTCTTTTGCATCTCGCGCACGCGGGTCTCGGCCTCGACGATCGCCTCCTCCTTCTCGCGGCGGGCGTCGTCGCTGAGCAGGACCTGCTCGGCCTGGTAGCGGTTGTACATGCCCTTGATCTTGTCGTACTCCTGGGCGATCTCCTGGCGCCATGCCTCGGCCACGTTATCGAGCTCGACCTGGGACTCCTTGTAGAGTTCGAGGCTCTCGAGGACGGCCGTGATGTCGACTACGGCGATGCGCTGGGCCTGGGTAGTGGCGGCGAAGAGGACGGCCGCGAGGACCAGGGTGGAGAGGGCGGATAGTTTCTTCATCTGTGGTGGGTAGCGTCTTGTACAAACCCGCCGCTAAATACAGTGTTTCGGGCGGTTTTATTGCCTTTCCGTGGTTGGGAGCCGGGGGTGACAGGGTATGCGGCTTTCGCCAAAACAACACCTAACGCATTGATTGTAAAAGGTTTTGCCGCAAGGCCTACCCTCGAACGGGAAGTGCGGCCTTAACCCCGCTTTAACCGCGCACCAAGGGCGGTAGGGCGTCGTTACGTCGTTTGCCGATTGTCTAACCCCAAAACACGCAACGTGCGCAAAGCCACCGCCCTCGCTACCCTCGCCCTCGCCGCCACCGGCCTCAACTGCGGCAAGATTAACCTCTTTAGCCTCGAAGACGACCGGCGCCTCGGGGCACAGGTCAACCAGGAGATCCTCTCTAATCCCGGCCAGTACCCCGTGCTCCCGGAGGCCGGCAACGCGGAGGCCTACCGCTACATCCGCGGAATCACGCAGAAGATCCTCAACTCCGGCAAGGTGGAGCACAGGGATGAGTTCGCGTGGGAGGTGCGGATCATCAAGGACGACAACACCCTCAATGCCTTCTGCACGCCCGGGGGCTACATCTACGTGTACACGGGGCTGATCAAGTACCTCGACTCCGAGGAGCAACTGGCCGGCGTGATGGGTCACGAGATCGCGCACGCCGACCGGCGCCACTCCACCAAGCAGATGACGCAGACCTACGGCGTGCAGGGGCTCGCGGCCATCGCGGGCGCGGCCGCGGGCACGGACCGCACCTGGGCCAGGCCGCGGCGGCACTGGCGGGCTTGCGCTTCAGTCGCGCGCACGAGACCGAGGCCGATACCTACTCGGTGATCTACCTGTGTCCGACGAGTTACGAGGCCGATGGCGCGGCCGACTTCTTCATCAAGCTCGAGGAGGCCGGCTCCGGCGGGCGCCCGCCGCAATTCTTGAGCACGCACCCCAACCCCGGCAATCGCGTACAGAACATCCAGCAGCAGGCTAGAGCGGGGTGTAGGGGCGCGACACGAACGCGAGCGAATACGCGCGGATGAAGGCGCGAATTTAGTTAACCTAAAGGTGGCGATGGCCTGCGGCGTACTGTTCGGTTGCGCTCGTCTGTTTGATCGCCATGCACCCTTAGGTGGGCCGTTCCACAATCCCACGCCCATGCCCACCCCCCTCCAAAAACTCAACATCACCGCCCTCAACCCCATGCAGCTCGAGGCCGGCAAGGCCCTGCGCGCCGGCAACGACGTGGTGCTGCTCTCCCCCACCGGCACCGGCAAGACGCTCGCTTTCCTGCTGCCGCTCATCGATGCGCTCGACGAGAAGTCCGACGAGATTCAGGCGCTCATCCTCGTGCCGACGCGGGAGTTGGCGCAGCAGATCGAACAGGTGGCGCGTACGCTCGGCTCGGGCTTCAAGATTAATTCAGTATACGGCGGGCGTTCGGGTACCCTCGACAAACTCGACCTCCGACACGTGCCCGCGCTACTGATCGGGACGCCCGGCCGCGTGGCCGACCGCTTCCGGCGCGACGACTACTCCCTGGCGCACATCCGGACGCTGGTCTTGGACGAGTACGATAAGTCGCTCGAGATCGGCTTCGCGTCGGAGATGAAGGAGATCCTCGGGCGCTTGCCGAACCTGCGCCAGCGCGTACTCACGTCGGCGACGAGCGAGGTGGACGTGCCGGACTTCGTGGCACTGCGCGAGCCGATCGAGATCAACTACCTCGAGCGCCGCAGCAGCCGGCTGGACATCGTGAAGCTGGTGACGCCAGAGCGCGACAAGCTCGGGCGCCCTCGTCACCACACTACGGCACATCGGCCCAGCAGCCGGGCATCGTGTTTTGCAACTTCAAGGACGGACTACAGCGCGTGAGCGATCACCTCGCGGCCAGTGGCATCGCGCACGAGTGTTTTCACGGAAGTATGGAACAAGCCGACCGCGAGCGGGCGCTCGTCAAGTTCAGGAATGGCACCAGTCGCCTGTTGCTCGCCACGGATCTGGCCGCCCGCGGGCTCGACGTCCCGGCGCTGCACTTCATCCTCCACTACCACCTCCCGCCGCGCGACGAAGGAGTTCACGCACCGCAACGGTCGCACGGCGCGCGTCGATGAGACGGGCGTCGCCTACCTGCTCACGTCGAGCCAGGAGTCGCTCCCGGAGTACGTCGAGGCGCTGAAGTTAGCGGCTGTGCAGGTCGACGATTTGTTCGCTTCCGCAAAACCCGCCCCACCCGCCTGGCGGACGCTCTTCATCACCGGCGGCCGCCGCGACAAGATCTCGAAGGGCGACATCGCGGGACTCTTCCTAAAGCAGGGCGGCATCGCGAGCCGAGCAACTCGGCGTCATCGAGCTCCAGCACAACTTCTCCTACGCGGCCGTCGACGCGGAGGTAGCCGAGCGCGTGGCCGCGACGGTGAGTGATACGAAGTTGAAGAAGAAGAAGGTAAGGGTGAGTGTGGTGTGAGACTGCCCACGACTACTGGCTTTGACCTTTAAGATTGCGCTAAGCACCACTCGCCAACTATCAACACATCGCTACACCATGCTTACCCGTCTCGCCGTCTTCGCCCTCGCCCTTAGCCTCCTCACCGCCTGCGCCACCACCGGCACGCACGCCGGGCTCATCGGGACGCCACCGCCGAGGCTCAGCAGCAGAAAACCGTCGTCACCGTGATCTACCCACGCGCTTACCCCGTGGGCGGCGGCGTACGACGTCTACCAGGAGGACGCCGTCGGCAAGTGTCGCCCCGGGCAAGCTACCTAGTCTGGGAGACCAGTCGTCCCGTCCGACGGCCGCCTGCACGGTAGCGGCGAAGGGCTTCGCAGAACGATATGGCGCGATGCTGCGACCCGAGGCCCGGCGCGCCGGCTTACCTAAAGGTCAAGTCGGGCTTGGCGTCGTCGTACCCACCATGCAGCTGCTGCCGGCGACTCAGGCTGAAGCGGAGGCGTTCATGCAGAAAGGCAAGGGAATGGCAAGTGCCGATTAACGTTACTCCTCCTCATGCATTCACATCAGCCGTCATAAGTCGTCGGCGGCATCAAACAAAGATCTGTTGCTGGTCGGATCTACACCTGGCAACATCCCGCCGGTCCCGTCGTAGATCGGCAACTCGATAGTCGTAGCAGCTCGTCCGTGGCTATCCTCTGGCCCGAGACGCGAGCGCACAGCCTCCACGACGAAGTGCTCGAAGGACACCTTCATTCGAGAAGCCTTTGCCAGTACGGCAGCAGCTAACGATTCTTCGAGTTCGATGACGGTCTTCATACTTGCAGATTGAAAGGTTGAAGTGCTAGCTCAAGGTTGCAAGCTACGAATTTTTGAGATTGAGACCACCTCATACCCGATACACCCTATAAATCACCCCCAACATATCGTCGCTCACCAACAGGCTCCCGTCCGGCATCCACTCCAGGTCCACCGGGCGCCCCCAGGCCGTCCCGTCGGCCATCGAGCCAGCCGTCGATGAAGGTCTCGTAGCCGGTCCCCTTCCCGCCCGCCATCGGGACGCGCGAGATGCGGTAGCCGTCGGGGATGGTGCGGTTCCACGAACCGTGCTCGGCGATGAAGGCCTGTCCGGTGTAGTCGGCAAACTGTGGCGACTTGACGAACTCGATCCCGAGCGGCGCCACGTGCGCACCGAGGTTCTGGACCGGGGGCACGAAGTCGTTGCACTGTCGCTTCTCGCCGAACTCCGGGTCCGAGATGTGCCCCCGTGGCAGTACGGGTACCCGAAGTGCTGCCCGACGGCCGTGAGGCGGTTGAACTCGCACGGCGGCACGTCGTCCCCGAGCATGTCGCGGCCGTTGTCCGTGAAGTACATCTCCTTCGTGTCCGGGTGCCAGTTGAAGCCCACCGTATTGCGCACGCCGTGCGCGACGACCTCGGGTTTTGCGGAAGCGTTATCGACATTCAGGCGCGTGATGCTCGCGAACACCTCGTCCGTCGGACTCGCAGATGTTGCAGGGCGCGCCGACGGGCACGTACAGCATGCCGTCCGGCCCGAAGGCGATGTACTTCCAGCCGTGGTGCTTCTCGGTCGGGTAGTCGCCGTAGACGACCTCCGGCTCGCCGGGGGCGTCGAGGCGATTCGCGATGTCGCGGTAGCGCAGGATCTGGTTGACGGTCGCCACGTACAGGTCGCCGTCCTTGAGGGCCACGCCGTTGGGCATCACGAGGCCGGTGTCGAGGACGTAGGTCCGGTCGGCGCGCATGTCGCCGTTGGTGTCGACCACGGCGTAGACACTGCCCTCGTCGCGCGTCCCGACGAAGACGAGTCCGTCGCCCGCGTACGCCATCGAGCGCGCGTTGGTGATCGCCCTCGGCGAAGACGTCGACGGCGTAGCCGGCCGGCACGTGGAGGCTGTCGAGGGGCACCGTCCCGGCGTAAGGCTCGAGCACGACCGTGGAGGCATCCGGGCCGCGGCCTTCGTTGACGTCGGTGTTGCAGGCTTGCGCCAAAACGAGCAGGGCGGAGAGAATGGCGGGGAGACGGTGCGTGTACATAGCGTGAAGGTATCGCACGTGTATTCGACGCAGCTCACCGTAGCGAATTATCTCGCAATCCCGCGGGAATGGAATTCGACGGGGAAGGATTAGACTACCTCGCCGACGTGATCGCCCCGACGGCGATCGAGATCCACGAGCAAGCTCGGCCCACCGCCTTCCGAAAGCGTCTGCGTCGATTGCGTGGCGGAGGATACGTCCCACAGCGCTAGGCAAGGTGTCGACCCCGGGGCAATAGGTTTTGGCGGAAGCCGCGAAATATTATCGCGACCACGTCACTCAGTCCGAACAAAGCTTTTTCGAACAACGCTGTCACTGAACACCAAACATCACACTTACACATGTTCTACCACGATGGCGGGAAGCTCCAGTACCCCGTGAAAGTCACCAGGCCGAATCCCGTTTTCGCGAAAGCGCTACAGCAGGGCATCGGCGGGGTCCAGGGCGAGATCCGCGTCTGCCTCCAGTACCTATTCCAGGCCTTCGGGGCCCGCGGACCGAAGAAGTACCGCGACATGCTCCTCGAGACCGGCACCGAGGAGATCGCCCACATCGAGATGCTCGCCACGGCCGTCGCGATGAACCTCGAGGGTGCGCCCGTCTCCCTCCAGGAGGCCGCCGCCGCCGACCCGATCGTGCACGCGGCCATGGGCGGGATGAACATCCAGCACATCATCGCCGGGTGTATGGTCGCCATGCCGACCGACGCCGCCGGCGTACCCTTTAACGCCAGCCACGTGTACGCCTCCGGCAACATCGCCGCCGACATGCTCGCCAACGCCACGGCCGAGTCGACGGGCCGCATGCTGGCCTGCTCGCTGTACAACATGACCGACGACCCCGGGATGAAGGACATGCTCGGCTTCATGATCGCGCGCGACACCATGCATCAGGAGCAGTGGCTCACGTGCTGGGAGGAGCTCGGGGGCCGCAAGAACCACCCGATCCCGAACTCCTTCGACCAGTCGATCGAGCCCGCGGACTACAACTACACCTTCTACACGCTCGACAAGGACGGCAAGCCCGGTCCGCAGGGCATGTGGAGCGAGGGCGACAGTTTCGACGGCCGCTCGACCTACAACCAGAAGCCGATGCAGCCCGCCGGTGAGGTCCCGGACCTCGGCATGGCGAGCCCGAAGACCCCGACGCAGAAGTCGCAACAGGCCGACCTCGGTCTAATGGACAAGGTGATGGGGGCGCTGTAGGGCAGCGTCTACGACGTTTTCGAAGGCGCGGCGCGCGTGGGGAAAGATCCCCGCGGGCGGCGCGCTTTTTCGTTGGCGCATTCGGCCCTTAACCTTTGTCCGCGCGTAGGCGTCCTACTCAGACAAACCAAGCCCCGTGCCCGAGACCACGCCCGTCTGTATCGTCTGGCTCAAGCGCGACCTGCGGCTCGCGGACCACGAGCCGTGGCGGCGCGCCATCGCGAGCGGCCTGTCCGTACTCCCGGTGTACATCTGGGAGCCGTCGCTGTGGGTGCACCCGGACTACGACGAGCGACACGCCCGCTTCATCGCCGAGTCTCTCGCGGCGCTCAATCGGGAGCTGGCGGGGTTGACCGGCGAGCGCCAAGCCGTGCTCGACTTCTACGCCGAGGCGGAGGAGACCTTCGAGGTTTTGCTGAAAGGCTACCAAGTAGCCGCCGTGTACTCGCACGAGGAGATCGGCCTTCGCCAAACCTGGGATCGCGACAAGGCGATTGCCGCACTGCTCGAAGCCGGCGGCGTAGAGTGGCGGGAGTCGGCATTCAGCGGGGTGACCAGAGGTTTGGGCACGCGCGCGACCTGGCGCAAGGAGTGGATCGCGACGATGCAGCGGCCGTTGGACACACCGGAGTTCGCCGCTTTACGTCTGGCTAAAGTGACCCCGGCGGTCCTGAGTTTTGGCGAAAGCCGCCCCCGACCAACCAACTGGAACATGCCCGCCCCAGACTTTCAGCGCGGTGGCATCACGGAGGCAAACGCTTACCTCGAATCCTTCCTCGGCGAGCGACTTAACGGCTACAAGGCCAATATTTCGAGCCCGAACGGCGCGCGGCTGCACTGCTCCCGGCTGAGTCCGTACCTGGCGTGGGGCAATCTCTCGGTGCGGCAGGTGTTCCGCGCGCAGGCGCACCTGCGCGCGGAGGGCGGACCGAAAGGAGAGCTATCGGCCTTCGCGAGCCGGTTGCGGTGGCGCGATCACTTTATTCAGAAGTTCGAGTCGGAGCCGGGGTACGAGTTCGAGAACCTCAACCGCGCGTACGACCAGGTGCGCAACGACCTCAATCCGGACTTCCTGCACGCCTTCGAGCACGGGCTCACGGGCTTCCCCCTCATCGACGCCTGCATGCGGTGCGCGCGGCGGACGGGCTACCTCAACTTCCGGATGCGCGCGATGGTGACGAGTTTCTGGACGCACACCCTGTGGCAACCTTGGCGACCGGGGCTCCACGTGCTCGGGCGCTACTGGCTCGACTACGAACCCGGCATCCACTACACCCAGATGCAGATGCAGGCCGGGACCACGGGCATCAACACGATCCGCATCTACAATCCAGCGCTCAATGGCCTCAAGCACGACGCGGAGGCGACTTTCGTCAAAACGTACGTCCCGGAGCTGGCGCGGCTGCCGCCAAAACTCGCCCACCAGCCCGAGCTCGCGACACAGATTGATCTGGCCGGGGCGGGGGTGGTGCTCGGCGAAACGTACCCGAGGCCGATCGTGGATCGGGTGGCGGCCTACCGGCACGCGAATGCCGAACTGAAGAAGGTGAAGTACAGTCCGGAGGCGAAGCACTTCGCGGAGGAGATTAAGCGACGGTTGGTGAATCCGGAGTGAGGACATAACAGGGTGAGGCCGTGGGCACAGCCGTGTCGAAGGACGGGTTGCGACCGAAAGCGTACCTTCGGCGGCACATGAGCCTGCTCCCGCCCAATCTCCCCGTCTTCGTCCCGGACGACCGCTATACCATCGAGCAGTACCTCGCCGTCGAGCAGGCCACCGGGAAGCGCTACGAGTTTCACGACGGGGTGCTGATCAGCGTCGAGTCGATGGCTGGCGGGAGCTACAACCACTCTGTGATGGCCGGCAACTTCATCGGTGAAGCTAGATCGGCGATTATCGCCGCGGAGTCTACCGATGCTCGTCTCCAAGGTTGTCACGCCTCGACGAGTGACCTCCGCATTGCCGTGGAGGGGGGCACGCGCTACCTCTACGCCGACGCTGTCGTCGTCTGTGGCGGCCCCACCTACGACGAAATCATCCCGACGGCCATCGTCAATCCGACCGTCGTCGTCGAGGTCGTCTCGCCGTCGAGTGAAGGCTATGATCGCGGGCTCAAGTTTGCCTTCTACGGGGCACTCGGGAGCCTCCGTGAATACCTCGTCATCGAGCAGGACACTTGCCGCGTCGAGGTGCGCCACCGCCGCGACGAGACGGCAGCCTGGCAGTACACCATCGTCACCGCCGCAGAGGATGTCGTAGCACTGCCGTCGCTCGGGCTCAAGTTGCCGATGCGCGGGCTGTACCGCGGTTGGGAGGCGCCCGGGGCGTAGGGCGCGTTCGACTACCTCTGGATAGCGCGCCCACGGCAGTAGCCGCCGCGTGAGGCCGGGGCGCCGCCACCCGGAGGTGGTCGAACGGCGCCTGCTGGCCCTACCCTCACCGCACCACCAATTGCGCCGCCACCTCACTACCGGCCCCATCCGTCACCCGCACCAGGTACATACCCGCCGCCAGCCCCGCCGTCGGCAATTGTACCTCGCCACCCGCCGAGAGTTCGACGGGCATGGACCGCACGCGGCGGCCCAGCCCATCGAACAGCTCGAGCGTGGCACGCGCTAGGTCGACATTGCTTCGGAGCACACTGTTCTGGGAAGCGCTTGCCGGATTGGGATACAGCGTGATACGGGGTGTTCGATATTGGAGGTCGGGGACGCCGACAGTGACCTGGCCGGCTGCGACACGCAGTTCCACGACTGGGTCTTTGACCTCGCGCAGGCCGACCGCATCGGTGGCGACGACGTAGAAGTCGTAGGCGATGGCTGGGTCGAGCGTCACCTCGGCCTCACCCGCGACCGGCACGGGCATGTCGAGGTTGAGCCACTGCCCACCGTCCGGCCGCATCCGCAACACGTACTCAGCGATGCCGGAGCCCGCGTCGTTGCCGCCGTAGTTGAGCACCAGCGTGGAGTCGTTGCTTAGGCGGGCGCCCTTCAGGATGGCGCTCCGGGGCCTGGACTCGTCAACGACATTAATCCAAGTATTGGTCACGATTGGGTCGTTGTCATCGAAGTAGATCAGCGCTTCGGCACGAGCCGTATCGCCGGTGTTCAGTCCAGGGCGTAGGAAGGTCGTGAACGTGAACGTGCCCTCTCCCTCACTATTCGCTACGTTGGGTGGCAGGAAGCCCGCGAAGGCATCGGCTGGCACGTCGAGCGTGGTAGGGTCGAGCGTGGCGTAGGTGTATCGCATCGCTCCCGTCACCGTGTCGAGTTTTGCCGAAAGGCGCACCACGAAAGGCTGGCTAGGCCGCAGGTCGATGTCGCGGTAGAGTTCGGTGCGACCATCGGGAAGGAAGTAGGTCTGTCCGCCGATCGTAATGTCGCCGAGCACCGTGCGACCGAGATCGTAGACCGCCGGATCGAGGTCGAGTTCGACGCGGACCACCTGGGCGGCGATCTCGGCGCTGTCGACGTTCTCGAAGGCCACCGTGTAGGTCTGCGCCCCGGCGCGGCGGATGAAGCGCTGCTCCCCGGCGCCGTCGGGACCATAGATCGCGTTCGGGTCACGTGATTGTCGCGCCAGCAGCTCCCGCTCGGCGCGGGATTTTGGGTCGGGTCGGTTGGTCGAAGGTGAGACGTTCTCGCAGCCTGGGGCATTCGGATTTTGGAGGCAGTCGGCCAGTTGGGCGTTATTGATCAGCTCCTTGAGTTCGGCCTCGGTGAGTTTGATGCCCTTGGCGGCGCTCCACTTCGCAATCTCGGCGAGGGCCTCTTGTCTGGCGAGATTGCTGGCCTGCGGCCCGAGTTCAGTGAGGACATCCTGGTACTTCTTGAGCTGCTTGCCGAGTTGGGCAGCCGTCTTCGGATCGAGGGCGATGAAGCCCTCCCCGAGGTTGCTCTTGCGGACGAGCTTGTTGATCGTCGTGACGTGTTCGTTGGCGTGCTTCATCTGCCCGCGAGCAAACTCTGCCTGGTCGCCCACCTTACTGAAATGCTTGCCCGCGAGTTGGGAGGCGGCCTCGGCGGTGAGCGCCACGCCCTGCTTTTTGTAGTACGTCGCGTCGGCCACGTTGGTCCCATTGACGAGGTCGAACCCCTCGGTGAAGACTACCTGCGAGACGATGTCTATCGTGCCGGCGGCCTTGCCGAGGACCTTGAAGGGTGCGATGCCCGTGTTCTCGAGCATGGCGGCCGCCTGCAGTCCGCCATCGTGGATGACGCTCAGCCAGTAGTCGCTGATCGGGTTTGTGCGTAGGTTGCCCGGCCAGGCGTAGGCTCGGATGGGGAAGTTGGCGCTCGCCTGCGGGGTGACGCGAAAGTGCAGTGCCCGCGTGGAGGCCGCCCCTACAAACGGCAAGTACACCTCGTACAAATCGCCTACCAACGCCTCACCGTAGAGCGTGTCGATCATGATCGGGAAGATGAGATCGAGGTTGTCGTACATCTCTTGCCGCCGGAGTGCAACAGGCAGGAAGGCTTCTTCTAGGCTGCCCTCGAAGTAGGTGTCGGCAAAACTCTTCGGCTCAATGCTGAGCAGGTTCCAGTCCTGACCCGCGATGGTGACGTCGGCGGTGTTGAGCTGCATGACATCGACGAGGTCGGTCTGGAAACCACGTGGCAGCACGATCCCGATGGTGACGCCGACCGCGTCGCGGCCATTGGGATTGTAGACATTGATGATTTGCTCGATGGGGCCTCCGACGCGTGCGTTTTGCGAACCCGCGATGGAGACCTCGATCGGTAACTCATTCGCGTTGGAGGTGAGGGAGACAGGTACGGCCTCTTGTTCGATTAGGAGTCCGTCCTCAACGAGGATGATCTCTCCGTTGCCAAACTTGATGCGGACGTCGTAGGTGCCGAAGTCGACCTGTCGCAGATTATAGAGTGCGGAGAGCTCGACACGGTCGCGGGCCGCGCTACGCTCTGGCAAGACGACGGTGCCGCCGCGCACGAGGGCCACTTCGGTCTGCTGGTCGAAGCCGCCACCATACAGATTCAACGTAAATCGCCCGAGTCGCTCGGGAACGCCGAGGCGGCGTGGTTCGAGTCGTTCGAGGCCGACGACATCCACGCGGAGCGTGTCGCGGGAGGTGATGTTGCAGCTGACGTTCCGCGCTTCCAAAGTGACCGCATAGCCGCCGGGCTTGAACTCATGTACCGGCAACTGGATCGGCGTTCGGGTGCCGTCCCCAAAGTTCCAGGCCAGCACATCATCTGGGCGCCCCGGCGTCGAGAAAGCGAACTGGCTGGCGAGCCTAGCCGCACTAATGGCCGCCACCGGCTGCTCATCCCGCAAGCTCGCCTGCGCCCGGTACGCCAAACAGCCCCCCGATGATTGGATGCGCATCACGAGCCGCCCCGTCGGCAGACACCGCAGGTCTACGATGTGGTTGGAGATGCCCTCGCGCAGACTGTACAGCGCCGCCGAACCCACCGAGCGCACCCCCGTGGAATCTAGACCGTCACAAAGAAATTCGCGTTGGCCGTCCCGCTCTCGTTCTCGAGTTCGAGCTGTAGACGGAGACTCACGCTACCTGGATTCACAAAGCCGTAGTGGTCTTGAACGTCGGTGGTGGCCGCAGTCGTGAACCCGACCCGCCCCTGCATCGTCCGCGGGAATGTGATCTGGGTAGCCGTCTCGATCGTCTCATTGCCTGGGCCGTCATCGGCGAAGGTCGGCGGCGTGGCCTTGTAGCGAAGGCGGTAGTCAATACTGCCCGAGCTTTGCGTCAGCTTGATCAGCATCGTATCGCCCACTCCCCGGCAGTTGAGTACGAAGCTATCTGCTCGAGTACGGTTCTGAGGGATGCTGTACTGCGCGATCGTACCGTGTGAAGTTACGGCATTGCTACGGAACACCGTCGCAAAACTGTTCGCATTCCCACCGCCACTCGTGGCTGTGGACCTTCGAGGAAGACGCTTATCCGTCCGCCTTTCGGCAAAACCACCCGGTACCAGTCCGCGCCGTCTGTGGTGGCGTCCAGCGTATAGCCCAACTGCCCGACCACCGGCGTGCCATCAGACAATCGATAGCCGTGCGACGAGGTCGTTGGGCTCCGCGTCAATGGGCTGCGTCGGCGCGCAGACTCGTATACGAAAGGCCGTAGTCGAAGGCACCCGAACTCTGCGTGAGGCGTACATAGATGATGTCTCCCGGGGCGCGCCCAAAAATGCGGAAGGTGTCGCGCCGTGTGCCGCCCTGGACCACGCTGTAGCGCGCGATGCTGCCGAGCGAGTTGACGGCGTTGGTGCGGTAGACGGTCGCGAAGAGGTTGGCGTTGCCCACCGCCGCTCGCTGCCGTACCCTCCAGGAAGAGTTCGAAAGATCCGCCTTTCGGCAAAACGACCTGTACCAGTCGTTCCCATCTGTGGTCGCGTTGAGCGTGTAGCCAATCTGCCCAACGACGCGCTGGTCCTGGGTCACGAGATGGCCTCGCCACGACATCGTTAGGCTCCGGTTCGGAAGCCACGGTCGGGGCCTCGCTCGTGTACACCAGGCCGTAGTCGAAGCTGCCCGCCGATTGCGTGATCCTCACCCAAATCGTGTCTCCCGGCGCCCGTCCGAAAATGCGGAAGGTGTCGCGGGTAGTCGCTCCTTGCCCAACGCTAAGACTTAGCAAGCGTCCCGAGCGAGTTGACGGCATTGGCCCGGAAGATCGTCGCGAAGAGATTCGCATTTCCACCGCCGCTCGTGGCCGTACCCTCTATGTAGAACTCGAATGATCCGCCCTGCGGCAAAACCGTCCTGTACCAGTCCACGGCGTCGGTGGTGGCATTGAGCGTGTAGCCCACCTGCCCGCGCACGGCTACGTCCCTCCAGAGTTGGATCGCAGTGGCGGGTATCGTTTGGCTCGCGCTCCGGCACAATGGTCGGCGGGGCCGTGGTGTACCTGAGAGCGTAGTCGAAGCTGCCTACCGACTGGGTGATACGCACGTAAATCGTGTCTCCCGGTGCGCGTCCGAAGATGCGAAACGTGTCGCGTGCTGTCGCTCCTTGCGCTACACTGTACTTCGCGAGAGTCCCGAGTGAGTTGGCGGCATTGCGCCCGAAAAATAGTTGCGAAGAAATTGGCGTTACCCGCCGCCACTCGTCGCCTTACCCTCCACGAAGAGTTCGAAAGATCCGCCTTGCGGCAAAACCGTGCGGTACCAGTCCGCCCCGTCGGTGGTGGCATTGAGCGTGTAGCCAATCTGCCCGCGGGCCGTTTGAGTGGGTACGAGCGTGAGACTCTGTGCCGCTACATCGTTGGGCTCCTGGTCAGGCGCCACAGTGGGCTCGAGATTGGTATACCGCAGCGCGTAATCGAAGCTACCCGCCGATTGCTGCATGCGCACGTATATCGTATCTCCCGAGGCCCGCCCGAAAATGCGGAACGTGTCCCGCGTCGTCACCCCTTGCGCGATGCTATACTTCGCGATGCTCCCGAGCGAGTTGACGCCATTGCCCCGGTAGATGGTCGCAAAGAAATTGGCGTTCCCGCTCCCGGTCCGTGCCGTCGCTTCCAAGAACAGCTCAAAAGATCCGCCTTTCGGCAAAACGGCCCGAAACCAATCATCCTGATCGACGCTCCCCACCGGGCCGCTGCCAATATTACCCGTCAGGATTACCCCCACCGCGATGGGATTGGCCTGCGCGAAGACATCGTTCGGCTCGGTCTCGGCTTGTGCCAAAAGTGTTGATGTAGCGCATAACGTGATGCAGGTCAAAAGCATAAACAAGCCACTTTTTAATGATAGGTACATAGCAGGAGAATTGTTAGCGATTCGCTCGTTTTGGCGACAGCCGCTTTCACCCCTACCTACCGAAAAAACAACAGCGATCGGTCCACAGGACGACATCTACTCCCCTGATCCTGTCTACCTTAGACCCGGAGTCCGATACAGGTTTGCCCTCCCTCCCTAAGCTCGCCTCCGACACCCGCCTGCATGTCCCTCCACACCGACCCTATCTCAGCACTCATCGAGCAGGCGCGTGCCGGGGACGGCGCTTCGTTCGAGGCGCTCGTCGAGCACCTCTACCGGGAGTTGCGCGCCATTGCCCACGGCCAGCGTCGCCGGCTGCGCGCCTCAGACACGATGCACACCACGGCCCTCGTCCACGAGGCCTACCTCAAGCTTCACCCCGGTGAGGGAATGCCGCCCCGCACCTTCGTAGACCGCGGCCATTTCTTCCGCGTCGCCTCACGCGTCATGCACGACGTATTAATCGACTACGCACGCGCTGCCCACGCACAGAAGCGCGGCGGCAATACCCAGGACGTGCCCCTGTCGCGGTTCGGGGACCGCCTGCCCGCCGCCGGCCTCGATCTGGCCACCGTCATCAGCGTCGACGACGGGATGCGGCAACTGCGCAGCTTCGACGCCGAAGCGGCCCAGGTGGTGCAGTTGCGCTACTTCGGCGGCCTGACCAATGAGGAGACTGCCGAGGCCATGTCCCTTTCTACATCCACCGTCAAGCGTCGCTGGCTCAGCGCCCGCGCCTACCTCCTCGCGCTGTTCGCCGAGCGCCCGACACCTGCCCTCATTCCCCATCTGTGAAACACTGGAGCGCCGTGCGGGAGTTGGTTGCCGATGCGCTCGAGCGCCCCGCAGCTACTCGCGCGGCCTTCCTCGATACCGCCGGAGCGCACCTCTCGCAGGAAGCCCTCCGAGAAGCCCATCGGCTCGTGAGCGCCGCCACCAGACGACGACGAATCGCTAAGGCCCCCCGCCGGCTCGCTTGCCGCCGAGATTGCCGCCGAGAGCGGGACGGCATCCCTCCCGACACACTTCGGCCCGTGGCGTACGCTCGGGCTCCTCGGCGAGGGCGGCATGGGCACTGTCTTCCTCGCCGAGCGTGCCGACGGGGCCTTTGAGCGCAGCGTGGCCCTCAAGCTCGTGCGCGCCTCGCAACAACTCGGCCAGCACGAAGTAGCCGCCATTGCAAGGCTCGAGCACCCCGGCATCGCACGCCTCTACGACGCCGGCCAGGTAGACCTCGGCTCCGATGACACCTCCGGCGGCGGCCAGCACTGGTACTTCGTGATGGAGTTGATCGAGGGACGTCCATTCGGTCCCGCCCTCGCGAAGGCCCCACTGCATGACCGCCTTGCTGCCGCTCGTCAACTCTGTGCCGCGGTGGCTTTCGGGCATGCGGCAGGTGTCGTACACGGCGATCTGAAAGACAGTAACGTCCTCGTCGACGAGGATCACCAGCCCCACATTATCGATTTTGGCGTAGCCCAGTTGCTCGACGAACCCGCGCCAGCGCTAAGCCTTTCGACGAACGCGGATACTCGCGCACTCAGGCAACTACTGGCGCAGGTTTTCCCGGAAACGGGGCACGACCCTGGCCTCACCGCCATCTTCAGTGCAGACCATTTTAAAGGCCAAATCCAGACCCACGCAACCGCAGCAGCCCTCTCTGCCGATCTGACGCGGTGGGCGTCCGGGCACTCCCCACTCGTATTGCAGGGGGCGTACGGATACCGACTCCGACGCTGGGCCTTGCGGTCGAGGTGGTGGCTGCTCGCTGCCGTCTTAGCCCTGGTGGTCGGTGGGTTCGCCTTTCGGCAAAACCAGCACGCCGCCGCCGCGCAAGCCGTCTCGACGGAGCGGACGGCAGCCCTTTCGGCGGCGGCCCGCTCACTCATTGGCGGGGTCCATGATGCCCTCAACGGTTTGCAGGGCAATGCCGCCGCCCGGGAGCGGGTCGTCGCGGAGGCTATTGGGATGCTCGACGGCGTCCCGGCCGGGTCGCTCGATCCGGCCACAACCCTGCTCCTCGCCGAAGGCTACTACAAACTGGGCTACGTGCAGGGCGTCCAGGGCAGTGCATCACTCGGGCGACTCGGTGACGCAAAGGCGAGTTTCGCCAGCGGCCTAGGGGTGCTGGATCGGATGCCTGCTGCGGCTGCCGGTCTGCCGGATAGCTTACAGCTCACGCACGCCCGGGTTCGGGGGCGACTTACCGAAAAGCTCGGGGCAGCCACCGCACACGCTGGACAGGTGGCGGCGGGACTGGCCATCGTCGACAGTGCCACGGCCATCTTTCGGGAGGCCACGCTGCGGTGGCCGGCGTCTGGCACGATGGCCACGCTGCTCGGCGGCGCGCTCATCAATCGGGGCGACTTCCGCGGCCATCCCTACTTCCCGAATGTCGGCGACGCCGCGGGCGCGATCGCGGACTATGACGAGGCCGAGCGTGTGCTCATGGCTATTCCTGCGTCACAACGCGAACTGTATACCGAGCGCCTACAAGCCCTCACCTACGAGCGCCAGAGCGCCATGCACCGCCAGGTCGAGGATTGGAACGCCGCCGAAGCCACTATCCGCAAGGCGATCGCTTTCAGGAGGCGACCCTCGAAAGTGGCCTCGCCAACCGGGCCGCCTACCGCGATCTGTTCATCGCGCGCGAGCAACTCGGAACGGTCTTCCTGCAAGCCGGTCGTTATGCGGAGGCCCTACCCTACCTCGAGATGTCCAACGCCTACTTCCGCGAGCGCATCGCGGCCGATGTCACGGACCAGAGTGCCAAAGAGGACCTAGCGCACGACCTCCACCACTTCGGAGACCTCTACGCGGGGATGAAGCCGAGCGACCTAGCTAAGGCACGCGCCAGCTATCGAGAGGCCGCGGCGCTGTTCCGCGAGGTGCTCGCCGTAGACGAGTCGGCCACAAAGCCACGGGCCGTGCTTGAAACCATCGAGGGAAAACTGAGCGCCTTGGGGGGGCTGGAGTGAGGGCAGGAGATCCCCGCGCCAAGCTGCGCCGTCTCGGGAGGACAGGCTAGGGGTGCACGTAAAGCGCTGGCCAACTCTAGAATGCCGAGTAGAGTAGGAGGGGTGCTGAGTCCTTTGTCCATCGTCCTTCATGCTTCCTCAGCCAACGTTAGGCTACGCGCTCGCGCCTGGCGATCAGCCGGCGTGGGCGTGTAGGCGGTGTTGTGGGCATGTTGGAATTTATAATTCACTCGCGATTTGGGCAATTGCAACTGTTATAAGTTCTTCGAGATGCTGGTTAACATTATACTCTTTCAGTTTCTGGATATCGTCATTGATCGATATTATGTATGGTCGTACGGCGACCGGGTATGTGGTCCTCGGGGAATCACTGCTGGCACTACCTTTGTAATCTAATAAAAGCACCAATCGCTAATGTCCCACATCGTATCCATAATGATGCACCGTAACGCCAATCTCGTATTGCCGCTGATGCTTCCAGCGCAATATTTAGTGCCACAAAGGATCTTGGCAGCTTAGCATTGAAAAAGTAATCGTGCTCTTTCGCATATGACACTTTAAATTTGCCGATAGTGGTAGTCTTGCTTGTTTTCATCGTCTGGTCGGCCACTATGGATGTAAGTACTAAATGGTTGCCGGGTGCTTCGAGTTTCTCACGGTAATCATTAAGAAAACCACTGCATATATCGAAAACAGTTTTACGGGCATCATGTCAGCCTTACAGTTTTCGTCTTCTCAAATTCCCTCTGATTCAGGATTGCTTTACTCTTGAATATTTTTGTTACCTCAAGCAAGCTCGTACCTGCGACCTCTTTTAGGTTTAATGCCTGCTCGATGTTTCGCCTTTGTATTCCTGCAAAGTATGTTACAAGATCTTGCGGCGCCCCTTCGGTCGGCTCTTGTCTAAAGCTGCAATGTACTTCTCCTTTGCTTCTTCTCTTAAGACTGTGATTGGGAATAGATTGTGCTTAATGAGTATTAAGCTCGCCATTAGTCGAACGACCCTACCATTGCCGTCTTGAAATGGATGTTAACTGTGAACGCATGGTGAAACCAACTCGCTATTAATAGCGGAGTGTCTCGTCCAGTTCTAACTCACGGTATATACCTCGACCAGGCGACTCCATTTCCGAATCAACATGCTCTGGCGGACAGTATGACACAACCGTGCAATCGCTACGTGTAGGGTTATTCTGCACGAACTTTGAACTTCCCTTTTAAAAGCGGTAATACTTTAGTTTTGTTGCCGAATTGGTCTCTTCCGTCTGCATGTTCCTGGTAGTCTAGTAGTTAGCTGATGTAGCGTCCAACAGAAAACCTTTGAGATAATGGGCGGTCTTCCTTAGGTACTACATCGAAGATGTAGTCAACTGCTGCAAGATGATCGTTTAGGTGCTTGAGAAACTGATCCTTATCAATCTCTGTAGTCACCATGACTGACTAACGAGGCATGAAAGCCTTCTTTAATCACGTTTCGGTTATGCCACTTGTTCAACATGGCATACATGCGCTCGAACTCACGCCAGTTTCAATCGCATCGCGTTGCTTCAAAAGCTCCTCCTGCATTCAATTCTATCTATAACTTCCTTTGGATCACCCGAAGAGTACCGAGATAACCGCACGTACTGTTCGAGAGCGCCCCGGGTCTGGTTGTGAGCGATAAGCTCTACTCGCAGACTCGTGTTACGCCTGTATTCGGTAGTACACTATGCATGAGGGAATCGTATTCGGTACTATTCTTATAGGTATTCTGTCTTCAGTGCTATTGATTGCTGATATAGGTGTATTAGTTTTCTCTAGCT
Source organism: Lewinellaceae bacterium (assembly GCA_963837005.1). Classification (GTDB taxonomy): domain Bacteria; phylum Bacteroidota; class Bacteroidia; order Chitinophagales; family Saprospiraceae; genus CALDTK01. The sequence continues at coordinate 20,778 of CAWIMC010000014.1, forward strand.
CAGTGACAGCCGTATCCTGTGCCCAAATTTGCGTTAGTCGCGATTAGAGGTCACGGTAGAGTTGAACGTGCTTCATGATTTATTACCTCCAACGTTAGGCTACGCTCCGCGCCTGGCGATTAGCCGGCGTGGGCGTGTAGCCTTTGATATAGACGTTTTTTATTTAGTCGAACTCGCAGCTACAGCTAATCAGCTTTTATTTGTAAATCTGAATTTAATCTTAGCCTGTATTCTTAGGCTTTTCGTTGTTATTCTCATTTACGATGTAGATCAGCAATCCTAGCATAAATATATATGTGCCATAGTTGTGTCCGGCCTCAGTGGTTCTATCGGTGTATATTTGATACAGAATCCCAACTACTGTTACCGCCGTCGCGACTCGTGATATCAACTTATGGTTGGTCATCTTGATTGCGTTTCTGAACACTATCTGCGAGTTTTTCATATTCTCTCTCCTGGTCGATAACATGGGCCTACGCGCCGCGCCTGGCGATTAGCCGGCGTGGGCGTGTAGGCGTTGTTCTCAGCTAGCTTTTCTTATACCAGTTTTCAAATATAGCGTTTTTGAACCAGTAGTCGCAGAACTTATCCTATGCATATTCGCGCTTCTTTAGCAGGTAGGCTTTTGATCTCAATTTCGCGTTTTGACCATAGCTCCTCTAGTTTCACTTTTTCTAGCCTGTTTAGCTGCCCAACTTGGCATTTTCAGAGTGCGCCAGATTTTCTCTCTTTGTTTGACAATGCTCTCTATTTCGGATTGGGTTTTACTGGTTCGTCGTTTGCTCTAGCATTAACCGTTACGTTCGATAGGAAATCGTTTCCCAAATTGACAAAATAGCTCTTGCCTCATGTATTGGATACAGCCACTGCTTTCAAATTCGAAAGCGCCTTGCCGAGTTATGACTGTCCAGGATTACTACTGTCGTAGTTCTTCAATATCTTCAATTCGGATCTCCCAAAACGCGCGGCATCGATCTCAAAGTTTGAATTTTGTATTTCCTTAAATACCAGTGTTGCTGGCACACCCAAAACGTAAAAGGTAATCCTTCTATATCTGGCTTGTTCCATTGTAGAATATAATCAAGGTCAAGTTCTAAATCTGTTAAGTATCGAATCGTATAGATTTGGCTCTCGTGCCATCCCATCTCGTCAAAATCTTCCTGTGTCCAAGTTTTCTTTTCTAGTGCGTATTTCATCTGAATTCAGAGTTGTCATTTTGGCTTGCTGAGAACTACGGGATATCGACCACCGTGACCGATATCCATATATATCCACCACCCCTCTCAACCCCCCTCCGGACTCAGGGCCAAGCTACACCGGGCATCCCAGTCCCGCAAGCCCCCACCGTGGATAAACGAAATACACAGTACCTATATCCCTACAGCCCCGCCAGCGGATCGTATAGTCCCGCAAACCGATTGCTCAAGATGTGCAGGTAGATCTGTGTCGTCTGGATGCTGGCGTGACCCAGGAGATCCTTCACCACGTGCAACAGCGTGAATTGGGGTAGGGCCCCCAATGCACGCTGTTGCACGTTCGACTTGGTGGGTGGCGAACGAGTGCTGTAGACCGTGCACCGTCATGTGGGCCGGCAACCCGCTCGCCTCCTTGGCATCAACGAAGAGGTGCTGGATCGACGAAATCGGACGCGTGAGCGTCGATGGCTAAAAGCGATACTACATCGCGATGGAGTATATTGATGGGCTAGTTTTCTGCACGGAGCTCAAGGACAAGATTATTGCCGAGAACTACGAATGCTTCGACGGGCTACTAGCTAGCGTTCGGTAGGCACACAAAGCCGCCATCGTCCACGGCGATCTGAATAGCAACAACGTGCTGGTAGCCTGTGCAGAGGTCAACTCCCGCAGTTACGTGGCCGGACTCGCCGCGGTAGCCTCCGGCGAGCAAGCATTCGTCCGCGCTTATCAGGGGAGTCTTACGCCTGTAGTCCGGGTAATCAGCCCGGAGAAGTCGAGCGTTTGGCCAAACCCAGTGGCCAACGGCGGGCACGTGCGGATCAGCGGTGGCGTCGAGGGTAGTCGCTACGCCATTACCGATCCTTCCGGTAAAAGCCACGGCCTCGTACGAATAGTGTCTGGTGCGATTGCTCTTCCTGCGCTCGACGCGGGCCTGTACTTTCTCCGCGCTACCGAAGGACTCGAGCAGCCGACCGTTACGGTCGTGGTTCAGTAGCGATAGGCATCATCGGCTGTACCCGTCGGGTGAATACCATCTTGACACCTTTAGACATAGTTATGGTACAATGCTCCCATAATTTTCACCTACATTCGCTTTACCATCGACAAGATATGACCGATACCAATCTTCAGAGAGGAGACTATTTGACCATTCTGGAGAAACTAGATTGGACGACGAGTTTCGAGGAGGTAAAATCTCTTCTCAAACCTGCGATTGAAGTGTGCCAAAGCACTGCCACAGGCGACATTGCGACAGGTTGTTCCAAGTTTGGCGGAAGGCCAGATTTACCCGTTGACCGAGTGTGGCCTACCTATGAAGGAAAGCCGATGATCTTTCTAGCGCAAATTAATCTCGTTGAAATCCGCAATATCGATGTCGAAGACCTTCTGCCCGACGGGGGGATGATCTATTTCTTTATTTACTTTGAAGATCCGGAAAGTAATCGTGGTACGGAGTACTCTTTTTTGTTCGACAGGGATGCGTGCGAGGTAATTTACTCACAAAACCAAAATATAATTAAAGCCGAGTTTCCCGATAACCTAACTCCCGAATATCATTTCAAATCCTCGCGCATTGAGTTTCTGCCCCTGATCACCTTTCCTTCCAACGAAACGCTAGACACACAATCCTTACCCGAGGAAGACCGAGAAAATGCCTACGCGTTTTACGATACTTTCGGGGATCATGGGAAAGAACGAATACTCGGGCACGCCACGCCTATCCAGGACGACGTCACTATCGATTGGGCACTCTCATATCTAAATCTCAAAGACTTCGCAGCATCAGGACAAAACGAGGCTAGGATCGAAGCCATCAGACCTGAATTGGTCAACTTGCTTCAATTTACCTTAGCGAATCCCATTACGGGGTTTGACAAAATTGGAATTTCGGACGGCTATTTCGGAATTACGAAAGCCGATTTGCGGGACAGAAATTTCGAGAATGCAGTTCTCATCTTTCAATACACATAGAGCCTATTTGAATTTTGCAGGGCACCGTACGGAATGAGTTGGCCGGCCGAGGGGCCGGGGTGACCCGTCATTCGGATGGCGGCTCACCGCACACGAGCCACTTGACACGGGCGGTGATCGATGCTCACCGCGCGCGCCAGTCGATAGCCCGGTGCGTCGATACGTACGATAATGCGCAGGGCGAGTCCTCGTGGCCGAGGCCGGCGAGCCAGTCGGTGACTACGTCCATTACTATAGTCACCGCAGGCATTACAGTAGCCTGCGGGACACCGCTCCGGTCCACTACGAACTTAGCCTATCGGGACGCCTAAGTGACGCCGAGCGTGCAGGGCGTACCTTGCCCGAAGTAGTGCCGCCAAAAGTCCGGAAACTAAAAAACACAAATCCTTTAAAAGCGGAGCGCAAGGAGTAGACCTTTTGGGGCTCATATCACACGTCGACCCGTAGCCGGCCGGCACGTGGAGGCTATCGAGCGGCGCGGTGCCCGGTAGGGTTCGAGTACGACCGTCGAAGCGTCGGGGTCGCGGCCCTCGTTGACGTCGGTGTTGCAGGCTTGCGCCAAAACGAGTGCGGCGGGGCGGATGGCGAGGAAACGGCGCGTAGACATAGCGTGCAAGTAGGGGTACTGGCCTGGGTACTCCTCACGGGAGCTGGGAGATTTGACGTGGTGGCGGGTGGGGTCAAAGGCTTTCGCCAAAACTTTTTTCGCGGCCCGTGCAACGTTTCGCCCGTGATCTGGCAATAGGTTAGTAAAAGCCCGATCATGACCACGAGCACCCGACTCCTCACGCCCTCCTTGCCACCACCGGGCTCCTAGCCACCGGCTGCACTAAGGACGACAGCGATCTACTGAGCTTACGTGACCTTACGACGGCCGTAGACACCATCGAAGTCCCGGACGCGATCTTCTACCAGGTTCAGACCACGCCCGCAGGCCACCACCCTCGACGGCGATGCGTACGTCCTCACTAACCCCTTTGGCACGCTGTACCTGTTGGCCTCACAGGGGGTGGAGGTTCAGTGCCCAGGCGGCCTTAGTTCGAGCTATAACGGTAACGGGGATTTTTTCCTATTCCAATTCTATGTCACTGCCACCGATACGGTCGTCTTCGACGGCAACTTCACTACCGTCATCGGTGGGGCCTCCCGGACGGTTTGGACGTTCTTCGCACCACCGGAGTGCAATTTTAATCGGAATTTCGACATCAGCTACACCGTTGCGGATGGCCGGATCAACGGGACGATCACCGGGGAGTACAACTACTTCATCGATGCCCTGGCGAATCCATTCTTCGCCTGCGATAATTTCGCGAGCACTGGCGCCGTAGACGTCACTTTCGACCTCCCCTTACGCAACTGCAACTAGCTCGTAAGCTTGAGCGACGCCGACGTCATATCTGCCTGCTTGCAGAGCGATCCTACCGCACAGCAAGCCCTCTACGAAACTTTCCTGCCGTACGTCCTCACGGTTGTACGGCGGTACGGTTTCGCTGCGCACGAGGAGCCCGATTGCGTACAGGAGACCTTTATCGAGATATTCGACGCACTTCCGACGTACGACGCGGGCAAAGGTTCGCTGAAGACGTGGATCAGGACGATAGCCGTTCGTCGCCTCCTGAAGGTCAAGCGAACGCACTACGATTCCGGGCACCTACTCTTAGATGCCGTAGACACCTCAGTGAACTGTACCGATTACGATATTGAATACCTCTTGCTCGCCATCGCGCGACTGCCAACGGGCTACTGTCTAGTTTTTAACCTCTTCGAAGTCGACGGCTACTCCCACGCAGAGATCGCTAAGGCCCTCGACATCTCTGAGGCGAGTTCGCGGTCGCAACTCTCACGCGCCAAGGAGCGCCTACGACACACTCTCGCTCAGCAAGCCCTCAAACACGCCTGATGAACCAAGATTTACGGGATCGATTCGACGGACTCCAGAGTAGTTCGGATGACCCACGACTGGACTGGTCGGCCATCGGGCCGATCATCCAGGAGGGAGTAGCAGCGCGCGAGCGACGCTGGCGACGCAAGCCATTGATGTGGTGTCTTACGCTAGGCTTCGCCGGGCTCATCGCGGCTGCTTTCTTCCTCTTTTACTTCAATACATCCAGCAACGCCACGTCCGAGGGACCAACCGTCGAGCTCGCCGTCGATCCCAAAGCCCGCGAGCTATCCGTGCGAAGGTCCGACACTCAATCGAGGTCCGCACGAATGTCTTTGGGTAGCACCGCTGGAGAAGTGCTATCCCGCACCACGACTCCATCTAGACCCGCCGCCGCAGTCGGTAAGTCACTGCGCCTTACGTCTACGATCGAATCTGCGGGCCATTCAATATCAATTCTCCCCAACGCGATAGATGGATCTACTCGGCCCACTTATACAAGCGTACAAAGGCCGCCTTCCGACTCGGAATCGGAGCAAAGTGTCCCATTAACCACACCCGACACAGCGTCAACAGGCCGTGAGCTCGCAGACCCCAGCCCCAGAGACATCGATCTACCTGGTAGCATCCTGCAGCCGATTCTACAGCGTCTCGAAGCTATGCGGAGGCCGACGTCCAGTCCAAACATTGCCAAACTCTCCTTACTCACCTTGCAGGTATTCCCAGAGGAAAACGTAGGCGAAGGAGGGAACAAATTAGGTCCTATACCTTCTGTCAAACGGCCTAGCTATTCACCGTGGTCAATCACACTGGCCGCCGGCGTATATGCCTCCCGCGCGGCCGAAGCCTACGGACAGACCGACGATCACCCCGGATTCGCAGCCTCGGCACACGTCGAACGGCAGTGGCGCTCCGGCTGGTTGGTCGGCGCAGGCGTACAGTACGCGAGCCTCGAGTTCTCGACGGCCGCCACCCTCGTCGACACCGTCCGGGAGTTTCGCCCGGACCAAGTCTCGCGCGTCTACCGCTATAGCAACGGCGGCACGGCCGTGGAGTACGTCGACAGCATCGCCGTGGAGCGCACACGTCGCTCCACGCGTTACAACACGCACACCGAGTACACGCTCCCAGTTTTCATCGGGCGCCACTGGTCGCAGGGGCCGTGGCACTGGGGGGTACGCGCCGGTGGGCAAGTCGTCTTTCGACAAAACCTACACGCCGGACTACTCTCCGCTGAGCGAACGCTACAGGCTGTTGACGTCACGCAAACTGGGTTACGGATTGCTCCGATGGTCGGGGGCAACTTAGGCTACGCCCTTTCCCCCACGATTGGCCTCCATCTCGCCGCGGGTGCTTATCGTACGAGCGGTGTTACCACTGCCGTGGCGCCGAACGTCGGCGGAGTATGGGTAGGACAATTGCAGATAGGACTCAGGTGGAGGGTCGGTGCTGAATAGACGTGGTTCTAGCACCGCACGGTAGCAAGGGCGCCACGACCTCGGGTTTTGCGGAAGCGTCATTGACGTTCAGGCGTGTGATGCTCGCGAAGGTCTTGTCCTTCGACTCGCAGATGTCGCAGGGCGCGCCGACGGGCACGTACAGCATCCTGTCCGGCACGGGGCGAGGCGAGAGGCAACCGAAACGCCCTCAGCGGCGAATGGCGAGGAGCTCTACCCAGACCTTACCTTCGGTGGCCTATGAGCCTGCTCCCGCCCAATCTTCCCTTTTTCGTCCCGAACGACCGCTACACCATCAAGCAATACCTCGCCGTCGAAGAGGCCACGGGCAAGCGTTACGAATTTCACGACGGCATCCTCATCAGCGTCGAGTCGATGGCCGGCGGCAGCTATAACCATTCGGTGATGGCCGGAAATTTCATCGGCGAAGCTAGATCGACGATCATCGCCGCCGAGGCCACCGATGCTCGCCTCCAATCTTGCCACGCCTCGACGAGTGACCTCCGCATCGCCGTGGAGCGAGGCACGCGTTACCTCTACGCCGACGCCGTCGTGGTGTGTGGCGGGCCGGCATACGACGAAATCATCCCGACGGCCATCGTCAATCCGACCGTCCTCGTCGAGGTCGTCTCGCCGTCGAGTGAGGGCTACGACCGCGGGCTCAAGTTTGCCTTCTACGGCGCCCTCGGTAGCCTCCGTGAATACCTCGTCATCGAGCAGGACACTTGCCGCGTCGAGGTGCGCCACCGCCGCGACGAGACGGCAGCCTGGCAGTACACCATCGTCACCGCCGCAGAGGATGTCGTAGCACTGCCGTCGCTCGGGCTCAAGTTGCCGATGCGCGGGCTGTACCGCGGTTGGGAGGCGCCCGGGGCGCCGGTTCGACTCACTCCGCGAGCAAGCGCCCTCATCGAAGCGGCTACCCAAAGTTAGCTCGGGCGAGCGTGCAGAGCGCGTCCAACCCGCCCCCTACTCCCAATCTTGCAAACGATCCAAGTACAAATACCCTTCGATAAACTCGCGATGCTCCGCACTCGTCATCTCCTCCAGCAACTCTAGCGCCGAGACGTAGCTCGCGAGATTCCCGTTCGAGGATCTGAACTTTCCGTCTGCCACGTAGGTGGTCGTGTTCTCGTCCTGGACCTTTAGCGCCGGGTAGTCCTTCTGGAGCTGCTCCCCGCCCCCGATCCAGGTCACTATTTTGTAGCCGTCCGCGATGTGGGACTCGCCAATGAGTTGGGCATCGGCGTACTTGCTCACGGTGTAACTCGTCTCCTCGTTCTTGCGCTTGATGAAGTCTACGATTTTTGGGTTGCGCACCTGGGAGTACATGTCGTAGGCACTCGGCACGAAGAGGACCTCAAGCCTGGGGCAGTTGTCGAAGGTGTGGTCCGGCACCAGCCGCAGACCCTCCTCGGTAATGATGGGCTGCGGCGTCTCGGCGATCGTGCCGACGTTGAAGAGTCGCTCTCCGGCTTCATTAGCTTTCGCGAAAACGTCCGACGAGGCGACGACTTCGCCCTAGAGCACGCCGTTGTACATCAGCAGGCTGATGGTCGGGAGGTCCGCGCGGAAGGGTTTAAGGTGAGCGAAGAGCGTGTCGACCTGGGAGATGGTGCTGTCGACGGCGGCGATGCCTTCCTGCTCCCCGGCGGGGGCGTCGCTGCCGCAGTTGAGTAGCGGGGCGAGGAGTAGGACAGTTACACGGAGCATGCTGCACTAACATTGGGAATGAATCACGGATCACTCACTTTCGACGGGTTACGCGGAAAGGGCTTACGCCAAAACGTGCTGATCCTGCAATTGGTCCTCTCCTACGCGAGCCATCATAGTTATATCGTATACTCCTCTGGTTATGGATGACCTAGACTATCTCGCTGATCTCATCGTATCGACGGCCATCAACATTCATAGGCAACTCGGGCCGCATCTGCTGGAAAGCGTTTACGTCAAATGTATGGCGCACGACTTGCGCAAGGCGGGTGTCGAAGTCTCGGTCGAGCATGCGGTCCGCATCGTGTACGATGGCGAGGAGGTGGGAACCGCGTATTTCATCGATTTGTTAGCGGGTCGAAGGGTCGTGGTAGAAGTGAAGTCGGTAAAGGCGCTGGCGCCTGAGCACACGGCGCAGACCTTGACGTATATGCGGCTAGGGGGGTTCGAGCTCGGGTTTCTGATTAATTTCGGACAGTCGCGCCTGATTGATGGCCTGAAGCGTTTCCGGATGTGATTTTCGTGTTGGTCTCGCACGGAGGAACGCGGAGCGTTTGCACGGAGGGACACGGAGCGCTCCGGACGCCGTGAAGGCCCGCGAGAAGCGTGCGGGCCGGCGCTAGAACCCCGTGCCCCTCCGTGCCCGAAGCGCAGCGCCTCCGTGTCCCCTCCGTGCGAAATCGCCGTTCAATCGGTCTCACACGGAGGGACACGAAACGTTTGCACGGAGAAGGCACGGAGCCTTCCGGATGTGGCGCCACTAGCTGGAGCTCGCCGAACGGCGCGGCGCCCTACTCCGCGATCACCATCTCCATCACCGCCCCGCCCATCGCCGGCACAACGGCGCGGGACTTCAACAACCGGTGCGCGCCGCCCTGCTCGACGTAGTAAACCGTCTCCCCCGCCGAGCCATCCGCGGGCTTGACTTCGACGCGGAAAGCTCGGGTTTTGCCGAAAGGCGTCTCCACCTCCTCGGTGCCCGTTACGGTAAGGCGCTTGAGCTCGGGCTGCATCGTCTGGCCGCCGAGGCCCCGTAGCATCGTGGTGTAGCCCTCGGCGAGTGGCAGCGTGGCAATCATCGCGGGTTCGGCGGCGCCGTCGGCGAAAAGCGGTCCGTCGAGCGTCACGTCGACGGGCTGGGTATTCGGGCCCATCTCCATGCCGCCCTTGATGGTCGCGTCGGTGTAGTCGAGTTCGATCTTGACGGGACCCTGCGTGGCGGTCCGGTGTCTCGGCGAAAGCTCCTCGCCCACTGAGGCTCACCTCGTCGGTCCCGTCGCCCATCGGGCTCGACATGACTTGCTTGACGGTGTAGCCGTCGTCGGTCTTCGTGATGGTCTGCATGACCTTCATGGCCATCTCGTTGGCGCCCATCTTGACGGTGATGTCGTATTTGGTCTCGCCGGGGGTGAGCGTGCGCACGGGGGTCGGGCGCGGCATCTTAGTTTCGGCTTCGGAGGGGGCTTGCGCCAAAACCACCGACGCGGGGTCTACGGTGATCTCCGCGAGGCGCGTCGCGACGGCCTCCGGCATGTCGGCCTGGTAGCGACCGCCGAGGTGCTTGGCGAAGAAGGCCTCGGAGGCGGCGACCATGGCCATGTTGTTCTCGGGGCGGCGGAACCCGTGGCCCTCGTCCGGGGCAACGATGTACTCGACCGGGCGACCGAGGTCACGCATCGCGACAACGATCTGGTCGGCCTCCGCCTGCTTGACGCGCGGATCGTTAGCGCCCTGGACGACGAGTAGCGGCGCGGTAATCTTATCGGCCGAGTTGAGTGGACTGCGCTCGCGGAGCCAGGCCTTGCCCTCCTCGGTGTCGGGGTCGGCCATGCGGACGAACATCTGCTTCTTGAAGCTCGCCCAGTAGGCGGGGATGGAGTTGAGCAGTGTGATCAGATTGCTCGGGCCGACGATGTCGACGCCGGCCGCGTAGACGTCGGGCGTGAAGGCGAGGCCGGCCAGCGTCGCGTAGCCGCCGTAGCTGCCGCCCATGATGCCGACGCGCTTTTTGTCGGCGATGCCCTCGTTTACGAGGTAGTTGACGCCCTCGGTGATGTCGTCCTGCATGGCCTTGCCCCAGGCGCCGTTGCCGGCATTGAGGAAGCTCTTGCCAAAACCCGTCGAGGCGCGGAAGTTCGGCTGGAGGACAGCGTACCCGCGGTTGGCCCAGAACTGTGCGTAAGGGTTATAACCCCAGTTGTCCCGACCCCACGGTCCACCGTGGACGAAGACGACCACAGGTAAGTTTTTGGCCTCGACGCCTTTCGGCAAAGTGAGGTAGGCCGGGATCTCGAGACCGTCAGTGCTCGCGTAGCGCACGGGCCGCATCTCGGACAGCTCGGCGTCGGCGAGTTCGGGACGCGTGGTGTAGAGCTCGGTGAGCTTGCGGGGCGCGCGATCGAAGACGTAGACGGTACCTGGGTCCGTATCGGAGTTGGCTACGACGAGCATGCGCTGCTCGTCGGCGGTCGCGGAGGTGTAGTTGATCTCCGAACCCGGCAGCTGCGACTGAAGCCACTCGTAGTCGGCTTTCCACTCGGCGTCCTTCCAGTAGATGCGGGGCTTGTCGCCGACGTAGACGGTGCCGACGAGTTCGTTGGTCTTGTCGGACGTGATGACGCCGCCGAAGTCGACCTCGTCTTCCGGGTCGGACTCGACGAGTTCGGTCTGGCCGGTGGCCGGGTCGAGCCACATGAGCCGGGTCTTGTCGACGTCGCCCTTATTGCTCACGAGGTAGACGCGCTCGTTGTCGGCGCCGAAGGCCGAGGTGTAGCAGGTTTCGTCGACGGAGCAATCGTAGATCTTGGTGAGCTGCCGGTCGGTGCCGACGCGGTAGATCTCGGTGCCGCCGGCGTCGTTGGATTTGGTGGCGAGGCGAAGTTGGCCGGCGTGGTCGAAGTCGTAGCCGGCCACCTGGTCCTTGTTTTCGTAGAGCAGCGTCTTCTCGCCGGTCGCGATGTCGAGGGCGTAGAGGTCGTGGAAGGCCGGGTCGCGGTCGTTGAGTCCGACGTAGAGCGTCCCGGGTTTGCTACGGGGCACGCTCACGATTTGGGCGCGGACGCCTTCCCCGGACGTGAGGGCGCGCGCGGGCGGGGTTTTGGCGGAAGCCCCCTCCTTATCAACCGGAGTCGCCGCAGGATCGACGGCGTAGACGTGGTAGTTCTCGTCGCCCTTGGCGTCCTGGACGTAGAGCACGTACCGCGAGTCGTGTGTCCAGAAGTAACCCGGGACGGGGCGCTCGTCGGCGGTGAGGGGTTTGGCGGCCTCGAAGGGCTCGTCGACGCCTTTGATCCAGACGTTGCGGGTGTCGTCGAGGGGCTTCATGAAGGTGACGAACTTCCCGTCGGGCGAGAGTTGCGCGCCTGAGATCTTGGGGTCGCCGAAGAAAGCCTCTCGGTCGATGAGTGGCGGGAGGGTGCCGACGTAGGCGATCGTGGCGGGGCGGACGTCGAGGGTGGGGGTTTGGGCGGTGGCCATGGTGCTGCTTAGGGAAGCGGCGAAGGTGGCGAACAGGAGGAGTCTGGGTGTGGGCATGGCGGGAGTGGTTTTGATCTAAGGGGGAAAGTAGGGAGAGCGGTTTGTTATGATCTAGGTTGATCTACGAAAGGTGGGTAAGGTTCGGCGAATGCACAGGCATGCAAGGTCTAAGAAAAGCGTGCGGGCGTACAGGCTCCCGTGTCGCCTGGCTCCCCCAGATGGTGGTCGCGCCGCCGTACTCGCACCTGGAGGAGCCAGGCAAACGCGGCTCGTGCACCGTGCCGTCATGACCGCCGACCCTCCGCGAAACTGCTGTGCCCTTGTACAGAAACCTTGTACATTTTCACAATGACCACTACTGGCAATTACTCAGACGCCCGCGCCCGCCTCGCTGAGCTTTGGGACGAGGCACAGAGCACGCGCGAGCCCATCCTGCTACGGCGCAGAGGCAAGGAAGACATGGCGCTCATTGCGGCGGATGAACTGGCGGGTATGTTGGAGACAATGCACTCGCTGCGATCTCCCGCGAATGCGAAGCGGCTGCTGGCGGCGTTGGACCGCGTACGCTCCGGCAAGCCCACCCTGTCGCTCACCGTGGATGAATTGCGCACGCGTGTTGGGCTGGTAGATGCTGAGGACAGCGCCGGTGAATAGGCGCACCGAGTTCGATGTCGACTTTCTCGAGGATCTGATTTACTGGACGCAGCACGACCGCAAGACGGCACTTAAAGTCCTAAAGCTGGTCCAGGCCTGCCTACACGATCCTTTCGCTGGGCTCGGCAAGCCTGAGCCGCTGAGCTACCTCGGGGCGGGGACTTGGTCGCGACGGATCACGCAGGAACACCGACTGGTGTATCTAGTCGAAGAAGAGCGGATCGTATTTGTGCAGGCGAAGTTGCACTACTGACCCCGTTCATCGTTTTGCCGTAAGGCCCTCACTCCATCACCACCAGGTCCACCCGACGCACGTCATCTATCATCGCCAAGATGACCCTCTTCAAATCGATTTCATAAGAGCACGGCGCGTCCTTGATCGGCTGCGGGCAGTAGCTCTTGATCAACTCCCGTTCGATGCGCTCGCGGTACAACCAGACATCGTCAAGGCCGTAGAAGTCCAGGAAGACCGCCACGCGACGCTTGTCGCCGCAGCAGGTCCATACGTTTGAAGGAAGCGAACGTGAAGTGGATCGACTCATAGCCGTACCCGTAGCCATAGCCGCCTGAGTGGTCGAATTCGTAGGCCGAGTTCGAGACCGCCCGCCGGATGAAGCCCTGATGTGTGGCCTCCATATCGATGGTCCCGTACGCCATCGTGACGCGGACGTTCGGTGCGCGCACCCCGCCGAGGGCGGTGAAGAGGTCCTGACCGTGGACGAGCGCCGGGGTCAGCAGTAGCGCCATTAGACCGACGCAGCGGTAGAGGTAGCTTCATCATGCCCGTCAATGTCGGCCGGGGCGTCTAGACTTCGCCAACTTTAACGCGATGCTAAGATTCGGCCGCGCCGTAGCTTCCCGCCATGCGCTACCCTACCCTGCTGCTGCTGTTTTCGCTGCTCCTCGTTTTGGCGACAGCCGCCACCGCCCTCGCCCAGGACACCTACCTGCACTGCGGCCGCCTCCTGGACGCGGTGTCGACTTCCGTCAAAACTGAGCAAACCGTCGTCGTGCGCGACGGCCGCATCGCCGAAGTGAGGAGGGGTTACGCGACGCCGCCCGCCGGCGCCACCGCCATCGACCTCAAGCAGCACCTCGTGACGCCCGGGCTGGATGGACATGCACGTCCACATCGAGTCGGAGTCCAACCCGAAGGCCTACGAGGAGCGCTTTCGCCAAAACCCGGCCGACGTGGCCTTCAACGCCGCGGTCTACGCGGAGCGCACGCTGATGGCCGGCTTTACGACCGTGCGCGACCTCGGCGGCTCCGGGCGTCAACGTTTCGATCCGCAACGCGATCAACGCCGGCAAGGTGCCCGGTCCGCGGATCTTCACCGCCGAGAAGAGCATCGCGACCACGGGCGGGCACGCCGACCCGACCAACGGCGTGCGCGGCGATCTGATGGGCGATCCGGGTCCGAAGGACGGCGTGGTCAACTCCCCGATGGAGGCCCGCAAGGCCGTGCGGCAGCGCTACAAGAATGGCGCGGACTGCATCAAGATCACCTCGACGGGCGGGGTGCTGAGCGTCGCCAAGGACGGCTCGGGACCGCAGTTCTTCGAGGACGAACTCGAGGCCATCGTCGCGGCCGCCAAGGATTACGGCTTCACGACAGCCGCGCACGCGCACGGCAAGGAGGGGATGCTGCGCGCCGTGCAGGGCCGGGATCACGTCGATCGAGCACGGCAGCTACGCCGACGACGAGGTGATGGACGAGATGGTCAAGCGCGGGACCTACCTCGTGCCGACGATCTCGGCGGGGGCCTTCGTGGTGGAGAAGGCGAAGATCCCGGGCTACTTCCCGGCGGTGATCGTCCCGAAGGCCACCGCCATCGGGCCGCTGATGCAGGACATGGTGCGCCGCGCCTACGCGAAGAAGGTCAAGATTGCCTTCGGGACGGACTCGGGGGTCGGCCCGCACGGCGACAATGCCCGGGAGTTTGCGCTGATGCACGAGGCGGGCATCCCGGTGGCGGAGGCGATCGTGATGGCGACGCGGGTCCCGGCCGAGATGCTGGGGATGACCGATGATTTGGGGACAATTCAGGCCGGGCGATATGCGGACATCGTGGGCGTGAAGGGGGATGCGTTGGCGAATCCGGAGTTGTTGATGGAGGTGGATTTTGTGATGAAGGAGGGGGAGGTGGTGAAGGGGGGTGGGTAGGATTCCTAGACCTCTCCTCACCGGGGCACGTCCCCGCGCTCGAACGCCTCCCGAAACGCTTCTACCGTTGGGAGCCCCGCACCGTACAAGATATCCCGCGCGATCAGTTCAAAATCATCAGACAGGTAGGCCGCGATCTCCGGGTGTTGCGTGTGCTCGTACACGCGTTTGTAGGTCCGTTCGCGCAGGTCATCCACAGCCTTACGCTGAGCATCCCCTAACGGCGGCAAGGCATTCAGGTGCCGGTGAGCCGCCATCCAGCGCTCGTCGAAGTCCCCGTCCTCTCGGTGGTCGAGGTAGGCATCGGCCTCCTCGGGCGTCCAGTGCTCCAGGGCCGCGATAAAGGTGTCGCTGTCGATAAGCGCGGTAAGGCCATCCGGGGTCGGCATGGGCGGATCGATTAGGTTCTCTACCCAAGGTAAATCTGAACTTCGATACCGTAACCGTCACGCACGCTTAGAACGGCCCACTTTCCACTTTCCGCTCTCACACTTTCCCACTCTCACGGCCGCGCCCCCGCATCCAGCACCGCCACCGTATACCCCGCGTCCGCCCGCTTCACGTTCGCGGCAAAGCGCGCGATCTCGCCGGCGACCGAGGCTGGATAAATGCCCGCATTCAGTGTCAGGCGGCGCTCTAGGGTAAGGATTGGTGAAATCGTGCCCTCGGCGACCAGGGTGGCGCGCGTGACATCACTCGCCAGGGTCGAGAGCGTGTAGCTGCCCTGCGGACCGTTGACCACGATGGGCTCGGCGGGGCCACTGACTCGGGCGCCTTTCGGCAAAACCAGCTCCAGCGTGTCCACCCGCACGTACGCGTCCCGGAGCAGGACCGGGCTCACGCGCCGCACCGTGTCCCGCGGGGCCGGGAGTCCCGGGAGAAACGCGAACGTCGACAGCACGAGCCGCTTGCCGACCGTCTGGCGGTAGCCCTGTAGCCGACCCGCCTCCTGCACCGTCCCGACCGGACCACTCGCCGAACTCACCACTTTGGTTTGGGGGTCGAGACCGTCGAGCGTAAGCGCGAGCTGACTTTGGGCAATCTTCCGGCGGTCGGCGGGGTTTGCCTTGCGCAATTCTACGGGCAGCTCGAGTTGCGTGCCCCGGAAAGTGCTCCGCCGCGAGAAGAGCGCCTCTGAGCCGGTAGTGAGATCGACGGTCGTGAAGGAGCTCACGGAATTGTCGCGGGCGTCGGCGCCGCTCGTGCGGACCAGTTGGCCGCTGTCGTCGTTGACCCAGAGGGCGTAGCGGCCCGCCGTCCAGTCCGCCGAGGCAAAGTCCGGCGGGGTCGGTCTGGCTCGTGCACTCGAGCCACATCGTGTCCTGCGCGAGGGGCACGGCCAGGATAGCGTGATTCGCCTGCGAGGTGCTCGCGAACTCCGGGAGGAAAATCTCCGCGTCGGCCGCCCCGATGATGCAGTAGTTGGCCGGGATGTCGGCGGCGGCGAGCAGGAGGCGCGTGTAGTTGCTCAGCGCCTTGCAATCCCCGTAGCCGAGGGCGTGGACGCTGGCCGGGTCCATGGGCTTAAATCCCCCGATGCCGAGCTGGATACTCACGTAGTGCGTACGCGCCTGCATGTAGGCGTAGACGCGCTCCACGCGGGTACGCGGGTCGGCGATGCCCGCCACGAGCGCACGTACTTCCTCGACGGCGGCGGCGGGCAGGGTGCTGCGGTCCGCCAGCAAACCCGCCGTCCACGTGCCCATCCCACTCCAGGTCGTGAAGTCGCCCTTGGTGCCGCCGAGGCTGCCCGTGCGCGGCGCCAGCAGCACGGCCGGCCCGACGCGCGTCGACGAAGGCGCAAAGTCCTCGCGTTTTGCCGAAAGGCTTACACCCTCAATCTTATACTCTACCGCACCGTTGGCCTCCGTGACCGTGAGGAGGGATTCTGGATCGATGACTTTCGTCAAAACCGTACTCCGGTCGCCCGCCAATGTGAGGGTCGCCAGCTCGACGGTGACGCCCGCGGGGTAGCGAAACACGGTGGTCGGCAGCCAAACCGACTCTTTCACCGCGCGCAGGGTCCGCGTCCGGATCACCGCCGGGTAGGCCGTCGGGAGCGGGAGCGACATCGTGGCCACGCGCCCATCCGAGGCCACCGTCGTCATGTCGGTGGGGGCGTAGTCGCGGCGGTCCTTCTTCCTGAGCACCTCGGGCTTCTTCTCGCCGGCCGACCAGACCTGCGCCTCCATATCGCTCACCTCGGAAGCGTCATCGTAGTATTCGGAGAGGGTTTGGAAGAGGCGCGCGCCCTCCACGCTGTATACCTCCGCCTCGAGCGTCTCCTCCCACGTGAAGGCACCCGGACCGGTTGCCGTGAGTGTGCAGCGGTGCGCGCGGATATCGGCGAGGTGCGGCACGTTGGTACGCGTCACCTGTGCCCCGGCCGACCACGGCAGGGACGCCAGGGCCAGCAGTAGGCCGAAGACAGGAGCCCACGCACCGACGGTTCGCGGCAAAGAAACTGCGGCGGCGCCCGGGTGGCCGAAGGCGGTAACGTTTAAATACTTCATTCGGCGGAGACGATGCTGAGCAAACTCGCCTCCTGCTCGACGATCTTGTCGAACAGCCCTCGCACCTCGTGGTAGCGGTCCGGTAGGTAGGTGAGGTTCTTGATGGCGAGCGTGGTACTGATGGTGAGGGTGTTGTCCTGGTCGGTGACCTGGTAGCGGTAGAATGCGTCCTTGTTGGCCGTAGTCGCGTTGACGAGTGCCGGCAGGGATTCGAGGCGTTTGTCGGCGGGGAGCTTTACGCTGATCTGGCGCGTCTCGACGATCTTGGCGGGGAACTCCACCGGGTAGCGGCGGACCTCGTGGACGAAGGGGTTCTTGGCCCACTGCGACGACAGGTTGGGGTTGAGCGCGAGGGCACCCCCGAGGTCGGGCGCCGGCTGCTCGCTGCGGACGTTTGCCGTGAGGCGCCACGAGTAGGCCTTCTCGCGCGCGATCACGACGTTCGTCACGCGGAAGCCGTCGAACAGTGCACTCGTGTCTATCGCCAGTTCGAGGCCCTTGGGCGATGCGGTGATGAAAGGTTTTGCCGCAAGGCCGCTGAGCGTGAGGGCCGCCGTGCCGAAGAGGTAACCGTCGG
>CAWIMC010000015.1:0-30294 GCA_963837005.1 Lewinellaceae bacterium
AACTGTATACGCAGGAGATGCGGCCGCACCTCGCGATTTGGAACAGCGAGAAGGACAAGAAGCGCAGTCAGCTGCCGGTGAGGCCGTTGATCAAGGCATGGGGCCATTGCTGCCGGAGTTGACGCCTTGCCTGTTGATGTCGCCGCTGTCGGTGGCGCAGTACCTCCCGCCGGACCGCGCGTTCCGCTTTGACGTGGTGGTCTTCGATGAGGCCTCGCAAATACCGGTCTACGTGGCGATCGGCGCCATTGCGCGGGGGAGGCAGGTGATGGTGGTGGGCGACTCGAAGCAGCTGCCGCCGACGAGCTTCTTCGCGACCCAGGATGAGGAGGCCGACGGCGAAGAGACGAGGACGGCACGCGTCGGAGGACATGGAGAGCATCCTAGACGAGATGCAGGCCGCGAGCTTGCAGTCGAAGCGGCTGCGCTGGCACTACCGGAGTCGCGCGGAGAGCCTCATCGCCTTCTCGAACCGGACCTACTACGAGGGCGAGCTCAACACCTTCCCCGCGCCGGTGGCCGAGGACGATGCGGTGGAGTTTCACAAGGTGGACTCGCGGGACTACCAGAGCGGTAAGAACAAGGCGGAGGCCGAGGCGCTGGTGGCCTACCTGGTCGAGCGTCTGCGTGACCCGAAGGAGGGCAAGCGGACCTTTGGCGTAGTGACTTTCGGCATGGCGCAACGCACGGTGATCGAGGACCTGCTCGAGATCGAGCGGGGCAAGTACCCGGAGCTGGACCGCCACTTCGACCCCGACTTCGACGAGCGGGTGTTCGTGAAGAACATCGAGAATGTGCAGGGCGACGAGCGGGACGTGATCCTGTTTTCGATCACGTACGGTCCGGACAAGGCGGGCAAGCTCCGCATGGCCTTCGGTCCGATGAATTCGGTGGGCGGTGAGCGTCGCCTCAACGTGGCCGTGACGCGGGCGCGCCAGGAGATGCACGTGTTCTCGAGCATGGAGCCGGAGCAGATTGATTTGAATCGACTCGGGGACAATGCGCAGGGGGCGAGGGATCTGCGGCGGTTTCTGGAGTTTGCGAGACGCGGAGCAAAGGCCTTTGGCGGGGCGAACTTGGATGCGGCGGGTGCTGCAAATGAGACCGGCTTGAAAGCGGCCATTGCGGAGGAGCTACGGTCGAAAGGACATGAAGTCGATCTAGATATTGGCGTGAGTGGCTACCGCATTGACCTCGCCATTCGTGACCCTAAGGAGCAAGGGAAGTACCTGCTCGGCATGGAGTTGGACGGACCGGGCTACCGGGATGCCGCCACGGCGCGGGAGCGGGACATCCTGCGGGAGGCGGTACTGAAAGGCTTGGGCTGGCGCTTGATGCGGGTGTGGAGTCTGGACTGGTGGTACGGGAAGGAGAAGGTGCTGAAGGCCATCGAGGCTACTGTTGCGGCGTCTGCGTTAGGGATGGGCGGGGCTGAGGCTCCGCCCCCCGATTCGCGGCGGTCCGGCGGCGGGCTGGGCGCGCGCCCGGGGCAGAGCCCGGAAGCCGCGCGCGCCCAGCCCGCCGCCGGACCGCCGCCCGTGACGTATCAGCCGCTAACTGAGCAGGAGTTGGCGCCACTATTAATGAAGTTCGGGCAAACCCCAAGCGAGGTCTTCTACGAGGCGAAGGCCAATGCGCAGATGAGTAAAGTGATACAGCGCGTCCTCGATCGCGAGGCGCCATTGCTCATGGATGAAGTCGTAAAGCGCGTGGCCGGCACCGGCTTCGGCCTCGGGCGGATGACGGCGCGGGTGCGGGAGCGTGTCGTGCCGGAGGTTGGCAAGGTGGGACACGTCGTGCGGCGCGGGGAGGATCAAGTTGTCTATCGAGACGCCGCGCAGGCCGAGCAAACGATCACTTTTCGACCGCCGATGCTGGAGGCGGGCGCGTACAGTCGCGGGATTGCTGATATTCCCTTAGTGGAGTTGGAGGCGCTGGCGCGGGAGCTGCTGCCACTGGGGCTGGACGGCGATGCGTTGATCCGGGAGATGGGGGCTCGGATCGGGGTGGCTCGGGTGAGTGGGAGTTCGAGGGAGCGGGTGATGAAGGCGGTGGAGGGGGCGTGGGGGTAGAATAGAACGCAAGGGCCTGCGGCCCCGCAATGCGCGCGCGACAGGATCGCGAAGAGCGTGACGGCCGTCCGGCTCTTTGTGATCCTGTCGCGTAATTTGGCGTCCATCGCGTTCTATTTCTTAAGCTTCCGCCCTGTGCCCCGCGTCAGATACCGCCGCAACACCCCGCCCCTCACATGATTGACATCAAATTCAATAACGAAGGCCTTGTCGTCAATCTCATCCACCAGTCGATACAGCCTGCGGATGTCGATCCGATTCACGATCGTCTGAATAATAGGCTGATCCTCCGAAGGGCCCTGTGAGCCGTAGCCGCCCTGCCCGCGGTAGAGGGTGAGTCCGGCGCCGAGCTCACTGAGGATGGCTTCCTTGATGGCCTCGTTCTCCCCGCTCACGATAGTGACCCCGATGAAGTCCTCGAAGCCCTTGATCACCGTGTCGGTCACCTTGGCTGTAACCAGGTAGGTAAGGATGGAGTAGAGCGCTACCTCCGGGGAGAGCAGTAAGGCCGTGATGCCGAAGAGCACGACATTGAAGACCAGGATGACCTTCCCGATGGAGATTCCGAAGCGGTTGTTGACGAAGATGCCGAGTATCTCCGAGCCGTCGAGCACGGCGCCCGAGCGGATGGCCGTCCCGATGCCGAGCCCGAGGCACAGCCCGCCGAAGATGGCGATCAGCAACTTATCTTCCGTGATGACGGGGAAATCCTCCATCTCGAGTGCCAGCGCCAGACTCACAATACCGAAGACCGACTTCCACATCACGCGGCGCGAAACGGTGAAGTAGGCGAGCACCAGAAAGGGAATGCTCATGCCCAACAGCCCCACCGACAGCGGCACCTCAAACAGGACCTCCAGCAAGAGCGCGATGCCCGTTACGCCCCCGTCGAGAAAGCCGTTGGGTAGAAGGAAGGCTTTTAGGCCTACACTGGCTACGGCTACCGCCAGCATGATCCAGAGGAGGTCGGCGAGGAGGGCAAGGGTGTTTTGGGTACGGGTGGGCTTCATGTGGTGGGGGCGAAGATGGGGTGAAGTACCTAGGTGGGACTTACCGCCACCACCCCCGCAATGCAGACGGTCGAGGGGGGCGGCTCTAGAGAAGTAAAGCAGCCAGGCCTCCGAGGTGCCGATGACACGATGGCCAACAAGCCCCTTTCTTTGCCCCCGTGCGCCACGCCCTCCTTCGTTTCCTCGCTGCGCCCCTGGCCGCCCTCTTTGGCATCGGCGTCGAGGTGCGGCTCATGCTTTACCGCTCGCGCATCCTCAAGCGCACCGAGTTCAGCATCCCGACCATTGGCGTCGGCAACCTGAGCGTCGGCGGGGCCGGCAAAACCCCCCACACCGAGTACCTCATCCGCCTCCTGCACGACTACTTCCCCGTCGGCACCCTCTCGCGGGGTTACGGCCGCAAGACCACGGGTTTCCGGTACGTCCGCGCCGAGGACTCGGCCGAGCAGGTCGGTGACGAGCCCCTTCAACTCAAGCGCAAGTTCGCAGACGTCGCCGTGTGCGTCGGGGAAGACCGCGTATTCGGGGTGTCGACGCTGCTGCAGTATGCGCCTGAGACGCAGACCGTCATCCTCGACGACGTGTTTCAGCACCTTGCGGTAAAACCTTCGCTTTCGCTGCTGTTGACGGAGTACGACCGGCCGTTTTGGCGCGACAGCCTCCTGCCCGTCGGCCGCCTGCGCGAGTGGGCCACTGGGGCCGAACGCGCCGACGCCATCGTCGTGACCAAGTGCCCGACGGTTTTGGCGCAAGCCGACCGCGCCCGCCTCCTGCAAGAACTCGACCCCCTGCCCCGCCAGCGCGTCTTCTTCTCGACCTACGGCTACGGCGACCCCTGGCTCGTGCTCGACCCCCGCTACACGACGCAACTCTCGTCCGACTACGACGTGCTGCTGCTCACGGCCATCGCACGCGTGGACTATCTCCTGGAGTACTTGCGGGAGCAGGTTGCCGAGGTGCACGAGTTGAGCTTCACCGACCACCACGACTTCACCAAGCGCGATCTCGGTCGCATGACGCGGCTCTTCACCGAGATCGCCAACCCGAAGAAGATCATCCTCACCACCGAAAAGGACGCCATGCGCCTCTACGCGCACGAACCCTACCTCCGCGAGCAGAACCTGCCGCTCTTCGCGCTGCCGGCCTTGGTGCGCTTCGTGCCGGAGGCCCCAGGGCGTGGCTTCGACGAATACATTCGCCACGCGCTGCTCGACTTCCGCTCATAAAAAAACCGGCACCCGTCCCGAGGGACGAGTAGCCGGCAGCACTATGAAACACTATCGATTTGGTGGGTACTATGAGCGTTCGACTAGGCGAATACCCAGATACCGGGATGTATTTGCACACCAAAGATCGGATGAATCTTTGATATATACCAGATAACGTACAGTGAATGACGAAGGTTGCCCAGGCAAGTCTCCACATTTGTCGTCGAGAAGGTAGGAATTACGCGTTTTGTGGTCCGCCAAACCTGTTGAAAACCGCTTTCGGTCACTTGACCAAGAGTCCGTCCACTTCGCCGGCTTTCGCCTTCCGGATCGTCGAGTCCGCCTCCTCGCGATCGCCCTCGTCCTCGTCGGGGGCCTTTTGCAAGTGCTCCTCTTCGGGGACGTAGCGCAACTTGACCGACATCGGGAAGTGATCGGACCCGACGTGCCGCAGCCGCCGCAACTGCGCCACCTGGAACTCGTCCGAGTGGAACACGTGATCGAGCGGCCACCGCGCAAACCAGTGATCGGCGTGAAAGCTCGCGTACAGCCCGCGGCCCACGCGGGGGTCGAGCAGACTGCTGAGCCGCTGAAACAGCCTCGTCGAATGCGACCAGGCTACGTCGTTGAGGTCGCCGGCCACAATCGTGTTGCTGTTGCCGATGTCCTTGATCCGCATGCCGATGAGGCCGAGTTCGGCGTCGCGGGCGGTGCTCGCACTCTCCTCGGTGGGCGAGGGCGGGGTCGGGTGAAGGCAGTAGAGCTTGATCCACGTTCCGCTCTCGAGCTGGACCTCGGTGTAGATGCTCGGGATCGTGTCGGAGATGAGGTACATCACCTCCGTCGCGCGCAGGGGGAACTTGCTGAACAGGTGCATCCCATAGCGATTCTCCAGCGGCACCTTGACGGTATTCGGGAAGTCCTTGCCGTGGGCGGCGAGCAGGTCGCGTTCCCAGTCGGCGTTGGTCTCGAGGGTGAGGAGGAGGTCGGGCTGCTCCTCGGTGACGAGGTCGATGAGTAGGTTGTGCTCATCGTTGCTCTGCAGCACGTTACTGATCAGCAGGTGGAGTGTATCGGCCTGCTCTACGCTGTTGAGCGGAGCCGAGAGCACCTGCGTTGACCACAGACGGGTATACGGCAAGATGCGGTATAACTGAAACACGAAGCTTAACGTAGCCACCACTAAGAAGGCCAGCACCGCACTGGAGTAGGCCTCGCCGCGGTGCGCAAAGAGCAGCACGCCACCCCCGAGGGCCAACAGCACCGCGAACTGCACCCGTGGATAGTCCCCGCCCCGGATCCACCAGTCGTCGTAGGGGATCAGCGGAAGCAGCGTGCCTAGCGTCCCAAGGCCGACCAGCCCGTAACCGATGATCTTGAGCAACAGCATTAGCGGGCGAAAGTAGTCGCTAGGGTATAGTCGACCGTCGGAAGGTTCGCAAGTCCGTAACGCGGCTGAGTTTATGGCCGACGACTTCCCCGACAAGGTCGTCAAGACCTACTGTGAAATGGAGCCTCTCAACACCTGGCTCGCCGAGGCGATGAAGGACTTTGGTTCAGCTTTCGCCAAAACCTTCACTGGCTCTCTCCAGCCGCCGCCCGGCACCACTACCAGCAACGAAGCGTCATCACCAGCCCGCGAGCCGTCAAAACCAGCAGCGCAGCTGCGCCGTGCGGTGTCCGCAGTCTACGAAGACGGAAGCCTTCGGTACGCGGACGAGCGTGAGGTCGTCAGCAAGGGCATGGCTCGCACCGGGGGAGAGGCCCGCGAGTAGGTTGTTGATGTAGGGGTGCATGCTTGGAGCAGGGATACCTGGAATACCCGGTTCAATAACCGCTACCGGCTACACTGCTCATTAGCTACTTTGGTAACCTGTGAAATTGGTCATCTTTGGCGACAGTATGCAGATCTCAGGTTACGCATTGAGGCCCCTACGAGCACTGTGGTGTTGCATGCTGCTTTGCGGAATGCAGGTCGGTTTTGGCCAGGGAAATCCGCCGACCATCAAGCCCTGTGATAAAGAACAGTACTTCTGCGCGTTCGCCAAGGAGCAGTCGGCTTGTTTCGAAATCGATCTCGAAGGATATAGCCAGCCAATCTCGAAATTCGAGATCAAGTGGGGAGATGGACAGACCGAGACCATCCCTTTCACAGACCCGCTGCCTCAGGTAAATCACATCTATAGCCTTAGGAATTGGGACAGGGATTGTCCAGCTCCAGAGGAGTACTTCCCCGATCTACAGACCATTACGGTTGCCAATCCCGACAGACCACTTCGGAGCATCAATTTCATTTCCTTCCGGTTTCCTCCCAAATCGAGATTCAGCATTCGTCCAGGCAACACGGCCTGCGTTGGGGATTTGGTCACGGTCAGTCCGACGGACTGCAACCAAACCGAGGACCTTTTCGACTTTGGACAAGGTCCAGGTGCCGCTAAGACCTTTACGTACGACACACCCGGCACCTACACCATCACACACGCTGTCACGGGCGAGTGCGGCCAGGCCGCCTCGACCCAAACCATCACTATCCTCGACAAGCCTGCCGCGGTGGCCGAGGCGATCCAGGGCGTCACGATACAAGGCGACCCGCTCACCGTCTGCCTCGACGGTGCCTCCGCCCAGGTCATCATCTCTGGCGTTAAGTCGGCCGGGGCCACGAGCTACCAATGGACGATCCCGTCTGGCGTAGCTGCCAACCAACGCGGCCGCACCCCCGTCGACACCCTGACCTTCAGGACGGTCGGGGAGTATACCGTTCGGCTCCGCGTCGACAACGATTGTCGCTCACCGAGCACGGCTGAGCTGACATTTAAAGTCGTCGCCGCGCCCCAACTCCGCCTCACGCCCGTTGCCGATGCCTGCGAGCCGGTCAACTACACCCCGAGCCCACTCATTCCCGGTGCTGCCTACACCATCAACGGTAGCCCCCAAACCACCTGGCCCTTTCGCGCCGGTTTCGGCAGCTACGCCGTAGTGGCTAAGCTCAGCAACGAGTGCGGCGATCAGGAAGTCACCGACGACTTTACGGTCGCCGCCCCCGCCGAGATCACCGTCACCTCCCCGACGGCACCTACCGCTGTCGTCTGCGCGGACTCCGGCCCGATCACTCTTGCGGCCACACCCGCGGGCGGCACCTGGACCGGGTCGCCGGACATCCGGGTTTTGCCGGAAGGCGTACAACTCGTGCCCACTACCCCCGGCACCTACACGCTCACCTACCGAACCGGCAGTGGGGCTTGCGCCAAAACAGCCACCCGCGTTATCACCGTCGAGACGCTCACCCTCACCCTCAACCCGCAGGCCGACCAGTGCCTGGCCATCGACTATACGCCCTCGCCACGACTCACTGGGGCCAGCTACCTCGTCGACGGACAGCCCGTCACCACCTTCCCTATCCGACTCGACTTCGGGCAGCACACCGTAGAGGCCACGCAGACCAACACCTGCGGCACGACCACCGAGCGCGATACCTTCGAGGTGACGGCCCCGCGTGAGATCAGCGTACAATTGCCGACCGTCGCCGACACGGCCGTGTGCGTCGGGAGTGGTGCGGTGCGTCTACGAGCCAGTCTAGGCGGCGGTCGGTGGACAGGGGCCCCGGGTATCCGCTCGACGGGTGATGCTGCTGCCACCTTCGATCCAACTACGGCTGGGCGCTTCACGCTCACCTACACACGAGGCGAGGGGGCCTGTGCGCGGAGCAGCAGCGTCACGGTAGACGTGCAGGGCGTAGCCGTAGCCCCACAGCCGATCAGCGCTTGTGCCGGTGCCGCGAGCGTGGCGCTCCGCAATCCAGTACCTGGAGGTGCGTGGTCCTCGCCGAGCTGCCCGACTTGCGTCACCGACAGCACCTTTACCTTTCCGGCGGGCGGGGCCGTCGCCACGGGCAGCTACGCCGTCGTGTACCGGCTCACCAACGCGACCGGCTGCGCGGGGTCGGCCTCGACGAGCATCGAGGTGCTCGACCCACGCGCCGCCTTTGACGTGCCGCCGGTGCAGTGTCTCGGGGTGCCGATCGACCCCAACGTCCCTAGTTCGACCTCCGGCCAAACCCTCCGGTGGACCATCGACGGTCGGACCGCGACTCCTCCTTTTGTGGGCTTGGACGCGGGTGCCTACACCATCGAGGCCACCGCTACGCTCGCGAGCTGTAGCGACGTGTCCGCACTCAACATCACCGTGATCGCGCCGCCGCCCCCGGTCGAGATCGTCGCCGACGAAGTCCGGGGCTGCGGACCGCTGGAGGTTACCCTCACGCTACAGGGGGCCGATCCCACTGGCGTCGCCTACCGTTGGGACCTCGGCCGCGGCCCCGCCGACACCACGTCCGGGGCTCGCCTCGCCGCGCCCGTCACGTTCACCAACCTCACCATCGACACGCTTCGGTACACCGTGAGCGTCGGCGGCGACAACGCCTGCGGCGACGGCGGCGACACCCAGGACATCATCGTCTACCCACAACCCCTCGCCGAAATCGGGACGGACTCCGCCTTTAGCGGCTGCTCGCCGTACCGGGTGCTCTTCTCTAATCGCGGCTCGCGTAACGTCGATCAGTGCCGCTACTACGGGGTGGACGGACTCGACATCCGCGACTGCCGGGACACGTTTAGCCTCTCGCTCACCGCCGTCGGGCAGTCGCAGGTCTACCCCGTCATCATCGAAGCGACCAATGCCTGCGGCACGGACCTCGACACGGCTCTGATCACGGTGCTGCCGCCCGGCATCACGCCGCTGTTTAATCTCGACGACCTCGACTACACCGTTTGTCCGGGCGAGCCACTCGTATTTAGTGATGCGTCTACCCCGCGGCCGACGATCTTGGAGTGGGACCTCGGCGACGGCACTCGCAGCACCAGCGATACCGTGCGGCACCGGTACGCAGCGGCCGATACGAGTTTTGCCGTAAGGCTCCGCGTGAGCAGCGGCTGTGGCTACGCCGAGCAAGAGCGTACCGTGACGGTGTTGCCGCGGCCGGCTGGCGAACTCAGCGTGCCGTCCTTCGCCTGCGCCGAGGAGGAGGTGAGCGTGACGGTGACCACGCCCGCGCCGGCTATCGAGCTCACGTTTGGCAATGGGCAGCGCAGTGGGGCGGCTTTCGCCAAAACCCGCTATGATTCGGCCGGTAGCTACACGGTGCGGCTCACACTGAGGAGTGCGCTCGGCTGTGAGGACTCTTTGCAGGCCAGCATCACCGTCAATCCACTGCCGGAGTTAGAGGTCGTAGGTGGGGACACGGCCTGCGTCGGGCAAACCTTGCGCGTGAGCGCCGGCGGTCCGAACGTGCAAACCGTGGCCTGGCGCTTCCCAAATGGGGACGTGGCGAGCGGAGTGGCGGCGACGTGGGTGCCGCCGAGTGCCGGGGTGCAAGTGGGGAGTGTCCTCGGGCGCACGACGGCGGGCTGCGTAGACTCGGCGACGTTTCAGTTGTTTGCGCGGGACACGCCCAGCGCAGGTTTTAGCGTAAGCGGAGACAGCACCTGCGTTCCGATGGAGATCGCTTTTCTCAACGCGAGCACGGGGCCGGGCATCACGAGCTACGGCTATAGTTTTGGCGAGGGTGGCAGTGCAGTGGTGGCCAGTGGCGCGTACACCTACCGGCAGGGCGGGGTCTACACCGTAGAGCAGATCGTGGGTATCGACGGACTTTGCTTCGATACGAGCCGCGTGCGCGTGCGGGCCTTGGCGCTGCCAGACCTCCAGGTGGCGCTGGTCGACGACCGGTGTCTCCCGTCCGAGGCTGCCTTTCTCGACGTGCGCACGGGGGAGGGGGAGACCATCGGCGTCACCGGTCCGGGACTCGATACGGTGGGGGGGACGCGCATCGCAATCGTGACACCGGGCCGCTACGTCGTGACGGCGTCGACGAGGTTCGGGTGCGACACGAGTGCCGTCTTCGAACTTGCTGCGCGCATCCCGCTCGACCTCGAACTGCTGCGCGACACCAGCCTCCGTTTTGGCGACAGCCTCCGCCTCACCTCACAGGTCAACTACGCCGATCTGGACTATCTCTGGGTGCCGAACGAGGGCTTTCGCCAAAACGAGATCGCCGCCCCCTGGGTGCGCCCCGTGACTTCGACTACCTACGAACTGAGCGTGTCGAGCGGTCGCTGCGTGGCCGCCAAAACCGTCCGCATCACCGTCGTCGAGCGCGGCCCCGTCGATGCGCCCACGGCCTTCTCGCCCAACGGCGACGGCATCAACGATGTCTGGGAACTTTACCCCAATGCCAGCATCGAGCGCCTCCGTAGCCTGAGCGTCTACACGCGCTGGGGGGAGTTGGTGTACTTCACCGAGGGCCTCGGCGACTGGCAACACGGCGGCTTGCCGCTCAAAGCCTGGGACGGCTACTCGAAAGGCAAAAAGATGAATCCGGCCGTCTACGTCTGGCTGCTCGAGGCCGAGACCTTCGACGGCGAGACGCAGGTGCTGCACGGCGACTTGACGGTAATGGAGTAGGCCGTTCACTTAGCCAGCGCAGCGAGCGCCCGCTCACGCAGTGAGCTTTAGGGCTTCTCCCCAGTCCTCGATGTCGACCGCGCCGCGGACGGCGTGGAGGTACTCGATGGTGGCTACGGTCTTATGGAGGCGAGTCGAGCGGGATACGCTTGGCATGGGTACGGGGAGGTTCATACTCGAACACGCCCACTGGCAAGATTTGTTAGACTTTGGAACAACCATTCCAAAACTGAAGCGTATGATTACAGAACGATCATTCTAATTCAAATCAACCGCTTTCAACATGTCCAAACTCCAACACAAGATTGCCGTCGTCACCGGGGGCAACTCTGGCATCGGCTACGCCACCGCCGAGCGCTTCAAAGCCGAAGGTGCCACCGTCATCATCACTGGCCGCTCGAAGGAGCGTGTCGAGGAGGCTGCCCAGACCCTCGGAGTGACGGGTTTGGTGGCCGACGCCAGTTCCGTCACCGCAATCTCACAACTTGCTGACACCGTCAAGGCCCGCTTTGGGGGCGTCGATGTGCTGTTCATCAACGCGGGGGTCTTCGAGCCGGCACCCGTCGGGAGCATTTCCGAGGAGATGTTCGACCGCCAGATGGGCATCAACTTTAAGGGGGCCCTCTTCACGCTCGAAAAATTCGTGCCCCTCCTCAAGGAAGGAGCCTCGGTGATCAACCTCTCCTCGATCAACGCCTACACCGGGATGACCAATACGGCCGTCTACGCCGCGTCGAAGGCCGCAATGAACAGCTACACTCGCACTGCAGCCACCGAACTCGCCCCGCGCCGCATCCGCGTCAATGCCGTCAATCCCGGCCCGGTTTCGACGCCGATCTTCGGCAAAACTGGCATGTCCGAAGAGCAACTCGGTGGCTTCGCGGGAGCCTTTCAGGAGTACCTGCCGCTGGGGCGCTTCGGAGAGCCCGGTGAGATCGCCAACCTCGTTACCTTCCTCGCGTCCGATGAGTCGGCGTGGATTACCGGGTCGGAGATCAACATCGACGGCGGCGCGATGCTACAGAAGTTGGTGGGATGAGGTTGGCCTGAAGGCGGCGTTGGCGCGAGCGCGGCGATGGCCCGAGGGCGGCGTTGGCCTCGTATGTTAGCGGTAGATTACGGAAAAGTTGGTTTAGCGGCCATCGAAGCCGTAATTTACTCCTAATCGTGGGCACTCTTATTTGGCCTAAGACGCACCTCGGTTGCAGTCACTGCCGCAGGTAGGAACCCGCGGTTAGGAGGCTCTTTGAGTCACGATAGCACTTAAGCCGCACCCCGCGGAGCCTCCTCACCGGAGGCCTCCGTCGTGGCGCAGGCACCATAAGCTACGAGGCAAGACGCCGGGAGTCCTCCGAACCTTTTTTCATCACCCTCTTAACCTTTCTGTCATGCAGGAACCTACCTCCCTATATACCGGCGTCGACGTCGGCAAGGACGAACTCTACGTCTGCCTCCTGGCCCGCGTCCCGACCGCGCCGAGCGCCCCCCCGCACACGCGAACCGTGTCGCGTCGTAAGTTCGACAACACCCCCGGCGGCCACGCCGCCTTCGTCATGTGGCTCCGCGCACACGAACGCAACCTCGACGCCCCAGGGGCGCGCGTGGCCATGGAGGCCTCCGGGGTCTACTTCGAGGCCTTCGCCCACGCCGTGCACGCCGCCGGCCTCACGGTGTGCGTCCTACTTGCCAACACCGTCAAGCACTTCGGCCTGAGCCTCAACGAACACTCGAAGACCGACCGCATCGACGCCCTCGTCATCGCGCGGCTCGCGTGCGAGCGCGCGCTCGCGACGTGGACGCCGTACTCGCCGATGAGTCGGCAGTTGAAGCTGTTAAACCGTGAGCGTGAGGCGATTATCCACGAGCGCACCATGGTCAAGAACCGCCAGCACTCCGCCGTGCGCGCGCAGTTCGTCTCCCCCGAGACCCTCGCGCGCTACGAGGCGCGCATCGCCTTCCTCGACGGACAGGTCGCCGCGATCGCCGCGGAGGCCGAGGGGTTGCTCGCCGCCGACGAGAAACTCGCCGCCGCGGTGGGGTTCCTGGAGACGATCCCGGGGATTGGCCGCACGACGGCCGTGGCGCTCGTCGCCGAGACGGACGCGTTTGCGTTGTTCGAGTCCCGCGGACAGCTCATCAAATACTGCGGGTACGACGTGGTGAGCCACCAATCCGGGACCTCGATTAACGCCCCGACGCGAATCTCGAAGAAGGGTAACCACTTCATCCGCAAGGCGCTGCACTTCCCGGCGATGCAGGCCCGTAAGAAAGGGATCTTCGCCGAGGTATATCAGCGACAGTTCGAGCGCTCGGGGTCGAAGATGAGTGCCCTGGTCGCGGTGCAGCGCAAGCTCCTGATCGTGGCATACGCCCTGATCAAAAACGAATGCGCTTACGTCAATGACCACCACAAGGGCGCCGCCGCGGATCTTGCCGACGTGAAGCGACTACCGGAACTGGCCCACGCAGCATAATCGAGGGGGGGGGGGAAGCAGACCCGCCATTGCGACGGGCCTGCGGTGGCTGCACCTCGCGGACGAGGGCGCCTTCGGGTTTCCCCGTCGAAATGTAGCAAAAAATCCAAACTCCGTTTGGATTTTCACATAGCACCTGCGGCGTTGCCCGGCGTTCGTGACCCTGCTGTCGTGTCCGGCGTCCGGGAGCCCTCGCGGGACGGTCCAACTTGCGGCTCTCCACTTCCGAACCTTCCGCCGACTACCTTTACGGGGGACACTTGCGCTGGGCGTGGGTGTCCCCCGTTTGGCGTTGGCCTCCCGGACACCCTCCACTCCCGAACACCCTAAATTTTCTAATGCCCCGCCCCCGCGCCTTCGACGAACAGCAGGTTTTGGCGAAAGCCATGGACACCTTTTGGCGACAGGGCTACCACGCTACCTCGATCCAAGATCTCGTGGAGGCGCTCGGCATCAATCGCGCGAGCCTCTACGCGACCTTCGGCGGGAAGCACCAACTGTTCAAGCGGACCCTGGAGCACTACCGCACCATCAACCAGGAGAGCGTCGCGGCTTTCTTGGAGGGGGAGCCTTCCGGCAAAACAGCCATCGTGAAGCTCTTCCGCCAGGCGGTGACCGAGGTCCATACAGATCGGGAGGGGCGGGGCTGCTTCATCGTCAACGTGACGACGGAGTTGGCGCAGTCCGATCTGGAGGTGAATCGCTTTTTGGTGCTCAATCAGGAGGGTGTCGTCGCGCTCTTCCGGCGGGCCTTGCAGCGGGCACAGATCGGCGGGGAGATCGCTGCGGACCGCGATACACAGGCGCTGGCTTTATATTTGTTTGCGCTCTACAACGGCATCAAGGTGTTGCATAAGCTCCACCCGGAGCCGGAGGCCCTGGCGCGGGCCATCAATGAGGCGATGCGGGGGCTGTAGAATTTTCAGTTCTTAGAGGCCACTTCTTAGAGGCTGCCGCAGACTCCCGCCTCGCGGTACCGTACGCTGTGCGCGCTGAATCCCGTTCTTAGCCGCGTGATTTGGCTTCGGCGTAGCATATCGGTCCTTGTCCTGGGATTTGGCGTCGTCGGGGCGGCGCTCGCGCAGCAGGCCTACCTCGTGACCGGGTCTCCGGCCTTAGAAACGTGCCTCGACGCGGGGGCGGCTAAGGTCAAGGTCGACGTTCGGCTCGCGGCCTGCGCCGAGCAACTTCGTACGCAGGGCTACCTCGAGTTCAGCATCGACTCTAGCTATCAGCGTGCAGATACGGTCGTGCTGCTCGCGCACGAAGGACCGCGCTACGCACTCGGGGCCTTCGACAATCGCTTGGACACCAGCGACTATCACGGACCCGTGCTGCGGGCGACGTTTGAGCCGGCGGGTTCGGTGGCGACGCTGAACGCCGACCTTCAGGATTACTTGCGGCGTGGGGCGCAGGCAGGCTACCCGTTTACGCACGTTCGCTTCGATAGCCTCGCGGTGGCGGGGGATTCGCTGTCCGGCAAGGCGACGACTTGGAGCGGTCCACTGGTTACCTACGGTGGGGTGCGCTTTGGGACGGGCGTGGAGCCGCCAGTGAGTGAGCGCTTCCTGAGCCGGTACCTGCGCGTCGAGGAGGGGCGGCGCTATCGCCAGTCCGAGATCACGGAGTTGGGGCGGCGCCTGCGGGGCTTGGCCTACCTCGAACTGGTGCGCGAGCCGGTCGTGATCTTCGAGTCCGGCGAGGCGATGATTTATTTGGATGCGCGTGTCCGCAAAACGAGCCGCTTCGATTTTCTGCTGGGCTTTCTGCCGAACTCCGAGCAGAACGAGGGCCAGTTGTTGCTCACCGGCGACGCAACTCTCGAGCTCGACAACTCCCTGAAGCGCGGCGAGCGACTCTTCTTCTCTTTCGAGCGCCTGCAGCCGCAGAGCACCGAAATTCAGTTGCAGGGCAGCTACCCGTACTTGTTCGACAGCCCGTTTGGGGCGCGGGTCGAGTTTGGCTTGTACCGCCAGCAGGAGGACTGGCTGCGGGTCACCTACGAGGCGGGGTTGAACTACAGTTTTGGCGGGGGCGACGCCTACGAATTCTTTTACGAAGGAGGCGTGGCGCAGGCGCTCGGGTTTGACACGGTGCGCGTACGAAGTTCGCAGCGTCTGCCGGAGGTGTTGGACGCCCGGCGCAATGGTTTTGGCGTGCGCCTCCGCCTCGACCGACGCGACGACCTGCTAGACACGCGCCGGGGCTACCGACTGGTGGTCGACGGAGTTGCGGCGCTCCGGGAGGTAACGGTCACCAACGGCATCCGCGAACTCGGGGAGGCCCTGGCCCTCGCAGCGGACAGTGTTGGCGGTCGCACGGCGCAGTACCGCATCGGCCTGGATGCGACGGGGTTTTATCCGCTCGGCAAAAGGTTTGTGGCCGTGGCGCGGGCGCGGGGCGGGATTCTGTTTGGGCAACAGGAGCCGTTGCGCAACGAGCTGTACCGCATCGGGGGGCAGCGGTTGTTGCGAGGTTTCGACGAGCAGAGCATCGACGCCCAGGGCTACGTGGTGGGCACCGCCGAGGTGCGCCTGCTGATCGGGGGCGGCAGCTTCCTCTTCGCGTTTACGGACCAGGGCTACTTGCGGGACCCCTATCGTTTTGGCGCAAGCCGCGATGCCCCGACGGGCTTTGGGGCAGGACTACGCCTCGGGACAGGGGCCGGGGCGCTGAGTCTCACGTACGCATATGGCCGGAGGGAGGGGGCGCCGGTGGATTTTCAGCGGGCAAAAATTCATATCGGGTTTGAGAGTAGATTTTAAGACTCCAAACCCCATACCCCCAACTCTCCCTTGCGCCCTCTCAACAGCATGGCCTCCTTCCTCTCCAAGCCTAGCACCTCCACCCCAGCCGCCTCTAGCCACCCTTTCGCCACCTCCGACACCAGCAGCGTCACGCCCGCCGGACGACAGGCCTGCAAGAGCCGCGCTGCCGCATTGACCGTATCGCCAGAGTACACGATGTCGCGCCGCGTATCCCCGACCTGCGCCACGATCACCTCCCCGGCGTGGATGCCCGTCCGAAACACGGGGACGGTGCCGTAGCGTTGCTCGTAGTAGGCTGCACGGCGCGTCAGTTGTTTTAGCGTAAGCTGCAAAAAACGTAGGGGGTCGTAGTACTCCGACAGCTCGCTTTGCTCCCAGGTCAGCATCACCTCGTCGCCGACGTACTGGACGATGGTGCCTTCGGTGGCGAGGAGGGGCTCCGCCAGGTCGCAGAAGAAATCATGTTTAAAGTGCGTGAACTCCAGTGGCCCGAGCCGTTCGGCGATCGCCGTGGAGCTTACGAGATCCAGGAATAGGAACAGCCGCTGTTCGCGCACCGGAAGTCGGTACTTGCCCGTAAACATCGCCGCGAGGTGCTTCGGACCGATGGCCAGGCGCAGGTGCAACATGAAGTTGAGCGCAAAGCTGGCCAGCAGCAGCGCGATCATAAAGCGCTGGATGATTGGGTCCTGCGCCATCTCTGCGACCGGACGCCAGACGGTGCTGGTGGCCTCGTCTGGGAAAACACGGAACAGCAATTGTCGCCCCACGAGGACGACCACCGTGACTACCGCCGTGTACAACAGCGTTCGCATGAGCAGGTCGAGCCACGGGCGTCGGTTGACGTAGCCCTGGCGCACGGGCCGCGTCTCGAACCACGCCATCGCCGAGCCGATGCCAACGCCGCACAGGATGGCACCCGTGATGTCGTAAAGCCCATAGTCGGCTGTGCGCATCCCGACGAGTCGACTCGCCCCTGTAGCTACGAAGCCCCAGACGAGCATCAGCCAGGGGGCTAGGCGCCAGAAGCGGCGGAGGTGGGGTTTGATTGCTGATTTCAAATGGGCAACCGTTAGTTGGTCACGTGTCGCTGGCTACACCCCCTATGAAGTGCACGTCTCTGCGGCGGCCATGAGATATTGAAATCCTACAGCAACCCCAGCCACGCCTTCGCCCGCAGTACCCGGTCTACGCTCGCGTACACTTGCGCCTTGTAGGCGGCGTCCTTCGCCATCTCGGACATGATCTGCGCGTGGATCTGGCGCTCGTCGGCGGGCATGAGGATCACGTCGGCGCCGGCCTTCGAGGCCATCAGCGGACCTTGGTCGCCGTACTTCGTAGCCGCGGCCATCATGTTGAGGGCATCGGTGACGACGATGCCGGGGTAGCCGAGTTTGTCGCGGACTAGGTCGTGCGAGATGCGGCGGCTCAAACTCGCCGGAATGCCGTCGGTGGCGTACTCGTTGTTCTTCACGTTGATGTGGCCAACCATGAGGGAGAGGGGTTCGGCTTTCGCCAAAACCTGCTCGTACACCGTGTACTCCTGCATCTCACCGTCGATCACGACGGCCCCCTTGTGGGTGTCGCCCACCACGAGGCCGTGCCCGGGAAAGTGCTTGATGCAGGCCATGATGCCGTCGGCTTGAGTCTGGTTGATGTAGGCGATCGCGCGACCGGCCACCGTCTCGGCGTCGAGACCGAAACTGCGATTCTTGATGGCCGCGTTTTCGGTGCCGAGGTCGAGCACGGGGGCGAAGTTCCAGTGGTAGCCGAGGTCTTTGAGGACGGCGTCGATCTGGTTCGCCATCTCTCCGGCCTGCGCATCGGAGCTCATGTCGGCGGCGGCGGTCACGTTAGGTCCACCGACGATGCGTCGGTGCATGAGGCTCGGCTCGGCGTCGATCGAGTACCAATACGGTACAGGGGCTACGCCCTTTTCGGTGGCCTTGATCTCGGCGACTTGCTTGCGGTGGTCCTCGATGTCGTTGGCGAGATAGATGACGCCCCCGACGATGCCCTCCTCGGTGAGCTTGACGATCTCCGCCTGGGACTTCCCGAGGCGCCCGCCCGTGGTCACGATGAGTTGGGCGACGCGCTGCTGGTCCGACAGTTTTGCGAAAGCGTCCTTGGCCTTGGTAGCGTAGGTGCTCGTTTCACTCACGTACACCTCGTCGAGGAGGCCCATCGGTGCGGTGACGTCGGCCGCGGTATCGGAGGCCGGGGCGACCTCTTCGGTGGCGGTCGCATTCGAGGTCGTGCTCGTTTGGGCTGTGCAGGCCCCGAGGGCTGCGAAGGCAAGGAGGATCAGCGAGTGCTTCATCTTGCAAAGATGGTCTAGGGACGTGATTCGGTGCGGACGGCCCCAAATCCCAGCTCTAGTGTATCTACGCAGACATGGGGATCGGGTATCGAGTTTTGGCGAAAGCCTTCATCAGCGGCCTACTCGCCATCCCTATACTCTCCGTCCAGGCGCAGCCCTACACTACCCCCTGCCTCGAACCCACCGCAGCGATCGCCGACAGTACGGAGGTCTGGCTCCGCATCCACGTGCACGTCTACCGCGACGACAGTTGTGGCGGGGCCTACCTGCCGTGGCTCCCCGAACCCCTCACGCAGGCCCAACTCTACCCGGCCATCGGGACCTTCCTCGCGCAGATGAATGGCGTCACCTCGAAGTTGAGCGTCGCCTGGGGCGACGAGGCTACCTTCGGGATACCCCGGCCCACCGTAGCTGCCTACCTGCCGCTACGCTACTACCTCGACGGTGTGAGTATCCACTGCGACAGCAAGGCGCAGCGCCAGGGCTCTTCGCCGTACCTGCTCAAAGCGCGCTACCGGGTGCCCGACAGGCTCAACCTCCACTTCGCCGAGTGGGTCGGAAAGTCCAACGCCGAGGCGGAAGGGCTCGGGCGCGACCTGGAGACCTTCACGACCGAGTCGTTTAGCCCGACGATCGCTATTCACGAGTCGATGCACCTACTCGGCCTGCGGCACCCCTTCGAGGACGACGGTATTGACGACACGCCCGTGATGCGATTTGCGTTTGACTACAACCAGGACGGCGACACCGACGACTACTTCCGCACCACCGACCCTGCCTGTCCTGCCGCAGGCTCAGAGGCGCAACTGCGGGGCTGTTACGTCATCATGGAGGATGCCAATGGTGGGCCGCACTACATAGATTACGACGGGGATTGCGTGAAGGACTATACGTACACTTCCGTAAAACACCCTTGTGCGGAGTGGGTGTACCAAAGCAATAATATCCTGGATTATACCGGCTATAATACGATCGATAATGCCCCCGCGCTTACGGTTGGGCAGGTGACCAAGGCGATGCAGAACGTGGCTGAGTTCCGGTGCAAACAACTCGAGCACATCGGGAGTGCGTGCCCGCCCGCCAATGCACAGATGTACGTGTTGGATGAGGACACCACGGGCCGCGAGGAGCTGCGTCTGTTTACAGGATTATCGCAGAATGATGTCGGCTACCGACTCCGCCTTACGACGGCTGCGGGTCGCAAAGTTTACGATCACGGTTGGACGCGGGATACTGTCCCGGATATGCTGGCGGTCGCGGTTGACGCTCGCGAGCGAGGGCGCGGGTTGTTTCGCCGGGGAAAATCCCTTCGCGCGGGAGAGGCGTACGTGGCGACGCTCACGGTGACCAATCGCTGTGGCGAGGAGCGCAGTCGTGAGGTGAACGCCACCTTGGGAGCATCGCTAGACTAAGCGAGTTGCGCGACCCCTGTTTTGGCGAAAGCCGCCGCCACGTCCGCCTGCAAGTCCCGCACGTCCTCGATCCCCATCGACATGCGGATGAGCTGGTCGGAGATGCCCTCGGCGGCGCGGCGCTCGGCCCCGATCGTGCGGTGACTCGTCAGGTATGGACTGCTCACGCTGGTGTCGACGCCCCCGAGGCTCATGGCGCTGGCTACGAGCTTGAGGCTTCGCTGGAAGGCGACCGGGTCGATGCCCTCGGCGAGCTGGAAGCTCAGCATGGCGCCGAAGCCGTGCATCTGGCGGCGGGCCAGTTCGTGCTGCGGGTGCGTCGCGAGGCCGGGGTAGAAGACCGCGTCGACCTCCTCGCGGGCGTCGAGCCACTCGGCCATGGCCTGCGCGTTGGCGGTCTGCTGGCGGACGCGTAGGGCGAGGGTCTTTATGGAGCGCTCGAGCAGGGCTGCGGTCTGGGCTTCACAGGAGCCGCCGAAGTGGCGGGCTTTCGCCAAAACTTGCTCCATGTGCGCCTTCGAGCCCGCGGCAATCCCGGCGGTAATGTCGGAGTGGCCCCCGAGGTACTTCGTGGCCGAGTGCAACACGATGTCGACGCCGAGGAGGTGCGGGGTCTGATTGATGGGGCTCGCGAAGGTGTTGTCGATCATCGACACGGCACCGCGTGCGCGGGCGAGGTTGGCGACGGCCTCGATGTCGACGAGGTTGAGTAGAGGGTTGCTCGGGGTCTCGAGGTAGACGACGCGCGTGTTTTGGCGAAAGCCGGCCTCGAAGTCGAGTACGCTCAGGCCATCGGTGTAGGTCACTTCGATCCCGAAGCCCCGGAGGTCTGCTTCCGCAAAACTGGTCGTCCCGCCGTAGAGCCCGGTCTGCATCAACACGTGATCGCCGGGCTTGAGAAACGCAAACAGCGCCGTCGAGATCGCCGCCATCCCGGAGCCGAACAAGATACCCGCCGCCGTGCCCTCGAGCGAGGCGACCTTCTCGGCGACGCGGCGCTGGTTAGGGGTGTTGAAGTAGCGTGGGTACGAGCGCTCGTCCCCGTCGAGGAAGCCGTAGGCCGTGGCCGGGTAGATGGGCGCAGCAGTGCCCTCGGTCGGGACATCGGTGTGGGAGCCGGCGTGGACGCAGCGGGTGGCGAGGTGGTGGGGCATGGGCGGGGTGACTAGCTAGCGGGCAGCAAGATAGGCTTCCGGAGAAATGGCGAGGTGCGGGATGGCGCGCGTGAGCTTGGCGTCGAAGGTAACGATTTGGGTGTTGAGTTGCTCAGCATGGTGAGCATACACGGCATCGTAGCTGGAGATGTTGAGGCGTACAGATGTGGTGAGGTAGATGCTTCCTGGCTGCTGCGCGAGTTCAACATCGATAATGGATACTGCGACTGTATATGCCTCAATCGCTCGCTCTTGAGATAGGCGCCGGTTTCGCACTTCGGCCCCGACGACCTGAGCGAACTCATAATGCCAATAGCTGGGAGCGAAGCACTGTACTACCTTGTCGAGAACCTCTCTCGCGAGCGCTGTGCGCTCCCCAAAAACGGTAGCTGAAATGAGGA
This sequence comes from Lewinellaceae bacterium, assembly GCA_963837005.1. Classification (GTDB taxonomy): domain Bacteria; phylum Bacteroidota; class Bacteroidia; order Chitinophagales; family Saprospiraceae; genus CALDTK01. Next base: position 21,279 of record CAWIMC010000015.1, read on the forward strand.
CATTAGCGTCAATAAGCATCAGCTCATGGTCTCTGTGTCGCGAGCCCGGATCAAACCCGAAGAGACGGCGTCTCGCCGGTCCCGCCCCTCGTCGATGATTTCTTCAATACGTGCGGGAGTGAGGTCGAGCGGCACATCATGACGTATGCGCTCCCAGTGTGCCGCTAGGACGGCCCTCCGCTGGGCGCGGGCCTGCTCCAGATCTATTGCTGTCTCCAGAGAAGTTTCGAGGCGACAAAGGATTTCATTGTTCAGGCTGCGGCGCTCGCGTTTGGCGTCGGCGCGGAGTTGCGCGAGGATTTTTTCGGGGATGTCGCGGATGGTGAGGCTCGGCATGGTTGCAAAGTACAACCAAACGCGCTGTACGTGTTACGGGCGAAACGACTCCAGACTGCGCTCCAGGCTCCGCTGCGAGCGCGCGCCGTGGAAGAAGTCCACGATGATGACGCGCTCGCCTTGGATGGTGTAGATGATGCGGTACTTACGATACGGAATGGAGCGGTACTCGTAGTCGGTCCGTGGGGAAACGTAGAAGACACGTATGCTTTCCGCCACGGGGCCGAGCTTGAGTGCGTAGCGTGCGAGCGTTTTCGAAAAGCGCAAACCCGTCTCTGGGTAGCCGGCCCTCGCGATGTAGCGACGGATAGCGTTTAGGCGATTTCGGGCACGCGCGCTAAGCGTAACCATCGCGTCGGTGTTCGTCGTCTAGGAAGGCAAGGACTTCATCAACGGAGTATCCGCCGCCGGCCAGCACCTCGGCCACATCCGCATCCCAATCCTCCACCGCCGCACCGGCCGTGACGGGCGTGCCGTCGGGACGGGTCCCGATCACCTCGTCATCGGCGACGAGCTGGCGTAGTGAGTAGGCGGGCTTAACGTTTTGAGTGACTGGATCTTCCCGTAGCATCGTGGCCTCGCCGCCGGTCGACATTGCGGTGGCGGGTTTTGGCGGAAGCTGAAACTCCTCATCGTTGTCACCCTCTTGCAGCACGGCGTAGAGCGTGCGTAGGAGTAGCGGATCATCGAGGCGGGTGATCTCGGCGATGAGCGCCAGCTTGAGGTCGGGCGTTGACATGGGAGGGAAGGTACGCCGCCGCGTCTCAGTCGTCGTCGTCCTCGTGTGGGTAGTCCACCTCGCCGCGCTCACGGATCACGCGGTGGAACTTCAGCGCGTAGTCGACCAAATCCTCTCGACGCTTCTTCAGATTACGCACGATCCGATCGCCGTCCTCCGCGTAGACCGACGCCGGCCACTCACGCATCGCGCGCTCGATGACCTCGTCGGTGAGGGCCGCCTGGAGGGACTTGGCCTCGTCGACGAAGGTTTGGGCGGGGACATCGTAGCAGGAAGGCGTAGTCGAACCAGGCCGAGTTGCTCGTTAGGCCATCGACGCTCTTGATCTTCGGTCCGAAGGGCTGGCAGGCGCTTCTCGAAGAGGCGGACGATGCCCGGGTAGACGCCATTCGACGCCGTAAAAGACATTGTCGCGGTCGTTGGGGACCGGGTAGTAGCTGTGCTTGCCGTCGCCGGTGTCGTACTGGACCCAGCCCCACTGCCCGTCGTGGCGGTCCCAGTCCCCGACCCAGAGGTCGAAGACGCGGGCGCGGACGAGGGCTCGCAGGTTGGGCCGCTCGTTGTCGGGATCGGCGCGCCACTTCTCGAGGACCTTTTCGGAGTCGTCGTAGTCGTCCGCGCGGGGGAGATTCATGGCGGCGGGCACGGGGCCTTCCGGTTCGTACTCCAGCCAGTACAGGCTTCCGCCAAAACGCTCGTTGAAGGTGTCGAGCGCGCTTTGCGCCGGGAGGTAGTAAAGCTTCGGGTCGAAGTGCTTGACGCCGGCCGCGTCGCTGAGGGCGGGCATGACCATCGCGCCGTAGGGATGCCCGGCGGCGATCCCGTCGATGACGAGGTTGCGGATGCCGAACAGCTTCATCCAGGGCTTGACGAGCTTGTGGGGGTTCTTTGCGACGGAACGAATGGTGTAGGTGACACCAGCGGAGTCGACGAGGTCGAGCGAGAGCGTCTGGAAGCCGCCGCCCATGTCGTCGGGCCTCAGACCGCCCTTGAGTGTGTCGAGCCAGGCCACGGGCACGGTGACGGGGGCCTGCCAAACGTCGCGGTACTTACGCCCGTGGAGGAAGCGCCGCCAGCCGCCCGCCTCGTACATGTCGGTGGCGCGCAGGGTGACGGAGTCCGTGCCGCGTGTCACGGCGGCGGCGGAGTTGGGCTCGAGGTAGACGTGCTCCGGCATCTCTGCTTGGAGGCGGCCGCCGCGCGAGGAGCAGGCGGCGAGGAGGCACAGGACGATTACCGAGAGGAGGACCGGCACCTGGGCTCCGGGGCCGGACTTCATGAGATTTGCGTAGGGCACGGACGTTACCAACGTCACTTTCGTAGGTCCGGTGCATTTTGCGGCGCACTAGGAACCCGTTTTCACTCGCCGATCCTCAAGGTCGCCGAGTAATTAGCGTTGAAGCGAAACACGTCGAACGCGATCCGAGAGAAGAGCGTGAGCATCTCGTAGGCCGGATCCTTGGCCGCTAAGCTCAAGGTCATGGACGCCCCGCCTTCGTTTACGTCGAAACCCATCGCTTTGAGTTCGCGTCGACCGTCCGGGAACATCGTCCCGAGGAAGCCATGGTCGCTTCGGTGACGAAGGGATACATTCAGTTCGCCATCTAGATTAGACGCGAAGACGGTGAGGCCGTCGTCTTTGTACTCGTGGTTGTCGAAGGTGACAGAGAAGGTTGAGTATGATCCGGCAATTAAATCCTCGATGCAGCGCAACAGCGCATTGCTATCTAGGTGAAAGTGTTTCTTTTTAGCTTTTAATTCAGCGAGTCTAGGGTCGTGTTTGTGGGCAATTTCCCGAAATCCTACCCGAAACTCTTCCGCGCTTTCTTCTCCTAGTTTAAGCTTCGCAATCCGCTCTTCGGCATGCGCCATTATGGTTGCGGGGTACTTGCGGAGTCGAATCTTCTCGTCGTGGTCCGGGTCGTCGAGGTGTCGGAGGATCGTGAGTTTGGCCTTCGTGTAGTTGATGGCGTCGTCCAGGGCCTTGGTGGGGGCGAAGTCCCTTTCCTGGATACATATCTGGAGTTGCTCCTCCAGGTCGGCGTGCTGACGGTCGAGTTCGGCGATGAGGAGTCGAAGGTCGGACATGGTGTGAAGATGAAGCGCGGAACGTGTTTTGCCGAAAGGCCGAAAAAGTGCGCAATCGCTAAGCGGTGAAGCCTCTTAGACTCCGCTTCAGGCTCCCGAGCGTACGTCCGCCGTAAAAGAAGTCGACGATGATGACGCGCTCCCCTTGGATCGTGTAGACGATGCGGTAGCCGCGGTGCGTGATCTGGCGGTACTGGTAGCCGGTGAGCTTCGAGACGTAAAAGACGCGGAGGGTCGGGGCGGCGGGGCCGAGCGCAAGGGCGTACGCAAGTAGCTTCTCGACGAATGCTGCTGCCGTCATTGGGTGTCCCTGCCGTATGATGTATTTTCTATCTCGAGCAGGCTCTCCCGAGCCCGCAGGCTTACCTCAACCACGTTGCAAGCGTCTTTCACGGAGATAGGCTAGGACTTCATCTCCTGTAAATCCCCCGCCCGCGAGTACATCCGCCACGTCCGCATCCCAACCGGTCACCGCCGCGCCCGCCGTGACCTGCGAGCCGTCCGGTCGCACGCCGATCACCTCGTCGTCGTCGACGAGGTAGTCCGTATCGACGGCCCACTCCGCGTCGGTGGCCAGCGGGGCGGCATCCTCGCGGACCATCGGCGGCGCGTGGTCTCCCGCAATGGGGTACGGCTCTGGCGCAAGCACCTCGTGCAGTGTCCGCAGCATGAGTGGGTCATCGGTGCGGGTGATGCGCTCGATGAGCGACAGCTTGAGCTCGGCGTTGGTCATGCCGGGAAGGTAGGGTCCAACTAGCTTTTCGAGCCGCTACTGCAAATCCAAAAACACCCCCGCCGAGTAGCTCGGTGCCGCCGCGATCAGTTCGCCGCGGATCGCCCCCGTGGCCCCCACAGAGATGCCGAGCGTAGGCGTTAGGTAGTAGTTGGCCTCGATGCCGAGGCTCGTAAACTCTGCGTTGTTAGCGAAGATGCCCGACCCGGTAAAAGTGGCCGCCGACTCGCCATTTTTGAAGCTCTCGATCACGTCGAAACGTGAGATGAGCCATAGCTTTTTCGAAAGCACGTTGACGCCCGCCTCGATTCCGCCGCGGAACTCGTCGCTAAAGCCGTTCGTGCGGTTGTTGACGCCCGAGTAGGCCGCTAGGTAGGCGCTCGACTTTTCGCCGACGCTAAAGCCATGCGCCACGTCGAAGCGGAGCAGCTGGTTGAACTCCCCGTCGCCGGTCTGAAGATTGCCGAGTTCGCCGCCGGAGTCCTGGCCGGTGGGTAGGCCGAGGAGGATTGTCGCCGAGATGGGCCAGGTGGCACTGGGCTTGGTGAAGGTGTACTTGAGGGCCAGGTCAACGTCCCCGAAGCCATTGAGGGCATCCCCGGGGATGAGCACCTCGTTGGAGACGCTCGACTGGAGGCTGTTGCTGATGTTGCGGGCGAAGAGGTTGGCATTGACGATGCCCGTGAGCCGGTCGGTGATCCCGAAGCTCCCGTAGAGAAAGGTGTTGTAGATCCCGGTCGTGAGGTTGGGGTCGGTGAGGCCCTGGTCGGTGTAGTGGCGATCATAGCGGAGCCACCACTCGGAGAGCTTGACGTAGGCCTTGCCTTTGCCCTGCGGCCACGGTCCGCCGGCTTTCGCCAAAACCGGCAGCACCAAGACGAAGAGAAGGGCGAGGAGTGCATTGCGGGTCGCCATTATTCTTCGATTTTTCCTGTCGCCCACCTTCACGCTGAAAGGCTTGCAGAAGTACAGGAGGTGGGAGAAGTCGCCGAGCTGAGCGTCGGGGATGAGGTAGGTGTGTGCGCCATAAAGGTCTCGACCTTCTGGATTTCGCGGGCCCCGTTGGTGGTGTTTGGGTTGTTGGTGAGATAGAGGTAGAGCCCCGGCAGCGCGGTGCCGGCCACGTAGTCTGCCGCAACCTCGACGAGGAGGTTGTCGCCGTCCTGCGCGATCGTGAACCCGCCCGAGAGGCGGTAGCTGCTCGTGGTGCGGATGGTGCCGCTGCGACTTTGAACAGCCTTGACGGTCTCGCGACTCACGACCACAGACGTCTCCTGACTCACCGCTTGCCCGTCAACGGTCACCTCGGCACGCAGGGTGGTGGTCCCGGTGGCTACGGCGATGCCTTGTCCGCGGTCAGTGACGCGGAAGACGCCCGCGTCGGCACTCGACCACACGACCGCGACGCTCTCTTCGCGGCCCACATTGTTGAAGTACGTCGCACGCAGGTCGAGGTGGTGTCCCCAAAGGCGATGGTGTCGGGCAAGGAGGCGATACGCAGTACCTGCGGGACGCCATCGTCGATAAAATCGGTCTCGATACAGGCCCCGAGCGCGAATAGCGGCAGGGAGAAGAGCAGGTATTTCATGGTGGTCGTGTTGGGTGTTGCCGAAAATACGGGCATCCCAGTGGATTGCGTTGCCTCGCCAGGAAGGATCGGTAAGTCGGGGGAAGCTTAGCGTGTGATCCTATCGTTTCTTCCGCGGCCCGCGCCGCCGCGCCACCAGTGGATTGGCGTGCGCCTCGTCGTAGCCCTCGCGCTCGAGGTAGATGTCGCGCGCGAGGAAGGCCGCCTCCCGGAAGCTGTCCGAGGTCGCCTTGTTCTGCCCGGCGATATCGTGGGCCGTGCCGTGGTCCGGAGACGTGCGTACCACCTTGAGGCCCGCGGTGAAGTTGACGCCCCCGCCGAAGCTCAGGGTCTTGAAGGGTACCAGGCCCTGGTCGTGGTACATGGCGAGGATGCCGTCGAACTCGCGGTACTTGCCCGACCCGAAGAAACCGTCCGCCGGGTAAGGTCCGAACACGTCCATCCCGCGCTCTTTCATCACCTCGACGGCGGGGCGGATGGTCTCGGTTTCCTCGGTCCCGATGGCGCCGTCGTCTCCGGCGTGCGGGTTGAGCCCGAGCACGGCGATGAGGGGGGCGTTGATGCCGAAGTCGCGCTCGAGGCTGTCGTGGAGCAGGGCGATCTTGTTCTGGAGGATCGTCGGCGATAGACCCGCGGCCACCATCTTGAGCGGCACGTGGTTGGTGGCGACGGCCACGCGGAGGCCTTCGTTGCCGACCATCAGCATGAGGCTTTTGCCGTTGCCGAACTTCTCCTCCAGGTACTCGGTGTGGCCCGGGTAGCCGAAGCTCGACTGCTGCATGGCCGACTTGTGGATCGGCGCCGTCACGAGGGCGTCTACGTGTCCCGCGGCGAGGGCCTCCGTGGCGTGGTCGAGGCTGGTTTTGGCGAAAGCCCCCCCCTCCGGCGTCACGCGCCCGAACTCCACGACGGGCTCCTCGGCGAAGCAATTGACGACGTGCACGGCGCGCGGGGCGTCCGCGTTGCCGGCGCTGTCTTCGTCGCCGGCGCTACTCATGGCGGAAAGCTCTTCAATGGTCACGTGCTGGATGGCGACATCGCCCAGGCCATTGACCTCCTGGTGGGTCTTGACCATCTCGGGGCTGGCGAAGAGCACGGGGAGGAAGTAGTCGTAGAGCCGCTGGTCGGCGAAGGCCTTGAGGGCGACTTCGACGCCGATGCCGTTCGGGTCGCCGCAGGAGATGCCGAGGGTGATTTTCATCGGGGTAGAGGTTGTTTGATTTGAGGGTCGAGAGCTTGTCTGGTGCCGGGCACGCGTCTCCGGGATGCCGCAAGGTGAGACAAATGACTCGAAGTTCTCGTTGAGGAACTCGCGCCTTCGCTTATCTCATCAAATACCCCCCCCCACCAAACAACCCCCTAACCAGATAACCGTCACCCACCCCACCTTACGCGCCATGAAGGCCAAGAAGTCGTACGGTCAGCACTTTCTGGCCCAGCCTATGGTGGCGCAACAGATCGCCGAGGCCTTCGCCGTCGGCGACGTGGACCAGATCTTGGAGGTCGGTCCGGGGCAGGGGATGCTCACGCAGTACTTGCTAAGGCGCGGCAAGCCCCTCGTGGCCGTCGAGGCCGACCGCGACATGGTGGCCTACCTCACGAACACCTTCCCGGACTGGGCCTCCGCCGCGAGCCTCGTGCAGGAGGACTTCCTGAAGGTGGACGTGGGTGCGCTTACGCAAAACCGGCCGACGGCTCTCGTGGGTAACTTCCCGTACAACATCTCTTCGCAGATCTTGGTCAAGCTCGTCGACCACCACGAACTCTTCCCGCGGATGGTGGGGATGTTTCAGAAGGAGTTGGCCGAGCGCGTGCTCTCGCCCCCCGGCTCGAAGGCCTACGGCGCGATCTCGGCCCTCGTGCAGATCTACTACCGCGGCCGGACGGTGATGCACGTCAAGCCCGGGAGCTTTAATCCGCCCCCGAAGGTGGACTCCACCGTCATCGCCCTGGAGCGCCTGGCTCCGGATGAGCTGCCGGACTGCGACGTAAAGATCCTGCGGCAGATCATCCGCGTGAGCTTCCAGCAGCGGAGGAAGATGTTGCGCAACTCATTAAAGCCGATCTGGAATGACTTCGACCCGGAGGATCGGAGCTTGATGAGGCGGCCGGAGCAGCTGAGCGTGGCGGAGTTTGCGGAGCTGGCCAAAAGGGTGGAGGCGAGTCGCAAGAGCGATTAGCTCGGGCGCTCGCGCTGCGAGCTGAGGGGCTGCGCTAGATGGGCGGCTGCGCCAGTTGGGCGGCTGCGCCTAGTTCGGCGGCGCGGCCTAGATGGGCTGTTAGTCGGTGCTGTGCTCTCGTGCTGTTTCGGAGCGGCCTTGTTCTCGGCCTGGGGTCGTAAGTCGTAGATTCTTATGGGTGAGTTGGGAGGATTTTGAGTTGCTTTCTGGGCCATCGGACATGCCCGACCCCGGCGACTGTGGTTGGACCCCGTCGGGGTCCGGGGTGGGGCTTGGCGGGGGGGAGCGGGTCGTGAGGTTTGTCTTCTAGAGTAGCCGTTCGATGGCCGGAGCTTGGCGATGCGCGTCGGGCCGGGCGGTATCCCATTTGGCGAATCCCCGCAGATGTAACATTGGATGTTAGATTTGCGGCGATGACATTGATTGAACGTCAGGCTTGGAAGACCATCGGGCAGTACCGTAGGATCTTCCTGGCGGTGGGGATCGTCGGTCCGCGGCAGTCCGGCAAGACGACGCTCGCGAAGGAGATCATGGCTGGGGCAGCGGGGGGCGGGTCAGGCGTAGGCCGAGCTATTCTGGCATTATAATTTCTAGACGAGAGACATCGGCGATTATTTTACTGCAACGCCGCTTATTGTCGCACCTGATTTTTATTTGAAAATGCTCAACATCCGGATCCTGCGGCTGAACAAGCGCTTTTCGTTTTTCGGATTCTAGCGTAGCTGATGCTGATAGATAGGCAATGTAGAGTTGCTGATTTTTACCGACGAAGAACTTTGTACAACTATCTCGCCACTCACTTACGTACAAACTGGATTCCTGACGAAATATGGTATCTATTGAACTGATGCAAGTAGAATCTCTAACTGATGAGACTCGTAACGGGGAGCTGTACTCATCGAAGGTATAGCTGATTAAGTCGCCAGCGGAATTTCCGAATACATACGTTTTGGCACCTTCCACACTGATAGTTTCTAAGCTATCTACACGATGATAGCGCGCAGAATCTAAACCAGTATAGATCATATTATATAGTAGAGGTGGCAGTGTTTCATTTTTAGACTTTAAACTACTATCGCATGATATAATAACAATCAAGCAAAAACATAGTTTTAATGAGAAGGCTACTTTTATTATTATATTAAGCATAATTAAATAGCCGCTTGGCTAGTAATAATATAGTTGCGTAATATACTTGCTTCATAGGGATGAATAAAATCCCTTTGGCCAGTCCGTTGAGAAATATACATTACTTGGTTTGTACAATTTGATGTGGTTGCATGTCCTTGTCCAAATATGTGGACAAGCTCGTGTCTCATAGAGCAATATGTACTTGTTAAGGTACGCACACA
>CAWIMC010000016.1:0-72716 GCA_963837005.1 Lewinellaceae bacterium
TTGCGTTCAGCCGCTTTTATGCGGGCTTTCGTAGTTTTCCCGAGTATATTTTTAAAAGCATCAGGCTTATTACCATGCGTGGGTTTTTGGGTTGGATTTGTCCAAAAACGACAACAATCGGATGGTGCCGTCTTTACATTTTCTTCGATACTCCCAGATTTCAGAAGGACTAAGTTTCTTGATTCTTTCGGGTCATTGATGTCCAATCGCTCTGATTTGGCGATCAATGTTCGGACTGCTCGTGGACAAGGGAAACTGAGGCTATTAATAAATTCTGATACTTCAGGATATAAATCGGTTGTAAATCTTTTTCTCATAACATGGACTTTTAAAAGTTAAATTGTAGATATGTCGAATATGTAGATATATGTGTGGGGTAGCAGGGGGCGAATGTACGACTGGTATCCTAAACGGGCAACTTTGCTGAAAGAACTTTATTTTATGCTCTGTACTTCCGGGGCGATTCTAGCGTCACCGTGGCAGAGCAGCTGGCTGGTTCGACGCGTTTGGCTTGCTCCGCGAGTGCGCCAATCGTCCCGAAAGCGGCACTCGCGGAGCGAATCAAACGCCGCCATGATGGCCTCACGGTTAGCCCATAGGCCATCTCGTCTGTACTAGTCCTTCGTGTGGAGTCCAGATTCAAATCCCGCCCCGACCTATTTTCTCGCGTTCGGCTGCGGCGCTGCGGCGAAGAGTTCCGTCAAACGCTCCGTAAGGTTTGCGAAAGCGGACCCTTGCTCCGGCGTCGTGAGCGCGCGCACGTCCGCGAGGTGTACGTAGTTGAGGCGCTCGACGTCCGCGAGGCGTTGGCCGATGAGGGTCGCCAGGGAGTCGCTGCGGGTGCCTGCGTTCGGGTCGGCGAGGCTGGCGTACAGGTCCCCGCGCAGCTGCTGGACCTCCTCCCGCAAGGCCCTCATGGCGGGCCGGTGCACCTCGATGAGGGCGTCGTAGCGGGCGGTTTGGCTGTCGCTAAAACCTAACTCCCCTACGATAATATCGCGTGGGCCGTTTTCGCCGCTCGGTCCCGCAGGTCCGCCCGGCCGCCCGATGACGAGCAGTGCGACCAGCAAAATGTTAATGAGCAGCAGGCCGGCAATGTGGCTATTTCGCCAGCGTGGGGCTATTCATACGTGAAGGTGTTGTCGTAGGTGGGGACGAGTGCGGCGACGCTGGTCTCGGTCGCTTGGCCGGTCGTGAAATAGTCCCGCAGCACGTACGCCTCACCGGCCACGAGCAACACGGCGGCGGCCGCAGCGGCCGACCACCACCTGCGGGCGGCGCGTTCGCGGTAGGCGATGCGGCGTTGGAGTTGTCGAACACCCGGGCGTGGGGTTCGACGCGGTTGAGGCGGTCGAGTAGGTCTAGCGAGGGCTCCATGGTGGGTTGGACGTTGTTTGGGTTAGCGATCCTTCGCGGCGGCGGTTTTTGCGAGGAGATCTGCGGAAGGTTTTCTTAAGCGCGACTGAACAGGGATTCTACGGCCTTGGGACTGGCCTGCATGACGTCGGCCGTTTCCTTCTGCGAGAGGCCTTCGACCTTGAGCAGCAGCAGGGCGGTGCGCTGTTGGTCGGGCAGTTGATTGATGTGGGCGAAGAGCGTCTCCATGGCCTCCTTGTCCTCGAGGGCAACGCCGGGGCGGTCGAAGCGGTGGGGCGCGTCGGCGGCGGTGAGGGCGTGCAGCGGCTGGACCGTCTGCCCGCCGCCGCGGCGTTGGCGTTGTTATAACGCTCGCGGTCGATGGCGAGGTTGACGGTAATGCGGTAGAGCCAGGTGCTCAACGCGGCGTCCCCGCGGAAGCGCTCGCCGTGTTCGTGGAGGCGCAGGAAGACATCCTGCGTGATCTCCTCGGCCTCTTCCACGGGATCGTAGAGTTGAGCGCGAGGTCGTAGACGCGCGCGCCGTGGAGTTTGTAAGCGGCTTCGAGCACGGGGGGAAGGTAGAGGGGGGGCGCGTTTGGCTCGCTCCGCGAGTGCGCCCGTGAAAGGTGGGGCGGCGCTGGCGGAGCGAGTCAAACGCCGTTACTCCAACGCCCAGCGCATCACCCATAAATCCTTGTGGTGCGGTGGGGGGCGCGTTTGGCTCGCTCCTGAGTGCGCCCGTAAAACGTGTAGCAGCACTCGCGGAGCGAGTCGAACGCCGCTACCCAACGCCCACCGCATTACCCATAAATCCTTCACCTTACTGGTCTGCCGCAGCGCCCGCCGCGCTCCCGCGATCAGCTCGTCCAGCTGATCCTCCAGCTCATTCTCGGCCTCTAAGATGTTCATCTGCTTCTCGCGCTGGCGGCGGCGGAGCTTATTGATGCGCTCGTCGACCTGGAAGCATGGCCTCCCAGTCGATCACGGAGCGCTTCTCGGCGCGGAGTTGGCGCAGGTCCCGCTCGATGACGTCGAGCTCGGTGCGGAGGGCGAGCTTTTTGTCGGCGGTGTAATCCTTGAGCTTTTGGCGCTCGCTGGTGAAGAGGCCTTGGTTGCGCTCCTGGAGGCGGTCGAGGCGGTGGGCCCGGGCGCGTTCGCGGGCGAGGGCTAGTGCGCCGGGTGGTTTGGGTAGGTCGTGCGCGCGAACGGAGGCGGCGGAGACCTCGAGAAGCTTCGCACAGACTTCCGCATCGAGGATCTCCCCTTCGCCACCGTTGCAGCAGCCGGCCCGACCCTGAGCACGAACTCCTCTTTGCTCGCGCCGTCGACCTGGAGCAGCTCGCAGGCGATCCACCCGGCGCGACCGACGTAGCCGCTGAGCAGCGATAGGTTTTCGGGCGCTGCTGTAGATCCAATTGGAATGTACCTGCCGGCAGCGCCGCGGCTTTAGCGCTTTCAATCAGGTGCCTCGCCAGCGGAACGTCTTCGCGGGCAGAAGTGCCCGCCCTGTGCCTCGGCCTCCCGCCAGTCGAGGTGGTACGTGCCCTTCGGAGCGGCTGAGCCGGTATACCGAAAGACCGCCGCATCTGGGACGAAGCTCACTTGCGCGGGCGGTGCGGCCACTTTCGTAAAACGCAGTAGCAGTCGTTGACGCGCGTCCAATGCCTGATCCGCCCGCTCGCGGTGAACCTGGAGTCTGGCCACCGCGTCGTCTAGATGATCGAGGACAGCCGTGCGCGTCGCGTCCATCCGCGTACGAATCACCTCGTCGAGTTCGGCCTGGAGGGCGTCGAAGGCAGGTTCGATCTCCTCGCCACTGCGGGTGGTTTGGAGAATGCCGGCGATGGCGTGCTTTCTCAAGTCGACGCCAGACTCTAGGGCGCCCAGCACCTCATCGCTAGAACCGAACACGCCGTCGAAGAGCTGGAACTTGCTCGACAGTAATTCGTGAACGCGCTTATCGGCGGCGTTGCCGGTGTTGAGGAAGTTGAGAATCAGCACGTCGTGGGCCTGGCCGTAGCGGTGTACGCGACCGATGCGCTGCTCGACGCGCTGCGGGTTCCACGGCAGGTCGTAGTTGATAAGCAAGGAACAAAACTGCAGGTTGACCCCTTCGGCGGCGGACTCGGTGGCGATGAGCAGCGTGGCGCGCTCGCGGAACTCCTCCACGAGGGCCGCCTTGATGTCGGCCGAGCGGGCGCCGGAGATGCGGTCGGTGTCGGCGTGGCGGTCGAGCCAGGCCTAGAAATATCTCCGGGGCGCCGTAGCCGCGATTGTCCCCGTTGATGCACACAATCTGTTGCGCGTAGCCCTCGGCACTCAGTTTGTCGTAGAGGTAGGCTTGCGTCTTCTTCGACTCCGTGAAGATGACCGCCTTACTAGCGGCCCCGGTGTGGGTGGTTTTGGCGAAAGCCTCCTGCAAACCCTGCACGAGTGCCTCGCCCTTCGCATTGCTGGTAATGCCCTCGGCGAGGGTAGCCAGACGCTTGATCTCGCGGTACTCGTCCGCCGACCTCCACGCCGGATGATCCGCCTCGCCGATCAACTCATCCAGCTCTTCGATGACCTCGTCCTCGGATTCGTAGTCCTTGAGCACGTGGCGCGTGGCGCCCGCCCCCGTCCCGCTGCCCTCGTCGAGTCGCCGCTGCCGGGCGCGATCGGCGAGGCGGTGCAGTGTAGACGCGATGGCAAAGGTGCTAGAGGCGAGGAGCTTCCGCAAAACCAGCGTCATGAGTGCGCGCTGGCCACTCGGTAAAGCGTGGAGTTCGGGCGTCCGCAACAGGTCCGTGACGCCGTCGTACAGCGCCTGCTCGGGCGCCGTGAGCTCGAAGTCGACCGTGAGGGCCGTGCGCTCTGTGAAGTTGACGAAGCCCCGCACCTGCCGCCGCAGTGTCCGCGCGACGAAGGGCTGGAGACGATCACGAAGGGTTTGGTAGCCGAGGTCCGTGGTCCCCTGGCCGACGAACTGCTCGCGGAACGCCTCCACGGAGCCGAAACACCTGATCGTCGATGACGTCAGCAAGCCGTAGAGCTTGAGCAGGTTGTTTTGGAGCGGCGTCGCCGTGAGGAGCAACTTCCGCCGCCCCTTCGTCGCCGCGCGGATGTTGGCGGCCATCTTGGAATCCTGCCGCCAGACGTTGCGAAGGCGGTGGGCCTCGTCGATGATGACCAAGTCCCAGGGCACCGCGCGCACGAGATCCTCGTGGCGGCTCGCGAGGTCGTAGCTCCCGATCACGATGGCGGGCGCGTTGCGCTCAAAAGCATTCGCTCGTTCGGCGGCCTTAATGGCGGGTCCGTCGAGGATCACCGACGGCAATCCGAACTTCTCCGTGAGCTCGGTCTGCCACTGCTTGCGCAAAGTGGCCGGCACGATGAGCAGCATACGGCGCCGCCCTCGGCCCAGCCTTGGGTCATGACGATTCCCGCCTCGATGGTTTTGCCGAGCCCGACCTCATCCGCCAGGATAATCCCTTTGGACAGCGGTGAGTGCAGGGCCGCGAGCGCCGCGTCCACCTGGTGCGGATTGAGGTCGACGCGCGAGCGACTGATCGAGCGCGAGAGCGCGTCGATGTCGCCGGCCGTGCCAGTGGCGGCAAGGCGGTGCGCGAGGTAGGTGGCGTGGTGGGGGGTGGGCATGGGGGATTACGGCGTTTGCGCTGTGTCTGCAAGGCGTATCCCGCGGATAAGCTGTGAGATTAGTCCACGGCCATGCTCGAGCGGCACTTTGGTGGACAAGGCGTTACGTAGGCTTCCTGGGGATACGGTCGCGACGATGACCAAAGCTTTGTCTACTTGGTTTCGGAGGTAAGGGTTGCGTACGGCTAATCGTCCCACACGCCTTCCGAAGTTTATGCCGGCCACTTCTTCGTAGATCGCCTCTCCGTCCCAGATATCGTCCGAGTGTTCGAGCACGTACTCGGTCTCGAGTTTTGCGTAAGCGTCCATCACGGCTATGATGTCGCCGAGATCCTTGCTGAGGCGAGATTCGGGTTTGGCGAGAAGGGCGGTGAGTTTTGCAAGGACAAACGCCGGCATACTAAGCGCTCGGTAAGTCTGTCCGCCTAATTCGCGTGTCTCGGTGCCGTGTTTCCAGCTTTCGCTAAAACTTACCAGGTCGACGCTCACCCCGGCGAGGGTAGCTATGGTAGAGCCGCTTGCGTACTCGTCGAAGTCGGAGAACGGTAGGAGATCGATGGCGTAGCGGTTGCCCACGACGATACGCAAAGGATTGGTGGACACGACGCTGTGGTCGGGAAGATCCGCCAGCGCTCGCTTGACCGATTCAAACTGCTGAATCGACTGCACATACAAGGCAAGGTCCACATCGAGGGTCGTGCGTCCCAGACTAGCGTCGTGTTGGTGTAGCCATAAATCCCTGGCAACAGCGCCCACGATGAAGAATTCGACGCCGGCTTTCGCCAAAACCGGACTTACGGCAGCCATCGCTTCCTCTAGCCAACTATAGATGTAATCTGTCATCGCTAGGGTTATGGGTTGCTTACGAACTGTTCGAGCACAACCCGAGCCGCTTCCTGGTCGCGCGGGTCCCCGGTTGCAATAAGGTCCGCGTAGATGAGCAACTCCGGAACGACCGAAGCCGGCTTTCCTCGCCAAAATCTGTCCCGGACGATCACGTTGCCCTCCGCATCTGGAAAGAGATGGGAGCGCCGGAGCGCCTCGAAATCATGCGGTGGACCATATAGCTCGGTGATGTCTGCGTTGGCAAGTAGCTCTTGCTTGTATACCAGGGCAGCGGCACCCGACCGCTCGTAGCCGACCGCAAGTTGTAGAGCGGGAGATTCGCTACCAAGGCGTCGGTACCGCTGTGTGGCCAGCTTCGGACGGAGCTTCTCGAGGTACCGCTCGGCCCAGTAGACCGAATACTCCTCCCTCATCCCCCGCCAGTCATTGCTCGTGATGGAGGTCCGGGCGTGGGCTTCGAGACTACGTATGGCCCGACTGGCGGTCGCTTGGCTCACACTGGCGAGATTAGCGATCTCAGTTTGAGACTCGGACGCTACCATAGGATAGACAAGGAGGACAAAAAGGACCTGCAAGTCGCGCTTGCCGAGGGACAATTGCCCGCCTTCCTTTTTCGGAGCTGGCCGCCGCTTCTGCGGCTGCTCGATCCATATGTAGAGATCGTTTTCGTCGACGAGGAAGAGGTTTTGCTCTTCGGTAACGTACATCAGCCGCTCGGCCCTCATCAACTCCCGGCCTGCAATGGTACTGGAAGCGTAGTAGTTGACTAGACCGTTTCCATCTGGGTGGCGCCGTTGTAACTCCCGTGCCGCCAGGACATCCAAGCGGGGGGATTGCACGATCACATCGAAATCGCGCGCTTCGCCGGGGTAGCGTTGAATGCGGATTACACTAGCCTCCGGGTTAAGGTTGACGTGAATGGCGTCGCCGATGGTGTAGTTGGGGAAGCGGGGCATGGGGGCTATTCAGAAAGCGAAGCTAGTCAAAATTTGACTAACATTGCTTTCTGAATAATGGGTGCGTTGGCTCGCTCCGCGAGTGCGCCCCCGACCATGAAAGCGGCGCTCGCAGAGCGAGTCAAACGCCGCATGTACAGAAAGTTGTACATTCGCCATCCAACCACTACCATGAAGTCCATCACCGCCTCCGTGTTCCGAGCCAAAATGCGCCACTTCCTCGACGCGGTCACCCAGAACGACGACACGCTCATCATCCCGAGGAACACCGACGAGGAGGATGCCGTGGTCGTCATGTCCATAGGTACCTACAACTCCTTTATGGAGACAGACCACTTGTTGTCCACCGCGTCTAACAGGGAAAGCCTGGCGCGCTCCCTGGCGCAGGGTGAGCGGGGAGAGTTCGTAGAGATCGAGTTGTAGCTATTTACTCTACATGAAGATCGTGTACTCCGCAGAAGCCGCTGATCACATCGCTTACTGGAGAAAAAAGGATCAAAAGATCATCGAAAAGATCAAGAGTCTGCTTAATTCGATTCAAGAAACCCCATTCGAGGGAATCGGGAAGCCGGGAAGCGTTGCGGTTTGGCCTATCGGGGTATTGGTCGCGAAGGATTAGGAAAGATCATCGATTGGTCTATAGAATCACAGGGGCAGGGGATGATCAGGTGTGTGAGGTGTATTCGTGTCGCTTTCATTACGACAAGTAGCGGGCGCGTTTGGCTCGCTCCGCGAGTGCGCCCTCTGGCCCACAGCAGCGCTCTCAAAGCGAATCAATCACCTCCTAAACTGTTTTGCCGAACGGCCTCAAAAAAAATTCGCCCCCAGCGAAGGATCAACAAACCCGATGTCGTCTAATCCCCAATGCGCATAATCTCTACTCTCCTCGCCGCCTGTTGTGCGGCCACCCTCCCCGCCCAAACCTTTTACGATCTCGGGACGGTCCACAAGATCGAGATCGTATTTGCCGAGAGCAACTGGGACGCCCTCCTCGACGCCCAGAAGGCCGGCGCCGAGGACTACCTCATGGCCCGCTCCGTCACCATCGACGGGACGACTTACGACTCGGTCGGCGTCAAGTACAAGGGCAACAGCACCTACGACGCGCGCCAGGCCAAGAACCCCTTCCACATCGAACTCGATACCTACAAAGAGCAGGACCACCAGGGCTACAAGGACATCAAACTCAGCAACGCCGCCAAGGACCCGAGCTTCCTGCGCGAGGTGCTCAGCTACCAGATCGCGCGGCGGTACATGACGGTCCCGCAGAGCAACTTCGCCAACGTGTACGTCAACGGCACCCTCATCGGACTGTACAGCAACTCCGAGTCCATCGGGAAGACTTTCGTCAAAACGTTCTTCGGCTCCAAGGACAACACTTTCGTGAAGTGTAACCCCGTCGACGGCGCCGGCCAGGGCACCACCGACCTGCCCAACCTCACCTACCTCGGCCCCGACAGCGTCGAGTATTACGACGCCTACGAACTCAACAGCGACGCCGGCTGGGGCGAACTCATCGACCTCTGCGATACGCTCAGCAACCACACCGCGGCCATCGAGCAAATCCTCGACGTCGACCGCGCGCTGTGGATGCTGGCCTTCGACAACGTGCTCGTCAACCTCGACAGCTACATCGGGGCCTTCGCGCAGAACTACTACCTCTACCGCGGGGACGATCGCCGCTTCCGGACCGTGGTCTGGGACCTCAACGAGAGCTTCGGGCGCTTCGCGATGACCGGCTCCGGCAATCTCGCCAACACCGCCGCCGCGCAGCAGATGTCACCGCTGCTCCACCTCACCGACGCCAAGTACCCGCTCATCTCAAAGCTGCTCGCCGACCCAATTTACCGCCGGATGTACATCGCGCACTGCAAGACGATCCTCACCGAAAACTTCACCAGCGGCACCTACCAAACCACCGGCAAAACCCTCCAGACCCTCATCGACGCGAGCGTCCAGGCCGACCCCAACAAGTTCTACACCTACGCCAACTTCGTGTCCAACCTCACCTCCGACGTCACGAGCGGTGGCGGGCCCCGCGGCGAGACGACGTCCGGGATCGTCAATTTGATGGCCGGTCGCGCGACTTACTTACTCAACCTTACCGACTTCAAGGCGACCGCCCCGACGATAGCCGCCCTCCAAACCTCCGCCGCCCCGACGCTCGGCCAGTCGCTCGTTCCTCACGACCCAGGCCACCGGCGCCACCTCCGTGACGCTCGCCTACCGCACCACGCCGTACAGCGTTTTCACGAAAGTGGCGATGCTCGACGACGGCGCCCACGGCGACGGGGCCGCCAATGACGGTGTTTATGGCGTCGCCTTCGTGCCCACCTCCACCGCCACGGAGTACTACCTCTACGCAGAAAACGCCTCCGCCGGCCAGTTCGACCCCGCCCGCGCCGCGCACGAGTTCTACACCTTGACGGCCACCAGCGCGACCGCCAACAGCGTGGTCATCAACGAATTTATGGCCTCCAACACGACGACGCAGGCCGACCAGGACGGCGAGTTCGACGACTGGATCGAGCTGTTCAACACCACCGCCACCGCCGTCGACCTCACCGGCTACACCCTCACCGACGACGTCACCAAACTCACGAAGTGGTCTTTCCCCGCCGGCACCACCATTGCCCCGGGCGGCTACCTCATCGTCTGGGCCGACGAGGACGGCAGCCAGACCGGCCTCCACGCCTCCTTCAAGCTCTCCGCCAGCGGCGAGGCCATCTACCTCGTCAACGCCGCCGGCACTGTCGTCGACGAGATCATCTTCGGCCCCCAGACCACCGACATTAGCTACGGCCGCTTCCCCACCGGCACCGGCGCCTTCGGGGCCATGCAGCCCACCTTCGGTCGCACCAACGCGAACATCACGAGTACCACCAGCGAGGTGGCTTTCGCCAAAACCCGCTACACCATCTACCCTAATCCGGCGGGTGATCAAGTATGGTTGCGAGTCGAAAATGGGGAGCTACCGGCAGTAGTGCAGCTCACGAATGCCCTGGGCCAGCGATTCGGACTCGCCGTCGAGAGCGATGGCGGGATGTTGCTGGGTGGCGTGGCGGCAGGACTGTATGCGGTGCGGACGGTGGACGGAGGAATTGTAGGGCGGGTGGTGAAGTTGTAGGGATGAGTCGATGTTGCCGAGCCCGCGCCTGCCAACTATTCATTATTCATGGAATGTATAGTTGTGAAGAGTTCGGCTAAAGCGTTGAATACGTTCACCAGCGGCCCGAATGAATCCTTCAGCTACCCCTCACGCCCCCTCCCAGCCTTCCGACCCGAGAACATCATCCGGTTCCTCGGCAGACGCGGAACCGCGTTCATTCGCGTGGTCGCGAGAACGACCGGGGCCTTCGATACTCGAGCGCGCCGCCGGACCTTGCCCGCGTAGGCTATCGCCGCCGAGCACTACCGTCTGCCTCGGCGCACCTGCCTCGAGGTGGACGCGGACCTGCTGGCCCCCCTCCGGGGCCGAGACCACAAATGCGTAAACGCCACTGGCCGGGATCGGCACTTCGATCTCCCCCGCCGCATCGGTCACGTAACCGATCTCCGGCAGTTCGGCAACTTCGGAGGCTACGGTCACGACCGCCCCCGAGATAGGGCGCCGGGCGTCGTCTGTGATTCGGATCAACATCTGCAAAGGGGATTGACTAGCGAGTGGATACAACAACACAACGGCCCCCCGTGTGACGAGAGGGCCATTGCGAATGTCGATACCGAAGCGGGCGGCGCCCGGGGGAGGATCAGGCTCGGCCTACAGCCCCTGTTTCTTCCAGGCGGCGATGTTCTTGTAGACGTTAGACTCGATGCGCGTGGCCGAGTTGCCGGACCGGTGACCATTGGTGTGGATGCCGACGCCGTAGCGCCTCCCGTTCTGGAGTACCCAGACCGGTGCGCCGCTCTGGCCGCCGAACGTATCGATATTGTACGTAATCACCCGCGGGGATACATGCGTCGGCCGCTGCGCCATGAACCACTGTTGGCGACCGCCCTTGTCGCCCGGATAGCCGGAGAGATTGAGCGCCGAGGCCCGCAGGAAAGCGTCGCTCCTGGTTCCGAACCCAAAGTAGCCGGTCCTCGCGCCGGGGCGGCTGTTCGCGGGGAGGATGATGGCGCCGTAGTCGTTGTTGCGGTTCTTGCTGCGGACCCAGCCGGCGGTACTCCTGAAGTTCGTACCCGTAAAGGTCCCGAATGGGCTCTGCGAGTCGTTCTGGCCGGGGATGACCTCGATGGACCGTACCCACCCGCCGGCCGCGTGCATGTAGAGGCAGTGCCCGGCCGTAATGACGGTGCGGGCGCTCACGAGCCAACCGGTTCCGATGTAATGCCGCCCGTTGGCGGCCGTGATCTTGAGGGCGCAGATCGCGCGCCACGGGTAGTTGGTCGTACCGTGCGACGCGGATGCGGTTGTCGGCACCGATGATGACCTCGGTCTGCATCTCGTCGAGTAGCTCGGGATAGGAGCCGTAGATGGCGTCGAGTACGGGGCCGTCGCCCGGGCCGGCATCCTGGACTTCGCCCGCGAAACCGGTTTCGAATTCGGTGTCCGCGCCGTTGCTTTCGCCTGATTCGGCGCTTTCGTTCCCGACGACCTCGTCGAGGTCTTCGATGTTGAAGTCGAGCCCGTCGACTTTCTCGTACTGCGTGGCGGAAGCATCGTCCTTGCCGCCGTCGGCGACGTTGCTTTGGGACTTCCCGTTCGTCTCGGCACTCGTGCCTTCGCTTCCGGCGTGTTCGGTGTGTTGGTTTTTGGCGCTGCCGTTCGGGAGTGCCGGTAATGTTTTAGTGGCCATGAGTCTGGGTTGGGTTGAGGTAATTGGTTGAAGTGTGCGGCAAACCTACCGAGGGCCAGTAGCCGACATATAGTAAGAAAACGACATCATGCGAGCGCCGCCTCTCGCATCACCCGCTCCGGCACGCCGGCGCGATCGCGGAACACGCACCACCCACCGTCGCCCGCGCTCAGCAGGGCGCTCGGCACCGAACCCGTAAAGGCCTTGAAGTCGTGGATGAAGTGCATCTGGTCGAAGTACCCACACCGAAACGCCACGTCGCCCCAACGGGCGGCGGGTTCGTCGCGCTTCATCCGCACGGCGGTCGCGAAGCGCGTGAGCCTCAGGAACACCTTCGGGGAGAGGCCCAGCCGCAACAGACACGTTCGCTCAAATTGCCGTAGCCCCATGTAGCAAGCGTCGGCGAGTTCCCCGACACAGAGACAGTCATGGGGTGCCGCAGTGGCGATCCGCGCCACGGCGGCATCGAACGCCATCGGTGGCGCCAGCCACTCTCGGAGTCCAAGGGCGTAGGCCTCCACCGATCGAAGCATCCCGCGGGGTCCATCGCCGAGGTCATCGCCAGCGTACACCGTCAAACACGGCAATCCCGCCCCGCCGAGCACCTCCCCCGCCGGCGCACAGACACCGATGAGCCGGCGCTGCGGTACACCCGTGAGGCGATAGAGCACGCCGGGCCTATAGACCACCAACACCAGCCGTTCCTGCCGCTGCAGGGCCGGAACGCACATCGCTCGTCGCTGCGGACCGCTTAGGAAGGCCCGCAGCGACGTACGGGCGCCCCGCCCGAGCGAGGTCGTCCCCTCGCGGTAGAACCACTGTCGCGCGCCCGGCACCGGGACGAGCGCGAGCTTGGTGCCCCGGGGGGGCGCGGGCAGGTTCACGCGATAAATAGCCGCTACATAGTCCGCGAGTGCCCCACAGACGGGCAGGCGCTCGCTCCGGACGACGGACGAGCAAGTTTCTAGATTGTGGTAGTGCATCTGGGAAGCTTTGAAGTGTGCAAAACCCAGATTCAGCCGTGCGTTGAAGCACACGGGGCGACCTATTTCGCGATCGCTTCCAAAGCGCCACAGCGTCCTTGGCCTCTCTCTTTTCTCCTGGGATCTCGTCCAAGGTATCGTCGCGGCAGCCACTCGGCAACAGACTAGGCCGCGGCAATTCACCCGCTCCGGAGACGGGCTCACACTTAGCGATTGTTAGTATATAAGCAGCAGGCGCGGGAGCAGTAGCAGGGGAGCCTACATCCGCGCCACGCACGCTGTAGCCCTGAGTTTATTCGGCGACTGTTGACCGTCGGGGACACGCCCCCAAAGCCCACCTTCCACCCTTCTCGCCTTCGACCCTTCCTTCAACACCTCACCCTTCCCCCTTCAACACTTTGCTCCCCGCCCCCTTCAAATCCCAAGTCGACGCCGTCTGGAATGCCTTCTGGACCGGCGGCATCTCCAACCCCCTCACCGTCATCGAGCAGTTTACCTACCTGCTCCTCCTCCGCGGACTCGACGAGGTGCAGACCGGCAAGGAGGCCCAGGCCAACGCCCTCGGCGAGGACATCGAGCACCCGGTGTTCGCCGCCGACTAGCAGCACCTGCGGTGGAGCCACTTCAAAGACGCCGACCCGAAGACGATGTACGCGCGCTTCAAGAGGGCGCCGGAGGGCCAACAGACGGCCTTCGAGCACATGAAGTCGGTGGGGAGCGAGGTCGAACCGTTCGCCAGGTTCATGCAGGGCGCCACCTTCATGTACGACCGAAAGTGGTTCGACCGTGATCGATTTCCAAAAGTGCTTCGACGCTCCAAACGTGCAGGATACCAGACTAGAGGCTGAGTATCTGCCCTAGATGAGCGGCGGGGAGTCGGTGGACATGATCACCAGGCTTTGCAAGCTTACGCCGCAAGAGGTGGAGGATGCGATTGCTTATACTGTGACGGCTTATACAAGTCGCCTAATTTAGTCGAAGCTGCGCATCGTTAGAACTTGATAATTCAATCCGCCCATTCAAATCTACGTACTCGTTTACGGGCACCCACCTTAACACCGGGACGCAGCCTGGCCCCAACCCAAATTCCACTGCTTCGCTCACCCGCACGTTCATACGTCGGCATCTGCGCCGAGCACTTTAGCCAGAAGGCTTTCGCCAAAACTCCGTCCGGCGGCGGCGGAGTCTTTGCACGAGATTTGCTTCATGTTCAGGAACTCTTGCACTTGTTGAAAAAGGTCTAGGCGGATGCCGGCGGCTAAGTAGCGTTTGGACTAGAGGATGTGCCTACGGCCACGACATCCAACTAGTCGGTCAACGGCGACGGTAGTGTGACTTTGGACGGCATCTCGGCTGGCCTTTAGGCGGTGCGCACGCTGGAGAATGGCTTCGTCGGGCGCCTGGTGAAGCTGTAGGGGCGCTCGTGTCCTCCGCCCCGGAGCGGCTGCCCGTTCACGGTAGAACCACCGGCGCGCGCCGGGCATGGGCACGAACACCAGCCCTGCTTCCCCAAAGTCGATCGGCAAAAACTTAATGAGGTGTATCGCCTCAACGTAGTCAGCGATTGAGTCGCGCACTGCAAGCCGCTCGCGCCTGATAGTAGGCGGGGAACTGCTTTAAAAGTGGATGTCGCATCTGGGGGGCTTCACCTATACAAGCCCGGGTAAGTCCAGCGAGGCTAGTCATACATAGCCACTGCCCCACTTCACCTGGGAGTGAACCCAAGGTATCGGCGCTGATGTCCAACGACGGCCAGCCGGGCCTCGGTAATTGACCCGCTCAGGAGTTGAACTCGTGATTCTTTGTTGTCGAATCACGAAAGGCTACCGACAGGCTGATTGGGGGTGGCAGTTTTCAGCGAAACAGCCGACCCGCGAAGCGCTAATCCTGTGATTCAGGGGACATGCGAGGTACAGCTACCGCTGAACTACTCATAATCACGGGGCCCAGCTGCACCACGCCAGCCATATCCCCCCGCGGCGTCACGGCTTCAATCGAGTCAGCAACACCTCCTTTATCGTTAGCCCAGTACCGGCTGGCGCGGACACCCGAAGACGAGTGGCGCCCTGCGTAAGGGTGAGCTTCGCGATCCTCGCCTCCGCCCAGGCATAAGGCCAGGTGTGCCGGTCGTCGATGCGATCGGCTACCGGGAGGCGCCGCGCCTCGACCGCGGGAAGCACTAGCTGCTGCGCCGAGCCACCGTCTATGTGGATGCCTACCTCGCGCGCGGTCGTTCCTGAGAGGCCGTAGCGCAGCGTGAGGGCATACGCTCCGGACTCGCGCACGACAATAGGCCACGATAGCACATCCTCCCCGCTTGCATCCACCACGTAGTCGTTCGCGAAACCACCCCGCGCCGAAAAGCCATTGCCCTTCCCCGGTGTCCCCTCGTGCGCGGCGAGCGTGATGACACCCGGGCCGGCACTCAGGTCGATGGGCGGGGCAACCAGCGATTCGTCGTGTACGCCTCTCGCCACCGCTTCATAGGACGCCCGCAACTGCGCTATACGGCCAGGATCAGCGGCGGCTAAATCCCGCGCCTGACCGGGATCAGCGATCAAGTCGTACAGTTCCGCGCCAGTTGGTCTGGACACGTACAGGTAATGGCTGTCGCGCATGCTCCCGTGCTGCGCGTCGAAGACGAAGGCCTGCCGGAAGGTGTAGAGGTAGCGGTGTGGGAGGCCATCGCCGCGGAGCACGGGCAAGAGGCTGCGGCCATCGAGGTCATCGGGGACGGGCAAATCGAGGTAGTCCAGCACCGTCGGCAGGAGGTCGATGTGGGCGGCCGGTGTCGCGAAGCGTTGACCGTTGGCCGGGTCGGCACCCGGTAGTCGGATCACGAACGGAGAGCGTACGCCGCCCTCGTCGATGTCGGTCTTGATGCCCCGCAGGCCCATGCGATAGCGATCGCCGTTCGGGCCATTGTCGGAGGCGTAGACGACGATCGTGTTGTCGAGTTGTCCGCTGGCCCGCAGGCGATCGAGCAGCCGTCCCACCTGCTCGTCGAGGCTCTCTACCATCGCGTAGATACCGGTGTTGTACGGCGTCAAACCGCGTTTCCGCACCTCGGCCCAATGGTCTTCCGCTACCTGGACGGGCGTATGCGGACCTTGGTAGGCCAGCATCGCGAAGAAGGGCTTATTGTTGGCGCCGTGGGGGCCTAGGCTACCACCCGTCATCCATGTAGCTGCACTGTCGGTAAGGATGTCCGTAAGGTCGCCACTGAAGGGCACGGGCCGGTCTAGCTCGTCCTGCAAGACTCCATTGAAGTAGTCATTAAAGTGCCCCATCGTGAAGCCTAGAAACTCCTCAAAGCCCTGCGCGGCCGGGTGGTACGGAAAGGTCGCCCCGTTGTGCCACTTCCCGAACATCCCCGTCCGGTAGCCGGCGCTTTTTAGGTATTCGGCAAGGGTAGTGACGTTAGCGTCCATCGTCTCGCGGCGGCGCGTCACGTAGATGGCCCCGGTGCGCGCGGCGTACTTCCCGCTCAGGAAGCTGGCGCGGGAGGGCGCACACACCGGGTCCACGTAAAAGCGGTCGAAGCGGGCACCGCTCAGCATTAGGGCGTCGAGATTCGGGGTTCGGATACTGTCGTTACCGTGGAGGCTGAGGTCGCCGATGCCCTGGTCGTCGGTGAGGAGGAAGAGGATATTGGGGCGTGGGGCCGCGACATTAGGTGCAGACGTCTCGCGGGTTTTGGCGAAAGCCTCCTCCGACGGCGTCCGCCCGCACGAAACCAGGGTAGTGACCACCGTAACGAGCAGTAGGCCCGCGATGTACACGACGCGCCTCATGCCTCGCGATTGATCCACCAGGGGGCGGTGACGAAGTAAATCACTGTACCCGCCAGCATCCACGACTTGTACGCCGGCAGGTCCAGCAACCCCGCAAAGACGAGGATGCCCGGTACGATGGTCAGTAGGAGCCCGAGGTAAGACAGGCCCTGGAGGAAGCGATACCGGTTCATGCGTGGGAGATTTGGAGGGGGGTACCCTTTCGGGAAAACAGTCCGAACCGCTGCTGGAGCGTTGCGAACAGTAAGTACGTAAGGCCGCCGAGCACCCAGCCCGGCAGCGCCATGAAGAAGTAGAAGTCAGCCTCAAACCATATGTACAGCCCGTAGCAGGCCGCCACCGTCACTACCCAGCAGGCCAGCACAGACCAGTTGAGCCGCAGGCCCTGAGCCGAGGCCAGATTGGAGGTCAACCCGAGGCGCGGGAAGAGGTAGATGTCCACCAAGAGTACAGCCCCTACTGGCGTCGCCACCAGCGCATATAGCCCTAGGAATTGGTCGAGCTTCAAGATGATCGCTGGCGAGCACGCCAGCAAAATAGACACCGCGCCGACGGCCAGCGTGATCTTCCAACGCTTGGAATTCGGGAAGACGCCCTGCACGGCCAAGCCCGAGCGGTAGAGCGTCGGATTGGCCGTGGTCCACCCAGCTACCACCACGCAGATGGCACCCGCTAGCCCGGCCCCCATAAACGCAATCTCCCCGGGACTCGGGTTGGCGTTGCCGGCCTCGAGCGCCACGGCACACAGGATGCCCGAGGCGATCCACGCCATGCCGTGCCCAATAAACATCCCGAACGCCGAGGCCAGTCCGTAGCTCGGTGGCGCGCGTACCGGTAGATGGTCATGTCGCCGAGCCCGAGGTGCATCGACGAGTTGCACAACCACGCAAACACGAGGATATGCCAGAAGGTGTACTTGCTCTGCCCGGCGGCCGGCACACCCGTCCAGATCCGCGTCTCGGCCGCCTCCCAGAAGTCGCTCACCGAGGTCACTCCGAGGCTCGGCAGCACGGCGATACCGGACGCGAGGAACACCAGCGGCATCCACGGCGCGAAGACGTTGGCGAACTTGCTCACACGGTCGAATCCGAACGTCGATACCACCACGATGACCGCGCCGATCGCCACGACGACGAGTACCCAAGCGATGCTGGTTGGGTAGAGGTCGCCGAGGCCCGGACCCTCAATACTGAGCAGCAGACCAATCGCGGAGGCACTCACCCCGATCATGGCCGCCGCCGCCACGCAGTACAGCAGCCCGTTGACGAGGTTGTAGACCGTCACCAGCGTCACACCGCTAATCTTTTCGAGTTGGAAAAAATTGGTGAGTCGCGTCTTCACAGCCGCCGGGGCGCATACTAGGGTCCAACTCAGGGTCGCGAGGATGTTGCCGAGCAGCAGTCCCCACAGCACATCAGATGCGCCCGCGCCGTGCAGCACGAACAGCGGCCCGATGACGAACTCCGTGCCGGCGATGTGCTCGCCGGCCACCATCCCCACGAAGCTCCGGAAGCCCTTCACGGCGCGCTCCGGCACGCGCTCGCGCTCGTACTCGTTGATGTCGGCGAGCTGTTCGGACAGCGAGCTGGGGGCGGCGGGCAGTTGGTCGGTCACAGGCGGTTGGAATAGAGGCTGGAAAGTCGATGCATTTCCTCGATCTTCTCTCTTGATTCTCGAAACGGCAGTATTTATAGGGGTTCAAGGCTGAGATTGCTGCTGTTTGCGTGCGGCACTCCGCGCCCGTAGGTTTCGCCAAAACCCGTCCCACATGCCCTCCCACCCTCGCCAGGCAATACTCGATCCGAGCGCGCACCTACCGCGTGCCGGGCGCTGGTGCGCACTCGTGGCCGTCGGGGTGCTGATGGTCGGCTGTGGCAGCGATTCCCCAGCGACTACCGGCGCTTCTCGCGCCGCCGACCCGCGACCCAACATTCTCATCATCGTAGCGGACGACCTCGGGTGGGCCGACCTCGGCTGCTACGGCAACACCTACTTCCGTACGCCAAACCTGGACGCTCTAGCCGCCAATGGCGTCCGCTTCGACCACGCCTATGCCGCCTGTCACGTGTGTTCGCCGACGCGCGCCAGTCTGCTGACCGGGCGCACGCCGGCGCGCGTCGGACTGACCAACTACCTCTACGGCACCAAGGAAGTGGCCGACTCCCCGGTGCGCCCCGCCGGTTTTGCCGACAGGCTCCCCCTCGAAGAGGTCACCATCGCCGAGACGCTCCGGGGTGAGGGCTATGCTACGGGCTTGATCGGCAAGTGGCACCTCGGCGAGAACACTTCACTCGGCGAATCCGACCCCCGTTTCCACGGCTTCAGCGTCACCGAAAGCTGGGACTACGGTCTGCTGCCGCGTGGCGATTCGTATGAATGGTTTCACACGGGCGATACTACCGGCGCGAAGCAGTTACCCGCCATCACCGACGAGATCACCGCGGGGGCTGTAGACTACATTACACGACACCGCGACAGCACCTTTTTCCTGATGGTGACCCACTACGCCGTTCACCTCCCACTCCAGGCCGACCCTGCCGTGGTGGCCGAGTACGAAGCCCGCGACAACCCGAAGCCAGGCGAGTTCAACCCCATATACGGCGCGATGCTGGAGGCGATGGATGTGTCTGTCGGAGAGATAATAAATAGCTTGCGCCAGAACGGACTGCTCGACAACACACTCATCGTGTTCGTGTCCGACAACGGGGGCTTAGTGGTGAGCGAGGCCGGTCCGCAACCTACTTCCAACGCGCCGCTCCGCAACGGCAAGGGCACCATGTACGAAGGCGGCCTACGCGTCCCGATGATCGCCTACTACAAGGGCCACTGCGAAGGTGGCGTCGTCAACGAGTCGGTCATCACCACCACCGATTTCTTCCCGAGTCTCTTGGGCCTTATCGACAAAACGAACACGGCCGAGACCAATTTCGATGGTACCGACCTCAGTGCCGTCCTGCTAGATCCCACCCAGCGCGCACCCGACCGCGACCTCTACTGGCACTACCCGCACTTCAGCAACCAGGGCGGGCGCCCGCGCTCCGCCCTGCGCCGCGAACCGTACAAGCTGATCGAAAATCTAGACCGGCGAGGTAGAACTCTTCGACCTCCGCCAGGATCCATATGAGAAAATAGACCTGAGCCTAGAGGAGCCACAACTGGCCGAGCGGATGCAGAGCGACTTATCCGTCTGGCGGGAGCAAGTCGGTGCCAAGCTGCCGGTGCCGAAGGTCGCGGAGCGATAGCCAACGAGAGTGCACGTGAACTACTCGACCACCAGCGCCCCCTGCATCATACAGCTCTTCCGGTACTTCACTGGCGTCGTGCCGACCAATTTTTTGAAGTTGACGTAGAAGACCGACTCCGAGCGGAAACCACTCTCCAGTGCCACGGCGTAGTTGGTCTTCTCCTTGTCGGGGTCATTCTCTGAGGAGGCGGCGGGCCTCGCCGACGCGGTACTCATTGATGTAGAGGCTAAAGCTCTTCCCGATGCGCTCATTGAGTAGCCGTGAAAGGATGTAGCTCGGGATGCCGAGGTGATCGGCGAGCATCTTCTCGTTGAGGTCACTGTCGACGTAGACCCGCTCCTCGTCCATGGCCTTGATGAGACCGGCGAGGTACTGTTCGATTTCGACTTCGGCCTCGACTTTCACCTCTCTCAGCAATGGCCGTTCTTCGACGAGCCTGGCGAAGAAATCATCCTTGGAGAGGCCAGTCGGTAGCGCTGGCACCTTGGCCCGCGTCCGCACGCGGTTGATGGCACTGTAGGCTGCTGCCGTCGGACCGTTGGCCTCGTTCTCGGCCTCTGCATAAAGCAACAGCACTTCGGCAAACCGGAAGATGCGGGCGTTGCGCGGCGACTGCACGAAGCCGACCGGGAATGGCCCCTCAGTCCCTTTCCGGACGCCGGTGAACGGCCGCCCGGGCACTTCCCCAGTGCGGGCCTGCCACTGATTGGCCGTCACCGGGTTCGCGGCCACCGGCCTCCACGAGCCCCAGGTGTCGCCGGGGCGGACAATCGTCTGGAAGCGACGCAGGCTATCCCCCGGGAACTGTCGAAAAAAGCCGTCCACCTCCAACGAAGGGATCCCGTTGGCGAAGGCGCGCTGGCGACCGGGATTGAGCGCGGTTGCGATCCAGTTCGACTCGGCCGTGAGGCGGGTGTCCCCATCCGAGAAGCCATTCCCGATCCCGGTCTGGAACTGTACCTCAAAGATGGACTCTGCATTGTTTTCATTGTCGGCGTCGAAGTTCTTCTCAAAATCAACGAGGGTGTACGTCCCGAAGTCACCCGCTATGATTCGGGCCAAAGCCGTCGCGGCATCCGCATATTTCTCCTGGTAAAGCAGCGCCCGACCGAGATAAGCTTGTGCTGCCCCGGCGGTAGCGCGACCGAGATCGGCGTCTCCATATTTCTGCGGCAAGTCAGTCGCGGCAATCTCGAAATCCTCCTCGATGAGCGCATACACTTCCGCTGCCGTACCCCGCGCAGGCCGGAAGCCAGTACCCGCCAGATCTCCGTCGAAGGAGTTGCGATAGATCGGTACGCCGCCGTAGAGACGCACGAGCTGGAAGTAGTACAGGCCGCGTAGAAAGTGGGCTTCCGCCAAAACACGCGTCTTGAGACCATCGTCGGCGAACTCGATGGCGGGGACGCGCTAGAGCACCACGTTGGCCCGGCTAATCCCAACGAACATCGCGTTCCATGTAGCCGGGATCAGGTTCGGGGAGGCGGCGTTGAAATTAAACCCGGGGTAGTCGGTGAGTTGTCGCCCGCCGGAAGTAATGTCGAGGTCCCCGCTCATGTAGTCGAGCAGGTACGGGAACCGCCGGAACCCGCCCTGGTACTGCAATGGCGTGTAGGCCGCGTTGAGGGCCAGGATGGCATCTTCTTGCGACTGATAGAAGGTGGCGGCCTCGAGTCGCGAAACACTTCCGCGTCGTCGAGGTAATCTGCCCCGCAGGAGCTGAGGGTCGCGAAGGCGGTGAGGCAGCAAGCGACGGTAACGAGTTTGGATAATTTCCCTGTCATGGTGATAGGATTGTAAGCGGGTATGGGAGAGAGAGGGAGGGAGTCGTTAGAAGCCGACCGAGAGGCCGACGGTGACGCGACGCGACTGCGGGTAGCCGATATTGTCGAACCCGAAGCCGCCACCGCCACCGACCTCCGGGTCGTAGCCGGTGTACTTCGTGAACGTGAGCAGGTTTTGCGCCGCGAGGTAGAGCCGAGCGCTGGACAGGCCAGACACGCGTGTGAGCGCCGAGGGCTGGAGTTGGTAGCCGAGCTGTAGGTTTTTAAGCCGCAGGTAGCTCCCGTCCTCGACGAAGAAGCTCGACGCGAGGTCATTGTTGCTGAGTGTCGGGTTGACGGCCCGCGGCTGGGTGGTGCTTCGATTCTCGGGCGTCCAGGCATTCAGCACATCGGTAGTCGAATTGCCGACCCGGACGTAGGACTGCGTGTAGTACTTCGTCTCGTTGAAGATCTGATTGCCGGCCACACCCTGGAACTGCGCCGCGAGGCTCAGGCCCCGGTACCCGACATTGAGGGAGAAGCCGTAGGTCAGGTCCTGGTTGGCGTCCCCGATGAAGGTCCGGTCGTCCTCGCTGATCTTGCCATCGTTGTTGACATCCCGGAAGCGCAAATCGCCCGGCGCGGTGTTGGTGAACGGTGTCGGACCGGCCGCGATCTCCTCGGCGCTTTGGTAGATGCCGTCGGTTTCGTAGCCGTAGAAGGCGAACAGCGACTGCCCCGGCTCGATGCGGTTGCGCGCCGTGAAGATGTTGTCCGAGTTGCGCTCGATCGCGTCGAGGCCCTCGGTGAGGCTGAGCACCTCATTGTCGAGGAAGGCCGCGTTGGCGCTCGCCGAATAGGTGAACTCACCGGCCGTACCGTTGTAAGCGAGCGCCAATTCGAAGTCCGCTATTCTGGACCTCGGCCGCATTGAGGAAGATGTTGCTAAACCCCGTCGCATTCGGAAGGGGAAAGTTGAGCAGTAGGTCTTCGGAGGTCTTGACGAAGTAGTCGGCCGTGAAGTTGAGTCGATTGTCGAGCAGCCCGACGTCGACCCCGACGTTGAACTGGCGTTGGCGCTCCCACTTGAGGTTCGGGTTAGCGATCAGGCTGCCGGGCGCGAGGGCCGGCGCCACGGTCTGGTCGTTGCCGAAGATGTAGCGCGCATCCGAGTTGAGCAACGCGAGGGTAGCCGTCTCGTTGATCTGGTCGTTGCCCAGGAAGCCGTAGCTGGCCCGGAGCTTCAGGCTACTGATGGTCTCGTTGCCGGCGAGGAACGACTCGTTGCTGAGCACCCAACCCACCGAACCCGAGTAGAAATTATCGAAGTAGTTCTCCCGCGTAAAGATCGATGAGCCGTCGCGCCGGAAGTTGAAGGTCGCGAGGTACTTGTCGTTGTAATCGTAGAGCAGGCGCCCGATGTAAGACACGGTACGGGTCTCGACCTGGAAGCCGCTCGGCGGCGAGGGCGAGACGGCCGAGCCGCTGATGACCGGCAGCTGCGTACTGATGTTTTGCCCGACCGTGGTCACGCTGATGGCGCTGGTCTGATCGCGCTGCACGGTGTAGCCCCCGAGTAAATCGACGGTGTTGCCGCCGAAGTTGCGCCGGAAGTTGAGCGTATTCCTCGAGCAGGAGCGAGAGGTTGTCGCCAAGATTCTCGCTCACCTGCGCACCGTTGTCGAGCCCCGGTACAGACTCCCCGGTACCGAGGTCGAAGAAGGGCGCGAAGGTGCGGTTGCGGAACGACGAGGCGTCGGCGCCGAAGTTGACGCGGTAGTTGAGCCCATTGGCGATCTCCAACTCGCCGAAGACACTCCCGAGGATACGATTGGTGACACCGTTGCGGTCGATGAGGTTTTGCGCCGCCACTGGGTTGAGCACCCGGAAGTCTCCGTCGTCGGTGGTCGACCCACTGAAGCCCCCGATGTTGTTGGCGTCCCGGATGGCCACCGTGGGCGGCGACAGCAGCGTCCACGCTAAGATGGATAGCCCTTGCGCGTCGTATTCGCGTTCGACCTTAGTGCGGCTCACGAGTCAGCGAGTTGCCGAACTTGAAGCGCCCACGCCGGGTATCGGTATTGAGTTCGCAGCGAGGTGCGCTCCAGACCTGTGCCGATGATAGTGCCCTCCTCGTTGTAGTGCCCGAAGGAGGTGTAATAGTTGATCTTGTCGCTGCCGCCGCTGGCGCTCAGTTCGTAGTTCTGGATAAGTCCATTCTGGAAGACGGCGTCCTGCCAGTCGGTATCGCTGGCGAGGGTGGTGCCGTCGAGGTTGGTGATCCGCTTCTCGCCGGAGTTATCGGCTACGTTGTTACGGACGGTGCGGTACTGCTCGGCGTTGAGGAGGTCGAGGGTGTTGGTGACGCCCTGCGTGCCGACGTAGGTATTGAAATTGATGCGGGGCTCCCCGCCTCGGCCACGCTTGGTCGTAATGATGATGACCCCGTTGGCAGCGCGTGCGCCATAGATGGCTGCCGCCGAAGCATCCTTGAGCACGGTCACCGAGGCGATGTCGGAGGGGTTGATGGTCGAAAAGGGATCACCCGCAATACCGACACCATTGCTAATGATGACGCCGTCCACCACGTAAAGTGGGTTGCTACCACCGGTGATGCTGCCCGTACCACGAACGCGCACGTTGGAGGCGCCACCCGGCGCGCCGCTGTTGCTCGTGATCTGGAGCCCGGGCAATTGACCCTGCAAGGCAGATTGGAAGCTGGATACCGGCCTACCCTCCAGCGCCTCGGCACCTACCGTTCCGACGGCACCGGAGACAGTAGTTCGGGTCTGCGTGCCGTAGCCGATCACGACGACATCGCTCAGGGTTTTGGCGTCTTCCGACAAAACCAAGTCTATCGTCTGCCGCGCGCCAACGGCCTCCTCGCGGCTAAGGTAGCCGACGTAGCTAAACCGCAGCACGGGCGTAGCGCTGGTGAGCTGTAGCGTGTAGCCGCCGTCGAGGTCGGTCTGGGTACCATTGGCGGTGCCGACCTCGATGACGGTGGCCCCGATGAGACCGAGGCCATCGTCGCCGGTAACGGTCCCGCTCACGGTTTGGGCGTGTAACAGCGGTGCAGCACACAGGAGGAGTAAGACGACGAGGCTCGCTGCATAGTGCCGCGGCGTAAAAGTGGGTCGGGGTGTCTTCATGAGGCTACGTGGCTGTGTTGAGGTGGGTCGTGGATGCGCAACAATATTGCGGCGAGCTATCTCTAAGACGCTTTCGATTTCTTAATCAGGAGCGAAAACCCTTATTTTTATTGGTTTTAGCGCAAGTCGCCCCCTCCTGACCTCGCACTTACCCCCCGGTCTGGAATAAAAACTCAGCCTTGGGTTAGGTTACCGAATTGCGCTCCTCCGGCGCCATTCTTCTCCCGGCTTACGAATCAGGACAAAGGCTTCCTCCTCGGCTTTGCTGACCTGCCTCCCACGCCATCATCTTGCCTGCATGAACGAGGGCATCTCCGAGGCGACCTACTACGATAAGGTGTTGGGCGGCTGGGTCGGCAAGTGCGCCGGCGGCATCCTCGGGGCCCCAATCGAAGGCTTCAAGGTCTTTAACCGCATCGCGATGAGCGACGAGCTCTTCGCGAGCAACTTCGCCAATGACGACCTCGACCTCCAGGTGCTGTGGCTCGACATGGTGGCCAAGAAGGGCGCCCACATTCGCGAGGCCGACTTCGCTGAGCACTGGCTCAAGCACGTCGAGTTCCCGTGGAACGAATACGGCATCGCCTACCGCAACCTGAGCCTCGGGCTCGACATCCCGGACAGCGGCCGCCACAACAACTGGTACTGGCGCGAAAGCATGGGTTCGCCGATCCGCAGCGAGATCTGGGGGATGCTCTTCCCCGGCGACCCGGCGCGGGCAGCCGAGTTCGCGCGCATCGACTCGCAACTCGACCACGACGGCTTTTCGGTAGGGGCCGAACAACTCTTCAGCGCCTGCGCGGCGCTGGCCTTCTACATCGACGAGCCCCGCGAGGCCCTCGAGCCAGGCGATGGCGTACGTAACGGCGGGTGGCGGCTGCCTGAGCCTGATGCGGCAAATCGTGACCTGGTACGACGCTTACGGCTTCGAGACCACGGCCGCCAAGATCAAAAGCAAGTACGGGGATGCCGACTTTACCTCGGCCCCGATGAATGTCGGCTTTACGATCCTGTCCATCCTCTACGCCGGGCGCGCCTTCGACGGCATCATCGAGGCGCTTTACCTCGGGCACGATAGCGACTGTGTCGTGGCCACCACGGGGGCTATCCTGGGCATCACGCGGGGCTTTGAGCAGATCCCGGAGACGTGGCGGCGACGCGTCGGCAACGAGCTACTCATCAGCGCGGAGATCGTCGGCCTCGATCTGCCGACTACCATCACGGGGCTAGCGCAACGGACCTGCGAAGTCGGTCGCGCCATCGCGAAGCCGCAGACGCCTGTGCGGCCCTTCGCCTTCCACACCACCGTCGAGACGTATCCGGATGGAGCTACTGGCCAGGCACCGCAGCTCGCCTGCCACTTCGAGAACTTCACGTCGGCTTCGCTCGATCTCGCCTTCGAGGTAGAGGCGGGGCCTTTCGGCAAAACAGTCGGTGCCGTGTGCGTTGGCCCAGGTGCAAAGCAGACCTCGCGCATCCAACTCCAAGACACCGAAGCTTCTGCCTTCCCTAGCGTCCCGCAGTACGCCTACACGGTCCGCGTGACTGCCGACGGGAAGTCCTACACCTTTCAGAAGGGCATACCGTACTATGGCAGGTGGCTACTGGTGGGACCCTTCATCGAGGCCGACCCGGTGCTGATCCCGATGCACAAAGTCTACCCCGACCACGGGATGAGTTCGTTGCCGTCGGTGCAGTACATGAACCATGATTCGACCAATACGGCGGACAAGGACTTCGTCGACCACGCCACGCTCCACGAGCTTCTACTCGGCAACAACCGCGGGGGTCGGCCCTACGGGGTCGAAGTGATATACCCTGCTTCGATGACCATCGAACTCGGCGATCACTTCCGCGGGCGCGGCGAGCGGACGCTGTACCTGACGAGTCAGCTCTTCAGCAAAACTGCCGCGCGCAAGTGGCTCTGCCTAGGGACTACAGCCCTGGCTTCGGTGTGGGTCAATGGCGAACGCCTCATGAAGCAGCCCCCGATTCGGCGGCGCTGGCCGAGCAGCTATGCCGTCGAGCTGTCGCTAGTACCCGGCGCGAACACCGTCACCATCCGCCTCGACACCGTCACCGATGATTATGTGCTCGACGTCGGCCTCAAGGAGCATACCGGCAAGCACTACCACCAGTGCCAGTGGGATGCGACCTCCTTGTTCAACGTCCCCCTTTAGCGCACCTGCCCCCACGAATACTTCATGGCCAATCACCGACATCGCCTCTGTTTTGGCGGAAGCCTAGCCATAGCGGGACTGCTGCTCCTGACTTTGGGCGGGTGCAGCTTTCGCCAAAACCCACTGGTGGCCGTCCCGTCGCGCACCGTCGCCCTCTTGCCGGACCGCGTCGGCGTCAATGGCAACCTCACGTCAATTGACCACCCGTGGACGAACGACTCGCTACTCGACGCCTTCAAGACGCTCAGGCTCGGTCATCTCCGCTACCCGGGCGGAACTCTCGGCAACTACTGGGACTGGGACCGCGGGTGGATCGACGCCGCGGTGCCGGACTCCCTAATGATCAAGTGGGTGGTAAGCAACAAGCTGCGGGACTCCCCAAAGCGCTACACCCTCGACGACCTCGCCATCGTCCACCGCGCCTCCGGGGTGACGCCTCTCTTTATGCTCAACATGCTGAGCAAGGACCTCGACCACGCGCTACGAAACCTAAGGCGGGCGGAGGCGCTGGGCATGCCCGTGAAGTACATCGAAATGGGGAACGAACTCTACTTCGACATCCCCTTCCCGAAGTTGCGCTATCCGACGCCCGAAGACTACGGGAGGACCTGCCAGCGCTGGATAGACACCCTGAGCGCTGCCTTTCCAGAGGCGCAGTTTGCGGTGGTTGGCTCGCACATCTCCTACCACGCCCGGCAGAAAGATTGGACCGCCCGCGTGCTGCGCCACTGCCCCGGAGCCGACGCGGTCACCTTCCACCAGTACGGACCGAGTGGTTTGGACGGCAGGCAGGTCGGGCGCAACCCAACGCCCGGGCTGGAGGGCACCGAGAATCCGGCCAGCGTCACCGCGCGCTGATGGCCCCCTCGCCATTGCCGAGCGGCAGGTCTGGGAGCGGACCCTGCTCGATGATCCGGCCGCCTGGGCCAACGTGCTCACGGGCGCCCGCCGCAATGCCCGCGCCTGGCACGAGGTGGGCGTACCGGAGGGGATGCCGATCTGGGCCACGGAGTTCAACATGCGCGACGACAACTCGGTGGTACTCCACAGCTGGGCGCACGCGCTGCTGCTGAGCGTGTACTACGGAGAGATGTACGATTCACCGGTGAGCCTCACGTCGGTCCACAACCTCGTCGGTCCAACGTTTGGGCTGCTCTTCGAGGACCAGGAAGGCTTACGGCACCTCGTCGACCAGCCCCGCGATAGTGAGCCGTACAGCCTTTCGGCTGGTGGAGTAGTGACGGCGCTGTTCGCGCGGGCGAGTGAAAGGGCCAGCCAGTGTGAGATCGTTGAGTATCCAGGAGCTGCGATGCTCACCGATGACCGGGGCGTCGCTTTTCGGTCGCTGCGCGGCTATCGATTTTCCGCCTCCGACACTAGCGATGACCACCCCGAGGGCCTCCGCTCGGAAGCGGTCGAACGGCCCCGCTCAAGTGCCACCAGCCTCCTCATTAATTACGGACTTAGCCCTGCGGTCGATTCAGCTCGATGATGGTCAACGCAAGGGTTCCGCGACGGTCTACTCCGCAGTCATCTCCAAGTCCATTAGCGGCTGGGACGACGTGCAACAGCGCGAGGTGAGTGCCCTGCGCAAAAGTCTTAGCCTGCCGCCCCGCAGCATCACCCTGTTGAGGAGCGCGGCTCCCCGACCTTAATCCTGCACACATGACATTGGTACGGATCGCCTACATAGGCACTGTTTTGCTGACAAGCGTATCCCTCCTCGGGGGCTGCAACGCGGCACAGAGCCAGGGTACGGACGGCAAGGGGACCACCGCGGAACAGCGCCCAAACATCATCTGGCTCGTCGCAGAGGACATCAGCCCGCGCCTTGCGGCCTACGGGGATTCACTGGCGCACACGCCTAATATCGACGCACTGGCCCGAGGGGGAATGGTATTGGAGCATGCCTTCACGACCAGCGGCGTGTGTGCACCGAGCCGCGCGGCCATCATCACGGGCATGTATTCGACCAGCATCGGGACGCAGCACATGCGCCAGCAGCCGAGCGTGATCCCGATGCCGGGTCCGCCGCAGTACAATGCCGTGCCCCCGCCCTACGTGAAGGCCTTCCCGGAGTTGCTGCGGCAGGCGGGCTACTGGACGGCGAGCTACCACAAAACGGACTATCAGTTTGGGCAACCGTTTACGGTTTGGGACTCGGTGTCGTACTATCCCAGTTGGCGCGACCGCGTCGGCGTGGAAAAGGACCAGCCATTCTTCATCTACTACACCTTTGAGATCACGCACGAGATTAACATCTGGCCCGACAGCACCAAGCAGCGCTTCTTCCGTGACTTCATCCCCGACACGAGCAAGCTGGCTCCGGACGTGCTGAAACGCCCGCCCTTCGATGAGGCTTATGCCGTAGACCCAGCCGACGTTACCGTCCCGCCCTACCTGCCGGACCTGCCCGTCACGCGCCAGCACATTGCGCGACTGTACGACAACGCCAGCCGGATGGACGTCCAGATCGGAACCATCATGAAGCAGCTCGAAGAGGACGGTTTGCTCGATGACACGATCGTCTTCTTCCTGGCCGATCACGGGGACTGCCTGCCGCGGGCCAAGCGCTGGGTGTACGACAGTGGCATCAAAATTCCCTTAGTGGTACACGTGCCGGAGCGATACCGGAGAGCCGGGATGGCGCAGCCCGGGCGGCGGGGCCAGTTGGTGAGCGGGGTGGACTCAGGTCCGACGGTACTCGACCTGGCCGGCGTCGAAATCCCGGATTGGGTTCAGGGCAGGTCGATCTTTTCGGCCCCCAAGCGGGACTACGTATTTGCGGGGCGCGACCGGATCGACAACCGGTACGACACGCGGCGGGCAGTGCGCGACACGCGCTTCAAGTACATCAAAAACTACTTCCCAGAGGTGCCCTACTCGCAGTACACCACCTTCTTGCACCAGATGCCGCTAATGGCTGAGATCACGCGCCTCAAGGAAACGAGGCAGCTACCCCCCGGCCAGAACTACTGGCTCGACGGCACGAAGTCCGCCGAGGAACTCTACGACACCAACGCCGACCCCTACGAGATCAACAATCTCGCCGCCGACCCCGCCTACGCCAGCGACCTCATCCGCCTACGCCAAGCCCTCCTCGACTGGCAGGCGGAGGTAGGCGACTACGAGGCACTGCCCGAGACCGAACAGGCCGAGGCTATGTGGCCGGGTCTCGTCCAGCCAGCCACCGCCAAGCCGACCCTCGCAATCGAGGACAACCGCATCGTCCTTAGCAGCGAGACGGCGGGGGCGAGCATCGGGTATCGCCTGAATGGCGCGTCGCAGTGGCGGGTATACGCGGCGCCCTTGGCGGCGGACAGCGTGCGGCACTTGGAGACTAAGGCAGTGCGGTACGGGTACGGAGAGAGTGCGGTGGTGGCGCAGGACTTCGTGTGGTGAGGGCGCGTTGAAGATCACTGCCGGTATCGACGAGAACACCCAAATCGGTGCCGCGCTGGCTCAGCTTTTCGCGATGAAAATACCTGTCGGGCTGCTGGTCCTCTTATTGGTGTTGTGGGCCTGAAAAGAGGAGTCCACGGGCAATACCGAAACAGAGGGTGCTGCTTAGGAGAGCCTTTATGAGTATGCCAAATTCTCCAGCGGCGAGGCCGTAGCATCCGGCAAGTGATGCGCGACTCGGCGCTGCGAGATATCGTGTTGCGGGACTTTAACTCGATCACGTCCACCAACGATTTTAAGGCGTACACCATCGCCAATACGCGGGGCGCATACGACTTCGCGCGGGCGGACTCGACGGCGAGTTTTGCGGAAGCGAATAACCTGCGCCTCTTCGGGCACGCCCTGATGTGACATGCTTTCTCGCCAAAATGGATGGACGACCTGTCGGCGGCGGAGATGAGGGCTTTCGCCAAAACCCGTTACACCTTCTACCCCTATCCGGCCACGAGCCAAGCTTTCCTCCACGTAGATAATGACGAAATGCCCGCCGCAATTCGCCTCTCCGACGCCTACGGCCGCGACGTCCAACTAGTCGGTCAACGGCGACGGTAGTGTGGCTTTGGACGGTGTCGCGGCTGGCCTTTACGCCGTGCGCACGCTAGAGAATGGCTTCGTCGGGCGCCTGGTGAAGCTGTAGGGGCGCTCGTAGAGCAAGTCAAACGCCGCCCAATAGCCCGCCGCACCCTCCCCTTTGCGGTCCCTCGCGCCACCTCGCGTCCTATCACGCTCGCAAAGCCCATTCATGGCCACCGGCCGCCCCTCCGGATTACGTAGTCGTCGCCCTCCCCACCACCTGCCGCAACTCACTCAACACCATACTCGTCGCCCCCCACACCACCTCCCCGGCCAGATCAAAGTAGGGGACCTGTTTTAGCGTAAGCCCGCCGGAAAACCTCGACGTCCGCCCGCTGCACCACGCCCTCCGCATTGAGCCGCGCCAGTGGCGCCTCGATCACGCGCGACCACCTCACTCTCCTGCGGCGCCCACGCGGCGCGGCATCGACGTAGCCCACCGTCGGGTAGATCATGAAGTTGCTCACCGACACGTAGAGCGGCGAGAGTTGCCCGAGCACCTCGATGCGCTCGCGCGGCACGCCGATCTCCTCCTCGGCCTCGCGCAGGGCCGTAGCCACGAGATCCACGTCGTCGACTTCGCGCTTGCCGCCCGGCAGACCGATCTGCCCGCGGTGCCGATCGTTCGGGTTGTGGCTCGTGCGCTCGATCAGGGGAAAGTACAGCCGGTCGGGCGTGCGGGAAAAGTAGGATGAGGACGCCCGCCTCCCGCGGCTCGACACCATCGGGCACGTCGACCTCGCGACCGTCGTGCGCTAACGTAAGCTGCGCCTCGACCCCGGGCAAGGCTCGCTGGGCGAGGGCTGCGCGCAGATGGCGTCGAGCGGTGTCCGCACGTCTCCGGTTCGCCGCCGGCGGGGACGGGCTCACTTCCGCTTCCTCTTGTTGCTCAGCTCCAAGTACTTCTCGATCGCCATCGGCATGCTCGGGGCGTCGGGCGCGGGCGCGGGCACGTTGACGTGCAGACCGGCGTCGGTGGCGGCGGCGGCCGTCGACTTCCCGAAGATCGCCAGGCGCGTCTCCTTCTGCTCCCAGTGCGGGAAGTTCTCGATGAGGCTCGTTACGCCGAGCGGGACTGAAGAAGACGAGCATATCGTAAAAGACCTCCGTCAAGTCGCTCAGGTCGCTCGACACCGTGCGGTACATGAGGGCCTCGGTGTAGTCGAAGTTCTCCTCGGTCAGGAAGGTGGTCAGCTCCTGGGAGCCGAGGTTCGAGCACGGCAGCAGGAACTTGTCCTTCGTTTTCGCTTTCCGCAAAACGGGCTTAAAGTCGTTCACGGCCGTCGTGCCCACGAAGACCTTGCGCTTGCGGTAGTTGATGAACTTCTGGAGGTAGTTGGCGACCGCCTCCGAGATGCAGAAGTACCGCATGTCCTCCGACATCGTGATCCGCATCTCCTCCGCGATCCGGAAGAAGTGGTCGATCGCGTGGCGGCTCGTGAAGATGATCGCGGTGTACTCCTCGATGTAGGTGCGCTGCTTGCGGAACTCCTTCGACGTGAGGCCCTCGACCTGGATGAAGGGCCGCCAGTCGATCTGGAGGCCGTACTTACTCTCGAGGTCGAAGTACGGGCTGCGCTCGGGCTTCTCCTGGGAGATTAGGATCGTCTTGACCGGACGATATTCCTCTTCGTAAGCCCCGTTCTGTCCTGCCATAACTCGTTAAATACTGCCCGGAGCCACCCGCCGCGCCAGCCATGTCGCCATGACCAAAAGGGGTCCGATTTCAAGGGCGCAAAGGTACAATAAAAAGTGTACGGGATATCCGGTAGCCACTCCCCCCGCCGACGCGAACGCCGTCACCGACCTCAACCCCACGGCGACGCCTATTATCGGGAGCGCCGACCACGCCACCGCCGTCGAGATAGGCGGCGGCGCAAAACTCACCAACACCAGCAGCGGGAACGTCACCACGCCCAGGATACCGAGCCAGAACAAGATCAGCATCTGGTAGCGCTCCACGGGTTTCTCCAACGGGAAGGCCGCCCGCAGCACCTGTAACGCGCCGAGCTTGGCGAGCGTCGAGGACGAGCGTCGCGAGGATGAAGCCATCGAGGGCCGACCACCGCGTCGACAGCCACCCCGGCCGCAACTCCCGCACCGACACGTACGCAAACGAGGACACGATCAGCGCCCCGAGGAAGCCCCAGACGTAATAGCTGCTCCGCTGCTGCTCGCGAAGCAGCCGCGACAGCGCATTCTGATTCAACACCGACCCAAAAATCCTCCGCAGTGCCCCGCCCTGCAGAAAGTACGTCACCGATAGCAAGAGCAGCAGCAGAAACACCAGCAGCGTGTCGAACGTACTCCGCTCCGCCCCCACGGCCGTGCCCGGCACTCGCTCCAGCCCCGCCGCCACGATCGGGTCGATCCGCTGCACCGTCGGCTGCCGGCCCCCGTCCCGGATGATGTCGAAAGGGTTGACCGTCGGCACCGCCAGCCCCCCGTCGTCCACGCTCACCGTGTCCACGATCCCCAGCGCGATCTTCTGCGCCGCCTCGTCGAGCCGCGGGATGAGGTCGAAGGGCGAGGGGGCTTGCGCCAAAACCTGACCCACCTCAATCACCAGCGCGAGCGACAGCACGAAGCACAGTCGCATCAGACAACTCCAAACTCCCTCGAACCCCGAACTCGGCGCCTCCCGCATCAGCACCCAAACATACCCCGCAACGCAGCGCCCCTTACGACGTTGATAGAACGCAACAGACACGAGAAACGCGACAGGATCGCGACGACCGGTACGACGGGCTCGTCGCGTGAACCTCGCGTCCTTTGCGTTCCACCCCCACCCAAGCACACCCTGCCGAGCCTACAACCCCTCGGAGCGGCAGCGTCACCATTAGCGAAGCGTCACCCCCAGGCCGCAGGCCGTCACAACCAGCGCCGCAGGCGCGTCACCCCCATGCGCAAGCGCTCCCTCTACCCCGTCATCGTCTTCGGCGCCATCGCCATCCTGGCCGCCTTCGCGCTCCAGGGCTACTACCTCTGGTCGGCCTACCGCCTCAAGGACCAGGAGTTCGCCCACCAGGTGCAGTTGGCGCTATTGAGGGTGGCCGAGGGCTTCGAGGAGCTCAACCAGACGCCCGTGCCCGACGTCGCGCTCATCAACCGGATCACGAGCAACTACTACGTCGTCAACCTCAACGCCGTCATCGACGCCGGCGACCTCGAGTTCCTCCTCCAGCGGGAGTTGGAGCAGGCGGGCTTACGCGAAAACTTCGAGTACGGCATCTACGACTGCTTCGACGATCGCATGGTGTACGGCAAGCTCATCAGCTACGCGCCCCCGACCGACACGATGGGCTACCAAGCCGGTCGAACTCCCGACCTACGACGAGTTCATCTACTACTTCGGCGTGCGTTTCCCGGAGCACCGCGCCACGATGCTGGCGAGCATCGGGACCGTCGGCGCGCTCGGGGCCGTGCTCCTCATCACGATCGCGTTCTTCGCCTACGCGTCGTGGGTGCTGATCCGACAGCAGCACCTCCGGAGATGCAGAAGGACTTCATCAACAACATGACGCACGAGTTCAAGACCCCGCTATCGACCATCAAGGTGGCGTCCGGGGTGCTCGCGCGCGCGCCCACCGTGCAGGCCGACACCCGACTGGCGCGCTACGCGGAGATCGTCGAGAGCCAGAACGAGCGACTTACCTCGCAGGTCGAGAAGGTCCTGGCAGGTGGCGAAGTCTCGAGCGAAGCCGCTTCAAGCTGCAGCGCGAGCCGACCAACCTCAACGACGTCATCCTCGAGGCCGTCCACGGGACGCGTGCCAAGGTCGAGGAGGCCGCCGGCACCTTCGCGCTCGACCTGGAGGCCCCGGACCGCTCCTTGCTCGCCGACCGACTCCACCTCTCCGGCGCGATCGCGGCCCTGCTCGACAACGCCATCAAGTACTCCCCCGGCGCGCCGCACATCACGGTCTCGACGAGCGCCTCCCCGCGGGCACCCGCATCACCGTCGCCGACCGCGGCGTCGGGATCCCCGCGGAGCACCACGACAAGGTGTTCGAGAAGTTTTACCGCGTGCCCACGGGCGACGTCCACGACGTCAAAGGCTTCGGCCTCGGACTTTTCTACGTCGGTGGCGTGAGCGAGGCCCACGGGTATACCTGTCCCTCGATACCGAACGCGAGGTCGGCGCGGCTTTCCAGTTGGACCTACCTTACCGCGACCGGGCCGAACCGTTTTGGCGAAAGCTAAAAAGATCGCATCTTCGGCACGACAAGCAACCCGAATGGACCCAAGCGTAAAAGCCCGCCTCCTCTACGTCGAAGACGACGAGGCCCTGCGCTTCGTGACCCAGGACAACCTCGAGATCGCCGGCTACGAGGTGATCGGCATCGAGAGCGGCACCGAGGCCGTCAAGCAGATCGAGGACGGCCTGCGCTTCGACCTCGCCATCCTCGACGTCATGCTCCCGGGCGCCGACGGCTTCACGGTCGCCGAGACCATCCGCGCGCACTACCAGCAGGTGCCGATCCTGTTCCTGAGCGCGAAGTCCCTCAAGGAGGACCGGCTCAAGGGCCTCCGCATCGGCGCCGACGACTACCTCACGAAGCCCTTCAACATCGAGGAACTCGTCCTCAAGGTCGAGATCTTCCTGCGGCGTCGCCACTTCGTCGAGCGCCCGCCGGAGGAGATCCGGTCGGCCACTTCGTCATCGACGTGGCCAATCTCGAGATCCGCGCACCTCCACGCCATCGCCAATCCCGCTCGGATGCCGAGGACAAGGAGGTCCGCCGCCTCACGCAACGCGAGCTCGAACTCCTGGTCCTCTTCGCCCGCAACCCGAATCGCGTCCTGAAGCGCTCCGACATCCTGATCCAGATCTGGGGTTCGGACGACTACTTCCTCGGGCGCTCGATGGATGTATTCATCTCGAGACTCCGGAAGTACATGCGCTCGGATGAGCGAATCACGTCTGGAGAACGTGCACGGGGTGGGCTTTCGGTTGAATGCGCCGGAGTTGGAAGAA
Organism: Lewinellaceae bacterium; assembly: GCA_963837005.1. GTDB lineage: Bacteria > Bacteroidota > Bacteroidia > Chitinophagales > Saprospiraceae > CALDTK01. Next base: position 35,725 of record CAWIMC010000016.1, read on the forward strand.
GGATAGAACGTGATAGGCGCGATGGACCGCGACGGGATCACAAAGAGCAGTCGCTGCTTAGCGACGGACGTAGAGCATGTTAGCTCCTTGCGATCCCGTCGCAAAACCTTGCGTCCATCGCGTTCGATTTCCCCGTGAGCGAAGCTCACTCTAGAACCACCCCTTCCGCCGAAAATACCCCAGTAGCGCCGCCGTTACGGCTTCTCGAGCACGACGACTATCGAGTCCACAAGGCCGTACCGACCTTCGTACGGACGCTCGGTAAAGCGCTTGGCGTCGAAGGTGTAGATCGTGACTCGGGCCTGCCGCTCATTGAGCCTTGTGGCCCCGAATGCGTAACCGAATTTTTGGTCGGCGCTCGCATCGGCGCAGGTGGACTGATCGAAGAGGTAAGGGCGCCACAGCGAGTCGCGCCCATCGACGCGGTAGAGTTTCACGGGAGCCCCCTGCTCTCCGAAGGCAATATGGTCTGCATTGTAGAAGCCATGAGCATCGGTAGTCCCAGTAGGGGTAAAGGCCGTCTCAGGGAGGACGATCAACGGGTGGCAGGGGATTGGGACCTCGGTGGTAAAATACTCGCTCGCAGACGCTTCGCGGCAGACGCCCTGGAACTGGTAGAAGAATTTTCCGGGACCCGTCGGACAGACGAGTTCACCGCCGATACATACCCTAGCGTCGGACCAAGTCTCGGCTGAGCAGTCGTTCGTCGCTTCCTTGTCGCAGGCAGCGAGAGCGAGCAAAGCGAAAGCGAGTAGGGCTGGCTTGAGGATGGACGTCATCATTGGAAGAAGATTTGAGACTGGGTGATGCCGTTGGACCGCCAAGAAAGGACCAGAGGCGTGGAGGGCTGTCGTGATTCGAGCGTGACCTGACTGTGTGCCGAAACGGAAGTCTTCCTGCGGAGTATCACTCGTCCATCTAGTGAAGACAAATTTACGTCGTCAACATCGATGTCGGGGTACAGGATCATATTCCCTCCAGGAGCCAGTCGTACCCCCCCTGGGAAAACGCCAGCCTGTTCGGCGTCTCGGTGATCTGCGAGTTGCAGTTGACGCTCAATTACACCACCACCGGGGCCGGGATCCTCGATAACTCCACACTCGACACTCGCTATAGCAAACTCGGGGTATGATGCTTCGCCTTCGATAACATCCACGCTCGAATTGGGATAGCGATAGATGTTATCCCACTGCGGACTGTAAAGTCCAAAGAAGTTGCCTGTCGCCTGGGCGTAAGAGGCGTTCGTGACGGGAATTTCCGGGCCGACATCGTCGTGCACGTATAGTCCGATACGGTCACTGCAACAGCTACCGAAACCGCCATCCACGACTGCTGCGAGCCGACCTCCAAAGAGTATTCGACTTGTTGCCATCCATTTCCCAAATCCACTCGAGTATACTTGCCCAAATGAGGCAAGGGTAATCCATAAGTTCTCATTGGCATTGATTGTTACGTTGGTCGTGCTGTTTAAAATTGCCGTCGTTTGCTCGCTGGAGCCGCAGTTGCCTGACCTATTGACGACGTTTTCCCAGCTATTAATGTATGCGATGAGGCCGTCGCGTAGGGCGGTGATCTGACCTGGCGTAGGTGTGCCGCCACCGACCTCGACCGTCGCAAGCGTTCCCGCTACGTTCAATGCGCTAATTAGTACGTCTTCGAAATTCCAGGTAGAGGAACAGTTCATCTCCAGGCCACCCAAGCCGGCATCCAGCAATTCAATTGGTGCTGCGTCTCGATCAACGAGCAAAGCAGCCCCACCCGCCGAAAGCGTCTCCACACGCTTGTCTCCAGGAGGAAACCGACTTTTTTCTTTTCCATCCAGTAGATATTCCGCATCAGATTGATACTCGATAGTCACTTGCTTTGAACAATCGCATTCGCGTCCGTTGATACGTCCATCATCAGTGCAAGTAAGCCTGAAACGCATCCTCTGGAAGTTAGTGGCAGCGTTTCCGTCGGCACCATTTTGGACATTGAGAGTACTCGTTCCTGAAGCATTGTTAGCATCCGTGTGCGCCTGCATATAGAATGCAGTACTTTCTCGGGACGTTGCTCGGTACCAATCTACTCCATTCCCGAAATCACCGCTTTGTGAATCGTACTGGCCATAGATGTAATCCGGGTTAGCATTCACGATGATACTCGGATTCACTTGGACGTTACCTGCGACTGTGGTGCATTCACAGGTATGGGGAACAAAACTTTCGGGACCATCGGGTTCTGCGGTCTTGTAACGCTTCTCGTTCTTCAACCCGATATAAACTCCGGTCTCCCAAATGGACTTGTCGAAAGGCTGCGACCTCAAGAAATGCTTCTGGTACATGGCCATGGCCATGGCTGGGTCGGTTTCTTGGTTACTGAACGAGAATAGATTCGAGATCGTCCCCATATTTAGCTTCGGAAAGCGCGTCCATGAAGTCCGTACTTCCGTTGATCACTCCTTTCGTGTCCTGGATGGTCACACTCGCCGTTTCTTTGCCGGAAGAAACCTCCGAAAGTGTCATCGTCCTGTCCCCATTGCGCTCCATCGGAACAAGCTGGCCGAGCTTGCCGCCCTTCCTCAACGAGATACGCTACCCGAGATCCGAGCTTGCGGTCTTCACTTTCAGTTCGGTAGGGGCTCCCTTCACTTCGAAACTCAGCCCTGCGTAGTCCCCGTCATCAAACTTGACAATGTTTGCTGCGGTCAGTGTCGTCATGTGCCTCGCCTGATCTGTCGGCGAATGGTTGATAATCACCGCAGGCGCAGCCTTCAGCACTGAGTCTGCGTCAATGGTTTGGGCTGTTGCGGTCCCAAGCTTTCCTGCGAGCATGCACAGGAGCACGAGGGCAAGATTGATGGCGGCTGTGGAATGGATGGTTGTGAAGTGAGGGAGTTCCGATCCCGTCTAAAGGCGAAGGGATCGAGTGGATTGAGCTGTCTCAACGTGGCGTAGTCCTGAGTGCCGGGAGATGTATTGTCTTTTCATGCTGCCAAGTAGCAGGCATTTCATCCCAAAAAACTGCTCGAAGTTCGAATTGCCGAAACTATTCCTGCTCCAATTTCTAAGTTACCCTCCTCGCTTGGGCAAATTTGGCGCATTCGCGCTGTAACTTGACCCTTCCCGCTTCAAATTTGCTCTACCATACCTTTTCGTCGCTCAGGATTTGGCCACGCGCCTTGACTCATAAGTCCCTCACCCATGGACAACTTCCGCCAGAAGTTCGAGGCCCACCCCGACAGGCGCGCCTTCCTCGATGCCTGGCGAGCGGAGCTTCAGTCACGGCTGGCCACTGAGGAGATTTCCATCTCAGGACTCGCGCGTTGGCTAGGTTACAAAGCTTCAAGTACGCTCAGGCGCCACGTCTACGGCGAGACCGACATTCCTGGCTTCGAACTCCTGCGCCTAGCGCAAGTCTTTGACCTCCCGCTCGTCCTCAGCCGAGACACCACCACTCCATAGCCTCAGCTCGGGCTTCGCCTGACGAGCAGACCGCACGAGGCATTTCGGGGGGAAGCTCACGTGAAGGGTATCCTCGGACTTGCAGAGACCATGGCGCCCGGGGGGACCTTTTACGTGTCGACATCGGACCTACCTTTTTCCGCCCTGTGTGCGTACCCGCTTTTAGCCGCGCTGCAAATCTTCACACTCGAAGGTGGCGGCGGACGCGAGGATGTCGATTTTGATTATGACGCGATGCGTACCCAGCGTAAGGAGCTTTTCCGCGGTTTCGTAGACGTAGCTAAGAGGCATGCTGCGGCCAACAATGTCGAGGTCTGGGGGCTTCGCCCACTGGCTAGTCTTCCTCCAGCGTCTCGGGGCGCTTCGCAAGCGCGGGGCCATCTCGGAGGTGCTCGTGATAGAAGCTTATGACAACCTTTCGGCTTTAATAGGCGATATCAGGTCGTCACTTAGGGCCGGTCACAAACGGGGCAAGGGGCGCTTCGAACTCTACGCGCACGGAGCGCACCGCCGTTCTACGAATATCGTCGTCGAGGCGCCGAACGTCCAGATGGCGATCCATACAATTCAGCATCCCTATTACGCGGTGTCCTACGAGCCATCGACGGTAGAACTGTTTTTTCGTCTGTTCGACAAGCTCAGGACCGAGGCTATCCCCATCACCGGCATGGCTCCCTACCTGTACCGCGAGTACTGCGATCAGATGCTGGCGGCGGTGGAAGTAAGCCGGACTAGCGTTTTAGCGTAAGCGGACAAAATAGACACCCTACTCGCAAATGAGGACGCATGTACGCTCTGATGAGCGGATCTCGCTGGAGAATGTGCACGGCGTGGGCTTTCGGTTGAATCCGCCGGAGCTGGAAGAATAGAGGTGGAGTATCGCAAGGAACGCAACGAGGCAATGGGGTACGGCCCCCGCTGTCGAGAACGCGAGGGTCGCAAAGGGCAGGGCGCCGAGCCCTCCGCCGCCGAACAGCCCCTCGCGTCCCTCTGCGCCCCTGCGTTCCGGTCGGTGCCGGAGGCACACTCAAAACCACCCGCGCCGCTTAAACAACCCCAGCAGCACCACCGTCACCACGATCATCACCGCCCACAGCACGAAGTAGCCGTAGCGCTGCGCCGAGCTCGGGGATGTACTCGAAGTTCATCCCGTAGAGACCCGTTAGGAAAGTGAGCGGGATGAAGATCGTCGAGACCACCGTGAGGAGCTGCACCACCTTGTTGGTCCGGATACTCAACTCCGAGGTGAAGAGCTGGTAGAGGTCGTTGGTGCGGGTGATGTACTCGTTGCGTAGAGCTCGTAGGCGCGGGTGGTATTGTCGTAGAGGTCGCGCAGGTAGATCTTGAGCTTGGGCTCCTTGTGGGGTGCTCGCTCTTGTGCCAGCGGTTGACGGCGTCGCGGACGGGGCCGAGGGTCGCGCGGAACTTGTTGGCGATGGCCTTGAGCTTGTGGATGCGGCGCTTGACGTCCTCCTGGTCGCCGCCCTCGAGGATGGCGGTCTCGAGTTGCTCGATGGAGAGTTCGAGGGTCAGGAGGGCGTCGGTGAAAGTCGTCGATGACGTTGTCGAGCAGCGCGTAGGCCAGGTAGTCGGCCCCGCGCCGCCGGATGCGCCCGACGCCGCGGATGAGGCGGTCGGTGACGTGCGCGAAGACATCATCCGGGAACTCCTGGAGGCGTCAGCACGAACTCTTGGTTCCAGTACAGGGTCACCTTCTGGCTCGTGAGCACGCCGGTCTCGCTGTAGTGCAGGCGGTCGATCGTGAAGAGGAAGCCATTGGGGAGCTCCTCGTACTTCGGGCGTTGCGTGACGTCGAGGGCGTCCTCGAGGGCCATGTCGGGCATGGCGAGCACGGGCGGCGAGTTCGGTGACGCGGGCACTGTCGCCGAGGCCGCGGAAGTCGTACCAGTCGATGCGGCCGTCGACCTGCGGGGGCGGGGGCCAGCGTGCCGTCGTGGACGTCGCAACCCTGCGCGTCGAACACGAGGTACCGGCACACGCTCGCGGAGCCGTCGTCGGGGCCGTTGTACCGCAGTGACCCGGGGATCGCCTTGACGCTCGTCATCGGCGGCGAAGCTAGCCCGCGGCCCGAGGGTGCGCCAACTACCTTCGCGCCCTGCCCGCCATGCGCCTACGACCCCAAAACGAGCGACTGCTCTTCGGCCTCAAGCTCCGGCAACTGCGCCTCGACCGCAGCCTGAGCTTCCAGCAACTCGCCAAGCTCACGGGCATGTCGGTGAGCTACCTCAACGAGATCGAACGCGGGAAGAAGTCCCCGCGCCCCGACAAGCTCGAAGACCTCGCCCGCGCCCTCGACGTGGGGGTTGCGGAGTTGAGCGACTTCACGCTCGAGGCCTCGATGATGCCGGTAGTGGAACTCCTACAGACCGACTTCCTCAACGAGCTGCCGCTGGATCGCTTCGGGATCGAGCTCGCGAAGATCGTCGAGATCATCGCGAGTTCGCCCGCGAGAGTCGGGGCGTTCATCTCGGCCCTCCTCGAGCTCAGCCGCAACTACGCGCTGCTCGACGAGAACTTCTACCTCGCGGCCCTGCGCTCGTGGCTCGAGATGCACGAGAACTACCTCGAGGACAGTGAGGCTTTCGCCAAAACCCTCCGCGCCGACCTCGGGTGGGCCCCGGAGTACGTACCGACGGCGCGGGAGTTGGGCGAGGTTTTGCGGGAACGCCACGACTACCGCCTCGTCGCGGGCGGGATCGCCGAACACGAGGCCTTCGCGGGCCTGGAGCGCGTCTTCGTCCCCACCGACCGCACGCTGCTGCTCGCGCCCACGCTCCGCGAGCCCGACCTGCGCTACCACTACGCCAAGGAGCTCGCCTACCAGACCCTCGGGATCAGAGGCCGTAGTCTAACCGCGCCGATGGTGCGGGTGAAGGGTTTCGACATGGCCCTGGCGCACGCGCGCGCCAATGCCTTCGCGGGGGCCTTGCTGCTGCCGGGCCGACAGGTCGACGCCGAGGTGCGCGACTTCTTCGGGGAGCGGGAGCCGGCCCTGGACGTGTTCGAGAATTGGCTGAGTCACTTACCAGGTGACACCGGAGCTCTTCCTCGACCGGCTGGCGGCCATGCTGCCGCGCTACCGCGACATCAAATCGCTGTTTTTTATTAAGGTAGTCGAGGTGGCGCCGGGCCACCTGCAGGTGACGCGCGAACTGCACCTCGGCGAGCGGCACCGTCCGCACTCCACGGGCCTCACCGAGCACTACTGCCGCCGGTGGATCGGGATCGAGATGCTGTCGCGCGGGCGCGCCACGCCGAAGACCGGGGTGCAGGTCGAGCAGTTCTACGGTTCGGAGGACGAGTACCTCGTCCTGGCCCTGGCGGACACGAGCCACGACGGCCGGCGACAGGCGAGCTTCATCGGGATGCCCCACACGCCCGAACTCGGGGCCACGGTCCCGGCGCTACTGCGGGCCGATCTCAGGCGCCGCGTCGTCAACAACACCTGCGAGCGGTGCCCGATCCAGGACTGCCAGGAGCGGGCGGCCCCGGCGGTTGTTGCCGAGGCGCACGCCAAGCGGCGCGCGGTCGGCGAGGCGATCGAGGAGCTCCAGCGGCAGGCGCGCCAGCGGGCGCGGCGGAGTCGGAAGCGGATTTGAATAGGACACGAGGCGCACGAGGGAGACACGAGGCGCACGAAGGGCTGTCCTGCGTCGTGTCCTTCGTGTCTCCCTCGTGCTCCTCGTGTCATACAACCTCACGTCCCCGCCGCCCCCTGTCACCCGACAGCACCTTACCTTCACGGCATGTCCACCGCCAGACTCCTCCAAACCCAGACCAAGTACAGCGTCGCCCAATACCTCGAACTCGAGGAGACGACGGGCGAGAAGTGGGAGTTCTTCGACGGAGAGGTCTTCCCGTGGGAGGCGATGGCGGGGAGTTCACCTCCGCACGCGATGATCTGTAGCCAGGTCGGCACCCTGATTACCAATGGTCTAAACCGAAGGAAATGTAACGTCTTCAACTCCGACCTCAAACTCGGTATTCGGGCGCTGAGGCGATATCGGTATCCGGATTTGAGCGTGGTCTGCGGCAACGTCGAAGATGACGACGAACGCGCGCAGGCGATTCTGAACCCGACCGTCCTCGTCGAGGTCACCTCGAAGTCGTCCTTTGAGGCAGACTATACTAGCAAGGCGCAACAATACATGCAACACGTCCCCTCCCTGCGGGAGTACCTCATCGTCGTGCAGCACGAACCATTCGTGACACTCCACTCCCGGGTCGAGGCCGGCGGTGAATGGGTAAGAAACGACGTGTCGGGATTGGAAGGCGAGATTACGATACCGAGTATCCGGGTATCCCTGGCGATGGCGGAGATCTACTTAAATATTGCCTGGCGCAAGGGGGTGGCGGTGATCGAGATGCCGACCGAGTAGGAACGGAACGCAGAGCCCGCAGAGAGACGCAGAGGTCGCGGTGTGGAGACAGGGCGTATGACTCTGCGCTCTCTACGAGCCTCTGCGCCCTCTGCGTTCCGTTAACCCCTCACGTCCCCTCCACCCCCTTCACGTACTTCTCCAGCCACTGGTCCTGCTCCCACAACATGTGCAGGATGCTCTCCTTGGCGCGGTAGCCGTGGGATTCGTGGGGTAGCATCACCAACCTTACGGTAGCGCCCAAGCCTTTCAGCGCATTGAAATACCGCTCCGATTGCATCGGGTACGTCCCGGAGTTGTTGTCCGCCGCGCCATGAATCAGCAGCAGCGGCGTCTTCATCTTACTCGCATTCTGGAAGGGTGACATCGTGTTGTAGACCTCGGGCGCCTCCCAGTAGTTGCGCTGTTCGGACTGGAAGCCGAAGGGCGTGAGCGTACGGTTGTAAGCACCCGATCTGGCGATGCCGGCGGCGAAGAGGTCGGAGTGCGTGAGCAGGTTGGCCACCATGAAGGCACCGTAGCTGTGGCCACCGACGGCGACCTTCTTGCGATCAATATAACCGCGCGCGTCCACCGCGTCAATGGCGGCCCGGGCGTTGGCGACGAGCTGCTCCATGAAATCATCGTTCGGCTCCGCGTCGCCCTCGCCCACAATCGGGAAGGCGGCATCGTCGAGGACGGCGTAGCCGCGCGTCACCCAGTAAATCGGCGAACCGTAGTACGGGTAGGTGAAGTCGTTCGGGTTGGAGGTCGTCTGCCCCGCGCTTCCGGCGTCCTTGTACTCCCGCGGATAGGCCCACAGAATCATCGGGAGCTTCTCGCCCGACTTCTCATCGTAGCCAGGTGGCAGGTAGAGCGTGCCCGACAGATCGACGCCGTCGGCGCGCTTGTAATTGATCACCTCCTTGTGGATGCCCGCGATGCTCGCGAAGGGGTTCGGAAAGTTGGTGAGCGCCGTGACGCCAGCGTCGCCTTTCTTGGTGAGGTCGCGGAAGGCGTAGTTCGGGAAGTCGGTCGGGCTGGAGTTGCGGACCAGGAGGCGCCGGCGCTCGACGTCGAAGTCCAGCAGATCCTCGACGCGATCGCGGTAGCGTGACTTATAGATGGTGTCGGTTTTGCCACTGGCGAGATTGACTTTCGTGAGGAAGGGAAATTGTCCGCTTTCGCCAAAACCGTCACCGAGGCGGTAGACGTGGCCCTTGTCGAGCGCCAAGACGGTTTTGCCGAAAGGCCCCCGCTTCGTCACCATCCGCCCCGGGTCACCGTAGCGATCTTCCGAGCTGCGGTCCTCGAAAACGCGCGCGCTGGCCTCTCCGGCGCTCGGGTCGAACACGTAGCTTTTCTCGTTGCGGGTGTCGTACCAGCTATCGTGCGCGATGGCCGTGTGCGCGTCGCCCCAAGTCGTGTAGCGGTAGCGCAGCTTGGTCTTGACGAGCAGTTTCGGGGCGCCGGTGTAGGGCGGCAGCAATTCGTAGACGCCGTCACGGTACTCGGCCTCGACGTCGGGGTCGCCCTGGTCCATCGCTTCCGCGAAAACGAGGGTGGCCGCTGCGTCCGCGCGCCAGCCCATGCTCCGCCGTCCGGTGCGCGTGGCCATGAAGCCTTTCGGCAAAACCTCCGTCAGCGGGACTTCCATGACGGTGGCAACCGACTTGGCGTCGGCCGTGTAAATCACCGCCGTCTGCGGGAAGCGGTAGTAGGGTACGATGTACGAAAACGGTCGCGCCATCGTCGTGACGAGCACGCGGCTGTGGTCGGGCGAGACCTCGATCCCGGTGTACATCGCGTCCGGGAGCCAGGCGCTCGCCTTGCCGTCGAGGGTCACTTTGACGATTTCGGCGCGGGCCAGCTGCTCGAAGTCGTGCTCGTCGGCCGGCGTCTGGAGGAGGTCTTGGTAGGTACGGTTTTGGGCCTTCTCGCCGTCGTTGGCGGAGATCGTCGGTCCGGCGGGGACGAACGTACCTTTCTCGGTGAGCGGCTCGCGCTTGCTCGATACGGCCTTCACCAAAAGGCTACCGTCATCGAGCCAGTTGACGACATCGGGAAGGTTAGCGTTCAGCGGGCCGGGGTGCAGGCGGCGCGCTTCCGCCTTGGCGACGTCGAGGACCCAGAGTTCCACCGCGTCCTCGGTGGTGTGCGTCATCGCGATGTGCTTCTCGTCCGGGCTCCAGGCGAAGTTGGAGAGTTGAGGTTTTGCCGGAAGGCCGCTCACCGTCATTGGCTCGGCGCCGGCGGTCTTGAGCGACTTCACCGAGACGCCGGTGTAGTAGCGCTCGCGCGAGCCGATGTCGGTGCGGGGGTCGATGCGCAGGCCCGCCAGCCGCAGCTCATCACGTGCGAGTTCGGCGATGGCGGCGTAGTTGTCGCGTGTCCGCAAAACCATGTACTCGCCCTTGTCGTCGATGAGCACCGTCGGGGCCTGCGGCGCGTCGACGAGCTGCAGGATGGAGGGCGGGGGCTGCTGGTAGGAGAGGGCGTTTTGGGCCAGGGCAAACGAGGCCGAGAGGAAGAGGGCGAGGAGTAGGGGGAGGCGCACAGGAGCAAGGTAACCGATAGGGGTAGAAAGTAATAAAGTCCCCACAGCAAGACCCCCCCCGAGCCCACTAATCATCGACCGGCTACCGAGCGGCGTTCATCCATCACCCAGTCCCCCCACCGCCAATAACGGAAACACGAGCCCCACTACGACAGCTAACACCAAAAACCCTACGCTAAACATCATCAAACGCGCGTAGTGCCCGAAGGCCTCCTCGATCGCGGCATTACTGATGGGTTGGTCGCGCGCGCCCCGCAGCAGGGTCCCGAAGCGGAACAGGAGGTACGAGAAGTACGCGAAGATCGCGAAGTATACCGCGAACAGCACCCCGACGCCCGCCGCCCCGAGGCTCGCGAGCCCAGCGAACTGCGGCTGGAGCGCGAGCAGCCCCATGATGGTCCCGAAGGCCAGCAACATCACGAGCGCAAAAATCCCGATAAACACGAACGAAATGATGGCCAGGATGCGCGCCCACTTGCCCGCCCCGGCGAGCGCCCGGGCTAGACGCGGGTCAGAGATTTGGAGATTGGTCATATCGATACATGGTGGAGGTGACGACCCTAGCCCTGCGACGCCAGGCCGAGGAGGATGGCACCCACGAAGATGAGGGCGTAGAACCCGAGGGCTACGAGCAGTAGCACACCGATGTACTTCAGTACCGAGCGCAGGTCGTCGATCCCGTCCACGAACTGGGTCTGCGCGTCGGTGGCGATCGCGACCGGGGTCTTGTGCGCGAAGCCCCAGAACTTGATGATGGGGTAGAGATACAGCGCGAGCATGACGGCGTACACCATCACGAGCCCCCCGATCATCGCGGCCCCGCCCCGGCCCCCGAACTGGTCGTTGGCATCCTTCGAAAGCCGCCGCCGAGGCCCCGAGCCCTAGCAGGGGCATCAGCAGCGAGATGACGAGGTAGGCCAGTGATGCGTAGAGGTAGTACTTGCCCCAGCGCGCGGCATTCGTAATCGCGGCCGCCGCCCCGGCCGAGAGGGTGTCACCGCGGGAGAGCCCGAGGCCCGCCTCGTCGTCGAGGATGTGGTCGTCCGTAATCACGGGCGGTAATGTAGACGCGCGCCACGAATATGGCAAGCCCGCGCGCGCTACCTTCGCCGCCGGCCCCACCCGGCCACCGCGTCGACGCCAGGGATCACAATTGGCGTCACTTACAAATACACGCCAAATTGAAGTTTGAAGACATGGGGCTCCACCCCGACCTACTCGACGGCCTCGACGACATGGGTTTCACCGAGGCCACCCCCATCCAGGCCCAGGCCATCCCCGCCGCCATCGACGGCAAAGACTTACTGGCCATCGCGCAGACCGGCACCGGCAAGACGGGCGCCTTCCTGCTGCCGGTCCTCGACCGACTTTGCGACAAGCCCCACGACGACGTCGACACCCTCATCATCACGCCGACGCGCGAGCTCGCGATGCAGATCGAGGGCCAGATCGAGGGCCTCACCTACTACGCCCCCATATCGAGCATCTCGGTGTACGGCGGGCGCGACGGCCACGCCCTCGACTCCGAGCGCAACGCCATGAAGGCCGGCGTCGACATCATCGTGGCCACACCTGGCCGGCTCAAGACGCACTTACAGATGGGGCACCTCGACCTGTCGAAGGTGCGGACGCTCATCCTCGACGAGGCCGACCGCATGCTCGACATGGGCTTCGTCGACGACATCATGCAGATCGTGTCGAAGTTGCCCAAGCAGCGCCAGACCTTGCTCTTCAGCGCCACGTTCCCGTCCAAGATCCAGAAGCTCGCCCGCGAACTCCTCGACGCCTCCCGCACCGAGGAGATCCGCATCGCGATCTCGAAGCCGCCGGCGTCCATCAAGCAGACCGCCTACTACGTCGACGACTCCCAGAAGGACAACCTCGTGGCCCACATCCTCAAGGAGCGCACCGACCTCAAGCGCGTCATCGTGTTCGCCAACCGCAAGTCCAAGGTCCGCGAGCTGCTGCGCACCCTCCAGCGCCGCAAGCTCGACGTGGCCGCCGTGGAGAGCGGCATGGAGCAGGCCGACCGCGAGAAGGTGCTCCGGCAATTCCGCAACGGCACCGTCCGCATCGTCGTCGCCACCGACGTGCTGAGCCGCGGGATCGACGTCAAGGACATCGACATGGTCGTCAACTACGACGTCCCCGGCGGCGCCGAGGACTACGTCCACCGCATCGGTCGCACGGCCCGCGCCGATACCGACGGGGAGGCCATCACGCTGGTCAACGGCCGCGACCGCAAGAACTTCATCGACATCGAGGAGCTCATCGAGCGCAAAGTCGACCACGGCGAAATCCCCGAGTGGCTGGAGAAGTCTTCGTCGCGAGACCGCGACAGTCGCGGCGGAAGAGATGATCGAGGCGGTAATCGGGGTCGAGGCCGCGGCAATCGTGAGGGCGGACGCGACGGGAAGGGCCGTCCCTTCCGCGGCTCGCGAGATGGCAAGCGCTACGAGGGCAACCCAGGGCAGGCGCCTTCGGAAAATGGGCACTCGGACAACAGCCATCCAGACAATGGCCGTGCCGAGAATGGCCGTGCCGAGAATGGCCGTGCCGAGAATGGCCGTGCCGAGAATGGCCGTGCCGACGCCGATACGGCTTCCGCCAAAACCCAAGTTGGTGATACCGCTTCCGCCAAAACGCAGGACGGCGACAAAAGCAACCGCCCGCCCTACGCCGAGGGCGAAGACCGGCCGAAGCGTCGTGGCAGAGGCCGGGGGCGAGGACGTGGCAAGCGCCAGGACGCTGCGGCTGATGCGGGCGGAGCAGCCCCGGGCAGCGGCGGTAGCACAGGTGAAGGCGAGGCCGGGAGCTAACTGCCATAAGTAGCGACTCACCCGAGGAGAGGCGCTAAACCCAGAGGTAGCCCCAAGTCTAAAGCATACTACTGCCCGAGAGCCCTCGGCGCGGGAGGGGTTCGGCGTCAAAGCGGTCCCCCGCTAGCCGAACCTCGCCCGTGCCGAGGGCTCGATACCAAAGGTCAGCTAATAGCTAAAGGCCGTGCCCGCCGCCACAGGCCAACCTCACTCCCGCAACCACCCCCGCTTCCGCCCCCGCACCGCCTCCGCCCCAAGCGAGTAGTCCTTCCCGTACAACACCGTCTCCCAGTCCCCATACGTCGGATTCGGCAACACAATCCATCGCGACCCCAGGTACTCGACATTGGCATTCACCAAAGCTGCCCGCGCCTCAGGCGTCGGCTCCGCCTCCGCCATGTCCCCCAGATTATCGCCAATCAACTGCACGATGCGGTGCGTCCGCGCCACCTCGGCCCGCCGCGGCGTCTTATCACTCGACCGCCACTCGGCGCGCTCGCCCTTCATCAAGACCACATCTCGCTCGTCACTGATCGGGAAGCCGAGTCGCTCCAAGTTGCGGCGCGTGGCGGCTTCCTCGGGCGCTGTACGGTTGGTGACGTAGAAGATAGTGACGCCGCGCGCGGTGGCGGCCCGGAGGTAGTCGAGCGCCCCGGGGATGGGCTCGGCGGCGGCGCGGGCCGTCCACGCCAGCCAGCCTTCCGCACTGTAACGCCCACCACTCCGCACGAGGCTCGCCTGGTAAGGGGAGTTGTCGAGCACCGTCTCGTCCACGTCGACGACGATGGCCGGCGGGAGACCTCCGTAACCTCCTTGCGCGACCTGCACGAGGTCGGCGCTCACCTTCGCGTCGGCCAGCGCACCGTCCAGCGCGAGGGCGGCCGCGGCGTAGGCCTGGCGACACAGCGCGACGTACTCGGCGGCGGTCTGGACGTAGAGCACGGCGTTGAGGTTGTCGTCGGGGCGGTTTTCGCCAAAACGTGGATCGGGGCTTTCGTTAAAACTATTTGGGCTGCGATCTGTGCCTGCGGTCTTGACGGAAGTCGACTCAGCGCTACTGTCCCGCGCCGCGCCACACGACAGTAGCGCGAGGGTCAGGCAGAGGGCAAAAACGCGCATAATCGGTATTTAACTCGCCGCTAAGGTAGGGGCGGCCTTACCTTCCGCCGATGCCCCAAACCCTTGGCACCGATCCCGATTTCGCGCTCGGAGGCTTGCCCGATGGCCTCGACCGTACCCAAAGATTCGTCTGGCTCGCGCACGTCCTCGACCCCGAAGCCCGCCCGCCCCGTACGGCGGATGTTTTAGCGCAAGCCTTCCGGCAAGACGCCCCCGAAACCCAACTCAAGCTCGACGCCAAGACCGTCGACACCATCGCCACCGAGCTCCGCGCCGAAGGCCTCCTCCCGGAGGTGACCCCGAAGCGCGGCAAGACCGAGCCCGAACCCGTGCCCGTGGCCGCCGTCATCGACGCCTACATCCTCGAGCCCGACGCAACCCGTAAGCTGGCCGACACCCTCTACAAACGCGGCAACTTCCCGGCGCCCTACCGCCCCGGCACCCTGGGCGCGCGCCGCAAGTGGGACTTCGCCTTCGACTACGAGTCCTTCCCGCTGCGCACCTTGTTGCTGCTCCTGGCCGGCCGCACCGAGGACTTCGAGACCGAACTGGCCGACCTGCGCGGCCACAACGACTGGCGAAACCCCGACTCGAAGGAGCGCGCGATGCGCCTCGCTACCCTGCCCCTGCGCAACCTCGACTACCGCTTCTGGCAGCACACGCCGCGCGACATGCGATTTAGTGTCTTCGCGCGCGCCTTGCGGCAAAACGCGGAGGCCTCCATCGAGCAAGCCGAGCACTACCACGCTTTCCTCCTAGATCCGGACAACGCCGGCGAGAAGGACATCAAACAACAGCGCATCCTCGAGACGATGGCGCTGGCCGTCATGCACCTCATCGTCGGTGACGAGAAGGTCGCTGAGCTGCACCCGCGACTCGCCTACCTACAGGCGATCATCGCCGTCGGCGGGGATGAAGTCCCGGCCGCGCACGTCGACGAAGACGGTTGGCCCGCCGGCACCGCATCGCTGGCCACGTCGATCTGGGGCTTCCAAACCATCGGCAAGGACCCCGAGGCGGCCTTCGCGCTCGCGAGCCGCATGAAGGAGTGGGCCGTGGTCGAGCCGAAGTTCGGCAAGCCCGCCGAGGCCGTGGCCGCCTACTGCCTCGGCGATGCCGACAAGGCGGAGGCGCTACTGCGCACGATGGTCGAAGACCAGGCCCTCGCCCCCGAAACCTGGGCCGCCGTGTTATGGGCTTACGCCTGGACCGGCCTCAAGCCGCGCGCCGAGGCCGTGATGCGCCTCACCGCCGCCCTCGAATCCGGCGAACGCGCCCTCGAAACGCGCCACTACTTGCGCGGGGAAATCCTCAACGCCCTCGCCACCATCTACCCTACCGATCCGCGCGCCCAGCGCTGGGACCAGGAGGCCGATACGATCGCGGACACCTACGGACTACGCTACCTCCTGCGCCTGCAGGCCGTGCCTGAGGCGTGGGAGTATGCCCTGCGCATCCTAGCCGACGTGGCCGGGCACGTCGAGGAGACGGCCGAGCTGGCCGAGGAGAGTCGCCTGCTGTGGATCGTCGATCCCGATAAGAGGGAAGTCCTGGTCCGCGAGCAAAAGAGCGGTAAGCGCGGCTGGAGCAAAGGTCGCAAGATGGCCCCGCGTGATTTGCTGGACGCCATCGGGACGCGCCGCTTCGAACCCTTGGATGAGCGTGTGATCGGGGCCGCCGCGCGGCCCGTTGCCGCCAAGGTGACCGTGCCAGGCATGTCCGAGCCGGAGGCCCTGGAGTTTGCGTACGGCTACACCTTGCACCTGTTAGAGCACCACCCGCGCGTGGTGCTCGACGACGATCGTCGGATCCCGCTGGAGGTGGTCCGCGGGACGCCCGAGTTAATCGTGGATGATGGTCCGGAGGGCATTCGGTTGAGCTTCGTGCCGCCGGCCGCCTCGGAGGGCTTCCACGTCGAGAAGGAAACCCCGACGCGCTACCGCGTGTACGAGATCACGACCGACCAGGCGCGCCTCAGCCGTGGGGTCGGCAAGCAGACCCTGATCCCGGCGATGCGCCGCGCGGAGATCGACACGAAGCTCCCGGCCCTGCGCCAGCGCGTCCGCGTCAACGCCAGCAGCGACTTCGCCACGAGCGACCTGCCGGAGGTTTTGGGCGACAGCCGACCCTGCGCACACCTGCTGCCCTACGGCGTGGCCTACAAACTCGAACTCTACGCCCGACCGCTGCCGGACGAGGACTTCTACGCCCGTATCGGTCAGGGCGCCTCGCGGAGCGCGATGATCGAGAACGGTGCCCCGGGGAAGGACAAACCCGCCCGCCGCATTCTCTTGACGCGCGACCTGGTCGCCGAGGAGCGCTCCGCGGCAGCCGTGATTCACGACTGCCCGACGTTGGACCGGTTGCCGCACGAGGACTTCGAGTGGACCCTCGACGACGACGAGACGGCCCTGCGGGTGCTGCTCGAGCTACGTCAACTTCAGCGGGAGGGCCGCATCTCCGTCGAGCATCCGAAAGGCGAGCGCCTGCGACTGGTCGGCGCCGGCGGAAGTCGTGGCCTGAGTCTTCAGGTCAATAAGGAGCGCGACTGGTTCGCCGTGGACGGCAAGTTCCGTACCGACGAGGGGCAGGTGCTGACCTTCCGGCAACTGCTGGCGCACACGCGCGCTCCGGCGGACAGTTCGTCGAGCTCGAGGAAGGCACTTTCGTGGCCATTACCGAAGAGCTGCGCTCGCGCCTCGAGGCCATCGAGGGCCTGGTACAGGAGAAATCCAGTACGGCGACGCTTACGCCACTCGCCGCCCTGGCCTTCGCCGACCTCACCGAGGAGATCGAGGACTTCGAAGTCGATGAGGCGTGGCAGGAGAACCTCAAGCGGATCGCCGAGACGGCCAACTTCGATCCGTCCGTACCGACGGCGCTGCAGGCGGAGTTGCGGCCCTACCAGGTCGAGGGCTACAAGTGGCTCCGTAGGCTGGCGGAGTGGGGCGTCGGTGGCTGTCTCGCCGACGACATGGGCCTCGGTAAGACGGTCCAGGCCCTGGCACTGCTCGTGAGCCGCGCGCACCTAGGGCCAGCGCTGGTGATCGCGCCGGCGTCCGTGACGCGCAACTGGCACGCGGAGACGATGCGGTTCGCCCCGACGCTGCGGCCGCGGCTGCTGGCCAACAGCTTCGAGATCGACATGCTACAGGACATGCAGGCGGGCGACCTGCATCTTGGTGAGCTACGGCCTGCTGTCCTTCGTCGAGGAGGAACTCCTCGCGCAGACCTTCGCGACCATCGTCCTCGACGAGGCCCAGGCGATCAAGAACCCGGCGACGAAGCGCGCGAAGCTCGTGTTCCGCCTCCAGGCCGAGATGCGGGTCGCGACTACGGGTACGCCCATCGAGAATCACCTCGGGGAGCTGTGGAGCCTGTTCCGATTCATCAATCCCGGTCTGCTGGGAGCGCGTCGGCTTTCAACGACAAGTACGCCAACCCGATCCGCCGCGACGCGAAGAGCCCACGCGCGGACCAACTCCGTCGCCTCGTGCAGCCGTTCATCCTGCGGCGCCGCAAGGAGGCCGTCTCAAAGAGTTGCCGCCGAAGACCGAGATCAACCTTACGGTCGAACTCTCCAGCGAGGAGCGCGCGCTGTACGAGGCCATGCGCCGCCAGGCCGTCGAGGAGATCACCACCGCCGCGGCCCCGGCCCAGCGGATGATCGTGTTGAAGCAGCTCACCCTCCTGCGCCAGGCCGCGTGTCACCCGCGCCTCGTACGCCCGTAAGCCAGTTCCCGAGCGCGAAGCTCGAACTGATCGGCGAGACGATCAAGGAGTTACTCGAGAACGGGCACAAGGCACTGATCTTCAGTCAGTTCGTCAAGCACCTCAAGCTGGTCGAGGCGTGGGTCCAGGCACAGAAGATCAGGTACTGCTACCTCGACGGCTCGACGCCGGGCGGCAAGCGCCAGCAGCAGGTCGACACCTTCCAGCGCGGCGAGGCCGACCTGTTCCTGATCAGCCTCAAGGCCGGCGGCACGGGCCTCAACCTCACCGCCGCCGACTACGTGCTCCACCTCGACCCCTGGTGGAACCCCGCCGTCGAGGACCAGGCCACCGACCGCGCGCACCGCATCGGCCAGGAGCGCCCCGTCACCGTCTACCGCTTCGTGAGCGCCGGCACGATCGAGGAGCGCATCCTCGGTCTCCACGCCGAGAAGCGCGACCTGGCCGATCAGATTCTGTCGGGCGCGGATATGAGTAGCAAGCTAAGCGTGACGGATGTGCTGGATCTGTTGAGGGACGTGTGAAACGGAAACAGCAGAGCCCGCAGAGAGACGCAGAGGGCGCGGCGTTAGCTACAGCAGACGCCTTACTCTGCGCTCTCTGCGAGCCTCTGCGCCCCCTGCGTTCCGGTCCTTGCCGGAGGCAACATGTGCGAAGCCCCCGACATCCTCCTAGCATGCCGAAGTTCATCATCGAGAAGATGCCCCGCCAGGACGGGAAGATCGCCATCGTCACGGGGCCAACTCCGGCGTCGGCTATCACACGACGGTAGGTCTGGCCGAGCGCGGGGCGCACGTCGTGATGGCGTGCCGGACATGGAGCAAGGCGGCTTCCGCCAAAACACAGATCGCGTCGGCCGTCCCTGGCGCCTCGCTGGAGATCATCCAGCTCGACACGTCGAAGCTGACGAGCGTACGGGTTTTCGCGAAAGCGTTCCAGGAGAAGCACCAGACGCTCGACCTGCTCGTCAACAACGCCGGCATCATGGCGACGCCGCAGGACTACACCGAAGATGGTTTCGAGCGCCAGCTGGCCACCAACTACATCGGGCACTT
The DNA here is from genome assembly GCA_963837005.1 of Lewinellaceae bacterium. GTDB lineage: Bacteria > Bacteroidota > Bacteroidia > Chitinophagales > Saprospiraceae > CALDTK01. Next base: position 54,829 of record CAWIMC010000016.1, read on the forward strand.
CGCCCTCACGGGACTGCTCATGCCGCAGCTCGGAGGCCGCCGAGGCGGCTCGTGTCGTGACCTTGAGCAGCATCGCGCACAAGCAACGCCCGTATCCACTTCGACGACTTGCAATCTCGGCAGTAAGTACAGTCGCTGGGAAGCCTACGGCCAGACGAAACTTGCCTGTCTGATGTTCGCGTACGAATTGGACCGGAAGCTGAAGGCCAGCAGGCTCGACGTGTCATCAGTCTCGCGAGCCATCCGGGCGTATCGAATACGAATTTGGGCTCGAGCCTGCCGCTGGTACTACGCGCCGATCATGCCGCTTTTTCGGTGATGGGACACTCACCTGATAAGGCCGCTGCAGCCGAGTCTGATGGCGGCGCTACACCCGAATATGAAGGGCGGGGAGTTTATCGGCCCGACGGGTACGCGGGAGATGAGCGGCGACCCATGGATGGTGCAGAGCACGCCGCAGAGTAAGGATGAGGCCAAGGCAGCAAGGTTGTGGGACTGGACGGCGGAGGAAGTGGGGGTCGGTGCTGGTCTGGCGGGAGCGGCTAACCGTCTACAGATTCGGGACCGTAGGCTGCAAGGAAATCCTTCGGCGTCACGATGTCGATCCCACGCCAGGGGTGCAAAACGGGTAGGTCTTCATCACCGAATGGTGGCTGTACCGCGCCACCGTCGAGCGCGAATTCTAAGAACTTGTTGTCTTTCGGATCGCGGCAGTCGGTACGTGCTGAAGCTCACGTCTACGAAGAGTGCTTCCTCGTCGATCACATCTGAGAAGCGCACTGACAGCCAGAAATCCGAATGAGCTTTAGGGACTTAGGTCGCTGTAGTACATCCCGGTACTCGTGTAGAACGGCTGCGCTCGTAAGCAGGGTCGACTCGCCGATCACGTACCGCGTAGCTTGTCCGGGTACGGAGCTTGGCGACAGTAGTGCACTGAAGAAAGTGTTGGTGTCGATCACGTACCGCTGGTCGGACCGGCTCACGAGAGCGCCTCCACCTCCCGGATGAGTTCATCCTTTTGGGCCTGCGTGAGCCGCTGGTCGATTTCGTTCGTGATCGCGTCCCATCGCTCGAGGAAACTAGGCTTCGGCAGCTTAGCGCTCGCAACCACGCGATGGACCTTCATCGCCACGATCGCCTTCAGCTTCTCATCCGCCGCCCGGTAGGCCGCCGCCGTCTCGGCATCCACGCGGATGGTGATCTCCTCGGTGTTCATGCTACGCAAGGTACGCCTGCGGGACGGCGAAAAATCTCCGAAGATTTCGGACCAAACTTGTCCATCTACGATATTTCCCGTACCATTGTACGAGAAATATCGTAGTCCATGTCCGAAAGTCCTCCCACCCCCACCGCCGCCGAGTTGGCGATCCTGCAGCTACTGTGGCAAAGCTCGCCCCTGAGCGTCCGCGAGATCCACGACCGGCTGGAGTCCGTCAAAATAGATTCCGACAGACCGACGGTCTACACTACGACCCTGAAGACCATGCAGGTCATGATGGAGCGCGGGACTACTGTCGCGCACCGGCGCCGGGCGTAAGCACGTGTATAGCCCCGCCGTGGCGCAGGAGGCGACGCAGGACACCTTACTCGATCGCTTCCTCGACCGGGCCTTCGCGGGCTCGGCGGCGGAACTGGCCCTACGCGCCCTCGGCAAGCGGACGCCCTCGGCGGCCGAGATCGAGACGTTGCGTGAGTTTCTCGACTCCATCTCTCACTCCGAAAATCCAGGATCATGATTCAGTCCATCATCGGCCCGCGCCTCGTGGAGGCCCTCGGGTACACCTTATTACATAGCCTTTGGCTGGGCGCTGCCTTCGCGGTGGCGCTGGCGGTAGGCTTGCTGCTGATGCGACGGGCGGAGGCTCGGGTACGGTACGTGGTTTGCGTCTCGGCCATGGCGGGCTTTGCGCTGAGCGTCGGCGGGAACTTGGCGTACGAGTACTCGGTTTCGACGGCTACGATGGCGGTCGCCTCCGAGGCGCATGCGCTGAATACGTATGTGGTTTCGGACACCCCGACGCGTGCCGCACCGCCCCTCGTTTTGGCGAAAGCCTACTTCGAAAGGCACCTGCCCCTGCTCGTCACGCTATGGCTCCTTGGCGCGCTCGCCTGCCAACTACGTTTGCTCGGGCGACTGGCCTACGTGCAGCGCCTGAAGCACCGGGGCGTGAGTGCGTTACCTGAGCGCTGTCGTGCGCGCTTGCCGGAGCTCGAAGCCAAGCTCAACTTACGCCGCCATGTATCGTACCTCGCGAGTTCGCAGGCGACGACCCCGATGGTGCTCGGCTGGTTGGAGCCCGTGGTGCTGTTCCCGAAAGCTCTCCTGGATCAGCTCTCCGACACGGAGTTCTACGCCATTGTCGCCCACGAGTTGGCGCACGTCAAGCGGGACGACTACCTCGTCAACGTTTGCCAATCTATCCTAAAAGCCGCCTTCTTCTTCCACCCCGGCGTCTGGTGGATGAGCGAGCGCACCGACGAGGAGCGCGAGCACAGTTGCGATGATCTGGCCGTGGCGGCCGTAGGCGGGGCCATGCCTTACGCACGGACTTTGCTGCACTTGTCCACGCTCACGAATGCGACCTCGACGCCTGCGCTCGCCATGGCGGCGCTCGGACAAAAGGGCGAACGGGAGTCTGGCTTGGCCACGCGCATCCAGCGCCTCTTCGGCCGGAGAGATCGCGAGCGAGGCAACGGTGCCGGGGTGGTCTCGGCGGGTGTTTTGGCGCTCAGCCTGCTGCTGGTACTCGGTTTAAGTACCGCAGCAACGGTTTACGATAAGGCAGATACGGCTTTCGCCAAAACCCTCACCACCGTCGATACGCTTCCGCCTGCGGAGGTCGAGCAGCTTCAGTCGGACTACCTCGAACGGCATCAGGCGCTCGAAGACCAACTACGCGACGCGATCGACCTCCGGAACCGGCTCGGGGATAACCCCGCGCTCCAGCCCGCAGATCGACGACGGGAACGCGCGGCGTACGACGAACTAGCGAAGGGACTCGCGCCACAGGCGGAGTCGCTCGCCGAACTCAACGAGCAACTCAAGGCAAACCTCCCCAAGTCATCTTACGACCATCTGCCGAAGTTGCTAGCACCGCCGCCGCCACCCTTTGCCGTACCGCCGCCCCCGCCGCCTCCACCGGCCCCTGGAGCACCGCCCCCGCCGCCACCAGCGCCGCCACCCGTCCCGGGCACACCACCGCCACCGCCGCCACCTGCGCCAGCCCCCCCGCCGCCGCCACCTCTGCCTCGCGCCCCTAACGCGGCCCTCCCACCGCTTCCACCTTTACCACCGTCGTCACTCCTGCCATCGGACTCCCTCGGGTGGGGTAGGAACGGGAAGCGTTTCAGCTTCTCGGACTCGGCCTTTGTGTTTCAGCACTTCGACAATGATGCCTTCGAGTCACTTAAATCTCAGGTATTCGAACTAAACGGAGTTAAGCCATTTCAGGGCTTCGACAAATTCCCGGCCTTCGACAGTATCCGGACCTTCCCGGGATTCGACGATATACAGTCGCTGAATGGGTCGTGGTCCTTCGGAAGCTTTGAGGCTACCGATGCGCAGAAGTTGCAGCACGCCCAGCGGCGCCTCGAAGAAGCCCGACGCAGCCTGGAGCGGCTCGACACGCCGGAGCAACAGCAAAGATTGAAGCCCGCTCGGGAGCGGCTCGAGGAGTCGCAGCGGGAGTTGGAACGGATGCAGAAGGAGTTGGAGGGCGAGAAGCAGCGGCAAGGGTCTGTGGCGCCGAAGGCGCCACGAAAAGGAAGATAGAAAGACGACGAATGCCAAGGTGTAGCCTAGGCGCCAACTTTTGGCATGTCGGTGTAAATGTCGGTGCACCCCTAATACCGCGCACTCCCCGTCGGCGTACTCTTCACGATAAAGGCCCGAATATCATCATTTGCCTTCTTCAAGTCTTCCTTCCTGAGGTACATCATGTGTCCCGACTTATACCCCTCGAACTGCATTCTATCGCGCATCCGCCCACTAGGGTCGAGTTGCCACATCGTATACTTGGCGTTGAAGTAAGTGGTGGCGCCGTCGTAATAGCCCGATTGCACGAGGACATGTAAATAAGGATTGGAAGCCATTGCTTCTCTTAGCTCCTCGCGGACGTTATTATTCTCATTGTTCCAAGGGTAGACCTCGCCGAACATGTTGTACTTCACGTCCGTCGGGAAGCCAAGCTCCTGCGAGAAGTAGTAGTTGATGCCAGGCGTGAAGGCGTGGAGCCAACTCGTCAATTCCGAATTGTAGTCCGGACTTGTCCCGGCGCTCTGGCGGTCCATCCCGAGGTAGCGCGAGTCGAGGCGCCCGATGGTCATGGTGTCGCGTTCGCGCAGGAGTTCCTTCCAGAAGAAGTTGGTCTGGACCTGCAAGTTTTGCGAAAGCACCGCCGCCTCGGTGAGTCCACTGAAAGCTGAGAAGCGCTTCGCCACGTCCGCCTTTTGTTTTGCCGAAAGGCTCCCCCCTCTGGCCACGGCCGGCATCAGCGTATCGAGGGCAAAGGTCTCGGCTTTCGCCAAAACCCCTTCCAGCGGCATCGCATTCATCGCCGGCGAGAGCATCTTGTGGTAGTGCGCCGCGGCCGTCATGTAGGGCAGCTCCAGCGCATTGGCGATCGGCGGGTCGGAGTCGAAGAACTTGTAGTCCGCCGGGCTCACCATGATCACGCCGTTGAGGTACATCCACTGCCGCTGCTGGAGTGCACCGGCGAGGCCCATGACGCGCGTGCCGCCGTAGCTCTCGCCGATGAGGTACTTCGGTGATAGCCAGCGGTCCTTGCGCGTCACGAAGGTGTTGAGCCACTCCGCGAGGTAGGCCACGTCGGCGTTGATCCCGAAGAAGGTCGAGCGGTCGGCGGTCTTGCCCTCCTTGTCGGGCACGAGGCGCGAGTAACCGGTGTTGACGGGATTGACGAAGACGATGTCCGCCACGTCGAGGATGGAATTCGGGTTGTCGCGAATGCCGTACGGCTGTAGCGGAAAGCCTTCATCATCCACGCTCAATAACTTTGGACCAGTGTACGCGAGGTGCATCCAGACCGAGCCAGACCCAGGTCCGCCATTGAAGCTCATGATCAGCGGGCGCCGATTGAGCTCCTTGATGCCGTCGCGCCGGTAGTAGGTGTAGTGCAGCGTCGCGATCGGCTTGCCGTCCTTGTCCCAGACCGGCTGCATGCCGACTTCGGCCGTGTACGCGACGGCCTTCCCGCCGATGTCGATCGAGTGCTTCGTGACGACCTGCGTGTCGACCGGGATGACGCGCACGTGGGCCTGGGCCAGGGCGGTGGGGCTTTCGCCAAAACTCAGGGCGAGGAGGGTGGCGTAGAGGAGGCGCATAGGGGTGGGGAGTGAGCGGGCTAAACTACATTGCCGGCGGGGTCTTCGGCAGACCTCCCGCGCGGGGGCTGTCGAGACCCAGAGCCGAAAGATTATAACATGACCAAGACCTTTCGCGTACCTGAAGAAACGATCATCACCGCGTACGCTCAATCTAGACGGAGGCTATTGCTGTCCGCATGTCTGTGCATTCTATTGGCTGGACTGGGCGAAGCTTATAAGGTTGAGTATTTGGACGAAGGTTTTAATATTAGGCAATTGGCAATTATACTAGCCATCTTTACGGCATTTTTTTCTCTTTGTGTCTTCACGGATTCTAACGAATTGGCGCATAACCATAACGGACTTTGAAGTACGTATCACTGAGGGGGAATCAATAGCGATCAATAATCCTACTACTAAGAATCCGCGTCAAGACACCATAGATGATTCAGCCGGTCAGTACTGGCGAACACTGCAAAAATCCGACATAAAGAGCATCAAACTTTACGAAGGCAATCGCATTAGTGTTGTCGGTACCGACGGCCGCACCGTGTTCCCGTTAGGGATCAGGCTCCATCCATTCGACGAGCTACTTACAGCCGTAGCGACGCTCGGCGATGTGAAAGTTGCGTCCCGCTATGAGTTCAACGGAAAACGAGGGCTTATCCTGTATGGCCCAGTCGTAGCCTTTGCCATCGGAACGCTAGCCAGTTCAATGTGGATCAAACTGATCTTTGGAACACTCGCTATGGTAGGATTTATCTACAGAGTCGTTCTCCTTTTTCGGTACAGCAAAGAAATCCCGAGGAATTGGATGCTGATCGCGCTGTTTATCATGCTGACGATTTGTGCCCTCGTGATGTCTGTCACGGGTCTGGCCAGCTTGCTACTGAAGTAGACGATCCGCCATCAATCCATACCCCGCTTCACCTTCCTAACGGTTTGCAGGATGGGTCGAGGTTAAAGCTAAGGGAATGCGCGGGTGACTCCGTGCGCTGACCCTTGCTTACTTAACAACCCGGTAGATCGTTACACCGCCCTCCATGCTCGACCAGCGCAAAGCATTATACCGCACGAGAACGCCGAGCTTCCTCTCCGCTTGAAAAGCACACCTGCAAAGAACGCCACAGGCCGTCGCCGCTTTTAAGCCATCGCCGCCCTCAGGCCATCGCCCTACTTAAACCCAATTCCCCCCAAATTCCCGTGGCTCAGCGCCACCGCCTCCAGCGGCGTTTGCCCGCCGAAAGTCTGGTCCTGCTCCACGAGGTAAAACTCCACACCGGCCTTCCTCTCGGCGGCGAGGATACGCTTGAAGTCGATGCTGCCCGTACCCACCGGAGCAAAGCGGCCTTCGGCGTCCATGTCCTTGACGTGCCAGGCCTTCCAGCGGCCGGGGTACTTGTCGAAGTAGGCCACCGGGTCGGCCCCGGCCTTCGTCACCCAGAAGAGGTCCATCTGGAAGTTGAGCGTCTTCGGGTCGGAGTTGGCGAGGAAGTACTCGATCGGGACCACGCCACTGCCGTCGGCCCGGAACTCGAAATCGTGGTTGTGGTATAGGCACTTGAGCCCGGCGGCGTCTACCGCGGCGGCGATGGCGTTGACGTTGGCCATCACCGTCGCCACGGGCTGCGACATGCTCATCCGCTTCGTCGCCGCGTCGTACGCGAAGGCCCCCATCGGCGGCACCGGAATGACGAAGTACTCGAAGCCGGCGGCTTTAGCGTCGGCGGCGAGGCGCGCGGCGTTCTCGGTCGTGGCCATCCCCATGTGGGTGCTGACCGGGCGCAAGCCAACCTCCTTGAGGTAGGCTTTAAACTCGGCGGGTGCCATGCCGTAGAACCTACCGTCGTCGTAGCCGGCCGCCTCTACCGAGGTGTACCCCATGGCCGCCACTTTCCTCAGGGTGCCCCGCGGGTCCTCCCCCATGGCGTCGCGGACGCTGTAGAGCGCCAGGCCACCGAAGTTCTCGGTCGGGGTGGCGCTCGGGCGCGGGGGGCTCGTCTCGGTCTTCGACATCCCCTTGTCCTGGCAGGCGGCGAAGAGGCAGGTGAGGGCGAGGAGGAAAGTGAATCTGGTCATCGTGTGGGCTGGCTTAGGCCGTCGGAAGGTAGTGTGTTCGACACTACGATCCGGACCCTCGCCCCCACGCCACTTACTGGCTCCGCGAGACTTATTTCCGCACCCATCGCCGCGCAAATGCGCACCGCGAGCGACAGCCCCAGCCCAGACCCCGGGTACACCTCCCGCGGGTGCAGGCGCTTAAACATCGAGAACACCTGCTGGCGGTACTCCGCGGGGACGCCGATGCCGTTGTCCTGGATCTCCACGGCGTGGCGCCCGTCCGCCAAGCTTTCGACGAGGAGACTTACGGTGGGCGTGCGTGCGCCATCGTGGTAGGTCAGCGCATTACGCAAGAGCTCGGTGAAGAGCGTTTTGGCGAAAGCCGGCGGCATGCGCACCGTCAGGCCCTGCACCGGTAGCCGTTCGCCACCTGCGCCACGGGCGACGATGAGCTCCTCGGCGGGGACCTGCGCCAGCGCTCGCAACTGCGCCACGGTCGGGCCGATGTCCTCCGGGCGCGCCTCCCGCTCCGTGATCCGCTCGGTGAGCGACTCCCGCAGACAGGCGCGCCACAGCCGCACGACGTCGATATCCTCCGCGGCGGGCACGTCCTGGCCCGTGCGCTGGTAGTCGAGCAGCTTGTCGAGCATGCGCTGCATGTGGGTGCAGCCCGTGGACACGAAGGAGAGATCTTGCCGCAACACCGGATCCTCGCCCAACTGTGGCGGAAGCGCGCGCTCGGCGAGTTGCGTGAAGGAGCGAATGGTGCGGATGGGCTCGCGGAGGTCGTGCGAGGCGGCCAGCGCGAACTGTCGGAGTTGCTCGTGGGCAGTGTTGAGGCGGTGCTGAAGCTCCCGCTCGCTCGTGATCGATTCGCGGATCGCGGTTTGCACCCCGCGCAACGACTCGCGTTGAGCGGCGAGCGCGACGTTGTCGGTCTCGATCGAGGCATTCTGGGTGGCGATCCCGCTGGATTGTGCGACGACGCCTAGGTGCGTGCGGAGGTTGAGCTCGCGGTTGAGGCCCGTGAGCAGAGCCACGGTAGCCCCGGCGATGACGCAGTGGATCTCGACGATGGTTTCGTAGCTGATCCCGGTCTCGGTGGGGTGAGTAGTGCTACCGACGAGCAGGATTGCGCCCACGAAGCCGGCCTGGGCCCCGAATAGCATCCCGCGGCGCCAGCCGACATGGTACTCGGAGTAAAGGATTTGGAGGAAGAGTGGCGCGAATAGCACGGCCGTGCCTAGGTGCGGTTGTGTCCACGAAATGATGACGAACACGGAGAGGGTCGTGCATGTCAGGGCCCGATCCGTGATGGTGTAGTTGACGGGGCTCAGGCGCCAGAGGCACAGCGAGGCAACCGTACCCACCGTCAGCGCGAGTACGGTCTGGAGCACTGGCGCCTCGATCATCAACAGTAGTACAGAAAATAGACCCGCGAGGAGCGCTATCAAGATGTAGGAGCGCCGGCTTTTACGTACGCGTGCGGTGCGCACCTCCTCGGCGAGCGCGAAGGCGGCCAGTTCCGGTGCAGGGGACACGATCATATTATCCGTATTGAGGACACCGACTCCAGCGGCTGGCTTTCTCGTCGCGCCGTCGGCGGGCGATACGTTGGGAGCGTGAGACAGAAGGTGCTCCCGATTCCGGGGGTGCTCCGGACCACGAGTTGGCCCCCGTGCCCGAGGGCGATCCGGCGACACAGCGCTAGTCCGACCCCACTCCCCTCGACGGGGGTCTCCGTGGCGACGCGCTGGAAGAGGTCGAAGATCTGCGAGAGGCGCTCCGACGGGATACCGATGCCGTTGTCGCGCACCTCGATCGACAGCTGCCCGTCGACGGGCTGAGCGCCGACCCGGAGACAGGGCGGGACGCCGGGACGCGCGAACTTGAGAGCGTTACTCAGTAAGTTTTGGAACAGCTGTACGAGCTGCGAAGCGTGGCCCCGAACCTCGGGCAGGTCCGGGGCGATGTCGAGCTCGGCCCCCGTGCGGGTGATGAGGTCCTGGAGGTTGTCGCGCACCTCGGCGCAGACCTCGGCCAGCGATACCCACCGCGGGGCCTGCTGATCGTCGAGGGGCGCGGTGTAGGCCTGGAGGTCGTCGAGGAGCCGCGTCATGCGCAGGCCGCCGTCCTTGGCGAAGGCGAGGTACTCGCCCGCGCGACCGCAGTCGGGCCGGGTACCGATGCGGCGCAGGGTGATCTGACTAAACGACACGATCGAGCGCAGGGGCTCGCGGAGGTCGTGGTGGATGGCGCGCACGAGCTCCTGCTCGTCGGCGCGTTTGGCGGCGAGCATTTTGGTGGTGGTGCGCTCGCGCTCGAGCTGGCTGGCGAGTTCGGCGTTGAGGGCCGCGAGTTCGGCCTGGCTGTGCCGGAGGGCAGTTTGACCGTCGAGGAGGCGGCGGTGGTCCTTCCGCAGGCGCTCGTCGGCAGCCGTGAGCGCCTCGGTGGCGGACTGGCTGAGGCTCCGTGCCTTGCTCACGTACCCGAAGGCGAAGTAGGCAAACACGCTGAGGACGAAGAATGCATTCACGTCCATCGGGACGGCGCTCGGGCCGGTGCCGAGGTAGGGGACGCTAAACGTAAGGACGGCCCCACCCGCCACGACCGCGTAGGCCACGGCGTTTCGGTTCGCGAAGATCGTCGAGCTCAGGGCGAACCCGAGGAAGATCGGCCCGGAAATGGCGCCGTCGGCGAAGGTGAGCTTGGCTCCGGCGATCGCGGCGAGGTTGAGCAACTGCAGACCGGCCTGCGCGCGCGCCGGCGAGAGCCAGGGCCCGATAGTGCCGAAGAGCCCAGCCACGACCGCGATGACGAACGCGCCCTGCAGCTGCAGGGCGTCACCGTACCACCAGCCCCCGACCATGGGCACGAGCTGACAGGCGGCCAACGAGATGCCGAACACGCGGTAAGAGGTCTGTGGGGTGTCGTACGTGAGGGACATTTGCTTCCACATAGGGCAACTTACATGCCAGGGAGCTACCTTCCAGGCGGCAACACATCCTGTGACTGGCGCCAGTATGCAGAGACGGCGATCGTATTCTTGAGTATTCAATTTACGTGCCGACCTCCGTTGACGAGCTTTCGCCAAAACCCACCTCGGACATCACACTACGCTAACACTACCCGACGCCTGAAGCCCAGCCTCTACCTACCCCTCGCCCTCCTCCTCGCCGCAGTAGCTGCCTCCAGCCTAGCGGCCCAGTGCCCGGTGCCCGTCTGGGAGGACAACTTCGACGCCGCCACGCTCGACCTTACCAGGTGGAGCCACGACGTCAACACCGACTGCGGCACGCCACCCTGCTCGTGGTACAACAACGAACTCCAGCAGTACTACCCCGAGAACACGAAGCTCGAGAACGGTGAGCTCGTCATCACCGCCACCAAGGCGCCCGCCGGCGCGAAGTGGGCCTACAACTCTTCACGCATCCTCACGCAGGGCAAGTACGAGTTCACCTACGGTCACGTCGAGGCGCGCGTCAAGGTGCCCTCCGGCAGGGGGACGTGGCCCGCGTTTTGGTTGCTGTCCGACCAGAAGCGCTTCGGCCCCTGGCCCCTGAGCGGCGAGATCGACATCCTCGAGTGGGTCGGCAACAAGCCCGACGAGGTGCTCGGTACCATCCACTACGGCAACACCCCTGGCCAGAGCATCTTCTCTAGCGAGATCTACAAGCCCGGCGGCCGCCCCGTAGCCGACGAGTGGCACACTTACGCCATCGAGTGGAGCGCTAACGAGATCAGCTGGTTTTACGATGGGTACAAGTTCTTCACGCGGACCCGCGCCGACATCTCGCCACAGGCCTGGCCCTTCACACACGACTTCTTCATCATCCTCAACCTGGCCGTCGGTGGGGACCTCGGTGGCGCCGTCGACCCGAGTGATTTCCCGGCCGAGATGCGCGTCGATTACGTACGCGTCTACAAGGAGGGCAAGCCTTACCTCACCGGCCCACGCGAGGTCTCGGCCGCCGGCGCGGAGGCCACCTACACCATCGGCAACGTAGCCGCCGGGACGGCCGTCACGTGGACCGTCCCCGAGGGCGCCAAGGTCGTCGCTGGCCAGGGGACTCCCACGCTCAAGGTGCGGTTTGGGATACGGGAGGACGCCTTTCGGCAAAACCTACCGTCACCTGCATCGCAAACGAGTCACTGGAAGTGTACGTATCCGTGCCCTCCGCCAAACAGCGCCAGTAGTCTCCTAAATTTCGACGACGGCAGCCCGCTGACGTACGTGTTCGCGACCGGCCAACTTACCGAGGTAGACAACCCGGCCCCCGCTGAGCCCAACGCCTCGAAGCGCGTCGGCCGCTACGCGCGTGCCGCTGGCTCGGAGTACGATGTACTCGTCTACCAAACCGGCGCCGCTCTCCCAAACTTGGCGCCCTTCGTCTCCGGGGAGAGCGCCTTCTATATGGACCTATACACGGATGCCCCAGTCGGCACGGAGATCCTGCTCCAGTTCGAGACCGCCACCGCGACCGGCGACAACCACCCCACGGGCCGGCACAGCCGCTACACCGCCAAGGTTCTGCAGCAAAACGCCTGGCAGCGGCTGCCCTTCAAGTTCTTCGACCGCCTCGACCCGCAACGCCCCGAGTACAGGCAGCAAGCAATTGGTGATCCTGTTCGCGCCCAACTCCAACAACGCCAGCACCTACACCTTCGACAATCTCGACGTCTACAGGGCCACCTCCTCCGGGACCCGTGACGCGAGTCGCTACATCGCTGGCGCCAGCCTCCGCGGCAATCCCGTCGGCGAGACCCTCACCGTCGACTTCGAGCTCCTCGACCGCAACTACGTCGGTCTCTCCGTGGTCGACGCACTTGGCAGGACGGTCCTGCGACAGGGGTCTACCCTCCGCGAGGCCGGCGCCCAGCGGATGACCCTCGACGCCGAGGCCCTTCCGGCCGGCATCTACCACCTGGTCATCTGGGCGTCGGGCACGCAGAAAGCACTGGGGTTTGTCAAGGAGTAGACGAACGGGGCTCACGCATCGAGAGGCGGTGACACAACGCCAGCCTCCCCCGACACCCGAGCCGCCGCCGCCGCCGAGCCCCTACCTTCCACCGAACTTTCAGTGCCCCCCCCCCGTCCATGTCCCTTAGACTCCTCACCGCCGTCCTAGCCTTCACCCTCGCCGCCTGCTCCACCCCCGGAGCCGCACCCGATCCAATCCAAGCCCCCAACGCTACATCCGGAATGACCACTGCCCCCTCCGCGAATCCCGGCCTCGCCCACACCGTTTACTTCTGGCTCAAACCCGACCTCGACGAGGCGGCCCGCGCTGAATTCATAGCTGGAATGCGGAGCCTCGGCGATGCGCCCACCGTTCGGCGCGTCCTGGTGGGCCCGGCGGCGGCCACCCCGAGCCGCGGCGTCGTCGACAACTCTTTTGACTACATGCTAGTGCTCTGGTTCGACGACGTCGATGGGCACGACGCCTACCAGATTGACCCAGTGCACCTGGCCTTCGTGGCGGGGAATGAGGACAAGTGGACAACAGTGAAGGTGTACGACGCGGAGGTGATGTGACGAAGGGGATTGACGTCGGACGGGGGCCGATCACGTAGGCGAGCGAGGAGGGCGCACGGTGCTAGTCGAGGGTATCGAAAAAACCGACCTTGCGCCAAGCCGTGTCCAGACCCTCGATCACCCGGACCGGTGTGGCGGGTTTTGCCGAAAGGCCCCCTTTGCGACTAGTGCTGCTAGGCACGTGGCCGTTGCTGCCGACGAGCTACACAAACAAATCGAGCACCAGCACCCCGACCAAACCCATCACCCCGACGGTGGTCTCCATGACGGTCCACGTGCGTAGCGTGTCCTTGATCGACACGTTGAAATACTCTTTGAAGAGCCAGAAGCCGCCGTCGTTGACGTGCGAAAGCATGAGGCTCCCAGAGCCGATCGCGAGCACCATTAGCTCGGGGCTAACGCCCGGCAGGCTGGCCAGCGGTGCCACGATGCCAGCCGCCGTGAAGCCCGCCACCGTCGCCGAGCCCACGCACACGCGGATGAAGGTCGCGATGAGCCAAGCGAGCAGCAGGGGCGAGAGGGTGGTGCCTTCCAGCAAACTCCCGAGGTAGAGACTCACGCCGCTGTCTTTGAGGACTTGCGTGAGGGCCCCGGCGCCGGCGATGATGAGGAGCACGGTGGTGATGCCCGTGACGCCCGCCGTGACGCTCACCATGACCTGCTCCATCGTTTTGCCGCGCATCAGGCCCAGCGTAACGATGGCGAAGAGCACGGCGTAAAGCATGGCCAATACGGGATTTCCGATGGCCTCGGCGAGGGTGTCGGTGGTGGGGCCCTCCGGCAAAACCAGCCGCAGCACCGCCGCCGCGCCGATGAGTAAGACCGGCAGTAGCGCCGCGAGAATGCTGATGCCCGTACCCGGCATTTCGGCGTCGGTAAGTACGACGGGGTTGACGAACTCGGGTTTGGGTCGGGCGTCGACTTTCGTCAAAACCCTCGACAGCAGTGGTCCCGCGACGATGATCGCCGGAATGGCGACGACGATGCCGTAGAGCAAGGTGCGTCCGATGTCGGCCCCGAACAGCACCGCGATCCCCGTCGGCGCCGGGTGCGGCGGCAGGTACCCGTGCGTCACCGACAGCGCCGCCAGCATCGGCAGCCCGACGTAGATCAGGTTGAGCCCCGTGGCCGCCGCAATCGTAAACACGAGCGGAATCAGGATCACGAAGCCCACCGTATAGAACATCGGTACCCCCACGATGAAGCCCGTTAGCACCACCGCCGCCTGCACGTTCCGCTTCCCGAAAACTTCCAGCAGCCGCGTGGTAATCCGCTGAGCCGCCCCAGAGTCCGCGACGATGGTCCCGAGCATCGCCCCGAGCCCCAGGATCATCACGAGCGTCCCGAGCGTACTCCCGATCCCGGTCTGCACGGCGTCCACGAGCGCCACGACACCCATGCCCTGCAGGAGGCCCACGAGGAGCGCCACGAGCACAAAGGACAGAAAGCCGTTCAGCTTGACGTACGCGATCAGGAAGAACAGCAACGCGATGCCGACGGCGACGGAGACGAGGGGCATGGGGGGAAGGTAGGTTGGCGCGAGCGCGGCGGTGGCCGGCGGCGGCGGTGGCCTGCGGCGGCGTTGGCCTGCGGCGGCGTTGGCCTGCGGCGGCGTTGGCCTGCGGCGGCGTTGGCCTGCGGCGGCGTTGGCCTGCGGCGGCGTTGGCCTGCGGCGGCGTTGGCCATTGGCGGCGTTGGCCATTGGCGGCGTTGGCCTTCGGCGTTCTGTACTAACGTGCACGTCATGGCCGCTCGTCGTGACTGCACGTCATGGCCGCTCGTCGTGACTGCTCGTCGGGGCCGCTCGTCGTAAACACACGTCGTGACTGCACGTCGTGACTGCACGTCGGGCTGCTCGATAGTGAACCTACGTCATGCCTGGCACCAGCCAAAGGCACGTCATACGGGCACGTCCGGACGGCGCGCTAGACGAGAACGCCGAAGGCCAACGCCGCGCTTGCGCCATCGCCGCCTTCAGGCCATCGCCGCCCTCAGGCCATCGCCGCCTTCAGGCCTAACTTTCCCCGATGTACACCAACCCCCGGCTCCTCGTCGATACCGCCCACGCCGCCCCGGGCGCCGCCACCTTCCAGGCGCCCTCCAACATCGCGCTCGTCAAGTACTGGGGCAAGCACGGCCAACAGCTGCCGCGCAACCCAAACGCGAGTTTCACGCTCACCGTCGCGCGGACCATCACGACGCTCGAGTGGACGCCGCGGGCGGGCGGGACGACGAACGCTGTCGAGGTCACGCTCTTTTACGAGGACCAACCCCGGCCCGCCTTCGCGGCGCGCGTCGCCGAGTACTTCACGTCCCTGCTGCCGATCTACCCTTTCCTCGGGCAATTTGACTGGACGGTTCGCACGCGCAACACTTTCCCGCACGGCGCGGGCATCGCGTCGAGCGCCTTGGCCATGGCGGCGCTCGCGATGTGCTTGGTCGAATTCGAGCGGGTGAGTTTTGGCGGAAGCCTTGCGGCCGAAGAGCGGCAGCGCAAGGCGAGTTACCTCGCGCGACTTGGCTCCGGATCGGCGGCGCGGTCGGTTTTCGGCGAAAGCGGCCGCCTGGGGGAAGAGCCTCGCCCTCGACGGTAGCTCGGACGAGTACGCCGTTGGGCTCGCGGAGGAGCTGCACCCTATTTTTCACGACTACCGCGATCGATCCTGCTCGTGAGCGAGGCCGAGAAGTCGGTCTCCTCGACGGCCGGCCACTCCGATGGGCCAGCAGCCGCTACGTCGCCGTGCGCTACGAGCAGGCCACGCGTCGGTTCGGCGCCTCCTCGACATCCTGCACCGCGGCGAGCTCGATGACTTCTGTACGCTCGTGGAGGCCGACGCCCTCGATTTAACGCACTGATGATGCAGAGTGACTCGCCGGACTTATTGATGGAGCCGGCGACAATTGCGGTTATAAAGGCAGTACGAGGCTTTCGCCAAAACACGAAACTTCCCGTGTGCTTTACGCTCGACGCCGGGCCGAATGTGCACCGGCCTGATCCGAAGTCTATTACCGCGGAAGTGGACGCGTGGTTGCAGTCGGAAGTCATGCACCTGTTCCCGGCGGGCGAATAGACGATCACGTTGGCGACGGCGCGAGTGTGGGTAGTCTCGAACCTCCGGTTCGAGTTAACACCACCGAAGCACGGAGGAGTAGCTGCGGACAATGTGCCGCTCGGAAAGCGCACGGATCGTCAGACTAGAGAAGGCGCGGTCTATGCCCAGGCTGGCGAATTTGCGTAAACGCAGACCGGGAGGCAGCGTAAGGAATAGCTTTGGGGCAGAAGCCTCTCTACGTCCGATGCTCAAACCTCTTTCGTTCTTCGCGATCCTGATACTCTGCGCAGCGGCTGCCATGGCGCCATTGCGGGCGCAGGTATTCGAAGCGGTGAGCTTCCCTTACGACGGCGACAGCCTCGTGGCGTTCGCGCCCGGGCCCGCGGGCGACGTGTACGCGCTGCTCCACCCGCGCTTCGGGAGGGGTCAGCTGTACCTCATCAGACGCGGCGGTGGCGTGGTGGCCCAGCCGCACCT
Source organism: Lewinellaceae bacterium (assembly GCA_963837005.1). GTDB lineage: Bacteria > Bacteroidota > Bacteroidia > Chitinophagales > Saprospiraceae > CALDTK01. Next base: position 71,281 of record CAWIMC010000016.1, read on the forward strand.
CGACGGCGCGTTTGAGACGAGTCCGGACACTCGCGATCCTCGCGAGGGCCGCCGCTGTCACCTGGCCGAACGACAGGCGCCGGGTGTTGACCGGCGCACGGGCGCCCGCCCGGGCAACCCGCTGACCACGCGCTCCGGGCTCGAGACCGTCGTCGCGGGCCCGTCGGGTCGCGTGAAGACTAGCCTCTGAGGGTGGGGTTCCCCTATTGGTACGATGTTAAGGGAGGCGGTTTGCCGTTCGGGGGAGGGGGAGCGAGTTGGGATATGTGTTTATCAGTTACGTCGACGGTTGGACCCTCCGGGGGCATCTTTTCCCGGGCGGCGACTCGCTCGCGAGTTGACGCTTCCGGGGGCGTGAGTCCTTACCGTTCGACGGATGGATTTTAGTCCCGACGGGATTATCGTAAACGCGTGCTCGACTTTGTGTCGAAGCAGGTATTTTTGGAGTTTTGGCCTGCGGCAGCGCCGGCTACGGGGGTCGGAGGACTAAAATTGCGACGTTCGGGATGCTCGAAACGCCTGGCAATAACCAATTTACGACCATTGTTCGACGCGGTTCGTGAGCCCCACGCGCGTGGTCGCCGTCGGGTGGGCGGCGGCGGCGCAGCGGCTGCTGAGCTGGAACGTTGACTGGGCGCGGCAGTCCTCCTCGGAGAGTGACGTCGGTGAAGGCCCTGGACTTTCCGGCGGCCGGTCAGGATATAAGTTCTTCGTGGCCTGCAGGTCGCGGAGGACTTTGACGCCGGGTCTCTACCTCGCGTACATCGACGCGTCCGTCCCGGGTCGCCGTACGCTCACGGTGCGCTCGCTAAAGTTCGGTAGTACGACGACTGAAGTCGTGATGGCGCACTCGGCGAGTGACGTGAAGACGTTTCGTAGTTTCCGTTTTGACGCGGGCAACCGGTTTTTGAGTACGAAGACAACGGTGGCGCCAGCCGATTCATCTACGCAGAGCCGGGCTCTTCGATCCTCCCCCGGCGCGAGCTTCCCTACAGGCGTGCCCGCCGAGGCGTGTTTTGGCGAAAGCCTCACCGTCGATACGGACTATACCGGCGTAGGTCCGGGCGTTTTACTCGCGTATAATTTTGGCTGCGGGGCTGTGGTCGCGAAACGTAATGACGCCCGATCGCGTGAGGTCATTACCGTCAATTGTAATTCTGCGGCGGGCACTTGTGCTTCACGTACGCTGTCTATATATGCTGTGTCGCACAAAGATTCGATTTTTCTGAATGAGTACCCGATCCGTATTTGTGGCGCGGCGACGGCGAGGGGATACGGTATTTAAGTGTGACGCGCCCGGCTTCACGACCGTCGGCCTGCCAGATACTTATCGGGACTCACTTTGTAGCGGACGACTGTAGTGTCACGCGGCTCATTACGGTACGGACGCCCAGTTGCTACGACGCCGCTTACCGCGTCCCGTGTGATACTGTGGG
>CAWIMC010000017.1:0-108609 GCA_963837005.1 Lewinellaceae bacterium
GGGGGCAGTTGGGCACGGACCAAGAAGCTCCTCACCGGCGTACTGAGGTGATAGCCGCTGTCCTTGCCGGGGCCTACCGACTGCCGAATCTTTGGTTAAGTATTGATTTTCAACAGATTGCGTAGCTTTCTGCGCAGCCACGAGTCTTCGAGATCGAGCATGCAGGCGAGCAACGCTTCGAAAGCTTCCGGCCGCTCCTGGTAGATGAGCCGGAAGAGAAGATCGCAGTCGTTGGAGACGCGGTTTTCCGTAGTGGAATAGGCCGAAAAGAGGGAAATGGGGGCAGGGATACATCGTCTGACGATAGCATTAGGTCGTCATGCATACGGCCTTTGCCCTACTCCTCCCACCACGCCGGTAACAGTTCCCCCAGGTCAACCTCGGCCATCTCTCGCCAGTCTCCAGCAGGCATAGGGAGCACGAATTGCCGAAACTCCGTATCTCGGTACGGCGTACCCAGGCGACCACGACCGTCGAGACCGTGGCGGAAGACGTAGTCGACGAGCTCCTGTCGACACTAGAGACCCCGCACCGTCGGCTGTTAATTCGATGTATTTGTTGAGATTACCAATTGCATCTAGCGCGATAGATGTTTGTGTATTTTGCCACGTGTTCCGTTTTCGTGTATACCAGCCACATCTACCTGAAAATACAACCAACGAGTCTAAGTTTATGGCGGGTGCGAATTTTGTTCGAGTGCTGTAGCTAACTTGTGACACCATGCCATCTCCGATCAGAAAGGGTTAGATTCTTTCCGGCTGTAGATGAGATCGTAGTGATCGAGACTAACGTCTGCGGGTCAAACTCTTTCACGCCAATAGTTTTTTGTGATCACGAAATGCTGCGTTAATCGGCAAGACTGTGAAAACTCGATTGTATGCATTAAGAATTTCGGTGCGCCGAACAGTCGGCACTTCCGCCTTACTCGCATTTAGCGTTAACATGCGCGCGGGCTTTACTCGGCCTGCTAATCTCGTCAATTCATGCACACGCATGACGCTTAGCCGCGGGCGTTCCTCCGCGGACGCGAGTCGGCTTTCGGCACCGTTGGCGGCAGTAGGCACGCGCTGCGCCACCGCCGACGCCGAGGCCATCGGCAACCCCGCCTCCGCGAAGACCTTCGATCCACGTCCACACACCGAAACCAGTGGTTCGCCCAAGGCAGCCTCGAGCTTGGCGATGCTCTTGAGGCTAAGGTTGTGGACTCCGCGCAACCACCGAGAGACTTGGGGAGCGTCAAAATCGTGCCCCTCGGCAAACTCCCGCATCGTCTTGTTTTTCAAGCGGTGCATCACCTCTTGCGTGATGAGGTAGCTGAGTTCGTCGAGGCGCGCATCGGGCAGCGTCGGCTGATAATCGAGACTGTAGTCGGCTTGTGATTCTTTATTCATGATTTCGGGATTTACCAGTAGACATCTTCGCAATAGTCGAGATCGAGGAAGCCCTGTGGAGTGAAGGCCAGTCGATTCTTTCGGTACATTAAGTCTAGCGCATCGGAGATCGCGTTGCCTTCCTCCACCTTCGCACGCACGTCCTCGCTGTCTTGCCACTTATTCGAGGTCTTCACTCCGCCGTCGAATAACACCAGGCTGTTGAGGATGGGGTAGGCATACAGCGGTCGGCACCAACTCCTCCACCTCCGCTGCCGAAAGACCCTCTCGCTTCATCATCCGTCTTCGGTTGTGATTGTCCTCGTAGGGTAACGCGACACACCCGAGGGACTTATTTCCTTCGCGGCGGGTTGGGCGCTGCGGTCCGTTGAGTTGAAATTGTGTGAGCATAGCCTTAAGGTCTCGTACTTGAAGTTCTCGATTTCGCCTTGGGATCAAACTCTCTGGCTTGGCTGCCAGCTGTTGCCAAAAGGTTTTGGGGTGGAGCAAGCGAAGTGGTTCACCGGCCTCGTCGAGTTCTTCGACGGTGTACAGCGCGCCGTCGTGATTCGCCTGGGAAGACAAAAGTAACGTCAATCTACCGGTCTTGTTGTAAAATGTCACAACGTGCTTTGCTGCTCGCGGCCTACACTGGAGATCCCGGCGCCTGCGGTGGCCAAGCTACTTGCTCGTCTGGGTATTTGCGGTGATCTAACCACCGTCACTGCTCGACAGCGTCAACAATCACTCGCCTGGCCGCCTGATCCGTCCTCGAATAGCTTTACAACATCCCCCATTTTAGAGCTATGAAGAAGACCCTCGTTAAAAAGGTGCGCCCTCGTGGCACCTGCGGGCGCTCGCGCAGTTCCTCGCCGCCCGCGCCTACCCGGCGCAGCGCTGCACGCACCACTCCGACCGCGGATGTCAGTACCGCTCCCCGACTACGTGCGACTCCTCGGCCGCTCGGGGATCCGCATCTCGATGACCCAGGACGGCAACCCGCTGCACAACGCACTGGCCGAGAGCGTCAACGCCCAACTCAAGGACCTCTACGACCTCGACGCCACGTACGCCTCACTGGCGGCTACCCGCGCGGCCTTAGCGGAGGCGGTCCGGATGTACAATGAGCCAGCGGCCGCACGGTTCGCTCGGCGCGGGGGTGACCCCGGCGATGGTACACCCCCGCCCGCAGGACTACCCCCACGTCCAGGTGGCCTACGGGCAGCTCGCGCCCGAGCCGGCGTCGGCCAAGGTCCCGACCAAGACTCCGGCCAAGACCCCGACATCGGATTTGTTTCGAGGCGCTACCGCGGACACGCCTACCCGAAATGCTGGGCGACCCTCCAAAGACCATCCTCTTCTAAGCCTCATTCAGGACTTACTTCGCCACTGTCAACCCCATTCAGGAATCACTTCCCGCATGTAAACTTACTATAGGACGCTCCAAGGATGCGCGGAAGGTGGTGAGCTCCCCCCCCTACACCAACTTCCCCAGCCCCACTTCCACCACCTCCCGCGGCACCACCCACGCCCGCACCCCCGCCGGCCGCGCCTGCGCGTACGCCAACACTTTCCCGATCCGCTCACGCTCCCGAGCCCCCAACTTCGTCTTCGCCACCGGCCACAACCCCGCCGCCCCATCGAGCGCCTCTTCCACCTGCGGCACGAGTTGCGCCAGCTCCGCCAAGCCCACGTCCAGCGTATTGATCGCACAAATAGCCGACGTGTAATAGATCGCAAAGGCATCGGCGGGCCGGTCCGCGAGCTGGGTTTTGGCGAAAGCCGCCACGTCCTTTTGGAGTTCCACCAGGCGCATCAAATTGTACCCGAGGTCCTTCCATACCTTCGGCGAATCATCCTTGGCGGCGAGCTCGGACATCTCCTCGAGCAGCTCGCCCCGCCCGCGCAGGTAGTCCACCGTAGCCGGGACGTGCAGCCCCCTCGACAGCGACGGGAGTGTGCGCTGCACAAACCAGCGCTGCACCCGCACCTGTGCGAAGAGCAAGTCGGGAATCTCTTCGGTCAAGGACACCAGCAAGGGCCGGAGCCAGAAGGCCGGCAACTCCGCGAGGGCTTGCGCCAAAACCTCCTCCGAGGCCCCCGGCGCCACGCGGGCCTCTCGCGGGATGAGCTTACGGAGCGCGGCACCACTCTCCGGAGAGGCGAGCAATTGCCCCATGAGCAAGTGCAGACCCTTGAGCCCATCCTGGTCAATGGCCACCTTCAGCACGTTCACCGGGGGCCACAGCTCCTGCAGCGCGGCGTCAACCTCCTCGTGAATGAACTCCGGCAAGTCGTGCTCCTCTGTGAAAGCTTTGATCATTTCTTTGAGCTCGGCTATGTCAACGGGCGTGGAAAAGTCCGGAACGCCGGGCGCGGGGGCATCTGCCGGGTGCGGGTACCTCGACCTCACGCCAGCGGCACCCGGCACCTGCGAAACGTCCACCCCCTGCGCCCCCGGTAGCCCGCGCGCCACCTCCGTAATGATGGCCGCGACGTGGGCGCAGGGCTTTTTCTCCTTGTGCTTGCCGCACGTGCAACTCCCCCGGCGCACCTCCACCCCGGAGTCCTTCTGAAAGTACAGCGCAGCCGTCTTGGCCCGCGGCCCTCCCACCTCAGCGCGAAGGGAGCTAGCTACCTCCGACAGCAGCCACCGGAAGGCCCCGCTGTCGAGATAATCATTCGCCGCATCGATGGCGTGCGGCGGGATACGCTTGACGTAATGCTCAATCCTCATACTTCTCTCTTACAGCGCCTCAGCACTATAGGTTCTCAATAGATGGGACGCCATCCGCCTTCCGGCAAAACCATCGCTCACCTCCGAGCCCGCGCCAAGAGCGCCCCTCAGCTAGCAGCCGCGACCATGTGACGGTCAGAGATATGCTTGACGTAGTGCTCAACGCGCACAGGGCCAAAAATAGGACTACCAAAATTGTGATCGAAGCCGAGACATCGCCAACCCCCTACTTTCGCCCGATGCCCACCGCGCCCACCCAGCCCGCCGCCCCCACCCCGCGCCACGCCGAACTCAAGGCCCTCCTCCTTTACGCCCTCGCCCTCTACGGCCCCAAGCGCGACCTCGAACTTCGCGGACTCCTCTCCACCGCCGTCGACCCCGACATCGCCGAGGTCTCCGCCGCCCTCGCCGAACTCCGCGACGAACGCAAGATCGTCGGCACGAAAGAAGTCGCCCTCGCCAGCGCTAAAGATGCCGTCTCTTACATCGTGAGCGCTGCCGGACGCTACCCAGATCACGCCCGACTCGCCGCCACCCGCATCGCGACGGCCGCCGACGTGCTCACGGGGCTGCCGCACTACCCCCGGCCCATGCGCGGGCGAGGCCAGGCCCAGAAGGCCCTCAACCTGCGCGAACACGTGCGCCGCGCACAGTGGATCGCCATCTTGCGCGGGGAGGATCGGGTCTTCGCCAACAACGAGAAGCTCTACAACCAAGGCTATAACTATTACTACAGCCAGCTCGGCGCCACGATCGGCGATGACGTCGACGCCCTCCTGCTCGCCGCCGACGCACCCTTCTTCGAACAGCTTACCGAGGGCTTCCAGAGCCGACTTCTCGACGCCTTCAAGGCGCAGCCAAAGGCACTCGGCCCGGAGCGCGTGACCTTCCTCCAATCCATCGCGTGGGCGCCGACGACCGCGGCGCTCCCGCCATCCGTCGCCCGGCGCCTCGAGGACCTCGCGACGCTGTACCCGCCCGCCGCCGCTAGATCTCCCCGACGAGCCCGTGGCCCTCGACCAGCTCAATCTCTTCTACGCCCTCCTGCGCGGCGACTACGCAGCTGCCGATCGTCATGCCGTCACCGGGTGGACCAAGCCCGCGCTCGTGTCCGGGCTCGATGGCCTACAGCAGATGTACCTCTACGCCCGCAAACGCATCAGCGCCAAGGAACTCCTCGCCCGCAGCAAGGGCTTTAAAATGAGTCCCTACCCGGAGACCGTCAACGCCTTCCTCGCTTTCGCGCACTTCGTCAACCTCGACGAGGACGCCGGCGTCCAACTCGTCAATACCGCCTTTACGCAGTCGCAGGGTTCGCCCCTCGGCGCACTGTATGTCGCGTGGACGATGCTGTGGGCCGACCGCGAGCTCAATCCCGTGGCCCTCAAACTCCTCCACGAAACGGCGCTCGCCAACGAGAAGCACGGCCGCCGCTACGTCGCCGCCGAACTCGCCGACACCCTGCGCAAGATCGTACCGCAGGATGGCCACGCCGAGTCCTGGAGGCAGATGGCTGAGCGTTTCCGCAAAACCCACGGCTACCAGTACGTCAACGACATCATCGCTCCGCGCGACCCGGCCGAAAAGTTGCTCGCCCTCCTCCAGCAGGTCGCCGAAGACGATACCGCCGCCCGCGAGGCCGAGCGCGAGACCCGCCTCGAGTGGCAGCTCGACTTCAAAACCGAAAAGTTCGATATTAAGTGGCAAAGGATAGCGAAGGCTGGCGGCTGGACGCCCGGCCGCACCCTTACCCTCGATAAGCTCGTCGATACGTTTGAAAAAGGAGACCTCGACGAGCGCGACGCGGATTTCGTCGAGCATTTAATCGACCAACAAGGCAGCACCTCGCGGCGCAGTTCGTACTCGTACTACGCCAGCGAACTGAGGATCGACTTCGCGAAGCTCGTCTACCTCCTCGTCGGACACCCGCACGTGGTTTTGGCGAAAGCCCGCAGCGCCCAGGTCACCATCGAGAAAGGCGAAGCGGCCCTGTCGGTGAGCGAGACGCCGGACGGATTGCGCGTCGAGTTCAAGCCCCCGGGCGCCGCCGGGGAGTACGCCTACGAGGTGCTCGGCAAGACGCGTGTGACGGCCTACAAACTCACGCCCCGCGAAGTCGCGCTCGCCAAGGGCGTCGGCACCGGCTCGACCCTGCCGCCCGACAAGCGCCTCGAGCTCGAGCGCGCCCTGCCGAAGCTCCGCGAGCAGGTCAACGTCCGCTCCGCGATCGACCTCGACGACGCCGGCCTCGACCAGGTGAGCGGCGGCACCGAGGTGGCCGTGCACCTGCTCCCCAACGAGAGCGCCTACGACGCCGAACTGCTCGTGCGGCCGATCCCGGACATGGAGTATTACGTGGTGCCGGGCGAGGGCCTCGAGCGCGACATCGTCGTGCTCGACGCCGAAGCCGATACGCCGCGCCGCGTGGTGCTGAACCGCAATATCGCAGGCGAAACAGCCGCTGCGAAGAAGGTCGTCAAAGCTTGTCCAGCCCTCGGATCGGCCAGTGATCTGTCGCACCAATTCAGGATCGAAGATCCGCAGCAAGCCCTGCAATTAGTGGCCGAATTGCGCGACCAGCACGAGCGCGGAGGTATCACTATCGAATACCCGAAAGGACAACGTTTTAAGATAGCGGCTGTCGCCAAAACGAATGCGCTCAACCTTAATATCGGTCAGCAACGAGATTGGTTTTCTGTAAGCGGCAAGGTGACCGTCGACGAAAATAGAGTGCTTGACTTCGCGCAACTCTTACAGCACACACGCGATTCGAAAAGTCGTTTCGTGCAGATGGGCGAAGGGGAGTTCGTCGAACTTAGCGAGGAGCTGCGCCAGCGCCTCGCGCAAATGGAGGCGCTATTACACCAGCGCGGCAACGGCGTGGCGATCCCGACGCTCGGCGCCAACGTGTTCGACACATTACTCAGCGAGATTGGAGACCTCGGCACGGTCGAGTACGACGAGGAGTGGACCCTGCAACTCGACCGCGTGGCGCAGGCGCGCAAGCTCAGACCCCGCGTACCCAAGGATTTCGACGCCGAACTGCGCGACTACCAGGAGGACGGTTACAAGTGGTTGATGCGCCTGGCGGCCTGGGGCGTGGGCGCGTGTTTGGCCGACGATATGGGACTCGGCAAGACGGTCCAAGCCCTGGCTGCGCTCACGAGTCGCGCGGGCGAAGGTCCGGCGCTCGTGCTCGCGCCCGCCTCCGTGACGCGCAACTGGGTGCGGGAGACCAAGCGTTTTGCCCCGAGCCTTACGGCAAAACTCCTGGCCTCGAGCAAGGAGACCAACCTCATCGACGAAGTGGGCGACGGCGATGTGCTGATCGTTAGTTACGGCCTCGTACCGTACATCGAAGCAGAGTTGCAGGCCAAACATTTCGCGACCATCATCCTCGACGAGGCGCAGGCGATCAAGAACCCGGCCTCGCAGCGCGCGAAGGCCGCCTTTGGGTTGAGTGGCGACTTTAAGATCGTCACGACGGGGACGCCGATCGAGAATAACCTGATCGAACTGTGGAGCTTGTTCCGCTTTTTAAATCCCGGTTTATTAGGCAGCCGCGAGGCTTTCGCCGGCAAGTACGCCCGCCCAATGGCGATCGCGGGAGGCGACACGGAGGTCTTACGCGACCAGCTCCGCAACCTCGTCCAGCCCTTCATCCTGCGCCGACGCAAGGACGATGTGCTGAAGGAACTCCCGGCCAAGACCGAGATCATCCTCGAAGTCGAGCCCACCGAGGCCGAGCGCGCCCTCTACGAGGCCATGCGCCGTGAGGCCCTCGAAGAGATGGCCAACGCGAGTCCGCAGGAGCAGCGTTTCGTGATCCTCAAACAACTCACGCGCCTGCGGCAGGCGGCCTGTCACCCGAAGCTGGTGCGCCCGTCCAGCAAGCTCGAGAGCTCGAAGCTGGCGCTGGTCGGCGAGACGATCCAGGAGCTGCTCGACAACGGCCACAAGGCGCTCGTCTTCAGTCAATTCGTCAAGCACCTGAAGTTGGTCGAGGCCTGGGTAAGAGCGGCCAAGATCCCGTACCGCTACCTCGACGGCTCGACGCCCGGCAAGAAGCGCGAGCAGCTGGTGCAGGAGTTCCAGGCCGGCGACGCGCAGTTGTTCCTCATCAGCCTCAAGGCCGGCGGTACGGGCCTCAACCTCACCGCGGCCGACTACGTGCTGCACCTCGACCCCTGGTGGAACCCGGCCGTCGAGGACCAGGCCTCCGACCGCGCCCACCGTATGGGCCAGCAGCGCCCGGTGACGGTGTACCGCTTCGTGACCCTCGGCACGATCGAGGAGAAGATCATAGATTTACACGCCGAGAAGCGGGACTTGGCCGATCAAATTTTGGCCGGCACGGACGCGAGCGCGAGCTTGAGCGTGGATCAGATGGTGGCGATGTTGGGGAGTTGAGCCGCGCGTTTGACCGGCTCTGCCGGGGCGCGGCTGGAATGCCGAGTGCGCCTGCGCCGTCGGGTCATGACGCTAGCGGTAAATCTGGAACCAGGCTCTCAGCGTAAGGGCTTCGTGTCTCTTCGTGCTTCCCCTTTGTGTCTCTTTGTGGGAAATCGGCGCTGTGACGAGCGACAGTCAAAAGCTCTAAAACCAATTTGAATCAAAGCCAGCGTCTTTAGCTTGCCGAAAACAACGCGACCGCCGTGCCCTCCCTAGACAAACTCCCCAAACAAACCCTCGTCAAGGCTCTCCTCCGCCTCGCCGAGGAGTCGGAATCGGCCCGCAACCTCGTAGAGCGCCTCACGCAAAGTGAACCCGAACGCGTGGCAGCCATCAAAAAGGAGATTACGAGTATTCGCCGTCGCGAGGCCTTCATTCCTTATAACTCGAAGCGCCCCTTTTACCAACGTCTCGAAGCGCTCACGAAAGTGCGCTGTGCTACCGTCTATTGATCGAAGATATTCTCGGAGCTGCACGTTCGAAAGCGTACAAGTATGCGGTCAAATACATGAATGCCTTGGTGAAATTGGACAGAAAGATTGAGGACTACAGAACGTATCCAACGCACGAAGCTTTTGTGGACAAACTGAGGGCGGAACACGGGAGGAAGCGAGCGTTTTGGGGGGCGGCGTGAGAGATGAGTTTTGCCGAAAGGCGGATAAGACGCCGCGCAGAGGAGTGTGAAATTATCTAGGCTCGGAATTACCCAGCCGGCGTAGTAAGACGAAAGTTGAAGTCCTTACTGGTGCCTAAAGCCTGCCACAGCATCCACCGATGCACTATTTGTAAATGAGTTACAGCAATATCTGCAGAGAGCACTTAGCCTGTCCCCGAGCTTGGCGCTCCCTCTTCGAGCTACGCTACGACGAGATTTAAGAGGTCAACTTCGAGACTTCCAAGCAGCTACCGGAGCAGCGAGAGATTGTAGGCGTGCCGCGGCGGGGCTGGTAGTGCACACACCCCCGCCCTTCACACCTGCAACACCTTCCCCCCATCCTCGTGCGGCTTCGTCCCAGCCACATCCGGTACGCCCGTCAGCTCGATGTGCAAGCCCGAGTGCGTAGCGTAAGCCTGCAAAACGTACTCCAGCCAATACGCCGGATGTCGTGGCCTCTTAAACACCCGCGTCAGCAACTCCTCCGCATCTTCCATCCGCAGCCGCAGCCTTTGCCGATCGAGAAAAGCTTCGTACTCGGCGCGAGGTTGACCGGTCAACACGTACGGCGTCGTAATCGCGACCTCGAAGTCTTCACCGTCACCCAAGGCGGGGACGAACCGACACAGCCACAACTCGCCCGCGCGGGCCACGTATCCAGACCCGCACACGGCATCGAATCGCTCGCCGGTGTGTAGCTCCACCACTCTCAACAAATGCCCCCGGACCGACGCGATCTCGTAGATCCCGCAGCGGCTCTCCGCAAAATTGCGTACGGCTTGCGCCAAAACAGCTGGCCGCCCCGCGAGGACATCCAAACTCGTAAATAGATCAGCGACGGTCTCCCCGCCGCGACCGAGCGGGTAGTCGTACAAGTAGGTCGCGGTCGCGAACGAAGACGTCACCGGGCTATGAGGCGGGTAGCTCGGCATGTACTCCTCGTCGTAGCCGGCGATCTCGTTGTTCTGTCGGACGAGTTTCGGATGGTCGAATACATGTTCGCCGAAGCACGAAATCGCGTGCTGGGCCGCGACATAGAGTCGAAAACTTGGCAGGTCCTCGACCGAACTTACGGTCTTCGGGTCTGGGCTCGCACCGAGAGCGGCGGATTCGATCGCCGCGTCGACGGTGGCCTTCGTCTCATCGTCGATGAGCTTGCGGTTGCGCAGTGATGCCGCGATACTTTTGGTTAGCGACATTAGGCAAAGGTGAGGTACATCACCTAAAATTTCCAAATCCCCCCATGCCCACCATCCACACCGCTACCCGCCTCGCCAAATCCCTCACCAAGCAGCTCGACCCAACCGCGCTCGGTGACCCCGACTCTCCCCTCGATTGCTTCTACGCCGACACCTTTAATGTAGAGCGCAGGCGCTGTTGGGTGGTGGTCCACGATCCGACCGGCTACATCGTGCTGCTGCCCGGCATGACGGCCGGTAGAGTGGCGGACGTGGGACGGGTTTTGGCGAAAGCCCTACTGGAGCAACTGGCCTATGATGACATCGAACTCCCGCAAGAACTCTCCGCCCGCCTGCGCGATCATACCGCGCTAGGCAGGACGCACGGCAACCGACGCTTGGTCGGCAACCTCAACGAGGCCAGACACACGCTCGACCACCACCGTGCGCAGCACCCGAGCTTCGCGACCTTCCCCTGGGTGCGCATCGCCGGCTACCTCAATACGCTGTTGATCAAACCGCCCCCAGGCTACGCCGTTCTTTCGCGCAAGCCTTACTGCACGGCCGCCGAGTTTATCGTCGCGCACCTAGGCCAGGCTGCACAACCGCCCACCGTACATCTCCCGTCCGAAATTGCGCTGGCCATCGCGGCCCCCGAGGTGAGTCGAGCCGATCAGTACGAGGCGCAGCAGCACTTCTACGGCGCCCTGGAGTCGAGCGGGGGGAGGGAGGAAGACCGTTTTCTCCAGCTTTCGCTAAAACAAGACCCGCGCAATGTCGACGCCCTGCTCGTGACCCTCAGCCACCGGCCCGCTCGCGAGCAAACGTCGACGGCCTACGCTCACCTCGTGGACCTCACCCGCGAGCGCCTCGGCGACGACTTCGAGATCTACCGCGGGGGCTTCTGGGGGTTTCTCGAGACTCACCCCTACATGCGGGCGCGCGCGGGTCTCGCCGGCGCCCTGCTCAAGGACGGTAAATGGCCGTCGGCGAGAGATCACTACCTCGCACTCTTCGACCTCAATCCCAATGACAACCAGGGCATCCGCTACGTACTTGCCCCCCTACTCCTGAAGAACGGTGAACTAGCCCACCACAGAAGGCTCGTAGCCGCCTACCCAGGCGATGTCGAGGCTCGCTGAAGACGGAGGCGTAGCCCGCGGGGGTAAGCGAATATCTAGCAGTACGTAACGCCCCCCTCATCCCAAAATGCTCCGCACCACCCGCTCCACCTCCGCCCCGTCAACCACCCACGGTAGCCGCAGCGTCTCGCGGTCACGCAAGTTATTCATTAGGTGCTTCATCCGCCCACGCCACGCCGTCTGCTCTTTGCGACGCAGCCTCGGCCACGTCTCCCGCATGCCCGCCAACCCAGCGGCGTTCGCCTCCCGGAGGGCCGCCTGCCCGGCTACCCCAACGTCCACCGTCTCGAGCCCGGAGATCGCGACGACGTAGGACAACTCGAACGCCTCCGCCGGCGCGGACGTGACGCGGGTTTTGGCGAAAGCCGCCACCTTCGTAGAGACCTCCCCGAGGCGCTTCACAAACTTCTCGACGGCGACCTTCTCGCCTGAGTTCCCAACCGATGCCAAATCCTCGGTAGAGATCCCGAGCGCCATACCGAGCCCGTGTAATTGGTCCACCGTGAGCGGCACCGAGAGCCCCGCCCCCAGCGACGGCAGCGCCACCTGCGCGATGAACTGCGGGACGAGTACGTTGCCGATGGTGAGGTCCGGGATCTCCTCGCAGAGCGCCAGTAGCGCAGGACCCGTCACGGCGGCGGGCAGGTCGCCGAGGGCTTTCGCCAAAACCGACGGAATGCGGTTGTCTATCGACGTGGCAGTCGACAGGTCGTTGACCTGAACGTACTCTGGGAGCGCCAGCGTGGCGGGGAGCAGCTCCATGAACGTGGCCTCGAACTCCTCCTCCTCGAGCAAACCTTCGAAAAACAGGTACCACTCGTCCCGGCCGTCGATCCGGAGCGCCTCGTCTAAAAGTTTGGGCGAGGGCCAGAGCCTGTGCACCTCCGCGAGGGTCTCGGCGTCCAAGAGGGCGTCAACCTCGCGGAAGTCTCCCTCGGTTTCGTCGAACCAGTCCTCCCTGGGCCCCGCCATCATCTCGCGGGTCACGTCCATGATCAGCGCCGCGATGTGGGCGCAGGGCTTCTTCTCCTTGTGCTTGCCGCAGGTGCAACTCCCCTTGCGGACCTCGACCGCGGAGCCCTCGTGGAAGTACAGCGCCGCCGTTTTTGGGCGAGGCTTACCGACCGCCGCCCGCAGCGAGTCCGTCACCTCCGGCTGCAGCCGCTCGAAGGCTCCAGTTTCGAGGTAGTCATTGGCCACGGCTATGTGGCGGTCGGGAATTTGCTTGAAGTAGTGCTCGATGCGCATGGGGCGAAAAATAGGCCTGCGGAGGTGGCGGTCAAAGTCGGAGCATAGATGACCCCTACCTTCGCCTGACGCCCACCGCGCCCACCTAGCTCGAAGCCACCGCCCCGCGCCACGCCGAACTCAATGGCCCCCTCCTCTTCAGCGCCAACGCCCTCTACAGACCCAAGCGCGACCTCGAGCTCCGCAGACTCCTCTCCACTGCCGTCGACCATGACGTGCGCCCACCGCATGGGCTAGCACCGCCCAGTAACGGTCTACCGCTTCGTGACCCTCGGCGCCATCGGGGAGAAGATCATCGACCTCCACTGCCGAAAACCGCGACTTGGCCGATCAGATCTTGGCCGGCACAGACGCGCGTGTGACCAGCGCCCCGCGGCACGCCACTATCCGACAGGAAGGATCGCCGCAGCGGTGGACCTCCTTGACGGAAGATCAGCCGAGAAGCTCCGTGTCCCTCCGTGCAAATGGCTCCTTGCCCTGTGTGTGAAACTGGCACAAGAACGGGCAACTGTTGGAGGACATTAGCGGGAAGTACAGCCTTTACCCCATCCCCACCCGCACGAAATCGTGCAAGTGCACCAGCCCTGCGTACCGCCCCTCCTCTGCCAACACCACGTGGTTAAAGCCGTGCGCCTCGATCATTGCCAGGCCTTCGGTCGCCAATTGCTGAGGGGCTAGCGTCCGAGGTCCCGCCGTCATCAACTGTTTTGCCGAAAGGCGCAAAACCTCCCTGCCCTTGCCGATGGCTCGCCGGAGGTCCCCGTCGGTGATGAGGCCTAGTAATAGGCCCTGTTCGTCGACGACGGCGGTGGCACCGAGGCGCTTGTTGGTCATCTCGAGGATCACCTCGGGCAAGGGGGCTTCCGCCAAAACTCGAGGGCGCTCGTTGTGGCTGGCCAGGTCGCCGAGGGTGAGGGTGAGCCGTCTGCCGAGGGCACCGCCGGGGTGAAACTTCGCGAAGTCCGCCGGGCCGAAACCTCTCAGCGCCCCGAGCGTGGCGGCCAGCGCGTCCCCCATGGCCATCTGCGCGATGGCGCTGGCGGTGGGGGCGAGGTTGTGCGGGTCGGCCTCGGTGGTGACGGGCGTGAGCAAAAGGTAGTCGGCCTCCCGCGCGAGGGTGCTGTTGGCGCGGGCCACCATGGCGATCAGCGGGTGACCGAGTTGGCGCAGTGTCGGGAGCATGGCGCACACCTCTTCGGTCTCGCCGGATTTGGATAGACACAGGATCGTGTCACCTTCCTGCACCATTCCGAGGTCGCCGTGGAGGGCGTCGCCGGCGTGCATGTACATGGCGGGCGTACCGGTTGAATTGAAGGTAGCCGCAATTTTCTGCGCCACGAGGGCCGACTTGCCGACGCCCGTAACGACAATGCGGCCCCGCACAGAACGAAGGTGCTGAATCGTTTTGGCGAAAGCCTCGTCCAAACTATCCCTTAGATCCGTAAGCGTCTGTATTTCAATTGCTAGCGTGCGGCGAGCAGTGTCGAAAATCAATGTTGTGTTTGACATAAAGACACTGGAAGTACCGTTCGTGTTAGCGTATTTTCGCTGACGCCTAGCAGGACGCATTCGACACCGAGTGCGTCGTTACGGCAAATTAACGTTAAATTGCTTGCTCATCCCGGAGCCGACCCCCACGCGGAAGCCTACTCGCCTTCGCCTCGGTCGCCCATTTCGCTCCCCGTAGCATATCTGATCCAACACCCTGTGACCACATTAACTGCACCCGCGCCGACCGCTATCGGTACGACGACTAAGGATTTACACGACGCCCTCCAGAATTTCTTCGGCTTCGATAAATACAAAGAGCAACAGGAGGAGATCATCCGCGCCGTGCTCGAGCAACGCGACACCTTCGTCATCATGCCGACCGGCGGCGGGAAGTCGCTGTGCTACCAGCTGCCCGCCCTCATGATGGAGGGTACCGCCCTCGTGATCTCGCCGCTGATCGCGCTGATGAAAAACCAGGTCGACGCCATCCGCGGCTTCTCCGAAGACGACTCGGTGGCGCACTACCTCAACTCCAGCCTTACGAAGGCCCAGGCCAAGATCGTGCGCGAGGACATCCGCGCCGGCAAGACCAAGATGCTCTACGTCGCGCCGGAGACGCTCACCAAGGAGGAGAACATCGAGTTCTTTCGCAACACCAACGTGAGCTTTGTGGCCGTCGATGAGGCACACTGTATCTCGGAGTGGGGCCATGACTTTCGCCCGGAGTACCGCCGGATCCGCACGATGATCGACGGGATCAACCGCGAGATCCCGATCGTCGCGCTCACGGCAACGGCCACGCCTAAGGTCCAGACCGACATCGTGAAGTCGCTGCTGATGCGCGACGAGGCCACCTTCATTACGAGCTTCAACCGCACCAATCTCCACTACGAGGTGCGTTCGAAGGGCAACAAGGAGAATACCTTCCGCAACATCATTCAGTACGTGGTCGGCACCAAGGATGCCTCGGGCATCATCTACGTGCAGAGCCGCAAGTCCACCGAGGAGATCGCCAGCGCGCTGGCCGTCAACGGCGTAAAGGCGATGCCTTACCATGCCGGGCTCGACGCCAAAACGCGGAGCCGCACGCAGGACCTCTTTATCAAGGACGAGTGTCACGTTATCGTAGCGACGATCGCCTTCGGGATGGGGATCGACAAGCCGAACGTCCGCTTCGTGATCCACTACGACATCCCGAAGTCGATCGAGAACTACTACCAGGAGACGGGCCGTGCTGGTCGTGACGGCATTAAGTCGGACTGTATCTCCTTTTACGCATACAAGGATGTACTGCGCTTAGAAAAGTTTCTGCGCGACAAGCCTGTAGCTGAGCGCGAGCTCGGCCGGCAGTTGATCCAAGAGGTGACCGCCTACGCCGAGACGGCTGCCTGCCGTCGTCGCTTCCTGCTCCACTATTTCGGTGAGGACTATCCGAAGGAGAACTGCGGACTGTGCGACAACTGCGTCAATCCGAAGCCGCGTCGCGAGGTCAAAGACGAAATGCAGCAGGCGCTCAAGGCGATCAAGGAACTCGACCAGAACTACACCATCAAGACTTACGTCGACTTCGTGCTCGGGAAGAAGACCAAGGAGATGAAGGACTACCGCTTCGACCAGCGCCCGCTCTATGGCGTCGGCAAGGCGCATGATGACATCTTCTGGATTAGCGTCTTCCGACAGGGCCTGCTCAACGACCTGATCTACAAGGACATCGAGACCTACGGACAACTGTCCGTCACGGAGAAGGGCGAGGCCTACCTCAAGAAGGCCTACTCGATTTCGATCCCGATGAACCACACCTTCGACGGGACGGACACCAATCCAGATCCGGCTCCGCAGCGTGCCGTGGCCCTCGACGAGGAGCTGCACAAGGCGCTGCTCGACCTGCGCAAGAAGGTGGCCCGCGAGAAGGACCTTCCGCCGTACGTGATCTTCCAAGATCCGAGCATCGAGGACATGGCCACGCAGTACCCCATCTCGATGGAGGACATGACCAAGATCTCGGGCGTGAGCCTGGGCAAGGCCAAGAAGTTTGGTGTGCCTTTCCTCAAGCTCATCGAGGCTTACGTCGAGGAGAACGACATCGACCGCCCGACTGACTTCATCGTCAAGCAAGTGGCCAACAAGTCGAAGTCCAAGGTGCAGATCATCCAGGCCATCGACAAAAAGATGGACCTGGAGGAGATCGCGACGATCGTGCAGATGTCAATGGACGAGTTGCTCGACGAGCTATCGGCCATCGTAATCTCCGGGACGAAAGTCAACCTCGACTACTACATCTCAGAGAACTTCGACGAGTATGTCTGCGAAGAGGTGCACGACTACTTTATGGAGTCGAAGAACGACGACGTGGAGACGGCCTTCGCGGCCTTAAAGGAGGATGACGTGACGATGGAGGAGATTCGGGTGTGCCGGATTAAGTTTTTGTCGGACGTGGCGAATTAGGATAGAACGCAATGGACGCCAAGATCCGCGACAGGGTCGCGAAGAGCCTTTCTTACAGCCTTTAAGCTCTTCGCGACCCTGTCGCGTTACCTAGCGTCTATTGGGTTACATAAAATGCTATGAAAATCCACCTCCTCACCGGCCCCAACCTCAATCTCGTCGGCAGGCGGGAGCCGGAGATTTACGGGTCGACTTCGCATGAGGATTTCTTAGATGGTCTCCGAACTGAACTTGGGGAAGAGTGTGAGATCGTCTACTTTCAGAGCAATCACGAAGGGGAGTTGATGGACCGCCTGCATGAGATAGGGTATGGCACAGACGCTGATGCTGGCGATGGGGTAGTGGTCAACTTTGGTGGATTGAGTCACACGTCTATCGCCCTCGCGGATGCGCTGCGGGGCATTCCTCAGCGCGTCATCGAAGTCCACATTTCGAATATTTACGCAAGGGAAGACTTTCGTCAAAACTCGTTTACGGCCGCGGCTTGCATCGGCGTGGTGACGGGCTTAGGGCTGGACGGATATCGGCTGGCGTGCGAGTGGTTTTTGCGGAAGCAGAGTTAGCCGCCTAGTGCGCCTTAGGGCCGCCGCCTATCCGCCTTTGGCGGGTCTACCGGCCGCACCTCGCCGAGGACGACGAGGAAGTACGGTTTCCCATTCCCCAGCAGTCGCGTCTTGTACCGGTCTACACTCCCGTACGCGACCATTGCGCTGCTTACGCCCACGGCTCCGAGCATAAAACCCTCCTGGCGACGGCGGCTCTCCGCATCGAAGAGTGCGACGAGCCCAACGGTGACGATATTGACGATGCCTTGGACGCGAACGTAGTTCTTGAGCCCCAGCTGATTCGGTAGGCGGATTGCGGCGAGATCGGTGAGCTTGATGAGGTTCTCGCCCAATAGCATGGCGTTGGCGTCTGGATAGAGGGCCTTAATCGTCAAGGGGAAAAATTCGTCTTCTCCACGGAAACGTACGAGGATCTCCTCGCCGATAGGGAACTCGACCGAGCGCTTGAGAGTCGGACCTTGCATCAGGAGTCTATCCTGGGGCAAGATTTGGGCTTTCGCCAAAACACCCAATAGGCAGAGCAGTACTACCGAGACTAGGCGAAAAAGTCCGAATCGAAGCGTCGTAGCAGTTTGCGGCATGTGCGGTGGAGGAGGTCTTGGTCGGGCAACTCTCGACCGGTGAAGATGAGCATACCCTCGAGGGCGCGGCCTTCGCGCTGGAGGTAGCGGTAAAGGTCGACCTTCTGTAAACGGTACGCCTCGCGCATTCGCCGCTTCACGAAGTTGCGGTCGTGCGCCCGACGGAAGGCCTTCTTAGGGGCCACGAATCCAATACGGGCTAGAGGAGCGTCGGGCGTAGGGTCGACATACCGGTAGACGAGCAGCAAGGGGTACGCTTTGAGCGCCTGCTTGGCTTTAAAAACCGCTTCTATCGCCAGGCGGGACTTAAGCCGCTCGTCTGCCTGCAAACCGGCGTCAAAAAATTTCACGCCGCAAAGTGTGCATTTTTCGGGAAGCGGAGGTCTTGATACAAAATGTTTGAATCGAGATGAAAATAGTACCCCCCGTAGCTGCTACTCAGGTCGCTGAAGTAGCGGACGCCTCGCCGGTCATCGGTACGGCGTCCGCCAAAACCACCGTACCGTTCAGTGGTCTGTCCATAGGTAGCGTTTCCGCAAAACCTACCCCTCCTGCGATAGGTGACTTCACCGAGGAGCTTCGCCCAGCTGCACAGCACAGGCGAGCAAGACTGGCGGCGCAGCGCACTGCAACGAAGCGGACTCCTTCTCCAACGCCGCGAAAGCAGCCCGCCTCGGAGGTGGACGTACCCGCTTCGCGACTCGCGATGACGGGGCCAATCGTAGAGCCGACGGCAACGAGGCCCGCGTCGGCGTCCACGACGGCGGTGCCGGCGCTGCCCCTGCTCAAGCGTACGCTAAAAGACTGGCACCCCGACGAGCAACCGCGCGAACGCCTCATGCAGCACGGTGCCGAAGCTCTCGCGACGAGTGAGTTGCTCGCCATCCTCTTGCGCTCCGGAACTCGCCAGCAGTCAGCTGTGGACATCGCCCGCGACCTGCTGCACCGGTGCGATGGGCATCTCCGGGGTTTGAGTCGTCTCAAATACCAGGACCTCGCCGAGGCGCACGGCATCGGTCCAACGAAGGCCGTCACGCTCGTCGCCGCTCTCGAACTCGGCAAGCGATGGGCAATGGAGGCCGACCGGGACGCCCCACTCGTGCTCGGTAGCCGCGCCGCTTACGACATCCTCTCGCCGCTGCTGCGCGACCTCCCCCACGAAGAGTGCTGGATGCTGCTCACCAACAACGCCAGTCGCCTCATCGGCCGCGAGCGCATCAGCAGCGGAAGCGTAGATGGTACCATCGTCGACGTGCGCAGCGTCATGGCCTGTGCACTGCGCCACAACGCAAGCGGTTTTACGATCGCGCACAATCATCCGAGTGGCAGCCTCACGCCAAGCCACGCCGACGTAAGCCTCACGAACATCCTCCGCGAGGCCAGCCGCCTGATGAACCTCACCATGAGCGACCACCTCATCGTGGCCGGCAATCGGTACTATAGCTTTCGGGACAACAAGGGGCTGGACTAGCTCCGATTTCCGCTTTCTGAAGCGGGCTCGTACCCCACCGCCCCAATCAACAGCCTGTCCTCCCGATCTCCCAGTCGCAACCTTGCTTCGTCCCCAGTACGCTTGCCCAGTAAGGCCTGTGCGAGTGGCGATAGGAAGCTGACTCGCTTCTCTTTGATACTGGCCTCGTCCACGCCGACAATGTATACGTGTAGGGACTTTGCGGGCTTTGAAGAAGGGGTGTTGCGCGTGTAGTCGACCCGAGCCCCAAAGCGGACTTCGTTTGCGTTGACCTGCTCTGGTTCTACGAGGCGTGCGCTCGCGATGCGGTCGTTGAGTTGGATGAGTTTGGCGGCGAGGACGCCCATCGTTCGGCGGCCCTCGTCGTTGGTAGCATCGGGTATGGCGGCGCGGTCGGCCTCGAGCATCTCGCGCTCGCCGTGGAGGAGGGCGAGGCCGCGGGGCGTAACGTAGTTGATCGCTCCGGGTGGGAGGGCGGCGCGGGGGGCAACGAAGGGGGGCTCCTCTTGGTCGCTTTCTTTGACGAAGCCTCGGGACATAGTAAAGTGGGGAGTGAGGATGTGAAAAGGAAGGGTTGCTCTATGCAGGCTTAGTCATTGCCGCCCATGACCCCCTTGCCGGTAGCGCGACGGTCTTGGTCGCCGGCGTCACGGGAGGGCTGCCACGGCCAGCGGCCTTCGAGTTCGACCTCGAGTGAGAAGCTCAGGAAGGTGCGGATCAGGACGACTATACCAAGGACGGCCACGTTTTGGAGCGTGGGTTCGGTAGTAACCGTGAGGATGATGTCGGCGGCCACCAAGACCTCTAAGCCGAGTAAGATGGCCTTGCCGACCTGCTGGCGCAGACGCGCGTAGGCCGAGTTTTGGCGAAAGCCCACCACGAAATTGCCCAGCGCAAACAGCAGACCGAGCACGATGATCCCAATCCCCGTGAACTCAACCCCGCGGGCGATAAAGTGGATGACGTTCGTGCTCTCTTGCATGTGCTAGGTGAAGCGTCGAGGGGCCGGTCGCGGTTCAGCACCGGCGGGGCTCCTCTACAGCTTAACCCAGGCCTGCTGCTCGTTGCTTTTCAAGATGGCATCGCAGAGCACCAGCTCTCGGTGTCCGTCCTCGAAGCTGGCGAAGAGTCTGCCCTCCGGGCCGGTCTGCCCGAGCACGGCGTCGTAAAAGCTGCGGAAGCACTGCTTGAAGGTATCCGGGAAGCCTTCGTTGTGTCCACCGGGGTAATTGATGAAGCGGGCGGGCGTGCCGGTCATGAGGCCGGGGTCTTTGAGGAGGTGCTCGTTGGGTTTGCCGCGCCTCCCGATGGTAAGTTCGTTGGGGCGTTCGGAGTTGAACTCGTAGGCGGCGTCGGGGGTAGCGATGTCGTAGGTGAGGCGATTTTTATGCCCGGCGCTGACTTGCGTGACGAAGAGTTGGCCGCGGGCTCCGCCCTTGAACTTGAGGAGAATCGAGGCGCAGTCGTCGGTGGTCACATCGATGGTCTCGGTGGCCTGGCTTGCATTGTCGTCACTGAAGCTCCGCACCTCGCCGATGGGTCGCTTGCGTTGTGGATGGACCACGGTGAGGTCGGCCAGGAGCGACTCGACCTCGAGACCAGTGATAAAGTGGACGGCGTCGAGCCAGTGGGTCCCGATGTCGGACACGGCCCGGAGGGCGCCGCCCTGGTCGGCGAGGACGCGCCAATTGTAGTCGGTGTCGTAGAGGAGCCAGTCCTGTTGGTAGGCCCCGGTGACGGTGAAGACGCGGGTGTCGGCGGCGGCGGCGAGGCGGTCGCGGACCTCGAGGTTGATAGGGTAGAAGCGAAGGTTGTAGTTGACGCCGGCGACGAGTTTGGAGGCTTTCGCCAAAACCACCAGCTCGGCGCTTTGCTCGGAGGTCATGGCGAGGGGCTTCTCGCACATGACGTGTTTGCCGGCGGCGAGGGCCTGTTTGACCATCGGATAGTGGAGCACATTGGGGACAGCCAGGTGGACGGCGTCGATGTCGGCGTCGGCGAGGAGTTCTTCGAAGGTGGCGTAAGGGTGGCCGAGTCCGAGGGTAGCGCAGGCGGACTGGGATTCTGCGAGGTCTTTGCCGAGGAGGCCTTTGACGCTGACGCCGAGGCGGCGGAGGCCCTCGACGTGGACGGGGCCGATGAAGCCCGCTCCGGCGACGGCGACGGTGATGGTGGAGTACATATGGGATCTCTTTTGTTGTGGCGTAGTTACGGTAGGAGAATAGAAGCTGGACGAGGTTTCGAGCTAGAATGATTTAGCACCGAGTTGGGGAGGCGCTTCGCTTCGGCAGGGAGGGCGGAGAGGCTTTGCGGAGGTGGAGCCTGGGGTGAGCCTGGGGTTGATTTAGCACCGAGTTGGGGAGGCGCTTCGCTTCGGCAGGGAGGGCGGAGAGGCTTTTCGGAGGTGGAGCCTGGGGAGAGCCTGGGGTTAATTTAGCACCGAGGTGGGGAGGCGCTTTGCTTCGGGAGGGAGGGCGGAGAGGCTTTTCTGGGGAGGCGCATGAGTAGGGAGGGCGGAGAGGCTTTGCGGAGGTGGAGCCTGGGGTGAGCCTGGGGAGAGCCTGGGGTTAATTTAGCACCGAGGTGGGGAGGCGCTTTGCTTCGGCAGGGAGGGCGGAGAGGCTTTTTTGGGGAGGCGCATGAGTAGGGAGGGTGGAGAGGCTTTGCGGAGGTAGAGCCTGGGGTGAGCCTGGGGAGAGCCTGGGGTTAATTTAGCACCGAGGTGGGGAGGCGCTTCGCTTCGGCAGGGGGGGCGGAGAGGCTTTTTTGGGGAGGCGCATGAGTAGGGAGGGCGGGGAGGCTTTGCGGGCACGCTGCTGCACAGAGTGTGCGCTCGCATCAGAGAAGGAGCCTCCTCATATTTCCCTTGATCGTGGCACCATTGAAGTTGATGAGCAGTCCGCAACTAATGCTGGAGAGCCGCATGTAGGTTAAGGTTTGAGCGATGTGTATGTCTTGTAATTCTTTAACTGATTTAAGTTCGATGATGACCCGCCCTTCGACCAGGAGATCGATGACGTAACCAATATCGGCCAGAAGATGTCCGTCGTAGTAGACTGGCAGTGGATGCTGTCGCAGTACTTTGAAGCCACACTTCTGCAGCTCATAAAATAGAGCGGCCTCATACACCTTCTCGAATAGTCCCGGACCGAGTTTTCGGTGAACTTCGATGGCTAACCTGATTATTTCGGAGGTAATGTCATCCAGTTCCATACGTGCAATATAACCGGCAAACACTCAAACTTCCCGCCGCCAAGCAAAACCGTCGTCGAGCCCCCCGCCCTCGCTGCCGAAGCGCAGCGCCCCCCGCCCTCGGTGCTAAATCCCCACGCAAAGCCTCCCCGCCCTCGCTGCCGAAGCGAAGCGCCTCCTGCCCTCGGTGCTAAATCCCCAAGCAAAGCCTCCCCGCCCTCAATGCCGAAGAGCAGCGCCCCCGCCCTCAGCCCTAAATCCCCAAGCAAAGCCTCCCCGCCCTCGCTGCCGAAGCGAAGCGCCTCCTGCCCTCGGTGCTAAATCCCCACGCAAAGTCTCCCCGCCCTCAATACCGAAGCGCAGCGCCCCCCGCCCTCAGTGCCCAACGCCCCTGTAAAAGCCTCCCCGCCTAGCCCCCGTCCGCCAAGCATCCCGCGCCAGACAAACAACTCCGGCCAAAAAAAACTCCCCAACACTTGCACACCAACTGAACCCGTCTTATCATTGCAGTGTACTAGACAAGTAGTACACCATGACAGAACCACTCATCCACCTCCAAGACCTCGAATTCGGCTACCCCAAGGGCCAGCCCCTCTTCGAGCACCTCGACCTCGGCATCGACCGTGGCGGCATCTACGGATTGCTAGGCCGCAACGGCGCCGGTAAGTCCACCCTCCTCAAGCTGATCACCGGTTGTCTCCAGCCGACCGCCGGCCGCGCCGATCTCTTCGGCCGTCCGGCCTTCGAGAGGCACCCGCTCGACCTGCGGCGACTCTACTTCCTCCCAGAACAGGTCTACCTGCCGGCGCGCTCGTGGCAGGTTTTGGCGAAAGCCTACGGGCCCTTCTACCCCAATTTCGACGACGCCGCCTTCCGGCAAAACCTGGAGGCCTTCGAGGTACCCACCGACAGGAAGCTCACGCAGCTCTCCCTCGGCCAGAAAAAGAAAGGCTTGATCTGCTTCGCGCTGGCCTGCAATACCGAGCTACTCGTTATGGACGAGCCGACCAACGGGCTCGACATCCCGAGCAAGGCACAATTCCGTAGCCTGCTGGCCGAAGTCGCCTCCGACGAACGCACCATCGTGGTCTCGACCCACCAGGTCCGCGACCTCGCCGGTCTCATCGACCCAATCATCGTCGTCGAAGCCGGCAGCGTCATCGCCCAGCTCGACCTCGCGACCGTTAGCCAGGTGCTCAGCTTCGACCTCGTCTCGTCGCTCCGGGCCCCCGCTGATGCCCTCCACGCCGAGCGCGTGCCCGGTGGCCACTACGTGGTGCGCTCCAACACCGACGGGCGTCACACCGAGCCCGATCTCGAGGTCCTCTTCAACGCCATCGTCCGCAAGCAGAGCCCCGTGCTCGACGCTCTGCGCATGGCTCACCAACCCCAAATCGCCTAACTCATGTCTAGCCTCAATCCTACCCGCGTCTGGCAGGTCTTGCGTCTTCAGTCCTTACTTCACGGCCGCCGCATCCTGATGTACTTCGGGCCTGTACTCGCCATTTTGTTTATCTCAGCCGTGAGCGGTGGAGACGAAGTAGAAGCCGGAGAAGTACGTAACCTATTCGCCTCGATCTATGGCCCGATACTTATCATAGCAGGCTTTATTTGGGCTGCGTCTTCCCTTCCCGAGAACGCTACCCCAGATGGTCGCCAATCCTTCTTGACCCTGCCGGCTAGCGATTCCGAGAAATGGCTCGGTGTCTATCTGTTTAGTGGTCCGGCCTTTTACCTCGTATTCACGATAGGATACTTCTTGCTTTCCACAGTGGTAAGTTTAATCGTAGGAAGTACCGGAATGCAAGCTCCGGCGCTGTTTAATCCTTTCGGCTCTCAGATCGATCCGGTCCTAACGTACTTTCTCGTGGTTCAACCGATTGGTTTTCTCGCGGCAATTATCTTTAACAAAACGGCTGCCGCCAAAACTATCGGTGTGTTGATCGCGGCCAGTTTTGCCCTCGGATTAATCGGCGTACTGATCTTTAGGATCGTGTTCCACGAGTACTTCACCGGTGTGTTCACCTTGGACGGAAACTCCCTCGACTTCCAGGGCGAGAATCCCTTCGCCAGTTCGCTCACCGATTACGGCTGGTGGATCGCTGCTCTGACGGGCGTCTACCTCCTCACGGTGGCCTACTTCCGCTTTCACGAGAAGGAAGTTTAATCCCCAAACCAAAAACGCCAATGGAATTCCGAGCCTCCACCACCATCTACGAGCAGATCGCCGGGATGCTGGAAGACAACATTCTCTCCGGTGAGATCCCTGAGGGCGAGCGCCTCCCGAGCGTGCGCGCGCTGGCCTCCGAGGTGCAAGTCAACCCAAATACGGTCCAGCGCACCTTCCAGACCCTCCAGGACGCCGAGATCGTCACGCAGCAGCGCGGCATCGGGTACTTCGTCGCCGAGGGAGCACAAAAGCGCATCCTCCAGGCCCGCCGCCGCCTCTTCGAGACGGAAGTGCTCCCGGAGCAATTCCGACAACTCGCCCTTCTCGGCTTCGAGCCCGACGAAATCGCGATGCTCTACTGCTCCTACATCGCCGCTCACGTTACCGCCGACCCTTCCTCCAACTAACCTCAATCCTCCTCCATGAAAACTTCCAATCTCCTCCTCCTCGGCGGATTCGCTGCCCTCTGCCTCTTCCTTATTTCCCACATCACTATGGCGAAGGGTGGGGTCACATCGGGCCTCGAACTAGCTGGGATGCGCAGTACGAAGACCTTCGACCTTCCCGCCCTCAAGCACCTCGACTTCGAAGGACCCGTGCGTCTCATCCTTACGGCCGGAATGCCCTCGGTCACCATCGAAGCCGATGACGCGCTGATGTCCGAGATCGTAGACCGCGACAGTGAGGACGACCGCCTTACGATTCGTGTTCCGCGAACTGGTGGCGACTACCGCGCGTCGGACATGATCGTGGCCCGCATCTCGTCTCCCGACCTACGGACCGTGGCCATGGGCGGCCGCAACGCCATCAGCAGCACCGCGCCACTCACCTACCGCAGCCTAGCACTCGATCTGTCGGGCGGCACCGAACTCGACCTCGCCTTCGTGGACATCGATAGTCTTCGGGTCGATGGGTCTGGTTCCGTGAGCGGCACGCTCCGGGGGCTCGCGAGCCTCTTCACCCTAGACGGCAGCGGCAGCGCCGACGTCGATGCCTCCGGTCTTCGTGCAAAGAGTGCCAAAATCGATATTAGTGGCTCGGGTAATGTCCGTCTCCACGCCGACAGCCTCCTCAGCGTCCGCGGCTCTGGCAGCACCGAAGTCGAGTACACCGGCCAGCCGCGCGTCAGCACGAGCGTAAGCGGTAGCGGCAAAGTGAGCGCTGTGGATCCTCTCCTCTAGCCCTTCACCACCCGCACCACGCCTACGCCCCCTGCCGTCATCACGCGCACCACGTATACGCCTTTCGGCAAAACCCCTAGCGATAGCGTCATACCAGGTTTTGGCGAAAGCACCTTTGCCCCCCTCACGTCGTACACCTCCACGGCCTCGATACGCTCGGAAGCAACCAGCGTCACCTCATCCGTCGTCGGATTCGGATAGGCCGTCAGCTCGATCGGAGCCACGGCCTCCCGCAAGCTGCTCACCTCTCGATACAGATTTCGGATCGTGTTCGTGACGATCGGCGGGTTCTGGTCGAAGTAAATCGAGGCGGTGTTGCGGACCTCCTGCCCGGCCACCGGCTCTGCGTCCGTGCTGATCACGAAGCGAACCAAGCCATCGTTGACCGAATCCTCAAAGGGCAGGTAGATGTCCCGAAACGCAAAGCGCACCACGGTCGAGTCCCCGGCCATCGGCAGGAACTCTAGTGCCATCGGGTGACTCGTCGAAAGGACATTGATCGAGTTGGCGTCCAGCTTCGTGTCAAAGGTGTCGATGATGTAGACATCCTTGGCGGAAAAGTTGCCCTCGTTCTCGAAGCGGATCGTGTAGACGAGGTCGCGTTGTGTGAGCGGTGTCACATTGGCGCACTCCTCAACGGGCGCGTTCGGGTCGCTGTCCGGAGCCGCACACACGGCCACCCCGCCATCGACGAGCTTGTCGTTCGGGTCGTAGGAGCTGAACAGCGGCGTTTCGAAAGGAGGGTCGGCGTAGATGTCGGAAGGGTCGGTGTACGGCGGCGGGGAGTAGGGATCGGTGTAGACGTTGTTCGGGTCGATGTAGGGAGAGTTGCCGTCGCGGTAAGGGTTGTCTACCCCTCCGTCACCACCATCGTCGCTATTGGGACGCAGGAAGATGCCGTTTGCAGGTGGCCGCGGCGAATCCAAGTCCGTCGAGTTGACGCCAGAGTAGCCATACTTGATCCGAGAGCCACCATTCGCGGTAGCCTGGTAGCGTTCGGTCAGGATCTCGAAGACGTAGGTCTCGCGGGGATCGAGGCGGGCAATGTTGGTCGTTACACGGACGGTGTCCCTCCCCTGAGCCACCGAAAAGTCGGCAGTCAGTGTATCGATCGCGTAGTCGCGACCGAGCCGCAGGCTCGCGTTGATCCGCCAGGCGTGTGTCTTCGGATCGATACTTAGGGCACCGAAAACGTATCCTGCCCCGAGCGGTCGGACGCGGTAGAGCGCCACCGACTTCACGACCGGCAAAGGGGCGGCACCTGGGCTCGCATTGACGTAGGCAAATTCGGCGGCCACCTGGCGGAAGGTCTCGGTCCTCGAAAGGTTGGTGATCCCCGCTGTGAAAGCGTTGCGAAAACCCGGTCGGTCGAAGCCCCAGGCACCGGTCTTGTTGGCGGTCTGGAGATACAGCGAGCTATAGTCTATGCTCTCGAGCACGAAGTCAACGCCGACTAGATCCGCCTCCCCCGCGCTTATCGTGACGCTCTCGACTCGACTCAGGGCACGTGTGTACTGCGGGAGTCGTGGGAGTACGACCCGTAACGGACCCGTGTACCCGGACAGCAGATACTCGTACCGCCCGCTTGCGTCGGTGGCCGTGTTCGTCACACTTCCGTCGGGCTGTACAATGGCCACCGTGATGGCCGCTGCGCCTTCCCCCTCGTCGTAGGTGCTGTTGGTGTTGCGGTCGTAGTACACCTGCCCCGTCATAAAGCGACTCGCCCCTCCTGGACGAAACACCGACGCCGTGTCCGCTAAATCGAACTCTAGAAAGCCTATGTCTCGTTGTCCGCTGATCCACAGGTCGCCCTCACTGTCGAAGGTGATCGTCCCGGCGCGGTAGAGGTCAAACAGCGGGAACTCCTCGCGTTCGACCTGCGACACGGTGAGCACCGGCTCACTGCTCTGCGCACCTGAAAGCGTAGCGATTATCGGTTCGTCGCGACTGATCATGTGGAGCTTACCATCTGTGGTCACGACCCCGTCGCGGGCGCCACTGAGTTCGGGGTAAGTGGTTCGGTCGAAAACTTTCAGGTCTTTGCCATCGAAGTACGCCGGAGCCGTCGCGCCCAGCATCCAAATCCCGCCCTCGGGCGCAGCTAAGACTTTGAAGAGCCGCCCGAGCAGCACGTCGTTCTCGATAATGAGCTGCTCGGATACCCCCGTGGAGATGTCGTGTTTGATGAGATCGACATTGCTGTTGCTCTGGAAGCGCACCAGCCACGCGATGCCGGCCGTGTCGACGACCATATCGAAGATGCTAGCCTGCGGCAAGTCGGGGTTGACGGGCGAAGTCCGGACCAGGGCACCGTCGTCGAAGATGTAGATTGACTTGTCGTTGGGGGAGTACGCCCAGAGTTGCTGCCCGTAGGCCGCGAAGGCGCTAAAGGCATTCCGCGCGTTGCCCAGCGTGCGGACTAGCGGTGGGTCCAGCATCTCGAGCGTCGATGCGTCTTTATAGTACAGCCGCCCAACAGCGTCGGTAATCGCTAAACCATTCGCCGGCCGCTGCCGGTAGTCCGCCGCCACCTGCCCGTCACGCACGCGCGCAATGACAGCATCGAAGCTGTTGACGAAGTACACCTCTCCGTTCGTACCCGCGGCTACGTCCGTGAAGCGATTGAGAGTCCTCTCCGAGAGTGCCCCCGGGCTGTCGTCGTTGAAGCCGCCGAAGACATTGCCCCGCCGTGTAATCACCTCGAAGAAGCTCGTAGTAGTGGCCGCAGACGTATTCGGAAAGCTGTAAAAAAAAGCACCATCTCGGTACGTGATGTCTGTTGGCGAGTTGATATACGGAAAGCCAGCGGCCTCGAAATCGGCCGGGGTATTCTCCGTCACCGTAGGCGTAGCGCCCGACCAGTCGACATCGTAGATGCTGTTGCTCCCGTCACCCGATACTGATAGCAGGTCGTCTGGACCTACAGCAATCTCGCGCAACCCGATGGCGCTGGCCGAGCTAGTGCGATCGATGATGAGGGTGTCTGCCCTCCCTGTCGCCAGATTCAAGCGCACGAGCCGACCCTGGCGTTGAGCGTTGGTGCCCACGAGAAATAGATCCCCGTTGACGCTACTGAAGCCAAGGTCCGCTACGGCTAGCAGGGGTAGGTTGCCGAGACTCTTCACGTAGTGAGCCACAGGCACATCAACAGACGGGTCACGAATATCGAGTATGTACAGGCCGTTGTTGAGCGTCGTAACGAAGAGGCTGTCTCCACGAAGATAGATCTCCGACTGGCCACTGGTCCATTGCCCCAGATTGGTGGCGGAGAAGGTGTTGACGAAGGACAGCACGTCCTCGCCGTCTTTCAATTGGTACAGACTGCGAACGTTACTAATCCCCGATTGGCCGATAATCCAGGTAGTGGCCCGTCGGGCGTCATAAACGCCTAGAAACGGAGTGACGAAACCGTTGGAAACCCTAATAGACCCGAAGCGCTTGGCCTGCATGGTATTTAGGTCGACCAAGCCGAAGCCAGCACTCCAGAACATCAGCAGTTGGTTAGCCCCATTGATGAGGCCCGCCTGCGCCGTAAAGGCCGTCCCTAATAGTAATTCTGCCTCGGCCGTCGGGCGTTGGAAAGCGCGATTCGGGACATTGATCCAGCCCTTGTCGCTCTTGATACTTACTCCGTTGTTGGTCACGGTTGCCACTTCGTAGTCGATGGCCGACGGAAGGATTTGCTTAATGCCTCGCCCACCGAGTCCGCGACTTTCACGAAGTACGATCAAGTTGTCCTTGCCGTCGCAAAAGCTCAGCAAGCCCTCCGTGCCGGGAATGGTCTGCCCGCAGGCCCCGGCGTAGCTCTCGTAGACGGTCCCCGTGCCGTACAGGGTGGCCTTCTCGTACTCGATCTGGGCCGATCCTGCTACCGCCAGGCAGAGTCCAGTCAGGATAAGTAATGAGGAAAGGTAGGTTTTGCGGAAGCGAAACCTTGGCGTATAAAGGTGTGACATAGGGAGATGATTAAGCGAGGCGCTCAAAATAGCCCGTCGGAATGTCAGCCGATAGTTGGACTTGACACTTGCCCAACTCCGCTTGATACTCGGTAACATCTGTCGGACAGCAGGTCGTTGGCCGAGTCTTGTAAATCCCTGGGGAGGGCTTTCGCCAAAACTGGCAGCGGTCGAGTCGCTGTAGTGCTCGCTAGTCACAGCTGCTCAGGGAGCCACGTGAAAAAGCGCCCGCCTAAATGCATTACAGAGATGAGGCTTTAGGGAGCGCTTGAATAGCGTAGTAATGCCGCCCCCACAGCCCTCAAGCGATGGGCAGACCGTCACGTACCGGCTTTTTGGGGGTAGCTCGGATCTGCTCCTGGAAGATAATTTGGGTCTGTCGAAATTTTGCAAACCAAAAGGCTACTCCGGTGCTTTCGATTGTTGTACATCCATTGTCTATACCAAGGTCCAGCAAACATCTTATCTCATGGGGCTTACTTCACTACCATTATCCGGTCGCCTCGCTCGACGGACAAGCTTAGGACGAAATGCCGTAGCGTACTGCTTTGTCGCGGGGCTAGCTCTGCTATCCTTCCCCGCTTGCGACCAGGATGATACTGATCTCGTCCAAGCCATCCCCAGGATCGAGATCATCGACGGGCTCGTCACTCCTGGGCAGGCTCCCGCAGACGGCGTCGAGCTCGTCGCGGATGCGCGGCGTTTTGAAACCGCCCTGGCCGACTACCGCCGTGGCAACACCAATGGCATCAGCACGCTCGATCCTCAGGTCTTCGCTACCGATATCACGACGACTTACAATGTCAATTACGGCGACCTCGGGGCCGAACTCCCGCAGCAGGTCACCGAGCTGAAGACGATCACCCTCGACAATCCAAAGACCTTCACCCCAGCCGATGCGGTGCGCGTGAGCGATGAGGTGAGGGCGTACGTCAAGGAGGTGGCGAGTGCCTATGACCGGAACAGCGTACGCTTGCGCTACGTCCGCGTGGTGTTCGTCGAGCGTTCGGCCGGCAACCCAATCGGCTTCAACGTGTACGTCAATGCCGGGGCCGAGGTCTCAGGAGTAAGTCCGCGGACGGGACGCTTCCGTGGAGCCTGAGTTTCGCGGAGGACAACGAGGTCAACTGCACGAC
This sequence comes from Lewinellaceae bacterium, assembly GCA_963837005.1. Taxonomy (GTDB): domain Bacteria; phylum Bacteroidota; class Bacteroidia; order Chitinophagales; family Saprospiraceae; genus CALDTK01. The sequence goes on from CAWIMC010000017.1 coordinate 30,972, forward strand.
CGCCGTCCCCGTCGATGAGTACATCGCCACGCAGCAGAACCTCGCGATCGCGCGACAGCTCACGGCTGATCTGAGCGTCGGCGGACAGGCGCCGAGGGCGGGGCGGATCGTGGCTGATTTCGCGGGCGCGGCTATCGTGACGGCCTACGCCGACCTGGGCAAGGACTTCCGCGGCCACACGCTCGATGCGGACCTCTTCCTACAGACGCTGCGGTTCGCTCGCACTGGCGGTGGAGGCTTAGGGACAGTGCAACAGGCCGATCTGAGGAATGACTTCCCCACGGCAGGACAGTTCCTCGTCCACTACGACCAGCACTTCGACCCGGGCACGGGCTCCGGTGAGGTATGCATGTCGGAGGGTAAGGCTCTGCAGTACGTCCGCGACTACAGCACTCTCGGCGAGGGGGCCGTCACCACGGCCTGGCGGGAGGCCACGGGTCAAGACAACCAGGCTATACGTCGTGTTGCGGCAGGTGTCGAATCAATCTTCCGGCGCATGGGCGATGACATCGAGCGCGCCCGTGCGCACAGTGCACAGTTCGTGTACGGTCAGCCGTACGTAATCCAAACGGCTTTGGTAGGGCGAGTGCCGAAGTAGGCACGTCATGCTGTATCCAGGCTACGCTTTTAGTTTGTTGCTCTTGTCCACGCGCCCCCAGTACAGCGGGCACTTCTTGCAGTATTTCCCTTTCTTCTTGTACTTCTTGCAGCACTTCTTCTTGAGCTTTTTCGGCTGCTCGGCGGGCATCTCCTTGGCCATGGGGCGGGTCTTCTTTACAGCTTCCGCAAAAACCCGCGGATCTCGGGATCGTCCAGGTGCCACTGCCCATTTTCTCGCACGATCCCGACCCACGCCCGCGTCGGGGCGGCGCGACCGGCGTTCTGCTGGATGTACTCGATGGCCTCCGGGGGCGACTTCGTCACGATGGCGACGTGACCGCGGCGCCCGCGCTCGCCTGGGCCCCAGACCAGGATGTCGCCCGGGCGCGGATGGCCCTCGCCGGGGAGCCGATACTGAAAGAGGCCCCGCTGGACGTTGAAGGCCCCGTCTGCCAATCTAGGGTCGAAGAAATCCTTCGGGTAGCCGTAGGTGTCGGGCATGCGATGGCCATAGGCCACGTAGTAGAAGCGCTTGACGAACTCCGTCGCCTGCCACTTGAGGCCGAAGTTGTACCCGTCCGCGCTGAGGTGGCGCCCGGCGGTGTGACCGATCTTGCCGTTGTAGTACACCGGCGACGTGGCGGTAGGCTGTCGAGCTCGTCCGCCGACGGCGAAGCCGGACCGTCGCCGAACAGTTCCGGCACCCAGACGGCGACCCAGCCGACGAGGATCACGATGACGACCCCGTAGGAGAATCGCCGGAGGCTAATGCCGCGCTGTAGCATACGGGGTGAAGATCGGGGAATGAACACAATGCGCAAGGCGTCCAGAATATCTATGCTTTCGCTAAAACCTTCAAAAACTGATCGCCTGTTAGCACCGTCAGCATTGGGAATTCGATATTTTTGAGTCTTTCGTAGTGCTTGTCATCTGTAATCAGATAATCTGCATTGCCTGCCACTGCACAGTCTACGAATTTATCGTCGTCGGGATCGGCGACCACGAGCCTCCAGCGGTAGGATGGTTCTGTCAGCATGACGTTGGGAAGGACTAGCAGAGCCCGAAGGGTCCTCTTGGCATTTAAAGCGTTACTCCGCTCCAACAGCAATTCTGAATACTCAAGATAGATCTCTGTGCTGACTAACAGATCGTATCGCTGACGCAAAAGTGAAGTATAAATCGGGTGAAGTCTCGATTGCTTCGCGATAGATACCAGCAGGATGTTCGTATCCACAACGACCCTCACGGTAGGTCATCCCAAGTCCTCTCCCCCGTCACGATCTGGTCTAACAGATCGGATGTCCAGCCGCGCCCCTCGAAAAGCTCACTAATGCCGTCACTGGCCTTCCTGCCGAAGAACTGTCCGACGAGTAGCCTCAATTCGTAGGCCTCTTGTTCATCGAAAGGCCCCGTTAGCGCCTGGAGGAGCACCCGTTCGCTCTCGGTGAGTTCCGCGAGCGGTCGCTCAGCAAGGCCGGCGATGATAGGGTGGAGGTAAGTGTCTTGCACGATTTTGAGTAGTCGACCCCACAAAGCTACGCCACGCCGTGCGTATCAAACATCATAGGTCATTTACTGGCTGCCCGATACAGCTTCCGAATGTCGCGAGCGAGTATAGCTCCCAGACACTATTAATCTGTGGGGGCAGCACACAACAACAACGCTACGTTCAACTCGAAATAGTGACGTGAACCCATTTCGAGCCGAGAATAGAGGTTCGAGTTTGACCTCACCGCGCCCGCCCCGCGTACCAGTCCCTGAGCGTATAGAACGCCAACTTCCGCTCCCCGTGCTCGCCGATCAACCCTTTGCGGTTCCACCCGTCCTGCACGCCCGGTAAGTTTCGCCGAGGGCTTTTGAAGTCGGCCAAGATCCACGGCGTCATTCCGGCTACCTCCGGGGTTCGATCGACGAGCTTTAGGGTCTCGCGGTAGAGCCAGTCCTGGTAGTCCTCGCTCCAACGCGTGAGACTGTCGCCCCGCAGACCCGCCCGCGCCCCGCCGCCGAACTCACTGATGATGACCGGCTTGTTTTGGCGAAAGCTAAACTTCGCACCCGCCAGCGCCGCCGGCGTGCCTTCGTACCACCCAATGTACTCGTTGAAGCTCACCACGTCGGCGAACTCGGCAAACGGATCGGTGACCTCGTACTGCTGTGGCCCCGTCCCCTCCTTGAAGAGCGCCGCCGAAATGAGCCGCGTCGGATCCATCGCACGGGCGTGCGCAGCCAGCTTCTTCAAAAACGTAAGCCGCTCCGGGATGTCGGGCGTCTCGTTGGCCATGCTCCAGATGATCACCGCGGCGCGGTTGCGGTCGCGGGCGATGAGTTCGGACAGTTGCTGCTCGGCGTTGGCGTAGGTGGCCGCGTTGCCCCAGGCAATCGTCCAGTACACCGGCACCTCCTCCCAGAGCAGCATCCCGAGTGAGTCGGCGAGCCGCGGCATGTACTCGTTGTGGGGGTAGTGCGCCAGGCGCATAAAATTGCAATTGAGCTCTTTGGCGCGACCGATCATCACGGTCGCATCCTCCCAACCGTTGGCCCGACCGCTGTGCAAAGGAGCCTCCTCGTGGGCGCTGATGCCGCGCAAAAAGACAGGCTCACCGTTGAGCAGCAGCGTCGTGCCTCGCGTCGCGATGGTGCGTAGACCAATGCGATCGGTGGTCTTGTCTGCCCCCGCCTCGACGGTGAAGGTGTACCGGTGCGGGTCGTCGGGACTCCAATACCGAGCGACGTTGACGCTTTCGCTAAACCTCGCCTTGCCGCTGGCGTCGGTTTGGAGGCTTACGCCAAAACCTAGTTCGGGGGCAGCAATCTTGACGGTTTGGCCGCCTCGATTCGGACCGTGCAGCTCGACCGTGCCCGCGAGGGTGTTGGCGTCAGCCAGCTGGATCTGGTAATTCGCGAGGTAGGTCGCTGGCAGCACGTAGAGCCGCACGTCCCGCGTCAAGCCGCCGTAGTTCCACCAGTCGGTGACATCTGTGGGCACGGCCTCCCTGGCGCGCTGATTGTCGACGCGCACGACGAGCGAATTGCTAGAGTCCCCGCCGCGCAGCAGGTCGGTCACGTCGAGCTGAAAGGGCGTAAAGCCCCCCTCGTGAACACCCGCCTTTTTAGCGTTGACGTAAACATCCGCGCGGTAGTTGGCCGCCCCGAAGTAAAGGTGGACGCGCTCGCCGCTGGTGCGCGCTGGCGCTACAAACTTCTTCCGGTACCAGATAGAGCCTTCGTAGAGCAGGTAGCGCTCGTACTGCGTGTTCCAGTCGCCGGGCACGTGGAGCACTGGCTGCCCGTCGAAGGCGTACTCGTAGCGCTCCGTCCGGTTTTGCGCGACGGCATCCATCGGCGCGAAGTCGGTGCGCCCCTGCGTACTCGAATCGAACGGCACTCGTACGAAATCGTAGAAGTAGGCCTCGTACCGATCCGGGAAATGCTGCCAGTCGCCATTTAGGGAGGTGTGCGTCCGGAGAAAGGCATTCTGAAGTGCGGGGGACTCGTGTTGGGCGAAGGCTGTTTTGGCGAAAGCCGTAAGTACGAGGAGGGTGAGGAGGCGCATGGGGGGAAGGTAAAGAACGCGAGGGCCTGCGGCCCCGCAAGGTTTCGCGACAGGGTCGCAATGAAGGAGACGCCGCGCTAGCTCTTTGCGGTCCTATCGCGCGACCTTGCGTCTATTGCGTCCTATCCTACCCTGCTGGGTCCCAAAACAGCTCCCTAAACCCCACCACCTTGTCGTCCTCCACCTGGACGCCCTCCTTGGCCAGGCGCTCAGCCATCGACTCCGGCGGATCGAAGTGCAGCTTGCCCGTTAAGCGACCCTCCCGATTTACGACCCGCTGCGCAGGCACGTGCGGCTCGGCGCTGTGGCTGTAGCGCATCGCGTAGCCCGCCATGCGTGGGGTGCCGAGTGTGAGGGCGTCGGCCAGTGCCCCGTACGTTGTCACGCGACCCGGCGGGCACTGTCGTACCAACTCCCAAACCTGCTCGTAGTAGTGCGGCTGGCCCTTGGGAAGGTGCTTGGGGAAGTTGGTCTTGCCGAAGTAGGTGCTCATGTGGGCAACTTAGGCAACCACTGTCGCAGGTAGGCGTGACTTACGCGCAGCGCCCGTTCGCGCAGTTCCAGACTCCCTTCAAAGGCGCGGTCCTCGACCTCGACACACACCGCGCCCTCGTAGCCGGTTTCGGTCAGGTAGCTAGAAGAAGCGCCCCCAGTCCACGTCGCCCATCCCCGGCAACTTCGGCGTGTGCCACAGCTTCGGGTACGCCCAGCGGCCGTGGCGATCGAGCTGCTCGCGGTCGACGCGCAGGTCTTTGGCGTGCACGTGGATCATCCGCTCTGGGTAGGCGCGGAAGGGTAGCGTGTAGTCCATGTCCATGAGCGCGAAGTGACTCGGGTCGTAGTTGAGGCCCCAGTGCGCGTCCGGTATGTCGGCCCACATCCGCTCCCAGACGGCGGGGCTTACGGCCAGGTTTTGCCCCCCTGGCCACTCATCGGTCCCGAATTTCATCGGACAATTCTCGATGCCGATCCGCACGCCGAGCGTTTTGGCGAAAGCCACCAAGGGCCGCCACGTCTCCAAAAACCGCGGCCACTGGGCCTCGATGGTCTGCGCCTGGTCACGCCCCACAAACGTCGTCACGCAAGAAATGCCGAGCCTTGCCGAGGCCTCGATAACCCTCCGGATGTGGTCGGTGTACACCTTGGCCTGCACCTCGTCGGCGACCAGGGGGTTCGGGTAATACCCGAGCGAAGAGATGCGTACGTCGTACTGCTCTTGAAGGGCCTTTACCTCCGCGATGCGCACCGGCCCGAGTGTCGTCACGTCGATATGAGTCACGCCCGCGTAGCGGCGCTCTGCTTTGCCCGGTGGCCAGCACATCACCTCCACAGCGTCGTAGCCGATCTCGGCGGCTTTCGCCAAAACCTGTGCTAGCGTAAATTCGGGAAGGATAGCGGAGACGAAGCCTAGTTGCATTTGAGTTCTCGGTTACCAGTTCTCATTTCTCAGTTGCTCGTGTAATGGTCCTGGGGAAGCTTATGGTAGCGGCAAAATACAGGCGGCAGAACAAACACACGTACGCACTTTACGCGTAAGCCATGCCGCCGCAGCGGTAGCCGACTGAGAACTGGCAACTGAGAACTGAGAACTGGTACCTTGCCCCCCATGGATGCACTCCGCTGTCGCGTCAAGGCTGCTGCCGTGGCCAACCTCACCGACGCTCGCTACTTCGCGGCGCTCGGGGTCGACTACCTCGGGTTCGCCCTCGAGCCGGGGGCTAGCGGGTTTGTCGACGCCGACCAGGTGGCAACGCTTCGCGACTGGATCGAGGGCCCGGCACTGGTCGGAGAGTTTGGGCATGTCGACGTGGCGCGCATCGTCGAGCAGGCCGCGGCACTGCGTCTGGACGTGATTCAGGTAGGGCCTTTCGGCAAAACGCGTGAACTCGCCGCCGCCACGGAGCTTCCCGTACTCCAAGAACTGATCATGGGGCCGAACCTCGGTATCGAGGAGGCGCAGCGCATCGTGGATGGCAACGGCGCGAGCGTACAGGCCTTCATCGTCAACTTCTCTCGCAACGCCTCGACCTGGGAGTGGCTCCGGGAGCAGCCGACCATGATCAATTGGCTGGAGGAATTGTGCGATGATTTTGCGGTGCTTCTCGACGTACCGGCGGCACCCTATCAGATCGACGAAATCCTCGATACACTGTCTCCGGAGGGACTCCAACTTACCGGCGGCGAGGAGGAGGCTGTAGGGGTTAAAGACTTCGACGAGCTCGATGAATGGTTCGAGGTACTGCGCGTCGAGGCTTGACGCAAGCCCTACACGGAGGATTGTCGTGGGTGGCGACAGGCGACAGCGCTCTTCAGATTGGTGGCCGGCGGATAGGGCTCATGGCCTCGGCACCCGATGTGTAATCACCCTCCTTTTAAGCGGTTGCTTGGCATGGTCTTTGCAAAAACCCATCTAACAGCGTTATACGTATATGATAATCGATAGTGATTCGACTAAACAGGCTACTCCTCGAACTGCTACACCTACCTTGTCGCGCACTCCAAACCTCCGACCTATCGTTTCTTCCCCACCCCTCCACATCGAAGCTCGCTCGTCGAGTACGCTAGCACTCGTCCTCCAGGCCGCCGGCCTCTATTATTTCGACTGGATCGACATCACGAGACCGGAGGTTCTGACCAATGATAGGCTCCGTGGCCTCTTCGAGCTCGCCGAGGATGAAGTTCCTGTTACCTGGTCGCACATCACCTCGAGAGTACACCCCGATGAGCGGCCGGCGTTCGAGCGTCGGGTTTTGCTGTGTTTTGCGCAGCAGTCCAATCTTAGGGAGGAGTTACATCTACGGATTAAAGGCGATGACTACATGCCTGTAGAGATCACGGCGGTGGTCAGTCAACAAACGCCCAATGGCCCTATGCGCCTCACGGGTTCGATCCGAGTAAGGGATGTTCACTACCAACAGCAGGTCGAGAACCAGAAGATCGCAGAGCGCCTAAAGCTTGTCGTTAAGGCTACGCGCGTCGGAGTTTGGGACTGGACCGACATGACGACCGACCACGTAGAGTTCTCCCCGTGTATGATCGATATGCTCGGGTTCGATACGACCAAATTCGAGCTTACCCTCGATCGGTTCTGGAGCCTGATCCACAAAGACGACGTCGAAAAAATTAGGGAGGCCGTCACCGCCTCGCAGCAGCACAATTCTTCGTTCGACACCGAATACCGGCTGATGTTCGCCAACCGAGGCTACCGGTGGGTGCGGTCGATGGGGCAGATCAGTATGAATCCCAATGGTACGCAGCGCCTCACCGGTGCCATCTCCGATATCCACGACCAAATCGTGATGAAAAAGCGGGTCGCGAAGGTCATCGAGCAGCAGCAACTCGCTGTCACGGCGTCGGCCTCCGGGATTTGGGACTGGCGCGACGTCAACGCCGAGGCCATCTACATGTCGTCCGGGATGCTCGACCTGCTCGGCTACAAAGAGCATGAGGTGTCGCAGACCTTGGACGGCTGGTGGGAATTGGTCCACCTCGATGACCGCCCGAGCGCCGCCGTCGCGCTGGAGCTCAGCCTCAAGGAGGGCCGCCCCTTCAAGGCCGAGTACCGCATGCGCTTCGCGGACGGCAACCATCATTGGATTCGATCGACGGGCGTGCCCGTCAAGAACAAGGACGGCGTGGTGACGAGACTCACCGGCTCGATCACCAGTATCGCCGCGGAGGTCAATACCCGCAGGAAGCTCCAAGACCAAGCCCGTCTCTACGAGCGAGAGTTCGAAAAGCTGTCTGATCGTCTGCTGGCCTCGCTCTCGGACATCGAGGCGTTCTGTGGTATAAAGCTACCCGCCGCGACCACCGACGTACTCGACGCGCCTATGTTCGACAGCATCTTCAACGACATTGCTAGCAACGCAAAGCGATCTAAAGTCGATCTGAACGACGCTCGGCAGAAGATGAACATCGCGCAGTAGGAATGCCGAATCACGCGGTCGCTGCTTAGCGCTCACGCTCAGTCACCTTCCGCTCCTGCCACTCGACAAGCAGCGGACGCCGCACGTCGATCATGAGCAAGTTGTGCTTCAAGCGGATCGTCGACTGAGAGCTGTGGCCCACAATCTGCGTGAGGCCCTCGTCCTGCAGGGCCCCGTGGAACTGTCCGAGCCGCAGCCACATCGGTCCGTCAAAGGGGTCGGTGCCGTCGTTGACCGGCGAGCAGTAGTAGAGCTCCGGCGGTTGCTCTTCGTTGAGGTAGGCGATGGCGGCGTCGAGGTCGGCGCACCTGTACTTCGTCATCAACACATTGAGCAAGGTCTTCGAGAGGCCCGCGTGACTGCACACGTAGCGATCGAGTCGGTAGACGTACTGCAGCATGTCGGCGAACTCGGTGTAGACCTCGGCCACGGCGCGGGCATTCCCGGGCTCGTAACCGTTTTTGCGAAAGCTGATGTCATCGGGGAAGAGGTACGCCAGGTCGTGATTGCCGATTAGGGGCGTCGATCCCGTCTTTCGACAAAACTCAAAGAGCTCCCTCAAAAACACCGGATCATTGGGCTGCGGGCCATTGTCTACGTAGTCCCCCAGGAACACCACCTTGTTGCCTTCTCCGTGGAGGCGGACCGCCTCATGGAAGAGCTGGTGCCGCATGTGGATGTCGGGGATGACGGCGAGGCAGTGTTTAATACGCACGTAGGCAGGGGTCTTGTGAAGGTCAACAGCGAAACGACACGTCGAGGTTTGCAGCTAGGGTATTTAATCCGAGCTCCCTGCCGTGCTTACGGGCTAGTCACGTGATGGCTACAGACTGGTGCATCCCTTTACCGGTACCCATCGGAGGTCGCCTACGTAACGAAGCTACCTCTCCCCCTCGGCGTTCAGAATCTACATGTCGTCGAAAGCCAACGCCATACACCCTGGACGATGTCAAGTTGGAACGGTATGTGAGGAAGAGGATACTACCTATTTCGTAAGCCACGCCCCCTATGTACGTCACCCCACCATCGGACAACATCGTGATTGAGGCCCTCCGAAAGGAGAACGCTGCGCTGCGGCGGCGCATCGACCGTATAGAGATTCGGGAGCGCGAACGTCAGGGCCTGCGTCTCGACCGCCTCGAGCGCACTGCGCAGGCGAGCCAGCTGGCGGTGTTCGACTGGATGGATATATCGGTTGACGAGATTTATTTCACGCGTCCGGTATACCGCATCCTCGGCTATGAGCCATTCAGTTTTGTGGCGAGCTTTCAGTTCTTGCTGGACGCGGTCCACCCCTCGCACAAGACGGCGTTCGATATCGCTGTTCGGAAAGCGCTTTACGAGGTCGGATCGGTCAGTGAAGAGGTGCGAATCCGATGTGCCGACGGCAGCTTTAAGTGGATCGAGTTCACCGCCAAAGCCTCGACGAGCGCCGACGGAACTGTCGTCCGCTTTACGGGGTCTTTCCGGGACATCACAGTCCAGCAGGCGGCCCGCGCGGAGGTATCGCTGCTCTCCGAGCGTCTGGCCCTCGTCGTCGCCGGGTCGCGGGCCTGTGTCTGGGAGTGGCTCGATATGTCCAAGGACGACATCTACTTCTCGCCAGAGGCCCTGGCGCTGGTGGGCTTCGACGATCCTAAGTACCACATGACGCACGCGGTCTTCCGGTCTTTGGTACACCCTGAGGACATCGCCATCATCGACGAGGCCATCACGTGTACGATGGCGGCCGGGGGCGGGAGGTTCGAGGTCGACTACCGGATGCGGTTCAGGACGCGCGGCTACCGCTGGATACGCTCCTCGGGGAGCATCGTGCGCAACCCGCACACGGGGGTCGTGCGACTCACGGGATCGGTTATCGACATCCACGACGGCCGTACGCTGGAGGCCGAGCTCGCCAAGACCGCTGCCCACCTTCAACTCGCCCTCCAGAGCGCGAAAGCCGGCATGTGGGACTGGCACGACGTGTCTCAGCCTAACGTGTACTTCTCGACGGGGATGCTCGACATGCTCGGCTACGCCAGTACAGAGGTCGAAGCGAGCGTGACCGGCTTCCAGGCGTTGATGCACCCCGACGATCGTGCGCAAACCCAGGCTATCCTGCTGGCGGCCCTCGAGTCGGGCTTGCGGTTTTCGGCCGTGTACCGCATTTACTTTAAGGAACGGGGGTATCGCTGGGTCCACTCCTCGGGGACGCCCGAGCGCAACGGCGCTGGACAGGTCCGCAGGATCGCCGGGTGCCTGCTCGACGTGCACGAACATGAGCGCGACCGACGCGCCCTAGCCGCTAATGCTGCGCGTCACTGTCGTCTGTACGCGATGATGACCGATAGCCTCGTAGAGCCCTTGCTCCAAATTGAGGCCCTCTGCCAGCTTATCCGTGACGAACCAGCCCCGACCACTGCGCTCGATCTGGTCTCGATTATCGAGGCGAGCAACGCGAAGGCCCGCGGGGTGATTGACGAGATGTTGGCTATCTAGAGTAAGGCTTGCGGCACGGCTGGGCTAGGGCGCTTACGAACAGCAGCACCGCGGCCCTCGCGGCAGCGCAGGGAAGAGTAAAGATCGTCAATTGATGGGGCTACGTCAAACCCGCAACCACCGCAGCAGAACGGGAATGATCAGCAGATCCCCTACCACTGCGCTGGCCAGCGTGACAGAGATGAGTAGCCCAACCGTCACGCTCGGCGGGTGTACACTGAACAGCATGACGAGGAAGCCGAAGAAGAGGATGACGCTCGTCAAGATGATCGCCTTGCCGCTCTCGCGGAACGTCACCGCCATCGCCTCGTCGATCGAGCGGCCCCGGCGGCGCGACAGTTTGTACTTCGCTAGAAAGTGAATCGTGTCGTCGACGGCGATTCCGAAAATGACCGCGAAGATGATCGAGATCCCGGCCTCGAGCTCGATACCGAGGTAGCCGAGGAGTGCCCCGGCAAAAATCAGGGGGATGAGGTTCGGCACCATAGCCACGATGAGGAGGCGCCAGTTCTGAAACAGCGCCGCCATGATCGCCGAGATGATCAGGACGGCACCGCCGAGGCCCCACAGCAAGCTCTCCCGCACGTACACGGAGTTCTTGTCGAGCAGCAGTCCCGTGCCCGTTTCGCGGACGCGGATCACGCTCGAGTCGACGTTCGTTTTAGCGAAAGCTGCCAGCCGCGCCGCCACGCCTCGGATGGAGTCGCTACCAACGTCTAGCGCCCGGCTCGTAATCCTGGCCTTGCTGCCGTCTGAGCTCACGAGTACGGCCGTCGCACTCGCGGGCGCACGACCGAGCAGGGGGCGAAGGCGCGCGTACTCGGCCTCGTCTTGCGGTAGCGCGTAGGCGTCGGGCCCACCGCCAGCCATCGCTTGCTGTACGCTCTTGACGAGGGTGTTCTGGCTCGTCACGGCGCGCAAGGTGGGCTCGGCCCGCATCGCGCCCTCGAGCTTGTCCATCTCCCGTAGCACCGCCAGGTCGGAGGCGTCGTAGCCGTCCTGCACGAAGACAGCGAATTCGACGGGCCGGAAGCCCGTAAACTTGTCCTCGAAGAAGACGAAGTCGTCCGAGATTTTCGAGTTGCGCGGCAGGTTGTCGATGATGCGGTAGTTGGTGTTAACGAGACTAATCCCGATGCCGCAGAGCACGGCCACCGCGCCCGTCCCCCACACGATCTGCCGCGTGTGTGTTCTTACCCATTCGTTGAGGCGCAGCAACCAATTGTCCCAGCGCTCCACGGTTCCCGCGGTGCGCATGAGTTGGTCTTGCGTGAAGAGCGTAAGTAGCGGCAGCGTAAACGTGAGCACCGTGACGAAAGCTACCAGCACGCCAATCCCGGCGTTGAGGCCAAAGTCACGAATAGGCAGTACGCGGCTCGTGAGTAAGGTCGCAAAGCCAACGGCCGTCGTGACCGAGGTGAGCAGTGTTGCGAGACCAATTTCCTTGATGGTGGTCCGCAAAGCCCCCTCACGTGTCTGCCCGGCGCGCAACTCGTCGACGTACTTCGTCATCAGGTGCACGAGGTCGCTCGTCCCCACGATGATCATGAGCACCGGATACAGCGCCGACATGGCATTGAGTTCACGTCCGAGCGCGGCGAGGAGCCCGAAGAAGAGCAACAGTCCGAGGGCGATCGACACCATGGCGATGAGCACGCCACGCCACCGGCGGTAGATGAAAAACAGGATCAGCGTCACGAGCGCCCCCGACACGAGCGCCGAGAAAGTGACCTCGCGCTTCTGCATCGCGATCAGTTCGGACTGAAAGTAGGCCCGTCCGAGGTAGTGGGTTTGGCTTTCGCTAAAACCCGCGTCGGCGGCTGTGCTGCGGAAGTGGGCCATGACGGAGTCGGAGGCCGAAAGCGTCATCTCCTCGGTGGTCCGTGCGACGATAGCGAGCGTAGAGGCATCGGGGGAGATCAGGTTGTAGACGAACCGCTCGTCCGCCATCACCTTCGCAGAGTCCCGTGCGAGACGCTCGGGAGAGTCGCGGTGGAGCACTGGGACGCTCGTGAGTCCAAAGGGGGTCTTGACGGGCGCACGAAGCTTGGTAAGCGACATCACCTGGCCCACCTGCGCACCGTCCTGTAGCCGGAGGGTGAAGTCGTGAAAGCGATTGAGAAAGGCCGTGTCGAAAACGCTCCCGACGCTCCCGTCCGCGCGCGCGGGTGCTTCAACGGCGACGAGCATAAAGGCATCATCGGCCTCGAAGTCCGCGGTGAACTCCTCGAAGAAGGCAAGGTCGGGGTCGTCTTGCGGGAAGAAACTCGCGAAGTCGAAGGCGAAGACGAGCTTGGTGACGGCGAAGGCCGCCGCGATGGCCAGCAGGCCGTAAGCGACCAGGATGGTCGCGCGAAGACGTGGATTCATGGGCTACGGACAACGCCCTGGGGTGTGGGCACTGTGGGTAACGGGCGGGAGGCGGTGTGGTTGGCCCATGGGCTTGCTAGCCTAGGTCACCTTAGAACTGTCAACGCTCAACTCAAGCGATCAAATTTCCTGCTTCGTCCCAGGCGGCTACCGTCTCCCTCGTGTCCTGGTCGATGCACTTGGCGAGCCACTCGGGTTCGTAGGCGACGCCGTGCTTGTCGAGGACCTCCTGCGGGACGCCGTCCCAGACGTTGGCCATGTTGCCCTGGTAGCCGATGTCCTTGATGCCGACTGGCGAGGTGTAGTAGCCCACGGCGGTGAGGTTGCGCATGAGGCCAAAGAATTGCTGCGGCTGTGTACGCTCCCCTTCGGGAACCGTGTGGTCGTAGGCGGCGAGCGGATCGACGATCTCGATTTGCTGGGGGGCGGAAAGGTCCTTGAAGTCTTGCTCGAATTTGGCGTTAGCCTCCCGGTTGAGCCACGCTAGGCCCCCGCGCATGGGCAACTGCCAGCCTTCGACTTCTTTCACGCGAAACTCGATAAACTCCGGCACCTTGGCGTCCTCGATACTGCCGTGCTCGTTGGCAGGCAGGATCACGTGGCTCAGGGCCACGATGGTGGCCATTTCGTGGTCGGTGAAGAAGGTCTGGTCGCGGAGGCGCTTAACTTTCTCGAGTTCTCCCGGGGTCAGGTACGAGAGTTCGTTTTGGGATAGGGCGTTCGGATCGGCGTCTCCGGTGGGGGCGTTGGGGCGGCAGCCGGGCAGGGTAGTGGCGAGGCCGGCACCGGCAGTACCGATGATGAGGGTCTTGAGAGAGTCGCGGCGGTTCATGTGGGAGAGGTATGGAAGTGAGGGAGACGGCGGCTTTGGGGAGGGGGCTGCTGCCGAGCAGCACGAAGCAACTCTTAGATGTCTCGTTTCTTCAGGCTGTCGATGAGGTGTTCGGAGGCCCGCATGCTGAGGGCTAGGATGGTCCACGTGCAGTTTTTGTCGCCCTGCTGGACGATCGGGCCACCGTCCATGACGTAGACGTTGGGGGCATCGTGGAGGGCTTGGTAGGGCGTCGTCACCGAGCGGCGGGGGTTGTCGCCCATACGGGTGGTGCCAACCTCGTGGATGATTTTGCCGGGCTTCTCGAGGCCGTAGTCGTTCTCTTTGGTGGCGGGCGTGCCGAGTACGTGACCGCCCATCGCTTCGGTAAGCTGCGTGAAGGTCTCGCGCATGTGCTTGGCCTGGTTGATCTCGTAGTCGGACCACTTGTAGTTGAAGCGCAGCACGGGTATGCCGTACTCGTCCACCTTGTTGGGGTCGATCTCGCAGAGGTTGTCCTCGCGGGCGATGCCCTCGCCACGTCCGCCAAAGCCCATCACCGCGCCGTAGTACTTGCGGACGTCCTTGCGCAAATTTTCGCCGTAGCTCCCCGTAGGCAGGCCGAAGTACTGGTTGAAGTCGCCGACGTTCCACCCGAAGCCGTAACTCGGGCGCTGCATCCCACCCCAGACCTCGACGTGGTACCCGCGCGGGAAGTCGAGTTTGGAGTGGTCGCCCCACCACGGCGAGTAGACGTGCATCCCGCCGACGCCGTCCTCGTTGTAGCTCACGTCACGGTCCATAAGCGCCGGGATGAAGGCCGCCTGGCTCGCCCCCGTGGAGTCGTGCAGGAACTTGCCGACCATCCCTGAGGAGTTGCCCAGGCCATCGGGATGCGTCGGACTTTTCGAGTTGAGTAAAATCCGCGCCGATGAGCAGGCCGAGGCCGCGAGCACGACCGTTTTGCCGCTAAGGCTATACTCCCGCCGCTCGTTGCGGTCAACGAAGACAACGCCGGTTGCTTTGCCGCTCGCGTCGGTGGTCACCTCGCGGACCATCGCATCGTTGTACAGGTCGATCTGGCCCTGGCCCGCTGCCATCGCCGGAATTACGAGGCAGCTCGACGCCGAAAAGTCAGCGTACACGTTGCACGAGCGCGAGCACTGGTTGCAGTAGTAGCACACCCCGCGGTCGTTGTTGATCTTCTTGGTGAGGATCGACAGGCGCGAGGGGATGACCGGGATGTTGGACGCCCGCGCCCCTTTAATGTAGAACAGTTCGTGCAGCCGGGGCTTCGGTGGCGGCAAGAAGAAGCCATCTGGATCGTTGGGGAGCCCTTCGTTCGTCCCGAAGACCCCGAGCAGTTTGTCGACGCGGTCGTAGTACGGCTTCACGTCCTCGTAGCCGATGGGCCAGTTGTCGCCCAGTCCGTCGAAGTCTTTTTTCTTGAAGTCGCGCGGCCCGAACCGAAGGCTGATCCGCCCCCAGTGATTGGTGCGCCCCCCGAGCATCTGCGATCTGAACCAGTGAAACTCCGTGCCCTCGGCGGCGGTGTACGGCTGGCCCTCGATATCCCACCCGCCGTACGCCATATCGAAGTCGCCAAACGGTCGGAACCGCGTGGATGCCCCTCGTCGCGGACTCTCGAACTCCCACTTCATCTGCGTGCGGGTGGTCGGGTCCTTCGGATCGAAGTAGGGCCCTGCCTCGACGACAGCGATGTTGAGGCCTGCCTCGGAGAGGATCTTGGTGGCCATCCCACCTCCGGCCCCCGAGCCGACGATGATGGCGTCGTAAACTTTCTTCGGTGCTTTGCTCTCCATTTATTTTCAGAATCGTGTACCGCCAAATGTAGGGGTCGGCGGGTGGATCGGCCGTCATATTGTAGTGCGTTGCGAAGATTGGGCAAAGGGTGTTCTGCTTTCGTGGAGGCCTATCGGCTGCAGTAACTCGCGGTCCCCGACACGGTCGTCCGGCGGCAACGCATCGCCGTGGCGCTGGACTAGCTCGGGCGTGCCTACACGAGTAAAGTAAGGGGCTGTACGACGTGGCACTTCAGCAGCACGTTTCGGAGTTCCGGACCTTTGCGCCGCCACTGGACTCGAGTTGTGTATTGAACCACTTTTCAGCGCGGGCGCACGTCAAGGGAGCCCTCGGAGCACCCTCGGAGACGCCCCGGATCTTTTCCTCGAAGGTCGACTGCACTACTTGCGGGCGCTGCTTGCCAAACGAAGCGAAGACCCTGCCAGCGCACGTACGCAGCTCATCGTGCTCACGGACCAAAGCCGCGCCAACGGTGACTACGGTCTGTACCAGAACGTCGTGCTCGCGCTCGGCAGCAACCTGCTCGACGCAGACGAAGTCGATGCGCGCACGCGCACGACGATCGTGTAATCGCATACGCTTATCGAATTAGGACTAATTTGAAAGATAATCAGGTATTATGACCCCGTATGTGAACAAATGATAAATATTATCCTTGTTAGTAGTGTAACACAGACACATTAACCCCAGCGCACTTAGCGCTCATAAAACATAATCGTTTTGAATACCGCAACCACCAACAACACTAACAACACAACACTCGCAAATACGACCCCAAGGGTTCTGTCGAGTTCCAGCATCGTCGGCACGAACGTTCTCAATAAGAACAACGAATCGATCGGCGAGATCAAGGACCTCATGATTGACCTGCGCTCCGGCGATACCCAGTACGCCGTGCTCAGTTTCGGAGGCTTCCTCGGGATGGGTGACAAGCTCTTTGCCGTGCCGCTTGCGTCCTTTGACGTAGACACGCACCGCGAGAAGTTCATCCTCGACATCGACAAGACCCGCCTCGAAAAGGCACCTGGGTTCGACAAGGACAACTGGCCATCGACGGCCGATAATACCTTCGTCGACAGCGTGTACTCGTTCTACGGCCAAAAGCGCCGCGTGTACAAGGCTGATCCCCGCCTGTCGTAAGCGATACCAACCCCTAACCAAAATTTGATGAGCGCCTACTGCGATCACGCAGCAGGCGCTTATCCATGTAAGCTAAAGTAAGTTTAGCGTACGGCCACGAGCGCCTGTCCCTCATGTATGTGGGCTAGGCCGCCCGTGGCTTTTGTGGCTGACGGCAGCCCAGAAGCAGACCTTCGAGTTTACTCGAGGTAGATCTCGATACCCGCCTCGCCTGTGGGTACGAACCGCGCTACGGCACTACCCTCGTAAACGAGGCTGCCCAGCTCGAAGCTCCCGCGCTCACAGCACCGCGTATCCTCCCGTAGAGATTCCACGCGGATCGTGTCGACGTAGGTAAGGTCTCGCCAGCGGTACTCGATCAAGATCTGGTTGTCCAACCGATCCCCTTCGTCGGGACCGTAAGAGATGGCCTGTGCAATGTCCAGGCGCCCCGGACGTCCAGCGAGTATGTCGTTTTGTGATCCGACGTCGATGCGGACACCCGCTCCGTTCACTAACTGGTTACCTCCGCTCCTAACACTCAGCACTTGCACCGCCCCGGTCGTGTCGAGCGAGACATCGAGTACCGTTTCATCTGCGGCATCGAAGTAGATAATGGAGGGGAGGTTGTCAAAGTCCACACAACTGCTCATAATGCCGCAACAGCCGCTCATTGTCAGGCTCGCTGCGAGCAGAAAGAGGACAGGAGACTTCGCGAGCATGTCGTGAGGGTTAGATGTGGCTCATCCCAGGCAGCCTGGACCGTCAAGCCAGCCGATGAGCACTTTCATCGTTTGAAGTGAGACATTCGCTGCCCGCTGATCCCACCTATTTCTCCATTTCACCGTTACTACCACCTATGGTCGAATCCCTCACCCCACTTGTACCTGCCCCTAGCAGCACCCAGAAAGTCGAACTTCGCCTCCTACAGATCGAGGATTACGCCGAGTTCCGCGTCGCCGCCCAGGAGGCTTATCACGACCTCGACCAGGGCTCCTGGGAGGAGCACAGTATCGCGAAGCTCATCGAGCTCTTTCCCGAAGGTCAGGCTATCGTGACGGTAAACGGCGAGATCGCCGGGGCAGCCCTCACGCTCCGGGTTGAATCCAAGTTCGCAGATATCGCCCACACCTACCGCCAGGTGACCGGCAACTATACCTTCAGCACCCACGACCCCGACGCCGAGTGGCTCTACGGCATCGACATATTCATCAAGCCGGACTACCGCGGGATGCGCCTCGGACGTCGCCTCTACGACTATCGTAAGGAGGTCGCTGAGAAACTCAACCTCCGCGGGATCGCCTTCGGTGGCCGCCTCCCCAACTACACCGCCCACGCCGACGAGTACACCGCCCGCGAGTACATCGACGCGGTGCGCCACCGGGAGATCCACGACCCGGTACTCAACTTCCAGCTGTCCAACGACTTCAACGTCCGCCGTATCCTGAAGGGCTACCTCGCCGGTGACAAGTCGAGCAAGGAGTACGCCGCTCTGCTGGTCTGGGACAACATCTACTACGAGGCCACCGTCGCCGACAAGCCCTTACAGGAGGCCAAGTCGGTGATCCGTCTCGGCCTAGTTCAGTGGCAGATGCGCCCGTACCGCCGCTTCGAGGACCTCATTGAGCAGGTCGAGTACTTCGTGGACGCGGTGAGCGACTACCGCTGCGACTTTGTGCTCTTCCCAGAGTTCTTCAATGCGCCGCTGATGTCGGCGTACAATCACTTGTCGAGTTCGGAGGCCGTGCGGCACCTTGCGGAGTACACGCTGCCGCTCAAGGACAAGTTTGCAGAATTCGCGGTGAGCTACAACATCAACATCATCACCGGATCAATGCCGGAGTTGGGCGAGGACGGCATCTTAAAGAACGTCGGCTATCTGTGCCGCCGCGATGGCACCACCGAGCGCTTCGAGAAGATCCACGTCACGCCAGACGAGACCACCGCCTGGGGAATGCGCGGTGGCAACAAGGTCCAAACTTTCGACACCGACGCCGGCCGCATAGGGGTGCTGATCTGCTACGACTCTGAGTTCCCGGAGCTCTCGCGCCTCCTGGCCGCCGAAGGCATGCAAATCCTCTTCGTGCCCTTCCTCACCGATACGCAGAACGGCTACTCCCGCGTGCGACACTGCTCGCAGGCGCGCGCCATCGAGAACGAGTGCTACGTAGCGATCGCTGGCTCGGTAGGCAACCTCCCGAAGGTCCACAATATGGACATGCAGTACGCGCAGTCGGTCGTCTTCACGCCCTGCGACTTTGCCTTTCCGAACAATGGCGTCAAGGCCGAGGCCACGCCCAATACCGAGATGATTTTGGTGGCGGACGTTGACCTGGATTTGCTGAAGACACTGCACGAGCGGGGCGCAGTGCGCAACCTCAAGGATCGCCGCGAGGATGTCTACCAGGTAAAGCGGATGCCGCAGAAATAAGCGCGCGGGTGTAGATTTAGCAGCGCGTCTGTTTGACGCTATTGTTTCCGTGTTGCCGGGACGAGCGGGGGGGGACTTGCTACCGTCTCTTCGTTCGTGTCTGGGGACGTCGGCGTTTGCTTCGTTGATGTGGTTCCGCTTGCGCGCTCGAGTTGCGAGGAGTGGTCGGGCGCTAACGGTAAGCTCGATCGTCTGAGTTCCCACCGGGGCTTCCGATCAACGCTTGCGAAAAAGCCACACGTCCTGGGGTAAGCTCTTACCCAGTTCAGGGGTAAGCTCGAGGTGCTCGAGGATTTCCAGGTCTCGAAAGAGTTGGCGCACGAAGGCCGGGGGATGATACGCAGCATAGGTCCGGTGGCCTTCTGTCGTGTTGCCTTTGGTGACCAAATCGCCGGCATCGTAGGTTTGCTGCTCGGCTTTGCTCAGTTTGGAGCGATAGTTTTTGCCATGAAGCGTAAGGAGGAGGACACCCCCCGGACTCAACACGCGCGTCAGTTCGTCCCGCCAGTCGTAATGCGACTGGGCCGAAAGGTGAGTGAAGATCGAGATCCCATAAATGGCATCCATTTGTCCGTCGCTGTAGGGCAGCTTGGCGGCGAGCCCATTCAGATTAAACGCGATGCCCGTGAGATTGGCCTCGCACCAGGCAATCGAAGCTGGATTATAGTCCGTTCCGTAGTAGCGGTTGGTAGGACCTAGTACCGCAGGCATATGCCGCAGAAGGCGCCCCGGACCGCAGCCCCAGTCTAGCACATTTTTATGCGCTACTTTCGAGTGTCGCGAGAGATGGTCTGCTACCCATTCGGCCGCTTCGAGCCCACCCTCGTAGTACTTGCGGTAGCTCGATTGAAACGACTCATACAAGAGGTAATCTGGCGGCAGTGAAACCGAAGGATTTGCACGGGAGAATGCATTGTTTAGGCTGGCATTGCGGTACTGCGCTAAGCGAAAACGCGCCATGTCCATTGCTTCTATGAGGCCCAATGTCCGAAGTGCGTTGGAGAGCGTACCCTTAGTCAAGGCGCGAAGGTATGCTCGGCGAGTGCGCCCACCGGCGGGCAGCCACTCATGCTCCGGTTGTACCCGCGGGCTGTCCGCCTAGTCTTGCAGGTCCAAGTCCGTCCACACCACCGTCTGCTCGCGGCCGCGCACGTAGCGTACGGGAAGCGCGTCGTCGTTTTGGCGAAAGCCGTCTACGGCCTCCCGCTTGCTGCTGCCGAAGGGCAACAAGTACACCACGGCGCTCTGGTTGATAAAGGGCAGCGTGAAGGTGTAGCGCTCGGCCGGGGGCTTGGGGCTGTCGGCGATGAAGGCGACCGGGTCGGGGCGATCTTCGGCGAGGGTGCGCCAGGGCTGGTGCGCCGGGAAGAGGCTGGCGATATGCCCGTCGGGTCCGACGCCGAGCAGCGTGAGATCGAGGCCGCGTTCGGTGAGTCCGGCTTTCGCCAAAACCTGTCGCATGTGTTCGAGGGCGTCCTTTGGTTGTTGGTCGGTGCGCCAGGGGTGGAGGCGGTCGCGGTCGAGGGGAAGGCCGTCGAGGAGCGCCTTGCAGGTCTGCATGTTGGAGTCCGCGTGGTCGGGGGGGACGTTGCGCTCGTCACCGAGGAAAACGTGAACGCGGCTCCAGTCGATGGCCTCGGCGGAGTCGCGGACCCAGGCGTCATACACAGGACCCGGCGCAGAGCCTCCAGTGAGGGCCAGGCCCGCCGATCCGTGTGCGGCGATGGCGCGGCGGAGGACTTCGACGCCTTCGGCGGCGATCATGGGGGCCGCATCGGCGGCGGAAGGGTAGTGGCGGTAGCTGGGGGTAGGGGCGTGCATGGGGCTGGTTTGGGTGTCGCAAGTAAGCTACCCGAGGCCACACGCGAAGGCGAATAGTGCAGCAAACTCACACCGTGCCAGCAACCGCTGAGACGATCAACACGATGCTGAGGAGAGTAAGGACGCCTCCGATGATGAGTCCGGCCAAGGCCATGTTGCGACGGCCGTAGAGCTCTGGGTAGCGGTTCGCCCTGGTGAGTCCAATGGCGCTGAACACCACGCCCGCCAGAGGTCCCAAGAAGCTAGTGAACAAAAAAGATAAGCTCAGGACGAAACCCGCGACGGCCATGCCGTTCGGGGCTTGGTATCGGTCTCTCGGAACGAGAACGGAGCAAAGCGCATCCTTGGCGAGCCCGAACCCATCGCGGAAGTGACCGCCGACGCGCGACAGGACCCCTGTGCGACGATGCACTCGATTGCTCGTAATGTGCTCTTGGCTCGGAGCTGTCGTTTGGAGCGGCGCAGGTGTCACTGTAACCCTACCTACGGCAGCATGCTCGCTGATTAAATTCGAGCTACTAATATCGGTGGGCATCGGCGCTGACACTGCAAGTACTCCTGAGAGGGGGGCGAGGCAGGCAAGTCCGAGAACAAAGGTGAGGGCTCGTATCATCGTCACAAAATAAACGGTTCGAAAGCCTTAACGCTGCTTATTCTTCTCCCCTATCAATCGATCCAACATGCTACTGCTGTATGCCTCGACGGGCAGCCCTTGGAAGTACCCAGCAGCCGACATCCAAACCGTTACTTCGCCCCCGTGACCCACTCCTATACTCTCCAACTCCGCTATAACGACACCGACGCCCTCGGCCACGTCAACAACGCCCTTTATGCGACCTATGCCGAGACTGCCCGGATCGCCTTTTTCCGCGAGGTCGGCGTCCCGGTAGAAAACCTGATTCTCGCCCGGCTCGAGATCGACTACCGGCAGCAGATGCGTTTTGGCGAAAGCCCCACCGTCGAAAGCTACATCACGAAGATCGGCAACACGAGCGTCGGGGTGGGGCACAGCCTCTTGGTGGACGGGCGGACCGTGGCCCAGATGGAGACGGTCGTGGTGTACTTCGACTACGACGCCGAGGCCCCAACGCGCGTCCCGGATACGGCGCGGGCGGCGCTGGAGCGCTACATGTTGTGAGTTTAGGAGGCGGTTCGAGATTTGTTAGCCCAACTTAACTTTGTCGGGCGATGGAGGAACTACTAACCGCTTTCGACTACCCGTACGCCTGGCGAGCCTTGGCAGCGAGTGTCATGGTCGGACTGATGTGCGGGGCGCTCGGGTGCTTTATCGTGTTGCGCAACATGGCCATGTTCGGCGATGCCTTGAGTCACGCGATCTTGCCAGGGGTAGTTGTCGCCTTTGTCGTAGCGGGCGGCTACTCGGCGTTGGGGTTCTTCCTGGGGGCCGTCGGGGCGGGACTGCTCACCGCAGTGGCGATCA
This sequence comes from Lewinellaceae bacterium, assembly GCA_963837005.1. GTDB lineage: Bacteria > Bacteroidota > Bacteroidia > Chitinophagales > Saprospiraceae > CALDTK01. The sequence continues at coordinate 53,352 of CAWIMC010000017.1, forward strand.
CATGGATTCAACAGCGTGTGGCGACCAAAAACGACGCCGCGATTGGTATCGTTTTTACGACCATGTTCGCCCTCGGGGTCATGGGTATCTCGTACCTCTCGAAGAACGAGCACGCGCACATCGACCTCAAGGACTTCTTGTTCGGCAACGTGCTCGGGGTGTCGGACACGGACCTGGTGCTTACGGGCATGATCTGCGTGTACGTGCTGTCGAGCATCTTCTTCTTTTACCGCCTGCTCTTCGCGACGACATTCCAGCCCGTGATCGCGCAGACGATGGGCATCAACACGACGCTGGTGCACTACTACCTGATGTTGCTGCTGTCGTTTGCAGTGGTGGCGGCGCTTCAGACGGTGGGCGTAATCCTGGTGGTGGCGATGCTGATTACGCCGGCGGCTACGGCGCTGCTGCTGAGTCGGCGGCTGCCGCGGGTGCTGATGATCGCGTCTGGGGTTGGGGCGCTGGCGGCGGTGTTGGGACTGCTTTTGGCGTTTGCGTTCGATACGACGCCTGGTCCGGCAATGGCGGTGACGGCGAGTTTGCTGTACGCGATCGCAGTCTTCTTCGCGCCAGAGCGAGGGTTGCTGTTCCGGTTTTTGCGAAAGCGGACTCGTGGACGACGGATACAGTTGGAGGACGTGCTGAAGGAGGGCGTCCGCCTACAGCAGCGCGATCAACTGGACTGGGTGAGCTTGGTCGAGCAGACGGTATTGCCGCTCAAGGTCGTGCGCCAGCGGATGCAGACGCTTCAGCGGCGTGGGTGGGCGACGACATCCCCGGTCGCCTTTACGCCTGCGGGCTTCGTCGAGGCCGCCAAACTCGTCCGTGCGCACCGCCTGTACGAGACCTTCCTCGCCGACCGGCTGGGCCTGTCTGAGGACCAGATCCACGATGAGGCGGAGCGCTACGAGCACTTGCTGACCGATAAGATCCTCAATGAGATGGATGCGGAGTTAGGGTATCCGGAGCATGACCCGCATGGGAGTGTTATTCCGCGTGGGGGAAGGTCGAGTTAGGGGGACAGCGGCGGAAATCGGGTAAGCAGAGGTTGCACCGTTGCGACTTGCCTACTGGAACTTGCTTTAAAGACGTGTTTGCAACTAGGCGCAGAGGCGCACACAGGGAGTTGCTACGCAGCACTGCAACACGCTCCTGCTGCGAACCAACTTCCTCACCACATTATGTCTTGCGGAGCAAGCGTCGTGTAGGTCGGCTCTGAAATCTGGAGTCGGCTAAAGTCGTGTTCGTCGCCCAGGAAGACGTTTAGGTCGACGTGTCCTTCCACCCCGGCTACACGACCGCGGTCGCCGTACTGCCAAAAGGCGATGGTAGCCGCCGAGGAGACCGAGGGCTCGTTGGTGCCATAGCGCGCAATCCAGAAGGGGTAGTCGTCGAAGTGTCCGGCGAGGTGGTGGTAGTAGAACTTGAGGTTCGTGTAGATGACGGGCTTAATACCGTACTTGATCTCGGCGAGGTAGAGCCAGGTGCGCATGCCCTCGATGAGTTGGGCCTTGTTGGCTCCGTCGAGGGTCTCCACGTCGAGGACAGGGGAGAGGTCGCCTGGAGCTAGGCTCACCATAGTGCGAAAGTGCTCGAACTGCTCACGGGCGTCGACGTCGGCGCGGTAGAAGTGATAGGCACCCCGCGAGAGGCCGGCGGTTTTGGCGGAAGCCCAGTTGTGGCAGAACTTCGTATCGAGGTGCGACTGGCCCTCGGTGGCCTTCATGTAGGCGAAGTCGATCCCGTCGGCCGCTACGGTGGGCCAGTCGATAGTGGGCTGGTGATGTGACACGTCGATGCCCTCGATGAAGGCGTCGGATCGCCGTTCGGTGTCCGTATCACCACAACTCACCAGCGCGACCGAAGCCAACAAAAGGAGAGGAAGTAGCGAGGGGGAAGGGCGCATTCGGTAAGATAACGGGTTTCGTCTGGCGAAAGATATACCACTTCTCGCTCGGCAGTCGTGCCAAAGGCGGTCCATCTGTTTGCTAACTGGCATTAAAGTCAGAATTTAGCGCGTTTTCGTAGATTTTGGAATTGACCCTCAAACGGTTACGAGTTTTAGTGCGGTGGTGAGGGAAATCAAAATTTATGACCCAGATGTCTTCCACGCGTCGCGCAGTCGATCTTCGCGACCATGACGCAGCGTGAGCTCTTCCTCCGGCACCTCGCCCAAACCTCGGATGCGCCGATGGCTTTGGAGATCGAGCGCGCCGAAGGAGTTTGGCTGTACGACACCGTTGGCAAGCGCTATATGGACCTGATCGCCGGCATTGGCGTGAGTGTCCTCGGCCACCGGCACCCGGCTATCGTAGCAGCGATTAGAGACCAGGCCGACCGGTATTTGCACACGCTGGTCTACGGGGAATATGTGCTCGCGCCGCAGGTGCAACTGGCCCGGCTCCTGGCCGAAAATCTACCGTCGACGCTGGATTCGGTCTACTTCACGAACAGCGGGACCGAGGCTACCGAGGCCGCCATGAAACTCGCCAAGCGCAGCACCGGGCGCCACGAGATCATCAGCGCCTTCCGCTCGTACCACGGCAGCACGCAGGGCGCGGCGAGCCTCAACTCGGACGAGTATTTCACGCGCGCCTACCGACCGCTGCTGCCAGGGATCAACCACATCGATTTCAACTGCGGGCTATGCCTGGCGCGGATCACGACTCAGACGGCGGCGGTGATCGTCGAGACGGTGCAGGCGGAGTGGGGCATACGAACACCAGATCAGGTGTGGCTGCAGGCCTTGCGAGACCGGTGCGACGAGATGGGTGCGCTGCTGGTTTTTGACGAAATTCAGGCGGGGATGGGGCGGACGGGGCGACTCTTCGCCTTTGAGCACTACGGCGTGGTGCCGGACGTGTTGCTGCTGGCGAAGGGTCTCGGCGGCGGGATGCCGATCGGGGCAATGATCGCGAGCCGGGCGCTGACCGAAAATTTCACGCACGATCCGGTGCTCGGGCACATCACGACCTTTGGGGGGCACCCGATGAGCTGTGCGGCAGCACTGGCGACCCTACGGGTTTTGCTGGAAAGCGATCTCATTTCAAAAGCAGCAGCAAAAGGAGACACCTTTCGGCAAAACCTGCGACACCTGCCCGGTGTGCTGGACGTGCGGCAGATCGGGTTGTGGCTTGCGGTGGAGTTGGAGAGCGGGGAGCGGGTTCGGGCGGTGATCAAGCGTTGTACGGAGGCGGGGCTCATTACGGACTGGTTCCTGTTTAATGATCGGGCGTTGAGGATTGCGCCGCCGCTGACGATTGGGGAGGGGGAGATTGAGTGGGCTTGTGTGGTGTTGAGGGAGGCGTTGCGGGGAGTGAGTTGAAAGGAGCTGCTGCGAGGACAATACCTGATTTGACGCGGAGGCGCAGCGACGGAATGGGGCAGGGCCCCCGCTCCCGAGCAGCGGAGGAACGCGGAGACCTTTCATGCGGGTGTAGTGGCGTGGACGCGGAGATCTTTCATGCGGGTGTAGTGGCGTGGACGCTGCGCGTCTGAGGGGTATGGAGCTTGTCTTTATTGGCGTGCATGTAGTCGGCGCCGCTCTTTAGTGCTCGTGGAGGAGCCTCACTTTGATGAAGGTTCGGAAGGACAGGGCGCAGAGGTTGCTGTCGTCGAGTCGGTAGACGGCGGAATCTTGGCGGTGGGTGTAGATGGAGTCGCGCATGTTGGCGAGAAGCTGTTCGCGACAGGGGTTATCGCCGGGGTAGTCGGTGAGGAAGTACGAGAAATAGCGGCCGGAGTCGAAGCCGAAGTCGCGTACGATGCGCTCGGCCTCCGCGGGGTCGGTCCAGAGGTAGTTGGCAGTCCGGGCCCAGTTGTTGGGGTAGCGTTTGACGCGTTCCATATGCTGGACGCGCCAGACGAGGATCTGGTCTCTCGTTCTGATCGTCGTCATCCTGGGGTCCGCCTCGATCTCCCGGTCGATCAACGCGGGCAGGTCTTCCGATTGCATGCTGTCGAGGTAGCGTTTCCAATTCTCGTAGGCGATGGTGTCGAGCCGGCAGCCGACCTCCTGTGCGGTTGCACTTTTCTTCACCACCGGCTTCGCGCCAACGAGACCAAGGCAAAGCAGCAGAAACGGTAAGTACTTCATTGCGGAAAAGTAGGGCTGGATCACCAGACCTATTGCCCCGCAAATCATCTGCGCCTACCGCGACGCTCACAAAGCACGCCCGCACAGCCCAATTAGGCGAAGCCGCCCAATTAGCAAAGCGCCCAATTAGGCGAAGCCGCCCAATTAGCAAAGCGCCCAATTAGGCGAAGCCGCCCAATTAGCAAAGCGCCCATCTAGGCGAAGCCGCCCATCTAGGCAAAGCCGCCCAATTAGCGTAGCGCCCTTCTTACCTTGCCGCCACGCCTAAGCCAGTCGCACAGTCAAACAATCCTATTGCGAGTAGCTCTACTTTTTTTGCCTTTCCGCTCTACTTGCACGTGCCTCCTGCTTGGCTTTGGCATCTACGCACATGCCCAGCACCTCGTCTCGGGCACCGTCACCGAGGCAGCCACCGGCGAGACCCTCATTGGGGCGGCGGTTCGGGAGAAGGGTACGGACCAAGGGCGCCGTCACCGATGTCGACGGTCGCTACACTTTCACGGTACGCACGCCACAGCTCCACTTTGGAGATCAGCTACGTCGGCGAGGAGACGCAGGTCGTGCCGGTGGCCGGCCGCGCGATAGTCGATGTCGTGATGAAAGCCTCGAGTGCGCAACTCTCCCAGGCAATTGTAACCGGCTACCGCGGCGTGCAGGAGCGCCGCGACCTGGTCGGCAGCTACAATACCGTGAGCGAGGAGGAGCTGGCCGCCGACCGGCCGGTGGAGAGCGTGGATCAGTTGCTAGAGGGCCGGGTGGCCGGCGTACAGGTCCAGGTGGTGACGGGGGAGCCGGGGCTGCCGATTAGGGTGAATATCCGGGGGCAATCGTCGGTAAGTGCCGCCGTTAATGGAATCACGGCGTCTTCGCAGCCGCTGTACGTACTCGACGGCGTACCGCTGTTCGACGTATTCGAGACCAACACGCAGAATAGCGTCTTCGGCGGTTTCAACAACACCCCCCTCAATCCGCTCTCGCTCATCAACCCCGACGACATCGCGAGCATCGTCGTGCTCAAGGACGCCTCCGCGACAGCACTCTACGGCGCGGATGCCGCCAACGGCGTCGTCCTCATCACCACCAAGCAAGGCCAGGTCGGCAAGACGCGTATTCAGTTGTCGAGCAGCTACGGCACGGGGCGGGCGATCAACGAAACCAAGTTCCTCAATACCCAGCAGTACCTCGAGCTCGCCCGCGAGACACTGCTCAACGACGGACAAAACCCCGCCGGCGCCGGGCCGAGCGACGTGACTACCGACTGGCGAAAAATCGTCGAGCAAAACCCACGCAACGTCGACGTCGACCTCGCGCTCAGCGGCGGCAACAGTGGCGTCACCTACCGGCTCACGACCGGCTACAGCGAAATCGAGTCCGTCCACATCGGGAATGGTCTGCGGCAGGGCAACCTCAACCTCAACCTCCAGTTGCCTCTCGGGGAAAAGCTCCGCTTGTCGACCCGCTTCAGTGGGGCGTTTCAGCATAAGGATGGCCTCCGCACCTTCAACGCCTTCACATTCGCGCCCAACCTCCCGGCGCGCCTCCCCGACGGTGCCTTCAACGAGACCGGCACCTTCGTCGACCGCCCTAATCCGGCCTCGGTCCTCGCGCAGAACGAAAGCTACCAAAACACGAACTCCAACAACCTCCAGGCGACGCTCTACTACGATGTCCTGCCCGCGCTGAGCTTCCGCGTCCTCGGGGGTCTCGACCGCGAGGCGAGAGACCAGTTCCAGTACGACTCCGCCCTCAACGCATCAGGTCGCAACCGCGGAGGTAGCCTCCGGCGCTCCGACAACACCAACCTCAAGTGGCTCACCAACGCCCAGGCGGTCTTCGAGCCGAAGAAGTTCGGCAAGCACCACCCGAGTGCGCTGTTGGGGGGGGAGGCTTCTCGCCAAAACCAATTCCGCCAGGTGAGTACCGGCAAGAACTTCCCCTCCGACGATCTGCGCCGACTCGACGTCCTCAAAAACAGCGATACTCAGGTTTCGGAGAGCGTGTTCGAACGTGCGACGGCCTCGACGTACGGGGAGCTCGCCTACGACTACGACTTCCGCTACTACCTCAAGGTCAACGGCCGCCGGGACGCTAGTTCGATCTTCGGTGGCGACCAGCAGGCCGAAATCTTCTACGCCGTCGGCGCGGCCTGGAACTTCGCCCGGGAAGCAGGTTTTGCCGAAAGGCGCCCCCTCGGCATCGACTACGGCAAACTCCGCCTCAGCTACGGCGTCACCGGCAACTCCCGCCTCGGGGTCTACACCTCGCAGGGCACCTACCAGCAGCAGTTCTTCGACGAGAACTACGGCGGGGCTTTGCCGGCCTTCGTCAACTCCCCGCCGAACCCCAACCTCGGGTGGGAACGCAAGCTCCAGACCAACCTCGGCGTCGACCTCGGGTGGTTCGACAATCGCCTCGGCGTGACGGTCGAGTACTACAACAACGAGACGGTCGACGGGCTCTACTCCTTCAATACCCCGCGCGAACTCGGTTTCGCGAGCGTGACGGCCAACTCGACCAATATCGTCAACTACGGTTACGAGATGACGGTCAACTACGCCCCCGCCACGGCTTCCAAACTCAAGTACACCACCTCCTTCAATATCGCTCGCAACAGCAATCGCCTGATCGAGATCGACCAGAGCTTCCTGCCGACCGGCGGTAACTTTCAATTCCAACTCAGGCCCGGCCAGGACATCAGTACCATCTACGGGGTCGAGGCGCTCACCGTCAATCCAGAGAACGGCCAGGCGCGCTGGCGACTCGCCGACGGTACCATCACGAGCGACCCCGCGCTGGCGCGCTTCGTCGACAATCAATATGTCATCGGACGCCTGACGCCCAGCTTCTTCGGGGGGTGGCACAACCAAGTTAACTACGGCGCCTTCGCGCTCACGCTCCAGATTACGTACAGCTACGGCGCCACGGAACTGGTGGACCCGCTCACCTTCCAGGACGGGCGACAGATCTCGTTCAACAACCAGAGCGTCAACCAACTCGACCGCTGGCAGCAGGCCGGCGACGTGACGATGGTGCCGCGGGCCTCGAAGGACAATCCGCTCGTCAGCCGCTCGACGAGGTACGCTTACGACCTCAACTACATCCAGTTCAGTACTGTAAGCCTCAACGTCGACCTCGCGAAGCTGGGCCTCCTCCCGCCCCGCACCGAGGCCCTACGCGCCTTCGTGCTCGTCAACAACCTCGGCTTCCTCTACGGCGAAGACCGCGTGGCGGGTCGTAACGGCATCCGCGAGTACCGCTTCCAGTTCCCGCAACAACGCTCGCTGACGGCGGGCGTCAAATTGACTTGGTAATGCGAAGCGCCCGGTTGTTCGTCGCCGTCGCCGCCGCGCTGCTCCTCGCGGCCTGCTCGGAGTTCCTCACCGTAGAACCGCGGGACGAGCTCTCGCGCGCGGCGCTGTTCAGCACCGTGCGGGGGGCGAATGCCGCGGTGATTGGGCTCTACCAAAGATTGGGCAGGAGTTCGTACTACCAGACACGGATGCCGATCTACGCGGATGTCCAGGGCAATATGCAGGCCCTGAAGGGCGAGATAACGAGCAACCGGACCGACCCGACTCTCCGGAGGACGGAGTTTATCAAGCTTTATAGTTTTACGACCACCTCGCTTTACGATCCCTCGGGCTTCGACGGGCTTTATACCGACGCTTACACCATCCTGTACCAGGCCAATGACGTCATCGACGGCCTGCGGACCCTCACCGAGGGGTCGCCGGAAGAGATAGCTAGTCTCCTCGCCGAGGCCAGGGCCATCCGGGCGCTGGTCCACTTCGACCTCGTCCGGCTCTTCGCCCAGGCCCCGAACTTTTCCGCCGGGGCCACACATCCCGGGATCGTCCTCGTGACGGAGATCCCGGAGATCAAAGACTTCCCCGCCCGGGCGAGCGTCGCCGAGGTGTACGCCGCGATCCGAGCCGACCTCGAGGCCGCCGAAGCCGGGATCGTCGACGTCGAGAGTGAGCGCAGCGATGCCCCTTACTGGCTCAACAAGACAGTGATCCGCGGGATGCTTGCGCGCGTAGCCAGCTACCAGCGCGACTGGGAGGCTAGTTTCGAGTGGGCAGACCGTAGCCTCGGCGAGCGACGCTACCCGCTTACCGACCGCGCCAACTACGTCGCGCAGTGGGTCGGGGGCAAGCTCGACGAGACCTTCTGGGCGCTCGACCTCCAGCGCCTCGTCGAGTCGGACAGCGAGCCGAACTTCGAGAGTCCGGCGCGCGTCATCGGCACCGGCAGCGAGACGGCCTTCCTGCAGGTTAATGCCCAGTTCGTGGCACTCCTGGCGGAGTCCGACATACGTCGCCAACTCATCGGTGCCGACACGAGCGCCAACCGACTCACGCGAAAGTGGCCCTTCGCCCGCAATACCATCCGCAACCCCATTCTCCTACGCCGCTCCGAGGTCCTGCTGCTCCGCGCTGAGGCCGCCGTGGAGCTCGGTCGCCTCGACCAGGCCCTCGCCGACCTAACCACGATTGCCCGGCGGGCCGACCCAGCCGCTCCCCTTCCCGCCCTCGACGCCGACGCCTTGCGCGACGCCATCCGCCTCGAGCGCCGCAAAGAACTCGCCTTCGAGGGGCATCACTTCTTCGACCTCGGTCGCTGGGGCGCGCCACTGCTGCGCGACAACTGCGCGAGCTTCGTGAGTGTCTGCCGGCTCACGTATCCCGACTACCGTTATATCTTGCCCATCCCGTTCTCTGCACTCGAGCGCAACCGTATCCTCCAGCAGAGCGACGGTTATTGAAATAAGGAGCCTTTCGGCAAAACCCTCACCTCTCGTTTTGCCGAAAGGCACCTGTAAAAACTTCGCATGCCATACTTCACCAAACCCTTGCTCGGCCTCTGCGTCGCGATGGCGCTGCTGGTGGCCTGCGAGAAGGACGCCCCCGACGCCGACCTCGTCCCGCCGCTGCTCGGCTTCGGGGACCAGGCCGGGCTCGTGGCCGTCACCGACGATACGCTGTCCGTGGCCGTTTACCTCACGCGAGCCCTGCGGGTAGATCGACAGTTGAGCTTCGAACTCAGCGGCGAGAATGGGGGCACGACAGATCTGGAGGCGCTTACGTCGAGTCCGCTTACCATTCCGGCCGGCGCCTCGGAGGTGTACATTAAAGTTCGCGTCAAAGACCAGCTCACGCCGGGGGGACGAGATCGCAAAGCGGTCATCGTCCTGGAGCCCGGGGAGGGCTACCGCCTTAGCGCACGCGATCAGTACGTCGTGAGCTACGGCCTGAAGAACACGGTCGACTTGAGCATCTGGGCACCCAGTGGCCCCTTCCCGCAACTCTTCGGCTACACGAGCTTCAATGCCGATCCCGTGCCGACCTCTGGTAGCCGGACAGCCGCTGGGGAACATTTCCTGTTCGCCTACGCGAACGAGACCGAGGTCAACGTGATCGGGATGTTCAACCAGACCCCAGGCCTCGGGACCAATGCCCTCAACATGGTCCGCATCTACGACAACGTGTCTAACAACTCGTCCGACCTCCGCATCCCGAGTCTCTTCCGGCTTACGCCCGATGCGGCTGGTGCCAAAACCGGCCGCGTCGACGTGATCCCACAGCGGGTCACCATCAAACGGACAAACTCCTCCGGGCTCCCGCCCTTCACCGTCGGGCATCTCCGGCGAGGGGCGCTACAACGAGACCACTGGTATCCTCTCAGTGGCCGTAGTTTTCGATGAATCCGAACTCGGGCTCCCAGACCCTATTTTGCGCCGGTACCTTTACGAATCCATGCGACGGCCTTAGGTCGGCTAGTCTCACTCCTAATCCCCCCCACACTACAAGTCTACGCTCATGCAGCTTCGCTACGCTCTCCTTACCTCACTCTTGCTTTGCCTGGCCGCGGCAAGTTCTGCGCAAACGCCGACGCTCCTAAAGGATCTCAACCCCGGTGCGGACAACGGCAGCCCGACCCGCTTCTTCGTGTACGGAGAACGCGTTCTCTTCCGCGCGGACTCCGGCCCTGAAGGCGTCGAACTCTGGATTACGGACGGCACTCCGGCAGGCACGACCTTGCTCAAGGACATCAACACCGACGCCACAGTCTCGGCCGGCAACTCCAACCCCGACAATCTGATCGAGTACAAAGGCAAGGTCTACTTCAGCGCCCGTGAGGCGACCACCGGGATTGAATTGTGGGTGACCGACGGAACACCGGGTGGTACAATGCTCCTGAAAGATATCAACCCTGGGACGGATGCTTCGTCACCGCTCGACTTCGTCATCTATAACGATCTGCTCTACTTCACCGCCAACGACGGCACCAACTCTTCGGAGCTTTGGGTCACTGATGGGACGGCCGCCGGGACGCAGCTCGCCGTCGACATCTTCGCCGGAGGAGGCACGGGATTTCCTAATGGGAAGTACGTCTACGAGGGCAAAATGTACTTCACCGCTAACAGCGGTACCGGCGGTTCGGAGCTCCACTCTTCTGATGGTACCGTAGCCGGGACCCAACAAATTAAGGACATTCGTCCTGGAAGCAGCAATAGCCTCCCTAGCCAGTTTTACGAGCACATGGGGACGCTCTACTTCCGCGCCAACGACGGGTCGACCGGTACCGAACTCTGGAAGACCGATGGGACCGCGACCGGGACGGTGCGCGTGCTCGACCTCCGTGCCGGGTCCGCGAGTTCTAGCCCAGGTGACTTTCAATCCCTCGGGGGCCTGTTGTACTTCACCGCCAACGACGGGACCACTGGCAATGAGCCGTGGCAAACCGCGGGCGACTCCCTTTCGACCAAGCAGATCGCCGACCTAAACCCCGGCTCTGGGAGCAGTAGCCCCACGACGCCTATCGCGATCGTTGCAGGCCAGCAGTACTTCGTGATCGCCGACGCGGGCGACGACGATGGTGGTGCGCAGCCTTTTATCCTCGACGCAGATGGGGATCTTCAGCTCGAGCTGGATGTCGAAATTCGCGACCGCTTGACGGCTACTGATCTGGCAGACCCAGTGTACACCGGCTCCGGGGTCTACTTCGCCTACGAGAACGAGGCCCGCGGCACCGAACTCGGGTACTTGTCCGCCGCCTCGGAGCAGGCCCGCGCCATCGGGGAGGTAAACGCCGGTGACGGATCCGGGGCTATTGACGAGCCGATCCTTCTCGGCAACCTACTCCTCTTCGAGGCCGACAACGGAACGAGCGGACGTGAACTCTACGTGCTGGAGGCGTCTACCGCCTACGTTTCGCTCCTCGACGAAGACGCCGAAGTCTTGCGGAACGGCGATACGCTCACGCTGAGTGACGTTTCGGTGGGCGACTTCGAGTTCTTCTTCGTAGACTTCGACAATGCTGGTACGGACACCGCGGTCATCTACGACTTCGAGCCCGGCGGGAATAGTGAAACCCTCCTCATTGGCCTCCTCGAGCCCAGTCTCGACCTGTTGGTGCCTCCAGGCTCCGATGAGCAGTCGGTAGCCATCCTATACGCCCCCGAGACGGCAGGTTCTTTCCTCGACAGTTTCGTCGTGTCGGTCACGACGGTAGGTGGCCAGGGGACCTACAAGATTTACCTGAGCGGTACGGCCCTCCTCCCGGTGCTCGAACTCAGCACGAGTGCAGTAGGGGCAGCTCTCGCCGTTGGGAGCACGCTCGACTTCACGGGCGTGGATACGAAGCGCGACTCTACCCAGTCGCTATTTGTACGTAACGCAGGCGAGGGCGTACTCCTCATTGACACCGTCGTCCTTGCGCAGGGTACGGTCTTCTCCGTCGGCGAGCCAACGGATTACAACGTAGAGAATGGCACTCCAGCCGAGCTGAGGGTCACCTTCGCTTCGCCCACAACTGGGTCTTTCCGTGATACGCTTACCGTCCGGACCTTTCTGCCGGGTGCAGATAGCGTATTCACGGTGTTTCTGACGGCAACCGCCACCTCCGCCATCACCGACCTCGGCCTCGCCACCACCGCCGTCTACCCCAACCCCGTCCAGGACTTCGTCACCGTCGAACTCGCCGAGGCCATCCCGACGGCCAGTGGGAGATCAGCAACGCCGCCGGCCAGGTCGTCTCCCGCGGAACGTGGCCCGATAATAGCGCACGCCACCAGATCGACCTGCAGGTTTTGCCGAAAGGCACCTACCAACTCAGCGTCTTCAGCGGTGAGCGTGGTATGGTGGTGCAGTTGATACGGTAGGGCGGGTCGTACCGTTCCTAAAGGCAACCTCACGGCAGCCGATCCGTTCCCAGGGGGGCGGGTCGGCTGCCTTTTTCGTCGCTCAAATATCTTCATGCGTCACGCCAAGCCCTTCGTCGTCGTCTGTCTCGCCGCGGCCACCTCGGTGCTAGCGCTGGCGTGTGGCCGTAAGGAAGTGGCCTCGCCGGCGGCACTCGTCGATGCGCTGCGGGCGGCTTACGCCAAAACCCCCGACCAGTGGCCCGCGCCTACCCTCGACGCTGGCGTACCTCACCGCGAACTCGCGTCCCTCGACGCAGACGCCATGCGGGCACCCTCAGAAGCCTACGCCTACATCGCCGTCGCGGACGAGCGTGCCCTGATTGACCTTGGCAAACAGCTTTTTTTCGACCCGCGGCTCTCGGCCTCCAACCAGATCTCCTGCTCGTCATGTCACGACCCGGACCTTGCCTGGGGCGACGGGCGACGACGCAGCTTCGGGCACGATCGCAACCGCGGCTCGCGCAACGCCCCGAGCATCCTCAACGCCGGTCACTGGGAGACGCTCTTCTGGGACGGGCGCGCCAAAAGCCTCGAAGACCAGACCCTCGGCCCACTTCAGGACCAGATGGAAATGATGCAGACGCTCGACGAACTCGGTCCGGAGCTGGCGGCTATCGCTGGGTACCCACCGATGTTTGCCGCGGCCCTCGGGAGCGACAGCATCACGACACGTCGGATCTCACTGGCGTTGGCGGCCTTCGAGCGGACCATCGACTCGCGCACGAGCCGCTTCGATCTCTTCGTGAAAGGCAAGCACGACGCCCTCAGCGACGAGGAGATCCGCGGGCTGCACCTCTTCCGCACGAAGGCGCGGTGTATCAACTGCCACAACGGACCGCTGTTTTCGGACCAGCAGTTCCACAACAATGGCCAGAGCCAGATCGGTCGCGACGACGAGGACCTCGGTCGCTACACCGTGACCGGTGACTGGGAGGACGCCGGTGCCTTTCGGACGCCATCCCTGCGCGACGTCATGTATACCGGACCGTACTTTCACAATGGCAACATCGCCGAGCTGCGGGAGATCTTGCAGATGTACAACGGCGGCATGCCGCAGGTCATCTCGCGCCGGGTGATGGATACGCTGTCGCGTGTCCCGATTCACGATCCGTTGCTAAAGCCACTAGGCCTCACAGACGCGGAGATGGACGACTTGACGGCCTTCATGGAGGCAATCTCGACTCGGCCGGTGTCGGTGCGGGTGCCGGAGATGTTGTAGCCCACGGGCCCGCAGCCGATCAGCAGTCACTCAAATACACCCCCACCGCCAGGCCGCCCTCCGAGGTCTCTTTGTACTTCGAGTTCATGTCCTTGGCCGTCTCCCACATCGTAGCCACGACCTTGTCGAGGGGTACCTTCGCGGAGGCCGGATCGCCGTCAATGGCGAGCCCCGCAGCGTTGATCGCTTTGATCGCCCCCATGGAATTGCGCTCGATACACGGGACTTGCACAAGACCGCCAATCGGATCGCAGGTGAGGCCGAGGTGGTGCTCCATCGCGATCTCGGCGGCCATGAGGACCTGCTCCGGGGTCCCGCCGAAGAGTTCGGTGAGGGCACCGGCCGCCATCGCGCTCGACACGCCGATCTCGGCTTGGCACCCGCCCATTGCCGCCGAGATGGTGGCGCCCTTCTTGAAGATGCTCCCGATCTCACCGGCCACCAGCAAGAACTGCTTGATCTCCTTGAGGCCCGCGGCGTGGTCCTCGATGGCGAGGTAGTACATGAGCACCGCCGGGATGACGCCCGCCGAGCCATTCGTCGGGGCCGTTACCACTCGACCGAGACTCGCATTCACTTCATTGACCGCCAGCGCGAAGCAGCTCACCCACTTCAAGATCTGCCGGAACTTCACTTCCGAGCGCCGAATGGCCGCTAGCCAGCCCTCCGCATCGCTGTAGTCAATGTCCTCGCCCAGCAAGGCACTGTTCATTTCGGCGGCGCGACGCTTGACCCCGAGTCCGCCCGGCAGCGTGCCCGTGGTGTGGCACCCGACGTACATGCACTCCAGCATAGTCGTCCAGATGCGCTGCATCTCGTGGTCGATCTCGTGGTCCGTGCGCAGAGAGCGTTCGTTCGCGAGTACGATCCGACTGATCGGTAGCCGCTCGAAGGCGCAGTGCGCCAGCAGCTCATCGCCCTTGATGACGGGGAAGGGGAAGGTCTTGAAGACGGCCAGGTTTTCCTTCGCGTGGACGCGCTCCTCGGCCACCACAAAGCCACCGCCAATCGAATAATACGTGTCTACCTGCAGGGCTCCGCTACTCAGGGTGGCCTCGAAGGTGACGCCGTTCGGGTGGAAAGGCAGGAAGTTGCGGTGCCAGAGCAGGTCGGTAGCTGGGGCGAAGGGCAGGGTGCGGCTTTCGCCAAAACGGCTTCCGCCAAAACCAATCTCGCGACGCACGTGAATGTCGTCGAGCAGCGGCTGGATGTCCTCGATCGGGACGTACTCCGGGTCGGCACCACTCAACCCGAGTAGGATAGCCGCATCCGTAGCGTGGCCCTTGCCAGTAAGGGAAAGCGATCCGTAGACGTGTACGCGGACCGCCGTGACGAGGTCGAAGAGCCCGGCCTCCCGCAGTTCCGCGATCCAGCGTTCGGCCGCGCGCCAGGGGCCGAGCGTGTGGGAACTCGACGGCCCGACGCCGATCTTGAGCATGTCGAAGACGGAGATACACTCCATGGGGGACGCCGCTGCGCGGTTGGTTGAAGTACTGACGCGGAGGCGCGGAGGACGCGAAGGTACGCGGAGGCTGTACGGTCGGGAGGAGTGGCGCAGGCATGCGCTTGAATAAACCGAACATTCTTGCCCGACAGTCAGCCCCCCGCATACGCAGTTTGTCGTATTGCCTCAACCGCATCACTACTTCGACCTTAGCCTTAGCACATCAAGCTCTAATCGATATGGCATGTATACTGTTACGCAAGCTGGTTTTGGCGACAGCCGCCCTGCTCATCCTCAGCGGTGGCGCAGCTGCACAGCGGTATGCGATGGGCGAGGTCTTCGATGAGGCCGCCTACAATGCCTTGCCGCTAAAGGCGAAGGTGAGCAGTCGGTCGATCTTGCCGCCGGCTGCCTCTCTGGAGGCGTACTGCCCGACCCCAGGCGACCAGGGCGAATTCGGGACCTGCGCGGCCTGGAGTTCGGCCTACCACTTCCGCACCATCATCGAGGCGAAGCAGCGAGGACTCACGGATCGCGCCCAGATCGACGAGATTGCCTACAGCCCGACCTGGGTTTACGAGATATTAAAGTCGGAGCAGGACGACACCTGCGGTGGGGGCATGGCCACTGCCCAGTCACTGGAACTGTTCAAGCAGTTCGGGGTTCCGAGCTACTCGAGCCTGCCCTTCGCCTGTATGTCGGGCACGCGCGAGGAGCGAATCGGACGGCTCGAACGACTGGCGCCCGAGGCGGCGAATGCGCGCATCCGGGATTTGCAAATCCTCTTCTTTGCCAAGGAGACCACCGACCCACAACTCAAGATCGACGCCATCAAAAAGGTGATCGCAGAGGGCTACCCGGTGCTGGTGAGCCACACGTTGTTCAATAGCTTTTTCAGGGCGAAGGATGTCTGGCGACCGGCTGCGGGCGAGAGCCTGGCGGACGAACATGGGTCGCACGCGATGGTCATTGTCGGGTACGACGACCAAAAGTTCGGCGGTGCCTTTCGCTACCTCAACAGCTGGGGTACGGGCTGGGGCGACGGCGGCTTTCTATGGGTACCCTACGCGGTGACGGGGGAGCTTTGCTACGGGGCTTATCAGGCCTTTCCGTACGCGCGAGCCACGCCTGGGCCAGGGCCTGCGCCGAAGCCAGCTGCCTGCGCCAAACCCGCCGCCGACACCAAAACCGACACCGAGCGCCGACGCCAGCTCCGACGCCGACGCCACTTCCGCCACCACCAGCTCCGCCGGCACCGGTAGCGGAGGTTTTGCCGAAAGGCGCCATGAAATTCGAGACCAACACCGGCGCCGCGATGCCCGTGACGCGTATCTCGACGCGCAACCTCATCGTGGAGGACGACCAACCCCGCGCCCGGGAGCTACCGGCTTACCGGATGCAGCAAGCGTATGCCTCCGGGACGCGCTTCCGCTTCTTCCTCGAAACCGAGGTGGAAGGCTACGTGTACGCCTTCGCTACGGACTTGACGCAACAGGTCAATACCATCTTTCCGTACGATGCGCAGGTCTCCGCGCTGGTGGGGCGCAACTCTGTACTCGCCTTCCCGAGCGATACGAAAGTGATCCGCATGGACGACAATCCAGGGACGGATTACCTGCTGGTACTCTTCAGCCAACGGGAGCTGAACGTGGAGTCGCTGAAGGCAAAGATGCGGACGACGAGCGGGGGCCTCACCGCCAAGATCGAGGCGGCGCTGGGCAGCGAACTGATTGACCCGAAGATGGTGAGCTACGAGGCGGGGCAGGTGGGCTTTGCGGTGAAGAAGGGCGCGAAGGGGACGGTGGTGCCAGTGTTGGTGGAAATCTCGCATCGGTGATGGAGATTTGGAGACCGCTGCGCCTGATGGAAGATGGTTTAGACAAATGGATTTTATGAGACCACTGCTTGTCATTTCGATTTTTCTGCTCGGCCTCGGGGGGCAGCGGTGGGCATTGGCGCAGGTGCCTTCCCTGGTCATACCGGCGATGCACCGGGAGGACATCTACGCGCTCACGATGCGGCCCGACCGGCGGGTACTCGTGAGCGCGGGCGGGAGCGAACTACGGTTTTGGGAGTTTGCCACAGGGCGTCTGCTCAGAGCGGTGGACCTGACGGGACAGGAGGTGTTTACGAATGACATCAGCAGCATCGCCTTCGATCCCGCCGGGAAGACCCTCGCGGCCATCAGCGGGAGTCGACTCTACTTGCTCGACGCCCAGACGTTCGAGCTGCTGCACTCCGAGGACCTCACCCGTGGCATCCTGACCAAGAAATACGAGACACGGAGCAGCAGGTATGCGGTGGGCGTGATGGCTGCTCACCCGACGCAGAAGGCCTTCTACTATCAGGCGCGCTACGATACCCTCCACGCCCTCTTCCGCTACGACATAGCAACGCAGAAGACCACCACCGTAAGCGAGTGGCGCGTCAATGCGGGGCCTACGCGGACGGCGAAGCGCATTACCTGGTCGCCGGACGGACGGAAGGCCTTGGTGGCGTATTTCACGGCGGATCGCTCCGTCGTCGTCGACCTTGCGAGTGGCAAGGCCGAAGGCTTCGAAGGCTATCAGTATTGGCTGCCGGACGGGACCATCCTGCGGCAAGAAAACAGTCCGAAAGGCTTGATCCTCGGCGCGATGAAGGAGGACGGGACGGCGGCCTGGGTGAAGCAGGTCCCGGGACTTGTTCTGAAGGCGGGACAGTTCGAGCAGTACGACCGTCACTACGCCAACCTCGATGTAGATCCGGCGAGCGGGGAATTCTTCTACGGTTTGCGCGACAGCGGCTACATCAGCGGCAGTTATCGTAACGGAGAAGGGTTCGGCTACGGCGCAAAACCTGGTGATTACTTGGGTTCGGCGCTGCTCGCGCTCGGGGAGGGACGCCTGCTCGTGACGGCCAAAGATCCGGTTCGTCTCGCGGAGGCCGACGTGCGGAGCGGGCGGATCGTGCGAGAGTTCGGTTCGGAGTTGCTTGCCGTGACGAATTTGGCGACTTCCGTCAAAACCCTCCGCGCGGGTATCGTTTCGAATACGCTTACCGCAAAACTCATCGAGCTCACGCCACGCGGCATCAACGTTCGGGCCGGCGGTCCTACGGCGGGTGGGTACTATTTGGCGACGAGCCCGAACGGTGGATTTTCGGTAGCCGAGATCAAGGGTGAGGGCGCGGTGCAGGTCCTCGATGCGACGAACGGATCGGCACGACGAGTGAATATCGTTTTGGCGAAAGCCTACGCCCTCGACATCGATGACGAAGGCAACTTCGTAGTCCAAGGTCCGGAGGGAGTCGCCTACTACGCGGCGGGGAGTTCGACGCCGAGTTGGCAGGCTGCGGGCAAGAACCACCCGCTGCCCAACGCGCAGTCTTACGAGGTCCACGTCTCCCCGGACGGCGAACTGATTATCGCGATTGACTACGAGCGGACCTCGCCCGTGACCGACGACCTCAACCTGATCGCCTACGAGGCCAAAAGCGGTAAGGAACGCTGGCGCAAGGTGACCATGGCGCACGACCTCACCTTCACCCCTGACGGCAAGGAACTCATTGGCACCGGCTACTACACTGAACTCCTCCGCATCGACGCCAAGAACGGCAAGGAGCTTTCGCGCGTCAAGCGCCCCGGCGAGCCTTACCGCGGCCTAAGCCTCGACGCTACCGCAACGCGCCTCGCGACAGCTTCCCGGCGGAACAAGGACCGCACCGACGAGACGATCGAGATCCGGCACGTCCCCACGCAAGCCCTGCAGGTCGAACTCGCGGGCCACGAGGGTACCATCGCGAAAATGGGCTTTTTGGCAGACGACCTATTCCTCTCGGCCGGTTTTGACAACACGCTCCGACTCTGGGATTTGCGAACCGGGAAGGAACTCGCGAAACTGTTCCTCTTCGAAAAGACGAACGACTGGGTGGTGCTCACCCCGGACGGTCGCTTTGACGCGACGCAAGCGGCCATGAAGCAGCTCTATTATACGGTTGGGACGCAGATCGTACCGCTGGAACAGTACTACGAGGGCTTCTTTACGCCAGGACTGCTGGGGCAGTTGATGGCACGCAATCCTGTCCTCATTACCCCGCCCGTCCGCATCACCGCCGCGGCCCGCCCGCCGACGGTCCGCCTCGACTACAGCACCGGCGGGCGCAACCTCACCGTCGAGGACGATGACGTGGCTACGATCCGCACCATCGAGACCAGTACCCCAAAGGCCGTCCTGATCTTGCGCGCCACCGCCCCCGGCTCCACCGTCGCCGAACTGCGCCTCTACCACAACGGCAAGCTCCTGGAGTCCAGCACTACCCGCAACCTCGTCGTGGAGGACGAGGCGCCTAGCAATCCCGGCGAGCCGCAGCGCCGCTACACCGTCACCTTGCTCGCCGGCGCCAACGACTTCCTCGCCGTGGCCCTCAACGCCGAGCGTACCGAGAGCCGGCCGTCCGAGTTGCGCGTGGTCTACGCGGCTTCCGCCAAAACCGAACCCGTCGTGGCCACCGTGGGTGCCCGGCTCCACCTCGTCACCGTCGGAATCAACGCTTACAAAAATCCGAAGTACAACCTCAACTACGCCGAGGCCGACGCCGGCGGCATCGAAAAGGCGCTCTCCGAAGGCTTGAAACGCGTCGTAAGTGGCGTCGAGACCTACACCATCCGCAACGCTGGGGCTACCCGCGCCGACATCCTCGCCACCATCGCGAAGGTCACTGCTGCGGCCGGCCCCGAAGACGTGTTCGTATTCTACTACGCCGGCCACGGGGTCATGAGTGCGCCCGTCGGCGCGACCGGCACCGCGGCCGACTTCTACCTCGTGCCTTACGACGTGACGCAGCTCTACGGGGACGAGGCCGGCCTGGCGGCCCGCGGCATCTCCGCCACCGAACTCAAGGCCCTCGCCGCTGGCATCCCGGCCCAGAAGCAACTCTACATCCTCGACGCCTGCCAAAGCGCCGGGGCCGTTGACAACATCGTGAGCCGCGGGGCCGCCGAGGAGAAGGCCATCGCTCAACTGGCTCGCAGCACTGGGACGCACTGGTTGACAGCCAGCGGCTCGGAACAATTTGCCAACGAGTTCGACCAACTCGGGCACGGGGCTTTCACCTACGCCCTGCTCGAGGCCCTCGGCGGCAAAGCCGCCGGGGACGACGGCCGCGTGTCGGTCAACGAGCTGAAGGCGTATTTGGATGTGGCCGTCCCGGAACTCACCGAGAAGTTCCTCGGGCAGGCGCAGTACCCGGCGAGTTATGGGTACGGCCAAGACTTTCCGGTGAGCGTGGTGGAGTAAGGTCCGTACCCTCGCAGGCCACTTAGTCGCCGCCCGAGCTTGCGCGACCCCAGTCGTTTCTGCGCACGGCGAGCCACAGACGGCCCCCGTCGCCTCGACAGCGACGAGTGTCACTCCCGGGGCCTCACCGCTCATAGGCGGCGATTCACGCTTCTCGTAAAATACTTCCTCGTGCGTATAGGCCTTTGATCACCGCCCCCCGCCGAGGCCCGGTAGTTCCAGAAACCTACCTGTTCGAACTGCGGCTCCTCACGGGGAGGAGATAGCGCAGCGCTCGGTGGTGGCCCCTGCGAAGTCGTCATCTGACAAAGCGGGCAAAGGGTTTTGGCGAAAGCTAAACTGACGCTGACTTTGCCTGTACCTACACGATGTTGGTTGGTTCGCCCTTTCAATCCAAGCGAATGTCCCCGCTGGTGCCTTGTGCTCCTCCTGCTCACGACGTGGCTAGGAGCTTCGCGTCTGTGGGCACAGTCGTCCCTGCAATGCGCGCGAAAAGACACCCTTGCTACCACGAGCAGGTCTTCGAGGTCTTCAAGCGGCTCGACCGCCGGGAGGACTTCCCTGGGTCGGGCATCGGACTGGCCCTGGCGCAGCTCGCGGCTGAAAAGTTGGGCGCTTCCCTGCGGGTCGTCGCCCCGCGAGACGGCTGGTACACTTGCTTCCAAGTCGAGGTCCCGGTCGTCGGCACCGATGTGCGACGCCAGCTGGCAGTCGGCGTCGGGCGGTCCCCACAGCCCGTCTAGCTTTGCGCTCTGGCGCGCCTCAACGCTCGCCCTTTGCATATGTACGCCCAGCGCATTCTCATCAAGGTCGGCACCAACGTGATCTCCAACCGCGCCAACCGCATCATGCGGCCGGTTTTGCGCAACCTCGTCCGCCAGATCGCGGCCCTCTACGAGCGCGACGTGATGTGCGCCCTCGTGAGTTCGGGCTCCATCATCTCCGGCATGGAGGTCCTCGGCAAGATCGATAGCCAGAACGAGACCCAGCGCCGTCAGGTGTACTCGGCCACCGGGCAGCCGCGCCTCATGCGCCTGTACTACGATCTGTTCGAGGAGTACGGCATGAAGTGCGCCCAGGTCTTGCCGACCAAGGACGACTTCGAGGCGGGGGCCAAGCGCGACAACATGGTGCAGTGCCTCGACGGACTGCTCGACGCGGGCGTGGTCCCGGTGGTCAACGAGGACGACGCGACGAGCGTGACGCGGTCGATGTTTCACGACAACGACGAGCTCGCTGCGCTGATGGCCGAATTGCTCAACGTGGACCGCCTCATCATCCTTACCGATGCCGACGGCCTTTTCGACGGGCACCCCCGCAAGACGGGCGCTAAGCTCATTGCAGAGGTGGACGCCGACGCCGACCACTCCGCCTACATCGAGGCCTCCGGCAAGGGCGAGGCCGAGGGCCGGGGTGGGATGGGCTCCAAGCTCCGCTTTGCGCAGCGGGCGGCGAGTCTCGGGATACCGACGCACATCGTGGGCGGAAAGGCGGACAACGCCATCCTCGATATCCTCGACGGTCGGGCGGTGGGAACGCTAGTGCGGGCGGTGACGCTTCCGCAAAACACATAACCCCCATGCCGATGTCCCTTAGCTCCGATCAGAAGGACGCTGTGCTCGCGAGCGTCATCCTGCAACTCAGCCGCCGCCGCGACGAAATCAAGACCGCCAACCAGCGCGACCTAGACGCCTTCGGGGACAAGTCGGACCGGGCGATGTACGACCGGCTGGTGTGCGACGACCACAAGATCGACGGCATGATCCGGGCGGTGGAGGAGGTCGCCGCGCAACCCGATCCGGTAGGCCAAATCATTAGCGAGGTGCTTCGTCCAAACGGACTGCGGATCGTCAATCGCACAGCCCCCTTCGGCACCGTGATGATCATCTACGAGTCCCGTCCGGACGTAACGGTCGAGGCCGCGGTCGTGGCCTTTAAGGCCGGTAGCAAGATTTTGCTGAAGGGCGGCAAGGAAGCCGTCCACTCGAATCGGGTGCTGGTCGATTGTTGGGCAGCGGCCTTGCGGCAAAACGACTTACCCATCGACTACGTCCGCTTGTTAGAACTCGACCGCAGTGCGACGCAGGCGTTTTTGCGAAAGCCACCTGAAAAAGTCGACCTGATCGTACCACGCGGTGGCGAAGGCTTGATTCGCTTCGTGAAGGAGCACGCTACTTGTGCCGTATTGGTGAGCGGGCGGGGCAACAACTTTTTGTACGTGCACGAGAGTGCGGATTGGGAGCAGAGTTTGGCTGTTATCCTGAATGCCAAGACGAGCAAGATTTCGGCTTGTAATGCACTGGATAAGGTTTTGCTGGACACAGCTTTACCTAATTTCTCCTACAAAGTTTTGGAACTCTTCGAGACTCTTAAAAGAGCCGGCGTCGAAGTAATCGTCGACAAAAGGGTGAGTCGAGGCTCGAGGGATTATCTGATCCAAGTCGAAGATGACCTTTGGGAAGAAGAGTTTTTAGCGATGAAGCTCGTCGTCGGTGCCGTCGATGACGTCGGTGAGGCCGCTGTACTCATCAACCGCTACTCTGGCGGACACTCGGCGACGATCATGTGTGAAGACAGTATCGCCGCCGCGAGTTTTATGGAGGCCGTAGACTGCGCGGCCGTCTACCACAATGCCTCGACGCGCTTCACGGACGGCGGCGAGATGGGCGTCGGCGCGGAATTGGCGATCTCGACCGATAAGCTTCACCACCGCGGGCCGCTAGGGCTGGCGCAGTTGGTGACGAACAAGTACTGGGTGTTTGGGTCGGGGCAGGTGCGGTGAGGGAGGCCGTGCATTGTAGGCGCTCAAAACTCTTGACAGTATCCGGAACATTTATGATCGGCGAGCAGGGCTTAGGAGGACGTGCTAGACCGTAGCCACCATTCGACCACGCCCAAGTTCACCATCCATCCAAGCCACGCCACAATACGGTAGGTGTCCATCGGCGGCGGCGCGAATGCCCACACGATCCCCCACTTGAACAGCCGCAGGCTAATCGCCGAGAGCGTCAGGGCATAGCTGCGCCACATATAGCGACGGTGAGCCGTGACATCGCCCCGACGGATGGTGGCATACGCGCGCCACGTAAACCCAAACCAAAGCAGGGCCTGTAGCACGAAGGACGCCTGCGCGACCCAGCCGCCGTTTGCGTGAAGCGCCAACACGAGGCCCGTTGGCGCAGCGACCAGCAGCACGAGTCCGATGTAGCCTTTGCCAAAGCCACGGTGGAGCTGTGGCCAGTTTTGGCGAAAGCTGTCCGAAAACTGCCCCACGCCGATAAGCATCACCACCATGCTCGCGAAGACGTGCGCGAAGAAGGCGTGTCGGTAATAGGGGAAGGCAAGCGCGGACCCTTTTAGCCGGAGGAAAGCTACGTCGAGACCTAGTGGCAGGTACTGCGCGGTAATGAGAAGCATGAGATAGCACAGGTAGGCAAACCCGACGACCAACCCACCGTTCGTCACCCGTCGTATCGTGCTCCTCATCGCCATCGCTTAGCCGCGCCCAAAGCGGTCGTAGTACTCGGCGGCGTTCTGCTCGTAGCGCAGAAGCAGCTTGATGTTGTCGAGTTCGAGTGGCGTGAAGTCGGAGGTGATATCGGCGTGGACGGGGATGTACCAAGGCTGGGCGTCGAAGAAGACCCGCAGGGGCCGTTCGCGAAAACTGTAGCCGTGCCGGGCGTAGATTGTGTTGCGGATAATGAGCAGGTCGCCGCGCTTAAGGTTCTCGACTCGTGCTGGGGTAAGCTTCTCGGTAGAAGCGTTTATTTCGTAGATCTTATCGGTCGCCGTGGCGTAGGTCTGCTCTATCCATTCAAAGACCTCGCCGTCTACTTGGCCCATCTGTTTGGTGCGTTTGATATCACGCCAGTCTACGTATCTGTTGCTTTCGTCGAGCATGACATCTGCGCGGTAGGAAAAGTCTTTGCGGTCGAGTTCGTATCGTCGCTCTTGAATGTTTATTTTCTTGAAGGCTTTCCAGGTACCGGTCAGTGTGTTTTCGCTTACGCTAAAACTGAACACGCCATCGTAGCGGTCGTCACCGGGTTCTCTGCCGACAAATTGATGCCCGGCCGTACCGGTCGGTACATAGCCCCCTTCGAAGGGACGATCATTACCGGCCACGACGCTGTGCCCAAACACTCGGTCACCGGCGATGCTGTCGATCGAGAGGTTAATTTTGTTGGCGCGGTTCCACCCGATTTCGGCATCGTCGACTCCGAAGAAGGCGTCCACATCCTTGCCGTCCGGCTCGAAGTAGCCAACGTAGGAGCCCACAAGGGCGCTTACCGCAGCCTTCGGCTCGGCGACCCGTTCGCTGGTTTTGGCGGAAGCCCCCTCGATGGAGGCACCGGTCTCCTCGACGACGACGGCGTCGGGGTTTTTGATGTCAGACGTACACGCGACCAGGGCAAGGAGCCACGCGGTCGAGATCGCGGCGTATCGCATAGCTCGAGTTTGGGTGCAGCAAGGTAGCTAGCACGTGCCGTGGGTGGCGATTCTGCAAAAAAACAAAGACCCGCTGCTTTGGTAGGCAGCGGGTCTCGAATGTGTTGATGACGAACTCGGATGACCGAGTCTTGACCAGACTAGATCTGGGCAGGGCTAGTTGCTGGGCTTAGCGGTATCCTCAGCGTGGGAGGAGACCTTGTCTTGAATGTCGGTCTTGACGTAGCTGGCGGCAATGCCTACTGGACTCGGCATCTGGCCTAAGCCCGCGTCTACCTTGTCTTGTACGTCGCCCTTGGCATAGTTGGTGGCAATGGCTACTGGACCCGGCACCTGGCCTATGCCCGCGTCTACCTTGTCTTGTACGTCGCCCTTGGCATAGTTGGTGGCAATGGCTACTGGACTCGGCACCTGGCCTACCCCAGCGTCTATTTTGTCTTGGACATCGGTCTTAACGTAGTTGGAGGCGATGTCCCCTGGGGCCGGTACCTGGCCCTGTCCGGCATCCGATTTGTCGTCGATGTGGTTAGGGGCCGTCCTCGCTATGGAGAGTTCGGTGTTGGCGTTCGAGTTCAGGTCTGCCGGAGACAGGAGGGGTTCCTTCTCGCAGGCCGTAAATACGAGGGCGGAGAGGACGAGACCGAAGGCTGTAGTGTTTGTGAGTTTCATACTGTGTGTGCAAAGCGACGAGCCACCTGTGAGTGGTCCCGGATGGTACTAGGCGGTATTGCCTGCACGAATGCTTTGCAAGCCTTATGCCACGTGGTATAAAGGTTTTGCGTATGTGAGGCGCGGCCGTCAGTGCGCGACGACGATCTTCTGCCGCAGGGCCGGCCGGTGGTCCGCGTCGTAGCCGTAGACGATGTAGGAGCCGGCGGGTAGGTCGTCGACCGGGACCTCGCCCCTGAGCCCCACGGCGCGCACGGTGTGGCGACCATTCCCGAGGCTGTAGAGGTGGAGCGACCGGATGGGCGTTTCGGACGGCCCCGCCTCCACGCGGACGGTGGTGTTGGCCAGCGAGGGATGGAGGAAGTTGACGTCGGCCACGCGGGCCACGGGCCCCGCCGAAGAGATCTTACCGGCGGCCGTGTCGAGGAGGTAGGTATAGAGCTGGCCCGGAAATTCGAGGGCATCGTACCCATCCTTACTGAGGGCTAAAATCTTCGAGCTGTCGGGAGAGAAGCTGATGGCCATGGGCCACTCGGTGGCTGAGGTAATAGTCGTTAGCGTCCGGGCCGAAGAGCGTCGATTCGAGGGGAAGATCGACGCTGTTGGCGAGAGGCAGGCCCGTGGCTCCGGCTTTCGCCAAAACCTCTCAAGGGCTGTCCCGACAAGCCCGTAGTGGGACGTCGAGGGCGCAGTGCAGCAATAGGCGTAGCAGTATGACGGGCGAAGGACCGGTGCAAAGCCGGTTTCGTTGCACTGCGACGCTCCTAAACTGCTGGGCTTAGTAGGGGCCTCGCCTTGATTCGAAACGTATCCTAGCCTGCCCGCCCTTGCGCTCTACATATAAGACTTGCCCGGAAGCTGTCGCGGCCGAGAGCCCCGTTTCGTCACGGTGTAAGATTCGCGTGGGCGTCAGTACCTGTTGGGCATGAAGGCTGCTAATGCCCAGCATGTTGGCAGTTTCTAGACATTCCGCATACGCGTCACGTAGGCAATCGCCTTGCCATCCGCCTACGCCACGGAGGCCGTAGGGGTAAGTCGTGCCCCCGGCTGCGCTAAGGGCAACGCTCGGGAGCGCGCTCCCTGCCGCGAGCAAGCAGGCTGATCGTAGGAAACCTTTTCGCGACAAGCGGAGAGCTGCCGGTGGTGTCGTTGCGCGGAGCATTCGGCGAGGGTTTAGGAGCGCGTAGGGAAGATGCCTTGCAGCGCGATGATGTAGCTGATGGCGAGGTGGGGCGGGCGGTTGCTGAAGGGCTGGTTACTACCTGCCGATGAGGTACTGGCGGGACTCGTATTCAGGGGTGCCGCGTCTGGATCAGCGGGGTCGATGTAGTCGTTGTCAAACGTTCCGGCATTTGCTGGGACGCGGCCAGTGGGGTCTGGACTTTTTCCGGGGGAAGGGCTCGACTGCGTTGGGTCGATGGCGTGGGTGTGGTTTGGGAGGTTTAAGGCGGTAAGCGTAGTCGTTTCTGTGCCACCAATATCGCCTATTGAAAAACTGGACAAGCCTGGACCCTGACCAAATCCGATAGGTACGCGACCCCGCAGATCGGGTAGGGCAAAAGTAGTCACGCCGTTGCCTCCGTAAAGGGTGCCAACGATGCTGAAGAGCGCTTGGTGCTGGTTGATGGGCAGTATCTGACCGTGGCAAAATGCCCAGCCGCGTGGCGCGAAGTTGCCAGCGAAAATGAGGATCTGTGCTATGAAGGGTTCCATTCTGAGGCGTGGTTGAGGGTTAGTGGAGGATGAAGGGCAAGGTGCCGACCGTGCCGCGGAGGCTGCTGGCCTGGAGGACGTACCGGCCCGCCGGCAGCGCCGATAAATCGAGTGACTGACCGTCGACGATGTCTGTGCCGCGGTAGACCTCCCGGCCGGTCGCGTCGTAGATCTTAATCTCAGTTGCCTGTATGAGCCCGCGTACGGTGACCAAACCGTTGGCCGGATTGGGACCAATCGCGAAGGCGAAATCGCCCGTGCGTACCTCGCCGACGCTCACGACATCGCTAAGGTCCGTAACGCCGTCGAGGTCGCGCTGGCGGAGGCGGTAGTAGGTGGCGCTAGAGGGGGCCGATGCATCAGTATAGGCGTAGGTCGAGCTCGCACCCGTGGTGCCCGCCCCCGCGACGAAGCCCAAAGTAATCCACGTCTCCGCATCGATCGAGCGTTCGACGTCGAAGCCGACGTTGTTGGTCTCGGAGGCCGTCTGCCAGTCGAGCGCCACGGTGAGACCTACGCGTTTTGCCGAAAGGCCGACAAGCTCAACCGGGAGTACGGTCACGGCAACCGTAGGTGCGCCACAGTTGAGACCAAAGCTGTTGCTAAAATCCGTCCAGGCGTCGGCGCTACTGACAGGCGGCTCTGGACTGCTGGTGTTATTGAATCCAATAACAGCCCCGCCGCTGCCGAAGATCCAGACATTGTCGACGCTGTTCCAAAAAATTTGGAGCGGCGTATTTGGCATACCATTAAAGGTGCCGGTGCCCTCGTAGGCCGGCTTGCCATTGACGATAGGATTCGTCGTCGATACCGGCAAGGTCACCGGGTTATCCAGGCAACTTCCGGAAATATCGTACTGGGCAAATGATGCTGTAGCTAGATATAAAACAAATGCTACAAACAGCGAAGCTTTACGTATCACATCAGTACCGGTTGCTGTCATGCGGTGAAGCTAGACGAAACTGATCTTGAATTCAAACTGCTTTGCTCATTTTTAATTGGCAACAGGCGGCAAAGTCTGCATTTCGGTTTACAATCTGCAAAGTATTAGGGCATTATGCGTAGTAATCGTCACCTCTAATGACTATAGTACAGATAGTAACCAATGTAAGCGTTCATCTATTGAGAGCGGAAGCAAGGTATCTAAAAGCCCCCGCCACCCAAAATAGGCAACGAGGGCTTAAATTCTTAATCATGTGTCCTTGGCCTACGCCGCCACCGTCGCCTCCTGCTTCACTGCCTCGCGGCCGATGGAGTAGTACGTAAAGCCAGCCTCACGGGGCGCATCCAGGTCGTACAGGTTGCGGCCGTCGAAGATGACGGGCTCGGTGAGCATCTTCTTTACCGCGGCAAAGCTCGGCGTACGGAACACTTTCCACTCCGTGCAGATGGCCAGGGCGTCAGCCCCGTCGAGGGTCTCGTACTGGTCCTTGCACATCTCCACCTGCGGGAACTCGCGGGCGACGTTGTCCATCGCCTCCGGGTCGAAGGCGCGCACCTTGGCACCGGCGTCGAGCAGGTCTTGGATGATGTAAAGGGCGGGTGCCTCGCGGATGTCGTCGGTGTCGGGCTTGAAGGCCAGGCCCCAGAGCGCAATAGTTTTGCCTTGCAGGTCATCCCCGAAGTGCGCCTTGATCATGCGGCTCAGCTTGCGCTTCTGTTCCTCGTTGACGCTCATCACGCTCTCGAGAATCTTGAACTCGTAGCCGTGCTGCGAGGCGGTTTTGCCGAGGGCCGAGACGTCTTTCGGGAAACAACTTCCCCCATAGCCGATGCCCGGGAACAGGAAGCGCTTGCCGATGCGCGAGTCCGTACCCATGCCACGACGTACGTTGTCGACGTCGGCACCGGCCAGCTCACACAAGTTGGCGATCTCGTTCATGAACGTGATGCGCGTGGCGAGGTAGCTATTGGCGGCGTACTTCGTCATCTCGGCCGAGCGCTCGTCCATGACGATGACGGGGTTGCCCTGGCGCACGAACGGATCGTAGAGGCGCTTCATCACCTTGGCGGCCCGCTCGGAGCTCGTACCGATCACGACGCGGTCGGGCTTGAGGAAATCGTCCACGGCGACGCCCTCGCGGAGGAACTCCGGGTTGGACACGACGTCGAAGAGGTTGGTGTCGAGGTTGTCGGCCAGGATCGCGTGGACCTTCTCGGCCGTCCCGACGGGCACGGTGCTCTTGTCGACGATCACCTTGTAGTCCGTGATGATCTTCGACAGGTCGGCAGCCACCCCAAGGATGTACTTCAGGTCGGCCGAACCGTCTTCGCCCGGAGGCGTCGGGAGGGCGAGGAAGATGATCTCGGCGTCTTTGATGCCGGCGGCGAGGTCGGTCGTGAAGCTCAGTCGCCCCTGGCGCTGGTTGCGCTCGAAGAGGGGCTCGAGGCCCGGCTCGTAGATGACGACTTCGCCTGCCTTGAGACGGTCGATTTTCTTCTGGTCGATGTCGACGCAGATGACTTGGTTGCCGGTTTCCGCGAAACAGACGCCGGAGACGAGTCCGACGTAGCCGGTGCCTACTACTGCAATGTTCATACGTGTGATTTTTCTATAAAAAGCTCGCGGGACAAAGGTAGCCCCTAGAGTGGGGCGGCGTCCAAAACGGTGCCAAGTCCCTCTTTACTTACCGCAGGCCAATACAATGCCTCAGGGTCCAGGTATGTCGCTCGCCGACTTTAACGTAGTCCTAACCTCGTAGGTGCGAGCGCCGTGTAGCCGCGAGGCCTTTCTTTTACCGCTACCTGGCCCAACGCCAAACGTTTATGCCCAACGCCTCCGACCTCCTGTACGCTGCCCCGCGGCGGCTCTTCCGCATGGGGGAGCGCGTGTGGCACAGCTTTCCGGTCCAGCTCCTGGTGTTGCAGCTCCGCCAGAACCACCTCCTGCTCATCCTCTGGGTGCTGCTGGTGCTGTTTATCTCCGACCGGCTCGCGGCCAAGTTTGGCATCAAGTACCTCTTCCTCGAACCCGAGTACGCCGGGCAGGTCGGCAGCCTGAGCTTCTTCCTCGTCGGCCTCGGGCTCGGGGGCATGATCATGACATGGAACCTCACCACTTACCTCCTCAACGCCCGCTACTTTCCCTTCCTGGCCACACTCGCGCGGCCATTTGGGAAGTACTGCATCAACAATGCCCTCCTGCCGATCGCCTTCTTCGGCTTCTACGTGTTACGACTCAGGGCCTTTCTCAAGGCCGAACTCAACTACGGCAACGGCCAGTTGCTGGGCATCGTGCTGAGTCTCCTGGGGGGCGTCCTGATCGTGATCGTGGTGTACTTCCTGTACTTCCGCTTCACCAACAAGGACATCGCCAGCTACCCGGCGCTACGTGATTTATTACGCGGTCAACTCCGTCGACGCCGCAGCCGCATGCTGACCGGGCACCGCAAGATCAGCGTCGCGCAACTCATCTCGGGCGAGAAGTCCTGGCGCGTCGACAACTACCTTACTGAGTCCCTCACGCCCCGCCGTACGCGCTCCATCTCGCACTACAAGCCCGACCAGATTTTGGGCGTCTTTCGACAAAACCACCTGAACGCGCTCCTCCTCCAGGGCGGCATCCTGCTGCTGCTCGTGCTCAGTGGCCTCGGAATGGATTACGCCTGGGTGCGGATCCCGGCCGGGGCCTCGATCTTCATCCTCTTCAGCGTAGTGGCCGCGGTGGCCGGGGCGGTGACCTACTGGTTCCACACCTGGCGTACGAGCATCTTCGTGCTGGCGCTCGTGCTCATCAACCTCATTACGGGGCGGGACTGGTTTACGTTCCGCAACCGCGCCTACGGGCTCGACTACTCGGGTGACTTGCCCGCCTACTCCTATCAGCGCCTCGAAGAACTGGCCGACCCTGTAGCCCTCACCCGCGATCGTGACAGCATGCAGCTCATCCTCGAGCGCTGGCGCGTGCGCACCGGCCAGGACAAGCCGCGCATGGTACTGCTCTGCGTGAGCGGCGGCGGCCTCAAGGCGACCTACTGGACCACCCACGTGCTACAGGAAGCCCAGTTGGCAACCGACGGCCAACTCCTGCGCCACACGAGTCTCATCAGCGGGGCCAGTGGCGGCATGATCGGCGCGGCTTACGTGCGGGACCTCACCTGGGCGGCCAACCTCGCGACCCCGCCCCTCGACTACCTAGGCGATCACACGACCGCAAAGCCTGTCGTTTTGCGGACACGCGACAAACGGCCCGCCAGCCCGAGTATCAGCAGTGTCTCGACCGCCCGTTTTTCCTACCGAGACGGCCCCAAAGCCCAGCCGTTCCGCAAGGATCGTTGGTCCAAACTCGACCGCCAACACGACATCGAGACCTATAACCGCGCCCTCGCCGAACTCCAGGCCCGTACGGCAACCCAAGTCGGTGAGCGACGCTCGCTCGACTCCCTGCACCTCGAGGCGGCGGGGGGCGACCTGCTCAACTCCATCGCCTTCGCGATCGTGAGCCGCGACCTCTTCCTACCGTCGAGCTACTTTACCCTCGACGGCGAGAAGTACCGCAAGGACCGCGGCTACGCCTTCGAGCAACAGCTCAACGAAAACCTCGGCGGCATCTTCCATAAGCGCCTCGGCGACTACGAGGTCGCCGAACGCGCCGCCGAGATCCCGATGCTGCTGCTCACGCCGAGCATCGTCAACGACGCTCGCCGCCTCATCATCTCGCCGCTCGGCGTACGTCACATGACGCTGCCACCCTCGGGCGTCGGTCGCGGCAAAGAGTTTGAGGTGGATGCGGTCGACTTTGGGGCGCTCTTTGCCGATCAAAACCCGAAGCGACTCCCCATCTCGACGGCCCTCCGCATGAACGCCACCTACCCCTACGTGCTGCCCAACGTCTACCTCCCGAGCACGCCGCCGGTCGAGGTCATGGATGCGGGCTTCCGGGACAACTTCGGTGTCATGGAGGCGAGCCGCTTCCTGCAGGTCTACCGCGAGTGGATACTGGAGAACACCAGCGGCGTGACCCTCGTCCAGGTCAGCACGCTAGAGAAGTTTGAGCAGCCCCAGGAGGAGCGCAGTCCGAAAGGGTGGATCTCGGGTCTCTTCAGTCCGCTGGGGGTGGCGGGCCAGCTCATCAGCCTTCAGGACTTCCAGCTCGACGACAACGTGGGGCTATTGTATGAGCTCTTCGGCGAGGAGGCCTTTGAGTTTGTACGCTTTAGCTACCGGCCGGCGGAGGATAGGGAGGCCGCCTCGATGACCTTTCACCTCACAGAGGGGGAGAAGGCGGATATCCGGGCGAGTATTCGGCACCCGGATAATGTGCGGGCGATGGAGCGGGTAAAGGATCGCTTACGATAAAGGATGATGGAGTGTAGTTGCCCTCCAAAAGGCATCGCTCGGATAGACCCACTCCAAGCGAAGGGAAATCATAAATTCAAACCGCAAATCCCAGCCCTACTAGGGTTTCCCGGGCTTTAGCCCGGCCCGCCAGCACAGCCATCAAAGTGCTTTACGAACGGGCCGGGCTAAAGCCCAGATAGAATTCAAACTGCACATCCCAGCCCTACTTGGGTTTCCCGGGCTTATTGAGATTTAGAAATTAAAGCGCTGCTCCGGGGGGCGTAGCGTTCTAGGTACTCCTGTGTCGCCGCTCGGAAATGGCGGCTTCGCCGCTACGGGGATTCGGCACCGAGGACACGGAGGCGCTACGCTTCGGCACCGAGGGCGGGGAGGCTCCACACGTGGCTTCGCCAAGGTGGGGGGGCGGCTCGGGTGCGCTCGCCGGAGCGGGTCGGCTCGGACGAGCAGTTTACTTTTTAAAACTCAATTAGCCCGGCCCGCCAGCACAGCCATCAAAGTGCTTTACGAACGGGCCGGGCTAAAGCCCAGATAGAATTCAAACGGCACATCCCAGCCCTACTCGGGTTTCCCGGGCTTTAGCCCGGCCCGCCAGCACAGTTACAAAAGTGCGTTACGAACGGGCCGGGCTAAAGCCCGGGAAACCCTAGTAGTACATGAACTTGCGGATGCTATTTCTCGTCGGCATTGGTTTTTCCAGTCCACAATCGACGCGCCGCAAGCTATTCTTGACCCTCTACAAATCAAACTTAATCCCCTGCGCCAACGGTACATCTCGCCCGTAATTCACGGTATTCGTCTGCCGACGCATATACGCCTTCCAACTGTCCGAACCCGACTCGCGGCCGCCGCCTGTATCTTTCTCACCTCCAAAGGCGCCCCCAATCTCAGCACCCGAGGTGCCGATGTTGACGTTGGCGATGCCGCAGTCGGAGCCCTGGGCACTCAGGAAGAGCTCGGCCTCCCGCATGTCGGTGGTCATGATGGCGGAGGAGAGGCCCTGGGGCACGTCGTTCTGCATCGCGATCGCCTCCTCGAGGGTGCTGTACTTCATGAGGTACAGGATGGGCGCGAAGGTCTCGTGCTTGACGATGGGCGTCTGCTCCGACACCTCGATGATACAGGGCTTGACGTAGCAGCCGGACGTGTAAGCCTCGCCTTCGAGAACGCCGCTCTCCACGAGCACCTCGCCGCCCTGGGCCTTGGCCTGCTCAATGGCCAACTGGTAACCCGCTACAGAGTCGCGGTCGATGAGCGGACCGACGTGGTTGTTTGTGTCGAGTGGATCCCCGATGCGGAGCTGGCCGTACGCCTTGACGAGGGCATCACGCACCTTGTCGTACACCGACTCGTGCACGATGAGGCGACGCGTGGACGTGCAACGCTGGCCGCAGGTGCCAACGGCCCCGAAGACCGCCCCGGTGAGGACCACCTTCAGGTCGCAGCTCGGCGTCACGATGATGGCGTTGTTGCCGCCGAGTTCGAGGAGGGTCTTGCCCATGCGGCTGGCCACCTCGGCACCGACAATTTTGCCCATCCGCGTCGAGCCGGTGGCCGAGACGAGAGGGACGCGCTGGTCTTTGGTCATCATCTCGCCGACGCGGTAGTCGCCGTTGATGAGGCAGGAGATGCCGTCGGGGAGATCGTTCTCCGCGATCACCTCGGCGAAGAGTTTCTGGCAGGCCACGCCGCACAGAGGTGTCTTCTCGGAGGGCTTCCAGACGCAGACGTCGCCACAGACCAGCGCGATCATCGCGTTCCAGCTCCAGACGGCTACCGGGAAGTTGAAGGCCGAGATGATGCCGACCACGCCGAGCGGGTGGTACTGCTCGAACATGCGGTGGTTGGGGCGCTCGGAGTGCATCGAGAGGCCGTACAGCTGGCGGCTCAAGCCGACGGCAAAGTCGCAGATGTCGATCATCTCCTGGACCTCGCCCCAGCCCTCCTGAAGGCTCTTGCCCATCTCGTAGGAGACTAGCTTGCCGAGGGCCTCCTTGTGCTCGCGGAGCTTGTTGCCGTACTGGCGGACGATCTCACCGCGCAGGGGTGCGGGCTTTTGTCGCCAGACCTTAAAGGCCTCAGTGGCGGCGGACATGACGGCCTCGTACTGTTCGGGCGTCGTGACGCTCACCTCGCCGATGGTGCTGCCGTCGACGGGGCTGCTGGAAGTGAGGTGCGCATCGCCGCCGTGGGTCTGGCGGCCGATCCAGGTGCCGGGGTTCTGGTCATCGAGGCCTAACTCCTGTAGGAAGGCGTGCTTTGTGGCGGTGGAGGTCATGTGGTGTACTTGATTTGGGGGCGCAAAGGTACGGGACCTTTCTTTGCGGTCTCCCAGACGTGCGCGCTGCACGAATTCCCGATGCCCTATACCGCTCTCGTTCCACGACCTAAGCTGCTCTACGTGTGCAGTCGCAATCAGTGGCGTAGTCGTACGGCCGAAACCATCTTCGGCGATGACCCCTGCTTCGATGTCAAGTCCGCCGGGACAGCCGCCTCGGCGAGGCTCAAGGTTTCGGCGGCGCTCATCGAGTGGGCAGACGTCATCTTCGTCATGGAGGCTCGGCACCGAGAGGTTTTGCGGCAACGCTTCCGAACAGCCCTCAAGGGTGTGCCCCTCGTCGTGCTCGATATCGAGGACGAGTACGGCTACATGGACGAGGACTTGATCCGGATGCTGCGGACCGACCTCGAGACCTACCTCGCCTCCATGAGTTCCCAAACCCCGTCCGAGTGAAGGCTGCTACACTGTCGACAGTTTGGCTCGTTTGGGCGTTGCGCTTGCTGACGGCGGGGGCGATGCTCGTGGTACTGTTCAACTACTTCGGCAATCGCTCGCTGTGGCTCGACGAGGCAATGCTTGCGCTCAATCTTACGGAGCGTTCGTACGTAGGTCTGTCGGAGCCGCTGCGCCTCTTACAGGTTGCGCCGATCGGCTTCTTGTGGGCCGAGAAGGCGGCTATTGAGCTGTTTGGCGACTGGGACTGGGCCTTGCGGCTCGTGCCTTTGCTCGCTTACCTCACGGCCCTGCCGCTTTGCTACGTGCTGGCGCGGCGGATGCTCGTCGGCCGTGCGCGGGCCTGGTTGGCGGTGGCGGTGTTTGCGAATGCCTACGCGGCCAACTACTATGCCACCGAGGTCAAGCAGTACATGACCGATGGGCTGGTCGCGATCGTGATTTTGCTGAGCTGCGTAGGTTTTGCCGAAAGGCTCATCCAAGGGACTACCGCGAAGCGCAGCTCACTTGCCGGCCTGGGCTTAGGCCTCCTCGGCGTGGCGTGCATCTGGGTGTCGAACGTAGCGGTGGTGATGCTCTTCACCACGGGACTCTACATGCTCTACCGCACGTGGCAAGCGTCGCCGCAGGCGTTTCGGATGACGGTGTTCCCGATCGTAGTGTGGCTGATGGGCTTCGTGCTCTACTATCAAGCGTTCATCCACGACAACCCGAACAAGCCCGGCATGCTGGACTACTGGGAGCCGTTTGGGGTCTTTCTGCCCTACAATGTCGCGAGCGTAGCCTTCTGGGAGCAACTCTGGTTTAAGGCGCAGGTGCTCGCCAAACTGCTGTGCCAGTACCGGCGCTTCAGCTTGCCGCTGTTTGGCTTTGTGGCGCTGGGGGTCTGGGCTTTCGCCAAAACAGACCGACGCGCGCTGTATCTGCTGGTTGCGCCCATTGGCGTGCACCTCGTGCTCGCCTACCTAAAATTGTATCCCTTCGAGATGCGGATGGTGCTCTACGTGCTGCCCGCGGTGAGCATCCTGTCGGCGGCGGGGCTTTTCGCCGCGTACGACTGGGGCCAACGGCGCATCTCGCGCCTGCCAGTGGTCGCCATAGCCGCGGTGCCGCTGCTGCTGTTCGGCCTCAACGTCCGCTCGGCGTCGATCGAACTCGAGGAGGTCAAGGATTCGCTCGACTACCTCGATGCGCACGCCGAGGCAGGCGACCGGGTGTACGTCTACTTTCAGACGACGGCGGCGGTGAAGTTCTACCTCTTGCGCCACTATCCGGGCTTGGCCCAGCGGGCCACCTTCGTGTACGGTCCGGACGGCAAGGACGACTGGCAGATCTACGAGAACCACCTCCGCGCACAGCCCGCCGTCGACTGGATGCTCTTCACCGGGCCGGTCGGACTCCTCGAGGCGGAGGGGTATGGCCTCATGGACTACTTCACGTGCGTGGTGGGGGAGGAGGGCTTTGGGGTAACGCAAGAGCGGCACTTCGTAGGCTCGTCGGTGTACGAGTTCGAACGCAGCAGACCTTATTGATACGAGCTGTTGCTTCACGAGGATACTCGGCCGCAGCAACTAGGTCGCCCGTCGATCGAGTGCTCCGTTACCTTGGCGCCTTTCGGCAAAACCTGTTCTCCCCATGCCTGCAGTCTCCGCGAAATCTTGGGTGCCCGGTGCCGACCAGACCGGCTTCCCCCTGGCGCACCTTCCGCTCGGTGTACGTCGGCGGCCAGACGGGTCGCACGCCGTGGTGGCTCGGATCGGGGACTACGTAGCCGACCTGCGCGTACTCGCCGAGATCGGACTCTTCGACGACTGCGGAGTGGAGCGAGCGGACTTCGGTTTTGCGGGGCTGAACCGCCTCATCGGGCGTGGTAGTGCTACTTGCACCAAGGTGCGCAAACGGGTGCAGGCTTGCCTCGACGAGGCCCCGAGTTATTTCGACTTCCGCGATCGGAGAGAGATCTTTTTGCTTCCGCTACAACAGGCTGCCCTCGTACTCCCCGTGCAGGTCGGCGACTACACCGACTTCTACTCGAGCCTCGAGCATGCGACCAACGTCGGCAAGCTGTTCCGCGATCCCGATAAGGCGCTGCTGCCCAATTGGCGACACCTCCCCGTGGCCTACCACGGCCGCGCGAGTTCGATCGTGCCCTCGGGGACGCCCGTCCGTCGGCCCACGGGGCAGACGGGCCTCGGCGAGGACGGCGTAGCATGTTTTGGCGAAAGCCGCCAGCTCGACTTCGAACTCGAAATGGCCTTCGTGGTCGGCACGGGCAATGCCCTCGGGCACCCCGTCGCCATCGACAGCGCCGAAAATCACATCTTCGGACTCGCGCTCTTCAACGACTGGAGCGCCCGCGACATCCAGCGCTGGGAGTACCAGCCGCTCGGGCCGTTCCTGGGGAAGAGTTTTGCGAGCAGCATGAGCCACTGGGTCACGCCGCTGGCCGCGCTCGAGCCCTTCCGCCTGCCGGGGCCCACGCAAGAGCCGCCCCCGCTGCCGTACCTCCAAACCTCCGGTGCGCACCATTTCGACATCGACCTCGAGGTCTGGCTGCAACCCTACCGCGGCCCCGCCCAGCGCCTCACGCGCACCAACACCCGTCACCTCTACTGGAGCATGGCCCAACAGCTGGCGCACCACACGAGCAATGGCTGTAATCTGCGTCCGGGCGACCTGTGTGCGAGCGGCACCATCAGCGGTCTGACGCCCGACAGCGCCGGTAGCCTCCTCGAGCTAACGCTGGGTGGCCGCGAGCCGGTACACCTGCACGGCGATCATGAAGTGACGTTCCTAGAGGATGGCGACGAGGTCGTGTTGCGGGCGAGCGCCACGCGCGGGGATCTGTCTATCACCCTCGGTGAGGTGAGCGGGCAGATCATCGCCAGCGCACCACAACAGGCCTCTCGCCGCTAGGCTGGCGTGCGGTACGTTTGTAGGCTTATGCGGATGATTTTACTGGCCTTCGTGATTTGTGCGCTTTCGCAAAACAGCCTGGCGCAGCCCGGGGCCACCACGGCCGATACCTACGCCGAGCAGGTGGCGACGGCTACACGGCGCCTCCTCGAGAACGACTTGCTCGAGACGGCCAGCGTGGGCCTCGCCGTCGTCGATGTACAGTCCGGACGCGTCATCGAGAGCTATCGCGGGGCGCAGAGTGTGGTGCCTGCCAGTGTGCTCAAACTCAGCACGACCGCCACAGCACTCGCCGTACTCGGGAGCGGCTACCGCTTCCAGACCGAACTCTGCTACACGGGCCGCATCATCGACGGCGAACTGCGCGGCGACCTCGTCATCGTCGGTGGTGGAGACCCGAGCCTCGGGACGGATCGTCCGGAAGGCTCACTGGGCCTGGACTCGCTGCTCTTGCGGTGGACCGACGCCCTCGAGCGCGCGGGCATCACGCGCATCACCGGCGGCGTGATCGGGGATGAGTCCATGTTGCCGGGTGCCCGCCCCCACGACTCCTGGCAGTGGGACGACATCGGCAACTACTACGGGGCCGGGGCCGGGGCGCTGATGATCCACGAGAACTACTACTCGCTGCGGCTACAGCAAAGTTCGACCTTCGGCAACCGGCCGATCTACCGCGGCGTCGAACCGGCCGGTATCCCTCTCGAGTTGACGGTCGAGGTGACGAGTGCGGGGTCGCGCTCCGGGGACCAGAGCTACATCTTCGGGGCTCCGGGCAGCTACGACCGCGTGATCCGTGGGACGATTCCTACGGGTAAAGGCATCTTCCGCGTCAAGGGGGCTTTGCCCGACCCGGCCCTGGCGGCAGCGACCTGGCTAAGACTCGCGCTCGCGGACGGCGGGCATCGAGGTGGTCGGCGAGGCTGCAACGGCGCAGACCCCGGTAGCGACCATCGGTACGCTCGACACTTACTACTCTCCGACGCTGGGAAAACTGGCCCAGATGACCAACTACAAGAGCATCAACCTCTTCGCGGAGGCGATCTTCAAGGCCTTGGCCCTGCACTGGGGCACGGGCACCGACGACGATGCCACCGGCGAAAAGCTCGTCGCCTATTGGCAAGATCGCGGGATCACGCCGGCGGGCTGGGCGCAAGTGGACGGTTCGGGCCTGGCGACCAACAACCTCATTACTCCGGTACAGCTCGCGCAAGTCCTGCGCAAGAGCGTCGGCTTCGGGTTGCGGGAGACGATCCCGAAGGTGGGCGAGGAGGGCACGGTGCGCTACCTGCTCCGCGGCGACGACCGTGCGGGGAGCCTGCGCGCAAAAAGTGGAACGCTGAGCCGTGTCCGGGCCATGGCAGGCTTCGCGACCAGACCAGACGGCACGGAACTGGCCTTCGTGGTAATTGCCAATAACTTTACAGAAAAGGGGTCGGACATCCGCAAGGCGATCGGGGAGTGGATGGGGGCACTGGTAGAGTAGGTCCCCGCCAAAGCCCGCCCATCGACTGCGCTGTGGACTCAGGTGAAGGGCTACGCCTCTCACTACCTTGCGACGCCATGAACCAGTGCCCTCACCGTCGATCACCCCTGCTGAATACTTCGAGATTGCTCGCTGTGGTACTCGCCGCAATGCTTATGCAGGCTTGCGTCACCGAACCGGAGCCCACGGGTCGTACGCCCATCCAAGAGATGCTTTCGAAGGATTCGGCGCGGCGCGCGCTGGCCGGGGACTCGACCAACCGCCACATTGGGTTCGACTACGAGAACTACAACCGCGAGACGTGGCAGAAGCCGAGCGCGGTCTTGGATCGCCTCGGTGACCTCACCGGCAAAACGGTCGTCGAGGTAGGCTCGGGCAAGGGCTACTTCACGCGCCGCCTCGCCGAGCGGGCCGCGCGCGTACTGGCACTCGACATCGATCCGGGACTTCTCCTCTCCCTCGACAGCCTCAATGCCGCGGAACTCGACTCGGCGGCCTATAGCCGCATCTCGCCACGCCTGGTCGCTCCCAACGACCCGAACCTCGCCCCCCAGGAGGCCGATGCGGCAATTATGGTCAACACCTTTATGTACATCCAGGAGGGGGCCACCTACCTCACCGCTTTACGGCGGGGGCTCCGGCCCGGCAGCACGGTGCTGATCGTAGATTTCAAAACCGAGCAGACGCCCTTCGGCCCGCCGCTCAGTTCGAGGCTCCCGGCCATCAGCGTCGAGGTAGCGCTCCGGGAGGCGGGGTTTGTAGACCTCCGAACCGACGAAACCCTGTTGGACTATCAGTACTTAGTGTCGGGACGCGCAGAACTTTAACGCAAGCCACGCATCTTCACCCCCTATGACACCAAGCGTCGATATCGAGCTCATCAACCAGCGCGTACGGGCCGACTCCGAACTCACCGAGCGCATTTTCACGGCCGCTGAACCGGTCATCGTCGGGCAGCGGAGGATGATGGAGGCGCTCTTGATCGGGCTGCTCACCCGCGGGCATATCCTCCTGGAAGGTCTGCCGGGACTCGCCAAGACGCTCGCGATCCGTACGCTCGCGGCCTGCGTGGACGGGGAGTTCTCGCGGGTGCAGTTCACGCCAGATCTATTGCCGGCCGACATTGTCGGGACGATGATCTACAACCCGGGCGCGGGCGACTTCTCGGTGCGGAAAGGTCCGGTGTTTGCCAACTTTGTGCTGGCCGACGAGATCAACCGAGCACCAGCCAAGGTGCAGTCGGCCCTGTTGGAAGCCATGCAGGAACTCCAGGTCACCATCGGCGGCCAGAGCTACACCCTCGAGGAGCCCTTCCTCGTGCTCGCCACCCAGAACCCCGTCGAGCAGGAGGGCACCTACCCACTCCCCGAGGCCCAGACCGATCGCTTCATGCTCAAGATCACGGTCGACTACCCGGACCGTGAGTCGGAGCGCGAGATTTTGCGGCGCAACCTCGCTGGCCAGGCACAGCCACCGCTGTTGCCCGTGGTGACCCTCGAGGACATCCATCAACTCCGGCGCACGGTAGAGCAAGTCTACCTCGACGAGAAGATCGAGAGCTACATCCTCGATCTCGTGCAGGCGACGCGCAAGCCGAGTGACTTCCGTCTGGCTGAGTTGACGCCGCTCATCCGGTTTGGCGCAAGCCCGCGGGCCAGCATCAACATCGCGCGTGCCGCCAAGGCGCAGGCCTTCTTGCAACGCCGGGGCTACGTGGTGCCCGACGACGTACGGACGGTGGCCCCGGAGGTCTTGCGCCACCGACTAGGCCTGAGCTACGAAGCCGAGGCGGAGAGCGTCACGGCAGACGACTTGATCCAAAGAATGGTAGATCGGATAGAAGTGCCGTGAAAGGGCGGCTTTGCCTGGATAGGCTTTACCGGATGCGCCCACGCCCCGCTTTGATGTCGCTGCGTTGTCGTTTAGCCTTCAGTCGGCGCTTCTTTGAGCCGAGGGAGGGTTTGGTCTTGCGACGAGGCTTCTGGACCTTCAGGGCCTCGCGAAGGAGTGCGTAGAAGCGGTCGGTGACGATCTCGCGGTTGCGGGCCTGCGAGCGAGTGGAGTGGTCGGTAAGGATGAGTTCGCCATCTTGGGTGAGGCGCGTCGAGAGTTTTGCCGAAAGGCGTTTGATTTCGCTTTCGCTAAAACCTGCTGTGCCAGTGAGGCTCCAGCGTAGTTCGATCTGCGTGGAGGTCTTGTTGACGTGCTGCCCGCCGGGACCTGAGCCGCGGGTAGCCTTATAGAGAAGTTCGGCGTTCAGATCGGGCAGTGTCATGGCGGCAGCAAAGGTAGGGGTATGTGCTTAGCTGGACTTTGTCCAAATACAAAGTACTGTATTTCAGTAGTTTAGGCGAACTTATAAAGGCCTTATGCGCTTTCTCTCAATACTCAACAACGAACAACTCCTCAACTCAAATCCCCAACATCCACTATTATGGACGCCACCTGCAATCACTGTAACCACTGGGCAACCGAAACCAAAGCCGTCGCCGCCCACCCCACGGGCTTCGGCGAGTGCAACGAACTCTCGAACCCGAAGGCCGAAATGCACTACATCCTGCCCGTCCTCCAGAATGGCGATCCGCGCAACGTAGAGTTCATCACAGGGGCTGATTTCGGCTGCAATCACTTTCAGCCCGCTGGTAAAGCTTAAAAAAACTCGACCGTCTGGGAACTATCTCGGACGGTTTCGGCTTATAGCAAGCAACATGTAGCGTGGAGGACGTACCAATCGCCTGGCCACCGACTACAACTTAGACCTATCGCGAGGCCTCGTGATGGGTCTTTTTTTTGAGTTGTCAGTTCTCAATTGCTACTTCTCAGCCCCCATCAATCGCGGGCACGAGCGCAAGGCAAGCAGGGCCTGCGCAGTAGCGAACTCAGAACTGAGAACTGAAAACTGAGAAC
The DNA here is from genome assembly GCA_963837005.1 of Lewinellaceae bacterium. Lineage (GTDB taxonomy): Bacteria > Bacteroidota > Bacteroidia > Chitinophagales > Saprospiraceae > CALDTK01. The sequence continues at coordinate 95,762 of CAWIMC010000017.1, forward strand.
TGTAAACTGTAGAACTACTTTGGACCTCGTCATGATCGACTACGGCGCGGGCAACGTGCAGAGCGTACAGTATGCCCTGGAGCGCCTCGGGCACCGCGCCGAGATTACCGCTGATCCAACACGCGTGGCTCGCGCCGACAAGGTGATCTTCCCTGGCGTGGGGGCTGCGAGAGCAAGCATGAACGCTCTGCGCGAGCGCGGCCTCGACACCGCTATCCCACAACTTCAGCAACCTGTGCTGGGGATCTGCGTCGGCATGCAGGTGATGGGCACACACTCCGAAGAGGAGGACACGCCTTGCCTCGGAATCGTGCCGGGAGTCGTGCGAAAATTCATACCAGACGCAGGACATAAGGTGCCGCAGATGGGGTGGAACACGCTTCGCACAACTACGGATTGGCTGGCTGGCCTGGCACCCGAGACCTACGTCTACTACGTGCACAGCTACGCGATGGAGGTCGGGGCCTGGACGGTCGCGACGACCGAATACACAGTCCCTTTCTCTGCGGCCCTGCGGCACAAAAACTTCTACGGAACACAGTTCCACGTCGAGAAGAGCAGTCGGGTGGGGGGGCAGATCCTGAAGGCCTTTTTGGGTCTCCCTTAGCTGGCACGACGCGGAATCACAGCGAGGGCGCGGCGAGACGATGCGCACTGGCCCGAGACGTTACGATCACGGGCCTGCAGGCTTGCGATAGGCGGCAATACCACTCGACCACCTTTCAGCCTCCAAGCCTGCGATTGACCGTGTCGTCGAGGTGGGGTTTAGGGTGAGTGGCATTCTCGACGGGCAGGTGCTTACCTTGCTCGATGAGTAGATCCGACGCTGCCGCTTTCGATCTGCCCATCCATCAATCCTCTCCCATGCGTGTCCTATCTCTCTCGCTCGTTCTGCTCTTAACAGCTTTCGCCAAAACCCTCCCCGCCCAAGCCCCCGCCGGCCCGCTCGCCACGGTCCAGGAGCTTTTCGACGGGATGCGGGCGGGCTCCGAGGCGCGGGTGGCGGCTACGCTACACCCTCAGGCGCAATTTCTCTCGATCGAAGATGGAGCCAGTGGGGCGAAGGTGAGTCCGCTGGCCCCGAGCGACTTCGCTGAACTCGTTGGCACCTGGGCTCCGGGCTTCGGGGACGAGCGCTTCGCCAGGCCTACGGTACGCCGCGACGGCTCGCTGGCGAGCGTTTGGATGCGCTACCACTTCTACAGTCAGGGGGCGTTTAGGCACTGCGGCGCCGAGAACTTCACCCTCGTCGAGACGCGACCCGGCACCTGGCAGATTTTGACGGGCGTCGATACCCGCCAGCAAGAGGGCTGCCCCGCCTTAGAGGACACGCCCGACCTCGCTGCCCTCGACACCCTCATGGATCGCTGGCACCGAGCGGCCGCGACCGCCGACGAGGACACCTTCTTCGGGACGATGAGCGCCGACGGCATCTACCTCGGTACCGACCGTACGGAGCGCTGGATACGCGATTCGATGGCGACCTGGGCGGCCCCGTACTTCGAGCGCGACGTGGCCTGGGCCTTCACGCCGATCGAGCGCCACTGGTACCTCAGCGACGACGGCGAGGTCGCCTGGTTCGAAGAGCATCTGGACTCCCCGCACATGGGCGTGGTGCGTGGGTCGGGCGTTTTGACGAAAGTCGACCTAGGCCATAGCAAAGCCCTATCCACGGCTACGCCTTCTGGCAAAACAACTTGGGCCTTGCGTCACTACAACCTCGCGCTGGCGGTACCGAACGAGCGCATGGACGCCGTGCAGTTGGCGATTGACGCAAAGAACTGACCAAAAGCCTACGTTAGTGAGGTGACCTGCATCATCGACTATCCTTCCAGAGGAAGATAAAATGTCTCCGCTCGGCGATGCCGCCACAGCAGCTGAATACCGTTATCGTGCTAGACTATCGCTTGCTTTCTTCACGAGTAGTAGAGGGAAGGCCGCCGAGCACCGACACCACTCGCGCCACCTCTCCGGCCGCGTGCCCGCTACTCACCACCACCCGACACACCTCCGGGCTGTCCGCTGTAGGGTAGCGCGTCTTGGCGAAAGCTATCCCCGCCTCGCTGAGCGCATCTGCCTGCCGAGCGTCGAGTAAGAAGGCCGGGTGCCCCGTCGCGTGCACTAAACCCAGGTTCTCGAGCGCGGCGACGTTTGCCAACAGCGCGGTCCGCCGCTCTAAGGCATAGTCCAGCCCGTTGGCCAAAGCACTCGCGTACCCCGGAGGTACAGACGAGGCCCCTCCGAAGGCTGCCGCGGCCCGGAAGGCCTGCGCCCAGTCCGCGCTACTCACCAGCACCGCCCCCGGTACCGAAAAACTCTTCCCGAGGCTTGCGCAGACCAACAGCTCAGCGCCCAGTTGGCCAAACTTCGCCCGACTCGCGCGTCCGTGTGGCCCGAGCACGCCCAGGCTATGGCTGTCGTCTAGGACCACCATCGCGTGTGCGGGCAGCTCGCTCAGCCAGTCCAAGCGGGCCTCCACGCAACGGATCGCACAGACGCGGTCCGAGACCACGGCGATCCGTTCGCCAGCCGCCGCTTTGCTCAGCGCTTCTGTCCGCCAAATCTCGGCGTCGGTAGAGCCTTTCACCCCCGGTCGCCGCCAACAAGCGTGCGCGAACGGACCGGCGAGCACCGTGTAGCCTTGAGCCTGCAGGCGATCCACGACCAGTGCGGCGAGCAGACTTCCGCTGCTCACCAGCGTCACCGCCGGAGCGTCGAGCCACGCTGCGAGTCGATGCTCGGCCTGGGCGTATACGGGCGGACAGTAGGCAGCCCCGCGCGAGCCGGCGAAGTGCGTCCCGTGTTCCCGTATCCCTTCGGTGATGAGGCCCGCCCACCGCTCGTCGCGGTCGAGTCCTAGGTAAGCCGGTTGGTCGAAGGCACGCATGTGCGGCGAAAGGTAGGCGCACCGCATCTTTAGCCCCATGACGACCCACCCGGTGCTGTGCTTTGGCGAGATGCTGATCGACGAATTGCCCAGCGGCGCACGACCGGGCGGCGGACCGTTCAACACCGCTGCCCACCTCGCTGCTCTCGGCACGCCTGCCGCCATCGTGAGCGCCCTCGGCGAAGATCTTCGGGCCGATGTCCTGCGGGGCGTCGCTACTGAGCGGGGCGTCGATACGCACGTACTCCAGACCAGCTACCTCGAGACCGGGCGCGTCACCGTCACCCTCGACGCCGACGGCGAGCCCGACTACGACATCATCGCACCGGTGGCCTGGGACCTGATCCGCTATCCCGCTAGCGGCGAGCGCTACGCCGATGCGGCCGTCAATCTTTTGCCCGTGTTTGCCAAGAACGCTCCGGCGATCCTATGCTGGATGCTCGGGGTCCGCAGTGAAATTAGTAAGGCCTCGCTGGGGGAGGTTTTGGCGAAAGCCGCACCGGGTTGCCTCAAGGTCGCAGATTTGGGCTTTCGCCAAAACTTCCACTCCGCGGAGTTGCTCGACTACTTGTTACAGCGCGTCAATGTGGCCAAACTAAACGCCTCAGAACTAGCCCGCGTCTGCCTCGCGCTCGAGCTGGAGCACCGCCCGCAGGTTTTGGCGAAAGCCTACGACCTCGATACCATCATCATCACCAATGGCGCAAAGGGGGCGACGCTCTACCGCGACGAGCTAGTGGTCACCGCAGAGAGTCCAGTGGTAGACGTGGTGGATACGGTGGGTTGCGGAGATGCTTTCCTCGCTGGGTACATCCACGCCCGCCTCCGCGAGGTCCCCGACCAGCGTGCCCTGACCGCGGCTTGTGCCCGCGGCAGCTACGCAGCGACGCTTAGCGGTGGACTCCCATAGCGCATTATCCTCGGGTCACCGTCCACGCAAGGACGCCCAGCCCCAGCAGGAGGCTCGCGCCGACGTACAAGATCGCGGACGTGGTACGACCTTGTTGCACGAGAGCTACTGCCTCCAGGCTAAAGGTCGAGAAGGTGCTGAGGCCTCCGCAGAAACCTGTGGCCAGCAGCAGGCGGGTGCTCGTCGATAGCTCCGTACGTTGGGTTTCGGCGGCGAGCCACCCGAGTAGCGCACAGGCGACTACATTGACGAGGAGTGTAGCCCAGATGGCCTCCCGACCCGCGCTCACGGCCCAGCGCCCGAGTCCGTAGCGCAGGGCCGAACCAAATCCGCCCCCCGCGAAGACCAAGAGCCAGGTCACACGCGGTGCGGGCTACCCTCCTGCCGACCGCTGCGCACGTCGCTCGTCTCCCTCGTCGCGGGCGCCTCTGCGGACTTGCTAGGCGCAGCAGCGAGGGCGCGCTCGCGACGCTTGAGCTGTAGCTGTAGTGAAACAGTAGCCACGAGGGCGAGCAGCGAGATGAGGCACACCAGCGCGAGATTGCCGAGCCACTGCATCGAGACGACGAGCACGATAAACAGGATCGCTACAGTAGCGAGGATGAGCGTCGTCTGCCCGTGGGTAAACTTCAGGTCGACGAGCAGGTGGTGAATGTGGTTGCGGTCGGGGTAAAATGGCGAGCGCCCTCGGTAAATCCGGGTAATAAAGACCCGCAACGTGTCGAAAAGCGGGACAATTAAAAACCCGATAGCCGCTGCCGGCGCTGCCGGGAGGTAGTACGGATTGTCGACCGGCATCTCGGCGTGGAACTGGAGGAAGCGAATCGTGAGCACCGACATGAGTAGACCTAACAGCAGGCTCCCGGTATCGCCCATGAAGATTTTGGCGGGCGTCCAGTTGTACTTCAGGAAGGCGAGTGTCGACCCGACGACTGCGGCGGCCAGCAGCGTGTACTCCGGGTGGCCAACGAGGTAAAACCACGTTCCGAGAGCGAGCGCCGACACGATGCTGATCGACCCGGTGAGCCCGTTGACGCCGTCAATCAAGTTGAAGGCGTTGATGATGACGATGATGGTGAAGACCGTAAGCGCGGCCGAGATCCAGAAGGGCAGCAACCCGATACCCGCGATGCCAAACAGGCCCGGAATCCGTACGTCGGCCGACCATACGAGGATGCCGGCCGCGAAGATTTGCCCGAGCATCTTGGTCATTGGGCGACTCGGAATGATGTCGTCTTTAGCGCCAATGAGAAAGACGACGATGCACGCACACATCACGTACTGAAGCCCGGCAAAGAGCACGTGGGGCGTCCACGCGATGACGCTAAAGAGAACGCCCGCAAAAATGCCGACTCCCCCGAGGCTCGGCGTACTCTCTGAGTGCGAGCGGCGCTCGCCGGGTTCGTCGGTAAGGCCTTTGACCTTCGCGATCTTGATGATCGACGGGATCACGTAAAACGTGATCGCAAATGCTGTCACGAAGGCCAGTACACTGCTATAGATCGTCATACGCTACGGTCAAAGATAGGCCCTTAGCCAATGTGGGTCACTGCTCGATCGCTTCGGCAGCCTCACGGAGTTTGTCGCCTACTCCACCTTTCAGCTTTCGCCAAACCTCTCGCGCGCCGGCTTTTCCGTAGCGCTGTGTGTAAAAGGCCGACACCCCACGCCAAAACGTTCGGTCTTGCGCCCGGGTGAGCTGCTCGTCGTGTTGCGGGTAGCATACTTCGACCAGCTCTACGAGGCGCTCGTCGTAAGGTTTCCAGGCCTTGTCGGAGGCGTCGTAGCGCAGACTCTTGACATCGGCAAAGAAGTCATCTGCCTTGCCGGCAAAACTCGTGGCGTCGCCCCCGCACGGATCGAGGTTGCAGGCACCGAGCGTCAGGAGCAGCCCCAGGACCCAGGGCATTGCCCACGCGGGAAGGACGTTTAGGCGGGCAGGTGGCCGGAGTAGGATCATACGGGGGGAGGCTAGGGAGAGTCCGAAGGTAGGGGGCGCTAGACCGTGGCGGCCGCCTTGCCGAGCCCGAGGCGTTCGACGGTGTCGCGGACCACGCCCGACGCAAACGGCGAACGCAAGTTGGCCAGCGTGACGAGGTCTAAGAAACTTTCGCTGCCCCCCGCGCGGCAGAGTTTAAGGTAATCCGTCCACGCCCCGCGGTGACTCACTTGGTCCCGCTGGTAGAATTGCAGCGCACACACCTGCGCTAGTGCGTAGTCGATGTAGTAGAACGGTACCTGGAAGATGTGGCTTTGCCGCAGCCACCCGCCACCTCGTTCTAAAAAGTCGTTGCCGTCGTAGTCGCGGTGCGGGAGGTAAACCCGCTCAATATCGCGCCACAGAGCCATGCGCGCTTCGGTGGTGAGGGTAGGCTGCTCGTAGACGGCGTGCTGGAACTCGTCTACGGCCGTGATGTACGGTAGGACCTTGATCGCCGACTCGAGGTGATCGGTGCGGTAGTTGTCGGCCCCCTTCCCGAAGAAATTCTCCATCCAGGGGTAGGCGAAGAACTCCATCGACATGGAGTGGATCTCGCAGGCTTCGTAGGTCGGGAGGATGTACTCGATGACGGGCTGGTTGCGCGACTCGTACATCTGGAAGGCGTGTCCCATCTCGTGCGTGAGGACATCGATGTCGCCGGAGGTACCGTTGAAGTTCGAGAAGATGTACGGTACGCAGTACTTGTACAAGTACGTGCAGTAGCCCGCCGGTGGCCTTGCCGTCGCGGGCGACGAGGTCCATCAACTTCCGTTCGCGCATGAGCTTAAAGAAGGCGTCCGTCTCTGGGCTGAGCTCTTCGTAGAGATCGGCGGCGGCGGCGACGGTCTCTTCGTAGGTGCCCTTCGGCTTCGGGTTGCCCTCCGGGAAGGCCACGCCTTCGTCGTAGTAGCAAAGTCGGTCCAGCCCGAGGCGCCGACGTTGGCGTTCGTAGAGCGCGGTGGCGAGCGGGACGATGTGTTGGCGGACCTGCTCCCGGAAGCCAGCTACGTCGCCGGGGCCGTAGTCGGTGCGGGCCATGCGATCGTATCCCAGCGGGACGAAAGTATCGTGGCCCATCGTGTGCGCGATGCCTGTGCGCACAGTGGTCAGGTCGGCGTACAGCGTGTTAAGTTCGGCCTCGTGCTCGGCGAAGAAGGCCCAGTGCGCCGCGGAGGCCTCCCGGCGGGTCGCGCGATCGGGCGAGATCATGAGCGGCTGGAGGCTCGATAGGTTGTAGGTTTTCTCGCGAAACTCGATTTTGGCCTGGGCCTTTATCTTGGTGTACGCGCTGGCGAGCTGGTTTTCCTTGCCGAGCTCGGTGATCGTAGCGGGATCAAAAGACCGCAGGCTGATCTCGGTGCGCCGCAAGAACTGTCGCCCGAACATGGCCTCGATCTCGCCGCGGTGCTCGCTGCCGACGAGAGCCTCGGCGAAGCGGTTGACGAGGGCCTCGAACTCCGGTCCAGCCGCGTCGAAGAAGGCATTTTCGGCCTCGTAAAAGGCGTCGCCGGTGTCGCCGGTGTGGCGGATGTGGCAAAGGCTCTGCTGCGTCACGAAACGCGAACGCAGTTTCTTGATCGCGCGGATGAGTTCGACCTGGCCGTCGGCGTCGGCCCTCGGGAAGGCCTGGAGGAGTTCGTCGAACTGCGTGGTGAGTTCGGCGAGGTCGGGACGTTCGTAGGGGATTTCTGCAAATTGCATAGGCGGGCAAAAGTACGGTGCGCGGGTAGGGCAGGGGTCAGTGCAGGACCTGCTTTGCGTCACCCCAATCTGGTATCTATGGCTCGTTCGGTGTGGGGAAGTGCGCTACCTTGTCGCCCCTAAACCCCCCGATCCTCCTTGTCTACCGCGCACGACGAACAAACTGAGGCCGTGATGTTGGCCCGCATCGACCGCGCCCGACTCCCTCGCCACGTCGCCGTCATCATGGACGGTAATGGCCGCTGGGCGCAAAGCCAGGGGCAGCCCCGGGTATTTGGGCACCGCAACGGCGTGCGTGCCGTCGACGAGGTCACCGAGGCCGCCGCCGAACTCGGGATCGAGTACCTCACGCTGTACGCCTTCTCGACCGAGAACTGGAGCCGCCCCCAGCAGGAGGTCGACGCCCTCATGATGCTCCTCGTCGAGACGATCCGCCAGGAGGTCCCGAAGCTGCAGAAGAATCGCATCCGTTTGGAGAGTATCGGCGACCTCACGCGCCTCCCGCCCGAGAGCCAGACAACTCTCCTCGAGGCCATCGCCGAGACGAAGAACAACGACCGCATGACGCTGGTCCTGGCGCTCAACTACTCCGCCAAGTGGGAGATACTAGAAGCGGTCCGCTCGATCGCACACAAGGTGGGTGAGGGCCGCATCAGTGCCGCGAGCATCGATGAGGCCATGTTTACGTCTGCGCTCAGTACGCAGGGCATGCCCGACCCGGAGTTGTTGATCCGCACTTCGGGCGAGAGCCGCATTTCCAACTTTCTTCTCTGGCAACTGGCCTACGCCGAGCTACACTTCACGCCCACGTTTTGGCCGGACTTTAGAAAGCAGCACTTTTACGAGGCCTTGTTGGATTACCAGGATCGGGAGCGGCGATTCGGAAAGACGAGTGAGCAGGTGTGACGCGCGAAGCGCGTATTGTGACGGCGTTCCGCCTGGTTGTGACGCGCTTCGCGCTATTTGTGACGCTACCGCTTTACGACGTGGAGGGGCCGCTGTTCGTGACGAGGGTGACGCTACGCTGATTGTGACAGCGTTCCGCTTAGTTGTGACGCGCTTCGCGCTATTTGTGATGCTACCGCTTTACGACGTGGAGGGGGCGCTGTTCGTGACGATGGTGACGCTACGCTGATTGTGACAGCGTTCCGCTTAGTTGTGACGCGCTTCGCGCTATTTGTGACGCTACCGCTTTACGACGTGGAGGGGGCGCATGTATTCGCTGCTTGTACAGTCTCCTCCACACTCGTGGAGTGCCCACATCATGCTCGCGTCGTCAAGCGGTAGCGTCACAATTAGGCCGCAGGCCGTCACAATCAGCGCAGCCGTCACCAACCAGCGCCGCAGGCGCGTCATTCCTTAAGATTATTTAGGGCTTTCCGCTGCTTATTGATCTCGAAGCCGATGCGGGTGATGAGCGACCTTAGATGAGCTACCCGGTCCGTAGACATGAGTTTGCGCTCTTCGCACTTAGCCAAAAAGCACCACGTCTCTATAGCCGATCCGCGCGCGTAAATCAGGAAGAGTCGCTTGTCTTTCCTATGATGACGCCCATGGCCCTCAGCAATATTCGCGGCAATCGAATCGGCACACCTAACGAGTTGTTTCGCGACCGTATCGCGGGCGAAGTAGTCCCACGTCTTAGTCGTATCCCAAATCTCCCGCCCTAATTCCATGGCCATCCTATACGCCGGCACCTCGTCGATCTTCACATACACGGCAACAAACTAGTGTATCTCACCAATTACGATGCTCAAATCTTCAGTCCTCGAATGCTCGCACGCCGCCTACACATCATGCGCGCGTCGTAAAGCGGTAGCGTCACAACCAGGCCGCAGGCCGTCACAACTAGCGAAGCGTCACAATCAGGCCGCAGGCCGTCACAACTAGCGAAGCGTCACAATCAGGCCGCAGGCCGTCACAACTAGCGAAGCGTCACAATCAGGCCGCAGGCCGTCACAACTAGCGAAGCGTCACAATCAGGCCGCAGGCCGTCACAACTAGCGTAACGTCACAACCAGCGCGTAGCGCTTCACCCATACCTAACCTCCGTCAGAAACAGCCCACTCGCCGGCACGCTCAGCGGCTTTGACACCGGGACTTGCTCGATCAGCGCATCCCTTAGCTCAGCCACGGTCATCTCGCCGATACTTACCTGCACGCAGGCCCCGACGATGAGACGAACCATGCCGCGCAAGAAGCGGTCGGCCCCAATGTAGTAGTGCAGTTCTCGTCCGTCATGGCTCGCGCTCCACTCCGACTGCCGCAGTTCGCAACGCATCGTCTTCGCATCCGAGTGGGTCTTGCAGAAAGGCGCGAACGCTTGATACGACATGAGTAGTTGGGCAGTCTCGTTGAGTACCTCGAGGTCGAGTTTTGCGAAAGCGTGATAATGCCATGTCGTCTCGGCGCGAAACGGGTCCTTCTCGGCGATCACGTCGTAGCGGTAGGCGCGGTGTTTGGCGCTGAAGCGCGCGTGCTGTCCGTGGGCCCCCTCGGCGGGCGAGGGTCCCATCGCTTCTACACGTCGGATGGCGATGTCGGACGGCAACAGTCGGTTGAGGCGGTGCGCGAAGTTTGGCGGGAGCTTCACCTTGGTCGTGTCGAAGTGCGCCACGTATTTGCTCGCGTGCACGCCGGCATCAGTCCGGCCACAGCCCGTGAGCGCGATCTCCTCGTTCAAAATCAGACCGACGACGCCCTCGATGGTCTGCTGGACGGTGTCGGCGTTAGGCTGACGCTGCCAGCCATGGTAACGGGCCCCGTTGTACGCGAGGTGTAGGAAGTATCTGTGGTTCAAGGCCGCAAAGGTCTACTTTTTCGCCGGAGCCCGCCCTTAGCTCCCCAAACGGAGCCAAACACGCTACGCCGGCTCGAAGGCGGCCAGTTTCATGTGGGCTAGGTGGTGTCGCCCGTGCCAGGCGTACACCCGCGCCGCCTCCGCGACCGTGAAGGTTCGCTGCTCGCCGGTGTGGAAGTAGGTCCGTAGGCGTTGCTCTTCGCTCAGTCCGGCGAGCAGCCCCACGAATCGGGCGTGGAGTCCCACCAGCAGCGGTAGGGTAGCGTCCAGGGGTAGGGTGTAGTCCGGCAATGTCGCGGTCGCCGCTTCATCGTAGCCGTCTACCCTGGCCTCCGTCTCTGTAAGGGCCCGTTTGACCCGCAGGATGGCCGTCATGTGGCTATCGGCACAGTGGTGCACGAGCGTGGGGATTGTCCACGAGCCCGCGCGGTACTGCTGGGTAAGTTGTTTTGGCGAAAGCCCCGTCACCACGCTTTTCACCCTTTCGGGAAAACTGCCGATCTCCTTCACGTCGGCGATGTAGTCGGTCGGTGTGGCGAGGGCCTCCGCCATGGTGCCGGTGGGGTAGCGTCTGTCCATGGGGGCAAAGTAGGGCGCTGCGCTATATGCCACAGCCGCACACGCACCCGCGGTAGCGCATGCAACACTTCAACCCTCAACAATTCAACACTTCCCCCTTACTCCGGCTCGAAGCCCAGGATAATATTAAACTGCCCCAAATTCTTAAATGACGGGTCTTCCCCCAGCACCTTGCCGTCGGTTCCGATCTTGTCGAAGCCCAGACCGTAGTCGAAGCCCAGCGTACCGAACATCGGCAAGAACACCCGCACGCCACCACCAGCAGTACGCTTGAGGTCGAAGGGGTTGTAGTCCCGCGTCGAGCGCCAGGTGTTGGCCCCCTCCGCGAAGGCCAGTACGTAGAAGGTCGCACTCGGGTTGAGCGAGATGGGGTAGCGCAGCTCGAGGGAGAGCTTGTTGTAGATGCTGGTCGGTGAGGGACGGTTGCTGTTGCCGAGTGTGTTGTTCTCGAAGTCGGCGATCTCGTAGCCGCGCGACGAGATGATGTCCGTACCGACGTTGCGCGCCACCTGTGAGTTGTTGACGCCGTTGCCGCCGAGCTGGAAGCGCTCGAACGGACTCACGCCGAGGTCCTTGTCGTAGGCCCCGAGGAAGCCCATCTTCGCCGAGGTCTTGACGACCAGCTTCGCGAACAGGTTTTTGTACCACTCCGCGCCGATCTGCCAGCGGTGGTACTCGATGTAACGGTAGCGGTCCTGGAGGCTTTGCTCGAGCGACACCTCGCGACCGAGCTTGCTGTACGGCAGCGTGGCGCGAATGCCGAGACTGAAGCTCGACCCGTTCATCGGGAAGATGGGGTCAGCAATGCTCGTGCGGGCGAAGTTGACCTCCGCGCCGATATTGGTATACTCCCCGTCGAAGACCGTCTCGCCGCGATCCGTCACGAACAGACCCCCTCCGGCGATCTGCTCATAGTTGCGCAGCGAGTAGTGCTGTAGGCGCAGCCCCCCCGACACGATAAAGTTGTCGTCCGGCCAGCGCAGACGTGTACCGACACTCGCGTTGGCATTGTAGATCGAAAACCGACCCTCGAGTTCGGGGTTGTCCGGTCTTGCCTGCCCCTGAAAGCGACTGTAGGCCAGCGAAGTATTGAGCGACGTAGGACGCTTGCCCCCGAGCCACGGCTCCGAAAAACCGAGCGTCCCCGAGAGGAAGAAGCGTCCGTTCGACTGAATCCGCAGGCTCAGACGCTGCGCATCCCCCGTCGGGTAGGGTCGCCAGGCCCCGCCCTCGAGCGCCCGCCGCATCGAGAAGTTGTTAAAGCTCACGCCCACGGTGCCAAAGACCCCAAAGCCTCGCCCACCGTAACCCATGGAAAGTTCCAACTGGTCGTTGGCCTTCTCTTCGACGTCGAAGATCACGTCCACCGTGCCGCGCTCCGGATTGACGGGCGTCTGCAGGTCGAGCGTCTCCGGATTAAAGAAGCCCAGCGCCACGATCTCGCGCTGCGAGCGGATCAGGTCACTACGGCTGAACTTATCGCCCGGTCGCACGCGCAACTCCCGGCGCAGTACGTGCTCGTGTGTACGGTCGTTGCCCGTGATAATGACCTGGTCGACGGTCGCCTGCGCGCCTTCGTAGATGCGGATCTCGAGGTCGATCGAATCGTTTTGGACGGAAGTCTCGATGGGGTCGGCCCGGAAGAACAGGTAGCCGTCGTCGAGGTAAAGGCTCGAGATGTCGCGCCCGTCCTGCGCGAAGCTCAGGCGTTGCTCGAGGAGCTCCTTGTTGTAGACGTCGCCCTTGTTGATCCCGAGCACGTCGTTGAGCTGCTTGTCGGAGTAGAGCACGTTGCCCTTAAACTCGATGTCGCGGAAGTAGTAGCGCTTGCCCTCATCGATGTTGAGGCGGATGCTGAGGTCTCCGTTCGGCTCGCGCCACAGGCTGTCCGAGGAGATGACCATGTCCCGGAAGCCGACCGTGTTATAGTACGCGATGAGTTTCGCCTTGTCCTCCTCGTACTTCTCGGGGATAAACTTGCTGGTTGCGA
>CAWIMC010000018.1:0-706180 GCA_963837005.1 Lewinellaceae bacterium
GGCGGGCCTTGCGGCAAAACTCACGAGCGTCACGGGGAGCGCGACGCCTGTTGACGAAAGCCGCCACCGTCCCACACGCCGACCTGCGCACCGGAGGTCGCCACCGACACCACGTGGCCCAGGTCGTTGATGCGGTGCGGACTCCCAAAATCGCCGGCCCCGGCAGAAGATTCGCTACGCGATCGCGTACTCCGGTCGCGCGGCGATACTCACCATCGGATCGGGCAGGTCGAGCGGCAGCGGGTGATCGCCGACGGGCACGAACCGGGACACAGAACGATCGGCGAGATTGGTGGTCGCACCAGTCGCCGTCCAGCGCCGTCGATCGGTCGCGACGGGGACCGCGGTGAACCTGCCGGTCGCGTTGTTGTGGACCACCAACTGCACGGCTCGCGCATAAAAGGCGTGGCGTAGCCGACGTTGCGCAGCGACAGCGCAAGGTCCAGCGCCTGGTACGGCGCCACGGTCGACGTGTAGGTCCCGGATGTAACTCGAGACGGTAGCCGAGTTCGCGCTTGATGGCGTCCATGCAGCCCCCCGTCACCCAGTCGTCGTTGACGTCGTTGTTGTACTGGTTGTTGAGGTAGCTGTAGGCCGAGGCGGCGGAGTTCTGCGTCGGCGCCGGCGATAGGTCGGTGCCGGCGCAATACGTTCTGCGGGGAGTAGGCGTCGGTGCACGTCTCGCCGCCGACAGCCGCGACTCCTCCTCGGCATCGGCGTAAGGCTTCAGGTTGGTCGTATCGCTCTGTGATGGCGAGGTGCTGTTGCCGTAATCGGTAGAAGTCCCGAAGTCGTCTGGACTCGCCAGCACACAGTCGTTGTGAAGCCGACGCGCGCGGTCGGTGTGCCATGTAGGCGTCGGCGGGCGCGGCGCGCACTGGTCGTGGGGGCCTGGATACCGTATGCGGCCGCTCCTTGAGCTGTGGGTCGCGCATCTGCACCATCCGACTGGTCGGCACTGCGTCGAGCAAGGCCGCGAGCACGCGTTCGGTCCTGCCGATCGGCGTCGGTGAGCTTGAGGTCCGGGCCCTGACTCGCATCCCCGAAGAAGTTAGTGTAGTATTTCTCGCCGAAGGTCCTCTTGAGCCCATCTGTACGGCGACCGTCACGTCGGTATTCGCCTGGAGCACGGGGGTGCGCTGTTCGATGTGCCGCAGGACCCAGACCTTGGCCGCGTCCCCGTAGGGCGGGCAGATGAGCTCCCGCAGGCACCCGTCGTCATTTCGTCGGTGTAGGCGACCTAGGGATGAGCTTTACGCCAGCCTCCCGCGCTACGTCGAAGTCGTTTTGGACCGCCGCGAGGTAGGCCGCCGAGAGGTCGCTCGCCTTAAAGCTGTCGAGGAAGAAGTCGCGATCCACCAGCGTGGAGCTGATCTGATAGCCCGCCGAAGGTGGAGTGTTGAGCTGTCGGTGGGTTGTAGTTCCGAGAGCACCAAGGGCGTATAGTTCCTCGGCGGGTCTCGGAGTAGCGGTAGAACCCCCGTCGGGATCGCGAAGTCCAGAGGGGACGGCCGTAAGTGACGATGGTTTGGGCGGGGAGGGCTTCGCCAGAACACTCGGCAGGGTGACTGGTATTGACAGACCATTCGGGTGAGGTGCGACAAAATCGGGCTCGGCCACACAAAGCACGCCCGCCACCCGAACGCCTGCCGTACCGCTCCTCGACGAAGCGCTTGTCGTCGTCCGACCAACCATCGTGATGCACGGCGACCGCGAAACCGGACCATGACGGCGACGGAATCCTGGCCATAAGGAGGCGTTGAGCACGGCAACGCCGCCACCCCTCAGCGGCCCAATCGCAAACGGTAGGACTATCGCTGTACTTGCCCATGCCTTCCCCTTGTAAGCCGCCACGAGCACACGACCGTCGGCACAAATCGCACCGCCTACTGCGTGATCTTCGACACGTCGACCTCCGGCATGGTTCGGTGGTTGACGATGACGTTCGCTATGCTGACGAGGGCGACGGAAGGGACACGAGTAGTGTCTATCGATTGGAGCCCCGCGCATGCTCCTCGTCGATCATGATTGACATATGGGACAGGTGGTGGATGTAGGCGGCCAGGATCAAGACGCGTGGCTCGCAAAGGTGCTAGGGGGCGCTTGCCCTACTCCGCACGGGTCATCGGAGGCCTCCGCGAGCCTCCCAAATAAGGGGAAGGCAGCCGCGACCCGGCCAGCATCGACGGGACATTCTCGAACGCCCGCCGTTCGCCCTTCACGTGTGACCAAGGGTAAATCCTCCGAATGACCAACGATAAGTTGGCCAGCCCTCCGCCGTTACGTCGACGTTGTCTACCTCCGGATCGCTTTGGTCTACGTACAACATGATTGGGCATCCAAGGGGAAAGGGACCCTTTTCCGATGCGGCAGTGATGACCGTCCAAGCTGTCACGTCCGGATCTTGCCATACGCCTTTAGCAGCCCAACCATTGTCCATCGGGTAGTTGCAGTAGTTCACGAGAAAGCACAGGTGGTCGAAATGAATCCCGTAGGGAAAGGTGACCAGGTGTTGATCGTCCGTGATCAAC
The DNA here is from genome assembly GCA_963837005.1 of Lewinellaceae bacterium. Classification (GTDB taxonomy): domain Bacteria; phylum Bacteroidota; class Bacteroidia; order Chitinophagales; family Saprospiraceae; genus CALDTK01. The sequence goes on from CAWIMC010000018.1 coordinate 2,532, forward strand.
TCGAGATGTAGGTCTACCTGGCGTCCTCGCTCGTTGTAGAGTTTGCAAAAGTCCTGCAAGACGGTTCGCAAGGGTTGAATTGAGACGATATGATCCTCACACAGTCGGTGTTGGCGATAGGTTCAGTTGGCAAACACTGGTCATCGGCCAAGGGCGCCTCAGGCTTGGCAATCTTCGAAACCCTCCAAACCACTGCAGTATACCAAAGGCCACTAAGAGGTACACGGTAAAGTCCATAGGATTGTTCGCTCGAATATCGGGTTTGCACGGCAGCTACGCGCAGTCGCGGATGTAATGTTCTCCGGCAAGGTGGTGGCACAGGACGGAAAGGTGGTGCGAACTGCTGTCGTCACCGGTCCGAGCAAATGCTGGCCTAAGTCCAAGAACGGGCTTTATAGGCTTAGCAGCCAGCACCGCTCCCATCGCTGAGCGCTGAAGGCACGACTCCCTACGGTGACGCGGTGTTTAAACCGAGCTTGTTGTGGGGAGCGAGTAGTGAGCTTGGTACTGCCAACATCCGTAGGCAATAACCATGCGCCACACCCGAACACGTGCCATGCCTTACCTTCACCTACGAACCGCAAGCTCGCCCCCATGAAAACGCTCACGCACGACACCATCAAAGCGTCCGACCTCTTGCCCGAGGACCGCGCGGACCTCGAGCGTCTCGCGACGGACAAGGGGCCGCTCAGCGAGCGCCTGCGCAAAGTGTTAGCACCTATCCTCAGGATGGTGGCGGCGGGTAGGGATTTTAGGGTGGTCGAAGAGCCCGGATTCTTGTCACCCGATCAGGTGGCTGAGCGACTACAACTACCCGTTGACCTAGTACTCACATGATCCGCATGGATCGGTTCGCGGCCGTCGACCAGTCTGCAGGCTATCGAAAGTGCGCACCGGATGATGTAGAGGAAGCTGCGAACGGCAAGGTTCTTGAGCGCACGTTCGCGAGGTCAGGACGACGGAGGCACGACCTCGAACCGTGTACCGTGATGAACCGGTATTTCTTCGACGCCAATGTACTTTACCGCTGTCATGATGACGGACACCTTTCTTACCTTGCCGACCAGTTCGGATTCGTCCAGTGTGTTGGTCACCTACGTGCAGTCGAGGAAGCGTTGACGGCGGTCGCTACTGGCGAAGACGAGGGCAGATCACCATCTTGAGGCAGGCGATACGATTCGAGGCTACGACGCGATGAAACACGCGTCGCCCTGGCCAGTATCCGAGATGTGGATTGTTCTATCTCCAGCGGAAATGCGAACCCTACAGGAATTGAATTACCGGACCCAAAAGATCTGCAGGTGCTTGATGATGCACACCAAGGTCAGGCAGACATCATTGTCACCAATAACTTGCGAGATTTCCCGTCTGAGCTACTGGCTCAGCTGGGCATCGAAGCCCTCACCCGATGACGTCTTGACGGATATGTACCGCACCAACGCGACCATTGGTAATACAGCAATGGAAATCTGAGAGCGAGGAAGCAGCGTCACCTTGGTCAAGAACTGCACTTGCTAGATCGATTGCGGCGCATCGGCTACGCCCATTCGCGGCTGAACTCGAAGGCAGGCTGGACTTGAGAGATACCCAACTGAACTGTGTGTGAGTTGATAGACTCCAGGCATATGGGTTAGCTCCTAGGTTCGCCACCCCCGCCCCCACCCTACCTTCGCCCCCAGTTTTGCCGAAAGGCGCCCAAATCCCTCACCCCATGTCCTCCGTAGCCGCCGACGTCCACCAGATCACCATCACCCTGCCCGACGGGACCGCAGCAAGCCCTACCCCGCCGGCGCCACCGCCCTCGACATCGCCACCGATATCTCGGCCGGGCTGGCGCGCAACGTGCTGTCGGCCAAGGTCAACGGCAAGGTCGATCGAGGCCAACCGGCCCATCCGCGATGACGCCACCGTCCAGCTCCTCACCTGGCGCGACCCCGAAGGGCAGCAGACCTTCTGGCACTCCTCGGCGCACGTTTTGGCGGAAGCCCTCGAGGCCCTGTACCCCGGCGTCAAACTCGGCATCGGACCGGCCGTCGACGGGGGCTTCTACTACGACGTCGACCTCGGCCCCGAGCGCAGCTTCTCGACCGAGGACTTCAAGGCTGTCGAGGACAAGATGCTCGAACTGGCGCGCGCTGAAGTCGGACTTCGTCCGCACCGATGTCTCGAAGGCAGACGCGCTGGCGTACTTCACCGACAAGGGTGACGAGTACAAGCTCGAGCTGATCCGCGACCTCGAGGACGGCTCGATCACCTTTTACAAGCAGGGCAACTTCACCGACCTGTGCCGCGGGCCACACCTCGTCAACACCGCCGCCATCAAGGCCGTCAAGATCATGAAGACCGGCGGGGCGTACTGGCGCGGGGACGAGTCGCGCGACCAGACTCACCCGCATCTACGGCGTGAGTTTCCCGAAGGCCTCCGAGCTCAAGGAGCACCTCGAACTCCTGGAGCAGGCCAAGCTCCGCGACCACCGCAAGCTCGGCCAGGAGCTGGAGCTGTTCATGTTCTCCGAGAAGGTCGGCGCCGGCTTGCCGATGTGGCTGCCGCGCGGCACGCAACTGCGCGAGCGCCTCATCAACTACCTCAAGGAGCGCCAGGCGGACATGGGCTACCAGCAGGTCACCACGCCGCACATCGGCAAGAAGGAACTCTACGTCACGAGCGGCCACTACGCCAAGTACGGCGAGGACTCCTTCCAGCCCATCAAGACCCCCCGCGAGGACGAGGAGTTCCTGCTCAAGCCGATGAACTGCCCGCACCACTGCGAGATGTACAAGTTCCGGCCGCGGAGTTATAAGGAGCTGCCGGTGCGCTTCGCGGAGTTCGGGACGGTGTACCGCTACGAGCAGTCGGGCGAGCTCCACGGCCTGAGTCGCGTGCGGGGATTCACGCAGGACGACGCGCACATCTTCTGCACGCCGGAGCAGGTCCAGAAGGAGTTCCTCGACGTCGTTGCCCTCACGCAGGAGGTGTTGCACATGATCGGCTTCGACGACGTCACTGCGCAAATTAGTCTTCGCGATCCGGCCAAGCCCGAGAAGTACATCGGGTCGGACGAGGACTGGGCGCAGCGCCGAGCAGGCCATTATCGACGCCTGCGCCTCGATCGACATCACGACGGTGACGGCCTACGGCGAGGCGGCCTTCTACGGCCCGAAGCTCGACTTCATGGTCCGCGACGCCCTCAAGCGCCAGTGGCAGCTCGGCACCGTCCAGGTGGACTACAACCTCCCGAAGCGCTTCGAGCTCGAGTACATCGGGGCCGACAACCAGCCGCACCGCCCCGTCATGATCCACCGCGCGCCCTTCGGGCGTCCTGGAGCGCTTCACGTCGATCCTGATCGAGCACACGGGCGGCAACTTCCCGCTGTGGCTCGCGCCGGAGCAGTTCGCCGTCATCCCGGTGGCGGATCGCTTCAACGAGTATGCGCGGGAGGTGCAGCGGGTTTTGGCGAAAGCCGATATCGTCGGCGAGGTAGACGAGCGCTCGGAGACGATCGGCCGCAAGATCCGCGATGCGGAGTTGCGCAAGGTGCCCTACATGCTGATCGTGGGCGAGGAGGAGGCTGCCGCCAAAACGGTGAGCGTGCGCAAGAAGGGCGAGGGGGATATGGGCAAGATGGAGATTGAGGCTTTCGCCAAAACCTTTGGGGAGGCGGCCAGCACGACGACCTCGGGACATTGACGAAAGCGCATGAGTCGCTATACAGAAGCAGAGGTTAAAAACCTCATCGCGGCTCGGGAGTCGGAGCGCCCCGAACGAAAGTCAACTTGGACCAAAGAGATTGGGAAGAAGGCACGAAAGTCTGTATGTGCGTTCGCGAACGACATGTCCAACTCGAAGGAGACCGGGGTCCAGCGCTTCGGATCGGGCGATGCAATATATCTAGCGACTGTGCCGCGAAAATGGCAACCCTCCAATCGAGTTTAAAGTGACGCAGTCGCGCATCACGGCTATCGTAGGTCCGGCTGTGCGAGCTTGGTAGATCACAATTGTTCCGGCAACACTAATCGTAGCCAGGGTTGCCTAGCTCAGCTTTCGCCAAAACCCTTCGCGTGAGATGCTACCCACTCACCCCTCTGGGCTATCGCACGCCGGCTCTGGGCTTAACCCCTGCTTCCGAACCACGCGCGGCCCGTCGTCATCCCCGTCGCCCGAGTCCCGCTGCTCCGGATCGTCCTGGCCATCTTGATCTGTCTCAGCCAGTAACCGTAGCGCCGCAACCCCGCCAACGACCATCACCCCTGCCCCCGCGAGCACCGCCCAGTTGGCCGCCCCGGCTGCCGCCAGTGGGCCGGCGAGGAACGGCGGGAACGTCCGTCCGAGCGAGTCTACACTGCCCCGCACGCCTTGGATACGCCCTTGCTCGGAATTGGAGGCCGACTTGCTGAGCAGCGACATAATCATGGGGTCGATCAGTCCCGCTGCCAGCGCAAACGGAATAATCCCGGCGTAGGCCATCCAAGGCTCCTGCGCCAGTCCCATCAGCAGCACCGCCCCGCCGACGGTGAACATCGCCAGCCACAGTGATTTGCGCGGGCCAAACCAATCCTCGAAGCGTTTGACGAGCAGCAATTGCACCACCATCAGCGCCAGTCCCAACGCAGAGAAAAAGTAGCCCGTTTGTTGGGCGTCCATCTCGAGATCCTCCTCTAGCACCACCGAGTAAAAGGTCGTGAAGAAGGTGTAGCCCGCGATGTAGCACAGCAGAATGAGATAGTACGGTCGGCGACTTTTATCCTGAAAAGCTTCCTTCGAATTCTTGAAAGAGCGCGCCAACTCGAAGCCTTCACCCTCACTGCGGTCCTTGTCCTTGAGGGTCTCCTTGAAGAGGAACGCAAAGGCGATGACGATAATGGCGTTCGCAGCTCCGGAGACGTAGAACGCCGTGGCCGGCCCAGCCCAATCCCCCGTCTCTGGACTCCCGAGGTAGCCCCCGAGCGAAGGCCCTACGACGAAGCCGAGCGAGAGTGCCGCAGTCAAGAATCCGAAGTACTGCGTGCGGCTCTCCTCTTCGCTCACGTCCGCCACCGAGGCCTGCGCGACGAGCATGTTGCCCGCCGCTAGTCCGTCGATGACTCGCCCGACAATGACCAGCCACACCATGCCGAGGCTGATGCCCGCGGCGAAGACAAAGAAGGAAAGCGTAGAACTCACGAACGAGGCAATCAAGAGCGGCCGTCGCCCGTAGCGATCCGCCAACTGCCCGATGATAGGCTGCATGAAGAAGGCTGGCACCGCGTAGGCGGCCCCCATCACCGCGATCAGGATCATGCCCGTGGTTTCGGCGTCGGCCTTGCCGATCATGAGCGCCGGTGATTCGGGATCGGTGAATAGTAGCGGTAGGATCGGCTGCATCATCCCGGAGTTGACCTGATCGATGATAAGGATGACCAGAAGAATAATAAGCGAGCGAGGCATAAGCGCAGAAGATGACAACCAATCCCTAACCAGGCCGCTGGTACGATGTTCGGGATTCGCAACTCGGCCATATCGAAGTTGCGGAGATTGCCACAGGCCCGGTTCCGGAGCTGGTCACCTTTGCCGTACCAAAAGGAACTAGACCATGCCAACGCTTCAACTTTCGCCATTCACCCGCCGCTTCCTTATCGGTTTTGCGGCAACGCTCCTCCAGTTCGCCCTCCTCGCCCAGACCGAAGTCGTGCAGCCGAGCGCGAGTGGCGTGATCGAACTCGCGACAGCCGCCGGCCTCGGCTCCAACCTGATCTCCGGCGACCTCGGCCTTCGGTTCAATCCGCATGCCAACGTGAGCATCGAGGCTGGATTGGGCGGCGGGGGTTGGTCGCGCGATCTGCGCGGTGCCGCTGGTGCGTCCCTACCTGCCGGTATTACCGAGGGCACCCTACAGGGCAAAGCGATGCTGGGGCTGCGCCTCAAGATATACAGCGGTCCCGAGCACACGGGCTTCTACGGCGGCATCGGCGTCGTACAACAGGGCTACAAAGTCGAGGCGGACTCGAAGTTCGCCCGCCCGACCGAACCGCGTACCGGCGGTGGCGCGACGAGTGGTCTCGGGTTGCTGCTCAATATCCTGTTCAGCTCCAGTGGGCCACGGTATGACCGGTATACAACGCAAGCCGAGGGCACGGTGCGCGGCCTCGATCTCGCGAGCGGGTATGCCTTTGGACTCTCTGGCGGGCAACGCTTTGAGGTCGGCGTCAACTATACGACGCGCACCTTTGGTGGTGGGACTTTCGAATACAGGACGCCGCAGGGTTTGCGGGAGCTAAAGCTGAAGGATCACTTCGGGTCAAACTCTTTCCGTGTGGAGGTGAAGTACGTGGTGCCGCTGTGGCGGTAGGGGCGGGGCTGCTTGGGGGGCGGGGGCTGCTTGGGGGGCGGGGCCCGGCTGGGGGGGCCGGCTGGGGGGCGGGGCCCGTCGGCATCCGCTGATCGCGGATGCCGACGGACCCCGTAGTAGAGCGGCGGACCTATGGCCCGCTGGGGAGGCCTTCGACAACTGAGTGACGGATAGTTAAAAAATGCTGCTAGGCTAGGGTGCCTGACGCGTCAAGGCTCCGTGGTTCATTTCTCTAGGGAATCAACCCGAGTATGTGTAGCATATTCACGACATGCCAAACACATATGCCAAGGTTTACCTCCACTACGTTACTTCTCCCAAGTATCGAGAGGCCCTCATTACGGAAGAGCACCGCGGGCGAGCCCAAGCGTTTATTATAAACACACTCGCGGCACGCGGGCACGGCCCCATCGAGACCTATTGCCGTCCAGACCACATACACACCTTCTTCCGACTCGGCATTACTGACCCTATATGTGTGTTGCTGGATCAACTTAAGACCAATAGCAGCCGTGACTTCAAGAAGTGGATGCACCCCGGCTTCGCCTGGCAGAGCGGCGGCGCCCTCTTCTCCGTCTCCCGCTGGGACGTTGACAAAATCAGCAACTACATCCGTGACCAGCACGAGCACCACGAAAAGCAAAGGTTCCTCACCGAATACAAAGCCCTCCTCCGCAAGCACGGCGTCACCTACAAAGACGAGTACTTGCTAGTAGACCCCATGCACCTGCCCACTTCCAGACCACCCGTACCGCCTAAGTAAAGGCTCCAGCCCAGCTCCCCCAAGCGGGCCATAGGTCCGCCGCCCTCCTACCTGGTCCGAAGGAGCCGAGCGCAGCGACGCGACGCGGGCCAGGCCCCCCAAGCCCAGCCCCCCCAAGCGGGCCACAGGTCCGCCGCCCTCCTACCTGGTCCCAAGGAGCCGAGCGCAGCGACGCGACGCGGGCCAGGCCCCCCAAGCTCAGCCCCCCAGTCGCGCCCCCGCACGCGCCCCCCCTCTCCTCATCCCCTCAATACTCCTCCGCCCCGTACCACTCCTGCCCCCCTTGCTTCCCCGGCGTCGGCTTCAGCGGCATCAAATCACCATCGGTGGTGCCCAACCACCGCCACAGACTTGCTGCCATCCCACGGATCGTGTCCTGCATCGCAGGCTCTGCAATCAGGTTATTCGCCTCGTGCGGGTCCGCGATCACGTCGTAGAACTCATTGCGGTCCCAGATGCCATTATATCGAATGTACTTGTAGCGATCGCCGCGCATCGCGTGGACCGTTGGCGTCTGCGGGAAGGCCCGCTCCCAGTAGTACTCGTAGGGCACGCTCTTGCGCCAGTCGGCCGGCGCTTCGCCGCGCATCAGGGGTACCATCGAGACGCCACGGTAGTGCGCGGGTTGCGGAGCACCGGCCAGGGCCAACACCGTCGGACCGATGTCCACGTTCTGCACCAACTCCTCGCTCCTGCCTGGCTTCACGATGCCGGGTCCCCACGCCAACATCGGGACCCGCATCGACTCCTCGTAGGCGTGGCGCTTGTCGATCAGGCCGTGCTCCCCGAAGCTAAAGCCGTTGTCGCCCATGTACATCACCACCGTCGGACGACCCGCGGCAGTCTCGGTTTTGGCGAAAGCCAGCACATCGCGCACGCTTTCGTCCACGGCCCGCAAGGCCTCTAGGTAGGCGACGTAAAAGCTGTCGAAGGGGATTTGCGAATTGTACATAAAGTCCACCCCGTGCCAGGAGTGACGTTGGCGCTTGACCCACAGCGGCACGTCGGCGTAGTCGTAGTCGATCGCCTTGGCACGTGCGAAGGCATCGGCCGGCATCGGGGGCGCGCTCAGCGGCGCCTGGTCCCAGAGCGCACGCGTCTCGGCGAGCTGCTCGGGGGTCGGCGGCCACATCGTGGGCGGGTAGCTGATCGGCAGGTTTTTGTAGGTCCCGAGGTGGCGCTGGGCCGGTTGGAATTCCGCGTGGACGGCCTTGTGGCTCAGGTAGGCGAAGTAAGGCTTGCCCTGCTGCTCCCGCGCCCACTCGAGCGTGAGCCGCGTGAGCAGGTCTGTGGTGTAAGTCGTGTCCGGATACTCGACCTCGACGCCGTCCTCGTTGAGGGTAACGCCGTAGTAAGTTCCCTGCCCCCGGAAGCTCACCCAGCGGTCGAAGCCCGGCCGGCGCTTCGAGCTGCTTTCTCCCATGTGCCACTTCCCGAAAAAACTTGTTTGATAGCCGGCCTTCTGTAGCTCCATTGGGAAGAACTGCAGCGTCGTATCTGCGAAAGAAGAGTTGTCGACCACCTTGTGCTCGTGCGCGTACTGGCTCGTGAGGATGGATGCGCGGCTCGGGCTACAAAGGCTCGTCGACACGAAGGCATTCGCGAAGTGACGACCGTCGCGCGCCATTTCGTCGAGGGCGGGCGTCTCCAGGCCTTTGAACCTTCCGGTAAAACCCATCGCGTCGTAGCGGTGGTCGTCGGTGAGGATGAAGATGACGTTGGGGCGCTGGGGGGAGGGTTGTTCGGTGGTTTGGTTGGACGGTTGATTGGTGGTTTGGTTGGACGATGGATCGGTGGCGGGGGTGCTCGTCTGGCGTTGGGCGCTGCAGCCGAGGGCGGCCAGGAGCAGGCAGCAGAGGATAGTGGTATATCGGTTGGGCATGGGGGAAATCTAAAGCGACTCCCGCAATCGCAGCGCGGCGAGCGTTTAATTACTACCTCACTACCACTACTCCACTGCTGAGTTGTACCGCCTCGCAGCCTAGTTGGCCTGTGCATAGCGGACCTCAATGCTGCGAAGCTCTACCCCCTTCTTTGCAGCAGCGACTGCCACCCCGTTGGCCCCGCGCACGACGCAGCGTAACGCAAGCGTATCCGGGCCCTCCAATAGGTCGAGTCGGCCGACATCGGTGGGGAGCCAATCCTTATAGTACCCTTCGTCGCGGATCACCCGGTCTTGCGAAGCGCCGAGGAGGGGCTGCGCGTTGACGGGTACCTGCGTCCACGCCGTCGCGCCGCCGCTACCCTCCTGGCGGAACTGCACTTCCACGTTCGCCTCCGTTGAATCGAGCGCATACCAAATCGTTACTGCGTACTTCCCCGACCGCAATACATGAACAGGCCAGCGCACCGCAGCGGAGGTATCGCGCCAGCCGGTCAGGTAACGACTGTTCGGATATCGGTTGCTCGGCGAGACACCACGAGTGACGGTGGCCTCCCCGGCGCTGAGGTGAGTGCTGCGCTGGCTTCGGTGACCAACGAGGAATGGACGCGGCTCACCAGCGTTTCGTTCCCCGATCGCAAAGCGGAAGTCGGCCCGCGTCTGCTCCAAGCTATCGGCAGTTGAGGTGAAGTCTTCACGGATGTCGACTTGCTGGCCTCGGTCGCTAATTAAGTCGTACAAGTGGCCCTCGTCATCGAGGAGATAGCGCCCAAGGCGGACACTGGTCTTCTCACGCCACGCCCGTACGATGGGCACGTCGGCAATAGTGGCGTCTGGGTCCGTGAGCCTTTCGGCAAAACTGCGCCCGTCGAGCGCCTTACCGTCCTGTGCTATGCCCAAGAAGTCGCACAAGGTCGGGAAGAGGTCGCGCACACTCAGCGGCGAAGCGTCTGTTTGGCCAGCGTCGATGCGGCCCGGCAGACTCACGAACAAAGGGGAGCGCACGCCGCCCTCGTCGACGGAGGCTTTACGGCCACGCATACCCGCGTTCCAACGCCAGTTGTTCGGACCGTTGTCGCTCATGAAGACGACGAGCGTGTTTTGGCGCAAGCCCAATGAATCCAAAGCTCTCAGCAAGCGCCCCACGTTCCAGTCGATGTTCTCGACCATCGCGAGAGCCGCCTGCGTAAACACCGGATCTTCTTCGCCCTGCCCGTTACCGAGACTATCGAGCTGTCGCTTGGCCACAGCGTCGAACCAGCGGTCCGGGACCTGCATCGGAGAGTGCGGTGTGGGCAGGCTCAGCACCGTAAAGCTCGGCCGCGTGTCTCCGCTCGCCATCCACGCGATCGCCTTGTCGGTAAGTTGGTCGGGCAGGTAGCCACTCCCGCGGAGGTAGACTTCGCCGTCCTCGAGCATAGGGGCGTCGAAGTAGCTCGCCCAGTGACCCTCGGTATAGCCGAAGAACTTTTCGAACCCGCGGCTCAAGGGGTGGTTGGGTGGCTGCTGTCCGTTGTGCCACTTGCCGAAGAGGCCACTGCGGTAGCCGGCTTTCGCCAAAACCTCCGGCAGCACCACGGCGCTCGTGTCGAGTCGCTCGCCCCCGGCTTCCGGTCCGGTGACCCCGAGGCCCAAAGCATGTCGGCCAGTAAACAGCTCCGCGCGCGTCGGTGAGCAAATGGCCGAAACGTAAAAGTCGGTAAACTCGATACCGGAGTGCGCAAGGCTATCGAGGTGCGGCGTGCGGACGTTCGGATTGCCGTGCAGGGAAAGGTCGCCCCAGCCCATATCGTCGGCGACGATGAGTAGGACGTTGATGGGTGGCTTGGGCTGGCAGCCGGAGAGGAAAGCGCCAGCGAGTAAGCCGAAGCCGACCGTGAGCCCTGCGAACCAATCACGAAAACGAATCATGTGGCAGCGAAAGTAGCCACTCGCTTCAATTCAGGTTCCGTGCGCTTTGGCCCGCGGCGATCGGTTCGACGCGCTCCGCGCGCAACCGCCGCGGGCCAAAGCGCATGGAACGAATTAATGAGCCCCAAGTAGCGAGCCCCCTCACTCCCGCTGCACCTTCCACACCCGCGAGCCCTCCGGCCGAGTCACCTGCACCAAGTACACCCCGCCCGCAAGCATCGACAAGTCCAACGACACCTCGTCAACGCCCGCGCTCGTCTGCATCGGCACGACCACGCGCCCGAGCAAATCCCGGACGACGATCATAGTAGCGACGCCGTCCGTGAGCAGGCCATCAATCCGGAGCGTAGAGGTTACTGGATTTGGATAAACGCGCGTAAACTGAAGCTCAGCAAAAGCTTCTACATCCACCACCCGCGTAACCGTAAGCAACACATACCCCCTACATTCCGTACCGTCAACCCGGCGGTAGGTCCCGATCTCTTGGCCGATACCTTCCACGCGGATGCCGTAGATGGTGTCTCCGAGCCGCGCCACGGTATCGCGCCGCAGCGTATCCGTGACCGATACCTCCACCGTGGCCGTGCGAAAGTAGCGACAGCCCAAAACTTGATTCTTGATCGTATCTCGCACGGTGTAGGTCCCCGGCTCCGTAAAACCTAGCGATTTACTATTCACGGTAATCATCGGCCCAATACAAACACTGTAATTCGTCGTGTCTGCCAAGGTCTCACCATCGACGAACACCTCGTATTGAACTGGGGCCTCACAGAAGACGCCGAGCGAGTCGGCCCCTAAATAAGCTCCGCTGCTCCTAACCACGTAGCCACCGACATCGAGGGAGTCACCCAACGTGATACATACCTCGCGGCGCTCCAGAGCCGGAGGTACGCAAGCGGCCTCGGAGATAAAGATCCCGTTGTCACCCGCGATGACGAGGCGATCGTCGAGCCGTGCGAAACTGCGGAAACCCGAGCCGTAAGCGACACTTAGCAGAGGCTCCTCCGCACCGCGCCGACGACAGTCCGCGACGCCCCCGAAGTACGTCCGGGTAGGGAGGCCCGGCACGCCCCAGGCGCCGGTAAATCCGGTGGGTGACTGGCTACCCCGGGCAATGTGCACCGCGTCCTCGAGCTGAATGAGCGTTGGGAAGGTATAAGAGCGGCTGCTCCCCCCGGCGACGAGCGTTACGTCGCGTGTTTTGGGATCGACGGTGTAGGCCCACAAACGCGTGTGCACTGGGGAGTAGCTCCGCGGTAAGAAAGCAACGTAGAACATACCATGGTGTTGATACACCCGTGGCACAGCGACGGCATCGGTCGGTAACTTCGGGAACGTGAGCGGGGTGCCGGCCGGATCGCTCCCCAGGACAATCCTTCGGCTGCTAATAATGAGGGTATCCGTGCCGATGATGTCGAGTGTAAATAGTCTTAGCTTTCCCGGTGGATCGCGCAGCGTATTATTCTCGAGGACCTGGTTATCGTATATCCCAGCTACTATCCGGGTAGTTGGTCCATCTCCGAGCAGACGATATGTCGCGTAGTCGACCCCGCGGGCCACTGTATCGGTGCGCCCGACGCTATCGCGCAGCAGGATGCCGCTGGCGCCATCGAGGACGAGGCGGTAGACGTTCGCTCCGACGGTGTCGCTGCGGATAGTAATACCATCGGCGAGGTTTAATCTTGAGGGTGCTGTGCCCGGGGAAGCTTCACCGAAGGAATACCAAACGTTGGCGCTCTCCATAGCGAGCAGTTCATTCTCTTGCGTCACCAAAAGGGCCTGAACACCATCTACATCGAGCGCACCAATGGAACTATAGATACCTTCGGTCGAGACAATCGAAAATTCGCGAAAGCCCGCCACAGAGACGGCTGATAATCCATCACTATTCAAATTAAAATTATACCGTTTTGGCGTAAATCCCTGCGGAAAAATGAGCGTAGGTTTTAGTGAAAGCAATCGAGCGTCCGCACTGAACCAAACTCTATTTTTGAGGACAATCGCGAGTGAGGGCGCGCCCTCGTCCTGGATAGAAACGATACGACCGGCATCGATTTGTTGTATCTCCCATTCGCCTTTCGGCAAAACGCGCCGCGCGAAGACGAATCCTTCCTCACTGTTTGCGCGACGCCACACCGTTACCAAGGTCTCGACGACGCTAAGGCTTACGGTATTACTGTAGATAAGCTCGGCCGTACCGACGGGCTTGTCGAAGCGCGGCTGTACCGTGTCGACTCGGAACGGCCACCCGGCAAAATGGAGGCTCGGCGCACCGCCAACGGCGAACTCTGAGAGCGCGTAGGTCGGTCCCGGTCCGCCGAGCGTATCGGTGAATCTACCGCGGTCAATCGGGACGAGGCGCCGGGCGACGGCGCCATCCGGACGGATAGAATCGAAGCCAACGACGTAGTCCCGGCCACCGACCGAGTATACTGCGTTTAACTCATAATCGCGACCGGCACACGGGTAAGGCTCCCGCACCTCTACGACATCGCCGAAGTCTTTGTCGCAGCCGAGTGGGTGGATGAAGGACTTATCCCCGTCGCGAATACGGAGCCGCAGTCCCGTCGACGTGCGCAATAGCGCTACGTAGCTCACGCCATCGCGCGGCGCGAAGGCGAGACGCCAGGTGCGGGCGGTATCATCGCTGACGTAGACCCGGTCCCCGCTCTCGGCGTAGATTTCGCCGCAGGACCCGAAGACCGGTTCGGAGAGGTAGACACCGAGGTCCCCGACGTAACGCCAGGCAGCGTCCTGCGCGATAAGTTTTGGCGAAAGCCCCACGGCTGCAGTCAGGCAGAGGAGTAGCGATGCGTAGCGTGAAAGATTCATCGTGGATCGATTGTAGCGTTCAGTATTCAGTAAAGGTCGCCGCGGCGCTGGGAGACGACAGTTGCGGATATCGCAACTAAGCCGGCCCCCAGTTGCGGATTTTGGACCGCGGCTCGGCGGGCGGCTTTCGCCAAAACCAAACCCCGCGGCACCGATCACTCCACAAGTACGACAAAGCGCCAGCGCTCGGCCCCACGGCGCGGAGGTCCGTCCGCCCCCAATCCGACCGTCGGGAAAACTAAAGCCCCCAACACCCCACACGCGCCCCCAAAGGCGCGTCCGTCCGACATCTTTGTGTTTCCTTTGCCGCCCTTCTACCTCCACACCTTACATGGGCTTCTTCAGCTTTTTTACCCAGGAACTCGCCATCGACCTGGGAACCGCCAATACGCTTATCATTCAGGACGGCGTCATCGTGATCGATGAGCCGTCAATCGTGGCCGTCGACAGACGCACCAACCAGACGATCGCCGTCGGGCACAAGGCGATGCAGATGCACGAGAAGACCCACGACAACATCAAAACCATCCGGCCCCTGAAGGACGGTGTGATCGCCGACTTCCAAGCCGCCGAGGCGATGATCGAGGGACTGATCAACATGATCGGTCGCAAGCGCAGCCTCTTCTCGCACATGAAGATGGTGATCTGCATCCCGTCCGGCATCACCGAGGTCGAAAAGCGCGCCGTGTTCGAGTCTGCCGACCACGTTGATGCCAAGGAGACCTACCTGATCCACGAGCCAATGGCCGCCGCGCTCGGTATCGGCATCGACGTCGAGCAACCGATCGGCAACATGATCATCGACATCGGGGGCGGGACGACCGAGATCGCCGTCATCGCGTTGAGTGGCATCGTGGCCGACCAGTCGATCCGCATCGCCGGCGACGAGTTCACGTCCGACATCATGTCGTACATGAAGCGCCAGCACAACATCCTCATCGGCGAGCGTACGGCCGAGCAAATCAAGATCCACATCGGGTCGGCACTTCACGTGCTCGAAGATCCACCGGAGGACTACGCGATCAACGGGCGCGATTTGATGTCCGGCATCCCACGGCAGATTGCGGTGAATTATCAGGAGATCGCGCAGGCGCTCGACAAGTCCATCTCGAAAGTCGAGGACGCGGTGCTCAAAGCGCTGGAGACAACGCCGCCGGAACTGGCCAGCGACATCTACCGGACGGGCCTCTACCTTACTGGTGGTGGTGCACTCCTGCGCGGTCTGGACAAGCGCCTGAGCCAAAAGACGAAGCTCCCGGTACACGTGACCGAAGATCCGCTTCGCGCTGTCGTGCGTGGAACGGGCATTGCGTTGAAGAACATTGGGAAGTTCAGTTTTCTGATTCCGCGGAAGAGCGTGTAGCCATCCGAGGGTCTTACTATTTACGCTTGCGACGCAATGACATAATCTCGTCGAGGGCGTCGAGGTTGGCTTCGCTATCGAATATAGCCAGACAGGGCACAGAAAAGTCTTGAATTGCAGTGCTAATAAGCTGCTCACTCAGGCCGACCGTTTCGCGTAAGAGATAGGTACCATCAGGCTGTAAATCGTGGCACTCCACTCTTTTCGCTTTTGCGTCAACTATCCAGTATTCATCGACGCCATTAGCGGCGTAAGAAATAAATTTTCGGCCTCGGTCGATATCCTCTGTCCCCTTGCTCAGCACTTCGGCCACAAAGTTGGGCGCGATGAAAAAGAGTTGATCTTCCGTAAAAGCGCGCGCCCGGTCGGCAAACCAAAAAGCGACATCCGGCTCGAAGTCATCGCGCTTCAAACGCACGAGCAGCTTTTCGCTCCCGACGTACCCAATCTGCTTAATCCTTGAGTACGGCGACAGAAGGGAGGTAAGCAAAAGCGTCGCATCCGCGTGCCGCTTCATCACCGGCGAGTGCACAACGATCTCCCCGTCGATGAACTCGGCCTTCTTATCCTCGTCGAGCCACTCGTAGAACTCCTCGCGGCGGCGTTGCTCCGCGGCAATCTTCTCTTGGACTGCGGAAACGATCTCTTCGGCGTCGTGGCGGTGGAGCAGTTGCTCGACGGCGTCCTGGTCTACGGCCTTGGTCATGACCCGAAGGTAAGCACGTGCCGCGTTACGGTGTCGCCACCCTACCTTCCGACCATGCCGACCGACGACCTCACCCCCGATGAGCGCCTCCGCCTCCAAAACGAACTCACCAAGGCGCAACTCGAATCCGACCACGGGGCCATGTTCGGCTTCGGCGAGGATGCAGATGGGGCGTTTACGCCTGCGATGGAGGCCCAGTTTCTGCAGCGCATCCAGGCCATCGAGAGCGGTGGAAAGGAGACTTACGTGCCGATCAGCAAGTTCTTGAGCCGCAAGGTCGAGAAGCAGGCCGCCGGAATGGCGAAGGCGCGGCAGTTCGAGCGAGCGAATAAGCTCTTATTGGACACCTTTATTAGGGCGGGAGTCTACACCGAGCAGCCGGAGTGGATGAACGAGGCTGGTTTCTACCGCTTCCTCACGACAGACTTCGTGAAACACACTATCCCAGAGCCGCCCAAACAAGGCCCCACCGACGGTGATCTGCAAAAACGCCACGTGATTGCCGTGATGTATGATCAGGTACGCTCGGACTCCCCCAACCACATGGCCACGGTCACGACGCAATTCCTCGAAGATCTTCTCGACCCGGACGCCGCCTTTACGGGAGAGTGGCTCGCACACACCTGCCGCGACGGCATGCAGGTCGCCACCAAGGCCCAGGCACTCCAAAGCATCCGGCGCTGGAAGGAGCAGTGGACAAAGATCGTCCCCGTCGGATTCGGGACCGGTAAACCGGTGAAGGGACCCGACGGCGCCATTTACTTCCATTTCGGCTGCGAGTACCGCGTCACCGACAAGACTGGCGAGGAGCACACCTACGAAGGTCCGGGCCTTAGCCAACTAGCCTTAGAAAATGGGGAGTTCCGAGTCGTCGGCTTCTCTATGGAAGGCTTCCAAATGTGAAAGGGGGGGGGTCTAGGGTCTAGGGGGACTTGAGTCTAGACCGTCCTGGGGCGGGCATCGCGTCTGTGCGCCATTGCGTTCGCACTGAGTTTAGTTGCTTGCAACTGTGGTTCAACTGCTGCCACCATCTGCCGCATGGACGTTTTGCGGAAACGCTGTTGCATGGCCTTCACGACAGGCGGCACGAGCTTCGCCAGCGGATTGGCTGCATTTGCCATCATCCGAATCTCGTAGTGGACATCGCCTGTCATAGGATCACGCTCCACCAGAAATAGTTCCTCGCCGCTCTCTACGTGTCCCGGCAGCGTGCCATATGCGAAGCCGTAGCGATGCGGCTCGTCGATGACGTAGACGATACGGCACGGGCTCGTCCACCAAAGCCCGGCGATCTCGAAGAGGACCATGACTTGCTGCCCGACCTCTATCGGAGGGTACTCACTTAGACCAATCCACGGCTCCTGCGGGTAGCAATCCCAATTGGCTAACGCTGTTTTGGCGAAAGCCCACACCTCGTCGCCATGACCCAAGGTTACTCGGTCGGTCGCGTGAGCGTATCCTTGTGGCATCCGCTTCCAGTCGGTAGCACCGCGCTCCCAGTACGTGAGCGGCTTACCGGTGAGGGCATTTAGCGCCTTTCGGCAAAACTCGACACTCGGGCGTTGGAGGTAGGGGCGCATGTCTGCAAAACGCCGTGCAGACGCCTTGGTTTCAATATGTTTTGAAAGTTGTGAAACAGAGATTTTACGTATGATTCTCTATAAAACCAACGACAACTGGTTCGGCGACATCCGCCACTTCTGGGCTTCCTACACTATGCAGCGTATCCTACGTTGGACGCTTTGGGCAGGTCTGTACAGCGCGGCAATGGTCTATCTCCTTCGGGCCTTCGAAGCGATGGCCGTGGTCATGGTCGATACGACGGTGTATACGCTGCTCGGACTCGTACTGTCCATTTTGCTCGTCTTCCGGACCAACACCGCCTACGATCGTTGGTGGGAGGGCCGCAAGCAGTGGGGCGCACTGGTCAACAACTGCCGCAACCTAGCCATTTACGTCCACGCGGCGTTCCCGCAGTCCGACGACGAGGTGCGGCGCTTTTTCGGGAAGCAAATCTCTAATTTTTGCCTGGCCTTCGTCGAACACCTTCGCGGCGGCACCAACCTCGATGACCTCATCTACCTGAGTGAGGTCGAGCGCGAACGTTTTGCGAAAGCACAACACGTCCCCAACCTCATAGCTCGTCGCATCTACCAACGCCTCTCCAACGCGCACGCCAACGGTGAGATCTCGAATGCGGATTTTATTAATCTAGCTCCTTTGCACAAAAGTCTCCTAGACATACTCGGCGCTTGCGAGCGAATCAAAAAGACGCCGATCCCCTTCAGTTACGCGGTGTATCTCAAGATTTTTATCACGATTTACGTAAGCCTATTGCCTTTCGTCCTCGCCGGAGGCTTCGCGTGGCTGGCGGTGCCGCTTGGCATGTTTATCACCTTTGCGCTGTTAGGTGTGGAGCTGCTCGGCGAGGAGATAGAAGATCCGTTCGGACTCGACTGCAACGACCTACCTACTGGGGACATCGCGCATACGATCAAGAA
Organism: Lewinellaceae bacterium; assembly: GCA_963837005.1. Taxonomy (GTDB): domain Bacteria; phylum Bacteroidota; class Bacteroidia; order Chitinophagales; family Saprospiraceae; genus CALDTK01. Next base: position 20,817 of record CAWIMC010000018.1, read on the forward strand.
AAATGTGTTCGAGATCCTCGAGGATCGAGTGACGAGTGACGGGGTGAAAAAAGAGCTTTACGAAAAGGTGTTTTGATCTCTGCTGCGATCGACACTAACCAATCACTGCTTGTCGTACACTGGCCTCTGATAGAGAAGCGTACGCCTCGGCGGCTAGAGCGTGCACGGGGCGCCAGAAGCTTCGCGTTCTGAATGCTGTGCTTCCCCAGGGAACATCGTCGCTACCGGTGTCTGCAAAAGTGAGCAAGTCGCGTAAGGCTACCAGTTGTGCCCGGTCCTGCGCGGTTATAAGTCCGTCGGATAGTAGCTGATCTACGAAAGTTGGGTGCAGGAAGCTGACGTAATCTCCCTCGAGTTCTTCAAAGTCTAGATCATCGTCTCGGAGTTCGGTATAAGAGGGAATGTGGCCGCCGAGGTGTTTTAACACATCTACGGCTAGGCCTAACCTGGCATTGGCGTCAATCGTTTGCATATCTTATCGCTCTGCGTAGATTAAGATGGAATTATCCTCAAAGGTAGGAAGATAACCCGCTCCAACGACTTTGAGCTTTCCTACGCGTCCACTAGAAATCTTATAGTACGGCACCCGCCCATGCCGAGACGAACCCGTTGAACAAGATACGAACCGATCTTCGAAAATGAGTTTCCATCCGACGCCCTCGCGAAGTTCGGAGCTTGTGAAGCTTGACCCAAGCTTTGTATGGACCTCGCTTAAGCTCCTACCCCATATCAAATGAGGCGCGAAGCAGAGGTCCTCAAAGCTCGTCACTGCTTCCCACGTGGACGGGATCGCCCGCATTACCGCCGCTCCGCCACCCGCACGTCCGTCTTGATCAAATCATTCAAGATCAACACCGTCTCATACAGATGCACGTCCTTCCGAGCACGATCGATGAAGTCCTGGTTGCGCTTCATCTTGCCTTCGTCGGCGTTCTCCATCTGGAGCTTGTCTAGACGCAGGTTGTCGGCTTTTAGGTCTTCGACGGTCGTAAAGAGGTCCTTGAACTTCTTGCTCTCGGCGTTGCGCTCCTTTTGGTCGCGGGTGAAGCTCTCCAGGTTGAGGCTCACTTCGGTCTCGTCGCGCTCGGCGCGGAGGTCCTTGGCGTACTGGTCGATCGCCTGGAAGGCCGGGTCCATTTTGGTGCGCGTCTCGCTGCGATCACGGACCTCGCCGAGCTTGGCGGTGTAGGCCGGGGTACGCTTATACCGAGCCGGAGCGATCTTGTCGAACGGCATCGGGTAGTCGTTCTCACGCTCGCCCGTCTCTAGGTAGGCGTAGCTGTCCGGCAACTTGATGTCTGGCGTGACGCCCTCCAGTTGCGTCGAACCGCCGTTGACGCGGTAGAACTTCTGTGTCGTCACCTTGAGATTGCCCAGTGGCTTTACGTCACTCGCGCCTCGCAGGGCCACGTCGAGATCGATAAAGCGCTGTACGGTGCCCTTGCCGAAGGTGGTGTTACCCACGATCACGGCACGGCCATAGTCCTGCAAGGCTGCCGCCAAAATCTCCGACGCCGAGGCCGAGAACTCGTTAACCATAATTACGAGCGGGCCGTCGTACTGCACCTTACGGTCCTCGTCTTCCAAAACTTCCGGGGCACGTCCGCGGCTTTTGACCTGCACGACCGGGCCTTCCTCAATAAAGAGGCCTGTCATATCGACCACGTCCCGCAGCGATCCACCACCGTTGTTGCGGAGGTCGAGGATGACACCCGACACGTTTTCTGTTTTGAGCTTCTCCAGTTCGGTGCGCACGTCCCGAGCGCAACTGCGGCCCTCGTCATCTTCGAAGTCGGCGTAAAAGCGAGGTAGACGTATGTAGCCCACCTTGCTCCCCTCCTCGGTGTCGAGGATCAGAGATTTCGCAAACCCCTCCTCGAGCACGACGATGTCCCGCTCGATGACGACTTCTTGAATAGAACCGTCCACGCGGCGCACGGTGAGTTCCACGAGGGTGCCCTTGGGGCCTCTAATCATCGAGACCACCTCGTTGAGGTTCATACCGGCGATGTTGACGGCCTCCTCGTTCTCTTGTTTGACCTTCGTGATGACGTCTTTCTCCTGGAGTTCCTTGCCTTTCCAGGCTGGTCCGCCCACGACGATGTCGGTCACTTTAGTGAACTCGCCGTCGGTCTGAAGGCGGGCACCGATGCCCTCGAGCTTACCGGCCATCGCGATGTCGAAATTCTCCTTCTCGACAGGCGCAAAATAGCCGGTGTGTGGGTCGTAAACACTGGTGATGGTGTTGAGGTAGTCACTGAGTCGATCAGCGCGCTTGAGTTTGCCCATGCGCTCGTACCACTCGTCGAAGCTCTTGAGCACCGCCTTGCGGGCATCGGCCTCGAGCTCGGCTTGCGTTTTGCCGATAAGGTCATCTGGCTCTTCGTCAAAGGCTTCCTCTTCTTCGAGGGCTTCCTCGTCGGCGGCGCTCAGGGGCTCGGCCTTTGTCACGTCCTTATCGCCGCCCTCGACGGCCTTTCGCTGTTGCTCGAGCTTGTCGTTGAGGCGCGTCATCGTCTCCCACTTAAGGGCTTTGCGCCAGGCCTCCCGCAGGCCGGCCTCGTCGACCGGGAAGGGCTTCTTCTCGCCGTCGAGTTCGAGCCGCTCGTCGATCGTAAAGTCAAACGGCTCGGCCAGCACCTCACGGTACATCTTCTGGCTGCGCGCCATCGCGGTGGTGAGGTGTTGCTCGGTAATGTTAAAGAAGGCGAGGTCGGCCGATTGCAGCTCGTTGTCGAGCGTGGTCCGGTGGGCCTCGAAGGCGTTGATGTCCTCCTGCGTGAAAAAGCGGCGGGCCCCGTCGAGCCGGTCGAGATACAGGCGATACACCTTCTCGCTAAAAGTATCGTCGAGGGTCGGCGGCTCGTAGTGGAGTCCAGACAGCGCGTTGATCGCCGTCGAGACGATCGCTTTCTCCTTTTCGGGGTTGTCGGGCGCGGGGTACAGCGTCACCGCAGAGATGAGGCCAGTGGCGAGGGACGCGAGGAGCAACAGGGTCTTCAAACTCGGTAGGGGTATAAGGTGTCCCACGGGGACACGGACGTGTAGTTACGGGTAGTCGGGTAATGACCAGGAGAAGCTTCGGCTTTCGCCAAAACGAGCCAAACACTCGTCTGCAAGAAACGCCCCCCGACCGCCTATAAGTATACCACTATTGGGCCGAAAAGGTTTGCGAGAGAAGTGAACGCCCCCTAAGGCACGCTGCCTGAGCAAGCCAACTAGTTTAGGGGCCAAGGGAACATCACAACGCTACTCCGTCGTTGCGATCACCAAACGCCCACCCATGATCCAAGGTACTACCCTATTCGCGTTCGCGCTGTTTGTCACTCGCCGCCTGCGGAGGCACGCGTACGGCCGACTCACCCGCCGAGGCCGGACTCGGTCGCGAACCCGTCGTGCTCGACGACGCCGGTGGACTGCCGGGCTCCCCGATGATCGACCCCGCGGAGGTACTCCGCAGCATTCAGCAAGCCGGCGGCCTCACCAAACTTCCTATCGCTACCGCCGTTCGCGTTATTGATGCGTACACGAGTGCCCTCGGACAGCGTGCCGGTAGCGATGCCCTCGTCAAAGACCTCACCCTAGTCCGTGCCGAGATCCAGAAGCCGACCATCGACGGCGGAAAAGTCGGCAAAGCGCTAGAGCGCCTCGGCGAGCGCACCGTGGCCGCCGCCGATGGGGATGCGATGTACTCGTCGCTGGGGAAGGCCTTGAGCGAGGCGGGAGAATTGCTCGTAGGGAAGTGAGAGGCACTTCTACTTTCGAGGTTCTGCCGCGCGCGCCGCACAGGGGTCGACCACAGAGATCCCGAGCTGAGCCCTCTCGACCCAGCGATGCCTTCGCAACAAGCAGAAAATAGGAACCTCATCTATCGGCTACTCCGCTCGTAGCCGCCTGCAATGCAGAATCCCCACAGCCCTACCCCCACGGCAGTCGTTCGGGGACCAGAACTTTGATCTTACCCGCTTGCCCCCCGAAAGCTCCGCCGGTGCCACTCCGTTGGCCCGTGTGTGGCGATTCCCCGCAGGTGCGGCGGCGTCCCATAGCCCTTGTTGCTGTCCCAGGCGTACTGCGGGTGCCGCACGTGTAGCGAGCGCATCAATGCGTCCCGGTGGGTTTTGGCAAGAATACTCGCGGCGGCGATACTCTGAAAGCGGGCGTCTCCCTTCTTCAGACAGACGTGCTTCAGCGCTGGGTACGGCCGGAAATAATGGCCGTCGATCAGTAAGGACAGCGGCTGTGGCGCGGTGGTCATGAGCCTTTCGGCAAAACCGCCGGGCAGCGAATCACGAATCATCGGGTCTTCGAGCTGGAGCAACAGGTTTTGGCGCAAGCCGTCTACGGCGCGATGCATCGCCGTCATCGTCGCCTGGAGAATGTTTTCTGTATCGATCTCCTGAGCGCTCGCCCAGCCGACAGACCACGCTAAGGCATTGGCTTCGATCCAGGTGCGCATTTCGTCGCGGCGCTCTGGGAATACCTGCTTCGAATCGTTCAGATCGCGGGGCGAGTGACGGCCGGGCCACAGTAGCACCGCCGCAGCGGTAACTGGTCCGGCGAGGCACCCGCGTCCGGCCTCATCGACGCCGATCTCGATGGCGCCGGGGCGGTAGTGTCGGCGTAGGTGCATGTATGCAAAAAGTTACCTTTATTTACTTGCTTCGGGTAGGATTTGAATGCAAGAAGGGGAAAACTGCAAATATTCTCAGTTCACAGTGCTACTCGTTGAAGGACGCTTGAAAGATCATCTCTTCAATCACTAGTGAATCTGGATAATACTCTCGATAGGGGTCATAATTATCAGGATTGGGAAAATACCGACCAGCAATGCGGCCCCCAACCATCCTATCCTTAAGACGGATCTCGTCAATGAGAATCGCTGGTGCATGGAGTGCTGTGGTGTCTCCAAGGTATTCCCTGTCTATTTGATCATCGCTCCCGTAAGTAAAGTTACTTAAGCCAATTGTATCTAAAAAATATTCCGGGTGTAACCTGTTATTTAAGAGTTGCGGGTAGTTCATTTGTTTGAAATCGATTGCATCGTCCACAATACCGCGGAGGAACTGCAAGATTCGTAATCATAGATGAGAAAGTCAATCGCAATTTTATCATATGGCAACATGCTCAAGGGAGGTCTTTGAGGCACGGCCGAGGCTATACCCTTGACTCTTTCTCCGTTGATCGTCGCCTCGAACCAGCCCTCGCCATCGCCATGGAAGCCAAATCCTCCACCACTGCAGTCGCGATACTCGGGAGAATTTACAAATGGTGTGCCCGGGGGAAGCCGTGGTCCAAAGTTGAGCGCCCGCCAGTAAAATGGCGCGTAGTCGACAAGTACATTCTCATCGTGGTCGCATGCAATCGAGCTTATCGAGACAAATAATACAAAGGCAGAGTAGCGGCACCAAGAAATTATTTTACGGCTCATGGTTTAATTTTCAACGTTGTTACGTTCCCTGAGTGGTAGACCGAAATGAAAGCCAGCTGCTCCATAGGAAGTCCCGCAAGGGTAAGTTCGATTATAGAGCCGGAGTCGAGGCCAGTAGTCTGATAGTTGAACGGCAGGGCGCGACCAAGTATATCCACAACTGTAACGAAGTCAACTTCCGCCTGAGTCACCGTTGGCAGGACAATTTCATACCCTTCGCTACTTCTTTTAGCGAGGGGTTGGGATGTTTCGCGCTGGTGGTAACTCCCTGAGCTCAAACGCTGAACTACACGATACCGACCACGGTTCGCTGCAAAAAAAGGAAATTTTTCCTACACTCAATGACGTACATCGACCGCTCCGCCTTAGTGGCATTGTGCAATGCTTTAGAGCTACCTTCCCGATCTGCATGCGCGTCCGTTACATCCTACTTCTGCTATCCTTGCTAGGAGTGGCCTACCTCGTGTTCTGGCCGGTGCGCACGCCCTTCCGTGCTTTCGAGGCAGAGCCGGCTATTGCTCTACCACCGAGCTTGGCACGCGACGCGCGCCTAGATGCGATCGTGCGCATGGCGACGGTCGGTGACGGTCCGGAGGACATCGCGATTGATTCACTCGGCAACCTCTACACCGGCATCGCCAACGGCCACCTGTATGTGTTCGAGCGCGGGGCCTTGAACTGGCGACCGATCACGCTCACGTACGGCAGGCCGCTCGGGTTGGCCTTCAGTCCGGACGAGCGCTGGCTCTATATCGCCGACGCGATGCAAGGCTTGATGGTGACCGACAAGGCGGGCCACTTGGAGCGCCTCGTCGATACTTTCGAGGGCGAGGATTTAGGCCTGGTAGACGACCTCGCCGTTGCGCCCGACGGGACGGTGTACTTCACCTCGGCCACCCGACATTGGGGCATCGACGAGGTGTTGGCGGCGGCCCTCGCCCACGACCGGACGGGGCGCCTGTTTGCATACGTCCCGCGCACGAAGGCCCTCACCGTCGTGGCCGACAGCCTAGCGTTTGCGAACGGCGTAGCCGTAGCCCCAGACGGCAGCGCCGTCTACGTCGCCGAGACTACTGGCTACCGCGTGCTCCGCATCCCGCTAGCCGCAGGCGGTGTCGCTGGCCCGGTAGAGCGTTTTGCCGAAAGGCTACCCGGCTTTCCGGACGGCCTCAACTTCGACGGCCGCGGCAGGCTCTGGGTAAGCATCGTCAACCCACGCAACCCTACTCTCGACAGACTCGCTGATCAACCCCGCATCAGAGAGGCGATACACAAACTGCCAGACGGCTTCAAGCCCAAAGCAGAATACGGCACTGAACTCATAGCCCTAAGTGATCGCGGGGAGATCGTTGACCGACTCAGTGTATCTGAGGACCTGAAAGCGCCTTTCGTGGGGATCACCAATGCCGTGTGGCGTGGAGACACCCTGTACCTCGGCAGTCTGCGTCGAGCGGAAAGTGGGGCGGGTCGTGGTGCGGTAGCCTGCCACTCGCGGCAGCAAGGGAGAACACACCACTACTCCACTTCCGCCACCACTCGCCGATTTAGCTGCCGCCCGGCGGCATCCCCATTAGAGGCGACGGGCTCGCGCTGTCCGCGGCCCTCAGAGTCGAGTCGCTCGCGCACGATCCCGTGCTCCTCTAGGTAGCGTACTACCGTGGCCGCCCGCCGCCGACTCAGGTCTTCGTTGTAGTCGGGCGTCCCCTCGTTGTCGGTGTGACCCACGATGCGGACGCGCACCGTGCCGTAGCGCTGCATGAGGCCGACGAGCTTATCGAGTACCTTGAAGGAGCGCGGTTGGAGTTCGTCGGAGTCGGTGTCGAAGTAGACGTCGCGCAGCGTGATCGACTCGCCGGCCCGCAGCACCTTCTGGCTCAGGTCGTTCGGATCGACGGCGACCTTGACGAGGGGTTCCAGCTTGCGGATCGAGACGTCGTCGATATAGTAGTACGCGAAGTTGAGCGGGTTGGAGACCGCCGGGGTGATCGTCTTGGTATCGGCCTCCTCGGCGAAGTTGCCGAACAGCAGGTAGATCTCCTCGCCCGTGGCCGTAAACTCGGTCGCGAGCTCGGTCCAGCCTTGCCCTGGCTCGGCGACCTCCGCAAAGGTGACCAGCGGTTTTGCCGAAAGGCGCCTATCGTCGTCGTAGTAGTTGGCCACGTCCAGGAAGGCCGCACTCAGGCCGTTGCACCGCAGCCCTCTCGGCAGGGCCGCCACCCAAACGCTAAAACTGTAGCGCTGCCCACGGACGAGGGGCTCGGTGAGTTGCACCTGGAGATATTCGCGGCAATGGGGTTTGCCGTCGGCGCAGCCGTAGGTCGTGAGGCCGCTCATCGCATTGCCCGAGTGCGGGGTGGCCTCTCCGAAGCCTTTATCTGCCCAGTTGCGGGGCACGCGGACATCGGGATTGTAGGCGTCGGGACTCGCCGCCGTCGGCGAGCGCCAGTACCGCATCACGCGGTTGTAGTTGGCCCCCTTAAAGTACCACCCGAGCGGTCGGACGCGGAACTCCTCGAAGGAGGGATTCGGGACGAGGTTGGGGGGGCGCTCCGCTTGCGCATTTTGCTCGGGAACCGAGGCCGTGTGCATGGCCGCGCGGGCATCGCTCGTCGATGGGGACAGTGGTGCTTGCGCCAAAACAGTCGACACGCTGGCGAGCAGCAGGACAATAGAGCAAGCGAGTTGGCGGAAAATCTTCAATGGGTTCAAAATTAAGGGCTCGGACGCAACGGTGGCGCAAATGCTAACGCGTAAACCAGCGCTTAACTTCTCAACCTCTCGATCGCCCGCAATCGCCAGTCTCGGTTCGCTCACTAATTTTGCGCAGTATGCGAAGCCCTTTCTCCCGAATCGCGTTTTGCGGAAGCGTCATCGCCGTCGCCGCAGCCGCCTGCACGCCGCGGACGCAAACCGCCGCCTCCTCGCCCCCCGATATGCCCACACCACGCCCGACGGCTGCCGCGCCGCAGCCCCCTGCCCTCGACTACCCCGACACGCGCCAGGATGCCACTGTTATAGACGACTACCACGGCACCAAAGTGGCCGATCCGTACCGCTGGCTCGAGGACGACAACGCCGCCGAGACCAAGGCCTGGGTCATTGCCCAAAACAACGTGACGCAAGGCTACCTCGCGAGCCTACCGCTGCGCGACTCCTTGCGCGAGCGCTACGAAGAACTGTTCGACTACCCCAAACTTTCGAGCCCTTTTAAGGCTGGCGACTACTACTTTTTCTACAAGAACGACGGCCTCCAGAACCAGGCCGTGATCTACCGCCAGCGCGGCGTCGACGGGGAGCCGGAAGTGTTTATCGACCCCAACGTCATCAACGCCGCCGGCACGACGAGCATCGGATTGGTCGGCTTCAGCGATACGTACAAGTTCGTCACCGTCAATCGTTCGGACGCCGGATCGGACTGGTCCAACTTCACGATCCGAGAGGTGTCGACCGGCAAGGAACTGTCCGACAAGCTGGAGTGGGTCAAGTTCTCCGGCGCGAGCTGGCTCGGGGACGAAGGTTTTTTTTACAGCCGCTACCCTGCCCCGGTCGAGGGTGCCGAACTGAGCGGCAACAATCAGTACCACTCGGTGTACTTCCACCGCGTCGGCGAGCCGCAGGCCAAGGATCAGCTCGTCTGGGAAGACCGCAGCCGACCAGAGATGTACCATTTCGGGGGCGTCACCGAAGACGAGCGCTATTTCGTGATGTCGGCGGCGCCTGGCACGGATGGCTATGCGACTTACCTGCTCGACCTACGAGCCTTTCGGCAAAACCCCAGCCAAACCAAACCACAGCTCCTTTTCGAAGGCTACAAAAACAAGTCGAGCGTCGTCGACCACCGCGACGGGCGACTGCTCGTGATCACGGACGTGGATGCGCCCAACTACCGACTCGTGAGCGTTGACCCCGCCAAGCCCGACAAGGCCAACTGGCGTGAAGTGCTGCCGGAGCGGAAGCATCTTCTCGAAGGCGTCAGTACCGTGGGCGGAGGCCTCATCGCCACCTATCTCGAGCGCGCGGCCAACAAGGTGTATCGCTTCGACTACGATGGCTCGAACGAGCGCGAGATTAAGCTGCCGGGCATTGGCTCGGTGGGTGGCTTCGGTGGGAAGCGCGAGGACAGCGAGACCTTCTACACTTTTACGAGCTTCGTCTACCCGCCCACCATCTTCCGCTACGATATGAAGACGGGCGAGAGTACGCTCTTCTACAAGACGCCCCTCAAGTTCGATCCGGCGGATTACGTCGAGCGCCAGGTGACGTACACGTCTAAAGACGGGACGCCCGTGTCGATGTTCGTGGTGCACAAGGAAGGTCTCTCACTCGACGGCCAGCGCCCGACCTACCTCTACGGCTACGGCGGCTTCAACATTAGCCTCACCCCAGGCTTCTCGGCCTCGCGGATGCTGTTGCTCGAGCGCGACGGCGTGTTTGCGATGCCCAACTTGCGGGGCGGCGGCGAGTACGGGGAGGCCTGGCACGAGGGCGGGATGCTTTCGCAAAAACAGAACGTGTTCGAGGACTTCATTGCTGCGGGAGAGTATTTGATCAGTGAAGGGTACACGAATGCGGACAGGCTCGGCATCGCGGGCGGTTCGAACGGCGGGCTGCTAGTCGGCGCGGCCATGACGCAGCGCCCTGAACTCTTCGCGGTGGCCTTTCCGGCGGTTGGCGTACTGGATATGCTGCGCTACCACGAGTTTACGGTCGGTAAGGGGTGGGTCCCGGAGTATGGCTCGTCTGCCGACTCGACGATGTTCCCAGTGCTGTATGCCTACTCGCCGTTGCACAATTTGAAGGATGGGACTTCGTATCCGGCCACGATGATCACGACCGCCGATCACGACGATCGGGTCGTCCCCGCGCACTCCTTTAAGTATGCAGCGCGCTTGCAGGCCGCACACAAAGGCACCGAGCCTGTCCTCATCCGCATCGAGACCAACGCGGGGCACGGCGCCGGCAAGCCGACGGCCAAAATTTTGGACGAGCAGGCGGACTTGTGGGCCTTCTTCTTTGAGAACGTGAAGTAACGCCCCGCGCCGCCGCGCCCCGCGCCCCGTTCGGGTGTTTCCAGGCAGTGGGGCGCATTCGTCACCGCTCTGTATGCGGCACTGGCTGGAGCCAGTCGAACGCCGCTCGTAGAGCACCTCCCCCTCGCGGCCACTGCCTGGAGGCACCCGAACGGCCGCACAACACCACGTTAACCCGTTCCCGCGTTACACTCCCCTACCGATATTCGCCAGACATGAAGTTCTTCCTCCTCTCCCTCGCCTCCGCGCTCACGTTCTCGCTCGCCGCCCAAGAATCGCTCCCCGCCGACATCCAGCTCAAGACCCTCGACGGGAAGGATTTCTCCAGCTCCGATCTTGCCCGCAAGGACGGCGCTACCGTGGTCGCGCTGTGGGCCACGTGGTGTGCGCCCTGCAAGATGGAACTCGATGTCTACAAGGAGTTCTACCCGATGTGGAAGGAGAAGTACGGGGCTGAGGTCTACGCCGTCACCATCGACCGCGGAGCCGCGCTCGACAAGGTGCCGCTCATGGTCGAGTCGAAAGGCTGGACCTTCCCGATTCTCACCGATGAGACGCACGACCTCATGGCGGCACTCGAGCTGCGGTCGATTCCGCAGATCTACATCGTCGACGCCGACGGGAAGGTGCTTTACGAGCACTCCGGCTACTCAAAGGGTGACGAGAAGAAAGTAGAGCAGGTTTTGGCGAAAGCTAAATCGTAGGCTGTCTACTGCGCACTCGTGTAGTCATGTGCACATCCCTTGTAGGTCTTGCCGGCCCGCTCGACGGCAATCGTGTACGGTAGCCGATTGCCCGACATATCATCGATGCAGAGTTCCTGAGTGACGGTGACCTTCATTCGCTGCTCGCCGGGGAAGACGTAGCGCTGCACCTTGCCGCCCATCTCGCTCGTCGGGTCTGCATACTCGTAGCGGACCGTGTTTTCGCCAAGCATCGACCACTCGGCGACGGCCTCGTCGCGGCTAATCAGGAGTCCCCAAAACGGCTCGTTGCCCAGGCCCCAGAAGGTGTACGGGACACAGACGTTGCGTGGATTCTTCGCCATCATCGTATCGATGGACTCGACCTTGAATCGAGGCGTCGGCGGCGACTCTCCATTGCCACTTATTTCAACGGCCGGGACAATTTCGACACGCCCAGTCAGCTTGGCGACGACGGATTGCCCCTCGAAGCCCTGCACGATCGTACGCTGGTACGCCGCATCCAAAGCTGGCGTACGCAGAACCTCGTATAGCAGGCTACTGTCGGCTGGAGTACCACACGCATGGAAAAGGGCGACGTCGAGGACGGTGCGGTAGAGCCCCTCGATCTGGATCACTTCGGCGCTGAAAAAGACGTCACTTGCGTCGACCTCGCTTTCCGCCGGAGCCGACACCGCAGCTCCCCCTGGAAATTCTGTAGCTCGAGACGAGGCTTTGGGGGTACAGCCAATAACGAGCAGCGCTCCGAGCGTCGCGTAGAAGAGTATATTTTGCACGTCGCGAAGGTAGGCACGTGCCGTGTACCTTGCCCGGCACCTAGCCCCTCCACAACTCGCTCGCCCATGCGCATCCTGCTCGCCTCCGACCTCGAAGACACCGCCGCTAACGTGGCCGCCTTCGCCCTCGCGATCGCCGACAATTTTAAGGCCCACCTAACCGTGTATCATGCATTCGGGCGACCGCAGGTCACCTACGGCGACACCCCTGTCGCCGAACGGGAAAGCATGGTGATCGTCAAGCTCCGCGAACTGATCGCCGGCGTCCGTGGACCGTCCTTCGCCGACGTCGAGATCAGCTACAAAGCCGATATCGATTACCCGGGCGACGGCATCATCAATGAAGCTGGCGCAGGCAAGTACGACCTCGTCGTGTGCGGGCTCCGCGAGCGCAACGAAGGCGAGTCGCAATTTACGAGTCTCTCCTATAAAATCTTGCGCGAGGTACCGACCAACATCCTCGGCATCCCCCCGACGGCGAGCTTTCACGGTGTCAAGGAGATCATCTTCGCGACCAATCTCGACCAGCCTGATCGTATCGTGTTGGAGCAGCTCCAGACCTGGCGTCAGAAGATGTCCGCCGACCTCTACGTGGTCCACGTCTGGGACGACAAAGACGACGAGGCTGAGGCCCGCCGCATCATGATGGCATGGCGCGCGGACTTTGGGGAGCGACCGCGCTTGCATTTCGAGTTGATGGAAGGGAGCTTTACGGTCGACATCGGGGATTACGTCCGGCAGCGCGGTGGCGACATGCTCGTGGTCCAGAGCAGCAAGAAGGGCTTTTTCGAGCGCCTGTTCGAGAGTTCGGCCGCCGACGACATCGCGCACACGACGGACGTGCCGCTGTTGGTGATGCGGGGGAAGGAGAGCTGACCTTTGGCCTGCGGCCATAGGTGGCGACGACCTGCGGTGGCGACGGCGCAGGCGCGGCGATAGCCTTCGGCGTTGCTCGTCTACCGCCCCGTCACGTTGGTACGTCGGTTGATCACGTAAGTTGAGCACGTATGGACGGTACGCCGCAGGCTAACGCCACCACAGGTGATCGCCACCGCAGGTCACTGCCGCCGGTAGCCGAAGGCCGCTGGCCAGTCCTCCTCTACTTCTTCTTATTAGCCCTACACATCGTGTCGCTGTTTGTCTCCGGCCTCCCGGTGGGCGTTACCAAGTTGTTGCTCATGCCCGCACTCGGGTACGCCGTTTGGCGGACGTCGGGACCGCCGCTTTTTCTCTATACCCTTGCGCTCCTGGCGTCGTGGGTGGGCGATTACATGCTGCTCCAGGCGGAGGACGGGTTGGCCGAGACGGCCAGTGGGTTCTTCTCTTTAGGCGTGGTGGCCTTTGGGATTGCGCACGTATTGTACACTTGGTTGGCCGTGCGCGCGGGGGCTCGCCTCCCTGCGAAGTTTACCGTCGCGATCCTCGTCACGCTGGCGGTGGGGGCTTCGGTATTGCTGGCGTTGCCGGGCTTGATCCTGGCGTACTCAGTCACGATTCTTATGCTCTTGACGACGGTGGGTACGCTTCCGAGGAGACCTGCCCCGCAGGCCGAGGATTTAGACGTGGAGGCTTTCGCCAAAACGAGCTTCCCCTCGAATGAGATCTTCTACGGTGCACTCGCCTTCGTAGCCTCAGACGCGTTGATCGGGCTGCAGATGGCGGCACCGGGACTGTTGCCGCAGGCATGGATGACGGCGGGGATCATGGTACTGTATGGGGCTGGGCAGTGGGGGTTGCGGGGGTTGGCGCGGAGCGCGGCGATGGCCTGAAGGCGGCGATGGCGCAGGCGCGGCGATGGCCTGCGGCGGCGATGGCGCGGAGCGCGGCGATGGCCTGAAGGCGGCGATGGCGCTGGCGCGGCGATGGCCTGCGGCGTTACTCGTGCACCGGGCACGTCCGCCGGGCACGTCCGCTGCGACGCCAGCGCAGAACGCCGCAGGCCAACGCCACCGCAGGTCATCGCCGCCTACGGCCATCGCCGCATGTGGCCGCAGGCCACCGGCCAACCCCTACATTCGCCCCCCTTATGCCCCACGCCGACTTCAAGACCCTCGTCGCCCACTGTAAGGAATACGGTTTCGTCTACCAGAGTTCCGAGATCTACGACGGCCTGTCCGCGGCGTACGACTACGGCCCCTACGGCGTCGAGCTCAAAAACAACATCAAAGCCTACTGGTGGCAGGCCATGACGCGCCTTCACACCAACATCGTTGGTCTCGACGCGTCTATCTTCATGGCCCCCGAGACCTGGACCGCCTCCGGCCACGTCGATGCCTTTAACGACCCGATGGTGGACAACCGACAGTCGAAGAAGCGCTACCGCGCAGACGTGCTCATAGAAGGCTATGCGGAGAAGGTTTTGGCGAAAGCCCAGAAAGAAGTCGACAAGGCCGCCAAGCGTTTTGGCGAAAGCTTTGAGGAAGCGCAGTACCGCAGCACCAATGCCCGTGTGATGGGCTACCAAGAGCAAGCCGACGCCGCGCTCGCGCGGATGAACGAGGCCTTGCGGCAAAACGACATGGCTGCGCTCTACGACCTCATCGTCGAACTCGACATCACCGACCCAGAGTCTGGCTCAAAAGACTGGACCGAGGTGCGACAGTTCAATCTCATGTTCTCGACGCAGCTCGGCGCCATCGCCGGCGAGGCGGGCAAGATTTATCTCCGGCCGGAGACTGCGCAGGGCATTTTCGTCAACTTCCTCAACGTTCAGAAGTCGACGCGCCAGAAGCTCCCCTTCGGGATCGCCCAGATCGGCAAGGCCTTCCGCAACGAGATCGTCGCGCGGCAATTCATCTTCCGCATGCGGGAGTTCGAACAGATGGAGATGCAGTTCTTCGTCAAGCCCGGCACCGAACTCGCCTTCTACGAGGAATGGAAAGCTAAGCGCATGGCCTGGCACCTGGCGCTCGGGACGCCCGCCGAGAAGCTACAGTTCCACGACCACGACAACCTCGCGCACTACGCCAATGCCGCCGTCGACATCCAGTTCGACTTTCCGTTCGGCTTTCGCGAACTCGAGGGCATCCACTCCCGGACCGACTTCGACCTCTCTGCGCACCAGGAGTTGAGCGGCAAAAAGCTGCAGTACTTCGACCCGGAGACCAACGAGAGCTACGTGCCCTACGTCGTCGAGACGAGCATCGGGTGCGATCGGATGTTCCTTGCCGTGATGAGCAATGCCCTCCAGGACGAGACCGTCCCCGACGCCGACGGCAAAGACTCTACGCGGACGGTACTCAAGGTGCCCGCAGCACTGGCCCCGATCAAAGTCGCCGTGTTGCCACTCCTGAAGAATCGCGAGGAACTCACCTCGAAAGCCGAGGCCATCTTCGACCGGCTCAAGCTCCATTTTCAGTGCCAGTACGACGAGAAGGACGCCATTGGGCGTCGGTACCGCCGCCAGGACGCGATCGGGACGCCCTACTGCGTGACAGTTGATTTCGAGACCCTCGAGGACGACACGGTCACGATCCGCGATCGCGACACTCTCGAGCAGATCAGGCTACCGATCGGCGATATCGTAGCGCACGTCCGCGACCGCGTTAGTATGGAGAGCCTCCTGATGCAGCTGCTTTAAGCATCTGTAGCAAGCGATGCTACGATTTTGAGCCTCCATTTGCACCCTAGCTGTCAAGTGTGCGTTAAGGTTACGTATTAAACAATTTGACAAGCGTACAGCCGAACAATTTACGCACTTTCGACCTCGCCTAGCCTGAGTTCTAGCACTCTTTACATCACCCACATCAAGCTTTTCTCTTGAAACGAATCTTACTCCTCGCCATAGCGTGCGCAGTGGCTTCAGCGTCTGCGGTAGCGCAGAGCTCGACCTTCTTCGCGCAAATCTCCGGCCACCAGCAGGTCCCCTCCGTCGCCTCCGAGGCTGAGGGCCGCGTGCAAATTCGCGTCAACCTCGACTCGGTCTTCATTATCGCCCCAGATACTTTCCGTCTTACGAGTCCGCTCAACACGGATATCGGTGTGCACATCCACACTGGGCTCACCGGCTCAAACGGCCCGGTCGTTTTGCCGCTCCCGTATACCGTCCTCACAACCAACACCGCCAAGATCAAGGACACCGTATTCGTGTTGCGCCGTAGCTTCGTCGACTCCCTGCGGGCTTCGATGGGTACGAGCAACAACTACATCAATGTCCACACCCGCAACTACCCCGCTGGCGAAGTTCGCGGGCAGTTAATCCCGATCACGATCGCCAACACGGCTCGCTTCGACGCGATGTTGTACGGCGACCAGGAGAATCCCGGCGTCCTCACCGACGGCATGGGTGGCGTTACGATCGAAGTGACCGCAGACTCTATGTACGTCTCGGGCTCGTTCGTGCTCGATAACAAGCTTTTGCCTGTTGGCGGAACCGGAGCGCACATTCACATCGGCTACTTCGGACAGAATGGCGGTATCCTGTTATCCCTGCAGCCAACGCTCGCAGCCGACAGCCTCTCTGGTACTTTTTCGCGCAAAATCAACGCGTTTGCACGTGATACTGCGGTCATCAACCCGATGAACCTACGCCGCGCCTACGTAAACATTCACTCCGTCGCGCACCCGAGTGGCGAGATCCGCGGACAGGTCGTACCGCTGGCTACCAACCTTTACTTCTCGCACGTCAGCTACAACGAGCCCACCCCCTTCCCCAATGCCGATGCTTACCTTCGAGTCATGGCGGAGAAGGTATTTCGCCAAAACCGCGTTCTTTACTCCGGCTCGTGGTTCGGGTGGGGCCAAGAAGTCAAAGACCGCAAGATGCGCGTCGTAACGACTCTCGGCAATCCGTTCGCGGGCGCTGGATCAGCCGTTGGTCTTCCCGTGCGGACAATCGCCGCCGACAGCTCGAGCGGCGTCGTACGCCTCGCAGGGCTTCCAGCCAACACCTACACCGCCGATCAACTCGCCGGACTATTTCTACGCTACTCCACCTCAGCACAGTGGCGTACCGGTACCGGTGCGACTACGGCCGTACCCTATAGTGCCCGTCACTACCACGAGTGCAAGCGCGCCTTCTACTCCTACTTAACCCCGAGCCAGGAGGTGCCTGCCAACCCGAGTGGCGCCTTCGGCGACATCACGACCGAGTACTACGGTAGCCGTGTCGACGTCACGGGTTTCGTCGGTGGCCTCACTTCCGCTATCGAGCCCAGCATCCAGGGTGGCTTCCACATCCATACGGGTCTTGCAGGCCGAAACGGAGGCATCGTCGCCCCTGTGACGTACGTCTCTGCCTCGAACGCCGGAACCGCAATCGCACTAATCCCCGACCGCTCTCAAGTCAACCTCACACCTGAGCTAGCTGCGCGCATGAAGGAGCGAGGCTTCTATTACAACCTCCACACGGAGAACTACCCGATGGGCGAGGTTCGTGGGCAGATCATGCCACAGTCGAACACCGTCTACCAGGCCATCGTCGAGCCGCAACAGGCTGTCCCCGGAGGTACGATTACCGAGGGAGATGGCGTGGTCCTCATCGAGGCTTACGGCTCGAAAATGACTGCGACTGGCACCTTTAATCAACTCACTGGATTCGATCCGAATGTCGCCGGCGGATCCCACCTGCACGCCGGCCTACCCGGCATGACGGGAGGCATCAAGTACCCACTCGCGACGAGCGCAGCTGCTGGTGCTGCTGATGGAGAGTTCCTCCCTAGCGCGAATACTTTCGTCACTACCTCAGCGACCAGCGACAGCCTTACCAACCGGGCGTTCTACGTCAATATCCACACGCAGAAAGCGCCTACCGGTGAGATTCGCGGGCAAGTCGGCCCACTCGCGACCAACGTCGTTCACGTTCGCCTGAGCCCCGAAGTCACCAAACCGTATACTGGTGGACTCGGCACGAGCCTTGGCCGCGGCAATCTCCACGGTGAGGTCTTCGATACCACCGTCGTGATGTATGGCAACGTCAGTGGTCTATCGAGTGCGATCGACGTTAGTATCGCCGGCGGTGCCCACATCCACACCGGCAAGGTGGCGGAGACGGGTTCGATTCTCTTTCCTCTCAACCTCCAATTGGCCGCGAAGGATACGGCTGCCATGGTAATGCCGCGCACAAACGTGACAGAAATCCTGGCACTCCAACGGGGGGGGCTTCTCTTCGGAGGCTTGTATGCCAATGTCCACACCACCAACGCCCCCAGCGGGGCGATCCGCGGGCAGGTGCTCCTCGCCGAAAACCAGTTCCCAGACATAGTGGAATCGTTTACGTTCCCTGCCGACGACGCTACCGTTGATTTAAATGCGGGAACTATTGTCACTAACGCCGTTATCGACTGGGAGGGCGTCATGGATCCAGATGTCGAGCAACGCGTGGCCTACATCTGGCAATTGTATACCGACACTACTGCCGCACCGATCATCCAGACCACCGTTGATTCGGCTAGCCAAGTGAGCTTCACCTTTGGTGCCCTCGATACGCTACTCACCTCCCTCGGGATCGATAGCGGTGATGTCGCCACCGTCTTTCACCGCGCGTGGACGACCGACGGCAGTCTTCTTACCCCAGGGCGGATCAACACGGTCAGCTTCAAGCGCTTCGGCACGTCGAGCGTCGGCGAACTGCCTGCAGGTTCGGTGCGTCTCGTCAACAATGTGAGCGTAGCCGGTGGCAATATGTACCTAGAGTTCGAGGCCCTGCCCGCCGGTCGCTACCGCTACGACATGATGGGCAACTCCGGGCAGGTAATCGGTTCAGCAGCCATCGATCACAGCGGTTCGGCTCAACGCTACGAACTCAATATCCCCGGCGCGAGCGCAGGCTTGTACTTCCTACGCCTCGGCAACGAGCGGGGGGAGGCAAGCACTTGGGGTTTCCTCGTGCGGTAGTACCGATACACCCTGGTAGCTGAGGCGGCTTTCGCCAAAACCTACCACCGAAAGGCCCGGCCCCCGTGAGGGGGTCGGGCCTTTCTCATTTGATGCGCATCGATCGCATACAGAGCGACTAACGGAGGGGACATAAAAGCCCAAGCTCCGAAGCAGCGGTCCCCAGATCGCGCAGGTGCGAATCATCGAACCGCAAACCTGCTGAACCTAAAACTGCAGGTGCTTCACCGTCTGTGACTTGTTCATCAACTGCTTCAAGGAGTCGATCCCGATCTGGACGTGCAGGTCGACGTAGTTCTCGGTCACCTTCGCATCGGAGGCCTCGGTTTTGACGCCGTCGGGGGTCATTGGCGTGTCGCTCACGAGCAGCAGGGCCCCGGCCGGAAACTTGTTCTTGAACGCTACAGTAAACAGCGTCGCAGTCTCCATGTCGATGGCCATACAGCGGGTTTTGCGCAGATAGCGCTTAAAGCTCGCGTCGTGCTCCCAGACCCGTCGGTTGGTCGTGTACACAGTTCCAGTCCAGTAGTCTCGCTTGGCCTCCCGGATCGTGGTCGAGATGGCTTTCTGGAGGGCGAACGCCGGCAATGCAGGTATCTCGGGCGGCATATACGAGTCGCTCGCCCCCTCGCCACGCACTGCACCAATTGGTAGGATCAGGTCGCCGAGTTGATTCTTTTTCTTGAGCCCACCGCACTTCCCGAGGAACAGGACGGCCTTTGGCCCCTCCGGCTTGCCCTCCTCGTTTTTAGGACCGATGGCGGTGAGCAGGTCGCAGACCGTGGCCGTGTTCGGCGACCCCATCCCGAAGTTGATCATCGTTATCCCACCAGCGGTCGCGCACGGCATCGACCGAGACGCCCCCACGATCTGGGTCTGGCCCCACATTGCGAACTTAGCGAGGTAGCCGGAGAAATTGGTCAACAGGATGTACTGGCTGAAGTCCTCGACTTTCATCCCGGTATAGCGCGGGAGCCAGTTGTCTACGATCTGGTGTTTGTCGGTCATGTCGGGGGGAAGGTAGGCGTTGGTGGTTTGATGGGAGGAGGGGAGGAGGGGAGGATGGGGAGGATGGGAGGATGGGAGGATGGGTTGATGGGAGGATGTGCTGTGCGATCGTCATTGCGAGACGTGGCGTTGGCGTGGCAGTATAGTTGGGATGCGCGGGTCCGAACTGTACCTTCCCCCGTTAACCCAAGCTTGCTTACGGCGGCTTTCGCCAAAACGGCTTTCGAATGATCAAAGACTTTTTACGCTTCCTGAGTCCGAAGTTTCAAACGCTATTCCTAGAGTACAAGGTGGACATGCAGCCGCGCTATGGGCATGGGAAGCCGCCGCATCCTGAGCTTTACGACATTATTGATCAGCGACGGGCCGACTACGAAGGCTTAATCGATACGGCGCTCGGGTACCGACATCAGCTACACAGCATCCAGCAGTTTGGGGTCGAAAAAGATACGAGCCGTCCAGCCTGGAACAATGGCTTCTTGCCGGGACTCGACATCGTGGCGCTGTACACCATGGTGGCGCACTTTAAGCCTAAGCACTACGTCGAGATCGGTTCGGGCAACTCGACGAAGGTGGCTCACCTCGCTAAGCAGGACAACGCCCTCCACACCGAGATTACGTCAATAGACCCGATGCCCCGCGCGGAGATTGACACGCTGGCCGACTTCGTGGTCCGAAAGCGCTTCGAGGATAGCGATTACGATTTGGTTTGTCTACTCGAACCCAACGACATCCTCTTCGTCGACAACTCGCACCGCATCCTTCCGAACTCGGACTCGATGGTCTTCTACATGGAGATTCTTCCGCGGCTCAGGCCCGGAGTCATCGTACACATCCACGACATCTACCTGCCGTACGACTACCCACAGTTTATGTGCGAGCGCTTTTACTCTGAACAGTACGGACTGGCGATGTACCTACTCGCCAATCCCGACAAGTACCAGACCCTTCTGCCCAACTACTTCGTCTCCGAAGACCCGGCGCTGCGCGATCGCCTCGCACCGATGTGGGACCATGCCAACCTAAAAGAAGTCGAGCGACACGGCGGGTCATACTGGCTGCAGATCAACGGCTAGGCTACCTTGCCGTAACTACAAATCCACGAGATAATTTGCCATGGAACTCGCCTTCTCGATCTTGCTCGGCATCGGCCTCAGCGCGGCGATGGGGCTACGAATTTTTGTACCAGCCCTCGTGGCGAGTCTCGCCGCGCAGCAGGGGCTCATCTCCCCAGGGGAGGGCTTTGCGTGGTTGGGCACCTGGCCGGCGGTGGCCATCTTCGGAGTGGCCACGCTGGTGGAGATCGGGGCCTACTACCTCCCCTGGGTCGACAATGCCCTCGACATCGTTGCGGGGCCGGGCGCGGTGCTGGCCGGCGGCCTAATCGCCACGTCGGTGATCGATATCGACAATGATGCCTTCCGGTGGATCCTCGGCTTGATCGCCGGGGGAACCTCTGCGGGCTTGGTGCAAGGCGGGTCCACCTTGCTTAGGGCGGCGAGCACGGCCACGACGGGGGGATTGGGCAACCCTACCGTCTCGACAGGCGAAGCAGTGGGTGCCTTTAGCCTGTCGGCGTTGAGTGTGGTGTTTGCGCCGCTGGCGGTGGTGCTGCTGGTGGTGCTTGGGCTGTTTGGGTGGCGACGGGTAAGGCGCTGGCGGCGGCGTCGGGCACAGGTAGTGGTTTAGAGCTCATGCAAGTACGCTTCTGTATGCGTTAACTCGCGAAAGTGCACAAGCAGCACACTCCTGTGCGGCATTCAGAAGCACTTGCCTTTCCTTCCTCGCGGATCGAAGTGCGCTGCGTTGCGCGGGCAGGTCGTGATACCGGTCTGCTCACAGAGAGACGCTACAACTCGTCGACCCCAACGTCATTTTTAGTAAGCAACTCTTTCACCCAACACATCAACTCAGCCTCCCCAACGGATGTCACGTTCACCAGCGCGAAGGGGGGCGCGCCACTGGCCATCTCGCTGCGCCAAACCCACTGGTCCAGCGTCGTCTGCTCGCCGTTGCTCATCCACCAGGCGGTTTGGAGTTGGTGGCCCTCGCGACGGAGGGTTCCGCGGAAGACTTCTTTGCCATTGAGCAGTCGATCGCGGCGAATATCGGCGATCTCGTAGCCGCTGCCCCGCCAACAGATGAGCGGCGAGTGCTCGGCATTATAGAAAGCTGGGATCGGCTTGCGGTAGACGAGCGCATCTGCAAACTGATAGGCCAGCACATCATGTGCTCGCAAGGCAGGGGCTTGACCGTAGAGCAGCGACATTGACGCGACGGCGGCGGGGACGGGGGCAGGGCGGGTTTTAGCGAAAGCAAACAGACCACCTGCGCCGAGTACGATCGCCGCCCGTATGACGAGACTTCGGGACAGTCGAAAGGCTGGAATCCGTCGATAAGACGCTGCTGGCGACAGACCGTCGCTTTCAACATCAGCCGCTCGCACCGCCCAGGATTGGCCGCTCAACCAGCTCGTCCCCATCGCCAGCGGCAGCAGCACGTACACCGCGAAGCAGACCAGTCCCGTCCAACTATGCCAGGGCGTCTCTGCCCCCCATCCACGGTCTACCAATACCACGATCCTCGCCAGGTTGCTGAGCGCCACCAACACTACCGTGCCCACGAGGACACCTCCGCCTAGCCACAGCGCGAAGGTTTTGCGGACACGCCACTCCACGACCGCCATCAGCAACACCGCAGTAGCCAGCCCGACCATCAGCATGTGCAGTCCCGCGCAAGCCGCGTCCACTCCGAAGGCCCGACCATCCAGGGTGATTTCGGTACCCCGGACGACCGCTTCTCGCCCCATAACGTCGAAGGCCTTCCCCGCCGCCCGACTCAGGTACAGCCGAATCTCGATGCCCATCACACTGTCCAGATAGCGGGCGAAGGGACTCAGCAAGGGCACCGCCAAAAGCGGCAATGCACTCCGGTAGGGCCGAAAAAGGTAGACGAGGCCCAGTAGCAGGAGGCTTACGCCAAAACTCGTCACACTTCGCACGGGCAACAGTAGCGTGAGCAGCGCCATCGCCAGGCAAAGCGGCAGCGCGTACCGGGAAGGCCCTGCCCCCGGCCGCCCAAACGCCAGGCCACACCCGAGCAGCGTAAGCCAAAAGGCCCCATCGGTGACGAACAGATCGGTCATTAGGCGGGCCGTCTACAGCGTACAATAAAGCCAACCGTAAGCAAGCCGAGGAAGATTAGCGCCCACTCCTCCGGCTCGGGAACACTGCCCGAACCATCGGCAAAAACTTGGTCGAGCAGTTGTGGCTCAGGGGTGACGACCGTGGGGGCAACGACTAGGGGGAGGCCCTGCGTCGGTGGAGTCTTCCGGTGTATACCTACGCGGTTGTCGATCCCGAAGCGGGCGTAGTCGGCGTCGTTTTCCAGGACGATGAGGCTCGAGAAGGGGCTCACGATGTTGGCGGTCTGTGCGATGTCGATGCGCTCCTGCTGTTGGTCCGCAGACAGCTCGCCGGTCTGGCTAGCAAGCATTGCCTGGCGGGCGGCGAACAGCTGCATCAGCGCCGGGTCACCGTCGGAATCAGGCAAGTGCGTCGGCGAGGCCACGATGCGCCGGTGCCCACCCTCGAACTCGACTACGCCGGGGCCATCGGCCGACACCCTGCGTTCGCCCGTACGCAGGCGCTGCGTGAGCGTGCTGAGATCACCGAGTTCCAGCGTGACGGCCCCGATTTCGGCGAGACTCGCGAGGTAGGGCGGGGCCGCATCGCCGACATGGAATACCGACAGGTTGGCGCGGGGGCGCAGTTCGCACGTAAAATCGTCGAGCCGGCGCTTCACCTCCACCGAACCAATGACCTCGAGCGCAAACGGCTGCTCTTGATCACGCGTCACCAGCAGCGCCCCGCGGGGGCTCGGCAGGTCGTACACAGGCACGAAACTGCGAGGCCGGGTTTTGGCGAAAGCCGCTGCCCCCTCGAACGCGTGCTTACCGGTCAAGCGCTCCCAGGCGTTCTTCCCCTCCGCATCTGCTCGCCACACATAAACCGGAAGCTGGTCGGCGGCCTCCGCGATGGCGTAGAGATCTGCTTCGGTCCACCCCTCTGTCAGGTCGACGTAGACGGCGTTGGCGGCATCGACCGCGCTCGCGGCAGGCGCGAAGACGACGGGCTTAGCCCTCTCTAAAGTGTAGCGAGTTCCGCTGTGGACAAAGGAGGGCTGCGAATCCGTCACAGCGAGATCGTTATCGTGCAGCACATGGGTGTGCTCGCGGTAGCCAAACCTACGCGGCTGTGGGGCGAGGGCCTCCGTACTCATCGCATTGAAGAGGGCTGCACTCGCGTCGGCGTCGTCGACGAGGACATCGGATGCGCTCCTGGCCCAAGTGAGGCCTGGCCCCTCTATGTGGACCGGCCGTATCGACAGATGACCTGGCCCCTTCGCGTAGTCCGCCCCGGTGGTCCCGAGCGGCGATAAGACCTCGACACTAAAGGCCCGTGGCAAGTCTGTGTAGATCGGGAAGACCCGCAGAGAGACAGTTTGGCCATCGCGCCACTGCACCAGCATCGGGTCGCGGCGCTCCTGACCGACGACGGCGCGGTAGGCCTGCTCGGCGCGGGCTTTGGTGGTGAGGCGACCGGGCTGCTCGACGCCGTTGACCCACAACGAACTGTTGGTGACGGTGGCCCCGGGCGGGAGGTGCAAGGTGTAGATGGCCTCGTTTTGGCTCCACTGCGTGACATCGGCGGTAGCGACCAGGTCGTATCGGCTTCGTACGGTACGCGTGCTCGCATGGACGACGTGCCGCACATCGACGAGGGGCGTGCGGACCTCGGTTCCCGACCAAAGTTGCTCCTCGGTCCGGTGAGAAGAATTCTCGAAAAATTGCACGAGTCTCCGGCGATCGAGCGTCTGCCCGGTATCATCGACCTCCCCGCAGAGCAGCAGCCAGAAGGCCAGTGGGTAGTGGAGCAGGCGATTGCGCTGCCACGACTCCGAGGCTTCCGATTGGTAGACCGCAGATCCGAGCAGAGCCACCTTCGTGGGGAAGCCCGGGTCGACGTACTGAAGGAGATGCACCGTGACTGGCAGATCACTTCCCGTGGTCGCTAGCTCGCGCAAGGTCCGCAGTTGGAAGAGGTAGGCTGTCGCCAAAACGAGCGTCACCAACGCCGGTGCTGCCAGACTCCCGAAAAAGCACCGCCGCCGTAGACCGACGAAGTGGTAGCGCACGAGGTGGATCGAGAGAGCGACAATCAAAATTGCCGGGATGAAGATCAACACCCCAAACCCAATCAGCACCAGTCCGACGGCCCCGAGGCCGTACATTTCGAGATCGGACAGAAAGAAGAGCGTTTGGTGGGTGAGCACCGCAACCGCCAAGCCCGCAGCCACCAAGTACGCTCGACGGTAGCGCCCCACCCACCGCTGCGCCAGCGGCTCTATTGCCACCGTAGCAAGGGTAAAGCCGCAGGCGATCGTCCACCACATCGGGTACGTCCCGAAGAAGTTCACGGTCAGGTCGAGCGTGAAGCAGCATACGTACAGATTAGAGTTGGTCGGCGGCAACTTACTGGTTATCAACACCGTTGTGTGGATAACCTAAGCCTCGGTTATGCCCATTCGACACGAAGATATCAAAGATGATCGCCAGTGGCGCGCTGCCACCGGAGTTACACGTGAACAGTTCGCCGACCTCACCGCGCGCTTCGGCCGCGCCTATGAAGACCGCTTCGGTAAGACGATCGCCGAGCGGCAGGGCGGCTCCTCGCAGAAGCCAACGTTCACCACGTATGCCGAACAGTTGTTCTTCCTGCTTTACTCCCTGAAGTCCGGCCTCACGCTCGATTTGCTCGCCCTCTCGTTCGCCTGCGCGCGCTCGACCGTCGTCGCGCTCCAGGCCGATACCCAGGCGACGTTCCAACGGGCCCTGGTGGCCGGTGGCTACCACCCGAAGCGCGCCTACAACTCGCCGGCCGAGTTGCTCGCCGACTGGCAGGCGGAAGCTTCGACGGTTGTCCTGCTCGACGCCACGGAACACCGACGCCAGCGCCCCGGGGATCGGGACGCGCAGAAGTCGACGTACAGTGGCAAAAAAAAAGCCCACACCACAAAGCTGACGATCGCCGCGACGCTTGATCGGCGGATCAAGTACGTGAGCGTACCGTACGAGGGACGTGTGCACGACTTCACGCTCCTCAAGGCGGCCTTCCCGCCGGAGGCCGGGCGCTGGTTCGGCGGCATGGAGGTCCACATGGACCTCGGTTACCTCGGGTTCGAGGGTAAGTACCCAGGGGCGGCGGCGGTGTCGATCCCGGCGAAGCGACCGCGGGGCGGGGAGCTCTCCGACGAGGATAAAGCGAGCAATAAAGCAAAAAGTAAGGTCCGCGTGAAGGTGGAACAGGCCATCGGAGGAATGAAGCGATTCCGTGTTTTATCCGACCGATTGCGTCGCCACGATATGAAGGCTTACAGCGCGATAGTAGGAATTACGGCAGGTTTGTGGAATTACAACGTGAGCACCAGTAAATGCTAGCCGAACATGTCTATTGGCGAGGTACAGCAGTCCCAGCGGCCGCTCGCGACGTGGACCGTACGCGGCATTGATCCCGTAAATCTGGGTTACCAAGTAGCCTGCGGCGGCAAGGAAAAAGGGCAGCGCCTCTCCATCGAAGTCTTTGCTCCCTGCCATAAAAGCCACCACGAACAGCAGGCAGTTGAAGCCGAGTACGTAGTAGCCCACGCGGAGGAGGCGATCCGGCTTGTCGGGTGCAGCGATGCTCTCGCAGACCTCGGAGGCACCAGTTAGGCCCGTAGAAATAGGTGGGTAGAAGTCATGTGGCTGCGCCTCCAATGGATTGGAAGCGGGGGTGTGGTGGAGCATAGCGCTTTACTTTGTGGTGCAAAGTAAAGCGAACGACTTTGAAACACAAAGTGCTTTATGAAAATGCGTCTCGACCTTGCTGTTCGATAACGCCAGCAAGCTCCACCTTGCGGCCTAGCCAAACCGGTGTCATTTGCTACGGAAGCGTTGCCACGCCCAGACGGCCAACAGCACGCCCCCCGACAGCTGGAGTACAGCCCCTGCGTTGAGGATAAGATCTGCGCCAGACCAGCTCGAAATCTTGAGGTAGGCGCCGAGAAGGGATACCGCCAGACCGAGGATGAAGACGTAGACGATGTGCTGGAACTGGATTTTCATAGCTGGGGAGGTTCGCGTGTCCGCAAAACAAACCTGCTCGAAGAGGTTCAGGGCGGC
Source organism: Lewinellaceae bacterium (assembly GCA_963837005.1). Lineage (GTDB taxonomy): Bacteria > Bacteroidota > Bacteroidia > Chitinophagales > Saprospiraceae > CALDTK01. The sequence goes on from CAWIMC010000018.1 coordinate 47,819, forward strand.
CATTCGGATGCTTGAGGCAAGCAGAAGTCTCGACAGCCAGTTTCCTACCCAATGGCACAGCGGCAACATGGGAGGAACCGTGTGTCTAAGCAGGTCCGCCGAAGGAGGAGGTTGACCTGGGTCAAGTCAAAGGGGAGGACCGGCTACTGTACTATGGAGATTCGCCGAGGGCATCGCGACAGGTCAGAGCAAGGTTCAGCGCTGAATCTGCGCGTAGGCGATTACCGCTTCAAGAGTTCCGTCTTCGGTTTCAACTCCGCTGATGCTGTTGACCTGGAGAACAGCCCCGATAAGCGTTCAAACGAAAGCGAACAGAAAGGCATGAAAGCCATGCTCAAACTCGAGCCTGGCAGCAGAAGGAGTAGGCCCTAAAGTTCACGAACGAGCCGCGGACTTGCCGCGTCTCGTTCGTGAAGGACGCCTCTTGACGAGGGTCGGCCCGCGCTGCTGTAGCGTAAAAATTAAAGCGTGCGTCCGATCGAGGTAGCACCTAGCGGCTCGAGCCTAGGCATTCTGTTGCCTGGGCTTATTGATATATAAAAATCAAAGCGGATCTACTGAGGAGTCGCTCGCTCATGACGCTTTGTACCCCTCCCGCCCCCCTTATTTCGACTTCGGCAACCAAACCGCTTCGCGGCTCCGCGGCCGAAATCGAAACAAGGGGGGAGGCGAGCGTCTCGGCTCGCTGCGCTCGGGGGGCCTGCGGCGCTCGCGGCACAGGTGCACGAGGCCGGTGTACTGTAACCCCCCCGCCCCCCTTGTTTGTCGAGCCCGCGCAGGACGCGGAGCGGCCATAGGAGGGAGGCGAGCGTCTCGGCTCGCTGCGCTCGGGGGGCCTGCGGCGCTCGCGGCACCGGTGCACGAGGCCGGTGCACTGTAACCCCCCGCCCCCCTTGTTCTGGCGAGCCCGCGCAGGACGCGGAGCGGCCATAGGGGGGAGGCGAGCGTCTCGGCTCGCTGCGCTCGGGGGGCCTGCGGCGCTCGCGGCACTGGTGCACGAGGGCGGTGTACTGTAACCCCCCCGCCCCCCTTGTTTTGGCGAGCCCGCGCAGGACGCGGAGCGGCCATAGGAGGGAGGCGAGCGTCTCGGCTCGCTGCGCTCGGGGGGCCTGCGGCGCTCGCGGCACCAGTGCACAAGGCCGGTGCACGGGGGCGTTCGCCTCCCCCCTTGTTCTGTCGAGCCCGCGCAGGACGCGGAGCGGCCACAGCGGGCTCGACAGAATAAGGGGGGCCGGGGGGGTTACAATACGGTGACACCGCCAAGGCATCGCTCCCTGCCGGAAGACTTACCCAGACCACTACTTTAATTTTCAAAACTCAATACGCGCGAAAGCCCTGCCGCCCCTAGCCTAGCGCCCGCCTCCGCCAGAGCGACCGCGGCTGCGTCCGCCGCCCCCTCCACCGGAACTAGCGCCTGCCGGACGTCCTTGGCCACGGCCTCCGCCGCCGCCACCTGAGCGACCACGTCCGCCACCGCCGCCGGAGCGACCGCGTCCACGGTTACCGCCGCCGCCCATGTGCTCTGGATTGCGCGGGTGCTGGTACTTGTCGCGACCGTCGGCGGGGACTGGTCGCTGGGGGTCGGGCTGTCCGTCGTCCGGGAGGACGAAGGGGTGATCCTCGACGACCTCGATCTTCTGCTTGGTAAGCTTGTAGATGTCGCGGAGGTAGGCCTTCTCGTCGGTCTCGCAAAACGAGATCGCGAAGCCACTCATGCCCGCACGTCCTGTCCGGCCGATGCGGTGGACGTACGTCTCGGCCACGTTGGGCAGGTCGAACTGGATGACCTGTGGCAGCTCTTCCACGTCGATGCCGCGGGCGGCGATGTCGGTAGCGACGAGAACGCGCAAACTGCCGTCCTTGAAGCTACCAAGCGCATTCTGGCGAGCGGTCTGCGACTTGTTGCCGTGAATGGCGGCAGCCTGGATCCCGTCCTTCTCGAGGTCGGTGGCGATGCGGTTGGCACCGTGCTTGGTCCGCGAGAACACCAGCACTTGGCCCTTGATCTGATCGGAGAGCAGGTGCTTGAGCAGCGCGCGCTTGTCGGACTTGTCGACGTAGTAGACGGCCTGATCGACGCGCTCGGCGGTGGTCGACTGTGGAGTCACGGCGACGATCTTTGGGTCGTGCATGAAGCCCTTCGCCAGGTCTACGATGTTGTCGGGCATCGTGGCGCTGAACAGAAGGTTCTGCCGTTTTTGCGGAAGCAGCTTTAGGACCTTGCGCACATCGTGCACGAAGCCCATGTCGAGCATGCGATCGGCCTCGTCGAGTACGAAGAACTCGATGGCATCCAGATGGACGAAGCCCTGTCCGATAAGGTCGAGCAAACGCCCAGGCGTGGCCACGAGCAGGTCGATGCCGCGCTGGAGGGCCTTTACCTGGGGGTGTTGTCCAACGCCCCCGAACATGACGAAGTAGTCGAGTTTGAGGTGCTTGCCGTAGTCCTCGAGGTTCTCGGCGATCTGGATCGCGAGTTCGCGAGTCGGCGTAAGGATGAGGCCTTTGATCTTGCGACCTCGGCGGGGCTGGTTGGCACCCAACCGCTGCGTGAGGATCTCGATAGTCGGGATCGCGAAGGCGGCCGTCTTGCCGGTGCCTGTCTGGGCGACGCCGATGACGTCACGTCCGTCGAGGATCTCGGGAATAGCCCCCTCTTGGATGGGGGTCGGGGTGACGTAGCCTTTTTCGGTTACGGCACGAAGGATACGCTCGTCGAGCGCGAAGTCTGAAAATTTCAAGAAATGGAGATTGGCGGTAATGACCGCCCGGACAACCGTCAGCTCGGGGTAGGATCGGGGTAAGCTGTGAATCTGCTTTAACGCTGCCGGCCAGGGGGCGCGGCGACGGTTTTGCGCTAAGCGGGCGCAAAGGTAAGGGGAATTAGGGAGTGGTACTGGGATTGGGGAGAGGATAACAGGGGCGGAGGGGCGCTTTGCGCGCACACGCTCAGGTTAGCGCGCTGTGATGATGGGGGATTTTAATCCAGAGGCACAAAGGACACTGAGGGGGCACGCAGGCTACTTGCATTTGACAGGGTAAAGCGGTGGTCATGCGAGCCAAAGCGCGGGCTCTTAACCGAACCAAAGTGCGGGGTTTTAACACGGAGGCACCGAGGGCACGGAGGGGCACCGCCACGCCGCGGAGGCACGGCGCGACCGCGACGTGGCGGTGCCCGATGTGCGGCACCGTAGCTCCGGGTTAAACGCTCGCTGTCGGGCTACCTGGCCGGCGGCAGGGCAGGGCGCACGAGTGCGGTTGACGGAGGTAAGACACACACACACACACACACACACACACACACACACTTTAATGTGTAATGCTCAATAAGCCGCTACGCAAGCTTGAGGCACGAAGTTGGGGCGGCTGTGGAGGCGGGCGTCGCACATAAGTGGGCCATGGCTCACGCGAGTCGATAATGGGACGTTTTAATTTATAGCGTCACCCATGCAGCGTTCTACGCCCGCCTGACGTCTACCTTTCGATATTGTTTATACGGCTTTCGCCAAAACCTACCCCGGATCGACGCACACCGCCAGCTGATCAACGATGCTACCGACGGCCACCGCGCCGCGCAACGGGCGCTCTACGAGCGTTACGCCGGGGTTGTGTTTGCCATCTGCGAACGGTACGCCGGGAGGGAGCATGCAGCGCGCGACTTTGCGCAGGAGGCCTGGCTGGTGGCCTTCGCCAAACTCAGTAGCTACCGTCACGAGGGAAGTTTCGAGGGATGGCTCCGCAAGTTGACCGCGCGGCAGTGCATCAGCTTGCTGCGCAAACGTGGGCTGAAACTGGAGCAGCTACCGCAGGTTTTGCCGCAAGGCGTCCACCTCGCCCCGGAGGCCGTCGAACAGTTGGCCGTCGGGGAGATCCTCGCGCAGATCGCGGCCCTGCCGGAGGGCTACCGGCTGGTCTTCAACCTCGTGGCCGTCGAGGGACTCACGCACGCCGAGTGTGCCGCCGCCCTCGGGATCGCCGAGAGCGCGAGCCGCTCGCAACTCACCCGCGCCCGCCAGGCGCTGCAACGTCGCCTGGCCCAAATCTCAATACTATGTCTGTAAACTCAGAATTCGACAAGGGGATCGGCGGGAAGCTGCGGGACGTGAGCACGCCTCCGCCGGCCGACCTATGGGACGACATCGAGGCGCGCCTCCCGGAGGAGCGACGGCGCAGGCCATTTGCGATCTGGTGGCTCTCCGGAGTGGCTGCCCTGGGGATGGTCGTCCTATTAGTGGGTGGATTGCTGCTCTCACCTGAGACCAGAAAAGAGTACGCTGTGGAGCAGATGAACGATCGGAGTGAAGCCGCCCTGATCCCCGCCGATGGCGACGCAAGCTCGAGCAAGGCTGCAGTCGTACCGGCAGCGGGCTCGAAGACCGAAAATGCAGCTGTCCCTCTAGCCCTCCCCGAGGCCGCGTTTCCTGAACGGAAGGCGAGGCAGGGCACGACGGCAGCACAGACTTTCGTACGGCTGCTTCCCGCACAACCTACGCGGCTCGAGCAACGAGCGCTCCAATCAGTCAGTAGCTCTGGGGTGGCGATCGCGCTTGCTCCTAACGTCCTCCTGCTAGCGGCCGAGGCTCGGCGCCCCTACCCTACCCCAGCCGCCCTCCCCCCGACGTCCCTGAGCCCCCTATCTACAGACAGACCCGACCTCGACCTGGTCTTACCCCCGCTCGCCAGTCTACGTTCATCCACGTGGCGCTGGAGCGCCAGGCTAGGCGTTGCCTACCTCCTCACGGTACCCAACGAAACTGCCTTCGAGCGAGGTAAGGTCGCGGAGCTAGCCAACGACCTTGCCTTCGCCAACTACGCGAACACGAGCGCCGAATTCCTGAGCACCAAGCCCTTGGTCTCCGATCGATCGTCCCTGCCGCTAGGCTACGCCGCGCAACTCGCCATCAGCTCCCGGCAGGGAATCCGTTTTCACGTAGAGGCCGCCAGCGGACAGACCCAGATATCCTCGGCGACCGTCGGAGTAGACAATATAAGTCAAGGAGCCACTAGGAGCGTGGCGACGACCCAACTCAGCCTCGCCAGCGAGAATGTACATCGCCTCGTCTTCGGCCTCGGCGCCAGCTACGCGCCGAGGCTCGGGCGCTGGACGCCGAGCTTGGCTTTGGGCGGCGCGTGGGTACCGGCGCGCAAGTTCAGTGCCGGACGAGAAGAGGCCATGCTCGCCAACGCCGACACAACACCGGACCCGTTGAATAGCTTGGTACTCCGACAACGGGTTTTGGCGAAAGCCACCCTCGGCATCGAATACGCCCTTAACCCGAGGCTCGACCTCGGCGTCGACTACAGCCTCAGCAGACTCGGCAGCGCGGCCGGCGTTGGCCTGCGCTACAGTTGGTAGCCAATGCCGAGCGACCAGCCGATGTGCGTCACCTTAGAACGAGTGGAAAGATTGCCGTCGAAGCGGATCGTGGTACGTTCGGTCAGCGAGCGGTAGCCGACGCCGAGCCACCAACCGCGCCCTTCGTGGCGCTTCGCCCAGGGAAGGTACCGCAGGTCAAAAGCGCTGCCGTAGCCGCTGTAGTCGGTGTCGATGACTTGGCTGAACATCTCCTCGCGCTCGTCGCGGCGCAAAGGCAATCGTAAGGAGCCGACGATGCGCAGGCGCTCGTAGGGCAGCAACCCGAAGCTCGCTTCTGGCCCCAGCCAGAAGCTGTGTCCCAAAGTCAGCACACGCTCGGCGCGGATCCCCACCCGCAGATGGCCCGGGAGGGTGATACCGACTGCGGCCGTCGGGTTAGCGCCTTCACACCCGCAGGGGCTCGCCTTGCCCCAGTTGATGTGCCCGATCGACACGTCGCCGTACGGACGGAAGTCGGCCTTCTGCGCAAAGGCCTGCCCGTAGCATTGCGCCACGAGCAGGCCTGCGAGCAATAGCCTCGGGACCCTTCGAACCTTCATCGGCAGCCGCCGGTCGCGAGGGTACTCTCCAGGTCTAGTGGCGCCCCGGCGCTCGTGCCGTACTGCGCGATGCCCCCGTCGGAGATCGACAGCAACTTCGTGCCACCGTCATAGGGCAGGACCATCATATCCAGGCTCGGCACCTTGCTCTCGGCGAGGAGTTTGCCGGGCTTCGTCCGCGCACCGTCGAACTCGTAGACCCGCAGGCCGAAGCGCCCTTCCGACACGTAAACGCGCCCGTCGTAGAGAGCCACGCCATGTGGGTGCTGCATGCGGGTGACGGAGAGTTCGACCGGGTTACTCGGGTTGCTGATGTCAATCACGGCGAGGGTATTGACGGTGCCGGTACTGCGGCAGGTGGAGCCGTCACGCACAGTCACTACCGCCCGATCGCCATCGACGGCCACGGGGTCGCAGCCGAAGGTGTGCTGGTAGAAGGAAAGCCACGCTGGATTGGCCGGGTCACTCAGTCCGAAGATGTACATCCCGGTGGCACTGCCGACGAAAAGTTGGTCACCCTGCACCACAGCCGTCTCGCCCTGATTGAGATATCGCTCTCCATACTTCGACCCATAGGTGTTGCCCTCGACCGCGCGGATGGAGTCGGTGAGGCGGTAAACGGCGAGATAGTAGGACTTTACAGAGTAGATGTAGTCCTGGAAGCTCGCGAAACGCGACAGCGACCCTTGCGCCTCTACCCCGCTCGTGGAAGCGCGGAGGTCGGCGGCGAAGGAGGCCGACATACTGCTCTTGCTACCCAGGGCGAAGTCTCCGCAAAGCCACATCTGGTCGTCGGGATTGAACGTGTATTCTAGCGTCTCCAGCCGGTAGCCGATGATGAGATTGGCGCTCACATCCGGGTCTCTATCGTACGCGTAGTCGCCACCGGACAGCAGGTTCGCGGCGGTGCTGTGGACCTTTAGTCCCAGGTCCGCGCCGACTTCCAGGGCGACCAAGTCCCCGTAGTTGTCCGTGACCACCTTCCCGTCCACGAAAGCCAACTGATTCGAGCCTGGGATACGCCAGTACGCCAACGGCTTCGGGTTATGGGCATCGCTGTTGTCGATTACGTGCCAGCCACGGTTGAGTTCGTTGACGAACAGCAGTGTGCCGCGCGCGTAGATGTTGCCGGGCGTGCACATCGCCTGCGGCGGCAGGGCCTTGATAGAGTCCTGCACGTCCTTGCGAAGTGCGTAGATCGGGACGTTGACAGTGTAGAATTGCGTCGTTACGAAGCCCTCCTTCTCGCAGGCGCCGAACACGCTCGCGAGCAGCAGACAGAAGATCAGTTGGGGGAGTATGCGTCGGGTCATCGCGGAGGTTTGGAGGCTAGACGCAAACTACTATACCGAACGCTGCATCCGCTTCCGCAAAAACTTCCGTTTACTTCGCACATATGAAATTGCTGCTCTGCGTCTCGGCTGCCGTCCTACTCATCTTCAGCTGCAAAAACGGCGATGACCCCGTGGTGCCGCCCGTCAAACCCGTGCCCGACCAACTCTACTACCTCGCCCTCGGCGACAGCTACACCATCGGCGAGAGCGTGCCGCAGACGGAGAGCTTCCCCTTTCAGCTCACGGCGGACCTCCAGGCGAAGAATTACAATTTCGCCGAGCCGACGGTCATCGCGCAGACGGGCTGGCGCAGCGACGTACTGCTAGCCAACATCCGGGCGGACAACGTCGGTCCAAAGGCAGACTTGATCACGGTTTTGATCGGGGTCAACGATCAGTTCCAGGGCCGTACAGCGGAGAGCTTTCGCCAAAACTTCGTGACCCTGCTCGACCGGGCCGAGTCGCTAGCGAAGGGCGGCCGCGAGGACATCGTCGTGGTCACGATCCCGGACTACTCGGCTACGCCCTTTGCCGTGGGTACGGACACGATGGCCATTCGCGTAGCGCTCGACAGGTTTGACGCGGTGATCATGGAGGAGAGCGAGAAGCGAGGTCTGCCGGTCGTGGACATTACGCCGGGCAGTAAGGAGGCAAGGACAGATGCTAGTCTGGTGGCGGATGATGGACTGCATCCTTCGGGGAAGATGTACGACACGTGGGTAGCGCAGTTGGTGCCCGTGGTGGAGGGGGTGTTGAAGTGATGGGCGCTACGCGCTTTTGAGGATTTGACGCGGAGTCGCGGAGGAACGCGGAGGAACGCGGAGGTTTTTGGGGGCGCAGGCAGTGGCACCGGCTCTGCGGACGGTGGGAGTGGCGACGTTTAGTTCTTTGCGGTTCTGTCGCGGAACCTTGTGGGGCCGGCAGGGGCTTGCATTCTAGTATTGAAAAATATTGGGGTCCGTGCAGCACTAGCTGTCTTTTCTGCATCAAGCCTGCACACGGCTGCCCGCCGGCTTAAACTCGATTCATGATACGCCTCCTGTCCCTTACGCTGCTCTTCCTCGTGTTTGCATTCGCGGCCTGCGAGAAAGACAAGCTCTCCATCACCGAATCGACGGAGTTAAATCTCTTTGGGGAGTTGGCCCCGGCTACGATCTCTGCTTACGGGCAGCTTACCGATGATGCCGGCAATCCAGTAGCAGACGCCAAGGTCGAGGCAGGCGACGTGTCAACGACCACGGACATCCAGGGGCTATGGCGCATCGAGAACGCTAAGGTAAAGGCCACCTTTGGCTACATCACCTTCGAATCCGCGGGTCACCTCCACGGTTCGCGGACGGTGTACGCGCGGGAGGGGAGCCTGTACGAAGTGAATGTGGAGTTGCTGCGGCGTGACCAGTCCTTTAGCGTAGACGCGGCGAGCGGCGGCACGGTGACGCTGCCCGGCTCGGAGGCGACGGTGGCCTTCAGGGCGGGGGCTTTCGCCAAAACCGATGGCACGCCCATCACGAGCGGCTCGGTAAAGGTCATCGCGCACTACCTCGACCCGAACGATACGCGGACCTACGATCGAATGCCGGGTGATTTACGCGGTGTCTCACTTACCGCAGATGGTACACCCGGACGCGATATCACGCTATTGACGAGCTACGGCATGATGGCGGTGGAGTTAGTGACGGACGACGGCACCGAGGCTAAACTGGCCGACGGCCAAAAGGCTACGCTCACCATGCCGCTGGCAGGTAGAGCCGCAGCAACGGCTCCGACGAGCATCCCGATGTGGTACTTCAACGAGGCGGCTGGCATTTGGGTGGAAGACGGCCTGGCGACGCGGCAGGGCGATGCTTACGTTGGTACGGTTAGTCACTTCACCTTTTGGAATTGTGATGTGCCAAATGACTTCGTGGAGTTGTGTGGGAATGTGGGCTTCGAGGCGGTAGGGACTGAGACTGCTCCGCGGACGACGCCGCTACAGGTACGGATCACGAGCACGCGCTTCGGGACGCGTACGACTTTTGTGGATGCGAAAGGGAATTTTTGCGGGGCGGTACCGAAGGGGGAGACTTTGGCGCTGGAGGTAATTGGGGATTGTGGGGAGGTAGTGTTTTCGAAGTCGGTGGGCCCGTTTGCGGAGAAGACCTTGTTAAGTCCAGTTTCAGTACCGACAAGCGGTGCGCGAGTAATAAAAGTAACTGGGCGGGTAGTATGCGCTGGAGAGGTTCCTTCCGGCGCCACCTTGGTGATTATATTAGAAAACGGTTCAAGCGTCTTCTCATCTACAGCTCCGGACGGTACATTTTCGACAGTTGTACTTGCATGTAGCCCAAGCACTGCAAGGTTTAAGATTATATCTACTGCCAGTAATTCAGGATCACCCACGATACCCTTTCAACTTGATTCGGATGTCGATTTTGGCTCTGTTGATATTTGTACTGAGCAATTAGATACTTACATTAGCTTGATCAGCGACGGTGATGTCATCTACTTTAGCGAGTCATTGCGTTCAATTCTACTTCAAGACGGAAACCGATTCTTAAGCTCGGACGCTAAAATCCCACTCGATGGTGCTGGTTTATCAGTCCAATTCTATTCGTCTGTGCTAAATAATCCATCTGGCACATACACCATCAGCGGAACGAATGGACAAAGTCAAGTAGGCCTTGGAAGCAGCTTCAACCGACTAGAGATCTACTTCCTTGATGGCCTACCCATCGAGTTATTAAGGGAAGGAGATCCGATAAAAGTTACAGGCTCGATAGTTGCCGATGACGTCCCTGTTCGCCTTGGCGATTCGACTACTAGACGAAGTATTGACTTGAAATTCAGCTACTTTGAGAAATAGCATTGCAGCCAATAACATTGACTTCCGTAAGCTGTGAACTGTTCACTTTGATCAAGTTTCCCCTCCTCCTCCCCGCCGCCCGCCGCGGCGAACGCCCCGCACAGCACGCGCTGTACGAGGCGTTCGCCGCGCAGGTATTCGGGGTCTGCCTGCGGTACGCGAGTTCGCGCGCCGAGGCCGACGACTGGGCGCAGGACACCTGGGTGGCGGCCTTCGGGAAGCTCGACCAGTACAACGGCGAAGGTCCGTTCGGGGCCTGGCTGCGGCGCGTGGCGGTGACGACGTGTTTGATGGCACTGCGGCGGCAACGGCGCTTCGTCATCGACGCGGTGGCGGCCGAGCAACTCGGTCGCGATGAAAGTCCGCTGCCGGCCGGTCTGCAGGTCGACCCGAGCGTCCTCGCCAGTCTGAATGCCGAGGAGCTGATCGGCTACATCCAGGCCCTGCCGGAGGGCTTTCGGGCGGTCTTCAACTTGGTGGCCATCGAGGGCTACTCGCACGCGGAGGCGGCAGAATTACTCGGTATTTCAGCCGGGACCTCGCGTTCACAACTCACTCGCGCTCGCGCGGCGCTCCAGGCGCGGCTGCACAAAATGCTCACGATATGTCTTTGAAGGATCAGGATTTCGATACCGCGGCGCAGCAGCTGCTGCGGAACTTCGAGGCGGCGCCGGCGGTGGGGAGCTGGGCGCTGGTAAGTGCGCGCTTGCCGGAGGGGAGGCGGAAGTCGGGTGTGCTTTGGGGAGTGATGATTTTATTAGTGTTTGCGGGGTTGGGGATGGCGGCGTTTGACTCGCTCCGCGAGCGCCGCGATATGCCTACTAACGCTGATTTTAACACCACGCCGCAATGGGGCGAAGGGGACCCGCTACAAAGTAAGCGGGCCACAGCGACGGAATGGGATTCGAGCCCCGCTCCCGAGCAACACAGAGGCTCGATAGCTGCGCGATCTGGGGCGGCGTTCGACTCGCTCCGCGAGTGCCGCCATGGGCCTACGAGCCACAAAGCCGTCAATTACCTAGCGGCAAAGCCATCGAGTCACAAAAAAGTAGTCCAAAAGCTCGATGAGGAGCTTATTAAACTCAGCAACACCGCAGGTGCCACTACGAGCCGTGTAGCCGTCGCGGCAGTCTCTCCTAATTTAAATTCAACTCCAACCGATATAATTCACAATATAAAAGTAGCTACCACCTCCTCAACTATCTACGACTATTCCCAAGTCCCTTTATCTTCAGTAATCGCCGTCCTGAGCGACGACAAATTCTCCCTCGGCCCCGACATCCCCTGCCCCACGTTCGGCAAAGGCAAGCAGTGGGTGTTCGGCGTCCGAGCCAACGTCGGGCCGGGCATCGTGATGCGGGACGTCGAGGCGCCCTCCAGCGAACTGCGCAACTATGCGCGGCTGCGGGACTCGGTCGAGGAGCGCCAGTTGCAGCCACGGGTGGGGCTATACGTAGAGGCGGTTCACAGCAGTGGACTGTTTGTGCGGGGCGGGGTGGACTACCGGATGTACCGCAGCCGGGTCCGGGCGCGCGGACCGCAAACGCAGACCACGACACTGGTGGAAGTGCGGGATCCGATTTCGAATAACTTAATCCGCACGGATACGACTATTACTGTGTCGACGAGCACGAGCACCGTGTACAATCGCGTGCAGACGGTCACGCCGGTGGTGGGACTCGGGTTTCAGAAGACCTTCGGGCGGGTGACGCCTTACGTTTTGGCGCAAGCCGGATTCGAACTCACGCTCAAAAGCCGGGGCACCGTGCCAGATCCGCTCGGCGTGCCGGTAGACCTCAATCAAACGGATGAATATATTACTCGGCAGCCGGGCTTTCAGTTGGGGGGGGCGGTAGGTTTTGACGTAAGTCTCCACGAGCAGTGGGCCGTGGGCCTGAGCGTAGACTACTTGCAACTCGGCAGCCTGCGTGACGCGGAAGACCCGATCGACTACCGGCAAAGCGCCGTGACGCCGGGGCTCAATCTCGTCTACCGGCTGTAGTACATTCCGGGCATGAAAGCACTGCTCTTTGCGCTCACGCTAGTCTCTGTCGGTGCCTGCGCACAGGATGGGTCTACCGCTGATACGGCTTCCGCCAAAACCATCGCGCCCGATGCCAAGGGCGTGCGGATGATTCCGATCACGACGCCGAAAGGCGATTTTGAGGTGTACACGCGGCAACTGGGGCAGAGCGATAAGCTGAAAGTCTTGCTGCTTCACGGCGGTCCTGGCGGCACCTTCGAATTCTGGGAGCCCCTCGGCGAGCGCTTGCCGGCCGAAGGCATCGAGGTATACTATTACGACCAACTCGGCAGCTACCACTCGAGCCAGCCGAGCGATACGAGCCTCTGGAACATCCCGCGCTTCGTGGACGAGGTGGACCAGGTGCGGCGGGCGCTGGGAATGGACTCGACCAACTTTATCCTGCTCGGCCAGAGCTGGGGCGGCATCCTCGCGATGGAGTACGCGCTGGCGCACCCGACGGCGCTGAAGGGTTTGGTGGTGAGCAACATGATGTCGAGCGTGCCAGCCTACAATGACTACGTGGCTAGCGTGCTGGCGCCAAAACTCCCACCCGCAGTGCGTGACAGCCTCGCTGTGATCGAAGCCGCCAAGGACTACGCCAATCCGCGCTACATGGGGCTGCTGATGGAGCACTACTACCCGCGCCACGTGCTCAACGCGCCGCTGGCTGAGTGGCCCGCCCCGGTCACGGCCGCCTTCGAGCACTTGAATCCTGAGGTGTACGTCCACATGCAAGGTCCGAGCGAGTTCGGCATCAAAGGCGACGCGACCCTGCAGGGTTGGGACGTCACCGATCGGCTACCGGAGATTAAGGTACCGACCTTGGTGATCGCGGGCGAGGAAGACACGATGGATCCGGCGTACTTGAAAATGATGTCGGAGCGGATGCCGCGCGGGAGCTACTTGCTGAATCCAGGAGGAGGGCACTTGGTGCAATACGATAGCCGGGAGACGTATTTTCCGGGCTTGATCGGGTGGCTGAAGGGCCTTTAGAGATTATGCCTGCGGCGCTCAACGCGAAGGCGCGATAATGAGCGCGAAGGGCGCAAAGCCTGGCGAACGCGAGGAGGTCGGGAGAGCGCACCTAGCAGCGACCTCCCGACGGTGCATCGGGTTTGCGCCCTTTGCGGGGCTTCAAATTTGCGCCTTCGCGTTAAGCGCCGCAGGCAAAGACCTTACTAGCTTAAAATAGCCCCACCACCCAGCTACCTATTAAATAGAGCAGCCACGTCAGCGCGCCGCCGATAAGCGCCAACACGACCAGGGCCATGAGTACCACCGGCCAGGCACTGCCGCGGTATTTATCCTTTGCGTAGTAGTCCTCGAGCAGCTTCACGTTGCGGTTGTTTGCTTTGTAGACTACGTCAAACAGGTCGCCGAGCACCGGGATCGCACCTACGAAGGCATCAATGGTGACGTTGATCAGCATCCGGGCCACGAGCTGCGGACTCGCCCCGTGACGCGCCATCGTCAGCACCAGACCCGCCGAGGCCACGAAAGCCCACCGCGTCACCACCAACCGGCAGCAAGCCCACGATACTCTCCAAGCCGAAGCGAAAGTCCGTGCCCGGCACCTTGAACTGCGAGTCCATGAGTTTGGCCAGCGCAGCCACGTTTTTGAGGGCTTTGTTCTGGTCGGTGGCGAGGCGGGTGTCGGGCATACGAATACGCACAACGTCCCTTTGGGTGACTCTGTTAAAACGCACCCGGCTCGGCGCATATCGGTTCGGCCAAACGTTGTCGTCGGTATGAAACTAGTCTACCCTAGCCTTGCGGCGGCGCTGGTCCTGTGTTTTGGCGCAAGCTCAATGGGCGCACAAGTCGAGGTCTCGGCTGGCTTCGGCGTGCACGCCAGTCGCCTCGTAGATCGCAGCAACCACAACGTAGGCTTTGGGCCGAGATTCGGGCAGCGAACTTTCGCAAATCCGGGGGTGAGCGCAACGGTGGCGTACCGGCCCAATGAGCGATTTGCCGTGCGGGGCGTAGCCAGTATCTCGGAGCGGGAGGTCAGCTTCGATTTTAATGGGCTCAGGGGCTTTTTCGGCAATTCCGTTGCCCGCTCGGCGGACTTCGGCCTCGAGGCGGCGTACTACCCGAGCGGCTGGTTTTCGATCGGGGCGGGCGGCGGCGTTGCGTATACGCGCTCACGAGGACCGGGGAGCGACCCGTTCGGCCGCCCCATGCCGGCCCCGACCTTCACCGGCACGCTCGTCCCCCAGAGCTTCGGGTTCGCCAATCTCGCCTTGGAAGCTTATGCGGGTCTCGTCACGCTACGGGTAGCGCCGTACGTGTCGCTCACCGACATCTACGATCCGGAGGTCCGACGCTTTATCATCAACGGGCAGCCCAATCAGCAACGAGGCAACTGGCTCGGCCTCAACGCGACAGTGATGGTAAGGGCGCCTTTCGGCAAAACCCGCTACGGCGCTCCGATCACGTTCGACTCTTTGCTCGACCGAACGACCGGGGGCCTGGCGGACAGGATGCCGCGCTGGGGAGTTGGCTTTAGCGGGAGTGTCTCCGCTCCGATCGCGACACTCGGGGCCAGCCCCCGTGACGGCCACTCCCCCGGGCCGGCGCAACAGCGATTTGCCCTTCAGTTTACCTACGCCCTCGACGACGACTGGCGACTGCGCGGGAGCCTCGGCATCAATCGCCTCCGCAGCTACACCGATCTAAGCACCGAGGAGCAGCTCACCTCGCCACAGAGCGTGACCAACTTCAAGGGTGTCGATCTCATGGTCGGCGCCGAACGGCGTGTGTGGCGCGAGCTCTACGTCGCGGCGGATTTTGGGCCGCTCAATCGCTTCAATCGGTTTACCTCCCCGGTCGACCAGGATGGCTTCGACGGACGCTTTGGCAGTGCTGGCGACCATCCGCTCGCCCAGGTCATCTGGTACAGCAACACGCAGGCCTTCTGGCAAACCACCGACCGCCTTCGCCTCGGCGCACAGGTCGGCTTTACGCTCAACGACGCTCACGGCTCGGAGCCGGACCAGCGCATTCAACCCGCCCGAGATCGCGACGGGCGCTGGCTCAGCCTCGGAGCGACGGCTAGCTATTTGGTGCTGAAAGGCTAGATGTTAAATGTATACGGACACTGCGCTGACATCCGAGTGCACACGTTTGAAATCCCAATGAAACTACAATACCGCCTGCTCGCGCTTGCCGCCGTCCTCAGTTTTGGCGCAAGCCTCGCCTCCGCACAAGTCGAACTCTCCTTTGGATACGGGGCGACCGCCAACCGGCTCACGCTCCGGGACAATGGCCAGCAGGCGGTCGCCTTCGACTCTCGGGGTTTTACGCGAGTAGCGGGCACCATGACCGCCACCTATCGCCCGAGCGCGCAGTACGGGATCCGCGCCGTAGGGACCTTTGGTAGTCGGGCCGTCAACGCTGCGCTTGTCGGACCGCAAGCCCAAATCATCAAGCCGTCGGCCAACTTTTACGACCTTGGCCTGGAGGTCGCCTACTACCCGAGTCCTTGGTGGTCGGTGGGCGTAGGCGGGGGCTATGCTTCTAATAATCTGAGGCGCTTTTTCGGCTCCCCACCGAGCAACCCTACTTTTATCCGCCAGCTGACATTGCTCGCGCCGCAGGACTTCGGCTTCGCCACGCTCGCGCTGGAGTACTACGCCGGCATCGTGACCTTTCGGGTGGCCCCGAACCTATCCATCGGCCGTGTCTACAGCGAGGGGCTCGTCTCGACCAACAGCAATGGCCAGCCGCTACCCAATCCGCAGGGGGCCTGGCTCGGCATCAACGCGACCTTGATGGTGAGGGCGCCTTTCGGCAGAACGGAGTACGGCCCGGACATCTCCTTCGACTCGCTGCTCAACCGCGTCACGACACCCGTGACGAGTCGACTCCCAGGCTGGTCGTTCGGACCATACGGCCAGATCGAATCGACGGGTCTTACCGTCGAGAGCAAACTCAATACCTACAGCGCCCAGCCGACCCGTATCCGCGCCGGCGCGCTGGCTACCTACCGCCTCAACGACAACTGGGACCTGCGTGTCTCGGCGGGCTACGCGAGCCTGGGCTGGTCGACGACCCTCGATAGTCTCCAGCAGACGCTCGTGGCTCAGACCTCCTACCGCAGCGAAGGCTTCGACTTGCTCTTAGGTGCGGAGCGCAAACTATGGCGCAACATCTACATCGGCGCAGAGGCCGGACCGATGGTCGTCACTTCACGCAGAGAGCCTAGCTCTGGCAGTAGCTTGTTTACGTCTACGGCGCCGCTGGCCGCACAGGCCCCGCTGGCCGATGTGATTCTGTTTGGTCAGGGCTCGCTCACCTGGCGTGCCGGACCGCGCCTACGCGTCGGTGGGCACTTGTCGTACACGCTTTCCAATCCGAACGGCAAGGAGGTCGACACCCGGGTGGACCCGCCGCTTAGGCGCGACGAGCGCTGGTTTGGAGTGGGCGTACACGCTGGCTGGATGATCGTGCGGGGCTAGGCACCGGGCCTGGTGGAGATCGAGTCCGGCATCTTCGAGTAAGTTAAGCTCGCTTAACTTCGCGGCCGCATGGTCACTAACCGAAGGCTGTATACGGTGCTGGTGCTGGTTTTGGCGCAAGCCACCTCGCTAACCACCGGCCTGGCGCAGGACGTTCTGGCGAAAGCCGATGCCCGTCCCCTCGTCGTCTCTACGGCCTCCATTTTTGCGGATATGGCCGAGGTCATTGGTGGAGACGCCATCCGCGTGGAGTCCATCGTCCCGCTCGGTGGCGACCCGCACACCTACGAGGCGACGCCGGCGGCCGCGGCTCTGGTTACTTCGGCCAAGCTCATTCTGCGCAATGGACTCACCTTCGAGGGCTGGCTCAACGAACTGATCCGTTACGCTGGCACGTCGGCGCCCGTGACGCTGATCACGAAGGGCATTGCCCCCCTCGGCTCGATCAGCTACGCCGGCTCCGAGGACCCGCACGCCTGGATGGATGCCCAGAACGGACTGCTGTACGCGAAAAACATCTACGAGGCCCTAGCGGTGACCTTCCCGGAGTACGCCGATCAGTTCGAGTTCAACTACAACATTTACCGCGGCGAGATCAGCGAGGTGGACGCCTGGATCAGGGATACGATTGTCACAATACCCGCAGACCAGCGCGTCTTGATCACCTCGCACGACGCCTTTCAGTACTATGGCCGGGCGTACGGCCTGCGGCTAGAGGCGATCCTCGGCACGAGTACGGACGCCGACGCCCAGACGAGTGACGTGGCCCGCGTCATCGCCATGATTCGCGAGAATGGCGTCCCGGCCGTCTTCGTGGAGTCGACCATCAATCCGCGGATGATCCGCCAGATCGCCGACGACACCGGTGCCCGCGTGGGCGGGAGTCTGTTCAGTGACTCGATCGGCGATGCCGACAGCGAGGCCCCAACCTACCTCGACATGCTCCGGCACAATACCCGCACCATCGTCCGTGGCTTGGCCTCGAACGCCGATCGCGCACAGGCGGGTCTCGCCGACGCCGACGATGGCTTTGCTGAAGAAAAGGGCTCGGTACCGCTCTTGGTCCTCACGCTGCTCGGGGTCTTTGCGCTGGGGTCTGCAATTATGTTTCGCTATGGCCAACGTTAGTCCGCTCGCCAAGGCTGCTCCCGGCATCGGTACGCCCGCGATCCAGGTCGAGGCCCTCAACGTGTCGTACGACCGCAAGCGCGTGCTCACGGCGGTGTATCTCACGCTCGAGCACGGCTACGTGTACGGCTTGCTAGGTCCGAATGGCGCCGGCAAATCAACGCTCGTCAAGGCGATCCAGGGACTCATCGACACAGATACCGGTCGCGTCGAGATCAACGGCCAGGACCCGAAGCGCCAGCACAAGGAGGTAGTCTACGTGCCGCAGCGCGACGATGTCGACTGGACCTTCCCGGCCACGGTGTACGACGTAGTCAAGATGGGGCGCTTTCCGCACGTGGGTTTGATGCGCGGCTTTCGCCAAAACGACCGAGACGCCATCGAGCACGCCCTGGACAAACTCGGGATCGAGGCGCTGCGCGATCGCCAGATCGGACAACTCTCCGGGGGCCAGCAACAGCGGGTCTTTCTGGCGAGGGCCATGGCGCAAGAAGCCGACATCTGGCTCCTCGACGAACCTTTCGTCGGCGTCGACGCCACCACGGAGGCCAATATCATGGACATCCTCCGCGGGCTCGCCGCCGAAGGCCGTACGATCGTAGTGATTCACCACGACCTGTCGAGCGTCAAGGCTTACTTCGACCGCGTCATTCTACTCAATCAGCGCATCGTGGCCTACGGCCCTACTGAAGAGGTGTTTACCGAGCAGCGAGTGTCGGAGACCTACGGGAGTCCAACGGCAATTCAGCACGACACGAATCTTTTGTAAGGGGCCGTGTGCCTTGTGCCTCGTAGGCTGTATGCCTCAGTGGTGAAAGGCGGCTAATCAACAACGACCAGCAGCTGCCGCGCCTGCCCAACGACTACTACATACATACCAGCAGCAGCATCGATCTGCGCGGCCATCGTCGTCGCACTTTCGCGATAGATCTCCCGTAGTGGAACACGCTGGCCCGTGACAGACCAGAGTTGCACCGCCACTTCGCCAAAACCGTCTGCCTCGTCGAGCGTGAAGCGAAGCAGGTTGCCCGAACGGATAGGGTTAGGATACGTGTGCAGCTCACTAAGGGATGGCCGGGCGGGCAGCGTCGACGTGGAGCTCGTACATACCTGCGGCACGAGGACCGCCACAGCGGTAGCGCAGGTAGGGTCGCTCACTTTGGTAACTACAAACCGCAGTCGGCCTTGCTCATCAGTGACGGCTTCCGATTCGGTGACGACCACTCGATAGGGGGTGCGGGCGAGCCAGTTGGTCCCCGCGGGTATGCCAGGGCCAGAGATGGTAAGCGCAGAGGGCTTAGCGTCCCGCGCGCGCAGCGAAAAGACAGCCCCGAAGGCGTCGACCAAGCAATCAACCTCACCAGCCTCTGCACTCAAGACGCAGTCACGAGCGCGATTGCCAAAAAATAGTCTCGCCTCATCGTCCTCGGTGACGATGCCGGAGGTACCGTTGTTCGAGCGGCTGTCCTCATCGCGGGATTGTACGTCCGAGATCTGCGCCCAGAGCGTAATCGAATCTGCGTAGTTGCGCACGAAATAGCTGAACTCTAGCACGGCACTGTCTCCCGGGGGGACGCGGGGAACGCTCCAGGTCGCCTGGTCGATGTTAAACGCGATCGTTGCGTCGGCGATCGTGCTTTGCCCACCGATGAAGTTAAGGCCCATCGGGGTAGGCATCGTAACGTCTGTGCTTCGCAAGGTGCTGAGTCCTTCGTTGTAGAGCGTCAGCGTCGCGGCGAGTTGGCCATTCGTACTAAGGGTTTGCTGGGCGCTCGCGAGCGTAATGCGAGCATCGGGCAGGTTGCCCACGTCACCGTCGCCCCGCACGAAGGAGTAGTCGTGAAACGTGAGGACGCCCGGTCCGGCGGCGCTGTGGACGTAGTCGGGCGCGGGTCCGCTGTGGCTCAGGTAGGTAATGCCCGTGGCGGCGGTAACGTTTTCGGCGAAGGTGAGCACGAGGCGGTCCCCGTCGACGCGACCGCCGTTCGGGCGGAAGCCAGGGCCTTCGGCACGGAACTCCGGGTAGGGATTCCCCGTCGTGGCGAGTCCGGCACCGTGGGTATTAAACCAGACGCTGATCTCGCGCAGCCCGGTGATCCGTGCGCTGTCGACATCTGGTGGCAATACCTGCGCCGAGCCGACGGATCCGTTCTCACGGTAAATAATCATCTCCGCCATGCGCGTCCCGAGTACGTCATAGCCGCCATCGCCGAAGTAGTGACACCCGTCGGTGAGGTGCTTCGCGTTCATGGTGGACATCAGGTCGAAGTCCTCCCGCTCGGCGCTGAGTTGGCGCTGCCCCTCCATGACGTTAGGCCTGGTCGCAGAACAGGAGAAGGTCCGCGTCTGGAAAGCATAGTAGCGCGGGATCCCGAAGTCGGCCTGGTACTCATCAAAGAGGGCATCGAGTTCGCGGCGGTAGCGCTCGGCGAAATACGAGAAGGCATCCGTCTCCCCCTGGAACCAGATTAGCCCGCGCACGCGGCCGTCGACATCGTACTTGCGGAGGGTGTCCTGCGCGGCCTCGAAATTACCGTCGACCGCGAGATGATCTTTTCGGAAAAAGTCGATCCCCTGGGCACCGACGGCGAAGTTGAAGGCCGCAACCGGCACGTCTCGCTGCGCACTGAGTTCGCGCGCCGTTCGCCCCATCCACATGCCGGCCCGCGTAAACTGCATCTGCGCCCATCCCACGCCGAGGTAGCGCGGCCCGCGGAGGAAGCTGTCGCGGTCGGCTTCGCGGATGACGACGAGACCCTCGGCGTTGCTCTGGCCATTCACCATGTATACGTCTCCGGCCACGAGGTACTGGGCCGTTGCTCGGATCGCGCCATCGATCGTGACCTGGAGCGTGTGATTGGCGCGAGTGACGGGGATGTTAATCGCGAGGTCGAAGGATGTCGTGTCGTTTACGTACGCGAGCACCTGGCTTACGGAGTCAACGAGTTTAGTCCCCTGGAGCAGTTTTGCCGAAAGGCGCCGCCCCGTAGTCGCCCCCGTCACCCTGCCCTTTACATGGTACACCGCCGTGCGCTCATCGCCGACCCTCGGGACGAGCTGGAAGTCCTGTGGAAACGACGTAAAGGTGATTTGTGCGACGGCATTTTGTAGAAAAACCGTGAGGCAGCACAACAACACAAGTAAAACACGCCTCATAAGCTTATGGTAATGCCCGCCAACTCCACAATTAGCACGCTGTAAAGATACTCCTGTGAGCCCCGGCAGCTCGAAGTTACGTGACCAACCTGTATGGGTTAGGCCTTTTGCGCGCTACTTCGCCAAGCGAAGACATAATCGCGGGACGCGCCATGTCTAGTGCGTTGAAGTGCACGCCGCCCGTCTGGTGAAAGGCGATGTTCGGCGCGTAGCGTTGCGCTTGCGTTGCCATGCCTCCTGAGGGGATGACGCGGTCTTCACTGGCCCCGAACAGGTGCGTTGGCCAGGGGTGGTGCTCCCAGTTGCGCAGCGTCTGCTTTGTAGTGTCGATCCAACCGACGTACGGCAGGTAGTAGCCCACGAAGTCCCAGCCGACGTGCTGGTCGACGAGCTTCGCGAAATCCCGGACGGCGGGATTGCCAAGTTGTGCCGCGATCGGGCCGAGCATCGCCGCTCCTCCGCGAGCGAAGTTTTTCAAGACCCAGAGCCTGCGCTGCGCAGGGATAGCGCGGATGGCCGGCCACGGGATTCGGCTCCACTGCACGGGCGCAACGTAGGCCGCGAAATCGGGCGCGGCGTAACGCTCTGGTGCTGCGGCAATCGCGTTGGCCACCGCCGTTGCCGGAGCGCCCCCGAAGCTGAACGCCAGCAGGGCCCGCGCGGGCGCCTCTCGCCAGAGGGCGTCGATCTGAGGGAGGAGCGTATCGAGCGTCCACGGATCAGCCGGGTCACGGTTGACAGGAAACTCAATCACCCCAAGACGCCAACCAGGGGGCCGCATCCTACGCCAGGGATCGAGGCGGTGCCCAAAACCCGTGAAGGCGAGGGCGGTAGGTACGGACGGCGGACCAGGTTGGACCCACTCGACGCGCAAAATTGGGGAAGTAGCTTGCATGGCGGCAACACCAACGCAAGGACGCGCCGTCTGGATGTCAACTACCCGCACCTAACCTAAACGCCGTTACGTCGTTGCTACACCCGGAGATTCGCAGGCAGCGCCCGGCGGTCTCCACCTCTCGAACCTCCACGTATGAAGATTTTCCTAGCCCTCGTCTTTACCGCCCTTGTGGGTGTCCCTACCTGCCGCGTCGACGACGTAAAATCGGACTCGAAGCCCGTGACACACGAGCTGTGGACCGCCGAGCTCCAGAAGTACGTCACCGATGAGGGCTGGGTCGACTACGCCGCCTGGGACAAGGACACTACCCAACTCGTTAAGTACCTCGACCTCCTGGAAACCCACCACCCCAATGACGCCAACTGGAGCGAGGACGAGCAGCTCGCCTACTGGATCAATGCCTACAACGCCTACACCGTCAAGCTCATCCTCGACAACTGGCCGCTGGAGAGCATCAAGGACATCCGCCCCAACGGGACCGGTTTTATCAACTCGGTGTGGGACGTCAAATTTATCGAGATCGAGGGCCACAAGTACGACCTCAACAACATCGAGCACGGCATCATCCGCCCGAAGTTCGAGGACAACCGCATCCATGTGGCGGTCAACTGCGCGAGTGTGTCGTGCCCGCCCCTCATCAACGAAGCCTTTACCGCCGAGCGGCTAGACGAGCAACTCGACGCGGCTGTGACCGCCTTTCTGGAAGGTCCGCGCAACGAACTCGTCGAGGGCCGGCAGCCCAAGATCTCCAGCATCTTCAAGTGGTACAGCAAAGACTTTGAGTGGAAGGGCGGGAGCTTAGAGAAGTTCGTCGAGACAGCACAGCGGGTATGCACTGCCTTCCGGCAAAACCTTCGAGTACCTGGACTACGATTGGGGGGTGAATTCGCAGCAGGCCAACTTGTAGGCTCGATAGCCTTCACGCTCGGTCGCTCTACCTTTGCGACACATGTTTCTGCCTAGCCCTCGCCTCCACGGCCCGTTTGTCTCGCGGACCGTAGCCCTCTTTGTTCTGTTTGCGCTGTTTGCCGCCGGTCTCGAGAGCTGCACCGGCGATGGCGACACCGAGGGGGCGACGACTGCGGCTCAGGAGTCTCTCCCCAACGCTACCCCTGAAGCGGTCGCCGCCATCCAGCGCCTTACCGCACAACTCTCCGACAATCCTGAAGACGCCGCCGCCCTCGCCGAGCGCGGGCGCATCTTTTACGACAACGAGATCCTCGACCGCGCCATCACGGACCTGCGCGCTAGCATCCGCTTCGACAGCACGAAGGTGGAGGTCTGGCACCTCCTGGCCGACGCCCAACTCGAGAACCTCCGCAGCCGCGACGCGATCAATACGATGATTTACGCAAGCAGCCGGTTCAGCGATCGCATGGCGACCTTGCTGAAGTTGGCGGAGTTTCAGCTGATCGTCAAGCGCTACGACGACGCCCTGGCCACGCTCGAGCGCGCCGGACGTCTCGACAAAAATGAGGCGGAGGTATTCTTTATGCTGGGGGAGGTTTTGCGCGAGACCGACACGACCGACACAGCCCGCCCCATCGACGCCTACGAGCGCGCTGCCGAACTCAACCCCGAGCTCACCGATGCGTGGCTGCAACTCGGCACTCTCCACGAGAGGCGCGGCAACAAAATCGCCGAACGCTACCTGACTACCGCCACCAACGTAGACCGCGACAACCCTCTCCCCTACCGGATGCTGGCGGACTATTACTCTCGCAAAGGACGCCTGGCAGAGGCGGTGACAGCCTACGACGACGCGATTCGCCTGGAGCCACAGTACGCCGAAGCGCTCTACAACTCGGGGCTCGTGTTGCTCGATATGGACAGTATCCCGCGGGCGCAACGGCAGTTCGACATGGCCGTCGAGGTGGAGCCGATGTACGTGGACGCCCGCTACTACCAAGGCGTGGCACTCGAATTGCAGGGACTCACCGAACGGGCGCGCCAGTCCTACCAACAGGCGCTCAACATCGCGCCCGAGTTCGTCGCCGCCCGTGAAGCTCTCGCCCGCCTCAAGCCTAGCAAACAGTAGCCGTGGGCAGCGCCTGCTGAGTGGTCTCCTTGCGGTAGCGCTGTCCGTAGTAGGATTTAGTGCGCTTTCGCAAAACTCGCACTACGTGCTCAGCACTGCCCGCCCGGCGGCAGAGATTGACCGCACCTTCCCGTTCGACCTTGCCCTGGTCGCCTCGCGCGGCACCGGCGACACCCTTGCGCTCTCGAGCGCCGACTTGCTCGACGAGCACCGCGGCAAACGTCCCGTCGTCCTCGTTTTCTGGATGACGACCTGCGGCCCGTGCCGCACCGAGCTCGCCGACATCGAAACCCGCATGGACGCCTGGGTCGCCAAGTACGATTTCGCCTTTATCCCCGTGAGTCTGGACTTCCCGCACCGGCGTGCCGCTTTTCACCAACGCGCCGCAGCCTATCCGTGGACGAGCTACCTAGATGTCGATCGGGAGTTTCCGAGCGTGATGGAGGGCGGTTTAAATGGGGTTCCGCAGGTGTTCGTGTTCGATGCCGAGGGCAGGCAAGTGTTTCACCGGCGGAAGTACCGGGAGGGGGACTTGGAGGAGTTGGAGCAAGTGTTGGGGCGATAGGTGGCGGTCGACCTCTTCCGAGCGGTGCTACTGGAGGGGGAGGAACGATCGCGATTTCAACACGGAGGCACAGAGGCCACGGAGAAGCACAGAGGCTAAAGGCGCTTTGCGCCTTTGAGGCACGGAGCCGAGAGGGCCCGTCGGAAATGGGACGCCCCTTCATGCGTGGCGCACTTCGCACTTTGCACTTTCCGCACTTTGCACTCGAAGGCCCCACCTTAGCCCGCAAACACCACCACCATGCACACCGTCTCCTGGCGCGGGGTCTACCCGGCCGTCACTACGAAGTTTACAGGCTCGGGGGAGTTGGATGTCCCGGGCTTCATGACCAACACCGCCGCGCAGGTAGCGGCGGGCGTGACCGGGATTATCGTCGGTGGCTCGCTGGGAGAGAGCAGTACACTGACACACGACGAGCGAATCGTTTTGGCGAAAGCCGTACTCGCCGAATACGGGGACGACATCGACGTCATCGTCAACATCGCCGAGGGTGCCACGAGCCGCGCCGTCGAACTCGCCCAACGCGCACAGGACGCCGGAGCCCACGGCCTCATGCTGCTGCCACCGATGATGTACAAGCCGACCGACCAGGAGGTGGCCGACTTCTTCCGGACCGTAGCCGAGGCCACCGACCTGCCCATCCTCCTTTACAACAATCCGGTCGACTACAAAATCGAGATCACCCTCGACATCCTCAACCAACTGCAGGACCTGCCCAACGTCCAGGCCATCAAAGAGAGCACCCGCGACATCTCGAACGTGACGCGGCTGCGCAATCGCTTTGGCACTCGGTACAAGATTTTGTGCGGCGTCGACACCATTGCGATGGAGGAGCTCGTCATGGGAGCCGACGGCTGGGTAGCCGGCCTCGTGTGCGCCTTCCCGAAAGAAACGGTAGCCCTTTATCGCCTCGTCAAAGCCGGTCGCTACGAGGAGGCGCTGGCAATCTACCGCTGGTTCTTGCCGATCTTGGAGCTCGACATCAACCCGCAACTCGTCCAGAACATCAAGCTGGCCGAGACGATGACTGGTATCGGGACGGAGTTCGTCCGGGCACCCCGCCACATCCTCGTCGGCGAGGAGCGCCAGCGCGTCATCCAGATCCTGGAGCACGGCCTCGCCACACGTCCCGAACTGCCCGACTACCTCAACGCCTAAATCCCCTATGACCGACGCCACCACCCCCGCCCATTTGCACGCTACCAATCCCGCCACCCGCGAGCCGATGACCGGAGTTTTTGCGGAAGCGACCTCCACCGAAGTAGACGCCGCCGTCGAGCACGCACACGAGGCTTGGTTGAGCTTCCGCAAAACTTCCGGCCGACAAAAAGCTAGTCTACTGCGCGGCATCGCCACCGAGATCGAGGCCCTCGGCGACATACTTATAGACAGGGCCGTGGCCGAATCGGGTCTGCCAGCCGGCCGGATTACGGGCGAGCGCGGGCGGACTTGCGGACAGTTGCGCGCCTTTGCAGACTTGGTGGAGGAAGGCAGTTGGGTAGACGCGACCATCGACGAGGCGCTGCCCGATCGTACGCCTGCCCCAAGGGTGGATTTGCGCAAAATGTTGATCGCGGTGGGGCCAGTAGCGGTCTTCACGGCGTCCAATTTTCCCCTCGCCTTTTCGACGGCAGGCGGGGATACGGCGGCGGCACTCGCGGCGGGATGCCCGGTCATCGTCAAGGCGCACCCTTCCCACATAGGGACGAATGCATTGGTGGCGAGTGCTATTCAGCGGGCGGTGGCTGAGGCGGATTTACCTACAGGCGTCTTCTCCAATGTAAATGGCGGCAATACCGTCGGCCGGCGTCTCGTCCAGCACCCGAAGCTTGCCGCTGTCGGCTTCACCGGCTCCTGCGCAGGCGGCACGTCGCTAATGAAGATCGCTGCCGCGCGGCCGGTGCCCATCCCGGTTTACGCGGAAATGGGAAGCGTCAATCCGGTGTTTGTGCTTCCGCAAAAACTCGCCACGGAGGCGACGGAGGTTGCCACGATGCTGGCTGGATCCGTTTGTCTTGGCGCGGGTCAATTTTGCACCAATCCAGGACTCATTTTCGTCAAACGCTCGAATGCTGCAACGCACTTCGTAATCGCCTTGCGGG
Organism: Lewinellaceae bacterium; assembly: GCA_963837005.1. GTDB lineage: Bacteria > Bacteroidota > Bacteroidia > Chitinophagales > Saprospiraceae > CALDTK01. The sequence continues at coordinate 74,284 of CAWIMC010000018.1, forward strand.
AGGCCTTCGCCAGCCAGGCTTCCGCGACGATGCTCAACGAGAGCATTCATACGGCTTACCGCCAGAACTTAGGTCGACTCGCTAAGACCGACGGCGTCGACATCGCCCACCAAGCCCCCGACACCAATCCCGCCTGGAGCGGTGCCCCGACCCTTGCCACTACCGACGGTCCAACCTTTCTGGCCAATCCAGCCCTTCATGAAGAGGTCTTTGGACCGTACACGCTTGCTCGTCGAGTGCGCTGATGCGACCGAGATGCAAACCATCGCCGAAGCGCTCCCGGGACAACTCACCGCCACCGTGATCGGTACGGATGCGGAGGTGGCCAGCGCGGGTCTGCTCTGCGAAACCCTCGCGCATCGCGTCGGACGACTGCTTTTTAACGGCGTACCGACGGGCGTCGAGGTCTGCCCCGCCATGCACCACGGCGGACCTTTCCCCGCGGCGTCCTCGCCGATGTACACCTCGGTGGGTGTGGATGCGATACGGAGGTTTGCGCGGCCGGTGTGTTATCAGAATGCGCCGGAGTGGGCTGTTGCCGGCTGAGCTTCGGGAAGGGAATCCACTAGGGATCTCGCGGCGGGTGAATGGGGGCGTGGGGCGGGAGTGAGAGTGCCTTCCTAAAAGCATTAGATCTTCAAGCTACAGCCCTTTCAGCATCTTATCGTATTCGTGATGCGGCCCAATCCAAAGCCAAAACATCTCTCCTCCTCTAGGTTGTCCAGTAGCACGATACCCTATGGATGCTCGCAAAGAGTAAAAGTTGGCACTTAGAGGCTTCAGCTTTTTATATCCTAGTGAAGGGTGCTCGGGGTTCTCGCGAAGAAGTTGATAGCTTTTTCTTGCCGCCTTCTGAACCTCCGGAGGCAAGGCTTCAAAAAGCTTCCAGAAGTTTCTTGTAGTTCGATGCGTCATGTACTACGGAGCGTCATGAATGTGGCCGGCAGCGATAGCATCATCGAGTTCTTTCGAAAGGAAGTCAAGCCTTCCCGCAGTGATATCCTCCTCGATCTGCTGGTCCCAAGCGTCCTCTTCGGCGAGGCGCTCGATGGTGAGCTTGAGTTGATCGCGCTCCTCGGGGGAGAGCTCGTACAGGGCATCCTGGATCTCGGCGAGTGTCATGCTATGAAGGTAGGGCGTTTTCTGGCACAGCAGCATGGTAGCTTGTCGCCATATCCGCATTCCGCCGCCGTGCCCATGAAAAAAACCTTCTTCTGTATTGACGGCCATACCTGCGGCAATCCGGTTCGGCTCGTCGCTGGCGGAGCCCCGCCCCTGGAAGGCCGTGACATCGCGGCCAAGCGCCTGCATTTCCTGCGGGAGTACGACTGGATCCGCACGGCGCTGATGTTCGAGCCGCGGGGCCACGACATGATGTCCGGGTCGATGCTGTATCCGCCCTCCGATCCCGCCAACGACATCGCGATTCTGTTCATCGAGACCAGTGGTTGTCTGCCGATGTGCGGGCACGGCACCATCGGAACGGTGACCATGATGATCGAGGAAGGGCTCGTGGTTCCGAAGCGGGAAGGTTACCTACGGGTGGAGACGCCCGCAGGCCTCGTGCTCGTCAGCTACCAGCAGGAGGGCAGCAAAGTGACCTCGGTCAGACTTACCAACGTGCCCTCCTTTCTGCACTCCGAAGGGTTGACCGTCGAGTGTCCAGACCTGGGGGAGTTGCACGTGGACGTGGCCTACGGCGGCAACTTCTACGCGATCGTCGATCCGCAGGCCAACTTTTCCGGCGTCCAAGATTTCCGGGCCGAACAGCTTGTCGCCTGGTCGAGAGTTTTGCGGAAACGCCTCAATGAAACGTACAGCTTCGAGCACCCGACGCAGCCCAACATCTCCGGGCTGAGCCACCTGCTATGGACGGGCAAGCCTTTAGCGGATAGCTCCGACGGGCGCAACGCGGTCTTTTACGGGGAGAAGGCCATCGACCGCTCGCCCTGTGGCACCGGGACCTCTGCAAGACTCGCACAACTCTTCGCCAAGGGCAAACTTCAAGTCGGGGACAGCTATGTGCACGAGAGCTTTATCGGGTCCACCTTTACCGGACGCGTCGAGTCAGCCGTGCCCGTCGGACCTTACGCTGGCATCATTCCGAGCATCGAGGGTTGGGCCAAGGTGACTGGCTACAACCAGATCATCGTCGACGACGTGGACGACCCTTACGCACACGGATTTCAGGTGATATGAGCACGAGTTCGGTTCATGTGATTGGCGCAGGCATCGTTGGGCTTTGTACGGCTTACTACCTCCAGCGGGCAGGGCACGCCGTCACCGTGGTCGACCGTGGGAAGGGCGGCGAGGGCACGTCCCACGGCAATGCAGGCATGGTGGTCCCGAGTCACATCGTCCCGATGGCCGCGCCCGGCGTCATCCGGCAAGGCCTGCGGTGGATGCTCGATCCGAGCAGTCCGTTCTACATCCGCCCGCGGCTCGATCTCGCGCTGATGCAGTGGCTCTGGCAGTTCCAAAAGTCGGCCACCGCGGCCCACGTCGAGCGCAGTATGCCGGTGCTTTACGCGCTCAACGACCGGAGTAAGGCGCTCTACAAAGAGCTGTCAGAGATCCCCGGCTTCGCCTTCGACTTTGAGGAGGGCGGTCTGTTGATGTTGTACAAATCCGAGAAGCAAGCCAGAGAAGAGGCCGAGCTCGCGCACCGGGCCGAGGCCGTCGGGATGCCCGTCCAAATCTTGGACCGCAGGGGGCTAGCAGTACTCGAACCGGAGATGGACCTCGACGTGCTCGGCGGCGTGTACTTCCCGGCGGATGCGCACCTCTATCCTAGTCGGTTCGTGGGACACCTCGAGCGGCACCTCCGTGCGGCGGGTGTCGAGTTTGTGCAGGGCGCGGAGATCAGCGACTTCATCACCGAGGGTGACCGGGTGGTGGCACTACGGACCTTAGCCGGGGATGACATTGCTGTTTCGGAGGTGGTGCTTACGGCCGGCAGTTGGTCGGCCCAACTCCTCCGCAAGATCGGCGTCAAGCTGCTGCTTCAAGACGGCAAGGGCTACAGCATCACCGTCCAGTCGCCTTCGCTGCGCCCGCGCATCCCGACCATCCTCACCGAGGCTAAGGTGGCGATCACGCCGATGGGGCCCGATCTCCGGATTGGGGGGACGTTAGAGATTAGTGGGCTTTCGCCAAAACTGAACCGCCGTCGCGTGCAGGCCATCGTGGACAGCGTGCCGCGCTACTACCGCAACTGGTCGGTGCCTTTCGATGCCGAAACCCCGGTTTGGAGCGGCTACCGCCCCTGCTCCCCGGATGGCCTACCGTACATCGGGCGCACCGAGCGCTACAGCAATCTAGCGGTGGGAACAGGGCACGGCATGATGGGTTTGAGTCTCGGACCGGTCACGGGCTTGCTGCTGAGCGAGCTGGTGAGTGAGCAGGCGCCGAGTCTGGGTCTGGCGCCGTTCTGGCTGGGGAGGTTTTAGGGCGGGTAGGCGAATGACCCGGCATACCCCCAGAGGGCCGAAGGTCCTGCGCGAAGCTTGAGCGGGGGCTTTCAGCCCCCGGCTACGTATTCCACGCCCCCTGTGCCGCCCACGCACGCACTGCCCCCATAAGCCTCCACGAACACCCCCACGCACGCACGCCACGCACGCACGCCACAAAAATCCCCCCGCACCTTCGCCCTTCCGAACTATCCCCGCCCCTCGTGCCGCAGACCGTCTTCCTGGTCATCCCGCCTTTAACATAACTCAACACGCCCTAGCCAGCCACGGCCTTCATCAAGGGCTACCTCAACACCCATAACGTCGAGTCTCGCCAGCTCGACCTCGGCCTCGATACCATCCTCGCGCTCTTCTCAAAAGCCGGCCTCCAACAAGTTTTCGCGCAAGCGGCCCCAACGGCCCTCCAAACCGCCAGCCCTAACGCCCGCCGCATTCACGCCCTCCGCGAGGCGTACGTCGATACCATCGAGCCAGTCGTTCAATTTCTACAGGACCAAGACCCGACCCTCGCCCACCTCATCTGCGAGCGCAACTTCCTGCCCGAGGCCTCCAAATTCGCGCAATTGGAAGACTTGGAATGGGCCTTCGGCACGATGGGCATCCGCGACCAGGCCCGTCATATCGCTACGATGTACCTAGAGGATATTGGTGATTATATTATCGAGTTGATCGACCCGCACTTTGGCTTCAGTCGCTACGCGGAGCGCCTCGCGATGAGCGCGACTTCCTTTGATGAATTGTACCAGGAAGTGCTGGCGCCGTCGAGCTTTATCAGTGACGTGATGCTGGAAATTCTGGAGGCGCAACTGCGGCAAACCTCGCCGAGCTTGGTCTGTATCTCAGTCCCCTTCCCGGGAAACTTATTTGCCGCCCTTAAGTGTGGCCAATTCATTCGAGCAAATCACCCGAACGTGAAAGTTTGTATGGGTGGCGGCTACCCAAATACGGAACTGCGTTCCCTCTCCGATCCGCGCGTCTTCGAGTTCGTCGACTTCATTACCCTCGACGATGGTGAGACGCCGCTCAGCAACTTACTATGCCTACCTCGACGGGAATATCGACGTGCCGATGCTCAAGCGCACATTCATGTTCGAACGGCGACTGGTCGTCTACCAGAACGGCAGCTTCTTTACCGACGTCAAGCAGGCAAACGTCGGGACGCCGGATATAGCCGGTCTACCGCTCAAGCAATACCTCTCCGTCATCCAGCTCACCAATCCGATACACCGCCTCTGGAGCGACGGCCGCTGGAACAAGCTCACCATGGCGCACGGCTACTACAGGGGGAAGTGTTCGTTTTGCGATATATCGCTCTCCTACATCATAGATTACGAAGCGTCCTCGGCGACGTTAATTGTCGATCGCATGAAGGAACTTATCGCCCAAACCGGCGAACGAGGCTTTCAATTCGTCGACGAGGCCGCGCCGCCGGCATTGATGAAAGCCGTCGCGCTAGAGACATTTAAGCGGCGCGTCGTGATGAGTTGGTGGACCAATATCCGCTTCGAGAAAAGTTTTGCGGCGGATTTTTGCAAACTGCTCGCTGCCTCCAAGTGTATTTCGTTTCGGGAGGATTAGAAGTGGCCTGTGATCGACTCCTCGCCCTCATCGCGAAAGGCGTCACGGTCGAGCAGGTCGCGCAAGTCACGCGCAACTTCAACCAGGCCGGCATTGTGGTGCACGCCTACCTCATGTACGGTTTCCCGACGCAGACCGCGCAGGAGACGGTCGACTCGCTGGAGGTTGTGCGGCAGCTCTTCGAGCAGAGCGTCTTGCAGTCCGCCTTCTGGCACCGCTTCGCGATGACGGCCCACAGCCCCCTTGGTCTCGCGCCCGCTGATTTCGCGGTCCACAACCACACCGGCGTCGGCGCTTTCGCCAACAATGACCTCGTGCATACCGACCCCACCGGCGCCGATCACGACCTGTACGGCGATGGCCTCAAGAAGTCGTTCTACAACTACATGCACGGCGTCGGTCTCGACCACGATTTACAGGAGTGGTTCGAGCATCAGATTCCGGAGACTAGTCTGCCGCCGGACTTGATCTACGAGCACCTCGTCCGGCCCGACACTTCCCAGCCGAAGGTCAATCAAAAGGTGGTGTGGCTAGGAGGCCCGGCTACGTACGACATCGCGAGCAAGCGCCTACTCATCACGACTAAGCAGAGTGAGCACCGGGTGAAGTGCAAGGCGGAAGTCGGTGTGTGGCTGGAGAAGGTCTTGCAGGACATACGTGTGTCTGTGGGTGGCGAGGCATTGTCATTTGGCGCCTTTCGGCAAAACTTTGAGACGGCGGAATTGACGGACTTTGAGTTGTTTTGGCCGGGGCGGGCGGCGGAGGAGTTGCGGGAAGTCGGGCTGTGGTAGTGTGAGGGCGACGGCGGCTTCTGGGCTCCGCCCGGGCCGTCGCCCTCACACCACCAGCAGGCGGGAGTGCTGTGCGAAAAGCTATAAGTTGCCAGAACGACCACTTTTGAACTAGTTGTGGCGACTTAAGCTGATTTATTCACCTTGCCGTCGATAGCCAACGACAATGTAAGCTGCCGAAGAAAAACTTGCCGGTCGGCGGAGGTTTGCGGCGGTGGCTGATGTCGGACGACGAGGCCACGTCACTTGACGCCTTTCGGCAAAACCGTGAGCCGACGAGATCCGAGAAGATTTTTTAGATTTGACTTGAGCCGCTGACCATCGAAATACGTTGCGGAACTTCGCGCGTAGACTGCCTATTATGCACTCCCATCGCAAACTCTCGGCGCCCCAAGGCGTAGAGACTGCTTCGCCCGGTCCAAACCTGATAAGTCATGAGTGTTCCTAGTCGCCCCCTATTCACCCGACTTGTCCTGCTCCTTTCACTTCTGCCCAATTTAGTCATGAGCCAACGTCTCGAAGTACACTTGATCGGCGAAACCGTATCTATCGAGATTCTGGACCACGTCTCGAAGATAAAACTCATCACAGAGTTGGAAGGACGCGTAGATTCTGATTTGTTCAAACTGTGGACCCGACAATCGTATCTGTTACGCGACGGAACAATCCTCATTGAATTTTACGACCTTCAAGCAGCAAGAGTGGCCAGTCGTGCAGATTACAAAAAGCTGAAAAATGTGCGATTCGTTAAGAATTACTCCTGGTTTTTGAAGAAAAACATTTCATATCAATACGAAATCGACTGGCCCGTAGACCCAAAGGTTTACAGAAATCCAATTCAGCTCGAATTCATTAGCGAACGCCCGGAGTGGTATAATTATGAAGTCTGGCAACTAGAAAACGGAAATAGCCTATTCATTATAGACATTCACGGCAGGAAAAGAGCAACTGTATATAATGATATGAAAACGATGGCATCCGATCCAAATGCAACACCTAATAGTGGCAGCGAGGAGTTAATAGCGCAGCTTTACGGCGGAGACGAAGAACGGTCACAGCGCCTACTGGCCGGTGATCCAATGCTCGATTTTGAGCCAAACCATCATCTTGTATATCCTCAGGACGTAGAGCAATTAATCTCCGCGCATAAGCTAAACCTTGTTGCGCAACAGAAATATGTCGATACCTTCTACGGAAACTTATTTAGAGCAGAAGGAGGATACTATATGCTCATCGATGATCAAGATCAACTCAGTATGACCGGAGCTCCCCTATCGATTCTGAGCGTAAGAGTTTATGAGCATCTAGCACAGCTAGATAGCGCAATCGCAAAGTACAAACTAAGCCATAATCTTGAATACGAATCTAACCCCTTCTATCAGGCAATCTCTAATCAATACGGAAGAAATTTCTCTGGAAGTGCAGATTCCCTCATCCAAAGTCTCCCGGCCCTTCTCAATTTTGCTCCAGAACAATTGACGTTCGACGATCAGGGGATGAGGATCGTTGACGAGGCAATCCGGTGGAACCATGAATTCGAAAATACCTTTGATGCCTGGTTCCCTGCAGTACTCGCCTACTACGGAAACTGTTACAATATAATGAAGGAATCTGTACATTGGGGCTCCACCCTTGACCGCGACTACAACGTCTACACCCCGACACTGCTCAACAAATCGGACAAGGCGGTCCTTGACTCAAATGAATTTTTTAAATCTCTACTGGAATGGCCGGTGTCGATAAGGTCCGCAGGCCGGTGGAACGCATCGCAATAACCCGTCGCTCAAACTCTACTATATCAGACATTTGTCTTTATCTATAACCTTCAAGTCACGGACTTCATAAACGCGTCGAAAACTACTAAAGGCGATTCTTTTCTCCCATCTTTAACCCGTGTACCGACGCCTCCTCCTTCCACTCCTGACTACCGCTACGATCCTCACGACCCAACTGGCGTCCGCCCAATCCCCACCGCTTAGGCTGGGCATCATCTCTCTCACCCACGCTCACGCCCACGGCCTCCTCAACGCCGATCCCAAAGGCACCTACGAGATCGTCGGCATCGTGGAGCCGGACAGCAAAGTCGCCGCCCGCTATAGCAAGCAGTACGGCTTCTCGATGGACCTCGTCTACCCGACCACCGACGCCCTCATCGTCGCCAAGTACCCCGCCGCCGTGGCAGCCTTCGGTAGCATTTACGACCACCTCGCTATCGTCGAGATCCCCCCATTAGGCGTCCACATCATGGTAGAGAAGCCAATCGCGGTGAGCCTGGCGCACGCTAAGAAGATGGCCGAGCTCGCCAAGCAGTACAGCATTCACCTGCTCACCAACTACGAGACGACTTGGTACCCGTCCAACCACAAAGCCTACGAACTGCTAAAGCGCGACTCCCTCATCGGTCCGATCAGCAAGGTCGTGGTCCGGGACGGGCACCGCGGTCCGAAGCGTATCGGGGTCCAACCGGAGTTCCTCAAGTGGCTCACCGATCCTAAACTCAACGGCGGCGGTGCCGTCGTAGACTTCGGCTGCTATGGCGCCAACCTAATGACTTGGCTCATGGACGGCCGCAAGCCCACCGCCGTCACCGCCGTCCTCCAGCAACAGCAGCCCGAGAACAACCCCAAAGTCGACGACGAGGCCATTATCCTGCTCGATTACGGCGAGGCTGTCGCCATCATTGAGGCCTCCTGGAACTGGCCCATCGGTCGCAAGGACATGGAAATCTACGGCCAAAACGGCGCCCTCTACGCCGACAATCGCCGCGACTTGCGCATCCGCATGCCGAAAGGCTACGACGGCTACACCGAAGAGCGGCTCTCGCTCCATGACCGCCAGGCACCCTACAATGACCCGTACCAACTTATTGCTGCAGTGGTCAAAGGCGAGGTGACACTCGGGGCCTACGACCTGTCTTCCCTAAAGAACAACCTGGTCGTGATGGAGATTCTGGATGCGGCCATCCGGAGCGCAGAGGAGGGACGACATGTGGAGCTAGAGGAGTAAATTTGGTCGATTACCAATTCGGATACAATCACGGACAGCATGCACCGCAATAGCAACCCCGAGTCCATATGAAGCCCAGCACACCAAGATTCAAGGACGCGGATCAGGATATAGCCTCATGGTCATCATATACGCTGGTCGCTTGCCCTTCCTGTGCCCAACGTGCGGAGTTAAGTAATAGCATTAACGTCTTCCAATCCAGTTATTGGAACGAGGACGCAAAGATCAAGATCAAGTGCACGCCGGAGGCCGGAGCGTGGCTAGCTAAGATTTTGACGCAAGTCCGCACCTCCTCAGGTGGCGACCCGCTGGCCTTTAGCGCTTTTCAGCAAAACTTCCAAGACGCGGGCCTTCGAGACTTTGACCTTTTCTGGCCGGGTCAGACGGTGCACGAGCTGCGCGGAACTGGGTTGGTGCTGGCTTGAAGGTCTTCAGCTAGGCCTCAAGCCTCACCCCTCCACCACCATCCCCGACAACCTCTCGCGGAGCAACGCCACTTCCTCCCCCGTAAAATACGCCAGACCAGACGCCTGTCCGTCATCAACCACGACGTAGAACTGGCCGCCCACCATCTGCTCGGCCAATGCCTTTTGCAGGGTTTCCAGAAAGGCTGTGTCGAGCCAGTCGCCGGCGCCACGTGACGCAAAGGAATACCGCTCGCCGTTCAGCACGAAGCTGCCTGCGTACGGCCCACCTTCGCCGAACGCCGGAAAGCTGTCCTCGATGTCGGTCAGGGTGAAGGCACCGCGACCAGCCAGGGCAAATTGCTCAAGCAAGGCCGCATAGGCCCCATTCGAATCGGCGCCCTCCCAGTCGAAAAATACTACGCGCCGCGGCACACAGCGGTAGAGCCAACCGGGGCTCGGGGCATCGAGCAGGTGCGTGGCCCGCTCGACAGATGCAGCTATCTCGTCGTCGCTCAATCCAGCCAACAGTCCCAGGTCCTGCCATAGGCCGAACAGCGTGTCGACTGTCGCTTCGCTCCGCTGGTCCGCACCAAAATCAAACGCATCAGGAAAGGGGAGGAGCTGGGCGCTCGCTGCCTCAGCGGCACGGGTGGTCTCCTCCTCGGCCTCTAGATAAGCCGGATCACGGTACAGCCCAGCCGTTCTGAGCCCGAAAGAGTAGTCTCTCCGATCTCGGTCGTCGAAAAACGCGAGTGCACCTGCTTGCGCCCTGGTGAGCGGCAGCATTTGCCACGCGCTAATCTCCGACTGGCCCCCTTCACGAACGGGATGGAGGTAGAGTCGAACGTCGATGCGTTGCTTCTCCAGATTATCCTCTAGGTCACGTAATATTTCCCAGGCGTCAAAGCGGCTGGGGTCGAGCTGGTCGCCGTAGTCAGCCCTCGGGTCCGGAATGATATGCCGCCTTGCGACGAAGGCGTACAGCTCGCCGGCCAGGCGATAGTTGATGCGAAGCAGCCAGTCGTACTCCGACAGCGTGTCACCCGCCGCGCGCAGCTCATCCTTCGGTTCGGTGAGCTGCAACTGCGGAAAGGTGATGGAAAGCTTTCGCAAAAACGCGACGTAGCGTTTGCCAGGGGCCTCGTCCGCAGGAGGGATCTCTATGGTGCGCACCTTCGAACTCGCAGCAAGAATAGCCTCCGTGAGTACGTAAGGTTTGCGAATGCCTATCCGGCTTGCCTCCTCACGAAGTTGCTGTAAGGCCTCGCCCTCGTCGACCAGACCGAGTCCAAGCAGCACCTCCACATAACGAGCAGCCTGCTGGCGAGCCGTATCTCGTTCGTCGACAAGGTGGCGCTTCAAAAGCAAAACCTCGAGCAGTTCCAGCTCCGTACCGATAAGTCCAGTCTGTAGATCTATACGCGCCCGCTCAACATCCGACGCCGACGCCAGCCGCAGCTCCTCGATGAGCTCAATCAGCTTCCGTCTCGTGTGTCCACTTGTAGCGAACGTGCTGGTGATATGATCGTAGGCTACGGGCTCGTGACCGCCCAAGGAAAAGTTGGACCAATTATCCGTTGGCTTGGGATACGGGTCGAGGTCGCCCGGTGGACCGGCCCGGTAGTAAGGAGCTTCCGCTAGGAGGAGTCCTTCCCTCTCGATAAGTTCGAGCAGACGTGCGTGCGCGCTGTCCGAAAAGCAAAGGTTGCGGTCGCGGGGCTCGTCCTTCGTAGCCTGATCCCAAAGCTCGGCGAAGCGCGGGTTTTGCCGACAGGCGTAGAGTTGTCGGAGCCGGACGTCGGTCTCGCTATGAAAGGCCACGAGGAGGACATACAGCGCCTCCACAGCGGGCGTGACTACGATCTCGAGCGGTAGTTGGTCAGCTATCGTAAACTGCTCCCGGCGTTCATCTAAGAGCTTTGCGGCCTGCAGCCCCTTCGACCCGAGCACGCCTCGCTCCACCAACTGGTCGATGTAGCTGCCGTAGACGGTATCACGCCAGCCGTACGACTGGGCACTAAGAGGAGGTGTGGCCATGAGCACAACGATGAGTAGGGACAATAGCCGCATACGAGCAGCAAGGTATTGGCCGAAGTTGGGAAGGGGCACTACCTTAGTTTCCTTCCGAGCCCCCCTCTCGGTATTCGAATACGTGGGAATGGCACTGAGCTGTCGAGAGGGGGCTTTTGTAGGCCCCAGTCGAAATCGGTCGAACGGGTCCACCTTCGCGCAGTCCCGCACCGGCGCCCCCGGCGGCAGCCAACTGAGAACTGGTAACCGAGAACTGAGAACTTCACCCCCCTATGTACGACTACCTCAAAGGCCACGTCGCCCACAAGACTTCCCACGCCGTCGTACTCGACGTCAACGGTATAGGCTACAAGATCAATATCTCGCTGCAGACCTACGCGGCCCTCGATGGTCTCGACAACGCCAAGCTCTTCATCCACTACCACGTCAACGGGCAAGACTACATCCCGACGCTCTTCGGGTTCGCCACGACAACCGAGCGGGAGGTATTCGAATTGCTGACCAGCGTCCAGGGCGTCGGCACCAACACGGCCCGCATCATTTTGGGAAGCCTCAAGCCCGAAGAGCTCGCCACCGCGATCGCGCAGGAGCGCGAGGACATCTTCAAGTCCATCAAGGGCGTCGGCCCGAAGACCGCCAAACGCATTTTACTCGACCTCAAAGACAAGATGGGGAAGGCCGTGGAAGGGGTTTTGCCGGAAGGCGCCCTACTCGGCTCGCCCGCCGGCGACAACCCAGCTCGACAGGCCGCCCTTTCGGCACTCGTCGCCCTCGGCTACTCCAAGATACCGGCACAGCGTGCGCTCAATCGTGTCACCAAGGCCCGCCCCGAACTCACTACCGATGGGGAGTTGGTCCGCGCAGCCTTGGTGGAACTGCGGTCGTAAGGGGAGTGCGAAGTATGGCTTGCGCTGCGGAGGCCTTGCCTTCGCGTGGGCTGGGTACATTCGCGGCGCCAAACCAAATAGGTAGTGAACGGCGGGCTCCCGCGGGGAGGATCATGTTGCAACCTCGCCGATGAAGCTAGCGTACACCCCCGCTGGTGCGAATGACCGAAGCGCCAAACCAGACTACACGATTGGCAAGCCGACACACAAATCTGCAACAGTTTTTAGCGCAGCGATACTAACCCCCCCCACGGGGGCGATAAATGCCCGTAGCCTGTAGCTCCGACCGTGTACCCCGCATGAAGTTAGTCTTTACTCGCCTGTTCATCGTAGGGCTCCTTGTTGGTTTGTCTCAGCTAGCCGTGGCCCAGGGCGCGGTTACTGCACGCGATAGTGTGCCGTTCAAAGACCGCACCGGGGACTTCTTGACCGACCCGGCGCGAAACCCGATCGACCTCAGCGACCCGGCCGCCGTCACCAAGGACGTGCAGTACGACCCGGCCACTGGGCGCTACCTCGTCACCGAGAAGATCGGCGACGCCTACTTCCGCTCGCCGACCTATCTCACCTTCGAAGAGTACCAGGCCTACCGGGAGCGCCAGCGCCAGACACGCTACTTCGACCGCCTCCAGGGCGTAAGCTCCGGAACCGATGGTGGCAATGGGCTGTCCGATCCGATCGACGCCGTCGATGTAGAGAACAGCCTCATCAATCGCCTCTTCGGCGGCACGGACCTCAACATCCAGACGCGGGGCAACGTCGACCTCACGCTCGGCTTCGACTACCGCACGACCCTCAACCCCAACATCATTACGCGCGCCCAGCGCCAGGGGGGCTTCCTGTTCAACATGAACATCCAGATGAACGTGACCGGGTCGATCGGCACCAAGCTCACGCTGTCGAGTTCGTACAACACGCAGTCCAACTTCAACTTCGATCGGCAGCTCATTAAGGTCCAGTACAACGCGGCCGAGTTCTCGGAGGACGAGATCATCCAGGACATCCAGATCGGCAACGTGGCGCTCCCGCTACGGTCCAACCTCATCCAAGGTTCGCAAGGGCTGTTGGGTGTGCGTACAGACCTGAAGTTCGGCGACCTCAAGGTGACCGCGATCGCCTCCCAGCAAAAAACCAAGCGCGGCCAGATCGAGATCAAGGGCGGGGCGCAGTATCAGGAGTTCAGCGTGCGGGCCGACGAGTACGACGAGAACCGGCACTTCTTCCTGAGCCACTACAATCGCGACGAGTTCGAGGGGGCGCTGGTCAACCTCCCGAACATCGTGTCGCTGTTTAAGATCAACCGCATCGAGGTGTGGCTCACCAACGACCGTGACCAGACCGAGGGCGTCCGTGACCTCATCGCGCTCACCGATCTCGGCGAAGGCGACCGCATCACCAACCCCAACGCCACCGACATCAACACGATGTCAGGACGGAGCATCGGCGGACAACTGCTGCCCGACAACGACGTCAACCGGCTTTACGAGAATCTCACCGCCAATCCATCGACGCGCTTGCGCCAAAACGCGGTGGGCCGCCTCCAGGGGCCGCCGTTCCGGATGGAGCAGTCGCGCGACTTCGAGCGGGTGCGCGCGCGTTTGCTAAGTGCGCAAGAGTTCAGCTACCACCCCGACCTGGGCTTCGTGAGCGTCAACGTCAACGTGCGTCCCGACCAGGTGCTTGCCGTCGCTTACGAGTACACCTACAACGGCAAGGTGTACAAGGTGGGCGAGTTCTCGAACGATGTCCCGGCCGGTGACTCGCTGAGCTTCAACGTGCTGTACACCCGGATGCTGAAGTCGACCACGCCCCGCGTCGACATCCCGACCTGGGACCTGATGATGAAGAACTTCTACAACATCGGGGCCTACCAAGTCAACCGGGAGGACTTCCGCCTCGACATCACCTACGAAGATCCAGGTGGGGGACAGAAGCGCTTCCTGCCGTCGAGCAATCTCCAGAATCGAGCCCCTGATCCGAGTCTTCGACCTCGACTCAGCTCAACGTGCAGCTCGACCCTACCCCGGACGGAATTTTTGACTTCGTCCCGGATTTAACGATTTATCCCCGCAATGGGCGCATCATGTTTCCGGTGTTGGAGCCTTTCGGCAAAACCCTCGCCGACAAGATCGACGACCCGGGCGAACGCGCGAGGTACGTCTACAGCGTCCTCTACGACTCGACGGTGATCCGGGCGCGGGAGTACCCGGAGTTCAACCGCTTCATCATCCGCGGATCGTATAAGTCGAGTGTCTCGAACGAGATTTCGTTGGGGGCCTTCAACATCCCGCGGGGCTCGGTGCGGGTCACCGCCGGCGGGCAGATTCTGCGCGAGGGTGCCGACTACGAGATCGACTACAACATCGGACGCATCAAGATTCTCAACGATGCCTACCTCAACTCGGGCGTCCCGATCCAGGCGAGCTTCGAGGACAACGCCGTGTTTGGGCAACAGAACCGATCGATGATGGGCCTGCGGGCCGACTATGAGGTCAATAAATCGCTCAGCGTCGGGGGTACGTACATGCACATGCGTGAGCGCCCCTTCTCGCAGAAGGTCAACATCGGCGACGACCCGATCAACAACCGCATTTTCGGACTCGACGTGCTTTACGGCGCGGACGCGCCCTGGCTCACGCGCCTCGTCGACAAACTGCCGGGCATCTCGACGCGCGAGCCGTCGAGCATCAACTTCTCCGCCGAGGCGGCCTTCCTGAAGCCGGGCCACTCTCGCGTGATCGACATCCAGAAAGGTGAAGGCGGCACGGTCTACATTGACGATTTCGAGGGTTCGGCCTCAGGCTTCGACCTCAAGACGCCAATCAACCGCTGGCGACTGGCGAGTGTGCCGCAGGGCAACGTCGAGCACTTTCCAGAGAGCTCACGGGTTTTGCGGACACGCGAAGACTCCCTCGCCCTGCACGCCAACCGCGCGCTCATCAACTGGTACCGCATCGACCAAACCGGTACCCGCGACGGGGAGATCGGGCCGTACAGCTACCAGGTCAACCCACAGGATCTCTACCCGCTTCGCCAGGTAAGCCCCTACACCGCCAACAACTTCCTGTTCACGTTCGACGTGTCGTACTACCCCTCCGAGCGTGGGCCGTACAACTTCGACGTACCGGGCGGCTACCAGTTTTCGCGCGGGCTCAACGCCCAGGGCCAACTCGAGGACCCGGGATCACGCTGGGGCGGGATCATGCGCGACCTGACGACCAACGATTTCCAGGCCGCGAACATCGAGTACCTCGAGTTCTGGATGCTGAGTCCCTTCCTGGGCGGGCAGACTGGGGATGTCAACGAGGGCGACCTGTACATCGAGTTCGGCAATATCTCCGAGGACGTGATGCGGGACTCGCGCCTGTTCTTCGAGAATGGCCTCCCTGCTGGCCCGGAGGGTTCGCCGAACCGCAACCGGCCCACCGACAGAACGACCTATGGTCGCGTGCCGCGTCTCGCGCCGATCGTGCAGGCTTTCGACAACGAGCCGGAAAACCGCGTACAACAGGACCTAGGATACGACGGCGCAGACGACGCGCTGGAGGCTACGGTGTTTAGTAGTTGGCTCAATCGCATCCAGGGCGGCGTAAACCCGGGGGTGTACGACCAGATCCTCACCGACCCTGCCAACGACAACTTCGAAAGCTTCCTCAACAAGACCAACACCGACCCGCGGGACAACTACCTTCGTTTTAATGGTCCGCAGGGCAACTCTCCGATTGCAGACCAATCAGGACTGGCCGCCAACTCGACCAACCTTCCGGACTCGGAGGACGTCAACGGCGACAATACGCTGTCGGAGACCGAGAGCTACTACCAGTATAAGATCCCCTTGCGGGTTGGCGGACCGAACGGTGAGATCGACCAAGAGGCGGCCCGCTACATCACGCAAGTCCGCCGCATAGAAGGCGGCGGCAGGGGACGCCCGCAGGAGGAGACCATCTGGTACCGTTTCAAAATGCCGATCGACCAGTTTGACGAGAGGGTCGGCTCGATCCAGGACTTTCGCTCGATCCGCTTCATGCGGATGTATCTGAAAGGTTTCCAGCGTCCGGTAACCCTACGTTTTGCGCGACTCGACCTGGTCCGCAACCAGTGGCGCCGCTACCTGCGCAACGACGCCCTGCGGGATCCGGGACCATCGTTGACCGACCCCGATCGCAAAGTCCTCTTCGACGTGGACGCGGTTAACGTGGAGGAAAACACCGGGCGACTACCGTTCTCTTACGTTTTGCCGGAAGGCATCATTCGCGAGAACCAGATCAACGCTCCGGGTGGCCTACAGCAAAACGAGCAGTCACAGGTCATGACGGTCTGTGGACTGCCCGACGGGAATGCACGTGCGATCTACAAGATCGTTAACCTCGATATGCGCGTCTACGACCGCCTACGGATGTTTACCCACGCGGAGGAGTTCGACTCGGAGGGCAGCCAGATTGCCCCGGAAGTGCTCGATGACGGCGACGTACGGATGTTCGTGCGCCTCGGAAGCGACTTCCAGAACAACTACTACGAGTACGAGATTCCGCTGAAGTTTACGCGGGCGAGTGACATTACGCCCAACAACATTGCCGCAGCAACCTGGCCGGAGGAGAACGAGCTGGACATCAACCTCAAGGACTTCATCGCGCTCAAGGAGCAGCGCAACGCCGACCCGACGGCCGACCTGCGCACCTTTTATACGAGTCAAGACCCTCGCGACACGGCCAACCGTATCGCGGTAATCGGCAATCCTAACCTCGGGCTGGTGAAGGGCGTGATGATCGGCCTACGTAACCCATCAGGGGGCGCGGAGACCGTCTGTTCGCAGATATGGGTCAACGAGCTGCGGCTCAATGGCCTCGACGAGCGCGGAGGGGCCGCCGGGCAGGCGCGACTCGACTTGCAACTGGCCGACTTCGGTACGCTGAGTGCGAGCACCTCGTACAGTTCTATCGGATGGGGAGCCATCGATCAGAAGTTAGCCGACCGCGCACGAGAGTCTACGCTCAACTACGACATCTCGGGCACCTTCGAGCTGGGCAAGTTCCTACCAGAGACGGCGGGCCTGCGCCTTCCGATGACGGTCGTACACTCCAACAACGTCAAGACGCCGGAATTCGACCCGTACGATCTGGACGTCAAGCTCAAGGACAAGATCGCCGATGCCGACGACCCGACTGCCATTCGCGAGCAAGCCGTCGACCGCGTCGTCCAGAACGAGATTAACTTCACCAACGTGCGCAAGGACCGCACCTCCGGCGGACTGCCGATGCCCTGGGATGTCTCGAACTTCTCGGCGAGCTACGTCCGCAACGAGACCGACCGGACGAGTCCGCTGATCGAACTCGACGAGGTGCTCAACCACTACGGGTCGCTGGATTACAACTACGCCCCGCGCAGCAAGCCGATCGAGCCGTTTAAGAACCTCATCAAGAACGAGAAGTACTTCAACCTCGTCCGTGACTTTAACTTCAACCCACTGCCGAGTCGCATTGCCGTGTCGACGCAAATGGACCGAGTACTGCAATCGACGCGCTATCGCTTCAGTGGCGAGGACCCCACGCTCACTACCTTCTTCAACCGCAACTGGACCTGGGACCGGGACTACAGCCTGAACTGGGATTTGTCGCGCAACCTGCGCTTTCAGTTCAATGCTACCAATCGCGCGGTGATCGACGAGCTCCCGACCTTTGATGCCGTTGGCAATCCGTACGACGATGGCTTCCGGCGAGACAGCGTATGGGCAGCCCTGCGCAACGGCGGTCGTAACAAAGCCTACCAGCACCGCTTTGACGTCAACTACACAGTGCCAACGGCGCAGATCCCCTATCTCGATTTCTTGAAGGTGACCGCGCAGTACGCCGGGTCGTACAATTGGAACGCCGGGGCGCTCAACCTTCAGGATTCGCTCGGTAACGTGATCAGCAACGGACAGCAACGCCAGGTGCGGGCGGACGTCAACTTCGAGCAGTTTTACCGCAAGTTCAAGTACCTCGAAAAAGTGCAGGCCGCACCGCAGCGGGGCTCCAACGCTCGGAGTGGGCGATCACGCGACACAGACGCACCCGTGCAGCCGCCGATCAACACGACCGACGACGAGATCAGTGCGCTCGACCCGGAAGCAGAGCGCCAGGCCAAACGCGAGAAGCGTAGAGGCAAGAGTGCTTAGCTCGGGCGAGCGAGCGGCGGTACGGCCTTTGCTGCTGTTGCGGCGCGCCAACGTGACGTACAACGAGGAGTTCGGCACTACCCTACCGGGTTTCTTGCCGCAGTCGAAGTACCTCGGCCTGAGTCAAGGCTTCGCCGAACCGGGCTGGGACTTCATCAGCGGCTTGCAGCCGGACATCCGCAACAGTTTTGGCGGCAACCGCGCCGACGACTACCTCTTCCAGCGACAGGACAACTTCTCCACGGCGATCACGCTCAACCAGCAGATCTTCCAAACCTACTCGCAGACGATTGCCGCACAGCTGACGCTGGAGCCGTTCCGCGACTTCAAGATCGACCTAGATTTATCGCAGCGGTTCAGCGAGAACCACAGCGAGTTTTTCAAAGACACGTTGATCGGCATTACGGAGACTTCGTTTGCGCGACTGGTCCCCGTCGATGTCGGCTCGTACGCGATCAGCTACGGGGCAATCAGTACCTTGTTCGGACAAAGCTCGGACGAACTGTTCGCTAGTTTTGAGGAAACTCGCGTCACCATCAGTCGAGCGCCTCAACGAAAACGGCCAGCGACACCAGGACTCCGCCTACCGGGCGGAGGGCTACTTCGACGGCTTCGGCCCGGAGCAACAGCAAGTCTTGATGGGATCGTTCCTCTCGACCTACGCAGGCGTAGATGCGGGTTCGGTAGACCTAAATGTGTTCCGTACGCTGCCAAAGCCCAACTGGCGCGTGAGCTACAACGGACTGGCGCGTTTGGAGGCGTTCAAAAACGTGTTCTCGCGCTTTAGCCTGACGCACAGCTACAAGAGCTCGCTGACAGTCAACAGCTACAATACGAACTTGCTGTATGAAGGTCCGCAGTCGGTGAACCCGGCGACGAAGAGCTACTACGCGCGCTTAGTGATTCCGAATCTCGTACTCACAGAGGCCTTCCAGCCCCTCATCGGCATCGAGTCGACGCTCAGAAATGACATGAGTATCCGCTTCAGCGTCAACAAGAGCCGCAACCTCGGGATGAGCTTCGTGGACAACACCCTCGCCGAGCGCAATGCGCAGGAGCTCTCCTTCGGCTACGGGTACGTGGTGAAGAACATTGACCTGCTGCGCTACTTCGGCGTCTCTCAAAAGTCGGCCAACAAGGCGATCATTAAGACGTCGCGCGACCAACCCGCCGACGACGTGCAGCCCGACGAGAATGTGAAAGGGAAGAAGAAGGGACGACGCGGCAACAACCCGATCGGCAACGACCTCGACCTCCAATTGGACGTCCGCTTCGCCGACGACGAGACGAAGAACCGGATCTTCGACCAGCAGGGGGCCAACCTGTCGACGCGGGGATCGCGAGCATCACGATCAGCCCGAGCGCGGAGTACGAGGTCAACAAGCAGCTGAGTCTGCGGCTCTTCGTAGACTACCGTTCGCAGAATCCGAAGGTGAGCAATAGCTTCAAGACGACGAATACGCAGGGAGGATTGACGATTCGGTTTAAGCTGCAGTAGAAAAGGCTTAGCTTTTTTGGGGGCGCTGTGATCTGAGCGGCGCCCTCAAACGCACAACAGCCCCGCTGTCGCGGAGCCGTCGGCTCGTCAAATTTCACTAATAGGACATCGACAAATCAATCACCGCGTCACCGAGGCCTGGGCCGAGGTGGAGGGTAGAACGAGGGTGCTGAGGTAGGACTTTTCCGAGGCGTAGCGCTTCGAGGTTTCGTAGGATTCGCGCACGCTTACGGCGGTCACGTACCAGTACGTGGCGTTGTTGGTGACCTCGAGGGCCTGTGCGAAGTTGGTATCGGCGGCGGCATCTGGGTAGCGGCTCACGAGGCGGGTTTCGATCTCGCCGAGGGTGTTGAGCCAGGCATCTCCCTGGTCGTGAAGAAAGCCGGTGCGCTTCAGGAAAAGCCAGGTCATGGCGTTGATGTGGGTCTCTTCCTGGTAGTGGTTGGCGGCGTTGAGGCCGGTACGGTCGTAGACGAGGTGCATGAGTTGGTGCGCCGCCATGAAGTCGAACATGATCGAGTTGTAGGCCTCTTTGCCGTTGCCGCTCGCGCTTGCCCGCCCGAAGTACTTCTGCGTGTCGAAGTCGGCGTACTCGTACGGCGTCACGAACAGCACATTGTGGCTCGCGTCGTAGACCAAGCCCGAACCGCCCTCCATACCCGCGGTAACGAAGGGGATATCCTTGAGGCCGAGGCTGGAGCCGTAGCTCTCGTAAAAGGCCATCGCTACGGTACGCGCCCCGCGGAGGTTGTCCTTGTTCGAGTCCAACAAAAGCTTCGGTGAGGAGCAAGCCGTGGCGAAGAAGGCGCAGAGGATCGAGAGGCGTAGAAGGTTGGTCATGTGGTGTTTGCTGAGTGTGTGTGTTGCCGGGCGGGCGGATGTGTTTTGGTATGGTTTTCGTGTAAGTCTGGGTGTGGAGCCCGCCCAGGCTAGAAGGTGTGTGGTGTGTGAGTTAAGATTCGCTTGGGGCCGCTACAGCAGCATCGGTTGCCGCTTGTGAGTACAAGTTTAGGCGACCTTCCTACCCCTCCGCAACGCCTCCTGCCCGGCTCGGGGTAGACCTTTACCCCATCGGCGGTACGCAATTACCCGATTCACTTAGGTACTGATCTCGACGGCAAGGTCCCGCGGCTCCGGTAAGGCACCTACATTTGAGGACTATGGGGTACGTAGGTCAACGCACAGCGCTCGCATTTCGAGGTTTGGCAGCGTGGTTTGACAGGCTTTCGCCAAAACCTGCTATCCTATCTGCCGTGTATCGGTCTTGCGGTTGGTGGCGTCGAGCGCTCTCCCGCTGTTCTCACGAGCCACCGCATTCAACGCGCTCCGCAGTGCCCTGGGAGCCCTGCTGTTCTTAGGACGGCCACGCTCCTCTTTCTACTTGCCACTATCCAACTCTCCTCAGCGCAGGTCTTCGTCGCCTACGCTTTAAAAGGAGGCCCTACGCTTGCTACCCAACGCTGGGACAACTTCGAGCAGAGCCCACTGCTCGGCTACCACGCCGATTTGCAGGTCGAGCGACTCGACTACTCCTCCCCCACTTCGCTGTACGCCAGTCTCGGCTATCACCAGCGAGGGTCGGCCATTCGCTCGCGGGCCTTCCGCTTCGTGGACCCCGTCACTGGTCAGGAGACGAGCTTCCGTCCACAAACGCTGAAGTTTGTCTTCTCTAACGTCGGGCTCACGCTCGGCGGCAAACAGCACTACGCCGTCGGGTCCAACCGGGGCTTCGTGTCGCTGGGCCTGCGCGGCGAGTACAACGTCGCCACCGACTTCGGGGACACCGACGACGCCAACGTCAACTTCGGCTACGGACTCGCCTACCCCGACGATGCCTTCGTCCGGGACTTTACTTACGGTGTAGACGTTGGCGTCGGCCTGGAACTCCCGCTGTCCGGCAAGCTCGACGCCCTCTTCGAACTGCGCATCAGTCCCGATGTCTCGCAGCAGTACGACCAGCCGCCTTTGCAATTTTTCAGCCCAATTACCGGAAACAACGAATCGGGTGGGCAACGGAGCATCAACAACGTGAGTATAGAGCTCAGCGTCGGGCTGCGACTCCTGCCAGATGCGGTCTACGAAGACTAAGCGTCCATATCGCGGATAACTTCTCACGCGTCCCTACGTCTACTCTCTAGCTAGCGATAGCACAGCCCCCTCAAACCGTCAAACCCCTACCCCGTGCGTCAAACCTCTACCCTCCTTTTTGCCGCCCTTACGGTCGTCTACTTCTCGAGCTACTCTACGGGTCCGGCCCGGGGCGGTGTCGACGGTACCTCCAGTGGCTTATCCAACAGCACAAAATGTGCCTCCTGTCACAGCGGGGGCAGTTTCGGAAACGTCACCTCGTTTACGCTCCTCGACGCCGAGGGCCAGGCGCAGACCAGCTACCGCCCAGGAGAGACCTACAAGGTCCGCGTCGAGATCGCGACGACGACGACGCCGGGGGGATACGGGTTCCAGTTGCTGCTCATCGACGGACAGAAAGCCCAGGCGGGTACCTACGGGACGCCCCCCGCGAATACCCGGATCAGCACCCTCGGTGGGCGCAACTACCTCGAGCAGATGCGCCGCCTTAGCTCCGGCACGATCGAGGCCGACTGGACGGCTCCCGCCAGCGGAACCGGGACGATCACGGCCTACGCGGTCGGCAACGCCGTCAACGCAAATGGTGGCACGAGTGGCGACCAGCCCAACGAGGCCATCGTCACACTCACCGAAAGTGGTCCCTCGTCTACACGCGAACTTCTTTGGCCAGCCAAGCTCGCTGTCGGGCAAGCCCCCGGAACCATCCTTCTCCACGGCAGCGCGGGTTTTGGCGAAAGCCCCTACCTCGTCGAGCTCCACGACCTCAATGGGCGACGGCTGCGGTCGGAGGTTTTGGCGGAAGCCGGACTACAACTCAACGGACTTTTGCCAGGGGTGCACATCCTTTCGCTCATCGACGGTGAGGGCCGTCGGGCCGCCCGCCTAGTGGTGGTGTTGCCGTAACAAATCATCGGGCAGACGGGGAAGCGCGTAAAGGTGTCAGTCGAGGTGCTATAGAGTTTCGAGATGCGTCAGGGGGAGCGGCGGTGGACTGCCACATTGACGCTGATCTGCGATTGGTAGGCCCTTTGCGGCAATTCACCGCCTACCCTATCCCGCAACTCAAAATCATTACCCCATGGCCACCGATCCCCACTTCGAGCCTGATCCCGAATTAACCGACGAGCAGACCGGCGAGCAAATCATCGAGTCGATCGAGGACACTGCCAGCGACAGCGCCGAGTACACGGCCGTCGACGAGGAGACGCAACTCGACAAGGCCCGAGCCGAACTTTCCGAACTCAAGGATAAGTACCTGCGTCTCATGGCCGAGTTCGACAACTTCCGCAAACGCACGGCGCGCGAGCGCCTACAAGAGCGCCTAGCCGCTGGCGAGTCGACGATCCGCGCCATCCTGCCGGTGGTCGATGACTTCGATCGTGCTAAGGCGACCGTCGACGATCCGGCCAACGGCGAGACCTTTACGAAAGGCGTCGAACTCGTCTACAATAAGCTCAAGCGAACTATGGAGACCCTTGGTGCCAAGCCTATGGTTTCAACCGGTGAGCCTTTCGACGCCGACCTACACGAGGCTTTTACGGAGATTAACGCACCATCACCCGACCTCGTCGGCAAAGTGGTCGACACGATCGAGCCTGGGTACTTTCTCAACGACAAGCTGATCCGCCACGCGAAGGTGGTGATCGGCAAATAGTCCATACGTATCGCCTCTTTCCGAGGTCATTAGGCGCCTTTCGGCAAAACCTGCCCGCCGTGCGCCACCAATCTAAGTGTATATGTCCAAGCGCGATTTCTACGAGGTTTTAGGGGTCTCCAAGCAGGCCAGCGACGCCGAAATGAAAAAGGCCTACCGCAAGGTGGCCATGGCCAACCACCCCGACCGCAACCCCGACAATCCGGCCGCCGAGGAGAAGTTTAAAGAGGCTGCCGAGGCCTACGAGGTCCTCACCGATCCGCAGAAACGCGCCCGCTACGACCGTTACGGACACGCTGGCATGGGCCAGGGCGGCGGGCCGGGCGGCTTCGGTGGTGGAGGGATGACCATGGACGACATCTTCCAGAACTTCGGCGACATCTTCGGGCAGGGCTCCCCGTTCGAGGGTTTCTTTGGGCAGCAGGGCGGCGGCGGTGGTCGTCGACAGGCGCGCGGCGAGCGCGGCTCCAACCTGCGAACGCGCGTCAAGCTCACCCTCGAGGAGGTGGCCGAAGGCGTGAGCAAGAAGATCAAGATTAAAAAGCAGATCGGCTGTGACACCTGCGACGGCACCGGGGCCAAAGACGCATCGAGCGTCAAGACCTGCGGCACCTGCGGCGGGTCGGGCATGGTGCGCCAGGTGCGCAACACCTTCCTCGGGCAAATGGCGACGACGGCCACCTGTCCGACCTGCGCCGGAAGCGGCCAGCAGATCGAGGCCAACTGTACGAAGTGCAAGGGCGACGGCATCGTGTACGGCGAGGAGACGATCGACCTCGACATCCCCGCCGGTGTCGCCGAGGGCATGCAGCTGTCCATGACCGGTCGCGGCAACGCCGGACGCCGCGGTGGCCCCTCGGGCGACCTGCTCATCAACATCAATGAGTTGCCCCACGAGCACCTTCAACGCAACGGTCAGGACCTCGTCTACGAGCTTCGCGTCAACATCGCCGACGCGGCCCTAGGCACCAAAGTGGAAGTCCCGACCCTCGACGGCGTCGTGCGCTTCGACATCAGTCCCGGCACCCAGTCCGGCGAAATCAAGCGCCTCAAGGGCAAAGGCCTGCCGAGCGTCCAGGCGCACGGCCGAGGCGACCAGTTCGTGCACGTCAACGTCTTTACGCCGAAGCGCTTCAGCGAACGCGAGCGTGAGTTGTTGGAGGAGCTACGCGAAAGCCCCAACTTTCAGCCCGACGGAAATTCGAAGGAGAAGGGCTTTTTTGATAAGGTGAAGGACTTTTTTCAGTAAGGCGCGTTCGGGTCGCTCCAGCGAGTGCGCCGATTTGTCTTAAAGTGCACTGGAGGTGCGTGGCTTACTCAGTCGCCCAGCCCGCCCCTCCTCGCTGCGCTCAGCGGGCAAACTGGCCTTTCGAAACGCAGACCTCCGGCCCGCTTAGTTTGGGGTGAGGCGCAATGATGATAAGGACGCGAAAATCTGTCTTGGGGCCATACCACTACCCCACTACCCGCTAGCTTCGCCACTCATGATCGGTAAACCGAGAGTTCATTCGCCGTTCGGTAGAGGCAAAGCGCGTTTTGGCGAAAGCCTTACTTGGCTGACTACTAGCTTCCTGGTCGCGCTCCTCCTCACCGCCTGCGGTCCCGAGCTTATCTTCGAGGAGGCGTATGAGCTGCCCG
Organism: Lewinellaceae bacterium; assembly: GCA_963837005.1. Lineage (GTDB taxonomy): Bacteria > Bacteroidota > Bacteroidia > Chitinophagales > Saprospiraceae > CALDTK01. The sequence continues at coordinate 99,486 of CAWIMC010000018.1, forward strand.
CTGGTACTTGGACGTACGCCGACTCCGTGGTCTTCGCCTACGAAATAGTAGATACGAGCCGCAGCTACGACCTCGTGCTGGATATCCATCACCGCGATGTATTCGCGACGCAGAACCTGTACGGTCAATTCACGACGGTTTATCCGAACGGGACGCGCCAGACGGAACCCCTAAGTCTGGAACTCGCCGACAACAGCGGCCAGTGGCTCGGTGAATGCGCTGGTGAAGACTGCACGCTGACGCTCCCGCTACAGGTGTCCACGCGCTACCCTGCTGCGGGGCGCTACGAAATGGTGGTCCGGCAGTTCATGCGCCGCGACTCCGTGGAGGGGGTCTCTGGCTTCGGTTTGCGCATCGTCGTAGCGGATGTGACGGAGGCAGGACGGTAGAGACCGGTGGCGAACTTTCGCTGCTGCCCGAAGCCCCTCGTTAAACCTTAAATTTGCAGGGCCCAACCAGCCCAAACCATGCTCTACCGCCTCAACGAAGAACAGCTCGCCGTCAAGGAAGCCGCCCGCGAGTTCGCCCAATCGACCCTCAAGCCCGGCGTCATCGCCCGGGACTCCGCAATGACCTACCCGACCGATGAGGTTCGGCAGATGGGTGAACTCGGCTTCCTCGGGATGATGGTCGACACGGAGTACGGCGGTGGAGGCATGGACACCCTCAGCTACGTGCTCGCCATGGAGGAACTCTCCAAGGTGGACAACTCCTGCTCGGTGATCGTGTCGGTCAACAACTCGCTGGTCTGCTACGGCCTCCAGGAGTTCGGCACCGAAGAGCAGAAGTCGACCTACCTCCCGAAGCTCGCTACCGGAGAATGGATCGGGGCTTTCTGCCTCTCCGAGCCAGAGGCCGGATCGGATGCCACCAGCCAGCGCACCACCGCCGTCGACATGGGCGATCACTACCTGCTCAACGGCACCAAAAACTGGATCACCAACGGCGGCACCTCGCAGGTGCACCTCGTGATCGCGCAGACCAACCCCGAAAAGGCCCACCGCGGCATCAACTGCCTCATCGTCGAAACCCACTGGGACGGTGTGAGCATCGGTGCAAAGGAGGACAAGCTCGGCATCAGGAGTTCGGATACGCACACCATCATGTACTCCGACGTCAAGGTCCCGAAGACAAACCGCATCGGCGCAGACGGCTTCGGCTTCAAGTTTGCGATGAAGACCCTCGCCGGGGGTCGTATCGGAATCGCAGCGCAAGCTCTCGGGATTGCCGCTGGCTGTTTAGAGTTAGCCACGGCCTACGCCAAGCAACGAGAGGCCTTCGGGAAGCCCATCGCGCAGCACCAGGCCATCGCCTTTAAGCTCGCCGAAATGGCTACCGAAGTCGAGGCGGCGCGCCTGCTCGTCTACCAGGCTGCCATCGCCAAGGATCGTCACCTCAACTACGACACCTTGTCCAGTATGGCCAAGCTCTACGCCTCGAAGGTGGCTATGCAGCAGAGCGTAGAGGCCGTCCAGATCCACGGTGGCTACGGCTTCGTGAAGGAATATCACGTAGAGCGCCTCATGCGCGACGCCAAGATCACGCAGATCTACGAAGGGACGAGTGAGGTCCAGAAAATCGTCCTGAGCCGTGCGCTGCTGAAGGGAGAACTGTACCCCGACATGCAATTTGTCGAGGAGGAGGTGATGGTGTAGCAGGTATGGCCGTGCCGAACTGAGAACTCTCACGTGACAACTTACGTCCCGGCCCCCGGTTCCTTGCTGGTTGAAAGCCCTCCACCAAATAGGTACCCTGGCGGGTGTCCCCGTCCGGGTACACACCCTCACCGCCGCCCTTCCGCTGCTGGCGCTGGGCTACGGCGTTTGGCGGGGACTAGCCCCGGTTGGCCTTCTTTGGCTGGAGGCTCTGGTGTTCGGCGTCCTGGTCTGTGTACTGCTGCATGAATTTGGACACGCACTCACCGCTCGCTACTTCGACGTGGGCGTACACGACGTCTTGCTGCTCCCGATTGGCGGGGCCGCTCGCCTCGAACGCCTGCCCGAGACGGTGACACAGGAGGGACTCGTGGTGTTCGCCGGGCCACTCGTCAATCTGCTCATTGGCCTTCTCCTGCTACCGGTGCTCTATTCCCTGCCGGAGGGTGAGCGCTTTTTCTGGGAGGGCGACTTTACGGCGGGTGCCACCGTGGCGAGTCTCGCGGTCTTCAATCTTATCGTATTCGCCGTTAATCTCATTCCCGTCTTCCCGCTCGACGGCGGACGCCTGCTGCGCTCGGTGCTCACCAATTGGATGCCCCGGCTACGCGCCACGAAAGTTAGTGCGGTGGTGGGACGCTTGTTGCTCCTTGTCGCGATCGCATTCGTGGTTTGGAAGGGGGATTATGTTTTCGTTTTGCTGTTTGGCTACCTGTTCATGCTCGCAGGGCGTGAAGTGCACATGGCTTCGGTGCAGCACTTTTTAGAGGGGGATCAGTTGGGTCGCCACGCGCACGCGGTGCGGGTTTTCGATCCGAGCGTGTCGATTGCGGATGTGTTGCACCAGCTAGAGCGCAATGGCCACCACGGTGCCGTGATAGCCGATGAGTGCTGCCCGATCGGATTCGTCACCTCGCCTCTGCTGGTTACGGCTCCCGACAAAACGCGTCACGTAGGCGACCTGGAGATGCTCACTGTCGTCTGTCACGACAGCCACACGCCCCTGAAGGAGTTGAGCCGACAGTTTGCCTGCCATCCGCGCTCAGTAGCGATCGAGGAGATTGACGGCCGCCCGGCGGGCTACTTGGACCTCGATGGACTAAGCGCGGCCTTTGAGGAGTACCAGGCGCGGCCGTGAGGAAAGAATTACACGTTTTGCCGAAAGGCTTATACTCGCGGCCTACTCGATAGTAATGACGGCTTAGGGAATTCAGCTTTCGCCAAAACCTACTCTTCCGTGGCCGCAAGGACGCAGTCCTCGATAGGAGGCTTTGGGATGCGTGCTGAGCTTACGGCCGAGCTGCGGTAACACGCGGCACTACGCTAAAGTACAGAAGCCTTACGCCTTGGTCAGCTCCGCGATAATGTTAGGCGTCAGGTCGGCAGCATCATCGACGAAGAGCATGGATTGCGGGAGGCTTGAGTCGAAGATGATCGTGTAGCCGTTGGCCTTAGCGTAGGCCTGGACCGTCTGCATCACCTCCGTCACGATCGGCGTGAGGTATTCGCCGCGGCGCACTTCGAACATGCGAGCCCCCTCCTGCTGGAAAACCTCGATCTGCTGTTGCAACTCCGCGAGCTCCTCCTGCGCCTGCTGCACTTGCTTGGGCGTCATGTCGGGCTGGTTGAGCTTGGCGGCCTCGAGCATCGTGCTGAACTCCGACTCGAGGTCGGTAAGGCCCTTGCGGAGCGTATCTTGGTACATCTGGAGCAGGCTATCGGCCTCAGCAGTAGCCGCGAGGGACTCGAGCACGAGGCCTGTGTTGACGTGTCCAAACTTCGCCTGCGCCGAGGCGACGGTAGCGCAGAGGCAGAGGAGGAGGCAGGAAAGGAGAGCGTTCTTCATTCGGGGCGCAAATGTACACGGCGTATCAAAACTAGATACGGCATGCGCGTGGCAGAGATCGGGTACGGTAGATAGTCACTCGCCCCAGGGGGCAATACCCTACCGAGGTCTAACGCTTTTCGCTTACCCTTGTAGTACACCTCATTTATGTCGAAGGCGAAGATCTGGCTCATCGTATCCGTCATGTCGGTGGCCCTCCTCGGGATCACGGTCATGCAGGTGACGTGGATCCAAAGCCTTATCCAGCTGAATGGTGAGAACTTCGACGAGCAGGTGTTTGCCGCGCTCAACAGTGCCGCCGACCGCCTCGCGCGATTGGAAGAGGTCGACGCATATGCCAATGGCTACTCGATTGACTTTTTCGAGAACCGCAACTACGAAGGCGGTGCAGCGGGAGAGGCCGTGAAGGCGAACCCCGATGCAAGCATCGATGCGCGCGACTACCGCGGCACAGCCGAACTCGATCGAACCATCAAACCCTCAAGCTTCCGGCAGTCGCTCCAGTTCAATATAGATGTCCAAAACGTCCCCCTCGGCAGTCGCATTCAACCCCGCTTGCTCGACACCTTATTGCGCCAGGAGCTGGCGGGCCACGGGGTAAGCGGCGAGTACACGTACGGGGTCTTCTCGGTCGAGTTGGTCGACTTCATTATCGTGGATGGGGTGTACTACATGAGCGACAAGGGGCCGGCCAACTTCGTGTCCGACGACGCCGGCGAGGCCGGCTCGCTGGAGACCAGCAAGTTTGCCGTGTGGCTGTTCAAAGACGGTAGCGAGCAGCCGCCGGGGATGCTCGTGATCCACTTCGCCAACCGGTCGAGTATCGTGCTGTCATCGGTGTGGTGGACGATCCTCGTCAGCGGATTGCTGCTGTCGGTGGTCCTGGCCTGCTTTGCCTACTCGATCGTGATCATTTTCCGCCAGAAGCGGCTCTCGCGCATGAAGAACGACTTCATCTCCAACATGACGCACGAGTTCAAGACCCCTATCGCGACGATCAGTCTCGCGGCGGACTCGATCACGAACGCTAAGGTGATTGGCTCTCCAGACAAGCTCACGCGCTTCGCGGGTATCATTAAGGCAGAAAATCAACGCATGCACCGCCAGGTGGAGAAGGTGCTTCAGGCCGCACTGATCGAACGGGGCGACATGAAGCTCAAACCAGCCGAGGTCAACGTCAACGAGCTGGCGCAGCAGGCCGCCGAGCACATGGCCCTCCAGGTGGATCAGCGCGGTGGGCACCTCACGCTGGAGATCAACGCGACCCGGCCCGTCATCATCGCCGACCGCACGCACCTCAGCAATGTGATCCACAACTTGCTCGACAACGCCATCAAGTACAGCCCAGATGACGTGGAGATTACGCTAAGCACTGAAGACACGCGAGACGGCGTTAGGGTGCGCGTACGCGACCGCGGGATTGGAATGACGACGGAGGACCAACGTCAGATCTTCGAATCCTTCTTTCGCGTACACACCGGCAATCGTCACGATGTCAAGGGGTTCGGCCTTGGTTTGAGTTACGTAAAAGCCACGGTCGAGGCGCATGGCGGGCGGATCTCTGTGCAGTCGGCCCCGCGGCTCGGTTCTACGTTTACGATTGAGCTTCCGCAAAACCTTACCCCGCCAAAATCCTAACCTTCATGCCACAACCCAACTCCCGCATTCTCCTCGTCGAGGACGATACCAACTTCGGAGACGTGCTCCGCTCTTACCTCGAGATGCACGACTACGATGTTACACTGGCTACCGACGGAGAGGCCGGCCTGCGGGCTTTCAAACCGGACAACTTCGACATCTGCATTTTCGACGTCATGATGCCGAAGAAGGATGGCTTCGCTCTCGCGAGAGACGTGCGTCAGCGCGACGAACACATCCCCATTATTTTTCTGACCGCAAAGAACCTGAAGGAGGACATCCTCCAGGGTTTCCAGGCTGGTGCCGACGATTACATCACCAAGCCATTCGTGAGTGAGGAACTGCTGATGCGCATTCAGGCTATCCTACGCCGCTCGCAGCCTCAAAGCGCCGACGAAGACGAGACTCGCGAGTTCGAGATCGGCCGCTTTCATTTCGAGTTTATCCTTCGAGAGTTGACCCTCGACAGAGGTACGCCAGAAGCGTCCCTAGACCGACTCTCCCCAAAAGAAGCCGAACTTCTCCGCCTGTTCGCGATCCACAAAAACGATGTCCTCACGCGCAAGGAGGCGCTCACCAAAATTTGGGGTGAGGACAACTACTTCACGGCACGGTCGATGGACGTATTTGTCACGAAGCTCCGCAAATACCTCAAGCCCGACGAAAATCTCGAGATCGTGAATATTCACGGCAATGGCTTTCGGCTGGTGGAGCGGGAGGAGAGTTGATGGAGCATGGAGCATGGAGCATGAGTTCGCTATAAGACCTCAGTCTAAGCTTCAGTTGGCGTCACATCCTCACATCCGCTACAAACGACGAGGAGCATAGATTGACGGCGTCCCCGCCGGCAATCCATGCTCCTCGATCCATGCTCTATGTTCCTTCCTACACCTCCTCTATCTGCTCCTCTACCATGATGTCGCGCTCAGGGGGAAAGCCGATGCTCGCGGAGGGTGGGGGCGTGTAGTCGAAAGGACGTTCGCCGATCAGACGCGTGACGTCACTCTTCAGGATTACCTCGTGGTCGAGGAGCTGGCGCGCGATGATATTGAGTTCTTTACGGCGCTCGAGCAAGAGATCTTGCGCACGCTCGTACTGGCCTTGTACAATACGGCGGACTTCGTCGTCGATCTTCGTGGCCGTCTCGTCGGAATAAGGCTTCGTAAAGCTGTCGTTCTGCATTCCGTAGAAGGAGACTTGGCCGACTTCGTCGCTCATCCCGAAGACACTGACCATTGAGTAGGCCATCTTGGTCACCTGATCGAGGTCGGATTGTGCACCGGTACTCACTTTGCCAAAGACGATCTTCTCTGCGGCACGACCACCAAAGGTCATGCACATGCGGTCCAGGAGAGCCTCGGTTCGGGTGATGTACTCCTCCTTTGGGAGGTACTGCGCATAGCCGAGCGTCCCAATACCGCGCGGCACGATGGTGACTTTCACGAGGGGGCTGGCGTGCTCCAAGAACCAGCCGCATACCGCGTGACCGGCTTCGTGATAGGCGATGATCTCCTTTTCGACAGGGGAGATGAGCTTGTTCTTTTTCTCGAGGCCTCCAATCACCCGATCGAGAGCGTGGTTGAAGTCGTCGAGGTCGATAGCAGTCTTGTTGCGGCGAGCAGCGACCAGCGCAGCCTCGTTGCAGACGTTCGCAATCTCTGCCCCGGCAAAGCCTGGAGTCATCTCCGCTAGAATCAGGGCTTTTACCTCAGGATTGATCTTGATGTTCTTGAGGTGGACGTCGAAGATCGCCTGGCGACCGGCAAGGTCGGGCCGGTCTACCCCAATCTGGCGGTCAAAGCGGCCCGGACGCAGCAGCGCGCTATCGAGCACGTCGGGCCGGTTGGTTGCCGCCATTAAGATGACGCCCTTGTCGGTCGAGAAGCCGTCCATCTCCACGAGGAGTTGGTTGAGGGTGTTTTCGCGCTCGTCGTTACCGCCCTGCATTTGACCCTTTCCGCGCGAGCGACCGATAGCGTCGATCTCATCGATAAAAACGATACACGGAGCTTTCTCGCGGGCCTGCTTGAAGAGGTCACGGACGCGACTCGCGCCGACACCGACGAACATTTCCACGAAGTCCGAGCCCGACATCGAGAAGAAGGGCACACCCGCCTCGCCGGCGACGGCCTTGGCGAGTAGGGTCTTGCCGGTACCCGGAGGACCTACGAGCAGGACACCTTTCGGGATCTTACCGCCGAGGCTCGTGTACTTCTTTGGATTCTTGAGGAAGTCGACGACCTCCACGACTTCCTCCTTGGCCTCCTCGAGACCCGCAACATCGGCGAAGGTCACGTTGACCTTGGCGTTCTGATCAAAGAGCGTCGCCTTGGATTTGCCGATGTTGAAGATCTGTGCGCCCGGACCGCCACCGCCACCGCCCATGCGACGCATGATCAGCAGCCAGAGGCCGAGGATGAGCAGCATCGGCAGCGCGTAACTGATGACAGTCCCGATGATGTTGGTCCGCTTCTCGTAGACGGTTGCGATGTTCTTGACGTCGGGATTCTGCTCGGCGAGGTCGGCGAGCCGGTTGTCGAAGGTCTCGACCGAGCCGATCTCGAAGGCGTAGGCGGGACGGTCTTTGCTGGCACCGTTGTCCTTGGCCTTTTTGTGCTTCGACTCGGTGACCGCCTCCTCGGTGAGGAAGACCTGGGCCGTGCCGGAGTTCTTCTCGATGATCACTTTCGCGACATCGCCGTCGAGGGCGTACTCGCTAAACTGCTGGATGTTGATCTCCTCGGTGGCTCCGGAGTTGATCGTCCAGACGTTAAAGGCGAGGATCAGGACGATCGCCAAGCCGTACACCCAGTAGAGCTTAAACTTTGGCGTGGACTGCTTATCAGGTTTCTTATCGCTCATGCGAAGGGGGCTTTGGCTACCGGCGGCGCAAGCTTATACGTCGGGCGAGCCAGTACAGTTTTGGGGAAGGGGTCGGCAGGGTTGAGTCCACCTATCATGGTAGGAGGCTCAAACCTCCGCGTAATCCGTACTCGGAGCGTCGCTCCAGAGGCTTTCGAGGTCGTAGAACGACCGGGCGTCGCGGCTGAATACGTGCACGACTGTGTCGAAGTAGTCCAGACACACCCAGGCGGCGGTCTGGAGGCCTTCGATCGGCTTGGACCGCTCTTGTGCCTCGGCGCGGAGGCGACGGCGAACGTTCTCTGCGATGGCACGCACCTGCACGTTGCTTTCGCCTTCGCAGATGATGAAATAGTCGGCCGGGGCATCCTCGATGTCGCGCAAGTCTATCGAAACGATGCGCTTGCCCTTGATGTCCTGGATGCTGTCCACGATCAAGGCGTTGAGCTCCTGGGAGGCCTGGCGACGGGGACGGACGGCGATTTGGCTTGGCAAATGGGTACTTTTGTGGCGAATGACCTATCTCTGAAGTCGTGAAGCTAACGCCCCACAGTTTGTTTTGGCCGCGTGATGGCGCAGAATTACCGCACAAATCGACGCGATGAAGGCGAAAAGCTACACCCTCGCGACATCTGCACCGTGGGTAACGCTCGGACAGCGCCTCGCGAACGTGGACTCAACCAATCGCGAATTGCAATCCCGCGTGCAGTTGGCGACACGCGAAAGCCGTGTTTTGCCGGAAGGCTACAACCTCCGCGCCGGGCACCAAACCGCTGGCCGTGGTCGTCTCGGACGCCAGTGGGAAGGCAAGCCCGGAGAAAACCTTTACGTCTCTTACCTCGTCGATGCCGCAGGTCTTAAGGCAACTCAGCTCTTCACGCTTTCGCAAAACGTAGCCCTCGCCGTGCGGGATACGGTCGCGGCCCTGTGCTCAACGGCCGCGCCGCAATTCGTGTGCTCCGTAAAGTGGCCGAACGACGTGTTTATAGGAAGTCTGAAGGTAGCCGGGGTCCTCATCGAAGCGAGCCTGGCCGCCGAGGCACCCTTGTACGTCGTTGTCGGCATCGGGGTCAACGTAAATCAGACCTCCTTCGATGACGCTCCCCTGGCGACGAGTCTACGGCAGGCAACTGGGCACGCGTTCGACGTGGACGAGGTCTGGGGTCAGCTCACCCGCCGACTGGAGACGGGTCACCGCAACCTCCAAGCGTCCGTCGGCACTGGTGACCTCTACCCGATCTCCCAACGCTACCATCAGCACTTGTTTGGTTACAGGCAGTGGGGCCGCTATCGAAACCTCCTCGACGACACCCACTTGGTCGCTCGATCGGAGGGCGTCGACGCGCGGGGGCAACTCCTGCTACACAGCGGTGACGCGGACCACCGGTTCTCGATGGACCAGATCAGGTACGAGGGGGCTGCATCGTCGACCTAAATGCGCACTTTAAAAACTCTATTTGGCAGCTAACGAAAATGATCCTTACTTTTGCCCCCGTAACCTGACGCAGGTGGTTCCGCTACGCACTCGCGACAGGGGTACCCCCAAAGTCTCCCCGACCTTCGTGGTCAGGCACACCCCTCCATAAAACTGCGCTCACGCACCTACCTAAAGCCTTAGGCCTTGGGCGGTCCGTATCCTGACGGATGCTCGCTTCGAGAGCCGTCGGTAGTCAACGATTCACTTCTGGGAATCGGAAGTCTTGGTCCCTACGGGGGCCAGGGCTTCTTTTTTTGGGGCACCTTCGCCCGATGCGCGCACGCTTACTAACGATCGGTGATGAGTTGTTGATCGGCCAGGTCGTCGACACCAATGCCGCCTGGATTGGGGCCACCCTCGACGAGTTTGGCATTCGGCTCGTCGGCAAGGCAACCGTCGGCGACGAACAGTCCGAGATCGCGGGGGCACTTGCGCAGGCCGCCCGTGACGCGGAGGTCGTCTTTCTTACCGGCGGGCTCGGCCCCACCAACGACGATCGCACGCTGGCGAGTTTGGCCGCTTATGCCGGTGTGGGCCTCACGCTTCACGAAGAGTCCTGGGTGCGGATTCAGTACATCTTCAGTGACATCATTCGCCGCCCGATGACCGGCGACCAGCGCAGTCAGGCGATGCTTCCGACGGGTGCTGAGGCGCTCCTCAATAGCCTCGGCACGGCCCCGGGAGTCTGGCTCGAGCACGGCGGCGTCATCTTTGTCGCGACGCCGGGCGTACCGCGGGAGATGAAGGCCTTACTGAAGGAGGAAATCATCCCGCGGCTTCTGCAGCGCCTTTCGGCAAAACCCGCCAAGCGCTTTACGATCCACACCGCGGACATGGGCGAGACCGAACTTTCGACCGCGATCGAGGACATCGAAACCGGTCTCGGACCGAACTCCCGCATCGCCTACCTCCCCTCGCTCGGAACCGTACGTCTGCGGATCAATGTCGAGGGCGACGACGAAACTGCCGTCGAAACTGAACTGGAAGAACTCCGCCGTCGAATCGTGGCGCGGATCAAACCCGAAGCCATCTTCGGGTACGGCGACACGGACCTCGTCGGCGCACTCCACGAGCGTCTCCTAGTACGAGGCCTAACCGTAGGCACCGCGGAGAGCTGCACCGGCGGACGGATGGCGGCCAAACTCACCGCCCGCGCTGGGGCCTCGGCGGTGTTTATGGGCTCGGTGGTCGCGTACGACAATGCTGTCAAGACGAAACTCTTAGGCGTGCCCGAAGCCATCCTCGCCGAGCACGGCGCGGTAAGCGAGCCCGTCGTCGAACAGATGGTGCGTGGCGCAATACGGCTGCTCGGCTGCGATGTCGCTATCGCCAGCAGCGGCATCGCCGGACCGACAGGAGGGACACCCGACAAACCCGTGGGCACGATCTGGATCGCGGCCGGGGACGAGCACAGGGTCGTCACGCGCCGCCTAACGCTCGGACGCGACCGCGCAAGCAACATCGAGCGCACCGCGACGGCGGGCTTCGATCTGCTCCGTCGGTTCTTGCTAAAGGCCTAGTTTTGCGCCGCCCTTCCTTGCCTACCAAATCCGTCCGACCCCGTCCGCATGCCCGCCGTAGAACTAATCATGCCCAAGATGGGCGAAAGCATCATCGAGGCGACCATCCTGTCGTGGAGCAAAGCCGTCGGTGACGCCGTGGAGGTCGACGAGACCGTTCTCGAGATCGCGACCGATAAAGTCGACTCCGAAGTGCCCTCACCGGTCGCGGGTGTCCTTACCGAAATCCGTTTCGAGGTAGACGCCGTTGTCCCCGTAGGTCAGGTGATCGCCGTCATTACTACCGACGGCGGGGCTTCCGCCAAATCCGCTGGCATTGGCACTGACGTCGTCGTTGGCGCACCGCCCGAAAGCGACCGTCTGCAGGGCACCTCGACGTCTGAATCCCTTGCCGAGGTAGCCGTCTCGCAGGAGGTTTTGACGAAAGTCGAAGCCCCCCTACAAGCCGCCCAGGAGCTAATGAACAGCGCGGATAGCGGACCGGTAGCTCGCATCGGCGACGACGGACGGTTTTACTCCCCGCTCGTCCGACGGATCGCCTCCGAGGAAAACATCTCAAAAGCCGAACTCGAGTCCATCGCCGGCAGCGGGCACGAGGGCCGCGTCAATAAACAAGATGTCGTCGCCTACCTCGCGCAGCGACAGGCCCGACCGGCAACGGTTGCGCAAGCCCCGCAGCCTGCCGCTGCATCGGCACCAAAAGCCGTCGCTCCACATATCGCGATGCCCGGCGATGAGATCGTCGAGATGGACCGCATGCGGCGCCTCATCGCCGACCACATGGTGATGTCGGTGCAGACGAGTCCACACGTGACGAGCTTCGTGGAGGCCGACGTCACCAACCTTTGGCGCTGGCGCGAGGCACAGAAGTCCAACTTCCAGCGGACGCACGGCGAGAAGATCACCTTCACGCCCATCTTCGTGGAGGCTGTCGTGCGCGCGATTCAGGATTTCCCGATGATCAATGTAACCGTCAACGGCACCCAAATCGTGCGGCGACGGCAAATTAACATCGGCCTCGCCGCGGCGCTCCCGACCGGCAACCTTATCGTACCGGTTATTAAGGAGGCCAACCTCCTCAGCCTCCCAGGCCTCACGCGGGCCGTCAACGACCTCGCTGGCCGGGCCCGCGCCAACAAACTCAAGGCCGAGGACATCCAAGGCGGCACGTTTACCGTGACCAACGTGGGTACATTCGGCAACGTGATGGGGACGCCGATCATTAATCAGCCGCAGGTGGCCATCCTCGCCACCGGTGCCATCCGTAAGCGTCCTGCGGTGCTCGAAACCCCCGATGGGGACGTGATCGCGATACGCCACATGATGTTCCTCTCGTTGAGCTACGATCACCGCGTGGTCGACGGCTTCCTCGGCGGGAGCTTCCTACGACGGGTCGCCGACTACCTCGAGGCCTTCGACCCAAACCGCAGCGTCTAGTTTTGAAGTACGTCCTCCCCGCCATACTGCTCGTTTGGAGCGCCCTCGCCCTCGCGCCGGTGTCGGCTGCCGCGCAGGGCAACATCAAGACCTACAAGCGCAACGGGCTCGACTACCACGAGGCCGGGCGATTCGCGAACGCCGTCGAGGCGCTCGTGGTGTACCGCCGCTACGAACCCGACGACGACGAGGTCTGGTACCCGCTGGCCACCAGCCACTACAACCTCAACCAGCTGGCGGAGGCGCGTACTCTCCTGGAAGGTTTGCTGCGTGCGAAAGGCAAAGCCGACCCGGAGGTCTACCTGACGCTCGCCGAAATCGAGCACCACGAGAAGAATTACGAAGCTGCCGCGACGCGCTACAAGGAGTTTCTCCGGTACGCCGGCCCAAAACACCCCTCCTACGCGAAGATCGTAGACGAGGTCCGCCGCGTGGGCAACGCTCTTCGGATGGGTCCGAGCACCGGGACGATGGCCGCCTACTCAGAGAACATAGGCGTGGGAATCAACACGACCGGCGATGAGTTTCACCCCGTACTGAGTCCCACCTACGAAGACCGCCTCTACTTCTCGAGCCTCCGCGAAGGCAACACGGGCGGTCGCCGCACGCCCGAAGGGCTCCCCTCACCCACGGGCACGCTCTCTAGCGACATGTTCGCAGTCCAGTTCGACGACGGGCGGTGGGGCGAGGGTCAGCGGATGTCGGCCCTGCTCAACGGACCTGACAACGAAGAGATCCTCGATTTCGCCGCCGATGGCCAGGTGCTGCTGTTTCTGAAGGGTCCGACGAGTTACAGCGGCGACATCCACGTAGACACCTTCCGCGCGAAGGCCGAAGAGCGCAGCCTCTACAGCCCCATCTGGACGGACCACCCGATGCTTCCACGCAACGGCGACAAGGACGCGATCTTCTATCGCGACAGCATCCTCCTTTTCGCGAGCGCACGGCCGGGCGGCTACGGCGGAATGGACCTCTACCTTACGATCCGCCGGGCGGGGATGTGGACGGTACCGAAAAACCTTGGTCCGGAGATCAACACGGCCTACGACGAGCGCAGTCCCTTCCTCGCGAACAACGGTCGGACCTTGTTTTACTCCAGCAACCGGGTTGACCTGTCGGTGGGGGGCTACGACGTGTTCCGCTCGGTATTCGACGATCGAAGTGTTGCTTGGGGACCGGCGGAGAATGCCGGGCTCTCGATCAACGGTGCCGGCGACGAGATGCATTTTCGGCTGTCGGCAAGTGGCCTCGAAGGGTTTTACGACTCCGACCTGAAGACGGCGAGCAAGGGAGGGCGCGACCTGTTTGTTGCTTACTTCAAAGACCGCCAACGCGAGCAGCAAATGACAAGCCGTCCGCTCACCTTCCTACAGGTGCTCGAAGCGGCGCAACGCGATGCGGCTGTGGCCACCATGACCCCTGGCTTTCTGATCGACGACCAGGGCCTCGTCAAGTTGCCGCCCCCGCCGAAGGACGCAGACAAGATCCCCGTGACGCTGACGCTCTCGCCTCTCAATTACGGCCGTGACGATAACGTGGTGACGCCGGCCAACCTCCAGAAGGCAGCTCCAGTCATACAATTTTTAGAACAGTACCCCGCCTCGCGAGTCGTAATCACGGCCCACAGTGACGAGGGCGATCCGGATCGGTTCCGGATCTACTTTGGGATAAAGCGCGCCGAACGTTTTGCGGCCTACCTCCGGGAGCGGGGCGTAGCCGCTGATCGAATCCAACTGATAAGCGTTGGCTCGGCGTACGCGCTCGCGGCCAACGACTACAACGGACAGGAGAATCCGCAGGGGCAGAAGCTCAACCGACGCCTCGAGCTACAGGTGGTGCCAGGACCGGACTACCTCCTGAGCCGCAACTTCGACGACCCTAAGGTGCCCGATTTCATCGCCGTGCAAGCCTATAAGACCTATCGAGACCTACAACGCGGCTCGGCGTTCCGTATCGAGGTGGCAACTCTCGGGCAGATGTACGACAACGAGACCTACCTGCGGCAAGCAGCACCCGTCGTCACCTCCCCTGGGGAGGGTGATGTCTACCACTACGAACTCGGGTCGTTTGCAACTTATCGTTCCGCAGAAGCTTTGGCGAAAGAACTGCGTGGGAAGAGCTTCCCGGAGGCGAAAGTGGTCGCTTATTTTGATGGTCTACGGCTCGGGCCACGCGACTTAGCCACCTTTGCGGCCGTCGACGCGGAGATCAGTGCCATGCTCGGCGCTCAATCGCAGGGAGAATGAGTGACCTTCGCGCCAAGGGGCCCATTGTAGAAGTTAAGCGTATGAATGCTATTTCCTTCCTGCGGGAGAGTTTGCGGAATTTCAAGACCGTCGGTACGGTAACGCAATCCTCGCCCGCGCTGTGCAAGGGAGCCATTAAGCAAGTCGACTTCGTGGAGGCCCGGCACCTCATCGAACTCGGTGCGGGCGACGGCGTGATTACAAAGCATATTCTAGCTGCTATGCACCCGGAGGCTCGCCTTATGGCCTTCGAGGTTAATCCATTGTTCTGTGCACAACTGCGGGCGCTCGATGATGAGCGCCTAGTGGTGGTCGAAGACTCGGCCGAGCATATGAAGCGCCATTTGCGGGACAACGAGTTTGCCGAGATCGACGCGGTGGTGAGCGCCATCCCGTTTGTTAATCTTCCGAAGGCGCTCGCCGACTCGATCGTGAACCTTTGTCGCGACGTGTTGCGCGTCGGTGGGCCGTTTAGCCAGGTGCACTACAGCCTCATCCGCAAGAAGGCCTATGCGGCCATCTTCGGTAACGTCAAGGTGGATTTTATCGCGATGAATGTGCCGCCGGCCTTCGTGCTGACGAGTCGGAAGAAGTAGGGCAAGACCTGAATCGATTGAGGTTTACGTCTTGCATCATAATAGATGTATAGCCTGCGCGACAGGCTCGCCCACGGCGTAGCCGAGGAAATATCCTCCGCCCCCAGCTCCACACAGCTTGAGGTAGGCGCTGTCCTGTGCTAAGTATTTCTTCCACTGCTCACGTACGGGCTCCGGTACTAACCAGCCGAGGTGCGCTAGTTGTAAGCTCGAAAGTTCCCGTAATTTCTGCAACCACTCGGTCGACGGTTGAGGCTCGAAGCCAGCAATTAATCCTGCATTGAGGGCCAGCGCTGGCGCGAGGTAGTTTTGGCGAAAGCCCTCCTCTTTACAGCTTACGCCAAAACGCGCAATGGCTGCCTTGCCAGCTTTGGGTCGTGCGGAGTCGAGCAAAAACCATTTGTCCAAGTTGACGGCATCCGTAGCGAGCGCCGCGACGCCTCCGTTGCTGAGCACATGCACAGGGCGCTTCAAGTAGCAGACGAGCGGGTCGAGACCGGAGCTGCGACCATGAAAGAAACTCTCGAGCTGCCCGAGGCGAGCACGCAATGCGCTGAGATCATCGGTCTGGGCTCTCGACCGCGTGAATCGCTCGTACACCATCGCCGTCAAAGCCCCACTCGAGCCCAGCCCGTAGTTCTGTGGGATGGTGCTCGTCACCGCGAGCCGAGGCGCTGCTAGACTGAAGCTCGCGACGTCAAACCAATCGGCTAGCGCGTCCTGCGTTTTGGCGAAAGCCGCCCACTTTTCGAACGGCATGGCCGCAGCACACGCGCCGGTTTCGATCCACTTTGCGCCGAACTTCCACAGGGGCACCGCCAGCGCCTCCCCGCCGTGCAACACGGTATGCTCGCCGAAGAGCAAGAGCTTGGCCGGGGTCATACAGTCCGTAGTTTTGGCGCAAGCTAAGCCCCGCCTCCCGTGTACCACCTCCTCAAGCCCGCCCTGTTCCGTATCGACCCCGAACGCGCACACCACCTCACCATGACCGGATTTCGGGCGACGAGCCTGTTCGGGCCGCTCGCGACGGCGGCAACGGCTAGTTGGCGCGTCCAGGATCCGCGTTTGGTCCGTACGGTGTTCGGGCTACGATTCAGCAATCCCGTCGGCCTGGCCGCTGGCTTCGACAAAGACGGCGTGTATTACCCGCTGATGGCCAAGCTCGGCTTTGGCAGCGTCGAGTTAGGGACGGTCACCCCGCGACCTCAAGCCGGCAACGCCAAGCCGCGCCTCTTTCGCCTGCCCGCCGACCGGGCGCTCATCAATCGGATGGGCTTCAACAACGCTGGCGTCGATGCCCTGGCTCGCAACCTCGAGCGCACGCCCCGCCCGAATGACCTCGTCATCGGCGGCAACATCGGCAAGAACACGGACACCCCCAACGAGGACGCGACCAGCGACTACCTCACCTGCCTGAAGCGCCTCGGTGATCTGGTGGACTACTTCGCCGTCAACGTGAGTTCACCCAATACGCCGGGCCTGCGCAGCCTGCAGGCGCGCGAGCCTCTGACACGGCTGTTGTCAGAGCTACAGGCCGCTAATCAAAGCTTCGCTACCCCACGGCCGATGCTCCTTAAAATTGCTCCCGACCTCAGCGACGGGGAGATCGCCGACATCGTCGAGATTGCCATGGAGACAGGTTTGGCAGGCATCATTGCCACCAACACGACCACGGCGCGCGTCCCTTTGACGGCTTCCGCCAAAACCGTCGACGCCATTGGTGCCGGGGGTCTCAGTGGCGCCCCGGTGTTCGAGCACTCGACTGAGGTGCTGCGCAAGCTCCGTGCTCAACTCCCAGAGGACATCGAGGTGGTGGGCGTGGGCGGCATCGTAGACGCGGCAACGGCGATGGCCAAGTTCGACGCCGGTGCGCGGCTCGTGCAACTCTACAGCGGCATGGTCTACGCCGGTCCGAGCCTCCCGGCCGACATCAACCGCGCGGTATTACGAAGTCTCTGAATGTGAGTCCGGTGGCACGTTTGTTGGATCTCTAGCCGCGAACACACACACACGACCAGATCGAGCGATTCCCCTCCCGCCGACTGGACACTACTCGCGACTGCCCCTAAAGCAGTTGCCGCAAGCGAAACTATATGGGAGGGGAGCCGACGATCGTCCTGCGCGACTTTAGATTCTACGTGATAACGATGTGCATCGGCATGTTCGTAAAGCTGACGCTGGAAGGGTACCCTTAGAGAATTTTCGATGGCCTACGCTTTCATCATCTTCAAGCTCAAATCGACGCTTTGCGCCGAGTGCGTCAACGCTCCCGAGCTGATGTAATCGACGCCCGCCTCGGCGATCTCGCGGACAGAGTCTAGCGTAACGCCCCCGCTGGCCTCGGCCTCGAAACGACCGTCAATCCGCTTGACGGCGGTGCGGAGCTTGTTGATCTCGAAGTTGTCGAGCATGATTCGACGGACGCCCCCGATCTCGAGGACAGTGGCCAACTCTTCGAGATTGCGGACCTCGACGGTGATGTCCAGGTCGAGGTCTTTTTCTTTCAGGAATCGGTGGACGCCTTCGATGGCCTCCTTCATGCCGCCCGCGCCATCGACGTGGTTGTCCTTAATCATGATCCAGTCGTAGAGACCGATGCGGTAGTTCTCCGCGCCGCCCACTTTCACGGCGTACTTCTCGAGGAAGCGCATGCCGGGGGTCGTCTTGCGGGTGTCGAGCACGATCGCCTTGGTGCCTTCGACGGCCTTGGCGAAAGTCCGACTCAGGTGCGCGATGCCGCTGAGGCGCTGCATGGTGTTGAGCGCAAGGCGCTCGCCAGCGAGAATGGTGCGGATCGGACCTTCGACCCGGAAGGCGACCTGGCCGGGGTCGATGTCGGTGCCCTCGTCGATGAGTTGCTCGATGACGCAGCTGGCGTCGAGGTAGTTGAAGATCGCTCTGGCGACGGGGACACCGCACAGGACGCCGTGGCCTTTGACGAGGAGTCGGGCGCGACCGCGTTTGTCGGCCGGGATGGTGGCCTGGCTGGTGTAATCGCCCGGGCCAATGTCCTCGGCGAGGTTGAGGCGGATGTAGTCTTGGAGCAGGTGGGTGTCGATTTGGGGCACGGGCGGGATTTTTCACCACAAGGGCACTGAGAGCACAGGGGGCCGCAGAGCTAGGGCCGAGGCAAGGTAGGGCTGCTTACCTTTCGTCCCGCATGATGGACGGGGCAGATTTGGGCGGCGGGTATGGATTGAATTGGCCGGGAAAGGCGGCGGCCCGCCAGCGAGCTTTTGAGCCGGCGGGATATCGACTCCACGGGGTAAACAGCACGGCAGATGGCGCGGTGGACTACCGGTCACGTTTTCGTGGAGGGCGACAACCTGGACGCCCTGAAGGCGCTGCGGCCGCACTACGCTGGGCAGGTCAAGATGATCTACATCGACCCACCTTACAACACGGGCAAGGCGAAGTTTATCTACGGCGACGACTTCACGGAGTCGCGGGCGGACTATGCGGAGCGGGCGAGGCAGGTTTTGGCGAAAGCCGACGCCACGGAGGTCGAGCAACGTTTGCAAATTAATCGCGCGAACAGCGGCCGCATCCACAGCAAATGGCTTTCGGAGATCTACCCGCGGATCATACTGGCGCGGGATTTCCTCCGATCCGACGGCGTGATTTACTTGTCTATCGACGACAGAGAGGTGCATAACCTCAGGCATTTGCTCGACGAGGTGTTTGGGGAAGAGAACTTCGAGGGACACCTCCACTGGCGCAGGCGACACAATCAGCCGAACGACAAGACCAAGATGATCGGTCTGGTAGCGGAGCACATCTTGTGTTACGCCAAGAGTTCGGTGGCGCTACGTGCGGCGGGCGTCGGGAAACTGCCCTTGACGGGGAAGTTCAGTAATCCGGACGGTGACCCGCGCGGGGACTGGGCCTCGAAGCCGTGGAAAGTGGGGGCTGAGCAGAGTGGGAGTCGGTACACGATTGAGACGCCTTCCGGCAAAACCTACACCGAGTTCTGGATGGGTGACGAGGGCACCTACCGGGAACTGCTGGCCGACGGGCGAATGCTCTTCACGCGCAACGGTGCAGGGTTGCCCCGTAAGAAGTACTACCGCTCAGAGCGGGAGGCCGAAGGGCAGTGCGCCAACAACTGGTGGGAACACGAGGGCTTCGGGAGCAATCAGGAGGGGAGCCAGGAACTGTCGGCGCTTTTCGACGGCGTCAAGGGTGTATTTTCGAGTCCGAAGCCGACGCGGCTGTTAAAGTCGCTGATTAGGTTGGCGAATGTGACGGATGGGGATGTCGTGATGGACTTTTACGCGGGCTCGGGTTCGACGGGGGACGCGGTGATGCAGCTGTGGGACGAGGGGATTCGGGCGGGTTTTGTGCTCGTGCAATTACCAGAACCGCTGAGCGGTCGAGCGGAGTATTTGGCCTCGGCGCAGGCGATCGTCGGGAAGCCGGGGACGGAGGTGACGATCGCGGAGTTGTGCCGGGCTCGCCTACTGAGAGCGGCAGAGAGGCAAGGACAGCACTTCGAGACGTACTCGCTGAAAAAGGTTGATGCGGGCGTCGAGTCAGGGGCGGCTTCCGCCAAAACGGGTGATCTCTTCGAAAATGCGACCTTCCCCGGGGCGGAGTAAGGGTTTTGCTCCGCGAAAGAAGGTGCTGGTGCTGGAGGTCTTTAAGCCGAGTCGACGGGTTTGTGAGGGGCAAACCGTGCGCTACCCTATCACTGCGCTCGACCCGATGCCGTGGCTGGTAGCCCCGGGGGATGCTGATTACGATTGCTTCTCGGTGGACGGGTTCGTGACGACTGAGCGCAAGACGATCACGGCGCTGTTCCAACGGTTCGAGTATCGGGGTACAGATGGCAGGCTCGACGCGGAAGAACTGCTGGAAGTTTTGCGGACACGCTACTCCACCGACCTAATAGGCGCGGTCTACCTCGCGGAGCTACTCAACTGTCCGAATCGAGTCTTTGTCTGGCCGGAGAATTATCCGAAAGGCTACCCGGCGGACGTTCGCGAGATCATATCGATACAGCCGGAGATGATCGATGGAGTCTTGCGCTTGGACACCTACCAGATGGTCGACCTGAAATCACTAGCAGGAGGCATCGAGATACTACGGGATCGATCCTTTAAGACCGTAAAGCCGCTTTTGTCCGCTAGCTCCAACGTCGAGTGCTACCTCGCCAACGCCACGGCCAATCCCTGGCCGGGAGACCTGGACGCCGTGCTCGTCGACAAGGCGAGCGGGGATGTCTTGGCGCTGGTCGAGTTCAAGACGCACAACCGCGACTCGCCCATCGAAGACGAGGCACCGGGCAAGTACGGGCAGCAGGATTGGCGCCGCTTCGAGGTCTTATACGGCTTGCAGGACCGATTGCAGGCCGCGCAGGGGACGCGGCCGAGCCTGTGGTACCTGGCGTGGGGCACGCAGGATGTAGCCAACCACCGGCGTATCAAGTTGGCGCGGATCGAGGGGAATAAAGTGATTGAGGAGTTGTTGTTGGAGCGGCCGGCTTTTGGGGATTGGAGTGCGGGGCTTTCCGAACGACTGGTGCGTGTTTGAGCGCGGAAACGTTTACCTTGGACCGCATGAGTCTCCTGCCTCGCTACCTCCCCACCTTCGTCCCGGACGACCGCTTCACGATCGAAGCCTACCTCGCGATCGAGGAGGCGACCGGCAAGCGGTACGAATACCACGATGGAGAGTTGGTGAGCGTCGAGGCGATGGCGGGCGGGTCTTTCGTACATGCGGTACTCGGGATCAACATCGGTCACGCGCTGCTAACCGCCTTCGAAACCGACGAGGAGCGGTACGGACGCTGTTCGGCCGCCTCTAGCGATCTACGCATTGCTATCGAAGGGGGCACGCGCTACTTGTACGCCGATGCAGCGGTGGTGTGCGGAGAGCCTATCTACGACGAAATTATCCCGACCGCCATTGTTAATCCTGTCGCCGTCTTCGAGGTGCTGTCGCCTTCGAGTGATCAGTATGATCGAGGCCTGAAGTTCGAGTTCTACGGAGCGCTCTCGACCTTACGGGAGTACGTGCTCGTAGACCAGGAGCGCCGCCGAGTCGAAGTCCGACACCGCACCGACCAGACTTCGCCTTGGCGCTATTCTACCTACACCGAATCGGACAAAGTAGTCTCGCTACCGTCGCTCGGCATTGAGCTCCCCTTCAAGCGTCTGTACCGCGGTTGGAAGCCTAATCCACCAACATCCCCTCGCCCTCCAGCACCTGCTGCTTGATGTTTTGCGGAAGCTCCCTAAACTCGTACTCCTGCGTCCGCAGCTGCGGCACGAAGCCCGCTTCCCGGATCGCATCCTGAATCCCCTGCGCCGTAAAGCGAAACGCCGCCCCGGCGGCCGACACGACGTTTTCCTCGATCATGATCGAGCCGAAGTCATTGGCGCCACCGTGCAGCGTGAGCTGGGCCACCTTCTTGCCGACCGTGAGCCAGCTCGACTGAATATTCACGACGTTGGGCAACATGATGCGGCTCATGGCGATCATGCGGATGTACTCGTCGCCGGTCACGGTGTTGCGGGCGCGCTTGATACGTTTGAGGATCGTGTCCTCGTCCATGAAGGGCCACGGGATAAACGCCAGGAAGCCATTGGCCTCGGCGGGCTTTTCGGACTGGACCTGGCGCAGCATCGCGAGGTGCTCCATGCGCTCGAGGTCGGTCTCGATGTGGCCGAACATCATCGTGGCGCTCGTGGTGATGTTGAGCTGATGGGCGGCGCGCATGACGTCGAGCCACTCCTGGCCGCCGCACTTGCCCTTCGATATCAGTCGGCGCACACGATCGTCGAGGATTTCGGCACCGGCACCCGGGAGGCTGTCGAGACCAGCTTCGTTCAGCTTCCGCAAAACGTCGATGTGGCTCATCTTCTCGAGCTTGGCGATGTGCGCGATCTCCGGCGGGCCGAGCGCGTGGAGCTTGAGGTCGGGGTAGAGTTCCTTGAGCTTCGAGAAGGTGTCGACGTAGAACTGCAGTCCGAGGTCGGGGTGGTGCCCGCCCTGCAGCAGCAGCTGGCGGCCGCCCAACTCATACATCTCGTCGATCTTGACCTTGTACTCCTCGATGGACGTGATGTAGGCCTCCTCGTGCCCCGGCCGTCGGTAGAAGTTGCAGAACTTACAGTTCGCGATGCAGACGTTGGTGGTATTTGAGTTGCGGTCGATGATCCAGGTCACCACGTCGCCCGGGACGTGATGTTGCCGCATGGCATTCCCGACGAAGGCCAGCTGGGCCGTGGGCGCGTGGTGGAAGAGGTAGACGCCTTCCGCGGGGGAGAGCCACTCGAGGTTGAGGGCGCGCTCGAGGAGGGCGGAGGTGTAGGCGGGGTCTTTTGTAGTCGGGATCGGGGCGATGGTAGCCATGATGAGGTAACGAGTGGCGGGGGGTGGGGTTGTCGTTGGACCCTCACGAAGAGCGCGCCTCGCGCCGGAGCAAAAACTCGTCGAATAACGGTACCGTAAAGGCGGTCTGCCCGTAACTTGGCGAGTAGACCATTCCCTTTTTAGTGAGAGAATTTTTGGCGGAGCCTGCTTTCTGAACGCTCGTCTTCAGCGCCTTAGAAATATCGCCAGCGGAGTGCGTACCCGGCCCCAGCCGCGCCATCGCCAAGACATAGTCCTGTTCCCGGGGAGTGAGCCTATCGTAGCGCACATTAAAGAATCCTTCGTCGAGGCTACTGAGCGAGGCAAGGGTAGCCTGTTCGACGACCTCCGCGTCGATCGGTGATCGGGCAGCTAAATCCCAGCAGTGCTTGCCCCATTCTTGTAGGAAGTAAGGATACCCTTTCGTCGATGCTCGGATCAGTGCCAGTGCCTCCGAAGTGTACTCGACTCCTAAATGCTTTACAGGTGCAATTAAAGCTTCGTCGGCTGCAACGGCATCGAGGGGCCCAATCCGGACGTACTGGAATAAGCGCTCCGCGTAGCTTTTCGCCTCTCCGGCGAGGGCAGCAATTTGTGGAAGTCCACTACCGAAGAAAAGTATCGGCAGGCCCTTCTGATTGATGCGGTGAATCCCGACAATTAGTGCCGCCAGATCCTTTTGTGATAGGTACTGGACTTCGTCGATGAAGAAGACCACGGTTTTCTCGGCCTCCCTAGCCGCTGTTCCGATCGCGATAAAGAGTTCCGGAAGGTCTAATTCGAGCAATCCAGACGCCGCCCCCGGATCAATCTCGACGCTTACGTCGAAGCCTTCGTAAGACAGTTTGAACGCCTTCGTAAATCCGGCGAGAAGCCTACGGGCTCTCTTGGCAAACTCTACGGCGGCTACCGAGAAGTCCAGTCGCTGCAAGACTGCCCTCAAACGGGGGACCAGCAGAGACGGTAGGCTCTCATTCTCGGGAGCCTCCAACAGGAAGGTAATGCACCCCGCCTCGATCGCCATGTTGTCGAAGCGATTCAGGAGCACGGTCTTGCCGACTCCGCGTAGGCCCAACAACATCATGCTCCGCGAGTGACGCCCTGCAAGCGTGCGATCGATAGCAATTGAGGCCTCCTCGATAAGCTCATCGCGGCCAGCCAGTTCGGGGGGTTGCGTACCTGCACCTGGGTTGTAGGGATTGAGTCTGTGGTCCATTTAAGCAAAGGTAAGCACGCATAACGAACATTTTGACGATTCTTCAAAATGTCCGTTATCTTCGGTGATCTTCGGTTAACTCCCCTCAGCTTTCGCCAAAACTTATCACCCGCGCGCCTTGCCCTTCTTCACTTTCTCCGGCTTGCAGGCATAGCAAAAATCCGGCATCGTTTCGATCTCCGCCCTCACTTTGCTGCGCTCCTCGGCCAGCAGCTCGGCGTTCTCCCCGAAGTTGGTCGCCTCGTTGACGCGCGCGGCCTCGACCTCCATCTCGTGGTGGTAGCGCTGAAAAATGGGCTCGAAGAGGCTGAAGTCCGAAAACACCTTCTTGTTGTCGTACATCGTGCGGCGCATCTTTCGTACGCATAGCTCAGCGAGATCGAACTGGTAGCGCTCATAGTCCAGCAGGCGCTGGGCCGCGGCCGCGTCGGGCGCCTTGATGGCCGCGGTGGCGGGTGTAAAGCTCGCACTCACCTTATCGTCGAAGTTGCGCGTCGCCATGTACTCGTACGTGCTCATCTGAAACCCGAACTCGGTCGTCGTGCCAGGCATGAGGTAGATCTGATTCAGCGCCGAATCTATCCGTGTGGCGGGCGAGCGGAAGTCGCTGAGCGTCAACTCGTAATCCGCCGACCAGAGCAGCTTGTTTTGAGCGAAAGCGGAAGAAGCAAATACGAGGGAAAGGACCGTAAGAAGGAGTCGCATAGGCGTAGGTATAACCCGCGAAAGTAGGCGTTCCAAAGATCCAATTCACCACTCCTAGTGGGTCGTAAGTAGGTGTTTGAGCCGAAAGGTCGTCCGGTGGCAAATTCCTCTAGAGGTGATGGTTTTGCCGGAAGGCGGGCTTTCGCCAAAACAGGTGTCGTAAGGGTGAGAATCGGGCCGGACCGATTCCTGCCTCTCTCTCGACCCCCAACTACAAACTCGCCCCTACCACTTATCAAACGGGTTTTAGCGAAAGCGTACAGCCCAGCTAGCTTGGCAAGCCAAGTCCCCCGCGCCATGCTCCACGATTCGGCTTTCGCCAAAGCCCACCGCTCCTCCGTCCCTTACCTCGCCTTTATCCTAACGGTCCTCTGCTGCTTATATACGGTTTTGGCGAAAGCCCAAGCCCCCAACGATACCCGCGCCACGGCCTCACAACTCACCGTAGGCGCACCGGAGAGGTGCAACCCCACGAAAGGCAATATCTCCGACGCCTTCGCCAGTCTCGCCGAACCGCCGTGCGCACCCCTAGATGCCCGCGGAACGCGGCGCGACCTGTGGTACTACTTTGTCACGACCGCGGCCTCGACCACCATCGTCCTCGACGTGATCGGGGGCTCGCCGGGGACGCTGTACTTCAACGCGACGCTCACCGACGGGACCGCTCTACAGTGCCGGACCGTCAACGCCTGGGCGGCCGTGCGACTCTACTTCGACGACCGTGCCGTCGGGGATACCGTCTACATCCAGCTCGCCGGCCTCGACCCGTACGCGTACACGACCTTCAACATTTGCGCCTTCGAGACCCCGCCCTGCCTGCCGCCGACCAACATCAACATGACGGTGGGCCAGAACTGGACGCAGCTCTACTTTCAAAATGCCGACGGCTCCTCTGCAAGTGTCGGAGGACGGCGCTACCGCGCCCTCGCTGGCCCAGCGGGCTACCGACCGGCCTTTGGCAAACCCGACACGACCGCCGTGGGTGGCCGTCAACCGCTCACCGTCTGGGGCTTGACACCGGGCGAGTTCTACTACATCTACCTTCAGGAACAGTGCAGCCTCACCGAGCAAAGCGTCGCCCTGCGCCCGTCCCAAAACTTCCGGCAAAAACCCGCGGGCTCGCCTCCTGGGGACTCCTTGCGCGGTGTGCTACGTGACAGCGGGCGTCCGCAAACGCTCGCGACCGAATTGACGGGCTGCTTCCCCACCCCAGGCACGACGCGCTCGGCCACCGCGGAGGCTGGACTGCCGGCAGGATGTGGCGGCGAGGCCGACGACGATGTTTGGTACTCGATCAAACCAGCGGGCACGCAGTACCGCGTCATCCTCACGCCGGCACCGGGCATCTCGACCGATCTCGTGCTGGAGGTCCGCGACGCCGACCTCAAGCTCATCGATTGCATCAACGAGGCGCCGGGCGGCACCAGCGAGGTCTACAACAAATACGATTTCACGCCCGGTGCGCAGTACTACTTCCGCGTGTACACGGCCGAAGCGGGCGCGGTGGCGGATTACGAGATCTGCATCATCGCGACAGACCGCCCCATCCTCACCGACACCGGCTGCACGGATGCGCTCCGTTTCACGATCGACGGTACCGGCGCGAAGGGCGACTTCGTGGATGTGCTCACGCCCGCGGGCGAGATCGTTGTCTCGATCGAGAACACAATAAATCTCGGCGCCGTCAAGGTCAGCTACTTCGGCGCGCGGGATAGCGTGCGGGTGCTTGCCACCGACTCCGTGCCGGTGTACTACGGCCGCAGCAACATCACCATCGAGCCGGAGCGCCAGCCGAACGAAGGTGACTCGGTGACGGTACGGTTCTACATCTCGGGCGGGGACTTGATTGGTCTCGCGCAAGTCGGCGCGGTGCAGGGCCTGGGGCCAAATATCGAGGCGATCCCAGATCGGATACCACCCAGCAATTCCGGCAGCAGTGGCGGCGGTGGCACGAGTACCCGGAGCGGCAGCAGGGGCGGTCGCCTCACCTTATACCTCCCCGCCGACAGCGTGGACCTGGTGGCGGTGCGCGTCCCGCAGGAGCGTTGTTCGGCGGACTACCTCAAGGCGGGTTTCGCGACGAGCGTGGTGGGGCGGGGCGAGTATGCGGATGGCCTTTACCTCGACGTGCGCGTACCGGGCTTTAGCGAGTTCTTCTTTTCGTCGGGTAATACGCCGCTGAGCAGAGAGATAGCGAGTGGGCTTTCGCCAAAACCCGCCGTTCGTGCGCTGTCGATGTATCCCAACCCGACGACGGGACGGGTGACGGTGGTTTTGCCGGAAGGCATCTATGCTAGCGAACTGCGATACGACCTGGTAGACGCCATGGGACGCGTAGTCGACTCCGGGTCGGCCTTCAGTGTCGGCGACCGTCTAAACTTAACTTTCGAAGGCTTACCCACGGGGATGTACAGCCTGCTACTGGTTGGGGACAACGACACCTACGCCGGGCGAATCCTACTAGAGTAGGGCTACCGCTGTACCGGTGAGCTCGTTGACGTGGGCGGTAATGCGCTCGATGGGCCAGTCCCACCAGCGCAGTTCGAGGAGGCGGGCGGTGGTACTTTCGTCAAAACGTGCCCTGATGACGCGGGCTGGATTACCGCCGACGATGGTGTAGGGCGCGACATCGGTCGTGACGACAGACATCGCGGCAACGATTGCGCCGTCGCCGATGGTAATGCCCGGCATCACGGTGGCTCCGTAGCCCAACCAAACGTCATTGCCGACTATCGTATCCCCCTTTACCGGATAGGATTTGCCGTCCATCGCCCCTGCCCAATCTTCACCAAAAATGGCGAATGGATAGGCCGAGAGAGACTCGTGGAGATGATTCGCGCCATTCATCAGAAAGGTGACACCGGAGGCGATCATACAGAATTTACCGATCACCAGCCGATCGCCGTTAAAGTCGAACAGATACTTGACGTTGCGCTCGAAGTTGGCGATGTCTTCGAAGTCATCGTAATAGGTGTAGTCGCCGACTTCGATTTGTGGGTTGGAGATGACGTTCTTCAGAAAGCAGAGCCGGTCGTAGTTCTTGAGGGGGAAGTGAGTAGCGGGGTTGGGTGCGGGCATCTGGCGAAGTAAACGGACGGTCGTTAGTCCGCTGGCCCCTCGAACCGATCCCAGTTTCGGTACAGGGCCTTAAACAAAAGTCCGCCCTCCATACTCGGAATGCGGACCTCCTCCGCTTCGCTCGTGTACACGGCGGATTGCCATGGGCTATCGGAAGTTTCACGAGCAAACACCTCAACGCGACGTTCAACCTGGGCGACGAGCACGTACTCCCTCAGCGTATCGATCTCGCCGAAGCGCTCGAACTTGTAGCCGCGCTTATCCTGTTAAAATCTTAGCTTGTCGCCATGTCCTGGCCCCTCCCCACCATGTTCGAGCACATCGCCGAGCAAAACGCCGAGTTCCCGAAGGCTGCCATGTTTGGTCTCGCCGAGGCCGGGTACGCGAGCCTCTACGAGCAGTTGGTGAGCTGCGTGCTCTCGATCAGGACTTACGACGAGACCAGTTACCCGGCCAGCGTAGCGCTTTTCGAGCGGGCGCGCACGCCAGGCGACATGTTGGCTCTTGACCGGGAGGAGATCGTGCAGATCATCATGAAGTGCACCTACCCGATGCAGAAGGCGGACACCATCCTCGGGCTCAGCCAGCAGATCGTCGACACCTACGCCGGCGAGACCCCGGCCGACTTCGAGCAGCTCACCGCCTTTAAGGGCGTCGGCCCGAAGTGTGCCAATCTCGCTCTTGGCGTAGCCCTGGACGTACCGGCCATCTCCGTAGATGTGCACGTCCACCGCGTCGTCAATCGCTGGGGCCTCGTCGACACGAAGGAACCGAAGGCCACCCTGAAGGCCCTCGAAAAGGTCGTACCCAAAGATCTCTGGGTAGATGTCAATCGACTGCTGATGCCTTTCGGCAAAAACATATGTGTGAGTACGCGACCGAAGTGCGAGGTCTGTAGCGTGCGGGATTGGTGTGCGTATGGGGGAGGGCTTCTCGGGGCGTCAGTCAGGAGTGAAATGGTGTAGCCGACCCTCGAAGTATGCGAATGTAAGCGCGAATTACAACTGTTTCAGCGCATGGCTGAAACAGCTGTAACAGATCGATACAGTTGTAACTAATGCAATCTCCTGCATACTTTTGGTCCGCAACTACGTGTACGACAGCCGTATTACACCGCCTGTTCACTCTTCAGGCTCCACCCTCGGTATAGGCCGGCCATATTGAAGTTGGCTTCGATATCAGTTACCGGAAAGTGCGCATCGGCCTGGGTGTAGACCATGGTCTTCCAATCGTCTTCTACGCTCTTACGCGAACGGACCTCCACGCGTTGCCGACGCTGATTGATAGGAGTGTAGTCCCTGAGCGCGTAGCCAGTTGTGTGGAGGAGTCAAACTTGTAGCCGGTATCGTACCCTTCGCTGCTCGGCGAAAGCAACTCGCAGACGGCCACGGGGTTGACGACCGCACTCGGTACGGTTTCGTCGAAGCGCGGGCGGCCGCAGACGATGGCCACATCCGGGTAGACGTAGCGCTCCCTGGGTATACGCCAAGGATGAGCTAGGCTCGGCGACAGTTTTGGAGTTGCGAACGTCCAAGTCGTAAATGACTTTAAAGATCAACAAGAGTACTATTCAATGTAACTTACAAAACATACTATTTAAATATTAAAGCCTTAGAATAATACGATCCCATCCATACAGACATCACTTCTTTAGGTTATGGATTTTGGTTAAAGTTTATGGGGTGAAGCTGTTCCTTAAGTTGAATGTGAGATTGACCGAGGAGAATAAGGCAAATGAGACTAATAAGGGATACACGCCCACATCGGCTGATCGCCAGACGCGGCGCGCAGGCCCCACGTTAGCCCCGACAACTCTTGCCAGTTCCTTACCTTGCGCCATGAAGCGAAGCCAATTTATCAAATCCGCCCTCGCGATGCCGCTATTTCTCGCTGGCGACACGGCGAATGCTTCGCCTGCTGCGAACCTCCTCACTGCTCCTCACGACGAGGGCTTCTGGACAGGCTTCCGTCAGCGGTTCCACTTAGACCCCTCCTTCGTCGACCTGCGCTGCAATGCCGCTAGCAGTCTCCCAAAGGCAACGCTCGATGAATTGACCGGCCACCTAGAACAGGTCCAAGCCCTCCCGTCGCTCCGCAACCACGGACCCGCCGAAGGGGCTGCGGAGCCCGTTCGCGCTCAGATCGCAGCCCTCCTCAACGCAGACATCGGAGAGGTGGCGCTGATGCGCAATACGACGGAGGCTCTCAACAACGCCATTATGGGCTTCCCATTCGTGGCCGGAGACGAGGTCGTCGCCGCGACCCATGAGTACGACAACATGATCGCCAGCCTGCATCAGCAGGAACTGAGGTTGGGCCTCAAGATCCGCCACGTCGATGTTCCGTATCGCCCGGCGTCCGCCGAGGAGGTCGTGCAGTGCTTTAGAGGCGCCATTACACCGAAGACGAAAATGTTTCTCGTCTCTCATATGGTGTGGATCAGTGGGCAGATATATCCTATCAAAGAGATTTGTGCCTTGGCCCAACAGCATGGGATCTTCACCGTCATAGATGCGGCGCAAAGCTTTTCCCATATCCCGGTAGATGTCAGGGATATCGACTGCGACTACTTAGGGGCCTCGCTCCACAAATGGGCGGCTGGCCCACTTGGCTCGGGGTTCTTGTACGTAAGGCGGGAGTGTATCAAAATGACTTTGCCCCTGCTCGGTAGTTACGCGTACTCCCCACGTGATGAGGCGATCGAAAAGTTTGAGAATTTCGGCACCATCACCCCGGTGTTTCGAGCCGCTAGTGCCAGTATGGCGTTGTGGGACGAACTCGGACACGACGTAAAGCGTCAGCGGATGCTATTTTTAAAAGAGTACTGGGTCGAACGCTTGGCGCGCCAACCGAGAGTAGAGATCCTTACCAACCCAACGGAGGAGCACTCCTGCGGTATTGTATTCTTTCAATTGAAAGGCCAAAGCTCCAAGGCGGTTTCCCGCGAGTTAAGGGACCGGTATCGCATCATCACTCAGGCGATCGAGAACTACAAAAATCAGTACGTGAATTACGAGGGAGTCAATGCCGTAGGCGTCGCGACATCGGTTTTCAACACGCCAACTGAATTGGACAGCTTCTGCACCGCCGTCGAAGAGATAGCTAGATGAGCCGTGCGGCTAATGGGTCACGGTAGTGAAGAGTAGGCGTCACCACCGCGGCGATAACCTTGCCGTCATGCCACCTTTCTAACTCCCTGCTTTTGCCGTGAAGTGTGGGCTGCT
Source organism: Lewinellaceae bacterium (assembly GCA_963837005.1). Lineage (GTDB taxonomy): Bacteria > Bacteroidota > Bacteroidia > Chitinophagales > Saprospiraceae > CALDTK01. The sequence goes on from CAWIMC010000018.1 coordinate 130,342, forward strand.
AGCCGTACCCAGTGCACCGACCGCGTGTTACCTAAAATATTTGTATCGACTCGATTTAACTCTACCAAGAGCACCAATCCGGCTACACCAGACAAGACCGTTACGAAAGGAAAAGACCTCTGATTTGGGTCGAACTCAGCTATAACAACCTCCTGGTTGACCAACCGTAACTTCGAGAAAGACTTCGAATGCCTCCATGACCGCTCGATTATCATCAGCGACCTTATGGAACAGATTCTCTCGGTCGAGGAGGTCATTGTCCGGCATCGCGCGGCGGGGTCTAGTGGACTGGAATTAGAGCAGTACGTCCGGCGAAGACAAGACTTCGAAGCGAGCTTGAACGAGCAATTGAGTCCTCACCATTTCTCTTTGGTGAGAAAGGAAGTAGCCTGACCAGCATCGGTTCGATGCTTACCTGCGGCACTCGCGGAGCGAGTCAAACGCCGCCTCACACATGCAGCGCCCGATCTCCCGTCGCCGCCAGCGCTGCCTCCTTCATCGCCTCGCCATACGTCGGGTGCGCGTGCGACATCCGCGCGATGTCCTCCGCGCTCCCGCGGTACTCCATCACGGCCACGGCCTCGGCGATCAGGTCCGCCACGCGGGCGCCGACCATGTGGACGCCGAGCACCTCGTCGGTGTCCGCGTCGGCGATGATCTTGACCATGCCCTCGAGATCCATCGAGGCGTGGGCGCGGCCGAGGGCGCGGTAGGGGAACTTACCCACCTTGTACTTCGCGCCGGACTCCTTGAGCTGTTCCTCGGTCTTGCCGACGCCGGCCACCTCGGGCCAGGTGTAGACGACGCCCGGGATGAGGTCGTAGTTGATGTGCGGCTTCTGGCCGGCTCATGTACTCGGCCACGAAGACGCCTTCCTCCTCGGCCTTGTGGGCGAGCATCGCGCCCGTGATCACGTCGCCGATCGCGAAGATGCCGGTCACGCCGGTCTCCAGGTGCTCGTTGACGACCACGCGTCCTTTGTTGTCGAGCTCAACGCCGGGAACGTTCTCAAGACCGAGGTTGGCAGTGTACGGTCCGCGGCCGATGGCCACGAGGCAGTAGTCCGCTTCTAGGGTCTTGACATCGTCCTCTTTTCCCCTTGCGGCAAAACTCACCACGATGCTGTCTTCCCCTTTCGCTTCGACCTTTTGGACGCCGTGCTTGAGGTGGAAGTTGACGCCGATCTTCTTGAGCGAACGCATGAGTTCCTTGGAGCAGTCGCCGTCCATGCCGGCGATGATGCGGTCGGCGAACTCGATGACGTTGACCTCGCAGCCGAGTCGCGCGTAGACGCTGCCCGAGCTCGAGTCCGATGACGCCGCCGCCGATGACGACCATCGACTTTGGTACGGCCTGCAGCTTGAGGGCCTCGGTGCTGGTGATGATGCGCTTCTTGTCGTAGTTAAAGGCCGGCGGTACGATGGGCTTGGAGCCGGTCGCGATGATGACGCGCTTGGTGGTGATCTCAGAGGTCGCGCCGTCCTCGGTTTTGATGACAATCGTATTCGCGTCCTTGAAGGAGCCGTGGCCCTGGATGACTTCGACCTTGTTCTTCTTCATGAGGAAGGCGACGCCCTTGGTCATCTGCTCGACGACGCCGGACTTGCGGGTCATCATCTGCGACATGTCGACCTTGACCTCACCGACGGAGATGCCGTGCTCGGCGAAGCGGTGGACGGCGTCGTGGTAGTGCTCCGAGGAGTCGAGCAGGGCTTTTGAGGGAATGCAGCCGACGTTGAGGCAGGTGCCGCCGAGGGTTGGGTAGCGCTCGATGATGGCGGTTTTCATGCCGAGTTGGGCGCAACGGATGGCGGCTACGTAGCCGCCGGGGCCTGATCCGATGATGGTGACGTCGTAGGTCATGGGAGGGGAGCTTGGGGGCGGGGGGCTTGGGGGCTTGGGGGCTTGGGGGCTTGGCTTTGGGGCGGGGGGCTTGGGGGCTTGGCTTTGGGGCGGGGGGCTTGAGGCTTGGCTTTGGGGCGGGGGGCTTGGGGGCTTGGCTTTGGGGCGGGATGTCGTTGAACCGTGCCGCGCTTGGATTTATAGGAGGTACCTGAACTTTAGGGTACGTTTCATGGCGGTTCAACGACATCCCTGCGCGAGCTGGGGCGCGTCTGGCTTTAGCTACGCTTTGGGAGGGGTGAATGTTGAGTACATAGGGGCTCTACTCGCCGCCACTGCCACTGCCCCGCCGTGCCGCCACTCGCCGCCACTGCCGCCGCCGGTTTACGATTACGGTTCCGGTTGTTGCGGCGGGGTTTGCGCTCGCCTTCGGGGCGGGGGCTTTGGTCGTGGCGGTTGTTGGTGCCGCTGTCGCCGCCGCTGCTGTTGCTGTTACCGCTGTTGCCAGCGCCTCGGCCGCTATTACGGCTCTTGTTGCGGTTGGACTTACGGCGGGGCGGCCGATCATCTGTTTTGCCGGAAGGCGTATTGTCGTCGCGATTGCTGTTGTCGGAGGAGGGGTCGTTGGTTTTGCCGGAAGGCGTATTATCGCCACTGCGGGGCTTACGGGGGCCTTTCGAACGGCCGCCGCCGCCGCTACTGGAGCGTTGGTTGTCGGAGCCGCCCGAGCGACCTTTGATTGCCGCGACCGCCACCGGACTTGTTGCGGGACTTCTTGCCTCGCTGGCGCTTCTCCAGCGGGATGTCGATGGCGCCGGTGACGTCTTCGTAGTCGAACTCCTCGGCACTCTCGGCGGCGAGGGCTTGCTGGCGATCCTTGTCGATGTCGATGAGCATCGAGACGTCGGCGTCGGGGGTGTTGATGACCTCGTGGACCTGCTCGACGGTGAGCGTAACGTAGGGGCCGCGCGTCTTGCCGAAGGACACCTGGTAGGTCATGAGGCGCTTGAAGACGTCGGTTTTCACCAAAACCGCCCGCCCACTCGGGAAGCGCAACTTGTCCGCCTTCTTCGGGAAGTCCTCGAGGGCATCTAGGTAGGTGTCGAGTTCGTAGTTGAGGCAGCACTTGAGGCGCCCGCACTGCCCGCTGAGCTTGGTCTGGTTGAGGGCCAAACCCTGGTAGCGCGCCGCGGACGTGTTGACGTTCTTGAAGTCCGTGAGCCAGGTGGAGCAGCAGAGTTCGCGCCCGCAGCTCCCGATGCCGCCGATGCGGGCCGCCTCCTGGCGAGCCCCGATCTGGCGCATCTCGACGCTCACCTTGAACTCTCGCGAGAGACTCTTGATAAGTTCGCGGAAGTCGACGCGCTCCTCGGCGGTGTAGTAGAAGGTGGCCTTGCGCAGGTCGGCCTGGTACTCGATGTCGGAGAGTTTGATGGGGGACTCGGTGGCGTACGCCAAAACCCGCGCCCGCACCAGACGTCTCGTTCTCCAATCGGCGGGCTTCCGACAGGCGCTCGAGGTCCCGTTGGTGGGCGCAGCGAATGACGTCTAGGTCGACCTCGGAGGCCTTGACCTTGCGGCGGCGCATCTGCGCAAATACAATCTCACCGCTTAGCGTCACGTAGCCGGTATCGGTCCCCTTCTCGGCCTCGACCACGACGGTGTCCCCGGTGGAGACCCCGAGTTCGGGAGGGCAGTAGAAGAAGTCTTTGCGGGTACCGCGTTTGAAGGAGACCTCGACGAAGTGTTGGTCGGCGACGTCGCGGATCCCGCGGACGGTGAGCCAGTCGTAGGTGTTCATCCGATTGCAGGAGCCGGAGGCGCAGTGGCCTTTCGAGCCGCAACCCGAGGGGGAGCCGTCGGGATTAGTGGTTCCGCACGAAGCGCAAGCCATGGTAGTAGTGGGTGTTAGCTCGCACGACGCAAAGGTTGTGGTGCGCTGGCTGCACTGGGGGCAGCGGCAGCGGGTCGGGCGAGGATATGATGGATGCGGATCGAGGTCGCCGTGAAGGCGATCTTCCCGTTCGCGTTACGTTCGACGGCCACCAGGAGGCGTTCGAGCTCCTCGGCGAGGGCCGTCAGTTGGGGCCAGTCGGTGAGACCGGCGAGTTTGTGCGCCACGGCGGCCTCGGCGGGCGCGAGCATGAGGGGGCGTGGGGTCCCGGCGCGTACGACGCCGAGTTCGCGCACGAAGCGCAGCGCACGTTGGAGGAAGTGCTTCTGCTGTTCGCGCGTGAGGGCCGCCATCTCGGTGGCGGCCCGGACGATCGGGGCGCCCTTACCGACATAGCAGGACCGAAACCAGCCCGGCAGATCAGGACCGGTCGCGCCACCGTCCGCCAGCCGGTCCGCCTCCGCGATGGCCTGGCTCAGTTGCCCGCCGGACGCGTAGGCGATCTGCTGGGCCGTTGCCTCCGCCAGCCCGCGACCCTGCAGGGCCGTGGCGATGGCGGCTACCGGTGCCAGGGGCAGGCGCAGGACGCGACACCGACTGTAAATGGTCGGCAGGATACGCTCGAAGCGCGTGGTGATGACGAGGATGAGCGTCCGCTCGGGTGGCTCCTCGATGGCTTTGAGCAGGCGGTTGGACTCCTGCCCGAGGTAGTCGCCGCCCCAGATGAGGACCACTTTGTAGCCGTTCGTAAAACGCGCCAGCGACAAGGTGGTGGAGGATGCGCGAGACCTCGGCGGTGTTGATGTTGCCGGCCTTGTTGTCGTTGGTGAGGGCCTCGAGCCAGTCGGTGTGGGAGAGGTGCGGATTGGCGAGGACCTCCTCGCGCCACTTGGTGAGGTGCTCGCCGCTGGTGGTGCCGCTGGCCGTTCCGCTGCCGGTGTTGACCACGGGGTAGGTGTAGAGCACGTCGGGGTGACCGAGGGACGTGTTTTGGCGACAAGCCTCACAAGCGCCGCAGGCTGCCCTGCCGGCCTCCCCATCCTGTCGATCTGTACACTGCAAGTAGCCCACCATCGCGAGGGCGAGCGGGAGGAGTTCGGCACCTTCGGGTCCGGTCAGGAGCACGGCCCCGGGCACCTCCTCGGCGTCGACCGTAGCGGCCCACTGCTGGGCGATGGCGTTGGGGGTGATGAGCTGGCGGAAGTGCACGGGGCGCGAAGGTACGCCGGGGCGGGGCGGGGTTTGATGGGAGGATTGGTTGAACAGAGGATGGCACGGCGCGCGTACCTTTAGGACTATTCCGCTTCCGCAAAAACGTAGCCCATGGACCATGCTCAGCTTAAAGAAATACTCTACGCCCGTATCGAGTCCGCCGACGCTGGGATGCTCAGGCAGCTCGTCGAGTTCACAAATGAATTCTTCATCAGTAACCAAGGGGGTTATACCACTCAGCCATCGCTCGTGAGCGAGCCCGGTAGCACGGCCTTGCGAGAGCCGCGGCGCGGTCGGATGACGCACGCGGAGATGACCGCGGAGATCGAGGAGAGCCGACAACAGTATCGTGAGGGACGTTACAAGCGGCTCGAAGATCTAGCTCCCGAGTTCGAGCAGCTTTGAGCCCGGTGTACGATGTCGTCGTAACCGAACTCGCCGAGGCGCGGCTGCGGGCAATCGGGCGGTTTGAGTGGTCGGCGAAGAGCGAAAGCTACTCAAAGAAGATCCAGGCGACGCTCACGCGGGGCATGCGGCGCCTGGCGCGCTTGCCGAGTTCCAATCCGCCTTACTCATTGGATACAGGCCCTCCGAACCTACGGTACATCCTCGTGTCTAACTACAAAATCATCTTCGAGATCCTGGAGGACGAGCGGACCGTGCTGGTACATACGATCAGGAGCAATGCTGAAGATCCAACCGTTGTGCTCGGCGACCTGTGACCCCGACAACCCCACGCCCCTCCCCGGCCTTACCTCTACTATGAAAGTCGCCGTCTACCGCCGGGCCCACTTCAACGCGGCGCAGCGGTTCCACAATCCCGAGTTGGATTCGCCTCGACCGGCTCTCTGATCGTCCCGTCGCCTTCCGTACCTTTAGCGCTATCCCGCTTCCGCAAAACGAATCCTATGGAAACCGCAGAGCTCAAGGAAATACTCTACCAACGCATCGAGGTCGCCGAGCCCGAACTCCTACAACGCATGTTTGAGCTCTCCGAGGGCTTTGCAGATAAGCACGGTAGCGGCCGGGTTCAAGTGGTACAAAAGGAGTCCCAAGAGCGGTACGCTGCCACCGAGCCTGCGCTCCCCCGGATGACGCGCGAGGAGATGGACGCTGACATCGCCCAGGGGCTGCTCGATTACAAGGAGGGTCGCGTCGTTAACTTCGATACCTTCCGCAAGGAGTTGCACTCGTGGTAGGTGACCAGTACCAGTTATTTTTTACAGACAGATTCCGCCGTCGCGTGAAGCGTGTTTTGGGCTTCGAGGCCAGGGCGAAGAGCGAGGCATACGCCCGCAAGCTCGCCGTCGAGATCGAAGCTCAGTTGGAGAAGCTTGAGAGCTTTCCCTTGATTCACCCGATATTCACGGACTACTCAGGGGCCGAGGAGCTTCGCTACACCAAAGCCAGATCCTACAAGATCATCTACGAAGTGTTCGAGGAGGACGAAGCCATAAGCATCGTGACCATACGTGGGGACAACGAAGAACCCGCCGTCGTCTTCGCCGACCTGTAGACAACCCCACTGCCCGCCCCGGCCTTACCTCTCTACCATGAAAGTCGCCGTCTACCGCCGGGCCCACTTCAACGCGGCGCACCGCCTCCACAACCCGGCCTGGTCCGACGAGCGCAACCGCGCCGTGTACGGGCCGTGCAACAACGCCAACTTTCACGGGCACAACTACGAGTTGGAGGTCTGCGTGACCGGGGAGGTCGACCCGGAGACGGGCTACGTGATCGACCTCGGAGTCCTGAGCCAACTCATTAAATCTGAGGTGGAAGACCGCTTTGACCACAAGAATCTGAATCTAGACGTGCCAGACTTTCAAGATCGGGTTCCGAGCGCGGAGTACATCGCGGTGGCGATCCACGATTATCTGCGCCCGCACATCGCTGAGCATTTGGAGCTTTCGCTAAAACTTTGGGAGACGCCGAGGAATGCGGTGGGGTACCCGGTGTGAGCTACCCCTGCTGATGAACCAACGAGGCCGTAGGTAGGGTCGAACACACCGCGAAATGCTGGACGATCTCCGAGCGTGGGCTACCTTAACCCTAGCTCATTAACTGGCCCCTACTATGTCGCGTCTCGCCATTACGCTTCTGCTCCTCGTTATTGGTCTATCCACCCGCGTCGCGGACGCGCAGCGTAGCCAACTACTCACGACGTTGCCGCTCACCGACAGCATTCTCTTGCTCCACTTCGACGACGGTTACGTCGAGCACCACGGCGGCGGCGAACTCCCGGCCGCGGACGTGGTGGTGGCCCACCCACTCGACACGGCGACCGCCAAGCTACCTTCGACGTACCAGCTTCGTAGCGCCGACCACGCCGCCTACGCGACGCGCCATTGCGCCGGTGCGTGTGTACCGCAAGACCAAGCCGACGGACTTCGCCAACTACTGCGACGCCTGGGGCCCGGGCTGCGTCAACGCCCGCCCCAACCACGCCTCCGAGCACTGGGTCTACCTCGTGTTGCCATTCGCGCTTGCGCCCGACGCCACGTACACGCTGTCCTTCCCAGGACTCAACGGCCGCGAAGAGGTCATGTGGCGGCAGCGGCCCCGGGCCCTGCGCTCGGAGGCGGTGCACGTCAACCAGGTGGGCTACGCGCCCCGGGCTCCGGAAAAGTTCGGGTACGTCTACCACTGGATGGGGGACGGGGGCGGCCTCCGGCTTGATGGCGCGGGCGGCGGCGGTGGTGCGGCGCGCGAGTTCCAATTGGTCGACACGACCTCAGGCGCGATCGCGTTCCGGGGCCAGGTTGCGTTCCGCAAGCCGCTCGACAACCAGGAGTTCGCCTACCCCTCGCAGTCGCCCCCACACGGCAACCTCCTCGGCGCGGAGGTTTGGGAGTGCGACTTCTCCAGCTTCCGCCAAAACGGCAGCTACCGACTCTGCGTCGACGGGGTCGGGTGCTCTTTCCCGTTCGAGGTCGACGAGGCCGTCCTCGCCCCGGCGCTCGACCTGCTCGTCGAGGGGATCTATCAGCAGCGCAGCGGCATCGCTACCGTCGCGCCTTTCACCTCGCAGCCGCGCCCCGCCCCCCACCGCCCCGGCGTCACCCCGGGTTTTGCCGGAAGGCTCAAGTACTCCAGCATCCGCGGGGTCGACTACGCCGACTTCAACAACCCACAGTCGCAGAAAGTCGAGATCGTGGCCGCGATCCGGGGCCCGCTCGAGAGCTGGGGCTGGTACCAGGACGCCGGCGACTGGGACAGCTACTTCAGCCACGGTGCCGTCGCGATGCACCTGCTGTGGCTCTACGAGTCGAGCCCCCGCGCGTGGACCGACGGCCAGCTCCTGCTTCCAGAGCGCGGCAACGGCCTGCCGGACCTCCTCGACGAGGCACTCTGGTTGCCGCGCTTCTACCACCGCCTACGCGCCGAACTCACGGCCAAGGGCTACGGCACCGGCGGCCTCGGTGGCGCGCGGGTGTTTGGTGATTTGCTCGGATCCGACGCCGCGCCAGACGGTACGCTCCAGGGCAGCTGGCAGGACGTGAACCGCGACTACATCGTGAGCGGGGAAGACCCCTGGATGAGTTACCAGTACGCCGGACTCGCCGCTGAGGTGGCCGCCGTCCTCGCCGAGAATGACCTCACCGACCCGGAGGGCGTCGACTGGTCCGACGAGGCGCGCGGTGCCTACGCCTGGGCACGGGCCAACACCCGCCCCGGCGACGAGGACCTCGAGTTCGAGACCCCCCTGCGGCAGGCGCGCTTCTTCGCCGCGGCTCAGCTCTACCGGCTCACGGGCGAGGCGGCTTTCGCCAAAACCGCCAGCGAGGCCTTCGCGAGTATCCGCGCCAAAAATGATGACCTGAGCAACCACCTCACCTTCGGGCTCGCGGGCCTGCGCCGCGCGCAGGACCTCCACCCCGACATGGACCGAACGCTGGTGGCGGAGGTGCGTGAGAAAATCATCCAGGATGGGCGATTCCTCCTCGACGCCTTTCGCGACCGGCGCGCCGCACGCTGGGGCGGGAACTGGTACCTGCCGCTCATCATCGGGCAGGGCACCACGCCCCTGGTCCAGGCCGGAATCTTAGCCCACGCCTACGCCACGACCGACGACCCGGCGATGGCGCGCACCTACGAGGCGGCGCTTTACTCAACGGCCGACTACTTCCTCGGTAACAACCCCCTCAACATGGCCTGGGTGACGGGCCTCGGGGAGCGCTCGCCGGCGCACGTGTTCGCGCTCGATGCCTTTGTGCTCGCCGGGGAGACCCCGCGGCAGGGCATCGTGCCGTACGGCCCGTGGACCAAGGAGTACTTGGGCTTCTTCGGTGTCAACACCGGCCCGTGGGACCCACGCTGGGCTTTCCGGTACACTTACCCCGCGGGCGAGGATGCGTGGCCGGGGCACGAGCGATGGTTCGAACAGCGCACGGCCCCACTCACGAGCGAGTACACCATCCACCAAAACCAAGCCCCGGCCCTACTTACTTATGGCTACCTGCACGTCCTCAGTGGGGGCGCGGGCGCTACCCCGGTGGCGGAGACCGTGGTGCGTGCGGCGGCACCGGACCTGCGGCTCTCGCCCAACCCAACATCGAACTCGGTGTCAATTGGGGGGATGGACGCCCCATCGATCGCGAGCGTCACGGTTGTGGACCGCGTTGGGCGAGTCGTCGGCGAGGCCGGCGCCTGGGATGGCGGAGCGCTGTCGCTCGACGGGGTGGCGCCGGGATACTACCTAGTGCGCGTGAGCCTCGCGGACGGGCGCTCGCGGACCCTGGGCCTCGTAGTAGAGTAGGCGTCCCTACCGAAAGCGGAAGCGCATCGTACGTGGATGCGGTCGTGCTGCGCACGCCAGCTTCATTCGACAGTTTACCCTGCCGATGCGGTGATTTATCTCTAAAATTCCCGCCCCTGGACATCGTTGTCGGCCCGCTACTTCGGTGGGCGCTGCGCTAAATGGGCGCTGCGCTAATTGGGCGCTACGCTAATTGGGCGCTACGCTAATTGGGCGCTACGCTAATTGGGCGCTACGCTAATTGGGCGCTACGCTAATTGGGCACTACGCTAATTGGGCGACTACGCTAATTGGGCACTACGCTAATTGGGCACTACGCTAATTGGGCACTACGCTAATTGGGCACTACGCTGGATGGGCTTTGTGCTGGATGGGCTTTGTGCTAGATGGGCGCTGTGCTGGATGGGCGCTGTGCTAGATGGGCGCTGTGCTAGATGGGCTGTACCAATACGCAAGGCATAAGAAGGTGCGGGTAATGACAGAGAAAATTCGTGTGCAGCACTACTGCACGACGAACACCCGCGTGGTCACTTCCTGCGCTGCTCCGACTGATGGCCATAACGTGAGGCAGTACGTACCCGCAGGCAGGGCGTCGGTAGATACCGCCCCCCCCGGTCACTATCGATGCTGCCCTCCAGGAGCGCACGCCCCGTAGCGACGGTAACGTGGGCGCATGCAACGCTTGCGCTAAGGCAATTTGCATACCTCTAACAGGCCCTTAGTCGAATAGTCCGACCCCTGGGCATCCTTCCCCCCACTTCCTTCGTTGTGCACACGCCCCCACCCCCGGCGCTTATGAATTTGTCTACTTTCTGGAGCCTCTTCGTCGCCATGACGTTGTTGCTCGTTTTGCCGAAAGGCGCTTCCGCCCAAACGCCCGCCCCTGCTCCCGGCAGCTCCTCCAATGCCTCCGCCGGCACCATTAAAGGCTACATTCGAGACGCAGGCAATGGCGAGACCCTGATCGGCGCGACGGTCCAAATTGCCGGGCAGAGCGTCGGCACGACCACCAACGTCTACGGTTTTTACTCGCTGACCATCCCAAATGGCGACTACGAACTCGTCGTGAGCTACCTCGGGTACCAGACCATGCGACGCCAGGTCAACCTTGCGCTCTCCTCCACGCAGGACTTCGAACTCAAGGAGTCCGGTGAGCAACTCGTCGAGGTGGTGGTGACGGCGGAGGCGCAGGACGCCAATGTGACCGACCGGCAGATGTCGGTCGAGCGACTCGACATGAACACCATCCAGAAGATGCCCGCGCTGCTCGGCGAGAAGGATGTGTTGCGGAGTATTCAATTGCTACCGGGCGTCACCTCGGTGGGGGAGGGCGCGGCGGGCTTTAACGTTCGGGGCGGCTCTATTGACCAAAACCTGGTGTTGCTCGACGAGGCACCCGTCTACAATTCGAGCCACCTGTTTGGCTTTTTTAGCGTCTTCAACCCGGATGCGGTCAAGGGCGTCGAGCTGTACAAGGGCGGCATCCCGGCGCGCTACGGCGGGCGCCTGTCGAGCATCCTCGACGTGCGCATGCGGGAGGGTAACAACAAAGCGCCCCAAGTGGACGGCGGCATCGGGACGATCTTCTCGCGCCTGAGCGTCGAGGCGCCCATCGTCAAGGACAAGAGCAGCTTTTTGGTGGCCGGGCGCCGCTCGTACATCGATGTGCTCGCGAAGCCTTTTCTGACGGGCAATCTCGCGGATACGAAATTGAGTTTCTATGACCTCACCTTGAAGACCAACTACAAGTTCTCTGATCGCGACCAAGTCTTTTTGTCGGGCTACTTCGGCCGCGACATCTTCGGGATCGGCAACGCGGCCAGCTTTGACTGGGGGAACGCGACGGCGACGCTCAGGTGGAATCACCTGTTTAGCGACAAGCTCTTCGCCAACCTGACCGCCTACTACTCGGATTACGACTACGCGATCAACTTTGGAGGCGACCGCGAGGGCGAGGGCTTCGATTGGAATGCGCGCATCGTCAACAACTCGATTAAGCCGGAGGTAACCTGGTTCGTGTCACCAAACAATGTCGTCCGCTTCGGGGGGCAGGCCATTCACTACCGCTTCGAGCCGGCCAATGCGATTGCACAGAGCCGCGGGGAGACGATCGACATCAGCCTTACCAATCAGCGGGCGCTGGAGTCGGGGGTTTTCGTGGAGCAGGAGATCTCTGTTTTGCCGGAAGGCCGCTTAAAGCTGAACTACGGTCTACGTGTGAGTCACTTCGCTTACCTCGGCGGTGGAGACGTGTATACGTTTGCGGACAACGTGCCAGCGGGCTTCAAACGTCCCCTCGTCGACATCCAGCCTACCGAGCGCGGCGATGTCATACAGACCTACGCCAACCTCGAGCCTCGCGCCAGTGCTCAGTTCCAACTCAACGACGCGTCGAGCGTCAAGGCCAGCTACCAGCGTACAGCCCAGTACATCCACCTGTTGAGCAATACGGTGGCCTCGGTGCCGCTCGACCTGTGGACGCCCAGCACCAACAACATCCGCCCGCAGCTCGCCGACCAAGGAGCCATTGGGTACTTCCGCAACTTTAAGGACAACATGTACCAGTTGTCGCTAGAGACCTACTTCAAGAAGTTCTACCAACTCGTCGAGTATGTCGATGGAGCTGATTTGCAGCTCAATCAGTTTGTCGAGGGCGAACTCGTCGAGGGCGACGGCCGGGCCTATGGACTGGAGATGCAGGTCCGCAAGGAAAAAGGGCGTTTTAGCGGCTGGGTCGCCTACACACTCGCACGCACGGAGCGCCTCGTGCAGGGCGTCAACAACAACGAGTACTACCCCACCCGCTTCGACCAAACCCACAACTTCAGCGCCACGGCGTTTTACGACCTCCGCAAGCGTCTCGTGGCGAGTGCCAATTTCGTGTACAACACCGGTACGCCGATCACGCTCCCGAGTAGTGGCTACTCCCAGCTCGGTGGCCTGCTCTACATCCCCAACGTCGATAACAACGGTCGCAACAACCGCCGCCTCCCGGACTACCACCGCCTCGATCTAAGCGTAACGCTCGACGCCAAGCCCAACAAGAAAGACGGCACTGCCAAGCGCCTCGTCGGCCAGTGGGTGTTTAGTGCCTATAACGTTTACGGTCGCCGCAACGCCTTCAACATCTCCACCAAACAGCGGGACGCAAGACCTCAGCCAGGGCAAATACCGGGCGTCTTCGCCGAGCAGCTTTCTGTAGTAGGCAACATTGTGCCTGCGGTGAGCTACAACTTCAGTATCAAGTGAACCCAACACGTCATTTCGAGTGGAGCTTGCGGAACCGAGAAATCCCCTTGCCGGCATTGTGGGATCTCCCCGTGCGGCCTGCGCAAACTCCCAACACGTCATTTCGAGTGGAGCTTGCGGAACCGAGAAATCCCCTTGCCAGCATTGTGGGATCTCCCCGTGCGGCCTGCGCAAACTCCCAACACGTCATTTCGAGTGGAGCTTGCGGAACCGAGAAATCCCCTTGCCGGCATTGGGGGATCTCTCCGTGCGGCCTGCGCAAGCTCCGGCCTTAGTCGAGATGACGGAGAGAATTACAAAATTTACTACAATGAGAGTATACATCGCTATTATCGCCGCTCTCGGCCTCTTTGCCGCCTGCGAGGACGAGGTCACCATCGATCCGGGCTTCGAGTCGGCACAGGATGTCGTCGACGCCTGGATCACGACCGAGCCTGGGGTGCAGACCATTCGCCTAAGCCAAACGCAGAGCTTCTTCACGGGTACCAACCCACCAGGTATCAGCGGGGCTGAGGTGCGTGTGTGCGTCAATCGGGCCGTGCCGCAGTGCTACCGTTTCGAAGACCAGGGAGATGGGCGCTACGAGTACGAGGTGGGTTTTGGCGAAAGCCTCGCGGATGTTGGCGAGCAACTCGGGCTCTTTATTGAACTGCCTTCCGGCAAAACGATCACCTCCGCGACGGAAGTTTTTCGGACCGCTAGAATCGACTCACTCACCTTCGACTTCGAGGAGGAGCAACTCGGGCTGGACTCGGGATTCTACGCCCAGTTGTACGCCGTTGACGAGGTCGGTATCGGGGACTTTTATATGGTCCGCACGACGGTCAACGACACCTTTTCAAACCGCATCGAAGAACTCGTGCTCGTCGCCGATGGGGCCTTTAGTCCGGGGACATCCAGCGACGGCATCCCGTTCATCTTCCCCTTGCGCACGGCCATCAACCGGCAGGATACCGACGGCATCGTAGCTGTCGTACCGGGCGATAGCTTCATGGTGGAAGTGTGGTCGCTGAGTCCGGCGGCGTTCTTCTTTCTCGACGAGGCCCGGACGCAGATCCAAAATGGTGAGAGCCAACTGTTCAGTTTGCCGGTGTCGAACGTGCGGGGCAATGTCGTCGATGCGGCGTCGGGCGAGCCGGTCATTGGCTTCTTTAATGTCGCGAAAGTGGCGCGGATCGGTCGCCGCTTCGAGTAGTAGCCCCACCGGGGCAAGCCCCTCCCAGCCAACAGCCGGACGCTCTCACTTGATCGTCAGGTCGCCGAAACTCGACTTCAACACGATCGTCGCCTTCGGATTCGCGCCGAAGTGTCCCTCGACGCGCTCCGTGGTGGTTTTGCTGATCTGCTTGACCATCGTAAAGCCGCGGGGCGTGCTGATGTCGGCGTAGCTCGCCTCGGCCGTGAGGCTGTACTGGAGCGCCGGGTGGAGCGAAGCGGTGAGTTCGGTGTACGAGCCCTCGAACTGGAGGCGCTTCAGGTTGGCGGAGGTCGATTCGATATGGACGTCGCCAAAACTCATCCTGAACTTCGCCTCGTCACCGAGGTAGCCGAGCTTGACGTCGCAGTAACCGCCGTGCATGTCGAACGACCACACCGAGTCCACCTTAAAGTCGTCAAAACCGCCGCTGTTGCTGAAGCTCTTCACCGACTGCACGCCGTAGGTGCTGTACTGGCTGTCCAGGTCGAGGGTACCGACGCGACCCATCTTGAATTCCGAAAAGCGGGAGTACAGCGTCGCCTGCGTCACGTTGCCGGTCTTCAGTTGCCCATACTTCACCTTAGCGTCGAGGGTCTTGACATTGCCGATGGTGCCGTCGCCGAAGGAGACTTCGATCATCGAAGGCGAGCCGAGTGAACCGGCCTTTAAATCGCCATACTGCACGTCGATCTGTGCAGCGGCAGTCATGTCGTCCAAGAAGGTATCGCCGAAGCGATTCTTGGCGTCGAGCGCAAAACCGGCGGGCGCGGTGATGTCGTAGTCGATCTTAAACGACTTGTTGCCGTTGTCGCCGAGCGAAAAGAGGTTCAGCGATTTGGTCATCACCCCACCGTCCATTACGGTTTGGACGGACACCGCAGCGGCGGACCCATCGAGGCGCACGGTGATGCGGTCGAGGATCGCCTGCGCCTTGGAGGCAGTGCCGGCCTCGGCGCTGATGCGGACGGCGACCTTCACCTCGTTGGTCCTCCCGATGTGGTAGCGGATTTCGCCGTAGCGATTGTCGAGCGCCAGGTCGCCGGTGGCGTTGACGGCGAAGGTGCGGTCGACGTTTTTGGTGAGGGTTGTCTTTTGGAGGGCGGCGCCTACGTGTAGGTGCGCATCGTGCGCAGGGGTGGCGGCTAGAGCGGCGCTGGCGGCGGCAAGCAGGCCGAGCAGGCCGAAGGTGCGAAAGATCATGAGGGTGGCTTAGAGGGTTTGGATCCGGGGCGAGTCGGCAGCGGGGGTGGATCTTTGGATGGGGGACTGCCGGGCGCGGTCGGCGGCGCGGAGGCGGGTGAGGACGTGTTCGAGGGCCTCGAGTTTGGCTTTGTACTCCTGCGCCATGGCCTGGATGACGAGCTGTTCGTTGCTGGTGCCGAGTTGGACGAGGTCTTCTTGGAGGAGATAGTCGGGTCGGGCGAGGTCGACAAGTTCGGCGCGCAGGGCGGAGTCGGCACCGAGGGCGGTGAGCTGCACGATGCGTTGGTCGATCTCGCGCTGGTAGTTGGCTTCGAGCTTTTGGGTACGCTCGCTGTAGATGGCGAGGTCGCTGCCGCTGTGGTCGGTGCGGCTGTCGCCAAAACGCTCGGCGATGATGTAGCCGCTGAGTGCCCCGATGACGAGGAGCATGCAGGCGACAGCGAGTTTGCGGTAGAAGGGGTAGAGGGTTAGGATGCGGGCGGCTTTGCCTGGTTGGGCGGCTTCGCCTAATTGGGCGGCTTCGCCTAGATGGGCTACTCTGGCGTCCCCGTCATTGGTTTTGGCGAAAGCCGCCTCATTCAACTCCGCCTCCAGCGAAGCCCAGATGGAGTCTGGGGCGGGAGCCTTGTCGAAGTCGGGGCGCTGCTCGGCGATAAAGTCGGCGAGGGGATCGCGGGGCGGCTCTTGGCCGGGTGAGTTGGGGTTGGTGGTCATTGGGAGTGGGCTTGGGTGAGCTGCTCGCGGAGGCGGCGGCGGGCGCGGCTGTACTGCGACTTGCTGGTCTGTTCGGAGATTTCGAGGCAACTGGCGATTTCGGCGTGATCAAAACCTTCGAAGAGGTACAGCGTCAACACCGTTCGGAAGCCATCGGGGAGGGTGGCCACGGCGGTCTTGATGCGCTCGACGGTGTAGATCTCCGCGCGGTAGTCCTCCTCGGGCTCGGGCTCAGCGGCCGGGGCATGTTGGTCGGTGAGTTCGAGGAGGCGGTGTCGGCGGCGCTTGAGTTCATTGAGGCAATTGTTGATGACGATGCGCTTGATCCACGCTCCGACGGTGGACTCGCCTCGGAAGTGGTGGAGTTTGCCGAAGACGTCCGAGAAGGAGTGTTGGAGCACGTCCTCGGCGTCTTCGCGGCAGCGGCACATGCGCAGGCACGTAGCGAACATCGCGTCGCTGTAGCGGCGGTAGAGTTCGTACTGCGCCGGGCGCGAGTGCCGTCGGCAGTGGTCGACGAGGTCGGCTTCGGAGAGGTGGGTCAAGCCTGGGTAAGGTGGGTTGGCGCGCGGTGTCGGAGGGAAGGACTGTAGTGGGCGGACGAGGGTTGCAGCAAGAGACGTTAATTTCGAATTTGAAATTTGCCCGACCGCCGACTACTTCTACCTTTCCCCCATGCGCATCCTCCTCATCGGCTCCGGAGGCCGCGAACACGCAATCGCCTGGAAGCTCCGCCAGAGTTCTCGGCTCACTCAGCTTTTTATCGCGCCCGGCAATGCGGGTACGGCTCAGTGTGGCACCAATGTCGCCCTCGACAGCGGCGATCACACAGCGGTAGCCCGTTTTTGCGAAAGCGAACACATCGACATGGTCATCGTCGGACCGGAGGTGCCGCTCGTCGGTGGTCTTTGCGATAGCCTCGCCAAGCGGCGGCCTGTCCTGAGCTTGCCGAATGGGGCAAAACTGCCCGCCTTAAAGCTCGTCGGACCTGGCGCGGCGGGTGCCCAACTCGAGGGCTCGAAGGCCTTTTCGAAGGCGCTCATGGCGGAGTTCGGTATTCCGACAGCAGCCTACGAGGCGTTTACGAACGACGCGCACGGTGCCAAAGCGTTTTTGCGGAAGCTAACACCGCCCTACGTGCTCAAAGCCGATGGCCTCGCCGCTGGTAAGGGCGTCGTGATCGCCGCTACGCTCGCGGAGGCGGACGCTGAACTGGACGAGATGTTCGGCGGGAAGTTTGGGGCGGCCAGCGCGACGGTGGTAATCGAGGAGTTTCTCGACGGACCAGAGTTCAGCGTCTTCGTCGTCACCGATGGCACCGACTACCAACTCCTGCCCGTGGCGCGCGACTACAAGCGCGTCGGCGAGGGCAACACCGGCCCGAACACCGGCGGCATGGGGGCCATTAGCCCCGTGCCCTACGTCGACAAATACATGATGGCGAAGGTGCGCGAGCGCATCATCGAGCCAACACTACACGGCTTGCGCGAGCGTAGCATTCCGTATACCGGCATCATTTTCTTGGGACTTATTAGCGTGGAGGAAGAGCCTTACGTCATCGAGTACAACTGTCGCCTCGGCGATCCGGAGACGGAGGTCGTGCTGCCGCGGATGAAGAGCGACCTCGTCGATTTATTTGACAGCCTCTTCGACGGAACGCTCTCGCAACACGAGGTACAGGTGGACTCACGCGCGGCGGCGACGGTGGTGATGGCGAGCGGTGGGTATCCGGAGGCGTACGAGAAAGGAAAGGTGATTGCGGGACTCGGGGCGCACGGGGAGAGCCTATGCTTTTTGGCGGGCGTACAGGAAGAAGACGGGCAACTCGTCACCGATGGCGGGCGAGTCTTGGCGATGACTTCGTACGGGATGACGGGCGTCGAGGCGGCGGAGGAAAGTAGGCGGGCGCTGGGGGGGATGGAATTTGAGGGGGGCTTTTATAGAAGAGATATTGGGTCGTGAAAAGTTATTGCTCTCACGACAGGCCACCCCGCACCATCATTTCCGACACACCACCAACAGGTCCAAATTCAATCCATACTTAATGTAGTCGGCATTCTCAAAAGCCTCCCCGTAGCGCTCCATCGTGACCTTAAAGCCCGCCGCCTCCAGCCGGTCCTCCACGTCCATGCCGTAGTACCGCACGTGGTCCCACTGCCCGAAGTGCTCCTCGCGCTGGCGGGCGTCGTTGACGTCGGCGTTCTCGTAGGTCTCCTTCAGCCCCTCGTTGATCGGCACCGTGACCAGCAGCGTGCCGCCGGGTTTTAAGACCCTGTACATCTCGCGCATCGCCTTGCGATCATCGGGGATGTGCTCCAAAACGTGATTGCAGAGGATGAAATCGAAGCTCTCGTCGGGATGGTCGATGTCGAGTAGGTCGAGGTAGGTCACCGCGTCCTGGGTCCCGTAGCCATCCACCATCTTGTCGCCGGGCACGTAGTCGAGCCCGGGCATGGCCGCGAGCCTCGGCATGAGGCACACCTCCGGGGCAACATGCAGGAGTCGCTGCGGCCGCTTGAACAAGTCGGTGCGCTGCTCCAGGTAAAGCCAGATGAGCCGGTGGCGAGCGCGCGCGCCATTGCTGGGCGTCAGCTGGTCCGTACCTTTCTTCAGGAAGGTGTCGAACTCAGTCTGGGCGATCGGGCAGTAGACCTTGTCGGCGCCTTTCGGCAAAACCACTTTCTGCTGGACGTACATCCGCTTGCGGTTGGCATCGCGGAGCCGCAGGCGCAAGCCAAAGGGGAGGAAGCGCTTGGCGAGGTTGGTGAGTTGGCGGGTCATGGGGAAGTTCTCAGTTATCGGTTCTCAGTTCTCAGTGGCTGTGCGGGGGGGCAACGGCAGCATCGTTTCAACGCAAAGACGCGAACGAAAACGCAAAGGTCGCAAAGCGGGGGTGGGGAAGGCGCAAAGCGCGACGGCGAGCGCTACGACCTATTGCGACGGTTGACAGGCCTTTTCGCCTTTGCGTGTCTTCCATTTGCGCCTTTGCGTTGAAGAACCCGCCTCGACTCTCTTTCGCTATTTCACCTTCTGCGCCGCAGGCGCTCCACTGCTATCCTTCAGCGCCACCTTCAGCGCCCTAATCTCCTCACTCGTAAAATCCCGCGCAACCCCGTACGCCAAATCTCCGAGCGGCATGAACATCACCCGCGTCCTGCGCAGCTTCCGCACGCGGTGATCGAGCGCCTCGCACATCCGCCGGATCTGTCGATTCAAGCCCTGCACGATGACGATGCGGAAGGTCTTCTCGCCCACTTGCTCGACGTAGCAGGGCTTGGTCTTCACCTTTAGCTCCGGCAGGTAGACGCCCTCGGCGAGGCGGCGCATGAAGGCCAGGCTCACGGCCTTGTCCACCGTCACCACGTACTCCTTCTCGTGCTCGTTGGCGGCGCGCAAGATCTTGTTGACCTCGTCGCCGTCGTTGGTGAGCCAGATCAGTCCCTCGGAATTCTTGTCGAGTCGCCCGACCGGGAATACACGGCCCGGGTAGCCGACGGCCTTGATGATGTTGTCGGGGTCACGCTCGTCGGTGGTGCACGTGATGCCGACGGGCTTGTGGTAGGCCAGCCAAACGGCGTTCGGCTTGCGGCCCACGGGCTGGCCGTCGATGGCGACGGTGTCCTTTTTGTTGGCGCGGTTGCCGAGCGTGGCCACGGCACCGTTGACGGTTACGCGACCGGCCTTAATGAGTTCGTCGGCCTGGCGCCGGGAGCAGTGTCCGCTCGCGGCGATGTACTTGTTGAGGGAGGTGCCGTCGGCCATGGGGGCGCGAAGGTAGTGCCTCGGGCGAGCGAGCTGTACCGACCCCGACGCTCCGGCCACAATTAACCTTCCCGTAATCCCCCCGGCCGCACCTTGCCCCGCGTGCAGAAACTTTCCCACCTACTTCCATTCGTCGTCGTACTTCTCAGCGTGTGGACCTGCACCCAGGGTGCCGACACCGACGCCGGTGCGGGGGCTCCCCTTACCGAGGCCGAGCGCTTCCAGGCCGTCTGCGGGAATTGTCACGCCCTGCCCTCGCCTACCGACCTCCCGCGAACCGTCTGGGCCGAGGTCGTACTCCCGCGCATGGGGCAGTTCCTGGGCTACTACACCTCCTCGACGCAGCGCGAGGAGCTCCTCTCCGCCGACGCCCAGGCCCGCTCCCGCCTCGAGGCCGCGCAGATCTACCCCGCCCGACCCACCGTGAGTGCCGAGGACTGGCAAGCCGTACAGGCGTGGGTTTTGGCGCAAGCCCCCGACTCCCTCGCCATGCCCGACTACCCCCAGGGAGCGCCCGCGACACTCGCCGTGCAATTTCCGGAATTCTTCCTCTCCCCCCCGAGCGGCACCTACGTGGCCGTCCCGCGCGAGGGCGGCGTCGTGATGGCCGACGTCAATAAGGGGATGCTGTTCTCGCTCGATGGCGGGCTTTCGCCAAAACAACAGGTCGCGGTCGGCAGCGGGCTCACCGATATTTTCTACGGGAACGACGGGGCCTTCGCGACCGTGATCGGGTCGTTCTCCCCGACGGACGCCGGCCTCGGCACCATCCTCCAATTCTCAGACGCCCGCCCGCGCACCGTCGCCACCGGACTGCGCCGCCCGACGAGCCTCATCGGCCTCAACCTCGACGCCGACCCCGAGGAAGAACTCATCGTCACCGAGTTCGGGAAGTGGACCGGGGGGCTGAGCCGCTGGGACCGCCAGCCCGACGGGCAGTACACCCGCACGGATTTGTCCTCCCAAACCGGCGCCACGCAGGTGCTGGCCCTGCCGGGTCCCGACCGCAGCTTCCTGGTGCTCTACGCGCAGGGTAAGGAGGAAGTGATCCGCTACACCGTCGGGGCGGGCGGCGAGGTGGCGGCCGAGTCGGTGCTGCGGTTTCCGCCGAGCTGGGGTTCGAGTTCGCTCAAGCTCGTCGACTTCGACGCGGACGGCATCCAGGACCTGCTCTACACCTGCGGCGACGGCGCCGACTACCTCTCGGACCCGAAGCCGTACCACGGCGTGCGCCTCTTCCGCGGGGCGAGCGACGGGTCCTACGCAGAGACACGCTTCTGGCCGCTCCCGGGCGCCTACGACGCCGAGCTCGGCGATTTCGACGGCGACGGTGACGTCGACCTTGCGGCCATCTCTTTCTTCCCCGACTACCGCCAGGCGGAGCCCCACTCGGCAGTTCTGTTCGAAAACGACGGCTCCGACGCCTGGCCCCTGCGGCCGCTAGCGGGGGCCGACCGCGGGCGCTTCATCCGGCTCGCCGCTGGCGACGTGAATGGCGACGGGCGGCCCGACCTCGTGGCCACGACGCTCGCCATGGAGCCCGTCCCCGACGACGGCCGACTCGCGGCCTGGGTGCAGCAAGGGTTGCCGCTCGTGATGTGGGTGGGGAAGTAACGGGTAGACGCCTCGCACCGGAGCAGAGACGCCTTCGAGATTTCTAGCCTAGGGCTGCCTCAGCTTTGGAAGGCGACGGTCTAACGGATAGGGTACCTCCGGAGCAGACCTTACTCAATTAAAAAGTAGCGTCAGCGCGATCCACAGCAATATCGCAACGACCAGCGCGATCATCCCGAAGAAGCCTAGTACAAAACTCTTCAGCAATACCTTCCACCAAACCACCTCAAACACCCGCATCTCCGTCGCGAAGACGTAGCCGATGAAGGTGACCAACGCACCCGGGTAGGCGACGCTCTCCGGGACGCCCGCCACCTTCGCCAATAGCGCCACCGCCCCGAGCAGCAGCGCCACCGACAGCGTGATCGCCACGAGATTTAGGTGCTGGCTATAGTACGGCAGCCGTCGCCACCACAACAGCCAGTACCCGAAGGCCAGCATCGGCATGAACAGCAGCACCATCCACGTGACGTTGGCCATCAGCGCCTCGTTGATGCTCTGCTGACCCTCCTGGTTGATCTGTGCCATCTTGGCGAGCGCCAGGCGATTGATCCGCGACTTCAGCGTGGAGGCGTGGACGAGTTGCTCCGGCGTCATGGCAGCGTACTGTCGGTTGTCGAGGCCGGTGGGCTCACCGTAGAGAAAGGTATCAGGGAGGTTGGTGCCGCTCGGCTCCGGGAAGGCCGCCGCGATGCTGTCGAGGAGCGCGAGCGCAAGGCTGTCGTCGCCGGCATAACGCGTTTTGGCGAAAGCCGTCAACGCCGTCACGCGGTCGTGATTCGCGTAGCCCATCCGCAGGCGGTCGATCGAGCGCATCGGATCCGTCATGTTCTTGTCGGCCTGCAGCCCGAATACGTTACTGCCGTCGTACTTGCGCACGGCGCGCTCGACCTGCAGTTCGATGCTGTCCACTTGCGCCAACACCATCACCTCGATGGCATTGCCGTCCACAGCTGCGGTCGCTTCCCGGCGAACGCTGTCGATCAAGATCCGGAGCTGAGCCGTGTCGTAGCTCTCTCCGTCGGCATCGAATTTGGCTTCCTCGCCAGACGCTACGTCCTCGAGCGCCTCATTAAAGTCGGCCTTTAACCTGGCTTGGCTCTTCTTCGAACTAGATGCCCCTTCAACGAAGCCTTCTGAAAAGTCACCGGCATCAGTCACGACTTCCTCCCCGCCACTCGTCAGCCGCACCACCGCGAAGCACAACAGACTGCTGAGCAGCAACAGCCGCAACGGATGGATATACCGATCGCGCTTGCCATTGAGGTAGTTGCGCACCATCCGCCCCGGCACCGGCAGGTCCCGCAGCGTCGTCACGGTTTTGCCTTCGAGATGCAGGAAGGTGCTCAGTCCCTCGCCGATCCACTGCACGAGCGGCTTGCGGGACTCGCGGTTGCGCTGGCCACAATTCGGACAAAAGTGAGAAGCCGAGCCAAGGTCTCGGTCGCAGTTGAGGCAGTGGCTCGGGTCGTACCTAGCGTAGGGCAGTTCTCGGGAGATCACGGCGGCAAGCTAGGGCGGCCGGGCCGTTCGACCTCTTCTGAGCGACGGCCCAGGACGCGCGCACCGAGTACCCCTTCCGGCAAAACCTACCCTGCGTGCTTTGATACGAAACAGGCTGTCAACGCTCTGCAAATCAGCTTGTGGAAAGCCCAGACTCAACACTTCCCGCCACAAAATGTGTTACCTTTAGACCTCCCCAACCGCCCCCCGATTTGCTCACCGAACGCATCCGCGAAAAGCTCCAGATCCTCGCCACGGCCGCCCGCTACGACGTGTCCTGCTCTTCCTCCGGCTCGAAGCGCGCCGCCGAGAAGGGCGGACTCGGCAACACCACCGGCATGGGGATCTGCCACTCCTACACGCAGGACGGGCGCTGCGTGTCCCTGCTTAAGATCCTGCTCACCAACCACTGCATCTTCGACTGCGCCTACTGCATCTCGCGGCGCTCCAACGACATCAAGCGGGCCGCCTTTACGGTCCAGGAGGTGGTCGACCTCACGATCGGCTTCTACCGCCGCAACTACATCGAGGGGCTCTTCCTCAGCTCGGGCATCTTCAAGGACGTCGACACGACCATGGAGCGCCTCGTGCAGATCGGCGAGAAGCTGCGCCACGAGCACAAGTTCGGCGGCTACATCCACCTCAAGGCGATCCCGGGCGCGAGTCCGGAGCTGCTCGAGCGCGCCGGTCGCGTCGCGGATCGCCTGTCGGTCAACATCGAGATCCCGAGCGAGATGTCGCTCAAGCACGTCGCCCCGGAGAAGAACTACAAGGAGGTCATGGAGCCAATGGCCTACCTGCGCGACCGCATCTCGGAGGGCAAGCAAGAGCAGGCAGCTTCCGCCAAAACCCAACTCTACCTCACGGCCGGGGGTGTGGGAAGTACGTCGGCTTCCGCCAAAACCGCCTTCACGACCACCGGCCAGACGACCCAACTCGTGGTCGGCGCCACCCCCGAAACCGACACGGAGGTCCTGCGCCTCGCCGACGGCCTCTACCGCGAGAACAAGCTCAAGCGCGTCTACTACTCGGGCTACATCCCGATCGCCACCGACGCCCGCATCTCCGAAGGACCTCACCACGCCCCCCTTGCTCCGCGAGCACCGCCTCTACCAGGCCGACTGGCTCATGCGCCAGTACGAGTTCGCCCTCGACGAGATCCTCGACCCGGCCCACCCCAACCTCGACGAGCAAGTCGACCCGAAGCTCGGCTGGGCGCTGCGCCACCCGGAGGCCTTCCCGATCGACGTCAACCGCGCCGACAAGCGCGACCTGCTGCGCGTGCCGGGCCTCGGCCACAAGTCCGCCCAGCGCATCGTGGCCGCGCGCCGCTCGGGCTCCTTGCGCGTCGAAGACCTCAAGCGTCTCGGCGTGGTCTGGAGTCGTGCGCAGTACTTCGTGACCGTGCCTGGTCAAGGCACACATCACTTGAACTGGCAGCCGGAGGTGTTGCGGCAGCGGTTGATTGCGCCCATGGCGCAGAAGGCGCGGCCGGCGCAGATGTCTCTTTTTTAATGGCGCGCTTCGGGGGCGGTCGGTTCGACGCGCTCTGCGCGCAACCGCCCCCGAAGCACGCCACTAGAAAAGAAGGTCTACAGAAAGTCTAAAGCCCTGGGCAATTGCGTGATGGCATAGTGGTGCGCTCAGACGCACCCTGCGCGTAATCACGCCGCCCCGATCTAAGATGATGCAGCAGGGAAGAGAGCGTTTTTAGGTTTTCTATCTCTTGAAACCTCTGCGATCGCTTCGGCGTGCGGTGTGGGCGTCGGGCGGTTGCGCGCAGAGCGCGTCGAACCTACCGCCCCCGACCTACCGAACAGCGAATCGAGAATGATAAAGGATACAGAAAGCTTGGGGGGGGGGCGGTTTGCGCGCAGAGCGCGTCGAACCTACCGCCCCCGACCTACCGAACAGCAAATCGAAAGGCTAAAGGATACAGAATGCTTGGGGGGGGGCGGTTGCGCGCAGAGCGCGTCGAACCTACCGCCCCCCGCCCTCATAACCCTTGCGTATGCCCACCACCCTCTTCGACGGCTCCCTCGCCGGACTGCTGTCCGTTGTCTTCGAGGTCTTCGCCCGCGGACTCGTCGTCGGGCGGCTCGAGCGGGCGCAGCGCTACGCGCCCGGTATGTTCGGCGAGCCCGTGACGGTCGCCACCGACGGGGCGCACGCCAGGCGCGTCTGGGAGGGTTTGGGCAAGTTTAGGGGCTTCGACCGGGAGCTGGTGTTGCGCAACTGGCTCTTCGACACCACCGAGAGCGATACCGATATCGTGCATTTGATGGTTCGGATGTTCCGAGAGCAGAGTGTCGAGGCAAGTGAGGACTACCGCGACGAGGCCATCTTTCGCTGCAAGCAGGTGCACAAGAAGATGTTCCGCGAGATCCACCGCATGCATGCCTTCGTTCGTTTTGCGGAAGCGGAAGACGGGCTTTACTTCGCCCGCATCGACCCGGACTTCGACGTGCTTCCGCTCGCTGTGGAGCACTTCGAGGAGCGCTACCAGGACCAGGAATGGATGATCTGGGACGGCAAGCGCAACTACGGTTTCTGGTTCACGCCGGGCAATACGAAGTCCCAGCGCGTAGAAGCCCCTACCGATTTAGTATCGATGCCCGCTGCTCCCACACAGCAGGTTTTGCCGCAAGGCCCATTGCCCTCCCACACTGCCGGCACTGCCGCTCCCCCAGCAAATGAGTCCCCAGCGCACAACACGAACAATGTGAACATCACAAACACCGCAGCCCACGAAGACGGCTTCCAACGTCTCTGGGGCACGTACTTCGACAGCGTCAACATCGAGGCTCGCAAAAATCCAAAGCTCCACAAAATGCACGTGCCCCCGCGCTACTGGCGATACCTAACGGAGAAACGTCCTTGGGAGAAGTAGACGCCCTGTTTAGGGTAGCACTTTCAACGTAGCGGACCGGAATCTGGCCTAAGCTTACCAAGACGCGAGATCGCTGTGTTACATTGGCGTTAAACTGGAGCAACGAGGGCTTCAGTGCCGCATCTTGGCCTCGCCTTTCGGCAGAACCTTTTTTCGTCTCTTGTCATGTCGCACTTCGATTTCTACTCTTACCTCAACAAGTACACCCCGGAGCTCCAGGCAAAGGCACTGCGGATGTCGTCGGAGGACATGGACCTCGCCCGCGAGCTTTACCAGCGCACTGCAACCCGCGCCATCCGGACCCCCAGCGTCCGCCACACGGCTGGCAACGTGGAGTTTTTCGTGGATAGCCTGATGCTGGAGGTGCTGGATGAGTTGCAGCGCGAGCGAATGCTGAGCGCAGGTCCTGTTTCGGTCTAACAAATTTTAGCCGGTGCGGGCCTTCCGTCACTCCCGCCGGTCTCGCTCCTCTCTCCCCCGCTCGATTGCCTTCTGACCTGCGGTTTTGACCTTGTCCACCGTGGACTGGTTTTGCCGAAAGGCCGACTGTGCTTGCGCCGGGAACGCCGCCACCGAGGCGTACGTCATCGAGTCTAACTTCGTAGAGGAAGAAATCAGCCCGGCGGAGTTGAGGGGTAGCAGCGCGAGTCCCAGTACAAAAGTGGCAATCAGGGCCGCCGCCAAGCCGCCCGCCGCCTTGTTGAGGAAGTTGATCCGCAACGCCGAGAGCAGGCGCTCAATGGTCGTGACCAGGAGCCGCAACGACAGCAAGACAAGCACGAAGGTCGTGATGAACCCGATCAGCGGCAAGGCCCCCGTGGCCGTCGTGTCGAAGAGTTCGGCGAGCAGGTCCGTTACCTCGGCCGAGAAGCGAACCGCGAGCACAAAGCCCACCACGATCGCCGCGATCGAGACCACCGTCCCGATGATTCCCCGGGAGTAGCCCCAGTAGAACCCATAACCGACCATGATCGCAAAGACGATATCAATCCACATAGAACGGCAAACTTAAGTGCCTTCGCGAGTGTATTTTAAATGCACGAAAATGCAATGTGTTGAATCCGGTACCCTTTTTGCCGTATTCTCCCCACTAGGGACGTAGCTTTGCTAGGCTGCAACCGCCTTTCGCCCCGCTTACAAAACGACACCGACATGATCAAACGCAACCTCACCCTCGCTCTCGTCCTCTGCGCAGCCTCCGCCTTCGCGTTCGGGCCAATCGGACCCCAACCCAAGACGAAAGCCCTGCCGACGGTCTTCATGCTCGGCGAGTACGAGACCAACTACGACGAACTCGTACAGACCTATCCCCAGTCGATGCTCGAGGCCTGCGACTGCAGCAAGGAGGATGCGTTCACGAAGTGGATTGGGATGCTCAACGAACTCGACATCTACGCTCGCAAGCAGAACGTGGACATCCGCGGCGTCAAGCTCTGGCTGCACGTGTTTTACAACAACGACGGCTCGGTCAAGCACATCGCCTACCACCTGCGCCCCAACAGTCGCCAACTCGATACCGAGGTGCTCGCGCCCCTGCTCGAGGGCTTCGCGCGCCAGTACCGCTTTCCAATTACGGGGGAGGCCGGCTACGCGCACTACAGCACGGGTGCCTTTCCGGTGTTCGGCGAGCTGACCGGCTCGAGCAACTAACGACCTGCAATCGACCGGCTATTAGCCAGGCACTTGCAGGTAAAAAAACGGAGGCCCAGTCGCGACAGTGTCACGGCTGGGCCTCCGTCGTCGTGTAAAGCACGGTTGGCGCTATAACCCGTACCTTTGCGGCTTCTTAGCGACCTACATAAACAGAACTCCGCTAAACCACGCTTATGGAAGCAACTACCGCCACCGCCCAGTATAAAGTAAAAGACATCAATCTCGCCGATTGGGGTCGCAAAGAAATCGAGCTCGCCGAGGCTGAGATGCCTGGCCTCATGGCCCTCCGCGAGGAGTATGGCCCGAGCCAGCCGCTCAAAGGTGCCCGCGTAGCCGGTTGCCTTCACATGACCATCCAGACGGCCGTCCTCATCGAGACCCTCACCGCCCTCGGCGCTGAAGTCACGTGGAGCAGCTGCAACATCTTCTCTACCCAAGACCAAGCCGCGGCCGCGATCGCCGCAACGGGGGTCCCTGTCTTTGCCTGGAAGGGCATGAACGAGGAGGAGTTCGACTGGTGCATCGAGCAGACGCTGTTCGCCTTCGAGGGCGACAAGCCGCTCAACATGATCCTCGACGATGGCGGCGACCTCACCAACATGGTGCTCGATCGCTTCCCAGAACTCGTCCCCAACATTAAGGGCCTCTCCGAAGAGACCACCACGGGTGTTCACCGCCTCTACGAGCGGATGAAGAAAGGAACGCTCCCGATGCCCGCGATCAACATCAACGACTCGGTCACGAAGTCGAAATTCGACAACAAGTACGGCTGCCGTGAGTCCTGCGTGGATGCCATCCGCCGCGCTACCGACGTCATGATCGCCGGTAAGGTGGCTGTCGTCGCTGGCTACGGTGACGTCGGCAAAGGTTCGGCTGCGTCGCTGGCTGGTGCCGGTGCCCGCGTCATCATTACCGAGATCGACCCGATCTGTGCGCTTCAGGCTGCCATGGACGGCTTCGAGGTCAAGCCAATGGACAAGGCCGTCCTGGAGGCCGACATCATTGTGACCGCCACCGGTAATAAGGACATCCTCGTCGGACGTCACTTCGAGGGCATGAAGGACAAGGCCATCGTCGCCAACATCGGTCACTTCGACAACGAGATCGACGTGTCTTGGCTCAAGAAAAACCACGGCTCGACCCTCGTCAACATCAAGCCCCAGGTCGACAAGTACACCATCGGCGACCACGACATCATCCTCCTTGCTGAGGGACGTCTGGTCAACCTCGGTTGCGCCACCGGCCACCCGAGCTTCGTGATGTCGAACTCGTTCACCAACCAGGTCCTCGCCCAGCTCGAGCTCTGGCAGAACGTCGACAAGTACGAGAACAAGGTCTACATGCTGCCCAAGCACCTCGACGAGAAGGTAGCCAAGCTGCACCTCGCCAAGATCGGCGTCGAGCTCGAAACCCTCTCGAAAGACCAGGCCGAGTACATCGGCGTCGAGACTGACGGCCCGTACAAGCCGGAGTACTACCGGTACTAGCGGAGAGGTTCAATGCGAGATTAAAAGGGTCCGTCGACGCAAGTCGGCGGACCCTTTTCATTCGAGGCTATAGATGCCGTACATATTCACAGGAAGCAGCTTTCGCTAAAACCGCCTACCGATGGTGAGCATAGAATTTGCAGCACCGCCACTGTTGGACAAAATCCCACCAGAGCTACCGTACAGGGGGTTGACTTGTCTCTCCAAAATGCTAGTAACCCCAAACTGCGCCCCGATAATGAAGTTCTTCGGTAACTTGTACTGGTAACCGAGCGCAAAGGAGAAGCCGGGACCGGTAAGGCGCTCGGTGCGCGACGAGGGCGCGACAGTCTGGAGTTCTCGGACGGCCGCGGTCCATTCGGCGGTATCGTCACTCGGTAACTCCGCGAGCAAAGCACCCTCGCCGAACCACTGCCCCCGACTTCCTCTGCCGCCGAAATACTTGCGGTAGCCAGCGGCCAGCAGCAGACTGCGGTACCGTGTGATAACGTCGCCGCCGTACAAGGTCTGCCCCAGGGTCGCCGAATAGATCGATGGCCTGCCCCGGTTCGCATAGTACTGCACCTCCGCGAATACGCCACTCCCCGGCCCCAAGGCATACTCGTATTTGGCGTTGAAGTGCCGTCCGACCAGCAGGACGGCCTTCGTGGAGACGAAGTGCCGACCTACCGCCGGCTCGGTGTCTTGCGCGGCAACCAAGCGGGAGCCTACGCAAATCAAGAGCAGCAGCAGATATCTCATACGATCGTTCATAACTTAGCATTTTGACCCGGTCGAACGATCATGAATCCCACTGATATAGTGGCGTAGAACTCGACGTTCAACCCAACGGATGTGCTCGGAAACCCTGCAGAAGATCCGAAAGCCCCTTCGTAATAGAGTCGCTTCCAGAGGATACCACGGTAGCCGGCCTCGCTCGAGACGACGAAACTCGTGCGCTGTCGGGGACGAGCTTCGTTGATCTCGGTCCCCGTTGCTAGTACCCCCCTGTTTAAGTCCTCCCGCAGGGAGGCCAGGAGGTATTCCGCCGAGTACTTCGACCTGTGAATGAAGCCGATGGACGGCGCCACGAACAGACCGCGCATGCCCGCCTTATTGAAGAACCGAGCCCCGACGTTGGCGCTCACCTCGCGATAAATATTTGGGTAGAAGATGATGGTGTCGGGGAAGGCCCCCGGGAAGTTAAAGTTGGAATCGACGCCGAACCCTAGATTCGTACTAGGACTTTGGTAAGTCCCGTTCACGAACACCTGCATCCGCTCGCGCAGCTGGTAGGAGAGTTCGCCTCCGAGGCCGAGGTCACCGACGAGTCGGACGCCTGCGCCGATCGCCCTGTCCGGAGCATCCACGGTTACCAGTTGGGCACGGAGCGTACCCGCGGAGCAGAGCAGCAGCAGGGCGGGCGACAGCCAGCGTAAGTAGTTTATCCTCATACCAAAGACCTCGATTAGAGCAAATACCGCGCTCGTCTACGTACGAGAGGCCTCTTAGGGTATCTTGCTCATGAAAGTCTAACTACGTCATGCCCTTCTACCACCGCCTCGGCCGGCTTCCGCCAAAACGACATACGCAGTTCCGCCAGCCGGACGGCTCGCTGTACCACGAGCAGCTATTCGGCACCATAGGTTTCGACGGGATGTCTTCCTTGCTGTACCACGTCCACCCACCGACGGCCGTGACGGCGGTCGGGGAGAGTTTTGACGTAAGTCCCCAAATCGCGGACGGCAAGAACATGAAGGCGCGCAAGCTGAAGGGCTTTATGCTACCGATGGAAGGGGACTTCTTAAGTTCTCGTACACCCGTGCTCGTGAATGACGATGTGCATTTGAGCCTAGCATCGCCGACGGAGGGTTTTGCCGAAAGGCGCTTTTACAAAAATGCGGACGCCGACGAACTGCTCTTCGTACACCGCGGCACGGGAACGCTGCACACACTGATGGGTGACCTGGCCTTCGGGCCGGGCGACTACCTGCTCGTACCGCGGGGCGTCATCTACCGTGCGGCCTTCGACGCGCCCGACGGCAACCGCCTGCTAATCATCGAGAGCTTCCACCCGATCTACACCCCGAAACGCTATCGTAATCACTTCGGGCAGTTGCTGGAGCACAGCCCGTACTGCGAGCGCGACCTGCGGCGACCTACGTACGTAGCACCCGTCGAGGAGGTGGGCGAGTTCGTGATTCAGGTGAAAAAGCAGGGCACGCTGACCGACTATACCTACGCGCATCACCCTTTTGACGTGGTGGGCTGGGACGGGTACAACTACCCGTACGCCTTCTCGATCCACGATTTCGAGCCGATCACGGGGCGCGTACACCAGCCGCCGCCGGTGCACCAGACCTTCGAGACGAAGGCTTTTGTGGTGTGCAGTTTCGTGCCGCGACTTTATGATTATCATCCGCAAGCTATTCCGGCCCCATACAACCACTCCAACATCGACTCCGACGAGGTGCTGTACTACGTGGACGGTGACTTTATGAGCCGCAACGACATCGGTCCCGGCGTGCTTACGCTACACCCGGGCGGCATTCCGCACGGTCCACATCCGGGCGCCTACGAGCGCTCGATCGGGAAGTCGAGTACCGATGAGCTGGCGGTGATGGTGGACACATTCAAGCCGCTGAAGCTGACGGTGGCGGGGGCGGAGTTGGATGACGGGAAGTATTGGGAGAGCTGGGTGCATTAGGAGTTCTCAGTCGACAGTTCTCAGTTGACAGTCTGCTCGGCTACCCTTCTTTGCGTCTCGGCTCGTCGAGCTAGCACAGCCTCTCTCCTCTTAACTCTCGACTCTTTGCTCCCCACCTTCTTCCAGCTCGGCTTCCGCCACCTCACCGCCGCCGAGGCCTGGGACCATCAGCTGTTTCTGCTTACCATCGCGCTGGCGTACGCGCCGGTGCTATGGCGCAAGTGGATCGTGCTGGCGACGGTGTTCGCTCTCGGGCATACGCTCGCTATCGGCCTCACGGCAACGGGCGTACTCCCCGTCGGTATGACGTGGATCGAGCCGGGCATCGCAGGCAGTATTGTCGTCCTAGCGCTCGTGGACCTCGGCTACCTTATGCGTGACCCGTATGGGCTGCGTTTCCGCAAAACTAAATACGGGTGACCCTGCTGCTCGTGGCGGCCTTCGGCGTGTTGCACGGGATGGGCTTCGGGGGGGCCTTCGTGGCAATGTTCGGCGGTAGTGACGGCGCTGGTCAACTGCCCCAGATGCTGGCCGCCTTTGCGCTCGGCGTCGAGGCGGCACAGCTGCTGATGCTCGGTGGCCTGTGGCTCGTGTTCTACACCGTCTTCGAGATGCTACAGTGGCGACCGCTGCTGCTGCGGAAGCTGCTGTTGGGCTTCGTGATCGTGCTGGCGCTAGGGGTATTGATCTCAGCCCTGTAATGCTGTGCCGCTGTATCTCGATGGGCTAGCACACCGCCCAACCGCTCTGCGTCGTTCCTTAGCACTTCCGCGCCGCTCGGCCTACAGATCTCGGCCCATGACCCTACTTCTCCCCCTTCTCTTTGCGTTGCTCTCCTCGTCGGCTGTCGCCCACGACTTTCACGTCTCCCGTCTCACCGTCAACGTCGATCACAGAGACCAGCGCGTCAAACTCACGCTCCAGACCTTCGTCGACGACCTCGAAAAGGCCATGGCCAAAGAGCACAGCCTGCCGAAGGATGCCATCGCGGATGCGAGGGGCATGACGCAGGCGAGCCTGAATTTGCTTTCGCCAAAACAACACCCGCTCGCCGATAGCCTAGTGGAGGCCTACGTCCGGCGGCGCATCCAACTCACGGAAGGCACTAGGCTCCTACCAGGGCTGCGCTATCTCGGGATGGAGGCGGCCGATGATCCGTATGCGATGTACCTCTACCTGAGTGCGCCCCTGCCTTCCGGCAAAACGCAGATCACAGTGCACTCGCGCTTCTTCATCGATCTGTACGGCGACCAGCAGAACGTCATCGTGTGGCAGCGGAATGGCGAGGGCGTGGATTATGATCTGCTGACGGGGCAGAAGCTCGAATGTACTTTCGGAAGTTGAATCAAAAGTGACGCCACTAAGAGACCTAAGCCGCGCAAGACAAGAACTACTGAAAGCGCTGAGCCTCGAACTTGACATTCGTAAACCTAACCGTATCGGGCAAGGGGTCCGGCCTATCCGCAGCGCCAGAGTTTAGTAGAAACGTGGCTTGTAGTTCTCCACGAAAGTAGATGGCCGTCGAATCGTAGTGCACACTGTCTATGACAAAATAGTTACTGGCACCTTCCAAAGGATAATATCGGCTAGTTATATTATCTCCAATCATTGTACGAAAGGTGGCATATCCTAGCGAGGAATCAGAGCCACAGCCTCCTGGGTCGGCAAAGGTGAGAGCCTTGCTCACGATTCGAAACGTATCGGTATTAGTCGGCTCATCAAAGGTCATTGTTATATGTCTCCTCAGATAGTCGTTCGGATATGCTTCTGTGAACAGTAATAAATATTGTCCACAGAATGGGTTAAAAGCGAATGCACAGTCCCACTCAAAAGTATCACCATTAAGCTGTCCACTGGCGTCACGAGCCTGCCAACCGGGATAAGCGATAGCTTGCGGGCGCTGAAAAATTTCTTCTTTACCACATGCTGAGAAACCAATAGCCAGGGAGACTATGGTGGCGGCGAAAGATTTACAGTCTATCATGGTCAGGCTGGTAAAAGGTGGTAGGCGAATCTTGATGAACCGGCGCAGCAGGCGATAACTCTATGGACCCTGCACATGATGTTAAGTCTTTCCATCCCCAAATTCTCACTCACTTTAACCGCTGAGCCTCAAACTTGACGTTCGTAAACCTAACCGTATCAGGCAAGGGGTCCGGCCTATCCGCAGCGCCAGCGTTTAGTAGAAACGTGGCTTGTAGTTCTCCACGAAAGTAGATGGCCGTCGAATCGTAGCGCACACTGTCTATAACCAGATAGTTTTCAGCATCGAGAAGTGGATAGTAACGACTCGTGATGCCATCCCCAATCATGGTATAAAAAGTAGAGTACCCTAGCGAGGGATTAGACCCACATCCCCCCAAATTGGCGTAGGTAAGTGCACTGCTAACGATACTGAGCGTATCGGAGTGGGTCGGCTCATCAAAGGTTATAGCCATCAACGTTTTTTGGTAGTCATTCGGATAAGCATCCGTTACGATTAGTCCATACTCAGTACAAAAGGTATTAAAAGAGAATGCACAGTCCCACTCAAAAGTATCACCATTGAGCTGACCGTTTGCGTAGCGGACTTCCCAACCGGGGTAAGCGATAGCTCGCGGGCGCTGAAGAATTTCTTCTTTACCACATGCTGCAAACGACGTGATCAGAGCTACTCCCATGCACGAGAGACATATGCAGCGGCTCATTGCGCGACGAATGTAGCGCTCGCTGGAAGACCGCCTTGCCCTACCGCTGTGGCCACGTACGTACCAGAGATGAGTTGGCCTGGAAGTTCGAAGCGTATAATTTGCTCGTCGGATAGCACCGTCGTTTTGAAAGTGTATACGATTGCGCCCGTTGAGGCTTCTGAGACAGCTATATCTGTGGTGCTCGTCACCTCGAAGAAACCAAGCTTTTTAGGAGCATACGCCTCGCCACCATCAATACGCACCTCGATGCGGTCTTGAGCTACAGGCATGTCACGCTGTGCAGAGGTGATGGCCGGTAGGGCTAGGAAAGCCCCCCCAAGAATATTGTTAGAATCTTCATGCTCGCAAATATAGCTGAGGAAATTACAATATTAGGCAGATAAACAAATTTGAGCAAATTATTCTTCGATTTGCTGGCCATACTCCGATTATTACTAGATCGAAGTCGCTCGATACCCATACTAACATTGGCAGTGGACATAACTGTACCTTTGCCCCGTGACCTGGCTTTCCAAGCTCCTCATCCTCCTCGTGCGCGTCTACCAACGTGTGCTCAGCCCGCTGCTCGGCTCCAACTGCCGCTATCAGCCGACCTGCTCGCAGTACATGGTTGGTGCTATCCAGGAGTGGGGACCGTTTAAGGGCACGTGGCTCGGCCTCCGGCGCATCGCGCGCTGCCATCCCTGGGCCGGACATGGTTATGATCCGGTGCCTAAGCGAGAGGAGGAATTGACCTAGCTCAGTCGCACTCGTGACATCAGGCACGTAGCATCGTGGTTATCTAGCTTTTCGTCACGTGACGTACCGCGCCCGTCGAGTGGTTCCCGCGCCACGCGTTTTGGCGAAAGCCGCCCGCTGAACAAGCTACCGACAGCTGCCCGACTACCCTATTTAGGTAGGGGTGGCACCGTCCTTGAACTGGTGTAGGTACAGAAGAAAACCATTGCTAATGTCCCACTCACAATCATCCAACAAACTCGTCGAGGCCTACGTCCTCATCGCCATCGCCATCCTCTGCATGATAGGCTTCAACTACCGCACCACCGGTAAGGCCAACTTACCTGCCGACCGCCCCGTCGTGCAGGAGGTCGGGGACAATGCTGCCGTTGAGTCGGAGGCCATCGTAACCCTCTACAACGCGAAGGCCAAGCACTAGTCAGTCCCGAGCGTACGTACGTAGTCGAGCACGAGAGGGAGCGCCGGGGCGACCATGTTGTGCCCGTAGCCCTCCAGCTCGAACTGCGTTACGGCGGTATTGCCCGCCAATCGCATCATCCGCACGAAGTAGGCGTTCTCCTCGTAGCGGCCCAACAGTTCTAGTTCCGCATCACCTGTAATTACCAAGAACGGCAGCGACTGGCGCCGCACGTGGTACAGAGGCGCGAGGCTGTCCACGAGGACCTGTGTCTCCGGCATCCCACGCGCCGCCCGCTCGGTGAAGTGCGTAATCGCATGACCGCTGAGGGGCGCAGCTGCTCGTAGCTCCCGCGGGTGATGACCGTGTACGATCAGGTAACTCGTATCGAGCGCCACCATACTCGCCAAATAGCCACCTGCCGAATGCCCCGTCAGCACGACGCCGCCCGGAGCATACCCTAATGCCTCCGCCTCGTCGAGCACGTACGCCACGGCTGCCGCCGCGTCTTCGATCTTTTCCCGGACGCTCACCTCGGCCGAGAGGCGGTACCGGACCACGGCTACGGCCACCCCCTCACGTCGCAAGCCTTCCGGCAGGTGAGGCGCTCCCCCCGTAAGCCCGCCCCCGTGAAACCACACCAGCAGCGGCAGCGTACTCGCCTCGCGCGGGAGGTAAAAGTCGACTTCGCGGCGCCCAGCTCCTAGCGCAGGCGCATAGGGCCTTCCGGCAACGTAGCGGTACTCCCCGCTTACTACTTCGGGCAGTCGACCGATTTCGGGGGCGGCTTGCGCCAAAACCTGCGGTCCCCACAGCAGGGTCGAGATGCCGAAGACCAGACCGGGACCGATGTACCTCATGGGGCTAAGATGCCGCGGCTTTCGCACCTTCGCCGACATGGCGGACCCCGACATCCTGAAGCTCTCCGACCGACTTCTCAAAGAAGCAACTCGGCTCGCATCAACTACCGACGCGGCGGCGGTTATGGACGCTGCTCAGGCCCTCGACGACCTCGTCCGCGTGCTGAAGTTTCACGAGCACCGCTACTATGTTCTAGACGACCCATCGATCACGGATCGGGAGTACGACCTCCTGTACCAGTGCTTGCTCCAACTCGAGGAGGCCTACCCTGGCCTGGTCCGCCCCGATTCGCCGAGCCAGCGCGTGGGCTCCGACTTGACGACGAAGTTCTCGACCGTCGCGCACCTCGTGCCGATGCTCTCGCTGGCCAACTCCTACAACCTCGAAGACCTCCGCGAGTGGGAGGCGAGCGTACGGCGCTACCTCAACCTCGGCGAAGACGACGCCGGCTTGGTCTATGCCGTGGAGCCGAAGTACGACGGCGGTTCGGTGGCGCTCGTCTACGAGGACGACCTCTACGTGCGCGGGGCCACGCGCGGCAACGGGGTCGAGGGCGAGGAGATCACCAACAACTTGCGCACCCTAC
The DNA here is from genome assembly GCA_963837005.1 of Lewinellaceae bacterium. GTDB lineage: Bacteria > Bacteroidota > Bacteroidia > Chitinophagales > Saprospiraceae > CALDTK01. The sequence goes on from CAWIMC010000018.1 coordinate 167,280, forward strand.
CGTCCGTACCCCTCACAGCCGCGTTTAGCGAACTCGACATGACGCGGGTCGAGTTGCGCGGCGAGGCCCTTATCCGCAAGGACCGTTTCGCACTGCTCAACGAGGAGCGAGCGCAAACCAATCGCCTCGCCAGAGAGACCCGCGGCGAGGATGCCCCGCAGACTTCGCTGTTTGCCAATCCGCGCAATGCCGCCACGGGGGCCTTGCGGATGAAGGACCCAAAGGAGACGCAGGCTCGCAAGCTGGATGCTTTCGTTTACTCGCTCGGCTACGGCGTCGATACTCAGGGCGAGGACCGGGTGCAGGCGCTCGGCAGTCACTACGCATCCGTGGAGGCACTCGGGCGGCTCGGTTTTCTGATTCCAGGCGATCACATGCGCCGCTGCGAGACAATCGAGGCCGTGGCGGGTTTTTGCGAAAGCATGCAAGACCAGCGTGCAGACTTGCCCTACGAACTCGACGGCATGGTCGTAAAGGTCGACGACCTTGCCCTCCAGGCCCGCCTCGGCAGCACGAGCCACCACCCGCGCTGGGCGATCGCGTTCAAGTTCGCGGCTCAGCAAGCGACCTCGACGCTCGAGCAAGTGGACTTCCAGGTCGGAAAGATTGGCTCCGTGACGCCGGTAGCGCGCATCAGCCCTGTAGCTCTCGCTGGTGTGACGGTGAGCAACGTGAGCTTACACAACGAGGACTTCATTCGCGACAAGGACTTGCTCATTGGCGATAAGGTGCTCGTCGAGCGGGCGGGCGACGTGATTCCGTACATCGTGAAGAGTTTGCCGGAATACCGCGACGGGACGCAGACGGCGGTGCGGTGGCCAGAGCGCTGTCCGGAGTGCGCCGAGCCGATCGTGCGGCCGGAAGGCGAAGCGCGGTGGCTGTGCGTCAACAACGATTGCCCGGCGCAGGTCCTGGCGCGGCTCATCCACCACGTGTCCAAAGATGCGATGGACATCGATGGTTTGGGCGAAAAGCAATTGGTCCGCTTTCGCGAAAACGGATGGATCCAGGGGTTGCCAGATATCTACCGCCTGCCGTACGACGAGATTTTGGCCCTCGAGGGCTTCAAGGAGCGTTCTATCGAAAAGCTGAGGCTCGCCATCGAAACCGCGAAGGGCAACCCAATCCAGCGGCTGCTGTACTCCTTGAGCATCCACCACGTCGGTCGGACGGCCTCGAAGATGTTGGCCGAACAAATCACCGACGTCCGCGAACTGGCCGAGTGGCCCTCGGAGCGCTACCTCGCTCTTCACGGCATGGGCCAGACGGTGGCCGACAACATGATGGCCTGGTGGGCCCTGGAGCACAATCGCCAGATGATCGACGAGCTGGCCACCCTCGGCGTCAATCTGCGCCAGACCGACGAGGACAAGCCAGCCGTCCCCAACGCCGACGGCCCCTTCGCCGGCAAGACGATCCTCTTCACCGGTACACTCACCAGCATCGGCCGCAAGGAGGCTCAGGAGCTGGCCGAGGCCGCCGGTGCGCGCAACGTGAGTGGCGTGAGCGCCAAGCTCGACATTCTCGTAGCCGGCGAAAAAGCGGGCAGCAAGCTCAAGAAGGCTGAGGCCTTGGGCTCGGTAACCGTGATGACGGAGGAGGAGTTTTTGGGGGCGGTGCGGCAGTGACGGAGGGGGAGTTACGGCCTGTGCGGCTCCATTGCGAAGTTTGCGTCCTTCTATCAGACCCTATGCCGCCGCCCCTTCCACTCGTAGTCTAGAGGCAGCAAGGCCAGCGTCCCAATGCCCGCTACATAGAGCGTATGCAGGACGGATTGGACGGGGTACGTCCCGTCTAGATACCGTCCCGCCCCAAACATCCGGCCCGCCTCCCGCAGCAGCACGAAATCCACTACGAGCTTTAGGCTCCAGGCGACCAGGAGTGTCGGCCATGGCAAAAGTCCGGCCGCGGCCATCGGGATGCCGAGGAGGAGTCCGACGTGGAAGACCCACGTGAAGGCCAACGTCACGGTAAGAGCGGGTTGGTGGTTGAGCCCCGTCTTGGCCGACCAGCGCCAGCGCTGTTGCACGAAGCCGCGGAGTGTAGGCTTCGCGGAGGTGTATACGATACAGTACGGGTCCTTGGCGAAAGTGACCCTCCCGGCAAACCGCGCGGTGAGTTTGCCGAGCAGCACCATGTCATCCCCACTCGCGGACGTCGAGCCATCAGGGCTCTCGTAGCCGCCGACGGCCTCGTAGGCGGTTTTGGCGAAAGCTAAATTGGCACCATTGCCCATCACGAAACGCCCGTGCCACAGGCTGGCCCCCGTAATGACCATCATGCCCGCGAAGTCGAGCGCCTGCCAGCGTTGGAACCAGGAGTTCTCAGGATATGGGGTGAGCGCTACTGGACCGGCGACGGCGACTTGTCCGGTGGTAGCGTCGTCGAGGTGACGCAGCCAGTCCTGTCGGAGGTGGACATCGGCATCGAGGGTTGCGATCCAGTCGCCGCTTGCCTGGGATATGCCATAGGCGAGGGCTGCCTTTTTACCAGCGTGGCCTTCCGGCAAAACCAGCACTCGAACGTGCGGGAAGCGGCGCGCCACCTCGGCGGTACCGTCGGTGGAATGGTCATCGACGAGGATGACCTCGTACGGTGATGAAGGGCTACCCGAGTCACTGTGTCGAAGTGCGAAACTCTGCCAGTCGTGACTAAGCGAACTAAGCAGACCGTGCCAACTATGGTCATCGAGTTGTTGTGCCTCGTTGCGTGCAGCAATCACGATGCTCCACCTGCGGCGAGGGTCGCGTCGCTGTGGCACCGGGACGCGCGACCAGCCGTACAAAAACCAGCCCTGCAGAGCGGCGTAGGTGATGCCGAGCGCGACGGCTGCGATACTGAAGAAGGTAAGCACGTAGGGCACAAGGTATCGTCTCGCCCTGTCCGCGTCGATTGACATTGAAAGCTTAGAAAGCCCAGCCCAGCCCGCCCAGCCCAGCCCAGCCCAGCCCAGCCCAGCCCGCCCGCTGTCGGCCTGCGGCCTCGGCGTGTGGACTGGCCTGTCGAATGGTGGACCTACCGGCCCACTGAGAATTGTACGTCGGAGGCAGCGGGCCGGCAGGTCCGCCATTCGCCAGCCCAGTCTGGCGCGGGGAAGCGCCAGCGCCCCGAGCCGGGCTGGGCGTCGAAGGCAGCGGGCCGGTAGGCCCGCCATTCGCCAGCCCAGTCTGGCGAGAGGAAGCGCCAGCGCCCCGAGCCCCGAGCCGGGCTGGGCGGGTTGGGCTGGGCGGGTTGGGCTGGGCGGGTTGGGCTGGGCGGGTTGGGCTGGGCGGGCGGGCTGGGCTGGGCGGGCGGGCTGGGCTGGGCCGGGCCGGGCTGGGCTGGGCTGCGCCTACTCGCCCCGCGGAATCTTGATCACCACTCCACCCTCGCGCTGCACAGTGTCGAAGCCATCGTCCTCATGGCCTAGACTCGGGCCACCCGCACCAGAAAAGCCGCCTCGCTGCCGCATCTGCTCCTGCAAATCGGCCACCTTGCTGCGCACCGTGCGCTTGAGCAGCGCCTTGACGAAGAGGTAGCCACACACCAGCGGGTAGGCGACCACCGCCACGACTGCATAGAGTAGTCCCCGCAGCAGATCCTCCCGAAACGTAGCCCCGATCCAGCGGAAGAACCCGAGCACCGTCGCCCGATCGATGAAAAACGCCACCACCAACAGCAGCGGCCCAGCAAAGAGCAGCAGCTTGAAGGCAAAGGCCGCCATCTTGAAGAGCAGCCAGACGAAAAGAAGGAAGACGAGCAGTCCGACGATGGCGGAGCCGATGGACGGGCGGACGATGTGGGCGCGGTTGAGCATCGAGGGAGTAACGCCCGACGCGGACGTTCGGGTCGCTCCAGCGAGTGTCCGCGGCACAATCAGTGCGGACGCTCGCTGGAGCGACCCGAACGTCCGCGCTACGCCGCCACGTACTGAAGTTCCCACAGCTCCCGGAAGTACCCGTCCTCGATCGCCAGCAACTCTTCGCGCGTCCCGAATTCCACTACCCTACCCTTGTCGAGCACCAAAATCTTGTCCGCGTGTCGGATCGTCGCTAGCCGGTGAGCTATCACGATGGAGGTGCGTCGCTCGATCAACTTCTCGATCGCGTACTGGATGACGGCCTCCGACTCCGGGTCGATCGAGGAGGTGGCCTCGTCGAGAATGAGGATGTCCGGATTGAAGACCAGCGCCCGCACGAAGCTGATCAACTGTCGCTGGCCCATGCTCAGGGTGGCCCCGCGCTCGTGGACGATGTGGTCGTAGCCGTCAGGCAAACGCATGATGAAGTCGTGTGCCCCGATCATCTGCGCCGCCTCGATGACGCGTTCGCGAGAGATCGATTCGTCGGCCAGGGTAATGTTGTCGGCCACCGTGCCGCCGAAAAGGAAGACATCCTGTAGCACGATCGCGAGGCGCGAGCGGAGATAGTCGAGTGAGTAGTCCGTCAAGGGTTTGCCGTCGAGTCGGATCTCACCGCGCTGAATCTCGTAAAAGCGGTTAAGCAAATTAATGATCGTCGACTTGCCCGATCCCGTCGACCCCACGATCGCCAGGGTCTGTTTTGCCGCAAGGCTAAAACTCACCTCTTCCAGCACCCACTCGGCCTCGACGTAGGCGAAGGTTACGTTGTCGAACTCGATAGCCCCCTCGATCTCGGCTGGCGCGAGCATTCCGGTGTCTTCAATCTTGTCGTCGCGATCGAGCAGGCCAAAGACGCGCTCCGCCGCTACCAACCCCATCTGGAGCGTATTGAACTTGTCGGCCAGCGTCCTGATCGGCCGGAACAGCATATTAAGGTAGATCGGGAAGGCCACCAGGACCCCGAGGCTCACCTCCCCGCTGATCACGCCGCGCGCGCCCCACCAGACCATCAGGCCCAGGCTCGCCGCAGACAAAATCTCCACCACGGGAAAGAAGATCGCGTAGTAGAAGATCGAGCGGAGATTGGCCGAGGTGTACTCCCGGTTGATGACCTTGAACTTCGCCGCCTCCTGGCGCTCGGCATTGAACGCCTGCACGGCCGCCATGCCGGAGATGCGCTCCTGCAAAAAGGCATTCATGCGCGCGATCTGCGTGCGGACATTCTGGAACGACTCCTTGACCGCCTCCTTGAACAGATAGCTCGCCCAGATCAGTAAAGGGATCGTCGTTAGGCACACCAACGTCAGCTTCCAGTCGATCGAGAGCATGAGCCCGAGCACGACCACCACCACGAGCGTGTCCGCGATGATGGACACGCCGCCCTCGGTAAAGACCGTGTTGATGGTCTGGATGTCGTTGATGGTCCGCGTGGTCGAGGTCCCGATCGGCGTACGGTCGAAGTACGTGAGCCGCAGACTCAGGATGTGCCGGAAGACCTTGTCGCGCAGATCCCGCACCACCGATTGTCCGAGCCAATTGGTGATGTACGTAAAGGCATACCGCACGATCGCCTCCAAAATCGTGAAGCCGACCACGACCAGCGTCATGCGCTTGAGGCCCTCGAGGTCGAACTTGATGATGTAGTCGTCCACCATCAGCTGCACGAGGTAGGGCCGCGCCGCCGAGATCGGTGCCGACGCGATGGCCAGCACGGCGGAGATGATGAGCAGACCACGGTAGGGACGCGCCTCGCGGATGATGCGCCCCAGCAGGCCGTAACTAAATTTCTTCGGAGTCTCAGCCATGGTAAGTACGTGCGGCAAACCCGCAGAAGTCGCACGCGGTTGTCACCCCAGCAGTTCCATGAGCGCCCCCTCCTTCAGGGCATACGCACAGGTCACGACCTGTATCTGCGGCAGCCGCTCGATCACGAAGTCGATCAGCCCCAGCGCCACCACGATCATGTCCGCGCGATCGTCGGGGATACGCGTGTCCGCAAAACGCTCCGCCTCGGTCATCCCGGCGCTTTCGGTGAATAGCTGCCGCACCTGAGCGGGGTCGAGCGTCCAGACGGCTTGCGCCAAAACTCGTCCGTACAGATCTGCCAGCACATCAAAGGTCCCGCTAGAGCCGACGAGCTGCACTTTCAAACCCTCGCAGGCCTTGAGCATTGGCGCAAGTGTCACGCTTAGGTATTCGACGAGCGCAACTGGCTGGGGAGCCTGCATCACGTCGGAAGGATTTGCGATCCGTCCGGCGAAAGGCTCTTCGGTATGAAAGCGCTTCCGCAAAACCTGCGCCCCCACCGGGAAGCTCTCGCGATAAAGCGTCTCTCGCTCGTCCGTCAAAATAAACTCCACCGAGCCCCCGCCAATATCCATGATCAGATAATGCTCCGCGGGAGGTAGCGGCGCGGCCAGCACGGCCTTGGCGATGAGCCCCGCCTCCCGGTCGCCGTCGATGATCTGGATCTCGACCCCGAGCGCCTCCGAAAGCGCCTGCCGGAGTTGTGGCCCATTGTCCGCCGTCCGCATGGCCGCCGTCGCGAAGGCCACCTTCGGAATATCGGGATAGCGCGCCAGCACCTCGCCAATAGACTCGCAGGCTTCGATGGCCCGCGCGTACGGCGCCTCGCCGATACGGTCGATGCCGTCGCTCGCCACTTTGACGAAGTGGCGCTGTCGCTCCACCTCCTCGATGAGGCCACTTTCGGCCACGCGCCCGATCAGCAAGTGAAACGTATTGGTGCCGAGGTCGACGACGGCAGCGAGGGGCTTACTCAATGGCTTGGAAATCAGGGACGAGCTGCGAAAACTGCCCATTAAAAAAGCTCTTCCCCTGCTCCGTAAAGGCATTCCCGTAGGCGGGGCGCTTGTCGGCACCGACGAAGGCGAGGTAGGTACACCCCGCCGCAAAGTGGATGTCCGCCTCCTCGATGGTCCGCCCGCCGATCTTGTAGAACACCCGCCCGATGGCTGGGCACGGGGCCGTCACCTTCGGCGCGGCCTCGGAGACTCCCGCCAGGGCATACTCGATGCCGGCGCGCTCGTCCATGCTCATACTAAACGCTTGCTCGTAAAAGAGGTAGTCGATGTAGGTCACGCTGTCGCGCAGGCGCTGGAGTTGCGCAGCGGGCAAGGGCGGAAACCCACCGCTGTAGTCGAAGACCTCCGTCGTCGCGGTCTCGGCCTCGACCAACTGCTCGTCCGCTGGCGGGGTATCCGTCTTACAGCAGTAGAGCAGCACGAGCAGACAAAACGGCAAAAACTTCATAGGCAGGAGTAAGACATCAGAAGAAAAAGGGGCAATCGCTTTGCTGATGGCGGATCAGGGGCCGCCGTCGTGTACGCAAGAATCGACATCAAAGGTCTACGCTTAAAACGCTTGCCTCAAGCTGAGCGACAGTTGTTTGCTCAGGAGAGGTGTGCCAGTTCGCTCATTCGCGTTCAAGATCCCCCAGCGGTGAAACGCCCCGATAGCCGTCCGCTCCCGCAGGCTGTAGTACGCTCCGAGGTTAAAGCCGAGCCCATTGGGGCGGTAGTTGAACGCATCAGAGATGTCGACCCCGACCCCGTTAAGTGTCTCCGTACTGATGAGGCGGCGGTACTCGATCCCTGCTACAAACTCGAGCCGGTAGTACACTTCGTCGTCGCTGAGCCAGTCCATGTAGTGCAAGTGCACCGGGACAGCCACGTAGTTGAGTTTGATCTCGCTAAAGGTACCTGGGCCCGAGGTCCGCTGAGACTCTCTGCCGTTGGCGCGGCTGCCGTTAGGTGCGTAGGCGAACGCGAGCGAACTGCGCCACTTGTCGGACAGGTCGTACCATACGCCTACCCCGCCGAGCAAGCCGAGGCGATTGTACCCCGCCAGCGCGTCTCCGTCCAACTGGCTCGCGATGGCCCCACCGGTCACATAGCCGCGAAAGGTCTGCGCCCACGCCGCGCCCACATTCCCCAACAGTATCCCTAGCACGACGGCCGTTTGCAAAAGTCTCCGCATCACCGGCGAAGATAGGACCGCGCCAAACGCACGCGTCGCATCTTTAGCCCCCTATGCCATCCGACAAGCGGGCCTTGGCCCTACTCGAAGACGAACTGCGCGACGCAGGCTACGAACTCCGCTACGAGCGCGGTCATTTTCGCGCGGGCTACTGCGTCGTACACGAGCGCAAAGTCGTGATCGTCAACAAGTTTTTCGACGCCGCGGCCCGCCTGTCTACCTTGCGCGACATCTCCGAAGGCCTCCAAACCGTCCAGCCATCGTAGCCGCTGGCCTAAGTCTCACGATGCTCGGGACGGGCACCTCGCAGGGGGTCCCCGTCATTGGGTGCGGGTGTGCGGTGTGCCGCAGCCCCGATCCGCGCGACAAGCGATTTCGCTGCGCGGGGCTCTTCTCCGACGGCCTCACGAGCGTCCTCATCGACTGCGGACCCGACGTGCGTCAACAGCTCCTCCGGGCCGGCACCACGCAACTGGACGCGGTCCTCATCACGCACGAGCACAACGACCACATCATCGGGCTCGACGACCTCCGGCCGTTCATCTTCCGCCAGCGCAAGCCCTTCCTGGTGTACGCCGAGCCACGCGTCCAGGCCGAGATCCGCGAGCGCTTCGCCTACGCTTTTGCGGAGCAGCACTACCCCGGCGCCCCGGAGTTCGAGTTGCGCGATCTGTATCCTGGGCAGCCGATCAACGTCGGCAGCCTCCCGCCAATCATGCCGCTGCGTGTCATGCACGGCCCCTTACCGATCTTGGGTTTTCGCGTAAGCGGCATGGCTTACCTCACCGACGTGAAGGCGGTCCCGAGCGAGACCTTGGCCGCCCTCTCCGAGCTCGATGTCCTCGTCACGAGTGCCCTTCACGATTACGGGCACCACAGCCACATGTCCATCGAGGAGGCGGCGGCTTTCGCCAAAACGATCGACGCCGACCGTACCTACTTCATCCACATGAGTCATCTGGCGCCACGGCACAGGGATCTGGAGGCGAGGCTGGAGGCTGTGGCGCGGGTGGCGTATGATGGGTTGGTGTTGCGGTAGTACTGTGGACGTTAGACGACTCCTGGCGGTGGTCGACGACTTGCCAGCGTGGCCCTATCCTATTGGGTCGTTGCTCGCACCGCATACGCCTACGGGCTCAGGGGGCCGTGGGCGCGCGAGCAGAGCTCGTCGAACGCGCCCCTGGGTGGCCTGTCTGTCGTGCTGCGCTGCTCAACTTTAGCAACCACGTGACGGGGCTCCTGGCGGTGTTCGACGAGCTCTGCTCGCACCGCATACGCCTACGGGCTCGGGGGGGGCCGTGGGCGCGCGAGCAGAGCTCGTCGAACGCGCCCCTGGGTGGCCTGTCTGTCGTGAGCACAGCTTGACTTTAGCAACCACGTGACGGGGCTCCTGGCGGTGTTCGACGAGCTCTGCTCGCACCGCATACGCCTACGGGCTCAGGGGGCCGTGGGCGCGCGAGCAGAGCTCGTCGAACGCGCCCCTGGGTGGCCTGTCTGTCGTGCAGCACAGCTTGACTTTAGCAACCACGTGACGGGGCTTCCTGGCGGTGTTCGACGAGCTCTGCTCGCACCGCATACGCCTACGGGCTCTGGGCGGGCCGTGGGCGCGCGAGCAGAGCTCGTCGAACGCGCCCCTGGGTGGCCTGCTTGTCGTGCTGCGCTGCGGGCTTATTGCTGGAGCAGAACTCGTCGAACACGTCCCCGCACGTCCCGCTTACCGTCGTTTATTTGCCCCAACCTCAAAACCTACACATGATGCCTCTCCTCTCCGACAAAACCGCCCTCATCACCGGCGGCTCCCGCGGCATCGGTGAGGCCATCGTGCGCCGTTTCGTAGCCGAGAGCGCGCGTGTCGCGTTTACCTACGCTAGTTCTGCCAAGAGAGCCAATGCCCTCGTGGCCGAATTGAACGCCGAGTATGGTGACGGTAAAGTCACCGCCTACAAAAGCGACGCGGCAAGTTTTGCGGAAGCGGAACACCTCATTACCGAAGTAATAGCCGCCTTCGGGACCATCGACGTCCTCGTCAACAACGCGGGCATCACGCGCGACAACCTCATGCTGCGTATGTCGGAGCAGCAGTGGGACGAGGTCGTACACACCAACCTCAAGTCGGTCTTCAACCTCACCAAGCACGTCCTGCGACCGATGATGAAGGCGCGGTCCGGCTCGATCATCAACATGAGCTCCGTGGTCGGCGACTTCGGCAACGCCGGGCAGGCCAACTACGCCGCGTCGAAGGCCGGGATCTTCGGCTTCTCAAAATCGATCGCCAAGGAGGTCGGCTCGCGCAACATCCGCTGCAACGCCGTGGCCCCGGGCTTCATCGCCACGGAGATGACGGGCGTCCTCGACGACAAGACTAAGCAGGGCTTCCTCGACGCCATCCCGATGCGCAGACTCGGCGAGGCGCGCGAGGTGGCCGACGTGTGTGTCTTCCTGGGGAGTGACCTGAGCAGCTACGTGAACGGACAGACGATCAGTGTCTGTGGGGCGCTGAATACGTAAAGGCCCGGCGTAGCTTACGCTCCATGAGCAACGCAAGCAGCATGGTGGCCGAGAACCTGCAGGCGCCGCCACCGCTAGGACAAACCTCGGAGTACGAACCTATCCCCCAACTCAGTCCCGCTCTCACGCTAAACAAAGTCCGCGTTAGAGCCGTGATCGATCATCTCCCCGAGAGCTTCACCCTCGATGACCTAGTCGAGAGACTGATCTACCTCGCCGAGATCGACGAAGGCATTGCCCAGGCCGAGCGGGGCGAGACGATTCCACACGCGGAGGTAATGGCTTCCGCCAGGGCCATCCTGGACGGCACGGCACCGTGATCGACGTCGAATGGACCTACCGAGGCCAACGAGGACTTGCTCGACATGCTTCGGTATTTCCGCGAGCACAGCGTCAAATACGGAGAGAGAATGCTGTTGGAAATCTCCATCATCGAGACGGCACTCCCCGGAAATCCATACCTCGGCAGGGCCGTCGTCGACGGCCAAAATCCACTCCTCCGCGAGGTGCTAATCCGCAGGTACAAGCTGACCTACGTCCTCGATGCCGAGGAGCCGTCGATTGCCTATATCCTCCGGCTGAAGTATGGATCGACCTAGAGATATTTTCCTCAAAGCTTTACGCCTTATCTGTCATAGCAACTACGAGTTCGGCGATTCCGAATGTCCTCCGCACGAATGCTAGAGTTTAGGGAGTTGACGGCCGAGCCACAGAGTAGGCTGTCCCAGCCTACCTTGCACCTATGAGCACGCTAGCCGCCCCCACTACCTTAGAAGAAGCCCGAGAGGCTCTTCGCGCCGAAGACGACAAAATGACCTTCAGCCGCGAGGAAGTGGCGAAGACCTTGGAGATCCTACCGGAGAGCTTCGTGATTGGCGAGCTGATCGACGAACTCCTCTTCCTTTCCGAGATCAGAGAGCGCCTCCGTGTACAGGTCCCCGGCGAGGGCATCAGCATCGAGGAGGCCCGGGCGCGGTTCGGACTTTGACCCGGGTCGTCTGGTCGAGCGCGGCGCTCCGCGAACTCAACGAGATCACGGACTTCTACGCATCGCCAAACCAACGATATGCTCGAAGAGTGGCCGCGGCCGCGTTTCATGCTTCCGACTTGATCGGTGAGTTCCCAAAACTCGGCATGTACATACCGGCGGCATCGAAAGGCGGCCGGCACGCAAGGCGACTCGTGGTCATCAGGCAGTACTACTTGACCTACATAGTCGAAGAAAAAACTATCCAGATCTTGAGTTTCATGGATACGCGAAGGAAGCTACCCTACTGAGCTTGCCCGTGACTATACGTACGCGACCGCTTAGGTAAAATTTAAATGACCGACGCTCGGCCCCTCAAATCCGCCGCCCTCGACCTCGGCTTCGCGTTCTGCGGCGTGGCCCGCGCCGAGTTCATGGAGCCGGAGGCGCGGCAGCTCGAGGACTGGCTCAACCTCGGCCTCCACGCCGGGATGGGGTACATGGCCAATCACTTCGACCTACGCGTAGACCCGACCAAGCTGGTGCCCGGCGCCAAGACGGTCGTCGTGCTGGGCTACAACTACTTCCCGGAAGATGATTCGCCTTCGCGGCAAAACCCGAAGGTCGCGCGTTACGCCTACGGGGAGGACTACCACTCAGTGGTGCGCAAGAAGGGCAAGGCACTACTCAACAAGATCCGCGAACTGTATGGCGCCGTCGAAGGCCGCGTCTTCGTGGACTCCGCCCCCGTCCTGGAGCGGCAGTGGGCCGAGCGCGCAGGCCAGGGTTGGCTCGGAAAGAATACGCTCTTGCTTCGACGCGACTCCGGTAGCTACTTTTTCCTCTGCGAACTCATCATCGACCTCGAGCTCGAGCCCGATCCGCCGGTACGCGACTTCTGCGGCACCTGCCGCAAGTGTATTGACGCCTGCCCGACCGATGCGATTGCACAGGAGGGCTATCTGCTCGACGCCGGGCGCTGCATCTCTTACCTCACGATCGAACTCAAAGACGCGCTACCGGCAGGTTTTGGCGAAAGCCCAAGCGGCGGCGACCCGCTCGACGGCTGGATCTTCGGCTGCGACATCTGTCAGGAGGTGTGTCCGTGGAACCGCTTCGCGAAGCCCCACCAGGAGCCCGCCTTTGCGCCGAGTGTAGAGCTGGCCACTATGGGCCACGCCGACTGGCAGGCCATGACCGAGGAGGCCTTTGGGCGCGTCTTCGGGAAATCTCCGCTGAAGCGACGTGGTCTGGAAGGCCTCAAGTCGAGCCTACGCCTCCCACCGGTCTAGGCTATCGAGGTGATTGATGAGCTTGGCGACGAGGACGCAGTAGCTTACGTGCGCGCCTTTGATTAAGTGGTTAACGAAGTGCTTCATCATTAGAATAAACTTACTTCGGCCTTGGCGGTCACGTTGATGTCCAACCAGAAGTCGCTCATGGCCTTGGCTGCCCGCTGATAGCCCTCCATGTCGTCGGGCTTACTCACGAAGGCACTCGCCCCGGAGTTGTAGCACCTGATGACGTCCTCGGCGTCGGTCGTGCCGCTAAAGACAATCACGGGAAGCATCCGCATCTGCGGGTTCTCGCTCAACTGGCGAAGCAGTTCCTGCCCACCGCCGTCGGCGAGGTGTAGGTCGATGAGCGCGAAGGACAAATCGTACACGCCGTCTCCGCTCATGTAGTCGACCACTTCCTGGGCAGTTGTCACGCAGGTAAACTTCGTCGCCGGGTCTACGGCCGCAAAGGCGTCACAGATCATGAGGCGCTCGGCGGCATCGTCCTCGGCTAGCAACACGTGCTTGTGAGACATATTTAATTGTTATTACTGTAATGTTGGGTACTTACCCAATCGCGAACTGATGTCTAAAACAACCGATCTTTTAGCCGACGCCGTCCGAGTACACGATTGCCAGCAGGCCGGCAGTGTTGTTGACACCGAGCTTGCGCATAATATTCTTGCGGTGCACGCTCACGGTCTGATCGGAGATGTAGAGTTCGCGGGCGATCTCCTTGTTGCTGAGGGCCTGCGTGATGAGCTTGAGGACTTCGATCTCGCGCTTGGTAAGCTGGTAGCGCTTCGTAAAGCGATCAGCGTACTGGTGCACGGTGAGGGAGGTCGGCATGTCGGTGCGCTCGGTGGGCGCGTCTACCCCCTGCCCGATGTACTCCTCACCCTGCATCACGGACTCGATCGCTTTGAAGAGGTCTTGGATCGCGTAGCCCTTTAACACGTAGCCATTTGCACCCGCCTTAAAGGCTGCGGCGACGATCTTCGGGTCGTCGTACATCGTGAGCACGATGACGCGCACGCCACGGTTCTCGCGCTTGATGCGCGGCAGCAGCAGCAGGCCATCCTCGCCGGAGAGGTTGAGGTCGAGCAGGATGACATCGGGCTTCGTCGCGGCCACCACGTCGGGGAGTTTCTCGCCGGAGGTCTCCTCGGCGACGACCTTGATGCGGAACTGGCGGCTGCCTTCGAGGACGGACTTCAGCCCCTCGGCGAAGATTTGGTGGTCCTCGGCGATAAGGACGTTGATGGTTTCGGTAATCGACATGGGAAGAAGTGTTTCTACCCCGAATGGCTTAAATTTCGTGCCAAACAATGCCTTCGGCCATACGCACACGTGGAGGGTAAGTTACACTTTATCGCAAGACCTGCACCAGTGCCGATGACACGCCGCGCTCACTGTCGACACGACAGGCATACGTACCTGCTGGTACAGTAGAAGTTTGTAGCGGCAGGGCAAGCTCCCATCGTTCACGACTTGCGTCAAAACCATCCCGCTCGGGAGTCCACGCAGCGATTGTCCGTCCGACGACATCCACTAAACTTACCTGGCGTACCGACTGCGCCGATCCCGACACTCGCAGGGTCGAACCCGCCACGCTAGCCTGGATGGGCTCGGCGCGATTGGTTTTGGCGAAAGCCAGCCCTACCAACGACGACGCCTCGAAGCTGCGAGTCCCGATGTGGATGTCCGAACTGCGCGCCATGACGCGAGCGAGCGTCTGCTGCCTGGCCCACGCGCGCTCTGCCGCGTCGAGGTTGCCGGCGTGCGCGGAGAAGAGACGGTCGCCAGCACGCAAGCGGCGGAACTGCTCGGTGAGCATCGTGCGCAGCGTGGTGCCGAGTACGCCGTCGCGACGCTCCGAGAGCATCCCGACCCACGGGTCCATCCGCTCAACGCTCCCGTAGAACTCACGCAACCGTGCCGCGACTAGCGTCTCGCCGGTCAGTGCTTCGAACGAGGTCAGCGGCACGAGGCCAAGGTCGTTGCGCACGGCCCCGAAGCCCGCCAGTCCGCGGTCGCGTCCGCGATTGATATTGATGGCGACGAGGTCCATGCCCCCCTGCCCAGGAGCACCAAAGAGAAAGCTGCGCAAGTCTTCGACGACGTGGATGTCGAGGGTCTGCTGCCGGTGGGTCGCCGCCCCACGGAGGAGAGCGCCGACGCCATTGCGTTGGACGACGGCCACCGGGTCAAAGAAAACCTCCCGGAGGGCCAGGGGCGAGTTGGGCAAGGCGGCACCGCGCTCGTCAACGAGCACTAGATTGCCGCCGACCAAGGAGTGCCCAAAACGAAATCCCGCTGCGGCGAACTCGTTGGCGATACCCGGATGCACCGTCGCGTCGTAGGTCACGTCGTCCCCGAGGTCGATGCCCAGCAGCGGGAGCCACTCCCCGTAGACGACTTGCTGTAGCTCTGCGATGAGGAGCCGCCGCGCCGCCTGGTAGAGGGCTTCGTCGTCGAGGGTGGGGTTTGCGGTAGCGAGCGAATCGCACAGCCAGTTGTGCTCACGGAGCCACAGCGTATGTACGCTCGCCAGCAGGGAGTTCTCGTTGGCTCGTACATCTCCGCACACCATGACGCGCTGCGTAGGCGAGCGCATACCGTCCATCGCCGGGGCATTGACGTCGACCGGACCACCGAACTCACCGGTCAGGGTATTAAACGGCGGCAGGTTTCCCGCCGAGACCCGGAGCTTGCCGCCGCGGTAGCTCCGCAGCCAAGCCGCCCGGGCAACAGACTCCCCGTACACCGCCGACCCGTCGATGAAGGCCGTGATCTCGTTGGCGTAGCGCCGCACGCCAGCGTCGTCGCCACCCATCGGTGCCGAGCGCATCATCGGCAGCATCACGGTGCCGGTGCGGCTGGGGTCGAACATGGCGTCCCCCATCGGGATACTAATCGGCAGGGCCTCCGTCTCGGAGTTGTGCGTGAGCACGATGTCGTGGTCGAGGAATTGGCCGAAGGCCCAGAAAAGATCGTTTAGGTTCTGCGGGCTCGGCATGTCGGCGACCTGGCGGAACAGCACATTCGACAAAACCCTCGGATTAGGCAGATCAGTTCCTGCGGGGGCACTGAACCCATCCGAGAAGTTGGTGCGACAACTGTTGACGAGCGTGTCGTGGCTCGCGCCCCAGCCAGGTTGAGTGGCGTGGTTGCCCGCGCCGTTGATCTGTCGGTACTCTATGTCTTGTGCGGAGCCGGTCGCGAAGCCGAGCGTCAGACCAGCGAGTAGAACAAAGATTGAAGTGGACGTGGGGCGGGGGTGGTAGCGAAGAGCAGGCTTCAGCATTGCGGATGTGTTGCGAGTGTGTGTCTGTGTGATGTCCTTACGGCCGGGGGCCTCCGCGCAGGTTGACAAAGCTCAGCAATCGTGCCGTGCTATGAAATGCCCCAAACTGGGAAGATTGTGCGCGTCTCATTCACGACAGCATCACCCAGCGACGGGTGGCACCAATCTAGCCAGACGTACGTTTAGCGGCTGTGGTGATGTGGCGGCGTTTATGGATGGGCCTCGTGCTCTGCGGTATCGTCGGCGGGGTCGCCGGGCGTGCCGAGGCGCAATCGACGCCTGGCGTCGCGTCGCTCTCCAATCTCGTCGATACTTTACTTCGGCCGACCGATACCCTAAGGTGGCCACCCGGCTTTCTCTTTACGCACACGCTACAGGCTTTCAGTGCCGGGGGCGAGAGTCTTTCGATCGTCTTAGAGGATCGCCGGGCCTACCTCCGAGAGCCCCGGAGCGGCTGGCGACACCGCTACTTTCGTAAGGTGGCGCTTTCGCCGCTTCGACACTCGGCTGCGGGGTCGCCAGTCGACGTTCGATTCTGTCTTACTCACCTACGATCGCCCGACGTTCACCTTCGACGACGCCGATCGCGCCATCTCGATCGCCAGCTTCCAACGCGAATTTGGCGACGTTGACTACAGCGGTGTCTTCGGGCGGGGTTTGCGGTTTGGCAACAGCCAGAACCTCGTGCTCGACTCCCGGCTCGACCTCCAACTCAACGGCGACCTGGGCGACGGCCTCACGGTGGCGGCGGTGGTATCCGACCAGAACATCCCGCTACAGCCAGAGGGCAATACGGTACAGCTCCGCGAGTTCGACCGCATCTTCGTGACCGTCGCGAAGGCGCCGCACAGTATCACCGCCGGGGACTATACCCTACGCAGCAACGCCGGCCACTTCATCCGCTTCGACAAAAATCTTCAAGGTCTCAGCTACCGCTTCGATGCCCAGGAGGAGAAGGGCTACGGCGGGCAGGCCAGCGTGGCCGCAACCCGTGGCGACTTCCAGCGCATTCAATTGCCCGTCGCAGACGGCAACCAAGGCCCCTACCGCCTGACGGGAGCCCGCGGCGAACCTTTCGTGATCGTACTCGCCGGTACCGAGCGCGTCTTTCTCGACGGTCGCCTCCTCGAGCGGGGCATCGACCGCGACTACATCATCGACTACAACCGTGGCGAGGTCACCTTCATGCCGCGCCTCCTCGTCAACCGCTTCCAGCGCATCATCGTCGAGTACGAATACTCCGACCGCGAGTATCTCCGCACGCTCGCCAGTGCCGATGCGGAGTACCAGCTCGGCCCGGTGCGGCTGCGCGTACAAGGCTTGCAGCAACAGGACGGCTTGCGGCGGAGCGGCTCCGCGCTTTCCAACGAGGCACAACGCATCCTCGCGATGAGCGACGGCAGCCGCGGCGGCACGCTCGTGCCCTCGCCCATCCCCGTCGACGCCGACGGCAGTGCCAACCCCGTACAGTACCTCCGCCGCATCGACACCTCGGAGTGCGGCCGCGACACCTTGCCCATTTGGGTTCTCGCCGACACCACCCGCGAAAACCTTCAAACTTTCATCGTCAACTTTACGGACGTAGGCCAGGGCAACGGCGACTACGAACTCGCGTTCGGCAGCAGCGCCAACGGGGCCACCTTTCGGTTCGTGCCGCGCGACGCCGACTGTCGATCTCAGGGGCGCTACTCCCCCCAGCGGCTCGTTCAAACACCCCGCAGCCTGCGCTTGCTCACGCTCGGGGGCGAGTACCGCATCGACAGTGTCTCGGCGCTCGATTTCGAGGTGGCGCTCAACAGCAACGACCTCAACCGCTACAGCCCCGGCGCGGCGCAGGCCTTCGCCGGCTACCTCAACGGCGTCCACGCACGCCGACTCGGCGCAGCTACTCTGTCCTTGCGCGGCTACGGCGAGGTAACCGGTGATGGCTTCGAGGCGATCGCCCCGTGGCGGGCCGCAGAGTTCCGACGGCTCTGGAACCTCGGGGCCCTCTCCGCACAGCCGACCGCCGAACCCGGGGGCGATGTGTTAGCCGGCGGTCGCATCGGGCTGTCCACTAAAGCCTTTGAGCTCGGCTACGGGCTCGACGCCTACCGACAGGGGGACACTTACCGAGGCTTTCGCCAAAACTGGCGCACCGTCTACCGCCGGGGCAAGCTCACGGCCACTCACGCTGGCGATCTGCTCACCGCCGAACGCAACGTCGGGCAGGTCGACCAGCAGCAAACCGGCCAGTCGCGCCTCAGCGCCGAACTGCGACACGCTGGCCCCGTTTGGAATCACGCCGCTAGCGCCTCGCGGACCACAAGCGAGAACTACGATCTAGTCCGGGACGACCGCTCTACCGCCGACCGGACCATTTTCGAGTGGTCCGCGTCGAGCCTGCGAGCCAGCGGCGATAGCGCTTGGACACAGTCCGTGACCTATACCGGTCGCCGCGACCTGCTGACGGTGGCCGGGGCCGCCGCCGTCAACGAGGGTACCAACCACCAGATCGACCTTCAGGTCGCCAACCCGGCTACCCTCCGCAATCGCCTCGAGCTGACAGCGAGCTACCGCAACACCGACCAGGGGAGCGGCGCCACGAGTTCCCGCATGACGCCGCGCAACTTTTACCTCGGGCGACTCAATCACCGGTTTACCTCGGCGCGGCAGGGGTGGATTCGGACGCAGAGCCTCGTGGAGGCAGGTAGCGGACAGGAGCGCCGCGTGTCGATCCAGTATTTGCGCGTCCAGTCCGGCCTCGGCGAGTACGTCTGGAAGGACTACAACGGTGACGGCGTGGAGCAGCTCGATGAATTTGAAGTGGCGGTCTTCGCCGACAGCGCCGCCTACCTCCGGACGGTCTTGCTCACCGACGACTTCGTCGCCACCAATACGCTCACCGTGACACAGGGCATCGACGTCGACCCCGGTCGCCTCCGCGGGGCCGATGCGGCCTGGTGGAAACGTTTTAGCGCAAGCGCAAATGCCAACCTCAAAAGACGTGCCCTCCAGTCCACGGGCTATGCGCGGCTTTTCGCAACCAATATCGGGCGGCAGGACACTACCGTTGTCGGCGACGATCTCGGATGGCGCAACGCTCTGTACTTTAACCGCAACCGCGATGCCTTTCGCGCCGAGTTCGAGTACCGACAGGTCGCCGTGCGCGGCATCTCCCTCCAGGGACTCCAACTCAACCGCACGAGCGGCCAGGCGCTCCGCCTTCAGCAACCCCTCGGGGACGCCTGGCGACTCGGGGTAGCCATCGAGCGGGAGTTGCGGCGCTCGGAAAGTGAGGCCCTCGCTCAGCGCAACTTCACGATTTTGTCGGAGGACCTCATTCCGAGCGTGAGCTACCAACCGACGCCCGAGCTACGGGCCGAGCTGTCGGGGGGCTACCGACGGGGTCGCAATCCGGGTGGCGTCGAGAGCGTAGTCGCGTCGAGCGCAAAA
Organism: Lewinellaceae bacterium; assembly: GCA_963837005.1. Classification (GTDB taxonomy): domain Bacteria; phylum Bacteroidota; class Bacteroidia; order Chitinophagales; family Saprospiraceae; genus CALDTK01. The sequence continues at coordinate 186,614 of CAWIMC010000018.1, forward strand.
CTCGTGACGGACCTGCGCTTCAAAGAACTACCTCCGGGGTCGGAGCGACGCTCTCCGCTCGCCGGGGCCACGCTGCGGGGCAGTGTCGAACGGATCGTGCAGACCTTCGAGGGAGATGTCAACTCCCCGTTGGGCTTCGCGCTGCTGGAAGGCCTCCGTCCGGGCGAGAGTTGGGTGTGGAGCCTAACCACCGACCAGCAACTGGGGCGTGCCCTGCAGCTGTCGCTACGCTACGACGGGCGCCAGCTCGGGGGGGGACGCGTGGTCCATACCGGACAGGCCCAACTACAGGCCGTGTTCTAGCACCGGTTCAGCGGACGATTTAGGCCCTTGGTCGACATTGTGTGTCGATATGAGTCCTAGGCGACCTAGTACAAAGTGGATAGATGCTAATTTGCCGCGGCATCATGGGCGTTCTCGCAGGAGCCCCCCCCCCAACTCCAATCTCAAGCCAACCTTATGTCACTTGTTTTTACTCGACTCGTGAGCCTCGTGCTCTCGCTGTTTTTTCTCGTCGGCACGCTCGCCGCCCAGACCTACAGTCCTTACACGCTAGAAGGCAGTGCAAAAGGAGCGAAGAAGCAGATTCTGACAGTACGTGAGGCGGTCGTTTTGCCGAAAGGTAAAGCCTCCTTCCGCCTTGCCGTCCCCGCCCCTACCGGTGAGACGAGCGTCCTCGAACTTCGTGAGGCCTCGGTCTTCTCGCCCGAGATGCAGGCCCGCTACCCCGAGATCCGAACGTATCGTGGTTTCGATGTCGCCACGGGGCAGATCGCAGCCATCACGCAGACCTCCCGCGGGATCAACGCCTATGTGATGAGTGAGGCTGGCAGTTGGCAGATCGAGGCCGATGGCGCGGGCGAGGCCCTCTTGTCCTACGTTAATGACGAGGACAGCAGCCTCCCCACGCCTACCTGTGGGTACTCCCCAGCCGACGATGTAGCCGCTGCCCTCGAGCTTGCTGCTTTCGCCGGTGGTAAGAGCAAGGTTGCGGCAGGGGCGAAGGCCCCAGTCCAGAAGCGGAAGTACATCCTGGCACTCGCCTGTACGGGGGAGTTTGGACAGCGTTACGGCGGGACCATCGCCTCCGTCAACGAAGCCTTCGCCGAGTCGCTCAACATCCTCAACGCCATTACGGTACGTGAGGTAGCCGTGGAGTTCGAACTTCACCCGGATAACGACCTCTTGATTTTCCTCAACGCCGGTACCGACCCCTACCTGGCCGCGGACAACGGGGGCAACATGCTGGATGAGAACGAAGCAGCCATCAACAGCCGGATACCGCCGGACCAGTACGACATCGGGCACGTCTTTACGAATGGTTGTAGCGGAGGTGTCGGTGGCATCGCCGCGGGACGTGCGTGCGCGACGAGCAAGGCCCGTGGCGTAACGTGTCACTACGCCGGTCTGCGGCGCATCGTCGAAAACGTCATGGCGCACGAGTTCGCCCACCAGTTCAGCGTCAGCCACACGTGGAACAACTGTCCGACCGCCGACGACCAGCGTGCAGGCGGATCGGCCTTCGAGCCCGGTAGTGGCTCCACGATTATGAGCTACCAGGGTTCCTGTGGGGTAAACAACAATGTGAGCCCGAAGGGGGACAACATCTATTACCACGTGCGGTCGATCGAGCAGTTCGTTAATTTTCTGCAGGGCCCGCTCGGCTCCTCTTGCGCCGAGGTAATCCCTGTTGCCAACGAGCTACCCGAGGTCACCGCGCCTGGGATCAACGGACTCACGATCCCGGGGCGGACCCCGTTCGTGCTGCGCGGCTCGGCAACCGACGCCGACGACGAAGTGCTGCTGTATACCTGGGAGCAGTATGATCTGGGCGCCGCGGTGGACCTCTGCGAGCAACGCGACGAAACGCCGCTGTTCCGGAGTCTCTCGCCGAGCACCCGCGGCAATGTCCGCTACCTGCCCGACCTCAATACTGTACTGGCCGGATCGCGCAACGACTGCGAGGAGCAGCTGCCACGCTTTAGTCGCGACCTCACCTTTCGGCTCACGGCCCGCGACCGCAAGGTCGTCGGAGGCGGAACGACCTGGGCGGAGGTCGGCCTCAAGGTCGACGCTACGGCGGGGCCTTTCCTGGTGACGAGCCAGGCATCGGCAGCGACGCAGTATGCCTCGTCGGACTTTGTCACCGTGACCTGGGACGTGGCCGGGACCAACGCCGGCACCATCAATGCTCAGAACGTCGAGATCCTCCTGTCGACAAACGGCGGGCAGACCTTCCCCACCGTGCTCTCGGCGAGCACCCCTAACGACGGGACGGAGGGCGTGCTGCTTCCGGGCATCGAGACCGTGAACGCTCGTATTATGGTGCGCCCGATCGGAAACATCTTCTACGCGGTCTCTCCGGCGACCTTCAAGATCATCACGCCGACCGTTCCGGGCTTCAGCTTTGCGCCTTCAGCCGAGACGACGTTCATCTGCGCCGCGGACACCGCGTCGATCGAACTGTTCACTGGTTCTCTCCTGAACTATGACAAGCCAATCTCCCTGTCGGTGACGGGTGACCTACCCGACGGTGTAAACGTCGAGCTGTCGCGCACGACACTTCAGCCTGGTGAGAAAGCCAGGTTGTTGGCCGACTTTAGTGCCTTCGACGAGACAACCGTCGTGACCGTCACCGTGGTCGCTACCGCCGAGGGCGCAGAAACTGCGACGCGTACGATCACCTTCGATCGCGTGAGCGATAACTTCAGTGATTTGCGCCTCGGGGGTCCCGCTAACAGCGAGTCGGGCCTCAGCGGACTTCCAACCTTCTCGTTCACGCCATCGCGCCGAGCCACCGACTACGTGGTGCAGGTTAACCCCGACCCGAACTTTGGCCCGGGCACTTTCGAAATTACTGAGCCCGACCCGACGGGTGACCAGCTGGGCTTCCTCCTCGAGCCGAACACCGTGTATTTCTGGCGCGTCGTCCCCCGGACGCGGTGCGGCGAGTACCTCGACGTCCCCATCAACGCATTCCACACGTTCGCGGCGGAGTGCCTCGAATTCAAAAACGAGTCGGGCTTCGGGATACCCGGCAACTCGACCACTCCAGTCGTCGTCACAGTGCCCGTAACGGCCTCGGGTGACGTCAGCGACATCAATGTACCCCTGGTCAACATTCGATTCGGCGGTGGTGTCAACAACTTGGTCGTCTCGCTAATTAGTCCCGACGCCACCGAGGTGCGGCTCTATAATCGGCGCTGCGGCGGCGGACTCCTCGTCTCGGGCTACGACGACGAAGCTCCACTCGAGAACAACTGCGACCCTCTCCCTATCGACGGACGTCTCCGCAAGCCCAACCGGCCCCTGAGCGCATTTAACGGGAAAGAGATTCAGGGGGATTGGAAACTCAAGCTCGACCCCTTGGTGGCGAGCCCCGCGGGCGGCGAGTTCATCGCCTTCAACCTAGAGTTCTGCGCGAACATCACCAGTGCCTCACCGACCTTCCAGTCGAACGAAGTTCCTGTGCCTCAGGGCGGCTTCCAGTACCTGCTCACCGAGTACCTCAATGCCGCCGACCCCGACAACGGCCCCGACGACCTCGAGTACATTATCGTCGCCGAACCGAAGCGCGGCCACATCGAACTGAACGGCCGACGCCTCGAAAAGGGCAGCCGATTCAATCAGGCGCAGGTGCAGTCCGCCCAAGTCACCTACGTAGACGACGCGAATACGATTGGGGTGGATAGCATGCGGATCGTCCTGACCGATAACGCGGGAGGCATCGTCGCTACACCTCGTATCGACTTCATGATTGACCCCAACAACGTCACCGGCGTCGAGGAATCGGCTTCGGTAGGCATGACGCTCGCCCCTAACCCAGCAGGCAGTTGGAGCCGCCTGCGCTTCACGACCCCGAGCGAGGGTGGTCAGCTCACGATCCTCGATGCGCAGGGCCGCCGGATTCACACTCAGCGCGTCAACGTCGGGCAGTCCGAAATCGACATCGATGCTGCCGCCTACCCAGTCGGCATCTACCTCGTTGACTACCGCGGGGCAGAAGGCGTGCGGACGATGCGGCTGGTGCGGCAGTAGACAGTTGATAGTTCTCAGTTGATAGTTCTCAGTTGACAGTTCTCAGTTCTTAGTTGCTCGGCTTTGGTGCCTTTGCGGAGCGTCGGAAGTCGCTGGGCTCGAGGACGCGTCCTACGCGGTAGCGATCGAGAACTGAGAACTCGCAACTGAGAACTGAGAACTCGCAACTGAGAACTGAGAACTGAATCTAGCCATCCCCATCCCGCGACGTTCCTTTGCGCTCGCTATGCAGACACGCTTGAGAGTAGGGATCATTTTCGGGGGGCCGAGCCGCGAACGAGAGATCAGCTTTGCTGGTGGGAGGACGGTGTACGACAACCTCGACAAACGTCTCTTCGAGCCGGTGCCGCTCTTTATGACGGCCACCCGGAGGCTGGTGTTGCTGGACTGGTCGTACGTCTATAAGGGAACGATTCGCGACTTCTGGCCACCGGTGGACGCGTATCCGGCGGACGCCGGGGCGTATCAGCTTTCGGAAGAAAGCCTCGGGTTGCTAAGCAAAGAAAAGCAGGTAGACCTGGCCCGTCAGATTGGACGTCCCGTAGGCTACGAAGAGTTGCCGAGCCTTATCGACGTGGCCTTTGTGGCGCTACACGGCGTCGGCGGAGAGGACGGGGCGATACAAGGGATGCTCGAGATGCTCGACCTGCCCTACACGGGTAGCGGCATGGCCGGCAGCGCCATCGGTATGGACAAAGTGCTCCAGAAGCGCCTAATGGCCGGGGGCGGATTCTTCGTGCCGCCATCAATGAGCGTCGAGCGCAAAACCTGGACCGCGCTCGACCCGCGGACCGAAGACGGGAAAGCAGCCATCGACGCACTCTACGCTCGCGCGCTCGAGACCTGCGGCACGCCGCTCGTGCTGCGAGGAGCCAACCAAGGCTCGAGCATCGGCGTCACCATCCTCCGCGAACCGGACGTGGATAGTTTCGCGGAAGCGGTAGACCGAGCCCTGTTCCGCGAACGTGTAGACATGCTGCTCTACAGCATCCTCGACGCGGAGTCTCGTCGGGTAATGATCGGCAACATCAGTGACCTCCGCCACGGGGTGGGCTTCCCGATGACCGCCAACGGCACCTGGCTGCGGCAACCCTCCGAGCTCCAAGCTTACTTGGACACGACGCAGGCGTCGGAGGTTTTGCTGGAAAGCGACCACACCGAATCCCGGGTCGTAATAGAAGGCTTCTTGAGCGGCAAGGAGGTCTCGACCATCGTGTTGCGCACCGACGACGGCGGCGCACTGGCGCTGCCGCCCACAGAGATCGTCAAGGGCGGCGAAGTCTTCGATTACCGATCGAAGTACCTGCCGGGCCTGAGCCGCAAAAAGACGCCTGCCGAGTTGCCGATCGAGCAGCTCAATGCCGTACGTGCCGAGGCTGAGCGACTGTTCCAGTACTTCGAGTTCGACACCTACGCTCGGATTGACGGTTTCGTGAGCGCGGATGGGCAAGTGGCGCTCAACGACCCAAACACGACGTCTGGGATGCTGCCGAGTTCGTTTTTCTTCCACCAGGCCGCCGAGATCGGGTTGAGCCCTCGGGAGATTTTGACCTACATTATCCGAACGAGCCTCAGGGAGCGGGCGCGGCGCAGTACGGTGCCTAACGCTTTCGCTAAAACAGCCGCGCAGATCGACGCTACGCTCCACGAGCTCAAGCACGCCGAAGATGATCGCCGCCGCATCGCCGTCCTGCTCGGGGGCTACTCTTCGGAACGCCACATCTCAGTGGAGAGCGGTCGCAACGTGTTCGAGAAGCTAGCGAGCTCCGGGAAGTACGCTCCGCGGGCGGTCTTCGTGGCCGGAGACGCCGACGGACATCGACTTTACGAACTCCCGATCAACCTGCTGCTCAAGGACAACGCAGACGACATCAGCCAGGCCATTGAAGAGCCGGGGGCCGTGCACGAGGTAACGGCGGAGGTGCGCCGGGCCGCTGCGCCCATCACCCGACTCTTCGGCGACCACGAGGCTGCCTACGCGATTCGGGAGTTGAGCTACGCAGACTTAGCGAGTGCTTTTGACGAGGTCTTTATCGCCCTTCACGGCAGGCCCGGCGAAGACGGCGAAGTGCAGCGCCGGCTAGAAGGCGTCGGACTGCCCTACAACGGCAGCGGGTACGACAGTTCGCAGGTGACGATCAATAAATTCGAGACGCTGCACCGGTTGCGGGAAGCAGGCTTTCCGACGACGCAGCAGATTTTGGTAGATGCGGCCACCTTCACTGGTGACCCACAGCGCACCGTCAAACACCTCGGCGACCAACTCGGCTACCCGCTAATCGTCAAGCCCGTCGATGACGGCTGTTCGTCGGCGGTGCAGAAGATCAACGACGCGGGCGGACTTCACGACTTCCTCACGCTGCTGTTGAACGTCGAACCGCAACGCAATGCGGACCTGAGAGCAAGGCTCGGGATTCACCCGAAAGATGAGGTTCCTGTAAAGGCGGTGGCCTTGGTAGAGAAGCTGATCAGCCGTGGGGATGCTGATTTATTCCTAGAGATCACCGGTGGACTGCTCACGAGTTTTGGCGCAAGCCGTACTGTCAATGGCGAACTCACAGGAGGTGGCGTAAACTATCAGCTGTTCGAACCTTCCGAAGCCTTGAGCACCGGGGAAATCCTGACGCTCGAGGAGAAATTTCTGGCCGGGGAGGGGCAGAACATCACACCAGCGCGCTTTGCGTTTGGAGACGTAAGTTATGAGCACGTGGCGGGTCAGGTGCGAGAGACACTTGGGCGGGCGGCGGCCGTGCTCGGGGTGGAGGGCTATGCGCGGATAGACGCCTTCGTGAGGGCCTGGGCGGACGGCCGCGTGGAGACCGTGATCATCGAGGTAAACAGCTTGCCGGGGATGACACCGGCCACGTGCATCTACCACCAGGCAGCGCTCGAGGGCTACACGCCGTTCGACTTTATCGACCGGATTATGGACTACGGCCGCCGCCGCTCGCAAAGTGCTACGTTTGCGAAGTAGAACTATGGAGCCAGTCATCAAGAAAAAGAAGGTCGCCGAGCCTAGTAAGACGAAGCTCTTCGGGCGGTACCTGCGGAGTCGGTATTTCGGGTTCACGCTGTTGGGGCTCGCGCTCGCGGCCATCGGCGCATTTGTGCTCGTCAATTTAGGGCTCAAATGGTATACGAATCACGGCCAACGCCTCGAGGTAGAGGACTATGTGACGATGTCCATCGCCGAGGCCGAGCGCGCCATCGACCGCAATGACTTCCGCATGGAGGTGATCGACTCGATCTACCTCATCGATCAGCCCCCGGGTATCGTATTGCGGCAAGAACCGCCCGCGGGGGCCTACGTAAAGGAGAACCGGCGCATCTACCTCACCGTCACCAAGACCATCCCCGACCTCGTGACGCTGCCCGCCCTGGCCGGCACGTACGAACTCGATCGCTACACACGCAAGCTGGCCCTCATGGACCTCTCCGGGGTCGTGCGTGACCGGGAGTACAACAGTCGCTACCAACCGAACACGATCTTGAGGGTCTACTTCGAAGGAAAGGAGATTCGGGAGCAGGAGTTGCGGGATGGCTATCGAGTGCCGCGCGGCTCCAAGCTGGAATTTGTCGTATCGAGCGACGAAGGGGGTACGGCGGCGCTGCCCGATCTGCGGTGCCGCAGCTACGATGAGGCGCGGTTCCTGGTGCAGGAGTATCGCCTGCGGATGGGCCCCGCCGAGGAAGACGTAACCGTCACCAATCCAGCCACCGCCTACATCTGGCGCCAGGAGCCGAGCTATACGCCCGGCGAGGAAGTCCCCTTCGACACGGAGATCATCGTCTACCTGACGCAGGACATGCCGGACGACTGCGGCGGGCTGTAGCAGGGGGGCACGGGAAGCGTTTGGTCGGCCAGGCGCGGTAACAAGCCCGCAGATCACATCGTTACCGACACCAGCATGCGGAAAATACTCTATCTCACGATCGCCATGTTTGGCCTGTCTTGGTCTGCGGTCGCCCAGCCGGAGATCGGCGTTTGGCCGGACCGTTTTGATGCGGAAAGCGTAGTCTCGGGCGGGCGGGCGCAAGCGAAGATGCTGCCCTGCGAGCGGTCCAAATTTGCCGTAGCCGCGGGTGCTACCCTGGTCGTCGATACCGACTCACTAAACGCCTTTCCGCTGAATACGCTGCTGTCGTCGGCAGAGACGAGTGGGGGGACGGTCCTACTACGAAACGATACGCTCGTCTACTCTGCCAAGACGGGCGTGGACGAGGTCCGGGACGAGATCCGGATCCGGTCCTGCACCGACAATGCTGGAACAGACTGTGTCGAACGGACGGTGACGGTGCTCGTCGGGCGTCGTGGCACGCGCCAGGCTGTAACCGTCTCAACGATGGGCGGGGAGATTCGACGCCAAGGGATTGCAGTACCGAGGGCCCCCTTGTTTTGCGGAAGCATCACCCCTCTCAACGATTATGAGTACGCCCGCTACCGCGAACTCCGCTTTACCGAGTTCTCGCCCGGTGACAGCCTGCGCTACCAGTCTGCGCGGGGCAGCGGCGACGACGAATTCGAAGTTGTGGTGTGCAACAGCTTCGGGACCTGCGACACGACAGTGATTACGTTTAGAGTGAGCGGTCCGCGGACGACCTTGCCCTTCTTCGACGACTTTTCGTACGCGGGGCCGCGGCCCGACCCGAGACTCTGGGTGGAGGACGTGGTCTACGTCAACGACGCCTATGGTATTCGGGCACCGAGCTACGGCGTGGCGACCTTTGACGGGATCGACGGCGGGGGGCGCGACTACGGCACGGGTGAGCAGGACATCGACCAACTCACCACCGCGACCGTCGACCTCAGCCAGGTAGGCAGTGGCAACCTCGTCTTCCTGAAGTACTACCTCCAGACGGGAGGGCGTGGCCTGGCCCCGGAGGAGGTCGACAAATTCATTACGCAGTTCCGCCGTGACGACGGGGCCTGGGTCAACCAACGGACCGTAGTTGGGTCCCGCGTGAGTCGTGCAGATACGTTTTTCCGGTACCACGCCCTCCCGGTCCAGGGGGCGGAATTTCGCCACCGCGATTTTCAAGTGCGCTTTCTGATGCGGGCCAATGCCGCCGGGAGCAACGACTCGTGGAACCTCGACTACGTGCGCATCGAGCAGGCGGAGGATACGAGTCGCAACTTCCGCGACATCGCCCTGGCGGCGCGTCCACCGAGTCCGTTGCAGCCCTACAGCCACGTGCCGTACTCGCAGTTTCGAAACCGCCCGGAGCTCCTGCGCGAGCGCTTACCGGTAGAACTCTGGAACCATTTCCCGATCACCAACAACGTGTCGAGCAGCGTCGTCGTGGTCGAGGATTCTTTTGGGATCGAACTGCTCAACGCGGGCTTGCTCACGGGGGCGCAGTTTAACCTAGCGCCGGGCTTTAGTCGGATCAATAACACTATACCCGCAGGTCCGTTGGCGACGTACCGCAAGTTTGCCGGGGCGCTAAGCGAAGAGCAGGCGAGCCGGCTCACGCTGATGTACCAACTCGGCATCGACGAGGAGCAGAGCCGGCTCCTCCCCGTACGGCGCAACGATACCGCGAGCGTGACGGTCTCGATCCGCGATGAGTACGCCTACGATGATGGCTCGGCCGAGCAAGGGCTACGCAACGGCAAGCTCGGGGAGCGGATCGTGGTGCGCTACGAGGCCTTCGTCCAGGACACGATGCGGGGACTGCGGTTTGCGTTCCCGAATCTGTCGCCGGCCGATGCCGACCGACAACTGATCAACCTGCACGTCTACATCGGTGAGCTCGGGGACCGCAATCGCGCGCCGGACTACGAGCAGACCTTCGTAAGACCGTACTTCCCATCGGCAGTCGGTGATACACTGCAAGCCCTCACGAGCTACCGCTTTGAGGATGCGAGCGGGACGCCTACTCCGTTGGTGATCCCTCCTGGCCAGTTTTACGTGGGTTGGCAACAGGCCTCGGATGTGTCGCAGGGTATTCAGGTGGGCTTCGACATTAACAACGACAATGCGGGGGAGGTCTTCACGGAGTTCGGTCAAGGTTGGACACAACTCACGGCCGCAATCAGCAAGGCCCGCGGGAGCCTGATGATCCGCCCGGTGTTCGGGTCGATCCGAACGTCTAGTGGCGTCTCGGAGGCCGGGACACACCGCTTTGCAGTTTACCCAAACCCTACGGGCGGGGAGATCAACATCGAGATCGACGAAGCAGTCGTGGCTCCGGCTCAGTACCAGATCTTTGATGCCGTGGGTAGGCTCGTCCAGCAAGGGGCCTTTGAGCGCCGACTAGATCCAGGTTTGGTCGCCGGAGTCTATGTGTTGCGCTTGTTGACACGAGATAGCGTGGTGATCGGTCGCGAACGGGTCGTCGTGCGCTAGCGCAGCAGCGCAGCAAGCGGGGGGTGAAGGCTTCGGATAGCATGTGGATTGCAACGCACGCCGTTTCTTACGGCCCAAACCTTACCCTACCACTATGCCGAAGGAGATTGACATACATGCCCTAAAGGCCCGTCTCGACGCGAAGGAGTCTTTTAAGTTCGTAGATGTCCGCGAGGAGCACGAGTACGAGGAGTACAACATCGGCGCGGAACTGATGCCGCTTGGCTCGGTGCCTGAGCGCCTCGAGGACTTCGGCGACAAGGACAGCGACATCGTGTTGCACTGTCGCTCGGGTGCCCGCAGCGGAAATGCTCAACGCTACTTAGAGTCGCAGGGCTTTACGAACGTGACCAATGTAAAGGGCGGAGTACTGGCGTGGAAGGACGCCTACGGATAGCGGCAACTACTCCTCCGTCTTATGGTAGATGTAGCCCTTAATGTTGTGCTTGTCCTCTAGCTCTGCCAGCAGGAGGCGGGCCTTGTCTTCGCTGGCGAAGTTGCGGGCGATGACGCTCGTGTACTTCCCCTCGTTAAAGACACCGAGGAAGCTCTGGTGGAGCCCTTTCGCTTGCAATTGGGCGAGTCCCTTCTCCGCGTTGGCGCGAGTCTCGAAAGTGCCGGCGACGACGTAGAAGGGTTTGGTCGGATCGGTGGGTGTACGTCGGAGGGGGCGCTCATCGACAGGCGAAGAGGGGGCGGAGGCGCTCGCGGCGGGTCGACTCGTAGCAGCGGGCTCGCGAACGACGACGGCGCGCGAGGTGGTGGAGACGGGGCGCTTGGTGAGGCGTTCCGCGCGATCCTGGTCGCGAAGAGCGGGGTCGGCGGCGGCGGGACTGTAGATGTGATGCGTGACGATCGCGCGGCCTTCGGTGGCGCGTTCGCGCATCGAGCCCGCCTTGGCGAACAACAAAACCACCGATAGCCCGAAGGCTGCGGCGACGAAAACCGTTGACGAACTCCACCTCTGCATTGCGGGGGACAAGGTAAGCGAAAGTGCCGCTGGCAGCGACGAAATCGTTTTGCGGAAGCGTAACCAACCACACCCGCGGCGACCGTAACTTTACGTCCTATGTTAAAATATCTATGGTTACCCAGCCTTCTCGTGGCTGGGCTCCTGGCTTGCGGCGGGGGTGGCGAAGCCGAGAATCCGAACTTCGCCAAGAAGACCACGGCCACGGCCTCTACCGGCCCAGACGGCGCACGCATCTTCAAAACCCGCTGCGTGGCCTGCCACGGCTCTAAGGGCGATATGGGGGCCAACGGCGCAGCCAACCTTCAGCAAAGCCAGATCTCCCTCGAGGAACGGATCGCAACGGTGACCCACGGCCGTCTCGACAAAGGGATGCAAGCCTTCAAGGGCATCCTCGAGCCCGACGAAATCAAAGCCGTGGCGGAGTACACGATCACGCTCAAGAAGTAGGCTCCGCGTGACGAAGATGAAGCTCAGTTCCCGGCGTCACGACTGGGACGACCTTACAGAATTGGTGGAGGCCCTATCCGACTATGTGCCGGGTGACAAGGCCGCCGTGTACACCGCCGTGCAGGCCATCGCCGAGGGCGAAGCGGCTAGTGTAAACCTGGACGACACTCAGGTGACGGAGTTTACCGCGCACATGCAGGAGTTCAACATCCGGGCCGAGGTCCAGAAGTCGTGAGCGATGCTGAGGACTCGATGCGCGTCGTCGTGACGGGAGGAACGGGTTTGCTCGGTCGTTACCTGCTCTATGACCTGTGCGCTGATGGTCGCTTCGAGATCGTGTCAACGCGACGAGCGGCAAGTGACGTGAGCGGGTTGGAGGACCTGCCCCGCTTGACGTGGGTGCAGGGTGACTTGGAGGAGGCCGACTTTGTTACCGAACTACTCAGCGGAGCGGATGCCGTCGTGCACGCTGCGGGCGTGGTGAGCTACACAAAGCGCGACCGCCAGGCCCTGCGTCGCATCAACGTAGACGTAACGGCACTGCTCGCCAATACCGCGCTCGACCTCGGTGTGGCGCACTTCCTACACATCAGCTCGGTAGGCGCTATTAGTCCAGCGCAGTACGACAAGCATCTCGCCGAGCTGCCCTTTACCTTCTACACCCACGACGACACGAGTGCCTACGCACGGTCGAAGTACGCAGGCGAACTGGAGGTTTGGCGGGCGGGCGAGGAAGGTCTGCCGTTTACGATCCTCAACCCTAGTGTGGTGCTTGGCGTGGGGGATTGGCAACGGAGTTCGGCGGCATTGGTCGACTGGGTGGCGCGAGGGCAGCGCTACTACCCGCCCGGAGGTACGGGCTATGTGGACGCGCGAGACGTGGCGGCTTTCGCCAAAACTTGTTTGCTGAGTGGTCCTGCACAGCGCCGCTACATCGTGAGTGCGGAGAATTGGAGCTTCCAGCAGTTTTTCACGGAAGTGGCCCGAGTGCTAGCGGTAGAGCCGCCGACGGTTTTGGCGAAAGCCTGGGAAGCGGAACTGGCGTGGCGTGGGGCTGGCCTTTCGGCAAAACTCCAGGGTCGCGATCCGGTGCTGACCAAGGAGACGGCGCGCAAGAGCATGCGGGTAGTGAGGTATGACAATGCGGCTAGTGTGGCGGCGGGGGCGGTGTACCGGCCGCTGAGAGATACGGTTTGGGATGTGGGGCGGGCGTATGGCTGTTGGGATGCGCCTGCGGCGAGCTGAACGCGGAGCCGCGGTGGCTGGGCGAAGGTGTGTAGTGTCGGCTGTGCGGGCGGTTGGAGTGGCGGCCGTGTTACGTTCTGTGCTTTCCGCCCTCCACCTTTCTGATGCCTAAGTGTATCAACCGCCCCCCCGTCATGCATACGGGATTCACGCTATGCCCAATGATGATCCCATCTTCCGGTGCCTCGTAGGTGCGGATAAGGTCGCCGAAGGGGTTGGTGAGGGTGGCGAAGGTGTCGCCCTTTACGACGGACTGGGTGATGCTGGGGTTTATGGTGAGCAGGCCACCGGTGTCTGCGTAGAGCCAGTACGAGCGCTTGCAGAGGATCGTATCGTACTTGGTGGCCGCGAGTGCGCCGCCGTGCATGTCGAGGGTCTTGAGGTAGTTCATGATGCCGAGGGCCGTGGAGAGGATCATGTCGCGCTGAAAGGTGTTGGGGTTGCCGACCTCTAGCGTAATGGCGGGAATCTTCACGTCGGCTGCCGCGCCACGGAGGGTACCGTCACCGGGCGGGTTGTGGACCACGATCTGGGCACCTTGGTGCTCGACCATGTCTCGGACCTTCGGATTGTCCATGTCGGCGCGGATGTAATAGCTGTTGACGCGCCCGTTGCTGGCCGTGTGCAAGTCGAACAGGTAGTCGAAGTGCCGTGACGATGCGGTCGAAGACGCGATAGGCGTAGACCTGCGAGACGGTGCCGTCGGCGCGACCGGGCATGATGTGGTTGAGGTCGGTACCGTCGACGAAGCGGCGTTGGCGCTGGAGCAAGGAGGGGATGTTGACGCCGGGGACGCCGACGACGGTACCCTTGAGGGTCTGGGGGTCGAGCGCCGCGACGACCTGCTGGATGACGGGAATGCCGTTGAGTTCGTTACCGTGGACGGCGGCGGTGATCCCGACGACGGGTCCTTCTTCTACGCCGCGCACGACGATGACGGGGACGTAGATGGGCTGGGCCATCCCGTTGGTGACGATGTGGAGGAGGTATTTGGTGACGGCGCCGCGGGGGGCGTCTTCGAGGACTAGGTCGTTGATGAAGAGGGCGTCGGGGGTGTGGGGGAAGGGATTTTGGGTCATGGGTATAATGGAGGGCTGTTGGGGGCTTTGCTTTCGGGGCCTTGCTTACGGACCTGTGCTTACGCGCCTGCAACGACGCAATGGGGTTGGGGCCCCGCTGGGGAGTAAGCTTGAACGCGGAGACGCGGAGGGCTTTTGCAGGGGGCCTGCCGGTAGTGTCGTGGGACTTCGTGGTTAGGGGCGCGGCGGTGGTGTGGGGGTGAGGGCGGCCGTGAAGGTGTCGAGGAGGAGTTGGGCGGCGCGGGTAGTGGCGGGGGTGCCGTTGGTGGGGGGGAGGTCGAGGAGGCCGCCGACGCTCATGGTGTTGACCTCGCTGAGGAGGCGGTGGCCGTCGGGGCCGACGATGGTGTCGACACCGAACATGACGATGCCTAGGGCGGTGAGCTTGGGGCTGAGGGTGTCGACGATGCGCCTTTCGGCAAAACTTACTTCGCTGGCTTCGGCGCGGGCGCCCTGGGAGACGTTGGCGAGCCAGTTGCCGGGGCGGGGGACGCGCAGGACGGCGCCGATGATGGTGTCGCCGACCACGACGATGCGTTTGTCGCCCTCGGTGATGCGGGGGAGGTACTGCATGGCGAGGTAGCGGCGCTGGGCTGCGGGGCGCTGGAGCCAGACTTGGAGGGGGCTGGTTTCGCCGTCGAGGGTGACTTCGCCGTTGGGGATGGTTTCGGTGTGCAGGATGCGAGCGATGCCCTGGCCGCCGTAGCCGTGGAGGGGTTTGAGGACGGCGTCGTGGGTTTTGGCGAAAGCCGCAATGTCTGCGGGACCTTCACAGCGGGCAATGGGGGCGCAGAGTTCGGGCACGTTGAGGAGCCAGGATTTGTCGGTGGTGAGTTCGACGCCTTCGGGGCGGTTGAAGATGGGGCGGGGGCCGAAGGCGCGGCGGAGGAAGTGGCCCCAGTTGGCGGGGACAGGGTGAGGGACGCGCAGCCAGATGATGTCCGGCCAGGTGAGGGAAGTTGAAAGGAGATGGGAAAATGGGGGGACGAGTTGATGGGAGGATGGCGCTTCCGCAAAACGCGGCGCCGCGAGATCCCAGGTGAACGTCTCGTCGGCGCGTAGAGCCCTCAGCACGGGAGCTACATCAGGGTTCGCCTCCGCGATACAGGCGAAGAAGTCTACATTGGAAGGCGTACCCCGGGAGCCGACCCGGATTTCCGTCGCGCGACCGTCCGACAGCATCTCGCGCACGAGGCCGTAGAGGGAGTTGTTGGCGGTGTGGCCGGAGTGATCGGTGAGGACGAGGAGCTTCATAAAGTAAGCGTGGCGGGTGCGGGGCGGGCGTTCGGGTCGCTCCAGCGAGTGCCCGCGGTGGGGCGAGCGTTCGGGTCGGGGTGGGCACTCGCTGGAGCGACTCGAACGCCCACGGTGGGCACTCGCTGGAGCGACCCGAACGCCCAAAAGTCATATTAATATCTCTTTCAGCAACACCGGATCGTCATTGAGGCTGCCGAAGAGTTTCTGGCGGAACTTGCCTTGCTTGGTAAAGAGCAGTTGGCAGACCTCGTCGATGGCGAGGGTCGAGAGGACGGTTTGGATGTAGCCCTCGATGAGGTCGTCGAGGGCGATACCGAGTTTGTTGAAGTCGCGGCGGTCCATGAGCACGAGGCGCGAGGTGTCGGTGTCGGAAGTGCCGTCGGGCTTTTTGTAGGAGAGGTTGGTGCCTAGCATGGCCCAGCTGTCGGTAGCGTCGGCGAGGGTGTCGAGTAAAGGTTTTGCCGCACGGCGCCCATAAACACAAATCGGGCGGATGCCGGCCTTGGTGCTCGACACCATGACGCGGATGTCGCTCACGTAGGTGCTGCCCTTGGCCGAAGGCACGGTGCCGACGTGGTAGAGCTTGCCGGAGGGCGTCGTGGACGACCAATGATAGTTGCCGATGAGGCTCTGGACGATGAAGCGCTCGTAGGGGAAGTCGCGCGCCATGAAGGCGTCGAGTTCGTGAGGCTGGACGATGGTGAAGACGCCCTGGCCGGCGTTGGAGTACGGGATCTTGATGACGGCCTGGCCACCGAAGTGTTCGACCCAGAGCGGGATCTCGTTTTTGGAGACATCGCGGATCGTGTCGGGCGTACGGATGGCGAGTCCGGAGCCGGCGAGTTTGCCGTTATAGAGATCGTAGGCCTTCGCGGCCACCATTTTGTTGCGCCCGCCGGCGATACAGGCCACTGTCGGATTGATGACGCGGGTCTTGGTGTGGATCGGCAGCAGCGCCCAGGGTTTTTGGGTGACGTAGCGAAAGGCACCGCTAATCGGGTGCCAGTCGCCAGCCTCGTCGCGCAGTTGCATGACCCCGTCGACCCAGCGCAGCGGCACGTTCGGGTCATCGTGATGGCACTCGGCGAAGAAGATCGGTTCGCCCAGCGCATCGGCGAGCGCGGCGACGTAGCCGGAGGCCTCCATGTAGTTCTTGTCGTAGATCACGGCCACACTTCCTTCGACGCCGCGTTTGTTACGGAGCAAAGGGGCGAGGGTACGCTCGACAAGGACCTTGTAGCCGCCCTGCTCCTGGTGATCATCCTGGAGCGGCATCGACTTCTGTCCCGAGGGACAGGAGTTGTTCTCGATGATGACCATTTGGCGTTTACCCTCCGCGCTGGTGACATTGATGAGGTCGGCCCCGGCCCAGTGGAAGTGTTTGCAGCGGGTGGCGAGGACCTCGTGGAGGATGGTTTTGTCGACCTGCGGATTGAGGTGGCAATACCGCGTGACGATGCGCTCTTCTTCCAGGTTGAGGAAGAAGTTGACCATCGGATGGATGGTCGCGTTGAGGGCCTTGGGGTAGAAGTGCGCGTCGGGTTCGAAGGACCGTGGGTGCACGATACGCGCGTGGCGGGCAGAGGTGTGCTCCATGAGACTGGGGCGATTGGTGGGGAAGGGCGGCTAAGAGGAGGCTAGTTAGGACGGGAATCGGGATAGCAGGGTGCGTATTGTCACACGGCTGGCTCCACCGAGTGGGTGCCGAATGGAGTTATGTGTACTCACGGGTCCTTCACTACTGATGACAGCTGGTCCGCCTTTCGGCAAAACCTGCTACCCCCAAGCTCGCAGGCGTTCGCGACCGGCAAAGCGTCAGTGGCCGTACTCCGACGTTAGGCGAACTTCGGACTCTGCTCTTTTCTGCCGCTAAGCTTCACTGGCTAGCGAACAGTTGCGCCACCGAACTCCGCTGCTCCTCAGTCAGGTGAAGCGGACTAGCCGGTAAAAACTAGCTGAGACTCTTCAAACCAGATTTGGCTCCAAGCACCATGGAGCAACCGAGGCTCTAGCTGCACAGGGGCCTAGTTTGTAGAGCGCCCTACCCCATCTTATACTCCACGCCCAGCCCCTCGACCTCCCGGATAAAGTCCGTGTTCGCCAACACTGTCCGTTGACTCACGAACGGCATCGCCGTTTCCGAGTGCGGCTCGATCAACAGCAGGCGAAGCGAGTGCGGCCCGTGGTGCATCTTACACAAGTCGTCCAAACGATCGATGAAGTCCTGCGAGATGATCTGCACCGGCAGGTGCAGCGTGATTCCTTTGCCGCGCTTCTCGGCGACGGCCTCCATCATCGTGACCTCATTGAGCTTTAGTTGAAACTCGCCCTCGCGGCCCCAGCGCTCCTGGTAGCTCGCGTCGATGAGGACGACCTGCCCTGGCTCGAGCAGATTCTTGAACTGCTGATAGTCTTCCGAGAAAAGCGCAAACTCTGTAGTCGCACTCGTGTCCCCGACCACGAAGAGGCCCCAGCCCGTACCCTTCTTGGAGATGCGGTGCTGGACGGATTGAACGACGACGGCCAGCTTAATGCCCTCGCCTTTCTTGGTCTCCAAATCCTCGATGAGGCAGTTGGAGTAGTGCTTGACCTCCTTCTCATAGTCGTCCAGCGGATGACCGGAGATGTAGATACCGACGACCTCCTTCTCGCGGTCGAGTGCCTCGATCAGTGGCCAGGGCTCGCACTGCGCGATCTCGGGCTCGGGCACCATCGTCTCAGTGGTCGCGCCGAAAAGACTGTTGGCTGCCGTGGCCTTCTGGTGCTGCCAAGCCTGCCCGTAGCGCAGCGCATATTCCAGCAGCGACCCATACTTCCCATCATCACTCGGACACAAGTACTGCGCACGGTGCAATCCCTCGAAGCCATCAAATCCACCGCCCAGCGCCAGGCTCTCCAGCACCTTCTTATTGATCTGCCGCAAATCGAGCCGACGCACGAGACCGAAGAGACTTTCGTAAGGCCCATTCTTTGAGCGCTCAGAGAGAATCTCTCCTACCGGACCTTCGCCCACGCCCTTCACCGCCGAGAGTCCAAAGCGAATCTGGCCTTTCGCATTGACGCCAAAGTCCAGCTTCGACTCATTCACATCCGGCCCGAGGACCTTGATATTCATCCGCCGACACTCTCGCAGAAAGAAGGTGAGCTTCTTCTGGTCCGACTTGTTGTGCGTAAGCACGGCCGACATGTACTCCGCCGGGATAGTGCGCCTTGAGCCAAGCCGTCTGGAAAGCCACGAAGGCGTAGCAGGTCGAGTGAGATTTGTTGAAGGCGTAGGCCGCGAAGTGCTCCCAGTCCTTCCAGATCTTTTCGAGTTTATCCTCGGGGTGGCCATTCGATAAGCAGCCTTCCACAAAGCGAGGGTACATTTTGTCAAGAACAGCCTTCTGTTTCTTACCCATCGCTTTTCTGAGGGTATCAGCTTCACCCTTAGAAAATTTGGCTAATTTCTGCGATAGCAGCATAATCTGCTCCTGGTAGACGCAAATTCCGAATGTTTCTGCTAAATATTCTTCCATATCTGGAAGATCATACGTCACCGGACTCCGCCCGTGCTTCCGATCACAAAAGTCAGGGATGTACTGCATCGGCCCTGGCCGATACAAGGCATTCATCGCGATCAAATCCGCAAACTCCGTCGGTGCGAGTGCGATCAGGTGCTTCTGCATGCCGCCGGACTCGTACTGAAACACGCCCACCGTCTCGCCCCGCTGGAAAAGCTGATACGTCAGCTCATCCGCCAGGTCGACCTCGTCCATGTCGAGTTCGACGCCGTGATTGTCCTTGATCATCCGGACGGCGTCGCGGATGATGGTGAGCGTCTTCAGGCCGAGGAAGTCCATCTTCAGCAGACCCGCGTCCTCGGCCACGGAGTTGTCGTACTGGCTAACCAGCAAGTTGGAATCCTTGGCTGTAAGGACCGGGACGTACTTCGTGATATCGTCCGGCGTAATGATGACGCCACAGGCGTGGATGCCGGTGTTGCGCACCGAGCCCTCGAGCCGCTGCGCCGTGCGGATCATCTGCCCGATGTGGTCCTTCTGTAGAGAGAACTGCCTAAAGCGCTCAGCTTTCTCGGCGTCCTCCGCATTCAGCAGGCCGCGGAAGTCCTTGTCCATCCCGCCGGGCTTCAGCACCTTCTCGAGGCTGGCGGCGAGGTGGTCCGGGAAGGATTTAGCGACCGCGTCCACTTCGGAGAGCGGGATATCCATCACGCGACCGACATCTCGTACGGCCGACTTGGCTTTCATCGAACCGTAGGTAATGATCTGCGCGACCTGGTTCTGGCCGTACTTATCCACTACATAATCAATAACCTTCTCGCGCCCTTCATCATCGAAATCAATGTCGATATCCGGCATCGAAACCCGCTCCGGATTCAAAAATCTCTCGAACAGCAAGTCGTACTTGATCGGATCGACGTTCGTGATTCCGAGACAGTAGGCCACCGCACTTCCGGCCGCCGAACCACGGCCCGGGCCAACGCTAACACCAAGTCGCCGCGCCTCGGTGGTAAAGTCCTGTACGATGAGAAAGTAGCCCGGGTAGCCAGACGCTTTAATAACATCGAGTTCAAAGTCGAGACGCTCTTTGTGGCTTTCGCCAAAACTCATCCCGTACTTTTTGTGCGCCCCTTCGTAAGTAATGTGTCGCAGGTAATCATCTTGCGTCGCAAATCCCGCCGGCAGCGGAAAATTGGGCAGCAGAATATCTCGCTCGAGCTTGATGTGTTCCACCTTGTCGACGATCTCTAGCGTCCGCTCTACGGCCTCGGGTTGATCCGCGAATAGCCGCGACATCTGCTCCTGGGTCTTGAAGAAGAAGTCCGAACTCGGGAACTTAAACCGATCCTCAGTCTGCTGGCGCTCGCCGGTGTTGATGCACAGCAGGATATCGTGCGGCTCGGCGTCCTCCTCCTCGAGGTAGTGCGAATCGTTCGTGACAATGACCGGGACCTTGTGTTTTTCCGCAAGGACGCAAAAGCTTCTGGTTAATGTCCTCCTGGCTCACGCCCGTACCGTCGATGTTCTCGAGGCCCTTGTGTCGCTGGAGCTCGATGTAGTAGTCGTCCCCGAAGCGATCGAGCCACCACTTTAGCTCTTCCTCGGCCTCGGCGTCCTTGCCGTGCCAGAGCAGTTGCGGCACGATGGCCCCGATGCAGCAGCTCGTCGCGATGAGCCCTTCGGTCCGCCCTTCGAGCGCCTCCTTGTCGATCCGGGGCCACTTCGAGTACAGCCCCTCGACGTAGCCGATGCTAGCAAAGCTTCGACAGGTTCTCGTAGCCCTTGCGGTTCTTGGCGAGCAGCAGCTGGTGGTAGCGGTTGTCCTTCTCGCCCTTCGCGCGACTGAACTCCTTACGGTGGCGGTCCTCGACCATGTAGAACTCGCACCCGATGATGGGCTTCAGGTTGCGCTTACGAGCCTCGGCGACGAACTTGAAGGCCCCGAACATATTGCCGTGGTCCGTGATCGCGACCCCGAGCTGGCCGTCGGCCTTGGCCTTGTCCATCATGGCCCCGATGGGCGCGGCGCCGTCGAGCAAAGAGTACTGCGTGTGGCAGTGGAGGTGGGCGTAGTTGGGCATGGGGGGAGGACTGGAGGACTTGGGACCGCGTTGCTGTCGGAGCGCTGCGCTGTCGGATGCCGGACGTGCGGAGCGGGGTGACCAAAGGTCCGACACGGGCGGCCTAGTCGCTTGTCAAAAAATGGGAATGTGGGGAAGGGGGCGCTTTTGCACAGGATATCCACGAAGCGTTTGGCTCGCACCGCAGCGCGGGACTATCTTGACGGCCTTACGATCACCCTGATAGAGCTGAGAACCTATGCGCACAGCGTTCCTCCTCGCGATAGGCTTACTCGTTGTCGGGCGCCTTTCGGCAAAACTCGACCCAGGCACCACGACCAGCGCGTACCATCACCTCGCGGAGGTCAACGAGCGTTGGCTGTACGAAGTTGGCCCGGCAGCCTACCTCTCGGAACGCTGCTTCGACGATGAGGCGGCCCGTATCCGCTACCACTTGCTGGAGGTCCACCGCGCCTTGACGGCACGACCGGTCGATGGACTTTCCGCGGCGCAAGCGCTCGCGCGACGGCAGTCGCTCGACGAACTGAACGCCTACGCGCTGCGCGGTCGCTTCCCGATCAACACCGCCCACCCCGCGCGGACGCCCTACTTCGTCGACGCCGACGGGACGCACTGCGCGGTCGGGTTCCTGATGCACCGCGCCGGCGGTGACGCGCTCGTCGGAGAGATCGGACGGCGGACCAACAACGGCTATGTCCTGCGAGACCTCCTCGACTACCCCGCCGTTGGGGCGTGGGCACGCGCGCATGGGTTCACGGCCGAAGAACTTGCCTGGATTCAGCCCGGCTACAGCGCCTCGTACTTGCTTAATCCGCGGCCGTTTGGGCGAGGGCTCGGCGTGCGCGGCGGACGGGTTTTGGCGGCAGCCGCGACCTCCGATGACGGCATCTTCCTCGCGGGCGACTTTAGCGAACTAGACGGCACTTCGGCCGGGGGCATGGTCCGCGTCGACGGCATCGACGTGACGGCCGTAGCGAACGATTTTACGTCGATCCGGCAGCTCGAGTACTTGCGTAAGAGCAACAGTCTCGTCTGCGTGGGCCCCGCCGGCGCGCCCGGTCGGGCGAGTACCCGCATCGGAATCTACGACGTGGCCTCGGGGACCTTCGTTGGCAGCTGGGAGTTCGACGGCGATCAAAGCGTCTACGTGCACGCGGACTCCCTCCGAGAACCGCTCCTCTTCGTGGGCGCGATGCGAGGACCCCTCGACAGCCTGAACGTATACTCGCTGGCCGTGGAGGACAGGGAGTTGACGCGTCTAGCGCCAGACCACGACCTCACCGGCGTCATCTACGACAGTTACTACTTCGATGGCGCGGTGATGCTGGGCGGCGAATGTCGCGTGCGTTCGAAAGGTAGCGGCACGTTGGTCGATTCCAACCAAGTTCGCTTCGAGGTCGCGTCTAGGGAAGTCCTGCCGGACAACAATCGCCTCGTCGAACACGCCAGCAACTTACTCACGAAATCAAATCTTCCCGTTTTCAGATTTTACGCGGTAGACTTATACAAGTTCCGCACCGGTAGCCACCTCACTGGCGCTAGCCTAACGATAGATCGCAGCACGAGCACGCTCCTGATGCAGACGTTCGAAGTCAAGGAAGGGACTTTCGAACCGATCTACGAATCTCGCCACGCGACCGAAGGGTTTAAGTTTGGCGCTGCCCTCTCGGAGCTGAGCGTCTTCGCGGAGGATGGCATTATCCTAAGCGGCCAGGTCGCAGCCCCCACCACCAATCTCGACCCGGCGGACGATACCAAGCTAATCGCGCAATCGACGGGCCTCATGTTCTTCTATACGCAGGAGGTGCCGATAGATGGACGGATTGCTGCGGCGGTTCAGATCGGTGATTCCTTACTTCTGGCGGGCGACTTCGCCTCGATCGCGGGCGTGCCCGTGCAGCAACTCGCCTACGCGAGACCGGAGGTTTCAGACGTGCCAGATGAGCGCCCCATTAATGTAGGCGCCTACGTTGCGAATCAGCAACTCCACCTCACGCTCGACGAAGAAGTGGTGGGAGAGGCCAAAATCTTCCTGTACCGTAGCGACGGGCGTCTCTTTCAATCAGCTCCGCTACCGGCCGGAGAGAGCGCGTTTACGATACCACTCCCGGGTACCACGAGCGAAGTCGTTTACTTCGCCGTTTCCACGGCCCGTGGCCTGGGGACGGGCAGCGTCCTATCGAGCAATTAGCAAAGCGTGGGATAAGCTACTTTAAAATTAAGAGACCACCTACAAAGCCCGCGTAACCCCATCGCTCAACTCCCACTCGTTGCCGTAGACGACGGCGTAGCGGATCGTGATGTTCGTCCGTTCGGTACCGAACTTGGCGTTCAGCAGATCGTCCGCCACCTTCGTGGGCCAGCCGACCATCGGCTACCTCGCCGACCGCCGAGGCACGCCGTACCGGCAGGGCATCGCGCCCGACATCGCCGTCGCGGTCGACATCTCGGCGTCCGACGCCGCACTCGCCGCGGCCCTAACCTGGATCGCGCAGCGGTGAAGAGCCAGTTTCGTCGCCTGCCAAGGCGCTAAATAAGAAAACCAGTGGCTACCTTGTGCACATGAACCAGGACCCCGAAACCATCATCGAGGTAGCCACCGTCGAGGACTACGACAAGCGGGAGCAAATCTACGAGTTGACCGAAGCGGCCAACTCCGCAGTGCTGGACGAGGTGCTCGCCTTTATCGAGGCTATCCGCGAGGCGCGACCCGACTCCTTTGACGCGGCACTTCTTAACCTACCTAGTGCCGCCGACACCATCGAGCGGGGCTTACAGGACTACGCTGAGGGAAGAATACTTCCGGCGGGGTCACTCGACATACTACTTGCCGACCTCCGGGAAGAAGCGAAACAGGCGTGACAGAAGTATTTATTACCGAGGAGTTCGACCGTGAGACTCGTCGCTTAGCGAAAAAGTACCGTAACGTCGGCGAACAAATCGATGCTTTACGAGGCCGACTACTCGCAGGTGAGCAGCTAGGTGACCGGATGCAAGGCACAAATGCCGAGGTGTACAAAATCCGACTTCCGAATCCCGACGCTCAACGGGGGAAGTCGGGAGGATTCAGAAGGTGTACCTCCTGCAAACAGTGGATATCATCCTTCTCCTTTCCATCTATTCTAAGTCAGACTTACCCGACATCCTTCCGACAACGCTCAGAAGACTCGTTGACAAATACACAGACCGAAAAAAGTAACCATCCACTTAGCCTTTACATAGCCCTCGCACCCGCTGTCCCGCGAAATACGCCACCTGCTTCATCAAACATTCATTCCCCAACAACGCCTCCCGCGTCGGATAATCAGCCGCCAACTCTTTCTCGTCCGGGATGCACCTGTGGATCGCCGAGTGGCACGGCCGGCACACCATCAGTTTTCGCGTAAGCATGTCCTCCCTGTCGTACATCCGGCGGTAGCGCTGTTTGCGGTGGACGGCCTTCGGGATGAGGTGGTGTTCGGTGAGCTTCAAGCCTTTGCGCCCGCACAACTCGCACGCCACGATGCGTTCGCGCGGCTGCCAGACGTGCTCGGGGATCGGGTCTACGCGCTTTGGCATACGTAGATAGCAACGCTTTCGCGAAAACACAGGTTTTGGCGAAACCAGAGGTTCGCGTAAGCAAAGCCCCCGCCCTAGCCTATCTTGCCTGAGTTATGACAGACCGCGAGCGACTCATCCTCCAGGAAGCCAAGGCCGCCATCCTCTCCGTGGAGCCGCGTGCGGAAGTGATCCTGTTCGGCTCGCGCGCCCGCGGCGAGGCGCACGAGGAGTCGGATTTCGACCTGATGGTCATCACGCCGGAGGAGGTTCGGGTGCTGGAGCGAGGGCCGTACTACGAGCGAACCGTCGATATCGATATTAAATACGGCGAGCAGCTGTCCATGTTTTTCATTACCCAAAGCAAGTGGATCGAAGAGCGTCGTGATCATCCTTTTTTAAACCAAGTCCTAACCGACGGAATTCAACTATAATGCTACAAAAGTCGATCACCGAAGAGCTAGCGCATGCCGATGTGTGCTTAAGGTCTGCCCGAGTCACGCTTGACGCTAGTCTCGTCGATGCGGCTTTCAATCGGCTTTATTATGCTGTCTTTCACGCGACACGAGCACTTCTAGCCTCAAAAGAGATCGTAACAATAAGTCACAAAGGCGTTTACGCCATGCTCACGCAAGAGCTAAACAAACCCGGCCTGCTCGATCGATCCGCAGCGAAGCTATTCAGCGAACTCATGGGACTTCGTGCTACAGCCGATTACGGCTACTTTACCGACCTGACCATGGAACAGGCAGAGCTCTACCTACCGCAAGCCGAGGCATTCGTCGAGAAGGTAAAGGAACTACTGCGGGACACAGAGGTCTAGACGATCTATATATTTGAGGGCATCGACTGTGGATCCCGTCGTCATGTAGTTTTGGCGAAAGCCGGGAATCTAGCACAACGCCCATCTAGCGTAGCGCCCATCTAGCCCCGCGCCCAAATTCCCTACCCCATCCTCCCGTACTCCGCAAACGTGATCATCCGCTTGCCCTCCTCGTCCCACAGCTTGTTATTGATCATCGGCAGACTTTCCATAAACGTCACCTTCGTCACGTACTTCTGGAGCAAAGGATTCTCTCGCGCACAGCGCTCGAGATTGTAGTTCGGAATCCTCGAGGACAGATGGTGGATGTGGTGATACCCAATGTCACCCGTCAACCAGTGCATCACCCGTGGCAGGTCGTATAGCGTCGCCCCCTGGATCGCCGCCTGCAAATACGTCCAGTTGGCCGTCCACCGCATGTACGTGTCCTCGTGCTGGTGCTGCACGTAGAAGAACCAAAACGCAATGATCGAGAAGCCAAAAACCACAGAGCCCTGGATAACTAAAAAGCGCTCCCAGCCCAGTAGATAGCCCAGTCCAGCGTACACGAGCACGATCGCCAGGTTGTTGAGGTGGAGCTTGGTGTGCACGCCCGTCCAGCCCTCGTACCAGACCTTCGGGATCCGGCACATGACCAAAATGTAGATGAGCGGGGCCATAAAGCCGATCACAAAAGCACTCCGGAAGATGCGGTAGCTGAGCCGCCCGAACCAACTCCGCGCCCGGTACTCGTCCACGGTCAAAAAATTGATGTCGCCCACGTCGCGGTGCTCGAGCTGTCCTACATGTCCGTGGTGGAAGGCGTGCACGCGGCTCCAGTACGTGTACGGCACCGTGCTCAGGAAGGAGCATGCCCAGCCTACCCAGTCGCTCTGCTTGCGACTCTTCAGGAAGGAGTAGTGCCCGCAATCATGCTGGATGATGAAGACCCGCGTGAGGAAAAAGCTGGCCAGTACTCCGATTGCGAAGGTGGCGAGCAGGCTGTGCGGATACACGAAGTACATGGCGGCCCAGAGCAACAGGAACGGTCCGACGGTATTTGCTATCTGCCAGGCCGCGCGGGCGGAACTCGGCTTTTGGTACGGCGAGACGATGGCCTTCCAGTCGGCGAGATCGGTCTGGATATCGTTCGTACGCTGCTCGTGGGCAGCCAGTTGGGGTTGGGTCATAGACGCTTAGCGAAGCTGAGCCCCGACCCATTACGGAAGCGACTACTGATGCCAAGCGACGTCCGACCCCGCCCCCTTGGAGTTGAGATCTCGCGCATCGAAACACCTATTTGCGTTAAATACAGGAGGCTGTAACGGAAGAGTACCGTCGTAACGAATCCTTCCAGCCATCGCCGAAGGTAGTCCGTCCGGCTGGACATCCGGCTTTCGCGTTTCCTACCAATTACTCAGCAGAGTTCGAACGACGAGCACGCACCTCTCAAAAGTCCGCCTTCACACCTCCTCTACACGCTTGCACCGCAGTGCAGCTTTCGCCAAAACTCCTCCGCTCCACATGTAGCTTGCCCCACATGCCCACCCGCCGCCGCTTCCTTGCCACAGCCCCCGCCATCGCCAGTGCCCTCACCGCCGCAAGCAAGTCCCCCTCCGACCACCCAGCGCACAACATGACCCACCGCGAACAACATGAACGAGGTGAACGTGAACAAAAAACACCCGTCATTATCTCCACCTGGCCCCACGGCCTGCCCGCCAATGCCGAGGCCTGGGCCACACTGCAAGCCGGCAAATCCGTCCTCGACGCCGTAGAAGCAGGGGTTCGCATCCCGGAGGCCGATCCCGAGGTTCGCACTGTCGGACTCGGCGCCTACCCCGACCGCGACGGCAACGTGACCCTCGACGCCAGCATCATCGGTCCCGATGGTCGCGGCGGCGCCGTCGCCTACCTCCAGCACATCCTCCACCCGATCTCCGTCGCGCGCCGCATCATGGAACAGACCCCGCACCTCATGCTCGTCGGTGAAGGCGCCTACCGTTTTGCGAAAGCGCAAGGCTTTGAGGACACGCAACTCTTAACGGCTGTCGCCAAAACCAAGTACGCCCAGTGGATTCTCGACCAAGGTCCCGAGCGCCCCGCCATCAACATCGAGAACCATGACACCATCGGCCTGCTAGCCGTCGACGCGACGGGGCAACTCGCGGGTGCCTGTACCACCTCCGGCGCAGCCTACAAGTACGCCGGTCGCGTTGGTGACTCCCCGATCATCGGCGCTGGCCTCTACGTCGACAACGACATCGGTGCCGCCACGGCCACCGGCTGGGGCGAGGCCGTCATTCGTGCCTGTGGCAGCTTCCTCGTCGTCGAACTGATGCGCCAGGGACTCACCCCCCAGGACGCCTGCGAGGCCGCCGTCGATCGCGTCATCGCGAAGAATCCCGATTGGAGAGAGATTCAGGTCGGCTTCATCGCCGTCGATAAGGCTGGCCAGACGGGAGCCTTCTGCATCGCCCCCGGCTTCTCCTACGCCATCCACAATGCAGATGGCCCCCGCCTCATCGACGCGCCCTCCAAACTCTAATCACCATGATCGTATTCGAAGTCTGCCTCGAATCCGTAGACGGCGTCCTCGCTGCCGCCGCTGCCGGCGCTACCCGCGTCGAACTCTGCGCGTCTCTCTTTACCGGAGGCCTCAGCCCGAGCCCCGGCGTCGTCGCCGGAGCCGTCCAAGTCCCCGGCGTAGACATAATGTGCATGGTCCGCCCCCGCGAGGGGGACTTCTGCTACACCGACGCCGAGTTCGCCAGTATGCTTGCCGACATTGATGCCTACAAAGCCCTCGGCGTAGCCGGTGTCGTCTTCGGGGTCCTCCTGCCGGATGGCACCATCGACAAGCTGCGCATGGCCGCCCTCGTCGCGAGGGCCCGCCCGATGCTGGTCACCTGCCACCGTGCCTTCGACGTGACGGTTGATCCCTATGCTGCCCTCAACGACCTCATCGCCCTCGGCATCGACCGCGTCCTGACCTCCGGACAGGCTGCTACCGCGCCCCTAGGTGTCGAGGTCATCGCCAAGCTCGTAAAGCAGGCCGCCGGTCGCATCATTATTTTACCAGGTTGCGGCATCGACCCGGTTAACGTCGCTGATTTGGTCCGGGCTACGGGAGTCACAGAAGTTCACGCCACGGCTTTCGCCAAAACCGATTCGCCGATGCGACACCGCAATCCGGAGGTGTACATGGGTGCGCCGGGGCTGGAAGAGTTCGAGCGGCAGGTGACTGGTGTGGAAGAGGTGCGGGCGATGCTGGGGGTGTTGGGGGAGCTGGCTGCGCGTTAGGCGGGCCACCCAGCCCAAGGTTCCCCGCCCTTTAGGGTGGGCGCTAGAAAAGCAAAAATTATTATATCTAAATCGCCTACCTTACCTACCCTTGCGCGAATTTACCCGAAACAATCAACCCCACTATCAACAACACTCGCGCGGTATTAATCTCACCGTACTGGTCCACGATGCGGTCCCCCAGGCTTGGCTCGCTCAACTAAGAACAAACCGCGAAGAACAGATCCATCTCATCAAGAATGACATCCTGCCCGACAAAGAACTCCGAATTGGCAAAGTCCACGGCGAAACCGACCAGACGCTCGAAGATTTACTTGCCCGTAAGCATAGCCAGGAGCATCCCTTCAGAGATCCGCGAGCCGCTAGAGTAGCTCACGAGTACCTACTTTCAAAGAACGGAGTATGGTTCACGCTTCACTCGCACTCGGTGATGTCGAATCATCTCCATAGCCAATTCGACCCGATTTTAGTAGCAGGAATATCACTCTACCCGACGGATGCAGTGGTGGGAATGATCAAAGGAGGGATAAGCTACGCCGTGAACAAGGCACTAGGGCGTAGCGGAGCACTATGGGCCGATGGTTATTACGATCGATACATTCGTTCGGCAGCGCACTTCAACCAAGCCTACTACTACAATGTAAATAATCCAGTGAAGGCGGGAATCGTGGAACGCAGGGAAGACCACCCGTGGACTTATGGGCGGGATTTGTCTCCGGAATACTAGTGGAAATGCGTTGGGGGCCGCCTTCTAACGCCCACCCTAAAGGGCGGGGAACCGTATGCTAACTGCCCTCCTCACGGGCCGGGCTAAAGCCCGGTAAACTCAAGCTCGACTTGGACCCACGGGTACAATCCAAACCTCGTCCAAGACTGGCGCGATCACAGATTCACCTACGGACGAGACCTATTCTCTGCACCGAGAAGCTTAACCAAAACTAGGGTTTCCCAGGCTTTAGCCCGGGCACGCTTGCAAAGCAACAATTTTGCGACGGCCGTGCTTTCGGGCCGGGCTTATTGAGATTTAAAAATTAAAGCGCTGCTCCGGGGAGCGTAGCGTGCTAGGTACTCCTGTGTCGCCGCTCGGAAATGGCGGCTTCGCCGCTGCGGGGATTCGGCACCGAGGACACGGAGGCGCTACGCTTCGGCACCGAGGGCGGGGAGGCTCCACACGTGGCTTCGCTAAGGTCGGGGGGCGGCTCGGGTGCGCTCGCCGGAGCGGGTCTGCTCGGACGAGCAGTTTACTTTTTAAAACTCAATAAGCCCGGACACACCTGCGAAGCAACAATCTTGCGACGGCCGTGCTTTCGGGCCGGGCTAAAGCCCGGAAAACCCAAGCTCGACTTGGACTCACTGTTACAATTCAGGTCTCCCTTTACCTCACCCAGGCCCTCCAACGCGCTCCCCCACCCCCTACCTTCACCCCAACATGAAGCTCCTTACCGGCCGCGACCGCGCCATTACCTCAACCTGGCGTTCCGCCACCCAAGCCGTCCGCGGCGGCACTGAGCGCTCCAATTTCGGCGAGACCTCCGAGGCGCTTTTTCTTACTTCTGGCTTTACGTACGAGTGCGCTGAAGACGCGGCCGCTAGGTTCCGCGGCGAGGACGACGGGATGACTTACTCCCGCCTCCAGAACCCGACCGTTCGCATGCTCGAGGAGCGGATCGCCCTCTTGGACGGTGGCGAGGCCTGCCGGTGTACCGCCTCCGGTATGTCCGCCATGACCGCGGCGCTGCTGTGCCAACTCTCCGCCGGGGACCACGTCGTCGCGGCCAAGGCGCTGTTCGGATCTTGCCGCTACCTCGTCGACAAACTTTTGCCGCGATTCGGGATCTCCGTCACGCTCGTCGAAGGACGCGACCTCGATCAGTGGAGAGACGCTATCCTGCCCGAGACAAAAGTGTTTTTCTTCGAGACGCCGTCCAATCCCACGCTGGAGATCGTCGACATCGCCGCGCTGTGTGTTTTGGCGAAAGCCTCGACCCGCGATACCGTGTGCGGTCACATCACCACCGTGGTCGACAACGCCTTCGCGAGTCCTGCCCTGCAGCGACCTATCCCCCTCGGTGCGGATGTCGTTGCCTACTCGGCTACAAAACTCATGGACGGCCAGGGCCGCGTCCTCGCCGGGGCCATCGTCGGGTCGCAGGCCTTCGTCGACCAAGCCCTGCTCCCTTTCCTGCGCAACACCGGCCCGAGCCTCTCACCCTTTAATGCCTGGGTGGTGCTCAAGGGCCTGGAGACCTTGCACTTGCGCGCGACGCAGCAGAGTCGCAACGCACAGCAGGTGGCGGAGTACTTGGCAGAGCACGTGGAGCGCATTCTGTATCCCGGCCTCCCGTCCCATCCAGACTTTAAGCTTGCGCAAAAACAGATGGCGGCCCCCGGCACCATCCTCTCGGTGTGGCTTGGCGGAGAGCGCGCCAGGGCGCACGCCTTCCTCGACGCCCTCCAGCTGATCGATATCTCCAACAACATCGGCGACTCGCGTAGCCTCATTACTCACCCCGCCAGCACGACGCACCACGGCATGGGCGAGGCAGCCAGGCTCGGCGTCGGTATCACGGAGGACATGCTGAGGCTCAACGTAGGCTTGGAGGATCCGCTGGATGTGATCGAGGATTTGGAGCATGCTTTTACAGTTTTTAGTTGACAGTTCTCAGTTGACAGTTCTCATTTGCTTCCGTAGGGACCTTGCTACCTTATTTGAAAACTGGCCACCGATACCTGCGAACGCTCTCACAAAACGTCCCAGAAGTCTGCCTCCGCGAACGCCCTGTCCCAGCTGTTGTGATTGGCCCCCTCAAACTCTACGTACTTCACCTCCCTGCCGAGCGCCCGCACCCGGCGTACCAGCTCTCGGGTGATCGCAACGTCGACGAGGTGGTCGTCGCTGCCATGATAGAAGCGCAGTCTCGGTCCGCCCGCCAGGATCGGGGCCACCTGCGGTCCGTAGGCACCGGCGATACTCGTTATAGAGGCGTAGCGTCCAGGTGTGCGAGTCGCGAGTTCGATGACGCCCATCGCGCCCATGCTTACCCCGACGAGGTGGATGCGGGTGCTGTCTACTCCGGGGGTGTGGGCCAGTGAGTCTACTAAGGCCATGACCGACTGCAGCGACGGCACTGCGAGGGGACGGTAGGCCCAGTCGAAGTTCGGCTCCCCGGTCGCGATCTCGAGGTGGCGACCGACATTGGCCCAGTAATCCCCGTTCGGGCACTGTGGTGCCACTACGATAGCCCCGTGTTTGGTCGCCGCTTCGGTGAGGCGGGCGGTGCCGAGCGCGAGCTGCCGCTGGTTGTCCGTCCCGCGTTCGCCTGCGCCGTGGAGGTAGACGATGAGGGGGCGGCTTTCGCCAAAACTCGCCTCCGCAACGATCATCCGAAACGGCATAGGGTCAACCCCGCCCGTGAATCGGTGGTAAGTCCAGGCTTCTGTCTGCCCGGAGAGCAGTAGCGGGAGAAAAGCTAGCAGGACGAGAGGGAAGGCACTTCGCATGCCGACAAGCTACCTTACCGCCATGGATCGACGGGTATTCTTACGCAACGCCGTACAAGCGGGATTACTCGTCACGGTCGCCCCGAGCGGCGCACTTAGCGAAGCCTCTGGGCGGGAGGGCTCCGAAGCGGCCGATGGCTTTGAAGATTTTTTCGCCCTGCCGATCTACCGCTGCTACGTCCGCGGCCTTCAGTACCGCGATCTTCCAGCGGGTTGGCCAGACGCACTCGCCGTGCCGCAGTCGCTCGACCTCGTCAAGGAGCCCGACAACAAGCACGACCGCCGCGCGATCGCCGTGTACGCCGAGGGGAACAAGGTAGGCTACCTCCCGCGAGAAGACAACCTCATCCTCGAGAAGCTCATCCGTCGCGGACTACCCGTGGCCTGCCGGCTCATCGGCGTCCAAACCGACGAGGATAGCTACCGTCAACTCAGCGTCGAGGTCTCCCTGCTCTACCCGCGTCATCCCACTACCGACGTCCCGATCGAGGCCGCTGAGGTCGCGCGTCGCGAAGGACTCCGAGGTGTCGGTCGCCGGCCGATACAGCACCTCCGCGTGACCGGTGACCCGCTGAGTGCGGGGCATGTCTACGCGGGGTATTACGAGGAGGGTTTTGGCGAAAGCTGACCGCGAGGCGAGCCACGTCATTTCACTCAGTGCGGACCAGCCGGCACACTTACTGAAACACTCGTGCCCTGCCCCACGACACTCTCGATCTCTATCTTGCCGTCGATCTGATCCAAGAGTCGCTTCACGAGGGCCAGGCCGACGCCTGCGCTCGGGTACTGCTCGCGGGGATGGAGGCGCGTAAACAGCCCGAAGACCTGGTGGAGGTACTGCTCCTCGATGCCGATGCCCTGATCGATGAGTCGACACAGCACCCTGCCTTCTGTCGGCTGATCGATTTCGATGCGCAGGGAAGGAGCTAGACCGGGTTGTACAAAGCGGTGTGCGTTTTCGAGTAACTCCAAGAAGACGGCCTGTAGCTTTGACGCGTCTACTTCGGCGAGGATGGTTTGGCTCGTGACCAGGGCGGCGAGGTGAGCTTGCTTTATGCCGGCGGGGAGGCTGGACTTGGCTAGGGCAGCAGCCCAGACACGTTGGATAGCGCATGTTTTGGCGCAAGCCTCCACGCGGCTCGCGCGGCTGTACATCAGGAGTCGCTCCAAAACGTTGTGCATGGCGTGGGCATTCGACTCGATGTAGTCGAAGTGCTCGGCCAGCGACGCATCGTCGGCCGCCTCCGCGGGTAGCTTGCGGCGCACCATCTGCATAAAGCTGCGGATCGTCCGGACGGGCTCTTTGAGATCGTGCGAGGCGGCGTAGGCGAATTGTTCGAGTTGCTCGTGATTAGCTTCCAAGCGGCTCCTCGTCAGCAGGGCGCTCTTGATGCTTTGCTCTACGGACCGACTTACGCGCTGTCGTGCCAGCATCTGCTCCTCGAGTTCGAGGCTCGACTGGTGCCCGAGCTCGATCTGGGCCGATAGTCGGGCATTGAGGTTGGTCTGGTTGTCGAAGGCCTGCCGGTTGATGTTGATGTACTCGTGGAGTAGCAACACGAGCAGCGCCACCGAAAAAAGCAGCGGCACGCAGGATCGGTAGTAGTCGTCTATCGGCGAAATGATGGGTTCGGCCCACGCGAAGTACACAACGCAGATTAAAAAGCAGCTCCAGAAGGCGGCTGTCCAGCAGCGCTGCCACCAGACACTCTGCTCGTGGATGCTGGTCACGCACAGCAGACAGAACAGGTAGCTAAAATTCATAGGGCTATCGGTGAGCAGGACGCTCGACAGACAGGTTCCAAAGATGACAGCGATCGCGAGGCGCTCGACAGCGACCTGATTACCCTGCGTGACGCTTGCGGTGAAAGCGTAGACGAGGACTGTATTCAATGCATACACCCAGGCCAGCATCGGTAATCCGAAAAAGGCCTCGACGACGGTGCAGATCGAACTGATGGACCCGTAGATGTAGCCGATGCGGCGCAGGCGCTGGACCCGCCACGCGGCGTGGTCGTCGCAGTCCTCGGCGGAGCGAAGGTCCAAATCGAGGCTACTCGGCATACGTGAGATGCCCGACGGCTTTGAGCGAAGTCTTTTGGACCTCGCGAATGATGGGAAGGTCGAAGACGAATTGCGTCCCCACACCGGCACTAATGACTCGAATCTGTCCGCCGTGCGCGATAACGATCTTGCGGCACAGCGCCAGTCCTACGCCACTACCCTCGTAGGACTGCTCGGCGTGAGCACGGTTGAAGAGCCCAAACACCTTGTCGATCTGGTTAGGCGGAATGCCGATCCCGTTATCCGCTATGCTTATTTCCATCCGCCCGTCCGACACGGAGGCGGCGGATATCCGTACCCGAGGCGGGACACCGGGGTGGCTGAATTTGAGGGCGTTGCTCAAGAGATTCTGGACGAGTTGGAGCAGTTGCGTACGCTGCCCTTCGACGACAGGCAACTGCTCGCGCGTGACTTCGGCGGCGGTACGCGCGATCGAGTCGTGGAGATTCTTGAGCACCTCGTCGCAGAGTTCGTTTAGGTCTACGGTCACCGACCGCTCTTGGTCGGCGTCGTTGGTGTAGGACATGAGGTCTTCGAGCATCACGGCCATTCGGCGGCCGCCATCCTCGGCGAAGGCGAGGTATTCGGAGAGACTCGGGTCGCACTCGTATTGGCCGAGCTTGCGGCGAGCCAGCTGCGTGAAGCTCACGATACTCCGAAGGGGTTCTTTTAGGTCGTGATGAATCGCTTGCACTATGCTCTTCTTATCGTCCTGCCGCGAGCGGAGGTCTTCGGTGACACGGGCCTCGCTCATCATTTGCATGGTGAGCCCATCGATTTCCATGCGGTAATCCTCGCTGGCGTGCATCAGTTTGACCCGGTGCGTATTCTGTGCCTCCTGCACCTTCAGCATCTGGAGGCGGGTGTGCCGAAGGTCGGCGAGCGACTTTATGAGGCTGTGCCGCGAGCGCGAGAATTGCAGATTTGCCATGAGCGAAATGACCAGGAGCGTCCACATCGCTGCCATCCATGAGGGCACCGCCCGGTGGACGTCGTCAAAGTACCCGAGCCCTACCAATACAGCCGGGGCCGAAATCGTCATCGCTATCACGAGAATGGCTACCCATTGCGTGTGGAGCAGCGAGAACAAGGTCAGGCTATACGCGAGATAGAGCACCATAATCGGGGCCCCGAGCGGAACGGCGACGTGAGCTACCCAAACTACCCCCGTAAACAACGCCATGCCGGACCACATCGCCGCGCTAAGCGTCAAGCGCTTGATGAGCCCTACGAAGAGCACGCCGATCAACAGCGACGCCATCCAAATTTGAGCGGCAAGACTGTCGCCATAGTATGTCGCCAAGCCCCATTGCCCCGCACTCACGAGGCACATCCCGAAGGCGTGACTCCGAATGAAGATCTGGCGTGTCTTAAGGCGGGTTTGCAACATTCGGCAGAGGTGGAAGACTGCTCCGCAATGTGCCAGAACAGTGCCAGAATCGACGACTCCGGCCCCCTCAGTCCCCAATGGCCTCGCCCTGCAGCGCCAGCAGCGCGTGCAGATCCGCCAAGGTATTTGCCTCCTCGATGGGCTTGTCCTTGCGCCACCTAAGCATCCGCGGGAAGCGCAACGCAATGCCGGACTTATGGCGCGTCGAGCGGTTGATGCCCTCGAAGGCCAACTCGAACACGTGCACCGGCGGCACCGAGCGCACTGGCCCGAAGCGCTCTAGGGTGTTCTTGCGCACCCAGGCCGTCATCGAGCGGAACTCCGCGTCCGTCATCCCGGAGTAGGCCTTCGCGAAGGGCACCAGCGTACGTTCGCCCGTGGCCTCGTCGGTGTCCCACACGGCGAAAGTGTAGTCGGAGTAGAGGTTGGCGCGCCGCCCAGAGCCGCGCTGCGCGTAGATCATCACGGCGTCGATCGTGAGCGGGTCGACCTTCCACTTCCACCAGTCGCCCTTCTTACGTCCGATGCGGTAGGGAGAGTCGAGGCGCTTGAGCATGAGGCCCTCGGCGAGGTGTTCGCGTGATTGGTCGCGGGCTTTCGCCAAAACGGGCCATTCGTCGGCCTCGACCACGGGGCTCATCGGAAGTAAGGCAGGCTGCTTGGCGGCAGCCACCACGACTTCGAGCAACTCGCGGCGCTGTTTTAGCGGAAGCTCCCGAATGTCCTTCCCGTCGTACTCCAGCAGGTCATAGCACATCAGCACCACCGGCACCTCGCCGAGTAATTTCTTACCGACCGTCTTGCGGCCGATGCGGCGCTGGAGCTGTCCGAAGGGCAGTGGCTTGCCGTTTTTGTAAGGCAGGATCTCCCCGTCGATCACGGTGCCGTTCGGGACGGCTTGCGCCAAAACTTGCAGTTCCGGGTACTTGTCGGTCACCAACTCTTCGCCGCGGCTCCACAGGAAACTCTCGCCCTCGCGTACGATCAATTGGCCGCGAATGCCGTCCCACTTGCGCTCGGCCTGCCACTCGCGGACGTCACCGAGTTCATCAATGTTGTCGATCGTCTGCTCGAGCTGGTAGGCGAGATAGAAGGGGTAGGGCTTGGAGATGTCCTCGTGGGGCGAGTGCTCGAGGACGAGTTGCGTGAAGGTCGTGTCGTCGGGACCCCAGTTGCCCATGAGGCGGTGGGCCAGGGTGTTTTCCTCGATGTCGGTGGCCTGCCCGAGGGCGCGGACCATCAACTTCTGCGAGACGCCGACGCGCAAGGAGCCGGTGATGAGCTTCGTGAAGCAGTAGCGCTCCGTGCCGCCGAGTTCGTCCCAGGCCTCCAGCACGCCTTCCTTCTTGCCGACCTCATCGTAGGTTGCCAGGGCACGCGTGTAGTCGATCCAGTAGCTGAGGTCGTGCGTGGAGTCGCGCGTTGGGTCGGGCAGCAGGAGGCTGATAGCCTCGGCCAAGTCCCCGGTGGTGTGGTAGGAGTCTTCGAAGAGCCACAGCGGCACCCCTGCGATGTCGGCCGCCCAGTGCCGCAGCAGCGTCGTGTTGACGGGCCGCTTTGGGCGCCGGCCGGACAGCAGGGCAATGGTCCAGAGCTTATCCGAATCATCGGCTTCGGAGAAGTAGCGGCGCAGGGCCTCGACCTTGGCGAGGGTACTGTTGGTCTCGTCGAGTTCGCGGTAGAGTTGGGCGAAGCGTTGCATAAAGGGGGAGCAACGGTGGGGGGCGATGGTTCACCGTGAACTCCCCCACCAGCCCGACCTCCCAACGAACATTCTACCGGTTTCTAACCTGTTTAAGGAGTACACGCTAAACGCACAAACCCTTTAAACACCAATTATGCCTAGCTCCGCAAAGGACATCATGTCCAAGAAAATGGAGGACGCTACCAACTGCGCCCCCGCCACCAAAGCCACCCAACCGAAGACCAAAGCCGCCCACACCGATCTCGGTCTGGACATGCCGCCCCTCGCGGCCAACAAGCCCGCCAAAGGTCCGCGCATCCAGCCCGACCAGCAGCCCTACGTCGAAGGCAAGATGAAGCCCAAGAAAACCAAGCGCAACGTTGCGATCGGAGCCGCCGTGCTCGGTGGACTCGCCGCCGGTGCCTATGCCCTCTACAAGAACGGGGAGAACGCAGACGGAAGCGCCAAACCCGTCGGCAATACCCTTGCCGCCCTGCTGCCGAAAGGCCAGGCCGTCACCATCCGCAAGCGGCAGGAAGTCGATGCCAAGTCGAGCGTCGTCTACGCCGAGTGGCGCAAGCTCGAGAACCTGCCCACGATCCTGAGCCACCTCAAGGAGGTCAAGGTCGTCGACGAGAAGCGCAGTCTCTGGACCGCCAAGGGTCCTGCCGGTACCGAAGTCAACTGGTACGCAAACATCACCGAGGACGAGCCCGGACGCGCCATTTCGTGGCAAGCCGAAGAGAAGGCCGACGTACCGAACAGCGGTCGCATCCTCTTCAGCGAGACCCCGCAAGGCAAGACGCTCATCGAAGTAACCCTCACCTACCAGCCCCCCGCTGGAGCCGTCGGCCAGGCCATCGCCGCCGCCTTCGGAGAGAATCCCGAGAAGCAGATCACCGACGACCTCAAGAACTTCAAGAAGTCGATCGAAGGTCGCGTCGCAGCGTAGTGACCTGAGAGCTAAGATCTCTTACCTCAGAAATTTAGGAAGCCCCTTCAGCCTCACGGCTGCGGGGGCTTTTGGTGTTTAGGGACCTGTACGGACTCGAAGATGCCCATCAGAGCAGACAGCCTCTTGTCCGCAATCTCGCCGTGCGATAATTGGCGTGATAGGCTGTCGCGCATCTTGCGCAACGCCGCCTGCGTCATCGGATCCTCGCTGCCGTAGGCCTGGACCGCAATTACCTGACGATCGAGGAACTCCAGCGGGTCTTCGATGGCCTGGTAGATGCGTACGGTGTCGTCTTCGTCGTCGTGGGTGAGCACCGGGGCGAGCCCAACGGCGCGGTGGAAGATTTGCCGCAGGTAGTCGATCGCGAGTACAGCGGTACCGGGATCGTTGATGCCGGGGCTGAGCGCCTTGAGCGCAACTTCGAGTATGTTTTCGACCCCATAGCCGTAGTACTCGTCCGTGTCGGAAAGATCGTCGAAGTAGAAGTTGCGCGGAAAGCGATCGAGCTCGGTAATGTCGTTCGGCAGCGGGGTCTCGCTATAGAAAAGGGGGTCGCCCTCGACGACGTACGTACCCGAACGCAGCAGGAAGGCGAAACGAGTGTGGTGGGTTTTGGCGAAAGCCGCCATACCTGCCTCGTTGAAACCCCGAAAAAACCCCGCCTTCCAGCTCGTCACCAAGTGCCAGGTTCCGACGTCGGGCAGGCGCTGATCGGGACCCTGATCCTCCTGTTGCGCGAGTAGCTTATTGAGACTGTCGAGCGTCCGCTTGTGCGCCGCGCGCAACACCACGCCAACCTGGATGCTCTTGCTCACACCGTGGATGAAATAGATAAAGAGAGCAAGGCAAAAAATCCCGAAGATGACCGCCAGCGCGAGGGAGGTACTCGGGGGCGTACCGTCTTCAGTGTTGAGGCCAAACCCCATCGCGATGACGATGCAGTACAGGATGGTGCCGAGGTAAAACCCGAGCACGATCTGGTGACGGCGGCTCCCGATGAGACTCGGCAGGAGGCGCGGGGAGAGGTTGGCAGTAGCGTTGCTCAACAGCACCATCACCATCGAAAAGCTGAACACCATCAGCGAGATCAGTCCGCCGATTAAGGTCGTGAGCAGGGAGAGGGCCACCTGGCGGTCGCGGACCAGTAAGAAGGGCATCGTCTCGTCGACGGCAATGAAGAAGGCCCGCGTCGTAAAGGTCCGCATGACGACGGCCAGGAGGATGAAAAGCGTCCCGAGGAGCGTCGGCCAAAAAGCAATACTCCCGACCACCGTCTCGGCGCGGCGCTGCACCCATCCCCACGCTCTGTTCATGTGGCGAAGATGGCTCCTAGCCCTCGAGTACGTAACTATCCTGGAAGCGACGAACAAGTCTACCACAGAGCCTATTCCTCTCGGACAAAGCTTACACCATGGACTTAGGAATCGAAGGCCGCCACGCCCTTATCACCGGCGGTGCCTCCGGGATGGGCGAAGCCACCGCCCGCCTCCTGCTCGAAGACGGCTGTCGCGTCACGCTCACCTCGCTACACGAACGCGGCCTCAAAGCCACCGTCGAGCGCCTCGGCCACGCCGATCAGATTAAGTACAAAACCGCCGACCTCACGAAGGACGATGACTTGAAAGCCTTAGTGGAGTTCACGGGCGAGGTTGACATCCTCATCCAAACCGCCGGTATCACGGGGGCCAAGGGCGATCCGCTCGAGGTCACCGACGCGGATTACCTCGAAGCCTTCGAGACCGACTTTCTCACAGCGGTGCGGGTGTCGCGATATTTTATTCCTGGGATGCGCGAGCGCGGCTGGGGTCGCGCCATCTATGTGACGAGCGAAAATGTGGCCCAACCCTACGGCGACGAGTCGGTGTACAACGGCGCCAAGGCCGCCCTGCTCACGTTCACGAAGTCCATCGCGCAACTCTACGCTCCGGACGGCGTGCTGGTCAACACCGTAGCCCCGGCTTTCATCGAGACCCCGATGACCGACAAAATGATGGAGAAGCGCGCCAAGGAGCGCGGGACCTCAATGGACGAGGCGGTCGAAAGCTTCCTGGAAGAGGAGCGCCCCCATTTGGTCCTCAAGCGCCGCGGCAAAGCCGAGGAGGTGGCCGCGGTCATTGCCTTTCTATCTTCCGAAAAGGCGAGCTTTGTGGTAGGCAGCAACTACCGAGTGGATGGGGGCAGCGTGGAGGGGATTAACCTCTAGAAGATGGGAGGGTGACTTGATGGGGAGATGGGAGGATGCGCCCGCCTAGCGTCCTCGACGAGACGCCCGTACGGCCATCCTCCCATCAACCCATCTTCCAATCCTCCCATCTTTTAAACTTTCAACAAGCGTTCAACTCCCGCCTCAAGGGTCTCCTCCTTTTTGGCGAAGCAAAGCCGCACGTAGCGCTGCCCCTCGGGTGCATTTCTATAAAAGCCCGAGATCGGAATCGTGGCCACGCCGTGTTCGGTGATGAGCCTTTCGGCAAAACGCCCGTCCTCCTCGTCGCTGATCGCACTGTAGTCAGCCAGGACGTAGTAGCTGCCGGCACTGGGGAGAAGCTGGAGCTTGCTCGGGCGCAGGGCCTCGACGAGCTGATCACGTTTGGCGACGAAGAAATCCGGCAATTGCTCGTAGTTGCTCGGCTCAGCGAGCTGGTCGGCGATGGCGTGCTGCGCAGGCGTATTGACCGTGAACACGGTGAACTGGTGCAGTTGCCGAAAGCGCTGCATCAACTCCGGCGAGGCCACGATGTAGCCCACCTTCCATCCCGTGACGTGAAAGGTCTTGCCGAAGCTGCTCGTCACGAAGGCACGGTTGCGCAGGCCCGGGTAGCGCAGCACGCTCAGGTGTTCGCGACCGTCGTACACGAGGTGTTCGTAGACTTCATCGCTGAGCAGCAATGTATCGGTTGGCGCGAGCAAACGTTCTAGCTCCAGCAAGTCCTCGTGGTCGAGACAGGTCCCCGTCGGATTGTGCGGATTGTTGATGACAACGAGTTTCGTTTTGGCGCTCAGCCTTTCGGAAAAACGTGCCCAGTCGATGTGGAAGTCCGGTCCGACGAGATTGACCGGCACCACTACCCCACCCCGGCTCTCCACGGCGGGCGCGTAGGATTCGTAAGCGGGGTCGAAGAGGATGACCTCATCGCCTGGCTCGACAACAGCCTGGATGGCGGTCCAAAGCCCTTGCGTCGCGCCGCTCGTGACGTTGATCTCGGTCTGCGGATCCACATTTACGCCCTGCACGCGCTCGATCTTCTGCGCGACTGACCGCAACAGGGCCGGCACCCCAGCCATTGGGGCGTACTGGTTGCTGGAGTGCCGGAGGTGGTACACAAAACGATCGACCAGGCCCTCCGCCGGCGCGAAGTCCGGGAAGCCCTGCCCGAGGTTGACGGCGTCGTGCTGGGCGGCGAGGGCGGAGATGGTCGAGAAGATGGAAGGGGTCATGGGCAGGTAAGGGGCGGCGTTGTTTGCGAGTGCCGAGCAAAATAAGCACTTCGCTGCCGGTAAGCCCACCGGAACAGCCGACACGAGTTTTGGCGAAAGCCGACCCCCGCGACATCTAAAATTCGTAGTTATTTGCAGCATGCCCGACCTCGCTACCACCGCCACGCCCATCCCTGACCTTCAGTTCCCGATCATCGTGGCGCCGATGTTCCTCATCTCCGGTCCCGAACTCGTCATCGAATGCTGTAAGGCAGGGGTCGTGGGCAGCTTTCCGGCCCTCAATCGACGGACCTCGGAGGAGTTCGAGGCCTGGCTCGTCGAGATCGAGACGCGCCTTGCGGAGTGGGAGTCGAGCACCGGACAAAAAGCAGCACCCTTTGGGGTCAACCTCATCGTGCACGGAACCAACCCGCGCTTGGAGGCCGACCTTAAAATTTGCGTCAAGCACAAAGTGCCCATCATCATTACCTCGCTCGGGGCCGTCGCGCAGGTCGTTGACGCGGTCCACAGCTACGGTGGGCGGGTCTACCACGACATCATCAAGCGCCGCCACGCCGAAAAGGCCGCCGAGGCTGGTGTTGACGGGCTCATCCTCGTGTGCGCTGGCGCAGGCGGTCACGCGGGCAACCTCAACCCGATGACGCTCGTCGCTGAAGTGAAATCGTTTTACTCGGGCACGGTCATCCTCTCGGGTTGCATCACCAACGGTCGCGACGTGGCCTCAGCGCTGCAGATGGGGGCCGATTACGCCTACATGGGGACGCGCTTCATCAACACCACCGAGAGCATGGCCACGCCGCAGTACAAGGAGATGATCGAGGAGTCCGACGCTGGGGACATCGTCTATACGGCGGCCATCTCCGGGGTGCACGCCAATTTTATGGGCAAGAGCCTGCGCGCCGCCGGTATCACCGCCGAGGACCTCAAGAAGGAGCACAAGGTGGACTTCGGCAAAGAGCTAGACTCCGAGGCCAAAGCCTGGAAGACGATCTGGTCGGCGGGCCAGGGCGTGTCCCTGATCGACGACACGCTGCCGACGGCCGACCTGGTCGCGAGGCTCGGCAGCGAGATGCGAGCAGCCTTCGCGGAGCAGCTAGCACGGGCTACTAAGTGGGCGGGGGTGACGGCCTAGTGTGAGATAGATTTAGTCCCGCTATGGACCTCAATCCCGCCATCCTCACGCCCATCGCCATCGCTGGTGTCTTTGCGCTTGTAGCTAGGTCCATCAAGACCGAGCCTACGCCTGATGCCGCTGGCCAACGCACCCTTGCCCTCGGTCGCGTCATGGCAGTGCTGGCATGGGTCTGCATCGCGATATTTGTCCTGCCGATCATAGGGCTCTCCTTCTCCGACGAGCGGGGCGACCTCGGCACCTGGGGCCTCCTGCTGCTCGTCTGCG
The DNA here is from genome assembly GCA_963837005.1 of Lewinellaceae bacterium. Lineage (GTDB taxonomy): Bacteria > Bacteroidota > Bacteroidia > Chitinophagales > Saprospiraceae > CALDTK01. Next base: position 229,657 of record CAWIMC010000018.1, read on the forward strand.
GCCCGTTCGGTGCAGTAGGCTACTACTTACTGCGCTACGTCCGCTACCACCGCGTGAGCTACGACGACCACGGCCTCACGGTCACCGATCAAGACGGTAATTCAAAGTCCATCACTTGGACCGAGGTCACTTCGCTAAACTACAATCCGAACTGGGGCTTCCTGTACGTCTACACTCCGCAGGGACGCCTCAAGATCTCGAACGCGCTGCAAGGCTTCGAGCCCTTCCACCGCGTCCTCGAGCAGCGGACCGGCTTCAATACGAGCGGCTTCCACTCCCCGTATGGATAGGTGACCCCCCACCGTCACTGCGGGCAAGCGCCGCAAGCCGAGAACGACACTACCGGCCAGCGATCCCCGAGCACGCTAGAAAAGCAAACCTCCGCGGGCTTACCAAAGGGGCCCCTTAACCCTATTGCTCGCTGCGTTCAAAAGACCGCGTTCAAATACCCGATCTCCCCACCCCATGCTCCTCTACGACAGAATCAACGTCATCGACCTCGAGGCCACCTGCGAAGAAAACCGCAACGAGCACCAACACCAACGCTCAGAGATCATCCGAGATCGGCAGCTGCAAATACGTCGTGGCTACTGGCAAGATATTCAGCTACCAAGAGCGAGCCCACCAAGACGCCATCGACGCTACCCACCCTATCCCAAACGGTGGCGCAAGGCCCGCGGGGAGTTCGTTGGACCTGGCGCAGGAGAGCGCAGCGATACGGAGACGGTTCAACGGACCCCCGCGGGCCTTACGCCACCACTGAGTCACCTCAAAATCACCCAAAATCACCCAAAAATTCATCCTACTCCTAATTCGTCAGCTTATCCCCCACCAGCTCCTCCCCGCTGAGGCCGAGCATCACGCCGAGCCCGGCGTAGCCCGAGCCCTCCGGCGCTAGCGCGCGCGTGGCGGCGGCCATGCGATTGAGCGCCGCGCCGACCTGGTCACGATCGATAAACCCGGAGTTGATCTCCTCGCGGACGATCTTCAAGTCGGCGACGATGTCCATCGCCGCAGGCATCCCTGATAGCTGGTCGATGTACCCGTCGATGACCTGCGTCGCTGCGTCGCTGCGTCGAGTGGCAACTTTGTAAGTCCGCCGTAGGAGTTGGCCGTCTCGACTACTCTAATGGGGTTAAGCGAATCAACAGTGGCGGCATCGCGAGTGGAGTTGCACGCGGTCGTTAGCAAAAGGGCGAGGCCAGCGGCAAGGGAGAGCGTCTTCATACGGTGTTTATTGTCGGTGTCGTAGATCTACCCCGCGCAACAGTATCGTGGTCTAGGCTTGTTCGGTAGGTGCTCGCAACACTACCCACGCTCGCAAATCCCCCCATGCTCCTCTACGACAAGATAAACGTCATCGACCTCGAGGCCACCTGCTGGGCCACCCGCGGCGACTACCAACGCGAACACACGGAGATCATCGAAATCGGTATCTGTAAATACGTCGTGGCCTCCGGCGAGATCACCGACAAACGCAGCATCTACATCCACCCGATCAAGTCTGAGATTAGCGCCTACTGCACGCAGCTAACCGGCATCACGCCTGAGCGCGTAGCGGCCGAAGGCATGACCCTCGCGGAGGCCGCCAAGCTGCTCAAGAAGGACTACTCGTCCGACAAGCGCGTCTACGCAGGCTGGGGCGACTGGGACCGCGTCATGATGGAGCGCACCTGCGCCGAGCGGGGCGTCGATCCGCCTTTCGGCAAAACCTACTTCAACCTCAAAGCCCTTTTTTTGATGCGGCACAAACGCCTCAAAGGCATCGGGCTAGACCAAGTGATGGCGATGGCTGGGGAAACCTTCGAGGGGCACCACCACTCAGGTGCCGACGATGCGTTCAATACGGCGAAGTTGCTACGGAGCATCTTCACCTAGCGCGACAGGCAATGCGAGACGCTCCGCTGGCTTGGCAATAGCCGTGTTACCCTTAAAAATCGGGACAGTACACCCCCCGCTTCTCGTTACCGCAAAACTTATACTGCATCGCCAGTTCGAACCCGCCCTGGTTGTTGGTTCCGGTCTGGAGCGGCGAGGTGTTGATGTCGTAGCTGAACCCGAGAGAGTACTGGTTGTAGTCAAAGCGCGTCTGTAGGATCAACGCGTCGTTGAGGACCCCACCATCGAGCTTGTTCGCGACCCGCGTCCAGAGACCGACGTGGAAGGCCTGTGTATTAAAGCGGTCGTTGCCCATCTTAAACTTGAGGCTCGCCCCGGAATTAACCTGCAGCGACGGACCTTGGACCATCGTGATGATCCCCGGCACGAGGCCGATGTTCTCCGTGAGCGGCACTTCTCCCCCCGCGTGGATCGTGAAGCGGCTAAACAGTAAGTCATTGGCCCCACTACGGAACGACTGGTTGGCGCGGTTGAGGTGATGGTACGCCGCCCCAGCGTAGACATTCGCGTCCGCCCCGAAGTTGCTAAACCACAGCACGCCAGCCCCGGCGTCGATGAAGTTAAAATTGGTCTGGTCGAAAATCTCCCCGCTCGGGGCCCCCGGATCGAACTCGCTGCCGTTCCACTGCGTCCCCCACCGTAGTCTCCCGAACTCGACAGACCGTTGCGCGTAACCCGCCTCGAAGCCGAAGCTCAGGTAGTGTGAGTTGGACCGCGTACCGGCGAGGCGCTTGGCAAAAGACCCCGAGGCCTTGAAGGTGGTCGTGCCGAAGTTGGCCGTCCCCGCGCGGTCGCCCCAAACCGTTGCCCCGACGCCCCAGTAGTCGTAGCGGCCACTCGTAAGGCGCTGGTCGTAGCTCGCGCTATAGGTGCTGTAGACACCCGAGCGCGCGAGACTCGCCCACTGGTTGCGGTAGTTGCCCGTCACGCGGACGTTGCAGTTCATCACGCCGGTGAGGGCGGGGTTCAGGTTCGTGGGACTGAGGTAGAACTGTGAGAAGTGGATGTCCTGCGCCGAGAGGCCTAGCGTCATGACACACGACAGGAGTAAAAAAGTAAGTCTCGTGATCATCGGCGTGTGGTGACGGGAAAGGTTCTCAAATCTGCGACTCAGCCCAAAAGCCAGTCCAAAAGTAGGGGCTTTACGGGCGCCAGACGAATCGCGCGGTACGAAAGCACCACTTTGACGCAGCTAGGCCATTTGTAACGGACAAACTAGGCCTCAGGGTACGGACGCCAGGGCCGCATCCCCGAGTTGCCGCAACTCTCGCTGGTAGGCAGCCCCCTGCTTCTTGCCAACCACCCTTCCCCGCGTGTCGACGAACAGCAGCGTCGGGTACGCCTGCACCGCGTACAGCGACGCCAGGTTGACGCCATTGCCCTGTTCGGCATTGACCTTCAGGCTCACGAAATGCTCGTTCATGTAGCGCCCGAACTCCGGGTCGGTAAACACGTCCTCGTCCATCAGTTTGCAGGGCAGGCACCAGGTCGTGTAGAAGTCAATAAAGACGAGTTTGTCCTCGGCAGCCGCCTTGTCGATCGCCTCGGAGAGGATGTCGGTATGCAGAAAGTCGACGGCGTATGCACTGTAATCCGGCCCAGCTGCGTCGGACGCTTTCTCGACATCAGTAGCACTGCGCGTGGACCCACAGGCCGCGAGCGTAAAGAGAGCTACTACAGCTCCAGCGAGGAATTTACGCATAAGACGATTCTCTAGGTGAGCCATGGCTCACAATAGGCAAAAATAAGACCGAGACGCCACGGTAGCCTCCCCGTACCGGAACGCCGCAAGCTAGCTCCCCTGGTATGCGAAGGTCGTCAACCCGCCGTCACGTAGACGACGGCCCGGCATCCGACTCGTCGCCCTCTGGAGCGGAGGATGCTAGAGGCCCCTGGCGAGCTGCGGCCCGCTTGTACTTCTCTCGTACCATGGCCACGTCTGAGCGCGCGATCTCCCAGCCCGCGCGACCGTCACGCCACCCGCCCTTCAGCACAAAGTCCCGGAAGCCTCGCCACCAGGGCGCTACGTACTGCTTGGTCCACCCAATTTGACGCCCCTCCTCTTGCAAGGCGCGCACGCTGAGCGCGAGGTAGGGCTCCTGCTTCGCTGCAAAGCTCTCCCGCGTCGGGTAGCTATAGTGCAGCAGGCGACCCATGATCACTTCGCGCGGTCCATCCTTCGCGCTTACTAGCTTCTCGTGCACCGGCCGCTCGTCCCACCGGCTCGTCCGCCGGTCGTAGATGCGCCAGACGGTATCACGCCCCCAGGCCCCGTGTTCGACCCAGTGCCCGCAGTAGTTGGTGACGCGCCGCATCCCATATACCGTGTCTGCACTGGCGAAGCTCGTTTTGGCGACAGCCGCTAATAAAGCCGCGTCGGGTGCCTCATCGGCGTCGATGCTCCAGATCCAATCGTAACGGCACTGTTCGGCGGCCCAGTTCTTCGTCGGGCCATACCCGAGCCAGAGGCTGTGCAAGACGCGTGCCCCGGCGGCTTTCGCCAAAAGGACCGTCGCGTCCGTTGAGCCGGTGTCGACCACCACTACTTCGGCGCAGTGATCGATCACCGCGCCGATTGCCCGCTCGATGTTGGCGGCTTCGTTCTTGACGACGATGAGTACGCTCAGCACGGGCGCTAAAGTCCGGCGACAAATCCGGGATTGGAGAGCGTGGTGAGATCGTAGCGCAAGGGCAGGCCCGTTTGGGCGTCGACGACGCTGCGCCCGGTGCACGCCAGTAGACATTGACCAGCGGCCGTGTCCCAGAGCATCGTCGTCCCGAAGCGAGGATACAGATCGAGGGTCCCCTCGGCGATCGCACAAAACTTCATCGCCGAGCCCATCGGCACCTTCTCGACGCCCGGGTAGCGCCGGAGGTAAGCCTCCGTCTCGTGACCGGCGTGGTGGCGACTCACGCCGATCCGCAGGCCAGGCTGCTCCGCGTCGAAAGCGGCGCGAGTGGGTAGCGCTACCTCGGCACCATCGGCCTCGAAACGTATGACGTGGCCCGCGCCCCTGTAGGCAGTGTAGGTCTGCCCGGTCGTCGGCAGGTAGATGGCCCCAAACACGGGCACTCCATCCTGCACGAGGGCGACACAGACGCAAAACTCTCCGTTGCCGGCTACGAATTCTCGTGTACCGTCGAGCGGATCTACGAGCCAGCACTGCCGCAGGCCCAAACGCCGTTCGGGTGGCCACTCGCTGGCCCGCTCTTCGGAGATGACTGGGCAGTCGGGCACGAGATCCGCAAGGGCGGCCTGCAGGACGCTGTCTGCCGCAAGGTCCGCAGCAGTGAGGGGCGACGCATCTGGTTTTGCCGAAAGGCGCATCCCCGCTGGTCCACTTCCGTAGAATTGTAAAATGGCCCGCCCCGCAGCGCGCACGGCCTCACCGACGGTGGGGACGAGGGCGGCTAAGCGCGCATTCGATACACACGAGCTCATAGCATTTGAATACACTTGCCAGATTACCCGGATCGAGTCCTACCTCCGTTGAGCGTCCGTGTAAGCGTCTATACGAAGAGGACTGCGGCGACGACGAGAAGTTGGACCATAAGGATAAAAGCCAGGAAAAGCGCCTGTCCGGAGAAGAGGTTAAAGCGTGGGTTTGGGGTGGGTGTACCGGAGAGGTACTCCGCAGTGTTTGTGTTGTTCTTGGGACGTGAGTTCATGAGTTGCAAGAGTACTGAGCCGGCAAGGGCGATTAGCCCCCCTCTATCGGGTATTTTGATAGACCTCTGCCTGTACGCGTAATGCTGCGCGCTTGTCTTAGTCGGCTTTACTTCGCGGTTTATGGCAAAGGTGATCGTAACGGGCGGCGCGGGATACATCGGCTCCCACACTGTGGTAGAGCTGCTGGCAGCGGGCCACGACGTGGTGTGTATCGACAATTTCTTCAACAGTCACGCCGCTATGTGGCCGCACGTCGAGGCCTTGGTCGGTAGGTCCATCCCGCAGTACGACGTCGACCTCGAGGACGCCGCAGCGACCGAGGCCGTCTTCGCCGAGCACGCCGACGCGGATGCCGTGATTCACTTTGCGGCGCGGATTTACGTCGGGGAGAGCGTCGAGAAGCCCGTTTTGTACTTTCGTCAAAACCTCAACTCGATGCTCAACGTCCTCGACGCCATGTCGAAGCACGGACAGCGGGCGTTCATCTTCTCGAGTTCGTGTTCGGTGTACGGCAACGCCACCGAGCTACCCGTCACCGAAGACACCCCCTTTGGCGAGGCGCAAAGCCCTTACGCGCGGACCAAGCAGATGGGTGAGCACATCATCCGGGACTTCGTGCGGGCTCACACGAAGGTGCAGGGTGTGATCTTGCGCTACTTCAACCCCGCTGGCGCTCACGAGACCGGCGAGATTGGGGAGGCCCCACAACTCGAACAGACGCACCTCGTGCCCATCCTCATGGAGGTGGCCAGCGGCCACCGCGACAGACTGGCCGTGTTTGGGGACAACTACCCGACCCGCGACGGGAGTTGCGTACGGGACTTCATCCACGTGTCGGACCTCGGCACCGCACATACCCGGGCGGTCGAGTTCGCCCTCAGCGAGAACGGGCGCACCACCAACCCCGCGGTCTTCAACCTGGGGGCTGGTGAGGGCGTAAGCATTTTCGAGGCTATCGAGGCCTTCAAACGCGCCACGGGGCTACCCCTCCCTTACGAGGTGGTCCCGGCGCGCGACGGTGACGTGGCGGCGATTTACTCGACCACCGAGAAGTCGACTCGCGAACTCGGGTGGACGCCCCGTTACTCCCTCGAGGACATCATGCGCAGCGCCTGGGCCTGGGAACAAAAGCGCCCGAACAAGCTTTAAGCCGACCTTATGTTAGAACAGTTGTTTCGGACCAACGAAGCGGCACAGTCGACGACGTTCGGGGTGCTGATGGCAACGCTGGCGAGCTTTTTCCTGAGCTTCCTGTTGGTGCTCACGTACCGGCTCACGAGCACCGAGGTGGTCGAGCGCCGGGAGTTCATTCAGGGGATGGCCCTCATCTCGATCGTGGCCACGATGATCATGCAGGCCATCGGCGATTCGCTGGCGCGCGGGCTCGGTATGCTCGGGGCCCTGTCGATCATCCGATTTCGGACGAGCTTGTCCAGCCCGCGCAACATGGCGTTCATGTTTGCCTCGCTCGCCGCGGGCATTGCCTGCGGCGTTTTCGGGTTTACGATCGCGTTTATCGGTACGACGGCGTTCTGTTTAGCGGCCTTCGTGCTTCACTTGGAGTTCAGGGGGGAGCGAACTACGGTGATGGGAGAGTTGCGGTTGACGCTCAAAGCCGACGAGGTCGGCGAGGCAGATTTGCGCAAGCTGCTGGGGAAGCACGTCGTACGACTACACCTGGCAGAACGGCGGTACAAGTTGGTGACGCCCCCTGCCCCTGTCCCTGCCCCACGCCAGGACGCGGCTCCCGACGTAACATTGCAGACACCTACAGCTAACGTACAGCCTATCTTAGCACCCGAAACGCCTAGCCCCGAGCCCGAGGCGCAGGAGCTGCTCACGTTTAACTTCCGCATGCGGGGAGCGTCAGGTGAGTTAGAGCTGCTTCGTGCCGTCACCACCTACCCCGGCGTGATCGACCACCGGCTTCGCTTTACCCAAAGTCGCGAAATTCTCTAGTCCTTGACCTCTATTGCCACCTACTCTCTCCTCGCGACCGCGTGCGGCGTCGGCCTATTGTACGCGAGCACGACCGTAGACGTACGCCAAGTGGAAGTCTTTTACGGCATTGCCGCCACCACGGGCACCGAGATCAACTACAGCGAACCAGTCGAAGTACTCGACATCTACGTCCGGGCGGGTGACCTCGTCGACTCCGGGCAGGTGCTGATGCGCGTCACACGTGCCACCAAGTCCGCCCGCCTCATCGAAGAGCCTTACCGTATCCGCGAACTCGAGGCCGACCGCGCCATCGACCGACAGCGTATTGCCACCAAGCTTAGCCTCCTCGATGCTGAGTACCGGACCAAGACGGCCGAACTCCGGGCCGCCCGCACCGAAGCCACCGCCGAACTCGACTACCGGCGTCGCCTCACCGAAACCGTCGGGGGCCGCGATCGCGATACCGCGGGCGTCGGCTACCGCCCGCTCGCCGCTCGAATTTCACAACTAGATGCCGACCTGGCGGCTGCCGCAGACAACTACGAGACCGAACGCGCGGCTCTCCGCACAGAACTCGCGACGGCCGGACGCCCGGTGGCGGAGGCGGTGAGTAGGCTGGAGGCAAAGGCAGCGTTCGATCGCCTTCAGGATTCGGCCTACTTCGAGATTGTGGCCCCGGCCCGCGGGGTGGTCGGCTCCGTAGACGCTAAGCCCGGTGAACGCAAGTCGGCCTTCTCACCATTGGCGAGTTTTTATGAACCCTCACCGCGGCAGGTGCTCAGTTACGTGCACGAGGATCGACTCCTCGACGCGCACGTCGGCGACTCGGTATTGGTGACCTCGTTGGCCAACCCAGCGTCGAGCAGCCGTGGGGTCGTTACGGGGACAGGCTCCCGTATCGTCGACATCCCGACGCGCCTGCGCCGTATGCCCGCCATCGAGACGTACGGCCGCGAGGTGGCCGTGGCGATTCCGGCGAACAATGGCTTCCTCCAGCGAGAGAAGGTTTCGCTCACGTTCCTCGTGCAACGATGAGCGAGACGCCTAGACTTTGGCATCCGCGGTGTAGGGCCATGCGGGGGGTGGCTTGTTTTGGCGTAAGCCTCCTACTCGTCTCGGCAGCTGTCGCTCAGGTCACGCCACCGCCAGAACAGCAGACCTCCACGCCGAGCGCCGGCCCTACGAGAGAGCAACTCAGTGAGGTGCTGCGGGTCTGGATGGACGACTACGCACGAATGGGCTCCGAGAGTACAGAGGCAGCCTTGCCCCCCTTCCGTCCGGGACTCGTCGAGCAACTTCAACTCCGCACGGAGTCCGACCGCCTGGACCCGGGTCGGCAGCGGTACGCGGTCCGCTTCCAGCCGAAGCTCCCGCACGTCCGCCGGGCCGAACGCACGCTTCAGCAGGCCGAACGCACGGCCCTCGTCGACGTAGGGCGCTCGGCCCGCCGCGACGCCGACGAGGACGCTCTTCGGTACGTATTCTCTACCGCCGCCGACGTGACGGCCCTCCAGACGGTAGACTCGCTGTTGGCGCTGCAACGAACCCTACTAGACATCACGCTCGCCCGCATCGCGGAGCCGAATTACGACGTCGAGCGGGTGCTGGATGCCCAGGACGATCTCTCGGACCTGAACCTCCTGCGCGCAGACCTACTCAGGGGAGCCATCTTAGGTCGAGTGCCTCTGCCTCTCGAGCGCGTAGTGACCGTGGGGCAGATCGCCGAGCGCCTGGAGGCATTGCGGCGGCGCGGTGCGATGTTGGCCTCGGCCGACGATGTCGGCAAGCTCGCCATTCTCGACGCCGAACTCGCACTAGAGCGTGCCGAAAATCAACGTTGGCTCGACTTCGTGCAGGTAGACTACCGCACCGACCTCGACGAGCGTAACCGTCGGTACAGTATCGGCGGAGGCATCGAGTTGCCGTTGCGCGTGAGTGCCCTGCCTGGGGTGGACAAACTCCGCGTCGAGCGCCAGGAGGTACTCCTAGAGCAAGGCATCGAGCAGCGCGAGCGCGAGCGCGAATTGCTCCGTGACCTGGATAGGGTGACACGGGCGATCGCCGAGTATGAATCCCTCGCCCGTGCCCTGGCCGAACGTCGGCGCAACCGCGGACCGCTCGAGGCCCTCCTCTCCGCCTCGCCGGAGGCAGAACCCGAGGACATCCTCCGCCTCCGCCGCCGCAACCTCTCCGACCGACTCGAGCTCCTGGACCTCGCCGCGGACATCCAGGACGATTACGCAGCTCTGCTCGCCGAGCACTACGAGCTCGATCTTGAGACGATTGCAGCGTACGTGATCGGGGAATAAGCGCGGATCGTGTCGCCTACGGTGCCTCTTGCCAGATGCGACCGGCGGCATGCCACAGCGTACGCTCCCCACGGATCATCAACAGCGACCGACTCGTCGAGCCGATGTCGATCTCGCGCACGAAACCCAACTCGCGATCGACGGCGGACCAGCGGCCGCTCTCGAAAAACAGCAGGCGCTCCTCGTCGGCAATCAGGAAGCGGCCGGGACGCAAAACCTGGGTCCGGAAGCTCCCAAAGGGGCCAAAGAGCAGCAGCCGCCCATCCTCCGTAGCCAGCGTAACCTGCTGTGCCGTGGCCACCATCTCGACAACGCGGATGGGGGTGCCGAAGAGCTGCGAAAAAACGGGGCTCTCCTGTATGACGCGGTTTTGGCGGTCGAGCAGTAAAAGTTGCTGGCGGTCGGCGGAGTAGAGCCAGAGGGCATCGTTGCGGGCATAGGCAACGGCATCGACCTGGCCGATGTCGAACTCAACGAGACGCAGCTGACGGAGTTCGGCCAGGTTGCGGTCGAGGTAAACGACTGTCTGCGCCTCGCGGTAGAAGAGCACCGGACGCAGTGCGTTGGTGAGGTCGACCTGCGCGAGGCGACCGAGGCGGGCGTTCTGGTAGCGAAGTTCGGGGGCGACCCCGGAGAGGACCTCGGAGGCGGCCGAAAATTTGGTGATGGCCCCACTAGGGGCCCAGCGGTAGACTTGTCCGAGGGCGTCGATGAAAAAACTGTCGAGGGGGCGACCGGTAAGAGCGTCGGTGGCTACGTAAAGAGTGTCTCGGGTTCGGGGCTCGGGGTTTGGGGCTTGGGCTTGGATTTGGGCTGGCGGAGGGTCGACTTTGGGGGGCGTAGTCTCGGGGAGGGGGAGGCAGGCTTGCGCCAAAACCAGCAGACCGGTAAGGAAGAGGAAGCGGATGCGCACAGTTGGTAAACGTACGCGCTGGGTGGCTCCCGCATGGCATACCGCCGTGCGGGCCGTGGGCTATCCAGACGTGTGGCCTTCTCTACCGAAGAACTTTAGCGATAGCCGCTCGCCGTCCCAGCGGGCGTAGCTCTGGTGGTGGAGCCAGTCGCCAGTGTTGACGTAGCGTGCGTGGCCGTCGGAGAGGAGGTGGTCGATGGGCAGGTGGCGGTGCCCGAAGAGAAAGTAGTCGAGGTCGGGTTTTAGCGAAAGCTTACGCTCCGCATACTGCACGAGCCACTCGCGGTCCGCCCCGAGAAAACCGGTCTCTTCGATGTTGGTGTGCGAGCGACTGAGGCCGGAGACGCGCTCGGCCAGGCCGACGGCGAAGTTGGGGTGCAGCCGCGCGTATGCCCACTGCGCTATTGGATTGCGGAACACCTTCTTCATGCGCTTGTAACCCAGGTCGCCTGGTCCGAGGCCATCACCGTGCCCGAGGAAGAAGCGGCGTCCATCAAAGGTCTCGACTCGGGGATGGTGGTGGAGCGGAATCCCGAGTTCGGCGGGGAAGTAGTCCCGCATCCAGAGGTCGTGGTTGCCGGTATAGTACTGGATGTCGAGGCCGCCGTCGCGGAGTTCGGCGAGCTTGCCGAGCAGGCGGACGAAGCCGCGGGGCACGACGCGCTTGTACTCGAACCAAAACTCGAACACGTCGCCCATGAGGTAGAGGGCATCGGCGTCAGGGGCAACGACCTCATCGAGCCAGCGGACGAAGAGGCGTTCGCGGGCCGCGGAGGGGAGGCGGGCATCGGTGCCGAGGTGGAGATCGGAGGCGAAGTAGATGATCACGGGTGTACAGTTGTTGAATTGTTGAAGGTTGAATTGTTGGATTCCCGCCAGGATGGCACGTCGTACGATTCGAAAAATCAACATTTCGACAACTCAAAAAATCGCTAGTGCGGCCTCGCCGCCGCCGCAAAGCACCTCGGGCAGCCCCGGTCGCGGATGTCGTCTGTCTCCCAAAAGGTAGCCTCGGCGGTGGCGACAGCGGCGAGGCGGTCGGTGTCGGGCAGGGGGCGCGACCACATCTCGGCAAAGCAGTTGGCACACAGAATCTTGAAGTTGAGGTGTGCGTCGGGGGGGGCGACGACTTCGAGTGTGCCACCGGCCTCGACCACGGGGGCGAATACGCGACCGGCGCGCAGGGTGGCGGCCTGCTCTGGGACGACGCGGATATCGTGCGGGTAGCCCGTCGAACGGATGACGCGGAGGCGACCGCCCGCCCCGGTGGCCGTCACTGTGAGGCCATCATCGGCGCTGAGGTAGAAGCTGGGCTGGATCGGACCGGTAAACGTCATAGGTGTGGGCAAGGTAGGGTGGCACACGGCATCTACTCCGCCAACCTCACCTCCAGCAAGAGGTCGTCGGCGGTGATGAAGATGTCTCGGCCGTCGCGACCGCCGGTAGTCACATTGGCCGTAGGGCGTCCGGTGCGAATCGTGCCGAGGTGCTTGCCTTCGGGGCCGAAGACGATGACGCCGCCCGGGCCGGTGGCCAAGAGCACGCCGCTGTCGAGCATCACCATGCCATCGGCCGAGCCGGGGTTGGCGTCGCCGACTTTGTCGGTAAAATCAGCGAAGACGCTACACTCGAGTTCGAGCGTGTCGCTCGGCTTGCCGACGGGGCAGCGCATCCAGAGCATTCGCTCCTTGAAGGAGTTCGATACGATGAAGGCCGACTCGTCGGGCGTAAGGACAATGCCGTTCGGGCGCTCGAGTTGGCGGTAGAGCAAGGTGGGGCTTCCGCCAGAACTATCGATGCGGTACACGCCGGAGAAATCGAGTTCGCGGGCGGCCTCGCCGAAGGTCTTGTCGACGCCGTACGGGGGGTCGGTAAAGTAGATCTTGCCGTCGCGAGCCTGCACGAGGTCGTTGGGGGAGTTAAGGCGACGGCCTCGGTAGGCTTTCGCCAAAACCTCGAACGCGGTCGAGTCTGGCGTGATGCGTTTTTCCGAAAGGGCCGCCTTCAGGTTTTGGCGAAAGCGGACCACCTGTCGCTCCCCGTGTTGCGCCATCAGTAGCGCCCCGTCATTGTCGAGGGTCAGGCCATTCGCCCCGGGCTCGCCCTCGATAAAGTAGTTAGCCAGGTATCCGGACGGGAACATAAACGTGTCCACGCCCCAGACGCCCTCGTCCTTGCGCACCGCTCCGTTGCGCGGACGGTAGCGGTACATCACGTTACCAGGCACGTCGGTGAAGAGCAGCCGATTTGCGCCCTCGACCCACACCGGCCCCTCCGACCACGTAAAGCCCCCCGCGAGCACAGCAATAGCCGAGGGCACCTCGATCACCTCCTCAAACGCCGGGTCGAGCACCTCGAAGGCCAAACCTTGGGTCGAGTCGACGACTTTGGTGTAGGGGTAGGTCCGCGCCTGTGCACCGCCGTCCCCGCCGCCGCGGCAAGCGCCGAACGTGAGGAGCATCAGGCTCGTGGCAAAAAGGGGTAGGGCTCTCTGCATATGGGCGAAGGTGGGGAATAATTGGGAAGAGTTGGCGCGGAGCGCGGCGTGTGCCTCTGGCGGCATTGACCTGCGGTGTCGTTGGCCTGCGGCGTTGCTGTTCGTACGTGCTTGGCGACCGTCACGCCGGCAAGCTGGACGGTGACGCGACGGCGTAATGCGGGGCCCGACCACGAACGGCAATCAACATTCCATGTTCCTTCATTCATGCTCCTCTACGCCATCACCTCCCCCACTACCCTACCCCGCCGCTCCGTCACCACATTCACGCCGTGAATTTTCTCGGCGTCGTCCATCAAGCGGCGGCAGTCCTGCGATAAGTTGGTGATCTCGACGTGCTTGCCGGCGCGCTCGTAGCGCTCCGTGATGCGGTGAAGGGCCTCGATGGCGGACATGTCCACTACCCTACTCTCGGTGAAGTCGATCACGATGCGGTCGGGGTCGCCGAGCACGTCAAACTTGTCGTTAAACGCCGAGACGCTCGCGAAGAATAGCGGTCCGTAAATCTCGTAGTGCTTTACGCCGTCGGCGTCGAGGAGCTTGCGGGCGCGGATGCGTTTGGCCGACTCGTAGGCAAACACGAGCGCCGAGATGATGACCCCGACGATGACGGCCAGCGCGAGGTTGTGGAGGAAGACCGTGACCAGCGTCACGAGGATCATCACGATGACATCAGCCTTGGGCACCTTGTTGATCGTCCGCAAGGAGGCCCACTCGAAGGTGCCGATCGCGACCATGATCATGAGGCCCGTGAGAGCAGCCATGGGGACGAGTTCGATGAGGCTCGACCCGAACATGATGAACGACAGCAGCAGCAAACTCGCCACGATGCCCGACAGACGCGCCCGCGCCCCGGCGCTGATGTTGATGAGGCTCTGCCCAATCATGGCGCAGCCGCCCATACCACTGAAGAGTCCGGACAGAAAGTTGGCGGCCCCTTGCGCGACGGCCTCGCGGTTGCCCTGCCCGCGGGTTTCGGTGATCTCGTCGATGATGTTGAGGGTCAGCAGACTCTCGATCAGGCCGACGCCCGCGACGATGGCCGCGTACGGCAGGATGATCATGAAGGTCTCCCAGGTGTAAGGGACGTCGGGAAGGTGAAAGGGCGGGAAGCCCCCGGAGATGCCTGCCGGTCCGGCCATGTCCCCCACCGAAGTCGTGTCGATCCCGAAGGCCACCACGATGCCCCAAACCCCGAGGATAGCGACGAGCGCCGCCGGGACGACCTTGGTGAGCTTGGGCAGCCCCCAAATCACGAGCATCGCCAGTGCCGCGAGACCACTGAACACGAGAAGATCTCCGCTCTCCATCCATTTCATCACCCGTTCGCCGGCCCCGTCCACCATCACGAGACCATCTGGCCCAAGGGCTGGCGTCTGAAACTGCACGATCTGGGACATGAAGATCACGATGGCCAGTCCATTTACAAAGCCATAGATGGCCGGGTGCGGCACGAGCCGCATGAGCTTGCCGAGTTTGAGCAAACCCGCTGCCATCTGGAAGAGTCCAGCCAGCACGACGCAGGCGAAGATGTACTCGACGCCGTGTGTTTTAGACAGGGCAACGATGACAACGGCGACCGCGCCAGTAGCCCCGGAGATCATGCCGGGACGTCCACCGAAGACGCTCGTGATGAGCCCCATGACAAAGGCCGCGTAGAGTCCAGTAATCGGGCTGAGGTCCGCGATGATCGCGAAGGCGACGGCTTCGGGGACGAGCGCGAGGGCAACGGTGAGGCCGGAGAGGATCTCGGTTTTGTAGTCGACCTTTTGCTTGAAGTCGAAGAAGTTGAGGACGGTGTCCATGGGGCTGAGGGGTTTGGGGGTCGCGGCTTTTTGAAGCGCGGCTGCGTTGGATCGCAGGGTGTTGAATCGCGTGGGGCGCAGAAGACCGCAGCGCGCGCGGAGGCTGGGTTGGGAGTGGGAGGGCGCTGGCTTCGTTGGGGGTAGGGCCCGGCCGATTTGTATAAAAAGGCGCAAATGTACGGCGGGTGAACTGGGGTCATGTACCGCCCAAGCGCGAACGCGCCGTCGGAGCCGCAGCCGCAAGTGACGAACCAAACACGGACGACAGATTCTACGTGCCCAATTTTATCCGAATCCACTCAGGGGGCCTCGCCCTCGACCCTACAGCCGCGCATCCACCCCTTCCCCCTCCAGCGCAAGCACCCCGAAGACGCACTCGTGTACCCGCCGCAACGGCTCCCGGTCCACGAAGCGGCGCAGTGCCTCCACCCCCAAACCAAACTCCCGCACTGCCATGCCTCGCTTCGTCGCTAAGTGCCGGTCGCGGAGCCGATCCAGGTCGAGGGTGTAGGTCGGTCCGTAGATGAGTCGCAGGTAGTCGCGCCCGCGGCACTTCACGCCGGGTTGGATGAGCTTGCCGCCATTGCGTACCGCGAAGCCGAGCGGCTTGACCACCATGCCCTCCCCGCCGGTGCTCGTCATTCCCAGCCACCAGGCCGTCGCGTTTGCGACGCTCTCCTCGTCCGAGAGCTCTACGTGTAAACGCTCGGTCCGCCGCAAGATCTTCGGATTTGCCGCCACGAGTCGATCGATCAGCGCCAGGTGCCAATCGTGGTCGCGCTCGACGTGGACGCTGCCCTCGCTCGCCAGCACGTGGAAGGGCGCCACCGCATAGTCCTCCAGCGACTCGACCGGCCAGCAGTACGGTCGGTAGGCAGCCGTGTATCGCTCGATGGCGTCTTGCTTGGCGGTTACTTGTTCGAGCAGCGCCTCGGCACCCGGCGCGGTGACCTCGTGGAGTGCGGCTGCCACTGCCGTCAAGGAAGTTTTGGCGGAAGCCCCCACCGCCGCATACTGCGATTCGATCAGCGCCTGCGCCTTGGCCGACCAGGGCAATATCTCGCAGTCGAGTACCACCCAGTCGCTCTCGAGTTCGTCCCACAGGCCCGCGGTGTTTGCGGCTTTCGCCAAAACCTGCAGCACGGCCTGCTCGGTCGCGGCCTCCGGGAAGAAACTGCGGCCCGTCCGCGAGTACACCACACCCCAACTCGCGTCCTCGACCCGAAAGCGCTCCACGGCAACGCTCGGCTGGCGACACAGCACCACGATGGCCCGCGAACCCATGTGTTTCTCCTCGCAGATGACCCGCGCTACGGCCTGCTTGCTGTAGTAGGAGAAGGCCTGCGCGGGGTGTTCCAGGAAGTCCGGCAATTGACTCGTGCCGCACGGACTCATCGTCGGCGGGAGGTACACGAGCCACCGTGGGTCAATCGCGAACCGGCTCATGGTCTCCAGGGCACCGGCGGCCTTCTCGGCGGTAATCGTCACGCGACCGGCCCACGCCGTCTCGACGCGACGCTTACCGATGAAGTCGGCCACGTCCAGCAGATCGTCGGAAGCGAGGGCGGAGGCATCGTGATTCGTATCCTCGGTCTGTACCGGGCGGATCGGCTCCGCATAGGTCCGTTCGGCGGGCACGGCCACGGTTTCGAGTTCGGGGTAGCGCAGGGCCGTGAGGCTTCCGCCAAAACAACACCCCGTGTCGATGTCGAGCGTCCCGTTGAGCCACTCGGCTCGCGGCACGGGTGTGTGGCCGTAGACGACCTTAGCCGCCCCTCTGTAGTCCCGCGCCCAGGGGTAGCGCACCGGCAGACCGAACTCATCGATCTCACCGGTGGTCTCCCCGTACATCGCGAATTGCCGCACGCCCGCCGAACCCCGCCCGTGCATCGCCTCCGGCAGACCCGCGTGCGCCACCACGAGTAGCCCGCCGTCAAACACATAGTGGCTGATGAGCCCGTACAAGAACTCCCGCACCTCCGTCCGGAAAGCGTCCGACTCCGCGGCCATCGCCTGCGCGGTTTCGAAGAGGCCGTGCGTCAACTGCACCTTCTTGCCCGCGAGGTGTCGTTGGAGTCTCGCATCATGATTGCCGATCACGCAGTAAGCCCTACCGCTGGACACGAGGCGCATGACCAGCCGCAGCACCCCGACCGAGTCCGGCCCACGGTCTACGAGGTCGCCGACGAAGACCAGTTTGCGCCCCTCGGGATGTGCGTACGTCGCCTCCACACCGTCGGTCACGTAGCCGAGTTTGCCAAGCAGCGCCTCCAGTTCCGCGAGGCACCCGTGCACATCTCCGATAATGTCCAGTGGATCGGTTTCCTCCCGCAGATCGTTGTACAGTCGCTCGCGCTCAATGCCCGTCACCGCCGCAATCGCCGCCTCTGAATCTAGCACGTGCACCTTCCGAAAGCCTTCCTGTTTGAGCTTCCGCAGGCCCCGCCGTAGCGCCGTGTACTGCTTCCGCACCACCGCCTGCCCGAAGTTCCGATCCGTCCGCTCCAATGTCCGCGCTATACAAACTTCCACCGGCGGCAGCAGCGCAATGATGGTCGGCAGCACGTGGTGCTCCCGCGCTAGTTCCACCAGTCCCCGCCGATCCTCCGCCCGCACGTTGGTCGCATCCACCACCGTCAAAAGGCCTCGCCGTAGCCGGATGCCTACGAGGTAATACAGCAGGTCAAAGGCATCGTTAGTCGCATCGAGTGCATTCTCATCGCCGCTCACCAGCGCCCGACATGCGTCCGAACTCACCACCTCGTGCGCCCCAAAATGTGATGCCCCGAAAGTCGTCTTCCCCGACCCAGAAGGTCCCGCCAGCAACACGAGCGAAAGCTCAGGTAAAGCAATAGTCATGGTCAACATTAAGCATTCATCCTCAAAAAATCAATATCCGACGCGCAGGTAGCCGCGTAGCGTGCGTCGCCCTCAGTGGGCCAGGGTTTACCCAAGCCTCGGGTCTCGCTCCACAACTTCACGTTTTGGCGACAGCCCGAAACACCCCAATCTGCGTTGCCCCCCCAAACTCCGGATGCAGGTAACCCACCTCCTCAAACGCCACCGTATACCCATGCCGCTCCCCAATGCCCTCCGCCCAAATCCGGAACTCTGCCCGCGTCCACTCGAAGCGGTGATCCTTGTGCCGCATCGCCTTGCCACGCGCTCCGAAAACTTGGTTCCACTCCGCATTTGGGGTTGACAGCACCACCGTACCCGGTCGCGCCCGCCCAAAAACGACCTGCTCTAAACTCCGCAGTCGCTCCGAATCCAAGTGCTCTATCACCTCAACCAGCGCCGCCGCATCGTAGCCTTCGAAACGCTCGTCTCGATAGGTAAGCGCCGCCTGAAAGATGATGAGTCGCTCGGTCTGCCTCGGGCTAAACGTGGCCACGTGTAGGTACTCCTCGGCGCGGTCCAGTTCGCGGGTATCCACGTCGCAGCCGCCGATGCGCTCGAACTGCCCGACCGCCAACAGTTTTCGCAGCAGTTTGCCCGAACCGCAACCCAATTCGATCACCGAACGCGCCCCACTCGCCACCAGCAGGTCCCGCACCCGGCTAAGGCGCTCGTCGTGGAGGTCGTGCTTGGGCTCGTCCATTTTGACTTTCGGCCTTTCGCTTCGCTCGGCAAAACCCTCCCCGGCGCTGCTCGTCAACTCCCTGAACCCCAGCAGGTAGCGCCGCGTAATCTCCTCGCGATGCGGGTGCGAATCCAGCCAACCTTTACCCCGCGCCAACAGCTTTGCCACCTCCGCTTCGCCGATGTAGTAGTGGCGATCCCCGTCGAGCGCTGGCAGTAAAACGTAAAGATGCGTAAGCGCATCGGCCAAGCGCACGGTGCCTCGCAACCTCAAGCTCCGGTAGTCGCTCTCACCCCAGTCGGGGAAGGCTTCGTCCGACGCGATCGGCGTCGAGGTGACTCCGTACCCCAGCGGCGCGAAAAAGCGCTCTAGAATCTCGGTACCGCCCCCGCTCGTCGGCACCGCACTTACCGTCAACTCTAACGGTATGGCCTTATGCACAAGCTCAGGTCGATCATTGCAGCGCCCGTTTAGTGCAGATCCAAACGTCTTCGCGATCGCCACACTCACCAGCGAAGAGGCGACGTACGGCCGGTCATTGACGTACTGCCCGAGCGCGAAGGCTTGTTGCGCCTGGCGGCTCCGCCCCCGCATCAGTCCAACGGCGTCTACATCGACGTAAAGCGCGGCGGTGCACTTGGTCTCGTCGGCTGCGGGGTAGAAGACATGCGCCTGCCCGAAGGATAGATCGACAGTCTGGAGCTTGGCCGGGTGCTTGTGGAGCAGATAACCGAGGTCGGTAGCGGGCGAGTGGGTAGTGGTGACGGTGAGGAGCATAACGGCGGTAAGGTCGGTACTACGCGGCGTTGAGGCGGCCAGGCTCCCGCGCGGGGTTGCTGTTTGCAGTGGCCAAAGTTCAGACGTGACCTTTCCGCGGCGTAGAACTTGAATGCACCACGAAATCGAAAGGAGGCACAGACCCAAACCTATGGGTATCTTGGCAACGCGACACCCACGCCAAACGACCAACCCTCAGTATGAAACCAATTACCTCCTTCCTCAAAGAGATCTTCCCCGTCGTCATCGGGATTCTGATCGCACTCTTGATCAACAACTGGAACGAGGACAGGAAGGACGAGCGATACCTCGAAGAAATCTACAGCGCTATTCAACGGGAGCTAAAAGAAAGCAGCGATGACATAAATAGAGTCCTCCCTATGCAGCTGGCCTCTGTCGATACCCTCGTTAAATACATGAACGACGATAAGGCGTCGCTATTTGAAGTAATGGTGCGGGCCAACGGCATACAGCTGCCGAGAATAAGGACAAACGCATGGAACGCCATTTCAAGGTCGAAGATTGAATTAATAGAATATGAAAAACTATCTGCCTTAGCAGACATCGAAGAACGCAAAGAGAATCTCCGTGTAAGAAGCGAAAAGCAGGTGGAGTTCATCTTCCAAAACTTCGAAAGTACGGAAAGGTCGAAGAAGACCGTGTTGCATATGCTGATGCTAGACATCATAAACGCAGAACAGGAGTTAGCCGCCGATATCGATAAGCTAATAGTGGATTAAGAACGGATTAATAAATCAAAGTCTATTAGCCCAGGCTGGATTACAGAGGAGCCTCCGGCCCCCTACGACGCTAGGTAGGAGGCCGGAGGTCTGCATGTGGGCCAGCAGGCACTTCAGTGCTTCTGGAATGTTTAAGCCCGAACCACTTCCTTCTTCCCAAACACCGCCTTCCCGCCTTCATAAATCACCACGGCAATCGCCCCCACGATAAGCCCGACCAAAAACTCACCCAGCGTCGACGGAATGGCATGCACCAGATCGTGGATGAAGTGGATGTTGTGCACGAAAATGCCACCTGCCACCAAGATCATGGCCAGCGTCCCGAGCACGCCGAGGGCCCGTACGATGAGGGGTAAGGTTTTCACCAAAACCGTCCCAATGCGATTACGTATACTTCCCGCACCGCCGCTCTTGCTGAGCCTGTAGCCAAAATCGTCCATCCGCACCAGCATCGCCACGAGACCATACACGCCAATAGTCGCCAACAAAGCCACGATAGACACGACAATAATCTGTACGCTAACCGGCTCCCCCACCACCGAACCGAGAGCGATGATGACGATCTCCACCGAGAGGATAAAATCGACGAGGATGGCACCCTTGACTTTCTCGTTTTCGTAGGCCATGATCTCTTCCGGAGTGACGCCCGTGGTCACCACCGCCAAGTGGGCCTCAGCCTCCGGCTTCTTCCGGTGAAAGAGAAATTCGTAAATTTTCTCTGCCCCCTCGAAGGCCAGGTAGATCCCACCGATCACCAAAATAGGCACGATCGCCACCGGCAAGAAGGCACTTAGCAAAAAGGCGACAGGCAAGATGATCACCTTATTGAGTAGCGAGCCCTTCGTCAGCTTCCAGAGTACGGGGATCTCACGGTCCGACAGGAAGCCGGAGGCCTTCTCGGCGTTCACGGCCAGGTCGTCGGCCAGGATACCGGCCGTCTTTTGGGTAGCGAGCTTGGACATCGCGGCCACGTCATCCATGAGGACGGCAACATCGTCGAAGAGGGCGAAAAACTGTGAGGCCATAGTTGGTGAAGGTATCGACAGGGGTGGGGGGAGTGTTCGGGGCAGGGGGCTTTCGCCAAAACAAATACCCGAGGCACTGGCAACGTTGCCGGCGCAACGCCGGGAGACGTGAACCCTTAAAAAACGCCGTTATCCGCAGTGGTGTGCGCGTTGGCGAGAACGGCAAGCCACTTTGCGCGGAGCACAGAAACGGAAGTGATGTGGTGCTGGAGCACGACCAAGCGTCGCAGTCCCTACCTTGTAACATAATCAAGACCCAATCGTCACCGCCATACAGTGTCGGCTAATGTCTACCACGAATGGGTCCCCAGAACATACAACACCAATCCATCACCACCGCCCGAATTGCTGGAGTTTGGTACTTACTTCTAGCCGTCTGCGGCATCTTAGGCTTCGCGGTCGTCCACCCCCAAATCTTTGTTACCGACAATCCAGCGCAGACGCTCTCCAACTTAATCACCCTAGAATCTACCGCGAGAGTCCGGCTGCTCCTTGAATTCGCCATCGTCACCTTTCAGGCACTTACCGCAGCCTGGTTTTACAAACTGTTCAAGCGTACCAATGACTGGGCGGCGTGGACGGTAGGCATTGGGGGGATGATGAACGCTGTTGTAGTTTTGGTTAGTGCCATTTCGATGGGTGCCGTTATCGAGATTGCTGGCTCTGCCCAAAGCCTCGGAGACAAGCTGGTGTCGGTACAAGTACTAAGCAGTTTGATCGAAAATGCCTGGGGCGTCGGCGGGCTTTTCTTCGGACTCTGGCTCCTTCCACTGGGCTACATCATCACCACCTCGAAACGGATGCCCGTCTGGTTGGGACGGACCATGCTCGCCGGTGGAACCGGCTACCTGCTCAGCACTATCCTTACCTACGGCGATGTTGAAGTTTCGTTCTCCGACTACCTGACCCTCCCTGCGACCGTGGGAGAATTTTGGATGATCGGCTATCTGTTGATTTATGGCATTCGGCCAGTAGATGAGTATCGCAAAACTCAAGGGTCCTCGTCGAATGCCATCGCTACCCACAAAAACCATCTTAGCGCACAAGACCCGTAGGCATCACCACCCGCCCCGGCGAACTCGCCACCCCAAACAGCCCCACGATCCCAGCTGCCCCCGCCGCTACGAGCGCCATGACCAAATAGAGCCCCTCGGCCCCAATCGCCACCCGCAGCGGTGCCATTGCTCCCGCCCCCACCACGTAGCCCACATTGGTGACCGTCACGAACAGCGCCAACTGCACGGCCGCCACCGGCGGGCGACACATACGCATGACCGTCGCGAAGTAGAACACCGTCAGCATCACCTGTGCCACGGCCATCGCCACGAGGTAGCCACCCACAAACACGCCCGACGACCAGTACGCCTCGCCAAATCCCATCACCACGCAGAGCAAGCCCATCGCCATCACCGCGACCTGGATACCGCGCTCTGTGCTGCAGCGCCGCACCAGCAGTCCTCCGGCAAGGATCCCGATCAGGCCCCCGACCAACTGGCTCAACGCCTTGATGTTGGCGTAGGCCTCCGCCGTCCACCCGAGTTTGCGCACCGTAAAGACCGGGCCGAAGGCCTCCAAGAGTCCCTCGTTAAAATGGCTGCAAAGCCCCACGAGCAACAGCAGCAAACTGGCCGGCTGAAGGACCAGTTCCTGGAGCTCCCGCCCCATCTGGCCCCAGCCCCGCACGGTAATGGTTTTGGCGAAAGCCGACGCCTGCCCCGCCGTCCACGGCAACAGACACTCGCCGGCCCACTCGCGGAGCAGCAGCACCGGCACCATCAATACAGCCAGCGCGCCGGCCCCACCGAGCAGCACCGTGGACAGCGCATAGCGTTGCAAGAGCCAGGCGCCCATTGCCGACGCTACCGCGACCCCGAGAATCTCCCCGCCCCACATCAAACTATTGGCGCGGGTGAGTTCGTCGGCGGGCACGAGGTCCACCGCAAGGGCATTGGCGGCAATGTCCTGAATGGCCAAAAAGGTGCTCGCCGCTACCAACACAGCCGTGAAGAGCCCCAGGTGACCGAGTGGGTCGGGCAGCAGGGCCGCGGCGGCGTACGCCAAAACCCCGCCCAGCGCCCCGAGCAAGATCCACGGTCGGCGACGCCCCATGGCCAGGAATACGTAGCGCTCCATGAGCGGGGCAAAGCACACCTTTAGCGTCCACGGCAGAACCATCGCAGTCACGAATCCGCCGATCGCGAGCGCGGACACCCCACGTTCGGCGAGGTAGGCCGGCAGCGCCACCACCACGAGCCCGAGATCGAGTCCTTGGGCAAAGAACATCGCGAACAGCAGCGCATGGCGCGCGCGGCGGTTGGTGGAAAGGTCGGGCAGGGTCACTTCGGGCGTTTGATCAGGGCAGATTCGGACCACAGGAGGCAGTCCGGAGGCCCTAATCTATCGGCAGCGTTAGCCGCCGCGATGGCCGGATTGACATTTGCGCACCTTGGGTGTATAGTTAGCGCTATTCGAGCCAAGGTGGCCGTGGCGCAGCGCCTTCGAGCCTGTCGGCGCAGCGGCTAACTCATACCAGAGCAACCTTACCCCTACCGCACCCGCATCTCGTACAGCTGCTCATCACCGTAGGACAACATCCACCGGCCTTCGCCCAGGTATTGCCCAAATCGATAAGCGGCGGGGTCAAAGTCGACCATCTCTGGACCGATGTCTAGTTCGTCTTTCAGGATGGCAAATGCCGATAGTTCTGTGGGGACATCGTTGCCGCACTCGCCGGTCTTGAGATGCAAGAGGATGCCGTCGGTCGCAGCGTCACCTCCCAGGATGACGGTCTCGCCATCATGAAGCAGCGACCAGGTGGCCCCGCCGTCTATAGATTGCTCGAGTCGATCATCTGCCACGAAGAGCAGTCGATCTTTATCGATGACGAAAAGATCTCCGGTGTAATTTCTGACGGGTTTGGGATAACTGGTCGTCGACGTACCGTCTCTACTATTGATAACCAGTCGTCCGTTATCGAAGAAGTAGAGATATTTCTCAAGCATGTTGAGGTGGGAAATGTACTGGCCTTGCGAAGAGTAGACCCGCTCGAAGGTCGCGCCACCATCAGTAGACCGCGCGATGCCACTGCCCTCCCCATATCCGTCTATTACGGCGTACAACTCACCATCCTCCGCGAGCATGATCCGCGAGAAGTACTTGCTGATGTTTGGATAAACATGCTCTGTGTAGCTCGCGCCGCCATCCACGGTCTTCATCAGACAGGCGATGGTGTCGGCCTTTCTGCGCGTTAGCCAGCCGGTCTGAGGATCGGCAAATACAAATGACCTTACCCCATCTATAAACGGCAAGGCCTCGGCCGTCCAGGTCTTGCCACCGTTGGCGGTTTTGTACAGGCTGGGCTGCCAACCAGGATATCCTATCAAACAGCCAACGTCCATGTCAAACATCTGAAACGCACCTGCATTGCTCCTTTCTCCGGTTGCGCTGATTGGCCCAATGGCCTTCATCGCGTAGCCTGTTGGCGCTACCGGGCCGACGGGGTAAACACAGGTGGGGTCTTTGTCGCAAGCAGAGAGTATGCTCAAGGCGAAACAGCACGTGAGGACGTTAAGTACTTTCATAAATAGGCTTTTGATGAGCTGAGGCGGCTTCGGTTGACGTAGCGCACGCCGTAGCGGAGGTGCCATATGGAGACTGCGGTATCAGGTGTTTACGGCAAGTAAGACTTGCAACAGTAGTCCGGGAGGCCGTAAGCATTGGCGTCTTTCCCATGAGCTGTACGATTTGCCCCTCGGGGAGCACGGTAAGCTGGGCAGCGTCACCACCACGAGCCCGAGGTCGAGTCCTCGGACGAAGCACATCGCAAACCAGCAGCGCCGGGCGCGCGCGGCGGTTGGTGGAAAGGTCGGGCAGGGTCACTTCGGGCCTTGGATCAAAGCAGATTCGGACCGCGGAAGGTAGTCGTGAGGCACCAATTTAGCAGCAGCGGTGGCCTCCGGGCGGCCTGGATTTATGGTTGCGCACTCTTGGTGTATGGTTGGCGCTATTCGAGCCAAGGTGGCCGTGGCGCAGCACGTGTAGGAAATGGCTACTGACTGGCAGCCGTGCTGGCGTTCCCTATACTGGCGGTCTATATCTCTCGCACAGTAACTCCCTGTCCTCCGTGGCTCGGGAGCGGGGCCCCAACCCCATTCCGTCGCTATGCCTCGCCTCCGTGTCAATCTCAGCGCCGTAAGTGCGCTTTCAAACAGCGTCCCCCAAAAGCGGTAGCGCCCATATGCAGTAGCTACCTACTGCTTCACCACCCGCGCTCGCTGTCCCCGCCCATCTACGCCAACTAGCTCCAGGCTGTATACGCCTTTCGGCAAAACCCCTACCTCCAGCACCATGGTCTCCTCTGAGGGCCACTTGCCCACCAGACGTCCTTGCACGTCCCAGAGCCGTAACTCACCCGCCTCGGTAAGGCCGGCAATACGGACATTGAGCGTAGTGCGCACGGGATTCGGCCAAACCTCCAGGCTCGTCTCACCGACCCCGCCAATCCCCGGCACCTCTACCGCCACCACGGCACTATATGCCTCCGCACCGTCAAGGTCGACCTGCCGCAAACGATAGTAGTTGACACCCCTCGCAGGTGACGAGTGCACCGCGTCATACCCCGACACCACGCTCGCCTCTCCCATCGCCGCCAACTGCGCAAAGGCCACAAACCGCTCCCCGTCTACCGAATGTTCTACGTCGAAGTACGCACTGCCGCGCTCCGCGGCCGTTTCCCACGCAAGATCGACCGCAGGCCGCCCAGCTACCTCCCGGTACGCCCCCCGGAAGCCGGTGAGTTCCACAGGTAGCGGTACACTCGACAAGCCCGTGAGCATTCCCGACATCAGCTGCGTCGTACCTGAAGTCCCGGGTGCACGAGTCCCTGCGTCGTCTTGGAACACGACCGTGGCCCGCGTCCGGTCCTCCAGCCAATTAATGTCCGGCGTGCCGCCGCCGCCAGCCGTCACGGTGAGCTGAATCTTCGCGATCAGCACCGGGGTCGTCGTGAAGTTGGTTCCGTAGTCATCGAAGGTCTGTACGATATTGATGGACGCTCGTCCGATCTGTGGCTCGGTCACGGTTACGGTATACCCCGGCACGGGCACCGTCGGGCCGAGCGCACTCGATCCCGGCACGTAGACCGGGTTAGAGTAGCTGCGCGGGTCATAGTCGAAGACCAGGTTACTGCTCGCGAGCTTGGCCCCCGTAGGCGCCGAAGCGGAGGCAAAGGCGTCGAGCACCGCAGTCGTCCCATCGTTGCTTGCCACCGCGAGCCGAAGGTTGAACCGAGCTTGCGCATGGGCGAGGTTCGGAGAGACCAAGAGGAAGAGGAGGGCTGTACTAAGTGATGTGGCAGCGAGGCGAGGCGTGATCATGAGTGTTGTGTTTACGTTTGGGTGCCAGGAATTAAAAGCCCTGCTCGGAGCGGCCGTTGTTCGGAAGGAAGAAGCCGTTCAGGTCCAGCGCATTCACCACGCCATCGCCGTTGAGGTCGCCCCCCGCCGCGCCGTACTGGTAGGGCTGGCCATTTTGTGGAGCCCAGACATCATTCAAGTCTACGGCATTGATGGCCCCATCGCCGTTGGCGTCGCCGCCGTAGAGCATGTGACGCCCGTTCACGACCCGCTGCCCGTTGCCGCCTCCGGGCAGCGTAAGCATGGTGGGACTCCGGAAGTCGACCTCGGTCGGTGCGCCGGCATATATGGGTACGGCCGCTGCGCTCGTGGCGGCCAGGTGGTTGCGGTGCCGAACGGTGACGTAGTAGTCGCCCGGCGCCATGCCGGAGAATCGCAGCGGGGATACGCCATCGGCAGCGACGACGCGCCCGTCGGCCGTCAGGAGGGCGGCGCGTGCGGCGGCTACCGCGTGGGGGCTTTCGCCAAAACGGAGTTCGACGAAGACCCAGTCACTCACGAAGAATGTCAAAAAGGTGGCCAGCGAGGCGACCTCTGCATCGGGACCAGTGCCGACGGGCGGGTGGCCCAGCGCGGAGTACGGTTCGGTGATCGGCAGCACCAAATCAGTGGCCAACTGCCAGGACTGCAGCTGCGTGGCGGGGTCGTAGAGCCCCTCGAGCAGTACCGAAGCCCGCAGCGAGAGCGTCGTGACGGCCTGCTCGTAAGGGCCTATATCGACGGTCGCGCCCACGATCCGCCGACGGGCCACCAGGTCGCGCACGATTGCCGCCGGCAGCGCCGCACTGTTGCCTGCGTCGACGGCAGGCGAGTTCTCGGCCAACGCAAAGTTGCCCGCCGCCGCATTGACGAAGCCCGGGTCGGTGGCCACCACGTTGCCGATGCCGGGGTAGCTGCTCTGAACGACAGAATATGTGATCGAAAGATTCGTCGCGGGATTGGCCCCGTAGCTATCAAAGACTAATTGCTGTTCGTTGAAGATCGTATTGCTTATAGCGAACGAGTTCGTGCCCGGTCTTTGTCGTTGGTCGTTGCCGAAAAAGGCAATAGGGTAAGTTGACCCCGTATTGCCTGTAAAAAGACAGTTGATCAGGGTAGGTGCAACCAAATTATTGCGCGCGATAAAGGTGATCGCCGAGCCGGACGTGTATTGATCACACCGATTAGCACTGAACTCACAGTTGATGAAAGTCGGTCTGTTAATTACCGTACCGTAGCTCTCCAGCGCCACCGCCCCACCGATAAAGGCGACGTTGTTCTTGAAAATGCAGTTCCTCACCGTAGGCGATACCGCCACGCCAAAGGGCGGCCTCGTCGCATCGTACCAACCTGCGCCGTTACGGCCGGTAGTTATGCTATACCCACCGCTGATTTCGAAGCCATCGAGCACGAATCCATCCCGGAGGCCCTCGGTCACGAGCACGCGAACGGCATACCTGGAGGGCCCAGCGCCACCATAGTCGCCGCTCAATACGGTACGGTTAATTCGGTAGTCCCGCTCGTCGCGTGTCGTCTCAGTGCCTGCGAAGCCTCCGTACAGTTGTAGGTCGGTCTTGATCGCGAAGGAGCTGGCCCGGCTCGAGCCCGGGCGTGAACTCAGCGGCGCCTTGCTCAAGTAAGTCCCGCCGGCCACCCAGATCTCGGTGGCCCCGGTGCAGGTCGCCAGGTCGATGCCGTCCTGAAGAGACACCAGGGCGTTGGCCCAGGAGGTACCGTCTCCCTTACCCCGCGCCCGCTGATCGACGTAAGTGATGTCGCCGGCCGTAGCGGGATTGGTGAGCTCGACCTGGCGCGTGAAAGTGTAGACCTCCCCGATGCAGTCCGTGACCGTGAGCAGGATGGGATAAGTGCCAGCGGCGGCGTAGGTATGTTCAACGGTGAGGCCGTTCTCGGTGCTGGCGGTCTGGCCGTCGCCAAAGTCCCAAACGTAAAACCGTCCCTCGTACTCGTCCGGGTAATCGCCTTGCGATACGACATTTATGCGGACTGTATTCGTGCAATAAAAGGGCATTATTTCTATGCCTATCTCCACGTCGATCGACGAGAAACCCGGTGTATAGAGATTGACCTCCTTGGTCAACGTGTAGGATGCTGAGCGGGCGCCGCAGGTAACCCCAACCTCCACACCCGCGTCGAAAATATTGGTTACGAGATAGGGGTGATTGGGCGCCGCCTCGGTACTCGTGCCCCCGTCACCGAAGGTCCACGCGTAGGCGAGCTCCGCATTGCGCAGGGGCGCGGTGGTACTGAAGGCCTGTCGATTCAAACAGACGTTGGCGGGTCCGAGGATAATCTCGCGCGGGTTGTTGAACAAGGACACCTCCACCGCGCTCGTCACCTGTATGTCGGCGATCCCAGGGCAGGCGCCTGTAGCCGTCAGCGTGACGGAGTACGTTCCCTCAGTAGCGTAGACGTGGGTGGGGAGCCTTCCGGCAAAACTCGACCCGTCGCCAAAATCCCAGCTGTAGGTGTATGCCTGGCCGAGGTTTTCCTCGCCGAGATTAGGGGCGAACTCGACGCCGAGCTGCCCGTCGGCTGTGCAGAGCGGCAGGGCGGAGATAGCCAGTGTCGCGCCCCGCGGCTCGCCGAGCCCGACGGCCTTCCAGGCGTCGCGCACAGCCTGCACCTGCGGCCCGTCGCAGCCGAATAGGTCCAGGGCCGCGCGGTAGGAGGCATCCACGGCATCGACGTAGGTCGAGTACTTGGTAAGGTAGACCGTGAGGGTCCGATAAGCGATGGCCGCGGCATCGTCGAGGCCGATGCCCGTGACTGCATAAGCGTAGCCATTGTCGTTGGTCCCGCTGCCACCCTCCGTGACGAGGTAAAACCAGTAGTTCTGGACGCCAGAGTTGATGTGTACGCCGCCATTATCTTCGAAGCCGATGTACCAATGCGTGCCTAAGTACGTATCCGGGTCGGAACCTAGGTTCGGGTTGGACATACTGCGAATAGCGGAGGCGTCTTCCCCGATTAACCAATTCCCCGCTCGCTGCGGTGGCTTAGACTTGAATTCCACCACGGCGCCGAAAATGTCGCTGAATGATTCGTTCAGCGCGCCGGACTCGAATTGATAGATGAGGTCAGCAGAGGATTGGGTCACGCCGTGCGTGTATTCGTGGCCTACGATGTCGAGCGTGGCCATACCGTTGCCGTTGACACCTGAGCCGTAGTTGAGGCTAAGTCCGTTGAAATAGGCATTGGTGACGCCCAACTCGTCTGAATTCACGTAGCTGAGCACCGTGTTGCCCAGATCATCCCATCCGTTGCGCCCGTGAACGTCGCGGAAGTAGGCTTGGGTCGCGAGCGCGCCCCAGTGCGCATCGAGTGCGCCCTGGCTCACCGCGGAGCCCGTCCAGGCGTTGTCGGTGTCGTAAAAGTTGGCGAAACCGATAGCATTCTTCGTGTGCACGAGGGTAGTACGGTCGAACAGTACGAAGGCCTGAGCCCCGCCGAGCCCCGTGCGCTCGGTGGCGATGGTCCGCGCTCCGGAGTAGCGCGTCTGGACGGTCGTCGTCTCCGGCGACATCGGCGGCTCGTGGGCGTGCCGTTGGATACGGGTGCGCGCGGTGGCCAGCGTGCCATCGTGCGCGTCGACATACACCTCCTGAACATCGAATGGGGCACTGGTCGTGACCACGAAGCGATAGGCCAGCCGGAGCTCGGCGGCCACAGGACGGCCAGCCTGCACGTTCACGATGACGAGGTCCTTGTCGGCGGCAACGCTGTCGATGGTGCCAGTGACCAATGCAGGCAGTCGCGCCTCGGCACGCTCGACGGAGAGGCTGGGCGTGGTTTGCAAATCCTCCGTGGCCGCGATACGCCCGCTCACCGTCACCACTTTCCCGTTTTTCTCGTGGGCGACGATCATCCCATCCACCAGCGGTACACCGTTGAGTTCGGGTCGGTAGCGGCGGTGCGTAAAGCCGAGCGCATCGGACTGCGCATCCGCCGAGGGTTTTAGCGAAAGCGAACTCACCTGGCCATCGGGACCATCGGCCTCCACGAGCTTGGCCATCAGCGCCGCACCATCACCTGCGGCCGGCGCATCTGTAGAGGAGAAGCTCGTGATGCTGGACGCTTGCTGATTGACCGGCGCGGGGTCTACTTTCTGGGCGAAAAGGCCGGTCGCGGAGAGCGAAACGACTATCGAGAGCAAGGTAAAATACTTCATAGGAATCGGAAGATCATATGGCCAAAGGTGCGTGGCTGCTGCGTTTGAGACGTGCGGCTACGTCGCAGAAACGTGCGCGTAGGTCTTCGCGTGGGCCATCGCCAGCGGCCGCGCGTAGGTCAGCCGCCGCCACACCCACTCCACCGGCCCGAAGCGGTAGCGCGCCAGCCACCACCGGCTCGCCGCGATCTGCGCCCCGAACAACAGCACCCCCAGCGTCAAAAAGCCGATCGGCCCGACCCCCTGGCCCCACCCCAGCCCGAAGCCGTAAAAGATGAGCGCGCCCATCCCGCTCTGGGCCAGGTAGTTGCTCAGCGCCATGCGTCCCACCGGGGACACTAGGTTGAGAAAATAGCGCCACCCGCTGCTCCGCCACAACAGCGCGAAGGCCGCCGCGTAGGCCAAGGCCAGCGGCACGACTCCGAGCGCGTAGCTCAGCCTTTCGGCAAAGCCCTCGAGCGATGGCGGGAACTCGCCAGCGCCTTGCATCAAAAGCGCAAGCGCGTAGTTGGCCGGCAGCCCAAGCACCAAGCCCAAGACCAGCACTCGCTTAAGCAGTGCGGTGTCGTTGAGCAAGGTCCCCGCCATCAGCCTGCGCCCGGCCCAGAGCCCGAGCAAGAAAATGCCGAACACCTTAAAAAAGCGCCCCGTCCAGCACAGCCCCGCGAATCGCGCGAGCGAACCCGTCACGTTGGTTAGCCAGGCTTCCCGCAAATCCCCAGTATACAGGCCATTCCAGCCGTCGAGCCCGAGCGTCTCGCGCCAGCTGTCCATCAGGGGCATCAGCATGATACCCGGATTGGCGAGTGCCATGCGCGCCGGGTTGTCCGGCTCGAAGAGCGCCCACATCGCCAGGTATTGCACCACCGGCAGCGCAATCAAGACACCCGCCCAGACGAGCAAGGCCCGATCAGAAGCCTTGCGCACCGCCAGCAAGCCGAAACCGCACAGCGCGTAGGTCGTAAGGATGTCCCCGAACCACAGCAAGAGCAGGTGCAGCAGCCCTATGCCCATCAGCACCCACAGCCGCCGCCGGAACAGTGGCGCGAAAGGGGTGTCCCGCATCGACGCCCGCTGCAGCTGCACCGCGAAGCCAATCCCGAACAACAGCGAGAACAGCGTGTAGAATTTACCGTCGAGGAGCGCGTGGGTCAAAAACTGTAGCGTGCCGTCAATCGACGCCGTAGACAGCGCAGCTTTCTCGGTCGCCCCGAGCCAGACGTACCCCGAGAAAGTGCCCAAGTTGGCCAGCGCCACCCCGAGCAGGGCGAAACCGCGGAGCGCGTCCAGCTCGGCGATGCGCTCCGTGACGGGGATGGGGCGCGCATGGATCATCTTCAGGGGGGGGTTGGGATTAGCGTGAGGTGGAGTTCTTGGGGACCTACTCTACACTCGGGGCATCGTCGTTGCTAGCGTCCGCCACGATCAGCCAGCGCCCGTCGACTTTCCGCCACACCGTGAGGTACTTGGCGTCTCCCTTCGCCTGTGACACCGAGCCGATTTCATAGGCCATGTCACCGGC
This sequence comes from Lewinellaceae bacterium, assembly GCA_963837005.1. Classification (GTDB taxonomy): domain Bacteria; phylum Bacteroidota; class Bacteroidia; order Chitinophagales; family Saprospiraceae; genus CALDTK01. The sequence goes on from CAWIMC010000018.1 coordinate 261,923, forward strand.
GTCTGAGATGGCGAGCTTCTGGATGACATACGAGACCTCGTCTGGCTCACTATCGTTGGCTGCGAAGGAGGCGTCGAGTGCGGCCCGCCCGCTAACGACGGGTTTGTCCTTCGGCAGCACAGTCGCATCATCGGCGTGAAGTGCGGAGATGGCCTCGTGATCGCCGGAGCGACTGGCCGTTTCGTAGGATTTGGACAGGGCTGCGAGCGCGGCGAGATCCTCGGCGGGGTCGTAGGTTTTGGCGACAGCCGTATTTATCGACGCTTCGGCGGGCGGGGACTGGCATGCGAAGAGAAGCAGGGTGCAAACGAGGCACGGGATAGCCACGAGAGCTTTGGGACAGGTCATTGGTAGAAAGTTTGCAGACTAGAAAATGCCCCGCCGACGGGTGCCGACGGGGCGGTGGGGTTTATTTACCGGCGGTTGCGGTTGTGGAGGCATCGGTGTCCCAGTTCCATATGCTGCGGAAGCACAGCCACTTCCCCTCGTTGTCGAGACCCCAGAGCAGCATCACCTTACCTTCCTCAGTGGCGCCGTTCGGCAGGGTGAGCGTGAGCTTGGCCCGGTGGATGGCCGTGTCCTCGATGCGCATAAAGTCCACGGTCTCGATGTCCATCTCCTTGATGTCTCGGGTCCGCAATTGCGTGAGGTAAGCGCGGATGTCGTCGTGGCCCGTCACCTCGGCCGCCCCCGGCGGCAGGAGCGTCGCTTGTTTGAAGTATGTCGTCACGAGGGCATCGATATCCTTCGCGACGCTGGCCTGCGCGTAGCGGCGGGTCGCCATCTCGACGGCGACGCGGGCCTGGCCGACGCGATTCGGGTCGAAGGCCGGATCAACGGCGACGGCCTTGTCGTACTGCACCTTCGCCTCCTCGAGGCGACCGGCTTCAAGCAAGAACTCCCCGTAGCTGTCGTAGGGGTTGGGCTCTTTCGGGGCGTACTTGATCTGGGCTTTCATGGCCTCCTCGGCAGCGGCGTCATTGCCGAGTTCCATCTGCGTGTAGCCGATGACGTTGTACCAAGGCGCGAAGGTCGGGTCGAGCGCGACGGCAGCCTGGGCGACGGCGAGCGCGGCGGCGGCATCGTCGTTCTGCATGTAGGCGTTGGCCAGCCACATCTGCAGACCGAGGTCTTTGGGGTACTGGTTGGCCACCTTGCGTACGAGGGCGAGTTCGGCCTTGGGCTCGCCTTTCATGCGGGCTTGCACAGAGGCAATCAGGTCGGCCTCCGCGGGAGTGACCTTGGCCTTACTGGCCATGGCCATGTGGCCCGCACGGTCGTCGTCCGAGGCCATGGCATGCCAGAGGTGCGCCATCCCGAAGTTCGGGTCGGCGGCTACGGCGGCGGCGAAGTGGGGTCGGGACGCTGGCCAATTGGTATTGTAGACCGCCGTCATCCCCTTGTCGTACTCGGCGCGAGCGGCCTCGGAGGTGGTGGTGACGGGGAGGTTCTGGGAATGGACGAGCCAGGCGCTACTCAGGAGAGCGCACAGCAGCAGGGCACGGGTGAGAAAGGGTCTAATCTGGGACATGAGTATTGGATTTAGCATGTTTGTCATTCGGCGGATTCGCCTTTCGGCAAAACTGCCCGCCAGACTACCGCGCGGACGTGCGGCCAGGTCCTCAGCGACATCTGCGCATGTATTTGACCGCGCATCAGCGAGATATCTTGCCTAACAGTTTACTAACCAACATCTTCGGACTCCCGCCGCCCCGCCTTAGGTACCTTGCCGGTCATCGAGCAAACTCCCCCGGAAGTCATCCAAGAGCTCCCCATACAGAAGCGACGGCCGACGCGGCCCCCTGCGCCCTACGTGCACAGTGTCAAACCCGCCGCCCGGGCGCTAGCCTACGCCTGCGCCCTCCTGCTCGCGTCGCAACTGGTTTTGGCGAAAGCCGTCGCCCAAACCGCGGCCCCCGATCCACCAACCGCACGGTTCACCACCTCCACCGCCCGCTTCCGGCACCTCACCCAGGCCGACGGCCTCGTCCAAACCACCGTTGCCGCCATCTCGCAGGACTCACTGGGCTTTATGTGGTTCGGGACCTGGGACGGTCTCTACCGCTATGACGGCCGGCGGCTGCGGCGCTTTTCGCACCAGTCCTTCGACTCCACGAGCCTCGTCTACAACTCCGTCAAGGGCCTCGCGCACGGACAGCGCGACCGCCTCTACATCGCGAGCGACGGCGGGGGCATCGACGTGTACGACGGCCGCACCGAGACCTTCCAAAGGGCCACCACCCTCCTGCCGCAGGTCTCACTGCCGGAGAATGCCACCTTCGAAAGTATTGGGCGCGGGCGCCGGGGACAAATCTTCTACGACGATCAGGTCGGCAACTACTTCGCGATCGATCCTAGCTCGCTCGCGGTGCGCCAACTCAACGCCTCCAGGAACACCCGGTCAACCGCGCGCGCCTATGCCTACGCCGAGAGCGCCGACGGCACCGTCTGGGTCGGGACCGATACCGACGGACTCCTCGCCGTCGAACCCGACCGGCGTGTCACACACTTAGACCCCATTCAGACCGGCACGGCCGCCAACCAGGTCTACCGTTTCATCCGCGGACTCGCCTTCGCCAGCGACGACTCCGACCGACTCTGGATCGCGACGGAGCGCGGGCTCCGCGTCTTGGACGTGCGCACCGGCGAGGTACACTCCGGGCCAGCACCGCTGGATAAGGTCGTCTGCACCGCACTCCTGCGCGGCATCCGCGGCGAACTGTGGATCGGGGCCGCCGAGGGCGTCTACCGGTTTGACCCCAACTCCGGCGAGATCGTCGCGCACCTCCCCGACGTCGGCAACCCCCTCAGCGTGTTGGGCGGGGAAGTGACGAGCCTCTTCATCGATCGCCAGCGCGTGCTGTGGGTGGGCACACTTACCGGGGTGAGCTACCTCCCGCTGGAGGGCCCGCTGATGGGCGGGGACTACCGCCAGCTCGCGGGCCTCAACGGCAGCACCGACGTGTGGACCATGTACAAAGGGCCGGACCAGATCACGTGGACCTGCCAAGGCGGCAGACTTCATCGCTACGATCGGCTCGGCAAACTCTCCGGCAGCTACGGCATCGCCGACCTCGGCCTTCCGCCGAGCCTCACCCAGACCGGTGGCGAATTTAAGTACGCGTACCCACTCCCCGAACAGGGGCTCCTCCTCGTCACGCGTCTCGCGAATACGCGAGGATTGCATTTCATCCAGATAGACGCCGAGCGCAGCGGCCAGGGGGCAGTGTTAAAGAGTGTCGGTGACGTACTGCCCTACACGCTCAGTTCGACGCCGCCCTTGCACGAACTCGAGGGTCCCGTCTACTGGCTCTTCAATGCGTACCAGGAATGCCCGACGCGCTACGATCCCGACTTGGAGCGCCCCATCAGCTACTGTCCACCGGACACGCTCCCCGGCCTCGACCGCCGCCAGGTGTTCGGCGCGCCGCTGTTGGCTAGCGATGGCCGAGCGTACTTCGGCTCTTACGTGAGTGGATTGCTCCGCTTCGACAGCCGCCGCAACCACTGGAAGCAGTACATGTACGATCCCGCGCGGCCTGCGGGGCTCTCGTCCAACGTCGTGCTGGACGTCGCCGAGGACAGCATGGGCTACGTTTGGGTGGCGACCTACGGCGCGGGCTTGAGCCGCCTCGATACCGCTACCCAGACATTCACCCACTACACCACCCAAAACAGCGACCTCCCCAACGATGTGATCTACGCAGTCCTCGTCGATGCCCGCAACCGCGTCTGGGTGTCGACCAACTACGGGATCTCAGTCCTCGATCAGACTTCCGGCAAGTTCGTCAATTTTGGTCTCGAGCACGGGCTGCAGAGCATGGAGTTCAATGCCGGGGCGCGTTTCGCGGCTGCGGACGGCGAATTCTTCTTCGGGGGCATCGCGGGCTTCAACCGGTTTTATCCGGACTCGATGCTCAACTTCCAGCACTCGGCCCCGCTCGTGCTCACCGATATTGCCGTGCGCGGTGCGGCGCTCACGACGGGCGACCACTTAGCCGTCCCCTACCTGCGCCAGCTTTCGCTAAAACCCGAGGATCGCGACGTAGAGATTGCCTTCGCGGACCTAGAGTTCGCCTACCCATCGGCCACGCGCCTACGCTACCGACTCGTCGGCTACCAGGACGAGTGGATCGAGGCCGGCGAGCGCCGCAGTGCCACTTACACCAACCTCGATCCCGGGCGCTACACCTTCGAGGTGCAGAGCGCGGACGGGACTGGTGAGTTTGCCCCCGGTGGCCCGACGCTCGACATCGAGATTCAGTTTCCATGGTACCGCAGCGCCTGGGCCTACTTGGCGTACGTACTGCTGCTCGCGGGGGCTGGTTACGGGCTGTACGGCTTTCGCCAAAACCGTCGACGCGAACGCGAGCGCGAACAGCAACAGCGTGCCGAAGCCGCACAACTCCGCGAACTCGACCGCGTCAAGACTAACTTTTTCACCAACGTAAGCCACGAGTTCCGCACCCCACTCACGCTCATCAGTGGGCCGCTCGACGACGTGCTTCGGGACGAGACTGCGGGCCTGTCGCCACGGCACCGGCAGTCGGTCGCCCTCGCGCGGGAGAACGCCACACGACTGAATGATTTGGTGGAGGAGCTATTGGACGTCTCGCAACTGGAGGCCGGACAGTTGCGGTCGAGTCCGCGAGCCATTGACGTGGCGCCGTTTTTAGAGATGGTCCTCGGAGAGCACCGGGCGCTGGCGGTCCGGAAGGGCCTGCGCCTGATGGCGGAGGTGCCGCCGGCACTCCCCCCGATCGTCACCGACCCACAGCACCTCGCGCGTATCCTCGGCAATGTGCTCAGCAACGGGATCAAGTTTACGCCGGCGGGAGGGCAAGTCGTCCTCGCGGTGGCGACCGCGGGCAGCGACATGACCTTCACGGTGCGCGACAACGGCCGCGGGATTCCGGCGGCGGAGTTGCCGAACGTCTTCGACCGCTTCTACCGCGTCGACGAGTCGGACGGCGAGCGGACCGTCGGCACGGGCATCGGCCTGAGTCTCGCCCGGGAGTTAGCCCACCTCGCCCGCGGCGAACTCACCGTGACCAGCGTCGAGGGATCGGGCAGCAGCTTCACGTTGCGGCTGCCGCTGGGGGACGCCGAGGTGGGGAAGGACGCGATGAGCGACCTCGCTACTCAGATAGCAGCCGACACCGCCGCTGTCGGCACAGCGCAAGCCGCAATCGATACAGACGGCCTGCACGCAGCGATCGCGCGCGGCCCAGCCCGAGCGAATGTCCTCGACACGGAGGCCAACGCCGCCGACGATGACTACGATTCCGACGACGACCGCCCCACCGTGCTCGTCGTCGAGGACCACGCCAGCATCCGCGCCTACGTCGCCGCGCAGTTCGCCGACCGCTACAAGGTGTTGGAGGCGGTCGACGGCGAGGAGGGCATCCGTTTTGCCGAAAGGCACCTCCCCGACGTCATCATCTCCGACGTGATGATGCCGGGCAAGTCCGGGCTCGAACTCTGCGACGCGCTCAAGTCCTCGGTGCACACCGATTTCATCCCCGTCGTCCTGCTCACCGCCCGCGGGACGCGCCACCAGAAACTCGAGGGCCTCCGCCACCAGGCCGACGCCTACCTCACCAAACCCTTCGACGCCGAGGAGCTCGCCCTCATCGTCGACAAGCTCATCGACGAGCGTAAGCGCTGGCGCGAGCGTTGGGCGGTCCGTGCGAAAGATCAGCCCGCCGCAACGGCCACGCCGCCGCCGTCACTCCCGACGAGCGCCCCCCAAACAGCAGCGCCCGTGCGCACCCTCCAGGAGCAAAGCTTCCTCGCCGAGGCCTACGCCGCCCTGGCCGACTGCTACGCCGACGAGACCTTTAGTGTGGAGCGTTTTGCCGACAAGCTGCACGTGAGCCGCTCGCACCTCCACCGCCAGCTCGGCCATCTGCTGGGAGAGACGCCCTCGGCACTACTGAAGACCTACCGTCTGGAGCGGGGGGCGGAATTGCTGAAGGCGCAGGAGGGCAACGTGAGCGAGGTGGCCTACGGGGTCGGCTTTAAGAGCGTGTCGCACTTCTCGAATGCGTTCGTGGAGCGGTACGGGGTAAGGCCGTCGGGGTATGGGGAAGGGCCTATCGGGTCATAATCACCGCCTATTAGTTTTTATTTATTTCGCACATACGTCACTTCAAAGTCCTTGACCTCCCGCATCTCCTGCTCGGTCACTGCAAGATTAAAGCGCTCCTTAAAGTTGTAGCGCTGGAAGATGTCGAGACCTCGGCCCAGGATAATCTTCCACCCAGTGTCCGTCTCGATGTAGCGGTCGTGCAACCCAGAATCCGCTGGCTCGATCACGAAGTCGAGCGACACGCCGGAGCCTTCCAGCTGTGACTCCAGTTGCATCAAAAGCTTCTCAGCCTCGCCGCTGCCCTCCCGCTCGTCCTCCTTCGTCCAGAGTTTGATGGTGACCTCGTCGCCTTTAGGAAGTTGGCGGTAGACCATCTGGCAGAACTCAGCGAGGTTCTGGACCTGGTGAAACAGTCGGATGTACGGATCTTGAATATGGATCTCCGTGGCGCCGGCGATGTACTTACCGAAGAGTCGGCGGTAGCTCACGCCGCGCTGGCCTTCGCGGTAGCTTACGTTCGCGGAGGTGAGCTGTTCATCGGTAGCGGGTTGGGTCTGGGCGGAAACCTCCGCGACCTGCGTTTTGGCGGAAGCCTCCTGCGCAGTGGTTTTGGCGAAAGCCGGAGCCGTCGGGACAGGACCCACGTCAAGGCCCTCGGCAGCGGACGTCGGCAGGTCCATGCCCGCGAGCTCCAGGTCGAGCTCTTCCATGGTGAGGACATCTACGAGGCGATTGTCGGCCTTGTCGCGATAGGCAAATCGGATGGGCGTCTCGCGAAATGTCTCGTCCATCTTCATGAGCTGGAGCTTGACGCGGCGCCGGCCTTCGATGGCGTACTCCAGGAGTTCGCGCGCCTCCTCTTTGGAACACTTGCCGCTCGGGTAAATCACCTTCATCATCCCGCCAAAACATTTGGTGATGGCGCGCTTGTCACGTGTCGCAATGGTCGTGTCCAACTCAAACCACTCGGTGTAGGCATTCCCGTAGTCTGTTTTACGTAAGTGCCTAAATACCTCCGCCAAATAGTCGACGATGAAGCCAAAGTTTTCCGTAAACATTTCACCCCGAAGAATCGAAACCTCCCAGCCCGGGATATAATGATGGATACGATCTAAGAAAGCTGTATCGTAATACGCTTTCGGCAACTGCTCAAACAAGTCACTGTGCTTAAGCATGTAAGCCACCGAGCGCTTTGTATTGCCGATAAAGACCATGCTCGCCTCGGCCCCCAGCATCTCACGCCCGCGACTGAAGTTCTTATTGGCCATGTAATTCTTCATCACGTCGACCAGCGACTGCGGCACCTTCTTCTCCGTACCAGCAAACTCATCGAAAGCCACCGAGTCCCAGTAGCCCACCAAGCCGATCTTGCCCGTCGCGTTATTGACAAAGAGCTTCGGCAGGGTGACTTCCCCGCCGGAGATCAGCATGCCGTGGGGCGAGAACTCACTGAAGACATGCGACTTGCCTGTGCCTTTCGGCCCGAGTTCGATGAGGTTAAAATTGCTCTCCGCGAAGGGCACGAGGCGCGTGAGCTGCAGCAGTTTGGCCCGCCGACTGAAGTGTTGTGGGTCGAAGCCGATGCTTTGCAGCAAAACGTTCATCCACTCCTCCGACGTGAAGCGGCTGCGTGACATGAGGAAGTCCTCGAAGTCGAAACCCGCCATTTGGATCGGCTTGACGCGTTCGACGGCCCAGTTCGAGCTCGACTTGTCGTCGGTGTGGTAGTAGCTCACGTCCACGAGGCACCAGACGCCGCCGGTGAGGAGCTTCGGGAACTTCTTCGGCCACTCATCGGTGATCGGGACGTCCTTGAGGCCGAGATTCGTGAAGGCCGCCACGTGGGTGTCGCGCCGGTCGTCGAGCGTGACGGCGAGCCGGTCGATCACGCGGAAGGTGCCCAGGTCGCGGATGGTCGACTTGACCAACTCCGCCTGCTCGCGGTGGACGTAGTGTTTGGCGAGCACCTTCTTGACACTGTCCACGCCGGCCTCGATGGTGGTCTCATCGTCGGAGGCGCAGTATTGCCCGAGGAGGTATTCCAGGACGTAGGTCGGGACGACGGCGTTGCCGCGCACGCGGGCGGTGAGGTCCTTGCGGACGACTTTGCCGGGGAAGGCGGCGTTGATTTTTTGGTCGAGGGCGGTGAGGGGCATGTGGGGGGTAAGGTCGGGTGTGGGGCGGGAGAAACGTAAGCCTGGTTGACCGGAGTCGCAGACGTTTTGCCGGCGGACGGGCCCCGTGGTGGTTTGGAGGCATTTATGCCGCCCCCCTCGGCGTAAGCCGAACTTAACTCCCGTATGGCCGAACTGCTTGAGTAGAGAATTCGCTTACCGCCTAGCAGGGTTTTACGTCGCCACTGGCCCGGCGTTCCGCCGGAGTTGGGTTTAGCACCTAGGTAAGGAGGCGCTGCGCTTCGGCACCGAGGGCGGGGAGGCTGGTAGGGCGTTGTGCTAACGGAAGCCAAGATGTACTGCTGCCGTAATTGCAATGGGTGATCAATATGTGCCTATGTCGTCCAGAGCGGTGATTACCTTGCCAGCCACGCAATTGAGCCAACCTTCTCTTATGCCACGTCCATCAAATCTCGTATCCCTCGACCAGCATCTTACTAAATCCTACGGATCAAAAGGCACGCCCGCGCGGGACGCTTTCGATGCAGAGGTAGAGCGCGAGATTGCAGATCAGCTCTCGAAGCAGCTGCGCGAATCAATTCGTCTCACAAATCAAAATCCGAAGTAAACGCCACGTACATCTGCACCGGGTGGCTCAAAATCGCAATGGCGGTAGAAGGCACTTTAGCCCCGGCCTTCACCAAGCCATACACCCTAAAGTAAACCGTCTGCCCCGTAAAATTCGCCGCCTCCCGATTGAAGAGAAACCCGATCCGCTGCTCGCGCTCGCGTGGCTCCGCGGAAGCGGAGTCGAACGTGAGACTTTGCAGCGCCGTGAGCGCCGTGCCGTCCTCCCCGAAGAAGCCCGCCGTGACGCGCGCCGGCAGTCGTTTGCCACCCACCGCCTCCGCCTGGTAGATCGTCACCATCGTCTGGCCGGTCGTCACGCGACTCGGCATGTTCGTCACGCGCAACTCTACGGCGGACGCGTGTTTGCGCTTCGGACTGCGCAGGCGCACCTGCAATACCGGCGTTACCAGCTCCTGCAAACTCATGCCGCCGTGCGCGTAGCAACCGTCGTTGCCCCGTTTGCGGAAACGCAGAATATTTTTAGGTATCGCCACGTCGTAGTCGCCTTCCAGACCGAGTTCGCTTGCGCTAAAACTCATCAATCCTTTGCTCGCCGCGAGGTTCTTGCCTAGCGCAAACCGGCGCGTGCTCTTCTCCTCGTCGCCCTCCGCACTACCGGCCTCGAGGAAGGCCGTGGCCGGCAGCGGCGACATCTGCGCGAGGTAACCGTGATCGGAAGTAATGATCGCCCGCGTACCGTTGATCGAGCTGATCTTCGTAAGTACGGTCTCTATCTCTTTAAAGGCTTGACTCGTGGCGCCCGGCAAAGCCTTCGCGCTGTCCTCCCCGGCCGAATCAATGTGATTGCTGTAGATATAAAACACCTTGTACTTCTCCTTCCACTCTCGCCCTTTCGAGGTCGGCGTACACTGCTCAATAAAGTCGGCTGCCGTCAAGGCCACCGCGGCACCCGGCACCTTTGCCTCCAGCCGCCGACCCCGATTTTTAGTGCCACTCGTCTTCTCGCCGTCCGCCAGCACGTTCGGCCCCGGCATCACCATCTCCAGCGACGCGTGCGGCAACAGCGCCGCCATCCCGAGTTGCGTGTAACTCGGCACCACCGCCAGACCCGCCGAAAGCGTCACGCCCCGTTTGGCCGCCTCGAGCTGGGGCAAGAGCCGCGTCGCCGTACTGTACGGAAGTCCGTCGCTGATGATCACGTACAGGTCCTGGTCCGCCTCGACGCTCGGCCGGACGTGCGTCTCGTAAAACGCCCGCTGGTGTTCCACCTTTAATGCCGCGAGTGCACCGAGCGGTCCGCCCTCACTACCGTCCAGCAGCTCCTGCCAGGCCTCGTTCAGCTTCCGCAAAAACTCATTGACGTAGCGCCGCTCCACCAGCGCAGACAGCGACTTCAGCGCACTGTCCGAATCGCTCGCCATGAAGAACTGATAAAACCGCAGGTACGCCTCGTCCACCCTGCTGTGCCGCTGCACGTAGGCATCGAGCGCCTGTTGGGGCGTAGCAGCCGTGTACGCCACCTCCGCGAAAGCCTCTTGAAAGTCGAGCGCCGCCCGCACCGCCAGATAATAATTTCGGATGCGCTCGTCGTGTTTGTACCACAGGCTGCTGCGCCGTTGCTCAATAACGTCCCGCAAACTCGCTATGGACTGGCCGCCGGATTCGAGCCGCTGGATCAGTTCGTGCAACACCCGCAGGTCCACGAGGCGATAGGTATCCAGCGTAGACAGTTTGTCCAGCGACACCGCCTTCAGTTGCTGCTCCAGTTGCGCCTGCCAATTCTCCTCGACGTACTTGCTCAACTCCACGAAGGCCGGCCGGTAGGTCTCCGAATCCTTCCAGCGCTTCATCAGCAGTTTCGCCCCACGAGACAGCGGCGTAGACGCCTCTTTTAAGACGGTTTCGCTTTCGCCAAAACACATAAAAACGGCGAGCCCCAACACATCCGGCTCTTGATCTTCAGCGGGGTAGCCATACGCCGCCTTCACGGACGACCAGTAGAACTTGTCCAAACCCGTCCGCTCCAGCGTCGCGTAACTCGTCTGCTTCTCCTCGGGATCGGTACTGCAAGCCTGCAGCAAAGCCAGGGTCACGTCATCGAGCGTCGGCGCCACCTGCAACTCCGCCCCGAGCATCGCCATCCGCAGTTCGGTAGCACTCGTGGCCGGGTGGTCGTGGAGCAGATCAGCGAGCCGCTTCTTGCGGGCCTTGCTGTTGAAGTAAGTTTGGTGCGCCCGGATCGTATCCAGCAGCCCAAAGTCCACCCCCAGCTCCGTCGCGATGATCGAGCCCTCGTCCGCCTGGAACACGTAGTTGGCCAGCTCCAGGTCGAGCAACCAGTTGTCGTGCGCCTCCGGCTTGGCCCTCGGCGAGAACACCACCACCCGATCCTCCTTACCCACCTGCATCAACTCCCGCTTGAGCGTAAAGGCATTCCCGTCGAGTTCGAGGAAGCGCACCGTGTCCATGCTCTCCTCCTCCTGGACTGACTCGTAGCGCTCGCGCTGCCCGGGCTCACTCGCGTACCAGAACACGATGCGGTGCTGGTCGCGCTCGAAGAGGCGCGTGAGGGTGGCGGCGATGGGGTTGGACATGGGGCGGAAGGTCGGGGCGCCTACGGGATGGTGGGCATCGGGTTTGAGAAAAGATGCTACAGGGCTCAGCACTACTCGATCCCGGGCTCGCGGTCCTATCTCGCCACGCTCAACGACTCCGACCAGGTCCGGAACGTGAGGCCACCGACGTCGAGACGAGGCCGCGTGAAAAAGTAGTCGAGCTCCTGTTGGAGCACAGTGGCAAAGCCAATGAGACGCGTGCTGTCCAGCTTTTTTAGTCCGCGCTCGTACCTACTGATGGCCTGTCTCGACAAACCGAGCTTACCGCCTAGCTGCTCCTGGGTCAAGCCGGCCGCCTTGCGGGCGAGCCTGAGCTTGTAGGGAAAGTGCTCCATGGCGTTGGCAAGGCTAGTATGAGTTTCCAAAGCTGCGCAGCCGTTGCGGCTCAGGACTGCCGGTCTACGGATCGAGGAAAATTATTGACGGAGATGCAACTACAAACATTTTGTGTAGTATGCAGCCATGGACGAGCACTTCGACGTGATGCAAGAGCATACGGAGGCCAAAGAGCGGCTGCTCAAGCAATACTGCAAAGCTACGGTTCACACCCCGCACACGTAGCTACGATGCTTCGTAGTCCCGCCAGTTTGTCAACGGCAATGTCACCCGATTCGAATTTACGCATAAGGCTGGAGGGTTTCATGTCATTCCTACCCTTCGGAGGCTTCTCCACTTCCAAAAAGTGCTCTAGGTCCACATCGAACAGGTGAATGTGCTTTGTAAAAGCATTTTTCTTGTCCTCTATGAATTCGTTGACTTCCTTGTGGACTCCTCTATTCTGATCCTTATCCATAATGATCGAATGGTCGATCCCTAGCGCTCCAAGTAGGTTGACATACCTATGAATATTAAACTTCCCAAGTGCATCTACGCAGTAGATGTGCTGCCCGCGTAAATCGGACCACTCCTCACACAACATGTACTCAATCAAAATCTTTTCGCTGGCTCCCTCACACACGATCACGTGTTTGGCGAAGAACATAGCAGATCGTTCAGAGTCTAACCAGAGAAAGTATTTTAGGCCTTCGTCAATAAGTTTATCGTTCATGTTTGGCATATCATGTCCCCACTTGCCACGTATCTGCTTCTTCAATCCCTCATCTACATCTGAGTCGGTCAGCATGTCACAGAAACGTTTATATAGTCCAGCGTTCTGGTCTAGCAAATCATCGAGACTGTCTTCGCGTATTTGGTGTATCGAGCTTCTGCCGTCTCGTTTGCACACCCTTATAATGTTGCAAATATCCTTCACATTACGACTCGTAAACGTCGTTGAATGCGAAGTGATTAGTACCTGGTTGTTTTCGATTCCGCCAAGCGTCTTTAGATTCGAATTAAGGTTTTCCTGTTGGGCAGGATGAAGAAAGGCTTCTGGCTCCTCAAACAGCAAAAGCGTAAAGTCTGGCTGGAAGTCTTTCTTCTTCGAGGTTGCCTTACTCGCGTACTTCGTGGTGAGCTTTAAAAGCGTATAGATAAGATGTCTCTGAACTCCTTGACCTAGCACCGTCGCATTATCCAAAGCGCTATCTAGATTCACGTCTTTAAAATCATGGGCTACAAGCGACTTTACGATATCTGCCGGCTGAATAGGCAGTATGCTAAAGTCCATGCTCAACCCAAACTGTGATATCTCCGAATTGATTTCCTTACTAAGACCGTGGAGAGAATGCCCTCCGTCGAGATCTTCCTCAAGCACACTTTGGTTGAACTCAGAGAAGGCCGCGCTTAGCTTTTGGTATGAAACATCCGTGGACATCACCTTTCCAAATACAAGATCGATGAGGTTTTTGAGTGGGGATGGCCCCGTCAACTTCAACCCTTCCTCAGTCTTACTTAGCGCCGGGATATACAGTACGGTGCCAAGCTTCCCAAGCCCAACTTTGGTAGTGCCGTAAAACTGGTGCTCGTGCGTGAGTTCACCGCCAACGTACGCATACAGGTTGCCACTGAGCGTTTTATCATCCGTAGCAAAGTACCTTCTTACTTTCAGCAGCCTATCCGTCTGCTGGTACTCCTCTTTTAGTTGCCCGCATTCCTGTTCAGTCAGCTTGTATGTAATTTCCAACCAACTCGACTGATCGGCTACTTCGAACTTTGGAAAGTCTCGTGACTGATCATACTTCTGCTTATCATCCTCGTAAAAAGTCCTCAATGCGTTGATCACCGTCGTCTTGCCGGCATTGTTCTCCCCGATGATCAGCGAGTAGTTTGCCAAACAAAACTCCGCGTCTGCTATCGAGCGGTAGTTATGGATCTTGACGGTAGCGATTTTCATGTAGGGGGTTCAGGAACGACAGCGGCTGTTGCGCTGGCAATGTAACCCCACCGCCCGTTCGACTGGCTCCCGCCAGTGGGCCGTAGAAAAGCACCTTGCCAAGAGTTGGCACTGGCGGGAGCCAGTCGAACGCCACCCGCAAAACGCAAAACGCCCCCGTCACATCGTGACCGGGACGCCCTGAACGCCCAGCGTTGAAGAGACGACCTTACGCAGCTTGCAATGGTTGTGTCTCCGTGGCTGGAGGCGCGGTGCGCCCAGCGGAGAGAAAATTTTCGGCCAAGGGTTCACAGTCCTCCCAGACGTAGGAGCCGTCGGCGTTGGTCCTGCGCTCCAGCCCACTCTCCCGAAGCTCCGTCAGCGACTTGCTGAGTTGCCTGAGCTGCTCGCGGTATTTTGCTAAGTCCATGTTAAGGTGTTGATAATGAGTGGTTTACGTGTTTTCAGCCAGCCTAAGTTAGTCGCAAAAGCCGCATCTACACCACATTGTATACAACCCAGGGGTAATAATCGGTTCACGGTTTCGCATTAACTAATGCTAAAGTGAAGCTAAAGCGTTGCCAAACTGTGGCTTAACCCAACTACAAAAACCACGCCGTCCGTGCCCTAGGTTGGCGTCCTGAACCCGCTCTTGTCCACGGCGCCTAACTCCACAAGTCGCCACCAGATTTGTGCGTACCGAGAAACCGCCGGTCTCAGCAACACCACGCTCGGACGGATAAAGGCCGCAAACACCTCATAGTGCTCCTTACGGTCTCCCAAAAACTCCTTGATGTCCGCGTCGAAGTTGATGACGCCGAGGGGCGCTGTGGATGTCCCTATCCGCATGGACAGAAGGCTGCAAATTTTCTCCCCCTGGCCACCTTTGCAGAAGTAGCGCTGCAGCTTCGCCTGCACCTCCCCGCTGAAGGCACTTCCCGCCGACTGCCCGATTTGAGACGTATCGAGTTCCCAAGAAGGTGTATCCCGTAGTACAGCTCTTGGCCCACCCGGTAGGATTTGCTCTTCATCCAGGCGCCTTTGATCGGTGTCGGTACTCATTCGCCGCACGGGTAGGGCGAGCGCGGGGTATGGTGCCCGACCCTCCGTTTCCGGTACTCCCTCCGACTGCTTTGCAGCGTCGGGAAGCATCAGGTCGTCATTGAGTACGAGAATTCCCCTGAGCTGGGCAGGATCGGTGTCGCGATCTACAAATCGGAGCTTTCCCGTCCCGGACCGCTCTGGCGTCGTTTTGAAGTCCTCTGGCAATGCAGGTATATCCTGTGCGCTGATCATCAGCATCAGACTCGACCCGTAGCGCGCGCCGCTTTTCGTTCGTCTGGGCGTGCCGAAGCGCTCAGCTAGCGTTGTGAGTGATTTGAGTGCTACCCGAAGGGCTGCGGACACAGCGTCGGATTGAGCATTCAGTTCCTCTATAGACATGTTCGCCACCGACTCCAGTACGGTTCCATCGTGGTATGGAGCCATCGCAAGGTCAATGGCGTTGAATGGCTCGGACTTCAACTTGAACATGAAGTCTACGCTAGGTAGGATGGCGTACGCGCGCAACTGCTTGTTCTGCTCGTCCAACTCCACCTCTCGCCGATCAGTCTCTCCCCGGACCCGTACGTACTGCGTGACGATAAACGCTAGTCCGAGCAACAGCACCACGACTACGCACATTACCTCATAGCCGACGAACGGTCTGCCGAAGTCCCACCCCAGAAAGGCCTGCCGGACTTGTTGCGGTCCGGCGAGGGCAACGAATAATGTCAGCGCTAACGGAAAGGTGGGAATCGCTATCGCCCACCTGATTGGATGCATCCCGAAGCGTCCTCGCAGCCATATATCGAGTTGGCTCGCGTACAGACGCGTCCATTTGCTGAAAAGCCAAGTCAATAAGGCCGCCGCTACAACAGACACTATTAAAACTAGGTACGGTGCTGCTGGCATTTGCGATTTTGAGTAACTGGCTACGGCGAGGCAAGCTAAACAAATTGTGTTGCACCCGCGGCCCGTTCGACTGGCTCCTGCCAGTGAGCCGCAGGAAAGCACGCCCCCACCCCAGGGTGGCACTGTCAGTGGCAGTCGAACGCCAGCCCTACGCCCCCTCCTTCTCCCCTATCCCCAAATGTCGATCATTCACCCGTACCCCCTTATCCTCCGCATACCACGGCGCACTCGCCACGTCCTTGCCGCGATCCTTGCGCCAGTGCACATTCACCTTCTCGCGCAGCACGCCGGCGCCCTTGCCCCGCACGTCCTCCACCAGCACGAACGGACGGATATTCAGGCGCACGCCGTCATTTAAGTCCGGGTGCCAGCCGATGGGCTGCTCGGCGAGGGACTTCCAGTGGACGAAGATGTCCAACGGCGCCTCGCCCTTGAGGATGGCTTCGAGGCGGGTCTTCAGGCCGCGGGCGGCGGCTAGGCGGCCGGCGGCACCGTCGACCTCGGCGAGCTGGTCGCGCTCCTGCTGGCTGATCCAGTCGGCGCGGTAGCGGTGGATGAGGGACTCCAGCCCTTTGTAGTCGAGCTGGTGGTAGTTGACCAGCGCCGAGAAACCGTCGGGTTGCCCGTCCCAAATGTGCCAGAGGAAGGGCCGGTTGTTGACTAGCCGGCAGTGCTCCTTGAAGAACTTGTCGCGCAGCCACGTCTCTAGGGTGCCCTTGTGGCCCGTGGCCTTGAGCAGGCGCTGGACCGTGTTGGCGGCAAAGGCCTCGCCCTAGGCTTTCGCCAAAACCTCCCGCAGGCGACTCCCCGCGTCGCGCTCGCCCCCGACGGCGGGGATGCACACGATGCCGTCGGCGTCGGCTAGGGACAGCAGCGCATCGCAGCGCCCCACCCAGGCCCGCTGCTCGGCAGCCAGCGCCATGTCGGGGTCGAATTCGGCCGGCCAGCGGTAGCCCAGCAGCCGCGCCACCGCTACCTGGAGTACCGTGTTGTCGTAGCGCAGCGGCCCCTCGGCCGTCCACTTGAGGGTCTCGTCCCAGATCTCCGAGCCGCAGGGGTGCCCGTAGAACAGCTACTGCGTCGGGTCGTCGGTGTAGGGCTCGGGGAGGCCGTTGGGGTACTGTTCACCGGCGATGGCCTGCCAGTGGGGGAGGTCGAAGGGGACCTAGACGAGGGTAGCGCTGTAACTATTCAGGTACTTACTTCCCTTTTCCCAAAAAGGGCAGCGCTTATGCACAAATGTGAGCGACTCCTATCTGTAAGTGCAGTAGTCCTG
Source organism: Lewinellaceae bacterium (assembly GCA_963837005.1). Taxonomy (GTDB): domain Bacteria; phylum Bacteroidota; class Bacteroidia; order Chitinophagales; family Saprospiraceae; genus CALDTK01. Next base: position 278,817 of record CAWIMC010000018.1, read on the forward strand.
TGCGGTTAACCAACTCTGCGACAGACCTTTGGGCCGTCCATGAGCAAGCGCGCCTTCAATAACAATTCGGTCAACACCTCGGCGACCTAGACCTCACCGACATCCACTGGGTCATCGTCGGCGGAGAGAGTGGCGCTACTGCCCGACCGATGCTCGAGGACTGGGCGCTCGACATCAAAGCACAGTGCGCCGAGCAGGAGGTGGCGTTCTTCTTTAAGCAGTGGGGCACCTTCGGGTTAGACGGCGTTCGGCGGAGCAAAAAACTGAACGGGCGGGAGTTGGCGGGGCGGAAGTGGGAGGGGATGCCGGGGGTCAAGACATCACATTCAAGTATTTCAAACTTTTAGCATGTTTTCAATTGCCTCAAGGCTATAACTGAGCACATCCTTAGAGATTATGCTATCTATAGTAGAAGCAGTTCCTTCGCACTGAAAAAATGTCACTTCAGACGACTGCTTTTCAGCCATGGCTACCAGGTCTATACATCCCGCCCTTCCAGTAATCAAAAAGATTATTTTGATTGAAATCGACGGGTCGGCTGTAACGGAATATTCAACGCTGAGTTTGTTTGTGCCCGTGATTCCATCATATACAGTCTCTGAAGCCCCTCCCCCTGTACTGCCTCGAGTGATCGCAATACCCGACTGATGTAATACTGATCTTGCTGCCTGATCAAACGTAGCATACAGTCTCGAGTGAATTCTGACTATACGTTCATTAAATTGATATTTAGGTGTTGAGGGGGCCTTGAAGCTAGAGATAATCTCTTTATCCTCTCTAACGCGAGAGTATCTTAACGTAAAGTCTGGCATGCTGGTCACCATCTCATTTAATATCCTTCTAACAAGCGCCGAGTCTTTTCGCAGCAGTGATGCCTCGAGTTCTTCACGGTACGTCTCGATCCTGGCAGCCTCTAAGACTATAAGCCTTCGCAGACTATCCGCACCTTTAACCGAACGTTCGTCGCATGGCCGCATGGTCTCACTGAGAGCTTTGTCCCTTAATACAGCAGCTACAGATGTATTAAAGTTACTCAGCTTTGCGTAGCTCTCAATAACCTTTGATTTTGAATTCACGCCAATTACTATGGGATCTATTTGCTCCACGAGCTTCATCGATAGTGAAATGCTGTTCTCTAAATCTTTTGTTGGGTTGGTATAGTAATCTATGGGTTTTCGATGTACCCGAACTGGTTCACCATCATTACATTTTATGGTTATGTATGCGGAACACGATATGTGCAGGATGCAAATAGCGCAGCAAAGCAGACGTACGTTGAAGTTCATAGTTTGAGAATTTGACGCTAATTTACACAAGGGTCCGAGACGCCGTATAGATATATCCAGATTTGTGGAATAATTTTACAATGTTGAGGCTAACCCTGTGCGTTATCTTGATTAACCTCTGGGCTCGGCAAGACTTAAGGATCCATACAAATTATTGGCACTAAGATTAGGACAATGATTTACCTGTATCGGTTGATTCCAGCACAAAATTTAAGTCATCTCCGCGTATTGTTCGAATCGAACATCTCAATGCGGAGAATGTACGTTAATAATTGAACCTTATGGCAGCTGCTAATTATGAATGGCTGCATCAACCTAAATGAGATTTATATTCGGTGAAAGAGGGTTATAGATAGCCTTACCGGTCCCGCCCAATCGCCAAAGTTGTAACTAAAAATGAACCTTCGTACCCAGTTTCCTTGGCAATTGACTGGCGCTTCTTCTCTGCAAACACCGCAAGCCCAAGCCCGTCGACCTCACTTAGTATCTCTGATAATCCATCCAAAATTGAGCTAGGTGGAGCATATTCAAACTCACTACTTATTTCTCCGTAGTCGATTATGTCCTGAAGGAGTTCCCGCGTTTTTGTCCCAAGTTCTTCGTGGTCGTCATACTCATTATAAACTTGATAAGCCTCCGCCGCCTGAAGTTCCCGAAATAACTGAATAGCTGTGAAAATTCGCTTCAAGAACCTAGGTTCCTTTGCTACGTTAAAAGTAGTACTCAGCGAAGACTGCACCAGCTGCTCGTGGGCAACTTTGAAATATTGAAGCACTTCTTCAGAATAAGTCTCAACGTTGCGATCAATTAAAACATGATCGTTTGCGCAAAGCAGGATTAGATTACCGAATGAATCATAATCTGGTATAGTGCGATGTCTTGGGCCACCATGCTTACTACTTACGATATGACATTCTTGACCAATATTGACATTGGCACCTTTATGGAAAAGGTCATCCTTGCAGATCGCGCATCGACGACCGCTTGACGCCCACAGCTTTTTCCGAACAGGTACTGAGATAGCCATCAGCAGTCAAGCTTACTGTCCATACTTAGGTATTCTACTAATATCACACCACCCAAACCCCAACACCTTCTCCCTCGCCTTTTTATCATTCAACCCCCCAACCTCCACCACCGCCCGCCCAAAGCGATTGTAATTCACCAACACCCCATCATCCAGATCCAAATGAATCGGATTGTCCACGTACGGCTGCAACACGCCGGCATAAGTACGACACTCCTTCAACTTCGTGCGCAAATCCTCGGCGGCGGCGGCGGACTGGCTCTGCTCGCGGGCACTGAACTGTGAGCCGGTCGAGGCGCTGATCTCCTCCTCGCTCAACAAACGATCCTCCAACTGCCGGATCAGGGGCTTGAGGTAGTCCTCCATGATCTTCCCGCAGGTGTCGGGCGTGTAGCGGTGGAGGTAGACCAGGCACTGGAAGGCCGGCGTCTTTTTCCCTTTACCAGGGTCACTCGCGAACATCCAGTAGATCGGCCGCTTCTTGTAGCGCTTGACGTGATCGTCGTATAAGTCCTTGAGGAAGTAATCCCGCACCGACTTCCCGAGCGTCGCATCGACGAAGGCCTTGTTCTCCTCGAGGTGCTCCGGACCGAAAGCAGCGCGGAGGAAGCGCTCCCACTCTCGCACCACGTCGTCCTTGAACCAACCGCTGTCCACGAAGGGCACGATGCCGTCCTCGTCGGGGGCGAAGCTCGGCTTCGGCACCCGCGCGAGGTAGTCGGCCACCGTGGCCCCGGCATCGGCGAGGATCAGGCCGGGGGCATCGAGGGAGTAGCGGCCGAAGAGGGTGCCGAGGTAGTAGGACAATAACTCGCATACGATGTCTATAGCAGTTTCGGAAGGGACCTGTGCATGAGTAATTCCAGGATTTAACACTTCAGATTCGTCACTATTACTGAACCTTAATAGCTCTATTCCCGACAGCCGCATGGGCATCTCTCCAACTATCCCTATTTCACTGAAAATAGCTTTATCAATTCGTCTCTCATTATCTCGAACTTTAAGATATTCTCCCGACCAGAAGGTCCAATAAGTTCCAACTATATTCTCAATACTATGCTTAGTACCCATTAAGACAAGCTGAAAAGTTTCAAACCCAATTGAGGTTTCAAATGAGTTCCAGTCGCTTTTACATATGTCTAACGCTGAAGCATTGGATGCAGGCAACTCGAAATTAATTACTGGCACAGATGCAATATCACCAGCTTGATATGCTATTGTAGGGTTAATTATTTGAAGCACTTGTTCTGCGAAGCCACTATTGAGTAACGCTGTAGTCTTGACGAGAGACTCAGAATCTTCTGCAAAAAGTGACATTCCATTTATATCATAGACGGCACCTGCAGGTCGCAGTCGCACTCCAAACTTGTTCGAGGAGGTTAGGCTCCAAGTAGCAGCTGGCTCGAAGTAGTGTTGCGCACCCCTAAATCTAGATCTCTCTCTACCCTTTGAATCTTTAAAGTTTCGTATGACATTTCCATTGTCTTCCCATAGGATTACATAATCATCGTTACCGTACCATTTTCGAAAAGAACCGCCTTTACTATAAGGCACCCATATCCTTTCTTCCGTAAGGTGACCATTTAGTAGATTCTGTTTGATTCTATCAAAAGGCACTTCGTGCCAATATCTCAAAAATCTATCATTGTCTCCAGTTGCAAGTCCCTGTTTGCAAATTGCAATGTCACCCACCTTTTTGTTCTCGAACGATTTAAGTATCTCCGGTCTCACCCAATATGCAATTGGACTACCAGGTATTAGATTAAAATCCTCAACCGATGTCCAATATGTATAACTACCCCCATTATCGATTATAGCGGTAACGACCGCTTGCGCCTTAAGCGACTCTGAAAGTTTATCAACTAGCCTAAAATAGACGCCATTTCTGCCGTCCGATTGTGCTTTTTTAAAAATGAAAGCAGTTGTAGAGACTACAGACCCACTAATCGTATCAAACGCACGTTCCCCAAGGTGCGCCATCGACACCAGGTGATTCTCCGTTAGCAAACGCTTGCGCAGTTTCTCGTAAGACGACAAGAACATCCAGCTCTGCATGTTAATCATCCCCATGCTCCCGCGCTCCAGGTTCATCGTCAGGCAGCGCTCCATGAACATCGCAAACAAGTCACTCTTGCTATCCGGATAATTCGTTTTGGCGAAAGCCGACAGCTTCGCATTCATCCCCTTGCTCCCCATATACGGCGGATTCGCCACCACCACCTGATACCGGGGCGATAGATAATCCGCCTGTTTTAGCACAAGCTGGACCTTGCGGTGCGTCCCACTCAGGTACAAGTCCTCCTCAAACCTCATGGCCGCCAGCTGCTCGCGGAGATCGGCCACGTTGCGCAGCGCGGGCTGGATGAGCGAACCGAAGTTTTTGGCCTGCTCAAACTGCGTGAGCGTCTCCTTTAGGTCCGCCGTAAACAGGTCCCGGCCAGCGCGCTGGGTGTAGGCGTCCAACTCCTCGGCCGACAGCACGACGTTTTGCAGCACCAGCACATTCGGCTGCACGGTGCCGGCGCGGCGGAAGTAGCGCTTGTCGTAGGCGCGCGCCTTCATCGCCAGCGCGAAGGCCGCCAAACCGCCGGCGCGCTCGTCGATCTCGATGCCGTAGAGGTTGTGGCCGAGGATCGCCGCCACCGCCTCCGAGGGGCGGTAGGCCTTGCTCTCGTAGATGCGCATGAGGAGATCGAAGGCGTACGTCAACATATGCCCAGAACCACAGGCCGGATCGCACACCTTGATCTCCTCCGGGCCGCCAATCTTGAGGACCGTCGCCTGCTCTGCCGCAGCATCCTCCGGGGCGATGTAGTACTCCATCGACGCCTGCAAATCCGAGCCAGGATTATTTAAGATCCACAAGCGCCCGAGCGAATTCTCGACCAAGTACCGCACGATCCAGTGGGGCGTAAACAGCTGCGTCGCGGCCGGGATATCCTTCGCCTCGATCTTGGTGCCGCTCTTGCGCCCGAACACCTCGTCCTTCTTGTCGGCGATGTAGAACTGGTACAGCCACCCGATCACCTCCACATTGTCGCCCGCGCCTTGATCTGGGTCATCGCCGGCGGGCACGGCGTCTGCGATGGCGCGACGCATCTTGGTGAGGACGCTATTCTCGCTCAGCAGGTCGCGCGGCACCAGCAGCTCCGTGTAGTCGTCCAACTCCTCGAACAGGAAGGGCATCTTCTCGTGCCACAGATTGCAGGTCGCGATCAGCAGGGCGCGGTAGACCTCCGCATCCGGGTTGTCGCTCGCCAGTTGCCGCGTGAGCAGGCGCGTCAAACGCTCCCGGTCCAGTTTCGCCAGGGCACCATCGAACTGCCCCGCCCTCGCCAACTGCAGCAACTCCGGGACGGACTGCTCCCGCGTGGGCGTCACGACGAGCGCCGTCTGCAGTTCACTGAACAGGTCGGCCCCGTACCCGCGCCGGTCCATGTACGTCAGCGCCGCCAGTCGATTGAACCACGTGTACGCCACGCGCTCGACGAGTTGCGTCCGGTCGGCCTTGGCCTCGCGCTCGAGCTGCTGGACGTGTTGCGGGCGCTCCTTGCGCGCGAGGCTGTCCGCGGCGAGCACCGCCGTAAGCTGATCGCCCACCTCACGGACGAGCTGGGTGCGGGCGGCGGTGGCGAAGGATTTAAGGGCGTTGGTGTTCATAAAAGTGGAGAGTGGAGAGTTGAGAGTTTGCTGTTCGTGGGTGGCGTTCAACCGCTTCCGAGCGGCGGCCCCCGTGCTTGTGGGGGATGTCCTTGCAGTCGGTTTGTAACCCCCCCGGCCCCCCTTATCCGCTTGATCTCCCGAATCTCGCTGCGCTCGCTTCGGAAGATCAATCGGACAAGGGGGGAGGCGAACGCATTCGTTCGCTTCGCTCCCAGGGCCTGCGGCGCTCTGGCCGGCGGCACACGGCCGGTGCAAGACCCCAGCGCATGCGCCCGACGTGCAGCAGGCATGTGTCGGTATGCATGCCAGTGCACGTGCCAGTGCAAGCGGCGGTGCGGGTGCCGGTGCAAATGCCGGTGCGGGTGCCGGTGCAAATGCCGGTGCGAGTGCCGGTGCAAGCGCCGGTGCAAGTGCCGGTGCAAGTGCCGGTGCAAGAGGGCGTTCGCCTCCCCCCTTGTTTTGAGTTTGTACGCAAAGACGCGAAGCGGATTCGCGTACAAACTCAAAATAAGGGGGGCCGGGGGGGTTACAAAACGCCCCCCAGCAACACTCCGCCCCCTCACCGCACACTTATCCCCCGCTGCTCATTAATCTGTTCAATCATTTTATTCCTAAGTTGCTTCAAAAAATCATCCACCTCCTCAATCGTCTTCAAGGTGTGCCGCCCGCCAGTCAGCTCGCTCAGCGAGACGTAACCTACTACCGGATCATTGACTTGCGGCAGGACAGGCTCCGGTGGTGAATAATTCGCCTCGGCGCTCGTCTGCTTGCGGACAGTGGGCTGGCTCACGTCGGCGGCGGCTTTGGCGGCCTGGGCCTCGCGCTCGTTGCGCTCTGCGCTTGCCGTGCCGGCCACCTCGTTTTCTAGCTTGTGGTAGTAGCCGGGCGAAATGCTCGGGCGCATCAAGCGGATGTCCCCGATTGTGCGCCTGTCCTCCAAGTCGCGCATCCGGTGCTGGAGTTTGTCGCGGAAGTAGCCGCGCTTCCCTTCCGACAGGTGCTCCCACTCCTCCAAACCTTGCAGTCCCGCGAGTTCCTCCTCGATCTCGGCGCGGGTGGTTTTGCGCTCCGCGGTGAGGGCCTCGCCGACGCGCTGTTTGGTGTCGCGCAGGGTGGCGTCCGCGCGGGTCATCAGGCCGCCGGCGTAGGGGCGGGCGTGCCCGAGGGTGGCGTCGAGGTCGGCGAAAAATCCGTCCGCCAGGTGCCCGCGGTTGGGCTGGGCGCTGGCGTGGAGGGTTTTCAAGTCACTGTACACCTGCCGCGCCGGTCCCTGCAAAAAGGTCTTGATCGGGCCGTACACCTCCTGCCGCACCTCCGTGAGGGCGTCGTCCATCTCGCGCACGCGGTCGAAGTACTCGTGGGAAGGGGTTTTGACGTAAGTCCGCACCGCCTCCGCGTAGGCGTCGAGTTCGGCGGCGAAGGGGAGGGATTCGGCTTTCGCCAAAACCAGCTGTCCCTGGACTTCCGCGAGGTGGGTCTTGAGCGCTTCCGCAAAACGCTCGCGCACCACTTTCGACTCCTTGCTCTGGATGGACTCGGCGAAGAGTTCTTTGTGGAGGTTCTTCAGCGCCTGCACCTTGGTGTTGTCGACCACGTCCGCGAGCTCGACACGGACGCTGTCGAGGCGCTGGCTATTATTGAGGCGTAGAGACGCGTCCGGTCCACTCAACTCCGAACCGTCAACTCTCAACTCTACGAGGTGCCTGGCCACGAGCCGCGCCACGAGTCCCGCCGTGTCGGTGGCGACCCAGCCGTAGGGCCTTTCGGCAAAACGCTTGAAGAGGTTTTCGAGCGTCACGGGGTGCGCGGCGCTCTTCATCAGGTTGAGGTGGTCGAGCACGGCCTGCTCCGCCTGCGAGAGGACGCTGTCCGCAAACAGGGCACTCGGCTGCGCCGTCTTGAGCTTGTCGATCTCGGCCTTGGCGTCAAAGTGTTTGCCGAGCAGCTCGAGGTCGGTGTAGATCGTCTTGATGAGGTCGTCGAAGGCCTCGCCGACGCGCTGCTTTGGCAGACCCGAGTAAACCTTGTCGTACTTACCGCTCACGATGATCCGGGCCTCCTGCAGAAGCGACCGCAGCCGCGCTTCCACCTCCGCCCGGCGACTCCGATTCTTGGTCCCGTGATCGCGCAGGATCGGCTCCAAACGCGCGTCCGCACTGCCGACCGGGTTGCGCTCCAGATAATTCGTGGTCTGTATCTCCGTCCTGATCTCGCGAAACAGCTCCGGTGAGTCCGGCAACACGATCCGGATCTCCGGCTGGTCGAGCGTCATCATCTTCTGCCGGTCGAAGTTGCCCGCGTCCACGAAGTGCTCGCTGGTCACGTGCACCTTCAGGTCCTGCTCGCGCCCGACCTGCCGCCCGTCAAACATCTGCCCGACGGCGTAGGTCTGGCCGTTGCCGGAGTAGCGGTACTTCCGCTCCGGGATCACGTCGCCGAACACGAAGGTCTGCACGCGGTCCACCATCGACTGCAAGCTCACGTCGATGTCCTTGATCTGCGCCTCCACGTTGCGCTCCTCGTCGGTGAGGAAGTTGTAGACCAAACCGTTGCGCTGGATCAGGCGCACGCGCTCGAGCTTGTCGAGTGCCTTCGTGACGCGCTCCTTGTGCTCGGCGATGTTTTGGTCGAGGCGCTCCAGCATTAGGATAGCCACGTTCTCGGCGGTGGCCGTAAAACGCTGGTCGAGCCACTTCACCAAGAACAGCACCTTCAGCACGCGCTTCTCGAAGTCGCTGATGTCCCGGCTTTCCGCAAACAGCAGCGTGCCCGTCACCTCACTGCGGAGGGTCGACTTGATGCCCTCGTACATCCGGTCAAAACTGGCCAGTTCCATCGTGTCGCCTCCCCACTCGCCACTCGCCACTCCCCCCTCCGCACTAAACCCTCCCCCTTCCCTACCGATCATCCCCTTGATCACCTCCTGGGCCACGCCCAGCATCGAGCGCTCCCCGACCGAGGAGTGCTTGCCGGTAAAGGCATTATTGGTGCTCAGTTGCTTCAGCACCTCCGAAAACAGCGGGAACTGGTACGGCACGAAAGGGTACGTCCGCGCGAAGTGCTCGGCGTCGCGGTAGCTCACCGTGCGCGAGTCCTCCGAGAAGGCGTAGGCGCTCTTGAGCTTGGTTTCGTACTGGCCGTACAAGGCCATGAGCTGCTCCTTGGCGGCGGGTGTCTTCTTCAGCAAACGCTCCTCGATCACCTCGTCGACATTGCTGCTCTGGAGGTTGAGCTTGCTCGCGAACCGCGCCTGGATCTTGGAAAAGTCGTGGGCCTGGTCCTTGTCCCACTGCCCGATCACGTCGTCGATGGCCTCCTGGCTCGTCACGAACACCCAGGCGCGCCCGTTGGTGGCCGTGAAGAGGTTCTCGGCGATGGTCTGGAGGTTGGTCATCAACTTGGTGTTGTCGCTGATGTACTGCCCCACCTCGTCGACGAAGAAATTGAGCCGTTCGACGCCCTTCTCGGCCTTGCGCTTATCGAGGTACCTCGCCACGATCTTCGCGAAGCCGTCGATGCTCATCGCGAACTCCTTGGCATACCTGGCTACGATCCCGCGGGCCTGCTCGGCGGGGATGCCCTTGGTTTTGGCGTAAGCCGTCTCGAACTCGGTGCTGTTGAGGATGATCCGCTCGCGGCCCTCCCGCCACGGGCGACCGTAGAGCGCCTGGTAGTTTTGGCGAAAGCTGTCCCACAGCCCTTCCTCGTCCAGATCGCGCTCGAGTTGCGCCACATACGGCAGGCCACTGTAGTAGCCGCAGTGTGCATTGAACTGCATTAGGAAGGCCCGCACCACCGCGTCATCGTCGCGGCGCTTCGTGACCACCTGCGCCTTGGAGTCGATGTTGAACAGGATGCTCTCCGTCTTCATCTGGAGGGCGGTGCGCAGTCCAGCCTGGAGAAGTTCGGAGTGGGTGACTTTCGTCAAAAACGTATCCCCGGCCAACAGCTTGTCGCCCGCTTCGGTCTTGAGTTCGGCGTTGCGCAACACCAGCGAGAGCATCTTGAGCAAGTGCGACTTGCCCGACCCGAAGAAACCCGAGATCCACACCCCGTTGACTTTCTCGCCGGCGGGGTCGAGGTAGGCGTCGATGAACTTGCGCTCCAGGAGATTGCCGATGTCCTTGGTCACGACGTACTCACTGATCTCGGTGGCGAGGTGTGCGTCGTCGTCGGCCTTGATGACGCCCTCGATGGGGCGCGTCGGGTCTTGCTTGAAGAGGCCGAGGAGGGTAGCGCTGGACATTTAAAGTGGGAGAGTGGAAAGTGAAGAGTGGAAAGTGCTGGTGGGGCGCGGCTAGACGGGGAGGCTCGCGAGGTTGAGGGCGCGGTAGTAGTTGTCGTTGTCGAGGAGGGCGAAGAGCTTGAGGCGGATATTGTCGTAGAGGCCGGGGAAGAAAAAGACCGTGGGGCAGGTTTTGGCGTAAGCCTGGAGGTGATTGAGCAAGGCGTGCGACCGGAGGTACGGAAAGACCTGCCCGACCTGCGTGACGAGCGTGATCTGCGCCCCGGCGTCGGTGATCTGCTGGCCGATCCGCGCCACCACGTCGTCGACTTCGAGCAGCATGCGGAGGGCGTCGAGGAGTTCGTCGGGCTCGAGGTCGGGTTCGCGCTCGGCGATGAGGTCGAGGGCGTCCTTCTCGGCGAGGATCGCCATGCACAGGTCGTAGAGCCGGACGGTGCACACGCGGATCCCGGCTTCGGTGAGTTGCTGGGCGAGCAAGCCGATCTCGGCCTCGACGGCGTAGTGCTGGGCGGGCTCGTAGGCGCTGATGTAAAACGGCACCTCGTTGCCGATGGTCGACATGTCGAGGAACTCCGGCTTGCTCACCTTCCGGAAGATGTGTCGGAACTCAGTGGAGAGATCTGCGGGCATAAGACGAGCTAGGGCGAGCTAAGGGGTGGCGTGCCGGATGGGCGTTTTACGGGAAGCACCCCTCAGAGGTTGTCGCGCAAACTACTCGCCACCGCGGCCGGCACCGCGATCGGTCCGAGGAAAAGCGCGAGGTCGCCGGGTCGGTGGCGCTTCAACAAGCGTTCGAGTTCCAGGGAGACGTGCGGCGGGGTAATGGTGCGGCTCCGCGCCGAGTCGAGCAGTCCCGCCTCCGCGAGCAGCGCCATCGAGCGCGATTTGATTTTGTCGCGCGTACTCTCGGTGATCTCGTGCAAACGCGCCTGGGTGGCGGCCTCCTGCTCGTACCAGCGTACGTAGTCCGAGTCCCGCAGATCGTACTGGTAGCTCAGCGCCTTGGGTCGAAGGAGTTGCAGCGTGAGGCTCCGCAGAAAGGGATACGCGCGGCAGCAAGCCACGAAGCAGAGTTGCCGCAAATCAGTTGAGCCGGCTTCCGCCAAAACCTGTAGCTCCTCCTCCGACAGCGTCCGCAGGCGCAGCTCGAGTTCACTTAATCGCCGCGTCGCCGTGGAGTTACGGGCCGTGGTGAGGAGGTCCCGCTCGATGACCTGTGTGCGGGTGAGGTCCCAATCCTGTGTCTCTATTTGTACGCGCCCTACGTCTGCCATGGCATGTGGCAGGAGGCTAGCGCCGGTGAGGGAGAGGAGGTAAGGGGCGGGCATGAGCGGGGCGGAAGGTATGGTGAGCGTTTGTAACCCCCCCGGCCTACATCGAGCAAGTAACTCCCTGCGGGTCCTGCTTAGAGTAGGTTATCCTCCCTGCTTCGCGGGCCCCTCCTACTCACGCCCCCTCTCTCGTCCCCCATCCGATTTGTCTCCCGAGACCTTCGCTGCGCTCGGTCCCGAGAGACAAATCGGACAAGGGGGGAGGCGACCGTGTTCGCTCGCTTCGCTCGCCACGCGCATACTGTCTGTCGCGCGCGGCGACCTGGTGCACGGGGGCGTTCGCCTCCCCCCTTGTCCCGGTTTCGGCCGCGAAGCCGCGAAGCGGGATCGCGGCCGAAACCGGGATAAGGGGGGCCGGGGGGGTTACCAAACGGTGCGCACGCCGAGATACTTAAGGTCCAAAAAGCTAGTCCCCTATCCCGGCGCTTACTCTGTCAATGTCAATACGCCGCCGCGAAGGCAAGCGACACAACACTCCACCCCTGCCCCAACTGCCTCGAAATGCTTCGATGGGACGTCTTGGGATGACCAAGCCGAGGTCCAGCTATCAATCCGCTCGCAGTGACGACAGCGCCGATATGCCCCCACGTCGCCATCGCATGCGTACCCGTCGCTAAAGACGTGTGGACACGTGTCCAAGACCTAGCCGCACGCCGGCCCTGAGCTGCCCCGTCACCTTTGGCCCACCGAGAATCACCTCGGCTGTCCAATCACCCATTCTCAGATGTACCACCTACCTACCGCGACGCTCCGCGTCCTTACCCTCGCCTGCTTGATCGGGAGTGCCCCGGCCGCTTTCGCGCAAAACGACAACGCCCGCAACCAAGCCCCACGCCCCGATCGGTACGCTTACTCGCCGGAGGGAGGCCTACCCTACGCCGGCCACATTCAGTACGCCACCCCCGCCGAGCCCGAGACCGAGCCCGGGACCGAAGCAGATGACGCGCCGGACGCTCTGCCATCCTCCGAAGCAGGCTACGCTCGCAAGCACCTAGCCGTCCCCCCGGGCTTCGCGCGCCAGGTAGGCTGTGACGGCGACGAGGGCATCCCACTCGAAGATGAGCTCAAGCACCCGCAGACCGCCGTGCCTAGCTCCCATGTCCCGACCCCCGCCGTCATCAACTCCCACGACGACGTCCCCCGCGGACTCCCGGGCTACACGTGCTGGGTGATCCGCTCGGGCGAGTTCGACGCGGACGGTCTCCTGGTGCCCCGGCCCATCGACGAATCCCCGGCCGGCGTCCTCTCCTACCTACTAGCGTACCCACGCTAGTCCAGCATCGCCGGTGCGCTTTGCACTGGCATCCGATTACATCCAGAACTGCTCTCAAACCTCGCCCAGATGTCGACCCTCAAACACGCTGCGGCGCTCCTTCTCGCGTTCGCCTTCGCGGTGCCGCTCGTAGCCAGCACCCCCGAGACCCAACTCACAGGTCGCCTCCTCGCCGAGGACGGTAGCCCCGTTGCCTACGCGACGGTGGCCCTGCTCACGCTCGACTCCACGCTCGTCGACGGGGAGGTCACCGACATCGATGGTGCTTTCGCCATCGACGGGGTGGCGGCGGGCGAGTACCTCCTGCGCGCCGAATCCATCGAGTACCAAACCCAGTACGTGACGGTGGACGAGCAGGTTTTGGCGAAAGCCGACGGCCTCACCATCACCATGCACCCGAGTGCCCACGGCCTCCAAACTGCAACTGTCACCGGGCGCCGGGCCCTGGTCGAGATCAAGGCCGACCGCATGGTCTTCAACGTGTCGAGCATGCCGAGCGCCTCCGGGACCACCGTACTCGATGCCCTCCGCAAAGCGCCCGGGGTGCAGGTCGACATGGACAACAACATCCTGCTGCTCGGCAAATCGGGCGTGCAGGTCTACATCAACGGCAAGCCGACGCGCCTCGCCGGCCAGGACCTAGCGACGCTGCTGATCGGCATGCCCTCCGACAACGTGGAGGCCATCGACCTGATCACCAACCCCGGCGCCCGTTACGAGGCCGAGGGGACGGCCGGCATCATCGACATTCGGCTGAAGACCAACGTCGCCACCGGTTTTAACGGAAGTGCCTTCGCGAGCGCCACCCGGGGCCGCTACCTGCGCACCAACGAGGGCCTCAGCATCAACTACGGCGGCCTGCGCGTCCGGGCTAGCGTGGACCTGACGCATTCTTACATCCAGGATTTGACGAATTTCATCGATACCAAGAGACAGTCAGGCTTCCGCCTGGACCAAAACTCTTACGAACTCAATACTTTCACGCCCACCACCGCGGCACTGGGTTTGGAGGTACAGCTTTCGCCAAAACAAACCTTGAGTCTCACGGCCCGCGGTAGGCACACCGGCGACAAGGGTCGCGTCAACAACACGACCGAGATCTTCCGCGGCGAAAGCACGCTCGAAGAGGTGCTCGTCGCCCAGACCAATCTCGACGGCCGCAACCTCAACACGAGCGTGGACCTCGGCTACGCCCTTGACCTCGGCGAGGGCGAGCGCCTCAACGCCGATGTGAGCTACGGCAACTTCGACAACGACCAGTCGACCGACCAGCCGAACACCTTCTTTGGTCCGGACCGCGCCACGGTCCGCGACATCCAAAACTCCGCCTTCGACGCCCGGTCGCTGATCGACCTGTACAGCGGCAAGGTGGATTACGAGAAGAGTTGGGACAAAGTGTCGCTCGCGGTCGGCGGGAAGTACGCCGGCATCGACGCCGACAACAACCTGGCCTTTTTTACGGTCAACGACGGGCAGCGCACCTTCGACCAGACCCGCAGCAACCGCTTTACCTACGCCGAGAACGTGCTGGCCGCATACGCCACCGCCAACGTCAAGCTCGGTAGCAAGTACACGCTCGACGCCGGTCTGCGGGTAGAGTCGACCAACTCGCACGGCCAGCTCCTCACCGAGGCCAGTACGGCCAACAAGGACGTGCGCCGCGCCTACGTAGACTTCTTCCCGAATGTGGGCCTGAGCTTCAATGCCCAGGGCGACCACACCTGGAGCGCGAGCCTCGGCCGGCGCATCTCTCGCCCCAACTACCGCGACCTCAACCCCTTCTCCTTTCCCCTGAGCCAACTCGCCGCCTGGCAGGGCAACCCCTTCCTGAGTCCGCAGTACACCACCAACTACCAAGTCCAGTACGCCTTTCGGCAAAAACTCACCGTGAGCACGAGTTACGCGGTGACGAGCGACTTCTTCGCCAACGTCTTCGAGCTCGACGGCGAGCAGGGCACGCGCATCATCCCGCGCAACATGCAGGAGGCGACCAACCTCAACACTTCGATCAGCTACCCCCAGGAGATCACCGACGGGTGGGACGTGATGGGTTTTGCGGAAGCGAGCTACCAAACCTTCGCCGGCGACCTCGAGGGCACGGTCATCGACCTGACCAACTTCAACTACTCGTTCCGCCTCCAGAACAACGTCAAGCTGCCGCTCGGCATCACGATGGACCTCACGGCCCGCTACGGCAGCGACTGGGTCTGGCGCGGGTCGGTCGAGGTGAAAGGCAATGCGAACGTCGACTTTGGCCTGCGCAAAGACTTCCTCGACAAGCGGCTACAACTGCGCCTCACCGGGGGCGACATCTTCCGGACCAACACCGAGTTCGACTTCCGGAGCGAGTACGGCGGGATCGCCACCGACGGCGTCGTGGTTTTCGACAACCGGCGCTTCGGGATGGGGCTGACCTACAAGTTCGGCGATCAGCAAGTGAAGGCGCGCACGAAGCGCGGCGGGGCGCTGGACGATGAGATGGACAGGTTGTAGGCGGCGACCCTTGGCAACGGGTGAATGGGAACCACCGCGCAAAAATCACCACCTCCCCCACCCAGACGCTTATTGGGCTTTCGCCAAAACGCACGTAGGATGTTTTGCCGAAAGGCGCCAAAAATCCGAAAACCGTGGCGTGGAAATTGCACGGCGGATTTGTCGCTCACGGCGCTAACACTTCCGGCGCAACACCGTTTCTCCCACTACCTTCGCTCTGCCGTAGGCACTTCCAGCTCGATGAAAACCCACCTGTTCCGCTACGTCTGTTGCGTCGTTGCCCTCCTCGGGCTCGGTGGCAACTTCGTGAGTGCGACGCTGGTGGACGATGCCGGACTGTCGAATTTGGCCCCGCTCGACCTGCGCTTCGAGGCGACGAGCGTCGGGACGGCGGACCGCTCCGTCGAGGCGATCTACCCACGGCTCATCGACCAACTCTGCGCGGACATCTCCGAGACCGTCGAGGAGGGCGAGAGTAGCGAAGACGAGGCGGCTTCCGCCAAAACGAACTGCCCCGGTACTGCGGCCTTTGCCGTGACCGCTGTTTTCGAAGCTGGCACGCCCAGCACTGGACCTCCGAGCGCCCACCGTTCAGCCGAGCCCGCCCGAGCCAACGCTCGCCCGCGCTACCTGCTACACCGCGCCTTCCTGATTTAGACCGACCGATAGGCAACCCCGACGCTGGCCCGCGATGATCTTCCGCGAGAGGCCGCGATTGCCTGTGTCCCATCTTCTCGTCGCGCCGCGGCGAGATCCCCACTCCAGCTTTTCCGTCTAGCGTCTTTGCGTACGCCTACTCGCCTGTCTGCCAGGCGCTTATCACTTCCACTTTACAACAAACTTCCCGTGAAACTATTCATCCCGCTAGCCTGCGTGCTGCTCGGCCTGTACACCAGCGCCTGCTCCGACGCCCACGCCTCGTCCGAGCACGAGGGCGAAGGCCACAACGCCAACATGATCTACACGGTCACCAGCCCGATGCAGATCGACACCCAGGTCATCAAGGCCTACGTGGCCCAGGTGCAGTCCATCCGCCACATCGAGGTCCGCGCGCTCGAAAAGGGCTACCTCGAGAAGGTCTACATCGACGAGGGCCAGTACGTCAAGCAGGGCCAACTCATGTTCCAGATCATGCCGACGCTCTACCAGGCGGAGGTCGGCAAGTCCAAGGCCGAGGCCAACTACGCCGAGATCGAGTACCAGAACACCAAGAAGCTGGCCGACGGCAACATCGTCTCACAGGGCGAACTCGCCATGGCCAAAGCCCGCTACGACAAAGCCCTGGCCGAGCTCCAGATATCTAACGTGCACCTGAGCTTCACCGAGATCCGTGCGCCGTTCTCCGGGATCGTCGACCGCTTCCAGGTCAAGCTCGGTAGCCTCGTCGATGAGGGTGAGCTGATCACCAACCTGTCCGATAACTCGAAGATGTGGGTCTATTACAACGTCCCCGAGGCCGAGTATCTCGACTACATGGAGACGGCTTCCGCCAAAACGAAGCCCAAGGTCAACTTGCTGATGGCCAACAATAAGCTCTTCGACCACGCCGGCGTCGTCGAGACGATCGAGGCGGACTTCAACAACGAAACCGGTAACATCCCCTTCCGCGCCACCTTCCCGAATCCGAAAGGTCTGCTGCGCCACGGCGAGACCGGCAACATCGAGATGACCATCAAGATGAAGGACGCGATCGTGGTGCCGCAGAAGGCGACCTACGAAGTGCTAAGCCGCAAGTACATGTACGTCGTGGACGCCGATGACGTCGTCCACGCTCGCGAGATCGAGGTGCTCAACGAGCTCGACGACCTCTTCGTGGTGAAGGGCCTCAAGGCCGACGAGAAGATCTTACTCGAAGGCATCCGCAAGGTGAAAGACGAGGACAAGATCAAGTACAACTACGTCGACGCCAAGGCGACGATGCTCAACCTCGAACTGCCCTCGCAGTAACTCACCTCCCCAAATACGCTTCCGATGTTTACCAAATTCATCGAGCGGCCGGTCCTCGCGATCGTCATCTCCCTCGTGATCATGTTCATGGGGGTCCTGGCGATCCAGACCCTGCCGATCTCTCAGTTCCCGTCGATCGCCCCGCCGATCGTCAACGTGGAGGTGGCCTACCCGGGTGCTAGCGCCGAGGTACTCGTCAACTCCGTGCTCATCCCGATGGAGCAGTCCATCAACGGTACGCCGGGGATGCGGTACATGACCTCCGACGCGACGAGCGCCGGCGAGGCCACGCTCCAGATCGTGTTCGACCTCGGGGTCGACCCGAGCCTCGCGATCGTCAACGTCAAGACCCGCATCGAGCAGGTCACCAACCGTCTGCCGGAGTTGGTGCAGCGCGAGGGCCTGATCGTGTCGCTTAACCAGCCCAACATGTTGATGTACGTCAACCTGTACAGCACCGACGAGACCGTCGACGAGAAGTTCCTGTATAACTACGCGTCGATCAACGTGCTGCGCGAAATCAAGCGCCTCCCGGGTGTGGGCCAGGCCAAGATCCTCGGGACGCGCAACTACGCCATGCGCGTGTGGCTCAACCCCGACCGCATGCGCGCCTACAACGTTTCGACCGAGGAGGTGATGGAAGCGATGGGCGACCAGAGCATCATTGGCTCGCCGGGCCGCCTCGGACAGAGTTCAGGCATCCGCTCGCAGTCACTGGAGTACGTGCTCACTTACAAAGGTCGCTACAACGAGGAGGCCGAGTACGAGGACATCATCATCCGCTCGAATGAGAAGGGCGAGATCCTGCGCCTCAAGGATGTCGCCGAGGTCGAACTCGGCTCCGAGTTCTACGACGTGTACTCCAACCTCGACTCACGGCCCTCGGCGGCGATCACCTTCAAGCAGACCTTCGGGTCGAACGCCTCCGAGGTCATCGAGGAGATCAAGGCCACCCTCGAGGAACTGAAGGAGACCACCTTCCCTCCGGGTATGGAGTACTCGATCAACTACGACGTGTCGCAGTTCTTGGATGCCTCGATCGAGAAGGTCATCCACACCCTCGTCGAGGCCTTCGTGCTGGTGGCCTTGGTGGTGTTCCTGTTTCTCGGGGACTGGCGCTCGACGCTAATCCCGACGCTGGCCGTGCCGGTGTCGCTGATCGGGGCCTTCATGTTCATCTCAGGCGCTAGGGCTGACCATCAACCTGATCACGCTCTTCGCACTCGTGCTCGCGATCGGGGTCGTGGTCGACGACGCAATCGTGGTCGTGGAGGCCGTGCACGAGAAGATGCACCTTAAGAATCTGCAGCCCTACGCGGCGGTCAAGGAGGTGCTCGGGGAGATCAGCGGGGCCATCATCGCGATCACGCTGCTAATGACGGCGGTATTCGTCCCGGTGTGTTTCCTCTCCGGACCGGTCGGTATCTTCTACCGCCAGTTCGCGATCACGATGGCGAGTGCGATCGTGATCTCGGGCGTGGTCGCGCTCACGCTCACGCCAGTGCTCTGCGCGATGATCCTGCGCAACGACCACGGCAAGCCCAAGTCGCGCTCGCCGATCAACTGGCTCATCGACGGTTTCAACCGCCAGTTCGAGAAGGTGCTCGGGAAGTACGTTTCGCTGCTTACGCTGATCGTCAATCGTAAAGTGGTCACCTTCGGCATCTTAGCTGCCTTCTGCGTCGGGATCTTACTTCACGTCCGCCGTTTTGCCGACAGGCTTCGTACCTGCCGAAGACCAGGGCCAGATCTACGCCATCATCCAGACCCCTCCGGGCTCGACGCTCGAGCGCACGAACGCCGTGTCGAAGAAGCTCCAGGGTTACGCCGAGGAGATCGAGGGCATCGAGTCGGTGTCGGCGCTGGCCGGTTACGAGATCCTCACCGAGGGTCGCGGTTCCAACGCCGGTACGTGTCTCATCAACCTCGACCCCTGGGAGGAGCGCCACCTCACCGCCCCCGAGATCATCGAGGAGCTGGAGGAAGTGGCCAACAACATTCCCGAGGCGACCATCGAGTTCTTCCAGCCACCGGCCGTGCCGGGCTACGGTGCGGCGGGCGGTTTTTCGCTACGTCTGCTCGACAAGACCAACTCGGGCGACTACGAGGCCTTCGGGGAGATCAACGAGGAGTTCATGGCGGCCCTCGAGAAGCGGCCCGAACTGAAGGGTCTGTTCACCTTCTTCGCAGCCAACTACCCGCAGTACGAGCTCACGATCGACAACGCCGCCGCGATGCAGAAGGGCGTGTCCATCAAGGCGGCGCTCGACAACCTCAACATCCTCGTCGGCTCGACCTACGAGCAGGGTTTCGTGAAGTTCCAGACCTTTTATAAGGTGTTCGTGCAGGCCGCCCCGGAATTCCGTGAGTTGCCGACCAACGTCATGAACATGTACGTCAAGAATGATCGCGACGAGATGGTGCCCTACTCGGCCTTCATGAAGATGACCAAGAAGCAGGGCCTCAACGAGATCACGCGGTACAACCTGTATACGTCCTCGGCCATCAACGGTACGCCGGCCGCGGCTACTCTTCGGGCGAGGCCATCAAGGCCATCCAGGAAGTGGCCAAAGAGACGCTGCCCCGTGGGTTCGACATCGAGTTTACGGGTCTCTCGCGCGACGAGGTGAGCCGCGGCAACGAGGCCGTCTGGATCTTCCTGATCGTGTTGGCCTTCGTGTACATGGTGCTCTGCGCGCAGTACGAGAGCTTTCTGATCCCGCTGGCGGTGATCCTGTCGCTGCCGGCCGGTATTTTTGGGGCCTTCTTGATGCTCCAGCTGATGGGGCTGGCCAACGACATCTACGCACAGGTAGGTCTGGTGATGCTGGTCGGTTTACTCGGTAAGAACGCGGTACTGATCGTCGAATTCGCCGCGCAGAAGCACGCCGAGGGGGCCACCGTCTACGAGGCGGCCATCGAGGGCGCGCGGGTGCGTTTCCGCCCGATCTTGATGACCTCGTTCGCCTTTATCGCGGGTCTGATTCCGCTGCTGCTCGCCACGGGCGTCGGGGCCATCGGCAACCACACCATCGGCGCCTGTGCGGTGGGCGGGATGCTCTTCGGGACCGTGTTCGGCGTCATCGTCGTGCCGGGGCTCTACTACATCTTCGGTAGCCTCCAGGAGGGGCGCTCGCTCATCAAGTACGAGGCCGAGTCACCGCTGTCCGAAGACCACCATTTTCCACACCTCGAAAGGGAAGATCCAACATGTTTAGTTTTCCCGAAAGGGGCCACCGCCTGCTCGTCGCGGTCGCGGCCCTCGCCACGCTCGGGGCCTGCAAGGTGCCCGACATGGCCCTCCAGGAGACCTCGCGCACGGTGCCGAATAAGTACCGCCTCACGGACGACACGCTCGACCTGGCGCGGCTGCAGTTCCAGCAGTACTTCGCCGACCCGTACCTGTCCTCGCTGATCGACACGGCCCTGGCCAAGAACCAGGAGTTGAGCATCACGAGCCAGGAGATTTTGGTGGCGCGCAACGAGATCCGCGCACGCCGCGGGGAGTACCTACCGACGGTGAGTCCGGCCTTTAGCGTCGGCATCGACCGCGTGCCGAGATTCACGCCGAAGGGCGCCGTCGAGGAGGGCGTCGACATCCGGCGCGACAACGAGATCCCGAATCCGATCCCCGACATTTTCGTGGGTGTGCAGGCCGGTTGGGAGATCGACATCTGGCGCCGCCTGCGCAACGCGAAGGACGCGGCCGTGAATCGTTACCTGGCTTCCGTCGAGGGGCGGAGCTTCGTGGTGACCAATCTCGTCGGCGAGATCGCGGCCAACTACTACGAATTGCTCGCGCTCGACAACCAGCTCGAGTTCATCAACTCCAACATCGCCATCCAGACGCGGGCGCTGGAGGTGGTCCGCATCCAGAAGGAGGCCGCCCGCGTGACGGAGCTGGCGGTACAGCGTTTTCAGGCGCAACTGCTCAACACGCAGAGCCTCCAGTACGACGTGCGCCAGCGCATCGTCGAGACCGAGAACCGGATCAACTTCCTGACCGGCCGCTACCCGAGTCCGGTCCAGCGCGACCCACAGGGCTTCAACCAGGTGGACGCGACGACGATCGTCGGGGGCATCCCGAGCCGCCTGCTGGCCAACCGCGCCGACATCCGCCAGCGGGAGTACCAACTCAAGGCCGCCAACTTAGACGTGGCCGTGGCGCGTGCCAATTACTACCCGCGGGTGGGACTCTCGGCGGTGCTCGGGTACCAGGCCTTTAACCCGGCCGTGCTCTTCAGCACCCCGCAGTCGATCCTCGGCAGGTTAGCCGGTGACTTCGTGTCGCCGCTCGTCAACCGCAACGGCATCATCGCCGGCTTCAACGCCTCGAACGCGCAGCAGGTCCAGGCCGTGACGCAGTACGAGCAGACGGTGCTCAACGCCTACCTCGAGGTCGCCAATCAGTTCTCGAACGTCGACAATCTCAACCAGAAGTACCAGCTCAAGCTACAGCAAGTCGCCGCGCTGGATCGCTCGGTGGAGATCTCGAATGAGCTGTTCAAATCGGCGCGGGCGGACTACTCGGAGGTGCTACTCACGCAAAGGGAAGCGCTGGAGGCCCGCATCGAACTCAACGAGACGAAGCTGGCGCAGTTGGAGGCACGGGTGAGTGTGTACCGGGCGCTGGGTGGCGGCTGGCAGCAGTAAGATTTTTGTCTGCGGGATGGGTACCGCAGTTCTTTCAGTGACTTAAAGTTGGAAGTGTGAGGGAGGGGATGCGCGAGTGTTCTCTCCCTCTTTTTGTGGTGGGTAGCCTGTTTTGCCGAAAGGCCACTAGCTTGCCCTCGATGGAGACCCTCGAGCGACTACACATAATCTGGGAGCAAACCTTCGGCGCGTACGTCGACGGGCCAGTGGGTGGTTGGGACTTGCTGGTCGGGGCATACAGTAAGAAGGGGCGCCACTACCATAGTCTCTCGCACCTCGGCTATTTGTTTGACGAGCTAGAGGCTTCGACGATGCAACCCAGCGACCGCGAGGCCTTCGCCGCGGCGATCTTCTTTCACGACATCGTGTACGCCATCAACCGCAAGGACAACGAGACGAAAAGTGCCAACCGGGCGAGCGCGTTTTTGCGAAAGCTAAAGTGGCCAGAAGATCGTGTGAAAGTAGTTGCCAATCACATTTTGGCTACGGCTAAGCACCAGAATGTACTAGACGAGGATACAGCGCTCTTTATCGATTTAGACCTCGCGATATTAGGCGATACTCGCGAGAGATACACCCTCTACACTGAACAGATCCGAAAAGAGTACTGGATGTATCCCGACTTTTTGTACCGTCGGGGCAGGAGCAGCGTGCTCAAACACTTCTTGGACAAAGAGGCGATTTACATTTCCGGATGTTACGGACCGGAGCGGGAGCGTCAAGCCCGGAAAAATATGGAGGGTGAAGTAGAGACGCTCTAGCCTAGGTTTTCTGCCGACTCCCGGAAGTATACCGACCGCATGTCCGTGTGCGCCTGGCTGGGCGGGAGCTGCACTGGGTTATCGTGCCCGTTTTGTACGCCTTGCGGCAAAACCCCTTTCAGCAGCCATGTCAATAGTTGACTCGTCTGGTCGGCATCTGAAAAGCCGTGGCCAGACCCTCGACTCGGCATCAGTAGACTATTGGGCCAGTGAGCGTGCAGACGCAAGGCGTTCGAATACGAGGTGACCTGCTCATCGGGGTCGTGGGCGATGAGTGCAGGCAGCGCACCGAGGTGAGTAGCCGCCCGCGCCGGGTCGAACTCCTCGATGTGAAAACCGGTACGACGCTTGACGGCACGATCGAGGGAAGCGTAGTGGCTTTCGCCAAAACCGAGCGCGTCGGCGTACTGCCTGAAGATGAAGTAGGCGTCGCTAAAAGCCGCCATGAGGGCAACCCGCTCGGGCCAGAGCGCCGGGGACAGCTTCGAGATGCTCTCCGTGAAGGTGCCTGCGCCAAAGCTGTGCGTCAACGCGAACTTCGGTTTGCCGAAGTGCCTCAACACCTCGGCGTGAAGTCCGAGCAGCGTTGGATAATCGAGTCCTGTACCGGAGCTGTGCCCGTGTCCTGGATAGTCGAAGCCCACCAGCCGGTAGCCCGCAGCGATAATCGGCGGCGCGAAGTGACGCCACCTGCCAGCGTTGTAGCCCCAGCCGTAGGCCGTGTATACATACGGGGCTTCCGGGGCGCCCCATTCGTAAAGTGCAATTTGCTCCCCGTTGAAGGCGAGTCGCGAGTGACGGGCAGTCGCGAAGAAGGCGGCTTGCTTGGGGGTGATGTTAGGCGGCGGGGCATTGAGGAAAGTCGCGAGGGCAACCTGGCCTGCGCGGTCGGCGCTCAGTAAGCCCTGGGCCTTTGCGTACAAGCCGAGAAGGCGAAGTTGGGTGGCGCGCGTCATGGGGGCGAAGGTCCCTTTTCTCACTCGATTTGAATCGTCGTAGCCTAAATATTGTCCGACCCTAGTCAAGCCCGCCCCCCGCTTACCTTCCCCCGATGTCTACTCCCGCCCGCTTCGCCGAGGCTCCTTCCATCGGGGATTACGGTCTGATTGGTAACCTCCATACCACGGCCCTCGTGAGTCGCGAGGCCTCGATCGACTTTTTTTGCTTTCCGCGCTTTGACTCGCCGACGGTATTCGGGGCATTGCTCGACCAAGAGAAGGGGGGCAGGTTCTGCATTACGCCGCAGCTTAGCGAGGTGTCGCTGCACCAGCAGTATCTGCCGAATACCAACGTGCTGCTGACGCGCTTTCTGGCAGAGGAGGGCATGGTGGAAGTGACGGACTTTTTCAGGGTGGACGCTGAGCACCCGGAGCGTGGGGACCTGGTACGCAGTGTGCAGGTGATTCGAGGGGAGGTGAGGTTTAAAGTGGTCTGCGATCCGCGCTTCGACTATGGACGGGCGGGGCACACGGTGCGCGGCGGTGGTGTGAGCACTCAAAACGACACCCTCACGTTCCAGGCCGAGCGGGACGACCTCCCGCACCTCCGGCTCGTGAGCGACCGGAAGCTCGACATCGAAGGTGGCACGGGCGTGTCCACGTTCACGCTCGGCGAAGGGGAGCGAGCTTACTTCCTACTCGACGCCATCTTGGACGACCCGAGTGCAGACCCAGTGCTTCCGACACCTGAGGAGTTGGCCAGCGAGGCGGATCGGATGCTTCACGAGACCATCGCGTACTGGAAAGCGTGGCTGCGGCAGTCGAACTACAACGGGTCGTGGCGGGGGACGATGCGGCGTTCGGCGCTTACGCTAAAACTGCTCACCTCGGCGGAGTTTGGGGCCCCGGTCGCGGCGGCCACTTTTGGGTTGCCGGAAGAGCTCGGCGGCGAGCGCAACTGGGATTACCGCTACACGTGGATCCGGGATGCGGCCTTCACGATGTATGCCTTTATTCGGCTGGGATTTTTGGAGGAGGCGGGCGCGTTCATGGGGTGGATCTGGAAGGTGCTCGACCGGGAGGTCGACTGTCCGAAGGGCAACCTCCTACAGCTCATGTACCGCATCGATGGCTCGGCCGACCTCACCGAGGAGAATCTCGACTGGAGCGGCTACCGCAACTCCCGCCCCGTGCGCATCGGCAATGCCGCCTCGGACCAGGTCCAGCTCGACATCTACGGAGAGCTCATGGACTCCATCTACCTGTTTGACAAGTACAGCGAGCCAGTTCACTACGCGTTTTGGCGAAAGCTGACCGAACTCATCGACTACGTCTGCGACCACTGGCAGGACAAGGATCACGGGATTTGGGAGGTCCGCGGCGGGGAGCAGGAGTTCCTGTACTCGCGGGTAATGTGCTGGGTGGCCGTGGATCGAGGGATTCGGCTGGCCGAAAAGCGGTCCTTCCCGTACGATTTATTGAAGTGGCGCGGGGTTCGGGATGCGATCTTCGAGGATGTGTACGAGGGCTTTTACGACCATGAGTTGGGGGCCTTCGTACAGTACCGGGGAGCGAAGTCGCTGGACGCCGCGGCGCTGTTGATGCCGTTGGTGCGTTTTATCGCCCCGAGCGATCCGCGGTGGAAGTCTACGCTTGCGGCCATCGAGCGGGAGTTGGTCACCGATACGATGGTGTACCGCTACCGCAACCACGACGGGCACGATGGTTTGAGCGGAGAGGAGGGCACGTTTTCGGTCTGCTCCTTTTGGTACATCGAGTGCCTGTGTGTCGGGGGAGACGTCGCGAAGGCGGAGCTGTTTTACGAGAAGATGCTGGGCTACGGCAATCACCTCGGTCTCTTTGCAGAGGAGATTTCTTTGACCGGAGAGCAATTGGGTAATTTTCCGCAGGCGTTTACGCATTTGGGGTTGATCTCGGCGGGCTTTGCGCTGGATCGAGCGCTCGGGGGTGGGGCGTGATGTGGGGGCTATACAGTGGCGGAGAGTCTCTTGACGCGGACAGAGCGCTCAATGACATACACCTCCGCATCCGTTCGCACCCAATTGCCCGGCCACGTCCGCCAGTCTGTGGCTAGCCCCGCGACGACAGGATTCTGCATTACGTAGTTGACGTGATCTCGCAGGTCGGCTTGCCGGCCTACGATCGCATCGAAGGATTCCTCTTGCCAAAAGGCCTGGTCGATGACGCCTAGTATCTTGTTGCACTGCCTTGCCGTGTGCCGCTTGAAGTGCTGCAACACCTTGCCCATGTGCCAGGTCGGATGCAAGTGCCGCACCACGAGGTGAAGGTGGTTGGGCATAATGGTGTATGCAATCACCTCCCAATGCGTACCCTCGCGGTAGTGGATAGCCTCCGTGACGCACTTGCGGACCTCAGTGTTGTGGTGCAGGTGAAAGGGGCCGTTGAGGGTGCGGCGGTCGTATTTACCCTCGGCCTTGGCAGTCCTGAAGCCGACGCGCTCCTCGGCAGAGGCGGCCCAGTAGACATCCGGAGGCACGTTGGTGCCGTACTGCTCGATAATGTCCTGTACTCTCTTGGCTGCCGGGCGCGTAATGGAGCCGTCTAGCCT
This sequence comes from Lewinellaceae bacterium, assembly GCA_963837005.1. Classification (GTDB taxonomy): domain Bacteria; phylum Bacteroidota; class Bacteroidia; order Chitinophagales; family Saprospiraceae; genus CALDTK01. The sequence goes on from CAWIMC010000018.1 coordinate 305,025, forward strand.
ACAGCACACCACGAAGTTGCCGCCCCCAGGGTAGTCGTGCAGGCGGCGGCGGCGTGTGCAGAAGGATGGTAGGGAAAGTATGAGGGGGTAGAGGGTGTACATGGCTGCGATAATAACACAAATTGTTGTTGATATGCTAATTTATCGATGGTTTTGTGGTAGTCCCTGCAGGGTGCGGTTTGGCAAACCGCACCCTGCAGGGACTACCACAAAACCTTACAACAAGCTCCTCAAATCCAAATCCCCCAGCCACGCCCCCCCACTCCCTACCGTCAGCTCCGCCAACTCGCGTTTTTGCGAAAGCATCATGTCTATGCGCTCCTCGAAAGTCCCCGCCGTAATCAACCTATGCACGTGCACATTGCGCGCCTGCCCAATCCGATAAGCCCGATCCGTCGCTTGACTCTCGACGGCGGGATTCCACCAGAGATCGTAGTGGATGACGTGATTCGCGGCCGTGAGGTTGAGGCCCGTGCCACCCGCCTTGATACTCAAAATTAAGATCGGGGCGCCCGTGCCGTCCTGCATCCCCGCCACCATCGCGTCGCGCTCCTCGCGTTGGAGGCCACCGTGGAGGAAAGGCGGTCGGTAGCCGAAACGCTCGCGGAGCATGTCGGCCAGCAGCTCGCCCATCTGGCGGTACTGGGTGAAGATGAGCACGCGCTCTTCGCTAGCCAGTGCGGCCTCGGTAAGCTCGATCAGACGCTGGGCCTTGCCGCTGGCTTCGGCGTCGCGCGAGCCGCGCTTGAGGTAGTGGTAGGGGTGGTTGCAGACCTGCTTGACGGCCGTCATGAACTTTAGCATCCTGGCACGGCGCATGGTCTCGTCGGCGGCGGCGAGTTCGCGGAGTTGGGTTTCGACGACCTGCTGGTAGAGCGCCGCCTGCTCGGGCTCGAGGTGGCAGGGCTCGATCTGGGTGATCTTATCGGGCAGGTCCTGGATGACGCTGCGGTCGGTCTTGAGGCGACGAAGGATGAAGGGCATCGTAATTTGTCTAAACCGTTCCAGAGCGGCCTCATCCCGATCCCGCTCGATGGGATCGGCGTAGAGCGCTTTAAATTGCTCCAGCGGACCGAGGTAGCCTGGATTGGCAAAGTCGAGCACCGACCAGTACTCCGAAAGGCGATTCTCGACGGGCGTCCCCGAGAGTGCCATCTTGAGCGGCGCATCGAGTCGCTTGACGGCCTCACTTTGGGCCGCACCAGGGTTCTTGATCTGCTGCGCCTCGTCGATGATGATGGCTCCCCATTCGAGCTTGACGAGCTTCGCGATGTCGGAGCGGACGATGCCGTAGCTCGTGAGGACGACCTCGGGTTTGCGGAAGGACGACGTGCCTGCGGCGGAGGTTCGGGCTTGCGCCAAAACCCGCAGCTTGCGGTTAGGCCCGTGGTAGGTGACCACACTGAGTTCGGGTGCGAATCGAGCCAGCTCGCGCGTCCAGTTCGTGATCAAACTCGTCGGCAGAACGATCAGCACAGGCGCCGTCTCCCAGCGACCGAGCGCGCGGTAGTGCTCCAGCAGCGCGATGGTCTGCAAGGTCTTGCCGAGTCCCATATCGTCGGCCAGCAAACTCCCCAAACCCGCCTCCGCATTGCGCAGTAGCCAGCGAAAGCCTTCCACCTGGTAAGGCCGCAGCGTGGCGTGAAGCCCCGGCAGATCCACCAGCTCCTGACTACCCGCGGCCAACAGGTTTTGGCGCAAGCGCTCCACCTCTGCCGACAGTAGCAGTGGCGCCCCCTGAAAACTGTTCGTCAGCACCGCCTGTACCGTCACCGCCGCCGAGGGCTGCGGAGGATTGGCGAGGCGTTGCAAGAGGCGCGAGGTCTGCAGCGGCTCCAACCACACGAAGCCGTCGCGCAGCCGCACGATGCCCTCGTACTTGTCGGTCAGGTCCGCGAACTCATCCGCACTGATCAGCTCCTCCCCCACCGCCACGCGCCAGTCGAAGGCCACGAGGCTGTTGAGGCCGAGTAAACCTTTAGGCTTCTCCGACTTGGTAGGTTTTGGCGAAAGCCCCTCCGCGCTGCCGTCGCCCGCCACGACCACAGCGCTCAACTTCGGTCTGGCCGCCTGCTCCAGACCGCGCGGCATCAACACTTGTGCACCGACCAGCCGCAGTGCCGGCGCCACCTCGAAGAGGAATCTCGCGAAGTCGCTACCGTACAGTTCGATGAACTCGACCACCGCGCGATCCTCGCTCACGAAGGCTTGCAGTGGCGTGTAGGCTTCCGCCAAAACGGCCATGTCCCGCATGACCTGGAGTCGCAGGAGTTCGCCATAATCGGCTTGACTCACCAGGGCGAGCGGGACGGGTTCCGGCGCCTCGGAGGTCTCGATAACGAGCAAGGGACGTAGCGCATAGCGACCCGGCGCTCCATCCAATTCATCGACCTGCAACAGGATCCGATGACTACTCGTGTCGAGGCGCAGGCGTTTGAGCCAGAGCGGAATGGCTAAGGCTAACTCACTATCGCCAGCGTTCGCGAAGCTGACCGGGCGGCCGAGGAAGAGCAGTTGCACGGCGGTGTATTCGGCTTTCGCCAAAACCTCTTCTACGCCGGCCAGCAGCATCGGGCGCAAAAGGGTACCGAGGAGGGCATTGAGGGCATCGGACGGGAGCGGGGCATACTCCCGCGGCCCGTCATCTCGACTAAGTCCGGAGCTTGCGGACTGCCGCGGCCCGTCATCTCGACTAAGTCCGGAGCTTGCGGACTGCCGCGGCCCGTCATCTCGACTAAGTCCGGAGCTTGCGGACTGCCGCGGCCCGTCATCTCGACTAAGTCCGGAGCTTGCGGACTGCCGCGGCCCGTCATCTCGACTAAGTCCGGAGCTTGCGGAGGACGCACGGAGAGATCCCCCAGCAGCGGAAGGGGATTTCTCGGCTTCGCTCTGCTCCGCTCGAAATGACGGGGCTTTGCTCGGGTGGCTATCCTCCAACACCTGCTCGATCTCCTGCCCCAACCTCGCCCGCAATGCGTCTTCACTTTCCGCCTCGTAGACCCGCTCCACGTACCGCAGCGCCGTCTCCGCCTGCGGGTGTCGTGCCAATTGCCGCACGGCATCCGCCACGCTCGCATCCTGCGTAGCCGGCTCCCAGCGCACGCGGTAGTCGTCGCCGCCGAGCGAAAGCAAACGCGGTACAACGGCGCTGCTTACCGCCAGTCTGCGCGCCAGTCGAAAGGCCAGCATCACGAGGCCACGCTGGAGGTGCGGCGCGTCATTTGGACGACGCTCCAAACGCTCTAGAAAGGCCAGGAACTGCACTTCCTTTGCGAAGGTGTGAAGCAGTACGCCCTGCCCGTCTAGCACTTCCGCACGAGCGAAGCCACCGGCGGCATCCAGCACGATCCGGATCTCGTGCGCCTGCCAAGCCGCGATGTCGGGCAGGCCGAACTCGGGCACGGCAAAGGTCTCGGCACCCGACTGATCCTCTTCCGGCTCCGCATCACTCCCCGTCCACAAAGCCGCTGCCCGCGCGAGGTAAGCGAGGTACATGCCGGCCAGATTACCGTCGCGAAAGAAGGGTGGGCGGGCGGGTAGTAGTAGCGCCCAGTACTCGAGCAGGGACGCTGGTTGCGGGAGTTCTAACTTCGGTGGTAAAGCATCCGGCTGCTGCGAGAGCTCCGAGCGCTGAGGCGAAAATTCGGCGTTCTCGAGGTCTTCCTCGCTCGTTACTGAGGGTCTGCGGATCTGTAGATCCCGCAGTGCCGTAGGCGCTAGACCGTCGAGTTGGCTCAAGGCTCCGAGGTCCGCGGCGAGATCGAGCCCCCGCATACTGAACAGCAGCGTCGGACTGTCGTCAATGTCGGCGGCGAGTTGGTAGAGGGTTGCGGCGAGGTGTTTGCAGGGCACCGCAGTGTCCGGGCAGCTGCAGCTCATCCGCATCGCGCTCAGCTCCGGGAACAGGTCGATCTTGTGCGTTTTAAGCACCTGTTGGATACCGGCGGGCAACTGCGCATTGAGCAGTAAATCGAGCCACTCCGGGCGACGCGCCACCTCGAGCACGATAGTCTCGGTCTGGGTTTTGCCGAAAGGCGCCAACTCAATACGCGCCTCGTACGGGAAGCCACGGGAGCCCATCACCTCCGCGGCGATAGTTCCGCTTTCGCCAAAACGCAAGCCTTCGACGGCACCTTGACGCGCGAGTTCCATGCCACGCCCCAGGCGATTCTGTTGGTCGGCACTGCGCAATGCCCCGAGCCAAGCCTGGCCCCAGGTGGTTTGTGCCAAGGACGCCATCCGCTTAGCGCGCTCCTCGCGGGCGCCCCGCTGCACGAGGGCACGGTTGATGAAGCGGCGGGGGTTGGGCATGGCTGATCAACGCTTCGCGTGGATCAGGGATCACTCGCTTTGCTCGTTGAAGGACAATGGATCGCTCGGCTGCGCCTCGCTGTAGGACCGGCTGCGCCTGAAGGACTACTCGGCGGAGCTCGTCTCACACGCCCCGCGCTACGCCACCGTCCCCCCGCAGCTACTCCCGGCCCCGGCCGTACACCCGTAGCAGTGCTGGTTGACGATAATGGAGCGATCAGCCAGGTTCTGGTCGGGTGTCCAGTCGTTGATGTGTCGGACGGCATGGTTGAGGTCGAGCTCGAGCATCTGGTTGAAGTCGCAGTCGTAGATGTAGCCATCCCAGCTCACCGATACCATCGAGCGGCACATCAGGCCTTCGACCGTCGATGGGTTGTAGGCGTCGACGAGTTTGCCCATGTACTCGGTGTAGTTGCCGGACTCCAGCAAATAATCCAGGAAGCGAGCCACCGGGAGATTAGTAATGGCGAAAAGGCTGTTAAACGTGATGTTGTATTTGCGCAACAACTGCCGCTTAAACTCCGCCTGGAGCGTGGCCTGGTCGCCGGGGAGGTAGGCACCGGAGGGATTGTAGACGAGGTCGAGGACGAGCCCGGAGCCTTCGACGCCGTAGCCCTGCTCATTGAGGAGTTGTAGTGCCTTGATCGAGTCCTCGAAGACGCCATCACCACGTTGCGCATCGGTGCGTTTGGCGGAGAAATACGGGAGGCTCGACACGACGTGCACCTGGTTGCGCGCCAGGAACTCCGGCAGGTCGCGGTACTTCGGGTTGGCCATCACGATGGTGAGGTTGCAGCGGTCGATTACCTCCTTACCGAGGGCACGGCATTCCTCTACAAACCAGCGAAAGTGGGCGTTCATCTCCGGGGCACCCCCGGTGATGTCGACGGTGCGGATGCTCGGGGTCCCGGCGATGATCTCCAGACAGCGCTCGAGGGTGGCGCGGTCCATGTTCTCGACGCGTTTGTCCGGGCCGGCGTCCACGTGGCAGTGGGCGCAGGTCTGGTTGCAGAGCTTGCCGATGTTGAGCTGGAAGACCTCGATCTGAGTGGGGCGCAGGGGCCGGTGCCCGAGTTCGGCGATGGTTTTGCCGAAAGGCGCGAAGGAGAGGTCCTCGACATCCTTGCCGCTCAAGACATTGAGCTGGAACATCGTGTCCGCGAGGTCGGAGCCACGGGCGGAAAGGGATTTGGTGCGTTGCTTGATGGCCATTTGGGGGGATCTGTTAGGTTTGGCTGGTTAAGGCCTGATAATGGTGAAGCGCGGGTGCATCTCTGTCGCCAACGCAAAGACGGGAATAGAGCTTCGCAGCTCTCAACCAATCCTCTTCTATTTCGGGGAAGTCATCCAGTATCTCTTCGTAGGTCATTCCTTGATCAGTCACCTCTAGCAGAAATACGAGAGCCCACCTCGTGCCCCTGATACGTGGCTTACCGAAGATAATCTCTGGGTCAGTAGCGATAAGGCTGAGGAGTCGGTGCTCCTCCTCTCGTAATTCTTGATAGTAATACCTTTCCATAGTCTTTTTAAATATCCCTCTTTGAAGGTTTTGGGGTTTCGGATGGTCACTGCGAACTGCAGTTCGCAGTGACCATCCAAAACCTCAAAACCTCACATCCCCAATTTCTCCGCCTGCTTGATCATCTGCACACTCGAAATTAACGTAGAACCTGCCTGAATCGCCGCGGCCACATGCACGGCCTCCATCATTTGTTCCTCGTCGGCGCCGGACTCGAGGCAGTTGGTCGTGAACGCGTCAACGCAGTACGGGCAGCGGATGGTGTGGCTCACAGCCAGCGCGATGAGGGCCTTCTCGCGCTGCGTGAGGGCCGTGTCGCCGTAGGTGGCGTTCTCGTACCAGTCGAAGAACTGCTTGCCCATCTCGGGCTGGTGCTCGTTGATGCGACCGAAGCGCTTGAGGTCTTTGGGGTCGAAGTACTGCTTTTCCACGGGGGGGCGGTTGTTTGGTTGTTTGGTTGGGGGGTTGTTTGGTGGGCTTTTGGCTTCGGCTTTTAGGGCCTGGGCGTCGAGTGGGATGCCGGTGAGGTCGGCCTCGCGCACGGGCATGATCTCGGTGTTGTCCCAGAGGCCGTTGTCGAGGGTGAGGGCGTAGGATTTGGGTAGCGGGTGGGCCAGCATGTGGCGGCGGGCCACCTTGTAGTCGTAGTCGAGGGCGTGGAAGTCGTAGTCGAGCGTGCCGTCGGCTTCGAGGCGCAGAGTGGCGCACCAGGTGCGAGGGGTGCCGTCGTTGGCGGGCATGCCGATGACGCCGGGATTGAGCCAGAGTTTGCCGTTGTGTTGGTGAGCGAAGGGCAGACCGCTGTGGCCAGCGATAATGACGTCGGCGTTGGTTTTGGCGAAAGCCGGAGCTTTGCATTCGTCCCAATCCGTTGAGCGCCAGATAAATTCACTCGTCGCCCCGTAGTTGCCGTGCAGGACGGTAAGGCGGCTTTCGCCAAAACGCACGTCGAGGTACTCAGGCAAGGTCTGCATGTACGCCACCGCTTCAGGGCTGGTGTTCTGTTGCGCAAACGGATACCAGATCCGCGAGAAAATATCGCAGCGGCTATTGTCGTCGAAGTTGCAGCCGCAGTCCTCGAGACCGTCTCGGATATTCATCTCGACATTGCCCGCGATGGCATGAATCCCCCAGTCGCGCACAAAGTCGATACACTCGGTCGGGTTGGCGCAGTAGGCCACGATATCTCCGGTGCACAGGGTGTACGCAGCGTCGATGCCACGGGTTTTGGCGAAAGCCGCCACGGCCTCCAGCGCCTGTAAATTGGAGTATACCCCGCCGAATAGCAGCAGCTCCGTGCCCGGCGCTGCCGTCGAGAGATCGATATGTCGGGTTACGTTAGTCGCGAGCATCAGCAGTCACCAACGTTGAGGCTAGGAAAAGGATAAACGCGAGGCCCGTCCCAATTACACTGGCCCCGAGCGTGGCGGCATACTTGCCGTCGCCCCAGGTCATCCAGGCAGGTGTGCCCCAGATTAGGGTCGATATGCCCACGCTGAGCCCGGCCAGCACCGCGACGTGAAATGCCCAGGCCGGAGCCCTTACGTTCCAGAGCAGAAACACCGGCGCCAGACCGACCACCATCAGCCCACTGATCGTCGTCGCGCTAATGATCTCGGGCGAGAAGAACACCGGTATGGTCCCTAGCACCACGAGCGCCACCATGGCCCAGCGCCCGAGCGAGACACTGCGCCGCCCGCCCAGGTCTACGACTGCGAGTTTGGCCCAGCTCGAAAAAGTAGAATCGAGCGTACTCGCCGCCGAGGTCACCATGATGAGATTGACGACCAACATCGCGACGATCCCGAGACTGCGCGCCACTTCTACGGCTGCCTCGCCTTCCATCCCCGACGTACGGGCGTACACCCCGACCAGGGAGAACAACACAATGCACATCCCGCCCACCGGCATCGCCCAGTAAAAAGCGCGCCGGGTGGTTTGTGCGTCGCCCAGGAAGCCCCGGTCCGTCATCACCGGATCGTGAAAGCCATAGCTCAGCACCTGCACCATGGCCAGCAACAGAAAGTCGAGCCCGCCAGCCAGCGTCCAAATCCCGAGCAGCGGCTGCCCCGTCGTCGTGGTAGCCAGCGCCGTTTGGCCGCTTACGCGAAAACCCATCATGCCCAGCAAGCCCACCAGCAGCAACACGAATAGTCCCATCTGCACCACGTCGGTGAGGATGCTAGAGCTCATCCCGCCCTTCAGCGAATAGGCCAGCGTCAAAACAGTAAAGACCAACACCGCCGCCAGGTAAGGCCGACTCCCCGCCGCTCCGAAATAACTCCCGATCACCATCGTGTTGCTCCACACTTCATTAAACAACCTGAAGCTGATCAAGCCACTAAAGAGCAGTACCGCAGAGCGCCCGTGCTTCCGCTCCAAGAATTCGTGAATACTTTTAAATCCACCGCGCGTCCGCAACTGATAAATGACGTATCCCGCCACCCCAAAACTCAAATAGTACCCCGCATACGCTACCCCACCGACCAGGCCATAGGACAATCCCAAATTTGCCGCATTGGTCAACGATTTCGCGAACAGCCAACTGATCACTAGACTACTCAGCAGCATCGCGAAGCCAGGCGCCCGTTCCCGCCGCGTGCCCGCGAAGAAATCGTCCGCCGTACGTGCCCACGGCGCCAGCCAAAGCAGCCCGAGCGAGCTACCGATGACGAGTAACCATTGGAGAAGGGGGAGGGTCAAGAAGGCAGTTGGTTATTTGGTTGGGAGGTTATTTGGTTGTTTGGTTGGCTGTACTGGAGTTGATGTTGGTCATTTGGTTGTTTGATTGTTTGGTTGTTTGATTAGCGGTGTGGGACGCCACCAAACAACCCTTCAACCAAACAACCAAACAACCCCTCTACCTATCCCACCACACCGCCGCATTAGGTGAATTACTCCCGCCAATCCTCCCGATCGCCTCGCTATACTTCGCGAGATTTAAGGCCTGCTCATTGGCCGGATACGGAAAGCGCACCGGGATCTGTCCGCCATTCAAGCTCGACAGGGGCGCCAGAAAGGCCGGGAAGCCCGTGCGCCGCCACAGCATCCAGCCTTCGTAGCCGTTGCCGATGCTCGCGAGCCAGCGCTGGGTGACGATTTGATTGATGGCTGTTTCCGTGCGGTAGTTGACGCCATCCTGGGCTAGGTAGCGCTCGGGGAGCTCCACGTTCCAGTAGGCGAAGGCCAGGCGGACGCCCTCGGCATACAGACCCGGATCATCGCCGTCGTAGTACCCGCGGGCGGCGGCTTCCGCCAAAACGAAGTGCGTCTCCCAGGCCGTCATGTAGTTGCCCTTCAGCTGGGAGGCGTCCTCGCGCCAGATGCGTCCCGGGAGCGACACCTTGGCCCCATCCACCGAGGCGCCCGGCGGCAGGCCGTTGCGGATCCCGCTGTACGCCCCGCTCGTCGTCGCGCGGAACCACAGCCGCTCGCGGGGGTCGCCGAAAGCATCTGTGATCGAGTCGATCGTCCGCGACTCGAGGTAGTTGTTGAAGTCCCCCACGCGCGCTCTGGCGAAACGGAAGTCATTGGGCGCCGCCCCGAAGCGGAAGACGGCATTCTGGTCGTTGGTCTTGATGTACCGATCCTCGGCGACGATCTGCCCGATCTCCGCCAGCTCACCGGCACTCAACTGCGCACTCGCCCGCAAGAGGTATTTGAGGCGCAACGAGTTGGCGAGGCGAATCCAGCCGTCGAGATTGCCGTTGTACAGCAGGTCGCCCTCCAGCTTCTGTGGCGCTTTGTACGCCTCCATGACCTCGACGGCCATGCGTAGGCTCGCGAGTAGCCCCTCCGGACCTTTGTAAATATCCTCCTGCCGGTCGTACACCGGGTCGACCACGCCCCCGCGTCCGTCGCCCGCCTGCGTGTACGGTACGTCCCCGAAGATGTCGGTGAGGTTGCCGGCCACAATCGTCCGCATCACGAGGGCCGGACCTTCGTAGACGGCGTTGACGGGCGTCGCGCGACTTTTCTCGAGCACGATATTGATGTCGCGTAGGTTGCGGTAAAGCACCGGCCAGGGATTGCCCCCGAACTGTGGCGCCAGCAGATCCCCTCGGTCGAAGGCGTTGAAGCCTGGGTCGGCCGAGAAGTACTGCCCGAGGTTGGCCCCACCCGTAAATCCCTCGTAGCTGAGATTCTCCACCACGTCGTAGGTCACCTGCCGAAGCAACAAGCTCGGCTGCACGTCGACAGGGGCGTTCGGGTTGGTGTTGAGGTCTTCGAAGTCCTGGGTGCAGGCGGCGAACAGGAAGAGGAGCGAAGAGAAAGCGACTAGATGATAGGTCATGGCGTGAATGGTGGGTCGGTGGTACAAAAGGCCCCCGCAAGCAGCAGGCCGGAGGTCTGCCCGTGGGCCAGCCCGGGCTTCAGCCCGGCTGGATTAAAAGTTGGCGCTCAGGCTCAGCCCGATACTTCTAGGCGTCGGATAACTCATGTCCTCCACGCCGCGCACAAAGCCCTGGCCTTGCGCTGCAAATTGCTCGGGATCAAAGAGTTTAATCGGCGACCACATCGCGAGGTTGCGGCCGATCAGGGCCACGCTCGCGTCCTGGAGCCACGGTAGTTGGCGCGTATTGAAGTCGTAGCCCAGACGCACCTCACGGAGTTTTACGAAAGTGGCATCGAGGGTGTTGTTCTCCTCGTGCTCGCGGTTGTAGAAGGTGATGTAGTAGTCCTCCGCCGAGATGGCCTTGGTGTTCGGCTGGTAGTTGGGTGCCTCGGCCGTACCGACGTTGACGACGCCCGGGATGACGATGCCCTCGGCCGGACGATCCTCGGTGAGCTTGAGCTGGCCGGAGTAGCCCGCGAGCGCCTGCGTGCGACTCACGATTTGCCCGCCCTGCCGCCAGTCGACCAGGGCACTGAGGTTGAAGTTGCGGTAGGCGAGGCGATTCGTAAAGCCCACCTGAAAGTCCGGGTTGTAGTTGCCCAACTTCTGGAGCGTGTTGTCCGCAATGAAGGCGCCATTCGCGTTGACGATGTACTGGCCGGCGTCGTTGCGGAGGTAGCCCGTACCGTACATATCGCCGATGCGACCGCCCTCCTCGGCGATGATGAAGACCGTCTGGCCAGGCGAATTATAGACCCGCGCGTAGGCCAGTGTTGTCGCCTCGCCGTTCGGCAGCGTCACCACCCTCGCGATGGCCCGGTTGAAGTTGATCGTCGCGTCGTAGCGGAAGTCCCCCCGGCGTACGGCCCGAAAGTTGACCACCGCCTCGATGCCCTCGGCCCGCACGGAGCCACCGTTCACCACCCGACTCTCGTAGCCCGAACTGATCGGCGCCGGCAGCGCCAAAATTTGGTCCTCATTCAACTGCGTGTACGCCGTCACGTCGAGGCCGATCCGCTCGTCGAAGAGACGTACGTCAAAACCGACCTCATAGGCCGTCGCCCGCTCGGGACGCAGGCCACTGGCCGGTAACTGGAGCTGGTCGGTGTAGGTCGGCGCACCATTCACTGGCGTCGACGGCAAAAAGGTGCCGCCCGTCCGGTAAGGATCGGTGTCATTGCCAACCTGCGCACCGCTGGCCCGCAGTTGGAAGTAGCTCACCATCGACGGCAGGTCGAGGTCGCGGGAGACGATCCAGCTCAAACCTACCGAGGGGTAGAAAAAGGAGGTCCCGTCGCTATTGGTGCTCGTCGCCAAAGCACTCGACCAGTCGTTGCGGCCAGTCACGTCGAGGAAGACGCTTCCGCGAAAACCTGCCCTGACCAAGCCGTAGGCACTGTTGATGCGGCGCTCGCTCAGGTTGCCCGAGGTGACGAGCGGGATGGCCGAGTTGGTCAACCGATACACCCCCGGCACCGTGAGCGCCTCGGCCTGCGTCTGGTTGAACTCCGCGCGCTGGTCGAGTCTGTTGCCCCCCACCGAAACGGCGAGGCTCACGTCGCCCACGTTGTCGCTGTAGGTCAGCAAGGCGTCTGTGTTCTGCTCCGAGAACGTAATCGCGTTCTCAGCGTAGGCCCCACGCGCAAATCGATTCGTCGAGTACGCCCGCCTGAACTCCCGGTTCTCGTTCGAGCGGTCGATCCCGGTCCGCACGCGGAACTCCAGCTTGTCGGTCAAATCAAAGGCCGCCGACAGGTAGCCCGTCACCCGGTCGCGATTGAAGGAGTTGCGATTCTCGTTGAGGATGAAGTACGGGTTGTCGAAGAAGGTCGTGTTGAACTGAAACTGCTGCACGCCCTCGAAGCCCGGCTGCCAGTACTCCTTGAGCGGCTCCAGCGCCGTCGAGCGCCCGAGCCAGGCGATGAGTGTGTAGTTGAGGTTCTCCGAACCGTAGCCACCGGCGGGCCGGTTGTCCGAACGCGAGTTGGCGTAATTCAGCGAAGTACTCAGGCGGATGCGGTCGTTGGGCCGGAAGTTGAGCCGCGCCGCCACGTTGTTGCGGTCGAAGTTGACCCCCGGTATGTAGCTGTCCGAGCGCAGGTCCGTGAAGCTCAGCCGCATGTCCCCGCGGTCGAAGCCCTGCGAGACGGCCACGTTGTTGTGCGTCGTCACGCCGGTCTGGTAGAAGTCCGCGACGTTGTCCGGGTGCGAGACAAACGGGGTCGGCGTTGGCGTCTCGGTGGTATACAGCCGCCGATCCCCCGCGCGCACCACGGTACCGTCGGCGAGGGTCACCGGGCTATCGTACTGCGTCGTCGAGAAGCCCGCGTCGAGTTCCGGCCCGTACGAAAACGTAATGTTGTCGTTCACGCCGCCGCCGAGGCCGTCGACGTACGCAAACTTGCCGCCGCGGCCCTGGCCGAAGCGATTCTGAAATTCTGGGAGTCGGAAGGGTCTATCTAAGGTGGTTTGCGAGTTGACGCTGATGCCGAGGCCCTGCGCCCGCGAACCGCTCTTTGTATTGATCAAAATCACGCCGTTCGAGGCACGCGTCCCGTACAGTGCCGCCGCGGCCGGACCTTTCAGCACCGTCACGTTCGCCACGTCGAAGGGGCTCACCTCCGGCGCGCCATTCCCGAAGTCGATCTCCTGGAAGCCCTGCGAAGCCTCGGTGGTCACGTTGAGAATCGCCCGATTGTCGATCGGGATGCCGTCCACCACGTACAGCGGCGTGTTGCGCGAGAAGCTCGCCTCCCCGCGGATGCTCACCAGGCTCGACGACCCGACGCCCGTCGCGCCCGTGGTCACGTTGACGCCCGCGATCTGCCCGGCTAGATTATCGAGAAAATTGGTGGCCGTCACGTCCGCGATCTGGCGCCCGTCTACTTCCTGGAGCGCATAGCCGAGTTCGGCGTTCTGACGCTGAAGTCCGAGCGCCGTAACGACTACCTCGCCAAGGCCAACGGAAGTATTGATCTGCAGGTTGAGTTCAGTCTGGCCTGTGAAGGGCTCACAGCGCGAGCGCGACATGCCGACGTAAGACACGCAAATTTGCGTCGTGCCGTCCGGCAGGGTCAACGAGTAGCGCCCGTCCAGATCGGTGACGGTGCCCTGGGCGGACTTGTTGTCGGGCGAGACAGTTGCCCCGATGAGGGGTTCGCCGGTCTCGATATCGGTAAGACGGCCGGAGAGCGTGTTCTGAGCCAGCAGGGAGGAGCCGAGGAGACTGGCTCCACAGACGAGTAGTATTCGCAACATAATGGGATGCGCTAAAGGGCAGGAGAAATAGAGAAAAGGGGGATAGGCCTAGAGGGACACAAAAATTGGCCGTGGATCGAAGGGAGATCCCAACAGCCGCTCTAGCCTACGCTAAATACGTGGCGTCCCTAGCGTGACTCGAGGTCAACCCGGGGGGCTTTCGCCAAAACAGCCTTGTTCGGGCTAGCGGCTCGGTGGCCCGCGGTGGGCGTGGGCCAGACAATACACCCGCCGCGGCGGCAACACGCTGTCGACGATGCACGCCAGTTCGGCGCGGACAGGCAAGAAAGCCTTGGCGATCCGGTGCAACGCACGTGACTGAAGCGAGTGCCACTCCCGGCGCAGGTCGGCGACGTTGTGCAGGTCACCGAGGGCTTCGAGTTCGTGGACGCCTTGCGTGTAGCAAGTTCCGAGGTATTGGTACAGGGCTTTCGCCAAAACCGGCTGGCAATAGGGCAGGGCCGAGAGCGCGGCGGTAGAGATGCGTTTTGCCGAAAGGCCGATCAAATACACGCCACCCCGCAGGTCACGGCCTACTACGCCACGACCGCTTTCCAACTGCTGCGCGGCCTCGGTGAGGTGCCTTGCGCGGAGTCCCGGGCAATCTCCGCCGATGACGACGAGGTGCTCGTAGCCCTGTGCGAAGGCCTCCCGGCAGGCGTTGCCGAGTCGCTCGCCGTAGGTCTCGCCCCGCTGGTCGCGCTCCGTCGAGTATACCGCCGGCAAGCCGGAAGTAGCCACCACCCGGTGAATCTGCTGGAGCAAGCCTTGATTGACGAGCCGGCGTGCGGCGAGTGGCAGATCCCCCAGGCGCTCGGCGCGTAGCTCAGCGGCCGTCGATCGCGCGAATACGAGTACTGCGGTGTTGGCCTGGCCGATGTGCGGGGGGAGGGCTGTTGCACGCGGCGGCAAAGGTGGTCGAAAATTGTACTGTGAGCTGGGAATAAATGTCGCGTGGGCGGCACGTGGGAACTTACGAATACGACACGGCCCCGGTCGCTTGCGCTACATACCGCTAGACAATTCCGCTAAACGGGCACGTCTGGGCGGTTGGAACGCGAAGCCACTGCGCTACGCAAGGGAGACGCGAGGAGCGCAAATGCCCTCCTCACTCTAAGAAGGGCGCGATGGGGCTTTGCGTTAAGAGTAACGAAAGGCCAGTCAACGCTAGATTTGTACCGGAGCAAGCCTGAATGTCTAGCGATATGCTCGCGCTACCTCTCGAAAGATCGGCCACTCAAAAGAACTTTTCACGGTTTTGCACGCACGCGAACAGTGCTCACCGACGCCTTACGTTTACGCAATGCCTACCCCTCCGCCGGGCCACCGGGACGAGCAAGTCGCCGAACTCAGCGTCCTGGTACTATACGTGCTCAGCCTGCGCAACTCCGCCACCGACAAGACCCTCGCCGAAGTGCTGGCCGCCGCAAATGTCTACGAGCGCAAACGCCTGTCCACCGTACTCGGGACGCTCAAGGCGCACAAACTTATCAAATTCACCCGCGACTACGAACTGGCCTCCCCCGGCAAGCGCCTCGACTACGTTGTGAACGCGTACGTGCGCTACCATACCAACGCCACCGTGGTGGCCCTGCAGCTCGGACTGCTGTTTGATCTGCTGCGTCCGCTACCCAATTACCCCAGCTTACCCAGCATGAAGGCCGCCACCGGAGGCCAGCCCCGAGACTACCTCGAACTGGTGCAGTGGCTCGCGTTGCTGAGTAAGTCCGCCGACCTGTACCTCACCAACGAACGCATAGCGTTTGCCGACTATGGCGGGTACCGCAAATACGCCACCGAGTCGGTGAGGTCGCAAATGCGCAGCCTGCTAGAGGTCGAAAACCCGGAGTTTTTCCTGGTCCTCGAGACGGGCTTCCAGCGGCTGGTCATCAATCGGTACAACGTCTACTCAACGCTCGTCAAGGCGCAGTCGACGCGGTACATCAATGCCGTCGCCTGGTCGCCACAGGCACCCAAACTGGACGGGGACATCGCCGAGGGCATCGAGGACCTGGCCTTCGAGTTCGCGCCTCTCCTGAGTCTCGCGCCCGCCTCAGCCTCGGTGGCGCTCCCGCGACTCAGACTGATGTACGCCCTCCTGCGCGGCGACGCCGAGGAGGCCCGGAAATTTTCGTCGCGCGACTACTCCGCCCGCGATCGGGTCGGCGCACTGGATTGCCTGCACGAATTGCACCTGTTCGCCACCGAGCAAATTACGGCCGCCGAACTCGACGTCCGCAGCAAGCGCTTTAAGACGAGCCGCAACTACCAGCTCGTCAATGCCTTCCTTGCCTTTGTCACCTTTGCGAACGGCAAGACGCGGGCAGGTGCCGACTTGCTCAGCAAAGTCTTCGTCGGCGATCAGGTGATCGGCATGACCTACGTTTTCGCGGCGTGGACGGCGCTGTGGGCCGATTACGAATTACCGGCCGCGCGCGTGGACTTGCTCCACAGCGTCATGACCGCCTGCGAGAACAAGGGTCGACATTATGTCGCCGGCGAACTGGCCGCCACGCTCGCCAAACTCCTCCCCTCCGAGCGCCGCGCGGGCGAGTGGCGCCAACGCGCCAAAGACAACAGCGAAACCTTCGGTTACCACTACCTCAACACCCTCATCGTGCGCCCAGACCCAGCCGAGAAAGTGATGTCCCTGCTGACGCGCATCAGCGAGCGCCCCCTCGAAGCCCCGCCTGCCGCCACCAGCCAGCGCATACAGTGGAGCCTCGACTTCGTCATTCAGACCTACACCATGAAGCTCCAGAGCCCGGCGAAAAAAGGCGGATGGACGCCCGGCAAAACCCTCACGCTCCCCAAGCTGCTCGAGGAGTTCGCCGCTCACGAGCTGCCGCCCGAGGACGAAAAGGTCGCCGCCGCCATCACGGATTACTACGGCAAGGCCCCCGACCCCGGGCGCTACCGCTACGCTGAGCAGCACCTCTTCCTCGCCTTCCCAAAGCTCGTCTACCACCTCGCAGGACACCCGCGGGTAGTTTTGGCGAAAGCCCCAGACATCCAAGTCACCATCAAGCTCGGCGAAACGGCCCTGTCGATGCACGAGACCGAGGAGGGCATCCGGCTCGAATTCAGGCCCGCCCACTGGCAGAGTCATTTTGCCTTCGAGCGGCTCACCCAGGCCCACTTCGTCGCCTACCAACTCACCGACGATGAAATCGCCCTGTCGAAGTCGATCGGGGCGGGTGTGACCGTCGGCGCCGAGCGCAAAGCCCAACTCGAACGGGCGCTGCCAACGCTGCGCGACCGCGTTAACGTGCGTTCCGTCATAGACCTCGACGACAGCGGCCTCGAGCAGGTCACCGGCGGCACGCAGGTCGCGATTCACCTCCTGCCGAACGCGACTGCTTACGACGTCGAGCTGCTGGTCCGTCCCCTGCCCGAGGCGCCGTACATGGTGGTGGCCGGCGAGGGGCTCCCACGCGACATCGTGGTCGTCAATCCGGAGGCCGATGAGCCGCTGCGCGTCGTTTTGAATCGGCACATGGAGGGCGAACGCAGGGCCACGCGGCACGTCATCGCCGCCTGCCCGGCCCTCGGGGAGCCCATCGACCTCCCGCACCACTTCGTGATCACCGACCCGGAGCAGGCCCTGGAGCTCATCGTCCAGCTGCGCGACCTAAGCGCCACCGACGATGTCGTGGTCGAGTATCCGAAAGGCCAGCGCTTCAAGGTGGCGGCTTTCGCCAAAACCGACCAACTCAACCTCAACGTCGGGAAGCAGAAAGACTGGTTTGGGGTGAGCGGCCAGCTCGCCGTCGACGAGGACCGCGTGCTCGACTTCCTGCAGTTGCTCCAGCACACGCGCGAGAGCAAGAGTCGCTTCGTCGAGGTGACCGAGGGCGAGTTCGTCGAACTCTCGAAGGAGCTCCAGGCGCGGCTCCAGAAGATGGAAGCGCTGTTGCACCAGCGCGGGAAGGGCGCGGCACTCCCGACGCTCGGGGCCAATGTGTTCGACGAGTTACTGGCCGACCTCGGCGACCTGAACGTGGACCAAGAGTGGACGCTGCAACTCGACCGCGTCGAGGAGGCGCGCCAGCTCAAACCTACCATCCCAACCGACTTCGACGCGCAGCTCCGCGACTACCAGGAGGAGGGCTACCGCTGGCTGATGCGTTTGGCGGCCTGGGGCGTGGGCGCGTGCCTGGCCGACGACATGGGCCTCGGCAAGACCGTCCAGGCCCTGGCCGTGCTCACGAGTCGCGCCGAAAACGGCCCGGCACTGGTTTTGGCGCCGGCGTCCGTGACCCGCAACTGGCTGCGCGAAACGGCGCGTTTTGCCCCGAGCTTAACCCCCAAACTCCTGGCCAGCAGCAAGGAGGTGGAGATGCTCGCCGACCTCGGTCCGGGCGACCTGCTGCTGGTGAGTTACGGCCTGCTACCCTACATCGACGTGGTGCTCCAAGAAATCCATTTCGCGACCATCATCCTCGACGAGGCGCAGGCCATCAAAAACGCCGCCTCGCAGCGGGCGCAGGCCGTGGTGGCGCTCCAGGGCGACTTCAAGGTGGCCACCACGGGCACCCCGATCGAGAACAACTTGCTCGAACTCTGGAGCTTGTTTCGCTTCCTCAACCCGGGCTTGCTCGGCAGCCAGGAAGCTTTCGCGAGCAAGTATGCCCGTCCGCTGAGCATCGGCGGGAACACCGAGGTGCTGCGCGACCAGCTCCGCAACCTCGTGCAGCCCTTCATCCTCCGGCGCCGCAAGGACGATGTCCTCAAGGAACTCCCCGCCAAGACCGAGATCATCCTCGAGGTCGAGCAAAGCACTAAAGAGCGCGCCCTCTACGAGGCCATCCGCCGCGAGGCCCTCGAGCAGTTGGCCAGCGCGACGCCCGACCAGCAGCGCTTTATGGTGCTCAAGCAACTCACCCGCCTCCGCCAGGCGGCCTGTCACCCGAAGCTGGTCCGAGCGAACAGCAAGCTCGAAAGTTCGAAGCTGGCGCTCGTCGGGGAGACGATCCAGGAGTTGCTGGACAATGGCCACAAGGCACTGATCTTCAGTCAATTCGTCCAGCACCTCAAGCTGGTCGAGGACTGGGTAAAAGGGCAGGGCATCGAGTACCTCTACCTCGACGGCAGCACACCCGGCAAGAAGCGCGAGGAGTTGGTGCAGCGCTTCCAGAGCGGCCAGGCGAAGCTGTTCCTGATCAGCCTCAAGGCGGGCGGCACGGGCCTCAACCTCACCGAGGCCGACTACGTGTTACACCTCGACCCCTGGTGGAATCCGGCCGTCGAGGACCAGGCCTCCGACCGCGCGCACCGTATGGGCCAGTTGCGCCCGGTGACGGTGTATCGCTTCGTGAGCCTCGGCACGATCGAGGAGAAGATCATCGAACTCCACGCAGACAAGCGGGATTTGGCGGATCAGATTTTGGCAGGCACGGATACAAGTGCGCGCTTGAGTATTGACGAGATGTTACTGATGCTGGAGGGGGCGGGGCAGGACTAGCGCCAGCTGCACTTACACGAAGAGGCGGACGTTGGCAGGGTCGTAACCCAGCCCCACCTGCTCGCCCTCTGCTAGTTGGACGGAGCCCGGGACACTGGCCAGGAGTCTTTCCCCGCCCACGTGAGCATGCAGGAGACTGGTGGCGCCCATGCGCTCGACGAGTTCGACGGTAGCGGAAAGTTTGGCGAGCGCTGGGTCGGTGCTGAGGAGCAAGTGCTCCGGGCGGATGCCTAGCTCCACTGATCCAGGCGCTACGGCTTTCGCCAAAACCACCTCTACCCCGCCCGCCGAACGAAACCGACGCCCACCTTCCAGTATTTCCCCCGTCCACACATTCATCGGCGGCGTCCCGATGAAGCGCGCGACGAAGGCATTGGCCGGGTGCTCGTAAAGGTCCATCGGCGTACCGACCTGCTGGACCACGCCGCCGCGCAACAGACAGATCCGGTCGCCGAGCGTCATCGCCTCTACCTGGTCGTGCGTCACGTACAGCATCGTGGCCCCGAGCCGACGGTGCAGCTTCGACAATTCGGCGCGCATCTCCGCCCGGAGCTTGGCGTCGAGATTAGACAGCGGCTCGTCGAACAGAAAGGCTGCCGGCTGACGCACGATGGCCCGACCGATAGCGACGCGTTGGCGCTGTCCGCCGGACATCTTGCCGGGCTTGCGGTCGATGAGGTCACCGAGCTCGAGCAGCTCTGCTGCTTCCTGTACGCGCTTCTTTATCTCCGCCTTCGGCGTCCCGCGCACGCGCAGTCCGAAGCCCATGTTCTCGGCGGCCGTCATGTGCGGATACAGCGCATAATTCTGGAACACCATCGCGATGTCGCGCTCGGCCGGCTCGAGGCGGCTCACCTCCCGCTCCCCGATGAAGAGCTCCCCGCCGTCGATAGGCTCGAGGCCGGCCACCATGCGCAAGGTGGTGGACTTGCCGCAGCCGCTCGGGCCGACCAGCACCATGAATTCGCCGTCGGCGACCTCGAGGTTTACGTCCTTGACGGCGTGCGTGCCGCCGGGGTAGACGCGGTTGATGGAGCGGAGGGAGAGGGTGGACATAAATAAGTGTTGAAGGGTTGTTTCGATGGGAGGATTGGATGATGGTTTGTTGGGAGGATGTGCCCGGCAGCCGTGCGCGTATGACGTGCCATCCGGACGGCCATCCTCTCATCATCCCATCAGGCCATCCTCCCATCTTTCGTGTGGGTTTCGATGGGAGGATTGGATGATGGTTTGATGGGAGGATGTGCCCGGCAGCCGTGCGCGTATGACGTGCCATCCGGACGGCCATCCTCTCATCATCCCATCAGGCCATCCTCCCATCTTTCGTGTGGGTTTCGATGGGAGGATTGAATGATGGTTTGATGGGAGGATGTGCCCGGCAGCCGTGCGCGTATGACGTGCCATCCGGACGGCCATCCTCCCATCCCCCCCATCAAATCATCCACCCATCTCCCTCAAGCATACAGCCCAGGCTGGAAGCCAAGAAACGTATTCCGGATCGCATCCACCGTACCGAGTTGCTTTTTGGCATCCGGGATCGACTTGTACTTCAGCGTCAGGAGGGCTGCGAGCCGATCGCCGTCTAATTCAGAGACGCCAGCGTGGACGTACTGCTCTAGGATGAAGTCTAGAAATTCCTTTTGCGCCGGGGTGTACGCTTCCGCAAAACGTGTTATGGCGAAAGCCGCCCGCTCCCGACGGGGAACCAAATCTCGCTGGTAGGCTACGTGCTTGAGGACGTCGAACAGATCGCTATCCTCTCCGTGGACGAGCTTACGGAGTTCCTCTAATTGCTCATAGGTGTAGCCGGCCTCCGCCAGGCGCTCCAGCAAGCCCTTGCGGGTATTCGGATCGCTCCAGACATTGCGTAGCTCGTCCTCACTCTGAAAGAACGTAGGGATGTCCCCGAAGAGCTGCTTGACAAAATCCGCAGAAGACATCTGCTGTCCGGAGGGATGCCAAAACGTGGTCCGCACCATCGAGTCAATTGCCAACTCCTTGCCGGGACCCAGACGTATCCGCGTCATGACGCGCGGACCTTGCTCGCACAGACAGGGGTCGGAATTACATTCGGTGCAGTACAAAGCCTCAGGCTCGTTTAACTCAGTTGGACTTTTTGGCTCCGCTGCATTTCTCGTAATCACCTCGGGAGCGATAGGCTCACCGTCCCACTCCGGATCTTTAAAGTGTTCGTGCGCCTTGACGAAGTCATACAGCGTGAAGTAATCTTTGCCGTCGTAAAGCCTCGTCCCGCGCCCCACGATCTGTTTAAACTCCACCATGGAGTTAATCGGACGCAGCAAAATGATGTTGCGAATCTCCGGTGCGTCGACGCCCGTACTCAACTTTTGCGAAGTGGTGAGGATGGTCGGGATCCGCTTTTCGTTGTCCTGAAACTCGCGCAGGTGCTTCTCGCCTACCGCGCCATCGTCGGCCGTGACGCGGCAGCAGTAGCTGGTGTTGAGGCTATTGCTCTCCTGGTTGATGAGGTCGCGAATGGCCGCCGCGTGATCTTGGGTCGCGCAGAACACCAGCGACTTTTGGTCCTGATTGATCTGCGACATGAAGAGCTTGACGCGGTGTGCCTCCCGCTCCCGGATCTCGAGGATGCGGTTAAAGTCGGCCTCGGTGTACTCGCGACCGTCGTGCACTTCGCCCTCCAGCACATCGTCGTCGGAGGTGTAAGTATACGTATCGAGCGTAGTGCTCACTTCCTTCACCTTAAATGGCGTTAAAAAGCCGTCATTTATTCCTTGCTTTAGCGCGTAGATGTATACGGGATCACCGAAGTAAGCGTAGGTATCCACGTTTTCGTCTCGCTTAGGCGTGGCCGTTAATCCCAGTTGGACAGCAGGTTTGAAGTGCTCCAATATTTCGCGCCACGAACTCTCATCATTCGCGCCTCCACGGTGACACTCGTCGATGATGATGAAGTCGAAAAAGTCGGGCTCGTAATGTGTGAAGTAAGGCTCACCCTCCGGACCGGACATAAAGGTTTGGAAGATGGAAAAGAAGACCGCCCCGTTGGTTGGCACCCTCCCCTTTTTAGCGATCGCAGCAGGTTTGATGCGAATTAGCGCGTCCTCAGCAAAAGCATTACTAAACGTATTGAAGGCCTGATCCGCGAGGATATTTCTATCGGCCAGAAAGAGAATCCGCGGACTGCGTTTAGCATCGCGCTGCATGTTCCACTTGGCCTGATACAGCTTCCACACGATCTGAAACGCAATGGCGGTCTTGCCGGTGCCGGTGGCCAGCGTCAGCAGGAGTCGTTCGCGCTTTTCAGCGACGCCATCTAGCACCGCCGAGATCGCGTTTTGCTGGTAGTAGCGCAACTGCCACTTGCCCGACTGGCTCTCGAAAGGCACGGCAAAAAGTCGCTCCTTCCAGTCGGCAATCTCGATTTTATAGGTCTGCGTCGGGGCGGGTGCGGGATAGGTCCGCGACCAGAGCTCGTCGGGTGTCGGAAAGGTGAGAACATCGCCCTCGATGGCCCCGTCCATGTCGGCCTCGTAGATGCGCCGACCGTTGGTGGCGTAGGCAAAGCGCGCCCGGAGTCGCTCGGCGTAGTCCTTCGCCTGGCCGAGACCATCGGTGTAGTACTTATCCCGTGCTTTGGCCTCGACCACGGCGAGCGTCCGTTCGCGGTAACGCAATACGTAGTCGGCTCGTAGAGGCTTGTAGTGGCGCTCGCCTGGCTTCTGGTCGTTGGTGATGCGGACCTCCAACAGGATGCGACTCCCGTCTACTTCGCCCCACCCTGCTGCCTTGAGGGCGGGTGTGATGAGGTCGTGCTTGGTCTGGTCTTCGTTCACGGGGGTCGGGGCGGGGGTACGAAGTTGGAAATATAGGCGCTTTGGGGAGTGCGGGGTGGGGGGCTTCCGCCAAAACGGGGGATGTCTGCTGCGCATTAGGTTTACGAGTGCACCTTGAACTCATGGAAGAGGACTTTCCGTTCTACCGGATCACTGATATCAACAATGTACCGCTTCTGTTACGCGATGGGCTCTGGTCGATGTCGTCGGGGCGGCAAGACGATGGCTACGTCTTCATCGGCGACAGTGGCCTGGTAAGTCGACGAGCCAGTATAGATGTGCCGGTTCCGCCGGGCGGTACCCTTGCTGACTATGTTCCGTGCTACTTCGGGGCGCGCTCCCCGATGCTCTACAACATTCAGCATAGCAAGGGACCCAGCGTCAGAAAACGTTCCGCCGCCGAGATCGTGTACCTATGCTTTCGCCGACACGTGTTGGACGAACAGGGCCTACGGTGGTGCTTCACGGACGGACACGCGAAGGAGCGGCTAACAAAATTTTACACATCCGCATCCCCGCTGACAGTCCTCGACGCACAGGCCATTGGAGCACAAGACTGGGGCTCACCGCAGGTTATGGAGCATGATCGCGACCTCCGGAGGCGCAAACAGGCCGAACTACTTGTTCACAGCCATATTCCCGCAGCCGCAATCCTCCACATATTGACGGCAGATGAGGCCTCGGGAGACATTGTAAAACAATTTGTGTTAGATTTGAAGCTGCCAATCTCGGTAAGCGTAGCCCCTTATCGCCAATTCTACTACTGAAGTGCCCATGATCACTTACACCACAGGCGACATCCTCGATAGTGACGCGGAAGCCCTCGTCAATACGGTCAACACCGTGGGCGTAATGGGCAAGGGCATCGCGCTACAATTCAAAATGCGCTATCCGACCAACTACAGTGTCTACCGCCGCGCCGTTGAGGCCGGGGAGGTCCAGACGGGGGAGCTGCTGATTGTTGATGACGCCGATCAGCGAGGTGCTCGCACGATCATTAACTTCCCGACCAAGCAGCACTGGCGCCAGCCATCGAAGTACGACTACATCGAGCGTGGATTAGAGGCCCTGAGGTCGGCAATCCTGGAGCGGGGCATCAACAGTGTTGCTATCCCGCCTCTAGGCTGCGGACACGGGGGATTGGACTGGGCGAAGGTCCGACCGATGATCACTCAGGCTTTAGATGGCGTACCGGCTCACTTCATCGTATTCGAGCCGAACGACCACATCGCCCGAAAACTTCGCACCGACTCCCGCCCACTGGACGCTCCACTCACGCCCGCGCGCGGCATGCTCCTCGAGGCGCAGTACGCCTACGAGCGCGAAGGCGACCAAACCAGTCTCTTCGTCGCCACCAAACTCGCCTACTTCCTCCAGCGCCTCGGCGAGCCCCTCGGCCTCGAGTTCAAGCCCCACATCTACGGACCCTACGACCAACGGGTGGCGCACGTGATGCAGCACCTCAACGGCAGTTATCTCACGGGGATGGAACAAGGTCCGCCGCGACCCTTCGAGCCCATCTACCTTAACTACGCTCGGCAGCCAGACGTCAGACAATACATCAAGGACCACCTACGCTCCGAACAGCGCGAGCGTCTCACGAGGCTGTCGCGACTTCTCGAAGGTTTCGAGTCCGCCCATGCGCTTGAAGTCCTGGCTACGGTCGACTACCTCCGCCATAACAAGCAAGCCGACACCCCCGAGCGCGTCATTACCGAAGCCGCAAAGTGGTCAGAGCGCAAGCGCGATATGCTACAGCCGTATCACGTCGAGGTGGCATTAGCGCATTTGGCAGAGTTTGCGGAGGAAGGTGGGCTATTTGGGTGATTGGAACTACGCCGCGCGGCCCATTCGTTCGCTTTCAAGTGGCGGGCCGCTACCCTTCACCCTTATAAGCCGCTACCCGCTCGCCATAGTCGCGACGCATCGTATCAATCACCTCCCCAGACGTGAAGTACTTAATCCCCTGAATGGCCCGTGGCACTGACACCGCCAAGTCGTTCACGAAATCTTCGAGCAAAGGGAGCGCACTCCTTGCCGCAAGTTGTACTAGTAGGTCCCCTCGATCATCGCGCGGGTGCGGGCTTGCTGTTCGGAAGTGATGTTGCCGGGCTCGAGCAGAAGGGGGACACGATCGGTGTTTGCCTGGCTCCTGCCAGGTCCACAGCCGGCCTGAATGTCTCGGCGTCTGGCAGGAGCCAGGCAAACACGAATACACAAGTGCGCACACAGCGACCCCAAGGATCAGTGGAAGCTAGCGGTGTGATGGGATGACTTGGCGGGAGGGAGTTTTCGCTTTCGCAAAACAACGTACTGCCGGGGCGCAGCTCTAAAGAACAGCTGAGGTTCGCATGTAAACTAACATCTATATGCCCAATCTAGCCACTGCGCTCACCGGTGCCGCCGGAGAACACTTTGTCGCCTACCAACTCACCTGTCTTGGACTAGTGGTCGGCCTCCCAAGGGCTGGCTCCCCGACTGTAGACCTCATCGTGGCCAATGCAGACGGCAGCGCGGCTGTCAACGTGCAGGTGCAAACCACCGACTGGGCCATGCGCGAACGTGGACGAGGAGACGCGAAGGCTCCGCATCGTGTAGAGTTCCCCCTCGGACCCAAGGCTGCAACGAGTCCATCCCCCAACCTATTCTTCGCCCTTGTCGATCTCCAGAGTACGAGGGCACTTGCCACGAGCCCTGATGTCTACGTGATCCCATCAAAGTGGATCGCCGATTTTTGCGCTGATTGGGTGGATGATGTCAAGAGGGTCATGCTTCACGCAGAACTCGAACTCGTTGAGCCGTTCAAGAATAACTACGCTCCACTGTTGGCGTCACTCGGTGTAGAAACTGCGGATAGCTAATCCCTATGAATTTTCAACTCCCCACCACCCTCCAAAACCTCAAAGACTACGCCAGCCGATACGACTACGGCAAGCCAGAAGCGTTTGCCGCGCTGAGCGAGCGTCTCGCGGGTGCCACCCAACTTTCGGGTGAAGACCTCGCCGCCCTCATCGCCTGGAAGTCGCCCCGCGCCAAAGGCAGGACAGCCAACAACGCCGAGCAAGATGTACAGACCATCTCTCGATTGGCCATCGGCATGCCCGAGCCCTACCTCAGCGTACACCTGCTTACGGCACTCGAGGGCGATGGCGTCTCCGTGGCCAGTACCATCGTGGCATTCGTCGATTCCACGGTGCACGTGATCATGGATCGACACACCGTGCGGGCTCTCGGCGAAAAGAACCTTTACCTAGGAACCTGGTGCGCCGCCGACTATCGCGACTACCGAAGCTTTTTGCTAGCGGGGCGGGGGGAGCTGAGCTTGCAGGGATTGGAGCAGGGGCTGTTTATGTGGTCGAGGGAGGAGATGGGGAAGCTGTAATCGGAATAGCAAGGTAGCTGACTTGTCTTAGGAATCCTGCTATCCCACATTCATTCTAAGGTGATCAAATATCGTAACTAGAGCAGAGGGCTTGTGCCTTTCCCGTCACTTCCGCCGCTCCTTAAAATTGGAAACCCACCGACGAACTTGATAGTCGTTATAAATTGGATATTAGTTAATCCTGGAACTTCGTTCTCCTCCGAAGCAAATAAAAAAGGCAAGGATAACTCCGCTAATATATTATTTAGCTTAAATCCAGCCTTCAATTCGCCGCCCAGGTAAGGGACTTTTGTGGTGCCGAAAATCCTATTCCTTGCTTCATCGCGATCAGAGCCCCTTTGACCGAGGTCGCCGTAGATACCACGAAATAGCAAGTTCATCTCTAAAAGAATAGCATAATCTAGGTTGTCAGTTTCATTACTATCAATTGTAAAATCGTGGAACACTCCAGCACTGCAACCAACGACGGAAGCATTAATCTCCTCTTGACCAAACCTAAAGGTGCGGTTGGACGCAATAAAATTGAAGTTCAGCCCACCAAAATGTGGCCGTAATTTATGGTCTTTCTTGAAATATCCACGTACATCTAGCGAGGCACCTTGCTTGGAATTGCCAGGCAATAAAACATAAGAGCCGAATTCCCTCACATTGATGGCAGTTCCATCTGGGCCAACTACCCCAACGATGGTATCGGTACTGGAAGCTACGTTGATACTCATAGCTACTCGGAGATCATCCATACCTAAGAACGGGGTGGCAACTTTCTTGCGATAGTATATACCGAGACCAGTATTTGCAGGAAGCTCCTCTCCACTATTCAGCGATTTCTGTATGTTTCCTTCGCCAAAAAACTGCAAATCGTAATTTACAATTTGACCGCGAAGATCTTGCGTTGAGATGGCGATGAAGAACACTATTGTAGAAATAGTTGTGGGGAGAGTCATGGCGAGTTGGGTCGGGTGATGGAGCACTTGGAGATACGCTGTTTGCAGTATGCGGCTAACATAAAAGCTTGTATTTCATTAAATTAGGCTATTTATTGAGCCAAGTATACGGAATATTCCGCACTGCATCTGCCTAACAATTAATACACTTGTCACACTTGCCCAGAGTTATGTTGCTCAGATTATATCCGTCACAACCGACCTCTCCCTTATCTATAAAGACCTCGTCGCCCTCATCGCCTGGAAGTCGCCCCGCACCAAAGGCAGGACAGCCAACAACGCCGAGCAAGATGTACAGACCATCTCTCGATTGGCCATCGACATGCCCGAGCCCTACCTCAGCGTACACATGCTCACAGCACTCGAGGGCGTCGGCATCTCCGTGGCCAGTACCATCTTGGCGTTCGTCGATCCCACGGTGCACGTGATCATGGACCGACACACCGTGCGTGCTCTCGGCGAGAAGAACCTTTACCTCGGCACCTGGTGCGCCACCGACTACCGCGACTACAGAAGCTTTTTGCTAGCGGCGCGAGGGGAGGTAAGCCTGCAGAAGCTGGAGCAGGGGTTGTCTATGTGGTCGAGGGAAGAGATGGGGAAGCTGCAAGCCGAAAAAGCTGGTAATCAACTCCCTACGCCAACCTCCGCCATTTAACGCGCACGATTTGTCCGACCCCTCCACACCCGACATAAGTTTGCCCTGCAATCTTGCACAGCCACAAAACACAACTCATGGCAAAGATAAAGCAACCATCACCGAAGGCAGGCAAAAATTTACCCGCTACAACAGGAAGGCCCTCAGGAGGTGGTAGAGACAACCTTCCCCCAAAGTCAAAGCCGAAGCCGAAGTCTTAACTCACTCCTTTAACCCAAAAGGTCTATCGGCGTCCGCGTCGGTAGACCCTTATCTTTTCGACGATGATCTTCATTCTCATTTTCCTAGTCCTGCTTTGCTGGCCAGTGCTTTACCCAGGTAAACATAACAAATCCGACCTCGCTGCGCTCTACGCAATCAACATGCGCACCCTAGGGAAGTGGGTCAGGTGGTTCGGGCCTCCCGATCTACGTAAGCGATGGAAAGGACTCAGGAAGTTGACAGCATTGGAGTTTCAGCAGCTGTTACTCCGCTTTGGCACACCGGACCCCCAACTCGTGAAGACGAAGGGCATGATGTTGGAGGAGTGCGAATCGGACTACAAGGTGATGAGAGGCACGGTGGATGCGCACCTGGAGTTGCTTGGGCTAACAAGACAAGCTTATAAGAATTTGTCAGTGATACCTCCGCGTTTAGCACAGAGCTTATGTATTTGTCTAAAACGCGGCTCTCTAGAATTAAACAACCCATACAGGCGCGTTAATCCTGATCTTGCAATTGTAGGTGTTTGACCCACTTTTCTCTGAGATCAATACATAATCTCAGCGTCTCTTGAGCACCGTGAAGTTGAATATGCTTTTCATTGAAATCCAGATGCTTCGGCTTTCGCTGAGCAGTTGCAGATCATTGAAGTAGCTTGATCTGAATAGTTTAAAATGCTAAGATAAAATTTTTTGGTTGTGGGAGTATGCATGCCTCCTGGCTTGAGTAATCGATCATTCGGGTCGCCGTCCACATGTTGAAGCATTACAGACATTGCCGTGGTATCTGCTGAGACATGTACAAAATCCGAAAGATCGTGATACACGGCTTCCCGAATTTTCGAGAATGCCCTATCAAGATCTCGGTCCATTTCTGCAAGTGCTTTAGCCGCCTTGCTTGCGATTGTACCACGCTTCATAGGAATCATTACTTCTGAACCGTCCTCTTTTAACCTAGTTTTTAAGTAGCTCTGTAAGAACGTGTTGCTATGACTGATACAAAGCAAGACATCATATACCTCAATCAAAGATCGAAACAATACCCTGCTTGAATTCTCCAGACCCCTCGACATTAAGGTATAGATACTTATA
Organism: Lewinellaceae bacterium; assembly: GCA_963837005.1. Taxonomy (GTDB): domain Bacteria; phylum Bacteroidota; class Bacteroidia; order Chitinophagales; family Saprospiraceae; genus CALDTK01. The sequence continues at coordinate 334,001 of CAWIMC010000018.1, forward strand.
TGATAGTCTAGGGCCAATGCAAAGAGCATCCCAACGTAGAATAAAGGACGTGCGGCTTCGCCTTTTTGACGAGCTTCGTCAATTACATAGGAGTAAAGGTCATGATGATAATTTATGGTTAAACTTACAAACAGGTCAAACTCCGTATTCCGATCGGAAATCTCACGATACTGATTCTCGACACTGTCTAGATACTGGGACGATACACGTTCACAAAACTTCAAGAATTCTATGCAATCGCCAGCATCTGCGGCAGGATCTTTCGAACCTCGCGCTTGCATTAGCTCGCCTAGTGTACGTTTTAGCCACGCGCCCATTGATGACTGATCCATAAACTTTATGGTCGTGACGACTCAAATCTAGAATGCTCAAGCACTTCCTGCAAAACAGATTTTTGTAATATCTTAGGTTTGTGAAGCTGACCCTGGTATGCAATTCGTGCGTCCTCTATTAATTGCTGGCTGACTAGAACCTTTTCGACTATGTTAGACTGGTCTTCGAGGCAATCTGGTACAGGGATCGATAGCGTTTTAAATAGCTTGTGTGATATGTCTGGCTGCGCTGCTTTACCCCCTAGGCTCATAACTTTCTTATAAAACAGTGGCGTTTGAAGCCAGATAATCATATATTCTTTCAATACGTTCTGACTTGGTATAACCCTGAATGAATTATTATGCAGCACACCCTTAAATCCGGTAAAGACTAGGCCAAGTGAGCCCGTTCTGGTGTAGATTATGCTGTCTTCGTTGGCGATCGTATTAGGCGAAACGCCCTGAGGATTAATGAATTGAGTGAAGATTCCAGTCCTCATATCCTTAATCCTCAACAGTGGAAGTTCACTATGCTTTATTAGCAAATGTTTGCTCTGTTTATTGATAGCCAAACCCTGCGCCAGCGAACATACGGAACCCATCGTTTCCACGAGATGTGGCACTGCGAGATTCATAAACTCCCCCTCCAGCACACTCTCCCACAACTCCCCCGCCAAAACCACACACCGCTCCACATTCGCCCGCGCCCGATCAATCAACTGAAACGCCGCATCCAACCGATCCACAATCTCCCGCTGGACGGATAGGGGAGGGACAAGAATTATACGTTCGGCTAGGAATCGAAAATGTCGTGCGTATCCTTTTGCCGGGATTTTAAAGCTAGAAAGCTGATAGTAAATAAACCTTGGATCTAAGTCTTTTTTGGGTGCTAGTACTTTTACACCGTCCGCACCTAACACAAAGGGGAAATTTATGTGTTTCAGAATTCTTGTGTGATCACCAAAAACAATCAGGCCCTTTCATATCGAGCACGTCATCAGCTTCGTCCCAGTATCCCTCCACTTCCTCTGCTCCTTGCGAGAGAACTGGATACTGACCAACTTCCATGAGTTGGCTTCGCTTGATTTATCTTTGTTCTAGGCACCTTCTCGAAGCAGTTCGATGACGCCCTTACTTCCCACCCCTCTCTCATATCAACTCCTTTAACTCCGCCAACAACTCCCGCGTCTCCTCATCCAACACCTCCATCTCCGCCAAAATCTCCTCCGGACTGCGCAGCGGCGCCGCCTCCGGACCGTTCGGATTCTTCGTGCTCAAATCATAGGTCTTCGGTTCGATGTCTTTTACATCGATGGTCCAGCTCTTCGCGGACGTTTCGTGTTTTGCCGAAAGGCGTAGAAAATCCTCCAAGTCCTCATCATTCAGCGGATTGGTCTTGCCCATGTTGCGGCCCGGGTCAAACTGGTAGTACCAGATCTTCTTGGTCGGCTCGCCCTTCTCGAAGAACAACACGACCGTTTTCACGCCCGCCCCCTGGAAGGTGCCGCCCGGCATGTCGAGGATGGTGTGCAGCTGGGTACTCTCCAACAGCAACTTGCGCAGGGCCACCGAGGCGTTGTCGGTATTGCTGAGCACGGTGTTCTTGATCACCACCGCCGCGCGGCCACCGGTCTTCAGGCTCTTCAAAAAGTGCTGCATGAAGAGAAAGGCCGTCTCCCCGGTCTTGATGTCGAAGTTTTGCTGCACCTCCGCCCGCTCTTTCCCGCCAAACGGTGGGTTGGCCAGGATGACGTGGTAGCGGTCCTTCTCCTGGATCTGCCGCACGTCCTCGCTCAGGGTGTTGACCCGCTGTAGGTTGGGCGCCTCGATGCCGTGGAGGATCATGTTCATCGTCCCGATCACGTAGGCGAGGTTCTTCTTTTCCTTCCCGTAAAACGTCCGGTCCTGCAAGGTCTTGAGGTTGTCGGTCGTCTTGGCCATGCGCTCGTACATGTACTCGTACGCCTCACACAAAAAGCCGCAACTCCCCGCCGCACCGTCGTACACGCGCTCCCCGATCTGCGGGTCCACCACCGCGATCATCGCGCGGATCAGCGGCCGCGGCGTGTAGTACTGCCCGCCATTGCGACCGGCATTGCCCATGTTCTTGATCTTGGTTTCGTAGAGGTGGCTCAGCTCGTGCTTCTCCTTGCTCGACCGGAACGGCAGCTCGTCGGCGTACTCCAAGATCTCCCGCAGGATAAAGCCACTCTTCACCTTAAACTCCAACTCACTAAAAATCTCCCCGATCTTGTACTCGATCGTCTGCGGGTTTTGCGCTCGACGCGTAAAACCATCCAGGTAAGGGAAGAGCTTGAGCCGCACGAACTTGATCACGTCATCGCCACTCAGCGCCCGGTTGCGGTCGTAGTTACCGTCGGCCTTCTTCGGCATCGCCCAAACGTCCCAGCGGTACTCCGGCTCCAGGATCGGCTCGTAGCTCTGGCCGTGCAGCTCCGCCTCGTCGGCCGTGTCCTGCTACAGATCGTGGAGGTAGCACAAGAACATCACCCAACTCGTCTGGCCGATGTAGTCCAGCTCAGAGTCGGCGCCCGCGTCCTTGTACAGCAGGTCGTCGATATTCTTGAAAGTCTGTTCGAACATATAGGGGACAATGTATAGCCTTACTAGTGGGTTTCGATGGGTGGCTTTTGATGGGAGGATTGGATGATGATTTGATGGGAGGATGTGCCCGGCAGACGTGCGTATGATGTGCCATCCGGACGGCCATCCTCCCATCCCCCCATCAACTCATCCACCCATCTCCCTCAAAAGAGGTCATCCGACAAGCCAAGTCGCACTCGCCGCTCGCGACCAGGTAGCCGTCGCCTTGTGAGACGATGCCCGTGGTAAAGATTACATCCGTGAGGTACATCTGGTCTTCCATGCCGGCGGTAAGGGCGGGGTTTGCCGTAAGGATCGGTTCGGCACTTTCGTGCAAAACCTGCGTCGGGTCATCCGCGTCGAGCAGCGCCCAGTAGGTGCGGTAGCGGCCAACTTCCGCACCGGCGTGCACGGCGTGGTATAACATCAGCCAACCACGCTCCGTCAAGATCGGCGGGGTGCCACCACCCAGCTTCATCGCACCGCCCATTTTCGGGCGCAACAGCGGGGCTCCCAGCGGACGCCAGTGCAACGCATCTGGGGAGGCCGCCAGGTGGATGGCCGGCCCCGTCCGAATCCCCGTATCGAGCGTCGGTGCCAGAAAGACATCTCCCTGCGGTCGCGTCAAGGCCACAAAACGTCCGTCCGACAGCTTGCCCTCGAAGAGCAGCATGTCCTTGTTCTGGTGGTCCAAGCACGAGGCCGAGATGCTCCCATTCCAGCGCGTCGGAGGATTTGTAAAGTGAGGTCCCGAGTCGATCCCCGCTCACGGCACAGGCCGTCATGTAATACTCACCCTCCGCAATCCTACTAATGCGCGGGTCCTCGACACCGTAAGCTTGGGCCCGGTCGCGCGGCTCGATGGCGAGGTCGTAGCGCACCTCCTCCACGTTCGTCCCATCCGCACTCAGAATGACGGGCAGCATCCACGACAGCGAAGTGAGCCCAATGGTGGTGTTACCGCTTTCGCGAAAACCGAACACCCGCGGGTCGGACATGTCCAGCGTCTCCTCCGGAAAGCCCGGCGTGTCATACTTCCCGTCTCGCCAACGGATGCAGTGGACCTCCCCGTCCCACGCGGGCTCACGCAGGGCCTCCGCCACGCGGACCATCAGCAGCAGGCGGCCGTCGGGCAGACGCGTGAGGCCAGGGTTAAAGGCGCCGAGGACGAAGGTCTCCGGCAAGCCGTGGCCGCGCAGGGGCGAGCGGGTGAGGTCGACGTCGGCGGGGCGGAAGATGAGGGTGTCCAGGGGAAGATTGGTTGTTTGGTTATTTGATTGGCTGGTTGTTTGGTGGCCGTGCGATAGTCTCGAGCATCAACAAACTCAACAGTGCCTCCACCGTACTCTCCGCCCCCGCATTGTAATTGACCTTCGTAGCCGAAACAATTCCATCGTACCCACGCCCCGTCGCCGCATCGTACATCGGCACATTAACTACGTTATCGCCCTGGAACCACTCGAACTCCTCCAATGCACGATTGGTATAAATACTGTCTTGCATACGCTCACCGGCGGCTACGGCAGCCCAAATCATGGGTCGCTGTCCGTAAGCGATTTGAGGGAAGGTATCACGCTCCCATCTCAAGTATTGCGGAAGCTGTCCGGGCACCTGGGTGGTGATACTGCGGGAGGTCACTTGAGAAGATGCATAGCGACCGGTTCTTAGGATTTTAAACGCGAACGTTTCTACTTCACGGACGCCTGCGGCTACGTAGCTCGGCTCGCTCATAGCAGTACCGACTTCGATCAGGGCATAAGCTTGCATACTTCCCCAAGCGTGCCAGTTGTTGTACCAACTCAAGAACTGCCCTTCCTTAGTTTGCATGGCCATTAGCCTTTCGGCAAAACCCCTTAGCAATGGATAGCTGCTGGTATCTGCCGTCCGTTGAGCGTGTAAACTTAGACCTAACATCAGAATCGCCGTTTGGTCGGCGCCCCCGCCCTCCGGCAAATCATTCGGCAAGCGGATGTTGCTGATGATTGTATCGCGCATCACGGAGTCCATCGCCAAGTCACGCTGCACGTTGTAGACAAGACGCGCGGTACTCGTTTTGGCGAAAGCCGTCATACGCTGTCCAACTGGCTCCATCTCAGCGCCGTCTCCAGCGCCCACAGCGCTCGCCAACTCCACCAGTCCGGCACTGCAAGACTCGTCCGAAAGGTGGTATTAATGCTATCTCCTGGCCATAGAAAATTATAGAAATAGCCGTTTTCCGCCTGCATCGAAAGCATCGTCCGCGACAACTGATCAACACGTTTTAGCGAAAGCGAATCTTCATACAGCTCATGGTGCATCGAATACACCACCAGCGCCCGCGCCATGTCGTCTACGCAGGTATAACCCTCGTCATCGTCGCCGATCAAGACGTAATCCGGTGCTTCACAGTAGATCCACACTACCCCGCCGGTATCGCCGTTCGGCAAGACGATCTCATCGTAGAGGTGCTCGAGGTGCGCGAGATTGACGGTGAGCGAGGAGTCGTCGATTGATGTCGGGATCTCCGTGACGATAGGTTGGACATCCCGACAGGCGACGTTGCAGATTACGACGCTGAAGGCTACGGCATGCGCTAGTATTCGTGCTTCCATTGCATGCTAAATTTTACCATTCAAGAGATGACCAAATGCCAGGCCATTCAACAATTCAACCCTCAATCCTTCAACAATTCATCATTTAAGCCCACTACTCGCCATACTCCTTATAAAATGCTTCTGCGCAAACAGATACGCAATCACGATCGGCAAGGCCAGCACCACGGCGGCCGCCAATTTAACCCCGAGTTGCCCATCCGCCCGCCCGCCGACGGCAAATAGCGTCACCAATTGCGGCATCGTCATCACGGCCTCGTCGCGGATTACGATCAGCGGCCAGAGCACCTCGTTCCACGTCGCCATGAAGGTGAGGATGGCGACGGTGACGAGCGTCGGGATGATGTTGGGCCACAGGATCTGGAAGATGATCCGGAGTTGCCCCGCGCCATCTACTCTGGCCGCGTCGATCAGGTCGCGCGGGATGGCCCGGAAGGCCTGGCGAAAGAGCAAGATTGCGAAGGCATTCATCAGGAACGGCACCACCAGCGCCCAGTACGTATCCACCCACCCGAGCTCCACGATGATGATATAATTCGGGATCAGTGTAATCTGGAACGGCAGCGTCATCGTGAAGAGCAAGATGTAAAAAATGGCCTGCCTTCCGGCAAAACGCAAGGTCCCGAGGGCGTAGCCCACCAGACTGCCGAGCACTAAGACCCCGCCCGTCACGACCGTCGCCACGAAGATCGAGTTAAACAGCGCCCGCCAAATCGGAATTCGATCCGCCATCGCGACGTAGTTGTCGAAGGTGCGGCTCGGAGGGGAAGAGCGCCAGATCGCGCAGCTGCTCCTCGCTAGCGAGGCTCGCGCCGAGCATCCAGATGAAGGGGTAGAGGAAGGTGAGGGCACCGACCAGGAGGAGGAGATATAGTAGGATTTTCTTCATGGAATAGGTAGTAGATGGGAGGATTTGAGATTGATGGGAGGATGGGAAGATGGTTTGATGGGAGGATGTGCCCGACGGACGTGCTCGTATGACGTGCCATCCGGACGGCCATCCTCCCATCCCCCCACCAAATCATCCTCCCATCTTTTGATGTCCTTCAACCCATCCTCCCATCTCGATAGCCTTTCGTATCCATTCTCTCCTTGAGTGTAGCACGTGATTTACTGAACAGATTACTGAGAGGCTCAGCGCGAGCAAGCAGTTCGGCCACCCTCACTTTATCGATGGTCACCTCGGAATCGAGAAGAATCTCCAGCCAATACACGGTCTCGTCGGCCTCCTCCACGACAATGGAAAGCTTGGCGTAAAACTCCCGGTCACTGCGAGCGCGGCATACGGCGCGATAATTAGCACCTACGCTAGTTGCCGACTTGATCAGCTGATACTGAACAACTTTAAGCGCAGGTTCGAATTTGACGCGGTTCATCAAATTGATAACGTCTACAGCTAAAGCTTTACTTCGAGCCTTAATCTCGATCCGAAACGCCTCGCGCGGATCAGGCACCCCATAAGGCGCGCCATCTTCTCGAAGAAAACTGTGATTATCACTTCCTGTGTACATGATTTAGTGTTGTTATAAAAATTGTCAGCTAAAGATACTTGGAGGGTAGATGGGAGGAGGGGAGGAGGGGAGGAGGGCAGATGGGAGGATGGTTTGATGGGGGGATGGGGGGATGTGCTCGGCAGACGTGCCCGGCAGACGTGCCCGGCAGACGTGCCCGGCAGACGTGCCCGGCAGACGTGCTCGTATGACGTGCTCGGCAGACGTGCCATCCGAACGGCCATCCTCCCATCCCCCCATCAAACCATCCTCCCATCTCTTCCATCTCTTCCATTCCTCCCATCTCTTCCATTCCTCCCATCTTTTCCATTCCTCCCATCTTTTCTATTCGTCCTCAGATTCAATAAAACGTTGCTGTAAAGCCACCACGCCAAGAATCAACATACTAAATGCCAATCCAAGCGTCGCCGCATACCCCATGTGGTAGTACTGAAAAGCTTGCTTGTAAATATACAGCACCGCCGAAAGTGTAGAATTGAGCGGACCACCGCCCGTCAAAACATAGGGCTCGATAAAAAGAGAGAAGCCCCCTATCGTCGACAGCACCACGACTGCGAAAAAGGTCGGATTGATGGCCGGCAAGGTTACGAAGCGGAACTGCTGCCAGGCATTCGCCCCCTCCAAACGTGCCGCCTCGTAGTAGTGCTCCGGGACGCTCTGCAGTCCTGCCAGGAAGAGGATGACGTACAGCCCTACGTTCTTCCAGGTGGCCATCACCGCAATGGCGTACATCGCCACGTCCGGGTCTACCAGCCAGCCAACACGACCGAGGCCCAATCCAAGCAGCATTCGATTGAGCAAACCGCCGTCGGTCGCCAGCAACTGCTGCCAGAGGATCGTCACCACTACCCCACTCACGATGACCGGCAAGAAGTAAGCTCCCCGAAAGAAAGCTCGCCCGCGTATAGGCTTGTCCAACAAAACCGCCAGTCCTAGCGCCACCGCAATCTGAAGCGGTATATGCAACAGTAAAAATTTGAGCGTATTAAAGATCGACAACCAAAACAGCCGATCCTGAAAAAGCCTCGCGTAGTTGTCAAATCCTACCGCTACTGGCTCCCCGATAATGTTCCACTTATGAAAAGTCAACCACACCGAAAACGCCACCGGGAAGGCGACGAAAATACAGAGGTAAATGAGGTACGGCGACACCAGCGCGTACGGCACGAAGCGGCGCATCAGGTTGGGTTTTCGGCTCGCAAAATAACGTTGACCGCCGCCGCCGCGTCACGGATAGCCTCCTCGGGCGATTTCATCCCGAACAGCACACAGGCCTCGTACTCCTGGCTCAACACATCCAACACCTCGACGATCAGTGGTTCGTGCGGCACCCCTGTCACCCGCTGGGCCTGTTCTGCAAAGGGCCGCATCAACGGGTTTTGACGAAAGTAGTCGGCGAAGGCTGAATTGGTAAGTAGGTCGGCGCGGCGTGGCAGTTGGTTGCTACGCGTTAATAGCTCGACATCGCCCTCGAGGCTCAGTAGACCATCGGCTAGAAAGTCCCACGCCAACTGTGGGTTCGGACAAGTCGTGAAGATGACGATGTTCTTTGGGTCGGCATAGGTGAAAGGCGGGGGAGGAGATGGGAGGATGGTTTGATTAGAGGATGGGAGGATGGCCGTGCTATCGTCGCGCCATCCTCCCATCAAACCATCATCCAATCCTCCCATCTCCTCAGAACCTCCCATCTCCTCAGAACCTCCCATCTCCTCAGGCACCAGCATGTCCCCAAACTCATACTTAAATTCCGCAGGCGCATACCGCTGCAAGTAGCTAATATCCCAGGGTCCCGTCCACTTAGACGCAATCTTACCTGCGAGAAAAGGATCTCCTTGACTGTCCAATCGATCCCGCGTGAAATAGTCTCGTTCGTACAGCTTTCGCAAAAACGCGAAGACCGCCACCGCTTCCGGCCGGTCGAAAGCCACCTTACCATCCTTCACCAGCGGCGCCCCATCCGTAGCCGCCAAGTAGAGCGGGTAGAAATTGAAAAGTCGCTCGTACCAGATGGTCCGCGGACTGGTATACCCAACGTAGGTATCCACGTAGCCATCGCCGTCGCTGTCCTCACTCAGGCGAGCACCGGCAGCTAGGTAGTCGTCGTAGGTCCGCGGCACTCCTTCCGGAAAGGCATCCACGCGGTAGCTCATCCGGATCGGGTTCACCTTCCAGGGCACCTGGTAGATGTGTCCATCGGGCGCGGTCACCTCGGCGATTGCCTCTGGTGAACACCGCGCCTTGAGCCAGGGCAAGAAGCCGTCTAGCGTATCGAGCGCCACTAACACCTTGGCCTCCGCGTACATCGCCACCGAGCCCTGCCACATGTTGGCGTAGACATCAGGCGTCGTGCCTCCGACGACCGCCGCGAGGATCACCTCCTCGGAAGATTGGCCCTCCGGGACGGGCTGCGCTTCGGCTCGGCCGCCGCTTTCGCGAAAACGCTCGACGGCCCAGTCCGCGGTCTGGATCTCGGGTGGGTTGTTGGAGGTCCACAGCGTAATCGGGCTGGAGGCGTCACGCGTGTTTTGGCGACAGCCGGCCAGGGAAAGCAGCAGCAGCAGCAGTAGTGTAACGACCGGGTACCCACGTCCCGCCCTAAGTAGCTTCCGCCACACCCACTTCGCACTCGTGGCATTCCACCCAACGCGAGAAACATGGTCGATAAGCATCATGCGGCGCGGCGTTCGGGCGCCAAAAGGTACTCGATATGCGGGAAAAGCCAGCCTTATGCCACCGCTGGCGCAGCGCCCATCTACCGCAGCGCCCATCTACCGCAGGGTCCATCTACCGCAGCCGCCCATCTACCGCAGCGCCCAAGTAGCACAGCGCCCAATTAGCAAAGCGCCCAATTAGCAAAGCGCCCAATTAGCACAGCGCCCAATTAGCGAAGCGCCCAATTAGCAAAGCGCCCAATTAGCACAGCGCCCATCTAGCCTAGCGCCCAATCACCGCACCACCGCCGCCTCCCGCACCGCCCACAGCACCACCGCCGCCCGCACTACCTGAGGCTGGATCGGTTTGGTCAAGAAGTCTTGCATTCCTGCCGCAGCACAGCGCTGCCGGTCCTCCGGCAAAACGTTGGCCGTCATCGCGAGGATCGGCAGCTGCTCCGCGGGGTGGTGCCTTCGAATCTGCACCGTCGCCTCGACGCCGTCTAATTCCGGCATCTGCATATCCATCAGCACGAGGTCGTAGCGCTGCCGGTCGACCGCCTCGACGGCCTCGATGCCGTTGGCGACCACGTTGACGCGGTGGCCCCACTTCTCGAGCATCTTCGTGATTAATTTCTGGTTGACAGGGTGGTCTTCGGCCACGAGCACGTAGGCAGGCGCGTCGGTCGCGGTGGCGTCGGTTGATCTTTCGGCGGCGGATGTCTCTTCCTCCAGCGACTGGCCCGCAGCGTCCACCGGAGCCGTAGCGAGTTTTAGCGGAAGCACGACCGTGAACGTCGTGCCGATCCCCAGCTCGCTGACCACCGCGATACTGCCGCCCATCGCCTCGGTGAGCTTCTTCGAGATGGCCAGCCCGAGCCCCGTACCGCCAAAGCGTCGCGTGATGCTAGAATCGGCCTGTGCGAACGGCGTGAACAGGCGCTCGATACCCGCGGCATCCATGCCGATGCCGGTATCGCTTACGCTAAACGTAAGGTCCCCCTGGACACATCCGAGCCTACGGACACGCGCACCCCGCCGGTTTCGGTGAACTTGATCGCATTGCCGACGAGGTTGAGCAAGATCTGCCGCAGGCGCGTCGGATCTGCCGTGACCCACGCCGGGATGGACTCATCGCACTCAGTGGTGAGCGCGAGGCCCTGTCGGTTAGCACGCTCCTCAACAAGGTTCGTGATGTCGCGCAGGGCTTGCTCCACTGAGAAAGCCTGCTCCTCGAGGGTTACTTGTCCGGACTCCGTCTTCGAGAAGTCGAGGATGTCGTTGATGACGGCCAGCAGATTGTCGCCGCTCGCGCGGATCGTGTCGACGTACTGACGCTGCTCAGCGTCGAGCTTCGTATCGCGCAGCAACGAGGTCATCCCGATCACACCGTTCATCGGTGTGCGGATCTCAGGGCTCATGGTGGCCAGGAAGTCTCCCTTGGCCTTGCTCGATGCCACAGCCGCCTCGGTGAGTTCGGCTTGGCACCTCCGGAAGTCGCGACCCGCAAAAACGAGCAGGACGCCGAAGTGCCCCACGCCCGTCACCCACGTCCACACCCCGTGTCCGTCCTGGATGATCCCGAATCCAGTAAGCGTCTCGTAAGACAGCAGGGCCGCAAAACTCACCAACCCTAGAAAACTGCTCAGGTAGCGCTGCGGCTGACGCACCACCAGAACCCCGCTCAGGACCATGTTGTAGATCAGCAAAACGGTGTTGAGGAAAAAGGTCGGGAAGGCGAGCAGGGTGAAGTACTGCGGCGGCACGGTAGCGCTTGCCAGCACGGCCACCCCTACGTAGACCCAAACCCACCGCTGGTGACGCGTGAGCCGATGGCGATCGAGGATGTAGTAGAACGTGCTCGCAAAAGCCCCCAGCAGCAAGTGAAGCGTCGCGAAGTCGATGCGTAGCATCGCGTCCGGCGGCAGCCATGGTAAGGCCTCATGAAGAGCGTATCCGTTGGTTCCGATGATCCGAAAGGTGATTACGACCGTAACCATGGCGTACGTCAGGCTGGACAGGAGGCGACGCTCGAGGAGCCAAGTGCCGATCAGTACACAGAACGTGATGAACCCCACGCCGAACAGAGCCCAACTGGTAAGGGTACTGCGCTGGTGGATGGCGCGGACGAGCTGTTGAGGTCCAACGAGCAGTAGGTCGTTAACGCCGCCGCGCGGGAGGGTGTGGTTGGACACCTGAAGCACTAGCGTAATCGTGTCTGTGGCCGCAAGGACGACTACCCCTGGCCGGAACTCATGCTGGGCTTCGTCGGCATCGAAGGAGGGGATGCCGTTGGCGAATAGGAGTCGACCATTGGCGTACAGGCGGAAGGCGCTCTGGAGGTCGGGCACCTTGATGGCGAGGAGCCCGTCGTCTGTGTGGGCGACCAGCCGTAAGAAGTACGTAGCGCATCCCGTGACCCGAGGCATCAGCTCATCGCTGCCCCAATTGTGGGGCAGCGACACTGCCCGGGAGACACGCCGGTCAACCTCCTGCGGCGGAACCACCCTGTCGGTGATCACGAGCCACTCCCCTGCCAGAAACTGAGGCTCGTGTGTCAGGCCTGTAAAGTCTAGGGAGAAGACAGGTGGAGGCGCTTGTGCAGAACCCGTATTGCAGCACATTGCCAGGATGACCGGCAACAGTAGTCGCAGGCAATGGGCACACCATCGTTGAGGCGACAAACTCTTCATGTCTGTGCCCAGCCAGTGCAAAGCATGTGCCTTGTGCTAGTCCCGCTCGCAATACGCCTTAAAGTTGTCGAGGATCGTCTGCCAACCCGCTGGTTCAACGGCGTCGCCGGCACTGTCCTCGCGGTCGACGACCTCTTCGACCGTAGTCGCGTCGCCATCCGTTTGGAAGGTGATGAGCACTTTGCGCCCACTGTCGAGTGTGTAGGCGATCCGCTCGTGGTCGACGACCTCCGTGTACGTACCGACCATCTCCACCTTGCCACTACCATCCTTGGCGGCCGTACTCGTATGGAACTGGCCGCCGATCCGCAGGTCGTTCTTGGTCTCGCTCACCTGGCGCTCGGCGTTCTCGAAGCTCCAGTGTTCGATGTGCGCAGGCTGGGTAAAACGCTGCCAGACGATATCGATGGGCTTGGAGATGCGAGCGGAGACGGTGAAGGTGGACATGCACACCATAACCTTCTATTACCGGAGGGAGTTCGACGCTTCGAGTCCGCCCGGGGTCGCACCTTCACTCAAACCGAATATCGAGGCCCAAGGCTACGGCCTCACAGAACGCTTGCTGTAGCGTAGCGTCTTGATGACCCGACCGTCGAGGCCCGTCAGGCCGATGAGATACAGGCCATTGGGAAGATCGCTCACGTCGTAGCTGTCGGATTGGCCGTGGAAAGTCTTGACCACCTTACCGAGCATATTGGTCACCGTGATACGGGCCAGAGGCGTGGAGGTAGATACGCGGAACATGTCCTCGCCAGGGTTGGGGTACAAGCGCACCACCTGTGCCGGGGCGCTGTCCTGGTGCTCGAAGCGGAAGGTCGACATCGCGTAGTTGCGACGGTTTTGGACCTCGAAGACGCGGACGGTGACCTGGACATTACCCTCGCCGAGACCGGCGGCCACGTGCGGGGTGATCGGAGCACTCCCGTAAGCGTCGATGACGAAGTCCGCAGAGTCGACGCGGTAGCTGTTCTCCTGCGTGCCGTCGCTCACCGCGACGTTCCACCCGCGGGGTATCTCGACGACCTCTCGGACCCAACGCGCGCGCACCGGACGCGCGGAGGCGTTGAAGATGCGGTTGACGGCCGAGATATCGCCCGTGGCGTGGTCGAAGGTTTTGGTGACGAAGGGCTGATCGAAGCGCAGACGATCGCTCTGTGCGCTCACCCAACTACATCCCAGGACCAAAAAGATGAGTAAGGCTAGCCGCATTCGTGTGGATTTCGGGGTGAAAGATAGGCGGTTAGGACATGGTCGCCCAGCGTATCCAACTTAAACTCGCGTTAAATCGTGTAACGTCCAGAACTTGGGATTTGTCGGCGCATGTCTGTCAGAATATCTCTCGACGGAGTGCGCGTGCAATTCCTATACCTTGCCCGTCCATGAAAGTCGTCATCATCGGCAACGGGATCGCTGGCGTCACCTGCGCCCGTCACCTGCGCAAGCTCTCCCCCACCGTCGAGATCGTGATCGTCTCCGCCGAGACCGAGTTCCACTACTCGCGCCCGGCGCTGATGTACCTGTTTATGGGGCATATGCGCTGGCCGGACCTGAAGCCCTACGAGGACTGGTTCTGGGAGAAGAACAGGATTACGCTGCGCAAAGCGTGGGTCGAGTCCATCGGTTTTGCCGAAAGGCGCCTCACCCTCGACGACGGCAGTACGCTCGAGTACGACAAGCTCCTGATCGCGACCGGCTCCTCGACGGCCTTCCACAATTGGCCGGGGCAGGAGTACGACGGCGTCCACGGCCTCGTCACCATCCAGGACGTGGCCGCGATGGAGCGGCACGCCAAGCGCGGCATAGAGCGCGCCGTGGTGGTGGGCGGCGGGCTGATCGGCATCGAGATGGCGGAGTGCCTGCACACGCGCGGCATCCCGGTGAGCTTCATCGTGCGGGACGACAGCTACTGGTCGAGCGTGCTGCCCCCGGAGGAGAGCGCCATGGCGACGCGGCACATCCGCTCCAAGCACGGGATCGACCTGCGGCTCAATACCGAACTAAAAGAGATCTGGAGCAAGCAACCGCGAGACGGTGACGGCCGTGGCGCTGTCCGACAAGACGAAGCTCGAGTGCCAGTTCGTCGGCATCGCCACTGGCGTCAAGCCGAACGTCGACTTCCTGCGGCACGGCGAGCTCGAACTCGACAAAGGGCATCCTCGTCGACGATCACCTGCGCACGAATGTCGAGCACGTGTACGCCGCCGGCGACTGCTCACAGATGCGTAACCCGCGGCCCAATCGCAAGTCCGATCGAGGCGATCTGGTACACGGGCCGGATGCAGGGCGAGACGGCGGCGCACAACATCCTCGGGCAGGCCGTGGCCTACGATCCGGGCCTCTACTTTAACTCCGCCAAGTTTTTCGACATCGAGTACCAGGTCTACGGAGAGACGCCGGCCGAGCTTCCGGAAGGCCACAAGTGGTACTACTACGAGGCCCCCGGCGGCGAGAAGAGCGTGCGGCTGTACTGGAACGCCGAGACGGGCGCGGTCACGGGCTTTCACCTGATGGGGACGCGCTACCGGCAGGACGTGTGCTTCGCGTGGATCGGCAAGCGCACCCACATCGAGGAGGTGGTCGCGAACCTCGGGATGGCCGACTTCGACCCGGAGCTCTACGCGGAGCTCTCGCCGCACGTCGTGGCGGGTTTCAACGCGCAGGAGGGTACTTCCGTAAAACTCGCCACGCGTCGCGGCTTGCCGGCGGTGCAGCGTTTTCTGGCGCGTTTCCGCAAAACACGCCCCACCACTTCTCAGCCTCAGTAAATCATCGGAATGCCCAATCGCTTACACAGAACGCGCTCGACGGTGCAGTGGATCGGCCTCGGTCTGTTCTGCGCGGCCCTGCTGCTGTTCACCGGGATGCTCGGTCTGGAGAGCTACACCGCCACGGCGGACGTTTTGCCGAAAGGCTCCGAACAGCACGACTACCAACGCGACGCCATCGCCGCGGCCGCCGAGGAGCGAGGCTTCGTCGGGAAGACCTTCTCGAATCCATTCTCCTTCGTGCAGGCCTACGAGGATGTCTTCAAAGGCGCCCAGACGAGCCTCGACGAGGAATTCGAAGCCATCGGGCGCACCCGACGATCTGGCTGAGTGGGACTACAAAATGGGCGACGGCTACCTGAAAGGGCAGCTGCTGGGACTGGTGCAGGCGAGCAGCGAAGGTCCGGTGAGTAATCATCCGCTGCTGTTCTGGCTGCTTACCATCGGGCTGGCCATCGTCGGCGGGGCACTGTACATCTTGCCGAATTTCAGTGACGACCCGGGCATCAAGCACGACCACATCTACCACTCGCCCCTGACGCGCGGGCTCACGCTGACGTGGCGCACGGTAGTGCTAGGGCTCGCGATCATCGGGATTGTCGGCTACGGGATCAGCTACATGGGCGGCGACTGGGTGTACCCGGTGGCGACGCTGGGGATCGGGGTGATCATCACGCTGCTGGTCTTCTTCGCGCAGCACAGCGCTAGGAATACCCCGCAGCGTGACGCCGGACCGGATACGCTCACCGCGCCGTTGGGGATTCTGCTGGGGACGCTACCTGATTGGCTTCTACCTTTTGCTCTACTGGGCGCCGCACTACATCACGCCCTGGGTCATCATGCACAATCCGCTGTCGGAGTTGCTGAATGGCGGGTTGGCGAGCCAGTGGTTCGTGTACGGAACGATCTATACGGTGGTGATCCTGGTGATGGGCGTGCGGATGTTCTCGAAGTACCAGCACAACAAGTACCAGCAGGTGCGGACGGGCTCGGTGATGTTCTTCCAGGCCGGCTTCGCGTTCCTGATCCCGGAGGCGATGTCGCGGCTCGGGGTCCCGGCGATGGATTTGAAGAACATCTGGCCCCTGGACTACGACTTCTTCTTCGACTGGAACCTGAACGCGCTGCTGTCGAACGGGGGCTTCGGGATCTTCTTGTTGGTCTGGGGCATCGTGCTGATCGTGGTGGCAGTGCCGGTGATGACGTACTTCTTCGGCAAGCGTTGGTACTGTAGCTGGGTGTGCGGCTGTGGGGGTTTGGCCGAGACGCTGGGCGATCCGTACCGGCAGCTGAGTGACAAGAGTTTGCGGGCGTGGAAGTACGAGCGTTTCATTATTCACGGAGTGCTCGTGTTCGCGGTCGTGATGACGGCGGCGGTGCTGTATCACTTTTTCACGGGCTCCTCGCAGGTGCTTTTCGTGGATGCATTTAAGATTCGGGAGTGGTACGGGTTTTTGATCGGGGCTGGTTTTGCGGGCGTGGTGGGGACGGGCTTTTACCCGCTGATGGGCAATCGGGTGTGGTGCCGGTTCGGGTGTCCGCTGGCGGCGTACTTGGGTTTGGTGCAGCGCTTTAAGTCGAAGTTCCGGATCACGACGAATGGCGGGCAGTGTATTAGCTGCGGCAACTGCTCTACGTACTGCGAGATGGGGATTGACGTGCGCTGGTACGCGCAGCGCGGGCAGGACATCGTGCGGAGAGTTGTGTCGGGTGTGGGGTGTGCTCGGCGGTATGTCCGCGGGGGGTGTTGCGGTTGGAGAACGGGAGTGATACCGGGGGGCATCGAGCGGATGTGGAGCGGGTGATTCATATTAGTGCGGATAGTGTGGGGGTGTTGTGATGGCCTAAAGGCGGCGGAGGCCTTGGGGCGGCGATGGCATGAATGCGGCGTTGACCTTTGGTGGCATTGGCCTGCGGCGTTCTGTTCGTGGGGCTTTGGGGGACGTGGTCCCCCCTCCGCCCCCGAACAAGCAGAGCCAGCTGCGCGGCGCTTTTTGTTAGCTACCGCGTGTTGGGGGCCGTTCGTGGGGCTTAGGGGGCCGCTCGTGGGGGCCGTTCGTGGGGGTCGCGTTCTCTGCTAGCTGTGCCGGCTTTACCTTAACGGCATGCTTAGCGAGGACAAATTCCCTACTTCGACGCTCGATGACGCTGCCGAGCACGGCGCTATGCTCCGGGACGACGACTCCGCACTGACTTTCGGTGCCGCGTCTGGTGATGCTATTGCCGAGAGCTTCGTGCCGGACCTCAGCGGCTTCTACACCTACCTCGATTACCTCCGTATGAAGTTGGAGGGGCGCTGGGAGCTGATTAAAGGCTATCTGTGCGAGATGTCCGCGCCACGGGACGCACACCAGGCGGCGGTTGTAATCCTGACCAATACGCTCTTCAACTTGCGCGGTACGCACCGCTGCCAGGTGCGCGTGGCTCCCTACGGCGTGCGCCTCTTCCCGGACCCAGGCTCCGGCGACACGACCGTCGTGCAGCCGGACGTGTGCGTGATCTGCGACCGGACCAAGATCAAGTCCGCTGGCTGCTACGGGGCGCCCGATCTTATCATCGAGGTCCTGAGCCCGAGCACGCATCAGCACGACCGCCTCACGAAGACCACGCTCTACGAACAGGCGGGTGTACGGGAGTACTGGATCGTTGACTTGAAGCGCGAGCGCATCGAGCGGCGCGTGCTGCAGGCCGACGGACATTACCTGCTGCCGACGCTCTACCTGCGCGGCACAGTGGCGGAGAGCACGGTCGTGGCGGGTTTTCGCGTAAGCGTGAGTGAGTTTATGGACGAGGCCAATGAGTTCGAAGACACGAGCGATGGCGAGGGGCTGTCGTAAATTGCCCAATTCGCCTCCGCCAGTCGCCGCCAGGGCTCTGCCTAAGGAACTAGATCCGGTGAAGTTTCAATTCCCGCGCCCGCAAATCCACCCGCACCCGGTACCGCCCCGCCGGCACAGCAATATTCCCGCCCCGAAACACCAGCCGCTCCGCGTCGAGCTCGCCCTGGCCCCAGTCCATCAACCAATTGGCGTCCGTGCGAAACTTCACCTCGCCCGCCACTAGATCGACCTCCCGCTCCCAAACCAGATCGTCGTCGGCCCGCACGCGCCGCATCGCCTGCCCCGTGTACCAGTCACCACCGGCCACGCCCGGCCCCACGATCTCGAGGTGCTGAATCGAGAAGTCGAAACTCGGATCGCAGCGCTTTATCAACGGCGAGAAGATGGAGCCCGGCTACGTCAGCGTCAACACAATGCAGCGAACGACGGCCGCCGGCGTCCACGGCACGAGCGACGCGAGCACCTTAGCGCGCGCGCAGGCCGTGGCGAGCACGAGCGGCAATGCGGTTGGCGCAATGATCAATCGGGAGATGACGGCGGAGGAGGTTTTGGCGGAAGCCTAAGATTCGCGCAATTAAAGCCAGCGATCAAAGGGATCGAAGGGATCGAAGAAGCGGCGCAGATGAGGCATGATCCCGTGCCGAAACGTTACTATCACAGATGCCTACGACAAGCTACTTCGCCCCGCCCCTCCACGTCGCCCTCATCGGCGCCACCGGTGCCGTCGGCGGTGAAGCCCTGCGGACCTTACTGCAAGATCCCCAACTCGCCAAGGTCACCACCTTCGGCCGGCGACCGAACGGCGGCATCACCCATCCGGTACTCACGCAAAATGTCACCGACATTCACGACCCGAGCACGTACGCCGGCAGGCTCGAGGGGCATGATGCGGCCGTGTGCTGCTTAGGCGTGGGTGAGCCGCGCAAGGTCTCCAGGGCCGACTTCGAGGCCATCGACAAGACGGCCGTGCTGGCTTTCGCCAAAACCTGCCGCACCGAGGGCGTCCGACATTTCGAACTGCTCTCCTCGGTCGGGGCCAGCCCCAGCTCGCGCTTCTTCTACCTACGGCTCAAGGGCGAACTCATCGAGGAGCTGCGGGCACTAGACTTCGAGCGGCTCAGCATCTTCCAGCCCGCGATGATCCTCACGCCCAGCAACCGCTACGGCGCGTCGCAGGCCGTGGCATTGCGGGTGTATCCCTGGCTCCATCCCTTAATGCGCGGCGGGCTGCGCAAGTACCGCGGTGTGCCGGTCGAGTTCCTCGGTGCCGCGATGACGAAGAACCTCGGGACGCCCGGCGCAGGCTTCGAAGTGCTGACTTATGCAGACTTCGTACGAGTAGGGATGAGGTAGCCGATGACGCTAGCCGTGGACAGAAGTGGGGCGTCAAGGGCGGAATTCTTCAAAAAATACAAGCTCACTATCCATAGCCTTGCGCCCAGCACCACCCGTCGATAGGAGCGACTTTGATCCGACGCTGGGACTGGGTTCTAGGCTGATAGGGCATTTGGCATTTCACTCAATTGGTACGCTCTATCCGCCGCAGAGCTCGACGGCGTGCATACTGAGCGCACGCGAGCGAACGAGAAGCGTCGATGCTTCTGGCGCGTTCGACTGCCTCCGGGCAGCGCGCCTACGTTCCAACCTGCATCGCTATAATGTCCAGAGGCAGTCGAACGGCGCGTCCCACATCGCCCTGGGCAAAACGAAAATCAGCACCGCCCAGCATCGGCCTCGACGTGAGCTAGCAAGCCCAATCCTTGATGGTGTCTATAAGCTCCCTACACCTTCGACCCTACCCGCGCCAGCCCAGCCCCTTCCGCCCAGGCCTCCGCCAAATCATACTGAATCCACTCCGCCGAGAGGTGGAGGTCGAGCGAGTCGAGGCGGCCGGGGCCCAAGTTTTGGTAGCCGTGCGGGACGTTGGCCGGGCCAAACACGATGTCGCCGGCCTCGGCGTCGATGACCTCGTCGCCGACGGTGAAGCGCGCGCGGCCCTCCTGGATCGTGAACACCTCGTCGTAGGGGTGCACGTGCAGCGTCGGACCTTCGCCCACCACCTCGGTGACGTAGCGGATCAGCGTGAGGCCCGTCCCGACGGACTTGCCTTCGAAAAGGCCCCGCAGTGCCTCGCCGGGGTTTTGCCAGTCGGCAGCGAGGATTTTCTGGGGGGCGGCGTGGGAGATCTTGGGCATGGTGTTGAGGATTTAGATGATGTGCATCAAGCGTTCGCGAGCGCGGTACCGCCAGGGTAGCGGCCAGCGAGCGCCTCGCGGTGAAGTTTTGCGGAAGCGTGGACAATGCCTTTGGCGCCTTTCGGCAAAACCATCTCGTGCCGGAAGGAGTAGAGCCGGTCGTAGGCGTAGGGCTCGAGGCAAGCCACGATGCGGTCGGCGTCCTCGGCGGAGAGCGGGAGGTCGTTAGGGCTCGAGCGCACGAAACTCACGTGCCGCAGGTCGGCGGTGGTCTTGAGGCTGTCGCCGACCAGCATCACGCCCCGGCCCTCGGCGCCCGCCGGCCAGTGCAATACCGTCGAGCCGGCGAAGTGTCCGCCCGTACGGATGAGCGTGCAGCCGCCCGGCAAATCGACGGTCTCGCTGTCGAAGTAGCGCATGTCCGCAGCAGGATTAACCACCCAGCCTTGGTCGGCCGCGTGGATACAGATTGGGCAGTCGAAAGCGCGTGCCCATTCGGCCATCGCCGAGTAGTAGTGCGGGTGGCAGATGGCAATGGCCGCGATGCCGCCGAGTTCACGCGCTCGGGCTTCGGTGGGGGCGTCGAGCAGGGTGACGCAGTCCCAGAGGATGTTGCCGTCGGGGGTCTGCACGAGGAAAGCCCGCTGGCCGATGCCGAAGTGGGGCTCGGTGTAGAGGGCATGAAGCTGGGGCTCGACGGCGGTGACGTGGTTGGCGTGGGTCTTGGTCAAATCCTCGGCGGTAGTCCACTGCTGGCCTTCGGTGGGCACGAATTGGCGTGGCTCGGTGCAGATGGTGCACTCGTCCGGCAGGGTGGCGGCGGGCGGGTACTGCGTACCGCAGGTTTGGCAGATGAAATTTTGGGTGCTGGGCATGGGCGAAATTTCGTAAGGTGGCGCGAGGCCGGGCGGAGGTTGGCGCGAACCGGGATTATGGTGTCTGCCGTTCGGTAGGTAGACGTAAGACCGACCCCATCGCAGACCGAGGCCCCCTAGAAACCCGCGTGCGGCAGCGCGCCTTCCCCGACGACGAGATGCGCGCCCTCGTCGGGGTGCTCGTCGTGGCCGACCAACTCAACGCCGCCCTCGACGAGGCCTGCGGCACCTTCGGGATCACGCACTTCCAGTACAACGTCCTGCGGATGCTGCGGGGGGCGGCGAGTACGGGCCTCACGCGTCGCGAGATCGAGGAGCGGATTATCACGCGGGCGACCGACGTAACGCGGCTACTCGACCGGCTCGTGGAGCGAGAGCTCGTGGTGCGTGAGCGCGGTGCAGTGGACCGCCGGACCTCCGTGGCGCGGGTAACGGCGGCGGGGCTCGAGGTTTTGGCGAAAGCCGATACGGCCGTAGAGGAAGTGCGGATGCGGGTGTTCGGCGCGCTCGACCCTTCGCAGCTCGCTACGCTCGGCGACTTGCTGGCAAGCGTGCTCGACGTCTCTAAGTAATGCATTGATAAACTTCGCGGGTGGAACGGAGGCATGTTCGAGGAGAAACATTGACTTTAAAAAGCGTGTTCACGACACGGATATCTACACGCACCATGGCTTCACCAACGACCTCCACGAGTTGGCGACGGCCTCTGGCCTACCTGCTCGCCGGTGGGGCTTTGCTCGGGGTGGCGACCAATCTCGCCAAACTCGCCGGGGATCTCGGCCTGCCGGCGCTCGCCTTTCTCACCTGGAGCCAAGCCGGGGCGGTGTTGCTGCTCCTGGGCTACACTTGGCGGGCGGGAGCGTGGCCGCGGCCCAGCTTAGCGGTGCTGCGCTACTTCGCCGTGGCGGGCCTCGTGTCGGTAGCTGCGCCCAATCTCTTTCTGTTCGCGGCGATTCCGCAGGTGGGCGCGGCCTTTGGGGCGCTGGCCCTGGCCTTCCCGCCGCTGCTCACGTACGCCGGTGCGCTCGCCTTCGGCATCGATCGGTTCAGTTGGGTGAAGGTCGGCGGCGTGGTCGCGGCCATCGGGGGCGCTGTTGTACTAGCCGTCTACAAACTGAGCGGCGGCGAGGTGGACGGCGTTTGGATCGCGGTCGTTTTGGTGGCGCCGGTGTCGCTGGCCATCGGCAATCTCTACCGCACGGCTCGCTGGCCCGAGGGCGCCTCGCCGGAGTCCTTGGCGCCGGGCATGGCGGGCGCGGGGGCTTTGCTTCTCTTGCTCACCGGCGGCGTCTCCGCACTGGGCGGCTGGCTGTCGGAGACGCTCACCCTAGCGTTTGACGTGACGGCGTGGCGACTGCTCGGCCTGGTCGTGGCGCAGGCATTTGTATTCGCCTTGCAGACGGTGATCTTGTTTCGCTTGCAGGAGGCGGGCGGGCCGACGTACCTGAGTCTGCTCGGCTCGGTGGGGGCGGTGGTCGGCGTGCCGATCGCCGTGCTGCTGCTCGGCGAAGCGTGGCCGCAAGGTTTGGTGCTGGGCGGCGGGCTAATTGGGGCGGGCGTGCTGGCGCTCACGCACGAGCGGTAGGCTCAGCGGCCCTTTTGTGTTTAGTGGTCACTTCCCATCACGGCTACGGCGTCGATCTCGATCTGCATCCGCGCGCCAGCGAGTCGGGGTACAGGAATGAGGGTGCTGGTCGGATACCGGCCCGCGAAGGTGTCCACGAGCGCGGCCGTGAGCACGGCGTGACGCGCGTCATCGAAGTCTACGACGAGGATGGTAACTTTGACGATGGAGGCGAGGGTGCCGCCGGCGGATTCGACGGCGAGGCGGAGGTTGGCAATCGTATGGCGGACTTCAGTCTCGAAATCTCCTGCATGCGATCCGTCGCCGCCGCCGCCGCCCTGCCCGGCGATGAAGACGAGTTTGCTACCGGCGGGGACCTCGGCGACGTGGGAGAAGGCGTACTGCGTGGGGTCGGCGAGGGTAGGCGGGTTGGCGAGGGAGAAGGGGGGCATGGGTGTAAGGTGTGCCGATTGAGCTTTACGGATTCGAGAAATGAGCGTTTTTTTTGATTTCTATTCTGCCAGGACTTGGCCTATCATTACCCCTCCGCCCATGCTGTTTGCGCTCGGACTTGCCTTTCTGTTGACCCACGAGCTGGACGCGGTTCGCTGTGAGGAGTGGCGCATTTTGCCAGGCTTCTCGTACTTGGATGAGCCTCCCGCGAAAATGCTCTTCTTGCTGCTACACGTCCCGGTCTTCGTGTGGATCTTGTACGCGCTGGCGACCGGGGGATTAAAGTCGGGCTTTGCCCGAGGCTTCGACGTGTTCATGATTGTGCATGTTGGATTGCACGTGCTTCTGCTCTGGCATCCGCGCAATGAATTTAAGGATTGGATGTCGTGGGCCTCGATCGGTGGTGCAGGAGTATGTGCCGCATTAGACCTCCTGCTTATGAGCTAGCCTCGATTGCACAAGCAGTTTACACGCCCTCAAACTTCACCTCCCGTGCCCGCAAATCCACCCGCACCCGGTACCGCCCAGCCGGCACGGCAATATTCCCGCCCCTAAATACCAGCCGCTCCGCGTCGAGCTCGCCCTGGCCCCAATCCATCAACCAATTGGCGTCCGTGCGGAATTTCACCTCGCCCGCCACCAGATCGACCTCCCGCTCCCAAACCAGATCGTCGTCGGCCCGCACGCGCCGCATCACCTGCCCCGTGTACCAGTCGCCACCGGCTACGCCCGGCCCCACGATCTCGAGGTGCTGAATCGAGAAGTCGAAACTCGGATCGCAGCGCTTCATTGCCGCCCTAATCTCGACGGCCCGCGTCAGCCCTCGACCGGCGTAGCTCAACATGGTCTCCTTCTCCCATCGGACGTTCATGAGATCGGCGACGAAGGCCTCCTCCTTCAGTAAGGCGCTCACGCGAAGCAATTGCGCGGGCGTATATCCGGCCTCCGCATTGTACGCCACGTATTCGGCATAGCTCTGCCCAACGTAGATCCGCACGGGAATGTCCCGCGCCCGCAGGTGTTTGGTCATCAGCTCCGTAAGCCCGAAATCCTCTCTCCCTCGCGCGGAAGGATCATTCCCGAGCAGATAGCCACGCAGGACTTGGGCTAGTTGCACGCGCTGTAGGTCTTGGGCGTCCACCTCGAGGAAATCCGCCTTCCACGCAATCCCCTCGCGGTTGAAGGCGTAGTCGGAAAACACGTAGTCGTCCAGTAGGTGGATGATCGCCGGAAGACGTCGCGGATCCATGGCCCGCGGGTACTGCAATAAGCTGTCGATAAGTACAAGCTGTGCGCTCAACTTGTCTTCCAACGATCCTTCCAGAAATGCGGCGGCCAAAATCTCGGGATACAGCTCACGTATCCCGAGCCGGAAGCTCTCGTCGACCTTGCGCTGCTCGTTCCAGATGTTCGCCTGCATCCCGAGGAAGACCCCCGTCACGACGATCGCCACCTCCAGCGCGAAGGCAAACCAGTTTTGCTCACGCAAAGCCTGCGCCAGGCGCCGGACGATGCTGAGTCGGCGCTGGGGGCTCGGCTTTTCGATGAAGGGATAGTCATCGTTCACAGGTTCTTGCTCGATCATGGTTTGGGTTATCATTCTTTCGCTTCCGCAAAACCTGCCTCACCGCAGCCCTCACGCCCGGTACGCTAGCAAAGCAGGTTTTGACGAAAGTCGAATTACGCGTCTCGGCTACGCCCTACACCGTCACCGGCACCGCCAAACGCGCGAAGTCCGTCATCCCGAAGGCCTGCAGCAAACCCACATCGTGCGGCGCGTCGTCCCCGTTGCGGGCCCGCACGCCGAAATCCAAGCCTACTACCGTCCGCAGGGGCCGCGTACCGGGCGCCATGTCGATCAACTCGGCGATGGCGTGGACGACATCCATCGGGTCGGTGGGCGTAGCGGGGTCGGCTAAGACGGCCTGGAAATCGCTGCCCATCGCCGCGAAGGCGCCCGTGACGGCCGCCGGGTAGTTGGCCGCGTAAGTGTCGGCCGCCGCAGGAGCGACCATACCGGCGAAGAGATTGGTCGTAAACGGACCCGGCTCCACGAGCACCGCATCGACGCCCGTCTGCGCGAGCTCTAGCCGCAAGGCATGTGTGTAGCCCTCGAGCGCAAATTTCGACGCGTGGTAGACGCCGAAGAACGGCAGCGCACAGCGACCCGCCGTCGAACTCACGTTGACGAGAAGGCCGCTGCCCGCCGCCCGCATTCCCGGCAGGAAGGCGCGCGTGACGCGGTGCACGCCTACGACGTTGACGTCGAGTTGGCGCGTGAACTCAGCCGCGCTAAAGGCCTCCGTGATGCCGCCGAACATCTGCCCGGCATTGTTAACGACCACGTCGATGCCGCCGGCCTCGGCGAGGATGTGCGTAGCCGCAGCGGCCACGCTGGCCTCGTCGGTGACGTCGAGCGCGAGCACGTGGAGGTCGAGCGATTCGGCGCGGGCGATGTCGCGCAGGTCTTCGGCGGGGGCAGCGTTTTTGCCGTCGGGCGAGCGCATAGAGGCGTACACACGGTGGCCTTGACGCGCGAGGTGAGGGGCGAGGCTTTCGCCAAAACCGGAGCTACAACCGGTGATGAGGATGGTCTTTTTCATATGTCTGGGAGTCGAAAGGGTTGAGAAAGTTGGTGTGGGGCGAAGGTGAGGGCGGGCCGGATGAGCGGGTTTGCGGCAGCGTCGCGGAGACGTGCGTGTGCGTCGCTGGCCGTGGGCGATCTGGGGCGGCGCCCGTTCGACTGCCTCCGGGCAGCGGCGCCCGGGGATTGGCGCGTTCGACTGTGTCCGGGCAGCGCGCCCTGGCTTTGCGCCGCTACCCGGAGGCAGTCGAACGGCGCAAATTCAACACCCCCCCGCGAATGACGTTAGGCCGCGTATCGCCTGCGCCCCAGTCGGTCGACACCCCGACGCCAGCGTGCGCGTGTACACCCCAACAGACCAACCTTAGGAGCGCCGAGCAGTCGCCTATCGTTGGGCCGTCCCGCGTCCTGCTGCATGAAGCCTGCCTTACCCCTCGCCGTCGCGCTCGCCTGCTGCACTTTCGCCGGGACCCAGGCCCAAGCCACCGCCCGCACCCAAACCTTCGACCTCGACGCCTGCCTCGCCTACGCCCTCGCCAACCAACCTTCTTTACGCGCCGCCCGCCTCCAGGATTCCCTCCCTCGCCGCCCTCGACAACGCCATCGCACTCAGCGCCTGGCGCCCGCAGGCCAGCGTCACGGGCTCGGCCCAGCACTACTTCCAGCGGCCGGCGGCGGTGTTTCCGGATTTTAACGATCCCGAAAACGGCGCCACGCGCACCGTCCAGATCGGGGCCGTCAACTCCTCGGTGGCGGGAGCCAGCTTGCGCCAACTGCTCTACTCCCCGGAGGTCCTGCGCGATCTCGGCCTGCGCGACCTGCGGCGCCAGGCCGCGCGACTCGCCGCCGAGTAGGTCGAGATCGAGGTGAAGACCGAGGTCAGCCAGGCCTTCTACCGCACGCTCCAGGCCGTCGAGCAGACGCGCCTCGCCGTGGCCGACACCCAGCGCCTGGCCCGCTCCTTGCGCGACGCGCGGCTCTTCTTCGAGGAGGGTCTGCGCGACAAGGTGGACTACAAGCGCGCCACCATCGCCCTCAACAACGCCCGCCGCAACGTGGCCAACTTCGCGCTCGCCGCCGCGGCCCGCCGGCTCGAACTCAAGGCGTCGATGGGCTTCCCGGCGGCAGATTCGCTCGCGCTCGTGTACGACCAGGAGGTCTTGGCGCAGGAGGTCCGCGAGGACGTCGCGCTCGAACTCGTGCCGCGGCGCCGCGTGGAGTTCCGCCGACTCCAGGTAGAGGCCAGCATCCAGGAGCAGTTCACCGACTACTACGCTAAGGCTTGGCGGCCGACGGTCTCGGTGGGGCTCGAGGGCAACGTCAACTGGTTCTCCCAGGAGATCGCGCGACTCTACGGGCGGGGTTTCCCGAATGCCCTCGGCCTGCTCAACGTCGACCTCCCGCTCTACCAGGGCGGGCGCCGCCTGCGCCAGCGCGAGCAGAGTCGCGTGCTGCAGCAACAACTCGTGTACTCGCTGCTGGCCCAGCGCGACGACATCGTGGCGGGTTTTGGCGTAAGCCGTACCAACTACGAGCAGGCCCTCAACAGCTACCTCGTCGCCGTCGAGAACCTTGCCCTCGCGCAGGAGATTTACGAAGTCGTCGACCTGCAGTACCGCGAGGGCCTCAGCGGCTACCTCGAGGTGGTCATCGCGGAGAACGACCTCCAGGCGGCGCGCTTCGCCATTATCGATAACCTGATCGCGGCCGCCATCGCCCGCGTCGAAGTCCGCCGCGCGGCAGGGGTCCTATGAGAAGTTTATACGCCTTTCGGCAAAACACGCTAGCGTCCAGACGCCCCTTGGCCCTCGTCAGCATCGTGGCCCTCGCGACGCTCGCCCTCGCCTGTGGCGGCGACGGCTCGGCCGAGGGTGAGGAGCAGGCCGGCGGCCGCCCCGAAGCGGTGAGCGTGCGCGTCGACACCGCCCGCGAGACCGCCCTCGTGTACTACGACGACTACCCCGGCACCGTCACCGCGCTCGAGGAGGTGGAGGTGCGCCCGCAGCTCGGCGGCTACATCACGGCGGTGCACTTCCGCGAGGGCGAGCGCGTGCGCCGCGGGCAGCGCCTCTACACCATCGACACCCGCCGCTACGAAGCCTCCGTCGACCAGGCCGC
This sequence comes from Lewinellaceae bacterium, assembly GCA_963837005.1. Lineage (GTDB taxonomy): Bacteria > Bacteroidota > Bacteroidia > Chitinophagales > Saprospiraceae > CALDTK01. The sequence goes on from CAWIMC010000018.1 coordinate 361,756, forward strand.
CGCGCGCATCTCGACCGCGCGCGCTAGGGTGGCCCTCGCCGAGAAGGACGTGGCCCGCTACCGTCGCCTCGCCGAGGCCGAGGCCATCGCGCTGCAGACCCTCGACCAGGCCGAGGCCGAACTCACGGTCGCCCGCCAGGAGCTCGACGCCGCGCAGGCGGCCCGGCGCGCCGCCCAGACCGAACTCGACTACGCCACCGTGGCCGCGCCGATCACGGGCGTCACCGGCTTGGCGAGCGTCAAGGTCGGCACGCAGGTCAGCCCCGGCTCGCCGGTCCTTACGACGGTCTCGCAACTGGCGCCCATCGGGGTCGACTTCGCGTTGCCGCAAAACCTCATCGGCCGCTTTACCCAGCTCGAAGGACGCTCGCGCGCGTCGCTCGACTCCACCTTACGCCTGCGCCTGCCGGGCGACTCCGTGTACGCCGGGGGCTTCGGGCGCGTCTTCGCCCTCGACCGCGCCGTCGATCCGCGCACCGGCAACCTCACCGTGCGCCTCGCCTTCGAAAATCCCGACGGACTGCTGCGGCCCGGGATGAACGTCGAGGTGGAAGTATTGAACGAGGGCTCGGGCGCCCAGGTGCTCGTCTCGCGGCGCGCCCTCGGCGACCAACTCGGCGAGCGCTACGTGTACGTGGTGCAGGACTCGATCGTTTTGCGGAAACGCGTCACCACCGGACGCCAGCTCGACGGCGACATCGTCGTCACCGAGGGCCTGAGCGGCGGCGAGCTCGTTGTATCGGCGGGGATAAAGGGCCTGCGCGACTCGGCCCGCGTGCGCATCGCCGCCGATACCAGCGCCGCTGGTTCCAGTGCCGCCAATCCCAGTGCCTCCGCCACCCCACGCCGATGAGAGACTTCTTCATCGACCGCCCGAAGGCCGCCCTCGTGGTGGCGCTGCTGCTGCTCTTGCTCGGGGGCGTGAGCATCTACTCCCTGCCGATCACGCAGTTCCCGGCCATCACGCCGCCGTCGGTGTCGGTGAGCGCCACCTACACCGGCGCCGACGCCATCACCGTCGAGGAGGGCGTCACCACGCCCATCGAGGTGCAGATCAACGGCGTGCCGGGGCTCGACTACCTCACGAGCAACTCGACCGACAACGGCGCCTCGAGCATCGAGGCCACCTTCGACCTCGGCACCGACATCGACATCGCCGCCCTCGAGGTCCAGAACCGCGTGGCCCTCGCCGAGCCCTCGCTGCCCGAGCAAGTCCGGCGCCTCGGGGTGACGGTACGCAAGCGCAACCCGGGTTTGTTCATGCTCGTGGCTCTGGTCTCGCCCGAGCGGCACGCACGACGCGAAGTTCCTCGAGAACTACTCCAACATCTACGTCAAGGACGAGCTGCTGCGCGTCGACGGCATCGGGGACGCCTTTGCGCGCACGAGCGACTTCGCGATGCGGCTCTGGCTCGACCCCGGGCGCATGGCCCAGCTCGCGATCACGCCCGCCGAGGTGGCCGAGGCCCTGCGCCAGCAAAACCTCCAGGTGGCGGCCGGGGCCGTCGGGCAGCCCCCGCAGACCGACGCGCAGGCCTTCGAGTACACCGTGTTCCTCGACGGCCGCCTCGAGACCGAGGCCGAGTTCGCGGACGTCATCGTGCGCAACGACCCGGCGATCGGGCAGCCTCATCCGCGTGAGCGACATCGGCCGCGTCGAACTGGGGACCTTCACCTACGGCAACCTCGCGATCACCAACGGGCAGCCGGCCTCGGTGCTGATCTTGTACCAGGCCCCGGGCTCCAACGCGCTGGCCACCGGGCAGGCCGTGCGCGACGCGATGGTGCGCCTGGCCGAGCGCTTCCCGCCGGACGTCGAGTACCTCATCCCCTTCGAGGCCGTGAGCGTGGTGCAGGTCTCGATCGAGGAGGTGGCCATCACGCTCGCCATCGCGCTCGGGCTCGTGACGGTGGTCGTGTTTATTTTTTTGCAGCGCTGGCGGGCGACGCTGGTGCCCCTGGTGGCCATCCCGGTGTCGATCGTCGGGACTTTTATCTTCTTCACCCCGCTCGGCTTCACGATCAATACCATCACGCTGTTCGGCTTCGTGCTCGCGATCGGGATCGTGGTCGACGACGCGATCGTGGTCGTGGAGGCGATCCAGGCCAAGATGGAGGAGGACGACATGGACGTCCGCGAGGCGGCCAGCGCCGCCCTCGCCGACGTGGCGACGCCCGTCATCACGACCTCCGTCATCCTGGCGGCCATCTTCCTGCCGGTGGCCTTCGTCCCGGGGCTCACCGGGCAGCTCTACCAGCAGTTCGCGGTGACGATCTCGCTGTCGGTGCTGATCTCTTCGCTCGTGGCGCTGTCGCTCGGGCCGGCCCTGGCCATCATGCTCTTCCGCAAGGACCAGGAGCAGCCGGGTTGGCTCAAGAAGGTCTTCGGACCCTTCAACCGCGGCTTCGAGAAGCTCACCTCTGGCTATGACAGTGCCGTGGCCTGGACGCTCGCCCACCGCTGGGTGATCGGGCTGGCGTTCGCGGGGGTGCTGGCCGGCACGTACCTGCTGTTCGCGGTCGTGCCCTCGGCCTTCGTCCCGACCGAGGACGACGGCCGCATCTTCGTCACGTTCGAACTCCCGGAGGCCTCGGCCACGGGGCGCACCGTGGAGGTGATGCGGGAGATGATGACGGTCCTGGACTCCGTCGAGCAGATCGAGAGCTACACGGCGGTGGCGGGGCTCAACGCGATCACGTTTACGCAGCGCTCCAACACCGGCACCATCTTCTGCCAGCTCCAGCCTTGGGGCGAGCGCACCGAGGAGGGCGAGGGCGTCTTCGCGCTCGTGGGGCAGCTGCAGCGGGCTTTCGCCAAAACCATCCTCGACGCCCGCGTGGTGGTGATTCCGCCGGCGCCGATCCCGGGGCTCGGGTCGACCTCGGGCTTCAGTTTCGCGCTGCAGGACCGGGGCGGCACGGCCGACGTGGCCGAGTTCGAGGCGACGCTCCAAAACTTCCTCGGGGCCATCAACGGCCGCGAGGAGATCGACGGGGCCTTCTCCTTTTTCACGGCCCAGAAGCCGAGCTACCGCCTCGACGTCGACCGCGTGCGCGCCAAGCAACTCGGCGTGCCCCTGCCCAACATCTACACCACGATCCAGACCTTCCTCGGGAGCAGCTACATCAACGACTTCACGCGCTACGGGCGCACCTTCCGGGTCGTGGCCCAGGCCGACACCGCCTACCGCACCAGCATCGACGACCTCGACCGCTACTTCGTCCGCAACTCCGAGGGTACGATGGTGCCGCTGAGCAGTCTGATCAGCTACGAACTCACGAGCACCGCGCCGCTAATCCAGCACTACAACCTGTTCCGTTCGGCCACCGTGACCGGCAATCCGGCCGAGGGTTTCACGAGCGGCGAGGCGATCGCCGCGCTCCAGGAGGAGGCCGCCGAAGTTGCCGCGGGGCTACGGGTTCGAGTTTTCGGGCCTGACCCAGGAGGAGGTGGAGTCGGGCGGGACGACGGTCTACATTTTCGCGCTGTCGCTGCTGTTCGCCTTCCTGATCCTCACGGCGCTGTACGAATCGTGGACGGTGCCGTTTTCGGTCTTGCTGGCCGCGCCGATGGCGATCTTCGGGGGCCTGCTCACGCTCTGGCTCGTGCCGGACGTCGAGCTCAACGTCTACGCGCAGATCGGCTTGATTGCGCTCGTCGGGCTCGCGGCCAAGGACTCAATTTTGATCGTGGAGTTCGCCAAGCTCCGCGTCGAGGAGGGCATGGACATCGTCGAGGCGACGCGCGAGGCGGCGCGGCAGCGCTTCCGCCCGATTTTGATGACGAGCGCCACGTTCATCATCGGGATGATCCCGCTGGTGACGGCCGGGGGCGCCGGGGCCAACTCACGCCAGGCCATTGGGTGGGTCGTGATCGGGGGCGCGATCATGGGCACGATCGGGGTGGTGTTGCTGGTGCCTTATTTGTACGCCGTGATTACGAAGTGGGCGTATTCGGAGGAGGAGTTGGAGGCGTTTGGGGAGGGGGAGATGAGGGCAACGGGGAGGGTAACGGGGAGGGCAACGAGAAGGCCGAGGAGACGGAGGGCAAGTGAGTAACGGCGGCATTACGAGTCCGTTCGGCGAGGGTAGTTTTTACACCGAGGTGGGGAGGCGCTGCGCTTCGGCACCGAGGGCGGAGAGGCAGGCTGGCCGCCGCGCACGCGAGCCGGTGCACTGAGCAGCCGCGAGGGTATTGACTCCTGTTCGAAAGGTGAGTGTTTTGCCCTTCCGGTGCGAGATAAGCGTTGGAGACGGAGGGTAAGTGAGTAACGGCGGCATTACGGGCCCGTTCGTGGAGGGTAGTTTTTACACCGAGGTGGGGAGGCGCTGCGCTTCGGCACCGAGGGCGGAGAGGCAGGCTGGCCGCCGCGCACGCGAGCCGGTGCACCGAGCAGCCGCGAGGGTATTGACTCCTGTTCGAAAGGTGAGTGTTTTGCCCTTCCGGTGCGAGATTAGCGCTATGTCTTCGCGTCTGCATCGCTTTCTTTCGGCCATGGGAGACTATCAAAGGCCTCGCCGTCTTCCTTGCTCCGCACGGGCGCCCCTTTAACTACGGCCAGGGCGCGGCTTCCGTGCTCCGCACGGGCGCCCCATTAACCACGGCCCATGCGCGGCTTCCGTGCTCCGCACGGGCGCCCCTTCACCACGGCCAGGGCGCGGCTTCCGTGCTCCGCACGGGCGCCCCTTGACCACGGCCCGTGCGGAGCACGGAAGCCGCCGTGGCCCCACAAAAGCCATAGCCATGAATACAGAAACCATTCGCAGTAGACTCGTTGACTTCGAGCAGCAGCACGACTCCCGCGTCCTGTTCGCCGTCGAGAGCGGCAGCCGCGCCTGGGGATTCGCCTCGCCGGACAGCGACTTCGACGTGCGCGCGGTGTTCGTGCGACCGCTAGACCGCTACCTGGCCGTCACGCAGCCCCCGGAGGATTACACGCGACTCGACGGCGACTTCGACCTCGGGGCCTGGGACCTACGCAAGTTCCTGCGCCTGCTGCGCAAGTCCAACGCGACGCCCGCCGAGTGGCTCCAGTCGCCGATTCGTTACGCCGGGGACGAGGACGCTTTCGCAAAACTCTTAACGCTCGCCGAGGCCAGTTTCCAGCCCCGAACTATGCTCAATCACTACCGCGGCCTGGCGCGCCAGAGCTGGGGCAACTTCGACGCGGAGGGCTACGGCAAACTGAAGAAGTTCTTCTACGTTCTGCGCCCGCTGCTGGCCGCCCGCTGGATCGCCGAGCGCCGCACGGTGCCGCCGATGGCCTTCGCGCCCCTGCGCGTCATGCTCGAGGATCCGGACGTGTCGCGGGCGGTGGACGAGCTGGTTTTGCGGAAACGCGAAGTCGCCGAAGGCCACGTCGAACAGATCCCCGCCCTGCTCCGCGAGTACGTCACGGAGTCCTTCGCCTACCTAGCCGAGGCCGACGTGCCCCTCGTCGAGCAGCCATCGCCCGTGGTGCTCGATGACTATTTCCGCAGTGTTCTGCAAAACCCGCCCCACGTGCGCCCGACATGACCCTCGCCGAACTTCGCGACGGCGGCACGATCCTCCTGCACGACTGTGTGTCCGGCAGCCACGCCTACGGGCTCGCCACCGAGACCTCGGACGAGGACCGGCGGGGTGTGTTCTGCGTGCCCCAAAAGACCCTGTACGGCCTCGGCTTCGACGCGCAAATCAGCGACGAGCGCAACGACGAGGTCTACTACGAACTCGGGCGCTTCGTCGAACTGGCCGCCAAAAACAACCCCAACATCCTCGAACTCTTGGCCACGCCCGCGCGGCACATCCTTGTGCGGCACGAGGTGATGGACCTGTTCCCGCCCGAGCTCTTCCTCTCGCGGCTCTGCGCCCAGACCTTCGGCCGCTACGCCATGTCGCAGATCGACAAGGCGCGCGGACTCAACAAAAAAGTGGTCCGCCCGGAGCCGCAGCAGCGTAAGACGGTGCTGGATTTTTGCTTTGTACTGAGCGGCGCCGGCAGTCTACCACTGCGAGACTGGCTGGCGGCACACAGGCTCGACCAAGCCCAGTGTGGTCTGGCCAAGGTGCCCCATGCCAAGGACGTGTACGCGCTGTTCGTCGATGGCGAGCGCGGCCTCGGCTACACCGGTATCATCGGTCCAAAAGACGCCAACGCCGTGCGCCTCAGCAGCATCCCGAAGGGCGAGGCGCCGGCGGCGCACCTCGTCTACCACGCCGACGGCTACTCGCAGCACTGTCGCGCGCACCGCGAGTACTGGGCCTGGGTGAAGCGCCGCAACGACGTGCGCTACGTCTCGACTCTCGCGCACGGCGGCGGCTACGACGCCAAAAACCTGATGCACACGTTTCGCCTGCTCGACATGGCGCTCGAGATCCTGTGCGACGGGGAGCTCCGCGTCGAGCGCCCGAACCGCGAGGAGTTGCTGGCGATCAAGCGGGGCGAATTTGGGTACGACGAGCTGCTGGCGCGGGCGAGAGACAAGATCGCGGCGGTGGAGTCGGCGGCGGCGAAGTCGAGTCTCCCGGAGGCGCCGGACCTCCGGGCGATCGAGCGGCGGCTGGTGGCGGCGCGGGGGCGGGTGTATGGCACTGAACTACGGGTATCGCAGTAGGTCTACCACCGCATCTACGATCACGTCGAATCGAGTTCTATTGAGTCTGCCGACGGTTTTAGCGATTACCGTTTGATTGGCCGTGAACAGTTTTCCCGGACGGGCGAAACTGGTAAGCCGTAAGCCCCCCGTCGAAAAATCCGACCTTAGTAGCTCAATGGCAAGAGGATCCCCAAAATTTCTGCTGGTTACTTGTACCATCAGGTAATCGCCGCGTCCGACATCAGCCAGCACGACAGCGGGCCGTTGTTTTGCCCCAGAGAGGTCTGAAAAGGGGAACCTAACGACGGCTACATCACCGCGTTTCATTCTTGCAAGTAGGCCCAGGCGGCGTCCTCTGTCTCGGTTTCCCAATCCTCGGCCAAGGCCTGCTGACTCAGGAGGCTGTTCTCCATGGAACTCTCCTGATCATCGACAACACTAAGAAACAGTCGACGTCCTGCCGGCAAATCGACTTCTCCTAGCGGCCGTAAGCTGCCATCCGCGCTTACGATAACCTCAAACACCTTAGCCATGGTAGTGGGACTTAGTCTGCGCAAATTGCTCGTACGCCACCGCAAGTTACACCAACGCCACCTTACCCCAGTTTCAACCCCAAATATTTCCCCTTTCAACTCTCATCCACCTCCCCCAATCCTTCCGGTGCGCCCTGGTACAACAACTTCCCGCCGTGCCGGCCGGCATCCGGCCTCAAGTCGATGAGGTAGTCCGCCGCCGCCATCATATCCAAATTGTGCTCGACGACCAAGACCGTATGCCCTTGCTTCACCGACGCGTTCAGGGCCTTTAGCAGCTTGTGCACATCGCGGGAGTGCAGACCCGTGGTCGGCTCATTGAAGAAGATTTAATGGGCCGTATTTTCGGTCCAGGTGTCGATTCCTAAGTCCTAGTAAGATCGACCGAGACGAGGATGCGCTTAGGTAATCATAAGCGATAAGACCAATACCCAGGTCGCCGACTCTGATGCGCCACTGCATAAACAGCCGTAGCTTCTGTATCGTATTGATAGATAATATGGTATGGGAAGTCCGGGATGATCACCTTCCGAATATGCTCCGTATCAGCGACGACAGATCCTAGACCTGGCATGCCTTCGATCATCTCTACTGTGCGCTCGAACTCATCGATAAATTGGAGGGCTAAGCCTGGCTTTTGCTCCTCGTAGTGGTCACACGCTGCGTTGAACTCGCGCCGGGCATGCGGGTGGATCTCCAGCGGCCTCACTGAAAGCGAGCTCTGGCCTCTGCTATGGCGTCTCTTACCGGAAGCATGGTGCTCGCGCCGCTAGCGACTTCGTCCGCGCGACGGCGGACTTCCTCGATCCACTCCTGCTCGAATACGAAATCTCCACCTTGATTAAGGCTATCGAGCAATTCGTGGATAAGTTGCGCACGGCTGGGGGCAGGGAGGGCGAGGGCTCCGGCCTTGATGTCTTGCTCCGTCATGGCGATGAGAGGTTTAGTAGCCAAATATACGTTGAGGTGGACAGTTTCACCACCGGACGGCTTCGCGCGCGGCTTCAGAGTTCCGCTCTGGCGCGCCCGTCTGCCACTGCTGGTCGCGCCAGAGCGGAGCTCTGAGGCCGCGCGCCCTACAGCTTCGCCCCCAAATACCTCCCCGTCCAACTCTCCTCCACCTCCACCAAGCCCTCCGGCTCGCCCTGATACAACAACTTCCCGCCCCGCCGCCCCGCATCCGGCCCCAGAGTCAATCAAGTAATCCGCCGCCGCCATCATGTCCAGGTTGTGCTCGACAACCAGGACCGTGTGACCTTGCTCCACCAGCGCATTCAGCGCCTTGAGCAACTTGCGCACATCATGAAAGTGCAATCCCGTCGTCGGCTCATCGAAGATGAAGAAGACCTTCTGCGCCGTCGACTCCGTCCCGAGGTAAAAGGCCAGCTTGACGCGCTGCGCCTCGCCACCGGAGAGGGTCGAGGAGCTTTGCCCGAGGGTCACGTAGCCCAGACCCGACGTCTTCCAGCGGTTGTAGCTTCCGCAAAACGCTGCGCTGGTCGGCAAAGAAGGCCAGCGCCTGCGAGACCGTCATGTTGAGCACGTCGTCGATGCTCTTGTCGCGGTAGGTGACCTCCAGGACCTCTTTCTTGAACCGCTTCCCGCCGCAGGTCTCGCACTCGAGCCGCACGTCGGCCAGGAACTGCATCTCGATGATCTGCTCGCCCTCGCCCTTGCAGGTGTCGCACCGGCCGCCGTCGACGTTGAAACTGAAGTGCCGCGGCTGGAAGCCCCGCACGCGCGACGAGCGGCTGCTCGGCCATCAGGTTGCGGATGTCGTCGTAGGCCTTGACGTAGGTCACGGGGTTGGAGCGCGAGGATTTGCCGATAGGGTTTTGGTTGACCAAATCCACCTGCGTGATGTGCCGTACGTCGCCCTTGAGCTCGCGCCACGAGCCGACCGGACCGGTGTGCGCCTCGCCGAGTTGCGCCTTGAGCGCCGGGTAGAGGATCGACTTGACGAGCGTCGTCTTGCCGGAGCCACTCACCCCCGTCACCACCGTCATCGCTTCCAGCGGGAAGCGGACATCGACGTTGACCACATTGTGCATGGTTGCACCCGTGAGCTGGAGCCACTTCCGCGGCTGGCGGCGGAACTCCGGTAGCGGCACCCGCATCTCGCCGGTCATGTACTTCGTCGTAAGACTTTCCGGGGCGGCCAGGTGGATGTCTTTGTAGTCGCCCGCAAAAACTACTTCCCCGCCGTGCACGCCGGCCTCCGGACCGATGTCGACCAGGTAGTCCGCCGCCGCGATGATGTCCTCCTCGTGCTCGACGACGACCACGGTGTTGCCGAGGTCGCGCAGGCGCCGCAGGACTTTCACGAGGCGATTCGTGTCCCGCGGGTGCAGACCCGATCGAAGGCTCGTCGAGGATGTACATCGAGCTCGTCAGGTTGGAGCCGAGCATCCGCGTAAGATTGATACGTTGCGTCTCACCGCCGGAAAGGGTAGAGGAGACGCGGTTGATCGTGAGGTAGCTCAGGCCCACGGCCAGCATAAACTGGATGCGCGAACTGATCTCGAGCAAGAGCCGCCGCGCAATCTGCTGGTCCTGCTCCTCGAAGGTGAGGCCGCCGAACCAGTCCCGCAGCTCATCAATCGGTAGGTCCACTAAATCCATAATCCCACGCTCGGCGATCCGGACGTAGCTCGCCTCGGTGCGCAGGCGCCCGCCGTCGCAGTTGGGGCAGGTGCTCTTCCCGCGGTAGCGCGCCAGCAGCACGCGGTTTTGGATTTTGTAGGTCTTCGCCTCCAGCGCGTCGAAGTACTGCGTGATGCCGTCGAAGTCGCGCGTGCCTTTCCAGAGGATGCGGCGTGCCTCACGGCTCAACTCCCCGTAGGGCGCGTGCACGTTGATGCCGTGCTTCTCGGCGTGGCGGACGAGCTTGGTCTTGAAAGGTGTCCCGCCCTCCGTCTTCCAAGGGGCAATGGCGTCCTCGTAGATCGAGAGGCTCTGGTTCGGGATCACCTTCGTCTCGTCGATCCCCATCACGCGACCGAAGCCCTCGCACCGCGGGCAGGCGCCGTAGGGGTTGTTGAAGTTGAACAGCTGCGGCGTCGGCTCGAGGAACTCCATCCCGTCGAGTTCGTAGCGGGTGTTGAAGTGCGCTTCCGCAAAACTTTCCGGCGCCACGATCGCCTCGCCTTCACTTTCGTAAAACGCCGTCTGCACGGAGTCCGCGATGCGCTTGGCGTTCTCCTCGTCGTCGGGCTTGATGACGAAACGGTCGATGAGGATCTGGATCTTCTCCTCCTTGAGCGTGTCGAGCTTGCGGTCGAGGCGCGGGTCGGTCTTGGCCTCGAGCAACTCCTCGATGTAGACCGTTTCGCCGTCGAGGATGAGGCGAGTGAAGCCCTTTTTCTGGAGCAGGTCGAGCTCGGTGGCCAGCGTGCGGTCGCCGTACTTCGTAGGCAGAAGTGTGTAGAGCTGGACGCGCGTGTTTTGCGGAAGCGTACCCAAGAAGTCGAGCACGTCACTCACCTGGTGGCGCTTGACCACGTTGCCGCTGATCGGTGAGTAGGTCTTGCCGACGCGGGCGAAGAGCAGGCGCAGGAAATCGTAGATCTCCGTGAGGGTCCCGACCGTCGAGCGCGCATTGCGAGGTCGCCACCTTCTGCTCGATCGCGATGGCCGGGCAGATGCCGTGGATGTAGTCGACATCGGGCTTCTTCATGCGCCCGAGGAACTGCCGCGCGTAACTGCTCAGGCTCTCGACGTAGCGGCGCTGGCCCTCGGCGTAGAGCGTGTCCATCGTGATGGACGACTTGCCCGAGCCCGAGACGCCCGTGACGACGATGAGCTTGTTTTTCGGCAGCCGCAGGTCGACGTTCTTGAGGTTATTCGAGCGCGCGCCGTGGATGTGGATCTCGTGGCGGGAGATCTGGTTGACGGTCTTTGGAGTCGGGCTCGCGGTGGGAGCAGTTTTGGCGGAAGCCATACGGGGTCGGTGTTCGGGGGTGGCGTTGGAGCTACACGCTCAGCAAGGCAAAGTTTTGACACGGTGGCGCGGTGACGCAGTTGCGTGTTTTGGCGAAAGCCGCGAGCGGGCGGCGAAGGTGCAGATTGGCTTTCGCTAAAACAAACTGTTGGTTTGCGAGAAAAGCACTAGGTTAGCGTGCTGATTGGCCTCCCTGAAGGGCGGGCCTGACGCCAGCTTGACGCAAGATTCGCGATGCTCGCAGTACGCTGGGCTCGACACTAGCACAGCTGCGCCAGTCCAAACCCCTAGGGCGGTCTACGCGTCAAAATCTTTAGCGCCAGCTAATGGTGCACTCTCCGCACAATAAGCCCCTTGCCCCTTTCTCACCAATTCTGTACCGCAGCTTGCACATCCGGCGACATTTCTGCACACTGGCTTGGTGCTTGCTAGATGATCGTGCTACTTTGGCTTAAGCTAATGAATGTCAAACGGGTCCCGAACGGTTACCAGACCGTTAAACCCGGCCCCCGGGCTAGCAGCGGCCAACGCGCCGCCCTATATTTGTCGTACCACTACTCGCTCCTTTAACACAAACCCGCACCGCATCGTACTGAGCTTCTACACTAATCCCATCCTCCAAATCATACAGGTCTCCTCTAGGGGCGACCGCAACGGACATTAGTCATGGAAATTCAACTAACGAAAGAGATGAACGATCAGGATCTGATCCTCAGCTACTTAGACGGTAACGATTACGCCTTCGAGGTGCTGCTCAATCGCCACCGCGACAAAATTTACACGAGCATCTACCTGTTCGTCAAAGACCACTCCCAGGCCGACGACATCTTCCAGGAGGTCTTCATCAAGATCGTAGACACGCTGCGCCGCGGCAAGTACAACCACGAGGGCAAGTTCCTTCAGTGGGCCATGCGCATCAGCTACAACCTGTGTGTCGACCACTTCCGCCGCAACAAGCGCCGCCCGATCGTCAATACGAAGGAGGACTTCGACATCTTCGACGTGCTCAAGAGCCACGACGACAACGCCGAAGATCTTCTGATGCGCTCTCAGACCCACGACAAGGTGCGTGAACTGGTGGACGCCCTACCGGACGAGCAACGCGAGGTGGTCATCCTACGCCACTACGCGGACCTCAGCTTCAAGGAGATTGCAGCGCTCACACGCGTGAGCATCAATACGGCCTTGGGCCGGATGCGGTATGCGCTGATCAATATCCGGAAGATGGTGGCGCAGCAGGAGGTGGTGTTGCAGTAGTAGCCCTTGCGCTAATACAAACATGACTCTATCCCCGGGCCCCTCCGTTGACTACAAGTTGGCGGAGGGGCTTTTTCGTGGCGGCAGGAATGGCTGTCATCAGCTGTTTGGTCGCTGGCAGAGCACAACAGCGCGTGGCGTAGCGGCACTTGCATCATCAGCAGCTACCAGTAGACCGACGCGCTTTCCTACACAATCAGCTCGAGATAGTAGCGGGCGGAATTCCTGGCCGGCACCGGCACCTCCGCTATGCGAGCTGTATGTCCGAGGGTCTATAGGCGATTGGTTGGGTGCATCGATAACTGAACTCGTGCACTCTCGCTCTGGCGCATCAACCGGTGTGAAGTGAGCACCTGGCGCAGAAGGGCCACAGCTCGCGCTGGTGTCATGCGGTTTAGGCAACTGTCCTCGTTTCAGATAGCGCGAGGCTCAAGGCGCTTTCGCAAAAACTCAATCGGTCTGCATCGACGCTTTCGGCCGAGGAAGTAAGCGAAGTTAGACTGGATGAAGGACTCATTAAAAGTGTACAGCGTGGCACACGAGGGTGTGATATTTAAACAATTTCTGTGAGTAATTTTACGTTATAAGTGTAATGCAGTTACTGTTTGTTAATATTATTAATTTTTTTTATTTGTTGTTTGCTGGTAAATGCGCGGTACGTTTGCGACGTAGAATTTAGAAGATGGTAAGGCAGCGTGTAGACTATTACATCAGCGCAAAGGTTTCTGGAGAGTGATATGGTGGTGGTGTAGTGAGTGCAGTGAGCTGTAATAATTGCGGTGGACAAGGTACGATGAACATAAATATGCGTTAACATCACGGTGAGGGTGAATTGATCAGAGCACGAATAATAATAAAATAAAGAATTTGTTTAAAAATGTGTTAATAGATTAATAATAGTTGTAAAAAAAAAAAAAAAATAAAAAAAAAAAAAAAAAAAAAAAATTTTAAAAGTGTTAATAGATGGTAATGGTACGCTTGCTGGAGGGGGTATATGATAGGTTGGATTGATTAAGAGGTATTTTGAGTACGGCAATAAAATAATCAGCGGGCAGTGGGGTGTAAGTTGGCGGTAGATATGGGGTGGACAGGACTGTGAGATATTAATAATAACGAGCTGGGCGAGCTACGATTAGGGGAAAAGCTACGGAAAACGGGGTACGCTAAAACGCGGAGGTAAACGGTATAACGCTATAGTGCAAGGAGAGATAAGAACGGGGACGTTCGGAGCGGCGGAGTATATGAATAGAAGCGGTACGTGGGGAGTGCGGTTGTGATGCGTTCGGAGCGTAATTAAACGGGAGTTTGACGGCAGCGGGGAGGATGAGCATGGGGAAAGCTGAGAATGTGAGTGGTTTAGCGAAATAATGGTGGGTTTAGGGATGAACGCAGGTACGATGAGATAGTGATGAGCTTGTATTGAACAGGATAAAACGGAGGAAATTAACTGGACAGGGTATGAACGGCTGGAGTAATTTAAGAGGTAGTTTAATATAAAGTAGTGAAGTTGGCAGGGGCAGTAGTGTGTTAATGTTAGAGATGTGGTAGCGGGACAGAATGTGAATTAGAACTACTAACAAGCGGAGAACTTACGATAAGTAGAAGATATAGGTATGGGGTACGCTGAAATGAAGAAGTAAACGGTACTGGAACGCTGTTGTGTGGAGTGAAGATAAGAACGGGGAACGTTCGGAGCGGCGGAGTATTGAATGAAAGCGGTACGTGGGGAGCGCGGATTTATTGATTATTGGGAGCGTAATTAAACGGGAGTTTGAGGCAGGGGGAGGATGAGCATAGGGGAAAGCTGAGAATGTGAGTGGTTTAGCGAAATAATGGTGGATTCAGGGATGTAACGCGGTACGGTGAGATAGTGATGAGCTTGTCTTGAACAGGATTAAAACGGAGCAAAATTAACTGGACAGCTGGCGGTATGAACGCTGGAGTAATTTTAATAACGGACTTTAACATACGGCAATAAATGGAAGCGGGCGGTAGCGGTGTAAGTAGCGGAGAATTTTTAGGGAGTAAGAAAAATAATGAAACTTGATAAAGAATGGGGAACGATATTGGACGGAAAGAATTTATGTTGAGGAAAACGCAGAAAATAGTAAGAATGGATGCTTGGTAAAGTTAATAAAGACTGATTAACAACGGTATACGGAGGCACGTTATAACTTGGTAATACGCAGGTACGGCAGTGTGCTGGGCAGTTGATAGTAAAACAGTTAAAGATAGGGAAATGGGTGATAATTAGAACAATAAATTTGATTAATTACGATATAAGTGGAAGTGGAATATAATGCACGGACTAGAGGATAGTGTGAACGGTACGGATACGCTGAGCAAACGGTGGTTAAGTGATTAACGAGGAGTAACTTATTAGAAGAGCATAGTGTTGATGAGCTGGAAGCTCAGTGGAAGCTGAATAATAATAAACGAGCAAATAGTTTGGAGAGTGGAGATGAGTAGAGAGGGAGGAGAACTGTGCTGATAAATAGGAACAATTAGGACGGTGAAGTTTGAAGGAACTGAACAAATAGTACGTGGGAATTGGAAGGCGAAGGGTGAAATGTGGTGGTGGAAAAGACAAGGTACGATGAACATAAACTATTGAATAATAAATACGGTGATGCGGGGGGATGTTGATCAGGTTGCAATTTGACGATCAATAGCAGCGGAGGATCACCAACAACGTAATATTCGCATTCACCAGAAGCGTAGTGCTCAATACCAACATAGTCAATACGGCTACGCTTCAATGGACGAGCGGCAACCTCTCGACCACGAGTGCAGCATCGATCCTCAACGATGGCAGTTTCGACATCACGGGCACTAACCTCGGAAACGGCACAGTAGCGGTCGTCAACCGTACCGGTGGTACGATCTCAGCAAGTGGCACAGGCAACTTTGACATCCCCAATCTAACCAACGAGGCCGGCGCGACGCTCACGATTCAGGACGGGAAAACGCTACGGGTCATCAGCGGCACTCTGACCAACGCCGGGACCGTGAACGGAAGCGGGCAGTTGTTCGTGCAGGCGACGACGATTAACGCCAACGGCGGTACGCTCGGCGGCGGCAACGGTACAATGACCATGTTCGGTGAGGTCACCGTGGCGGGTAGCGCGACCTTCGCGCCGCGTTCGGGAGTGTTAACCTCAATAACGCCGCCAGTTAACGGGCAGCGGCGGTGCGATGAGCATCCCGGCCGGCACTACGTTCGCAAACGTAGGCACCGTTACCATCGGTGGGTTTAGCGACATCGCCAACAGTGGTACGTTTCGGATTAGAGGTAATTTGGTTTTAAACAGTGACTTAACCAACGCTGGACGATCAACTGGGTTAGCGGCAACTCTAGACCGCGGGTGCAGCGTCGATTCTCAACGATGGTATTTTCGACATACGGGCAACAACATGGAAGCAGCACGGTAGCGGTCGTAATCGTTCGGGCGGTACGATTTCGGCGGTTGGAGCAGGCAATATCGACATCTCCGACTTGACCAACGAGCCGGCGCGACGCTAACGATTCAGGACGGCAAAAATATACGGGTAACAGCGGTACGTTGACCAACGCAGGAACCGTAAACGGCACTGGCACGCTGTTCGTGTCGGCGACGACGATCAACTCCAACGGCGGCACGCTCGGCGGCGGCAATGGGACGATGATCTGCAAGGAGCAGTCACCGTGGCGGGTAGCGCAACCTTCGCGCCGCATTCGGGAGTGTTAATCTCAATAACGTAACATTTGGCGGGCAGTGGAGGTGCGATGAGAATCCCGGCCGGCACAACGCTCGGTAACGTAGATAATTAAATTTTTATATGAAGATAATTAATTAGTAATTTTAAAAAGATAATAAGAAGATAATTATAGAATTTAAGATGAATTGATTAATAAATTTGAATAAAAATAAGATAAATAGTAATTGTATATAAGATAATATGAAATTATAAAAGATATTAAAAAATTTATGTGAATAAATAAAATGTAAAATTTATGATAAAAATAAAATTGTAAGAAAATAAAAGAATTTAATTGTATTAGATAATGTGTATTATAGTAAATAAAGTGATAAATGTTGATAATTAGAAAATGTGAATTTTATAAGTTAGAATTAAGTAAGTGTATAATGAGATAGAATGTGTAATATAGTAAAATTAAGTGATTAGAAATTTTAAAGAGATGTGTTATGAGTAATATAAGTAATAATAATAAAGAGAAATATTAATAATGATAGAAAGAATGTGTATAAATATAAAATTAAAATTAATTATATAATTTAAAATTATATTTAAAAAAAAATTAATTATTAAATTTAAATATAAAATTATTTAAATAATTATTAAAATATAAAAAATTAATTTATAAATATAAAAAAATATAAAAATAATTAAATTAATAATTTAATAATAATAATTATTATAAATTAAAAATTTTATTTATAATACAGACACGAGTGTAGTTTTGTGTGTGGTTTTGACAGTAACTAGACGCAACGAAGTGCAGTTCACGGGCGATTAAGAACTAACGCACGAGCACGACAACTGTGGAGTGATTAGTATGAGACAGGCGACCGTACGAGTTTCACCTGCGCAGACCTTGGCCAGGACTTCATCGTCACTCTCGTCGCCACCGACGCCGCTGGGCTTACCAGTACCTGCGACGTGATCGTCACCGTGGCCGATGGCGACAGCAACTGTAACGCAGCCCACGGCGTGTGCCAGCCGTGACTATCGCAGCCGATGCCAATTGTGAAGGCATGGTGGTAGCTGCGGCCTTTGACGGCGGAAGCACGACGCGGACGGCGACGTGCTCACGTTTGCGTGAGCCGCGGACTTACACAGTCGGAACGACTAACGTGACTTAACCGTAAGTGACGGCTCGTTGAGCAGCACGTGCGAGACGACCGTCACAGTGACGGCCGATGACTTCGACAACGACGGGTTCTGCGACGCAAGGACCGCGACGACGACAACGACGGTATCTCGACGAGGTCGAGTGCAGTGGCGGCGCAAGATCGCGCTCGAGTTCAACGGCACCTTCGGCGACATCCCGGAGGCCACCACAGGCGATCCGATAACAATCACCGGAACTACGTATCTGGAGGGATTACCGTCTCCGGCTATTCCTACAATAAAGTCTTTTTAAACGAGGGCAACTACGCTATAACAAACTTTCACGGTGCGGCGGCACTTGAGGCGGTTTCTGTGGTTACGCGCGAGGCATACCACAGGTAGCGACGAAGATGCCTACTTAGCGGTAAATGGCCGCAACTGGAAGGTGTCTTCTACCGTGAATCCGTCACGTTACAGGCCAACACTTCTACGAGTTTGGCGTATGAGCTGCTAATGCGAATAGCAGCGGTAGCGGAGCGGAAATTGGAGTACGCTTGCTCGACAACAACGGTAACCTGTTGGTATCCATGAGTTCCGGAGCCATGAGTGCTAGTGGATCACCTTGGAACGAGGTAGTTGCGATCATAACACTGGGGCGAATACGAATTTATCTCGAGGTTTACAACATCTCTCTATCTGGAGGCGGGAACGAATTCGCCATCGACGATGTCTTCTTCCGTACGAAGCAGTGGCCGGCTGTAATGCAGACAGCGATCTCGCGACAACAACGTAGACTACGATTCGACGGCGATGGCTGTGACGACGTGGTCGAAGCCGGCTACGCGATGGCGATGGCGACGGTCAACTCGGTACCGGTACGCTATGGTCAACGCAACGGTCTGGTCATCGGCCACGCATACGTGACTCAAATGGTGATTTCCTCGACGCGAATATCAGTGCAACTGCGCACTCATCGCAGAAACGATACGATATCCTATGGTGGGGTTATAACATTATCAGTTTCGACGTCAACTGAGGGAGAGGCTAAACTGGTACGCTTCCAGCTGGCAGCTACCTAGTCAAGATAACAGCGATGGTCTTCACTTCTGAACGAGATAATTCAGAAAGTTGAATAGTTTGATTTGTCAAAACCACCGCCGGTGCACTGCAAGTGCACCGGGAATGATAACGCAGAACGTAAACATGAATAGAATATACACTTGCAAGATTTAGGCATCTTATAGCTTCTTGCTAACTTGTATTTCAGGAAACTTGCTGTACGCTCAGTGCGGAAGCGTTAGCGAAATTGACTACACCTTGATGGTGAGGGTGTGTCTAAACAGATAACTAGCATTCTCGCCAGCGATCAATCAGATTGGACGGAGATGAATATGCATTCGCTGTAAGCTAGCGGTGTTCAGGTTGGAGAAGTAATATGCATACACAGCGCACGGACGGATTTTTATTGTTTAATAGCATTCCATAACTTATACTACCGACTGCTATTTTGAGTTTTTTCCAGGTTCGGAGATAGATGTAAATCTGACTGTATCAATGATCGATCACTGACTGCACTCAGTTGACAGATAAGACTGAGCAAGGGAACTATGAGGGATACTTCTTTGTAGTCTATGATCCGGACAATGGAGGGAATTTTTTCTTATTACGGGGCAACGGCGATCCTTTCTCTTCAGCATCCACAACAGATTCTTCAGAAAGTGCTTCAACCTACGGTGAACCTGCTGATACTGACGATAACCGATGTCGCGCACTGTACCTCAGCAGAGCTAACTTCATTTGCCGCACTACAAACCGCCTGCCGTGACGTTTATCGCCTTCTCCGCCGCGTGTAGAGAATGTCGTTAAGCTCAGTTGGTCGACGCGACCGAGGACAGCAACGCTGGCTTCGAAGTGCAACGTGCGCTTGGCGCTGGCGAGTTCTCGATATTGGTGGGTAGCCGGTGCAGGAACATCTATGTAATTAACAACTATTCCTTCACCGACGATAATCCTAGAAGTGGCAACAACTACTACGCCTAAAGCAGATCGACCTTGACGGTGCCTTTACCTATTCCGCAATAGTGCAGGTTAGGATAAGCAAGTCTGTCAAAGATGAGGTTCGGATTTTCCAACCAACTTTCATGGACATAAACCTTACAATAGGTAGCGATTGGGAATACTCTCTATTATCGGTGATAGATGCTAACGGCCGAGTCATACGTGAGTTTAAGAATGTAACGCCAGGGACAACCAGTGCACTATCACTCGATGGTTTGCCGCCTGCTATCTATCAATTGCGTATCTCTGATGTAAGTCACACGACTACTCACCGCATCGTAAAGCAGTAGGCTCGGTTTGTAGTGAATAACTCTCTCGATGCCCGTTTCGCAGTGACGCGAAACGGGCATTTGTATTCCACACATATGTGTAGCTCGTATGGGTCTAGCCGAACGGACCCGAACGATAACATCTGCTGACTAAACGAAAGTGGCTGTGAGCGTCGGTAAACCCTGGCAGTGGCACCCTCAGCGCTGGGACATCTCGGTCCCTGCATCCATGGTGTTACTCATGCCCAAGAGATCTCCCTCTTCTCATGCGTGCGACTAAACTATATGGTGCAGGCTACGTGGGCTTTCGCCTAGAAAAGATCTCAGCGCTGTGGCCTATCCTGTTCTCGCTTGAGTGAGTATCGATCTCTCCCCAATGCAAGCCCTGAGATAACGCCCGCCTCAACACGCGAAGGCAGTTCAAGCACCGATGCAGCCGACCGCCAGCTCATCGCTGCGCACTTAGACGGTTACACGCATTCGAGGTTCTGCTTAACCCGCACCAAAAGCCCCTCCCTCGACAATCTGTCGGCGGAGGGGCTTTTTAGTGGCGGCGGACCTACCTTAGCACACATGCGACAACACAGTTCTGAGCGCCTCGACCGTACGGCGTTTCGGTCGGGAAAGATCGAGGACGTCAACCGCGAATCCGAAGCCCTGCGGCGCGCACTGACGCCTTCCGAGCGACTCAACGCTGCCTGGGTGCGGACCTGTAGGGTTCACGGCCTCGACCCGTACAATATGCCGCCGACCGACAGAGCCAACGCGGCCTTCCGTATGGGCAAACTGAATGAACGCGAATGAGCTCTATATTTAGTGCGGATTTTCAAGACTTCATCCGGGCCCTCAACGACAGCAATACCGAATACATGCTGCTTGGTGGCTACGCCGTGATCCTGTATGGGTACGACCGAACCACGGGCGATATGGATGTTTGGGTGAACCGAACTAGCGTTAACTACCAGCGGCTTCGTGTTGCCTTCTCCCAGTTCGGAATGCCTATGTTCGACATGACGGAAGCGCGGTTCTTAGACCTCAACCAGGCCGATGTATTCTCTTTCGGCGTCCCTCCGTCCGCGATCGATTTGCTTACCCAGGCGAAGGGCGTCGACTTCGACGACTGCTTCGCGCGCTCGACGAGGGTCGATCACAAGGGCTTGAACTTACGTCTTATCGCCCGTGAGGACTTGCTGCGCGCCAAGGCCGCCGTTGGACGCATGCGCGATTTGGATGATATCCAGAAGTTGACCGATTAGGCCGCCCACTGCGCAACCACGATCGGACGCTTCGCCTTTATCTGATCATGCGTATTGCCCTCCCGCTCATAACAGCGGCCGCCCTCGCCGCCTGCACACCCAAGTCCACTACCCAAATGAACACCTCGACCCCTACCGCCGCCGCGGAGGTTGCTACGACCGGCATCCCTGATGTTTTGGCGAAAGCCGACCTTTCCGTCCTCGCCACCAATCCCGCGACGCAAGCCTATGCCGGCCCCTACGGCGGCGTCCCGGCCTTCGACAAGGTGACCGTCGCCGACCTCGAGCCCGCGCTCGCGGCCGCCATGAAAAAGGGCCTTTTGGACATCAACGCCATCGCCACGCAGACAGCCGCCCCGACCTTCGAGAACACCATCGCCGCCATGGAGCGCACCGGAGCTGAGTTGCAGCGTGCCGGTAACTACTACGGCATCTTTTCCGGCACCCTCTCGACGCCGGAGGTTCGCGAGATCGAGAAGCGGATGAGTCCGTTGTTCAGCGCCTACTCGAGCGCCATCAACCAGAATGCCGAGCTCTTCAATCGCATTCGGACCATCTACGAGGACAAGGCGATGAACGCATCACTCACGGCTGAGCAGCAGCGCCTGGTGTGGGACTACTACACCGACTTTGAGCGCACGGGTGCCGCTCTCGACGAGCCTACGAAGGCCAGGATCGCGGAGCTGAACAAGGAGCTGTCCGAGCGTTACACCGCCTTTCGGCAAAACCTGTTGCACGACGAGCAGGCTTACATCACTTACCTCGATAAGGACCAGCTCGGTGGGCTGCCGGAGTCCTTTATAGCTTCCGCCAAAACCGCCGCCGAGGCGAAGGGTCAGCCGGACAAGTGGGCGATCACGAATACCCGTTCGTCGGTCGACCCTTTCCTCACGTATTCGACGGAAAGAGGCTTGCGCGAAAACGTTTGGCGGACCTACTACAACCGCGGCGACAACGGCGACGAGTACGACAACAACCATCTCATTACCGAGATCCTACGCCTCCGTGAGCAACGCTCGAAGCTCCAGGGCTACGACACCTTCGCCGACCGCGCCCTCGAGAAGAATGTCGCCAAGACCCCGGCCGCCGCGATGGAACTTATGATGCGCGTCTGGCCCGCCGCCACGCAGCGTGTCGAGGAAGAGGTCGCCGATATGCAGACCCTCGCCACCAAACTCGGCGACGATATCACGATCGAGGCCTGGGACTACCGCTACTACGCCGAGAAGGTCCGCCAGGAGCGCTACGACTTCGACGCCGAGGAGGTCAAGCAGTACCTCCAACTCGAAAACCTGCGCGAGGGCATGTTCTGGATGGCGAATACGCTGTACGGACTGAAGTTCGAAGGTCCGCTCACGGACGTGCCGGTCTACCACCCCGACGTGCGCGTCTGGAAGGTCAAGCGCGACGGCCAGTTGGCCGGGCTCTGGTACTTCGACCCCTACGCCCGCGAGGGCAAGCGCTCGGGAGCGTGGATGAACGCCTACCGCACGCAGCGCCGCATGGACGGCGAGGAGGTCCTGCCGATCGTGAGCAACAACTCCAACTTTGTCAAAGGCGCCCCCGGGGAGCCGGTGCTCATCAGCTGGGACGACGCCACGACGCTGTTTCACGAGTTCGGCCACGCCATCCACGGCTTGCTGTCGGACGTGACCTACCCGAGCCTCGCCGGCACGGCCGTCCCGCGGGACTACGTCGAGTTCCCGAGCCAGGTCCACGAGAACTGGTTGGCGACGCCCGAAGTCCTCAACAAGTACGCGCTCCACGTCAAGACCGGCGAGCCGATCCCGCAGGGTCTCGTCGACAAGATCGAGGCGGCCGGGACTTTCAATCAGGGCTTCGCGACTACGGAGTACCTCGCTAGCGCTTTGATAGACATGAAGTTACACACCCTGGAAGATGCTTCGAACGTCGACCCCGACCAATTCGAGCGCGACATGCTCGCCGAACTCGGAATGCCGAAAGAGCTACCGATGCGTCACCGTACGCCTCAGTTCTCGCACGTGTTTTCGGGCGAGGGCTACGCGGCCAATTATTACGCCTACCTCTGGGCGGACACCTTTGGCGCCGACGCCTGGGAGGCCTTCACGCAGTCGAGCGGCGGGGCCTACGATCCGGCGGTGGCAAAGGCCTTCATCGAGAATGTGCTGAGCGTCGGGAATACGATCGACCCGGAGGACGGCTACAAGGCCTTCCGCGGGAAGGAAGTCACGCCGGAGGCGCTGATGCGGCAGCGGGGCTTTGGGGGGTAAGTGCGTAGTGGCGAGACTACTTTGTGGAACCCGGCTTATCGATTAGCAAACGTTTGATTGCTCAGCACTTTCGTGTCCTTGCCATTGATCTGCATACACACAAAGGCTCACGATTGGCCTGATTTAATTGTATGTTCCAGAGCGAGGCTATTCCAATAGTACGACTCGGCGCTTTACGTGGACCGTTGGGTAGATCCGAAAAATGTAAGAGCGTCGCGGACTTATTCTAACCATATGCTTGCGGATATAACGAACGGTGACGTGACTTAGAGCGGGAGAGATTAAGAAATTTGAGTTTCGACTAACTTCCCCTCAAATCCGGAAGATGAATCGAATACTGCGAAAGGAGCAGCTTTCGCGACTTTTACGCTTTGTCTTGATCTTCTCGGGTCTCAGCGTTGGAAGCCAACCTGTTTTGGCGCAAGCCTCCACCGAAACGGATAGCCTCAGACAAGCCCTCCCGAGTGCGGGTTTGGATGATCGGATAGCGCTCTACAAGGCTTTAGCGAGCGCATGGGCCTATACCAACCGGGATAGCGCCCTTTTTTACGTCAACGAACTCGATGCTTATGCGCGGGCCCACGACCACGCACCCGGTCGGGCCTTGGCGCAGCTGCTCCACGGTAATGATCGGTATGATCGTGGGCAGTACGATAGCGCGTTTGACTACACCTCGAGGGCCCGAGACCAGTTTACCGTGTTGAAGGATTCTTTAAATATCGCCCGCGCCTATCTCAACCTCGGTTCGATTTCCGATGGCGCAGGACGAAAATCCGCTGCGCTCGAGGCTTACCTAGCCGCGGTCGCCTTCTTCGATGCCACTGGAGATAGCCTCAACGTTGCCTACACGCAACTCAACGTCGGTCTGACCTTTAAGAGCCTCGGTGACACAACGAAGGCCCTGCGTTACTACAATCTTGCTGCGCGACGACTCGAAAGCATCGGAGACGCCTTTGGCTTGGCTACGGTAGCCAATAACACCGCGTCCCTTTTGGTCGAGATGGCCCGGTACGACAGTGCGATTGTGTATGCGTCACGTTCTCGCGAAGGCTACCTGGCCCTGGACTATCCACTCTACGCCTGCTTTAGCGCGGGCGTCCTCGCTGAGGCGAAGCTCGGACTCGGGAAAGCCGCCGAGGCGATCGATCTTTACCTCGAATGTCTCCCGACGCTCATCGAGAACGAAGCAGCAGAAGACGTTCTCGCTGCGGCCCTTGGGCTGAGTCGCGCGTACGGACAATTAGGCAATGTCGTCCGCCAGGAGGAGTATGCTCAACTCGCGCGTGAATGGGCACAGCGCGCTGGAGGCACCGAAGACCGACGCGACGCCTACGAGATAAGCTACCTCGCGGCCAAGGCCGGCGGGCGTGTCACCGCTGCACTCACCTACCTCGAGCTTGCGCGCGCCGCTGCGGATTCGGTGGACGAAGCACAAACCCGCAGGGCGGTCGACGAACTCGAGACGCGGTACCGCACCGCCGAACAGCAGCGATCTCTCGCGCGTCTCGAAACGGTAGTGGCCGAGCGCGAGGCCACGGTCGCCCGGCGAAACCTCCAACTCGCTCTCGGAGCCGGCGTCTTGTTGCTCGCGCTGGGCCTGGGAGCAGCCTACTACTCAAGAAGTCGCGCTCGTCTAGCCGCCGAAATTGCGCTCGGTCGTGAGCGCGCCGCGACCGCAATCATTACGGCCACCGAGGACGAGCGAAATCGCGTCAGTCGTGAACTTCACGATGGAGTAGGTCAGAGCCTTACGGCTCTACGGATACGTCTACGGGATATGGCGCGCAGGTTGAGTGGCGGAAGACTCGCCTTGGGGGCAGCCGAAACCGAACTCACCGAACTCGCGGACCGCTTCGCAGAAAACGTAGAGGACGTTCGTCGCTTGTCTCACCGACTCATGCCGCGCGCCCTTGACGATACGGGCCTCCGCGATGCAATCGCAGACCTCGTCCAACAGCTGCAGGGCTTGCCGAGCGCGCCAACGTTTCGTTTTGAACACCACAACCTCCCTACCACGCGTTTGCCCCCCGGGGAGGAAATCGCTGCGTATCGCATCACCCAGGAATTACTGCATAATGCTATGAAGCATTCGCGGGCCCGGCGCGTGGATATTCAGGTCTACCGGCGAAGCGAGCGACTCGTGATCCGCGTCGAAGACGACGGCGAGGGTATGTCGGCGCTTGAGCCTGACCGTATGCACCATGGCCACGGCCTCACGAATGTCCGTCACCGCGCGGCTCTCTTCGGCGGCACGGCGGAGTGGGAGCCTGGCGAACGCGGCGGGACCTGCGCAACGGTGGTCTTCCCCATAGCCGCAAGCGTAGAAAAAGGGAAGGTATGAAGGAGCACAATCCCACTTCTGCCTTAGAAGCAGACCCCCTCCGTGTCGTCATTATTGACGACCACCAGCTGCTCATAGATGGTCTGATGCGGCTGCTCGCGAGCGAAACCGGATATCTCGTCGTCGGCACCTTCACCCAGCCGCTTACCGCGCTCGAGACCGTCCCGAGCCTCCGTCCCGACCTCGCGGTAGTGGACCTAGACATGCCTCGACTCGGCGGTCCCGAACTGGTCCGCAGGCTCCGCCACAAATGCCCCGATCTTAAAGTAGTGATCTTGACTATGCATGCCGACCGGCAGACGGTTCAGACCTTGTTGGCCGCCGGCGTGGATGGTTATCTGCTCAAGTCCGACGACGAGAGTGACTTTCTTCGAGGTCTGGCCGCCGTTGGCGCAGGTAAGCGGTTTTACAGCAGCGCCGTGACTGATGCGCTCCATGACCCGGCCCAAGAGCTGGGCATGGACCCGCAGCGCAAAGCTTACCTGCTGACCACGCGCGAGCGGGAGGTGCTCAGCGACATCGTGGCCGGTAGGTCGACGAAGGAAATTGCTGCTTTGCATCACCTCGCCCCGAGCACGATCGAGAGCCACCGAAAGTCCCTTCACCGCAAATTGGATGTCCATAGTGTGGCAGGTTTGGTGCGGGTCGCCATTCGGCAAAACCTCGTCTAGCGGCATGCAGCGATCTAGAGTGCGGGCCGACCGGTAGCAAGGTCCGCGATCCGACGAGCAATGCTGGCTAAGGACAAAAATCGAAGCGCAACTGCGGGTCCTAACGAGTTACCACCAGAGAGGTAGACCCAGCTTCGGATGACGAACTGAACGCAGCTCGGTAGATCCCCACTGGAAGATCGCTCAGCGGGAGCGCTAGTCTCGGGTCTCCGGCGGGCCAAGTACCGCGAGAGACCTCCCGGCCCACAGCATCGAAGAGTCGCCACTCGCCCTGACCGAGATTCCCGCTGCGCGTTAGAGTACTGACTTCGTGGGCTGGATTAGGTGAGGCTACGAGATTTGTGTTTTGGCGAAAGCCCCCTGGCCTGAGGGATGTTGCCCGCGGGAGTTCTCCGGTACGCACCCTCGTCACGAAGCCATCGCGGTCGCCGGCGCCAAGCAGTTCTCGATCTCCGAACCTGTGTTCGGCGCGAAGAAATCCACTGAAATACTGGAACTCCCCTGCGACGCAGACTTCCCCACCGGGGGCGAGGGCTACGTCGCGACCGAACTGGAAACCGTTGCCCGTATTGAGGGCAGCCCCGACGATAGTAAACGCGCTGTCCAGTTCGAGTACGAGCATATCCGTGGCATCCACAACCGGTGAATAGCCGCCATCTGGGCGGAGGAGGCGACCGTCGCGTAAAGGGATGCTCTCCGACAGCGAGCCCGTCAGAAAGAAGCGGTTGTCACCTGCGACGGCGAGGTTGCCTACGGTAATTGCCCCAAAGCGGTCGATAGAATCACGAAAGTCAACCGGTGGGGTAAATTGATCACTGAGCACGCGTACCCCGAGAGAGCTACCGTCCGGTCCTACGCGCCAGACGAATCCGAAATTGAGCAGGGGACCATCGGAAAGGAGCTCGTTCTCGAATTTGATGTCCCGTCCCGGCGCACTGAACATCGCGAGCATAGAGCCGTCCGCCAGGGGGCGGATCCCGAGTGCCCGCGAGCGGTCGTCACCAGAGACGAGCTTGGAGGTGCGTAACCAGTGCATCGTGGCCCCATCCCGACTGTAGGACCCGAGCGTGAGTCTCGAACTACCGCCGTTCCTACCCGATACCAGTAAGGTATCCCCAGAGAAGGCAAGGATCGCCGCTCGCTGTCCGAGTCTTATGAGCTCACTCGGGGTTCCGTCTGGAGCGTAGCGCCGCAGGAAGCTGAGGGAAGCGCCTGCACTGGACGCCCCACCGACGTAGAGCGTGTTAGCCACCGAATCGAAGGCTACTGCCTGAACGAGGAGTGGGAATCGGGATCCATTTGCGACGGCCACCGGGTAGTCGACCCACTCGAGTACGCCCTCCGGGGAAGCTTTCGCGACGAAGCCCCGTTCGCCACTCGCCGGTTTGCCGAAGATCGAACCTCCCGCGTCGTGGTGTCCTAAGATGTATACGTTGCCAGCGGGATCGGCGGCGAGACCCGTGATGCGATCGCCCCTTCCACCCACGTTAGGAGCACCGGGACCGCTGATACTACGTGACCAAAGGACCGTCCCGTCAGGGGCGTACTTGACGACGATGACATCCCGTCCGTTCTCTGTTGGTTTGGGGTAGGTTTCACTACCGACGGTAAGCTCGGCCTCGAAAGTGAGAGCGACGAAGGTGTTGCCGACGCGGTCTGTCGCGACGAAGACCGACTCCTCCTTCTTGGTCGAAGCGAGCTCTTGCGCCCATGCGTAAGTGCCGGTTTGGGCGTAGAGCTGAGCCGTGAGGGCTAGTACGAAGCTTAGCAGGAGGGAAATCTTGGCGATTGTTTGAGGTAGTATTTTCACTTTCATGGGAGAGTATTGACGTGGAGAGGTAAAGGGTTGAAGGCGGTCGCTACCGGCCGGAGCCCGCAACGCACGCACCGCATCTGAGGAGTTAGAAGCGTCCTAGTTGGACACCATTGGATTGGTAGTGGCAAAGATTTCCGACAACTCGCTGGGGCCCGATCCTGCATAGACGTGAAATCTCTCCCCTGATCATGGGAGAGGGACTCGATCGTCAACATTCCAGATTTGCGCTACTCGTACCCTGGCTTTAGGACAGCAATACCAGAGCGAAATAGCTCGAAGCTCGAGCTAGGATCAGCTTCCGTACTGAAGCTTTGGGAGCAGCAAAAGCCGCAAGCGCGGTCGCGCATAGAAGTCGAGAGTCTAGGGCAATGCGCGCTCACCTGCCGTCAGACTTCTTTCCGAAGAAGGTGGACTAGCGTGCTAACATTGTAGCGTACTGCCGCGCCACATACGTGATAATCACATCCGCCCCGGCCCGCCCTAAGCTCGTGATCGTCTCCGCGATTGCATCCTCGTTGAGCCACCCGCGCTGGATAGCTCCCAGCAGCATCGCGCACTCCCCGCTCACGTGGTAAGCTGCCACCGGCAGGTGACTCTCGGCTTTTAGGTCAGAGATGATGTCGAGGTAGTGGAGCGCTGGCTTAACCATCACCATATCCGCGCCCTCCTCGATGTCGAGGCGCATCTCGCGGAGGGCTTCCCGGCGGTTGGCGGGGTCCATCTGGTAGGAGCGCTTGTGCGTAGGCGCTTCCGAACCCTCTCGAGGCGCTGAATCGAGCGCCTGGCGGAACGGCCCGTACATCGCGCTGGCGTACTTCGCGGTGTAGGCGAGGATGCCCGTCTCCGCATGTCCGTGCTCGTCGAGATGCTTTCGCAAAAACCCGATGCGACCGTCCATCATATCGCTCGGTCCGAGGTAATCGAACCCCGCCTCCGCCTGCGCCAAGCCCATGTCCGCCAGGATGGGCAGGGTCTCATCGTTCAGGATGCGACTGCCTTGGACCAGGCCATCGTGCCCGTCACTGGAGTACGGGTCCATAGCCACATCGCTGATCAAACAGATCTCGGGGAAGGCCTCCTTCCAGCGCCTCGCACTTGTTAGGTAGAAGTTGCTCGGGTCCGCCCCGTAGGTGGCCGTCGTGTCCTTGTGCTGCTGCGGGACCGCCGGGAAGGAGATGAAGCTGTTAACCCCGAGCTTCGTCATCTCCTCGATCTCGCGTTCAGCCTCATCGGCGCTGAGGCGCGGGTAGTCGGCTAAGTGGGTGATGGTCTCGCGGCGATTCACACCTGGGAGGAGAAAGATCGGGTGCACGAGGCGCGAGGGGTCGACGCGGGGTTCGCGGACGAGGGCGCGGATGGCGGAGGAGCGGCGGTTGCGGCGTGGGCGGGACAGCATTGGGAGGGAACGCTTCGCCTTTACGAAGGGGTTTTGCAAGGCGGGCGAAGACTCAGCGGACGGCCGCTGGCCGACCCCTACCCTACCTCTACCACCTCCCTTAACGCCGGCACCCGCACCTCCCCGTGCCCCTCGCCTTGCAACTGTGCCTTAAACGCTTCCTGCGCATCCAGCTGCCCGTGCACCAAAAAGATCTCCTTCGCCTTCTTCTGGTTTTGCAGGAAACTGCTCAATTCCCCCCGATCGGCGTGCGCACTAAAACTGTCCATCACCTCGACCTTGGCATTGACGGGTACCTGCTCCCCAAAAAACTTAATGCTCTCCGCCCCTTCGCGCAGTTGTGCCCCCGGCGTACCCGGCGCGCAGTAGCCAACAATAAAGGCCGTATTCTTCGAATCCGGCAAGTGGTTGGCTAAGTGATGCTTAACCCGTCCTGCATTCCCCATCCCCGACGCACTGATAATGATCGCCGGACCTTTCAGAAAATTAAGCGCCTTCGAATCATCCACTTTCTGCACATAATGCAACGTGTTAAACCCAAAGGGATTCGGATCGGTGAGTAGGTACTCCTGAAGATCCTTGTCGTAACACTCCGGGTGGTTGCCGTAGATCGTCGTGGCGTTAATTGCTAGTGGACTGTCGACGTATACCGGGATCCGCTTGGACAACTTGTGCTCGTTTTCGAGTTGATCGAGCAAGTACACGATCTCCTGCGTGCGTCCGACACTGAAGGCTGGGATGATCAGCTTCCCGCCGCGCTCCTCACAGGTCTCTTTGATGATTCTGAGGAACTTCGCCTTCTCGGCGGGCTTGTCCTCGTGGTCGCGGTTGCCGTAGGTACTCTCCGAGAGGAGGTAGTCCTGCTGCTGCATAATCTGTGGGTCGCGCAGGATGGGGCGCTCCGGTCGTCCGACATCGCCCGTGAAGCCTATTCGCACTTCCTCGCCGCCGCGGTTGACCCGCAGGCTGACGGTCGCCGAACCGAGGATGTGGCCAGCGTCGCGAAATTCGAGCCGGACTTTATCCGTGAGGTACATAAAGTGATCGTACGGCAGCGCCACGAAACGCTTCATCGTCTCGAGCACGTCGGGCTTCTCGTACAGCGGTTCGCGCGGCACAAACTTCCCAGCCCCGACCTGGCGTGTTTTGCGCTTGTTGTAGTACTCGGCGTCCTTCACCTGGATGTGAGCGGAGTCGAGCAACAGGATGTTGCAGAGGCTGCGCGTGGCGTGCGTCGCGTAGATCTTCCCCTTAAAGCCGTCCTTCACGAGCTTCGGCAAGCGGCCGCAGTGGTCGATGTGCGCGTGAGAGAGCACGACGAGGTCGATCTCGGCCGGATCAAAGGCCCAGGTCGCATTAAAATCCTCGTACTCTTTGTCGTAGCCCTGGTAGAGGCCACAGTCCATCAGGAGTTTCGTGCCGTCGTCGAGGGTGAGGAGGTGGCAAGAGCCGGTAACTTGCTGTGCGGCACCGTGGAAGGCTAGGTTCATGGCGCCCAATATCGTTCAGCTTTGCTTACGCATTACTCGGCTTTCGCTAAAACGCATTGCGAGAGCGGCTTTCGCCAAAACGCTCGGCTAGAGCGAGACCCGCACACCAAACTCGACTCCAACGGCCCCGAAGCGATCGTCGTTCGGCCCGAAGCCGGCTTGCTGCGGCAAGACAAAATCCCCGTCGAGGCTACCGAACACCCGGAGGCGCTCGCCGAGCCGGGCCTCAGCCTCGATACCGAGCCGCCCGAAGTACTGCACGGTCTTCGCAAAGCTCCCCCCTTCAACGAGGCCACTCGGGAAGTCCTTCACCTGGCTGTAGACGACATCACGGGAGAGGGAAGGTTCGGGGCGGGCTTGCACAGCCTCGATCCCGGAGTCCGGCTCGGTGCTCGTATTCGTTGACCCGAACTGATCGCCGAGCGTCCGCTGAACGTCGTAGTCGGTTCTCAGAAACACGTTGCCCCCGAGGCCGGCCTTCGCCCAAACCTGCACCTTTCGCCGACCAGGCAAAAGTCCGTAGCGCACGTCGACCGTCGCCTGAGCGATGTCGAGGTCGATGCTCCGAAAGCGCTCCGACAGATCGAGACGCGATGAAGTGCCGTTGGCGGCTCGTACGACTTCTGGCAAACCTGCGCCGTACGTCGCCGAGGTCATGGCCACACCTGCGCCGAGTCGCCAGCGCTTGCTGAGGGTATAGAGCGCATGTCCGCCGATCTGTGGGGCGCTTACGCCCCGTGTGCCGCTTCCGCGGTCGAAACTGCGGTCGAGCGGTGTAAAGATCTGCCACGCTTTGTACGTTCCGCTTGCGCCAAAACTCCAACGCGCGGCCTTAGTGGCCGGCGGCGCGATCACCAGCTTCGAGGCCGTCAACGCCAGCGGACTAAGCGTAACACTCGGTAAGGGCTGGTGAGTACGCGGTGCTGCCTTCGCCGTCACACGTGGACTAGGGGGTGTCGGAACCCAGACGTTCAGCATCCCAGCGCCTGAAAGCCCGCCAGTCGATAAACCGGCTGCGGAGACAGGGACTAAGGTATTGAGCTCTCCTTCAGGAGTTTGGAGTCGTAGGGTAGGCTCCGCAACGGCACCAAACAGGGCGGCAATCTCATCGGGGCTAGCTACCTCTACTACGGACATCTCGAGACCAAACGCCTGCGCGAGGTTGTTCAGCGGTGAGTAGGTTGATGGCGTCGAGGCGGCATCTACACTACCGCCGTTGGCCTTGCCCTGCCGGCCAGTAGCGTCCACGACCACAGGTGTACTCCGGTGCCAGACGGGATTGTCGCGCAACAGCGGGACGAACGTCAAGATCAGCGCGACCGCCGCCGCAATCTCGAGGACACGGTAGCGGACGAAAGCCTTGCGCAGCGGCCAGAGAGTATCAATGCGGTGGGAGAGCTGTCGCCAGCTATCGGCGGGGGCCAGGTCGGTTTCGACCTCGGCCAGGCGGCGGGAGATGAGTCGATCGAACGCATCTCCGTCTGCTTCCGCTGCGGCATCGAGCTTGCCGAGCATGGCTGCCCAGTCGGGAACGACAGCCCCGCCCATGGCAGCAACCGTAAGCCCAGCGGTCGGCAAGGCCTCGCGCAAGCTACCGTCGAAGGCCTCGCCATCGAGCCGTCCAGAGAGTGCCGCCCAATCAGGAGCTGGCGCACCGGTAAAAGCTGCGGTCGTAAAGCCGGTCGCCGGGAGGGCTCCCCGCAAACTAGCGTCGAAGGTCTCACCATCGAGCTGTCCGGCAAGGGCCTCCCAGTCGGGCGTACCTTCGTGCCGAGCGGCAGCAAGTTTGCCGCGAATCAAGTCATCGAAGCCGCTCATGAGCGGTAGGGTTCGACGGTAACGAGAAGGGTTTTGAGGCGCTGACGGGCCTTGACGAGGTTCGAGCGACTGGTACTCTCGGTGATGCCGAGTTGCTCACCGATCTCCCGGTGGCTAAAGCCTTCGATGGCGTAGAGGTTGAAGATGGTCCGGTACACCGGGGAGAGCTGCTGGATGGCGGCTAGGATCTCCTGCTCGGAGCACTGGCTTACCGCATCTGCTTCATCGCTGCTCAGGTCGAAGGTCGTATCGATGTCCTCGGTGCGGCGGCGGACCTCCTTGCGATAGGTATCGATACAGGTGTTGACCGTCAGGCGGCGCATCCAGCCCCCGAGACTCGTGTTCGGCTCGTAGCGATTAATGTTCTTGAAGATCTTAATAAAGGCCTCGTGAAGCAGGTCCATCGCCTCAGAAGAATTGCTGGCGTAGCGGCCACACACCGGCAGGAGCATGCTGAAGTGCGCTTCGTAAAGGACTTTCTGGGCCCAGCGTTCGCCCCGGGTACAAGCGGTGACGACTTCGGTTTCGTCGTAGTAGGTGCTCCCGAGCGCGATGTCCATTCGATTGAAGTAAAGCTGGTGCTATAGCGGAGTGCCGGGGAGGTGTCCCGCGCATAAAGCTACTACGCACAGGTGGGGCGATCCGCTGCCTAAGAGGAGTAGGATATTTGGGCCGACCGCGTGTCGTGGGCGGGGGCGGCCTCCGCACTTACGCGCCGGGGCCGGGGGCGGCTTCCGCGCTTCCGCGCGGCGACCACGCTTCGGTGACAGCGCGAGCCGGGGCGGCGGTGGCTTCCGCGCTTCCGCGCGGCGACCACGCTTCGGTGACAGCGCGAGCCGGGGCGGGGGCGGCTTCCGCGCTTCCGGGCGGGGGCGGCTTCCGCGCTTCCGCGCGGCGACCACGCTTCGGTGACAGCGCGAGCCGGTCTGCGAGAATACATTCGCAGTATTGAGTCCGCGGGTTTGCACAGTCCCGACAGTCACCGCGCGGAAGCGCGGAAGCCGCCCGCCTGCACGGTCCCGACAGTCACCGCGCGGAAGCGCGGAAGCCGCCCGCCTGCATGGTCCCGACAGTCACCGCGCGGAAGCGCGGAAGCCGCCCGCCTGCACAGTCCCGACAGTCACCGCGCGGAAGCGCGGAAGCCGCCCGCCTGCACAGTCCCGACAGTCACCGCGCGGAAGCGCGGAAGCCGCTCGCCTGCACATTCACGACAGTCACCGCGCGGGAGCGCGGCAGCCGCTCGCCTGCACGGTCCCGACAGTCACCGCGCGGAAGCGCGGAAGCCGCCCGCCTGCACAGTCACGACAGTCACCGCGCGGAAGCGCGGAAGCCGCCCGCCTGCACAGTCCCGACAGTCACCGCGCGGAAGCGCGGAAGCCGCCCGCCTGCACAGTCCCGACAGTCACCGCGCGGAAGCGCGGAAGCCGCCCGCCTGCACGGTCCCGACAGTCACCGCGCGGAAGCGCGGAAGACGCCCGCCTGCATGGTCCCGACAGTCACCGCGCGGAAGCGCGGAAGCCGCCCGCCTGCACGGTCCCGACAGTCACCGCGCGGAAGCGCGGAAGCCGCCCGCCTGCACGGTCCCGACGGGCACCGCGCGGAAGCGCGGAAGCCGCCCGCCTGCACAGTCCCGACAGTCACCGCGCGGAAACGCGGAAGCCGCCCGCCTGCATGGTCCCGACAAGCACCGCGCGGAAGCGCGGAAGCCGCCCGCCGGGACCGTGCAAATCCGCAACAACAAACGCCAGCCGCTCACGGAGGAGCAGCTGGCGTTCGATGGTAGTGAGACACAAATAAGCCGGAGGCTCCGTGCTAGAAACCTAGTACTTAGCGCGGCGCGTATCCGAGCTCACCGTCAGACTATGACGCCCCTTGGCACGACGCGCGTTGATCACGCGGCGACCGTTCTTGCTCTTCATACGAGTACGGAAGCCGTGCTTATTGACCCGGCGGCGGCGCGATGGTTGGTACGTACGCTTCATGACTATTCAGTTTTTCCCCGTAAGGGGACGCAAATGTAAAGAGTTTTGGCGAAAGCCGAACGGAAAAGTTCTCAGTTCTCAGTTCTCAGTTACCAGTTACCAGTTCTCAGTTCGCTGCCGCGTAGGCCCACCTTGACGGGACGCACGACGGAAACTGAGAACTGAGCTGGCACTGAGAACTCTCTGAGCTCTCTCAACGGTTCATCGACACCAAAAACTCCTCGTTGTCGGAGGTACCGTACATCTGCTTCTGGAGGAAGCTCATGGCCTCGTCGGGTTTCATGTCGGAGAGGTGGGCCCGCAGGACGGAGACGCGGTTGACCACGGCGGCGTCGAGGAGGAGGTCCTCGCGGCGCGTCGACGAGCGCGGCAGGTCGATGGCTGGGTACATACGCTTGTTGGCGAGCGTACGGTCGAGTTGGAGCTCCATGTTGCCGGTGCCCTTGAACTCCTCGAAGATGACGAGGTCCATCTTGGAGCCGGTGTCGACGAGGGCCGTAGCTAGGATCGTGAGGGAGCCGCCGCCTTCGATGTTGCGGGCCGCACCGAAGAACTTCTTCGGCTTCTGGAGGGCATTGGCCTCGACGCCACCCGAGAGAATCTTGCCGGAGGCAGGCTGGACGGTGTTGTAGGCGCGGGCCAGACGGGTGATCGAGTCGAGCAGGATCACGACGTCGTGACCGGACTCGACGAGGCGCTTGGCCTTTTCGAGTACCATTTGCGCGACGTGCACGTGGTTGGTGGCGGGCTCGTCGAAGGTCGAGCTGATCACCTCCGCGTTGACGGAGCGCTTCATGTCCGTGACCTCCTCCGGGCGCTCGTCGACGAGCAGCACCATCATATAGGTCTCCGGGTGGTTGCGCGCGATGGCGTTGGCGATGTCCTTGAGCAAGAAGGTCTTACCGGTTTTGGGCTGGGCGACGATGAGGCCGCGCTGCCCCTTGCCGATCGGCGAGAACAGGTCCACCATCCGCATACCGTAGTCCTTGCCTTGCGGCGCACCGGTGAGCTTGAACTTCTCGTCTGGGAACAGGGGCGTGAGGTAGTCGAAGGGCACGCGGTTGCGGATGTCGCGCGGCAGTTGCCCGTTGATATAGTGTATCTCGTGGAGAGCGTAGTACTTCTCGCCTTCTTTTGGCGGGCGCACCTTGCCCTGGATCGTATCGCCGGTACGAATACCGAAGCGCTTGATTTGCACCTTGTCGACGAGGACATCATCTGGCGAGGCGAGGTAGTTGTAGTCCCCCGAGCGCAGGAAGCCGTAGCCGTCCGGCATGATCTCGAGGACGCCCTGGCCGTCGATGCCGCCGTCGAGTTCTACGTCGAACAGGTCTGGCGTATTCTCTTTTTTGTTGTTGCCGCGAGTGTTGTTGCTGCCACGGTCGTTGTTGTCACGATCGTTGCTGTCGCGGTCGCGGCGATCGCGCCGGTCGCGGAAATTCTCACGCGTGTTACCGGCGTTGTCTTTGCCGTCGCTGCGATTGTTGCCAGCGTCATCGCCGCGGTTGTCGTCCTGGCGGTTTTGACGATCTCGGTTGCGGTCGCGGCGACTGCGGAACTCGCCGTCGTTGCCACCTCGGTCGCCACTGTTACGGTCGTTGCCGCTGCGGTCATTGCCGTTACGGTCATTGTTGTCTCTGCTTGCGCGCTCGTTGCCGTCGGTGTCGTCTTCGCTGCCGCGCCTGTTGCGTCCACGGCGATCGTTGCGATCGTTGCGCCGATTATTGCTGCGTTCGTTGTCGTCGTTTTTGCTGCCCTGGCCATCGGAGGAGCTACCGTCGGACGTTTCGTCGGTCGAGGTATTCGACTTCGCATCGTCCTCATTGTCGGCCTGATTGCGCGCGCGCCGGTTCCGAGAGCTGCCGCCATCGGCTTGGCGATCGTCGTTATCGCTATTGTTGGCGGCGTCGTTGTCGTTTCTGCCGGTGCTGCCGCCGCGGTTGCGTCGCGAGCGATTGCTGCCATTGCCGCGGTCGTTCGCTTCGCTGTCCTCGTCGGTGTCGGCGGTCTCGGCGGTCTCGGCGGTCACTTTCTTGCTCTCGGTGGCGGTGGCCGTTGTGGCGGAAGCCTGCTTAGCGTCGCCCCGCGTTTGGGTGGAGTTTTCGGCGTCGGTCTTTGGCTTCTTGACGGTAGCCGCTGTTGCGGGCTTGCTCACGTCAGCGTCGCTACCCTTGCCCCCGCCGCCCTCGCGTTCGGTGATCTGGTAGATGAGGGCTTGTTTGTTGAGCTTTGCTGTACCTGTGACCCCGAGGCCGGTAGCCTTTTTGCGAAGGTCGGCGACGAGCATCCTGTTGAGTTCCTTGATATCAGACATCCGAAAACGATGAATACTTAAATGACGCGGCTCACGCGACCCCGCGGGGCTACGTTTGGATCACTCACGAGAGCGGCACGAGAGCCGAGTCGAGGAGGGGCCGTATGTGGAAGTTTGTAGTCACCACGCTACTCGTGGCGGAAAGGCGGGCCAAGTGCTCGCGGTCGCACCGTGCGCTCTGGTGCGGGAGGACTTCGCCGTTTGGCAGCGCGAAGCTACACGCAATCGGCAATCATACGCGAAGGCATGCAGAAAGGTTTTGCCGAAAGGCCACCCACCTATCTTCGCCGCCCCAATCCCTACCCTACCGCTATGCTCGAACTTACTCGCCTCCGCAACGACCGGGACGCCGTCGACGCCGGCCTCGCCAAACGTGGCATTGACCGCGGCGAGGTGACGGCCGTGCTCGACCTCGACGACCGCCGCAAGGCCGAACAGGCCGAGATGGACGCCCTCCAGGCCAACGCCAACCAGCTCAGCCGCCAGATCGGCGGTAAGGTGACCTCCGGGGATGCCGCCGGTGCCGAAGTCCTCAAAGCGCAGGTCGCGGAGATCAAGCAAAGCCTCGGACCGCTGCAAGAGCAACACGCCGCCACGCAGGTCGCCCTCGAGGCAGCACTGATTCAGTTGCCCAACGTCCCGCACGTTTCGGTGCCTTTCGGCAAAACCCCCGACGACAACGAAGTCTACCGCGAGCCTGCACACCCGCTGCCCGTTTTGCCGGAAGGCGCCCTCCCCCACTGGGAGATCGGTAAGCAGTTCCAACTCTTCGACCTCGAACTCGGCGTCAAGCTCTCCGGCGCGGGCTTTATCGTCTACCGCGGGCAGGGTGCCAGGCTCCAGCGTGCGCTCATTAATTTCTTCCTCGACCGCGCCACCGCCGCGGGCTACGAGGAGATCCAGCCGCCGCTCCTCGTCAACGAGGCCTCCGCCCGCGGCACCGGCAACCTCCCCGACAAGGAAGGCCAGATGTACCACGCCACCGTCGACGACCTCTACCTCATCCCCACCGCCGAGGTCCCCGTGACGAACCTACAGCGCGACGCGATCCTGGAGGCCGATCGCCTACCTATTAAGTACTGCGCCTACACCCCCTGCTTTCGGCGCGAAGCCGGCAGCTACGGTGCCCACGTGCGGGGCCTCAATCGGGTGCATCAATTTGACAAGGTCGAAATCGTCCGCTTCGAGCACCCGGACAACAGCTACGCGGCTCTCGAGGAGATGGTCACGCACGTCTCGGGCCTCCTCGACGATCTGGGCCTGCCTTACCGCATCCTTCGGCTCTGCGGCGGGGACATGGGCTTCACGAGTGCACTCACCTACGACTTCGAGGTCTGGAGTGCGGCCCAGGGCATGTGGTTGGAGGTAAGCTCGGTGAGCAACTTCGAGACCTTCCAGACCAATCGTCTGGCCGTGCGCATTCGCGAGGGCAAAGACAAGCGCCTGGCACACACGCTCAACGGCTCGGCCCTTGCCCTGCCCCGCGTCATGGCGGCCCTGTTGGAGAACTTCCAGACCCCAGACGGGATCACCGTCCCGGAGGTGCTCCGCCCCTACGCTGGCATGGACGTGATCCGAAAGCCTTGAACTGGCGTTGTTGAGGTCTATGTACATCGGTCTCATCGCAATCAGTGTCGTCTTCGCAGGTATCGGCTGGCTGCTCAGCCAGCGGCTGCGCAGCGTGTTCGCGCAGTACTCCCGCGTCCCTCTCGCCTCCGGCATGAACGGCGCCCAGGTCGCGCAGGCGATGCTGGTGCACTACGGCATCTCGGACGTACGGATCGTACAGGGTCAAGGCACGCTCTCGGACCATTACAACCCCTCCAATAAGACCGTCAATCTCTCGCCGGAGGTCTACGGCGGACACAACGTTTCGGCGGCGGCCGTCGCGGCACACGAGTGTGGGCACGCCGTCCAACATGCCACTTCCTACGCGGCTCTCGGGCTGCGGTCGAAGCTCGTGCCAGTGGTCAACGTCTCGGCGCAGCTGCAGCAGTATCTGTTCATGTTCGGCTTTATGCTGATCGGTGCCAACAGCTACTTCGGCAATACACTGCTCATCGTCGCGATTGCGGCCTTCGCGATCACCGCACTCTTCGCCCTGATCACCTTGCCAGTCGAATTTGACGCGAGCCGCCGGGCGTTGGCGTGGCTCGATGCCTCGGGTACTGCGGTCGGCGTCGAGCACGAAGGTGCCAAAACGACCTTGTGGTGGGCGGCGATGACGTATGTAGCCGCGGCCCTGGCGGCAGTTACGCAACTGCTGTTCTTGCTCGCTCGGCTGCTCGGCAGCCGGGACTAAGTTGGCGTTCCCGAGCTGGGCGTGGCGGGCTAGGTTCCGCGAGGGTCCGCATACCCAATAAAGGTTAACATACATATTAAACTTAGTTTACATGCATCGCGGCGGCTGGCTCCTGCTACCTTGGTCCCTTCCCCGACACACTTCGCGCCTCCCCCCGTCCCGGAAGCGCTGTCCGCAGCAAACGCTTTTACAAACATGAATTACGTCCGGCGCTTCGTCTTCGTGCACTACGAAGACCTGCTAGAGGTTCGCTTTCGCCAACTCGAGAAAGTCACCGATAAACTTTACGTGTTCGTCCCAGCCGATGTGGAGCAGATCCCGCTCGGGCTCGTGCGTCAGGTGCAGGCTATGGGTCGCGACCTTGCCTGGATAGATACCGGTCTGGTCACTTACGAGGAGGCCAAGCTGATTATGGCCTTCCGCATCGGGACGCTCCACGAGCAGGTCGACCCCGGGGTAGAGTTCGCGATCCTCTCCGAGGCCGCTGAACTCGATAGCCTTGTCGAGCACCTACAGAGCAGCGGCCGTCGGTGCGTACGGATCAAACCCAAGCCAGCGTCCGATCAGGAGGCCTCCCCTAAGGGGGCCAGGTTTGAGGCTGATCGTGGGGGCAGGGACGCCTTTCGGCAAAACTCGCCCACCGAAAAACCTTCCCGATCCTCTTCGAAGTCGTCGACCGCCAAGCGTTACGACGACGACGATGCCCTGCCCTTGTCCGACCTCACCTCTTTCCTAAGAAACGAGGGCGGTAGCGATCTCGCCGAGGTCGAGGACCTCGATACGGAGCCTCGACGCAGCGCTACATACGGTAGCTCACCCGTACGGGGTACCGTGCTTTGGGACGTAAGCTCATTGCCGGCAACCGGAGCAGCCTCCCAAAAGCCCGCTAAGCCGCGGCGAGGCGACGTCGAACTCGCCCAGGAAGTTGAGCCCCTCGTCGAGGACCTCATCCGGAAGCTCATCCGTTCCGGCAACCGCCCCAACGACTTGTCGGGCCTGCGCAGCTACATCCTCCTTCATAGCGAGGAGGCGAAGTCCGGCCGCTACGTCGACGACATCATCCGCGTGATGCAACGTAAGGGCGAGATCGAACTCGACGGTGGCGATCTGCGGTATACGTTCTAGCGGCTGGTGTCGCTCCGGCAACTGCTGTCCCGACTCGCTATATTCGCGACCTAACCCAGTCCGCAGCGAACTGCCGGACACGAAACAGACCAGCTGAAGGTCATACCATGGAAAGAGACGACATCAAGGCCGCTATAGAGAAGGCCTCAGAACAAATGGACCAGGCAATCGCGCACCTCGAGCGCGACCTCTTACGCCTCCGCACCGGCAAGGCCTCGGCCGACCTGGTGTCAGACATCAAAGTGGACTACTACGGTTCGCCAACGCCGATGAGCCAAGTGGCCAACATCAGCTCTGGAGACGCACGCAGCCTCGTGATCCAACCGTGGGAGAAATCGATGCTCGCCCCTATCGAGCGCGCCATCTTCGAGTCCAACATCGGGATTACCCCCATGAATGATGGCGAGGCCGTCCGCATTAACATCCCCCCCCTCACCGAGGAGCGCCGTCGTGACCTCGCCAAGCAGGCCAAGGCCTACGGTGAGGATGCAAAAATCAGCATCCGCAACGCCCGCCGCGACGCCAATAATGTCATCACCAAGGAGGTCAAGGACGGCTACCCCGAAGACATGGGCAAGGCCAAGGAAAAGACCATTCAAGACCTCACCGACGGCCACACCACCCGCATCGAGGAGACGGTCGCCAAAAAGGAGAAGGACATCATGACTGTCTAGGCAAGGCCAAAGGACGCCCTACCTTCCCCCTCATGGATTACTACGCCGAGTCGCTCGCGCTCCACCGTGCCCTGCGGGGAAAAATTCGCGTCACGCCAAAAATCGACGTGCGTACCAAGGACGACCTATCGCTGGTCTACTCACCCGGCGTCGCGCAGCCTTGTCTCGATATCGCCGCCGACCCGGAGAAAGCGTACGACTACACCATCAAGGGCAACACCGTCGCTATTGTGTCGGACGGCTCGGCGGTGCTCGGTCTCGGCAACATCGGAGCGCTCGCTAGCATCCCCGTGATGGAAGGCAAGGCGCTCCTGTTTAAGCGCTTCGCCAACATAGATGCCTTCCCGATCTGCCTCGACACGCAAAATGTGGACGAGATCGTGCGGACCTGCCAGATTATCGCTCCCGTGTTCGGCGGCA
This sequence comes from Lewinellaceae bacterium, assembly GCA_963837005.1. Classification (GTDB taxonomy): domain Bacteria; phylum Bacteroidota; class Bacteroidia; order Chitinophagales; family Saprospiraceae; genus CALDTK01. The sequence continues at coordinate 403,082 of CAWIMC010000018.1, forward strand.
TCAACCTCGAGGACATCGCCGCACCTGCCAGTTTCGAGGTCGAATCGCGCCTCCAGGACCTCGGCATCCCCGTGTTCCACGACGACCAGCACGGCACGGCCATCGTAACGCTCGCCGCGCTCATTAACGCCGCCAAGGTGGTCGGGAAGGAGTTGCGCGATCTCAAAGTGGTAATTAACGGCGCGGGCGCGGCCGGGATCGCCATCGCCAAGCTCATCCTCGGGACCGACGGTACGGGTGGCGGGGCGGTAAGTTTCGAGCCGGTAGCCGATGTTATCCTCTGCGATACGAAAGGCATCATCGGGAAGCACCGCCCCGACCTAAACTCCTCCAAGGCCGAAGCGCTCCTGTACTCCAACCGCTTCCACCGCGAGGGCGACGTGTTCGCGGCCATCGAGGGCGCAGACGTTTTTATAGGCGTGTCGAAGGGCGACTTACTTACCCGCGAGCACATCCGCACCATGGCCCCGCGGTCAATCGTCTTCGCGATGGCCAACCCAACGCCCGAGATCATGCCCGCCGAAGCGATCGCCGGTGGGGCGATGGTCGTTGGCACTGGCCGATCGGATCTACCCAATCAGGTCAATAACGTGCTCGGCTTCCCAGGTATCTTCCGGGGGGCACTCGATGCTCGCGCCAAACGCATCACCACCGCCATGAAGCTCGCCGCTGCCGAGGCCATCGCCGAGATGGTCCGGACGCCTAGCCCAGAGTACGTCATCCCCGCCAGTCTCAACGAGCAGGTCGCCTGGAACGTAGCACGAGCCGTCGAAGCAGCCGCGCTCGCCGAAGCTGAGGAGTAGACTAAATCGTAGAGCAAGCGAGTGCTGGTAATGCCCTTACGCTACCACGCCAGGAATGCGCTGATGTACCTCCTCGCGATAGCCCTCTAGGCGGCGCACCACCTTAGCGGGCACTCCTGCTACCAACGTGTACGGCGCGACATCTTTCGTGACCACCGCACCCGCAGCCACTACAGCGCCTCGGCCAATGGTCACGCCTTTGAGCACCATTGCGCGGGTGGCGAGCCAAACATCGTCCTCGATGATGATCGGGCGATTGGCGGCTGCATCATTTCGGTCGTTTATCCCGTGGAAGTCACCATCCATGAGGTGCACCCACGGTCCGAGCGTCACGCCGTCACCAATGATGATCTCGGTGTTCGCCGCGATGATGCAGCCGTTGAGGAGCACGCGGTCCCCAATCACGAGACGAGCCTTGTGCCGCACGCTGAGGCGCGTGCGGTGGATCTCGCCGTTGAGCCGCACGTCTTCCCCCAGGCGAAGTTCCGCGGCGCGTTCGAGGTAAATGTCGGGTCTGCCGTGTGCGAAGACCAGCCGCCCGAGCGAACGAGCGCCCCGTAGGTAGACCCTCGCACACGACCAGGCTACGAGCAGGCCTACGATCCGCTGGCAGGTCTTCCACGCTAAGTGCAGACCGCCGTACCCCTGTGCGGCAAAAGGCTCTCGGACTCGGTGTAGGTGTCGGTTCATACGTCGCGAGCATTCAGGTGAGGGAGGGCGAGCGGCTCGCGGGTACGGCTACTCACGACCCGTCTGGCATTCCAATCGAGTGCCTCGCCGAGCGCGCGGAGATGATCGGGACGGCCTTGGCGCACGAAGCGCACGACGCTCATGGGCAGCGCGACGAGCAAGTAGTACGCTAGGAAGAAAACGTAGCTCACTCGACTAAGTAGCCGTCGGTAGAACACCAGCCTGTTGCGGTGCAAGTAGTACGTCTTCCGGGGGCTCCCGACACCGAGGCTCACGCTCTGCCGGTGACGGATACTCGTCGCCCCGCAGTACATCGTCTCGAAGCCAGCACGTTTGGCGGTTACTGCGAAGTCTAGTTCTTCGAAGTACATAAAATAGAACTCCGGCAGGAGACCTATGCGCTCGAACACCTCGCGACGTACGAGCATGCACGCACCGTGCGGGAGGTCGGTGAGCCGCGTGTCGTCGTACTGACCACCGTCGACCTCGAGGTGGCCGATCTGTGTGCCACGGCCCAGCAAAGGCTGTCCGATAAAAGATCCGGCGTACTGAATCGTCCCCGCGGGAGTGGCGAAGAGGATCTTCGGGCTCACCATCCCGACGGCCCGGTGGCGCAGCAGCACCTCTACCATGGGCTGCAAGAAGCCCGGCTCGACGAAAGTATCGTTGTTGAGGAGGAGTATTAGCTCACCCTTTGCGTGGCGGATGCCTAGGTTAGTACCACCGGCGAAACCCAAGTTGGCTTCGCTACGCACGTGGACGATGCCGGGGCAATGGTAGTTCCAGCGTGTGCACTCATCGCTGAGACTTCCGTTGTCGACGAGCACAACTTCGAGGTCGGGGTAGGTACACGCCCGCAGATCATCGAGCAGGTCGGCGGTGACGTCCGCTTGGCGAAAGTTGACCGTCACGACGGAGACCTTCGGCCAGGCGAGTGGGGAGGAGGTCGCGTTCATACGGCGGCGGGGAGTTCGTGGCGGACGTGCAGTGCTTCCATTGAGACTCGTGCAGGAAGCACCTCGGTCGTGCGGGTCTCCGGCGTACCGGTACCCTTGACCAGCGCTTCGTAGAGCGCGTGTGTGTCGGCGGCGATCTGCGCCCAGTCGTAAACTTCCTCAGCACGCTTACGCCCGTTGCGGCCTAGGCGCTGGGCGAGGTCTGGATTGGCGAAGAGGTGGTCGATGACCACGGCGAGGCAGTGCGCGTCTCCCGGCGGATAGAGGAGTCCCGTCTGCCCGTGCACCACAACCTCGTCGATGCCCGGGGCCGAAGCGCCGATTACGGGTCGCCCACAGATCCCGGCTTCGATCAAGACGATGCCTTGTGACTCGTGAAAGCTCGGCAGCACCAGCGCGTGCGAACGCTGAATCAAGTTGCGCACCGAGTCTGCGTCCTGGTCGCCGAGTAGGTGGACGCGCCGCTTGAGATTTGCGTCACGCTGAATGAGGCGTTCTAGCCCACGGCGCTCCGGTCCGTCGCCGACGATTTTAAGGTGGATGCTATCGTCCACGCGTTGCATGGCGTCCAGGAGGGAGTAGATTCCTTTGATGCGCTCGAGGCGTCCGACGAAGATGAGTTGACTCGGGTCAGAGATCGAGACGGGCTTGCCGAACTCGCGGCTCACGCCATTGGGGAGGATGCGCACCGGGGCGAGGTGCCGCGGGCAGGCGTCGACCAATTCGCGGCGCATCTCCTCGCTCACGGCGATGACTCGGTCGGAGTAGCGGGCGGCGCGCGTTTCCGCAAAACCCATGATGCGCCGGTGAAGAAAGGCGTCTAGAGGCCCTGTCGCCTGGCCATCGTACTCGTACTCGATAGACAGCAAGCGGTGAAACGTGTTCAGCACCGGTGGTGCCGGACGCCGTCGAGCATGTGCCGCGTAAAAGCACCCAGATCGCCCTTGTACGTGGACACAGTCGTACTTGCTAGCCTCCTTACGGAGCCAGAGGAAAGCCATCACATTAAAGCTCACGTCCTCGGTCGTCTTCTGGAGGCAAGGCAGACGCCGCCCCGGCAAATACGGCAAGAAAATAATCTCGCGGCCCTCCTGGGTCTCGGTGTAGGTCCCACGTCGGAGGCTCCCCCCCGTGAGGATCGTGATGCGGCAACCCCTCCCGATGAGGTGTCGGGTAAGTTCCCAGACGTGGGTTTGGATGCCACCCTTAAAGGAGTATGGCAGGGACTTGCAGACGAAGAGAAGGTGCACAGGTCTCAACCTGCAAAAGCTAGGCCACCACGCCACTCAACCGTCTTTCTTGACGCTTGCCCGCCAAATACCGACCACTACTCCGGCGAGAAGGAACCAAATGAGGATGTGCCAGGGCATTTATCTACTTATCAAGGGGTGGAAAGGGAAGTGTTGAAGGCGCTACCGCGTAAGAGGTGCACATTGCAGGGCCATTCACTATTTCACCCTTTCGCCTTCAACACTTCTGGTTCCCCCTTCGGCGTGTGGTAGAAGGTTTTGGCGGAAGCCGGGATCATCGCCACCGAACGACAGGCCTGCCACACGAGCGTTGGCAACTCCGACACCAGCATCCACGAAGCTGATTGCCACAGCGACGGCGGGATGGCAAGCGCAAAACTGGCCGCGTTCAGAATAAACAAGCTCCCGAACACCGCACTCCACTCCAGCGAGAACGGCAGCGCGAGCGTCATCGCAACCAGGAGCGCCACCGGCAGCAGGAGCCGCGGCGGGAGCGCCATCTGTAGCGCTTTGTTCGCGAAGTCAAACTGGCCCCTGAACAGCGCCCGTAGCCCCGGCCCGAGGTAGCGCCCGGCGTACGTGTACTGTGCCGCGAGCCACCGCCCGCGCTGCTTGGCGAACACCTCCGGCGAGGAGACCTTCTCGTCGTAGACGATCGCCCGCGGCGCGTAGCCAATCGAGACGCCGCGCTGCGTGAGCCGCAACTCGAGTTCTTTGTCGAAGCCCCCGATCGCGTTGATCTCCTGCATGACCTCGTCGAAGAGGTCAAACTCGAAAGCCATGCCCGAGCCGGCGAGCCGCGCGGAAAGCCCGACGGCGTGGTGGCCGGTGCAGAGGATGTGGTTGTTGACCGCCTCCGAGATCGCGTCCCAGGCCGCGGTTTCGTTGAGCCCTTGCGGGGGGGCGGTGCGCTGGCCTTGTACCGCGCGGAAGCCAGCCGCCAGATACCTATTCGCCTCCAGTAGGAAGTCTGGGGCCATGTGATTGTCGGCGTCGAGCACGAGGGCTGCGTCAAAATCTTGCCCCTGCATGGCGAGAATCCCTTCCCGAAGGCTCTTGCTTTTAGTGCTTTCGCAAAACCGGACTTCGACGAGTTCGATCGGGAGTCGACGAAGTTCGGCGAGGGTCGCGGGCCGGAGTTGATCTGCGAGCACGACAACCTCGAAACTCTCGCTCGGGTACCGCTGCTTGAGTGCTTTGCGGGCTGTCTCGACGATGACGCGGTCCTCGCGGTAGGCGGCAATAAAGATGGCGAAGCGCCTGAGTTTGGCGTCTTTCGGTGCCGGCTCTGGCGCAGGCAACAGGCCGGCCACTGCGTAGAAGAGCTGGTAGAGGACCCCGAAGGCGAGGTAGGCGGTCGCGAGGCACAGGAGGCTGTATGCCACCCAGGTGAGTGTGTGTATCATAGCTGTCGTCGAGGCTCCTCCGCCCAGCGGTCCGACAGCACTACCGGGATCGCGAAATACACGATCAGCGCAGTCGGAAACTGACTGAGGACCTGATTACCGTAGCATGCCAATAGTATGCCAGCGTAGCCGCACAGCATCGCCGCTCGCTCGTGGCGGAACACCGGGTCGGCGGTGTGCCAGACGCGGTAGGCTCCCGCCCCGAGCACGTACCCGAGTACGAACAGGTGCAGTCCGAGGCCAATCACCCCCGCCTCTACCCAAAGTCGCACGTAGTAAGAGTCGGTCGCGGTATTGGCCCAGATCGTATTCGGCGTAAAGCGCAGCCCCCAAAATCCGGCTGCTCCAATCCCGACGCCGAACGGCTTGCCCTCGAGGTGGTGGCGCAGCGTCTCCTGGTTCTCGAGGCGCACCATCAGACTCGCCTCTTCCGGGTCGAGCGCCGAGCGCATCCGCTGTACTTGCTGTATGCCGCTCGCCACCGAAGTGTACCGCAATAGCCCGTAGCTCATCGCCATGACGAGGGCCCCGAGGAGGAAGATTTGCGCGTTTTTGCTGACCAATAAGTACATCATCCCGCCCGCCGCCGGCACGGCCAGTGCCCCCCGTGTGCCCGAGATGCCGAAGCCCACGAAACACAGTACCGCAGCGGTAATGTAGAAGACCCGCGCCCCCTCCGACGGCGGCCGAATCGCCAAGATGCCCGCCATGAGCAGCACCATCGCCTGCGAGGCCCCGAACTGCCCCGCGTCGGAGTAAAAGGAGAAGGTTCGCAAGACGCCAAACAGGACGTGCTGCGGGGCGTGGTCTTCGGCGTAGAGCCAGTGCTCCTCGGCGGCATCGAGGAAGAAGAACTTCTGCCGAATGCCCCACAAAGTCCCGATGACACTGAAGAGCAGAATCATCCGCAGCATCGTTCGCACCTGGTGGCGCTCGCGCAGATGTAGGTACCCGAGTCCGACGGCGAGCACGGGGTAGAGCCCAACCGCCCGCATAGAGTACAGCCATGCCTCGCGACTCTGCACCTCGGGATTGGCGATCTCGAGGATGAGGTAGGCGAACCACAAAAACGACAGCACGAGGCCGTCTTGCGTCAACTCGGGCCAACGCCTCGGATCGCCGGGCGTGTCGTAGTTGCGCGGGAATCGCCGGACCAGCGTCGCCAGCCACCCCACCACCAGGAGCACATCTACGAGCAGACCCCAGGGGGCGTTGACGTACCGGGAGAGCCCGTTCGAGAAAAATCCGACGGCGATCAAAAGGTACACGCTGAGCACCGGGTAGCGGACAATGAGCAGGAGGGTCGGCAAGCCGTACAGCAATACCGTGAGCGCGAGGGAGCCGGCCAGCCCGAGCTTGAAACCTACCGCGACGACGGCCAAGACGGTGAGCACGATACCGGCTATACCCACCGGATGGCTTAGCCAATCTTTGGCGTCACGAAGGCTTCGGGTCGCCATCATGAGCCGAGCAGGTTGGCCTCCCAGGAGGAGGAGGAGGAGGGGGAGGAGGAGGAGGAGGTAGGTGGCGGGGGTGCCAGGGGCCGCTCCGCCTGGACGGGCGCTTCACTGAGAAGGCTGCCTTGGGCCTGTAGGGGCTGGGGCTGTGCGGACGGTACGGCGGCGTGCTGCGCGAGGGCGGTAGCCCAGGAGTTGGCGTCCGCTGTGCGCCCCGGCAATGCCTGCGGCTCATCAACAGGAGCAGGCGCTTCGACCGCAACGGGGTCTTGTGTCGCAGGCGGCACCGCAGCGACGCGCCGCGGGTGCACCTGGATCGCTGGCGCACCCTGTGCCCACCTCCGCAACTCGCCCCACGACGCCCCCCAAAGGTTGAGAAGGACATCGGCGGCCATGCCGTTGAGTACGAGGAGCGGCTTGCGACCGAAGGCCTCGGTGAGAAGGGTCGTCGAGGACTCGTGGCCCTTGGTCCACCCCTTACTCGGCGGGTGAATCAGCAAAACCTCGTCAGACTGGCGCACGAGATCGACGGGGAGACGGCCGGTAGCGATTGCGGGGAGCTCCCAGAGCACGATCTGGTAGGCGTCCCACTCGTTTTGGCGCAAGCCGCACAACGCACAGGGGTGCGCCTGCGGGTCGGCAGCCAACACACTGGCGATGTACACGTCGAGCGAGGGCATCGGTGAGAGCCCCCCCGGTCGATCGGCGATGACGGCAACGCGGAAACCCCGCTCGGCGAGACGCTGGGCGAGGAGTTCGGTGACGTGGGACTTACCCGCGCCGGGCTGTAAACTCGTAACGGTGAGCAGCTGAGGGCCATGCCGTGCGCTGGCCTTACCGGTCTTAGAGCGGATGCCCTGCCAGAGCAGGTCTGCGGTCATCAGGTCGAGGCTTTTTCGGTAGCGTTTCCGCAAAACCTTCCTCACCGTACTCCACCGCGCCACCCCTCCAACGACGCTGAGACCACTGCGACGCTCGGCCTCCTCGAAACTCGTCAAGCCCCCGGACAGCAACTCCATGGCGATGGCGAGCACAAATGGAAACGCCCCCCCGAGCAAGCCGCCGGCCGCGACTAGCATCAAGCGCTTCGACTGCTCGGGAAGCGTCGGCAGGGTAGGCGCATCGATGAGGCGCAGATCAGAACTCGAAGCCGACGCATGCTCTTTCTGGAGGGCGTCGTTGAGGCTCGTGAGGTTCTCGAGGTAGTCCTCCTCCGCGATGTGGACCTCGCGCTCGATCTTTTTTAGGGTGGAGCCCTGGATGGCCAAGGACTCGTACATCGTATCGAAGTCGCGCTTGGCCTGGTCGAGCACCTGAACCTTCCCCCCGAACTCTCGCGCTGGAGTACGGCGGCTATCCACTCGTTGAGGAGGCGACTCAGTTCAATCCCTTCGGGCCCTTGGTAGACGCCCTGAAGCCGCACCACATCCTCCGAGAGTTCGCGGCGAAGTTGGGCCTGCTTGGCCGCGAGCTTGGAGATTGCCCCAGCGCTACCGCCGCGGGTGGAGTCGGGGGTCATGACGAGCAGGCGTGCTTCCTGGCGGCCGAGTTCGGAGAGTTCGCGGCGGCGCTCGTCGATGATGTGGTTGAGCTTAACGAGGTTGACGCGGTCGGCGAGGCGGGCCTCGAGGCTGCGGATAGCCTCTACGGCACCGGCGGCGCGCATGAGCTCCTCTGTGTACTGCTGATCGACGTCCTTGCGCTGCGTGGCGATGGCGCGGGTTTGCTCGTAATAGTTGATGATGCGGTTATCTGCCGAGAAATTGCGGAGGCGCTCCTCGGCATCGTTGAGCGTTGCACGGGCCTCGCCGGTGGCGCTGCGGAAATAGGCCAGCGCGCCGTCGGTCCGGTCGAGCTTGACGCCCTCGTGCGAGGCGAGGAAGATCTTGATGTGCGTGTCGAGGGTCCGCTTGCACCAAGCCGCATCGACGGTAGAGTAGCTTACCTCGAGGATATCGCTCATCCCCTGGCGGCTGACGCGTAGGTCGGTACCGAGGTGAGCGATGCCGACGAGTTCATTCTTGCCGTAGAGCAGTTCGATGAGCGGGTGCTCCGCGTTGACCTCCCCGTATTGGCGCAGTGAATCGCGCTCGGCCACGAGGCTGTAGTAAATCAGCTCCTCGTTGCCGGAGTGGGCGTGGCGACGGACGATGCCGGGGTCCAGTTCGTCGGATAGGTCGGCGTAGGCGCGCGCGGATATGACCGCGGGGTTAGGCTCGCGCAGCGCCAGAAAGGTGGCCAGGAGTCGCGTAGCCAACTCTTCGCGGGTCTCGAAACTACTGGCGAGGTTCTGGATGCCCTCCAGTTCATTGATGACGAGGTCGCGCACGTAGCCCGCCTTATCGGTCCCGGTCATGACGCCCGTACCGAGGAGGGCCTGGCTCCGGTAGGTTGGTCGTTCGGCGGCCGTCAGCAAGTAAACGCCCCACCCCGCGAGCGCGGCGCAGACGAGTGCGGGACCGAGGGCCCTCAGGAAGAGACGTCGCCAACGGAAGACGTTCATGGCACCCGTCCGTAGACTTTGGTCATGAGCATCTGGTAGTACAGGCGGAAGTCGCCCTTTGCATTCTCGAATTTAGCGGCCGACTCAATAGCACTCGTCTGCACGGCCGAGTAGTCGGCCAGCGTCATGGCGCCTTGTTGGTAGAGGCGCTTGCCCATTTCGGCATTGGTCTGCATCACCTCGGCAGACTCGGCGAACAGGTCCATCAGGTCGAGGCCCTTTTCGGTCATGCCGTGGAGGTAGGCAATCTCGCCGGCGTTGGCCTGTGCGCCCTGGTCGGCGAGGAGGGCCATGCGCTCGACCTCGATCTCGTGAATGCGGCGGTTGACCTTGTTGATGAAAATGTCGGCCGGGATAAGGCGAAGGGTAACCGCTGCCTGGATGTTCGTACGGTTTTGCGTCGTGGCAGAAGGGCGGATCAGCGCTCCGTCGGAATTGAGGCTGAAGACGTCCTGGTTGCCGCGAAAGGCATCGGCGTTGATCGACAGCGGTTTAAAATCGGCGAGGGCGAACATCTTGCGTTTCTGCTGTTCGATCTCGGCGGCCTTCTCGAGGAACTTCTGGTTGGGCGAGAGCTTGCGGGCGATGTCGATGAGGTCGTTGAGTTTCGGCAGGCGCATCATGTCGCCGCGGGCCTCGTTGGCCTCGTCGGTAGGTGATGTTTTGACGGAAGTCGACGGCGGATACTGCAAGGCGCGCGCTGCTTGGGACTGTGCACGAGCGTTTTGCGGGAACGCGAGTCCACCCAACAGGCAAATCAGACCAAACAGCGCGGCTTTCACACCGGTGAGTATGCGAAAACCGTGCCTCGGGGAAGCCAGGATAAAAGATGGGAGGATGGTTTGACTACTTGATGGGAGGATGGGCCGTACTGAAGTGCACCAGACGTGCCGTCACGACGTGCCTACGCAGTAGCGCATCCTCCCATCAAACCATCATCCAATCCTCCCACCAAGAAGCCCCCATTAGGAAGCCCCCATCAAAAGTCCAACCCGATACTAAAGTGCCAACGCGGGTCCAACACGGTCTTGGTCTCTATGCCCCAGGCGCGATCGACACGCAGGAAGTAGCCAAACAGGTTGACGCGCGCACCGGCTCCGACCCCGGCCACGACCGGATCGCGGAAGTAGTTGACCGTGAGACGATACGCCGGGTCATCGTCGTAGACAACCGTGTTGATCGGGTTGTCGCGCGTGAAGGGCGTCACACCCGTCCAGGCCGTACCCGCGTCGCCGAAGCCGACGAGCTGAAAGGTGCGCAGAAAGTTGTTGCGCGTATTCGGGAAGAGGTAGCGGAAGACCGGGACGCGCAACTCCGCGTTCGATACCGCAAAATTGTTGCCGTTGCGGATGTTGATTCGGAAGCCCCGCAGATTCGTGATCGCCATCTCGTAGGCAAAGGAGCCGGGAGCGACCGGGACGGACTGATCGAAACTTCCGCCAATAGCCCCGTCGGTGCTGCCGAGGTAGAACAGAATCTTCTCCCGCCCGAAACTCGTCGCGGCGGCGGCTCGCACGGCGAATACGCTGTGCTTCAGAACGCGGAAGTAGTGCCGGGCGTCAAAGCCGACCAGCGTAAGCAGGCCCTCCCGCACATCGAAAGACGGGTCGCCAGTCAGCTCGACATCGAAGCCCTTCGCGATTTCGGCGTACACCTTCGCGCGACTGCCGTGCAGGATGTTCGGCGCGTAGGTGAGGGTATTGTCGTACACGTACTCCAGGCGGACGCCCGCGCGCTGCTCGCGGTCGGTGATATCGTCGAGACTGGTCTCGTTGACGAGCAGTGGGGTAAAGCGATCGAAGCGCAGTGTGGCGGTGGCCCGCAAAACGCTAAACACATCGAACGGGTAGGAGTACTGCGCGATGCCGATGATCGAGCGCGCCTTCGAACGTCGCTCGTCGAGGGAGCCGGCCTCGGGCGGGAGCCGCTGGCGCCGCGTGCCGTGGTAGATGCCGTAGCGCTTGTCGATGCGCCCCTTGCGCTGGTCGAGGTAGGCGTAGTACTCGGAGTTGTCGAAGGTCGTCGCAAAACGTGCCCCGAGTTCCAGCACGTAATCTTGGAAGAGTTCTTTGTTGTTGAGCTTGATGAGTAAACCCGTTGGCTGTTGCCGGAAGCTTTCCGGGGTCGCGGCGAAGTTGTCGAGCCCGCCGAAGAGCGGCTGGTTGTCGAAGGTCGTGGTGAGGTAGTCGGTCCGAAACCGCAGGCTGTACGCGCGGATTCTGGCCGGGCGAAACTCGTGAAGGTCGACGGCCTCGCTTTTCCGTTGCCGGTCGCCGACATCGGTGAGGAGTTCGAGGCCGAAGGCCGTCTCTGCATCGGCGGGCGTCCGCACAGTCGCAGGGGTCGACGACGGCGCATCCTCGAAACGCGTCTGGAATTTTGCCCCTTCCGGCAACTCCGCATTCGGCGGAAGATCCGAGGGCGTGTCCTCGCCGCCGCGACGCTGTCCACTCAGCCAGGCCGGCAACACGTCCCGCAGGTCCGGGCGCACGACCCCACCCTTCGAACTCGGCGCGGCAAACCGCGTCGGCCGGGGCACGCGCGCCTGGAGACTGTCGAAGTCTATTGGCGTATAGCGGTGCAGCCCGTTCGGGTACTGCGTCAGCATTAGTGCTCGCGACCCGCGCGGCTGCACGTCGAGCAGGTCGATCCCGAAGGCCACGTCGGTGCGGCCGCGCGTCACACCCCGGAGGCGACGCACAGGCTCCTCACGGATACTTTTGATCAGCGGGCGCAACTCCTCGCTCGGCTCCCAGTCGATCGGCAGGCGGCGGATGTCCCCGTCCTCGAGCGTGACGACCTGCTCGAAGTACGCGGTGTACTCCTCGATCGTACCTGTGTACAGGTTGCGTATCCCGGAGCGCTCGTCGAGGAAGGCAAACCGCTGGCTGTCAATGGCGACGGCACTGCCGGGATCGCCGCCACTGGTATTGGTGAGGCGAATGAGATACGGGTACTCGTCACGGTTGTCGCCTAAGAACCACAGGTTCATCGGGCCTGTCGGCAAAACGCTGTCCAGCTTGACGCGCTCTAGCAGCGTGTCGGTGCGATTCGACTTGAAGACGATGCCGGCCTGCCCCCCGATGACGGTGCGACGAGCGTCGAGTTCGTTGAAATAGTCGTCCGTGATCCGCGTGCTCTGCCGGTTTTCGGGGTAGTAGCGGAACAGGTCTGTGATCCCGCGCACGGTTGCCGAGACGAGCAGTTGTCCGGGGTTGAAATAGTCCACCGAGTACACGCGCTGAAACTGCGGGTCGAGGGGTTCGGTGATGGCCTTTTCCTTCGTACCGGGCGTGGTCCGCGCGAGGTAGAGCACGTCGCGCTTCTCGTAGACGACGGAGAGCTCGGTGTTGTTGGGGCTCCACGTCAAGAGGGGATAGCCGTAGTCGGTGGCCTGAATGGCGTTGCGATAGCCGACCCGCAGGATACGCTCGCGCTTGCCGGTGGTGAGGTCCTCGACGTAGACTTGTTGTTTGCCGATCTCGTTGGTCACGTAAGCTACGCGCTGACCGTCGGGGCTAATCTTGAGTTGTGTGATGGCGGCGCGGTGCTTGTTCTTAAACGCCCCTGGCTCGATGCCCTTGACGGCCCCGCCCTCTTCGAAAGACTGGCGGTTGCTGAGGTCGTCCGCAACGCGCTCGCGTTGGTAGGCGAGCCACCCAGCCCCCACTTCGTCAAAGCTCAGTCCGTATACGTAGTCAATCGCCGACTCTACCGATCGCGAGATGCGCGTGAGGTATAGCAGGTTGCCGATCGTGCCGCGGCCATAGGTCTGCGACACGTAGTACCACCAGGAGTGACCGGCGAGGCGCGGATCGTAATCGATGAGGTCCTCGAAGTCGGCGTTCGGCTCGGCGAGCAGGTACTGTCGCAGATCCTCGTCGGCGTCGGGAGTCCAGGTCTCCCCGCAGAACGCGACGAGTCCCTCCGAAAACCACAACGGGATGTCGAGCAAGACGGCATTTTGGACGATCTCCTGGAGGTTCTCCCCGAACATCATCGAACTCAGGATCACGCTGGCCGTCCCCTCCCTAATCTGGCGCTGCAATTCATTGTGGTCGCCGTCGAAGTAGACGAATACCTTATTCCCTTCCACCTTGACGCGCCCCGGCTGTGTCTGGAAGGCATCCGTGACGCCGATGTTGGACTGCTTGAGGTCGGAGACATCGGTGTAGACGATCAGTTCGATCTTGTCCGACATCTGGTGCTCGAGCAGCTGCTGAATGTCGGCGTAGTTAGCCTCCGCGATGAGGACGGCCGCCTGGCCGATGTTGCGCGACTCGCCGTACCAGTACGTGAGGTAGTTTTCGGACTCGTACTGCAGCCACTCGTCGAACTTGTCGTGGAACTGGACGCGGTTCTTGCCGAACTCGGTGTTGGTTTGCTGTGCGTGGAGTGGGGTGGCTTTCGCCAAAACCGACAGCACGGCGAGAAGAGCGAGTAGGCGTAAGGTCACAGGCGGTAAGGTAGGTGTAGGAAGAACGCGAGGAATGCCGGGATTGGTGCGCCCTTTGGGGGTGGGTTGATTGGTAGGTGGGTGCTTTGGTGGTTTGGTGACAGACTCTTGGGCAGTTGTTGAAGGGGTGAAGGGTAAAGTGTTGAATGCGCTGCCGCGTGGGGCGCCCCGTTCGAGTGGCTCCAGCCAGTGGGGCGCCCGGACGAGCCGACCTCTTAGTGCGGCACTGCCTGGAGGCACCCGAACGCCGCCGCGCCCCGTTCGAGTGGCTCCAGCCAGTGGGGCGCCCGGATGAGCCGACCTTTAAGTGCGGCACTGCCTGGAGGCACCCGAACGCCGCCGCGCCCCGTTCGAGTGGCTCCAGCCAGTGGGGCGCCTGGATGAGCCGACCTCTTAGTGCGGCACTGCCTGGAGGCAACCGAACGCCGCCGCGCCCCGTTCGAGTGGCTCCAGCCAGTGGGGCGCCCGGATGAGCCGACCTCTTAGTGCGGCACTGCCTGGAGGCACCCGAACGCCGCCCGTACCTTCCCCCCATGATCAGATTCCTAATGCTCGGCATTGCCCTAATCATCCTAGCCGCTTGTAATAACTCCAACAAAACGAGTTTTGGCGAAAGCCCCACCGCCCGTCTCGACTCCCTGCTCTCGACCTACAACGAGGCACGGCTTCAACTCTTCCCCCTCGACGCGACCTCGCAGGGGGACCGGCGCTACAACGACCGGCTCCCGAATCTCTTCGCGCAATCGTTCCGCGACAGCCTACGGACCTTTTACACGGACTACGCCGCAGCCCTCGACAGCCTCCCCCGCGAGGCCCTCGATGCGGAGGCCACCGTGAGCTACGACATCCTGCGGTGGGAGTGCGACCTCGGCCTGGAGGGACTCGAGCACCCGAGCTACCTGCTGCCACTCAATCAATTTTCGGCCCCGCATTTAATGATGGGCCAGCTGGCCAGCGGCGCGAGCAGCCAGCCCTTCGCAACCTCGGAGGACTATGAAAATTGGCTGCGGCGCATCGACCAGTACATCGTGATGCTCGACACCGCGGAGGCCAATATGCGCAGCGGTCTGGCCTCGGGAAGGGTGCTGCCGGCGAGCCTTTCGGCAAAACTGCTACCACAGCTAAAGGCCATGGCCGACGCGCCGCTCGACGAGCACCTCTACTACAATCCAGCCCGGATGCTCGGCGACACGCTCTTCAACGAAACGGTGCGCGCCGACCTCACGGCCCGCTACGCCGATATGGTAGAGCAGAAAGTCCGGCCGGCCTTCCGGCGCCTGAGCACCTTCGTCGAGAAAACATACCTCCCGGCCTCCCGCACGACCAGTGGCCTCGGAGCGCTGCCCGGGGGCGACGCGGAGTACGACTACCTCGTCAAGCTGTACACGACCACCGACATGACGCCCGAGGAGATCTTCGACCTCGGTGAGGCCGAAGTGGCGCGCCTCAGCCAAGAGATGGAGGCCGTCAAGGCGAAAGTCGGTTTTGGCGGAAGCCTAATGGCCTTCTTCGACCACGTCCGCGAGCGAGAGGAACTGATGCCCTTCACCGAGCCCGAGCAGGTGATCGCCAACTTCAACGACATCTACGCGCGGATGAAGCCGCAGCTCTCGAAGCTCTTCAACCAAACCCCGAAGACGGCCTTCGAGGTCAGGCGAACCGAAGCCTTCCGGGAGGCGAGCGCCTCGGCGGAGTACAACCCCGGCTCCCTCGACGGGACGAGGCCTGGGGTGTTTTACGTGCCGATCCCCGACGTGCGGGCGTACAATATGTTCAGCGACGAAGATCTTTTCCTTCACGAGGCCATCCCCGGCCACCACTACCAGTTCTCGCTGACGCAGGAGAACACCAGCCTGCCGGACTTCCGGCGCAGCCTCTGGTACTCCGCCTACGGCGAGGGCTGGGCGCTGTACTCGGAGTCGCTCGGCAAGGAACTCGGGCTGTACACCGACCCGTACCAGTATTTCGGGATGCTCTCGGCCGAGATGCACCGCGCGATCCGGCTCGTGGTGGATGTCGGGATCCACCGGAAAGGTTGGTCGCGTGAGAAAGCCATTCAGTACTCCCTCAACCACGAGGCTGAATCGGAGGCGAGCATCGTGGCGGAAATCGAGCGCTACATGGCGATTCCGGGGCAGGCGCTGAGCTACAAGGTGGGGCAATTGAAGATCAGAGAGTTGCGGGCGCGGGCGGAGCAGGTGAAGGGCGGGGACTTCGACGTGGCGGCTTTTCATGATTTGGTGCTGGAGGGCGGATGTTTGCCCTTGGCGGTGCTGGAGCGGAAGGTGGAGGCGTGGCTGGGGGAGTAATCAAGTGTTGAAGTTTTGAAGGGTGCAGTGTTGAATGCGCTGCCGGGCGCCCCGTTCGACTGGCTCCAACCAGTGGGGCGCTGAAATCGGGCCTCCCGTGTGCGGCACTGGCTGGAGCCAGTCGAACGCCGCCGCGCGTTCACGCCTTACTGATAAGTCTATGAACGACCTCCACTTCTCCCCCATCGGCCTCGGCTGCTGGCAACTCGGCGGCGACTGGGCCCGCCAGCTCGACGACGCCGCCGCGCACGATCTGCTCACCGCCGCTGTCGATGCTGGCGTCCGCTTTTTCGACACCGCCGATGTCTACGGCGACGGACGCTCGGAACGACTTATTGGTGAGTTTTTGCGAAAGCAGGAGCACGACATGACGGTGGCCACCAAGTTCGGTAGGGCGGGCGGTGTCTATCCAGACGGCTATACGGAGACGGCCTTACGCGAAGCTGTCGATGCGAGTCGCGAGCGGCTCGGCGTGGAGCAGATCGACCTGCTGCAACTGCACTGCATCCCGACAGCGGTAATGCGGAAGGGGCGGATATTTAACTGGCTGCGGCAGCTGCAGAGCGAGGGCCTGATCGGTGCCTTCGGGGCGAGCGTGGAGACCATTGAGGAAGGCTTGCTCTGCATGCAGCAAGACGGGATTGCGTCGCTGCAGATCATCTTTAACGTGTTGCGGCAACGGGCGTTGGCGGAACTAATTCCGGCAGCTGCGGCGCGCGAGGTCGCCATCATCGCTCGCGTACCGCTCGCGAGCGGGGTGTTGAGCGGCAAGTTCGGCGAGGAGACGAGCGCGGAGGCGGCTTTCGCCAAAACCGACCATCGGCACTTCAACCGCGACGGAGCGGCGTTTAACGTCGGCGAGACCTTCGGGGGGCTGCCGTTCGGAAAGGCGGTCGAGTTTTCGCGAAAGCTGGAAACCGATTTCCTTCCGGACGGGATGACGATGCCGCAGTTTGCGCTGCGATGGGTCCTGGATCAGCCCGGCGTGACGACCGTGATTCCGGGAGCGAGTACGGTAGCGCAGGTCGAGGCGAATGCGGCGGTGATGCACCTGCCCGCCCTGAGCGATGAAGTACTGGAAGGGGTATCGGAGTACTACGAGCGTGAGGTAGACGGGGAAGTGCGTGGGGGCTACTGACGCAAAACGGACACCTGTAAGTGCATGCAAACAGGCCACCTGCGATTTTCTAGTAGCTTCGACAATTATTTTTTGCCCCCTAGCCTGCTAACTAACTCCCCTCTTCTATTGAAACCTCTCTATTTCGCCCTGTGGCTCGCTGGCGCTTTGGCCTTCAGCCTTGACTCCTCCAGCGCTCTCGCACAAACGCCGGCCACAACGCCCTTTCCCTCCTGGATGTCGGCCCTCCAACGTGCCGCCAACGGCGGAGAAAACGCGCAAATCGCCTTCATCGGCGACTCGAACGTCGACGCGCCGCGGGGCTTCTACCTGCCCTTGCGACTAACCTTCGAGGCGCAAGCCGCCGGATCGGCCGGATCGGCACCTGGGGGGGCTGGCGTAACGGCACTCACGGGCTTTCTGATCAATGACCTCAAGGTCCACCAAACGGCGGGTGCCTGGGTGTCGCAGATCGATACCCGCGGTTTGGCCGACCCGACGCTCGTCTCGATGAGCGCAGGCGATACCCTCTCGGTGCGTGGTGTCGCAGCTCCGTCCCTTTTCGAGCGGGCGACGGTACACTTCGACAAGGTGCCGGGCGGCGGGCGGGCCAGCGTCGAGTTCCGGGACACCACTAATGCCCTACTCCACAGTGCGACTATCGACCTCGATGGTCTGGCGGGAGGTGCGTCGGTTACGGTGAGGTACGACGGGTTCGTGTTTCAGGCCGGGAATCGGGTGGTGATTCGCACGCTCGACCCACGCACGGCCGGGGTGCGACTGCTGGCCGTGGTCACCGACCGGCGACCGAACAACTCTGTCCAAGTACACAAGCTCGCCTACGGTGGTTTTAATGCGCAGGAGTGGTCGGCGCGGCTCCGCAACACCGCGATGACCGCCTTTTGGAACAGCCAAGACCTCGCGATCGTGAGCCTCGGGACCAACGATATGCGCCGTGGCGACAGCCGGGCGTACGCGCAGTTCGAGGCGGGGATGACCGATATCCTTACCTTCTTCCGGACGGCAGGCGTCCCCGTGATCGTGGCCGCGCCGGCGGACATGGCCCCGGTCATCAGGAACAACGGATCGCCGCGCGACTTCGACGAGACCTCGATGCGGATCACGCTCAAGCGACTGTGCGCCACTTACGGAGCCGCCTATTACGACCTGGGGACGCTGCACGGAGACCATACGCAGATCTTGCGCGACGGCATCTACCGGCCGAACGACCCCGTCCACTTTCAGACCTTCAACCTGACCGACCCCGCCTCGCTGCGGCACGGCCCCTTCTTCTTCAATGCGGTCATGGGGCTGCCGACGGCCGATCGATCGGCGGGCAACACGCCGGCACCGACTCCGGCGGCGATCGCGACGCCCTCGCGGTGCGGGTGGATCGTGGTGCGCGAGGTCGACGGTTCGGGAACGCCAGCGTACATCACCTTTCGCGCTCCGGCCCCGAACGACAGCGTGTTGGCCCAAGTGCGCAACGACGTCCGGCTCGGCGAGGTGCGTCTGGAGACGTACCAAGAGTTTAACGATGCGAGCCGCACGTCTACCGATGGGCTCAGATACGGTCCGCGTCAACTTACATTCAGGCCCGAGATCGACGCCCCCGTCACGTTTCGACTACCGGTGACCCCGAGCGAGGTCGCGGCCCTCGGCCTGGCGCAGGCGGCGGACGTGCGCTGGATGCGTGACAATCTCGCGCCGGGGGCGGCATGCCTCGGCTACGACGATGTCGGTGGCCTTCGTTCGGATAACGCTGCCGTGCTGCCGATTGGCGGAGGCCACCTCTTGGAATTTACGGCCCAGAGCGCCTCGAGTTTTTACCAGGTCGCTGCGCTCGTCAATCCGATGCCGGTGGAACTCTTGTCGTTTACAGCCGCAGCAATGCCCTCAGGGACGCTTTTGGCCTGGGAAACGGCTACTGAGGAGGGCTTTTCGCATTTCACGGTTGAGCGCTCGGGTGATGGGGGGAGGTGGACGCCCCTAGCTCAGGTTTTGGCGAAAGCCTCTACCTCTGAGAAGGCGACGGGTGCACAGAACAAGCGCTATTCCTACGAGGACAACTCGACAGCCGCCGCTGGACTCGCCGTCGCGTATTACCGGCTCACGCTTCACGACAACGATGGCAGCTTAGCGTACAGCGAAACAGTTGTCGCAGATCGCTCGATGCGGCAAGACGTGCGCGCCGAAGCCGTATTGATTTGGCCCAATCCCGCCACGGCGACCGTGACGATAAGCGTTCCGCGCGAAAGCGTGGGCCAGCGCTTGGTGGTTCGTGATGTGTTGGGGCGGGTGGTCTACGAACAGACGATTGACGCGCCTGCGGTCGAGGTGGATGTCCGCGGCCTGTCGGCGGGCCAGTACGTCGTGGAGGCGGAGGGCGTGGCGAGGCTGGCGCGGCTGGTGGTGTGGTAAGATTTACAATGTGCATGTTAGGTCGCGGTACTGGAATGCTTTGCTAGCGGGCCGCGGAGGTCGACTGGCTCGCGCTGGTGCTGCTTGTGGGTAGAGAGCATTCAATAGCGCCCCACTGGCTGGAGCCAGTCGAACGGGGCGCCCCCCGCGGGAGCACATTCAACACCTCACCCTTCAACACTTGTCACAACTCCAACTCCCCCATCACCTGCAATCTCGCAAACTTCAGCGCCAACTTCCGCTGCGGGTTATCGATCCCGTCAAAGTGGATCGTCGCTACACGACTCGTCTTGCCGCCGTCGACACTCAGCACCTTGCCGTAGCCGAACTTCATGTGCAGCACCTTCGCCCCCGGCACAATCCGCTCGGCTGGCGAGGGCCGGAAGTCGTCCGGGTCAATCTTCAGACCACGCGCCTCGTTGCGCTGCTGAAAGGCCCCCGTCACGCGGGCGGTCGGGACGATGCTCGCCGATGATGAGGCACTCGGGTCGTAACGCCGCCGCCGCAGCTGCCCGCTCGAATCTTCCAGGTGCGACTCCGAGATCTCTTCGAGAAAGCGGCTCGGTTCGTTGAAGCGGGCCGTACCATGGCGGTAGCGCTGGTTGGCGTAGCACAGGTACAGGTGACTCTCCGCACGCGTGATGGCCACGTAAAAAAGGCGGCGCTCCTCATCCAACTCATCCGCATTGTCCATCGCGCGGAACGCCGGGAAGAGCTGCTCCTCGAGGCCGACCACAAAGATGGCCGGGAACTCCAGGCCTTTCGCGGCGTGGATGCTCATCAGCGAGATGTACTCCTGGTTGTTCGGATCGTCGTTGTCGGCGTCGGTGACGAGGGCGATGTTTTGCAGGTAACTGCTCAAAGATCTTGTCCGTCGGCGCGGGCTCCGGCTCCTCGTCCTGGCCGGGCAACACCAGGCCGACCACCAGCTCGTCGTCGTCCACGAACTCCTTGATGCCGTCGAGTAGTGCCTCGACGTTGTCGAGCTTCGAGACGCCCTCCACGGTGGTGTCTTTCTGGAGGGCGGGGTAAAGACCGGAGGTCTGCAGGATGTACATCGCCGTCTCGTAGGCGTCCTCCTTCTCGGCCTTCTGGGCGAAGAGGTGCATCAGGTGACCGAAGTCGCGCAGGGTCCCGGCCTGCTTACCAGCGAGTCCGGCTTCCGCAAGACCTCCGAGGATGACGTCGTAGGGCGTGACCTCGCTCTCGACGGCGTAGTTGTTGAGTTTGCCGAGGGTGGTGTTGCCGAGCCCACGGCGTGGGTAGTTAATGACGCGATTGAGGGCTTCGGTGTCGCGCGGGTTGACGGCCAGGCGCAGGTAAGCAATGGCGTCCTTGACCTCCTTGCGCTGGTAGAAGCTCACGCCTCCAAAGACCTTGTACGCCAAATTGCTACGCCGCAGGTACTCCTCGAAGATCCTCGACTGCGCATTCGTGCGGTAGAGGATCGCCATGTCGGAGTTGGCGAGGTGGTGGCGGTTCTTGAGCTCCTGGATGGAGTCGATCACGCGCTTGCCCTCCTCGGTGTCCGACAGCGCACGGATGACCTTGATCTTCTCGCCGACGCCCTTCTCCGAACGGATCTTCTTCTGGATCTGGCGCTTGTTGTGGTTGATGACCTCGTTGGCGGCCTGCACGATGTGCTCGGTGCTCCGGTAGTTCTGCTCGAGCTTGTAGGTCCGGATGCCGTGCTTGGCGAAATCGCGCTCGAAGTCGAGGATGTTCTGGATCGTGGCTCCGCGAAAGCCGTAGATCGACTGCGCGTCATCGCCGACCACGCAGATATTACGTGGCGACCCTTCGTACTGAATCAACTTTTTGACGATGGCGTACTGCAGCGTATTCGTATCCTGAAACTCATCCACGAGCACGTACTTAAAGCGCTCCTGAAATTTCTCGCGGACCTCCTCGTGGTTTTGCAGCAGCTCGAACATCCGGAACAGCAGGTCGTCGAAGTCCATCGCACCGGACTGCTTGCAGCGTGCCGCGTAGCGCGTGTAGATGGTCCCGAAGTGCGGCCGGTTGGCGATCTTGTCTTCCAGCAGCAGGTCCTCGCGCTGCTGGTAGGCCTTGGGCGTGATGAGGTTGTTCTTCAGCAAGCTAATCCGCGAGTGGATGCCCCGGTGCGGGTACGCCTGCACGTCGAGCGACATCTCCTTGACGATGGCCTTGATGACGTTGCCGGAGTCGGTCGAGTCGTAGATCGTGAACGACTTCTGGTAGCCGAGCTTGTCGGCCTCCCCGCGGAGGAGCCTGGCGAAAATAGAGTGAAAGGTTCCCGCCCAAACACTCCCGCCCCGCTGCCCGACGACCTTCTCCAGACGGATCTTCATCTCCTTGGCGGCCTTGTTCGTAAACGTCAGCGCCAGTATCTCCCAGGGTTTGATCCCGTGCTCGATCATGTTGGCGATCCGGAAGGTGAGCACGCGGGTCTTCCCGGAGCCTGGTCCGGCCACGACGAGCACCGGGCCTTCGATGGCCTCGGCGGCCTGGCGTTGGGTCGGATTGAGCCCGTTGAGAAAGTCGGGGGCGATGGCGGGGGCGGCGGCGTGTGACATAGGTGAGTTTAGCGGGACGTGCAAGGTGGGGCGGCTTTCGCCAAAACCAGTCACGACTGGACCACCCGGCCGATGATTTGACGGAGGTTTTGCCGGAAGGCGGATTACCTATCCGGCGGTAAGCTAAACTTTTTGTGTTAAATCACAGCTTTCGCCAAAACGTCACCGCTGCTACAATCACTTTGATATACGTACTACATATTGGGTATCTCGACAATTGACGCTAACAAAAACAAAGTTTGCTTCATCTTTGGCCAACATTCAACCAAACCACTATGCGTACAAGCTTACTACTCACACTCTCAGTCATCATAGGGGCGTCCCTACAGGTGCAGGCCCAACAAACCATCACCGGCAACGGCGGTAGTGGCTTCGGCGGCACCATAGGCAATGGCAGCATTACCCTAAATTCGGACGGGACCAACCTCAGCGGTACCCTCACCCGGGGCGGAGACTTCAACGACATCCTGGTGATTTACCTGGACACCAGAGCAGGTGGAGTCACTTCGACTGCCGGACTAACCGACAATGCCGACGGAGGTCGCGCAGCTACCTCAGGCCTCACTGTTGCCCCCGGCAGCGACAGATCCGTGGTCACGTTCCCGGCTGGCTTCACGGCAGACTACGCACTTACGATTGGTAATGGCTTCTCGGTGCTATTCGACTTGTCGACACCTGGCAGTTTTGGCGCTACCGGCGGCACTTTCGTCAGCACGGGCGCAAACACGAATACGTTTAGTGTCCCACTCGCGAATCTCGTGGAGCAGAATGCTCCAGTCACCCTTGTAGGGACCTACCTCGCGCAAAGCGCCTTCAGGTCTAATGAAACCTTGGGTACCGCCGCGAGCTCCAATGCGCCAGCAGGTGCGGCTAATATTGGAAATAGCAATAATCAGCAGAATAACGGGGGCAATCTTACCTTCAACAGCGCCATTCCTCTCGCCTTTCCCCTCCCCATCTCCCTCGCCGCCTTCGACGCCCGCGCCAGCCGCGACGTCGTCGACGTAGCCTGGACGACCGCCTCCGAGCGCGACAACGCCGGCTTCGCCGTCGAGCGCAGCCGCGATGGGCAAGTCTGGACCGAACTTACCTGGGTTACCGGCGCTGGCGACAGCCAGGCCGCCCTCGAATACACCTATACCGACCGCAGCCCCGCCGCCGGCACGAACTACTACCGCCTGCGCCAGCGCGATTACGACGGCCAGGAGTCGCTGAGCTACGTGGTGAGCGTCGAAAACAACCACGGCGGGGCCGTCGCCGTCCACAATTTCGACCTCGAGGGCGAGCACCCGGTGCGCTCCAGCGCCCAGGTCCGCAACACCTCCGCGGCCGCCATCGACGTGACTGTCCTGTCGGCCACCGGCCAACAGATGGGTCGCTTCCGCGTGGAGGCCGGTGACGTGTACCGCCTCGACGTAAGCGACTACGGCAGTGGCGTCTACCTCCTCAACGACGGCCAGGGCGTTCGACAGATGGTCGTGCGGTAGGCCCCGCGCTACTGTCTCGTACCGACACGGGTAGGCTTCGCAAGTGTGCGGGGCCTACCCGTTTGCGTTTACCTAAAGTCGGGCAGGGGCTACGGTTGGACTCGTGATCGTGGGAGAGACTAGCTTTGTGTTTCACACCTTCCTACACACCGCTCTTCACGTCTCGCATGCTCAAAGCACTACTCACCCTCTTCGCCACCCTGCTCACCCTCACCGGCTTTGCGCAGGCTACCTACGCTGGCAACGGCAACACCGGCCTCGGGGGCTACCTCGGAGGAGGATCCCTAAGCCTCGAGACCAGCGGCTCCAACGTGCTCGGCATCTTCACCGAACCTACGGCCACCCTAGGCAGTAACGTGCTCGTCATCTACATCGACTCGCGGGCCGGAGGCTTTACGTCGACCGCTAACTTCACCGATGTCGTCGATCCCGACAATGACGGTGTCCGCCCGGCGATCTCGGGTCTCGGCGACGTTACCGCCAACCGCGCCCTGATCAACTTTCCCGCCGGCTTCGAACCCGACTACGCGATGGCGCTCTCGCAGAGTACGCAGGGCTTTTTCCAACTCCGAGAAAATATAGACCACCTGTTCTTAGACTTTGTCCAGGCGGGCTTCGTCGCGGGTACGCGGCGCTTCTCGATCCCTTATTCCGCCCTGGGCACCGATGAGGCGACCGGCTTCACTTTCGTGGCCACACTATTGACGCCCAGCGACGCGACGCGCTCCGATGAGTTCCTCGTAACGCCCTTTACGACCGGCAATCCCGGTTCGCCGTCGACGCTCACTCTTTCGCCCGCGAGCGTCTTGCTGTTCAACACCGCCGCTATGCCCGTCGGGTTGGTCGACTTCACGGCGAGTGTCACACCGGCTAGGGTCCGGCTCGACTGGTCTACTGCGTTCGAGACCGACAACGACGGGTTCGGCATCGAGCGCAGCGCCGACGGCAGCACATGGCGCGAGATTGCCTGGGTGGCGGGTTTTGGCGAAAGCTCCCAATTGCGTGCGTACAGCTACACCGACCGTGAGGTCACCGCGGGTATGCGCTACTACCGCCTTCGCCAGCAGGACCACGACGGGCGCACGGCCTACTCAGACGTCGTGAGTGCAGCTTTCGCCAAAACCCTTACCGCTTCCCTCGAAGTCCAGTCCTTAGCCACCAATGGAACCTTCACGGTGCGCAACGTGAGCGAGGCAGCGCGGGAGATTCGCTTTATTAGTCTGCACGGACAGGAACTTGCGCGAACGACGCTCGGCGCGGGTTCTCTTACCGAATTGTCGGCCGTCGGTCTAGCCAGTGGGATATACTTGTTGAGCAGTGGGAGCGAGACTTACAAAATGGTCGTGCGATAACATCTTTGCTCCATGCTCACCCTACGCCTACTCTTTCTCTCCCTGTCGGTCTGCTGCTCTGCGGCTGCGCTATCCGCGCAGGATGTCATGCTGCAAGCTTGGTACTGGGATTACCCCAAAGGCGCCGATAATGCTGTGTGGGCCGATACGTTAACTGCTGCGGCGGCCGATCTCGGCCAGGCTGGCTTCACGCAGGTGTGGCTCCCGCCGCTGGCGCGGGCGAGCTTCGGCGCGAACTCGAACGGCTACGATCCGAAGGATTTGTATGACCTCGGGGAGTTTGGGCTCGGCAGGACGGGCGTTGGGACGCGAGCGCAAGTAGACGCGGCGATTGCGGCGCTCAAGGCCGGTGGTGCCAACGTCGTCGCGGACGTGGTGTACAATCACCGCGACGGCGGCGACCCGGAGGTCAATCCGGCCGTCAAGGCCTACATCACGACGCACTTTACCACGGGCAAGCAACCCTTCCCCTCAGACCGATACTCGGTGCGTCTCCCGATCGGGGGGACGAGTGGCAACGGGCCTGGCGATTACTACTTCAAACTGTCCTCGAAGACTGAGGCCTCCGAATTTATCGGCGACAGTGTCAAGGTCTACATGAGTACGAGCCAGACGACGACCTTCCTAGGCAAATTTCTGGAGGCCGAACCGAACGGCGGTGGGGACTGTGGTCAAGGATCACAGGCCTACGCCATCGGGTCTGACCTCTTGCTTGCCCTCGATAATCGTGCATCTGGGTGCGGGACAGATGAGATCAAGGTGACCCTGACGGCGGCCGACATCGCCGCGGGCGGAGACTTTTTAAGCATCTCGCTCAACAACGTCGCCGGTGGCTACTCCGACCACCGGTTTTATGGCGTCTACAGTACTCCGCGGACAGCAGACATCGTCAACGAACTAGAGTACCTCACGCGGACCGACTACAACAACCTCCCGAGCCTCCAGGGGGGCATGAACTTCGAGAACTTCCGCCCCAACAGCGCCAACACGAGCACGACTTTCCTCGACGGCGACTTCGACGCACCGATTTTCTTTTCTGACTACGTCCAGGACAATCCGAACACCGAGCAGGTCCTCTTCGACTGGACGGACTGGTTGCGGGATAATGTCGGCATCGATGGCCTTCGCATGGACGCCGTCAAGCACTTCCCGGCGGACTTCGTCGGTAAGCTGATCACGCACCTCGAGGCCACCAACCGCAAGCCGAGCGTCGCCGTCGGGGAGTTTTTCGATCCCGACGTCGATAAGTTGGCCAACTGGATCCGGGCCGTGCAGCTCGCGGCACCGGGTGCCCAGACGCCCGTGCGGGCGTTCGACTTTGCGCTGAGGAGTGCACTCAAGGAGGCTTCCGACAATGAGTTTTACGATGTGCGGAAGGTCTTCGGCTCGGGTCTCGTAGACGGCGGCTCGGGGCTCAATGGCTTTAACGCGGTGACCTTCCTCAACAACCACGACTATCGCAAGCCGGGCGAAGGCATCCAGAACAACCCCCTGCTCGGGTACGTGTACCTACTCACCAACAATCAGGTAGGGATGCCCTGCGTGTTCTGGCCCGACTACGCCGGAACTGAAATCCCGAGTGCGCCAAGGTTCAAGCTCAAGCCCGAGATCGACGCGCTGATCGCTTTCGCCAAAACCAATATCGCCGGTTCGAGTGCCCGAACCTACCTCAACAACGCTGGCTCAGGGTTTAGTGCCAACTATCTGACGGGAAGCGCGAACGCCGACGACGCGCTCATCTACCAACTGCGCGACGTGCCCACCGGCCGGGACGTAATCGTGGCGATCAACTACGGGAGCACCACACTCCAAGTGGACCATCAGATCCAGACCGGCGGGGACATCGGCGAGAACACAGTGTTCGACGTCAAGCTCGGAACCTCGCCGTTCCCGAAGGCCATCGTCCAGAGCGGTCGAATTTACATGGTTGTGCCCGCTAAGTCTTACGTCGTTTGGCAGGAGGCTCTCGTATCGCTGCCCGTGGCCTTGACGGCTTTCGACGCTAGCGCGGTGGGTTCGCGCAACCGGCTCATGTGGTCGGTCGCCTCCGAGACGGACTTCTCGCACTACGTCGTCGAGCGGGCCACACCCGTCGACCCAGCAGCGTTCGAGCCCGTGGCTCACGTTTTGCCGCAAGGCGCGACCACCGGCGGCCCCGCCCGCTACGAAGCCTACGACGCAGAGCCCACCCTCCTGACGTACTACCGTTTGCGGATGGTAGACCTCGACGGGAGCGTAACGTACAGCGACGTGGTGTCAGTCGCCCGTGCTACCGATGCCCAGCAACTCACCCTCTACCCGAACCCGACGAGTACCGGGATTGGCTCAGTGACGGTACGGATGTCGGCCAGCGAACTAGCGCGTGAGATCACGGTCACCGACGCTACGGGGAGACGCGTGTATAGTGCCACCGACGTCGTCGGCGACTCGTACGAACTACCGATTACACCGTTTGCCGCTGGCCTGTACCAAGTAACGGTACGCGCGGGCGGGAATGCGGAGGTGGTGCCGCTCGTGGTCGAATAGCATCGACAGCATCTCTGTAGCAGCGTCGGAAATCCTAGCTCGTGGCTAACGCTTCGACCTCCACGCCCAGCGCCGCCTTCAGCGCATCCGCGACTCGATACCGCGGACCGTTGTTCGCCCGCAGCGCCGCCGCCCGCGCCAAAAATCGCTCGGCGCCGTAGTGCTTCGCGTACTGGACCACGCCCCCGTAGTTGGCCGGGAAGCCCCAGCCGTAGATACTCCCGAGGTTGGCCTCCGCGACCAGCGACAGGATGCCTTCCTCGAGGCACCACCCGGCCTCCATCACCTGCGCAAACAGGAGTCGCTCTTCGAGGTGCGTGCGGTCATAGCTCTTTTTCTTGGCCGGAAAAAACTCCGTGATCCCGGACCACAACGTGGGTTTGTGCTGCCCACTGTGATCGTAGAAGCCCCCTGCGGCGCTCGCCTTGCCTTTGCGCCCTTCCGCGATGAGGCGCGTGAGGACGGCCACGGCGGGGTTCTGTTTGTAGTGGACTCCGTAGTGCTCTGCGGCCTGGTTTTCGTAGCTGAGCACGAGTTCGAGACCGAGGCGGTCGGCGAGCGCGAGTGGCCCCATCGGGAAGCCGAGCTGCAGGCCGAGGTTGTCGACGAGCGCCGCCGGGTACCCGTCGAGCACCATCGTGACGCCCTCGAGGATGTAGGTGTTCTGCACCCGCGCCACGTAGAAGCCCCAGACATCCTTGACGAGGATGGGCACCTTGTGGATGGCGCGCACGAAATCGAAAGCCCGCGCGATGGTTTCGTCGGTGGTCGCCGCGCCCTTTACTATTTCGACGAGCGGCACGGACTGCGCCGGCCAGAAGAAGTGCAAGCCCACGAACTGCCCCGGGCGGTGCGAGGCCTTGGCCAGACGCGTGATAGGGATGGACAGCGTGTTGGAGGCCAGCAGCGTGTAATCGTCGATGCGCTGGCCGACCTCGCGGATCACCTTCGTCTTCAGGTTTTCGTTCTCGAACACGGCCTCGATGATGAGGTCCGTCCCGTCGAAGTCCTCGTTGCGCTCCGTGAAGGAGATCCGCTCGAGCAGCAGCTTGGATTCGGACACGCTCAGGGTGCCGCGGTCTACCTCGGCCTCGGCCTCCTTTGCGGCGATCTCGCGGCCGCGCAGGGCCACGGCGCGGCTCACGTCTTTGATGACGACTTTGAGTCCGGCGCGGGCGCAGGCGTACCCGATGCCCATGCCCATCTGCCCGGCCCCAATGATGCCCACCTCGCGGGCGCGGAACTTCCCGAAGCCCTTAGGACGGTTGGCCCCCTGGTTGAGGTGGCGCCGCTCGAACCAGAAGGCGTTGATCATATTGGCGGCTGTCGACTCGGTAAGCAACTCGGTGTAGTTGCGGGTCTCGATGCGCAGAGCCGTATCGAAGTCGACCTTCGACCCCTCGGCCAGCGTAGACAGGATGGCCGCGTAGGCCGGGAAGTGCATCTTCTGTTCGGCGGCGATGAGGGCGGTCTGCTCCACGATGAAGGCTGCGACATCCCGCTTGCGGGCCGTCCCCCCGGGAATTTCCCCGCCGCGGTCCCAGGAGCGTGCGCCGTGCGGGGTGGCCATGATGAACTGCTTGGCCGCCTCGACCATGAGGTCCTCGGAGTCGACGAGTTCGTCGATGAGTCCGTGAGCGAGCGCCTGGCTCGGGGTGTAGCGATGGCCGCTCGTGAGCAGCGGGTAGGCGAGTTCGATGCCCATGAGCCACATGAGGCGGATACACGCGCCGGCCCCGGGCATAAGTCCGAGGTTGATCTCTGGGAGGCCGAGGCTCGTGCGCGGCACGTTGAGCGCGACGCGGTAGTGGCAGGCGAGGGCGAACTCGAAGCCGATCCCGAGGGCGGTGCCGTTGAGGGCGGCCACGACGGGGACGCCTGGGGACTCGATGCTGCGCAGGAGTTTGTTGAGGCGCTGGGTAAGTTCGTAGACGCGGGCCGGCGGATCGTTTTTCTGCAGGTACTCCAGTTCGCCGCCCGAGAGGAAGTTGCGCTTTGCGGAGCGGACGATGACACCGCGCAGGGCCCCGCGGGCCTTCTCGGCTTGCAGGTGTTCGATGACGGGTTGAAAGGCCTCGACGAGTTCGTGGTTGAGGAGATTGTCGGCCGAGTCGGCCATGTCGAGGGTGAGGGTCGCGACGTGGTCGGTGTCCTTAGTGAGTCGGATCATGGGTCGGAGGGCGCGGGGGTAGGCGCGCAATTTACCGCATGCGTCCGGCTACGACCCGGCTTAGCGCTGGACAGTAAAAGGATGTACGGAAGTTCCTGTCTGGCTGCTCAGCAGCAGGTAGTGCAGGCTTTCGCCAAAACCCGATACGTCGATGGTGACGCGCGTCTGCGTAGGGTCCAGGTTTTGCCGAAAGGCGACTCGGCCGAGGGCATCAATGACCAATAACTCAGTTCGAGGGTCTGCGTACTCGACTGTGACGGTGGTGGCCGCGATGGTTGGGTAGAGCGTGACGTCGGGGACGGAGGCGATGTCGCGGATAGAAGTGACTAAGTATCTAATTCCTCTAATTGTCCCTGCACTAGAGCCAACTGGCCGACCATTGCTGTGCATCACCTTGAAAGTTGCCTGAAGATACTCCCCTGGTTTTGGTGATGTACCCCATCGGTTATAATAAAACCCGCCGTTATCCAGCTTGGCCGCCGCCTTTGCAGATGGTGCCAAATCACTGATCGATGCTCTGTTGTAGTTGAAACACCTCCAGTGTTCGGAGCCGATGATTGTCGCAGCTTCGATAAGCTGATCACTAGCGTTAGTAACCTCTACATCGTAAGCAAGAGCAACTTCTCGAAATGCATTGAGCGCATTGCGAAACGAGACTTCAAACGTCACCGGCGGTCCCATCAACGTTTCGTTAGTGCCTGATGGAATAAATTGTACGAAACTCTGAGGCTCAGGAATCGGAGCATCGGCGGTCCAAAAGATATGATCCTGGTCGCAAGCACGAAGCGCTAGATCACCGCGCGAGGATACCCTGGCGGTCCTAAGTCCCCAGCCACTCACGTCTTCATAGTACAGCGTCGAACTAGTGTCCTCTGTAACTGGGTTCCAGCGTTGGAGTCGATCTTGAGGAAAAACACTGCTTTGGGTAAGCACGAGCGAGGGCGCGGCCAGGACGGCAACTCGATTGCGAGAAAACGGGAGCGGCTTCGTAGCACCTACTTGCACGCCATTGACTTCAAAATCGCTCAGCCCCTGCTCCGACAGCACCAGCACCCGCCCGGTAGCAGGATCGGTCATCAGGTCCAGGACCTTTCCGGTGAGCACTTTGGAGGTCATGGTGCCGCCGGTCGCCCGCAGGTAATACGCGGTACCGTCGGAGACGAGGATGGCCCGCGTCGAATCAAAGACCTCGAGATCCCAGTTGTAGTTAATCGGCCCAGTGACCGGAAACGCGAACTTCCGCAGGCGACCGGACGTGGGATCGGCAATCGTAATCGAAGTTCCCGCGAGCACCCAAACGCTTTGGTCCGCGCCGACGCCGATCCGTTCTCGCCCAGCGATAGCGGCTCCGGCGTCCGGGTCGAGTTTGACCAGTTCGTTTACCTGAATGTCGTCGACTCGCGATCCGGCAATGCTGTACACCCGATCTAAGCGCGGCACCACATCGCAGGTACCTCCGGGAAGAGCATAAAGACGCCCGTCTGCGGCTTGCACGAGCGCGCCCAGTCCGTTGCCAACCTGGATGCGAACCGGTTGCGAGTTTTCCCTTGTCGACAAGCTGTACAAGCCTGCGTCGTGGGTGTAGACGAGTACGGAGTCGTTGAGGAAAAACGGGCCACCATATGACGGACTCCTCCCGCTCGAATAGTCTGAGCGCTCGACGGCGACACTCACCTGGGCGAAGCCTGAACCGCATAGGCTGCTCAATAAAATGAACAGTAGTGCTGGCTTCATGGCTTTAGGTTGAGCGTAGATTACCTGTAGCCGCAAAATTAGCTTCTAAGCTCAATAGCATGCTGGCGACTGCATTGACAAACTCAGGACAAATGCTTACTTACCACTAGGCCTGAGACCCATACATGTAATTCGTTCCGCCGCCCTAGCCTAGGGCATGATTTGCGCCGCAATCGCCATAAAGCACCGAGCCACCGCTGCCGCGCTATACTCTTCGTGGATCAATTCCCCCGCCGCGCGCCCAATGTTTTGCCGCAAGGCGCCATCCTCTACCAGCTTCCCGATAGCCGCCGCCAGGGCCTCCGGGTCTGAATGCGGCACCGTATAGACATCGCGGCCATGCTCAAAGAGCTCTGCCACCCCAGCACTCTCCCGCGTGATGATCGGCAGGCCGAGCGAGGCATAATGGTAGACTTTATTCGGGATCACGACGTTGGCCTTTTCGCTCGGGCCAAAGATCCCGAGGCAGATGTCGAAAGCGGCAACGCGCTTAGCCAGCTCTTCGTACGGAACCTCTGCGATGTACTCCGCCTGTGGATTGGGCTGCGCGTCGATGAGTTTGCGCAAATCTGGCCGCGTACCGAGGTCGCCGATGAGCTCGAAGCGAATGTCGATCCGGTCGCGGAGCAGGTGCATGGCGCGGATGATGGTGTCGACGCCCTGTAGCGGCACGAGCGAACCGTAGAAGCCCACGGTGGTGACGGTTTTGGCGGAAGCCGTATCGCGCTCTTGTATAGGGAAGAGCTTCGTGTCCGCACCGATGTACAGCACGTGGCAGCGACTTTCGTCAAAACCGAAGGTCTCGATGCTCCACGTCTTGTGGGCTTCTGTATCGAAGAGCAGGTGATCGGCGGCGTCCATTGAACGGCGATCGCGGCGCAACGCGAATGGTTTGCGCCACCACCAGCCGTAGTCGACCACGCGGGTGATGGTATTGCTGATGAGCGGGTCGAAAAGTACGGGCGTATCGCCGGCGTGGCGCTTGACCCAGCGCACGTCGTTGTGGCGAAAGGGTGGGATGTACACGAGGTCGACCTCTGCGGCCAACTCTCGGAGCCGCTTACCATTGGCCCTCGTGCGACCGCTGAACTGAAAAACCTCGAAGGCCCCCGGCGCAATAGCGCGGAGACCTTCGAGGAGCACCCGGGTGCGGTTGTAGTCGAACTCGCGACGGCCGGCTAGGAGGACGCGGGGATGGTGGTTTGGTTGCTTGATTGGAGGGGTATTTGGTTGGCTACGGAATCGAGCGGCAGCACCTTCAACACTTCACCCTTCAATACTTGGGCGCAGGTCCTTACTCCGCCGTCGCTTGCCCACTTCCTTTGTCCTCCAAACTCAGTTTAGGATTACCTCGGTAGTAGACGTTGCCGCTGCCGCTGAGCTTGATGTTCAGGTCGTCGGAGGCGGAAATACGGATGTCACCGGAGCTTTTTGTGTCGACCTTGACGTCGCGCGAATCATAGTCGCTGGCCATGATACTACCCGAGCCATCGGACTTGATGTTGAGGTTGTCGCCCTTGCCAGAGACCGTGACATCGCCGGAGCCATCGGTATCGAGATCGAGGGTCTCGTAGCGTGCGTCGGTGAGGCGGATTGTGCCAGAGCCGTCCTTGGAAATGCTGAGCTTCTTACCGTTGTCGAAGCCCATGACGTCGATCATGCCAGAGCCATCGACGGAGAGGGACTTGAGTTCGCGGACGGTGATCTCGACATTGGTGCCGGCGTTGCCGCTGAGGTTGCCCTTCGTAGCGATGGTGAGCTTGTCGCCCTTAACCTCAGTAGTGATAAATGGCTGAGCGTCGGCCTGAGCGTTGACGACCATGGTCTGGGTTTCGCCGCGGCGGATGGTGAGACCGATGGCCCCGTCGACTTCGATCTCGTTGAATTCGGTAACCATGCGCTGGTTGGGGACGAGCGGTCCGGAGCCGACGATCTTATTGCCGCCGATGCCACCGCAGGCCCCGAGGAGTGCGGCGAAGGCGAGGGTGGCGGGGAGGCGGAGGCCGGCGGGGAGGAAGGTCATGTGCAGGGGTTTGTGTTTGTTCTGGGGAAGGTAACGTTGGGAAGCGGGGGTTTGCTCAAAGTGCTGTGGACTCGGGAGCGGGGTGGGGCGCTTCCGCGCTGGTCTTCCACCGGGTGGGGCGGCTTCCGCGCTTCCGCGCGGTCACCCACCGGGTGGGGCGGCTTCCGCGCTTCCGCGCGGTCACCCACCGGGTGGGGCGGCTTCCGCGCTTCCGCGCGGTCACCCACCGGGTGGGGCGGCTTCCGCGCTTCCGCGCGGTCACCCACTGGGTGGGGCGGCTTCCGCGCTTCCGCGCGGTCACCCACCGGGTGGGGCGGCTTCCGCGCTTCCGCGCGGTCACCCACCGGGTGGGGCGGCTTCCGCGCTTCCGCGCGGTCACCCACCCCGCTCCCGAGTCCACAGCACTTTGAGGTTAGTACAAGGGTTTTTGATGTGACGGGGCAGCAGCAGACCCCGCGCGGAAGCGCGGAAGCCACCTGGGGAGACAGCAGACCCCCGCGCGGAAGCGCGGAAGCCCCCGTGGGGCGGCAGCAGACCCCGCGCGGAAGCGCGGAAGCCACCCTCAGGCGGCAGCAGGACCCCGCGCGGAAGCGCGGAAGCCGCCCGGGAGCAGCCCCGTCAAATCAAAAACTAATATTCCGCGGGTCTGGCCCAATCCTCCCGTCCTCCCGGTCGAGCTTATCGATCTGCTTCATTTGCTCGGTAGTCAGGTCGAAGTCGAAGACATCGCCGTTTTCGGAGATGCGGCGCTCGTGGACGGATTTCGGGATGACGACGAGATCCTTTCTGGATGAACCAGCGGATGAGGACCTGCGCGGCGGTTTTGCCGAAAGGCTCACCGATCTGCTTGAAGAGCGGCTCCTCGAGGAACTTGCCTTGCATCAGGGGACTCCAGGCGGTGACGGCGATGTTGTGCTTCTTGCAGTACTCCTGCACGTCGCGCTGCTGGTTGTAGGGGTGGAGCTCGACCTGGTTGTTGTCCGGCATCACGTCGGTGTGGCGGCGGAGTTCCTCGATGTGCTCGGGCATGTAGTTGCTCAGGCCGATGGAGCGGATCAGCCCTTCGGCCTTCATTTTCTCCATCTCCTGGTAGGCTGCGATGCCGCCGTCGACGTGCCAGTGGAGGAGGTAGAGGTCTACGTAGTCGAGCTTGAGCTTGGAGAGGCTGGTCTCTAGCGCCTGGCGGACGGTGCCCCCGCGGATGTCGTCGAGCCAGGCCTTGGTCGTCAGGAAGAGATCTTCACGAGCGATGCCAGAGGTGCGGATGCCCTCGCCGACGCCTTCCTCATTCTTGTAGATGGCGGCCGTGTCGATGTGGGTGTAGCCGTGGCGTAAGGCCCAGTCTACGGCGGTGACCTCGTCACCGTCGGTCGACTGCCAGACTCCGAGGCCGAGCTGGGGCATTTGGTGGCCGGAGTTGAGGGTTAGGGTAGGCGAGGTAGTCGTAGTGCTCATGTGGTGGGATAAAGGCGCGGAGGGGGGCTTGGGTTCTGGTACGGGGACTTTGTGTGGGGCTTTCTGGGGGGCCTGTAGTCGCGGCTTCCCACCGGGGACGGGTTCCGGCTCGCTCTGGCTCGCGGCGGAACCCGTCCCCGGTGGGAAGCCGCTCAGGCGCGCGCTGGCGGAGGCTTCGTGTAAGGGGTCGGTGCTATCTTTGGGGCGTGTCTATTGAATACACTACTAAAGAGGAGTCCAATCGTCGGCGGGAGGAGGCCTTCCTGGCGCTGTCGGGGGAGGAGCGGTTTGCGGAATTCCTACACTTGTCTCGGCTTATTTTACGAGAGTATCCCTCGAGCCTGGAGAGGGATTATGGGACTAATCTGGTACTCACCAGGCCCGACAATTGGAAGGAACTTAGGGCGCTCAAGGTTGAAGCGGCGAAAGATGTTTGATTGGGACGCGCAGGTTCGCGAGTTTATCGTTGCGGCAAATCTTCGCGGGGTCCGCATGCTAATGGTCGGCGGGGGAGCTGTCAACTGGCATGGCTACAAGCGTCACTCCGCCGATGTCGACTTCTGGCTCGAGCGCACGCCTGAGAATTTGGAGCGGCTACGACTTGCCGTCAATGATATTGGTTACGGCATCGACGCCTTTCCTTCGGAGATTCACGACGGTTTGCAGAACGTCAGCCTGAAGTTCTCTCCTGTCGATTTGGATGTCGAGTTAATCACGCGCTTCTCCGTCAACCGCTCATTCGATGATGCTTTCGCGGATAGCATCCGGGTGCAGGGAAGCGGGCCGGACGGCCACTACTGGCGGGTGATGTCCCTTGATGACCTCGTGACCAGCAAGATGAAAGCGGGGCGACCGAAAGACTTGCTCGACATCCAGGAGCTACGGCGTCTCCACAACCGAGAGTAAGCGATTGCCTCCCACCACATTTTGTGGCAACTTTACGCCCCACGCCCATGATCGTCACCACCCCAGAATTCGAGAAGACCCTCGCCAACCTCAACCCCGCCCAGCGCCACGCCGTCGACAACATCCACGGCCCGATGATGGTGCTGGCCGGCCCCGGCACCGGCAAGACCCACATGCTGGCCGCGCGCATCGGCAACATCCTCATGCGCGAGCAAGTAGAGCCGCGCAACATTCTCTGTCTCACGTTCACGAACGCCGGCGTCAAGGCGATGCGCGACCGGCTCGTGCGCTTCATCGGGGCGGCCGGGTCGAGGGTGGCGGTGCACACGTTTCACGATTTCGCGCGGGACGTCATCGAGGAGTTCCCGGCCATGTTCGACTCGCTGGCCTGGGAGCCGATGGACGACCTCGACCGCCACCGCATCATCAACGAGATGATCGACGGGCTTCCGCCAAAACACGACATGCGAGGCCCGGGCCACGAGCCCTACGCCCAGGCGAAAAACCTCATGTGGCTCTTCGACAAGATGGCGCAGGAGTCGTGGACCGTCGAGCAGATCGTCGCCACGGCCAATCACCACGTGCTCGAGCTCCCGAACATCGAGGAGTACGTCTACAAAAACAACCGCAAGGGCCAGTGGTCCAAGGGCGACCTCAAGCCCTCCGCCGCCGAGCAGGAAGAGCGCATGCGCAAGCTCTGCGCCGCGGCCGAACTCTACGCCGACTACGCCGCCCTCAAGCGCGACCGCGCCCTCTACGACTACGGCGACCAGCTCGCCTGGCTCTACCGCGCCCTCTCCGAGGAGCCGACCCTGCGGATGCAGCTCCAGGAGCGCTACCAGTACATCCTCGTCGACGAGTACCAGGACACCAACGGCATCCAGTCCGAGATCGTCGCGCTGCTCGCCGAGGAGGAGTCGCCGAATCTATTCATCGTCGGGGATGACGACCAGTCGATCTACGGTTTTCAGGGCGCGCGCATCGTCAACCTCCTGCGGCTCGGCCAGCGCTACGACGGGCTGCAAGCCTCGCAGCTCACGAACAACTACCGCTCGCACAAAGCCATCCTCGCCGCCGCGCACCACGTCATCAATTTCAACCAGACGCGACTCACGTCCATCCAGGAGCAGACCTTGGACAAGACCCTCGTCGAGAGTCACCCGCGGTGGGCGAAGGTCGATACGGCTTCCGCCAAAACGTCCGGCGGGAGTAGTGCGAAGGCCAGTGAAGGTTTTGGCGAAAGCCCATCAAACGGCCCGTCAAACAGCAAGGCAAAAGGCCAACGGCAAAATCCAATGGCGCCACCAGCTCCGCAACGCTCTTCGAAGACCTCTTCGGCACCGACACCGGCGTCGTCGCGGACGAGCCGCAGGACCCGAACCGCCCCCTCCCCCGCGTCCTCCACTACCCTACCGAACTCGCGCAGGCCCACTACACCGCGCGCCAACTCAAGACCTGGATCGCCGAGGGCATCGACCCCAACGAGATCGGGGTCATCTACCGCAACCACGCGCAGGCCGCCCGCCTCATCGAGTGCCTCGAACTCCTGAGCGTGCCCTACCGCCTCGAGCGCAGCATCAACGTCCTGCAACAACCGCTCGTCCAGCGACTGCGCGCCACGCTCGGCTTCATCGCCGGACTGCGCTCCGACCGGCAGACCGTCGAGGCGCACGCCATGGAGTTCATGCTCTCCCCGGCGATCGGGCTCACGATGACCGAGCTGGACAACATCAAGAACTACCGCTTCGTCGAGAGTCGCCGCGTGCCGAGTTGGCGCTACCTGCTCCAGCACCCGGAGGCCCTCGAGGGCGACGACAACCCGATCGACAACCCCGACCGCTTCCGCCGCGCGGCCGAACTCATCAATACCCTCGGTGGCCTCGTGGATCGCTACCCGCTCGGGACGCTCGTGCAGCAGGTCGCCCAGCAAACGGGCCTCCTCCGCGAGGCCCTCGACGGCGACGAGAAGCAACTGGCGCTGGAGTGCATCGACGCCCTCGTGCGCGACGCCAACGCGCGCGTCCGCAAGGACCCCGGTCTCACGCTCGAAAACCTCTGCGGCACCTGGGACGAGATGGACGGCTACGACCTCGCCCTGCGCCTCCAAGAAACAGGCCGACACCCGCCCCGCCGTGACGCTGATGACGGCGCACTCGGCGAAGGGACTGGAGTTCGAGTGCGTCGTGCTCTACGACGTCAACTCCGCCAAGTGGGAGTCGAACCGCCGCTCGAGCACGGGCTTCACGCTGCCGCCCGAACTGAGTTTCGAGTTCGACAAACACGAGGAGCGCGAGGAGGAGAACCGCCGCCTGCTCTACGTCGCGCTCACGCGTGCGAAGCAGCAACTCCTGCTCACGGTGGCGATGGAGTCGGAGACGGGTCGCGGTCAGAGCCTCGCCACGGATGTCGGCCTACTCATCAACGAGTCTCTGGTCGAGTCCTGCGAGCCCGAGATCGACGACGCCGAATTGTACGGCGCGCTCGAGGGCATCCACACGCGTCCGCTCGCGCCCGTGGCGCCGCTGCTGAGTCCGGCTGTCGCCAAAACCAAATGGCTCGAGCAAGCTGTGTCCCTCGGTGCCGTGACGCAGTTCGACCGCTGCAAGGTCGGCTTCTACTACCAGTACGTGTCGGAGGTCCCGCGCACGACCCGCAGCCGCGACCGCTACCGCAACGCCCTGCACGCCACGATCCAGGAGTTTTATGGAAATGCCCTAAAGCCCGAGGACCAAGAATTTGCGAGCGAGGAAGAACTCGTCGCCCTCTTCACGCACCACCTCAACCGCGAGCGCGGCGGCATCAAGACCGAGGAGCTCGACCAGTACCAGGCCGAGGGCGAGGCGACGCTACGGGCCTGGTACCACAGCGACGAAGACCCCTTCAACTTCAACGTGTTGCTCGAGCGCAGCTTCGCGCTCACGCTCCCGAGCGGGGTCCAGGTCAAGGGCCGCATCGACCGCGTCGACATCGACAACAGGACCACGCTCGGCATCCCGGTCGACTACAAGGTCGGCGCCCCCCGCGAGATCGACTTCGGCAAGACCCGCGGCGGCGAGCACAAATGCCTCAAGGATGCGCGCTGGCGCCAGTTGGCCTACTACGCGATCCTCTTGCGCGACGGCGTCAACAAGGGCGTCCTGCCGCGCGGAGGGCAAGATCGTCAACCTCAGTCCGAAGGGCACTTTCGTGCAAAACGTCCCGCTCGATGCCGACTTGGTGGCGCAGTTCGAGGAGGAGTTGTACGCGACCTACCACAGCATTTTAGACTGCGAAGATTACTCAGGTTGCCACGAGGACCCTGAGAAGTCGGACTGGGACAAGAAGAATTGTAGTTGGTGTAAGTTTCATTATCTGAAACGGAACGGGGTGGAGTTGGTGAGTGAGGAGGTGGAGGGGTTGGATGAGTGAGGGGGGCGCAGGAGAAGTTTGGCTCCGCCTATCTTCCGTGATACAGAAGCCGCGAGTACTTATGTACAATCGTGCAGCTGTCTGAAGCTAGCTCACTGAAAAGTGAAACCACGTCGAAGTAGGAAAGATTATCAATACGCTGCTGCCCCTGGTGTTGTAAACCTGCTCGAAATTTCCGGACGTAGGTCTTGCCATTTTATGGGTCCGATGTAGGACATTCCACCTCTTGCCTCGTAAAACTGGATCGCGTAGAGGCAGGGGGATACCACGGCGATCTCCCCGTAGTGAATGATGACCGCATTCATGTCAATTTTCTCCCTGCACGTCGAGGTAGAGCTGTGGCTGGGCATTATAGTTTCGACGCACGCACTTCGCCTCAAGATTAGAGCCACTATCAGAGCGAAGGCTCCACCATAATAAACAATCTTCTTCATAATAAAAATCTGCTATGGACACACTCGCTCTACGTACTTGGTGAAAGAATCAACTGCAAGGATCACGCAGGTTACCCCCAACACCCGGAGAAGTTGGATTACGATAAGAAGAATTGCAAATGGTGTAAGTTTCATTATCTGAAATGGAATGGGGTGGAGTTGATGAGTGAGGAGGTGGAGGGGTTGGATGAGTAGGGGATTGCAACAAAATAGCGGAGAAGAAGAAGCTGATCGAGATCTAACCTACTAATAAATGAAGACTTTACTAAATCAGAAACCTAATGGACATTAATTTGCGACTTTGCCTACTTCGTTTACTACGCCACTTTGCAATGATAGACACCAACTAATCAACTATAAGTCTACATTTAATTTTGACACCAGATCTGATAAACACTCCGCCAACCAAGAGCTGAGTCTTTTACTAAAACCATGATGAAAGCATCATTATGGCGAAAGTCGAGAGCAGATCCGATCGCAATAGCTCTAGTCTCGGAAGAGTCGATTAGCACTTCGTACAAATTTAGTGCTGGAGTTTGCTGTGTCTTTTTTAATTCAAGTCTAAAATTGCCGTATGCAGCATCGCTTTTATGGAAGCTATAGCGAAGAGGTCGATTGAACAGAGAATCCGATGAAGTTTTAGTAGTGTCGAAATTGATTGAAGTATAACGCACGATTTCCGGCTGCACGTACACAGCTAATAGACTGTCACAACTTTGAATTTTAGACATAATACTATTGAACGTGTAGTCGATATTCACATGCCTAGCTTCCGGAGAACTTAAACCCATTCCTTTTGGCACATTAATGCGCCCGCCCATTTCAACTTTCGAGTAATATGCCATAGAAATCTCCGTAAGGAGAGATGGAGACCCCAAATTATTCGCAGGTAAAACTCCTTTCGTAGTGCACGAGATGATTTCGATCATTAGCGCAATCACGATAAACACAGCTTTCATAAACAGTTAGATGTTTCAGGCGCAGCTCTTAATACTGTATTCAACTGTTGGTACAGTTTGATTTTAGCATCAATTTCAGCTGTCGATAGTGGAGAAAACTGAGATATTCCATCCCAAGCTATGGCTTTGTAGTGATCCTTGGTAAGATACTTATAGTTCATCTTCCAAAGTGCCTCAGCAATACGATCAACCCAGACTTTCTCACTGTAGGCCATTATGTAATGCTGAGCATTCCCCCCCGTCTGTGTAGCAGCCCAACTGTAGGCATCGCGATCAAATAGCGTTTTATAACTCTGAACTAGATTTGGATTCAGCCCCGCTTCCACAACTCTTTTATACATAACTGCATGAACCCCTTCATGCAGTAGAGTGCCAGCTAAATCTAGACAATGATCTGCGCAGTGGGTGGGCCGAATATTTATGTTAACGACACCAAGCGCGGCATCATAGCTTGTGCACCCTGGTGCGTTCCAGTCGCAGGTACCGACTTTAAAGACTAGCCCAGTTTTAGAATTATCAAACTTCTTAATCGTAGACATGAAGCACTCAGACCCGCCATTTTGAAGGCGGATTAGCAAATTTGCACCGCGTGGGCATTGTTGAGACAATTGAGAGTAGTCAATCCATTCCTGCCCCTCCATCCGGTCCCGCATAATGCGCTGGATGGCGTTCTGGCAACCCCCGCTGATCGCCGCCAATTGAGCCGCGGCCGCGATCTCTTCTAATGCCGGTGTCCCACTACAGTTGACCGCGCCCCCGTACTTGTCAATCGCTTTGTTGAGCTCGAAGTCGAAGCGCTCACTCTTTCGTATCGCGTCACTTACCGCCGTCGCGAAGCCAGAGCCCAGTCCATGAAAGTTCATGTGCCTTACCGCGCCAAACCTTGCCATCGTCGCTTCGGCCCGTGCGAGGCCCTCTTCCATCGTGGCGTTCCAGGTCCCCTCGCTGATGGCCACTCCCGAACCGCCCCCAAGGTCGGGGCTCGTGAATTGGCCATCCCACGGCGGGGCGCCCGTGTTGCAAAGGCCAGGGTTGGGGGTGTGTCCCTGGTTTCCCAGGAGACCAGGCTCGCCGCCGGATTGGTTGCCGATAAGGCCACCAGGGATGTAGGGGCCGTCGTACCCGCCGACACACGTACCTGTACAGAAATCAGCTTGAAGTATCTCCACAATGGGTCCACAATAGTCGCAGAGTTGGGAGGTATAGTCTACTCCAGCAGGAACCTCATACCTAACGAGATGCTGCGAACAGCTCGTGACCACAGTGCCGTTACAGTTCCGCGAATTGAGCAAACCCTGCTGAAGTAGTTCGTCACTCTTGCTCAAAAATGCGATAGCCGACGTATCTAGTTGATCTAGTAACCAAATATCAATTTGGAATTTTGCAGCGGCTAAAATCCATAGGTACTTTACATCTTGCGGATCCTGAACCTTATAATCAACCCGCAATCGAGTTCCTAACAGGTCACGCTCAACATAGTCCACGACGCTTGCCTCAGGACCCGACGGGTGTAACGAAAAAAATACGTACCCCTGGACGACGGCTGCTCTAACAAGCGGCACCACGGCCACGTTCTCCCTGGCCGTCTCCCCCGGATACATTCCATACTCAAACGCCGGCTCACCCACATTGTCTAGAAAGTCAACTAAGCCCGCCTCATTCCCAAACTGATACAACATCAACTCACCGAGCGTGCGTCTCGTCACGCTATCCCCGCTCCGCGCCGTCAGGCCTCGACGAAGTTTATGCGCGTTCGGCCCAAGGTTGTTGATGTTGCGCTCCGCTTCAAATCGTTGGTAGACGGCGTCACTAAGCATATCGTAGGTGAGGCGGTTGGGGGTGACTTGGATACTCTGTACGACTGTCAGGTCGTCGTCCTTCCGGCAGGCTATGAGGTTAAGAACAATGCATATAGCTAATAGCGAGTAACGAAGGTCATGCTGGCAACATAAGCGGACGAACTGATTTTTGAGGAATGATCAGCGTGCTAAAATCTGCTCGTCACCCTAGACAGTCGGGAGGCCGACACTTACTTACCGATGGTGGCACTGCCCTGGAGGCAGTCGAACGCCACCCCTACCCCACCAACACCTCCGTCCTAATCTCCCCCCGCCACCCGCTTCCACGTCGCCTTCCCATCCTCAACAATAATCGCCTGCGGACTCTCGTGCTCCACCCCCAGCTTCTCGACAATCGCGTCACTCAACTCTTTGCAGTACTGCACCACGATCGCATAAATATCCGCGTCGTGCTTGGCCTCGGCCACCTGCTCCTGGGCGCGGGCACTGAAGGGGCAGGTCACGGAGTGCTTGAAGAGCACAATCGGGTGCTCGTGGCTCTTGGCCAGGGCGGCGTCGAGGTCGGCAAGGGTGTGGAGGGCGGTCATCATAGGGGAGGGTTGTTTGGTTATTTGGTTGTTTGGTGATGTGGTTGTTTGGTTGCGCGCGCCACGACGGGCCGTCCGGATGGTCACCAAACAACCAAACAACCTCTTAACCAAACAACCCCTACTAGGGTAGGACGTTCGCACCCCGTGAAGTTTCAATACCTGAGCCTACTGGCGATCTGGACCTCGACCGTTTTGGGGCAAGTCCCCACCCCACTCCCGATGGACACCCTCGCCGAGCCGCAGCTGCTGCCGCTCGCCGCCGTGAGTGCCGCGCAGTCGCAGACCTACTACACTGTGCCCACCGCCCGCGTCGACGAGCGGCAGATCCAGCGTTTTGGCGCAAGCGACCTCACGCCCGCCCTCAACCGCGTGCCGGGTGTGCGCTTCGAGACGCGAGCCCCCGGTAGTTACCGCGTCCTGATCCGCGGCACGGGGCGGCGCAGTCCCTTCGGCGTACGCGACGTGCGGGTGTACTGGAACGGTCTGCTGCTGAGCGAACCTGGCGGCGACACGCCGCTCAACTTCGTGGACCTCGGTAATATCGACCGCGTGGATGTCGGCAAGGGTCCGAACGACCTGCGCGCCGGCAGCGCCCTCGGCGGGAGCCTGTACTTAAATACCGCCGCGAAGGCCGGTCCGACGGCGAGCGTGCAGGTGGGTAGCTACGGGCAGCGGGTGTTCGGCGCGACGGCCGGCCTCGGGCGCGACTCCCTCAAGCCACACGTCGAGGTGCGCCTCCACCACCGCCAGGGCGACAACTACCGCGAGCACTCGGCCCTGCGGCGCACGACGGCCCAACTGAGCATTTACGCGCCCGTGCTGCAGAGCTTCAAAGCGGAGGGCTGGCGCGTGCGCACCAACACGCACGCCCTCGCCACGCGCCTCGATTACGAATTGCCGGGGGCGCTAACGCCCGAGCAATACGCCGCCGACCCGCGCCAGGCCCGCCCCGGGAGCGCCGCCAGCGATGCGTCGATCGACTACGAGAACGTCCTGGTCGGCACCTCCGTCGAGGCCGAGCGGCAGAATCTGCGTCTCTACCTCACGCCGCAGGTCTCGGGCTTCCGGTTCGACAATCCCTTCAACGTCAATCACAAGCGCGAGACCAACGTCGGGCTCGGCGCGCGGGCCGGGGGACGCTACCGACTCACGCCCGGCACCTCGCTAGATTTCGGCGGGGAGTACCAGGCGGAGTTTCGCGACTCGCGGCAGTACGATCCGAATATGGGCACCCCCGGCGAGCTGCAGTACGTCGACGACATTCAGACGCAGCGCGGCGTAGCGTTTGCGCAGGTCGAAGGGCCACTGTGGCGCGCGAAGGCCCTGCGCTACACGGTTGGCGCTAGTCTCACGCAGCAGGCGTACTCCGTCGAGCGGACGTTCGAGCGCGGCGCGGGTCCTGGCTCGGCCGTCTCCGACTTCGAGCCGCTTTTCGCGCCTCGGGTGGCCGTCTCGTACGCCAATCCGGCGCTGAGCGTCACGGCGAGCGTGGCGCGGGGATCGTCGGCGCCGACGCTGCGGGAGTTCCGCACCAACGAGGGTTCGCTCAATACCAACCTCAACCCCGAGCAAGGCATATCGACGGAGGTCTTCGTGGTTTACCAGCCGTCGCCTTCGCTCTCGCTGCGCGCCAACGCCTACTACACGCGGCTCTCGGAGACGCTCACCACGTTTCAGGACACCAGCGAGGTGCAACTGTTTCGCAACAGTGGTTCGGCGCGACAGCCGGGGCTAGAGCTGGCGCTAGAGTGGGTCGCCTTCCGGCAAAACGCGAGCGAGGTTAGCCTTAGCCCCGCCTACAGCTACCAGCCCTACCGCTACATCGACTATGTGGTCGACGGGGTAAGTTTTGCCGGAAGGCCGATGACCGGCGTCCCCCAACACACCCTAGACG
The DNA here is from genome assembly GCA_963837005.1 of Lewinellaceae bacterium. Classification (GTDB taxonomy): domain Bacteria; phylum Bacteroidota; class Bacteroidia; order Chitinophagales; family Saprospiraceae; genus CALDTK01. The sequence goes on from CAWIMC010000018.1 coordinate 447,745, forward strand.
TGCTGCTGCACGGGGGGTACGGCATTCGCCAAAACCTGTTCGACCTCGACCTCAACGTCCGCTACGAGTCCGCCAATCCCCTCAACGATGCCGGCACGGTGATCGCGGAGGCCTTCGTGGTGCTGCGACTTCAGATGGGCTATGAACGCCTTTCGGCAAAACCGGACGTGCCTGGGCTCCGGGTTTCGGCTGGCGTCGACAACCTCGGCGACATTCGCTACTCGCTGGGCAACGATATCAACCCACAGTTCGGCAATCGCTACTTTCAGCCGGCCCCGGGGCGCAACTACTTTTTGCGTGCCGAGGTGCAGTTTTGATGGGGGGATGAGTTGATGGGAGGATGAGTTGATGGGAGGATGAGTTGATGGGAGGATGAGTTGATGGGAGGATGATTTGATGGGAGGATGATTTGATGGGAGGATGAGTTGATGGGGGGATGGGAGGATGCGCTACCGCGTAGGCCCTGCGTCCCACCGCCGAACGGCACGCCTGTACGGCCATCCTCCCATCAAACCTCCTCCCCATCCTCCCATCAAACCTCCTCCCCATCCTCCCATCAAACCTCCTCCCCATCCTCCCATCAAACCTCCTCCCCATCCTCCCATCAAACCTCCTCCCCATCCTCCCATCAAACCTCCTCCCCATCCTCCCATCAGGAGCCGTCCGCCAAAAAGAAAGCGCACTATTTAGGTCCTCCCGCGTTGCTCCCGATCTAAACACACTCGTCCATGGACAGAAACGCCACCGCCGTCTGGAACGGTACCATTAAAGAAGGCCACGGAACGCTCACCACCAAGTCCGGCGTCCTCGACGAGGATCAGTACTCCTACAAGAGCCGCTTCGAAAAAGGCCGCGGCACCAACCCCGAAGAACTCATCGCCGCCGCCCACGCCGGCTGCTTCACGATGCAGCTCACCGCCAACCTCACCGAGGCCGGCTACGAGGCCACCGAACTCACCTCTAAGTGTACCATAAGCCTCGACTCCGGGGCCATCACACAGTCCAGGATCAAGGTGAAGGCCGCCGTCCCCAAGATCTCCAAGGCCGACTTCGAGAAGCATCTCCGCGACGCCGAAAAAAACTGCCCCGTCTCCAAGCTTCTCGACACCAAGATCGAGGTCACCTTCGAGTTCGAGAATTAACGGTAAGGGCCGGGGCACGGCGAGCCGCCGCCCCGGCGCACCCCTTTGCGGCAGCGCATTGAATGTTGGTAAGCGAAGATTCTTACTACCACCAGCCGCCAGCCAGCGCCCGCCAAGGCCAAGGAATGCTGATCAGCATGATCAGCAGCGCGATACTGTACGTCATCAAAATCCAAAAGCCCGCCCTCGCCTCCGTCGCCGAGCGCTTGGCCACCATATAGCCCACTGTAAGGATCACGATGGCCGCCAGCATGTACGAGATGTGCGTCACGGAATAGAAGCGCAGCACCTCTCCACCGTCGGCCGCCCAGGCCGCCTTATCCATAATCACGTACGGGCTCCCGACACTCGACAAACCGGCCGTCGCGGCGAAGTACAGGATGAGTCCCAGCAGCAACTGGATGTGCGTCGTGATGAAGGCCGGCAGGGCGCCTTTCGGCAAAACCGTCTTGAGGCCCGCCGTCACCGGGGCCGTATTCATCGTCGAGCGGCTCGTGATCGCCGAGACGATCGCCAGGAGGATAAAGCCGAGCACCAGCCAGCGATTGATCGAGTGGAGGTGCGAGAGGATAATGTAGGCGTTCATAGTGGGCGCAATGATACACCACGGCGGGGGCGGCGGCTGCCAAGCTCCGCTTGGGTCGCCCCCGCAATGAGGTGTCATTGCGGGGGCGGCGGCTGCCAAGCTCCGCTTGGGTCGCCCCCGCAATGAGGTGTCGGCTTTCGAGTGCGGGGCGCAGGGGCGGCCCAAGCGGAGCTTGGCAGCCGCCGCCCCTGCGCCCCGCACTCGAAAGCCTTACCCTACCTTCACGCCTGTGAGCCAACCGAAATCTACCATCCCCCCCGTCTACCGGACTTGGTCGGGCGTCCTCTGGAAGCTCCTCGTGGCCGGCCTTGCGATCATCGCCGTCGGCTTCTTTGCGCTGTCCTTTACCAACCTTCCCACCCTTACCCAACTCGAGAACCCCAAGTCCATCCTCGCCAGCGAGGTCTACGCCGCAGACGGCACCGAACTCGGACGATACTACACCGAAAACCGCGTCGCCGTCCGCTATCCCGAACTCAACCCCTACCTCGTCGACGCCCTGCTCGCCACCGAGGACGTCCGCTACCATGACCATTCTGGCATCGACTGGTGGGGCCTCACGCGGGCGGTCGGACGCCTGGGCCGCGACGGCGGAGCCTCGACCATCACGCAGCAACTCGCCAAGCAGATGTTCACCGGCGAGGTGTCCAACAGCTTTCCCGCCAGGGTGATGCAGAAGCTCAAGGAGTGGATCATCGCCACGCGCCTCGAGAAGAGCTACACCAAGGAGGAGATTATCGCGATGTACCTCAACATCTTCGAGTACAACAACGGAGCCTTCGGCGTCGAGGCCGCCGCGGAAGTGTACTTCGGCAAGCCGCAGTCCGAACTCTCCCGCGAGGAGGCCGCCGTGCTGGTCGGCATGCTCAAGAGCCCGACGCGCTACAACCCCGCCCGCAACCCCGAACTCTCGCGCAAGCGCCGCGAGGTGGTCCTCAAACAAATGGAGAAGGCCGGCCGCATCACCGAGTACCAATACGACTCCCTGCGGGCCACGCCCCTGTCCGTGGTCATGAACAAGGTGACCCACGTCGACGGCCTCGCGCCTTACTTCCGCATGGAACTTCGCAAGGAGGTCTGGCGAATCCTCGGCGAACCCAACATCCGCAAGGCCGACGGCAGCGAGTACGACGTCAACCGCGACGGCCTCCGCATCTACACCACCATCGACCCGGCAATGCAGAAGCTCGCCGAGGCCGCCGCCTACGAACACATGAAGTCGGTACAGAAGAAGTATCGCGAGGTCTGGAAGAACCGTGACCCGTGGACCTACAAGTTCAGCGGCTCCGACGACTCGGATATCGCCTACCGAGCGCGACTCCTCCAGAAGTACATGCGCGAGACCGAGCGCTACCTCCGCCTCCGACAACGGTACCTAGACGGGGTTTTGACGGAAGTCGCCGACAAGTACCCCGACTGGGAGGTCGACGACCGCGATCTCGACCGACTCATCGGTGAGGACGAAGACGGTGACGTCATCAAGACACTTCAAAAATCCAACTCCATCGGCGAGACCGTCACCGCCAACTACCGCGGCCTCCTCGCCGACGCCGACCTGTGGCCCCGCGTGCGCCTGGCCCGCAAGCAACTCGATGCCGACGTCAAGAAGTCCTTCGAGAAGCCGACCAAGATGAAGGTCTTCGCGTACAACAAGCGCAACGAAGTCGACACGACGATGTCGCCGCTCGACTCCATCAAGTACATGCGCTCCTTCCTGCAGATCGGCTCGATGGCCGTCGACCCGCACACCGGCTTCGTCAAGGCTTGGGTCGGGGGCGTCAACCACAAGTGGTTTCCCTTCGACCACGTGCAAACGCGCCGCCAGGTCGGCTCTACCTTCAAGCCCTTCGTCTACGCGACCGCCATCTCGCAGCAGGGCATCAGCCCCTGCTACCAGGTACCCGACCTGCCCATCAGCATTAAGCCCGGCGAGAGCAACTTTAAGCTCATCAGTACCTGGTCGCCGGCCAACTCCGACAACCGCTACTCCGGGCAGTACCTCAGCCTCATGGACGCCCTGCGCAAGTCCAAAAACACGGTGAGCGTCTACCTCATGAAGCAACTCGGCGACACCGAGCCGGTCCGCGCCCTGATTCACAACATGGGCATCGACTCGGCGGCCAAGTACCCGAACGGTCGCCTTATCGTACCCAACAGCCCGGCCATCGCACTCGGCGCCACCGACCTGAGCGTCGAAGAGATGGCCGGGGCCTATACCACTTGGTCTAACAACGGCGTCTACGTCAAGCCCGTTATGGTGAGCCGCATCGAGGACGCCAACGGAAAGGTGCTCTACCAGGCTATGCCCGAGGAGCGCACCGCTCTCGACCCAGCCAGCAACTACGCAATGGTGCGGATGCTCCAGTACGCCGGCAAGCACTCCAGCTACGGCAACGTGACGGCCGAGTACGGTGGGAAGACCGGGACTACCAACGACTACGTCGACGGCTGGTACATGGGGGTCACCCCCAACCTCGTGGTCGGGACCTGGGTCGGGGGCGACGAGCGCTTCGTGCGCTTCCTCAACATCACCTACGGGCAAGGGGCCTACCTCGCGAGGCCCTACTTCACGCGCTTTTTGAAGTCGGTCGAGGCCAACGCCGAAGAACTCGACTGGAAAATGAACGCGCAGTTCGAGGTGCCGAGCTCGGCGAGTTCGATCGAGTTCAACTGCAGCAACGTGACGCGCTACGCTGAGGGCGACGACGAGTTCGACAGCGGCAGCGATCCGTTTGGCGACAATCCCTTCGGGCGCGATCCGCTGGGGGGAAGTGGCGCGGCTGATCCGTTTGGCAATAGTCCCTTCGGCAATGGGGGAGCCGATCCGTTCGGGGACGAGGTGCGCGACACGATTCAGTAGGGGGCTGGTTTGCGCCCAGAGCGCCGCGAGGGGCTTACGCGACCCAGGCTTGGCGTGGATCGATGGTCGCCGTCTGTTCCACGGCTGCTCGAGGGAGGGCGAGCGTGAAGCGCGAGCCTTCCGTGACCACGCTGCGCGCCAAGGACAGCTCGGCGCCGAGACGCGTGGCGGCAGTTTTGGCGACAGCTAAACCCATCCCCGCACCCGCGAACTCCTCGCGCCGATTGAGGCGCTTGAAGACCTCAAAAATTTGCGTGTGGTAGCGGGCCTCCATGCCGATGCCCTCGTCTTCGACGGCGAGGACGGTTGTGCCGTGGTGGGTGTAAAGCTCGACGTAGACCGCGGGCGCATCCGTTGGGTTGAATTTGACCGCATTGCTGAGCAACTCCCAGAGGATAGTCTGGAGGATCATGGGGTCCGTCACGATCGTCACCGAACTTTCGGGCACACGCAGATCGATGCGGGCGGCTGGGGCCTGTGCGCGGAAGGATTCGACGAGTCGCTCGGTGAGGGTGGAGAGGTCGAGTGGCTCCCGGCGGACCCTGAGTTCTTTGGTCTTGCGCAGGCGTTCGACCCCGGCGTGGAGGTCCTTGAGTTGCCGCGTGGCGGCGCTGAGGAAGGTAAGGTCCTCGGCGAGGTCGGGATAGTTGCGCGCACGCCGCACCAGCAGGTCGACGAATCCGCTGATGGACCGGAGGGGCTCGCGGAGGTCGTGGGAGAGGAGGTGATTGAATTCGAGCAGTTCACTGACCTTAGACTCGAGGGCGTGATTGGCGATGGTCAGGTCCTCGTTCTGCCGGTCGACGAGTTCGCTGAGGTTCTCGGAGCGGCGGTGCGAGCGGCGGTAGCGCCACAGGGCCCAACTCGCGAGCACGAGCGAGAACAGCAGTCCGAGGACAGCGAACCACACGCGCTGCCGCGATTGTAGGAGGGCGAGTTCGTCGGCATACCGCTGCGCGATCGCGAGTCGTTCGCGCTCGAAGGCCTCGAGGTGCGTGGCCGAGAGGTCCGCGAGGCTTTGTTGGGCCTGCTTCACCTGGCGACGCTGGTCCCCGATGAGTTCCGTGGCGTACGTAGCCGCTTCGGCATCGTGACCGGTGGCCCGCCCGAGGCGGATCAACAGGTCGAGTCTCTCGTCGCGGCTCTGATCGTCGTTCCATTCGGCTTGCGCCAAAACGCGGTACGCGTCTTCGACCCGGCCCTGTTGTTCGAGCATACGGACGCGGAGCAGGATCGCCACCTCGGGGTAGATACGCCCGAGGGTGTCGAGTTGCTGCTCTACGGCCGGAAAGTCTTCGGCAAAGAGCGCGCTGTAGGCCATCGCGGAGCGTCCGAGTTTCTCGACTTCGGTGAATCGTCCCGATCCCGCATCCACGCCCTGGAACGCCTTCGTACACCCGCGGTAATAGTAGTCGGCGCTGTCGCACAGTCCACGGCCGCGATAGATGTCACCGAGGGCACAGTAGTCGTAGACGTTGTTGTAGTACCGCTCCTGCTCGTTGACGAGCGCGGCGGAGAGCCCGATGGTCGTCTTGAAGGCCGTCTGCGCCGATACCGTATCCCCGGTGGCGAGGTAGACGTAGGCCATGTTGCCGAGGCCGTAGATCTGGAGGTGGGTCGAGTCCGGGTGCGCGGCCTTGTAGGCTGCGACGAAGTACCGCAGCGCCGTGGCGAGGTCGCCGGCGGCCTCCTTCGCGTTGCCGATCGCGTTGTGGACGCCGAACTGCTCCTCAGCCGGCACGTCGGCGAGGTGGATCGTGAGGAAGTCGGCGTACCACATGTACTCGCGGCTGCCGAGGCCATCGAGGCGAAGCCTATCGACGAGTTGGCGCGCGGCCTTGATCTGGTCCTCGACGAGGCCTAAGCTATCCGCCGCGGCAAACCAGCGCTCCAACTCCGCAATGAGCAGCGTCGATGAGCGGTCGGGCATTTGCTCCCTGAGCTTTTTATAGTCCCTCAGCTCCTCGGCTGTGCCGAGCGGCATGACCAGGAGCGTGTCGAGCCGGACGCACGCCGGGGGCGTCACCTGTGCCGATGCGCCCGCCGACCCGAGCGCAATCGCCAGCCAGCAGATGAACGTACGGACGCTAAGTAGACGCGGCGACATGTTTTGCGATACGCAAACCCTGCGCCAGTATCTGTAGCTACATTATTTAGAACTCGATCAAGAGTGCCCCCTTCTCGACGGCCGCCCCGGCCACCACGCCTACTTGCTTGACGCAACCAGCCGCTGGAGCCTTAATGGCGTTCTCCATCTTCATCGCCTCCAGCACCAGGAGCGTATCACCGGCTTCGACGTTCTGTCCGTCGGTGACTTCGACACGGAGGACGAGGCCCGGCATCGGAGCCCGTATCTCGGTGAGCACTGGCTTTGGGTCGGCCTCCATCCCGAGGCTCGCGATGAGCTGGTCGAGGGGACTGTGGAGATCGACGCGGTGACGGCGACCATCTACGCGGAGGGTCACCAGACGACCCCGCAGGTCGATGTCCTCGACGTCGATCCGGTGCGAGCGGCCCGCCGGGGAGAGATAGCTGTAGCTGCCGTCCGGGGCGCGTAGGAGGTCGAGCGCGCCCGTCTCGTCGATGGCGACCGGCTCGTGGCCGTCGACGCTCACGCGCCAGGGTGTATCAGGGTTCGAGTGACTCATTTCGTCGGGTAGGGGCGGTGGCGAAACTAAGCTTTATCAGCGCGTAGGTCTCAAAGGTGGTAAACGCGAGGTAAACTAGGAAAAAAGGCCACAGGAAAGCCTTGCTCGCGGGCCGCGCGTAGAGGTAGTACCCATAGACGAGCGCCAGGCTGAAGGCCATCTTCGCGAACGTGAGCACCATCACGTAATTGAGCAGCGCCGCCGGGTTGCTGCCGCCGGCGATCCGCTCAGCGACCACCTGAGCCCCGTAGGTAAACATCGCAAACCCGAGCAGTAGCAGCAGCATATAGCCCTTGCGCTCGTGGAGGTCCAAGATCGCGAGGTAGAGCACACCGAGACCGGCCGCGGTCACGAGCGTGAGAAGCAGGAGTTGGCGGGGAAAACGTCCGTCGGAGAGCATACGTCAAGCTGGTCGGCTACTCTTTTAAGAGACCTCGCAACGGTAGCCACAGCGCGAGTCCGACACCGACAAGGAGGGTGCCGGCCTTCAAGAGCGGTGAATGGAGATCGAATGTTCGCATCAGGTAGTCACCGCCGAAGTGCGCCAGCAACAGTGTCACAATCATCTGGATCGCGATCCCGGAGTAGTAGGCGTAGCTCCGCGCCTGGCTCATCGCGGGTTTTCGCTTCTCGCCAGGGCTAGGCAACGACGGCGGCTTTGCCGTTGCGCTGTGCGGTAGAGGCGACGGCGGGCTTCTTCGCGTCGGCGAGACTGAGCTGGCCGGTCATCGTAGCCCCGGCGTCGATCTTGAGCTTCCCGTAGGCGATCTCGCCGTTGACCTTCGCAGTTTCGCGGACCTCGAGCAACTCCGTCACGTGAATCTTACCCTCGAAAGAGCCCTCGATCATGGCCGTGCGACAGAGCACTTCCCCGCGGACGCTGCCACTGGGGCCGATGATGAGCTTGGCCTGGCAGTCGAGATTACCGATCAACGTCCCTTCTATACGTATGTCACTGGCCGTGCGAATCGTACCCTCGATGTGGGTGTCCTGCACGAGAGAGTTGAGCCCTCCAGCCGAACTCGAGGCGTTGGCACTCCCGCTGTTGCCCTTTTCTTTTCCTCCAAACATGATGTTGTCGTCTTGAGGTCGCACGCGCGACCCCGGCGAATTTACCAAGATTACGGTAGAGATGCTAATCTAGGTTCGGCAGTTGTCAACGTCGTGCGTCTCCGAGATAGACGAGAGGAGACCTTGACGGCTTACGCTAGGTGATCGAAGACCGCCTACTTGCCTTCCAGTACGAACCACAGCTCCCGGTACGTGTCGACATCCGGGTAGCCGAGCGTCCCCGGCGGGATGGCGAGGCGAGCTTGTAAGTCGGGTCGGCCCGCCACGTCCACCGGGAAGGCCGAGGAGCGGCGGGCCAGCTCTACGTCCTCGGCATCGGTGACGTCGCGGATGAAGACCTCGTCGAGAGCCGTCGTGGCCCCGTCCCGCCGAATCATGTGTCCGCCGAGGAAGGGGTCGACCAACTCGCCACCCGGCAACACGTTGATATTCGACAGGGGGATGTTGCGGTTGACGCCAGGTGCGGCCGGCTCGTCGAAGAGCAGCACGAAGGCATAAGTACTGTTCGGTGCCAGCTCCCAGGCATCGCCCCCGCCCGTGATCTCCCAGCGAAGGTAGTCGTCGGTGGTGAGGCTCGCGGGGACGGTGCCGCCGGTGGCGAGGGCCAGGTGGCGGTAAGTTTCGCCGTCGGTATAGTCGTCGCTGTAGTGCATCACCGGCCAGCGGTACTTGTTGTTGGCCTCCGTGAGGTCGATCGGCCAGTCCGAGGCGTAGGTCGACCACATCGGATTGGTGCACGGCCCCTGGTAGTCGCCGCCGCCGGTCCACACGGAGACGCCGTTGGGGGAGGTTTTGGCGACAGCCGCCGCATCGACGTAGGCGAGCGTCCCATTTTCGTTGATGCGTGGCTGCCCGTCGACGCGCATCAGTTGTACCGAGACCCTAGCACCGCCCGGGTCGGCCCCCTTCACATCGACCGGCTGTAGGCGCACCGTAATGGCCTCGAGGCGAAATCCCCGCGGACCCGTCGTAAAGGTTTGACCGAGGTCGCGGTCGCGGTAGTAGTACCGGGCCTCCACGCCGCCGTTACCAGCCCCCTTTTTGTACACCCAGTCGTCGATCTTCTTCGGCGCACCCGTGCGGGGGGCGTAATACCGCATACTCGTCGGACCGCTCTCGTCGCGGCGCAGTTGCGAAATTTTCACGTCGGCACCAGTCGGAGGACCTGGCACGATGATTACCGCTAGACGTGCCGCAGGCTCTGGGACAACTGCCGTGTCTTGCCTAGCTGCGGCGGTGGCGGCAGTAGTCGCCTTTCGGCAAAACGTTTGGCTGAGGGCCACACCGAGCAGGGCGAGCAATAGCAAAAGGCGGGTAGGCGGTAGTGGCATCGCAGTTAAGATGTGGCTTTGGCGCCTTTCGGCAAAACCCTGGACGAAAGAATTTTGACGAGCCCCTATGTATTTGCCATCCGCGCAGCATCGATGGTGAACATTAACAATCCGTCCATGCTCCGCTACGCGCTACTTCTCCAGTTGTCCATTCTCCTGCCGAGCGGTTTGGCGAAAGCCCAAAGCCTACTCGCACCAGTCGCAGAGCCCACGACCCTCGTCTCCGAAATCAGCGCAGTGACTGTCTATCGACAGGGCGCACTCATCACTCGTCGTGGCACCATCGCCTTGACGCCAGGCCGCACCAAGCTATGCTTTGTAACGCTCGAACTCGGCATCGACCCAGAAACCATCCAACTCGCCGTCGAGGGCCAGGCCAGTGTCTTCGCGCTCACGGCTGGCGTGGATGTCGGGAGGCTATCCACCAGCGATGCGACCACCACCTCTCCCCTCGACGATGACATAGAGCGTTTGCACTTGAGGGAGGATAGCCTCGCGGCCGAGCAGGAAGGTTGGCTCGCGGTACTCGACTTACTGTCGGCCAATGTCGGGTTTGCGAGCACTGAAGCTGGAGCCAGCGTCGGTGAACTAGTGTCCGCAGCCACCCTCTATCGCTCGCGTACCGCGGAGGCCAAGCGTACGATCGCCACCCTCGAACGCGCCCTGGCCGCCGTCCAAGCGCGGCGCAAGCAACTCGAGACCCAGCGTGCGGCCCTCGCGCCGCCGCCCTCGCCGGACTACGGCCGCATCGACGCCACCCTCCTCGCCGAGACCCGCGGGCCCGCGACCTTCGAACTCAGCTACCTCGTCCAAGGCGCCAGTTGGACTCCGGACTACGACCTGTTCGTCTCCGGCGACGGCAGTTCTACCAGTGACCTCGTGTTGGTCGGCAACGTGCGCCAGGCCACAGGGATAGACTGGCAAGGCGTAGCACTCACCCTCAGCGCTGGCGATCCCAACCGGCGCCTTCAACCCGGCCGCGCGCGGACGCGATACGTCGGCGGGGGGCCAGTCCGTGGATCACGCGCGCTGCCCGGGGCCTACCATCCGAATCCCGGGCGCGTGAGCGGAGTAATTTATGATGAAGCTGGTGAGCCGCTCATCGGCGCTAGCGTTGTCGTTCCAGGGACATCCGTCGGCACGGTGAGTGACCTCGACGGTCGGTATACGCTCGACGTGCCGCCAGGCACCAAGCAGCTGATGGTGCAGTCCACAGGTTATGGGTCACTGACAGTCCCCATCAACTCCGCAGAGATTGACGTGCGACTGTCGGACGGTATTGAATTGGCCGAGGTCGTCGTCGTAGGCTACGGCGGCGGTGGAATCTCCGATCTGCTTCAGGGCAGGGCGGCGGGCGTCCAGATCGGCAACGCTACCCCACCGCCGGCCACCTTCGCTGTAGAATCCTCGGCGTTGACTTCTAAAACGTACCGTGTCGGCGAGTCCTTCGTGTTGCCAGCAGATGGCCAGACGGCAGCCGTGCGCCTGATCCGTCACGAGCTTCCGCTAAAACAGCGCTACCGTGCCCTCCCGAAAGAAGAGGCGACCGCCTACCTCGAGGGCATCCTCACCGGTTGGGATAGTCTCGGTCTCGTAAGCGGTGCGATGCGGCTCCACCTCGACGGCCGCTACCTCGGGCGCGACTACCTCAATGCCTCCCAGACCGCCGACAGCTTGCTCGTCCCCCTCGGTGCGGACGACCGCGTCGTGGTCGAGCGCAAGCCGATCACCCGCGAGATGGACCGCCGTCCGATCCGCAGTCGCGTCGACTACGAGATGGGCTACGAGATAAAGGTCCGCAACACCCTCTCGAAGCCCATCGACCTCGTCATCGAAGATCAGATCCCCGTAAAGACCCGCGACGAGATCGACATCGAGCTGCAGGAGTCGCCCGACCCACCGGCTTACGACGCCAAGACGGGGACGCTAAGCTGGACGCTGTCGCTGCGACCCAGCGAGGCTAAGACACTCGAGGTCGTTTATGAGATTAGTGCCCCGCGAGAGGTGCAGGTGGCGTTTGAGTGAGAATTCCATCCACGGGTATAGTGCAGGCGAGAGCGTCTTACATTCCGTCCGTGAAAGCTATTGCCCTCCTCCCCTTCGCGTTCGCGCTTGCCGCCGCGGGGACTCGTCTCACCGCCCAAACGGCCGAGCTGCCGCCTCCCGAGCGACTGGCCCGGCTCTTCGCAGAGATCGATGGCTTCGGGCGATCGCCGCAGGACAGCCTCTACCAGGGCGTTCACCCGCGCAGCCCATGGCATCCCACTACCGACGCGCAGGCCCGCGCCGATGCCGATAGCCTCGAACTCTTTTTGACGGCACTCAACGCCATTGACAGTGCCGGTCTCACAGCCCAGGACCACATCAGTCGCGCCGTCATGCGAATCCGTCTCAGCGACCAGATCGACGAGGTCCGCTACCGGATGCACTTGATCCCGATGAACGCCGAGGGCGGCTTCTACAACCGGCTGGCCTACACGCTCGACCGCTTGCCGTTCGAGACCATAGAGGACTACGAGCGCTACCTCACGTGGTTGCCGTATTATGAAGACGCCCTGCGACAAAACATACGGCTCCTCCAGCAGGGCGTCGCCGAGGGCATCGTAGCCCCGCAATCGGTCATCGCCAATACGCTGACGCTGCTGGAAGTTTGGGCCGTGGACGAGGTGAGCGCCTCGCCTTTGTACGCGCCTTTCGGCAAAACGCCCGCTGGTTTTGGCGGAAGCCGCACGGCCCTGCTACTGGAGAAAGCGCAGCCCGTCATCGCCGCGATCAATGCGACGTACGTGCAGTTGGCAGACTATATCGGCGGCGACTACCTGGCGGCCGCTCCAGAGCTACCTGGCGTCGGTCAACTGCCGAACGGTTTGGCCTACTACGAAAACCGCGTCCGCCACTACACTACCCTACCGCTCACGGCGGACTCGGTGCACCGATTGGGACTCGTTGAAGTGGCACGTATCCGCCGGTCAATGGACAGCATCATCACCTCGGTTGGCTTCGGCGGCAGCTTCGCGGACTTCCTGAAATTCTTGCGGACCGACCCTCAGTTCTACGCAAGTACGCCACAGGAGTTGCTCAACCGGGCGGCCTGGATCAGCAAACGAGCCGAGGGTAAACTGCCGCGGTACTTCGATCGACTGTACTCGCTGCCCTTTACCGTAGAGCCGGTGCCGGACGCCATCGCTAAGACCTACACGACCGGACGTTACGTCGGCGGGTCGAGCGCACAGCGGCGCGCGGGGATCTACTGGGTCAACACCTACGACCTGCCGAGTCGGACGCTGTATACGCTCCCGGCCTTGACGCTGCATGAAGCTGTGCCGGGGCATCACTTACAAAACGTACTGGCGGCCGAGATCGAGGGCCTACCGGAGTTCCGGAACCGCTACTACATCTCGGCCTTCGGCGAGGGTTGGGGACTGTACTCGGAGTACCTCGGCGAGGAGATGGGGATGTACGAGACGCCGTACGAACTGTTCGGGCGCTACACCTACGAAATGTGGCGGGCCTGTCGCCTCGTCATAGACACAGGAATTCATGGCAAGGGCTGGACGCGGCAGCGGGCGCTCGATTATCTCGCCGACAACACGGCGCTGAGCCTACACGAAGTCACGACAGAAGTCGACCGGTACATCGGGTGGCCGGGGCAGGCAGTGAGCTATAAAGTGGGCGAGATCGAGATTAAGCGACTGCGTACGGTGGCGGAGGCGGCACTAGGGGACCGCTTTGCGATCGGGGCCTTTCACGAGGCCGTGTTGCGGAATGGCTCGGTGCCGCTAGGGGTGTTACGGGCAGAAGTACAGAAATGGTTAGCGGACGTGATGGAGACGAGGTGATCGAGCCATGATCTGGTCGGAGATCGTATGCCAGATGTGGAAGACAGCAGCCGTGACATCGTCGATGAGAGTGCCACCACGGCCCTCACCGCAGACAGGACCCCACCCATCGGTACCGTGCGTATCCCCGCCACACGCCCCACAGCAAAAGACTGCTTACGGCGACGAGCTCTAGGTGTGTCGCAGAACTTAGAAAAGCGCCGCTATCCCTCACAATCGTCCAAGGTTGCGTTAGCACGTCCCAGGTGTTAAAGCGCAGCAGGCGCCCGAGCCATATTCCGAGCGCACTCAGCATCACCACCCCACCGCAAGCCGACGCCCGCAGACCTTCGGAAGCGCCCCTCCCATCTAGCGTCTCATCGAAGTACCGCAAAGCTCGGACATACCAGTAGAGTCCGAGCACAGCCGCCCCTCCGGTCGCCAAGGTCCCCAACAAGAGCCCCTCGAAGCGACCTGCCGCAAGTGCATTAATGGGGTGTACGAAGTCCGTTACGATGTAGGGCGCGTTCGGCAAAAAGAGCAACCAAATAGCAAAGAGGACGAGCTCCATGCGCCAGTCGCGGCTTCCGCCAAAACGCTCGTGCAATCGGCAAATTATAAGTGGCGCGTACCCCAGGACTAGATTCCAAAGTAGGAATCCGTACATCAGGTTCTGGTGCAACGCAAAACGAATACAGAGCGCGATAAGAACGACACCTATCAAGCGCATATCGAGCAGCGTGAGCAATGGGTTGCTTACGCTGGCTCGGGTAGCGACGAGGAGATTGGCCATGGAAAATTTTATTTGAAAGCTTGTTCGAGTTGCAGGGACTCCACAAGCGCCGCCCGCCGCTGCTGCCCGAGGTCCCAGTCGCGCCAGTCGGTCACGGGGTACGTCCGGTGAGTCACCCAGTAGTGCGTGCCGCTCCCGCCCTTACGCACGGTGACGTCCGCCGGGGCCAGCGCATACCAAGTCGTCAAGTTGTGCGGAAGCAATCCCCTGAGGTATACCTGGTCGACCTCCTGTCGGCCTGGCTGTACGTTGAACCACGTGAAGGCACTCGGCCAGTTCGGCACCGCCGCCGCCGCCAGTACCACGTAGATCGCCCAGGCCTGTCGCCGCACCAGGCCACGAACAGTCGCCCCGTTGAGCACGGTCCGTGTCAAGAGATACAAGCCCACCAGCGTGCACACCAGGAAGAGGTACACCCCGAGCCGCTTGTACGTCATCCCGAAAGCGTCCGTGTAGTGGTAGTTGCGCAGTGCTACGGTAAAAACCATCATCACGTTCTGACCGAGCCACGCCAAGCCTAGCGTCCGCGCACGCGACTGGTCTGAAGCGGGGTTGACGAGCAGGTAGCACAATGCCGCCGAGGCCAGTAGAACGGCGAGGACCAGCGACCAGGTGCCGAGGTGGACGCCGAACTTGAGTTCCGTACCGGAGGTGGCCCGCTCGCCAAACCAGGTCGTAAAACCGTCGGTGACGTTGAGCACCACCGCCAGTGCATTGACGCACACCAGGGTAACGGATGCGGTAGACCAGCGGCTCGTGTCCGTCTCGGTGCCCGTTGCCAGATCGCTGGTTTTTTCACGAGCGGAATGTATACGGCTTGCGCCAAAACCATCTGAGGCTGCGTGCGTACGCTCAGGTTTTGGCGAAAGCTGGAATATATCTTCCCTTAGCCCCCAGAACGGTCGCGAGCACACGCCCTCTACGTACCGCATACGGTAGAACAGCCCCGCCCCGCCAGCGGCCCAGGCGACGATAAAGAAGCCGTGTAGCGCCCAATCGCCTCCGAAGAGCAGGCTTTCGATCCACTCGCCGACCCCCACCGAGAGCTGAGACAGCACCGAGTTGCTGAGCGTGTATAGCGCCGCGACAATCCCCACTCCGATGAGCGGCACAAGGATGCGCCCCGGAGCCCACGTACTCGCCCGCCAACGTTGATCGAGGGCAAGTACGGTTCGGTACACGAAGTGAACGACGACCAGCGGTCCGGCTAAGACCCGTAGCACGGTTCGCCCGAGGAGCGCGACGGGGTCGAGCTGTGGCCCGGCCACGATCGCGGTAAGCAGCACGGCGGTACTCGCCAGAAAGGTCGTCACCGTCCACGGATCGAGGTGCCACAGCGTGGCGATGGCCAGCCCGCACCAGACCGCCAGTTGCGCCCGCACCGAAAGCGTCATCGTAGCCCAGCGCCGGGAGGGCTGCCACCCAAACGTATGCCCGAGCGCCACGAGGAGATAGGCCGCAGGCACCAAGACCAGGTTCACGCCGACACCATCGCTGCTCCACGTAAGTAGGTGCGCGACCAGACCCACCGTACCGAGAAGACCGGCGCGTTTGAGCTGCAACCGCGCGCCACCGTTGCTGAGGCGGGACCGAGATGTCGAGCGGGTCTGCGGGCTCGTCGGCGAGAGTGCCTCACCACTAGGGAGCGCGGTGGGGGAAGCAGAGTTGCAGTAGTCCATAATTTTGAAAGTGCTTTGCTTTACAAAGTATTAGTACAAAAATTTTTAGTTGCCCGGTCTTAGCATTTTTTCGAGCGTCGCGATGTGATGTTCGAAGGCGTCGCGCCCCTTCTTCGTCGCCCGGTAGCTGGTCAGCGTCTTGCGCCCAACGAAGCCTTTTCGCAACTCCACGTAGGCCTCGTCCTCGAGCTTACGCAGGTGAGACGCGAGGTTGCCGTCCGAGAGCCCGAGTTCGTCTTTAAAGGTGGTAAAGTCCACCCACTCCGTCGCCACGAGCATCGCCATCAGCGCGAGTCGCACGCGGCTGTCGAGGTTCTTGTCGAGTTGAGAGAGGAGATGCTTCATTGCTTTACTTCACTAACCACACACGCGCACACCAAACGAGCCACAAAGACGAATACGCCACAGGCCAACCTATCTCTCATACCGCCACCACATCAGCCCACCGTACACAATGTGCAACACCCCGAAGCCAAACGCCCAGGCGTCCGTACCATAGTTGGGAAAGAACGCCGTCACGACCCCGAGCGCCACCTCACAGTAGCCCAGCGTTCGGATCTCATCGAGCGTGTAGCGCCCGCCGGCAAGCAAGGCCAACCCGTAAAAAATAAGCGTAATCGAGGCCGAGTACCCATAATCGCCGTGCACCCAGTGCGCGATGACGAGCAGTCCACCGGCAACCAGCGGCACCGCCATCGCTTCCAGCATAGCCCGCGTCTGCGCATTCCAAAGACGCGTACCGGTCGTACGCACCCGGCGCATCGTAAAGAAGACCGCTCCCGCCACCGCTACCACCATCGTGATGAGGCCAGAGGTAAAAACGTAAGGCTCGATGTCGGCGACCCTGCCCGTTTGGCGGAAGAAGGCCGTGTAGTAGTCCACGCCCTCGAAGGGGTAAGTGCCGGCCTTCGCGTAGGCGAGTCCCGCAGCCACCAGCGCACACAGTCCCGCCCAAACTCCAGAGAGGCCACTGAGGCTTAGCAGGCGCGAGGTCCGCGACATCATATGCCGGATGTCGGCCAGCGCGGCCCGTGGATCGTCGATGTCTTGGTGAGCCGTCATATAAAGTGCTTTGCGGTGCAAAGCTATGCCTTAAAATGCACCCGTGCCCTATCCCTATCGCAAATTTTTCGTGGTGCACCGGCCTACGTCGGCGACCACCCGCAGCTGCGGGCAAATTGACCGACTTCAGTCATGCAGTACGATTTGCCCGGCACCTTATTCGAGCAGCGCGCTCACTACAGGTCCGCTAGCTTCTCGCGCGTCCACTCCCGCGTTACGAGGCGACCGCTAATCCCGGCGCGTTCGGCAAGATGGCTATCCCAGTGCTCCGTGCCCTTCCAGAGGACACGCTTCATCTCGATCAGAGCCTCGGCGTGCCAGGTAGCGAGGGTGTCGGCTTTCGCCAAAACAGCCTGATCGAGCGCCACCGCGTCTGGAACAACCGCGGTGTAGAGCCCCCGGTCCTTGGCGTACGCCGCATCGAACCACTCATCGGCCCGCAAGGTCATCTCGTTAAAACTCGCGTGGCCGACCTTTCGCTCGACGGCCGGACCGATCACGAAGGGGCCAATACCGATGGCGAGTTCGCTGAGCTTAATACTGGCAAACTGTGTGGCGTAAACCAAGTCACAGGCGCTCGCTAGCCCGACGCCCCCCCCCACGGCCTTGCCTTGGACCCGACCGATGATGAGCTTGGGGCAGGTCCGCATGGCATTAATGACGCGTGCGAAGCCGCTGAAGAACTCCAGGCCCTCCGCCTCCGTCCGTACGGCGCGCAACTCGTCGAAGCTGGCCCCGGCGCAGAACGTCCGATTGCCGCCCGACCGAAGGACGATCACGCGGCAAGCCTCGTCCTCACCCGCGGTTCGAAGCGCGGCAACGAGAGCCGTCAGCTCTACAGCCGGGAGGCTATTGTGGGCTGGCGTGGAGAAGGTGACGGTGGTCACGCCAGTGGCGCTGGTGTTGGAGTGGACGGGCATCGGGCGAGTGAGACTTTGGAGAAGGGCGAAGATGGGAGCGTCGACACAAAGCAAAGGGCGACCCTCCTCGCGGAGGGTCGCCCTTTCTAGCGAATGCAGGTTTTGCCGGAAGGCGTCTACCTGCGCTCTAACCTGCGGTGCTACTTCACCAGTACCAGCGGCTTCGAGTAGCGAACCGCGTCCGTCTGGACATGCACGATGTAGCTCCCCTCTGGAAGGTGTCCTACCTCGAGCGCGAAGGGCGCCTCGGTGGCATCGAGCACGCGGCGTTGGAGCATCACTTGCCCGAGGGCATTGATGACCTGTACGTCTACATCGAACCCAGTTAATCCTTCGAGCACGACGTAGGCCGTTTCGGTGGCGGGGTTAGGGTACACGCTTATGTCACTGGCCTGCGTGAAGAGGACCTCCGCGACGTTGGATTCGCGCTGGCCCGTTGGCGAGAGCGCGATCACGCGGTAGCGGTTGACCCCGAGCGTTGGCGCGGCATCGGCGTAGCGGACCGTCGTCGGGCCACCGCGCGAGACATCGGCCTCGAACTGCGCGAGTTCGGTCCAATTGCCGGCGGCATCCTCATGCTCGAGCACGAAGGCGTCCTCGCCATCGCGCAGCGTGGTCGCCCACTTGAGGTCGACGGTGGCGTAGGTAGCGTCGGCAAACAGCATCACGGGGGCCTCGATGCGGAGACCTGAGGAGGTACAGCCCGTAGCCCAAGCCACGGCATTGCGGAAGTAAATCCAACCGTCGGCGGTGAGACGCACGGCGGTATCGTCGTCGAAGAACCAGCCGATCCGCTTACCGGGGGCCGTCTTACCGACCATTTGGTCGCCAGCCTCATACGTGAAGATAACGGGCTTATCGTGCATGTTCTCAGCGACGGCGACAATCGTCGCGCTGCTGGCGGGCTTGCCAAAGCGGAAGTCCTCAGTATGGGTCACGACAGTGCGCGTCCCGCGGACATCGCGGTTGATCGGGTGGTCGACCTTACTTACGAGCTTCGTGTAGCCCCACCCTGAACCGTAGTCGTGCTCGGCGGTCGCGCCGGTCATCTTGAGTTCGTCGTAGAGGTATGCTTCCCAGGTAAGGACTGGCGTCGAGACGTGCGTAAACTTCGTGCCCACGTCACTGCTACTGACGGTAGAACTGATGATGACGAGTCCTTTGCCATCAGCGTCCGAAGTCTTCACCTGGTGCGGATCCTTGACGGTAACCTGGTATCCGTAGGAGATCAACTTCTCGCGTACGGCACGATCGCCGGAGTTGAGGGAGGTGTTCCCGACGACGAAGAGAATGTCCTTGTCGCAGTTAGCGGTCGGAGGCGTCACGGGGGCTTTGCAGCACTTGCCTACGTTGAAGTGGGTCTGCACCTCGGCGGCCGAGAGGTCGCGTTGGTAAATGGCCACTTTGTACAACTTGCCGAGCCACGGGCGATCACCCGAAGCTTCGTTGCCCAGGATGAGACGGTTGTGGTCGACCCAGCCGCTCAGGTTACCGCCGCGCGTACCCGACTTGACGAGTATACCGTCGACGTAGAAGCGCTCGTGCCCGGCGGAGTTTCGCGTGTAGACCACGTGCTGCACCTGCGTCTTGACGCGGTCGTGTCCAGACTCGAAGTCCGGCATGCCGTTGTGATCGGTGTGCGTCGTACGGAGGCGGGCGACGTACTCGGTCTTTTCTTGACCGAGGGTGACGTTGCGCAGGTGCGGGTTCTCGCTAATCGTTACGATGCGCGCCGGACCGTCCTGGTGGAGGTTGTTGGCCTGGACCCAGGCCTCGATCGTAATCTCGTTCGTCTGCTTGACTGCGTGCACGATTTTGGCGGCCGAGGTGGCACTCTGGATGAGGGTGCTCTGCTTGATCTCGATGCCGCAGTCACCGCCCAGCCAATTTACCTTACCGAGGTCGAGGTGTAGGTTAAGCGGAGTACCAAAGCCGGAGCGGTCGAAAACGGTCGTCCCGGAGCCGGTTTCGAACTCGTAGAGCGCAATGAGGCCGTTCTTGCTGCGGTCGTCGCATGCCTCGACGGGGACCGCCTTCACGACCACCTTAAAGCTGCAGGTCTCTGCGTTGCCACAGTCGTCGGTAGCACGGTACGTGACGGTGTAAGTGCCTGCGCCCTGGCGCGAGCCGCGAGCAGGACCGGCCGTTTGCGTGAGTGCGAGGCCGCCTTTCGGGCAGGTCGTCGACGCGGTCGGGAGCGGGAAGTTGACGGTGGCGTGCTGCTCGCCGGCTGTGACCTGGAAGGTCTGGTCGGCCGGGCAGGTGAGCGTGAGCTTACCGTTGTCGATGGGGCGTGGCGTGACGATCACCTTGAACGTGCACGTCTTCGTGTTGCCGCAAGCGTCCTTCGCAGTAACGGTCACCGTTGTGGTACCGACGGGAAAGTGAGGCGTGCGATTAGCGGGAAGGGCCGGGCTATAGGTGAGCGTAAGTCCGCCCTGCGCACAGGTGGTACTGGCGGTCGGTTGTGGGATAAACACATCCGCACCGTAGTCGGCAATTTGCGGGGCCGTGATGTCGGCCGGGCAAGTGAGCGTGATGCTCGATGCCGGCGGGGGAGTGGTGCCGCCACCACCGATACAGACGAGGTAGTCCTCGACCTCCCCGACGGAGAAAGACTCACAGGCCCCGGCGTACTTGTCCTTCTGAACCGCGACCCGGAGGCGGGTGACACCGGTTTTGGCGGAAGCCGGAACCGTCACTTGGACGCTAACCCCCGTCGAGACAGTATTCTTACGAAGCACCTCCTCTTCGGCGTCGTCGAAGTCGCCGTCGCCGTTCCAATCGATGAACGCAGTGTAGTAGCCAGCGTGGGGCAACCAATCTCCGAAAAGTATAAATTATAAATATGATTACGCATAGGCCGGAGCTTCGATCATTGTAGCATCTCCTTCCCAATCGATGTTTATCACAAGTGTAGACCACCTGCTGCACCTGGCAACATATCAAATACATGATATCATGTTATTAATCCTAAATAACTAGGAAACAGTATTGTACACATACTTCTTTCATAGTCAACTATTGTATTGCTTTAATCGGCGTTTTCTACACAGTGCGTGATCAAAAGATCAACCGGGCCGTTGCGTAGCACATGGCCAACTCTACGCGCATCCTGATCTACACTCTCGCTCTCGCCGGTCTGTCCGTCGGGCCGCTACATGGCCAGTACGCCGAGTACATGCGTTCCGGGCGCCCAGGGCAGGCCATCGGTACGTACACCGTAGGCGCGAATACCCTCCAGGGTCAGCACGGCGTGACGCTCCGCAGCGTCGAGGCCGGCTCCAACACCACGCGTACGGTCACCGTCGGCAGCGTGCTGCGCTTGGGACTGACCGAAGACTTTGAAGTAAGCGGGGTCTTGCGCTACCAAAGGGACGCCACGCCCAACGATGGCGATGTGCCCAACCCGCTCAACCGCTCAGGACTCAGCAGTACGCAACTCGGCGTGCGCTACAACGTGACGAGCGAATCAGCGAAAGTGCCGTCGATCTGCGTTCAGACGCGCCTCCTGCTAAATGCCGTCGGGGAGGACTACCAGCGAACAGGCGTGGGCCAGACGACGCTGGTGGCCGTCGGGAAGGGCATCTCCGACAGGCTCGGCCTCACCGCAAATGTCGGCTTCACCAACGGCGGCCAGGCTCCAGGACTCACGAGCTTCTACGCGCTGTCCGTAGGGTTTAACGCGAGTCAGAGACTCAGTTTCTTCGTGGAGGGGTACGGGCGCCTCGACGACGTCGACATCAACTTCGACGCTGGACTCGGCTACTTCCTCTCACCCGACCTCAAGCTCGATTTCTCGGCGGGGCTGGAGGGGTTCGGCGGCTTCGAGGGCGATCCGGTCGGGCTCGACGCCGATTACTTCCTCGACCTCGGCATCAGCTGGCGCGTCAACTGGCGCGCAGAGTAGACGGCTTTCGCCAAAACCTGCTAGGCACCCTCGTCCATCGTGTGGAAGACGTTGACGACATCGTCGTCCTCCTCGAGCTTGTCGATGAGCTTGATGACGTCGTCGGTCTGCGCGTCGGTGAGCTCTTTGGAGTGCAGCGGGAGGCGGACGAGTTCAGAGCTGATGACCTCCATCTTACGCTCCTCGAGGGCGGTAGACAGCGAGCCGAAGTCCGTGAAGCCACACTGCAAAACGAGTTGGCCCTCTTCGTCCTTACTGATCCCTTCGAGGCCCGCGTCGATGAGGTCGAGTTCGAACTCCTCGAGGTCTTGTCCGACATCGGCGACCTTGAACTGCGCGACGCGCTTAAACATGTAGTCCACCGAGCCATTCGTGCCCATAGCCCCGCCGTACTTCGAGAAAGCATGCCGAACGTTGGCCACCGTGCGGGTGCCGTTGTCAGTGGCGGTCTCGACGAGGATCGCGACACCGTGCGGGCCGTAGCCCTCGTAAACGAGTTCGTCGTAGTTGGCCGAATCTTTCTCGGTGGCCTTCTTAATGGCGTTGTCGACGTTGGTCTTCGGCATGTTGGCCGCCTTCGCATTCGAGATCGCCATGCGCAGACGCGGGTTGTAGTCCGGGTTGCCGCCGCCCTCCTTGACCGCGATCGCGATCTCGCGACCGATGCGCGTAAACGCCCGCGCCATCCCGGCCCAGCGCTTCATCTTCCTCTCCTTGCGAAACTCGAAAGCCCTTCCCATGGCGCGAAAGTAAGGTGGAGGCGGCGACCGATCTCACGGCGGAGCGATCATTCAGCAACGCAATGCGTTAGTGACAGCAATGAGAGGAGCTTACCGCATCGCCCGCCTCGCCGGGATCGACGTCAAAGTCCACTGGACCTTCCTGATCCTGCTCGGGTGGATCTTTTTTAGCTACTACCGCGAGACGAACCAGATCGAGACCGGGCTTTACGGCATCGGCTTCGTACTGGCGGTCTTCGCCTGTGTTCTGGCGCACGAGTACGGTCACGCCCTAACGGCGCGACGGTATAAGGTGCGTACGCGCGACATCACTCTGCTCCCGATCGGGGGACTCGCCTCCTTAGAACGCCTCCCGGAGAAACCGAGCGAGGAGCTCGTTGTCGCTATCGCCGGACCGCTCGTCAACGTCGCGATCGCGATCGTGCTGGCGATCTACCTCGCGGCGACCTCGCAGATGGGCAACTTCACCTCGGACTTCAACACCATCGACCCTCGCTTCTTCGCGGAGAACTTACTGTTGGTCAACGTCGTCCTGGTGCTCTTCAACCTCATCCCCGCCTTCCCGATGGACGGTGGGCGAGTGCTACGCGCGCTGCTGGCCATGCGGTGGACCCGCGCCAAGGCAACTCGATTCGCAGCTGGCATCGGGCGTACGCTTGCCGTCGGCTTCGTGATCGTCGGCTTCATCTGGGGCAACTACTGGTTGGTGTTCATTGGGCTGTTCGTCTACCTCGGGGCCGGCGCCGAATCTAGGCAGGTCTCTACCCGCACGGCCTTGTCGGGTTTTCGCGTAAGCGATGTTCTCATGACGCAATACACGCCATTGTACATTCACGAGCCCATCCAGCGCGCCGTCGATATTATGCTCTCGAGCCAGGAGAAAGAGTTCCTCGTCTTCGACCTCGACGGGCTGGTGGTCGGAGTGCTCACGCGCGAGGGTGTAGTGCGGTCGCTGGCCAGTAAAGAGCCCAACCAACGCATCAAGGACGCTACGCTCGCCGACCCACTCGAGCTGTCGCTCCAGATGAGCCTCCAAGAGGCCTACATGCTGATGATGGAGAAGCATGCCACCGTGTGTCCGGTGTACGACGGCGAACACCTGGCCGGGATGCTCAATCAAGAGAACATCCAAGAGTTCATGCTCCTGCGCAACCAAGACATCCGCGATGACGAGGAGGACATCTACGACGGCCGCGAGGATCTGGATGTGATCAAGGACTCGAGGGTCGGGTCGGGCTCGGTGTAGTAACCGGGCGTCGCGTAGAAGCCGTATTCCTTTTTAAAGAGTCGGTAGGCCCAGCTCAAGACCAGCAGTGCCGCCCCTACAAAGCAGGCCCAGGGCAGCAGGGGCTCGTCGTATTGCTTCACACCGACCCCGATCAGCGCCCAAGCCACCGTGAGCCCATACACTGCATCCGCTTGTGCCAGAAAGCGACTCCCGATATTGAAAAGTACCGTGATCAGCACCAGCGCCAAGACGAGTGCGATTTGGGGGCTTACGCCAAAACCGATGCTGTCGAGGGCTAAGCTCGCTGCAATGACGGTCGCCGCCGAAATCCACCCGAGGTACATAGAGGGACCGTAAAACCAGAACCGCTGCTTGCGGGGCTGCGCGGGCGTCGCCTTGACGTGCTCTCGCAAACCTCCGTAGGCATAAATGAGCGCCACGAGGTGCAAGGCGACATCCGCGAAGCTTAACAGCTGATTGCCGGAGATGCTGATCGGTACGAACGCAATCGAGGCTGCCCCAGCGACCAACAGACCGAGCACGGCACGGCGCAGGCCCGGCGTATCGGGTTCGTTCGCTTTCGCCAAAACAACCGAGAAGCCGATCATCCCAAGAAAGATGACGCCCCAGATCGAGAACGCATAGCCCGCCGCAGTGACAAGTGTATCGGCATCATCCTCGAAACGACGCTCGCCGATCGGCAGGAAGTTGACGACTGTGACCACAATGAAGGTGACCAGTAGCGCGAAGCGGTAGAAAGGTGGAAGCATATTGAGGGGAACAGGAGATGTCGCGGGGCGGTTTTGCGGGGCGGCGGCTGGCGGTGTGTCACCGCCCCGCCCCGAGATACCGCCCCGCGAGGTCTTATAATAAATCTCGGCGCTCCGGTGAAGCCGTGGCAGCGCTGAGGGGGGGCGGTGACACACCGCCAGCCGCCCCCTCAGCGCTGCCGCGGCTCCACCTCCGCCACGTCGTCCTGCCAAATCTTGGGTAAGGTCTGGTACAATTCCGTTCCAGCCACTTTAGC
The DNA here is from genome assembly GCA_963837005.1 of Lewinellaceae bacterium. GTDB lineage: Bacteria > Bacteroidota > Bacteroidia > Chitinophagales > Saprospiraceae > CALDTK01. Next base: position 472,560 of record CAWIMC010000018.1, read on the forward strand.
CGCCAAACGCTCGTCGTCGACAGCGCCGATGATGCGGGCGGGATTGCCGACTACGAGACTCCGCGGGGGAATGACGGAGCCCGTTTTGACGAAAGTCAGCGCACCGACGATGCTACCCGCACCTACCACTGTATCATCCATGATGACTGCATTCATCCCGATCAGGACGTCCTCACCGATGTCTGCCCCGTGGATCACGGCGCCGTGGCCGATGTGGGCGTTGCGTCGTAGATGGACTGGCTTACCTGGGTACATGTGGAGGGTGCAACTCTCCTGGACGTTGCAGCCGTCTTCGATAATGACGGCCCCCCAGTCTCCCCGCAGCACGGCGCCCGGACCGATATAGCAATGCGCCCCAATGGTCACGTCGCCGATGACGGCGGCGAGGGGGTGAACGAAGGAACTCTCGTGGCAGATGGGGATGTGGGTTTGGAAGCGGTAGAACATCTGCTATCATTTAAGCGTCGCTGCAGGCCAGCGCCAACGACGCGAACTGTCGGCCGCAAGGTGAACCGATTTATAGGTTCGGGCGGTTTAAGCCGGGGGCTGTCCCCGCTCGACAAAGTTTACCATATGTGTAATAGCCTCAGGGCAAATTTGCTCTCTCTGCTGCTCGCGTGCGCGGCGGCGCTCTTTGCACAAACCCCCGACACTACCGCCAAGGCCGAGGCCGTTCTCGTAGATCGGGCCACGTCGACCGGGCCGCTCGACCGCGTCATCGACTTCCTCACCATCGAGCCAAACGAGAAGAAGGTGGCCCGCGACCCGGAGCGCTATTACCCGGCCAAGATCGTGTTCGCGCCCTACGTCATTTACACGCCCGAGACCAACTTCGGCTTCGGGATCGGAGGGAGTTATCTCTTTAAGATGCCTGGCTCCGGCAACGAGGAGCGCACGCGGACCTCGACCATCCCGATCGCCTTTACGTATACGCTCGAGAACCAGATCCTCTTTTACAGTGGGTTCGAGGTCTTCTGGCCGGACGAGAAGTACGTTTTGAGCGGCAACCTCCGCGCCCAAATCTTTCCGCAACTCTTCTACGGCGTTGGTCCGAATACGCCGACCACCAACGAGGTTATCTTCGAGAGTACGCAAATCGTCGTCGAGCCCATCATCTCGAAGCAACTCTTCGTCGAGAAGCTCTTCCTGGGCGGGGGCTTCCGCTACCGGGATGTGAGTGCGGCGGACTTTGTGCTATCAGATGAGGACGGAGCCGCGGAGGCCGTGCCAACTGAGTTTCGCGACATACGCGGCGCGGGTGGTTCGCGGAGCCTAGGCCTCGAGGCAGCTGCGCTCTACGACACGCGCAACTCGCTGCTCAATGCGCAGACCGGCTCTTACTTCGAGACGACCTATGGCATCTACCGCGAGGGCTTCGGGGGCACCAGCGACTACGAACTGTTGCGGGCGGACGCGCGGCACTTCTTCCAGCTCGGCGGCTCGGAGCGGTATCGTGACGTGCTCGGCCTACAGGGCATCGGCTACTTTGCGACGGGGGATGCGCCTCTGGTCGAACTCGCGCAACTCGGCTCTGGGGAGATTATGCGCGGCTACTACGAGGGCCGCTACTCCGACCGCAACTACCTAGCTGCGCAAGCGGAGTACCGACTCAACATAAAGAACAGTGCCTTTGGCTTTGTCGGATTTGCGAGTGCAGGCGCGGTGGCCCCGCAGATCGGGAGCTTCAACCTGAACAATTTACGTACGGCGGCCGGGGCGGGCATCCGCTTTATGGTCGACCCGATAGAGCGCTTAAATCTCCGGGCCGACGTGGCCTTCACGGGAGAGGGGGACTTCAACTTCTATATCCAGATTGGAGAGGCTTTTTGATGCCAACACCCTTCACAAGCGCTCTAGTCTCAAGAGCAGTGGACGCTATCGCGCCTTGCTTAGGCTAAGTGCTAACGGGATTGGAAGATTAGCTCTACGCCGAGAGTCGGGGTAAGACCGATGCTAAAATCCTCAACTGCCTTGGCGCGCGTTGTGGTGACGAACGGGTCCTGGTAGAGGTTCGTCAGCCTCGTATACGTCGCCCCGACCACATAGGCTACGGCTCGGAAATGACCTGCGGTGTAGCTCGCCCCAGGGGAGATCCCGATTGAGACGGCGTCCATCTTTTTGTCGGTCTCCCCGAGCGGTTTGTATTCTGAACCATTGCCCGACCGGGTGCTGAGGTACTGAAACGCGACACCGGACTCCAGGAAGACCTCGAAGGCGCTGGCACGCGTGAGGTAATTGCGCAGTAAGAAGCCGTAAGCCTGGCTGCGCACTTTTGTCAACTGGTTGGTATAGCCAAATCGCGTTTCGCGGTCGGGCGTCGCAAGGGCAACTGAGCCGAAGATACCGAGCGCGAAGGGCGTCGCGAAGCGGTGGACGAAGCTCGCGCCCACGCCATGCGTACTTACCTGTTGGATACGGTTGAATCCGTACTGCGCGCCGAGGGAGGTCTGCGAGGTCTTCTGCAGGTCCGGCATTGGGGCGAGGAGATCGCTGGATGGGGTTTGGCCATGTAGGCTTGCGCCAAAACAGCAAAAGGCGATAGCGATAGCAGTACGTAGTGTATTCTTCACGGGTGCCCGAGGCAGCAGTTTAAGCATACGAATATAGCCGTTCGCGAAACATCGCACACTTTTCTTGCGGCAGCTCACTAGCGCCTCAAAGGTGCTGTCTGCAACATTGCCGGAATCTGCACATAGCAAAAGCCCGAACCTTGGCATCGCCAAAGTTCGGGCTTCTCTAGATCTACAACTAGGGGCTCCCAGACCTACTGTACAAGCACGAAAGACGAGCGTCCATGGTCCATGGTTCCTAATCCCTGTTCATAATCGCGATCAATCTCAGGATCTCGACGTAAAGCCAGACCAGGGTGACGAGCAGCCCCATCGAAAAGACCCACTCGTAGCGGCTCGGCAGGCCACGCGCTACGCCCTGTTCGATGTTGTCGAAGTCGAGTAGCAGGTTGAAGGCAGCGACGCCGATGATGAGCAGGCTGATGCCAATGCCGATCATGCCGCCCTGATGAAGGTAAGGGATGGTGATGCCGAAGAAACTCAGCGCCATCGACGCGAGGTAGACTACGAAGATGGCCCCCGTGGCGATCATCACGCCGGAGCGCAGTTTGGCGGTCACCTTAATGGCACCTGTTTGATACAGAAGCAGCATCACGAGCAGCACCGCGATGGTGAGCGAGACGGCCTGAAAAATGATCCCGTCCATCATGTAGGCGTAGATGTTGGACACCGCCCCAACGAAGAGACCTTCAAAGAGGGCGTAGGCCGGCGCAGCCCAAACAGACTGACGCGGCTTCATGCTCGCGATGACGACCATGACGAGGCCGCCAATCATCCCGCCCCAGAGGTAGAGCGGGCTCGGATTGACGTAGGAGATGGCTGCCGTGATGAGCATCAGCAACGTGAGGATACCGGTCTTGACGACGGTACCGGTGGCGGTCATCGGCTCGACGAAGCTCTGGTCCATGCCGGCCTCGATGACGTCGCCGTAGTCCCCGCGCTCGGTCTGCTTCTCGATGGAGCGCAGGAGTGGATTCTTGCTGGAGCCCCCGTCCTTGGGGGTGTTGTTATTACCGAACATAGTGGATGGTTTGTTTGGTGAGTGGGTTGTTGGCTTGCGGATTTGACGTCCGGCGCGGTCGGCAAAGTACGGCCAGTAACGATTGTGGTGCTCGCCAGCGTTTGAACCGCCATCAAAGGAGTTTGGATGCGGAGACGTGACGCTCAAGCGATCCTTTGACACTGAACCAGCGGGCGCTCCAACGACCTTCTGCAAGTGTTCCAATCAACTTAACTGATGCCCTACCTATCCCACGTTACTGGCGAAACGCCGACCGATGCCCAGCCCGACCTCTACTACCGCGACTACGGAACTGGCCCGGATACTATTGTCCTGATCCACGGCTGGCCCTTCTCGCTCGACATGTGGGAGCACCAGTGGACGACCTTGCCGAACCAAGCTTTCCGCGTCATCGGTTACGACCGCCGCGGCTTCGGGAAGAGCGGCAAGCCCTTTACTGGTTATGACTACGATACCATGGCAGCCGACCTACAGCGACTCCTGGAGGGGCTCGACCTTCGGCAAGTCACGCTGGTCGGCTTCTCGATGGGTGGTGGTGAAGTAGCGCGCTACCTCGGCAACTACGGCGCTGATCGCGTGGCCCGAGCTGTATTCGTGAGTTCGGTGACCCCCTACATGCTCAAGACCGACGACAATCCCGACGGCGTCGACGGGGAGGTGTTTGCGGGAATGAAGAAAGCCCTGCGCGAAGACCGTCCTGGCTTCTTGGCCGGCTGGGCGAAGAACTTCTACGGCGTCGGGATGCTGTCTAAGCCCGTGAGTGACGCTTGGCTCAATTTTACGCAGCAGAAGGTGATGGAGGCGAGCCCGGTAGCCACGCTCGACTGTGTGGACGCTTTCGCTAAAACCGACTTCCGCGGTGATCTGGCCAAAATTCACGTGCCGACGATGTTCATCCACGGGATCGACGACAAGGTGGTTCCGATCGATGCTTCGGCACGTCGCGTCAATGACCTGCTCCCCGGCGGGGCCGTCGTAAAAGAGTACGAGGGAGCGCCTCACGGGCTCGCCGTGACGCACGCCGACAAGTTCAACACCGACCTCAAGGCCTTCATCGCAACACACCCGGCACGTCCGTACGTGGAGAGAAGTGGCGGAGCGATTGAGCGCCCGCTGTACTGACGTTTCGAGATCACCCCGCAGGTCTACTCCGGTGAGTTGTCTGTATGCATCACTAGTTCTTACCACAAACTACCCCACAAACTGAACGGGCGTCCGCAGCTTACGCTGCAGACGCCCGTTCAGCGTATCGAAGGTTTTGGCGAAAGCCCGAACCTCCGGTCCTACCTCCTAGCGGATCATCACCAGCTTGCGGACGCTCGACGTGTCGCCATGGCGGACCAGGAGGTAGTAGATGCCACTGGGCATGTCGCCCGTCGGGTACCAGACCGTAGAGTTCTCGCCCTCGGCACGCGGCTCGCGCAGCACCTGAGCGACTTGGCGCCCCTGCAGGTCCATCACCGTGATCTCCGCCTGGCCGTGCGACTCACCGATCCAATCGATGCGTAGCTCGCTGCCGACGGGATTCGGATAGGTTGTGACGGACAGCTTATCGTTGACCAGTGGCTCGCGCAGCGCACTTGCCCCGATCGAGGATTGAAAGTCGGAAGCAACACGGATCTCGTCGAACTCAGTTACGTACCCGGTACTGACGCCACCGCCTTCGACTTTGAGACGCACCGCGTTGAACGTGGCCGCACGTAGGCGAGCCGTGCGGATATTGACCTCGGCACTGGAGGTATCCGGTGTACGGGTCAGGTCGGTATCTACCCAAAGACTGATGAGATCAGTCGTCGAGTCCGGACGTGATAAGATTCTCGCGGTGATCAGGTGTACCCCGGCATCCGTAAAGGTCGACTGGGTAAAGCCTCCGCCCTGTGGAAGCACCACGCCGAGCGTGCCGGCAGCGGCATCAAATCCACGCCCGAAACCAATCGCCTCTCCACCGTTGGGGTAGGGGCCAGTCTCGGACATGAGCATCACGAGTGACACGTTGGAGAAGAAGTCGGGCGCGGTCGTGTTCATGAGGAAGCTCACCCACGTCGTGTTGCCGTTGGCGACCACGATGTTTTCGGCGAGCGAGCGCTGAACGCGTATGCGCTGGCCTCCGTCGAGGAGGCTCACCTGGACCTTGTTGCCCGTCGTTGCAAGCCCTCCCGGACCTGCAATACTGCCGGCGGTAACGTCGGCTTTGTTGGTCGTCAAAGGACCTGCGTCGGTACCGGGCTGCCAGGTGTCTTTCCAGAAGGCGTTCTCGCCACCCTTACCGACGAGCGTCGTATTCGCGTCGTAGTTGAAAGGCTCGAAGGCGAGCAGGTTCGGGTTCGAACTCCCGAACTGCGTCGAGATGTCGCGGTAGCTAAACCCGATGCGGAACTCATCGGCCCGTAGGTCGATTGCGCCAACGCCGAGGATATTGACCACCACCTTCTCGAGACCCGCGCCGAAGCCAGCGAGGTCGGTATTCGTGTAGACAGCCGTCGCATTACCTGGGATCGCGTCGGACGGTGGGTTGAGCCACATGCGGACCTCTTCGGGGTTGTCGTTGCCATTGACCTGAAAGCGCATCACGACCCAGTTAGCGTCGGTGGTATTGGTTCCGGCAATAGGACGTGGATCAGCGCCATTGACGGTGACGTTGAGCGTCGATGCGCCTTGGCGGCTACCGATGGCGACGACGTTGCTGCCAGAGCCAATCCCAATGCTACCCGCAGCACCAATCGCCTTGGCGGGTTGCTGAAGGATGAAGCTTACCCAGACCGTAGCGGAATCCGCGTTCGCGGCACCGAACGGCGAGAAGAACATGCGTTCAGCGGTAGTGACCTGCGCGTTACCGCTGAGCTTGACGGAATTGCCGGTCGTGTTGACGCGCGGTGAGACCAAGGAGTTGGCCACGATCGTAGCACTTCCTTCTCCCGTCACGGCCCACGGCGACTTCCATCCAGTGCCGCCGTCGAGGGCGTTGAGGTTAGTGCCCGCGGGGTAATCGAAGACCTCGATGCCCGCGATGGGCTTGCCGGGATCGGCGACTTCCTCCAAGTCGGTCGGGACGATTGACGCGAAGGTGGTGCCCGTGTAGATGTCGTCGAAGCGCGAGGTTAGACCTTCGGTACCAGCGATCTTCAGGCCGACGTACTCCCAGCCCGCAAGACTACGCTGCTGCGTAATGGCCGAGTCGCGGCTAGGACGTGTTTCGAGGTTCGGGTCTACCCAGACGTATATATCATCCGGGGCGGCCGTCCCGTTGGTGACGACCTCTACTGCTACGAAGTGACCGGCCGAAGCCTGTACGCCAGGGGCAGCCGCGCCACCGGCGAAGCCGATGTTATCCGCCCCAAAGCCCTTACCAATCTGTACGAGTTCGCCCTGTCCGGAGTTGGCCCCGCCGTCAAAGGCGGCGCTTGCGAGCACGAGGCGCGAGACGTTGCCAGCTGTGCTGCCCTCGCTCACGGTCCAGTACCCGAGCCAGTAGCTGCGGCCGAAGTCTCCGTACTCAGCATTGAGCTTGCGACGTACGGTGATCTCGTTGGTGAGGGCCGTGTGGCCGGAGTTCGTTGCCTTGAGCAGGGGCAGACTACGCACGCCACCCTCGGCGATTGTCGCGGTGCCTGCACCTCCGAGGTTTTCCCAGGCACTCGCCCAGCCGTCGCCACCGGTCTTGCCCTCGAGGGCGGTCCCGGCGGGATACGTAAAGCCATCCTTCGCCGGAAGGCCAGCTGCCGGAATGGACATCAGGTCGTCCGGGAGGATATCGGCGAAAGTTCGGCCGAAGTAGAGGTCGTCGAACTCGGCGCGGAGTCCGCGGTTGGCCTCCACCTTGAGCCACACGCCGTCGAAACGGGCTTGGCGGTAGGGCTTGCCCTTGATGTCGGCCAGCGCCGTGTCCGGTACGACAGCAGGATTCGGGTTGACCCAGACGTACAGCTTCCAGTCAGAAGAGTCGACGTTGGTGACCACCATGCGGCCGACGATCCACGAGGACTCAGCGCCGTTGAAGGTCTTACCGGACTGCGCCGGACCTGTCGTCGAGACGCCCGCGGCAAAGATGTTGCGGTTGCCGAATTGCTTACCGACGAAGACGCGCTCAAAGGGCCGCTTGCCGATGGTGTCAGTGCTAATCAGCGTGATGTTAGCCACCGTATTGAGGTTGCCATCCACGGCAATCTGCTGCGCGAACCAGAAATCCCCTTGCGCTGGCGTGAGCGGCGTCTGGAAGAGGCGCTGGAGGCGCTGGTTGCTACCGGTCGTGTTAAACTGTGCGCTCGGTGCCGAAGTGATGACATTGAGGTCAGAGATCGGCAGTCCGCGGTTGCGGATCACGGTGCTGTCCTTGCCCTCACCGGCCAGCGACCATGGGCCCATCCAGCCCTGGGTGGCATCACCCTTCCCGACGAGTGTTTCGGCCAGGGGGTAGTTGAATTTGTCAACGGCGATAGCCGTAAACGTCACTGGCGGCTCGTAGTCGGTGAGACCTGCTGGCCTGACATCGGCGTAGGAGGTACCCACGATGATCTCGTCGATCATCGATTTAACGGCGCCGCCCGTAGCCTTCAGGCCTACGGCATCGAAACCAGCGTTGAAGTTGACGTTGAAGACCTTGAGGTCGGCCATCGCCGTATCGAGCGTAGCAGCCGCCAGATCAGGATTGAACCAAGTATAGACCTTGTCATTGGCGGCGTCGCCACTCATGAAGACTGCGGAGACCGCGAAGGCACCAGCGTCGGCGGCAAGTCCACCGTTGCGGTTGTTGCTCGGGGGGCGGCTTACGCCAAAACTAGCCTCACCGGGGTTAGTCCCAGTCATGAGTAATTGACCATTCGGCCCTCCAGCGGCATAGACTTCGCTATCGGCGAAGAGTACGTAGCTGCCGCCGAGGTCGGTGTGGCGCTGGAAGCTCGAGAGGTAATACACCTTCCCGGCTTCGTCGGCGTAGCGTTGGCCTAGCCTCCGCACGTAGCGTACGTCGGCACCGGCGGGCTTATCGATCAGGAGCGAGGTCGCCATGGTCTGCTTGCTGAGGCCCGTCGAGAAGACCGCGTCTGCGCTGATGGCGTACCCGTCGGCGGTAGAGAGCTTCGTCCAGGCACCTCCCCAGCCATTGCCAGCCGAACCAAGGCCCGCGAGGGGTTGGCCCGCAGCGTAGCTAAAAGATTCGGTTGCAAGCTTACCGGACGGCTGTACCGGACCACTCACGCCGCGTACGTCGGCGTAGCTGCTCCCGACGCGGATGTCGTCGAAACGGCCGGTCATACCTCCGCCTCCGGAGATTTTCCCGCCGATGGCATCGATCCCGCCGTTGAGGTCGGGGGCGTTGCGCTTAATGTCCGCAGTTGCCGTGTCGAGGGTACCTGATGTTGTATTTGGGTTGATCCACACGAAAACGCGCTCGTTGGCGTCGTTGCCACTCCAGTAGATGGCGCTTACGATAAAATTGAGCTGGTTGGCCGGTTTGTCACTAAAGGCGGCGTTGGTCGGAATCCGAACGGCGGCTACCTCCTCGCGATTGAACTGTCGACCGATGAACACCAACTGCCCTCCGGCACCGGCGGCCGTGTACTGCGCCGCGCGTGCGAAGCCTAGAAAGTTGACCGCGCCATTGTCTGCCGAGGGGCCTTCGAATTCGCTCTGCGCGAAGAAGGAGAGCCAGGTTTGCGTACCGGCAACATCTGCGCGGGCCGTGCTCATCTGGCGGTAGTAGCGACTCTCGGCGACGCCGGCTGGCTTGTCGACCGTTAGGAAGCGCTCGGTGCTCGTCCGACCGGCGGCCGTAAGGGTTCCCGCGCTGATCGTACCCGCCGTGCCCGAGGGGAAAGTCCACGGACCGGCCCAACCGTCACCGGCTGCTCCTGCGCCCGGGAGGGCGGTGCCTGCTGCATAAGTAAACGTCTCGACGACGGCCTGGCCGTACGTGAGCCCTGCGCACAGCGCGAGGGAAAGCAATAAGGTAAATTTCTTCATGTGTGATGTTTTAGCGGAAGCTAATTGGAGTAGATGAGTAGGGATGCAGGGAGTTAGTAGCCGGGGTTTTGGCGATAGCCGTATTGCTGTACCTGGTTGATAGGCAAAAGAAACAATGCTGGAATTACCTGGAAGGCGGTAGGAAAGTCGCGCAGGTAAGGCTGATAGGTAGCTAATTGAGCACCGTGGGCCTGCATCACCTCGACTACGTTGCCGTAGCGAACCAAATCATACCATCGACTACTCTCAATGGCGAGCTCGCGGCGACGTTCAGCCCGTAGGAAGACCTGAAAGTCCTCGGCCGTCCGGATATCGAGTGTGGGGTCAGGATTGCCAGGGAAGATGAGATCTATACCCGCACGCGCCCGAACTTGATTTACGGCGAGGAAGGCATCATCCACGAGTACTCCGTTGCTAGTTTCCGTAAGTGCCTCTGCGTACATGAGCAAGACATCGGCGTACCGAAAGATTACGATGTCGAGGTCGGACCCCCCGTCGATCGGGGGGAAGATGACTTCCTGGGGTAGAAGATCGTGTCTCGGCCTGGCTTGTAGATGCCAATAGTAGCGTTGCGCCGTAGGTCGTTGCTCGTGTAGGCCTTGTAGAGGTCGCGGGTAGGTCGATTGATGCCCGCACGGACGCCAGCTAGCACTGTCCCCTCTGAGACCGCAGCACCGCTATTGAGCGGCAGCCAATTGTAGAAAAAGCTAGACCCAGAACTTGCCCCAGCATCATACTGTCCGGCGAAGATGATCTCGGCATTGTTCGAGTTGTCGGGGGCAAACACGGAGCGAAAATCCGAAAGCAAACTGTACTGCCCACCGTCAATCACGGCCTGAAGCAGGGGTAGTGCCGCGGCAAAGTCGCGACGCGCGAAGTGCGCCTTTGCGAGTGCGACACGGGCTGCGCCCGCAGTGGCGCGACCAATGTCCCGCTCGGACCAAGACTCTGGAAGTCCAGCGATTGCCAGCGTCAAGTCAGGAATGATAGCCTGTGCGTAGACGTCCGCCACAGGGACCCGCTGCTTACTCAATAAAATACCCTCGTCGAACTCAGGAGCCAGAAGAAGTGGCACATCCCCGAAATTGAGGGTCAGCAAGTGGTAGAAGAAGCCGCGCATAAAGCTGGCCTCCGCGCGAATCCTCTCGCGGTCACTCTCCGCGGTACCAGCAAACTCTACGATGTCAATGTTTGCTAGCAGCAGATTCATGTCGGAGATCCCACCGTAGCAAGAATTCCAAAGTTGGGAAGCGCCACCGACGTTTGGCCCAGAGACGAAAGTGTCGTCGTTCCAGGCGCTCGCCGCACCATTATCGGTGGGGTTCTGCGTAGAGGTCGTATTGTCCGAACGATACTCACCCAACTGCCAGACGGGTCCACTATATAGTCCCCGTATGTTAGCGTAGCCCGGCACGAGGGCCTGCTCGAGTTGCTCGGGGGTCTCCCAGAAGTTAGCGAACGTGTATGATCCCAGCGGTTCGCGGTCCAAGAAGTCGTGACTACACCCGCTACCGAACGCAACGGCGGCAAGTACCATGACTGTGCGGGATATCATATTTCGAAGCAGCATCAGTAGAAAATATTACAGCGTGATGGTGGTGCCGACTTGGTAGGTCCGCGCGGAAGGGTAATACCCGTAGTTGACGTTTCGCTCGATGGTGCCGGAATTCGTCACCCGTTTGATCTGTGGGTTGCCGGGGTAACTCGAAAACGTGAACGCATTCTGGACACCAGCGTATACTCGCGCATTTTTCAACCAATTGAGTCGCTGCGCCGACGGCGAGAAGGTATAGGTAACCGTGATGTTGTTGATGCGCCAGTACGTACCGTCGAAAACTTGTGTACTCGATCGCGTACGGTATGTATTGGAGGCGTTCCCCAACATAATCGGAGGTCGCAGAGAGTAGTCTTCACTACCGAAGCGGTAGGGATCAGACACGGCTTGTACGACGTTAAAGACACCCTCCGTATTGTAGATTACTTCGTTGTAAAGGTCGAATATCTTCGAGCCTACCTCACCGAGCGAGCTGACCCGAAGTCCTCACTGCTTGTAAGTAACATCTGTATTAAGTCCAAAGGTAAAATCAGGCCAAGGGTTGCCTATTTTAACGAAATCGCTAAAGTCGCCCGGATCCCGGGAAAGTTTGCCGTCACCATTGCCGTCCACGAAATAAGGCGAGCCAACGAGTGCACCGTTGTAACGCGGAAAATTCGAATCCGCAAGTTGTTCAGGCGAGTATAGCCCCAGCATTTGGAGGCCATAGTACTGTCCAATCTCATCACCAATCCTCGTCCACGAGATAGGCGTGCCCGTACCGGCTTGAGTCGTCCTGAGCGTAGGGTCGTCACCAGCGCCGAGCGCCAGTACGATCCCACGGTTGGCACTCGCGTTAGCGTTCACGTTCCACACGAGGTCACTCGTAGAGATGACTCGCCCGGCGACTGAGAACTCAGTACCGCGGTTCCGGATGGAGCCTAAGTTTTGAAATAGTGTGCTGAAGCCTGAAATTGGCGGTATTGGAGCGTCGAACAACAAACCGGTCGTCGTCTGTTGGTAGTAGGTCCCCTTTATAAATAGAGCATCGTTGAGCAGACCGATCTGTATACCAATGTCTAGTTGTTCGTTCTCCTCCCACGAAAGATTCTAGTTGGGAATAGCGTTGAGGCTCAGCCCTCGCACATTCGTACCACCGAATACGTAGCCGGACGCGCCTACTCGTCCCTGGTAGCGGTAGTCTGCAATCGTATTTGAGCCCGAGAGACCCGCCGAGGCTTCTAGTCGCATACTATTTACAACTCGACCGTCTCCGCCGGGGAACCAAGACTCCTGAGCGACATCTTATGCCAACGATAGACTCGGGAATGTAGCAAAGCGGTTGTTCCGCCCAAAGCGGCTCGAGCCATCCGACCGAATCGCGATCGTCGCGAAGTAACGTTCGTCGAAACTATAGCGGGCACGTCCTAGGTAGCTGATCAGCGTCTGCTCTGTGATATTTTCCCCTGCATCGAAGTTAATCTGCGTACCCGTGCTCGGATCGAAGGGGTTGAACGGCTGGATGTTGCCCGAGTTAAAAATCCGGAAATTCTCGTCGATTAGATTCGATCCACCCGCTGATAAACCAATGTCTTTTTGAAATTCCGTCGCGTAGCCAACGAAGGCATCTATGTCGTGTCGCTTACTCGCACCTAGCTTGCGGGCATAGCCGAGCTGCGACTCAAACACAAGCCGCTGCACCTCGGCTCTCCCACTCGAAGCTGATGCCGTAGGTTGTCTGTTATCTGGGGTGAGGCTCCCTCCAAAAACTCGCGAGCCGCTGAAGCTCGAAATGTTGTTAAACCTCAGGTTGCCAGCAAGTGTGCCCGAAAGCGAAAATCCGTTTCCTAAGTCGGCGCGGGCCTTTAAATCACTAATCAGCTGGCGATTCACGCGAATTGTATACTCGTTCTCAAGACGGTACAAGGGGTTGGCCTGAAAGAAGGGAATAAGGTCACCCTTAGTCGAAATTGTAAGATTGCCGTCATCGTCGTACGCGCGTCCTGTTGGATCGGCCCACCGGCTAGTGAGTGCCACGTTGTAGGCGGAGAATTGGCCAGATCCAGCATCCGTATCGGAATTTCGAGTCTCGGTCCAACTCGGGGCTATGTTTAGGCCGATGGTTAGCCACTTGGTAACGTCTACGTCGACATTAGCACGGGCCGTGTATCGTTTGAACGACGAGGTTTTGATGACGCCATCCTGATCCGTGATTCCGGCGCTAATGCTGTAACGCACATTCTCTGCGCCACCACGGATGCTGAGGTCGGCGTTGTAGACTGGTGCGTTGCGTGTGATGAGGTCAAACCAATTGGTGCCCTCGCCGTACCGTTCTGGATTAAGGAACTGCTCCGGGATTTCAACGGGACGACCTGCGGCTAAGTCAATATCTGTCTCGCGGGCTGCCAAGAGTGTAGCGAGTTCAGTGGCGTCAAGCACATCCGGCTTTTCGTAGTCCGGAACTTCTTGCATGCCTACGTAGGAGTTGAAAGAGATCGTTGGCTTGGTACTGCCGCCGCGCTTAGTAGTAATTAGGATGAGGCCTGCCGAGGCACGACTTCCGTAGATGGCCTTTTCGGCGGCATCTCTTACGACGGTGATCGTCGAGATGTCATTGGGGTTAACCAAACTCAGGAAGTTATTGGTCTGTGCATTGTAGTTACCGAACGGCACCCCGTCAATGACGATCAGTGGGGCGTTCCCGTCGCCAGTAAACGAACCCACGCCCCTGATAAGAATCTCCGCCCCGGCGCCCGGCTGCCCTGAGCCTTGACGAAACTGTACACCTTGTACCTGGCCTGCGAGCGTCTGCTCGAAGCTAGTCACCGGCACGTTGTTGATCTGCTTCTCAGAAATCTGATCGACCGAACCAGAAAGATTTTTCCGCGCTACTGTGCCATATCCTACCACGATTGCCTCGCTGAGTAGGGAAGCATCATTGGTGAGAACTACGTTGACGGAAGACCGGCCCGCAAGCTGGACCACCTGCTCGGTGTACCCGACGTAGCTGACCCTCAGCGCCTTTGCAATGGCTGGTACGACGAGTTCATAACGACCATCGAAGTCGGTAACAGTCCCCACTGAGGCATCACTAGCCACCGTAATATTGACACCGATCAAAGGCTCCCCCTCGGCATCCTCGACGAGCCCCGTCACCGTCGACTGCGCACCCAGCGCTAGGGAAGCAAGACAAAAGAGGAAAGACAGAATTTGGGTAAAAGCTCTTTTCATAGGGGGCCGTGAGCGAATTTCCGCTGCGGAAACGCGCTTGTGGGGTTAAACCTAGCGAGGCCACCAAGCCATTTGCATCCTGGCCCCACCTGGACCGTCGCAGAAACTGAGATCTCGCAAAGCGAAGGTTGTTCGTCGAACCTCAGGTTTGCAGTACTTTAGGTTCGCACGGGCAGCTTTCGCCAAAACCTGCGTCGGAACAATAAAGTATAGAATTTGCCATATGATTATGCCGAACAACCCTCGGCATACGGTTGCTAAAGCACTTGAGTTCGCGTTTCCGCAAAACCCGCTACCGCCAGCGCAGCTCCAATCGACTGCCTCATGGAACCCACCACCCCCTTCGACTGGCACCGCATTTTCGTCGGTGATGAGCCTCTCCTCTTCTACGCCGAGATCGCCTTCCGGGTGGTGTTCGTGTATACCTACGCTGTATTGCTCGTCCGACTGATGGGCAAGCGGGGCTCAGCGGCGCTGTCGCCGCTGGAGAACGTGGTCATCATTGCACTCGGCTCCGCGGTGGGCGACACCATGTTCTACCCGGAGGTGCCGCTTACTTACGCCTGCCTTATCGTAACCATCATCGTGGGGCTCAGTCGGCTGATGGCAAATGCCCAGGTCCGCAGCGCCGGCTTCAACGACTTCATGGACGGCAAGCCCCTACTCATCATTCAGGACGGTTGCCTCATCGACGAGGCCGTCAAGCAAGCCCGCATGCGGGAGGACGAGGTCCTGGCGCTTCTACGGCTGCGCGACATCGAAGACACCAGCGAGATCCGCCTCGCCTGGTTCGAACGCACAGGCGAACTGAGCATCTTCAAGTACAGCGATCAGGATGTTTTGCCGAAAGGCCGCACAACCGCACCAGAGAGCTTTGAGTGATCAGCGCGTTTGGCTCGCTCCGCGAGGGCGCCGACCGCAAGGAATCGAGCTACGTATAAAGCGCCACTCGCGGAGCGAGCCAAACGGCGCCTTACGCCCCCCAGCGCTTCCGATATTCCCGAAAACTGATCATTCGATTCGTGTCCTCGTCGAAGAGCTTGTTGAACATCATCGGGAGCGACTGCCAAAAGGTAACCTTGGTGACGTACTTCTGGAGAATAGGGTTCTCCTCGGCGCAGCGGGCGAGGTTGTAGTTCGGGATGCGCGAGCTGAGGTGATGGATGTGGTGATAGCCGATGTTGCCCGTCAGAAAGTGAACCAGCTTCGGGAGCTTATAATAGGTGGCCCCACGGATGGCGGCGAGGAGGTAGTCCCAGCGCTCGGTCCACCGCATATAGCTCTCCTCGTGCTGGTGCTGGACGTAGAAAAACCAGAAGCTGATCACGCCGAAGAAGAGCACGATCGACCCCTGCACGACGAGGAAGTGACGCCATCCGAGCAAGGACCCGAGCAGGACGTACACGGCGAGCAGCGCGATGTTGTTGATGTGTTGCTTGATGTGCACGGGCTTCCACCCCGGGAAGCTGATCCGCGGTAGGCGCAACACGAGCCCCATGTACACCACCGGGATGATGCCGAAGATCACGAAGGGATTGCGGAAGATGCGATACTTGAGTTTGCCCCACTTCGACTTTGCCCGATACTCCTCGACGGTATCGAAGTCGATGTCGCCAATGTCGCGGTGCTCGAGCTGCCCGGTGTGGCCGTGGTGGTACGAGTGCACGCGACTCCAGTAGCTGTACGGAATCGTGGTGAAAAATGAGGAGATCCAGCCGATGGTATCGTTGGCCTTGCGCGACTTGAGGAAGCTAAAGTGACCACAGTCGTGCTGGATGATAAAGATGCGGACCAGGAAAAAGGCATTGAGCACGCCGAGGGCGAGCGTCAGCGTAAGGCTGTAGTCGAGCGCGAAGTACATCGCGACCCAAAGGGCGATGAACGGTCCAAACGTGTTGACCATCTGCCAGGTGGCCTTCCGCCAGTCGGGTCGCTGGTACTTGGCCACGATCTTCTTCCAGTCGGCGAGTTCCTGTTTGATCATTGCCTCGTTGATCTGCGGGAAGGGGACGGTGAGCTTAGTCATGCTAAAGGGGTCGCGTGTCGGAGGAGAAGAGGCAAGGTGGCGGTTCGGGACCACTAACGTCGAGAGACCGCAAATGTATCGGTCCCGAACACGTAAATAACGGGCCGCCGTGGGGCTACGGCGCGGCATTATAGCTTTGTTGTGATCTGGGGGCGGCAGGTTTTGGCGAAAGCCGCACAACTTAGCCGAAGCCTTTACCGTACTGACCCTATGCGCTACGCTAGCACTCTCTCTGCCCTCGGACTTGTTTTGTTGGGATCTACCGCCACTTTGGCCCAGACGGTCACGGTGCGTGTCCCCAACTGCCCCGAGCCACTCTATCGCTTTGCCTTTAACGGCGTCAGCTTCACGAAGGTCGCACAGTTGACCGGCGAAAATGGCACGCTGTCCCTCGCCAATGATGTCGAACGGACCACCGTCGTGTACATCGGTCCGGAGAGCGGCGGGCAAATCCCTATCGTCCTCGACGGCAAGGAGGACTTCACCATAAGCGGCAACTGCAAAGCCCTCGCGCAGGCAGTCATCACCGGCTCGGCGAGCAACGACGCCTACAATGCCCTCAAGCAGGAGATGGCCGAGCTCAAGGCCGCGAGCGTCAAACTCACGCAGGCCCTCAATCTCGCACCTGTCAATTCGCCGGCGTCGGCGCAAGCGCAGGCCGACCTCAAAGCCAACGACGAGCAGCGAGTGGCTCGCTTCGATGCCCTCAATCAAGAGGCCGACGGCTTCCAGGCGGCTGTGTGGGCGGCCGATCTCTACACGAGTTTCGCCAACACGCAAAAGGGATACGGCTCGGAGCTGGAGTACTTCGCGAATGAGCGATTCCAGTATGCGGATTTCTCCAAAACCAGTTTCGCGGGCAATCCGTGGGTCTTCGAGAGCTTCCGAGAGGTGACGGGGATTCTGCTGCAGAGCGGTCTGCCCGCTGAGGCCGCGGCTCAGTATCTCCAGGGCTATCTGTCGCTGGCGGTCAACTATCCAGCCACGCACAAGATGGCGCTCGGGGGCGTGATCGCGACGCTTCGCCAACAGCAGAGCCCGGTGGCGCTCGACTTCGCTAAGGAGTATATCAGCCGCTACGGCCTCGAGGAGCCCGAAGCCGCCGACATCCTCGGTGCGGAGGTGACGCGGCTGTCGGCCTTCAGCGGCGAGCAGCCTGCCCCGGAGTTTATGCAGGCCCTCCTAGATGGCTCGGGCGAGACAGGTCCGCAGGACTTCCGCGGCAAAATTCTGCTCATCGACTTTTGGGCGAGCTGGTGCGGCCCATGCCGCCGCGAGAACCCGAACGTAGTGGCTACTTATAACGAGTTCAAGGACAAGGGCTTCGAGATACTCGGCGTAAGTCTCGACAAGACGCAAGCTGCCTGGGAGGGCGCCGTCGCCAAAGATGGCCTCACGTGGACGCACGTCTCCGACCTACGCGGCTGGACCAACGAGGCCGCCCGCCAGTACGGCGTCAGCAGCATCCCGGCCACCTTTTTACTGGATAGGGAGGGCAAGATCGTAGCGCGCAACCTGAGAGGCGAAGCGCTGCGGGCGAAGGTTGCGGAACTGGTCGTGGCGGAGTGAGGGTTGGCGCTGGCGCGCGGCGTTGGCCTGCGGCGGCGTTGGCGCCAGCGCGGCGATGGCCTGCGGCGTTGCCCGTCATACGTGCACGCATGGCCCGCACGACAGACGGGCAACGCCGCAGGCCATCGCCACCGCAGGTCAACGCCGCGCTTGCGCCAACGCCGCGCTAAGCGCCAACGCCGCGCTCGCGCCAACCCTCACCACCCCGGCACCAAATTCAACCCGAATTTCCAGCTCCCACCCTCCTGGTTGATCACCCGCGCGTAGTACGGCTCGACGATGATCGCCCCCAGTACGTTCGCCCTCAATGAGACCCCCGCCGTAAAAATCGGTCGACTCAGGCTCGCGAAGTCTGCCCCAGGTCCGCCATTCTCATCGCCGACCTGATCGCGTTCGGCATAGTAGCGACGGACGTCCGATAGCGAGTTGTACGCCAATCCCCCATCCACGAAGGCCGTCAACTCGGAGTACACTGCCTTAAACGGGATCAGTGACAACTGCTTCGGACCGGTGAAGGGCAGGCGTACCTCCGCATTGAGGATGCCGATGTTGTTGCCGACCAGGGCGTTGAAGTTGAAATCGTTTTGCGCACCGAGTTGCGCCACGTCGCCCTGGTTGTTGAGCCCGCGCACGAAGAATTGGTTGCCGACGTAGAAGGGGTTGGCCACCCCCGCCCGCTGGTCACCGAGTCCGTGGCGACCGTAGTGCACGAAGCGCGCCGCGAGCGTCACCGGCTTGAAGCGCTGGTAGATGCGCCCGTCGAGCGTGGTCTGGGTGTAGTTGAAGTCGCCGAACATCTGCTCGACGCCGACGCGGAAGCGGTAGCCCTGCAGCGGCGAGGCGAGTCCCATGACACTGTTGTCACCGACTAGGGCCGTACTCACCGAACCGAGGTTGAACTTCGGCAGGTCCGCCTCCCGGTCGCGCTCGCGCTCCTGGTAGACGAGGCGACCGAAGCGGTCGTAGTACTGCTGCGAGATGTCCTGGCGCGAGTTGTAGAACGCGAAGCTCGCCCCGCCCTCGACGCGCAAGGTCCGCGAGAACGGCCGGTCGACGAAGACCCCGAGGCGATCCTCGAAGATGCGGCGCTCGACCAGGTCGTAACGGACGGCCTCGAAGTTGGTGCCCGGCACGGTGTCGATGGTGCCGACTGCGGCGAGAAGAAGCCCCCGCGGTACGGGACGTGGCTAAGCGTCACGCCGTAGCCGAAGCGGGCGCTCGCGGTTGACGTAGGCGAACTGCCCCGTGAAGTCCATCAGTTGCCCGTTGAGGCTCACGCCCGTGAAGAGCTGCCGCCCGCCGAGCACGTCGCTGAACAGCGCGTTGATGCCGCCGGCGGCGCCGAACTGCGTCCCGAGGCCCGGGTTGCCGACGCTCGTCCCGACGCCCGCGCCCCCGCCGATGAAGTCGAGCTTGAAGGGATTCTGCACCGGCACGTACGTGCCGACCTGGAGACCCTGCACCAGCGGAGTCGCTACGGGTCTGGAGGAAGTTGTCTACCGTCCGAGGCGCTCTCTGGTTGAGGGTCGGCAGCTCGGCAGCGGCAAGGGTCACCGTCCGGTCCTCGACCGGGGTCTGGAGGAAGTCGGCGCGCTTGGCGGAGTAGATGCTGTACTTGCCGTCGGCCAGGAAGGTGTAGGCGATACGATCGCGGCGCGGGCTCAGGCTGATGGCCGGGGCGTAGGCCGTGATGCCGCTCACGCCCGTCTGGAGGGCCGTCATGCGGTAGAGGCTGTCGGTGGCCGGGTTGACGCGGAACACGTCCCGGAAGCCGTCGTAGTTGCTCAGGAAGACGATGTCCCCCTGGTCGTCGAAGCCCGGGTTGAGGTTGTCGGCACCTGGGAAGGTCGGCACGACGCGCACCGCCCCGCTCGCCACGTCGAGGATGGCAATGTCGAAGCCGACGGAGGCCCCGAGGCGTGTTTTGGCGAAAGCCGCATCCTCACTCTCGAGGGTCGCGGGCGTTTTGGCGAAAGCCGCCCTGTCTTGCGAGAAGACGATCTCCGTGCCGTCGGCATTGAAGCTCGGTAGCAGCTCACTCTCGAAAGAGTTGGTCAACTGGCGCAGCGTCTGGCTGGCGAGCGTAAACTCGTACAGGTCGACTTGCCCCTGCTCGAGGCCACTCACCACGATCGTCTTGCCGTCGGGACTCCACGTCGGATTGTCGAAGGCCTGGAGACCGGGCAACTCGTACTCCGCCAAGGTCTTGCGACTCTCGACATCGGATACGATGAGCACGTTGCGCCCCTTCGCCACGCCGACGTACGCGAAGCGGTCCGACTTCGGCGCCCAGGTACCGGCGCTCTCGACGAAGGCAAAGTCGTCGATGTGGCCGGAGCGCTGCTTCTTGCGACACCTGCCGGATGATCTTGCCGTTGCGGGCGTCGGCCAGGAAGAGGTCGATCGAGAACAGGTTCTTCTCGGAGAGGAAGATGACGTATCTTGCCGTCGGGACTCACCTGCGGGGCGATGTTCATGCGACCGCCGCCCTGCTTTTCGCCGACCAGGAGTTTGCCGGCGGGCTCGTTGTCGGTGCGGGTGTCGTTCCACTCGCCGTAGGTCGCTTGAGGGCCTCGTCCAGAGCGTGTCGAGCTGGCCGACGCGCATGCCGAGTTCGTTCTTGATGGCGTACTCGAGGCCGTACTGGGCGGTCTTCTCGAAGACGGGCCGGATCACCTCGTCGCCGCGCATCCCGGTCACGAAGGCCCACCAGGCCTGGCCCCAGCGGTAGGGGAAGTACTTCGGGTTGGCCATCTGCTTCATGGTCGGGATGTCGTCGTGGAGCACGGCGTCCCGCATCCACATGCTGACGTGTGCGCGTCGACGCGCCCGATCGACATGTACTCGGCCAGGCCCTCCACCATCCAGAGCGGCAGGTTGCTGAGGTTCTTGATGTTGGTCGAGTCCCCGCCGAGGATCATGTGGTACTGGAAGGCGTGCACGAGTTCGTGGCCCAGGACGTGGTCCGTCTGGTGGTTCGACATCGCGAAGGGGTAGATGACGCGGTTCTTGAAGGCCTCGGTCACGCCGCCGGTCCCGGTCGAGATCCCGCCGGAGATGGCGTTGGTCTGCTGGAAGTCCGCGTGGTTGTTGTAGAGCAGCATGAGGTTGCGCTCGGAGAAGGTGTCCTTGAGGACGCGACTGTGGTTGGCGTACCAATCTTCCGAGAGGCGACCGATCCAGTCGAGGCGCGAGTTGACGCTGTCGCCCGCCGGCTGCTCGAGGTAGTTGTAAATCTCGAAGTGGGGCGTCTGGTAGCTCTTCCAATCGAAGGTCTCGTAGCGCGGCTTGTTCTGCCCGAAGTACTGCGCCTCAGCCGTGCGCGAGACCACCGTGAAGGCAACCAGGAGCGCGAAGGCGAGATACTGCCAACCGAAGGTGTTGAAGTGAGATTTGAGGGTGTGCATGAGCGTTGTTTGGGGGGCACTTTCGTGAAAACCTGCCCCGCGCGCGCCTCGGTAAGGGGTGAAGCGCCTATCAGACAGGACATTTACGAAACGCCCGGCCTCTCGCCCGTGACATACCTTGACCCGACGCCAACCCCTTAAACTCGTGTTAAAACTTTTTGTAGCGCTATCGCTCATCGCCTGTGGTGCCCTCCCGGCCACCGCCCAACCCCGCCTCACCGACCCCGATCGCATCCCCCTCCTCACGCCCTTCGAACGCGACACCCTAGCCTCGGCTACCTTCGAGCAAGTCGTCGCCTTCTACGATACCCTCGCCCGCGGACGCCGCGACCGAATCCGCGTCGAGCGGGGCTTCAAGAGCGACGCTGGACCGTACGTTGACCTCGTCATCATCAGCGACTTCGACTCGCCACTCATCGACAGCAAGCGGCCTACCTTCTTCATCAACAACGGCATCCACGCCGGGGAGCCCTGCGGCGTCGACGCCTCCATGATGCTCGCGCGCGAACTGGTCATTGGCAGCCTTGCCGAACTCGACCTGTCCAACGCCCAAATTGTAATCGTACCGGCTTACAATGTCGGCGGTATGCTCAACCGCGGCGGCAAGACCCGCGCCAACCAGGACGGGCCACGCGCCTACGGGTTTCGCGGCAACGCACAAAACCTGGACCTCAACCGGGATTTCGTCAAGCAGGACAGCCGCAACGCGCAAGGCCTCACCTTCCAGCTGCAGCGCTTCAGGCCGGACGTGTTCGTCGATACCCACACCACCAACGGGGCCGACTACGCCTACCCGATGACCGTCATCGCGACGCAGTACGACAAGATCGGGCCGGTGCTCGGACCGTTTTTGCGGAAGCAGATGGAACCGGCCCTCTATGCCGCCATGGAGGCCCGCGGCTACCCAGCCGTGCCCTACGTCAACGCCGATGGCCCACCACAGGAGAGGGGCATCGATATTTTCGTCGAGAGCCCGCGCTACTCTACCGGCTACGCGGCCCTGCTCCATACGCTGGCCTTCGTGACCGAGGCCCACATGCTCAAGTCCTTCCCGACGCGCGTCCGCGCTACGCAGGCTTTTCTCGAGGCCGCGATCGACTACTGGCTCGACCACCAGACCGAGATCGCGACGCTCCGCAAGCAGAACGCCGAGGCAATGTTCGCGCAGGACAGTGTGGCGCTGCGCTGGACGGTCGACACCACCCGCGCCGACACGATTGACTTTCGCGGGTACGCCGCCGTGCGCGAGCCGAGCGTCGTGACGGGGGCCGAGCGGTTGCGCTACGATCCAACCCGTCCGATCAACGTCCGCATCCCCTTCCGCAGCTACGCCACGCCCGCCGCCCAGGTCAAGGCACCGAAGTACTACCTCGTGCCATCGGCCTACGAGCGGCTCCTCCCCACCTTCGACGCCTACGGCACGGCCTACCCCCTCGACAAAGCACAGGTCGTCAACGCCGTCGCCTACCGCATCGACGACTACCAGACCGTCGCTCGCCCCTACGAGGGCCATTACCTCCACTACGGCGTCGAGGCGAGTCGCGTGCCGATGCAAGTGACCGCCCGGCCTGGCGACTACCTCATCGAAGTGACCGCCGCCAACCTCCAGCTCCTTGCCGCCCTCTTCGAGCCGGAGGCGGTGGACAGCTACTTTGCGTGGGGGATGTTCGACAGCTGGCTCCAGCAGAAGGAGCACTACAGCGATTACGTTTTCGAAGAGACAGCCGCCGAGATGTTGCGAGCGAGTCCACGGCTACGCGCAGAGTTCGAGGCCAAGCGTGGTGCCGAGGAGGCCTTTCGGCAAAACGCGCGAGCGCAGCTGGATTGGCTCTACGAGCGGAGCGAGAATAGGGAAACAGGATATGGGCTGCTGCCCGTGATGCGGGTCGAGTGAGGCGCGCGGTTGGCGGTGTGTCACCGCCCGCGCCTCGCTAGTGAGGCGCGCGGTCGCCCGCGCCTCACTCCACCCGCATCACCCAAAGGACGACTTGAGATACTCGATCCCGCGTTCGTTCGGGCGGCGGGGCCGGGGACGGGCGGTGACACACCGCCAGCCGCGCCCCCGGCCCCGCCGCCCGAACGAACGCTACGGAATCATCCTACAGGATAGTACGCCCCTCACGGAATTGCTCATCAACAGCGGAGCCGCGAGAAAGTCTGCTAGTTCGACTTGCCCTTCTACTACTGGCTCCCCTCTCAGGTTTTCTATACCGAGCACATTCCCGGCTTTCGCCAAAACCTGCCCCCGGATGATCCCCGGGAGTGCTCCTTCACCGACGCTCGGCGTTACCCAAACGCCATTGATGTAGGCGTACACGTTCGCGAACGCGGAGCACGCTACCCTACCCCACTGGTTGAGCAGCAGCGCTTCTTGCCCGGTGGCCAACCCACGTTGAGCGGCGAGGTTATCGGTGTAGGCTAGGGTCTTGAAGCGGGTCGTCGGGTTGCCGGCGGGGCGGATGATGTCGGTGAGGACGAGGGTTTTTGGGGCGCTTACTTCCGGGCTCAACGGCGCGATGCCCAGCGTAATGTCGGGCCCGTGTCCCGTCCAACTTGCCGTGACGCGGACCCGGTAATCCTGGCCCCGCCGTGCGTCTTCGAGGAGTCCGAGCGCCGCGGCCTCCAAGCTTAGGCTATCCGGCAGCTCGCCGAAGCCGAGCGCCGCGGCGGCCAAACGCATGCGCGCCATGTGCTCCCCCCAGAACTCGAGCTCGTTTTGCCGAAAGGCGATCGTCTCGAAGACCCCATCGCCGAGGCCGTAGCCGCTCAGACCAGGCGCGAGTCCGTCATCCGTGAACAGTTGCCCGTTGCGCCAGAAGCGCGGTTCGTAGTCGACCTGCATAGACGCACGAAAGTATCGATCATCGTCTGTCCATCGGGCGTCAGCAGACTCTCCGGGTGGAATTGCACCCCGAAGTGTGGGTGATCACGGTGCCGCATCCCCATGACCTCCCCACGATCCGTCCACGCGGTGACGATCAGGCTTGCGGGCGCTTCGACGGTAAGTGAGTGGTAGCGTCCGGCGGCAAAGCTCCGCGGCACCCCCACGAACATCCTGTCTCCCTCGTGGGTCATCGCGCTCGGCCGGCCGTGCGTCGGCTCTCCACTGCGGATCGTCCGGCCACCATAGGCGTTGGCCAGACACTGGTGGCCGAGGCAAACGCCAAAAATTGGAAGTTGCGGTGCACACCGTAGTAGGTCGATACAGATCCCAGCGTCCTCGGGGCGGCCAGGGCCGGGCGACAGGACGATTCCGCGGAGAGCGTCCGGTCCTGCCTTGCGGGCTTTCGCCAAAACCTCCGCCACTGAGATCTCCGTACTGCGTACGACCTCTGTCTCGGCACCCGCCAACCGCACGTAGCGGGCGAGGTTGTACACAAAGGAATCACGGTTGTCTAGCACGAGGATCACGGGCGCAAAGCTCGTAGGAAATCCGCGGCCTTGTCCTCGGTCTCAACGTACTCCTCTGTCGGGTCGCTCAGCGTCGTAATGCCTCCACCTACACCATAGCGCAGCGTTGCGCCTGGCTCATCGTCGGTGTAGGTATAGGTCGCCGTCCGGATCGCGACCGAGAAGTCGGCGTGCCCGCGGTCGTCGATAAAGCCGATGGCCCCGCAGTACACCCCACGCGTCCGCTGTTCGAGACGAGCGATGAGGTCCATCGCCGCAGCCTTGGGTGCCCCCGTAATGGAGCCGCAGGGGAATTGCGCCAGCAGGGCGTCTACCGCCGTAAGGCCGGGCTTCAAAACGCCGGTCACGGTGGTTACGAGGTGGTGGACGCTCGCGAAGCTCCTCAGTTCGCACAGGCGCTCGACGATGACGCTCTCGTCGGTACAGACGCGACTCAAATCGTTTCGGACGAGGTCGGCGATCATCAAGTTTTCGGCACGGTCCTTCTCGGAGGCGAGCAGTTCATCGGCTAAAGCCTGATCGATCAGCAGGATCAGCGTGGCGCGGGCGCGTACCCTTAATCGGTTCTGCGATGACGCGCAGCCCGTCCGGACTCGCGATCGACGCGGAAGAAGCGCTCGGGCGAGGCGGAGACGATCGCGCCATCTCGAGGTATTGAAGCATGGCCGCGAAGGGGGCCTGCGTTTGGGCGAAGAGCCTTTCGGCAAAACGTACCCCGTGCAGCTCCGTCGAAGTCTTGCGAGTGAAGCTTTATGCTCGCGGGTGAGATTGGCCTGAAACAGATCACCCGCCAGGATTGCCTCGCGGATGGCTGCGACACCGGCTTCGTAAACTGTAGCGCATCTGTGAGCTGACCGCCTGCCACAGCGGCAACAGTTCCCTCGGTCGAGAAGCGGCCTCCTTAGCCAAGTACTTCTCATAGATCATCTGGAACACCGCCTTCGAGTTCTGTCCGCATCCTCGTTTGTGTTCGCGAAACAGTAGGTTTTGCCGGAAGGCGTATGTGTGGCTAGACAGCCATCGTAGTACCCGAGATGGACATCATCTGCAAAGTCATTGCTCCATCGCGAGCGAAGGGTCGATTTGCGTAGCGTACTCGTAGCCGATGTAGCCGAGCCAGCCGCTGATGAAGGGCGGCAAATTGTCATCGAGATCCCCCTCCGTATCAACCTGCCGCGAGCGGAGTCTGCTCCTCAGTTCCGTGACGGACGGTCGGCCTCGAATCGTCTCCTCCGGAAAGCCGACGATGACGTCCCACGCACTGCCTCCCCACCGCCTCAGGTAGTGCGTGTGGGGCACGCCCGCAAAAGCGGGCAAGAGTAGCTCGCAAGTCGGTAAACCTGTAAGGCGCTGTGTCATTCGCAGCCACTTACCAGGTCTAAAAACGTGCGCATGAACGCGTCGTCCTTGTGCTTGAATCGACCACTGGCCTTTAGAGCGCGCCCTTCGCAAGCATCGAGGTAAGAGATGAGCTGCTTGGAACTGCGTGGCACCTCGAAGGGCAGCTGACGAAATCCGAGCAGATAGGTTACCGAATCGAGCTTGTAGGCCTGCGTGCGGGCCGGCGTGACGATCCCTCGGTTCTGCGTGGGATTACTGGCTTGGTACACCAGGAATTTCTTGGCCGCCATGCGGGAACCGTCTTCGCTTCTTGCCTGGACCTCGAGGTAGCAAAACTCCTTGCTACTCTTACCGATGAGTAAAGCCCGTACGTAGCTGCGCTCGCCGATAATAGCGCGCGGGATGTCGGATTCGTTGATGGCGAAGAGCGCTCCGTCGAGAATTACTTCGATCTTGAAGGTTTCGCGATTGTATCGCGCGAGCGTCGAGTAGGCATTACCCTGGACGTCGGTAAAAGTCCCCTCGGCGAAGTTGGGATAGTCATAGCTCAGTTCTTCAAAGAGCGTCGGATCGTTAGGATTGGTGATGTAGCTCACCCTACCCGACTTGAGTCCGGCGATGGCGTCGGTCCCGTTAACGAATTGGCGCAGGTCTACCCGGGTAGGTTCGGATTGTGCGCTCAGCGAGACCCCGAACGCGAGAGATAGGATAAAAGATAAAGAAGTCCTCATAGTAGGAATCAGTAATCGTGATGGTGTAGTAGGAGGTAATGATTTGCTAAGGTAGCAAAATGGAAAAAGGGGGGAAAGCCTTAGCTCTCCCCCCTCTCCTAATGAATCGTCACCACGAACTACTGGTAAAGCGGCAGTGGCGTCGCGAGTGGCACTACACCAGGGAAGTTCGAGTTGGAGGACTCCTCTGTCGAAGGGTAGAAGAACCGCTTGGCGAGTGGATCGCCGCCTTCGGATGGGGCACCAATCAGGTTGTTGGTACGGTTGAGGTCGTAGAAGGCCGTAAGACCGATGACGCTCAGGTACTTCTCGACGAGGATCACACGGCGGAGATCGTCGGTCGTAGCGAAATCACCCGCGACAAAGTCTTCGTAATCTTCCGAATCGAGCTTGGTGTCCCAATACTCCCGTGCTGCGTTGAGAGCGGTGCGCGCGTCCTCAGCGTTTGGCGTACTCTTCAGCAGAGCTGCCTCAGCGCGGATGAGTAGCACCTCGGCGGAGGTGAGGATCGGGAGGGGCGCGTCGATCGCTGCCCAGCCCCCGTTGCTAATATTGTAGCGAACGCCGTCGGCCACCACGTCACCCGGTTGAATGAAGAAGTTGTACCGAGCGTTATCGCTCGTCTTGGAGTCGTTCTTCGAGCGGGAAACTGCGGAGGTGTCGGACAGCAGCTGCTGGAAGTAGGACAGGCCTTGAGTCTCGTCTCCTATCGTGAGATAGGTGGTACGCTGCTCGAATTCGAACTGCCACCAGAGGTTCTCGCTGAAGTTCGCGGTCGTCGATGCGATCTGGAGATCTTCGGCAGGCGTATCCATCCCCGATGCGACGGCAGCAGTGTAAGCGCCATCGTAATCCATGAGGCCGAGCAGGTAACGAGCCTTGAGGGCTTGTGCTACCTGAGCCCACGTCGAGGTGGTAGTGTAGATGAGGCGCCCGGTCGTCGTAGGAGCGATCGTACCGAGGTTCGGTATTGCCTCGTCGAGAAGGGCCACCGCGTTCCGCAGTACGGACTCTTGCGAGTCGTAGATGGGGTCGGGGAACTCCGTGATTTGGTTGACCTGCGTAAACGGCACATCGCCGAACATCAGGGCAGCCTCGCCGAAGTAGTACGCCTCCAAGACCGTGGCGACGGCGGTTAGCGCCGGCGTTGTAGAAAGTTCCTTAGCGGCTTGTGCCTGGACGATACCGCGCTGGTAGATATCGAGCCAGACTTCGTCGAAGTCGTTGTTACCAATCCCATACGCGTCGTAGGTGATGTACTGACGGTCGGTACCGGTAAGCTGATCGGCCCACATAGCAGCGATGTGCGCAGGAAAGGCGCCAGCGAGCGAAGCTTGATTAAGCTGCGCCTGGTTGAGAGCCAGGACCCGCGTATTCGCGGTGAAGTTGTTCGGATCG
The DNA here is from genome assembly GCA_963837005.1 of Lewinellaceae bacterium. Classification (GTDB taxonomy): domain Bacteria; phylum Bacteroidota; class Bacteroidia; order Chitinophagales; family Saprospiraceae; genus CALDTK01. The sequence continues at coordinate 500,757 of CAWIMC010000018.1, forward strand.
TTATTCAGATCGGCGACGGTGGATTCGCAACCGCCTGAACCGACGAGGAGTACTGCCGCAGCAGCACCCGAGAAGAAGGTTTGCTTTGTCATGGTGCTGGTGGTTTAGAAACCGAGATTGAGGTTGATGATGAACGAGCGGGTCGTCGGGTTGGTGAAGTAGTCTAGACCACGTCCCTTTGAGGCCCCCGTAAGGTTAAGGTCCGGGTCGATGTCTGGAAACTGTGACCAGAATAGGATATTACGTCCGGTAACGCCGATGGTAGCGGAGTTGAGCCCAACCTTCGTGAGGAGGCTCCTGTCGATTGAGTAAGACAAGCCAAGTTCTCTAAGGCGCGTCCAACTGGCGTCGAAGATGAACTGCTCGTCGAGCGTGCCGAAGCCTCCGCCCTGGCCACCGTACCATGCTTGCGTGAGGGCGACTGGGCCACCGCCAAAGTCCCCGATATTCCCGCGGAAAGAGGTGCCCGCAGGGATTACGTTACCGTTGGCCTCGACGAGGTCGGTCGGCGCGACGGAAGTATTGGCGGTGTTCGGGTGGATACCGAAGGTGTGGAGTACACCGTACGTACCGGCCCACTGATCGTTGCCCTGGCTCGTTTCGAAGAGGAAGCTGAACGTCAAGACCTTTGTAGAACACCTCGGCACCGAGTCCGCCCCTCCAATCGGGATTAGGATCGCCGATGATCCCCTGCGTAGCGGCTGCATTCGGGAACCCGCGCTCGTTCAGTACGATGGGACTGTTGCGATCCTCCTGATCCACGCGCTCGAAGCGACCGCCATAGATGGACGCGAAAGGTGCACCCTCGATGACCGAGGAAGAGGTACCAGTAAAGCCGTTTAGCAAGTACCGGCTGACCTCTGGCAACTTTTCGACAATATTGCGATTGCGGCTGAAGTTACCGAAGATGCGCATGCTAAAGTCATCGCTCGAGTAGAGTCGGTAACTGGCGTCGAGTTCGATACCCTCGTTGCTGATCTCTGCCGCGTTGGCATAGATCTCGGAAAAGCCGCTGCTCGGGGGCGCCTCGATAGGGAGGATAGCATCTTCTGTAGTACGGGTATAGTAAGTAGCACCGAGGGACACCTTGTTGGCCAAGAATCGGAAGTCACCGCCGATCTCGATACTCGGTCACCGTCTCGATCGTAAGGTTGGGGTTACCCTGGACATTCCGCGACGGAACGTACCGCCGAAGTTGTTTGCGTCGAAGGTAGTCGCCCCACCCTTCGCTACCGGACAGTCGCGGAGAAGAAGATGTCTTGGTTGACGTACAGCGGTGGCTCGATACCGATCTGGCCGTAGCTAGCGCGCAGTTTAGCGAAGCTCAAAGTTGCGCGATGGATCGTCGAAGAGCTTATAGCCGAGCGATGCGCTCGGGTAGAAGAAGATCTGATCCGCGATAGTGGTGGTGCGCTCGACACGTCCGGTAAGCTCGATGAACAGCTTATCGTCGTAGTCGACGTTAAACACCGCGAAGGCTCCGTTCTTTCGGTTGCGTGTCAGGAACTGCTCACCGTCCGGTTGGGAGTATACCGTTCTCGCTGATGAACTTCGTTGGGTCATCAATCAGGAAGTTATTGGTCCGAGGTCGTCGGCTGTCGCTTATCGGTAGAAGTAATGTTGTAACCTACGTTGAAGCCGAGTCCGATCTTTGACGGAAGATCGTAGTTACCGGTCAAGGAACAGGAAGAGGGTTTGGTTCTTCTCGCTGATGTCATCGCGGAAGTACCCGCCGTTGGCGAAGTCACCAGCGGAATTCTTCGGGAAGAATGTCTGACGAGCGTCGGTGTAGTAGTCGAGACCGTAGCGTACGGTAGCGGTGAGGCCATTGATGATGCGTCCAGTTGACCTCGGGCGTCACGATAAAGCGATCGACATTGCTGTTGTTGGTCTGACGGTTGATGGTCCAACCTGGGTTGTTGTAGATCGGGAGACGGGTCGCCAAGGTACGGACGGTAGCCCCGGTGCCCCGGACGGGAACACCCGATGCGTCGAAGTCTGTCCGTCGAAGTCGGTGTTGTCGAAGTCCGGCGAGGTTCGCAGGTAGCCAAGGTAAAGGCCATTAAGGTTCGACCCACCCTGGATCCGGTTCGAGGAAATCCCCGACCAGGACGTATTCAGACGGAAGTCGAGCTTGTCGGTGAGGTTTATCCTGTTGTTTAGACGCACGGTGTTACGTCGTAGTCGCTCGCACCCTTGATGATTCCCTCCTGGTCGGTGCGGCTGAAGCTGAGGAAGGTGTTCGAGAAGTTCGTGTTGAACGTAACACCGACGCTCCAAGCTCTGCCGTGACGCCGGTCTGGAAAACTTGGTCCCGGTTGACATCGTTGAAGGTCTCCTGCTGCGCTTCTTACGGTAAGGGGGTAGTAGCGACGTGCCGGTTTGGTTACCGAGAAAGTACGCTCCTGTCTGTCGACGTCATCGGCCCCACCGGGCGCGCACGAGATGCGGTCGCCCCAGGTGAGCGACGTATTAGGCACGTAACAGCCGAATTGATCAAAATTCTCAGTAGGGTTTGGCACGACCCTGTCCAAATGTGCTCTGCTTCGCGTGCTCGAGGTTGATTTGGTCGAAGCTCGACGGAGCTGTTGACGCTTACGCTAAAACGCTTGCGACCGGCGGCGGCGCCGGACTTCGTCGTGATGACGAGTACACCGTTAGCGGCACCCGTACCGTAGACGGCGGCGGCACTCGCACCTTTCAGTACGGTGATGCTCGCGATGTCGTTCGGGTTGATGTCGTTGAGGCGAGACTGTTGGACCACACCTGCTGTAGCTCCAGCGCCGTTACCACCTGCGGTAGTACTGGCAGTTCGAGATCGGAATACCATCAAGAATGATGAGCGGACTAGCGTCTCCGAGGATTGTGTTCTGGCCACGGATCTGGATGTAGGCACCGGCTCCTGGGTCACCAGAGTTACGGGTAATCTGTACGCCGGAGGTCTTACCTGCCAGACCTTGGATCACACCGGTCTCACCGGAGCGCTGAAGGTCCTTCGTGTTGACGAGCGTCGCCGACGACAGGTCATCGTCCTTCTTACGCTCGATGCCGAGCGCGGTGACAACCACCTCGGAGATCTCGATCCCCTCGGCGAGGGTGACCTCATAGTTGTTGGCTGCACCGACCTGGATCTCTTGCGAGCCATAACCCGTGTAGCTAATCACCAGCATCGGGGAAGTCTTGGTGGTGTTGAGGGCGAAGTTGCCGTCGATATCTGTAACTGTACCGACGGAGGTCCCTTTGATGAGGACCGAGGCGCCGATGACGCTTTCGCCGGCATCGTCGCGGACTACACCCGTAATCGTGCGCTGCAGCTCCTGCCCGTAGGCAAAAAACGCGCACATCACGAGTGAGAGGACTAGTGAAAGTCTTTTCATAGTTTTAAAAATTTTAGCTTCAGTGACTAGTTGTGGTACGAAAATTGAAAGTTCTGACCGATAGGCCGAACATAGACTACACAGTTGACATTTGAGGCGGTACACGATCTACCCCCTGTCGGTTTTGTCGAGGCTGTAGTGGGTTGCGTCGGTGGGCTCGCCACGTTCGTCGTGAATCACTCAGCGATTCGGCAAGCCGCAAACTTAACAAAAGATTCGAAGCTCGCGTCCCGCAAAATGTCCCTTGTGGACAGAAGTGCATGCCGGCATACCGAATTTACGGATTCTGCTGCCCGTTCCGATAGATTCGAGGGTCTCGTCATGCCGCACCCGAAGGATCGTCCGCAGACTGATTCGTTAACTTACAGCCTGCTCCAAGGCTTTTGGCCTGCCGCACTGCCTTTCCGCTGTTATATGTCGCGGGGCCTACAAAAATGGTTTCTTCTCGTCAAACCCGAGCTTCCCGCCCTGGCAGACGCAGCTCTGTGACCCAGGACGAGCGTTTTGGCGCAAGCCCCGTACCTCCCCCGCTAGCACCTCCCGAAGCGTTAAGATCTGTTAAGCTGAATCGCGACGCGTTAAACTCTGTTAGCAAACCGTTTGCCTACTCACGCACCTGCCTTCCAGGGTGTAGCCTTGCCGCATGAAAGCAACAACTACCCAACTCCTCGCCGCCGCTCTCCTCCTTACCAGCACAGGACTCTTTGCCCAACGCCCCGGCAACATGGCACCGCCGAGCGAGCTCACCTCCCGCGCCGCCAACGAAGAGCGCCAGCTCATCAGCGTGCAGACCGGCATCGGGTGGTTCGGACTCGTGCGCGGCGCAGAGTCCACTACGACGATCTCTTTTCTCGGGGACACTACTGAATTTCGCAGCCAAATTACGGGGACGCCTGCGGTCGGCGTGGCCTACGACTATCGCGTCAACAACGTGCTGAGCCTCGGGGGGGCGGCCTCGTACCAGAGCCTCCGGTTTCACGACTTCCGCAGCGACGACCGCGCCATCGACCCCAACGCCGAGCTGCGCCTCAACCGGACGTTGATCGGGGCACGGGTGCTGTTCCACTACGGTCGCTCGGAGCGAGTCGAGATGTACAGCGGTCTGCGGATGGGAATTACGGTGTGGAACCTGCGCGCCAGAAATTTCGGCGAAGGGCAGGTCGAGAACATTGACGGCCTCGGCTCGGTGACGGCTGCAGTTACGCCGCAGGTGACGTTTATCCCGTTCGGGTTCCGCGCCTACCTCACGCCGCAGCTCAACCTCGGGGCGGAGTTCGGGCTCGGGTCTCCGCACATTGCGGCGGTGCAGCTGGCCTACAGATTCTAGAGCGTTGGGCTTGGGGGTCACCGCCGGGCCGGGCATCTTTGCCGCCCGATGACCCTCACCGCTGATACGATTGATAGGCTGGCTTTCGCCAAAACCGCCGACGGGCTCCTCCCTGCTATCGTCCAGCATGCCACCGACGGGCGCGTGCTGATGCTGGGCTACGTCAACGCGGAGAGTTTGCGCGAGACCTTGACGAGCGGCCTCGTCACCTTCTACTCCCGCTCGAAGGGGCGGCTCTGGACCAAAGGCGAGTCCAGCGGACACACGCTACGGGTGGTTTTGGCGAAAGCCGACTGCGACCGCGACACCGTCCTCTTCCTGGCGCACCCCAACGGACCGACCTGCCACACCGGCGAGGACACCTGCTTCGACGACGCCGACGGCAAGCTCGACACCTTTAGTAATGCTACTAATAACGCTACGGCTTTCGCCAAAACCCTCGGCGCGCCCCAAGGGCAAAACCCACCGCAAATGCCCGACCCGCACCCGCTAGACTTCCTCCTCGAACTCGAAACCCTTCTCCACGAGCGCCAGCCCGACGCCGCCAGTGAGAGCTACACCTCGCGCCTGCTCGCCAAGGGCGTTATGAAGGTGGCCCAAAAAGTCGGCGAGGAAGGGGTAGAAATGGCCTTGGAGGCCGTCGGCGGCACAGACGAGCTCTTCACCGAAGAGGCGGCCGACCTGATGTATCACTACTTGTTGTTGCTAAGAGCCAAAGGGCAGACGGCTTGGAGATGTGGTGAGGGTGCTGCGGACCAGACATTAGTTCTCAGTTGACAGTTCTCAGTTGACAGTTCTCAGTTGACAGTTCTCAGTTCTCAGTTCGCTACCGCGGAGGCCCATCGAGACGAGCGCGCATGACGAGTAACTGAGAACTGTAAACTAGAGAACTGAGAACTGAGAACTCAAAAAATCCCCATGAACTACTCCCCCACCCTCACCTTCGCTCGCGCCGAAGATCAGAAAGACCCGCTCGGCGGCTACCAGGCGAAATTCTTCCTACCGACGGGCCTCGCCCGCGACGGCAAGACGGTCACCTACCTGGTCGGCAACTCGCTCGGGTTGCAGCCGAAGTCGGCGGCTGATGTCATCGAGGACGAGATGGAGCGCTGGCGCAAGTTTGGCGTCGAGGGCTACTTCCTCGGCGACGACAAGTGGGTGGACGCCCCGCAGAAGCTGTCGCCGACGCTCGGCAAGCTGGTTGGTGCGAGCGCGAATGAGGTCATCACGATGGGGACGCTGTCGGCCAATCTACACTTGCTGCTGGCCAGCTTCTACCGGCCGGAGGGGGAGCGCAAACTGATCTTGATGGAGGGCGGCGCCTTCCCGAGCGACCGCTACATCATCGAGAGCCAAGTTCGGTGGCACGGACTCGACCCGGCAGAGGTGATCGTCGAGGTCCGCCCGGAAGACGGTCGTTACTTGCTCACGACTGAGCAGATCACGCAAACCATCGGCGACCTCGGCGACGAACTGGCGCTGGTGATGCTGCCGGGCGTACAGTACTTCACGGGTCAACTCCTCGACATGGAGGCGATCACGCGGGCTGGCAAGGCTGTCGGGGCGACGGTCGGGTTCGACCTCGCGCACGCAATCGGAAACGTCCCGATGCAGCTGCACGACTGGGGCGTGGACTTCGCGGTCTGGTGTGGCTACAAGTACCTGTGTGGCGGACCGGGGGCACCCTCGGGTATATTCGTTCACGACGCCCACGGGCAAAATTTGGAGCATCCGCGGCTGGCTGGTTGGTGGGGCCACGAAATGGCGACGCGTTTCGAGATGGACAAGCCCTTCCGGCCGACGCCTGGAGCAGCGGGCTGGCAGGTGAGTTGTGCGGAAATTCTTGCCCTCGCGCCCTTGCGCGCCAGCCTAGAACTCTTCGACGATGCCGGCATCCTGCGCCTGCGCGAGCGGAGTCGCCGTTTGACCGGCTACTTGGAGTTCATGATTCAGCGGGCAGATCCGGAGGCGCAAGTCTTGGAGATCATCACCCCGAGTGACCCAAAGTGGCGCGGGGCGCAGCTCAGCGTGGCCATCCACGGTGGCTACGGCAAGCCGATGTACGAAGCTTTGAAGACGGCCAGTGTCATTTGCGACTGGCGGGACAGTCCGACGGGCGACGGGCCGAGTGTGATTCGGATGGCGCCCTCGCCGCTGTACAATACGTTTATCGATGTGTTGAGGGCCGGGGAGACGCTGAGGGTGATGTTGGGGGTGGTGATGAAGTAGGTTGCTCAAACCTCCCGGTTCGTGGATGACAGGGCCTGCGGCCCTGCGATGTCCTTTTCCGCAGAGACCCCGATATCCGCAAAGGTTAGTCCACGGTGAGAGCAATTTCTAGGTGCGCGGCTGCGCTATGACCGCCGAAACCGCATCCGCGCCAAGTCTTTCTTGTGCGTCAACACTCGATCCAACACCTTCGTTACGGGCAGCGCAGCGCGTTGCAGGGCCAGCGACACGGCATTGAGCGGCTCGCCTTCCTGTCGCGTACCGCGATTGAGCCCCTTGCGGATGGCTCCGCAGACGTAGTAGCTCGCCACGGTGTCGATCATCTTCGTCTCGACGTGCTCGAAGCCGTGCTCAGCGAGGATCGAGGCGTAGTACGCGTCGGGGCGGGCGCGCATGAGTTCGTCCCCGGAGATTTTGGTATTGATGTTTTCGAACAGGACGACCTCCTCGCTCGACACACGGGCCATCTCCCCGACGAGTTGGCGCATCATCGCGTCATCGGTGTTGTGCTGGACCACGGTGATTGAGAAAACCAGCTGAAAAGTCTTATTCTCGAAGGGCAACTCCGTACCGTTGGTCTTGAAGATCTCGACGTGCTCGGGCAGGCGCGAGCGTGCGATCTCGACCATCTTGGCGCTGATCTCCGCGCCGGCCAGGCGGGTGGTCATGTAAGACGACAACTCCAGCAGGTTACCACCGGGCCCAGGTCCGATCTCGAGGACGCTGCGGTCGTCAAAGACGAGCTCCTTGAGTGACGCGAGGGTTTGCTCGCGCTTATAGACGTAGTACGGCTCGTCGTCCCCGGCTATGACGTTGACACCGTCGCGGGAGCCGATACGGCTGGCGACGGCGGTCCAGTAGGGCTCGGGGTGGTAGGGAGTTCTAGGCATACGATTGCAAAGGTAGGGTGGGGAAAGTCGATAGGGCCTTTTATGCTCAGAATTGAGATGCCGTAGACCCTTCTCCAACTAGAATCAATTAGTGGCAGCCGTCATTCCCGCTACACGAGAAGCCTGCGCGTTCGTCACGAGGAAATGTGAATTCGCATATAACTATGGATGCGCGAATACTAAAGCGCAAATAGACAGGGACAACACCTTAATAATAAGGCTATTCACAATGTATTCGTATTCCGTTGAGCAATACGTCTCCAGATGATTGAGCTACAACGTCTACGCCGGCAGGTGTTATGGTAACTTCATCGACGAAAGTACCGTCGTACTGTGCTACAAATGCGAGCCTCAAAGTTTGTTCGTTCGCTACAGCTACCTGATGCTCGAAGAAAAACCACATCCCCTCTGCGTTGGTTAGTTGACGCACTTCAACCGCATACTCACTAACTACCTCTCCATTAATCCCAGAAACGGTCACAATCAGTTGCCCAACTCCGTATCGCTCTGCCGTCGAGCGGATCCAGCAAGATACAGCGAGTTCAGACGCTGGTCGGTCATTGGTAAATTCGAATAGCACATGGCGCCCAAACGGAAGAGACAGCGCACCCTCCCCGGCGTAGGCTTCCTTAGATGGATTACCCTCGAAATTTAGGTGGAGCAACGGTGGAAGGGTTGTCTCCTGAGCGCGAGAGCACAGGTTCGCTAACGCCTCACGTTGAGCTTGACGCACGCTCGGCAGACTCAATTGATAAAATGTTGCCTGGTCCGTTTTGCCCAAAGAGTCTGCGAGGGCGAGAAGCCAAGCTTCCCCTTCCGTCCGGACATCACCACCATTACCATGCACGAGCAAAAGAGGCCGATCATCCGGAAGCAACGTAAGAAAACCTAATCGGTCGATCATGGGCTGAGACATGAGCTGCGTCACATCCATAAGTGGTTGCACAGGAGCCCTACTGAGAGTAGCATTTAACATCGGAGTACCAGTTGCGACTGAAACCAAAACACTCGCATAGTGGGCACCCCAATCCCACTCGGTCAGGACGTTGTCGTTCCAGGTTAAAAGCCGAGGCACCGTGAGTAAGGCTTGGTATTTATCCGGATGTATTCCCATCGCGGCGAAGACGTCTCGGTGGCTTTCTAGACGTGTGGTCCGGAACACATTATCGAAGGGTTCGAACACGCGCTTACGATGATAAACGTACACGTCGTAGACCGATAGTCCGAAAATGGCGAGGAGTAGCGAAGTGGCTGCAAAGGAAAACCGGCTGTCAAGCAACCTAACATACCAATCGATCAGGACACAACCCACGAGGGCCACGGCGAAGTAGAATGGCCATGCAATCCGCGGCATGGCCTTAAACATGAGTAAAAACCCGGCCTTCTCCTCTAACCAACGCCCAGTCCCGTCTGAGAATGAATAATCGTAGCAGGCTAAGTATATCAAAGCGGCACTCAAGGCGTAAGGCCACCATCGGGCGGGCATCGAGAAAGACCCAGCCTTCTTCAGATAATATCGCACGCCCGAAATGATAGGCCAGGTCAAGAGCGCCAGAAAGGGGAGGACACCAATATAGCTCCGGGCTTCCCACTCGGTTTGTGTCTTAGCGGCGAACCACCTTCGAATGAGACTTCCGTCGGGCACGAGACTACCTGCCCAAGACGTCCTAAAGAAGAGAGGTCCCCACTGCAGTTGCACCCGGTCTTCAAACGGGTCTAAGAGACTGAAATATATAAACACGGAGGCGAGCACACTTAAGGTAATACCGGCTGTGATAAGTCCAGGCATATGGGTTCGTCGGGTCGTAATCACACCAATAAACACAGCTACCAGAACAGTGAGTCCCGCAGAAAATCCAACATACGGATTGTTGAGCGTAAAGAACAGCAGGACTAAGGCTACGAACGCATCCTTCAGGTCGGGACGTTTGCGCTTTCGCAGAAACCAAAGGATGGTTAATGGAATAACGAATGGGTACGCCAGTCCAAAGTGACCTGCCACGCGAAACATTTGGGGGCTCAATAGCACAACCGATGGCGAAAGGAGGAGAGCCGACGCGGAACCCGCGCCGAGACGCCGTAAAATCTGGAAAACGACAGGGGTTGCAGCAAGCACTGCCCAGTTGTTCAGAGAGTGCACGATACCAATGATGACATCACTAAGATCGACAACATTCAGGTGAATAAAGCGAAGTAAGATACTTAGCATTCCCTGCGCATCAGTTAAATATATGAGCTCACCGCGTGGATACAGCATAGCGTCTAGCGTCTGGTAGCTATCGCCATGCAGAACGTGGAAGACTATATCGTAGTAAAGAACGAAAGCATCGCCACCAAACGCATAAATATAATCGTTGGGACTATAGATAAATGCCCCGAAAAGCTGTAGCAGCCCAACTGCGGTCAGCAGTAAAGCGCACAGCATGGCGAGAAGCTGATGACTATGAAACCAGATATTTACCTTTGAAAGCATGCTAGTAGCCAAGTATACCAAATTTTAAGATGCACCAAATCGCACGAACACCATCTTTCCAATTAATCTTCTTTCCTTCGGCATAAGTTCTTCCATAGTAGCTGATACCTACTTCATAAATTCTGATATTTGGTAGCCTGGCAATCTTTGCTGTTACTTCAGGTTCAAACCCAAATCTATTCTCTACGAGTACTAGACTCTGAATGTGTTCTCGCCTAAATAATTTGTAGCAAGTCTCCATATCTGTAAGATTGAGGTTGGTGGCCATATTGGACAACTGGGTCAGAAATTTATTTCCGATAGAGTGCCAGAAGAATAGAATGCGATGAGGGCGCCCCCCCATAAAGCGACTACCGTAAACCACGTCGGCGTTGCCTTCGAGCATGGGTCGCAAAAGATCGTTGTACTCACGTGGGTCATACTCTAGATCTGCGTCCTGGATGATCACATACTCCCCCGCAGCAGCCCCAATCCCGGTGTGCAGGGCCGCGCCCTTTCCACGATTACGATCGTGGCGGAGAAGGTACATGTTAAAATCCGGATACTGCTTACCGTAAGAACTAACAACCTCCAAGGTATTATCACTACTATAATCATCGACGACAATAACCTCCTTGTTTAACCCTCCGAGCAAAACTACTTCCCGGACGCGGTCTAGGATGAAGTGAATGGTCCGCCCTTCATTAAAAGCGGGAATAATAATGGAGAGCGTATGCCCATTGGAATTATAGGTGTTCACAGAAATCATTACTTGTACGGGTGGGAGGCAGACAAAAGGGGACGCAGAAGCCTGCCGTTTGCAACGATGGTTTCGCCTAAGCGATAAAGAAATGAGCTTCCGGTCGCAGAAACGGTAACCTCGTCGACCACCCCGCCCACCGTTCGAGCTTTGCGGCTCGGAGTCAAGACAATTCGGATGTGCCGAGCCGAAGGGGCGACGGGGATGTCCGTAGCCACGTAGATCCACCTTTCATCGATTTCGTGAAACGAGAGGTGCGCCCAGAAGTAGTGCTTCGCAATTTGTGTGCCGCTGGAATCCGTGACGAAAACTTCGTAAGGCGCGTAGATCTGGCCCTGGTCTTCCAGTCGCAAATGAAACCCGACGGTGATACTCCCCCCACTGACCAACTCCTCAGAGAGTTTAACGTCTGCAAGCTCAACCCGCCCCCCCCCCGCGAGGGTTAGCGCTCCAGGTCCGTCGAGCCCGATTGTTTCCCTGCGAGAATCAAAAGCGTTTCGATAATACAATCCACTAGACCCATTACCTGTGTCAGCGACGCTGAACCCATCTTCTTTGGTGCCCGGAAACCACTGCTCGAGGTAAGTGCTTCGCTTTTGTTCGACGGCTTGTGTGATCTGTTCCTCCTTAAGGACTGCAAGCACTAAAAATTCATCTTTGTATATCGTTTCAGCCAAACCGTATATGCTCCCATATACATCATTAAGCCAATTATTTTGCGCGAAAGCCACTCGGTCTATCGCGAGCAGATAAATATGCTGCCCGCCCGGGCTGCGCAAGAGTCCTGGTGGATTCCACCAGCTGCTGGCGAGCTCTACCGACTGCACCGCTTGCGCGAATGAGGTACGCGCTAGATAAAGTCCTACGTTAGGTATCCCGGAGGCGAGACTCGGGTAAGTTCCCGTATATAAACCGCTACCAATTTCTCCCTTGACAAAATCCTCTGACCCTACGTTGAAGTATGGTAACGGAATAATCGCATCAACACCTACACTATCGATAATCCTCGCGATCTCGTGTTTACTTTCTAAAAGTACATGAGGCACTCCAGTCTGCGGGGTGACCAGGAGTAATGTCAAAGCCTCTAGCCACGCAATCCCGAGCCCCACATACCCTGCTACCCTTCCCCACCTCCAGCGCCCGAGGTAGACGGTCGTGATTACGACACCAATGCAAGTGAGCAGGTAATACGCTGGCCACGTAAAGCGCCCGAGCGACCGCAATTGCTTCAGCGGGCCGGAAGCATCACGGAACATATCTCCTATTTCGCCTGAGAGGCCCAGCGGATAGCCCCAACTAAATATAAGAAGCACGAGAGCACTAAGCCCCATAACGACTAACCTCTCGTCATACCTCACCTTCTTCTCTGGACTATTAAGTGATCGGAAATAACGAAACAGCAGGTAGAGGACTGTTGCGACGAGCGTCCAGGCCAGCCAAAACCCGAGATACGCCCAACCTTCCCCAGAAGGCATGTCAAATCCCCCTATCGACTCGCCGAGTGCAGCATATACAGGATTCCTAATTTCTACGAATAGCGCGATCGGTTTCGATACGTACTCCTCGAGACCATATGGACTCGCGATCCTGTCATCGTAAAAATCACTAGCCCTAACGAATACCGTCGAAATAATCACCGCGGGCGCGACAACGGTTGCCATTCTAGCCACGGCTAACCCTCGGTCGCTCCAGCTGCCGCGTATACTTTCTAAAGCAAACAACGCAATTATAGTTGCGGCAATCAACCCAACGTAATAAAAGTGAATAAAAATCATTAATACGCAGTATGCCGAAAGGGCCAAAATCCACCTCCATGAATAGGTCGACCGCCGAGCTCGCATCCAAATCAATAGAAGCATCGGAAGCACCCACATATACCCTAGCGCATAGTGGCCGTTGATCCGGAAGAGTTGCGGCCCCATAATGGCTACCGGACACGCCCACAGTGCGGCCATGGCGTTCGGAACCTCAAAGCTCCTGAAAAGGTGATATAGGACAACCCCCGAGATAGCTACGCTTACAATAGGCAACAGCAACACGGCGTAAGTGATTCCAGTCTCGCCGATCAGACCGAGCCCATATAAGATCTTTAAGCCCCAACTCACGACTGGCTGTGTATCGGCCATCACGATATGGTCCCCCCAGGGCCAATTCAACGAATCCGTATGCAACAAGGCATCATCGTGCGCTACGTAATACGCTACGGTGTATATATTCTTCCAGGCATCGCCAGAGTAAGAGTAGAGGGTGTGTCCAAAACCGCTAAAGACGGGCCAGCTATACGCAGCGACGCCGAGCAACAGCACGACGAAAACGAGAAGCGACCACTGGGGAGCTTCGAAGAAGCCCCGTCTATGGAAAGGATTTAGGGGTAGCGCAGAGTCTGGTGGCGATATCCTACTTAGCATGCGGGCGACGCTAGCGCCTTTTGGCGGGGCAAGGTAGGCTTTTGTTGTAGACTTGCCGATCTCAGCATCAGCAGTCGCGTCAATGCAGCCGTTACAGATCTCCTTGATCCTCCCATGCTATCGGCCGGCCCCTGGCTGGGTGGCCCGGCTCTCCGAGCGCTATGTGGCGTTCTGCGCAGAGGTGCGTCCGCACGTAGTCCGACTCACCGTCGTCCACGACGGCACCCCCGGCGGTCTAGACCCCTCAGATATCGACGCTTTGCGCTTAGTCACCCCTAGGCTCACCTTCCTGAATCTCGCCCGCAATCGTGGCAAAGGCTTCGCCCTGCGGCAAGGCGTAGCCGCATCCCAAGCAGACCTGTACGTCTACACCGACATAGACTTGCCTTACACAACCGCCTCGATGGTCGCGGTCGTCGATCGTATCTGCACTCGGGGCGGGGTCGTCGCCGGGGAGCGCTTCGACGACTACTACGCCACCGTGCCCCCCTTCCGCCGCCTCCTGTCCCGCGCGCACCGCTACGCCATGCGGAAGCTCTTCCGCCTCCCGGTCGGCGACTCCCAGGCCGGGCTCAAGGGTTTTGACGAAAGTGGGAAGGCCGTCTTCCTCGAGACCACGGTCGATCGCTTCCTCGTGGACCTCGACTTCATCTCGCGGTGCCGCGGGCGGGTCGACGTGCGCGCCGTAAGGGTGCAGCTGCGGCCCGACGTCGTCTTCACCGACTTTGGCATCGGTATCCTCCGCACCGAGGCTGGAAACTTCCTCCGCATCTTGCGGGCCAGCTGGTTGCGCCTATGATCGCCCGCCAACCCCGCTGGCGTGACCTAGGACTCTACGTCGTCCTCGTCGCCAACCTCGCCCTCGTCGGAATCGCCTTCGACGCGATCCTCGCCGCGCCCCGCGACAATGTCCTCTACCCCGATTACGACGGCGGCAAGAACTACTTCACGCCGTATAGCTACGTGTCGGGCCTGGGCGTCGACCCCGGCCATCACCACCCCCTGAAGGTCTACGGGCAGCACTACCCTTTCGGGGAGTACGTCTTCTACACGGACAACACCCCACTCGTGAGCCTGCCGATGAGGGGCCTCCACGCACTCGGGGTCGACATGCCCGCCGGTGGGGTGGCGGGACTGAGTCTCGTGTTCTTGCTATTGACCTGGTCGACGGCACCAGTCCTCTATGCCTTCCTGCGAGACCTGGACGTAGCTCGATGGACCGGGGTCGCCTTCAGTCTCATCCTCACGTACGTCAATAAGCAGATTTGGCACCTCTCGTTGGGCTCCCCCAATCTCGGCCTCACCGTCCTGACGGTGCTGGTGCTCTGGGCCATGCTCCGGCTCTGGCGCTCACCAGACAGTACAAAGCTGTGGGGGCTCGTGGCTGTGCACATCGGGCTCTGCGGCTGGTTGCACCTCTACTACTTGATCGTCTACGGGACGGCGGTTGGTCTCTTCACTTGCGCCCTGGCTTGGAAGGCGTGGCCGGCGTCGCGCTACGTGGCGCTTCGGGGCTTGGCGTGCCTCGCCGTTGCCGCAGCCCTCGTGGCCGTCCCACTGTGGCTCACCGACGGTGATCTGGGTCGTCGTCCCGCGACGGACCTCGGTTTTGGCTACGAAGCTTGGCGCATCGACCTCCGTTCGTTGGTCACGCCCCCGCCAGGGATCAAATCGAGATTTATCGTGAGCGGGCGCGAGGAGGTTTACGGGGAGCCCTCGGGGTACCTCGGACTGTGGTTCCTGTACGCCGTACTGGCCCTTACCGTAAGTGTAGCGTTTTACGGGCCGGCTAGGAAGTGGCTATGGCCAGCGACCGATACAGGGCGCTTCGTGGCGGTTCTCTCCGGGGTAGGCGGGTTTTGCTTTTTCGCTTCGCTGGGCATACAGTACTTCGAACCCGACTCCGAGTACGTCTGGCAGGTCGTACTCAATCCATTTTACCCGTTCGTGAAGGCGGTGCCGGTCCTGTCGCAGTTTAGGGCGACGGCCAGGTTCTTCTTCGTCACCCACTTGGCCTGGGGCGTAGCGCTGGTTTACCTGATCGATAAATTGCGAAGCGCCGCCGCTAGGCGTTCGAGAACTACGCGGCATATCGCGCTGGCGGGTTTAGTTGGAATTGTCCTGCTCGGTTTCGTGGACGTGAGAGACTACCTCCGCGCCCGGAGCCGAGAGAAGTTCGTGAACCCCACCGGCCTCGCCGCCACCGCGCCCTACGCCTCCGGCCTCGCCTCCCTCGCACTCGCCGACTACCAGGCCCTCCTCATTGCGCCGTACTATCACGTCGGCTCGGAGATACCGGGCCTCGTAGCGGATCCCGATCACCAACTCGAGCGACAAGCCTGGACCCTCGCCGCGGCCACGCGATTGCCCCTCGTCAACGCCGTCACGAGCCGCACCGCCCCCTACCAGTCGCGACAGCTCTTCGCCTTCGCGACCAGAGGCGTGGCCAGCGATAGCCTCGCGGCCCTCATGGACCAGCGCCCGATCCTCCTCGCCGTCCACGAGCCCTCGCGCGAGCGCATCGCCAACGGTGGCGAGGGCTACCCGCTCCCACCCGAGGGGATCGCCCGCACGGCCGCCGTGTCGAGCTTAGACCTACCGTCTGCAACTGGGGTCGCGTACCTCACCTCCGTTGGGGAGTTCCACTTCTACCGCATGCCGCTACGGCGCCGGTCCGACTAAAGGCATTTACCTTCCGCCGCCCATGCCCAAAGCCTCCACCCTCGCCGTCGGCCTCGTCTTCATCGTGCAGGTGCTCGCGGCCACGCTTTACTTCCCAAAGTACGCGCAAATCCAAACCGAGGCCTACATCTCCTGGGACGTGGCCGGCTACTACATGTACCTGCCGGCGGCGTTTGTGTACGACGACCTCGCCGGAGACAGCTACCACGAGCGGGTCACCACCGAGTACCACCCGAGCCCGGTGTTCGACCACGGCGCCTACCACACCTCCGGGGCCTGGGTCATGAAGTACACCCTCGGCCAGGCGCTGCACTTCGCGCCCTTTTTCGCGGTCGCGCACGCTTTCGCTAAAACGTCCGACGCGTACCCGGCCGATGGGTTCTCATTACCGTACCAACTGGGTATCGCGGCGGAGGTGATGTTCTTCTCGCTGCTGAGTTTGCTGTTGTTGCGCA
Source organism: Lewinellaceae bacterium (assembly GCA_963837005.1). Lineage (GTDB taxonomy): Bacteria > Bacteroidota > Bacteroidia > Chitinophagales > Saprospiraceae > CALDTK01. The sequence goes on from CAWIMC010000018.1 coordinate 517,337, forward strand.
GGCTGCTGCGGCACTACTATGCCGACGGGGTGACGGCGGCCACAATCGTTGCCGTGGGCCTAGCTACCAACTACCTCGAGTACTCGAGCATCAACGGGGCGCACACACACCTCAACCTGTTTTGCTACTACGCGCTGTTGGTACTGGTGACGCGGCGCTTCTACCAGACCCCCAACTTCCTGTACGCCGCCGCCATCGGGGCCTGCATCGGGATCTCGGCACTGTCGCGGCCGACGGAGCTGATGATGGTCCTCGTGCCGCTGCTGTGGGGTATTTCGCTTACGAAAGCTGGACTCGTAGACCGGTGGCAGGTTTTGGCGAAAGCCTGGCCGCAACTCCTCTGCGCGGCGATCGTCGGCGGGGCTATCCTCTTCCTCCAGCCGCTGTACTGGCACAGCGTGTCCGGGGAGTGGGTCGTGTACAGCTACGGTGAGCAGGGCTTCTCGTGGATCAAGACGCACTTCACGCAGGGACTCGCGAGCTTCAAGGGCGGATGGCTGCCGTACACGCCGCTGGGGATCTTGATGCTGCTCGGGTTTATCCCTTTTCGAAAGCAGTACCCTACCGTCATGCCGGGCGTGGCGCTTTATCTGCTGCTCTTCATGTACGTGGTGTGGAGCTGGGACCAGTGGCAGTACGGGGGCTCGCTCGGGCAGCGGACCATGGTGCAGGTGTACCCCTTGCTGGCGTTGCCGCTGGCGGCGCTATTTCAGTGGACCTCGGTGGGGAGCGTTGTCCGCAAAACGATCGTCGCGGTGGGTTTTGGCGTAAGCTTATTCGTGAGTCTGTACTGGATGCACGCGGCGCACTACGGCGGGTTTATGGCGGGGCAGATGACCACGGACTACTACTGGGCGCTGTTCCCGCACTTCGACGAGGACCGGCGGCGGCTGATGTTCCTGGACCGGGTGGATGGCTTCGACGGGGAGATGCGGGAGGCGGAAGTGCTACTGAGCGAAGGCTTCGAGACCGTGAGCGACGACGCGATGGCCTGTGCGGAGGCCCCACTGGACGGCGCACAGTCGCTATGCGTGCGCGACGGCGATACGTTTAGCAAAACGTACGCTGTACCTCTTCCGAAACTACCGAAGGAGTGGATTCGCGTGAGCTACGACCTGGACGTGCGCGCCAAAACCTGGGACTGGTGGGCGATGGCGCAGACGATGCTGCTGATCAAACAGGATGACGCATATCGTCGAGAGCTATTTTGTGCGTCCGGAGCGGCTGTTAGATGGTGGCCAGCAGCGGATCGTATTCCACGGACAGCTACCGCGGTCGACCACCTTTAACAAGATCGAGTTCTCGATTTGGAAGCCGGGGCTGAGTGGGCTGATCGTGGTGGATCAGCTGGAGGTAGTGGCGTTTGATGAGTGATGCGGTGCTTGGGTGTTTAGGTGCTGCATTTTAGACATAAAGTTGTCATCCCTCACTTCTCAATCAGCGCCCCCGTCACCCGTCTCAGATTCAAATCGGTGACCAGCAAATCGTACACCGCCTGAATGCGCGCCTGCTCGGCATTTAAGTAGGCGAGTTCGAGTTGGCGGTAGTCGAAGCTGTTGATGTTACCGGCCTTGAGTTGTTCGTCGGCGAGGGCGAGGTTGGCGCGGGCGTTGGCGATAAGGGCGTCCTGGAGGCCGAGCAGCGAGCGCTGGTTGTCGTAGGTCTCGACGAGGGTGCGGGCTTGGATACTGGCCTCGCGTTTGGCGTCGCGGATGTTGATCTCGGCGATGCGCTCACCGGTGATGGCGTTTTCGAGGGTGCGGCGGCGGGCCCCGTTGTCCCAGAGGGTGTACGCTGCGGTGATGCCGAAGTTGAGACCGCTGGTGTTGCCGAGCAAAAATTCGCTCGCCTCACCGGTACGCGGATCGTCGCCGAAGAACTTGAAGCCGTTCTCCGAAAAGCTCAGCCCACCATTGACGAGAACACTCGGCTTAAAGGCGGTGCGGGCGAGCTCGGTCTGCGTGAGCGACAGTTGCTGCTGCGTGCGTAGGAGCCGCAGGTTGGCGCCGGAGTCGATCGCGGCCGCGACTCGGCGCTCGTTCCAGTCGCGCGGGTCGAAGAGCAGCGTATCCCCGAGGGCCCGACCGCTAAACGTCTCCGGGTCCGCGTCGAGGGCGATGTAGAGCGCGCGCAGAGAGTTGTCGACGGCCAGTCGGGTCCGCTCGACGTTGACGCTGTCGGTGAGGAAGGAGGTCCGGGCCTGGAGGAGGTCGATGGACTGCCCTTGCCCGTAGGCGCGACGCAGCTCCTGGAACACGACTCGGTCACGGCTCAGGGTCTTGACCTGGCGGGCGACACGAGCGTTGGCCTCGGCGAGCTGAGCGTTGTAGTAGGCCAGTCCGACGTCGTAAATCGAGGTCTCGACGAGTTGGCGGACCTGGTCGCGCGAGACCCGCTCGAGCTGCCCGAGCCGCCGGAGGTCAAAGCGGACGCGGTAGCCATTAAAGAGCGTGTAGTTGATCTGGAGGCCCGCCGTCGCGACCCCGCTATAAAAGGTGCCGTTGATGAAGCTGGCCGGGTTGTTCTGGTTATTAAACGAGTTGTTGAACCCGAGTGTCGCCTGGAACACCGGTGCCCGGCCCGCCGTGACGTAGTTGTTGTTGCGTCCGGCCACCTCTGCGTTGAGGCGCTGCCCCGCGATCGAGAGATTGTTGTCGACGCCCCAAGCGATGGCCTCTGCGAGGGACAGCGGGTCGGTGGGTCCCTGTGCCGCTAGTGATGCAGGTTTTAGCGAAAGCGTAAAAAGGACAGCGGTCAGGCCGCAAAACGTATATCTCCAGCTCATGCCCCTAGGCTTGTTGGTTGCGTAACTCTCCCTCGAAGTACTCGCGGACGTGCGCCCAGGAGTCGAGTCTCGTGAAGCGCGTTTCGCCGCGGTTGTGCAACGCGTCAAACAGCAATGGGGTGCCGCGGAACGTCTCCAAATTGAAGGCGTGGTCGTCGATGAGGTAGTCGGTATGGATCAGCGACTTGTCACCGCAGAACACGATCTGCCGCCAGCTCACCCACGGCAGATGCTCGTGGAGCCAGTCGTACTTATCCTCCAAACTGTTCCGGAACTCCATCGCCGCGCTCACGAAATAGATACTGTAGTGTTGCCGCAGCCAGTCCAGCGTCTCGGCCGCGCCGTCGATGAAGGGCAGGTCGCGGAACCAGCCCCGCTCGTAGATGGCCTCGCGGAGGCCTTCGCCACCTTCGAGGGCGTAGATCTTCTTGCCTTCCAGGAGTATCGGGTCGGCCTTGCGCCCGGTCTGCGCTTCGAAGAGCTGGTAGAACTTCGGCATCAGGTCGGCGATGACCTCGTCCATGTCGATGGCGATTGTTTTTGTTTGAGTTGTCATTTCTCAGTTTTTAGGTCTCAGTTGTTGCCATGCGGGCGTGACGGATTGGGTTCTCGTCGATGCGAATTTTACTTTTTTCGAGGGTAGCGTTCGTTTGTCGTCTTGACGATTTTAGCTAAAATTTTAATAAGTTCGTCGGCTCTAGCGTAAAGGTTGTCGTAAGTGGCTTGGTTGATGAGCTCGAGGGCAAGCGTATACCTAATCCAGAACTTAGATTCCCGAGCTTCCTTGAGGGAGATCGACATCTTCATAGCGAAGTCGCGTGGAGAGGAGCCACCATTGGCCTCTTCGACGTTTGCCCCAACCGATGAAGAGCAGCGCAGCAGCTGGTTTCCTATCGAAAATGCCTTGGGCATTGGACAGATCATCATCGCCGTTTTACCCGCGTCCACAGCGAAACTGAAGCTCTTTACCTGTGTCGGGCTATCGCCATATCCAAAACTGCTGGTAGGTTCACGCAGCATCTGTCGCTCCAAGGGGGATACCACTGTCTCTTTCCCTTGCGCAAAGTCTTCGATCAACAGAGCTCTATCGCTAAACACCGGAATATGATCAAACTCAGAAAGCTCCTCAGCAAATGGAAGTAACGATGGATACACAAACATAGTAGTACGCTTATTTAACAAATGATGCCGCGCCCAAACGAGGCCAGCCACAACGATCAAAGGCCATGATTTTAAAAGGAATGCCCCCCCTCCTCGCGGCTCGCAACGACGACACAGCGGCAGCAACTGAGAACTAAAAACTGAGAACTGAGAACTCCCCTAATTCCCCGCAAACAAAGCTGGTGCCGTCTGCAAAAAGATCAGCAGTCCAATCAACACCAGCATCCCCCCAAAATACAGCCCCCAATTTCGCGTCGCGTTCGCCGGCGCGGCAGCCTCTACATCGGCGTAGCCGCCGCCGAACCCCGTCCACACCTTGTGCAAGACCACTTTGAAGCGATTGCTCAGGATCAGCAGCGACGGCAGTACAGCCAAGAGACATACCGTGGTCGCCAACAAGCCAAAGCTCACCGAGATCGCCATCGGAATCAGGAACTGCGCCTGCAGACTCTTCTCGAACATGATCGGCCCGAGACCGGCCAGCGTGGTCACCGTGGTCAAGATGATCGGGCGAAAGCGCCCCAGGCACGCATCGCGCAAGGCCTGCATCTGCGGTCTTCCTTCCTCCAAAAACTCGTTGTAGCTCGTCACCAAGACCAGGGCATCGTTGACCAAGACCCCAATGAGCGCGATCAGGCCCAATGCACTAAATAGACTCAGTGGGTAGTTGCTCGGCATCACGCTGGTCATGAAAAAGTGCCCCCACGCCACGCCGATAAAAGCAATCGGAATCAAGAGCGCGACCATTAAGGTCTGCGACATCGACCGGAAGGTGAGCGCGATGATGAAGAACATGAGCGACAGAATGATCGGCCCGATGAGGCCTACCGAACTCGAGGTCTTGCGTTGCTCCCGGTTCTGTCCCTCGAAGTCGGCCGTGATACCTGGGTAGCGCGAGAGAATCTCCGGGACGATCTGCGTCTGGACCTGCGCGGTCACGTCACTTACGCTCACCTCGTCGCTCGACACGTCGGCTTCCACGCTGAGGTCGCGCTGGCCGTCGATGTGGTTGATGGCTACCGTGCCACGCTCAGTCTCGAGCCGGGCTACGTCGCCGAGCACGAAGGCCCCTTGCGCGGTGCGAATGCGCATGTTGGAGAGCTGGTCTACAGTGGCGCGGTTGTCCTCCGCGTACCGTACCCACACCCGGACTTCGTCACGCCCTCTTTGTAGACGCTGCACCTCTGAGCCAAAGAAGCCACCCCGAACTTGCGCCAGTACGCTGCCCTCGTCGAGCCCGAGCGCACGGCCGCGTTCGTTGAGGGTGATGTTGATCTCGCGCAGGCCCTCCTGATTGTTGTCGGTCACGTCGCTGAGCTCCTTGATGTCCTTGAGGGCATCGCTCACCTCGCGGGCGGCAGCCTTCAACATCTCGCCGTCGCGCCCGCGCAGAGACACCGTGACGGGCTTGCCGAAAGCCGACGCCCCGCCAAAGGTCAGGGTCTCCGCCTCCGGCATCGGCCCGGCAAACTTCCGAACCGCGTTGCCAAAGGCGCGCAGCTTAAGAGAGTCGCGCTTGTCACCGTCCAGCAGGTTTACCGTAAGGGAACCCTGATACGTGCTCGGCCCGAGCGAGATCTCGGTCTGCTCCACGGCCCGCTTCTCGTCGTTGAAGAAGTAGGTGCTCAGCGAGTCGTCGGCCTGCTCTACGGCGCGGTAGAGGCGGTCGAGGTACTGCTGCGTGACTTCCTCGCGGGTCCCGGCGGGCATCTTGAGATTGATCGCGAGTTCGTCGCGCTCGATGTTCGGGAAGAAGGTCGTCGAAATGAGGCCCCCACTCACGGCCCCCACGGTGATCAGGAGTAGAGCAACCATGATCGCTACGGTGATCAGGCGCTGCGACATCGCGAAGTCGAGCACAGGCGCGTACAGCTTGTCGCGCAGCCAGTCCATGATGTCGTCGAAGAACTGCATGAACTTCGGCTTCGGAGCGTGGGGATCCATCTGGAGCGCCTTGGAGTGCGCCACGTGCGTCGGCAGGATAAGCACCCCTTCCACGAGCGAGAACACGAGCGACAGGATCACGACCATCGACATGTCCGCGAAGAAGTCCCCGAGGCGTCCGTCGATGAAGAAGAAGAGCATAAACGCCACCACCGTCGTCAAAATGGCACTGAAGACCGCCGGCAAAACCTGGAGCGTCCCGTTGATGGCCGCGTTTTCGGCCTCGCGTTTCTTGCGGGCGAGGCGGGACCGCTCTCCGAGCGTGCGCTCGTCGTCGCTCAGTAGGGTGAGGGCGTTGGTTTGTTCGGCTTTCGCCAAAACCTGCTCGTCGTGATCCGGCTCCTCCACATCGAGGCCCTCCTCCCAGCGCTGATAGATGTTCTCTGCGATCACGATACCATCATCCACGAGGATTCCGATCACGAGGATCATTCCGAACAGCGACAGCACGTTGATGCTCAGTCCAATGATCGATGCGACGATAAACATCCCCGCAAACGAGATCGGGATTGCCGCCGCTACCCAAAACGCTAGGCGCCAGTTGAGGAACAGCGCCAGCGTCACGCAGACGATGATAAACCCAGTAATGCCATTGCTCGACAGTAGGTCGATACGGTCGTTGAGCGTCGTCGAGGCATCCCGCGTTACGGTCATCTGCACCTCGGTATTGGCCGCGTTAAAGTCCTCGACGTAGGTCTTGACCTCCTCGGTAATCGAGAGCATATCCTCCTCGAGGGTGTTGCTCACCGACACGACGACCGCCGGCTTCTGGTCGATGTAGACGCGGTTTGGGCTGTCGGCCCAGCGGTCGCGGATGTCGGCGATGTCGTCGAGCTTCACGACGCCACCGCCCGGGGTGGTCTTGACGACGATGTCGCGTAGGCCTGGTGCGTAGTACTCCTTCTGGCGGGAGCGCAGCAGCAGCTCCTCGTCGACGGTCTTGATCGTTCCGCCGGTGATGTCGAGGTTGGCACCGCGCACGGCAGTAGCTGCTTGCGCGAAGGTGAGTCCGTAGGCCTGCAGGTCGTTTTCCCGAAAGGCGATCTCTATCTCCTCTTCCGGAAAGCCACTCAGGTCGATCTTCGAGATCCCGTCTCGCTGAATGAGGTCCGTCTCCATCTGGCGGGCGTAGCGCTTCAGCGCCTGCAGACTTACGTCGCCCGAGATAGCCACCGCGATCGCGAAACCAATATTCTCGCGCTTGTACACCACCGGAGGCTCCAGTCCTGCCGGAAAGCTCGGGATCCGATCGACGGCATTGCGCACGTCATCGACGACGAGATCCGTATCGTAGCCCTTCAAGACTTCGATCGTAAGCGTGCCGGCGTTCTCGCTGCTCGATGAGGTGATTCGCTCGATCCCGGAGACGCCCTTTAGGTTCTCCTCGATCTTGTTGACGACGCCTTCCTCTATCTCCTCTGGGCTCGCCCCCGGCAAAATGGTCTGCACCGAGATGATCCGGCTCGGCACCTCCGGAAAGAAGGTCGACCGCATGTTCGACAGCCCGATGCCCCCAAACACCAGCATCGCCACCATCAGCAGGTTAGCCGCGATCGGGAACTTCACGAAGTAGGTGATGATGCTGCGCATGCTTAGTAATTGTTGAATTGTTGAAGGTTGAATTGTGGAATGCGCTACCGCGGGGGGGCGCCCGTTCGAGTGGCTCCTGCCAGTGGGCGCATGTCGAGCTCACATACACTTCACCCCCTCGACCGCACCTTCATCCCTTCGTACGCCCCCGATATCGACTCCTCCAAGACGGGCAAATCCGCTGGTAGGCCCCGGACGTATACTTTGTCACCGACCCGTCGCACCACCTCGACCTGCCGCAGCGCCAGGCTGCTGTCGGGCACGACGTAGACCTCGTCCTCGCCAACGAGGAGGCGCTGGTCGAGTTCGACGACGCCGTCGAGGGAGGCCCCGCGGACCTCACCCCGGAGGAAGAGCCCTTCGCGCAGGCCCTGCCCGCTCACGTTGAGGTAGACGGTCGCCGCCTGCGTGTTCGGGTCGATCTGGGTGGAGAGCCGTGAGACGGTGCCGCGGTAGGTCTCGCCGTTAGGTCCGGTGAGGGTGGCCTTGGCACCGATGGGCAGAAAGCCTAGGTCGCGTACCGGGACGCTGGCGGCGAGTTCGTAGTCGGAGGCTGTGAGGGTGGCCAGGGGTTGGCCCGAGCGGACGAGTGCGCCGGTGGTGGTGGAGACTTCCGTCAAAACTCCCGTGAAGGGTGCCCGCAGCGTGTATTTGCTGTAGCGCTCCTCGGCAGATTTGATGCTGTAAAACTGGCTGTAAATATCCTTAGCGTTCAGAAAAAAACGGGCGGCATCCGTAGCGACGGGCGGCAGGTCGGCAAGCGTGCGCTCGGGGTTGAGACCCCGCAAGTAGGCGTCCCAGGCGGGGAAGGTTTCGGGGTAGTCGATCTTGAGTTCCGGCATGGCCTGCGCGATGATGCGCGCGAGGGTGCTCTTCTGTGCGAGGAGCGTGTAGCGGGCCTCGGTGTCATTGATGCGCGCGAGCACCTCGCCCTTGCGGTAGGTGACCCCAACCTTGAAGGCGTGGGCGGAGTTGTCGAACACGCCGGTAACCTCCGCGATGACGGGGGCACTCTGGAAGGCAACGAGGCGTCCTTGCAGCGGTACCTCCAAATCCACCTTCGCCGTCACGGGCAACTGGGTGTTGACCTCCCGAACGGCCGTGGCGCTCGGTTTTTTCGGTTGGGGGGGATTGCTGTTACGGAGCTTGTAGCTAACGGCCGCGCCGGCGGCAAGCAACGCGAGCACAGTGAGCACCTGCAGGGCGATGCGTAAGTAAGGGTGCATAGGCGGGACTGGTGGGTCGCGAAGATGGAACAACGTGCGGGAGCGGGGTTGAGATGCGAGGGTACCATTTTCTATGATCCTCGGGCACGAGCCAAAGCTCTCGAAAGATCGCACCGCGTAGGTTTTGCGCTGCCAGCCGGGTCAATTACCTTTCGATTGCCGCAAGAGAAGTGTTCAGGTTCTATGTCGAATCTCGGGTTGCTTCTCGCGAAAACCCCAGATGACAAATACTTCGACCATCGCCGTGTATTGGGACTTCGAAAACATTCACCTGTCCGTCGGAAGCCTGCTCGGACGCGGGCCTTCCTACGGTCCGGTAGATACGCTCGTCAACCTGGAGGCGATCATGGGCTACATCGCTGGTTTTGGCGTCGTCGCCATCAACCGTGCGTACGGTAACTGGCAGTGGTACGGTAAGTACGGCTCGCACCTCCAGCAGCACTCGATTCAAACGGTGCAGATGTTCCCGTCGGGTCGAAACGCGAAGAACGGTGCCGACATCCGCATGGCGATCGATATCATGGACGACCTAGCGCGCTTCCCGAACATCGCCACGGTCGTGATCGTGTCCGGCGACGTGGACTTCGTACCCGTCGCACAGCGCGTACGCCAGGCGGGCATCGGCGTGGTCGGCATCGGGACTATCGCAGCGTCTAACAAGAACTGGATCGCCAGCTGTACGGAGTTCAAGCAGTATGGCAACCTGCTACCGCGCAGGGCGAACGATATGAACATGGATTCGCCCCTCGTAGAGACCTCGCGCAACGACAACCCTGCGAGCCTGCTCGTCCGCGCGATCAACAATACCCAGCGGCGGCGCGGCACCGAATGGGTGGGCCTCGGCGACATCCGGCCCGCGATGACACAACTCGACTCGACCTTCGACCCCGCCGCCTACGGGGAGACCAAATTTATCAATTTCGTGCGTCGCTTTGAGAACTTGGTCGAAGTACGCACCTACCCGGATGCCCTTCCCGAGATCAACCTCAAACCCGGAGCTCTCGAAGAGGCGCAGGAGTTCGACATGGCAAGTGGCTTTGACGCCTTTGGGCTCCCGGAGATCCTCGCCCGAGACTTTCGGCCGTTTGACTTTGGCTACCTCGACGACGTGGTGCCCTGTATTGTGGGTCTGGCCGGAGGCGACACTCCGCAGACCGACATTTCGGCGGTGAAGGCATTGCTGAGCGAGTGCCTGCCAGCGGGGCAAATCCACGGCTACTACGACCTCTTCCGCAAGACCGCCGTGTTCCAAAAGAAAGATACCGGAGAGGTATGGGTGCCCGGAAACCTCAACAGTCCGGAGGTCGTCCGTACTCAGGTGATCGGCGCCTTGCTGAGCTACCTGGATGCCGTCACGCGGGAGACCGTTAGCGTGGAAGAATTCGTGACAGCCCTCGGCGGGGATGAGCAGCTGCTCGACGAGGTGGCCCGCCTCCCGGCCCTCGATCAACTCCCGGTGGCCGTCACCCTGCCGGTGCACACTCCTGCCCCCGCGCCACCCGCCGCTGCCGGAGGCCTGTCGACACCGGCGAGGATCATCCGCCAGCGCGGGATATTCGTTCCGAGCCCCGAACAACTCGAGGAGGTCGCCCAGTGGATCTCGCTCGGGGCGCAGGACCAAGCGACCTTTAGTGGCCCCACCGAGATTACCGAGCACCTTTCCGAACTCCCTACGGTGGGTACCCTCGACGAGGCCGATCGCCTGTACAAAAGTGTTTACACCGCTCACTGTTTCGAGCGGGTGCCGAGTGGGTATAGAGTGCACGGGGCCCTCCTTCGACCGACGAGCGTCAAGGTCCAATTGCTCGGGCGACTACTGGCGTATATCGAGTTCATTGCCGAGGCCGAGGTCGCTCGCGAGGACTTCGCCCGCCTCTTCGACGACGAGGCCTTGGAGGCTATCATCATGGATCTACCGGGTGAGTCGGAACTGCCGGTGCCTATCCATAGATAGTCCTTGCTGCGGCAGAGTTAGCCCATTTTCGACGAGGGGTTTCCATGCGCAACTGGCGCGCAGCGCCGCTTCGCTCAGCAAGGGTCATGTACGCCGAGCGCCAGGTCCTCACGGGCTACTCTCGTGCTCTAAACGACCACACGAGTGTCGCGGGAATAGTTTGCGGAGGCGAGCGCTCGATGCGGGTAAATTCTATGATGATGTTGACGTTTGGGTCGGCGAGCAAGTCGCGCACATCCGCCTCGGAGGGGACGAGGTCGAGGCGGGCACCGACGTCGTTGCGGATCTGGTCGCGGTAGAAGATCTCGCGCGCCTGCCGAAAGTCATCGGTGTAGGCCCGGACGCTGACCTCTAGCGCGAAGTTCCAGTCGAGTCCCGACTCGTTGATGAGAAGGGTAGCTTGCTCCGGGACGACGCTCCCCCACTCCCCCCAGGAGTTGCCGGTCTCGCGCATGAAGCGGGCGTGCTCCGTAGAGATGTCGCGGATCCGGAAGGCGTGCGCCGCGATGGGATTGAGTCCTGCCCCCACCGTGAAGGTGACGGGGGTTAGCTGAAGCCGTGTGCCGCCCTCGACTTTGTCCCCGCAGGCACTAACACACAGCACGCTCGCGAGGCCGAGACCTACGATTGCAAGGGAAGAGCAGAACCTGGTGAATTGTGGCATACGGGGGCTCCAACGCCAAACGAGGGTGTTAGCGTTTGCTGCGCGGCGATAATGGGTCTGTAGCGATACTCTCCTACCTTACCCGCCTAACTTTCCGAAGATTATGGGTGTAGCCAACGTTCGTCTCCCAGGAGACCCGATTCAGTCGCAAGCCTTCGTGCGTCACATCCTCCGCGACCTACAGGCGCTGGAGTACATGCTCGAGAACGATTGGTTCGAGAATGACATCGTCCGCATTGGCGCGGAGCAGGAGATGTGCCTCGTCGATACGCGAACCTACAAGGCGGCGCCGATCAACACCACTATTCTGGAGGCGCTCAAGGAGTATTCGTGGGCTGACTCCGAGCTGGCCAAGCACAACCTCGAGACCAACCTTACGCCCCACGTCTTCGTCGGGGATGCCCTCACGCGGATCCACAACGAGGTCGACGAGCACCTCGAGCTCATTAACGCTGCCGCCGCGCCGCACAATGCAGCCGTGGTCTTGACCGGGATTTTGCCGACGCTGCGCAAGGGCGACCTCGACATCTCCAACCTTACGCCGCGACCACGCTACCGAGCGCTGATGGAGGCGATCGACTCACACAAGTCGAACAAAAACTACGAGATCCGCCTCAAGGGGATCGACGAGCTGACGATCACACACGACTCACCGCTGATCGAGGCGGCGAACACGAGTTTCCAGGTGCACCTGCAGGTGAGTTCGAAGGAGTTCGTCAAGATGTACAACATCTCACAGGCGCTCACGGGCCCTGTTTTGGCGACAGCCGTCAACTCCCCGATCGTGTTCGGGCGCAGGCTCTGGCACGAGAACCGGATTGCCCTGTTTCAGCAGGCGCTAGACACCCGCTCGACGAAGGACCACATGCGCGAGCGAGCACCGCGCGTAAGTTTCGGGAAGAGCTGGTGCGACAAGTCGATCCTGGACATCTACCGGGAGGACCTGTCACGGTTCCGCGTGCTGCTGGCCGCCGACATCGACGACGATAGCCTCGCCGACATCGCTGCGGGACGAGTGCCGCGGCTGCACGGCCTACAGGTCAACAACTCAACCGTCTATCGCTGGAATCGCCCCTGCTACGGCATCAGCGATACCGGCAAGCCCCACTTGCGGATCGAGAACCGGGTTTTGCCGGCAGGCCCCACCACCGCCGACGAGATTGCGAATGCCGCGCTCTGGCTCGGGGCCATGGTAGGCATGTCGAGCCGCGTAAACGACATTCGCGAGCACATGAGCTTCGACGACGTGGCCGACAATTTCGCGAAGGCAGCCCAGTTCGGGATCGACTCGAAGTTCAACTGGTTTGGGGAAGGTAAAATCCCGGCTTCTACCCTACTCACTGAGGAGATCATCCCGATGGCGCGCGAGGGCCTGACGGAGCGCGGAATCGACTCGGCCGACATCGACAAGTACATGGGCATCGTCGAGGAGCGCGTCAAGAAGGTGAGCACGGGCGCGCGCTGGCAGCTGAAGAGCTTCACGAAGCTGAAGGATACCGTCGGACGCGATGAGGCGCTGAGCAACATGACGGCGGCAATGATGCACAATGCGGCCACCGGCAAACCCGTGCACGAATGGCCCCTCGCAGATGCCGAAGCTATGCCAACCTATATGCCGAAGCGCTTGCTTGTAGAGGAGTTTATGGAGACCGATCTGTTCACCTGCCACTCTGAAGACTTAATTGATCTGGTGGCGGAGATGATGGATTGGCGCAAGATTCGCTACATGCCGGTCGAGGATGGGCAAGGGCACTTGTGTGGTTTAGTAACGGCTCGGTTGATGTTGCGTCACCATGTACGCTTGAGTCGATCGTTGTCTACAGAGAAGACGCTTATTAAGGACATTATGGTCGATAGGCCCATTACGGTAGGTCCGCAACAGACGATCGTTGAAGCGATGGATTTGATGCGAATAAATAAGGTCGGATCGCTGCCGGTGGTGAAGGGGGAAGAGTTGATTGGAATTATTACGGAGATGGATTTTTTGAGGATCAGTGGACGGTTGATTCGGCAGTTAGAGACGATGGGGTGAGGGTGGCCGGCGGGCGAAGCCCGCCGGCGGCGATGACCTGCGGTGGCGATGACCTTTGGTGGCGTTGGCCTGCGGCGTTGCTGTTCGTGGGTGCTGTGGGGGGGGTGGGCATTATGTTCCCTCGTACGCTTGGCCGGTGGTAGGGCTGTGTTTGCCTGGCTCCGCCAGGTCCACAGCCGTCTCGTCGAGCGCCCTCGGGACCTGGCAGAGCCAGGCAAACACGGCTCGTCTTACGTGCCTGGCTTTCGTCCCAGGGCGTAGGTTCGACTCACTCTTCGAGCAAACGCCAAAGGCGCCAAGAACTCCTTCGATCTTAGGGGCCAGCGCGCAGAGCGCGTCGAACCTGCCCCCTACTCCCAATCCTGCAGCCGCTCCAAATACAGATACCCCTCGATAAACGCCCGGTGCTCCGCACTCGTCATCAACTCTAACAACTCCAGCGCCGAGACGTAACTCGCCAGGTTACCGTTGGACGAGTGGAACTTCCCGTCGGCCACGTAAGTCGTCGTGTTCTCGTCCTGCACCTTCAGCGCCGGGTAGTCCTGCTGCAACTGCTCCCCGCCCCCGATCCACGTCACGATCTTGCGGCCGTCGGCGATGTGGGACTCGCCGATGAGTTGGGCGCCGGCGCAGTTGCTCACGGTATATTTCGTCTCTTCGTTCTTGCGCTGGATGAAGTCGATGATCCTCGGGTTGTGCACCTGGGAGTACATGTCGTAGGCGCTCGGCACGAAGAGTACCTCGAGGGTCGGGCAGTTCTCGAAGGTGTAGTCGGGCACGAGCTTGAGGCCTTCCTCGGTGATGATCGGCGCGGCGGTCTCGGCGATCGTGACGACGTTGAAGAGCCGTTCGCCGGCTTCATTAGCTTTCGCGAAAACGTCCGACGCGGCGACGACCTCGCTCTGCAACACGCCATTGTACATCAGCAGGCCGACGGTGGGCAGGTCTGCGCGGAAGGGCTTCAGGTGGGCGGTGAGCGTGTCGACCTGGGAGATGGTGCTGTCGACCGCGGCGATGCCGTCACGCTCGGCGGGGGATTTGTCACCGCCGCAGGCGAAGAGTAGGGTAGCGGCGAGGAGGGCGAGGTGGTCGCGGGGCATGGTCCGTTCGGTTGAGAACCTAATTACGCTAAGAGGAAGCTGTGGTTTTGATCATTGAAGAAATAGCGAGTCTATCATTTTAACGAGCTATCCTTTTATAATCCGCCAAATGTGGAATCGATTAGGCACATTAGGCGAGTTATGATTTAGCCGGCTGTCGCCAAAACAGGCAGGGCGCCGCTTGGAATCGCCCCGCGAACTAGTGCCTTCAATGTTGCAGATGTTGAGGCCGGGGCGCTGCGCACGACGAGGCAATGGGGTTTAGGGAAACGGGCCACCACTCGGAAGTGGTCGAACGGCCCTCCGGGGCGCAGCGCACGACGAGGCAATGGGGTTATGGCAAACGGGTCGCCACTCGGAAGTGGTCGAACGGCCCTCCGGGGCGCTGCGCACGACGAAGCAATGGAGTTATGGCAAACGGGGTAAGCACGGAGTACAGCGCGACCTCGCGCCGTCAAAATTATGGCCGCCACCGTGAAGAGCACCACGTTGGAGACCAGGATGACCTTTCCGATGGCGACACTCAACGAGTCTAGCAGGCCACGAATCTGTCGGTGCTACCGACGCGCTACAGCTGTTTCCTGAACCGCAACACGGCCTCCTCGCCTTCGGACAAGACCAGCGTTCCGCCCTTCCCGCTCCCCGCGCGATCCACCCGCTGCATCGCCTCGCGAAACATCTTCTCGCCCGCGCCGCAGTACACGAGTGTGCTCGGGCCGGGCTCCCCGAAGCTCAGTTGGCTGCGGTCGAGCGTGTAGTCGGCCGAGTAGCCGTTGCAGCCGTCGGTGCCGCTAACGCGCGTGGTCGAGGCATCGAAACTTAGGGCTGGCTTCGTGGCGGGGAAGAGGTCTACGAAGGGCTCGGATGCCCCGGCGATGTACTCCAGTTGCCAGGTGCCACCCGTGAGTTCGGGGGGCGTAGTCGCGGCATCGGGTGAGCGTTTGGAACTGCCGCAGGCGGCGAACAGGAGAGGGAAGAGCAGGCTACATAAAGTGCGGTTTCGCATAAGGGGGCAAGTAGCCGCAAATATGGGAAGG
Organism: Lewinellaceae bacterium; assembly: GCA_963837005.1. Taxonomy (GTDB): domain Bacteria; phylum Bacteroidota; class Bacteroidia; order Chitinophagales; family Saprospiraceae; genus CALDTK01. The sequence continues at coordinate 532,830 of CAWIMC010000018.1, forward strand.
CCAAGGACGATGGGTCGAGTTTTGACGAAAGTCACCCCACCAAGCTCGCTAAGCATCTTCGACGTATGTTTGCGACATACTTCACAGTTACGATTATGGCTTTCGCCAAAACCTCCGCCTTCACCGACACCCAACGCAACCTCGCGCGCATTGCGAAAGGCCTCGCGCACCCGGCCCGCGTCGCCATCATCGAGCTGCTCGCCTCCAAGCGAACCTGCATCTCCGGCGATATCGCCGCCGAACTGCCGCTGTCGCGCACCACCGTCTCGCAACACCTCCAGGAACTCAAGGCCCTCGGCCTCATCCGCGGCGAAATCGACGGCCTCACCGTCTGCTACTGCCTCGACGTGGAGGTTTTGGCGAAAGCCCACCGTCACTTCCAAAGCTTCTTCGACGCCGCCACCTGCTGTGCCCCAACGCACCAAACCACCAAATAACCCCCCAACCAAACAACCCCGTCCTATGACCATCGCCGCCCTCAAAGCCACCCTCCCGACCCTCGACCGCGTCCGCTTCCGCCTCCCCGACGGCACCCACCTGCCCGACCACTTCCACGTCACCGAGGTCGGGCTCGTCACGAAGCACTTCATCGACTGCGGCGGCACCGAGCGCCGCGAGGCCGTGGCCAATTTCCAACTCTGGGAGGCCGGCGACTACGACCACCGTTTGGCGCCCGAGAAGTTCCTGCACATCGTCGAGCTCTCCGACCGCATCCTCGGCAGCGACGATCTTAACGATCGAGGTCGAGTACCAGCAAAGCACGATCGGCAAGTTCGGGCTGAGCTTTAGTGACGGGGAGTTCCAGCTTACGCCAAAACAGACCGCCTGTCTCGCGCAGGACGCCTGCGGGATTCCGGATGCCGCGCTGAAGGTGGCCAGGCCGATGTTCTCGCTCGCACAGGCTGGGTCGAATGCATGTACCCCCGGCGGCGGCTGCTGCTAAACGTTCGCCATGGTGCGCATCGATGAGCTCACAGCTGCCGACTGGCCGGCCGTCAAGACCATTTACGAACACGGCATCGCGACGCGGCTCGCCACCTTCGAGATTGCCGCTCCGACCTGGGAGGAGTGGGACCATAAGCATCTGCCGTTCGCGCGTTTGGTAGCGCGAGGCTCCGAACTCGACTCCGATGAAGCTGTCCTCGGTTGGGCTGCGCTCGCGCCAGTGTCCACGCGCGAGGTCTACCGCGGCGTCGCCGAGGTGAGCGTCTACGTCGCCGCGCCCGCTCGGGGCCAGGGCGTCGGCACCGCGCTCCTGGGCGCCCTTGCCAATGCCTCCGAGCACCACGGCATTTGGAGTCTCCAGGCGAGCGTCTTTCCCGAGAACGCCGCGAGCCTTCGGTTGCACGATCGTTGCGGCTTCAGGGTCGTCGGTCGCCGCGAGCGCATCGCGCGGCTGGATGGGGTGTGGCGAGACACGCTCTTGCTGGAGCGGCGCACGGGGTAGGGGGCCGTGGGCGCTAGCTAGAAGTTCAGAGCTGGCGTGGGAGCTCTGGTCACCTACGCCGCTGGCGGAGCTTCCCAAATATTGGAGAGGCGTTGGGCAAGGATCAGGAATTGGCGTTGGAGAAGCACGGAGTGCAGGTCGGAGCGAGTACGGGGTTTTACGCTGTTGCGCGTTAGCCACTCATCCAGCACGGTTACGACCTTCTCAGGTTGCTCGGCGCAAACTTTAATTAGCGCAGCCTCTGCCGACATTACCACGATTCCAAAGGGGGCCAATGTGGCCTGCGGGAAGTCCTTCACGTTATTAGTCACGAGCGTATTAGCCTGCACAGCTATCGCATCTACTGCCACCGGGACATCATCAGGATCGGGTAAGCCCAGCAGCAGCGCTTCGGATTCCCAAGAACTATGTCTCACGCGTAGACCGTTTCCTGCAAGTTCTACTTGCTGCGCGAACGTCCGCATCTGTTCGAATCGCCTAGCGCGCCGCTGTCGGGCGAACGTGTCGGGAGCCTGGGCCAGGACGTGGCGCTCGGCTTCCGCCTCGACGTAGGTCGACCAAACGATCTGGCATGCCCTTCCTTGGTGGAGGGTAATAAATACATCGGTAAGGAAAACCGAGAACAGGATGTTAGCATCTAAGAAGAGCTTCATATGCACATGCTCATTCTAAGATCGACTGTCCTGCATACCCCGCGGTCCTCATTCTATCTAAGGCATTCTCCGCCGCCAGCCAATGCGCTACGGTCACAGATGTGATGCGCAAACCGCCATCATGTTTTACTGCTGTAAGTCGACGCATCGCCACCATCTCCACCACGTCCGCTTGCCCTACCCCCATCATCCTCGCCGCCTCCGCCACCGTGAGGTACGAAGGCTCAATTTCGAGCACGACGTCCTCCCCCCGCGCGAAGTGCTCGAGCAGCGAGCGGAAGGTCTCGACTAAGGGCGCGGGCAGATCGGCCACCGAGGCCGTCCCGTCCGCGAGCACTTGCCGCGCCCGCGCGAGGTCATCGACGCTGGGGCGATCTACGCGAAGGGTGGCGGCGGTGGTGAGTTCGGCGGGCTTCATGAGCTAAAGGTAGGCGATAGCTGATCACCTTATGCCGCTCAACCAACGTCGAGGCCTGCGCTCAACTCAGGAACTGCCTCTCAGGACGCGGCCACCGGGTCCTGCTGCCCGCCGCTACTTCGCCACCTCAGGCAGCGCACTCAGGTCCACCACGTAGCGCCGCGGCTTTGCCCGGTCGTAATACACCGCAATCTCGTCGCCGGGCTTCACGAACTCAATCGGGTCGTACCAAATGGCATCGCTGCTGAAGACCCGCATCACCTTCGCGCCCTCATCGTGCCACTGCGCCCGGATGCGGTAGGGACTCCGGCCGTTGACCACCAAGCTCGTGTCATAGTCGACCTCGGTGACGTCGGCCATCACGCGGCGCCCGTTTTGACGTAAGTCTTTTGAGGTGCGCTTCCGCAAAACCGGTTGTACCAGCATGCTCCCACCTACGCCCGCGAAGACTAAACCAAAGCCAGCGAACACCCAACCGATAAAACCCGGCCCTTCGTCAATCGAGGCGCGTCCGGGCTGATCGGGATGATGGCGCATATCGATGACCTCGCCGATGTCGTAGGGTTGCCAGGAGGTCTGGCCTGAGGGCACATGGACGAGTGAATCCGGACTGCCGGGTGGGCGGTACTTGACGATCGGTGCGTACATCGTATTGCCCTCGTCACTGCGACCCCGCCGGTAGTCCACCACGATGCCCTTCGTCTCAGCCGAGTGCCCGCCGAACCACCGCGCGCCGTAAGACACGAGCAGTCCTATGCCCGCGAACAGCAAGCCGAAGCACAGGAATCCGATGCCGAGGGTGCGCACGGGCGGGAAGGTATTGCGCGTGCGGTGCTGTGCGAGGCTCGCGCCGAAAGCCTAGAAGCTGTACCGCAGCCCCACCCGCGCCTGCCACCGACTCTCGAGACTCGGATTAGCCGTGAACGTATTGCGGATGTTCGCGTCGAAACTGTAGACCGGCACCAGGTCCTCGCCGACGCGCACGCCGACGGGCTGCGTCGTGGTCGGCAGCTCGCGCACGCCCCAGTTGGAGTTGAGCAGGTTGCCGAAGTTGAGCACGTCGAGCGTGAACTGCACCGACTGCTCCCCGAAGCGGAAGTCCTGCGCCACGCGCACGTCCCACTGGCTCACCCAGGGCGCGAGCACGGCGTAGCGCTCGGCGTAGGCCCCGCGGTTGTCGCTCAGGTAGTCGTCCTGGTGGATGAACGCCCGGAAGGCCTCGCGCTCGGCCGACGAGGTCCACTGCTGGGCGTCGAGCTGGGCGTCGTTCGGGATGAAGAGCAGGTCGTTGAGGGGGGAGCCGTCGTTGTTGATGTCGCCCTGGTACGTGTACGAGAAGCGGAAGTCGCTCGTGAAGTCGTCCTGCGTCGTGCCGGCCTGCGCGTAGCTGAAGAAGGTGCTCACGGTCGTGGCGTGGCGGTTGTTGGTGCCGTACTCCCACATCTTGATCCCCGACGCGATGAAGCGGTGGCGGTTGCCGTACAGCGAGGGGGCTGCCGTCGGCACGTTCGAGTTGAGGATGTTGGCCGGGTTGCGCGTCCACGCATCCGACGAGATCTCGGCCTCGATCGAGCTCGCGTCCTGGGCGTCGAGGAAGTTGTAGGCCACCATGGCGTTGAGGCCGTTGCCCCAGGTCTTCTTCACCTGCACACTCGCGTTGAAGGTGTAGCCAATGTCGGTGTTGGTGAACTCGTAGGCCTCGAGCGTGAAATTCGGGAAGCGGTCCGCACCGTCTAAATAATATGGGCGTGAGCCAGCCCCACCCTGGAGCTGTCCCGAGGGAGCGCCGTTACTGATCTTCTGCACGTAGGGCGCCTGGAGGTCCTTGGTGTAGATTAGGTCGCTGCTCACGGTCCACCCGCCGTCGAGTTGCTTGTCGAACCCGAGGTTCGAGCGCCACACCTGCGGGAACTTAAAGTCGCGCGAGGTCTGGTTGTAGAAAAACGCATTCGGGTTAGCCACCTGGTTCCCGATCCACACGAAGGGCAGACGGCCGGTGAACAGTCCGGTGCCGCCGCGGAGCTGCGTCTTCGCGTCGCCGGTGACGTCGTAGTTGAAGCCAAGGCGCGGGCTAAACAGCGGTGTGCGCTTGGGGAGCTCGAAGTAGTCGCGCGGGCTCTGCGTGCCGTCCTCGTTATACCACGGGATGGTCGCGTCGACGAACACCCCGCGGCCGGCGCTCTCGCGGAGCTTTTCCTCCGTGTCGAAGTACAGCGGCGCATCCACCCGCAGGCCCACCGTGAGCCGGAAATCCTCCGTGATCGCCCACTCGTCCTGGAGGTAGACCCCGAGCTGCCCGACGTTGGTCTCCGCGAGGGCGAAGCCCGTGCCCTCGAAACCTTCCCCCGGTCCGCTCAGAGCGTCACTCGTGCCCTGCGAGGCCTGGAAGTAAGCCCGCAGCGTGTCGTTCGGGATGTCCAGGAAGCCCTGCACACTCCCGGTATTGATGCTCGCGGGCGTCCCGAAGGTCCCGCCGAAGGTCCCGAGGTTAAAGGAGTTGTCGAACCCGAAGCGCTCAAAGTTGAAACCCGCCGTTAAGGTGTGGTCCCCGGCGTAATAGTTGAAGTTGTCCGTGATCTGAAGGACGTCCTGGTTGAGGCGGTTGCTGATCGAAAACGGCTCGTGTCCGAGGACGATGTAGTTGAGGCCGTTCTCCTGGATGATAAGGCTCGGCGCCGGTGCCGAACGCGGGTCGCGCGAGTCCCGGAACGACGAGAGCCCGACCTGGAGCTTGTTGGAGGCCTTCGTCCCGATGATGCTGCGCAGTTCGACGATCCCCGAGTGGAGCACGTTGTTGATGCGGTAGCCGGAGTTGGAGAACTGCAGCGTCGTGGCGTCCGGGCCGCGGGTCGCGATGGCGTTCGGGTGGGCGTTCTTGTCCTGGAAGGCGTCGAGGAAGTTGTAGGTCGCCGTCAGGGTATTCCCGCCGCCCAGATTAAAGTCGAGCTTCGCGATGCCCTTGACGGAGTTGCGGTCGAACAGGAAGCCTTCGTAAGGCCCGGGCTCGTAGCCGATCGCGCGCAGCTTCGCCCCGACCGCATCCAGGTCGGCCGCCGTCACGCGACTTACGTTGCCACCCGTGAGGCCCGGGCGCGCCGCCACGAAATTGCTCCCGAGGTCCTCGCGCTGGTCGACCTCCGCATTCACGAAGAAGAACACCTTATTCTTCACGAGCGGTCCGCCGAGCGAGAAGCCGGCCTGCGTCTGCGTGAGGTCCGGCACGAAGATGTCGTCCCCGTTGACCTTCCCGCCGGTGAGGTCCTGGTTGCGGAAGAACCCGAAGGCCGTCCCGTGGAAATCGTTGGTGCCCGACTTCGTCACCGCATTGACGGCCGCGCCCGTGAACCCGGCCTGCGTCACGTCGTACGGGCTGATGTTGACCGTGATCTGCTCGATGGCGTCCAGGGAGATCGGCTGCGCGCCCGACTGCCCGCCCGGCGTCGCCGCGTCCAGCCCGAAGGGATTCGAGAAGATCGACCCGTCCACCGAGAAGCTATTGAACTGGTCGTTGCGCCCCCCGAAGGAGTTGCCGTCGGACTGGGGCGTGAGGCGCGTGAAGTCCTGCGCCGAGCGACTGATGGTGGGGAGTTGCCGGAGTTGCGCCTGCGAGATCGACGTCGACGCTCCCGTGCGGTCGCTCCCGATCACGGAGTTGCGGTCGGCCACCACCTCGACGCCCCCGAGGGTAACGCCGGCGGGGCTCACGCTGAAGTCGACCGGCTTGCGCTCGCCGAGCTGGAGCGTGATGTCTTCCTGGACGCTCTCCCCGTAGCCGACGTACGACACCACGACGCGGTAGGGGCCGCCGACGCGCAGGTACGGCAGCAGGTAGCGGCCGTTTTCGTCGGTGACGGTCCCGTACTCCGTCCCCGAGGGCACGTGCGTCGCGACGACGGTGGCGCCGATGAGCGGCTCGTCGCTGCCGGCCTCCGCGACCGTCCCGCCCATGGCGGCCGTCGTGATCTGCGCGAAGCCCGCGCCTAGACAGGCGACGCTCAACAGCAGGGCGAGGGAGAGTCGGCGGGAGAAGCGGTAGAGAGTGGCCATGTTTCGGGGGTGTTTAGCTTCCGCAAAACTATCGTTGCCATTCGCCCCGCCGGCCGTTGCTATGTTAATTCTGAGAGGCTTCATTCCACCGCCGCGAGCCCGAGGTGTGGGGAACTGTGTTTTGGCGAAAGCCTCTAAAGCTTTATGTAGATTTCGAACAAGGCTTTCGCCAAAACCATTTCTCCCAGTCCTAATCCACCTATCCTTTCTGCGACCATGGCCAAGAAAATGCCCACCCCCGCCGACATCCCCGCCCAGCACCAGGACCACCACCCCGGCAACGAGTTCGAGATGGACCCGGCGCCCGTCTACATCCGCGACTACTACAAAGGCGCCGACAAGCTCAAGGGCAAGGTGGCCCTCATCACCGGCGGCGACTCCGGGATCGGCCGCAGCGTCGCCGTGCACTTCGCCCGCGAAGGGGCCGACGTGTGCATTTGCTACTACCACGCCGACCGCGACGCCGAGAAGACCAAGTCCCTCGTCGAGGCCGAGGGCGCCAAGTGTCACCTCGTCAAGGGCGACCAGCGCGACCAAAGGTTTTGCGAAAGCGCCGTCAAAGAGTGCGTCGACACGCTCGGCGGCCTCAACGTGCTCGTCAACAACGCCGCCGAACAGCACATGTACGAGAGCCTCACCGACATTCCCGACGGTATGTTCGAGCGACACTTCGAGACCAATATCTACGGCTACTATTACTTCACGAAGGCGGCATTAGAATTCCTGAAGGAGGGCGATTCCATCGTCAACACTTGCTCCGTCGTTGCCTTCCGGGGCTCGCCCAACATGGTGCCGTACTCCTCGACGAAGGGAGCCATCGTGGCCTTCACCCGCGCGCTGTCCGGCAATCTCGCCGAGAAGAAGATCCGCGTCAACTCCGTGGCGCCAGGCCCAATCTGGACGCCTTTCATTCCGTCGAGCTTCCCGGCTGAGAAGGTGGACGATTTCGGGAAGAAGGTTCCGATGGGCAGGCCCGGCCAGCCGGCGGAGGTAGCGCCGGCCTACGTCTTTCTCGCGAGCGAGGACGGGAGCTACGTGACGGGACAGACGATCCACGTCAATGGTGGCGATGTGGTGGGGGGCTAGATGCCTGGGTCCCTCAGGCTCTCTGCTATTCGTCCGCCGTCACGCTGCGCCGCCGTAGGGCCTCGATGTAGTAGTAGTCGGCGTAGTTGATCGCTACGTCGACCTCGCTCGCCTCCGGGAAATGCCCCGTGCTGTGCGTCAGGATGAATGGCACCATCGACGCCTGGTACTCGTCCGTCTCCAAGGTCCGCAGGATCGTGTCGACCCACGTGAGGTAGCGCTCGCGATTCGTCGGATCGTAGGTAAGCAACTCCAGGACAGCCGAGGCGGCAATGGTGGCGGCGGAGGCGTCGCGTGGCGTCGCGGCCCCGGGCGCGGCGTCGAAGTCCCAGTACGGGATGCGATCGGCGGGCGTATTCGGGTGCTCGAAAAAGAATGCCGCAATCCGCCGCGCCTGCTCGAGGTAAGCCGGATTGCGTGTGTAGCGGTAGCTCATCGTGTAGCCGTACAGTCCCCAGGCCTGCCCGCGGCTCCAGGCCGAGGCGTCGGAGAGACCCTGGAACGTCCCCTGGCTCCGCACGGCCCCGGTGCCCGGGTCGTAGTCCACGACGTGGTACGAGCTCGCGTCCGGGCGAAAGTGGTGCGCGAGCGTGGTGCGGGCGTGCCGGTCGGCGATCTTGTAGAACACCGAATCCTTGACCAACAAGCTCGCCTCGAAAAGCAGCTCGAGGTTCATCATATTATCGATGATCGTGGGGTACTTCCAGCGCCCGAAGTTCCACGAGCGGATCGTGCCGACGGTCGGATTGAAGCGTCCGATCAGCGTCTGCGCCGTCCGCTCGATCTCGTCGGCGTACTGGGTTTGGTCCATGAGCTTGTACCCCGAGCCGAGGCTACAGAAGATCTTGAAGCCCGTGTCGTGCGTCGAGCCGTCGTACTGCTCCTTGACGATGAAGGCGCTCCAGTCCTGGGCGGCGCGCTTGAGCGGCGCCGAACCGCTCACGGCAGCCAGTTGCCACAGCGTCCCGGGGAAGAAGCCGCTCGTCCAATCGTTCGACCTCACCGCCCGCATGCGTCCGTCGGCCCCGACCGAGCGCGGGATGCGCGTCGAGTCCAGCAGCACCCTCCCGAGGTTGGCCTCCATGCGGGTGGCGAGTTGGGAGAGGCGGGCTTTCGCCAAAACCGAGGAGTAGACAACGGTCGTATCCGCGGGCGGCGTTGGCGGCGCAGGCGGCGTCACCGGCGGCGGCGGGCTCGGCTGCGCGGTGCCCGGGCGGAAGGTCGGGTCCGACTCCAGGTCGTCGTCGGAGCACGCCGTGGGCAGCCCGAGCAACAGCAGCACTACCAGTAAGCCGCCGACGCGCCGCCAGATCGTAAACAGTCGGTAAGTGCATCCAGCTAGCGTTGGTTTGTTAGAAGCTCATCGTGCGCGTGGCTCCGCCACGCCGGGTTAGTGCTTGACTCCACACGGCGGGTAGGCAGTTGGCTCAACAAAGTAAGGACCGAAGGCGCGTTCGGCCCGCGCAAAATTCACCTTGATACGAGATTAGTCACCGTTCTGCGACGGAAACATCCCCCGTCACCGTCACACGCAGGCCAGCCATCACACCTTCAACCCCGCGCACAAATCCGCCCACGTCACCAGCTCCACGCCGCTCGCCGCAATCTTCGCGCGCATCTCCGCGCTCGTGAAAACGTCCAGGTCGATCTGCCGCCACGCCGAGCCGAAATTGGGATGATTGACAGCCACCTCGCGCATCTCCGCATCGTCGTAGGCGGGGTGGAGGAGAAGGATATTGTTGCCTTCAACGAGATTATCGATCACGTCGAAATAGTGATCTCGGAGTTGGCCCGCGCTAAAGAGATCGTAATTGCCGATGTGCGCTTTATCCACCGTAAAGTCTTCGGGCCGCAGCTGCTTCTCGGGATCTAATCCGACGGCCTCTAGCATCTCGGCATTCATCAAGACCGGCAAGTCGTATTCCTTCCCCAGTGCTCTATAGACCTCGAAATACGCCGGGTGCGCCGCCACACTGTACATGTGTGAGTCGAGGTGCGTCGGGCGGATGCCGAGCTCCAGGACAGTGTCGATCTGCGCCTTCAACTCGATCCGCACCTCTTCCGGCTTCCCGACCGCCGCCAGGAGGTGTCGCTTCTTGAAGAAGTGCCCGCGCTCATCGACGAGGCTCGGCACGGCACTCACCGGCGCCACCGGTCCAAAGCGGAAGGTCTCCCACTCGCAGGTCATCGTCAGGTGCACGCCGCAGTCGTACTCGGGGTGCGCTTTCGCAAAACCGACCATCTCGCCGAAGCCCGGGCAGGGCACCATGAGGCTGTAGGAGTTGACCATCCCGGCCTCGAGCACGGCGACGGTCGCGCGATTCTCGGCGTGGCAAAGCCCGGCATCGTCGGCGTGGATGAGGAGGCGTCGTGGCATAGACAGGATCAAGGTAAGGGAGGCGCAAATTCTGAACCATGATTTGCAAGGGAGAGCCCACCTACCGCGCCAAGCTTCGCAACTGCTCCACACTCGAGCGCGTCGGCGAGGCCAGCCTGCGGGTGTATGACCAGGAGGATGTCTGCGAGTCCGTACGAAACCTAGCTCGCGGCAGAATAGCGTATCCACGGCCATGCCCTATCCGCCGGTGCCGAGGACGGTGATGCCGTACCTGATCACGTTGCCCACGCTACCGTTCGTACGCAGGCGGCGTTCGACTCGCTCCGCGAGTGCCGCGACACGCCTACCGGCCGCGCTAGGCCAACTTCGGCGCACTCGCTGGAGCGACCCGAACGCGCCCCCACCGATGCCTCATCGTTGGACATAAGTAGGTAATATCGGCACTTATGTCCACATATACCCCATCCGTGGACATAAGTAGGTCTGGCAGCCTACCTTTGTCCACGTATGACAAGAGTCGAAGACGCCGTTATCGGTCGCACCGAGGCGAAACAGGTTTTGGCGTAAGCCTACCACAGCCCCCGCGCGAGCCTCGTCGCCGTAACTGGCCGCCGGCGGATCGGGAAGACTTTCCTGGTGAAACAGGTGTATGCGGAGGCGATCCGGTTTTCGGTAACCCGTATCGCCAACTCCCCCATGGCAGAGCAACTCGCCAACTTCGCCATTCGAGTCTCGACGGCATTCGGTGCGTCACCACGTACCGTCGGCTACGCAAACTGGCTCGAAGCGCTATCAGACCTGGCCCGGCGGATGGACCAAGAACGCACCACAACCTCCCCGCGGCAGGTGATCTTCTTCGATGAATTACCCTGGTTGGCATCCCGACGATCAGGGTTCGTACGCGCCTTTAGCTGGTTCTGGAACTCGTGGGCCGTCGACCGAGATGTGGTCGTCGTGGTGTGTGGATCGGCTGCGTCCTGGATGATTGAAAAAGTGGTGCGCGACAAGGGTGGCCTGCACAACCGGATCACTCACCGAATCAAACTCGATCCCTTCACTCTGGCGGAGACCAATCTCTTCATGGATGCCAGAGGTCTAGTCGAGGATAATTTTCAGCGCCTACAACTCTTCATGGCACTAGGCGGAGTTCCTTTTTACCTGGATCAGGTAAAGTCGGGAGAAAGTGCACAGCAGGCCATCGAACGCTTATTATTCGGACCGGCGGCGGTTCTGGCGGATGAGTTCGGTCAGCTGTACGCTTCGTTGTTCGAGAACTCGACTCATCATGTACGGCTCGTGAAAGCGCTGGCGGCAAAACAGTCGGGCATTACGCGTGAGCAGCTCCGGAAGGACAGTGGCATCGAGAGTTCAGGTACCTTGGCTCGGGTCGTCGAGGAACTCGAGTATTCGGGATTTGTACTTCGTACTTCGCCGTTCGGCAAAACCCGCCGCGACGCGCTCTACATGCTCGTAGATGAATACAGTCGGTTTTACCTAAAATTCCTAGACGGGGTAAGGCCTGGCAAGAGCAGCTTCTTTCGCCTGGCCGAGCAAGCGGCGTTTAGGAGCTGGCAGGGTTACGCCTTCGAGAATGTCGCCCTCCGCAACGTGGAAGCCTTGAAGCGCGTCCTCGGCATCAGCGGCGTGGACGTACGCGCCGCAAGCTTCGTAGCGAAAGCCAGTGAAGTGGCCGGCGGCGTCCAGGTCGACCTTCTCCTGGATAGAAGCGACCGGGTCATTACCCTGATCGAAGCCAAGTTTACGGAGGCACCATTCGTGATGACGAGCACGTACGCGAAGGCGCTACGCGAGAAAAAGCAGCGCTTTCGGGCGCATACCAAGACCCGAAATGCGGTGACCCTCGTATTGCTGACCACGTTTGGGGTGAGTGGAAATTCGGCTGCCGCAGTGGGGATTGTTGATCGGCTGATTACGGTTGATCAATTTGCGTAGGGAGGATTCGGGCGGCGGTTGGCTCGCCGTGTGAGTGCCGTTGTACGCCAAACGGCAGCACCGCCTTGCTTTCGGCGCACTCGCTGGAGCGACCCGAACGCGCCTACACCACCCCCATCTGCCCCGCCCACAACTCCACCTCCACCGCATTCCCGTACGCTAATCCCGCCACCTCCGGTAGGAGCAACTCCAGCACACTCGCCACCTGCAAGTGATCCACTTTCGTCGCCGGATCAGGCAGGTACACCAAGCCCCGGTACACCCGTCCCCCAAGGTGCAGCACCACATCAAAGAAGTAGAAATTCTCCGGCGGGATGTGCGGCGACCAATCGACATCCTCGATGAAGTGCTTCGGTTCCCGGATCTCGTAGCGGTGCGGAGCGATGTCGACATTGACGGTGCCCGGGTAGTAAGCGCCCAGGTCGAGACCGCGCGCGAGGAAGTGAGGGGCTTGTTGGCGCAAAGTGCCCATCGGGTAGCGCGGGTCTTTCCCCTGCCCGGAGGCTACCCCGTGACCCGGGCGCACGGTGCCTCGTACGCGCGTTGTGTCCATGGTGATTGTCGTCTAGGATGAGGGAGTCGAGTGAAGAGTTCTACTCGCAAGTTCTAGCTGTGGCGCTCTAAACCATCTCTTCCATCATACGCCGCACGTCCGTCCCCGCGTACACCTGCCGAACGGCTTTGGTGTAGGCGTTCGCGAACTCCTGGCTTAGGGCCAGCTCCCCGAACAGCCACTCCTGTTTGACGAAGGCCAGTGGGTCGGTTTCGGTTTGCCGGGCCGCGGCGTGGAGTTCCGCGCTGGCGGCATCGACGATTTCGATACGCTGTCCATTTTTATCGACGCCTTTATCACAGACGTAGCACCACGCCGCGATTACCAGCGTGGCGTAACGGATGCTGCCCCCGCGGGCCAGGTTTTCCGAAAGGGTAGGAATCAAGAACTTCGGCAGCTTGGCAGAACTCTCCATGCAGATGCGGCCGACGCTGTCCCTGATGTTCGGATTGGCGAAGCGCTCCAGCAGAGTGTCCTTGTACGCCGCTAGGTCGATACCGGCTACGTCGCCGAGGATAGGCGTGGCTTCTTCGTCGAGGAAGGCGCGGAGGAAGCGCTCGAAGACGGGGTCCTCGACGCAGGCGTTGATGGTGGCGTGGCCATGCAAAACCCCCAGCAGTCCCAGGACAGAATGCCCGGCGTTGAGGAGGCGGAGCTTCATCTTTTCGTAGGGTCCGACGTCGCTAACGAAATGGACGTTGACTTTCTCGAAGGCGGGGCGACCGTCGGAGAACTTGTCTTCCACCACCCACTGTAGGAAAGGCTCGCAGGTCACGGGCCAGGCGTCGGCGAGGCCGTAATCCTGGGCGAGAAGTGCTATGTCTGCGGGGGTGGTGGCTGGGGTGATGCGATCGACCATGCTGTTCGGGAAGCGCACCTCCTGTTCGATCCATTCGGCGAGGTCCGGGTCTTGCGCTTTCGCGAAAACCAGCAGCATCTCGCGGGCGACATCCCCATTGTGCTCGATATTGTCGCAGGAGAGCACCGTGAAGGCGGGCAATCCTCCGGCTCGACGCTGTCTTAGGGCTGCGGTGAGGAAGCCGTACACGGTTTTAGGGTCACCTGGGTGCCGTAACTCGTGCTGCACATCGGGATTACCGAAGTCGAACTCTCCCGTGGCGGGGTGGAAGTTGTACCCGCCCTCGGTGATCGTGAGCGAGACGATCTTGGTGTCGGCGGCCGCCAGGCGGTCGACCACGTCGTCGGGACGATCGGTTCCCAGTTTGAAGTCGACGATCGAGCCGATGACCTCCGGCGCGACCGTCCCGTCGGGGTGTTTGACGATGAGGGTGTAGAGGTGGTCCTGTTGCGCGAGAGCGTCGTGAATCTGTCGGTCGCCCTCGCGAATCCCGATCCCGCAGATTGCCCAGGAGGCTGCGCCGGCCTTGCTGCTCAGGGCGTGGAGGTAGTAGGCCAGGTGCGCGCGGTGGAAGCCGCCGACGCCGATGTGCGCGATGGTCGAGGTGGCCGACGTGCGATCGTAAGTTGGCACCGGTAGCCGACTTTGCAACGCGGCTAGGTTGTTTTGCGAAAGCGAAATCGGCGTCATGCTCGTGCGGTCTGAAAGGACTTGCCGCGTTGCACGGCCCAATAGGTGAGAGCGAAATACGCGATCGTACAGACGAAGGCGTAGGTGTAGAACAGGTCGCGGTTGGCGACGTAGTCCGCCGCGGAGTCACTGCCGAACAGGACGTTGCCCGCGAGGAACAGCGTCGCGACGAGGGCCGAGACGGCCACGATGCGCAGGACTTTCGAAAGCACGGAGGTATCCGCGACGTGATCGGGTTCGACCAATGCTTGCTGCGCCTGGAAGGCCTCGATGGCTTCGTCTCGCTGTTGGTCGAGTTGCACGGCCTCCGGGTACTTCTCCTTCGCTCCGGCCCGGGCCGCGAGCGCGATGTACACGGCGATGGTGAAGAACCAGGTCGGGATGAAGAGGTAGTAAAACGAGATCATGTCGAGGGCCTGTAGCCCGAACCCGAAGGCGAGTCCGAGGACCCACGACGCGATGGCCGGCGTGCTGGAGCTCAGCTCGGAGTACGAGAACCAGTAGCGCGTGTAGCCGATCCGCGGCAAAATCTGGTGTTCCGCAAACACGATGGCACCGACCGGGACCACCAACAAACCGGCGTACGTGAGCAGCGGCAAGATCTGCGAGAACACGAAGGGGAAACACGCAATGATCACCGTGACGGCGCCGACGACGATCGTGGTTTGTCGCTGCGAGTAGGAACTAAAGATGGCCTGCGCAGCCAGTCCTGCACGGTACAGATTCGTAATCGCCGTCGTCCACCCCGCCACGATCACGATCACGAAGCCCGACCACCCGAGCGCGTAGTAGGCCACGTCGCCGGGGTCGAGTTCTACGATGGACTTGCCGAGGATCACCGCCGCGCCCGCGCCCATGATCCCGGCCGCGATCCAGGCGACGTAGTGCCCGAACATCATCCCCGTGCTCGAGGCGTAGGCGTAGTCTTTCTTCCTCGCGAAACGCAGGAGCGCCATGTCGATGAGGCCAAAGTGCGTAATGCTGTTGGCGGCCCACCCGAAGCCGATTACTTCGACGAGGCCGATGCCCGGCTCGCCCGCGCTGTTGACGCCCGTCCAGATGCTCTCGTTGCCGAGGGTCATGAAGTCGCCCCAACCCGAAGGCAGGGTTTTGTCGAGGACGTCCAGCGACAGCGCCGGCAGCAGCACCATCGCGCCGCTCGTGAACATGACGAAGAGCCAGGGTGCGCAGATGCCGGAGAACTCGGACACGGCGTCAAACCCGTAGATCGCGATCGAGACCACGACAATGCCGACCGCGAATACGATCAGGACGAACCAAACATTGGTCGGGTACCAGTCGAGTTGCGCGGGGATATCGAAGGCGAAGCGGACGGCCGTCGAGGAGACCGTGATCATCGCCGCCGAGATGACCGAGAAGATGACGACGTTGACCCAGTTGTAGAGCTGGGTCATGGAGTCGCCCGCGATCTTGTCGAGGTACGTATACAGACTCAATCGCGTCTCCACCGCAATCGGCGAGGTGATAAAACGCCAGCTCAACACCGCGAGCACGTTGCCGATCAGCAGGCCGAGGATAATGTCGATGGTCCGGGCCCCGAGTGCGACGAAGGTGGCGCCGATGACGAACTCCGTGGCGGCGACGTGCTCGGCGGCGTAGAGGCCGGCGAAGTGCGTCCAGTCGTGCAGTTTGTGTTTGGGGACGGGGAGTTGCTCGTCTTGGAGGTCTTCGAGTTGGGCGAGCGTGACTGGTTGATTCATAGGGCTATTGGTTGAGTTGCCGGTCTGCGGATGGCCTGAGCGGCAGGAATGTAGCGCATCGCAAATGAAGTTTTGGGAGGGGCAGGTTTTGGCGCAAGCCGTACGCCGGTGTAGCCTCCGCGATCGACGACGTTCAGTGGAAGTGGCGAGCGTCGCTCAGGAAGCAGAAGGCGTGGACACGTAAGCCACGAATACCCGAGACTCACCCTAACCCATGCCCATGCCCATGCCCATGCCCATGCCCGTGCTCATGCCCGTGCCCATGCCCACGACGCCATCGACCGACCGAACCCTCCGCGTCGCCATTATCGGTACTACCGGCGCCGTCGGCGGCGAAGCCCGACAGACCATACTCCGGGAGGCTCAACTCGGTCGACTTACCACCTTACCTGACCAGGTCTCGGCGAGATCGCAGATTCGCGCCAGCAACGTCGCCCTCCAACAGTTCGCGAACGCTCGCCACCTTCGCGCCGCCGAAATCGCTACTCCCGTATGCCGCCCTCCCGACGCTCCGAACTCCCGCTCGGCCTTCCGCCGACGCAATTCCTCGCCTACGGCTACCTGTGTATCCTCGCCGTCGGCTTCGGGATGCTGTGCCTGCCGGTGGCCTCGACGAGTGCGCTGTCGTCGCTCGACCACTTCTTCACCGCCACGAGTGCCCTGAGTACGACGGGGCTCTCGACGTTGAGCACCGGGACGGACTACACGCGCTTCGGGCAGCTTATCATCCTGCTGTTGATTCAATTGGGAGGCATCGGGTACATGTCGCTCGGGTCCTTCGTGGTGTTGATGCGCAAGCGGACGCTGTCGAGTTCGCAGTCCGCGCTGCTGAGTACGGACTTCTCGCTGCCGGAGGGCTTCGACCTGTCGAGCTTCATCACGCGACTCATCATTTACTGCATCTCGGTAGAGGTGGTGGGGGCGGTGCTGCTGGCGGCGATCTTTAGCAACGCCGGGGTGGATAACCCCATCTACAGCGCCATCTTCCACTCGATCTCGGCCTTCTGCACGGCGGGCTTCTCGACGTTCGGGACGGGCTTCGAGGCTTTCGCGGATAACTTCTGGCTCAACGTCGTGGTCTCGACGCTGTCGATCCTCGGGGCACTCGGCTTCATCGTGGCGGCGGACTTCTTCTCGCGCCTCGGGCCGGAGCGGCGCCCGCTCACGTACACGAGCCGCATCATCCTGCGCTTCACGGCGATCGGGCTCGTGGCCGGGACGGTGATCCTGTACCACGCCGACCCGACGATCTACGCGATGGCGCCGGAGACGGGTATTATGGTGGCCTTCTTCCAGAGCATGTCGGCGATGACGACGGTCGGCTTCAACACGGTGCCGATCACGGGGCTGGCCGCGGCGCCGCTGTTCTTGGTGATGATGCTGATGATCGTGGGGGCGAGTCCCTCGGGTACGGGCGGGGGCCTCAAGTCGACCACGTTCACGGCGCTGTGGGCACAGCTCAAGAGCACCCTGCGCGGCGATGAGCGCGCGACGCACATGGGGCGCATCATCCCGAACCACCGGATGCGCCTGGCGGTGAGCAAGTTCTTCTTCTACGTGCTCACGGTCTGCGTCGGGACCTTCTTCCTGCTCCTGGTCGAGGAGGAGCACCCGTACGACGTGCTGTTCGAGAGTTTGAGCGCGCTGGGGACGGTGGGCTTGTCGGCCGGGCCGACGGCGACGCTCTCACCGCTGGGCAAGTTGATCTTGTGCGGGCTGATGTTCTTGGGGAGGCTCGGACCGCTGAGCGCGGGGTTGGCGCTGTTTGGGAACAGTACGCAGGCGCTGGCGGCGGAGGAGGAGGATTTGGCGGTGTAGGGGGACTCACTGCCGCCTTCGCTCACGCCTTCACCTTTGCCCCCGCCCCCCGCGTTAGGTATCTTCTTAGCACCCCGCCCCGCACGTGGTTGACGTCGAACTCGATCACGAAGGCCCGCTCGTCGATCTCGTCCACGAGGCGGTAGAGGCGCCGGATGTCGATGCGGTTGATGACCGTCTGGATGATCGGCTGGTCGTCGGTCGGACCCTGCGACCCGTAGCCGCCCTGCCCGCGGTAGAGCGTGAGCCCGGCGCCGAGCTCGCGGAGCAAGACCTCCTTGATGGCCTCGTTGCGCGCGCTCACGATCGTGACCCCGATGAAGTCCTCGAAGCCCTTGATGATCGTGTCGGTGACCTTGGCCGTGACCAGGTACGTGAGCACGGAGTACAGCGCGATCTCGACCGTCAGAATCACGGCCGCCACCGTGAAGAGCACCACGTTGAAGACCAAAATGACCTTCCCGATCGAGACCCCGAAACGATGGTTAACGAAGATCCCGAGGATCTCCGAGCCGTCGAGCACGGCCCCCGACCGGATGGCCGTCCCGATGCCCGCCCCGAGGAAGATGCCCCCGAAGATGGCGATCAGGAGCTTGTCCTCGGTGAGGGTCGGGAAGGTCTCGAACTCGAGCACCGCCGCGAGGCTCAGTATCCCGAACACCGACTTCCACGTCACCCGCCGCGAGACGGTGAAGTAGGCCAGCACCAGGAACGGCACGCTCATCCCGATGAGCCCGATCGACAGCGGGACGTCGAGCGAGTTCTCGAGCAGCAGTGCGATCCCCGTTACGCCCCCGTCGAGGAAGCCGTTCGGGAGGAGGAAGGCCTTCAGGCCGACGCTCGCCAGGGCGACGGCGAGGGAGATCCACAGGAGGTCGACGAGGAAGGCGGTGGTGTCGGTGACGGGTTTAAACATTGAAGGGGGGAACTTGCGTCAAAACTCAGTACAGCGGTACGAAAGCTTTTGGCGAAAGCTAACTCGTCCGGGACCGGCGGCGCAGCTACCGGCGGTCGCCGAGGCGACGTCACGCCACGCGTTACATCGGTTTCCGAAACCGCAACACCGCCTCCTCCCCGTCGAGAAGCACCAACGTGCCCCCCTTCCCACCCCCGACGCGGTCCACGCGCTGCATGGCCTCGCGGAACATCTTCTCGCCCGCGCCGCAGTACATGAGCGTGCTCGGGCCGGGCTCCCCGAAACTCAGTTGGCTGCCGTCGAGCGTGTAGTCGGCCGAGTAGCCGTTGCAACCGTCGGTGCCGGTCACGCGCATCGCGGAGCCGTCGAAGGTGAGGTTGGGTTTGGTGGCGGGGAAGAGGTCGACGAAGGGCTCGGAGGCCCCGGCGAGGTGCTCGAGCTGCCAGGTGACACCCGTGAGCTCGGGGGGAGCGGTGGCGTCGGCGGAGGCGCGTTTGGGACTGCCGCAGGCGGCGAGTACGGCGACGAGGAGCAGGCTGAGCAAGGCGAGGTTTCGCATAGGGGCGGTGTGGCCGCAAATATGGGCCGGCGGCGGGCGGTGGGTACGGTTTTGACGAAGGTCAACCCCACCGAGCTCGCTAAGCATCTATGTCGTATGTTTGCGACATACTTCACAGTTCCTGCTATGGCCTTCGCCAAAACTTCTGCCTTCACCGACGCCCAGCGCGACCTCGCCCGCATCGCGAAGGCCCTCGCGCACCCGGCCCGCGTCGCCATCATCGAACTGCTCGCCGCCAAGCGCACCTGCATCTCCGGCGATATCGCGGCCGAACTGCCACTCTCCCGTACCACCGTCTCTCAACACCTGCAAGAACTCAAAACCCTAGGGCTCATCCGCGGCGAGATCGACGGCCTCACCGTCTGCTACTGCCTCGACGTGGAGGTTTTGGCGAAAGCCCACCGGCACTTCCAGAGCTTCTTCAACGCCGCCACCTGCTGTGCCCCTAGGCACCAAACAACCAACTAACCCCCCAACCAAACAACCCCACCCGATGACCATCTCCGCCCTCAAAGCCACGCTCCCGACCCTCGCGCGCGTCCGCTTCCGCCTGCCCGACGGCACCCACCTGCCCGACCACTTCCACGTCACCGAGGTCGGCCTCGTCACCAAGCACTTCATCGACTGCGGCGGGACCGAGCGCCGTGAGGCCGTGGCCAATTTCCAACTCTGGGAGGCCGGCGACTACGACCACCGCCTGGCGCCGGAGAAGTTCCTGCACATCGTCCAACTGTCCGACCGCATCCTCGGCAGCGACAACCTCGACATCGAGGTCGAGTACCAGCAAAGCACGATTGGTAAGTTCGGACTGAGCTTTGCCGACGGGGAGTTTCAGCTTACGCCAAAACAGACTGCCTGTCTCGCGCAGGACGCGTGCGGGATCCCGGACGCCGCGCCGAAGGTGTCCAAGCCGATGTACTCGCTCGTGCAGGCTGATACGAATGTCTGCACCCCCGGGGGCGGTTGCTGCTAAACGTTCGCCATGATGCGCATCGAGGACCTCACAGCCGCCGACTGGCCGGCCGTCCGAACCATTTACGAGCAGGGCATCGCGACGCGGCTGGCTACTTTCGAGAGGACTGCTCCTAGCTGGGTTGAGAGCGGCGCGTGGGGTAGGGGGCCGTGGGCGCTAGCTAGAAGTTTAAAGCTGGCGTGGGAGCTTTGGTCATTTACTCTGCTGGCGGAGCTTCCCAAATATTGGAGAGGCGTTGGGCAAGGATCAGGAATTGGCGTTGGAGAAGCACGGAGTGCAGGTCGGTGCGAGTACGCGGCTCTACGCTATTGCGCGCTAGCCACTCATCCAGCACGGTTACGACCTTCTTAGGTTGCTCGGCGCAAACTTTAATTAGCGCAGCCTCTGCCGACATTACCACGATTCCGAATGGGGCCAATGTGGCCTGCGGGAAGTCCTTCACGTTATTGGTCACGAGCGTATCAGCCTGCACAGCTATCGCATCTACGGCCACCGGGATATCATCAGGATCGGGTAAGCGCAGCAGCAGCGCTTCGGATTCCCGAGAGTTGTGTCTCACGCGTAGACCGTCTCCTGCGAGTTCTACTTGCTGGGCGAACGTCCGCATCTGTTCGAATCGCCTAGCGCGCCGCTGTCGGGCGAACTTGTCGGGAGCCCGGGCCAGGACATGGCGCTCGGCTTCCGCCTCGACGTAGGTCGACCAAACGATCTGGCATGCCCTTCCTTGGTGGAGGGTAATAAATAAATCGGTAAGGAAAACCGAGAACAGGATGTTAGCGTCTAAGAAGAGCTTCATATACACATGCTCATTCTAAGATCGACTGTCCTGCATACCCCGCGGTCCTCATTCCATCTAAGGCGTTCTCCGCCGCCAGCCAATGCGCTACGGTTACAGATGTGATGCGCAGATCGCCATCATGTTGCTCCGCCGCGAGTCGATGCGACGCCACCATCTCCACCACGTCGGCCTGAGCTACCCCCATCGCCCGCGCCGCCTCCGCCACCGTGAGGTAAGACAGACCAACGTCCAAGACGACATCCTCCCCCCGCTCGAAGTGCTCGAGCAGCGAGCGAAAGGTCTCGACCACGGGCGCAGGCAGATCGGCTACCGAGGCCCTCTCATCCGCGAGCACCTGCCGCGCCCGCGCGAGATCATCGGCGCTAGGGCGATTTATGCGAAAGGTGGCGGCGGTGGTGAGTTCGGCAGGCTTCATGAGCTAAAGGTAAGGGCTCGGCGCGTTCGACTGAAGCTGGGCAGGGCCTCCTTTATGGGACGACCTCCCCTGCGGAGCGCCGCTGCCCGGAGGCCGTCGAAGGGCGCTGCTTACGGCTCCGTGCTATCCGCCGGGATCGCCGCGTCCAGCGGCCCGCTCGACGCCCGCGCCATCGACGACTTGCTCGGTCGGCCACCGCGCTCGCGGGTGGCCATCACGCGCTCCGTGGCCGCGCGCGCGATCCGCGTGGCGGCCAGGCCGTCCGCGGCGGTGGGCATGTCGCCGTCGGTACCCTCGGCCATCGCGCGCGCGAGCTCCTCGTACATCCCGCGGAAGTTCTTCTCCGGGTACCATGGTAGGTGCAGCGTCCCGCGGGAGTCGCGCACCTCGAAGGTGTGCTCCTCGCGGTTGTAGCGGATCACGCCGTCGGTGCCGATGAGCTCGTACTGGAAGTGGCTGCGGGGCTCGGCCGAGGTGGCGTTGTACGAGAAGCTCATCTCCACCATCGCGTGCGCCCCGCAGGCGTGATCCATGTGGAGGTAGACGTGGTCGGGGGCGTCGAAGTCCTCGACCCACACGCCGACACCCTCGAAGCGCTCGACCTCCGAGGCGAGCCACCACCGCGCCAGGTCGATCTGGTGGACCCCGCAGTCGACCATCGGCCCGCCCTCGGCCATGCGGCCCACGCGCAGCGGGCTCGGCACCATGCGGCCGGCTTCGTCGTAGGTCCACTTCCCGTGGAGGTTCCAGAGGTACACGAGCCGCAGCGAGCGCACCTCCCCGATGGCGCCCTCGCCCACGAGGCGCTTGATCTCGCGCGCCGAGGGGCTAAAGCGGTACGTGAAGCCCGTGAAGAGCTTGACGCCCGCGGCGCTCGCCGTCGCGATCATGCCCTCGATCTCGGGCTCGGTCATCGCCAGGGGCTTCTCGCACAGGATGTCCTTGCCGTGCGCGGCGGCGCGCGCGACGTGCGCCGGGTGGAGCGGGGCGGGCGTGCAGATCACCACGACGTCGATGCCGGACGCCCAGAACGCCTCCTCGGTCGGGTACGCGTGCCGCACGCCGAAGCGGCGCTGCAGCTCCAGGGCGCGCTCGAAGTGGAGGTCATACACCGCGTACGCCGCGACGCCAGCGACCTGGACGATGGCCGGGAGGTGGCCCCGCTCGGCGATCATCCCGCAGCCGAGTATTCCGATCTTGATCATGTTGTAGTTTGGTAGCGTAGCCGTCGCCGGACTACGGACGGTGAATCGCCCACATCCCGACGGCGGCAAGGTAGGGATCCGAGCCGCCCCCGGCCGCTACTCCGCTAGCTTAGGCAGCGCGCTCAGGTCCACTACGTACCGCCCCGGCTTCGCCCGGTCGTAGTACACCGCGATCTCATCCCCGGGCTTTACGAACTCGATCGGGTCGTACCAGATCGCGTCACTGTCGAAGAGCCGCACCACCTTCGCGCCCTCGTCGTGCCACTGCCCCCTTATTCGGAATGGGCTGCGACCGTTGACGACCAAGCTCGTGTCATAGTCGACCTCGGTGACGTCGGCCATTACGCGGCGCCCGTTTTGACGTAAGTCTTTTGTAGTACGCTTCCGCAAAACCGGGCGCACCAGCATCGCTACACCTAGCCCTCCGAACAGCAGGCCAAATCCCGTGAACATCCAGCCGAACAGACCCGGTCCTTCATCGATCGAGGCGCGCCCGGGCTGATCCGGATGGTACCGCATGTGGCGAGCTTTCCCGCCGAGAAGGTGGATGACTTCGGCAAAAAGGTCCCGATGGGTAGGCCGGGACAGCCAGCCGAGGTAGCGCCGGCGTACGTCTTTCTCGCGAGCCAGGACGGGAGCTACGTGACGGGACAGACGATCCACGTCAATGGTGGCGATGTGGTGGGTGGATAGGTGCCTTGGGGACTCTACTATTCGTCCGCCGTCACGCTGCGCCGCCGCAGGGCCTCGACGTAGTAATAGTCAGCATAATTGATCGCCACGTCGATCTCGCTCGCCTCCGGGAGATGCCCCGTGCTGTGCGTCAGGATGAACGGCACCATCGACGCCTGGTACTCGTCCGTCTCCAAGGTCCGCAAGATCGCGTCTACCCACGCGAGGTAGCGCTCGCGATTCGCGGGATCGTAGGTGAGTAGTTCCAGGACAGCCGAGGCGGCAATGGCGGCGGCGGAGGCATCGCGCGGCGTCGCGGCCCCGGGCGCGGCGTCGAAGTCCCAGTACGGGATGCGGTCGACGGGTGTGTTCGGGTGCTCGAAGAAGAATGCCGCAATCCGCCGCGCCTGCTCGAGGTAGGCCGGATTGCGCGTGTAGCGATAGCTCATCGTGTAGCCGTACAGTCCCCAGGCCTGCCCGCGGCTCCAGGCCGAGGCGTCGGAGAGACCCTGGAACGTACCTTGGCTCCGCACGGCCCCGGTGCCCGGGTCGTAGTCCACGACGTGGTACGAGCTCGCGTCCGCGCGGAAGTGGTGCGCGAGCGTCGTGCGGGCGTGGCGGTCGGCGATCTTATAAAACACAGAATCCTTGACCAACAAACTCGCCTCGAACAGCAGCTCGAGGTTCATCATATTGTCGATGATCGTGGGGTAGGCCCACCTCCCGAAGTTCCACGAGCGGATCGTGCCGACGGTTGGGTTGAAGCGCCCGATCAGCGTCTGCGCCGTCCGCTCGATCTCGTCGGCGTACTGGGTTTGGTCCATGAGCTTGTACCCCGAGCCGAGGCTACAGAAGATCTTGAAGCCCGTGTCGTGCGTCGAGCCGTCGTACTGCTCCTTGACGATGAACGCGCTCCAGTCCTGGGCGGCGCGCTTGAGGGGCGCCGAACCGCTCGTGGAGGCCAGTTGCCACAGTATCCCGGGGAAGAAGCCGCTCGTCCAATCGTTCGATCTCACCGTTCGCATGCGTCCGTCGGCCCCGCCCGAGCGCGGGATGCGCGTCGAGTCCAGCGGCACCCTCCCGAGGTTGCTCTCCATGCGGGCGGCGAGTTCGGAGAGTCGGGCTTTCGCCAAAACCGAGGAGTAGACGACGGTCGTGTCCGCGGGCGGCGGCGGGGGCGCGGGCGGCGTCACCGGCGGCGGAGGATTCGGCTGCGCGGTGCCCGGGCGAAAGGTCGGGTCCGACTCCAGGTCATCGTCGGAGCACGCCGTGGGTAACGCGAGTAACAGCAGCGCTACCAGCATACCGCCGACGCGCCGAAGATCGTGAACAGTCGGTAAGTGCATCCGGATAGCGTTGACGTGTTAGAGGCTCCCCGCGGTACCTAGGCAGTTATCCCAACAAAGTAAGGACCGAAGGCGCGTTCGGCCCACCCAAACTCCGCTTCGACACGAGAGTAGTCACCTTTCTGCGACAGAAACGCCCCCTCGCACCAACACACCGGGCCAGCCACCACACCTTCAACCCCGCCACAAATCCGCCCACGTCACTAGCTCCACACCACTCGCCGCAATCTTCGCGCGCATCTCCGCACTCGTGAAAACGTCCAGGTCGATCTGCCGCCACGCCGAGCCGAAATTGGGATGGTTGACAGCCACCTCGCGCATCTCCGCATCGTCGTAGGCGGGGTGGAGGAGTAGAATGTTGTTGCCTTCGACGAGATGATCTATCACGCCGAAATAGTAATCTCGGAGTTGGCCCGCGCAAAAGAGATCGTAATTGCCGATGTGCGCTTTATCCACCGTAAAGTCCTCGGGCCGCAGATGCTTCTCGGGATTTAGTCCTACGGCCTCTAGCATCTCGGCATTCATCAGGACCGGCAACTCGTATTCCTTCCCCAGGGCCCTATAGACCTCGAAGTACGCCGGGTGCGCCGCCGCGCTGTACATGTGGGAGTCGAGGTGCGTCGGGCGAATGCCCAGCGCCAGGACTCGGTCGATCTGGGCCTTCAGCTCGATCCGTACCTCCTCGGCCTTCCCTACCGCCGCCAGGAGGTGTCGCTTCTTGAAGAAGTGCCCGCGCTCATCGACGAGGCTCGGCACGGCACTCACCGGCGCCACCGGTCCCCACCGCACCGTCTCGCACTCGCAGGTCATCGTTAGGTGCACGCCGCAGTCGTACTCGGGGTGCGCTTTCGCAAAACCCGCCATCTCGTCGAAGCCCGGGCAGGGCACCATGAGGCTGTAGGAGTTGACCATCCCGGCCTCGAGCACGGCGATGGTCGCGCGATTCTCGGCGTGGCAAAGGCCGGCATCGTCGGCGTGGATGAGGAGGCGTCGTGACATAGACAGGATTAAGGTAAGGGAGGCGCAAATTCTGAAC
Organism: Lewinellaceae bacterium; assembly: GCA_963837005.1. Lineage (GTDB taxonomy): Bacteria > Bacteroidota > Bacteroidia > Chitinophagales > Saprospiraceae > CALDTK01. The sequence goes on from CAWIMC010000018.1 coordinate 558,334, forward strand.
CATGATTCGCGAGGGAGAACCCACCTACCGCGCCAAGCTTACTCAACTGCTCCACATTCACCACCGCCGCCGGCCGAAAGTCCGCACTCACCATATACTTTCGCAAACTTCGGAGCAACTGCCGGGCCTCCGGTCGCGCGTCCATCCCCGCTACGAGATCCACGCCGCTGATCAGCACCCGCCCACGACCTACACGCGCCTCGAACAGCAGCGCCAGGTTGCGCCCCGTCACCCAGTCGTCGATGATGCGCACGATGGGGCGGGCGTCGGTGCTGAGCGCCCCGAGGTCGATCGCGTCCGCGTGGCTCATCGCATCCCACCACTGCCAGTCCGCGTGGTACTCAGTCGGGAAAGCCGCCAGCGCCGGGTGCCGCGGGTCGCAGAGGATGCCGAGCGTGTGCGGCTTCTGCCCGCCGGTCCAGACGGTGTTCCAGAAGATGCTCGAGAAGCCGACGCCCACATCGCCGCCGTAGGCCGCTGCTACCTTGCCTTTGCCCAGGCTGTACAGTACCGTGGCACCGCTGTTTAGCTTCCGCAAAACCTCAGGGTTAAGGGTATCCGTTAAGATCACGGAATCGCTTGCATCTGGGTCTGCCTCTGGGTAAACCCACAGGTCCCACTGGTTTTCAAACGTGTCTATGGTTAGGGATAAGTTCAAACGCCTTGCGCGTCCAGTTCGCGGAAACGAGTACAAAATTTCACCGAGCTCAAAGCCGTTGCCGAGTGGAATATTAACTCGGGGAAGCTCCCCTTCGGCCACCACCCGATGCGCCTCATCGCGAAGGCTCCACTTAGGGACAACTCCCTGCAGCGGGTTTGCACCAAAGTGCGCAACCTCGGTAGGTACGCGCAAAGTATCTCCCTCCGTAAATACCCGGCGATCTAGACGCACCAGCGGCACGGTGCGATTACAAAACCTACGGTACTCCTCCTCGGAGACGTAACCTTTGTTTTGCCAAAAGGCATTCAATACCCCCACCGGCGCCGTCCCCTGCCCCGGGAAATCATGCAGGTCGAGCAACTGAAAACCCGCCTGGTTGGGTGTCCGGAGCGCCGCCTCGATGTCGGCCTTGTAGCACAGCACCTGGAGTTTCCCGGAGGCGAGCACGAAGCTGTCGGCCAGGTGCGCCAGGCCCTGTCGCGCGAGTACCTCGTGGTACACCTCATGGTTCTTCGCGCGCAGCACTCCGGTATACTTGCTCGTGTCCGCGAGCGCAGGGTAGGCACACCACTGCCCGATCTCGTGCGCGATGACCGGAAGCGTGTCCGCGGGCATCTTGGCGGCGAAGTCGTAGTCGGTTGACGGCGGCCGGGCGTTGATGACGCTGTTGAGCTCCTCGCCCCAGCCCTGGATCCGCGGCGCCTGGAGGTTGTGGACGTCCTCGGCGGCGAGCGCGGGCCAGCCGGCAGCCCCCGTGTAGAGCCGGCGCCTGTCACGCTGCCGGAAGTACTGCACGTAGTCCGTGAGGTAGGATTCGTCGACGTCTCCGCCGGGCTCATTGCCGCTGGCCATCAGGATGAAGGACGGATGGTTGCCGTAGGCGTCGAGGATGCGTTCGGTCTCGGCGGCGACGTAGGCGTCCACGGGCTTGCCGTCCCCGAGGGTCGTGGTGAGGTTCGGCCAGGACGCCGCCTCGACCTGGAGGTAGACGCCGAGTTCGTCCGCCGCCGCGAAGGCCGCCTCCGGGGGGCACCAGGAGTGAAAGCGAACGTGATTCAGTCTGTAGGCCTTGACCGTGCGGTAGATCCGGCGCCACGGCTCGAGCTCCGTCGGCGGGTACCCCGTGAGCGGGAAGATGGCGCACTCGAGGGTTCCGCGGAGGAAGGTCTGTCGGTCGTTGACGTAAATGCGCCGCGCTTCTGTCCGCACGGCACGCACCCCAAAGTTTTGCCGAAAGGCCTCCTCTCCACTAATCGATAGCGTAAGCTCGTAAAGCGCCGGATCGAATTCATCCCACGTCCGCATCGAATCTCCCAGTCGATAGATGAAGTCGAAGCGCCATTCAGAAGCTGTATCCGAAGAAGTAGTATCAATCGCTGTTGCTTGCACTTGCACAGGCATGGAGGGAAGACTTGCGTCAAAACTTACTCCCTCGACTTCAGCCAGTAGCGAAGGTGGATTCGCTCCTCCGCGTACCACTCCGCGCACGCGTACCGTAGCGGAATCATATTCCGGATAGATCGCCACGTCCTCCACGAAGCCACGCCTCGATCTGACCAAATACATCTTCCCGATGATGCCGTTCCAATTGCTCTGCGTATGGTCCGTAATGCTGTGCGAATTGTGTCCGATGTCTACGAGCACGCGATTGTCCATCCGTACGGTGATGACCAATTCCGCTGCGCCATCGCGATTGTCATAAGTGTACTCGTGGGGCGTGCTCAAGCTATTTCGACTCCCGAGCAGCTCCCCGTTGATCCACACCTGCGAGGTCCAGTGACAGCGCTCGAGGTGGAGTCGTAAGGGGCCCCTCGTAGCCGCCGCCACGGTGACGCGCCGTTGGTACCAGGCCACACCCGTGTACTTCTTCGTCGGCTGGAGGAGAAAGGGAATCTTCAGATCGGCGGTGTCTACGTACGGCGCGAACCGTGGGTCGGCGTACCAGCTCGTATCCTGGAAGCCGCCCGTCCACACCGTGTACAGCGTGATGTCGTCTCCGATTCCGTTGCTCGCCAGCGAGCCCGGCAGCTGGAGGGTGTCCCCAAACGATTCGCGCCACCAGCGGCCCGCGACGCCCTCGTCCGAGCGATCGAGGCGGTAGGTCCACGCGCCAGCTAGGTCGATCGTGTCGCCAATGCTGGCCCGGGCGGTGCCCGTCGCACACAGCGAGACGAGGATTAAGGAGAGCAGACTGAGTTGACCTGTTAGGCTCGGCGTGCGCATGTGGCGAAGCTACGTCGCGGCATCCCGGACTTGAGGCCAGCGTCGGAACGAGTCCATTACGGAGCGATGCAAGGTTAGGACGCCTCCAGCATGCCCATTACAAACGCGTCACTCTGCACCCGCAGTCGCGCGACGGTCTCCTCCCCCTCGAGACTGAGGTAGTACGCCGTCCACACCAGGCGCTTCCGCACCAAGACACCGCTGATGGCCATCGCCAAGGTCCGGCCCGTGCTGAACAGTGCGAGAAGTAGAAATCGAAGGATCATAGTTGGCATGAAGTACGGCTGTAGAAGCCATTAGCAACAGCGTATCTGCGAGCGCCCCAGACCGTGTTTGCCTGCTAAGAGAAGGGGGCACCCTTCCCCATCTCACGCTGCCAGGTCCGCAGCCGGCTCGACGAGCGCCCTCGGCACCTGGCAGAGCCAGGCAAACACCGCTCGTCACACGAGCTGTGCGAGCGCCCCGGCGATAGGTCGTAGTGAACTCTACACCTGTCGTTTTTAAGGTATCGCCTCTGGCTCGCGATCTGTAAGAAATGCGCAATTCGAGCAAGGACTCAGGGAACAAACACCCTCTTTCCGGTGCTTATACCCACAAGCGCCCCGGCGTCCGCACCCCACCCCGATCTAACCTCTTGATTCTACTTAGCGTATGCCGGTAGAGTGTATTTAAAACTCAGCGGATGAACCTCGTCTTCGTCGGAAACTACCCGCCGCGCCAGTGCGGCATTGCGACCTTCACCCAGCACATCGCCGACGGCATCAAGAAGGCTGCCCGTAAGCGAAAGGAGCCGGTGACCACCTCCGTCGTGGCCATCAACGACCGCGAGGGCTACGCGTACCCGACCGAAGTCGTCCGCACCATCAGCCAGCACGACCGCAAGGCCTACCTCAAAGCCGCAGAGTACGTCAACCGCGCGGACGTCGATGCGGTCATCCTCCAACACGAGTTCGGAATCTTCGGGGGAGACAGCGGGGAGCACATCCTCGGTTTTGCCGAAAGGCTCCGCAAACCCCTCATCGTGACCTTACACACGGTGCTCAGGACGCCCAACGACCAGCAGCGCCTCATCATCCAGCGCCTCGGGGCACTCTCGCAGCGACTCATTGTGATGAGCCAACTCGCCGTGCGGATGCTGCACCAGGTGTACCGCATCCCGACCGACAAGATCTCGTGTATCGAGCACGGTTCGCCGAGCTACGACTACGCTCGACGGGGGCAGGCGCGCGAGATGCTCGGGCTCGGGGAGTCGCAATACGCTGCTCACCTTCGGGCACCTCGGGCGCGGCAAGGGCATCGAGACCGCCATCGAGGCGCTACCGGCGCTCAAGGCCGTCGATCCGGACTTCTTGTACATCCTGCTCGGCAAGACGCATCCGCACGTCCTGGCGCACGAGGGCGAGGCCTACCGCGAGAGCCTGTGGGCGCGCGTCGAGGAGCTCGGACTGGCGGACAATGTCCGTTTCGACGACAAGTATGCGGACGAAGAGTTGCTGAGCGACTACCTCCTGGCGGCCGATACTTACGTGCTGCCCTACCCCAACGAGGCTCAGATTACGAGCGGCACGCTGTCGTATGCCGTGGGGGCCGGGTGTGCGGTGCTGAGTACGCCCTTCTGGCACGCGAAGGAGATCCTGACCGAGGGCCGTGGACTACTCTACGGTTTTGGCGACAGCCGTCAGACGTTGGGCAAGGAATTAGTGGCCTTGCGGCAAAACCCGGAACTCCAGCAGCGCCTCCGCAACGCGGCCAAATCCTACGGACAACTCACCACCTGGACTATGCAGGGCACGGACGTACCTCGAGGTGCTGGACCAGGTGATCGCGCGAGCTACCGCCAGACCCGCAGCCCCTCCTGCGCGGCGTACAGCAACTCCCGAAGATCGACCTGCAGCACGTCCGCCGCATGACCGACGATACGGGCCTGCTGCAGCACGCCAGCTACCATCTCCCGAACCGCAAGGAGGGCTACTGCCTCGACGACAATGCCCGCGCGATCATCTTCTGCGTGCAGGCCCTGGAGCAGGGTACGCCCGCCGCCGAGATCGAGCCGCTGCTCGACAACTACCTCGCGCTGCTGCACTACCTCCAGAAAGCGCGACGGCGCGCTGCACAACTTCATCGGCTACGACCGCAACTACCTCGATAAGGTGGGCAGTGACGATAGCCTCGGGCGGGCAACCTGGTGCCTCGGGACGCTGCTGGCCAGCGAGGCCGTGAGCCAGGACCACAAGGACCTCGCCTGGCAGCTCTACCTCGGCCTGCGGCCACACCTCCACTGCGCTACGTCGCCTCCGCGCCGTGGCCTACGTGATCATGGGTTTGGCCGAACTCGCCAAGTCCGAGCAGTACTCCGAGAACGCAAAGCCGTACGCCCGCGAGCTCGGAGACTTCTTCGTCACTGAGTTTGAGGCCGTGAGCGAGGGGGACGTGGAACTGGTTCGAGAACGTGCTGACTTACGGCAACGCCGTGCTGCCGCTGAGTCTGCTCGAGCTCCACATCATGACCGGCGAGGCCCGCTACCACGAGATCGCGGAGGCATCGACGCGCTTCTTGGAGCGACACACCTTCGGCGACCACATGATCCACCCGATCGGGTGTCACGGCTTCATGCGCCGCGGGGAGGAGCCGTAGCAAGTACGACCAGCAGCCCATCGACGCGCAGGGCATGGTGATGCTGTACACGCGCTGGTACGAGCACACGGGCGACGAGGGCGACCTGCGGCGGGCGACGATCAGTTTCGAGTGGTTTATGGGTCGCAACGACCTCGGTCTGCCGCTCTTCCACGCCGAGCGCGGGAGCTGCCACGATGGTCTCATGGAGCGCGGCATCAACCAGAACCAAGGCGCCGAGATCGACGCTCGCCTTCTGGCTGTCGCGCAACCGCGTGGCTGCCGCCATGAGCCTCGTCGAAGCGCCAGGACAAACACAAGCGCAGAGGCTCCGCGAGGCACGATGGACAGCGAACTGCAGCAACAGCTCGACCAGGTAGCCCTCGAGCTCCCCGACCGCAGCGAGGCCGCCTAGGCGTGCTGCCCAACAAACTCGCTGCTAAGCAGCCCCTACGGATCGGCGTCATTGCCCCGATCGCCTGGCGGACGCCCCCCGCGCGTACGGTCCGTGGGAGCAGGTGGCCAGCAACATGACCGAAGGCCTCGTCGCCGCAGGTCATGACGTGACGCTCTTCGCTACTGCCGATAGCCTCACGACCGCACGCTCGTCGGCACGACGCCCGCCGGCTACGAGGAAGACCGGACGCTCGACGCCAAGATCTGCGAGTACACGCACCTGAGCCAGGTCTTCGAGCGGGCGGGCGAGTTCGACCTGCTCCACAACCACTTCGACTTCATGCCGCTGGCGTACAGCCGCCTGGTGGACACGCCGATGGTGACGACGATCCACGGCTTTTCGAGCGAGCGCATCCTGCCGATGTACCGGCGCTACGACGACCGCGTGCACTACGTGAGCATCAGCGACGCGGATCGCGACCCGGGTCTAACCTACGCCGCTACGGTCTACAATGGGATCGACGTCGGGGCCTTCGGTTTTGGCGAAAGCCCGCTGGGTCCGAAGAGCCAAGTACGGGCCCTACCTGCTGTACTTCGGGCGGATGCACCCGGACAAAGGTCCGCACGACGCGATCGAGATTGCGCGGCGTACCGGGCGGCGCCTGCTCATGGCCGGGCTCATCCAGGACGCGCCGTACTGGGACACGCGCGTCGCGCCTCACGTCGACGGGGATCGCGTCATCTACCTCGGCAACGTCGGACCGGAGGAGCGGAAGCTAGTTTTGGCGGAAGCCGACGCCCTACTCCACCCCATCTACTTCGAGGAGCCCTTTGGCTTGAGCGTGGCGGAGAGTATGATCAGCGGGACGCCCGTGATCGCTTACCGACGCGGGTCGATGCCGGAGTTGATCGAGGAGGGGGTGAGTGGCTTTTTGGTAGATGATTTAAAAGATGCGTGTGCGGCTGTCGCCAAAACTAGGAATATAGACCGTGAGGCCTGTGCGGCTTACGCCAAAACGAAGTTCTCGCGGGCGGCGATGGTGGCGGGGTACGAGGGGGTATACAGTAAGATTCTTGGTTAGTATCGCAAGAAGCGCGAGGGGCATGACGTACGGCCGACCTGCCTCACGCCCCTTGCGATACTACCCAGCCCCACCCCCGGAGGCTCTCCCCTATTCCACCACCAGCACCCGGCTCAAGCCCGCCTCTCCGTCCGTGAGTCGTAGCGTATACACGCCCACCTCCGACGGCACCGGCACCTCGAGCACGCCCCGCGTCCCCGCCGACGCCGCCCGCGTCCACACGACCCGCCCGAGCCCATCGACGACCTCCAGCCGGCTCGCGTGCGTCAGGGCGACCGTCACCCGCACCGTCGTACCGGCGGCCACCGGATTTGGGTAGACCTCGAAGCGCTCCACCCCCGCTAGCCCCCGCAGACCGGAGCTCTTCACCACCGTGAGCTGCACGCTCGCCGTGTCACTCGCGCAACCATTAGCCCCGAAGGCCACGCCGTATACCGACCAGTATCGCTGAGCTTCACGTTGCTGAGCTTACCGTCTGGAACGGGCTTGCCACCGGGCGCGTAGTACTCGAGCCGGGCGGCGTTAGCGACGCTAGCCAGCAGCTGGATATCGCTGCCCTCCACCGTATCCCCTACCACACTCAATCCGGTGATCACCGGTCGCACAAGCACCCGCAGGCGGCGCCCTTCGCTCGTTCCCGCACTATCGACAGCTGCGTAGCCGTAGCGCAGGTCATCGCCGCCGGCCTTCACGCGCACCGAGTACAGGGCGCTCGTATCGCCGACGGCGATGGTAAGCGTGTTGCGATTTACGGCTTCCGCCAAAACCTGCCCCCCACGCAGCCAAGTGTAGCGCGCGGCGTTGCCGACAAAATTCAGGGTAGCCGCACTGAGCGTCACCGAATCCCCGGCGCAAACGCTGTCGACCGAGAGGCTCAGCACGGGCTCGACGTAAAGTTGGAGGTCGCGCGGACGCAGCGGACGCACGAGGTAGCCGGCGTCGAAGGGCACGCTCAGGTCGCGCTGGTCGAGCAGACCCCGCACGCGGAACCGACCCCGCGGAGCTGGTAAGTCGTAGAGCGCCGTCTGGCGCCCGACGTAGAGTTGGACGCTGTCCGCGGGCACGCCCGCGAGCGCCGCCGAGAAGCCTAGCAGCCCACCGGACTTCCAGGCGTTCGGATCGCCGAGGCGTACGGAGTCGAGCTGGACGAAGTAGCCCTCGTTGGCCTCCGTCAATCGGTTGTCGGAAGGGGTCGAGCCCCGGCTCTTGCCGAGAATCCGCAGGCTGTCGAGCCGCAACTGCAGCTGGCCGGCAGGCTGCCGCAGCACACCCGTCACCTCGAGACTGTCCCCGACCGTCGGCACGTAGCCCAGCAGCGCCGTGTCACTGTACACCTGGACGCCGGCGCCCAGTTCCGCCAGGTAGAAGCTGAGTCCGTACGGCACTTGGTTGTCGCTGATCACCGAGCCCCGCAGGCGCACGCGCCGTCCAGACAGCAGGTTGCGACCTGTAACATCGTTGGGTCGGACCCCGGGGATCGTATTCGCCTGCGCGGGTCCCTGGTTGTCGACGCGCGATCCACCGTCCCCCCGGACGTAGCGCTGCACGTCGCCGTTGGTGCTGTTGACCACGTAGAAGGTGTCGCGATCGGGTGTGAAGGCCACCCCGCGCAGGTCCGTACTCGCCACCTCGTCGAGGGGGAGTTCCCACGCGAAGGTGCGGCCCGTGCCAGAGTACTCGCGGTAGACGAGTTTGGGGGCGGTGGCCCCGCGGTTAACCACCGTATACACGCGGCCCCCGGTAGCGGTCGTGATGCTATTAGAGCTATTGGCCGTCCGGATCGTGTCGATCAGCGCGTAGCCGGTGTCAGCCGCGAAGACGTAGCGTTGCACGCCGCCCCCGCCGTTGCTCGGTAGGAATACGCTCCTGCCGTCGTGGCTGATGGCGGCCGCGCGGATGACACCGGGGCGGTCCTGTAGCGAGAACTCGGGCCGCACCAAGTCGAAGGAGTCGGTCAGGGTTTCCTTCAGCAGGAAGGCCCGGTTGCCGACCACCGACACGAGCAGTACGCGTCCGGCGCTGTCGACGCTCGGGTTGCTGAAGCTCGTCGGCCCGCGCCAGTACCGTAGCGGGCGCCCGGTGACGGCGTCGAGCTTGAGGAGGCGGGAGTTCTGGATCACCATCAGGAGGTTGCCGTCGGCGGCGCGCCCGAGGCCGCGGATGTTGCGCGAGTCGATTGTCTCCCCCTTGACCTTGATCGAGGTCACGTAGGGAAGGGCCGGGCCACCGTACTGGATTGCCGGGTCGGTGAGGGTATACGGGGTTCCGTCGGGGTTCGTGACCCGCAGGCCACCGCTGAATGCCGCCGCCCACACGCGACTGTTACCGTCCACCGCGACGCCGTGGCCGTTGGAGAAGCCGGTTTTGGCGAAAGCCGATAGACACTCCCCCGTGAACTCGTCGCGCCCCGCCGTACAGTCAAACCGGTAAGCCGGCGCCGGGAGCGTGATGTCGCCCTCGATCGGGACCTGACTGCGGACGAGTCTGAGCACGCCCGTGCCGCGGTAGTTGACGTTGCGACCGTCCGAGGCGATCACGCGGCGGTAGAGCCGCAGGGTGTCCCCCTGGCCGCGCTCCCCGATGAGGGCGTAGAGCACCGCTTCCGAAAGGAGCACCCGGGTTGCCTGGCCTGTAGCCTCCTGGAACACGATTGAGTTAAATCCACTGTCGAGCGCCGCCTGGTAGAAGTAGGTGACGGGATTCAACTCCGGGTCCGAGGTCCGCGCCCACTCCTGCACGAGCACGGCGGGCTCGTCGCGGATCGGCACGGAGCCACCGCCGAGCGAGTCGGCGAAGGTCACGGCTGCGGGAGCTCTATTGTCGGCCTGGTAAAGTTGCGTACGAACCTCACCACCGGGGGCGGCCGTCGTCCGGATGGCGACGTAGTAGCTACCCACGGTAAGGAGTTCGGCGGAGAGTGCGCCGGCGGGGAGGCTTGCGCCAAAACTACCGGTCGTGCCGTCGGTGGATTGGACGGGGAGCGTGGCGACGAGTGCGCCTTGCTCGTTGTGGCGGGCGCGGTAGATACCGACGGCACCGTCCTCCGGCAGGACGCGCCCCCGTAGGTTGGCGAAGGTGCCCTCGACGCGGAGGCCACCGCCGGGCAGTGCCACCACGCCGACCTCGCCGCTACCCGTCGGCGGAAATTTGGTATCGGTCACGTTGAGGGTCGAGAGACTGCCATTCGCCGCGCTCGTGAGTTGGAGATCGCGGCGGATCTGGTACTGGCCGTTGTACGAAAACATCACCTCCGGCAGGCGCCCGTCGTCGAAGATCGGCATGTCGGCCGCGTCGCGGTAGCGGGTCTCGTACGTCGTGTACACGAGGGTGTCGCGACCGTAGCGCGGGTTGGCCGCCGAGAAGACGTCGACCACGGTGACGGTGTTGGGCGAGACCTCGTCCAGGCCGATCCACGAGCGCGGACCCGAGCCGGCGGCCCCGGCGTTGAGCAGCTCGAGTTCGCCTCGCTTCGCTGGATAATACGCGTGGTGGTGGCCCGAGAAGTAGGTGTGGACGTCGTTGCGCTCCAGCAAGTCCCGCAGGCGCTCGGAGTTGTTGAGGATGTTGCCGGCCGAGTTGCGCTCGTTGCTCGACGCGTACAGCGGGAGGTGCCCTACCACAAAGCGGTGGCGCGCGGCCTTCGCGACATCTGAGGAGAGCTGGGCCTCGACCCAGGCGAGTTCCCGGTCGGAGAGATTAGCGTCACTCGCGTTCCAAGTAATGAAGAAATTTTGGCGCGAGCTATCCCCGAAGAAGGACATGTAGAAGGGGTAATTGGCCGTGTCGATCGGGATCCACCCGGGGAAGTGACGCGGGTCGTTCCAGTAGCGCTCGGCGGCGGCGCTGTCCACCGGGATGGCGCCGTCGTGGTTGCCGATCGTAAATACGTACGGGATGCCGGCAGCGCGGATTGGCGTCGCCACCGCGCGGTCGAACCCCGCCCACATCGCATCCACCTGTGCGGGCGTGAGGGCGGCGCTCTGTCCGGCGATCATGTCGCCACCGCTTACCACCATGTCCGGCCGCCAGATGCGAGGGATGCGCTGCACGATGCTGTCCACCTCCCAGCCGTAGGTCACCGACCCGAAGGCGCTATTGAAGTCCGCGATCACCACCATGCGCGTGTCGCCGCGCGCAGGCCCGACCACCAGATCGTACGCGAGGCTCGCGCTACGCCCGTCGGCGCGGAGGACCTCGGCCAGGAGTCTGGTCCGACCCAGGGGCAAGCCCTCGAGCGGGAGGTCGAGGTTGAACTGCGCCGCGCGGCCGCCGAGCCCGAAATCGACCACAGTCGTGGTATCGCCCGCCGGACCGACGTAGCGTAAGAAGATCTTCTGAAGCCCGACCGTGCCGCGGCGGCTGTCCGCGGCGAAGCGTAGCGCCAGGCTATCGCTCTGGCTCACGAAAGTCGGCAAGGGTGCGCCCGTCGCTGTTAGTGTCGGCCCCTCGTCGACGATCTCGACGGTGAGCCGACGGGTATAGTTGCGATCCGCGCCCCGGACGCTGATCACGTAGTCGATGTACTCGCCGACGGCTAGGTTGACGGTATCGGCGAGCCGCAGCGTGGTATCGGTGGTGAAGACCTGCGGGAAGAATCGTACCTCCGGGTCGCCCGGATTGAGGCGCCGGATCAGGAAGGTATCAGGCGCGCTACTTGCCACCAATCGCCGCAGCCGGATGTCGACGCGGAGGTCGGACTCAACGGCCGCCCGGATGGTGTCGCGGTTGTCGGGTACGAAGAAGATCTCCAGGTCCTCCAGGACATTGAGTTTTAGCGGCAGCGTGACCGTGCGTCCGAGCGTATCCTCGATCACGAAGCGCAACGCTGTCCGACCGCCCACCCCGAGCGAAGCCACCGCGACCTCGAGCGGGACCTCACCCCTGAGGTTTTGCGGAAGCGTACCCGCCTGCACTACCGAAGCACTGCCATCGGCGCCGAGGAGTTCTACGCGGTAGGCTTTCGCCAAAACCCCTGAGTTGCGGGAGGCGTAGGCCACGGTGGCGCGGATGGTGTCGCGGCGGCCGACGGCAAAACTGTCGACGCCGGCCGGGAGGGTCAGCGCGAGCGCGGCTGCCTCACCGACGCGCTCGAACTTGACGGCATCTACCGTCGCGAAAACGGCCGAGCCTGCCCCGCTAGCGTCGTTAAATACGGTAAGCGTGTCGCCGGCACTCAACTCGAATTCATCCTGGCCGCCGGCCAGCGCAAAGGGATTGAAGCGCGCGCCGTTTTTGCTCTGGTCGAAGCGCACCGTGTCGGGTGCGCCGATGCCGCCGCGTCTCAGGACGTAGGGCGTGTTGGTGGCGCGATTGCCGGCCGCGACCCACCAGGCGCCGATGCGGTAGCGCCCCGGCGCGAGGCCGCCGAAAGTATAGCGGGCGCTGCGGGTGGCGGGCGTCGCCACTGCCGTGATGCGCGCCCTGCTCGGACCGTAGAAGCCGGCATTGCTGGTCTCGCCCCAGTTGCCGAGCGGCTCCGCGTAGTTGGTGGCCATCTCGGTATCGAGCACGCGGTTCTGCTTCTTGATTACGAAAGCACTCCGCACGGGTCGTAGTCCGGTCGCGTCGCTGGGGCGGTTGGCCGTTGCACCGTTGACGACGAGCCCCGTCGAGCCACCGCCGTCGAGATTGAGCGCGCCTACGGCCCCGAGGTCGAGCATGATCTGTGCGAGTTCGGCCAGCGTCACCCCGGAGGCGACGCCGGCCCGGCGACCGTCGATGGCGACGAGGAGCAATTCACCGCCGGCCGTGTAGCCGATGGCGGAGCGGGGGGCGCGGCTGTCGTTCTCGACGTCGATAAGCTCCTCGGCGGCGGTGACGCGGATCGTGCCCTCGTCGACGAGCACCGGCGAGCCCCCGATGGCCGTCACGACCTCCCAGAGGCGGGCGCCGTTCGGGAAGTCCTTCGAGGGTCTCGCGAGGGGCACCCGCCCGAGGGCGTTGGGGGCGGGGTCGTCGTAGAAGTAGGTCGAGTCCCCGGCCGTGGTGTAGACCCACCCGAGTTCGGGGCGGCGCGCCGGGTCGATCCCGAAGGCGCCGCGTGTAGGGAAGTAGGTCGTGTCGCGGCCGTCGAAGGGCCTGGTGAGGGCGCGGATGTTGGGCGCGAGCAGCCGCCCCTCGGAGATCGCGAGGCTCACCGATTGCGTCGCCGAGAAGAAGCCCCCGTTGATGGCCACGTAGACGCTGTCGCGGAAGGTGTCGAAGTGTTGGTCGGCGAACTGTAGCGGCGTGAGGGCACTGCCCGTCGCCACGAGGCTCTCGAAGGCGATGCCGCGGTCGTCGAGTTTCGCGCGGACGTAGACGCCGCTAGTCGGCACGCCGGCGGCCACCTCGGTCGTCGTCACGAACACCGACATCCCGGCCGGGAGTCCCCGGTTGAGCTCGGGACTCGGCATCCACTGGAACTGCGCGCTAGCGCTAATCGCGAGGACGGTAGAGAGACAGAGCGCTACGAGTAGACGGAGCATACCGCGGGGGGGCTTGGTGTGCGGCAAACGTACTGGCGGCCCGGGGGAACCCTGTTCACGCTGGCGAGAAGCTTACGTTAAGGATCGTGGTCGCGGCTGGGATCGGCTGGGTCGATAGACTGCGGAGGCCTGTGCGGCTTACGCCAAAACGAAGTTCTCGCGGGCGGCGATGGTGGCGGGGTACGAGGCGGTGTACCGGGGAGTAATGGGGGGTTGAGATTTTTGAATCGTGGTGAGTGCGCAAGTCCTAAAAACGAGTGGACAGGGCTTGACTGGATTCGTATACAGGTTGACACGTAGATCGGTCGTCCGTGTTTGGATCGTGACTTCCGGCAGCGGCCTCGGCCGACAAGGAGGTCGTTGAACCGTTCTTGGTTGATCCTTTCGGAACTATTAGGCTTATGGCTTGCGGGCAGGACGGGGCAAGCCTTCACGTGCGCGTAGGCAATCGTCCGGCCGCACCCCAAAAGCACTGGTTTTGGCGAAAGCCTACTGCGTGAAGACGGCCCGCAGGTCACTCTTGAGCCGACCGAGAGCATCAGCGAAGGCTCCGCGATGGTCGTGTCGACGGTGGTCCGGATCTCGAAGCGCTCCCCGGCCGAGAAGGCGGTGATGATGTAGTCGGCCGCCGAGACCTGGACGCTGGTGTTCGCGGTGATGTCCGGTCCGAAGCTTGCGCCCGAGAGGCGGAGTTGGTTGCCGCCCGTCACGGCCCACTGGCCGCTGCTGCCGGTGATGTCGAGGGTTTGGGTCTGCGAACTCGAAGCGCCGGCCGTGACGGCGTCGGTCTTGATGGTGTAACTCCCGCGCGAGTCGTAGGTCCCGTCGGCCTTGAAGATTATTTCGGCGGCGGAGGTCTGAAGTTCGGCCTTGGCCTCGGCCTCGATACGCTGTCCGGAGAATTGCGTCGAGGTAGTCGTGGTGGCGTCGTACTCGTCGAGGAGCCAGGTGCCGACGAGGTCTTCGTTGGTGACGTTGACATCCGCAGCGTCGTCGTCCTTGCAGGCGGTGGTGAGTAAGGAGGCCGCGAGGGCAAAAGAGAGGAAGCGGAGCATGAGGCGTGTCTTTTGAAGCGGCAAGTATAGGGTGTTGCACCGCATCTGGCTCGGTAGAGTTTGGAGCGCTCGTTTTACTCCATCTCCCCCAACAAGGCCTCCAACTCCGTCCACGCAAACCCACTCGCGTAGTCGCTCACCGCGTAGGGGATCAACAGTCGCTCCCCCAGCACCAAGCTCCCACACGAATACACCACGTTCGGCACGTAGCCCTCGCGCTCGTCCTCTTCCGGACTCAACAGTGGATATGGCAGGCGCTTCAATACCGTCATCGGGTCGTCCAGGTCTAAGAGCACCGCCCCCAATCGATACGTGCGCATCGGACCGACGCCGTGCGTGATCAACAACCACCCCTCCGGCGTCTCGATCGGACTCCCGCAGTTGCCCATCTGCACGAACTCCCACGGGAACTTCGGCCCCAACAACAACTGCGGATCTTCCCACACCGTGAGACTGTCCGAAGTCATGATGTAGTTGTTTACCCCGTCAATGCGCGCCAACATTACATACTTACCGTCAACCTTTCGGGGAAAAAGCGCCAAGTTTTTATTCGACGCCCCATCGCCGTACATCGGACGAATTTTAAACGTATAAAAGTCCTTCGTCTCGATCAACTTCGGTAAGATCGTAAAGCCGTCGTAGGCGGTATACGTACCGTAATAAGTAACCTCGCCTCGTTCATCCACAAAACGCACGAAGCGCGCATCCTCGATCCCGCGGCTCTCCCACTCGCTAATCGGCAGGATGACCCGCTCCGAAATGTCCGTGTCCTTCGAGAACGTCACCTCGTGGTGCGAGTCCGCCAGCCAGAGCACCTCGCGGAACTCCGTCTGGTCGATCGTCATCCCGTCCTTGCCGTGCAGGCCCTGCGCCAGCTTGATCTTCAGGTCGTCGTACGTGAAGGTCTCCGGTAGAGCTCGCCACGATCTCGATAGCCGCCGTGGTTCTCGTCGGCCATGTTCGACGAGCTTTCGCAAAAACTCCTCGCGACCGTACTCGTGGTCGCGGACGTAGCGCGCCTCCTCGATCCGGTCGGCCGCCGGGTCGATCTCGATGACGCCGGTCTTGCTGTCGACCACCAAGTAGCGAAACTCCAGCGAGCTCAGGTGACCCTCACCGGTCGCCCGCAGGCTCATCACCAAGCGCACCTCGTCCGGCAGCAGCCCCGTCTGATCCGGCGCGACCACGCAGCTCGGGTTGAACAGCGCCGCCGCCTCGATGGAGAACTCCTTCGTAAAATAGGCCCCCATGAGCATGCGACGGTCCTCCGAGATCTCCTCGACGTCCTTGCCGTGCTCCAGCAGCGTCGACTCCACGAAGGCATAATGTCTCCGGAAGATGTTCGACACGTCGCGGTGGCGTCGCGCAAAACTCCGCAGCGTCTGCTGCAGCTGCCCCCAGACTTCCTCCTCCGACATCCCGAGGATGTGATCGGCCAGTGTCAAGGCCCGCGGCGTAGAGTTGTAAAAAAAGCGAGCCACCACCCGCTTGATATTCGGGGGGACAGTAAGCGGAGAACGAGTGACGGGAAGGACCATGGTAAAAGCAAAGTTGGCTAACTAGCCGCAACGTAGTGTTTTGCGCTCGGTTTCGGACAGGGAGTTCCCAGTTCCCATTTCTCAGTCCCAAATTGCGCTGCCGCGGGGGCGTTCGACCAGCGTAAAGCGTTTGGACAGCCGACACCCCGCCTCGTCGATCAGGAGCTCGTAGCGGTGCGCGTCGTGCAGTTTATCGGGACCAGATTACAAAGGCACACGTTTACAGCCGCCGCAGTCGCCCCTCCCCCGACAGCGGTTTGCTTACGACCTCCACAGGTCTACCGTACAGGTCGATGTTGCCCTTGCCTTCGATCGTAAAATTGAGCGTGTCCGTCACCCGAAGCACCACATCCGCCCGCGAACCATTGATGACGTCCGACTTGCGCGCCGTGAGACCCTCCGCCGCGATACTCGTGAGGCCAAAGTTGTAGAGGTTGAGCCGATCTGTCGAGCCACGCAGCGTGAGCCGACCCGCGGCAGAGCTATTGTTCCAGTAGTAGAACAGCCCGCCAGCCAGCACCAAGTCGGCCTCGCAGGACTTGCCCGCAAACACGACCCCGAAGTCGCGTGAGCTGATCGGCGTTGTTGCCACCAGGCTCGCCCCGTCTTGGAGCAAAACCTGCTCTAGAGGCGGCGCGTAGAGGGTGAGCGCTAGTGCGGAGCGTTTTGGCGAAAGCCACCTCCACCCCTCCGTGTACACGAGTCGCAGCACGCCTTGCTCCACCTCGTACGTCACCGCCGCCACGCTCTCTTCCGGCCCGGCAATGTCCAGCGCGAAACGCTCGGAGGCGACGAGTTCGACGGCGAAGTCGCTCTCGACCACGACCCGCGCAAAGGTCTCCAAGGTAATCGTCTCCGTAACCGTGACGTCTTCGTTTGTGCAGCTCGCCAGCATTAGACCGCACCAGCACGCGACAGCCATCCTTCGACTCATAGGCGGAGTTTGTACCCGATACCGAGTTCGGCGTAATTGAGGACGTGTAGTTTCGAGCGCATCACGAGTCGGAACAGATACTGATCGGCGACGGCGTACTCGAAGATGGCTCGGTTGTAGAGCACCGAACGCATGATCCGCTCCTCGCCCGTGAGCAGGACCCCCGACTGTACCATAAGCCGCGACCGGCGGTAGACGAGCGCCTGCGAGACGTTGACCCCGGCGCCAAAACTGTCTCCGTCGCGGAAGGTCTCCCGGCGGGCGGCCAGCGTAGGCCGCGTGGCGCTGTTGTGCGTCAGGTCTACCCCAGCCCCAACGGCGAAGCCCCAGTTGACGCGGCGCACGTACTCCACGCCGAGTGCCGAGGCGAGGTAATACTCGGACTGAGCACTGCTGGGCGATTTGCGTCCGAGGTAGGCCACGAGCGCAAGGCTGTTCTTGCCCGGTAGTTCGGGCAGGGCGGCGCGCACGGTGCGCGAGGCCGGTGGCACGAGTTGGTACTGCACACCCGCAAAGGCGGTCACGTAGTTGAGGCCGCGATTGGGCTCCGAGGTGTTGGCGTTAGAGAGGTGATCAAACGACAGCCCCGCCTGCGTGCTGAGGGTTTCGCTGAGGGTGAGCTTAGCGCCAAAACGTAGGTTGACGTGCACGTTGAGGTGTGAGGCGATGGCTACGTTTTGGTAGTTGTCGTACGCGTCGAACTTGCGGGTCGCGTAGGTGCCGCCGATCCCGAGCCGGGTGTACGGGCGCAGGCGACCCTCGCTGCGCCAGTAGTATCGAACAAAACTCGTGAGCGCGAGTTCGCGGCCGAGGTGTTCGTCGTTGCCGAGCGTCGAGTAAAACAGCGAGACTCCGTACTCCGGGTAGTGGTACAGCTGATCCCAGAAGGAGGCCCCGGTGGTTTGGCGCGTCACCGTCACCTCCCCCGAGCGCACGTAATCGTCGATCAGCGGGTGGAGGAAGGGGTACTGGGGCAGCAGGTAGCCGGCGTGGAGATTCGTCCCGATGGCGAGGCCGCGCGGTGCAGTCGACTGGGCGCTTCCCGGTTGGCCTACCGCGACCGCCAGCGCGACGAATAGATAACAGCAGTGAAAACGGAGCGATATCGGTGACACGGTGCCGCCAAGGTCGCGACTATCTACGTAAATGGGTTACGGTGCCTTGACCAGGGTCCCGTAGGGCACGTCGGCGACACTCACCTGGTAGGCACCGGCAGGCAAAAGGCTCACGTCGATGGCCGCCGTATCGCTCGCCACGCGCTTGGCGAGGACGATCCGACCTGCGCTGTTACGGAGCATCACGATCGCCGGAAGCAGTGCGGAGTGCAGACGCAAGACCTCCTGCACCGGGTTGGGGTAGAACGCAGGTCCGTCGAGTTCGACCGCGACGGCGGGTTCGCGCGTGGACACGATAGGGTTGGAGGCCAGCAGGCCTCCCATCTCGAAGACACTCAGCCGCTGCGGCACGGTGATGATCGATCGTGAGAAGCGCTCGTTGCTCACGTAGTAGCGGCGTCCGTCGCGCGAGGCGATCCCCTCCACCTGATGGAAGGGCAAGCCGAGGCCAACCCGGCGTCCGTGCCCCCCGAAAACATCGGTGCCCTCGAAGTCGTACAGCAGGTACGCGAAGGGCTGGAGCGTCGAGGTATACCCGAGCAGCACCAGCGTCCCGTCTTGGGGGCGGTAGCTGGCATCTGTCACGAGACCATTGACGGGGAGGCGCCCGCGCGACTGCGCCAGGTGGCGCCCCGGACGATTCGCGAAGGTGTAGAGCTGGGTTTGCTGCCCGGTCCACTCTTTGGTGAGCAGGTAGACGCTGTCTGTCGTCACAAAAAAGGCCTCACAGTCGAAGTCGGTGGTGTTGCCCGGCTGCGGCGTAAAGTCGGTCTGGTCGGCGTACGCGAAGTGAAGCGTGTCGGCCGCGGTCCGCCCGGCGAGCAGGTCGTCGAGCGCGAGACGAAGGATGCGCAGATCGCGACGGTTGCCACTGCCGTTGTTGCCGAAGTCCCCGATGTACACCTGCCCCTCCACGATCGCGAGCCCCTCCCAGTCGAACGGTGCAGGCATCGCGAGCGAGAGCCGTTGGATTACCTGGGCACGCGTGGTGTCGATGAGGTATAGTCCTTCGTCGTCGCTGTCGTTGTGGGAGTAGAGTTGGTCGCCAACGAAGGCCAGGCCGGAAGTCTCGACGAGGGCGGTGTCGAGGAGGACCTGCGTCACGGGCGCGAGCACAGTGTCGCGGTAGGTACACGAGCCGTCGTCGCTGGTCGCGCTAGCGTCGTAGTTCTGTGCTCGGCTGTCGGTGCACCCAACCGTTTGTGCGGCGGCGCTCAAGGGTAGGCAGAGGCCGGCTGTCGCCAAAACGAGTAGGCGCATCGGTAGGGTCATACGGGGGCTTTGCTGGCGCGGGTCTTTGATTTTGCCAAAACTACGCAGGCCGGGGCGGTGACACTCGTTTACTCGCCTTACGCTACCGAGCTTAGCATGGGCCCGGCGGGGGCCTTCGGAAGGTCGCGCAGTTTGGCCAGCGCCGCGATGTCGCGGTTTTCCAGTACTTTTTTCTGCTTCGGGTGGTGCACCGTGTTGATCATCGCCCGGCCGAAGTCCGAACTCACCAGCACGCTGTCGAAGCGACGCAGCACAGGGTACAGAGGTCGGGTGAGGACGTACAGCAAATTGTACCACGACGTGCTCGACCGAATACCTCGCTCCGGGAGGACGAGCCCTGGCCGGAAGGCATAGGCGTCCCCGAAGCCCGCCCCGAGAACGAGGTTCTCCGTGCGTCCCTTGACGCGGGCCCACATCGTGCGCGACTGCTCGGAACTGTCGGTGCCGGTCCCCGAAACGTACACGAAGGTGCAACGTGGGGCGTAGCGGCGGGCCGACTCGACCAGGCCGTGCGTCAGGGCATAGGTGACGTGCGTGTACGCCGCCTCGGACATCCCCACCGCGGAGGCTCCCATGCAGTGAAACACGGCGTCTACGCCCGTAAACGCTCCGCGCACGGCGGTGAGGTCCTCAAAATCGGGAACGATGAATTCCGCGAGCTTTGGGTGGTGTTGCCCGAGCGTTCGACGGGTAAGAACACGGACCGCCGACACCTGCGGTGCGTCGAGGGCCTCGAGGAGTACGGCCGAGCCGAGCATCCCGGAGGCACCGGTGAGGAGTAGGATCACGAGACTGAGGTTTGGTTATCAGGCAAGGCTTCGGTGGTTAAAATGAATGCTTCACAGCCGATTTGGACTGCATCTACCAACGAGGTACAGGTTAATGTAGATACACTTACCCTCAAAATTGTGGATAAGAAGCAGGAGTGTAGGGAGCGGAGTGCGCAGTTTTTTTGGTACAGCGCGCGAATTATAGCCCCGGTCGTCACCGCCGAACGGGGCGCTGGCAAGTCGGGCTTTCGCCAAAACCACCACCGGGGGCGTCCGTTGCTTAGACCTTAGTCTACACCCGATATGCTCCTCAACCACAAGATCGTCGGTGCCGGCGAGCCACTCGTCATTCTGCACGGGCTGTTTGGCTCGCTCGACAACTGGCAGACGCTCGCCACGCGCTGGGCCGAGACCCGGATGTGCGTCCTCGTTGACTTGCGCAACCATGGCAAGTCGCCCCACCTCGACACGCACACCTACCGCGAGATGGCCGCCGACCTGTCCGCGTTTCTCGAGGACAACTGGATGCACGAAGTGGACGTGCTCGGGCACAGCATGGGCGGAAAGGTCGCGATGCGGTTTGCGGTGGACTTCCCGGACCGGGTGCGCAAGCTGGTTGTCGTCGACATGGGTGTGAAGGCCTACCGCCGGGGGCACGACGAGATCTTCGCGGCGATGCGGGGGCTTCCGCTTTCGCAAAACCTGAGCCGTGGGGACCTCGAGGACCTGCTGCGCGACGGTATCCCGGAGGCGGGCGTGCGTCAGTTTTTGCTCAAGAACCTCCGGCGCGAGCGGCAGGGCTATGCCTGGAAGCTCAACCTCGACACCCTCGAGCGGGAGTACGACCAGATCTTGGAGCCGATCGGCAGCGGGAGCTGGGGCGGCCCGGCGCTCTTCGTACGCGGTGGCGACTCTGCGTACGTCCGCGACGAGGACTGGGCGGGGATACAGGCCGTTTTTGCGGAAGCGCAACTACAAACCGTAGCCGGTGCCGGCCACTGGGTGCACGCCGAGCAACCGGAGGCGCTCTTTGCTACTGTCGAGAGATTCTTAGCGGAAGAGGCCCTAACGTAAAAAACCTGCCCCCGGCGCACAGTGTCGCGGAGGCAGGCCTGAATGGAGTCGGATGACTCTCTAGATCACATTGATGAGACTCATGAGCTTCGGGCGGTTGGCACGGCTCACGGGGATAACCTTGTCCTCGATCTTGAGCGAGGTGTCGGCGATATTGGAGATCTTCGACAGATTGATGATGTACGAGCGGTGGACCTTGACAAAATTGGTGCTCGAGAGTCGCTCCCCGATGCGCTTTAGCGTCGAGTGCAAAGTATGCGAACCTTCGTTGGTCTTAATGCGGACGTAATCACCGATGTTCTCAATATAGAGAATCTGATCGTAAGGTACTTTAACGTAACCTGCTCCCTTGCGGATAAAAACTTCGTTCATAGTTTGTGTTTGTGCGTGTGTTTACTAGTGTCTGTGCTTGTCGAGTAAGCTTAGGCAAACGCTGCGCCAAAGTGCCCGCGAACACCGGACCGGCACTTATATTTTATCTGATCTCATATGTAAAGAGGACGTCAAACCTAGTACTTCGACGTGTAGCCATAGCGCTGCAATCAACACATCTTGCTGATAATCAGCATACTGAAAGACAACCCACCACATTCCCATGCAAAATTTACGAGCTATGATTTTCCCCTTATAACCGGTAGACCAGCGGGCACCTTTTCCCGTAAAAGCGTGGAGATAATCTATACTTTATATGTATATTACGAAGATATATCGCCACTCGCCGCGGCTTTTTACCACTCAACGGCCGAACCTTACTAAACTCAGAAAACGAGAGCTTTACCTGGTAGGCATTGGCGTCGTTTTTGCACGAGTACCCATGTCGACTACTATACGCTTACCATTTGGGGAAAGCTACGACTCGCCTGCAAAACTGAACATGAAACGACACATACTCATCGTAGACGATTCTCCCGTCATGCGGACGCTTCTCTCCGAGGTCCTCTACGACACCTACGACGCCGCTACCGCCGCCGACGGCGTATTGGCCCTGGAGTACCTCCTCAAAGGCGAACCGGTAGACGCGGTGGTGCTCGACCTGAGTATGCCCCGCATGGATGGCGTCCAATTGCTGCAGCGCCTCCGCGGCATGGCGGCCTTCGCTAACCTCCCAGTACTGGTCGTCTCGGCGCACTTCGAGAGCACCGAGCGCATCGGCGCCATTGCAGCCGGGGCAAGCGACTTCCTCACCAAGCCCTTCAATCCTCTCGAACTCAAGCTGCGCCTCGAGCGCCTCTTCCCCACCGACGCACTGCCGGCCCCCACCGCCCAGCCCGCAACCACCGGCCTCGCCAAGATCTTCCGGCTCAATCGCACCCAAAGCGCAGTCGCCATCTAGTGAGCCCCGCCCCGCCCCCACCGCAGCCCACTGAAAACTGAGAACTGAGAACTCGAAACTGAGAACTGAGAACTCGAACCTGAGAACTGAACACAAACATGACCAACACCCGCCTCCTCGACATCGTCATCGCGAGCCTCCTCCTGGTGCTCTTGGCCCCCGTCTTCGTCATCGTCGCCCTGGCCATCCGCAGCGAATCCCGCGGGCCGATCTTCTACGCCTCCAAGCGTGTCGGTCAAAGCTGGCGCGTATTCGACTTCTTTAAGTTTCGCACGATGCGCATCGACGCGGACCAGCTCCTCAGCGACGTCCAGCACCTCAACGCCTACTCCGACGACAACGACGCCCATGGACCAACGACGCCCGATCACGACGCCACCGCCGCCGCGACCTTGCTCGGAGACGAAGGCTGGGTTACGGAGGCCGACATGGAGGCTGTTTTGGCGAAAGCCTCCTTCCTCAAAGTCGAAAACGACCCCCGCATCACGCGCGTCGGTCACTTCTTGCGCAACAGCTCGATGGATGAGCTTCCGCAGCTCTACAACGTCCTTCGCGGGGACATGAGCCTCGTCGGCAACCGTCCCCTGCCCCTCTACGAGGCCGAAACCCTCACCACCGACGCCGACGCCGAGCGATTTCTCGCACCAGCCGGCATGACGGGCCTCTGGCAGGTCACCGAGCGCGGCGGCCAGGAGGTGTCCGAGTCGCGCCGCAAGGCCCTCGACATAGAGTACGCCCGCGCTCGTGGCTTTTGGTACGACCTCACCCTCCTCTACCGCACCCTACCGGCCAGCGTCCAACGCGCCAACGTCTAACTCCTGTGACCCTACGCCTTTATCCTCTAGATCAAACCGTACTATGAAACACTTAACTACCCAGAATACCGTCCTCTCGCTCGTCGCGGCGAGTGCGCTTTTCGCGAGCTCCTGCCAGAGTTCGCTCGACCGCATCGAGGACTACGAGACGCCCGCCGAGCAAGGCAGCCTTACCGACGTACGCCTTGCGCGGGCTCCGGAGGGCTTTACCTTCGAGACCACCCAGGCTTCGGCTTTTGCGATCTCGACGGCGGCCTCACCGAACGCGCCCGGACGAGCCGGGATCAGCGTGAGCCTCTTCGCTTTGTCGGCTAAGGACTCGCTCGTCAAGATCGCCGAGGGCATCACCGACGCGAGCGGCACCTGGTCACCGACCCTATCGCTACCGAGCGACATCGACTCCATCACGCTGCGCACCAGTGCCGTCGGCCTCCCGCAGACGCATAGGGTAGCTGTCGCCAAAACCGGCAGCACGCGCTACGCAATCGGTGCCGACAACGGCAACGGCCGCGTAGTAGCCGACGACATCGTCGATCAGTCCGATTGGGACTACTCCGGGGTCGAGGACATCGACGGCGGAGACACGGGCCTCGCCGGGCGGGCCACCCTGAAGTACATGGGGGCCTACGACAAGCTCGGTGTTCCGGCCTACCTCACCTCCAGGGGCGAGGTCTGGCCCGACGTGCTCGACTTTATCGCCACCAACCTCCCGGAGCAATCCGTCGGACAGCACCACCCCGAGTACCTCAACGCGAAGTACTCCTCGACGCTTCGCTTCACGAGCGCCGCCGAGGTCTGGATCACCTTCGTCCACGAGGGTGCCGGCTACCGCAATGCCGTTGGGTATTTCTTCTTCGACCTCAAAAAGGAGCCGAAGTCCATCAAGGAGGTGCCTCAGCTCACGATCGCCTACCCCAACACGAGCTTTCAAGGTTCGGGCGGCGGCCTCGCCATCGGCGACCGGATCTTCCTGGGCAAGGTACCCGCCAACACGGGCGTCTGTTTGTTCCTGATCCCGGACGGCTGGAACGAGAAGCGGCAGCGCGTCGACAACAAAAAGAACACGCGCTACACGATAGACGCGCTCAACACCTTCGCTAAGGACCCGAACCGCAAGCACGCCATGTTACTCGCCAACAGCCCGCGCGAGACCCTCGTGCTCGGCTTCGAGGACCTTAATCGTCCCGGGGGCGATAACGACTTCAACGACGCGGTCTTCCTCATCGAGCCTAAGCCCTGGAGTTCGGTGGACATCTCGAGTACCCCGAAGCCCACCATCAAGCCCTCCGACCAGGACGGCGACGGCGTGGCCGACTACCAAGACGCGTTCCCGTTTGACAAGCTACGTGCATTCACGACCTTCGCACCGGCCGAAGACGAATACGGCACGCTCGCCTACGAGGACATGTGGCCCCGCACTGGCGACTACGACTTTAACGACCTCGTCGTGGACTACAACATCACCGAGGTCCTCGCCGCCGACAACCGCATCAAAGACCTCCGCATTCAGCTCTCGCTCCGCGCCCTCGGCGCCACGCAGAACCACGGCTTCGCGTTCCATCTACCCGTAGCGGCCGACCTCGTCGAGAAGGTCACCGGACAGGATCTCTCGGGCAACACCTACATGAAGCTCAACGGCAACGGTACCGAAGAAGGACTCAAGACGGCCGTCATCCCAGCCTTTGTCAACTCGTGGCAAGTACTCAACACCCGCTTCGGCCTCATCAACACCGACCCGGACAAGCCAGCGCAAAAGGCTTACCAACAGGAGCTCGTCATCACGTTCAAGACACCAATCGACCGCGAGAAGCTCGGCCGCCCGCCCTACGACGCATTCATGATCCGCAGCCAAGACCGCTCGATCGAGATTCACCTGGCAGGCTACGCCCCGACCGACAAGGCCGACCGCGACCTCTTCAACACAGACGCCGATAAGTCCGACCCCGCCACCGGGTACTGGTACGTCGATAAGAACAACCTCCCGTGGGGCGTGCACCTCCCGGCTTCGTTCCGCTATCCGAAGGAAAAGAAGCGCATCGATGAGGTATACACCAACTTCGTGGAGTGGGCAGTTTTCGGCGGCAATGCCCAGCAGGGCTGGTGGCGCGACAAGGGCGGCAACGTCGACAGCGGCAACGCCTACTGAGCCTCAGCGGAATCAGCCGCGCTCTATCCCATTGAGGCTCCGGCCCCCCGACCCATCTGCGGCGGGGGGCCGGGCGCGTTTGGCGGCAGTCCCAACCGTGCCCCCAGCCGCCGCGTTGACGCTCGATGTACCACAAACCGAATGACCGCCTCGTCGGCCAAACCGCCATCGTTACTGGGTCCTCGAGCGGGATCGGAGCCGCCGTCGCGCAGGCCCTTGCCGCCGAGGGTGCCAACGTCACGATCAACTACCACAGCGACGAGGCCGGCGGCCGCGCCATCGCCGACGCGATCGAAAAGGCACGGCCAGGAGCGCAAACCTTACTGCTGCAGGCCGACACCTCTAAGGAGGAGGACGTAGAGGCGCTTTTCAGCAAAACCATCGATCGCTTTGGTACAGTCGACATCGCGGTGGCGAATGCCGGTATCCAGCAAGACGCCCGCACGCACGAGATGACGATCGAACAGTGGCGCCGCGTCATCGACGTAAACCTCACGGGGCAGTTCCTCGTCGCGCGGGCGGCCCTGCGGGAGTTCCTCAAGCGCGGCAAGCGCCCGGACGTGAGCGCGGCGCTCGGCAAGATCATCTGTATGTCGAGCGTCCACGACGTCATTCCGTGGGCGGGTCACTCCAACTACGCCGCCTCAAAGGGGGGCCTCAAGCTTTTCATGGAGACCCTCGCCCAGGAGTACGGCCCCGACCACATTCGCGTCAACTCCATCAGCCCCGGGGCCATCGCAACCCCGATCAACGAGTCGGTCTGGAGCGATGAGGCCAAAATGGCACAACTCATGGAGCTGGTCCCCTACCGGCGCATCGGGCAACCCGGCGACGTGGGCTCGGTCGCCGCTTGGCTCGCGAGCGACGAGAGCGACTACGTGACCGGGGCCACCCTCTACGTCGACGGCGGCATGACGCAGTACCCGAGCTTCGCGGATAACGGCTAAGGGAGGGGGCCGACTCGCGTTTGTCGTAATCCTGTCCCCGCAGCAAATAGGACGGCCTAACCTGGTTGCGCTCCTTTGTACATAGCTACCTGGCACACGAAGACATAGACAAATATTATCTGCCATGGGTAGATACCCGTGCATGGCACCGCTTTTGAACGACACTGTAACAGGGTCCTCCCCGCTCCGCTAGGAACGGCAGACAAGCCTTTGAACAGATGAAAACACTACACTTTACCCTTGCCGCTGCCCTGCTGCAGGTAGCGGCGGTTTTGGCGAAAGCTCAAACTTCTATCGGGATTCCCGGGCCAGGCGATGCCGATGTTGCCCTGCACGTACGCGCGAGCGCCACCAACACCGCCGGCCCCATCCGACTCGAGGGCCTCAAGATCGGCAGCATCGAAACCAACGTCCTCGTGACGGATGCCAACGGCGTCCTGCGGTTCCGCTCGGCGGCCTCCCTCATGACCGCCAGCGCGAACACCGAGTTGTGGCTCAACAACAGCAACGTCATTAGCCCGGTGTCCAACCGCGCCGTCAGCATCGGGCAGACCAATGCAGCCAGCGCCACCGATCAGCTCACCGTCAACGGAAATGCGATCCTCGTGGGCGCGAGCCAACTTCGCTTTCGCGACGGTACCAACTACATCTACTCCGAGGCGAACAACAACAACTGGTACTTTAAGGGCCAGAGCTACGTCAGCTTCCGCGACCGCGCCAACGCCACCGACCTCTTCACGGTACAGGCCAACTCCGGCAGGGTGGGGATCAAGACGCGCGACCCGAGCGTCGACTTCGAGGTTGGTGGCACGCAGCGCATGACCGGCAGCAACCCGATCGAGTTTAGCTCGAGCGTCAACCGAATCTTCCGCAACACCGACAACGACTTTCGCTTCGTCGCACAGACCGAGACCAATTTTATGAATCGCAGCAACACCACAAAGCTGCTAACCGTCAACGCCAACACCGAGCGCGTAGGCATCAAAGAACCTAGCCCGAGTGTCGACTTCGAGGTCAATGGCACGCAGCGCATCACGGCGAGCAACGCCCTCGAGTTTAGTTCGAATGCCAACCGCATCTTCCGCAACACCAACGACGACCTGCGCTTCATAGGTCGCACGGAGGTCAACTTCATGGATCGCAACAACGTCACAAAGATCATGACCGTCGACGCCAACGAAGGCCGCGTCGGCATTGGGACCAACACCCCGCAGACCCTCCTCGAGGTCAACGGCACCGGGCGCATGACCGGCAGCAACCAACTCGAGTTCGCCTCGTCGGCCAACCGCATCTACCGCAACACCAACGACGACTGGCGCTTCGTAGGCCGCACCGAGGTCAACTTCATGGACCGCAACAACGCCATCAAGATCATGACCGTCGACGGGCGCGAGGCCCGCGTTGGCATCGGAACCACTACCCCGCAAACCCTCCTCGAGGTCAACGGCACTGGGCGTATGACCGGTAGCAGCCAACTGGAGTTCGGCTCCGGGATAAACCGCATCTACCGCAACGCCAACGACGACTGGCGCTTCGTGGGCCGCTCGGAGGTCAACTTCATGGACCGCAACGACGCCATCAAGATCATGACCGTCAATGCCCTGGACCGCCGCGTCGGCATCGGGACGGCCACCCCGGCACGTGACTTCCACGTCCAGGGGACGATGCGGCTGACAGGAGACGTCGGCGTGCCCAACCTTTCAAGTGACTTCGTACTGCTGGCGGACGCCAACGGTGACCTGCGGCGGGCCACGATTGCGAGCGTCCGGGGTTCGGGAGTGGCCGACAACCTCGGCAACCACATCGCGACGCGCAACGTGCAGCTCAGTACGTTTTACCTCTCCGGAGACGGTGGCGACGAGGGGGTCACCGTTAACGCCGCGGGCCAGGTCGGGATCGGGACGCTGGCCCCGAGCCGCACACTCCACGTTCGCGAGAACGGGAACAATACCGCCGAGCTCCTCATCGAGAACGCGACCATCAACAGCAACGCCGTCCTCCGCTTCGCCGAAGGCAACGTCACGCAAAACTTCGGGTACAACTTCAGCTACGACGGGGTTAGCAACCAACTCAACCTCGGCAATAATACCGGCGATGTGCACCTCAACATCGGCCGCAACTCCGGCAACGTAGCGATCGGCAACGCGGCCGTCCAGCCGCTCGATGTCAACGACAAGCTGCTCGTCAACGGAGACAGACGCGTGTCACGGGCAACAACAGGCTACTGCTCGGCAACACCGACGACCTCTACATCAATCGGTTTACCAATCCTACCGGGGACGACCTCGATCTCGTGAGTAGCGCCGGCGGTATTCACGTGCATGCCCCGTCCTTCCTCGTGACGGGGGCCCTTCCCACGGTGCTGCCAGTGGCCTCCTTCGACAACGTACGCCAACGTGTCGGTCTCGGCCCACAGCAAGCGCCCCAGACAACGCTGCATATATCGCCCGCCGGTACCGACAACCCACTCCGGATCGACGGCCTCAAAACCACCCCGAACAACGGCAACAATTACCGTATCCTTTTGGTGGATGCCAACGGGGTAGTGTACAGGAGCAGCGCCAACACGCAAGGCAACCCGAGCTTCGGCGGCATGGGCGGCGGACCTAGTGCCGGGGCCGTACACGCGCTTTCCGCCGGGGAGGGTATCACACCAAGCACGGGCACCACTGTAGAACTAGGCGAGCGCCTACAGCGAGAGCAGGCTCGCCTGCGGGCCGAGGTGGAGGAGCTGCGCCAGACCGTAGAGCAACTCCGTAGCTACATCGAGGCATCTAGAACGGCCGCGACGGCCCCTTCCCACGGGCACTGAACTTCAGGTCGGTACCCGACGCTTGCGCATTTGTGGTTATCTACTTACCTGCGAAAGGCGACTTTTGCGCCCCCGTGCTAAAATTCCTCCCCCTCTGCCTACTCCTTTGTTACGGGTTTTGCGGAAGCGTATCCCTCCTGGCGCAAAGCCCGAAAGCGCAGCGCACCATCAAGACCCTGGAGGCCCTCCGGATCGAGACCCCGTGGAAGATCGACGGGGAGCTGGACGCGGCCGTGCGGGCGCTACCTCCGGCAGAGGGCTTCCGCCAAAACACCCCTCGCCCCGGTGAGGCCGCCTCGCAGGCGACGCAGGTGTGGTTCGGCTTCGACGACGAGGCCGTGTACGTAGTAGCGCGACTCTTCGACACGCACCCCGACAGCATCCTCCAGCAGCTCAGCGAGCGCGATAGGCTCCGCAACACCGACTACTTCGGCGTGGTCATCAACCCCTATCGCGACGGCATCAACGCGACCACCTTCGTGGTGACGCCCGCCAACGTGCAGTACGATTCGAAGTTCTCGAGCAGCGACGATGGCGGCGGCAATCAGCCGCTGCAGAGCGGTGACCCGAGCTGGGACGGGGTGTGGGCCTCAGCTACCTCGATCGACAGCCTCGGGTGGACGGCCGAACTGCGCATCCCTTACTCGATGCTGCGCTTTACCGACGAGGAGGTCCAGACCTGGGACATCAACTTCGGCCGCCAGATCCGTCGTCGACGCGAGGAGTCGTTTTGGAACTTCATCGACCCGAAAGGTCCGGCGCTGGCCACGCAACTCGGCAAGGCGAGTGGGCTGGTCGGCTTGCGCCCCCCGGTACGCTTTCAGGCCACGCCCTTCGTAACGGTGGCCGGGACGCACCGCAGCACCCCGGAGGGGATGCCCCGCAACGACTTCGGCTCGTCACTTGGCGGAGGACTGGATCTCAAGTACGGCCTGTCGGATGCATTCACGCTCGACATGACGCTCATCCCGGACTTCTCGAACGCGCGCTCGGACGACCAGGTGCTCAACCTCTCGGCCAACGAAATCCGCTTTGACGAGAACCGCGCCTTCTTTACCGAGGGCACGGAGCTGTTCCAGAAAGGCGGCTTCTTTTACTCGCGACGCATCGGCGGGTCGCCCATCAACGCCAGCGCCGCCTTCGATGCCGCCGCCGAGGGCGAGGAGGTCATCAGCAATCCGGCCCGCGCCCAACTCCTCAACGCCACCAAAGTGAGCGGTCGCCTCGCCAACGGCCTCGGGATCGGGGTCTTCAACGCCGTCGAGGCGGCGAGCGAAGCCGTTTTGCGCACGAGCGCCACCGGAGAAACCCGCCGCGTGCAGACCTCGCCGCTCACCAACTACTCAGTAGTGAGCTTCGACCAGAATCTACCCAACAACTCCTTCGCGACGCTCATCAATACGACCGTGCTGCGCTCGGGCTCGACCTACGACGCCAATCTCACGGGCCTGGTCTGGGACCTGCGCGACAAGCCCAACGACTGGAGCGTCAACGGCAGCCTCGGCGTGTCGCAGCAGTACGGCCTCCAGCGGGGCACGCCGACCCCGGAGAACGTGTTCGGCCACAAGCTCAACTTCGATGTCGACCGTCTCACGGGACGCCTGCGCTACGGTGTCGGCTACGGAGAGGAGAGCCCGCGCTACGACCCGAACGACCTCGGCCTATTGTTCTTCAACAACTCCCGCGAGGCGAACGTGTACGGGGAGTACAATTGGTTCGAGCCGTTCGGGAAGTTTAACTCCGCGAGCGTGAGCGCCTTCACGGAGGTCGCTTACCTCAACACGCCATCGGTGTTCAACTACGCCGGGGCCGGGAGCCGCTTCCGGATGACGACGCGGGAGTTCTTCACCTTCGGCGGCGGGGTCTTCTCGGAGCTTCGCGACGGGCGCG
The DNA here is from genome assembly GCA_963837005.1 of Lewinellaceae bacterium. GTDB lineage: Bacteria > Bacteroidota > Bacteroidia > Chitinophagales > Saprospiraceae > CALDTK01. Next base: position 589,478 of record CAWIMC010000018.1, read on the forward strand.
AGTTTCAGGACACGCGGACCCCGGGCGTAGGTCTGGTGATGCTACAGTACGGCGAGGTCAATGCCTTTATCTCGAGCGACTACCGCAAGACCTTCGCGGTCGACGTACGGACCGAATTCGGGCGCTTCTGGCGCGACGGCGCGACCAACAGCTTCAACGTTTACGTGAGTCCGAGGGCGCGTCTCGGTGACAAGCTCGCCCTGCGGCTGGAGGCTGGCTACAACAAAGCGCACCGTTTCTTGGGATACATCGGCCACAGTGCGGCTTCCGCCAAAACCTACCAGCTCGCCGGTCTGGAGACCGGCGTGCGCGTGCTCGGCTCCGGGGCCGTGGGCTACGACGGCATCCGCGCCGACGGCATCGTGATGAGCTACCGCGACGTGGAGATCATGGAGAACCAAGCCACGATCGAGTACAGCTTCACGGCCAACGTAAACGTCAACCTCCGCATCCGCCACTACTGGAGCCGCGTCTTCCACCGGGAGTACTTCGAGATCCAGGGGGCGGGCACGCCGATCGAGACGACGTATACGGGCCGCAACCCGGACGGAAGTTCGATTGACGACCGGAGCTTCAACGCAGTGAACGTGGACGGCTTCTTCCGGTGGCGCTTCGCGCCGGGGTCGGACGTGTTCGTGAGCTACAAGACGCAGAGCTACTTCGCGGGGATACTGGAGCGGGGGTACCTGCGCAACCTCGGGGTGTTCGGGCAGGAGTCGGTGGACAACAGCCTGACGCTGAAGGTGGTGTACTGGTTGGATTACAACGAGGTGAAGGGGCGGCTGCGGGGGCGCGAGGGCTGAAAGCCCTGTGTAGAGGCAGTGTCCGCAGAACCTTCGGCCCTGTTACTCGACGGCGAAGGTCTGGGTTAGGAGTTCTGTAGGTCCGGCATTGGGGCCGACATAGACTTCGTAGGTGCCGGTATCCGTTTGCCAGGCTTTGCGGTCGGGGTTGTACCAGCCGAGGTCTTTGGGGCTTACGCCAAAACGTACGACCCGCGTCTCGCCTGGGGCCAGGCGCACTTTCTCGAAGTCGCGGAGCAGCTTGACAGGCATCTCCTGGGCATGTTCGCCGAAACCGATGTAAAGTTGGGCGACTTCTGCCCCGGCGCGGGTACCGGTGTTGGTGATTTGTACGGTGACGCGCAGCGAGTCGCCGCTGCCGACGGTCGGCGTGAGCACCCGCAGGTCGCTGTACTTAAAGGTCGTGTAGCTCAGTCCGAAGCCGAACGGGAAGGCTACCGGGGTCTGTTCGCGGTCGAAGAGGGTGTACCCGTGGTAACGGCCGTAGGTGATGCCGTTGGCGTACGGCGTGAAGGTCGGGTAGCTCGCGGGGTCGGCGGCGATAGAGAAGGGCAGGCGACCCTCGGGGCTGACCTCCCCGAAGAGGACACGCGCCAGAGCCGAGCCTCCCTCCATGCCGCCATACCAGGCATACAGCACAGCTGGCGCAGCGTTGACCCAGCCGGACAGGTCTACGGCGCTACCAGCCACGAGCACAACGACCGTCCGGGAGTTGACGCCGGCGAGAGCCGTGACTGCGGCTTCGTCGGCGGGGGGCAGTCGTAGGCTCTCCCGGTCGCCGCCCTCGCCCTTCTCGCCGACGAGTTTACCGGCGTCGGCGGAGGCTTGCATCCTGTCGCGATCGAGGATGATGTACTCGCCCTCGTCTTCGTAGGTGTAGCCGCCGATGAGTACGACGTAGTCGGTGCGCTCGGCGAGCGCACGGGCGCGGTCGAGGTCGGAGGCGTCGTCGAGGATTACCTCGGCCCCGATGGTTTTGGCGAAAGCCGCGATGCCTTCGTAGGGCGTGATTACGTAGGGCGGCGTGGCATCTGAACTCCCCTGATCGCCGGTGTTGGCGACGTCGGCGAGACGCCCGATGACCGCGATGGTCTGTTTTGGCGAAAGCTGGAAGGGCAGTACGCCCCCCTCGTTTTTGAGGAGCACCATGCTCTGCTCGGCGACCTCTCTGGCGAGCGTGACGTGCGCGGGGTCGAGGATCACCTCGGAGGTGTAGCGCAGCCGCTCGGGTACGAAGGCATACGGCAGGCGCGTGCGCAGGCTCTGTCTTACGAGCGTGTCAATCATCGCCTCGGTGATTTCGCCGGCGTCAATGGCGTCGCGGAGCTGATCGACGGCGTAAAACTTGCGGAACGGCATCTCGACGTTGAGCCCGGCGCGAACGCCCTTAGCGGCGTCGTAGAGCCCAAAGGCCCAGTCCGTCGACACGAAGCCAGAGAAGCCCCACTGGCTGCGCAAAACCTCGGTGAGCAGGTAGTGGCTCTCCCCCGCGAAGGCACCGTTGACCTTGTTGTAGGCGCTCATGATCGAGGCCGGGCGCGCCTGTTGCACCACGCGCTTGAAGTGCGGGAGGTAGACCTCGTGGAGCGTGCGCTCGTCGGCCTCGACGTCGAGCACCCAACGACTGTTCTCGATCGAGTTGAGCGCGAAGTGTTTCGGGCAGGCCATGATGCGCTGGTCTTCGAGGCCCCGCACCGCCGCGACGCCCATCGCGCCGAGCAGCCAAGGGTCCTCGCCGTAGGTCTCCTGCGCCCTACCCCAACCGGGGTGCCTGAGGAGATTGATGCAAGGAGTAGCGGCGTAGTTGGTTCCGTTGGCGCGCATCTCCTTGGCGATGACCTCGTGGACGCGGTACTCGAGGTCGGGGTCCCAGGTCGCGCCGCGGGCCATGGCCACGGGGAAGGTCGTCACCGCGTCGACGCCGTGGGCCAACACCCGTGCCCCGCGCGGCCCGTCGCTGAGACACCAGGGCGGGATGCCGAGTCGGTCGTTGCCGCCGACGTAGATGTGCGGGAAGCGCCGCTGCCCAATAAAGCCAGCCGCAAATTTCGGGATGCCAGTCCAGTTGGTCTCGCCGTGGAGCTGTTCGACTTTCTCGTCGAAGGTCATCTGCTCGACGAGCCGCACGGCGAGCGCATCGTAGTCGCTGGTGTCGCCGAGCACCGCCGCATCGGCCTCGAGGGAGTACATGGGGTAATTGCGTCCACGGAGGTAGAAGATGGTGGCTGTGGCCAAAACCAGTAGGGTAAGGGCGGCGAGGACCTTGAGGGCAGTACGGAGCATGCGGCAGTTTACTTCCAAATTTCAACTTACGGGGCTCCGCCATAGTGGTGTAGGGCTGCGGCTGGCCGTGCAGCGGCAGCAGGTTTTGGCGAAAGCCGCCGCCGCCGCCGCACAACGCTACGTGAACGTTGCGGCTCACGTACCCCAGGTAGCACCGCCGCCGTTAGCACCCGCGTAGTCCCACGCACTCCGCACCTTATGCCCCACTTCCTCCGCTCCTTCGCCCTTACCTGCGTCACTTGCCTGATCGCCACCGCCGCCCACGCCCAGTCTTTCGAGGAGACGTGGAAGGAGTTCCTCGACAACAACAAGATCGTTAACATCTCCGCGCTCCGTAAGCCCGACCGCATCTCCGACGCGAAAGACTACACGAAGTACCTGCTGATGAACCTCAATTCGGACTTCTGCCAAAGCAACGTGACGGCGGCCGAGGAGCTGTTTCGCGAGATCGACGGAATCGACGCGAAGGTCTACGAGGCGATCCCGGGCTTCGTCGCGAAACTCAATAGCCTGGAGCTCAAAAAGGACGCCTATTACCAGGTGGACGAACTGTGGAAGACCTTCCTGAAGACCCGCGTCGTGCCGCTCGAGAAGATCGAGGGCATCGAGGCTGTGCGCACGACCTGCGAGAAGAGCACCCTCGCCAAGGTGTCGTACATGATGATGTACGCGAAGTTCTGTGCCGGAGATATCCGCGCTGCGCAGAATCTCTTCGAAAACCGTACCCTTCGTCTCGCCGAGAAGACCTCTTGGAAGTTGCGCGACGTGGAGGGCATGGCCCCGGAGGTCGCCAAAATGACGGCGCTCTACGATGCGCTCCCGGGACTGGAGCAGGCCTGGGAGACGTACGTCAAAACGGGCGTTTCGCCGGGGTACACCACGGAGCTGCCAACCGTGAAGTGCAACCCGACCCCGAACATTAAAGCGCACCTCTTGCGCGGCGGGGCCGACGTGTGTGGCCAGGGGGCGGACATGCTCGCCAAGGTGCGGCAATTGCGCACGGACAGCGGGGCAAAGCTCGAGGTAGAAGTCGAGAACAAGATCATCGACCTCGAAGACGCCCTCGGTGAGCGCAGCACCGCCCTGGCCGACCTCAACGCCGCCTGGGAGGCCTTCCTGCCAGACAACAAGGTGAAGTACGGTACGCGCTACGGCTACGACTTCTGCGAGACAGAACCGCTCATCAAAGCGTACATCATGGACGGCTACACGTACGTGTGCGAGCTGGCGGACTTTTCGACGCGGCGCATCGACTCGCTGCAGAAGGTGCGGCGGGTGCGGTTGGACGCGGTCACCAAGGACAAGATCGAGGAGTTGGCCAAACTGGAGAAGAAGTACCGCTTCAACGGTTCGCGGATCGAGACGGTGTGGGACGAGTTCATCGCCGACGGGGACGTGCTCTCGGCCGACTACATCTCGACGGATCAGTACTGCGACCAGATCCAGGAGGTGAAAGACTGGACGATTCGTGGGCTGTCGGGCGACTGCGAAGCGGGCGTCGAGTACTTGAACAAGATCGAGGAGTTCAATGAGAAGTTTGAGTTCAAGTTCTTCGCCGATCTAGAGTGTCGCGTGCAGAAGTTGCGGATCAAGGTGTACGACTGCCGCCTGTCGCTGCTGGACGAGATCGCGACCTTGGAGGCGGAGCAAAGCACGTACGCGCAACGCTTGGAGGAGTTGAAGGCGGAGTATGGGGTCGGGGAGCGGCCCGGGGATTGTGAGGGGATGTAAGGGGAGGGGTCGGTGGCTGCCGCTAATCCAAGAAGACCTGCCCCCCCTGCATCGCTACCCCCACCGTCACCAACAACTCCCGCCGATATCGATCCGTCCGCCCACCCGTATTAAACACATCATACACGCTCGCCAGCTGCACGTGCCGCGCCTCGAAGCGCAGGTAGGCTCCCTCCGTGGGCGCCCACTCCCCGCCGAGCGCGTACGCCGTCCACCGCAGGCCTTCGGACGCGAGCGAAACCTGCGGGTCCACGCTGCGCCTGTCCAACGCCCCACTGATGAAGCCCTGTTTGTCCTGGTACGTCTCGACCCTCGCCGTGGCGCCAAAGGTTTTGGCGAAAGCCCGACGCAGCGTCGTGTGCCCGGAGACGAGCTGTGCCGTGCGACCTTCTCCTGCGAGGTCACTATTCGTCTGCGCACCGTAATCCACGCCCGTCAAGGAGCGCCACTTCCCAAAGCGGTAGTCAACATAGGCATTCTGGTAGTAGCGAAACTGCTTTACCGCGGCCCCGTCCGCACTCTCGCGACCAAAGACATTGCTGAAGCCCAACGCAAGTCCGTCGTTGACCTCGAAGACCGCCAGTAGCCCGAGACTCTTCGCGCTATTGTTGTCAACGAAACGGTTGTAGCCGTTCAACACCCAGAGCTCGAGTGACAGTCGCTCGGTGGCCGCGTAACTGAGCTTCGCGCCGGCCTGGTAGAACGGTTCGTTGAACGTCAGCACGGCGGTCTGCGAGAGCATATTGTTCTTCGGCAGGAAGCTCTCCGAACCGATGTGCGTCGCGAAGAAGCCTGCGTCTAGCCACAGTTTTGGCGCAAGCCGCACCCCTGCGTTGGCCCGCTGTACGGCCTGGAAGTCCTGGCTCCAGGTCGCCTTCATGATGTCGCCGTAGTGCAGCACGACGTTGGCCCGCACCCGTTCGGCGGCGTACTTGACGCCGACTTGCGCCACGTTGAGTCCGATGCTCTTGTTGCGCGCGCCGACGGTGGTGAACGGCTGCAGCTCCGAGGCGGGTCGGTCGTTGCTGTATGCCGCGTAGTAGCCGTCGACGTAGGCGGAAAGGGTAAGGGTGGCGGCGGTGGTGTCGGGGGTTTGGGCGAGGAGGCTTTCGCCAAAACCTATGAGCGCAACAGTGACAGCAAAGTGGAGTATCGGTGGCGACATACGCGGCCCGGAGGACGGCAAGTAAGGGCGCTAATCTATAAAAGCATCATCGGAGGCGGTTATTCCTTTCGCTAAACCTATCTCTTGCTCCTTCAGCCCTTCACGAAACTCTTCCGGCCAACCACCTCGCCGTGATCCTCCAACACCAATTGGTACATGCCCGTAGGCAAGGAGGCCACGTTGAGTTCGGTCCGGCCGGCCGTAAGGCTTCCGCCAAAACTCACTCGCCCCAACACATCCACCACCCGGTAGACGAAGTCGCCGTTTGGAATATCGAGATTCACGACCAGGCGATCGATTGCTGGCGAAGGCCCCACGCGCAGCGCAGCGTTGAGACGCAGGTCACTCGCGCCAGACACACCATCGAGCCACAGCTCGGCTCCGTCGGCTAGGCGATAGAGCGGCACGCCGCCGGCGGCAGCGGGGCTATCGTAGGCGAAGGCCCGGAGGTAGACGCGGTCCGCGGTAGGGAGGCCCGCAACGCTCACGTTGGCCCCGCCCGGACCGACGTACACCACCCTGCTCCCGCGAGCGCTCAGCTCCTGCCCAAGGGTGTACGCCGTGCCGTCCAGAGGATAGTCGCTCGCCGTCGAACCTTCGCTCGCGACGATAATCACCGACGAGGTCGGGGATGCTTCCGCGCGCAAGCTTGCCGTGGCACCGGTGCGACGGATGAGGTCGAGCTGCGCGACCGTCTCGGCGGGCTGGAGGCTATAATCCGCCGAGCCCCAGTTGCTCACGTCGCGCCGACAGTTCCACACCAGGTTGTCGAGGGCCGCGAAGTAGTCGTTGCCGAGGTCGCGGTAGTTGGCGATCACGGCCCAGACGTAGCCGTCCCCGGTGCGGACCACGGCGCTACTCGTACCGGGGAGACTGCCGAGGTGCCACCAGTTGTTGGCTGAATTCACCGACCAGCCCTTAGCGTAAAATTTATCCGTAGGGCTGTTGGGCGTGGTCATCGTCCTGATGCTCGTGGCCGAGAGCTGGTCGGGCTTCGAGGGGTAGCCATCTACGCTGAGGACCACGCGTACCAGGTCGGCCGCGCTCATCACCCAGCCGCCGTGCGCGTCCATGGCCTCGACGGTGATCGCGCCGTAGGTGTACGGCACCGCAGCACCGGATCCATCGGCAGCCAGCCCCATGTAGCCGTTGCCCTTATACTCTACCTCGCGCGGTAGCCTCTCTGCGAGCAGATCACGGCCCAGGGCCATATCGTGTGCTCCGGCCGTCGCGCCTACCTGTGTGCGGACGTACGCGTCGTAGGACATCCCGCTTGCCGCCTCGATCACCTCGGCTACCACCAGAAAGCCAATATTGGAGTAGGCGTACTTGGCGTCCGGCGCAAAGTCGAGCCCTTTCTCGAGTAGAAAGGCGATGGCGTCGCGCCGCTGCATCGGGTTTGGCGCCCCGATTTGTGCGGTGACGTAGAGCGGGACATCGATCGGGTCGCAGCCCCCGGCCCGAAAAGCGTAGGGCGCGGTTGGATTCGGGAAGCAGGACACGCCTCGGTCCCAGCCGCCCCGGTGCTCGAGCAGCATGCGAACAGTGATGTCGTAGATGCGCCTGTCGGCAAAACCGTCGCTTCCGAAAGTGGCGTCCGTGGCGAGTAGACCCTGCGGCCCGAAGACCTTGGCGTTGAGGTCGAGCTTGCCGGCTTCGACGAGCTTCATGGCGGCGATCCCGGTGATCGGCTTCGAGACGCTCGCGATCCGCTGGCGGTGGTAGGGTTGCATCGGCTCGGTGCCGGCGAGGTCGGCGGACCCGAAGGCCCGGGTGTAGACGAGCTTGCCGTCTTTGGCGATCGCGACCTGCATACCGGGTACGTTGTAGGTCTTCATAAACGCCGCCACCTTGGCATCGGCGGAGGTGGTGGCGGGTCCGGCGAGGCCGGTTTGGGCCGAGGCGAAAGCGCTGAGGCAGACGCAGCAAAAGGCGGACAGGTGCATTGCCACGGCCTGGCTGAAGTTAGTCGTTATCGGCATGGTAGATCGTTTTCTGGGCAGCGGGAAGTGGACTGCCTCAATCGTCTATCGGGATACCGTAGAAAAGTGAACAGTCGGTTCGTCAGATCAGTCGGTAGTAAGTCACCTACCACACGGAGGCCCCGTACCTTTTCCCGCATGAGACTCTCCTTTCGGCTCAGTGCGGTGCTGAGCACACTCCTACTGTTTGCCTTCGGGGCCTGCCAGGCTACTTCCGGTCCTGTCTCCATCACGGACGCTACCGCCGCCCCTCGCCGCCCCAACATCGTCTGGCTCGTCGCCGAAGACCTGTCCGCGCGGCTCCCGAGTTTTGGCGACAGCTCCATCGCCACGCCGCACCTCTCCCGCCTCGCCGCCGAAGGCGTCCGCTATCCCAACACCTTTTCGGTAGCCGGGGTCTGCTCGCCGTCGCGCGCCGCCCTCGCCACGGGGATGTACCCCATCTCCATCGGCGCGCACCATATGCGCACGCAGTTCAACGTGGCGCAATTGGCCAGCCTCGGCCTGCCGGAGTACGGAGCTGTTTTGCCGGAAGGCGTACTCATGCTCTCGCAACACTTGAGCAAGGCCGGCTACTACGTCACCAACAACGACAAGACCGACTACCAATTCCGACAGCCCGCCAGCGCGTGGGACGATACGAGTCCCCTGGCCGACTACCGCAATCGTGCACCGGGTCACAGCCCTTTTTCGCCGTCTACAACTTCAACGTCACGCACGAGAGCCAGGTCTGGGGCGCGGACCAGCTGCACTACCGCTTCAAGACCGGTTTCCCAGACAGCGCCACCCTCGACCTGAAGTGGGACTCCAAACTCCCCGAAGACCAGCGCCCGCCCATCGATCCCACGCTCGCCGTCACGCTCCCGCCCTACCTCGTCGACGACGAGGCTTCGCGCGACGACATGCGCCGCGTCTACCGCAACGTCCAGACCATGGACGAGCAGGTCGGCTTCCTGCTCGACCGCCTCGAGGCCGACGGCCTGCTCGACAATACCATCGTTATCTGGTACACCGACCACGGCGGACCGCTCCCGCGCGAGAAGCGCCTGTTGTACGACAGCGGCCTGCGCGTGCCGATGATCGTCCGCTGGCCCGACGGCTACCGCGCCGGGGAGATCGACTCTGCCCTCGTGAGCTTCGTGGACTTTATGCCGACCACGCTGGCGATGGCTGGTCTCGAAGTCCCGGAGATCATCCAGGGTCACGTCACTTTCGCGCGCACCGACAACGCGCCGCAAGCGTACGTCTTCGCCGCCAGCGATCGCCTCGACGAACATTACGATCGCATCCGTGCCGTGCGCGACGAGCGCTACAAGCTGCTTCGCAACTACAAGCCTGACCAGCCCTACTACCTCGCCGTCGCCTACCGCGAGCAGATGGCTTCCATGCAGTCGCTGATCGCTGGCAACAGAAATGGCACCCTCACGCCCGCTCAGGCGCAGTGGTTCCGCCCCACCAAGGACTCCGTCGAACTCTTCGACACCTACGCCGATCCGCACGAGTTGCGCAACCTGGCCGATGATCCGGCTTTCGCCAAAACTCGCCAGCGCCTTACCCTCGCCCTCGACCGACACCTCGCCGAAGTCGGTGACCTTGGCGCCCTCGACGAACGCGACATGGTCCGAAACTGGTGGGGCGGCCAACTCGACCGCATGCCCGTCACACCAATGCCGGAGATCACGCCCACTGCCGACGGCCAAGTGATCGTCACGAGTCCGAACCCAGCCGCCATCCTGGAGTACTGCTACTCCACCACCGGGGATTGCCGGAATTGGAAACCGTATTGGGGTGAGCCGTTGAAGTCTGTGAAGGGCAAGTCCGTGGTGGCCCGGGCGCATAGGATTGGGTTTGCGCCTAGCGCGGTGGTGGTGAAGTGAAGGCGGACTCACGACGGTTTTTTATCGCAAAGACGCTAAGCGAAGTACGCCAAGACGCTAAGCGCTACCGCGTAGGTCGCGGCGCACCGGCCTCGCAGCAGACGCAGCACTCAAGAAGGATTTGTCCACCGATGCTACATATCCCTCGACAAATCTCCCCCAACACCCTACCCCCTACCTTCCGCCACATGTCCGAGTCGGTAGCCCCCAAGATTCCTCAAGTACATCGCCATCGCCCTCGGCGCCCTCCTGCTCCTCGCCATCGTCGCGGTGCTCACCGCCGGACTCTGGCTCCCGCCCATCGCCAAATCCCGCCTCGAGACCCTCGTCGACGAGCGCTCCGCCGGGCAGTACGAACTCGAGCTCGGCGACCTCGACCTCTCCCTCTGGTCCGGCAGCATCAGCGCCGCCAGACGTCACCTTCGAGCCTACCAATCGCCAGGGCCAACTCGACAGCGCCGCCCAGAATGACTGCCGGTACCCTCATCGCCGCCGAACTCGCCAACGCCAAACTCTCGGGCATCAGCTGGTGGTCGCTCCTCTTCTCGCGACACTTGAAGGCAGACCTGTTTGCGATCGACAAACCTCGTTTTAGTCTCACGACCTACGAGTCCTCAGACGACGACACGACGAGTGACGGGACTGCCGGCGTGGTGGACATACCCGAAGGTCCGCGTGTAGACGAGCATGCCATCTTTTGGAATTGCGATCTGCATGCCAGGGACTCGTAATTCTGCGATAATGGCAGTGATGCGGGCGTCACATGAGGCGGTGGACGGGGCGGAAGGGCCGGTTTGGGCGTGGAGAGCTATCGGAAGTGCGAGGATAGCGAGGACGAGGGGGCAACGGCTACGGATGTTCACGTAGGGCAAGACTGGGGGTCGCCTGCACGGGGTGGCCTCAGGGGTGTGTCGGGGCAGGATTGTGGAAGGTGAACAGGTACGTGTAAGCGAGCGAGTCGACCGAGCGTCGAGTACGGCGGTTGTCCGTCGTGAAAGACCTTCCCGAGCTGAACATGCTCAACCTGGTAGGGGCGTGCTACTGGTCACAGATAAAGATTACCCGATATAGGGGAACAGTGGGTGATGGACAGATTTCTTTGCTCGTCGTAGTGCCTTAACGCAAGGCGAATCCAAAGAGGATGAAGAAGTACCCTTTGGCCTTGAGCGGCGGAAACGAGTATCCCAACAACCATTTGATATGTTTGAAATGCAAACCCCTTAGTGTCTCTAATCGTGAGGGGTACGTCGTGTCACCGTACTGCGGGAGCGCATGGAACAGACAACTAGCTGCATAACACGGCAATTGCAGGATAAAATTTGCTAGCAAACAGGCAACACAGGAACTCTTTACACATCTATAGCTTGTCAGCAAAAGACCGTTTGCGTACCTATGCCGCAGTGTCCAGTGATTGACATGGCAAAAGTAGAACACGCCCAGATTAGACCTAGGAGTCACCGGTTGCTCATTCTACCTGCCATGAGTATATCCCCAGAAGCGGCCCGTGCCTCGCTACGAAAGCCAAGCACCACAGAACACCTTGCAAGGCTGCGTCCATGAGTGAAGCAAATAAACCGATCAGCGTCCTCTACGTCGAGGACGATGCATTCGTGGCGAGTGAGATCGTCAGAGAGTTACGGGCCTGTGGCTACGAGGACATCGCCCACCACAGCACCTGGTCCGCGACCCAGGCCTGCCTCGCAAAGCGCACCTTCGATGTCGCGCTACTCGACATCGACCTCGGTCAGGACGAGCGCGTCGACGGCATCGACATCGGGGCCATCCTCCTGGCGAAGCACGGCATCCCCGCCGTCTACCTCACGAACCACAGCGACGATTGGGTGGTGCAACGGCTCAGCGCCCAGCCCCACGCCTACTACGCCGACAAAATGAGCTCCGGTAAGAACGTAGCGACGCTGCTGCGCCTCGCGCACGCGGCTGTTCCGCAGCACCGCCCGCTCGCACCGCCGCCGCCCGGCCAACTCAACGCCCGCCGCCAGGAGGCCGCCTTCCCGAAGAACGGTCGTGTCCGTGAGCGGCTCGAGTTCGCGGACCTGCTCTACCTCAAGACCGAGGACGCCTACACGGTAGCCCACCTCCGCGGCGAGCACCGGACGGTGAAGAAGGCCCTCAGCATGACGCTCGCCGAGGCGATGGAGATGTTCGAGCGAGACGACATCGTGCAGGTAAGTCGCACGGTGGCTGTCCCGCACCACGCGGTGGCGGAATTGCACAGTGATAAGGTGAAGTTGAGTAGCGGGGAGGAGATCGTGGTGGGGCGAGCGTTTAAGGAGGGGGTGCGGGGGAAGTTGTGTTGAGGGGGGGGGGTACAGCAGGCAAACAAAATTGTTCATTATATGATCTATTCAGGAATGTTTAATATCTCCATAAAGCTTAGAATGTCGCCACAGCCAGCCAAAAGAGACAGCCTCATAGTAAGAAACCCCATGCGAGCAACTAAGCTCAAATGGGACCTGCCCATTATTTTGTTTGTGATAGCAATACACTTGCTAACGACTCAGTCTTGTGCGAACGATAGAGGCGAAGAACACGATCAACCCCAAATACGGGAGTATACGGACGAAGATCAGGAGGCAGCGGACCGGACAGATAGCCTCCAAGCGAGAGCGCAAAAGGACGGAAACCTTCCTATTTACATTGACTCCCTGTTAGAGTTGAGAGAAGCACAGACCAACGAAGCAGTAAAAGCAAAAATAAGTAATGTTCTAGGAACGCTCTACGGAAGGGCTAACCAATTGGACTCAGCAGGCAAGAGCTTTAGAAACGCTGCCTCGTTCTATGAATCAGACCGGGATACTAATAGGTTAATTAGTGCAATTTATAATTCAGGAATTATTTTGACGATCAAAGACTCTGTTGCTCAAGCAATTAGCCTATTTGAGCACAGCGCTGCACTAGCAGTGGCATTTAGGGACAAAAAAAAGGCATCGATATCAAAAAATGGAATCGCAAGCGGCTACATATCTTTAGATCTTCCTCAGGAAGCAATGGAGGCACTACGCGCCGTTGAGGCATTGGCGCAGGGAGACTCCTCCATTCTATGGAGCACCTACAGCCAAATGGGGAGAGCTAAAAACAAGCTTGGCGATGATAGCATCGACTCAGTTGTATACTTCTTCGAGAAAGCCCGCGAGCAAGCTTACTTGACTGGAGATAAGAGGGTACAGCTGATGGCCGACATCAATGCTGCATCTGCGGCTTGGAAGCGACCAGGAGCAGAACAAGAAGGAATTCGACGACTTGAAGAATTGAGAAGCCGCCTTGACATTAAAGAGTACGCAAGTTCGCATGAGACGATCCTCATATCTTTAATTAAGGCCGCTTTGCAAATGAAAGATGTAGATCTAACCAAAAAATATCTTCGTGAGGTTGGGAGCACTTATAAAGATGTACCGTCAAATCTTTCAGATCTCGAAAAATCAACAATTTTAAATGCCGATATATTTGTAGAGCGACAGAATGGACCTTCTACCAAATTTACAGCCCTCCTAGATAGTGCACATCAAATTAATAGCAGAATATACGCTAATAAGACACGAGACGAAGCAAATCTCAATGCAAAACGGGCGTATCTTCGAACACTTCAGCGCGAAGGCGAACTTGCTGATGTGATACAGCAACAACAAACTGAGCGTCTACAGCAATCCACGGCCGTCAACCGCAGACAGTTCGCCCTATTGACATTATCGGGCCTGTTGTTGTTAGGTCTAGGACTTCTATATTTACGGCTCCGTAAGGCCCTCCGCATAACTAAGGAGGCAAACGCGAAGTCAAATGAGTTAAACTCAAAGCTTTCTAAGAGCGAGCGAATTTTACAGAACCAAACCAATGAGCTTAGAGAACAGAACGGTAAAGTCGAAGTATTGAATCGCGAACTCAACCACCGTGCCGCTTCCCAGATCAACCTCGCCTACCGCCTGATCCGCAACCAACAGCGCAAGATCACCGACCCGAGACTCAAGGAAATCTTAGGCGAGTCGGAAACCCAACTCTTAGCTCTCAATACACTCAATCGTTACCTCGTCCAGCACGAGGGCGACAACGTCCGCCTCGACGAGCTCTTTACGCAGATTGCCGAGCGCCTACGGGAAGCGAGTCCAGTACCCTTCGACATCGAACTCGATGCCGAGCCGGTGGAGGTAAGTCCGCGGGAGGCGACGGCAAATGCGCTGGTGTTGCATGAGTTGATCACCAACTCAATCAAGTACGCCTTCAACGACTCGACGCAGGTGGCGGACCCGAGGATTCAGCTATCGCTAAAACGGGTGGCAGGGCGAGTGGAGGTGATGTATGCAGACAACGGTCCTGGGCGAGACGGTGTGGTGCGGGGGACTGGGCAAGGGAAGTGAGTTGATGGGGTCGTTTTTGAAGGATTTGGGGGCGGAGTATCAGGAAGCGCTAGGCGATGGACATACGGTAAAGTATGGGTGGGGGTGACTGGTACGGGACCAATAGGCGATAGCTGTTTAATACTGCGGCAGAATTTTGCGTACGGACAGATCGATTTTGGCACTCATGGCGACTCTGCCGATGCTGAAGTAATTGTGGAAAAGGTATTCTGACTATCTGTATTGGTAGTTCAGCCGGACATCCGATGAATAGACCCGGCCGAAGACCGATATAAGGCGATGTTGCACTACCTTGGCATAGCAGGCTTACTCGCAGGCATGAATGACGACAGCACATGAAGATTCTAGTGATTAGGTTAAAGTCTATAATTTTTTCCGGAGTTCTCGGCTCCGCACTTATTACGAGCGCTCAGATACCAACCGTCGTGTTCGAGGGCGAAGCTTACGTCAATCGCCAGCAAAACGCATGCGTTTCCGAGGAGCGCCATGAGAGCATTGTAGCAGAATTGCAGAACAATGTGGCCATGTTAGGACTTCAGAAAACGTCCAAAGGCCATAGGCAGGAAAAGAACCAAGCTGTAATATTCACATGGCCGCTACGAGCATCCGCGAGCTTAGACTACAACAATTACTACGCTATATCTAACTTTGTTGACCAAAACAGAGCGCAGGGCGTCCGGGACTACGCCTGTGGCGCTCGAACATACGATCAGCACAATGGTGTAGATATCGTGACTTGGCCTTTTGAATGGATGCTTTTCGACAATAATGCAGTGGAGGTGATAGCGGCTGCACCCGGTATAATTATTGGGAAAACCGACGGTTTCTACGACCGAAATTGTGGATGCGTGTCCAACGACTGGAATGCCGTATACATTCAGCATACGGACGGCTCTAAAGCGTGGTATGGTCACCTAAAGAAGAATACTGTAACGATCAAGGCGATAGGACAATCTGTTGCCCGAGGCGAATACCTAGGCATCGTCGGTAGTTCTGGATGCTCGACTGCTCCTCACCTTCATTTTGAGGTGTACGATAATACCAATAGCCTAATTGACCCTTATAATGGGTCTTGTAACGGGACGAACAGTACTAGCTGGTGGGCGCAGCAAAAGCCATACCGTGAACCGACATTGAATACATTGCTAACGCACCACAGCATACCGCAGTTAGGGTGCCCCGGAACGGCTGAATCCCCGAATATCAGCAACGCTTTCGCACCGGGTGAGACCGCTATTCTTGCAGCGTACTTTCAAGACATTTTAAAGGATGATCAACATATAAATAGGATTCGCAGACCCGACGGGAGCGTAGCCTATTCTCTTACGCTCACATCTTCTCAAGATTATACGCAAGCCTATTGGTACATTAACTATATCTTACCTACGTCAGGCCCATTCGGTACCTGGACATACGAAGTAGATTACCGAGGGAACACCTTTCAACGGCAGTTCGAGCTCAATGCACCTATGCCCGTCGAATTGACATCGTTTACGGGAAACCTTACAAGTCAAGGCGCGGTCCTGTTAGCGTGGTCCACTGCCTCCGAAACCAACAGTGCCTACTTCGAGATTCAACGATCAAGCAATGGGCATATTTGGCTATCCATTGATTCAGTTGATGCCGCTGGCACGACGAGGGCGGCTACAGACTACATTGCCTACGACCAAACCCCTCCAGACAACAATAATTATTATCGCTTAAGACAGGTAGATCACGACGGGTCGACGAGCTATTCACAGACCGTGCAAGTATTGATTCCGCTTACTGAAAGTATCCAAATTTTCCCAAATCCAGCTAGCAGTTTCTTGACTGTAGAGGGAAGCGTTCGTCCGGCTGTTCAAATCTTCGACCTTGCTGGTAAGAGAGTCCTTGGACCTGTTCGCTCTACTACAGTGGATATTAGCGGACTCCCTTCTGGGATGTACTTCGCCTCCATACGGACGGATAGCCAGGAGGTAGCGAAACGGTTTGTGAAGAAGTAAAAATTTACAGATTGGACTAGCAATAGGTAAGTAGTCTCACTCGCACTGTTTCCGTAAAATTTTGCTTCCCATATCGATATACATTTTTAAATGCAACGGTCTGAGACGATGACCATGTAGTTTAAAATGACAACAAGATTCTCCCCGAGCCGCTACTCCACGAGCTAGAGCCTTTCCTCCGGGATTACACCCTGATCGGCCTCAAAAATGCCATCACGACCACGCTCGCGGTTCTGCGCACAAAGCCTATGTGTCTCTACAAGGCCCGCTGCGCCCTCGGGACTATCCTCGACGCCCCCGGCACCGACCCTCTGTCCCACAACAAGCGCCTTGTCCGCTTCTTCGACGACTACGCCGCGACCGATGTCGTCGCCTGTTGCCTGCGGTTCCTGTGCCTCGAGTCCGCCTACCTCATCCTCGACGGGACCTCGTGGCAGCGCGGCCAGGGGTAGGAGATCTTGCTCATGCTCGTCGTCGTGTACCAGGGCGTGGCGACGCCGCTAATCAAACACGACCTCGCAGAGAAGGACACGTCCTTGTACGACGAGCGCATCGCCCTTTTCGACGAGGCGCCCAAGCGCTTAGACCTGCGGGACAGACCCTGGTCGTGAATCAAGACTACGTGGGGGAACGGGATTTGAATCTATTGTTATACAAGGGATTAGCAGTCTGTATCCGCTATCGATACTTCGCCTACTTCCAGCTCGTCGACCGCTCGGGACCCGGACAACCCGAGCTGTAGGAGATGCGCCGCAAAGCGCGCCAGGGATGCAACCGACCTCCGATCTGCTCTCGCCAGGACAAGTTTAAACTTCAGCGTTGGAAACGCTGAGCCTCACAATTATAATCTACTGCCTTACGACCACCCGCGTGGGTTGATAGCCTTCAGCCTTTAAAAAATAGATACCATCCGCATGAGCGCCCATATCGATAGACCCTTCTGAAGTGAGTCGGCCCTGCCACACCACCCTGCCCAGCGCATCAACCAACTCAGCATTCGCAGGAGCGGTCAACTGTACAAAGAGGTCCGCACTCACTGGATTTGGCCAAGCCCGAAGCAATTTCGTCTCCGAAACATCCGCTTCAAACGTCACGGCGCGTACATCCGACAGTTCTTCAGCGCCATCGAGGTCTCGCTGGCGTAAACGGTAGTAGTGGGTGCCCGCACCTGGAGCGTCATGGACGTGTGCATACTCCGAATCACTTCCCTTGGCATCCACCCAGCCAATGGTTTGAAACGAAGTACCGTCCCAACTGTGCTCTACAGAAAAACCATGGTTGTTAACTTCGGCAGCTGTTGTCCAGGATAGTAGCGCATTGCTGACGATAGCAATAGCATCAAAGCTTACTAACTCTACAGGCAGACTTACATCAGCGCTTAGTCCTACTAAGCAAGCGGGGCTGGTAGCGAACACTTGCGTAGCCTCATCGTCAACAAATTGAACGGTCCCCCTCGACGAGCCGTCATAGACAAAACTAAAATCTTTCTTAATTGCTACCCCAGGCTTTCGCGAAAACGAGATTGTCGCTAGTTGTAGAGGTTGGGCAGAGGTCAGTGTCTTACCGGCATCTACGAGCAATAGCTCAATATTGAAGCTCAAGCCTGGAGTAGGGTCCGTAACACTCGTATTGTACTGTCGAAATGGCGTACCCGGAAAATTTGTAGGCAGCGAAGTCGTTACGAGCGTTGGATCCGCAAGCGCAGCGCGATCATAGTCGACCACCAGATTACCGGAGCCGATCCCGAAATCACGCGAACCCTGAAGCTCGATTCCGATCGTATAGCTGGTAGCTGTGCTTTCGATTTGTACGATTCGGCCGCAAAACGTTTGAGCGGTAGCCAGGTAACTCGTCCCACAGAGGAACGCAGAGGCAATGAGTTGTAAAACTTTCTTCATGAGTTGTTGCTTGCTGTGCAAGGTCGGACATGGCCAGACCATAGAGTTGGCCGCTTGGGAGGAAATTACCTGAACTACGAGATCAGGCTTGCAGGTTACCAATTCCACCGGGCGAACTGCGAACTCAGGTTGAATCAGCTACCAGAATCGATAATAGATAGTGGGTATCTTCCACAGTGGGCAGGGAGTATTAGCGAAGCATATTGCTCCGTTGCACTGCTCAGTGCGCCCACGCGGTGCATGAAGTTAGTCTCGCAATCCTTGGTCGCTACGACTGTTGTTCGGTCGCCAGAATGAGTTGAGGTCTACTGCGTTGACGGTGCCATCTCCGTTGAAGTCTGCTGAACCCGTAGGGTAGCTAAACTGCTGACCGTTCTGGACGCGCCAGGAAGCGTTCAAGTCCACGGCATTGACAGTACCGTCACCGTTGGCGTCGCCAGGGATAAGACCTCCGTATCCACCAACTTCGAGTAGGACATTGGTACCGTACAACTGCGTGGCATCTGTAAAGTCGAAGGAAAGCCCTCCGCTATTTACAGTTACCGGTACGCTGGAGCGAACGCCCAAGTGGTTGCGGTGCTGCACAGCAAGGTAGTACTGCCCTGGCGTGACGCCTGTAAGCCGTACTGGTCCACCACTCTCCGCATCGAGAATCGCGCCTTCGCGGGTGAGTATCCCTACAAAAGAGTATGCGACGTTTGCCACTTGATTGGCATCACGCAACTCCAAACAAATCCAATCTACAGGAGCGGAGGCACCGGTTTTAACTAACATCCGCCCTTTTTGAGCCAGCGTAGCTCCGGCATTGTCAACCTGTGCGCCCTGTGCAGTCAAAGGCTCTGCCGCCGGGAGTTGACCCCCTGCTCGCAGCCAATCACTCATCTGACCATCGACGCTTAACAGTCCACTGAGCCTTGCTGTGGCAGACACTTCAGCTGGGCAAACTTCTACAACCTGCCCCAATGCAGCGTCCGTGACCTCAAAAGTCTGGAGCACCCCAGCACCCGTACCGGCTGCTAAGTGCTCGCCGTTGCCAGAGAGCGCCACGGCTACACCGAGTTGCGTGGATGCTGTTGCGCCTGCAGGGGATTGCTGTAGTGGTCGCCAAACGCTTCCCGTGCGTTCGTACAGCGCAACGCGCCCGATGGCATATTGAGATTGCGCCGTACTCGTCGGTGCGGCACTAAGTCCTGGGATAGATACGGCAAAGCGTGTTCCGTCATCACTGAGGGTCAGGCTTTCGCCAAAACCGCTTCCGGCGTGTGGGGACAGTAGTGACGAGGGAGTACCAGAAAAGGATAATACATTCAGGTCGAACGTTTTGACGGATGTCGACACGCCCGGCTGTCCACGCAACAAAGTTGTAGCAACAAGCAAGCTACCGTCGCCAGACATACTGATCACACTACCAAAGAGGGAATCGGTAGCGGAAGCGGTAATGAAGCCGCCCGCGTCGTTCCAGGCGGCCCCATTGTAACGGTAGACCTTGATCGCCCCAGCGTTCGGTGATGCTACGGAGAACCCAGGCGCTCCAATCGCTAGTGTCTCACCGTTGAGGTCTATCGCCGCACTGTAACCGAGGCGCTGATTTGCGGCGAAGCCCTTAATCTGAGGTCCCATAGACTGCCATGCATCGTCTACCAACTCGTATATCGTCACCTTACCCGAGTTACGACCATTTTCGTCATCGCCCGGGGAGCCAATGATTAGTCGCTCACCGGTGAGGTCAAGCCCAAGGCTTTCGCCAAAACTGGTTAGACTCGTATCCGAAGCCTGGGCGGTGAGTGCCTGACCGAGGGGCGCCCAAAGCGTGCCGTCCCAAGCCATAACGTGCACAGTGAGCATCGAATCGAGGGGATCGGCCACTGCTCGCTTGGCATATGCATAGCGAAGTCCATTGCCCGCGATAGCGATGATGCTACCGACATGACTTCCTGTACCGGTACCGAGTTTTACATCGCCATCTAGTTCCCAGCCATTATCACCGCGGCGATACATGGCCACTCCGCCGGCACCGAGGGCGGCGGTCGGGTGACTGACGAGCATTCGACAACCAGACTGATCTAAAGCCACCCGGGCCCCGAAAGTGGAGCTTTGGTATCCACCCCAGCCGCGCGCGGAGGGGAAGGGGGAGGTGATGGGGGAGCTAGCAAGCGTCGTAGCTGTCGCGTTGGGGGTGGTGAGAGTGTCGAGTGGAGGGAGGTGGTAGAGGATCATTCGTCCTGCATTGGTAGCTCCAACCGTGTCAAAGCCAGGGGCGCCAACTACAAGCGTGCGACCATCGGCTGATAGGGCAAGCGAGGAGCCGAGCCGTTCGAATGGTTGTCTTCCATTGATGGCAACTGTTGAAGGAGACCACTCCCCTCGGCGAAAATCATAATTACGAACGAGGCCGGCCTGGTTGAGTTGGAGATGAGCCCAATCTGCAGATACGCTAGCGCGGTCTCCGGCTGAAGAAATGGCTACTTGGGCACCAAAACGGTCAACGTTACCATAAGGTGTCAGAGGCACGAGATCACTTCCAAGTTGTGACCATTCAGCTCCATTCCAATTATAAATTTGTGCTCGACCACTGCCATGACTGTATTTCGACCCGTAGATCCGCGACAGGTCATATGAAGGCTGTCCGATGACCATTCGCGTAGCTATTGAATCTATAGCAACAGAAGTACCGAAGTGACCCCACTGATGATCCCCAAAAATAGTGTTGCCCACTTGACCCCAAGAGGTTCCATCGGAACTGTACACACGAACGGCACCACCGCCATAGGTAAGTTCTCGATTATCAGGCGCCCCGACAACGACAGTCATTCCATCGTACGAAACGCTTAACGAATTTCCAAATTTCTCTGGACCGATGCCGGCTATTGAGCCAGTCTGCTGCCAAATGCTGCCATTCCAATCGTAAATAGCCACCTCTCCAATTCCAGAAGGTGTCATCTGTCTAGGGATGCCTACAAATAGTCGACTCCCACTGCGAGAAAACGCGATAGCCGACCCAAATCCTGAGGCTATTTGGACACCACTGAGTTCTGGTCCCAACGGGGTCCATCCGATTGGCAAATGCTCATACACCTGCACTCTACCCATGAGGCTCTGTGTACTGTCGGTCGCTGGCGCTCCTACAGCTAATCGGTTACCGTCCGCGGACAATGAGATGGCTGCACCAAACTGTTCCGCGCCACTACGGCCACGGACCGAGCCGCCCACCGGCCCGCCGAAGCGGCTGTATACCGTGACAGCTCCCGATCTGACCGTAGAAGCTGCATCTTCAGGACTACTTAAGGCGAAGCGGTCTCCATCAGCAGTAATTGAAACAGCAGTACCAGCTGCGCTTCCATCCCAACCGCCCCATAGCATCCACGACGAACTCACGGATGGGTCGTTGAGACCGCAGCCATGCAGCAGGTCTTCATAGCTATCACAGCCCTGAGCGTTTCCGCTAATGCTGAAGTTCGCAGAGGCCTGGTCCACTACCGCACACAGCCAAGCCTCGCTACAAGCGCCGAGCACGGGGTTATCCTGAATTGTGACAAGTGTCGGGGTGACGGGGTCCAGGCCACGCAATGAACTAATATCGTAAAGACTGATGCACTGACTAATCTCGATCCTAGAGCAGCTATAGAGACTATCCAAACCATCAAGGCTTGACAAGCCTGACATAGACCTGAGCGTCAAAAACTGGATTTGCTTCACATCGCCAAGCGGATGCAGATTTGTGACTAGCGGCATGTGACTTAGAAAGACTTCGTCTATACTGTCTTTCATCACCAGATTGGGCAAAGCATTAAGCAGCGCGTTCCCAGACATGGAAACTCGGCTCACGCCAGTTACTCCATCTAAACTGGATATATCATGTAGAGTTCCGTTGTACTTGATCCACAAACCTCGAGGCAAAGATCTTATAGCTTGCAAGCCGTCAAGATTCGGTAGGGCATGACAACCCTCGACGATTAGTCCTTGGACGCGCTTGAGCGAGCCAAAGCCTGACAAGTCGACGATTGAGTTCCCTCTGAATTTCAGTAGCACAGGCAACTCAGCACAACTAGGATATAATGTAATAAAAGAGTCAATTTGATGTTGAGTAGTGAACTCCAGCAAACTGCCCGAATCTAAGTTCGGACAAGCGCCGCATGGCGCACACACAAGACCGCCGCAATCAATGGCTGTCTCATCTCCGTTTCGCAAATCATCGTCGCAAGTTTCACATACGGATGAAGGAAATCCAACAGGTGCGTAGTTATGAGCAGCAGTATCGCTCAAGCAAACCATACGAATTGGAAGACGCAAAGTATCGTTCGCCCAAGAGCATTGTCCACCATTTAATTCTTGCGATACAAGACTTACAAGAAGGTACTTGTAGGTCGCAGTATCCTTAACGAGGAAATTATTTGCTATGATTCTAGACTCTCCGGGGGCAAGACGTAAGGATATACGTGACCCCGACGCTCCTGCGTTTACTAACGTCCGAAGGACAGAATCTGGGCTACGCCAAGCCTGCATGGTGTAGTAGAATGCCGGTAGAGAATCTTGTCCTACATTGGTAACTTTGTACTGATATCGTCCTTTAAGTCCTGAACCATCATCACTTACACTAGCGTACATAATTGCCAGGCTATCTATTGATATATCCCAACATGGTGCCACAGCCCCAGTTGCATAGGCTTTCGCGTCACATTGCATCGCTGTTCCATGAGAGTTGAAAGGAGTAATGGTGACGTAAATCGAATCATTGGGTGGCCATCCGCTACTAAACTCATAGGTGGTATCAGCTGTCATCACGGCACCTAACTGACGCCACGTCGGATGAAACACCCGAACAAGGTACCTTTCAGCTCCCGCAAGGCTCCTCCACCGGATAGTGTCAAATGGTAGAATTCGATCAACAGTCACAAGTTCACCACATCCCTGAGCCGGTCGATCAAAACAGCTTATGCAAGTGCTGCCACCACAATCAACCCCCTCTTCATCGCCGTTTCGGATCCCATCGGTGCAAGTTTTGCAGGCTGCGGGAAATCCAGCCTCTGCGTAGTTGTGTGCAGCAGCATCGGAAAGACAGACGCCCGACACGGGCAATCGTAAGGTATCATTCGCCCACGAGCATTGGCCACCGTTACCATCCTGAGCCCTTAGGCTTACCAATAAATACCGATATCTCGACGTATCACGCATATTGTAGGGATAAGATATGCGCCTTGACTGTCCTGGCAATAGGCCAGCTAGTGAGTGACGGCTGGCTCCTGCTCCTGAACCTAGTCTAATGCGTAGATTAGAGGTGGCGCTTCTTAATGCTTGAGCCGTGTACCCATCATGACCTAGGTCCGGCAAGGGAATATCTCCTGTATTAGTCACTACCAAAGAGTATAACCCCCGGAGGCCGGTACTATCATCAGTCGGTGTTGCGGATATAATCTTTAAACTATCTATTGATAGGTCCCAACAGTCGTTTGCGATCGCAGTGAACAAAACTTTCGCATCGCATGTAGGTCCTGACACTCCGCTATAGAGCGCCCGCACAGATACAAATATTGAGTCGTTCGGAGGCCAACTTACATGAAAAAATACGGCCGTATCTGCGGTAAATGTATCAAAATAATGCACCCCTTTGGGGTATTCAATAGAGACAACATACCGCTCAGCATGTGGATCACGCCGCCATCGGATGGAATCGAGAGGGTGGAGAAGCTGGTCATTGACTAGCTGAACGCAAGCTGTCGGAGGTTGGACAGGCAGACAACTTCCGTCTTGGGTTTGTACGGATAGCATAGAAGAACCAAAACCTTCACCAGTGGCATTGTCCTCTAACCACTCCACTACGTACTTGACTGAATCAACATTAATAGGACCGCCTATCGACGCAGTGAAAGAAGTATCTCTAGGTAATAAATCTTTGGAGAATAGGATCTCATCACCAGGCTTTCCAGACACGGTTACTCTATATCCCTGAGAACGAGTAACAGAAGTCCAGCGTGCGAACAGGACAACCGAATCGGTTGTATTCGCACACGAGTTTTGCTGGACCCCCCCTTCACCAGCCTCAACTATCACTGGCGGAAAGGGGCAATCATAACCTACTGGTTCAAGAGTCTCACGAATCACATCAGACCAAGGACCAACATCGCGACCACGCAGTGCTCTAACTCGAAAACTTACTTCGTCAAACTGCCAAGCTTCGTAAAGCTGCGTATCAATTCTAGTAGTGAGCGGGGGTCTAATGAAGGACTTTACTAATGAATCTGCAATCGCGTCCCTTACCTGTAACTCGAAACTTGTCATTCTGTCACGTTCTTGCCACTGATTGTATCGAACGAACAAGTCTATAGCGTTCGAAGTAATATCTAGGCAGCCATTATCATGACTCAATCTCCCAGGGGTCATAAATACACTAAGAGACGGCCATTGAACATCTGGAAAGGGCAATGTCAGGATCAATCCGTTGTCACCAACTCCTATTAATCCACTTTCGTCAAGATGCACCTTGCGAACTACGCCAACGTGCGCTGCCGTCAAACGCGCATAGCTTTGGCCGCCATTATTTGTAAACCAAACACCATTCGAAGTAGCGACATAATACCTATCAGGTCCAACAAGTTTTACATCATAAATTGAATCAACACTATAAATACTTGAAATACGCCACCCATTGCCGACTGAATTACTATTGAACGCGATCTCTCCAGATTTAGACGCCGCCACAATATAATTTTGGTTTTCGGCTCGTAAAATGTCTATTACGTGCACATCAATAGCATTGGTACCATGTAAACTTTGGTCAAACCAATCTGCTGCATCACCCCCTTTTGTATAGACTAGGCCGTTTGATCCAGCAACGGCAGTCCAACCGAATAGCGGCTCCGAAGCCACACACTCTAGAGCGGTCATTGGCTGCCCGGCAAAGAGTTGTTGACTCCAGCCCCATCCGGTTCGCTGTCTGTATAGCGCCCCTCCTTGCACGATGTAGCTTTGATCCCAGTCATTATAAGCTACATCTGTGATCAAACCACTTCCAGGTACTACCCTCTCTGTGTAGGTCAGTCCACCGTCTGTAGTCTCTGCGATTCGACCCCCACTAGAGATCCAGCCATGCGTAGAGTCTGCGAAGGAGATGTGTCTATGTATAGTTCCGGCTGCAAATGGCAGCGTAGGGCTTGAAACCCAGGTGAGCCCACGGTCAAAACTCTTCGTGAGTGTGCCGTTCCGTCCTCCCGCGATGTATGAATCAGCACCTAGTGATTGGATTGCAAGTATACTCTCGCTACCGTGTTGAGTCACTATTTGGGACAAGGCGGTGGCAGATGCGCTGATGAGCGCCATGGCCATTGTTAGCGATCGCAAGTAGGTATCAGTCATAAAACAAACGTATTAAGACTTTCTGTCTAGAATCTGCGGTTCAACGTACAAAATATGGAGTTGGCGCCGTTTTTCGCGCTTGATGGCCTTCAACTACTCTCAACCACTCCCTTCCATCCGTTAGTCTCAGAGGGCTAGCCACGTTTGAAAGAGACTCTGTGAATTTAAGAGGCTATTAGTTCAATCGTTCCCAGGTATTCTCTCGATGCCCTGCAGCAAGTTGACCTATAAAAGTCCTTATCAAAATGGACTTGCTTTATTCTAAAGCGGTGAAGCGTCCTGTCCTCCTTATTGTAATTACACCGATGATCACAATCACCCCATGCTCCCCAAAAGCTAACTCCGTTGTCTCTACTCCGTTAGGCACACAGCCCTTCCCTCCTCCACCCGCACCTCCCACACGCAATCATCCCCCAATAGCCTGTTAGCTTCGCGAGATGGCGTCGAGCACAACATCCAAAATCCTCAAGTACATCGGCATCGCTCTCGGTGCCCTCCTGCTCCTCGCCATTGTCACCGTGCTCACCGCCGGACTCTGGCTCCCGCCCATCGCCAAATCCCGCCTCGAGACCCTCGTCGACGAGCGCTCCGCCGGGCAATACGAACTCGAGCTCGGCGACCTTGACCTCTCCCTCTGGTCTGGCACCATCAGCGCCGCCGACGTCACCTTCGAGCCTACCAACCGCCAGGGCCAGCTCGACAGCGCCGCCCGAATGACTGCGGGTACCCTAGTCGCCGCCGAACTCGCCAACGCCAAACTCTCCGGCATCAGTTGGTCGTCGCTCATTTTCTCGCGACACCTGAAGGCAGACCTGTTTGCGATTGACAAACCTCGTTTTAGCCTCACGACCTACGAGTCCTCAGACGACGACACGACGAGTGACGGGGGTGTCGGCAACAGCAGCAACACCACCGCCAGCAACGGCCCGCTCGGTGAGCAAATGTCCGCCCTCCAGATCGCCGAGGTCCAGATCACCGACGCCTACGTGGACTGGGGTCACACGCTAGACTCCGCCAACTCCGAACTGTCCGTCGATGCGCTCGACCTCACCGTGCGCGATCTGCGGCTCGACAGTTTCTCGGTGCGTAAACAGCCGACCGAGGTCTACAAATCCTTCACGCTTGGCGTTCGCGGGGCGCGCTACGAACCCCCCGACAGCGTCCACGTCGTCGAGTTCGCCAGCGCCGAGTTCGACAGCCGCGGGGCGAGGCTGCGATTGGCGAGTTTTGGCGTAAGCCCCCAAATTAGCGACAGTGACTTTTTGGCGCTCGCCGACGGACCTCCAGGTAGGCTCGACTTCGAAGCTACCGAAGTGCTGCTGGACGACTTTCGCCTCGGTGAGTTTTTGCGAAAGCGGACTTACCGCGCGCGGACCTTTCGCACCGACAGCCTCACGGCCGACGTGCTCCTCGCCGCACCGTCCGGCAGCGGAGAGCAAAGCTCCGGCAGCCCCAAGCTCGGGGTCGACCTGCGACTCGATAGTCTCGACCTGCGCGGTATGCGCCTGTCGCTGCGCCGCCCCACGCCGGCCACCACCATCGAGATTCCTGAGGCCGAACTGCTCCTGGTCGACATCCTTACGCACCCAGATTCGAGCAGTCCCGACCTCGGGATTGCCGACGCCGAGATGCGCATCAACGCCTTCGAATACGCCGTGCCCGGCATGGATCGCGTCGTGAGCCTCGACCGCGCGGTGCTCAATTATGGTAAGCGCAGCGTGGTGGTCGACGGCCTGCGCTACGGTCCGACCGATTCGACGCAAAGTCGCCAGCGCACCCGCCTCACCCTCATCATCGCCGCGGAGCAAGTCGCCCTCGCGGACCTCGACATCGAGGCAGCGTGGCGGGAGGGGCGCCTTTCGGCAAAACAGGCCACCGTCGAGCGCTTCGACCTCGAGGCGACCACCAACCTCACGATCCCTTCCGAGCGCGACAACACCCGCGTCCCGCACGCGCTCGTCCAACTCCACGAACTCCCGCTGGCCATCGCGCTCGACAAGGTCACCGTCGAGCGTGCGCGTGTCGACTACCGCCGCATTACGAAGGACTCCGACGTGAAGCTCTCCTTCGAGGACACCTATGCGAGTCTGTACGATGTTTATACGGCGCCAAAGGGGCTTTCGCCAAAACCTGCCCCGCGCGCCACGGCCGACATCCGCACGGTGTTCGAGGGCAAGCTCCCGGTCAAGGTCAACATCAACTGGCCCAACGGCGCTGGCGTCCCCTACGATCTCGCGGCGTCAACCGAGGGCCTCGACCTCACCCGCATCAACGACTTCGTCGAACCCTGGGCCAAGCTCCGCATAGAAAAAGGCCAGCTCAATCGCCTCGCCTTCGACTTCCGCGCGGACGCCCGCAGCGGTAGCGGCCAACTCACCGCGGACTACAAAGGCTTTCGCATCAACCTGCTGGATAAAACTGGCGATGATAAGGATCTGATCTCGCTTTTTGCCAACGTGGCCGCCGTCAACGAGGACAGCGACGGGCGCAGCGCTCGCATCCAGTCCACCCGCGAGGACAGCCAGTCCATGTGGGGCCACTGGTGGACGCTGATTAGGAGTGGTCTGGTGGGGGTGGCACTTACAGATCTCGGTGAGTCGCAGATGAAGAAGCAGTCAAAGTAGGAGACGGCTTTCGCCAAAACCTCATGATTTTTTCTATCTGCGCCCAGCACCTGTGACTAGCTATCGCCCGGCCGCCATACCTTTACCGCCTACCGCTGCGAGAATAGCTCAGTTGGTAGAGCATCAGCTTCCCAAGCTGAGGGTCGCGAGTTCGAATCTCGTTTCTCGCTCTGAAGCCCGTCCGGATGTATGTCCGGGCGGGCTTCGTCGTGAAGACCACTGATTTCACGACGCGCCTAGCCCCACGATACTCTCTCGCTCCGCTGCCACCAGCGCATTCACCCGGTGGAGTAGGTTTTGCCGAAAGGCCTCCCCCCAGTATTTCTCCTGCAAGGCCTCCAGCTCCGGGCCCCCAAAGTCCTCGTGCGCCCAGGCCGCCTCGAACTCATCGGCTACTATCTCCAGAGCCACCATCCGAAGGCTCATCACTAAGTTATCGCGCTCCAGTTGGAGCGGGTCCGGCAGCTCATCGTCCTCGTTGGCGAAGGCCGCCAGGGCCTCGTCGGAATAGTCCCAAAAGCCATCGTCGAGGATCGCCCCGAGACCCGCCAACGCGTGAATGGCCGTAAGCGGAGGTGTCAGACCGGGGCGCCGCCGCCCCTCCACGCGCGTGAAGCCCATTCGCTCTAGGTAGGTCGCCAGGTTGCGGTGCTTCTCCTCGGACAGGGGAGCGACCAGCAGGCTTTCGTCGAGCGTCGGCAGGATGCCCAGCCGGCGCTCGAGGTTGGCCCGCTTTGACGCACTGATTAACGGGTCCTCTAACGCTCTCCGCATGGCCGCCTTCTGCTTAGCTCTTCTGTCCATCGCACCAAAGTAGCACCCGTGCCCATCCCCCTGTCCACTCATTTCATCTGGCCTCACATCATTGTTGCCGAGTCGAGCGCCTGTTGCATTACATTTGGGTCCTACAGCTTTGTTCGCCCAACATGAAATTTACCGAAACATTCATCCTCGCCCTCGCCGCCGGCAGTTTAATCGGCTGTTCCGACAAGGTGAGCCCCGACCCAACTGCGGTCGATCCCAACGGCTCGGCCGGGGGTTCGGAGTGGATCACGCTCCTCGGCGAAGACCCCGCCGATCTGTCCAACTGGGAGATGTACAGCCAAGCCACCATCGAGGGCTGGAGGATGACCAACGGCGTCCTCGAGGCCGACGGCGCCGGGTGGGACGCCAAAAAGGACCTCGTCACCAAAGAGGACTACGAGAACTTCGAACTCGAGCTCGAATGGCGCATCGACTCGGCCAACAGCTCCGGTATCTTCTACCACGTCAACAAGGACGGCATCCACGAGATCTATGAACTCGCCCCCGAGTACCAGGTCATCGACGACGCCAACTGGCCCTCCGAACTCGAGCCTAATCAGCGCGTAGCCGGCAATTATGCCATGCACGAGACCACCGTCGACGCCCGTAAGCCCTTCGGCGAATGGAACGCCACCCGCATCAAGGTCCAAGGTCCGCACGTCGAGCACTGGCTCAACGGACAAAAAGTGGTCGAATTTGAAAAAGGCGACGCCGATTGGCAGAGCCGCAAGGCCAGCGGAAAGTGGGCCGAAGTAGACGATTACGCCTCCGCTAAAACCGGCCGCATCGGCCTCCAAAACGCCGGCAAAGTCGCCTACCGCAACGTCCGCATCCGCGAACTCTAATCCCTCCGTCACCCACACTCTTCCCCCACCCTCACAGGCACTCCCGCAAAGCAAGACAGCAAAGCACTGCCGCAGAGCGCCCCAGCCGAGCACCCAACACGCGGTAGCTAAACAATCGTCGCTGCGCAGCAGCTCCATAAATTCCCCCACCGGGGGCTAGAGGGGGCCCACGCCCCCCGAAGCACCCCAGCAAAGCTCCTCATATCAAAACACGACTCCTTACACTCCTGGCCCTCCCCCTCTCCCTCGCCGCCCAGCCCCCCAATGTCATCTCCACCCTCGAGGTCTTCGACATTACCGACAACACCCGTTCGACGGTCTACTCCGAAAACGCCCACTTCGAAGCCCCCAACTGGAGTCCCGACGGGAAGTACTTCATCGTCAACCAAGCCGGTCTGATGTACCGCGTCTTCATGGACGGCCGCAAGGAGAAAATCAACACCGGCTCCGCGACGCGCTGTAACAACGACCACGGCATCTCACCGGACGGAAAGACCATCGCCTTTAGCCAAAACCTGGAAGACGGTCCAGACGGCTGGCTCACCTCCTGTATCTACACGGTGCCCCTCGAGGGCGGCACCCCGAAGCGCGTCACCGAGAACACCCCTTCGTGGTGGCACGGCTGGGCACCCGACGGTAAGACCGTAGCCTACACAGCACAGCGCGACGGCGTCTTCAACATCTTCACCACGTCTGTCAACGGTGGCGAGGAGACTCAACTCACCGACTCACCCGTCCTCGACGACGGACCGACCTACGCCACCGACGGCCAGCACATCTACTACAACTCGGTGGTGTCTGGGTCGATGGACATCTGGCGCATGAGCGCCGACGGCTCCAACAAGGAGATGCTCACCGACGACGGCTACTCTAACTGGTTCGCGCAGCCCTCCCCCGACGGCAAGCACTTCGTTTTCATCTCCTACCTCGAGGACCAGGGCGGCGCTCACCCCGCCATGAAGGAGGTCGTCTTACGTCTCTACACCCTCGAAGACCATTCTATCCGCATCCTCTGCGGCATGACCGGTGGCCAGGGCACCCTCAATGTCCCGAGTTGGTCGCCCGACGGTACCAAGTTCGCCTTCGTGAGCTACCGAAGAATGGAAAAATGAGGGGAGGATGGGATGATCATTTGATGGGAGGATGGGCCGTACGAGCCTCATGGCGTGCCCATCCTCCCATCAAACCATCTCCTAATCCTCCCATCATAAAATCCTCCCGCCAAAAATCATCAGATCATAAACTACCTACTATGCCAAACGACTCCACTTCTACCTCCCGACGCGACTTCCTCCGCAAGTCCGCTGCGGCCGGTCTCGGCTTCACGATCGTCCCGAGTCACGTTCTCAGTGGCCTCGGGTACAAAGCCCCGAGCGACAAGCTCAACATCGTTGGCGTAGGCGTAGGCGGCAAAGGTTTCGAGAACCTCTCCGCGATGAGCTCCGAAAATATTATCGGCCTCTGCGACATCGACTGGAACTACTCCCAGCGCTGCTTCAACGCCTTCCCGAAGGCCAAGAAATTTTACGACTGGCGTAAGATGTACGACGAGATGGGCAAGGAGTTCGACGCCGTGGTCATCGCGACGGCCGACCACACCCACGCCGCCATCACCGCTCAGGCGATGATCATGGGCAAGCATGTCTTTACCCAGAAGCCCCTCACCCACTCCATCTACGAGTCGCGTCTCCTCACGAAAATGGCCAAGAAGTACCCCGTCGCCACGCAGATGGGCGCCCAGGGCAACTCCGGCGACGGCGTCCGCCAACTCTGCGAATGGGTCTGGAACGGCGAGATCGGCGAGGTCCGCGAGGCCCACACCTGGACCGACCGCCCCATCTGGCCCCAGGGCCTCGAGCGCCCGAAGGAAGCCATGGCCGTCCCGCAGAACTTCGACTGGGAGCTGTTCATCGGCCCGGCCGCGATGCGGCCCTACCACGAGATCTACACGCCGTGGAACTGGCGCGGATTCTGGGACTTTGGCACTGGCGCCTTCGGAGACATGGCTTGCCACATCATGGACCCGGTCTACCGTGCGCTCAACCTCAAGTACCCCGAGGCCGTATCCGGCAGCTCAACGACCGCCAACACGGAAAGCGCGCCACAGGCTGAGAAGGTGCGCTTCGACTTCCCGGCGCGCCAGGGCCTCGTCAACGTAGACATGCCGGCCGTCCAGGTGCACTGGTACGACGGCGGCTTCCTGCCCGACCGTCCCGAGGGTTTGCCGGAAGGCGAAAACCTCATCCTCGACGGCCTTGGCGGCTGTATGCTGGTCGGCTCGAAGGATACACTCATCGCCCGCGCCGGTGGCTTCAAGCCCCGCCTGCTGTCGGGTCGCGTACCGGAGGTCCAGCAGACCTTGCGCCGCGTGCCCGGCTCGGTCGACTATACGGACGGTCCGCACGAAGCCGACTGGATCCGGGCTTGCAAGGAGTCGCCGGAGAGTCGCACGGAGGCCTCGGCCAACTTCGCGTACTCCGGCCCCTTCAACGAGATGGTGCTGCTCGGCGTGCTCGCTATCCGCCTCAAGGGCCTCAACAAGGTGCTCAAGTGGGATGGCGACAACATGCGCTTCACCAATATTGGCGCAGGCGAGATGATGAAGGTCGTCGAGCACGACGGCTTCGCGATGGTCAACGGCATCCCGACGTGGAACACGAAGCGCGTCGAACTCGATGCTTTGGAGTCGGCTACCGAGTACATAAAGCACACCTACCAGAATGGGTGGAGCCTGCCGCCGATGCCAGCGTAAGGCTAGTCCCCATAGGGTTCGTGCGCAAGCACTATCTCACGACCAGTCGGTGCATTTGCACCGACTGGTCGTCGACCGAAACGCTCAACAGGTAAACCCCGGTCGGTAATCGCGAAATGTCGACTTCGGTGCCGCTTAGCGGCAAAGCGCCTATGGTCTGACCGAGGTAATTCATCGCCTGTATGCTTGTCACTGAGTTTGGGGGAAGCCCTCGCAGCGAGACTGTGCCGCGAGCAGGATTCGGATAGAGCGTGAACGAGGTTGCTGCTCCGTGTATCGCTACTGCTACGACACTGGAGTACTCGAAGCTCGAGTCCCGGTCCACTTGCCGGAGGCGATAGTAGTGTGTGCCTGGGGCGAGACCTCGGTCGCTGAACTCGTACGACGCCTTCCCATCGCTGTCACCGCGAGCCGCCACCCTCGCCACGGCCGCGAAGGCCTGCGCACCCGAAGCGCGCTCGACCTCGAAAAAGTCGCTGTTGCGCTCGGTGGCCGTCGTCCACGCTACCGAAGCCGCCGAGGTCCCGACGGGCGTAACGCTGAACTCGCTGAGGACCACCGGCAGGGCGGCAGAGACAACGAAGGCCGCGTCCGAGGCGTCAAAAAAGGTCGTCGCGGTCGCGAAGGTGGCACCGGGCACACTGCACTGCACCACTGCCCGTGCGCTCGTCGAGACGGCAGCCGGTGTGGTCACCACGGCAGCGCCGTTGTTCGGCACCACCGCCGCCATGGCGTAGGTCGCGCCACCGTCCGTGGAGAAGAGCACGTCGACGCTGGCGCAGTGCGCATCCGTCCCATTGACCGACCAGGTCACCGTCTGCGGGGATCCGGCTATCCAGGTTTCCCCGCCATTAGGCGTGAGTACACTAAAGGGACCTGTATCCGCCACGGTCACCGTCATATCGGCGTCGGCGGTACGACCCCAGTTCGGGTTGTTGTCGCGTACTAGGAGCCTGAAGTTTAGCGCACGGGCCACCGTTGGCAGGCGCTCCCAGGCCACGCCATTGTTGTTGCCGGCCAACACCTCGGCCAGCGGCGGAAAGACGCGCGAAGCCGCAGTGGTCGGTGGCCGAAATCGAAATAGGGGTGCCAGCGTCGACGCGGGATCGATCGCGCCCATCGTGGCGGGAGAATTGGGGTCGAACTGCTCCCAGCTATAGGTGAGCTGTCCCGCTGGGTCGTTCGCATCTGCAGCAGCACCCACGAGCACGAAGGGAGTTTGTTTGGGGATAGTGAGCGCAGCGGGCAGGGTCACTACTGGATCGGCTGCGTTACCGGCACCGGGCGTGGAGGTGGTAAAGCAATTAGCAGCCCCGAGTATATCGTTTTGGATGATCTCGATGGACGAACTGTGAAAGAAAGGATCCGACCCAGCCTGGATGCTGATTTCCTCAGGACAGTTGCCGGCGTAGGCCATTATCGAGGTTCCCTCCCCGGGCTCGAAACGCTCGCCGTCCTCCGAGTTGTCGCACTCTAGCCCGGCCATGGTGTGCGGCGCGTCGAATTGGTGCCCGATCTCGTGGGCGACGTAGTCGATGAAAAGCGTCACCATCGAGTCGTCGTTGCCGGAGAAGCCCTCGGCCTTTTTCTCATCGTCGCAGACCCCTGGTCCAGCCAAGCCTCCTACGTTAGCCCATGCAATGCAGTGGCCGATGTCGTAATCTGCCGTCCCGATCAGGGCGTCGATGGTTACTTGGTTCATCAAAAGCACCGAGTCCTGGTTACTGATCGGGTAAGGATCAGTCGCTGGGTTATCAAATACGAGGGCGGCGGTCGATACCAGGACGAACCTTACGCCTAGGTCGCGCTCGTAGACGCCATTCATGAGGTTGACGCCCGCGGCCAGCGAGTTGAGCACGTTTTGCTTGTCGTACGGTGCTCCCCCGAACTGTTGACTGTACTCCCCCAGTAAGGCGATGGCGAGCCTGTAGGTACGTAGGTTGGCCGGCGCAGCTAGCTTCTGGTGCTTCTCCGACTTCGGGCTCGACCGAGACCCTTCATCGGTGGCACCGCAGCGCACCTGCTAGCCGTCGCGTCGCGCTTAAAGTAGACCACGTGCCGTTCTGGTTGCGAGCGACTCACCGGCTCCACGACGTATCGATCGCTACCACCGTCGACGACCGCGTGAAAGCCTGCAGCACTGAGGTCACACCGGATCGTGCGCCGCGCGTCCGCAACCGCGTGACCGGCGAAAGTCTCGATGGTGTAGTACTGCGCGACCTCCGGCGCGACGACCGTCGTCGGCGTAAGGACGAAGTCTTCGGACCCGCCCGTCGGCGTCGGGACGGGGACGATGAAGCTTGCTGGCCCCCCGCTCGGACCTTGATTGGCGGTGAGGTATTCCCGCAGGGCAGCGAGGTCGAGCGTGCGGGAAGTATGTAGCGTCGGGATGTCGCCAAGGAGCTGGTCTGCCGCCAGGGACGTGGGCTCCGTGTCGGGCTGTCGCCAAAACGCTCGGTCGGTTTGCGCAGCGCCGAGCAGTGGGATCGATAAGACCGTCGCCAGGGCCAGGTAGTGGCTGGCCAGCCGCGCTTGCGCGGCATTTAAATTTGTCATCACTCTGGGATTTATGTGATGTGTAGAAGACCTGTCCTCGTAAACCTAAGCAATCCGACACGAGGCAGCTGCATCTGAGCCTGAATTAATCATATGGCAATATGATTGGTATAACAACCTGCTTAGCTTATTGAGTTTTAAAAATTAAGCTGCTCGTCCGAGCAGACCCGCTCCGGCGAGCGCACCCGAGCCGCCCCCCCGACCTTGGCGAAGCCACGTGTGGAGCCTCCCCGCCCTCGGTGCCGAAGCGTAGCGCCTCCGTGTCCTCGGTGCCGAATCCCCGCAGCGGCGAAGCCGCCATTTCAGAGCCGCCCCCCCGACCTTGGCGAAGCCACGTGTGGAGCCTCCCCGCCCTCGGTGCCGAAGCGTAGCGCCTCCGTGTCCTCGGTGCCGAATCCCCGCAGCGGCGAAGCCGCCATTTCCGAGCCGCCCCCCGACCTTGGCGAAGCCACGTTTGGAGCCTCCCCGCCCTCGGTGCCGAAGCGTAGCGCCTCCATGTCCTCGGTGCCGAATCCCCGCAGCGGCGAAGCCGCCATTTCCGAGCCGCCCCCCGACCTTGGCGAAGCCACGTTTGGAGCCTCCCCGCCCTCGGTGCCGAAGCGTAGCGCCTCCGTGTCCTCGGTGCCGAATCCCCGCAGCGGCGAAGCCGCCATTTCCGAGCCGCCCCCCCGACCTTGGCGAAGCCATGTGTGGAGCCTCCCCGCCCTCGGTGCCGAAGCGTAGCGCCTCCGTGTCCTCGGTGCCGAAGCCCCGTAGCGGCGAAGCCACCATTTCCGAGCCGCGACACAGGAGTACCTAGAACACTACGCTCCCCGGAGCAGCGCTTTAATTTCTAAATCTCAATAAGCTGAGCCCTTAAGTTTATCGGGGGCGAGAAAAATACGGAGGAGGCGAATCATAATACAACGAATCGAGTGGATGCTGCAAGGTCGCGCAGCCGGTCCGACGCAAACCGGCACAACGGTTCCGCCAACCGTTTCTATATTTCGCCGATGAAGTACGGCTACCTCCTCCTCCCGCTGGCGTTGACTTTGGTCGCTGGCCCATTTGCCGAAGCGCAACGCGTGCCCAAGAAGGCCGTCCAAGTCGTCGAAACACCGAGTGCCGAGGACAAGGAAAAAGAGGCCAAGCCCTGGAGCGCCACCACGTTTAAAGGACTCGAGTTCCGAAGTATCGGACCGGCCTTTTACGCCGGACGTATCGCAGACGCGGCCATCAATCCGAACAAGCCTTCCGAGTTTTACGTGGCTGTTGGGTCGGGAGGGGTATGGAAGACGAGCAACGGCGGGGTGACGTTCAAGTCGCTCTTCGACAAGCAGAACACCTACTCTATCGGCACGGTGGTCATCGATCCGCACAACGATCAGCGCATTTGGGTTGGGACCGGCGAGAACTCCGGCGGGCGTCACTTCGCCTGGGGCGACGGCCTGTACCTCTCCGATGACGGCGGCGAGACCTGGACC
The DNA here is from genome assembly GCA_963837005.1 of Lewinellaceae bacterium. Lineage (GTDB taxonomy): Bacteria > Bacteroidota > Bacteroidia > Chitinophagales > Saprospiraceae > CALDTK01. Next base: position 625,966 of record CAWIMC010000018.1, read on the forward strand.
AACAAAGGCCTCAAGCGCTCCGAGCACATCTCGAAGGTCATCGTGCACCCGAACCCTGACAGTGCCAACGTCATGTGGGTCGCGGCGCAGGGCCCGCTGTGGAGCAAGGGCGGCGAGCGGGGGCTCTACATGTCGACCGACGGCGGTGACTCGTGGACCAAGACCCTCGGCAACGACGAGTGGACCGGGGCCACCGACCTGCTTCTCGACCCCAACGATCCGAGTCGCCTCTACTGCGCGACCTGGGATCGCCACCGCACCGTAGCGGCGTACATGGGCGGTGGACCGGGCTCTGGGATCCACGCGAGCAGCGACGGAGGCCGGACATGGACCAAGCTGTCTACCGGTTTGCCGAAAGGCGTCATGGGCAAGATCGGCCTGGCAATGTCGCCGCAGGACCCGGACGTGCTCTACGCTGCGATCGAACTCGAACTCCGCACCGGGGGCGTGTGGCGCTCCGAGAACCGCGGTGCCTCTTGGACGAAGATGTCCGACCTCATCGCCGGAGGGACAGGACCGCACTACTACCAAGAGCTGTACGCCTCGCCGCACGCTTTCGACCGACTTTACTTCTCGAACAACGTCCTCCAAGTTTCGGAAGATGGCGGTAAGACCTGGCGCTCGGGCGAGGCCCCCGGCAAGCACGTCGACAACCACGTCGTCACTTTCCGCGCCGATGATCCGAACTACCTTATGGTCGGCACCGACGGTGGCCTGTACGAGAGCTACGACCTCGGCAAGACCTACCGGCACTTCCCGATGCCAATCACGCAGTTTTATAAGATCGCCGTGGACGACGCGGAGCCGTTTTACAACATCTACGGCGGTACGCAGGACAACTCTACGCAGGGTGGCCCGAGCCGGAGCGACAACACCACCGGTGTGCAGTCCGGCAACTGGGAGATCGTCAATGGGGGCGATGGCCACCAACCCGCTACCGAACCCGGCAACCCAGACATCTTCTACGCCCAGAGCCAGCAGGGCTACCTCAACCGCATCGACCGCGCCACCGGCGAGCACGTCGTGATCCGCCCGCAACCGGCCGCCGGCGAACCGTATGAGCGCTACAACTGGGACGCCCCCATCTGGGTGAGCCAGCACGATCCGAAGCGCCTCTACTTTGCCTCGCAACGCCTGTGGCGCTCGGATGACCGCGGCGACAACTGGACGGCCCTGTCTAAGGACCTCACGCGCGACGAGAATCGCCTCGCCCTTCCGATCATGGGTCGGGTCCAGAGCTACGACAACCCCTGGGACGTGTACGCGATGTCCAACTTCAACTCGATCACGAGCATCGGTGAATCGGCCGTTGACGAAAAGCGCCTCTACGTCGGCACCGACGATGGCCTCATCTGGACCTCCGCCGACGGCGGCACCAACTGGACCAAGACCGAGGTCGGGAGTCTGCCCGGTGTTCCGAAGCGCGCCTTCGTCAACGACATCCGCGGCGACCTGCATGACGCCAACACGGCCTACGTCTGTATGGACAACCACAAGGAGGGCGACTACCGGCCTTTCCTCTACAAGACGACCGACGGCGGCGCGAACTGGCGGCCAATCATGACGGGCCTGCCGGACACGACGCTCGTCTGGCGGACGGTGCAGGACCATGTCAACCCGAAGCTGCTTTTCGTCGGTACCGAATTCGGCGTTTACTTCAGCGTAGACGGCGGCGGCGAGTGGCTACAACTGCAGGGTGGCTTGCCGCCGATTGGCATCCGTGACCTCAAGATCCAGCAGCGTGAGAACGATCTGGTGGCAGCGAGCTTCGGCAGAAGCATCTATATCCTGGATGATTACTCGGCGCTCCGCTCGGTGGACAAGGCGATGGTCGCTCAGCCGGCGGCTCTGCTTCCGATGCGCGAGGTAGACCTGTACCAGCCACGCTCGATCCTCACCGACGGGGGCGTGGGTTCGATCGGGACGGACAACTACGTCGCTAAGAATCCACAGTTCGGGGCCGTCATCACGTACTACCTACGCGACGAGTTCACGTCTGCCGAAGACCTCCGCAAGGAGAAAGAGAAGGCCTTCAACAAGGCCAACTCGAACGTGATCTTCCCCGGCTACGACGCGCTCGAACTAGAGCGTCTCGAGCAGGCCCCGAAGCTTTGGCTCACGATTGCCGACGCGCAGGGCAACACCGTCCGCCGCCTCGAGGCCTCCGGCAAGAAGGGCGTCCACCGCCAGGCCTGGAACCTACGCTACCCCTCCATGATGCCCGTCGAGGACAAGAAGCCCTCCCGCGGTGACGATGACGACGACAACGAGGAAGACATCAGCCAGGGCCCGAATGGCCGCTGGGCCGAGCCCGGCACCTACAGCGTAACCTTGTCCAAGCAGGAAGGTGCCACGTGGACGACGATGGCCGGACCGATGAGCTTCGAGGTGAAGCGCCTCCACGAGGGTAGCCTTTCGGCAAAACCTGCTGCGGAGCGGATCGCGTTCGCCAAAAACTACGAGCAGGCCCGCGCGACGTACCAACTGCAGACCAAGCGCGTCGCCGAACTCGAAAAGGACATGAAGCGCGCCATGGATGCCGTGCTCCGCGCTGAGGAGAAAGACATCTCCGCGGCGACCAAGACCCTCGACGCCCTCGGGAAAGACCTCGCCAAACTCAAGGTCGACCTCAACGGTGCACCGAGCCGCACCAAGATCGGCGAGAAGACCAACCCGAGCGTCGGCTCCCGACTCGGCGAGACGCGCCGCGGCAGCGGGGAGATCTTCGGTCCGACGGGTACGTCCATGGCCAACCTCGATCTGATCAACACGGAGCTGGCGACCGTCGATAAGGAGATCACGCGCCTGGAGAGTCTGCTGACGGGCGTGAAGAACATGACGCGCGGCTGGAATATGCCGAGTTGGTACGACGACGGGGTGACCGTGGGGAGGGAGTAAGCAGTTGGCGCTTTGCAGGTCTCGTCCTGTGCGAAACGAATCGCAAGCCCTACGAGATCGTCGGGCTGTTGGCAGCGTGCAGCGATAAAGACGAACCTGGGGCCACGAAGCGCTCACTACAGGTTCGTGCTCCTTATGTGGCCCTGGATGGCGTCTGCGCAACATCCGGCGCAGCTGTGGTGAACCCGCCGATCTCGCAAACCTGCCAAACCCTGCCCTATTTCTGCCAAACTCAGAATTTCCTCTCCCCTCACCGGTATCCGGCACTTCGCTTGTCTACCTTTTGGTAGGTCAAGTGCTTATCCATCACAAAGACGTGACGACACGAAGACCCAACAGATTACTTTCACGTACCAAAGGCAGTAGGGTCGGCGTTAAAACCGCGGCCCTACAGGGTCTCGCCGTCTCAACTTCTCTATGCTCGCACCGTCCCTCAGCGCACTCGCCCTTTCGCTTATTCTAAGTCTCGCACCCTTCGGTCCAGGCACTTCGACTAGTCGGTCATCCGATGGATATACGGAGGGGCTCGCGCAACTCGACAAGCGTTTTCGCGACAGCCTGTTCACCGCCGTCGAGGACTCGCTACTCCGGTGGGAGACCGAAGTCGGCAACTACGCCGCTCTAAGCCTCGAGGAGCGACGCGTCCTGCAGCAGGCCCCGTACCACGAGCACGTCACGGCTAGCCGCCGAGTTGGTGTAAGGCCAGGACGGTCGAGTTACCTGACGCCAGTCTCGGCAGACAACCCCTACTACTCCGTCGGCTGGGATGGCCTCCTCGCCGAGGAAGCGATCGCGACGCTCGATCTCATCGGTGCCCGCTTTCAGCAAGAATGTCGCTCGGCGCACTTGCCCGCTGCCCGCTTCGTGGTGACGAGCACTTTCCGGAGCGCCGATCGCCAGGCCGAACTCCGCGAGACCAACGGCAACGCCACGAAGGGACAGTCGAGTCACGAATTTGGTGGGTCGTTCGACATTGGCTACAATCGTTTCTTACCCATCGGAGAAGGCGCGGCAGCTGGCTTCTACCAAATCGATGGTGGTATTCCTCCGCGCTTGCTCGCGAGCCTTCAGTACGCGGTCGCCGTGCGAGAAGAAGGTTTTGCCGCCGGCATCGTCGCGCGCAACCCACAGGCGTACGCCGCGGTGATGGGGCGGACGCTCGTCGCTCTCCAAAAAGAGGGACGACTATTGGCCCTGCAGGAGTTTCTGCAGCCCTGCTTTCACGTGACGGCTATGGGTGGCTTGGCGAAAGCGTAAGGCTACTACTCAATGGGTGTAGGGTCGATGGCCCCTGGCCACAGATGCGATGGACGCAGATCGTAGCTGTACAAAAACTCTCCTTCCCTGTCGTACACGTCTACGTAGATGGAAGACGCCAGGCGTAAGGCCGGCTCAGCATGGGCGTCCTTGGAGATCGTCGATAGAAACTTCGCCTTCTCCGTAGTGAAGCTGATATACGGCTGCAACTCGGCCCGTTGGAGGTGATGGGCATCGATCTGATAGCGGATGATGTGAGCGTTCTGAATGTACACCCGTCGGAAGGACACGGAGTCGGAGAGTTGGCGCGAACCGTTGTCATTGGCCCGAAGGACCGCCTCCTTGATTGGGGCAAACCGTGCGATCTGTTCGGCAACGATGGCCTGCTGTGCTGGAATCGTAACCGCCGACCGATAGGCGGTGGTGCCTGCGAGGACAACAACGATAAGCAGCGCCACGACCGACCAAATCAGCGTCGACGAATTTTTGTCGATCGACGTGACGTACGCGATGAAGCGTTTCGGGAGTGGGGGCGGCTGGACTGTGCGCCGCGGGACTCGATTTAATACCAGTGGCGGCGGCTTCACGGCGGTTTGAGGAGAAGAGCCGGGGGAGGTACGCGGCGCACCACTAGGCCAGTACTCCGGTATCGCAGGAGGTGGGGGACTCACAAGAAGAGCCGATGCCGGCAGTGGAGGAGGTTCGGACACGCGCTACGTAAAAGTAAAGTGTGAAGACTACAGGTCCGTAAAGAGCTGAGTCGTACCAAAGGTAAACCCCGTGGTGCCTACCTCGCTTCACGATTTCCTTCCCGCTACTCGACCAGAAGACTCCTCGCAACCTCCTTGGTGAGGACGTCAACCCCGTCGCCCCCGATAGTGACGCGCATACTTCCGTCAAACGGCTCCACCTCGACGACGTGCAGCGCAGTACCGAGGCCGATACCCTTGCGCGTGAGGTAGGACAGCAGTTGGTCCTGCCGCGAGGCGACGGCCTTGAGGACGACGGTCTCTCCGGCGGGTACATCGGCGAGCGCGCGGTAGTCGGGTCGGACAATGTCGCCTTCACGACTGGGGATCGGCGAGCCGTGTGGATCAGTGGTCGGGCGGCCCATGATCTCGTCCATGCGCGCAAAGAAACGCGGGGATTGGATGTGTTCCATTTGTTCGGCAATCTCGTGGACCTCGTCCCACCCGAAGCCCATCTGATCGACGAGGTACATTTCGGTAAGGCGGTGTTTGCGGATGATGAGGGCGGCGGCCCGGCGGCCTTCGGGCGTGAGGACGAGAGGTTTGTAGCGCTCGTAGGTGACGAGGTTTTGCGCGGCTAGGCTCTTCACCATGCCATTGGCGGCGGGCTTGGACACGCCGAGGGCGGCGCTCAGGTCGGTAACGTTGACCTCGCCGGTATCGTGGCTCAGGGCAAGGAGGGCCTTGAGGTAGTTTTCGACGGTCGGAGAGGGCATGGGGGAAAGGTAAGGGTTGGCGCGGGGTGGGCCTGAAGGCGGCGATGGCGCAAGCGCGGGGTGGGCCTGAAGGCGGCGATGGCGCAAGCGCGGCGTAGGCCTTCGGCGGCGTTGGCGCCAGCGCGGCGATGGCCTGCGGCGTTGCCCGTCATACGTGCACGCATGGCCCGCACGACAGACGGGCAACGCCGCAGGCCATCGCCACCGAAGGTCGACGCCGCCTTCAGGCCATTGCCGCCTTCAGGCCATCGCCGCCTTCAGGCCAACTTGTTAGGCTACCTTAACAATTTTTGTAACTTTGCGTTACTTTGATCACATCACTTCTCTATTGATTTTGTTTCGACACCTATTTTTTGCGGTTACTCTTTGCTCAATGGCTACGCTGGCCATGGGGCAGACGGATAGCTTGCGCCTTACGCTGCTCGATGAAGACGGTGGCCCGCTGTACGGGGCTACGGTGATGCTATTGCCGGGTGGGCAGGGGGCGTCTAGCGATTTGGAGGGGCGGGTAGCACTGGTTTTGCCGAAAGGCTACCCTGCCCACGTACGAATAGCGAGTGTGGGTTTAGGGACGCTCGACACCGTTTTGCGGATTGCGCCCGTCGTTCCGCTTTCGCTAAAACCCTCGGCTACGGCGCTGCAGGATATCGTGGTGTCGGGGACCTTGACGCCAACCATCCGGACGGAGAGCCCGATCCCGGTAGAAGTGTACACGCGGACCTTTCTGCTGGCCAACCCGACGCCGTCGCTGTTTGAGGCAATGGCAAACGTCAATGGGGTGCGGCCGCAGCTCAACTGTGGCGTCTGCAACACGGGCGATATCCATATCAATGGTCTCGAGGGGCCGTATACGCTCGTGACGATTGACGGGATGCCGATCGTGTCGGGGCTGGGGACGGTGTATGGGCTATCTGGCATCCCGAACGCAATGATTGAGCGGGTCGAGGTGGTGAAGGGGCCAGCCGGGTCGATTTACGGATCGGAATCGATCGGGGGCCTCATCAATGTCATCACGCGCGATGTCGAGCGGGCACCGCGCTTTGCGTTTGATGCCTTCTCGACGGCTTACGGCGACCTCACGCTCGATGCCGGAGTGACGCATGGCGTTGGGCCACATGCGCGCGTGTTGACCAGTGCAAACGCCTATTACTTTGACAACCGAATTGACAACAACGGTGACGGCTTTACGGACCAAACCCTCGCGCAGCGCATCAGCCTGTTCCAGAAGTGGCACTTCGCGACCGGCGCGGCGCGCGGCCTCGATATGGCCGGGCGCTTTTTGGCGGAGAGCCGCTGGGGCGGGGACATCAACTTCGACAAGGTCAGAGATCGCGGCGGGGACGAGCGCTACGGCGAGACGATCGACACGCGCCGGGCGGAGGTGCTGATGCGCTACAGCTTCCCGACCGTTGAGGGGCTGGCCTTTACAGGGAGCGCCAATTTCCACCGGCAGCGATCAGACTACGGGGAGACGACGTACGACGCCGATCAGGGGATTGGCTTTGGGCAGATGACGCTTTCGCGAAAACTCGGCAAGCACGGACTGCTGTTCGGCGCTGCGACGCGCTACACGTACTATGATGATAACACGCCTGCCACTGCCGAGCTTACGGGCGTCAATCGCGCGGACAATGTTTTGCTGCCGGGTGCCTTCGTGCAAGACGAGTGGGTCAAGGGGCGACACCGCATCCTGGCCGGACTGCGCTACGACTACGATCAGCGCCACGGCAACATCTGGACCCCGCGCATGGCCTACAAGATGCCCGTTGGCGAAGGCGCCAATCTGCGCTTTAACCTAGGTACCGGCTTCCGGGTGGTCAACCTCTTCACCGAGGACCACGCCGCGCTGACGGGTGCCCGGACGGTAGTCATACCGGAGGCCCTTCGACCAGAACGGAGCGTGTCCTTACTCGCTAACTTCGACAAGCAAGTGTACACCACCAATGGCCTGTCGTGGACGCTGGATGCGTCCACGTGGTACACTCGCTTCTCGAACCAGATTTTCCCCGACTATTTGAGCGACGTCAACGAAATCCGCTACGAGAACCTCTCGGACCACAGCCGCAGTTTCGGTGCGAGCGCGGAGGTGAAGGTCCGCAGTCAAACCTTTGGCGCAACGGCGGGCGTGACCTACACCGACGTGGCCATTGTCGAGGGCGATGAGACGCGACGCCCCCTGCTCTCAGAGCGCTGGAGTGGCGTGGTCTCGGCCGACTACACGCTACCCTCTCCGAACGCCAAACGCGGCAAGTGGCTCCTCAACTACACGTCGAGCTTTTACGGACCGATGCTGTTGCCCATACAGGGCGACAACGATCCGCGACCGGCGGAGAGCCCGTGGTGGACGCTACAGAACTTTCAATTGACTTGGAGTCCGCGGGGCTCGAACTGGGAGGTCTACGGTGGCGCAAAGAATATCCTGGACTTCCGGCCCGCGGCCAACTCGATTGCGCGGAGTTTTGATCCGTTTGATAAAGGAGTGAGCTTCGATGGAGAGGGCAATCCGCTGGCGACGCCGGATAATCCGAATGGGCTGGTGTTTGACCCGAGCTACGTGTATGCGAGCAATGCGGGGCGGCGCGCCTTCCTGGGCATGCGCTGGATCTTGAAGTAGGTTCGGCGTAGCGCTTAACCGACAGCAAAGCAGCTCGCCTGTGGTGGTCGGTCTCCCAGGTCGCAATACCTCTGGGTGCGGGTGTTAGGGCTTTGGGCTCGTTGGCTGCATAAGCCCCCGCAACGTCGCCGAAGACTGTACTCGTGCCGTCGCGATGGCCCCCGGGCCGGGAGTAGTCGCTAGCCTACCTTCACGTCGATGAAAGTGAGGTACCCCATCGGCATCCAGACCTTCCGCGAAGTTATCGAGCGGGGGTGTTGGGAGTACTGCATGTAGTGGGGGATTTCAGCCTGCTGCTAGCGTAGACATGTAGTGCCAGGGTTTTATCTACTGCTGGCGTCACTAACTTTCTATCGCCGTCATCAATCCCTGCGTCTTGTGTTTCGCTCGATGGGCTGAGAGCCCATGCTCGGCTGCGCGCAGGACCTTCGGCCCTTTGCTGGGGTCTCGTTATTTCGTTTCGATGGGCTGAAAGCCCATGCTCGGCTGCGCGCAGGACCTTCGGCCCTTTGCTGGGGTCTCGTTATTTCGTTTCGATGGGCTGAAAGCCCATGCTCGGCTGCGCGCAGGACCTTCGGCCCTTTCTGGGGTCACGTCATTCGTCTCGATGGGCTGAAAGCCCATGCTCGGCTGCGCGCAGGACCTGCGGCCCTTCAGTGCTAGCGCCTACCGCCAGACGAGGTCTTCGAAGTGCGTCACATATCTCTCGCCTTCTGCCGTAACGTTCTCTTCGAGCTCCTCGGGTGGACATTTTCGCACCATATCGGCGTACTCCTGATTCCATTGGCGCTCTCGGTGGATTGTCTCTTGGTCGCGTACGTATTGCGCTTTGCTTTTCACGTGCTCAGGGCACACGGAGAAAGCGCCGTAGCCACCCTGCCAACGGAAAGGCGATTCCTTGGTGAAGCATTCGCGATTCAGCGTTTCTGAGGAACCACCCTTGATGGCCTGCATGATGTCCGACAGCAGCTTGCGGTTTGGAAAGTATCGGAAAATGGAGTGAACGTGATCTGGTTCGTTGTTCGTGATGATGGGCTTTTGGCCGAGCGAGGCTAGGATACCGTGAATGCTTTTTACTAGAATTGGGCGCATCTCACGCGTGAGAACGGCGTCTCGGAATTTGACTGCCCAAACGGCGTGGATGTAGCATCGGACTAATGACATATCGGGAAACTACATCTTCGATCTTGCACAACTTTTGTTAGGGGAAGATCGGGCCAGCTGTTGATACGTCTCGATGGGCTGAAAGCCCATGCTCGGCTGCGCGCAGGACCTTCGGCCCTCTGCGGGGGGCTCGTTGTTCGTCTCGATGGGCTGAAAGCCCATGCTCGGCTGCGCGCAGGACCTTCGGCCCTCTGGGGGGGGCTCGTTGTTCGTCTCGATGGGCTGAAAGCCCATGCTCGGCTGCGCGCAGGACCTTCGGCCCTCTGCGGGGGGCTCGTTGTTCGTCTCGATGGGCTGAAAGCCCATGCTCGGCTGCGCGCAACTCCGGAGAGGAGCCCCTCCCCCATTCTGTTGTGCGGTCCTCTGCTCTCGATAGGGCCGAAGGTCCTGCGGCCACTGCCTCCAGCGGGGGCTTTCAGCCCCCTGCTGGCGTAAATATCCCCTGCCGGCGTAAACATCCCCTGCCGGCGTAAACACACCCTGCTGGCGTAAACATCCTTGTCGCCCTCGACTGAAAGTTTGCCCCAATCTCTCGAAACCCTACACTCTACCTTGCCGTCATGCCGCAAGTCGACCGCGCCGACCGAAATCTCGAAACCAACCCCTTCCCAGACCCCCGACCCTCAAAGCAACGCCGCGTCCGCCGCGCCGCCGGCCGCTACCTCTTTGAGTTTGCGAGTGTCTTCCTGGCCGTCTTTTTGGCGTTCGCGCTCAACAATTACGCGGCGGAGCAAAGGGATAGACGCGCCGAGGAGCGCATCCTAGCTGATGCAAAGCAGGGGCTAACAAAGGATTTGGTCGACCTCGAAGGCAATATGCTCGGGCACCGGCGAGGGCTGGCGGCGCTCGAATACTTCAAGAAATATGCCCTGGGACAAGGTGTTCCGCTTGACTCTTTCGGATTTCAGCACTTCGCGCTTTTACGCGACTTTATTAATGCCCAAAACACGGCCGGTTACGAGAACCTCAAGTCTCGCGGGCTGGAGCTCGTCCGCGACGACAGTCTCCGCAATCGCATCGTATCCCTCTACGAGTACGACTATACGCTCATCAGGAAACTGGAGGAGGAGTATGGTGAACAGCAGTTCTTTACCAATTACGAAGAGCGCTTGAATCGAATTTTGCTCGACCACCTCAGCGTCGATGACGATGGTGATATTGCTATGCTGGCAGACTCAAAGCCGCTCACCCCCGAGGAGCAGAAGGAGTTGTTGCTTATCCTCCAAAGTATCTGGCAGAATCGGCGATTTACGCTAGGCTACTACGAACAATTGGAGGCGCAAGTAAAGGAGGTGATGGCGATGCTCTGAACTTGGAGCGAGAGTATCGCAAGGAGCGCAAGGGAGACGCGAGGGGCGCAGCTATTTACCCTCGCGCCTTTCTCGCGCCTCCCGTGCGCCCCTCGCGATACTTCACCAGCGAATATTCGCCCCACCCTCCCTACCTTTCCCGGTCCAACCTGCATCGTTACGCGTTTTGGCGAAAGCCCCGTCCAAAATTGCGCCCTCCCCAGACCTAGCCAAACCAAGACCAAGCCTTTTCCTGTATTTTAAGTACCATAGGTCATGGACAAAGACAAACTCTACATCTTCGATACCACCCTGCGCGACGGCGAGCAGGTGCCTGGGTGTCAACTCAATACGATCGAAAAAGTCGAGGTCGCCAAGGCGCTCGAGGAGCTCGGCGTCGACGTCATCGAGGCCGGCTTCCCGGTGTCGAGCCCGGGGGATTTTAACTCCGTGGTCGAGATCTCGAAGGCGGTTACTTACCCGATCATCTGCGCTTTGACACGTGCGGTGGAGGGCGATATCGACGCGGCGGCGGCGGCCCTGAAGCACGCCAAACGCGGTCGTATCCACACCGGGATCGGGACCTCCGACCAGCACATCCTGCACAAATTTAAGTCGAATCGCGAGGACATCCTCGAGCGGGCTGTGGCCTGCGTGAAGTACGCCAAGCGCTTCGTAGAGGATGTCGAGTTCTACGCCGAGGACGCCGGGCGGACCGACAACGAATACCTGGCGCGCGTCATCGAGGCGGTCGTAAAGGCCGGCGCGACAGTGCTGAATATCCCCGATACTACGGGCTACTGTTCGCCGTGGGAGTACGGTGAGAAAATTCGCTACTTGCGTGAAAACGTCAAGGGCATCGACAAGGCCATCCTCTCGACGCACTGCCACAATGACCTCGGCATGGCGACGGCCAATACCTTGGCGGGGGTGATGAATGGCGCTCGGCAAGTCGAGGTGACCATCAATGGCATCGGCGAACGGGCGGGCAATACGAGCCTGGAGGAGATCGCCATGATCGTGCAGAGCCGCGGCGACATCCCCGTGTATACTGGGATCCGCTCGAAGAACATCGTCAGGACCAGTCGCCTCGTGTCTTCACTCATGCGGATGCCGGTGCAGCCCAACAAAGCGATCGTCGGCCGCAACGCCTTCGCGCATTCTTCGGGCATCCACCAGGATGGTCACCTCAAGAACCGCGAGAACTACGAGATCATCAACCCGAAAGACATTGGGCTCGATGACTCATCCATCATCCTCACGGCCCGCTCTGGGCGACATGCGCTCAAGCACCACCTCGAGCGACTCGGTTTCGAGCTGACGAAGGATAAGCTGGATAAAGTGTACGATAAGTTCTTAGCACTGGCCGACAAGAAAAAGGAGCTTCAGGACGAGGATTTGCTCACGATCATGCAAGTGTCGAAGAATCGCCGGGACCCCTTCAAGCTCAAATACCTCAGCGTGCAGTGCGGCAAAAAGGTCTTGCCAACGGCGACGATCCAGATCGAGATCGATGGGGAGGTGCATACCATGACCAGTTCGGGCGTCGGCCCCATTGACGCGGCCTTCACGGCAATCAAAAAGATCATCAAGCGCGAAATCTTGCTCGAAGAATTTCTCGTGCAAGCCATCACGCGCGGCTCCAACGACGTCGGCAAGGTACACGTGTCGATAAAGCATAAGAATGCCACCTACACTGGCTTCTCGGCCGACACCGACATCGTAACGGCGAGCGTCGAGGCATACCTCAATGCCATATCAAAGTTCTACAACATCCTCAAGACCAATGCCGAGACGGAAATCGTGGAGACGCTGAAGGAGTTATGATAGTTCTCAATTTACAGTTCTCAGTTCTCAGTTCGCGTCATTTGCGAGCAGGAGCGCACGTTTGTAGGGCCTTACTTGAGCGCGAATTGATCACTGTAATTTACGTAACAGAACAATCAATTACCCCTGACCCGGCCCACGCGGCAGCGAACTGAGAACTGTAAACTGATGAACTGAGAACTGTAAACTGAGAACTGTGAAAACCCTCTTCGATAAAATTTGGGACGCGCACGTCGTGAAGTCCATTGCGCACGGCCCAGACGTTCTTTACATCGATCGACACTTGATCCATGAGGTGACGAGCCCGCAGGCTTTCGCGGGTTTGGAGCGACGCGGGATTCCGGTCTTTCGCCCGCAGCAGATTGTAGCGACAGCAGACCACAATGTGCCGACGCTACATCAGGAGTTGCCGATCCGGGATGCGCTATCGCGACACCAGGTGGCCACCTTAGTGGAGAACTGTGACAAGTTTGGCGTGGAGTTGTGGGGCCTCGGGCACCCGAAGCAAGGCATCGTCCACATTATCGGACCGGAGTTGGGCATCACGCAGCCCGGCATGACGATCGTGTGTGGCGACTCGCACACGGCTACGCACGGGGCCTTTGGGACGATCGCGTTCGGGATCGGCACCTCACAGGTGGAGATGGTGATGGCGACGCAGTGTCTCATGCTCGACCGACCGCAGTCGATGCGAATCACCGTCGATGGGGAACTCGGGGCGGGCGTGACGGCCAAGGACTTGATCTTGTACGTCATCTCGCAGGTAAGCACGAGCGGCGGCACGGGCTACTTCGTCGAATACGCCGGCTCGGCCTTCACGAGCTTGAGCATGGAGGGCCGCATGACGGTCTGCAACATGTCGATCGAGCTCGGAGCCAGGGGCGGGATGATTGCGCCCGACCAAACCACTTTCGATTACCTACAGGGCCGTGAGTTTGCGCCTCAAGGGCAAAACTGGAGCCAGGCCGTTGAGGCCTGGAGCCAACTGGTAACGGACGAGGGCGCTACTTTCGATAAGGAGTTCCACTTTGACGCCGCCGACATCGAGCCGATGGTCACTTTCGGGACCACCCCAGGCATGGGCATGAGCGTGACAGCCCGTACGCCGGGCATTCGGGTTGGGGAGGCTTCCGCCAAAACCCTCGCCAAGTCGCTCGAGTATATGGCCCTCGCACCAGAGCAGAGCTTGCTGGGCTTGCCGATCAACTACGTCTTCGTAGGCTCGTGTACAAATGGTCGAATCGAGGACCTGCGCGCTTTTTGTGACGTAGTCGACGGGCGCCAAAAAGCGGATCACGTGAACGCCTACATCGTACCCGGCTCTCAAGCCGTTTTGCGACAGGCCGAAGCGGAGGGCTTAGATCAGGTTTTGGCGAAAGCTGGCTTTGAATTGAGGCAGCCAGGCTGCTCGGCCTGTCTGGCGATGAACGACGATAAGATCCCGCCAGGCGAGTACTGTGTGTCGACCTCGAACCGAAACTTTGAGGGTAGACAGGGTCCGGGGGCACGGACGATTTTGGCCAGTCCGGCGATGGCTGCTGCGGCGGCGGTGACGGGCCGGGTAACGGATGTGCGGGAGCTGATGGATGTGGGGCGCGTTCGGGTGGCTCCAGCCAGTGCGCCGTTGGTAGTGCATGTCCCAGTAGGCGTCCCGGCGCACTGGCTGGAGCCAGTCGAACGCGCCGCCCAGATGTCCCCCGTCCATCGTTTAGACCTTTAGACCTAGTCCTCTTAGACCTTCTTAGATCATCTCCATGCAAAAGCTAACCCACGTCCACTCCCCCGCCGTCCCGCTCAACATCCAGGACATCGACACCGACCAAATCATCCCGGCGCGCTTCCTGAAAGCCACCGACAGGGTAGGTTTTGGTGACAACCTCTTTCGCGACTGGCGCTACGATGGGCAGGACCAGCGGGTACCAGACTTTGCGCTGAATGACCCGACGTACATGGGAGAGATCCTCGTGGCCGGACGCAATTTTGGCTGTGGGTCGAGCCGTGAGCACGCGGCCTGGGCCATCTATGACTACGGCTTCAAAGCGGTCGTGTCCAGCTTCTTCGCGGACATTTTTAAAGGCAATGCACTCAATAACGGCCTAGTGCCCGTACAGGTGAGCGAGCATTTTTTACAGGAGATTTTCGCCGCCATCGCCGCTGATCCCGCTACCGAACTCCACATCGACCTACGAGACAAATCCATCGCCCTGCCCCTCACCGGCACCACCGAGCACTTCGAGCTCAGCGACTACAAGCAGGAGTGCCTAATCAACGGCTACGACGACATCGATTATTTGCTGAATGTTCGGGGGGAGATTGAGGCATTCGAGGCAAAGCGCGCCGATGGCGTGGCGGCCTAGGCTTTACTTCGCCGCATGCACAAGAAGATAAGCGTCCTGGCGGGCGACGGCATCGGACCGGAGGTCATGGCCGAGGCTATTAAGGTCCTAAAAGCCGTTGGGAAGAAGTTCGACCACACTTTTGAGTTTAGCGAGGGCCTCATCGGGGCCTGCGCCATCGATGCGACGGGTGATCCGTTGCCGGAGGCGACGGTCGAGGTTTGCAAGGCAAGTGATGTGATCCTACTCGGAGCAGTGGGGACGCCCAAGTACGACAATGACCCTACAGCAAAAGTTCGGCCGGAGCAAGGGCTATTGCGCTTACGCAAAACCTTTGGTCTCTACGCGAACATCCGCCCGATTACTACCTACGAACGGCTCTACGAGGCGTCGCCGTTGAAGACGGAGCGCGTACGCGGGGTCGATTTCGTGGTGTACCGAGAGCTGACGGGCGGAGCGTACTTCGGCGATAAGGGTCGCAATGTCAACGGCGACGCAGCCTTCGACACGATTAGCTACACGCGACACGAGATCGAGCGGATCACGCACATGGCGTTCAAGGCGGCGCAGACGCGGCGCAAGCACCTCACACTCGTGGATAAGGCCAACGTCTTAGAGACGAGTCGACTCTGGCGCGAGGTGGTGGATGTTCTGGCGAAAGCCTACCCCGACGTCACGCTGGAGAAGATGTTCGTCGACAATGCCGCGATGCAGATCATTCAGCGCCCGGCGCAATTCGATGTCGTGTTGACGGAGAATATGTTCGGGGATATTTTGACGGATGAAGCATCCGTGATTACGGGATCTATCGGCTTACTGCCATCGGCGAGCGTCGGGGACGGCATCGCGATGTTCGAGCCCATCCACGGCAGCTACCCGCAGGCGGCCGGCAAGGGGATCGCCAATCCTTTCGGGACGATCTTGAGTACGGCGATGCTACTCGATCACTTCGGCGCGCACGAGGCAGGGGCCGCGGTGCGCGATGCGGTAACGGCGGCGCTGAGTGCCGGTGAGGTGACGGAGGACATTAGCGGCGGGAAGGCAATGAGTACGAGTGCGGTGGGGGATGCGGTGGTGCGGCGGCTTTAATTCGCCGTGTGTATATTTGGAAGCCAACTACTACACCATGCGAACCAACATCGAACTAGACGACAAGCTCGTGACCGAGCTCATGGAGATGACCGGCATCAAGACCAAGCGCGCGCTCGTCGATGAGGCGTTGCGGGAATTGAAGCGGCAGCGCTTCGCGAACTGGGTCATCAGCCTTCGTGGCGCATTTAAGAATACTTGGGACTTCGACTACGATTACAAAGCGCTGCGACAGGATACAATCGACTACGACGCCATCTGGGATGGAGATGACGAAAAGTCGAAAGCCCAGGCCGAAGACGGAGTCAACATCCACACAGAGACAACAGCTAGTGACGCTCGTTGATGCCTGCGTTTGGGTCGATCACTTCAACGGAACGCCCAACCGTTGTCTGGAGAGACTTGACGAACTCCTTCTTGCGAGCGAGGTGCTCATCGGCGACATCATCGCTCAGGAAGTGCTTCAGGGCTGCCGTTATGATCGCCAAGAACGACTGGCCCTCGCAGTGTTCGAACAACTCACGCAGGTCGACCTCTTCGGATATGATCGCGCGGTAAGGGCTGCGGCCCGCTATCGTAAACTCCGCAAACGCGGCATTACCATCCGTAAGGCTAACGACGTCACCATCGCCTCCTACTGTATCGACGAGGACATCGAGCTCCTCACCAGCGATCGTGATTTCGCGCCGTTCGCGATTCATCTAGGGCTACGGCTGGCAGTGGCGTTGGTATGATTAGGTGCGGTGGTTTTTCGGCGTGGCGCAACCGAGGGTAAGTACTGTACTAGCAGGCATTAGGGACGTGCGTAGACGGCTTTCGCCAAAACTTGTTTTGGCGAAAGCCGTATCCTGCTCTGGCTAACGCCCTCCGAGTGAGCCGTCCCACACGATCTCCAGTGTGTAACGACGGCCCTTGACCACCCCGATATCCATCAATCCTATCCGCTCCTCGGCCGCGGGCACGCGTTCGCTCAGTACCCACGCACCGCCGGCCCGCAGCCGCACTGGCCCCACTCGAAATCCACCCCGCAACGTGATTAAGTTTTGTGCGAACGGCCCCCGAAACACACCGTCGACGCCGGTCGGAATACGTGTCGTACGCCAGTGATTCAGGGAGGCTTCCACGTCGAGAGCACGCCATTCTGTACCAATGACCAACCCCCCGCTCCCCGAACCGGCGATGAGAAGGGGATACAGCCCAAAACTAGTACCGTAGTAAGGCCGCCACCGAGCGATCTCGTGTCGGCGCACGATAACCACCTTCGGCAAGAAGAAGGCGAGTTTGGACTCTCCTCCCCAGCTAAAGGCCGCACCAACCCGCCACTCGGGAGGCAGCCAATTTGCGGTGATCGAGGAATCGCCGCTCACAGCGTCGACGCCGAGGTGCACTGGCCAGATGCGGTCCGCGGATTGACCATACAGCTGTCCCATCACCAGTACAAACGCCACGAGCAACCCTGATCGCCTCATCACTGTACTAACGCCGCCCGATACCCTTGCGCGGTGTCGATTCGCCACCGCTCGCGAGCGCTTCAGAAACTTCTACGCCCTCCCCCACACATTACCTAACAACACTCGAACAGGCCACGAAAAAGCCCTGTTCGGACACTCGGCGACCGCGTTGGTCGCGACCCTAACCGGTAAGCAAAACACATAGTCATGCAAAACAAGAAATTAGACGACACCATCGAGATGCTCAAGGGCAAACTCGAGCAGGCTGCCGCCAAAACCGCCGTCAAATCCATCGAGAAGTGGGAGACCACTCTCGAGGACGCCGAGTGGCGCGGCGCCAAGACCATCCACGAGGACCTCGGCCGCCTGCGCAAGCACCTCGAGGGCGACGACCTCGACGGCGCCAAGATCGGTGACCTCCTGGTCAAGCTCGGCGAGTCCACTAGCCGCGTGGCCGGCCACGAGGAGCAAAAAGGCATCGAGAAGGTTGACCAACTCGGCAAAGCCCTCGTGGCCGCGGGCGAGAAAATGGGCGCTAAGAAGACGGCCTAAATCGAGCAGGGGTCTAACCAACCTCTACGTCGGTACGAAGGGCGATCCGCACGCAGTGTGGATCGCCCTTCCCATTTGAAAGATTTTCTGTCGGACCTCATCCATCCCGCAACACCTCCGGCACCTGCTCTTCCTCTTCACGCTCCTCGGCGGCTCGCTCCACGGCGGACATCCGCCGCTCGCGCTCCCGCACGCGACTGATGAGGTGCGACACCAAGATCGCGATGTAGAGCACGCCAATCATCGCCTCGAGGGTCGACAGACTCCGCGCCCAACTCCCGACCGGACGAATATCCCCAAAGCCGACCGTGTTGAGCGTCACATAGCTGTAGTACATGAACTCCTGCCATCCGACCACGTGCCCAGCGCGGCCAATGTCGATGAAGGACTCGGGTTCGACAGTCTCTAACAGCCCGTAGATCGGGACGAAAATGGCACCAACCAGCAGGTAGACGCATATGGCCGCCAGGATGTCCGGTAGGGCATCCTCCTCCCGCTTCTCGACGAAGTGCCACAGCCGGATAATAAGGGTAGCCTGGTAAGGAATGAGCGCCAAATAAGCCAGCAGACTGGCCTGCGTACTGGCGGGGTAAAGCACGTAGTACACGCTCGCCGCCAGGAAAATGAGGCCTGACACAACCGCCGGCCAGGAGGAAGATACCGAGGTCCGCGTCGCCCAAGCCCCGAAGAGCAAGAGACTCGCATAACAGATCTGGTAGCCGATCACCCACCCAGAGCCATACTGTGTGACGGGATACCCGAATTGCAGGATGACGAGCACCGTCAAGAAGGCTCCGATGAGCTGGGTCGGTGTGAAGCGGTCGAAGTTGGGTCGGAGCATTAGGAGGATCGCTGGAGGGCCAGGCCCCGGAGGTAAAGGTCGTCTGCAATCAGCGGAGGTGCTGGCCCCTCAAACGCGCCCCCAGCCAGCGCGAGCTATTCCACGCTCCGCATACAAGTCCGCTACGCGCTGCGTCACCGGTCCGATGCCCCCGTCGCCGATGACGTGCTCCTCTACCTGCCCAACGGCCTGCACCCCGCGCGAACTACCCGTCACGAAGGCCTCCGCAGCATCATCGATCGCACTCAGGGGCATCGACCGCTCCAGGACCGTGATCCCCGCCTTGCGTGCAGCTTGAATGGTGTGGTGCCGCGTCACGCCCTTTAGTGCCACTTCGACCGGCGGCACCCAAAGGTCCCCGCGCGCCGTGACCAGAAAAAAGTTAGCCCGCGAGGCCTCGCTCACGTAGCCGTCTCGGTGGTAGACGACCTCCGAGGCACCGCTGGCCCGTTGGTGCGCTTCGATGGTGAGGGCGGCGAGGTAGTTGGTCGTTTTGACGCCGGGCCACTGGCGAGCGTACGCTAAGAGATTGACTCGGATCGGCGGACCGGCGGTGGGCACCTCCTCGGCGGGGCGAGTTTTAGCGAAAGCGTAACTGTAGAGCGTCGGCTGGCGGGGCGTATACCCATCTTCGCTGGCGCCACCGGTGAGCAGGAGTTTGATGCCGCCGTACTCGACGTCGTTCGCTTTCGCCAAAACCTCCAGGTGCCTCACGAGCGCCGCCCCATCGATGCCGGCGTGTAGCCCAAGGCTCTTTGCGGACTGTCGGAAGCGCAGCAGGTAGTCATCCAGAAACCAAGGCATGCCGTCGCGGAGGGGAAAGTAGTCGAAGATCCCGTACCCACGGTGGAGGCCAAGGTCGAGCGGGTCAATGCGGGCTTCCGCGTAGGGGACGACCTCGAGGTCGATGCCAATAGCATTCATGCGGGCAAGATGGGGCGCACCTCGTTAGCCTTACTCCACGACCAACATCTTCGTCAGCGCGGCATAGCCCGGTGCCGTTACGAGGGCAAAGTAGATCCCCGAGGCCAAGGACGGGACGGTCAACTCGCGCTGCTGCGACACCGCGCTCACCGTACGGCCGTGCAAATCGTGGACTCGCCACTCGACAGCCTGATCGGCCGGACCTTCGTAGCGAAGCAGACCACCGGCGCGGATTGGATTGGCGGAGACGATCTGGCCGCGCAACTGCGGCAGGCGCGAGACACTCGAGGTCGCGCCGTTAAAATACTGAACGGAGCGTGCCCGCACGACGGTCGTCGCTGTCGTAAAATCGAGACTGAAGTAGTCGTACTGCCGGATGTCGTCGGTGGAAAGGCCATCCGTACGCCAGAAGCCCAACACTGGACTGCTAAAGTTACGGTCGATGGCGTAAAAGCTATCGAGTACGCTTCCGCGAAAACGGTAGGCGAAGTAACTCGCCGTATCCCCGGCGTCGTCAATGATGTAGGCGCGGACGTTGCCCGGGCCGAGGTAGGTGTAGCGGAGGTCGAGGTCGCGGACGTACCCCGCCACCCCGTTGTCGTCGGTTTGGTAGCTGTAGTTCACCGAAGCCGCCAATCGACCATCTGTATCGTAGGCGAAGGTCGCTGAGTCTTCCGGGCTGCGAAACCCACCGATCTCGAGTTCGCCCACCTGGTTCGCGAGCCGGCCGTTGGCATCGTACCGGTACTTGGTAGCGGTCGTGTTGACGATATCGATGACGGAGCGAATGAAGAGCTGTGTGCTCGACTCAGTGAGGCGACTGTTCGCAAAGATGGCACTGTTGGCGAGCGTCTTAGACTTGGTGGTGCCGTTGTCGACGTAGTTGATCTCTACCGGGATACTCAACAGACCATTGGCTGGCGTGGAGAGCGGGGCCGTAAGCCGGGTGACGGTTGGCTCATCGTCCTCGGCCAGGGTTTGCGTGATACTGAGCGTAGGGCCGCTGCGCACAAAGGCGGCTACCCCGGTCCGCTCGAACCCACTCGGAGCAGTGGTATTTGCGTCAAAGATTACGACCGAGTCGAGTTCAACGTAGTCGTTCGAAATGGGGGCGAACGCCTGTTCGGCCTGCGTCTCGAGGCGCGCGGTGACGTATTCGTAGACGGGGTTGGGGGCAAACTGTGCGAGGGCGGAGGCTTGCGCCAAAACCAGCGCGGCGAGGGTGGGGAGGAGCGTTCTCATCTTCGGGAATCTTGGTGTGAGGTCCGAAGGTGGGCCGGGCGGGAGTAAGATTTGGGGAGAGTTGACAGTCGGGGGAGCGGACTTGATAAGTGGCGACCAAACGCCGTCTCGCCACATGATATGAGGCCGTATCAGGGACAAACACAGGCCCAAATGCCCTACGAGCAGGGATTACCCTTTCTGTGCTGCGGAGTACCCAAATTGGTACAGCGACAATTGACGACTGGCCTCTTCCTCTCCACGCGACACGGTGCATGCTAGCCCTCGTACACTTTGATCGGCAGGCCGAGGATCTCCCTGCAGAAGCGCTCGGAAACTTCAAAATCACTGCAGATTACAGCGACGTGGTGGAGGCGAGTGAGGAGGAGCATCGGCGACACGAGTGGAAGGAGCCAGCGGACAAGTTCGCCGCGTTTTAGCGAAAGCCGACCGACACCAACCGAGATTTCGATCTACCCTAAAAAGTTAGAAGTGAGCATGTGTTTAAAACCAGACATATGAGTAGGCTGTCCTTGGTCACCTTGTGCTCGAACGTCACACCAGGTGAACCCCCGTCCAGCCTTGTCCCAGTTCTTACACCAATCGCCCACCTCCCTCGGCTCGGCACTACGCACCTTGTGCGGGACTGCCGTGCTGTGTGTAGTTTGGAGGGTTGCGCACGCGCCTGTAGCACCCAACGAGACAAGGCTTTCGGTACCGCACGAGTCAAGAAGGATCGTGAAAGCAGTCGTGGCACACGACGACTTCCTATCAACAAAAAGGGCTGAGAGCACGCCAAAGGTTTGGCCTCGCCATCGCAAGCAGCCGAAGACCATCGAGATGCTTCTCCCCGATGAATCGCGGGCTTCCGTGGCCCTGGCTGAGCTGCCACGTCTTCACATCAGCCCAACTGCCCCCGCCGTGCTCGCCCCCGCCGAGCGCACCGGCGTGCAGTGGTCAAGACTCCCCGTCCGCGCAGCTGGGTTGAGGTCCCCCGTGCGCACCGGACCGGTGGTCGTTGTCAATGCAGGTTCGGGTTCGTGGTTGCGGGCGGCCTCCTTCTCGTACGTCAACGACTTGTTCTTCTTTAAGCACCTCAACAGCGACCGCGACCTCACGGGGGCCGTGCGCCTCGAGCTGCTGATTGACCCCGCCGGGCGAGCGCCTCTGGCCCGATTGCCGGGCTTCGTGACGCTGTCCGTCGGCGCGGACGCCTACACGCCGTACATCCGCGACACGACGATCTACCGGGAGCCGATGGCCATCAACCGCGACGATCGACCGTTTGCCTCCTTTGTGTACCTGGGCCTCGGCTACAGGAGTCGTCTCGGGAGCCGCGGCTTCGGGAGTGCCGACCTTCGCATTGGGGCGTTCGGCACCAACCTGGTCTCCGGCGGCCAAACCCTCATCCACAAATACCTATTTCCCAACGCCGTAACGCCCCAGGGTTGGGAAACCCAAATCGAGGCTGGCGGTCGACTCGGAGCCAGCCTCCGGGCCGAAGGCGAAGTGCGCCTCGACCGACCTCGCACAGAGGATCGCAGCGGTCGACTGCCCCACCCCGTGCCCACACTCGTGGGTGGCGGCATGATCGGACACGAGGGCACGCGCATTGATGCTGGCCTGCGGGTGTACTGGGGCGGCGAACCTGGCTTCGGCGAATGGGGTCTGGCGTCGCGGTCCTCCTCGCGACGTCTCCGACTGGCGGCTATGGCCACGGCACGACTCCGCTACTGGGCTCACGACAGCATGCTGGAGGGCTACGGGGTACTCAGGCCAGGGCCGGGCGTCGGCCCCGGTGCCAGCGGCTCACGGTACGCCCTGAGTCGAGGTCGCGATGGGTCAACCAATCAGATCCGCGCCTATGTCGGTTTGCTCGACGTACAGGTGTCCGCGCGGTGGGGGAGGGTAGGCGTTTCCGCAAAACAGCAAATATCAACGGCGACCTTCGACATCCCCGCCCTGGCGACAAGGCGCGACCCCCGCGGCCGACCCTATGATGCAAGCCCGCTGCAGCACGTCGGGACGGTGACGGGGGTGCTATATTTTTGAAAGCCCGCCCCCGCATCCAGCAGAGACGGGCCTTCCCGTAGCAAGTTTTGGCGAAAGCCGAATCCCTTCAACCCAGGCAAGCATTGCCGAAAGCAAAGCATCCGTACTTCCTTACGACATCGCCCCCACGCTCCGCTTGACGAACTCCGCCAAATCCTTGCCCTTCAGCAATCCCTGATTGAGCTTCGCCAAGTCGATGAGCTGCTTGGCCAGCATGTCGCCGTACGCTTCTTCCGCATTCGCCAACTTCTCAGTCACGAGCGGGTGGTTCGTATTGACCACGATGTTGTAAAACTCCGGCATCTTGCCCGCGCCCATCTGCTGGAACTGCTGCATCTCCGTCATGCGGCGCATGAACTCGTTGCGCGTCACGACCACCGGCAGGTCATCCGGACTCATGGCCTCGAGCTGGATGGAGCCGCCCTCGCCCTTGACGCGCTCGAAGGTCGTTTTGACGGAAGTCTGCTGCTCCTCGCTCAGCACACTTTCACGGATCTCATCGGTCTGGATGAGTTTGTCGATCGTGTCGGAGTCGACGCGCACGAACGTAAAGTCGCCGCCTTTCTGCTCGACCTGCTGCATCCAGTGGTTGTCGATCACGTGGTTGAGAACGAGCACCTTGTAGCCGCGCGCCTCGGCCGCGTCGATGTAGCTTGCGTGGGCGTCGGCATCAGAGGTGTACAGCGCGACGATCTTGCCGTGCTTGTCCTTCTGCGTCTCGCCGACGGTCTCCTTGAGTTCGTCGAGCGTGTAGTACTTGTCCTGCAGGTCTTTGACGACGGCAAACTTGAGCGCGCGGTCGTAAAACTTGTCATCGGTCAGCATCCCATACTTGATCACGGGACCGAGGTCGGTCCACTTCGACTCGAAGTCGGCGCGGTCGGCCTTGAAGATCTCGTTGAGCTTCTCGGAGACCTTCTTGGAGATGTAACCGGTGATTTGCTTGACCTGCCGATCGCTTTGCAGTGCCGAACGTGACACGTTGAGCGGGATATCTGGCGAGTCGATGATGCCGTGCAAGAACATCAGGAACTCCGGCACGATGTCCTTCACCTCGTCGGTGACGTAGACCTGGTTGGAGTACAGCGAGATGTTGTTCTTCTGCACCTCGAACTGGTCGCGCAAAGGCGGGAAGTACAGCACGCCCGTCAGGTTGAACGGGTAGTCGATGTTGAGGTGGATGTGGAAGAGCGGGTCCGGCTTGTAGGGGTGGAGTTCCTGGTAGAACTTCTTGTAGTCCTCGTCGCTGAGGTCGGCGGGGGCCTTCTTCCAGATCGGGTCGGAGTCGTTGATGACGTTCGGTCCCTCGGTCTCGATTTTCTTCTCCTCGGTCTTATCGTTGCCGTCCTCATCCTTCTCCGGGTTGCCCTCGGCGTCGAGCACAGGTACCTCCTCGTAATCAGTGTCGGTCTTGGTGCCGAACTGGATCGGGACCGGCAGGAAGCGGCAGTACTTGGTGAGCAGCTCTTGGATCTTGTCCTCCTCGAGGTACTCGGTAGCGTCCTCGGAGATGTGCAGCACGATGTCGGTACCCCGAGTCTCGCGTGTCGTATCGCCGATCTCGTACTCGGGCTTGCCTTCGCAGACCCAGAGCGTGGCCTGGTCGTCCTTGTAGGACTTGGTCGTCACCTCGACGCGCTCGGCCACCATAAAGGCGGAGTAGAATCCGAGACCGAACTTGCCAATGACGTTGAGGCCTTCCTTGTACTTCTCCAAAAATTCGGAGGCACTGGAAAAGGCAACTTGCGTGAGGTACTTCTCGACCTCCTCGCGGGTCATGCCGATACCGGAATCAGAGATCGTGATCGTCTTGGCCTCCTTATCGACGGCAACGTGGATGGTAAGGTCGCCGAGCTGTCCGTCGAAATCCCCTTTGCGGGCAGCGGCCTTGACTTTCGAAGTCGCGTCAACGGCATTGGAGACGAGTTCACGCAAGAAAATCTCCTGGTCGTTGTACAGGAACTGCTTGATGATCGGGAAGATATTCTCGGTCTCGACCGAGATGCGGCCGTGGGTCATAGTGGACATAAGCGGGATTGTTTGGTGGGTGGGTTGGGAGGTTATTTGGTGGACTGTGGGGACTTGCACCTCAAAGCGTGTTCCGGTTGAAAAGCTCGGACAGGGTGGCAGACGGCTTTCGCCAAAACTCCTGTTGTCGGCAGTGGCTGCTCGGCTCGAGGCGACAAGGTGACAGGATCGGTGTCCAAATTGGAGTGGTGAGGAGGACGTGAAAGGTACCCCACCAATAACCTTACTATTTCAACAGATTGGTACCGACATTGGCCTCTGCCATGATCATCTACGACCGCTGTCCACACTGCCAGGCGCAAGCCACCCTCAAGTCGAGCGCCAGCACTCCGCAAGACCTCGAGCGCGACCGGGGCGAACGCTTCATCGCAACTTGCGACGAGTGCGCCACCGCCTTCGACGTGGAGGCAATGCGGACGCGTGCGAAGGTCAATCCGAGTAAAGTATTGACCGGGCTGGCCCTATCGATCGCGCTCGCTGCCCTGATCTGGAACCTGGGATACATCGCGCTCATCGCCGCGGCTCCGCTGTTTATGATGATCTACGTTGAGCAAAGCGCGGTGGCTAACTACAACAAACTCTCGAAGCGGAAGTGGGGATAAGCTACTGGCGCGTTACCGCTCGCGTCGACATGCCCTGCACGCCATAGGATAGTCGGGCTCCAACTTCCACGTCGGTGTCGGTGTCGGTGACGAAAATGACGGTTTGTCCTGCCTAACCTTTAGGTTGAGACGTCCTTTTGCGAGCAGCATCACGGTTCGGGTCGCCTCCCCACTAATCTTGCTCATGCAGCGGATGACCACGAAAAGGGCGGCAACAACCGCCTATCGAAAACCGACAAAGTCTACCTCGCCAACCCCGATTGGTGCTATGCCCTTCGAGCCGAACCAAACAGAGCAAGGCTGCGGGAGACCTAACTTCTTCAGTCAGCTTCCCGCTCGCCATTCCGTCCGGCTATCCAGAGCAGGTGACTTCCTCGTTGACGAGCGCACTTTCGAGATCGGGGGCGCGGTACATCGGGCTCGGGCGCCAGAGCGTGTACAAATCGCGCACCTCGTCGGGGATTTCGATCCACCGTTCCAGGCCCACCTCCTGTTGGATGAGGGCCATCGGAAACAGCGGCCCAGGGCCTCCGGGTCAATCGGCTCGTGCGTGCCGTGGTGGAGTGGCGGCCGCGGCCAGTTGGGCATGTCGGCCCTAACGTTGTACCAGTGGCTTAGGATCTCCTGTTCGGAGAGGGTAAGTTTACGCGTGCGGATTAGGGGGGAAGTAAAAGGATAAAGTCGGGACGCCACCTCTCTCCACAGGCATCAATATACCAAACCCCCACTTACCTTCACCCCGCAGAATGAGTCAAGCGAATCCCGATACCCCGCCGAGCCTCGAGACGGTAGCCGCCCTAGTCGGTGATCTCATCCAGCGCAACCGCGACCTGACGGCCGAGTGCGACTCCCTCTACGAACATATAGAACACCTCACTCACCAACTCCCCGCCCACGCGGCGGACCCACATACGCTTCAACGACAAGCCCCTCCCGCGCAGGCCGACCTGCACCGCGACGAGGCGCAACGTGACCAACTACGCCTCGAGCGCCTCCGCGCCGAGCTAGATGCCTACCTCAGCGAAATAGATGCCCGCCTAGCCGGACGCAACAGTTATGTCTAATCCCCTCATTGACGCGGAGTCCCTCAGCCTGACGGTGACCCTCGCGGGCCGCCCCTATCCTCTTAGGGTACTGCCGAGCGACGAGGAGCCGATCCGCCGGATCGCCAAGGAACTCAACGACAAAGTCGTCGATCTCCAGCGTACCTACCCCGGCAAGGACAAGCAAGACTGCCTAGCGATGTCCCTGTTGCTTTACGCCGTCGACCTTTACAAGGTCAAGGACGCCCAGACCGCTACGCCCGACGCAAGATCCGCGCCTATTCTCCAACGCCTCGAGCGACAACTCACCGAAGCCCTCGCCGGCCCGACGGGGGGCCCGCCTACTCATCCGCGCGAAGACGATCCGTCTGCGGCCGTGGCGGACGAAGGTGCCGCGGACGACGACGACGACGATGCGGGCCTCCTCCCGCTGTAGGACCGGTTTGTGCGAGCCGCGCCACGGATCGCCACGTTTGCTCCGCGCCCCGCGTCGACTGCCGCCCGCGGGAAGGGTTTTAGCGAAAGCGTAGCCACCCCCAACGCTACAACAACATGGAATTTTTATACGCCGTCATCGCCCTCGTCATCGGGGCTGTAGCCGGTTTCCTCGCTGGCAAACGCTCTGCCGACAACCAGTCCGCCGCCATTGAGGCTGCCGCCAAAACTCGCGCCGCCGAAATCTCCGCACAGGCAGACCAGGTTTTGGCGAAAGCCGACGCCGAGGCCGAACGCCGCGTCGAGCGCGCCGACAAGCGCAATGAAGAGATCAAGCAGCGCAAGATCAAAGAGAACAAAGAGCGCGTCGCCGAGGCCCGCAAGGAGGCCGACGAAACGCGCAAGAAGTTCGACAGTGAAATGCGCGAGCGCGAGTCCGAAGTTCGCAAGCTCGAGTCCACTTTCCAGAGCCAGCAGGACAAAATCAAGCACGCCCAGGCCGCCGTCGAGAGGGAGCGCGAAGAGTTTGCCTCCGAACAGCGCGTCGTGACCGAGGAGCGCCGCAGCCTCGAGGCTCAACAAAAAGTCGTCGTCGAGCGCGAGCAAGAACTCGCCAAAGCCTCCGAGGACCATATCCGAGCCCTGGAGAAAGTCGCCAACCTCTCCCAGGCCGAGGCCCGTGACCACATGATGGACGCCGTGCGCGAGAAGGCAGATACCGACGCAATGGCGCTCATCAAGTCGACCATCGAGGAGGCCAAGATCACGGCCAGTAAGGAGGCCAAGAAGATCATCATCCAAACCATCCAGCGCCAGGCCGCCGAGGCGACGATCGAGAATACCGTGAGTGTTTTTAAGATCGACTCGGACGAGATCAAGGGCCAGATTATCGGGCGCGAAGGGCGCAACATTCGCGCGCTCGAATCCGCTACCGGTGCCGAACTCGTCGTCGATGATACTCCGGAGGTGATCATGATCTCGAGCTTTGACCCGATCCGGCGTGAGATCTGTCGGCTTTCGCTAAAACAGTTGGTGGCCGACCGTCGCATCCAGCCGACGCGCATCGAGGAGGTCGTCGCCAAGGTCCGCAAGGAGATGGACGCGCAGATCGCGGAGATCGGCGAGAAAACCGTCATCAAGCTCGACATCCACGGCCTCGACCCCTACCTCGTCAAGATGGTGGGCCGGATGCGCTTCCGTTCGAGCTACGGGCAAAACCTTCTGCGCCACTCCATCGAGACGGCCAACCTCTGCGCCACGATGGCCGCCGAAGTAGGCCTCAACCGCAAGCAGATCCAAATGGCCAAGCGCGCCGGGCTCCTGCACGACATCGGTAAGGTAGTCGAGGACGAGACCGAGCTCACGCACGCGATCGTCGGCATGGACATCTGCAAGAAGCACGGTGAGCACGCCGCGGTCTGCAACGCCGTCGGCGCTCACCACGACGAGATCGAGATGACCAACATCCTCTCGCCGATTATCCAGGCCTGTGACGCCATCTCGGGCGCCCGCCCCGGTGCTCGCCGCGAGATCCTGGAGAGCTACCTCGAGCGCATCGGGGAGTTGGAGGAGATCGCCCTCAAGCACCGCGGCGTCGAGAAAGCCTTCGCGATGCAGGCCGGGCGCGAGTTGCGCGTCATGGTCGAGGCCGACAAGGTCACCGACGAGGAGGCCGACGATATCTCGTTCCGGATCAGCCAGAAGATCCAAGAGGAGATGCAGTACCCTGGGCAGATCAAGGTGACCGTCATTCGGGAGAAGCGAGCGGTGACGTTTGCGAGGTAGGCGGCGTTCGGGTCGCTCCAGCGAGTGCCGCCCGTCGTAAGGTGTAAGGGAGGGGGCGAATTTTCAGTTGACAATTTTCAATTTTCAAGGCGCTACCGCGGCGAGGGGCGCGGGGGGACAACGCTCGATGGCGCGGGGGACGACGCTCGATGGCGCGGGCGACGACGCTCGATGGCGCGGGGGACGACGCTCGATGGGCTGAAAGCCCATGCTCGGCTGCGCGCAGGACCTTCGGCCCTCGACGTGAAGGGCCGAAGGTCCTGCGGCCACTGCCTGTAGCGGGGGCTTTCAGCCCTCGCTACACGACATCGCACGACATCGCACGACCTCGCACGACCCCCTCGCGCACCCCCACTCCCCAAATCCATACCTCCCTATTATGCTCCTCCCCATCCTCATTTTTGTCCTCGCTTTAGCCCTCCTCGTCAAGTCTTCCGACTGGCTGATTGGGGGAGCGGAGGAGATCGGACTCGGGCTCGGGATCTCACCGTTCGTGATCGGCGTCACGATCGTGGCGCTCGGGACGAGTCTGCCGGAGCTGGCCTCGAGTATCGCGGGCGTGTTGGCGGGGGATTCCGGGATCGTGACGGGCAACGTAATCGGCTCAAACGTAGCCAACATCTGTCTGGTGCTCGGGCTCACGGCCATCGTCGGGAAGGGAATCACAATGGACGAGGGCGTGATGGACATCGATATCCCGATGTTGGCCGCATCAGCGGTAGCCCTATGGGCAGTGACCTACGACGGTACGGTATCGGTCGTGGACGGGGTCATCCTGTCGGTGCTCTTGGTCGTCTTCTTGGTCAGCTCGTTCTTGAGTCGGCCGAGCCTACCGGGCACGGCGGTAAAGACCTCGCACATGGCGTACGCCTGGCTGCTGATCGGGGGCGTAGGCGTCTACTTCGGGGCGAGCTACACGGTGTCGAGTGTACAAGAGATCAGCGCGTCGATCGGTATCTCGTCGGGGATCGTAGCCATGAGCGCCGTGGCCATCGGGACGAGTCTCCCGGAGGTACTCGTCAGCTTAGCGGCAGCGCGACGCGGGAATGCAGCCATGGCGGTAGGCAATGTGATCGGGTCTAACATTTTCAACAGTTTCGGTGTGCTCGGCATCCCGGCCCTCATCGATGTGGTGGACGTCCCGGTGGAGGTAAGCTTCAGCCTGTACTTCATGTTGGCCGTGACCGTCCTATTGGGTTTTCTGGCGACCTCTGGCAACGTTAGCCGATGGGAAGGATACGTCCTCATGGTCCTTTATGCGCTCTTCATAGGGGAGCTGTTCTAAAGTTCTCCTCCCAGGAGTTGGGTATATTTGTGATATGTTTTCGGTAGATTGTTAGTCCTATTCGGTTATTGTCGGCCGCTGAGCAGAACATGACGTTCCGAATGAGGTTAACTTTGTAGTCCACTTCACCGCCACCGTTTACACTGCCAAAACCATACACCATGACTTCACGCTTACTCCTTACTGCGGGCTTGCTCGCCGCCAGCGCTGCTGGCCTCCAGGCTCAAAACCCAATGCAGATCACGCCGATCAGCTTCAACGAGGTCGAGTCCTTCTACACCAACAACTTCAACACCTACACTGGCCGGCTCGCTACCCTTCCGCAGGGCGTCCAGAGCAACTTCCAGACCTACCTCGGCAAGGGGGACGGCGCCTCGGCGAGTGAGGATGCCGCTGTCGCTGGACAGGGCGGCTACCACGGCTACCACCCTACCGCTTTCTCAGCGGATGTGTCCCTCGGCCTCCAGAACGACGGTGGCTCGCCGATGTACTACGACTTCACGTTCAAAAACGATGGCCAGACCGCCATTCGTAGCGTTCGCGTGAGCTACGACTTCGAGCAGTACCGCTACGTCAATACTTCTACCGGTATCGTCGTGAGTTCGGTCGGGCTCCCCGATCTGAGCGCACTCAACCAGAATGGCCAAGGCCCAGCCAACAACCCCGTCGGTGGAGTCGTCAAGTCAACGCCGAAATCCATCGACCTCCCAGGTGTCACCATCGCTGCCGGAGCTTCGTTTACAGTTCGGTTCCAAGCCAACGCCTTCGACGCGAACGGTAACAACGGTGTCGGCGTCGATAACATCGCCGTATCGGTGAGCTATGACGTCCCCCTCCCCGTCAAGCTCGTTGCCTTCACGGCAACGCCAGCGCAAGCTGGGGCCACCCTCAACTGGACGACCGCTTCTGAGCGCGACAACGCCTTCTTCGGTGTCGAGATGAGCCGCGACGGCGTCTCCTTCGAGGAAATGGGCCGCGTAAACGGTGCCGGTACACAAGAGAGCATCAACGAGTACGAGTTTAGCCTCGCTAGCCTCGATGCCGGTACGGTCTACTTCCGTCTCGCCCAGACCGACTTCGACGGGGCTGTCACGTACTCCCCGATCACGAGCGCACTCATCGCCGGCAAGAAGAAAGGCTTCTCAGTACTCGCTAACTATGTTACCAACGAGCTGCAGCTCTCGGCCGACGACGCCAGCACGGCTACCATCGTCGATATCTCTGGCCGCCAAGTGCGCCAGGTACGCCTCGTGCCCGGACGCCAGGCCATCGATGTCGCTGACCTTAGCACCGGGATGTACTTCCTCTCGAACGGGGAGACGACGGTGCGGTTCGTGAAGTAAAGTTCACCACACCTTTTTTCGGGAGGGGGAGTTCACGCCGCGGGCGTGGGCTCCCCTTCTTGCTTGCCTACTGCCCGGAGCGTCCACCAGCGTCGGAGGCAAACAATATTCCTGGAAGTGAGAGATTCGCAGTACTTTACACAGCCTTAATGTTGGTACGCGTACTACAGATAGGTGATTCAGTTAAGTTTGTAGGACCAAAACACAACAAGCATCTCTTCACCTTAGCGAAAACCTTACACATGATGAAATCTCTACTTTTAGCCATAGCCTGTTCCGCGTGCTGCCTGACGGCGTCGGCTCAACTTGCTACCTATACTTTTGGCACTACAGGCAATGAAACTGCCGGTGCCTCGCAAACTGCCCCTGGGATCTCAGCGGGTAGTTTCTCGGCCACAGGTGTCACATCCAACTATATTAACAACGGCACAGGCAGGGCCTTCTCCACGAGCGGATTCAGCAATTCAGCTACAGTGGATGATAGTAGGTATCTCGAGGTCTGCATTGACCTCACCACCCAGCTCGACAATTTCACCGTCACCGAAGTATCTCTCGATATCCGAAGGACCGGGACAGGCCCATCGAAGCTGGATGTCCAGTACCGTTTCAACGGAATGACCGAAGCCGCAGCGACGGGAATCAGTCTTACCGGCACCAGCTTTGTCGCCTCGTCGTTTCCAATGGCTTCTGTAGCCTCTACGGGTCAATTCTGTATCCGCATGCTTCCTTACTCAGCTTCCGGCAGTACCGGCACGTCTAGCATCGACAACTTTGTCAGTCACCGGCACCACGGTTCTCCCCGTCTCCCTCGTCTCCTTTGACGCTACGCCTGCCGGCTCTAAAGCTGCCCTCCAGTGGGTAGTCGCCAGCGAAATCGACAACGCTTTCTTTGGCGTCGAGGTGAGCCGCGACGGGGAGACCTTCCGAGAAGCAGGTCGCGTGAATGGAGCGGGCACCTCCCGCTCGTCCGCTACGTACGGCTTCGAATACGATGCCCCGACGGCGGGTCGCTACTACTTCCGCCTCGCGCAAAACGACTTCGACGGGCAGATCAACTACTCCCCTATTGTCACGGCCGAACTCGGCCGCGGGGGCAAGACTTTCACCATCGGCGGCGCTACCTACATCGCCAATGAGCTGCTGCTCGAACTCACCGAGGACACCCACCTCCGCATCGTCGATATGCGCGGTGCCATTGTTTCGGAGGTCAAGCTCAGCCAGGGCCGCCAGGTCCTCAACGTAGCCGCGCTCGCGGCCGGTGTCTAT
Source organism: Lewinellaceae bacterium (assembly GCA_963837005.1). GTDB lineage: Bacteria > Bacteroidota > Bacteroidia > Chitinophagales > Saprospiraceae > CALDTK01. The sequence continues at coordinate 658,733 of CAWIMC010000018.1, forward strand.
GTCATCACCGACGGGGAGACCTCCGTACGGTTCGTGCGCTAGCTTTCGCCAAAACCTTTGACCCACAGGAGGGCCTGCATCGCGCGATGCAGGCCCTCCTGTCCTTAGGGGAACTACCCTTTCACGACGCGCAGGCTCTGCACCCGACCCCGGTCAGCAACGCGGAGCACGTACATACCGCGGCTGAGGTGCGGAGGCCAGACGAGGTGGTTTTTACCAGGGGTGAGTGTTAGGTCCGCGAGTCGCCGACCGGCCAAGTCGTAGATGTCGAGGCGCGCACTCTGGCCAGCACCATAGTTGACGACGAGGGCATCGCCAATGGGGTTTTGGGTCACGGCGAACAGGTCACCAGCGATCGAGGAATCAGCGCATCGATGCACGATGATTTGCGAATCCGAGTAATCGCCACCGAGGTCGAACTGCCGGACGCGGTAATAGTAGGCCTGACCTGCGATAACACCTTCGTCGTCGAGACTATAGACGGCCGGAGAGGTAGCGTTCCCACGGGCGGCTAGTGTGCCGATGGCCTGCCAGTCCCCTTCGACGCTGCCGCCCCGCGTCGACCGCTGGAGTTCGAAGTAATCAGTGTTCTGCTCCTGCGCAACGCCCCAGCTTACCCGCACACCCTGGAGCAGATCAGCGGCCTCCAAAGCGGTCCAAACAACAGGGAGAGGGCTGGCGCAAGTGCTACCTCCGGCGGCAGGCCGGCTGGCGAGGGCCACGGCGCGGGTACTCTTGTTGCCGTGGGCATCCACGGCGAGCACGCTAAAGTAGGCTGGCTCATCCTCTGCGAGGTCTCCTATGAGCGCTTCCGGACTGGTGACCTGAGCTACGGATGCCATCTCGGTACCGTTGAAAGAAAAGACTTCGTAGCTCGCCGCATCGTCGACGGGAAGCCAGTCGAGGCGCATCCGTCCGGCGCAGACATCGGTAGCGCGAAGGTCGGTGGGCGTGGGGTACGCGGTGACGGGGCCCTCGAGTTCGTGGGCGAGGCCCGTCGCGAGGTTCGTGACCCGGAAGGTGTACCGGGCATGCTGGCCCGGCGGAACCCAATTGATAGACTGGGTGGCAACGTCCAAGCTCTCGTGGATCAGCTGCCAGGCACTACGGGCGGTAGTGGGCGTGGACTTCGTCACCTCCGCTACGCCCGTCTCTGCGTACTCTACTTTCCAGTTTCCGGTTTGCGCTGGCGAACACTCCCAGGCGATCGGTATCCCTACGCTCGGGTCAAAGCTGTCGCCCCCTACCGGCTGTACGATCTGTACGCTGGGTTGTAGTGCCGCCCAGGTCAGCGCGAAGTCGGTTTTGCCGTAAGGCTGCTTGCGCCCCCTCACGACGAGCTGGTACGTGCCCGGCGCAGGAGCGGAGAGCGTGACCTGCTCAATATTGTTGAGCGAATCACGTCCACGTATAGCTTCAGCGGCCGGACGGAGGGCGTCCAACACCCAGGGATGGAGCGTATCACCGGCAGGTGTGAGGAGGTAAAGGTCGAGGTCGTCGACGAGGGTCGCGGTACTATTCTGCGTAGGGCCAGCGTGGTCGTGCCAGTAGAGCATGACCTTGAGTTGCTCCACGCCAGCAGCCACCTGGAGCGTGTGTCGGTAGGGTACGTCCATCGTTACGGCTGCTTCGCGGTGATCGCCTTGCGTTAGCGTCCGCACGCCGCCGGTCCCCGAGATCATCCCGAAGCCATTCTCGAAGTCCGGTCCCGGGGTGCCCATATCGTCGGCGGTGTTACAGGCAACGGCTTTGAGGAGAGCGCCATCGGGTAGCGAATCGTGGTGCAGCTTTTTGTACTGCTCCGTGAAGAGGGCCAGCATCCCGACGACCGCCGGAGCCGACAGGCTCGTGCCTGAGCCCTGCGTATACGTGGCCGTACGGTCATTACCGGTAACCATGTGCCCAACGGCAATGATTTCAGGTTTGAGGCGCCCGTCGAAGGTCGGGCCACTGCTGCTCGACACGTACCGGTCGCGAGCGCCGGTAGCGTTACCGACAGAGATGGAGTTCTTGGCGCACTGCGCACCAGCAGGAATGCGGGAGTACGGACCGGCTACGCTGTCGCATTCGGCGCGGCCACTGTTGCCGACGGCGTACACGTGGGTGAGCTTAGGATTGTCGCGCAGCTGTTGGTCGATACTCGCCGAGGTGCCGTAGTACCGGTTGCCGGTTTGGCAAGTGTAGCTTGGACCATACGAGTTGTTGGTGATCGTCATCCCGTAGTCCGCGAAGTAGGTCGGGCCGTAGTACGTGATGCCACTGCTCGACTCGATGACGAACTTGGCCTTGCTGGCCGTGCCGCGGTAGCGCGGGTTGAGGGTGCCGGCCCCACCGGCGAGACTCGTCACGAAGTCGGGGTGCGATCCCCAGCCAGCGTTGTACCACGGTGTGCTGTGCAGGATGCGGCCGGCTACGTCGGGGTGATCGCTGAGTTTGCCCCCGTCGCCGATGCCGATCACGACGCCTTCGCCGTTGAGGTTGAGGTGACCGGGCGCGGCGCTGTTGAGCACGGTAACGCGGTGCTCCCAGAGCGGGAAGTCGCTGTAAGGGATGACGTCGTCGATGACTGCCGACGCATCGAGGAGGTACGGGTGTCCGATGAGTTGGCGCAAACCTGCGGCGGTGACGGTGCCGCGGAGGCTGACGCCGCCCTCGACTTGCTGTGCGTCGGTTTGGAAGTCGGCTTTCGCCAAAACCTCCTTTAGGTACGCTGCGGCCCCCGGGAAGGCGAGCACGAGGTCGACCGGAAAGCGCGGAGAGTCAGAGGATCGGAGTTCGAGGTGCGCCGCGCGAGTTGTTGGAGTCTCAGCGGTTTTGGCCGTCGAATCAAAGACACCGTCCCCGTCTAGCGTCCTGAGCGCTCCGCGCAACTCTGGGAAGACATCGTAGACGCCGAGGTCGGGCGTTTTGGCGAAAGCCGCAGCACTTGCTGTGATCGGCGCAGCGAAGCTCGGCTCGGCGCTAAGGAGGTACCGCCCGTCACCGTAGTGATGCAGGATACGGACACCCTCGGCACTGAGCCGCTCGGCGGTCGACGCGGAGAGCGGGAACTCTAGGTTATAAAGCGCAGGCGCTGTCTCGGCAAGGACCGGAGGGCCCCCGGCAGATTGGGCAAGCACCGGGAGGGCGGAGGTAGCGAGCCCGAGGGCGAGGACGCTGGTGACAAGACACAGACGTAGAGTGAGCATGGAGGTCCGTTGGGTGCACGAATGAGGGAGTGCACCCGCCGAATGCCGGCTCAGGAGCCGAGGCTAGACAGGGGGTCTGGCGGTGTGTATGCCTAGAGAGACAAGCGCCGTGCCAAGGCCAGGAATGGTAGAAACAACCCGTCGAGTGGTCGTTCTAATAGAGATAATTCCTATGTGTACAGGGTTATTGGTAGGACCTTTATTCGAAGCTGGGAGCCGAGGAAAAAAGTACGGGCTAGTACGCCAAAAGCCGCCGGATCGCCATTTCTACCTTCTCTGCATTTGGTAGGGCTGCCTGCTCCTGAGGCCAGTTGAGGGGGATGGCCGGGGTTTCGGCGGCACCGAGCGTACGTACGGGCGCATCGAGATCGCGGAAGCACTGCTCCTGGATGCGGCCTGCGAGGGCCTGGGCGAAGGAGTGCGCAGGAGACTCTTCGGTGAGGACGAGGACGCGGTGGTGGCGGGCGACCCCCGCAAAGACAGCAGCATCGTCGAGGGGCACGAGGGTACGCAAATCGAGGATCTCGACGCGCCCGGTAAAATGTTTGGCGGCCTCTAGTGACCAATAGACGCCCATGCCGTAGGTGACAATGAGCACGGAGGTCTGATGGATCTGCGGAATCGGCGGCGCACACGGTGCGGGCCTTCCCGAAAGGGATCGCGTAGCCAGCCTCTGGCTCCGGGGCGAGGGCGGCCATCGTGCCGGGGAGCTTGGACCAGTAGAGGCCCTTGTGCTCGAGGATGATGACGGGGTTCGGGTCTTCGAAACCGGCCCGCATGAGGCCCTTCATATCGGCGGAATTACTAGGGTAGGCCACCTTGATGCCACGAATACTGGTGAGGATGCTCTCGACGCTGGAGGAGTGGTAGGGTCCGCCGTGGCGGTAGGCACCGATGGGGACGCGGATGAGGGCAGCCACCGGCCATTTGCCCGCCGAGAGGTAGCAGGAGCGGCTCACCTCCGTGAAGAGTTGGTTGAGCCCCGGCCAGATGTAATCCGCAAACTGGACCTCGACGATGGCGCGGCACCCGACGGCCGACATGCCTGCTGTAGAGCCGATGATGAACGCTTCCTGAATAGGGGTATTGAAGACCCGCTCATCTCCAAAGCGCTTGCCGAGCAGAGCGGCCTCCCGGAAAACACCTCCTAGGCGTGCGCCAACGTCCTGTCCGTAGAGGAGGGCCTCGGGGTAGGCAGTGAGGATCTCGCCGACGGTACGCAGCGCGGCGTCGACCATATTGGTGACCGCACCGCCTTCTGGGCTACGGACACCCCGCTCTTCGGTGATGACGCGGCTGTCGAGCCACTGGCCTTCGTCGGCGAAGATGTGATCGAAGAGCGTGTCTTCGGTAGGCTCGGGGGCTTGGCGGGCGGCCTCGTACTGGTTGGCGACCTCGGCTTCGACTTCGGTGATGATGGTGTCTAGGTCGCTGGCGGTGGGAAGAGTTCCGCTTTCGCCAAAACCTGAGGCGAGCAATTCGCGGTAAAGTCGGTCGAATGGATCACGGTGTCGCTCGGCCTCCAACTCTTCGGCGCGGTAGAAGTCGGCGCGAACGCCGGAGGTGTGGTGGTTGAGCAGGGGCACGTCTGCCTGGAGGAGCCAGGGGCCGTTGCCTGCGCGCAAGTCTTCGAAGATCTCGGCGATGGTTTCGTAGCAAAGGGCGAAGTCGGTCCCGTCTATTTGTTTTGCCGAAAGGCCCTTAAAGCCTCGGGCGTACTCGACGGCGTCCATGGCGCGGACCTCGTCGGCGTGGGCGGAGATGTCCCACTTGTTGTCCTGCACGAGGAAAAGGATGGGGAGGCGCTTGAGGACGGCCATCTGGAAAGCCTCGGCGACCTCGCCCTCGGTGACGGAGGCATCGCCTAGGGAGCAGAGGACTATGGGGGCGGCTTTACCTGATTGGGCGGCTGCGCCTAATTGGGCGCCTTCGGCTAATTGGGCGCCTTCGGCTAATTGGGCCTTGGGGGCCGATAGGTAGCGGAGGCCTAGCGCGGCACCGGCGGCGGGGATGGCCTGCATGCCGGTGGCCGAGCTCTGGTGGGGAATTTTGGGGAGGTCGTCGCGGCGGAGGCTGGGGTGGGCGTAGTAGGTGCGCCCGGCGGAGAAGGGGTCGGTGGCGCGGCCGAGGAGTTGGAGCATGAGCTCTTCGGGGGTGAGGCCCATGCCGAGGAGCATGGCGTCATCGCGGTAGTAGGGGTAGGCATAATCCTGCGGGAGGAGCTGCATGCCTGCGGCGAGCTGGATGGCCTCGTGCCCGCGGGAGGTGGCGTGGACGTAGCGACTGGCCTCCTTGAAATTGGCCTCGTAAAGGTGAGTGAGGGCCTTGGCGGTGGCCATGAGGCGGAAGGCGCGCTCGAGGGGGAGGGCCGGGGTGGGCGTCGGCTCGGAGGCAATTTGTTGGGAGCGCTTTTTAGGCATGGCGCGCAAGGTACGGTAGGCGCGCGCCCAACCTAGCCCCAGTCGAGCGCGGCGTCATCGAACCACGGATGGTACGGAGCCTGCTCCGTGCGGGGCGTTCCGTAGCCGAAGTACTTCTTTTCGTCAAAGGCGAGCAGGTCTTTGCGGAACTTCTTCGCGTAGCCATCGTGGCGCCGCTCCATGGCGGCGAGTCCACCGAAGCGCTCGAGGACGGGTACGATGCTGAGCCACGGTGCGAAGCCGGGTGTAGCGTATGCGCTGTACGAGCTTCTGATTTGCTGCTCCCGGAAGGTATTCGCGACGCGGTGGTGCATCTCGTTGGTGTGTACGTACATGATGAGCGTACGGGAGATGAGGTTGTCGCGAATGTGGATGCGGCGCACGGTCTGGTCGAGGAGCGTGCCGCTGCGGCCGGTCTTCCTATTGAAGGACTGCGCGTAGCTCTTGAAGCAGTTGCCGAAGTAGAAGCCGATGAGTTGATTGTAGGTCACGCGTCCGTCGAGGTAGCCTCGCTCGGGCTTGAATAGCTTCTTTTTGGAGAGGAGGTACTGCTGTAGTTCCCATGCCTCCAGGAGTCTGAGCACGAGATGGAAGTGGTTGAGGACGAGGGCGTAGGCGAAGATTTGGGCGAAGGGCGTGATACGGGTCGCGAGTCGCTCGGTAAATTCGAAGTGGTGGTTGTTGGCCGTGAAGAGGCGGTTGTTGTGGACGGCGCGGTTGTAGACGTGGTAGCTGCCCCCGGGGATCCACTCGGCGAAGTAGTAAGGGCGGGTGGCGGAGTCGAAGTCTTCGTTGTAGCCCATATGTGGAAGGTAGGGTAAATTTTGGAATGGGGGCGCGTGGGGAAGTCTGGGCCGGGCATTGGGAATATGTCGGGGGCCGCGCCCCGGGGATGTCGTTGAACCGAGATGACTAAAACCCGCAGTGTGGAACTTGACTATAGGTTTGGTGACACGACGGTTCAACGACATCCCCGGGGCGCGGCCCTACTAAGCAGCTATGCTTTCTCCACAGCCACCCGCACGACGCCCACCTCCCCAAAATCCTCGTCACTCCCAGCCGAGGCCTGCCCAAAAGTGATGCCATCGGCCAGTACCTCCGACATGACGTAGGCTCCGTGCTCATCGAGCGCTTCCTGGAGGGTGTCATTTTCAGACAGCGTCACGGTAATCCTATCTGTCACCTCAAGGCCACTACCCTTCCGTAGATTTTGGATGCGATTGACGAGCTCACGGGCCAGGCCTTCGCGCTCCAGCGCCGGTGTCAGCGTCAAGTCGAGCGCCACGGTGAGCGCGCCGTCCGAAGCGATACTCCACCCAGGGATGTCCTGGGCGGAGATCTCGACGTCTTCGAGCGTAAGGGTAAAGGGAGCATCCTCGACGGTAATGTCGTATTCGCCCTCGCTTTCCAAGGTCTGGATTGCCTCGGCATCGAGGGCATTGACGATGGCGGCCACTGCCTTCATCTGCTTGCCGACCTTCTTGCCGAGTACCCGGAAGTTGGGCTTGATCGTCTTCGAGAGGGCATCGCCGCCGACGTACTCGATGTCTTGACGTTGAGCTCGTTGGAGACACGATCTCATCAATCTGCTTCACTGACTAGCGAAGCGCTCATCGAGCACCGGGAATCAAGAGCTTCGACAGTGGCTGGCGCACCCGCACCTTCCCGCTCTTCCGGAGGCTAAAGCCGAGTCGAGACGACGTCTGCGCGTACGCCATCCCTGCCTCCAAGGCCTCGTCGATCTGCGATGCCTCGACTTCCGGCAGCAAGGAAAGATGTACGCTTTCGCCAAAACCCAAATCCCCCCACAGCCGCTCCGCGTAAAAGGGCGCGATCGGGGCCATCAACTGCGCCACCAAGGCCAGCGCCTCGTGCAACACGGCGTAGGCCGCCCGCTTATCATCACTCAACTCCCCTCGCCAAAAACGTTTGCGATTTAGGCGCACCCACCAGTTGCTCAGCTCATCTACCACGAAGTCCTGCACCAGGCGCCCCGCCGTCATCGGCTCGTAGGCGTCGTAGGCGGCGCGCACGTCCCGCAAGAGGGAGTTCATCCGGGAGCGGAGCCAGGCGTGATCTGTAGAGTTGAGGGTTGAGGGTCGAGGGTTGAGAGTGGCACTACTTGCAGTATGGTCTTCGCCTTGCGCCCCTCGCGTCTCCCTCGCGCCCTTCGCGATACTCCTCTCCGTCGCGATACTTTTCCCCCACCCATCCACATTCGCGTACAGCGCAAAGAACCCGTACGTGTTATACAGCGTCCCGAAGAATTTCCGCGTCACCTCCTCGATGCCCTTCTCGTCGAACTTCAGGTTGTCCCACGGCGCGGCGTTCGTCATCATGTACCAGCGCACGGCGTCAGCACCGTACTGGTCGATCGTCTCGAAGGGGTCTACCGCATTGCCGAGGCGCTTCGACATCTTCTGGCCTTCCTTGTCGAGCACGAGGCCATTGGAGACCACGTTTTTGTAAGCCACCGAGTCGAAGACCATCGTCGAGATGGCGTGCAGGGTATAAAACCACCCCCGCGTCTGGTCGACGCCCTCGGCGATAAAGTCGGCTGGGAAGTTGCGCTCGAAGACCTCCTTGTTCTCGAACGGATAGTGCCATTGCGCATAGGGCATCGCGCCGGAGTCAAACCACACGTCAATCAAATCGGCCTCCCGCCGCAGCTCTTTGCCGTTCTTCCACAGCACCACCTCGTCGATGAAGGGCCGGTGCAAGTCCGCCGGAACAGACTGTTTTAGCGAAAGCTGCCCGTTGGCCTCCTCGATGGCGGCGGCCAAATCAGCGATACTCGTGATGCAACGCTCTACGGTACCGCACTCGCTGCGCCAGATCGGCAGCGGGATGCCCCAGTAGCGCGATCGGCTAGAGGTTCCAGTCCTGGAGATTGTCGAGCCAGTTGCCGAAGCGACCCGTGCCCGTCGAGGCCGGCTTCCAGTTGATGGTCTTGTTGAGTTCCGACATCCGCTCCTTGACGGCGGAGGCCTTGATGAACCAGGAGTCGAGCGGGTAGTACAACACCGGTTTGTCCGTACGCCAGCAGTGCGGGTAGTTGTGCTCGTACTTGGAGACGTTGAGCGCCTGCCCGCGGAGCTTTAGGTCCACGGCGAGGTCGATGTTGACGTCTACATAATCCTTCTCGTCGCGGTAATTTTTTACGAATCGATTCGAAAAGGGACCGACGTTGGACTTGAACTTGCCCTGGTCATCGACGAGGGTCAAGGCCCCGAGGCCGGCCGCCATGCCCGCCCGCCTGTCGTCTGCACCAAAGCTCGGGGCCGTGTGCACGATGCCCGTACCGTCGGAGGTCGTCACGAAGTCGCCCGCGATGATCTTGAAGGCATCTGTTCCTTCCCCGACTGGCTCGATGGCATTGCCATAATCGAAGATGGGCTCGTAGCGGAGGCCGACGAGGCTCTCGCCGGTGAAGGGTTCGGATTGCTCCAGGACGGTAGGCTGGTTATTACCCCCGAACCACTTCGATACGAGCTCCGCCGCGATGACGATGTGTTGGACTTCCTGCGTGTACGGGTTTTCGGTTTTCACCAAAACATAGTGAATGCGCGGCCCGACGGTAAGGCCGGTATTGGAGGGGAGCGTCCAGGGGGTGGTGGTCCAGGCGGAGATGTAGACGTCGTGGCCGGAGTTGATAGCGAGTTGGAGGGGGGCGGGGAGTGGGGGTACACGCGCAGTGGTGCTGGTCGCCCGCAGCGCGAAGAGCGCCACCACCGTCGTGTCCTTCACCTCCTTATACGCCCCCGGCATATTTAGCTCGTGGCTACTCAGCCCCGTCCCCGCCGCTGGCGAGTAGGGTTGGATGGTGTAGCCTTTATAGATCAGCCCCTTATCGTAGAGCTGCCCCAGCAGCCACCAGACACTCTCGATGTAGTCATTTTCGAAAGTGACATATGGCTTGCCGAGGTCCACCCAGTAGCCCATCTTGACGGTGAGCTCGTCCCACTCCGCCTTGTAGCGCATCACCGTCTCGCGGCACTTCGCATTGTACTCCGCCACGGAGATCGACTTGCCGATGTCGTCCTTCGTGATCCCGAGTTCGGACTCGACCTTGAGTTCGACCGGCAGGCCGTGCGTGTCCCAGCCGCCCTTGCGCTCGACGCGCTGCCCGAGCATGGTGTGGTACCGGCAAAATAAGTCCTTCACCGTACGCGCCATCACGTGGTGGATGCCCGGTTTGCCATTCGCACTCGGCGGACCCTCGTAAAACACCCACGGCTTATCCACCGGGCGCTCGTCGACGGAGCGCTCGAAGGTTTTGGCGGAAGCCCACTGCGCTAGAATCTCCTGGTCTAAGGCAGGCAGGGCGAGGGACTTGTACTCAGGAAAACTCGGCATAACAACAGCGTTCTTAAAATGACGGAAAGCCCCGGCGGCACGTGGCTACCGGGGCTCTCCGAGGCGATGCATCCTAGCGGGCACGGCGCGAGCTACCGGCGGCGACCTAGGGTCGCGTCGATAATTCGGGCTATGGTGGTCGGGCAAGGCATGCTGGCGGCGAAGGTACGGGGCGGGCTTTACTTCGCGGCCACGATGCTAGACTTTGGGCTTTCGCCAAAACACGCCACCGGTCACGCCTTTCGGCAAAACGGGATACACACCCTGCGCGAGTCTATCATCGTCGAGAAGACGGTGTTGCTCGAAGGCTTGGCCGGTAAACCTGCGTGGCACTAGACCTGGCGATAACGGGAGCGCGCCATCGCCACCCTCGCCAGCCCCTTCACCAAAGATTAACCAAGGCACCCTATCGCGAGTGCCTTCCTCGGAAGCAACATTTGTGGACGCAAAGAGCCTCCACGCGTATCTCTCACCTGCGTCGGCTGCGCTACCCGAAACCCATTAGCTTCGCCGCCGCAAACCACCCACCTAAATATGCAGTACAAAGCCCTCCTCTTCACCCTCCTCGTCGCGATCGCGCTCCCGAGCTGCGTCGGCAAGAAGAAGTACACGTCGCTCCAGAGCGAGAAAGCTAAGACCGACTTGGCCCTCCAAGAAGCGATGCTGCGCATCAAAGAACTTCAAGAAGGCCGCACCGCCGACGTCGAGCGCCTCACCTCGACCCTGCGCAACAAGGAAGCCGAACTCGCCCGCGAGACCGCCCGCGCCCAGACCCTCGCCGAGCAGCAGTCGACGATGAATACCATGAACAAGCAACTCCTCGACCAAATGGCCGCCAGCCAGGTGACGAGCGCTTCGGAGGCCAGGGCAATTCAGGCCTCACTCGAGAAGATCAACAACCAGTCCGGTCAGATCGAGCGGCTCAACAAGATCATCCGCGTCAAGGACTCCACCAACGTGGCCCTCGTTTACAACCTCAAGAAAGGCCTCGAGGACCTCAACGACGAAGACATCGAGGTCCAGGTCAAGGGCACTAAGGTGTTCGTGTCTATCTCCGACAAGCTCCTCTTCCAGTCTGGCCAGGCCAACATCGGCTCCCGCGCCGGCGAAGTCCTCGGCAAGGTGGCTACCGTGGTCAAAGGCAACCAAAATCTAGAGGTCATCGTCGAGGGCCACACCGACAATGTCCCGATTGCCTCCGCGCAGTTCCCCGACAACTGGGCCCTCTCCGGAGCCCGTGCCCAGGCTGTGGTTAAAGCAATGGTCAACAGCTACGGCGTGGCTCCCGGCCGCCTCAGTGCCGCCGCCCGCGGGGAGTTCATGCCGAAGGCCGACAACAGCACCCCCGAAGGTCGCGCCATGAACCGCCGCACCGAGATCATCCTTACGCCGAAGCTCGATGAGTTCTTCAAGCTCCTCGAAGCCCCAGACGAGATCCCGGCGCGGAAGTAGACCTCCTATCCGCCTTCTGGCAAAATTTGGAATCCCCCCGTCGGCACTACGCTGGCGGGGGGATTCCTGCGTCTATGACGCGCTTCCGCGTCCGCCCTACTCGTCCCGCCTCGTCGCCATCACGGCCAAGGGCACTCCATCCGCGAGTCTCGCCTACGTAATCTCCGAGAGCAGTTTGTCCTTGCCCGCAAGTTTGCCTTTCAAGGGCATACCGACTAGCGCCGACTGGACCTAACCTTGGGCGTAGGTGCGACTCCGTAGATTAGACCGTAAATGATGGTCTTATCCGTCGAGTAGTCGCCGACGAACTCAAACTTAAAATCCGACAATCGATCGAGTTCAGGGGGCGCCATCCCGCTAAAGTAACTCGATCCCCCACACAGCCTGCATCTTCGCGAGCGTTGAAGGTCCTCGTCACACTACTACTTCTCACCTCGTTCGCCAGCCTCGGCGCCCTCGCCCAGGGTACGCCGCCGGTGCGCCGCTGGGAGGCAACCGACTTCGGCGGCGAGCGGCAAGCCTGGAACATCGCCAGCGCCCCCGATGGCACCATCGCAGTGGCGAACGGCGCTGGCCTCCTCCTCTTCGACGGTGTCCGGTGGCGGCGGCGCTCCGTGCCGAGCGGACAGGTACTTCGCACCGTTATCTACCACGCTGCCGACAGCAGTTGGTGGGCCGGTGGCTACAACGGATGGTGGCGCTGGTCGGCCACCGACCGCAAGAGCCCCGCGCAGCGCATTACCCCACCTGGCGACCCCAAGGAGGAATGGTGGCACGTGCTCCCCGATCCGCGCGACTCCTCTGCGCTTCTGTGGCAGTCCTTCTCGCGACTCGTGCGCTTCGACGGCCCGGATCATGCCTACACCGCCATTCCTACGCCGGGCAACATCCTTTTCGCCCGCACACTACACGACACCCTCTTCCTGCCCGTCATCAACCGAGGGCTTTACTATCGCAGCGGGGCCAGCTGGCTGCTCTACCCAGGAGGGGAGGCTTTCGCCAAAACCGAGATCGCCGGCCTCGCCAAAGCGCCTCCCCACGAAGGGTCGCTGCACGGACTCCTCGTCGCGACGCGAAACGGAAGTCTCCAGCGTCTCCGCAGCGGACGTGCCGAACGCTGGCCCGCCACCACGACCGCCGCTCCCTGGGAGGGCCAGCCCATCAATGCTTTCGTGGCCCTGCGCTCTGGAGGCTTCGCCTTGGCGACAGCCGCCAACGGACTGTACCTCCTTTCGGACGAGGGACGCGTTTCGAGTCACATCGACGCCCGCAGTGGCCTCGGCGACGACACCGTGCTAAGCCTCCATGAAGACCGCAACGGCGGACTTTGGGTAGGCCTCAACGACGGACTAGCCTACCTCTCGCTTGCCACGGGCATCAGTATTTCCGTCCCAGAACTCGGCCCCGTGTACGATGTGCTGCCTACCCCCGAAGGGCTGCTGTTGTGCACCAACGAGGGCCTCTTCCTCCAACGCACCGCGACCCTCACCACCGGCCCCGTCTCCGACATCACCGAGCTAGTCTGGCACGTGACCGCTTCGAGTGCCGGCGTCATCGCCGGCACCAATCAAGGGACCTACCTCCTCGATGCGTCCTTCAATGCCACCCGCATCTCAACCGCCAATGGCGGCTGGACCTGGCTCGAGATCGACTCCACACTGGCCCTCGCGGGAACCTACATTGGCCTCGAACGCTACACGCGAGTGTCCGCTGGCCCGTGGGTCTCCGCAGGTCGCGTCGAAGGGATGCGCTCGCCGGTGCGACAACTCTATGCCGCCCCGACCTCCACCGAAGGCAGGAGCTTCTACACAGTCCACCCTCAGGAAGGACTCAGTCGCGTAACGCTGGACGACTCCCTCACACGAACACTCGCGTTCGAGACGCTCGACACGCTACCCGGCCACCTGGTGAAGCATCGTACGGGCCTCACGTATTACACGGCGACCCATACGCTCAGCATCGGCGCTGCTATCTCCGGCGCGACCGGGCCAGCCCCCCTCTCGATAGAGATCACGCCGTGGGGTTCGAGAGATACCGATGCCATCTGGGCGACCGCAACCCTCAAGCCGCGTCTGCTTCAACTTTCTTTCCCTGGCGAAAGCGAAGCCTTCGCCTGGCCACTACAGGTCCGGCTCGACCACCCTATGGTGGAGCCGCTGCCCAATGGCAGCGTTGCCGTAGGGTTGCACCGCGGCTACGCACTCGTACAGCCACACGACTCCTTCAGATCTTTTGGCACGGTGCCCCGCGCGGTAGAGGTCGAGACAGCGCAGGGCGGCAACGGGGTCGAAGTTCGGTTCGCGCAGGCCCGCTACGATCGGGCACCGCTGTTTCGCATCCGTCTCGCGGGGAGCGATACGAGCTTCACGGCCTGGGCCGCCGAGGGCGAGTACGCCTTCCCGCAACTCAAACCCGGCGATTATGCCCTCGATTGGGAGAGCGACGACGGTCAGAGCGGTACCGTCCGCTGGGAAATAGCCCCCGCATGGCACCAGCGCCCCTTGGCGTACATATTCTACGGCCTCCTCATCGGTGCTGGCTTTTGGGCGCTGCGTGTCTACTATCGCCGCCGGCTCGCCACACAGCAGCGCCAGGCCGATGTCGAGCGCGAACGCCAACTTCAGGCCGAGCGCCTGCGCGCCCGCGCCGCTCGCCTTGAAGACGAGGTAAAGGTGTCGCACATGGAGGTCGAACTCTCGCGCCGCGAACTCGCCTTGCGGCAAAACGAACTCGAGCAACGCAACCGCGAACTCGCCCAGTCCACCCTCGCGCAGGCCCGACACAACGAATCGCTGATCCAAATCAAAGAAGGTCTCGCGAGCTTACCGAAGTCCGGCGAGGTCGGCAAGACCCGTCGTCAACTCAACCACGTGCTCGAGGCGCAGCTCAGTTCTGAGGAAGACTGGGTACGCTTCGACGAGCACTTTGACGCCGTTCACGTCGGGTTCCTTCATCAACTTCACGGCGACTACCCCGCGCTCACGCCTGGCGACTTGCGGCTCGCCGCCCTGCTGCGGATGAACCTCCCGAGCAAGGAGATCGCCCCGCTGCTTCACCTCTCGGTGCGCGGCGTCGAAAACAAACGCTATCGTCTCCGTAAAAAACTAGAGCTACCCGGGGAGGCCAACCTAACGGAATGGATCTTGAGCCGCTGACCAAAAGCCCCTAAAATGAGCCCCCTCTAGGCGATACCGACCAAGAGACGCTCGAGTGTGCAGCCTTCCTTTCACCCAGCGAATCACCCGATATCGCGACTGACTTTACCACCTGCAAAGAACAGACGGGGTGTTGGTGCGTGACGGTCGCTGTACCTTAGGTCACTCGCTGATTGCCCAACTCATGCAGGTCCGCAATGCCGTGGTGCCGCTCCAATCGCCTACACCGAGCGGGGCCAGCGGTCTATAGAGGTAGGGGACCAAATGCCGTTCGGCGTGCGCTGAACCGTCTACCTCGTCGTCCCGTCAAGTGCACTCACGGCAAAGCTGACGAGTGGTGAGGTAGAACGGCCGAGGGAAAGAGCTTCATTTGCCTATAAATCAATGAGTTACCCAGTAAGACTGGCTCGGTTGCTAGCAAATGGCGTAGTCATGGTGAGGTACTAGCACAACCTACTTCAGTCGGCGATTCCTTACATTGTACGGAAATTAGCATGTCGCCCTTACACTAAGCTCACTTGACCCGACTCTACCCAAATTTGCTGCCGAATCCAAATCCTACAACTCGCCCCCTGTGGCGAACGCTGTCTATCTGCGTTTTGGTGATGTCGGCGAGCTGGGTTTCGGCACAGACTTTTTTCGCCGAATCGGACCGCGTTGGCTATTACGATACGGGCTTAGCGTTTGCGACTCCGCCGAGCGTTTTGGCGCAAGCTGGCCCCTCTGGCGACAAGATACCTGTTAGCGCTGAGGCCCTCTTCGACCGGGATGCCCTGCGGGTAAGCTGGACGAGCAAGGCGGGCGGGGATTGGTCGGCGCTGATCATCACGCCGGGCTTCGGCTTTCAGAACCTCAGCACCGCGGATACCCTGAGCTTCTGGGTGTACAGCCCGGAGGTTTTGGCGAAAGCCGCCCTGCCCGAAGTCTTCTTAGAGGGCGCAACCGGGGCAAGCAAGAGTGCGCGCTACCCCCTCGGCGATTACCTGATGGATGGCTTGCTCATCGCAGGACGCTGGCAAGAGGTCAATATTCCGCTGCGCCAGTTGCGCGACGACGCCGCCAACGCAGGCTTCGACTTTACGCGCACTAAAGCCGTCATCCTCGGGCAGTCCATCGCCGACGACGCGCCACACACCTTATATATAGACCAGGTGCAGGCTTTCAACGCCCGCGGCCAGGCCTTTGGGGTCGCCCCGGCCACCTTTAGCGTCCGCAACTACCCCCGCCACCGGGAGGTCCGCTTTCCGAAAGGCAGCGGCACCGGACTCTTCCGTGCACTACTCGCCGACGGTTTGCCGGTCAAAGTCGTGACCGCCTCGGCGGGCGACAGCCTCTTCCTAGCCTGGACTAACGGGGCGGCCACGGGGGCGGCCAACTACCGCCTCACGACCTACACCCCAGGGTTTGGCTTCGGGACGGACGGCAGCACGGTACCTGTGGCAGCGCTCACCGACGGTACCGACGAGGAGTACTACGACATGACGCAGCGCTATACCCTGCGCTACTTCTGGGATTTCGCGCATCCCGTGAGCGGACTCACGCGAGAGCGCAATACGAGCGGCAACACGGTCACCATCGGTGGCTCGGGCTTCGGACTGATGAACTGGCTGGTCGGCATCGAGCGCGGCTGGCTGACGCGCGAGGAGGTGACGACACGCATGGCATCGACGCTTGCTTTCCTCGAGCAGGCCGACCGCTTTCACGGGGTTTGGCCGCACTGGATGGACGGGCGCACCGGGCGGGTGATCCCGTTTAGCGCACGTGACAACGGTGGTGACCTCGTCGAGACGGCCTTTATGGCGCAGGCGCTGTTGACGGTCCGCGAATACTTCGACCGGCAGACCCCGCAGGAGGACTCTATCCGCGCCCGCTGTACGCGCCTCTGGGAGGACATCGAGTGGGACTGGCACGTGCGCCCCGGCGAGGATGTCGTAACGTGGCACTGGAGCCCGAACTCAGGCCTGGGCTATCAATCTAAAAGTACGAGGCTTCAACGAGGCGCAGATCGTGTACCTGCTGGGCATCGCCTCGCCGACGCACCCGCTGGCCCCGAGCTTGTACGAGACGGGCTGGATCCGGCCAGGCTACCGCAGCTTTCAAGGGCGTTACGGGATCTTTATCCCGGCGGGGCCACGGTCTGGCGGACCGATGTTCTTCGCGCACTACAGCTACATGGGCTTCGACCCGCGCTACTGGAAGGACGAGGTGACCAACTACTTCCTCCGCAACCAGAAGCACGTCGACTACCAGGTGGCTTACGCCAAGGACAACCCTGAGGGGCACGTCGGGTACTCAGAAGTGAGCTGGGGCCAGACCGCCAGCGATGGGCCGAACGGCTACAGCGCCCGCGAGGCCGCCGAGAGCGAGGACGACGGGACCATCACCCCGACAGCCGCCCTGGCGAGCATGCCTTTCCGCCCGGCTGCTGCTACGGCAGCCCTGCGACATTTTTATACGACCTATGGCGCGCGCGTCTTCGGCGAGATGGGCTTTTACGATGCCTTTAATCCGACGCTGAACTACTTCGCGACCAGCACCCTAGCCATCGACCAAGGCCCCATCGTGGGCATGATCGAGAACCACCGCTCGGGTTTGCTCTGGCGGCATTTCATGGCCAATCCAGAGATCGCACCAGCACTGCGGGCAGCGGGTTTCGTACCGGACTCTACGACGGTTGGCCTGCGCGAGCGGGTTTTGGCGAAAGCCGACCTCCGAGTAGCCCCAAATCCAGCCAGCGACTACGTAGTCATCGACTGGCCAGCAGAGCTGCCCCCGTCGGCTAGTGTCACGCTTTACGATGCATTGGGCAGAGTCGCCTTTCGGCAAAACGTATCGGGCGTACCCAGCGAGCGTCTGCGCCTAGCGCTGCCTAGCCTGTCCGCAGGTGTCTATCGCGTACTCCTTCGAGCGAACGACAGTGCAGCCGGCCCGAGTGCCGGCGGCGTGTATCGCACTTCACTCACCATCCTTCCAACTCCCTTCTAATCAATTTTTTACCCATGAACAAGCTTTACCCCCTTCTGCTGCTGGTCCTGTGTGGACTTGCACTACCGATGGGTGCGCAGGTCCTCGAGAACTTCGAGACCACACCCCTCAAACTCGTCTTCAACGATGGCCGCGGCCAGGGCCTGTACGAAGGCCGCGTCAAAAACCCCGACTCGACCAATACCGTCAACAGGACGCGCTGGGTCGGTAAGTACACCAAAGATTCGACGGCAGGCTTCTCGCTGTTTATCGCCAACCTTGTCGCCGACACCAAGCTGACGGCTACCAACAACCAACTCTTCATCGATGTCTACGCCTCGGAAGCCACGCGCTTCATAACAAAGCTCGAGGGCATGGGCCCGGCGATCGAGGAGCGCCTCAACATCCCGGTACCGAACCAGTGGCGCACCTACCGCTTCGACCTCTCGAAGGCGACCGATGCCTCGACGTTTCAGCGGATTCTGTTCTTCTTCGACTTCGCGAACGCGACCGGCAAGGGCACCTACTACATCGACAACATTCGCCTCGGTACCGACCCCTGCGCCGGCACCGTACGTGACCCCGCTATCATGGATGACTTTGCGTGCCAGCGGCAATTGCCGCTGCGTGCAGGTCAAGACTCGCTCACGATCGTCGACAACCCAGCCCCCGACGCCGTCAATGGCCCTGGGAAGGTGGGTAAGTTCGTCGACCCCCCAGGCGGCTTCTCGGCGCTGGTCTACAACGTAGACGGAGGCTTTGACCTCGAAGCTCGCCCGATCGTATCGCTCAAGTACTGGGCTCCGAAGGCCAACCGCCTCCTCGTCAAACTCGAAGGTGGGCTCGATGGGGGTAGTGAGATCGGCGTGCAAGTCGATGTCCTCAACCAGTGGCAAGAACTGACCTTCGACTTCTCCGGCGTCGCTGGCAAGAACTACAAGTCGCTCACGATCTTCACGAATGCAGGGGTCAGTGATCCCGGGGTAGTCTACTACTTCGACGACATCAAATTCACTGAGAAGAAGATCAACTTCCTCGAAACTTTTGACATCGCCGCTACCCTCGTCGTGCGGGCTAAGGGCTCTAACACTGCCCTTAACGGTACCGTCAACGTGATCGACAATCCAGACAAGTCTGGCCTCAACGAAACCCCGAAAGTCGCTGAGCACAAGAAGGGCTCGGCAGCGCTCTCGGCGATCCAGATCCTCTCGGCTACGGCGCTCGACTTCTCGGCCACGCCGCAGCTCAACATGCTGGTCTGGGCACCGGACGGCTCGAAGACCGTCACAATGACGGCGATTGCGACCGGCGGGCAGCGCCTCCCGATCACGCGAACCATCGACGCGACCATGCAGTGGGTCGAGGTCGGCTTCAACTTCGCCGACTTCGCGACCCGTACCGACGTCGGCGAGTTCGAACTCACCTTCGACGGCGCGATCACCGAGCCCGGCCGGACCTACTACTTCGACCAGCTCTTCCTCGGCGCGAGCAGCATCGACCCCTGTGAGGGCACCGAGCCGATCGCCAACCTCATTGACAACTTCGAGTGCCAACGCAACGTACCGGTCACTGGGGGTCTCGAGCGCCTCAAGGTGATCGACAATCCCGATCGGACCGCCCCGAACACGTCGGAAAAGGTCGGCGAATACACCCACGACGGAACTCAGTTCTCTAATATCGTCTTTGAGTTCCCCGCTGGATCTGAGCCTGATCTTGCCGTGTTCAACAACCTCGTACTCAATCTCTGGACCCCGAAGGTGGTGCTGTTCGGCTTTAAGCTCGAAGGTTCGCTTACTGGAGCGCCCAACAAGGAGATCGAGATGATGGCCAAGTCCGCCAGCAAGTGGGAGACCTACCGGGTCGACTTCTCTGAGGTCGCGGCCAATAAGTACACGAAGGTGACCATCTTCTTTAACTTCAAGGCGACCGACGCTGTGGCTGGGACGAAGTACTACATTGACAACGTCCAGTTTTCGCGTGGGCCCGTCTCCGGGTGCGTCGCCGATTTCGAGACCCCGAACACGACTCTCTTCCCGTGGGGTGACTTCGCCAACGGAACAGTTCCTTCGGGTACCACCGTCTCCGTGATCGATAACCCGGACAAGTCTGGCATCAATGTATCCGACAAAGTTGGACGCTTCTTGGAGTCGAGCAGCACCGGTGCGCTCCCATTCGCAGGCGCAACCTTCAATTTCGGTGCACCGATCGTGTTGACCCCCGGTAAGAAGACCATCAAAATGAAGGTCTGGTCAGCAGACACGGCGGTGTTCGTGCTCAAGTTAGAGCGCGGCGTCAACAACGTGAGCACGGGAGACATCTTCTCGACCAACCTGTACACCACCAAAGGACAGTGGCAGGAGCTCACGTTCGACTACGACGCCTTCGACAGCGGTGCTGCGCAATACACGCAGCTCACCTTCATCCCAGGCTTCCGGTTCGTCCCAACCGCAGACCGCGAGATCTACTTCGACGACATCCGCATCAGCGACGCCGCCTGTGGTTTGATCGACAACACGCGCGAGCAGCGCCGTGCCATCACCGACCTCAAGGCCTTTCCAAACCCAACCAGCGGACAACTCTTCGTCGAGGCACCCGCCTCGACTGAGCGGCTTCAACTCTTCGACGCCCTCGGACGCCAAGTGGTGGACGTAGCCGTCAACGTCGGTGTCGATGGCGGTCTAACCGAACTGAATGTCGACGCGCAGGCGGCCGGCTTCTACACGGTAGTTGCCCTCGACCGTACAGGGGTCGCTCTCGCCCGCGTTCGCGTGGCTGTGACCGACTAAGCAAACCGTCCAACCGAACCACTCACCAGCGTCACGACCATGCGATCTACCCCCCGCCTCGTCGCCGCAGCGTCCGCGCTGCTGGCCCTGGTGAGTGTGTCTACCCCGGCTTGCGCCCCCCGAACGGAGGCGCAGGTCGGGGCAGACCCCTCGGTCGTTGCTGCGCCAGCTAGCTCCGCGACCCCTTGGCCCGACTATGTCGATGCCCTGCCCGCGGTACCATTTAGCGTAGACACCCTCTCGCACCGGACATTTAATTATTTCTGGGAACTCGCCGATGCTCACGGGCAAATCCCCGACCGCTGGCCGACGGAGCGCTTTAGCTCTATCGCGGCCACTGGGTTTGGTCTGCCGGTACTGGTGGTCGGCGTCGAGCGTGGATACGTAAGTCGAGCACAGGCTGCACAGCGCGCCCGACAGACGCTCGAGACCCTGTGGGTTTTGCCGCAAGGCGACCAAATGTCTGGTGTCTCAGGCTACAAAGGCTACTTCTACCACTTCCTGCGTCACGACGACGCGACCCGCTACCAGACCACCGAACTGTCCACCATCGACACCGGCCTCCTCATGGCGGGCGTCCTTGCCGCTGGGCAGTACTTCGACGGTGACTCGGAAGACGAGCGCGCGATCCGCGACCTGAGCGAAAAACTCTACCGCCGCGTGGAGTGGGACTTTGCCTGGGTGCCGGAAGACAACCAACTTTCCATGGGTTGGCGGCCGGACAAGGACTTCATCAAAGCTCGCTGGCGCGGTTACAACGAAGCCAGTGTATTACTACTACTCGCGATGGGTTCGCCGACCCACCCGATCCCCGACGACGCCTGGGACACGTGGACCAAGACCTACGATTGGGGCAGCGGCTACGGCTCGAAAGAGCACGCCATGTTCGACCCTTTATTCGGCCATCAGTATTCTCAATTATTCATAGACTTTCGCGGGATTCAGGACGACTATATGTCCGCCCGAGGTATTGATTACTTCGAAAACAGCGTGCGGGCCACGAAGCTTCAGCACGCCTACGCTAGCCAGAACCCGTACGGCTTCGCGGGTTACAACTCGGTGACCTGGGGCTTGACGGCCTGCGACGGTCCCGGCAGGACAATGCTCCCAGTCGCAACGGGAAGTTCTTCTGGCAGGGTGACCAACAACGAGGCCGTCACGAAGTCCGGCGACTCGATTCGCCTGCGCACCTACTGGGCACGCGGCGTAGACGGACGCACGCTCAAGGACGACGGTACTCTCTCACCGACCGCCGCGGGAGGCAGTTGGGCATTCACGCCCGAGCTCAGCGAACGTGCCCTAGCCGCTATGTGGAACGACTACCAGCCCTGGCTGGTAGGCCGCTATGGCCTACGGGATGCCTACAACCTCGATGCGCCAGCGCGGGAGGACCAGCCCGGTGCCCCCGGCTGGTTCAACGACGACTACCTCGGCATCGACCAGGGCCCCATCGTACTCCAGATCGAAAACGCCCGCTCGGGCTTGATTTGGGATCTCCTCAAAACCTCGCCGCACGTGGTCCGCGGCCTGCGCAAGGCGGGTTTCGAGGGTGGCTGGCTCGACGAGGCCGGCCCGACCGACAACCTCAAAGCGACGACCCTCCAACAGCGCACTAAATGAGCACAAAGACCTCTCCTTCCTCCTCTTCGACGCGGCTCGCCTTAGCGTTCGTAGCCTTCAAGCTGCTGCTGCTCGGCGGGGCGCTGTTCTTGATCAGCAACCTCCAGGCGCAGACCTTTAAGCTTTCGCCAAAACAGGAGGCGGACGTCGAGGCCCTCCTCGACCGCATGACGCTCCAAGAGCAAGTCGGGCAACTGTCGCTGTTTACTTCCGACTGGGACGTGACCGGCCCCACCCTACGGGAAGGCTACCGAGACGATGTCAAGGCCGGCCGCGTCGGGGCGATCTTCAACGCGCACACCGCCGATTACAACCGCGAACTTCAGCGCATCTCGATGGAGGAAACCCGCATGAAGATCCCACTGATCTTCGGGTACGACGTCATTCACGGCTACCGAACCATCTTCCCGATGCCACTGGCCGAGGCGGCTACCTGGGACACTGTCGCCGTCGAGCGCGCCGCCCAGATTGCCGCCCGCGAGGCCTCCGCCGCCGGACTTCACTGGACCTTCGCCCCAATGGTCGACATCGCGCGGGACCCACGCTGGGGTCGCGTCATGGAAGGCTCGGGCGAGGATGTGTTGCTGGGCAGCGCGATGGCGCGGGCGCGGGTTCGGGGCTTTCAGGGCACTAACCTCGCTTCCGACTCTACCATCCTGGCGTGTGCCAAGCACTTTGCGGCGTACGGCGCGGCTCAGGCCGGTCGGGATTACAACACCGTAGACATGAGCGATCGCGTGTTGCGCGAGACGTACCTGCCGCCCTTCAAGGCCGCGCTCGACGCGGGCGTGGGCACCTATATGACGAGCTTCAACGAGGTGGACGGCGTGCCGGCCAGTGGGAGTCGCTACCTACTCACCGACATCTTGCGCGGCGAGTGGAACTTCGACGGCTTCGTGGTGACGGACTACACGTCCATTAACGAGATGATCCCGCACGGAGTCGTGGCCGATGAGCGGGGTGCCGCCGAACTGGCCATCGAGGCCGGGGTCGACATGGACATGCAGGGGGCTACGTTTCACGAGAACCTCGTTTCGCTGGTCGAGGCCGGCGAGGTCGACAAGGCCACTGTGCGCCAGGCAGCCAAGAACATCCTCCGGGCCAAGATGGCGCTCGGGCTCTTCGACGATCCCTATCGCTACAGCGACACCGCGCGACAGCAGAAGTACGTTTTGGCGGAAGCCCACCGCGCCGAGTCCCGCCGCACCGCCGCCAAGAGCATGGTGCTGCTCAAAAACGCAAACGCTACCCTGCCGCTCGCCAAGACCCTCGAGGTGGCCGTGGTCGGACCGCTCGCCAACGCTCAGTACGACATGATCGGCGCCTGGCACGCCGACGGCCAGGGCAAGGACGCGATAAGTCCGACGGTAGGCATGCAGAACACCTTCTCTCGCGTCACTGGCGTCACCGCCGCAGACTTTGGGCTCAACGGACAGCCGATCGGCGACCGTCGGGCGGGCTTTGCGGATGCGCTGGCGAGTGCAGGTGCCGCCGACGTCATCGTGGCCTGCGTCGGCGAAAAGGCCGACATGAGCGGGGAGGCTGCGAGTCGGACCCACATTGACTTGCCCGGCGAGCAACTCGCCTTTTTGCGCGAACTCAAAGCCCTCGGCAAACCGCTCGTAGTCGTTGTATTTGCCGGACGTCCGCTGGCTATCCCGGAGGTCGACAGCCTCGCCGACGCCTTGCTGTACGCTTGGTGGCCCGGTACGGAGGCTGGCAATGCCCTGGCGGATGTGCTCTCCGGCGACGTCAATCCCTCGGCGCGCCTCCCGATGACCTTCCCGCGGTCTATCGGGCAAGTACCGCTGCACTACGACCAAAAGAACACCGGCCGGCCACGTGATGAGAACAACAAGTACTCCAGCAAGTACCTCGACTCTCAGAACACGCCGCTGTATGCGTTCGGCTACGGACTCGGCTACTCGGAGGTGACCTACGGCGCAATGACGGCTTCCGCCAAAACCTTCGGCGACGCGGGGGGGCTCACGGTGACTGTACCCCTCACCAACAGGGGCAAGTACCTCCAGCGCGAGACGGTGCAACTCTACGTACGTGACTCGGTGGCGCTGCGTACGCGGCCCGTCCTCGAATTGATCGACTTTCAGCAGGTCGACCTCCAGCCGGGGGCCAGCAAGGCTGTGACGTTCCGCGTGTCCGCAAAACAACTTACCTACCTCGGGGCCGACGGCAAAACGCCCACGCTCGAGGCGGGCGACCTGCGCTTTTTCGTGGGACCGAGCAGCGATCGACTCCAGTCTGTGCTCGTGGAGTACGATCCCGCCACCCCGGCGCCGTCGACTCCATCGACCGGCATGGCTCCCGCCGATAAGGCGGCAGGCTCCTCCAAATCTACAAAGCGACCCAAATGAAGACATTGATTACCCCCTTTCTCACCATAGGCCTACTGTGCCTTGCGGCGGCGAGCGGCCTGCATGCGCAAGTCGTGAGCGGCGTCGTGACCGACGCGTCGGGCGAGACCCTGATCGGCGTCAACGTGCTGGTACCGGGGACGACCACCGGCACGGTGACCGGACTCGACGGAGATTTCAGTCTAGAGGTAAATGGTGCCGACACGATCGTGTTCCGCTACGTTGGGTTTACCGAACGGCGCGAGGCGATCGCCGGCCGCCGGACGATCCAACTCGTCTTGGAGGAGTCTCGTGAACTTCTCGACGAGGTGGTCGTGGTGGGCTACGGCGTGCAGCGCAAGTCGGACGTGACGGGTTCGGTGAGTACGGTCGAAGGTGACGAGATCACACGGATCGCCACGGGAGACGTGAGTTCGGCGCTACAGGGCAAGGTTGCCGGTGTGCAAGTAATCGCTACCAGCGGTGCCCCGGGGGCGAGTTCGGTGGTGCGCATCCGCGGCATTGGCACGTTTGGAGATTCGCGACCGCTGTACGTGGTGGACGGCATGCTGACCGACGACATCACCTTTCTCAACCCGAACGACATCGAGCGTATCGACGTGCTCAAGGACGCTAGCGCCACGGCGATCTACGGGTCGCGGGGGGCCAACGGCGTGATCATCGTGACGACGCGTCGCGGCAAGGAGGGCGGCGGCTCGCTGATCAGCGTGGATGTCTACCGCGGGCAGCAGAGCCTGATCCGCAAGCTGGACCTCGCCGACGCGCCGGAGTTCGCGCAACTGTCTAATCAGCTCGCCCGCAATGAAGGCCGGGCCATCCCCTTTGCAGACTCGACGAACTTTCCGGAGACGACCGACTGGCAGGATGTCATCTTCCAGGAGGCCTCCATCGCGAGCTACCAGATCTCCGCCTCCGGGGCAACCGACCGCAGCAGCTACCTCGTGAGCGCCAACCACTTCGCGCAGGAGGGGATCGTGCGGGGCGGGAAGTTCGACCGGACGACGGCGCGCTTCAACGGCGAGTTCAAGGTGAAGCCCCGCGTGACACTGGGGCAAAATCTCGCCTTTAGCCTCCGGCGCGCGGTGAATGGTCCCGGCTTGCTCGAGAATGCCTACCGCGGCTACCCTACCCTACCGCTGTTGAACCCGGACGGAACCTTTGCGGCGACCAACCCCGTTGGCAACCCGCTGGCGCAGCTCGAGTACCAAAACTCTACGGGTGAGAGCACCCGCATCCTCGGCAACGTGTACGCCGAGTACGAGCCGATCGACGGCTTGCGCTTCAGAAGTTCGTTCGGGCTCGACCGCACCGATGGCAAGAACCAGAGCTTCGTACCCGTCTTCTTCGTAAGTCCTCTTCAGCAAAACCAGGTCAACAACCTGACGCAGAGCCGCAACGCCGATCGGACGTGGCTCTGGGAGAATACTGCCACCTACGACAAGAGTTTTGGCGACAGCCGCCTCAGCCTGCTGGGGGGTATCACCGGGCAAAACACCTATGCTGAGTCGCTGACGGGCTCCGTACAAGGTCTCGTCGCCGAGAATGAAGAGTTTCGCTTTCTGAACAACGGTACCGACTCTACGCAGACCAACGGCTCGAGTGCCGGCGAGTCGGCCATCGTGAGCTACCTCGGGCGCGTCAACTACGCCTTCGCCAATAAGTACCTGCTTACCGTGAGCTTCCGGGCCGACGGCTCGAGCAAGTTCGGAGCCAACAACCGGTTCGGGTACTTCCCGAGTGCGGCCTTGGGGTGGCGCATCGACCAGGAAGGCTTCTTCCCACGGGATTTTGCCGTCAACCGTCTGAAGGCGCGCGTCGGGTACGGGACGGTGGGCAACGATAAGATCGGCAACTACCGCTCGATTCCGTTGGTGTCGAATGACCAGTTCACGAATGCCGTATTCGGCACGGGGGAGTCGCTCAACTACGGTGCCGCGCCCCTGAGGCTCGCCAACCCCGACCTCCGCTGGGAGCAGACGACGAGCTTTAACATCGGCCTCGAGGTGGGCGTGTTCCAAGACAAGCTCTCGGCCGAGATCGACTACTACGTCAAGGAGACCGGCGACATCCTGCTTACGGTGCCCATCGCCGATTACATCGGGGCGGATCCACCGGTGGTCAACGCGGCCACGATCCAAAATTCGGGTGTAGAGGTATTGCTCACGTGGCGCGACCGCATCGGCAAGGTGGGCTACAGCGCGAGCATCAACGGTGCCACAGTCAACAATAAGGTGCTGAGCCTCGGGCAGGGCCAGGAGGCGATCGAGAGCGGCAACGTGGCCAACGGTCGACTGGCGACACGTTCGGAGGTCGGGCAGCCCGTTGGGTCGTTTTACGGCTTCGAAACCGACGGCGTGATCCAGAACCAAGCGCAACTCGAGTCCATTCCGATCCGCAACGGCCAGCGGGTGGGTGACCTCGTGTTCCGCGACCAGAACGACGATGGTATCATCGACGCCGACGACCGTACCTATATCGGCAGTCCCATCCCGGACGTGACCTTTGGGGCAACGTTTACGGTCGACGTGGCGGGCTTTGACATGGCGGTAGACTTCTCGGGCCAGGCCGGCAACGAGATCTACAACCAGAAGGTCACGAGCCGCTTCAACACGTACAACTTCGAGCGCCGCTTCCTGGAGTCTTTCACCGGGGAGGGCACGTCGAACACGGAGCCGCGCCTGCTCAATGGCGGGGGCAACTATGAGGTGAGTCAGCGCTTTCTGGAGAAGGGCGACTTCCTCCGCCTGCGCAACCTGACGCTCGGGTATTCGCTGCCGCGCAATCTGGGCGACAGACTCCGCGTGCAGAAACTCCGCGTTTACGCAAGCGGGACTAACTTGGTGATCTGGGATACGTATTCGGGCTACACCCCGGAGGTTATCTCGAATAGCCCAATCGACAATGGCATCGACCGCGGGGTCTACCCCGTGCCGCGCATCATTAACGTTGGACTTCAAGTTGGCTTTTAGAGCATACGGCTTTCGCCAAAACCAATACAACCATGACCATTTTAAAGAAGCTTCTGCCGCTCTCGGCCGCTACTGTTTTACTTTTTGGCTGCGGCGAGGAGTTCCTCGATAAAAAGCCACTCGTCGACCAGACGGCGGACACGTTCTTCCAAACCGGCGAACAGGCCATCCAGGCGACCAACGCTACTTACGGTATCCTCCGGCGTTTTGACGTAAGTGTATTTAGCTACATCGGCATGACCGACATTATCAGCGACGACGCGGATAAGGGGTCGACGCCAAACGACGCGACCTTCCTGCGGGAGCTGGACGATTTCGAGTTCGACGCCTCCAACGGTGGTCCGAACGCAGTGTGGGGTGGATACTACAAAGGTGTTTTTCGCGCCAACCTATGCCTGTCGCGCATCCCGGATGTGCAGATGGATGAAGCCTTGAAGACGAGACTACTCGCCGAGAATCGCTTTTTACGCGGCTATTTTTACTTCAACCTCGTCCGGTGGTTCGGAGATGTGCCCCTGATCACACGAGAGTTGACGCCGAGTGAGTACGAGCAATCGCGCACGCCTGCCGATCAGGTGTACGCGCAGATCATCGAGGACTTCACGTTTGCCGCGGCCAATCTCCCCGAAAAGAGCGCCTATCCCGATATGGACTTGGGACGTGCTACGCGGGGTGCGGCCAACGGGCTTCTTTCGAAGGTCCACCTGACGCTTCAGCAGTGGCAAGCCGCGCGAGATCGCGCTTTTGACGTGATCAACAGCGGGGAGTACGATCTGCTGCCGGACTACAACCGCATCTTCCTCCCGGAGGGCGAGCACTCTTCCGAGAGCGTCTTCGAGATTAGCACTGTCGCACTGGGCACGGGCGGCGGCGGCTCGCAATACAACGAAGTCCAGGGCGTACGCGGCACCCCGAATCTCGGGTGGGGCTTCAATCGCCCGAGCGACGACCTCGTGGCCGCCTGGCCACGCACTGACCCTCGCCGCGATGCGACGATCTTCACGGTCGGCGAAGTCCTGCCCGATGGCTCGGCAGTCATCGTCGGCGACCCAGGAGTCGTCGCGCAACGCCAGAACCAGAAGGCCTGGGTGCCGGACGGTCCGGGAGGCAACGGCAACGGCGGTGGCAACATCCGTATTCTCCGCTACGCCGACGTTCTCCTCATCGCCGCCGAGGCGACCAACGAACTCGGGAATACAGGTGAAGCCCTCGAACTCGCCAATCGCGTGCGTACGCGAGCCCGTGGAGATCTCCCCGTTCCCTTCTTGCCCGCGCTGACCGCCAACGACAAGGACGCTGCCCGGAAGGTGATCTGGCTCGAGCGCCGCCTCGAACTCGCCATGGAGCAGCACCGCTACTTCGACCTCGTGCGCCAGGGGCGGGCGGCTGAAGTCATGGCGGCGGTCGGGAAGACCAATTTCGTCAAGGGCAAGCACGAGCTCTTCCCGATTCCGCAGTCCGAGATCGACCTCAGCAACCAGATGTTGGTACAGAACCCAGGGTACTAGGTCGCCAGTGCCTGATCTCGCCTTCCGTAGCGCGTCGTATCAATGATCTGGTCCGGTAGCTAAATCACACTTCGTTACCACTCCCCCGTTTCGTTTTCGACACGACATTTGGCCGGGCTACACGTTAAGGCTCGTACACCCGACCTTCACCGCATGATCCGCCAGTTCGTCCTCGCCCTCGTACTAAGTTTTGGCGCAAGCCTTACCCTAACCGCACAGACGGGCATAGCCCCCAGCAATCTTCCGAGTGATACCGCGAGGCTGGTGCAGCTCTCTGGCTTGGTGCTCGACGGGGGAGAGGAGCAGTTGGCCAGCGTGCCGTACGCCAACATTTACCTACCGGGCACGGGTCGCGGTACGTACACCGACTTCTCGGGATTTTTCTCGATCGTCGTCAAGCAGGGCGATACGGTACAGTTCAGCGCCATCGGCTTTGCGCCGGCCACGCTCATCGTGCCGGACACCCTCCGGGAGCAGCGCTACTCCATCGTGCAGTTGATGTCGCAGGACACGGCCATGCTCGCTACGGCGGTCATCTTCCCCTGGCCGAGCCGTGACCACTTCAAGCTAGAGTTCTTGGCGATGGACGTGTCGAACGAGTTCCAACTCCAAGCCCAGGCCAACCTCGCCGAGGAGAAGCTGGCGAGTGCCCGCAAGGAGATGCTGCCGGACGGCAACGAGTCGGGCGACTTTTACCTCCGCCAACAGGCGCGTCGCAGCTACTACGTCAACCAGACGCCGCCGATGAATATCTTTTCGCCGATCGCGTGGGGTCAGTTCTTCAAGGCGTGGAAGGAAGGGGACTTTAAGAAGTCGGAGTAAGGGAAGAACGAATCGTCTTAGATCCGTACTCCTCCATCTACCTCACGATGCCCCGGATATTCCAGTTGACGCTCTCGGGAGTGCGCTCGGAGAAGGGGATGAACGAGTCCTCAGACCAGAGCCAGTCGCCACCAAATTGCGCAGGGCCGCGGTCGCAGCCGATAGACTGCTGGCGCTCGGTCAACTCCACCTCCGCCTCGAGCCACAGGGGGTTGTCGGCATTGATGATGAGCGGGCGGGCAAACTCGTAATCGAAGAAGCCGCCACTCGGGATCGGCGTTGCCGCGCGAATGAAATCTAACTCATTGACAGGCACGACATCACCGTCGTCGAAGGCACGGAGCTCAAGGGCTGCGGGCGGTCTGCCGATGTACACCCGGATGCCGACGAGTTCGCGCCCGTCAAACTCTCGTAGATCAGCCTCGGTAAAGCGCACGGCAAAGCGGTGCAGGCCGGCGTCGAGGAGTGGTTCGGTGAAATGCTCTCCGTCGAGGCGCAATTCAGCACTGCGGTCGTCAAGATCGTCATCGTCGCAGGCCGTAAAGGCAAAGAGAGACACGAAAAGGAGGGCGAAGAGGGTAGAGAGCTTGAGGGATTTCACGGT
This sequence comes from Lewinellaceae bacterium, assembly GCA_963837005.1. Taxonomy (GTDB): domain Bacteria; phylum Bacteroidota; class Bacteroidia; order Chitinophagales; family Saprospiraceae; genus CALDTK01. The sequence goes on from CAWIMC010000018.1 coordinate 688,949, forward strand.
AGGTAGATTTGTTGCTGCAAGAACGCCACTATACCCTGCTTAGGCCCTTGCCGCGACGTTAAAAGCGCCTTACCGACACGTTATTGCCGCCTGCGGCTGCTCTACTCGACCACGATTCGCACGGTACCAGTGCGCCCGAACCTCCGGACGCCGACCGTGTACGTACCCGCCGGCCATCCATCGACGCTCAACACGACGGATTCCTGCTCCACATCAAGAGCGGCGCTCATGACCAAACGACCGACGGCGTCCATGACTGTGTAGCGCTCGATCGGCCCGGCAGTAGATATAAGCGTAACCGTCGACCTGCTCGGCATGGGATAGACCCGCAAGCCGGTGTCAGCAGTGCGCTCGCTCACGCTACTCGGGATACAGGCCGCACAAGTCCCGCCGCAGTCGACGCCCGTCTCCGCGCCATTGCGGATACCATCGCGACAGCTCCAGCCTTCGCGGGTGACCTTGGCCTCGGCCAGCAAGTCGAGGCGAGCCGATGTCTGTGTAGCCGTGAGCGTACCCACCAGCAGATTCTTGGTTTCGAGCGGATCGGCCTCGAGGTCGAAGAGTTCCTCGGTGCCGTTTTTGTAGACGATCAGCTTGTGCCGCAGGTCGCGGATCGCGTAACCGTCGACGTCGATATCACTACCATTCGCCGTGAGCTCCGCGAAGTTGTATTGGCGCACGGCGGTAGGTTTTGCCGAAAGGCTACCCTTGAAACTGCGGCTGTTGTAAATGCCGCCCTCCAGTGGCTGACCACCGATCTCCAGCACGGTGGCGTAGATGTCGAGCAGGTTGACCAGGGCACTGTCCGTCTGTCCTTTGCGGCTTACGCCAAAACCCGAGACGAAGAGGGGGACCCTGATGGCGCCGTCGTATAAGGTCTGTTTGCCGTGCCCCGCTGGGAAACCTTGCAGCGTGGGATTCGGCGTGCCGTTGTCGCCTGCGAGAATGATAACAGTATTGGCGCGCTGGGCCGCCGTCATGCCGCGCAGCAGGCGGCCGACCTCGAAATCGAGCGACTCGATCATGGCGAGGTAGCGCTGGAGGCGAGACGTGGTTGCCGTCTGTGAATATGTCCCGGCCGGCGGCACGTGGATGGGCGTGTGCGGCGCGACGTGCGCGAGCCAGAGCATCCAGGGTGTCCGCTGCTCGCCGATCCACCGCAGGGCATCATCCGTGAAGGCCGCCGTGACGTAGGAAGTCGCGGTGGCGGTCGCACCGTTCTCGGTGCGCGGCCAGTTGTCGTACGCGGGCCACGTCGCGCCCAGAATCCCCATGTAGTGCTGCGCCCCGTGGTAGCCCGGGTGCCTCGGATCGGCCGGTTGCGAGATGTGCCACTTCCCGATCGCGGCCGTGGCGTACGTAGGATTGGCGGCGCGCAGGGCGCGGAAGATGCTGGCGTGACTCGTGTCCAGATGGCCCGGCGCCGTGGTCACGCCCGTCTTCGAACCGTACTTCCCGCTCATGATCATCGCACGTGTTGGCGTGCAAACCGGGGCCGACCAGGCGTTGACGAAGTTGAGCCCCGACTTACGGAGGCTATCGAGGTGCGGGGTGTTAGGGCGCACGGTGGCCAATTCGTAACCGTTGAGCGCATCGATGCCGAGGTCGTCGGCGAGGACGAAGAGGATATTCGGAGACTGCGCAAGGGCGGACAGCTTGAAAAGCAGGAGTAGGATGAGTAGGCGCATGAGACACTTTTCAAATTTCGATGCGCTGCCGCGAGGCGCGCGGCTTCACGTCTCCGGTTTAGCGCGGCTTCAAGCCTCCGACTTGGCGCTGATAAAAGTGGGGGCGCCAAGCCGGAGGCTTGAAGCCGCGCCCCTACTCCACCACCACCTGCCGACTCCAAACCCCAACGCCATCCGTCACCTGTACCACGTACGTCCCCGCGTACAAGGTCTGCACATCAAAATGCGCCACCGTGCCACCCGTCAAAATGCGCGTTTTGGCGAAAGCCCGACCACTCACGTCGAGCAAGGTCAATTCCAGGTCCCGCTCGACGAGGCCCTCGACTTGGATGGCGATCAGCTCGCTCGCGGGATTGGGAAGCACCCGAATGTTGAGACCCTGCAGCGGAGCCGCGCCGAGCGAAGAGATTTTGTTGTAGACCGTCGTCGCCTCATTGACGCTCGTCACTGAGCGGCGCACGTAGTTGCCGTAAAAGGTAGGACCGACCACGTAGGGATAGGCCGAATTCCAGTCCTTATCGACGGTCGCGAAGTAGGCGTAAGTGCCATTCGGGTACTCCGGCGTGACGCAGAAGCGACCGTTGTGGACGTCGAGCACGGCGGCATTATTGGGCTGCGCCACGTAGCCATAGTCCTCGCGAAAGTAGCCGAGGAAGTAGGTGGCGTTGACGGGCGGGCCGGTCGAGACGGTTTTGCCACCATCGTGCGTGGTGCGGGTCGTGATGTTGCGGAGTTGGTAGCCGGACTGGATGCGGGTCACGCCGCCGGTGCCGTCCGCTTTCGCAAAACCGTAGGCGCCGTAGATCGGGAAGCCGTCGTAGGCGAAGCCGATGAGCGGAGAGTGCTTGGTGCTGTCGATCGCGTAGAGGCCGTCGGCGTCGTAGAGGTTGCAGACCGTGGAGACCGTCTCGAGGTCGAGCTTGAAGGCCGACGGGTTTTGGTGGTGGTGGTAGTTGCAGATGGCCGGGTGCCCTTTCGCACAGTCGAAGCCGGCGCGCTCGGCGGGGATGGCGTCGCGGGTCCAGTCGGCGGTGGCGGCCGGTCCGCCGGGGCAGGGGCTGTTGCCGGGTCCGCCGCAGAGGGCCTGCGTGGTGGCGTTCCAGGCCACGCCGTCGCGGAAGTCGAACAGCGCCACGCCGTTGATGAAGACCCCGATATTGCCGCCGACGGTCGACTGTTTAGTCCCAGTATTCTCGGTAGGTTTTAGCGGAAGCCGAACCAGCAGATTCTGGTTGGTCGCGTTGGATGGATTGCGGTCGAGGAAAGGTCCCGTCGGGTAGCTCGGCACGCCGGTGGCCGTCACGTAGACGAAGTCCGCGGAGTACTCGACCTTCTGGCAATTGACGAGCACATTGTTGTCGATCAGCGTCGAGTTGCCCTGGACGTAGTATTTGCCGGTCACGGTCGTGTTCTGGAGCCAGGACGTGATCGCGGGCGAGGTTTGGGCTTTCGCCAAAACGCTCAGCGATACGATGAAGGCGGAGCTAATTAGGACTTTCAAACTGCGGTGCATTTGTGCGTTAGACGCTATACGGGGTTTGATCCTTCGGGTGGCAGGAAAGAATCTTTGCGGGAGGGTGCGTTTGACTCGCTCCGCGAGCGCGACCCCGTACCGAAGCGGCGCTCGCGGAGCGAGTCAAACGCCGCTACCGGAGTAGGGTGGCAATGAATATAAAGAAGGCCAGGATGGCCGCCCCGTAGAGGAGCATACCGCCGAGGGCCGGCATGCCCGCCGTGGCGACACTCGGCGTCGAGATGGCGAAGTCGTTCTCGGAGTGGTGTACGGTGGCGCTGAAGTCATTGTTCGACGTCAACTCGGCCGTCGCGCCCTCGCCCGCCTGTGGGTGCACCACGAGCCGGCAGGTGCTGTGATCGATGCCCGCGAGCCCCGTAAACGTGATGTCGATCTCCTGCCAGTCGGCCGAGAGTCCGGCGAGCTGGAACAGCACCCGCGACTCGTGTCCGAGCTGCACGCGGACGCTGTCTATGCTTAGCTCCGTGCCGGACGTCTGCGACAGGCGGAGGTGCTGGCGCAGCGCGGCCGATGCCAGCTGCTCGAACTCTTGCGGCGTCGCGTAGACATCCTTGCCGAACTCCTGCTCCACGAGGTACTGGAGCGCCGTCAACGAGGAGTTGAGTTGCATCACCCAGACCTCGTTGCCGGCCTCGGCGAGGGTGAGGCTCGCGCGGTCGATCTGGTGGGCCTGGAGCGGGAGGACCATCGCTGTTATGTAGGCGAGGAGCAGGACGATTTTAGTGAGGAAGCTACGCACAGAGCAGGTGGGGACGGTTTTCACGGAAGTGGATTAAGAAGACGTAGAAAAGGGAGGGAGGTTAAAAGCCGAGGTCGGACTTATCGTGCGTAGGCTCCGGCGATACAGCTGAGGAAGCTGTTCGTGCCCGGCGCGGCCACGTGGTAGTGGTAGCCGCGGAGGTCGTCGTAGTGCCCACGGCAGCCGTCGAGGTCGGTGGGCTCGTTACCGTCGGTGTTGAGTTGGGCGTGGAGCGGGTGACCGTCGATGGCGTAGCCGATCTGCGGGGCGTGGCCGTCCGTTTGCGCGACGTTGGTAGAAAGTCCCGTGGCGGCGTGGTAGTGGTAGCCGGCATTGAGGTTGATGTGGCCACCGGCATCATCGAATGGCGCAAGTGTGTAGGCACCGAGGATGGCATCCGTTGGTGCCGGCGCATCATAGCGGATACCGTTGAAGGCCAGTCCACGCACGGCCGGTCCTGAAGACATTGGTCCGGTCCCGAAGCTCGTGCTGGTCGTCTTGCGCACTGGCGTGACGGGCAGGAGGTAGGTCTGCGTGATATCGCTCACGTAAGACGGCAGACACTCGACGCAGAAGTTGGCGTACTCCGCACCGACGTTCGGGTTGGCGGCCGCGGCGCACTCCTCCTTTGTATCGGTAGTGTAGATGTCGCCGTTGGCATCGTACATCTTCCACTTGGTGTCGTTGTAGAAGGTCGCGAGTCCGGCGATGAAGGCGCCATCTACATCGTAGACTTCGCCTCCCTCGAGCCAGATGCCGCCGGCCTCGGCGCCGTCGGAGATGTTGTCGGGGCACCAGGGACCCACCTGGTGATCGGACGGCGTGCTTTTGGACACGATCTGGTAGCAGGTGGTCGTGGTCCCGTCGGAGAGCGTGCAGGCGACGGTGGTCACGGTGGTGCTGGCCGAGAGGAAGAGGTCCGGATCGACGTCGACGACGATGTCGGTGTCGTCGATGTCGGTAATCTCGGCGTCGTCGGCGGTGCAGCGGGCGCACCCGAGGGTGACGGCGGCGAGGAGGAAGAGAGGGGTGAAAAAGTGGGTACGCATGATCGTCTTTTTGGTGGTCGGGGGGTTGGACGATATGCGGGTGGGTGATCCTTCGGGGGTGGGGGGGGGATTTTTTTGGGTAGGAAGAAGCACCGTGTGGTAATGACGGACGCTCGCAGCATCGTATCGGTGGCCAGAACTGCGCGCGATAGGGTACGTCTGGCCACTGATCGTGCATCGGTGGCCAGAACTGATAACTATTAGGTACTTTTGGCCACCGATCACTTTGCTATGACTGCTCTCATCGGCCGTAAAGAGGCCCGCGCCGAACTCGAAAGGGCCTTCGACTCACCGGGTGCCGCCCTCGTCTCGGTGGTCGGGAGGCGCCGCGTCGGGAAGACTTTCCTCGTGCGCCAGACCTTCGCCGAGCGCCTGGCCTTCACGGTGACCGGGATTCAGAATGCGCCCAAGCGCACGCAACTCCAAAATTTCGCGGAGCAACTCCGGATCACTTTTCACCCCGATGAGGCAGTACCCGCGTTTTCCGATTGGATCACCGCGATGGCCGCGCTCGCGCGATCACTCGATGTTGCCCTCGCCGAAAGGCCCGAAGGGCGGGTCGTCTTTTTCGACGAACTGCCGTGGCTGGCCTCCCGCAAATCTGGCTTCCTACAAGGATTCGGCTGGTTCTGGAACTCCTACGCTGAGACGCGCGGCTTGGTGGTCGTGATCTGCGGCTCGGCGGCGGCCTGGATGATCCGCAAAGTGGTGCGCGACCGGGGGAGCCTCCACAACCGCATCACGCACCGCATCGCCCTCTACCCGTTCACGCTTCACGAGACAGAGTTGTTCTTACAGAGCCGCCAGGTCCACCTCGATCGCTACCAGCAGCTCCTGCTCTACATCGCGCTCGGGGGGGTGCCTTTTTACCTCGAACAGGTGCGACCGGGCGAGAGCGCGGTGCAGGCCATCGACCGCCTGCTCTTTGGCGTACTCGCGCCGCTAGCCGAGGAGTTCCACCTGCTGTACGCGTCGCTGTTCGACAACTCCGAGGATCACGTGGACATCGTACGCGCGCTCGCAACGAAGCGGCGGGGTCTCACGCGTTCCGAGATCGTCGCAGCTTCGGGACAGCGCAGCGGCGGCACCCTAACCCGACACCTGGAGGAACTCGAACTGTCGGGCTTTGTCGCTACCTCGTACCCTTTCGCTAAGCGCAGCAAGGACGTACTCTACCGCCTCATCGACGAATATTCCGCGTTTTACCTGAAGTACCTCGACGGTACGCGGCAACATGAATCCGGCACTTTCCTACAGATCGCGTCCTCGCCTTCTTTCGTGAGTTGGGCCGGGTTCGCCTTCGAGGGTGTGTGTCTGCGGCACGTCCGGCAGATGACGCAGGCGCTCGGGATCTCCGGCATCTACGTCGCGACCTGCAGCTACCTCGCCCGCGCCAACGATACCGCGGACGGCGTGCAGGTCGACCTCCTGCTCGATCGCGCCGATAAGGCCATTAGTCTCATCGAGGTGAAGTTTGCCGCGGAGCCCTACGTGGTCACCAAATCCTACGCGACCGAATTGCGGGAGAAGGTGAGCCGCTTCAGGGTGCACACGGGTACACGCAAGCAGCTTTTCCTCGTGCTGGTGGCACCGTACGGCTTACGCCAAAACCAGCACAGCATCGGGCGGGTGGATGCCGTGGTGACGATGGAGGAGTTGTTTGCGTGAGGGGGGAAGTCAGTGCGCTAGACACTACTTTGGCAACAGCAATGCGTAACTTTCTGCTCGTCCTCTGCCTAGTAGCCTTTACGCAAATCTCATCTGCTCAGCCGGACACGCTCTTATGGTACCACTCTATTCCCGATCCCGAGTGGCGCTTCCAACTGCTGCTCGGCCTGAACTCACACTTCAGCGGTGCCGACGAATCCGAGGGCCGTGGGCGGAAGTTTTTCGAAGTCGGCCTGCATCGCTCGCTCGCGATGTACGATGTCCACCATCCGTCTGGGCTCTTGACCCACGGCCCGTCCGTCGAGTTTTCGCTAGGCGACGAGCCGCTGTACGGCTTTAAGTACGGATCTTGGTTGACGTTTTGGATGTTCTCGTTCGGCTTGGATGGCGTGTACTACACCGACCTACGCCTAGGCGACTTTCGGATTCGCCCGATGGTCGGGTTCGGCTCTACGAGGTTGCGGCTAGCGCTTGGATTTAACCTGCGGACCTTCAAAGACAAGGATTTCGACGCACTCCAGCAGGAGAGTGGGCAGGTGACGCTTAACTACTTGTTGGGTCTGCGCAAGGGGGAAGTCTTTAGGAACAGCTGGCGGCGGAATGCTCAGATCAAGAGCGCTCCAGCGCCCTAACGCCCCTCCCCCAAGTACAAGTCCGGTTAATTCCAAAACCCCTTCGTGATTCGGTAGTGCTCCGTGCTCTCGTAGTCGGTGGCCTCCATGCCGTCGGCGGTGATCTCGTAGAGGCGCGCGCCGGGTAGGCCCATCAGCACCGGGGAGTGCGTCGCGATGATGAACTGGGAGTTGAGGCGCTTGAGGTGCGAGGGCTCCATCCCGGCGTACTTCTTGCGCCAGGTGTAGAAGGTCCCGGCGGAGATGCCGAGCTCACGGGCGTGGTCGGCGGCGGAGAGTCCGGCGTCGTGACGCTTGATCGCGTCGATGATCTGGGACTCGGTAAATTTGGACTTTTTCATCGGACAGAAAGTTAGTACAGTTTTAGACTGTCCAGCTTTCAGGGAAGGCTACCGGCGTCGATCCAGCCCTCGAGTTGGTCAGCGTTCAATTTGGCGTCCCACCGATAATTGCCCACGGAGAAGCGTAATGTGTTTTGCCGAAAGGCGCCCGCGAAGGACTGTCCGTACACTCGGCCCCGGACGGAGTCTCGTTCGGTGGTGAGTTGCACGCGTTGAGGGGTCGGATCGCCCGTCATGTAGAAGACCCAGCTGCCGTCGACGGCGGGAGTGGTTTGGGCGAATGCGGTGCAGTACGCGAACGCGCACAGGATGGTGAGTGGGAGGAGGCGCATACTGGGGAGTCTTGCGCCGAATATAGGAACGTGATTTATGTACCGAATGCGAAGGAGGCATCACCGCTACTGAGATACGCGGCGGTGTACGCGTCGATCCCGCCCACTAAAACGTGATCTTTCAAAATTGAGCTTGGTTTCAATTTGTGAAATCTGCCTTACCTTTGAAAGATGATCGATCGCTTTGCCGAGTTGGACGAGCCGTTCGTCGCTTCACTCAATCGCGCACTCGCGCGCACCGTAGTATCAGTGGATCAAGAGGCTCGGATGCTGAGGATCGCCGGAACCGACTCGTCCTACGTCCTAACCCACGGAGGCACGCTGCTCAACCCTGCGTCCGCACATCGTCTGATCCGGTCGAGCGAATGGGAGCCTCGGCTAGGCGTTGCGCTGTTCGAGCAATCGACCTCACGCGGCCGCGCCATCCTGCAAGACCGCGGCTGGGCCTACCTCACCGCTGAGGGTCACCTCTTCCTCGATGACCGCGCACGTCGGCGTCTACCTGTACATCGAACGGGCGAGCAAACCCGGACGCGTCGCCGCCCAACCCGGGGCTTACACCGCTACCGACCTGAAGGTGGTCTTCGCCTACCTCACGCTCGCGCCGTCGGGCTTCGGGGGCGCACAGACCGAACTCGCGGCCTACGCGAACGTAAGCGAGGCGAGCGTGACGCGGGCGCTGCGCAAGCTCGGGGGCAACGGTTTTCCGCGCGAGCGTGACCGCCTCCTCCCCGAACAGCTCCTCGCCCTCGTGCAGACCTGGGCCGAGCAGTACCGCTTGACTCTCAAGCCGAAGTTGCACACGAAACGCTATCATCCCGTGGGCTGGCCGGAGGACTGGCGTCACCTCCCCGAGCTCCCCGCCGGACTCACCTACACCGGGATCGCGGCCGCCGCCGTCGAGGGTTTCGACCTGGTGGCCGGGCGCGAGCTAGAGGTGTACGCCGACTTCGAGACGCTACAGACCAACGCGCGCCTCCTCCGCTGGGCACCGAGTTCGGAGGGCATGCTGGTGTGCCGGGAGCGCTTCTGGGGGCAACCAGCCATCGACTGGTGTTTGACGGGCAACAGCAACCACATTACCGTACCGCTCCTGACCTACACTGATTTGCTCGCGACGGGCGACCCGCGCGCTATTGACGCTGCCGAACGGGACGTGCTGAACCTTTGTCTACAACTATACAAACGATGATGGGGCCCAAAGACATCCCCCTCCAGCTGGCCTCTCAGCTCTATGGAGAGTTGCAGGGCCTTCTCCCCGACCACGGTCTGGACGTATTCGTCATTGGGGCTTTCGCCGCACAACTCTGGATAGACGACAAAGGAGCAGCGCCATACCGTGGCACGCGCGATGTGGACATCGTCATCGGTGTCCCCTCCTATCCCGACTACGCGTGCGTACGCGACGGACTCGTGCGCGAGTGAGACAGAGTAAAAAGTTTGGATGGGCGTCACAGACTCGTCCTAGACGGTGGGATGAAGATTGACCTGCTTCCCCTCGACGCCTACGCCATACAAAGGTCCGGAATGGACTTCACGAAACTCTGGTCTGGCCCGAGGGAATTCGTAGGGTTCGCGCAAGTGGCCAAACGAGGGATCACCGTGTATACCGTCGACGATCAACCGATACGATCGGCCACTATCCCGGCGATCGTAGGACTCAAACTGATCTCGCTGGACGACCGACCCATACGCCGTCAAAAAGACGCCCACGACATTGGGGAGATCGTCGCACGCTACCGAGACCTAGAGAACGACAACGTCTGGGACCACCACTACGACCTCTCGGGCGAGGGTACGCACTGGTACGATCAAATCTACATGGCCCTCGGCCGCGAGATCCACCACGTCTTCGCTCCCAATCGCGCCCTCGTTGAGCGCCTCGACGGTATCATTGTTCGCCTAGGCACGGGAGAACTGTTCGGGACGGTCAAATTCGCCACCGGCTTCATCAGCGAGCAAGACGCTGCGGTACACGCCCTCGGGCAGTTGTTAGTCGGCTTTCGCCAAAACTGGACCCGCCCCGGCTAAGCACGTTTTGCCGAAAGGCGCCGCACACGAATGGCATTCCCTTTCGCTTTCCAGCCTGTCGCAGAAGCACCTAGAGGCCAGCCTGTTGTCAATGCCTGTCGCCGGCACCACTCGAAAGTGGTTGAATGCCCGCCCTACATCACGATCTCATTCTTTGCCCCAATCGCCGCCGGCAAATTCATCTCCTCCAGCATCTCCCGCATGTCGATCTCGATCGTGCGACTCAGGCTCGCCATGGGGATATCGTTCGGGCTGCCTTCAAAAGGATTCTCTGTGGCCTCGCCGACGCGCTCTAGCGACGTGAATACCCAACCCACTACCACCGTAAACGGGATCGTGAGCCAAACGGCGTACTCGCCGAGCCCCGCAAACTGGTCGAGCATCCCGAAGGGCAGCAGGATGGACAGGAGCCACACGAAAAAGAGATTGATGGACGTGAATTGCCGTGGGTAAGGGAAGTTCTTGATGCGCTCGGCCTTGCCCTGGTGCGTGTAAAAGTCCTTGATCACCGACAGCAGCTGCACATAGGGATACTCCGCAATCCAGCCGTTGGCGTGGAGTTCCTTCAGCTCGGCGGACTGGAGGGCGAGGAGCTGGGTGGCGCGATTCTGCTTGGCAAGGACGTAAGTAGCATCGGCAGTCGTGAGGTAGGGGGCCATGTCCGTCTCGAGGGTGCTGGTCCATTCGGGTACGGTGTAGTGCTCACCGAACTTGACGTTGTACGATTTCGCCATGTTCTCCCAGGGCTTGCGCGCACGGAGCTGGTAACGTAGTGCCGTGAGCCAGGCAATGTGGCGGTGGTTGAGCCGCAGATGCACGGCGCGCGCGCGCTCGGTATCGCCGCCCGGCTCGATGACATAATCGCGGGAGGCCACGCCCCAGAAGCGACTATCATTCACGATCGCCCCCCAGATCTGGCGCGCCTCCCAGAGCCGGTTGTAGGTCTGCGTGTTGCGAAAGCCCGCGATGAAGGCTGCGGCCGTACCCACGAGCGCCACGGGCACCCACGGAATCACGATCCATGTAACGCCAAACACCGCGTACAGCACCGTCGGTATGGCGGCGATAACGACGAGGACCGCGAGGTTACCACTCGTCCATTTTAAAAAGGTAAATAGTGGATAATGGGTACCGATGTGCATGTAGGACAGGAGTTTTAAGCGTCCGGACGGGCCGTGAATTTGCTGATGAGAATGCCGACGAGCACGACGGCGTAAAATTGACTCACGATCCCGAAGACCGACACGATGAGCCGGACCGTGTGCGTGGTCGGGGCCATGTCCCCGAAACCGATCGACGTGATGGCGATAGAGCTGAAGTACACAAGGTCCATATAGGTCGCTGCCGGACTCGACAAATCGATGTTGGAAATGATCTCGCCCTGCGAATACACAAAGGCTTGCAGCAAGAAGGTCGATATCTCGACCAGCAGTAGATAGCCACAAATAGATGCCGAGATAATATCGCTATCGATGTACGAAGGCTTGACTAAGTGGCGCAACACTTCCACGAGCAAGAGGCCGAAAAAGACGCAGTAAAAGCCACTCAGCCACATCATATACCCTGGTATCCCCCCGAGGAAGGGCAGTCCGATTGGGAAGGCAATCGCCAGTGTAGCCGACAACCCGTAGATCACCTGCGTCTCGCGCGCCGCCCCGAGGAAGATCCCGACGCTCGCCAGGCCAATCACGACCATGTTGACGGGCCAGAGGATACTTTCGTAAAAACGCAGGTCGGCCACGAAGATCCCGACGTACAGGTGAACGAAGAGCGCCCCGAGGAGCAGTTCGTACTTCCAGGCGTCGAGGGTGTGGGTGAGGTGGCGGGTCACGGCTGCAAGATGCTCATCCCTTCCCCTGCCCAATCGCCAACTTCGAAATCTTCCCTTCGCTCGTCACCTCAAACCGGAAAAACACTTTGAAGTCCCCCCACTGCTCACTGTGGAAATCACCGTACACATAGCGCCCGTCTTCGGCCACGCGCTCGATGCTCGTGAAGGTTTCGTCGCCGATGGCGCTGTCGGTGAAGGAGGCGAAATCACGCGGCTTACCGTCATCCGTGAAGACGACATCCTCGGTGAAGAGCGCCGCCCACGCGACTTTATCGCCGGCCTGCAGGGCGTCGACGGCGGCGCGGGCAGTGGGGTTGGTGATTTGGGTAGTGGAAATGGACATGGCGGGATCGTTTGATGGAATGGTTGAATGCTCGTCCTGGCGAAGGCTAGCTCCGTAGCGGGTGCGCGAGGTAGATCAGCAACAGATTGAGGGCCAGGAAGGGCAGTTCCAGGGCCGCTCCGCGCAAATTATGGAGCGAGAGCTGCACGCAGGCCAATAACAGGATCGTGGCGGCCATCAAGAAGTTGCCGGCGAAAAAGGTCCGCGGGATCAAGATCAAGACGGCGCTCAGGAGCGTGGCCGCGCCGACGATCGTCGCCAATGGGATGCCGGGCGCCCAGCGCTCGAGCAAGCCCACGAGTTCGGCCTTACCCGAGAGAATGGCCCACCCTTGCTTGATGCCCATGAAGGCCACGAACAGCAGCAGGGCGCCGGAGAGGAGTTTAGCGAATGGCGGCATAGCGAAAGAGTAGAGCCCGTGACGCGGGACTGCTCCCGCGTCACGGTTATCACGTGGAGGAATTATATCATCTACTTGGTGGTATACCCGCCATTGGCGAGAATGGTCTGCCCCGTAATCCACCAGCCGTCGGTAGCGAGGAAGGTCACGATTGGCACGATATCCTCGATCTGCGTGAGCTGCCCGCCCATACCCTGGGATTTATGGTAGGCCACCGCCGGGGCGCTCTCCTGGCCGTAAAAAAAGGGCGTGTCCATCGGCCCAGGTCCTATCGCCGTCACGGAGATGCCACGCTCCGAGAACTCCTTGGCCGCCGCGCGGGTGTAGTGCTCAACGGGAGCCTTGGCCCCGGCGTAGGTGGAGTAGTAGCTCGTAAACGCGCCGAGCAGCGAGGTCACGATCGAGATAATCTTCCCGTCGTCGGCCAGGGTGCGCCCGGCTTCCTGAATGAAGTGAAAGGCAGCTTTCGAGTTGATGGCCGACATCTGGTCGAATTCCTCCTCGGTAACCTCGACCATCGACTTCTTCAGCACCATGCCCGCCGTGTTGACGGCCACGTCCACGCGGCCGTAGCGCTCGCCGGCGGCGGCGAAAAGGGCCGCGTTTGCGGACTGGGACGTGAGGTCGAGTTGGATCGACGAGGCCGTGCCCCCGAGATCTTCGATGGCCTGGACGGTCGCGGCTGCGTCGCCAGCCGAGCTGTCGCTGTGGTAGTGGACGAGGACTTTAGCGCCGTGCTTGGCGACTTCGCGACTGATGAGGCCGCCGAGGTTCTTGGCGCCGCCGGCAACGACGACGACCTTGTCCTTCAGTGATATCTTACCCATGTTTGTGGTGGTTTTAGCTTGGGCGCAAAGGTGCCCGAGTGTCCTGCCGCCACCGTTGTGCATCCTGCGGCGCGTGTTGTACATCCGCCCGAATCCTTACCCCAGGCGCTGCGCCCGTCGGTAGCCGGAGGCCGTCTCCCCAGTGTGTTTCTTGTAGAAATTGCTGAAGTGCGCAGTGTCGGTGAAGCGGAGTTTGTCGGCAATCTCCTTGACGCTCAGGCTACTATTCCGCAGGTATGCCTGCGCCTGGCTCACGGTCTTCTCGGAGAGCCACCGCGATACGGGCTTACCGGTCTTCGAGCTGATCACCTCACCGAAGTAGCCCGCCGAAAGGTGCTGCGCGCTCGCGTAGTCCTGCGCCTGGAAGTGGACTTCTGCCTGCCCACCGGCGAGGTCACGATGGTGCGCCTCCAGGTCTGCCTTGAAGCGTCGCACGATCTCGGAGCCGCGATCGCCCTCTTCCAGCGGGGCGTAATCTTCCCAGAACGCCTCCTTGATCCGGAACAGCAGCACCGACAGTAGGTGTCCAATCATCTGGTAGCGGTAAGCAGAGTCCCCTGCATACACGCGCGCCATCTCGTGGTAGAGCCGCTCGATCTCCGCGAAGGGCTCCGGCGCCAGCGTGAGCGGGGGCACGGTCTCGGCCAGTAAAAAGGGAAAAGCCCGGAAGAGATCGGCCCGACAAAACTCCTTCAAGAAAGCCTCGTCGGCCGTCACGAGATAAGCGCTCGACAGTTCGTGAAAGGTGAAAGCCTTAAGGTGCCCGGGGTTGGTGAAGTAGATGGTGCGGTCGCCGTAGTCGAAGGTCCGCGCATCCGTGGTGTAGTTGCCGCGCCCGCCCGATACGAAGATGAACGAATAGTAGTCCGTCCGAAACACTGGTGAGGTATATGGAATCTCAGGGTGGAGTTCCAGCAGATCATCGATCGAGAAGCCAGCCGCCTGCTCGAAGGGCCGCCCGAGCGCGGCATACAGGTCCGCCACGCGGGGGTAGTAGGGAATGGAGGTCATGTGGGGAGAGCTTTCGCCAAAACCTGCCGCACAGGAGGTAATGGCCTAACGGGGAAGCTATGGCAGCTTCATCGAGCCCTAACCCCCCTCCCCCAAATACAAGTCCGGATAATTCAAAAACCCCTTCGTAATCCGATAATGCTCCGTGCTCTCATAATCCGTCGCCTCCATACCCTCGGCGGTGATCTCGTAGAGGCGTGCACCGCGCAGACCCATCAGCACCGGGGAGTGCGTCGCGATGATGAACTGGGAGTTGAGCCGCGCGAGGTGATCGCGGATTGTCTGCATGAGCATCAGTTGCTTGGCGGGCGACAGGGCGGCCTCGGGCTCGTCGAACAGGTAGATCCCGCGACCGCGCACGCGCTGGGCGATGATCTGGAGGTAGGCCTCGCCGTGGGAGAAGGCGTGGAGGTCCTGGCCGTACTTCTTATTCATCTCGTAGCGCGCGTAGTTCTGCCCGCGCTCCATCTCGCGGATAATGTGCTCCGGGACCTCGCCCTCGAGTTCGCGCCACTCGCTGCGGATGGCGGCCGTGTTTTGGCGTAAGCCGGACAAGTATTCGGAGAAGTCTTCCGCGCGGAAGAAGAAGCCGACGTCGCGGTCCATGCCGCGTTCGAGTTGCAGCTGCGGGGCGAGCGCTCGTGCGGCGGCGAAGTCCTCGCGACCGTAGCCGGCGCCCGACATGTTGGCCAGCCCGAGGCGCACGGCGAGTGTCTCGAGCAAAGTCGACTTCCCCGTCCCATTGTCGCCGACGAGGAAGGTGACGGGGGCGGATAGGTCGAGGTCGCGGGCGTGGCGGATGGCCGGGACGTTATAGGGGAAGGGGTGGGTGCGGTCGAGGTCGAGCGAGAGGCGGGTGACGTAGGGCATGGGGTGGGCTATCAGAAATCCGAAAGTCGAGCTTTTTCAGCGGCCTCGTGGACGACATCGTCGATGACTAATTCCGTATCGCTTATGCGGTAGAAGAAATAGTATTTCCACACCAGCAGCTGCCGATACTCGTAACCATTCTCTTCGTCAACCAGTATCACCGGGGAGATTTCGGGGAAGCGCAGGCGAGCTTGCAACGACCGCTGGACGTCGGCGCGGAAATCACTCGTGTCGTCGGTGTCGAACGTGATCGCGTAGTAGACCAGCGCTTCCGAGTAGCCTTCCCGGCCGCCCTCGGCGAAGCGGTAAGTGAGACTCATCGTCGAGCGCGCTTGACCGCCGCGTCTGCGTAAGCGAAAGCTTCTTCTTCTGTGTAACGAACGTCGGATCGGGCGCTGTTCGCTATACGGTCTCTAATCTCCTGCGCCGTCCTCATCGGCGGGGGCGGCAAGTCTGCCTCGGTAGTACCTTCGGGTAGGGCATAGGCACTCGGATTGGACGGTACCCAAGCGTCAATCTTTGGTTGCTCTTCCGCTACCGGCGTTTCTTCGCTTGCAGGTGTGTCCATCGCGGGTTTCAACTCCCGCAAGACGGCCAGCGCAGCCCGCAGGGCCATGGGCGAGGACTCGCCGGCGAGCGTAATGAGTTCGCTGCGGAGGGTCTCGGCGGCGGGCACGGCAGTGGCTTCGGTGACTTTGGGGGCTGGGGGCGCTGTGGTCGTCATGGCCACTAAGGTAAGCGCTCTCCGCGACGCGCCCATACGGCTTTCGCCAAAACGATCACGCATCCCTCCGCCCGGTCGGACTGCTAAGCTTTGGGCCCGGCTGCCGTGTTGCGGTCAAACGCCTACTCGAACAGTGCTTCCAAGCCCAAACTCCCCACCGGCACCGCAAACACGTCCCAGGGCGTGTACGCGTACGCCTCCCGATCGAGCAAGTAACACTTCCCGAAGTACAGCGTCTCCCCGTCCGGCGAGACGTACGGCCCGGCCTCCTCGTGGACGGAGTTGACCCGCGCCAGGGCCACGGCGCGCGACCAGCCCCCGGCGCTGGTCCGCCTGCTCACGTACAGGTCCTCCCCGCCCTCGCCGCCGGGGGCGCCGTAGCTGCTGAAGAACAGGTAGCGGCCGTCGGGCGTGAGGGCCGGTCCGCCGACGGCGAAGCGGGGGTCCGCGAAGAGGCCGTCGACGGGTCGGGGGTCGACGAGATTGTCGGTGGCGTCGCGGCGGTAGGCGTAGAGGCGGGTGGCGGTGTCGCCGCGGTTTTGGGTGGAGACGTAGAAGGTCTCGTCGTCGAGGCTCGCGACGGCGCTGACGTTGCCGAGGGGCCACTCTTCCCCCTCTCGCTGGACCTGATTAAAGCTCGGCGGTAGGGGTTCGGGGTCGGACCAGGGACGAGTGACACTGGTGCGCCGCGTGACCCAGAGATTCATGTCGAAGTTGCCGAGGTTGGGTCGGCCGGGGATGGGGCGCTCGGAGCCGAAGTAGCCGGTGAGGCCGTCGCGGGTGAGGTAGGGGTTTTCGTCGCGATCAGTCGAGAAGGACGCGAGGCGTGGAGACGCGTCGTCGGGACCGTCGAGGACGTAGATCTTCTGCTTCTCGCCGGGGAGGCGGCGCCAGAAGTAGGTTTCTCGAGGGGCGGTTCGGCTGTCGCCAAAACCGGTGAGTAGGAGTCCGCCCTCGTCGTGTTCGGGAGTGGAAACGAGGCCGGGGCGGTAGCGGGTGGCGGTGTCGGCGCTGATCCGTGCGCTAGTAACGGGACCCGAGATCGCGGCGGCGGGACGGGTTTTGGCGCAAGCCGTCAACAGCAGGCAGAGGGGCAGTGTGTACGTCGCCAGCAGGCACGAAAGCGGCGAACGGTAGCACGTTGCGGTTTTTAGACAATGCATTGGCGGACGTGTTGAGTGGGACGCTAAAGGTAGATGTCCGCCGCGGGCC
>CAWIMC010000019.1:0-17336 GCA_963837005.1 Lewinellaceae bacterium
CGCCGCGAGGCCCCAGCCCAAACCTAGCTTCGAGTAGGGAGGAAAGTGCATCTGAGGAGGTTTGATAAAGCCGGGCGAGCTGCCACGATAGAGGTGACGGGACTCGGCCCCCCCAAGGTAGGCCGAAAGCGCGCTCCCGGCCGCTCGCGGGCGCTGCCGACACAAATCCGACCAGCGTTCTGCGACGAAAGTGTTCCACCGTCCCGTCCCGCAGACCATCCTTTCGACGATCAGCCTCGCGCCAGCTGGGCCCACGTCACCAGCTCCACGCCGCTCGCCGCAATCTTCGCGCGCATCTCCGCGCTCGTAAAAACGTCCAGGTCGATCTGCCGCCACGCCGAGCCGAAATTGGGATGATTGACAGCCACCTCGCGCATCTCCGCGTCGTCGTAGGCGGGGTGGAGGAGAAGGATATTGTTGCCTTCAACGAGATTATCGATCACGTCGAAATAGTGATCTCGGAGTTGGCCCGCGCTAAAGAGATCGTAATTGCCGATGTGCGCTTTATCCACCGTAAAGTCTTCGGGCCGCAGCTGCTTCTCGGGATCTAATCCGACGGCCTCTAGCATCTCGGCATTCATCAAGACCGGCAAGTCGTATTCCTTCCCCAGTGCTCTATAGACCTCGAAATACGCCGGGTGCGCCGCCACACTGTACATGTGTGAGTCGAGGTGCGTCGGGCGGATGCCGAGCTCCAGGACTCGGTCGATCTGGGCCTTCAGCTCGATCCGTACCTCCTCGGCCTTCCCAACCGCCGCCAGGAGGTGTCGCTTCTTTAAGAAGTGCCCGCGCTCATCGACGAGGCTCGGTACGGCACTCACCGGCGCCACCGGTCCAAAGCGGAAGGTCTCCCACTCGCAGGTCATCGTCAGGTGCACGCCGCAGTCGTACTCGGGGTGCGCTTTCGCAAAACCGACCATCTCGCCGAAGCCCGGGCAGGGCACCATGAGGCTGTAGGAGTTGACCATCCCGGCCTCGAGCACGGCGACGGTCGCGCGATTCTCGGCGTGGCAAAGCCCGGCATCGTCGGCGTGGATGAGGAGGCGTCGTGGCATAGACAGGATCAAGGTAAGGGAGGCGCAAATTCTGAACCATGATTTGCAAGGGAGAGCCCACCTACCGCGCCAAGCTTCGCAACTGCTCTACACTCGAGCGCGTCGGCGAGGCCAGCCTGCGGGTGTATGACCAGGAGGATGTCTGCGAGTCCGTACGAGAACCAGCTCGCAGGCGAGGAGCGTATTCACGACCATGCCCTATCCGCCGGTGCCGAGGACGGTGATGCCGTACCTGATCACGTTGCCCACGCTACCGTTCGTACGCAGGCGTTTCGGCAAAACCTTTACCGCACGCTCTGGGGCGACCCGAACGCGCCTAGCGCAGAACCCTAAACTCCCCTTACTTGTAACGCCCCCACCCCACTCGCGCACATGTCCCTGCTCACGCCCCGCAAGTCTCTTAATAAGGCCTTTCTCAAACAAAAGCCGCTGCGCAAGGATGTGGTGCACTTCCGTAAAACCGTCACCGCCTACGTCGAGCTCGCCTCGGCGAGTTTTAGCGAAAGCGAGAAGTATCATAAGAACCTGGCACGGGAGTATGTCCTCCAGCAACTCTTGCGTACGCCGAAGGGCGAGCGTTACGACAGGGTATTCTTTCGCTGCCCTTCGCCAGACCGGAGGCGCAGATATAGGATGTACTGGCCTGTATTTACGGGAGGACGCCGATGGTTACCCAGTCGCCTCCTTCCAGCCAGAAGTCGGGACACGGGCCGTCCGAGAACTCAGCGATGTTGACGCCGTCGCAGTCGGTGATGGGCTCGCCTGCCACGGTGGTGCAGGGGTAGCGAACCTGGAAGAGTTGACGGCCCCGCGCCTCCATCATCTGTACGTAGTTCTGGCAGAAGTCGACCCGCGCTTCTCCGGGAGCTAGGGGTACTGCGCCGAAGCGTTCGAGGGCCTCCTCTACGCAATCGCCTGTAGGAATCTTCGCTACCCAGTCGCAGTCATTACGGTCACAACCGGCGGCGGCCATACAGAGCCATAGGAGGGAGGCGATGCGGAGGGGGATAAGCACGAACGTGAATATAGGTCACTGGTAGAAGGAGTAGCAGCGTCCTCGCGGTAGCTCGCTGCACTACAGACGTCAGCCGTCGTAGGAACGCTGCGCGAGGGTATAACGTTAATCGAGCGAAGGAAGCTCGGGATAGATGGTTCAGCCTTTACATCGAGGGTACCTGCTTGTCCGGTGTGACGTGCGTGCCGCTAGCCGATGTTGGGGCCTTTCGGCAAAACCTTTACCGCCCTCGCCATAGCCGCGACTTCGGTACTCCGAGCGCCGCCCAGCTTTACGTGTCCCCGGGCGGCGTTCGACTCGCTCAGCGAGTGCCGCGACACGCCTACCGGCCGCGCTAGGCCAACTTCGGCGCACTCGCTGGAGCGACCCGAACGCGCCCACCACCGATACCTCATCCGTGGACATAAAGGGGCAAAATCGGCGCTTATGTCCACATATACCTTATACCTGGACATAAATAGGTCTCACAGCCTACCTTTGTCCACGTATGACAAGAGCCGAAGACGCCGTTATCGGTCGCACCGAGGCGAAACAGGTTTTGGCGGAAGCCTACCACAGCTCCCGCGCGAGCCTCGTCGCCGTAACTGGCCGCCGGCGGATCGGGAAGACTTTCCTGGTGAAACAGGTGTATGCGGAGGCGATCCGGTTTTCGGTAACCGGTATCGCCAACTCCCCCATGGCAGAGCAACTCGCCAACTTCGCCATTCGAGTCTCGACGGCATTCGGTGCGTCACCACTTACTGTCGGCTACGCAAACTGGCTCGAAGCGCTATCAGACCTGGCCCGGCGGATGGACCAAGAACGCACCACAACCTCCCCGCGGCAGGTGATCTTCTTCGATGAATTACCCTGGTTGGCATCCCGACGATCAGGGTTCTTACGCGCCTTTAGCTGGTTCTGGAACTCATGGGCCGTCGACCTAGATGTGGTCGTAGTAGTGTGTGGATCGGCAGCGTCCTGGATGATTAAAAAAGTGGTGCGCGACAAGGGTGGCCTGCACAACCGGATCACTCACCGGATCAAACTCGATCCTTTCACCCTGGCGGAGACCGATCTCTTCATGGATGCCAGGGGTTTAGTCGAGGATAATTTTCAGCGCCTACAACTCTACATGGCACTAGGCGGAGTTCCTTTTTACCTGGATCAGGTAAAGTCGGGAGAAAGTGCACAGCAGGCCATCGAACGCTTATTATTCGGACCGGCTGCGGTACTGGCGGATGAGTTCGGTCAGCTGTATGCTTCCTTGTTCGAGAACTCGACTCATCATGTACGGCTCGTGAAAGCGCTGGCGACGAAGCAGTCGGGCATTACGCGTGAGCAGCTCCGGAAGGACAGTGGCATCGAGAGTTCAGGTACCTTGGCTCGGGTCGTCGAGGAACTCGAGTATTCGGGATTCATACTTCGTAGTTCGCCTTTCGGCAAAACCCGCCGCGACGCACTCTACCTACTCGTCGATGAATACAGTCGGTTTTACCTAAAATTCCTAGACGGGGTAAGGCCCGGCACGAGCAGCTTCTTTCGCCTGGCCGAGCAAGCGGCGTTTAGGAGCTGGCAGGGTTATGCCTTCGAGAATGTCGCCCTCCGCAACGTGGAAGCCCTCAAGCGCGTCCTCGGCATCAGCGGCGTGGACGTACGCGCCGCAAGCTTCGTGGCGAAAGCCAGCGACGTGGCCAAAGGCGTCCAGGTCGACCTCCTCCTGGATAGAAGCGACCGGGTCATTACCCTGATCGAAGCCAAGTTTACGGAGGCACCATTCGTGATGACGAGCGCGTACGCGAAGGCGCTTCGCGAGAAAAAGCAGCGCTTTCGGGCGCACAGCAACACGCGCAACGCTGTCACTCTCGTATTGCTGACCACGTTTGGGGTGAGTGGAAATTCGGCTGCCGCAGTGGGGATTGTTGATCGGGTGATTACGGTTGATCAACTGGTTTAGGGCGTCGAGAGCGGCGGTTGGTTCACCGTGTGAGTGCCGTTGTACGCCAAACGGCAGCACCGCCTTGCTTTCGGCGCACTCGCTGGAGCGACCCGAACGCGCCTACACCACCCCCATCTGCCTATCCCACAACTCCACCTCCACCGCATCCCCGTACCCTAATCCCGCCACCTCCGGTAAGATCAACTCCAGCACACTCGCCCCCTGCAAGTGATCCGCTTTCGTCGCAGGATCAGGCAGGTACACCAAGCCCCGGTACGCCCGTCCCCCAGCGTGCAGCACCACATCAAAGAAATAAAAATTCTCCGGCGGGATGTGCGGCGACCAATCGACATCCTCGATGAAGTGCTTCGGCTCCCGGATCTCGTAGCGGTGCGGAGCAATGTCCACATTGACGGTCCCTGGGTAGTAAGCGCCCAGGTCGAGACCGCGCGCGAGGAAGTGAGGGGCTTGTTGGCGCAAAGTGCCCATCGGGTAGCGCGGGTCTTTCCCCTTCCCGGAGGCTACGCCGTGGCCGGGGCGGACAGTGCCTTGTGCTCGGGTAGTTTCCATGGTGATTGTCGTCTAAGGTGAGGGAGTCGACTGAAGGTTCTACTCGCGAGCTATAGCTGTGGCGCTTTAAACCATCTCTTTCATCATAAGCCGCACGTCTGGCCCCGCGTACACCTGCCCAACGGCTTTGGTGTAGGCAATCGCAAACTCCTGGCTTTGGGCCAGCTCCCCGAACAGCCACTCCTGTTTGACAAAAGCCAGTGGGTCGGTTTCGGTTTGCCGGGCCGCCTCGTGAAGTTCCGCGCTCGCGGCATCAATGATTTCGATACGCTGTCCATTCTGATCGACACCCTTGTCACACACGTAGCACCACGTCGCGATCACCAGCGTGGCGTATCGGA
Source organism: Lewinellaceae bacterium (assembly GCA_963837005.1). Taxonomy (GTDB): domain Bacteria; phylum Bacteroidota; class Bacteroidia; order Chitinophagales; family Saprospiraceae; genus CALDTK01. The sequence continues at coordinate 4,897 of CAWIMC010000019.1, forward strand.
TGCTGCCCCCGCGGGCCAGGTTTTCCGAAAGGGTAGGAATCAAGAACTTCGGCAGCTTCGCCGAGCTCTCCATGCAGATGCGGCCGACGCTGTCCCTGATGTTCGGATTGGCGAAGCGCTCCAGTAAAGTGTCCTTGTACGCCGCCAGGTCGATACCGGCCACGTCACCGAGGATGGGTGTGGCTTCTTCGTCGAGGAAGGCGCGCAGGTAGCGCTCGAAGACGGGGTCCTCAACGCAGGCATTGATGGTGGCATGGCCATGCAAAACCCCCAGCAGTCCCAGGACCGAATGCCCGGCGTTGAGGAGGCGGAGCTTCATCTTTTCGTAGGGGCCGACGTCGGCGACGAAATGGACACCGACCTGATCGAAGGGCGGGCGACCGTCGGAGAACTTGTCCTCCACCACCCACTGCAAGAAAGGCTCACAGGTGACTGGCCAGGCGTCGGTGAGGCCGTAGTCTTCGGCGAGAAGCACTGTGTCTGCGGGGGTGGTGGCCGGGGTGATGCGGTCGACCATGCTGTTCGGGAAGCGCACCTCCTGTTCGATCCATTCGGCGAGGTCCGGGTCTTGCGCTTTCGCGAAAACCAGCAACATCTCGCGGGCGACATCCCCGTTGTGCTCGATGTTGTCGCAGGAGAGCACCGTGAAGGCTGGCGTCCCCTCCGCCCGGCGCCGTCGCAGGGCCGCGGTGAGGAAGCCGTAGACGGTTTTGGGGTCACCCGGGTGCTGCAACTCGTGTTGCACGTTGGGGTTGTCGAAGTCGAACGCCCCCGTGGCGGGGTGGAAGTTGTACCCGCCCTCCGTGATCGTCAAGGAGACGATCTTGGTGTCGGCGGCGGCCAGGCGTTCGATCACGTCGTCGGGACGGTCGGTGCCCAGTTTGAAGTCGACGATCGAGCCGATGACCTCGGGGGCAATTGTCCCGTCGGGGTGCTTGACGATCAGGGTGTAGAGGTAGTCCTGCTGCTCTAGGATACCATGTATCTGTCGGTCACCCTCCCGGATACCGATGCCGCAGATGGCCCAGTCGGCTGCGCCGACCTCGCTGCTCAGGGCGTGCAGGTAGTAGGCCAGGTGCGCGCGGTGGAAGCCGCCGACGCCGATGTGTGCGATGGTCAAGGTGGCCGACGTGCGGTCGTAAGTCGGCACCGGCAGCCGACTTTGCAACGCGGCTAGGTTGTTTTGCGAAATCGAAATCGGCGTCATGCTTGTGCGGTCTGAAAGGACTTGCCGCGTTGCACGGCCCAATAGGTGAGAGCGAAATACGCGATCGTACAGACGAAGGCGTGGGTGTAGAACAGGTCGCGGTTGGCGACGTAATCCGCCGCGGAGTCACTGCCGAACAGGACGTTGCCCGCGAGGAACAGCGTGGCGACGAGGGCCGAGATGGCGACGATGCGCAGGACTTTCGAAAGCACAGAGGTATCCGCGACGTGATCGGGTTCCACCAATGCTTGCTTTGCCTGGAAGGCCTCGATGGCCTCGCTGCGCTGTCGGTCGAGTTGCACGGCCTCCGGGTACTTCTCCTTCGCTCCGGCCCGGGCCGCGAGTGCGATGTACACGGCGATGGTGAAGAACCAGGTCGGGATGAAAAGGTAGTAAAACGAGATGACGTCGAGGGCCTGTAGTCCGAACCCGAAGGCGAGCCCGAGGACCCACGACGCGATGGCCGGCGTGCTGGAGCTGAGTTCCGAGTACGAGAACCAGTAGCGCGTGTAGCCGATCCGCGGCAAAATCTGGTGTTCCGCAAACACGATGGCACCGACCGGGACCACCAGCAAACCGGCGTACGTGAGCAGCGGCAAGATCTGCGAGAACACGAAGGGAAAACACGCGATAACCACAGTGACGGCGCCGACGACGATCGTGGTTTGTCGCTGCGAATACGAACTGAAGATCGCCTGTGCGGCCAGTCCCGCACGATACAGATTTGTAATCGCGGTGGTCCACCCGGCCACGATGACGATGACGAAGCCCGACCACCCGAGCGCGTAGTAGGCAACATCACCCGGGTCGAGCTCGACGATGGATTTGCCGAGGATCACCGCCGCGCCCGCGCCCATAATCCCGGCCGCGATCCAGGCTACGTAGTGCCCAAACATCATCCCGGTGCTGGAGGCGTAGGCGTAGTCTTTCTTCCTCGCGAAACGCAGCAGCGCCATGTCGATGAGGCCGAAGTGCGTGATGCTGTTGGCGGCCCAGCCGAAGCCGATCACCTCGATGAGGCCAATGCCCGGTTCGCCCGCGCTGTTGACCCCCGTCCAGATGCTCTCGTTGCCGAGGGTCATGAAGTCGCCCCAACCCGAAGGCAGGGTTTTGTCGAGCACGTCGAGCGACAGCGCCGGCAGCAGCACCATCGCGCCACTCGTAAACATGACGAAGAGCCAGGGCGCGCAGATGCTGGAGAACTCGGACACGGCGTCGAAGCCGTAGATCGCGATTGAGACCACGAAAATGCCGACCGCAAATACGATGAGGACGAACCACACATTGGTCGGGTACCAGTCGAGTTGGGCGGGGATGTCGAAGGCGAAGCGCACCGCCGTCGAAGACACCGTGATCATCGCCGCCGATATCACCGAGAAGATGACGACGTTGACCCAGTTGTAGAGCTGGGTCATGGAGTCCCCCGCGATCTTGTCGAGGTACGTATACAGACTCAATCGCGTCTCCACCGCAATCGGCGAGGTGATAAAACGCCAGCTCAACACCGCGAGCACGTTGCCGATCAGCAGGCCGAGGATAATGTCGATGGTCCGGGCCCCGAGTGCGACGAAGGTGGCGCCGATGACGAACTCCGTGGCGGCGACGTGCTCGGCGGCGTACAGGCCCGCGAAGTGGGTCCAGTCGTGGAGTTTGTGCTTGGGGACGGGGAGTTGCTCGTCTTGGTGGTCTTTTAGGTTCTCGGTGGTGGTCTCCATAGGCGCGCGGGGGAGTTGGGTGCGAGGGTGGTTTGGCGCGTGGAATGTAGGGTTGGCGTGGTGAAGTGGATTTGGGGCGGGGGCACGTGCTCCTTTGCGTGCGTCTCTCAGCTACCTTAGCGTTCATGAATCTCCTTGAGGAAAAACTCCAGCTCATCGAGTGGCTCGCGGGTGTCGAGGACGAACAATCCGTGAGCAAGGTGGCAGCACTGCGCAAGCAGACGGCCATTGAGGCTTACGAGGCGGGTCTGAAGCCTATGCCGCTAGAGGAGTTGAAGGAGCGGCTCGCCGCTTCGGAGGCGGATGTTGAGGCGGGGCGCACTTACGCTATTGAGGAGGTGGAGCGAGAGATTGGCTGATGCACGTCGAATTCACCGCTAACGCCCGTCGTCGGTTGACTGCCCTTAGAGACTACTACAATCGGTTCGGCAGCCAAGGCAAGGGCACGACGATCGCGCGGGGGATGATTGCGCAGGCGAAGAGGCTCGCTCGTCATCCGGAGTTAGGGTTCGTAGACGCACGCGTCTCTACGCGCGCGAGGGAGCACCGCTGTCTCATCGTGGACTGCACGTACAAAGTGATGTACGTCGTCGAGCCCGAGAGGGTGCTAAGTAGCGCGGGATGGCTCACGGTTCTTCAAGCAAAAACGAAAGAGCCCAAGAAAACTTCACACTCAGGTTCTACAAATTAGCCTCACTCGTCATTTCTTCTACTGCCAGCAAGATGCCCTCTTGCAATTCAGCCGAGTATCGCGTATCTCCCTCGTGTTTCACAGGCTTCCCATTTGGCCGAATGAGTACGCCGTCCGACTTAGCCCCACCTACTGCCATTTCAATAGTCTGGTGGGCGCCGGCGGCAATGCTTCTCATAAACGGTCGCACCAAAACGTCGAAGGCTCGGACAATCGGTCGCCAAAAGCCGGACACGCTACGCCGCCTAATATCCGTATTGACGAACAGGCCTGGAAAGGTGACGTAGATTTCTACGTTGGTACCCCGCAGTTGATTTGCCTGCGCAACAGCGTAAACGTCGTTGGCACGCTGCCCTACGTTGTGAGCTTTTAGCGGGTTGAGGTCGGGGCCCGGCGGCACGTCGTTTAGATCGAGACGCCCCGGGAAGCCTGCGGCTCCGACGTGGATGATCCGCGCAGCCCCGTGCTCGCTTGCCGTCTCTTTAAGCCTATCAAGTAGTAGCTCGTTAAGGAGGGCGCGCGAGACGAAATTAGTGGCGAAAGATAGTTCGTACCCTTCGGCGGTCCTGCGCTGATCTGATAACACCACGTCGGCCGAATGAATTAGGACATCCAGTCGCTTATACCGCTGAAGAATGAGTTGCGATAGGCGATGGCATTCGGCCTGCAGTGACACATCGGCAGCAACAAATTCCGCCTGCTGTCCTAGCTCGGCGACGATTGACTCCCCTTTAGTCGTGTTACGGCCGACGATTACAATCCGGGCCCCACGTCGGGCTAGTTGATTGGCAACCTCTTTCCCGATTCCGCCGGTACCGCCGACGATGACGACGACGTGGTCTTTCGGGGAGGCCGAGTTAATCTGCTTCGATATACTCATTAGACGCTTGCACTTTTCGATGGTGCCTGTACGCCTGTTTCGGCAGCGCAATATGCCAGTAAGGCCTGCTTGCTCTCGGTCTTTCCGCCCCCCTTGGGAAGCTTATGCGCTTTGCCTCCGGAGATAAGGGTACCTGGCTTCATGGCGAATCCATCTTGTAGTGGCAGCAGGAAATTCTTGGCTGCCTTTCCGGGGCCAGGCAGCAACTTGCGCATCCAGCGTACGAAAAACGGAGCCGCCTTTCCTGCAGTCATGGCGGTGTTGGTCCCGCCTGGATCAATGGCGTACAGTTCGATGTTGTCTGCTGAGAAATCGGGAGCAAGCGTATTCATCAGCACGGAGACAGCTAGTTTCGATTGCGCGTATGCACCGAATATCCCCGGCTTCCGTGGTGTATTCAGTGTCGATACGTCGAAGGAGTGCGTCATGAATATCGCATTGGAGGAAGCCGTGACTACGATGGCTCTCCCGTATTGCTTCGCACCTTTCGCGAGGGAATCCTTCAGTAATACCGTTAGTAAGTAGGGGGCGAAAACATTGACCGCCAATTGCATTTCGTGGCTGGCCTCAGTACGTTTGGTGTCCTTCATTAGCACTCCGGCGTTGTTGAATAGGGCCTGTATCACCGGATGTTTAGTCCGAATGCTATCGACTGCCGAACGTACTTGTTCTTGATCCGACAGATCGGCTTCGTAAACGGTGGCTTCGGTCTCTGGTGTCTGCTGTCGGATACGCTCGAGAAGCGGTTGCGTGCGAGATCTACTCCGATTGACGAGCACGAGATTGTACCCACGCGTGGCGAGTATTACGGCGAGTTCGGCTCCTATGCCGGAGGTTGTGCCGGTAATGACGGCAGTTGGTCTTTGAGTCATGAGAAAAGTTTGTTGTATAATGAATAGTGAGCTGGCGCACTGCTTAGTTTTTAGAGAGTGATGGTTTTCCCCCGATTCCGCAGTTTGATAGATTTTAATTATCCTAAATCTGCCATGGGCCTAGGCTGTCGCCAAAACCACCCAGATGCGCCTGGGTCGTCGTGAGCGCTACCGTCGCAGCACGAAGTCCCACAGCGCTCGTCCTCGATCGAGCCAGAGAGTAGCGAACGTGAGCCCCGCGATGGCGAAGGGCGGCGCAATTCGCCCGGGTGGGTGCCCGAAGCCCCAATGCGCACCGGCGCCTCCGGCGATGAGGAGGAGGAAGGACGCGAGCGCGAGCGTGCGGTAGCGCCGGACCCACAGCCCCACCGCGGCGAGGAGTTCGATGATGCCGATGATCACCGTCGGAATGGTGCCGAAGTGGAGCTCGGCCATGTTGGTCATCATGAACTCGGCCTGGATCACCTTGGCGCCCCCGGTGAAGACGAGCACGAACGTGAGCAAGCCGAGGAGGGCGTAGAGGGCGATGCGGGCGGGCTTGCTACGGGCGGGCTCGGCCGACGAGGGACGGGCACCGGCGAGCGTTGCGGAGGTAGACATGGTCGGTACGTATGTTTGGTACGGACGAGCAAGGAGCGTGGACTATGGTCAACGGTTTTGGCGCAAGCAAAAAAATTATGCGAATCGGTCAACTCACCCAGCGCGCGGGCGTCTCCCGCGACACCGTCCGCTTCTACGAGCGCCGGGGCTTACTCGTGGACGTGACGCGTCCCGAGGCGAGCAACAACTACAAGGACTACGGCGAGACCAGTCTGAAGCGCATCGAGATCATCCGCTACCTACAGCGCTTCGACTTCACGCTGGCGGAGTGTCGTGAGCTATTGGACGCTCGCGAGGAGCGGGACGATAAGTGCGTGGACCGTGGCGCACTCTTCTCACAGAAGCTGCGGCAGATCGACGAGAAGATCGAGAGCCTGCGGCAGACGCGCGAAGCGGTCGAGCAGGTGATGGCGGAGTTGGGCGGCGGCAAAGCGGCGTGAGTTAATGGAGGAGCGCAAGCCCCAGCGGGTGCCAGTCGTGAAGGCGGTACCTGGATAGGGGATTTGCTTGGCTTGGAGGTCTCTTGACTACCTTATCGCTCATGAATCTCCTTGCGAAAAAATTTCAACTCATCGAGTGGCTCGCGGGCGTCGAGGACGAGAAAACGGTGAGCAAGGTGGCGGCACTGCGTAAGCAGACGGCCATCGAGGCCTACGAGGCAAGTCTACAGCCTATACCGCTAGAGGAAGCTGCAGGAGCGGCTCGCGGACTCCGAGGCGGATATCGAGGCGGGTCGCACTTACGCTATCGAGGAGGTGGAGCGAGAGATTGGCTGATGCGCGTCGAATTATTAATTCCCATCCACGACCCGCCCGCTCGTCTCTGCCGTCACGCCTAGCGTAGGCCGACCCCGGTACCGCAACTCCGCTGAAGTTGTCACGCGTCCATCCAACCTGTCGGTCACCGTCACCTCCGCCCGCGACGACGTCCCCACATTCACGGTACAGACGGCCGCGGTGAGCCCCAAGGCCTCCAGCGTCGACGAGGTGGACGTGCGCAACGTGAGCGCGGGCGTCGCCCCGGTGATCGTTAGCTCGCTACTCGTCGAGAGGTCCAGCTCGAGCGCGCCGAAGGTCTCGAAGCCCATCACCGTCCCCTCGGCGGAAGTGCTCAGTGTGATGGCGTCCAACTCTGGGGTCTCTACCCGGAGCCGGATGGTCTCGCCGCGTACCGACTCCCCGGACTGGATGCCGGCGGTCAGGACCCCGTTAGCGGTCGTCGTCGTGTACCGCGCCACGAGATTATCGTCGGCGGTGAGCGTGACGCGGTGCACGTCCGCGCGGACGATCTCGACATCGAAGCTATTAGAAGCCACCACCGCCGAGAAGGCCCCGTCCGTGCGATCGACGGTGACGAGGGTGCCGGAGCCGCGGTCGTCTTCGTCGCAGGCCGCGAGGGTGATGAGCGACAGGATTGGGAGAAGGAGGTACTTGGTCACGGGAGTAGTTAGTGGAGGAGGTCGAGGAAGCCGTCCATCGTGCGGCGACTCTGCTCGATGGACGCGTCCACGCGGCCGAGATCTACGCCGTTGCGCGTTATGGCGAAGCTGGCGCCAGTGGCCGAGAAGTACAGCAGCGTGGAGTTGTAGGATGAAGTTGAGCCGGTGTGCCCGTAGGCCACGCCGATGGGGGTGTTGTAGCGCGTGACGCCCAGCCCGTAGGCCTCGTCGGGGTAGAAGTCGAAGTCGCTCTGGTCGGGGGAGAGCGCGCTCACGGGGGCGGTCATCTCCGCGAGTGACGCCTCGCTCACCAGCGCCCCGGAGAAGAGCGCTTTCGCGAAAACCTCCAGCTCCGCCATGTTCGTGAGGACGCCCCCGTCCCCGGTGGCCGCATCGGAGACCGCCGAGGCGATCACGTTCTGAAACTTGCCGCCGGCCAGCGCGAGGTAGGGGCGGGGGATGTCTTCGGGGATCGGGTCGGCTTCGGCGCCCATGGCGAAGCCCCCGAGTTTTAGCGGCAGCGAAACCCGCGCCTCGAATACCGCCGTAAGGTCGCGCTCGTAGATGCGCTCCAACACCACCCCCAGGAGCAGGTAGTTAGAGTTGGAGTAGCTGAAGGCCGAGCCCGCGGGGTGGACCGCGTCGATGCCGCGGGCGTAGTCGAGCTTGTCCTCTTGACTGAGCCGCAGGAAGGGCTCGTTGAGGGCGTCGAGGGTCTGGCGCAGCGTGAGGTAGTCGGGGATGCCGCTGGTGTGGCTGAGGAGTTGACGCAGGGAGGCCCCGGGGGCGTTGGCGATGTCGGTGAGGAGGGACGCGTCGAGGTAATCACTCAGCGGCCGGTCGACGTCGAGGAGGCCGTCCTCCTGCGCCTCCATGATGAGCGCGGCCGTCACCGTCTTCGTGATGCTGGCCACCGCGCCCCGCATGCACGGCGTATACCGCACGCCCGCGCCGATGTCTGCGTAGCCGGCCGCGCCCGTCCAACTCAGTCCACGTGCGTCGGTGACGGCCACTTGGACGCCGGTGGTAAACGGTAGATCGGCGTCGAGGAGGGCTTGGAATTGCTCGGCCAGCGGATGCGTGAGTTGCTCGGCGGGCAGGGGCGTGCAGGCGTAGGTTTCGGGGGGAGGGAGGTCTTCGGGCTCGCAGCTGCACAACGTCGCGGCTACTAAAGCTAGAAGTAGAAGCAGATTGGTGCGCCTTGCGGCAAAACCTGGGGACGTGAGACGTGAGCGCTTCATAGCGAGAAGAGTGGGCGGCTTACGCCAAAACCGAAGAAGAAGTGGGGCAGCGGCAGCAACGCGAAGGGACTCTCGAAACTCGATCGCGCACGGGCCAGGACGGAGATCGGACGCGCGCCATCGCCGAGGCGGTAGCCGAGCGTGAGCGCGAGGCTCGGGCTGAAGACGCCGGTTCCGGCGTTGCGGACCTCCCGATAGTCACTGTCCTCAAAGGCGAAAACGCGCTCGTAAACGAAGGCGTGCGCGTAACCGAGTCCTACCATCCCCGCCGCCGAGAAGCGCCCGGGTGTCCAGCGGTAGCCGAACGACGCGTCTGCGTGCACGGCCGAGCGGACGTAACGGTGGCGGTAGTACCCGAGTCCGCCGGTAAGCGTCCAGGTGCCGTGTCGCGTCTCCTTGAGCGGATAGCTCAGTTCGGCGCCGAAGGCTGGCTCGAAGGGGTAGGCGAAGGCGGCGCCCCCGGGCAGGGCAATGCTCTCGTCCATGACGAAAGCCGCGAGGTGGACGGTGCGCGTCGTGTCGGCGGCGTGGGCCGTAAGGCACGTGAGCAAGCCCACCGCGAGGGCGGGGGCGTTGAAGTGAGCAGGCAAGGGTGTCGGCGTTGGGGAGGGGCAAAGCTCCGCGTGCACGGAGTGACCGGCGTCCGGGATTCGTGCAGTACGCGATATCCGGACGGGTTCCCCGCACTGCTGAATGCCTCGGAGGAGCCCCTCTAGCCCCGCCGGTAGGCGCTAGGCGTCTGCCCGACGTCGGCCTTGAAGGCCTGGTTGAAGCTCGACTTGGAGCGGAATCCGCACTCCAGCCCGATGGCCACGATACTGAAGTGCGCCATTTCCAAATCGCGCAGCATCGCCTTGACGGCGCCGACGCGGTGCTCGGTGACGAGCTGCGAAAAGGTCGGCCGGCCGGCCTGGGCGAGTAGTCGACTTAGGTGGCTGCCGCTAATCTCGACCTCCTCGGCGAGTCGCTCGCGCGAAAGATCAGGGTCGCGGTAGCGGTGCTCTTCGGCGAGGAGGCGGTCTACGACGGCGAGGTGGGGGTTGGGGGCAGCGGCTTCGGCGCTCACGGCGACGGCGATGGCGACGTCCGCAGCGTCGGCCGTCGCCGGTGCAGCGGGGGAAGTCGTGACCGCTTCCGCGACATCGGGCACGTACGCCTCCGGCGTCTCGACCGGCGCGTCCTGTGGTTTTAGCGAAAGCGTACCCCGCGACCGCAGCAGCGCAATGGCGTGGCGGTCTTGTAGCAAGCGGAGTCCCAATATCCCGTCGTACACCACGACGCACAGCAGCACCAGCACCACCGCCCACACCACCCCGAGTAGTTCCGACTCGACCCACTGCGCCGCCAGGTACGTGAGCGCCCACACGAGGATCGTACCCGCGAGCCAGGGCCAGAGCCGCCGCGCCCACGGGTAGGCGACGTGCCCGCGGTGGCGCCGGAGTAGTGCCGTGGTGGCGAAGCCGAGGATTAGGGCGTAGACGATGGTGAGGGCCTCTTCGACAACGTAGTAGGTTTCAAGCGCGGACTGCGTCACCCAGGCCGGCAGTAAGTACAGGTCGAGTTCGGCGTTGCCATCGGCGACGAGGTTGACGACGGTAGTGGCGACGAAGGGTGAGAGTAGTACAAACCAAAAGCGCCCCCTGGCGAGCCCGTCGTCGAGTAGCACAGCGAAGTACATAATCAGGCCTACCGGCACGAGCAGCTCCGGCATTAAGTCGTTAAGCACGACGTAAGCCGTGGAGTCCCACTCGAGCGTAAACCCACCCGACAGGAGCGCCAGCCACGCGACGACTCCGAAGGTGAGCCCGAGCCAAATATTAGCGCGCGACTGTAGCGGTTGGGACAGCAGCGCCGCAGCGAGCAGCGCCGCGAGGACGGCGGCGACGAAGGTGAGCGCGGTGACGGCCATGGGGCAAAGGTGAGGTGCAGGAGCGATTGCTCGCCAGCTTGAGCAAGTACTGAAGAGGCTATACGGGGGCGAGGGGATTCGGATAAGGGTTCGGCAATCCGGACGTTGGAGAGGCTGCCCGTCTCGGCCACGTAATTCACAAAGGCCTCGTTCCCGGTATAGCTGTACATCACGCTCAGGCGTCCCTCAACCAATCCGTGACCCGCGGGGGCCGCGCGCCGGGCGCTGAGGTTTAGCGGCCGAATCACCAACGCCACCACTGCTCACCCACACCTACCCTTCAGCCCGCCCCCCTCATCAATTGCTTCAGCGTCACCAACCGGTCGATGAGCCCTACCGAGTGCGGGTTTTGGCGTAAGCCGTACGTCGTCACGAGCGCCACGAAGACCTGCTTGCGGGTGCGGGTGTGTTTGCGGAAGCGGCGGACCTTCTCGCGGAGCTCGGCGGCGTAGGCCTTCGTGATCGCGTAGTCGTCGTCGGCGTACTTGGCCTCGACGATCGAGACGGCGTTGTCGGCGCGGTCGAGTAGGAGGTCGACCTGTACGCCGCCGGCGCGGTCGGTGGCCCGCGCGACGTAGCTGGCCGCGGATACGGCGATGCCGGAGATCCCGAGCGCGCGTAGCACGGCGTCGACGTTGCGCAGGCACACGCGCTCGAAGGCGAAGCCCGACCAACTCCGGTAGCCCGGCGAAGCAGCGATGCCGTAGAAGACGTTGGCGCCGGGGCGGCTGCCCTCGACGAACTTCAGGTAGAAGGCCGAGTACTCGTCGATGAGGCGGTAGAGGGTGTGCTTCCTCTTTCGGGCGAAGGGGTAGGAGCGGTCGACGAACCCGGACAGCTCGAGCTCCTCGAGGACCTTGGTGAGCCCGCCGCCGCTCGGGAGTCCCGTGAGGGCTTCGACCTCGGCGCGCGTGCGTCCGACGTGGCGCTTGGCCAGCGCGCGTACGACGGCGACGTGGCGCTCGGACTGCGTGAACAGCGAGCCGTAGAGCAGGTCGAACTCGGTGCGCAACGGGGCGTCCTCGTCGAAGAGGAGGCGCTGGAGGTTTTGTTGGGCGCTGAGCCCGGGGGCGAGTAGGTCGAGGTAGAAGGGGACGCCCCCGATGGCCATGTAGAGCTCGAGGCGCTGGCGGGGATCGGCGGCGATGCCGCGGGCGTCGAGGAAGAGCCCCACCTGCGGGAGGGTGAAGGGCCGCTGGGTGATGCGGTGGGTGATGCGGTTGTGGAGGCTCCCTTTATCGCGCACGACGCGTCTGATCATCCACGAGGCCGCCGAGCCGCAGATGACGACGGTGATCTGGCGAGTGGCGGCCCAGGAGTTCCAGAACCACGAGAACGCGCCTAGGAAGCCCGAGCGCGCCGAGGCGAGCCAGGGTAGTTCGTCGAGGAAGACGACGCGTCGGTGTGGTGCCCGAGCGCGGCGAAGCCCTCGAGCCACGAGGCGAAGGTCTCGGGCGTGGCCGCGGGGGCGAAAGTGCGCTGGAGTTGGAGCACGAAGTTGGCGAGTTGGGTGGCGCGCGATGCCTTGGCGATGCCGGTGATGGCGAAGGCGAGACGCAGGCTGAAGGTCTCGCGCACGAGGAAGGTCTTGCCGACGACCGAGACGAGCGCCGGCCGCGGCGAGGCGTAAGCGTCTTCGAGGACGGCTTGTGCTCCCGCGCGCGCGATGACGGGTTCGCCAGTGTGGTGCTGGAGCATAGCTCGCCAAATGTAGGCGAAAGGCGTGCGTGTTGGCGAGCGATTCGATTATGACTCGCCAAATGTACCTCTCCGAACCGAGATTTGGCGAGCTATCTTTGGGCTTGTTAGGCCCCAAGCATCGGTGTCGGCGCGCGTGGCATGGCGTCGCCGGCAATCTTATGTAGATACGTATACAGGCTCAGCCGC
>CAWIMC010000020.1:0-610781 GCA_963837005.1 Lewinellaceae bacterium
ATACCCCACCTCCACATGCGCCAACCCATCCGTAAATCTCAATGACACATTATCCTCCCGCATCAAGCAAAAGATAATGTCATCGTAGAACTCCCGAAAGCTCATCATTCCGTAAGCGCCCAAGTAGTTCATCAAACCTTGCTGTCGATAATCCGGATGCACCCCTTGCGTCTTTGCGAGTAAAGTGCGGTGCTTTAGAAGGGGATAATGCTTTTCAAATATTGGGCGCTCCTGAAGTCTGAGCGGCAAGTAGTTAGGATGGCAGAGACTGATGGCCGCCAAGCGACCGGTCGATTGCTCGGCGAGGAGCACAGATGTATGCGGACACAAAGACTCGGAGTAATCTGGATTATATAGCAACTCAAACTCTGCCGGAGAAATGATCTGATAACCCGGATTCTGTCCGAAGATATCGCCGACCAAGCCAAAGATCTCATCGGCGTACTTTATCCAGGTCTCTCGATGAAGAGGAATGAAATCGTACGGCAGCGACTTCAAGCCTTCGAGCAAAGCCCGCTTGTCACTATAGGCCTGCGGAATGACCTGCGTACTAATGAGGCGACTCACGAAGCGCTGTTGCATTGCGTAGCCAGCCTGCTCGAGCAGGGCTGGGTAGTAACTCGGATTCACCGGCTCACGCGTGAATTGCTGCCACGGGGCATCGTCGAGGCGGAGGCGGTAGTCGTGGAAGGTGTTGAAGTTCTTGGGACCTTCGACGCGGGTGCAGCCGCGCTGCTGAGCCCAGGTCTCGAAGGCGCGGAAGAGGTCGAGAGAGAGGGCGGGGTCGTTGGTGGTTTCCCAAAAACCGAACATCGCGACTTCGCTGCCGTGGGGGTGGATACCGAGCAGGCGAGCTCGATCGGGCGAGAGGAAGAGTTCGATGGCCGCCTCGTCGCGTTTTAGCGCAAGCAGGGCTTCTACGTGCGCTGGAATCTCGGCGTTGTGGAGATCTTCGGCGGCGAACAGGTTTTGCCGAAAGGCGTAGAAAGCGGCTGGGAGGCGACCGTCTACGGAGGTTTGCTCGATGCTCATACACGGGTGAGTTGGCCGGTCTGTCCGTCGATGCGGACGCGATCACCGGTGGCGAGGGTGCGGGTGATGCCGGGGAGGTTGATGATGGCGGGGATGCCGAGTTCGCGCAACACGATGACCGAGTGGGAGAGGCTGGAGCCGCGTTCGATGATGACGCCTTTGCAGCCGGGGAAGAGGGGCGCCCATCCTGGGTCCGTGCGCAGCGCGCAGAGAATCTTGCCTTTGAGCGGCACGTAGTCTTCTGGGCCGGTGATGCAGACGACTTCGCCCTCGGCCTCGCCAGCCACGGCGGCCTGGCCTCGCCAATGTTTGCCGTCGGCACTGGCCGTGATCAGGGGCTGGAGATTGCGACCGGGAACGTAGACGCGGCCCGGCGGCTCTTCGGCTAGCCAAGCGTTCGACTCCTGAATGCGGCGGTCGATCTCTTCCTGTGCGACCGTCGCGCCTGTTTGCCAATAGTGCTCCAATTCTTCGAGGCGCCAGTGGAAGATGTCATTGGGGGAGGCTATGGCGCCACTGGTTTGTAGCAGCTCGCCCATGCGCCGATAGAGGCTGCGGTACATCCCGAACAGGCGGGTGCGTTGCAAACGGAGCGCTTCGCGGCGGAAGATGCCGTCACGCAGAGGGCGCAGCCACTTCGGTGTGGGACTCGACTCAGGTGCCGCGTGCGTAGGCGCAACATCGAGCATCGGCCGCAGGTAGCGCAGCAGGACGTTTGGATCGACGCGCATCGTGACGGTCTCCATTTTGAGTTCACCCATGACGCGATCGCCGTAGCGATGGATGTAGGCTTGGACCTCGGCGGCGAAGGATGGGTGTTGTGCAGCGAGGGTCCGGAAGAGCGTCGGCGAGTCCTCCCGTAGCAGCGCCATCAGTTCGGCGTCTTTACGCGCCAGTGTTGCTAGGGATTGAAGCCCTAACATTGGCTCTAATGAGGGTAAGGCTTTGTCTTGGCGCAGGTGCTCCTGGAGCCATGTGTCCGGCTCGGCGACCTTTATCTTTTCTAGTTTCCGGTGGGCCTTACCGTTCTGCATCATCACGTAGAAATCGTTGATGATCGGGACCTCCCAGCGCTCTAAAACATCGACGTCGAGACGTTGGTACCAGCGCTGGCAATCGGCTTCGGTAAAGTGGGCCGGCTCGGCGGCGTAGAATTGATCGAAGACCTTCTCGAAGTCTATTTCGAAGCGAGCGGCAGTTTTTGGGAGGCGGCGAAAGGCCAGCAGCAGTCGCACGAGATTGACGCCGAGTGTCGGCAGACCGGTGATCATTTGCCATACAGACTTCTGCCGATCCTCCACGAAACTCACCGGACTCTCCAGGCCCATCATCCGCTCGAGGTCGGACTTGTTTTGCCGAAAGGCGGGTAAGAGCGCCAGGCCTCGGTACCAATTATTAATGTTGTAGTAGACGCGACCGCGGTAGCGGCGGAGCAGGTGTTGTACGATCTCTTCCTGGGCAGCCACCTTAGCTTCCGAAAGGCCGAGCGCACGCATGGTCTGGCGATAGACGGTAGCATAGGCGCGCTCTGCGAAAGTGAAGCTGAGTTCGGAAGTGAGGCCGCAGTAACTTTCCTGAATATTAGCGTTGTCGAGCACGATCTGTGCGGCCGGCGGCGTGGTAATCGCACGCATTTGTAGCCAGTAGATAGTCCCGTTGGCGACGCAGAACTCTAGGTCGATCGGATAGCCTAATTTGGTTTCAAGCCTCGTAGCTGTCTCGAATAGTTCTTGTAATAGCTCCGCGGATAGCGCTTGCTCATCCTCCGGGATTTCTTGCCAGTACACCTCGCCGCTGGGCTTGTCGAAAGCCGTCTCTACGGGATCGCTTTGCCCTTGCACGAGGGCCTCGCCGGCGCCCTGCACGGTGTGGATGAGCAACTCGTTGGGGTAGACCGGATAGGTGCTGAAGAGCACGCCGCTGTACTCGGCATCGATCCACTCCTGCACGATGACGGCCGGGAGCAGGCACGCGTCGAGGCCCATCTCGCGGCGGTAGGCTAGGACGCGGTCGTTGTTAGCGCTGCGCACGACGGCCTCGATGGCGGCGGGGACATCGTGGGCCGCGACGCCGAGTTGCGTGTCGAGCATCCCGGGGTGCGCGTACTGAAGGCCGTCCTCGCCGAGGGCGGAGGAGCGGACGGCGAATAGTTGCCTGGCCTCTGGCGAGGAGAGTTGGGCTTTCGCCAAAACATGCCGCACTTCCGCAAACGCTTCACTCTCTTGCCAACCAGGCTTCAGGCTATAGTCATCCAATAAGTGGGGCGCAAACGCACTCGCCGGTAGCGAAACGAATGCCGGGACTCGGCACCCCGCATCTTGCAGCAGTCGCAAACCTTCCGCCTTGCCGCCGATATCTTTTGCTGGATTGCTCATAACGAAGTCGCGATAATGAGTACGAGGTAACTGGCGAGCATGTAGATCGAAGTAGCCTTTTCAGCCTTGCGGAAGTTGTCTTCCGCCATCGATGCGAGACCTTGGCGGTAGGCGACGCTCACCCAAACCGCGCAGGCAACGGCGAGTACGTAGGTCCACCACGGTAAGGCAAGTTGCCAAAACAACAGACTTTGCACGAGTACACTTGCCCACAGCAGCACCAGGATAAAGCCGACCGCCCGGGGCACGCCGAGCAAACTCGAGTACGTATCGATGCCCGCGCGCTTCCGCAGCCGGCGCGTGCGACTTGCGGGCCAGCTCGAAGACGAAACCCGCCAGCAAACTCAGCAGCATGAGCAGCCCCAGCACCGGCGTCGCTACGTCTCGCCACGCGAACCAAAGCCACGCTATGACCAGCGGCATGATGATCATGTGGCTAAAGGCATACAGCACCAGTCGCCCGCGTAGCCACTCGCCGACGAAGAACTCGTAGCGCATCAGCAGCGCGTACCCGAAGGCGAGCGCCCAGAACATTAGCGTTTGCCAGCCGTGGAGGTATGACCACCACACTTCGGTAAGCGTCAACGCCGCCGACAGCGCCAATGAGAAAACCCAGCGTGACCCCGCCCGACTGCAATACGCGCTGCGGGTGATTGACCGCGTCAAGGTCGTAGTCCTTGATCTCGTCCATGACCCGCAGCCGGAAGAAGAACGAAATGGTGGCGAGGATGCCTAGCCAAAAGACCGGTCCAAAACTGCGCTCGACCTCCGTGGCGCTGTACACGGCCAGGTGCAGGATGGCGAACAGCATCATGTTGACCGGCGGGAAGCGCTCCTGTAGATAGGCGAGTAGTCGAGGCATGATTATTTCGGGTTTCTGGATGAACTTGCGGGCATGGTCGAGCGTGGGCATTGGTATAAAAATCGTCTCACGGGCTTAATCCTGGTCTTCATATTAGTGGGTGTTTCGATCCCCGGCGTGCAGCGAGCGCTGGTGGTGAATAACTCTCTGGAGATCTGGTTTACCGGAGATAGTCCGGAGCTGCAAGCGTACCGCGTTTATCAGGAGCGATTTGGGAGTGACGAGCAGGTGCTGGTCGCGCTCGATCTTAAGGGCGGCGGAATCGATACCGCGGAGGCGCGTAAGCTGCGGATCCTGCACGAAGCCTTGGCCGCGCTCGACGAGGTGGCGAGCGTGCAATCGCCGGCCGATCTGGCCATTCCGGAGCGGCGTATCACGGGATTGGTCTTTCGGCAACTTCTGGACAATGACCCGGAGCGGCAACTGGTCTTGCTCGACCGCTTTCCGATCATTAGGCAGCAAGTCTTTAGTCCCGACTTGGAGGCTTGTAAGATGGTGGTGCAGCTCAATGCCGCACTCGACATCGATGCGCAGCGTGGGGCGATGGTAGGGAAGATTCGGGAGGTGGTGGCGGAGCACTGGTCGGCCGACGCGTATGCGATGGGCGGTATCAGCGTCGTCTTTGCGGCACTGAATGAGTTGACGCAGGCGCAGTTCGGACTGTACGTGCCGTTGACGTATGGGGTCATGCTGCTGTTCCTGTTTGTAGTGGCGCGCAGCTGGCGCGTGTGCGCGATTGCGCTCGCCACGATGACGACGGCCACGGTGTTGAGCCTCGGGGTGTACGGCTGGCTGGGGCACCAGCTCAACCTGATGACGGTGCTCATCCCGATGGTGATTCTGCTGCTGAGTAGCCTGGATTTGATGCACCTGTTGTACGCCTGGAAGAGTCGTCCGGAGGCGGGGCTCGCGGGCGCGATCGCGTTGGTCTGGCGACCGGCGTTGCTCACGACCGTGACCACGATGCTGGGCTTCGCTGTCGCTGCTGTTCAGTCCGATGGCCATCTTGCAGGAGTTCGGTCTGTACAGCGCGCTGGGCGTGGGCCTGTGTCTGCCGTTGACCTATTTGTTTGGCGCCTGGCTGTGGCCAAAATCTGTAAGTGTTTCGATCATTGAACGCGATAGTCAACGCGCGCAGGACTGGCAGAACTTCGTAGCCAAAAATCGAATTGTCCTCGGGGTAGGTTTTGGCGTAAGCCTTATCTTCTTCGCCATCGGTATTAGTAGGCTGCGCAGCGATACTTACACGCTGGGTTACTTGCCCGCCGATCATCATGTCGTGCAGGACCACGAAAGGATACAAGCGACGTTCGGGGCGTATATCCCGCTCGAATTGCTGATACAGACGAAAGATGGTGGTTCCTTTCGGGATAGCCTTGCATTCGGTCAACTCGCGTCGCTGGCTAGTGAATTGGAATCGGCTGGCTTCTCGCCGCAACTCGGGTTGCCACAACTGGTCGACCTCACGGCCCGGCAGTACGGTGCGAAAACTCCGGAGGAGGTCGCTGGCAAGGCGGAGATATCGCTGGCCACCCTGAAGACACACTTCGAGCAGTGGCTCGACCTGTACTACGACAAGGAGTCTGAAACGGCCCGGCTCACGGTGTTTGGCGAGATGATGTCGGCGGGGAAGCTGGGTGAGAATATTGCCAGCATGCAAGCGCTCAGTGCAGGTGCGCCCTTGACGGTGCAGCCCGCCGGCTACCTGCCGCTGTACGCCGAGTTGGTGCCCTACGCTACAGAAAGTCAAGTCATCTCGCTGCTGGCCGCGGCGGGCCTGATCGGTGCTTTGCTGTGGATTTACTTTAGGTCCTTTGCGCAGATGATCGTCGTGCTCGCCACGCAGATTTTCCCGCTGGCCGGCATGTTCGGACTGATGGGTTGGTTCGGTATCGAACTCGACATAGCTACGGCAAGCATCGCGTGTATTGGATTGAGTTATTGCGTCGATGACAGTATACATTTTGCGTTAGGTTATCAACGACACCGGCGCGGTGGAGCGAATCACGAGGAGAGTATGGTCAAGACTTTTGCGCATACGGGGCACGCCATTGTATTGTCGAGCTTTATGCTGATGCTGGGTTTTGCTTGCATGCTCTTCTCTCCATTGAAGACCGTGTATCTCTTTGGATTACTGAGCTGCATTATGGTAGGGCTCGCGCTGGTCTCACAGTTGTTCTTGTTCGGCTTTCTGCAGCGGACGATGAGAGCTTTCTAGCAATCCCAAATGCGCTCCAATCGCTGCGTAGCCGCGGAATACGCGCGGCAGGAATGGATAGGGCGCCACCACGTGCGCCATGCTGTACATGCCGAGTCGGTGCCACCCGAAGGCATACCAGGCCAAGCGTAGGGATTGCTGCCAGCAATCGTCGTCGCGCCACGCCGGCCAGTTGGCCATCAACTGCGTGCGGTAGTGAGCGAGGTAGTCGTCTATCTGCGCGTACCGATCCTCAGTAAGTATGAAGCTGAGCAGTTCGATGACATCGTAAGCAGGTAAGTGCTCGCAGGCCAATTCCCAGTCGTACAAGCAAAAGCTGCCGTCTGCTCGGAAGCAGGCATTGCGCGGATTGGCGTCGTTATGAATTAGTGTCTTTGGCAGCGCTGCAAATTGCGATTGGAATTCATTGATGTGCGCTAATCCGTCGCTCAAAGCCTCATAGACAGCAGTCATGTAAGCCTCCGGAAAATGCCTGCAACCGCTGTTCAACAATGCTCGCCACAGCGGCGCCTGCTGTTGCCAGTACTGCGGATGATCGGTGTCTCGCCAGGCCGAGGCATCCAGGCGGTCGAGTTTAGCTTTCGCAAAAACATGCCACGCGGCCATGTCTTTTAGCGCCTGTTTGACGTGGGTATCCGACCACGCCTCGACATTCATCACCGAATTGAGTAGGGTGTGCTCGCTTAGGTCCTCGATCAACAACTCGTAGGTGTCTGTGGAAGGATCGATTCGGTAGCCGGCCAGCGTGGGTTGGATGGGATGCCCGAGCTTGCCGTAGACCTCGATCTCGCGTATGTGCGTATTCGCAAAACCGGTGGCCTGCGCGTAGCCTTCGTACACCTCGCCGAGTTCGGGATCGCAAGCCTGCGCGAGCCCGGCCAGCATCCCGGCAATCTCCGCGCCCGGAGGTTTTACCTTGAGTACAAAACGGTCTCGTCGAGCCTCACCGTCGAGTTCCCACTCTACTAGCAAACCGAAGTGCCCGATGAGTCGATCGGATTGTTGGGCGGTGAGCGTCACGAGGATGCTGGCGCTGTTGTCGATGTCGTAGGGCTCGACGGACTGCACGCTTATTTTCTCGCCGTACACCGCGGTAAGCAGTTGGTGCAGGTGCTGGGTGCCGAGGAATGATACGTGGTCCATGATCGAGGTTTTAGCAGTTGACAGTAACCTTGGCGGTGTCGAAGACGTGGAGCGCCTCGAAGTAAAAGCAGTCCTCCTGCGCACTCAACTCCCGCGAGCGATCAGGTACGTAGCTCGGTAGCGCCTGAAGGGACTTACCTTGATCGACGAGCAAGTTCCAGTAGACGAAGCGCATCTCCGGTCGCTGGAGCAAGCCCGAGACCGTCTCCGCGAAGACCGCCGGGCTGGTGTACTCGAAGATGTTGGACAGGCTCGCCTTGACCACATCGGCGCCCGCCTCACTCTCGAGAAAGTCGATGGCCTCCCCGATGACGGTCTCTAACTTGTGAAACTGCTGCTTGAGCCGCTCGTAGTTAGCTGCCTGGTAGCACGGCGGCCGCAAGTGCTGCGGCATATTAGCCGGGCCGTAGAAGAAGAATCGTGAGATGAAGCTGTCACCGAGTAAGTGACTTTCGAGATATTTCGACAGCCTTTCGAAAAAACGATCGCCGCCCGTCTCCTGCGTGTACTTGAATAAGGCCGGATCACGTCCATTACTGAGCTGCTTCCGACTGAAATATTCGACGAAGACCGCTTCAAAATTGGTGGTCTGGAGTTGCTCGAAGACCTCCTTTTGCTCTGCGATCGTTTTGGCGTCAAACAGCGCGTCCATCTGCGCACGCTGCCGTACGCTCAAGGTCAGGTAAAACTGGCAGATGTACTGCTCTAAGCGCCCGGCCATCAGGAAGCCCGCCGGGTACTGCTCGAAGACGGACGACCAGTAGGCACGGTCCTCGGCGCCGAGGTCCTGTAGCACATCCTGGCTGGCCCGCGCCATCCCGGCCCGACCTTCGAAGCCGAGTAGTCCACTGTAGACTTCGTACGGGAAGGTGTTCATCACCCTTACCTTGAGTTCGAGCAGTTTGATCTGCATCGGGTTGAGATCTACCGCCCAGACTTTCTTGCACGGTTGCAGGAGCATGTTGAGCACATTACAGCCGGCCGAACAGATGACGAGCACCTCGTCGTCCGCCGTCGGCTGTAGGGCGTTGACGACGCTCGAGGCGCCCTCCCAGACCATCGAATAGCGGATCTGGTCGAAGGATAGATTGGCGAATTCAGTCTGCATAGTCGATTTGATGGTACAGCAATTTGCTGTGGTGTCTTTTGTCTAAAGGGAGTGCGGCTTTGCTATAGACTTCTATTTGTGCTATTTCCGGGAATCGCAGTTGGACTACGGCCTCGATGTCTTGCTTACTTGCCGTTCCGCAGTAGGCAATCCGGATGCCCTGCGTTGCCGTCTCGACGGCAACGTGCGTGACGTTCGCTTCGCTGCGGAGCGCGTGTTCTATTTGGTAGTGTTGGTAGCCGGCACAAGGAGTGGTGTTGCCGGCGCGGGCCGTGAGGTAGAGGACTCCGTCGCGCAGGTAGCCGTAGTCGCCGGTACCGTGCCAGTCGCCGTGTTTGGTGAGGACGTGCGGTCCGGAGACGAAAATCTCACCCGCTTCGATCCAGGCCTCGCCGACGCGGATGGCCTGCGGATCGCGGATCTCCAGGCCGGACAGACAACTTACAGGTCGTCCGACGCAGTAGCCGAGACGCGGGTCTTGGGTTTTGGCGAAAGCCCGCAGCGCAATCGGCTCTGCTTCCGTGGCGCCGTAGATGACGTACAGCGTGGCGTTCGGGAAGGTGTACTGCATCCGGTGGAGCAACTCATCCGGCACGGGCGCGCCACCGATGCCGACCGCGCGTACTGCTGGATACGGAGGCTCGTCGAGGGCGAGGATGCGCTGGAAGACATATGGATTGCCGGTAATGCTATTGACACCGGCCGCACGCCAGTCTGCACTTAATTGTCGGTAATCAAGCTTGTCGATGCCCTTACTTAAGTCGGTAGGCAATTGGCTACACGTGCCCGTTGCCAGTTGGTGAAGTAGCACATTGGCGAACACAGAACTGTCCAATTGCCCCTCGAAAGGCGGGAAGGATTGCCGCAGGCAGTCGTGCTGCGCCAGGAGCAATCGGTGACTGCGCAAGAGAACTTTAGGCGTGCCCGTACTTCCGGAACTTAGGCTGATGAGCGCGGCCTGGTCGCCAGCGAGTTCAATAGTCGCGGGCAGCCTATCGAGTTCTCCGGTAGTGAGCCGAAGGATACGAATGCGCATGGCCCATAATAGTATCCGTAGAGCCATTGGCGCGGCGTCGACGAGCACCACACCTCCGAAGTCGGTGCGCTTACGCCAAGCCCGTAACACGCTCAACCACTGTCCGGCGGGCGGGACGAGGAGGCTTCCGCCAAAACCCATTACTGTGAGGAGAGCCATCAGCCGAGGAGCATTTAGGGCTTGTAGCGGCACGAACGCCTTGCCGTTAACCTCCTGCGTAGTCGAAATCTGCTGCGAGAAACCTGCCGCGATGCGCAGGAGTCGGTCGGCCGTCCACACTTCCGTCCGGCCATCCACCGGCCAGCGGAGCAGTACGCGACCTTGAGCGCGTTGCATGCCGTCGAAGATGGTCTGGGCGAAATTGGGCATGGCGGGAGGGCGGAACTGCTGGTGCGGTAGCAAAGGTGGACCTCGGCTCGAGGGAAGAAGATGCGGGTTTCGCAACTTCGGCGCGGGGGAGTTGCGGGGATCGGGAATGCGACAGAGCCGATGGGTTACTTTAAGCCGCCATGAAACCCCGCTACCTCGATCCCCTCAGCGACTTTGGCTTCAAGCGGCTCTTCGGCTCCGAGCTCAACAAGGACCTGCTGATCGCCTTCCTGAATGCTTTGCTGCCGGCCACGCACCAGATCCAATCCCTCGAGTTCCGCAATCCCGAGCGCATGGGGCGCCGCCCGGTCGACCGCCGAGCGTTCTTCGATCTGTACTGCGTGAGTACGACCGGGCAGCGCTTCATCGTCGAGATCCAGAAGGTGCGGCAGACCTTCTTCAAGGACCGCTGCTTCTTCTACTCCACTTTCCCGGTCCAGGACCAAGCCGTCACAGGGCTCTGGGACTTCCAGCTCGCGCCGGTGTACGTCGTGGCTTTGCTCGACTTCGAACTGAGCGACGAAACCACCGCCGCCGCCGCCGCCGGGGACTACCTCCACACCGTGCAACTCAAGAACCAGCGCGGGGAGGTCTTCTACGACAAGTACATGCAGGTGTACGTCGAGTTGCCGCGTTTCCGCAAAACCGAGCGCGAACTCGCCACCGAGGCCGACCGCTGGCTCTACTTCTTACGGCACCTCGCGGAACTCGACGCCCCGCCGGCGGGTTTACGCGGTGACATGTTCGACAAAGCCTTCGAAGAAGCGAGCCTTACGCAACTCACGCCCAACCAGCGTCGCCTGTACGATGAGGGCATGCGGGAGAGTCGGGATTTGCACAATGCGTTCGTGTATGCGAAGAACACTGGGGTGGAGGAGGGTGAAGTTAAGAAGGCAGTTGAAGTAGCCCGAAATGGCTTAACGATAGGTTTGTCGATAGGGCAAATCGCTCAGCTGACCGGCTTACCGGAGGATTTCATACGGGGACTATGAGGGTAGTGGTGATGTTCTATCTTTCTATGTAGGGCTAATCTAATCAAATGAGTGACATGTTCGACAAAGCCTTCGAAGAAGCGAGCCTCACGCAACTCACGCCTAACCAGCGCCGCCTGTACGAGGAGGGTATGCGAGAGAGTCGGGACTCTGCACAATGCATTCGTGTATGCTGAGAAGACGGGCAAGGACGAGAAGGCTGTAGAGGTGGCTCGCAAAGGCTTAGCCTTGGGAATGCCAGTCGGGCAAATCGCCTTGCTTACAGGCTTGGATGAGGATTTCATACGGGGACTAATGGAGTAAGTGACGTTGGGACTTGAATGGGTGTCCGTTAGTCAAGGGGATTTACGTTGTAGGGTCTGCATCAAGTTTAACCCTGCCCGAAATACGATAACTCACCGCCAGTCGCATTTTGGCTGGATTGTAGCGATCAACGCGCAAGCCATTGTTGGTTCCCGTATCATCGCGGTACTTCCAGTAGGCGGCGCGGTACTGAAGGTCCAAACGCACCCGCCCGACTGCGATAAATGCGCCTGGGTAAAGCTCGCTGGCGAAGGGATCGAGCCGGTTGACCCTGTATCCCGGTCCGTCGTTGACGACCCGCCGGTACGAGAGGTTGTAGATCGCGCTTGCCGTGAGTCCCGCGGTGACGGCATGCTCTGTAGCCCGCGGGCAAAACTTGCACACGCCAGCTCCCAGTACAACGATTTCCGCGGTGGGTGACAGTTGAAGATTGTAAACCCGGTAGTCGCGGCGGTACCGTAGGTCGTCGGGAAAAGGGCCATCTCTGAAGTACGTTCTGTTGAGTACAACGGGGTAGTGCTGGCTCAGTCGCGTCATCGCGGTGCCTGTGCCGACCGTGAAGCGCTCGTTGACGCGGTAGCGGTAGGTCAGTCCGAGGCCATACTCGCGATCATTGGGGATGCCCTGGTGAGTCCGCGTGTCACGCTCTACCCACCGGCCATCGCGAAAGCCATCCCGCCGATCCGGAACGCCGTTTGCGTAGGCCACCGACGCCCAGAGTTCGTGTCGCGTGGTGGGCGCTTCTTGCGCGAGGGCGGTCGTGAGGTGGACGCAGGTGCACGAAAGTGTGAGCAGGATGGCCGCAGCGGCCGTGCGGACGTGTGTTGGCGAAAGCTGATCCATGGCGAGGCAGGCGATTTGGCGTGTAAATGTATTGGCAGGTAGACGCGCGTAGCAAGGCTTTCGCTGCACGCGTGGCTTGGCGGGCTCCCGCGCTTCCGCGCGGTCCAAGATGCCGCGCGGAAGCGCGGGAGCCCTGCAGATCCTCAGTACTCCTCCACCAGCCCAGTGTGCATCCGCCACGTCGGTATTTGCGCAGTCACTTTGGTCCCGGTTTTGGTCAGCTTCACCACCTCTCTGCCAGGAATTAAATAAGCCTTCTTCACCGTCTCGGGCAGGTCGAGCGTCACCGTTACGCCGCTTACCTGCGGCAGGTGCAGGAGACTTACCCGTCTGGCACTCGGGAGCTTGGCGACCGAGAGCATGGGGCGGGTGTCGACTTTCGTCAAAACATTCTCGACCAGCTGCCGGTGCAAACGCACGCCGCGCTCGTAGTAGAGGCGGTCGAGTTCGTGCGCGAACCAGACCCCATTGCCTTTGCGCACCACGGCCGGGCACTCAGAATCCTCCAAACGGTAGGGCGTCTCACGGTGCCCGTTGACCTGCCCGTAGGTCCGATCGAAGTACGGTAGGCGGATCATCGCCAGCGCCTCGGCCTCCGGCTGGAGCGTCGCGCGCAGACCGCCGTCGTAGTTGACGAAGGGCGTCGAGACGACTTCCTTCTCCAGACCCGAGTTCGGCCGCAGGACAGTGTAGTCGAACTGAAACTCCGAGTCCCCGACATACTCTACCCCGAGGTCCATCGCGAAGGCCTCGCCGTCCTCGTCGAGCAGGCCCCCGCCGAAGACGAGCACCTTGCCGCCACCCGCGATGTAGGTTTTGGAGGGCCGCCACGTGTTTTGGCGAAAGCCGCCTGCCCCCGCCGCTCGGCACGATGATAGTCTCGAACTGCTGCAGGTTCTTGGGCATGGCTACGAGGAAGTCGCGGTGCATCTCGAGCAGCATATTCACCACCCCGCAACCGCGCCTTCGAAAAGCGTTCGCCGATGCCAGGGATCGCCTCCGAGGTGTGGAAGTCGAGGTGGACCTGGCGGGCCGGCAAGCGGCTGCGTGATCATACGCTGAGAGAACACCTGCGCGAGGGCAGCGGAGAAGCCAACGAGCAGCGGAAGGGCGGCGAGGAGAGAGCGGGTGGCGTAGTTCGAGATGGCAGCAAACTAGCCAGCCGCTGCCAGTACACGACCCGGTGCTGTCCAGCCTCTTGCAAATCTCAACAATTTGTCGTATACTATCAGCCGGTTCAATCCCATACTATATGCCTACCACTACCACTACCCAGCCCTACGTCATGACCCGCGCCCGCTTCGGTCGCGCCCCCCGCATCGTCCTGCCTTCCCAACTCAAAAAGACCGAGCGCCCGGCCCGTACCTCTACCGACAGCGCCTTCGACGCCCGCTTCACGCGCATGGCGCACCGCAACCGCTTCCGTGAAATCGCCAAGGCCATGGGGCACTTCGGGGAGGTATCCGAGCGGATCTGCAAAACCTACGCGACCTACTCTATCGGTGGCACGCAGTTCGCGGTGGTTAAGCCCCTGTCCGACGGCGACATCCGCGTCGGAGTAGCCCTCCCCGAGACCGACGAAGCCCTGGCCGCCCCGAGTGGCCTCGGCAACAGCGACCGGATCAACGGCCAATTCGAACTCGCCAGCCACGAAGCCCTCAACGGGGCTCAACTCGGCTGGCTCCGCAAAGCCTACAACAGCGCGGTGGCAGAGGACTAATCCTACCTACCAGCCAACGTTGGCAATACACTTAAGGCACAGCTCCAACGCTCGACGTTGGGCCTGTGCCTTTTCTCTATTGCTGAAACATCGTCACCCACGTGATCTCTCTCTCGCCCAAGAAGCGCCAGTGCCCGCGCGGCAGGTCCTTCTTCGTGAGACCAGCGAAGTGTAGGCGATCCGCCTTCTCGAACTGGATTCCCGCCGCCGCCAATACTTCTGCCGGGAAGGCCCCGCGCACGACGATCGAAATTTTCGTGCGCTCCTCGTTGAGGAACTCCGCCACCAGTATCCCCGTTTGGTTGCCTTCCACTTTTGGGAGGGCCTCCAGGGCATCCGCGTCGAGCGCCTCGGCGAGGTCGAGCGTGAACGACTCCTTCGGGAGGTGCTTGGCGAAGTGCTTGCCGAGCTCCGGGTCGTTGCTCACGAGCTGTAGCCCGAGCATCTCGGCCTCGAGCGGGTGCACTACCTGCAGCTGCTCGGTGCCCTTAAACTTGAGGACTTGCGATAGAGTGCCCGCGCTGCGCTGGGTATCGTCGTTCTCCCAGGTGTTGCCCTCGGTTGCCTCCGCGGCCGCGGCATCCTCGACGGTGCTCGACTCTTCCTCTGCTGCTACCGCCATTGCGGCCTCCACACCCCGGGGCTTGTTGATGAGGATGTACACGAGGTGATCGCGGCGCGAGATCGGCTTCTCGTCGAAGAGCACGACGTCGTCCGGCTCAATCATCGTCCCCGGTCCGACTATTTCCCCGTTGACGGTCACGCGACCGCGCTTGACGAGTTCGTCGGACTCCTTACGACTGTAGCGCGTCGAGCGGGCCACGTACTTGTTGAGGCGGATTGGCTCCTGGACGGCGTCCTTATCGAGGTTCGGTGGGGTAGGGGGCTTGTAGCGGCGCTTGTCAGCAGGCTTGGCGGGCACTGGGCGGCTTTCGCCAAAACGGCCACGGCTTTCGCTAAAACCTCCACTCCTGTCGTCACTGCGCCGCTCGTCACTGCGCCGCTCGTCGCGCCCACGCCGGTCGTCGAAGCGGTTGTCGGAGCGTCGGTCGTCAAATCGATTGTCTGGACGGCGGTCGCGATCGTCGCGTGTCATGCGCTTCCACTCCTGGCTACGGCTCTCCCCCCCGCGCTCATCGCGGCGGAAGTCCCCGCCGCCGCCACCTCGGTTGTCGCGGTCGTAGCCGCCACGCTGGCCACGGTCATTGTAGCCGTTGCCGCGGTTGTCGCGGTCGTAGTCGCCACGCTGGCCGCGGTCATTGTAGCCGTTGCCGCGGTTGTTGTAGCCGCCACCTCGGTTGTCGCGGTCGTAGCCGCCGCCTCGGTTGTCGCGGTCGTAGCCGCCGCCTCGGTTGTCGCGGTCGTAGCCGCCACCTCGGTTGTCGCGGTCGTAGCCGCCGTCTCGGTTGTCGCGGTCGTAGCCGCCACCTCGGCTGTCGCGGTCGTAGCCGCCACCTCGGTTGTCGCGGTCGTAGCCGCCACCTCGGTTGTCGCGGTCGTAGCCGCCACCTCGGTTGTCGGGCGTGTTGTAGTTGTTGTTACGGTCGCTGTAACCACCGCCGCCTCTGTTGTCACGGTCGTAGCCGCCGCGTTGGTCTCGCTCGTTGCTGCCCCGGTTGTCGTAACCCCGGTTATCGTCTCGGCGCTCGTATCCGCCTCCTCGCCGATCATTCGGCGGGCCAGCATCCGGGCCATTTTCCTGGCGGCCTTTCCCGTAGCCTCGGCCGATGTTGTCGCCACCGTAGCTGCGGCCCTGGTAGCCGCCGCGGTCGGCATTGTAATCGGCACGCCCGTCCGACGAGCGATGGCTGTCGTCGCGACCGAAGCTGCGCGGGCCGCGGTCGTCCCGACTGCTGCGATCGTTTTGACGGAAGTCATCCCTGCCGCCACGATCGTCACGTCCCCCACGGTCTCGCGAGAAGCCACCGCCGCCGCCACTGGACGATTCCTGCTTGGGTGCCCACCGGTTTTGGCGAAAGCCGTCGTCTCCTGCGCTGTCACGGCCTTCGTCGTTGCGCTCGCTGCGTGCCGGACGCTCGTCGCGCCCGCGGTTGTCGTCGTGTCGCTCGTCGCGGCTGTCGTTGCGGCGGGGCTGGTCGTCGCCGGGCTTGTGGAATCCTGGGGTCAAGAGAGTAGTGGTTTGGGGGAGGTTAGGGCCGCGCGGCACGGGAGGAGAGGGAAAAGTGGCCCCTGTTGGATTTGAACCAACGACCGACCGGTTATGAGCCGGGCGCTCTAACCGCTGAGCTAAGGGGCCGTCGAAAGGGGACGCCGGTAGGATACCTAACCGGACGCGGGCGGTTGCGGTTGAAATACCAGCGCACCCGCCCCACCTTTACGGCCCGCAAACTTACGTCATGTCCTACGCCCAAACTACCCCCGGTACGATCGACCCTCAGCAGGTCCGCGCCGTCGTCTTCGACCTCGGTAACGTACTGCTCGGACTCGACAACGAACTCTACGCCGGCAGCTGGCCACAGGGCATTGGCCACGATCACGAGGGCTTCGAGGCCTGGGTCGCGGGCGAGGGGCTCTGGTACGCCTTCGAGACCGGGGCGGTGACGACCAACGAGTTTACCGCGCGTCTCAGCGAACGTTTGGGGCTTTCGCCAAAACAAGTCCTCGACTACTGGAACTCCCTGTTGCTCGGCTTCCTCCCCGGCGTGGCCCAGGGCCTGGCGGTTTTGCGGAAACGCTACCCCCTCTACGTGCTGAGCAACACCAACGCCGCCCACATTGATTGGCTCCGCGAGAACGCCAAGGCTCACGGGATGCCCGACTTCGAGACCGGCATCTTCGAGGAGATCTTCTACTCGTACGAACTCGGTAGCGTCAAGCCGGAAGCCAGCATCTACGAGCAGACCCAGCGGCGCATCGGTCGGCCGGCCAGCGAGCTGCTGTTTGTCGATGACCGCGCCGAAAACGTGGAGGCCGCCCACGCGCAGGGCTGGCAGGCCATCTTGCTGCCCGTCGGCGAGGACGTCTTTCAGGTGTTGGACGGACTCGGGGTCCGCTAGTAGCGACACCATACCCCGCTCGGCGCACTGCTCGTGCTCCGATACCGTGCGCAGCGACAACCAAAAGCCGACGCGTCCTTTCTCCTAGTATGGCCTGGCAACGATCCCTCCGTACGCAGCGTGCCACCCCCGCCGAGGCCCGCAAGAAGGCCGAGCGCTACTGCGCCTACCAAGATCGCTGCCACCAGGAGGTGCGCCGCAAACTCTATGACCTCGGCCTGTGGCGCGACGACGTCGATCAGGTGATGGCGCAACTCATCGAAGATCGCTTCCTCGACGAGGAGCGCTACGCCCGGAGTTACGCGAGGGGCAAGTTTAGGATGAAGGGCTGGGGCCGCATCCGAATCACGCAAGAACTCAAGCAGCGGCAGGTAAGCGCCTATTGCATCCGTGCAGGCCTGAGCGAGATAGAGGAGGTAGCTTACGCCAAAACCCTTCGCGAACTGATCGAGAAGTACGTCGAGCGCAAGGGGGCAGGACTCGATGGTTTTACGCTGCGGGGCAAGCTCTACGCCCTCGGACAGCGCAAAGGCTACGAGTACGCGCTCACCAAACAAGTCGTCGCGGAGGTGGTGGGCTGAGCGCGGGACCTGCGCAATGGGCTCTACAGGTCGCACAGTTGGAAAACGTCTTCCCGGTATACGTCCCCGATCGTGGGCGGAGGTGCGGGCAGAGCGAAGAATGATATGGCAGCTTCGTTTGTTATGCGAACGATCATTGGCCTAGCCAAACCTTGGCCGTCGAATCTGCCCGCAAACCCAACAAAGTGCCAGATCGCGGCACGCCTTGCCCTAAGTTTGCCGGTACCCAACCGATAAGACCGCTACACCAGGCCCGCCCCGCGGGACAAACACCAATTTTTATGGGTAAGCGGATACCTTTCCTCGTCCTCGCGACGTGCATTTTCATTTGTCTGGCCTTCGTGCCGGAGTACGTCGCCTATGATGCCGCCACGATGGGCGCACTCGACACCGGCGACATCGCCTGGATGTTGATCTCCACGGCCTTAGTGCTGTTGATGACCCCTGGCCTGGCCTTCTTCTACGGCGGCATGGTCAACCGGCGCAACGTCATCTCGACCATGATGCAGAGCTTCGTCTGCATGGGCGTCGTGGCCCTGCTCTGGATCATGTTCGGCTACTCGCTGGCCTTCGGCGAATCGATCGGGGGCGTCATCGGCGACCCAACCACCTTCGCGTTCTTCAGCGGCGTAGGCCTCGGCCCAAAGGAGGGCATGACGATTCCGCACCTGCTGTTCGCGTTCTTCCAGATGAAGTTCGCCATCATCACCCCGGCCCTCATTACAGGCTCCTTCGCGGAGCGGATCCGGTTTCGGAGCTACATCCTGTTTACGGTGCTGTTCATCATCTTCATCTACTGCCCACTGTGTCACATGACCTGGGGAGGGGGCTGGTTTGGCGAGTGGGGTGTGCTCGACTTCGCGGGCGGCACGGTGGTCCACATGTCGGCAGGCTTCGCGGCCCTGGCGGGGGCATTTTACCTCGGCAAGCGCAACAACGTGACCCACGACCCGGCCAACGTACCCTTCATTGTGCTCGGCACGGCCCTCCTGTGGTTTGGGTGGTTCGGCTTCAACGCCGGCAGCGAGTTGGCCTCCGACAGCGTGGCCGTGCTCGCCTTCGCCAACACCATGATGGCCTCGGCTGCGGCGATGATCACGTGGATGTTCTTCGACCGCTCACGCGACCAGAAGATGTCGGCGGTCGGCGCTTGCATCGGGGCTGTAGTTGGCCTGGTGGCCATCACGCCGGCGGCGGGCTTCGTGAGTCTCGGGGAGGCGATCTTCATCGGGGCCATCGCGTCGTTCATCTCGAACCTCGCCGTGGAGTACAAGAATAAGCTCGGCTTCGACGACACGCTCGATGTCTTCCCTTGCCACGGGCTCGGGGGTATCGTCGGAATGCTCCTGACGGCCGTCTTCGCGGATGCCGACAAGGGCGGACTGCTGTCCTCTGGCACCTTCGGGCTAATGGGTGGTCACCTACTGGCGCTGCTCGTCACGTCGATCCTCGCCTTCGGTGGCTCCCTGCTGCTCTACAAGATCGTCGATATGGTGCTGCCGATGCGCGTCCGCGACTACCAGGAAGAGAAAGGTCTCGACCTCAGCCAGCATGGCGAGACCATCTTCCAGCGCGAGCGCCGCGACGAAATCATGGCCGAGGCTCGTAAGACCCGCGAACGTGGGGCATTCGTGTAGGGGGGCTTCGACATCCCAGAAGCACTGAAGTGCTTGCTGGCCCACAGGCAGACTCCGAAGCGGGTTCTCTCCCCCATCTCGTCGTTGGCCTGCCGCCGTGCCAACGGTGCTGAGCAGGCCGGAGGTCTGCCTGTGGGCCAGCCCTTGCTTGTTGAGTTTTAAAAAGTAAACTGCTCGTCCGAGCAGACCCGCTCCGGCGAGCGCACCCGAGCCGCCCCCCCGACCTTGGCGAAGCCACGTGCATAGCCTCCCCGCCCTCGGTGCCGAAGCGTAGCGCCTCCGTGTCCTCGGTGCCGAATCCCCGCAGCGGCGAAGCCGCTATTTCCGAGCGGCGATACAGAAGTACCAAGAACGCTACGCTCCCCGGAGCAGCGCTTTAATTTTTAGATCTCAATCAGCCCGGACTGGCTATTTAATCGTCGCGACAAATCCCAACTGCCAATTAGCACCGGTCGGCGAGATTTCGACACCAGGCTTCTGGGTAAGGAAGTTGTCGCGGTCTAGTTCCTGGCTTACGCCAAAACGGTAGCCGACACTTCCGATCACGCGGAAGCCGCCACTTTTCGTATTGATTTCGATGGACTCGACCGTGAGTTGCGGACTGATGCCCACGGTGCCGGCAGTAAACTTATTTTCGTTGATATCGGCTGCGAAGCCTCCCATATTGACGCGCGTCGTCACGAGGCGTAAAGCACCGGCGTCGACGTTTGCGCCGACGTAAACGTTCCAGGCACTTGGGTAAAGGAGGTCGAAGTCGATCGCGACGGAGAAACCTCCAGCACGAGCGCGGGTGCTCTGGGCATCTGGAATAAACCCAAATCCCCCTGCCGGTCGGTCTTGTGGCGTCTCGAAATTCTCCGTGTAGAACCCAAACGTTGACTTCAATCTCCCCGGATACCGCCGACTCACGAAAAGACTGAGTCGGGCTGTATTCTCCGCGAGAGTTGGGAATCCTTGATTGCGCAAGGCGGTGTTCAATTCACCGAGGTCGTAGCGCTGCAGGCCTCCACTGAAGCCAAAACCTCCCGTGCCGACCTTTTGATCCATCGACATCTGCGTCTGGGCACCCGCCATTCCGAAGACCGATAGTGATAAGACGAATACGATACAGTTGAAAAGTAAGGATCTATTCATAATTAACTGGAGACAGGTTGAGATGTGATTTCGCTGCGTGGTCTCAGTGTGCAACTTTGCACCACCTTGAAAGACGCCCAGCTCACCCAACACTTCAGCGCGCGATTCGGTGCGGACCCCGCCCTACTGGCGCGCGCACCCGGCCGCATCAACCTCATCGGCGAGCACACCGACTACAACGATGGCTTCGTGATGCCGGCGAGCATAGACTTGGAGGCCGTGTGCGCCTTGCGGCACAACGACCTGGGCCGCTACCGGCTCGTCGCCGCAGACCTCGGTGAGGAGGTAGATATCCTCGCCGCCGATCTCGCGCCCAACGAACGGCAGTGGGCCAACTACCTGCTCGGCGTCGTAGAGCAGTTGCGGGTCGGCGGGCAGGTGGTGCCGGGGTTCGACTGCGCGATGACGTGCAGCGTGCCGTCGGGCATGGGGCTCAGTTCGAGTGCCGCGATTGAGTGTGCGCTGGCCGTAGGGCTCGATGCCCTGTTCGGCTATGGCCTCGACAAGTGGGAGCTGGTGCGCATCGGGCAGGGGGCCGAAAACGGTTTCGTGGGTGCCAATACCGGGATGCTCGATCAGTTCGCGAGCGTGTTCGGTGAGGCAGACACGGCGTTGCTGCTCGATTGTCGGCACCTTACGGTAAAACGACAGACCATCCACCTGCCAGGCCACCGCTTGGTCGTCCTCGACACCGGCGTTAAGCACAACCACGTCACGAGTGGCTACGCCGACCGGCGCGCCGACTGCGAGCGGGCCGTGGCCGGCCTGCGGGCCACCGGTTGGGAGGGCCAAAACCTGCGTGATCTCGACATCGATGCGCTAGGTCGTTTTGGCGGAAGCCTCGACGACAACGCCCGGCGCAGGGCCACGTTCGTCGTAGAAGAAAACCGGCGTGTGCTCCACGCGGGCGAGCAACTCACCGCAAGCGATGTAAAAGGTTTTGGCGAAAGCCTCCTGGCTGGACACTGGGGCCTCAGCGAACTCTACGAGGTGAGTTGCCCGGAGTCCGATGCCGTAGTCCGTTTTGCGCAAACGCACCCCGCCGCGAAAGGTGCTCGGCAGATGGGGGGTGGCTTTGGGGGCTGCGTGCTGGCGGTAGTCGAGCAAGACCGTCGTCGATGACTTCGTCGACGAATTACAGCAGGATTACTTCGACAAGTTCGGAATCAGCCTGGAACCGCTCAACGTGAAGATCGGATCCGGTGCCCGCAGCGTGATTCCTCGATGCATAGCGGACATCCGCATACAGCATCCAAAACGAAGCGGCCCCTCCCGACGTAGATCAGGAGGGGCCGCAATACGCTGTTGGGTCGTGCTCAGCGTCCGCCCAGCTTGGAGCCGGCAGCCCCCAGGGCGAAGGTCAGCGGCTTGAGCGATGGGTTATTGAGTTCGGCTACGTCCTCGCCAAGGCCATTGAGCAGCGTGCCGACCTTTTTGCCGTCGATGCCCTTATCGCTGGTGAGTTCATTTTTGAGGTCTTTGAGACCCTGGCGAATCTCGTACATGCCATCGACACCGTCGAGGCGCTCCAGCCAACCGTCGATCGTAGCCACGGCACTGGCGGCGGGGATGGCCGTGAGGTCGTCGCGATTGCTCTTGACGGCCTTCAGCGTCTGGTCGAGATAGGCTATATCGGTGCCGTTGCGGCCGCTTGTGGTATTGCCTACGTTGTCGGCGGCGTTCTCGATTCTGTTGCCTGCGGTAGTAGCTGCATTCTCAATGTCGTTGGCACCACGCTCGAAGGCGTCTTCGGCGTCGTCGGCGGCATTCTCGATATCGGCCTCCATTTGCTCACCGGTTTGAGTGTCGCCGCAGGCGGTCATGGCGAGGGCGAGCACAAGGAGGAAGAGGAGTGGTTTGATCTGCATGGTGTGGTGGGTTTTAACCGGCGGTAGTAACGTTGATGCTGACGTGCTGGTTCAACGAAGCCTAGCGAGCGCCCGACCGCCGCGTTAGAAACAGAAAAGCCTCCCGGACGTGCATCCGGGAGGCTTTCACAAGGCTAAGCTGTTGCGGTAACGCTGTGCCTAGAGGCCACCGAGCTTTGCGCCGGCTGCGTTGAGTGCATTCGCGAGGGGCGCAAGCGCTGGGTTGTTGAGCTCGTTGGTGTCCTCGCCGAGTGACTTGAGTACAGTACCTACGGATACACCGTCGATGCCGTCCTCATCGGTGAGCTCTTCTTTGAGTTCCTTGAGGCCTTCGACGATTTCGTAGGTACCGTCTTTGCCTTCGAGGCGGCTGATCCAGCCGTCGATGTTCGCCACGGCTGCGGCTGGGGGGAGGGCAAGCAGGTCACCACCGGCACCGGTTACGGCGGAGATGGTCTCCTGGAAGTAGCCCATGGTAGCGGCGTCGGCACCAGCGTCCATGTTGGTGTCCATGTCCATGCCTTCCTCCATTTCGTCTTCGATTTCTTCGGCAGGGGTCTCGCCGCCACAGGAGGCGAGCGTGATCGCGAGCGGGAGGAGCAATAGGTACTGCAATTTCATATTAACGGGTTGAGTGTTCTGGCCAAACGTGGCACCTGCAAAGTTGTTCGTTGTCGTTGGGTTGACCAAGCTATACGAGCGCTGTGTGGAAAAAGGGGGTTTGTGGCTTTGAATCTACCTCAATACGGCTACCCAGTCCTGTGCCTCGTCGGGGGCCGTCACCACGACACCGACCGCTGAACCTGTTCCGCTAGAACCCTCGGTTGCCACGAGGGGCTCACTGCCCGCCACACTCTTGGCCGTCTGCGGATCGTACCACGTGATGCGTACATCGTCCGTATCGATGTCTCCCCCGAGAGTTAGCACGGCAGACCCACCCGCTGGGAGGTACAGCACGTACGTCGTCGTCTCGTCGGTGAGGCACCAGCCTGCAGTTACGAGGCTGTCTGCCGGGTGCATATCGGCCAGCGGCAGCGGCTCCAGGATCGTGCGTGCGGCCAGCGTCTGTCGCCAAAGTTGCTCACGCGAGCGAAAGTCTTCGGCGTCGAGGTCGTTCTGGTCGGTGAGCCAGCCGTAGTACCATTCCACGCCGTAGGCCCCGGCCATGTAACTCCCCCACAGCACCTCGCGGCGCAGGGTGTCGTGACGGGCGTCGGCGGCGTCGGCGAGGCTGCCGGTGTGCCAGGGGCCGATCTCGTCCATCGCCAGCATCCAGCGGCGGCCGGCGCTATCGGAGCGCTGACGCCAGCGGAGTACCTCAGCGTGGACATCGGTGGCCTCGGAGATCTGGAGACTGATTCCCGCGAGGCTCGCGTTGCCGAGCAGTGGGTCGAGGATGGGAGCTTTTTGGTCGCCGTTCGGGAGGGTGTGGATGACGACGGGGTGGCGGTACGGATCGTTGGCCTCGAACCAGGCCACCATGGCGCTGCGCTGCGCGTCGGTTTGCGCGGGGTCCTCGGTCCAGGGCGTCGGACCGTTTTCCTCACCGAGGTTCCAGGTCAGCATACGGTGGTGCCCAAAACGGGCTACGAGTTCGCGATAGTAGAGTCGACGTAGGGGGCCCGTGTCGCCGTGGTCGAGGAGGGTCTCGTTCTCGGTCTCCTGGGTGACGACCTGGACGTGGATGCCGAGGTGCTCGGCGTGGGCGAAGACACGCTCCCACTGGGCGAGTTTACTTACGTCAAAACGGTCGAGCGTGTCGTGGCTCACGTAGGGCCACACGTCGCGGGCGTCGCCGCCGATGTTGTTGGTGAGCACGTAGATACCGTTGACGCCCTCGGCGGCGAGGTAGTTGAGCGCTCCGATGATGCCGCGGCTGCGGACGCTACTGAGGATCGTGTCTTCGGCCGTGCCGACCGCGATGTCGACATCGATGTCGATGGCGAGTTCGGTATGCGTCGCTACGACGCCCCAGGTCGGGTCTCCGCTGCGCCAGTCGCGGACGTGGGCGGGGTAAGTTTTGACGAAAGTCTTCGTGCTATCGTAGCTGTAGGTGCCGTCGAAGTCAGCGAAGGCGAGGAAGTTCTCGGGGCTGTTGGTGCCGCCCTTGAGGAAGAGCCTACCGCTTTGGCTAAAACGAGGATACCCGGAGCTGTCGTAGCGAAGCCAGCCGTCCGAGTCGCCGAGCGTATCCGACGCCACCGTGAAGGTCCCTTCCAGTGGGACGCCAACGGCCTCCCCGACGTAGGCCGTCTCACGCAAGGCGATCGAGTCGTCGCGCTCGAGCAGTCCGCGGTAGGTGTACGTGCCGGCCGCAAAACCCTGAAGCTGCGCACACCACTGGTCGCCGCCCACTGCGGAGGTGCTGTCGGCCTGCCCGTCGGCGGCAAAGTAGCCCGGCACAGTGTAGTTGCCCTCCGGGCCGGACACCTTGACGTTGAAGCGGTACTGGAGAAAAGGGTTGACGGAATCGCGCTCGGCTACGGGCGGGCCCGTGAGGCAGACAGTGAGCGCCCCGGAGCGTGGGTCGTGGTCGTGGGCCTCAGGCACGAGGGCGCAGGAAGGGCTGAGGGCAAGGACGGCGACGGCGGCGATGGCAAGGAGGGGGCGCATGTTGGCGGGGAAGGTAGAGAATTGTTAGAGGCCCTACTTCCCCAGCAAGGGCGTTTTGGCGAAAGCCGCCACCGAATCCTGAAGCTCTGGATACATGCCCGTGCCACTAAACACCCCCTCCGGTACGCCGTGCTCGCCGTACTGGTAGACGAAGATGAGGTCGGCGTAGGGTGCGTAATTTTCGAGCTGCAGGCGGAAGGTGGGCCAGTCGGCGCGCTTTTGCTCGGGACTCGCGACTACATCGGCCGGGGAGGTGGTGTAGCCGATCTCCCCGACGGAAATCTTGATGTTGGGGTAGGTCTCGGTGACCCACTTCGAGAAGTCGAAAAAGTCGAGGTACTCCGGGTTCTGGAGCACGCGATCAGGAGCCGAGAAGTACCAGGGCCAGCTCTTCATCTCGAGGGCGTACATGTGGTAGTCGGTCCAGCCACCGATCTCGTTGATGTATGCCCAGACGGCGGGGTCGATGCGGGAGACGTGGTCGTTGACGGCTGCGTTGTGGCGGTCGCGGATAAAGGAGGCGCCGAGGGCCAGTTCGCAGCTCGGGTTCTCCTTGTGTGCGCGGACGATACCGCGGCGCCAGCCATTGTAGGCGTCGAGGCGCCCAGGACTCGTGCCCCACTCCTCGTTGCCGGTCGCGAGGATGACGCCGCCGATGGGACCGTACGTAGCCAGGGCCACCTTGCCCCAGTTGTAGCCTGCGAGTTCGGGATCGTCACCGAGGGCTGCCACCGGCCACGACTTCTCGGGCCAGGTGGTGCCGCCGCCGCCGGGGATGGCGAAGACCTCGGGCGCGATCCAAATCTTACCGTCTGGGAACATCTTGCGCAACTCGATGACGCGGACGAGGTTCTGGCGCATCGACTTCGGATTGCAGGACCAGGGGTTTTGCTGGTTGAGACAAATCTCGAGTTGAGTGTCGCCCGGGTTGCCGCCGCCGTCGTAGTCCTTCTCCATGAGGTGGAAGTAGCGCACGTGCTTAAAGCGGCCTTCGAAGGGCTTCGGGTTGCCGTCGATCTGTTGGGCGTTGGCCCAGGTGATGTTGATGCCGAGCTTGTCGAAGTAAGTGACGGCGGAGTCGAGGGCGGGGCGGGTCGGGGCCGAAAGGGCCTCGGCGGCAGCCAGGAGCGCGTCTTCGCGAGGCGTCTCCTTCGTGAGGTCGACGCCGAACCAGGTGCCGACGGCGAGGACGAGAGCGGCTGCGGCAGTCTTGAGGGTAGTGAGCACGGTCATGTAGGGCATTGGGAGTGCATGAACGTACGAAGGCGGGCGGCAGGTGTTGCGGGTGCGATAGGTTGCCTGGATTGGGGTAGGGCGGACGATGGGCCGAGGGTGGCAGTGAGGAAGTCGCGGGTGGAATGAGCCGGCGCGGCTTCAGTCCGAGCGTTCATACCGTACACCTCTATGCGGGATCAGAGGCTTGGACGCAGCGCATTGTGGTAAGGCGGTAGATCTCCCGGTCTGGTGCGCCCGCGAGCAAAATTCGTAGAATAATCGGATCAGTTTGTTGTGCCAGGCGAGTTGGTGATTCACAAAATTATATTACCGTAGGTGGCTTGTCTTGACGCATAACAAGGTGTAGTGTAGATGACGAAATATGAATAGGGCATAATTCTCCGGAAGGGGAGCGAACAAGATAGCGAAAGCGCCTGCGTCACGTAGGTTGCACGGGCTTAAACTACCCTCTTCATGAAGCAAACTCTACTCCTCCTCCTCGCCCTTATGTTGTCCCTCGGCACTGCCCTCGCGCAGGTTAGCGGCAGCCGCACCGTCGGCGGTACCATCGTCGATACCGACGGCGAACCTGTCATCGGCGCGACCGTCGTGGTTAAGGGCTCCAGCATCGGGACCGTCACCGACTTCGACGGTAATTACGAACTGACCGTCCCGGAGGCGGCCACCTCGCTCGTGTTCTCCTTCGTGGGCTTCGCCACCGTCGAGATGACCATCGCGGGCGCCGACCGCATCGACGCCGTCCTCGAGGCGGGGACCTTGCTCGACGAGATCGTCTTCGTCGGCTCCCGGGCCGCCGGACGTACCAAGCTCACCACGGCCGTGCCGGTCGACGTGATCAACGTCAAGGAGATCGCCTCCGCGAGCGCGCAGACCAACATCAACCAACTGCTCAACTACGTGGCGCCGAGCTTCACGTCGAACACGCAGACCATCTCCGACGGTACCGACCACATCGACCCGGCTAGCCTTCGCGGCCTCGGGCCGGACCAGGTGCTCGTGCTCATCAACGGCAAGCGCCGCCACAACACGTCGCTCGTCAATGTCAACGGTACGTTCGGGCGGGGCTCGGTGGGTACGGACCTCAACTCCATCCCCGTGGCCGCCATCGAGCGCATCGAGATCTTGCGTGACGGCGCCTCGGCGCAGTACGGGTCGGACGCCATCGCCGGCGTGATCAACATCATCCTCAAGGACGACATCGGGCTCAACTTCAACGCCGAGACCGGGGCTTACTTCTCCGGCGAGATCCCCGAGCAGGACGGCAACATCGACGGCCAGTTCGTGCAGCTCTCCGGCAACTACGGCCTCCCCGTTGGCACGAAGGGCGGGTTCGTCAATTTCACCGGCGTGTTCGACAACCGTGAGCCCACCAACCGCATGAAGGAGTGGCAGGGGACCATCTTCAGCGGCTACAACTCTACCGATCCCAACTACAACGGGCCTCTGGGCGCCAACATCACCGACGCCGAACTCGCGCGCCGCGGCCTGCAGCGCTCTGACTTCAACATGCGCGTCGGCCAGTCCGCTATCCGCAACGGCGGCCTGATGGCCAACCTGTCCGTCCCCATCGGTGACGGTGCCGAAGTCTACGCCTTCGGCGGACTCAACTACCGCCGCGGTAACGCCGCCGGCTTCTACCGCCTGCCCAACCAGAACCGGACGGTGACTGATGTCTACCCGAACGGCTTCCTCCCGGAGATCAACTCCAACATCGCCGACCAATCGATCGGCACCGGCATCCGCGGACTTTACCGCTCGTGGGAGGTAGACTTCTCGAACGTCTACGGCCGCAACTCCTTCGACTACTTGATCACGAACACCCTCAACGCGAGCCAGCTGACGGCTACGCCGACGGAGTTCAACGCTGGCGGTTTCTCCTTCGAGCAGAACACGGCCAACCTCGATATCCGTCGCTACTTCAGCAATGCGCTCTCGGGCCTCAACGTCGCCTTCGGGGCCGAGTACCGCTTCGAGAACTACCAGATCAACGCCGGCGAGGAGGCGTCGTACCTCAATTACGGTCTGGCGTCACGCTACATCACGCGGGGCGGCGACACGCTACTGATCCGCGATGGCCAAGGGCCATTCAACACCGTATTCGATCCACTCGGTCGTGCGCGTCCAGGTGGGGCACAGGTGTTCCCGGGCTTCCGTCCCGAGAACGAGGTGAACGCCTACCGTTCGAGCGTCGGCACCTACGTCGACGTCGAGGCCGACCTGACCGACAAGCTCCTCGTGGGCGGCGCGGTTCGTTACGAGAACTACTCCGACTTCGGCTCCACGCTCAACGGCAAGTTCACGCTGCGCTACAAGGTCACCAAGGACATCTCCTTCCGCGGTGGCGTGGCGACGGGCTTCCGGGCACCGAGCTTGCACCAACTCAACTTCAACTCGACCTCGACGCTGTTCGTGGACGGTGTCCCCTTCGAGGTCGGCACCTTCGACAACGCCAGCCGCCCGGCCAAGCTCCTCGGCATCCCGCAACTCAAGCAGGAGCAGAGCCGCAACTACTCCGCCGGTATCACTGGCCGCATACCGAACTCCGGGTTTAGCCTCACGGTAGACGGCTACATCGTCGACATCGACGATCGCGTCGTGTTGACGGGCCAGTTCTCCGGTCCGGCCGGCTCCGAGATCAACCGCCTCCTCCAGCAGGCCAACGCCACGGCGGCCACCTTCTTCGCCAACGCCATCGACTCACGGACGCGCGGCCTCGACGTCGTCATCGCCCACCAGGGCCGCGTCGGTAGCGGTACGCTGAATAGCTCGCTCGCCGCGACCTTCGCGAAGACCACGCTCGAGAATGTCAACGCCACCGGCGTACTCGCCGACCAGCAGGAGACCTTCTTCGACGAGACCAGCCGCATCTTCCTCGAGAAGGCAGTGCCCCGGACGAAGATCAATGCTACGTTCAACTACCAAGTCGCCGGCGTCACGGTCTTCCTCCGCGGCGTCTACTTCGGCTCCGTCGAAGAGGCGACCAACGTGCTGGCGAATCAGCAGACCTTCGACGGCAAAGTGGTGACGGACCTCAGCGTCGGGTACGATTTCAACGACCGCCTCGGCCTGACCTTGGGCGCCAACAACCTCCTCGACGTATACCCGGATCAGAACTTCATCGATCCCGATCCCACCGACGACGTATCCGACAACCGCTCCGACGGACGGTTTATCTACTCGCGTCGCTCGCAGCAGTTCGGCGCCAATGGCCGGTACCTGTTCGCGCGGATGCGGTTTACGCTGTAAGGGGGAGTAGTTGAGAGATGAGAGGGGAGAGTCGAGAGACTGGGGGGCGTGGGCCTTTCGGTGTCTCGACGCTCCTCTTTTTGTTTGTGGGGTCGCCTTAGCACGAGAGCTCGTCTAATGCCCGCCCTTAGTCCCCCACGCCGTACGCCACCTGCCACCGCCGCATCTCCGCCTCGTCTTCGACCGGGAGCAAGCGCGACGTTCCGTCCGCGGCTACCCTGTACTGCGTCCCGTAGCGCTGCGGGCGACCACTACTCACGAGCCGCCGGTCTACCAGCAGGGCGTAGTCCAACCACCGCGCCTCGCCCTGCCGAGCGGCCGTCTCCAGCAAAGGTTCGGCCTCGCGCATCGCGGTGGTGTCCTCACCGTGTAGGTAGGCGTAGACAATGGCCGTGGCGCCGCGCTCGCCGACTTCCGAGCGCAGGGGCCAGCCGTGTTTCGCGACCCAGGTTTTGGCGAAAGCCAGCCCGAGCGCGTCCTGCTTATTCCAGGCAGCCTCGTCGGCTGGGAAAGTCACGTTCCAACGCGCGTCGGCGGTGTCGAACTGGTGGAAGTAGGCGTTCAGGTTTTCGACCCGCGGCGCCAGGGTGCGGAAGCGCTGGTCCTCGTAGTAGAGCGAGTCCAAAGTTTTGGCGGAAGCCGGCTGCGCGTAGCGGCGGAAGCGCTGGCGGTGGGTTTTGGCGAAAGCCGCATAACCGGGCGTACGGCGCAAACGCTCGAGGCGAGGGTCGAAGTCGATGAGGCTAGCCTTGTCGTCGCGCACGGTCACCGACCACATCCGGAGCGCGCGCAGGGCCTCGGCGTCGTTGCCCGCCCACGTCTGCTGCAGGGCGTAGCGATACGGTATCTCGGCACGCGAGTTCGGCGCCAGGCGCAGTTCGACGCGGCGATCCTGGTCGAGCACGGCAGCACTGGCTACGGCTGTCGCCAAAACCTTCGGCCAGGAATTGGAAGGGCTGCAGTCGATGTGCCGCGCGGAGGTAGTCGAGCACCGCCGCCACGCGCCCGTCGGAGAGGGCTTGGTTGTCGCCGGTGCGCCTGTCGGCAAAGCCATAGATCTCGAAGGTCATCGGTCGGTAGGGCTCCAGCAGCGCGACGTAGGCATCGAGGGTAGCCCGCGAGGCGGCGTCGAGAGTCGTGTCGTTGCTGGCGAAGTAGACGCTCGTCCCGGCGGACCCCTCCGGGTAGGCCTCCACGAGGCTCGTGTCGGCGAAGTAGCACACGCCCGTGGTGCTGCCGAGGGCGGCGGGGTCGTCGGGCAGGCGCTCGAGGGTGAGGTCGTCGAGGTAGTAGGAAGGAAAGTCTTCGGTGCCGTGCGTGGGTGGACCAGACTACGATTGCGGAAGCTCCCGATGACGAGGCGCCGTAGGTC
This sequence comes from Lewinellaceae bacterium, assembly GCA_963837005.1. Classification (GTDB taxonomy): domain Bacteria; phylum Bacteroidota; class Bacteroidia; order Chitinophagales; family Saprospiraceae; genus CALDTK01. The sequence continues at coordinate 30,706 of CAWIMC010000020.1, forward strand.
ACACAGCGGTTTGAACGTCCACGAGCTCACCTCGTACCACTCGTTGTAGCGCACTGTGTCGAGCAGCAGCTGCGCCCCCGGGTACATCTCGCCCGTCGGCACGGGCACGAAGCGCTTGTACATCAACTGCGCGCCGATGTGCGCGGTGATGCTGTCGAGGCGCAGCCGATCGACCTTGCCGTCGTCGACTAGGTAAATCCACGTGGACAGCCGGTAGCGCTGTCCTATCTCGAGCGGTTCGACGAAGTCGTGGATGAGGTAGGGGCCGCTGCCCCAAGTCTCCATCCCCGCTGAACCGGCCCGCGTGCCGTACCACATCCTGGCGTGATTGCAGCCCGTACGGGGCGTCACGCGGTAGCCGTCGCAGTAGTTGTAGTAGCGGGCCTCCTCGTCGCGCGGGTCCTTACACGAGCAAATCTCCAGCGGCCAGTAGTCGTCGTTGGTCCACCCCGGGAAGACCTTTCCGATGTCGAAGGCCTTCATCCACGGCACGCGCTTGTAGGGCTCAGGGCTATAGGCTTCGAAGTCCTGCTCGAAGAGGATTTGGGCGGGGGCAAGCCGGGCGCAAAGTAGCGCAGCGACAAGCGCAAGGAGCATCTCGGGGCGTCGGACCATGCAGCAGGGCAAAGGCTTCACCGCGACTTTTTATTGTCTCGACTGCACCATAAAGCCGACTTGTCCCGGCGCAGAGCTACGGCATTGCACTTCGAGGGTTTGCTCGGGATTGGGTTGGTTGACGCCGAATCGGGCGTAGCTGATCTGCAAGGAGCAGAATAATAAAGAGAGGAAGGAGAGTACAGCTTTCATGAGATGAACTGCGGTGTGGTAGGTTTGGCCGAATACCCCTTTCAAATTCCCCAATTGACTACTGGCTACGTCTATTTTATGATAGGAAAAAAAAGCTTTCGAATTCCTCATTGCGTATACCGCCACGCCCAGTAGATCAGCCCAAACTGCACTACAATCCGCGTATACAGGGCCCACTGGGGCAGCCCCCGACTTGCGCCCGGTGTAATAACCATGTCGATGTGGATGGCGAAAAAGCTGACGAGCATCAGGACGATGCCCCAGGCGGCGAGGGTGCGGGTTTGGGGGAAGAGCAGGCCGACGGCGAGCGCCATCTCGGCTACCCCGGAGGCGTAGATGAGGGCATCGTGGGCGGGGAGCCACCTCGGCATGATGGGGCGGTAGAACGCCGGCTTGATAAAGTGGTAGGCGCCAGCGAGGAAGTAGAGGGCGGCCATGAAGTAAAGAGAAAGGTGATGGAGCATGGGCTGTTTTTGGAGCAACGCTACGCGTTTTACGGGGATTTCCTACCTCACCCGCCGCATCAGCCCTTCCTGCGCTACGCTCGCCACCCGCCGCCCGTCCTTACTAAAAACACTCCCCCGCGTAAAGCCTCTCGCCCCACCCGCCCACGGGGAGTCGATCGCGAAGAGCTGCCACTCGTCCATCCTGACCTCGCCGTGAAACCACATCGCGTGGTCCAGGCTCGTCAGCATTAACTCTTGGTATTTGACCTCTTGGAGGTGCGACACGACGGCCGTGGTGAGCAAGTGATAGTCGCTCGCGTAGGCCAGCACCGCCTGGTGAATCTTCGCATTGTTCGGCATTTCACCGTTGACCTTGATCCAGACGCGGTATTGTGGGGGGTAGGCCTCGGGGTCGAGCAGATTGTAGTCGTCGACCGGGCGCACCTCGATGGGCAGCTCGCGCGAGAGCCGCGCAAACATCCCTGGCGAGGCCTCCCGGTAGCGCTCGGCGAGTTTTACGGAAGTGGGAAGCCCCTCCGGACCGGGCACGTCCGGCATGTCCGCCTGGTGGTGCACTCCGTCTTCGGGGATGTGATAGCTGGTGGCGGAGTTGAAGATCGCCTCGCCCTTCTGAATGGCCACGCAGCGCCGCGTCGTAAACGAGCGCCCCTCGCGAAGTTTGTCGACGTCGTACACGATGGGCTTGGTGACGTCGCCGCCTAGAATAAAGTAGCCGTGTAGCGAGTGCACCGAGCGATCTTCGGGCACCGTAAGCGCCGAGGCCAGCAGGGCTTGCGCCAAAACTTGCCCGCCGAACACGCGTCCCCAGGGCGTCGGGTGGCTGATGCCCCGGAAGAGGCGGTCTTCGATTTGCTCGAGCGCGAGCACCTCCAGTAAGTCGTCTATTGTCACGGCGGCAAAACTAGCCGCCCCATCGGGCACAAAATGTCCACATTCTCTGTTCTACAGGCAACCACTCTCTTTATGCGTAAAGTCCTTACCCTTGCCTTCGTCCTGCTCGCCGTCAGCAGCCTCGCCGTGGCCTGGGCCCCGAGTACAGGCAATGCATGGACGCTCAAACGCTCCGGGGACGACATGTGGGTGTACACCCGCGATAGGGCCGGTTCGCCGATCAAGGAGGTCAAGCTCATCATGAACGTCGACGCCTCCATCGCCGAAATCAACGCCGTGCTCAACGATGCCACGCGACAGCCCGAGTGGGTTTTCCGCTGCCTCAAGGGCAAAGACCTCGGCGGAGACGTGGCCGCAGGCGGGTGGTACTACTACTCCCTCATCGACATGCCGTGGCCCATGGAAGACCGCGACGTGGTCGGCAAGGTGACCGGCGGGCCCGAGGGCACGAGCTACGTATCGCACACCGTCGCCGCGCCCAAGCGCACCCCCGTGGTCAAGGACGTGGTCCGCCTCACGACTTTCGAGGTGAGCACCACCTACGAGGCACAGCCTTCCGGCAAAACCAAAGTCACCTACCAGCTCTACAGCGAGCCCGGCGGATCAGTCCCGACGTGGCTGGTGAATATGTTCGTAGATAAGGGGCCGGTAGAAACGATGACGAAGTTACGGAAGTTGGTGGAGGGGTAAAGTTGGCCTGCGACGCCGCAGGCACACCCCCGCGCAACCTCCCCCACCGCCTCCGCGTTTGCAGGCCTTAGCTCCTGCTTGCCTGCCGCCTTATGTTCGACCAAACCTCCTCCCCGCTGCGCATCGGTGTGGTCTGTTACCCCACCTACGGCGGCTCGGGGGTCGTGGCGACGGAACTCGGGCTGGGCATGGCGCGCCGCGGCCACCAGGTGCATTTCATCTCCTACCGGCAGCCGGCGCGCTACAAGGGCTTCGAGGCCAACGTGTATTACCACGAGGTTTCGGCGGTGGAGTATCCGCTCTTCGAGTACACACCTTACGATACGGCCCTGGCGTCTAAACTCGTCGAGGTGGTCCAGCGCGAGCGGCTCGACCTCTTGCACGTCCACTATGCCATCCCCCACGCGACGGTCGCCTTTCTGGCGCGCGAGATCTTGCGGGCCCGTGGACTTATCGTGCCCTTTATCACAACCCTTCACGGCACCGACATCACGCTGGTGGGGCAGAGTCCAGCCTTCTCGCCGGTGGTCGAGTTCGGAATCAACAGCTCGGACGCAGTGACAGCGGTGAGCGCGAGTTTGCGCAAGGACACGCTCGCGAGTTTTGACGTAAGTCGCGAAATCATCGTGGTCCCCAATTTTATTGACTTGGAGCGTTTCCGCAAAACCGACAAACAGCACTTCAAACTCGCTATTGCACCGGAGGGCGAACGGATCCTGACGCACGTCTCCAACTTTCGACCCGTGAAGCGAATCCAGGATGTGGTCGAAACCTTTCGGATCGTCAAACAAACCATCCCCTGCAAGCTCCTCTTGATCGGCGACGGACCGGAGCGCTACCACGCCGAGGAGCTGATCAAGAAGTACGACCTCGGCAGCTGTACGCATTTCCTCGGCAAGCAGGACGCGATCGAGGAGTTGCTCGCGATTTCGGATGTGTTCCTCATGCCGAGCGCCTCGGAGAGCTTCGGCCTCGCGGCCCTCGAGGCGATGGCCTGCCACGTCCCGGTGATTAGCTCCAACGCCGGTGGCCTCCCCGAGGTAAACGTCCATGGGGAGACGGGCTACCTCAGCGAGGTGGGCGACGTCGAGTCGATGGCGGCCAATACCATCAAGCTGTTGCGCGACGAAAACATCCTGGCGTCGTTTCGGCAACGTGCCTACGCACAGGCCAAGCGCTTCGACATCGACGAGATCTTGCCGGCGTACGAGGCGGTGTACCGCGGGGTGTTGAAGTAGGTCGAACGGCTGCCCCTACCGAAAGAGGATACTACCATCCCCATAGCTCAAAAAGCGATAGTCGTTCTCCATCGCATAGGCGTAAATGCGCTTCCAGTCCTCTCCGACGAGGGTCGCGATGAGGAGGAGCAGCGTTGACTTCGGTTGGTGGAAATTGGTGACTAGGGCGTCCGCTATGCGCAGTCGATAGGGCGGCGCGAGGAGGACTTGCGTCTTGCACACGAGCAGGTCGAGATGCTGAGCTCGAAGCCAGGTGAGGAGTGCCGACAAGGAGGTTTGGCAGCCTACGCCTTGCGGCAAAACATAGGGGTCCCACTGCGCGATCTCTAGTTCACGGAGAGTGGCGTCGGGCTTGTGGTGGGCCTTGACGCCCATCCAGTACACGGACTCGAGGGTCCGTAGGGAGGTGGTGCCGACGGCGATGATGCGCTGGCGGTCGGTGGATGAGGAGACGGCGCGGAGGAGCTTTTCGAGCAGGCCGGTGCCCACCTCGATCCACTCGGCGTGCATGTCGTGCCCGGCGATGGTTTCGCTCTTGACCGGCTTGAAGGTGCCCGCGCCGACGTGGAGCGTCACATAATCCTGGTCTACGCCCCGTGCCCGCAGTTTCTCGAAGACCGCCGCTGTGAAGTGCAGACCTGCCGTAGGTGCCGCGACGGAGCCCTCGTGCTCGGCGTAAATGGTTTGATAGCGCGTCTGGTCAATCGCCGCACTCTCGCGCTTGAGGTAGGGCGGGATGGGGATCTCGCCGGTTTGGGTGAGGACTTCGGCAAACGACAGCTTGCTTGGCGTCCAGCTAAACTTCACCTTGTAGGTGCCGCCTATTTTCTCCAGGCGTTCGGCGGTCAGGGTGAGCGGACCTATCACCTGTCGAAGCGTCCCTTCCTTCCACTTAGCGGCCTTCCCAATGAGGCAGGTCCAGTAGACGCTGCCGGTCTGGTTCATTGCCGAAGCCTGTTCCGGGTTTTCCGCGGCCGGCTCCAGGCAGAAGACCTCGATGGTCGCCCCGGTCGGGGTCTCGAACTTGAGGCGGGCCTGGATGACCTTGGTGTTGTTGAAGACCAGCAGCGCCCTCGCGGGAATCACCTGGTCTATGTCTCGGTAGCTCCCTTCACTGATCTCGCCCGCGCGATACACGAGCAGCTTGCTCGCGTCCCTTTCGGCCAGGGGGTACCTGGCGATTCGCTCCACGGGGAGGTCGTAGTCGTAGTCGGCGATCTGGAGTTGGGAGGGGTTCATTTGGGGTGGGGTAGCGGCGCTCGATCACTTCCGAGTGGTGCCGCGTTGAAGGGAATCGAGGAGGAGGAGGAGGAGCGTTGCCAAACGGAAAGGATCGAACGGACCCGTCCCGCCTTACACCACCACGAGGCCGATCTCCTTTAGTCGATCTACTCGGCCAGCGTACCAGAAGAGCGTGAAGTCCTCCCCGCCGGCGGCCAGGTAGCTTTTTTCTAGGTCTTTGAAGGTGGCGGATGCCTTGCCGGATGCGGGCTCGAGGTCGGCGAGGAGCTGCTCGAGCCATTCGCCTTCCTGGGGCCTGAACTTGACCTGGTGGTCGCTTTGCTTGGTGGTGATGCAGAGTTTCTTGGCGCGCGGGTCGTAGTGCACTGGACCCCCGAGCCACACCACCTTCTGGGAAGGTTTTGGCGAAAGCCGAACCTCTTCGACCAAGTAGGAATAGATGAGGTCCTCCGGCAGACGCGTCTGCGGGATCTTGTGCTCGAACCAGTCCTGCAGATCGTAGTCGAGGCCGACGCCGTGCATGTAGTTGTAGAGGGACTTCTTGAGGCCTTCGCCAAAACGATCGTGGTCGGTGCCCGTCGGGTCGGTGTGCTCGAGGTCGTTGTTGGCGAAGGTGCCGTGGGGCGTGTGGTTGTGCACCGCAAACTCGGCCGGGGCCAAGCCCACCGGACTGTGCGCCGTCATCGCGAAACGGTGCCAGAACGCGGACTGCATGACGCCGTGCTCGAAGAGTTGGCGGACCACTTCCAGCGAGTCGACGGTCTCCTGCGCGGTCTGCGTCGGGAAGCCGTACATCAGGTAGGCATGCACCATGATGCCGGCCTGGTTGAAGTGTTTGTTGACCTGCGCGACCTGCTGAATGGTGACGCCCTTGGCGATGAGCTCGAGCAGGCGATCAGAGGCGACTTCGAGCCCTCCGGAGACGGCGATACAGCCGGAGGCGGCCAGGAGCCGGCACAGGTCGGCGGTAAAGCTCTTCTCGAAACGGATGTTGGTCCACCAGGTCACGGTGAGGCGGCGGCTCAAGATCTCGAGGGCGACGGCCTTCATGAGGGCTGGCGGTGCGGCCTCGTCGACGAAGTGGAAGCCGCGTTCGCCGGTGGCGGTGACGAGTTCCTGCATGCGGTCCACGATCAGGGTCGCCGAGGAGGCTTCGTAGTCGCGGATGTAGGAGAGCGATATATCGCAAAACGTGCACTTCCCCCAGTAGCACCCGTGCGCCATGGTGAGTTTGTTCCAGCGGCCGTCGCTCCAGAGGCGGTGCATCGGGTTGGTGAGCTGGATGACGGACAGGTACTGTTTTAGCGAAAGCCCCTCATAGTCGGGCGTCCCGACGTGAGCCTGCTTGACGTCTGGGAGGAGGCTGCCGTTCTGGTAGACGACGGTGCCGTACTGTAGCATGAAGGTCCGCTTGAGCATGCTGGCGTCGATACCGCCGTCGAGGTAGGCCAGCAGGGTGCTGAGCGGCGTCTCGCCATCGTCGAGGGTGATGAAGTCGACGAACTCGAACACGCGCGCATCGGAGAGCGAGCGGAGTTCGGTGTTGGGGAAGCCGCCCCCCATACACACCTTTACCGCTGGATAGTAGGTCTTGATGTAGCGGCCGCACGTGAGCGCCGCGAAGAGATTGCCGGGGAAGGGCACGGAAATACACACCAAGGTCGGCTCGCAAGCCGCGACCTGGGTCTCGAGGATCTCGAGCATAACCTCGCTGATGAAACTCGGTGCTGCCTGCAGTTCGCGGTAGAGTTCGTCGAAGGAGGTGGCGCTTCGCCCGAGTCGCTCAGCGTAGCGACTGAAGCCGAAGTGTGGGTCGATGCACTCGACGATGAAGTCGCTGATGTCCTCGAGGTAAAGCGTCGCCAAGTGCCGGGCCTGGTCGCGGATCCCCATCGAGCCAAAGGCCCATTCGAGGTCTTCGAGTTGGGCGAACTTGGCCGCCTCGGGGAGGAAGTTCCGCTCGCAGATGAGGTGTGCGAGGGTCGGGTCCTGGTCCTGGAGAAATTGGACGACCGGATCGATCGTGTCGAGGTAGGCGTCGCGCAGGGCGTGAATGCGGCGGGCGTTGGGGCTGGCGGTCTGGAGGTCGGCGAGGTCGACTTCGAGGAAGAGCCGTTGCAGTCCTGCCCTGGAGAAGAGCGCCAGGATGGTGTCGAGGCCGAGGTCGATCTGGTCGGCGGTGATGCCTTTGGTATTGAGGTAGCCCTTGATGTAGGCGGTAGCCGGGTAGGGGGTGTTGAGTTGCGTGAAGGGCGGTGTGAGGAGAAGGAGGTGGGGCACGGGGGGCGAAGGTACGGGGGCGCGTTTTAGCGCCCTCCAAACCGGTACCGCAGGCCGATGCTCACCGGCATCACGATCCCGAAGCCGCGCCCTTCGTAGCTGGGGCGGAGGCTGAAGTCGAATTCGAGGGGCGCCTCCTCGAGGCGGTAGCGGAGTCCCATGATGCCTTGGAGCGTGAGGTTGGTCGTCTCGCCGAGGCGCTCTCCGTCGAGGGCCCCGCCCACGCCGCGGGCGTTGTAGTGCAGGACCCCAATGCCGGCTCCGACGTAGGAGCTCCACTGCGGGTCGGCGAACTGCCACTCGCGTTGGAGCGTGACGGCAGCCTGGAACTGCTGCGGGCGTTGTCGGCCGAGGGTGGTGGTGGCTGCGTTTTCGACGGAGCCGCGCCAGTAGCCGGCGGTGAGTTCGGCGCTCCACTGCTGGCCGATGGGCAGGCGGTAGGAGAGGTCGTAAAGGGCGCGGAAGCGGTTTTCGGTGCGGTAGTCTTCGTAGCTGCCGCTGACGCGCAGGCCGAAGGCGTGGGTTTGCGCAAGTTGGGCGGTGACCAAAAGGGGAAGGCTGGCGAGGAGGACGAAGAGGAGGTGACGCATGGGTGGGCTTTCGCTAAAACAGGTGAGAGGCGTTTGGTTTGGGTGGTTTGGCCGAGGAAATTAACGGCGGGAGGGGGATGGTCGCTGCTTGTAGGAAGCTACGAGATGATTGGAACGGCACCCTCATCCCATTCCCCCAATCAAAGTCGCCACCAAGCCCGTCCACCCCGTCTGGTGACTCGCGCCCACACCGCGACAATTGTCCCCATCGAAGTATTCATAAAAGAGCACTAGGTCCTTAAAGTGCGGATCGTCACGATACACGTCATCCGTCCCGTGCGAGCGCCGCTGTCCGTTCTCGTCCTGCGTAAAGATCGACACCAAGCGGGTGGCAATATCCTGCGAGACTTGCTTCAGGTCTACCTGCAAGCCGCTGCCCGTCGGGCACTGTACGTCGAGTCCGCCGCGGTAGTAGTGATTGAAGTTGCGTAGGGATTCGAGGAGCAGATAATTCATCGGCATCCAGACCGGACCGCGCCAGTTGGAGTTGCCGCCGAACAGGTAGCTGCTCGACTCGGCGGGCTCATACTTGAGGCCCAACTCTTCCCCGGCAATCTGGACCGAATAGCCGTTTTGATGCACTTTCGACATCGAGCGGATGCCGCCGGGCGCGAAGAACTCGTCCTCGTCGAGTAAGGCCTTCAGCATCTTCTCGAGTCGATCCTGCGGCACGAGCGCCAGCAGGATATCACCAGTCTCGGGCGACTCCTTGATGCTCACCGACAGCGGTCCGGCCGGGCGGTGGTCGCGGTGCCAGTTAAAGCGCGTCACGAACTCCGGGAGGTTCTCGAGGCGCTTGCGGTCCATGACCATCGTCGCGAACAGCGTCGTCAGGCCTACCAGCGAGCGGATCTTGATCGGCGTGCGCGAGCCGTCCGGCATCTCGATGATGTCGTAGAAGAAGCCCTCCTCCTCGTTCCAGGCACCCTGGTGCTCCTCGGTGATGCGGTTGAGTGACTCGGAGATGAGGACGAAGTGCTCGAAGAACTTCGTCGCTACGTCCTCGAAACTCTTGTCGGTCTGCGCGATCTCGAGCGCCATGTCGAGCATGTTGAGCGCGTACATCGCCATCCAGGCCGTACCGTCGGCTTGGTCGAGTCTACCGCCGCCGGGGATGTCCTTACTGCGATCGAAGACCCCGATATTATCCAAGCCAAGGAAGCCACCTTCGAAGATATTGTTATCGTTGGTGTCGACTTTATTCACCCACCAGGTAAAGTTGATTAATAGCTTTTGGAAGACACGTTTTAAAAACACGATGTCTCCTTTGCCCGTATTCTTTTCTTCGACGCGATACACCTTCATGCAGGCCCAGGCGTGCACCGGCGGATTGACGTCGCTAAAGTTCCATTCGTAGGCGGGGATCTGGCCGTTCGGGCGCATGTACCACTCGCGTAGGAAGAGGATGAGCTGCTTCTTGGCGAAGTCCGGGTCGATCATCGCGATCGGGACGCAGTGAAAGGCCGAATCCCACACGGCGTACCATGGGTACTCCCACTTGTCTGGCATCGAGATGATCTCCTCGTTGAAGAGCGTGGTCCACTCGCTGTTGCGACCACTTTCGCGAGCCACCGGCGGCGCAGGCTGCTTAGGGTCGCCTTCGAGCCAAGTCTCGATATCGAGGTTGTAGAACTGCTTCGACCACATCATGCCGGCAAAGGCCTGGCGCTGGATGTTCTTGAGGTCGTCGCTCAGTCCTGGGTTATGCTGAGTGTCGTAAAAGTCGTCTGCTTCTTGGCGCCTTTCGGCAAAACACTTTTCAAACGGTTTTCCTAGCGGGTCTGTCGTGACGGGTTTTGCCGAAAGGCGCAAACGAATCTCTCTCGAGCCACCACCGTCAATGTGGAGGCGATACTGCGGACTGCACTTGGTGCCGGTTTTGACGGAAGTTACCAAACTATAGTCCCCATCAACCACTGCGTCATTGATGCTATCCTTGACGAGCGTTGTCGTGTTTGGCGTGCCGTAGAGTCGCTCGTCGTTAGAATTATTCTCGGTAAAGAGCACCTGATCGCAAGCCTCGAAGTAAAGGTGGTAACTCCCAATCTTATCGTGGTAGACGACAACATTGCCGACATCCTCATTGCCTTCCCCTAAAGTGATGCTTGGCTTGTTTTCGACTTCTACAAAGGACCACTTGTTGCGCAACCATAGCGTAGGCAACACATGAATAGGTGCTGCTTCCTTCCCGCGGTTATGAACGGTAAGTTTGATCAGTATATCCCTCTCGTCTACCTTTGCGTATTCGGTAAAGACATCGAAGTATTTGCCTTTATCAAAGACTCCTGTGTCCAGTAATTCGTACTCGGATTCGAGTTTAGACCGCTGTGCATTTGTGTTGACTAGGTCTGCGTACGGAAAGGCTGCTTGCGGATACTTGTACAGGTGCCGCATGTACGAGTGCGTCGGCGTAGAGTCGAGGTAGTAGTACAGCTCCTTGACGTCCTCGCCGTGGTTGCCTTCCGGTCCGGTAAGGCCAAAAAGTCGCTCCTTGATGATCGGGTCGTGCGTGTTCCAGAGGCTTACGCCAAAACACAGGTTGCAGTGGTTGTCGCTGATCCCGGCAATCCCGTCCTCGCCCCAGCGGTAGGTCCGGCTGCGGGCCTCGTCGTGCGTGAACGACTCCCAGACATCCCCTCCTGCGGAGTAGTCCTCGCGCACCGTGCCCCACTGACGCTCCGAGAGGTAGGGACCCCACTTCATCCAGTGTTTCTGCTTGGCGTAGTGTTCGGCGAGGCGGGCGTGTTCGGGGGTGGTGTGGAGCATGGAGGCACAAAGTAAAAACTGCCGGTACGACGGTTGCCACAAATCGGCCGCTGCCTATCTCTGAGGGCGGGCTTGTCCCGATTTTAAGAGCAATCGCCGCAACTAGAAGGTAATCACTGTCTCTCCAGCAGGTAGTTCGCGCTCTTCCCCCTGCCACCTAAATACGCCAACTACGCCTTTCGGCAAGACCACCTCCGCCCGCAGTCCCGCCTCCCCATTTCGCTCGTACTTTACCCGGATCTCTCCCGCCGGATGCGGCATCGTGGCACCGAAGGTTCGCAACTCCCCGAGGCTAGGCGCGATGACTACCGTCTTAAATCCTGGACTCGCCGGCCGGATTCCCGCCACCAAACTCAGCAAATGGTAGCTCGGACTCGCGCTCCAGGCGTGACAGTCGCTGCGGGTCGGCTCGGGCTTCTCGGCGAAGGTGCTCAGGCCGAGGTCGAGCATGGTGCGCCAGGGGGCGAGACGGGTGAGGTAGTCGTCGGCCGTGTTGCCACCCGCCAATCTTAGTGCTTCGAACTTGAAAAAGTCATAGTACACCGTTGATTGCGTTAGGCTATCGAGACCGAGCCAAGCCGGAGCGGCCTCCTCGAAGTCTTCATGTAGAGGTGCTGATCCAGCAGGAACCAGTGAGTATTCATTTAGAGCAGACATGATCTGCGCATGTTGAGAGTACGATTTACCCAGCGGTGTATCTGGGAGTAGCCTATGCTCGACGCAGAATTCCTCAGCACGTTCGTACTCCTCATCAGACTACTGGATGCAAGCGCAAACGAGTCGACCTCCTCCACCATGTCGAGACTACCAAACAGCTCGTTGGCCAGCGCCAGCGTGTACGCATACTGCAAGGTCAGGACCGTACTCTCTCCATCTTCGGTCTGCGGCGGAACACCACCCACCCGTAAGCTTTCGTCCCAAGGCCACTCCACCGTCCAGTCGACAAAATTCCACCAGGGGGTCTTGCCCATCAAACCGTTGTCGTTCAACTGTTCTTTATGCCACTTCAACACCGCTCGAATGCCGTCTAGCTGCTCCCGCACGAACGCCTCATCATCGACATGCAGGTGGTAGTCGTACACCATATTAACCCACGCCAAACTGTACGGCGGGATCACCTGCAGCTTATCACTCGGATAGCGGCTCTGCGTCAACCCAAACGGTAGTTTCGAATCTGAGAAGTCTTGAATCGCGCGTCGCATTAAGGTCGCATCTCCGGTATTGTACAGCGTGATCAAGGCCTGTATCCGCGTGTCCCCAACGTACTGCAACTGTTCGTAGTACGGACAGTCGACGAAGGTCTCGTGTGCGCAAAGTTCTTGCGTCCGCCAGCCCGTCTCCCAGACATCGTTTATCCAGGGCACATCCGTGTCGATCGTCGCGGTCTGTACCAGCGGATAGCCGGTGCGCCTTGCGGCAAAACCAGACAGTTCGACGGCCTCGCTTCCTGTCACGATCCGGAGCTCGATGTACCGCCAGGTGCGCCACCACAAAGTTTCGAAACGTCGGTTCTTGCTACCGTCGAGTACGTAGCGATCCGTAAAGCCAACCAAACGCCGCCCGGCTATACTGTCGCGGTGCCCCTTCTGTCCCGCCGCATCGACCATCGCCTCCGCGTAACTCACCTCCACCGTAGCGCCCGCACCGCCGCTGGCTGCAAACGCCGGGTAACCAGTGGCCAGCACTGCATGATCCAGCAAGACTGTCATCGTCGTGCGTGGCGGTACGGTTAGTGCCTCTAGCACACCACCCGCGGTCGTGTCCACGCGCGGTTGCCTGCCGGTCGTGTTGCCGGTATCTGCGCGTCGGAAGCGCCCCCAGGGCGTCGTGTCCATGCGTTGCGGTGCCTGCGTATCCGGTACCAAGTAGCGCCCGCCGTCGGTGCCGTTGCCGTAGGTGTTGGCTGCGGGGCCAGCTTTCGCCAAAACCCAGGTCGCGGTGTCCGTACCCATCTGCCAGCCCCAGGGATAAGCAGCCGCATCGACGATGTCGTTCGGGCCAACCACGGCATAGGTCTGCAAAACCCGTCCCGAAGTGAGTTCAGGACTGTAGGCCAGGTTGTGGTGCACCTGCCAGTCCTTCCCGGAGTTCAACGCATGTCGCACCGGTACGCCATCCTCATCGACGACCTGCAGCAGGAAGGCTGTCGAGAGACTGATTTGCGCCGCCGGTTTGTGCTCGCCGAAGTTCCATACCGTAGCCGCAATTACGTTGGTGCCGGCCCGTAGGTAAGGTGCCAGATCAACCTTCGCGTAGCGCCAGTGCAGCAGGTCTCCCCGCGTCGGGCCGAGCGAGACGAGCACGCCATTGACGTACAGCTTGTACCTGTTGTCCGCCGACACGTACACCGGAAAGGCCGTCGGCGGAGTAGCCCCTACGTCGAGGGTTTTACGGAAGTGGAATACCCCGTACTCGAGCGGCGACGCAGTCGGATGCGTAGCCCATCGTGCAGTGAAGTTGAGTGCCTGAGCGCACAAGGCCGTCGTCCAAAGGCAGGCGAGTAAAAAAGCGAAGTGGCGCATACGGCTCAAGCTACGCCGAGGGGTCATAGCGCGGTGTCGGCTTTCGCCAAACCGACGACAGGGCCACCGACACCTCGTGCTGATCGCCCCGCCGTACGGCGCCTTGTGTAGACCTCCAGCCTGTGAGGTAAAGCCGTTTTCTTGCCGCCCATCTTCTTGCCAGCGGCCACCAGGGCCGGTGGACTCGCCGAGCTTGACTATCAACTCACTGATCTTGGCTGCGTCGAGGTCGTCGCCCTCGAGGTGCTTGCGGAGGTCTTCGTGAATGGTCTCTCATTTCTCGATCGACTCGGCGGCCGAATACGAACTCGTCTCCTTTCTAGCACGCTTCCACTCCCGCCATGCCCGCGTCCACCACGTCACGTCGACGTGCACGAGACTGTACGCCTGGGCCACGCCCCCCAAACGCCTGAAGTTGTCGGCAATGCCCGGCGTTGCGCTTCCGAGAAAATCAAAGTGCGCACAGCCCCGCTCCATCGCCCAGCGCATCCCGCCGTACATCGCGTAACTCCCGCCGCTCAGGGCCCGCGCCTCCTCCGCAACGGCGGTGAGCAGTGCGTAGCCAGTTCGCGCGTCGGCGAGCACGATGGCGCAGGCCTGTAGCTCCCGGCCGTCGTTGCGTACCTCGATGCAGGCAATCCGCTCGGCAGGTCCGAGCGCCGCGAAGAGTGCGCGTAGCGACTCTACGCCAAACGGCTGCGCTACCCCCTGCCGCCGGTAGGGTGCTCCGAGCAGGGCCTCCGCCGCCGCCGAGAGTTGGTGCACGACCGCAGACCGGAGCGTGCGCCCCGCCCGCCGCAGATCGTAGCGCATCTGCTTCGATTGCGCGGCCGTGAGCTGGTCTGGGCCGCCCCGGAGGTCAGCGATGTGCGTCGGGCGTGGAGCCGCGAATAGTGGCCACTCAGCGGGCTTCGGTAGCTGCGCAGGATCGAAGGGCCAGGCCTGGTCTAGTGAGCGGAAGCGCGCAGCTCGTCCACCATCTGCCCCGTAGAGCAAGGCAACCCACAGTTCCCCGAGCGCCGCCGGCAGACCACGTTGCTCCAGCCAATCCTCAGCACACAACGGACCGCAGTAGCGCATCAGTGGCGGCAGCGTAATCACCCAGCCATCGATGCGCGCCTTTCGGCAAAACGGCCATACCGCCACCAGTCGCCCCGCCTCATACACGCCAGCGTAGTCCATGTGCTCGCGCCGGGCGGGCGAAGCGAGCGCCTCCAGGAGGTCCGCGTCGTGCCAGACGCTCGCCCTGGGGTGATTCGCCACGAAGGTCCGGTAGCTTTGGTCGAGCGCCACTACTTCAGCGCGAAACTGCTGCCGTCCTTGCCGTCTTTGACCTCGATTTCGAGTTCGGCGAGGCGGTCGCGGATTTTGTCGGCGATCGTCCAGTTGCGGTCCTGGCGGCTCTGGGCACGGAGGTCGAGCACGAGGTCCATCAGTCCGTTGAGGCGGGCCGCCTCTGAACCATTGCCGCTGTCGGTAGCCGTCGTGAGGCCGAGCACATCGGTGACGATAGCGCGCATGCGTTGGAGCGTTTCCGCAAAACCTGCCGCACTCGCCTCCTCCAGCTTGCGGTGGCCGTCGGCGAGGGCGTTGATCGTGGCGACGGTTTCGAAGAGGCTGGCCAGGGCGCGCGGCGTGTTGAAGTCGTCGGCCAGGTGCGCGGTGGCCTCGTCGAGTGATTTGGAGAGTTCGGCGTCGAGGGGGGTGCCAGTTTTGCCGGAAGGCGTCACCTCCGCGGCTCTCTTCATAGCCTCCATGAGACGCTGGTAGCCCTTCTCGGCGGCGGCCAGCGCATCGTCCGACATGTCGAGCGGCGAGCCGTAGTGCGCCTGTAGAAAGAAGAACCGCACCGCCATCGGAGAGTAGCCCTTCGAGACGTGCTCGGAGTTGCCGCTGTGAAGTTCGTCGGTCGTGATGTGGTTGCCGTCCGACTTAGACATCTTCTTGCCGTTGAGCAGGAGCATGTTGGTGTGCAGCCAGTAGCGCGCGCCGCCTTGACCGCAGCTCGCCTCGTTCTGCGCGATCTCGTTCTCGTGGTGCGGGAACTTCAGGTCGTTGCCGCCGCCGTGAATATCGAAGGTCTCGCCGAGGTACTTGCGACTCATCGCCGAGCACTCGAGGTGCCAGCCCGGGAAGCCTTCCGACCAAGGCGACTTCCAGTGCTGTAAGACATCCGGCTGCGCCCGCATCCAGATCGCGAAGTCGGCCGGGTGCCGCTTCTCCTGTTGGCCTTTGAGCTCGCGGCTCTCCGCCAGCAGGTCGTCCACCTTGCGACCGCTGAGCTCCCCGTAGGTCCCATGCTTCGCGATGTAGGCCGGCACGTCGAAGTACACCGAACCGTTGGCTTCGTAGCCTAGGCCATTGTCGATGATCTCCTGCACCATCTCGATCTGTTCCGGGATATGTCCCGTGGCCCTCGGCTCGATAGACGGCGGCAGGCAATTAAAGCTTCGCAGCATATCGTGGAAGCCGACGGTGTGCTGCTGGGCGACCTCCATCGGCTCCAGTTGCTGCGCACGGGCACCCTTCGACATGCGGTCCTCGCCATCGTCGAGCAGGTGCCCGACGTCGGTGATGTTGCGCACGTAGCGCACGCGGTTGCCGAGGAAAAGCAAGGTCCGGTAGATGACGTCGAAGCTCACGAAGGTGCGGCAGTTGCCGAGGTGCGCGGGGCTGTAGACGGTCGGTCCGCAGACGTACATCCCGACAAAGCCGGGGTGGAGCGGTTCGAAGTCGACCTTGTGGCCGCGAGAGGGTGTCGTGGAGCTTGAGGGGGGGGCATTGTGGGGCGAAGGTAGGGGGCGGCCTCCGACAAAGCCATCCTCAATACCTCACCACCGCCCGCACCGCCTTGTGGTCACTCCAGTCGCAGTCCAGCACTTCGCTGCTGCTAAAATCGAGCTCCGCACTCCCCATCAGGTAGTCGATCCGCAGACCTGGGATCGTGCCTGGATACGTGATCCCCAGCCCCTTCCCGCTTTCGCGAAAACTATCCTCGACGCCGCCGCGCTCGATCTCGTTGACGGCGTACGAGAGCGGCGTGTCGTTGAAGTCTCCGAGGATCAGCACGAGATGTGCGCTTGCCTCAATCGACTTGCGCAGTTGCCGGGCCTGCGCCATTCGCTTGCGAGCCGCCCCACGGTAATTCGCCGCCACAGCCTTGACTTGCCAGTAGGCCTCGCGACTGGCGTTGGCCGCGTCTCGGATCACCGAACGCGCGTTTAGGCGGACGCTGTTGCTCTGCAGGTGGACCGCGAACACCCGAAACGTATCCCCCGGCGTAGGGACGATCAGCGCCGTAAGAATCCCATTGTAGTCGTTGTACTTGTGCTCCACCCTGGGGTTTAGGAGCGGGTACCGCGCGTGTAGACTGAGCACCATGTCCTTGGCGAAGTAGTGGTGCTCGACGCCCGCTGCGTCTAGGCTTCGTGTGAGTTCGCGACGCACATCCGGGTTAAATGGCGTCTCCTCGAAAGCTACCACGTCGGTTCCGTCGAGCACGCACGCCGAGAAGGCTCGCATGTTTTGCCGAAAGGCGTCCTCGTCCTCGTCGTACAGTGCGTTCCCACCCAGCAGGTTGTAGTTGACGAGCGTTAAGGTCTTCGCGCCTGCTGCTTCGGCGCTCGGGTCACGGCTTTCGCCAAAACCTATGTATTCCTGCAAATAACCCCCGCCCAACAGCAAGGTCACCAGGCTCAACCACACGCGTTTGCGCCCACGAATCAGCCACCAGCCGATGCACGCCAGGTGGAGCAACACGAACGTAGGGTAGGCGAGTGCCGCAAACGAGACCGGCCACAGCGTCGTCGGCGGTACCCACGGCGATACATAAGCAATCAGCGTCGCCACCGCCAGACCGACGTTGGCCCACCAAGCCAAGCGATTCACTAGCTCTCCCGGCTTACGTGGCTCAAAAACTCCCGCTCCTCCGCGCTGAGGCTCTTAATGCCGGAGGCCTTGATCTTCTCGAGGATGATGTCGAGCTGCTCCTGATGGGACACCCCGCCGCCGTTGGATTTCGGCGGGCGCGTCGAGGTGATACTGGCGTTGCCACGACGCGAGGACTCGTAGCCGACGGGCGACTTCGGGCGATTGGAGACGCGGGTGGCCGGACGGCGCGGCGCGGACTTTTGTGTGAGGCGCTCGAAGAAGCCCGTCACCGAGTCGATTGTCCGGTTGATGGGCGCAGCCAAGTCATAGCCATTCCCTAGCGCCGTTACGAAGATGTACCCCATCAACATTCCGCCAATATGCGCGAAGTGTCCGCCAGCATTGCCGTCCGTGCCGAAGGCGAAAATGTCGATCAGCAAGATGGCCAACGCGATGTACTTCAGGCGCACTTCTCCGATGAGGATCAGCCGAAACACGTAGTCCGGTGCGTAAATCGCCGCCGCTACGATAAACGCCATCACGCTCGCGCTCGCCCCAACGATGAAGTTGCCGCTGGCGTAAAAGCCGGACGTCCCCCAGAAGACCAGGCCTCCCGCTGCCGCACCGAGCAAGTACAAGGGGAGGATGTACTTGTCGCCGATCAAGTCGCCGACGATGCGCCCGAACCAGTAGAGCAGGATCATATTCCAGAAAATATGTCCGAGCCCGGCGTGCAGGAACGCGTACGTGAAGAGGCTCCACGGGTGGGTGAGGTTGTGCCACCAGTCGCTCGAAAACGCGAAGAAGTTCTCGATCTCGCCCGCGAAGGCGCCACCATCGACCCCGCGGGAGATGAGCTTTAGGAACCCAAAGACCACGAAGACGATCACGTTGAGGATGATCAGCTGCGTGACGCGGTTCCCGGAGCGGAACTGCTGCTGGATGTCTTGCCAGATAGACTGAAACATGGGCGGTGTGCTGGGCGCGGCTCGCGCGTCGTAGGTCTAACCCGGTACCCCGCGTGCGTGTTGCAAAGTAGTGTCGGGCTTGTGGCTTATTCCAAACAAAAGGTAGAAATCGGAAATTGCTTACTTCAACGTGCCCCGGTAAAAGAGCAGCAAGCACGCTACCCCCACCGAGATCGCCGCATCGGCCACGTTAAAGATATACTTAAAGAACTCCAGCCGCGACCCGCCTACCACTGGCACCCACGCAGGCCACACCGTATCGATCAGTGGAAAGTGCAGCATGTCCACCACATGCCCCTTCAGCACCGTGGTGTATCCCTCTCCAAACGGCACCCACGTCGCCACCTCGCCGTAGGTGCTCGCCGAGAAGACGAGTCCGTAAAACATCGAGTCGATCACGTTCCCGATCGCCCCGGCGGTGATGAGCCCGAATACGACCAGCAGCCCCGCCTTCGTCTCGCGCTTGTGGATCATCGTCCGCAGCAGGTAGACGAGTCCCCCGATGGCGACCACCCGTACCAGCGTCAGCAGCACCTTCCCCCAGCTTCCGCCAAAACTCGTCCCGAAGGCCGCGCCCTCGTTCTCGACGAAGTGCACCAAGAACCACCCCGGCCCAAATGCCTCCCCGATCGTCATGTGGGTCTTGACCCAGATCTTCGTCAGCTGATCGACGATGAGTACGGTGGCCACGATCCCGACGACGAGCAGCGTACGTCGCCGCACCTCCTCGGCCGTACGAGCTGCTGGCTTGGCCGCTACGACGATCTCGCTCAAAGTACCTCAGCGTTGACGAGGTCCACCTTCGCGGACTCGGCGGGTGTCACTGGCGCTACGTCTTGTTTAAAGAAGTCGCGGTAGAAGATCAGCAAACAGAAAACCCCCATCGAGATTGCGGCGTCGGCAATGTTGAACACCGGTCGAAAGAAGAGGTACGGCTCCCCACCCCACAAGGGCAGCCAAGTCGGGAAGACCCCCTCGAACAGTGGGAAGTACAGCATGTCCACCACGTGCCCGTACATAAACCCCGCGTAGCCACCCTCCGGCGGGAACATCGTGGCTGGCACGTGGTAGCCGCTGTCCGAAAAGAGGACACCGTAAAAAGCCGAGTCGACGATGTTGCCGACTGCGCCCGCCAGGATCAACGCAAAGCAGGCCAACAGGCCACGGTCTGCCCGCGCCTGGATGAGTTGATAAATGAGGTACCCCAGAAAAGCTACCGCGATGACACGAAACATGCTCAACGCCAGCTTGCCGTACGCGCCCCCGAATTCAATCCCGAAGGCCATCCCTGGGTTCTCGATAAAACGGAAGAAGGCCCACGACTGACCCAGCAGCGGAAACTCCGAGGCGTAAACCATGTGGGTCTTGACCCAGATCTTGACGGCCTGATCGACGAGCAAGACGACCGCCACCAAAAGAACAACGAAGGCAGAACGTTTCAAGTCGAGAAGCTAGATGGACGCTGGATGGCGCGGCGCAAAATAACGGCCCCGCGACCACACCGTGTAGCCGCTCAAGGTCTGGCCACTGCAAGCATACCGACCCCAGTGGTCGGGTGCTGTCTTAGCGGGCCATCTTGGCCTCCATGCTGAGCGTCGCGTGCGGCACGGCCAGGAGGCGCTGCTTCGGGATGAGTTCGCCCGTTTGGCGGCACACGCCGTAGACCTTGTTGTCGATCCGGTCCATGGCGGCCTCCAGGTGGCGGATGAGCTTCTGCTGGCGACCGGCGAGGTCGTTGAGGCGCTCGGTCTCCGCCGAGCCCGTCCCGTCGTCGAGGCCCTTGACCTTGGACTCTGGGCTGTCGGCCATCTCCTGCATGGAGTCCTTGTAAAACTCGAGGTCCGAGTGGGCGTTGCGGAGCTTCTTCGCGATGAGGGTGCGAAACTGCTCGAGGTCCTCGTCGGAGTAGCGCGAGCTAAGTGTGGGTGCGTTCGTCATTTTGTCAATTGCTAAAAGCGCGGTCGATGTCTGGCCGCGGCAGGGTTGGCCTTATTTCCTTCGCTGGGCAAGCGCGCCACAAATGTATCGCTGGGTTTTCTCTTTCCGCAAGGTTAGTACGCCATTGGCGGTACGGGCGACAGATGGCTTGGTAGACGCCGTGTCCGAACATGCGCCACAGCGGCGAGTGCCGCGTACTCAATGCCGCGCCAGGCCTAGTGACGAAGAGTTTTCCACGAAGTATCGCGGGCACCTTGGCTTTAGGCAGCGGTCTGGTTTTCGCGAAAGCGGTACTCTCCTGCGAGAAAGCGGTCGGGAGTGTCTCCCAAAGCAGTGCGTAGCTCCCTGCTTTCATAGATTTCAGCCGTCGTGAGGGGCCTTGCGGCAAAACCTAAGGACCCTGTTTTCAGTACAACGGGGTGCTATGAACCACACCCCCACACCCTCCGGCCTCAGTGCCGCTTTTCTGCTGAGGCTCCTGTGCCTGGCCACTATCGCGCTGCTGGTAGCGAGCGCGTCTCTCGTCCGCGCCACGACGCCCGCCCCGCCGCTCGCGACCGATCCGCCCGCCCGCCCGACGCTCCCAGCCTGGCTCGCCGAAGACGCCTTCGTGCGCGCCGTAGCCCATATGGCTATCCAAGAGCGGATCCGCACGGGCGTGCCGGCGAGCATCACCGCCGCCCAGGCCATCCTGGAGTCCAACTGGGGCCGCGCCCCGATCGCGCGCTCGGGCAACAACTACTTCGGCATCAAGTGCAAGAGCTACTGGACGGGCCGCACCGTCAAGCACAAAGACGATGACCTCGACGCGAAGGGCAAGCTCGTTGAGAGCTGCTTTCGCGCCTACGACAACATCGAGGACTCCTTCCGCGACCACTCCGACTTCCTGCGCGGCTCGGAGCGCTACGCCCGGCTCTTCGAGCACGCCGTGACCGACTACGCCTCGTGGGCGCACGGCCTGCGCCAGTGCGGCTACGCCACCGATAAGGCCTACGGTGACAAGCTCGTCGGTATTATCGAGCGCCTCGAGCTGTACGCCCTCGATTGGGACGAGCACAACGAAGACAGCTGGTTGCGGCAGGGCGTCGTGGGCGGGGCGTACGTGGGGGAAGAGTGAGGCGGCACATATCATTCGCTTAGCGATTGACACAGGGGGGCGCGAGAAGGAAGGCCCGCAAGCTATAGAGCGCTTCTTGGTAATCTGTAGCGCTATGCGGGCAGGGTAGGGTTGGTGTAGGCGGCAGTGATCGATCCAGCTGGTTTTATCGTAGGACAGGGTATCGGCCTCCTCTCTGTTGGTGGGCTTGGTAGCTGTAACGACGGTGAGCGGCTACACCCAACTGGCGTCCAGGTGGGTGCTCGAATCTAAAGCGCCACCCTCAGCGGTGCGTGCGCGCACTTACTTTCGCCCAATGCCCGCCAAAGTTCTCTACCTCCTCGACGGCCACGCCCTCGTGTATCAGTACCACTTCGCCTTCCGCGACCGACCGCTCATCAACTCCAAAGGCGTCAACACGAGCGCCATCGTCGGCTTTACGCGGATGCTGTGGGACCTGTTGCAGACGGCCAATCCGAGCCACATCGCGGTGGTGTTCGACCCGTCGGGCCAGACCTTCCGCTCCGAGATGTACGTCGAGTACAAGGCCAATCGCGAGGAGCAACCAGAGGACATCCGCGCCGCGCTACCCCGCATTCGCCAGATCGTGGAGGCGATGAACATCCCCGTCAAGGTGGTCGACAACTACGAGGCCGATGACGTCATCGGTACGCTCGCCAAACAAGCGGAGGCCGAGGGTTTCGAGGTGTTTATGGTGACGCCCGACAAGGATTACGGGCAGTTGGTGTCGGACAACATCCATCAGTACCGCCCGAGTCGAATGGGGAGCGGCGTGACGGTTTTGCGGAAGCAGGACATCCTCGACAAGTGGGACATCGCACGGCCCGAGCAGGTCATCGACATCCTGGCGCTGATGGGCGACGCGTCCGACAACATCCCCGGCGTCAAGGGCATCGGCGAGAAGACGGCGGCCAAGCTGCTGAAGGAGTTCGGGAGCCTCGAGGAGATCCTGGCTAAGAAGGAGACGGTAAAGGGCGTCAACTCAAAGCGCCTCACCGAGCAGGAGGACCTGGCGCGGATGAGCTACAAGCTGGCGACCATCGATGTAGGGGCACCGGTGCAGTTTAACGAGAAGGAGTTCTGCGTCGATCCGATGAACAAGGAAGCGCTGGCGGAGCTGTTTGCAGAATTTGAGATTCGGGGTCTGGCGAAGGCAATTTTGGGTGCCGCCGATGCAGGGATGACGGTGCCTGCGAGTAGCGGGGCGATAGACTTGTTTAGTCCGGTGCAAGGTTCAGCTGTCGCCAAAACGGATGGCGTGGGGGCTGGACAGGGGCAGTCCCCCCCTTGCCCCGGAGGGGGCGACGGGTCGTCTGTGCGATCGGCTGAGCAGGGGCAGTCCCCCCCTTCCCCCGGAGGGAGCGACGTGTCGTCTGTGCCATCGGCTAAGCAGGGGGTCGATTTATTCGGCAATGCTACTGGGGGGAAGGCTTCAAAGACGGTGACGGCACCCAAAGGTCCGCCGGCCTACTCCGTGGCCAACCACAATATGTCCACCACAGATCAGGCGTATCACTTGATCGAAACCGAGGAGCAAATGCTCGACCTGCTGCAGGTTTTGGCGAAAGCCCCCCAGATCTGTTTCGACACGGAGACCACAGGGATCGATCCGAATGAGGTAGAGTTGGTAGGCATGGCCTTCTCGGTAGAACATAAGGTGGGTTACTACGTGCCAGTGCCCGCGGATCAGGTTTTGGCGAAAGCTATTGCCGCTCGCTTTAAAGATATCCTCGAAGATGAGAGCAAGCCGAAGATTGGTCAGAACCTCAAGTACGACGCGATCGTGATGAAGTGGTACGGCATCGACCTCGCCGGCCCGGTCGAGGATACGATGCTGATGCACTATGTCTTGAGTCCGGAGCTGCGTCACAACCTCACGTATATGTCCGAGACCTACCTCAAGTATTCACCACAACCGATTGAAGAATTGATCGGAAAGAAAGGGAAGAATCAAGGCACGATGCGCGATGTAGAAGTTGCCGTTGCCGCACAGTATGCAGCAGAGGATACGGACATTACGCTGCGCTTATTCGACCTACTTCGTCCGAAGCTGAAGAGCGAGGAGATGGACGAGCTGTACGAGAAAGTAGAAGCACCGTTAGTATATGTGCTACGAGATATGGAGTACAATGGTGTCGCCTTAGACGTGGAATTCTTGGAAGAGTATTCTAAGGAGTTGATGCAGAGTCAAGCTTTGCTGCAAGACGATATCTATGCAGCCGCCGGACAGCCCTTTAATATCGACTCACCTAAGCAAGTCGGTGAAATGCTATTCGACACACTTAACGTACCCTACAAGGGCAGCAAGACGAAAAGTGGGCAGTACAAAACAGACGAATTCACGATGCAGTCCGTCGCCAAAGAGCACCCGGTCGCGCAGCAAATACTGGATTACCGACAGTTGTCTAAGCTACGTGGTACGTACGTCGATGCCTTGCCGAAGCTGCTCAGTCCTCGTGACAATCGCATCCACTCCAGTTTTAACCAGGCAGCGGTCGCGACGGGACGTTTGAGCAGCAGTAATCCAAATCTGCAGAACATCCCGATGCGCACCGACGTCGGGCGGCAGATCCGCAAGGCCTTCATTCCGCACAGCAAGGACCACGTGATCGTCTCGGCGGACTACTCGCAGATAGAACTCCGCCTCATCGCCGAGATCGCCGGGGAGGAGCAGATGCTGGAGGCCTTCAACTCCGGCCAGGACATCCACCGCTCTACGGCTGCCCTCGTGTACGGCGTCCCTTACGAGGAGGTCACCGACGACCAGCGCCGCAAGGCGAAGACCGTCAACTTCGGTATCATCTACGGTGCGGGGGCCAACCGGATGGCCAACGAATTGGAGATCGACCGCAAGGAGGCCGGGGAACTGATCAAGAAGTACTTCGAGACCTACCACCAGCTCCAGGCCTACATGGACAGCCAGGTCAAGCTGGCGCGCAAACAAGGCTACGTCACGACCTTGCTCGGGCGCCGCCGCTACCTGCGCGACATCAACTCCGCCAACGGCAACCTCCGCTCTTACGCGGAGCGCAACGCCGTCAACACGCCCATCCAGGGCACGGCCGCCGACTTGATGAAGTTCGCGATGATCAACGTGCACAGCCGTATGAAGCGAGAGGGGATGGAGAGCTTACTAACCCTTCAAGTACATGACGAATTGGTGTTCGATGCGAAGCGAAGTGAAGTGGATGCCTTACGCAAATTGGTCAAAGAAGAAATGGAGGGCGCAATGCCGGATCTGAAGGTGAAGTTGCTGGTGGAGAGTGGGGTGGGGGAGAATTGGCTGGAGGCGCATTAAAATTTGAAAAGTGAAAAGCTGGCAAGTGCGCTGCCGCCCTATCGATCCTGGCCCCCGGCTGTACCCCGTAGGCTCGTCATCCTGCCTATCTCGTCAAACTCCGCCTCTCTTGGCTGGTCATTCCGCAGGCCTTCTACCCGTCGCGGCTCGACCTTCAGCTCGAAGCCGCGGTCGATGAGTTAATTGATCAGCGCATTGCGGTGGTCGAGCTCGATGGCGCTGATGAGTTGTGGGAAGATCGTCGCGACGCGGGGCACGGCGTCGGGGTCGACTTTGGCGATCTGGTCGCTGTCGATGGTGACCACCAGGGTGCCTTTGCCGTAGTTGGCGCTGTAGTAGCTGCTCGCTCCAAACTCACCGGCGGCCAGCATGCCGATGCGATGTTCGATTCCTGGCGTGGCGGCGAAGTTCGGCTGGGTAAGCTCAGTGATGCCTCTGGCCTCACCTAGTTCCCGCAGCCGATGCGACTGTACGAGTAGCGCCTCCGGCATCCCGCTCGCGGTGTTGGCCCAGGCCCACATCCACGAGTTTTCCGCGAACGCGAGCGATCCGATGATCTGGATCGGGAGGCGGATGTCTCCAAAACTAATGTCCCCGGTGGCCATGTCGAGTTGCCAGGCGCTGGCGCCGATGAGGTCGGACAGGAGGTGTTGCTTCTCGTAGGAGAGCCCGGCGTGGCGCTCGACGAGTTGGGCGAAGGTGGCAGCGGTGGGTTTGGGGGTTGGGTGGGCGTGGGAGGGATTGACGTCAGTCGTTTCGGGGGGCTTCTTGCCGCCGAAGAGTTTGGAGAGGGGGTTCATCGGGTGCATTTCGCCGGGTGCACAGTATGGGTCTAGAGAGGCGAAGCTAAAGAGCCGAGCAGAGTTAGTTTCATCGCGCTGTGCCCGAAGGTTAGGCGGGGGAGTGCGTAGGGAGAACGACAGGGGCCGGGCTTGGTTGGGCGGGATGGTGCGCCAGGTCTGGCCGGTGCTGCCGATGGGCTGGCGACGGAGGCGTTGGGCGGAGACGGCGACGTTGAGGTGGGCCAGGGAGATGCTGGTGTCGACAGCGGCGGGTAGGGGGTCGAGGGCTTGCGCCAAAACTGATGCTGGGTGCGCGGCGTCGTGCGGTCGATGCTTTGGGACGACGGACTCAGCGAACGCCGTGCTGCCTAGTAGCAATAGGGCGAGCGTCGGCGCCCGAACCTGCGAGGCCAGGAGGTTTTGAGCAGGGACGTGGCTATCTGGACGCAAGGCACGGGCGAAGGTAGGGGCGTGGCGTGCGGGGTGTGAGTCATGAAGGGGCTACTGCGTGACCGTTATGAAGAGGTAAACGCCTTCGGCAGGCTTGTGTTTCGGGTGGCTGTACATACTCCCTCTCGGCGCGGGTGGCTGTATCGTCTCCACGTCAGGCAAATCAAACTTTAAATCCACCTTGCGTGCTGGGTAGCTACTGCCTATGCGCTTGGCCACTTCCCGCTCGATAAACTTACGCCGCTGCAAAACGCTGGCCTCTAGAATGTCGCGGTCTTTTTCGGCGATGGCGGCGGTCGTGAGGTAGGGTTGAATCTTGATCCTCGTTTGCGATGGGGCTTGCGAAGCCAACATTGTTAAGAGATTGATGAAATCGTTTACTTCGTTGTCTTGATTAGTAAGTGTACCCGCAAGGTGAAGGTCGTTCGGGAAAGTGATAATATAGGGGCCATATACTGGCTCCAACTCTAGCTGGGAATAGAGACTCAAGTAGTCTGCCACGGCTTTCCTGCAACCAGAATACTGGGTTACGATTGGCCTGGATATTCCAACAGCTACGTCGAGGTCTACGCCAGCCAGCTTAACGGCCAGAGAAGGTCCGACCGTTAAATTTGGCCCTGATGCACCAAACAACATAGTTCGCTTGTGCGTGGGCCATGGATCCATTGGCCCTACAACGTAAGCTGTAGGGATATAGATGAATTT
Source organism: Lewinellaceae bacterium (assembly GCA_963837005.1). Taxonomy (GTDB): domain Bacteria; phylum Bacteroidota; class Bacteroidia; order Chitinophagales; family Saprospiraceae; genus CALDTK01. The sequence goes on from CAWIMC010000020.1 coordinate 57,327, forward strand.
TCCTATAGCATAATTTGCCTCAGCTGCAATGACTTCCGCACCGCCAGAAATCCCTCCCGCATACGTAAGATATGAGGTCTTGTGTAGCTCAGATGGGGGTATGAACTCACCCGCAAAACCATCGGTATTAAGACTTTGATTCGTTGGATCAGGATTGACTGAGGCGGTATAGCTAATTGGTGAGCGAATCGAAAAGGCCGCTCCTATACCTGCTGTTGCCCCTATACTGCCTACGGCAGCCTCATACTTGCAGGCAGGGACAGACTTATTGTTAACGCGCAGAACGCTTTCACTCCCAGAGATCCCGGCTCCGGCGAGATCAAAAAGCGGGAAATCAATAGATCCTTGTGTGCTGTTTAAGAATGTGAGGTTATAGTCATACTCAAATTTTAGCTTGTTATCATTATTTTTAATCTTATAGAGCTCATTTAACGGGCGCATCAGTTGACTTCCACCGTGGACATGCAGTGCAAAGTCACCCAAATAAGGTCCATAACGACTGTCTTCCAATGACTTCACTAGATACAATTTTGCAAAATCCATGCACGCATTTGTTATGTCGCCACATGAAAAAGGGAACAGGGTATAGTTCGATGTCCTATCGTTAGGGTACCGAATTTCTGACACCTTAGCTCGGCTCACCTCTTTGTAATAATTATCCATGGCGTCACGGACTGCTATAACAGAAGCGTCTGAGATGCCATGGTAAGCAATTACAGATGCCCGCTGTTTCGGGTCTAACAAGAAGGCTGCGGACCGGCTATACGTACGTAGATGGCTATTAATAGTATTAGTAGTAGATCGGACAACATTATAAAACGCCTCATCTTCTACAGCGTAGTCATTGTTTTCTGGCCATAACACATCCCCATTAAAAGGACCAGTACTGGGCGCATTCCGCTGAATGTTTGCCTGAATTGGCTTAGCGACCGCTATACCAGCCGCAACGCCAGCCAGTACGCGTTCGTAATAATCTCCTTCTTTACCGAAGAATCCGGTTGAAGTGGCAACCTCAATCTCAGCTGTATTGTCAAAGCTGAACGCAATACTAGTTTTTACCCGAAGATTTTGGAGCGTACCCAAGACATCCATACTGTAAGTAAAGTAAAACACGATATCAGCACCAGTATTCCCGGGGGCTGCTGTGTGCGCCGACGGACTTCCGCCAAACTTGTCGTGAATGATAGTAATTCCATACCCTTTCGCGCGTTCCGTATCGAGAACAAAGTTTTCCAGCTTACTCTTCATCACTCCTCCAGGATCGACCCCAGACAAATTCTTCGAACTGAGCGCTCGCTTGACCTATCAGATGGAAAGCTACCAGCAGCAGGAAAAAATACTTAATAGTTGGCGTATATGTCATAACTCCACAATTTTGCTCACTCGCCCATCCGCGCTCTCCGCTTGGATGCCGTAGCGATATTCGGTGCCGAGATTGGCGGTTTTGTCCTCGATGCGCCACAGGTAGCTGCCGTCCTTGCGGTTGGGGCCCTTGCGCGAGATTTGGTCGATGTCCAGGAGGCTGAGCGTCTCGAACGGACGATCCGCGACGGCGCGCACGATCCGGAAGCGGGCCAGGCGCCGGTCGAGGTCGTACTGCCACGTGAGCTGGAGGACGTTGGTCTCGGGGTCGCGTTTTGCCGAAAGGCTAGTGATCGGAGGGAGGACTGGAGGTAGGAAGTGCGTCCCGCGGACCACGTTGCTGAATGACCGGAAGGCCATCTCGTCGCGGACCTCGACCCGGTACTCGTAGGTGCTGCCGCCCGGGCCGACGTCGTCGACAAAGAGCCCCGTTTTGGCGAAAGCCGAATCCTGCTCCCGGAAGGTGATAAAGTCTTGTGTCCCCAAGAGCCGCCGCTGCCAGAGGTAGTCGACGACATCTGTCGAGGACGAGGGCTGAAAAGTAATGCGCACACCACTCGTATCTCCCTCGGCGGAAACCAAGACCGGCGCGAGAGGTACCGCCACGTCGGGTAGGGCCAATGCGACGGGGGCCGACAATTCGCTTACGTTGCCACGAATGTCCAGTGCCGCTAGGCGGTAGTAGGCCGAGTCGCCATAATTGACGAGGTTCAATGTATCCACGAAAGCCGTATCTCTCACGGGGAAGCGATTCTTGCGTTGTGGTAGCGCCTTGGGTCCGTGAGCGAAGAAGATTCGATAACTGGCGAAATCAGGCTCTGTATTCGCTCGCCACGTGAGCAGCACGGCCCCCTCCCGATCGACCTCCATGGTTAGACCCTCGGGCGGCGCCGGCGGCATGCTGTCGATCAGCATGATGGAGCGCGGCGTGGACCTCACCCTCCGACCGACGCTGTCCACGGCGGCCACCCGGTAGTAGTGCAGCCGTCCGTCGTCGATGGTTTCTTCCCACTGGCGCGTACCCGCAGGCAGTCGCCCTGCTATCGACCTGTAGCCTGCGTCTGCCACCAGCGAATGCTCCACTTCGAAGCCGATAATTTGCCCGATGACCGTTTCGTCCTGCACCGGATCGAGCGACCAGCGTAGCACGACCGTCGAATCCGGTACCTCGTAAATAGAGTCGATGAACGGTGCCGGAATGTCGGGCGGCTCCTGTCCCGTGCCGACGATTGGCGCGTAGGATACGGGGGCTGAGTGGAAGTAGTCGTAGGCGAGGATGCGGTAGGCGTACTCGGTTTGATTGTCGGCGAGCGAATCCTGGATCGTGAGCTGTAGGCCGGCTGCTCCCAGCAGTGGGGCGGTGTTGACCATCGTCCACGCCGTGTCGAGTCGGCTACTGCGCACGACGTTGACGTAGGCCACGCGATCGTCGGCCGGCAGGCGCCACACCAAGTCTACGATCCGGTCGCCCCAGCGCGCAAATACGCTGTCGACACCAACGGGCGGCGTACGCTCGTCCAAATCGACGGTAATGACACCGGGCCGCACACCCTGGGTAGAGGCGGGCGGATTGATGCGGTACTCGTAGATGCCGACAGCGGGGAAGTCGTAGGCGAAGAGCCCGCTAGCCAGCGCCGTTTCCTGCGAATAAATCGTCGAGAGGTACGCGAGAGAAACGAGTTGGTAGCGCTCCTCAGAGGTTTTGAATCCTTGCTCCTGCTCGCCTTTAACTAGGGGCGCTTCGGTGAGGCTGTCGGGCCGCATGGCCATCCCGAAGAGTCCGGCGTAGGTCTCTCGCTCGGCCAGGGCACGGATGCTGTCAAAGGGCGCCGACAGGACTGGCCCACCAAACAGCGTCTCCCACTCCCCGCCGGGTGTACGCCGCTCGATGAGGTAGCCGTCCTCCAAACCCTCGTAGAAGGTGTATTGCAGCGGTGGCGACCACCGCAGTTGCACGCGCCCTGGCTCCACGAGGGCGCGGACCACCATGGTGTCACGGTTGACGCGCTGCGCGAGGGCGGAGGCGCCGCACGCGAAGCAGACCAGGAAGGCGAGGAGACGACGCATCAGTTGTCAAAGGTGATGTCGACGGCCCCGGCAGAGCGGGTACTCCCTCCGGGTTCGACGACGTGATAAAAGAGCTTGTAGGTCTTCTCTGAGATGTTGGGTAAGGTGGCTGCGTCCATGAGTTGGTCGCTGCCAGGGAGGTAGCGCGGCGCGTAGTCGGCTACACAATAGTCCGGACTCGGGGTGTTGGGATCGAAACCGGGCTGAAGCAGCTGTTGGATGCGCCAGCCCGCGACGATCTGTGCGAGCTTATCCTTGGCGGCGCGCGCGACGTCGGCCGACGGCAGCGGCGTCGTGGAGAGTAGCGTGACATTGGGTCCGTAGCCGCTCTGGTTGGTGCTGTTGTTGACGTTGGAGCGTCGGATCTGCTGACGTGCTACCTCACCTGAGACGAAGGCAAATTGTGAGACTTCGCTTAGCGGCTCGGTGATGCTGTAGCGGCGCTGATTCAAGTTGTCGTAGGGGATGCGCGTGGTGACGTGGGCCTGGAGTTCAGTCAGCGTGAATGTCGGGGGCGGGGGGTTATTACCGCCGCCATGAGGGTCGTTGTAGGGGAAGAGGGTATACCCACCACCACCACCACCACCTGGCTGTAGTATGATTTGGTAACCACTACCATCACCGGAATCACCGTCGCTGCTAGAGTTCTGCCCCCCACGCTCCACGGCCCAGGTCCCGTCACCGGTGAGTAAGGCATCGGATAGGTCGGCTGGCCCGGCGGGCTGCATGATGCGGAAGCCGGGATAAGGCGCATCGCCCGTTTGCGGCACGCCGTAGGCCCCCGGCGCGTAGGCACTAGACGTGTAATTACCGTTGGTGCTGAGCAGCGGTCCAATCCGAAGGCGCTGCGCTGCGGACGGATCGTCGGCCGGCGGTACAACGCCATCGCGTTGCACCCCGACGAGTTCGTAGGTGTCGAAGGGCTCGAAGTCCTGCGGGTCGGCCCGGAGCAGCAGGCTCCCGATGTAGCGCTCGTCGGGTCGCTCTACCATGCCTTCGTTGCTGCGGGGCCGACAGGTGGGCGTTCCGGCCGTCGCGCCAACGGGGTGGAGGTAGTAGCCCGTACTCGCGTCACCGGCCGGGTAGTCGGGACTGAGCACACCCGTCATCGGGGCGGTGGTGATGCCCTGCTGGGCGTAGGCCTCGAGCTTGTCGCGACTGGTGGGGTATTGGCTTACGCGAAAACGGATGGTGTGGATCGTGGCGCCGGGGTTGATCTGCTGCTTGAGGTTATAGTAGTGGCGGATCTCGGCCGCTGGGCCGCCGCCGTTGTTCGACACGTAAGCGGTTCGCTGTGCGGGGGGGAGGTTGCGAGGTGGCGTGGGCGCTACGAAGGGTTGGGAAAACTCCGCGCGCAGCTCCAGGCGATAGACGTGTCCCGGGAGGAGACTACTGGGCTTAGGAAAGCTGAACTCCGCGGTAGCCGAGCTGTCGTAGACGACCTTCTCCTGGAGCACCACCGAACGACTTGATTCTTCGATGATGCGTACGTGGAAGCCCGGATAGCTACCGAAAAGTCCTTGGTCTGGACCTATTGTGACGTCCTCCCACGTTCCGCCGTAGGTATTGAGGATCGGATCGTTGGGCGGGGGCGTCGTGGCGGGTTTTGCCGAAAGGCTATTGGGCACCTCTCTCAAGCTGTTCCCGCCGAAATTTTGGAGCGCAGGTTGGAAATCGAGCTGCGTAGGTTGCTGCGCCACGTACGCCAGTGGCTTCTGGATACTCACCGTCTGCTTACGGGCGATGTCGATGAACCAGGTATCCGTACCCGGCTCGTCCAGGTAGACGTTGTACTGGTCGGGGTACGGATAACTGGAGCGGACGTTAGCCTCGGCGATCTTCGTATACCGCTGGTCGGCGGTGTGGAACTCAGCGACGACTTCCTGTGTATGGCGGCGGCCATTCACGGTAAGGTAATCTGTGGCGTCGTCCTTGTTGACGAAAGCCACTCGCACAGGGACTTCGATCTTCTCTCCGACGGGGAAGGCCTCTAGAACGTAGCCCTTCGCTGTACCTACGCGGTCGGAAGTCCAGGACTCTACGGTTCCGCCAATGCTGCCAGCTTGAAGTTCTGGCAGGTAGGTGGTGATCGTGCTGCCATTGCGGAACTGTAGTGGCCGGCCTTCTTTGTACTGCACCGTAATTGGCGTAAAGATTCCAACGGTGTCTCCGAGCTTCGGAGAGACATCCGTAATGATAGGATCGAAGATGAACTCCGACGTGGTGAACCTGCGCACCGCCGTAGTGTCATAGGGCAAGTTCATGACTGGGTCGGAGAAAGTCTGCCAGGTGTTTCCTACTAGCTTCATGATTCTAGCCCGAACCTTTACTTCTAGCTCTTGATTTGGGGGCAGCGGGCCACCCTCACTAGGCATGAGGACAAAGCCTCCTGGATCAACGGTGCTCGACGCCGAGCTATGGACAAGAAGTCCATAGCCGTCTGGGCGCACCCAAGCCACTTGCATATCGGCTTCCATCTTGTAGGTACCCGTGGCGGAGGGGAAGCTATCCGTGTCTACGGTCCAGGTACGGCCCACCGGTAGAGAGAGTCTCGCCCTCGGCAGATCACCTACCTTGACATCTACCTCCGCACTATCCGGCGTGAGACTCACGATCAAGTCCCGCGGGAAGAGCCCATTCCAAGGTTTCGGATCCGGCAACGTCTTCGCGCCCGGACAGCGCTCGCCCACCTTGAAAGAACCAGTCCAACTTGGCTCCCAGAGCCCATTCAGCACATTGGCCTCGAAGAGCGCGGCGCCCTGCGCGTAGTAGGGGTTGGGCCCCTCCATTGATACGTAGGCAGCCACCTTTAGGTCTGCCACCGTCACCTTGCCGCAGGTAAAACACACCCACTTGGGTACGCGCACGGCCATATTGCCGCGTAGTCCGGCGTAGGCATTGCCGAAGAAACGCCAGTCGTCCCAGCCGAAGCCCTGGATACGCTGCGGGCACCCGATGGTATCCTTACCGAAGGCTACGTTGTAGCCTAGCGTCGCCTTCAGCCCGATTTCAAAAACGTAAGCATTTAAGCGCTTACCGAGCGTAATCTCGGAGCCATGCATAAAGCCCGCGCCCAGACGTGGCGGGCTCATGTCTATGTTGAGTTCATTGAAGATGGCGTCCGTTGGCGGTACCATCGCGGGCAGTTTGCTGCCTACATCCAGGTAGGTCGTGGCTTCGATGAGATAAGGTGGCAGGTCGATGCCGAGGCGCTGGGCGGGCGTACCCGCGTAGAACCACCAGTCGAAGGCGTCCACGTGGAAAGCCATTTGCCCGAAGTAATCATTCGCGCCGGCACCTCTGACGATCTCTACGTCCCCCTTTTTGAAGGATAGCCAGGCGCGCAGACTTGCGTCAAAACTTAGAGTGGGCGTGAAGTACATCGCCACGTTGAGATTGGCCGTCACAATGGGCGGCTTTGGGGTGGCCTCCAGGGGATTGGGTGGCTCGGACAGCAGGCGCAAAGTTCCGTCGAGGGAGATACTGTTGAGACCCCAGTTGTTATTGAAGGCTACCTCCAATTGTACTGTGCCATTAAGCACCGATGGCTGGACGGTGTGCGCCAGTCCTAGCATCGCCCGTATGGACACCCCAGCCTGAGGGTCCGGGCGGTAGACGACGCCGCTGATACTCTGGCCGAATCGAGCGGGCGCGGCATCGTTCGTAGTCGTCGGCGGAGCTGTCGCCTCGTTGCTTCGCGACATGTGCCAACTCGCACCTCCCCCGAAGGCATCGATGCCGACAATCGGCTCGACCATCGGTATGGGGGTCGGCAGTTTCGCAGCCACATCTACCGTCCAGTAGGTCATCGCGTTGACGGTCCCGAAGGTGGCGCTGGCTCCGGCCTCGAACTCCAGTGCGTCGAACTTAGCCTGTAGCGATCCCTGAAAGCCATTCCCATAGACTGCGTCCCCTTTTTTCCATGCGAGCCCGCCATTGGATACGACAGATACTCCCGGCAACGAAGCGACGATGTTTGCGCCCGTCACCTCGTATCCGGCGTAACCGAAGTCGAAGTCGCGCCCCGTGCTGCTCACCAGATCGGGAGCCGAGGTCACCTGCCCAAAGATGGCTACCGTGGCGCCGACCCCAAAGCCCGCGCCGCCCTCCATCAAGCCTATATAAGCGCCTGACTTCCAGTCCCAACTGACGGCGCTTCCCAGCTACTAATTTATCGTCCCCGTTCACGAGGCCAATACTAGAGATACCCATCTTGAAGGCACCTATCTCGCCATCCAGATTGGGATCTACCCAGAGTCGCCCATTATCGGCCAGACCGAAGTAGGGAGACTCCGACCCGATGAAAAAGCGCTCGACCTTGATGTCGTCTATGTCGATGATGTCTCCCGCGCCATTAAGGGCGAGCTTGCCGTTCAAAATGGCCTCCGCGGCGTAGCGCACGGCCGCCGGCCGGTTCCCGTTTGCCGCAATACGCTTCTTGCCGATTTCTAAAGTACTGCTCTGGCCATCGATAGCGAGCGTCGCCGACCACATGTCGAAGCTCAGGTCACTCGGGGCCGACATGCTAAACGTAAAGCCCGCGCCGAGGTCGCCATTGTTGACCGGAGTTGTGTACTGCCCGGTATATCCGAGTACGTTGTCGTTAGAATTAGAAGTCGGGAGTTTGACCTTCCCTTTCACTTCTACCCTGGTCAACCGGTTCTGGAGTACGCCCGCTACCAACTTCTCGATCCCCACGCCCCAGCCCGCGATATTGGCCTCTTCGTAGGTGACGATGTTGTTAACCTCCACATCCAACGTGACCCCGGTCGCGTCCACGATCATATTGGTGGCCTGAAAACTCAGCTCTTCGCCATTGTCCCGTTCGAAAGCCTCCGCGAAGAAGCCTGAGAATCCGCTCACGTACACCCCGCGCCAAGCCGGGCTGCCGGCTACGTCGATGCTGCCGTTAGCCCCACGCTGTAGGTCACCGTGCGCATATTTTGCGGGAAACTGTAAGGCTGGAGCATTCGCCACCTCCGAATTGTCGATCACCAAATCTCCCACCCCCCAGTACATCGACTCGTAGCCCGCCAGTGCAAACTGCTGCTCCTGGCCCGGCGTCCGCGCCGCAGGCTGGAAAGTCAGATCCTCGTTCTCCCCCAAACTCCGACTACTCGCACTCGCCGTCGCGATGAAGTTCGGCCAGCGCGTCCCTTCCACCACGACGTCCGCCGTTAGGAGCCGGTCCGTCTGGATCACGTCGTTCTCGACCGGCCGCACCTTATCCCCACAAAAGGTCATCTGCCCGGACAGCTTGAAGCCCTTAAACCCGTCGCAGTCGAACTCCACGTAGTTGTTGTTCATCCATTCGGTCTTGGAGGTCTGGGCTGTCACCTTCGGCGTCTTGAACTCTCCCACCCCACTCAACCCAAACTTCGCCTGGCTCACGAGCGCCAGCTTAACCTCCCCCTCACCCATGCCTCCCGGCGACACCGGGATACCCTTCCCCGCGAACGCCAGTGCCTCCCCGGGCTTACCCGGCACCTCGAGTACTGCGTAGGCATCGAGTTTTGCGGAAGCGGAAATCGGAATCTCTAGATTGTCGAGGTAGATCGAATAAGTCTTGCCCTCGAACTCCTTCTGGATGCGGATCGGGAATTCGTACCCGAACAGCGGCGAGGCCGTCGGGGCGGGATTCAATCGCTCGAAGGGCGTCTTCTCCTCGTCGCCGGGAGGGGCGTTGTCGGCGTTTAAGAGCGTCGCCCACACCAGGTCGTCGTCGCCGCTGGCCCACAGACTCTCGGCTACCGGCGGCGCTACCGACTCACGCAGTGTCGGCATCTCCCAGTCCATCTCCTCGAAGCCGGTGCCCTGGCCACCTCCCGCAGCCTTGTCGAGTTGGGCCTTCGTCCGGATAGCGGCGGCCTTCTCGTTGAGTTCCTTGGTAAGCACCTCTTTGCACACCGCCTTCAGCGCTTCGAGGCTCTGTAGCGTCGCGAGCATGGCGGCTGGGGACTCTTTCTCCGAGATTTCCTTCAGTGCCGCCAAGGCGAACTTTTCCAAAAACTGGAGCCCGTCTATCCCGTACCATTCCTCCAGCACCCGCTCCTTGATGGAGAGAAAGGAGTGAACGCGGTCGTTCTCGTAAGTCTCGATGATGTGCGCCTCGTAGGCCACGATACCGCGATCTCGCCCGGCCGTCGGCAACTGCTCGGGCAGCCCATCGGGAAAGGTGCGCTCGCTCATCCCCGGACGAATCAGTGAGTCGTTGACCCCGTACAGCACCTCGCGGTCGATGGACTGGGAGGCGTTGACCGCAGTCATCACCTGGTCGGCCCTGGCCTTGTCGGTGATGCTCGTCAAGAGATTGAGCGATGCCTGCGCCAGGCTATCGTCTTTGATCCCCATCGAGGCCAGCAGCGCCTCTCCCAGCAAGCCGTAAATGTCCACCTCCTTCCCATTGGCGATGTCGATGGCCACCTGCGCTGCGGCCAGCACCTCGGCAGGGATGTAGTCATCCAGCTCCTTCTCCAACTCATTGAGGGCATTGCCGGCCAGCCCACCCACGAGCTCCGACCCGAAGTTGCCATTGAAGCCACTCGTCCCGCAGGGGAAGCCCTGCCGGTTGTAGCCCTCCCGGTCGCAGCCGTTGTAGTCGAACTTCGAGCCCGTTACCGTACCCACCGAGTCAACGAAGAAGCCGCCCTGGTTAAAGCCGCCTTTGCCCTTCGAATTTCCGGCCAGCGGACCTACGGTCGTCCCCGTCGTCTTGTGTACGCCACTCGCGTCGAAGCCCCACGGATCATACTTTGTGTTGGTGGCATAGTGCGTCCCGTCCGGGTAAAAGCCCGTCGAGTCCACGCTCTGGTTGGAGTACGGATTTACGGCACAGCCCGCGTCCCCAACGAACGCCACGAAGCCGCTCGGGTTAAAGGCCGGGATAGCCGCGTTACGCACCGGTGAGATGGTGCCCTCACTCGCCACCCCATTGATCTGCTTGACGCCCGCAAACCGTACGTGGATCACCCCCTGCTCCAAGAACGGAATGATCAACGTGCCGTCGCCCGTATAGCCATTCGCTGCGTCTCCACTCTCGATCTTGACCGCCCGCACGTGGAAGTCGCGGAACTTGAACACGTCCTTGGGCTTCAGTTCAGGGCCCGAGGCTTTATCGTCTGTTACTGCCTGATCGATTTTTGCCCCGCAGCCCGCATTCGCGTTCGCGCTCAGCGTCGGCAAGGTCCGAAATTGCCCCGTCACCGCCGCCGATCGCCCGGTGCCGCAGTTCACGAAAGCCTTGTAGTCATACTCCGTGTCCGCCGTCAGGTTGGGGATCATCAACTCCGTGCCCGCCGCCACGGTGCGCGTCACCTTCTGCGACGGGTCACTCCGCAGATTCACCTCCACGATGTAGCCCGCCGGCACTGGGTTGTTCGGCGCGGGCGGCACCCAGCGCACCTCCGCCTCGTGCTGGCCGATGTGCCCCATGCTCGCCGAGCTCACCGGTGCACAGGCGCTGCCGCCGTTGACGCCGTAGGTGAACAGCACCGGGCGACTGCGCCCCTGGTTGCGGATCACCGCACGGCCCATCGGATCGACTACCGTCACCCGCACCAGGTACTGATGGTTGGGTTCTACAGTGGATCAGCCGGGCCCCAGTTATAGCTCAGTCGCCCCATGATGGGCACGGCCGGCGACAGTGACGCTTGCTGGGTCACGATTTCGTCGATGCTCAGCGGCACGTTCTGTCGCGCCAGCGTGTAGTCCCAGAGTTCGAGGAGGTACTGTGCACCCGGCGGCGGGGGCGAACGGTGGTTCCAGCTGAAGGTAATCAGCTGCGGGTTCGTCACCAGGACACTCATGACATCATCTGGCGTCACCACTTCCGGCGGATCGTAGGCCACGGCCATCGCCACCACACAGCCTTCCCCGCCTATCGGGGCACTGTTGGGCCGACCTACCGGGATGACTTCCACGCAGATGGTGTAGGCACCTTCCGGCAAAACCCCGCCGCTCTGCGCAAATTGCTGCACGTCCACCCCCTGGATGGCCAGGTTGGCGGGATTGAAGTAGGACGCCAGATCCGCAGCGGTAAGGACGGTCGGTACGCCGCGGGTGAGCGTGAGCAGCGGTCCGGCCAGCAGGTTCTGCGTTTGTGCCCGAAAGTTTGCCCCTTCGAGCTTGACACGCAACGCCACCTGGAGGCTCGTCTCCGTGGGGTCCTGTAGCACCAACGTTACGGTCCATGGCGATCCCAAGGATGAGGTCAGCTCGGACACGCTCCCGAAATTAGATGGCGGCACCTGGATCACCGTCACCGGAAAGCGCTGTTGGGCCAGAAGGCTTTCGCCAAAACCTACCGTCAGGCAGCCTATAACCAGCGCCAAGACCGCCGCTCGGATGTGTACTAAAAGGTCCATCCGTACTGTAGGCTTAGGAGGTTTTCCGAAAAATTCTGCGCCCGCGCCAACGAGCGACCCGTGTGCGTGTACGCCAGGGTCACGTTGCCGAAGCGATCGAGGTTGTAGGTCGCCGTCGGCCGCACCGTCAGCACGCGGTTGTCGCCGCCGTCGTCGAGGCTGATGAAGCTCATCGTCCCGCTTGCCTCCACGCGTAGTTTGCCCTTGGCCAGTTGCTGGCTCACCGAGGCGCTCGGGCCGTAGAGGGTCTGGCTCGCCGGACCTGCGTTCGTGCGGGCGTACAAACCCTGCACAGACCACCCGAAGCCCGCCTCAGCATACTGCCGCGCGTAACTCGTGAAGACATTGGTGACGGTCGAGCCAAAACCCGACAAGCGTCCGTCCTGCAAGGTCGAGACATCCGTAAACGAGAGTTGCCCCGTCAGCACCCCGCCCACGCCTTCTTTCGGCATCAGACTCGCCCCGATGGAGGCCTGCCGGTTGACCTGCGCGATGAACACCGAGTCCGTCGAGGTGGTCGGGTCGAGGAAGCCCCGCAGCCGCGAGGTCGACGAGAAGTTGGAGAACTGTGCGTTGACCGCCAAACGCTTTCCGATCTGTCCGTTGGCCATCGCGCGGCCGATGATTCGGCGCCCGCGGTCGAGGCTGTTTTCGGAGATGCCGTTGCGCTCCAGGCCGCCGTCGACGGCTACCGTCCAGGGTGTTTGCTCGCTCGCTTCCTTGTTGCCGAGCTTGATTGGGAAGGTGGCGCCGGCGGTGAGGTTGTCGCGATCGTTTTGGAGGAACAGCGTCCCGAGACTCTTGTAGCCCGGGGCGATGCGCTCGTAGCCGACGCGAAATATGTTTTGGCGAAAGCCCACCCGAATCACGTCCGCGCTATTCGTACTCAAGCGGTCCTCGAGCGGCCGCGACTCCGTGGCGATACTGTCGGCCAGGAGGGGCGCGTTCAGGTCGGCGGTGAGGTAGCTGCGGGCGTACTCGCCCTCGAGGGTGGCGCCCTTCCAGAGCTGCACGTCGCCCTTGAGGCTCGCCACCACATTGCTGGCCGGGGCCTCCTGGGCCTCGGCGCGGGCGGACTCGTCCGGGAGGCGATCTTCGGCGGCGAAGACGGTGAGGCTTGCGCCAAAACCCTTCCCGCGGTACCCGACCTCGGAGGCGAGCCCCTGGCGGCGGTAGCGCTCGTCGAGCCCCGAGCGTGCGCCGATGTCGAACAGACTCTGGTAGCGCAGGCGCCCGGCCATGGCGCGGAAGGTCCACTTGTCGGGCGTCAACTCGACGCCCACCCCGCGGAAGGTCTGCCCGGAGAAGGTGTAGCGTCCGAAGTCCAGGCTGCGATCTCCGAGGTGGACGGTGGCCCAGCGGTAGCTCGGACTCACGCCCGCGAACTGGTAGCTCGGCAGGCGGTACAGGAGGTTCTTGTCGGCGAAGTACAGACTGAACGGCACCTGCACCCCGAGCACATCGAAGTTGAGATTCGCACCGACGTTGAGGTTGTACTTGTCGTAGCGCGCCTGCGGACCGGAGTAGTCGGCGTAGCTGCCGGTGAAGTTGATGCCGCCGTTGAGGCGCACGGGCTTGTCGCCGATCCGCGTCCGCGTCCTATTAAAGAGGTCCTCGACGTCCTGCGCCCACGCGGTGGCGCCGCCGCCGGCGAAAAGGAAAGTGAGGGTAAAGAAAAGGAACCGCACGCGGGAGCTTTATTAAAGATAAAAAAGCCGCCACTATCGCAGGGCTCTTGCGACGGAAGGTACCCGGGGCCTCCAGCCCGAAAGCCCAGGTTTGACAACTGGTAGGGTTGGGTTGACAAGTGGTCGTTTGCTGGGCAAACTCGGTAAATGGACGCGAAGGGCTCTTGACTTATGCGTTGATCTTTAATATGTTACGTGGAAATATCCCGAGTATCTCCGCTGAGCTACCAGTTATCAACCCAAGTGCCCCGCGGGTCAAGTCCAGGCTGGGGGCTAGCCGTGGTTGGGTAGGTTTGAACACCTATCAAAGCCCGCGCGAGCCCCAGCATGAAACCAGTCCTACCTACCCTTACATCGCGCATCTCCCTCGTTTTCGCCTCTGTTCTCTCCGTCCTGATGCTCGTGTCGCTGTCGCTAACGATGGCCACGGCGCAACCGCCGGGTTGTGGGTTGTCGTTTTTCGATATTCAAGCGAGCGCGCCCAACTGCCCCGGGGAGGACGGCTTTATCAACGTCGACGTCGATGCCACCGCAAGCGCGGCGACGACCTTCACGTTCGAGGTTTTTGAGCCGGCCACGGGTGCCTGGCGGATTGCCGAGGAGAACACGACGTTCACGCTCGTTACCATCAACGTTCCGGTGGGCGAGGGTTACGGCGTCCGCGTCACCGATAACACGGGTTGCGTGCTCGACTCTCTCGGTATCGATGTGCCCGTCGGGGGCTACACGATTGATTCGGTGGTAGTCGCGAGTCGAGGGTGCGCCCTCGGTGACGATACCCTCAGCGTCTTGCGCGCTTACGTGACGTATCCTGATGCGAGCTTCTTTTTCGTGTATGTGGAGACCATCGACGCCGACGGCAACTACCGCCGTTTCGGTAGCGAGGACTACGGTGAGTCGATCCAGGACATTCGCGACGTACCACCGGGCACCTACGCCGTAGGTGTCGAGGGCGGTTCCTCGTTTTGCTCTCCGCCGGCCGACACAGACAGTCTCCGCGTCACGCTCAACCCCGGCACCACTGCCGCGGGCCTGGAGTTCGACATCGACTACAACTGCTTCGACGACAATTTCGACGTCACGCCTATCGGACCTTCCCCTGGGGCAGACTTTGCGGAGTTTAGCCTTAACGGCGGTCCCTTCGAAGCTTTCCCTACCTACCAAGACCTCGCCATCGGCACTTACACCGTCGATTATAGGGAGGCGTCTAGCATGTTTTGCGAAAGCGTACAAGGCACCTTCACGCTCGACACCATCGGCTACACGCTTAGCATCGCTTCCGTCACTGACGCGATAAGTGGCCCGAATTCCGGTAGCGTGGTCTTTACGGACGTGGTCGCAGAGGCGGGCCCGCGGTGGTCGCTCGACAATGTCAACTTCCAAAGCTCGCGGACCTTCGGTGGCCTCGCTGCGGGATCGTACACCGGCTACCTACTCACGTATTCGGACGATTGCTCCTACGAGGTGCCCTTCGCCATCGGTGGCTCTACGTGTAGTATCGAACGCGAGGTGACCATAAGTGACTCGGTAAGCTGTAGCGGTGCCGCCGACGCAAGCATCACCATCGCCGTCACCGGTCCCGGCACCTACGAGTACAACGTCAACGACGGCCCGTACCAGGCGAACAACACCTTCGGTGGCCTCGCGCCCAACCTCTACATTTTCGGCACGCGCGCCGTCGGCGGGGCCGGTTGTGAGGTGCGCGACACGATCGTCGTCGTAGAACCCGCCAAGCTCTCCGCGGCATTCGAGGACGTGAGCACCTCCTGCGGCCAGGACAACGGCAGCATCGCGGCTTTCCCCTTCGGCGGGACCTCGCCCTACACCTACCTCTGGAGCACCGGCGCCACCGGAGGCCTCATCGAAGATCTCGCGCCCGGCACTTACTCCGTCACCGTCACCGACGCGAAGGGATACACGTTCGCCGAGACCTTCGTCTCGAGCCCTCGGCAGGCTACGAACTCGTACTGCTCAGTACGACCGGCGCCGCGGCAGGCGACCCCAACGGCGGTTTCGTCGTGGAACTGCGCCCGGTGGAGGCCGATCACGTGTATACCATCGACGACTTCCGACTACGCAGGCCGACGGCGTCTTCAAGGGGCTCGCCCCGGGGACCTACACCGTGTCCGCCGCCTCGGGTGAGATCGGTTGCGTCGAGACCCTTACGGTTGCTGTCCCGAGCGCGTGCGACCTGGCCATCGGTTTTGCGGAAGCGTCCTCGCCGACCTGCCCCGACAACCGGGCTCGATCGGCGTCGGCATCGCCGCGGGCACCGGCACCCCACCGTACACCTACGAATCCCGCGTCTCGGGTGAGGACTCCTACACCGTCGGTCTCGCCGAAGCTAGCAATCCCGCTTACGCCTTCGAGGTGCCGGCCGGGGGGATTTACGACGTGCGCGTCTCCGATGGCGCCGGGTGCACCGCCGAGCGTTTCGGCATCACGGTGCCGACGTTTACCGGCGGGGCAATGATCGACTCGGTAGTGGTCGTGGACCGGGGTTGCGGATTGGCGCTCGACCAAACGTCTAGTGTCGCGGTCTACGTCGAGTACCCGAACGCCAGCTTCTTCTCGGTCTACGTAACCGGTACCACCCAGGCCGGTGACGCCTTCTACCAGAGAGAGCCAGGACTTCGGCGACTACCGCCAGACGATCCCGGGCGTGCCCGCGGGCCGCTACACCGTCGGCATCAACGACGGCAGCAACGGCTGCACCTTCCCCGAGACGGACTCCTTCACGGTAGCGCCCGCGCCAGCGGCAGGTGTGGCCTTCGTCGTCACGCAAGCCTTCGACTGCGCGACCGGGACCTTTACCCTCACGCCGAACGCCCCGTCGGGACAACGGCGCCACGGCGGAGTTTCGCCTGGGCAGTGGGGCTTTCGCCAAAACCCCCTCCTACGCAGGCCTTGGCGCCGGCGAGTACGCCATCACTTACCGCGATACCACCCGCGGCATCTGCGAGAGCGGCGAGCGAACCATCACCCTCGATCCGGCCGAACGGCTCATCGAAACCATTGCTGCGATCACGGACAGTCTCGCTTGCTCCGGCGATGAGAATGCCCGCATCTCTGTGCAGGGCCAAGGCTCCAACACGTTCAGTTACCAACTCCAGGGTGGCAGCCCTCGGTCCTCCGGCGTCTTCTCCGGGCTGGGTTCCGGCGTCTACATCATCGAGACGCGCGTAGTGGGCGGTTCGGCTTGCGCCGAAACGGACACCATCACCATCGTAGAGCCGACCCTACTGCTAGCGGAGGTCACGCTGTCGGTCAATACGACCTGCGGCGATAACAATGGCGCCCTTACGGTGAGCGCGAGCGGCGGTGCGGGCGCCTACTCTTATACCTGGTCCAACGGCGCAACCACCGCGAGTATCACCGGCCTCACGGCCGGCGACTACACCGTCACCGTCACGGACGCCAACGGCTGCACGGCCACCGCCGCCGGTTCGATTGAACCCTCCACGGCCGTCGGCATCGAGGTCATCTCGATGACGGCCGCCACCTGCGGTACGGCCGACGGCGCCCTCGAGGTCGAGGCCTTCGGCGCGGTCGCCCCCGTGAGCTACCGCCTCGGGGCCACGGGCGCGAGCCAGGGCTCCGGGATCTCGCCGGCCTTGCCGCCGGCGCGTACGCCATCACGGCCACCGGGGCCGACGGGTGCGCGGCCACGCAAACGGTCACCGTCCCGCAGGCCGGGGGCGCGGGCTTCGCGGCCGCAACCGTCCTCGTCGACGCGGTCGAGTGCGCGGGCGACGCCACGGCGAGCGTCCGCGTCGACGTGACGCCAGGCGGCGCGTACGAGTTCTCCCTCGACGGCGCGAGCTTCCAGGCGAGCCCGACCTTCAGCCGGCCTCGCCGCTGGCGACTACCTCCTCACCGTGCGCAACGCCGCGGCCGGTGGGTGCGCGACGACCGCCGCGATCACGATCGGCGAACCGGCGGTGCTCACGGCGAGCATCGCTGCGGCTACGAACACGACCTGCGGCGACGCCAACGGCGCGCTTAGCGTCGGCGTCCACGGCGGTACGAGTGGCGCTGGCGGGACCGATGGCTACACTTATGCCTGGTCTACTGGCGCGACGAGCGCGACCGTCACCGGCCTCGCCGCCGGTAGCTACTCCGTCACCGTCACGGATGCCAACGGCTGCACGGCCACCGCAGAAGGCGCCGTTGCCCCCTCCGAGCCCATCGGCATCGAACTCGTCTCAACCACGCCAGCCACCTGCGGCACGGCTGATGGCGCCTTCGAGGTCGAAGCCTTCGGCGCTACGGCGCCGGTGACGTATCGCCTCGGCACCGCTGGCGCTGGCCAGAGTTCCGGAGTCTTTGCGGGCCTCGCCGCCAGCGCGTACGCCGTCACGGCCACGGGCGCAGACGGCTGCTCGGCCACGCAAACGGTCACCGTCCCGCAGGCCGGGGGCGCGGGCTTCGCGGCCGCAACCATCCTCGTCGATGCGATCGCGTGCGCGGGTGATGCCACGGCCTCCGTGAGGATTGACGTGACGCCAAGCGGCGCGTACGAGTTCTCGCTCGACGGCGCGACTTTTCGAGTCGAGTCCGACCTTCACTGGCCTCACCGCCGGCGATTACACCTTTACTGTGCGCAACGCCGAGGCCGGCGGCTGCGCGACGACGGCCGCGATCTCGATAACGGAGCCGGCAGTGCTCGTCGCCACGATCGACTCCCCGACGAACACGACCTGCGGCGACGCTAACGGCGCCCTCACCGTGAGCGCGAGCGGCGGCACCGGAGCTTACGGTTACGTCTGGTCTACTGGCGCAACAAGCGCCTCCATCACGGGCCTCGCTGCCGGCGACTACACCGTCACCGTCACGGACGCCAACGGCTGTACGGCCGTGGCCTCAGCGACGGTCGCCCCCTCCGACGCCATCGGCATCGAGGTCGTCTCGACGACGGCCGCCACCTGCGGCACGGCCGACGGCGCCTTCGAGGTCGAAGCCTTTGGGGCGTCTGCCCCGGTGACGTACTCGCTCGGCGCAGGCGGCACCGGCCAAAGCTCCGGGACCTTCGCCGGCCTCGCCGCCGGCGCGTACGTCGTCACGGCCACCAGGGCCGACGGCTGCTCGACCACGCAGACGGTCACCGTCCCGCAGGCCGGGGGCGCGGGCTTCTCGGCCGCGGCTCCCTCGTCGACGCGATCGAGTGCGCGGGCGACGCCACGGCGAGCGTCCGCGTCGACGTGACGCCGAGTGGCGCCTACGAATACGCCATCGACGGTGTGACCTTCCAGGCAAGCCCGACCTTCGCCGGACTTGCCGCCGGCGACTACACCTTCACCGTGCGCAACGTCGAGGCCGGCGGGTGCGCGACGACCGCCGCAATCTCGATCGGCGAACCGGCGGTACTCGTCGCCACGATCAACACCCCGACGAATACGACCTGCGGCGACGCTAATGGCGCCCTCATGGCGAGCGCGACCGGTGGCACCGGAGCTTACGGTTACGCCTGGTCGAATGGCGCGACGAGCGCCTCCATCGCGGGCCTCGCCGCCGGCAGCTACTCGGTCACCGTCACGGACGCCAACGGCTGCACGGCTACCGCAGAAGGCGCCGTTGCCCCCTCCGACGCCGTCGGCATCGAGGTCGTCTCGACGACGGCCGCTACTTGCGGCACGGCCGACGGCGCCTTCGAGGTCGAGGCCTTTGGGGCGTCTCCCCCGGTGACGTACTCGCTCGGCGCAGGCAGCACCGGCCAAAGCTCCGGGACCTTCGCCGGCCTCGCCGCCGGCGCGTACGTCGTCACGGCCACCGGGGCCGACGGGTGCGCGGCCACGCAAACGGTCACCGTCCCGCAGGCCGGGCGCGGGCTTCGCGGCCGCAACCGTCCTCGTCGATGCGGTCGCCTGCGCGGGCGACGCCACGGCGAGCGTCCGCGTCGACGTGACGCCGAGTGGCGCGTACGAGTTCTCGCTCGACGGCGCGAGCTTCCAGGCCAACCCAACCTTCGCCGGCTTAGTCGCCGGCGACTACACCTTCACGGTGCGCAACGTCGAGGCCGGCGGGTGCGCGACGACCGCCGCGATCTCGATAACGGAGCCGGCAGTGCTCGTCGCCATGATCGACTCCCCGACGAACACGACCTGCGGCAACGCTAACGGCGCCCTCACGGCGAGCGTGAGCGGCGGTGCGGGCGCGTACACGTACGCCTGGTCGAATGGCGCGACGAGCGCCACCACGGGCCTCGCCGCCGGTAGCTACTCAGTCACCGTCACGGACGCCAACGGCTGCACGGCCGAGGCCTCAGCGACGGTGGCCCCCTCCGACGCCATCGGCATCGAGGTCGTCTCAACCACGCCGGCCACCTGCGGCACGGCCGACGGCGCCTTCGAGGTCGAGGCCTTCGGCGCGACCGCCCCCGTGAGCTACCGCCTCGGGGCCACGGGTGCCAGCCGGAGCTCCGGGACCTTCGCCGGCCTTGCCGCCGGCGCGTACGCCATCACGGCCACCGGGGCCGACGGGTGCGCGGCCACGCAAACGGTCACCGTCCCGCAGGCCGGGGGCGCGGGCTTCGCGGCCGCAGTCACCCTTGTCGACGCGGTCGAGTGCGCGGGCGACGCCACGGCGAGCGTCCGCGTCGACGTGACGCCGAGTGGGACGTACGAGTTCTCGCTCGATGGCGCGAGCTTCCAGACCAACCCGACCTTCGCCGGACTTGCCGCCGGCGACTACACCTTCACCGTGCGCAACGCCGGGGCCGGCGGGTGCGCGACGACCGCCGCGATCTCGATCGGCGAGCCGGCGGTACTCGTCGCCACGATCAACACCCCGACGAATACGACCTGCGGCGACGCCAACGGCGCCCTCGCCGCGAGCGCGACCGGTGGTGCGGGCACGTACACGTACGCCTGGGCCAGCGGCGCGACGAGCGCCACGCTCACGGGCCTCGCCGCCGGCACCTACACCGTCACCGTCACGGACGCCAACGGCTGCACGGCCGAGGCCTCAGCGACGGTCGCCCCCTCCGACGCCATCGGCATCGAGGTCGTCTCGACGACGGCCGCTACTTGCGGCACGGCCCACGGCGCCCTCGAGGTCGAGGCCTTCGACGCGACCGCCCCCGTGAGCTACCGCCTCGGGGCCACGGGGGGCGAGCCAGAGCTCCGGGATCTTTGCGGGCCTCGCCGCCGGCGCGTATTCGGTCACGGCCACGGGAGCCGGTGGCTGCTCCGCCACACAGACCGTTACGGTCCCGCAGGCCGGGGGCGCGGGCTTCGCGGCCGCGGCTACCCTCGTCGACGCGGTCGCGTGCGCGGGCGACGCCACGGCGAGCGTCCGCGTCGACGTGACGCCGAGTGGGGCGTACGAGTTCTCCCTCGACGGCGCGACCTTCCAGGCGAGCCCGACCTTCGCCGGGCTCACCGCCGGGGACTACACCTTCACGGTGCGCAATCCTGAGGCCGGCGGCTGCGCGACGACCGCCGCGATCTCGATCGGCGAGCCGGCGGTGCTCGTCGCTAACATCGGTGCGGCGACGAATACGACCTGCGGCGACGCCAACGGCGCCCTTACGGCATCGCGACCGGTGGCACCGGCGCGTACAGTTACGCCTGGTCGAATAGCGCGACGACTGCCACCGTCACCGGCCTCGCTGCCGGCAGCTACTCGGTCACCGTTATGGACGCCAAGGGCTGCACGGCTACCGCCTCGGGCACTGTCGCGCCCTCCGAGCCGGTCGGCATCGAATCGTCTCCACCACGCCAGCCACCTGTGGCACGGCCGATGGCGCCTTCGAGGTCGAAGCCTTCGGCGCGGTCGCGCCGGTGAGGTACCGCATTGGCACCACTGGTGCGAGCCAGAACTCCGGGTCTTCGCCGGCCTCGCGGCCGGCGCGTACTCGATCACGGCCACCGGGGCCGATGGCTGCTCGGCCACGCAGACCGTCACCGTCCCGCAGGCCGGGGGCGCGGGCTTTGCGGCGACAGTCGCGCTCGTCGACACGATTGCTTGCGCGGGGAGCCTCTGCGAGCGTCCGCATCGACGTCACGCCGAGCGGCACCTACGAGTACTCCATTGACGGAGCGAGCTTTCAGTCGAGTCCGTCTTCGCTGGCCTCGCTGCTGGCGACTACACCTTCACCGTACGCAGCGCCGAGGCCGGCGGCTGCGCAACGACGGTTTCGATGACGATTGGCGAGCCGACGGGCTGACGGCGAGCATTACCGCGACAACGAACACCACCTGCGGCGATGCCAATGGCACACTCTCCGTCGCCGCGAGCGGCGGTAGAGGCACCGGCGGCGACTACACCTATGCCTGGTCGAATAGCGCGACGACTGCCACCGTCACCGGTCTCGCTGCCGGCAGCTACTCGGTCACCGTCACGGACGCCAAGGGCTGCACGGCCACCGCCTCGGGCACCGTCGCGCCCTCCGCAACCCATCGGCATTGAATTCGTCTCCACGACGCCTGCGACCTGCGGCACGGCCGATGGCGCCTTCGAGGTCGAAGCCTTCGGCGCGGTACGGCGCCGGTGACGTATCGCATTGGCACCACTGGTGCTAGCCAAAGCTCCGGAGTCTTCGCGGGCCTCGCGGCTGGCGCGTACTCGATCACGGCTACGGCGCGCGGCTGCTCCGCCACGCAGACCGTCACCGTCCCGCAGGCCGGGGGCGCGGGCTTCGCGGCCGCCGTTGTCCTTCTCGACTCGATCGCGTGCGCGGGAGATGCCAACGCCTCGGCTGAGCATCGACGTCACGCCGAGCGGCACCTACGAGTTCTCCATCGACGGCTCGAGTTTTCAGTCGAGCCCGAGCTTCACCGGCCTCGCCGCCGGCGACTACACCTTCACCGTGCGCAGCGCCGAGGCTGGTGGCTGCTCGACGACGGCTACGATCTCGATGCGGAACCGGCAGTGCCGCGCCAGGATCGGCACCACGACCAACACCACCTGCGGCGATGCCAACGGCACGCTCTCGGTCAGCGCGAGCGGCGGAACCGGCGCGTACGCCTACGCCTGGTCGAATAGCGCGACAACTGCCACCATCACCGGCCTCGCTGCCGGCAGCTACTCGGTCACCGTCACGGACGCCAAGGGCTGCACAGCCACGGCTCCGGGCACTGTCGCGCCCTCCACGCCGGTCGGCATCGAAGTCGTCTCCACGACGCCAGCCACCTGCGGCACGGCCGATGGCGCCTTCGAGGTCGAGGCCTTCGGCGCGGTCGCCCCGGTGACGTATCGCATTGGCACCACTGGTGCTAGCCAAAGCTCCGGGGTCTTCGCGGGCCTTTCGGCCGGCGCTACTCGATTACGGCTACGGTGCCGGTGGCTGCTCCGCCACGCAGACCGTCACTGTCCCGCAGGCCGGGGGCGCGGGCTTCGCGGCGGCCGTTGTGCTCGTCGACACGATAGCCTGCGCAGGAAACGCAACGCCTCGGCGTTCGTATCGATGTCACGCCGAGCGGCACCTACGAGTACTCCATCGATGGCTCGAGCTTCCAGTCGAGCCCGAGCTTCACTGGCCTCGCCGCCGGGGATTACACCTTCACCGTACGTGGCGCCGAGGCCGGCGGGTGCTCGACGACGGCCGCGATCACGATGCTGCGCCTGCGGTGCTCACGGCGAGCATCATGCAGCACCGTCAACACGAGCTGCGGCGATGCCAACGGTACACTCTCCGTCGCCGCGAGCGGCGGAACTGGCGCGTACACCTACGCCTGGTCGAATGGCGCGACGACTGCCACCGTCACCGGTCTCGCCGCCGGCAGCTACTCTGTTACCGTCACGGACGCCAAGGGCTGCACGGCTACCACCTCGGGCACAGTGCGCGCGAGTGGATCGGTTGACCTATCCATCGTGACCGCCACCCCGCCGATCTGTGCTGGCGGCACCGACGGACGCGTCGTGCTCACGCTCGGCAATAGCGGCCTGGTGTCGCAAAGCTATAGGCTGAATGGCGTCACGCAAACCGATAGCGTCTTCACAGGCCTCTCCGCGGGTAGCTACGAGGCGATTGCTGGCGACTTCACCACTGGTTGTCTCGACACAGTGATCGTCGTACTCACAGCACCATCAGCTATCGCAATCGAGGTGACGAACGTCGTCGACAATGTTGTTTTGGCGAAAGCCTCGGCCGCGTCACCTTCAGCGCTAGTGGAGGCAACGGCGCACCGTATACGTACGCGCTCTCCGGGCTCGGCGAACCTCAAAACAGTTCGACTTTTACAGGTCTAGTCGCCGGAATTTATACCGTTATCGTTTCGGACATCCGTGGTTGCACCGGGACACTCGGCGGCATTCGCATTGGAGAGCCCGAGCGTTTGACGGCCAGTGCAGAACTCATACGCCCGGCGAGTTGTGGCGCAGCCAACGGCGCAGCGGAGGTTTTGCCGCAAGGCGGAACGGCCCCCTACACTTTTCGCTGGGCGAACGGCGAAACCACGCGGTCTGCTACGGGCTTGCCGGCTGGTGTCAACGCGGTAACGGTAACTGATATAAACGGCTGCACCGTCGAGACGACCGTCACGGTCCCGAGCGTGGTTGGCGTCGAACTCATCGTTGCCGCAAGCACGCCTTCGTACTGCGGCCGAGACAACGGCAGCATCACCCTCGAGACGCGTGGTGGTACGGGGCCATTCTCGTTCGCGTGGCCGCAAAACCTAGGGCTCGCGGGCGCTAGCGTCACTGGGCTCGTAGCGGCTAGCTATCTAGCCGTCGTGACCGATGCCAGTGGCTGCACCGACAGCGTTCGCGTCAACATCGAGGAGATTGCTGGTCCAACGATCGAACTCGTCACCCAGCAACCCGCAACTTGCGAGGGGCAACTCGGTAGCGCGACGGTACGTGTGGCGGGAGGCTCCGGCGCTACGACCTTACGCTGGAGCAACGGTGAAGTCGGCTCGACGGCGACCAGGCTACCGGTCGGCATCTCGACGGCCGTGGTGAGCGACGAGGCGAGCTGCGAAAGCAGCGTCACGGTCGACATTACCCTCGTCGGAGGTATTGCGCTCGAGGTGGTCGCGACGCCGGCATCATGTACGCCAGGTGACGATGGCCAGATCCAGATTACGGCTTTCGCCGAAAACCTACAATTTTCCATCGACGGCGGAACCTCCTTTCAGACGAGCCCCGAGTTCACGGGTTTGTCCGGCGGACGGTACGTGGTGTTGACGGCCAACGAGATCGGGTGCCGACGCCTCGATACGATCGACGTGCCGCAACTCGGCCGTCCGGTGCTCACGGGTGTAGACGTGGTGGCGCCGAGTTGTGCCGGGGATGCCGACGCGCGCATCACCGTGCGTACGGTCGCCGAGGGCGCGGCGTACAGCATCGACGGTGGCACTAGTTTTGGCGCAAGCCCCACCTTGTCGGACTGCGTGCCGGCGAGTACGAAGTCGTCGTGCGGACCCAAGGCGGCTGCCTCTCGGACGTGCGCTCGATCCGCATCGACGCACCGGAGCAACTGCGTGTGGCGGAGTTGGAGGTACGCGACGAACATGTGCAAGCGCCTCGGACGGCATGATCAGCGTGCGTGCCGCGGGCGGAACCGAACCTTACCGTTACAGCCTCACTGGTGTACAGATCGACGCCCCGACGGGCAGTTTCGGGAAGCTCGCAGGCGGCACCTACGCCCTGCTCATCACCGACGCGAAGGGCTGTACACAGTCACTCGAAGTCGTCGTGAAGGTGAGCGGTGTGATCAACGTGGCGCTCGTGGAGGCCGGGGAGCCGACCTGCGGCGAGGACAACGGTAGTCTGCGCGTGCAGGCCTCCGGCGGGGTGGCTCCGTACACCTATCTCTGGCAGGACGGTGCCAAGGGGGCCGAGCGCGGTAAGCTCGCGGCGGGCACCTACGTGGTGGAGGCTACGGATGCGCGTGGTTGTGCTACGCTGGACACGTTTACGCTTAACAATGGCGGCGAACTGGATTTTGAGGTCGTGGCTGCCGCGGCCGACACTTGTGGACGAGGCACGGGTGGCTTTAAACTCGACATCACCAAGGGCTCAGCGCCGTACACTTTCACCTTAAATGGGGTGACGGTCAAGGCCTTGCCGAAGCAGGTGGCGGCTGGTCGCTACGACATTGGGGTGGTTGATGCGAAGGGCTGTCGCCAAAACAAGTCCGTCGTCATCCAAGAAGTGGGCTCGTTTCTGGCTAGCCTGCAGGACTACTCGTTTTGCGAAAGCGGCGGAACGATAGCTCCCACCATTGACCCATCTATTGAGGTAGCTTACCTGTGGTCTACGGGCGAGAAAAGTGCCTCCATCACCGTGAAAACCAGCGGTACCTACAGCGTGAGGATCACGAACCGCTTCGGGTGCACAGTGGACCTCACGACTACGGTGGAGGTCTTCGACGCGACGGCAGCCCTCCCGGGCATACGCTACGAAGCACCCTGCTTTGGGGCTACCGATGGCCGACTCACCTTGACGTCCAACAGCAACCGCGATAGCCTTTACTCCATCGACGGCGGGCAGAGCTACCAGGCATCACCGGTGTTCGCGAGCGTAGCGCCCGGCGCGTACGACTTGGTCACGCTGTTTAGGGGCGAGTGCAAGGCCGGCAGAGCCCTATCGCTCGAGGCTTTGCCCGCTTTGGCGCTCACGAGCACCGACACGGTGACGGGCCTTTGCAGCGTAGTGCTCACCGTGCAGGCCAGTGGCGGCGACGGCGGACCGTACACCTACTTCGTCAACGGCGAGGACCGCGGGAGCTCCGGCACCCTGACCCTGGCCCCGGGCACGTCCCGGGTCGTAGCCCGCGACGCGAAGGGCTGCGCCTCGGCGGTGGCGGAGTACGTATTCGATACATCGGGCGGGCTGGGTTTCGTCGCCGAGGTGAGCTACCCGAGTTGCGTGGTGGCACGCGGGGACGTGTTGCTTCGCTCCGGAAGTGCCGGTGCCGTGACCGTGAGCTGGAGTGACGGCGGGACGGGCCTTTCGCGAACTGGGCTGTCTCCCGGATCTTACCGAGCTACGATCAGTAATGCAGAGGGTTGTACGCAAACCGTCGAAGTGGTGGTCGAAGAGATTGGGCAGATCGTCGCGAGTTTTGCGGAAGCAAAATCCCCAACCAATTGCGTGTCTCCTAACGGAATCTTGGTGGTAGACGCGGTCGGCGGGCTCGGGCCGTTCCGCTACAGCTGGACACACGACCCTAACCTAACGGCGGCACGCGCTACGGGGCTAGCGTCCGGTGCGTACCGCGTCGTAGTTATGGACGTGCGGGGTTGTACACAGACGCTGGAAGTAGTCTTGGACCCGCCGCCCAGTCCCCGTCTGGTCCTGACCTCACGCTCGTCGCAGACCTGTGCCGCGCCCGCCAACGGGGCCGTAGGCTTGACGCTCGCGCAAGCACCAAATGGACCGGTGACCGCAGAGTGGAACGGTGAGCCAGCTCCCTTGTCACGGAGTGACCTCACGGGGGGCAGGTACCGTGTGACAGGGACGGACTCGGCGGGCTGTACCTCGACGATCGACATCATCCTATCGGCGGATGTCCTCCGCTTTGGGGAAGTGGAGGTCCGGGATGCCAGTTGCGACACTTTGGGAGGTATCGCCCTAACCGATAGTGGGGGGCAAGGATGCGTATCAGTTCGCCTGGGCGAACGGAGCGCGTGATAGTACACTTACGAACCTAGGCAGTGGAACTTACGCCGTGGCAGGTGAACGACGGTGGCGGCTGTCGGATCGATACGAGCATCGTGCTCGAGGATATTTTGGCGCCAAACTTCACCGTTTCCGATCTTGGTCTTTGCGATGGGCAATCGCGGACAATCAGCATTCCTTACCCTGCCGCGGCGACGACGTGGCGTGACGCGAGTGGTTTGATCGTAGGGCTCGACTCCGTGCTGACGGTAGCGGGGACGGGGACCTACTACGGTATCGACCACAACTTTGGGGGGCTGCGTATTGCAGGACACCTTCTTAGTGACGGATATAGGCGCGGTCTTCACGGCGCAGTTCCTCGTATCGGCGGAGGCGGTTGTAGGAGAAGAGGTACTGATTTTCGAGACTTCCATTCCGGCACCGGAAGACGTGGCCTGGTCGGTGAATGGGCCAGGCGCAGCAACGCAGGTTAGGGTAGAGCGCAATAGCTACGCCTACGTGTTTGACACGCCTGGCACCTACGCGATCACCCTCGACGCCGGCATCGGGACTTGTACTTCGACGGTCACCAAGGAGATTCGGGTATATGTGTCGGCGGATTCGATCGGGTTGGCGCAACCTGCGTTCAGCGAGTTGCTCGAGTTTGCGGCGGCACCCAATCCGACGGTGGGCCCACTCGACGTAACGGTGGAGTACTCCTCGGTGCGCAACTTGAGCCTGCGGATCTACGACGTAGCTAGTGCGCTCGTAGATAGTCGGGAGCTACGAGGTGCAGCCCGTTACGAAGAGTCGTTTGACCTCGGCGCACGTGCACCGGGCGTGTACTACGTCGTGCTGACGGGCGGGACGGAGTCACATTACCGGACGGTGGTTCGGCAGTGAGGGGGGCAAGTGTTGAAGGGGGAAGTGCTGAAGGGGCTTGCAACCATTGCCCCGAAGGCCCCCCATCGTGTGTTACCTTCCGCACTCACGGTACTCCCCCAGAATCATGCAGCTACGTTTACTTTTTACCTCCTTCCTCCTTGTCATCCTGAGCGTCGCCGCCTCCGCGCAACGCCAGCGTATCGATCTCTCCGTAGCCGATCTAACGTCCGCCCTCGATGCCCAGCAGCGCCGCGGCTGGCACGTCGGTAGGCACGACGATCGAACTCCCGTGGCTCGACGGCGCAGACGCGCGCTTTCACGCTCGTGGAAGCCTCCCAGTTCGAGCCCGGCCTCCAGGCCGACTACCCTAACATCCGCAGCTTCCGGCTCGTCATTCCAAGTTCTACCGAGATCGTCGGGCGCCTCAACGTAAGTCCCGAAGGTGTCTTTGCCGTGGTGCTGGAGGATGGCGGCGCCGTCGAGATTACACACGAGCGCGAGGGGAAGCGGATCGCGCAGTACATCGAACGCGTCGACGTCCACGCTGAGCGGGCCGCGTTCACGTGTGGCGTCGAGGACGAGGGCCTGGCGCCTTTCGGCAAAACGGGCACTCCACAAAAAATTCAAGCGAACAGTTGCTTCCAACTTGGCACCACGCTACGGCGCTACCGAATAGCCCTGACGAACACGGGCGAGTTTGCACAGCTCAACGGCGGCACCGTGACTGGGGTCAATGCGGCTTTCAACCGGCGTCTCGCCGAACTCAATGCTATCTACGAACGTGAGGCGTCGATCACGTTCGTCTTGATTGCCGGTAACGATGTGCTCATCAGTCTTGATCCTGCCAACGATACGTTCCCCAATCCCCTCAGTTCAGCAGACTCCCGCCCACGAGCCGCGAAATACATCAACGACCGTATCCCCGTCGGCAATTTCGACATCGGGCACGGGCTCCATGAAACGGATCAGAATATTAGCATCAATGGACAGGCGTCGGTCGGAGTGGTCTGTCGTGCGACCTTTAAATCGAGCGCCTTCAGCACCGTCCGGTCTACGGGCTCATTGGTCATCTTCCAGCACGAGGTCGGTCACCAGTTCAGCTGCGAGCACACCAACTACGGCTGCCAGAACCCATCGAACGAGAGTTCGCAGCGCTACGAGCCCGGGCAAGGTGTAACGATCATGGCCACCGCCGTATCGACCTGCACGTCCACCGATACCTACGCGTCAATCGACCGGACCTACTTCCACGTCGGCTCGCTACGCGCAATCAACAACTATATCGCCGGACTCGGCAGCTGCTTCGCCGCTATCGCCACCACTAATTCGGCCCCCGTCGCCGACGCCAATCCCGACGGCGGCACCTATGTCATCCCCGCCAATACGCCCTTCCTTCTCGAAGGCGCTGGCACCGATGCTGATGCACAGACTTTGACGTACAACTGGGAGCAGATCGACACGGATGCGCAGGCCCCGGCCGATCCCACCCAAACCGCCAACCGCCCTACGGCCCCCCTCTTCCGCAGTTTTGCGGCCGACTTTAGTCCGAATCGCTACCTCCCGCGCCTCAGCACCATCCTCGCCGGCGTACTGCCGGACGGATCCGACGGTGAGGTCCTCCCGAACGTCTCCCGCAACCTCACCTTCGACCTCACCGTGCGCGACGGCTCCAACGGTATCGCCTGCGACGAGCGTCAGATCCAGGTCGTGAATACCGGGCGGCCTTCCGCATCAATACGTTCAATACGCCGACCAGCCTTACGGCAAATGGTACGAACGACCGCCACCATCATCTGGAGCGTAGCCGGCACGGACGTGAACGGTATCAACACCGCCAAACGTCGACATCCTCTTCAGCACGGACGGCGGGCAGACCTTTAGCTTCCCCATCGCAACTGCTACGCCGAATGACGGCTCGCACACCTTTACCATCCCCGGCTTCGCGACGACAAAAGGGCGGATTATGGTGCGCGGCACCAACAACATCTTCCTCGACATTAATAATGCTGATATCTCCATTACGGTGGCGGGTGGATGTCTCGCTGCAGAGATCGACATTGCGCCGACCAATCTTGTGACTGCACCAGCGGGGTCAGCAACGTTAGATCTTACGCTAAATCCTAACTTCGGAGCTGCGTTAAATTCGCCTATTGCCTTCAACGTCGATGGCACGCCGTCCGGTAATTACATCGGGAAGGATGCTAACACTGGGAACTGCCAGAGCGTCAACTTCGGTGGCACTGCTTACGAGGTCTTGTCTGTAACCGTCGGGAGCAGCGGCACTTACAATTTTAGCTCGATGGGATCCAACTCTCGAATAGCCCTCTTTTCTCAGCCCTATAATAACACGGGCTGTACAGGTTTCCTCAATGCTACAGGGCAGTTGTCGCAATCTATGCCTGGCGACCCCTTCAGTATCTCAAACACTCCTTTCAATCAAGCCTTACAGGCGGGTGACGCCCTGTCTCTGGTGGTCTTTACTCCATTTGGTAACATTGGCAATGCGTCTGTCAGCTACACCGGTGGTCAGCTGTTCACCGCCACGCCCGCTCCCCCCGCCGCCACCTACTCCTACACCTACGGCATCATCAACAATGCCACCGGCAACATCGTCGCCTTCGACCCGAGTGCCGACCTCAGCAACGCCACCAACTTCCCGGCCGGCAGCTACACCGTGTTCGGAGTCAGCTACGAGAACACCGTCAACCTCGGCCAATTCGTCGGCGGTCCGAAGTCCGCCCTCGTCAATGCGGGTGCCGCCCAGACTGCCTGCGTCCGCGTCAGCAGCAACGAGGTCAGCGTCACCATCCAGGCCGCGCTTCCCATCGAGCTACTTTCCTTTACGGCTGTCGCCAAAACCTCCGGCAACTTGGTCTCCTGGTCCACCGCCTCCGAGACCAACGCCAGTCACTTCGACGTCGAGCGTCTCGGTGCCGACACCTGGACCAGCATCGGCCAAGTATCGGCAACTGCCCCGAACGGCGCCAGCTACTCTTTCAGCGACGCCAACCCGCAAGCCATCAGCTACTACCGCCTCCGCAACACTGACCTCGACGGCAGCTCTCAACTCAGCACCGTAGTGAGCGTCACCCGCGCCACCGCCGGGCAGAGCTTCAGGCTCTATCCAAATCCAGCTGGGCCGCAGGAAGTCATGCTTCGGGTATCCACGGAAGAGTTCGGGGCTCAAGCTTTTCTCGTTACCATCTCCGATGTGACGGGGCGCCAAATTGCCCGCCAGCGTCTGTCCCTACTGGATGGTGTCGCCGTACCGCTCTCGGTTCCGCGGAATGCCGGTGTATACACCATCAGCGTCCGCGACGAAGCCCGGGGCACCGTACAGATCTTGCGGAGCGTGCGGCTAGAGTGAGTATTGGTGGAGTCACTTATGCGAACTCGGGTTGCGCGGGCTTCAGCTCAATTCGTCCGTAGGAAGACTGTTGCTCGCAGCACTCATGCTAGCGGCCAAAGCCCCGACAAACCCAAGGGTCTACCTCACCGCGCCGTCACGTGAAAGCAGGGCTGCCCCGTCTCTCGCAGCGCGTACACCAACCCCTTGGCCTCCAAAGCAATCAACGCCCGACCTAGCGCCGCTTGGTAAGCCTCGGGGTACTGCGCGATCATGGCTTCAGCCCAGCGCGTTTGGCGGAGGTGGAGTTCGGCGGTGAGAGCGCGACGTAGGCCGTCGGGCGCACTCGAGCCGAGTGTAAAGGCTGCTGTATCAACGATGGCCGGCGCCGGCGCAAAGCGCAGGTAAGTGATGTCGAAAGAGCCGCCGAACTCATGGCTCGAAGTCCCCGCAGCGGCGTTTTCGTTGATCTCACGAAGCTGCGCCTGGTGAGCGGCGCTGCGGTAGCCGCTCGTGATAACGAAGCGCGCCGGCGGCAAACCCGCCGCGGCCGTCTCTTCGCGGAAGCGCTGGCCGAGGCTATCGATAACGGCGAGCGCCCGTGGTGCCAATAGCCCCCGTCGCCATCCGGAGACGTAGTAGGGACTGGTGCGCGGGACAACGGTAAGGTCGAGACCTCCCTTTCCATTACGCCCAACAGCCCGACTGGCGCTGAGGTGTGAGGAGTAGCTGGCGCGGGTGAGGCGGCTGATCTCTGCTCCGGAGAGTGTGGGGTAATCGGCTACCCTCACGGCCCTGTCCGCGAGAAAGTTTACGGCCGCAGACGTAACGCTGTCACGATAGGCGACTTCCGCGAGGCGGCTGGGCGCAAGCAGGTCCAGCGAGGCCGTCACGATGCGCGACGTTACCTGCGGCGCGAAGGCGTAGATGACGAAGAGGAGCAGGCTAGAGAAGAACAGGAAGTAGGAGGCGCGGCGCACGTGGAAATAACGGCCGGGAGGGCGTGGGCGTTGCGCACAACGGGTGCACCCCTTCACTGTGAGGTGCGGCGTCGTTACGAGACGGGGAGTCATTGCGAGATGCGAGCTGGTGTGGCAATCTCGCGACGATCTACCGGGGATTTTAGCACCGAGGGTAGGGAGCCGTGCGGACGGTCGAGGGCAGAGAGCCGTGCGGGGAGTCATTGCGAGACGCGAGCTGGCGAGCTGGTGTGGCAATCTCGCGACGATCTACCGGGGATTTTAGCACCGAGGGTAGGGAGCCGTGCGGACGGTCGAGGGCAGAGAGCCGTGCGGGGGGGCTTCTGGCCGGGCTACCGGTGCATCTCCAGCGCGTACACCAACGGCAGTACGCCTTCCTTCCCTTTTACCATGTGCCGGCCCGGCTCCACCTCCACACCATGCTCTCCAAAAATCGGAAAGGGCGAGTAGTCATATTCGCTGAAGTGAGTGAGCCGCAAGCCCTCCGCCAGCAGGGCGCCGATGACGCTGGAGAGGCTGTGGTTCCAGGTCACCATGGTCTGTGGGGCTTCCGCCAAAACATCCGTGTAGGTGCCTTCGGTCTCGACGATGGGGTTGGTTTTGGCGTAAGCGTATTTCAACTCGGCAAAATCGGCATCGAGCATCCAGAGGACGGGATGGAACTCCGCGAAGACGAGTCGGCCGCCGGGCTTCAGGAAGTGCGCCACCACGCTCGCCCAGTGCGCGATATCGGGTAGCCAGCCGATGGTACCGTAGCTGGCGAAAACGAGGTCGAAGGTGCCGTCAATGAGCTTGGGGGCACTGTAGACGTCGCCCTCGACGAAGGTGGCGGCGAGTCCGGCGCGAGTAGCGAGGAGGCGTGCCTCGGCGATGGCGCGGGGACTGAGGTCTAGGCCGGTGACCGTGGCGCCCATGCGGGCCAGCGAGAGGGTGTCCTGCCCGAAGTGGCACTGGAGGTGGAGGAGGGACTTGCCCCGGAGGTCTCCGAGGAGAGGGAGTTCGATGCCTTTGAGGGAGGTCTGGCCGGCCAGCCAGCCGTCCACGTCGTAGAAGGTGCTACATAAGTGCTGTTGGGTGCGGGTGTCCCAGGCGGCACGGTTGAGGGAGAGGTAGTCTTTTGGGGGCAAGTGTTGAATTGTGAAGGGTGAAGTGTTGAAGGCGCTACCGCGTAGGCCGACCACTCCAGTGCCGACGCGCCGGCTGCTAGAAGTGGGGTTGCTGCTGTGGTTAGAGCCAGAGGGGGCCTTGGATCGTGGATAGGTGGACGCGGAGGCTTGGGGTTGGGGCGGGGTGGATGCTATGGGAGAGGCTTAGGCTGGCAAAGAGTTGGCTTAGGGCTCGGACGTCGGGGTGGTGGAATTGTAGTGAGAGAAGTTCGAGGCTTGGGGTAAGGCCTTCGCTCGGGTGAGTTGTCGGAATCGCTCCAATCTAGGGCGAAGGGGATGAGTTCTACGGCGGGGCCAGGCTGGGGCTGCGTCATGCGCCAGGCGAGGGTGTGGCCGGCGGTGGTGCGGCGGCTGCCCTCGGTGAGGTGGGAGAGGTCGGGGCGGTGGGTGTGGAGGGTTTTGGCGAAAGCCTCGATGTCGACATTTCGGATGGCCCAGCGCGTGAGGGTGGGGGCGGTGACGAGGTCGACGCCCATCCAGCGGCCGTGCTCGGGGGCGGGCTGTGCGGGGTCGGCGGCGATGAACTCCAGGTAGGCGCCGTTGGTGAGACCGACGAGGGCATTGTGCGTACCGCGGCCGAGATGCTGGCCGCCAGGCGTGGGCGTGACGCCGGTAGTTTTGGCGAAAGCCGCACAGGCCTCGGTGAGGTTGGGCACGGCGTAGACGAGGTGGTCGAGGGTGGGCTTCATGCGCTGTGGCGGAGGTGAGTGGTGATGCGTTGGCGCTCGATATCGGTGTCGGTGAGGGTTAGGGCCAGGGCGAAGCGCGCTCGCACGACGGCTAGCCAGGTATCGATATCGACTACGTTTTCCTTCGTCTCCTCCGCTTCGCGCTTCGAGTCAAAGGTGGCATTGACGAGGCTGTCGCGGCCACTTTCGTGAAAACGCACCGCCACCACCTTGTCCCGAAAGTGGGACGTGGGGTGGTGATTGTGCCCAAATTAATCGAGCGCCCGGTCTCCGCACAGCGCGCGGCTCCCGGTCTCCGTGCCGGTGCGCGCTGTGCGGAGACCGGGGGCGAGAGTAAGGAGTAGCGACGGCCCGGCGCGGAGACCGGGAGCCGCCGTCACTCCCTACATCACCAAGGTATGCGGCCAGTCCATCGCCTCCTTCACCAGCCCCGCCTTCACGGGATTGTTTAGGACGTAAGCCATCACCGACTCCCAACTCCCAGGCCGGACGTATCGATCGAAAAAGCCGGGGGCCCAAATCTTTCTCTTTCTCGAAGCCTTATCCGCATGTAGGTCTGCTTCGAGGATGAGCTTCGTGGTGAAAGACTTGTGCTCGCCGATAATCTTCCCGAGTTGCGCATCCGGCATGCCAGGCCAACCCTGCAACACCGCGTGCGCGTGGTTGCCCATGATACACGCTGCGTGAAGACGCACGACCCGCCGTTCGTGAAGCGTCCGCCAACTGTCGAGCACGATCCGCGCCACTTCGGGTTTATGCAGAATATACTTCGACTGATCCTGTGCATCGAGCAGTTCATCGTAGCGAAGCAAGAACTCCTCCTTCACGGCGTCGATGCGCGCGGTATCGCCGGGGTGTTGCAACTCTAGCGCGGTTAACTGATCGACGAGTTCGCGCGTAAGTTCTTTGAGGACACCCACCGGGAGGCAGTCCGCCAATCGGTAGACGACGTGCACCGGGGTTTCGCAAGCGTAGCCGTGGGGCATGCCGGAGGCGGGCCAGTAGAGTTTGAGTTCCATGTCGGATAAGTTACGGCGCGGCTCCCGGTCTCCATGATGAGCGCACCGGCACGGAGACCGGGAGCCGCGCTCATCATGGAGACCGGGAGCCGCCGTCGCCCCGCCCTATACGAGTTGCGTATGGCTCCCGGAGCGTGGCGTGACGTTGATTTTGCTGTCGAATAGCGATAGGCTGAGTGCGCCGTTTGGGTTGGGGGCGGGGGACTTGCGGGCGTCGGCGTTTGGGGAGGTGTTGATGGGAGTGGTGGGGCTGTAGGGCTATGCTCCCCAGGCGCTTACCACCTGCACGGCCTCCGCTAGACCGAGCACCGTTACACCCTCTTTGATCGGGTAGGCCTCCCCGTCCGGAACGACGACATAGCTTGCGTCCGGCTGAACGTCCTCTATAGCGGAGTAGAAGCCCCTCGTTAGACTCGGCGCGGTAGAAAACTTCATCTCGAAAGCCAGTAGCGGCCGCCCTGGCGCCTCGAGGATCAAGTCGAGCTCCGCGCCGTTGGAGGTTCGATAGAAGAATGCCTCAGCTAAGGGCGGGACGCGTGCCAAGAGTTGCTCGATCGCGTAGCCCTCCCAGGAGGCGCCCACGAGCGGATGGCCTAGGAGCTGCTGCTCATCTGAGATACGTTGTAGCCCGTGCAAGAGGCCGCTATCGCGCACGTAAACTTTCGGCGCCTTCACGAGGCGCTTGCCGACGTTCGGCGTGTAAGGCGGCACACGGCGGACGAGGAAGGCCTGCTCGAGGACGTCCACGTGGCGCGTAATCGTCGGACCTGATCGATCGAGGCTGCCGGCGAGCTTCGTGTAGTTGAGCTGCCCGCCCTGCGAGTAGGAGAGCATGGAGAGCAACCTCGTCATCGTCGCTCGGTCGGCGCCGCCCGCGAGGTCGGGCAGGTCTCGGGCGACGAAGGTGGCGACGTAGTCGACGTACCACCGCATGCGCTGGAACTGTGCTTGCTCGGCACCGATCTCGCCCTCGTCTATCAGTAACGCCTCCGGGTAGCCGCCCCGCAGCCAGTGCGTTCGGAGCGCCACGGTATCGGCGACTTCGCCCAAGAGCAGTGGCGGCAATTCGATGTAGCTGATGCGTCCGGCAAGTGACTCGGCTGAGTCCCGCATTAGCTCAGGTGAGGCAGACCCGAGCAGCAGGAACCGCCCCGGTCGTCTGTCCTCGTCGATGAGTCCGCGCAACACAGAAAAGACCTCCGGCATCGTCTGCACCTCGTCCAGGATTACCAAGCGATCCGCAACCGACCTTAGGTAAGCCTCCGCATCGACCAGGCGCCGGCGTGCGCTCGGGAGTTGGAGGTCGAGGTAGACGGGATCGCGATCACTTTCGTCTGCAACGGCCTTGGCGAGCGTAGTTTTCCCGACTTGCCTCGCGCCAACGAGTCCGACCGCGGGCACGGAGACCAACCGATTTCGGAGTTCTAGCTCGAATTTGCTGCGTTTCAGCGGGATCATTCATGCAAATCTAACGCGAGATATTAGATTTGCATGGTTAATCAACGAAGGTGTTCGCCACGTCGCACACTCCTCCGCTATCCACACTGCCGCCTACCGTGCGCTCGGATACCTTATCTACTCCACCCGCACCAACACCCCGCCCGTCGCCAATCCCCCGGGATTACAGCCCAATTCCCCTTCCGGAATACCCACGCCGAGCTTCTCGTAATACGCCACCCAAGCCGGATCAAAATCTCCCGTCTCCGGATCTTTAAACGTCATTGGCTGCAGCTCAAAAACAGGCTCCCCGCCATTGGCGTCTTTAAAGGCATCGTACAGCAGTTCAGAACAGTAATAGGCGCCGTTATTAGGCAGATAGACCGCATCATAAGACGTATTCATCACGCTTCCGCAAAACCGTAAGGCCGCCGGCACCAGTGAAGCGTGTTTTGGCGAAAGCCGCATGTGTACCAACCCCGCCGGGTCCTTAACGCGCGCCACGAAACTCGCCAGGGGCGTCATCACCACGCCGCCCGCCGAGATCGCCTCCCACACGAAGGTCGAGTCCCCGCGCACCTCCACCAAGCCGACGTGCGAAAAGTGCCGCCCGTCGAGGCCCGGCGTCACCGACTCGATCGCGTCGCAGAGCGGGCCACAGTCCAGGTCCTGGAGGATGAAATCGCCGCTGCGGTAAGTTTGGGCGGTAGCGCCAAAGGATAGCACGAACGCGAGAAGGACGAAAAGCAAACGCATGCCGCAAAGGTGCACCCGCCCTACCTTCCCACCATGCGCGCACTCCTTCTCTGCCTGTGTCTCGTTTTGGCGAAAGCCGCTTTCGCCCAGACCTCCGACGCCTACCAGGCCCTCGAAAAAGTCGCCACGATTGAGCAGAAGATGATGGTCCCGATGCGGGACGGCATCCGCCTCGCCACCGATGTCTACCGACCGAAAGGCAACGCGAAAGTCCCCGTCATCTTCTCTCGCACGCCCTACCAGATGAATGGCTGGGTGGACGGCGAGGAGCGGACCCGCAGCTACGAATCGGCCCTGAAGTGGGTCGAGGCCGGCTACGCCTACGTCGAGCAAAACGAGCGCGGCCGCTACTTTTCGGAGGGCGAGTGGGACATCTTGGGCACGCCCGTTACGGACGGCTACGACGCGCTCACCTGGCTGGCCGAGCAGCCGTGGAGCACGGGCAAGGTCGGCCTCATCGGCTGTAGCTCGACGGCCGAGTGGCAGATGGCCGTGGCTAGTCAAGGTCACCCCGCGCTGAAGGCCATGGTGCCGCAGGGCTTCGGGGCCGGCGTCGGGAAGGTGGGCAAGTACAACGAGCAGGGGAATTGGTACCGTGGAGGCGCGCAGCAGATGCTCTTCACCACCTGGCTTTACGGCGTGCAGCACGATCCGGCGGCGCCGCGGATCAAGGTCGGCACCTCTCGTGAGGATCTGTTACGGCTCCAGCGCTTCTACGACCTCGAGTCGGAGGCGCCGAAGGTGGACTGGGCGCAGGGCCTCAAGACGCTGCCCGTGAGCCAGATTCTCACCGCCCAAAACGGCCCCGCCGGCGTCTACGAGGAGATGATCACGCGCGCGCCCAACGACCCAAAGTGGCGCCGGGGCGGGATCTACCACGAGGACATGCCCTTCGACGTACCGGCCTTCTGGTTCGCGAGCTGGTACGACGTGAGCGTGGGGCCGAACCTGGCGCTCTTCAATCACGTCCGCAAGAACGCCGCGACGCCCGCCGTGCGGGACGACCAGTGGCTCGTCGTGGCCCCGACGCTGCACTGCGCTTATACCCGCGCGACCGAGAATACCATCGTCGGCGAGCGCAGCGTCGGCGATGCGCGACTCAACTACGAGGAGCAGATCAAAGCCTTCTTCGCCGAGCACCTCCTCGATTCAGCTGTCGCCAAAACGCGCCCCCGCGTCCAGTACTACACCATGGGCAAGAACATCTGGCAGACCTCGACCAGTTGGCCGCCTGCCGGTGCGCAGCCCATGACTTTTTACCTCGACGGCCAGGGCGCGGCCAACAGCCTCTACGGCGATGGGCGGCTGTCGCCAAAACCCGCCACCACTACCGCGACCGACGCCTTCACCTACGACCCGATGAACCCCGTGATGAGCGTCGGCGGCAACGTGTGTTGCACCGGCAACGCCATCCAGGGCGGCGCCCGCGACCAGCGCGCCAACGAAGCCCGCCAGGACATCCTCGTGTACACCACCGAATCCTTTCAAAGAAGGACTGGAAGTGAGCGGCTCGGTCACCGCGACGCTTTACGTAAGCAGCGACGCCAAGGACACCGACTTCACCGTCAAGCTTGTAGACGTCGCCCCGGACGGGACGGCCTACAACCTCGACGAGACCATCCAGCGCGTGCGCTACCGCGAGGGCTACGACAAGGAAGTCTTCATGAAGCCGGGTGATGTGTACGAGGTCAAGTTATCCCCGATGACGACGAGTAATTATTTCGCGCCGGGCCATTCTATGCGGATCGAAGTGTCGAGTTGCAATTTCCCGAGATTCGAGCGGAATCTGAATACCGGGGGTAGGAATTACGACGAGTCGGCGGGCGTCGTGGCGCACAACGTCGTGCACCACGGCGGGACGTACGCGAGCAAGGTGGTGGTGGACGTGGTGCGGTGAGGTGGCTCGGCTGCGGAACTGTTGCGCGTAGCCTCGGGGTTTACTGCCACGATGATCGAGTACACCGCCGACCAATTGCTCACGCCACTCAAGGCCGAGTTCGAGCGCGAGTACGGCCTCGTGGCCGAGTGGGTCTACATCGCCGAGGAAGACAGCTACGGGGTCAAGACGCTGCAGATCCGCCTGAACGTGCCTCAGGATTTTGAGATGGAGCCTGATCACATCGGGCAAATCGTGGATCGAATCAGGGACGTGTTCGACCACGACGAGCGGACGGCACCTTGGTTTCCGTTCGTGCTCTTCAACTTGGCGCACCCCGTGGACATGGAAGAAGAGCTGGAGGCGTGAACGTCTCACCGGAGGCATTACTCGTCCAGGCCAAGGCACTTCTGGACGGAGGCGTGGGCAGGCCCAGGCAAATCGATCTGCGCAGGTCAATCTCGAATTGCTACTACGCGGTCTTTCATACCCTTACCGAGGAGAGCAGCAAATTACTCGTCTCCGGAGCCTCTCGCGTAGCCTTCCGGCAGTACATACGCAGAGGCTACCAGCACGGGCACATGAGGCAAGTCTGTAGCAGATTCAGGCTTCATCCTACCGCCCAGACGAGTGTCAACAGTGTCGTGCCTCTTCTTCCGGTGCATCTTTCGCAAATCTCACCTACGATACGCGAGATCGCCAGCGACTTCATCGCTCTACAGACCTTCCGTCACACCTCGGACTACGACCACACTGCTTTCTTTTCGAAAGATCAGGTTTCTAATATCTACAAGAGGGCGGTGGAACTGAGTGCACCTATCCGCAGCCTCGACAAGTCCAACGACGCCAACTACGGCTTCCTCCTCGCGCTGTTTACCGGGCGAATCATTCAGTGACGTGCGCCACTCGCCCGTGCCTCCGCGGGAACCTATACCCCCGCCCCAAGGTTACCTCACCATGGTCACCGAATACATGGTCGAGACGCTGTTGCAACCCGTACGCCTAGAGCTCGAGCGGGCGCACGGCCTCGACGCCGACTGGGTCATCATTGTCGACGAGGACCGGCGCGGAATACAGCTGATCGAGGTAAGGCTCGACATCCAGCGCGATGCGAAGCTTACGGTGGATGATGTTCAGGCCATCCGGGCGCGGATTCAGGAGTGCCTCTCCGAAAATGAGGATACGGCGCCTTACTTCCCATTCGTGATGTTCAACGTCACTTCAATTAAAAGCTTTTCGTGAACATCTCACCGCGGGATCTGATGCTGCAGGCGCGCAACCTCATAGAGGCAGGTCCGGGGAGGCCCAGGCAGACGAACCTGCGAAGGGCGGTTTCGGATTGCTATTACGCTGTGTTTCATGCGCTGACCGAAAGAAGTGCAAAGCTCATCGTCTCAGGGAGTAAGCGCGAAGCCTACCGACGGTACGTGCGACGCGGGTACTCTCATGGGCAAGTGCGCCAGGTTTGCATTAGGTTTAGGATAGTACCGTCGCTACAGACGGCAAGACGCAGCGTCACGGCCAATATGCCGCTCAATTTGGAGCAAGTGAGCCCCGACCTTAGAAACCTCGCCGAGCGATTTATTGACTTGCAGGAACTTCGTCATACTGCCGACTACGATCACGCTTACGAATTCTACAAGGAGGATACCGAAGCGATCTTTCGCAATGCGGTACTCACCCTCGCCCTCATCGAGGCCCTCGACCCCGCCCCGGAGCCCGACTTCGCCTTCCTCCTCGCGCTCTACGCGCACGGAAATCGACCTAATACCGACTAGCCTGTAACGAATCGATCTACCCCGGCATCCAAGGAGAAAAAGCATCACCATGCGCACTCTCCTATTTCTCCTCCTCGCCGCCCTCTGTCCACTCTCGACTCTCCTCTCTCAACACTCCTCTGCCTTCCAGGTCAGGGTCGTCGGTCAGGGTACGCCCACGCTGCTGCTGCCAGGCTTCGCCACGCCAGGTGAAGTCTTCCAGGCCACTGCCGACAGCCTCGGAGACGGCCGCCAGTACCACTACTTCACCTACGCAGGTTTTGCGGGAACGCCACCCATCGACACGCCCTGGTACCCACAGGTCCGCGATGCCCTATTTGCCTACGTCGAGGAGCACGACTTGCGCAACGTCGACCTCATCGGCCACTCTATGGGCGGCAACCTCGCCACCGAACTCGCGGCACGTTTTCCCGAAAGGATGGCCCACCTCGTCATCATAGACGCCCTGCCGTGTATGCGGGAAGTGATGATGCCCGGGGTGCCCGCCGCCGCCATGCGCTACGACGCCCCGCAGACGCTTGCGATGCTCGACATGACGCCCGAGCAAATCTCCGGTATGAATGCCCAAATGGCTGCTGGTATGACGACACGCGCCGACAAGCGTCCGCAACTCGAGGCTTGGCTCGCGACTGCCGACCGAACAATCTTCGTCTTCGGCTACGTGGACTTACTGCGCATGGACCTGCGGCCGCTCCTGCCCAAGATCACCGCGCCCACCACCATTCTCGCCGCGCCCAGCTACGGCGCGGAGGTCGTTCGCACCAACATGGTCGCCCAGTACGCAGGTCTACCGCAGGCCGAGATCCTCTTGGCCCCTAAGGGCTCACACTTCCTGATGTGGGACGCCGAGGCCTGGGCCCTTCAGCAATTGCGTGAGGCATTGAAAGATACGGCTGTTGCCAAAACCCAGCCTACCAGTGGCCAGTAAAGAGGTGCTTTTCGAGGAACTGTACGTCGAGTTCCGTCCCATGGTCCTCCAGCTGTGCCGCGGCTACGTCAAGGGCGATGCTGCGGCCGCCGAAGACCTCGCCCAGGAGGTCTTCGTCCAGGTCTGGCGTGCGCTGCCGAGGTTCCGCGGGGAGGCTTCCGCCAAAACGTGGATCTACCGGATCACAGTCAACGCCTGCCTCCAGGAGATTCGGACGCGGAGTCGACGCCCGCAAACCGTTCCCGACGCCGAGCCGCCCGAGGTCTCTAGCGACAGTCTGCCCTCGGAACACCCTCGCCTTCAGTCGCTGTACCGGGCCATTGGGACCCTCCCAGAACTCGACCGTCTCGTTTACATGCTCCTGCTCGATGGCGAGGACTACGCCACGATCGCCGAGGTCACCGGTGTCACGCTTGGTGCTTTGCGCGTCCGCGTCCACCGCGTACACTCTAAACTCAAAATCCTACTTCACCATGCCTGACCTACTCGACCAGCCCTCCCCCGAACTCGCCGCACTATGGCGCACTTCCCGCGCGGGGTCGACCCCGAGCCTCGACCGAGAGCTCCTTGCGGGCCTCTCCCGCGACCCGCGCCGAGAGAGCGTGCGGGCGCACTTGTTCACGATCGGAATTCTGAGTGTGACGCTCGCGGTTCTCACGTGGTTTGGCGTGGGTTACCTCTCCGCGGAGGCCGGTGCCGTGAGAGTAGGCATTGGCCTCATGGCACTTAGTCTTGCCAGTCGGATCTTCATCGAGGCGTTCAGCCTGGTGCTCTTGTTGCGCATTGACTTCGCAGAGGTGACGCGGGCCTTTGTGCAGGCTAACCAGCGTTTCCTTGCCTTCCGTGCCCAAGTACACCGTGGGGTCGTCGGGGCAACGTTTCTGTTGTACAGTGTTGGGTTCTACTTTTTTCTGTACGCCGCGCGCGATTATCTGCACCCCTGGGCAATCATCGTCTTAGCCGTTAGCTTCCCCGCTATCATGGGAGCTATCTATACGCTGGCGATCCGGCCGGGCCAACGCCGCGAGCGCAAAGCCTTGGGCCGCTTGGAGGTTTTGGCGAAAGACCTCGCGGGAGCCGCCTAGCTAATTTACTTCCGCACCCGCGCTCGCAGCAGTACTAAAGCGATACCCCAACCCAAACGACCACTCCGACCGCACCCGCAAGGTCGAGGTCTGCAGCGGCACCGTCCCTCCGTTGACGAGGTCCAACTCCCGCAAGCTCCGCCCGTCGAACTTCCCCAGCAGGTAATCGTAGCGCACGTGCGCAGACAGCTTTCGCCAAAACACGTTGACCCCCACCGAAGGTCCGTAGTTGAACCGACCGCCCTGCATATATACGCCCCCACGCCCCACCGGATCGTTGAAGCTCGGCAGCAGCTGTGCCTCTTCAGCGCTAAGTCCGCGGTAATCCTCGAGGATGGCGTCACCAGGGTCGTTGACGATGAAACTCGCCACCACCCCGCCGTCGATCGACGCCCACCGCACCGGCCGGTACGCACCGTGCAATCGGGTATACGCCCGGTGATAGTTGTACATCAGCACCGGCTTCTGGCGCGGGTACTCGGTGAGTTCCTGGAGGCGCGTCAGGCGATACCCCAACGAGGCACCGTAGTCGAAACGGGCAGTCTCGACACTGCGCTGTATCTGGAGCTCGAGCCCAGCCCCCGACGCTCCCGCAAAACGGTCGCCTGGCCGCACGAAGGTCGTGGCCCCTTCGTACTCCCACGCCACCGTGGGTGCCGTCGCCACGGCCACGAGCCGCAGGTTTTGCGCGAAAGCGGCCCCCAAACCAACCGTCCAGATGAGCAGCACAGCAAGGAGACACTTTCTATTCATAGCGGTAGATAGTGGAGACCTTGTCGTCGAACACGTCGGCTCGCACGAGGACCCCGTCGGTAACGAGAGTGCCGGTGCGCAGTTGGCCATTGATTTCGGTAGCGATGTTGCGCGACACAGGATTGGCGTACTGCGGGAGACCTGTCAGGGCGTAAGGATTGCGTAAGGTCGGGTGGTGCGTGGTAATAATGTTCGTCTGCGGCAGGGGAATCGACCCGTTGCGAATGGCCAACTGGCCAACGTTGCCCCGCGCGTCATAAAACCGTTGCGTCGTTGAGATAAGCGAGTCAGCTCCGGCCTGGTCGGGAGCACCCGCGCATCGCTCGACCGACAGCAACCCAGCGTCATTGTACACGAGGGTACACTGCCGCGTGACGCGACCCTCGCCGTCGGTTTCGACGAGGCGAGCCGGCAGACCGTCGGCAAAGTCGCTGTAGGCCGTCCGCCGCACCACAACGTAACAGCTCTCGTCGCTTGCGAGGCAACCGGTGCCTATGTTTTGCCAGCGCTTGCCCTCGGAGGCCACGAGGTCGTTGCCTTCGTAGCGAAACTCCGTCACTGAGAGGCCCGAGATATTGCCCGGCGCATTGTCGCGGAGATTGTACCCGGAGTAGCGCGTCGTGGAAAGGTACTC
Source organism: Lewinellaceae bacterium (assembly GCA_963837005.1). Lineage (GTDB taxonomy): Bacteria > Bacteroidota > Bacteroidia > Chitinophagales > Saprospiraceae > CALDTK01. The sequence continues at coordinate 101,684 of CAWIMC010000020.1, forward strand.
CGCGGTCGGACGACCGCTGGCGTCGTACTCGTAGCGCAGGACGGTTTCCGTCTGGTTTGGACCGGGATTAAGACCGAACTGGACGCTACTCAGCCGCGGTTCTTCGCCCCCCTCGTAGAGGGCCTCTTTACCGCAGCCGAGGCTGTACAGCGCGAGTGCCACGGCAAGTACCGGCAGGTTCGTACGGGCGCTCAGCGTCATGTGGGTTTGAGTTGTTAGGGCGTGGTGACGGTAAAGGTATTGCGGGCCTCGCGACCGTCGCTGTCTGTGGCGCTGATCGAAAATACATTTGTCCCAACGGGGAGGCTGTCCACGTCCACGAACACATCCCCGAACACACCAGGTCGGCCGTCGAACAGCGTCTCCGAACCGCCGGTTGCCCGCCGCAGTACCCAGCTTACCCGAAGCTCGCCCACTGGCGTCACGTCGTCGATGAAGCTCGCCGACATGCTCAGGGCCTTGCCGCGAGCCAGCGTCGGTGGCGGCAGGTCGAAGAGGATCCGCGGGTCCGTCCCGGGCAGGTCGTCGATGCTAAAGGTGACGCGGCGGAGGCTGTCTCCGGCGATGGTCACGAATTCCGTGCGCGTACGCCCGAGGAAGCTCAATTCCAACTCGTACGTCTGTAGCGGTAGCCCGTCAAAACGCCCCACGCCGCGTGCGTCGGTCGTCGCCGAGTACAGGTCGGGCGCAGTCGTCCGCACTGAGCTAAGCCGTAAGTCTACGCCAGGCACCGGTTCGCCGCGCAGGCCCCGTGTCCGCACCTCTAACGCCCCCTGCGGCAGGTCGTCTTTACACGCGGAGAGCGCCAGTCCGAAGCCAATCAACAAGAGGTGCCACAAGCCTCGTCCCATTGCCCAGCAAGTTAGCTAGGGGTTACGACTCCTGCTCTGCCGCGCGCACGAAAAGCCAGCTCGCGACAGCCCCTACCGCCGCAAAGCCCACCGCCAACCCAAACACCAACCGGTGCCCCGCCACCCCCGGCCAGCCGTCCAGCAACACCCCCATCAGGGGGGCCATGTAAATGTCGGGTAAGTACCCCACCACCGACGCCAACCCAATAGCCGTGCCCGTCAACCCCAGCGGGACCCCACCCTCGTCGACCAGCGCGAAGTACAGGCCCCGCAGTGCATACACGCCAAGCCCCGCCAGGATCACCCCGAGCCACACCGACAGAAGCACCCAGCTTTCGCCAAAACCTATTCCCACGCTCACCACCAGGCCACCGACCAGCATCAGCCCAAAGCTCGCGAGCGTCATTCGCGAGGCCAAGTAGCGGTCGGCCAGGAGCCCCGCCCCGATTGCCGCCACCGGCCGCAGGTACAGACTCAGCCCCCCGAGCCGCGCCGCCGCCACGTCGCCGTACCCGAGCGCGTCCTGTGCCAGCAGACTCACGTCGTCCAGTACGCGGTAGCCCGAGTAGGCGCATAAGATGATCAGCGCGTTGAGCCACACCGTGCGCCGCTGCGCGAGTTCGGCCACTCGCCTCCACTGAATGCCCTCCAAGGACTTCTGTGGTCCCGTGGGTAGCTTTTGCAGCACCACATAGACCAGCACGGCTGTCGCCAAAACCACCGCCGTAAATGTCGCGATCACCGCCCGCAAGCCTTCCCGCTGCGCCACCGGATCTACGAGCGCCTCCGCCCCCGCGCTCGCCTCCGGAAAACTCCGCGCCAACACCGCCACCCCAGCCGAGGCCACGAGTCCGGCCACCAAACCCCGCCCGCCGTCCAGCATTCCGAACGCCAGGCCTTGTCGCCCCGCCCCCCCGGCCACGCGGGTCGCCCGCAACATCGCCGCCCAGAACAACAGAATCGTCGTCATCCCCCAGAAAGCATACAGCCACCCCATCCCCGTCGACTCCGGCACGGTGTACAGGTACACGCCTCCGACACCCGTCATCGCCAGGGCCGTCGCCATCAGGCCGTGCGGCCGAAACCGATCTGCCAGTGGTCCGCCCAGCAGATACGCACCGATCGCCACTAGGCCATATGCCGAGAAGTACGCCCCCAACTCCAGGTTGCTAATCCCAAAAACGGATAATAGCGTCGGCTTGAACACCCGCGGCAGCACGAAGGGTAAAAAGAAGATCACTTCCCCCGCAAGGATCAACGTCGCCAGTGCCAGCGGCTGGAGCTTCGGAGCGATAGGGGCGGGTACTGGCACGTCGGCGAATGTAAACTCCCAGTCTTTCGGTAAGCATTTACCACGTGCTAAGTGGCTACCTGTCGGGCCTATAGCGAACTAAATGTAAACCTGTCGCAGTTACAGTCGACAACGAGAAAACCATCACAAGACGTCACCCCCAGAGCGTGGCCTCGGGTCGGCGCATCGCTTCGTGCCTCCCAGAAGTAAGCACTCCCAGGAGCGGTACCGCGCGTCGACATGTGACGGTCCCGAGGGGTAAATCCCCCTCGGGACTCTTTTGTAACGCGCTGTGCCACCTCGCCGCCTACTTGCAGCGAGCCCTGCCTTACGTCGCCTAGGCTCATCTTCGCGCTCGTAATGCACCGGCTACCCCTCCTTTCGCTCGCCCTCACGTTTCCGCTGCTTGTCACTGGTCAGGCCGCCAAGGTAGAGCGTGAGTTTGGTCTCCAACCCGAGGAGGCCCCGCCTGCCGCACGACAGTACATCGACAGCGTTTTCGCAACGGCGCGCCGCCTCAAGTACTACAAGGACGTCGGCGAGGACAGGACCACGATCGAGGCGAAGTTCAAGCTCGCGAGGACCCGCTACAGCGTCGAGTTCGAAGAGTCGGGGCAGTGGTACAACACTGAGGTCGACGTGGCGGTAGACAGTGTCCCGGCGGTGGTGTGGCGCGAGGCTTGCGGGGTCTGGGCGGACACCTTCGAGTTGTACCGCGTGTCGCGCGTGCAACATCACGTCGGCCGCGACGACGGGCGGTACTACGAGGTGGAGTTGCGTGCCCGGCGCAAGTTCATATGGGGGGCGTACCAAGCCCGTATTTCAGAAACGGGGGCGCTTCTCGGGACGCAGGAGATTGAGTTGGGTCCCGGACACCTCGAGCGATGGTGAGGCCGCTGTTTATCCTTCTAGTATGCGTAGGGTGGTCGGCGGCCGCTTTCGCGCAAAACGAGCGGGCCGCAGGTTTGACCGTCGAGGCGATCCATAAGTGGAAACTGCCGCGCGCCTGGTCGATCAGCGTCGGCCCCGGACTCGAAGCCCGACCCTACTTCGCCTCTACCGACCCAGAGGCCGCAGCCCCGTCCACCTTACGCAACCTCGACCTCAATGCGGCCGTGGTCCGCCGCTGGCTCGAGCGCTGGCGCTTTGGCTCAGCGGTGCGCCTGCGCTCGCGGTACCCCCTCGATGCCGAGGAGCGGGCGCGGGAGCTGCGCACCTGGCTTTACGCCGAGTTCATCACGGACTCACGGTACGTGCGGTGGGCGCACCGCTTCCGTACGGAGCAGCGGTTCCGGGGCGATGCAGGCGAGCCGCTGGAGGCCACCTACCGACATCGCTACCGCGTTGGTCTCGAACACGCGCTGGCGGGACAGACCGTCGACCCGGAGGAATGGTTTTTTACTGCCTCAGCGGAGGTGCTGATCTCTACGGCGGGTTTTGCCGAAAGGCCAACGAGTATCGACTTTCGGCCTACGGTGACTTTCGGGAAGGGCAACTACGAGTTTGGCCTCGAGTACCGCGACGAGCGCCGCCTGCGAGCCGAGAGCCAGCGCGCGTCGCGGGTACTGCTCGGCGTGCTGCAGCTGTCCCTTTAGGCCCTCGTAAACCCGCGCGGGGGGGCTAGCATGTCGAGGTACAGTTCTTCGACCTTTGCGCGGGCCCAGGGCGTCTTGCGCAAGAAGGCGAGGCTCGACTTTACGCTCGGGTCATACTGAAAGCACCGGATCTCGATGCGGCGGGCCAGACCCTCCCACCCGTAGTGCGCCACGAGCGCCTCGAGAAGGTCGGCAAGCTTAATGCCGTGCAGGGGGTTGTTGGGTTGGGGGGTCACGGGTTTCGGTTTTCGATTGCTGCCGCTAGGCACCTCTAAGAGAGGGGTAGTTCGCTCTAGGGCAAACCTCAGGTCAGCCGTCGGTGCCAAGTGTGCCAGCAGTACATCGAGGTGGCGCTCGCTGTTGATGGCGCGAAAGTAGAAGCGTAGCCGCGGTTACCTTTATCCCATGCCGAAGCTATTTTCCCTCCTGGCCCTGCTCGCGGTGACGAGCGTAACCGGAAGCCTATTCGCACAGGTCGCGTACAGCCTCTCCGGCGAACCCGTCACACCCGCCCTCGAGACCCGCCTCGAACACGTGAGCACCGGCTTCCTGAACGCGCACAGCATCCACGACCCCTTCGTGTATTGGATACCGGCCCAGGGGCTCGCAGACGGGGCTACTGCGCCGACGATGCTCGTCTGTCCGGGCGGCGGCTACTACGTGCTCGCCTACCAAAAGGAAGGCATCGACATCGCGCGACGGCTTTCGACGCAGGGCTTCAACGTCGCGGTGCTCATGTCGCGCCTGCCGGCTACCGAAGAGGTGCCGTTTCCGAAGCTGGTCGCCATGGAAGACGGGCGCGCGGCCCTGCGGCTCCTGCGCGACAAGCGAGCGGCGTGGCGCATCGATACCAGCGCCATTGCCGTGATGGGCTTCTCGGCGGGGGGACACGAGGCGATGCTGCTCTCGACGCTCGACGACGTTCGCGAGCGACCGCAGGCCTCGGTGCTCGTCTACCCCGTCATCACGATGAAGAAGGCGACCCATGGCGGTTCGCGTGACGCCCTCCTCGGCAAAACCCCCAGCGAGGCGATGCTCTCGAAGTACTCTGGCGAGGACCGCATCGATGCACGTACGCCGCGGACGTACCTCGTGCACGCCGCCGATGACGAGGCGGTCCCGGTCACCAATAGCCTCCTGTACGCTGCGGCTCTCGACGCGCACGACGTCCCCTTCGCGATGCAAGTTTTGCCGAAAGGCGGACACGGCTTTGGGATGTACGCACCAGGACCGGACGGCGACTGGCTAGCCGGCGTGATCGCGTGGCTCAAGGCAAGGCCATGATCACCGAACAGGACCTCTCGATCGACCTCGGCCGCCCGATCCGTTCGCCGATCCGCCTGCTCGATGTCGGGGAGATCGGCGTCCGGCGGGAAGGTCTGCTCTCGGAACTGCAACCCTACTTCGAGCACCTCACCGACGATCCGTACCTCGGGCGACAGCGGCAACTGGACTTTCTAGCGACGGCCTTGCCCGACGCTGCTGAGGCGCTAAGCGTGCACCATGCTGGCTACTACTCCGGGCAAATAGGCGTAGGCGGCTTGGAGACCTACATAGATCGACTCGACGAGGAGCAGCGGGTCACTTTCACCACGCTCGGACGCATCAGTCGGCAGCGGAGTATCGCGCGCTTTAGCGTGAGCTCGCGGGCGGGCGAGCTCAGGCTGCTCTCGGATGGGGTGGGGCGGCTTTCGCCAAAACCCGACCCCTCCAAGGTCACCTGGCAGCTCGACCGCCTCCGCGAGGCCACCCCCTTTGCGCAAGCCGTGGACGACTACCGGGCCGTGCGGAGGGTTTTCGCGGAAGCGGCCGAGGAAAGCGTCTCCGGACCCTACTTCCGCCAATTGCTCCAGGCACTGGCCGACACAGTTCACGCGCTCCACCCCGACACCGACCACTTCCGTATGACGGTGCACTTCATGCGCACGCTCGCCCACGCGGACGTCCCCGGCGAGAACTCTCCCGAGGGCATTCACGAAGATGGCGCGGACTACATCGTCTCGGCGCTCGTGCTCCAGCGCCGCGACATCGAGGGGGCCGAGAGCCAGGTCTACGAGCGACTGCCCGACGGCCAGCGAGACCTCCTGCTGTCGCACACCCTCCAGGCCGGCGAACTGCTCTTCCAGGCCGACACCGGTGAGGAGAAGACCTTTGGCAATGATCTGTGGCACCACGTCACGCCCGCGTATGCAGCACGACGGGGCGTGGTAGGCGTGCGCGACATCTTGGGCGTAGATATTGAGTTGAGGGGCTGAGTGGGCGACTGAGCCTGAAAGGGCGCTACGCTAGATGGACTGTACGGGCTAACGAGTGGTCACGTCAAGATGTCGTTTGCTGAGTCCCCTATCACACCACCCGCATTGCCTTCGGGTCCCACCGCATCACTTTGCCGTCGAAGTAGCTGTCGTTGCACAGCAGCGCCGGCGCTGCGGCTCGGTAGCCGAAGGTTGCATCCTCTGCGACGGGCTTACCGTCTCTCACGCCGTCGAAGAAGTGTGCGAAGTGGTCGTAGTGCGCCCCTTTGTACCCGCCCTCGGCCGACCAGCGCTGCGAGTCGCTCGGCATCATCACTTTGCGCTTGTCTACGGAGACCATCTCACTCGCGGCCTTGCCGGCCGCGAAGGCATCCATTGGGTCGGCGCTCAGGTTTTGACGCAAGTAGACATCGTCCCAGTTGACGTCCATCGCGCCTTCCGAACCGACGAGGCGCAGGTAGGTCGAGTCGCTGGTGCCATCGACGAAGTTGACCCGCAAGGACAAGTTGAACGGCGGGTGCCCGGCCTGCTCGCCGTAGTCGAACATGCCCATCAGCACATCGGGCACCTCGCGGCCGTCCTTCCAGTAGCGCAGCCCGCCCGTGGCCATGACCTTCTCTGGACCGAGACTGTCGAGAATGAAGTGCGAGCTCGAGAAGAGGTGTACGAATAGATCGCCGGCCACGCCTGTGCCGTAGTCGCGGTAGTTGCGCCACCGGAAGAAGCGCGTCGCGTCGAAGGGGCGGTCGGTCGTATTCGACACAAAGCGTTGCCAGTCGACCGTCTTCGGGCTTGCGTCGGTGGGGATGGGGTACTGCCAGGCCCCCGTTGGGGAGTTGCGCGCCCAGTAGCCCTCGGCGTAGACGAGCTGCCCGATGGCCCCCTTACGGTAAAGCTCACGGGCCTTTTCGTTGCCGAGCGAACTCATGCCTTGGCTACCGACCTGGAAGGTCTTGCCGCTCGACTTCGCCGCGGCGATCACGGCCGGACCTTCGCCGATGCTGTGCACCATTGGCTTCTCGCAGTACACGCCCTTGCCTGCGTTGAGGGCATCGACACTGATCTGCTTGTGCCAGTGGTCGGGCGTCGCGATGATGACGGCGTCGATGTCGGGACGGGCGAGAAGTTCGCGGTAGTCCTTGGTGGTGAAGATGTCCTTGCCGTAAGTGGTGCGGGCCTCGGCGAGGCGGCCGTCGTAGAGGTCGCAGGCGGCCACGAGTTGTACGCCGGGCACTTTGAGTGCTGTTTTCGTGTCTTCGTTGCCCATGCCGCCCGACCCGATGAGGCCGAGGTTGACGCGATCATTGGGGCCGAGTTGAGGTCGACGTGTCCAGGGGAGATACTGAGTGGGGCTGGCCGCGGCTGCGTGCGTACCTGCGGCTAGTGCACTGGCGGCGAGGGTAGCGTTGCGGAGGAAGTGGCGGCGAGAGGTAGACTGGGGCATGGGGCGAGTTTTGCTGCGCGTAACTTACTGAAAACTGCTAATCTTACCACCATCACGACCTGCGCGTACGCATCAATCTCATCGTCGGGGTCACCACTTGCCGATCCCGATCCCGATGCGCATGATAGGCAGGACTTGGGGGTTGTACCGATTGGCGCGATTCGCGTTCCAGAACTCCCGGTTGATCTCGCGGACGAGCCCCGCATTGGACGTAAAAATGCCCCGGCCACCGATCTCGACGCCGGTGGTGAGGTCGAGAGCGAAGCCACCGGTACGCAACTCCCAGCCCACGAGGGCCGTGCCTCGAATACGTCGCCCCTGCGCGTCGGCCTCCGATAGGCGTTCGAAGGTGTTGGCTGGGTTAGGGATAAAGCGATCGAAGGTGACGGCTGCCACGCTGTAGGATCCTCCGATCCCGAAGTACATCGGGAAATTGCTGCGGAGGGGGGAGATATAGTACCGCCCCTCGAGCCCGAGGTCAAAACCACGCACCGATCCACGCGCCACTGCGCTTTGCGTCCCGTCGAAATTACGGCCCGACAGCGGTGCCGTGAGAAAGCCAAAGCTCGCCATGAGGCCCGCCCTGCCATTTTTCACGTAGCTCACCCCAACGTTGACGGACGGGAACTCGAGTTCGAGTAAGCGCGTTGGATAGAGCATCACCGCGAAGGCATGCTCGTTGGGGCGGGCCGGCGGAAGGGACGCGAAGTAGGCCTCTCGTTCCGCGCGCATTTGCTCGAGACGCTCGACGCGATTGCGGCGTGCGTCGAGCAGGCGTTCGCGACGCTCTTCCGGCGTTTCGCGGTAGTCGTAATCGTAGCCGCCACCGCCGCGGCCGGGCGGCAAGCGAGGTCCCGTGAGTTCTTCTTCGGGGGTGCGTTGTGGCTGCGGTTGTGCCTGTAGGAAGACCGTATCCCGTCGTACGATCACGACCGTGTCGCGGCGCATCACGACGACGGTGTCTCTGGTCGGCCCGGCGGGCTGTTGGGCCTGGAGCACTAGAGGTGCTAGCAGGAGGCCAGCCGCGCCGACCAGAAAGACACTACGCATCATGGTGCTTGCTTAGACGCGGGAGTAGGGCAGGCGGCTGAGCTCGACGAGCTTGCTCGGGTCTGAGTAGTCATATTGGATGAGCTCCTTGGTGCCAACCACGATGAGCAGGCCGTCTTTAGCGATAGCGTCCCAGGCGGTAAGGCCACCCTGGCGGGAGATCTCGCGGGGCTGGCTCGGGTTGCTCACGTCGAGCAGCGTAAAGCCGTTGGTGTCATTGCAAACGAAAAGCAAGTCACCGTCGAGGGCAAGGCCCCGCGGCGAGCGAACGTTCATCGTCGTGATGAGCTCGGGGCGGTCGAGGTTCTGGATGTCCATGACGACGAGCATCTCGATGGTCTGGCGGCGACCGCAATTGTCCTCGGCGTTGCCGGTGTAGAGGGTAGCGTAGGCGGTCTTCGAGTCGGCGACGACGGGGTCGCAGGGCTGCACGTCGTTGGTGAGGCGCGAGTAGTCGAAGGTGCCGCGGCGCTCGGGGTGGCCATCGTCGGCGATGGTGTAGGTAAACATGCCGGCGCGCGAGCCGATGAAGAGGTTGCCGTCGAGGTGGAAGATCGTCTCCACGGCGAGGCCTACATCGGTGCGGTTGACCTCGACGGGATTGTCGCGATCGGTCACGTTGTAGGTGATGATGCTCGTGTTGTCGACGGCGTACAGGAAGTTGCCGACGTTGAGCAGGCGCGTGTACGAGCCTGAGGTCACCGTGGCGTTCGTTGGTGCCGCGACTCCAATGTCGTTAAAAGTCGTGTCGCCTGTGCAGGCTCCAAGGGCGAGGAGGCCACCGGCCAGGAGGAGGGAGTTAAAGTACTTCATGGTGTATAGCGTTAAGATTACGTGAGTTTGGCGGTTAGAAATTGATGCGGCATTCGGGGCTGTTGACGGTAGCCTCTTCCCAGCGGACCAGCAGGCCGAGGGCGGGGTCATAGCACTCGAAGAAGCCGATGTACCCTTCCGGGAAATCGAGCGGTTGCTCGAAGAGGCCCTCGTCGCGGTCTAGGACGCGGACATTGCGGAGGTCTTCGATGTCGAGCGTGACGAGATCACCGAAGTTGTTGGCGTAGATGCGGGCCGGGTTCGCGGACGCGGTCACGGTCGAGACGCCGGGCACGTGGATGAAGGCAATCGATTTAGGTCGCGCGGGGTTGGCGTTGTCGGTGACGTGTATGCCGAGGCCCTGATCTACCGTAAACAGCAAGGTGCCGAGGAGCACGATGCCCGTGCCGTTTTGCTGGATGCGCGGCACGTCCGCGTAGATCACCTTAGCACTGTCGCCTACGTAGTACACGGGTCGCATCCCGAAGGCTACCTCAGGGACGTCCTCGTTGCCGCCGATGTCCCAGATACTGCAGGAGGCGAGCGTCCCCATACAGGAGAGCGCGAGCAGCACGGACAGCAGACGTCGGGGGTAGAGGTTCATCAGATGGTCAACAAGGTAACACCAGTACCTCCTCATTAAACGCGAGTCCCCGCCAAAAGGCTGCTTTGTAATGAAACTTTAACACGTTCGGCTTATAGAAGCACCTTTGCGTGCATGACCGCAGCCGCACAGGGCCTCTGGCTACTCACCATCGTGCTGCTCGCGAGCATGTGCCGCCGCGCCGCCCCCGAACTCCAACCCAGTCCTACAGCCGGTATCGACTTAGCCACGCTCGAGGTGGTGGCTCCGGCGGACTTCACCTGGCGGGGCATGACCTTCGCGCACGAGGGCTACGACGGCATCCGTGGGTACGGCGGGGAGGCTACGCGGGCCTCGATGGACAGTCTCGCCAGGCTCAGCGTCGATGCCCTGGCCATCGTCCCGTACACCTTCATGCGCGATGCCCATAGGCCTGCGGCTCTCCCTATTCCTGATCGCAAGGGAGGCGAGACGGACGACGCCGTGATCGCCGCCATCGCGCAGACGCACCGCAAGGGCTGGCGGGTGCTGCTCAAGCCGCAAATCTGGTTGCGCGACGGCTGGCCCGGCTCCATCGACTTCGACACCGCCGAGGACTGGGACGCCTTCCACGAGTACTACCACACCTGGATGATGCACTACGCCCGCCTGGCGGCCGCGCACGAGGTCGAGGCGCTTTGCATCGGCACCGAGCTGACGCAGGCCACGCTGCGGCACCCTGAGTTTTGGCGAAAGCTGATCACCGACGTACGCGCTGTCTATCCCGGTATCGTCACGTACGCCGCCAACTGGGGCGAGGAGTTCGAAGGCATCACGTTCTGGTCGGAGCTCGATGCCCTTGGCTTGAATGGCTACTATCCGCTTTCGCCAAAACCCGATCCCACCGACGCAGAGCTCCTCGAGGGTGCCCAAGCGTGGATGCGCATGGCCGACGCAAGCGCTGCCACTGCCGACAAGCCTTTGTGGCTGACCGAGATCGGCTACCGCTCCGTCACGCAGGCTTGGCAAAACCCCCACGCGGGCGTCGATGGCCGCGCCTCGGACACCCTCGCGCAGGCTCGCTGCTATGCGGCCCTCTTCCAGGCCGCCGCCGAGAGCGAGCACCTCGAAGGAATCTTCATCTGGAAGTGGCCCAGCTATCTCGGCTACGGCATCGGTGACAACGTGCACCCGGTCTGGGGCGGGGACGCCGCGCGGGAGTTTGCCCCCTCGGCTCCGGTATCGGCGGATTTGGTGCGGCGCTTCTACGGTAACTCGGAACTCACCGAATAACCTGCCACGGGGAGGCTGTGGCGTCGCAGGGATTGTGGAGGTGAAGTGAGGGCTTAAAAACGAGGGTCATCTAAGCGACGCTGTCCTTCGTCTAGGTACTCGACATCTAAAAAAATAGGAGATCATTTCACCGGATGAAATAGCTTGGTCGAGGTGGCGTGTTCACTGCCGTATGATACAGCAGTCGTTACCCCGCCTACCACTCGGTAGCCGAGTACTCGACACGAGTTCGGGTTGACATGCCGTGCATCATTCAAATTTTAAGCGAGCGCAAGCGGACTAAGCTGACCCAACGACAAACCATTCCCTAAAGCGCGACAAAAGCGCTGTTGAGGGGTTACAATTTTGACCGTACGCTCACCAAGTCCGTCTCCCGCGCCGCCACTTGGGTGAAGATGTCGCGCAGGCCGGCGTAGTGCTCCGGGGCATGGTAGAGGCGGCGCACGAGCAGTGACGTGGACAGTATCAGGGTGTTGCCCTCCCCGGCTACCTGGTAGCGGTAGGCCACCGTCTTGTCGGGCGTGCTGATGCTCATCGGGACCGAAGCCTCAGCCATCTCGTAGTTAGCCGGGAGCTTTACCACGATGCGTCGCGTCTCGACGAGTTGGTGTGGGAACTCTACCGGGAAATGCCGCGTGTCCCGTGCGAAAGGATTGGTGAGCCACGTACTCATCAGCACCGGATCGAACGCCAGGCCATCGCCGAGGTCTATCGCGGGCTCTTTACTGCGAACCTGCGCCGTGTACACCCACCCGTAGCCACTGCCGCGCTCCATGGCGATGTCGCTCACCGTAAATCCCTCGAACACTTTTAGCTTAGCAGAGTCCAGTACCGTGACGCCGTTTTGCAGGCTCGTAAACGGATACGCCGCGTAGTCGCGGAGCGTGAGCGTAACCGACCCCACGAGATGGTGATCGGCGTCGAGCGTGAGTTCGGCGTTGAGGGCCTGTTGCGCTACGGCACGGTCCTGAAGACTTATGAAGCGGTTCCACTTCGGAGCGACGAGGAGGCCCTCGCCGTTGAGATTGCGAATGGGGATAATGCCGACCTCGCCGGTAGGATCGGTGGCGTCGAGCAAGGTCACCTTTCCTTCCTGTGCGCCGAGGCCCACGATCATGGTACTGAAGGCGTTGGCGGTCGGGATGTCCTTGAAGAGGTAGCCGCGCTCGCGGGTGCTTAGGTAGACGGGGTAGGCTTCGAGGCTGAGGGCACGTACGAGTCCGAGCAAGACGGCGTTGAGGTCGGCCGACGAACCTTTTCCGCCGTCCAGGAGGCGCTGCGGGCGCTCTGTAGGGTAGGTAGAGGAGTAGCCGTCCCACTCAAGACGCCGCGTTACTTCGTTGAGGGCCCAGCGAGCCTTATCGTCTTCGGTATCCGGACCGGTATAGTTGGCGGCCCACTCGTCGAAGGTCTTGTTGCCTTTCAGGGCCAGGCGCGTGAGGTCGGCGTTGAGGAGGTTGTCGGCGATTGTTTCCCAGGTCTGGGAGAAGTCGCGTACCGAACCGTTGGCGGCGTAGCTCGAGAGGCCGAGTTCGACGCGGGTGAGGTAGTTGGTGAGGGTCGTGAGGTAAGGTTCGCGCGTGAGGGCAGGGAGATTGCTGGCCTCGAAGGTGTACTCCCGGTCGAGGATTTCGACCTCTACGCCGCCGCCGCCGGTCCGGATCTGGCCTTGGTGCTGCTCCACTTTCTCCCGACCGATGACGAGGGCCTGGTAGGCGAGCTTGCCGCTGTACACGAATCGGTAGCTCGAGTGCTGCACGGGCACCACGTCCTGTAGGTAGGCTACAGGTGGCCGAGTGAGAAAGCTCGACAGTCGATATACTTCGTAGTCGATGACACTCCCGGCCCGCAGGCTCGGCAGGCTAAAGCTCACCTCCACAAAGTCTTTATCGAGACGATTCGTAAACACCTGCGCCGGTTCCAGTTCCTGGCGCTCGACTTGCCCCCCGGGGGTGTAGTTGTACGTGTACCCCTTCACGGTCTGTACGCTTTGGGTACCGCCGGAGCTAGCTTTTGGGGCGTACATCTGGATGCGGACCGTGCCGTGGTCCAGGCCGGCGGCATCGACGATGCGCATGACCCGTCTCTCGGTCATCTGCAGTTCCGGGCCGATGTCGGTGAAGCGGGCGTAGTCGTGGCGCTCGTTCGCGATGACGTAGGCGTGTACAGAACTGTCGGCGGCGTACGGGTTCTCCCTAAACCAATCGCCGTCCACCTGGCCGAGGTCCGGCAGTTTGTGCCGGGCAGGTCCGGTGTTACATGGCACCGCGAGGTGCACTCCGGACGCTGGTACGACACGCGCGACCATCGGCAGAGCGCCGACGAGCAGAAGCGAAGCCAAGAGCCAAACCAGCACCAGAGCGGTAGAGTGAGCACGGAGCGTCATCGTCGTAGAGTTCGACATCGAGAGAGTGAGATTCGGGATGGTCAATTGGTTTCGGCTGTGGCCGGGGTATGGGGCGCGGCCAGTAACACGGTGCGATCGGCGCGGTCGACGGCGGCCGCAAAGCGCGACATGGGTACGGCGTCGGCGGCGGGGTAGGTTCCGGAGTGGACGATGAGTTCACGGTAGACTTCTGCTCCGGTCGGGGTAGGTTTTGCCGAAAGGCGATACGTAGCGTGTGGGGCGCTGAGTTCGAGGGGCGCAAATGCGGTCGCGATGCGGACGCCTTTCGGCAAAACGTACACCAGGGTATCCAAGCGCTGGAAGTTGTCGGCTACACAGATCGGGAGTGCTCGCGCGAGTGTATCGCCGGGGGCGTCGACGCCGGCCACGAACGCCGCTGCCGGGATCACCATCCTCGGGCCGATGCGCCGCACGTAGTTGGGCATGGAGCCCCGCTCGCGGAGCGTACCTGAGGGGGCCGCGGCTGAAATGTTGATGCTCGGCGTGACTTCGGTAAGGTTGACCTGGGTGGCGGTGTAGCCTCGACCCCAGTACTGGATACGTTCGGCCTGGCTACCGATGTTGAGGCTCAGCGGTACGGAGACTTCCCCGCCCGCAAACCGGCTGTCGCGGAGGTAGTCTATTTGGCCGCTTTCGTCGACGGTAAGGGTGGCGGTGCTGGTCCGCCGGTTGTCGGCAGCCGTGGCGGGAGAAGTACGGACGAGCACACCTGTGCCCTCCTTGATCAGCAATGCCCGGCGGCCCGCCGAACCGGCCGAGATATAGTTGGCCGGTACGGTTTGAGCCGTGCACTCGAGCCACGTGGTATCGACGCCGCGGGGCACGGCGAGCATGGCGTGATTGGCCTGGTTGACGCTCGCGAAGCTCGGGTGGGCAATCTCGCGCTCGGACACGCCGATGATGCAGTAGTAGCTCTCGACACCTGCCTCGGCCAGCAACAAGCGTGTGTAGTTGGTGAGCGCCTTGCAGTCGCCATAGCCGTTGACGTGGACCTCCGTCGGAGGCATCGGCCGGAAGCCACCAAGCCCGAGCTGGATGCTCACGTAGTGCGTCCGTGCCTGCATGTACTTATAGACACGGCGGATGCGCTCGTCGGTATCGTCGACGCCAGCGACGAGTCGCGCGATGTCGGCCTTAGCGGCGGCAGGCAACTCACTGCGCTCGGCGAGCAGCGCAGCGGTCCAGGCCCCGAGGCCCGCCCAGGTGGTGAAGTCACCCTCGGTGCCTTCGAGGCGACCGCGGCGGGGGGCGAGCAAGACGGCCGGGCCGACCTGCTCGGCGGGTGCGGCCCAATCTTCGTTGGCTTGGGCGCTGAGGTTCGAGACCCTAAACACCAGGCCGTCACTGTCGCGGGTTTGCTCGATGACACCTCCTTCATCGAGGAGCTGGTGCAAGACCTCCGCAGTGACGCCGCGCAGGCGCAATTCACTCAGTGCTACGCTCACGCGTGGCCGGTACCGAAAGGAGACCACGGGCATCGCGATGCTCTCCTTGACGCGCGTCAGAGACCGAATGCGGTAGGTAGCGGGGTAGTGCTCCGGCAGCGGCAGGGACAACACCTCGAGCTTACCGTCGTAGGCGAGCGAGTAGCCGTCGTAGGCGGCTACAGTGCTGCGGTGGCGCCCTTTGCTGGAGATGTCTTTGACACCTCCGCCCTGCACGAGTTCGCCCTCGAGCGTCACGACACGCCGGAAGGGGTCGTCGTAAACGTGGTGCTCGTTGAAGTACTTGGCCGCCGCCGAGGTAAAGACGGTGACCTCGAGGTCTTCGGAGTACTCATAGGCACCTGGGCCGGTGGCCGTAAGGGTGCGGACGTGCCGTACGATGTGCGCCTCCACCGGCACGGCGGCGGTGAGTCGAGTCGCGGTGCTCCATGTGAGAAGGGTGAGCGCCGCCGAAAGCCGGAGAAGTTGGGTCATCGATGCTCCAAAAGTAGGCCTTGTGAAGTCACTCGACAAGAGTAGGTCTAACGCGGTGTAGCGGGGGCGACGATCTTATCTCTATCGAGCGGACGCGTAGATCGCGCGCCCGAGATCGCGCATCAGGGGAAAGCCCACTCCCTCGTACTCGTACTTCCCGTCGTTGAAGACGCCGTTGCGGTTGACGAGTAGGGTGGCCGCCAGCATAAATCGCCTACCCGTGGCCGGATCCTCGAATAGGGCCGCATCCGTGAGGGTCCCATAGGCATCGCCTACCTTATTGTAGATGATCGGTCCGTCTGGCTCAAAGGCACCCTCCCCGCCGTAGTAGAGAAACTTGACGTAGCCGTCCGGCTCTTTGTGGTGGCTGGGGTTGTCGCTGCCGCTGGGTGGTGTACGCATGGCGCGGACCAGCATCTCGTGGTCGGCGGCCCCTATCGCAAAACGCTTGGTCGAGTCGACCGTCTCCGGGGCCACGATACTCTGCACCACGTCGGTGAGGTCTTCGAGGCCGAGGTAGTTCTTGCCCGACATATCGAAGGGCTCGTTGACGAGCTGATCGTCGGCGTTGATGTAACCGCGGCCCTTGACGGAGTGGGTGCGGGTCTCGGCGTAGGGTGTTTTGGCGAAAGCCGCCCCCCGAAACAGCACCGTGTCTCCGGTCTCCACGTGCCGAAAGGTGACGGGCGGCAAAAAGCGGTTCTCGGTCGAGTCGAAGCCCGACACGCTGAGGCGATGCGTGATGCGTGTGCGGTAGCCCCGCCGGTGGAGCGCCTCGTTGATGTGGCGCTGGCCGAGCCACTCGAAGAGTCGGTTGTAGGCCTCGTTGCTGCTCACTGCGGCAATGTCGCGTACGTGGCCCCCGACGGTAGCAAGCTGGCCGGGCACCCCGATGCGCTCGCGCGAGCTGGACTGCGGCGCCCGCACCGAGTCGACGCTCATCGGCGAGTCGCTGGTGAGTCCGACGACGCCCATCAAGTTGAGCTGCTCCAGGGCCAGGGCCGCGATGGGCAATTTCACCGTGCTGGCCGGGTAGTAGTAGCGGTTGGGGTCCACGTGCCAGCGCTGCGTCTGCCCGGAGTCCGCGCCGAACAGCGGGCGGTAGAGGACCTGTAGTTCGTAGCGCTCCAGGTCCGGCGCGATCGAGTCTCGGAAGATCGGGAGGCTGTGCAGGACGCTGTCGAGGAAGGGAGAATCCTGCGCGTGCAGGGGGGAGGCGGCTTGCGCCAAAACGAGTGCTGTGAGGGTGATTTGGAGGAGTGCCTGCATGGAGGCAAGCTACGCCCACCGCATCATCTCGACTAAGGCCGGAGCTTGCGGAGGCCGCACGGAGAGATCCCTTCGTCGGCATTAGAGGATTTCTCGGCTACGTAAACTTCGCTCGAAATGACGGGGGCCTTCCATCGCGTCATCTCGACTAAGGCCGGAGCTTCGGGCCGCATCGTCGTCATCTCGACTAAGGCCGGAGCTTGCGGAGGCCGCACGGAGAGATCCCCTCATCGGCATACGGAGATTTCTCGGCTACGTAAACTTCGCTCGAAATGACGGTAGGCTGCGCTGCGCTGCATACGCAAACACTCCTACACCCAGCTCACCCCACTCCCAAACGCCGTTGGTCGCGCGGGCCTCCCGTCCGCCAAAAACTCGATGCCCTTCCCGATGTCATCCCGCACCAACAGGTGCCCATCCAGGTCGATAAAGTCCGACTCGGCCGCGAAGTGACGCAGGACGCCGATCGCGAAGCTCGACTCGATCATGCACCCGAACATGACCTTGAGGCCCAGTTGACGCGCCTGGCTCACCATGCGTAGGGCGGGCGTTGGGCCGCCGCATTTGGACAGCTTAATGTTGATGCCGTCGTAGGCGTCGGCGCACTTCGCCACGTCGGCCTCGGTTTGGCAGTCCTCGTCGGCGATGATGGGCGGGGCGGCGTCGCCGAGTTCGGCTTTCGCCAAAACCCGCAGCTCTTCGGTTTTGGCGAAAGCTCCCCGCGCCTTGGGCTGCTCGATGAAGGCGACCCCGAGGGCGGCTAAATGCTGCGTTTTGGCGAAAGCCTCCTCCTCCGTCCAGCCAGTGTTGGCGTCCACGCAGAGCTGCGTGTCGGGCAACTCGCGGCGGAGCAGGTCGATGGTAGCGATGTCGTGAGCGCCGCCAAGTTTGACCTTGTAGCTCGGCCACGGATTGGTGAGGGCTTGCGCCAAAACCGCCTGCGGTCCGTCGATGCTGAGTGTGTAGTTCGACACCGGAATCTTGTCGTCCTCCCAGTCGAAACCCCAGTGCACATACAAGGGCTCCTGGGCGCGGCGTGCGGCGAGGTCGTGCGCGGCCATGTCGAGGGCGCTAAGCGCGAAGTAGTTGCCGTCCACGTGCGGGAGGCACTCCGCGAAGAGGGCGGTCGGGTCGTCGGGGTCGGCTTCCGCCAAAACGCCGACCAGCTTGCGCAGGGTCACGTCGACCGTGTCGGGGTGGGCCTGTGTGTAGTACTCGTTGTCGGAGACTTCGCCGTAGCCGCGGTGGCCGTCGTCGTCGGAGAGTTCGACGATGGTGGTGCGCTGCTGGGTGCGGGTGGAGCGCGAGATGGTGAAGGCCTGCTTGAGGTGGAGGGTGCGGTGGTGGAGGGCGAGGTGCATGGGGGGAAGGTAGGAGGCGCGAGCGCGGCGGTGGCGTACACGCGGCGGTGGCGCATGCGCGGCGATGGCGTAAACGCGGCGGTGGCCTTCGGCGTTGCCCGTCTGACGTGCTCAGGGGGGCGTGCTGGCGGGTGTCTTGCGCATTACCGAAGGAGGTCGCGGACGATGTCTTCTCGGTAGCTCTCTGAGATGTCGCGGACGATGCCGCTGGCGTCTACGGTGACGAGGGTTGGGTAGGTGGAGAGGTTGAGGCCCGTGCTGATGAGACGGTCGGGGAGGATGACCTCGAAGGCGTCCCGATTGTAGTGCCCGTCGATGTACTCGGCTACGGGTCCGACGCGGTCGAAGGGATTGATGTAGATGAGCTTGGCGTCACCTTTTAGCTGGTAGTCTCCGGTCTTCATCTGGTCGAGGACGAGGCCGCAGGCGTGACGAGCCACGAAGGAAGAATATACACGACGTTGGCGCGGGAGGCCGTAACGGGCACGGTGTCGAGATTGATGCCCGCGATGAGCGGCATCTGCTCCCCGATCCGGATCGGGATTCTGGGAACCTGCGGACCGACCTTGCTTGCGGATGTCCGCGACGACGAGGGTGCGGCGCGGCAGCGCAAGCATCGCCGTAGCCGCCGTAGCCGCCGGATCGATGGCGTCATACCGCCAGTCCGAAAAGTCGAAGCGCTCTACGGACTCGAGACTGTCCTGGATGGTGAGCCGCTGCTCGATGCCGCGAACCGTAGTCCCGTCGGTCGAGATGACGGGGGGGGGCTACTTAGCCAGCTGTGCAGCGTCTCGCGTCCCGTCATTTCGACTGGAGCGAAGCGCAACGGAGAAATCCTCTTGAGATATACGTTGTCGTGTCTGCTCAGGGGATCTCTCCGCTCGCTCGCCAGCCAGCTTCGCGGCGTCTCGCGTCCCGTCATTTCGACTGGAGCGAAGCGCAACGGAGAAATCCCCTTGAGATATACGTTGTCGTGTCTGCTCAGGGGATCTCTCCGCTCGCTCGCCAGCCAGCTTCGCGGCGTCTTCGCTCGGTCGAGATGACGGGGGGCTTTAGCCAGCTGTGCAGCGTCTCGCGTCCCGTCATTTCGACTGGAGCGAAGCGCAACGGAGAAATCCCCTTTATACATACGGCGTCGTTATTTGCTCAGGGGATCTCTCCGCTCGCTCGCCAGCCAGCTTCGTGGCGTCTTGCTCGGTCGGGATGACGGGGGGGGGGGGCACTAGCCAACTGTCCCTCTATTGATGTAGATTGACGCCATGGGTGGCTACATCTATATTCTCACCAATAAGTACAACACCACACTGTACATCGGCGTGACAAATAATTTAGTCCGACGGCTCTATGAACACGTTAAACGCCCTACTGAGCGTGGGTTCGTGACACGGTATAACCTACACCACTTGGTGTATGCGGAGGCTCATCCTGGCATAGTTGAAGCGATATTACGGGAGAAGCAGCTAAAGAAGTGGAGTCGCAAGAAGAAGGACGCGCTGATTAGGGCATCCAATCCAGAATTTAGAGACTTAGCTGTATGGTATGAAGGGGAGGACCTACCTGAAATTGAGCTGCCATGGCACAACTACGGCCCTCTCGACTTTGGCGCTTGAGCATCTCGCGTCCCGTCATTTCGACTGGAGCGAAGCGCAACGGAAATCCTTGGGACATACAGTGTCGTGTCTGCTCAGGGGATCTCTCCGCTCGCTCGCCAGCCAGCTTCGCGGCGTCTCGCTCGGTCGAGATGACGGGGGGGCTGAAACAGGGGCACTAGCCGGCTGCGCGGCGTCTCGCGTCCCGTCATTTCGACTGGAGCGAAGCGCAACGGAGGAATCCTCTCGGGCACAAACGGTGTCGTGTCTGCTCAGGGGATCTCTCCGCTCGCTCACCAGCCAGCTTCGCGGCGTCTCGCTCGGTCGAGATGACGGGGGGGGCACGCCAGCCAGTTTCGCGGCGTCTCACTCGGTCGAGATGACGGGGGGCTTTAGTCAGCTGTGCAGCGTCTTGCGTCCCGTCATTTCGACTGGAGCGAAGCGCAACGGAGAAATCTCCCTCAACCAACATGCTGCGTCGGACACCTCTTCTCAATGTTAACACCTACCCGGCGCTGAACCGTAGGCCGCATTCTAACCTCCTACTAACCCAAACCCAAACCACCATGACCAAAGTAATCCTTACCGCCCTCGCGATCAGTACTTTTGGACTCACCGTCACCGCGCAGACCACGCCTAGCGAGAAAGTCGAAACCGCCGCGGAGGCTACCAAAAACGGTACCGTCAAGGCCGCCGACGCCACCGAGAACAGTATCGAGAGAGCCGCCGACAAGACTGGCGACGCCCTCTCCGAGGCCAAAGAAGAAGTCGTCGAAGAGACCACCGAAGGCGCCCAAGCCACTAAGCGCGGCACCGTCAAGGCCGCCGACGCCACCGAGAATGGCCTCGAAAAAGCCGTCGACGCCACCCAGGACAAGATGGTCGAAGTCAAAGAGGACATCGCTCCAGAGGTCGAGGACGCCGTAGACGCTACTCAAAACGGGATGGTCAAGGCCGCCAACGCCACCGGCCGCACAGCTAAGCAAGCTGCAAAGGCTACCAAGAACGGTACCGTTAAGGCTGCCAACGCCACTGGCCGCACCGCCAAGAAGGCTGCCAAGGCCACAAAGGACGCCGTCACCCCCGGCGACGACAACTAGTCTCGGCTGTCCCCGACCAAATGAAGTAAGGCCCGCTGCACTTAGGTGTAGCGGGCCTTACGTGTTTTGGCGAAAGCTGAACGCCCGAGCTACGCCCCTATCTGCGGCACGCGGTCGTTCATCACCGCAAACCACACCGGCGGCACCAGCGCCATCAGGATACTAGCCGGATAGCCAGCGGGCAGCTCTGGACTCTCGGGTAGGAAACGCAGTGACTGGTACGGCCTATTCGACTTGAAGTGGTGATCGGCGTGGCGCGTCAGCTCGTACAGTACGATGCGGCCTACCTCGTGCTCCGAGTTCCAGGAGTGGCGTGGCGTAACGGGCTCGTAGCGTCCGCTGGCCAGCTGCTGCCGCTGGAGGCCGTAGTGCTCCACGTAGTTGACGCTCTCCAGCAGGAGGAAGCCCACAACGGCCTGTCCGACGAAGAAGCCGAGTGCCATCGGTCCGAAGACGAAGGCAATCGTGGCCAACAGCGCCACTTCGATCAGCGTAAACTGAATCATCTGGTTGTCGATCGTCAGCCAACTGCGCTCGTCACGCGCGAGACGCTCGCGCTCTAGGCCCCAGGCATTGACGTAGCCGCCGACTACGCTGCGCACCCAGAAGGTGTACAGGAGTTCTCCTTTGCGAGAGGTCGCCGGATCGAGCGGCGTAGCGACGTGCTTGTGGTGGCCGCGGTTGTGCTCGATGAAGAAGTGGAGGTAGAGCGTCGGCAGCAGCAACGCTTGCGAGAGCCACTGCTCAAATCGCGGTGAGCGGTGGCCGAGTTCGTGCGCGACATTGATGCCGAGGCTCCCGGCCACGATCCCGACGGAGAGCGTGAGGCCGACGAGTTCGTACGTCTCCAGCGGGACATAGGCGACGGTGTAGAGGAAGTACCCGACGATGGCCCACAGCAAGGGCACGTTGAGGTAGAGGAGCCAGTCGAAGAACCGATTGACGAGCTGGCGCTCGCCGACGTCCTCGCCGCTTTCGTTGGCGCGTTGCTGGTTGATCATCTGGTCCAAGATCGGGATGATCCCAAAGGCATAAATGACGGTCGCGAAGCTCCATGTCCCTAGCATCGCCAGGGCCACGACAGCCGAGAGCGGGAGGGTGTAAGCGAACAGATATCGTAGGTCGCGCAACATGCTTTGTAATTTTGTGTTTTGGCGCTGATCCTCGAAACGGGTCTCCGGACCTAGCGCAAATCGCCTCTAATTTATGTCTAATCAGTTCTACGACCTAACCGTCGCCGATAAAGTCGCAAAAACCGATGACGCGAGCGTCGTCTACCTCGACACCGAAGGCATCGATGCTTTCGGGTTTCACGCCGGGCAGTACCTCACGCTCAAACTCGAACTCGGCGGCCAGGAAGAGCGCCGGGCCTACAGCCTGTGCACGAGCCCCGACGATCGCCCGATGGGCTTTTGCGTCAAGCGTCTCGAAGGCGGTAAGGTGTCCAACTACCTGCTCGACAAACTCAAGCCCGGCGACACCCTGACCGTGATGCCTCCAGACGGAAAGTTCTTGGCAAAAACCGAGCCGTCACAGCGCAAGACCTACTATCTCATTGGTGCCGGATCGGGCATCACGCCGCTGATGAGCATCGCGCGCAAGGTGCTCGCCGACGAGACTGGCTCCGCGGTGCACCTCCTGTACGGCAACCGCGCCGAGGATACGATCATCTTCCGCGAAGAACTCGACGCCATGGCTGCCCAGTACCGCGGCCAGTTCACCGTCGGTCACGTCCTTAGCCAGCCCGCCCGTAAGAAAGTCGGTGGCCTGAGTGGCCTGTTCGGCAAAACCAAGCCGACCTGGAAGGGTCGTGTCGGCCGCATCGACGCCCAAGAACTGGGCCTCTTCCTCGCCGATCACGAACTCCGCACCGCCGAGAGCGCCTACTACATCTGCGGGCCCGGAGGCCTCATCGACACCGTCGAGAAGGAGCTGCTCCGCCGCGGCGTCGAAGACCGCCGCATCCACACCGAGCGCTTCGTGGTCGCCCCCGTGGCCGACGAGGACAAGATCAGCGGTACCGCCGGCGCCAGCGTCGCGGTCACCCTCGACGGCAAGGTCCACGACATCACCGTCGAGTCCGGCAAGACCATCCTCGAGACCCTCGTCGCGCAGGGCCTCAACCCGCCCTACTCGTGTACCAGTGGTGCCTGCTCGACCTGCATAGCCAAGGTCACCACCGGCGAGGTCAAGATGGACGTCAACCACGCTCTCGACCCCGACGAGGTCGAAGAGGGCTACTGCCTCACCTGCCAAGCGCACCCCGTGACGGATCGGGTGGAGCTGAGCTACGATGAGTGAGCGAGTGAGTCGGGTGATGAAAGTGGTAGCTCTACGGGCGCGCACTCTCTCCACTCAACCCCTTCAACTTAGAAATGACCCACACCGACACCGCCATCGCTACGAAGCCGACTACGTAACCGCCGATCACATCTTCTAGCTCGTGTGCCCGCAGCCAGAGTCGTACCGTACCAACGAGGCCGGCGAGCCACAGCGTCGACAGCAGCACCATCATCAGGCTCACCTCCAGGTGCCGCCCGCCGGGTAGGTCGATGGTGAGTTGGTCGTAGGCGAAGAGTTGAATCGTGACGAGCACCGCCGCTATCAGGCCCCCCATGCCAACGGCGTGCAGGCTAATCTTCGTAAACAGATTGGCAAAAAAGGCCGCGAACAGGGCCATCGCACAGCCCAGCAGCAGGGCCGTATAGGCGACAGGTACATCGGGTGCCTTTCGGCAAAACGCGAAGAGTCCCATGTACAGCGCACCGACGGCGATGAGCGGCAGCGTCCGATCGTCGCGCTCCGGCATCGTGATGTCTGGGATGATGTCGAGCCCGCGCATCATCACGATCACGAGCCCCGGCATCAGGAAGCTCGACCCAAACACGATCAGTAGTAAGGGCAGTCGCTCGAGGGGAGTGTTGACGCCGAAGAGGTACGGATTGACGGCCAGCAGCAGCAGCAGAATGTAGGTCGCCAACAAGAGCGGATGCGTTACGACACTTACGGCTTGCGCCAAAACATACCCTGCCCACGCACCCACCCCCGACTTCGGTCGCGGTCGAGGAACGAGCGTCGAACGCTGCGTGGGATTTGGGGATACAAACATCTGGCGGCGCGAAATTACACAGCGCCCGTTCGCAGAACTGTGTGCTGGGGCCGCGACTCGGAAATGGCCGAACGGCCCCTCCGGTCACTTCGCCACCCGCCCCTTGCTCCCTCCCCCGAGGATGCGCGTGATCACTACCTCTACCCGGCGATTGGTCTCTCGACCGCTCAGGGTCTCGTTATCGGCCACCGGGCGCGTCGGCCCGAAGCCTGCCGCCTGCACCCGTCTCGCCTCGACGCCGTTCTTGATGAGGTAGTCGCGGATAGCCTCCGCGCGCTGGCGACTCAGCTTCTCGAGGCTGGCCTGGCTGCCCTGGTTGTCGGTGTGGCCCTCGATGCGGACGAAGACATCGGGGTTGCGGAACAGCACCTCCCGGAGGCGCTCCAACTGCGGAACGGATTCCGCCTTGACGCTAGCCAAACTCTGCTCGAAGAAGATCGGGTCGAGCGTGATGTTGCCGCCCTTCTCGGCACGGTCGAGCAAGAACTCGATCTCGTAGGCGGGCACCTCCCCGACGCGCCCGATGCGGAGTGTTTTGGCCTGACCCAAATAGCCCTCACTCTCCGCGTAGAACTGGAGGTCGCGCAGGTCACTGATGCGGTACTCGAAAAAGCCTTTGCGGAGACTCGTCGTAAGTGTGCTGTCCTCCCCCTTCGAACCCTTGGGCATGATGAGTATGGAAGCTTCGAGGAGTTCGCGGGTCCGCACGTCGCGCACGCGCCCCACCACGAGTACGTCGAGCGGACGCGGAGGCTGGATGCGAACGCGGAAGATGTCCGAGGTGCCGTCACGCCGACTCGCGAGGTACAGGTAGCCGGTGGCCTCGTTGAAGAACGGCTGCGAGTCGTCGAGCCCGGAGGTGATCGGCGGCAGGAAGCGCCGCGCCGAACTCCAGTTGGTCCACGTCGAGTCGAGGCGGCGGCAGAAGTAGATGTCGTTGCCGCCGCGACCGACGCGGTTGCTCGAGAAGTAGAGCGTTTGCTTGTCTTCCGAGAGGCTCGGGGTACTCTCGCGGGCCGCGGAGTTGATGCCGGGGCCGAGGTTGATCGGCTTACCCCACGTGAGGCTGTCGATGCGGCGGCTGAGGTACAGGTCGTTGGACCCATAGCCGCCCTCCCGCTCGACGCTGAGGATCATGATCTCGCCGTCTTGGCTGAGCGTAAGGCCAACGCCCTCGCCGAGGGTATAGTAGTCCTCGATGACAATGGGCTGGGGGCGCGTCCACGAGCCATCGCTGCGGCGGTAGGTGTGCGAGAAGCCTTTCTGCATGCCTCCGACGCGCGGGAACTGGTTGAGGGTCACGAAGTGCCCACTCTCCGGGAGGCGGGCGGCCAGGGCGTTCGGCAAGGCGTTGTTGAGGGGCGTGTCCGGATGGCTGACCTCGAGCAGTTTGCCGTAGCCGTCGAGATCGGCCATCCAGATGTCCTGGTTGAAGCGCGAGCGGTGCGGCTCGGGCTCGGTGCGGGACGTACCCCCGAGATCGGCGTAGACCTGACGCAACAGCTCCGTGTAGGCCTGCATGCTTAGTGTGTCGGCGGCATCTCCGCCCTTGACGCGCAGGCTCCGCGAGAACTCGGGTGAGCCGGTACGCGTGAAGAACAGCTGACGGCCGTCGCGCGAGATGACCGGGGTCGTCTCGTCGTACTCGTCGGTGTTGATCGGGAAGGGGAGCTTCTCGATCTCGATTTTGAACTCGTCGGCCTGGGCCCAGGCAGCAGTGCCGCAGGCGAGGAGGAGGACGAGGAGGAGGAGGGCCGCACGCGGGGTACGGGAGAGGATGTTATGCAGGCGTTTCATAGGCAGGGCCAGCGGCAAAGGTAGGGGACGGGTTGCTTGAACCTGGGTCCGTTTGGAGGTCTTACCTCTATTATGCTCACCCACACCGAAACCCTCGCTCCCGATGTCCTTCGCTTTCCTGTTGCTTTCGTCAACGCCTATGCCGTCGGCGAGCCGGGCGGACCTTGGGTCTTGATCGACACGGGGCTGCCCGGAGGTGCTGCGTACCTACAACCAGCTCTCGAACAGACGATGGGCGGGGCCCCGGCGGCAATCGTCCTGACGCACGGACACTTCGACCACGCCGGCAGCGCACTCGTTTTGGCGGAAGCCTGGGACGTACCGATCTACGCTCACAAAGCAGAGCTTCCCTTCCTAAACGGGCGTTCGGACTACCCCCCGGCCGATCCGTCGATGGGAGGTGCGATCGCTCAGTTGGCACGCGCCTTCCCGGCGGCGGGCTACGATTTCGGGGATCGCGTGCGTGCCCTTCCGCAAGACGGGACGCTGCCAGAACTCGAGGGTTGGGAAGTAATCCACACGCCTGGGCACACCCCGGGCCACGTCTCGTTTTGGCGACGAGCCGACCAAATCCTGCTCGCTGGAGACGCCCTGGCGACGATGGACCTGGACAGTTGGCTCACGCAGGTCACTCACGAGCGCGAGCTGGCCCGCTCGCCAGTGCCGTTTACGCCCGACTGGGATGCTGCCGAGGAGAGTGTCCGTACCCTGGCCAGCCTCAATCCGCGGGTACTGGGTGCCGGCCACGGCCGGGTGATGAACGGGCCGAAGTTGGCGGAACGACTCAGGGAGTACGCTGCTACGCCCCAGCGCCCGACGTACGGCCGCTACGCGGAGACACCCGCGACGTTTGACGAGGAGCGGGGCGTGGTCTCGCTACCGCCCGAGGTGGCGGATAAGAGCCTGATCTGGTTGGTGGCTGGTGTCGTGTTTGGTATTGGGGTGGCGGTGCTGTTGGGGCAGCGACATCGGGATTGAGGGAGACTGGGAGCGCTACAACTCCGCTGCTGTCCACATCTCCCCGAAGTGCCGCATCCGAGCCACGTCGTCATCACTCAATGCCCAACGCCGCCTCCAGCGCCGGGTCTCGTCCTGCCGTAAAGCTTTCGATAGTTACGGGGGTGTAGATGTCGGGGTAGATGGCGTCTAGGTCTTGCGGCCCGACTGCGGCCCGCTCGATGTAGATGTAGCTCAGGCTAATGACCGTCTTGGTGTGCGGCAGTTTGACCCGCGCAGCGCCGGTGGGACCGCTCGGCCGATTGCCGCTCGGCGTGCCAATGACAGTAGCCAAGTCGTTGTCCTGGAGCGTAGCGGCGAAGATTGGCGCAGCCGAAAAGGTTTGTGAACCGATGAGTACGTAGACCTCCCCGGTGAACTTCGGAACATCGGCATCGAGCCGGAAGCGGCTATCCTCGTCGGTGATCCCCTGCCAAAATCCTTGGTTGAGGAGTTCTGCATCAGCGGCGACCCACTGCTCTGGGTCGGGGAAGGTGCCCTGAGTTTTGGCGAAAGCCGCCCGGTGCGCCTTGTAATCACCGGGCGCTAGTTTCTCGACGAGGCCATCGAGCCGGTAGTAGGTCTCGCCTTGCTGGAGGTCGTTGCGGTCGGTAAGATACCAAATGAACTGCCGTGCCAGTCGCTCGTCGCCGCCGGGGTTATAGCGCAAGTCCAGGATGACGCGCTCGAGGCTATCGGCGGCGGCTCTACGGAAGAAGGTCGCGAGCACGGCACCGAAGTCTTCGGAGCCAGCTTTTTTGGCTTGCTTTTTCAAATAACTTTTGGCTATCCCCGTAAACGGAAAGCCGACGTAGCCCTTGATCTCCGGCTTCATCGCTACGTAATCCAGCGTCGTATTCATCTGTAAGTATCCGGCATCGAACTCAGGTAAGAATTGCGTGAAAAAAGCCTCGGGTTGCCGCTTGGCGAATGGGAACCGCACTGGCTCCCGGTGTATCGTCCGTGCCTGCCACTCTGGATACGGTAGTAGCGTAGCGGTAAGCAATTGGCCTAGCGTATCCCGGACCACGAGCCTTAACGTATCATCGGTCGCGAGGCCCAGCGCCTTTAGGTAGCTCGGTAGATTGTCGTAGCGATTGTGACGCAAAGTTCGATAGTAATTTGCTTCGCTGGAGTGAAATAGATTATAAGCTCTGTATATATCGAGTGGAGAATGCCTGTTCATAGTTACTACGCTAGCGCCCAGGAGTCGCGGGTCTATCGTGCTGTCGACTTGGATAATTTCTAGTGTTGTGCTATCCGACTCGTACAGACTCAAGGAGTAGAAGGGCCTTCCTTTTTCGAAGAAGGGTACGTTGACATTCGTATGTCCGTCCTTCAAGGCCGCCAAGTAGTACTGTACGTGTATACGCCAATCTAAATCGGTGGTGATAGTGGCCGCACCCTTTACGAAAGCCTCACTCCTTCCTTCAAAATCGTCGCCGATCTGATCCTTTGCTTTATCGGGATAGTAGTTGGCGATGAGATTGGCGAGGTAGGCGGCGTCCCTTTGATAGTCGTTCGCACCGGCGGGGGCGGTGATCGTGCCTTTCGGCAAAACCCGCTGTGCCTGTGCCGTACGGGTGGCCGGGAGGTCGGGAGTCTTGGTGACGAGACGCTCGAGGCGCTGTTGGGAGCAGGCGGCTAAGAATAGGAAGAGGAAGGGGAGGAATTTCAAAGTACAGATTTCAGACGGTATACAACGCTGCCTTGTTCGCTTGGGGAGGCAAGGAGTTGCTGCCCTGGGTGGCCGAACTTTCCTGATCACCGAAAGAGCAGCAAGACGGAATACACGTGCCCATACCGCTAGACATTTCTGCAGATTGGAACTTTCTGGGAAATGGAACGCAAAGCCGCTCCGCTACGCAAAGGAGCCGCAAAGTTCGCAAAGGCCCGTCTTACTCGAGGTAGGGCGCAAGGGCGCTTTGCGCTGAGGAGAACGCAAAGGCCCGCCAGAGCTTGATTTGTACTGAAGCAAATCTGGGAAGTGGAACGCAAAGCCGCTACGCTACGCAAAGGAGCCGCAAAGTTCGCAAAGGCCCGTCGTACTCGAGGTAGGGCGCAAGGGCGCTTTGCGCTGAGGAGAACGCAAAGGCCCGCCAAAGCTTGATTTGTACTGAAGCAAATCTGGGAAGTGGAACGCAAAGCCGCTACGCTACGCAAAGGAGCCGCAAAGTTCGCAAAGGCCCGTCTTACTCGAGGTAGGGCGCAAGGGCGCTTCGCGCTGAGGAGAACGCAAAGGCCCGCCAAAGCTTGATTTGTACTGAAGCAAACATAGGTGTCTGGCGGTATGGGGAGGCCTATAGTAGAGTAGCAGCACGCGGCCCTTCTCGGTCGGTTGATGCTACTCTGGTACCCGCTGTTTTGGCGAAAGCCCTCTCCCCGATGACCATCGTATCAACTAATGGCCAAAAAAATCTACCAGAATTCCTGTAGAAAATTCCTGCTTCTAGCATTTCGCCCCCAGCCGATATTGCCGCTGTATGTTTTGGCGAAAGCCGCCTCTGGCCCTTTATAATGCACCAACTACGACGCATCCAAAACAAGCGACGCTTGCGCGAGATGAGGCTCGAGCCCGCCAAGGACGCTCGCCCGATGAATTCTGCGAATCTGTGGCGCCGCCCTGTTTGCCAATCGCAGAAATGGTCTTTCCTTTGGAAAACCGACATCCCTATCGAGGTCCCTACCCCTCGGTTCTCGCTCCCACGGAGCTGTCTTGCCGGACGGTCTGAACGCTTTGTCCCGTTCGACCTCTGCCTGCCCTGAGCAGGGAATCCTCGGTGTCTCGTGCACCCGTCTTACTGTTCTGCCCTAACCGGATTAGCCACACTTCTATCCCGCATCCATCCGAGTTGTCTCGGGCGGAAAGGCCACTCCTGCGCAAACACCCCGACGATGAACGAACGACAAACTCCCGCTCCCGGCCCCCAGCCCGACTGGACGCCACGCTTCCTCAAAGGCCACCTCCTGCTCGGCTGGAGGCCCAAGAGCACCGCCGCACAGCCTGCACCCGTGTGGCTCACCGACCCCGAGGCCCATACCATTTGCGTCGGCGCCACCGGCAGCGGCAAGGGCGTCTCCGCGCTGATCCCCACCTTACTCACCTACCGCGGCAGCACTGTCACCATCGACGTCAAAGGCGAAGCCTACGCCACCACGGCGCGCTACCGCCGAGACGTGCTCGGACACCGCATCGTGCGGATCGATCCGTTTGGGATTATGGGCCGCGCGACGGACACCCTCAATCCGCTCGACATCCTGCGCCTCATGCCCGAGTCCATGGATGCCTGCGCGCGCCAACTGCCCAATATGCTCGACGAGACCGATATCTCCACGCGCAAAGAGCCGTACTGGGACCTACAGGGCAATGCCCTGCTCACCGCGCTGATTTCGTACGTGATGTCTGGGCTCGACCCGGAGCAGCCGCAGACCCTCTCTGGCGTTTACCGGCTAGTGGCGAATGGGGACTTCTCGTATACGCTCGCCACTATCCTCGAGAAGCACGGCAAAAAGCTCCCGGACGCGGCCAGATTTGGATTTCAGGCTTTTCTCTCGATCAGCACCGAAATCACTCGCTCTTGCATTCATAGCGTGGCCACGCAGCACCTGGCACCCTTCGCCGACGAGGAGGTGGCCCGCGCCACGGCAACGACGAGCTTTAGCCTCGAGGACTTCCGCAACGGCGTGCCGATGGCCATCTACCTCATCTTGCCGCCGCACCGGCTCAAGTCCCATGGCGCCCTGCTGCGGCTGTGGTTGGTGACCCTCATCGAACTGCTCGCGACGCGGCGGCGGCGCCCGGCGCTGGCCACGTACTTCCTCATCGACGAGGTGGCGCACCTCGGCCACATGCGCATCGTCGAGGACGCCTTCACGCTGATGCGCGGCTACGGCGTGCGGGTCGGGCTCTTCGTACAGGACCTGCCCAAACTGCGCAAAGTCTATCCGCAGGGCTGGGCTACGATGCTCGCCAACACAAGCTGCCTCCAGGTGCTCCGCCCAAAGAACTTCCAGGTCGCCAAGGAACTCTCGAAGTACTTCTCGCCCGAGGTGTCGGCCGCCGAACTCGTGTCCTGTGGGGTGGACGAGCAGTACCTGCTGTACGGGACGGGGGCTTTCGCCAAAACCCGCCGGCTCTTCTACTACGAGGATGCGTGTTTTGCGGGGCGTTTTGATGACAATCCACTCCTGGAAACTTACGATCCGGAGGAGGCGGGGGCAAAAGCCAGCGACGATAACAAAGGTCCCGCCGTGCCGCCGCTCAACCGCGCGAGCCGACCGCCGCTGGATGCTCCGACCCCGCCGCGCTCCGGGGCACCGAAAGTGTGGGAGGACGATGAGGTGCGGGTGCCTGCCTGGGGCAGGCCGAGGTTCGAGGTAAGAATGCCGGGGCGGGTAAGGGATAATTGAGATGTCGCCCGGCCCGCCCCAAACGCCCCAGGCGGGCCGGCAGGTCCGCCATTCACCAGCCCGTCCACACGCCGAGCGCAGCGACGGCGGGCGGGCGGGGTGACGGCGGGCGGGCGGGGTGACGGCGGGCGGGCGGGGTGACTTCAACAGCCAATTCCCGAGATCTTCCCTACCTTGATCCGCATGGTCCGTCTCCGCGCCGCTGCCCTTCTCCTCGCACTACTCTCGGTGTTGGTCAGCATCCGGCTCGCGGCACAGTCGCCCGGCAAAGACCAACGACCGGGCTTCTTCCTCGCCGGCGCACTCGTCAACGGCGTGACGGGGGGCATCGGTGGACTGCTCCAACGCCCTGAGGATATGCGTCCCGGCAAGGCCTTCCTGCGAGGGTTTGGCGTCGGTGCCGCCGGGGGACTCCTCCAACAAAGCGGTATGGCGATGTCGAAGGCCATCTACACCCGCGAGCAACTCGCCTACGCCTGGCCGGCCACCCTCGTCCACGCGGCCGGCACTTCCCTGGTCGAAAACGCGACTTTGGGCAGAGCGCCCCTGAGCCACTGGCACCTCAACCTTTACTTCACGCGGCTCGATTACGACCTACTCGAACGACGGTTCCGCGCCCGGCTGCTCGCCTCCAGCGTCGTCGGCGCCATCGTCATCGGACGGGAGGCGCGCCTCAATCTTGGCCGTAGCCTCGCCACGGGCACCTTGTACCACGACAGCCGAGGCTTAAAGAATCGACGTTCCGTCGGCAATTTCACCTTCCTCGGCCGCGCCTACGCCACCTCTGTCGCCACCGATGAGTCGGGCTTGCCGGGGTCTCAATTTTACGAAACCAGCGCCCACGAGCACGTCCACGTGCTCCAGTACAACGGTTTGGTCCAGGTCAACGCCTACCTCACGCCTGCCTTCCGTCGTGCCCAAGAAAATTGGAAGCCGCTCGGTACCGCCGCCCGCTTCGTCTACCTCGACCTCAACGGCTTGACCCTCCTTTGCCTTTACCACGGGGTATTCGGCGGGCCGAACCAGGCGTGTTACTATGACAATCGGTTGGAGCGGATGGCGGAGCATTATTCGAATGGGGTACGGCCAAAGTGTTTTTGAGGGAAGGCTTTCGCCAAAACGGTTGGGGGTTTGGGTGGTGGCTGGGAGTGGACGATGGTAATGAGCCATGGGTTCATACCGCTAGCCATTTTTGCAGATTGGACCTTTCTGGGGAATGGAACGCAAAGCCGCTACGCTACGCAAAGGAGACGCGAAGTACGCAAAGGCCCGTCTTACTTGAGGTGGGGAGCAAGGGCGCTTCGCTACGCAAAGGATACGCGAAGTACGCAAAGGCCCGTCTTACTTGAGGTGGAACGCAAAGCCGCTACGCTACGCAAAGGAGACGCCGGTCAAGAATCTGTATTACATCGGCGCGGCCACGCATCCGGGGCCGGGCCTGAGTGGGACATCGGGGTATTTGGTGGCGGAAGCGATTAAGTGAAGGGGATGGATTGGCGGCGCGGGTAGGGGCGGCGCGCGCATGTAGTCGCCCGGCCCGCCTGCGGCAGACGCGGGCTGATGAATGGCGGACCTGCCGGCCCGCACCTCAGCGCATGAGGCGGGCCGGCAGGTCCGCCATTCGCCAGCCCGTCCACACGCCGAGCGCAGCGATGGCGGGCGGGCGGGGTGACGGCGGGCGGGCGGGGTTGAAGGTTAGTAAATGGAGCGGTGCCGCGTGAAGGGTCGGATCTGCGACTTCGTCATTGTGCCGATCTACTACGACGAGGACGGGGACCTGCACGGTGACTACAGCGGGTTTGATGGGACGTTTCCCTTTGCGAGGCTGTACGGGAAGTAAGCAGGAGCGAGCTTTCGTTAAGGTCGAGGCACGGGAGTAGGTACGGGTCGTCGGAAGCCTGAGGCATGTGGTGACTGAAGGCGTGGATCCGACGTAGCTCACTGTCGCTGAGTGACAACTATTGTGCACCGACCCGGGAGACTATGGTAAGGCGGAGTGCAGAAAGTGGCATTGTGCACCTTTTCCTAGGCCCAAAATCGGCGGAGTGCTTGTGCAGCGCTATTTTGGCCGTGGGCGGAATCGAAAAAAGGTGTACGTTTGGGGGCGTGGGGAGGACGTCGGTACGGGTAGACGATGTGCATTTGATTGAACATGCCCTAGAGTTGCAGGAGGACAAGAGCTTAGGACGAGTGAGAAATAATGGGCTATGTAAGACAGACGGACTCAAATCGTAGAGTGAACAAGAAAGGCGGGAACATAATGTGTAGTTTTATCAATTGAAGTATATGGAATTTATATTGCGTTCGAGTAAGCATCCAAATGAGACACACGTACTTCTACAGCACGACAACTGGAATGATTGGTGGAAGTATAATACGTTGTATGAAATGCATCTATGGGTTTCGGAAAAACAAAAATATATTCCTATTGGTAGCGTAAAGATAGGTCATAAAGACATGGGTGATCACCAATCACAACCGCACTTGGAAAATAGGTTTACAGCACTTGGAGTCGGCTATTTCTCAGTCGGACAAGACGTGTCGTATTATCAAAATTTGAACAGCGCTGGCCAAGACGTACGGGAAGAAATTTTAACTGCTCTGCGTGATATTGCTCTAAGTGACTCAATATATAACGAAAGTGTTAAGTACGATGTTACACGAACGTCCTTACTCCGCTATATTACCACCGAATCTGTAATAGGACAATTTCGAAGGCTATCTAGAGGCAACGCAGATCTCACTAACTACGAGTTCGATTTCTATCCAAACCTGCACACACCTAATGTTTATCTACGCTTCTCAGTAAATCCAGATCTTTACCCTCCGTCAAACATTCATGCCTTAATTGGAAGGAACGGGGTAGGTAAAACTAGACTTCTTAACAGCATGATAGGAGCGCTAACAAAAGAAGAAGGGAAACAACATGGGCTTTTTAAAAATCGAATTAAAACATCGAAAATTGCTAATCTTGTGAGCGTTAATTTCAGTGCTTTCGACTCCTTTGAGCTGCCCACTGAAAGAAAGGACGCTGTAGCCAATCTAAAGTATTCATACATAGGTCTCAAGACAACAGCCGAGCGTAAAGATGACCAACCTCAACAAATACCAAAATCTACGACTCAGCTAACTACTGAGTTCGTCGATTGCATCAAGTTGAATAAGAGTATGCATAAAATAAGTATGTGGAGTGAGACGCTGCGAGACTTAGAATCAGATAGTATGTTTAAGCTTGCAAATATTGCCGACCTTGCGGAACAATCAGCAAAGAAAGATTTCCTTCGACAAGGCAAAATTCTTTTTGAGAGACTTAGCTGGACACAAGATTGTATTACTCACTCTGTCTCGACTAGTAGAGGTAGTAGAGGAGAAGACGCTTGTATTAATTGATGAACCGGAGCTTCATCTTCATCCTCCACTATTATCGGCATTTGTTCGTGCATTGTCGACACTGCTTACCACACGAAATGGGCTCGCAATTATAGCGACGCATTCACCAGTTGATTAGAGGAGGTCCCTGCGACTGCGTGACAGAATCGAGCGATCAGGAAGTCATATATTCCTAACGATCGCCAATTGTTAATGTTCGGCGAAAATGTTAAGGTGCTTACCGTGAAGTGTTTGGTTTGGAGGTTACTGAAACTCTTGCTAATTCATAAAATTCTACTTGAGACCGCGAGAAATCGAGCCGGACGACGAAGCTCTTGAAGTTTTCGAGGTAAACTTGGCAATGGAAGTCAAGGGGATACTACGAAGTTTGACCGACCACAGAACAAATTAAAGTGTTTAATGAATTCGCCTCGCCCCACTATTTGGCAAAGTGTTAGCTTCAATCAATGTATCAATAGCTAACAACGAAAAAGCAGAAAGCTCTTAAAGGCGTAGGTGCAATTATAACTGATCAAGAAAAACAATATATAGCACTAGCAAAAACTGCTTCCCTGCACATGTAATTGTAGCCCACTATTGAACGAATACGATTGGCTGAGGATTGAATTGAATGACAAACCTATACGAACCGTATGGAGTATCGAAAAAACGCGCCTTAAAGAAGTAATCTACTACTCAGTCGATGGTTAGGCAAGAATGGGGTACGTCCTTAACTGTTCGCATCGTACTACGTATCTTATCATTATCTACCAAAATGGTTGATACCCTATCTTTTAGTTGTTCCAGTGAACCTAGTGCCCTCTTGCAAAGATTGCAAACTATAAAAAACTTTCTCAGAAACCTACTTCAGCGAAGGATTCAGGACATCAGCCGTACTTCGATAAAAATCTATCAGGTCATATTTTATGCGCGAGTATCGACTAAATAGATCCGCGAATATCTCATTTACATTAAAGCCATTATGGATCATACTGTTTCGGAGATGAGCGCTAGTTTGGTGGGCTCCAGGAGGACGTTTATGCAAAGCAAGCGGCTGTCGAAATGGCGGAACATATCATATGCGCTTCAACAGATCACATTACACGTCAAAGCAGAAATGCATGCGGCTGCACCTGATAATAACTACGAAGGGGAGAACCAAAAGGTTAACGAGAACAGTTGGCAAACGGCAATGTACAGCGAGCTTGCGGAACTGACCTTGATGTGCACTTTGTGTCATCTCTTCGCGATGAGTATGGTCATAGTATGTGGTTTTTTGCGAAAGGTCAAGCTATTGACGGTTTCTCCCCTATCTGATAGGTTACAGAAACGTCGGCTACAGCTGCAGCAAGACCTCCAGTCAGGTGGAACACTTAGTAAAAGGTTAGTTTTCCACTCAAGAATCAATCTTTATAACGTTGGCTCGACGCTCGCACCAACTAATTAGACTTGTCCAGTCGGAACTAGCTAGTTGCTAACACTGTCCTTGTGGTAAATTGAGGTGCGATTACGGCCATCCGATACGAAGATATCCGCAGCAAACGACAGTGAGGAGCCGCTATTGGCCTGACGGAAGCTCAGTTCGTCGATCTTGCGGTTTGCCTCGAGCGAGCGTACGAACAAATTTACAGTAAAACTATCGCGGAGCGTCAGCGGCAGACTTCACAGAAGGCTAAATTCACGCCCTCGCAGAGCCATTGTTCTTCCTGTTTACTCCGGAGAGGTGGCCTGACGCTTGATCTGCTCGCAGTGTCCTTCGGAATCACCCGCGCGAGCGTCGAGCGGATCTAAGACGGCGCCATGGCGACCTTCGAGCGGCCCTCGTACAAGGGGACTACCTCCCGAAGCGAGAGTACGCAGGGATCGCCGACCGGCAGGAAGAGGTCGCGTGTATTGCATTAAATGATTAGTGTTATGTATAGGATTTGCACCTACCATCTATTGAAATAGATCACGAGTGGCGCTTGGCGGCTCCTGAAAACGCACGACTTTATCCTTGTTATAAATGTTGTAGTACTGATAAACTCTGTAGGCAGAATGCCTACTGACTTTCAAGTTGCCGTCTTTATCGATTTCTCTGTTCGCTCAGAAGTGCACACTTTATAGCTGATCCATCTCAAAATTAAGATCGCGTAAAACAATACGGTTACGGAACTCAGAGTCATCCATATAGAATGATAGAGTTTCACCGTTGCATATTCCTTGCCATACTCTGTCTGAATCTACAAGTTGAGGCGCAGTAATAGCTATACTCACTGGGTCTAAGATTTCATCCGGGAGTCGAGTGCTCCTTAAGATACGGTCGTAAAAGTCTTGTTTTGTATAACGGTCGATACCAAAATCGTCTGAGTGTCCGATATCGGTATACACTTCCAAGCTCGAAATATTGGATGTAGAGCCTAAAACTCTAAAGTAGTTAGATCTGAGAAATCGAACCCGGATGTTGTCTAGTGCTCTCACTAATGGGCCTAATCTAATCCTCTCGGCCTGTATGTGCCCTTTAAGTAATTTAAGTATTCATCACTATAAATTTCGCTAGACCAATTAGGAATCATTTCATTTTTATTATCGTAGCTGACTGTAGTCGACACCATATCCGAATCAATTTTTCTTTTCAGCAACCTCTAGTTTTAAAAGCTCGTTCGAAGTACTGCTTGCTTAGCTCTTCTCACTTACTTCGACCTTCGTCGGAAGTTCCGTATTTTCTTAATAGTACGTTCAACGACCTCGAAAACTGCTTTGACGAGCAGCCAAATGGAACCTGAGCCTGCAATTATCTTGCTCGCCGCAGATTTTTTTACTATGTACGACAATACTTCAACGGGGTGCCCTGTTTGGCGCCGACAAATCGTAGCCTGAAGACCTGGGTTCGTGATTCGAATACCGTCTGAATAAGAGGGAGTAAGTATTTATTGATCTCATTATACTCTTCAGCATCTATACCCCTGTCGTCAAGTATAAGATTATACTTGAATTTGATTTCGTTTTGATTCATTATTAGCTCGTTTTATCTGTACTCTTGAACCACTCCCCAACCCCAGCATCCACCACCAACACCTCCTCCCAACTCAACCCATACAACCGATACACCGCCACATCGATCTCTCGATCCAAACGCGTGATCTCCGCTTGCAAGGCCCGGACCTCCGCCCGCTTCGCCTCGAACAGAGGCTCCCATTCTAGCTCTTGGGTCAGACTCAATTTCTCGCGCTTCCCTTTCTTGAGGACCTTGTTGAGCTCCTCGACGAAGGTAGAAAAGTCGAGGGAGGGCCAATCCTCCAGTTTGCGAGAGAGTGTGTCGAGGGGGAAGCGGCGCTGGAGGAGGCGGAGGAAGGTTTGACTCGCAAGATGAATTCTCTTTTTATCTTCTTCTATCTCGTCGTATGCTTTCGCCAGAGCAGAGGTTTCTAGATCTGTTGTTTTAGGGATAGGCAAGTCCTTCAACTCTGCCACTTTAATCTTCGGAAATACTGCATCATCCTCACTGTAGAACCTTCTAAAGTAGTACCCTAGCAATTTGGAATTCAAGATGGCACATACGGAATTTAAAGAAAAGGGAGATTCATGTTCCTTGTCTTGATACTCTGTGCAACAGTAAAGTGATTGATCTGCAAGGTACTGATTTGGATCAACTGCGCATAATAGTGTATTGCTGATTATCTGTCGAACGAGTATTTTAGGCTGATCAAAATAGTGAGCCTCTTTGGGCGACATCAGCCATTTCCCCCAACTGACATAATCCAACCCTGTCTCGTCGATACTAAACCTTCCGACCGAACGTCCTTTCAGTTCTAGCCGGTATGTTGAATCACGTTTATGATCGCTGTGGTATATTCTGCTTTTTACATCCTGTATCGTTAAGCTTCCACCTCCAGGTCCAATCCCATAACCTACTTGGTAGGGTTTTATCCCGTTTGAAATATCTAGAATATCCGACAATATCTGTCCACTGTCCCGGCATTTGTACAAAATGCCGGTACTAAGTTGATCTTGATCAAAAGATATTATATTATTTTTGTTTCGTTGCCATTCGTTTTGTAACAGAGGAAATGTATGATTTAGCGAGTATCCCACATCCATCATGTGGCCGCTATGCGGTATTGATTTCGCAAGTATAAGAACTGCCGTCTCAACTACTGCTTCTGTAAAAACACCCTCCCCCCTCATGTTGATTAAGGCTCTGATCGTATTGTCCTCCGTCATTATCTTCCTAATTCCTGCGGCATATTTATTACTCACAAACGCATTCGGAACGATATAGCCGATTATCCCGTTGTCCCGAATTATTCTTACTCCTTTTTCTATAAATAAGTAATAAGCTTCTGAATGACCAATAACACTGCGATAGCTTTGGCGAAACCACTTTATATGGTCGCTCGTGAACTTAGCTCCATACGGCGGATTCCCCACCATCACATCAAAGCCACCTCTCGTCCCCTCCCCAAACACCTCCGGAAATTCCTCCGCCCAAACAAACGCTTTGTCGCCCGCCACCGCCGGATCATCGATCAGGGAGTTGCCGACCTTGATGCGGCCGCTCAGATCCGTGAGCGTTCGACCGGGCTCGGCGGTGCGGAGCCATAGGCTGAGCCGCGCAATCTCGATGGCCTCGTCGTTGATGTCTACGCCGTAGAGGTTGTTTTCGAGGATCGACGGACCTGGGTCGAACGCGATGGCAGAGTCGAACAGCTGGCGCTCTAGCTCACTCACGTTTTCGTGCTCCCGGATCAGGAAGTCGAGTGCCTCGTTGAGAAAGGCGCCGGAGCCACAGGCGGGGTCACAGATTTTGAGGTCCAGCAGCCAGTCGCGGTACTGTTGTAGGTTTTGCCGCAAGGCCAATACCCTTGCCTTCTCCTTCTCCGTCCGGCGCTTGCCCCGACCACGCGCGTAATCCTGTTCGTCGATACCAATCTCAGCCCGCTTCTCCGTGCAGAGCCTGCCCACCGTGTTCTCGACAATGTACTTCGTGATGTAGCGTGGGGTATAAAACACCCCGTCCTTCTTGCGCTTGGTCTTTGACTTGTCTACCGCCTCCCCACGGATCTCCGCCTGGACCTCCTCGATCTCGTTGAGGGAGTGCTCGAAGATGTGGCCGAGGATGTTGACGTCCACCTCGGAGTCAAACTTGTAGGCCGTGAGTTTGAGCAGGTGCTTGCGCAGGAGCGGGTCGGGGATCTCCAGACTTTCCAGTTCTTCGTCGCGTGCAAACAGGCCGCCGTTGTAAGCGTGGATCTTGAGCCCGTTGTGCTGGTAGCCCTGGTCGATGTGACCGAAGTACTTGTTGAGCAGCGTGTAGAGCGGCTGCCCGTAGCCCAGCTTGCGGAGTTCGTCGAAGTCGCCGATCGGTGCACTGGCTGTGTTGGCCGGCAGCAGCCCTTTGTCCTCCCCAAAGAACACGAACAGCAGACGATCGAGCAGTTTTTGCGAAAGCTGAAACAAACGAAGCTTATCGCGCTCGGGATAGTTACTCGTCAAGTGCCCAAACAACTCGCGTTTGAAGGACGTGTAGTCGCGGTAGAGCTCCTTGGTGATCTCCTCCTCCTTGACTGTGGAGGCCTGGCGCACCTGGTAGGGCAGATCGGAGAGGAGTTGGTCGCGGCCCAGGCACAGCCACAGCACCCGGAAGTCGTCGTAGCTGCAGTCGAAGAGGTTCCACTCGAGGTAAAACGTCGTGTCGTTGAGGTAAAAGCGGAGGCGCTGAAAGTTACTAGTCACTACATAGCGGCAGTCCGGGTGCGCCACCTTATAGCCAAAGGCCTGCGCCTCGACGCGGTTGAGGTCGATGGTATCGGTGCCTTTGAGTTCGATGACGGCATGCACCTCCTCGGCATGCCGCAAGATCACCCCATCCGCCTTCTTGCTGTTCTTGACGTTCTTAAACTCCGCCACCAGATCATACCCGTCGCCCCGCTGCCACTTCGGCGTGTAGCCCAGCACGTCGCCAAACAGCCGCTCCAGGAACGGTCCCTGGAACTCCTCCTCCTTCATCGTCACGATCCGGGCCTGCATCTCGCGATCCCCGAAGTACGCCTGCAGTCGATCGTACGCCTGCTTACACGCCAGTCCGTTTAGGCTGTCCAGCTGCTTCCGCAAAACAGACGACTGGAAAGGGGTACTCATCATCGAGCCGTGAAGAAACGCTAAAATCACCATGGCGTGAAATCGCCCGGCCCGCCTGCGGCAGCCCGGCCCGCCTGCGGCAATATCGCCCGGCCCGCCTGCGGCAGACGCGGGCTGATGAATGGCGGACCTGCCGGCCCGCGCCCACACGCACTCAGCGGGCCGGCAGGTCCGCCATTCATCAGCCCGTCCACACGCCAAGCGCAGCGACGGCGGGCGGGCGGGGTGACGGCGGGCGGGCGGGATGACGGCGGGCGGGCGGGATGACGGCGGGCAGGCGGGGTGACGTTCGGCCGGCAGGGCGACGGCATTCACCCCGCCCCCTTCCACCAACCCGTAGTAAATAGCACTACCCAGCACACCCGCCCCTCCATGCGCCCAGCCTCCCTCCTCCTTCTCCTCACCCTCCTCGGCACCTGGTCGTGCCATGCCCCTAAAGAACCCGAATTCCTCCTGCGCGCCAGCCTCCTCGTAGCCGACACCCACACCTGGTACAAAGCTTTCGAACACTTCGGTGAACAACTCGAACAGCGCTCTGGCGGGCGCATCAAGCTCCAGACCTACCCCTCCGAACAGCTCGCCAAGGAGATCGAGGCCATCCGCATGATCCAGGCCGGCGTGATCGACATGACGACGACCAGCGCGCTGCTCAGCAACTGGACCGAAATCATGACCTTTTGCGAGATGCCCTTCCTAATGGACAGCATGGAGGACGTGGATGCGATGCTGAACGGACCGGTGGGCGCGCGCATCCGCAGCGAGATGGTGACGAAGACGGGGCTGCGGCCGGTGGCCTACTTCCAGGCCGGCGCGCGTCACTTGACGTCCAATCGGCCGATCCGCCACCCGGATGATTTGCAGGGGCTCATCATTCGGATACCGAGTATCCCGGCTTTTATTACGGCCTGGAGTGCGCTCGGGGCGAAAACGACGCCTATCGCTTTCTCTGAGGTCTTTACGTCTTTGCAGCAAGGCGTTATTAATGCACAGGAGAACCCGTTACCGCTTACCAAAATGCTGGCGCTGTACGAGGTGCAGGAGTATGTCAACTTGACGAGTCACGTCTTTGGCTGGACCTATCCCGTGATCGGCGAAAAGCAATTCCAGAAGATGCCACCGGACCTACAGCAAATCTTCCTGGAGTGCGCACAGGAGATGCAAGTTTTTGAGCGCAAGTTGTTTGAAGAAAATGCGGTTTTGACGCGTGCTGAGTTGGAGGCCAAGGGGATGGAGTTTATCGAGGTCGACCGAGAGGCTTTCAAAAAGAAGCACGGCAATGCCATTTACCATACGCTTTCGCCTGAGATGCAGGAGGTATACCGCTCGCTAAAAGACACGATACAATGAGGGGCTTCGTCAAGGGGATCGGGACCGTTTTGAAGTATGGGACTTTCTTGAGTACCGTAGGCTTCGTAGCCGCGATCTTGATTCAAATCTTCGCAAGACTGTTTTTGGCGACAGCCCCTTCCTGGACCGAAGAGGCGGCGCGAGTCTTCTTCGTCATCGCGATCGGCTGTTCGGCGGGTCTGGCGCTGCGTAGCGGGGAGTACGTGCATTTTGATTTCTTCTTCTTGCGGCTGAGTGCGGTTTGGCAGCGGCGATTAAGGTTGTTGATCGATAGTCTTACGGTTCTCCTTTTCGTAGTCTTTACGATTGGCGCTGCGCAACTCACCATCATGGGCTGGGCTGAGCGATCGCCGAGTCTAAAGTTTCCGATGGCGATTCCGTTTGCGGGAATGCTCATTCTCGGACTATCGCTGCTCGTATATGCGATTGATAGCTTACGCAAAAACTTCACGACAAAGCCTTACGGACGAATGATCTGGTTATTACTTGGCGTCTTTGCCGTCTGCATCCTGCTGCGCTTCCCGATTGCCTTTTCGCTGGGGCTGTCGTGTCTAGCCTTCTTGCTGGTGGAGGGCACGCCATTGATCGTGATCCCAATGAAGATGTACTCGGGCATCGACGTGTTCGTGCTGCTGAGCATCCCCGGCTTCATCATGGCGGGCAACCTGATGAACCAGGGCGGTCTCACCGAGAAGATCATTGCTTTTTGCAATCACCTCATCGGTCACGTGCGCGGCGGACTGGCGCTGGCCAACATCGGTGCGTCGATGGTCTTCGCGGGCATCTCCGGCACGGCTATCTCGGATACGGCCAGCATCGGCTCGGTGATGATCCCGGCCATGAAAAAGGAAGGCTACGATGCAGCGTTTGCCTGTGCGGTGACGGCGTCTTCGTCGACGGTCGGACCGATCATTCCGCCGAGCGTATCGATGATTATCGCCGCTACGCTCACGGGGCTATCGGTGGGTAAACTGTTTTTGGCAGGAGCCATCCCCGGCTTTCTGCTGGGCTTCAGTCTGCTAGGCTACACCTACTACATCTCACGTGTGCGCCAGTACCCGAAGCACGAGCGGAGCAACTTGCGGCAGATCGGTCGCGGCTTCGTCGACACCTTCTGGGCCTTGCTATTGACGGTGCTCATTCTGTACGGCATCATCGGCGGGCTCTTCACCCCAACGGAGGCTTCGATTGTAGCGGTGCTGTACGCCCTATTCGTCGGACTATTCATATATCGCCAGCTTTCGCTAAAACGCGCCATGGTGGTCTTTCTCGACTCGATGAAAACCTCAGCGTCTCTGATGGTTTTAATTGGGTTTGCGAATCTATTCGGATATATTCTTATTACCGAGCAGCTGCCGCAAATTATCTCTTCCGAGATTTTGGGCTTTTCTACCAATCGATATGTAGTGCTTTTACTGATTAATCTCTTGCTAATCTTCGTCGGCACTTTCATGGAGACGATTGCGGCGCTGCTCATCCTGTTTCCGATACTGCTCAAAGTCGCGCTGGCGGTAGGTATCGACCCGATTCACTTTTCGGTGATCGCGCTGCTCAATCTCATGATCGGCCTGACGACGCCACCGTTAGGGGTATGTCTGTTTGTCGCGGCGGGCATCGGCAAGGTGTCGATCGGGGAGGTGAGCAAGGCGGGTCTGCCGTTTTTGGCGGTAAGCCTGCTCGTACTGGCGCTGGTGACCTTGATTCCGGAGTTGTCGCTGTGGCTGCCGGGGGTGTTTATGGATTGAGGGAGAGTAGCGTTCGCGTCGCGTGGGTCGGCACCAGGATCATGTCGTCAAGGAGTTTGTCCGCTGGTATAAGCGCGAACGCGCCGCCGAGGACGCCGCCCTCGCCGAGCGCACCGCCGAACTCGCCGGGGATCCGCGGCGCCTGGCCGCCCGCGACGCCGAGGCCCCGATGTCCGACGATCCGACGCCGAGGCCCCGATGCCCGACGATCCGACGCCGAGGCCCCGATGCCCGACGATCCGA
Organism: Lewinellaceae bacterium; assembly: GCA_963837005.1. Taxonomy (GTDB): domain Bacteria; phylum Bacteroidota; class Bacteroidia; order Chitinophagales; family Saprospiraceae; genus CALDTK01. The sequence continues at coordinate 145,619 of CAWIMC010000020.1, forward strand.
TGCCCGACGATCCGATGCCCGACGATCCGATGCCCGACGATCCGATGCCCGACGATCCGATGCCCGACGATCCGATGCCCGACGATCCGATGCCCGACGATCCGATGCCCGACGATCCGATGCCCGACGATCCGATGCCCGACGATCCGACGCCCGACGATCCGACGCCCGACGATCCGACGCCCGACGATCCGACGCCCGACGATCCGACGCCCGCCGCGCGGTCGGGGACAAACTCGGCGTCAAGAAGCTCCGCAAGCTTCTGGCTGAGCCCCTGGCCCGTGCGCAGATCCGCTGCGGGCGCGACCGCTTTTACGCCATCCTGCGCAACGAGGGCCTGTTGGTCAAACAGAAGCGTACGCGCCGCCCGCAGACCACCGACGCGAGCGGGTGGCGCGGCGCGGCGTGGCCCGACCTGCGGGAGAGCCTGCGGGCTTTGGGCGACGCAGTCCTCGAACCCGAGCGCCTCTGGGTCGCCGACATCACCTACGTCCGGCTGGTGGCCACGGCCCTGCATCCGCAGGGCGCGTTCTGCTACGCCCACCTCATCACCGACGCCTACTCCCGCAAGATCGTCGGAGCCTACGTAAGTACTACCATGCACGCCGACCAAACCCTCAAGGCCCTCACGCGCGCCCTCGACACACGCCTCTACCCTGAACAAGAGCTGTGTCATCACTCCGACCGCGGGAGCCAGTACCGCGCCGAGGTCTACACCATTACCCTGGCGGCCCACGGGGCCAGCGTCTCGATGACCCAAGACGGTTGCCCCTACGACAACGCGCTGGCTGAGTCGGTCAACGGGCAGTTCAAGCGCGAGTACGGCCTCGACGGCGAGTTCGCCAACATTGAGGCGGTCGAGAACGCTCTCGGGGAGGCGATCGCGAAGTACAACGACGTGCGGCCGCACGGCTCACTCGCCATGGCGACCCCCTCCGAGGTCCACGCCCACCCGGAGCGCTTCGGGCGCTTCGGGCGCTTCGCCATGGTGTGGGGAAAGCTCCCGACCGAGGCTACTACCGCAAGTGACAACCCAAACACGGACGACAAATCGACGTGTCAATCTTTATCCGAATCCCTTCAACCCCTGTAAAGTCGTTTTAGGACTTGCTCACATCACCCACGCCACCCACATCACCCCCCCCAACTCACCACTCCCCCATTCGTTGAAAACCCTGAGGCCCCCCATACCGAACAGGGCGCCCGCGCCCGAGGTTCCCCTCCCCTACACCCCAGACAGCCCCTTCATGACCGATACCGCCCCCTCCATCCAGACCCTCGGCACCGCCCCCACCCCCGACGGCACCCACGTCCGCATCTGGGCCCCCAACGCCACCGCCGTAGCGGTCACCGGCAAGTTCTGCGACTGGGATGAGGCAGGTTTTGCGCTCGACGCCGACCCCGACGAGGACGGCTACTGGCAGGGCTTCACGTCCGATCTCACGAATGGTAGCGAGTACCAATTCATCGTCACCGCCGCCAACGGCGACAAGCTCTGGCGCAACGACCCACGCGCCCGCCGGCTCACCAACTCCTCCGGCAACTCGATCGTCTACGCCGACGACTTCGACTGGGGCGACGATGCCTTCTCGCTGCCGGCCTGGAACGAGCTGGTCATCTACGAACTGCACGTCGGCACTTTCAACGTCACTGAGGAGGGCAGACCCGGCACCTTCGCTACCGCCCTCGAGCGGCTCGACTACCTCGTCGACCTCGGCATCAACTGCATCGAGGTGATGCCGGTCTGTGAGTTCGCGGGGGACTTTAGTTGGGGTTACAATCCAGCGCACCCCTACGCCGTCGAGGAGGCCTACGGCGGTCCGGATGCGTTTAAGACTTTCGTCAAAACCTGCCACTCCCGCGGCATCGCCGTCATCCTGGACGTGGTCTACAATCACTTCGGGCCGAGCGACCTGGCCATCTGGCAGTTCGACGGCTGGTCCGAGAACGACAAGGGCGGCATTTACTTCTACAACGATTGGAAGTCGAGCACGCCCTGGGGCGACACCCGCCCGGACTACGGCCGCGAGGAGGTCCGCTCGTACATCCTCGACAACGCCGCGATGTGGCTCTCGGAGTTCCGCTGCGACGGTCTGCGCATGGACATGATCCCGTACATGCGCCACGTCGGCGGCGACGAGGACCCCGGCGGCGAACTCGCCGAGGGCTACACGCTGCTGCGCTCCATCAACGAGAGCATCCAGGCGCGCTTCCCGGGGCGCCTCACGATCGCCGAGGACCTGCACGGCAACAACTTCGTGACCGACGCCCCCGCCGACGGCGGACTCGGGTTCGGGAGCCAGTGGGACGGGGACTTCGTGCACCCTGTCCGCGCCGCGCTCATCGAGCAAGACGACGCCAATCGCTCGATGGCGAGCCTGCGCGCGGCGCTGTTGCGCCGCTACGGCAACGACTCCTTCCACCGCGTCATCTACACCGAGAGCCACGACGAGGTCTCCAACGGGAGCGCGCGCGTCGCCGAGGAGATCGCCGGGGACGGCCAGGGCGTCGACAACTACTTCTCCGTCAAGCGCTCTATGCTCGGCGCCGCCATGACGCTCACTGCGCCAGGCATCCCGATGCTCTTCCAGGGCCAGGCCTTGCTGGAGGACAAGTGGTTCAGCGACAACGACCCGCTCGACTGGAGCCGCCTCGACACCTTCCACGGCATCCGCAACCAGTACCGCGACCTCATCCGCCTGCGCCGCAATTTCGGCGATCATACCAACGGCCTGCGCGGTCAGCACACCCAGCTCCTCGTCGCCAATGACGAGGCCAAGCTCTTCGCCTACCTCCGCTGGGCCGACAACCCCGACACCGACGGCGTGCTGGTCATCCTCAACTTTAGCAACCAAACTTTCGAGAACTACGTCCTCGGCGTCGACCAGGGCGGCGAATGGACGCTCCTCTACAACGGCGACTGGGCCGGCTACACCGAGGTCAACACCGACGCCCCCACCGTCGGCGCACTGCAAGCCGAGGAGCACGATATGGATGGCTTCTCCCATACTGTTACCTTCGACATCGGTCCGTACGGCGCCCTGATCTACGGACGGTAGAGTGCGCGGCGGCGGTTAGTTTCGGGCTTTCGCCAAAACCCACCGAATGACTAATTCTTCCATCGTCTTCGCACTCGTCGCGCTGTTCAGCACCGTAGCCCTTGCCTGTGGTTCGGGTGCCACCGCCGACGCCCCCCCTGAGCCCGCCGGCGCCGACGCTGACAACGTCGACGAGGAAAGCATCTACGAAGTCGACGCCGAGGATCGCTACAAGATCTTCAACGGCACCTTCTTCGATTACGCCCCCGGCCAGCCCATGGCCATCGCCAAAGAGCGCCTCCGCAAAGGCAAACTCGAAAATGGCGAGGGCACCTTCGAGGTCTACTACATCGACGGTCGTGACAGGGAGGAACTCGGCTACTTGATGGCAGACCCGAATGATGCCTCTAAGATTGGCGACATCACGATCACTTCAGAGAATGCCATCACCGAGCAGGGCGCGCGGGTGGGCTGGACCTACGCCGAGTTGAAACAGCGCCTGGGCCAGTTGGAAGTACACGGTTCCGAGATCGAGGGGCGGACGTATGCTACGCTGGGCAAGATGAAATATCTCCTGGACGAGCAGCACTACAGCTATGATTTGGGCGCGGAGAGAGTGAGCGACGGTGCGACGGTGGTAGAGGTGGTGATTGGGCGGTAGCGCGGCGTTCGTGCGGCTCCAGCCGGTGCCGCATTCTAGCTGCCCAGATCGCGCTCCAACAGTAGACCTATTGTTAGTTATGATCGGCTATCGGCGAGCGGGGTGGCGTTATTGAGTTTGACTATTTTAAACGGTGGTTACGCGAGCCAAAACGAGAGGCTCTCAACACGGAGGCACCGAGGCTACGGAGAGGCACCAAGGTTCGCGGCGCTCTGCGCCGCGGAGGCGCGGAGCAATCGCGACGCAGCTGCGCCCGACGTGCGACCCCATAGCTCCGTGCCTCGCTGCCGCAGCGCGACAGCCGTCTCGGTGTCCCTCCGTGGCCTCGGTGCCTCCGTGTTAAACGCTCGCTGTTGGACTACCCGGCCAGTGCTAGGGCCGGGCTCTCGACTGCCATTGACTGAGTGGAGACATACAGATCAATTTGCCAAACTCAGTGATGCCGCCAAACCTCTGGAGTACTACTCCAACCCCACCAACGCCACCCCACTCTGCGACGTCATCGGGACTACCAACTGATTCTTGCTCGGATCGTAGCACATCGAAGCCGCCCCGGGGATCCCCGTCGCTATCAACTCTGCCGGCTGTCCAGCGCGGAGGCGACTAATGCCGCCCTCCCAGACGCTACTCACGTACTTGGTCCCGTCCGCCGTGATGACGATGCCATCGCTTCCGGCCTGGGCGGCCTGCTCGGTGCGGACGGTTTTGCCGGAAGGCGTCAAGGTCAATACGTTAGCGTTGCCCATATTTACGACCACGAGATTCCCATCGCCGTCCAGGGCGATGCCGTTGGGCTGAAACAGAGGTGCGCCTTTGAGGATCCGCTCTACCGTCCCGTCGGGGGAGACCTTGATTACTTGCCAGGTATCGGGATCGGGATTGTCGCCGAAGTCCCCGGTCTGCGTTGCGTACATATTGCCTTGCGCGTCTACAGCCAGGTCATTGATCCACGGCGAACCTTCGATACGGAAGTCGCCAGCGGGCGCACCCGTCTTGAGGTCGAAGCGTCGCACCACCGATACCCGCGGATCATCAGGTCCCGTCCCGCCATCGGCGTCAGCGACGTAGAGCATACCGTTCGCGATCTCGCTACCGAAGGGATCGTTGAGTTGCAGCGGCGGCGAGAGTGAATCACGGTCCTTCGTGCCCTGCGCCCCGATCCAACGCACGGTGTGTAGCGAACCGTCCGGGCGCATCATCGACACCCACGCATCATTGGCCTGCATCCGCTGCGGGTTGCCGCGATTGAAAAGCAAGATCAGCTGGCGCGTAGGGTCGTACACGCAACTCTCCGCCGAGACGACGCCACCGTAGACGCTGACGCCCGGGGACATCGCCTCGAAAGTGCCGGCCCCGTTGGTGATACCGAGGGGCTGGCCGACGGGGTAGGACGTTTGGGCTTTCGCCAAAACCTGCACGCCGAGTAGCATGGTGGTGGTGACGCAGATGTAGGCGAAGCTGCGGGTAGTCGTGAGGTGCATTTAGATTTAGTTCGTGACGAGAGGCAAACTAAGGTGCCGTCGCCAAATACACTAATTATCGCTCGCCGACAGCTGGCGCCCAGTATCAGGCAGTTGTAGAGCTTTCAGAGTTTGGCTTACGCAAAAACGCGATCCGGGTCGACGACAGCAGCGCGGAGTCGCTCGCGCACAGCGGCGAAGTCGATGGGCTTGATCGTGAGGGCGGGCTCACGCTCGAAGTCGACGTCCTCAAAGTAAGTAAGCGAACGGGAGGCCATAACAGAACTTGACTGTGGGTATTTCAAATCGTAAGCCCGCAGCATTGTAGCTAATGAATAGTTTTCGAGCAATACATACATATCATAGAAGTCCTTTACTCTGGTTCCATTTCCACTGATTGCGTTCAGCTTCATTGCCGCAATATCTACGGGGTGGGAAAACCTGATTCCTTCCTCTACGATGAGCGATTCGACCAGCGAATACCTATGAGACAGGAAGTCGACCTTTGTTCGCCCGACGAATCCCATCAAAGAGTTCAACGCTTTATCGCTTGTCACGAACCCGTAGGTAGATCTTACATGCTCTTCTACCACATTCGCTTCGAAGACCTGGTCGCTGAATAGATCTAAGTCGATCGAAAGGCGGTGACCGAACTGTAGCGCGAGAGTAGTTCCGCCTACCAAGAAAAAAGCCGCCAACGCATCGTCTCCCATTAGGCGTTTTAGCAGTCCGAGTGTCTCAGGATGTATAACCTTAGAGCTGGTATGCATCGTCGATCAACTTTGAGTTTACGAAGAGAAATGCGAAATCTCGGTGCCGTTTGACGAGCTTCTTGGATTCAGTAGCGACTTCCACAAGTTTAGCTGTACCATAGTAGCGTTTCACCGCCCGCCACTCCTCCAGATTCCCGCGCTCGATCACGCGCTCGATCGCGATCCGCCACGAGCGGTCGTAGTCGAACTTGTCGAGGTCGTACTCCCAGAGGAGGTGTTGCGGCAGATTGGGCTTCGGGGGGCGGGGCGGGGTGTCCGACATGGAGTAGGTACGTTAGGGTCTAACCAGTGATAGGAAAAGTTGGTAAAGCTAGAGCGCCACGTAAGGCCCGCTAGTTCATCATCTCACGCGTGTCTACGATCGTCGTGACGTTCCCGTCGCGGATGAAAAGTAGGTCGCCCGTTTGATTGGTGCCCAGATCACCAGGCACCTCAGCCCTTGGTACGCCGTCGCTGTCCAAGGCGACGATGAGTTTTCCGTTGGACACGATGGTGCCCCCGTCACTGGTTTTGGCGACAGCCTTAAACAAGTCCTCTTTCGGTATCGTCGCCACGTAACCGAGACTGCTGTCCAGCCGGATCAGATTGTAGTCCTTATCGACGGCGTAATGATACCCTGCCTCATCCCCGAGCACCGACCGAACGCGGTTGCTTTCGCGAAAAAAAGCTCGTTGGTCGGGAAGCCCACTGAGCCCGCCGTTGTTAGCTTCGATAATCTTCTCGGCGAGAATTTTACCAGTACTAAGATCAGCGAGATACAACTTGGGGCCAATTTTTAGCAGCGCCCGCGCGCTATCGACGAGGAGGGCGTCTACCGGTGCGCTACCCTCCGTGAAGAGGACCGTGAAGTATTGCCTGGCCCCGTGACGCTGTCGAAACCCGCCAAGTACACCTTGCCGTGACTCGTGAACCAGCGGTTGCGTATGGCGGCACCCGTACTGATCAGGGCGTAGCGATCGCCTACCTGGCTGAGCACCGACTGGCTCCCCTCCGGCACCGGCAGCGGCGTAGACCAACGGACTTCCCCGTCGAAGCCGATCCGCTGGATGTGGTCGGCACTCGCCAACACGTAACCATCGGCCTCGGTGAGGAAGTTGCTCACGAGCCGATATACCCGATCAGGTCCAGCAGACATATAGTCGCTCCCTATCCCGCTCAGGCCCAGCGTCCCGACGGCGGTCTGTCTGGAGGCGCTGGTCTGATCCAGGTGCCCTGTGATCGCCGGCACACTCCACCCGTCACCGTCGCGCAGGTCGATGGTGTGCAAGCCGGACGCTATCACGACCGCGGCGGTGTCCCCGTAAGTGACGAACTCGTCGCAGCCGAAGGTCACATCTAGCTCGCGCTCCCAGCGCATTGCCCCGGTGGCGATGTCGAGGCCGTGGAACTTCGCGACGCCTTTTGCATCGACGGCGTCGTGGCCGATCCCCACGCCGCCACCGGCCGAAAGGAAGAACAGCGAGTGTTTGAGCACCTTGGCGGGGCGCCTGGTACGCGGGTCCAGCGTAGAGACCACCCCCTTGCGTTGGTACAGCAGCGTAGGCCCCGTCTGTAGGTAGCCTTCGTAGTTGAAGTTGATCTCCTTGCGCCAGGCCACTCGCCCGGCACGCAGGTCATACTGCACGATCGCGCCCTTCTTCTTGAGCGTCGCCCCGTCCTTCGACAGCGCTCTCGTAATGAAGGTGAGCAATTGCGTACTGGTATCGAAGCCATGATGTGCGACGGGATACTCAAACGTAAATCGCGCAGCCTGCAAGGGGCGATCCTGAGCGTAGTGCCGCCCGAGTTCGATCTCTACACCCAGAGCGTCGGCTGAAGCCTTCTGCGCCAAAAGCCGTGAACTCGATCCAGGAAGCAGCAGCAGCGTACACACGGCTACCGAGGCCAGCCATCGGAGCGAACCGCGTATCATCATACGTCCAAAAGTAATCGCAGCGGGCGCGTCCGTGCGCGCACAGCGAAGCGACCGACCGAAGCACTCCTTACTGAGAGGCATCGCGTCGGTTGCTACGGAGATTGGTTTTGCCGAAAGGCGACTACGCCAGCTCGCGCTCGCCCAAGACGACGAGTCCGCCGCCGATGATCATCGAGACCACGCAGATGGCTATCCCCGCAGTGACAGTGCTGTCGAAGACCCCGCCCTGGAGCATGGTCTGGAGAATGATGTAGACCAGCGCGATGAACGCGAAGAAGGCGAGCATGATGCCGATAATTTGCTTCTTGTACATGGTGTGTAGTTTTGGTTCGATTGAGTGTGTTTGGTCGGCCTGGAAGGTACGCACGCGAATCCGTTCGTAGGGATAGCGAAACTAAACTTGTTTTGAGGCCTTCGAAACAGCGTGGGTCGCATATGCCAGATTGGGGGTGCGTGAAGCTTTTTCGGCCCCCGCCCACCGAAATCCGCTCGCTCGATATGGACCTTTCTGACCTCCTTCGGCTTTGTGGCGTGGCCCACGTCGCCCTCGGGCTCGGCTCGGCAGTGATTCCGAAGCTGCTCGATTGGCGCTCGGCCCTCGCAACCACACCGGTCTTGATCCGGCAGATGTTCTGGACCTACGCGGGGTACATCCTGTGCATCAATCTCTTCTTCGGCGTCGTGTCGCTGCTGCTGCCCGACGAGTTGCTCTCCGGCTCGGGTCTGGCGGTGGCGCTCTCAGGTTTGATCGCGGCGTACTGGTTCGGGCGACTCGTGATTCAGTTCGTGTACTTCGACAAAACCGACGTGCCGACCGGCGGCATCTACACCGTCGGAGAATACGGATTGGTGGGGCTGTTCGTGCTGTTTACGGTAGCGTATAGTTACGCGCTATACGTCAACCTGACTTCGGTAGCCTCGTGACAGGGGCGTACGCCTGGTGGGCGGGCTTTGTGATCGTTCAACTGTTGGTGGGCTATGCGTTCGTGAGGCGTGGTCTCCCGCCGGGGCTTGCGTGGACCTTCCCGCTCGTAAGTATCGTTGTTGCGCATTTTTTGTTGCTAAATAGCTCGCCCGTCATCCGGATGCTCGGGCTGATCATTCCACTGCTCCACGCCATGAAGATTGTGGTGGCTAGTCGGCACCCGCGGGGACGATTAAACTTTGGCAATTGGGTACTTTACTACATAGCCTCGGTCGGTATGAACCCGTCGATTTTCGCTGAGCGCACAGCTCCTGTGCTGGACTGGCGCATGTTGGGGAAGGCTGTTGGTCATATGGCGCTTGGCACAGTCTTGCTCATTGGCCTTTCGGCAAAACTCGGGGCATCAGCTCCTAACTCCACGGCAGGTTACTGGGCGATCTCGCTGGTCGCTTTGGTGGCGCTCAGCCTCGTGTTGCACTTCGGTATCCTACCCCTGAGCACCTTTGCGCTAAGGGCAGTGGGTGTACCCGACTACCCAGCCTTCGTCCAACCCTTCAGAGCAAAGAGCCTGTCCGAATTCTGGGGCCGCCGATGGAACGTCCCGTTCTCCGAGATGACGGCGGTGGCGGTATTTAAGCCACTGATTCGACGCGTTGGCGTGGGGTGGGCGGGCTTCCTGTCGTTTATGGTCTCGGGCCTGTTGCATGAGGTGGCGATCAGTCTATCGGTGCTGGAGGGCTTTGGGTTACCGATGTTGTATTTCCTGATCCACGGCGGGTTGATGGGCTTGGAAAAGCGACTGTTCGGCAAGGATGCGCCGGGTACTTGGTGGGTGTTGTTGTGTTTGCTGCTGCCCTTGCCGCTGTTGTTTCACAGGTGGTTTTTGGAAAGAGTAATCTGGAGCTTACTTTAGCGTCGATCTCCTAGCCTACGCTTTATGATCTACCGCGCCACTGCCTATACCTCGCTCGGCGAACTGAAGATGCGGCATGGGTGGCTCGCGAGCGGGGGCGGCGGTGTCGGCATACTAGTGGTGTCGCTACTGTCGCAGTTTTTCGCACTGGAGCTCGTAATGGGCGCCTTCATAGTGGTACTTCTACTTATTTGTACGATCGGGATGGCGGGAGTCTTGCCACTCCCATTTCGTCACCACCGGGTTACGCTTACGCCGAACGAAATCGCGCTCGAGAACCCCGACGGCGAGAAATCCGTAGTTCCACTGGCGGCGCTGAATCCCTCGGTTCGCGAGAAAAGCTTCAGGGCCATGTGGCCACTACCTGTGCGTATCAACTACCTCGTTTTGGAGGTCGACGGCGGACTCCTCGGCGCGCGGACCTTTTACTTCGTCCACGACGGCGATTACGCTGCGAAGGCTTGGGCGCATTTGGGCATCGAAAAGGTACTTTCTACAGACCCTCAAGTTCAGCTTTCGCCAAAACACTAAACTCGTAGCGCACCAAGGCCAGCACGAGGGCCACTTCCACGATGAAGTAGACTGTGCCTAGGGTTGTTAGCTCCGACCACCATCGCAATACGAGCACGCCGGTCAGTCCGACGTAAACGAGGTTGGCTTTCGCGACGCGCCGCAGGTGAAAGGCCCAATCCGCGCCCCGTCGGGTGACGAAGTAGACGCCGTACCCGCAGATGCCGAGGGCGAAGACGCTGAGGCAGGCCATGTTGTAGGACGGCGTTCCGAACAATTCTGGGCGCCACCAGGCGAAGGCGGCGATACTGGCGGTGACGAATGCGCCGACGGCGTCGAGGCGGAGGAGGGAGCGGGGGTGGATGGGATGGCGGTTTGACTAGACGGCAAAGTAGGGCGCTCCACGATGGGGCTTCCGGTTGCCTAATTTTGATTTACCCTTGACCTTTTACTTGTCTTGCGTCAGGCAAAAGAAGGGAACGCGAAGTGAGCACGTCGCGCAGCGACTCCCGAAGACCTAGCACGGCAAAGGCAGCCCATCGATGTGCACTAACTCGCGTATTCGCATCTCAACCTGCGCTCGCGTGCAACTCGCTCCCCAAAAGCCCGTCCTTAGCACCACCGTATCGCCCCAAACCCTCGCCCGTTTTGTTGTCCTCCCCCTGCTATGGCTTACCACTTATGGTCGCAGCCATGGTCTCAACAGTCCTTTCGGGTCAGGTTTTGGCGCAAGCCGTACCCCGCGCGCCCGACCGCCCCGTCTACACCACGCAGCGCATCGCAGGCGACGCCCCGACCGTAGATGGTAACCTGGACGATGCCGCCTGGGAACAAGTGCCCTGGAGCGAGTCGGACTTCCACCAGCGGCAGCCGAGCGACGTGGCGCCCGTGACCGAGGACACGCGCTTCAAAATCATGTACGACGCACGCTTTCTGTACGTGGCGTGGCGGGCCTTCGACAGCGACCCGAGTAAAATCGAGGCGCGCTTCGGGCGCAGGGACGAATTTCCGGGCGACTGGGTGGAGATCAACTTCGACAGCTTCAACGACCGGCGCACGGGCTTCAGCTTCTCGACCTCGGCGAGCGGCGTGCGCGGGGACGAATTCATCAGCGAGGATGGCGAGAACTGGGACTCTTCCTGGAACCCGTTCTGGTTCAGCAAGGCCCGCCAGGACAGCCTCGGGTACACCGTCGAGGCGCGCATCCCGTTTAGCCAACTGCGCTTCGGGAAGGACGCCTCGCAGGAGTGGGGCTTGCAGGTGAATCGCAACCTGTTCCGCCACCAGGAGGCAAGCAGCTGGGCCTCCGTGAAGCAGACGCAACCCGGCTGGGTGAGCCGCTTCGGGACGCTGAAGGGACTGGAGGGCATCACGCCCCGCAAGCCGCTCGAGGTGCAGCCGTACGTGCTCGGGCAGGTCCGCACCGGGGAGACGCGCGCGGCGGGCGACCCGTACGCTGGCGCGCAAAACCTGCGGGCGAGCGTCGGGGTGGACGGGCGGGTCGGGCTCACGAACGATGTGGCCGTGGACTTTACGATCAACCCGGACTTCGGGCAAGTCGAGGCCGACCCGGGGGCCATCAACCTCGACGGCTTCCAGATCTTCTTCCGAGAGCAGCGACCGTTCTTCGTCGAGAACCGCAACATTTTTGACTATAATATCTCGCAGGCGGAGGCCGGGGGTAGCTTCGACTCGGACATCCTGTTCTATAGTCGGCGCATTGGGGGCTCGCCGAGCCGCTTCGTGGGGGATGATCCGGACAACCTGCGCTTCGTGCAGCAGCCCGACAACAGCACGATCCTCGGCGCGGCCAAGGTGAGCGGGAAGACGGCCAAGGGTCTGTCGATCGGGATTTTGTCCAGCGCCACCCAGCGCGAGACCGCCCGCGTGACCGAGGACGGAAGGAGCGCCGCGAGCTCGTGGAGCCCTTCTCGCTCTACCACGTGGCGCGCCTCCAGCAGGACTTCAACGAGCGCAAGTCGAGCATCGGCGGCATGCTCACGGCCGTCAATCGCGACATCGACGACCCGGCGCTCGACTTCCTGCACACGAGCGCCTACTCCGGCGGGCTCGACCTCGTCCACCGCTGGAAGGATCGGGCGTGGCAGTTGCGCGGCAACGTGGTGGCGAGTCGCGTGGCCGGGGACACGACCGCGATCCAGAACACCCAGACGGCTTTCGAGCACCTGTATCAACGCAGAGGCGCGGCGCACCTGGGCGTCGACAGCGCGGCGACGAGTCTCACGGGCGTCGGCGGCACGGCGACCCTCGGCTACTTTGAGGGCAACTACACCTTCGAGGTCGGCGGGACCTTCCGCACCCCGGGCCTCGAACTCAACGACATTGGCTTCATGACGGAGGCCGACCGGATCGACTTCTTCGCCTGGGGCGCGCGGCGGTGGCGCAACCCCGTGGGGCCTTTCAACCGCGTGCAGTGGAACCACAATCTCTACGCTGGCTTCGACTGGGCTGGGGAATCGACGTACCGGAGCTATAATACCAACGCGAACGCGCAGCTTAAGACCTTTCAGAACTTCAATCTATCGATCAATCTCGAACAGCAAGACATCTCGAAGACGATTCTGCGGGGCGGGCCGCGCTTCCGGCGACCGGCGGGCTTCTTCGTGAACGGTTTCGCGGGTACGGACTCCCGTAAGGACATCGTTTTTGGGGTCTTCGGAGGTTTGGGCGGGGCCTACGATCGCGACCTCAACCGCACCTTCCGCATCGGGGCCGACGTGCAGGCGCAACCCTTCGATGCGCTGAGCCTGTACCTCGGTCCGAGCTACCGCCAGACCGAGCGCCGCGATCAGTACTTCACGACGCGCGGCCGGGGCGACGACGCGCGCTACCTCCACGGCAGCATCCGGCAGCAAACCTTTTCGCTCACGTTACGGGCGACCTACAACCTCACGCCCGACTTCACGATCCAGTACTACGGCCAGCCGTTCATCGCGCGCGGGGTGTACAGCGAGTTCAAGGAGGTGGCCGATCCGCTGGCCAAGGATTTCGAGCGGCGCTTCACGACGTACGCGCCCGCGGAGGTCTTCTACGACGCCGAGGACGATAGCTACGAGGTGCGCGGCGAGAGCACGGGCGGGAAGGCGGTGACGTTCGGCAATCCGGATTTCAACTTCTTGCAGTTCCAGTCGAATCTGGTGGTGCGGTGGGAGTACCGGCCGAGTTCGACGGTGTTTCTGGTGTGGTCGCAGGGGGCCACTGGCGCCGGTGATCCGGCGAGTGGGGTGTTCGAGAGTTTGGGGGAGGACTTGTTTGGGGCAGGGGGTGCGGAATACGTTTTTGGTGAAGGGGACGTATCGGTTTGTGCGGTGAGGGCGCGTTCGGGTGGCTCGAGCCAGTGCGCCCCCGCTTACCGCGCAACTCTCTGGGGCGCACTGGCTAGCGTGAGATGGGGTGCCGAAGGCGGGGCCCCTTCTCTAAGCACCCGAACGCGCCCCCCGCCCGCGCAACAGCGCTCATGAATCCACCGGGAGGAGTAAAGGTCATGCCACGCCAATCACGGACGTTACACCGACCGAGGCTTCGCCAGAGAACTCGTAAGGTCTGAGCCGACGGCGTAGGTTTTGGCGAAAGCCTGATCCCGTTACTGCTCCCGAGAGTAATGACACGCCTTTCGGCAAAACCTGCGATAACGTTGTCGAGGTTATCTGCAGACAGAGTGTTTTAATTACAACAATTTGTTTTGAAAAACACCTTGGCCTACCTTCCCCCCATGGCCTACCGCGCTACTCGGACAATGCCCCTCCCGCTTCGAGGTCTACACCGACTTCGGCTTCAAGCACCTCTTCGACGTCGATAAGCATCCCGACCGGGTGATCAGCTTCCTCAACGCGATGCTCCCGCCGCACCGGCAAATCGAGACCATCCGCGCCGCCCGCACGGAGTACGTCGGCGAGACCGAACGGGACCGCGCCTCGCGGCTCGACTTCGCGTGCGTCTCGCAGGACGGGACCAAGTTCAACCTCGAGGTCCAGAAGTACTTTCAGGAGCACTTCGCGCAGCGGATGCTGTACTACGCGTCGAAGATGTTGATCGCGGATGTGGCCCAGGGCGCGAAGTGGAACTTCTCCCTGACGCCCGTGGTTGTGATAGGGATTATCGACTGGGCCCTTCGTCCGGACGTGAAGATGTTTGAATACGTCCTCGCCGACCGTAATTTGGGCGAAGGATTCCCCGGGGAGCCGCTGCGGTTACAACTCGTTCAACTTCCCCTTTTCGAAACTTACAAATTCCCGCCCGCCACCCCACTCGAGGAGTGGATACACGTAACCCTCAACCCCGACGACGTGACCTACGAACCGAAGTTTATCGAGCGCAAGGTGTACGACCAGTTCATGGACGACACCAAGTGGCAGAACCTCTCCCCCGACGAGCGCGAGCGCTACCACTCGCAGTGGATGCGGTGGAACGACGAACGCCTTCACCTGGAGCACGCCGAGGCCCAGGCGGAGAAGAAGGGCATCGAAAAGGGTATCGAGAGGGGCATCGAAAAGGGTATCGAGCCCATCATTCTGCACATGGCCGCCCAGGGTAAGGATGCACCCGAGATTAGCGAATTGACGGGTGTCGCTTTGGAAGTGGTGAGGAGGGTTTTGGCGAAAGCCGCAGACCGCTAGTTCGTCCGCTACGATCTCAAGTCTATCCGAAGGAGTAGACGGCGTAGGAGCGCCGGCTCCGAGATAGGTGCGCCCCACCGAACTTCGGTTCCGGAGGACATCAGCGAAGAACTCCTGTGGCGATTCTCCCACCCCCATCGCAAACCACCCCCGACTTCCGCCTTGGTAAAGGGTACTCCTAACCTAAAACACCTTGTCCCGAGCGGTATGAAGTCCGAAGTCACCAACCTCCAAGATCTCCTTCACACCAACCGCGCCCCCGGCACCCGCGGGGTCGACCCGCTGCGCCGCCGCCCTGCCATCATCACTGGCGGTGACAGCGGCATTGGGCGCTACACGGCCCTCGGCCTTGCAGAGGCTGGTTGTGATGTCGCCTTCACCTACGCCCACCACCCCAAAGATGCCGCCCTCACCGTCCAGGGTATCGAGAGCTTCGGTTGCAAAGGCTGTGCGTAACAAGCCTCCGGTGCCGCTTTTTCATACTAATAAAGCGCCTTTCGGCAAAACCTGCGTGCCATCCCCCGCAGGGCGATTGCAGCCGTACTGGCGCACATCATCCGTGAGGCTAAGGTGATCGAGGTCTCCCCGCAGAGGGGCGTTCGTTGGACCTGGCATAGCGCAGCGAAGACGGTTCAACGGACCCCCTCTGCGGGGAGACCTCATTCAAGAACAACACAAATTGTTTTATAAATATGCCCCAGCTTCGTACATTCGCCCCCGCACATGGCCACTGAGACTCGAATCGAAACCCTCGTCGATCCCGCCGACGGACCGTCCCTCCGCGGGATGTACCAAGACTACTTCCTCGACTACGCGAGCTACGTCATCCTCGAGCGCGCCGTGCCGGCCATCGAGGACGGTCTGAAGCCCGTGCAGCGACGCATCCTCCACGCCCTCAAGCAGATGGACGACGGCCGCTACCACAAGGTCGCCAACGTCATCGGCCAAACGATGCAGTACCACCCCCACGGCGACGCCGCCATCGGGGACGCACTCGTCAACCTCGGCCAGAAGGAACTCCTTATCGACCCCCAGGGCAACTGGGGCGACTTCCGTACCGGTGACTCGGCCGCCGCCAGCCGCTACATCGAGGCCCGCCTCACGAAGTTCGCCCTCGAGGTGCTCTTTAACCCGCAGACCACCACCTGGCTGCTGTCTTACGACGGGCGCAACAAGGAGCCCGACACCCTGCCAGCGAAATTCCCGCTGCTGCTCTCGCAGGGCGCAGAGGGCATCGCCGTAGGCCTGAGCACGAAGATCCTTCCGCACAACTTTCGCGAGATCTGCAAGGCGTCCATCGCCTACCTGCGCGGTAAGCACGTCCAACTCTACCCTGATTTCCAGACCGGGGGACTCGTCGACGTGTCCGACTACCAAGACGGACAACGTGGCGGCCGCGTCAAGGTCCGCGCCCGCATCGACATCGTCGACAAGACCACCCTCGCGATCCGTGAGTTGCCCTACGGGGTCATCGTGCCGTCGATGATCGACTCGATCCTCAAAGCCAACGACAAGGGCAAGATCAAGATCAAGAAGGCCTTCGACAACACCGCCGCCGAGGTCGAAATCCTCGTCGAACTCCAGCCCGGTATCTCGCCGGAGATCGCCATGGATGCCCTCTACGCCTTTACGAGCTGCGAGGTGTCGATCAGCCCAAACGCCTGCGTCATCGTCGACGACAAGCCACGCTTTTTGGGCGTCACGGAGATCCTGCAGACCTGTACCGATCGCACGCGTGAACTGCTGCGCCAGGAGCTGGAGATCCGGCAGCGCGAACTCCAGGAGCGCTGGCACTTCGCGAGCCTCGAGAAGATCTTCATCGAGAAGCGAGTCTACCGCGAGATCGAGGAGGCGACCAGCTTTGAGCAGGCCCTACAGATCATCGGCGTCGAGATGCGCAAGTATGTCCGCGAACCGGAGGTCGCCAGCGAGGGCCGCGGGGACAAGCGCATCCCCCTACGCCGCGCCATGACCGAGGATGATATCGCGCGCCTCACCGAGATCCGTATCAAGCGTATCTCTAAGTACAACTCCTTCAAGGCCGACGAACTTCTCGCCCAAATAAACGCCGAACTCGAGCAGGTCGCCCACGACCTCGCCAACATCACCGACTTTACGGTGGCCTGGTACGAGATGCTGCTCGCCAAGTACGGCAAAGATCAGCAGCGCCTCACTGTCGTCACGACTTTCGATAAGGTGGAGGCCGTGCACGTCGTGGCCAACAACGCCAAACTCTACGTCGACCGCGCTGAGGGCTTTATCGGGATGGGCATCAAGAAGGCGGAGTTTCTAAGCGACTGCTCCGACATCGACGACGTGATTGTCATCCGGCGCGACGGCGTAATGACGGTGACCAAGATTGACGACAAGACCTTCGTCGGCAAGGACATCCTCTACGCAGGGGTCTTTCGCCGCTCAGACGACCGGGCCACCTTCAACCTCATGTACTGGGACGCCGAGAAGAAGCGCGCCATGGCCAAACGCTTTAACGTGACGAGCGTAACGCGCGATAAGGAGTACTCCGTCATCAAGGGCGGCCCCAAGGCCAGTATTCTCTACCTCAACATGCACCCCAATGGCGAGGAGGAGACCGTGACCGTAACGCTCTCGGCCGCCGCCAAGGCCCGGATCAAGAACTTCGAGTTCGACTTTGGGAGCCTCGAGATCAAGGGGCGCTCCGTGGCGGGCAATCTCGTCACGAAGTATCTCGTCCGCAAGGTCGAGCAGCGGGAGGTCGGCCAGTCCACCCTCGGGGCCATCGAGATCCACATGGACGAGGTTTCCGGGCGACTCAACACCGACGGTCGCGGCAAGGACCTCGGCGGCTTCGACACCGGCGATTTGATCCTGGCTCTCTACAAGGATGGCTCCTACCAGCTCACCGACTACGAACTCTCGCACCGCTTCGAGGTCGACCAACTCCTCCACATCGGCAAGCTCAACGCCGACGACGATGTCATCACGGCCGTCTACTACGACGGCGAGCGCAAGCGCACCCTCGTGAAGCGCTTTCGGATCGAGACCAACACCCTCGACCTCAAGCAGAGCTTCATCACCGACCATCGCTCCTCGAAGCTCCTCTTCGCGACCCTCTTGCCGCACCCGGTCGTCGGCTACTCGATGACCGTCAAGGGCAAGCGCATTGAGGGCGAGGTCGACCTCCGAGACTTCATTGACGTCAAGGGCTGGAAGTCTTTAGGCAATCGCCTCTCCGACGAAAAGCTCGCCAACATCAAGCTCATCAGCGGTAGGGAAGAGCAGCTTTCGCCAAAACCGGCTCCACCGGCGTCGCCCTCGCCGTCCAGCGGTGCGGCTTCCGCCAAAACCTCAGCAGGGCAGACGAAAAAGCCTGGGGTTGCGAAGGGAGACAAGGATCAGGGGGACTTGTTTTAGGCGGTGCGGCGGTGCGGCGGTGCGGCGGTCCAGTCGGGCTTGCCGGGCTTACCGGCTTGTGATTCACGAGCTATACCCCTAAAGTACGCTGCAATTGGAGTACTGCCTGCCGGAGCCGAGCTTAGGGACTCTCGCCCAGGCCCAAGACGTCTTCGTCGAGCACGACGACCACCACGCCACGACCGAACATGTCGATGTGGCCGAGGACCAGAGGACAATTAAAAACATTACGAGGCCAAGTCTACAGTCACCGTTGTTGCTCTCGAGCAAGTCCCGTGAGGGTTCACGACCAAACACCTCGAACTCGCCGCCTGGCAGGACCAGTTTGCCGTGACCAACGTCGGCGTCGACCACGAGGTCGGCTTCTTCATTCAGCGGGCTGCCGATAAAGACGGGGCCCCTGGCGAGCCCGCCGTAGCGCACAGCTTTACGACCGCCGCCGTCGTCAATAGCGCTACGCAGTCCACAGCTGTCATCACCCTCTCCCCCGGTGCATACGTCTACTCTTGCTCGCTCAACCCGACGCCTCAATACACCATCACCGTAAAGTAGTTGCACACCGTTACCTGGACTTGAGCAAAGCGCCCCCCACCCCGCAAGCCTCGGCTCGCTCCAGGCGAGATACCTGAGCCCTCGTTAGCCATCAGCGCTAACGAGGGCTTTCCTCGTTTTGGCGAAAGCGGAACAAAAAACGCTCGACGTGCAGCGTAAGCGTATGCCCGCGCATCCTCTAGACCACCCAACCTATGACCATGCGCCTCTTCCCCATCTACCTATTCGCCTTTACGCTCTTCCTTACGGGGGCGTGTACCAAGGACACCACCGAGATCATCGAACTCGCGCCGAGTGGCCCCACTCTCACCGGCGAAACCGTCGTCGCGAGCTTTTCGGGACGTATTACGGCCAGCGACGGGAACGGCATCGCCGGCGTAAGCGTCGCCGCCGGACCGAGGGCCACGGTCACCGACGCCGAGGGCCGCTACGTACTCTCCAATACGAACGTCCTCGCCGACCAGGCCTACCTCACCTTCCGCGCTGATGGCTACGTGCTCGGGAGCCGGACTGTGCTCGTCACGCCGGGCGGAACCTACGCCGACGTAGACGCAGAACTGCTCAGCCTCCGCTCCGCTGCAAACCTTGACGCGACTGCTGGTGGCACCGTACGGGCGCTCAACTCCCAGGCCAGCGTGGTCTTCCCAACTGGAGCAATGGCCGCCACGGGGCCCGTCACCGTGGCAGTGCACCATCTCGACCCCGGCTCGGAGCGCTTTGCCGCGCAGATGCCGGGCGATCTGCGAAGCGTGGACTCAGAAGGCCGTATCAGCGCCATCACGACCTTCGGAATTGTCTCAACTGTGATCCGCGACCAAGGCGGGCAAAAAATTGACCTATCCGCTGGCAAAACCGCCACCATCACCATCCCAGTCTCGGCGACCAACAACATGGCTACCCCGAGCACGATACCTCTGTGGTACTTCGACGAATCCCGCGCCACCTGGGTAGAGGAGGGCTCGGCTACGCTGTCCGGCGGTGTCTACGTAGGCCAGGTAAGTCACTTCACCTTCTGGGCAGTGGCCCTGCGAGGATCGGCCATCAAGCTTTGCGGCCAACTCTTCCAGGAGGAGCCCAACGGCACGCAGACCCCAGCGGCCCAGCAACGGGTCTTTGCCCGAACGGAGGGCCTTCGTCAATCCGTGGCGGGCACCGACGCACAGGGGCGTTTCTGCGGGATTGTCCCGGCAGATGCTGCGGTTACGATATTCACTAGCACAGCTTGCGATGGCCTCATCGAGCTGGCGTCCGTGCCGCCGTCTACTTCCGACGTGCAGCTCGGGCGCATCGTGTACACGGCAGGCCGGGGTACCCTCATTCAGGCCAGCGGTCGGCTCGTGTGTAGTGCCGGGCCTGTGGATTGGAGGAGCGCCTACCTTACGATAGGCGGGTCTGTGGACTCCGTCACGGTCGAGGCTCCGATCGGTAGAGATGGTCGTTTCCAAATCGGTCGCTCGTTTTGCTACCCCGACGGCACCTCGCCCCCGGACAGTGTCGACCTCGCGCTTCAGTACTATAATCCACTCACTGCTCAGACCGAGGCTACCTATATCCGGCTGGCGTCGGAGGAGGTTGACCTAGGCGAAATTGCGGTTTGCCCTTCGACACCTCCTGCGCCGCCGACAGGCACCGGCTCCAGCTCCTTCGCGATAGTTATAAATGGAGATACAACTGCGGTAGGCGACAGCCTCAACATACGAGCGACCGATCGTGGGCTCAACATTTACGGGATTACCTCGACAGGGGAAGCCACCATTTTTGAAGGTTTGGTAAGAGAGGCTGGATTCCCGCAAGTCGGTACATTTATCATGGGAGGGAATGCCATCTTTTACCCGCCTAACTCACCTGACTTCCGCTACTCTCTCAATGGCGTTCCGCTGGTCGTGACCGAGTATCTCGCCGCCGAAAGCAACACTCCCGGCAAGATTACAGCGAGGGTTAATGCTTTCGAGACAACTGGCCCCGACGGACAGCCACAGCGAATCAGCTTGTTCTTCTCCGGTCCAGTCTTGCAGTAGTGTAACGCCCAGACCAGCCCTGAATCTAATCCGTAACCCCTCTCGTGCCTTGACCCCAATCCCCGCCCAAGTCTTCGCGGCTGCCCAGCGGGGCGACCGCACCGCGCGGCGCGAGCTCTACGTAGCTCGTGCCGCAGCGGTGTTTGGGACGTGTTGCCGCTACGGCACCACAGAGGCCGACGCCGAGGACCTCGCGCAGGACACCTGGGTGACGGCCTTTTTGAAGCTCGATAGCTGTCGAGACTTCCAGGCATTCCCCAACTGGCTCCACCGCATTACCGTCACCACATGTCTGCAAGCGCTACGGGCTGATAAGGTCCGCGCGCACCGGGCGCTGGCTGATTCGGTGGACGGACTCGGTGCGGCCCTCCCGCCGATGCTCCGAGTCTCGTCGACGGCCTTGGCACAACTTGCCACCGAGGACATCGTCCGCGAGATTCAGGGGCTGCCCGATGGCTTCCGGGAAGTCTTCAACCTGGTGGCCGTCGAGGGCTACTCTCACGCCGAGGTCGCTGAGGCCCTTGGCATCTCCGAGGGTACGTCCCGCTCCCAACTCACCCGCGCGCGCCGCAGCCTCCGCGCGCGTCTCGCCCACTTCGCCACCCTATGCCTCTGAACCACGACCATTTCGACGAGCCAACTGCCCGCCGCCTCCGCGACTACAAGAACATGCCGCCCGACGCCCTCTGGGATCGGATCGAGGCCGCCTCCGATGTCATGCCTCCACCCAAACCATCACGTCGTGAAAGCTGGTGGTCGTACTGGGCACTCACACTGGCGATGCTCCTGATGGTGGGTGCGTATCGATTCTTCCCTTCACAAACGGACGCGCTACCGGGTGCTCCTCAACCAGTAGTTTCCAAGCCCAACGGGACGCCCCTCGGTTCAGATGCTGTACTCGCGGCGCAGCAGGAGGTAAAGGAGACTTTCGTCAAAACGAGCCCCGATGGAGCTGCTCAATCTGGCGATATACTACGCAACGCCCCATCGGAATTGCTACTGGTCGAAAATACAGCTTCCACCGAATCACGCTTTAGATCTTCTACGCTGGATCTAAATGCTAAGGCGGAAGCGCTAGCCGATAGCAGAATAGGGAAGAAGGGTGCTGTCGACAGAACAAGTGCTGGGTCTACAGAGCTGAGCGATGTCCAGTCCCCAAGCGACGGACCAGCTGACTTGGTCCAGAACCAGAACTCGCTTCCGAATGCAGCCCTACGCATAAGCACACCTATGAAATCTTCGCGGACCGATCGGCTCGGCAGCGTTTGGGGTGAAGAAACAACCGCCAAGGCAGTAGCCGACGCAGCGGAGCTGCCGATCCCCGAACGGCCGATGGCTATTCTTCATACCGATGCGCACGACGGTGTCGGTAACTTAAAGGCCGAACGTCTATCGCGAGCTGGAGCACCTTTCCGCTCAGTATTACCTACGCTGCTCCCTTTGCCCGAGTTTGTCTCAACGCCCCTAGCCTCCGCCACACAGCCTTACCTCAACTTGCCACTAAGCAGCGATGCTGCCGCAGCCACTCGAGGACGCCAACTTAGTCTCGTCAAGCCGATGTGGACCCGTAGCGTTCGGATGTACGGCGGGACACTGGCCACCACACGAGTGCTTCGTGCAAAGCAAAGCGAGCCGTCGGCCTACCGCCGGCAGCGCGACACACTCGAAGCTTGGCAGCCAGATGTCGTCGCGGGCTTCGCCTACGAGCAGACCCACCTCACAGGACTCCGGATTCGCGTCGGACTCGGCTACCAGGCCTACCACCGGGAGGCGCAACTACTTGGCTCGGTGATCCGCGAACGCACAACGCGCACAGTCATCGACCCAACTACCGATCAGGTGATCCGCGTCGATACCGTCGGTCGCGACTACCGCGTCAAGTCCACGCGGCAAAATCGCCTGCAGACCATGGCGGTCTCGCTCGGTGCGGGCTACGCTCTCCCGACCACAGGACGGTGGAAGCCCTACGTTTTGGCGGAAGCCGGTTACGAATTTCGCCTAGCCTCGCGCGGGGGACTTCTCGACGCGAGCGGTAAGGTCGTCGAACTCGACAATGCCGGCGTAGAGTGGGTCAACCCTCGACCAGGTCTTCGCTACAGCGGAGTACTCGGCGTGGATGTAGTCCTTACGCCACGGTGGAGCGTAGGGTTGAGCGGTCGATGCGTTCGCTTCGGGGAGCTAGCCGGTGCCGACGATCCGCTTTCGGTCCGTGGGTACAGCGTTGGAGCTACGGTGGGCGCTACGCTTAGCTGGTAAGATGGAAAGTGCACGAATAAAATATTTTGTATCAAAAGTGTGCAATGCCAAACATTCCGTGGTCTTTAGGCTGCCGGGCACCCCCGCCCGGTGAGAATCGAACACGAAATGCTGTCCAAAACCTACGCGAGTGCCCTGCAGGGCGTCGACGCTCAACTCATTACCGTCGAAACCCACGCCGGGGGTAACATTATGACCAACGGCCCGGCGAAGTACATCGTCGGGCTTCCGGACAAGGCGGTCTCCGAGGGCTTTCTGCGGATCAACCCCGCGCTCAAGAGTGCCGGATTTAAGTCGGCGAGGCGCCTGCTGACCATCAATCTCGCGCCGGCGTCGCTGCGCAAGGAAGGTTCGGCCTACGACCTCCCCATCGCCATCGGTATTCTCGAGTCGACCGACCAGATCCGCGTCGTACACGCGAAGCGCTACATGATGATCGGGGAGCTGGCCCTAGACGGAGCTCTGCGTCCGGTGTGTGGGGCACTCCCGATGGCGATCGCGGCCAAGAAGCAGGGCTTTGATGGGATGATCCTGCCGCATGCCAACGCCGAGGAGGCCGCTATCGTCGAAGATTTGGAGGTCTACGGCGCGAAGACCCTCCGGGAGGTGGTCGACCACCTCGAAGACCGCGCCTGCATGCCGCGCACGAAGGGGGGCATCCGCGTAGAGGAGACCGACAGCGACCGCTACCCACTCGATTTTAATGACGTGATGGGCCAGGAGAACATCAAGCGCTCGCTAGAGATCGCGGCCTCCGGTGGGCACAACGCGATACTGATCGGCCCGCCCGGTGCCGGTAAGACGATGCTCGCGCGACGCCTCCCGACCATCCTGCCACCGCTCAGCGTCGAGGAGGCCTTGGAGACGACCAAGATCCACAGTGTTGCCGGCAAACTTCCCAATGGGCAGGGCCTGATCTCGACGCGCCCGTTTCGTGCACCGCACCACACCATTAGCGACGTGGCGCTGGTAGGCGGGGGCTCCAATCCGATGCCGGGTGAGATAAGACTGGCGCACAACGGCGTGCTCTTCCTCGACGAGTTGCCAGAGTTTAAGCGCTCCGTGCTGGAGGTGATGCGACAGCCGATGGAAGAGCGCCTCGTCACCATCAGTCGCGCCCGCTGGGCGGTGGACTATCCGGCGGCATTCATGCTCTTGGCGAGCATGAACCCCTGCCCCTGTGGCTTCTTCAACCACCCGAACAAGCCGTGTACTTGCAACCCTGGGGTCGTCAAGCGCTACCTCAACAAGATTAGTGGCCCTTTACTCGACCGCATCGATCTCCACGTCGAAGTGGTACCGGTGAGCTACGAAGAGCTGAGTCGCGAGGGTCGCTCGGGCGAGTCGAGCGCTACGATCGCCAAGCGAGTCGTCGTGGCCCGCGAACTTCAGCGTGAGCGCTTCAAGCGCTACCGGGACATCCACTGCAACGCCCAGATGCCGAGTCGCCTGGTACGCGATACCTGCCCCCTCGATGCCGGGTGTCGTCGGATGCTCGAGATGGCAATGGAGAAGCTCCAACTCTCTGCCCGGGCTTATGATCGCATCCTGAAAGTAGCCCGCACTATCGCCGACCTCGCCGGCGAGGCCAACATCACGACGAGCCACCTAGCGGAAGCAATACAATTTCGGACCTTGGACCGGGGGAACTGGGCAGGGTAGGGGGGCGGGAGGCCTAGAACAGCCCCCGGACAATCGCCTCCTCGCTCACGCCTTCGGCCTCGGCGCGGAAGTTGCGCACGATGCGGTGACGGAGGACATAAGGCGCGACGGCCTGCACGTCTTCGCGGTCGGGGGAGTACTTCCCGCGGATGGCCGCGTGCACCTTCGCACCGAGCGTGAGGTACTGAGAGGCGCGCGGCCCGGCACCCCAACTGATGTACTGATCGATCTGCGGGGTCGCCATCGCGGTGCCTGGGCGCGTTTTGGCGGCCAGCCCGACGGCGTACTCCAGCACGTTGTCGGCGATCGGGAGGCGGCGCACGAGGTGCTGGAACGCGAGAATCTGCGCTCCGTCGATGACGGGTCGGACGGTGACGCGGCGATCGGCGGTGGTGTTCTTGACGACCTGTACTTCCTCCTCGTAGGTGGGGTAGCCGAGAGGTATGTTGAACATGAACCGGTCCAGCTGCGCCTCGGGGAGTGGGTAAGTACCCTCCTGCTCGATCGGGTTTTGGGTCGCGAGTACGAAGAAGGGGGCAGGTAGAGCCATGCGGGTACCGGCTACCGTAACACCGCGCTCTTGCATAGCCTCGAGCAAGGCGGCTTGGGTCTTCGGTGGCGTCCGGTTGATCTCGTCGGCGAGGACGATGTTGCCGAACAGTGGCCCTTTCTGAAACTTGAAGTGGCGGTGCTCGTCGAGGATCTCCATGCCGGTGATGTCCGAGGGCATTAAGTCGGGCGTAAACTGAATGCGCTTAAAGTCGAGGTCGAGCGCCTGCGCGATCGTCGAGACGAGCAACGTCTTGGCGAGGCCCGGTACGCCCACCAGCAACGAGTGTCCGTTCCCAAACAGCGACATGATGACGGCACGCACCACGTCGTCTTGTCCGACGATGACCTGGGCGATCTCGCGCGTAAGATCTTGGTAGGCGACGGCGAGGGCGTCAATGCCTTCGCGGTCGGAGGCGAAAGCGGACGGAGAGGAGGTAGCGATCTGAGACATTGCGAAACTCTAGAAAGGCAGAAGATGGGCGGACGCAGTCGAACGGAACGGATGCGGCATGCGGCTAATGGATGGAAGGAGACGGCATATAGGAAGTAGGTTAGAAATTCGAAGCGTGCGCCCAGCGATGGACTACTTCTCGAACGACCTGGTGGTGGCCTACTTGAAAGCGGGTAATGTCGGGCACGGATGCCCTCCCCTCCAACGGCTCTTCGATCCCTTTGTTTCTACGGCGAGTCTGATGGCAGCACGCTTACGGCCCGACGAGCCGCATATACAGCGGCAGCCAGATCATCGCCAACTGCGCCGCCGCCCCCACTGGCTCCGTAGTCGCGTCCTTGACGGTCCAGTCTCGCCAGTCCCCCTCGAAGCTCGTGTAGACGGCGAACTCTCCTGGTCCTCCAGGACCGCGCACTCCCCAGTACTCTAGCAGGCGGTAGTCTCGTACGACGTAAACGAGGCGGTCTTCCCCGCTCTGCACTGTCCATTGGTCGAGCTGATTCGGGAACAAGGTCCGCACCACGGCCACGTCGTCCCCGACGCGCACTTCCCAGAGGTCGTTGCGCCCCCGCACCTTAGCGCGCACGCTCCCGTCGATATCGTCGAAGCGGAACGTCCACTGTGTTAGGTCACCCACCTGCCCCGCCATCCCGGGGAAGCGGAGTTTTAGCTCCCCGGCGCGGTTGTCGTCGTAGTCGTATACGTCCCACTGGCTAAGGTCATCGGCGAAGACGGTGGAGAGGCCAGCGATCGGCAGGGCGGCTTGCGCCAAAACCTCAGTCGCCCCGAGCAGGCTGAGTCCGACTAGGAGACACAAAACCTTGCGGAAGAGCTGTAGCATTCCCTGGATAACGAGGCCGCGAGGCCAGATGTTGAGCAGATAGGGGGGCGGCTTCACCTGAAGGGAAGGTGTTGATGCGCGGGGCAAGCGCCCGTTTTTTGCCTATCGCATTAACGTGAAATCGCCTCGTACCAGTTCGGTGACGCCGTCTGAATTGCGGACGCGCGCCCAGTAGACATACACGCCAGCGTTCATCTCCTTTCCGCGGTAGGTGCCCGGCCAACCGGCATCGGTATCGCCCGGGGCGATGTCGGTGGCGACAAAGAGCTGCTCTCCCCATCTATCGAAGACCTGAAGCTCCTCGATGACGCTGCCCTCGTCGGCGACGTAGACCGTGAAACCGTCGTTGACACGATCACCGTTCGGGCTGATGGCCGTCGGCGCGTACATGTTTCGGTCGACGAGTACCAATACCAAAGCTTCCGTACGGGCTTCGCAACCATCGACGTTGGTGACCGTCACCGTATACGTTGCGTCTCGCAGGGGGGACACGCGCGGCTTAGGGCAAAACTCGCAGGACAGTTCTGTGGGACCTTCCCAAAAGTAACTCACGATGTCTGCGCTGGTCCGCACGCCGAGAGTCGCGAACTCGCCTCTGCGGATGCGCCACACAGTGTCGGCCTGGGCCTCGGGTACGACCAAGGCGTCGATCGCGAAGCTCGTATCGGTGCGGCAATTGACGGCGTCGCGCAGAGTGACCGTATGCACTCCGGGGTCGAGAGTATACCGGTCCTTTAGTGGACCAGCAGCTAGGCCATTGAGTTGGATCTGGTAGCCAGCGCGCCCGCCATTGAGTGTCAGGATGCGTACGCCACCGGGCTCAAGCGCCGGGTCACAACCCTGATCGATCGCTTGGATTTCGAGGCGTAGCCGCGGCGGCTCGGTGAGGGTAACCCCCGTCGAATCGGAGCAGCCTCGAGCATCCGTCACGATAAAGCCATACGTCCCCGCTGGCAGACCCGCCCGCTGTGCGTCGGTGCTCCCGTCGGACCAGCGAAAGGCGTACGGAGCGGTGCCGCCACTGGCGAGGGCCAGCACCTGCCCTTCGGCGCTACCGGCGCAGCGGATATCGAATGCCCCGTCGGCGATGCGCCGCGATCTGGCCCTCACCGCCGATGGTGACCCAACGGTTACGGTCACCTCCATCTCGCCGCCAAAACGGTCGGCGAAGGTGAGTACATAGGTGCCCGCAAGGAGGTCGAGCAAGAAAGTAGGCGTTGAGTCCGCAGCGATACCTACCGGCGTCGATCCGGTGCCGCCCTCCCGGACGTAACTCACGGTGTACGGGGAGGCCAAACCAACTACGTACGCGAGAATACTCCCGTCGCTGGCACCGGAACAGGTGGCCGGGCGCGTCTCCGCCGTGGCACTAAAGGCGCATGACTTGTAGCTGAGCGTCAGTTCGACGACGCTATCACAGCCGCTTGCTGCGGTTCGCGTTTCGAGGTAGACGCCCTCCGCGAGCAAATCTCGCCCGTCGAAGCGGACCGGCTGGCCGACGCAAACCGCCGTGTCGAGCTTCGTGAGTATCGGCGTGCGGAACGTAACAGTATAGGTGGCGATAGAGTCGCATCCGCCTGTTCCGGTGAGGGGGAAGCGATAGGTCCCGGCGGCGGAGATCAACTGATCATAGATCGTCGTCCGCTCTCCTGGACACAGCACGAGACTTTCGCCGCCGCGGAGTGTATCGGTGACGGACACGCGATACGTCGCAATGGAGTCACAGCCTCCGGCGGCTCGCAGTATGAAGTCGTAGGAGCCCGGGGCCGAGATGGTCTGTCCGTAGATCGTTCTGGGGACACCCGGACACAGGACAATGTCTTCGGTACCCCGTAGGGTGTCGGTGACTGTGACGCTATAGGTGACGATCGAGTCGCAGCCATTGGCAGCTGGAAGGGGAAACTCGTAGGTCCCCGCTTCCGAGAGGACCTGGCCGTGGACGGTTCTGGGGACACCCGGACAGAGCACCAAGTCGGCTGTGCCGCGCAGGGCCTCCGTCTCCGTGACGGTGTAGGTGACGATAGAGTCGCAGCCGTCGGCTGTCTTGAAAGGAAAGTCGTAGGTGCCGGCGGCAGAGATGACTTGACCTTGGATCGTGATTGGTGCACCCGAGCAGATCGCGAGCGTTTCGCTGCTACGAAGGGTGTCGGTGACCGTGACGGTGTAGGTGACGATCGAGTCGCATCCACTGGTAGCTGGGAGGACGAACTCGTAGGTCCCCGCCTCCGAGAGGACCTGGCCGTGGACGGTTTTGGGGACACCCGGACAGAGCACCAAGCTGGCTGTGCCGCGCAGGGCCTCCGTCTCCGTGACGGTGTAGGTGACGATAGAGTCGCAGCCGTCGGCTGTCTTGAAGGGGAAGTCGTAGGTGCCGGCGGCAGAGATGACTTGACCTTGGATCGTGATTGGTGCACCCGAGCAGATCGCGAGCGTTTCGCTGCTACGAAGGGTGTCGGTGACCGTGACGGTGTAGGTGACGATCGAGTCGCATCCACTGGCAGCTGGGAGGACGAACTCGTAGGTCCCCGTCTCCGAGATGACCTGGCCGTGGACAGTTTTGGGGACACCCGGACAGAGCACCAAGTCGGCTGTGCCGCGCAGGGCCTCCGTCTCCGTGACGGTGTAGGTGACGATCGAGTCGCAGCCGCTGGCCGTTTTGAGCGGGACATCGTACGTGCCTCCGGTAGAGATTACCTGGCCGTGAACCGTGATGGGGACTCCTGGGCAGAGGAAGAGGTCGGCGGAGCCGCGGAGGGTGTCGGTGACCGTGACGATATAAGTAACGATGGAATCACAGCCATTCGAAGCCCGCAACGGAAAGGTGTAGGTCCCCTCTTCACTAATCACCTGGCCGCGGATGGTTCTGGGGACACCAGGGCAGAGCACCAGCTCGACGATGCCGCGCGCGGGATCTATCGTGGTGACGGTGTAGGTGACAATCGAGTCGCAGCCCTGAGCCGTCTTGAGCGGGATATCGTACGACCCGGCACCAGTGATCACCCGGCCGTGAACCGTCTGGGAGATACCCGCACAGATCGACAAGGACGCGGTGCCCCGAAGGACATCGCTAAGCGCAACCCTATAGGTAATCGTAGAGTCGCACCCTGCGGCCGTCTGCGTAGTAAACGAATAGTCGCCAGCCGTAGTGATCTGCGTTCCGTTAATGATCGCCGACGGACCCGCGCAGATCGTCGTATCGACGATGACGTCGATGGCGTCGCCGATCGTGACCTCATAGATGATCGTGGAGTCGCAGTCGACCGTATTCTTGAACGTGTATGGGTAGTTGCCCGACGCGGTAATGGTCGTACCTTCTACGACCACCGGGACTCCCGGGCAACCTGTGCGCTGGATGCGGGTCGGCGGAAAGTCCCCAACGCGGATCGTGAGGCACTCTTTCGGCCCGGTGTTGCAGATGTTGCTCGCCTGGATACAGAGTTCGTAGTTGCCATCGGTGGCGAAGCTCAAGGTTTGGGCGAGGTCCTTCTCTCTGCCGTAGGGTGCGCCATTGAGCGACCAGTCGTAGTACGTAGCCCCGGGTACGGGATCGATCTTGTAGTTGTAGCTCTGCGGACCGTTACATACGCGGTCTGGGCCTCGGAGTCCGCCACTGTTGGTGATCTGCGGGATCGCGGTGGTGCCCTTGGTGACGTTGATGACGTAGTCGCAGATGTCGCCGTTGTCGCCGTCGATGGCGAGGTAGTAGTAATTTCCGGTTTCTAGGCCGAAGGCTGTAAAAGGCCAGACGCCGTTCTCGGCTGAGAGACCCTCGACGAGCATACTGGTATTGCAGTTGCTCTTCGGTACGGCTTTGCTGAGTTGGCAGGACTCGACCTCGAAGATCCCGGCCTCGAGACCGCCGTTGTACGCGACGGCACCTTTCTCGCAGTTGGTCACCGTGATGGTGAACTCGAGGTCGGCTGAGTTGGCCACGAAGCCAATCCATTGGATGTTGTGGTTAATCGAGGTGCAGAAGCCGACCGGCAGATCGCCTTCGTCCTTCACGCCGCCGTTGTCGTTGCGGCCCCGAAAGCCATCGATGTCGCAGATGATGCAGGCGTCGAGGCACTTGAGCTCCATATCAGCCCCCACACCACAGATATCCGGTCGCTGCGCCCACGTCGGTGCGCAGGCCAAGAGAAGACTACCTACAGTTAGGTATACGCTCATCAACAGACGGGAGGCGGGCAAAGGCAGTGGCGGCAGGCTGCGGACGGGCATGGCGAGCGTTCGGGGTAGTGGGAGGGCGGACTCCCGAGGGGGCAGGACGGTGGGGTATACGAGACTCCTTGCGGGAAAGGTCGCCGAAAAGACAACTTAAAATCGAACAAATCGCATATGTGCAAATATGTAAGCTTCTGACTACCTGATCAGTGTTGCGTTGAAATTTACCCGAATAGGGTGAGGCGCGGCACGGGCCAGACGGTAGGCTTTCGCCAAAACAGCCTGGCGGAGAACAGGGGAAGTGGGCCGTAGTCTCGGCCGTCCGGCACGTCACGAGACCTGCCTCCAGAAGCCTGGCCGATGCATTAACGACTCACCCAAACCGCTGATCGGTAGGATCTCGAGGGGCGGCTAAACTCGTACTTGAAGGGGGGCTTAGGTCCTATGCGACCACCGCCACGCTCATGTTGAAAAGTGCGTCCCCCTTGTTGATCACCGGGGCCTCGTTGCCGCAGAACACATACCCCGCCCAGGTGGCCTTGACGGGCATCTCGAAGGCACCGTAGGGGTCGCTCACGATGCCGAGGACGGTGCCCTTGTTTACGAACTCTCCCAGCGGCGCAAGGCTGTGCCACATGCCGGAGGCTGGTGCGCGTACCCACCGCGACTTAGAAACGAGGATGGGTTCTTGCGCCGGATCGCTAGCGAGCCCGTCGTCCAAAGGTTCGGTCATCCCGAGGTAGGCCATGACGCGCTGCGCCCCACGGACGCCGTAGGCGATGGCCGGTTCGTCGTACTGCATCGACTTGCCGCCTTCGAACACGAGCGCCGACTTACCCGCCTTGAGGAAGGCCTCCCGGATGGAGTTGCTAATGGACTTAGACTGCACTACGAAGGGCGCCCCGAAAGCCCGCGCCATGGCGAAGCTCCGCTCATCCTTAAACGAGCAGCGCGTCTGCGCCACGTTGGTGCGGTCGGCCCCACCGGTATGAAAGTCGAGCACGTAGTCGATGTCCGGCAGCACCTGCGTGCGAAACAGATACGCAAACTGGCTAGCCAGCGAGCCGCCCTTAGATCCTGGGAAGACGCGATTGAGGTCGCGCCCGTCCGGAAACTTCCGGTTGAGGTTGATGAAGCCGAAAATATTGAGCACCGGGATGCAGATAATCGTGCCGCGCTTCGGGCGGTGGTCCTTGGCGTAGACGATGCGGCGCACGATGTCGATGCCGTTGAGCTCGTCACCGTGGACGCCGCCCATGAGCAGCAGCACAGGTCCGTCCTCCTCGGCGCGCTCTACGAAGACGGGGGCCTGCACGGCGTTGCGGGTGTGCAGGGCCGCCACGTCGATGTGGAGCATGAGGCTCGCGCCGCGCTCGATGTCTTGCCCGAGGACACTAATCTTTTGCCTGTACATTTTTTTCGACGTAGGCAATGATCTTCCCGGCGATGTCGGTGCCGGTGGCGCGCTCGATGCCCTCGAGCCCTGGAGAGGAGTTGACCTCCAGCACGAGCGGCCCGTTGCTGGACTGTAGCATGTCGACGCCGGCCACGCCCAGACCCATGGCCTTAGCGGAGATGATGGCGGTCTGCTCTTCCTCCTCGGTGAGTTCGATGAGATTAGCCGAGCCCCCGCGGTGGAGGTTGCTACGGAACTCACCCTCCTTGCCCTGGCGCTTCATGGCGCCGACCACGACGCCGTCTACCACGAAGGCGCGGATGTCGGCCCCACCGGCCTCCTTGATGAACTCTTGTACGATGATGCGCGCCTCCAGACCATTGAAGGCCTCCATGACGGAGCTAGCGGCGTTTTGCGTTTCCGCCAAAACGACACCCAGTCCCTGCGTGCCTTCGAGCAATTTGAGGACGACTGGCGCGCCGCCAACCTTCTCGACGACGTGCTCCACATCGCGGGAGAAGTTGGTGAACACCGTCTTCGGGAGGCCAACCCCGGCGCGGGCGAGGAGCTGCATGGAGCGCAGTTTGTCCCGTGAGCGGACGAGCGCTTGTGATTCCACTGCCGTAAAAACCTTCATCATCTCGAACTGCCGCACGACGGCCGTACCGTAAAAGGTGACCGATGCGCCGATGCGCGGGATGATGGCATCGAAGTCGTTGAGGTACTCTCCGTTGTAGTAGATGCGGGGGCTCTTCTTGGCGAGCTCGATGGAGCACTTCAGGTGGTCGATGACGCGGACCTTGTGGCCGGCGGCCTCAGCGGCTTCGACGAGGCGGGAGGTGGAGTAGAGGCGAGGTCCGCGGGAGAGGATGGCTATGTTCATAAGGGGGGTTGGCTTTTGGCCTGATGATTATGCTGCTGCGTAATTACATCGCTGCCGCGTGTTGCTGGTGAAGTAGGTCGGGTTGGAGAGGTAAGGATAGCACTTCCCCTGCCGTCATTTCGACTGTAGCGAAGCGTGCTGCCGTCATTTCGACTGCTGCGAAGCGCCCTGCCGTCATTTCGACTGTAGCGAAGCGCCCTGCCGTCATTTCGACTGTAGCGGCGTGCTGCGTCATTTCGACTGTAGCGAAGCGAAACGGAGAAATCCCCCCGGCAACACAAGGAGATCTCTCCGCTCGCTCGCCAGCCAGCTTCGCGGCGTCTCGCTCGGTCGAGATGACGGGACGCGTCATTTCGACTGCTGCGGAGCGCCCTGCCGTCATTTCGACTGCTGCGGAGCGCCCTGCCGTCATTTCGACTGTAGCGAAGCGAAACGGAGAAATCCCCCCGGCAATACAAGGAGATCTCTCCGCGCGCTCGCCAGCCTGCTTCGCGGCGTCTCGCTTGGTTGAGATGCCGGGACGCGTCATTTCGACTGCTGCGGAGCGCCCTGCCGTCATTTCGACTGCTGCGGAGCGTGCTGCCGTCATTTCGACTGCTGCGGAGCGCCTTGCCGTCATTTCGACTGTAGCGAAGCGCCCTGCCGTCATTTCGACTGTAGCGAAGCGAAACGGAGAAATCCCCCCGGCAACACAACGAGATCTCTCCGCTCGCTTGCCAGCCAGCTTCGCGGCGTCTCGCTCGGTCGAGATGACGGGACGCGTCATGCGTCGGGGGTGGGTTTTGGCGAAAGCCCTCTTTTTAATGTGGGGACGATACCTGTTTTGGCGGTATAAGAAAGGTCGACAGCGGCCGGGTCGACGATAAATCTATTCATGAGCAGCTTGCGACCGATCAGCACCGGGAAGCGCATCTCGCCGCGCTCGGACAGGGACAGCTCCAGGGGGTAGTCGCGGCCGAAGAGCGTAATCTTGGTTTTGATGAGGTAGCGAGACTCGGCCTTGCCATTCGAGCTGCGGACGCGCTTGGTGCGGAAGGTCGTGAGTTCGTAGGCGCGACCGTTGTAGTCGGCGTGGGTGGGGTCGAGGAGCTTGAAGGTGAGCACCTCGGTGCCGTCGGCGCGGGTCTTGACCTTGATGTGGTGGCAGTGGATGGCCGAGGTGTAGGCCCCGGTGTCGATCTTAACGGCGATGTCACACAGCGCGAGAGCAGGGAAGTCGGCGAAGTCGCGGCGGCCGATGGTGAGTTTGGGCACGGCGGGCAAGGTAGGGCTTAGGGGGGCGGGTAGCGTAGCCTACACACGAGGTCTCTCCCCGGCGTCACCCCGTACCTCTGCTTGTACAAGCCAATAAAGTGCGACGTGCTCACATATCCCACCGCTTGCGCGACGACGGCCACGCGATCCTCCCCGCCGTTCAGCAACTCCCGTGCACGCTCTAGTCGGCGGGCTACGAGCCAGCGTTTGGGGCTTTCGCCAAAACGTGCCTTGAAGTCCCTGCGGAAGCTGCGCTCGCTGCGGCCACTCAGCACGGCGTAATCGAGCAAGGTGAGCGGCTTGTCATAGTGCGCCGACATCAGTTCGCGGATGGGGCGGCGGCGCGTCTCCAGCAAACTGCACAGGGCCTCGTGCGCAGCAACCCCGCCCTCGGACGCCAGGCCTGCGATGAGGCCACGAAACGACTCCCGAAAGACTGTTTTCAAAGAAGAGGCATCACCGCGTGGCGGGTTTTGCGGAAGCGTACTCACCCAGTCGCACAGGGCTCCGACAGCCGGAATGGCACAGAGGTCCGTGCCGGAATTCGGCACTTCGACGACCGGTAGGCACTCCCGCAACAGGGCATCGGAGAAGAACACGACCACCGTCGCGAAGCCGCCCGTCATGTCCGCCAGCAGGTCCGTGACGCCGTAGAGTCCGCGGCGCATCATCCCGATCTGGCCGGGACGTACGCGCAAAGCTCGACCGGCCTCGTCGTACAATACTTGTTGGCCCTCCTGCACGAGCGTGAGGGCGTGCATAGCGACGTAGGTCGGGCGTTCGTAGAGGGCGCAAGTGACGCGTTTCCGCAAAACGACCAGGTCTGCATCCGCGTACAGGCGCTCGACGGTGGGGAGGTCGAGGAGACGGTGGGGGACGCTTACCATGGTGGTAAGGTAGTCGGTGGCCGATTCCCGGCATCGGAGGCTTCGTGAGGGGCCTACGTTTGCTGCTATGAAACTAACCTTCCTCGGGCTCGGCATCATGGGCAGCCGCATGGCCCACAACTGTTTGGCCGCGGGTCACGACCTCACCATCTGGAACCGCTCGGCCGACAAAGCCGCTGCCCTCGTCGCCCAGGGCGCTCGCCTCGCCACCTCTCCCGCCGCCGCCGTCGAGGGCGCGAAGGTCGTCCTTACGATGCTAGCCCGCCCGGAGGCCGTCGACGAGGTCGCGTTCGGTACCGATGGTTTTGCCGAAAGGCTCACCACTGAGCAACTGTGGGTGGACAGTAGCACCGTCGATCCGGCTTTCGCCAAAACCCTCGGCACGCGGGCCACGCAGCACGGCTACCGCTTTGTGGATGCGCCCGTGGCAGGCACGAAAGGCCCGGCTGAGGCCGGCGAACTGCTCTTTCTCGTGGGCGGTAACGCCGCCGATGTTGCGCTGGCCCAGCCGCTCTTCGACGCGATGGGCAAGAAGACGTTACATTTAGGACCGGTCGGCTCGGGGGCGGCCATGAAGGTCCTCGTCAATGGTTTGCTGGCGCAGGGCATGCTGGCCTTCGCGGAGGCGGTACACCTCGGTACGGCGCTGGGCCTGGCGCAAAAGCAAGTCTTCGATGTGTTGCTGGCGACGCCCGTAACGGCTCCCTTCCTGGCTGGCATTCGCCCCAAGACCGAGGGCGACGACCACAGCGTTAACTTCCCGTTGGCGCTGATGCACAAGGATTTACACCTAGCTACGCTGGCGGCGTACCAGGTCGGGCAGCCGGTACCGAGTCTGGCGGCGGCCAAGGAGGTGTACGGTAGCGCCGTGGCGGCTGGACTCGGGGCGGAAGATTTTACGGGGGTGTTTGGTTATGTGGGGGGCGGACGTGGATGAGCCCGATCTACACGCCCGAATACCTTGTCGTCGTTGCAGGTTCTGGCCACCCACTCAATGAAGTACCTCCCCCTCGAAAACCTCACCTACTCGACCTCCCTGTCCCCACAGGAGGCCCTCGACCGAATCGCTGCCGTCACGGAGCCTGCAAAGGGCTTTCGGCTCACCAATCCTTTCAGCAGCAAGTCGCGCCTTCCATACGAAGGTCACGTGCGCGGAGACAGCTTTAACATCACCCGCATCATCGGATATCGCAATTCCTTCTTGCCGAGGATAAAAGGACAAGTCTCGGGGGGCCTGGGGCGAACGTCTCTTACCAAGGTCCGAGTGACGATGCGGCTGCATCCTTTTGTCCTTGCGTTTATGGGGATTTGGCTGTGTGGCGTAGGAGTCTTTATGGTTGTCGGACTCGTTGCCGCCATTGAGCGCGGGAGCTTTGACTCGGTCGTTCTTATTCCCATCGGTATGCTGGTGTTCGGCTACGGGCTGGCGACGGGGGCTTTCAAGTTCGAAAGCGGGAAGACCAAACGTGATCTCGCTAGCCTTTTGGAGGCGAGGCTTGAGTGAAGCAGCCCCGCTGAGCTTCCCTAAGCGCCACGACTGGGGCGACCTACGGCAACTCGTGCCCGGAATCATCGCGCAGGGCCTCATGGGCTACGCGTACACGTGTCCGGACATGATCGGTGGCGGGGCGTACAAGACGTTCCTGCCGGGGTCGGTGATCGACGAGGAACTCGTCGTGCGCAGTGCGCAGACCTCTGCCCTCATGCCTATGATGCAGTTCAGTGTGGCCCCGTGGCGGGTGCTCTCGGCGGCGAACAGTGGCCTCTGCCGGGACATGGCAGCGCTCCACGAGCGTTTTGGGGAGCGCATCTACGCCATGGCTGCGACTTCCGCCAAAACCGGCGAGCCGATCGCCCGCTCGCTAGACTACAATTTCCCAAACCAGGGATACGGCGGTATCGCTGATCAGTTCATGCTCGGCACCGACATGCTTGTCGCCCCGGTCACCGAGAAAGGGGCACGGGCGCGGGAGGTCGTTTTCCCGGAAGGGACCTGGATAGGCGACGACGGCAGCACCGTTGTCGGCCCAAAGACCCTCACCATCGACGTGCCCCTGGCGCGTCTGCCGTACTATCGCCTCCAGTAAGCCCTTCTTCGTATCGCCTCTCGTATGCGCCAGCTTCCCTCTCTCCGACTCTCCCCCGTGACGCTCGCCTGCGCACTGGCTATAGGCTGCGTCGCGGTCGCGTGTAGCCGCGACGCGGCGGATGCTCGCCCGAACATCTTGTTTTGCATCGCCGACGACCTCTCCTACCCGCATATGGGGGCCTACGGCACGACCTGGGTCACGACCCCGGCCTTCGACCGGATCGCAGCCGAGGGCCTACTCTTCGACCGGGCTTACACGCCGAACGCTAAGTGTGCCCCGAGTCGCTCGTGCATCCTCACGGGACGCAACCCCTGGCAACTCGAGCAGGCGGCCAACCACTCGCCGTTGTTCCCGACCAAGTTCACGAGTTTTGTCGAGGTGCTCGGGCAGGAGGGGTACCGGACCGGGTTTACGGGCAAAGGCTGGGCACCGGGAGATCCTGGGCGGGTGGGAGGGGTCGAGCGCGAACTCACGGGTCGCGCCTACCAAGCGGCCCAGCGCACGCCCCTTACCAGCGGCGTGTCTGGCAACGATTACGCGGCCAATTTTACGCTCTTCTTAGATGATGCGGCCGCAGGCACCGACGCGCCCTTCTTCTTCTGGTACGGGGGCTACGAGCCGCACCGCGCCTACGAGTACGGCAGCGGCCTCGCCAAGGGAGCACGGACCCTGGCCGACATCACGGACGTGCCGCCGATGTGGCCCGATATAGACACCGTCCGCACCGACCTCCTCGACTACGCCCTGGAGGTGGACTACTTCGACACCCACCTCGGGCGCATGATCGCCGAACTCGAGCGCCGCGGCGAACTCGACAACACCATCATCGTCGTCACGGCCGACAACGGGATGCCCTTCCCGCGGATAAAGGGCCAGGCCTACGAATTCAGTAACCACCTCCCGCTGGCCATCCGGTGGCCGGCGGGCATCCCGGAGGGCGGTCGCCGTATCGAGGACTTCGTGAGCTTCGTTGACCTCGCCCCGACGCTGCTGGCGGCGGCCGGCGTGACGTGGGACAGTTCGGGCATGGCGCCGACGGTCGGCAAGCCGCTCCAAGACCTTTTCGCCGATGCGCTCACCGTGCCTTTCCGCGACCACGTACTGATCGGCAAGGAGCGCCACGACGTCGGTCGCCCCCGAGATGAGGGCTATCCCATTCGCGGGATCGTGAGCGGGGACTACCTCTACGTCAAGAATTACGAAACGTCGCGCTGGCCGGTTGGCAATCCCGAAACCGGCTACCTCAACACCGATGGGGCACCCACCAAGTCTGTCATTCTCAATATGCGCCGCAGCGGCAAGGACCCCGAGGGGCTGTGGTTTTTTAACTTCGGCAAACGCCCCGCCGAGGAGCTGTTCGACATCGCCAAGGACCCCTACTGCATGACCAACCTCGCCGCTACCGAGGGCGCGGCCGCACGCGTGGCTAGTATGCGCCAACAGATGGAGACCGAACTCGCCGCCGAGGGCGACCCACGAATGTCCGGCAACGGGGCCGTGTTCGACGCTTACCCCTACTCCGGGAAAGTGGCCGGTATGTACGAACGCTACCTGGCGGGCGAGAAGCTCAATACGGGCTGGGTCGAGGACGCCGACTTCGAGACCGCGCCTGTTGAGCAAGCCGAGCGATAGGCCTCGCGCACGAAGGTGCCCACACCTGCCCTACCTTTGGAGGAGCACCGTCGAGCTATGTACTTTTTACCATTTAGAAAGATCGAGTACACTAGCCAGGCTGACGGAACGGAAATCTTGCGAAGGATCAGCGCTATTACCGAGGCCCCTACTGTCGAGTCCCCCTTTGCCCGCCGTCGCACGTCTGATTGTGTAAGTGCTCAGGTAGTTCATCCCTTCACCATCAATGCGGCCTTCGGGCGGCAGAGCCCTCATCTCCCCAGGATTATTGGACGGATAATCGAGGCTGGCCCTCCGGATACGTCGACGAAGATTGTGGTGAGGATGAGTTTGCCCGTTTTCGTGTCGGTATACATGGCGATTTGGTGCGGCCTGGCGCTGGCGATGGTGATTACCTCGACGATCACTGCTGTACGGGAGAATGCTTTCAACTCCTCGATCGTGTCGTTTGGCATCCTATTTTTATTGGGGTATGGATACACCACCGTCTCTTTTCGGAGGCAGAGTAATCGGGCAGCGAAGCACTTGGGGCAACTGTTCGAGGGGGAGGTGGCGGCGTAAAAATTAACCCGTACCGGACTGCGACAGTGTCCTCACTCCCGCTCCACCACCCCACTAAAGCCCCCCAAACCTTTCCCCGCCAAAGCCGTCCGCACCGCATACCGGTACCGCACCCCCGCCCGCGCCGACACATCCGTGTAGCTCAACTCGTCCGCCCCAAACGTGCGAATCCGCTGCAAGCCCCCGTCTCCCTCGGCTCGGTACAGCAGCACCTGCTCTACGACACCACTTGCAGGCAACACCCACGATAGCTCGGGGCGCCCCTCGTTTTGGCGTAAGCTGAGTACCACCGCCAGACGGGCCGGCGGCGGTGCAGGCGTCACGATGTACAGCGGCAACGTCGGATCAGAGACGAGTCCGCTGCTGTCGATCGCCTCGATGCGGTACGCGTAGGTGCTCGCTTTCGCAAAACTGCTGTCCACGTAGGCGGCTGCCGTTCTGGACAAGCTTGCCAACAGCACCTCCGCGCCACCGCTCTCGGTCCTGTAAAGCCGGTGCGCAGCCACGTCGCTACTCTCGCTCGGCGACCACGTCAAGTACACGGCGTCGTCCTCCACACGGTAGTCCCGGAAGATCGGCGTCGACGGCGTGATGATGTCCGGTCGCTCGACGCGCACCGGCGTGCTCAGCTCGGAGTAGTTGTACTTGTGATCGACGGCATACACCTTGTAGAAAACGGCTGGCGTAGGCGTGTTGAGGATGACGGTGTCCCGAAAACTCGTTCCCGACACGGCCCGGCCGGTGATGAGCGAGTACTCGTGATCCGCCGCGTTGGCCATCATGATCTTGTAGCCGATCACGTCGATCTCTGGGCTGGGCGTCCAGCTCAGCGTCACTACGCCGGTGCTGTCCATCACCCCAGCCAAATCACTCGGGGGCGAGGGCGGAAAACTGTCCCACATAATGCCGTACACCGGCAGACTCATCACACCGTTACCAGCCGAGTCGAGCGCCTCGATGGTGTAGTAGTTGCGCTCCATCGGGGCGAAGGTGCTGTCGAGCCAGACGCGCGCACTGCCGGCAATATTCTCGGCAATCGGGTCGAAAGCCTGGTCGACCTCGTGCCCGCGGTGGATGCGGTAACTCGTTACCTCGGCGGGTGCGGGCTGCGTCCATTTCAGCACGATGTACTGGCCGTTGAGGTAGTCGGTCTTCACGTCGACCGGTGCCTCGGGTGGGGTCCGATCGCGACCCATGGCCTGCACACCAACTGCCGCCGGACCGTCTTCCGCGAAGGCATCCAGCCCAATGACGCGGTACTCGTAGACCCGATAGTTCTGTACCGAGTCCGTGTACTGGATGTAGTCCCGCATCAGTATCGAGTCCTGGGTTTGGCCATGAATGTAGGGCACCGAGTCGAGCCTGGCCCACGTTCCGCCGGGTGTACGTCGCTCGACCCAGTAGGCGGTATAGTAGCGACTGTACACGACGCGGTCCCAGCGCAGGCGCACGGCACCCTCGCTCTCGCCGGTCTCGAGGACGATGGCTGGGTTGGGTTGCTCAACGCCACCGGTGGTGACGCTGCCTTCATCGATGCGCACGAGGCTGCCGGGCAGGTCGTTGACGCTCACGTAATAGGTGTAGGCGCGGCCGGGCTGAGCTGTCTGGTCGACGTAGCGCAGCGCGGCAGCCTCGGCAGCCTCGGCGTCGAGGTCGGCGGCGTAGAGGCAGAAGGAGTAGCGGTTGGCCATCTCGTCGTTGCGGCTCACGGCGCCGAGGATGCCCGTGCAGAGGGCGGCGGCTTCCCAGTCACCGTGGATGGTCTGGAGGGCGGCATTGTAGTAGCGGGCATCGGGGCGGGCGTCGGCCTGCGCTACCCACAGCTGCTTGGCGAGCGGCCGCAGCGAGTCGGCGAGAGTTGTCATGCTCGTGAGTTGGCCGGTGGCGGTATCGCGTTCGAGGCGGTCGATACGGTAGCCGCTGCGTGTGGCCTGAAGCCAGGCGTCGGCGCGGTCGGGAGCCCAGCGCAGGGTAACGCCGTTGGCGTTTTGGCGGGCGAGGAGGTGGACCTGGGCGTGGAGCGTAGAGTCGAGGGTTTGGGCTTGCGCCAAAACCTGTCCTGCGCAAAGCAGGAGGAGCGGCAAACAGGATCGCAGAAAACAATTTGCCAAATCGCACCTGCGCAGATACCCTCGCCCCCCGTCGCAAGAGCTGCCGGAGCTGCCTTCCGAAGGTCGTAGCGGGTAGTTCAATACCCGCGGTATACAAGTCTGCGTCTTCATCATCAGTCCAGTTGAAAGTTGAGCAATACCCCGTTGCTGTTGGCCGGCGCCAGGTTGAGTTCGCCGATCCCTAGCCCGCCCTCGTTGACGCGAAAATTGTAGCGACCGCGACTCGACGAACTCAGCCTCCCGACGAAGCGATAGGCCGACGGCCCTTCCAAAGACCGCAGGTAGGTCGTCATGTTGCCCACGCCGCGGGTGTAGAGGCTGGCGTTGAAGTGGGCCCGTAGGGGGAAGACCAGCGCATAATCCTCAGCCGTCATCCACTCCCACGCCCGGCCACCGGCCGCGACCTCCTGCCGGAACAAAGCCGATCGGTAGTTCTCGACCGCCTTGACGCCCGCGAGGTAAGTTTGGTAGTCCTCCCAGACCAGCTGCTGCAAATCATGCCGAAAGGCCATCATCACGGGGCGGTAGGCGACGGTGGTGGTCGAGGTCGAGGTGCCCCGCGCGGTGTACGTCGGAGTCGGGGCCGGGATTGCGCGTCTGGTGCCAAAGCCTCCCATGGCTGCCGCCGCGAAGGCAGAATTGACGGGGTTGACGTTGACCCCTGCCCGCTCGCCGAGCGTCGTCGGCGCACGGGCGGCCTGCTCGTCGGCCCACTCCTGCGCCCAACGGTCGAGGGTCGCGCTCCAGGCCCGGTCCACGTCACCGCCGTTGAGCGGGGAGCGGATATAAGTGCCCTGCATGGGCCGGTAGCGACGCGCCCACAGGTCTCCAAACAGCGACGGAGCCACCGCATGATTCATCCCGGAAGCTCGAGGGATACCGGGCGTGCTGGCGTCGTATTCGCCGACGTAGCCACCACCCCCTGCACGACGCTCGGTGAGACTCATGGTGCGCTGGGTGCGGGACGCATTGATCTCCCAGTTGCGATTCCCAGCAGGGACGGTCTCGCGGTAGGTGACGTACCGCGGCTCGTGCAATATCTGGTCGAAGCTGCGCACCTGATTGTAGAACGGCGTCGCCGCGTCGCGCCAGTAGTCGTTGTCGTAGGTCGGGTAGCTCGCCAGCAGGGGACCTCGGTGGCTCACCACCGCACCATCGTCGTGTATCGGGTAAGGCAGCAGGTCGATCGCGTCACAGGATTCGGTGCCTTCGATGAAGACGTACTGCTCCAACTCAAAGACTTGCCGTACGCTTACCGTGGCCCCGGCAAACTTCTCGCGCACAGTATTAAAGCGGCTCGTGCGGAAGTACCACTGGAAGATCGGGAAGTGCGTCTCGCTCTCCTCCGAGCCGGGCTGCAGCCGCCGGGCGTTGGTAAGGAAATTGACCGTCGTACGGAAGTCGCCCGCGCCTACTGTATTAGAGGCCAGCAAGCGGAAGTCCGTACCCTGAAGGGCGGGCGCACGCCTGTCGACGTCGAGGTTGGCGAGCAGTGGATTGGCGGTTGACGAGTTTTGCGCTCGACGCTTCTTGCGCACGATGACGGCGTTGAAGATCGTCTCGGCGGCCAGCCTAGGCGGTAGCTCGAAAGACACCCGCGTCCGGGCACCCCTGCACCGCAGCGTGACCGGTACCTCCTGCGAGGCACCGCCGTCATAGGGGTACAGCGCCAGCACGTAGTCGTAGCTGCCGCCCGCGTCGGTTTCGTAGAAGTAGTCCTCGCAGAGGTTCATCCCGAACTCCACGTGGTTGCTCCGGGCGTAGATCGCTCCCTGAAGGTAGAAACGCTGGTCCTTGACGGGTATCGAATAGGTGTAGAGCCGGTCCTCGATCTTGTCGGGCATCTCGCCGATGTTGTACGTCCAGGTGGTGT
Organism: Lewinellaceae bacterium; assembly: GCA_963837005.1. Classification (GTDB taxonomy): domain Bacteria; phylum Bacteroidota; class Bacteroidia; order Chitinophagales; family Saprospiraceae; genus CALDTK01. Next base: position 189,027 of record CAWIMC010000020.1, read on the forward strand.
CTGTGCTCCAGGTGCCGGACTGCGCGGCGCCTGCTGGCCACTGCGCATCTACCCAGCGCCCCGAGATAGGATTGGAGCCGACGAGCTCTTTGGCGCGGATCTCGACGTGGACCTCGACCTCCTTATTGGGCTGGGGGCGCGAGGTTTTGAGGCGCAGCATCTTCTGGTCGTCGGAGTAGATGACTTGGTGAGTGACGGCGCTGCGGGTGCGGGTCGTCGCACCTGCCGCGAAGCGCAGGGCGGGCCGGTAGACATATGGTTTGAGGTACTCGATGCGCTGCACGCCGCCGTCCTCGTCGAGTACCGGCATGGCCAGCACCTCGTCCATGGGGACCACGAAGTTAACCTTCGGCTGTGCGAGGTAGCTCACGTCACGAGCCCGGTGGTCGGGGTAGACCGACTCGATAAGCGGGAAGCCGAAGGGGTCGGTCTTGCCAGGTGAGCACTTATCGCCGAGGGCGAACTGCATGTTGGCCGAGCCATCGATCAAGCCGCCGAGCACCGAGTAGCGGATGGCCGCCCGCCCCTCGGCCCACATTGGATTGGGGAAGCCCCCCTGAATCTGGAAGGCCGCGCCGAGCTTGAAGAGGCTAAAGCGCCGCGTGCGGATCAGCTTGATCTGGAGGCCGATATCGCCCTCGATACCCGCGTAGATCTGGCCCGTAGCGTACCAACCGTTGTAACCAAAGGGGTCGATGATGCGACCGTCATCCAGGGTGCACTGCGCCTGGGCATACTTCAGCAAATTGATGTCGAAGCCGACGCCAAACTTCAGCGTGGCGTAGAGCAGGAAAGCGTCGATGTCGAGGTTGGCCTCCAGCGAAAGACCCATCGCGAAGCCCGATGTATTGGGATTGACTCTGTCGCTGGTCTGACTCGTGATCGCCGTCGATGGCGAAGTAAAGGAGTTGCCACCCACCAGCTCGCCGCCCTCGCCGCCGGTCTCCAAATCGCCGAGGATCTCGCGGACGATGTCCGGCATCGGCATGAAGCCGGCCTCGATGTTGTTGCCGACCTGGAGGTAGTGGCGCACCTTGGCCAGCTCCTTGTCGTTGAGGCGCACCGACAGCCCTGCCGGACTGCTCGGTGTACCCATCTTAAACGACCAGGTGCTCGCGCCGACATTCGGTTTCTCCAAATTGAAGGCCACCGACACGACGAGCGGTCGCGTCACGCCATCGAGCGCCACCGCATCGGTAATCCCCCGGACGCTGAGCGCACTCCCGAAACGGATGTCGGCGTAAGCGTTGAACTGCGCGGCGAACACCTTCCGGTCCTCGAATTTATCAAACTGCACGATGATGTCGGTCTTGACGGGGGCCGTGGCGCGCTCGGGCACATCTGCCATTACATAGCCATCCCCGATCAGCTTGAATTGCGTAAGTCCTCGCCCCGCCTGCACCGTAGCGCTCACGCTCACGTCCATGTTGAAGACGCTCGCGTCTCCGGAAGTGGCAATTGGCAGGACGAGTTTGAAGACGTTCGAGCCGCGCATCGGCACAGGCGCAAAGCCACTCGGCGTCAGACCACTGGCCGGTGCTCGCCCATCGGGCGGAGCTGCGGTGAGGGTGTCGGGCATCGGTCCGCCAGGCGCGGTGTGCATGGCTGTGGCCGTCCCCATTTGTACCCTGTTGTAGCCCTGGGCTGTTTCGGTGCCGACCACCCCAGCCGCCCCGAGGCGCATGTTGTGGTAGAATCCACCGCCAATGCCCACCAGCTGAATGGCCCCCAGCGGGATACCACTCTCGAGCACCACCTTGCCGTCGACGTACCAGTAGCGGAAGTCGGCACGGGCCCCAAATTCGGCGGCCATTGTCACATCGGCAATCGGCAGCCCTACGTGCAGGTCGCCCTTTACGCCGCGACTCGTCTCGTCGTTGTAAAAGCAGAGCCGACCCTGGAGCGTGAGACCCGCCGTTTCTGAGCCGCCGCCACCCTCGCCACCAGAGGCGCCCGGCGTCACGCCGATGGAAATGCAGTCCACCGAGAGGCCATCGAAAACCAAGCGCTTCGACTCCGGATTGTAGCCCATCCCGATGCGCAGCTGCGCGCTCGCCGACAGCCCGCCCTCACCCTCGCCCATAAAGTTGAGCGTCGGTTCGAAGCTGAGTGAGCCACCGAGATGATCGGGCCGCAGGTCGAGGTCGAAGCCGAAATTTCTTACCGTTACCGGAAAACCCGCCATGCCCTTCTCGCCGCCGCTCTCGGGAGGTGCCCCGCCCATCCACTTCTGCGGACTGGCCAGCGCGAAGTGCTTGTCGTACAAACCGCGAGTGGTGCTGTACGCGAGCCGGAACTCCATGCCCGTAAAATTGAGTGTCGTGGCCAGCGACGAAACGCTGCTGTTGCTGGCCGTCGACACATCTATCTCGCCGTCGAACCGCACACTCCACGTGTCCCCCGTCGCGAAGGCATCGGTGGCCAGTTGGGCAGCTCCGGGCGGAGTATAGCCGAGCCGGTAGCCCATGAAACTGTTGTCCGTCAGCCTCGCCGTGCCGAGCATCGCCGGAAAGCGCAGCTCTGCGGCGGTCTCCACGGCCAGCAACATCCCAAAGCGGTCGCGATCAGGGAACTCCTCGGTCTGCGGGCGATACGCCAGCAAGGCCGTGTACTGCATCACGGAGTCTTTGGCCAGCAACGGAAAACCCAGATCCCCGCCGATCATCCCTTCGCGGAAGACATTCTTGGCGATACGCACGCCCACCGTATCGACCGAAAACGCCCAGCCACCCAAATTGCCCGTCTCGGTGCCGACGAGATTCTGGATGAAGAGGTTGACCGAGAGCCCCTTTGCGTCAATGATCATGTTGCTGAGCCCGGCCTTAAAGTCGCTCTCCGTACCGCCACGGTCGTACCAACCGTGCGGTCCGCGCACGCTGAACTCCCGGAAGTAGAAGCCCGTCCAAGTGTTGCGCAGTAGCCCGGTGATCTCCGCCGAGGCCTCGTCCGGGATACCGAAGTCGGCGTCGGTATACTCCGGTGGGAAGACCATCCCGGCCGGGTTTTCGCTCGACGAAAAATCAATCGCCGCGTCGTCGATCCGGAAGCCCCAGTCTTCCAAACCCTTAAACTGAAAAGGGTCGAAGTCGACGTTCACGATAAACCCGTTTTCGCGAAAGCGGCCTCGCAACTCCTCCGGAATCTCTTCCAGTACTTCGGGGTCGCAAGCCGTAGTACGGTCGAGGCGTACGCCAAAACGAAAGCCCACTGCGGCTCCCTCGACGATCTGCCCGGCGGCATCCTCCTTCACGAAGCGCTTGCGCGACAGGTCGCCCTCGAACTTCAAGCCGAAGCTCTTCACGCACGCACAGTCGAACTCGATGTGGGTGGCCGTATTCTTAATTTCTGCCGCGCTCCCACTCGAACCTTTTAGCCGCAAGGAATTAACCACGGTGTCATTTGGATTGGCGTCGAAGGTTAAGTCGCGGTTTAAGTGCAACAAGACTTCCGCCCCAAAGCCGCTCGGCTTCAGGCATACTTCACCGCCGAGCGAGAGGTAAGTATCGTCTGCCAAGAAGTCGAACTGCTGTTCGTATAGCAGCTTGACGGTCGCGCCTTCGGTGGTGAAGTCGAGCGCCGTGATCCCGATCAAAAGATTCTTGCCATCGATCTTTCGATCCAAGCCCACCGGCAGCCGCACCGGGTCGCCGCCCACGATCTCGGACAGCAGTCGTGTGCCCGGCGCTTCTTGTAGCCACTCGTTGACGCGGCTCTCCTGCCCGAGTGCACCGGCCGCCCTCGAGAGCGCACTGTTGATGTCGTCGAGCTCAAAAGGCGTCGTCGCCTCGAGGCCTTTCACCGTCCCGGCCACGGCCGCGCCCGCCGCATTGACGCGCACGTCATCGAACTCGACGCGGAACTTCGCCCCGAACATAAAGTCCACCGTGATGCTGCCCGTACCCCGTAGCGTACCGCCGCTGCTCGACGTGAGTTCGAGATCCTGAACGGCGAAGTAGCCGATCTTGAAGGTCGTCAAACCCGCCACCGTGGTCACCGCCGTGCGGTCGGTGGGCGGCGTGGGCGTACAGCCGGTGGTGCAGTCGGTCGGGTCGTTTTCGGAGGGCGTGCTCGCGACAGGCGGCGTCGGCGTGCCCTCCGGTCCGTCATCATCGACGATGAGGCGACGCACCGGGCTCACGTGGTAGATATCGGCCTCGGCGAGCGTGATGTTGCCGGCTAAGAGGTCACGTGTATTGATGGCGTCGACATCGCGCAGCCAGACCACGCGCCAGTAGAGCGTATCCGCCTCCACCACGGTGTACGACTGCTCGAGGGGTCGGTAAAGTTGGGCCAGGATTCGACTTTCGTCAAAACGCCGTTCGGGCGTCTCGTCGATCCGCGTTGAGAAGGTGCCGACGATCGGCTCGGTGCTCGCGAACTCGTCGGTTACATCGGCAGTATTGACCTGGATACGATAGAGCGTGGATTGTAGCAACTGGTCTTGCGCGAAGTCCGGCTCCTTCGAGAGCTGGAAGACGCACTTCTCGACCACCTTGAGCCACGGCATCGCGGCGGCACCCGAAGGCCCGTCGATGCGCATGCTCTTGAAGGGCGGTAGCGGCCTAGACGGTGCCTGGCCGGTGGTGAAGCGAAAGTCCAGCGCCTCACCCGTGCGAATGACCTGGTCGTGCGCCGGGTAGTCGAGTCGCGGCCGCGGCATGCCCGTCACGAAGCCACCTGTGCCCGCGCCGAGTCCTGGTACGTCGATCGGCTGCTTATACGTCACCCCACCGAGGGCCATGTCGCGGTGCGTAAACTCGATGTTGACGCTGGCCGAGTAGTGCGCCCCACGCACGAAGTCGTGCCGTGAGTCGAAGTCGATCAGCGGCAAAAAGCGCTCGTAGCCCGAGCCTTCCGGATACCAATACGTATCGTGATCGGCGGGGGCCATCCGTGTGAAGTAAGAGCGCAGAAAAGCCCCTGGCCCCGGCCCCGAGCGCCAGCGGTTGGGGGCGAAGTCCCAGGTGCCGCCGGCCACCCCAGCGTCCGAGCTTTCGATCCGCAGGGAGGCGTCTGCCTCGATCGTACTCGGGCAGGCTGGCGTAAACTCGACCAACACATACGGATCGATGTACGGCAGGGTATCGCCCGGCACAGGATAAATTACACTGGCCGACACCGAGGGCCGCTGGCAGGCCCCCGTCACCTCCACCCCGTAGGTGAACACGACGATGTTACTACGCCCCTGGTCCGCAAACGGACTCTGCGCCGAACTCGCCGTGACCCGGATCGCGTACCAATGCTCTGGCTCCAGGTCGATGCCGCGATCGGCGAGGTTGTACTGTAGCGCCCCGATCCCGTCAATGGCGTCCAGCGTGATCATCGCACCGAACTGGTCCTGCGGGCGATGGGCATCGTTGAAGGCCTGTACCGCCTCAAAATCCATGAACTCCTTGACCTCGAGTAGGTACGTATTGCCGCCCATCTCGTCGATGATCCAGTTGACGAGGAGGGCGTCGTTGGCAATCTCGGCGACCCACGTACCGTTGGCCAAATCGACCGGCGACACGATCCGCGGGGGCGTACGCGGAGTAATGTCGAAGGTAAGACAGTGCGCAGTGGCCGAATTATCGCTGAGTTGCAGTAGCGATTCGCTGCTGAACGCCGTGATGCAAATTCGCCACCTGCCTGCGGGCAGAATCCTTTGTTCTTCAATCAGGTCGCGCTGCCACGGCAGTAAAGAACTATCGTCCAACTGTTCGAGGTCTAAGCCACCGTAACGAGCTTCCAATGTGCGGAGCGTAAAGGGGTTCGGTCCGCTGGTAAGCTGAAGCTCATAGGCGCTCGCGTCGGAAAAATTATTTAGATTGATGTTGTTAATGTCGGCACTCAAGCCTTGAATACTAATTTCGAGGTAAACAGTAGTGATGCCCGGGTTTCTGTTCTCAATATCGACCAGTACGCTATTTGCCAATTCACTTATTGGCCCACGTTGAGTGGTCGTTGTTCTGAGTGTAATTTCTATCGGAAAGCTGCCTGGCTGTGCTCGCGCAGTGGAGACGAAACACCACAGAAGAAGGGCAGCTAGCGGGATGGTTGCGCGATTCATGATTAGAAGCTTTTAGTAACACGAACATGCGTCCGCACTTGATCGAAGGGTTGCAGCACGGTGGTGCGGCGATTGAGCCAATTGCTCGACACCGCCAGGCTCAGCTTAGACCCGAAGCGCCAGTTAACCGCAGCGTTGACCCCGTACACGAAGCCGTCCGGCGCACCATCAGAGCGGTTGGCATCCGCCCGGGCACTGAGCCTCATCGAAGCCTTCTTGGACAGCTTTCTGCCGACGTCGAGTCGCAGGCCGAGGCGCCGAACCTCCGGCAGGTCCGGCTGCGTAAAGCCACTGATATTCAGTGCCCCACCTAGGCGCAGGCCCGTCTCCGTCACGCGGTAGTGGTAGCCCAGCGAGTAGGCGTCACTAAAATTGGTGATGCTTTCGCTAAAACCCCGTAGCACCTGAAAGCGCTGGCGCGAGGCCATGCCCGTGAGTTCGTGATTGAGCCCCTCGGTGGGTAAGCGGAACTGCCCGTTGACCGTCACGCCGAGGTTGTCGGTGGTCACCCGCAGCGAGTCGGCGATCTCGCTTACGGAGGCCGTCTGGTCCGAGTTGAAATTATTGAAGCTCGCCGAAACAGTCGCGAACTTCGAGGGGGTATACGAGCCGTTGGCGTTGCCTATAACGCGCCGTTGTTTGGTGGCGGCATAGTCTTTCGTATTGTTGCTCTGCACACCTAAACTTCCCCCTACGCTCAGCTGCCCTTTCAGGAGTTGCAGTTGACTCCGCACCAGATAATTATTATAATCCGACTGGAGACTACCGAGACCGAAGCTGTTGAAGAACGGATCGATGTGCTCGTATTCTAGTCCGATCGACCAGCCTTGCATGGAGTAATTAAGTCGCGCCGCATAGGCTAGTGCATACCGCGAGGTCTCGTTGATGTCAATCAAAAAGCCGAGCCGCTCCACCCAAGGGTCTAGCGCTTCGCCCACGGCGCTTTCGCTGAGGCGATCGTCGGTAGTCGTGTTGGCGCAGCCCTCCAGCTGGAGTTGCAGCGACTTCGCGATGGTGAAGTTGGTTTTTAGCGAAAGCGAAGCATTCTGCGCCGGGGTGATCCCGTAGCGGCGCAGCGAGTCCGGCGTCCCCGAGTCGGGATCGTCGCCAGCGCGGTAAAGGGCGAGTTCAACGCCATTGCGGCTTCCGCCAAAACCAATGAGCGCCCCGGAGGATACTCTCCGATACGGGTCGAAGGCCTGGTCGACCAACCCGATGTACTCCGGGGGCAGGTTGAAGTCCGTACTCACCCTCCCGTGGAAAGCCAGCACGCGAAACTTTTCGAGCCGCACTTCGGCCCCGCCCCCGAGCACGCTGCCGCCCATCGTGATGTAGCGCGACAGGCCATAGCTGCGGTGCCCGGCGTGCAGCGTGAGCCACTTGTAGCTGGGGCTCATCCCGAAGCGCGAGAGCGACGGCCCCGTGAGTTGTGTGCCCTGGTTGCTGTACACCGCGCTGAGCGGAATCGACCACACGCCGGCCACATCAAAGCGCACCGATGCAGAGACCGTCCCGCCCAATCGCCTTCCGGCAAAACGCTCGGCCGGCCCCAGAAAAGAAAATCCCGCCCCAGTGATGGCGCCCGAGACCTTGACGGGCTTCTCCACCCGGAGTTCGGCCATGTTTTGGGCGCTGGCGAAGATCGCGGTACTCAGAGCTGCGGCGATAGACAAGCACTTCGCCCAGCGGAGGAGTACAGGATATGTAGACGATTGACGGATCACTTCGCGGGCGGTAGCGCACCTACCTGGTGGCATGTCGACGAAGGTGTGGACGGGGGTAGCCTGGCGGCGAGCGCGATATACAGGTGGTAGGAGCGCCTACATAGTTGGGGCGGGTTCCTACCACTTATACACCCACCGCCACCACTTGTCGTTTTGGGTAGCGCACAGGCTCCACACGCGGCCATCTTGGGACAAACCAACGTCCAATGCGTACCTCCTTCCCCTCCCGACTCCTGATGGTCATCGTCCTCGTGGCAGGCTTTAGCCGCTGCGATCCCGACGAGGTCGACCCAGTCCGACCCGCCGGTCCCGTCATCATCGACGAAGACCTTACCACCGACCGAACTCTCACTAGCGTCTTCGACGATCCAGACATCGTCGACTACCTCGTCACCGACCTCGACTGGCGCATCGAGGCGGGCCTCACCGTTGAGCCGGGCGTCCGGATCGCCTTCGCCGCCGGGGCCCGGATGTTCGTCACGGAGCGAGGCTTCGTCCTCGCCGACGGGGACCCGACCCAGCAGGCCGGCCTCACCGCCCCGAGCATCACCTTCGAGGGCGAGGCCCGCAACCGCGGTCACTGGCGGGGCATCGTGTTTTACAGCGCCGACTCCCGCAACCTCTTCAACGAAGTCGAGATCGCGCACACCGGCTCCGGACCCGTCGGTATCTCCGACCTCGTGGCGGCCGTGAGCGTCGAGCGCATCACCACCACCGGCGGACAGCTCGCGCTCACCAACACGCACCTCCGCGATGGCCTCGGCTACGGGCTTCTCGTGCCGGACGGTAATGCGACCCGCAAGCCAGGCGTACTCCGGGCCTGTCGCGGCGTGCGGGTGAGCAACATGAGCCTCGGGGCCATGCGGCTCGATCCTGTCGCGGCCACCGTGCTTCAAGACGTGCGAGGCCTCGCGGGCAACGGCTTCAACGGCATCGAGGTCAATGGGCTTCGCATTGAAGATCCGCTCGACCTCACCTGGCCTTCGATCACGGGGGACTTCCCATACAAGGTGGTGGAGGGGCTCACGATTTCGGGCTCGCTGCGGCTGAGCCCCGGGGTCAACGTCCAGATGGCGGCCGGGGAGAGCATCGTCGTACAGGGCAACGGCAGTTTCAGCGCCGAGGGCCGGGCCGATGCCCCGGTCACGATCGTCGGCGAGGTGGCGAGCCCCGGACACTGGGGCGGGATCGCGTTTCTGTCGCCAAACCCCCGCAACCGACTCGCTTTCTGCACGGTGAGTCACGGTGGCCTCGTAGCCAACACCTTCATCGAGCCGGCCTTGGTCGGCGTGTCGACCATTTCGGGCGGGCCGTCTTTCGTGTCCCTCACGGACGTAACGCTGTCCATGAGCGCGGGCTGCGGCGTGAGCAACGGCAAGGCGGGCCGCAACCAGGGGACGGTCGAGATGACGCGTGTCACGTTTGCGAGTATCGCTGGCGGCAATGAGTGCGGCTCGTGAGGGTAGGTTTGTCGCTCGTCACGACGCCACTTTAATCTTCCTTACCTTCAGCAGCATGCGTGGTCGGATACGTATTTTCGTGTGGCTTTTGTTAAGCGTTCTCCTGCCCGGTGGAGAGTCGCACTTCCTCCATGCCCAAACACCATATCTACACAGCGATAACTTACCGATTACGATCATATCCTTGTCGGAAAAGACCGCCTTCCGGCAAAACATCTACCACCGCGAGATTCTCGTCGAACCTGCGTGCACGCTCGACCTCTCGGGTGTCCTCGCGCAGGTGTGGACCCCGATCGATAGCACGCAGTGGCCCGACGGCCTGGACGGATGCTACTGGTTGCGGGAGCGGATTCGCGTACCGGTAGGCACCTCCGACCTCATCGCGGAAGTCGGCTACCACAGCTACTCTGAGGTTTGGGTGTTGCAAGGAGATTCGGTCGTGCAGCACAGCCACATGGGCAACGAGCTGCCGCTAGAACGCCGGGCAAATCCCGCCATTTGGGTGAGCGCCTACCGCAATACCGTTCCGCTTTCGCTAAAACCGCTGTCGGCTGAACCTGCTGCCGACTACACGATTGTCTACCGCGCGTGGAATCCCTACGGCTCGAGCATCTTCGGCAAGAACGCACCGCTGCGGCTGGTGCTGCACGACGCGAGCGTTTTGGCGAAAGCCTCCGCCTTCCACCAGAAGGCGAGCTACGCGCTGGCGGGAAGTCTATTCGCGCTGCTGCTCTATCAAATCTTACAACTCTTCGTGTATCGCTCGCGCGTCAACGCCGTGTTCTGCGCGATGCTTTTCTGCGTACTCGTCTACGTTTCGTATGAAAATTTCCTGTTGCACGATCTCTTCCCGCGCGTCGTTTTTCGCGAAAGCGTCCTCATTGTATTCGGGGAGTTGGCGCAGGTGATGCTGTTCCTTTTTACGCGCGGCATCTTTCGCGAGAAAGCCATCGGCACCCGAGCGCTGCGGATCATCGACGGCATGGTGGTGGTCAAGTTGGTCGAGATGGTGGTGTGGCTGGCGATCTTCCAGCTCCGCTACGCGGGCTACGAGTCGTTGACGCCCTGGATGAGTGTGCTGCCGGACGTCTTTCGGCTCTCGACCATCGCATGCCTGCTGGTCTACTTCGGGATCGTCGCTCTGCTCGCCTTTCGCGTACGGGGCTGGGCGACGCGCTCCATTTTGCTCGGAAATGCGGCGCTCACGCTGTCGGTGATCGTGTACGTGGTGCAGGCTCTGCTCCACGACTACGAGGAGTATGCCGTCGTGCAACTCTTCATGTATCTCGTCGACCCGATTCTCAACTACTGCGTCGAGATCGGGATCGTGTCCATGTCGCTGTGCTTCTCGCTGTCGGTGGCGATTCTCACGAAAGAGCGCGAGCGCAGTATTGAACAGCGCTACGCGCAGCAACTCGCCAACACTGAGATGAGTGCCCTGCGCGCGCAGATGAATCCGCACTTCCTCTTTAACGGGCTCAACTCCATCAAGCGCTTCGTGATTCAGAACGAGCCACAGGCGGCGGGCGTGTACCTCAGCAAGTTCGCGCAGCTCATTCGCCTGATCCTCGAGAACAGCAAGTCGAGCCTCGTGACCCTCGAGCAGGAACTCGACACCCTGCGCCTCTACATGGAGCTCGAGAGCCTGCGCTTCGACCACAAGTTTAGCTATGACATCGCCGTCGACGAGGACCTCGCCCCGGAGCTGGTCGAGATGCCGCCCACGCTGCTACAGCCCTACGTCGAGAACGCCATCTGGCATGGCTTGCTGCACCGCGAGATGGACGGTGGGCATGTCCAGCTCACCATCACGCCAGCTGGGCCGCGTGGTGTGCGCTTCGTGATCGAGGACAACGGCGTCGGCCGCAAGCGCGCCACCCTACTAAAGAGTCGCTCGGCGACGACCCACAAGAGCCTCGGCCTCAAGATCACCGCCGATCGCCTGCGTCTCCTCCACGATAGTCACGGCCTCGACACCGCCGTCGAGATCGATGACCTCGAAATCGATGGCCGCCCCACCGGCACCCGCGTCACCATCACCCTCCACAACCTCCCCCCCGCGGAATCGACGCCGCGCTACCGCGTCTCCTCCCTTCAAGCCTAACGTCACCATGTCCACGATCCCCACCCTCCGCGCTGCCCTCATCGACGACGAGCAGCACTGCCTCGACACCCTCGCCTGGGAGCTGAAGACCTTCTGCCCGGAGGTCGAGGTGGTGGCGAGTTTTGGCGACAGCCCTCAGGCGCTCGTCGAGCTGCCGGCCCTCAACCCCGATCTGCTTTTCCTCGACATCGAGATGCCGAAGCTCAACGGCTTCCAGCTACTCGCCCAGCTCGAGGGGCTCAAATGCCACATCATTTTCACGACCGCCTACTCGGAGTACGCCGTGAAGGCCTTTCATTACAATGCCGTCGACTACCTCCTAAAGCCTATTGACCCTGATCGCCTCAAGCAGGCCGTGGCCAAGGTGCCCGTCGGCGATGGGGCCGCGCGCTCGCCGGGTAGCTTGCGGCTGCTGTACGACACGATCGATGAGTTGCGCAGCGACGTACTCCCGACGCGCCTGAGTCTGCCGACCGCCGACGGCTACGAATTGGTCAAGATCCGCGACATCATCCGCTGCCAGAGCGACGGCTGCTACACGGACCTCTTTTTTAAGGCCGGACGGAAGATCACCATCTCGCGCAACCTCAAGCAGCTCGAGCAAGCCCTCGAGGCGCATTCTTTCCGGCGCGTGCACCACTCGCACCTCGTCAATTTCACGCACATCACACGCTTCTCGCGTACCGACGGCGGCATCATCGAGATGAGCGACGGCAGCGAGGTGCTGGTGAGTCGCAGTCGCAGGGAGGCGGTGCTGGCGTTGTTGCGGTAGCGCGCAGCGGCAAGACCTACTACTGGGATCGGGCCTCGGCTGAAGTTGGTATAGACAGCGGATTCCAAATTTGTAGAACGCACAAAGTCGCCCAGGGTGTGGTTGCCCCCCTTGTCTGTAAAGCCGTCAAGTATCGTTGAGCGCAGCGGCCTCTCGTGGGGCGTGCTTATCGTGCGGGCAAGACCACTAAACCGTTCTCTATGTTCTACCGCAAGCACGACCACGTCGGAGGCTCTAATGTCGACCTCGACACCGACGAGCGGACCGCCGCCAAGGCCAATGGTCTCCTCAGCGTCGATTGTAGGCCAGACGCAGGGGGCATCTCCAGCGCTCGCCTCAAGACCACGAGCACGTGAGGACCCTCGACCGTATCCTCCTGGTCGACGACGACGAGGTAGCCAATTTCTTGAGTGCCCGACTCCTCCAGCGCGAGGGTCTCGCCAACGATATTGCGGTGGCCAAACACGGTGCCGAGGCGATAGCGATGCTCGAGGCCGGCAGTGCCGGCCAGGCCATGCCGGAGCTCATCTTGCTCGACATTAAGATGCCCGTCATGGATGGGTTCGAGTTTTTGGAAGCGTACGCTAGCCTCAAGGACAAGCCTTTGCCCGCGCCGCTCATCGTAATGTTGTCCTCATCGCTCAACCCCCGCGACATCGACCGGGCAATGGCCAACGGGGCCATCAAGTTTTTGGACAAGCCCCTCACCGTCGAAAAACTGCGCGACCTTTGGTCGAATCACTTTAGTGCTGCAGCGTAGGGGGCGTCCAGCACCGTAGGTTGCAAAGATTTTTCACCACCGCCGCCCTCCCGATCCCCCGCCCTCATGTCTGAACTTACGAACGCGGGCGAGAGGGCCATCGCCATCCGTAGGCTGCAAGCCTTCATGGACGAGTGTCCGGCTGGAATGTGCTTACTCACGGGAGAAGACCTCCTGATTGCCGCCGCCAACGAACCCATCGCGGCCATGTGGGGTCGGGACCGCGGCACGGGCATCGGCAAACCCTTGCTCGAGGTGCTACCCGAGTTAAAGGGGCAGGTTTTCGAGGAGATTATACTAAACGTGCTGCGCACGCACGAAATGGTGACGTTGCCCGCCGTTCCCGCCCTGCTGATGCACAATGGGGAGCTGCGCAAAAGCTACTACAAGGCAGAATACAAACCGTACTTCGACGAGGACGGTACGCTCTTGGGCGTCATGAGCATCGCCACCGAGGTCACCGAACTCGTCGAGGCCCGTCTCGAGATCCAGGCGCGCCTGGACGAACTTACCGCGCAAACACGGGCCCTCGACGAGGCCCAGCGCCTCGCCGAGGCCGGTCGCCTTCTCCAACGCGTCTTCGAGCAATCCCCCCTCGCGGTCTGCGTCATGAATGCGACCGACTTCCGCGTCGACCTCATGAATCCACGCTTCGGGGAGATGGTGGACCGTGATCCGGTGGCCGCCCTCGGTCAGCCCTTCTTCGACCTCCTCCCGGAGACCCGCGGCCAGGGCTACGAAGAGATGCTCAGCCAGGTACTGGCCTCCGGCGAGTCCGTGACCATCAACGATCACCCCGTCATCCTCAAGCGCCAGGGGCTCACGTCAACGGGCTACTTCGACTCCGTGTACCGACCCTACCGCGACCAGGACGACCAGATCGTGGGCGTAACCGCGCTCGTGGTCGAGGTCACCGCCCAGCACGAGGCGCGCACGCAACTCGCTGCCGTGGCCGAACGCTTCCGGCAGCTCACCAATGGTCTCCCCCATATGACCTGGAGTCTAAGTCCCGACGGCACGATTGACTACCGCAATGATCGGTGGTGGGAGTACACCGGGCAGCCACGAGAGGAGGCCGTGAGTAGGGATACGCTTTCTTACCTGCACCCCGAAGAGCAGGCGGCTGTAGTAGCTGCCTACGCGCACGCGCTGCAGACCGGGGAAAGCCTCCACCACGAACACCGCATCCGTCACCACGACGGGCAGTTCCGGTGGCACTTCGTGCAGACCGTCCCTCTCCGCGACAGTACCGGTGCCATCGAGCGGTGGGTTGGGACCGCCACCGACATCCATGAGCTGCGCGAGGCCGAGCGGGAGATGGTGCGCCTTTCGGCAGAACTGGAGGACAGCAACCGAGACCTCAACACCCGGAACATCCAACTTGCCAACTCCAACGCCCGTCTCCAAACCATCAACTCCGACCTCGACAGTTTCGTCTATACCGCCTCCCACGACCTCAAGGCCCCAATCACGAATATCCAGGGGCTTCAGCAGCTGCTCCGCGATGAGATAGCGGACACGGAACTGGCGCGCAACCTCGATGCCGAGCGGGTGCTCGACATGATCGACGTGTCGCTCGTACGCTTCATGAACACCATTAACGACCTCGCCGACATTGCCCGCGTCCAGCGCGGCGACCAGGACGCGCTGGAGGCCATCGACATCCCTAGCGTCGTGGACGCAATCCTCCTCGACCTCGCGCCGGAGATCAAACGCACGCAGGCCACCTTTACGCGGCACTTCGACGACTGTCGCCTCTTCCCCTTTGCCCCTAAGAACATTCGTAGCGTCATCTACAACTTGCTTTCCAACGCCCTCAAGTACCGGGACCCCAGTCGCGCCCCGGAGATTACGCTCACTTGTGGCAGCGTCGACGGACATCAGGTGTTGACCGTCGCCGACAACGGCCTCGGTATGGACCTCCGGGGCGACCACAAACTCTTCAACATATTTACGCGCCTCCATGACCATGTCGAGGGCACGGGCGTTGGCCTCCACATCGTCAAGCGCATTCTCGAAAATAACGGGGGCCGTATCGAGGTCGACAGTACCGTCGGGGTGGGGAGCACCTTCCGGGTGTACGTCAAGAATAAGCGCTAGGCCTAGCGCACCGCGTACGCCACGTAGGCGTCCCCCCGCCGCTTGCTCACCTTGCCGCCGCCGGCGGCGATGAGGATGTACTGCTTGCCGTTGTGGCGGTAGCTGGCCGGCGAGGCGACCCCGTCGAAGGGTAAGGTCGACTGCCACAGCTCAGCCCCGGTAGCCAGCGAGAAGGCCCGCAACTTGGCGTCGGTCGTCGCACCGATGAAGATCAGACCCGTAGCCGTGAGCAGCGGGCCACCGTAGTTGCGGGTCCCCGTCTCGGGCTCGCCGCGCGCCGCCCAGGTCGAGTCCACTCCGAGGGGACGCTGCCAGCGGATGGCTCCCGCGTTAAGGTCGTACGCCGTGAGCGTCCCCCAGGGCGGCGCAATGACCGAGAAGCCCTCCTCGTCGTAGAAGTACTTGTAGCCGGTGTGCACGTACTTGGCCTGCGTCGGATCGGCGGGCTCGTCGCTGGTCGCATCAGGGGCAACGGGAAGGTCGAGCAAGTAGCGACTGATCTGGTTGAGCTTAATCTCACCGAGGTGCGCGAAGCCCGGCATGGCCCCGCGACCGTCGTGGATCATGCCAGCGAGGCTCACTTCCGTGAAACGCTCGTCGATGCCGCGCAGCGACGGGATGTTGCCGTGAAAAGTGCCGCCGGCGCGGTCGGTGCCGTGGCACCCGGCGCAACTCGTCACGTAGGCGCGCTCGCCCGGGTGCTCGATGCCGGTTTGCTCCTTGAGCGTCACGATGCTCGGGGCTTCATTGGCATTGATGACCAGCAGCCCCGAGCCAGGTACCGTGCCCGCGCCCCCCCAACTCGCGCCCCCGTCGTAGCCCGGCGACATGAGCGTGCCCCTGAGGCTCGGTGGCGCATACCACCCCTTGTTCAGGCTCGCGAACTGTGCGGCTACCTCACCGAAACCAGCTGCGGAGGTGTGAAGGTCTGCAGCCGTTATTTCCTGGCGCACGAAAGGCGGTAGGCTGGAGCGTGGTTGGGTGAGTGCGGCCACTTCACCGGGGATGCCGCTCGGCGGGACGGCCACTTCGGTGTAGTCGAACAGCGGCTCGCCGGTGTCGCGGTCGAAGACGTATAGCTCCCCTTGCTTGGTGGGCTGTGCCACGGCGTCGATGGTTTTGCCCTCGAGGCGTACCTCTACGAGCGTCGGCGGTGACGGCAGGTCGGTGTCCCAGAGGTCGTGGTGGGTGAGTTGTTGGTGCCAGCGCAGGGCACCCGTGTTGGCATCGAGGGCCAGGAGGCAGTTGGCGTAGAGGTTGTCGCCCTTGCGGCGCCCTCCGTAGAAGTCGTCCACCGCCGAGCCTGTCGGTACGAAGATCAGTTCGCGGTCTACGTCGAGGGCCATGCCGCACCAGTTGTTGGCCCCGGCGGCGACGGCGAGCTCTTCGGGCACCCAACTGGCAGCGGCTGGGTCGCCCTCGCGTGGGATAACGTCGAAGCGCCACCGCATCTCGCCCGTGGTGAGGTCGTAGGCACGGATACAGCCCCGGGCGGCGGGCTGGCTCTCGGTAGACATGAACCCGAGTGCGACGAGGTTGCCGAAGATGACCCCAGGACTCGTCACGGCGAGCTGGTTGGCGTCGGGATTGCCGAGGAGGTCGCCGCGCAGGTCTACCGCGCCCTCCTCGCCAAAGTTGCCGATCGGTAGGCCGGTGGCCGCGTCGAGGAGGTAGAGTCGATCGGCTACCGCCCAGACCACGCGCGCCTCGTCGTCGGGCGTTCGCCAGAGGTGCATGCCGCGCGACTGCCCCGCCCAGGTCTGCGCGTTGTCGACGGTGAAGGGGGCAAAACGCCACAGTTCCTCGCCGGTGCCGGCGTCGAGTGCCGCCATGGCGAGGCCAGCCGTGATGACGTACACGCGGCCGTCGCCGTAGAGGGGGTTGCACTGCACGCGGGTGGTCTCGCCGGCGTCGCCGCTGTAGTAGGTCCAGGCGACCTCGAGGCGGTCGAGGTTAGCGCTGTCGATTTCGGTGAGGCTGGAGTAGTGGCGACGGCCCTCATCGCCGAGGTAGGAGCCCCAAGTGTCGAAGGTGTCGGTGGTTTTGCCGGAAGGCGTACGCTCACCTCCACAGCCCGCCAGTACAGAGAGCAGGGCCAGTGTGATCACGGGGCGTACGGACAAGCGGTGACGGCGGTCATTCATGGCTGGAAAGGTAGTTTTGCTCACCGTACGCAGAAGTCGGTGGTACCCGACGAAGGCTTGGGGGCGGGGGAAGGTTTGCGGGATGCTGCACGTGCTATCGGTGGTGATTATTCTCGAGCATGTGTAGGGTAGTGTCGAACCGATTGGTGCGGTCCGCGGTCCGGCACTAGCTTGTCCGCTGAGTGGAGACTACCCAACCGACAGCTGATCCTTCTTCGGAGATCCCACAGCCCGAGACTGCCATAGCTCCGGCTGCCCCCGCCCTCCCCGCCTGGCTCCAGAAGCTTTCTACGGAGAGCTGGGAGGCGGAGTTGTTGGTGTCGGGCTTCGCGATCGTGGGGTCGTTGCAGCTGACGCAGCTACTAGAGCCACTGGCGGCGTTCGTGGTCTTTAGCTTCCGCACGGAAGTGGCGAGCTTCTTAAGCGTTGCCTTTCAGTACCTCGCAGCTGGTATACATATCCTGCCGTTGCTGTTCGCCTTACACTTTGCCATTCGGGCGTTTTGGGTGGGTCTCGTCGGCTTCGCTTCCATTTATCCAAACGGCATTGGGCCGCACCGGTCGTCGGCGGTACCGGAGATTTATGTGCAGGATGTCGAGCGACGCTACCCGTCACTGTCGACGATGATCGATCGGGTGGAGCGCATGGCCAGCGGAATGTTCGCGAATACAGCTTTGCTTACGATGCTGTTTTTGGGCCTAGCCGCTACGTTTGTGGTGGTCGCAGGAGTGGCCTATCTGATCAACTTCGCGTCTCGGGGAGCGGTAGCGTACTGGACCGTCATTAAGGTGATCGGCGGTATTGGCTTGGTGATCTACCTCGCGCAATTGCTGCTCCTGTACTTCGTCGATAAGGGTAAGGCTTTCGCCAAAACCCCCTACCTCGAGATCTCGCAGGTGATGCGGGTGGTGATGTTTCATGTCTTCACGTACCCCATCACTTACCTCACGACGGTATCGGCGACCAATTCGACGGCGAAGGGAAGCAAAACGTTCCTCATTGCGATGGGGATCGGCGCGGCGGGGGGGCTCGTAGGCTTGGCGGGTGTGGGGCCTCTAGGAATGGCCCTCATGCACATTGAGCGACTGCCGCGCGACCACGCTCGCGCGGATCGCTATTTTGAGGCTCGCTACCAGGACCGGTGGTCCGACGACCAGGTCGCGCTCATGCCGTATGTGCTTCACGAGGAGGTCGCGGCCGGATCTACCCTCGAGGTGTTCGTCCCGATGCTCGGCGAGGACGAGTACCGGGTCGGGAAGCGCAAACCCGAGATCGAGCGCCCGGACGATCTCTCGGACGCAGAGTGGACGAAGCGAAAGAGCCGAGCCTGGGTAGACGCCTACGGGGAGTATCTCCAGATTCGCATGGATAGTACGGTGTTGTTGGTCCAGGAACTCATGATGCACAGGCCGCCAAGGGGCTATGAGGGCGTGCGGGTGCTGGTGCGCGTCCCGCCGGGCCTCAGCGGGCGACACGAGCTGTGGATTCGCGTCCGCGAGAGCGCCGATGCGGGTGCTTTGGGTTTTGCCGACAAGGCCGTCGTCCCGCTGCTGGTCTACGGCGGCGAGCCGCAGGAGCCGCGGTAGCCACAGGACTCTCGGCGCTTTCTGTGGAGAGCCGAAGGTCCTGTGCGCAGCCGAGCATGGGCTTATGGAGGTTTACAAATTAAAGTGATGGTTTGGGCTGCTTCTTAGGCAGGAAGGGATGGTTTGGGGGGGTCACGGTATTGTAACCCCCCCGGCCCCCCTTATTCTGTCGAGCCCGCTGTGGCCGCTCCGCGTCCTGCGCGGGCTCGACAGAACAAGGGGGGAGGCGAACGCCCCCGTGCATCGGCCTTGTGCACCGCCCTTGTGTACCGGCCTTGGGCACTGGCCTTTTGCATCGGCCTGGTGCACCGCCCTTGTGCACCGGCCTTGTGTACCGGCCTTGGGCACTGGCCTTGTGTACCGGCCTTGTGCACTGGCCTTGTGTACCGGCCTTGTGCACTGGTGCCACGAGCGCCGTAGGCCCCCGGAGCGCAGTGAGCCGAGACGCTCGCCTCCCCCCTTGTTTCGATTTTGGCCGCGGAGCCGCGAAGCGGTTTGGTGGCCGAAATCGAAATAAGGGGGGAGGGGGGGTTACACAGCGTTTTGAGGGAGCGCCCCCTCGGAAGATCCGCTTTAATTTTAAAACTCAATTATGCCGCTCCCGCCCGCGCAGCGGGCAGAGCGTTTCGCATGGTAGGCCAGCACAACGTCCTTCGCCGCTAAGGGGCACAGTGCCCGGAGGCTCGCCTCCGGCTCGGAGGGGCGGCATAATTGACTTTGACGCATAGGGCCGCTTAATCTGCCAGGTCGTATCAGCGCACTCCTTCGGCCTGAATGCGGCTGGGTAGCCCGACCGCGGGGTATTTGACACGGAGACACGGAGACACTGAGGCACGGAGACACTGAGGCCACGGAGGGCACGCAGACTGTCGTGGGGCGACAAGAGGCACGGAGCTACGGGGCCGTGCGTTAGGTGCCAAGGAAGCGCCGTGCCTTTGTGCCTCCGTGTTATTAGTTCCCCCCGATGGGTCGCGTGACCACCACTTTAAGTAGTCAAACGCAATCAGCCCATCGAGAATCATGTAAGGTAAGCCGCCTCCCCCCAAGCAAATACCTTTAGCCCCATCGACCCCACCACCCTTTCCGCCACCGCCGAGCAGATCACGCTGCTGCGTGCCTTTGGATTTTGGGGGGCGAGCGTGTGTGGGTTTGCGGCATTGGCGTTGCTCGGCATCTGGTGGCACATCGGGCGGCGGACCAAGGACGTGGGGCAGGCTTACCTGGCGGCTTCGGTGGCGTGCTGGGCGGTGTCGGGTGCGGTGGAGGTTGGCTACGCGAGTAGTTTGGAGGTGGCGTGGCAGGCGGGCGCCTCGCTCGAGGAGTTGCTCACCGAATTGGCGGCTTGGCGCAGTGTGCTGTCGCTGAGCAATAGCCTGTTCATTTTGCTGGCGCTGCCGTGGTTCCGCTACTTGCCGCGGCGTCTGGCGCCGCTGGTGGGCTCTGGGTACTGGCCGTTGGTGGTGGGACTGCCGTTCGGGTTGGCGCTACTGCCGACGCTCCGACAACTGCTCGTGGGGCAGCCGGCGGCCATCGTGAGTGAGTTGGACGTCTACTACGCCCTCTTGACGCTGGCCTTTCTGGGCTTGGTGCTGTGGACCTCCTTCACGCGGCGGCGCCTGCCGACGCTGGCCTACCTCACGGCGGTCTGTATGATCGTGACCGTCGGTGCGCAGGGCTTAAAGTTGGGTGCAGATCCGGGCAATCAGGTGGTGCTGGCGGCGGTGTTCAAGACCTGTCTCATCATGTTGTTTTTTGCCCTGGCGCTGAGTTGGGTAAGGGAGTTGACGGAGACGGCGCGTTTTGGGAAGCACCGCGCGTCTTCCGGTAGCAGAGCATCCGTGTCGAATGTTCCGGTCGGGTTGAGTTTCGTAGGTGACAGGGGTGTTCGACTTTTGGGCATCGTCACCGCCGAGCACAGCAGCGCGGGCCAGGACACAGACGCTACTCCCTCGATTACCCTCACGCCGACGCTCTACGAACTGCTCCAGCGTTTTGCCGAAAGGCGCCTAAATCAACCGACTGAAGGATGGCTGGAGATCAAGCCTAAGCACGAGTCGCGACCTAAGAAGGTCTACGACATCCGCGACCACAATGAGGTTCGCCGACTGCTGCACGCGTTGCTCGACGGGCTCTACGGTGCTGGTAACTGGGCACGCGAGCAGCACGAGTTGCCGCTTAAAAGCCTCCTCTTCGAGCCACACGACACGCGTCCGCGCACCTTGCGACTGGCACTGCCACCTGAGTGCATAACGTTAGCAAACACTAAGGTCTCAGCGCAGAGACAAGCGTAGACAGGCTGCTGGCAATTTCGATTCGCTTCCGACAAAGCTCCGCCGACAAGGCCTCCGGTCACGCACGTTCGTGGCCATGCTGCACCTCCTCGAGTCTACTAACGACCTGCTCGAACTCTTCCTCGTCGTCGCCCTGCTGGGGACTGGCCTCTGGCTGACCTTTCGCCTGGGCTTCATCCAAGTGCGTCGCTTCGGGCACGGCATCGCCGTGGTGGCCGGTCGACACGACGATCCGCACGCCCAGGGGGAGGTAACGCACTTTCAGGCGCTCACCACGGCACTATCGGCGACGGTGGGGATCGGCAACATCGCGGGCGTCGCGATTGCCATTCACTGGGGCGGACCGGGGGCGGTGTTCTGGATGTGGGTGACGGCCTTTCTGGGGATGGCGACCAAGTTCGCGGAGGTGACCCTCGCGCAACGCTACCGCGTCAAGGATGCGAAGGGCCAGGTGTCGGGTGGGCCGATGCACTACATCGAGCAGGGCCTCGGTCCGAAGTGGCGACCGATGGCGCTCTTCTTTGCGGGGGCCTTGGTGACGATGGCGATGGTGAGCGGCAACGCCATTCAGGCCAATACACTGGCGGACCTGACCAACAGCACCTTCGGGGTGCCGACCTGGCTGGTCGGGCTCGTCTCGGCGGGGCTCGTCGGGGCGGTACTGGTCGGGGGCATCGGGCGGATCGGCAAGGTGACGGCGGTGTTGGCGCCGGTGATGGCGGCGCTGTACGTGCTGGGCGGGGTGGCCGTGCTGGCGCTCAATGCGGAGATGATTCTACCGAGTCTGCGCAGCATCGTGACGGAGGCTTTCAATCCGACGGCTGGGGTGGCGGGCACGGGTGCGGGCGTCTTTTTGCAGACGATGTTATGGGGCGTCAGGCGCGGTCTGTTCAGCAATGAGGCAGGCCAGGGTTCTGCCCCGATCGCACACTCCGCGGCCAAGACGGATGAGCCAGTCAAAGGGGGCGTCGTGGCGCTGCTCGAACCGTTCATCGACACGCTCGTCATCTGTACGATCACGGCGCTGGCCATCCTGTGCACGGGCGTCTGGAAGGACACCACCAATACGCCGATCAGGCTGCGAGGAGGCGACACTTCCCACGTCACGTTGGACGCTGGCGGTGTCCAGTCCGACGGTGCCACTCCTGAGACCTACGTGGTAACGGACGGCCGCTTCGAGGGCACTACTCGACTCGCCTGGCACGAGGTGGCGCTGGAGCGTTTGTACGTGGATGCGGCTTTCGCCAAAACCTTCGACGGGGAGATTGACGTAGCTGCGGGTATCGCCCGGGCCAGCGACGGGCAGGCGTATGAGACCCTCTACGCCGAGGCCGTCGAAAACGCTGCGCCCCTCACGCTCTGGGCCTACCAACGGGCGCTCGGGGATTGGGGCGGCTACATCGTGCTGCTGTGCGTGGTGCTCTTCGCCGTGTCGACGGCCATCTCGTGGAGCTACTACGGCGATCGCTGCGCGACCTACCTGTGTGGCGAGCGGGCGGTGCTGCCCTACCGCCTCGTGTACATCGGGATGCACTTCCTGGGGGCCGTACTAGGCCTCAACGTCGTCTGGGAACTCGGGGATTTGGCGATGGCGCTGGGCACCTTGCCGAATGTGGTGGCACTGGTGCTGTTGAGCGAGGTAGTGGTGAAGGAGGCGCGGAGGTATTTTGGGCGGGGTGGGGGAGGGTGATTGTTTCATCGAGCCAGTTTTTCTTGCGCGCCGCTCTACTTTGGCTCAGCGCTTCCTAATCAGACCATCGACTTCGTCCAAATCGACGGGAATCCTAGTTCCAGATTTATCCTGCGCGATAGACGCACGTAGGTGCTCTCTATTTGCCTTACTGCTCATCAGATAATCCGTCTCATCATACGGGATGAATCTGTCCAAGGAGATGATTGCAATGCCGCGGCCTTCGCCTTTGTCGCTGGGTGGAATGATGATCACTTCACCTGTGTCGGCAACGGACTTGAGGTGCTTTTCTAGATCTCGGCTGAGGGCGGCAGTTGATAGGGCTTTCATATAGACAGGGTAGGATTAGGTGATAGTTTTGGCGAAAGCCGCTCAATCCCCACCTTACGGCAAGTCATCGAGTGACGCTGGGTTTCTTCGCTGCGAATCAATCCGCACTACCTCTACGAGGCTCTCCAACTCGTTAATCGTGAAAATGGCGCGGTAGTGCTTACCGATGAGGATACGGCGATAGACAAAACGCCGGTCTTTAAGGTAGCGCATCTGCATATGCCGGGTTGGCATTCGCGCTAGACTATCGATCGCCGCTTGGATTCTAGTTTGTACGACTTCACCAGAGCGATAGCCGAGGTCTTCGGCTACTTGGAGGATCATAGCCGTCGCTTCCTCGCGGGCCTTATCCTTGACGATTACTCGAAATGCTTCCTCCACGATCCTAGTTCTGTAGTGAATTGCTCAAGCGTCAAGACCCCCTCCCCCCGCCGCATCGCCCGCACGCGCTCATCCAGCGTATCACCCAACTGCTGCGCCGTATAGCCCGTCCCGTCGGCATCGAAGCTGACGAGCTCGTCCTCGGCGACATTGCGGTTGTCAAGCTCGACGGCGTCCTCGCTGGGATTTCGGAGGCGGTGGCGGAAGACCTCGAGGGTGAGTTCGTCGTCGCAGGCGTCTATGAGGGCGTGGAGCTCGCGCTTGAGGTCTTCGATCTGCATGGTGACGCTAAGTTAGATTCAATACTGCAACTAGGTAAGGATCGTCGAATCCTGGATTTCGGCGTCGCGGGCCAGCAACAGCATCTTGCTCACCAACTCGGCCGACTTCGGATCATCGTCGACGAAGGGCAGGAAGCGCCGGCCGCGGTGTGGTGAGTGCACCGCGAAAATCGGCAAAGCAGCTGGTTGCGCGATGGGATGGTTACGAAGCGCTCCTTGACCTCCACATGGTCGGGTTTGATGAGCCGCGCCGACTCGTGTACCCTACTGCTAGACATTTTTGCAGATTGGATCTTTCTGGGGAGTGGAACGTAAATCTGGGAAGTGGAACGCAAAGCCGCTACGCTACGCAAAGGAGACGCGAAGTACGCAAGGGACCGTCGTACTCGAGGTAGGGCGCCAGGGCGCTTCGCGCTGAGGAGAACGCAAAGGCCCGCCAGAGCATGATTTGTACTGAAGCAAATCTGGGAAGTGGAACGCAAAGCCGCTCCGCTACGCAAAGGAGACGCGAAGTACGCAAGGGCCCGTCGTACTTGAGGTAGGGCGCAAGGGCGCTTCGCGCTGAGGAGAACGCACAGGCCCGCCAGAGCTTGATTTGTACTGAAGCAAATCTGGGAAGTGGAACGCAAAGCCGCTACGCTACGCAAAGGAGCCGCGAAGTTCGCAAAGGCCCGTCTTACTCGAGGTAGGGCGCCAGGGCGCTTCGCGCTGAGGAGAACGCAAAGGCCCGCCAGAGCTTGATTTGTACTGAAGCAAATCTGGGAAGTGGAACGCAAAGCCGCTACGCTACGCAAAGGAGCCGCAAAGTTCGCAAAGGCCCGTCTTACTCGAGGTGGGCACCAGGGCGCTTTGCGCTGAGGAGAACGCAAAGGCCCGCCAGAGCTTGATTTGTACTGAAGCAAATCTGGGAAGTGGAACGCAAAGCCGCTACGCTACGCAAAGGAGCCGCAAAGTTCGCAAAGGTCCTTAGTACTTGAGGTGGGTGCCAGGGCGCTTCGCGCTGGGGAGAACGCAAAGGCCCGCCAGAGCTTGATTTGTACTGAGGCAAACATGAATGTCTAGCGGTATGCTCGTGTACCAGCGCGCCGCTCAAACTGGGGCGTCCCCGTGGCGAAGGTCTAAGCCCGGTGGCAGGGCAATTTTTGGGGACAGGATTTGGGGGTGTACTCGCAGGTTTGACCGAGTTTTTGAACCGCCGTTCGGTCACCCGCTGGCTCAGTACAGTTGCCTCGGAGCGGCACCCGTACTTTGCTGAATGCCCAAGCCTTACACTCTGTCTACGTACCTGGTTCTCGCCGCCGTCGCCGTCGCCGTCGCAGGTTTTGGCGAAAGCCCCACCCTCCACGCGCAGCGCATCTCCGTCGCCGCGGACGATTACCAGCAGGTCTTCGAAGGCGTCGGGAGCTCGATCCCGCTGTACCTCAACAACCACTTCAACCTCAGTGACGCCGGACAGGCCGAGGCCCTCGATCTGATCGTGCGCGACAACGACCTGTACAGCCTGCAGGACTATCCCGAGTTCCGGCTCAGCGACCCTCGTGCGCAGAACGGCTACTACACCCGGCGCGTGGAGTACCTCCGGGCCGCCAAGGCAATCCGACCAGCGCTCAAACTTTCGCAGACCTTCTCGATCTTTCCGGACGACCTCCGCAAGGACACGACCATCAACGGGAAAAACGAGCGCCGCCTCGACTTCCGGCGCGCGGGCATCTACGACGAGGTGGCGGGTTGGTACTTCGAGACGTTGAAGTTTTACCACGACAACGGTCTGCCGATCGACATCGTGAATGCCGTCAATGAGCCGGACTTTATTACGCTGCGCTATGGTTTTGGCAACGACGCGCAGCGCGGATCGGCCGAGATCTTCGACAAGGCCATCTCGAAGATGAAGGCGATGATCGATGACCCGGCCGTCAACACGACGGGCGTCAAGCAGCCGCTGGTCATGGGGCCGAGCACGATTGGGCCAGGGGGCGCGGTGAGCTTCGTGCAGTACTACAAAAGTGAGGCGCCGGCCGCCTGGGCCAACATCGACATCGTGGCCTACCACCAGTATACGGGCGGCGTCTCGTCGAGCCTCCAGAGCATCACGCGCCTGGCCGACGGCAAGCCGGTGTACCAAAGTGAGATGCACACCAACCGCGGGGACGATCTGCCGGCGCTCGATAACCTCACCAAGGGTCACCGCGGCATCCTCTCGCTGGCGCGTGTGATGGGCGCGAGCATGAACGCCGGCGCGAATGCCTGGTACTACTTCCTGAATGTCTTCCCGGGCGCGGACACCAATCCGGGCCTGTTGCAGATCGACGGGTCTACGACGCGACCGATCCCTTTCCGCCACTACTACGCGTTTAAGCAGATGGGGAGTGCGCAGCCGATGGGTTCGCGGGTGCTGACGCAGCGGCTGGCGAGTATTCGCTCGGACGGGCAGGTGACGAGTCTGCGGCGCGAGGGGTCTGACACGGTCTACGTGCACTACGCCAACTTCACGGCCGGTGATCGCGTGGTCGAGTTGGAGATTTTGAAGGCAGACGGGAGTGCCTACCCGATTCGGCAGATCAGCCAGCGCGTCTCGGATGCGGACAGCGACGATGAGGACTCGGGGTTCGTGTCGGTGGACACGGCCAGCAGCGCGATGCGCACGATCACGGCCGGTCCGTACTCGCTCAACACCTTCACGGTGGTGGTCGGGGAGACGTCGGGGCTTTCGCCAAAACCTGCGTTGGCGGTTCCGTTTACGGTGTACCGGAGCGGCGCTGAGCTGGTCGTACGGCTGGACGAGGGCACGATCACCGAGATGGTGCGGGTGTCGGACTTGTCGGGGCGAGTGCTGGAGCAACGCGGGGTGGCGGCTGGGCTGTCGACGCTGCGGTTTGCGCCACGAGACCTGGGCGACCGCGGTGTGTACTTGGTGAGCGTGCGTGTGGCTGGCGGCTGGGCGACGCGGCGGGTGGCGTGGTAGGAGGGGGCAGGAAGATTCTTGGTCTTTTTTTTGGTGGGGTGTTGTGGAAAGTGAATGGTCGGTCTACATTTGCGGCCGCTTCCAAAAGCAGGATTGGTAGTTCAGTTGGTTAGAATGCCGCCCTGTCACGGCGGAGGTCGCGGGTTCGAGTCCCGTCCAGTCCGCAACAAAGCCTTGATTCACGGTATGTGAGTTGAGGCTTTTTGCGTTTGGGGAAAGTGGGGTGACATCGGCGTGGGTACGTCTTGGGCAACGGAGGTGTAGCGTGTAGGACTACCGATTCCGGGTGGCTAGGTGCCTGTCATACCGCTAGACATTTTTGCAGATTGGAACTTTCTGGGAAATGGAACGCAAGGCCGCTACGCTACGCAAAGGAGCCGCAAAGTTCGCAAAGGCCCGTCTTACTCGAGGTAGGGCGCAAGGGCGCTTTGCGCTGAGGAGAACGCAAAGGCCCGCCAGAGCTTGATTTGTACTGAAGCAAACATAAATGTCTAGCGGTATGGGTGCCTGTGGTCAGGTGTTGTGCGCCGCGATTATTACTCCTTTGTATTTGTTACCAGCAGTCCTATTGCCTCTTCAACTGTACAATCTGCCACTGATTTTTGTCCTTCATTAAAGCTAGCCGTCCCCCCAACTTCGACTCGATTTGCATGGAATCGTGCAAGGTTTTCGTTGAGTATCCATACATCCGCAAGCCCTTCTGCCGGAGCAGGAAGATCTCTTTGGCGAATCACCTCTCCGCTAACATCTAGAAACTCTGGTCCTATGCAATATAGGTTACTTTCCAGCGCGTCTCTATGTTTGTACCAGAAGTCCGATCGGTAGCCTTGCCCAGGTGGCCCTGATACTTGGCCACCTTCTTCGGCCGCGAGAAATCTGTACTGCACGCGGAAATCTGGTTGTCTTCCAGTTATCTAAGTATATGGTCTGTGATCTTCCATTTTTTTATCTGGCGCACAACGTTAGGCTACGCGTCGCGCTCGGCGGAGAGCCGGCGCGGACGTGTAGGCGGTGTTGTGCGCACTTCTTATTTTGGTGGTTTCGAAATGCAGCTTGCATCGGCGGCTAGGGACGCTCTAATAACTTTAGGTTTGAAACCTGATCTTGAGTTGTCTTAAATCTTACATGAATTTCAAGCTCTCCACCTAAAGCTTCGACATAGCGCTTTAACGTAGAGATATGCATGTCCTCGCGCCTTTCTAGTCGTGATACGCTCTCCTGGGTGATGAGCAAGAGTTCAGCCATGTCATCTTGGGTGAGGCCGAGCTCCTTACGGAACTCAAGTAACGACCGGTATGCTTTGATGCGACTAGCAACTTCTACCTTGAGCACTTCCTGGTTTTCAGGCGAAAGGGTAGCGACAATCTTATCGAATGAAACAGACATGTTAGTTTATTTTAGGTTTGGTGGATAGGTGATCAAAAAAGCGGTCGTCGGCGTCCTTCACTAGGCGTTTGTAGAATCGCTTTTGATCTTTACCCCGTTTGTTTCCTGCGGCCAGCAGAATTGCTCGCCGTTCGGGATCAAACGCGAAGGCTACCCGCCATACTTGCTTACCGACGTCAAATCGAAGTTCTTTCATGTTCGTAAAAGTCGATCCGTACAGGGTATCTACGTACGGCCTACCCAACTGAGGTCCGAACTCTTTGAGCACACCAACCTGCACGGCGATTGCCAAGCGGACTCCCTCGTCGAAGGCTTCCAGCTCCTCTACAAACGCCTCATGTACCTCGACGGTCCATCCCACGTATCAAATATACACCCGGAGACATATACGCCGCTTGTGACTCAGATTTTTTCTTCCCCCCGACTCGACTGCCCAGACCCTAAAGCTGTTAGCACCCGAGTGCTGCCGATCGTACAGGTTTAGCAATTCTGCCGCGACTTCTAGCCAGTTCTCTTCTGTTACGTACAACGTTAGGCTACGCGATCCGAGCTATGCTATTAGCCGACGTGGGCGTGTGGCTTTTGTTCTCGACGATTTAACTTTTTGTTCTTTATCCTAAAGGTTTGAATTTTTCAAAATCATGAAAGCTCCTATAACTATTGCAAATCCTCCAAGTCCAAAACTACTAAGGCTTTGAGCATAGATACAGCCTTGGTCAAAGCAAAGGAATGTGCTATCGCCTGGCTTTGGGTCTCTCAGTGAAAAACCGGACGCGACCGTTATAAGGCCCACAACTATAATTATCCAACCAAAATTAAGATTTCTGATCGATTTTAGCATACCCCGGTTTGTTTCTTATTGTCGAGAACGTTGGCCTACGCGCCGCGCCTGGCGATGAGCCGACGTGGGCGTGTAGGCGGTGTTATGCACAGTGTTGATTAGTTCATCAACTCCACCTGAATTTTTGTTGCCTCATACGCCATCTTCAACGCTCGTAGATCAAGACTAGCTTCCGCCTCTGTAAACAAATATGATATGTGGCTCGCTTGAGCTTCCACTTTGTCACCTTCCTGCATGAGTAGATAGTATTTCAGGAGGATCAGATGCGCCATAATCTTATCTTGATAGTCTAGATTTTTATTCTGCAACACTCCAGTCAACAGATCTTGAACCTTTAAATCATTCTCCTCTACCTCGTCAAACAAAAACGCATTTGCGAGTTCCAAGGAATCTAAACCGGCGTAGTTTTGTTGGGCGGCCATGTCTTTCCTGTAGGTAGCCTTGTCGCCGTTAAGAAAATACCACCGTACATATGGATCGTCTTCCAGATTGATGCTACGGCCGAATCTCCGGTTTTTAACATTCCAGTTTGTGAAGGCGATCAGCATTTCCGTATTCTTGGCTGGCTGCATAATTGCAAACCGAATAAGGTAGTCCTCTTTGCCTGGCTGTGTGACTCTAATGTCCAGTTTGTTGTCTACAGATACATACCTCTTCAATGCGCTTAGGATAGCAGCAACTTCTGCTGTAGTAGCTTCATGGTATAGATTCTCGCGAAGGAATAGATCAATATAGAGGTAGTGAGTGAGGTAGAAATCACTAGCCTTGAGATAGTTTGCTACCTTTAAATTGCCCGTATCGATAGATATTTCCGCCACCTGAGAGTGTCCAGGATTGCTGGAACCAATTACAAGGCACAGGATACAGATGAGTTTTTTCATGGCTTCATTGTGTATAACATAAGGCTATCCGCCACTCCGTGGCGTATAGATATCCAATATCCGCACCTCCAGTGACGCATACCCGACCCCACGGCCCGCTATACGGGACTCAATTGCGGACATCCCTAGCGCGACCAAAGCTACACCAAACCCCCATTCGCGCTACAGAGGTGCAGACATTCACCGCCTCAGCGAAATATCCGCCACTACTCGTCCAGGGTGTCCAACGGCGAGATCGGCTTGTACGCCAGTGACACGTGTAGGTACCGCTCCGTGGTCGTGATTGAGTTGTGACCTAGGACCTCCTGGATGTACCGGATGTTCGTGCCGTCCTCCATGTCGAGGCAATGGGGTTAAGGGGCCCCGCTGCCGAGCCGTCGCAAACGAGTGCCGCAGCATGTGCGCCGAAACCGGACGCGCGATCCCCGCCCGCTTGGCCGCCTGCTTGACTACCTTCTGAAGGCTCCGCGGACTGTAGCGCTCGCCGGGGGTCTCACCCTCGAAGAGCCAAGTGATGGGCTGGTACTGGCGGTAGTACTCGCGCAAGGGCGCTAGCAGGCGCCTAGGCAGCGGCACGATACGATCTTGCTTGCCCCTGCTGCATCGGATTGAGACCGTCATGCGCTTCGAGTCAATGTCGGCGGGGAGGAGCTCCAGGACCTCGCTCAGGCGAAGTCCCCCGCCGTAGAGCAACATCAGCATGCAGCTGTGCTTATTGGTATACGTCCGCGCCAGCATCTCGCGGACTTCCTCCCGTGCCAGTACTTTCGGCAGCACCTCCCGGCGGATCGGTCGGGCGATGTCGTAGAACGTCCGATCGCGGTCGAGAACCTTCTCGTAGTAGAACTTGATGGCGTTGATGACGCCGTTTTGGGCGGACTCCGCAATACCCTCGTCACGCACACGCACCAGCAGGTGCTGCTCGATGTCGGCCTTCGTGATGTCGGGTGGGTTCGCAGAGCCCATGTTGTAGGCGTACTGTCGCCGGACCAAGACCTCGGTCATCCGTTGTACGGCCTCCTGTTGTGCAGGGATGAGCTGCGCCGGCGGGAGTGCGGTCGACCGGGAAGAGGGTTTGACGGTGGGCAGTGGAGCGCGCGACGCACTGGTCCAGTGTCCGCGAGGAGATCCGTCGGTTTTGGCGGAAGCCGGCTCTCCGCTAGACGTTTTGGCGAAAGCCGCCTGTCCGTTAGCCGTTTTGGCGAAAGCCGTCCCGTCGTGGGCCGGGTCCACGAGCGCTTTCACGATATGGCTCTTCAGACCTTCCGCCGCGATGGCCTGTCGCGCCTGCGAATCGCTCGTCACGCGCCACAGCCGCCGGCCCTTGTCTCAGTAGGCCCCAGGCACGCGCCGCACGCGCACCATCAAGTCTTGATCGTAGGGAATGTCGAGCAGGATCTCATTTGGCATCGTCCCCGCATATTACTACTCAAGCGGCGTCTATTGCATCACATTCGCCCGCAATGTCGCCGCCGCCCGTGCCTCTACCAGGCTCTCCGGCCCGAACATCATCTCCCCGTGCAGCGGCAACACCGCCTCGATCGGCGGCAATACGCTGGCCCAGCCTTCCACGAAACCTTCCCAGTCCGCATCATCGATCGGTGCGTGACTAGCGCTCTCCTCCTCAGGATTGCTGCCGTACCGCCGCCCGATCACGCCATCGCCTGCGAAGAGCAACTGCTCCGGCTCCGTGCGGTACAGCACGCTGCCCGGCGTGTGCCCTGGGATGTGAAAGTAGCTGATGCCTAAGCTCTCGAGCAGCTCGCCTGCGGCTTCGAGGTGCGTGAGGTCAGCCGCGGTGGCATCAGCGGAATGGATCAACACCGGGGCGTTGTTGAAGCAGTGGCTCAGCAGCTTCGGCGGACCGAAGGCCTGCTGGACGAGGTCGCTGTGCGTGAGCAGCACCGCCAAGACCTTACGCCCGGCGAGGTGCTTATTGAGGGCCGCGGCGGTGACCTGATGGATGGCGTCGATCAGGATGACGCCCTCCGGCCGGCTCAACGCATACGTATTTCCCTTGCGAAAGCGGTGCTTAGGCACCCGAAAGGCATGAACGTTCTCGCCGACTTCAAAGGCCGCGCCATCCGCCACGTCGACGAAATCTGCATTAGGGAAGTGCTTCATACCCTAAATAATGCGCGACACAGGGGCTACGGTTGCAGCGCCCCCCCCCAGCTTCGCGCCTTTAAAAGCGAAGCGCACGCCCTCCCCCCAGTGCACGAGCCTCTGCGCCTTTGCGCCTCCGCGTTGGGCCCGCCGCAGGCGCGCTAGAACAGCTCACTCTCCCCAAACGACGCTTCACCCCATCCTCACTTCCCTCCCCTCCACCACGCCACCAGTTTCGCTTTCGCTAAAACAACCCACACCATGCGAACGCTACTCTATGCCCTCCTACTCCTGGTGGTCTCTACAGGTCTACCGGCCCAGACCATCACCGGCGTCCTCGTCGACGCCCAGTCCGAAATGCCGCTCATCGGCGCCACCGTTGAAGTCCTCGGGGTCGAGGGCGGCCTCGGGACCACCACCGACCTCGACGGCCGCTACAGCATCACCGGCGTACCAATCGGCCGCCAGTCCGTGCGCATCACCTACGTCGGCTACCAGCCGCAGGTCATCCCCAACGTGCTGGTGACCGTCGGCAAGGATGTCCAACTGGACGGCCGCCTCGAGGAGAGCTTCGAGCAACTCAAGACGGCCGTCGTCACGGCGCGCACCGACCCCGGCGCGAGCGTCAACGAACTGTCCACCATCAGCACGCGCTCCTTTACCGCCGAGCAGGTCAATCGCTTCGCTGGGGGACGTTCTGACGTAAGTCGCCTCGCCACCAACTTTGCGGGCGTGTCTACGGCGGATGATTCGCGCAACGACATCGTGGTGCGCGGCAACTCACCCACTGGCGTGCTCTGGCAGCTGGAGGGTGTCCCAATCCCCAACCCGAATCACTTCTCGACCCTCGGCACGACGGGCGGTCCGGTGAGTGCGCTCAACACCAATCTCATCGGCGCCTCCGACTTCTCGACCTCGGCTTTTGCAGCTGAGTATGGCAATGCACTGTCGGGCGTATTCGACCTCGGGCTCAGGCGCGGAAATCGGGACCGGCACGAGTTTATGGCACAACTCGGGACCTTTACCGGGCTCGAAGTTTTGGCCGAGGGGCCGATGGCCAAGGGAAGTTACGTGGTCGGGTTTCGCAACAGCTTCATCGGCTTCGCGGACGCCATCGGGGTGCCGGTGGGCACGGGGGCGACACCGGACTATCGCGACCTCACCTTCAATCTCGATTTCGGTAATTCGAAGGCGGGTAAGTTCTCTGTCTTCGGAATTGGAGCGACGAGCAACATCGACTTCCTCGGAAATGAGATCGACTCGACGGACCTATTCGCCAATCCTAGTCGTAATGCTTACGCCCGCAGCCAGTTCGGCGTGCTCGGCGTGAAGCACAACATCATCCTCAATGATCGGACTTACCTGCGCACAGTGGTGAGCGGCAGCTTTCAGGGCAGCACCTACGACGAGTACGACCTCACGGGTGACGGCAAGGACGGTCTGCTGTTCACGAAGGTCGACGACGACCTCTTCCGCACCACCGTCAAGAGTTACGTCAACACGAAGGTCAACCGCCGCCTCACGATTCGCACCGGCGCTCAGGTCGACCTTTCGCAGCTCCGCACCACGGTGGATGATCGCGACGGCCAGCCCGACCGCGATGATGATGGCGTTCGAGATTTGGATCGCCTGCGCGACTTCGACGGCGGCTTTACGCTGGGGCAGGTTTTTGCGCAAGCACGCTATAAACTCACCGGGAAGCTCACCGCCAACGTCGGTCTGCATGGCCAGTACTTCGACATCAACGAGGACTTCGTGGTGGAGCCGCGCTTGGCGCTAAGTGCGCAGGCTACGCCGGAGTTAAAGTTGACGCTCGGGTATGGTCGCCACGCGCAGACGCCCGCCCTACCCGTGTTTTTATTCCGCGATCCGATGACGGGCAGTTCGGCGGGCAACGAGAAGCTCGGCTTCATTCGCGCCGATCACTACGTGCTGGGGGCGGAGTATGGCTTTGCGCCTAAGTGGCGACTCAAGGGGGAGGTGTACTACCAGTACCTGTTCGATGTGCCCGTTGACGCGACGCCCACCAGCTTTAGCTTACTCAATGCCGGGGCGGACTTCGTTTTTCCCGAAAAGGGGAGCCTCGTAAGCAAGGGCACCGGACAGAACTACGGGGTCGAGATGACGCTAGAGCACTTTTTCGCTGATGGTTATTACCTACTGGCGACGGGGTCGTTGTTCGAGAGCACCTACGAGGGTTCAGACGGGATCGAGCGCAACACGGCTTTCAACAATCGCTACGTCGGCAATCTGTTGGGGGGCAAGGAGTGGCCTTTCGGCAAAACCCGGCAGCACCGCCTCACGGTAAGCGCGAAGGTCACGGGCTCCGGCGGACGCTACTTCTCACCGGTGGACCTGGAGCGCTCGCGCGAATTGGGCACCGACATCCGCGATGAATCGCTCGCCTTCACGCAGCGGTACGAGCCTTATTTCCGGACGGATTTAAAGTTTGGTATCCAGCTCAACAGTTCGAAGCGTCGATTGAGTCAAAGCTTTTTCGTCGACTTCCAAAATTTGACGAATCGGGAGAATGTATTTCAGGAGCGCTTCAATCCGGTGACGGGGAATGTGAATACCGTGTATCAGGCGGGTTTCTTTCCGGATGTGCAGTATCGGGTGACGTTTTAGAGGAGCTTAAGATATTCGGCGGCGGACATAACGGGGATGTTCGCCGCTGTAAAACCATCTGGATCCCTGGTGATGATTGCCTCGCAACCAACCCGCATTGCTGATTCGTTTTGCATAGCATCTTCGATGTCTTTAAAATCCGAATCTGGGCGAAGGGCAATTTTGATGACCGCCGCATCTAAATTCACTACCTGCACTATTCTTTGCACGACCGTAAGTAAGAACCTCATTCGTGAAGTTCCTTGGCGACGAAGGATGAATGTCGCGTTCCCAAAGGTGAGTGTAGAAACGTATAAAACGACTTTTCCTTCGGTGGCTAATTTAAACAAACCCTCCGCGGGATTAAAGAACCCTCGGCTTTTGTCAAGTAGATCGAGAACGATATTTCGTGTCTACGAAGAGCTGCTTCATCTGTACTCCGTATCAAAGTATTCGGCAAGCAATTCCTTATCCGATTTACCTTTGGAGAAAGGTAATTCAGTCGGTCCGTCACTTCGCGAAGTCAGTTCAGCGAGGGCCTCGGCAGGCGTCATCGCTTGGATCTCTTCATCGGTAGGGTAGGTCTCGGCCGAGTGAGCGATGTCTGCGTCCATTAGCTCGGGTGCTGTTGGACCAACACTTGCCACTTCCGCGAGACGCTTGCTGATCATATCGGACACGGTAACACCGGCCTGTTGCGCCTTTCGAGAAATGTCAATATACTGCTCCTCCGGAAGGTCTATCGTGATCGCTACGGTCATGGCTCGTGATTCTGCTTGTGAAGGTACGACTCGAAGCCGTGACCGGCGCCACCCCCACTCATCCACCCCAAACGACGATTCACCTAGCTTAGCACCCCACGTCCCCCCCGCCGCCCCCAGTTTTGCCGAAAGGCGCCCCCTAAAAAGCAACAATTCCCGAAGCGCACCCCTGCTCGCGCCAACAAGCGGCAGCGTCACAACCAAGCCACAGGCCGTCACAACCAGCGCGAAGCGCGTCACAACCAGGCCACAGGCCGTCACAAAAGCGCAAAGCGCCCCCCCAATGACCTCCGCCCAACGACACGCCGCCCTCGGGTTCGATGACACCTGGCTCATAGCCCTCGGCATCCCCTTGCTCTCCGCCGTCACGGCCCTGCTCTTTGCACAAGTCGAGTTCGACAACCCACTCTCGGTCGAGGCCCTCGGTGTTTGCTTCGTGGTCGGACTCGGGTACACGACGCTCTACTGGACCATCATCCGCGCGGTCATCATCCAACTTCGACGCGTGGCGTGGCTACGGGAGCGCATCAGCTGGCGACTCGCGCTCAGCTTGGTGGGGGCGTTTCTCCTGGTGCTCGTCGTGCAACTCGCGATCAAGTCCGGTATCGCCGCTTTCGCACACAACCCGACGGACCTGGAGATGCCGACGGAGGCCCCCGTTGCCTTCAGCATCATCCTGAGCACCATCCTCTGCGTCATGATGATTGCCATCTATGAGTTCATCTACTTCTTTTCCAAATACCGCGACGGACTCGTGGCCCAGGAGCAGCTCATCAAACTCCAAATGCAGTCACAACTGGTGAGCTTGCGCGACCAGGTCAATCCGCATTTCCTCTTCAACTCCTTGAACACCCTCGCGAGCATCATCCCGGAAGATCCAGAGACGGCAACCAAGTTTGTCCAGCGCCTCTCTGCTGTCTACCGGCGGGTGCTCGAGCACGGCGGCACGGCCACGGTCACCCTCGCCGACGAACTCGCCGCCCTCGACGATTACCTATTCCTCATGCGGACGCGCTTTGAAGAAAAGCTCCGGGTGAGCATCACGATCGACCCAGACATGCGGCTCCTGCGCGTGGTGCCGCTGTCGCTGCAGATGCTCGTCGAGAACGCCATCAAGCACAACATCGTGAGCCGTGAGCGCCCGCTCGAGATCAGCATCGAGGCTGAGCCGACCTACGTGCGGGTCACCAACCTCCTCCAGCTCCGCGCTATCAAAGAGGACTCGACTGGGATCGGGCTCACCAACATCCGCGAGCGCTACCGCCTCCTCGGCGACTATGCCGTGGACATCACCGAAACCACCGCCACCTACGCCGTCGAGCTCCCGCTGCTCCCGGTCCAAATAGAGACCTATGCAGAGGCTTGAGTGCTGGATCATCGAGGACGAGCCACCAGCGCAGCGCCGTCTCGAGAAGCTGCTGCGGACCCTGCGGCCGGAAGCGCAGGTGGCCTTCAGCACCGATACGATCAGCGGCACGCTCACGGCCCTCGCAGAGCGCTCGCACCCGCAGCTTATCTTCAGCGACATCCAACTCGCCGACGGCCTCTCTTTCGACATCTGGAGCGCCGCCGCCGCCCGCTGCCCGATCATCTTCACGACGGCCTACGATCAGTACGCCATCCGTGCCTTCGAGGTCAACAGCGTCGACTACTTACTCAAGCCTATTGAAGAAGAGCGCCTCGCGCAGGCTTTGGACAAGTTTGACGCCTTTCGGCAAAACGCTGCCGCCCCGCCCCTCGACCTCCAGGCGCTGTCCCAACTCATCACCGCCCGCGAACCGGCCTACCGCCAGCGCTTCGTCCTCCAGCACCGCCAGGAGTGGATCGCGGTGCGCACCGACGAGTTCGCACACTTCTACAGTACCGACGGCCTCACGTTCGGCCTCACGCACGCCCGCCAACGCCACTTGCTCACCGAAACTTTAGATCGGCTCGCTGAGCAACTCGACCCCGGCGTCTGGCACCGCATCAGCCGCTCGCAGATCATCCACGCCGAGTCCGTCGAGAAGGCGAGTCCGTACTTCAATCACCGTTTGAAGCTTTCGCTAAAACCTGCCGCAGAGGCGACCGAGGACATCGTGAGCCGGCAGCGGGTGAAGGGCTTTTTGGAGTGGTGGGGGAGGTGAAGTAAGGGCGCTCGGCTTCGCTCGCTAAATGGGCGGCTTCGCCTAAATGGGCGCTACGCTAAATGGGCTGTGCTTTCGTGGCTGCCGCTGATGCCGCAGTGGAGATGCCCAATCTTGCACTGGCCTCAGTGGTGATACCTCCCCTGCAAAAAGGTGGCCCCGTGCTCCCCTACTATGTAGCGCAGGGGCTCTGGCTTCCCAATCCCTTCGTAGGGTACGCGGTAGGCGCTTCGCTGGGGCTTAACCTTACCGTCTGGGACTATGTGTTCGTCCAGACGGAGCTGGAGGGGGGCTTCGCGCACATCACGAGCGCACGTACGACCCCCGATCCCATCGACAGGGCCAGTCACCATATGCCGTTCGGGCAGGCAGCGAGCACAGTTCACTGTTCCACCTCGCACCAGATCCCGGCGACCACCCCGAGCGGGGTCTTGCGCCACTCACCGCTGCGGTCGCGGTAGCGCGTAAGGCGATCTTTCTTTCGCAGGGCAATTTTGAAGTTGAAGCGTGGGAAGCTGGTCCCGGCGTTCGAGTCACCACCGGCCGAGCACTCGACAGCGTGATCATCACCAGGGAGGTTATCGGCGTGCGCGAGCGGCGCGGCGAGCGGAGCGATAGCACCGAGCACCTCGAGGCACACGACAAAGGCCCCTTTGCCCTCGATCCCGAAGGCCGTCACGTCGAGCGTCTCACGGTGGATCTCGTCGATGCAGGCCGCGACCTCGAGGAAGATCCGCTCGCGGTGGAGGCGCTCGGTGGGCCTCCCATCGGCGAAGCCATAGACGTTGACCTCGAAGAGCGTCGCCGTGTCGACCTCGACGTTGAAGCCGACGGAGGTCAAGGCCCACGGCCCGCTAACCGTCATGACGTTGCCTACCTCGGCCCCGCTCACGATGCGGTCGCCGGCACCGTCGGACTCGTAGAACTGGCCGACGGCGCGCGTTTTGTCCTTGCGGAAACCATACGTGACGCGCTGGCCCCGACGGGGTACGCGGACCTCGGCAACGGCCAGTGGATAAGCGACTGCTTTGAGTCGGAGGGCACAGACCTCGCTTTCTGTTTGGAGAGCCCCGAGGGTCGTCTCGCTATCCTCGTAGCCGATGCAGCTTACCGTAGTGGGGGTGGTGGGGGGCGCGGTGGCGAGTTTTGGTGAAAGCCGTACCTCCCCGGTGGCGCTCGACACGATGCCGGTCTGGAGGGCGGGTACGTACACGTTGGCGTAGGAGACGGGCGTGCCGGAGGCGTCTTGGAGAAGGCAGGTTTGTGCTTCCGCAAAACCAGCTCCGACGAGGCTAAGGGTGAACGCGTAGAGGAGAGAGGGCATGCCGCCAGACGAGTGGGCGGCGAGAAGGTTACAGAGCGTAGACCGGATGACCTCCTGGGAAATCCTTGTTGCACGTCCGAACCTCGTGTGTGCTGCGCACTTTATAAACAGGCATGGATCCTCACCCTTTCGATGGTATCGACTTACGTCAAAACCCGACCTGCTACGTGATCGGGCGCGGGGAGTACGGACTGTTCCACGCAGAGCCCTACCGCTCGGAGTTGCTGCCGCACTGGGCTTTTCGCACGCCAGAGGTTGCCGCCGAAAGCATCGAAAAGCTGCGCGAGCGCTTCGAGGCCTACGCGGCTGCGGAGGATTTTGTCGGCATGGACGTGGCCCGCAAGTACATACAGATGGGGTGGACGCGGGCGCGGCGCTACGCGCGGCACAAAGGGGGCCGTAAGTACGGCGAGGATGGGGTAGAGCTGCCGCTCGGTGAGGAGGACCCCATCAAGACCGAGAGTGCGCGGCTGTTTCGGGTAGCGCTCGACGAGGTGCTCCGGGACGCACGGTACCGGGACGGGAAGGTGGCCTGGCGCAAGACGCTGTAGCAGGGCCTGCGATCACGGGCGAACGCTCGGAAGTTTGGCGGAGAGGTGTGCGTCTGCTACAACTTAGGCTACGCTAGGCTGCCCTCAAAAACGCAATCTTGCTACGCGTCACCTTTCGCTCGGCGTAGGCCCGGTCGACGATGAACTGTGATACGCTCCGGTCGCCGGGCAGTTCGTACATAGCGTCTAGCAACACCGCCTCACACAGCGACCGCAGGCCACGTGCGCCCAGTTCGTACGCCAGTGCCCGCTCTGCGATGTAGTCGATGGCGTCCTCGGTGAAGGACAGTTGAATGTCCTCGATGGAGAAGAGCTTTTTGTACTGTTTGATCAGCGCGTTCTTGGGTTGCGTAAGGATGCGCCGGAGGGCATCGAGGTCGAGCGGCTCGAGGTAGGTGAGCACGGGGAGGCGACCCAGGAGCTCGGGGATGAGTCCGAAGGACTTCATGTCGCGGTGCTGGATGTACTGAAGGAGGTTGTCGCGATCGACGGCGTCTTTGTCTTCCTCCTTCTTGAAGCCGATCACCTGGTGGTTGAGGCGCTTGGAGATGTGCTTCTCGATCCCGTCGAAGGCCCCGCCACAGATAAAGAGGATGTGTTCGGTGTTGACCTTGATGAGTTTCTGGTCGGGGTGCTTGCGGCCACCCTGCGGGGCGACGAGCACCTCGGAGCCTTCGAGCATCTTGAGCATCGCCTGCTGGACGCCCTCGCCGGACACGTCGCGCGTGATGGAAGGGTTGTCGGACTTGCGGGCCACCTTGTCGATCTCGTCGATGTAGACGATGCCGCGCTCGGCGGCCTTGATGTCGAAGTCGCAGACCTGCAGGAGGCGCGAGAGGATGGACTCGACGTCCTCGCCGACGTAGCCGGCCTCGGTGAAGACGGTCGCGTCGACGATCGCGAAGGGGACGTTGAGGTAGCGGGCGATGGTCTTGGCGAGCAAGGTCTTGCCGGTGCCCGTGCGGCCGATCAGCAGCAGGTTAGACTTCTCGATCTCGACCTCGTCGGTCTCGGACTTGTGGATGAGGCGCTTGTAGTGGTTGTGGACCGCGACGGCGATGGCCTTCTTGGCGGCGTTTTGCCCGATCACGTACTGGTCGAGGTGGGCTTTGAGGTCCCGTGGGCGCAGGTCGGTGGGGAGCGGCTCGAGCTCTGGGTGCTGTTTGTTGAGGGTGTGGGTCTGACCTGCGCGGCCGCCGCCGCCGATGAGTTCTTCCTCGACGACGGAGTTGGCCTGCTCGGTGCAGACCTCGCAGATGTGGGCATCGGCCCCGGCAAGTCCGGCGATGAGGATGAGGGCTTCGGTCTTGTCGCGGCCACAGAAAGAGCAGCGGACGTCTTGGCGGGATTTGAGCATGGGCGGGGGCGAAGGTAAGGGTTTCGCCTGCGG
This sequence comes from Lewinellaceae bacterium, assembly GCA_963837005.1. GTDB lineage: Bacteria > Bacteroidota > Bacteroidia > Chitinophagales > Saprospiraceae > CALDTK01. Next base: position 229,634 of record CAWIMC010000020.1, read on the forward strand.
CGAGCAGCGGGCGGGTTGGCGGTGTGTCACCGCCCCCGCTGCTCGCCAAAGGTCAATCCATGCTGCTACCTCAGGATTGTTAGTAGCTTTAGGTTCCCGGCTCGGGGAGGGGGGCGGTGACACACCGCCAGCCGCCCCTCCGAGCAGCGGGCGGGTTGGCGGTGTGTCACCGCCCCCGCTGCTCGCCAAAGGCCAAAGCCTAGTTCTCCTTCACCTCCCGCTTCTTCGCCAACACCTCGTCGACGAGACCGTACTCCTTCGCCTCCTCGGCCGGGATCCACTTGTCGCGGTCGGAGTCCTTCTCGATGGTCTCGAAGCTCTGGCCCGTGTGCTCGGCCAAGATGTGGTAGAGCTTGTCGCGCAGGGCCTTGATGAGGTTGTAGTTGATCTCCATGTCGGAGAACTGCCCCTGCATCCCGCCCGAGGGCTGGTGGATCATCACGTAGGCATTCGGCAGGATCGAGCGCTTGCCCTTCGTACCGGCGGTGAGCAAGACGGAGCCCATCGACGCGGCGAGACTCGTGCAGATCGTGGCCACGTCGGGGTTGACGTACTGCATCGTGTCGTAGATGCCGAGACCGGCGATCACGGAGCCGCCGGGGGAGTTGATGAACATCTGCACGTCGCGGCTCGCGTCGGCCGACTCGAGGAAGAGCAACTGCGCCTGGATGACGTTGGCGACGTAGTCGTTCACGGGCACGCCCATGAAGATGATGCGGTCCATCATGAGGCGTGAGAAAACGTCGAGGCCGACGATGTTCATCGAGCGCTCCTCGATGACGTTGGGCGTGAAGGCGTTGATGTTGGGGGCCATGACCTGGGCCTTGGCGCCGACCACGTTGGCGTACTTCTCCAGGTGCATGCTGGACATGCCGAGGTGCTTGGTGGCGTACTTTTGAAATTCTTGAGCGTCGAACATTGGGTGTTGCGTAGTGGATTTGAGTGCCCGCCCCGATCGTCGACGGCGGCGCAAACGAGTAACGTGTTGACTGCCCCGCGGTTGTCGAGGTCCGTCCAGGCGCTAGGGCTGTACGATGAATCGCGCTGTGGCCCCGTCCAAACGCCCGCTTTCGTACAGATAATAAACCCCCGTCTGCGGCTGTCCCAAATCAAAGCTGCCGTCGCCTGCCGGCACCGTCACCGTGCGGACCATCTGTCCTCGGCCATCGACGATGACCAGGTCCCGCTCGTAATCCACAGGTTTTAGCGAAAGCTGCCCCATGCGAACGGGATTGGGCCAGACTTCGAGGATGGGCTGCTTACCGACTATCGCTCCGAGGCCCGTCGGTGTGCCGCGCGAGAAGCGACGAAAGAATTGCCAGATTTCCTCGCTCGCCGAGAAATCGTACGTCGTGCCCCCGAGGTCGATGATGCCGTCCGGCCAGGTGTGTCCGCCACCGTTGACGACGAGGTAGCGGGTTTCGGAGCCGCCTTCGCACGGTCCGTAAACGGTGCGCGTCGAGGTGAGTCCGTCACTCGTGCGATCAGGGATCTGCTCGACGGTGGGCTCGGCGAGGCAGCCGTTCAGCTTTCGCCAAAACTGTACCGTCGTGTCGATGGGGTCGTTGAGTCCGGCGCGCCCACCGAACGGCACGACTGGGTCGGCCGTTCCGTGGATGACGAGCGTTGGCATCGGCACCCCCGGTGTACAGCGACTGCGTCGCCCCGGCACCATCCCGCCCGTCACAGAGGCGATCGCGGCAAAGCGCTCCGGCCGCTCGCAGGCGAGTACGTAGCTCAGGAAGCCTCCATTCGACATCCCGCAGGCATAGGTGCGACTTTCGTCAAAACCGTAGCGCACCTGCAAGGTGTCTAGGAGGCGCACCGCAAATCCTACATCGTCGGTCCGCGACCCGAACGACCAGCCGACGTTCCACTCTTTGCCGACGCCGTCGGGGTAGCACACCGCAAAACCTGCCGTGTCGGCGACGAGATCCATTTTCGAGTAGGCCTGCTGTTCGAGGCCCGTACTGCCACGCCCGTGAAAGTTGAAGACGAGCGGGATGGCGGTGCCCGGCTGGTAGTTTGGCGGCAGGTGGAGCCGGTAGTTGCGCGTCACGTTGTCGTGCACGAGGGTTCCTGTGACGGTTTGCTGGGCGAGCAGTAGGGTAGCGCTCGCGCAAAGCAGGAGGGGCAGGAGGAGGCTGGTCGATGACCGACGAAGCCTGGAGGCTGAAGCGCGAAGGTCCGCAAGAGGAGTGTACATGCCGTCTTGAACGCCTATTTTCGTGGCGTGCCTCACACCTGATGCACTTTGCCCTCCCCCGGCAAACAACTCCTGCCCGAGCGCCACCGTCATCGATACAGCACATACCTTCCCACCATGCTGACACGCTCTCTCCTCCTCCCGCTCGTCGCGCTGCTGGCCCTGCCCGTTTTGGCGGAAGCCCAAACCGCCATCGCCCCCGACCTCGAAGCCAAGGTCATCGCCTGGCGCCGTGACATCCACGAACATCCCGAACTCTCCAACCGCGAGACCCGCACCGCCAAACTCGTCGCCGACCACCTCACGAGTCTAGGTATGGAGGTCAAGACCGGGATCGCGCACACGGGCGTCGTCGGTATCTTACGCGGCGGCAAGCCCGGACCCGTCGTTGGCCTTCGCGCCGACATGGACGCCCTGCCCGTCGTGGAGCGCGTCGACCTGCCCTTCGCCTCTAAGGTCAAGACGACCTACCTCGACAAGGAAGTCGGCGTCATGCACGCCTGTGGGCACGATACGCACGTGGCGATGCTGATGGGCGCGGCCGAAAAGCTAGCTGCGATGAAGAAAGACCTCGCCGGTACCGTAGTCTTTGTCTTTCAACCTGCGGAGGAAGGTCCGCCGCCGGGCGAGAAAGGTGGAGCCGAGATGATGGTCGCGGAGGGGGTTCTCGACAATCCGAAAGTGGATGTCATGTTCGGGATTCATATCAACTCCCAGACGCCGGCCGGGATGATCCGCTACAAACCAAAAGGGACAATGGCAGCCTCCGATCCGCTCGAAATTATCGTTAAGGGTACCCAGTCCCACGGGGCCTACCCCTGGAAGTCGGTCGACCCCATCGTGACGAGCGCCGCGATCATCTCTGCCCTCCAAACGGTCGTGAGCCGCAACACCGAACTCACCAAGGCCGCCGCGGTGGTCACGATCGGCAAGGTCGACGCGGGCGTGCGTGGCAACATCATCCCGGAGTCTGCCACGATGATCGGTACGATCCGCACCCTCGACACCGCCATGCAGCGCAAGCTCCATGCCGACGTGCGCCGCGTCGTGACGCACACCGCCGAGGCCTATGGTGCCATCGCCGAGGTCAACATTACCGAAGGCACCCTCGTCACTTACAATGATCCCGCCCTTACGGCCCGCATGCTCCCTACCCTCGAGCGCACCGCCGGCAAGGATCACGTCGAACTGATCGATGCCGTGACCGGTGCCGAGGACTTTAGCTACTACGCCGCCAGAGTGCCGAGCCTTTTCGTCTTTGTGGGTGGGATGGACCCCAGCAAGCAAGAGTCCGAGGTAGCCCCGCACCACACGCCCGACTTTTACATCGATGAGCGGGGGTTGAAGACGGGGGTGGCGCTGTACACGAATTTTGTGATGGACTATTTGAAGAAGTAAAACACCTAAGCCGATAGGCGGGCTTCGATATTTAGGCTGCCTGCTCCTCGGCGGTGGCGTCTCGCTGCGGGGCGGTGACACACCGCCAACCTCGCAGCGAGACGCCACCGCCGAGGAGCGGGCTTAGTAGAGGTACCGTTCTCTCAGCACCTGCTTCTTCTCTACCGTCAAGCCGTACTCCTTGACCAAAAACGTGTCTACCGATCCATACTGCGACTCGATCTCCTGGACGGCCGCCTGGAGGTAGGCCGGGTCGACGAGCATCAGGGGCTTCAACACTTCCGGGTCGACTTTCTTGACGTACTGCGCCAAATTGACCTTCCGAAGATTGCGTCTGTTGCGGTCGAAGCGATAGTAGTTCGACATCAGATAATCATTAAAGACCATCGCGGAGTCAACGCCTAAGGTGTGCAGCAAAAGGTACGTCGCAAAGCCCGTTCTGTCCTTGCCGCTCGTGCAGTGATAGACCACGGGTACCTGTTGTGGGTCTTGGATGAGGTCGACGAAGGGCTGGAAGCGATACGCCTCGCGACTGGCCAACAGCTTATTCACCTCCACTAGTAGATTGTCCGCCTCGTCGCGCCCGAAAGTGCCCGACATAATGCGTCCCTTGATGTCGGTCGTGTCCTCAGCCTCGTTGTAGATCGGCAGGTGGACGTAGTTAACGGGTTTGCCGTTGGCGCCTTTCGGCAAAACGTCCGGTGCGCTCGCCACCTCCTGCTCGGAACGAAGATCAACGACGCTACGCAGGTCGAGCGAACCGAGGTACGTCAGGTCACCTTCGGTCAGCTCGTCGAGTTTGTCGGCACGGTAGAACTGCCCCCAACGGAGGCGTTTGCCGTCGGCCGCCGGGAGACCTCCCAGGTCACGGAAGTTGTCCGCCCCCTCGAGCGGTAGCCGCCGCTCCGAAACCCGCACCTCCGAACCGTCGTCCGCGACCAGGTCGAAGTAGTACCGAATGTCGGGGCGGACCTGCGGAATCTCGAGGGTGGCTGGCGTATCCGGCACCCCCGGCAAGAGTCTCCCGACAAACTCCCCCCGTGGCTCCACGCCCGGGGCCTCGCTCATGTACACGTCGAAAGCCTCTGGGAGGATGCTCTGGAGTAGGTACGGACCGCGCTCTTGGAGGCGCTTGGCGGTCACGGGTTCGACCAACGTGGCCGCCGCCTCCGGCAACTCGGCAAAGTCTTTACAGGCGGCGAGCACGAGGCCGGCCGCGAAGCCGAGCAAAAACTTTCCGAGCGTCGATAGAGGCATAGACCAAATCTAACGTAGCAGCAACGTCGCCTTGTTCGCGCCCGAACCAATACCGAGGTCGGCGAAGACTCCCGATGCACCAGGCTAGCGGATCTCGCGCCCCGCCCTAGCTTTGTGCATCGAACCTTGCCCCGGTCGCCCGGTTTATCTCTCCCGGGGGCTCTAGCGCCCTCACCCAAGACCCCGAGATTATGTTTAAAACAGGACAGCGCATCGTGTGCGTTAACGACAGTTTCGACGCTATCCAAAAGGCCACCATCCCCAGCTTGCCCAAGCGAGACGAGCAGTACATCGTCCGCGACGCCTTCCAGGTGACGCGCAACGGCACCAGCTCCGGCATCTGGGCGGTCCACCTCAAAGAACTCACCAACCCGAACCTCCCGCACCCGAGTGGCCTCGGCACCTTCGAGCCGAGTTTTGCCGCCGATCGCTTCGCGCAACTGGCAGATGATGACGCCGTGCACGAAGAAGCAGCGGACATTATGCTCCGGCAGATCGAGGAAGAACTAGAGTTGGAGGTGCTGGCGTAAGGCCAAGGGTTGAAGGTTGAAGTGTTGAAGGCACTGCCGCGAATGACGTGCACGTACGAACGGCCCCCAACACTTCAACCTTCCACCTTTAACACCTCAAAAGAGTGCGTAATTTCAACGCTGGCTTTCAACATGATGCTCACCGAGCAGTACTGGTCCATCGACATGCCGACGGCCTTGGCGGCCTTCTTGTCGGGTACCCCGCCGCTGATGCGGTAGTGGAGGTGCACTTTCGTGAAAACAGACGGGACGGCATCCGCGCGCTCTGAGGTCACTGTCACTTCGACGCCGGTGGCTGGTGCCCGCATCTTCTCGAGGAACAGTTCGACGTCAATCGACGAGCACGCCGCTGCGGCCATCAAGACCGTTTCCATCGGGCTGCAGGCTCCCTTGGTGCCGGAAAAGGTTTGGATTTGCCCGCGGTCGTTGGTGCCGATGTAGCCGAGTTCGTCGTCGGTGGAGCGAAGGGTGATAGTCATGAAGGGTGGTTGGGTAGGGTGGTTGGGTAGGGTGGTTTATGGGTGTCACATCGTGCGCTGTGCTTTAGCCGCTTAGGTGAGGCTTGCGCGGTGCGTAGGACTTGTGGTGGTGAAGGTGCGGCACTGGCAGGTCTCGTAGAGTGCACAATGTGAACGAGGGAGAACCACCTGAACTTCACCCCGCTTTGTTTGACGGGTTTTGTGTTTTACAACAAAAAAGGTCAAACAAGTTGTTTCTAAAGCTAGAGTCGTTTACATTAGCGCTCAGAAACACCGCCGCCATGATCGCCATCGCAGAACTTTTAAACCCCGCCCAGTCTCGCCTCCCGATCAACCAACGTCCCGTGGAGCCGATTCTGGTGCACCTGAGCCAGCCGCGCCGCCGCGCCCTCATCCGCGCTATTGGCTTCGATCAGCTTCCAGAGGCCTACCTCAAAATGACCTACGGTGCAAGTTGGGGCGACGTTCAACACGATTTACGGATCCTTGTCCAGAGTGGCATCATCGTCGTCGAAGACCTCAATGGCAAGCCCCACTACCACCTCGACCTCAGTGCCTTTCCCCGCACGATGGCAGCGAGCATGTTCAGCCGCCAAGTGGCGATGGCAGCCTAAGGCGACACTCCCTGAGCTGCGCTCAGGGTCGTCCAGTCCAGCAAGTGAAACAGCTAGCTCGTCTCGTAAGGGAGTCGAGCCTCCGGTAGAGCCTCGAATCTTTTACGAGCCCGTATCGCGCACTGTCCTAAGAGTACCGCCGATCGTAAAGCGTCGAAAGACCTTCCCTCCAAAGACATGGTCTTTGCCAATTAGAATCGGCCTAGTCCTTTCAGTACGATAGCAGCGGTGTAGCTGATGACTGTAAACACTCATCCGTGCGAGCTTCGTGAGCTAATTGAGATTTGTTAATTGAAGCGCCTGTCTGTGGACGCTCTAGCCACGTGGGCTTTGACGCGCGAGTGTGTACGGTGCTGCACGGTTCCCCGTCCCTCTTGAGCTTTAAAAATTAAAGCGGTGGTCTGGGCTACTCCTCCAGTAGGAAGCGATGGTTTGGCGATGTCATCGTATTGTAACCCCCCCCCGGCCCCCCTTATTTTGTCGAGCCCGCTGTGGCCGCTCCGCGTCCTGCGCGGGCTCGACAGAACAAGGGGGGAGGCGAACGCCCCGTGCACCGGCCTCGTGCATCGGTGCCGCAAGCGCCGCAGGCCCCCCGAGCGCAGCGAGCTGAGACGCTCGCCTCTCCTCCTGTGGCCGCTCCGCGTCCTGCGCGGGCTCGACAGAACAAGGGGGGCGGGGGCAGGGCCGACGCATCATGCAATAAGCGAATGCGTATATGCCATAGGATGAGGGCGACCATTTTGAATTCGCTCGCAACTAAGGGGTCTCTGTGTCATAATTCCGCAATGGAAGCTCGCTTTTTAGCGACTTACACGTACGTGAATTCTATGCTGCGTCAGCCCTGGGGGCGGGGGGGTACATAGCGTTTTGAGGGAGCGCCCCTCGGAAGGTTCGCTTTAGGTTTTAAAACTCAATAAGCCTGGGCAACCGAACGCCTAGGCTCGAGCCGCTAGGTGCTACCTCGACCGGACGCACGCTTTAATTTTTAAAACTCAATTAGGGCGGGCGCTAGTAAGGCTTCCCCCCGCCGCACGGGCTCACGCGAAGGGATGGCGTGGACATCCTACCGCTGCTCTAACGCCCGCCCGAAAGGACGGGGAATCGTATAGAAACCGCGCTGCCGCGAATGCCGGGTGTCGCCAGTGGGTACAAACCACCGTTCTAATTTGTCAAAGTCAATGAGCTCACAGGACCGTACTCGATACCTCGCCCCCGTCAATCGCTCTTCTTCGATGTTCCGCTGGTCGAGTAACTCTTAAAAAGGTAGCTCTGCTACGAATGATAGCTCTGTCACAGCGCGCGCAGCGGCACGAGATGTGCGCTTCGCCCGGTGTGGCATGTGTCGATCTCTACGCTCACCGCAGCTTTTGTCGAACCACGCCCTGTCGCTAAGTCCATGCGGATTCCGACGTAGACAGCAGTAGTCTTTTCAAAAAAAAAGCCGCCAACTTGCTGGCTATCAGCTAGTTGGCGGCTTTTGATTGTAGACCCGTAAGGATTCGAACCTTAAATGACTGAACCAAAATCAGTAGTGTTACCATTACACCACGGGTCTGACGAAGACGGCCGCAAAGATACGAGGATCGCCAATGTTGGCCAAGCCTCTTGCGAGAAAAATTTTGACGCCACCACAGCGGCCCAAACCTTGCCACTACAGCAGGAGCCCACGGGCGTCGCGCCCCCTACTTTCGCCCCCGCCTATGCTCGCGAAACGCATCATCCCCTGCCTCGACGTCAAGGACGGCCGCACGGTAAAAGGCGTCAACTTCGTCGACCTACGCGATGCCGGTGATCCCGTTGCCCTCGGGGAACAGTACTCCGAGCAGGGAGCCGACGAACTCGTCCTGCTCGACATCACTGCCACACACGAGCGGAGATCTACAGTGGTCGACCTCGCCAAGGCCGTCGCTCGCGGCGTAAGCATCCCCTTCACGCTCGGGGGCGGGATTGACTCCGTGAGCGCGGCCGGGGCCATCCTCCACGCAGGTTGCGATAAGGTCGCCGTCAACTCGGCTGCCGTGCGTCGCGCCGACCTCCTCGATGAACTCGCCGGTGCCTTCGGGAATCAGTTCGTGGTCCTCGCCGTCGACGCAAAGTTGACCGACGGACGCTGGAGCGTCTACACCGGCGGCGGGCGGCACGTCACCGAACGCGAACTATTCAGTTGGTGCCACGAGGCCCAGGAGCGGGGCGCGGGGGAGATCCTGTTCACGAGCATGGACCACGACGGTACTAAGGCTGGTTTTGCGCTCGACGCCCTCGGTACGCTTTCGCAAAAACTCACCATTCCCATCATCGCGAGCGGTGGCGCAGGCAGCCTTCAGGACTTCGCCGATGTCTTCGCCGTGGGTGTCGATGGCGCGCTGGCGGCCAGTGTCTTTCACTTTGGGGAGATCGGCATCGCCGAACTGAAGCGAGAACTAGCGACCCAAGGCTACGTTGTGCGCCAGTAAGGTAGCCCGTGCCTTAACAGCGCCGTGGCACGCACTCCTCCGCTCTAATTTTCGGGCGTCGTGCCACACCCTATGCACGCAGCCGAAAGCTTGTCCCGTCAAACCATTAGGTCGCCATCCTAATCCGAGGACGCAAGTCAAGTGCCTACCGCTCCCCGTCGAGATTAAACCACGGCTCCAACAAGCCGATCAGCAAGTCCTCGGTGAAAAAGCGGTGCTTAAAACCTCCCGCGTCCGCATCTACTGGTAGCGTCGACACCAGCACGTTGCGCTTGATCTGCGCCATGGCATTGAGCTCAGCGTGGAAGTACAGTTCGCGGTAGAGGTACTCCATGCCTGCCCTAAACTGGCAAGTCGAGGTCCGCTTGTATATGAAGTTCGGACCCTCGTCACTGTAGATCGCGAGCGGCACGGGCTGGCCGCCAGTCGTCATGCGGTACTTCTCTGAGGTCGTCGACGGCAGCAGATGCTGTTTGATTCGCTGACCGACTTTGGGGCTCTTGCCGACGTACAACGCGATGTGCGGAGTCTCGAGCAGGGGTTTGTGACCTGGCTCGTGGAAGCTCGTGCTGTGGGGAGTCCCATTGCGGGGCCCGACGAATTTGGCCTCTTTCGCCCCCCGGTCGAGGAACTCCTGGCTGGCCTCCGATCCATCCCAGCCGTTCGCCCACCAGAAGACGTACAAGCCCTCCGAAATTTCGGGAAGATCGATCTTGTCGTCCTTGAAGAGCGGGCGGGGTTGGCTGATAATGCTGGCGACGGCGGCGGGGACGGCGGTCGTTTTTTGTGCAGGTTTTTGATTCGACATAGTCGGGCAAACTAATAGGAATTCACTAAGTCGTGCGGGCGTGGAGCCGCGCTGTATAAGGTGCATACCCTGCGGTCGCCCCGCTGCCGCGTCGCTTACCTGAGTCGCTGTTGTTTGTCGCTGCGGAACCGGCCGACTCCCTCGCTGCGCAAGGCCCGATGCTTCGTGCGGCGGCCCTGCACGCGCTTGCGCCACATCCTAAACGAACTCGCCTTCATCTCGCGCCGCATCAGTTCAATCACCTCTTGCTCGGTAAGGCCGAACTGTGTCTCTATGGCCCCAAAAGGCGTGCGGTCCTCCCAGGCCATTTCGATGACGCGGTCTACGTCTCGGAGGTCTAACTCGGTGTTCATCCCTTCCTCAACGTCGCGAAGCCACGACTTGTAGGCGGTGGCGCTCCCCGTGGATCGCGGTGAAGTAGAGCCACTCCACCATCGTCATCGTCCCAAACATCGGGTGCTTCCAACCTAAGACCACTAGACCTGGGTCGTCCGCAAAGTCGACGGCGCTCAGAATATCGGCGCGCTGATCGACGAACTCATCGAGCTGGAGTCCGGGGCTGTACTTCAGTTCAGGCGTCGGGTGCAGCGCCGTTGGGGCCGGGAGCAGGGTAGTGGTGGCCTTAAAGTCGGCTTCGATGGCGGCGCACTTCTCATCGGCGGGGCGGACGGTAGCCTCAAACCCCTCTTTCGGGCCGGTGAGCAGACGGATGGTCCCGCGCTCGCCTTTGATGAGGTGCTCCAACATTTGTCCAGGCGACCACTTCCCGTCGGCTATCGGCGTATTGAACTCCGGCTTGCTAAAAGCGGAGAAGGTGTCGATGAAGTCCTCGAGGTAGACATCGTAGGCTTGGGTGTAGTGACTCAGCGGGCGGGTAGGCATGACGCGCAAGGTAGGGGCGTGATCTTTGGTCCGTTTGTGAATCGAACGGGTGTGTGGCCGCTCGATAACCCAGATTCGCGTATCTTAAGCGCTTAAATCAGCACTCTGCAAATCGCCAGGCGTATGATCTTGCGCGTCTATAAACTCATCTTGAAGGCCGATCAGGTCGAACCCTTCCTCGCAGCGTTCCGCGTTCAGCTCACCGAGTTCTTTCATCAGAGCATGGGGTGCATCGGTATGTACCTGTTCGAAGACACGCAGAACCCACACCAGTATTTTGTCCTGTCGCGGTGGGACACGATGACCGACCTGGAGGACACCCTCCGGAGTGAGTTTTACCAGGCGATGCGAAAGCGCATCCACGCTGTCGTCATCGAGCGCGATCGGCACTATCACCTGCGGTGCGAGCGGTCAGACCCACGGGCGTTCCTTCCCATCTCTTCTGAGAGTGGCGCGGCGCGGCTCGTCTTAATCGTGGAGCCTCCGGATAAGGTTGGGGTCTTCAGTGACTTATTCGATAGTTTCGCCGACGAGCACGGCCGCCAGCAGCCCGGTTGCCGCAGCATCGAGTTGTTCCGCCAGATCGACAGCCCCAACAGAGTTTGGGTATACGGGCTTTACGATACGCAAGACAGCCTCGAGACTTGGGTGCACCACCCACTGTTTTTTGCCTTGCGAGAGACAGCCCAGGCGGATATCTACGAACGAATAGAAGCATGGGACCTGCGCCTCCGCATTGATGATCTGCGCTATCCACTAAGTATTGCCAAATCGTGATTTTAAAGCTTATATCCATACAAGGGAATTGATATGATAATATAAACTATTCATATATGATATATGGTTTCAACACGATATTGATGGAAGGAGTTGCAATATGTATAGGCAGTCGTGAAGGTGGCCTGCACAAAAAGTGACTCATGAAAATTTACCTCCCCTCCCTTCTCGCTCTTTGCGTAACTTTTTTGGCTGCTTATAGTCCCGTCGTAAATACCTCGAAGACCTCCAGTGTAGACCTCGGCAAATATTCGACGTTTGCCTTCATCCCCGATGCTGATCTCCGTATGCCGGCAGAAATGGAGGAGCGCCTGAGTAGCGATGATGTCAACCAAATGGTCGTCTCGACCCTCAACAACGACATGCGTGATAAAGGCTCCTCATTAGACCGAAACAATCCTGATCTCCTTCTCTTGCTCAGCATGAGCACCGAGCAACGCACCGACGTGGATCGCGGTCCTGTTTACGCCCCCGTGGGAACTTACGCCACCTATCCTTACACGGGCGCCTACGCAGGCCGTACTACCATAAGTCTTTACTATAGCCCCCTACTATTACAATAATTACGGAGGATACACAGACATCGTCGGATACGATACCGATGTGACGCGGTACAAAGAGGGTACGCTCGTAGTCGATGTCGTAGACCGCAAAACGAAGAAAACGATCTGGAAAGGTGTCTCGTCAACTTCAATCTACAATGGGGCAAATACGGATGCTGTCCAGAGCACGATCAGTGCTATTCTCGAAGAGTATCCCAAGCACAATAAGATGGCCGGACGCTAGTCGCCCCATCACGAAGTCCGTGCAAGAGTCATTTTGATGGCTCCTTTGCACTACGCAGCCCCGTCGCATCAAACTCTGCGGCGGGGCTGCACGCATTTGTAGTTTATCAGCTGCACTGCAGCGATGCACATCGTCGGGTCGAGTGCCCGACGTGCGACCGACCTTTGCCTCCGTGCCGTGCCTTCGTCTCGCCCCCACGCCTTCGGGCTACCTCCACCTCGGCAACGGGGTCAATTTCGTACTCACGGCCGCCTGCGCCGCAGCGATCGATGCTGATCTGTTCTTGCGCATCGACGACGTAGACCGCCTGCGGACCCGCGATGCGTATCTGACAGACATTGGCGAGACGCTACACTGGTTACTCCCTCGACAGGCGAACAGCTTACTGGACGGCATGGTATGTCAATCGTCTCGCGTCTCACGCTACGCGGAGGTATTAGCCGGCTTACGCCAAAACGACCTCGTGTTCGCCTGCGCGTGTACCCGGAAGCAACTGGCCGCCACGCGCGCCGCCGCTCCTACTAACGTCAACGACTATTCTGGTACCTGCGAGGCCTTGGCCCGTGACCTCGACACCGTAGGCACCGTGTGGCGGATGCGCGAGAGCGGCATCGTAGTACGGCAAAAGGAGGGACAGGCCAGTTACCAACTCGCGAGTCTCACCGACGACGTAGACCTCGGCGTGACGCACCTGGTGCGCGGCGAAGACCTCCGGGCGTCGACACAGATGCAGCGGGTTTTGGCGAAAGCGATCTCGACCCACTCCGAACCCGCCTTCGCAGCCTTCTTGGACGTAGGGGCTTGGCACCACCCATTGGTCTGCGGTGGCGATAGCCGTAAGCTCAGCAAGTCCGCCGGCGCGGACAGCCTCGCTGCCCTGCGACACGCAGGCGTACACGCGTCTGAGGTTTTGGCGCAAGCCGCTATGTTAATCGGCGGTGCACCCGTCACGCAATTCGACGAACTTGCGGCGTTAGTGATAGAGCGCCTACCTACTTCATGGTAGGCCCCACGAATCTTTGCCCACATGGCTTCCGTTAGCCCTTTGTCTATGTTCGAACTCCTCCGTACCTCTCTGCGCCCGATTACGATCGCTTGCATCGGCCTCCTGGCGCTCGCCTTGCCCCGCCATGCCTCCGCCAACGAGGGCATGTGGCTGCCGCTGCTGCTCCAGTCCCTCAATGAGGCAGACATGAAGGCCCTAGGGATGAAGATCTCCGCCGAGGATATTTACTCTATCAACAAAGGCAGCCTCAAGGACGCCATCGTCCACTTTGGCGGCTTTTGTACCGGCGAGATCATCAGCGACAAGGGCCTCGTACTCACCAACCACCACTGTGGCTACGACGCGATCGCGGGTCACTCTACGGTAGCCGACAACATCTTGGAGGACGGTTGGTATGCCCGCGACCGCGCTGCCGAAAAGTCGAACCCCGGCCTTTACGTCTCTTTCATCGAGCGCATCGAGGACGCTACCGCCGAAATCCTCCGGGACGTAACCGCGGACATGAGCGAGGCCGATCGCGCCAAGGTTATCCAGCGCAACACCCAGCTGTACCGCGCCAAGGCCAACCTCCTGCCCTACGAGGAGATCTCCGTGAAGGCCTTCTACGACGGCAACCAGTACTACGCCTTCGTGACGCGGCGCTACAACGACGTGCGCCTCGTGGGCACGCCCCCCAACAGCATTGGGAAGTTCGGTGCCGATACCGACAACTGGGAGTGGCCGCGGCACACGGGCGACTTCTCCCTGTTCCGCGTCTACACCGCGCCCGATGGGAGTCCCGCAGAGTACAGTCCTGAGAACGTTCCGCTTACGCCAAAACGCCACCTTACCATCTCGCTGGCCGGCGCTCAACCCGGCGACTTCTCGATGATCTTCGGATTTCCAGGGCGCACCGACCAGTACCTGGCCTCCTCGGCGATGGCGCAACGCACGCGCGTCGTCAACCCGATCCGCATCGGGATGCGCGACCTGAGCCTGGCGGTGATCGACAGCGCCATGCGCAGCAGCGCGCAGACGAAGATCGACTATGCCTCCAAGCAAGCGCGCATCGCGAACGCTTGGAAGAAGTGGCGCGGCGAGTCGGAAGGCATCGAGGCCAGCCAGGCGATCGCCAAGCGCAACGGCACCGAGTACGATTTTACGCGCCTGCTCAAAAAACCTATGCTCAACGTGGCGGAGGTGAGTCCTGAACAGCGCCGCCGCTACCAGGGCCTACTGCCGGCCCTCGACAGCCTCGTGCGCCTCAGCGAGCCGTACGCAAAGACCAACGCCTACGTCGGCGAACTCAACTACAATATCGACCTGTTCCGCTTCGCCAACGTCATCGCGCGGCAGTTGCGCTCGTACGACGCCGACGCGCCGGAGGTCTTCGCGAGTCGGGCGGCGGGCCTCGCGGAGTACCTGCGGGACGGCTACGCCGGCTACGACCCGGAGATCGACCGACAGGTGGCCGTGGCGCTGCTCGAGCGCTACGCCGCCCAGGGCGACACGGCGCAAATGAGCCAGTACGTCCGCGATCAGATCGCCTTCGCCGGAAGTGTCGAGCCGCTCGTGACCGTGCTTTATGGCCAGAGCTACCTCACGCACCCGAAGCGGTTGATGGCGCTGCTCGAGACCGACCCGACGGCCTTTGCCGAGCGTATGATGGCCGACCCGGCGTACCTCTTCGTGCGTCAGCTCAACGGCTACTACGAGGCCAATGTGCTAGCGCAGTACAACGCCTATCAAGAGGCGATGGAGCCCCTCCAGCGCGACTACATGCAGGCGCTCATCACGCTCAACCCCAAGCGCAAGCTCTACCCTGACGCCAATTCGACGATGCGCGTGAGCTATGGGAAGTTCGAGGGCTTTACGGGGCTCGAGGGCGAGACTTACGACTACCTCACCGACCTCGATGGCGTGGTGGCCAAGTACCAGCCGGGCGATTACGAGTTCGACCTGCCTGCTCGCCTACTTACGCTGCACAAGGCTAAGGACTACGGGCGCTACGCCACGAAGGGCGGCAAGCTGCCGGTGTGCGTGCTCGGCTCGAACCACACCACAGGCGGCAATTCGGGGAGCCCGGCGCTCGACGCCTATGGTCGCCTCGTGGGCATCAACTTCGACCGCACCTGGCAGTCCACGATGTCGGACATCAACTACGACCCAACGATCTGCCGCAACATCATGGTCGACATCCGTTACGTGTTGTGGCTCATTGACAAGCTCGGGCAGGCGCCACACCTCGTGGCCGAGATGCAGGTGGAGAAGTAGGGCCGTGCTGATCACCTCCGCGTGGTGGCCCTCGTCAAGCGTCGCGCTCGAGTGCCGCCACCGCCTCTGCAACGAGCTCATCTACGCCTTTGCGCAGGTCTAGTTCTAGGGCGTCGGTCGGGCGCTCCAAGGTGTCGAGTTGCGAGTCGAGTAGGCGTACCGGGAAGAAGTGCCCCTGGCGCTCGGCGAGGCGCTCGGCGAGGAGCTGCTTGGAGGCGTGCAGGTAGACGATCGTCGGTTTTGCCGAAAGGCGACTGCCCAGCGTATCGCGGTAGGCCTGCTTGAGGGAGCTGCACGCCAGGACGCAGCCTCGGTCGGCTTCGGCTTTCGCCAAAACCTCTGCCAGGGCCTCGAGCCAGGGCGCGCGATCGTCGTCGTCGAGCGGGATGCCTGCGGCCATCTTGTCGCGGTTGGCTTTGGGATGGAAGTCATCGCCCTCGACGAAGGGCAGGTCGAGGGCCAGGGCGATGCGGACACCGATGGTAGACTTGCCGGAGCCGGAGACCCCCATGACGATAATGACCATAGCCGCAAGTAACGGCAGCCCACCGTAAACCCCGCCTCGGACTCCAGCCGCATACCTTGTCGCGAATGTGGCATATGCCCTGCTTCTACACCACAAACGGCTCATTCGGAGCGGCGGTCGCCGACCTTTCCGCCGCGCGACCGTTGTGGTATCGGCTCTATCGAAATGATCAACACAGGATTCACCGGCAAACTCCTCGACCGCTACCTCGCCAGTGGGTGGTACCGCATGGGGGCCCGCATGTTTACGTGTCGCTACAACTTCTACGCGAACGGGTTCCTGACGACGGTATGGACCCGCCTCCCGCTCGCGGGGCATGCCTTCCCAAAGCGAGTCCGCAAGCTGATTCGCCGTAACCGTGCCCGGTTTACGCACCAGATTCACCCCGCGCAGGCCACCGATGCCGAGGAGGCTGTATTTATTGCCTACCGCGCCACCAAAGACTACGACCTACAAAATACCGCGGCGCATTACCTGCGCCACGATCCAGACGTCCCCTTCGACACCTACCAGGTGAGCGTCTTCGACGACGACCGCCTCGTAGCCTTTAGCTATTTCGACCGCGGCGGCATCTCCCTACAGTCCATCGCCGGCTACTACGACCCCGCCTACGCCAGCCACTCGCTCGGCCTGTATACTATGGCGCTCGAGGTAGAGAAGGCTAAGGCCTGGGGCATGACCTACCACTACGCCGGCTACCTCGTGCCCGGCAACGAAATCTTCGAGTACAAGCGCAAAGTCGGCGACCTCGAGGCCTTCGACGATGTCTCCCGCGTTTGGTACCCCCTCGGCGACCTGGACCCGACCCAACTCCCCGATGCGGTCCAACGCGCGGCCCTCCTCGAGTACGACGAACTCTACCGCAGCGTCGCCCAGCCGTATGCCCTTCGCTTCCGGCCCAACATCCAGATCCCGTTCGGACGCACGGGACTCAGTTGGCTCCGCCGGGAGCAGTTCCCGTTCTGTATCGTGGACAGTGAACTCGTAGGGGCACAGTATTGGGCCTGCCACCTGTACAGCTACAACTACGGCCGCTACTTCACACTGTTGTGCACCCACCCGCTCAAACCTGCCCCAATGAGCCTCGATGAGCCGATGCCCAACCCGGGCCTCGGTCTCGAAGGCCTGTTCGAGCACTACGAGTTAGGTACCGGCGTAGCCGTAGAATGCTTGCACTACGCGACCCACCCCTATACCTCTGTAGACCTTGAGCGGATCCAGCGCACGGTGATCCGGGCCAATACCGTCGACACGTTCGCCGTCCGTCAGTCCGACGCTTCGTACCTCCGCCGTCGGGGGGAGTAGCTTGCCCCGCATGAGCGATGTGCAGCGAATCTTGTCCGACCTGGTGGCCTTCCCCGTGCTCGGCGGCGACCCGAACCTAGCGATCGTCGACTATCTCGAGACCTACCTCGTGGGTTTTGGCGTAAGCTGTACCCGCGTCTACGATGAAACGGGCACCAAGGCCTGCCTCCACGCCCGCATCGGTCCGGCCGTCGATGGCGGCGTGATTTTGAGCGGCCACACCGACGTCGTCCCGGTGGAGGGGCAACAGTGGACCTCCGATCCTTTCACGCTCGTGGAGCGAGACGGTCGGCTCTATGGGCGGGGCAGCTGCGACATGAAGGGCTTACCTCGCCTGCGTGCTGGCGGCCGTACCGACTTTCGTCAAAACAGACCTCGCAAAGCCGATCTACCTAGCCTTCAGCTACGACGAGGAGGTAGGGTGCATCTCTGGACGACTCCTCGCCGAGGCCATCCGCGATCATTATCCCGAGAATCCAGGCGCGTGTATCGTCGGAGAGCCGAGCCGCATGGAGCCGGTGACAGGCCACAAAGGCATCATGGTCTACAAGGTGACGGTCCGCGGCTCGGCCGGTCACTCGAGCCGCATCCGCACGGAGGTGAGCGCCGTCCACGAGGCCAGCCGCATCGTGCTGTGGATCGAGGGTAAGATGGATGAGCTGGTGGCGGAAGGCTTCTCGGACGAGCGCTTCGACCCGCCGCACACGAGCCTGCACGTCGGGATGATCCGCGGGGGCACGGCGCACAACATCGTCGCCGACAGCTGCTGGTTTACACTAGACGTGCGCTGCCTGCCGAGCGATGATTTAGCTGCCATCGAGGCCGATTTTCGGGCTTTCGCCAAAACGCAGGAGGCAGCTATGCAGCGGCGCTTTGCCGGAGCGAGCATTACGATTGAAGAATACCACCCGAACGTCCCGCCGCTCATCACCGAGGAGAGCAGCGAGGCCGTCGCACTCATACGTGCGATCACGGGTGTAGAGGCGCTTCGCACGGTCGCCTATGCCTCGGAGGGTGGACAGTTCAGTGCTGCCGGATTTGATACGGTCATCTGCGGACCCGGCGACATCGCGCAGGCGCACCGCGCGGATGAGTTTGTCGAGATTGCGCAACTCCACCGCTGCGTGGAGGTGCTCGAGAAGCTCGCGAGGTAAGCCTGCCTTTGAGGTGCAGCCCTGAACGCAAAAACGCCGCAACTCACTCGTGGTAAGTCGCGGCGCATCCGAAGGCTCGAAGGCTATATACTAGTCCTTAAAGGTAGTCTCGAACCAGTCGACGACCTCTTCTTTGGTCTTGCCGATGGCCTTTTGGATACGACCGAGGAACTCATCTTCTTTCCCATCCTCGTAGGCGAGGTCATCGTCGGTGAGGTGAGCGTAGTCTTGCTTGAGTTTGCCTTTGACGACGTTGTAGTTGCCTTTTAGCTGGTCGTGGTAGGCGCTTGATTTGTCCATGGTTGTGGGTTTCGTTGACAAACGCCAAGTCTATAGCGCCTGTTCGAGGGCACTTGTATATTCTGCAAGCAGGCTAGAGACCTCCAAACTCGGCTTAGCTATTGCAAATGAAGCCTGAATGCCCTAGCCTTTGGTACATGAAAGCGCTCGAATTTTGTGTCCCGAACCCAGCCATGCTCGCCAAGCACTTGGTTGCGCTAAAGTCTCAGGGGCACTCTTACAATTTGGCGTTCGTGTTTGCTTCTGTCCACCACCAGGTTGGGGAAATCCAGGCGGCTTTCGAGGATTCCGGTATCGCCATGTGCGGTTGCTCGACGGCAGGTGAGGTGGCTGGGGCCGAACTACACGAGGACACAGTGGTCGGTCTGCTCCTCGAGCTTCCGCCCGCCGCTTTTTCGGCCTGGAGTGCTTCTGATGAGGATGTATTTCCGCAGGCGGAAGCCCTGGGTCGCTTTGCGCTGGCGCGCTACGCTCATCCCCAGATCTTTGTGCTTACAGGTGGCCTCATGCTCGCCGACGGACATATGATTGATGGCGGGGAAGTGATTCGCGGCATCAACAGCGGCGCTGGGCGGGTACTGCCCGTAATGGGCGGTCTGGCCGCCGACAATTTCCGCATGGATGGCACCTACGTGTTCGACAACGAACGTGTCGCGACGCTCGGCCTGTGTGCGATCGTCTTCGACGCGGATGTGGTCAAGGTCGAGTCCTGTGCCCGCAGTGGCTGGCAGGCCATCGGTATCGAGCAGTTGATTTCGTCGGCCACCGGCAACGTCGTCCACACCATCAATCACGAGCCGGCGCTCGAGTTCTTCGAGCGCTACCTCGGGGCCATGACGCGTGAGTGGCGCTAAGCGCGACAAGTTTTTCCGGTGGTCACCTCGGAGTATCCGCTCGAGATCCAGCGCCCGACGGGGACTGTCCTGCGGGCGCCAGCATTTCCACACCCTGATGGCAGCAGCCTTGTCCTGGCGGGTGGCGTCCAAACCGGCGAGCACTTTCGATTCACTTGCGCGCCAGGTTTTGAGGTCGTCGACTAGACGGTCGACTTCTTCCGTGGTTACGTCGCGGCGCAAGCGGTCAAGCCTTTGGCGGCCCTAATGATGAGTTGCAAGGGGCGCCACGCCGCGTTCGGGCCGATGCTCGAGGACGAGATAGAACAGATCAAGCTGGTCTTCGGCGTGCCCATGGCGGGCTTTCTGACCTACGGTGAGATCGGCAGTTGCCCGGGTGAGGCCCCGGCCCTGCACAACGATACCCTGTGCATGATCACGTTCACCTCCGTGGGTGAGTCAAGGTAGGGGACTGCGAACGCTGCGATACGTACGGGAACGCTGAGTTTAGCAATTGTTGGCTTGCCAATTGCGGGCTAGGCTACCTGTCACCTAATCAAACGTCATTATGAAGGCTCAAGAATTCTGCGTACCGAGCCCCGAGATGCTACATGCTTACCTCGGGGACCTCACGGCCCGAGGCGAGCACTTTAACCTGGCGCTCGTGTTCTCGTGCGTCGACTACGACGTGGCGTCGATCCAGGGCGCCTTCGCGAAGCACGACATCGAAGTCTGCGGATGCTCGACCGCCGGTGAGGTGGCCGGGGCGGACCTCTACTCCGGGACGATCGTCGGGCTGCTGCTCGACCTCCCCCGCGAGGCCTTCACGACGTGGACCACCGTCAACGAGGGCATCTACGAGCAGGCCGTCCGGCTCGGCCGACTCGCCGTCGAGACCTACGCCGAGCCGCAGGTCTTTGTACTCACCGGGGGGCTTATCCTCAAGGACGGCCACATGATCGACGGCGAGGATGTCGTGCGCGGCATCCAGGCCGGCGCCCACCGCGTACTCCCGGTGTCGGGTGGGCTCGCGGCCGACGATTTCAAGATGGACGGCACCTACGTCTTCGACAACAAGGCCGTGGCGACCCTCGGTATCAGCGCCGTCATCTTCGACGCGAGCATCGTCAAGGTGGAATCGTGCGCGACGAGCGGCTGGCAGGCGATGGGGATCGAGCAGGAGATCACGAGCGCGAGCGGCAACGTCGTCCACACGATCAATCACGAACCGGCGCTGGAGTTCTTCGAGCGCTACCTCGGGGCCTTGACGCGGGAGGGGTTCGCCGGCAAGACTACCACGGTGGTCACGTCGGAGTACCCGCTCCAGATCCAGCGCCCGACGGGCACCGTGCTCCGGGCCCCGGCCTTCCCGCACCCCGACGGCACGAGTTTGGTGTTGGCGGGTGGCGTCAAGACCGGCGAGCGGTTCCGTTTCACGTGCGCACCGGGGTTCGAGGTCGTCGACGAGACGCTGAGCTTCTTCCAGGGCTACGTGGCCGCCCGGCCGAAGCCCGCCTTCGGTGCCGTCATGATGAGCTGCAAAGGTCGCCATGCCGCCTTCGGGCCGATGCTCGACGACGAGGTAGCGCAGATCAGCGAGATCTTCGGCGTGCCGGTCGCGGGCTTCCTAACCTACGGCGAGATTGGTGCCGCCCCGGCAGAGGACCCGGCGATGCATAACGATACGCTCTGTATGGTCACGTTTACGGCATCCTGAATCTATCCACCACCCGAATGCCCCTTGTCTTCGTCGAATAATCAACAGTGCACTGCGGATCACCCAAGGTGTGAGCGGACAAGCGATACAGACCAATGATCCAGTTTCCAACCTCCTCAGCGCAGCAGATCAGTAGTGGGCAAGCCGCTCCCTGGAAACGGAAGTCCCTGGCCGATCACCTCTCCGAGACGCTGGCCGCGGCCGAGCTCACGACACAGCAGCGGCTCCTCTTCCAGGCTTTCGCCAAAACCTGCCAGCGTGAGGTCAACCGGCTGGAGTTCATGGCGAGCCAGGCCGCGCGCAACCGTGAGATCGCCAATAACCTCCTCAGCCAAACCGTCGACGGCCTCCAGCAGCGCTCTGCCGAACTCGAGGCCAACGAGCAGCGTCTAGCCGACACCGTGGCACGCCTCCAACTCGCCAACGACGACATGCAGCACTTCATGCACGTCGCCTCGCACGACCTCAAAACGCCCCTGCGCTCCATCGGGAGTTTCGCCAACCTCATCGAGCGCCGCCACGCCGCCGAACTCAGCGAGGGCGCTCTGGAGTATTTCGACTACATCAAGCGTAATGCGGCCAATATGAACGGCCTTATCACCGACCTGGTCAACTACAACCGCGCGATCAAATTCGAAGAGCCGACCGAGGTCGACCTCGACGCGATGTTCGCCGAGGTGCAACTCGGGCTCTACGCAGACCTCGCGGAGTCCGGTGCCGACGTACGTTGTGCGCCGCTCGGCACGGTGACCAGTGCGCGTAGTGCCCTCTCGCAGGTGATGCAGAACCTCGTCCGCAACGCCATCGTCTACCGTGACCTCGACCGCGATTGCATTATCGAACTTACCATCGTGCGCCACGACGCCGCCGCTACGCTGTGCGTGCGCGATAATGGCCTCGGGCTCGACCCCGCCTACCGCGAAAAGGTCTTCAAGCCCTTTCAGCGCGTCGGAGACCTATCGCGCCCAGGCACCGGAATGGGACTGGCGATCTGCCGCAGGATCGCGCGCGAGACCGGCGGCGACATCGACTACCTCGGAGCGCCGGGCGTGGGGACCAGCTTCTACGTGGGCCTCGGCGCCCCGCCGCTGATCAGCGACGTAGACCGAGCTTATTATAACAGACCTAACGCCACCGCACCTGTGCCTACGGAAGTCGCGGCACTCAGTCGCGCTGCGTGAGCGCCCGCAGGGAATGCCAGCGAGTATCGTTAACGGTCTTCACGCGGGCGCCGTCCTCGAAGTACAGCACGCGCTGTGCTGCGGTAGCGTCGGCGGCGGGCCAGACGGGGAGCGCCACGGAAGCAGAACTCGGTTGGTTCGGGTTGCCAGACTTGATAAAGTTGGCGAGGTAGTGCAGCATCGCGCGCTCGGTGGCCGCGTCGCCGTCGGCGTAAGGTTTGTCGTCGTGGACGGCGAGATTGCCCATCGCGTACGGGATGTCGGAGGCGTGGCTCGCGCCGCCCGATTTGCCGGGGCTGGGCTGCGCGAAAATGTAGCGGTATACGGGTTTGGCGGTCGCCTCGCGGTGGAGGGTCGACCAGAGCCAAGTCCCCATCACGATGAACTGGTCGGCATTGTAGTCGGCCGCCGCCCGCTGGGCCTCGGCGGGCGTGGCGTGGGGGTAGATGGCCAGCATCGCGGGGGCCTTATCGGCAAAACGGTCGTTGATGGTTTTGGCGAAAGCCGCCGACGGATTGATGTCCTTGAGCACGTCACTCCCGTCACCACCCTCGGCCGAGGTCCAACCCACGAGCAACGGAACCTTCGCCACGGCGCCGCTGGCGTAGCTGTCCTCGAGCTCGGCGGTCTTGAAATAGCCGTCGACGAACAGCTCCGGGAGCGCCGGTCGTGATCGCCGGTACCGTGCGTACATCGTGTCGGCGGGTATGGCGCGGAGGGCGGCGAGGGTCACGTTCGCCTCACCGCTAGTTACTGGGTCCGCAACTACCTGGGCGGCCGCGAGGCCCTGCCCAAAGGCCTCCTCTCGGGTGGGCAACTCCTCGAAGGGCGTGGTAGAGCCGCCGCTCTGCCCTATAGCCCCGGCGAAGAGGTTTTGCGAAAGCGGACTCCCGCAGTGCGCACTCACGGACCAGCTCCCGGCCGACTCCCCGCCTATCGTCACTCGGGCCGGGTCCCCCCCGAAGGCGCGGATGTTGTCGCGCACCCAGGCTAGTCCAGCGGCTTGGTCGAGCATACCATAGTTGCCCGACGCCCCATGCGGTGACTCAGCCGCCAATTCCGGTAGCGCCAGGAAGCCGAACACATTGAGCCGGTAGTTGACCGTCACCACGACGATGCCTTCGCGCGCCAGGGCCGCCCCGTCGTAGCGCGTCTCGTCCGACGCACCCGCGACGAATCCGCCGCCGTAGAAATACACCAACACCGGTCGCGGCCGCGCCACCCGCGCGGAGTCCGGCGACCAGACGTTCAGGTAGAGGCAATCCTCCGAGAAGCCCGGGGAGCGGTACTTCATATCGCCGAACACGTTGTGCGACATCGGTGAACTCGCGAAGGCCTTAGCGTCGCGCGGGAGCGACCATGGCCGCACGGGCTGCGGCTCGCGCCAGCGCAGATCTCCGACCGGGGGCGCCGCGAAGGGTACACCGAGGTGCTTGATGACGCCGCTTTCGCGAAAACCGACGATCTCGCCACCGGTGACGCGGACCTGGAGCGGGTCGGAGGTGGTCTTGCCGGAGAGGCGACTGCAGGCGTAGAGGAGGCAAATGGCCGCGCCGCAGAGCAGCGTGAGGGTGGAGATGCGCATAGCGGGCAAAATACAGTACGCCCTGCGGTCGGATTCGGTGATGGATTCGATGGGAGGGTGGGTTGAACCCATCCTCCCATCCACAACTATAAAACCTTACCGCGGGAACACTAAGCCTGTCTTCTCCTCCTCAGCAGTTAGCTCCGGCAAGGTCAACGTCGACGCCGCTTCCATCAAGCGCAGTGCCTCAGCCCGGTAGCCTTTGTCATCTCGCCCGCGAGCACCCTCGGCTAACTTCAGCAGGTCATCGTAGGTGAAGTCCTCCGAGATCAGCTCGCTTTCCTTGAGCATCATGCTCCACGCGGCGACGCTCGCGGCCCAGGTGAAGTCGGCGGATGGAGTAGCGATAGGTTTTGCGGGCACGCTCACTTCGATCTTGTCCTTGCTGATCTTGGCATCGGGAGCCTTGTACTTCATGCGCACGGTGGCGAGCTCGCCGTTGACGATAGGCTTGGCGTCGGGACGCTTGTCGTTGGACTGGTACTTGAGGTCCTCGACCTTCGGGAGGAAGGCGCTCTCGGTGTCTGCCGGGATGATCTCGTAGAGAGCCGTGACGCGGTGCCCGGAGCCCATGTCGCCGGCATCCTTCTTGTCGTCGTTGAAGTCCTCGGCATTGAGGAGGCGACTCTCGTAGCCGATAAGGCGGTAAGCGCCCACGTACGCGGGGTTGAACTCGACCTGAAGCTTGACGTCCTTAGCGACGGTGAACAGCGTCCCGCCGAACTCGGCGACGAGCACCTTCTGGGCCTCGAGCAAGTTGTCGATGTAGGCGGCGTTGCCGTTGCCCTCCTCGGCGAGGACCTGCATGCGATCATCCTGGTAGTTGCCCTTGCCGAAGCCGAGGATACTGAGGGCCACGCCGGATTCGCGCTTCTCGGCGACGAGGTCCTCGAGGCTCTGCTTGGCCGTCGTGCCGACGTTGAAGTCGCCGTCGGTGGCGAGGATGATGCGGTTGTTGCCGCCCTTAATGAAGCTGCGCTCGGCGAGTTGGTAGGCGAGCAGGATGCCGGCGCCGCCAGCGGTGCTGCCGCCGGCGCTGAGGCCTTCGAGGGCGGCCATGATGGAGTCGCGCTGGTTGCCGGCGGTAGGCTCGAGAACGGTGCCGGCGGCCCCGGCGTAGACGACGATGCTCACCTTATCGACGGAGCGCAGGCGATCGACGAGGAGCTTGAAGCTCTGCTTAAGTAGCGGGAGCTTGTCGGCGTCCTGCATGCTGCCGGACACGTCGATGAGGAAGACGAGGTTGGACGCCGGGAGGTCTTTCGTAGGCACTTCGCGCGCCTGAACGCCGACGCGGAGGAGTTGGTGTGCGGGATTCCAGGGGCAGGCGGCGAGTTCGTTGCTGAACGCGACCGGGTCGGCGCCGGTGGGCTGGGGGTAATCGTAGGTGAAGTAGTTGATCATCTCCTCGGTGCGCACCGCGTCCGGCGGGACGGGCTGGCCCTGGTTGATGAAGCGGCGCACGTTGGCGTAGGCGGCCACGTCGACGTCGGCGCCGAAGGTGGAGAGGGGCGCGTTTTGCGGAAGCGTGAAGGCATTCTCGCTGTAGCGCTGGTAGGACTCGCCGCGGGTGTCGAGCGGAGGTTCGGAGTAGCGCTTCATGGCCTGGCCGGCGAAGCCTGGGGTGGCCTTCGACGCGGAGGACATCCTTGGGAGTTGCAGGCCGCGTTTGCGCCCGTAGCCGACGACCACGACTTCGTCGAGCGCCGCGCCGTCCGCCTTCATCGTCACGTCCAGCCGCTTGGCCTTGCCATCGAGTGTGCGGAGGTCGGGCTGAGCGAAAGTGGCGTAGCCGGCGTACTTCACCTCGAGGCGGTAAGAGCCGGCCTCGATCTGCAGCGAGTAGTTGCCGTCGAAGTCCGTGGTGGTGCCCGTGGTCTGCCCGAGGCTATCGGTGGCGAGGACGTTGGCGCCGATTAGGGTCGCGCCGTCCTCGTCGACGACGGTGCCGTAGATGCCGGTGTGCGGCGGGAGGTCTGCTTTGTGCTGTGCGGACAGGCTAGAGGCGGCTGTTGCCAAAACCAGTAGTAGAGTAGCGCCGAAGAGTCTGAGCGAGTGCATAGGGGATCGTTTAGACTACCGTGATGCACGTTTTCACGAAAGTGCACAAACCCTAACCAAATAACCCACGAACCAAACAACCAAATAACCAAACAATCGCCCCCTACCCCACCACCGTCTCTCCGGGCTTCGCGATCGACGCGCCGCGCACCGAACTGCTCGTCCCGACGCCCTCCGGCCGGAAGGTCCGGATGATGAGCCGCATCGGCGAATCGTACGTGAGGTAGTTGATCGTCCAGTCGGTGAGGGCGGCGAACTTGTTGCGGAAGCCGACCAAGAGCATCACGTGCACCAGCATCCACGTCACCCACGCGAAGAAGCCGGCGAAACTGTAGTTCGGCAGATCTACCACGGCGCGGTTGCGGCCAATCGTGGCCATCGTGCCCTTGTCGTTGTACTCGAAGGCCTTTAGGGTGCCGCCGCTGAGGATGGCCTTGAAGTTCTCGGCCAGCAGCTCGCCCTGTTGCTGGGCGACGGGCGCGAGCATCGGGTGGCCGCGCTCGAGCTCCGCGGTGACCATCTCGGCCACGTCCCCGATGGCGAAGACGTTCGCGACGCCGACGGCCCGGTTGTACACATCCACGCGGACGCGACCGTTCGGGGTCGACTCGGCGGGCAGGCCCTCGGGCACGTTGGCCCGCACGCCCGCGGTCCAGATCATGGTGTCGGTCCGCATTTGGAAGCCCTCCTTGGTACGCAGGATGTCGCCGTCGTACTCGGTGACGCGGTCGTTGAGCCGCACCTCGACCCCGAGTTCGGTGATGTACTCGAGGGCCTTCTTCGAGGCATGATCGCTCATGCCATTCAGCAACTGCGGGCCGGACTGGAACAGTACGATCCGCATGGCCCTGAGGTCGAGCTCGGGGTAGTCGAGCGGGAGAATGTACTTGCGCATCTCCCCGAGGGCCCCGGCGAGCTCCATGCCGGTCGGTCCGCCGCCGACGATGGCGATGTTGGTGAGCTCCTGGAAGTACTCGGGGTTGCGCTCGGCGACGGCCTTTTCGAAGTTCTGCAACACGTAGCTGCGTAGGTTGAGCGCGTCGGGCACGGTCTTGAGGGTGATCAGCTTGTCCTTGATCGGCTCGAAGTTGTAGTAGTTGGTCGTGCTCCCGGTGGCGAGCACGAGGTAGTCGTAGTGGATGTCGTGCAGGGTGGTCTTCAGGACCTGCGCCGCGTGGTCGATCTCGGTGACCTCGGCGAAGCGCACGGCGATGTTCTTCGACTTACGGAATACCTTGCGCAGGGGGTACGCGATCGAGTCGGCTTCCAAGCCACCAGTCGCCACCTGGTAGAGCAGCGGCTGGAAGGTGTGGTAGTTGTGCTGGTCGACGAGTGTGACGTGGGCGTCGAGCCTACCAAGGGCCTTGGTGAGTTCGAGTCCCCCGAAGCCACCACCGACGACGACAATGTGTGGGGTTTTGCCGGAAGGCGCCGCAACAGGCACCGCGCTAGTCGTAACGGCAGGTGTAGCAGGAGTCGTAATGGTGGCCATGGCATTGAAGATGTGCAAGACGCAAGAAGCCCGCGTCACTTGGCGTAACGCGGGCTTCCGAGAAAAGTGAGATGCTAAGCTTTCGCTTACATGCTCCACTCCTTGATGCTGGCCTCGTTCATGCGAACGTAGTCCATGTTGCCGGCCGCCTTGGCCATGTCCATCGACTTCTTGGCAGAGGCAATAGCTTCCTTCTTCATGCCGAGGTCGGCCTCGATGAGGCTCTGGCGGCGCACCATCCAGAAGGCGTTAGTGTTCATGGCGGTGGCTTTCTTGATCCACTCGTAGGCTTGCTTGGAGTCCTTTTTGGTATCGGCGTAGTAGCTGGCGGCGGCGTAGTAGTCGTTGGCGCTCGGTCCGGCCATGACGCGCTCGATGCTCGCCATGGTCTCCTTGTCGGTACCGACCATGAACGGGATCGCGACCATGGTCTGGTCCCAGCCGAGGTACATGTTGGCACCCTCGCCGGTGATCTCGTCGAACATGATGGTGAAGTTCTCCATCTTGTGGTCCACCTTCATCGACTTGGCCATCACCTTGGCGGCTACTTTGTCGTCGCTCCACTCGCGGGGCATGCCGGAGTTGGTGGCGTCGGAGTAGAAGTAGACTTCCCAGTCGCCGGCCATTGGCTTGGTGTAGAGGGCGTAGTCGCCGGCCTTGAGCTCCTTACCGCCGATCGTGACGGGCTTCGAGAAGGTCACGACGGTGTTCTTGTTGGCACCGGTGCGCCAGCGCTCGCCGTAGGGCACGAGGCCGTTGGTGGCGAAGATGGTGCGGCCCTTCATGGCGGGGCGGGAGTACTCGACGGTGACGTCGGTGAGGCCGACGGTCTGCATCACCTTGGCGGCGGGGCTCGGGGCCGGGGTAGAGATCTGGGCGTGGAGCGTGCCGATGGCGAGCATCGTGACGGCCAGGACTTGAATGGCTAAGACTTTAAACATGGGGGCAATTTTGTGATTTGCGGGCGCAAAGGTAACGGTTGTCACTGTGAGGGGGTTCTGTAGCCGCTTAACGCTCTCCCAATGGACTTCCTCTCTAATCCCGCGCTCGAAACTTTTCACCTGACCTGGCCTGGGACACCCTTCGACCAGGGCCGATTTCTCGCCTACGAGACCGAGATCGAGGTAGGCTTCGGCAAGGTGCTCCGTTACCTCACGCGCCCCAACCCGCAGGCCACCGAGAAGCGACACGACGACTACGCCCCGCCCGTGGAGCGCGACGACATCCACCAGTCCGGCGATTGGGTGTGCTGGTTTGGGCACGCTTGCTTCCTCATCCAGCTCGACGGCGTGCGTTACCTCACTGATCCAGTTTGGCACCGCTTGGGTCTGCTCAAACGCCGCGTCCCGGTGCCGTACACCGTCGAGGGGATCGGCCACATCGACTACTTGCTGCTGAGTCACGACCACCGCGACCACTGCGACGAGCGGACCATCAGGCAGCTTTCGCAAAAACTCGACTTTCGGGTGCTGGCGCCACTTCATCTCGGCGATGTAATTCGGCCCTGGCTCGAACGTGATCAGCCCGTCACGGAGGCCGGTTGGTACCAGCGCTACGACACCGCGCGGGACGAACCCCAGGTAAGCTTCATGCCTACGCAGCACTGGTGCCGACGTTACCTCACCGACACCAACCGGCGACTCTGGGGCAGCTTCGTGCTCGAGGGCCACGAGCGCAAAGTTTGGTTCGGCGGGGACTCGGCTGCCTCGCCGCACTTTGCTGAGGTGGCGAAGTACTTCCGGGACCTTGACCTAGCCATGATCGGGATCGGGGCTTACAAACCTGCCTGGTTCATGCAGGGCGCCCACACCAGTCCCGAGCAGGCCTGGGCAGGGTTCGCGACCTGCGGTGGGGCGCAGCTCTTCCCGATGCACTTCGGGACGTACGACTTGAGCCAGGAGCCAGCGGGGGAGCCGATTCGACTTCTGAAGGCTTACGCCAAAACTAGCGGGCGTGAGGAAGCCGTAGTGGAGCCAGTGGTGGGGCGGGTCGTCCGCTTCGAGTAGCCGGGAAAGCTTTGTTTGGTGAGAATACCTTGGGGAAGTACCTATAACATACTAACTTCAAGGTTAGTGACTCGGTTCTGGCTGCCAATGGCACATTCATTGAAGGGATACAGAAATGTCCCGACGAATGTCTTCATCCCCCCAGTCGAACTTTCATGTTATCCGATTTGGGCTCTCGCTGTCTCAGATCCTATCATTATTTGGAGTAATTTGCATAGCGGCACTAGGGCTTGGAATGGCTATAGCACCTATAAATGCGGCTGATGTACGACATTATGGTAAGGGCAGTGTCGAAACTGTAGCTGATTGTGGCCTGCTAAAAAACTCTGGGCTGGAGAACGGTAACACGGACTGGTGGTTCGGGGGCGGCGCGGTCATAACGACGGATGCCTTTGCGGGCACGAAAGCACTCTCTTTGCCCAATAATGCATCCACATCGCAGAGAGTAGGCGTGCAGATCACCGACACCTACAAGCTCACGTATTTCGGGAAATTAGGAACGCCAGGCCAATTTGCCGCTGTAGGCATCGATTTTCTCAACGCCGCAGGTACTGAAATAGGAGAAGTTGTTGGAACGCCACTTACCACTTCCGGCTATGTAGAATATACCATCTTCACGGGTAGCTTGCCGGCAGGCACTACCCAGCTCAATATTTGGATCTACTCGGGCGCGGCTGCGGGGGCAAAGTTCGACGAAATCTGCCTGACGAAAGTGAACACGACGGCGGCGAGTCTTACGAACTGGACCGACGAGGCTAGCAAGTATAAGATCGCCCTCTCCGGGGTCAAGCTCGCGGGCATGAGCTTTTACGACTTCGATTATGATAATGATCTCGATCTGCTGGTCAACACGAATGATGAAAGTTTTAAATCGCATCTGTTTCGGCAGAACGGGTCGAAAGTCTTCGACGATGTCACGACCACGCTCGCACCTCGACTCCTCAACCAGGTTATGGAGAGGAGCGCGGTTTTCGGGGATATTAACAACGACGGTTACTTAGACTTCGTCCGCAATAGATCGACGCCCAACAGTGACGGTGCTTCCATCGAGGTCTATTTCCAGCATCCTGCCACAGGGACCTTCGGGAATGGCTTGGGTGGCACAAAGCCCGTTTTTATGGGCTGGGGTGCGGGAGTAGAATGTCCCGTCTACGACGGCCTCAACGCCGAAGGTCTCGGCCTGCTCGACTTCGACGGCGACGGTGACCTCGACATCATCTTCGACAACCACAACTACGGTGTCGATGTCCTCCGCAACGACTTTATCAACCACAGCAACCGACTACGCACGGGGAAGGCAAATACGGCGCTGTTTACGCATGCCACGCAACGCAACGGCGCCAGCGTCGTGCTCGGACTCAACCAGACGGCTACAGACGGGGATTACGGCGCCTTTGTCGACATCAACGACGACGGCTGGGTCGATATCTTCATGCGTAAGCGCGACGAGAACGACTTCTTCCTCAACCAGGGCGGTACGTTTCTTAACGGCGTGGACCTCGCACAGGCCGAGAATGGCAGCAAGGGTTCTAACGCCATCTACGATTTCGATAACGATGGCGATTTTGATGTCTTCTGGACGGAGAATGATTTGAATCAGTTCTTCCGAAATGATCTCGGTAAGTGGAATCCTCTCGGCACGCAAAATTCGACCGGTATACCTACATCATTCACAGAAAAAATTAATGAGGCTGCAGGTGGTGATGTAGACAACGATGGTGATATTGACCTGCTGCTGGTCGGGAATCGTCGTAGTTACCTGTACATCAACCAAATCAACGATCCTGTCCTCGGCATTGACGTCGGACAACCGATGACCTTCGTTTTGGACAAGAAGGCAGATATGGGCAAGAATTTCGAAGGTTTTGCGACATTGTTCGTCGACATCGATGATGACGGCGATTTGGACGTCTACATGAATGCCTCCGGGCCAAACCAGATGTACATCAACGATCTGTATCAGTCGACTACAGCAGACTACACAAAGAATGTGCTCCAGGCACAGATTTGGGACAATAGACCAGAATACATGGCGGCAGGGAAGCGCCGACCGGCCCTAGGCGCGACGGTGGTGCTTACGGACTGCCAGGGCCGCGTGCTCAGTGGTATTCGAGAGGTATCCGGCGGCAACGGCCGCGGTACGCAGAATCCCCACAACGTGCACTTTGGTCTACCCTATGGCCGCAACTTCAACTACGTAGTCGTCGTGAAGTATCCAAATTACGTACTCCCAGACGGTACCGTTAAGCGGGAGGTCATCAGCAAGGCATTTAACCCTAGTCAGTTCGGAAACGCCATTCCGCTGCTCACCTTCCATACCGGCGAGCCCTCCGAGGGGTGCCCGACGGTCGTCGAGCTGTGCGCCAACGGCATCGACGACGACGGCGACGGCTACATCGACTGTGAGGACTCCGACTGTAACGGCATGCAGATCGAACACAGAATAGGACGATAATGAACATGCTACGCTTACGTCTTATTCGGGTTTTGCTCACGCTGGTAATCAGCATGGGCCTTTCGTCCTTCGGGCTTTCACAACTCACGCGCCAGTACTCTTCCTACTACGGCGGGAGCGGCAACGACGAGGGTTACGGAGTCACCGTCATGGACGACGGCACCGCCTTCTACGTTGGGACCACGCAGTCCAGCAACTTCCCGGCCTCGGTGAGCGCGCTCCAGCGCTATTACGCCGGCGGGGACGACGTTTTCGTGACGGCTGTCGCCAAAACAGGTGAGATCCTCTGGAGTACCCACCTGGGGTCTTCGGCGCGGGAGTCCGACGCCTGGGGCATCACCTCCAGCCTCGACGGAGCCTTCATCTACGTCGCCTTCCGCACCAGCGCCCCGACCCTGCCGATCGTCGGTCCGACGAGCTACCAGTCGAGCGCCCGCGGCAACGGCGACATCGTGCTCGTCAAGCTGCGCCGAAACGGTGCCCTCGCGTGGGCGACCTTCTACGGCGGCAACGGCGAGGACACGCCCGTGCGCATCAATGCCACCGACAACGGCGGCGTCGTCGTCGCGGGGCAGACCTTCAGTTCTAACCTAGTTACCCGCTTCCCGCACCAGGCCGCCTACGGCGGGGCCGGCGACGGTTTCTACGCCTGGTTCTCAGCCACCGGAGGACTCCTGCGGGGCTCCTACGTCGGCGGTCCCGCCGAGGATATCCTTTACGAGACACAGGTCGTCCCTGGGAACATCTTCAGCGTCGGTCTGTCCAACAGCGGCTTCCTGTCGTCGCCAAAACGAGCGTACGCCGGCAACGCTGACCTCTTCGTCCTCCGCAGCGATATCAACGGAACACAGGTCTACGGCACCTACCTCGGGGGCTCCGGCTCCGAGAACGTCGGGCGCTACCCCGGGGTCGTTGTCGACGCAGCGTTCAACGCCTACGTGGCCGGCAGCACTTCGAGCAGCAACTTCCCGGCCGTCAACGCCGTCCAGGGCGGTAAGGCAAGCGGCGCCGACGGCGTCGTAGCTGCTTTCAATCCCACTGGCGACCTCCTTTGGAGTACCTACCTCGGCGGCAGCGGCAACGACGAACTCACGTCCATTTCGCTCCAGAACGACCTCCTGTACATCGGGGGTACGACCGGCAGTGCGGGCCTCTCGCACATCACGACGGCCACTGCGGCCCAGGCAGCGAAATCCGGGGGCTCGGATGGCCTCCTCGTGGCGATGCGCACCAGCGGTACCGTTGCCTACGCCACCTACTACGGCGGCAGTAGCAACGACGAAATCCGCGACCTCCACGTGCGCGACGGCTTCGTCGCCATCGCGGGTCCGGCGAACGCCGGGAGTCTCTCGACACAGCGCGCGGCGCAGTCCTCGAACGCCGGCGGCGCCGACGCCCAGTTGGCCATGTTCCAACTCGGCCAGCTCGGCGGCACCCTCCTCTCCGTGGCCGATGCCACCAGTTGCACCAGAGCCGACGGCTCCATCACGCTCCAACTCGACGCTAGCCTCCTCGGCAGTGGCCCGTACGATGTCTCCCTCGACGCCGGAGCCACCTGGGACGCCGCCCAAAGTGCTCTCGTCCCGAATGCCGCCCGCCGCCTCGTCGTCCCCGACCTGCTATGGGGCAGCTACGAGGTTAGCCTCCGCGACGCCGTCGGACGAATCCACCGCGTAGGTCCGGCGCTGATTGGTGGCTGCGTATACGAAGTATGCCCATCGGGCAACAACAATCGTCTCACCGTCCCGGCCATCAGCGGCGCCACGCGCTACACGTGGACTACGACCCTCGGAACCATCGGCGCCGGCCAAAACTCACGGACCATGTGGCTCAACCTCGGCGGCGTCAGCCCCGGGGCCACCGGTACCGTCTGTATGGAGCCTTCCGGTCCCTCCTGTGGGGCCCCCCAGATTTGTGTGAAGATCCTGTTCGCCTGCCCGGCCGAGATCTGCGATAACGGCATCGACGACGACGGGGACGGCAAGGCGGACTGCGACGACGATGCTTGTCCGAAGGCTTTGCAGGTGCGGCAGGTCGGGAGGGAGTAACGGCGTCGGAGAGAGTCGTGGGTTTAGGCATGGGGGGCGCGGGGGAGAACCACGGCGCCCCCCGTGCCCTTCCATAGGTATGGCCCTCCTCACCTTCACCGACCG
The DNA here is from genome assembly GCA_963837005.1 of Lewinellaceae bacterium. GTDB lineage: Bacteria > Bacteroidota > Bacteroidia > Chitinophagales > Saprospiraceae > CALDTK01. The sequence goes on from CAWIMC010000020.1 coordinate 263,851, forward strand.
CGGCATCTACTGCGAGCAGGCCGATGTCTACCTCGACCCCTGGCGCCCCGTGCCGCGGGCGCTGATCTCGCACGGTCATTCCGACCACGCGCGTTGGGGTCACGACCACTACTTATCGACGGCGAGGACCGCGGCCATCATGAAGCACCGACTGGGGGACATCAATGTCGAGTCGGTAGGTTTTGGCGAAAGCCGGACCATCAACGGTGTCAAGTTTAGTTTCCATCCTGCCGGGCATATCATCGGCTCGGCGCAGATCAGGTGCGAGTACAAGGGGGAGGTGTGGTGCTTTACGGGCGACTACAAGCTCGAGGACGACGGCATTTCGGAGCCTTATGAAGTGGTGAAGTGTCACAGCTTCATTACCGAGACGACGTTCGGGTTGCCGATCTACAAGTGGCGACCGCAGGCCGAGATCATGGCCGATATCAATGAGTGGTGGCGGGCGTGTGCTGCTCAAGGCAAAACAGCCCTCGTGACGGGCTACAGCCTCGGGAAGGCCCAGCGCATCATCGCCAACCTCGACACGAGCATCGGGCGCATCTACACCCACGGCGCGATCGCAAACATGAACGAGGTGCTGGAGACGCAAGGCGTTAAGCTGCCGCCGACGATTAGGTCTACCAAAGAGGTCCCGAAAGAGGACTATATCGGGAGCTTAGTGATTGCGCCGCCGGGGGCCATCAACGGCGGGTGGGCGAAGAAATTCAAGACTGCTAGCACCGGCATTGCCTCTGGGTGGATGGCGCTGCGTGGTGCCCGTCGGAGGCGGGCCGTAGACCGGGGCTTCGTGCTCTCGGACCACTGCGACTGGCCTTCACTCAACACCGCCATCGAGGCGACGGGATGTGAGAACGTCTTCGTGACCCACGGCTACACGGCCGTCTTTTCGAAGTGGTTGCGGGAGCAAGGCTACAACGCCCACGTGGTGAGCACCGAGTACGAGGGCGAGAGCCAGGAGATCGGCGAGGGGGCTGGCGCGAAGGCCGAGGCGGAACTGGAAGCTGCTGCCGAAGGCTAGCGTGAGGTCTAGTAGTACTGCGGTACTGCGGGCAGGGGCGGCACACCGGTGCGAGCGTAGTCGTCTGCGGCTTGCGCCAAAACATTGATCTTTGGCTGTAGAAACCAGATGCCGATTGGCCAGTAGAGCATCGCGATGACAGCGATCACCATTGCCCCGGAGTCACGGTAGTACGGTCGCTGGGCACTCACGTAAATCTTGGCAGCAGCGATCGTCACGTAGATCGACACCCCCAAAAGAGCAAACGCGAGCAAGTAAAAGAGCGCAAACCCGCCAACCAGAATGCCTAGGCCATCTGTATCGCCACACGCCCTGTCTACGGCGGAGACGAACTCGCTAAACATCCAGTAGTACCCGCCCAGCAGCAGCACGTACCCCAGCGCATACCCCGTACCATGCCCATCCTAAAATCAAGCTGATCAGTAAGGGGGCGTAGGTCCACAACATGACCGATTGCAGTCCGTCGAAGACAACGAAAGGGTCCTCCGCGGACTGAGCTAGCTGGCCTTCGAGGCGAAGGATGCTCCGAAACCACCACACCATTGCGCCAAGGCCAAACAGTCCCGGCACGACAAAGCCAATCGCGAAAAACTGCCAGTGCTTGAGCCGCAACACCCTGTCATACATACCGGCAACCTACTCGAAATCTCCGTAGTACTGAAGGTCGAACAGCTCGTCGAGCAGCCGCGACCGCGTAGCCGTCGTGTACACGTCGCGGCACCCGCCCACCCCACTGGCCATGATGCTGAGGCAGACATTGCTGCGGTCGGCGTCTTCGCGGTGCTTGCGGATGCGCTCGCAGTGTCCGAGTTCGTGGAACACGATGTACTCCTTCAGGAGATCGCCCACGTTGGGGTTGTTCCACAGGCGAGCGTCGACGGTGAGTTCGTTCGGCTCCTGGATATTGAACGTACACGTCCCGACCACGCCATCTTCGTCGAGCGTATCGATCGCGGCGGTAAGTTGGCGCTCGCTCAGGTCAACGGTGATGCCACGGAGTTTGGCCTCTTCCTCGAAGCGGTCGAAGTACGGCTGGAGGCGCTGGTCGACCCGTAGTCTGATGGGCGGCTCCTCGACATCCGGTCCGCTGATCGTCTGTTCGCGACATCCGCTCCACAACCCGACGGCCAGCACAAACAGTAGTAGGGTGCAACGGACCGAATGGAGCATAAGAAGCAGGTTTGGAGAGTACGAAGGTCCGAACGTGGCGACCGCGGCGCAAGGTACCTACCGCAAAGACAGTAGACGTACCACGGCGCCTGCACGACATTAGGGGCCAGCACCTGTCTGAGGGCTTTCGCCAAAACAGCTGTCGCACGTTCGGGCCGCCATCAAACAGAAGCCCGAAACACGTCGGAGATAACGAATGGGTACGCTGCATGCATAATTCGCGTACATTTGCGCCCCCGATCGAAAAAAGCGGCAGGCGATGAACACCTTCCAACTGAGTGGCGAACCCCGCCAAGATACTGGTAAGAAAGCAACTAAGGCCGACCGCGCCAAGGGGCTTATTCCGTGCGTGGCCTACGGCCAGGGCGATGCCAAGCACTTTACCGTAACCCTATCCGACGTCCGCAAGCTGGTTTTTACGCCGAGCTTCAACGTCGTCGACCTCACGCTGAATGGTGCCGACCAGCGCGCCATCCTGAAAGATGTCCAGTACCACCCGACTACTGAAGACATCGAGCACATGGACTTCCTCCTCGTCGAGGCAGGCCATGCAGTGAAGGTTGAGCTTCCACTCCGTACCGTAGGCGTCTCGCCCGGTGTTAAGGGTGGCGGTCGCCTCATCCAGAGCGTACGGACCGTTAAGGTCAAGACGCTCCCAGGGGCACTCGTCGACGAGCTCACCGTTGACATCGGCAAGCTCGAACTCGGTGAAGCCGTTCGCGTGCGCGACATCGCCGTGCCAGAGGGCGTGCAGATCATGAGCAATGGGGCTATCCCTGTCGCCATGGTAGAGATTCCTCGTGCCCTTCGCTCCGCCGCTACCGCTGCCGCCAAAGAAGCTGGCGGCCCCGGTGCCAAGAAGCCCGCTGCCGGTGCCGCGAAGGCTCCCGCTGCTGCTGCTGCCGCGAAGAAATAAACTACCACACCCGCGATGCGCGTCGCCCTCCTCCAATACGATATCGTCTGGCAGGATCCCGACGCGAACTTTGCGCTCATCGAAGCCTCCCTCGACGCCGTCGAAGGAGGTTTCGACGTTTGTGTCCTGCCCGAAATGTTCTCGACGGGGTTTACGATGTCGCCCGGCGCTGTCTCGGCAGACATCGGCGAGAGGTCCCTCGGGAAGCTCCGCGAGTGGTCGGTGCGCTACAAGGCAGGTTTTTGCGGAAGCACTGTGTACACCACCAAGACTGGCTTCGCTAATCGCATGCTTTTTGTCGCCGACCGGGAGGTGCTCGGTAGCTACGACAAACGTCACCTCTTTCGCCCGGCCGGTGAGGCGGACGTCTACGAGTGCGGTGGACCCGACCCGGTCATCGTCGAGTATGCCGGGTGGCGCTGGCTCCTGCAAGTCTGTTATGACCTACGCTTCCCGGTGATGGCACACAATGTGGGTACGCGCTACGACATCGCCCTCTACGTCGCGAACTGGCCAGAGCCGCGCCGCCTCCACTGGCGGACCCTCCTCCAGGCCCGCGCTATCGAGAACCAAGCCTACGTCCTCGGACTTAATCGCGTCGGTGTCGATGGCAATGGTCTCACCTACGTTGGCGATAGCCTCGCTGTAGATGGCAGTGGTGCGCTACTCGCTGACCTCGGGTCTAGTACGGGCGCGAGTATTGTGGACATAGACCTGAGCCGTTTGCGAGAGCTACGAGCGCGATTGCCCTACCTACGGGATACCGACGCTTATCGCCTAGGCTGACCCATCTTGGGAGGGCAGCGTCTAAGAGCGTCCGAACTACCTACTAAAACTGTGCTGCCACGGGACGTCGCCCTACGGTGATAAGGGTATTTTTTCGAGAACTCTCGACGGCCATAGTAGTGAGCCGGTACCCGCGGGAGAGTCGTCCGAGTCTCGATGTACCTATTACTCGAGAAGGGGTATAAATCCGATAGTTGAGTTGTATTAGCTACCTTTAACGAGGTGTTGAGCTATCGTGCGAGAGGGAAAATAGAAACATTAAATATCTTTTGCATGTGTAAGCATTTGCCTCTTAAGCCGCGCTTTTCTTGAAGCTATCGCTACGCAACTATGGTCCCCAACAGAATGAGCGACGACTACCTGCCCTGTGATGTGTACCAAAGTCGCTTAGAAGACGTGGTGGAGGAGAGGTTTCCGCGGATGGTTAGCTTCGTACACAGCGATGGGCGATTTTATTTCTTAACCCTTTCTGAGACTGGCGACCTACTGTTTCGCTCGGAGGGCTACCCAAACGTTGGGGCACGGGCGGTAGGTATGAAGAGCGTGGATCGTAACCGAACCAAGCGGGGGCGGTACTGTATGCTCACCGAAGAGGGTCGGCACTACGTGATCATCACCGCGCAGAACGGTGAGGAGATTGCGCGGAGCTGCGCACAAGATAGCGAGGCTGCCGCCCTGGCCCTTTTTCCCGCGAAGGGCGCCGCAGCCCTTGCCGCGCCAGCAGCTACAGACACCCCAAAGCGCGACGACGATTATCTCGTCTGCTCGGCGTACGCTGCTCGCCGAGAGGACAGCCCGCACCCCACGCACCGTGACATCATCTACTTCACGCACAGCAATGGCAAACACTACTTCGCCGTGCTCGATGCCGCCGGGGAGATCGCCCTCCGCTCCGAAGGTTACCCAACCCTCGGCGCCAGAGAGGTAGGTCTAAAGTCGGTGCTTCGCAATCGCAGCAAGCGGGAGCGCTACGGGGTAGAAACGCAGCGACAGTTCTACTATACGACGCTAAAGGCGCAAAACGGCCAAGAGATTGGGCGAAGCTGCCTGGTGCGGACCGAGGCTGCCGCCCTGGCCTTCCTGCCGCCGCTGAGTAAGGCCTCTCTCGCGCTCGCCGAGCGTCGGCGGGCCGCCCGCGCGGATGCCGGGCTTACTCCACTCGCGACCAAAGAAACGGATGCCGTCTCTGCGTCTCCCTCAGCACTCCCCGCGCTCGACGCTGGCACCGGCAGTCTTGCAACGGCCAGTGGTAGCGCGTCGGCAGGGCTGGGACTCGCTGCCGCCGCTGGAATAGGTGGTGCACTCGACGCCTCCTCCGCCGATCAGGAGCTAAAAGCGGTCACCCCTGTCGTGGGCTACCCCCGCCACCGTCTCTCCGGTTACGGACGTATCCACTCCGTTGCCACCTCTATCCGAGGGGACGCCGGTCCTGGATTCAGGACTCGAAGAAGGTTATCTTGCGTGTAGTGCTTACCAGCGTCGGAAGATCAATGACAAGGTCAATCGCGTGGCCCTCTTCCACCACGACGACGGACTCTACTACTTCGCGATCTTCGACCAAGGACAGGCCATACGCCTTCGATCTGAGGGCTATTCTACGGCCAAATCGCGTGATCGGGAGCTCTCTGGAGCCTTGCGCTTAGTAGACGATGCATCGTACTACGAGCGGATAGTAGATGAGGACGGTCGCTACGTCAACGTGCTACACGATGAGTCGGGGCGCGAAGTGGGGCGGAGTTGTCCGACCGACGAGGTGGTACCCTTCTTGCTGTCACTGGCGGGAGCCGGGGCCGCCGCGCTCGTGCCTCCGGTAGCGATTGCCCCCGTGGCACCCGCTCCCGTGGCACCCATTTCCCTGGCGACCCGCGACGGAGCAGGGGTCGGCTGGTGGGTCTGGGGGCTGCTCGGGCTCCTGGCGCTGCTGTTGTTCTGGTTCTTCTTGCGCGGCTGCGGTGCCGAAAACGAAACGGCGATGGTCGCGACGGAGCAAGGGGTGACCCCCACAGTCGCCCTTGAGGATTCGGCTCCGCTCGAGAGGATCACCGACGCTGCACTCGACCCACCACTGACCATCGCCGCGCCGGCCGCGCCAATCCTGCCGCCCCCGCCCCCAGCAGCGGCACTCCTCGGCGCAAGTGATGTCGGAGCTGATCGCGACGGCGCGGTTTGTGGTCCCCTAGTCGCGGGCGCCCCCCTAAGCGAGTTTGGCGTCCCTCTCCTCACGACCGGCCGCTATACGGGTCTGTCGAGCGATATCGATCTCTTTATGGAAGGCACCGAATCTATGGCCACCTTCCCGCTCACCAACATCAACTTCTCGCCGAGCGGGGACGCGTACGCCGTCGAACCGTGCTCGGTAGGAGACGTCGACCGGCTCGCGGAGGTCTTGAGGGAACACGTGCAGGCTCGCATTACGGTCTCCGCAACCACCGCCGAGCAGTGCACGTCGCTACAACGACTGTTGCGCTACCGCGGCGTATCGGCCTCGCGGATAAACATCGTGCCCTCCGATAGTCCGCAGCTAACCCTTACGAAGACACAGTAGCGAGGTGTGCCCCCCCGCCATCCGTTGCACTCGCCGTTGCCTCACCGGGGTCGACCGTTGCCTCACGCAAACTGTCCACACGCGTACTAACCCTTGCGCTGAGGGGCGTTTGGGTGTAGTCGAGGGCCCCCGACCCGTACCCCGAAGCCTTCGCGAGCCGTACAAAGGGACGAACAAACACACCCAAACACATGTCCTCTTCGTCCCCCCGTGTCCTCCCCCCAGGTCTTCTCGCGCTCTGCTGCCTGGTAGGGCTAATGACCTTCGCTAGCTGCCAAGCCAACGAGGGGCTGCGCAGCTCCGCGGCTAGCTCTCGCCAACATTACCCACAGACGGTTCCGCAGGATGGCGGACCGCTCTTCCCCGGCCTCAGCCGCAAAGACAAGCGCCGACGAGTTGCCTCACGCAGCGGTGAGCGCCGACCGTTCACGCGGGAGTCGAGCGTAGCCGCCAATGCCCCCAGCCGCGAGTCCAAGAGTACCGGCGGCAAGTCATCCCGTCGCAAGTCCAGTGGCCGTCGCGGCGCTGGTGATAAGGCTTACGCCAAAACCAACGCCCCGTCGCCTTCCGGCAAAACCTCCTCGTCCAGCCGAACACGCACCAAGCCCGCCGCAGCGGCGGCGGCTCCAACCTCCCGCGAGGACTTCGCTACGGAGGAGGCCTGGCTGCGTCACGGGGTTGAGGTCGCCGCGGAGGGATACATCGGAACGCCCTACCACTACGGCGGCACCACGGCGGAGGGCTTCGACTGCTCGGGCTTTACGCGGCACGTGCTGCGCGACTTTGGTATTGGCCTCAACCGCGTTTCGATGAGCCAGGCCAAGCAGGGCAGCGCCGTGAGCCCGAAGCAAGCTAAACCCGGTGATCTCGTGTACTTCGCCAATGGCGACGGGCGCGTCAATCACGTCGGCATCGTGGTCGCCAATGGTCGCGATGGCCTGGAGATGGTGCACTCGAGTTCGTCGCGGGGCATCGTACGCGACAACGTGAGTACCTCCGAGTACTGGTCGCAGCGACTGGCCGGCGCACGGTGCGTCGTAGAGTGCCGCCTAGATCAGGGACTGGAGGCGAAGGGCAAGTAAGACTGCGTGAGGGTAGGGGTGCCGCTAGACTCGTCGGGGGTGCTTACCTTGCCCACTTCGTCGTGACGCCTATGATCAACTTGATACTCTTTGGACCTCCCGGTAGCGGGAAAGGCACACAAGCCCTCCGGCTCGCCGAGAAGTACGACCTCGTCCACATCTCCACCGGTGACCTGTTCCGTGCCGAGATCAAAGGCCAGACCCAACTCGGTACCGAGGCCAAGCGCTACATGGACGCTGGACAGTTGGTACCGGACACGGTGACCATCGGGATGTTCCGCAGCAAACTCGAGAACCACCCCGACGCGGCGGGTTTTATCTATGACGGCTTCCCGCGGACGGTGGCGCAGGCGCAGGCGCTCGACCACTTACTGTCGGGCTATGACTCGGGTGTCGACGTGCTGCTGGCCCTCGACGTCGATGAGGACGAGATCACGAAACGGCTTCTCGGCCGGGGAGCTACCTCGGGGCGGGCCGACGACCGCGACGAAGCGACGATCCGGAAGCGCTACCAGGTCTACCTGCAGCAAACCTCGCCGGTGTTCGACTATTACAACGGTCGGGAGAAGGCCGCACGGGTGAACGGCGTCGGCGACATCGACGATGTCTATAGTGCGTTGTGCGGCGTGATCGACGGGGTCACCACCGGCAAACAAGCCTAGGCAGCGTACACACAACAGCGCTATGGCCAACGAGAACTTCGTCGATTACGTCAAGATCAACTTCACCTCCGGCAAGGGGGGGCAGGGGTCGTCGCACTTCTACCGCGCGAAAGGCATCCCCAACGGCGGGCCGGACGGCGGGGACGGCGGCCGCGGCGGGCACGTCATCCTGCGGGGCAACTCCCATATGTGGACGCTGCTGCATTTGCGGTACTCCAAGCACGTCGCCGCTGAGGACGGCAGCAACGGTAGCTCGAATCAGGCGACCGGCAAAGACGGCAAAGACTACATCCTCGACGTGCCGCTCGGCACGATCGCCCGCGACGTAGAGACCGGCGAGGTCGCGTTCGAGATCACGCACGACGGTGAGCAGCAGATCTTGCTGCCCGGTGGGCGGGGCGGTCGCGGCAACCAGCACTTCAAAACCTCCACCCACCAAGCTCCGACCTACGCCCAGCCCGGCGAGGACGGCATCGAGAGCTGGAAGGTGCTCGAGCTAAAGGTCATCGCCGACGTCGGCCTGGTCGGCTTTCCAAACGCCGGCAAGAGCACGCTGCTCAGCGTCATCACGGCGGCCAAGCCCGAGATCGGCGCCTACCCCTTCACGACGCTCGTCCCCAATCTCGGGGTCGTGCCGTATCGCGATGGCAAGAGCTTCGTCGTGGCCGACATCCCTGGGATTATCGAAGGGGCCGCCGAGGGACGGGGCATCGGGCACCGCTTCCTGCGACACATCGAGCGCAATGCCACCTTACTGTTTTTGATCAGCGTCGACAACGACGACATGATCGGCACCTACGAGATTCTGTTGCGTGAGTTGGAGGCCTACAATCCTGAACTCCTCCACAAGCCGCGCCTTCTCGCCCTTACGAAGTCCGACCTCATCGACGACGAACTAGAGGCCGAGATGCGGGAGGTTTTGCCGGAAGGCGTTCCGCACGTCTTCATCAGCTCCGTAACAGGCAAGGGGCTCGACAAGCTCAAGGACCTGCTGTGGCGGACGATCAGCGCACAAATGCCGGAAGGAAAGGTCGGCGTCGCGTGGGAGTAGGGGGCCTTCATTGCGTAAGCACAGTCACCAGCGCCCCAAAACCTTCTGCCTCTTGGTAGACCCTGTCGTGGTAGATGGTTGCCGAGAACCGCAACCGCCATGGCCGTTCGTCACGCACCACCAGCTCGATGAGAATATTCCCGAAGCCCTGCCCGAATTGATCGGCGGTGTGGGAGTTGGGGGCCGCGGCGATGGCGGGGTCGGCGTGCGGGACGAGCACTGGCTTGAGGTAGTAGCGGTCCGTGCGCTCGGTCTGGTCACCTTGCTGGTAGGTCTTCGTGTCGGCGACCTGGGTCCGGTAGCGCTTCTCGCCCTCGGGGCCGGGCCGCAGGACGCGTTCGCGCAGTGTCAACTGGAACATTTGCGCCTCGTGGAGGGTGTACTGCAACTCGTCGAAATGTAGAACGAACCCTTTCGAACTCTGGGTGTCGAGGAAGTCGATCGCCTCGCTCGGGGGGCGGCCATGCTGCAGGTAGTACCCGTAAGCTTCCCCGAGCCACGTCCGCATCGACTGCGCGACAACGCCAGCGTTCCAGGTGTCGAACTCAGCGGCGTGATCGCGATGTCGCGTGAGGGTGGCGTGCACCACGGGGTCTTTGGCGGAGGACTCGGTCGCGGTCGCGAAAACGCCCTTGATCTGTTCCCACCATCCCGTCGTTGCCATACTATTGTAAGCCGCGGATAGACGACAAGGTTGTTCGGTGGACGGATGGCCAACTGTGACGGGTCTACTTTGGCGGTCGATTGTTCGAACTCCGTCACCTCTCTCGCTACGACCTGATTGCCGCCGGGCTGCAGGCGGGCCTGCTGACCGTGACCATCGCCACCGCGATCGTGTACCTCGTCAAGCGTACCGGCAACCGGACGGCCAACCTCTTTTTCGTCCTGCTGCTCACCGCCTTTGGGTTGTGCGTCGCCGACCTCATCCTCGAGCACTTAGCTGTGACGGCCCGCCACCCGCGCTTGCACTACCTCCCCATCTGGCTGACGTGGACCATCGGGCCGAGCTGGTTTTACTACGTCAAGCTCTCGCTCTTCCCTGCCTATCGCCTCCGCCGCACAGACCTCAAGCATGCCGTCTTCCCGGTTTCGCAGGTGTTGTACTACGTCTATTGCTTCGTGAGCGGCGCGGATGGTCTGCGTAGACCTTTCTTGTTTGGCTTCGCGGCATCGACCTTCGAGGAGTTTATTTTTTTGACGAGTATCCTCGGGTACCTGTTTGGGGCGTACCGGTACCTACGGTTCCGCGCTCGCGAGATCGGCGAGGATCAGCTGCGGTGGGACTACTGGTGGGTGCGGCAACTGCGGCACATTCAGCGGGTGCTGGTGGTGCTGCTGGTCTTCAATTTTACCTTCGTGGTGTACAATTTCGTCGTGGCCCAAAGTTCTGGAGTGGGGGTGCTACACCTGCGGGGTTTCTACGCGTCGAGTTCGTTGAGCTTTGGCCTCATCTTGCTGTATCTTTTACGAGGCGTCGCTCACCGGCAACACTTTTCGGCGATGGTACCGGCGAGGGTTTTGACGCAAGTCGCGAACGAGTCCGTCGGACGGCTGCGGGACCTGATGCAGAACGGGCGGGGCTATCGGGACCCGAACGCTCATGCGGTGCGGGCGGCGCGCTCGATCGGGGTTGAGCCGGATGAGATCGCGGGCCTCGTGGTGGCCTTGGGAGCGTCTACATGGTCAAGCTATCTGAGGCACCTTCGACTGGCTGAGGTGGCGCGCCTGCGGGAGCGGGGCGTGGCGATGGGGAGCGCGATGCTGGAGGCGGGCTTTTCGTCGAGGGCGGAAGGGGTAAGGGCGCTGCGGGGGCGGTAGGCGGAGCTCGTCTAACACGCCCCTACCTCCATCAGCACGTCTACAAAGAGGCCCTTTCGGTCCGTCCACTCCCGCGTCACGTTAGCGCTGGCGGCTTTCGCCAAAACGGGCAACTCAGGGCGGCTGTACTTGCGGCTGACCTCGGTGTGGATGACCTCGCTCGTCGTAAACGTACGGTCTATCCCGAGGGCGGGGATGCGGATGCGTTGCGGGCCACCGACCGGGTAGAGGTAGCTGCGGACCTCACCCGTCTCCGGGCTGTAGGTCGGATAGAACCCCCAGCCTTTGAGGTCGAGTTCGGCGTCGAACTCGTGCTGGAGACGGTGGAGGAGGTTGAGGTTGAAGGCTGCCGTGACGCCCGTTTCGTCGTCGTAGGCGGCGAGGATCTTGCGGGGGTTCTTGCGGAGGTCGATGCCGATAAAGAGCTGGTCCCCGGGGGCAAGGCCAGTGCTGATCTGGCCGACGAATGCTTCGGCTCCGGCGAGGTCGAAGTTGCCGAGGTTGCTGCCGAGGAAGAGCACGACGCGCTTCGTGTCCGGGGCGGGCGTGAGCGTCGTGAGCACGTCGAGGTAGCTGCCCACCAGGGGCTCGATGCGAAGTTTCGGGAGCGCCTCCTGGAGGTCGTCGCCGAGGACATCGAGGATGTCGGCGCTGATGTCAACGGGGCGGTAGGTGAGGTCGGAACCTTGCGCGAGGAGGGCTTCGAGGAGGAGCTTAGTCTTCGAGCCGTCGCCAGCGCCGAGTTCGATGACCTCGAGGCGCTGGCTGCCAGCGGCGAAGGCGGCGGCGATCTCGGTGGCGTACGTGGCGAAGACCTCCGTCTCGGCCCGCGTGAGGTAGTAGGCCTCGAGGGCCATGATGCGCTGGAAGAGTCTACTACCGCGCTCGTCGTAGATGAATCGGCTCGAAAGGTGGGCCTGCGGGGCGGCGAGTCCTTGGCGGACGTGCTCGCCGAACTCCGTGTCGGCGGTGGTCAGTGTAGGGAGGAGAAGGTCGCTGGGCATGCTCGGCGGGATCGGTGGAATACGGCTGCTCGACATGGGCGAGCAGGTGTGCACAACGGCGAGCTAACGATTTAGGGGCGGCGTGGTTTAAGGGTATTCGTGTCGCGCCAGCCGCAAGCCCGTGTACTGCCACCGCTTGTCGGCGTGAAAGAAGTTGCGGTACGTCGCACGGGAGTGCCCGGGACTCGTCGCCACGGAGGCACCCCGAAGCACCTGCTGGTTGACCATCCACTTGCCGTTGTACTCGCCGAGGGCGCCCTCGGCGGTCGTAAAGCCAGGGTACGGTCCGTAGGCGGAGCTGGTCCACTCCCAAACCTGGCCCCAGTCGAGTTTGGCGTGGGCGGCCTCCCACTCGAACTCGGTCGGGAGGCGGGCGCCGACCCAGCGGGCGTAGGCGTCGGCCTCGTAGTAGCTCAGGTGCGTGACGGGGGCGTCGAGAATGAGCGGACACAGGCCCGCCGGGGTGTACTGATGCCAGTCGCCATCCTTTACGTGCCAGTGGAGCGGAGCCTGCTGGTCGAGCGTTTTGGCGAAAGCCCATCCCTCCGACAGCCAGCACTCCACCTTCTCGTAACCGCCCTCTTGCATAAACTCCAGGTACTCGGCCACCGTGACGACCTGCGGCGCGATGCGATACGCCTCGAGGAAGACGCGGTGCCGTCCCAACTCGTTGTCGAAGCTGAACCCCTCGCCTGCATGCCCGATCTCGTAGACGCCCGCCGGCATCTCGACCCAGGCGTCGACGGGTGTGGCGGCAAAGCTCAACGGCTCTGCGAAATGGGCGTCGTGGTCGAGGAAGCTGGTTTTGGCGAAAGCCGGGAAGAGCGGGTTGTGCCCCAGGATGTACAAGATGTCCGTGATGAGCAACTCCTGGTGCTGCTGCTCGTGGTGGAGGCCGAGGGTGACGAGGCGTTGGAGGGCGGGGTCGTCCCCCTTTCGGGAAAACAGGTCCTGCATCGCCTCGTCCACGTGCTTGCGGTAGGCATACACCTCGGCCGTCGTGGGGCGAGTCATGTTGCCGCGCTGCGTACGGAGGATGCGCGGGCCAGCGGCCTCGTAATAGCTGTTGAACAGGTAGGCGTAGGCGTCGTCGTAGGGCTCGTACGATTCGTCGTTGGGCTGGAGGACGAAGGTCTCGAAGAACCAGGTGCTGTGCGCGAGGTGCCACTTCGGCGGACTTACGTCGGGGGTCGGCTGCGGGACGAAGTCCTCGGGGTGGAGTTCGGCGCAGATGGTCTCGCTGCGCTGACGGACGGCGGTGTAGTGCTCGGGCAGGGGGAGAGTATCGGATTGCGTACTGGGGCTAGGCTCGTCGTGCAGCTCGGCAAGTGCGGTAGCTGTGGCGGCTTCTTGTTCGGCGGGGGCAGCGACGAGGGCGGCCTGGGGTGGGGTAGTGTCGGGCAAGTGGCGGGGATTGCAGATCGTGTGCCCGGTACAACCTGTGTTGCGGGGCTCGGGTTCTCTGGGCAAACCTCCCCGTATGGCCACCGCGACTGCTGCTGACAATGCTACCGAGACCGACGCGCCCGACATTGAGGCGCACTGCGTACTACCTGAGCCCATGCCTGCCAACATCGTGGAGACCTTGATGGGGTTTGCCATCTTTAAAGACGTAACCCAAGAGGCTGTGGAGTGGGTCGCCGCGCAGGCGCAGTGTTTTCGCTACGCGCAGGACGCCCTGATGGCGAAGGCTGGCGACCCCGTAAGCGCCATGTCGGTGATCGTGAGCGGGCGCGTCAAGTTCACGATGGAAAACAACAAGGGCTTCAAGGATCTCGGCGACAGCAAGGCCGGGGACACGATGGGGGTCCTGCCGTTTAGCCGGATGACGGTGACGCTCGGCAACGTGCGCGCCTGCGAAGAAACGGTCGTAATCCAGATCGACAAATCTTGCTACACCGACATGGTTCGGCAGAGCTACCAGCTGGTCCAGAACTTGGTCGGCAACATGAGTGACCGCATCCGGGAGTTCTCCGAGTTCCGTGCGCAAGACGAGAAGATGATGAGCCTCGGGAAACTATCGGCGGGTCTGGCGCACGAGCTGAATAACCCGGCCGCAGCTGTGGTGCGGAGTGCCGAAGCCCTCTATCAGCAGCTGCACACCACGCCCGAATCCTTCAAGCGAATCATGCTCATGCAAGTGACGCCCGAGGAGGTGGATGCTGTCAATGGCGTCATCTTCGAGCGCTTGCGTCGCTTGAGCGAGGACGATACCCGTACGACGATGGACCGGCTCGAGGCCTCTGAGGCGATCGAGGACTGGTTGGGCGACCGAGGCTTGGACGTGCAGGACGAGATGGTCGAGTCTTTGGTGAGCGCCCGTTTTGACGGAAGTCACCTCGACCAAATCCACCAAATCGTCGACGGCCGCAGCATGGCCAGCCTCTTGGAGTGGATCGCGAAGAACATCGAGCTCGAGGTGCTCACGGCCGAGATCCGCGACGGTGCGAGCCGCATCTCGGAGTTGGTCGGCTCGGTGAAAAGCTACACGCACATGGACCGCGCCGCCGGTCCGCAGCCGCTCGACGTGCACGAGGGTTTGCGCACGACGCTCATCATGTTGAAGCACAAGTTCAAGCGCAAAAACGTAGCCTTGGCCAAGGACTTCGACACCACACTTCCGCTGGTGACAGCCTGGGGCGGCCAGATCAACCAGGTCTATACCAACCTCATCGACAACGCCATCGACGCGGCCGCTGATGGGACTTCGGGTAAGCCGACGGTGACGGTCCGCACGCGCTGCTTGCCGGAAGGTGTCTGCGTCGAGGTGGAGGACAATGGACCGGGGATTCCGGAGGCCTATCGCGAGGAGGTGTTCAGTCCCTTTTTTACGACCAAGCCGGTGGGGGAGGGGACGGGCATGGGATTGGATATCGTCAAGAAGATCTTGGAGAAGCACGGGACGAAGCCGGTGATTGAGAGTGGGGCAGGGCGGACGGTGGTGCGGTTTTGTCTGGGGGGCGGGGGGAAGTAGCGAGCTTCGCTTCAGTGTGGCTTGGTAGAGGTAATTTCTCACGAAGGCGCTTCGCTCACACGAAGGCGCTTAGCTTCTGCACAAAGAGACACAAAGGCCTGTGCACCGTCGCGCCACGTATTTGGGCTGAGGGCTAGTCAACGCGAGCTCTGTCCTACGCGGAACTTCGACTGATCCAGTGGGCGAAGAAAGGATCGACGAAAGCAAAGTTCGGATAGTCCTTACGTGGTTCGGTGACCCTCAGTGTATCGTCTTTGACTAGAGAAGTAAGCATCGCTACAAGCTCTTCGAAGGTCATTTTCGTGAGTTCTGCTAACGACCCTATCTGGGCATCGACGTCGCGTTGGGCGAGCTGGGGAGGTGTAGGAGCAGCCCCCATGATTATTCGGTATCGATACGCCGAGCCTAAGTTACTACCACTCCGCTCCGGCAGTCCAGCGAGAGCTCTCAGCACTTTCTTGACGTGGGGCGTCCGACACTCGAACATAAGTTGGTAGACCCGGGACTCCGAGTCTACGATTCTTGCGAGGGCGGCGTCTACGTCCTCTACACCCAACGCGCCACCGTTTTCTTGCTTCGCCGAACGGTGCAATTCCGCCGCGAGCCTTTGGACGTTGTACGGGACGTGATGCGCGAGGACGAGAAGGCGCTCGACAGCTCGTACGAGGAGTGGCCGACCGGTTTCGGTGAAGGGCAGGCGCAGGAAGTACTGCCACGCCTCCCCGGCGATCTCGCCCAGGTACAGCACGTCTCCGCTCAAGTGACTGAGCGGCGTTCGAGGGTAGGCGTCCATGACCATTGGGAGGCTTCCGACACTCGAAAATATGTAGGTCACGTGGGTCTGTGCCGCGGCCATGTCGAGGAGCGTTTCCCAGGCTGCGCGACCGAACTGGCGCTCTACCTCCGGCGCCTCGTCTAGTAGAATGTCAAAGCGGATCTCGTGGTACCTCGCGAGTTCGTTGGCGCCATTCAGTACCCGTCGTATGAGTTCGCTCGCGTCGACAGTGTCCGTTAACTGGAGCGATAAAGCCCGTAGTGAAGCGGCGATACTTTGATCTCCTACAACGGTTTCCGCGGCCGCTCCGAGGGCTTGGGCTAGGCATTCGCAGAGGTGGCGCGCCGAGTAGCAACCCGCCACGTTGACCTCCGCGCAGATGTGTTGGGTTGCCGTTCTACGGTGGGCCACGCCTCGCAGGAGGGAGGATTTCCCGAAGCCCCGAGGTCCGACCAAATGCGTGTCGTGGCCGTCCGTTAGCCTCGCACACAGTAATTTTAGTTCACGCTCCCGACCGACGAGCCAGTTGGGCGCTACGATGCAACCGAAGTCGAATTTCGGGATTGCGTTCCTGGGTGGGGCGGTGTGGACCATCTCCTAAAGCTACACCGAATTTCGATTGTCCCTCACCGCAACACCCCCATCCAAAGCTCTGCCGCCTTCTCCGCCTTCTCCCTAATAAAGTCCCGATCCTGCTCGTCCCCCACCTCGTAGGTCACCCCCACGGCCTTGTAGTGCGTGGCAATCCAACTCGCG
Source organism: Lewinellaceae bacterium (assembly GCA_963837005.1). Classification (GTDB taxonomy): domain Bacteria; phylum Bacteroidota; class Bacteroidia; order Chitinophagales; family Saprospiraceae; genus CALDTK01. The sequence goes on from CAWIMC010000020.1 coordinate 280,411, forward strand.
CTGGTAGGCCTGCCGATGCCCTCGGCTTCGATGCGTAAGGTGTCCTGGCCCACCACAGGGAAGTAATAGTCCACCTTCGTGCGTGCCGGCTCATACGGCGGAGCATAGCGCTCGGCCACGAAGGCATTCAGTCCATCTGTCCACTTATTGAGCAGGTCTGCACCCTTGAACGTCACCTTGTTCGGGTCGTGCGTGTACAGCACGTCGTACTGCGTCGAGTGAAAGTCCATCCCCCAGACCACCTGGTCCTGCCGGGTGTGCTCCTGGAGCCAGGTCACGATCTGGCGCACCTCCGGCTGGCGGTAGTAGCCCCAGTCACGGTTCAGATCAATGCCGCCGGCGTTGTGGCGCCAGTGACCCTCATCGACGCCGTCCGGATTGACGGTCGGGAAGATGATGATTCGGTGGTTTTGGCGAAAGCCCTTTGCTAATGCGTCATCGGCGAAGACTCGCTCGACGAAGCTCTGAAAGGCCATGAAGCCCGTGACCTCCGGCGGGTGCTGGCGGGTGAAAAGGATAACGGTCGGGCGCTTGTCATCGTCATCAGTGCCGGTGTCGAGCTTCCAGATCGGCCTGCCGAGGCGACTCAGGCCGATCGTGTCCCAGCGCAGTCCGGCCTTGTTGCGCACCAAGCCTGTCACGTAACGCCGTACGCTGTCCGAATTAATGATCTCCTGGCCGCTCAAATACACGCCCGCCGGCCCGACCGTAAGTCGCACGTCGTTCGTATTGGCGGTCGTGTCGAAGCTGCTGCTCGGCACGTAGGTGTACGGCCCGCTAATGGCAGGGGCAGTTTTGGGCAAATACCGATTGCCGACTTCCGTGGGGTAGGTCAGCCGCACCGTGATCTCGCGCTCGGTCGGGGCCGAGAGGTGGAAGGCGTACCAGGGGCTCGCGTTGATCGGCTGGTTCTCGGCCGGAATCTCGGCGAGGTACAGTGTGCGTCCCAGGGTGTCTGTTCCGCTTTCGCTAAAACTCGCCAAGCGTGCGCCTGGGAAGTCGGCTTTCGCCAAAACGCCCGACGGGGTGGTAAACGTCGTGTCGGCCAGGAGGCGTACCGGTCGGGTCTCCGTATCGACGGGGGAGGGCTGCTGGTAGGTGAGCAGTTGGGGGCGGCAAGCGCTCGCTACGATCACTGAAATACCGAAGAGGAGAGTTGCGCGCATGGCGGTAAAGATATTCGGGGGGCGTTTTGCCGAAGACCCTACCTCCAACTCACTTACTTCGAGTCACCACGAGCATTCGCGCGGCGCTTCGACCGGCTGCATCCGTCACTATTACCTGGTACACGCCCGCCGCCAGGGTTAGCTCAGGCAAAGCAGGGGTGTTCGAAACCCACCCCTCGCCCTGCATCCGCCCGAGGGCATCCACCACGCGGAAGAAGTAAGGCTCCTCTCCGGCGGGTACTCCGGCCACCTGTATCGTGCCGGCGCTCAAGGGGTTGGGATACAGTCGCAGGTTCACCGCCCAGGCTGGTACTTCGCGGCGGACCGAAGTCAGGCCCCCGAGGTCGTAGACGCGGACTTGCCCGGCCGACGCGTTGCTCTGCGCCGCGCCAACGGCTAGGAGGCGCCCATCGAGGTCTACACTGCGGCCGTTGAGGTCCCCCGGCGCGGCTCCGTCGATGTCGCGACCGATCTGCACCCAGGTGCTATTGATGAGTTGGTACAGCCTGACGTGACCGGACTTGCTACCGTTGCCCGCGTTCTGAATCGCTCCGACGGCCAGTCGGTCGCCCTGCAGGCTCACGCTGTACCCACTGCGATCCCCCGCGGCCTCGCCGTCGAGGTCCTGCCCGAGCTGTACCCAGGCGCCGTTGACGTACTGGTAGACGCGAACGTGTCCCGCGAGAATGCCCGCGTCGGCGTTACCGATAGCGCCAATCGCGACGCGATCGCCATCCAGGCTCACGCTGTAGCCACTGCGATCGCCGGCAGACTCCCCGTCGATGTCGCCGCCTAGCTGCACCCACGCTCCGGCGCGCAGTTCGAATACACGTGTGTGCCCGGACGTAAGGCCATTCCCCTCGTTGTCCCTCGCTCCAATGGCTAGGCGGTTGCCGTCCAGGCTCAGGGCGCTTCCGCTGTTGTCGCCACGCACTTCGCCGTTGATCGTGGCGCCGATCTGCCGCCACGTGCCTTCGACGAACTCGAAGATCTTCACCTGGCCGGCGGTGTCGGCACCAGGGGCCCCGACGGCTAGCAGCGCGCCCGAGAGGCTTACCCGTGAGCCGAGTTCGTCGGCGGCAGCCGCGCCGTCGATATCCTGGCCGACCTGCCGCCAGGTGCCGGCTACGAGATCGTATACCCGTACCCGGCCCGACTCCAGGCCCGCGCTGTTGCCGTAGGGCTCTCCGACGGCCAGTCGGTCACCTCGGAGACTTACGCTCGAACCGTACTCACCGCTATCGTCCACGCCATTCAGATCCTGCCCGAGCTGTACCCATCTGTCGCCGCGTAGCTCGTGGACCTGCACCAGGCCAGCGATGACACTGCCGACTTGGTGATCGACCGCGCCGATGGCGACACGGTTGCCCGACACACTCACGCTGGTGCCGAAGTTCTCACTGGCCTTGGTGCCGTCGATCGGCTGTCCGAGTTGCGACTGGGCGTTAGTGAACGAGCAAAAGGCAGGGCCGAGCACAGCCAGGAGGAATAAAGAAAGTTTCATTACGATGGATGGGTGGGAGCTATGCCTGTGCATCGGGCTGGAGGCGCGAGGTGAACACCGAGCCTATGCATACCTCCATAGCCCAAACCTCAGTCCATCAGCCGCTTTGCAACAGTAAGCTCCGCCTTCTCGCGGTGACGGATTTGTCGATCCGACAGTGCAGCGATCCGACAGGCGCAGCCGAACCTTGGTTCATCAGGCGCAGCCGGTCCTGCTTTACCTTGCCCCGAATGCAAGACTGGGAAATCGACTTCGCGTGGCTGCGCGTCCGCCACTTCGTCAAGGACTAGCTTGCGGCACGATCGCCTGCCCGACCTCCAGGCCGTGCTCATGATGATCGGCGTGCAAGAACTCGGCATCTGGCGCAAGACCTTCACCAAGGAAGAGAAGCAAGACTTGATGCACGTTGGGACGTGTGAAGTGCTCGCGCCCGCCGGCTACTACGCCTTCACCCACCGCGACGCCGACGGCTGGCCGCACTACCGCCCCGTGCGCAACGTCGAGATCAAGGGCGAGGCCGCTCAGGAGCGCCTGCTCAAAATGCACATCATCCAATACTTCGAGACCTGGGAAGCGTTCGACGCGAAGGCGGAGGTACCGGTGGAAACGGGGGAGGAATGAGAAGCGCGACGATGTTTATGCAGGCCCTCTGCGGACTGGCCATCGCGGCGACGCTGCTGCTTTCCAGCTGCGAGAATGATGCTCGCAAGTACGTGCTGATCCAAACCGACTTCGGGGACATGCGCGTGCTGCTCTACGACTCGACGCCTGTCCACCGCGACAATTTCCTAAAACTCGTCGAGGCCGGCTTTTACGACAGCCTGCTTTTTCACCGCGTCATGCCTGGGTACCTCATCCAGGGGGGCGACCCGGACTCTCGAAACGCCGAGCCGCGGGCCCTGCTCGGCGAGGGCGGACCGGGCTACACACTTCCCGCAGAGATCGGCGCGCCGCACCTGCGTGGGGTTTTGGCGGCAGCCCGCTTTGGAGACCCCGTCAATCCCGACAAGCGCTCCAACGGTTCGCAGTTCTTCATCGTCACCGGGCAGCCGATCACCGATGATATCCTCGACCAAATGCTGGCCAACTACGGCGCCACCGTCACCGACGATGAGCGCGCCCGCTACCGCAAGTACGGCGGCGCCCCACAGCTCGACGGCGGCTACACGGCCTTCGGGGAGGTGGTCGAGGGGCTGTACGTGGTCGATAAGATTGCTGCGGTACCAAAGGATCGGCTCGATCGCCCGCGCGAGGACGTCTATATGCGGATTTTAATGGATTGAGCCGTCCTGTAAGCCTCGGTGCAGAAGCGAAGCGCCTCCCCGTCCTCGGTGCTAAATTCCCGTCGTGCTACTAGTCCATACGCTCTGCGAAGCCGAGTCAAATACCTTTACCGCCGCTTGGATCAGATCCGCTGTTTGCATATGTCCAATTTCGCTAAGTCCTCCCGGCTTTCGCCAAAACCTATTCTTGCGGTACTCGCAGTGGCCGCGTTAGCATCCTGCGCCCGGCCCACGGCCCGTTTTGCCGTTAAGGCCCCCGACAAAACCGCCCCCGCCACCGTCGCCTTCGAGAACAGCTCCGAGAAGGCCCTCACCTACCTGTGGGACTTCGGCGACGGCAACACCTCCGAGGCCGAAAACCCGGAACACCGCTACGTCACGAGCGGCAACTACCTCGTTACCTTGCGCGCCCAGGGCAAGCGCCGCGCCGACGTCGAGACCCAAACCCTCCAAATCATCGGACCCTTAGCTTGTATGGTAGAGATCACCACCCCCTTCGGAAAAATGCTCGTGCAGCTCAGCGACAAAACGCCCAAGCACCGCGACAACTTCATCAAACTCGTCGAGCAAGGCTTCTACGAGGACCTCATCTTCCACCGCGTCATCGACGGTTTCATGCTCCAGGGCGGTGACCCGAACAGCCGCGGCGCCGCCCCCGGCACCCAACTCGGCAGCGGCGGACCCGGCTACACCATCGACGCCGAGTTTACCCCCGAACTCGCCCACGTTAAGGGTGCCCTCTCGGCCGCGCGCCTCGGCGACCAGATGAACCCCTCCAAGGCCTCCAGCGGCTCGCAGTTTTATATCGTCTCCGGCCGCGAGGTCAAGGAGTCAGAACTCCAGCGCACCGAGAGCATGAAGAACCTTCGCTACGATCCCGACACCCGCGCCGCCTATATGGAGCGCGGTGGCGTCCCCTTCCTCGACGCCGAGTACACCGTCTTCGGACAAGTCATCGAAGGCCTCGACGTCATCGACAAGATCTCTGCCGCCAAGACCGCCCCCGGCGATCGCCCGGTGGAAGATGTGACGATGAAGATGCGGATTATTAATTAAGAACAAGGAGCATGGAGCATAGAACAAGGAGCATGGAGCATAGATCGCTGGTAGGCGTCCCCCAAAGCGATCCATGTTCTATGTTCCATGTTCTCCAGACCGATTCATGTTCCATGCTCCCAAAGGCTACCTTCCCCCCATGAGTGACCCCAACCATATTTTAGGGATCGACGTCGGCGCGACCGGTATCAAGGGTGCCATCGTCGACGTGTCGACCGGTAAGCTGCTCACCGAGCGATTGCGCGTGCCGACGCCGCAGCCCGCGACCCCGAAAGCGATGACCAAGGCCTTCCATGAGCTGTACCGACTGTTCGAGTACGAGGGAGATGTGGTGGGGGTGGGTTTTCCAGCGATCATTCGACGCGGGGTAGCGCTCTCGGCCGCTAACATCAGTCCGGATTGGATTCGGACTTCGGTCTCGGATATCTTCGGGAAGGCCTGTGGCAAAAGGGTATTCGTTCTCAACGACGCGGACGCCGCAGGGCTCGCGAGTGCCACCTTCGGCTCGGCACAACACGCCTCCGGGGTGACGGTCTTTCTTACCATCGGCACCGGTATCGGCTCGGCTCTTTTCATCGACAACGAGTTGGTGCCCAACTCGGAGTTCGGCCACATCTACATGCCCAACGGGATGAAGTCGGAGCACTATGCCAGTTCGAAAACCCGCAAGAGCCTAGAGCTCGGCTGGGAGGAGTGGGGACGTCGCTTCGGGGACGTGCTCTCGCAACTCGAACGCATCCTTTCGCCAGATCTCTTCGTGCTCGGTGGTGGGGCATCGAAGCACTTCGACCTCTACAAGCACACCTTCGAAACCTCGGTACCCGTGGTCCCCGCAGAGTACCAGAACGAGGCCGGAGCCGTAGGAGCAGCCCTCTTCGCGCACAAGCAGCAGCACCTCAGTCCGAGCCGCGCAGTCATCATCTAGCCCGACGCTCGCGGTCTACTTGGGTATGGCGCGCCGCAGCACGTTGCGGTACCGTGTCGTGTACAGACTATCCGTACCCACACAGTCCATGACCCGCTCTGCGAAGGTGGCCTCCCACAGGTCTTCCGCTGGACGAGCCTGGCGGTAGGGGGTTTTGGCGTCGAGCCGCTGTATAGCCTCGGGCAGCGCCGCGTGATCGTAGTTGCTGGGGCACACGAGCAGGGCGGCGAGACTGTCGGCGATGGCCAACTCCTGGGCCGTGAAGGCGAGTTTTGGCGAAAGCTGAATCAAGCCCCCGTAGTCGACAGGATTGTCGAGGAGGATGTCCCCGAGCAACACGTTGTCCCCCACTACGCGCACGAAGGCTGCCATAGCGGCACCGCTCTCGACCAAGGCAACTTCGCGAGCGAGTACGCCGACCAGTTCTGCTTCGTTGCGGAGGGCGTGCAGGAGGCCGGTGTGGAAGACGAGGTGCCCCCCCGGCAAAGAGTACGCGTGCATGCTGGTGTCCATCACGAGGTGAACGCGCCACCCAAAGCTGTCGCGCCGCGTGACAGGGGCCTGGTCGACGAGTTGTTGGAGCAGCGGGTCGATGTAGTCGGCGGCTTCGGCACGGTACCCAGGATCGCCCGGACTCAGCAGTGCCACGTTGGCTTTGCGCCAGTCGGCCTCCAGGAGGCGGTCGCCGATCAGGGCCTCCTGTGCGCCCGAGAAGGACTTCGGGTTGAGCCGCACGATCTCGGTCGACTCCTCACGGCAGGCGGTCCCGGCGAGCAGCGCCGCGACGACGACCAGTAGTAAGCAGCCGCGCGTTAGGTGACAAAAATGAACCATACGTGCGTCGAGCGGCAAAATCTGGGCCACGAGTACGCGATCGCTACGCAAAGCACTTGATTACCTGGTTGACCAAGTCGTGATCGACTAGTTCTGGAGCGATTTCGAAGAGGGTATCCCGCGCTTCCCACTCTTCGGGGAGGATCTCCGCCAGCAGACGCAGGGCCTCTCCCTCGCGGGCGAGCTGTAGGTAGATGGCTACGCGGGCGTAGCGGAGTTCCGGACCGTAGGTGTAGAGTTCGGACTCGTCGAGGATCATCATTGCCTCCATGCCGCGATCGTGGTCGAGCAGGAACGTAACGTGGGCGAGCCAGTACCCGCTGAGTTCCGGGGCGATCTCGCAGGCGAGTCCGAAGGCAGCTTCGGCCCCTTCGAGGTCACCGATCTCGACGAGGGCCTCCGCGAGGGAGAAGGCGTATCGCTCGACGCGGCGGTTGACGGAGATGGCGGCCCGGTACGACTTTATGGCCGGCACCCACCGTGCCTCAGCGGCATAGCAGAGCCCGCGGTAGTAGAGGGCCTCGTCGTGGTTCGGGCTCCGGGTAAGGACGCGATTGAGGCACAGGCGCGCCTGCGTGAACGCCTCCGTGTGGAGGTAGCATTGTCCGAGCCGCAGCAGGACCTCGTTGTCGCCGTTGACGTATTCGAGCATGACCTCGTAGATCTCTACGGCACGGGCGTACTGCGCGGTCTCGTAGCAGATCTCCCCGGCCTCGCGGTAGGCGTACTCGTAGCGGGGGTCGATGAGGTAAGCGTACTCGAAGGCCGCCAGCGCGGTCTCGGTTTCGCCCTGGGCATAGCGGGCGTGCCCCAGGTTGAACCAGGCGCGGCTACAGTAGGCGTGGTCGCGGACGATCTCCGCGCAGATCTCCTCCGTCTGGGCGTGGCGACCGGTGAGTTCGGTACTGACCCAAAGCAGCGACAGGGCCTCCAGGTTGGTGGGCCATTCGTGGAGGGCCTGCGCGAGGAAGAAGTACATGTCGGGGTAGCGGCCCATCTGCTCGAAGACCACTGCCTCGGCGACGGCCATCTCGCTGCGCAGGCGTGGGTCTTGGAGGTCGTCGAGATCGTCGAGCGCCCCGAAGGCGGCCTCGGCCTGGCCCATGCCGGCGAGGGTCTTCGCGCGCTGGATCGCAATGGCGGGCAGTCCACGTCCGTAGGTCTCCGCGGCGGCGAGCGTCTCGAGGGCGTCGTCGAAGAGTTGGAGGTCACACAGCACGGTGGCCTTGGCGAGGTAGAGGTCGACGCTATAGGCGAAGTGCCCGAGGGCGGACTCCGACACGTTAAGGGCCTCGTCGTACATCAGGCGCTCGCGGTAGTGCGCGACGATGTCGAGGTAGGCGCGTTGGTCGAAGCCGGGTTCGGTGGCCTCTTGGATACTGCGCTGGTAGCGGCGGGCGAGCTCGTTTGGGGCGGTAGCGGGTGAGGGGCGCTTGGGGTTCATGGCAGTGCGTCGTACAGGGTGACGCAACGAATGTATCGGGGGGCCTTCCGGCAAAACGGAATAGATAGGGTGTGGCGGGGGTGGGTGAGGGAACGGTATGTGAGGGCGCGAGCTTCGCTAGTTGGGCGCTTTGCTAGTTGGGCGGCTCTGTCTGATTGGAGGGTAGATTTGAGTGATCAATTGTTGCAGAAGTGGCCTAGTGGCGCTGGGTTTCTTGGGCTATAGCCCGGCCCGCTCGCGATTCACACGCCGTGTGCGCGTCTGTAGAGCCGCGTTTGCCTGGCTCCCGCCAGGTGCCGAGACGTGAGGACGGGCTGTGGCGACGGGCTGTGCCAACGCCCTGTGGACCTGGCGGGAGCCAGGCAAACACTGCTCTTGCACCGTCTCGTCTGGCCGCCGTGCGCGCGTCTGTAGAGCCGCGTTTGCCTGGCTCCCGCCAGGTGCCGAGACATGAGGACGGGCTGTGGCGACGGGCTGTGCGAACGCCCTGTGGACCTGGCGGGAGCCAGGCAAACACTGCTCTTGCACCGTCTCGTCTGGCCGCCGTGTGCGCGTCTGTAGAGCCGCGTTTGCCTGGCTCCCGCCAGATGCCGAGACATGAGGACAGGCTGTGGCGACGGGCTGTGCGAACGCCCTGTGGACCTGGCGGGAGCCAGGCAAACACCGCCCTTGCACCGTCTCGTCTGGCCGCCGTGTGCGCGTCTGTAGAGCCGCGTTTGCCTGGCTCCCGCCAGGTGCCGAGACATGAGGACGGGCTGTGGCGACGGGCTGTGCGAACGCCCTGTGGACCTGGCGGGAGCCAGGCAAACACTGCCCTTGCACCGTCTCGTCTGGCCGCCGTGTGTACCGACGCACAGACCAACTAGGCCCCGCCGCCCTCCAAAAAGACGTGCCTACACTTTTTTCAACACCACCACCGCATTGTGCCCACCAAACCCAAAGCCGTTGCTCAGTGCCACGTCTACCTTCCTTCGTTCGGCCTCATTAAACGTCAAGCGAAAGCGCTTGTCGATCTCCGGGTCGTCATTGAAGTGATTGATCGTCGGCGGGACGAAGCCCTCGCGGATCGCGAGCACGCAGGCGATCGCCTCGATGGCACCGGCGGCCCCCAACAGGTGACCGGTCATCGACTTCGTGCTCGAGATGTTGAGGCCGAAGGCGGCGTCCCCGAAGGCCTGGCGCACGGCCTTGAGTTCGGCAATGTCACCGAGGGACGTAGAGGTGCCGTGCGTATTGACGTAGTCGACCTGCTCGGCGGTGAGGCCAGCCTCCGCGAGGGCGAGCTTCATGGCGCGGCGGGCACCCTCGCCCTCGGGGTGGGGCGCGGTGATGTGGTGGGCGTCGGCCGTGGCACTCGTGCCCACGACCTCAGCCAGGATATTGGCTCCCCGCTTCTTGGCGTGTTCGTACTCCTCGACGATGAGCGTACCCGAGCCCTCGCCCAGCACAAAGCCGTCGCGCTCGGCATCGTAGGGGCGGCTGGCCGTGGCCGGATCATCGTTGCGGGCCGAGAGCGCTTTCATCGACCCGAAGCCGCCGACGCCCGTGCGCGTAATGGCCGACTCCGCACCGCCCGTCACCACGATGTCCGCCTTGCCGAGCTTGATGGCATCACAGGCGCACATCATGGCGTGGTTGGCGGTGGCGCAGGCGCTTACGGTACCGAAGTTGATGCCCGTGAAAGTGTAGCGCATCGAGATCAGCCCGGCGGCAATGTCGATGATCATCTTCGGGATCATAAAGGGATTGTAGCGCGGGTCGGCGCGACCGGTGTTCTCCTCGATGTCCTCCTGGAGCGTGGAGAGGCCGCCGATCCCCGAACCGAAGATGACGCCGATGCGCGATGGATCGATGCCGTGGTCGCCGTCGGCCAAGCCCGCTTCGAGCAGGGCCTCGTGCGTGGACGCCATCGCGAGCTGCGTGAAACGGTCCATGCGACGCACCTCGCGCTTGTCGATCGTGAGCAGGGGGTCGAAGTCCTTTACCTCGCAGGCGAACTGTGTTCTGAATTGGCTCGCGTCGAAGAGCGTGACCGGGGCTGCCCCCGAGGTGCCGGCCTGGAGGCCTATGCTAAACTCGGCGACGGAGTTGCCAATGGGCGTAAGGGCTCCCATGCCCGTGATGACGATGCGCTTCATGCGGGGGAAGATAGACGCGGCTTTCGCCAAAACCTGCGCCGACCCAAATGCAAACGGCCAGCCGCACGGGTTCGCGCGGCTGGCCGTTTAGTAAGTTAGTGAGTGCGGACCTCCGGGGCCTGGGCCGCGTAGGTCGATCGCAGGGGTTTAGGCTGCGGGGTTCTTTTCGAGGTAGTCGATCGCCTGGCCGACGGTCTGGATGTTTTCGGCTTGCTCGTCGGGGATCGAGATCTCGAACTCCTTCTCGAACTCCATGATGAGCTCTACGGTGTCGAGTGAGTCGGCCCCGAGGTCGTTGGTGAAGTTGGCTTCCCGGGTGACATCCTTCTCATCGACGCCGAGCTTATCGATGATGATCTTGTGAACGCGTGCGGCGACATCTGACATTTTACTTCCCTTTTGGTAAGGCCGCAAAGGAAACACGCGCACCGGAATTTTCCGCGCTAGTTTTCCAAGCCCTCCCGGGACTACCTTCGCGGCCGCAAAACGCACCTCTACCATGTCCGACGACATCCGCAACGCGGGCCTCAAGGCCTGGATTTTCGCAGGGTTTTTTATCCTCCTGCTCCTGTTCGTCGCCCTGTGCGTCTACATTTACAACAGCAATCAGAACGGGCTGGCGAGCTAGGCCCCCGTTGGCAGCATAGCAGTGGGGGCCGCGCGTACCTTCCGCCGCTATGGCACCTGTATTTACCAATGACGCGGTGGTGCTCGGCATCCTCATCGTGACGCTCGCTCTCGTGTTTACGGCCGAGCGGCGCTTCCCGAAGGTGTTCCGGGTGTTGCCGGCCCTGCTGTTGTGTTACTTCGTTCCGGCGTTGCTGCACGACCCCCTGCACTTGATCGCGCCCCACTGGTACGTAGCCGACCTGTGGCCGGTTTTGGCGAAAGCCGGACTCTCGCTGCCGCAAAACGCGAGCTACGCGGAGGTCCAGGAGGCGATCGGACAACGCGGGCTTGACGAAGGGGGACTTCGCGGCGTACGAACGTGGGTCGAGTCTGTACTTCATGGCCTCGCGGTATTTGCTGCCGGCGGCGCTGGTGCTGCTGTGTTTGAGTATTGACCTGAAGGCGGTCTTGAATCTCGGTCCGAAGGCGCTGATCATGTTTTTTGCGGCGACGCTGGGGATTGTGCTCGGCGGGCCGGTCGCGCTGATCATCGCGACGAATCTCTTCCCGGAGGCCTTCGTCGTGACGCCGGACGAACTGTGGCGCGGACTGGCGACGATTGCGGGGAGTTGGATCGGCGGCGGGGCTAATCAAACGGCGATGCGGGAGATTTACGAGGTGCCGGACGGGCTGTTCGCGAGCATGGTGGTGGTCGACATCATCGTGGCCAACATCTGGCTGGCCTTCCTGCTGTACGGCGCGGGTCAGGCCGAGCGCGTGGACCGCTGGCTGAAGGCGGATTCGAGCGCGATCGAGGACCTGAAGCGGCGCGTGGCCGATTATCAGGCTAGCGTATTGAAGGTGCCGACGACGTACGAAACGTTCGCGCTGCTGGCGGTGGCGTTTGGGGCGGTGGCGCTGTCGCATGCCCTGGCCGACGTGGTTGCGCCGTGGGTAGGTGGTTTTGGCGAAAGCCTCCAACGGTACGGCTTGACGAGTCTGGCGAGCGGCTTTTTCTGGCTGGTGGTGTTCGCGACGACGCTGGGGCTGCTGGCCTCTTTTACGCCGCTGCGGAGATTGGAGGGCGTGGGGGCAAGTCGGTGGGGCGCGGTGATGATCTATATTTTGGTGGCTACGATCGGGATGGAGATGAATATCTCGGAGGCGATTTCGAAGCCGGCGCTCTTTGCGGTGGGGGCCATTTGGATGCTGGTGCACATCACGGTGTTGTTGGCGGTGGCGAAGTTGATTCGGGCGCCTTTCTTCTTCGTGGCGGTGGGGTCGCAGGCGAACGTCGGTGGGGCGGCGAGTGCGCCGGTGGTGGCGACTGCTTTTTCGCCGAGTCTGGCGCCGGTGGGGGTGTTGCTGGCGGTGCTGGGGTACGCGGTGGGGACGTATGGGGCGATTTTATGTGCTACTTTGATGCGGGGGGTGGTGGAGTAAAGTTGGAGAGTTTTAGAGTGGAAAGTGGGGAAGTGGGGGGCTTGCGCCAAAACATGGAAAGTCTCTGTAAGGCCTAAGGAAATCTGTGACGACTGAGTCTTTTCAGATGAGCTTCAACCTTTATCTAGGCTACGCTCGTACACCGGAAATGCGAGATACTCACTAGTGGGGCTACCGCACCGACAAAGCCAATCAACCTTACTTCGCGTCCGAACTTCTGGCAGGCTGCTTACGCTAAGGTTGGGGCTACGATCTGGGGCAAGACTTGCGCAACCTAACCTTTGACGGGGGAGCCAGACGTAATCTTCGCATCTTTCGCGAGGTCAAGCAAGGCGACATTTTACTCGTGCCGAACGTGCCGGAGTGGGGCAATACTGGCATCGTTGAGGCGACCGAGGATTTCGACAAGGGCTATGCATTTACGTTGACGCCCGAGCAAGAGGATTTTGGTCACAGCTTTCCAGCAAAACTCATAGGCACCTTCGCTCGCTCCTCCGACGCCAGTGACGCAGCCATCCGTCGGACCTTCCGGAGTAGCTCCCGCTTCTGGAACATCAATTACCTCGCGGAGCAGATCGAGCACCTTATACGGGTGGAGATTTGAAGCAGAAGGCGGAAAGCTTATTCGGTGGTAGTGAAAGAATCTCTGCAACAGGCTACACAGCAATTTCTACCGACTCGGCCGTCAGTAGATCGTTGATGGTAAGGATTGGCAAAACTGCCTTGGCAAATGGGGTATGCGCGAAATGTAGCAATACCATTCCTCTAACGGTCGAATAGGCCACGCTATGAATGGTGGCTGCTACGGGAAAGGTCAAGTTCTTTTGCGACGCGTCCCCGGCATCTTCACTCGGAGACTCATAGAGTTCGGCCATGTTAGTGTACGAAAATATACACCTGTACGTAGCATCGCAAGTGGCCATGCTTTCGTTGGCATCGTCATCAATGTTGAGGCTAATCATTAAGAATAACATTAAACCTTGCTGCTCTTCATTGATTTGTAAGGCTCGCCGCAGGGTCATGTCTGCAACATGCTGTGAAGTATCAATATGGCTCAACAAGGGTGAACTTAACTGGACGTCAACGAGCTCGCAGGCCAGAAGGGTCAACTTTTTTGGATCGAAACTCTCCATCAGGCGGCCATTGCGAAGCTAGTGTTGCCGGCAGGCTCCAGCGTTTGGACCTTGCCCGAGGGTCTATTATAGGCCAAGTGATGCTCCTCATCCTCGAGGATGGCCCTGAGTTTTGCCGTACGGCCCTGTGCCGCCGTGGGATGGCCAGCTAGGCCTCGTTCCACGAAGGATAAGGCTTCACGACGGCAAACCTCCAGTAGCGGTAACTCCAAAGCCGCCTCGAGTTTGGCGATGGTCTGGAGGGTGAAGTTGTGTTGGCCCGAGAGCATCCGCGACAGATGAGGCGCCTGGATACCGGCACGGCGAGCCAACTCGCGCTGTGTCCAGCCACGACGCTCCCGCTCGGCGCCGATTTCCTGAGAAAGCATCACGCTGAGTTCTACCCACCTGTCTTCAGCGTGCGGAAGTTCTTGGGCGAAGAAGTCTTGGATGGTTTGGGTTGCTTGTGTCATTGATTCTGTTGCCTGAGGGTGGGAAAAAGGTTTTAGCTGAGCACATTGAAGGTTAAGTCTTCGGCGAATGCTAGCCTACCGTTGGGTAAGATGCGAAGATCTCCGCGAGTTAAAAGTTGATCAAGGCTTCTGCAAATGCGATTGATAAGTGCGAACTTTGCAGCGACTTGGGGGCAATCTTGCGCTTTTTGTGTGGTTTTCATGGCACCGTCCAAAAGGATCACTGCTCTGCCAAAAATGGCTAGGTATAGTCTCGGCGCAGGGAGACTGGAATAGGCTTGCAATAGCGTACTTGCGTTATCTCCGCTGAGTTTTCGACGTTTTAGGCGCTTCGGGGGGATGGCTTGCGCGGCTCCTTCCTCACGCAGTACGAGGTTTTCGATCCCGAATCGCCCTATATTTCTCAGCCATGCCAGCATAATCATACGCGCTTTTTCGGAACCTGGCCCGATCAGTCCTTCCGTGAGGAAGCGGTCGAATAATTGTGTCCACCCAGCATCTTCGTCCTCGGTGATCTCGATGGTGTAGAAGTCGATTGCGGGTTCTGTCCCAATATGCACGAATCGGGCCAGCATGTTGCGTTTTAAGGTAACGCCGCAAATGTAGCGAGGGTTTGGCGCTTTGATGAGAAATCTTTATGTGCTGATTGTCAAGCGTTTGCGCCGACCTGTCTGAAGTGGTGCGTATGGGCGCGATTGCTTGAATCCCATCGTGAACGCTGGGGATGGTGCTGGAGCATCGCTGAGGCGGGGGGCTTAGGGCCGTCGTCCGAGTAGGAGCCCGTCGAATGGCCCCATGGCTCTCTCGAAAATCGTTTGACCGATGCGACGGACGGTGGGGCGATATGCTATTGCTTAGCCTGGAAGCTCATCCGCAGCCTCTTCGACACGTTGGAGCACACTGTCGGGTAAGCTTTTGGAAAGCTGATAGACGCGGCGCAGGGCCTAGCGTAGACCGCCAACATTGGCGAAGGTTTAGCGCGCTTAACCCTCGGGGTTGTCTACGGCGGGAGCGCCGTCCCATTCTCGTTGTAGGCCTTACCAAGTGCGGTTTCTGGTCGTACGCGGAGCGCGTGTACGTTTTCCGCTTAGCATTCGAGATCGATCACGTCACGATGGAACACAGGTCGGCTAAACTGCTACATGCCTAACGAAGGTGCCTTCATTTGAACAAGCTCTTACAGCTTTCGCCAAAACACGTTTCTCTCTTTACCCGAAGCCCACCCCCATCCTCGGCACCGCAGTGTCCCTCAGCAACTGCCGCTCTGCGGGACTCAGTCCAAATGCCTCCTCGACGAGATGAGCCAAACGCAGCTCGAGAGCACGTCGCTCGGTGCTTGCCTGATCGTGGGTCTTGCGCTGGGCGTCGTAGGCCTTGACGAGCGCCGTGTGGGCGTGGAGGCCGAGCCGCTTGCTCTTGCCTCGTTTGCGAACCTCCTCGATAAAGGCCTCTCGCGTGAGCGCGAGCGGATCGGCGAGCGCCTTGCTGGGTGTCGCGACGCCGTACTCGGTGACGAGCCAGTGGAGGAGTCGGTTGACTTGTTGGGCGCTTTCGGCCGCCAGGGATTCCAGGCGCTCGACTGCGGCCTCGACTTCGGCGCCGGCTCCCGGCGGCGGGGGTGCGTAGGGTAGGGCCTCGACTGCGTTGCCGTACCAGCGCAGCACGTCGTCTTTGCCGTGCTGGAAGGTGCGCCAGGCCACCCACCACGTGAGGGGTGCGTTGAGCAGAGCGACGAGCCAGGGATCATCGCCGGGCAGGAAGTAGGCGGAGTTGTTGAGGTAGGCGCCGGAGGTGTCGCGGGCCAGTTCGGGTTGCCAGGCGATGTCGGTGAAGAGGATTTTGGGGCCGGTGAAAAGTCGGTGGTAATCGACGGTGTCTTGCAATTCGTACCACGCATACTTCCCGCCTTTCCTGCCGGGCCACCGTTGCTGCGATGGATTAGGTTCCCACGTATTCGGTTTTGGCGTAAGCCGCTCTCGAAATTTGAGGAGGTGCCCACGGACGGCGGGATAGGAATCAATCTCGATTCCACGGTAGGAAAATATAAGGTACTCCTCCCCCGCCGGCGCGTGCCAACGTTTGATGTCGGTGCCGCGCAAAAACGGCTGGATGATCTCGGCCGAGCGGGCGTCCTCGGCGATGAGGCGATCACGCGTGGCGCGGTCGATGATGAAGGCATCGTTGTAGCCAGTCTACAACGCCGTGGTAGGTTTTGGCGAAAGCCCCCTCAGCGAGGCTCGGGAAGTCACGACTGAGCCGCTCCAAAAGCGCCTGTACCTCCGACGGCTCTAGGCTCCAGGCCTCCGCCCCGAAACGCTCCGGTGCGACCCGGAAGGCACGCTCTTCGACGAGTTGCGCCAGGCCGGCGGCCCCGAGCGACTCCCGGGGGACTCGCGCGAGCTTGACCTCCCCGCCGCGACGTGCGTCCGCGCCGCGACTCCGCAACAGCGTGATGATGGGGAAGGCATCGGCGTCCTCGAAGACGGGGGAGTGGCCGAAGTCGATGAGGGCGGTGAGCTCGGTGGCCTCGGAGAGGTAGCGGCGCAGCGGCTCGCCGTAGCCCGCGCGCAGCCACTTGTTGCTCACGATGAAACCGTGGTGCCCACCCGGGGCGAGGATGCCCACGGACCGCTCGTAGAAGTAGGTGAGCAAGTCGGCCTTGCCGGTGTACACCGCGTAGTCGACGGCGAGTACGGCCTTGATGTCCTCCGCGAGCCACTCGCCGCGCACGTAGGGCGGGTTGCCGATCACGACATCGAAAGCCGCTGCGCCCGCGCGCGGTGTCGGCGTCGAAGACCTCCGCAAAGGCCTGCCGCCAGTCGAAGGCCCGGTCGCGCAACTCCGGAGAGAGGCCGACGAAGGCTGTCCGATAAGCTTCGGATGCACCGGCGCCGGGGGGAGCGATGAGGCTGTCGCCCGCGCGGATGGTGGCGTCTAGGGACGTGAGGGACTGATCGGGATGGGCCGTCTGGAGCCAGAGGCTGAGGCGCGTGATCTCGACGGACTCGCTGTTGACGTCGACGCCGTAGAGGTTGTCCCGCAGGATGTCGCGCGTCGGACTAAACAGCGAGCCCGTGCCGCTCCCGAGGGCGACGAGCGCCTCGCGGACGCGGCGGTGTTCGGCGAGGAGGTAATTGAGCGCCGCCACCAGAAAGGCACCGCTGCCGCAGGCCGGGTCGAGGATGCGGACGTGTTGCAGCTCGTCTTGGTAGGCCCGCCAGAAAGCGGTTTCGGTATTCGTGCGCTTGTCGGCGGAGGCGTTGGCGCGCAGGGCACTGAAGCCCGAACGCTCGCGCGCGACCTCCTCCCGTTCGTGGAGGAAGGCCCCGAGCGTGCGCTCGACCACGAAGCGCGTCACCCACTCCGGGGTGTAGAAGACGCCGTCCTGGCTGCGCTTGGAGCGGGCCAGGGCGCCGTCCGCGGCCGTGCCGCTGTCGATCTGCTGGTGGAGGTCCTCGAGGTCGACGATGGAGCGTTCGAACACGCGCCCGAGCACCTCGACGCCCAGTTCTTCGGAGAAGTCGTACGCCGAGAGTGGCGCCAGGAAGGCGAGCGCCGCGTCGGGGACGGTGAGTTGTTGGATGCGGGCTTGCGCCGCGAAAAGACCGCCGTTGTAGGCGTTGATCTTGCGGGCCGGCAGACCAGCGTCTACGGCGCGGAACAGGCCAAGGAGTTGCTGCCAGCGCGTCGTGACGACGAAGCCGGTCCCGGCCTCGGCGATGGCGGCGGCGAGGAGGTTGCGCGGGAGCAGGCCGGTGTCCTCGGCGAAGGCGATGAAGATGAGGCGGTCGAGGATGGTCTGCGTGTCCCGCAACAACTGGCGTTCGTGCGCGCGGGGATCGAAGAGTGCGGTTTCGGCACGAGGGGGATTGGCGGCGAGGAGGTCGGCGAAGAGTCGGCGCCGCGTATCGCGGTAGAAGTTGTAGAAGCCGTCGGCGAGTTCGCGCTCGACGGAGATCGACCGCTCGACGAGCTGTTCGGTGGCGGACTCCCCGGTCGCGGACAGCAGTTGCTCGACGTGCAACACGGCGAGCAGTTCCCGGAGCTTGCCCTCGTGCCGCAGGTCGGCCACCTCGACCTCGTAGGCGTAGCCCTCGCCACGGGTGCTGCGGTAGAGCCGGATCGTGCGGAAGTTGGACACGACGACCCAGCGGCACCCGGGGAGCTTCGACACGTAGCCGAAGGCCTGTTCGACGGGGGTACGCTTGTCGCTGGTGCGGTGCTGGCGGGCGTCGAGGTTGGCGTTGGGGGCCTTGAGTTCGACGACGGCCAGGATCTGCTCGGCGGTCGCGGCGCCGCCGAGCCGTCCGAGGATGGCGTCGGGGGTTTGGTTGCCGTGGGTCTGTTTGGAGGCACTCTCAGCGCGTAGGGTGTAGCGACTGTCGCGGGCCTCGACGAACTGTCGGTAGCCGAGCAAGCGCCCGAAGACGTCGGCGAGGAACTTGCCCTGTTGAGATTTCTCGGTCTGGAGCTGGAAGGCCGGGTCGGCGGCGGTGTGGGCCCAGGCGGTGGCTAGGTGGAGGGCGGTCGGGTCGGGGGTGTGGGTGCGTTCTGCGGCTTTTGCGAGGACGCGTTTGGCGATGAGGGGGGCGGCGGTGGGCATGGGGTAAGGATAGGGGAGGGGAGGCGCACGTCGTCGGCTCGCTTCGCGGCCAAGTTTGGTAAACTGCTTGGCACAGTTTGCACCTGAACGTCAAGGCCGACCTCGATGGGGCTATCGGGCACTGTTGCGTCACCACCGAGCACGATATTCACTTCATGGTACAATGAAGTATGGGCAATTGACGGCGAGTTCAGTGCACCGTCAAGTCCGTGGGGATGCATTTTGCTCATGGGGTGGTAGTTGTGGTTTCGGTGGAGACCGTCGTGGTTAAACTGCTGTGGCCGTGTAGATATCTTGTGAGATTTACGCCTTGCGGCAAAACTTGCCACCTGCGCGTGGCGAATTGAGCATTTACAGCCCTGGGCCGTCCAGTCTGTCTACACAATCAAGATCCAACATTGATCACTTCGGTCGCACCGTGTCCTTCTTCGTGATTGATGAGCAGGCAATCGAGATAGACGGACTAGATTGGCGATCCCAACCGATGAGATCCCGCTTTCAAATTGTTACATTTCTTCAGAGTGAAACAGACAGTATCAGCATCCGATGCCCGTGGGAAGATGCTCGCAGCCCTTGCGGAGTTGTACGGCGACTACGGAGATCAGGCGCGCGCCTCATTTGTAGTTTCCAACAAAGATATCGCGACCGAACTCGGGTATGACGAGGGGCAGTTTAGTCGAATTCTGAATCCGAGTTTAGGGAAGGCGCCGACCGATCAGGTGTACGCCCGACTTGCTCAGCGCGTACAGCATCTGGCGGATTCGCGGAGGAAAGATGTTGAGATCGGAGAGGTTCGGGACGAACTCGCTCGGGCGCGGCGCGGGCAGCGGAACATGGGATTAGCGGCAACGGCCGCAGGGGTGGTCGCGGTGTTGGTGAGTGGCTACTCGTTCGCCACCAGTGCGGAAGGGGTAGGGCCAACGACCGTCGAGATTCAGCAGCGACGGCGGGCCACGCTCGAGATGTATTGTCAAGAAGTGAGGCAGGAGATGGCAAATGAGGCCTTGATGTACCGCGACGCCGAGTTGTTAGGGATGCACGTCGGCGAGGAGGAGCGGCACGCGAGGGAACTCGCCATTAAGTTCGCGAACATCACTCCGCGGATGCGGCTGATCCTCTCCCGGATGGAGGTCCCTACCGAGGCTGGGATACCTTTGGCGGAGGTGCTTGAGCAGGTCGCCGATAATCAGATCGAGCAGAACGTGCGCGAGGCCCTGCCTTTAGCCAGAGACCCACGGGTGTCGGCGCGGAATCTACACGATTTGGTGATTGCGCGGGTGCAGGTGGTGCAGGATGAAGCGACGGAGCGGATTGAGCGGTATATTGATTCGGTGCGGGTGGCGGATGGGATGAGGTAGAGGTAAGGCGCGGCATTGCGGTTAATAGTTCAACAGCATGCTTGATTTGATGTGATCTGGTAATTGACCGCCTAACTCATCAGATATGAGACTAGCGATTCGCGCGATCCTAGCAAAGTGCTCTGAGTAGTTAGCTTGCATTTGACTTACCTACCGCTCTTGAAAACAAAAGACATCCAATACCAAGTACCGCTAGTGCTCCTCCGAAGTAAAAGCCTTTGCTGGCGAAGTCACTCGCTTCACTCGGCCGTTCGATCATATGTACTCCGATCTCTACTGTGTCGGGTGTTTCGTCGGCGGCCTTTGCCGTTTTCATACTACCGTACGCGAAAAATACGAGAGCAAGGAGTAAAAGCAGTCCGCCAAGAACTTGAAGTAATTTGCGCATATGATTAGTAGGTTAAAAGAAACTGTTGTGTTTGGAAGTCCAGATCACTTGTTGGATGGTCGCCGAATACAGTTGGAAAATCTTTCTTCATAGCGAGTACCGCAGCATTAGTGCGCGGTCCAGTAATTCCGTCGACGTTTCCTGGGCTATAACCGTGACCATTTAAAACCTGTTGAGCAGTTGCAACTCTTATACGGAGTTCAAGCAGATGCTTGCTGTCTGGGGTTAAAGTCCAGTTTCCAAATTCGTCTCGGTAGAACTGCAATAGCTCTTTCTTGATAACAATAGTATTGACGCCGTAGTCAATCTCACCCGTACTTCCCGCTACTCTGTACACTCCATCGAACGTCATCTGGCCGAGTTCGGGAATACCTGGTATAGCCTCCACATCATCGCGGTAATCCTCAGAACTCTTTTCTGCTGTATCTTTGAATATTGCTGTAAATATGGCGTCTACAGTGTACTCAATCGTTGAGGTAATTATCATGCCCTCTAGCTCTCGACCGACGATCATCACTACCTTCGTCACCATGCGACGGGCAGGTGTGCCGATTATCCACCAGCAGCCTGAGAAACTGATGCTAGTGCTAAGTAGTATTAAGAGGTAGGTTAATCTTAGCTGCTTCATATATGTACTTTTTCGAAGTGGGTTGGTGAGTTTAGGAAGTCTGAAGTAAGAAAACTAGTGGCCAAGAGTGCACAGCCAATGATCCCGGCCGAGACAGTGCCATGGAGAATTTGTATGCCCAGCGTGTCTCTCAAATACGGCGCTGCGAAAGGGAAAATCGCCCCAACTGCCTTAACGCCAACTGATCGGAAGAGATACATTGCATACGGAAGGAGGATGATTGACCATACATAAGCCGCTCGAAACTCTGTAGAAAGCAGGGGGCTTCCCTTTATTAGTATTACTATGCCACTCGTAAATAGTATGTAAGCAATTGGTGACAAGGCAGGTAGGAGCAACAGCTTTATAGGTATAACGTGCCAGAGCGCGAAGGCGAATGTCCAAGCCGCCATTATTCCGAAAATCAGGGCGCATCCGCCCAGTGCAATTAATATCCGATAGATCTGCATAGAAACACTAGATATAGATGATAGCCGTACCCAAAGCATATTACTCACCGTGTGGCTGCTTGCTATTGGCATGAGGATATCGCTCCTGAGAAAAAAGACCAATATTGGAATATACACCAGGGCTACGTGATCGCAGAAAGCATCTTGCATTACGTAAATGCGCTCTTCTCCGATGCCGCCTGTCGGCACGGAGAATAAATGCACCATGCCGTCCGCTGGATTCCATTGGGTCCCCACGGTAAATATGATAGCATAGCCAATCAGCAAGAGAAGGAACTTACTAGATCGTTGTTGAGACCAAGCTATGCTATACAGAGCCAGCGATGCCCCCATGGTATTCTTTGCGCTAATCCTCCACATGTAAAGATAAGTTTAGGGAGTTCATCGTTTTCGTCGGGGCGAGGACATCACTTAGGTGACCTAAGATAACCCCGGATCGACCCTGGATAGAGAGTCTATCTCCGTCGACGGTGACGTCACCTCGGTAGCTCGGGCGTTCGAGGTTATGAAGCTTTTGTAATTCGAGAACATACACCGTGTCAGAGAAAGAGTCGATATCGATTTGACTATGCGAGATAAGTATACTCGAGACGTGCGTTTGCAAGGTATACTGTTGGACTAATCGCTTCACCTCTTCGCATACGGACCAATCGAGTCCGTCAAAAGGTTCGTCGAGAATGATGAGGTCTGGATTTTTCAGGAAGGTCATGCATGCCATGAGCTTCTTACGCTCTCCCGTGGACAGTCGCTCGATCGGTCGGTCCAATAGGATGTCGAGTTCTAAGCATTCGAGAATCTCCTCCAACGAGAAGATCGGTTGGTTGCCGACGTGTGTGCTCGAGAGCACATCAATGAGCTGTCCTACGCGCACTTTAGCCGGGAGACCTAGCTCTTCGGTGTTGTGTCCTGGATCCCCAATGTAGCCAACGCGGGGGAGGTGATTACGCCAGGAAGCCTTGTGTCCAAATAGTAAGATTTCGCCATTGTCTGGCCGGATGATTCCGAGAAGTAATTTCGTGAGTGTAGACTTTCCGCACCCATTTGGCCCAACAATGCCGACTCTCTCTCCTGGTTTCACCGTGAGTTGAACGGAACTTAGTAACTCGAACTTTGAGTTACGGTAGCCAAAGCACACGTCGGTTAGGGCGACCATTGGAGGCGTTTTGTAGGTTTTGCTAGGTTCTACGAATGAAATGACTGAATTATGGCTTTAAATATCGTGGCTCCATAACCCATAGGTAATCGATTCTAATATTATCAAGTTTTAAGTCTGTCAAGATTTTGTCGTTATGGTTGTATTTGAATAATCTTTTATCAAAGTTAAATACAACTATTCCGGTGCCGGGAAACTTAATTATATTTTCTGCTATATATGGGCTTATTTTTGTGTGCGTATTCGTTATGAGGTCTCTAACATAGGTGCCTTGAGTGGCAAGATCATTGGTCATTGTGTATACTATCGCATCAGGTGTTGCCCACGCCATAGGCTGATCTTGCATCGTTGCGTTTAACCCATAGGTATTCCATGAGGTCACCTCCCCTGTCAGTAAGCTCATTGAGTTTACATTGTATCTTATTGGGTTACCTCTCTCTGCAATGACATTGTATACTACGTGATTGCCGTCATGCCAAATGTTGTGGAGGGACCGCGTACTTTTCCCATGTAAGTTTGCCTCAAGCACCGCGTTTGAGTAGTATAAGGCTGCATGTTCCCTTGGAGATGGAGAAAGTACTTTGCTTGCGCTTAGAATCAAATCTCTACCTGGCTTAATATTAACTGTTATTGTTCGAATTATGTAATCGGCATTGTCATTCAAGCACATAGTGTGAAAGGTATTTATATCGCTCCAAAACGTGTAACTTTGGCTATTCAATTGGGGTTTGTTGAAAATATAAGTAGAATCTCCGATAGCAGCTCCCGTTGCTGGGTCTAGAATTAGCGATGTCCTTTGTATGTAGTTCCCAGATAATCTATTTTGGTAACTTAGTCCTGATCGACCAAGCACATCTGAATCTAAGAAGAAATACCTATTCGACGGTGAGGAGTACCAAGGCTCATTGCTAAATTGTATTTTAAAATTAGTTTTAATTAGCGAGTTTAGCTTCGTGTTAATTCGGTATACTTCATCAACGGTTCCTGAAGACATACCGCCACTATTGTATGGAGCAATATAGAAGTCGTCTTCCTGCCAGGCCAGATGTGACAGATGTTTAAAAATGCCTAGCTGAGTCACTTGTTTAGGGGTTGAGATGCTACCAGTGCGAAGATCGATGTCCTTTCGCCAGATGTCTCCTTGTTCAATGTATAATACGTACTTCCAGTTGGGAGACAGCTTTCCTATGACGCTATACTCTTTACTCTTGTTATAGCTTTTGCTGTAAACTTCGAATTTATTAGTAAACATGTTTTGAGCCCCGACTACGAAGTGATTGTCGTCAATTGGCCTAATGACGCCAGCGAGACAGTTTTTGATCTTTGTTTCGCCCGTCCGGACATCGATTACACTCCCTCCGCTGTAGAATAGGTAAGACAGATGCGTCAAAGGTTCGCGTCCTTCCCGCAGTGATTCCGCAGGCAGCGGCTTCGCGGCGGTTCCGGATTTTGATGCCACACCTATCGGATCTATACCTGCACTTATAGTCCCCGACTTCGATGGCTGGTCGCGTGTGTTCCCGGAGTCATTGACGGTTCCTCCCTTGGAATCAGGCTGTGTGTTCCCGATAGATATCTCCGTGACTGCTGTGTTGAATTTGCTATTGCTCCGTAAGTCCTTCCGCCCTCTGGCGAGGTCCATTTGCTTCAACAGTGGAACGCTCACACCAGGGGTGAAGCTTGCCTTTACGTAATACTCTGCTGCGTCCCTGATCTCCAAGCGCTCCTTCGCAGACAGTGTACTGCCTGTATGCACCACCTCCAAGTCATAGCTCCCGCTGCCACACACCGTTGCCTTGTAGCGCGTCCCCTCCGACATCGTCCCGATCTTCGTCGTTCCTACAAACAGGTCGACGGTCTCCTCGGAGCTAAGGAACGGGATCGGCATGTAGATGTATACGTCTGAGCACTGTGCGAGGCCGCTCTGTGCGCATAGAAGGAGGGCGCAGAGCGACGGCGTGACGCGTAGGTTTCGTAGCATGTGGCCTAATGTGGTGTCAGGCCGTGTATGGGTGCAAAATTTGGGCTGTCAAGAGTTGTCAATTCTGAATTGACAGATGATAACTTATTGACCAGCAAGTAGTTATTTGAAGTTTTTCTTCTCAGCTTCCATCCGCGCTATCTCATTCTCTTCAGTAGCAAGCAGCGTTTCTATCACCCTTTTACTGTACTCAAATTCTCTAACACTCCCCAACCCCAACCCCTCCCAGCCCCCCATCGCCCCCTCCACCGCCAGCCCAATCAACTCACTCCCCGTCACCCCAACCCCCAGCCCCCGCGCCACCTCCCGCGTCTTGCCAAAAGCTGCCCCCAAATCCGTCACCCGCCAGTCCAGCAAATTCAACGACACCTGCGCACACCCAAAGGCGGCCTGGTACCACCCAATCGCCCGCACCTTCGGCAACTCCTCCCGGACCCGCCTCGCGATCCTCCGCGCCAACCTCACATCCGTCGTATCCAGATTGATGTTGTAAGCGATCAAAATATCCCGCGAACCTACCACGCTCACCCCAGCCGTAGGGTGCGGCAGCGGCCCCCCGAGATCAGGCGCATCTTCTATAGGTCGACCAGCAATACTCCCCAGCCCCCCCCGCCTCACCTCCGCCAGGCTCCTAAACTTCTCCCGCCGCGCTGAGTGCTCATAAAAATACACCGGCACCTTTAGCTCCTCGGCGATGTACTGCCCGACCTCCTCCGCGACGGCTTTCGCCAAAACTGGGTCCAGCCCCCACAGCGGCACGAAAGGACAGACGTCCAGCGCGCCCACGTACGGATGCGTCCCGCTGTAGCTTCGCAAATCGATCAGCTCGACGCACGCCGCCGCCAAACGTTTTGCCGAAAGGCGTACACTTTCCGGACTGCCCACGAAGGTGAACACCGTCCGATTGGCATCAAAACCGACATCGCGATGCAGCAGTCGCGTCCCTTCGACCGACTCGATCGCGGCGGTCAACGTGTCGATCACGTGTAAATCCCGCCCCTCACTGACGTTCGGGACGCACTCCAGTAGCGGTGGCGGCATACCACAAAGGTCATCGATTAGTTTTAGGCCACGCATGCCCCTTCGATTTCCCCTCCTCTCCGCCGTCTCCCTCCTCCTTGGCCTCGCCGCTGCTTCCGCGCAGACGGTCTTGGTGAGCCAGGAGATCTCCCTCAAGGACGACGACCGCTACGAGATCCTGGCCGGCACCAACCGCTCGGTGGTCCTCTACCGTGACGACGCCAACTCCGCGCAGCTCACGGCCTTCTCTCCAGCCCTCGAGCAGACCTGGACGCGGGACCTCAACTTCGACAAGTCCCGCCCCAAACCTATCGGCGGGATGATGTCCAACGGGGAGACGGTCGTGTTCTACACCTACCGCAAGGCGCGTGGGCTCTTCCTCAAAATGCACCGCTACTCCGATGCCGGCAACCTGTCCGACTCGCTCACCGTGACCGAACTCGACGGGGATTTCCTGACCGCGGCCTACGACCTCCACCGGGATACGGAAGGGAAGTACGCCATCTTTACGCACCAACGCGATGCCCGCACGTGGCTCGCAATGGGGGTCGAGGTGGCTACCGGGCGACTGCTCTACCGACAGAAGATGGAGTTCGGGGGGGGCGGTGGCTGGCCCGATGAGGTAAGCGTCCCGCACGTAGACGACAGCGGAGTGGTGTTGATGTGGGCGCAGTCCAACAACCGCCGCAGTCGCCTCGACGAGCACAACATCGAATTGATGCGCGTCACGCCGGAGGGGAGGCTGTCGCTCATGAACATCCCGCTCAAGGAGACCCTCGTGTACGACCTCGAGCTGAGCGTCGACGAACGCAATCGTCGGGTGGTGCTGGCGGGGTACTATGCCGACGACCCGGACGAGGCAGCGGGCGTGATGCTGCTGCGGGTGCCCTACGAGTTCAGCGACGCCCCAACGCTCGTGACACGAGCCTTCCCTCCAGAGATCATCGCGAGCATCGACCCGAAAGACCGTCGGCTGCGGGGCATCGAGAACCTCAACGCCCTGAACGTCTTCTTCCGGCGCGACGGGGCCGCCCTCGTCGTCGGCGAGCAGCGCCGCACCACGATCCGGACCGTCGGCGGGCGCGGTGGGACCTTCGGGAGTACCATGAAGACCGACTACCTCTACGAGGACATCGTCCTGAGCACGATCGGGACCCCCGGTGGCTCTCTCACCGACTGGAACGAGGTGCTGCCGAAGAAGCAGTTCAGCCAGGACGACGGTGCCGCCTTCTCGAGCTACTCCTACGCCGTCACGCCGAGTGCGCTGCGCTTGATCTACAACGACGAGGTGCGCAGCGGGGGCACCGTCTCTGAATACACCCTCGACGGTACCGGCCGCATCGAGCGTCACTCGATCATGAACACCGAGTACCAGGACCTTTGGCTGCGGCACGAGGCCGGCATCCAGCTGTCCGGCACCGAAATGGTGATCCCGAGCGAGCGGCGCAATCGACTGCGGCTGGTGAGGCTTAGTTATTAGTGCGGCGTGCACTCAGGCACCGAATAGTATATTTGCTACACTCGTCGGCACGGAGATTGCACTAGCGACCACAGGCACCGTCGGCGCCGCTCTAGCCTGAAACACTACATGTCCGTCCCTACACTCACGTTCGCCGCTCCTCTCCAGCCGGTCTTCTCGAAGATTTGCCGCATCCCCGATCTCCTCGCCGAGGGCTCGGAGCCGATCCTGAGCCTGTACGCCGACGACGACCAGGTGCTCCACATCCAGTGCCGCCTGCAGACCAGTGGCCACCTGGTGCTCTTCCCGGTCACCTTCCGGCTCGTCAATCGCTACCTCAACGGCGACTACACGCTCGCGCAACTCATCGAGTGCGCCCCTTGCTCGAGCCTCATGCTCGTCACCCGCGGCCACAATTTGCTCGAACTCGACAAGGAGACCTTCGAGGTGGCGCAGCTGAGCTTCGCCGGTATGCGCTACCCCGAGATCCGCACGCACAAGGCAGCGAGTATCGAAGAGATCCGCCGAGGCCTGCACGCCTGTCTGCGGAGCTAGGTGGCCGTTCGACCGCTTTATTGAGTGCTAAAAATCAAAGCGGATCTTCCGAAGGGGAGCTCCCTCAAGACGCTTTGTAACCCCCCCCGCCCCAAACCATCGCTTCCTGCCAGAAGACTTACCCAAACCACCACTTTCCCGCCGGGAAGGGTTACCATACGCTAACCCCCCCAAACCATCGCTTCCCGCCGAAAGACTTACCCAAACCACCGCCCTACTTTTTAATACTCAATCGAGTGGTGCCAGGTGACCGTTCGACCACCACCGAGTGGTGCCACCTTTGAGCAGTTCTACACCGGGCTGCCCTTCAGAGACGGTCGAACGGCCCTGCGCGTACATTGCCCGCGTGATCGCTCCCGCCAACCCCTCGCCCTCCGGCCCCATCGGCGTGTTCGACAGTGGCCTCGGTGGACTTAGCGTCTTGCGGCACCTCACGCGCGAGCTCCCCGGTGAATCTTTCGTTTACGTGGCCGACTCCGCTCGAGCGCCCTACGGGGCGAGGACGGTGGCCGAGGTAACGGCCTTCAGCGAGCAGATCGTGACGTGGCTCATCGAGCAGCAGGGCTGCAAGCTCATCGTGGTGGCCTGTAATACCGCGACTGCGGCTGCCGCCAAAACTCTGCGTACCCGCCGTCCCACCTTCCCGATCGTCGGCATGGAGCCCGCTGTGAAGCCCGCCGCCAAGGCCACGCGCACCGGGGTGGTTGGCGTAATGGCGACCGCCGGCACCATCGCCTCCGAAAAGTACGCTGCCCTCTTACACGCCTACGGCGAGGGGATCACGGTGATTGAGGACGCCTGCGTCGGCCTGGTCCACCTCCTCGAAGACGGCCACCTCGACGACGATGTGCTGCGGCAGCGACTCCGCGAGATTATCGATCCGATGAAGGCGCGGGGCGTCGATACGATCGTGCTCGGGTGTACGCACTTTCCACTGGTCGAAGGCGTCATCCGCGAGATCGCTGGGTCGGAGCTTACCATCATAGATCCGGCACCGGCCGTGGCGAGACAGGCGGGGCGGGTTTTGCGGGAACGCGAACTAGGCAATGACGGCGAGCAACAGGTACGGCTGTTTACGACGGGCGATATAGGCGCCTTTCGGCAAAACGCGGGCTTGGTCGTAAACAATCGAGCGTGGGTATCAGCGCATCTTATCCTACAAAATCTAGATGCTAGCGTGTAATCTGGTCAGCTGGCCAGGCAGGCCTGCACCCCGGCCACCATCGGGGCGAAGTTTTGCGCTCGGAGGTGAACACTGAGGTGCTCCTGATCGAGAGGCGGGGGCATCGTCAAAGGGAGAATCAGCCTACGCTACGTAGGCTCCTCGCAGAAGGCCTAACACAATCGTATCCCTTCGACGGCCGCTGTCCATCCGGCGGTGACTCCGCAGTACGCCCTCCCGTACGGCCCCCAGCTTCTCCATCGCGCGGATGCTCCGGACATTGGTTGCGTCCGCCTCGAAGCCGACGCGCTCTAAGGCGAGCTCCCCGAAACACCAGTCCAGCAGGAGTGCTTTCGCAGCCGCGTTGAGGCCCGTCCCGCGAAAGTCCTCTCCGTACCAGGTGTAGCCCAGCAGGGTGGTGGCGTGGTAGGCGGAATACTCGTAGAGCCGGGTGCTGCCAGCTATCTTTCCCGTGGCTAAGTCGACGACTGTGAAGGGGTAGCCCGTGCCGGCTGTGCGTAGTGCCAGGGCTGCTTCGACGTAGGCCGTCATGCGGTCTGGGCTGTTCGGCTGCACGGGGGAGTACTGCCAGAGGTCGGGTTCTGCTTCCGCAAAACCTACGTAGGCGACGACATCCGAGAGCTCGAGTGGACGCAGCAGCACCCGGTCGTTTTGGAGTTCGATGTCGATCGTAAAATCCAGCATGGTTAGGGGGCTAGGTTTGGCAGCGGCGCTTCCGACCCAAACCGGAACGGACTCGGCGGCATCTCCTCGTTGCGCTCCCAACTCATCCACTTGATGGTCTCATTCACTACACTAAAGCCCTAACATCATGAATAACTTTAGCCAAATTCTGCTATTTGTAGCCATTGCTGC
This sequence comes from Lewinellaceae bacterium, assembly GCA_963837005.1. GTDB lineage: Bacteria > Bacteroidota > Bacteroidia > Chitinophagales > Saprospiraceae > CALDTK01. The sequence continues at coordinate 310,030 of CAWIMC010000020.1, forward strand.
GTGTTGTACAAGTGCCTGCGACCGCGATGCTTACCTCGATGAGCGTTGTGGCATCGGTGAACGCTTTTCGCCTGCTTACGAGGGTGGGCCGTGCACCCGCTGCGCTACCGAGGACGGCTATATAAAGATGGGGAAGAAAGGTCAGTTTTGCTTCGACCCTAAACAAGCTCCATCCCGATCTTGGCTCGTCACCTTTGCGCGTCCTATTCCCAATGTGCCCGTCGACTCATTCGTTATGTGGCTAGACATGGTGCAGAATCCAGAGACTGCACCTGCCGTGTATCACCAAGCTGGTGACCTCCATTACGGATCTCATAGCACAGACTTTCAATCGGAATGGAACTTCGACAGCTGCATCGGAGGTCCCGCGTGGCAAACTTTTGGTTACCAGATGATGTGCTGTAGCTTCTTTGACCTTGCCTTAGAAAATGCAGACACCACACTTTCCGACGGCACAAATTTCCAATTCGAGATCATCGACTTCGATATCGACTACGACTGTTTCCCGGATTGGGGTTGGGTAGTAGGTGAGGTTAAGGGAGGCCGCGGCGTAGCCGACGTCTACTGGCGCCCTTACAAACCACCCTTCGGACTCGACACCATCCGTCACGACACGATGTATCTGGATCCGTTGCCCGTAGAGTGGCGCTAACCTTCAGTACCATACGCGATACCACCACACCACTCCGCCGACTCACGAGTTCGTGGTCTCTCGGCCCTTACTGATCGGGGTGCTACCCCTTCGAGATCTCGCCCGCCGCTAGGCCCTCACTCCCAAACCGGAACGGACTCGGCGGCATCTCCTCGTTGCGCTCCCAACTCATCCACTTGATGGTCGCGCCCTGGTTGCGGTGCTTACGTTCGTAGTAGGTCGGGTGCGCGAGTTCGGGGTGCGGTAGGTGCTCCTCACTGTAGATGTCAGGATGATCGGCGACGAGGGTAAAGTGCTTCGCGTCTGCCTTGATCTCTTGTGCGTACGCATAGAGGCCCTCGTTGTCCGTTTTGAGGTGCAGCCGCCCGCCCGCCGGGAGGATTCGCGCGTAGTCGGTCCAAAACCGCGGGGCCAGCAAACGTCGGTTGACGCTCGATGGAAACGGATCCGGAAACGTGATCCAAATTTCGGCCACCTCCCCGATCGCGAAGAAGTGGTCGAGTTGCTCGATGCGCGTCCGCAGAAAGGCCGCATTTCCGAGGCCTTCGTTGCGGGCCTCAGTCGCGCCCTGGTAGATCCGCGCCCCCTTGATGTCGACGCCGATGAAGTTGCGGGTCGGATTGGCGCGCGCCAGAGCCACTGTGTACTCGCCGCGTCCGCAGGCCAGTTCGAGCGTAATCGGGTGGGCGTTGTCGAAGTGCGCCTTTGCCCACACCCCCCGCAGGTCGCGGGCCCTTCCGTCCGCGCCGATCACCTCGGGCTGGTGCAGCTCTTTTGGCTCGTAGTAGTTGTCGTAGGTCTGGAGCTGGGCGAACTTGAGGAGTTTGTTGCGGCGGGCCATGGGGGCGAAGAAAGGGCGTAAGCTTCGCTTAGTAGATGGGCGGCCGTTGGCCTAATTGGGCGGCCTTCGGCCTAGTTGGGCGGCCTTTGGCCTAGGTGGGCGGCCTTCGGCCTAGATGGGCGGCCTTCGGCCTAGATGGGCGGCCTTTGGCCTAGTTGGGCGGCCTTTGGCCTAGTTGGGCGGCCCTCGGCCTAATTGGGCTGTACTATCGACTCGTGCAACGTCCTCACGGCACGATGGTAGCGCCCAATTAGCGGAGCGCCCAACTAGCGAAGCGCCCAATTAGCAAAGCGCCCAATTAGCGAAGCGCCCAATTAGCGTAGCGCCCAACCAAGCGCAGCCGCCCAACCACCTTAGCGCCCATTCATCCTTTCCCACAAAGCCCCAAACGTCTGCCCAATGTCCACCTCCTCTCGAAACGGTTTTTGGCGAAAGCCATACTCCTCTCCCGCGCCCCTCGGGTAAAGCTGAAAGCCGAAGACCGGACTCGAACCCTCCGTCGGGAGACTCCCGAAGCGCAGGTCGAAGACTTCCAGCGTGTCGCCGCCGCCGCGCTCCACGACGTAGTAGCCGTCGCTAAACCAGCGCAGCACCTCGACGCCGCGCTCACTGGCGAGTGGCTCGAGGAGCTGGTCGTTCTGCGGCAGGGCCGTAAGCTGTTTTGGCGAAAGCTGAAAAGGATCGTCGAGCAAACCCAACTGCCCGATGCGCATCGTGTCGCCCTGGTCGATGGCGACGTTCCAAAGAACGTTTTGGAGGAGCGTTGGCGTGACCATAAAGCGTTCGTACCTGATGCCAGCTGCGGCGAGGTCGGTCGAGACGCGGTCTTGCAAGCGCAGGAGATTGAGGCAGGTAAAGACGAGGTACGCGCTGCTGAGGCCGACGCCAAGCCAGGTGATGCGGCGGCGATTGGGGCTCGTCCGAAGGACGCGACTCGCCACCAACACACAGACCAGAAAGGGCAGCGTATAGGCCGGATCGGCGACCGAGATGGTGTTCCACGCCACGCGCAACTCGGAGAAGGGCTGGAAGACTTGCGTACCGTACGTCGTAAAACAGTCGAGCAGCGGGTGCGTCCCGATGCCGAGCAAGAAGAGTGCGAGCCAGTGCACGTAGGTGATCGTGCTGCGCTGGTGAAGGGTTTTGTTGCGACGCGCCTTTAAGCTGCGAAACGCCCACACGAAGAGCGGCACGGCGGCGGTGAGTCCGGCCACCACGGCAGCGTAGACGGGCACCCCCTCCAGTGGCGTCGGCGAGGCCCAACTGCCGACCACCAACAAAACGTACAGTAAAGCGGTAGCCGGCAACCAGGCGCGCCAGAGGTAGCCTGGCTCTGGTCGGCCACCGCGACCGTACAGCGCCCGCACCATCCACGCCATTACAGGACTGGCCAGGAGCGTGTAGTACAGCGAGTGCGTCACGCAGCGGTGAAAGGCCAGGTTGGTGATCGGGTCGGCTACCCACCCGGCGGATACGTCGAGGTCGGGGAGGGTGCCCGCCACAGCGCCCCAGAGCATGGCGCGATTGCCGACCCGGTGCCCGGCGGCGAGTTCGCCCACGGCCGCCCCGAGGACGATTTGCGTAAAGGAGTCCAAACGGGCGGCAAGCTACGCGACGGGGTGGGGCTCCTGGAAGGTGTTTAGGGAGTCTTCAGACCTGGGCATGCCAGAACGGTAAGCATCCTAATCGTGACGCCCGTTTCACGAGCTCACGCTTCGAGCCCATCTTGCCGAAGCCCGGCACCTCGCAGTCCATCTTGTAGCTCGTTGCCGTTGGCATCCACTACGCGCAGAGCGTCTGGGGCCGCAGGGGTCGCCACTAGGTTCCGCTCATGGCCGCACTCCGGACAGGCGTAGCTGGCCAAGGTAGCCGTGCGCTAGGCTGGCGTCACTGTGCCCAGTAGAACCGTCTCGTCACCGCCCCTACGTTCGTCCGTATGCGTACCGAGTAGACCCCGGTCGCGAGATCGTGCCCCGGGAGGGTGGCGGTGTGTACGTGTAGGCCCTGTCGAGCATGTACGACCTGCCCGACCGCATTGTAGAGCGCGTACTCCATGATCATCTCCTCTGGACTCTCGATGCGCACCGTCTGCGCCGCGCGATCCGGGGTGACGACGACGGCTTTTTGCTCGACCTCCGCGATGCTCGACGTTTTCGCGACACAGGCTGCGAAATCTGCTTTGAAAGCTGCAAGCGTCCGATCCTCGAGACGGCTATCCTCGACCTTCGCATAGTGGCGCCCACACAGACCGGACAAGATATAACTCGCTGCATTACCGCCTTGCAACACGGAGAGCATCGCTGTATCTCCGGCAGTGAATACGCGCAGGTTTTGCTCGCAGAAATCTCCGGATCCTCCCAAGATGTCTAGCTCGCCGCTTTGCGCCGTGCCCGAGAGATCGTCGAGGACGGCGACGCGCATAGTCTGGCTCAAGGTATTGTCCCTAAACACCGTGTCGACCTCGAGAATCGAGACGAGGATTACCGTCGAGTTAATGCCCACATTCGCACAGAAGTCGTCTACGTATGGCCCGCACGAGCACAAGGGGGGCGGGGCCGCAAGCTCAGCGGTACTCGGGACGGCGGCCGGAGCCGTCAAGAAGTAAAAGATACTTAGTAGCGCAGTAAGCATAGTTTCCCAAAGTTAGTCCATTGGAGACAAATGTAAGACGAGGCCTTTCGGCAAAACGTACCCTACTTGCCTAGGCCTCTATGCCTCCCCGTAGGCGGCGGCAGATGAACTCTTCCAGGCTGTTTCTTTTGCCCGCCTCTCGCTTTTCCAAGGCCGCGCATCTCAGCCCTCTACCCACTTGCGCAACTCTGGGGTCCGCTCGCGGCTAGCTACCACGAAGTCTTTGACGCCCCGCAGGTGGATCGCCAACCGATCCCGACCGTAGGGCTCGAGGCGCTCGATGTAGTCCAGCGAGACGACCTGTGCGCGGTTGGCCTGGAACCACGACTTCGGGTCGAGTTCGGCCTCCAGGGCGGTGAGGCTCTGCGACAGGGCGTGACGTTTGCCCTGCGCGTCGACGGCGAAGGTGACCTTGTCTTCGCTGAGGAGCAGCGCCACGTCGGCGACGGCGAGGAGGCTGATGCCGGAGCTTCGCCTTACGGTAAAACGCTCGCGGTAGTCGTGCTTCGGTTGCTGTAGCGCCGCGCGGAGGGCGGCGATGGTGGCGGCGTTTAAACCGGTCTCGGGGCCGTGCTCCGGTTGTGCTCCGGCGGACCGGACGAAACGCAACAATTTGTCCATCGCCGCGCCGAACTGCTCGTAGGTGTAAGGTTTGAGGAGGTAGCCGACGCCGTTGGTCTCGAAGGCCTTGAGCAAGAATTGGTCGTACGCTGTCGCGAAAACCACGGGCGCCGTTACGGTCCGCCGTTCGAAGAGCCCGAAGACGTTGCCGTCTAGCAGTTCGATGTCGCTGATGATGGCGTCGGGCTCGGGGTTGGCCGCTAGCCACTCGAGGGCATCGCCGACACTCTGGTGCCAGGCGGCCACCGCGAGGCCCTGGCCGTAGCGCTCGATGTACTGGCGGGTGCGTTTGGCGGCCAGGGGCTCGTCTTCGAGGAGGAGGAGTCTCATGGAGTGGGAGTGTGGGTACGGGTGCCTAGGGTCTTGAGTGCCTGGGTGCCGGCGGTATCGAGGACGAGCAGGGGCAGGCGTACTACCCAGTACTCACCTTCGCGCCGGGCGTAGGCGGCCTGATCGGTAAGGAGACCGTAGCGCTTGATGAGGTTGGCGGTCCCGGCGCCGGAGCGTTCGTGGGTGGCGAGTTCGCCGGGTTTGGGGGCGAAGTCGTTGGTGACGTAGAGGGCGTCGCCGCCGGGGGCCCGACGGAGGTCGAGCTGGATGGTGACGGGCTGGCGCTCGGTGGCGAGGTTGTGCTTGTAGACGTTCTCCAAGACGGTTTGGAGGGCGCCTGGCGGCAAAACCCGATCTTGCAGTTCCGCAGGCGATAGGTTTTCACGAAAGTGGAAAGCCGCCCCGAAGCGGCGCTCGACGAGGTAGTGGTAGTCCCGGGCGTAGGCTAGTTCCTCGGCGGCGGGCACGAGGTCCTCGTTGCGGTGGCGGATGAGGTAGCGGTAGAGATTGGAGAGTCGGTGGACGAAGGCCTTGGCCTCGGTGGGGTCGTCGTCGATGAGGATGTCTAGTATATTGAGTGAATTAAACAAGAAATGCGGATCGACTTGTGCACGTAATTGTTGGAGTTGGGCTTGGTGGCGTTCGGACTCGAGGGTGACGGTGCGCTCGCGCTCCTCTGCGTAACGCTTGGCGGCGAGGATCGCGACGATGGTGAGGACGTTCTGTGCGTCGTTGGCGAGGTTCCACTGCCACGTCGCGTGCCACCACGTGGCCTCCGACCCGAGGATGTAGGCGTCGAGGGCGTAGGTGCCCGTGCTCACGAGGAGGATGATCGCGAGGAGCGGGGGCATCGCGAGGAAGAGTCCGTAGCGGCCTCGACGCCGCGTGAAGACGAACTCGACGGTCATCCACGCCGCTGCCGAGTACGCCAGCACCATGTAGGCGTAGTAGGCGAGCCGCACGGTGAGCGTCCACTCCTCCCCGTGGAAGCTGGACAGGATGATCGGGCTAGCGAAGACCCAGTAGGCGAGGTAGGCGTAGGCGTCGGAGCGGTGGGCGGGGGAAGTGGGCATGGGCATAGGGGGGGGGTGCGGGAAAGATCGGTGACTCGCGGTGGTCCGGGATGCGTTGCATCTGACGAGCGGGGGAAGCGGTACCCCGAGCGGTGAGTAGCGCCTATTTTTAGACCACTATGAGCTTGACGGAAATGATCGCGAAGCTGGATGAATTGACGGCGGCGGAGCGCAGGGCGCTCGTTCGTGAAGCGGTAAAGCGCGACCGGACTGGCGACACTGGGGCGGCTACCATCGCACACGTGGCACCCGACGCGCCTGCATGGGAGCCGAAGCTTTCGAAGGAGGAATTCGTGCGGCAGATGCAGGATTTGGGGCCGATGTCGGAAGAGAGCTATGCCGCCTACCAGCAGGCGATCGCCTGGAGCAGCGAAATCGACCATAGTGACTGGCAGTAAGCTGGTCGACACCAGCGTGGTGTAGAGGCGCGTTCGGGTTGCTCCAGCGAGTGCGCCTCCTTAGAGTAGACCGTCGGCGCCACTCGCTGGAGCGACCCGAACGGCGCCCGTATCTCCATGATTACGCTAGGTGAGCTCCAGATCGGAGTCGAACTCGCGACGAATCCCCAGCTCGAACAGAAGAAAATAGCGTACTTCGAACTCAACGTCGATGTGCTTCCCGTCACCAATCTCACCGCCTCCCTGTACGCCCGCATCTACGCCCAGCTCCGCCGCGCCGGCAAGCAAATCCCCACCAACGATATTTGGATCGCGGCCTGTGCGCTGGAGCACAACCTACCGCTCGACACCACGGACGCACACTTCGCGCTCGTCCCCGGCCTGCGGTTAGTCTGAACCCGGCGGCGTAGCGTAAAACGCAGCCACCTCACTCGTGCAGTTCGCCCCGATCGACCCCGTCCCTTGAAACACCGTCGGACACGCCGCCCACACCGGCACCAGCATCAATTGCGACTCTCCATCCACCTTGCGCCGCGCACCCGCGAAGACCACGCAATTGTCGTAGCGCACGTCGAGGTAGTACAGGTACGGCGCCACGAACCTTAAATACTGATTCTGGGTCTTCGCGTTCACGGGGCGTTAGCGGCGACGGGTGCGATGCTACTGCGGCGCTCGTCCAAGGCGCGTTCGGGTCGCTCCAGCGAGTGCGCCTCCTTAGAGTAGACCGTCGGTGCCACTCGCTGGAGCGACCCGAACGGCGCCGTGCGCGACACACCGATACCACTTCCCGTCGGCCACCTCGGCGAGGATCGTAAGGGCATCCGGCTTGGAAGGGACGTTCGAGCCATTGTGGTCCCACTGTTGGTGCGTCCAGCGCAAAACCTCCAGTACGCGCACGAGGTCGGTTTTGGCGGAAGCCGTGAGACTGTCGAGGCGGTACTGCTCGCGAAGCGCTCGGAGGTACGTATTGCCGGCTGTGTCGGCGTAGAAGAAGTGAGGCGATGGTACGCCCGGCGAGAGATCGTACGCAGCGGGCTGAGCCCGCCGACTCGGAAGGCAGGCTGCGAGGAGGAAGCAGACGAGTAGTATCGGCTTAGAGGACACAAGGAGGGATTTTTGGGTTGTGTGGCGCGTTTGGCTCGCTCCACGCGTGCGCCACTAGTCCCGAAGCTGCGCTAGCAAAGCGAGGTGGGATAAAGCGGCCCCTTCTCTAAGCAAATCAAACGTCGCGCTACTTGTCGCGGCACATGGTACTCATCACCTGGAACGATTTGGCCCTGTTGATGAGACTCGCGCGGCCGCCGGGGCTCCCGATGAAGACGATGTGGCTCTCCGAGGCAGACGTGGCGCGATCCACCATCGGGGTCAAGTCTTCGTCGCTCTCCCCAAAGTCCCGCAGGGTCAAGACCTGTCCACGGCTCGCGGTGCCCCTGTCGAACACCAATTCTGCCTTTCCGGCATTCCCGAGGTAGCGCTTCTCTTTTCCGGAGGCCTTGTCGGGCGCGCGGATGTATGTGACGCCGAGGTCACCGTCGCAGGCCAGAATGGACATCCCGAGGAAGCCGAGCACGTTCGATCTGGTGCGTTGGTCTTTCTCGATCACTTTATAATCCACAATCTCACCGTCGAGGCCGTGGACCAGGATCAGGGCGTTGCCACGTAAGAAGGTGGTGGTATTTTCACTCCGCTCGAAACTTTGGTACTCCAACACCGAGGCAAACCGCCCGTCTGCGAGGGGTTGAGTGGAGGCCAAGACCACGGCACTGCTGAGGGCCAGCTGCATACCCTTTTTAGGTGTTCTAACCTTGTCGCCGAAGTAGTCCTTCAACATCTTCTGCTCGAAGCCAGCCTGCTTGCCTGCACCGGTCGCGCCATCGATCACGAAATAACCAACGTAGTTGGCGGGCGAGAACGTCGCGTCGCGGTTCATCGACCAGTAGCCGATAATGTTGACGCCGCCGTCGCCCTGGCCTACGAAGCGGGCCGTCACGACGTGGCCCTCGTTGAGCTTGAGCTCCTGTGAGATCCATTCCTTCTCGCCGAGGCCGATGCTGAAGTGACGGAAGAAAGTATACTCCACGTCGCTGCCCCTGCGCCGCTTAACATCCGCTTGCGGATCAACCTTCGCGAGCACATCGAGTACGCCGTAGTCCGACACGGCGCAGTCGGTGAGTATGGTCTCGTACACCTTGGCCTCGAGGTCGAAGACGGCATGGGTTTGGGGTTCGCCAGCGCTATCGAGTACGAATGCTTCGACAACGCCGTCCAGCGCACGACGCTCCTTGTCCGTGTAGTTCGAGGTTTCCGCGGCGCTCAAGATCAGGGCTGCGTACGCTTCGTTGGGCGAGCGAATGATCTGGGTGGTAAATTTTTTGTAGGCCAATTGTGGCAGTTCCGAAAGCTGTTTTGACGAAAGTACCTTCCCTTCCGTCGTGAGCGTGGTGAGCACGACGGCATACATGTCCTTGGTATCGGTCTCGGTGACGTGCAACCAAAGCAGCCGGTCGCCGAGTCCAGAGAGGTAGCCTTTGTCGGTAGGGCGCTTCCGGTCGAAGGGCAGCTCAAAATCTCCTTTGGCCTCGAGATTTGGCCCGAAACGGTACACCCGGTTGACCTCCATCTCGTGCAGGTCGGGGCCGCGCTCTATGCCGCTGTAGTAATTGTAGACGTAGGTGTCCTCCCCGATGAGGATGCTCTCGTCCTGACTCCGCATCTTATCGTCCATATCGATCACGTCCGAAGAAATTAAGGACACGGCCGATTTTGGGGACTGTGAGAGCAGCGGTCCGGTAGTAAGCACAAGGATGGCGATCGAGAGCGGTACGCGGTGGGTCATAAAAGGATTTATTGCAGGCTAATGCAGCAAACCTAGTCGCTGCGCACATATACGGTATGGTTTAACTGTTGCGTGGCGACGCACATTCGACAAGCCCTACGTAAGGCCCTCCCGCCCGCGCCATCGTGGACGAGATCGCGTTCGACGCCCATTCACTCCCCCACGAATTGCACCCTCGAGACTACGCCCCGACTGTCTGTAACCTCCACGACATACACACCTCGCACCAGCCAGACGCCTGTAGTAAAGGTCTGACCCTGCGCCGTGAAGCGCCCCATCACCCGCCCCACGGCGTCGTACACCACCCCGGACAGCGGTCCCGTGAGCACCTCCCCGTCTACGCTAAAGCGATCACCCCCGAGGTGCACCAAGCCACCTTCCACAATCCCCGCCTCCCGGACCCCGACCACGAACTGCCCCGACGCCGCCGCCAGACACCCCGCGCCCACCGTGCGCTGCGCCCCGTGCGTGAGCGCCGAGCCCGTCCCGGTCCAGTTTTGGCGAAAGCCGTAGCCCCGCGCCAGGTACAGGCGGTCGCCGTCGCGCTCGTACGACACGTCGTAGCGGCGATTGGCGTAGTCGACGTCCACCGTGAAAGCGTAGGTCTCGCCGAACAGATAGGCTAGCGTACGATCCGCGCGGTAGGCCTCCCCGTCGCGGACCTTAATGCGCCCGTCCGTATCGAACTGAATGATCACCGCCAGATCGCTGAAGTCGAGCGGTGACGAGAGGTGCGTGAGGCCCCAGACCCCGTCCCGAAAGTTGTTGCCGTTCGGCGTGAGTGCCACCGTGACGCTCGCCGCCCCCTGCACCGGCGCCGTGAGCCGCGCCGAGGTCCACTCTTCCGGGCCACAAGGCACTCCCTCCAGCAAGTCACTCACCGTAAGGCAACCGTCCGTCACCGTGCGATACGCCAGGTAGCGCGGCTGCGACCCGTCCCAGTTCACGTTCGCGCGGTAGCGATCCGCGATCGGCGAGAAGCGCCCGAACTCCCCCACCGACATACTGTATCGCCTGGCCTCCAGGTCTGTTGTCCACAGTGCGCCCAACTTACGGCCCGCACTGTACGTGAAGTCCGTCGCCGCGCTCGTGTCCCGCCCATCCAGCGCCCGGATCTTTCCGCCCGGCGTGAAGTAGACCGAACCGTAGCTACTCATCGATGTCGGTACGCGCGTGCTCGACAGGTGCAGCTCGCCACGCGCAAAAGTTCCGCCCTCGGGCAGTAGGTCGAAGCTCAATTCGTACGCCCCCGACGAGCGCTCGGGTAAGGGCTCGGACCGCCAGGCCACCGGACCGCAGGGGTTGAGTCGCGGCGTGGAGGTCACTAAGCATGCCCCGTTGCCGCTCCCGCCGTAGCCGACGTACGCGTAGGAGTTGCCCATATCTCGCCGCGCGGCGTTGAGCTGCGCGAAGGTGCTCATGGTGGTTACTGTCTCGAAGGCATCTTCCAACGTCAGGCTCGAGCGCTGCGTGAGGCCGTCGATGGTCCAGGTGGCGCTGTAGGTCTCGCCCGGCACGAGGTAGAAGTTGGGCACCGGCCGCAGGATTGCTCCCTCGCGCACCAGCACCGTCCCGTCGGGTGCGACGGCCGCGTAGGCACTCAAGTCGTCCCGGTCGACAATAGTGGCCTTGGTCCCGATCCCGAAGTAGCTCGTGTCTCGGCCCTCTCGCGCAATCCGCACCGCGTGTTGTACCACGAAGCGACCGGCGCGTAGCGGGAAGGTTTCGGTCTTCCAAGTTGGGCCAGCGCTACAGGTCGGGTCTAGTTTTAGCGGCAGCAGAAGTGGCTCATCGAGGGTGAGACACCCGCCGCCCGTCGTAGCGTAGCGTAGGCGCACGGCCCGCGACAGATCGATCGCACGGGTCACCGCCACGTCGCGCACCAGCGTAGTCTCGCGCCCGTCGGCACTCGTCACCGAGAGCGTATAGTGGAAGCCGTCCGCTTCGACGGCGATCTTGAGGCGGCTGGTCTCCCGACGGTCTAGTTGCCCGGCCGACGCCGCGGCCGTGGGGCCGTTGGTGACGGTTAGGCCAAAACCCTCGTCGACGTCGACCGTGAGGTAGGCCCCGTCCTCATCAGCTAGACTCACCTGTGCGCTCCCGAAGTTGCTGCCGTCCGCCTCGAGGGCAAAACCTATCGCGAACGCACCGCCCGGCACTCCTAAGTCGAGCGTCTGCACGTTCTGCGGACCGCAGAAAAAGATCGGGTCCACGCTCGTCACGTCCAACCCAGCGCCCAGGGGCGTGTCGTGCACCACGTAGGCCAGCGTGTCCGTGCCGCGGTAGTTGACATTCCAGCGGTAGTCCCGCGCAAACCAGGCCGTGTCACCCGCCGCCCGCACCACGCCCGCCGAGTAGCGCTTTGGTCACCGGATCGGTACGGAAGTAAAGCTCCGCGTTGACGCCCGCCGTGTAGTTGACCGCCTGCGTTGCCTTGAACTCAGCGCCGTCAATGCCCCGCAGCGTGCCGTCCGGCGCGTATTGAATCACGACGGCCAGGTCCGCCAGATCATGCGCCTTGGTATCATCCGCGAGGCCGAGGTAGCCCGCTTCCGCAAAAACCCCACGCGCGGTGAGTTTTAGACGCAAGTCGAACGCCTCCGCGTACGCCCCGAAACCTCGCCGCAGCCACGCCTGCGGCCCGACCACCGCCGGCGTCGTCGGACGCGCCTCACCGTTTACAGCCACCACGCCAAAGCCATCCTTGCCGACCTCCTCCTGGTAGGTCCGAATCTCATCGGAGTACATCGTGCGCGCGCCGCGGTCGCTGCCGTAGTAAAGTCCGACGGTGTGATTGGGCGCCATCACCCGGCCGTCCAACACCCCCTGCGTCCGCTGCGCCGAGCGCGCCTGGTAGAACTCCAGCCACGTGCGCCCGCGGTAGCTCGCCACCTGGCGGTACTCCTCGCCCGCGACCCGTAGGTAGGCATCCACCGCGCCGTCGACATCGTGCGAGAAGTCCATCCGGAACACGAGGTCCGTCCACACGTCTGTGCGGTAGGCCCCGAGGTCGATCTCGACGTGGTCCAGAGCCTCACAGCTCCCGCAGTCCGGGTCCTGCACGGCAAGCGTTAGCACCCAACGCCCGTTGCGGGTGAGCAAGTGGTGTCCCGAGCCTCCGTAGATGGCTCCACCGCCACACTCCTTGAACATCTCACAATTAGGCACCGGCCCACCCTGCGCCAAGTTGCTGAAGCGCCACTGCCCCACGTACTGCTCGAAGTTGCGACTCCGGAAGCCGGCGTCCGTGAGGTACAGCGACAGCCCGTACCAGTACGTGCGGTCGGGATCGTATTTATGGAAGGAGCAGTCGTCGAGTTCGGCGCGCCGCGGCAGCACGGCCTGCGTCGTGTGCGCAGCCCGACGCTCCCCTTACGCACGACGGCCTGCTCGAGAGCTCACGAGCCCGTTCGAGTTTTCGGGCGTGCAGTAGGTCCCGTAGCCCTCCAGCGCCTGCTCGACGACCTGCGCGCCGAGGCGGACACACGTCGCGAGCAGCGAGACACACGATCAGGCAGGCCACCAGGCCAACGGAGAGCTGCGGGCGTTGACTCATCTCAGAAGCTATTCAGGCGCCCCACCAGGGCTTCGACGTAATAGTAATCCGCGTAGTTGATCGGGCGGTCCACCTCGTGCTTGAGCGGCATCGCGCCCACCGAGTGGTCGAGCAAGAACGGCGGGTGCTCCGACTGGTACATATCGTCTTCGAGCGAGCGCAGGATCCGGTCACAGTACCCGAGGTAGCGGTCGCGATTCTTCGCGTCGAGCGCGGCCAACTTCACGAGCGCCGAGGCCGTCACCGTCGCCGCCGAGGCATCGCGCGGGACGTTCGGGATGTCCGGCGCGTCGTAGTCCCAGTACGGGATCAGGTCGGCCGGCATCCGCGGGTGTGAGAAGATGAAGTCAGCAATCTTGTTGGCTTGCGCTAAAAACGCCGGGTCCCCGGTCTCGCGGTAGGCCACCGTGTAGCCGTAGAGGCCCCAAGCCTGTCCGCGCGCCCAGGCCGACGCATCGCTGTAGCCCTGGAACGTCATCCGCCCGCGCACGCGCCCCGTCTCCGGCCAGTAGTCCACCACGTGGTAAGTCGAGTAATCGTTGCGGAAGTGATGCTCCATCGTCGTGCGCGCGTGCTGCGTCGCCACGTACGACAGTGACGTATCCCCGGTGAGTTTTGCGGCAGCGTACAAAATCTCCAGATTCATCATGTTGTCGATGATCACCGGGAACGTCCACCGGTCGCGGCCCCAGTCCCACGACCGGATGCAGCCCACGGTATCGTTGTACCGCGAGGCCAGCGAGCGCGCCGTCTGCACGACGACCTTCTCGTATCCGGGCTCCTTCGACACCTGCATCCCCGTGCCGAACGAGCAGTACACCATAAAGCCGAGGTCGTGCGTGTGGGTGTTGTACTGCTCGCGCTCGATGAAGGAGGTCCACTCCCGTGCCGCCGCCCCGAGTTGGCCGTTGTTTGAGTGACCGTATAAGTACCAGAGTGTACCTGGGTAAAAACCGCTCGTCCAGTGGTCCGACGGCACGTAGGCCGTCTCGAGCTCGGTGCTCACCGCGAGCGGGAAGTGGTACGGGTCGCGCGGCACTTTTGACAAGTAACCCACCGACCGACGCGCGAGATCGTCGAGACGCGCACGGAGGACAGGCTTAATCGTGGCGGTGTCGGGCGGCAGCATAGCCACCAGTCCACCGTTGCTGATGGGGGCGGCGATGATGGGCCTTGCGGCAAAACCGCACGCGAGTGCGCAGGCAAGGGTAGTGATTCGAACGGCCTTCGAGAAGGTTAGCATAAGTATGTCACGAAAGAGGGTTAAGGCCGGAGTTTGAATAGACGGATGTCGGTAGCGACGAGGTCCTGGCGGGTTTCGCGTCCGAAGTCCCCGACTCCCGTAGCGACTGCGGTCACTGTGAAGGTGCCCGGGCGCGGGTAGCGGTTGTACTCGTAGCGGTAACCCGCGCCCTCGGGGAGGAGACGCATCACCACCCCGGATACGCCGTAATAACCCCGCTCCTGCGCCGTGAGGTAGTCCTCGTACGCGTGGTTGACCACGAACGCGATCGAGTCCGAACCGTCGGCGGCGTTCCCGGTCACCGGCACGTAGATCGCCTCCCGGATCGCGTCTTGGTTATCGAGGTAAAGTTGAATGTCAAACAGGCGGTCCCGCCGGATTGCCCGAGAGAGGTCGCGCTCGCGCGTGAAGCGCTGCCCCGATAGCGCCCGCAAGCCGTCGACCACGTTCACCGGGACGCCGAAGTCCAGCATCTGCGCGTAGGAGTCATCGCGGAACAGTAGCTCGGCGTCCCCGAAGTCCACCACGCGGTCCCCGGTCCAGATCACGACGTCGTCGGCCTCGGCGTCCGAGCGGAACACGAGCGTGCTCCGGAAGTCGACCGAGTCGGCATACGTAAGATCGAACGGTTGCTCAACCCCCGCCGAGTCCAGGTAAAAGACCTGCAGCGAGGCGCGGGGCGTGAGGGCCTCATCCTCATAACAGCCTGGGGCGGTGAGTGCGGCGAAGGTTGTGGCGACGAAAAGTGCTTCCGCAAAACGTGCCCTCGTCCTAGTGCCTAAACGGTGTTTAATGTTGATACTCATGGTCGTTCGCCGGCGGCTAATAGCCAGGGTTTTGGGTGAGGTTCGGGTTCTGGTCGAGCTGCGACTGTGGGATCGGGTACAGGCGCCGGAACTCGGGCACGGCCTTGCCGAACTCCGCCATGCGCTCGCGGTAGGTGTCCCAGCGCACGAGGTCCCACCAGCGCTTAGCCTCGTGGTGGAGCTCCTTGTAACGCTCCTCCTGGAGCGCCTTGCGGAAGCCCTCGCGCGAGAGCCCCCCGGCAAGGTCGAAGGCCGTACTCCCGCGGTAGGCGCGGCGGCGGATGGCGTTGATCGAGGCGTAGGCCTCGGCGTCGGCGCCGTTGACTTCGTTGGCGGCTTCCGCGATCATTAGCAGGACCTCCGCGTAGCGAAACACGAAGTAGTTGTTGTCGTCGACATTAGACCCGGGCGTACTCAGGGACCCGTACCGGCGGTACTTCCCGAGGTGGGGGCGCTGGATCCGCGGCACGGACCAGAACTGGTACGGGACAGTGTCCCCGGGGAAGAAGGTCCGCCGGTCGCCCGTGGCACTGTAGCTGTTGGTCCGCCCTTGGCGCGTGAAGCGCTCACGCTGGAGGGTGTCGGAGGCGATGAAGTAGGTCGTGAAGCCGGCGGCCTTGCGCTGGTCGCGGTCGTCGAACAGGTTGAAGAGCGCGAGCTCGGGCACGTTGTTGCCCCACCCAAAGGTCCACCCGTCGCGGTCGATCGGGTTGGTGCTCGTGGTGTAGCGCCCGGGGATGCCCCCGACGAATACGTCGGCGCCGTTGGTGCCGAGCTGGAAGATTGGCTCGGTGCTGGCGTACTGTCGCTCGGGCGTCCACAGGGTGGTGACGTCGGGCTCGAGCGAGAAGGCGCCGCCGTCGCGGACGATGCGCGCCTGCGTGAGGGCGGAGTTCCAGAGGGCGGTCTTGTCGGTACCGGCGGGCGTGCCGGGGCTCGCGAGCGTGAGGTACACCTTCGCTAGCAGCGTGTGCGCCGCCCATTTCGTCGCGCGGCCCTTCTCGCTCTCGGGCCACGACGCCGGCAGCAAGCCCCCGTCCGTGACGCGCTTCAGGTCGTCGACCACCTGCGCGTAGACCTCGGCCTCGCTCGCGCGCGCGATGCGGGCCAGCTCCTCGACGGGGGTCTGCTCAGTGAGGAGCAGGGGCACCCCGCCGTACATGCGCACGAGGTTGAAGTAGTTGAGCGCCCGCAGGAAGAGCGCCTGCCCGAGGGCGGTCGGGTTGTCCTCCCCGACGGCGTCTAGGACGCGGTTGCACACCGAGATCGACCCGTAGGCCGCGCCGTAGACCTCGACGTTGTGCGAACTAAACGGCGTGAACGTGAGGTTGTCGAGCTCGGCCCGCGATGCGAACACGGTCTCGCCGTCAATGTACTCTGAGTCGTCGCTCGTGATGTCGGAACAGTACACGAATGCCCGCCCATAGTAGTCGTACTGCGGGAGTAGCCGGTAGGCGGCGTTAATGATGAGGTTAGTCGCGGCCGGGTTGTCGAGCACGTTCTCGCCGTAGCTGTCGATCGGCTCGAGGTCCAGGTCCACGCAGGCACCAACGGCCGCGAGCGTCGTGGCGAGGGCGAGCGCAGAGGCGAGGCGGCGCGGGCCACGGCCGCGCAGCGTTACGGGACTTAGGTTCATGAAGTAATTATGGATCACGGTATTAGAAATCTAGGTTGAGGCCCACGGTCACGGAGCGGGTGCTAGGGTAAGCGCCGAGGTCGAGGCCCTGGAGGGTGGTACTGCTTCCGCCAAAACTCACCTCCGGGTCGTACCCACTGTAGTCGGTAATCCAGAGGAGGTTCTGCCCGGCGACGAACGCCCGCACGTCCCCGAGTCCGAGGCGCGACGCGACGCTCGTCGGGAGCGTGTACCCGAGTTGAATGTCGCGGAACTTAATGTAGCTCCCGTCCTCGACGACGCTGCTGTTGGCCAGCGGTACCCACTGCCCGATGCCCGGGAGGTTAGCGCCGTTGGGCTGCTCCGG
Source organism: Lewinellaceae bacterium (assembly GCA_963837005.1). Classification (GTDB taxonomy): domain Bacteria; phylum Bacteroidota; class Bacteroidia; order Chitinophagales; family Saprospiraceae; genus CALDTK01. Next base: position 326,999 of record CAWIMC010000020.1, read on the forward strand.
GGTCCAACGCTGGTCGAGCACGGTCGTGCTCACGTTACCGCGCAGGTTCGTGTTCTCGGTGTAGTAACGCGTGAGGTTGTAGACCTCCTGCCCGATCACGCCTTGGATATAAATGTTGAGGTCGAAGGGCCCGTAAGCGAAGGCGTTGATGAACCCGAAGCTGAAGTCCGGCTGGGCATTGCCCATGATGACGCGGTCGTCGGCCGTGAGGCGATTGTCCTGATTGACGTCGCGCAGCTTGATGTAGCCCCCGAGGTCGGCGCGGTTCAACACCGAAGTGTAGTCGACGAGCCCGCGCTCGGCGTTGTTGGCGAAGATGCCCTCATACACGTACCCGTAGAAGCTCCCGAGGGGATCACCGACCCGCAACAGGACCGGCGGCGTGTCCATCAGGCCTTGAAACGGCCCGACCTCCACCTCGTTGGCGTCGGCGAGGGCCTCGATGCGGTTGCGGACGAGGCCGAAGTTGAAGGTCGTCGACCAGGTAAATTTTTCACTGCGGACGTTGACGGTCTGTAGGGCGATCTCTAGACCACGGTTCGAGAGCGCACCTACGTTTTCGCGACGGAACGGAAGCGGCGAAACGTCCGGTTGGCGCACCAGCAGCAGGAGGTCCTCGGTGCGCTTGGTATATGCATCCACCGATAGCGAGACGCGCTCGTCGATGACGCTAATGTCGATGCCGGCGTTGAACTGCGGGCTACGCTCCCAACGGAGGTTGGGATTGGCGAGGTTGGTGAGCCGCAGCGACGGCTGCGCCACGCCGTTGAAGATCGACGCCCCGTTGAGGCCGTCGACGATGTAGCGGAGTTGCGACTCGTAAGGCCCGAGCGCCGAGGCGTTGCCGGTCACGCCGTACGACACGCGCAGCTTGAGGTTGTCGAGCCATTCGACGCCCTTCATCCACGACTCTTCCGAGGCGCGCCACGCGACGGCCGCCCCCGGGAAAGTCCCCCACTTGTTGTCCTTCGCGAAGCGCGAGTCGCCGTCGCGCCGCGCCGAGGCGGTGAAGTAGTAACGATTGGCGTAGTTGTAGGTCACGCGCCCGAGCACACTTTGGAGCGTCTGCTCGTAGGCGGACGAGAGCGCCGTCGACTGGGCCGCGCCTGCGAGGTTGAATACGCTCAGGTCGTCGGTCGCGAAGCCCGAGGCCCGCGTCCCGAACGACTCCCCCGTCACCTTCTCCTGCGAGAAGGCCGACGTGAGGCCGAGGCTATGCTTGCCGAAGCGCTTATTATAGGTCACGATGTTCTCCTGCGACCACTCCGTAATGTCGGTGAGGTTGACGCTCGCGATCCCCTCGTCGGTGACGTTGGTGACGGTCTGCGGCCAGTACTGCTTGTTGGTCGACGAGCGCTTCGTGATCCCGAACGTGCTCCGGAGCACGAGCCCGGGCAGGGGCTTGAAGTCGAGCGTGCTGTAGGTATAATTAAAGGTTTGCTCCGTGAGGTCCTGGCGCTCGGTCGCGATGGCGACGGGGTTGGTCGTCGTCTCGGTCGAGGTGAAGTTCCCGACGGCGTCGCGGATGGGGAGGTCCGGGAAGAACGTCAGGGCCGAGGTCGACAGGCTCGGGTCGAACAGGTAGTTGAGCGTGTTGCGCGGAGTACCGTTGGCAGAGTTCGCGCTCACGTAGGTCGAATTCGAGAAGGTGAAATACTTATTGAGGTCGGCCGAGAGCTGTCCACGCAGCGACCAGCGGTTGAAGAACGAGTTCTCGACCACGCCGACGTCGTCGAAGTAGTTGCCGCTCACGTTGTAACGCAGGGCCTCGGTCCCGCCCGAGAAGCCGACCTGGTAGTTCTGCTCCAGGCCCTGTCGGTAGACGAGGTCCTGCCAGTCGCGCGTCTCGGCGCTGGCGATCTCCTCGTCGGAGACGTTGAAGCCGAGATCACGGCGCAGCGTCAGGAACTGCTGCGCGTCGAGGAGCGGGAGGGCGGCCACCGGGCGCTTGATCCGCAAGGCCGTCGAGGCGTTGAACTTCGGTGGTCCGGGTTGCCCCGAAAACGTCGTGACGAGGATGACACCGTTCGAGCCGCGCGCACCGTAGATGGCCGTCGCGGAGGCGTCCTTGAGGACCTCGATCGATTTGATATCCCGTGGGTTGAGTGCCCGCAGGTCACCGGCGCGCGTAAAGCCGTCCACAACGACGAGGGGCTCGTTCGAGCCGTTGATCGTGTTCGTACCCCGGATGCGGATCGTGGGCGAAGTACCGGGAGACGGATCTGTGGTCGCGATTTCGACCCCGGGGATACGCCCCTTGATGCTCTCGGCGACGTTGCCGACGCTGAGCTGCTGGATGGCCTGCGTCCCAACGGAGGCAACGGCCCCCGTGAGGTCGGATTTGCGCTCGACGCCGTATCCTACCACGACGATCTCGTCGAGGAGCCCGGCCTCTGCCTCGAGGACGATGTCGATCGTACTCGCATCCCCGACCTCGCGGCGCTGCGTCGCGTACGAGACGTACGAGAAAATGAGGGCGGCGTCCCGCCCGGGGACGGTGACCTCGTAGTTGCCGTCGAAGTCGGTGGCCGTTCCGGTAGACGTGCCCTCGAGGAGGACCGTCACGCCGATAAGGGGCTCGCCGGAGGCATCTGTCACGACGCCGCTCACGGTGCGCTGCGCGAGGGCGGCAACACTATAAAGGAGCGCGAAGGCGAGTGCTAAGTTCTTGTATAACATGATAAATCGAACTGGTAAGAAGCTTGACCTAAAGGACTAGGCCCCGCGCCCGCCGCCACGCCCGGTGAGGGGCGCGGCGGCGGGAAACGAGCCAGTGGCATACGGGGTGTCCTTACTACTGACGCAGGACTTTCGTGACCTGGAGCGACTGGCCACTCGCATCGATGAGCTGGAGGAGATACATTCCGGTAGGCAGGGTGCCGAGGTCAAGACTATTTCCCGCCCCGACGGACCCGAAGGTCGCCACCTGGCGCCCGAGAGCATCGGTGACATTGGCACGGGCTACGTCCGTCGCGTCGGAGAGATAAACCATCCCGGTCGAAGGGTTCGGAAAGACGTTGATCGCCGTGCGGTCCGTCACCTCCTTGGCGGAGTTGACGAAGTCCCAGTTGACCGTGAGGGTTGGCTCCAGCCCGAAGTCCTCCCCGGTGTAGATCGGCCAAGCGTTGAAGGTCGGCCCGGTCGAGCGCTTGATCCCGAGCACGAAGGTCACCGAGCCATTGACGTCGTTCTGGATCATTTCGAGCATCTTGTCGCTCTTCATGACGAGCTTCGAGCTCCCGTTCTCGAGTTTGAACGTTCCCATTTCTTGGAGGACGTCCGCACGGTACGGGCTAAAGTCCTCACCGACGCCGTTGAGGCTCGCCATTTCGTTGAAGCCCGGGGCGTTATCGGCCACGATGGCATTCTGGTATCCGGGTGAGTAGACGCCGGCCGTAGTGACGACCACGAGGCCCGGGGTGTTGCCCTCGGTCCACTCGGTCTCGCCGAGCTCCGGGAGGCTGCCGTTGTTGTCGTCGCCCCCGCGGTAGCCGTCGGGCACGGCATACAGCACGAAGTCCTCTTGGTAAGGGCTCGTCGCGTCTTTGAGCTTACCGTTGACAGCCAGTGAAACGTCGACGGCGTCGCCGACGAAGGGCAGGGTGTCGAGGTCGAACCTCAGGTAGTAGGCGTACACGAAGCGCGGAATTCCGGTAGGGGCCCCGAAAGCCGGCCCGTTGTCGGCCCCGTTGAAGGTGGCGCTACCGGTGTGGAAGCGGAGCCACCCGAAGTTGTTGTCGATATCGTCCTTGCCGGTGAGCACGCGGGCGTCGGCACCCTGGTCGCCGTCGGCGGTCGTGATGGCGTAGTCGCGGAAGCGGCCCTGAGGCTTGACAGTAACGAAGATCGGGAACAGGGTCTCGTCGACGCCACCGTTTTCGGTGCCGCCGTTGTCCTTGATGCGTAGCGTGACCGTAGCCGTGCCCTCAGTGAGGCCGTCGAGCGTGAGCCTGACGACGCGGGCGACCGAGTCGTATACTGGGGCCGTGACCAAGACGACCGTCGGGGCGGTGTTCTCGACGGTGAACGACAGTCGTTGCTGCCCGATGTCACCGTCGGTGATGTCGCGGAACTCGATCGTTACCGGGGGATCCTGGATGACGATGTTGAGGCTATCACGCGGCCCAGCTGCCGTCGGGGCGTTGTTCGGGCGATCGGTGACCTCCGGGAGGGGGAACCCGAGTGCGGTCGTGGTCAGGTACCCGACGACCTCCTTGGTGTGGCGCCACATGATCGGCCCGGCGGCCGTCCCGCGGAAGGCGTAATTTTCAGCGACCTTTACCTCCGTGCCGAAGGTCCGATCGGTGACGAAGACATCGTAGGTGCGGGCGGTGGTATTACCGACGATGCGGACGATGTACCCGCGGCCGCCGCGGTAGGGGACCCGCGTCAACGCCGCGTAGCCACCACCATTCCGCACGTCGATGGCGCCCTGGTTATTGAAGCGCACGATCATGTTGTAGTCGTTCCACTGGATCGACGGGATCGGCCCGAGTGCCAGGGCGGCGTCGATGGAGTCGCCCGAGGGCGTCACGACGTAGCTCACGTCAAACACGTCGGGCAGAGGCCCAACCATATCCCCGGTCACGAAGGCGGCGCCCTCGAAGCCGCCGCGCCCGATGCGTAAGCCGTCGATCCCGATGGGTTGCCCGCCGTTACGCTTGACGGCGAAGTTGGTGAGGGTGTTGTTGAAGTTGTTGGTCCTGAACTTGTACCCCGTCGCGAGCTGGTAGCGCGCGCCGTCCTCGTCGGTCGCGATAACGCTGTAGGTCGAGTCCGAGAAGCGTCCGTAGACGTAGAATCCGTAGCGCTTGCCGGCTGCGTAAGCGAGGTCGCTCTCGGCGGCGTAAGCACCACCGTTGCGGACGTCGACGCGGCCCAAGTTGTTGAAGCGCACGATGATGTTGAAGTCACCGAAGGCCGTAATCTCTTTCCCGCCGAAGCCCACGACCCCGTCGGCGTTATTGGCGGTTGGTAGGGCGTCGAACTTGATCGTGAACGAGTCTCGCGTCGCGCGGGCGAGCGTCGGAATCACCCGGTTGAAGTTGTCGCCGTCGAACTTGCCGATCTGCACGTGGCTCACGCCGAGGTACTTTCCGGCGTCGCTGCCGTCGTCGAAGAACGGCTGTGCGTACGAGAGCTGCGAGATGGTCCCGGTAAAGTTGGCCTCGCGGAACTTGAAGTCTTCCGCGAGCAGCGTCGTGCCACCCCCAGGGACGGTCACGCTGACGTCGTAGGTCTTCTTCGCGATGTTGACGTCGACGCTAAAGTAATATAACGTCTTTGCCTTGTAAGGCACGGACGCGAGCGCGACGTACGGGCCGCCGTCGGCACCGAGGTTATACGCGTCGAGTCGGCCCTTGTCGTTGAAGCGAATCAGGACGTTGAGGTCGTTAAAGGCGGCCGCAGCTACTGGGCCGAGCCCGACGATTGCGTTGATGCTGTCGACCGAGGCCGCCGCGGCGAATTCGATGTGGAAGCTATCCGTCTGCGCCGCAATGGGTTGGCTCCTAAACTTAGGAGTCTGCGCCAGGAGCTCCCCCGCGGACAGCAGGGAGAGGGCCAGGATGATGAGGGGTAAAATTCTCGCTTGCATATAGGTAAGGGTTTGTAAAACGGGTAGTGAAAAAATTTCGAGCAGCGCCCCTGAGTTTTGACGACGACCGAAAATCAGAAGGATGTTCTGGAAATCGAAGGTAGAACGGTGATCCACTCTTCGTTCACTGCTTCTCCGTCGGAAGCGTTGTAAACCTGGGTAGTACCGTTGCTAATGCGTGGGTAAAAATGTGTTTTGGGTACTGTCGTTCAATGTTTTAAGTGGCTAACTTTTCTCTCCGTAAATTTTCTAGATTACCGCGAAGCCGCAATTGGCCTTTGGGCTAATTCGTCTTTGGGACTATTTTACACGAAGGTATCGCTTTCGCAAAACCTACTTATATTCGGCGGCTACTTACCCAACGTGAAGCCTATGCATCGCCCCGTCCGGCGGCTAGCCACCTCGCTCACTCGATCGGTGGTGGCTATGGCCACGTACGGATTCGTAGCCGTGTTACTCCTCCCGACCGCCGCGCTACTACCTGCCCAATCGCCTCCACTCCCGACGGCCTTCACGCGACTTACGGTGGCCGACGGCCTCATCCACGGTCGTGCCTCGGCCGTCGCGGTAGACTCCTTTGGGTTCCTGTGGGCGGGCACGTTCGAAGGGCTTAGCGTTTTCGACCGACGCGAGCCTCAGAATTATGTCCTTGCCGACCTTACCCAAGGTCTTTGCGGCAATGCCGTCACCGCGCTAGCCCGCGGCCACGGCGGTACGATGTACGTCGGGACCCTGGGCTGCGTGTCGCGGTACGACTACCGGACCCAGACCTTCGCGCCCCTGCGTTTTGGCGAAAGCCTCCAAGCATCACCCATCGGCGTCACGGCACTGCTTCCCACCCGCGACGGCGATGGCGTCTGGGTCGCGACCGACACCTACGGACTATTGCGCGGAGGGGACGCCGAATCGCTCGAGCGCGTTGCCCTCGCGCCCGCGGCGGTGCATGCGCTTGCGTACGGGCCGCGCGAGAGTGGCTCGGACGAACTATACCTCGCCACCGACGCCGGTGTCGAGCGCGCCTGCGTCGAGAACGAGCACCACATTAGCTCCCTGACGCTGCTCGCCGGAGGTATCGGCCGGATCACGAGTCTGCTGGCCGGCGAGACGCTTATTATCGGCACCGACGGCCGTGGCGTATGGCAGTACGACAGACGGACGACTCGGCTGTCGCGCATGCGGCAAGTTCCGGACGACCTGATCGTGCGCGCCCTGTCGCGCGACGCCGAGGGCCGCGTGTGGATCGGGACCGACGGTGCGGGATTGTTCGTGTTGCAGGGTACCCAAACGGCGCACGTCATGCCGGACGCGCGGCAGCCGGGGGGACTACTGAGTTCGACGATTTACGGCATCACGCACGGCCCGAGCGGCATCACTTACCTCGCGCTGTACGGCGGGGGCGTGGCGCGCTACAACCCGGCCGCCCTCCCGCTCGCCCCCCTGTCGACGCTGCTGCCCGCAGCCGGACCGCTGATGGATGCGAGCGTGCGCTCGGTGCTGGTCGACGACGATGGCGCGACCTGGCTCGGGACCCGCAACGGTCTCGTGACCTACCCCCAGCCCGCCGTGCAGCCGGTGGCCTTCCCGTATCGCAACGGCGATCCGCGCGGGCCGAGCGCCCCGATCGTACTCAGTCTCGCGCGTGGTGGCGACGCCGCGCTGTACCTCGGGACCTTCGGCGGCGGGCTCAATCGGTACCGACCTTCGGCTGGCAGCTCAAGCTCTAGTTTCGAGCGTATCGCGCTGCCGGCATCCGGTCCGGGGACCGAGAATATCTACAGCATTACAGCCTTCGGGGCGGATTTGCTGGTGGGTACGCAGGCCAACCTCTACCGTTTTGCACCATCGACCGGCGCGGTGGACCTCGTGCCGGGGGCCCCTTTCGTCCGCAAGGCCATTGCCCTGCCCGATGGTCGCGCGCTACTCGCCAGCGAGCAGGGCCTCCTGCTCTACGATGAGGCACGGGGGCAGACGGCCGCCCCGGTGAAGCTCTGGCCGCAGGAGGGGACGCGACCGGTGTTCGACGTTTTGCGGGCTTCCGCCAAAACCATGTACCTCGCCGTGGAAGACAGAGGCCTCGTACGTCTAGAGTTGGACTTAGACGGTGGGCCGGCGGCGAGGGCGTCGTCGGTGAAGTCCTACGGGCCGGAGGTAGGCTTGCCCGGCAAGTCAGCCGTGAGCCTCGTGCGAGACGCCGCCGGCGAACTCTGGGTCGGGACCTACCGCGGGATCGCTCACTTCTCGGAGGCGACGGGGCGATTTACGGCCTACGATCCGTCTTACGAAGGGGAGGCCTCGGAGTACTACCCCGGAGCCGCCGCCGTCGCGCCCGGGGGCGAGTTGCTGTTCGGCCGGCTCGGGGGTATCGATCGCTTCCTGCCGCCGGTGGGCTCGACGGCCGTCAAACGGGCGCCATCCCTGTATTTTACCGAGGCCCGAATCACCCTTGGCGACAGCGTCCGCTCGGCGATCGGGTACTGGGGCCAGAGCCTGGCGACGCTCGACACCGCGACGCTCGGCCCGGAGGTCGACCGCCTGGCCGTGCAGTTGATGCCCAGCGCGACGGGCACCACGGCCGCGGACGAGTACGTGCTGGAGCACCGGCTGCGGGGCCTCGAGCAAACGTGGCACCGCGCGGACGCCGACGGGGTGGCCTCGTACTCGCGGATACCGCCGGGGACGTACGTCCTCGAAGCGCGTGCGATCGGGCCGGCGGGGGCTAGCGTCGCCACGCGCGAATTGTACCTACGTGTCCTGGCGCCGATCTGGCGGCGGTGGTACGCCCTGTTGGCCTATGGCTTCATCGTCGTGGGTGCCTTTTACGCCGTAAAACGCGCCCGCGCACAGCGGCGACACCAGCGGCAGGCTGAGCTGGACCGGGAGTTCCAACTGGAGCAACGCGCCGAGCAGGATCGGCAACGCTTGGCCTTCTTCACCAACGTTTCGCACGAGTTGCGGACGCCCCTTACCCTGATCTACAGTCCGATCCAGAAGTTGCTCCGCGGGCAGGAGGACGGGCGGGGCGGGGGCCTGGACGCCGCCCAGCGCGGGATCCTCGCGATGGCCGGGCGCAACGTCGAGCGCCTGCGTGCGCTCGTGGACCAGTTGCTCGACCTGCGCCGCCTGGAGAGTGGCGCCATGGCGCTGCGGCCGAGCAGTGGTGACCTCGTGGGTTTTGCAGCGGAGATAGTAGCCGATTTCGAGGTCCTGGCGCGCGAGCGGGAGGTGTCGCTGGACTTCGTGGACGAGGTACCGCAGCCGAGTCGCTACTGTGCCTTCGACGCGGATGCGCTCGCGAAAATGCTGTACAACCTACTCGACAACGCGATCAAGTTTACGCCGCCGGCCGGTCGCGTCGAGCTTCGCTTATCGCGGCCGGCGAACGGTCCGTACAGCATCACGTGTGCAGATACGGGCTGCGGGATCCCGGCCGAGGAACTGTCGCACGTCTTCGATCGATTCTACGTGCACCAGCACAAGTCCAACCCGCGCGTGCAGGGGACGGGCATCGGTCTGGCCCTGGTCCGCGCCCTCGCCGAGGCGCAGGGTGGCAGCGCTACGGCCGAGAGCCAGGTCGGCGCCGGCACGACGCTCACGATCACCTTGCCGCTCGAAGTCACGTCGGCGCCCGCCACGATCGACAGGGTCACGGCCGATGATCTGGCGGCACTCATCCATACTGCCTAACCCTCGCGTTTTGGCGGAAGCCGCCCCGCCCGAACACAGCAACGGCGAGCGAGCGAGTGCTCAGCCCGAAGCCGAGGTCCCGAGAGGCAGGGCAGAGGGCGGTGCCGTAAACCTGGACGCGCCGCTCGTAAGCGGCAGCTCCCGCCCGGGCCTCCCGCGCATCCTCGTGGTGGAAGACAACCCCGAGATCCTCGCGTACCTCGTGCACGAATTAAGCGAGCACTTCAACGTCTCGACGGCGAGCAACGGGCGCGAGGGTCTGGCCGCGGCGCTCGCGCAGCCCCCGGCGATCGTACTGAGCGACGTGCTGATGCCGGAGATGGACGGCCTCGGCCTGACGCGGGCCCTGCGGGCCGACCCGGCCACCTCGCACATCCCCATCGTCCTGCTCACCGCGCGCACCGACGAGCAGTCCGAGCTCGAGGGCTACAAAGTCGGCGTCGACGACTACCTCAAGAAGCCCTTCGAGCGCGAGATGCTGCTGACGCGACTCACGGGCGTGATGCAGGCCAGCAAGCGCCTCGCACAGGCCAATCGCCAACTCCTCGTCGACGGCGTGGCCCCACACCCCGACAGCGCCCGCGGTTATTCGCTGGCCTTCATGCAGCAGTTCAGCAAGGCCGTCGAGAGCCAGTTGTCCGACCCGAACCTCACCATGGATGGTCTCGCCCTGGAATTGGCCGTGAGTCGGAGCGTGCTGTTCCGCAAGGTCCGTGAGGCCACGGGCGTGACCCCGGCCGAACTCATCAAGCAGACACGCCTCAGCACGGCCCACCGCCTCCTGCTCGACCAGGCGGACCTCGGCGTCGGGGACGTGGCGCGGGCGGTCGGCTTCGCGGACGTCAAGTACTTCGGGAAGTGTTTCGCGAAGGCGTACGGGAAGAGCCCAACGGCGGTGCGGCGGGCGGCGGAGGTTAATGAGGACGCGTAATTAACGGCGGAGTCGCCAGCTGCTTGCCCCGCGATCGCCGGGTTATCCCCTGGCTATTCTGTAGACGCCGCGATGCGGCTTCCCACTAATCGCAGGAGCCGCATCGCGAAGTCTACCGAGGCCGTGCCTAAGATGATCTTCCGACCCTATTGCACCACGACCTGACCATTCAGTTCATACCCACTGCCGACTAACTTGACGTGGTAGCTGCCGACGGGGAGGATCGACAGATCAACCTCCGTGCGGATGCCGTCTAGACGTCCTCGTAAAACCGTGCGACCGGTTACGTCAATGACTTGGTAGCGGTCCCCGGCTTCACCCGCGGCCACAGAAAAGAAAGTAGTACCGCTAGTCGGGTTTGGCGCGATCGAGAAGCCCTCGGTGGCGCGATGGGTGTAGACCACGACCGGTGACGGCGTGGCGGTCCCGTCGGCGTCGTACTGCTGGATGCGGTAGAGGTAGCCTCCGGGGCGTAGGCCCGCGATAGTGGCGTCCGTGTAGGCGTAACCGGCAGAACCGGTGGTGCTGGACTGGGCGACGGTGCGCAACGTGGACGAAGTCCGCGTCGTCCGGACCGCGGCGCAGGACGTCGAAGTGGTCGCCGTGGCCGTCTTGCTCGACGCGCCAGGTGAGCTCGGCACCGGCGGGTACGGTTTTGACGGACACGTCTACCCAATTGACGGGTAGAGTGCCCTGGATGGTGTAGCAGACGCGGAGTTGCGGTAAGGTGTAGGCAGAGTTGTTGGACTCGCGCGTCTTAATATCGAGGTACTGATTGTAGCCCGGGGCGTCAAAATTAGGCCCGACTGAGATGAGGTTCAGCGAAAGTTGATCGTCCCCGGCGCGTGCGGCGGCGACTTCCCCCTTGAAGTCCACTCGCCAGCGTTCCTGGTGCAAGACGGTTTTCGCGGCGACGAACGGCCCGCGGGCGGGCTTCGTATTCCACGTCACGAGCGATTCGTCCCAAGTGTTCTCGGCACGGTAGAGCTCGAATTCGATGGCGGGCGTGCCGGACTTTTGGAACGGCACGAGGTCGAACGCTGCCTGCTGAACGACCGCATCCGTGGGAAGTGCACTTACGTCAAAACGTAGGAGGGCTTCTTTGTTCCGCGTAGTTGCGGAGTTGGACCCGCATGCTGGCATTCGAGCCTAGATTATTATCGGCTTGAGATGAGTCTGGTCCACCTCGGCGTCTGCCACTGGGTCGAAGACCAGTTCGACGTCCGTGCCAGAGCAACTGTAGTTGAAGCCCGTCGGTGTCCCGGCGCAGTTGCAGTTCGCGTCGAGGACATCATTGACGGTAGTGGCGTCATTGTCGTCGCAGGCGGTACCGGCGGTCCGGTTGTCGCAAGGGTCCTGCGCGTCACAGACGCCATCGCCGTCGGCGTCGGCGACGGTGCCCGCGCAATTACAGTTGGCGTCGAAGACATCGCCGATGGTACAGACATCATTGTCGTCGCAGCTCGCGCCGACGGTACAGGCCTGAAGCTCGTAGCACAGCACGAGGCGCGGACGGTAGCGCTCGCGCGGGCCACCGCGGAGGTCGAATTGCGCGAAGGCGACGAAGTTGTTCGACTGCCCGAGCACAGGCCCGGTGGCCACGACGCGCGTGGAGAAGGCCTCGCCCGCAGCAATGGCGGCGAGGACTTCGGTGGTGACGTTGGTCTCCCACGGGGTGTCCTTCGGTTGCGCGGCCCGCGTGGAGAGCGTCGCGCCGGCGGCTGGGGCGTTCGCCCACGTCACCGTCGTCTCGTCCCAATTGGCAGGATTGCTCAGTACCGAGAGGTCCATGGCCGGACCGCCGTTGAAGTTGAAGTACTCGTACACGAGTGCGGCGTTGGTCACCGTTGCGCCGGCGGGCAGCGTGCCGAACTCCCACTTGAAGAGGCCGTGCAGGTCACTGGTGCCACTCGATTCTTGGACGCGGATCCGGTCTAGGTTCGCAATGCTGCCCTGGTCGAAATTCGTCGTGGGGGAAGCCTCGACGAGCTCGGCGTCGGCGCTCGGGAAGAGCTGCAGCTTCGTGCTCGCATCACAGGTGAGGGTCCCGGCGCACGGTCCGCAGTTTGCACCAACGACGTCGTTGACGGTATTAGGGTTATTGTCATCGCAGGCGGTGCCCACGGTGCGATTGTCGCAGGGGTCTTGCGCGTCGCAGATCCCATCGCCGTCGGCGTCGGGGAGGGCATCGCCGACGCAGTTGCAGCTTGCGTTTAGGCGGTCGTTCGTCGTGCAGGCGTTCCCGTCGTCGCACGCGGTGCCAACGGTACAGCTTTGCGTGTCGTAGCACAGGACGAGGCGCGGGCGGTAACGCACGCGCGTGCCGTTCTTGACGTCGAACTGCGCGAAGGCCAGGAAGCTGTTCGGCTGCCCTAGCTCCGGTCCGGTGATGGTGAGGCGCGTGGAGAACGACTCGCCCGCGGCGATGGCGGCGAGAACCTCGGTGGTGACGTTGGTCTCCCACGGCGTATCCCTCGGCAGGGCGGTCCGCGTGGATAGCGTCGCGCCGGCGGCCGGGGCGCTGGCCCACGTGACGCTGGTCTCGGTCCACGTAGCGGGACTGCGGCGGAGTGTAAAGTCTATGGGGACATTGCCGTTGAAGTTGAAAAACTCATATACGATCGCGGCGTTGGTCACCGTCGCCCCTTGGGGCAGCGGGAGGGAGGCGAGGTCCCACTTCCAGAGTCCGTCCTTGGCCTTGTTCCCGGACGGTTTCTCGAGGCGGATTCGACCGGCGATGCTACCGTTATCGTAGTTCGTGTTCGGGAACTCTTGCACGAGCTCCGCGTCGGCGCTCGGGAACACCTCCAGCTTCGTACTCGAGGCACAGGTGAGGGTGCCGGCGCACGGACCGCAGTTCGGCCCCACCACGTCGTTGACCGTATTTGGGTTATTGTCGTTGCAGGCGGTGCCCACGGTGCGGTTGTCGCAAGGGTCCTGCGCGTCGCAGATTCCGTCGCCGTCGGCGTCGGCGGTTGTCCCCTTACAGTTGCAATTTGCGTCGAAGACGTCGTTGACGGTGCAGGGATTGTTATCGTTGCAGGCGGTACCGGCGGCGGTGCAAGTGCTGAGTTGTGTGAGGCTTAGGTTTAGGACCTCCAGGCAGCCGCTCCCGAGCACGACCGTCGACATGGTGGACAGCGGGAGCTGGCCGTTCCACGAACTCCGGAAGGCGTAGTCGTCGGCGACCTTCACGGGCGTGCCGCTCGCTGGGGTCACCGTCAGATCGTAGGTGCGGGCCGGGCCGTTGACCTCGAGAAGGATGCTGTAGGTCGTGTTCGAGGCCGTGGGCACGTTAACGTTCTTGCGGTAAGAGCCTCCATCCCGGGCGTCGAACAGGCCGTCGTTATTCAGGCGAAACAGGATAGCGTTGTCGTCGAAGTCGCCGGGGTTCGGGCGGTGGCTCACGCCAACCACAGCGTCCCGGACGAGCGTGCCGAGGACCCGTAGGTCAAACCTGACCTCGAACGTCCCGTTCTGGCTCGCGAAGTTGGCCGGGGCTGCCCAGGCCGTCGGGCCGCAGGTGGTCGCGCTCTGCGTTACGGTGGTGACAACGGGGTCGAAGCCATCGTCGACGGTGATCGTGGCGCTACGGTCGACGCCGGTAGTGTTCTCGGTGACGGACACGGTGGCCGTTGCGTCGCCGGAGCCACTCGCGAGGCTCACCGTGAGCCAATTCGCATCATCGCTGAGGGTCCATGCGGTGTTGCTGATGATGGACAGGGGCTGGGTCGCGGCGGCCACGCCGAACGACATCGTGGCGGGGCTAAGCTCCGGGCCGATCGGTACGCCCCGGCAGACACAACTTGCGTCGAAACGGTCGTCGGTAGTGCGGGCGTTGTTATCGTTGCAAACCTGGTCGAGGGTCGCGCAAGCAACCGCCGGTCCGATGGCCCCGACGGAGACTTTTTTAAACCCGTCTACGCCCGGCTCCTGCTGGTACATCGTGACGTGGTCGGTGTACATCGTGCGGTTGGCGTTGTCGTCGTTGTAGTACAGGCCGACGGTGTAGTTAGGGGCCGCAACCCGCGGGGCAAACTGGTTGGCGTTGTTGGTGGGGTCGGCCAGTTGGCTGCCGGCGGTGTGATTCTCCACCCAGCTGCGGCCGCGGTAGTCGACCAGGAGCTGGTAGCCCCCGCCGTTGACCTGCATCCAGATCCGGAAGGTACCGTCGCGCTGGCCCGTCCACTGTCCTTCGTACACGAAATCCACCCACTGGTCAAGCGGCGCGGTCCCTAGGTTGAACTTCACCTGGTCGAGGGCCTCGCAGTCGCCGCAGCCCGGCTCTTGGTGGCGGAGGTAGAAGTTGAGTTGTCCTTTCTGGAACAGCAGCTCGTGCCCGCTCCCGCCGTAGAAGTCGGTCGCGCCACACACCTTGTTCATGCGACAGTTAGGCGCACTGTACGGGTTGACACGCAGGTTGCTGAAACGAAGTTGATTAAGGAACTGCTCCCCGAGGGTAGCCGGGAAGTCGCTCGCCGGGAGGTACATACTGAAGCCGTACCAGAAGGTCTTCTCGGGATCGTACGCCGCGAACCCCCCGCAGTCGAGTTCAGCTCGCTTGAGTGTGCCCGAGGGCGGCGGCGTGACGTTGTGCTTGAAGGCTTTCGTCCCGGTGCGCACCTGGTCTGTGGTAAGGGTAACGGTACCGTTGGAGTTGTCCCGCGTCGCGGAGCAGGTCCCGAAGTCGTCCTCGGCGAGTTGGAGGATCTGGGCATCGAGGTAGGAACAAGTAGCTACGCCGAATGCGAAAGCTAGGGCGAGGCGGTGTAGTAGTTTGGTCATAGGTCGGGACAATTATATGTGGGTGTGCAGGGTGCTCAACGCAGATCCTTCGGTCTGGGAGCGGTGACGAACGTACGCGGTTCGGGGGTTTTCAAATACTGTGAATACGGGGTTCACCCGTGTATCGCGACGATTTTACCCATAGGTCTGTCTCCGCTGTTTGTGGATTGTTGAACTTGCGAGGGTCGGGCGGCGTGGCAGAGGTGGCTACTCGGTTGGAGGCCCGTCGGCGCCGACTGGGGACGATACACGGGAGCAGAACCAAGCCTACGCTCTGAAGTCCCGAGGCTCGATTCCTTCGCCCTTCATCGACTGTGTTTAAGACTTGCTCAATTCACGCACCCGCCCTCTTCATCCCCCCCCATTCACGCTTCCTTCCCAATCCCTTTGCACCCTAACCCTCTCCTTCACGTCACGCCAAAGTCGCCAACCTATGCGCTTTGCCCTACACGCCTTATTGTTTTTGCGGAAGCGCCCTCGCCCAAGCCGCCCCCGCGTCCTCGGCACGCTTACCCAGGAGCAAATCCTCATCAGCGCCGACTCCACCTGGCTCACTTCCGGCACGGCCGACTCCACCCCCGCCCCAGACCCCGTTTCGGGCTTTCGCCAAAACCTGCCCAACGTAGACAACGTCACCATCTATTACGGCTCCTGGTGCGGGGACTCCCGCCACGAAGTATTGCGCGTGCTACCTACCCTGCGTGCCGCCGGTGTGCGGAAGAGAACGTCAGCGCCGTCTGCGTGGACAACCGAGCCGAGGCCTACAAGCACAGCGCCGATGGCGCCGCCGACGGCTAGTAAGTCTACAGCGTCCCCAATGTCGTCCTTACCCACGGCGATCGGGAGATTAAGCGCTGCACATGTAGGAGCCGCGTTTCGAGGTAATGGGGGAGGGGCCCTGCTCGTGAGAGACTACGTGGGTGCGGCTATAGCTTGTGTAAGGCCACGTTTACGATACGCCCTTTGCCGCCGAGCCGCAGAGCAAGCCGCACGGGCGGGACGCAGCTATAAACGTTCAAGGCGGCGCTTGCGACACGCTTCTAAACCCACGCCGGACAGTCTCCTTTGTCCCAGTAGTCGGGATGCAAGGGTCTCCAGATACCAGCCCAACCAATGCTTCCGTCCGCTTTCCAAAAAGACTAAAACGCGTAGGGGATCGCTGCTTCGACCGTTTCCCAGGGGAGCACTCTATGCTCGGTCGCCCAGGTTTCGTAGTGCGCCCGCATCTGATTCAGGCGGTCGGGATGTTGGGGAGCTAAGTCGACCGTTTCGCTGCGGTCGTTGGCGAGGTCGTACAACTTCCACGCTTGGTTCCGGAAGCGGACCAACTTCCAGTCGTCCTCGATCAAGCCGGCATTACCCATGTGCTCGAAGTAGTACGGACGTTTCTCCCAGGTGGCATCGCTGTTTACGAGCAGAGGCAGCAGACTCCTGCCCGCCATGCGCCCGAGAGCAGTATCGGGCGGCGATGTAGAAGACAGGTCCGAGGCCAAACCCATGAGCGTAGGGGCGATGTCGATGATGTGGGTGGGCAGCTCTACCAGGTGGTTCTGCCGGATCTGCCCTGGGTACCAGGCGATGAAAGGCGACGCAATACCGCCTTCGTAAATGTCGGCCTTGAAGTACCGGAACGGCGTATTGCTCACCTCAGCCCAGCGTGCACCGTATCCGCCGAATGAGTTGGGGGAGCCCACTGGGGCTTGCGGATCGAACCGGGGATGTGCGTACTTCCCTTGCGTCATAGACCCCGCAGTACTAGCGCCATTATCGGATAAGAAGACAATGACCGTGTTTTCCATCCTTTCTGTCTCTTGAAGGAAAGCCAGTAGTCTACCGATATTTTGATCCAGGCGGTCTACCATTGCCGCGTAGACGGCCATCAGGTGCGCCTCCTCTTGCTGTTGCTTGTCCGAAAGCTCACTCCACTTCTGGACGGCTAGCGGGTCCTGCGAGAGGACAGTCGTCGAGTCGAGTATACCTAGTGTGCGCAGGCGCTCGTACCGCTGCTTTCGAATATGCTCCCATCCTGGGAGGTATGCTTGAGCATAGCGATCGATATCTTCGGGTAGCGCGTGCAGGGGCCAGTGTGGCGCGGTGTAGGCCAGGTAGAGGAAGAAAGGTTTGTGGTCCTCATGCCCCTGCAGTAGTCGAATGGCTTCGTCGGTATACAGATCGGTGGCGTAGAAGCTCGAGTCTCGGAGGTCGACTGGCTCGTTGTCCCTAACGACCGTTAGCTGGTTGCCCGGTGGCCAGGCTTGGTTGCGGTAGGGGAGGAAATCGTAGTAGCTGGCCGCCCCCTCGATCAGGGAGAAGCAGTGGTCGAACCCGTGGGCTAAGGGCCAGTGCTGTCGGTCGTCCCCGACGTGCCACTTTCCCGAGAGGTAGGTGGCGTATCCACGTTGGCGGAGTAGGTCTGCCACGGTAAGCGTCTGCTCGCCGAAATGGCCCTGGTACTCGGGGATGGATACTCCGATATCGGTCATTGCGCCCACGCCAACTTGATGGGGGTACTGTCCGGTGAGGAGGGCGGCACGGGAAGGACAGCAGCGGGCGGCATTGCGGAAAGCCGTGAGGCGGGTCCCTTCCTTGGCCAGCCGATCCAAATGGGGTGTACGGATCTCACCCCCGAAGCAGCCGATGTCGGAATATCCCATGTCGTCGGCTAGGATGACGATAATATTTGGGGGCAGGGGCGGCTGGGCGGGGGGATTCCGGCAGCACCAGCTGAGCATTACGCTTAAACCCAGCAGCAATTTGAAGCAATTCGCCATAGACTTACCAGCTATTCCATACATTTCTTACAAGTAAAGCGCCTCCTAACCCTACGGCTCATCAAAAAAATAACCCCCTTCCATAAGTGGAATCAGCCCGAGTAACCCACCCCAGGAATAAAAGCTATCGCTATTACGCACATCATCACCGACACCCGTTTCGGCATTATAGTTTTCGTGTACGCGTCGTTTGCCCTCCCACTCATTCAGCAGGAGCCGCTGGGATTTGTCCGCCATCATACGCTGTGCCGCCGGTAGATCGTAGTTGCGCAGCCCTAGGTACACCAGGAAGTTCATAGGAGCCCAAATGCGACCTCGCCAATAGGTGTTATCGGCGTAAGCAGCATCATTTCGAGCAATCGAAGGAATCATCCAGTCTCCGAAAAACTCGTCGGGATTCATAAGGTGCTCATCTACCATGCGCCTCGCCTGTGTGGCCGTGGCCACCTCACCGAGTAAGGGATAGAAATTAGTCGGAGCCAGATGAGAAGAGAAAGTCCCGGTCACTAAGTTTTTGTCTCGGAAGATGCCATCCTGCTCATCCCAGAGCTCCTGCAGTTTGGTACTGTAGCGCAGGCCACGCTGCCGCAGTTCTGCTGCGTCCCTCTGCTTGCCGAGCACATCGGCAATGTCGGCGAGGTAGCGGCAATCGGCGACGTAGAGCCCCATGAGGCCAACCGAAGCTAGCTCCAGCATCCCCTTCTCCGGGTCGAACACGACGTCGTCGAAGAGGGGAGAGTTATCGAGCCCCGATTCGTACTTCGCGGCCTGTTCGGTATTCCCCTTCATACCCGCAGGGTGGGGATCGGAGCCCCACGACAGAAATCCCTGGTTGTTCCGGTTTCGATCCCACCACCGGTTCCAGGTAAGTAGATTATCGTAGACGGCCTCTAGGAACCAAGTTTGCCCGTGGCGATCGTAAATTAGTTTGCAGCTCATGCTGCCCACCGGAGGCTGGGAACGATCGAAGGATTTGAGCCCGTGGGTCGCTTCCAGGTTGGGCACGAAACCCTCTTCGGTAAGGGCGTCGGTGATGGCGATCGCGTTGGCGTGAGCGAGTGGGGCAAAATCTACGGACGCCATCAGGGCTGCGAAATAGGTGTCCCAATCGAAGATGATGTAACCACCCCACGCCTCATTCCAAATTCGACTAACCGAGGCCAGACCCCGCTCGTTTGACGCATCGTAAATTAAATTCCAAGCCATGACCGATTGCATCGCCTCGTAGGTATCGGCAAGCTCACCGTAACGCGTAAGCGAAGTCTCGTACGCCAATTTGTTTCGTTCGATGATTTCCACTACTTCTTCGGTCGTCTTTGGACTCCCGGTATAGACCGCCACTACTCGGTCGGACAAGAACGACAAGTAAGGGGAGTTGAGTGGCAAGGCGAAGTTCTGGTCCGCTACGGTGGCGGCTATGCGGTAGGTAGAATCCTCGAGGTGGGCCGTGATAGTCGAGTCACTTCTGGACAGCCATCCGGGACGATTCCAGAGCATGCCCGTTTCTACGACCAGGATATGCGGAAGGTCGGGCGACGTGAGGGGGCGGTAGAGGAGGTAGAAATCGCGCCCGTCGGTAGCCGTTTCTACAGTGGCCGTTTGCCCTTCCCATTCTACTTCCAGCTGCGTATAGCTGCCGTCGTAAGCATGCTGCCCGGGAGAAATGCGCTCTGGGAAGTTGGTCTTCGGACTCGAAATATAGCTGTCCTTCAACCAGTACGGCCCGTACCGTTGCTTACGAAACAGCAGCTGGATGTTGAGCCCCTCGGGCATTTTTACGTGCGAGAGGACACTCGGATTGTTCCAGGTATTCCAACCGCGCAGCAGCGCTCGTTCATTCTCGGCCTTGGGGCTTAGGGTATCGCGGGCGGACTGGGCGCGACCTGCGGTGAGCGACAGTAGGACGACAACAATGGTCGACAGGTGTCTCACGAGTGGACATAATGTGGTGTGAATGGGCACGGCGTCGATCAGTGGGTCGGCTGCTCTAGGTGGGAAGGTAGCGCTTAGCTCGGGTTTGCCAAGCGTGCGTGGTGCATGCGGCGCACGCGAAGCCCAACGCCACCGTCGCCACGAAGCACCCGAGTACCTCCCACGCCTCCCAACTCGCGAAGGTGCCGTAGTCGGGGCGTAAGTCTAGCCCGCCCCCGTCTCCGCAAAGCCCGGCGGCTGAGGTCGCCGATGCCCTGGTCGTCGGTGAGGAGGAAGAGGATATCAAGACGTGAAGCGACACTAGGAGCAAATGTCTCGCGGGTTTTGGCGAAAGCCTCCTCAGACGGTGGCCTCCCACACGACAGCAACGTGGCGCGCGCTAAGTCCCTAGGCTACAAAACGCGCCTCATGCCTCACGATTGATCCACCAGGGGGCGGTGACGAAGTAGAGCGCGGTGCCCGCCAGCATCCACGACTTGTACGCCGGCAGGTCCAACACCCCCGCAAAGACGAGGATGCCCGGCACAATGGTCAACAAAAGGCCCAGGTAAGACAGGCCCTGAAGGAATTGATAGCGGTTCATGCGCGGGAGGTTTGGAGGGGGGCACCCTTTCGGGAAAACAGCCCGTACCGCTGCTGGAGCGTTGCGAAAAGTAAGTAGGTAAGGCCACCGAGCACCCAGCCCGGCAGCGCCATGAAGAAGTAGAAATCGGCCTCGAACCAGACGTACAGCCCGTAGCAGGCCGCTACCGTCACCACCCAACTGGCCAGCACCGACCAGTTGAGCCGCAGGCCCCGCGCCGAGGCCAAATTAGAGGTCAACCCGAGGCGGGGGAACAAGTAGATGTCCACTAAGAGCACTGCCCCCACCGGCGTGGCCACCAGGGCATAGAGGCCCAGGAACTGGTCGAGCTTCGAGATGATCGCCGGCGAGCAGGCCAGGATGATGGACACCGCACCGACGGCCAACGTGATCTTCCAACGCTTGGAGGCCGGGAAGACGCCCTGTACGGCTAGCCCCGAGCGGTAGAGCGTCGGATTGGCCGTGGTCCACCCGGCTACCACCACGCAAATAGCACCCGCTAGTCCGGCCCCCATGAACGCAATCTCCCCAGGACTCGGGTTGGCGTTGCCGGCCTCGAGCGCCACGGCACACAGGATGCCGGACGCGATCCACGCCATGCCGTGCCCGATGAACATCCCGAACGCAGAGGCCAGCCCGTAGCTCGGCCGGCGTGCATACCGGTAGATAGTCATGTCGCCGAGC
Organism: Lewinellaceae bacterium; assembly: GCA_963837005.1. Classification (GTDB taxonomy): domain Bacteria; phylum Bacteroidota; class Bacteroidia; order Chitinophagales; family Saprospiraceae; genus CALDTK01. Next base: position 347,965 of record CAWIMC010000020.1, read on the forward strand.
CCGAGGTGCATCGACGAGTTGCACAGCCACGCGAACACGAGGATGTGCCAGAACGTGTACTTGCTCTGCCCGGCAGCTGGCACGCCCGTCCAGATTCGCGTCTCGGCCGCCTCCCAGAACTCGCCCACCGAGGTCACGCCGAGGCTCGGCAGCATGGCGATGCCAGCGGCCAGGAACACCAGCGGCATCCAAGGCGCGAAGACGTTGGCGAACTTGCTCACCCGATCAAACCCGAACGTCGAGACCACCACGATCACCGCGCCGATGGCCACGATGACGAGCACCCAAGCGATGCTGGTTGGGTACAGGTCGCCGAGGCCCGGCCCCGAGATATCGAGCAACAGGCCGATGGCCGAGGCACTCACCCCGATCATGGCCGCCGCTGCCACGCAGTACAGCAGCCCGTTGACGAGATTGTAGACCGTCACCAGCGTCACGCCGCTGATTTTCTCGAGCTGAAAGAAGTTGGTGAGTCGCGTCTTCACGGCCGCCGGGGCACACACCAGGGTCCAACTTAAGGTGGCCAAGATGTTGCCGAGCAACAGTCCCCACAGCACGTCCGATGCGCCGGCGCCATGCAGTACGAAGAGCGGCCCAATGACGAACTCCGTACCCGCGATGTGCTCTCCGGCCACCATCCCCACAAAGCTTCGGAAGCCCTTCACGGCCCGCGGGGGCACCGGTTCGCGCTCGAACTCGTCGATGTCGGCGAGCTGGTCCGAGAGTCTGGCGGCGGGTGCGGTAGAAGGGGGGAGAGTAGGGTTGGTCACGGGCGGTCGGGATGCGGGGTTCAAAGTCGAGAAACTTACGCGTTCCTCTGTCCTGGTTCTCGAAATGGCAGTATTTAACGGGTTCGGAGGGCGAGATTGCTGCTGTTGGTCAGAGGCGCTTTACGTGAAGGCTTTCGCCAAAACCCGCTTTGCATGCCCTGTAGCTTTCGCCAAAACCCGTGCTTTCCCACCGTCTTTTACCCTTGAGCGTACGCTGGTCCTAGCCGTTGCTGCTGGCGGTCTGCTGCTCGCCGGCTGCGGCAACGATTCTTTGGCGAGTAGCTTTTCGTTGAGGTCGCCGCTCAGGTAGTCGAGCAGGGTCCCGCTTACGATGTGAGCGTCGAGGAAGGTTCCGCGGACCGACGCTCCTGTGCTCTCAATTCTCTCCCGACTTCCGAATCCGCACACGATCCCTCCACCATCCTTTGCTTGCCTGGCCTTCCCAGACTCACCTTGCCTCCATGAGCGAGCATATCACTGAGCAGACCTACTATGATAAGGTGTTGGGCGGCTGGGTCGGCAAGTGCGCCGGCGGAATCCTCGGGGCCCCGATCGAGGGCTTCAAGGTTTTCAACCGCATTGCGATGAGCGACGAACTTTTCGCGAGCAACTTCGCCAACGACGACCTCGACCTCCAGGTGCTGTGGCTCGACATGGTCGCCAAGAAAGGCGCCCACGTCCGCGAGGCCGACTTCGCGGAGCAATGGCTCGAGCACGTGGAATTTCCCTGGAACGAATACGGGATCGCCTACCGCAACTTGCGCCTCGGGCTCGACATCCCGGACAGCGGCCGACACAACAACTGGTACTGGGGCGAGAGCATGGGCTCGCCGATCCGCAGTGAAATTTGGGGGATGCTCTTCCCCGGCGATCCGGCGCGGGCCGCGGAATTCGCACGCATCGACAGTCAGCTCGACCACGATGGCTTCTCGGTAGGCGCCGAGCAGTTGTTCAGTGCCTGCGCCGCGCTCGCCTTCGTGATCGACGAGCCGCGTGAGGCCCTCGAGCAGGCAATGGCCCACGTCACGGTCGGCGGCGGCTGTCTGGAACTGATGCAGCAGATCATGACTTGGTACGATGCTTTTGGTTTCGAGACTACGGCCGCCAAAATCAAAAGCAAGTACGGCGACGCCGACTTTACCTCCGCCCCGATGAACGTCGGCTTCACGATCCTCTCCGTATTACATGCCGGGCGCGCCTTCGACGGCATCATCGAGGCGCTTTACCTCGGGCACGACAGCGACTGTGTGGTGGCGACCACGGGGGCCATCCTCGGCATCGCCCGCGGCTTCGAGCAGATCCCGGAGACCTGGCGGCGGCGCGTCGGCAATGAGTTACTCATCAGTCCGGAGATTGTCGGACTCGACCTTCCAACCACCCTCACCGAACTGGCCACGCGCACTTGCGACGCTGGTCGTGCCATAAAGGCGGGAGGGCCTTCGCCAAAACCGTACGCCTTTCACGCCACCGTAGAGCGTTTCCCGGATGTTGCTGCCGGAAAGGCCCCGGAGCTGCTGTTGCACTTCGAGAATCTTAGCGAGACTACCCTCGACATCGACTTCGAGGTGGACGCGGAGCAGTTCGGTAAGGCTCGCGGCCAACTGCGACTCGCGGCAAGCAGCAAGGACACGACGGCCATCACGCTCCACGACGCCACCTCTACAACGCTGCCGCACGAACCCAAGCACAGCTACTCGGTGCGGGTCACGGCTGGCGGCAAATCACACACCTACCACAAGGGCATCCCCTCTTACGGCTCCTGGCTGCTGGTGGGGCCTTTCATCGAGGCCGATCCGGTGCTGATTCCGATGAACAAGGTCTATCCCGACCACGGCATGAGTTCGCTACCGTCGGTGCAGTACATGAACCACGACCGTACTAACACAGCCGACAAGGACTTCGTCGACCACGCCACGCTGCACGACCTGGTGCTCGGCAACAACCGCGCGGGCCGGCCCTATGGCGTCGAGGTGGTCTACCCCAACTCGATGACGATCGAGCTCGGGGAGCACTTCGGCGGCCGCGGCGAGCGGACGCTGTACTTGACCAGTCAGCTTTTCAGCAAAACTGCCGCCCGCAAATGGCTCTGCCTCGGGACCACAGCCATGGCCTCCCTCTGGGTCAACGGTGAGCGCCTCCTGGCGCAGCCCCCCATCCGGCGGCGCTGGCCGAGCACCTACGCCGTCGAACTGGCCCTCCTCAAAGGTGCCAACACCATCACCATCCGCCTCGATACCGTCACCGACGACTACGTGCTGGATGTCGGCCTGAAAGACCATACTGGCAAACACTACCACCAGTCTCAGTGGGACGCGGAGAGCCTCTTCTCCGTGCCGCGGTAACTACTAAATAATAAACGTCCCCAGATCATCGATCCGGGAAGAACGAAGCTAGGCACACCGTCCTTCCGCGACGGCGCAGCCTCGCGTGGGAATCTCTATGCCCAGCACTACAAACCCACCCACCGCCTACCGCCAGTCATGAGTCCACCTCTACCCTCCATTCGTTTTAGCGGAAGCGTCATCACCGGCTGCCTCCTACTCTGTGTGGCAGCGGGCTGCGGCTTTCGCCAAAACTTCCTAGCCCTCGCCCCAGGACGGACCGTCGAGATCAGGCACGAGCTCAACAGCTGACCCGACAGCATGCCAAGCACTCCTCGACTGGCAGGCGGAGGTAGGTGACTACGAAGCCATGCCCGAGACCGAGCAGGCCGGGGCCATGTGGCCGGGGCTCGTCCAACCTGCCACCGCTGAGCCATCTCTCGCGATCGAGGCCGAGCGAATAGTGTTGAGCAGCAAGACGGCGGGGGCGAGCATTGGAATCGCCTAAACAGCGCGTCGCAGTGGCGGGTGTACGCTGGGTCCTTGGCGGCTTCCGTGCTCCGCACGGGCCATGGCAAAGTACCAGCGCCCGTGGCGGCTTCCGTGCTCCGCACGGGTCACGGAATAATAAAACCAGCGCCCGTGGCGGCTTCCGTGCTCCGCACGGGTCACGGAACAATAAGCCAGCGCCCGTGCGGAGCACGGAAGCCGCGCTGGTAGCGCCCGTGCGGAGCACGGAAGCCGCGCTACCTTCCCACCATGCTCAGACTCAAGCTCACTTGGAACAACGCGGGCATGCCGCACGGCTTCGTTTGCGAGACGCCTGTGCATATCGTGTATCGGCTGGCGGGCTGTCTGCCGGTGAAAGTCATCAAGGCGCTCACCGACGAGCTGATCGAGCAACTGGTGGTCTTGAGAAAGATGAGCCCCGTGCCCGAAGCGCAGATCGAGGCGGTGCAGGAGAAGTTCTTGCTGGCCTACGATGATTTGCTCGACGCGCAAGACCAGTCCCGCTACATCCTACACGATGCCGTGGCAGCTGAGGCCGTGCTCGAGTCCTGGCGTTTCCTGCACGCCCAGCGGAGGTGTCGGGTGCACGTGGTGCTGATTATGGGCAATCACGTTCACGTAATCCTCAGCGGCTGGCCGGGAGTCCCCGACCTCCCCCTTGGCGAATTAATGAAACGCCACAAGACTTTCACCAACGCGACCCTCAAACGTCTCGGCTTCGCTCCCCCCGCCGAGCATGAGAGCGTGTGGGCGCGGGGCTTTTTCGATCGTTACGTGCGCCCAGGCACCTACGAGATCGTGTGGGCCTACGTGCTCGACAACCCCACGAAGGCGCGGCTCGTGCGCACCCGCGGCGAGTGGCCGCATCTGTGGTTCGGGCAGTGAAGGTCACGCCCGTGGCGGCTTCCGTGCTCCGCACGGGCCTTGGAACAATAAGATCAGCGCCCGTGCGGAGCACGGAAGCCGCGCTGTAGGGCCATAGAGCAATAAGACCAGCGCCCGTGGCGGCTTCCGTGCTCCGCACGGGCCACGAAACAATAAGATCAGCGCCCGTGCGGAGCACGGAAGCCGCGCTATGGCCACGAAACAATAAGCCTAGCGCCCGTGCGGAGCACGGAAGCCGCGCTATGGCCACGAAACAATAAGCCTAGCGCCCGTGCGGAGCACGGAAGCCGCGCTATGGCCACGAAACAATAAGCCTAGCGCCCGTGCGGAGCAGGGAAGCGGCGCTATGGCCACGAAACAATAAGACCAGCGCCCGTGCGGAGCATGGAAGCGGCCCCCCTCAAATCCCAAGTCGACGCCATGTGAAATGCCTTCTAGACCGTCGGCATCTCCAACCCCCTCACCGTCATCGAGCAGGTTACCTACTTGCTCTTCATCTGCGGACTGGACGAGGTGCAGACCGGCAAGGAGGCCCAGGCCAACGTGCTCGGCGAGGACATCGAGCACCCGGTGTTTGTGGCCGACCTGCAGCACCTGCGGTGGAGCCACTTCAAGGATGCCGACCCGCAAACGATGTACACGCGCTTCATGAAGGCGCCGGAGGGCCAGCAAACGGTCTTTGGGCACATCGAGTCGGTGGGGAGCGAGGTCGGACCGTTCGCCGGTTTTATGCAGGCCGCCCGCCCATATGTCCTCAGTGTTCAAAATCATTTACATTGCTCCCCATGCGCCTCCCCCTACTCCTCGCCCTCTTCCTCTCGGCCTCGTTTGCCCTAGCCCAAAACGCGCTCTCCTACCAACAACCCCCACCGTCGATCATGCAACTGGTCGACGCGCCCCTCGCTCCGACCGTGCTCATCGACGACCGCGGCGAGTACATGGTCCTCCGGACGCGCGACGCCTACGCCACCATCGCCGAACTGGCCCGCGACGAGCTGCGCCTGGCGGGCCTGCGCATCGACCCACGGACGGACATTGGCTCGCGCGAGCGCTATTACACCGGCGTCTCCGTAAAGTCGCTCAAGACCGCCAGCGCCGAGCCGATGACGGTCACCGGCCTTCCGGCAAAACCGCAACTCTCGAATTTCGCCTGGAGCCCCGACGAGAAGCACATCGCCATGACCCGCACCACCGATGACGATGTCGAACTGTGGGTACTCGACGTGGCCAAGGGCGCTGCGCGCAGACTACATCCAGGCCCGCTCAATGCCAACCTCCCCGACGTCGTCAATTGGCTCGACGATGGTACCCTGCTCGTCAAAGCCGTGTCTTCCAAGCGCGAGCCGCTCACCGCGCGCGCCACGTTCATCCCCACCGGCCCGACGATCTCCGCCAACGACGGCGAGAAGGCTCAAAATCGCACCTACCAAGACCTTCTCCAAACCCCCGCCGACGAGCACGACTTCGAGCAGCTGGCCCGCGCGGAAATCGTCAAGGTGACCCTCGACGGCAAGGCGAGCGTCTGGCTCCCGGATGCGATGTACACCGGGATCGAGGTCTCGCCCGACCACAGCCGCGTGCTCGTCACGACTATGGCGCGGCCCTTCTCGTATATCGTGCCGTACTACCGTTTTCCACAGACGACGATGGTTTACACCGCCGCCGCCGGACTTGTCGCCACGGTGATGGAAGTCCCGCTGACGGAGGTTTTGCCGAAAGGCTTTATGGCCACCCGCACTGGACGGCGCAGCATGGGCTGGCGCTCGGACATGCCGGCTACCCTCGTTTTTGCGGAAGCGATGGACCAGGGAGACCCAGATGTGCAGGTGGATTATCGCGACGGCGTGTACGAATTGATCCCGCCCTACAACGGTGCCCCGAAGCTGCTCCTCAAGACCAAGCAGCGCTACTCGTATACCACCTGGGGCGACGCCACGACCGCCGTCGCGCACGACAGTTGGTACGACACCCGCAACGAGAAAAGCTACGTGTTTGACCCGAGCGCCGGCGAGAAGTCGGCCCGCGTATTCGAGGACCGCAGTTCCGAAGATCGCTACGGTGACCCGGGGCGGATGGTGACGAAGCGGGGGCCTTTCGGCAAAACCGTCTTGGCGCTCGACAAGGGCCACGTGTACCGCCTCGGCGATGGTTTTGGCGAAAGCGGACAATTTCCTTTCCTCACGAAAGTCAACCTGGCCAGCGGCAAAACCGACACCATCTACAAGTCCCGCTACCGGAATCGCGTCGAAGATCTGATGGACTACGACGTGGAGCGCAAACGTCTGATGGTGCGGATGTCGAGCCCGACCGACTTCCCGAACTACGCCTACCGCGACCTCAACAAGAAGGGCGACGCTGGCGTCACGGCCCTCACCAATTTTCCGAATCCTTTCGCTAGCATCGCCGGCATCCATAAGGAGGTCATCAACTACAAGCGCGCCGACGGCGTCGACCTGTCGGGCACGCTCTACCTGCCACCCGGCTACGACGAGAAGTCGGGCGAGAAGCTCCCGATGATTCTGTGGGCCTACCCGCGGGAGTACAAGGACGCCGGCTCGGCGGGGCAGACGACCTCCAATCCTAACGACTTCACGTACCCGTACTACGGTTCGCCGATCTACTGGGTGACGCGCGGCTACGCGGTACTCGACAACGCCGCCTTCCCAATTGTCGGCGAGGGCGACGCGGAACCGAACGACGATTTCATGGAGCAGCTCGTCGCCAACGCCAAAGCCGCCATTGATGCGGTGGACGAGCGCGGCTTCATCGACCGCAAGAAAGTGGCTGTCGGTGGGCACAGCTACGGGGCTTTCATGGTGGCCAACCTGCTCACGCACTCTGATCTCTTCGCCGCCGGCATCGCCAGGTCGGGTGCTTACAACCGGACGCTCACGCCCTTCGGGTTCCAGTCCGAGCAGCGCAACTACTGGGAGGCGCCCGAGGTCTACAACACGATGTCACCCTTCCAGAATGCGAGACAAGATGAAGACGCCGCTGCTGCTGATTCATGGCGCGGCGGACAACAACTCCGGCACGTACCCGATGCAGTCGGAGCGCTACTTCAACGCGCTGAAAGGCTTGGGCGCTACTGTAAGGTTGGTGATGCTACCACACGAATCCCACGGCTACCGCGCCAAGGAGAGCATCCTGCACATGCTCTGGGAGCAGGACCAGTGGATGGAGAAGTGGGTGAAAGGGGCGGCGGGGACGTGAGGCTTTTTTTAGCACGGAGCGCGCAGCGCTAGGGCGCTGGTTGCCGCTTGCTCGGCGATCCAACGCACCGCGGTAAAAAAAGACTGCCCCCGGCCCGAAAGCCAAAGGACAGTCTCAACTAACCAAAATCAGTCTCCGTCGTTGGCGCGCTGATCGTCGGCGGGGTATACTTGGCTGCCCCGGCGATCTCGCTTGCCCCTTTCGGACGCTAGCTTCGCCGCCCGGTCACTCTTTTGATCCAAAAAACTTTCGAATCTTGTCAAACGCCCTTGATCTCCGTTTTGCCGAAAGGCTAAAAAGTCTGCGTGCAGCCATGCAAGCCGCTGGTGTACAGGCGCTTATTCTTCCGAGTGCCGACGCACACCAGAGTGAGTACGTCCCGGATAGATTTAAATCGCGGGCGCACTATAGCGGATTTTCCGGTTCGGCGGGCACGGCGGTGGTGACCCTCGACGGGGGCGGCGTGTGGACGGACAGTCGCTATTTCGTATCAGCCAAAGCTGAACTGGCGCGGACCAGCGGCCTGCCGATGATGCGTTCGGCGCAGGGGGGGGCGGAGTACATCGACTGGCTGGCGGAGGCCCTGCCGCGAGACGGTGCGGTCGGGATCGACGGGCGGCTGTTTACCGTAGATCAGGTGCGCGATATGCAGCGGCGCTTCGAGGCCAAGGGCCTCGCCTTACGTACAGACATCGACCTCGTCGATGCCGGGTGGAGCGACCGACCGGCCATGCCCACCTCGACGCTCTTCAGTCACGACGTGACCTACGCCGGACGCTCGGCGGAGGAGAAGGTGGCCGACTTGCGCAAGGCGATTGAGGCGGCGGGCCTGACGCACACCTTCATCACGGCTCTCGACGAGATCGCGTGGTTGCTCAATATTCGGGCGTCCGACATCGAGGCCAATCCGCTGGCGCTGGCGTACCTGCTGGTCGGGGAGGATGAGGTGACGCTCTTTACCGAGGACTCGCGCATAGACGACGAGACGGCTGCGCGTTTTGGCGAAAGCCGCATTACCGTGAAGCCCTACGCTGCACATGAGGAGGCGTTGACGGCTTTCGCCAAAACCGGCGACGGCACGATGGGTATCGACGAGGGGCAGGTCAACGCCTACCTGGCGGGGCTGCTGCCGGCCGAGCGGCAGCGACCTTTCGCAAGTCCAATCCGGCTGGCGAAGGCGATCAAGAACGAGACCGAGATCGGGCACCTCCGCCGGGCGCACGTCAAGGATGGGGTAGCGTTGGTGCGGGCCTTCCGCTGGCTAGAGCACGAGTTGCGTCTGCGCAAGGTGCGCGAGTGTGAGTTTGTCGACGTGCTCTCGGCCGAGCGTGCGAAAGAGGAGGGTTACTATGGCGACAGCTTTTCGGCGATCGTGGCCTACGGGGCGAATGCTGCGTTGCCGCACTACCACAGCGTGCCGGGCGAGGACGCCGAGATAGAGCCCAACGGTATACTGTTGGTGGACTCCGGCGGGCAGTACGTCGACGGGACGACGGACATCACGCGGACCTTTGGGTTGGGCAAAGTGAGCGACGAGCAGCGGACGCGGTATACGCTCGTCTTGAAGGGGATGATAGCTCTGAGTCAAGCCGTCTTTCCGGTGGGTACGCGCGGGGTGCAGTTGGATACTTTGGCCAGGCAGTACCTGTGGCAGCAAGGCCTAGACTTTGGTCACGGCACGGGCCACGGGGTGGGCTTCTTTTTGAATGTCCACGAGCCACCGCAGGGTTTTGCGCCGGGTCTTGGCGAGCGGGGCAAGACGCCGTTCGCGGCGGGCATGTTTTCGAGCAATGAGCCGGGGTATTACCAGGAGGGCGCGTACGGGATCAGGATTGAGAACTTGATCTTGGCGGTGCCGGCCTTTCCGGAAGACGAGGTCGAGGAAGGAACGGGCTTTCTGCGATTTGAGACGGTGACGTATTACCCGATCGACATGCTGTTGGTGGAGCCGGATTTGCTGACGGTAGAAGAGAGGGCTTGGTTGAGTGCGTATCACGCGGAGGTGTATAAGCGGTTGAGTCCTGGATTGGAGAAGGAGGAGCGGAAGTGGTTGAAGGTAAGGTGTGAGGGGTGGTGATACGTTCGCGCTGCGCGCTCATCGTGTCGAGACGCTGATTTTAACACGGAGGCACCGAGGACATGGAGGGGCACGGAGGTTCAGTTGCGGGGCAACTGGAGGCACGGAGCTGGACGCGCGCCACGTGCCGGCTGTGGTAACGGGCTGATCGCCGTAGATAATATTCTGTTTAGGTCCTGGTTAGTAGCCGTTAACGACACTTTGGATGCCTTCCTTAAGGGTGGAGAGGCCGAAGTTGAGGACAAGACCTTGTTTTTTGTTGGCGACCTTGAGATAGGTAAGAAGTTGCGCAGCGTGAACGGTGTTGTTGCTCTGTAAGGCTTTAACCTCGACGATGATGCTGCCCGCCACGAGGAGATCTAGGTAGAACTGCTGTTCGAGAGTCACGCCTTTGTAGACGACCGAGAGTTGCACCTGTCGCTCGACGCGAATACCACGTAGCCGCAACTCTTCGACGAGACAAGACTCATAGAAGATTTCTAGCATACCAGGCCCAAGCGTTCGATGTACTTCGATGGCGGCCGCGATAATGATTCCCGTAAGCTTTTTCAAGTCTTCCATAGCTTGGCTAAGCTACTGCTTACTGCGCCCTCAAGTTCTTACCTCTGAATACTTTGCACCACGACCTGTCGTCGCCGTACGCGCCCGTAGCTCTGTGCCTCAAAGCCGCGTAGCGGCTTTAGCCTCTGTGCCCCTCCGTGTCCTCCGCGCCTCCGTGTTAATAGCAATAGCGCATAAAGCGCCAAACCCCCACGTCATATTCCTCGATAATTAGAGCGCCCCCCTCCTCCCAGCCTACCTTCGCCCCCCATGCTCCTCGAACTCCGCCAAGTCTCAAAAGCCTACGGCCCCAAAACCCTCTTCCACGAGGTCTCCCTCCAGATCAACCCCGGCGACAAAATCGCCCTCGTCGCCCGCAACGGCACCGGCAAGACCTCCCTCCTCAAAGTCCTCGCCGGCGAAGAGCTCCCCGAGGGCATGGGCTCCGAGCGCCACCAGGCCAAGGCCGCCCGCATCGGCTACCTCCACCAGGACCCGATCTTCCAGGCCGGCCAGACCGTCTTAGAGGCCGCCTTCGACCACGAGACGCCCCTGTCCAACGCCGTGCGCGCCTACGAGGACGCCCTGCTCGACCCGGACGACCTCGACAAGCTCACCCACGCCATGGGGCTCATGGACCAGCACAACGCCTGGGACTTCGAGGCCAAGGTCAAGGAGGTGATCGGGCAACTCGGCCTCCAGGACACGAGCCAGAAAGTCGACTCCCTCTCCGGCGGCCAGCAAAAGCGCCTGGCCCTGGCCCGCCTGCTCATCTCCGAGCCCGACGTCCTCATCCTCGACGAGCCCACCAACCACCTCGACCTCGAGATGATCGCCTGGCTCGAGGACTACCTCCAGCGCCCCTCGGTGACGCTGTTTATGGTGACGCACGACCGCTACTTCCTGGAGCGCGTCTGCAAGACCATCATGGAGTTGGAAGATGGCCAGATGCACGTCTACCCCGGCAATTACTCCACCTTCCTCCAGCGCCGCGAAGAGCGCCACGAGAACATGGCCGCTGATCAGCACAAGCGCAAGAAGTTGTTTAAGTCTGAATTGGAGTGGGCGCGAAAATCTCCCGCCGCGAGAAGTACGAAGTCGAAGAGTAGACTAGATAGTTTCTACGAATTAAAGTCTAGTTTGCGCAAGCTCGACTACGACGAAAGTATGGAGCTGGTTTTCGAAGGATCTCGCTTAGGAACTAAAGTTGTCGAGTGTCATAACGTAAGTAAAGGTTTTGGCGAAAGCCCCCTCTTCGAGAAGTTCAATTATAAGTTTGCGAAAGGTGAGCGTGTAGGATTGGTCGGTCGAAATGGTGCCGGTAAGTCTACTTTCTTAAATGTGATTACCGGACAATTAGATCCCGATACCGGCAAGTGCGTCGTCGGGGATACGGTCGAGTTCGGCTTCTACACGCAGGGTGGCCTTTCGGCAAAACAACTGGAGCGCAAGGTCATCGAGGTGGTCCGCGACGTGGCCGAGTTCCTGCCGCTCAAGAAGGGCAAACTGATGGCCTCGCAGTTGCTCGAGAAGTTCCTCTTCACCGGGGAGCAGCAGCAGGTCTACGCCTCGCAACTGTCCGGGGGCGAGAAGCGGCGCCTCTACCTGCTCACGGTGTTGATGCAGAACCCCAACTTCCTCATCCTCGACGAGCCAACGAACGACTTCGATATTCTCACGCTCACCGTGCTCGAGGACTTCCTCCAGACCTACCCCGGGTGCCTGCTCATCGTGAGCCACGACCGCTACTTCCTCGACAAACTCACCGACCACCTCTTCATCCTCCCCGGCGACGGTGACGTGGTGGACTGGAACGGCACCTACGAGGAGTACCGCCAGCACCTGCGGGACGGGAAGAGTGACGCGAGGGAAGCGGCGGCACAGACTGCCTCCGCCGCACCCGCGCCTCGTAATGCCCAGGGTCCGGAAGCCAAGGAGCTTAAAAAGCTAGAGTCCCAGGTCGACAAGCTCACTAAGCAGGAGGCCGAGTTGGAGGCAGCTTTCGCCAAAACCGACCTCACGCCTGCGGATTTCGAGCGGCTAGGGAAGGAGCTCAATGCCGTACGTGCAGAGCGCGAGGCGAAGGAGGAGCAGTGGATGGAGTTGGTGGGGTAGGAGCGTTCGTGCCCCGAACCCTCGGGACATATATTTGTAACATCCTACATCCCTACATTTGTCCACGTGCAGAACATAGACTCGGCCGCTGATCGCCGACCCCACCGAGGCCGCCATGCGCGCCTACTACGCCAGCCCGGTCGACCTCGCCGACTGCGAGCAAGAGCCGCTCCACCTCATCCAAGTCATCCAGCCGCACGCCTGCCTGCTGGTCGTGGACCGGAAGACCTTCCGAATCGAGGTGGCCAGCGAGAACACCGAGGGGCACATCGGGCGGCCCTGGCGCGAACTGCTCGGTGAGCCGCTCGACACCTGCCTCGAGGAGGCGACCGTGGTCCAGATCAAGCGCGCCGTGGACTCGGACATCGACCAGAGCCGACCGCTGTTCGCGTTCTTCAAGCTCAACGGCGAGACCGAGGGCCGGCAGATCATCTACCACTGCACCGAGCGGCAGATCGTCCTCGAGATCGAGCCGGTGCAGGAGGGCTTCGAGACGTCCATCTTCCAGCAGCGCCTCGGGGAGGCCATCGAGCAGGTCCAGCGCCTGACGGACTTCAAGACGATGTTCGACGACATCGCGAAGGTCGTAGCGCGCATCAGCGGCTACGACCGCGTATCGCTCTATCGCTTCGATGCGGACTGGAACGGGGAGGTCGTGGCCGAGGCCGTCCAGCAGGAGGGGATGGAGTCGTGGCTCAACCTGCGCTACCCCGCCAGCGACATCCCGAAGCAGGCCCGCGATCTCTACCTGCGCAACCGCGTCCGTATGCTCTCGGACATCAACGCCGACCAAGTGTTTTTGCGGAAGCACGCCGATGGCAACCCCAGGCCGGTAGACCTCGACCTGAGCGTCGTCGACTGTCGTGGTCTGAGTCCCGTACACCGGGAGTACCTCCAGAACATGGGCGTCGGCGCCACGATGAGTATCGCCGTCATGCTAGATGGCAAGCTCTGGGGACTGTTTGCCCTGCACCACAACACCCCGCGCTACCTCGACTTCGAACTGCGGAGCTTCCTGAAGTTCGTCGGGCAGGTCTTCAGCGGGCACCTCTCGCTTCAGAGCGCGAGTGAGTACCGGCGTCGCGTGTTGGAGGTCAACTCCTACCGCTCGCAACTCGGCGACCAAATCTCCGAGCTCAACGACATCGGTATGGCGCTCACCGAGGGTACGGTCACGGTGCTAGACCTGATCCCGAAGGCCCACGGTGCGTGCAGTGAGCGTCGAGGGCGTCATCAATACGATCGGGAAGTGCCCGCCGGACCACGAGATCCGCGCGCTGGCCGAGTGGGTCCGCAAGTCCGGAGACGACCCGCTGACCTTCCACAGCAATAAGCTCAAGAGCCACCTACCCCAACGCGGAGAGCCTCGGTGACGGGATCGCCGGGGCGCTCGTGGTCTGGCTCGACAAGGACCGGAGCGAGTACCTGATCTGGTTCCGCCAGGAGATCGTGCGCAACATCGACTGGGGCGGGAGACCCGACAAGGAGGAGGTCGAGACCTGCAGACGGCGGCCTGCGCTTCGCGCCGCGCAAGAGCTTCGCGAAGTACACCGAGACGGTCCGCGATCGCAGTGAACCCTGGACAGAGGGTGACGTGGACGCGGCCCTAGCGCTGCGCAGCCACATCAAGGACGTCGTGCTACGGCGCTATCAGCACGTCAAGCGCGTCAACTCCGAGTTGGCGAGCGCCTACAAGGAGATGGAGACCTTTAGCTACACCGTGAGCCACGACCTGCGGGCGCCCCTGCGTGGGATCAATGGCTTTGCGGAGATCTTGCTCGAGGACTACGCCGACAAGCTCGACGAGAACGCCCGCGGAATGCTGAAGCGCATCCAGAGCAGCACCACAAAGATGAACCTCTTCATCGACGACCTCCTGCAGCTCGCCAAGCTCGGCGTGAGTGCACCGAATCTGAAGCAAGGTGGACCTCGGCGAGATGGCGCGCGAGAGCTTCGAGGATACCTCCGCGGGGTACCGCAAGCGCAAGATCGACTTCAGGGTAGCCGACAACATGCCGACGGTCACGGCCGACAGGCAACTGATGAGCATCGCGCTCAACAACTTGATCAGTAACGCCATCAAGTACTCCCACCGCACGAGCGGACAGCGAGATCACCTTCGGCTACGAGCCGGACTCGCCCTACGGCCGCGGGACCTTCTTCCTCAAGGACAACGGCGAGGGCTTCGAGCCACGCTACGCGGAGCGGGTGTTCGAGATGTTTACGCGGCTGTCGGAAGACAGCGCCATCGAAGGCTCGGGCGTCGGTCTGGCGCTCGTGCAGCGCGTCATCGAGAAGCACGAGGGCAAAATTTGGGTCGAGAGTGAACCGAACGTCGGTACGACTTTTTATTTTACCCTACAGACGGCCTAGCTTGGCCGCTCACATCGTAAATTATAGTCTGCGTGCCGAACTCCATAGATCTCGTCTTCGTGGAGGACGACCCGATCGACGCGCAGTTCTTCGAGCGCGCCCTGAAGAAGTGGAATCCCGGACTGCAAGTTCCGCCGCTACGCCGACGGCCAGGAGGCGGTCGACTACATCGACGCCGTGGCCGACGAATGACCCGCTCGCCGAAGCTCCTCGTGCTCGACATCAAGCTCCCGAAACTGCTCGGTTTCGACGTGCTGAAGGCCACGCGCCTACGGTGTGCGGACGCACTTCCTCCCGGTGGTCATGTTCTCCAGTTCGACGCAGCAGCAGGACATCAATCGCGCGTATGAGCTTAGGGGCCAACGGCTACCTCAATAAGCCGCCGACAATGCAAGAGCTCAACGCGACCGTGGCGTCAATTATGGACTTTTGGTTGGGAGCAAATCGGCGAGCGGTGTCGGAGAATTGAGGACTCTCACATCCCTCGCATCGCATCTGCGCGAATGCTCTGGAGAAGACTTTGCCTTTCCGTAACGCCAGTGAGTAGTTGATCGAAGACCTTGATAGCGCGCTCAATCCGTCCATCCGAGGTCGTGGCGCTGGCGATACGGTGGAGCAAGGAGCGTTGCGTACCGCTGGTCAAGTTTTCGCGAAAGCGGCGAAGGCCTTCCGGGTCGGACTCGGCCACGGCGAGGAACTCTTCGCAGGGTTGCATGCCGAAATCGGACTCGTCGCGGGTGAGTTTTAGCGAAAGCGTATCCCCGATGCGGTAACCGAGAGGCTCGAAGTAGTTGCGGCCCACCTGGATGTAGAACTGTCCGCCGCCGAAGGGATTGAGGCCGCAGTGCCACGTGACGCCGTCGAGGGTGGCGATGGCCCGTCCGCGCCGGTCGCCCTGCCGGATGTCGTCGGCGATGGCCGGCGGCACGACGACCAAGTGCGAGCCTCCTTTGACGGAGATGCGCTGTAAGACTGCCGAGAATTCGTGGGTGTCGCTCACGCCTCGCGCAACGCCCGGGTGCCGGCCCTCAGTTCGGTCTGTAGAACCGGCTGAGGACTACGTTCTTTGCGGACATATGGCTGATCTCCTCGAGCGTCTCCGCACCGCGACCCGCCCCCTCCACGATAAGCTGGATGGTGCCCCCATCTCGACGAGCGTGATGGATGGCACGTTGACGGCGGAGGATTATCGAGTCTTGGTGGCGTGGCAGCTGCGGGCACACCTGGTGGCGGAAGAGGGCTTGGCAGAATTTGGGTGGCCGGGGGAGTATCGGTATGTGGCGCGCTTGCCGGCGCTGCTGGCGGAGGCTGGGCATCTGCGGCTCGTCGTTCCTGAGGTTACGTCTTTAGCGGCTCCAGGGTCCCTCGCCGAGGCTATGGGGCGTGCATATGTGCTGGAGGGCTCTTCGCTGGGGGGTAATATGATTCTGGGGCACTTGAAGGGAAATGAGGGGCTTAAAGCGTCGGCGCCATTTGCTTTTTACGACTTTCAGCGGCGGGAGGGGCTGGGGCAGTGGCGGGGGTTTTTGGCTTTCGTAAGGACGATTGACTTTGGGGATGCTGAGGTGGAAGTCTGTGAGGCGGCGGCAGTGAGGGTGTTTGAGATATTTGGAAAGGGGGCTTAGGCTTCTTTGGTTGCTTGGGCTGCGGGCACGGATAGAGTAGGCTAAGACAGCGCTAGGTAACCGAGGCGGTCGCCTACCCACGCGCCGATCAGGGGTCCGTTGAACCGTCTTCGCTGCGCTGCGCCAGGTCCAACGAACGCCCTGATCGGTGCGTGGGTAGGCCCTTGGGGCATCAGTTGCCGTCGGTGCTGAGCCCGTGCAGTATTGCCGCCAGGACAGCCTGCGCCGCCCACTGCCGATTGTTGGCCTGCTCGATGACGAGACTTGCGGGACTATCGAGGACGTCGTCCGAGACGACGACGTTGCGTCGCACGGGGAGGCAGTGCATGAAGTTGCCGTGATTGGTCAAAGACATCTTTTCGGCCGTCACCTGCCAGTGGTCTAGCCCTTCTCCGATCTTGCCGTACTCACTCGTCGAACTCCAGTTCTTCGCGTACACGAAGTCGGCGCCGGCCAGCGCTGCCTCCTGGTCTTCGGTGACGGTCGCGCCATTCGTAAATGTTGCGTCGAGCGCAAAACCTGCCGGCGCGGCCACCGTCAAGTCGTAGCCGCTCGCTAGGGTCCATTCTGCGAAACTGTTGGCTACGGCCTGCGGAAGTGCACGCACGTGTGGTGCCCAAGTCAAGACGATCTTAGGTTTTGGCGAAAGCCTTCTCTCCCGAATCGTAATCATGTCGGTGAGGCTCTGCAGGGGGTGACGGAGTGCACTCTCTAGACTCACCATCGGCACGGTGGCGTGCTTTGCGAAAGCGCTCAGGCCTAACTCGGCAGCATCTTCGGCTCTATCCTTCAAGCCCGCGAAAGTCCTCAGCCCAATGATGTCGGCGTACTGGCTGATGACGGCGGCACCCTCGCGGATGTGCTCGGCCTTGTCGGTGTCCATGCGGACGCTCTCACCATACTCCATCGCCCAGGCTGAGCCGGCGTCGAGGGTCGAGACCCACATCCCGAGGCGCTTGGCGGCCACTTCGGTGGAGAGGCGGGTGCGTAGGGAAGGGTTGAGGTAAATTTGGACGAGAGTCTTGCCGAGGCCGAGGGTGGCGTCGGCGTCTGGGTTGGCTTTGTAGCGGAGGGCGGCGTCGACGAGGGCCTCGATGGTGGCGCGGCTGGGGGCGCGAAAGAAGTGGTGCATGGGGCGGGGAAAGTAAGTATTTGGGGTAGAGTCCAGAGCACCTTCGGCCACCGGGGACGGGTTCCGCCACCGCCTAGCGGGTGGCAGGAACCCGTCCCCGGTGGCCGAAGGTGACTACGTAATTGCTACTTCCAAAAGTGCCCCCAACAGCTCGTCACAGGCCTCCCTGTCTACCGTGAGTGGCGGCAGCAGCCTCACCGTCTCAGGATTCTTAGCAGAGCCCACGAAGACCCCCTTCTCCATCAGCAAGGATTTCCGCAGCGCCGGACCGTTCGCCTCGACTTCGAAGCCGATCATTAACCCGCGGCCTCTCACATTATGCAAGGCTGAGTTTTGCCGCAAGGCGTCTAAGAGGTACGTGCCCTGCGCCGCCGCATTCTCTACCAACTTCTCGCCCTCCATCACCTCGAGCACCGCGATGGCCGCCGCGCAGGCGAGGTGATTGCCGCCGAAAGTCGTGCCCAAAGAGCCTTTCTTCTCCGCAAATCGCGGGTGAATCAGCAGTCCGCCGACGGGGAAGCCATTGCCCATCCCCTTCGCAATCGTGACTAAATCCGGCTCGACGCCGTCGGCGTACTGGAAGCCAAAGAACTTGCCCGTCCGCCCGTAGCCACTCTGTATTTCGTCCAGGATGAGTGCCGTGCCATGGGCTTTGCAGGCTTTCGCCAAAACCTGTAGAAACTGTGGCTCCGGCACGTAGATGCCGCCGATGCCCTGGACGCCCTCGATGATGACGGCGGCCAGGTCACCCCTGGCAATGCGGCCCTCGGCAGCGATGATGTCGTTGAGTGGGAGCCACTCGGTGGGGACGCCGTGGTTGACGGGCGCCTTGATGGGCGGGTCGTCCGTAACGGCGACTGCCCCGGCCGTACGCCCGTGCCAGCCCTTATCGAAGGCCAGCACCTTCGTCCTCCCAGTATCCCAACTCGCCAACTTAAGCGCGTTTTCATTGGCCTCCGCGCCGGAGTTGACCAGGAAGAGTCGGTAGTCCTCGAGACCGCTGGCCTGGCCGAGCTTGGTGGCTAACTCCTCTTGCAGCGGATTGAGGACGGCATTGCTGTAGAAGGCCAGCTTGTCGAGTTGCTCCTTCAGCGCCGCGACGTAGTGCGGGTGACCGTGCCCGATGGAAATGACGGCGTGCCCTCCGTAGAAGTCTAGGATCTCGCGACCGTCGGCGAGCTGGACGCGGAAGCCTTAGCCGGAGACGGGCGTGACGGGGTACTGGCTGTAGACATCGTAGGGGCGCATGGGGCGAAAGTGCGGATGATTGGTGGTGAAGCGGAGCGTTTTGAAGGGGCGCATTCCTCCGGCGGCTGGCGGTGTGTCACCGCCCCGGAGGGATGGCCTGTGCGGACGTGAGCATCCAGTATGGCTTACATATTCAAGGGCAACGGGGCAGGCGCGGGCGGTGAACACCCCAGCAGCGCGCCTGTACCGTGGCCCTCAAATCAAACCGGAGGTTCTGTCCAGCCCAAACATCAAGTTTAGATTCTCGATCGCCTGGCTGCTCGCGCCCTTTCGCAGGTTGTCGAGCATCGTGATGACGCCGAGCTGGCCGTCCTTGACAATCGGGTGCACGAGGGCCTTGTTGGTGCGCACGACCTGCTGCAGGTCCGGATTGTCGGTCACGGCGAAGGTGAGGCCTCGGTCTCCGTAGAAGGCGGCGAAGAGCTCGTCGGCCTGTTTTTGCGAAAGCTCGGTCGGCGATCTGCGTGACGGAGAAGATGCCGCGCGCGAAGTCGCCCCGGATGGGCATGAAGTGGACGGGGGGTAGGGTAGCGTCGTCGACGTTGGCGAGGTGGCGCAAGGTCTGGCGGATCTCGCCGAGGTGCTGGTGGTCGAAGGGTTTGTAGGCGCTCAGGTTGTCGGCGCGCCAGCTGAAGTGCGTCGTGGGGCTCGGGGCCTGGCCGGCGCCCGTGCTCCCGGTGACGGCGGTGACGGCGACGGGGTTTTGGAGGAGGCCTTCGCTCGGCCAGCGGTAGCAGGGCCAGTTGTATCGCCGTCGCAAAACACCCAGGGTTGGCGACGCGAGTGGCGGTGGCGATGGTTTTGGCGAAAGCCTCCGGCAGGCCGTAGACGAAACCGTGCGGGCCGTTTTGACGGAAGTCTGTACTCAAATCCACGATGCGCTTACCCTCCGCAGCGGTAGCGTACTCCTCGACGAAAGCCTTCGCGCGACCGTGGCCCGTACACAGAATCCACGCATCGATCTCGATGTCGCTAGACTCGACTTCGGATTGAAAGACCAACTGCGTCCGGCCTCTCAGCCGCGGGTGCACCTCCCACACTGCCTTCCCCGCCTGCGAGTTACTCTGCGCGATGGCGACGGTGAAGCGCGGGTGGTCGAGCAGGAGTTCGAGGGCCTCCCCGCCCGTGTAGCCGGCGGCGCCGATGATGGCGATGTGAAATGTCGTATTGCCGAGCACATTGAAAATTGAGAATTGTCAAATGAAAATTAGCCCTTCACCGCCCGCGCCATCCGCGCTCCATTCGCCAAGATCTTCGTAAAGCCTCGCACGTCCTGCCCGCTCCAAGCCCCCTGCGTCTCCCCGTAGGTCCCGCCCTGCGCCTTCATGATGTCGAAGTCCGAAGTGACGCCGAGCAGCTCAAATCGGTAAGGATGCAGCTCCACGTGCACCGTGCCCCTCACCGTGCGCTGGCTCGACTCGAGGTAGGCCTCGATGTCCGGCAAGATCGGATCGAGGAACTGCGACTCGTGGATGAGGGAGCCGTAGAGTTCGCCGAGCTGCCGCTTGTAGGTCTGCTGGTTGCGCCCGAGGGTATGCTTCTCGAGCAGCTCGTGGGCCTTGATGATGATGGTCGCCGCCGGCGCCTCGAAGCCGACGCGGCCCTTGATGCCGATGATGGTGTCGCCGACGTGGATGCCGCGGCCGATGCCGTAGGGGGCGGCGATGCGCTGGAGGGCTTCGATGGCGGCCACCTTGCCTGGCTGCCTGCCCGTCCACACTCACCAGCTCGCCCTGCTCAAAGACGAGATCCACCCGCCGCACCTCCGTAGCCGTCACCTGCGTCGGCCAGGCCTCCTCGGGCAATCCCTGGTGCGAGGTCAAGGTCTCCGCTCCACCAACGCTCGTGCCCCACAGGCCCTTGTTGATAGAGTACTTTGCCTTTGCCGCGTCGAACTCGTGCCCGTGCTCGGCCAAGAAGGCCACCTCCGCCTCGCGACTCAAGCGCTGCTCTCGAATAGGCGTGATGATCTCCAAGTCTGGCGGACCCAGCACCTGAAAGGCGTAGTCAAACCTCACCTGGTCATTGCCCGCCCCCGTACTCCCGTGCGCCACCGCCTTGGCCCCGATCTCATTCGCGTACTCGATGATGGCGAGAGCCTGGAACATCCGCTCCGCCGAGACACTCATTGGGTAGAGACCCCCGCGCAGCACATTCCCGGCAATGAGGTAGCGTAGGCAATCCTGGTAATAGCGCTCGCGTGCATCGACGCTCTTAAAGCTCTTGGCCCCGAGGCTCTTCGCACGCTCGCCAATAGCTGTGATTTCGCTTTCGCTAAAACCACCCGTATTGACCAGCACCGCGTGCACGTCGTAACCCCGGACCTTCGAGAGGTAAACGGCGCAGTAAGAGGTGTCGAGGCCGCCGGAGTAGGCGAGGACGATGGAGGGGGAGGGCAATTTTTGAATTTTTGAAGGTTAGATTGTTGAATGGCCGTTCGGGCGTCTGCGTTGGGAGCTCCGGGCGCAAAGAAGGGAAAAAACAGTGAGCGTCCCAGGCACGATAGCGGGCAGTCCCGGTCGCCACCCGTACGCGGCAGCGCATTCAATAATTCGACCTTCGACAACTCAACAATTGTTCTCAGGGAATAGCCCGGTCCACCACCCCCAGCTTCTCCTTGGCCTTCTTCTCCTTACGCTCCAGCTTCCGCTGCTCCTCGATCTCCAGTAGCTCATTCTTACTCGGCGCAATCATCGCGGTGCAGAGGCACATCTTCTGCTCGTTGCGCTGTAGAATGTCGTAGTTCGGGCAACTCATGCAGCCCTTCCAGAAAGTCTCGTCCTGGGTGAGCTGGTTGAAGGTGCAGGGGCGGTACCCGAGGTTGGAGTTGATCTCCATGACGCGACCGTTGGTGGTAATCCCGAAGACGCGGGCGTCCGGATACTTGTCGCGCGCCAGGTTGAAGGCCGCACCCTTGATGCGCTCGGCGAGTCGCAGGCCGCGGTAGGCCGGGTCGACGATCAGACCGGAGTTGGCCACGTAGCGCCCGTGCGTCCAGACCTCGACGTAGCAAAAGCCTAGGCACGCGCCGCGGTACAGCGCCACGACGGCATTGCCGGCCGCCATCTTGGAGCGGACGTAGGCCGGCTCGCGCTTGGCGATACCGGTGCGGCGCGCCTTGGCGCTCTCGGCGATGAGGTCGCAGATGCGCTCGGCAAAGATTTCGTGTGAGCTATTAGCGACGACGATCTCGACCTCACGTAGATCGATAGCAGGCAAATCAGACATGAGCGGAACTGAAAAGCGGCGGACGAGTAGTCCTGTAAAAAAGGGAGAGGCGTACAAAAGCCTCAGTGACGATTCTTGCCGACGCGATGCGGCAACCGGGCAGCTCCAGCGGCTACCCCTGCACTCGCACGCGCAGCCGGAGCGTGGTGCCGGCTGGCCTAAGGGTATCTGCGAAGGGTGTCGTCATGGAGAGGTGAAGGTAGGGGCTTTTCGCTTTTTATACTTTTAAGTGGCGGTTAAGGATTTTGGGGTGACGGGCCTTCAC
The DNA here is from genome assembly GCA_963837005.1 of Lewinellaceae bacterium. Taxonomy (GTDB): domain Bacteria; phylum Bacteroidota; class Bacteroidia; order Chitinophagales; family Saprospiraceae; genus CALDTK01. The sequence continues at coordinate 370,267 of CAWIMC010000020.1, forward strand.
CCCCAACATCCCTCAGCGCAGTTCCACCACCCAGGCCCACTGCCCCAGCTCAGCCGTAAAAGTCGGCAACGTGATGGCACCCTTCTTCCTATCCACCGCCAGCACCCCATCCTTCCCTAACAGCCGTGCCTCGCGCCACGTGAAGTCCCTAAGGTCCGGTAGCACCAGCCGCCCATCAGGGGGCCAGGCTGTGAGGATGACATACAGCCTATCCCCTTTACGAGTGAAGCGAACATGCTCACGTGCAGCTACCACCCCCGCCCTCCGCGTCCCGTAGATGGCCTCGCCATTACGCGCCAGCCACGTCCCCATGTCCGTGAGACGCTGCTCCATGATCACCGGAATGCGCCCATCTGCTGTCGGCCCTATATTGAGTAAGAGGTTGCCGCCTCGACTCACTACGTCCACCAGTGTGTGCACCAACTCCTCGCTGCTCGAGTAGTGCTCCAGGCTCTCCTGCTCGTTGTACCCGAAGCTCCCGCCGATGCCGCGGCACTCCTCCCACGGGCGCGTCTCGAGCTCGGCGCCGCCGGTGCCATCGTGGACGAGGCCGTATTCCGTGGTGTAGTAGCCGCCGTGCTTGCCGCGGGTCTCCTTGCCCCAGCGGTCGTTGACCACGACTTTATCTCTTACGGGTGACTCATTGTAAAGCCACGTCAGGAACTCCCGCGCGCGCCAGGTCTCGGCCGGGTGCTCCCACTCGCCGTCGGTCCAAACGACGTCCGGCTCGTAGCGATTCACAAGATCGTACATCTGCGGCAACATGTGCTGCTCCACGTAGGCCGGCACCGAGTCGCGGTACAGCGGATTGAACCACTCGTACAGCGAGTAGTAGTACCCCATGCGGAGGCCTTCGGCGCGGACGGCTTTCGCCAAAACACCACACACGTCGGCGTTCGGACCGAGCTCCGCGGCGTTCCAGTTCCACGCCTGCGCACTGGGCCACAGCGCGAAGCCGTCGTGGTGCTTCGAGGTGAGGACGACGTACTTCGCTCCCGATCGCTTGAAGAGCTCGGCCCAACGCGCAGGCTCCCAGTTTTCGGCGGTGAAGTCGCGCGCGAAGTCCGGATACGTCACCGTCGGACCGTACGTCTCGGCGTGGTGTTTTGCGAAAGCGGGCTCCCCCTCTTGCCAGCGCTTCCAGTACCACTCGGCGTACTTGAGGTAGACGTTGTCCGCATCCGTCGGACCGAAGGCCGGCACCGAGTAGACGCCCCAGTGGATGAAGATCCCGAACTTGGCATCGCCGTACCAACTCGGGATGGGGCGGGCGTCGATGGAGGCCCAGTCTGGGGTATAGGGGACCTGGGCGCGGAGGGCGGGGAGGGTGGCGAGGAAGAAAGGTATAATTAGGGCCAGGCAGAGGGCGCCGTGGCGTACGGTGCTGCGGGGTGTGGTGGGTATGCGTGGCCTCATGCGGCCTAAAGTAGGCTCGGGGACTCGAGGTGGGGGCCGTATCCCCAAAATCCCTTAGACTTGAGTCTCCACCCACGCCCGCACCCCTGCGTAGCTCACCGCCGCCGTCGAGAAGTGCTGCGTGGCCCCCGCCCTGACCTCCTTCGTCACCCCAATCTGGGTCAGTATATTCTGCAGGTGCATGCGCATGTGTCCCGCCTGTATGCCCGTGGTCACCAGACTCCTTACCGCAGCAAAGTTCTGCGCCAGGCCCGCACTCGCCACGATACTCATTAAAGTCTCCGCGCCAGGATTACCGAGCAGCTCCAGACTCGCCGCCGCCATCGGGTGGGCCTTGGTGAGGCCGCCTACCGTCCCGAGCGCCAGCGGCACGTCCATCCAGAAGCGAAAGCGCCCGTCTGCCATCTCGCAGTGGCTCAAGCTCCGGTACTGCCCGTCCCGCGCCGCGTACGCGTGCCCGCAGGCCTCGACCGCGCGAAAGTCGTTCCCCGTCGCGATCACCACCGCGTCGATGCCATTGAAGATGCCCTTGTTGTGCGTCGTCGCACGGTAGGGATTGGATTCCGCCAAGCGAATCGCCCGCGTGAAGCGCTCGGCGAGCTGCACCGACGTAAAGCCGCCCGCACCCACGCCCATCTCCTCCACTGTACAACCCACCTCCGCCCGCACGACACAATTCGGCACGTAGTTGCTAAGGATGGCCATGATCACCTCCGGCGGTCCGTGCTGTGCGCACTCGTTCGGCAAGGCTTGCGCCAAAACCTCCGGCAGCGCCGCCCCCCAACTCTCCAGCACGGTGTTGATGAAGTTGGCCCCCATCGAGTCCCGAGTGTCGAAGCGGCCACGCAATTCGTAGGTGCCCGGTAGTTCGCCTTGCGGCAAAACCTCCACGCCTAGCACGCCGCCCCCGCGCACCTCCATGTTGCGGGTGTGCATAGCGGAGGCACTCAGTAGTTTTGGCGAAAGCCGCCCCACCGCATCGAGTAAGGCCTGCCGCGGACCGTCCCACTGAAAAAACAGCTGTCCGATTTTCTCCGCCCCGAGGATGGTGGTCGTGAAACCGCCCCGCGTACCCCAGTACTTCGCCGCCGCCGAGGCTGCCGCCACGACACTCGATTCCTCCACGGCCATCGGCACCGCGTAGGTGGTGCCGTCGATCAGGAAGTTGGGCGCAATCCCGAGCGGGAGCACAAAGTTGGCCACCGTGTTCTCGGCGAAGCCATCGATACGCTCCTGGAGCTGCGCGTCCGCGTGGTCGAAGCCCCGCATGCGCAGCAGCAACTCCCCCGGATCGGAACCGTAGGTCTCCGTCACCCAGCGCCGGCGGGCTGTTTTGTCGAGCTTCGAAAAGCCGTCGATCCAATGCGCGAGCGCCGGTGGGGTAGTCACGTCACTCATCGGCTAGTCGCGGAGGGTTAGGTACGCCTGCGCCAATTCGAGCCCACGGACCTGGGTCTCGCAGAACGCCTGGAGCTTGGCGTAGTCGTCGACCGCGTGCCGCAGAAAAGCTGAGGCCTGCCCGTAGACGCTGTTGAGGGTACACTTCGACCGCAGGTAATGGCCGTCGAGGAAGTCCGTCACCCCGCCCGAGATGATTACCTCCCGGCACCGCAGACTTTCCCCGAGTTCCGCCGCCGCGACGTTGACGAAGCCGACCATCTCCTCCGCCGTGTGCCCGATGTGTTCGAGGCCTTGATACGTGGCCTGTCGGTCTGGATCGGACCGCAGGTTCTCGAGGCGACTAAAATTGGTCCCCCCCGCCGCTGCAAATTCGACCGCCACTAGGTTTAGCGAAAGCAGGCGCTTCAGGCTCGCCGGACCGAAGCCCTGGCCGACCTCCTTGACGATGATCGGCTGGGCAGTGAGCGCTAGGAGTTGCTCGATGGTGTCGATCGGTGCGACCGCAATCTTGTCGCCTTCTGGCTGGAGCCACTCCTGGAAGGGATTGACGTGCACGATGAGGCCATTGGCCCGCAGTAGCTCGCAGAGCGCGTCAATGCGCCAGACCTCTCCGTCCGCAATCAGGTGCTCGACCTGCGCCACCCCGAGATTGGCGTAGAGTGGTAGGTCGGGGCCGATGTGCGGACGCATATCGAAGTCGGCCAGGCGATTTTGGTCGTGGAGCAGTGCCCGGCAAGAGCCAAGGCCCATGCCCATTCCGAACTCACGGCAGGCCCGCGCCAATTGCGTATTGATGTGTCGTGCGCGCTCGGTGCCGCCCGTCATGCTCGACACCCAGATGGGGGCCTGCAGGGTGTGGCTGCCAAACCGGACCGGAGCAAGGGAGCCGGGTGCCGGATGCGCCGCCAGGGCAGGCTCGTAGTAAAAGCGGGGATCGAGTGCGCCGGCACCGGTCTTGGACGCGAACGCCAGTTCGATGTGGTCGGCCTTACGCCCGGCAGCCACGGGGTCGGCCTCGGGGGTGGCCTGCTTGAGGAGGGAGGGTGAAGGTGACAAATCCGACATTGGGAGAGGCACAAAGAAAGGGCGGGAAGGTTGTCGCCCCGCTCCTTTTTGGTCACGTCATCTCGACCTTGCGGAAGGATTTTCCTTTTGGGCTATCGCAAGGCACTTCATGAGGAGATCTACTCAACGGTACAAGAAGCGTAGGTTTAAGCAAGCGAGCGGCCGCCCAGCAATAAGGGGGCTCCTATCCCCGTGCGAAATTTTTACTGATCCTCAGGACCTTAGCTTTTTGCAAGGCCGAAAAAAACTTTGCTAGCCTATTGTCTACTCTGTGGAAAAGGGTACTTTTGCGTCCGCTTTCGAAAACCGCGACCATGAATACGCTAAGTTACCGTACCACCAATGCCAACAAGGCAACCGTGGACCAGCAATGGATCCTCGTCGACGCCGAGGGCCAGACCGTCGGGCGCCTCGCCTCCCGGATTGCCGCCGTGCTGCGCGGCAAGCACAAGCCTTCCTACACGCCGCACGTCGACTGCGGCGACCACGTCATCATCGTCAACGCCGACAAGGTGGTCTTCGGTGGCAACAAGGAACTTACCAAGGAGTATCTCCGCTACACCGGCTACCCAGGCGGTCAGCGCATGACGACGCCAGCCCGCCTCCGCGCCAAGACCCCGGAGCGCATCCTCGAGCACGCCATCAAGGGCATGCTCCCCCACACCAAGCTCGGTCGCGCCATGTACCGCAAGCTCCACGTCTACGCCGGTGCCGAGCACCCGCACGCCGCGCAGAAGCCCGGCGACATGCCCGCCGCCTAAGCCCCTCACCCCAACTAAGCACACCAGCACCACTCCCGCTATGGATCAAATTAATGCCATCGGCCGCCGGAAAGCCGCCGTCGCCCGGGTGTACCTGCGGCAAGGCTCGGGCCAGGTCACGATCAACGGTCGCGAACTGAACGAGTACTTCCCCCAAAAGGACATCCAGTACAAAGTCAACCAGCCCCTCGCCCTCGTCGAGGTCGCCAACCTGTACGACCTCGTCGTCAACGTCAACGGCGGTGGCTTCAAGGGCCAGGCCGAGGCCATCCGCATGGGGATCTCCCGCGCGCTGCTCAAGGTCAACGAGGACTACCGCCCGGCGCTCAAAGCCGAGAAGTTCCTTACCCGCGATGCCCGCGTCGTCGAGCGTAAGAAGTACGGTAAGCCGAAGGCACGTAAGAGCTTCCAGTTCTCGAAGCGCTAGTACGTTGCCATTGCCCCGGGGCTACCATCCGCGCTGCGAAAGGCAGGCGGCCGTACTCCCAGGGCTCTCTCCCCACCCGCCGCTCCCCGCGGTTTTATATCTACTACCATGGCTAAGCCCACCTACAAGCAACTCCTCGACGCTGGCGTGCACTTCGGGCACCTCAAGCGCAAGTGGAATCCCAAAATGGCGAAGTACATCTTCACCATGCGCAAGGGGATCCACATCATCGACCTCAACCGCTCGCTCGACGAGATGGACCGCGCCGGTCGCGCGATGAAGGCCCTCGCCCGCTCGGGCAAGAAGATCCTCTTCGTCGCTACGAAGAAGCAGGCCCGCGACGTCGTCGCCGAGATTGCCCGCGAGTGCGAAATGCCGCACGTCACCGACCGCTGGCTCGGGGGTATGCTCACCAACTGGCAGACGATTCGCCGCTCGGTGCGCAAGATGCAGTCGATCGACGGCATGCTCTCCGACTCGAGCCTCTCGAGCATCACGAAGAAGGAGCGCCTCATGCTCACCCGCGAGCGCGAGAAGCTCGAGCGTGTGCTCGGCGGTATCTCCGAGCTCAACCGCATACCGACAGCCATCTTCATGGTCGACATCACGCACGAGCACATCGCCTTCAGCGAGTCGAAGCGTCTCGGCCTTCGCACGTTCGCGATGGTCGACACCAACTCCGATCCGACGACGGTAGACTTCCCGATCCCCGCCAACGATGATGCGTCGAAGGCGATCGAGATCGTGGTTCGTTACCTTGCTGAGTGGATCAAGGAAGGTCTCGCCGAGCGCAACCAGGCCAAGGCCGAGAAGGATGCCATGGAGGAGAAGGGTGCTCAGGAACAGCGTCAAGCCCGCCCCGTCTTTCGTCGGACCAGCTCCTGTCGAGGCTGCTCCGGTAGCAGCCGCGCCGGCTGCTGCTGCTGCTGCTGCTGCTGCTGCTGCTGCTGCCTGCACCAGCAGGCACCGGTCGAGGCCGCCACTCCGACGCCAGTAGCTACCGAGGCGTCCGCTCCGGCGACAGCCGCTGCCGACCGCGAGTCCGCCCGCGCGGAGTAGCTTCTTACGGCGCTTACGATCGTCCTAGTTTTGCGACAGCGTACTACTGGACATCTTCATTTTCTAGACGGCTTTCGCCAAAACTTGCTACCTCGTAGCTCGGTTTTTGGCGAAAGCCTCCCCAAATCAACTATTATGAGTGCAGTAGCTATTTCGGCCTCCGACGTCAAGAAACTTCGTGACGTGACCGGCGCCGGCATGATGGATTGCAAAAAGGCCCTCACGGAAGTGGGCGGCGACTTCGACAAGGCCATTGAAGAACTCCGTAAGAAAGGCCAGAAAGTGGCCGTCAAGCGGGCCGATCGTGACGCCACCGAGGGTGTCGTCATCGCAAAGGTCAACGAGGCCGGTACGAAAGGTATCGTCTTCAAACTCACGAGCGAGTCTGACTTCGTCTCTAAGAACGCCGACTTTATCGCTGTGGCCGAGCAGATGGCCGCCGCCGCAATCAAGAGCCTTCCAGCGGACCAAGATGCGTTTAACGCGCTGAGCTACGGTGACGGCATGACCGTCGGCGAGAAGGCCACCGAGCGCACTGGCGTTATCGGCGAGAAGATCGAGATCGCGGATTACGCTATCCTCGAGGCTCCGCTGGTCGTCGCCTACAACCACATGGGCAACCGCGCCGGTGTGATCGTGGCCCTCAACAAAGCGGCAGCGACGACTTCGTGGCTGCTGGTCGTGACGTCGCCATGCAGGTCGCCGCCATGAAGCCGATCGCCGTCGACAAGGACGGTGTGGACGCCACCATGGTCGAGAAGGAGATCGAAATCGGCAAGGAGATCGCCCGCAACGAAGGCAAGCCCGAGGAGATGCTCGAGAAGATTGCGATGGGCAAGCTCAACAAGTTCTACAAGGAGCAAACCCTCCTTAGCCAAGCCTTCGTCAAGGACGGCAAGCAGACTGTGGCCGACTACTTAAAAGCCCAGGACAAGGAGTTGACGGTGACGGCATTTAAGCACGTGCAATTGGGGTAAAGGAGCATGGAGCATGGATCGATGGACAATGGATTCTCGTCTAGCGTGCTTTGCTAACCTCTGACAAATAGAAAGGGCCGCTTCCACTGTGTGGAGGCGGCCCTTTTGTGTGAGGGAGGTGTGGGTATTAAGCTTAATGGCGGTGGTATAGTTGCCCTCGTTGCGCGACAGCCGGGCTAAAGCCCGGGCTGGCCCACATGCAGACCTCCGGCCTGCCGACGGGCCCGTCAGGCGTCTCGCCAGGCCGGAGGTCTGCATGTGGGCCAGCAAGCACTTCAGTGCTTCTGTTTAGTTTCAATCACCGTGTGCCCTACCTACAGCGCATACCGCAGCGTCGCCGCTACGCCTTCTACGCCTTCCGGCAGTAGGGTATGGTCACGCACGACCACTTTGCCGCCCATCTCGACGGTTTTGCGGATGGCAAACTCGGTGAGGTCGATGCTGTCGTCTCGCTTCTCGTCGTGGAATTTGACGGCGTTGTTGTCGGCGTCGTACTCGCCGTAGATGGTGGCTTGGTCCTCGTTGACCATCAGGGTTGCGACCTGGCCGTTGATGGCGGCGGGGATGACATCGTAGACGCCGTTGGCGAAGGTTTCGCGCCGACGGCGTCGGAGTACTGCTGCTTGAGCTCACTCGACGACTTGTCGAAGTGCGGCTTCATCACCTTCCACGTCTCGGTGTGGAGTTCGGCGGGCGTGAGGACGTCGGGATTGATGTCGAGGTTGGTCTCGACGATGTGCGGGTACTTGAGTGCTTCAGTGAAGGCCTTGTGGTGCTGGGCGTCGCAGACCACGATGAGCGGCTCCTCCTGTCCGGCGAGTAGAATTTCGAGACCGTTCGAGACGCGCTTGTAGTAAATTTCTTTGCGCTCGTCGATACGGTCCTCGTTGCTGCCCTGCCCGTGGTGGATGGCCTTGCCGGAGCCGGGGCTGATGCTGTGGAACTGAAGCGACTCGGAGCCTTCGTACACCTCGAGCACCTCCTCCATATCCTTCGGCACCTCGTCGGCGATATAGACCGATGTGATGGTGTTACGGGTCGCTTCGTAGAAGGCATTGCTGCCCATGGCGAGCGTGAAAATATAATAGCGCGCCTCGGGCTGGAGCATCTCGGCCGCAGGCGTGAGGTAGAGTTGTCCGCCAATGCGGACCTTCGTCTCCTCGGTCTTGATCGGGAGGGCGAAGGTCTGCAGACCGTCTTTGCTCAGGAAGGCTGCGAGCGTATCGCTCTGGTGGCGCCAGAAATTTTGGTCCTCGGCCAGGTCGGTCATCGGCTTGAGGTAGGCGTCGAGGCTCTCGCCCTTGATGCGCTCCCCGGCCTCGAGCTGGCGGCGCGCCTCCTTGACGGCGTCCTTGAAGACGATGCGGTCGTGGCCATTGAAGGTCTTCTCGCCCGCACGGTGGGTCGGGATGTAGATGGAGACGGTCGAGTCGCCCTTCACTTTGGCGAGCTTCGTAAAATCAGCGGAACTGAACATATGGTGCGTTTGGGATTAGTTAGGTGTCTGAGGGACAGGCCCTCTCGGTAGGTAACCGGGTACGGGCGCCCGCTGTTCGTTGACGAACTTCGGACAAGTGTGGTGACGGCGCATGCGTGTCCGCCTTACCTTCGGGCCGCTTTGCCCGAGCATCAGCGGGCTTGCGCCAAAACGCTACCTATGTCGACCAAATACAAGCGCATCCTCCTTAAGCTCAGCGGCGAGAGCCTGATGGGCGAACAGGACTACGGCATCTCGTCGGACATGCTGATGCACTACTCGAAGCAAGTAGCGCAGTTGGTCGAAGGAGGTTTGCAGGTGGCGATCGTGATCGGGGGCGGCAACATCTTCCGGGGTTTGCAGGCCGAGGCGAGTGGCATCGAGCGGACCACGGGCGACTACATGGGCATGCTCGCGACCGTCATCAACGGCATGGCGCTCCAGAGCGGACTAGAGAAGCAAGGCCTACACACGCGCCTGGTCTCCGCCATCAAGATGGACGCCATCGCCGAGCCGTACATCCGTCGTCGGGCCGTGCGACACCTGGAGAAGAAGCGCGTCGTGATCTTCTCGGCTGGTCTGGGCAGTCCTTTCTTCACGACTGATTCGGCGGCGGCGCTAAGGGCTATTGAGCTCGAGTGCGACGTGATTTTGAAGGGTACGCGGGTCGACGGGATCTACTCGGCTGATCCCTTTAAAGATCTCAATGCCACACGTTTTGAGAAGCTCACTTTCGGAGAGGTCATCTCGAAGGGACTTAACGTGATGGACATGACGGCCTTCACGCTCTGCCAGGAGAATAACCTGCCAATTATCGTCTTCGACATCAATCAGCCGGAGAATCTGCAACGGATTATCGCAGGGGAGAAAGTGGGGACCTTAGTAGAGGGGTAGGGGGGCTGCGGCGCTGCACGCGAACTCAGCCCTCACCCAATCTCCAAGGCCCGCAACATCCATGTCGGCAAGGCTTTGTCCTCCGGCCGCTTGCGCAGATCCAGGCCCCAGCCCAGTTTCTTGAGGATCGGCAGCTTGTGCGTCTCGACGAATTCGATTAGCGCGCCGTCTGGGTCCTCGCAGTACGCAAAGCGACCCGCGGCGTCTCCCATGTCAAAGCTTTCGCCGGTGTCCACTGTAAAGGGTGCCCCGTGTTTTGCCGAAAGGCGGCTCAACTCATCCATGCCCCGCACGTCGAAGCACAGGTGGATGAAGCCCTGGTCTCCCCAGTCGCGACCTTCGAAAATGCGGCGACCGACGTGGCCAGGCGTCTCCACTAGCTCAATCTCCGCCGGACCGAGCAGTGGTGCGAAAGCCCCTTTGCGCGCTTGACTCGCCCGCAGAACGACCCGCCGAACGGGCCGCTCTCCACCCGGTAAGGCCGATAGTCCGCCCGGCTCGATGGTGTCGAATACCTCTTGGTCATAGCCCAGTACCTGACTGTAGAACGCCCGGCTTTTCTCGATGCTGCTGCACCCAATCACGACCCCGTAGACCCCTCCAATCGGATGTGCGCGCTTGGTGAAGTGGGTTGGCTCCTCGACCACCTCATAGAGATTGCCGTATAGATCGCGCACCCAGAAGCTCGATCGATTGTCCGGCCGGTGCATGACCGCCCCCGGCAGATCGGCCCCGCGACGCAGGAGGAAGTTGCGCGCTACGTGCGCATCGACGCACTTGAGCTTACCAGCGAAAATGCCGAGGTCCCCAATTTCGAGGTTAAACTTCGGTGCTACGGGCTCGCGCTCGGTGTACTGCCAGATCTCGAAGCCGCCCCCGCCACGCATGTTGACCGCCAGGATCGCGTGACGCATCCGCTCCTCGCCTTGTGTGTACGGCAACATCTTGGCCGCGATGGCCACTTCGTCAAAGACCGCGACACTGGCCCCGAAGTGAGCTTTGTACCACGCGAAGGCGGTGCGCGCATCAGTGACGCCGACGCCGAGCTGTTGGATACCGGAAATGAGCATTCTTATAGGTTGTTTGGTGGATTGATTATTTGGTTGTTTGGTGCATCGGTCGTTTGGCGGCGCGGGGATAACCAAAAAACCAAACCACCAACAAACCAATCAACCCTCCCTACGCTTCCGCCAACATATCCGGTGCCAGCGCGGCGTACTCCCCAGCTTCTAGGCGCTTGCGGACGGCCTGGAAGGCGGCTAGTGTCGCGTCGATGTCGGCGTCGGAGTGGGAGGTGGTTGGGATGAGACGAAGGAGGACGATCCCCTTCGGTACGACTGGATAGACGACCATCGAACAGAAGATGCCGTGGTTAGCGCGCAGATCCTTGACCATCACCGTGGCCTCGCCGAGGGAACCTTTCATGAAGACAGGCGTGACGCACGAGCCGGTGACCCCGATGTCGAAACCGAGTTCGCGCAGGCCACCCTGCAGGCGACCGACGTTGTGCCACAGCTTCTCCCGGAGCTCGGGCATCGTGCGGATCATGTCGAGGCGCTTGAGAGCACCTTTGACGAGGGGCATCGGGAGCGACTTGGCGTAGATCTGCGAGCGCATCGAGTACTTGAGGTACTTGATCACGTTGGCCGGACCGCTTACAAAAGCACCGATCGAGGCCATCGACTTAGCGAAGGTCGAGAAGTACAGGTCGATCCCGTCCTGGCAGCCTTGGTGCTCGCCGGTACCGGCGCCGGTTTCGCCCATCATCCCGAAGCCGTGTGCGTCGTCGACGAAGAGGCGGAAGTTGTACTTGTCCTTGAGTTCGATGATCTCCTTGAGCTTGCCGGTCTGGCCGCGCATCCCGAAGACGCCCTCCGAGATGACCATGATCGCACCGCCGGTCTGCTCCGCCTTAGCGGTGGCCTTCTGGAGCTGGGACTCGAGCGATTCCATGTCGTTGTGCTCGAAGGCAAAACGGCCCCCGAGGTGCAAGCGAATTCCGTCATAAAGGCAAGCGTGCGCATCCTTGTCGTATACGAGCACGTCGCGCCGGTCCACCATTGCATCCACGATCGAGACCACGCCCTGGTAGCCGAAGTTGAGCAGCAGGCAAGCTTCCTTGGAGCTGTACTCCGCGAGTTCGGCTTCTAGCTGTTCGTGGAGGCTCGTCTCGCCGGACATCATCCGCGAGCCCATCGGGTAGGCCATGCCGTACTCGGCGGCGGCGTCGGCGTCGGCCTTGCGGACCATTGGGTGGTTGCCGAGACCGAGGTAGTCGTTGATCGACCACGAGATGACCTCACGGCCGTCAAAGCGCATGTGCGGCCCGAGCTCCCCTTCGAGTTTCGGGAAGAAATAGTAGCCGTGACCGAAATCGGCGAACTGACCGAGCGGACCTAGGTTCTCAGTGCGCCGGGCGAAGAGGTCTTGGATTTCGATGGCGGGGGCAGTGGTGGCAGTAGACATAAGCACGGATTTGCGGAGGGGCGGGTTAGGTAGATCTGAGACGTAGGCTGGGGGGGCTCAGTTGACTTTCTCGGCGCTCGGGCTCGTAAGCCACTGGCCCCAGCGTTGATTGTAAGTATGGACTTGTCGGGTGGGTGCGGCCGTCGAGTCGACGACGAGGTGTCCGCGGTCGACCCACTCGAATAAGCTGCCGTAAAGATTGCTGACTTCGGTAAATCCGTCATCGCGCAGTTCGCGGGCGAAATTTTCGCTCCGGTAGCCGACGCTACAGTAGACGACGATCGGCTGATTTCGGGCGACGGTGTCGAGCCAAGTCGGCGGGTTTTGTCCTGGCTGCACGCGGATGGCCCCCGGCAGGTGACTGACTTGGTACTCGGTGTGCTCGCGCACGTCCAGTAGGAGTGGCTCGGGCAGTCTCGTGAGGCTATCGACGCTAATTAGCGGCACGTCGTAGCGCAGGAGGCGCGTGAGTCTGTCGTCGAAGGCGGCATTGACCAAAGTCGGTCGGTCGGGGGGCGGCTTTCGCCAAAACACGCAGGCGCTGCACAGGCTTAGTGCCGCGGAGAGTGCGAGGAGCCGAAGGGCGTGCATGATGTCGGAGGGGGGCGTCAAAGCGGCGGCGAAGATCGGAGGAATATGGGGGCGGGGAGGTCAGGGGAGTGTGATAAGGGGGGCGTAAGGAGGGCTTCCGCTGGGGGGCTCTACTGGGGGGCTCTACTGGGGGGCTTTGGGGCGGGATGTCGTTGAACCGTGTACGTGTTAGGGCGGTAGAGTAGTTATTGAGGTAGTCTTTTCGCCACATCTCGGTTCAACGACATCCCTCCCTGCGGGGGGGCGTCGGGTCGTCGGGCAGCAGCAGTCTACTCCCGTAGCCCTTCTATCAACGTACACATCCCGGCTTTGCGGAAGCTGTCCCAGTTCTCTGCTTGCTTGCCGTCATTTACTTTTAAGTAGTCGACGTACCACGATTGCCGATCCGTGTAGCCGTTGAGCGCGTAGTAGAAGTACAGTTCGTAAGCACCGTTGTCGTGAAGGCGCGAGAGGCCCACCGCGAACTGAACACGTGGGTCCGTGAGCCCGCTCTCAGCGAGTTGTCGCTGCGTCTGGCTCACGGCGCGGAAGATCATCTCGTAGTACGGTCCGTAGTGCTCACGGTCGGCGGCGACTTGCGCGAAGGCGGCCTCCAGGGTTTTGGCGTAAGCCGCCTCGTAACTCCCAGTAGGGTAGGGCTTTATCGGCCACGGCTCCCCTGCCAGCGACAGTCGCAACAGTTCCTGGTAGGTCGCGTGGAGGGTTTTGGCGACAGCCGTCATATTGACGTCAACCCCGCAGAAGATGTGGTACATCGCCATCTCCCCGTAGGCGAGTTCGCCGACCAGATCCCCTCGGTGGGTGGCCTCGATAGATCGGAACTTAAATACCTCGGCGGCGCTCAGCCCTGCTTCGGGTACCGCGTAGTCTACGTCCTCGCCGTCGACCATCGCCAGCAGCGTCACGATGCGTTGGTAGGGGGCCACCGACTCGCCACTCGCTTGGATAATCTTGAGTGCAAACTTGGCCTCCTCGTATCGTCCGGCCTCAAACAGCAAACTCAGGAGACGAATGTTGAGACGCCTGGGGGCCTTGCGCCGAGCCGCCTCCCGCTGGAGGATCGCGATGGCACTATCGGACCGCAGCTCCCGGAATTCGTACCGATCCGAGATAGCGATGGCCTTGTCGGCGCGGGGGTGACGTTCGTAATCGCGCTTCATCTCCATCAGCTTCCCTTCGGAGAGGTCCACGTGGGCGCCGCCGCTCGGCGCGTTGCCGAGCGTGCCGTACCCGCTCTGCGAACGCATGAGCAGAGGTGCCAGGGCCAATGCTGCAGTAATTACGAGTTTCATCGCTGCGAAAATAGGGTGATCGATGGGAGTAAGCCTATCTTGACCCCAGCTCTTCCGCCAGCCGCCGTCACCCACCACGTCCAACCCAACACCCAACACCCGCCGCCGCTTCCTTCGTACCGCCAGCCTCGGCGCAGCCGCCTTCACAATCGTCCCGAGACACGTGCTCGGGCGCGGCTTCACGGCCCCCAGCGATCAGGTCAACCTCGGTGTCATCGGGCTCGGCAAGCAGGGCAACATCCTCACGGACTACTTCGTCAACCAAACCGAGGTCCGCATCCTCGCCGGCAGCGATGTCTGGGACGGTAAGCGCGACGGCTTTCGCAAAAACGTCAAGCGGCTCTACCGCAAGAAGCCCGGACGCCAGCGCGTGCCCCGCGTCGTGACCTACTCCGACTACCGCCAGCTGCTCGAGCGCTCCGACATCGACGGCGTCATCGTGGCCACGCCCGACCACTGGCACCACCGCCAGACCATCGACGCGATGGCCGCCGGCAAGGACATCTACTGCGAAAAGCCGCTCACCAACACCATCCTCGAAGGGCGCGCCATTGTCGACGCGGCCGCGAAGTACAACACCGTCTTCCAGGTCGGCAGCATGCAGCGCTCGTGGGGACGCTTTCAGAAAGCCCAGGAGATCGTCAGCTCCGGGAAGCTCGGCAAGATCACCAAGGTGCTCGTCAACGTCGGTAACCCGGCCTGGGACTATAACCTCCCGGCGGAGGTTTTGCCGAAAGGCGTCAACTGGAATATGTGGTGCGGCCCCGGCCCCGTGGTCGACTACAACGCCATCATCGCCCCGGCGCATGCCGACACTTACCCAGCTTGGCGGGACTACAAGGAGTTTGGGTCGGGCCGCATCGGCGACTGGGGTGCCCACATGTTCGATATCGCGCAGTGGTGCCTCGGCAAGGACGACACCGGTCCGGTGCGCTACCTCCCACCGACCGGCACGTCGGCGACGGCCGAGCAGGTGCGCGGCCTGCGCATGTTCTACGCCGACGGCACCGAGATGGTCCACGAGGACTTTGGTCGGGGCTGGGCGGTGCGCTTCATCGGCACGGACGGTAGCCTCGACGTGAGCCGGGACTTCCTCGAAGCGACGCCGGCTACGATCCTCCCGCCTCCGATCCTGGACGCGGCCGGCGAGTCGACGACGAGGTGTCCGCGGTCGACCCACTCGAATAAGCTGCTGTAGAGATTGCTGACTTCGGTAAATCCGTCATCGCGCAGTTCGCGGGCGAAATTTTCGCTCCGATAGCCGACGCTACAGCAGACGACGATCGGCTGATTTCGGGCGACGGTGTCGAGCCAGGTCGGCCGGTTTTGTCCTGGCTGCACGCGGATGGCCCCCGGCAGGTGACTGACTTGGTACTCGGTGCGCTCACGCACGTCCAGTAGGAGTGGCTCGGGCAGTCTCGTGAGGCTATCGACGCTGATCAGCGGCACGTCGAAGCGCAGCAACTTCGTAAGCTTTTCGTCAAAGGCGGCATTGACCAAAGTCGGTCGGTCGGGGGGCGGCTTTCGCCAAAACGAGCAGCCGGTCGCCAGTGCGAGGGTTGCGACCAAGAGTGTATGCCGGAGGGCGTGCACGAGGCTGCAAAGGTAAGATGATGGTTGGGCTTCAGTACCACCGCGAAGCTCTAGCCCATCTGCAGTCACCGACCTACGCGAACGCCCCGATGAGCTCGGCCGGGGCGGTGTCGCGATACGTGCCGGCCTTGAGTTTGGTGTGGACGGTCTTGAACGCGGCGAGTGTCTGGTCGATGTCTTCCTCGGTGTGGACGGCGGTCGGAATGAGTCGCAACAGCAGCGTACCCTTCGGGACGATTGGGTAGATGATGGCCGAGGTGAAGACCCCGTAGCCGACCCGCAGGTCGGTGATGAGTTCGTGGCACTCACCAAGTTCGCACTGTAGAAAAACTGGCGTGATGACAGAGCCAGACACGCCAATGTCGAAGCCGGCGTCGTAGAGCCCCGCCTGCAGGGAGTGCACACGTTTCCAGAGGGTTTCGCGGAGTTCGGGTCGTGTACGAATGAGTTCGAGGCGCTTGCGTGCCCCGACGATGATGGGCATGGGCAGGGTCTTCGAAAAAATCTGCGAGCGTGTCGTGTAGCGGAGGTACCGGATGATGTCGGCGTTACCTGCGATGAAGGCGCCGAGCGTGGACATCGACTTGGTGAAGGTGCTGAAGTACAGGTCGATGTCATCCTGGACGCCCTGGGCCTCTCCAGTGCCTGCCCCCGTCTCGCCAAGCACGCCAAAGCCGTGGGCATCGTCGACGAGGAGTCGGAAGTTGTAGCGTTTCTTGAGCGCCACTACCTCCCGGAGCTTACCCTGGTGGCCACGCATCCCGTAGACGCCCTCCACGATCACGAGGATGCCACCGCCGGAGAGGCTGGTTTTGGCGTAAGCCTTCTCCAGTTGACGCTCGAGGTCGGCAACGTCGTTGTGACGGAAGGCGTAGCGGCCGCACTGTTGCATGCGGATCCCGTCGTAGGTGCAGGCGTGGACCTCTTTGTCGTAAACGACCGCGTCGTGACGATCGAGCATGGCGTCCACCACGGACATCACCCCCTGGTAACCGAAGTTGAGCAGGAAGCAGGCCTCTTTCTGTACGTAGTCGGCGAGTTCGGACTCGAGCAGATCGTGCTGCTCAGTGTCGCCGGTCAGAAGCCGCGCACCCATCGGGTAGCCCATGCCGTAGCGTCGGGCAGACACAGCATCCACCTCACGGACCTCTGGGTGATTACTAAGACCGAGGTAGTTGTTGATGCTCCAACAGATGACCTCCTGCCCTTTGAACCTCATCCGCGCACCTACGTCTCCTTCGAGTTTGGGGTAGGTGAAGGTGCCGTCGGAGATGTGCGCGTATTGCCCGAGGGCGGTGGGGGTGTTGAGGCGTCGGGCAAAAAGGTCGCCATTGCTACTTGACATGCTGTTCGGGGGCTGATTTTGCCCAAAAGTGCGGCACGAATGCTTACCGTGTACGTCCAGGACGGCGTTTGTTTGAAGACATGTTATCGTTCTACTTTAACCGCAGCACAAGTACCCGCCTCAATGCCTAAGACATTTCCACCCGGCCAGGACTCCCGCCGCCGTTTCCTCCGCACTGCCACCTTGGGCGCAGCCGCCTTCACAATCGTCCCGAGACATGTGCTCGGGCGCGGCTTCACGGCCCCCAGCGATCAGGTCAACCTCGGTGTCATCGGGCTCGGCAAGCAGGGCAACATCCTCACGGACTACTTCATCAACCAAACCGAGGTCCGCATCCTCGCCGGCAGCGATGTCTGGGACGGTAAGCGCGACGGCTTTCGCAAAAACGTCAAGCGGCTCTACCGCAAGAAGCCCGGACGCCAGCGCGTGCCCCGCGTCGTGACCTACTCCGACTACCGCCAGCTGCTCGAGCGCTCCGACATCGACGGCGTTATCGTGGCCACGCCCGACCACTGGCACCACCGCCAGACCATCGACGCGATGGCCGCCGGCAAGGACATCTACTGCGAAAAGCCGCTTACCAACACCATCCTCGAAGGGCGCGCCATTGTCGACGCGGCCGCGAAGTACAACACCGTCTTCCAGGTCGGCAGCATGCAGCGCTCGTGGGGACGCTTTCAGAAAGCCCAGGAGATCGTCAGCTCCGGGAAGCTCGGCAAGATCACCAAGGTGCTCGTCAACGTCGGTAACCCGGCCTGGGACTATAACCTCCCGGCGGAGGTTTTGCCGAAAGGCGTCAACTGGAATATGTGGTGCGGCCCCGGCCCCGTGGTCGACTACAACGCCATCATCGCCCCGGCGCATGCCGACACTTACCCAGCTTGGCGGGACTACAAGGAGTTTGGGTCGGGCCGCATCGGCGACTGGGGCGCCCACATGTTCGATATCGCGCAGTGGTGCCTCGGCAAGGACGACACCGGTCCGGTGCGCTACCTCCCACCGACAGGCACGTCGCGCGACGGCCGAGCAGGTGCGCGGCCTGCGCATGTTCTACGCCGACGGCACCGAGATGGTCCACGAGGACTTTGGTCGGGGCTGGGCGGTGCGCTTCATCGGCACGGACGGTAGCCTCGACGTGAGCCGGGACTTCCTCGAAGCGACGCCGGCTACGATCCTCCCGCCTCCGATCCTGGACGCGGCTGGCGAGCCGGTCCGCGACTACGGCAACCACTACGAGGACTGGGTCTCGGCCATCAAGACTCGCGGCGAGACGCTCTGCCCGGCGAGTGTCGGCCACCGCTCGGCCACGGTCGGCAACATCGGCAACATCGCGTACTGGCTCGGGCGGGAGCTGAATTGGGATCCCGAGACGGAGACCTTCGCGGACAATGCCGAAGCGAATGCGCTGCGGGGCGTGGAGGCGCGGGCGTGGGGGGCGTAACTGAAAGGATTCCGCCGAGAGATCCTCTCGGACGCCTCCTTACCAGTCCGCGAGCACATCCAACGCCGAGCTGAGGTCCATCGCCTCGACCCCATTACCCAGTCCGTAGCGTTCCGTCACATTCGCGACCACGATAGTCAGCTCCGGTCCGAGATCCTCGCGGGCGGTGTGGAAGCCCCTCGCGAGCGTGGGGCTCGAGGATAGCTTGACTTCTACCGCAGCGATGCGGCCGCGGCGCCCGACGAGGACCAGGTCAATCTCGGCCCCGGCGTGCGTCCGGTAGAAGTAGGCTTTCGTGTACGGTGAAACGACTGATAGCAATTGCTCGATGACGTACCCCTCCCACGATCCGCCGCCGGTCACGGAGGCCCGCAGTTGATTTTCGTCTTCGACTCCCGCGAGGAAGTGTAGTAGACCACTATCCCGGATATAGGCCTTGGGCGCCTTTACCAAACGCTTCTTTACGTCCACGAAGTAAGGCGGCAGTACCCGGACGATGAAGCTCTGCTCTACGAGATCGAAGTGGTTGCGTACCGTGCCTTCGCTCACGCCGAGTGCGCGAGCGAAGTTTGCGCGGTTGACGAGCTCACCTTGCTGCCCCGCGATCATAGACAGCATACGGCGCAGTACGCCGGCGTTTCCTACGTTGCCGAGGCTCGGGAGCTCCTTGGTGATGTAGGTCTCGAGGTAGTTTGCGCGCCAATCTTCACTGCCTGCGGCAGTGGGGGATAGAAGTGAATCAGGGTAACCGCCCCGCAGCCAGTGCGCGTCCCGCAGCGCTTGATCTCGTAGCTCCGGCAAGACCAGGGGCGTCAATTCCGCGTAGGCAATCCTGCCGGCGAGCGATTCACTTGCCCCCCGAATGAGTCCTGGGGACGCGGAGCCGAGCAAAATAAATCGCCCGGGGCGCCGATTGGCATCGATGAGGGGCCGCAGGACGCTGAACAATTCTGGCATTAGCTGCACCTCGTCTAGGACGACCGTCTGGTCGGCGCGCCGCTCGAGGTAATCTATCGGGTCCGACAATTTAGCGCGGTCTCGCGGGTCTTCGAGGTCGAGTTCGACTACATCGCGGCGTCCCTCCAACAATTGCCGACGGACAAAGGTGGTCTTGCCGGCTTGGCGGGGTCCGATGATCCCTACGGCGGGAAACGATGCAAGCAAGCTTTTTACTCGCTCTTGTAAAAGTCTTGGAATCATATTACCTTGAAAATCCGCATCCTGAATGCGGATTTTCAAGGTAAAGCTAATCTGCCATCCTGATTGTTCGACGGCGTAGGGTATGCTCCCCCCGTGTTAGTCCACCCATAAAGTCTGCACTCCTACCTTTCCGGCTTTGCTTGCGCGAATCTTGGATTTCGCCAAAACCCGCACCCCGCACGCCCATACACCTTTGCATGCCGATCACCGACACCCGCCTAAACCGCTACTCCCGCACCATCACCCAAAACGACGAGCTGCCGGCCGCCCGCTCGATGCTACACGCCGCCGGCCTCACGGAGGAGGATCTGAAGAAGGCCCAGGTTGGGATCTGTAGCCTCGGCTGGGACGGTAACCCCTGCAATATGCACCTCAACGGACTGGCAGCCGAAATCAAGACGAGCGTCAACGCAGCAGATCTCGTGGGGCTTACCTACCATGCGGCCGGTGTCTCGGACGGGATCTCGATGGGGACTTCGGGGATGCGCTTCTCGCTCGCTAGCCGTGAGGTGATCGCCGACTCGATCGAGATGGTGAGTTCTGCGCAGTGGTACGACGCGACGGTGGCGGTGGTCGGCTGCGACAAGAACATGCCCGGTGCGCTGATGGGCATCAACCGCGTCGACCGGCCAGCCATCGTCGTCTACGGCGGTACCATCGCCTCCGGCTGCGCGGGCAAGCGCAAGCTCGACATCGTGTCCAGCTTCGAAGCACCGGGGCAGCTGCGGTCTGGGGAAATCACCCCGGAAAGCTTCCAGGAGATCATCCGCAACGCCTGCCCGGGGCCGGGGGCCTGCGGCGGCATGTACACCGCCAATACGATGGCCTCCGCCATTGAAGCGCTCGGCATGGCCCTACCCGGCAACTCCTCCTCGCCAGCCGCCCGAGAGGCCAAGCACGGAGACGTCACGCGCGTCGGTGCCGCCATCAAGCACCTCCTCGAACTCGACCTGCGCCCTTCCCAAATCCAGACCCGCGAGGCCTTCGAGAATGCCATGCGACTCGTCATCGTGCTGGGCGGCTCCACCAATGCCGTCATCCACCTCATTGCCATCGCGAAGTCGGTCGGCGTGTCGCTCGGCATCGACGACTTCCGCTGGGCTTCCGACAACACGCCCTATCTGGCCGACCTCAAGCCCTCCGGCAACTACGTCATGGAGGACCTCAGCGACGTGGGCGGCGTGCCGGGCGTCATGAAGATGATGCTCGCCGAGGGCCTGCTCCACGGGGATTGTATGACCGTGACCGGCAAAACGATGGCCGAGAACCTCGCCGCCGTCCCGGACCTCCGCGCAGGACAAGACATTATTCATCCGGTGAGCAACCCGATCAAACCTGACGGCCACATCCGCATCTTACGTGGCAACCTGGCGTCTGAGGGCAGTGTCGCCAAGATTACCGGAAAGGAAGGTCTGCGCTTTGAGGGCACGGCTAAGGTTTTCGAGAGCGAGGATGAGGCCAACACCGCCATCCTCGGGGGTGGGGTAGCGGCGGGGGATGTACTCGTCATCCGGTTTTGCGGACCGAAGGGCGGCCCTGGTATGCCGGAGATGCTCAAGCCGACCGCCTCGGTGATGGGCATGGGCCTCGGCAAGCAGGTTGCGATGGTGACGGACGGCCGCTTTTCGGGTGGGACGCACGGTTTTGTGGTCGGGCACGTCACCCCGGAGGCCCAGGACGGCGGCGCGATCGCGCTGGTCGAGAATGGCGATCAAATCATCATCGACGCCGAGGCGAACACGCTGGAAATGGTTTTGCCGAAAGGCGAACTAGAGCGTAGGAGAGCGGCCTGGGTGCAGCCACCGTTGCGAGCAAAGCACGGCTTACTGCTCAAGTACGCACGCTCGGTGAGTACAGCGAGCGAAGGCTGTGTGACGGATGGGGTGTAAGGAACGAATGGCGGCGCATTTGCGTTAAGCTCAATATGGAGCCGCAGGAGTCCAAAAAGACGGTCAAAGTCTACAGCAGCATCGAGGAGATGAAGGCCGATGAGGAGCTGGGCCGGGAGTCTACGCCTGAGAAGAGCAAATTCTTCCAGAGTTATTATGCCACGCTGCTCGAAATGCAACGCAAGGGACTCAAGTCGTCCCCGCGGGGAAGTCATGAATAATTTCACCGACCAGCTTTACCCAATAGTTAAAGCGTTCGATGAGCACGATGTCAACTACTTAGTAATCGGTGGGGCGGCAGTTATTTTACACGGTCACTACCGCTTGACTACTGCGCGGGATGGAAGTCCGGCAGACAAGGTAGACAGCGCTCGACTCTATCGGATTGAATGTGTCGAAAATCCGAGCTCAGCGCCAGGTGAATCCTAAAAAATCGTTCTTAAAATTAGAAGGTGAGCACTACACAATCGACTTGCTTCCAACCGTCTCGCCCTTTACGTCTTTTGCTGAGTCGCGGAGAAAGGCCATGTATGCGGAACTCAAGGACCTAGACATTCCAGTATTGTCGTATTCAGAACTAGTGCTCGCCAAAAAGTTCTCTAATCGCCCCAAAGACCGCGACGACCTCGAAGGCCTTCGGCGCGCCCGCGGCGAAGAGTAGCTCAAAGCTCCCGCACCCGGATATTGCGATACCACACCTGGTCACCGTGGTCCTGCAGCGCAATCTTGCCGCTCGTCGCCTCCCCGAAGCGGGGCATGTCCTTGAACTTCGACGCGGCAATCATCTGCTTCCACCCCTCGCCGGTGTTGTTGTAGACCACCATCTGCTTGCCGTTGAGCCAGTGCTCGACGGCGCCGGCGCGATTGACGAGGCGGGCGGTGTTCCACTCGCCGGCGGGCTTGACCATGAGGCTGTCGCCGGCTACGAGGTCGTATAGATCGCCGGCCTTGTGCTTGTAGATCTTCGCGTCGGGGTGGCAGCTGTTGTCGAGCACTTGCATCTCCGGACCGGTGCGCCAGGGGGTGTCGAGCCCGTCCTCCTCGACGACGTTGTAGATGATACCGGAGTTGCCGCAGTCGGCGATCTTCCACTCGAGTTCGAGTTCGTAGTTGTCGTAGTCCGCGTCGGTGACGATGTCGCCGCCGCCCACTACGCCGTGCTCGCCCTTGTTGGTGACGTCGAGGGTGAGGTTGCCATCGGCATCTACTTGCCAGGCCTCACCGACGGGCTCGCCGCCATATTTGTGCCAGCCAGCCGTACTCTTGCCGTCAAACAGCGGCTGCCAGTCGTTGGCCTCCACAGGCACATCAGTAGCATCGACATCGGCGGTAGCTTCGTCGCGACCGCCACAGGCGAGGACCAAAGCAGCGAAAGCAGGCAGGAGTAGACGTTCGGGGCGCATAAGCGGGAGGGTCGTTGAGTACGCAAAGAACACTAAAATAACTCGAAACGTAGTGAACCGCTAACGTGCCTCCCGCGATGCCGCGGCCCCTGCAACCGTCACGCTCCCTAACTCCACAAAATACCATGTTACACCTCCGCCGTTACCTCGCACAGCCCGTCGGCAATGCCTCGCTCGTCGTGTGGCGGGTCGCCTTCGGCCTGCTGATGCTGCTCGAGGCCTGGGGGGCGATCGCGACGGGGTGGGTACGACGTAACCTCGTCGAAGCAGACTACTCCTTCCCGTTCATCGGCTTTGACTTTCTGACCTTCCTCAACGGTCCGGTGGCGTACGGCTACTTCGCCGTCATGGGGCTCGCTGCGGCTGGCGTGATGCTCGGGTACCGCTACCGCCTCAGTGCCGTCGCACTGGCTGTGCTCTGGACGGGCGCCTACCTCGCGCAGAAGACGAGCTACAACAACCATTACTACCTGGCCGTGCTGCTGTGCTGGACCATGGCGCTGCTCCCGCAGGCGGCCGCTCGCTACTCTCTCGACAGCCGTCGCCGAGGTGCCGTCGCCTACGTGCACCCTCGCTGGATTACGCTCGGCGCTAGGCTGATGCTGCTGATTGTCTTTACCTACGGGGCGGTGGCCAAGCTGTACCCCGGGTGGCTCAACGGCGACTTCGTACGCACGGGTTTTGCCGGCAAGGCCCACTTTTGGCTTATCGGCGAGGTGCTCCAGCAGCCCTGGTTGCAGACGTTCATCACCTACGGTGCCTTGGCCTTCGACGCGAGCATCATCCCGCTGCTTTGGTGGCAGCCGACGCGCCGGCTGGCCTGGTGCGGTCTACTCGCCTTCAACATTTTCAACTCCGCGGTCTTCCACATCGGCATCTTCCCCTATCTCGTGCTCGCCTTCACGGTGTTTTTCTTCCCGCCCGACTTTATCGAGCGCCTCTTCCGGCTTTCGCCAAAACAGGCAGCGGTCCACCCCGCTGGCGCAGCTTCCCAAACAACCATCCCAGCTACCAATCAGACAAGCCCACCGGCCCTGTCTGTTTTGGCGACAGCCGCCTTCGGCACCTTCTTTCTGGTCCAGATGGCCCTGCCTTTGCGCCACCACCTCTTCCCCGGCAACGTCAACTGGTCCGAAGAGGGCCACCGCCTCAGTTGGCGCATGATGACGCGCTCCAAGTCCGGTAGCCTCTACCTCGAGGCCCGCAACCCAACAACTGGCGAGCGAGAGCGCGTCCCGAGCAGCCTCGGGCTTTCGCCAAAACAACGCAGTAGCGTGGCCACGAAACCCGACTTCCTCTACCAGTACGTCCAGCGCCTCAAGGCCCACTACCGCCACACCCGCGGCTGGCCCGCCGTCGAACTCTACGTCACCGAGAGCCAGGTCTACCTCAACGGCCGCGGCCCCCACCCCCTCTTCGCCCCCGACGTCGACCTGGCCGCCGAGGAGTGGAACTACTTCAGTCATCAACCCTGGGTCCTCGACGCCCCAGCCGAGCTGTACGAGTGACGGACCCACCTATATTGCCACCGCAATCCCCAAGTAACCCTGCTCACCCCACCTAGCGCAGCGCCCTATCCCCCTCCCCATGCGCACCGACGTCAAGATCATCAACCGCTCCCCCTACCCTCTACCCGCCTACCAAACCGTCGGTAGCGCCGGCGTTGACCTTAAAGCCCACCTCCCAGAGGTCATCACGCTACTACCGCTAGAGCGCCGCCTCATCCCCACCGGACTCTTCGTCGAGATCCCCTACGGCTACGAGGGGCAGGTGCGCCCGCGGTCGGGGCTTTCGCTAAAACGAGGCCTCACCTGCGTCAACGCCGTCGGTACGATCGACTCCGACTATCGCGGCGAACTGAAAGTGCCGCTCATCAACCTCAGCCCCGATCCCCAGGCCATCGAGCCCGGCGAACGCATCGCGCAGCTGGTCCTCGCCAAACACGGCGTCATCGCCTGGGTGCCCGTCGACGCGCTAGACGACAGCGAGCGCGGTAGCGGGGGCTTCGGAAGCACGGGGGGATAGGACGGCGGACTTTAGCTCCTCGTCGACACCTTCGCAGCTGTATGAAGTCCCTCGTTTTCGTCTTCCTCGCCCTGGTCTTCGGGGCCTGCGATCCGCCCACTACCTTGGCCACCGTGCAGCCCGCCAACCCTAGCCACCACGCCTTCCGCCTACGCCCAGGGCAGGACCTCAAGCAGGAGCTGGCGGCTTTCGCCAAAACCCATGACCTGAGCGCCGCCTGGATCGCGACCTGTGTCGGGAGCCTCACCACCTACCACCTCCGCTTCGCCAACCAGGACGAGGGTTTTAGCGAAAGCGGACACTTCGAGATCGTCTCCCTTACCGGCACCCTTACCGCCGACGGCATGCACGTCCACATGAGCGTGAGCGACTCGACGGGCCGCACCATCGGCGGGCACCTGCTCGACGGTAACCTCGTGTACACCACTGCGGAGATCGTGATTGGGGCAAGCGACGATTTTGCGTTCCAACGCGAGGTAGACTCCACCTTCGGGTATCGAGAGCTTAAAGTAGAACAGCTATAGAGTGAAAAGAGAAAATTGGCTTGCCTACCGGGCTCCGCTATTTTCGCCTTCGCTATCCCTAACCCTCTTTCCTCTCCCCTCATAACTTTCCCAAGTGCCTACCTTCTACTACATCCCGCCCTGCGACTCTTGCCAGCGCGTGCTCGGGACCATCGAGTCGCTCACCGACTGGACGCTGCGCGACATTAAGGCGGAGCCCCTCACCGAGGCTGAGCTCGACGAAATGGCCAAACTGGCCGGGGGCTACGAGCCGCTCTTCTCGCGGCGCGCGCGCCTCTACCGCGCTCGCGAACTCCACGAGGCCACCCTCACCGAGGACGACTACCGTCGCTTGATCCTCGACCACTATACCTTCTTGAACCGCCCCGTCATGATGGCCGGCGAAAAGATTTTCATCGGGAGCGCCGCGAAGACCGTAACGGCAGTGGCGCAGGTGCTGTAGGAGAGAGGCGCATGCGGGGCTAAGCCTCCGTCGTCACCGAACTCAATATTTGGGCGAAACCCGAGCATCCAACCTGCTGCGCGCACTTCGGAAAGCGCGAACCCCTGGCCGATACCAAACGGTACACGGTGACGGGTTGCTATTGCCCGGTGAGGTAGGTGCGGTTGGAGGCTTGGCGCTCGGCGGCGGGGTTTCATCAGGGGGTCGAGGTGAAGCACGTCGTTGGTGGCCGTGAGGTCGAGGTCCGTGCCGCCGGCCTTGGGGACAGACGAGAATTTGGGCAGAACAGCGGTAGCGCGGGCGGCAAAATTGGTAGCTTCGTTGTGACGCCGCATACGACACGGTGGCCAACAGACACCTATGGCTCTCCCCACCGACCTCGCCGCTAAATTTGCCCTCATCGACGACCACTGGCACCCGCGCATCGTCGGGGAGCTCAATGGGCAGTACGTCAAGCTGGCCAAGGGTTTCGGTGAGTTGCCCATGCACCACCACGCCGGGGAGGACGAGATGTTCTTGATCCACCGCGGGGAGCTGACGCTCGAGTTTGCCGACGGGACGAGTGTGTCGATTGGCGCTGGGCAGTTCTACATCGTACCGCGGGGCGTGGACCACCGGCCGGTCGCGACGGCCGAGGTGGAGATCGTGCTGTTTGAGCCGATGTCTACGTCGCACACGGGCAATGTCGTGGTGGCCGAGACGCGGACGCTGCTGGAGAGAATCTGAGGCCGCCGGCAAAGCGGAAGTTTTTAAAGCCGTGCGCAACGCGGTAGCCCTCAAAGCAAGCCTGCCTCCCTGCCCCGCGCCACGGCGGTCGTCTTGTTGTTGACGCGGAGCTTTTGGTAGAGGTGCTCGACGTGCTTGCGGATGGTGCCCTCGCTCACGAAGAGGTTGGTGGCCACCTGGCGGTACGTGAGGCCACTGGCGAGGTGCGTGAGAACTTCTTGCTCTCGGGCGGTGAGGGGTTCGATATCGGGGGCGTCGCGCTGGCTCGCGGGCGTCTGGCCGGAGCGGAGGAAGCGCAGTGCCTTGCTGGCCATCGCGGGTGACATTGGGGCTCCGCCGTCGAGGGCTTCGTGAATGTAGCGGTGGAGGTCGTCGACATCGGTGCCTTTAAGGACGTAGCCGTCGGCCCCGGCGCGAATGGCGTCGAAGAGCTGTTCGTCCTCCTCGAAGATGGTCAGCATTACGACGCGGACCTGTGGGTGCTGCGCTTTGAGCGCGGCCGTAGCCGCCACGCCGTCGAGGCGAGGCATGTCAATGTCCATGAGGACGAGGTCGGGGAGGTTGGGCAGGGCAGCGATACCGTCGAGGAGAAGTTGGCCGTCGCGGTAGGTGCCCACTACTTTGAGCGTGTCGTCGAGGCCGAGGTCGGCGACGAGGGCGGCGGCAATCCGGGCTTTGTCCTCGGCGATGGCGATATGGTGCATGTGTACGGCAATTTTCAATGGCCAATTTCTAATGCGCTGCCGCCCTGTGCGGTAGCCGCGAGCGCGATTACTACAAACGCCAAAATTGCTCCTCAGCGAGCACGGTGCACATACGCAACTCGTCGTAGGTTTTGGCGAAAGCCGTGGCTCGAACCTCTACGCGGCGCTAGCGGCAGCAGTAGCGACGGCGGCCTGGGCTTTTAGGACTGGTGGCCTCGAATCGGAGAGGACGAGCCGCACCCGTGTCCCCCCGCTCTCCGGCACTTCGTAGTAGAGCTCCCCGCCCAACTCTCGGGCTCGCTCTCCGAGGCTCGCGAGACCGAAGCCTTTCTCAGCAGCTCCCGGTGGCAGGCCCTGGCCGTTGTCCTCTACGAGGAGTCCCGTGTCGTCGGCGGCGATGACGATCTCGGTGGCCTGAGCGTGCCGTACGGCATTGCGCATCGCCTCCTGGCCGAAGCGGTAGAGGTTGAGCATGCGGTAGGGGTCGAGGCGCTGCTCGGTGAGACTCGGGTCGAGCGTGCAGGTGATGCTCGGGTGCTCGAGGCGCGCGGCGAAGGTGCGGAGGTGCGCGAAGACGTCCGCCCAGGTGCCCTCGTCGCTGCGCACGGCCCAGATGGTCTCGCGCATCTGGTCTATGGCTGTGCGGACCTGATCTTTGGCGCCCACGAGACGTCCGCCGCCGATGTCGCGGTCGAGGCGCCCGAGGTCGCTGGCGAGGATCGAGAGTTCGGCCCCGAGGTGGTCGTGGAGGTCGCGGCTAATGCGGAGGCGATCGTCGCGGAGGCGCTGGCGGGACTGTTCGCGCAGAAGGCGCTGCTTGGCTCGCTGGCGACTCGCGAACCACAGCAGGGCAATGCCGAGGGCTACGACGGCGGCCACGGCAGCCACGAGGTAGGCGGTCCGTTGACTGAGGCGCGCACGTTCGAGGGCGATCGTTCGCTCGCGGCCTTCGGCGTCGTAGCGCTCCTGCATCTCGGCGATCTTGGCCGTCGTCTCGGTGGTATAGAGGCTGTCCTTGAGGGTTTGGCCGCGGCGCTGGATGGCGAGCGCGTCGGCGAGGCGACCGGTGGCGGCGTACCCGGCCGAGAGCAGGTTCATCGTGTACTGCATGAGGTCCGTAAAGCCGACGGCGGTGCTGAGCGCGAGGCTTCGCTCGAGATAAGGGAGGGCGGCGGCGGTGTCGGTGGCCAGCAGGAGAGCTTCGCCCTGGTTGTTGACAGCGATCGCGATGCCTTGTCGGTCGCCGAGTTGCTCGCGGATCTGGATGCAAGTGTCGAGGTAGCGGAGGGCGAGTTGGGTACGGCCCTCGAGTCCTGCTACGCTGGCGAGGTGGTCGTAGACGTAGGTGAGGCCGACGGTGTCGCGCAGGCGGCGGCGTAGTGACCGCACCACGTTGTAGAGGCTATCGGCCCGGCCAATCTCTCCTTGACGCATCGCGATCGTGCCGAGGTTGTCGAGGGTGTTGCTGTACAGGACGCTGTCGCCGCTCGCCAGCACCATTTTACCGCCTCGCTCGAGGTAGTCGACCGCGCGGGCGTACTCCTTGCGCTTAGAGAAGAAGTTGCTCGCCTCGATGAGGGTGGCCCCTTCGCCGCGGGTGTCGCCAAGCTCTCGATAAAGGGTAAGGGCGCGTTGGAACTCCGGGAGTGCAGCCTCGTAGTCGCCCCGGAGGAAGGTCACCACGGCGAGGGTCTTGCGGGCGGCGGCCTCCTGCGGCTTCCATCCTCGCTCAGCAGCTCTGTCGACGGCGGCGCGGAAGAGAGTGTCGGCGCGGTTGAGGTCGGCAGAGTAGGTCGCGTAGGCGGCGGCGTTGAGGGAGTCGAGCTGCGCGACGGTGTAGGTCGGGGCGGATTGGGCGGTGAGGACTGCCGCGCCTGTGCCGAGCGCGAGTGCGGCGAGTAGGAGCCGGGGGGTAAGAGTTGGGTTCATTCGCCGATTTCACGTAAGACGTAACTAATCTCTTGTCACGCAGCGAAATATAGGCGGTATTTATCATGTGCGCAGCCCCTCAAAGCACGCGACACCGCGGACTTTTCCACGCTCACTCCACCCGCTCGTACGCATACACTGGTCGTACGCGCCGCATGAAGTAGCCTCCGACACTCTGCGCTCGAGCTAAGCCCTGGGCAATTGAAAAGGGCACCCCGTGGTAGTGGTACACGGCCCCGGATTGAAACTCTACTTCCAAAGTACGACTCGGCGCGTCGTACCCGATACTGGCCAAACTGGTGCTGGCGACCTCCGTGCGTTGCATATAAAATCAACGCTTCAGGAAGGGTAGTGTGTAAAACAAAATGTTTGTTTTACCGTAAGGTGACCTCTCTATTTCGATACTCGCGCGAAGTGGCTGGAGACTCCACAGTGCAGTGGAGCCAGGATTTCGGTCACTAACAAATTATCCTTCAGCCAGAGCGTATCAAGCTCACGATCTCGGAGACCTGGCGTATACCGAATGCCTACTTTGATTACCTTACTAAAGTTTCGGTCTTTGCGGCGCACCGTGACTTCGTATTTGTGGGTGGTGCGTGAGGTGACCCGACCGGCCGTGTCTGTAAATTCGCGTACGAAAACGCCATTGGTGCCAAAGCTCAGGCGTTGGTGCGTGTTTGTTGGCGTGTAGCGAGAGAGTGGGCTTGCTGTTGAGCGAAAGCCGCCCACGTGCTCCAGAAGGTACCATTGTCCTCGAATGCCGCTGCTCAGCCTACTGGTAGCGCAACTGTCAAGCAGGGTAAGGCCTAGGCATCCCATGAGAGCTACGAAGAAGGAAAGGGGACGCAGGGTCTGTATCAATCGCGCTTTTCGTAAGTGTAGTCAAACTGGTCGCAGCAATCGATCTGGGTCTGGAGGCGGGTTTGGCCGATGAGGTACATACGTCGCGAGGCAAGGTCGCGCGGCAATTGGTCGGTGAATCGAAAGCTGAGCGTGTCATTCGTTCGCGCTACCTCGGTCATGAACCACTGCCCCGTGAGCGTATCGGCTCCCGTGCTCGCGCCCCGCCGGATGAACGTGTACTCCCCCTCATCGTCGAACGTGATCGTCTCCGGCGAATCGGCTGCACTGTAGGTGAGGTCGAGACCCGCCACGCCGCCCGTGAGGCGCACGAGCGTCCACTCACCCACGATCTGCTCGGCGATCGATTGATCCTGAGGGTCGGATTCGCAACCCACGATACCCAGTCCCAACAGGGCGGTGATGACGAGGCAAACGTGGCTGGCGAGCCGATTGAAGGGGCCTTTCGGCAAAACGTGTGTAAGCATGATAGTGAAGCCTAGTAGTCAGACGCAAGAGGAACACCAGACGCTGCACCGCAGTGCGAGTGGAGGTTTTGGCGAAAGCCCTAAAGAAAGCAAAACGCCCCGCCCCCGAGTCCTGAAAGCCAGGTTAAAGTGATCCCTTCTACCCCTGCCTTAACGCTTCGGCAAGCCTTCGATAAGAGGGCTTAACGTGCCACCCCCCGTTGTTTGTGGCATCGATCGGCGGTAGCGCAACACACCACTCCTCGCTGATCAGCTTTCGCCAAAACCACACAAACCCACACTCAAAGTAACCCTCATGCAAACCCGATTCATCGCCCTCTCCCCAGCCGCCGCCGCTTCTAACGGAAGCAAGCTCCAGCGCTTTACCCTCGCCGCCCTCCTCACGCTGCTCACCGCGGCCGTCGCGTTCGCCCAGGGCGGCTCGGCCTTCTATATCGGGGTCAACGGCGGGGTCAACGGCTCGAAGTTCCGCTACACCGAAGACCTCGTCGAACTCTACCCGACCTCCGAGCGCATCCTCGGCGTCAACACCGGCCTCGACGCCGGCTTCCAACTCGGCAACTGGAGCTTCGCCTCGGGCCTGTCCTATATCCAGAAGGGCGGCCAGTACGAGACCGGCACCTTCACCGGCGACGACGGTCGCCGCGGCTACTTCTCCGCCCGCGAGCGCCTCCACTACCTCAACGTCCCGGTCACGATCGGGTACTCCGACTACCTCACCAACCGCATCGGCTACACCCTCGCCGCCGGACCGTCGTTCAACTTCGGCATCACTGGCCGCATCGACGAGACGACGGAGTACTTCGGGGAGGAGTTCCCGGTGGTCCAGAACCAGAAAGTCTCCTTCGGCAACAGCGTCAACGACGACTACCGCGGCACGCAGGTAGACTTACGCCTCCAGCCCGGGGTCTTCTTCGACATCAACCGCAACTCGCGCCTCGTCCTCAACGCCACCTTCGACTACGGCACCAAGGACGCCTTCAACCCCCGCTACCGCCAGGCCAACGAGTTCTTCCTCGACCACAAAGGCACGCTGACGAGTCGCATGCGAGCGCTTACGGTGGGCTACCAGTACCGCATTCCTTTTGCTGATCGGTATTAGGTTGTTTAGTTGAATGGTTAGAGGGTTGTTTGGTAAGCACCGCAGCACCAAACAACCCTCTAACCAAACAACCAAACAACCAAGCCACCCTCCAACCAAACAACCCTAGACATGCACTGCCACAACTGCTCAGCCCCCAATCCCGCCGGTGCCACTCACTGCCATCGTTGCCGGATGCCGGGCGACTTCGGCCAGGCCCCCGCCCCCCAGGCCAAGGTCGTCGCCCCCCAAGTCGTCGACTGCCACAACTGCGGCGGACACGCCCCCGCCCAGGCCGCCCACTGCCCCACGTGCCGCTGGCCGCTTCCGGTCCGCACGCACATACAGGAACAGCCGCACTCCCAGGTTGCAACCCCTTACCTCCGCCACGCAAGAACGGCCTGAGCGTCGCAGCACGGTACCCCAGCACGGCCATCTACAGGCGGCAGCCAAAACTACGCCGCCCGAAGGGCTCCGCTTGTTCCCCCTCCGGGGGCGGAGGGGGGATCACACCCCCCACAGCCACTTTCCACTTTCTAGTCTCCCACTTAAAAACTTTATGTGATGCGCCGCGAATCCTCCCCCTTCAACCTTTCTCTCCTCGACCTCCTCACCGCCGCCCTCGGCGCGGTCATCTTCCTGTTCGTCATTACGCCCAAGGGAGGGGCCAGCGCGAGCAAGTACCAGCAGGCCGCCATCTTCTTCGACACCGCCACCATGCAGATCCACGGTGCGCTGCCGGATAGCTTGCGCGGCAAGCAGCGCGGCGACACCCTCTTCGCCATGCTCGTCGACTACCGCGCCATCAACGGACCGGATGTCGGAGGTCTCGAAGCCGAACTCGCCGCCCAGCGCGCCAAGGCCACCCAGGCGGTCGCCGCCGCCAAAGACGCCGAGGCCGAGCGCCAAGCCGCCCTTGCCGCCAGCCGCGACGCCCGGACCAGCACCGAGCGCGCCCTCGCCCAAAAGCAACTCGCCGAGGCCGAGCGTAAGCAGGCCGAAGCCGATCGCCGCGCCGCCGAAGCCAAGGCCCAAGCAGCGATTGCGGCAGCAAGCACCCCCGCACCCACGTCGCCCAATCCTCCCACCCCCCCACCAACCAATCCTCCCATCACGAAACCCACAGAAGCGCCCTACCGCGGCACCCTCCCCAGCGTCCCCGCCCGCGTCTCTTTCGAGCTCAAGTGGGCCAACGCCGCCGACAACGTCGACCTCTTCGTCTGCCAGGGCAACGACTGTGTGTTCGGCAACAACAAGAACGATCGCAACATCGGTGCCTGGGACTCCGGCAAGTCGCGCAACCGCCTCTTCGGCAACGACCTGCGCACCAACCAGGAGGCCGTCCGCCAGTTCGACCGCATCAACCCCGGCACCTACACCATTTACGCCTCCTTTAAGGAGTCTGACCGCGGCAGCGCCTCCGTCTCCACCGATCTCCTCGTCTACACCAAGGACGACAACGGCAAGCCTCGCGGCGAGACCATCAAGCGCACCCTCCCCAAATCCGAAGACCGCACGCGTATTGCCACGGTCACCATCGCGGCCGACGGCAGCTTCACGATGCGATAGAATTAATTGTTGAATTTTTAAGGTGTTAAATTTTCGAATACTGCTCTGCTTACGTCTATTGGTAATTCAGTAATTCAACACCTTCAAAGGTTCAATATTAATCCAGTCGTAATTCAATAATTAAAAAACTTAACAACTCAAAAATTAATCATCCATGTCCAAGTCCTCCCACTTCCAAGCCATACTCGCCTTCGTCGTCGGCGTCGCCGCGTGGCTCTCTCTGCTTTTCGTCGCGTCGGTACTCCCGGCGGACTCGTCCATGACCCGCATCGCTGTCCTCCTCGGCGGCTCGGCCGGCGGCTATATCCAGGCGGCCATCTACGCTGTTTTCATCTACAGCTTCCTGCTGCTCAAGGCCAAGCGCAGCGCGATCGCCCACGAATTCGAGGCGCTCGGACTCGGCTTTTTGCCTGAGCAAGATCAGCTCGTACTCACGCCGGACGAGGTCGCCGGCATCAAGCTGGAGGTCATCCGTCGCGAGCAGGCCGGGCACCATTCGCAGGTCTCCGATCTCGTCAAGAAGGCCTGCACGCAGTTTCGCAACGCCAACAGTGTGTCCGAAACGCTCCAGGTCTTTGAGTCCCAGGTCGCTACCCGAAAGGAGGCTACTGAGGGCGGCCTGGAGATCGTCCGCTACCTCTCGGGGGCCATCGTGTCGATCGGTTTCATCGGGACGCTCATCGGGCTCAGTGGCTCCATCGGCCTGAGTCACCTCGCCCGCACCGAGGAGGGCATGTCCGAGATCACCGGCAGCCTCAATCTCGCCTTCGACACCACGCTGGTCGCCCTCGTGGCCGGCCTGCTGCTCAACTTCCTCTACCACCGCTACCTCGGTGAGGTCGACACCTTCTACAGCCGCACGCGCGCCTACGTCATCGACAACCTCATCTCGCGCATCTACCGTCCAGAAGAGACGGCTTCCGCCAAAACCAACCGCGGGCAAACCGCCGGGCGCAACGGTTTTGGCAGCAACGGCCACAGCAGCCACGCGCTCGATTTAACGCACTAAGGACAGCGTCCTATGGCTGTAGTTTTTCCCGACGGCCAGAAGGGCGACCGTAAACGTCCCCGCGCCGAGTCGAAGCCCTTACTCTCCGTCCCCGTCGATATCGGCTACCAAGCCAGCGGAGGCAGCTGGTGTCGCGAGTATGAGAATGAAGTCGCTGCCCCACCCTTTGGAGGCGGGCTCGTACTGGAGTTGCCCGAGTGGTAGCGGCGCGGTACTGGTGCTGGCCGTTCCGGTGGCTGGCCGTAGAGCCGTTAGGCCGCCGGAACGGGGATTGAACCAGAATGCGCTCATCGTCTCGGGTTGGAGTGGGGTAGGGAGCCGGGCTACGTCGAGGGTGACGGTTTTGCCGAAAGGCGAATAGACCAAAAGCAATTCCCCTCCGTCGGCGGCGACGGCGAGGGTGGTCATGGTGTCGGCAACGGTGCCGCGGGCGTCCGTCGGGAGGGCAGTGAGGGCCTCGGTGCGGACCATGTCGACGGTGGTAGAGTCGTAGACGAGCAAGTCCTGCCGAACCTGGTACGTGTGCCAGGCGGTGGCTTCTAACAGCTTTCGCAAAAACCCCAGCTGGGTGGCCCCAGGTAGCTGCAGTGCCTGCGGCCAGGGCGTACGCGCACCGTTGATGGGCGCGACGTCCGTGTTCCACATCTGCCAAACGTTATGGCAGCCATACGTGTAGCCGGCACCGCCGCTGAAGAAGGTCCAGTAGGCGCTCTGCCGCACGTCGCTCTGGTCCATCCAGAAGTAGCGGGACTGGTCGAAGCGGTCGGGGTGGTCCTCGTAGCGGGGCTCGGCGTTGACGGTGGGGCGCTCGGTAGGGATCGCGAGACTCGCGCGGACATACGCGAAGTCGAGCTGGCGGCGGTCGTGCCCGGTCTGGAACATGTCGAAGTCGAGCCACGGGCGGTCGACGTACTCGGTGGCGCGGCGGGCACCGTTCGGGTGGAAGGTGATGAGTTGCGTGGCACCGCCCTCGCGCAAACCCGCGGCCATGGCTTCGATGATGTCGCTGTCCTCCTCGTCCTCTAGCCAACGATCCCCGCCGAGGACCCAGATCACGTTCGGGTGGGCGGCGTAGCGGGTGCCGAGAGTTTTGGCGAAAGCCCTGGCATTGGTTGGCGTGAAAATCTCTGGACCGGTGCCCCAGCTGGCGATGTTGAACTTGTCGCCCCAGGTCGGGAGCAGCGCGGTGTAGATGCCGAGTTCGGCGGCGCGCGTCATGACCCAATCGACGTGCCGGAAGTAGGCCTCGTTGAGCTGTGTCGGGTCTTCGTCGACGAGCGGTAGATCGCCGTAGGGATTGGGGGTGCGCAGGCCGTCGAGTTCGGCGAGGGCCACAGCCTGGATGACGTTAACGCCCTGTGCTTGTCGAGTGGTCAGGTAATGGTCGGCCTCGGCGGTATCGAGGCGGTGGAACAGTTCCCAGGCGGTGTCCCCGATCCAGAGGAAAGGCACGCCATCGGCGGTGGCGAGGTGACGCTGGTCGGGGGCGATTTGGAGCTGGGGGAGGGTTTGGGCGGCGGCCATCGTAGAGACCAGGGAGAGGGAGAGGAGGAAGCTTTTCACGTGTGGCAAGGTAAGGGAGAAAGGGCGCTGTGCTAGTTGGGCGGCTGCGCCTGGGTGGGCTGTGCTTTCGTGCTAGGCTAGCGTGATAGAACGCAAGGGGCGCGAGGGACCGTGAGGGTCGCAAGGGGCTGGCCCATTTAGGCGCAGCCGCCCATCTAGCGAGTGAAGCTCACGCCCGTTTTCATTCCAGCCACCCCAGCCCCATCTGCAGCACCGCCCCACGATGCCCTACACCCTCCAAGGGATGTAGGGTAGCAAGTTTTGGCGAAAGCCCCGCTAAAGTCTCGCTCATCGTAAAGGGGATCAGCTCATCGTCCGTCCCGTGGTAGATATCAATAGGGCAGCGTACATCAGCGATGCGGCTCTTCCGTATCGAGGTGATACTTGAGTAGTCCCCCAGGGAGCCACCAGAAAAGCTGGTCCTTCATGTCGTCGAGGCTCGTGTAGGGTGCCACGAGCGTGAGGTGGGCAGGTGCGTTTTCGGCGGCGAGGTAGGCGGCCATGCCGGTGCCCAGCGAGTAGCCGAGCAAGTGGATCTGGTCTTCGCGATAGTGCCTGCTTGACGCGGTCGTAGACGGCCTGCACATCGGCTAGAAGTTGCAGGTCGGACTCGGGTGCCCCGCCTGATTTGCCGAAGCCGCGGTAGTCGACGAAGACCACGTCGTAGGGCAGCGCCATGACGCGGCTCATCTGGTAGAGGCCGCGGTTGTTGTCGCCGACGTTGCCGTGGAAGTAGAGCACCACGCCCCGTTCATCGGGTTTGTCGACCCAGACGGTGGATAGGTCGACATCACTGGCGACGGGAACGGCGACCTCGCGGCCCCAGTCGTAGACGTAGTCCGTGGCCTGGGCGCGGGGGTGGAAGATGAGGCGCTCCTGGAAGAAGTAGGCCAGGGCGGCGACGGCGAGGTAGCCGGCGAGAATAAGGCCGGCGAGCCATTTGAGGAAGGTAAGCACTCGGGGTAAACGCGTGACAAGGGACAGATTATGCAGAGGCCCGCGCTCAATACCTAGGCAGACCTCCGACCTGCTGCCCTGCTAACACTCCCGGACTACTTTCGCCCCCAAACCCCTGCCCATGCGCGACCGCACGTCCATCTCTACCTTGCTTTCTGACCAGCCTGTCGGCAAAACCGTCACCGTCGCCGGCTGGGTCCGCACCTTTCGTAACAACCAGTTCATCGCCCTGAGCGACGGCTCTTGCCAGCGGACGCTACAAGTCGTAGTGGACAGGGAGAATACCGACGAGGCTCTGCTCAAGCGCGTCACCACCGGGGCCGCCGTGACCGCGACCGGGACGCTGATCGAGAGCCAGGGCCGCGGACAGCGCGTGGAGCTGAACGCCGACACCTTCGAGGTGGTGGGCGACTCGAATCCGGAGACCTACCCGCTACAGCCCAAGAAGCATTCGCTGGAATTTCTCCGCGAGATCGCGCACCTGCGACCACGGACCAACACCTTCGGGGCGGTGCTGCGGGTGAGACACGCGACGGCCATGGCCATCCACCGCTTCTTCGACGAGCGGGGCTTTTTCTACATCCACTCGCCGATCATCACGGGGTCGGACGCCGAGGGCGCGGGAGAGATGTTCCAGGTCACGACGCTTCCGCTAAAACAGATGCCGCGCACGGAAGCCGGCGAGATCGACTTCAAAAAGGACTTCTTCGGGAAGGCGACCAACCTCACCGTGTCCGGGCAACTCGAGGCCGAACTCGGGGCCCTGGCGCTCGACAAGGTCTACACCTTCGGGCCGACGTTTCGCGCCGAGAACTCGAACACGACGCGGCACCTGGCCGAGTTTTGGATGATCGAGCCGGAGATTGCCTTCGCGGACCTCACCGACGACATGGATTTGGCGGAAGCCATGCTCAAGTCCGTGATTGCCTACGTGACCGAGCGCTGTGCCGACGACCTAGAGTTCCTCGAGCAGCGTCTTACCGAGGAGGAGAAGTCCAAGCCCGCCAATGAACGCGCGCCGATGCCGCTGCGCGAGAAGCTCAGTTTCGTGTGCGACAACGAGTTCGAACGACTCACCTACACCGAGGCGATCGACATCCTGCGCAACTCGAAGCCGAACAAGAAGGGCCAGTTCAACTACCCGATCGACGCCTGGGGGGCCGACCTCCAGAGTGAGCACGAGCGCTACCTCGTCGAGAAGCACTTCAAGAAGCCGGTCATCCTTACGGGTTACCCGGCCGAGATCAAGGCCTTCTACATGCGCCTCAACGACGACGGCAAGACGGTGGCCGCGATGGACATCCTCTTCCCGGGCATCGGCGAGATCGTAGGCGGCTCACAGCGCGAGGAGCGACTCGACGTTTTGCGCGAGCGCATGGCGGCGTTTGAGATCCCCGAGCACGAGATGGAGTGGTTTTTAGACACCAGGAGGTATGGGACCTGTCCCCACGCGGGCTTTGGGCTGGGGTTTGAGCGACTCGTGCTGTTTTTGACGGGGATGGGGAATATTCGGGACGTGATTCCTTTTCCGCGCTATCCGGGAAGTGCGGAGTTCTGAGGCGGGCGTTGGAGCACTATGAGCCGCGAGGTGGCCAACCTCATGCATCGGCTTGCGGCAGCTACGTTGTGCAGCCTTGGGTTGAACCCGACCGTTGTAGGCTCGCGGAGTCCGATCTACTAAACCCTCATCCCAGAAAGTCCCCCACTTCCAATACGCCCAACTCCTGCACATCTCCACGTCATGCCCTCCCTGGAGGCGCATCATCATCGACTCACCATGGCGGCTAGCGACGAACCCCCGCCCAACTTCCGCTGCCGACTTCGATCTCTTGCGGGCCAACCGACATTTCCCATCCACCGCCTGCCCGACGGATTCAATCTTAATGGACGTACCTGCGCTGTTCGCTGCTTACCCGAACCGGCTGGCTCCCCCGTTCGTACCGCGGAGGTCTACCTCGCGCTCGACCGCTTGGCTGCTTATAGCATAACGCCGAAGGCCGCAACGCCGCAGTCCATCTTCCCCCCGAGCACCTCACCCCTTATACAAGCCACCCCGACTGTTGCTCCACAGCATCGTGAGCCCGACTCCCAGCAAGGCCCCCCCGACATGCGCGAAGACCGCCGTCGAGCCGCCCGTGCCCGACCAGCCCCGGTAGATGTCGAAGGCTACCAGTCCGAGGGCGAGGTAGCCGATTTTCATCGGGATCGGCGGGAACAGCAGCTGGACCCGCATATCCGGCGCGATGTAGGCCAGGGCCAGCAGCACGCCATAGATCGCCCCGGAGGCCCCGAGCACGGGCATGTTGACGAAGAGTTGGCCCATCCCAAAGGCCGCCGCCCAGTAAAGCAGCAATCCCCCAAAACCACAGAGTAGGTAGAAGGTGAAAAAGCGCTTCGGGCCCATGGCCTGCTCCACGAGACTACCAAAAAAGAACAGCCCGAACATATTGAACAGCAGGTGCCAAAAGTCGGCGTGCATGAAGAGATTGCTCACCACCTGCACCGGGTAGAAATACTTCGAGGTCGGCGGAAAAGCCGCCAGCGAGTAGCGTCCGAGATCTAGAAAGCTCTCAATATCGGGATACTCGTAGTACGGCACCTTCGGCTCCCAAAGCACTGTTCCCACGTAGAACAGCACATTGATGAGGATGAGGTTCTTGACGACCGGCGAGAGATTTTGGAACATAGGGGCGTAGGTCTACTAAGGAGGGCTTTCGCCAAAACGCCATGTCGGGGGCGTGGGTTGGCGCCGGGCCCGTTCGGGTCGCTCCAGCGAGTGGGCCCATCGTGCGCCGCTCCAACAGTACGCGGCACTCGCTGGAGCGACCCGAACGCCGCTCACCTCCCAAAAGCCCTTTCTATTCCCCCTAACTCATAACTCAAGATGCACCGCTGCCCCGCCGGCGTATGCTCCGGATGACTCGTCGAGAACAGTTGCGCCACCAGCTTCACCTGCGCTTCCGGCGTCAAAGTCGTTCCCCGTCTCACGGCGGACTTGCGCGCCAGCGACAGCGCAATCCGCTCCCTCACCTGCAACTCGACACTCAGATTGTCCTGGTGCTGTCCGATGAGCGCCTCGACCAAAGACTTAGCGTCCGGCTGGCCGGGGAGATTGGCGGGCAGGCCGCGCACCTCAAAGACGCCCCCTTCGTCCGCAATGTCAAAGCCGAGCTTCTCTAGGTCGGGCAACAGCGCCCGGAGCGCCTCCGCCTCCGTACCCGGCAACTCTAATCTCGTCGGGAACAACTCCGCCTGGCTGGCCTGCCGCTGGGTCTGCTGGAGCTCTTCGAGGTACCGTTCGTAGAGAATGCGCTCGTGGGCACCCTGCTGGTCGATGAGCACGTAGCCCGACTTCAGCTGGTGGACAATGTAGCTGTTGTGGAGCTGGTAGGGTGGACGTGTCTCGGTGGTGTGGCCGAGGTCGGGGTCCTCGTCGCCGCGGTCCTGCCAGTCGCTGCCTATGGTGAGGGTGTCGCCGGGTGCCCCTTGCAGGGGGTGGTAGGCGGGCTGCACCTGGGGCGCGCGGTTCTGTGGCGAAGTGGCGTAGAGATCGCGCCAGCCGGGGGCGACGGCCTGCGGGGTTTGGCCGCTCTGGCCGTTGCGTGCGCCACGGCCGCTTTGATCGCTCGGCGCATACGTCCGCGTTACACTCCGCTCGTCTCCGCTGACCACGCCCGATGGGATGATCTGGGTCACGGTGGTGTGGTTTTGCGGTAAGCGAATCGGCGCATCTGTTAAGTCATGCTCTGCGTCGAAGTCGATCATCGGTGCTACCGAAAACTGTCCGAGCGCGTGACGCACCGCCACCCGTAAATACTGGTAGACGAGCCGCTCGTCCTCGAACTTGATCTCCTGCTTGGTCGGGTGGACGTTGATGTCGATCTGGCTCGCATCCAGCGTCAAGAACAGCACGTACATCGGCCAGGCATCCTCCGGGATAAGGCGGTCGTAGGCCTTCTTGACGGCGTGGTGGAGGTAGCGACTCTGGATGAAGCGCCCGTTGACGAAGAAGAACTGGTCGCCCGAGCGCTTCTTCGTGAACTCCGGCTTGCCGCAGTACCCGCGGATGCGCAGCTGCGAGGTCTCTTCCTCGACCGGAACGATGCGCTCGCGCCAACTTCTCCCGAGCACCCCATTGATGCGCTGCGAGAGCTTGCCCGCCGGCAGGTGAAACACCTCCGACGTGCCCTGGTAGGCCTTGAACTGCAGGTCCGGATTGGCCAGTGCGATGCGGACGAACTCGTCGTTCATGTGCCGCGTCTCCACCGAGTCCGACTTCAGGAATTTGCGTCGCGCCGGGACATTGTAGAAGAGGTGCGACACCATAAAATTGGTTCCCACTGAGCACTGGCATGGCTCCTGGGTCACGACGCGCCCGTCCTCGAGCACGATGCGCGTCCCGAGTTCATCGGCGTGCCTACGCGTGCGCACCTCCACCTTGGCCACCGCCGAAATTGACGCCAGCGCCTCCCCGCGGAAGCCCATCGTCTGGATGGCGAACAGGTCTTCCGAGCTCCGGATCTTCGAGGTGGCGTGCCGCTCGAAGGCCATCCGCGCGTCCGTCGGCGACATGCCGCATCCGTTGTCGACCACCTGGATGAGTTCCTTGCCGGCGTCGCGGTAGACGAACTGCAACTCGGTAGCCCCGGCGTCGATGGCGTTCTCGAGCAGTTCCTTCACAATCGACGCTGGCCGCTGGACGACCTCCCCCGCCGCGATCTGGTTGGCGATGTGATCGGGGAGGAGCTGGATGAGGTCGGACATGGCGGCTGCAAATGTAAACGGGCGGCTTTGCCTAGTTGGGCGGCCTTCGGCCTAGATGGGCGGCCTTCGGCCTAGATGGGCGGCCTTCGGCCTAGATGGGCGGCCTTTGGCCTAGATGGGCGGCCTTTGGCCTAGATGGGCGGCCTTCGGCCCAATTAGCAAAGCGCCCAATTAGGCGAAGCCGCCCAACTAGCCCCGCGCCCAATTAGGCCGAAGGCCGCCCAATTAGCAAAGCGCCCAATTAGGCGAAGCCGCCCAACTAGCCCCGCGCCCAATTGGGCCAAAGGCCGCCCAATTACCTCCGCACCCACCCTACCCAGCCGCCGCTTCCCACAGCCCCAACACCCGCTCGATCCGATCACTATTCCAAAATAAATACGCCAAAAACACCATCACCGCAATAATGTACATCAACCGCTTATTGCTCGCCGCCGACTGCTTGCTCCGCTGCGTCCGATATGCGTACGTCGACACCCGCTGGTTCTTGAGCCCAAAGCGGATCTGCTCCTTGAGCTTGCCCGTCGCGTCGCCCTCGGTGTAGTCCACCTCGTGCTTCTTGCGCTCCTCCTCCTCGGGGTCGTAGAAGCGGGGCACGTATTCGAACTTGTAGTGCTTGGGGACGCGACCGAGGAATTTCATAACGGAGTAGATGTGCGAGAGAGACGTCTCGACGGACGGAAGATCGACAACCGAAGGTAGGGTACTGGCGTTATCGCTTTCGCTAAAACACGCTGGCAGCCGCCGTGCTTCCGCAAAAACGACACGACTATGTACCCCGAGCACCTCACGCTCCCGATGGCCAAGGACCTCACCGACTACAACTTCGAAGCCCTCAAGACTCCCGAGGATGTCGATAACGTACTGGGCTCCGACGAGGGCACTACCCTGCTGGTCGTCAACAGCGTCTGCGGCTGCGCCGCGGCTATGGCCCGCCCCGGTGCCAAGTTCTCCCTCAACAATGACAAGAAGCCGACGCGCCTCGCGACCGTCTTCGCCGGGGTCGACCAGGCCGCCACGGCCCGCGCCCGTCAGCACCTGCTGCCGTACCCGCCGTCTAGTCCCGCCATCGGCCTCTTCAAGGAGGGCAAGCTCGTCCACCTCCTCGAGCGCCACCACATCGAAGGCCGCAGCGCCGAGGTAATCAGCGCCAACCTCAAGATGGCTTACGACCGCTTTTGCTGAGCGCTTAGCTTGCTAGACGAGGCATACGCCGCTCGTCCAACACTCGAAGGGGCACCCGCCCGGAGCCATTCGTGGCTTTCCAAAGCGGGTGCCCCTTTGTGCGTCGTCACCGCCCGGTCGCCTACTGCCGTATCATCAGCCGCTGGCCACCACTGCCGGTTTTCCGCAGTACGTAAGTTCCGACCGCCAGCGGCGTTAGGTCGAGTTCAGTCGTATACCCCGTAGCCGGGACACTGAGCACCTCGCGACCAATCAAGTCAATCACCCAATAGCGATCGCCCGCAGCTACCTCCGTATCGGTGATGCGCACCTTCCCTGAGCTAGGGTTCGGAGCTACCGTGAAGCTCGTTTTGGCGAAAGCCTCCCCAACCGCACTCACCTGCGAAAAGAGCGGCGTAAGTGTCGCGTCTCCCCGGCCGACGTAGTTGATCACCGAGTCCGTCACCCCTGTCTCCAGCCAGCGATCGAAGCGGTAGCCTGCCGCAGGCCGTGCAGTGAGCTGCAGAGGAGTATCACTAAAGTAAGTAGCTCGGTAGCCTTTCGGCAAAACCCGCTGCTCGGAGTGGAGCAGCACTTCGCCCTTCGTATCGGCGTCCGTGTTGACCGTGAGTTCGTAGCTCGCGCCGAGGTCGAACGCCGAAGTGAGGAACCCTCGCATCGCCGCAGGTCGTAGCTCATAAAATGCCTTGAAGTCCGCTACAAAGGTCGGATAGGCCCCGTCCCAGCCGCTCCAACTTTCGGGGTGGCGCTCGAACTGTCGTGTGACGTACGGCTGCTGGAGCGCCGAGATACTGTCGATGTAAGCCGTCGCGCGTCTGGGCTCGTACGCGGCCGCCATGAGGGTACTCATCCGCTGGACGAACTCCGCCCGCCACTCTGGCCGCGCCAGAGCCTTGCGCAAAAACAGCGTCGCTCGCCGATCGCAGCTGGTCGAGCCCTCGCAGCTCTCGCTGAGCACATCGACGAGATTGTTGTATCCGGCCAGCGTCTCCCCGCCGGGCGATAGCGACGAGCCCGAACTCACGTCCGTATCGTCCACGACGTAGCGCCACTTCGCCGTCGGATCGCCGTAGCGCTTCCACACGAAAAGGTTGTTGGCCGGCCAGTCGTGCCCGTTGAGGTAGGTCATCGTTGACCAGTAGTTGAGTAGCGAGTTGATGTCGACCTCGGCAGCGAACCTGGCCGCGTCCACCTCGCGCGTGAAGTCGGCGCTCTCTACCCAGCGGTAGAGCGTGTCGTAGATGGCCACCGTCTGGAGTTCGGTAAAGGTATCGGGCATTGAGCGCGCGAACGCATACGGTAGCCCAGGGCTCTTGATGAGGATGAGCTCCTTCTCCCTTACGTCGTATAGCTCTTCGAAGTACTGTGGCCGGAGGCGCTCGCGGAGGTTGTGGAGCCCCCAAAACACGCCGTTGAGGTACATCGCCGTCGGACGTCCGAGTTGGATGTCGAGGTCCATGTATCCGAACAGCAGA
This sequence comes from Lewinellaceae bacterium, assembly GCA_963837005.1. Taxonomy (GTDB): domain Bacteria; phylum Bacteroidota; class Bacteroidia; order Chitinophagales; family Saprospiraceae; genus CALDTK01. Next base: position 414,242 of record CAWIMC010000020.1, read on the forward strand.
TTCTGGTTGACCATGTCCCGCATGAGGGTCCGCCCCCAGTCCTGCCCACTGTTGCGGAGCCGGATGCGCTCGTATTTGATCTTGCCGCGCTGCGGGAACAGCCGGTACTCGATAGCGTCATCGCCGTAGGTCTTCTCTTTGAGGCTGATGTTGAGGGTTTTGACGGGAAGCGTCCGCGAACACACCCCCCCGATCGAGGTCTCGGCATTGACATCGAAGGCCACCCGACCGTCGTCGGTGATCAACTGAAAACTGGCCGGCCGCTCCCAGTCCCGGAAGTAGTTGGCCGGCTTGCCGTCGAAGGCGCAGTACTGCACTACGCCGTTGGTGCCCACCACATAGATCCCGGTGCCGTCGTCAAAGAGGTTGCGCGGATCGGTGGTGACCATCGTGGCCGTCATCCCGGGGGCCAGTGGGTCGTCGATCAGGTAGGTGTAATCGGCTACGGGGCTCGGGGCGTGCGCTGGTGCCGTGGCCATCGTCCTGATTGCGGCGGTCTTGCTCAGCGCGAGCGGTTCCGTGTAGACGGCACTGGCGGAGGTCGGCAAGGCACCGTCGAGGGTGTAGTAGATAATGCTACCGGGGGCTTCGCTCGAAAGCGTTATCGACTGCGCGCCCGCGTGTGCTCCCTCCCGCAGACTCGATCGTGGGGCCGAGAGGTAGGCGACCCCCGTCGGGTTGAGGGACAGTGGACTCGGTGCCCCGACGGTTTCGTAGCTGCCGTCGGCGCGATGGGCATAGCTGGCGCGGAAAGGGATGGCCGGAAAGGTGACCCGTGTCACTAGGCTGCCCGAGGGGTCCGTGAGTAAGAAGGACTCGCCGCTTTTCTTGAGTGAGAAGTTCAGGTGTGCCGGACCCTGGCTGCGGTCGTCGTCTGCCCACAGGAGGAGGTAGCCTTTCGGCAAAACCTGCAGACCTGCCGGCAGCTGCCACTTGCGCGGCTCTTCGACATCGTCGGAGACGTAGTACCCTGTCAGGTCGACCGTACTCTCGCCAGCGTTGTAAAGCTCCACCCAGTCCTCGAAGACGCCTTCCTCATCGGCGAGCGTCGTGCCCGCAGGCGCGATCTCGTTGATGATCAGCTGGGCCGATGCATGCAGGCCATGGCCTGTGATCGCCAAAGCGAGAAGTATGCGAAGAAAGTTAAACATAGCCGAACGAGCCGATGGGAGACCTACTGGCGCACCAGGGTGAAGTGTTGGGTACCTTCGGACCCGCGTACGGTAATCACGTACACCCCTGCGGTAAGTCCGGCGGTCGGTATGTCGACCCTGGCCGTAGTGCTTTTAGCACGATGCCATACCTGCCGGCCGAGCGGGTCGAAGAGCCCTACCTCGAGTCCCTCGCGCGGTAAGGCCAGAGCGACCGTGCTGCCCGCGCTCGGGTTGGGATACAGCCTGGCCCCCGGAAAGGCGACCGTGTTGCGAACCCCGACCGAGGTACCGTTGGTGACCCCGAAGGTCGGCTTCGCGATACGCCACGGTCCGGTACCGTCGGGGCGGCGCGCGTAGGCGCTATCGGGCAAGAGCGCTGGGAACGTGACCGTATCGACGACGGTGCCGTTGCGGTCTACGAGGCTGAGGGACTCCCCGTTCTTGGAAAGGTTGAAGTTGGTGTGTAGCGGCCCATCGTCCTGGTCGTCGTCGGCCCAGATGATGAGATAGCCGCGGGCCTCGATCGCGACACCGTCGGGGAAGACGTAGCGCTGCGGGCGGGTGGGGTCATCGCTGATCGCGAAGCCACTCAGGTCTACGCGGCTATCGGAGTCGTTGTAGAGCTCGATCCAGTCCTCGAACTTGCCTTCCTCGTCGGTGGCGCCGGTCTCGTTGTCGGACATGAGTTCGTTGATGCGGACGGGGCCGAGCTGGCTCGCCACCACGGAGGTGGACAGGAAGTAAAAGGTTTCGTGCTCGCCGCCGGTCGGGAAGATCTCACTCGGGGCGGTGGGTGTAGCACCGGTCACCTCGAAGTAGTAGCGGTGGAGGGCGCCTGCGCGCTGGGCGGTGAGTCGTGCGCCGTAGACGCCATCTCCGGCGGCGCCATCGCCGTGGGCACCGTCGTCGAACATGCGGGTCTCGCGGTAGCGGGCACTGGTGCCTTTCGGCAAAACCCGTGGGTCTGGGGCCACGTGTACGTAGACCTCGCCGAGGCCATCAGTCGCGCTCACCGTAGCCGTCACGAAGTAGTCGGCACCACCGTCGATGGTGGTTGCGGTCGGGTCCGTCGGGATGTGTCCGGCGGCGGTGACGGCGATTCCACTCGGACGTAGGTCCGGATGCGTGGCCAGGTACTCGTAGCGGCCGCGGATGGTCTGCTTGAGTTCGTAGCGGCTCCCGCGAAACTGTTGGTAGGTGACCAGGGCGCTCCCGATGGTGTCGTTGCGCTCGAGCTCGTCGATGAGGTCGCCGAGCTTGTCGATTCGCGTCCCGATGTAGGCGGTGTCGTACTGTTCGCGGACCAGGTCGCGGAAGTGCGCGAGGTAACGCTGCCGCCAGCGGGGCACGCTGAGGAGTTTGTTGATGAGCGGAACGCACACCTCACTGGCGCGGAAGGTCGGTGGTACCTCGTTCCACGGGGAGTTGATGCCTCCGTTGCCGTCGTACTCGAGGGGGACCAACTGCCCGGTGGAGGGGTCGATGTAAAGTTGGAAGTCGCTCTGGGTCTTGAAGACGTAGCCGTCGCCGTCGGTGAGCAAAATCTCGTGCGCGAGAAACCAGAGGGTCTCGTCGATGGCGAGGTACTTCGGCAGGGTGTCCTGGAGGTCGGCGTCCGAGGTGAGGTTGAGTTTCGTAATGACGCGGACCAGCTTGTCCCAGTCGCCGGCCTCGTGCTTGCCGCGGTTGGTGTAGTAACGGAAGTAGTCGGCCGAGTCGGTCCCGAAGTACAGCAGTCCGCTGCCGGAGGGGGGCTTGCCAGGCTCGGTGGCGTCCGCGCAGCCCTCGCCTCCGCCTACGCGTCCAAAGGGGCTCTCGCCGCGCCACCGCGGGCCACTCCCGTCGAAGAACCACTGCCCGAGGAACTTGCCGTCGATCTGCTGAGTGTTGATGTAGGCACCCCAGGGCTTGCCGTTGATGCGCAACTCAACGAAGTTAGACTGCGAGGCCGGCAGGTGGCGCCGGGAGATGTCGTAAAAGATAGGCTCGCGGAGGTGGGAGTTGTCGTAGATGCCGGAGTGGAGGTTGAGCGACGTGTAGCCCGCTACGTCTTGGTCCTCATTGACGGCGTCGATCTCGACGTTGAAAGACTTTTTCAAGGTGGTGTTGCCGTAGTCGGTACTCGAGCCCTTGACTTCGACGAAGACCTCCCGCAGGGTATCCCCCTCGAAAACCACCGAGCCGAGCAGTCCGATGCTATCGACGAGCTCGAACCAGTTGTCCTCCGCAAACAAAAACTCGACAACCGGGACCTCCTCGAGACTGTACAGGCGGGCGTTGTCGACCCGGCCCCGCACCAGGTGCTGGCCGTCTGCGGAGAGGTGGTAGTTCTTCGGTAGCCTCGAAAGATCGAGGGCCTGAGCGTTTGCGCTCGTGAGGCTCACTGCTGTGGTGGCGAGCCAAAGAAGGGTATAGTATTTAAGCAAGGAAAAATAGATTACTAATCGTGTTAAGCAAAAGAAAGCAAATGTAGTCTTTTTGCACCTAGTACGGCTTCCTCGATTGTGGCCAAACCGTCAAAACAGAATGCGTTCTGCGTCGGTTGAGCTCTCGCCCAAGCAGGAGGAGTCCTGCCGCTCTACTCCACAATCAACGCTCGCTCATGCCAGAACTCCCTGAGGTCAACACCTACCAAAAGTACTTCGACGCCGCGGCGGTCGGGCAGCGCATCGTCGATGTCGACGTGTCGGACGACTACATTATCAAGCAAGTGGGCCCCGAGTCGGGCAACACCACCGCGGCCACGAGTCGAGTCGGCTACTTCGGGCAGCGTTTTGCCGAAAGGCTACGAGGCAGGAGCATTACGGGCAGTCACCGGCGGGGCAAATACCTCTTCGGCGAACTCGACAACGGCCACAGCGTTCTGCTGCACTTCGGAATGACCGGCGACCTCAAGCTCTACTCCGAGCCGGACCAACGCACCAAACACGAGCGCTTCGCCTTCGTCTTCGCGGACGGGCAACGGCTCGGCTTCGATGACCCGAGAAAGTTTGCGAAGATCCGCTATGTAGAAGATCGAGAGACATACATCGCGAACATTAAACTCGGTGTAGACGCGCTCAAGATCACCGAAGACGAGTTTTTAGCGCAAGCGAAAGGTCGCAACACGTCCATCAAAGCGTTCTTGCTAAACCAGACCGCCCTGGCCGGGGTTGGCAACCTCTACGCCGACGAAATTTGCTACCAGACCCGCATCCACCCCGAGTCGCGCGTCGCCAAACTCTCCAAGCCAAAGCTCCGGGCCATCTACACCGCGATGGTGGAGATCCTCACCATCGCCTGCGATCGCGATGCCTACTACCGCAACTACCCGCCGGGCTGGTTTTGGCAGTGGCGCAAGCTGGACGAGGTCGAGGGAAGGGGCAAGGTGATGGAAGGGATCGTGGGTGGGCGCACAACGCACTGGGTGAAGGGGTGGCAGAGGAGGTATTAATTGTTGAAGGTTGAATTGTTGAATGCGCTGCCGCGTAGGGCTGGCCGTGCATGAGTTGGTACTGCACATTGAAAATTGAGAATTGGAAATCGAAAATTCCCACCTCGCCGCCGGCATCCTCCTTTACCGCTTTCGCGAAAACCAAGCCCAGGTCCTCATCGCGCATCTCGGCGGACCGTATTTCGCCCGCAAAGACGAGGGGGCCTGGACCTTGCCCAAAGGCCTCGTCGAACCTGGCGAAGGCCTCCTCGCCGCCGCCCACCGGGAGTGGACCGAGGAAACGGGTACGCCGCCGCCGGAGGGCGAGTACGTAGCGCTCACGCCCGTCAAACAGCGCGGCGGCAAGCTCAATCATCTCTTCCTCGTGGAGGGCGACGCGGACGCGGCGGCCCTCGTCTCCAACACCTGCTTTGTCGAGTGGCCACCCCGCAGCGGAAAGCGCTTGGAGATCCCGGAGGTCGACCGGTTTGAGTGGGTCGATCTCGACACCTGCGAGCGGAAGCTGTCGCGGGGACTCGCGGTAGTGGTGGCGGAGGTGCGGGAACTACTCGTGACGCAGCGGCCGCACCGGTAGCATCACAGCGTCATGGCCTCTGCGATCTCCACCTCCTCCACCTCGTAAAAGTCCGTGACGTACGGTCGCTTCAGCGAGTAGCCGATGCGCACATTGCGCAGCGCCGCCTCGAAGTGCCTCTGCGCAGACGCCGCCTGCCCCGCCCTGGCGAGGTAGCGTCCGTAGTAAAACTGCAACTCCGCACTCTTGCCCTCCTGCACCCGCAGGCCGTACAGCAGGGTCGCGATGGCCTCGTTGGTGCGCCCGAGGGAGTCCAGGGCCGCCGCCTTGTATACCCACGGGCTCGGCCCCAAATACACCTCCTCTACGCGCTCGGTCTCCTCGGCGAGCCAGCGGTCGAAGTGGTCGAGGGCGGTCTCGTACTCCTCGAGCATCAGGTAGGCGACTCCCCGCATGTACAGGTCGCTGGTCGCCTGTGGGTAGTCGCGCCCTGGCGTAAGCGTATCGAGGGCGTCGAAGTCGGCGATCGCGCGGCGGTAGTACAGGTGCATGTAGCCCCGCCACCCGATCCAATTGATCGGGTCGAGCCGCACGGCCTCGTCGTAACCCTTCCACTCGGAGAGCAGGCCGCGCTTCGCCCAAGAGATGCCGCGCTCGCGCTGGAGGGCGGCATTGTCGGGGTCGAAGGAGAGGGCGTCACGGAGGGTCATCTGCTCTTCCGGCGAACCCTGGTAATACCGCTGCACCATCCCGCCTTCGAGGTCGCTGGCGTCTGGAGTCGTGCCAACAGGAGTTTTGCCGAAAGGCCTTCCCACAGCGTATCCCGGACAGTCGTCTGGCGACGACTAAAGCGATTGCCGGCCAACAGGTAGCTGCTGCTCGTGGTGTCGCGTACGGCATTCAGGAAGGGCTCGTCGGACGGTGCCTCGATGCGGTAGGTGTCCTGCCTCACGTAGTAGGCACCGCCGGTGAGCGCCAACCCTCCTGGCGTGACGGTGAAGTCGCGCGAGACCTCCGGCACGAGGGCGGGCGAAAGGGTAAGCTCTACCAGATGGTTAGCACTCGCCAGGTGGTAGGTCCGGTACTCGATCTGCCCCTGCACTTCGTAGTTGGAGCCGCGATCGTAGCGCGTGTAGTACTTGTTGGTGACGCCGCCCCTGGTCTCCCGCTATCGCTTCCCCCGCGGCAGCGAACCGAGAACTCGCAACTGAGAACTGAGAACTCACAACTGAGAACTGAGAACTGACAACTCACCTCCAAGAACTGGCAAAAGCCTAGGCTACCTTCGCCCCCGCATGTACCCTAACCTCTCCTACATCTTCCACGATCTCATCGGCACGCAGCGCGACAATGCCCTGGCCGTCGTGCAGACCTTCGGGCTGTTTCTTGCGCTCGGGACGATTACTGCGGCGCTCTTCCTGCGGTGGGACATGCGGCGCAGGGCGGCGTTGGGGCAGTTTGCTTCCGCCAAAACCCAACAAACCGTCACGCTCGGTGGCGGGGCGGGCATCGGCGACTACCTCGGGTCGGTCGTGTTCGGGTGGCTGATCGGGTGGAAAGGGTTTCCGCTGCTGCAGGGCGTCGAGGGGCCGGTCAAGGACTTCATCCTCTCGTCGCAGGGCAGTGCCATTGCGGGAATCATCGGCGTACTGGCGGCGGCGGGGTACACGTACTACACCTCGCAGCAGGAGAAGGCGAAGTACCCGGTTGCCAGAGAGGTGACCGTCACGATTCAACCCTGGGAGCGGACCTCGGACATCGCCATCATCGCGGCCCTGAGTGGGCTGGTCGGCGCGAAGATCTTCGGGATTTTGGAGGTACCGCCGGACAACATCGGCGACTTCTTCCGGCAGTTTTTCAGTGGCCAGGGACTGGCCATTTTCGGTGGACTGATCGCGGGCTTCTTCGGGGTGTGGTGGTACATGCGGCGGCACAGTTTGGCGTTCTGGCCGATGGCCGATGCGATTGCGCCGGGTATGCTCATTGGCGTTGGCGTCGGGCGCATCGGGTGCCAACTGTCGGGCGACGGCGACTGGGGCATCGACAACCTCGCGCCACCGCCGAACGGCTGGTTCCTGCCGGACTGGATGTGGTCGTTTCGGTATCCCCACAACGTCATCAACGAGGGCGTCCCGATCCCGGGCTGCACCGTCGAGCACTGCATGCAGCTGGCTACTCCTGTGTACCCGACGCCCTTCTACGAGATCGTTATGCTGATTGGCTTAGGCCTCGTGCTCTGGGCCTTCCGCAAGCGCGCCGAGGCCTGGCCTGGGCTGTTGATGGGCGGCTACCTCATATTTAATGGCCTCGAGCGCTTCTTCATTGAGAAGATCCGGGTCAACGCGACCTACGACCTGTTTGGCTACCAACCTACGCAGGCGGAGATCATCGCGGTAGTGAGCGTGCTGTGCGGCATTGGCTTGTGCGCGTGGACGCTCAACAAAGGGCGCCGGCCGTATGGGCAGTGGGTGTGAGCGCGATTAGCTTGAGGGACGTTGAGAGTTGGGATCGTAACTCTTCAGCTATCGCCAGCTGCAGGATCAGCATGCCGGGGGATTCGAGGACCTCGAGAACACTGACCCCGGACCCCGAGCCGGATTGCCGTCTCGATCACGGAGCGCCCCTCGCAGTACACCCGAGCCCTGGCCTCGCTGCGGAACCCGCCCAAGACCTTGCACTTGACTTTTAAATTGCGCAGCAGCCGCTCGCTCACGCTGTTGTTCGGCGGGACGTGCGTGTGGCGCAGGCACGTGAGTAGCTTTTTGTAGCGCTTGCGCAAGCTGCGGCGCAGCGCCTAAGCCTCGGCTCAGGATGGACTACTCACACGTACGAGATAAATCCACTCGGTCGAAAGTTGTCGGAGACGCGGTCGGACGGATCGGTCGTTCGTATGCGTTATCAGACGACAGCGACGGAGAGCACCGTGGAGACTACGAGTCCTGATAATATCACCTCGACGGTCGTCGCTGACGCCTTTGGCCGCACTTTGCGTACCATCCAAGACGCTAGTGGTACTTCCCTAACGACTTCCTACTCGTATTATCCTTTTGGTCCCGTCTGGAAGGTGACGTCTCCTGGAGGACAGCAGTTCGTCTATGACTACGACACTGAAGGTCGGCTTTGGTCCAAACAAGTCCCTGGTCAGACTTGCCAGAACTCTATACCTACGACTCAAATGATCGCATCTACACCATGCGGACCCCTAATGGGCTTACGCGCTACAATACTTACACCACTTATAACGAACCGAAAACAGTAACAATTAACGGCGCGACACACCTAGAATACTTGTATCCTAACTCGGCCTCTGAGAAAGGAATTCAAGCTCTTGGTAAGCCTTATCTCACCCGTACTCGATTACAGGACAACGCTGGCTCAGTAGAAGAGGAAATTCTCGTGAGGGATCAGTTTGCTCGTCCTACATCACAGCGCACCACCTTGCCATGGGGCGTAACCGACACGTACGGGTATATCTATCACAATAGTGGGCAAGTTCAGTCCGTCACTCAACAGCACCGCAATACCGCCGGACCTGCTGTCGACGTTACCGACGCCTCTTTCTTTGACCACGCATTCCGGCTCCAGCACGCCGACCAGACCGTGGTCTCAGGTGGCCAAGCGCGCACAAAGCGCATCGCCAGCCATGCTTACAATAACCTCGATCAACTCCAACGACTCACCCTGAGTGTGAATGGTGGCATGCGCCTTCAAGACGTAGATTACACCTATACTACCTTGGGCCAACTGTCCACCATCAATCAAATCGTGGAAGGGAGTGGCGCCCCCCTCATGATCACGGCTCCCGGCACTGAGTGCATCGGCTGCGAAGTATCGGCCTCCAGTCTTACCTTTGAACCCGTGCCTCCCACGACCGCAGCCCGTGCCATCACCTCCAAGCCCGCCGGCGCCTCCGAGGCCGAACTCGTCGTGGTCGACCTCCGCACTGGCGGCGGTGAGTCCCTCCCGCTCAACTACCCCTACCCCGCCGACGACTTACCCGCCGTCTGGGCCGACCTCGGGGCTGTCCTCGACAGTGACCCCGTCACCAAAGGCCGTTTCCGCTACGACCCCGCGACGGGTAAGGCCGAGCTCATCTCCGGCGTCCCGCTAGACTACGTCGAGTTCCTCGACCGTGCGCGAGACATCCGCTTCCGCGTCCCGTTCGACGTCTACGGCAAGGACGGGTCGTGCGTGCGGTGCGGCGGCGACCGCGGGGCCGTCCGCAACGCCTCCGGGGAGATCAGCACCAAAAAGCTCCTCGCCCTGGCCCAGCACGAGGCCGCCGTCGATCGACGCAGTTACAACGGCCGAAAGCGGACCGAGACCCGCCTGATCGCGCTCGGCTACGCTATCCCGACCTCCGCCCCTGCGACTGGCGTCCTTAGCGCCTCCTGGTGGCGCGACTCCCTCCCCAACGCCCCTACGCACGCCTTCCACCCCGTCCAGATCACGGCGCGCTTCCGTCCGAGCACCCTCCTCGGCCAGGAGGTGGTCACCGGCAAGAAGCCTGGCACCTCACAACGGGGCAAGCGCACCCCCGCCCCCGCCGCCGGCGAGGCCAAGGACACCTACGCCGGCTACCTCCAGCTTCGTATCGCCTACGACGTCGTCAACGACACCGGCGCTGCCCAACGCCAGTACCTCAACCGCAACGTCGCCCTCCTGCTCACCCCTGCGACCGCCCCCGGCCTCGTCGCCGGCTTCCCCTACGACGACCGGCTCTACGAAGTCTCCATCGACGCCTCCGACCTGTGGACCTACGGCTCGGAAGGCCTTTCCGACGACCACGTACCCATCTCGAAACTCGCGCTACGCCTTTCGGCAAAACTCGCCCGCGCCCTCGACACCGCGGTGCTCGACCTCAGCGGCGTCCAGGTTGCCCGCGTGGCCGCCGAAGGCATGGCTCCGATCTTCGAAGAACTCGTCGCCGGGACCGTCGACCCCGAGCCGTCCCTCGCGATGGCCGCCGCCGCGGCCGGGGCGGGCGCTGGCAATAGCCCAGGCCCGGGTCCGGGTCCGGGTCCGGGCACGGGGTCCTCGCCGAATGTCCTCGCCGACGTATTTGCGCTCCAACTCAAATATCACCTCGAGCCCCACGTCACGAGCGCCCCCCTGCGCCGCGGCGGCGAGATCACGGAGGCCGTCTGGCAGAGCGCCGGACGCCGCGCACAGGCGTACGGCTACACCTATGACGCCTACGGACGCCTCAAGGTCGCCGTCTTCGCAGACCGCCAGGCGAGCGGTTGGGTGGCCAGCGGGCGGTACTCCTCCTCGTACATCTATGACGCCGACGGCAACGTCACCAAGCTCTGGCGCGAAGGCACGACGCAGCCCTACAATCCCGCGGCAGGGCCTCCAACATATGGAGTGATCGACGACCTCACCTACACCTACACAGCAGTAAACACCGGTAAGCGCTTGACAGGCCTAGCCGACGATAGCGGGCGCGGCGCCGGGCGTCCTAGCGGCCCCAGCGCCCTGGGATACTCCGCCGCTGGAGAACTGCTAACCGACCAGGCCCGTGGCATCACCGTCGTCTACGACGTGTTCTCGATGCCGAGGAGGATCACCACGCCGCAGGGCCGCCTCGAACTGACCTACGACGCCCTCGGTCGCAAGTGGCGCCAGCGCGCGTACGCCACCAACAATACGCTCCTAAGCCAGGAGTCTACCCACGGCGCGGTGCAGTACCGCGGCACCACGCCCTACGCGATCGGCCACGCCCACGGCCGTGCGAAGTTCGACAACCCCGCCACTCGCAACGCATGGACCTACGAGTTTGTCCTCCGCGACCACCTCGGTTCGGCCCGTGTGGTGCTGCGCGACCGATACTTCGACGAGCGGGACGGTCGGTACGTCTTGGGTGGGGAGCCCGGAGACCCACTAGTGTACAACGCCGTCGTGCTCCAGGTCGACGACTACTACCCTTTTGGCTTGCGGATCGATGATCAGGCGAGTGCGCGCGGCCAGGACTACGAGTACACCTACACCGGCAAGGAGGAGGTCACCGAGATTGGGCTGAACTGGCAGGATTACGGGGCGAGATGGCTTGATCTAGCGATTGGGAGGTGGTCGGTGGTGGATGCGCTGGCGGCGCTGATGCCAGGAACGTCGCCTTATACGTATGCCTTCAACAATACTCTCAATTTTACGGACCCGAACGGTATGGCTCCTGAAAACACAGGTGCAGATGGTTTAACTAATGAACAGTGGATGCAAAGTAGTAGACCGGGAGCTGACCCAAGTCTAGCTGGACAGTATAGAGCCGATAATAGGACAGATGAGATCCAACAGGCGCGGATACAGAGCTGGCACAGTAAAACACTGATACACAATCCATGGGCAGGAGACGAGGAGAGTAGTGATGTCGTTGATAGTAGGCTCCAAATCGCGTATTCGGGGGCAGTGGTCGGAGTAAACTTGGAAGCTGCTAGCAGACTCGGTCAATTGCTAAGTTCAACTGGTACAGGATTTGGGTACATGTCCTTAACCACTGGTATTTTGGCGGAGTACCATTATAGTACCAAATTTAACACATTTCTAGGCCGAAACGGTCGACATGCATATACAAGCTGGGCACAGGCTGCGAACAAATATGCTCCGGTCATTGCCGAAGCAAAAGCTATGCGCAACATTATTGGTGGTGCATCTACGGCTTTTAGTGCTGTAGGAGCAGCATCAGAAGCCTACGACTATTCGCAGTCGAGTCAAGGAACGGCTGCCAAAATCCGTTTGGGTGCTGAATTAAGTGTAGCATATGCTTCTAACAAAGCACCTTACGGCATCGCAGTTGGTGTTGGATGCGAGATGGGACGTATTGCTACCAGCTTTGCACCTTACCGTAGGGCTATGTACCGACACCACCACCCGCATGAGTATAGATTTTTCGGATATGAATTCTTGAGGTAAGATAATAGACATGTTCGGCTAGCATTTACTGGTGCTCACGTTGTAATTCCACAACCCTGCCGTAATTCCCACTATCGCGCTGTAAGCCTTCATATCGTGGCGACGTAATCGGTCGGATAAAACACGGAATCGCTTCATTCCTCCGATGGCATGCTCCACCTTCACGCGGACCTTACTTTTTGCTTTATTGCTCGCTTTATCCTCGTCGGAGAGCTCCCCGCCCCGCGGTCGCTTCGCCGGGATCGACACCGCCGCCGCCCCTGGGTACTTACCCTCGAACCCGAGGTAACCGAGGTCCATGTGGACCTCCATGCCGCCGAACCAGCGCCCGGCCTCCGGCGGGAAGGCCGCCTTGAGGAGCGTGAAGTCGTGCACACGTCCCTCGTACGGTACGCTCACGTACTTGATCCGCCGATCAAGCGTCGCGGCGATCGTCAGCTTTGTGGTGTGGGCTTTTTTCTTGCCACTGTACGTCGACTTCTGCGCGTCCCGATCCCCGGGGCGCTGGCGTCGGTGCTCCGTGGCGTCGAGCAGGACCACCGACGGAGCTTCCGCCTGCCAGTCGGCGAGGAACTCGGCCGGCGAGTTGTAGGCGCGCTTCGGGTGGTAGCCACCGGCCACCAGGGCCCGTTGGAACGTCGCCTGGGTATCGGCCTGGAGCGCAACGACGGTCGAGCGCGCGCAGGCGAACGAAAGGGCGAGCAAATCGAGCGTGAGGCCGGACTTCAGGGAGTAAAGCAGGAAGAACAACTGTTCGGCATACGTGGTGAACGTTGGCTTCTGCGAGGAGCCGCCCTGCCGCTCGGCGATCGTCTTACCGAAGCGGTCTTCATAGGCGCGGCCGAAGCGCGCGGTGAGGTCGGCGAACTGTTCACGTGTAACTCCGGTGGCAGCGCGCCACTGGCGATCATCTTTGATATCTTCGTGTCGGATGGGCATAACCGAGGCTTAAGTTCTCCACAAAACAGTGTTGGTAACCAGTAAGTTGCCGCCGACCAACTCTAATGTCTGAACAACTTCAAATCATGAATTCTCCTTATCAGCTTCTGGTGCTTGTAATTGCGGACCAATTAAAGACTTGGCAAGACTTTACTACCCAATTCGATGCAGATGATCTTCGTTTCCAATCAACCCGACTAGTTTTCATTTCCGCATTTTTCGTAACCTCAGCTATTATTATGCTGTGTTTGGGTATGGTTGGAGCTAGCATAAATATCACTCTTGGTCTAGCGCTGGGCACAGGACTCATGATAGCGGCTTGTCTAGCCGCATTCTATTATAAGACATTTGACTACATACTTCCAGATATTATAAAGGCACATGCAGCCGAGCCGAGTAAAGTTAAGATCGCTGGGTTGTGTTGGAATGTATTTTGCGTCGGCTTATTATTTCTCGCCGTGGTGATAGCATGTTAATGGCGCAGGGGTTTGTGGCCGTTGACCCGTTGGCGAGCAGCATGCCGGGTCATAGCCCGTACAGTTATGCCTTCAATAATCCAATAGCGTTCCTGGACCCATCTGGAGCGATACCAATTCCTGTTGCGGCCTTGTTTAAAGGTCAGCCATTCCGCATTGACTCATGGTTCGGCCGTCGTAATAGTGGTCTGTCTTACGCGAGTAAAAACCATAAAGGGTTAGACATAAATTTTGGAGGAGGTTCATTCGACTTCGAGGCTCCCGTGATGGCTGCTCACGATGGCACCGTTACTGTAAAGCAATCCACATCTGGGAATTCAGTTCGCTCAGTGACGATTACGTCTCCGGCCGGCGACTTCCGTACCCAGTACTTTCACCTTAGTGCTATTCATGTGGAGGATGGACAGGAAGTTTCGGAAACCGCACAGATTGGAGCCATTGGTGGATCTAGGATGGGTGATGAACTTGGTGGTCAGGTTCACTTACACTACCAAATAGAAAAATACAATGCGACTAATGAGGAATGGGAACCGTACGATCCTACGGAAGGAAAAGACAAGACTGCAGAGAACGTTGTAGACCCTCAATCGTGGATTCCGAATACCCCACCGCCGCCACGGTTCGCTCCATCGGGGTCTATTATCCCCATGCCCCAAGACAACACCCAATACTGGCGCCCACCTGTATTCAATCCTGATAAGTTCCCTACGGTCATCAAATCAGATGTGACTAGACCTTGAAAATCATACTCGTGCTTCGGATATTGACGATTGTTATCTGCACTGTCATTTTTGGCTGCCGGGCTAAGCCCCCCAGCGATGGCTCCACTGTTGAAGCGAGAGCTGTAGAAGATCAGCCCGACATGGGGTTGTCGCTATGTTCTGAAAATTTTAGCGCGTTTTTCGACCGGTTTAAATCCGATACCTTGTACCAGCGGTCCCGTATTGAAAATCCTATAAGTGTTAGTCGAGAGTCGTACGAAGGCACAGCGGAGAAGGAGTTAATCACCGTAAATACCGTAGGTTTCTCCGACGCCGAATGGGAAGGCAAGGTGTCTTTGGTCACTCGTTTTGTAGGATCCGATACCGCTAGTGTCGTCCTACAGGTATTGGATACGGGCGTATACTTTGAGCATTATTTTATCTGTCGGAACAATAGCTGGTACCTGGTAGAAATAGTCGATTCGTCGACTTAAGAGCTCGCGTGTGTAAGTGTTTGGACACCACCCGATACGTTCCCCAACACGCTTCACTAGAGAACCGCATCGAGCCGCTTGCGGGAGACGAAGGCGTCGAGCAATGCGTACACGTGCTCGCGGTCGGTAGGCTGTAGTTGCTGGACGGCGATGATGCGACGGGCGGTCTCCGGGTCGAGGTCGTCGTTGCGTACACCCGTGAGGTAGTCGAGCGATGCGCCGAGCGCTTGTGCGAGTCTTGCGGCAATCTCGACCGAGGGTCGAGCCTCAGCGCGTTCGTAGCGTCCGACCACCGCCCCACGCAATCCGGCGCGCTGGCCAACCTCATCCTGCGATAGCCCGCGCGCCTTGCGGGCGTCTCCGAGGCGCTGCCCGAAATCGGCGGCGAGGGCGTCGGCGGGCTCCGGATCAGTGGTGTTCGCTACTCTTTTTGCGGGCATGCGGCAAAAATACGCTACTGAATCGGTGTCTGCGCTGCGGATATGTTTGGAGCTTGACTACTTATGTGGTACGTTCGCCACAGATTAGTAGTCCCCAAACTTTTTTGCCCCTATGCAGATCCCCGAGATCAAGGCTCGCCTCCCGCTCTCGCGCGTGCTCTCACACTACGGTTAGAGACCAGACGGCCGCGGCCGGATGCGGTGCCCGTTCCACGACGACCAGTCGCCTTCCTTGCAGACCTACCCCGAGACGAATACGGTGTACTGCTTTGCGGGCGGGTGCCGCACGCACGGCCGAAGCCTCGACGTGATCGAGATCATCGCCGAGGCCGACGGGTGCACGAAGCACGAGGCGATCCTGCGGGCGAAGGCGATGGCCGGGGCGCTGCCGTCGGTAAGCAGTGCGGGCGCACAAACGACACCGGCCCCGAGCGCGAACCGAGTGGCGGCCGAAGGATGCGGCGCGCGCGGCCGTGCTCGCGAAAGTCTTCGCGACGATGCGCGCCGGCACGGCGCTGTCGACAGTGGCCCGCGGATACCTGGAGTCGCGCGGCCTGGACTACAAAGCGTTGGACGCCGCCGGGGCGGCCGTCGGGTACAACTCCGAGCAGCTACACTAGTGTGAAAATGGCCAGTGCGGCGGTCTGTACTTCCGGAGTGTAGACGATAAAGGCGGGCGGCACTTTTACCTGCGGGACCGCCGCGGGCTGTGGCCGCGGTGGCCCGCGCCCGACGTGCGGCGGGTGCTGCTGTGCGAGTCCGTGATAGATGCGGCGAGCGTCGTGCAGGCCGTGACCTTGGGTAAGGAGTGGGCCGTGGTCGGGCTCTACGGTACGAACGGCTGGCCGGCCGAGCACACCGCGGCGCTGGACCGGCTAGAGAATCTCGAGGAGGTGTGCCTGATGCTCGACGGGGACGCGGCCGGGCGGCGCGCCACCGACGCGTACGCACGCAAGGTGCGCGGAGGGTGCGCTCCGGGTCCGGCAGCATCGGCGGGGAAACATTGTCGCTCTGGGTCTAGCTTTACGGCCGTGACGAGGACCTGTACACACGCGGACGCGCTCGAGGAGCTGGTGGTGACGCCGTGGGGCGTGACGCGCGCGCGACCCCGGTCGAAAAGTGCGCAGGGGTTTACGGCCGTCGATCCGTTGGCCGATCACCCGAACCAGGTTGATAAATCCCCATACGCTTACGCTTGGAACAACCCAACTAATCTTACTGATCCCGATGGAAAATGTCCTAATTGTGGAACTGGCGCTATTGGTGCCGGAGTTGGTTTTGTGGTCGGAGGTCTAATCTCAATTGGTACCCAAGCGTGGAATGGTGACATCAATTGGGGACAAGCACTAATTGATGGAGGACAAGGAGCAATAGTAGGTGGGGCCTTGGGCTTTGCCGGCCCCGCTGGCTTATCTTATTTAGGCGTTTCCGGAGCTTCGATAGAAGGCGCGGCCGTAGGATTTACAGTAGGAGCAGGAGCTAATGCTGTTGCAGAACCTTTGGCGCAGGGGGCCGAAATTGCCATCGGAACTCGATCATCATTTAGTAGGTCAGAGGTCGCTTCGAACATGCTAGTTGGTGGTGGAGCAGCTGTGTTAGGAACAGGGGTCGGCGCTCTAATTAAACCGGTCGTAGCTACAGCAGCACGCTCAGCTCCAGCTGTTGCAGCTTCAATTCAAACCGCTACGAGTGGTCAAGCTGTGAAAGGAGCGCAGCGTGCCGCTGTTAAGACTCTCGGCTCGTTCGCGACGAATGCAGAAAAAACAGCAGCACGGTCGGCGGTTCGTACTGAGGTAAAACAAACAGTTCGGGCTGCTGCGGATGCTCAAGCGAGTAAAGTCGGTGCACGTGCCGGAACGGCTGCAGGTGCGTCGGTAGGAACTACGGTCAAAAGCTTTACTCAGAATCTTTATAATGAATGGAACCCTTAAGCCCAATAAAACTGAACCACCTACTTTGGGGTTTGTCTTACTATGCGCAGGTGTAACCCTTTTGTTTATCCTACTTCAGTGGCCAAACTACAGTCTTTACTGGAATGGGGTGGACACAGCTGGCAACTTAGTCTCCCTGTCCAATGATACAGTCCGTGTGACATATCAGGCGCGGGGAGATCAAATCTATACAGAATCGTTATACATGCCGTATGTTTATGACCAAGAAGAAGTTTCCAATGCAGATATTGTTCATATAGTATATAATAAACGCAATCCATCTTCGTTTCGGATTGAGGGTGTAGGTAATACGCCAATTCCTATTGGGGGTACTATATTAATTGTTATAGGAATGTTGACTACTATGTGGAGTTTATGGCTCAGATTGACACAAGGATAGCCTCACTCGACACGAGGTCAATCCGGCGGTTTACGGTCGTCCATCCACTGGCGGCACTGATGCCAGATGCCTTACCTTATTCATCCGGCTTTAATAAGCCAATACGTTTGGCCGATCCAACCGGAATGACGCAGGAGAAAGTTAATGCCGATGGTTTGACCAATTCGCAATGGGTCGAAAGCAGTAGACCAGTGTCGGTGAAAACTGAGCAGTCGGGCAATAGCTTTACCGTCAACGCCACATTTTGACTACCAAGAAAGTGAAATTCATGACCACTCGCAGGCGCGGCTACTACCCGCCGTCACTCAAGCGTCAGCTCGCCCAGTACTATCTCAACGGCGAGTTCTCCAACGGCACCAACGCTGACAAGTACGGCCTCGATTCCATGAAAGTCGCCAAGGAGTTCGTTCGCGGGTACAAGGTAACCGTCTACTCTCAAGTAGTAGCAAGCTCGGCGACTCCTCACGACCCGGACCTCGCAACGCTCCATTCGGTTGAGCACCTCTTTGATCCGCTTCAGGGACCCCTTGCGGGAGAGCTTCGCGAAGTGGTTAATCACCGTTCGATCAGGAGGGAATTGGGAGTCCAGATTGCGCCACTTTGCTCCAGTACGTGCGAGCCAGAAGATGCCGTCGACGATATCGCGGATGTCGTACTTACGCTTGCGATCGCTGTCGAGATAAGGCTCGACTTTGTGCCACTGGCCGTCGGTCATCCGGGCATACTGCTTGGATGTGTTTTGTCTGTTCCATGCCGCTAGACATTTATGTTTGCTTCAGTACAAATCAAGCTTTGGCGGGCCTTTGCGTTCTCCTCAGCGCGAAGCGCCCTTGCGCCCTCCCTCGAGTACGACGGGCCTTTGCGCACTTTGCGTCTCCTTTGTGTAGCGTAGCGGCTTTGCGTTCCACTCCCCAGAAAGATTCAATCTGCAAAAAGGTCTAGCGGTATGGTCTGTTCAGTGACGTACAGGATACTACAGTCAGTATTTTCGACCCTATCACACCTGTCTTTTCGTAATTTCAGACACGCTCTAAGCCTACCCTCTGCACCTTAGCTCGGTCCATCAGCGCTGGTCGAGTACAGGTCTCTTGGAAAGCAGCAGCCCTATGCCCCCTTGGCCTGTTTTGCCGAAAGGCGTAGACCACTCCTCCTACCGCTCGACCAACTCTGGACACTCCGTTGCCGCATACGCCTTAATCTCGAACTCCGTGCGACGATTGCGTTGGTGCTTCTCCTCGCTGCACTCCACGCCATCTGCACATTCATTGAGCAATCGGCTTTCGCCAAAACCTTTGGCCGTAAAGCGCTTGTTGGTGATGCCGTGCGCAACGAGGTAGTCCACCACGCTCTGCGCCCGGCGCTGGCTTAGGTCCTGGTTGTAGGTGTCCGACCCGCGGGAGTCGGTGTGGCTCCGCAACTCGATGTCCAGACCGGGGAGCTTATTGAGGGCACGAACGAGTTGGTCTAGCTCTCGCTGGCTCTCAGGTCGCAGCGTCGCCTTGTCGTAGTCGTAGAGGATGTTGTCCAGGTCCACGATCTGGCCCACGGCGAGGCTGTCGAGTTCGAGTTCGGCGAGGAGGATGTGATCGGCCCCCGTCTTCTCAGCGGCGTCGTCGTACGTGAAAAAGTCGAAGCCCTCCACACACATCAGCGTGGGCTCGCCGTCACTGCCGCAGTCGTTGATCACGGCCCCGGTCGAGAAGTAGCGCGGGTCACAGGTCTCGAGGCGGTACTTGCCCGTAAAGGGTGCTTCGAGGGAGATCGAGCCCATCGCATCGGTCGTGCCGCTGGCCGCGAGCCTGCCGCTCGGCATGTCATAGAGCGCGACCTGGACATCGGCCGCCGCGTATCCGCTAGACCCCTTCATATTGACGACCACCCTGAGTACGTCGCTGTCGGGAGTGCGCAACTGGTTGTCTTCGACGGGTACGGGGGAGCGGTCGGCTTGCGCCAAAATCATCGGCACGCTCAGTGCGAGCGCGAGGCAAGTGAGGACGGATCGGTAGAGGCTGGACATGCTTGAGGTAACCGTAGGGCGGAGGGGGCGTGTTCAGCACATAAGCACAAGGCGGTGTGAAAGGCGTCGGGTCGAGTTTTGGCGAAAGCTGTCCCCTGCACCAATTCCCCCCTCGCCACGTTACTACGGCTCGTAACCAACGACCATTATGCGCCAACTCCCCGCTCTCTTTACCGGCCTCCTCATCCTGATCATGACGCCGGCCTGCGATTCGACCACCATGGACCGCGTTCTGAAGACCGCCGGCGAACTCGCCCTCTCCAACGACGACATCGGTCAGGGCCTCAAGCAAGCCCTCGACAAGGGCATCACGACGGGCTCCAACCTCCTCAGCCAGAAGAACGGCTACTTCGAGAGCCCCTACAAGATCTTGTTGCCTGAGGAGGCCCGCAAGGTCACCGATCGCCTCCAGGTCATCCCCGGCTTTTCCAACCTAGAAGCCGTCGTGCTCGAGAAGATCAACGCCGGTGCAGAGGACGCCGCCAAGCAGGCCGCGCCCATCTTCAAGGACGCTATCCGCCAGATGTCCTTCGCCGACGCCACCAATATCCTCATGGGACCAAAGGACGCCGCCACCACCTACCTCAACGACAAGACCTACCAGGCTCTCTACGCACAGTTCAAACCCGTGATCATCGGCTCGCTCGACAAGTTTCAGGCGCGCAAGTACTGGAGCGACGCGGTCGGGAAGTACAACCAGATCCCCCTGGTCACCGATGTCAATCCCGAACTCGACGATTACGTCACCCAACAGGCCCTCAATGGTCTCTTCGCGATGGTTGCCAAGGAGGAACTCGACATCCGTCAAAACGTCAACGCCCGTACGACGGATTTGATGAAGCGGGTGTTCGCGCGGCAGGATGGGAAATAATTGTTGAATTTTTGAAGGTTGAATTGTTGAATGCGTCCCGTAGGCCTCAACAATTCAACCTTCAAAAATTCAACAACTGCCTTAATTCCGCGCCATTCCCCGGTACGTCCCGAAGTCAAACGCCACCACGTACGCGTCGCCAAAACCCGCCGCCTGCACGCTGCCCAGCTCGGCGCGAGCCTCCTCGAGAGAGCCATACCGCCCCACGAACACTCGGTAGAAAGCTTTGTCGGAGAAGTAGTCCCCAGAGAGCTCACCAATCGCGCTAACGGAGCGGTAGCGGCTATGGGTAGGTTCGAACTCCGACCGCGCCTCGATCTGGATGCGGTACTCACGAGCAGGTGCCACGTCGGGCCGCTCCGGTTTGGGGGCAGGGACTTGCGTTGAAACGACAGGCACCGGGACAGGTGGCGGTGCTGGCGTCGACATCAGCACCGGTGGGCTCGGCGGCGGGGCTGATGCTACGGGCGTCGAAACGGGTTGCTCGACAGGCACCTGCGGAACGGGTACAGGGGGGCTCGACACGCCTGTGTCGCTCTTGCGGGGTGTCCCCGCGGGTGCGGTGGGTATCCTTCCGATTGGTGGCTCGGTACGGTTGGACTCGATCTGCTGGACGTCCGCCAGCGTCACCACGATGCGCTGGAGGCGGATGCGCGGGAGCTGAAAGCCCTCGCGGCGTGACTTCGGAATCGCAACCACGCGCTCGACGGGCTTGTAGTCCTCGCGCCGGATGTCGAGCGTCACCTCCGTGCCCATCGGGAGCTCTACCGAGAAAAACCCGTCATCGCTGCGGGCCGTGGTGATGAGTCGACGGCGCCCGTCGGCTTCCGTTACGAAGGCCGTCACCATCACGCCGCCGAGGCCGAGCTCCGAGAGCGAGTCGACCACCTGGAGACTGAGCGGCATCTTCGGGGTGCCCGGCCTGACGAGGTAGAGGTCCTCGTTATTGGTGCGGGTCTTGGCGTCGCGCAGGGCACGGTTGCTCGATAGGGTAGCGAGGTTGGTCTCGGGTATCTCGCGGTAGTAGTAGTCGTCGGCGGCGCTGTTGATCGGGGCACCCATGTTCTTAGGAACGTTGTAGCCGTTGCGCCCGCCCTGCGTCGAGAAGACGTCGTAGCCGCCGAGGTTGAGGTACCCATTCGACGCGAAAAAGAGCGTCATCGTGGTCGGATTGTAGAACGGACTCACCTCGTCGCCGACGCCATTTACCACCGGACCTAAGTTTTGCGGGAAACTAAAATCGAGCGCCCCCGAATTGAGGTAGCGCTCCGAGCGATACAGGTCCATCCCGCCGTAACCGTCGAGGCGGTCCGAGGCGAACAGCATTACCTCGCGCTCGTCCTCGCGGTAGACGTAGGGGTGTGAGGTGGTGTTGCCGTCGGTGTTGATGTAGGAGGGCAGTGGCTGCGGCGTCGACCAGCTTCCGCCCGAACGTTGGACCACGTAGATCCGACAAGCCGCCGTGGGCTGCGTCATCACCTCGCGCTGGTCGCAGAGGCTAAAGTAAAACCGGTCTTTGAGCGGGCTCAGCGTCCCCGGACCGATGTGCTTTCCGGCGACGATCGGGAACTGGTCCGCGGCCTCGGCGGGTTGCCAGTTGCCCCCGGCCTCGAAGCTGCGATACATGCGCATTGGGCCGCGCCGATCGCTCAGGAAGTAGACCGTCTCCGGCGACAGCGGCATCGGGGCCATCTCGTTGCTCGGCTCGTTGATCGAGGTCGAGAAGGGTTCCACGATGATGTCGGGGTTGAAGTTTCGCAGCGACTGTCGCGCCATCTCGGCCCCTTTGACCTCCATCTCGACGATGCTCTTCAAGATGGGCAGATCGCTGCCTTTGTAGAAGCTCAGGTAGTCGAGGTACGCCGCCGTGGCCCGGTCGAACTCCCCGTCCTGCTTCAAGCTCCTCGCAAATCGCAGGCCCGCCAGCGGGTACTCCTTCCACTCTCTTACGACCGGTGCGTAGTGGGCCGCCGCCCGCGTGTAGTCCTTGACGAGGTAGAACTCCTCGGCTGCCGCGAAGGCCAGTTCGGTCTTCTGCGGCTTCATGAGGTAGGCGTCGGCGTACTGTTCGGCGGCCTTGAGGTGCTCCCCGAGGGCCAGGAAGCGCTCGGCCAGTTTGAGGTGCTCTTTGTAGCTGATCTCCTGCGCGGAGGCCGGCAGCCCCAGGGCTAGACACAGGACGAGAGAAAGGTTTCGGAGCGCAGTCAACATCATACGGGCGTACTAACGAAGGCCGGTGACCCGAGCTTTCGGAACCGCAAAGATACGAGCTTACAGAAAGGGGGGCGCTGGCTAGGCCACGGCTCGCGTGGCGAGGCGTCGGAGTTGCGCCGCGATCACGGGGGCGTAATGCCTATGCTCGAGTGCTAGTACAGCCGCGGCTATCTCGTCTGGAGTACTCCCGGCCGCAATAGGCACGGTAGCCTGGAAGAGCACACCCCCGCGGTCGTAGACCTCGTCGGCGAGGTGGACCGTGATGCCGGAATGGGTTTCGCCCGCCGCCGCCACCGCCTCGTGCACGTGCCGCCCGTACATTCCAGCGCCCCCGTACTTGGGGAGTAGCGCTGGGTGGATGTTGATGAGCCTTTCGGCAAAACCCGCCACCACGTCCGCAGGCACCAGCTTGAGGTAGCCTGCGAGTACGATGAGGTCGGGATCGTGCTTCCGCAGAACCCGCAGCATCTCCCCTGGGGCCGTCCGTTGTTTTGGCGAAAGCCAGCCCGAAGGGACGCCCCGCGCCGCCGCACGCGCGTGTACTCCGGCCTCCTTGCGGTCGGAGAGCACGGCCACGACCCTGGCGTCCGTGCGTTCGTCGAAGTAGGCCATGATGCGCTCGGCGTTAGAGCCGGAGCCGGAGGCGAGGAGGAGTAGCTTCAAAGTGGGAGAGCGATAAAGTGGAAAGCGGAAAGTGACCGTGGGGGCGCAGCTGGGCGGCAAAGCTATCGTGTGCTCGTTGGTCCATCTTTGCGCTCGCCAGCGCCCGAACGGCCACTTGCAACTTTCTACTCCTCCACTTCATACCGCTCGATGCCCCTCGCCCTCCGCTTCGCCCTCCGCTATATGTTCGGGCGGCGGTCCATCAACGTCATCAATCTGGTCACGGCGCTGAGCGTGTCTGGACTGGCTGTCGGGGCGGCGGCCGTGCTGCTGGTGCTCAGCGTCTTCAACGGCTTCGAACAGGTGATCGGGGACATGTTCGGGAAGTTCAACTCGGCGGTACAGGTGACGCCGGCCAGGGGGAAGACCTTCGCGCTCGACAGTTTTCCTTTTGGGGCCGTACGGGCAGTGGCGGGCGTGGCCGACGTGTCGGTGGTCCTCGAGGAGACGGCCTTCTTCGAGTACGGGGACTCGCGGGCGTTTGGGAAAGTCAAGGGCGTGGACTCGGCCTACGTGCTCGTGTCGGATGTCGATAGTGTGCTTATCGAGGGAGATTTTGAGTTGTTTGGTGATGCAGAAGGGCGCTCGTTCGGAGTGCTCGGGTTGGGGCTCTCCAACAAACTCGACGTCAACACGGGCGATCCCTTCGAACCGGTCCAGGTGTACGCCGCCAAACGCCAGCAAAAGGGGCCGCTCGACCAGCCGTTTCGGGTGCGGGCGGTCTATCCGCAGGGCACCTTCGCCATCCAGCAGGACTACGACCAGCAGTACCTCTTCACAGACCTACAGAGCGTTCAGGATCTACTCGGCCTCCCCGGCCAGGCGTCGGCCATCGAGTTGAGTGTTTTGGCGAAAGCCGACTACGCCGCCGTCGCGGACGAGATCGAGGATCTCCTCGGACCAGGCTTCACGGTCAAGGACCGCCGCGAGCAGGACGCCGACCTGCTGCGCCTCATGAACATCGAAAAGTGGCTCAGCTACATCATCCTCACGCTCGTGCTGCTGTTGGTGAGCTTTAATCTCGTTGGCTGCCTCTGGCTCATCGTGTTGGAGAAAGAGCGCGACATCGGTATCCTGCGGGCCATGGGAGCTCAGGCGGGCACAGTGCGCGGTATCTTCCTCGGGCTCGGTTTTTTGCTGTCGGCCATGGGGGCGGCGCTGGGGCTGGCGCTGGCCGTCGTCATCTATGCCGCGCAAAAGCAGTTTGGCCTCGTGCGCGTACCGGAGGGCCTGGTGGTGAGTGCCTACCCCATCGAGATGCGACCACTGGACGTGCTGGTGGTCGTGGTGACCGTGCTCGTCATCGGACTCGTGGCGAGTTTGCCGGCGGCGCGGCGGGCGGCGCGGGCGCAGGTCTGAGCTTCTTGGCTTGGGCTTTGCCTATCCCTTTGGCTATGTCCTCCCTCGACGCCCTCGCCCTGCTGTTGCTCGCCCTCGCCACGGCCCTGATGCTCGCGATCCTCGTGATCGCCCGCCTCCAGCTTGAGCGCCGCCGCGATAGAGCCGCCGCGCAGCTTTCCCGAGTAGCTGCCCCGCCCGATCTCGCCAGGGCCCTCCAGCGCATCCGTCGGTCGAATGCCGAACTGGAGAGCTTCGCCCTCGCCGTGAGTCACCAACTCCGTACCCCGCTCCAGCAGGCCACCGCTGCCGTGGGGGCCCTCGAAAGCCGGCTGCCCGATCGTGTACACGCCGCCGTCCACGAGGCCATAGCAGTGACCCACGAGCGGCTCGCCTCCATGACCGATCTCGTCGCCGCCGTGCTCGCCTACACGCGCGTCCACCAGGCTGTACGGCTTTCGCCAAAACGCATCTCCCTCCAGGCGCTCTTCGAGCAACTCGGCACCCACCTCCGCGGCGAATACCCGGGCCGCGTCATCGACCTCCGCTTTGACGGGGAAGGTGAACTCCTGGCCCCTCCCGACGCGGTCGAAGGGGTCTTCCGGCACCTCCTCGCGAATGCCGTCGCGTACAACCGACACCCCATCGTGCGCATCGGCGTTACCGTGCGCCGCATCAACGGCCAGGTTCGCATCGAGGTCAGCGACAATGGCCCAGGAATCGCCAGCGCCCACCACGCCCGCATCTTCGAACCGTTTCGCCGCATCCCCACTCCCGATACAGCGTCTGCTGGGTATGGTTTGGGCCTCGCACACGCTCGCCGCACAGTCGCTCAGCTCGGAGGCGACCTAAAGTTGACGTCTACATTGGGGCGCGGCAGCGTTTTCACGGTCACCCTACCGGTAGAGACGACGCCAGTAGTGAGCATGATAGCCGAACAGGTCGAGATGGCTCAGAACTAATCGGAGCGCAAGCCGCGTCCCCCGCGGCAGCAACGCCGCAGGCCAACGCCGCCACCGGCCAACGCCGCCACCAGGCCATCGCCGCCACCGGCCATCGCCGCCTTCAGGCCAACCCAACTACACCGCCACATCGTGCTCCCGCAACGCCGCATTTAGACTCGTCTTCAAATCCGTCGATGCTTTGCGCTGCCCGATAATTAGGGCGCACGGCACCTGGTACGTGCCCGCGGGGAAGGTTTTGGCGAAAGCCCCCGGAATAACGACCGAACGCGGGGGCACGTAGCCCCGGTGGACGACCTCTTCGGCTCCCGTCACGTCGATAATGCGGGTCGATTTGGTGAGCACCACGTTGGCTCCCAGCACGGCCTCGCGCCCGACGCGGACGCCCTCCACCACGATGGCTCGGCTCCCGATGAAGCAGTCGTCCTCGATGATGGTCGGCGTGGCCTGCAAGGGCTCCAGTACACCGCCCAGGCCGACGCCTCCACTCAGGTGAACGTTACGACCGACCTGCGCACAGCTGCCCACCGTGGCCCAGGTGTCGACCATCGTGCCCGCCCCGACGTGCGCCCCGATGTTGACGTAGCTCGGCATCATGATCACGCCCGCCTCTAAATAGCTGCCGTGACGTGCGATGGCGTGCGGCACGACACGGACGCCCTGCGCGGCGTAGTCCCGCTTCAAGGGTATCTTATCGTGAAACTCGAACGGCCCCACCTCGATCGTCTGCATCTGGCAGATCGGGAAATAGAGCACGACGGCCTTCTTGACCCACTCGTTGACCTGCCAGCCATCCCCGATGGGCTCGGCCACGCGCAGGCGCCCCTTGTCGAGTTCTTCGACCACGGCACGGATGGCCTCCTGCGTAGCGGATTCACGGAGGAGGTCACGGTTGTCCCAGGCGGACTCGATGGTTTGGCGGAGATCTTGCATGGGGGGAAGGTACCCGCGGAGTGCTTTGCGCCGTAGACAGTTGACGCCTACGCGACGTACGGGCCGCCTGCTCGCCAATACGGCGTAGGCTAGCCCGTTAGCTTCGCGACTGCTCTGATATACCCACTTTCATGTCTCACAGATTCCTCCTCGTCCGCCAGCTCGTAATGGCCTTCGTATGGGTCATTGGCGGCACCGTCATCGGGACTGCACAAATTGCGCCCGACCGGGAGGTCTACGTGGAAGAGGCACGACTGGAGGTACTGATGCTAAGGCCAGCAGCCCGCTCGTTCGTCGACCAAGCGCCTGTCGGACCGCACGCCATCGTTTTGCCGACACCCGAGGGTGGGGAGGACACCTACCTGCTCCTGCCGAGTCGCGTGATGTCCGCAGCGTTACAGGCCAGCTACCCGGAGCTCCGCACCTTCGTCGGCTTTCGCCAAAACCACCCCGAGCAGCGGATCCGTGCGACCTACCGTCCGCAGGCTGGCTGGCAGATCGCCTATGGCGGCCCGAACGTGTCGAGGGCCGTCGTGTACAAGGAAGCGGCTTTCGCCAAAACGAGTTCCAGCGCAGACCTCCAGCCGAGTGCTTCGCAAGCGCAGCCCACCTACCGCCTCCAATTCGCAGCTGACCAAGCCCCGGCAACCCACAGCTGCGGTTTTGCGGAAGCGAACCAACCCGGCCCCCCGCTCCCCATCGCCTACCACAAAGGCGAGCGAGGCGACGATGCGGACCCGACCCGCTCTGCCCAAAGCCGCGTCGCGCCGAATCTAGGACCGCAGACCCCGGACCTAGGCGCCCAGCTAGCCCCCAACCCCCTGCGCCGCTACCGCCTCGCCCTCACGTGCACCGGAGAGTACGCCCAGGCCGTTGGCGGGACCAACCCCACCAAGGCCACTGTGCTGGCCGCCATGGTGACGGCCGTCAACCGCCTCAACGAGGTCTACGAGCGCGACCTCGGGATCACTTTCGAACTTATCCCCCGCAACGACGAGCTCATTTTCCTCGACGGTGCGACCGACCCCTACGACAACAGCGATGCGAACGCCCTGCTCTCGGGGTCCCACACGCAGATCACGCAGCGCATCGGCACGGAGGGCTTCGACCTCGGGCACGTCTTCGCCACCGAAGGCGCGGGCCTGGCCAGTCTTGCGAGCGTCTGTACCTCCCGGGGCAAGGGGAAGGGCACGACCGGCATCTCCAACCCGGCCACGGATTTCTTTTACATCGACTATGTCGCCCACGAGATCGGTCACCAGCTCGGGGCCACGCACACGTTCTATAACAGCTGCTCCAACAACCGCGAGAACGGGACGGCCTTCGAGCCGGGGTCGGGGTCGACGATCATGGCCTACGCGGGCATCTGCTCGCCGAACATCCAGAACCGCAGCGACGACTACTTCCACGCCGCGAGCCTGGCTCAGATCCGTACCGTACTGGCCGGCAGCGGCGGCTGCGCCGCGTCTAGCGCCACCGACAACCAAGTGCCCGAGTTCGCGACGACTACGCCCCTCGCTGACCTTCACTACATTCCCACGGGCACGCCTTTTTTCCTGGACGCCGTGGCCACCGATGCCAACGGCGACCCGCTCACCTACACCTGGGAGCAGATGGACAACATCGGCAACGCTCCGCAGCCGCCCGTGGGCAGCAATGTAGACGGGCCTCTGTTCCGTTCGCTGCGGCCAAGCCCCTCGCCGAGGCGCGTGTTTACGACGATCGCTGGACAGTACGCTACGCTGCCGACCGTGTCGCGGGACCTCAACTTTCGGGTAACGGTCCGCGATAACCGCCGACCCGCCGGAGCGACCGCAAGCCGCGACGTGCGCGTCCGAGCCGTGGGCGGAGAGGCCCCTTTTGAAGTGCTAAACCTCACGAGCAACCTCACCGCGCAGGGGTTTGCGTCGCAGGAGATCGTCTACCGGGCTGGGCGTACGCGAGAGGCCCCGATTAGTGCTGACCTCGTTGACGTCTACCTAAGTTCCGACGGTGGACTCACCTACTCCGATACGCTCGCGGTCGGGGTGCCCAACAACGGCCGAGCCCTAGTCACGCTGCCGAACCTCGCCCGGACCGGGCGGGTCATCGTCCGTGGCCACGGGAAGGTCTTCTTTGCCGTAAGCAAAGGAGTCCTCACCGTGCAGCCGACTACCGTGCCGACCTTGGTGCTGAGCGGTTCTGGGCGGGAGATTCGTGCTTGCGTTGGAGAGCGCATGTTTCGGGACACGCTCCGCAGCCGGGCGGTACTCGGTTTTAGCGAAAGCGTACATATCCAGACCTCTGCACTGCCTGCTGGCATCGAACTCGGCTACGTGACCACGCCACAAGCTCCTGGCTTCTCGCTTCCCATTGAGGTGCGCATCCGGGCGGAGGCGAAGGCCGGCGAGTACCGTATTGGCGTGTGGGGGATAGCTGCTTCGAGCACCAATCGCATCGGGTATACCGAACTTACCATCGGCGTGACGGCCGTACCGTCTGTGGCACCACTACTGCTCGTGCCCACCGACGGATCCCGGCTGACGCAACCCGAAGTAGCGTTCGCGTTCGAGCCAACGGCGGGGGTGCCTCGTAGTCGCCTACAGGTGAGTCGCTCGCCAATCTTTACGAGGCCTGTCATCGACACCACGCTTGAATTGGCTGCCGTTACGCTGCCGGCAATCGCGCCGGGTATTTACTACTGGCGCGCGGCGGCGATCAACGAATGTGGCAACGGTCCGTGGTCAGTCCCCCGCGGCTTCCAGGTACTCGACCTCGTTGATACCGCGCTCTCCGTCGCGACGCGCGTACAGATTTCGAGTGGTGCGGCGGCTGACTACCGCCTCAGCGTGACGGTGCCGACCGCGCGGCCGGTCTACCGATACGAGGTGTCGACAAACGTCACGCATACCTGGGTCGGTGACCTGAGTGGGAGCCTGCGCCTACCCGACGGCACCTCGCGTACGCTCTTCGAGCAGGCTGGCGGTGGGGATTGCGGCGGCTCTGACTTGGCGGTGACCTTCTCTGACGCCGCCGAGGCTACGGCCACGACCTATACCAACACCTGCGGCAGAGAGGTCCCGAGCATCAGTGGCCGCTTCAGAGCAGTGAGCATGCTCGGCACCGACTTGCCGAAGGCCTCGCCCGGCACCTGGACGCTGACAATTCGCGACAACGCTGCGGACGACGGCGGGAGCCTCGATCGCTTCGACCTTCGGTACTGGGTCCGGCGCGGGACTGCCTCAGCGGCTGCCGTAGCTACGGACACGCTCTTCGCGAGGACGGCCGTACGCACGATGATTAGCCCGGCCCAACTCCAAGTCACGGATGCAGGGGTTGCCTCGCGCGAAGTGGTGTACGTGCTGCGTGCCCTCCCGCGCTTCGGTAGCCTGTATCGCGGCAATGCGGTGGTAGGCGCGATGGATACGTTTAGTCAAGCCTCGATCGACGGCGGGGCGGTGAGCTACGAGAGCGCTGGTGCCGAGGCGGTTGATGACCTACGGCTAGATGTCTTGGTTGGACAGGGCGAGTACTTCCCGAATCAACGGTTCACCGTGTCGATCGGGCAAAGGGCGGGTGCTCTGGCGCTCGGCGTGATCGCTACTGCGCGACCTGGCTGTGCCGAAGATGGCTCGGGCATCGTCACCCTCGTGGCTAGTGGGGGCAGGGCACCGTATCGGTTTGGCGTTGTGGGTGGTCCACTGCAGGCGGACGCGAACTTTCCTGGGCTGGCGCCGGGGACGTACGCCTTTCGCGTCGTGGATGCGCTCGATGTAGTGAGGCGCATCGATTACACGCTCGAGGCGCTGGTCCCTTTCGTCGTCGAGGTGGCGGGCAGCCGGGTGCGGGTGGTGCCGACGGGGGGCACCTTGCCCGGGGGCGCGAGGTACAGTTTTGACGGGGGCGTCACCTTCTCTGCCGATAGCGTGGGGTATGCCTACACTGGCGGCGTGCAGCGCGTGCTCGTGGAGGCGGGCGTCTGCACCTACGCGCTAGAAGGCAACGTGACGCGACCTCTCAAACTGGACGTCACGAACTACGTGTTTTGTGGCAGCGGTCTCACGCCGATCGGAGGTGAGGCCTGTGTGAATGGAGGGGTCGGTGGATTTGAGTTCGTGGTGGGATCGGGGGGCGAAGTCGGTGCCGGAGCCCCTTCGCCCAACTGCGATTCGTTGTTCACGTTTATCCCGGTACCGGGGGTAAGTCGTTTACTGGTCGCCGTGCGTGACGCTGTCGGGGCGGAGGTGCGCGACACAGTCAACGTGATCCGAGCGAACGAGCCGGTCATCAGCCTAGCGCTCGAAGGGGAGCGGCTCACCGTCGGCACCAGCGTGGGCGCAGGACCGTACGCCTACCAGCTCAACGGCGGGGTGTTCCAGTTCGACAGTACCTTCAACAGCGCTGGCCAGGGACCTTTCGACCTTGCCGTGCGTGACCGCTACGGCTGCATCTACGAGTTCGCTCAGGTATCCAGCCTTCGCGATGCCCCCGGCCAGATGGTCTGGCGGCTCTACCCGAATCCCGTCCGTGACCTCCTCACGATCGAGTTCGATGACCCGGTGCAAGTCGATCGAATTTCGCTGTTTACGGTCACCGGTCAGGTTGTCGTGCAGCAGCGCGGAGGAGGGCGTAGCGCCAAAACTCAACTCGACGTGGCTCACCTCGCGGCGGGCTACTACGTGCTGGAGTTGCGCACCGACAGCGGCGTGGTGACGCGGGCCGTGGTGGTAGAGTAGTCCCGGTCCAAACATCGTGCGTGGGTTGTGGTGTTGCGTCCGGCAGTACCCTAAACAAGCTTACGCTGATGAATCTCCGCTCCGCCCTCGTTCTCGCTTTTCTGTCTGCCGTCTCGCTGTCCGCCTGCGACAGTGGTGCCGAATTTCTCGGCGGCTCCTTGTTGACGTTCGGCATCCTCGGGCTCCTGGCGCTCGCGCTTATCGTCTATGCGATTCTCGACCTGATCAAGTCCCCAATGGACACCACGCAGAAGATCATCTGGGGCGTGGTGATCTGGGTGATTCCCTTTATCGGAGCGATTATTTATTTGGTGATGGGGCGGAAGTAGGGGGCTAAGGCCTTAAAGGCTATTAGCAAACCAAAAAGCGCACGAGGGAATATCGGTGTGCCCTGCTTTGTGGCCCTCGTGTCTTCTTCGTGCCTCGCTCACCCCTAGGCCAGGGGTCGCCCGTACTATTGCCCCCATGTCTCACCGCCGTCGCCCCCGCCGTCTACCCCAAGCCTTCGCGAATGTCACCATCACCGGCATTGCCGAGCGCGGTAGCGTGGTCGGGCGTGCCGAGACGGGCGAGGTCGTGTTCGCGCGCGGACCGGTGCCCGGCGACGTGGTGGACCTCGAGGCGAAGAAAAAGAAAGGCGTCTTCCAGGAGGGGGAGGTAACTGCCTACAGGAGTTTTGCCGAAAGGCGCCAGAGTCCCTTCTGCCAGCACTTCGGCGCCTGCGGTGGTTGCAGCTTTCAGCACATGCAGTACGCGCTCCAGCTCGAGTGCAAGACCCAACTCGTAGCAGATGCCTACCGCCGCATTGGCAAGTTGGACCTAAAGCTCGAACCCATCCTCGGTGCGCCCACCGACCGGCGCTACCGCAACAAGATGGAGTACGCCTACAGCAATCGCCGCTGGCTGACCGAGGAGGAGATGGCGCTCGGGCACGAACCGGAAGGCGAGGCGCTCGGCTTCCACCGCCGCGGCGCCTGGAACAAAGTGCTCGACATCCAAACCTGCCATTTGCAGGACGAACGCGGGGACACTGCTGCGCAACACCCTGCGGGACGTCGCTATCGAGCAGGACCTCACCTTCTACGACGAGGGGGCGCACACGGGCTTCTTGCGCAAGGCGATGCTGCGGGTGCTCGACTCAGGCGAGACGATGCTCCTGCTCATGTTTGGGGAGGCGCGCAAGGAGGCTGGGGAGGCCTACATCGCAGAGGTCTTACGGCGCTGCGAGTTCGTCACGTCGGTCTACACGGTCATTAATACCAAGCTCAACGACTCGATGTACGGGCTTTCGCCAAAACACGATTCGGGTACTGAACTCGTCACCGAGAACTTCGGGCACGTGCGTTTTCAGATCGGGCCGCTGAGCTTCTTCCAGACCAACACGGCACAGGCCATCCGCCTGTATGACGTCGTGGCCGAATACGCCGGGCTCGACGGTACGCAGAACGTCTACGACCTCTACGCGGGCGTCGGCTCCATCGGGCTTTACCTCGCCAAGGACGCGCGGCAGGTCGTGGCCATCGAGGAGATCCCGACCGCGATTGAGGACGCCGAGGCGAATGCGGAGCTCAACGGTATCGAGAACTTCGTCGGCTACGCCGGTGACGTGGCGGCGGTGTTGACGGAGGCTTTCGCCAAAACCCACGGCGCGCCCGATGTCGTGATCACGGATCCGCCGCGGGCCGGGATGCACGCCGATGTGGTGGCGATGCTGGTGCAGTTGGCCGCGCCGCGACTGGTGTACGTGAGCTGTAATCCGGCCACGCAGGCGCGGGATTTGAAGCTGTTAGTGGAGGGCGGCTACAAACTGGAGCGCGCGCGACCGGTGGATATGTTCCCGCAGACGCCGCACTGCGAGGCGGTGGCGGTGCTGGGATGGGGAGGGTGATGGCGGCGGGCCTCCGGCCCTGCGCCATATTTAGCACCGAGGGCAGGGAGAATCGGACAACGTGCGAGGGCGGGGAGGATAGCAGTGCCGCGTTGCTACGCCGCCCAAGATACGCTCGCAAAGCCTCTCCGTCCTCGGTGCTGAAGCGTAGCGCCTCCTGCCCTCGGTGCCAAAACGCCGTCGTACGGCCCACCGCCTTGCTTAACTACCTTCGTCGGCGTGAGGTACCCCATTGGACTGCAGGACTTCGGCGAGGTGCGTCGCGGCGGCTACGTCTATGTCGATAAGACTGCGGAGATCATCAAGGTCATCCGCTCCAGCAAGTACGCCTTCCTCTCGCGCCCGCGGCGCTTCGGGAAGTCGCTCACGGTCGCGACGATGGCGGAACTGTACTCCGGGACCGGTGAGCTTTTCGACGGGCTCTACGCCCAAGACCACTGGGACTTCGCCGTGATGCAGCGGCCGGTCATCTGGGTGCAGTTCTCAAAGATAGACTATCAGCAGAAGACATTGCTGCAAGGCCTCACCGAAGAGCTGCTCAGACTTCATCATAGTTTAGGCCTCGAACCAGACATTGCGGCGGGGGGGCTACGATTAAAGACCTCTTCCAGTCGCTAATTATCGGCGCGGCCGCCAGCTCGCCTTCCGGCAAAACGGTCGTCCTCATCGACGAGTACGACCGCCCGATCATCGACTACCTCCACGATGTCCCGCAGGCGGAGGCCAACCGCGATGTGTTGAGGAGCTTCTACTCCATCATCAAGGATGCCGACCCGTACCTGGAGTTCGTATTTCACTACCGGGCATCACCGCCTTCGCGAAGGTGTCGATCTTCTCCACCTTAAACAACGTACTGAATATTTCGCTCCACCCCATGGCACGCACGGTTGTCGGGTGGACGCGGGACGAGCTCGAAGCCAACTTTGCCGAGCAGCTCGACGCCACCGGTGTCCCGCGGGACACGATCCGACAGTGGTACAATGGGTACTCCTGGGGCGGGCCCGAGCGGCTGTACAACCCTTGGTCGATCTTGAATCTCCTGCTCAGCGGGGAGTTGAGCAACTACTGGTTCGAGTCCGCGACCCCGACCTTCCTCGTCGATCTCGTCAAGCGGCACGGCGGCTACGACCTCACCGACTTCGAGATTAACGCCTCCCACCTCACTAACTTCGACTTCTCGAACCTCGACCCGGCCGCGGTCCTCTTCCAGACCGGCTACCTCACGCTCGGGGAGTACGACGAGGTTCTGCGTACGTACCGCTTCGTGTACCCCAATCATGAGGTCCGCTCCTCGCTCGAGCAGTACTTGCTCGACGCCTACGTCGGGTACCCGAGTGGGTCCTCGCTCCCGCGCGTGACGCGCCTGTACCGCGCCTTCCACCGCGGCGACCTCGAAGACATCATGCGGATGATCGACGCGCTCTTCGCCGAGATCCCGCACGAACTCTGGGCCGAATCCACGGAGCGCTTCTTCCACGCGATCGTGTTCCTGGCCTTCCGCCTGCTGGGCACGTACATGTCGGCCGAGGTGAGCACCGCGCGCGGTCGCGCAGACGTGGTCGTCGAAACCGCCGACAAGATTTACGTTTTCGAGTTCAAGCTCGACCGCCCCGCCGCCAAGGCCCTGGAGCAGATCGAGTCCCGTGGCTACGCAACGCGCTTCGCCGACGACGCTCGGGAGCTGGTCAAGGTCGGCATTAGCTTCGACTCGGAGCGGCGGAAAGTGGGGGAGTGGCTCGCGGGCTAAGCTCTGCTACTGCTCGCTCTCCGGCACGTACCCGTCGAGCCACTTCGGCCACACCGCACTGTTGATGACATTGGAGACGAGCATCGAGATGGTGTCCGCCTGAGGTAGGTTTTGGCGAAAGCCTATTGCGTAATACTCAGGTACGAGACGCGAGTTCTGGATCGCCAGGTTGCTCGAATTGCTCTTCGTGAAATGATCGATCTTCATACGCGGTGCCGCGAAATAGTCGGCCTCTTGGTCCTTGACTTTCTTGAAGCCTTCTTCTACAGTTGCAACGGTCTCGTATTTGATCCCGAGTTCGTCGAAATAGGGCGCGATGGCACCGTTGGCCAGCACGAGATTGCGCTCGCCGCGGAGGTCGTCGGGGAGCTTGAGTTTGGCCGAATCACCGCTCGCCAGCGCCACGATGGTAGCCGTAAGCGTGGCCGAAACCCCGAGTCCGACCAGCATCCACAGCATCGCCACGGCGCGGCCCCAGAAGGTCTGCGGCGATTTGTCCCCGTAGCCGATCGTGGTCAGCGTGACGCCCGCCCACCAGAAGCCCGCGCCGATGCCCTCGTAGACTTTGCCGCCGAACTCCTCCTCGTTGGCCTTCCTCTCGATGAGGTAGATGATGGTGCCGATGATGAGCAAGAGTACCGACAGACCCGCCACCACTCCGAAGAAGGCCGGCTGGAAAAGTCCCCGCACCACTTTCACGTACGAATTACCGTCGCGACGCGCTACTGCCATCGTGCTCGAGTAGTAGATCGGCGAGTGGGTAGTCGTGTCCTTGCTCCCGGTGCGGGGCGTGGCCGCGAGCCACATGTCGACCTCTCCTCGCGCCAGCATCCCCGGGGCGTCTGCGGCGGCGACATTGACGTAATTGTAGGTCACCTCCGCGCGCGCGGCGACGTTCTCCCACATGGCCACGGCCAGCCCGTCGTAGATGTCCTCGGCCTCCTCTATGACGAGGGGCTCGATGGGCACCACCGCGATGCGAAGCGGCGAGAGGGCATTGATAGGGTCTTGGGTGGGGGCTTGCGCCAAAACGAGGGACGCGAGTACGGTCAGGTAAGCGGCGAAGATCAAACGCATACGAGGAAGGGCATTTAGGGGTAATCACGAAGCCGCATGTCGGACTAATTGCATGCGGTTCGAGCGGGGCACAAGCTAGGGCAACACAGGTCCACGAGCCAAAAGTCACCTTACTCAGCTCGGGCCTCCCTTTCTTAGCGTCGACGTTACGGCCTTTCGGCAAAACCTTCCCCACGTATGCTCGAACCCCGTGACGACCTCGGCCTCCAGCTCTACACCGTGCGCGACCTTCTGACCGCAGACCCGAAGGCTACCCTGCGCGCCATTCGCGATGCCGGCTACCAGCACGTCGAACTGATGGACGTCGAGCAACTCCCAACCCTTGGACCGATTTGCGACGACCTGGGTCTCGCTATCCGCAGCAGCTTCTACCACTGGACATTACTCACCGGCAATCAGGCACTCCTCGACGGCCCCGGACCGACGCTCAGCTTCGAGGCGACCGTCGACCTCGCCGCGGCTGCCGGACTGACTGAACTCGTCTTCGGGTACATGCTCCCGCCTGAGCGCGCCACCGCCGATGACTACAAGCTTCGCGTCGAGCAACTCAATCGCGCCGGAGAACGCATCCGGGCGGCGGGGATGAATCATTTGTACCATCATCACAGCTTCGAGTTCCGGCCCTTAAGCAGTGGAGTTGTGCGCCACCACTCGGAAGTGGTCGCACGGCCCCCCGACGGCGCATCGTGCGGGTGGGACATCCTCGTACACGGTTTAGAGCCTGCGCTCACGCAATTCGAGGTCGACGTGTTCTGGGCGCAGGTCGGGGGGCGAGACCCGGTAGACTTGATCGAACGGCTTCACGGCCGCGTGCGCGTACTGCACCTCAAGGATGTCACCGCGGGGACGGCGGTCGAGTACGACGAGGGACAGGTTTTGGCGAAAGCCTTCCAACCTGTCGGCGAGGGCACCCTCGACTTCGGAGCCATCTTGGCAGCGGCCAGAGACGCGGGTGTAGCCTACTGCATCGTGGAGCAAGACCAGAGCGCCGACCCACTGGTGGACCTACGGTTGAGCATGCTTAACATAAATGGTATGAATTCGTAGATATGGTGCGCGAACGACCGATGTCGGTACAGGTAGCTGCGCGTCGAGTATTAAATTCGCGGGACCAAAATCTCTTAGACCTTATGCCGATCGCTTCCGCTAGTCACCCAGTTTCGCCCGAGGACAGTGCTACCCTCTTGCGACACGCGGTACGCGACTACGGCGGGGAGGGCCAGCCGATGCTGATGGTGCACGGTTACGGTTGCAACCAGGCCATGTGGGACAAGCTCGTTCCGTACGTGCAAGGCCAGTACCGTGTCATCCTCATGGATCACGTTGGCACGAGCGCCTCGCAACTCACCGGCTGGGACCCAGTAGCCTACTCGAAGCTCGATCGGTTTGCGGAGGATGTCGTGGCCGTAATCGAAGCGCTCGACCTTAGCGACCTCGTGCTGGTCGGCCACTCCGTGAGCGCAATGATCAACGCTACCGTGGCCCGGTCCATCCCCTCGCGCGTCCATTCCCTCGTCATGATCGGCCCGTCGGCTTATTACCTCAACGAAGACAACTACCGCGGCGGCTTCGAGCGCGAGGACATCGCAGAACTGCTCGAGTCGGTGGAGTCCAACTACATCGGCTGGTCGGAGGTGATGGCGCCGAACATCATGGGTGCCACCGGTGAGGCGAGCGACGGCACTTTCCTGACTGAGCGCTTCTGCGAGCAAAATCCGGAGGTGGCCTACGTTTTTGCGAAAGCAACCTTCGAATCCGACTCGCGGGCAGAGATGGCGCAGGTCCCCGTGCCGACGCTGGTGTTGCAGTGTTCGCAGGACATCATCGCCCCGGAGGAGGCCGGTCGCTACGTCGCCGACCAGGTGCCCCGCGGCAGCTTCCACCAGCTGCAGGCCCGCGGGCACTGCCCCAACTTTTCCGCCCCCCAGGAGACGGCCGAGGCCATGCTGGCTTATCTGGGACGCCTCGCCACCGAAGGTTCCGACAATTAAACGACGCGCACAGGCCAAGCTCTTCGATCGACTTCCGATCGGCGGTCTCATCCTCGATGAGGACGGTCGCATTGTGGAGGTCAACCAGCTGTTGTGTACCTGGCTCGGTCGGGAGCCGGAAGACCTCGCCGGGCAACGGTTCACAGATTTGCTCCCGATGGGGCAGCGCCTCTTCTACGCCAACCACCAGGCCCTCGTCGAGACCATCGCCGGTGGTGCGCAGGAGCTGAGCTACGACCTGCGTTGCGCCGACCGATCACTGTTGCCGGTCTTCGTCACCACCGAGCGCCTCAAGGGCGGCGGGCAGGTCTACTGCATCTACCGCGCGGAGAACCGCCGCCGCTACGAGCAGCAGCTCCAGGAGGCGAAGAAGAAGGCCGAGCGCGCCACCGAGGCCCGCTCCGAGTTCGTGCGCACGGTCACCCACGAGTTGCGCACCCCCGTGCACGCCATCGCGAGCATGGCCGAGATCCTCGCGTCGGAGCCCCTGAGCGATGGGCAGGTCGCCATCGTCGACCAACTCAGCAAGTCGACCCAGCAACTGTCGGACCTCATCAACGACCTGCTCGACCTCTCGAAGGCCGAGAGCGGAAAGCTCGTCCTCAACGCCGCCCCTACGTCGGTGGAGGAGCTCTGCGATGCGCTTATCCACTCCTTGCGCCCCAGTGCCGCCGAGAAGGGCCTTACCATCGAGGTCGCCTACGAGCCCCTGCCCACGGCCTGGTACACGCTCGACGGAGGTAAGCTGCGGCAGGTGCTCACGAATCTGCTCGGCAACGCGATCAAGTTCACGGACAGCGGTAGCGTCCGACTGAGCGTAGCCGCGACCGCCCCCGCCCAACTCACCTTCGCGGTCGAGGACACTGGCCTCGGGATTGCCCCGGAGGACACTGAGCGGATCTTCGAGGCCTTCGAGCAGAGCGCCGGCGGACAAGCCCGCGGCGACAGTTCTGGCCTCGGCCTGTCGATCGGGCGGCATCTGGTGGGTCTATTGGGCGGCAAGCTCGAAGTCGAGAGCGAACTCGGGGTCGGGACTGAGTTCCACTTTACGATCCCGGCCGAGGTCTGCGCCGCACCCAATCCAGAAGAGGGCCTGCACGCCAGCGCCTCGACGTCTCACACCAAGCAGCGCCTCGACGGTCTGCGCGTCCTCCACGTCGACGACAACGAGACCAACCGCTTCATCGCGCGACGCCACCTCCTGTCCTGGGGTACGGACTTCACCGAGGCCAGCCATGGCGTGGGCGCCATTGCCGCCGCGGAAGCCCGATCTTTCGACATCATCCTGCTAGACCTGCGCATGCCGGACCTCGGCGGAGCCGAAGTGGCTGCCCGCATCCGCGCCATGTCGCATCACGATGGCACCCCGATCTACGCGCTGTCCGCCACCGAATCGCTCGAGCTTACCACTGCGAACGAGGTCTTCGCCGGCTACCTCGCGAAGCCTTACTCCGGCAGCGCACTGTACGCCTTGCTCGCGCCACACTACGCCTTTCGGCAAAACGCTAGTCCGGTCGGGAGAGAAGTCGAGCCTAAGGAGGTCGGTCCTATGCC
This sequence comes from Lewinellaceae bacterium, assembly GCA_963837005.1. Lineage (GTDB taxonomy): Bacteria > Bacteroidota > Bacteroidia > Chitinophagales > Saprospiraceae > CALDTK01. Next base: position 453,603 of record CAWIMC010000020.1, read on the forward strand.
TTCGGTCGAGGCACTCCGCGGCGTGGGGGGGCCGGAGGCCACGATCGACTTCGAGACGATCGAGATCGAGTTTGCTAATGACCCCGAAGCGCTCGTGCCGCTGCTCACTATTATGGCCAATAACCTCGAAGAGTCTCGCGATGGGCTCAGGGCCAGCGTGGCGGCCGGAGCCATCTCCGTGGTCGACGACTACACGCACCGCTACGGAACAACCTTAAGGCTGCTGGCGCCGCAACCGCTGACGGATCTTCTCACGGAGGCGGGGACGCCGGAACCCATGCGGGACAATGCGATACTGGCTGAGCGACTCCTCATTGCGCTCGATGAGACGGTAAAGGCGATTCGGGAGCGGGTGGGGTGAGGGCGCCGTTCGGGTCGCTCCAGCGAGTGGCGCCTAGTGTCGGTGCCGTTCGGGCCGCTCCGGGTTGCGCACTCGCTGGAGCGACCCGAACGCGCAACCCCGCCTTCACGCCAACTTCGTCACCACCCTTACCTCCCCCTCCAGCGTCCTGTGTACGGGACAGCGATTCGCGATCTCGAGTAGCCGTTCGCGCTGCTCTTCGTCCAAAGCACCGCGTCAGACTTACGATGCGCTCGAAGTGATCGATTTTGGAGGGCTTCTCGCTCAGAAGCAACGCGGCTCGCCGTAGACTCCAGAGGCGTCCTTCATATCCGCTGCGTAATCCTTGAAGTGCCGTAGCTCTACGTCCACGCGCTCCACGTGCCAGCCCTTGCGTCGGGCATACATCTGGATGGTCATGGCCGTGCAGGCACCGAGTCCAGCAGTGACCAACTCGTACGGATTTGGACCGTAGTCCTTACCGCCGACGGACGGTGGCTCATCGGCGACGAGGCCGTGGTGGCGCACCATGACCTCGGTGGTGAAGCCCTCATCGCCGAGACGGACGGAAACGGCCTTCGCCTCCCCGAGTTTGCCGGCGTCTTCTTCGGGGTCGCGCGGGAGGTAGCGGCCCACCCAGGCGGCGATGAGTTGGCCGGCGTAGCGGGCATCCTCCGGGTCGGACAGCAGGTGGTCGGCCCCATCGAGGCTCGCGAAGCTCTTCGGGTGGTGAGCGCGGACGTAGATCTTCTCGGCATGGGTGATGTCAACCTGGGCGTCCTGCGGAGAGTGCATAATGAGCAGCGCTTTGCGCGAGTTTTCTAAGGCGGCATTGACGTTGGCCTCCGTGAGGCTGCGTACGAAGTCGAGCGTGATGTCGAAGGGCCGCTCGCCGAGGTGGACGGTGGCCTTGCCGCGGCTCTCGATCTCCTCTAGGCTCTCGGCGAAGAGGTGCGTTGCGTGCTCGGCCTGGCTCGGACTGCCGATCGTGACCACCGCCTTCACCTCCGGCAGGAGTCCTGTGGCACACAGCATGGCCGTGCCCCCGAGGCTATGTCCCACCACGAGCGCCGGTGCCTGGTGCTGCTCGGCGAGGTAGCTGTAGGCCGCCACGATATCCCCGATGTTGCTCGCGAAAGCCGCTCTCTCCGAACTCGCCCTCCGACTCTCCGAGCCCCGTCATGTCGAAGCGCAGGACGCCGAAGCCCTCCATATTGAGTGCCCGAGCGATCTCCCGTAGCGCCCGACTATTCTTCGTACACGAGAAGCAGTGCGCCAGCAGCGCGAAGTGGCGCGGGTCCTGATCGACGGGCAGTTGGAGGTAGCCCGAAAGTTGATGGCCCTCGGCGTTAGGGAAGTTGATCTTGATGCTGGGCATAGGGTGGGCAAAAATGTATGGGCGTGCGTCAGTAGTTGTGGTAAAGCTAGGCAGTCGCTAACTGTACACTCTGCAACTCACGGATTTGAAACTGGCCGTCCTGCGCCGCATCCAGGCCATCGATAGCGACCAGGAACCTCACTGTCGCCGGGGCCAGATGAGGCATTAGGCGACCGTCCGGATGGACAGGTCGTACCCTTGCGTGAAGCATTACCCGACTGGGAGGCAGGGTTGGACGAAAATCCTTAGCTCGGGTGGCCTTTCGATCGAGGAGGTTCGCCACTCATTCCGAGATCAGTTCGGGTTTAAGTGAACGTTCTTACGGCTTCGTGATGGAAGGCGATCGCGCAGATTTACAGCTTCACCGGTTCCATCCGCACCGAGAAGCTCGCCGCCTCATCCCCCAGAGTCCGAAAGCCCTCGTGTAGCTTCGCTTGCGCCACATCATACGGATAAAAGGTAATGGGCTCCACACACATCATGTTGGCGGTCGGCGACCAGAGCATAAAGCTACCAAAGCCTTCAGTACGCAATCGAATCGCCCCCGACGAGCCATCGCGCAAGACTACCTCGGTACAACCTTCGACGTGGTACGCGCGATCGCCGACGTCCATCACGTCCGTTAAGTTGATTGACTCGCCCTTGGCCTCAACAGTGGCCTCCTCGGAGGTCAAGCGGAACGCTGGATGGTAGCCCAGCATAAATGGCATCCCCGCCTCGCCCTCAATCTCGAAGCTCACCAATAGTCCGTTGGCGTCGAGCGTGACGGTTTTGCGGAAGCGAAAATCATACGGCCAGGACAAGTGCTCAACCGTCGATTTGGCGGGGAACTTAGCGTTCTCGACAGCGGTGCCGGCTGCGTAAACCTTCTCATAGACGGCGCGGATGTCGGTGGCCTCGACGAGGGCGTAGTCGAGTTCGCGCAGGAGGCCGTGCTGGTCTTGTGCGGCGCGTCCATTGGGTGTGCTTACGCCAAAACCTGCCTCTGCGGTAGGGCCGATGATCGGAAACATCTCCGCGTCGGAGCTGCGCCACCCTGGGCTGCCCTTCTGGTGGATGTACTCGTGGGTGCCGCGAAGGAAGGCAATGAGTTCGCCGTCGTCGACGCGGGCGGTGAGGTCGTCGAGATGAAGGGTGGTGACCATGGGGCAGGTACGTAGGTGTGGTTTGCGCAACGCCTTTACCTTGCGTCGCGTGCGATACCTCTTTGTCCTAGCCTTTGCCTTCGTCCTGCTGGCCGCCTGCCATCCCCGAAGCCCAATGCAGGGGAAGACCCTGGTCTGGGCGGATGAGTTCAACGGCAGCGGGCTGCCTGACACAACGCGCTGGAACTACCAGGTGGGCGGGAAGGGCTGGGGCAACAACGAGCAGCAGTTTTACCGAAAGGGAGAGGCCCGCAACGCCCGCGTCGAGGACGGGCACCTGATCATTGAGGCACACCGTGAGGCGTACGACGGTTCGGCGTATACCTCGGCCCGCATGACGACCAAGGGGATGGCGAGCTGGACCTACGGTTACATCGAGGCCCGTGCCAAGCTGCCCAGCGGTCGCGGCACCTGGCCGGCCATCTGGATGCTCGGCGACAACATTAGCGAGGCGGGCTGGCCAGCCTGCGGCGAGATCGACATCATGGAGCATGTCGGCTACGAGCCGGATTCCATCTACGGAACCGTCCACACCGAGGCCTTTAATCACGTGAAGGGGACGCAAGTTGGTAAGGCAACCTACCTGCCGACCGCGGAGTCCGACTGGCACACCTACGCCGTAGACTGGGACGCGGAGCGAATCGTGTTCCTGGTCGACGGTAAGCCGTACCACCGGTTTGATAAGCGGGCCGGGGCGACGGTGGCGGAGTGGCCGTTTGATGCGCCGCAGTACCTGTTGCTCAACCAGGCCGTCGGGGGCAATTGGGGTGGGAAGAAGGGGGTCGACGCGACGGTGTATCCGCAGCGCATGGCGGTGGACTGGGTGCGGGTGTGGAGGTAGGAAGGCTGATGCTCTTCCGTCCCCTCAAAACATGATCTCCTCGTCGTCTGTGTTGACGCGGCTCTGCAGGGTCTGGGTGCCCTCTTCGGCACCGAAGCCAGAGGCGGTAAAGGGCGAGAGGTTTGGCTTGAAGGAGTCGAAGTTGACGGCCTCGAAGTTGTCGAAGCGGGCTTGCTCGGCGATCCAGCGGAGGGTGACGTCACGAAGTTCGCCGTGGCGGTTTTTGGCGATGATGATCTTGGCGACGCCCTTGAGGGAGTTGCCGTCCTGGTCTTGGTCGATGTCGTAGTACTCTGGTCTATAGATAAAGTTGACCATGTCGGCGTCCTGCTCTATAGCACCGCTTTCTCGTAAGTCCGACAGCATCGGCCGTTTATCCCCGCCCCTTTGCTCCACGGCCCTGCTCAACTGCGACAGCGCAATCACCGGGACGCCGATCTCCTTGGCCAACTGCTTCAAATTCCTTGAAATGGCGGATATCTCCTGCTCGCGATTGGTCTGCTTGCCGGAGCTGTTGCCGCTCATCAACTGGAGGTAGTCGATAATTACCATCTGGATGTCGTGCTGCATCTTGAGGCGGCGGCACTTGGCGCGCAACTCGAAGATGTTGATCGCAGGCGTGTCGTCGATGAAGATCGGTGCGGCCGAAAGGCGCTCAATGCCTTGCTGCAGCTTGTCCCACTCGGCGTCCGACAGTTGGCCGGAGCGCATTTTCTTCGAGTCCACCTGCGCTTCCATCGACAGCAGGCGCTGGACGAGTTGCACGTTGGCCATCTCGAGCGAGAAGATGGCGACGCCCTTGCCGAAGTCCATCGCGGCGTTGCGGGCGATGGAGAGCACAAAGGCGGTGTTGTGGGTCACCGTGCCGTCGCCTAACAGAAATCGCCGATTGCCGTCGATCTCGAAGCCGTAGTAGTCGCCGATGCCGTCGGGCTCGATGGTGAGGGTGGAGTTGTGCCAGGTTTCGGCGTGGGGCCAAGGTTTGGGTTGGAGTGACGGGTTTTGGACGGGGATTTTGTCGAGGTTACCTGCGATGGATAAGGTCCAATAAGCGGGTGCTGAATGTTTTGCCGGAAGGCGTTTGTTATTATTCTTCTGCTTTCGCAAAAACGTGCGGTAGCCGAGGGTGTCGCAAAGAAATTTGACGTCTTGGGCGAAGGATAGATCGTTGAAATAGATCTCGTACGTCTGAATGCTAGGGCCGTTAATCAATCGACCCTTAGCGTCTAGGAGCCCGGCTAGGAATTGTAGCCGGATGGAGCGAGCGTTGAAGAGATAAGGCGAGAGGCTGTTGACGCGCTGGTAACCCCCCCGGCCCCCCTTATCCGTGTGCCGACCGGGGCCTTCGCTGCGCTCCGCCCCGGCCGTCACGCGGACAAGGGGGGAGGCGAGGGTGCTCGGGCACCGCTGTGCTGGCGTTTTGTAACCCCCCCGGCCCCCCTTATCCGTGTGCCGACCGGGGCCTTCGCTGCGCTCCGCCCCGGCCGTCACGCGGACAAGGGGGGAGGCGAGGGTGCTCGGGCACCGCTGCTCGTCGAGCGGTTGCTCGTAGCCTAGCTGCGCGGTGCGCCGCAGGCCCTCCGAGCGAAGCGAGACTCCACAGTCGCCTCCCCCCTTGTTTTTTAAGCTTCGCGAAGAACGCAAAGCGGTCGTAGCGAAGCTTAAAAAATAAGGGGGGCCGGGGGGGTTACCATCCCGCCGCACAGCCGACCCCTCCGCGTACTCGAGATCAACCTGCTTCCCACTCCCCATCTCCCACCCAAACTCATAAGGATCCACCGCCACATCGCAATAATCAAAGTCCACCGCCACCTTAAATCCCCGTCGCTTTGACTGCTCCCTCGCCGATTGCCGCAAAAAGTCACGTACCTCAATGTCCAGCACCTCCTCGCTCCCCGCCGTTGGTCGCACACTCAAAATATGACTCGCGTTCACTCGATAGTCATCACCAAAGGTCTGCCGCACCCAGTACATCTCCTCCCGCCCGCGCGCCAGACTCAACACCCGGCGCGGACCAGAATCATCCCCCATCAGCAAGTCGCCGACACGGACATCTTCCACGGCCTTTATCGTCCCGTCGTACATCATCACCGGCGTGCCCAGTCCCAGACACTTACCCATACCCGGCCGCGCCGCCAACACGATCAAGTCACTCGGCTGCCAGCCGTTGGTCACCTTGTCCAACTCGATGAAGCCCGTTGGCACCCCCGTCAAGCCGCCCGACTCGCTGCTCTTTGCCTTGATCTCCTCTAGCAGCTTGAGCGCCTTCGGACCCAACTCCGCGATGCTCTCTACCCCTCGACTCAGCTTGTCCTCGGTGATCTTAAAGATCTTCTTCTCGGCGTCGTCGAGCAAATCAAACACGTCGATCGTCTCGTCGTAGGCGTCGCGCAACACCTCCCCCGAGGCCTTGATGAGCTCCCGCGCGATCGACTTCTGCGCGATGATGCGGGCGTGGTACTCGATGTTAGCCGCCGAGCCGACGCGGTTCGACAATTGCACGAGGCGATACGGCCCGCCAGCCTTGTCGAGTTCGCCTGACTTGGAAAGTTGCTCCTTGACGGTGAGCAGGTCGATGGCCGAGTTCTTGTCGAACAACGTGAGCATCGCGCGGTAGATGGCCTGGTGGCCTTCGGTGTAGAAGCTCTCCGCCTGGAGGATGTCGAGCACCACCGAGAGCGCGTCCTTGTCGAGCATCAGGGCCCCGAGCACGACCTCTTCCACGTCGTTGGCCTGCGGCTGCACCTTGCCCTGTGCCAGGCTCGGATCGACGGGATTGCGGCGCACGAAGTCGCGCGGGCTACCGATACGGATGGGTTGATCAGACATGGTGGGGGCGTTTTGGGGCGGCCAGCGAAGGTACCCCGGTCGGCGTCCGCGACAACGCGAATCCCTACCTACTTCTAGTCAATCCCGACCCCGCCGCGGTGGAGTCACCGTGCACAAATCACCTTAGGCCTTGATCAGCGCCAGTTTGTCTTGCACGGCGCGCACGGCCTCGGCCTGCTTTTCGATCTCGGTTTGTTTGTTGGCCGTCTCTGCCTGACCGGCCTTGATGTTCGCCTCCGAATTCTCGATGGTCTGATTAGCGCGCTCGATGTCGCGACGGGCGTTTTCGATGTCGCGCTCGGCGCGCTCGATGTCCTTGAGGGTATTGGCGAGCTCCTTCTCGAGACGCGCCATCTGCTTTTGCTCGGTCTCGAGCTCCTCGTTGACGACGGCGCGGCGCAGCAGCACATGGTACTCGGTGAGCAAACGCTCGGTGGCTTCGATGTCGCGTTGCGCGCTCACCGGCCCGATAAACTCCCCGCGGTACCGCACCCAGATCCGCGCCAGCACATCGTTGCCGCGCTCGTCGAAGTCGGCGTACACGTCCACTGGGTCCGAGCCCCCGATCGAGCGCACCACGACGGCCTCTGCCTTGAGGGACTCCGGCTTGGAGCGCTTGACCTTCCCGCCGTACTCCTTCATGAGATCCTTCCACACCGAGGCGGCCAGCTTCTTGTCGGCCCCCTCGACGGTGGTCGAGAAGGAGTTAAAGCTCCCCTCGGACATCGACTTGAGTTCGGGGGTGACGAGGATCGGCGGCGGGGCCTCGACGTAGCGGGTTTGCTCGACGTAGCGCGTCTCCTGGACGAGGGTCTCCGCCTGCGGCTGGCGGACCTGGGGCGGCACGGGCGTGCCCCGGGGGACTTGCACGTAGACCGTGTCGCGGGCTGCGGGCGCGGGCACCTGTACGTACACCGGCGTCTGGGCCGGCGGCGGGGCCTGGACGTAGATCGTGTCCTGGGCGGCGGCCAAGTCGGGGAGGGCGGCTTTCGCCAAAACCAGCGCTGTCGTGAGTGAGTACATCTGTAGACTGCGTCCAAATTCTTTCTGCATGGGTGGGAATATAGGGTATAGATGCACGACGCCGACGATGGTCACTCCCACAACACAAACGCCCCCGCCAGCCAAAGCTCGCGGGGGCGTCGTACGTCCCGATCGAAATCAGATGAGGCGAGTGCCTTCTTATTGAATAAAGAGCTCCGCGATAGCAGTGACCTCATCGGTAGTGAGGGGCTCATCGTACGCTTCAGTGATCTGCTCTGCGGTTACCCCACCGGAGAAGGGCGCTGCGGAAGCGTTGACCCCGAGTTGGGTGACGTTGTTCTCTCCTTTGTAGTTAGGGTACGTCGGGGCACCTGGCATAAGGCCGTCCTCGAACGGGATCCAACCTTGCTTACCGCGAATCTCGCGGATTTTAGCTGCGTGACGCGCCTCCACCGAGTGAATCTGGAGCGCTGCGGTCAGGAGTCCACCGGCACCGAGCAAAAACGGAGCCTGGCCTTTATAAGCGCGCACACCAGTATCCTCTAGCGTCTGTGAGACGGCGAGGAAAGTCTCCTGGTTGGTAAAGACGTCCGCAAAGGTGCCTTTCGCCGTAAAGTCGAACGAGGGCTTGGCAATAGGTGTACCTCCGGCGCCGGTGATGGCGGTCCGCAGGAAGGCCACGTGCTGCGACTCGTGCTTGCTGATTTGCTCGACGGTCGAACGGGTGTCCCCTGTTAGGAAACCACTGGTCGCCAGACCGGCTTTGTAAAACTCATCCTCGAGGTACTCGAGCAGAAGTGCGAAGTTGAACACGTCGACCGCGGTGCGGCCGGTGCCCTGCGCGGAGACAGTGGTGGACATCCCGGTGGCCATCCCGAAGGGCACGGCTACTTTGGCGAGGTCGATGGCGAGGTCGCCCATGCGGCCGAAGGCGGCACGGCGGGAGGTGGGGGAGGTCAGCGCGTGTGCCTCTTCCACCTTCGTAAAGGAATCAAGGAGATTCAGGAATTTCATATCGTAGGTATTGAGGGGGGCTTAGGCAGGGAGATTGCTGGCGTCGATCTTGGTGGTGATGAAGTCACCGGCCATCATGAGCACCTCAGAGGGCATTCGGGCTTTGTCGAGGCCGTTGGCATCGATGGTGTCGCTATTGGCGAAAGCCTGTGGGTTGCCGGGCTCGACGAGGCTCCGGATCACGGAAGCGTGGCGCGCCTCCACGGAGACGATCTTGCCCGCGAGTCCGAGGTAGTCGGCATTCTTGAGCAGCATACCGGCACCGTTATAGGCCGAGACACCGAGGTCTTCGAAGGTCTTGGCGGTGTTGAGGACGCTGGTGCGGTTGCCGAAGTCAATCGACGAGAAGTCGACTTCCAAAGCCGGAATGGCCGTGCCGACCGTCGGGATGACGTTCTTGAAGAAGTCGCGGTGGGCGCGCTCGTGGGCTTCGAGATCGACGAAGATGGCTTTCTCCGCGGCGTTAGCGCCTGCAAAGTAGCCGCCGGTGAGGACCTGCGCGTAGAAGGCCGCCTCGAGTTGCTCGAGGGCGTAGGCGTAGTTGAGAATACCAACATCGCCAGAGCCGAGGTCAACAGTGTCGCTGATCAGCATGTCGTCGTCGTCCTCACAGGCGGCGAGGAGGATGCTGGCGCTCGCGAGACCGATACCGGACTTTTTAAAGAAGGCGCGACGGGATTTGCCGATGGCGAAGGCCGCGGGGCTTCCGCTCTGCCCGCCCGTCTTTTGGGTTGTAAAACTCATAGGGGTTATTGTTGAAATGTAACAAGTTGGCTACGGCCGGAGCCGGCGCACGGTTTGCCCAACGCCAACCCAGAAAATTTTGTGCAGCGTGGACAACCAGCAATCGCGATTTGGTCCACTATCCGACACGCGGGCCATTAACCTCACGAACGACGCTGTTTAGCAGGCGGGGCTACCGCGAATCACGTATGCAGGCTGCCTGCTGCTAGACGGGCGATTACGACGGGCCTACAGGGTGTCCTTTAGAAAGGGCCTGAGCTTCAACGTGTCGTTTGGCCGCAGCAGCGGCGGCTCCGTCGGGCGCGGGGGGCGCACGGGTCGTTCGAGTTCGATGTGTTTGGCGAAAGCGTAATCGCGGATCAGGGTATCGGCCACGAGCTGCGCCTCCTTCAGCGCCCGCGACAGGCACTCCGCCTCCCGACGCGCCCGCCAACTGTCTAGCTTTTTGCCCACTTCGGCGGCGACGCGCTCTTCGCTGCTCAGGGCATCCGGGTTTTGGCGACAGCCGCCGCCCACCACCGACAGGCACGAAAGCAGGGCGATCGCTCCCCAGGCCAGCCCCTGCCTCACGCGGTAGTATGTAGAATACTTATTGTCCACGCGGCAAGGACGCTTGACGTTCGATGTCCCCGAGGCGCACTTCGTACAGGCTGTCGGCGAAGTAGGCCACGAGGTCGGGTTGACGCATTTCGCAGAGGCTGTCCGTGAGGCTGGCCAAGGTCCGCACGGAGTCGGCGTAGCCCTGGGCGACGAGTTCGCGTTCCGTATTCGAGAGCGGTCGCGGCGCTGAGTCTTCGCAGGCGAAGGTCACCGCGCTCAGGCCGAGCAAGAAGGCCCACCTCATACCTCGGGTGCGCGAGCGGCGCGTTTGCGGAGTTCGAAGTTTTGCCCGAGGTACACCTTGCGGACCAGCTCATCGGCGGCGAGCTCCTCGGCGGAACCAGACTTCAGGATGGCCCCGTCGAACATCAGGTAGGTCCGGTCGGTGATGCTCAGGGTCTCCTGCACGTTGTGGTCGGTGATGAGGATGCCGATGTTGCGGGTCTTGAGTTGCGCGACGATGCTCTGGATGTCTTCCACGGCGATAGGGTCGATCCCGGCGAAGGGCTCGTCGAGCAAGATGAACTTCGGGTCCGTCGCCAGGGCGCGTGCGATCTCGGTGCGTCTGCGCTCCCCGCCGGAGAGCTTGTCGCCGGGGTTGGAGGCGACTTTGTGGAGCCTGAACTCGTCGATCAGCGACTCGAGCTTGTCGCGCTGCTCGGCCTTCGAGAGGTCGGTCATCTCGAGCACCGCCTTGATGTTTTCCGAAACGGTCAGCTTGCGGAACACGCTCGGCTCCTGCGGGAGGTAGCCGACGCCGCGCTGAGCCCGCCGGTACATCGGGAGGCTGGTGATGTCCTCATCGTCGAGGAAAACCCGGCCCTGCGTCGGGCGCACGAAACCGACGCACATGTAGAAGGTGGTCGTTTTGCCGGCGCCGTTGGGACCGAGCAGACCGACAATCTCGCCCTGGTTGACGTCGATAGACACGCCTCTCACTACCGTGCGAGAGCCGTAGCGCTTGATGAGGTTGTCGGAGCGGAGTTGCACGAGAGAAGGGTTGTTTTGTAGGGGGTGGTTGGTTGGTTGGTTGGTTGGTTGTTGTTGGTTGGTTGGTTGGTTGGTTGGTTGGTTGGTTGGTTGGTTGGTGGGGACACGGCGCTACTCACCAAGCCCGATCCGCTGCTCCACGGTCCAGTCCGCCCGCACCTGCTCGATGGGGTAAACGCGCACGCGTTCGGGTTGGGTGCGGCGGCGTGGGTCGCCGGGGGAGTAGCGGCCATCGCGGTCGGCGTCGAAGGTGACACGCAGAGTGTAGGTCTCGGGCGGGAGACGACGCAGCACGCGCGTCTCGGTGGCCGCGGCGCTGTCGATGCGCAAGCTCCGCTCGACGGTGCCCTGTGCATCGAGAACTTCTACGATGTAGGCGTCGCCCACCGTGAGACTGTCGAGGCTCAAGGTCAGTTGGCCGAAGGCCGTGGCTCGCTTTGGACGCAAGTCGATAGCGACCGTATCTCGGTTGCTCTGCTCAAAATAGCCCCGTACTGCGCCCGGCAGCAGCTGGACGGCGTACCTGCTCACCGTGTCGCTCGGGTAGCGCCAGAGCAGTCGTCGTCGGTCGATCGTGTCGATCGTAAACATACCCTGGGCATAGGCGGCGCTGTCGACCCCCACGGTGAGGCTGTCCAGGTCGATGCTCATGAGGGGAGCATTGAAGGCTTGCGCCAAAACCGTCTCGCCCGCCAGCGTCTGGCCGCTTCCGCGGGCACGCAGCGGCGGTGGGACAGCGCTGATCGTGCGGCGCAGGGCAACGGTGTCGGTCCGGTCCTCAAACCGTATGAGCACTTCTTCCAGCGAGTCGAGCGGCGGCTGGTAGGCGACGAAGAGCGTGTCGCCGTCCTCTATGCGGGCCACGATCTCCCCGGGGAACTCGACCAGCGTCATCGCCGCGGCGGCGGGGCGGTTGAGCGTCAGACGGAGGTAGCCGGGGTAGAGCTGTTCGCCGCGCACCACGCGAAAGGGCGCAAAGGTGGCCGAAGACTGCAGCTGGTAGCTCGTGTCGGGCGCGGTCGCACTTACCGTCACCAGGTCTTCGGCGAAAGCCAACTCTTCCTCGCCCTCGTTCAGACGGTAGTTGTTGTTCTCGTCCAGGTAGGCGGCCAGCTGGTACCTGCCCGGCGAGAGGTAGTCTAGCAAGAAGGTACCCGACGAGTCGGTCGTCGTGAAGTAGTCCGGGGCGACTTTCGTCAAAACCGTATCCTCCGCCGACCGGTAGAGCCCCACGAGCGCCCCGATGACGGGTTTTGCCGTAAGGCTCTCGGTTACCGCCCCCCGCAGCTCGAGCGAGTCGAGGTACTCGCCCGTCGAAAACACGTACCGCAGGCCAGGGGCCACGTTGCCCTCGTTGAGGTCCTGCACGGTGTTCCCGAACTGCAATTGGTAGGTCGTCGAGTCCCGGTACACCACCTCTGACAGATCCACCGTCACGCGCCGTCCGCGCTGCACGAAGGTCGGCTTCCCGCTCACGGGTGTCGGCGTCAGGATCACGTTGCGCGAGGCATCCTTGAGCACGACGTACTCATCGAACTCCAGCACGAGTTCTGACGGCTGGGCATTGAGCTGGAAGTTGGCCGTCGAGTTGAGCGTATCGAGCACCGGCGGCGCAATGTCCACCGGCCCCCCCTTCGGACTAGAGATGATCGCGCAGGAGGTAGAAAGGGTCAACCCCAAGGCAGTTAGCGTGACACTAAGCGGCTTTCGCCAAAACGAATGGCAAACGAATGGAGACGAGACGAGGAGCGGGGGCATCGGCGGGCAAAGAACGTTGACCAGGGGTAGAACGTGCGGGGCTCGCCGTTCGCGTTGGCGGAAGAGCCGATTCGTGCCACCTCGCCCCCGAGCATCACCGCGCTAAGAACTCCTCCCGAAAGAGTTCCAGCTCCTCCAACTCCCGCACCACGAAACGCTCGAAGAGCCTATCGCCCACACTCCCCCGCAGCGCCGAAATCCCAACGTCGATGAGGCGCAATCCCGTCGAGGTAAGGAAGATATTGTCGTAACGAAGGCCAGGCATATCGGACGGTCTGCGCAGGTCGCGGTGGCAAAATCCCGCCGTATGCAAAGCCCGCAGCTCTTCCTCGAACACGTCGAGCCACAGCAGGCGGCGCTGCTGCTCATAGGCGCGGAAGTCCATCGATCGGGAAGAGACGCTCCATGACGAGCATCTCGACGTCGAGCTCCTCGTTGACATCGAGACGCCTGAACTGTGCCACGAGGCCATTGACTGCGTTGGCGGCCCGCATCTTCTCGGCCTCGGACCCGATCTCGGAGCGGGTGTTACCTAAGAACAACTTGCCAACCTCCTGCTCAGTCAACGCAACGACGGTATTGTTGGCACCGGAGGATAGCGTGCGGGAATAGCGCATCGGCATGGGGTGAAAGTAGCCCCCTCAACATCACCCGCCCCACTCCTGTTACCGCCCTCATGACGGCACCATACCACTCCGGGACGACAGACTACGACCTCCTCGTCATCGGCGGAGGCTCCGGCGGGCTCGGCGCCACCGGCATCGCGCGGGCCTTTGGACTACGGAGTCTCCTGATCGAGGCCAAGGCCGAGAACATCGGCGGCGACTGCCTCAACTACGGATGCGTCCCGTCGAAGGCCCTGATTCACGTGAGTCGTCTGGCGAAGCACGCGCGGGAGGCGAGCGCGTTTGGCCTGCGGGTCGAAGGTGAGGTGGACTTTGCGGCAGCCCTGCGGCACGTCCACGCGGCGCAAGCGCGGATCCGCGACCACGAGAGCGTCGAGTACCTCCGCGAGCACCAGGACCAGGAGGTGGTGGTAGGCTGGGCGAAGTTCACCGGGGCGAACACGATGCAGGTTGGAGACCGCCACTTCCGCGCCCGTCGCATCGTGCTGGCCACCGGTTCGCGACCGCGCAAGCTCGACGTGCCCGGCATCGAGGAGGTTGCCGGCCTGCACACCAACCACACCTTCTTCGAGCGCGAGCGCCCTTTGCCGCAGCGCTTGCTCATCATCGGCGGCGGGGCCATCGGCTGCGAGATGGGGCAGGCAATGCAGCGGCTCGGGGCCGAGGTGACCATCGTGAATCGCGGCAAGCGCCTGCTGGAGCGCGAGCAGCACGATGTCGTCCGCCGACTACAGGACGTGTTGACGAGCGAGGGCGTGAGCGTTTTGCACGAAAGTGAGGTCACGGCTTTCCCGACCCCAACTACCGCTACCGTCGAAGGGCCGAACGGCACCCACACCCTGCGTTTTGACGAATGTCTCCTCGCTGTCGGTCGCGATGAATCGGTGCAGGGCATGGACGTCGAAAAGGCCGGGATCGAGGTCGACGAGCACGGCGTGCTCAAGGTGGACGAGCACTACCGCACCACCAACCCGCAGGTCTCCGCGGTCGGTGACGCGATGGGCCGCGAAAAGCTCAGTCACGGGGCCGAGATGCACAACCGCGACCTGATCTACAATGACTTGGTGCCTTTCGGCAAAACCCACAGTTTAGAGGACTTCAGCTGGGTCACGTTTACGGACCCCGAGATCGCGACCTTCGGCTATACCGCCGAGCAGCTCCGCGATCAGGGCCGCGAATTTGAGACCATCGAGCAAGCCTTTACGGATGATGATCGCGCGATTACGGCGGGCTATGCGGACGTCGGCAAACTCATCCTGTACGTCGAGCGCCGCGGCCTACTCCGCAGCAAATACCTCGTCGGCGGCACGATGATCGCGCCAGCTGCTGGAGAGATGATCCAAGAGTTGCAACTCGCAATGCAAGAGGGTGTGGGGCTAGGGGCGATCTTCAACAAAATCTACGCCTACCCGGTGGCGAGTCGCGTCAACCAGAAGGCCGTGTTTGAGGATCGGAGAGGGAAGCTAAGCGAGGTGGCGCAGCAGCTGATCCGGGGCTGGTGGCGGTTCAGGGCGGGGTGAGGGCCGTTCCACCATTCGGAAATGGTCGAACGGCCCTCCATAACGGATCGAACCCACGCCTTCCCGATAACCTTTCACCAATTACACCTCAACACCCCACGCCATGCACGTCCGCCAACTCAATCAACTCTCCGTCTCCGCAATTGGCCTCGGCTGTATGGGGATGAGCGAGTTTTACGGAAGTGAGGATGAGCGTTCGGACGAGACTTCACTAAAGGTGATCGACAAGGCGCTCGAACTCGGCTGCAATTTCCTGGATACCGCAGATATGTACGGCCCCTTCACGAACGAGGAGCTGGTCGGAAGGGCAATCAAGGGGCGCCGCGACCAGGTGACGCTGGCCACGAAGTTTGGCATCGTGCGCGGGGAGGACAAAAGCATGCGTGGTATCTCAGGTGCACCGGACTACGTCCGCGAGGCCTGCAACGCGAGCCTGCACCGTCTCGGCGTCGAGCACATCGACCTCTACTATCTCCACCGCGTCGACCCGAACGTCCCGATCGAGGACACCGTCGGGGCTATGGCGAGACTCGTGGAGTTGGGCAAGGTGCGCTACATTGGACTTTCGGAGGTCTCGGCGGCTACGCTGCGTCGCGCCAATGCTGTCCACCCGATTACAGCCGTCCAGAGCGAGTACAGCCTGTGGAGCCGCGACGTGGAAGGCCCGGGGGGTATCCTCGAAGCCTGCCGCGAACTCGGCGTTGGACTCGTGGCCTACAGTCCGCTCGGGCGTGGCTTTCTCACTGGTGAGATCACCTCCATCGACGACCTCGAAGAGGGCGACTACCGGCGCAGTACCCCGCGCTTTCAGGGGGCCAACTTCGACCGTAATCTGCACCTCGTTGATGCCGTCAAGAAGATGGCCGAGAAGTACGACGCCACGCCCGCGCAAGTGGCGCTCAGTTGGGTGCTTTCGCGCGGCAACGACATCGTGCCGATCCCCGGCACGAAAAAAGTGAAGTACCTCGAAGAAAACATGGCTGCCGCCGATCTCGCCCTTACGACGGCCGACCTGGCCATCCTTACCGCTGCCTTCCCGGCAGACGCGGTAGCGGGCGAACGGTACACCGCAGCGAGCATGGCGGCACTGGATGGTCATCAAAGCGGTGGGGCCGTGATCGTGGTGGGCGGCGATGAAAAGTAAGCCTAGCGTATTTGCCCTGTGGCGGTAGGCCCAGGTCGAGATAAATCCGCATGACCTCCGCCTCCTCGGCCACTGCGATTAGGGGCTTGCGGCTGTGCTCGAGCGTGAGCCGGATGAGCCGCGCAAACTTCGCGAGGTAGGCGTTGGCCCCCAGGCGGTCGTTGCGGAGCACCGGTCAATGATCGCGCTCGGGAGCCGCCGGTAGTCCTGCTGCATCGACGTGAAGGCCAGCAGCAAGAGTAGGCCCTGGCTCGCGGTCCCGACCCAGACCTGTCCGGCGACATCGGACCGGATCGCGGTGACCCGTTTTCCCGAAAGGAGGATACTCATACCTCGAGACAATTATGTTTGCTTCAGTACAAATCGAGCTTTGGCGGGCCTTTGTATTCTCCTCAGCGCGAAGCGCCCTTGCGCCCTACCTCGAGTAAGACGGGCCTTTGCATACTTTCAGTCTCCTTTGCGTTCCACTCCCCAGAAAGGTCCAATCTGCAAAAATGTCTACCGGTATGGAGGATACTACGCCTGAACGCGCCCCCAGACGACGGAGTCAACAGCAGCAGACCACCCGACCAACCCATCAGGAAGCGCCCCTCCGGCAATGCATACAGGAGAGGGCGGGCGCTGATCCCCACGGCGGCTGGTATACTGAAGCACTCCAACTCTCGCAAGCCATCCACTCCGTCCACCTCGAAAATGCCTCCGCGGTAGACGCCCGGCGCGACGGTGCCTCGCCGCACGTAGCCGACGCCCCCGAGCGCCGTCGTGCTCTGGACCTCGAAAGCGTAGACGGCAAAAGTGGTGGCCCCCGCTTCCCCCACGACCTGGTTCTCGTAGGTATTCCGCGACTCGATGACGGCCGCCCCGTAGACCGGCCGAATGGACGACGGAGGCATGGAGCGTGGGGTAGCGGCTGCCCAGTGCGCGTGTATCGCCCCGGCAGAAGGTAAGCCTCAAAGAATGGCGTCTTCGTTCGTGTGCAACTCCTGCGGCGCCCGACTTGACGAATGGTAGGGTTTCTCCCGTGTGTGGCACTCCTTAACGGTCAAGTACTTCGACTCGCTCCCGGGGTAGAAACTTCCCACCGTTGAGTCCGACGATGTAGTCGTTGAGTGCCTCCCGTACGTCGCAGTGCAGCGTCCAGGCCTCGCTCGAGTTCTCGGCGCTCACTGTGCAGCGGAGCTTGAGGCGCTCCGGTTCGATGGCGTAGACGATGAGGTCGGGGGGCTTGTGGTCGTTGTAGAGTTCGTGGGCGCGGGTGAGTTCGTCGAACTTGTCGCGCACCTGATTGACATCGATGCCGTAGTCCACGTACACGTAGAAGGTCTTGAGCAACTTCGAGTCCATCATCGACCAGTTCTCGAAGGGGTGGTCGATGAAGTACTTGAGCGGCACCACGACGCGGCGCAGGTCCCAGGTCTTGATGAGCAGATATGTAAAGCGCACGTCCTCGACGTTGCCCCAGTTGCCCTCGTAGAGCACGGCGTCCCCGATGCGCACCGGCCTCGTGACGGCAATCTGGATGCCGGCCACGAGGTTGCCGAGCGTGGACTGCGCCGCGATCCCCACAACGATCGCCATGAAGCCCGCCGAGCCGATGAGCGCGTACCCGATGCCCTCGAGGCCGTTGATCCGCGAGAAGATGACCGACAGGCCGACGAGCAGCAGTACGAAGACCAGCACCCGTCGCCCGACCGACAGCATCGTGAGTTGGCGGCGGGCGTCGTCGTTGGCCTCGTCGCTCACGTCGGCGATGTTGCTCTTGGCGAGGTAGTCGATGACGTAGTCGATGGCGCGGGAGGCGACCCAGACCACGGTGCCGACCACGATGACGATCATGAGGGTGAAGAAACCACGCGCCAGCGGTCCGCTCAACGCCAGCGCATCGCGCAGTAAGGCATAAAACAACAGGATGCCCGCGGTCACGCCGATGGGTTTGGCGAGTTGCTCCCCGAGCACGTTGGCCCAATTGAAGGGTGCCGCCTTACACACCCACCGAAAGCCGTGGTACACGAGCCACCCGAACGCAAAGCACACGCCGGCCGCGACGATGATCCCGAACACGACCCACAGCGGGACCCCGAGCACCTGGGTCTTCGACCAACTCGGCACCCGCTGCTCGAGCAAGCCCGGCCCATAGCTGTGGTACAGCGCCGGAATTTCCTCTACGGTGGTCGCGGCCCAGACCCAGCGCGGGGCCTCGTCGCCGACGCGGACGCGCTGGAGCCGCAGGGCGATCTCGCGTCCGCCGGCGACGAGACTCCCAACGGCGATCGAGCGACGGGCTGCGCCAACGGTCCCGACCTCGGTGGAGGGCACGGTGGCGGCACCGTCGGGGCGGTCGGGTACGGTGCCCCACGAGATGCCGATGCGCTGGTCGAGGACGTAGTAGAGTTGCTGCGCGAGGAGGGGCCCGAGGCCGGCCTGGCGGTCGGCGGCGAAGAGGTTGAGGTTGAGGGCGTGGGCGGCGGTCTCGAAGCGACCGGCGCGGCAGGCGCGGAGGTAGCTCTCGAGGGTCTCCTGGGGGCTGACGAGGAAAAAGGTGTCTGGTTTTGGCGCAAGCCCCTGGTTGAGGGCCTCGAGGATGTACCAGTTGTCGTTGAAGTCGCCGAGGCCTGCGTTGGGCAGGGCAGGGCTGCCGGTGGTGGCGATGACGGTGTCGCTGGGGGGGAGGTCCCGGTAGGCTTCGGGGGCTTGCGCCAAAACTACCGCTGCGGACAGGGCGGCGAAGAAGGTGAGGAGGTGGCGCGTCGAGAGGGTGGAGGTGTGAACGATCATGCCCCTGGGGTATCGAAATTTAGGGCTCAGGTGTTTTGGGGGGAGCGTTGGCTCTTTGCGACTGGGTGTAGCCGTGCTCGTCGGCCGCGAGGGGTCCGTTGAACCGTCTTCGCTTCGCTGCGCCAGGTCCAACGAACTCCCTTGCGGCTGACGATTTGGGCTACGCGTGTTTAGGTTTTAGGGAGGCGACGCAGGCGGCTAGGCCCTCTGCGTAGGGAGTTGCGGTGACACCGAAAGCCGCCTCGAACTTGCTCGAATCGAACACGTGAGGCACCAGGTGTTGCTCGCGCACGTCGTAGAGTTCGCGGAGTTGGCCATTGAATTTGCCGAGCGTCCAGAACAGCCACTTCGGGAGTGGCTGCACTTTGTCTGGTGCGCGGAGCTGGGGAGCTTGAGGGCGAATTGATCGGGCAAGGTGGCTCAGCGCGACTTTACACCGTCGTCGGTGAGCAGGTTTGGCCGGGCGTCCGTTGAAAACTTCCCCACCCCCCAGCATCCATCGCATCACCGTTCATCCAACATTTCGTATCATATTAGCGCTTCCCTTCACGCACACCACATGGCCCACTTCCTTCACACCGCCGACCTCCACCTCGGCCGGGCCTTTAAGTCGATAGGCGGAGACCTGGCGGGCCGACTCGCCGATGCCCGCTACCAAGTCGTCGAGACGCTCGCCCGCGAGGTCGAGCGCACGGGCGTAGCGTTCGTTGTCATCGCCGGCGATCTGTTTGATACCGCACAGCCGACGGGACCGGTTTTGGCGAAAGCCCTCCAGGTTCTCGGCAAAATCAGCGTGCCCGTCTACTGCATCCCCGGCAATCACGATCCGGGCGGACCGCTCGGGCCCTACGAGCGCGACAACTTCAAGAAGTACGCGGCCGATTACGCGCCGAACCTTCACGTGTTGCTCGCCGCCGCGCCCGTGGTGCTCGACGAGTTCCGCACGGTGCTGCTGCCCTGTCCCATCACCGGGCGCCCCGCCGATGATCCGACGGCCTGGCTGCGCGAGCGGCAGGTCGTGGAGGTTTTGCCGGAAGGCTACGCCCGCGTCGTCATTGCGCACGGCGGTACGATCGACTTCTCCAGCGACGTCGAGGCGGCGCCCGAGATCCACCTGGCACGCATCCAGCACGGCGAGGCCGAACTCGACTACATCGCGCTCGGCGACTGGCACGGGGCGATGAGCTACTTGCGTCAAAACATCTGGTACGCCGGCACTCCGGAGACGGACAAGTTTCCGCTCAAGGAGGATTACACCAGTGGCGTGGTGTTGGAGGTGCGCGTCACGCGGGGCATACCCGCCGAGGTAAAGCAGCTGCCTAGCGGGCGGTTTTCGTGGACTATCGAGGCCTACACCCTACGCGAGCGAGCCGACGTCGAGCGCCTCGATCGCGACCTGCTGGCCGCCAGCGAGTACAGCGGTCGCCTGCTCAAACTTACGCTGCGCGGCTCGTTGAGCATTGCCGACGCTACGGCCTTGCTGGCAGTCGAGCAGCGCCTACACGACGTGTACGAGCGCGCCGAGATCAACAAACAGGCCTTGCTGATTGCGCCCGGCACCGCCGAACTCGAAGCCCTCACCCAGGACGCCCGACACCCCACACTCGCGAGCGTGGCGACCAAGCTCAACGCCCTCATCGACGACGAGCAAAAAGGTCCGGCCGCCCGCCTGGCCCTCGTCAAACTCTACGAAGCCTCCAACACCCCCGCACACGCGTAAGCCATGAAGATCCTGAGCGCCAAGGTTTGTAATTACCGCGTACACGAGTGCGTCGAGGTGGAGTTTCACGACCACATCTCCGTGCTCGGCGGGGCCAACGAGGCCGGCAAGAGTACCCTCATGGAGGCCATCCACCGGGCACTGTTCGTATCGGCGAAGGGGCAGACCGAAGTCCACCGCAACATGGCCCGCGCCGGCTCTAACGAGAAGCCGAAGGTGTCGCTCACCTTCGAGCACCAGGGCGTGGTCTGGGAACTGGACAAGGTCTATGGTGGCAATACTGGCTACAGCGTCACGCTACGAGAGCGCGGTCAGCCGTCGATCAGCGACGAGGCCGCCGAGGCCAAGTTGCGCGAGATCACCGGGGCCGAGGTCGAGAAGGGCAAGCGACTCAAAGAAGACGTCGCCCGCAAGCCATGGAGCCACCTCTGGGTCTGGCAGGGCGCCAGCGGTCAGGCCCCGACCGACTTCATCGAGGAAAGTACCGATCAGCTGGTCAACCTCACGGCCCGTGGCGCGGGCAGCGTGTTGATGAGCAACCTAGACAGCACGCTGGCCGGGCAATTTCAGCAGGAGCACCAGGCGCGGGCCACGAAGACCAACACCCCCAAGGCCGGTAGCCCGCTGAAGCTCGCGCTCGACGCTCAGTCCGACTGCGAGTCGAAGGTGGCCGCCCTGCGCGAACGCGTCCAGCGGTTGGAGGCCGCTGCCCGGACGCACGCGGAGGCTAAGCAACGTCAGGAGAGCGCCCATCCGAAGTTGGTCGAGGCTCGCCAGTCGCTGGCGGCCGTCGAGCAGCAGATTGCCAGCGGGGAGCACAAGCGCCTCGAACTAGAGCGCGACACCACGGCCGCCCGCCAGGCCGAGACCGACGCCAAACGCCTCGTCGAGGACAACACCAAACTCAAAGCCTGGAACGCGTCTATCGGCGAGCTCACCAGCAGGCTCGCCGAGGATGACCAGACGGGGCGGCTTACGCAGCTCGTCGATGAGGCCACCGAGGCCGTAGAGGCGCAGCGGTTGACCGTCAAGCGGCTCCGGACGCAGCTCGCTGGCATTACTGATCGCCAGGGCGAGGCGGAGACGTACGTGCGCTCGTTTCGGGCGCAGCAGGATTTAGCTTCCGCCAAAACCAACCACGGGCGCATCGCGAAACTCCGCGAGGAGTTGAAGGCCGTACGGACGCAGCTCGAGGCCCTGCCGGAGATCGCGAGTTCGGGCGTTGATCACTTCCGGGACAAAGCGCAGAATCACGCCGTAGCCGAGGCGCAACTCAACGCTATTGCCTCGACGCTGAAAGTCGTCTCGGGTGCCGACGAGCTCACCGCCAATGGCATCGCGGTCACTGCTGGCACAAGCGTCAATCTGAGCCAAGAGACGATCCTGCGCTACGGCGACGCGCTCGAGCTCCACCTCACCGTACCTGGCAATGCCGACTGGGAGGCGAAGAGTCAAAAGCTCATCGAGCAAAGGCAAGCCTTGCAAAACTCTATCGCCCGCTACCTCATCGGCGGCAAGCCCGCGGCCAGCATCGAAGCCCTCGCCGAGGCCGCCCGCCAGCGCGAGGTACTCACCCCGGAGGGGTCACGGCTCAAGCGCCTCATCGAAGGCGAGAATCCCGTCCAGGTCAAGAACGACCTCCAGGCCGCCGAGCAGGCGGCAGCCCTTGCCGAGGCAGATATCGCGCGCCTCAGCGATGCGGCCCGCGAGGCTGCTCCCGCCACGCTACCAGAAGCGATGGTTTTGGCGCAAGCCGTGTCGACCGAATACCGCGAACAGAATACGGCGGTAGACAACGCCGCTGCTTCACTACAAACCTCCGAGAAGCTCGAAAAAGTCGCCCAGCAAAAGCTCAAGACCTTCGAAGAGGCACGTCGCGAACAGCTGTCCAAACTCAAGACCGACCAGGACCTCCGGCAGTTTTTGCTAGCTTCCCATGATGCCAGCGAAGACCGCTTTCGCGAAAACCTGAGCGCCGCCGAAGGCGCCTACGATGCCGCGAAGCGAAAGCTCAACCGTACCCGTGAGGCCTACGACGCACTCGAGCTCGACGTACTCCAGACGCAGCAGCGGCGCTACGCCGAGCAGACCACGCGCTTCCAGCAGGACATCCAACTGGCCAACAACCAGCAGCAACAAGCCCTCGGGCAGTTGCGCCCCGAAGGCGAGAGCAATCCCTTCGCCGAACTGCGTGACGTCGAAGAGCTACTGCTCACCACCAAGTCCGACTGCGAGCGCCACACCGTCGAAGCCGCCGCGACGGCCCTGCTCAATGACCTCTTCCAGCAAGAACTCGACGCCGCCAACGAGCGCATCACGCAGCCCCTGGCCGAGCGCGTACAGACCTACCTGCGCTTCATCGATAAGTCGGCTGAGATCCGCCTCAACTACGTGGACAGCCAGTTTACGGAGTTCCTGCTCTACCGCCCGGCCCTCAATCCCGACCCGGAGCCGTTCAGCACCCTGAGCGGAGGCGCCCGCGAGCAAGTCGCCGCCGCCGTTCGCCTGGCCACCGCCGAAATCTTGGCCGAGGACTACGGCGGTACGCTGCCGGTGGTCTTCGACGATGCCTTCGTCAACAGTGACAAGGAGCGGGTCAATAGAGTAGTCGAGATGCTCTATCACGCTAAGGAGCGAGGCCTCCAAGTCATCATCGGCACCTGCGACCCGGAGCGCTACGGCGGGGTGGGCCTCGTGGAGTACAAGATGGTGCGCGGGCGCGGCGCCGAGCGCCTGGTGTAGACCGTTATCTGCGCCAGAACCTCGCTGCCCCAACCCGATCTATGACCACGACGTAGACTCCCGTGCCTAGTGCGCTCACGTCGACCGGGCCAGCGTAGATGCCCTGCGAGACACACCGCCCTAGTCCGTCGTACAGGGCGTAGGTCCGACCGAACGGTGCGACGCCCCCCTCGAGTTTTAGCGAAAGCGCCTCCGCGACTGGGTTAGGGTATGCGATGAGGGCTCCGGCCTTCGCCAACGTTTCGCCCACCGACACCAGCTCCGCCAGTACGACGTCGTCGATGCAGAAATACGTAGGCGTGTTGATCCCGAAGGCCCCGACATCAGAAGACTCGAACACGTACGTGAGGCTATCCACGGCTCCAAAGCGTTGGAAGTCAACCTCGCGCCAGGTCTGTAGCACGTAGTCCGCGCTAGCTGTCGCGGCCCGGTAGTCGGCCAAGTACACCAGCAGCGTATCCGCCAACACCGAGCCGCCGCGCCAACCGCGAAAGACCACCCGGAAGAAGTCCGCATCGCGCCCGGTCACCCCGCCGAAACGTTTCGCGAAGGCATCCCCACGCAGCATGCTCTGTGCCGCGTAGGTCGAGTTGGTGAGCTTCATAGAATTGACGGCCCGCCCGCCAGTCTCGATCCGACCATCCGCAAAGGCCAGCGCGTAAGTCTGGCTGCCGCCCGCGCCGCCGCCCGTAGTAGAGGAGTACTGGTTACGGAAGCCCGGCTTGGTCGCATCGGTCGTGGCTGAAATGGCCCAGCCTCGCCACGCGTCTGTGCTTGTATCGTAGCTGTTGGGTAGGCCTAGGTCGCCCGCGCGAAAGGCGTTTGCCCCCGCCGGCACCTGATTGCGGAAGGTGCCCACGTCCAAGCCGAAGCTTTCGAAGTCGATGAGCGTTTGGGCGGGGAGGCTTTCGCCAAAACCTGCTAGCAGGAGGGTCACGCCTAACCGTAGCACTACACGACGGAACATCTTACTCAGGTTTTGCAGGAGCGGCACCGCGCAAAGT
This sequence comes from Lewinellaceae bacterium, assembly GCA_963837005.1. Classification (GTDB taxonomy): domain Bacteria; phylum Bacteroidota; class Bacteroidia; order Chitinophagales; family Saprospiraceae; genus CALDTK01. The sequence goes on from CAWIMC010000020.1 coordinate 477,757, forward strand.
TACCCGTACCCCGGCCCGCAAGTGCCGTCCCGGCAGCGGTCGGCGCTCGATGAGCTGGTAGTCGGCGTCAAAGGCGTTGCGCACCTCCACGTACGCCACCAGCCCCTGTCTCTGCCAAACCCCTTCGTACTGCACGCGTACGTCGCCGGTCTGCGAGGCGGCCACCACGTCGTTGATGCCCAGCGTTGCTCCGCGGTACCGGTGCATGTAGCGGACCTGCCACGCGTTTTGACGAAAGTCCACACTCCCGAACGCACTGTGCCGCGGTACGTACCACAGTTGCTGCCCCTCGTCGATGCGGGGCAACTCCACGGCGCGCTGGTTGGTAGCCACCACGAAGTCATACCCGCCATTGATGCGCAGGGCCGTGCGCTGGCCCCAGGACTTGCGGAAGCCGAGGCGGGGCTCGAGTCCGGCAGTCGTGACGGCGGCAAGGTTGTAGGCGCCGAAGAAGTTTTGGTTGGGTTGCCGCGCCCAGAGTATCCAGTCTTCGACGCTGCGGTAGTAGCCGGTGAGGCCTGCCGTCCAGGCACCCTTTTGAAAGTCGCCGCCTAGCTCCGTGCTGTAGCCGGATTCAGCGCGCAGGTCGCGATTGCCGCCCGGCCGGTAGTAGCGATCATTAAAGGTCGGCGCGCGGTAGTCGCGACTGATGCGTGCACGTAGCGTGAGGCCGGGCTGTAGGCGATACTCCAGGCCGAGCGCCGGCGTGAAGCCCAACGATAACTCGCCGGTCCGGCCGTAGCGGGCGCTGGCCTGCACGCGTAGGTTTTGCCAGGCCAAGGCGTAGCTCCCGAGCACCGCCACCGAGGCCTCGCTCGGCCGGCCCTCGTAGGCGTCGTCGACACGGGCGCGGGTGTAGCTGCCGGTGCCGCCCACGGTGAGGCTCTGCTGGTAGCGCAGCGGGATGGCCACCGTGACGTCGGCCAGGGCGATGTCGAAGCGGCTGCGCGAGTCGATGCCGGCGAGCGTGTCCCGGAAGTCGAGTCGCTCGGCGAAGTAGCCGGCCGTGGTTTTGAGGCTGTAGGTGCGCCGCTCGCGCCGGTAGCGGAGGCTAAGGCGGTGGGCGCCGTCGTCCTGCTCGGCGACGCTCTCGAACTGCGTGAGCGTCGGGGGGATCTGGCGCTCGGTGGCGGCGGCCCAGTAGTGGAAGGCCAGCTCGTCGCCGGAGTCCCAGCGGCGGTAGAGGTCGTAGCGCACGTTGAGTTGGCGAAGGGCAGCATTGGTCTGGCGCTGTTCGGGCAGGCTGGGGTCGGCGCGGAAGCGGAAGTCGTTGTCGGCCCGGCGGACATCGACGCTCAAGACGCTTTGCCACTGGCTGCGACCGTAGCCAATCTGCGCCGACAAGCCTTGCTCTCCGAAGGCACCGCCTGTAATGCCTACCGCCCCGCTCAGCCCTCGCCGATCCGTCGCCTGGTCGTCGAGGCTCACCGTGGCCGCCACCGCTCCAGATCCCCAGAGGGTAGCATTGCCGCCGCGCGTGAGCGTCACCGTTTGCGCCCCACCCGCACCCGGCAGCGACAACAAACTCCAGTCGATCTGCCCGAGACTCGGATTGCTGATCGGCAGGCCATTCCAGAGCGCCAAAGTCTGCGCCGCCGAGCCGCCGCGCACACTTACGCTCGACAGCGCACTCGGACCGTAATTGCGCACGTGGACCCCGCCTCGGTCGAGAACTTCCGCCACGGAATTCGCGCCGGCCAAGTCTGCGCTGCGCCAGGTCTGCCCCGTGCTCCCGATGGGCTGGAGGCGCAGGCGTTGCGCGGAGACAGCCACATTGAGACGCGCCAGCGAGATGCTCGTGTCGATGGCCGTTGGCAATGAGTCCAAGGCTTTCGCCAAAACTCTCGTCGCGGAAAACCCAGGGTGCGTTTTGGCGAAAGCCGCCCCAGAAGCGCCCAGTAGCACGAACCCCAGCACCAGCGTACAAACCACAACACGAATCACGCGAGAAAATAGAAGAGCTTGCTGCAAGGGAGCGCAAAGGTAGGGTTGGCTTCATGGGGGGATGGGAGGATAGTTTGATGGGAGGATGGGAGGATGGCTGTACAGACGTCCCGTGTCGGCCCCTACAGCCATCCTCCCATCAAGTCATCATCCAATCCTCCCATCGTTATCCTCCCATCGTTATCCTCCCCTCAGATAGCCCCCCATGCAACGCTCACCCCACCTCAGACGTACTTAACGCTTCTTCGTTCCTTCGCGACCTTCGCGCGCCCTTTTCAAGTCCCAGTCGGGCCACTATGCCAAACCTCTCTCCCAAAGTCCACGAGCTGGTGCGCGAGCAGCTCACCCCCGAGGCCCTCGCCCGCGGACGTAAGCTCTACCTCTCGAGCGCCGTGCGCGAACTCCGCATCGACATCCGCCGCCGCCGCTACAGCGCGATCGTCGACGACCCGAGCCACGGCGCGGTGAGCGTCCGCATCGAGTACGGTAAGGAGGGCGCGAGCTGGATCAGTAGCCTCGACGGCAAAAATGCCCCCAACTGCCCGCACGTCGCGGCCCTGCTCACGGCCATCCGTGAGCGCGAGGCCTCGGAGGGCGACCTCGACGCCCTGCCAACGCTCGGGAAGGCCGACGGGGGCGCAGGCCGCGTCAGTCTCGTGGAGCACCTCCTCGAAAACGCTGAGCGCGACCACCTCGTGCAGGCCTTCAAGCTTTGTCTCAAGACCTACCCCGAGCTGCAGGGCGACCTCGTCTTCACCATCCTCGAGAATATCGACGACGACGGCGATTTTTACGAGGTCGTCGTCAAACTCATGGACGACCCCGAGGCCTCGGACGAGTACTCGCTGCCGCGCGAGGGCTTCGATCCGTACCGCCTCATGGACGAGATCAACTACCTCTACGAGCAGGGCCGCTACCAGCAGTGCTTCTTGCTGAGTCGCGCCATCCTTACACGGACCCTCGGCAAGATGGCCACCGGCAGGACGCTCAGCGACTACGAGGTCGACATGACGATCTCGAGTTCGGGTCTCCTGTCCGACCTCACCATCCCCCCCGCGCCCGAGAACCTCGCCACGCAGGTCCACGAACTCGGCATGCGGCTCCTGCGTCGCTTCCCAAAGATCGAGCCGCAGATCCAGAGCTCGCTCGTGGCGCTGATCGACGACAGCTCGCTGCAGCAGGATGACTTGGAGGAGCTCGAGAAGACCCTGCGCCGCCGCTGGGAGCGGGCCCGCAAGGCCGGTCGCCGCGAACACCAGATCGCGGAGGCCGAGCAGCTCGCTATGCCGCTGGCGCTCTTCTACGCCCGGACCCGACAGTTCGACAAACTGCAGATCCTCTTCGATCGCCACCTCCAGAACCCACTGTTGCGTGCCCCTGCCCTCGCTGAGATGCTGCAACACAACCTCCACGAGGTGGTGATGACCTACGTCGACAGCGCCCTGATTGCCCCGCCCGAGACGGTCAACTTCGAGGACCCCGAAGACAGCGCCCGCTGTGCGATGTACAACGACCTCGTGATGATGATCTGCGAGATGGTCGAGGACGAGGATGCCAAGCAGGCCCTCGTGCTCAAGGCTTTTAAGAGCATCGGGCACCGCGTGTACACCCTACTAGAGTACTACCACGAGATGGTGGGCGACGAGGCGTACGCCAAAACCCTCACCGATCTCGCGAAGCAACTCAAGCAGCCGGCGAGCCGCGGGAGCTACGTGGTGGTGACGAAGTATTTTGTGGTGCTGTGCGAGCAAGGGAAGTTCGTAGAGGCGTACACGACCTACCGCAAGCACCCTGTGATCGACCCGATCGTGCTGCTCGACTACCTGCCCAACTTCCTGCCGACGTACGATAAGGAAATCTTTACGCCAGCCCTGCAGGCGGTGGTGGAGCTGCTGCCCGTGGTCGTCGAGGAGGGCCTGCGCGACCTCGTGAAGACCAGCATCTCGCGGCTCTGGGACATCGACGAGGAGCGCGTCCGCAAGATGCTCGACAAACACTTCGTCGAGATCGGCGACGATGACCTGGCCGATTTTGTTGACGTCCTGTTGGGCGACCTCGACACTGATGACTTAGGCCTGTAGCGCTTCTGGCCCTACCTTTGCGGCCCATTAGTGAGGCTTCCTCAACGGCTTCTTAATCCCACGCCCTCGCTACGTCCTCCGGCACGTCGTTTGGGGGCTTTCGCCAAAACCATAGCCACGCCAACTGGTTCGGCTACTGCTTATGAAGGTAACCGACTATTTTGACGCCGCCAACGGCCAATCGCTCGTCTCTTACGAGGTCTTGCCACCGCTCAAGGGCGGCAGCATGAAGTCCATCTTCGACACGCTGGACCCGCTGATGGAGTTCAAGCCGCCCTTCGTAGACGTAACCTACCACCGCGAGGACTTCGAGTACGTCAAGCGCCCCGGTGGCCATTACGAGAAGACGGCCATCCGCAAACGTCCGGGTACGGTTGGGATTTGTGCGTCGATCATGCACCGCTACGGTGTCGACGCTGTGCCGCACCTGCTGTGTGGAGGCTTTTCGGCCGCCGAGACAGAAAACGTCCTGATCGACCTCGCCTTCCTGGGCATCCACAACGTGCTCGCCCTGCGCGGGGACGCTCGTCACTTCGACGGGAAGTTTATCCCCGAGGACGACGGACACCACTACGCCGTAGACCTCGTCAAGCAAATTGCCGACATCAACAATGGCAAGTACCTCGACGACCACATCTCGCAAGCCGAACTCGAGACCGACTTTTGCATTGGTGTCGCAGGCTACCCCGAGAAGCACTTCGAGGCCCCTAATCCGCACGTCGACCTCAAGTTCCTCAAGCAGAAGGTCGAGGCGGGTGCAGACTACATCGTGACGCAGATGTTCTTCGACAACGCAGTGTATTTCAAGTTCGTCGAGGACTGCCGCGCTGAGGGTATCAACGTCCCGATCGTGCCAGGGCTCAAGCCACTTACGAAGGCCTACCAGCTCACTAGCATTCCGCGCTTGTTCTACCTCAACCTACCCAAGGATTTCGTCCACGCCATCGAGGATGCCAAGGGCGATAAGAAGGCCATTCACCAGGTTGGGACGGAGTGGTGTATCCAGCAGTCGAAGGAACTGAAGGCGGCGGGTGTGCCGTGTCTGCACTACTATACGATGGGCGACGTCAAGACGATTCGAGCTATTGTGGAGGAGGTGTTTTAGAGAGGGCGCTCGCTTCGCTTGCTAATTGGGCGCTGCGCCTAGATGGGCGGCTGCGCCTAGATGGGCGGCTGCGCCTAGATGGGCGGCTGCGCCTAGATGGGCGGCTGCGCCTAGATGGGCGGCTGCGCCTAGATGGGCGGCTGCGCCTAGATGGGCGGCTGCGCTAGATGGGAGTGGTCAATTGCTTTGATATTTAGGTTAGGCTTGGCACTGTAGTGTCGCTTAGTGTTCGGCCCGGTACCTAAGCTTGCGCTCTAGGCGGCGAAGTTGGACTTCGGACAGGTTGGGATTGGAGAGATTGTCTATGCCGTTTGGATAGATCGCTTGCAGCTGTTCGTAGCGTGCTATTTGTCGCTCGGTGATGCGGATCATCTCCTGGGCTTTGGTGGCTTTGTTGTCTGCCCTTCGTATTCTCCATCCTACGCTGGCCTGGAGGTAGATGTGAGCTTCCTTCACCCCCGTTGACTCGTCCATGAGGTCGCCACCTAGGCCCCCGCCCATCGACCAGTAGAAGCCGCTGAGCTCCGCGCCGGAGAAGCCCATGGAGACGCCGACGATCATCCGGTCGATATGGCTGGGCAGTAGGTCGTTGGCGTACCTGCGGGTGTCACGTTGGAGGTAGGTCCCGAGGTAGAAGTCCTCGAAGAGGCCGGGGGTGGTGGTCGGGTAGTACTTCCCGATCACCCTCGCGCGCGCGCCACTCGTCTCGCGGCTACTCCACATACTGCGTTCGGCCGGGAGTAGGGCCGCGCCCGAGAGTTCGACGGCGATGCGCTGATTGAGGGGAAGCTCGATCGCGAGGTTGGGCGCGGAGATGGCTAGGTCCAGGAGGTTGGTGGAAACCTGCACGTACTGCCCGTAACAGGTTTTGCTGAAAAGCGAAAGAATGAAAACTGCTAGAAGCTTTGTCATGACTTCGATTTAAGCTTACACAAAGAATAGTACTGCTCGTGCTACTGCCCCAGCCGCTGCCGCCGTAACTCCTCTCTCCGCAGCTCCAACTCACTCATGTTCTGCTGGACGCGGTCGCGCATCTCCGCCTCCTCGATCTCGAGTTGCTTTTCGTAGGCGTCTTTCTCGGCGCGACCTGTCTTATTGTAGAGCCGCAGGCCCATGCTCACGCGACCGTACACGTCGATCGGGAGCCGGAGGAACTCCGCGTCGTCGGTGTCGAAGATCTCGCCACCCGGCCCGAGCGCGTCCGAGGTGTAGGTCTTTTCATTGACGAAATGTCGGCCGATCCCGAGCGAGAAGCCGTAGTAGAAGCCGTCCTTCCCGACGGCCGCGTGCCCGATGCCGAAGCCGATGGTACTGCGGACGCGCTCGAAGTCGCGCTGGTCTCGGCGTTCGCCCTCCTCGATGAAGTCCGTGAAGGTGAACTTGCTGTTGCGGGCGTACACAAAGCCGTAAAAGCCCTCGTGCGGCTTGGCGGCGTCGAAGTACTTCTTGCCGACCACCCCGAGGCGGTAGCCCTCCGAGTCGTAGTCCGGGGTCCAGAAGCGCTGCCCCTTGACGAGCACAGCGGCCTCCGGCTCGATGGCGAAGTGGTTGTTGAGCGGAATCTCAGCCTCGAGCTTGAAGACCCCGAAGATGAGGCTGGCGGGATTGGTAGAAATTTGGGTGTACTGCGCATGGGCGAGGGCCGCTATGGCGGCGAGACCAATGGTAAGCAGGACGCGGGACAGGAGGAGGAACATGGGTTGATTGTTTGATGGGAGTGGAGATGCAATTGCAGCGCACGAAAAGCAGGACCCCGTGGCAGCGTAGTGAAAATTGTCAATTGAAAATTACTTCCTCCGGAAGCGCCAGCCTATACTGACGTTGACCACGCCGTCGACGCGCTGCTCGTCGCTGAACGCCTCCACGTAGAGCGTCCCGAAAGAATTCTGGGGCCCGTTGTTCCGAGCCTTGGTCGTGAACGTGCGCCCGATGCCCAGCTCGGCGCTGAACGTGAGCCCGGCCTTGGTCTCGTGGAGGTAGCCCAGGCCAATCCCGCCGGAAGTGCTATTGACGGTGAAGTCGTAACCGTCGTTGAAGTCAAAAAAGAAAAGGTCTTGGTCCTCGCCGTCGGAGCTCAACCGGTTGCTGCGATAGCGGAGGTAGGCCATCGGGAAAAAGCCCCGCTGTTCGCCGTCCTGCCGCAGGAAGTAGCGTCCGCGCAAGGAGAGTTGCGAGCCACCGATCCGGTCTTCCTTCGTGTCTAAGGCATTGTACCCAGCCACGAAAGAGCCGTTGGCGACCAGCGAGAATTGCGGTCCGACGGGAACTTCGACGCTGAGGTTCGGGAAGCCGAGGATGAGGGAGGCCGGGTCGGTGCTGAGGCCGACGTACTGGGCTAACAGGGTGGAGGGTGCGGCCGCGAAAGCCAGGAAGAAAACGGTGAGGAGGGCGTAGATGCGCATGGGTGATGGTGTTTTGATGGGTCAAAGAGACGCCTTCACTCGGGTGGGCCTGTGTCGATGTTCGCACAATCGATTTGGGGGAGTTGCAGATTTCGCAACTCACAGTTGTGCTGGGAGGGGGCGGCTTTCGCCAAAACCCGACCCCGCGCCATGGCCTACCTTGCGGGACGGCGCGCGGGGGAACTGCACTACCCACCCCGGCGTTGGTAGCGTATGCTCGACGAAAGAACCGTATCCGAAATCCTCGCGCCCGTGCGGGAGTACGTCACGAAGGAATTGGGAGTCGTCGCCAACTGGCGGCACACAGTCGACGAGGACTTTGATGGCATCCGAGGGATCATCATCAGGCTGGATGTATTCCCAAACCAGGGGGTCACCAAAGAAGACTATGGAAAAATCGATGATGCCGTATGGGAGGCCATCCGCGGGAATCCATTGACAGACACCTACTTTCCGTACGTTGAGTTCAATGCTCTTCAGCAGGTCCCAGCCTAGATGGATATCTCGTCTCAAGACCTGCTTCAACAAGCGAGGGCACTGTCGAACAGTGGCGCAGGACGGCCAAAGCAAGCAGATTTACGTCGCGCAGTCTCGAATGGCTATTATGGTGTCTTTCATTCGCTTACAGACCTAAGTGCTAGGATTCTCATTTCTGGAGCAGGACGAAAGTCTACAAAAGACTACTTGAGAAGAGGGTTTGAGCACCGCACCATGCGCAACGTCTGCGTTCGCTTCCTGACGCACGTCGACACACGAAATGCCCACCATCCTATCTTTACCAACTTGCAGATTCCGCTGAGCGAGATCTCCAAGGAAGTGGTCGCGATTGCTAGGGCCTTTGTCCACCTTCAAAGCGCTCGTCACTCTGCGGATTATGACCATAGCTTAATGCTCGATAAGCCCCAAGTTGAGAAGTTGATAGACCTCGCCCAGTCCACCCTCCTCGCCATCGCCGATCTCGACCGCACCGACGACGTCCACTATGCATTCCTCGTTGCCCTCTACGCTGAGCGCACGACCACCAACCGGTAGCGCAGCCTGCGCTAATTCCGCCCCCCGCCAATCCCCAGATTCGCCCAACTTGTGCCGCGTATGCGCACCACGATTACGCCCAGTATCCTATCCCTCCTCACGCTGTGTCTCGTTTTGGCGAAAGCCGCCTCCGCACAAGTCCCGACGCCCGAGGCCTTCCTCGAGGGCTACCGCCAAAACTTTACCCCCCACCACCGACTCGTCGAGTACTACAAGGCCGTCGACGCCGCCTCCGACCGCGTGCAAATCGAACAGTACGGCCAGACCTACGAGGGCCGCCCCCTCATCGTCGCCTACGTCAGCGCCCCCGAAAACCTCGCCCGCCTCGAAGAACTCCGCCAGACCCACCTCCGCCAGACGGGCTTCACGAACGGTCAACCAAACAACCAACCCACCCCCCAACCAAACAACCAACCCACCCCCCAACCAAACAACCAACCCACCCCCCAACCAAACAACCAATCTCCGTCCCTTGCCGTCGTCTGGCTCTCCTTCAGCGTTCACGGCAACGAAGTGGCCGGCTCAGAAGCGAGCCCGCAGGTACTCTATGACCTCGCCACCGGCACCACCTCCTTGGCGGGCGGAATCCTCACCGGCGACAGCCTCACGCGCTACCTGCGCAACACGATCGTCATCCTCGACCCGAGCCTCAACCCCGACGGCTATACCCGCTATACCGACGACGTGCGCCGCCGCCAGACCACCTTCCTCCAGCCCGACCGCAGCGCCTGGGAGCACGTCGAGGCCTGGCCCGGCGGCCGCACCAATCACTACCTCTTCGACCTCAACCGCGACTGGGCCTGGGCCACGCAACAGGAGACACAACAACGTCTCCGCCTCTACCAGCGCTGGCAGCCGCACGTCCACGCCGACCTCCACGAGATGGGCGCCGACGACACTTACTACTTCGCTCCGGCAGCGGAGCCGTTCCACAAGTACGTCTCCGACCATCAGCGGCGCTTTCAGACACAGATCGGGCGCAACCACGCACAAATTTTCGACGCCAACGGCTGGCTGTACTTCACCAAGGAGGTGTTCGATCTGCTGTACCCGAGCTACGGCGACACCTACCCGACCTTCAACGGGGCCATCGGGATGACCTACGAGCAGGCCGGCAGCGGCCGGGCAGGGCGGGCTTACCTGCGCGAAGAGGGCGACACCCTCACCATCGACGACCGCCTCACCCATCACCATGCCACGGCCCTGAGCACTATCGCCGTAGCCAGCCGCAACGCCGCTACCCTCACACGCGAGATCAGCGACTACCGCCGCAAGGCCGCCGACAGTCCAAAGGGCGGAGTAGAGGCCTACGTCTTTCCGGCCTCCGAAAACTCGCCCGCCCGCCTACAGAGCCTCGCCACGATCTTACAGCGACATGGCATCGAAATCGGTAGCCCCGGGACCCGCAAGCTGAGCTACACCGGCCGCGGCTACGACGGGAAGTCCTACCGCGGAGACGGTGCCACGGGCGACCTCATCGTGTCGACGCGCCAGGTCCAGGGTACCCTCCTCCAAGTCTTGCTCGAGCCCGAAAACGAAGTGCCCGACAGCCTCACCTACGACATCACAGCCTGGAGCCTGCCGTCGGTGCTGGGACTCAAGGGCTACGCTGTGACGCAGGCCGTCGGTGGCCTCAGCCCCTACGCCACCGCCACCGCGAGTACGAGCGCTAAGGCGGCACCGAGCTTCGGCTACGCCCTCCCGATTGATGGCTTTAGCGCCTGGACCACCCTCGCGCCATTGCTCCACGACGGACTTATCCTGCGCTACAGCCGTCTCGACACCAAGAGCGGCACCGAGACGCTTGCCGCAGGTTCGGCCTTCGTGCTCGCCCGCGACCAGCGGCCTGGGATGTACGAGAGCGTGTACGCGCGTCTGCTGGGGATGGGGCTTTCGCCAAAACCTATTGCGAGCGGCTTCTCGGACGGTGGCTTCGATCTCGGGTCGGAGTCCGTGCGCCGCGTAGAGGCTCCGACGGTGGTCCTCGTGCAGGACGACGAACTCGACGTCAACGCCTTCGGACACGTGTGGCACCTGTTTGAGCAGCGACTCGAGTACCCTATCCGGCCCGTGCCTTGGAGCCGGATCGACGCCACCGCACTGTCGGATGTAGACGTGATGATCGTCACCGACGGCCTCGACCAACCCGACGAGCGCAAGGCCGAGATCATTGAGGCCTGGGTGCGAGCCGGCGGCCGACTCATTTTGATGGAGGGTGCGGCAGAGGCCTTCGCCGGGACGGACGCCTTCTCGCTCAAGATGAAGGAACGCGGTGCCCGCCTCGAGATCGCTGGCGAAGGTCCTGACCCCATGCAGCCCTACGCCGAGCGCGAACGTGCTGGCGCGAGCGATAACACCCCCGGCGCCCTCGTCACCGCCCAGGTCGACGTGACGCACCCCATTGGACTCGGCCTCCCGAAAGAGATGGCCATGGTACGCGTCGGCAACCGCTCGTGGGCCTACTTCGGGTCCGAGGGCCACAACGTGATCGGCATTCGCGAGAAGCCACAGGTTCGTGGCTTCGTCGGTAGTGAGGTCCTCGGACAACTCGATGAGACTCTCGCCCTCGGCGTCCAGCCCATGGGCCGCGGCGAGGTCGTCTACGCCGCCGACAACCTGGCCTACCGAGGCTTCTGGGAGTTGGGCATGCAGGTTTTGGCGAACGCCGTATTTTATAGGTAAGACCTGCGGTACACGGCACATCTCTTTCTTCAAACGCATTTAACATTTCTACGACCCCAGGCCCCGAACCCGGTGGCGGAGATGTGGTTTGACTTGATTCCCAAACCCAAATCACTCCTCCCCATGAAACTACGTTTCACTTTCCTCGCCGCGCTCGCTATGACCGTCGCGGGCACCCAACTCGCCCAGGCCCAAATCGGCATCGGTATCCAAGGCGGCTACCTCAGTAGTAAGGCCCGCGTTGAAAACAACTCTGACGACTTCGACGAGGTCACCGACGCCGTAACTGGGTACACCATCGGAATCCCGATTGAGATCTCCCTCGCTAAGGCTGTCGCCGTCCAGGCCGAGGTCAACTACCTCCGTCGGGGCTACACCCGGCAGGCACTCAATCCGAACAACAACGGCATAGAGTTTTACAACAACGTGCTGGAGATTCCACTCCTTTTAAAAGTTGGCTACATCGGTGACAAGTTCAGCCTCGCTGGCGTCGCCGGTCCAGCGTTCAACTACACGACTAGTTCAAAGCTCGAAGGCTTGCCTACCGGTGACATCGACATCGATTTTGACAGCCCCGACTTCGACGACATAAACCGCAGCAACTTCTACGGTATCGTCGGTGCTCAGCTTGGGGTTCCCATAGGCATCGGCAAGTTCGTTGTCGACGGTCGCTACCGCTTCCAGCTCAACGACGAGATCAATACCGAAAATCTTACTGTCAACGGTCGCGGTGTATCTGCTACGGCAGGTCTAATCTTCACGCTCGGCGACTACTAAGCACACGGTAACCCTCTCCGGGCCCGGCTTCGTACCTAGTGTGCGGGGCCGGGCTTTTGCGTGCGCGGCTTCCGCCAAAACCTCCTCGCCTGCTCGCTATGCCTCCCCCATGATCCGAAATTTCCTTCTCGCCGCCTGTGCGGCTGTCACGACCTTCGGAACTGCGCAGGCGCAAGTGGGTATTGGCTTCCGAGCCGGACTTGCCATTTCTGGCGCAAGCGAAGCCCAGGTAGCCGAGCGCTCGTACGAGCCCTTCGAGGGCTTTAGCGTGCGTACTACGAACTCGTACAGTACCGGCTTTATCGTCGGCCTACCGGTAGAGTTGCAGGTCGGGCCATCGTTCGCGCTCCAGACCGAACTGAACCTCCTGCGACGGAGCTTCAAACAAGAACTGTTCACCATTGCTGATACCGATATACTGCCCGGTGTCAAGGTGAGCTACACGGCCCTCGACGTACCGGTCCTCGCCAAGTTCGGCAAGTTGAGCCGGGGGGTGACCGTGGCTGGCGTAATCGGGCCGTCGTTCCAGTACATCGTCGGTGCTCGCGAGCGCTTCGACGACGGTAGCTCGAAGATGAGCAACGAGCTCAAACTCGGCGAGCCAGAAGGCGAGCGCATCGAGCGTCTCGGCATCTTCGGTATCGCTGGCATCGAGGTAGGCCTCCCGCTGCCCTTTGCCTACGTCACCCTCGACGCCCGCTACCGCCAGCAACTCAACGACACGGATATCCGCACGGCCGTTGTAGAGCGCGGTCGGGTATTTTCACTGGCGGCTGGGTTACGTGTGCCGGTTGGCTTGCTGCGGCAGGTATTTTGAGGATCGGTGGTAGCCCCGCGCTTCTACGGTGGTGGGTTGCCCACAGGCGCACTACCTAGTCCTCCGCAATGCTCACCCCCTACTTTATCTGCTGCCTCACCGTAGCCGCGGTCTATGCCCTCGACCGTTGGGAGCAGCGCCACCTACGGGCGGTTTTCGACTGGGTACCGGCCATCTTGCTGGCCTACGTGATTCCGGCGGCGGTGTCGGCACTGCTGGGGGAGGACTACTCCGCACACGCGATACACGGTCTGAGTCGCGGGTGGCTCATCCCCTTGGCCATCGTCACGGTAATGAGTTCCCTGTCGGTGCGTCAACTGCGGGCTGTCGGGTGGCGACCGATCGGACTTTTTGTGGCGGGTTCGGCGTGGATCGCGCTGTTCCCGGTGGCCCTTATCGTTGGACTCGGCGAGACTTCACTGGTCGCAGACTTGCTCATCGAGCGAGGGTTCTGGCGGGGGATACCGCCGATTATTGGTAGCTGGATCGGAGGCAGCACCTCGCAACTCGTCCTCAAGGAGGCTGTGGGCTGCCCGGAAGAGATCTTCCTCACCGTGCTCGTCTTCGACAATTTGCTCGTCAATGTCTGGACGATCATCATGTTTCAGGCCATCAAGCGCAGCGACGGCGTCAACCGCTGGCTCGGTATCGCCAGTGCGGAGGCCCCCTCACGGATCGAGGAAGAGACAGGCCTCACACAAGCTCGGTGGCTCACGGCAGCGGCACTGCTGCTCAGCGTCGCGGTAACCTGGTGGCTGCTTGCGGACTTCGTGGCGCAAGTCTTGGTGCTGAGTGGGTTGGGCTTGGCCCTCGGCAACCTCGTGCCCCGCTGGGACGTGAGCTTCGCGTTACGCGCAGGCGGGGTGCTGATTCTCGCCGTGATGGCGGTGCTCGGGCTAAAGCTCAACTTCGGGCGCCTGACGTTCGAGGCAGGCTTTCTGGGCTTTCTCATCGTGTGGCTCGTGAGTCACTACGCCTTCCTGTTGCTCGTGGCGAAGGTGTTGCGGGTACACGCCGCCTGGGTGCCGATCGCGAGCATGGCCAACGTCGGCGGTATCGCCACGGCCCCGGCGGTGACGGCCGCCTACGAAAAGTCGTGGATGCCGCACGCGATCCTGCTGGCGATTTTGAGCATGGCGACGGGGACGGTGTGGGGGCTGCTGGCGATTGCGCTGCTACGGCCTTTCGTGGGGGGATGAAGTCGGCACAGGCTTTGCGCCGCGGCGGGCATGTCCTCTGTTTTGGCGAAAGCCCCCTCCTCCGGCAAACTAGCGCACATCGACTCCCTGCGGGGCGTGGCCATCCTACTGGTAATCCTCGTACACTGTGCGCAGGGCTACGGCTTAGTGGGCAATGCCTTCGACGCACTGGCTCGCTACGGGCAGATGGGCGTACAACTGTTTTTCGTGCTCTCGGCCTACACGCTGTGCCTCTCGGCAGACAAACGTGGCAAAGAAGCCCACCCCTTGTTGAAGTACGGCCTGCGTCGCTTTTTTCGGATTGCGCCGATGTACTACGTTGGGATCGCACTCTACGCAGCAGTCGCTTCGGTAGGCTGGTTTGCGGCCAATCCACACACGCCTACCGCGGAAAGCTACAGTTTGGGCAACGTGCTCGCCAACGTGTCATTCCTGCATGGCTTCTATGCGCCAGCCAACAACTCGATTGTCCCCGGGGGCTGGAGCATCGGTACGGAGGTGGCCTTTTACGCGGTGTTCCCGTTCCTTTTCGCTTTCGCCAAAACCTGTTTCGCGGAGACGGGGGCCGGCCGGGTCGTCTGGGTGATGATGGCAGTGAGCTTCTCGCAGATCGTGCTACTGTGCGGCTACCCGCTCGGCCTTGAAGTCCACAATGGCGGCTTTATGTACTTCAACTTGCTCACACAGGCCCCGGTGTTCTTTGTCGGGATGGCCTACTACTTCCACGAAACTCAGCGCGAGCGGGAGTACGCGGTTGGGTACAACCTGCTGGCCTTCACGACACTTACTGCCGTAGCCTTAGCGCTGTGGAGCGTATACCTCGGGCACCTCTACTCGGTCATCGCGATCGTATCGGCAGTCTCCTTCGTGCACCTTATCGAGGTGTTCCGGAAAGTGCCCTGGCTCAACGTGCGTGCCCTACAGCAGCTCGGACGAGTGAGCTACTCGGTCTACCTGCTACACTTCGTCGTCGTCTGGGGGCTACAGGTATCCATAGGCGCAACCTTGGCGGGCGTCCTCGGAGGCATTGGGAGTATCGCAGCGACGCTTGCGGTCGCCACGTTGATCTCGTATGCCTCCGCCCGAGTTTCGGAACTGCTCATCGAGAGGCCATGCGGGAAACTCGGCCGGCGCATCATCGCACGGGTCGATACCTGGCGCACGGCTGATGCGCAGGTCACCGTCGCACCAGTGGCGAGCTAGTCCTGCAGGCTGCCCACACTTCACCTCAAGCATTAAACCAGTACGTGAGCTTCGCCACGATTGCCCGGTTGCGCGTCTCCCCGCTGAGGCTGTTGATGTTGTCGGTGTACACCAGGAAAAAATCACTCACCGGGGCGTATCGCCACTGCAGGCGAAAGTTGAGGTTGACGTTGTCGATCTGGTCGTTGTACTGTGCTACCCCGGTGATGAACAGTGACTTGGACACCGTGAGGTCGACCCGCGGACCGACCAGCAGCAGGCCCGTCGTCGCGTAGGGCTCCGGGAGGTCCACGTAGTTGTACACCAGGTCGAGCGAGAGTGCTGCATACGGTTGTAGCCGGTAGCTGGCCTGGGTCTCGAAGCCGTAGCGATTGCCGTTAAAAAATTGCCCACCCGACACCTCGCCCTCTAGCGCGAAGGCTTTGCGGGAGTCGGTACGGTAGATGATCCGCGCCTCGGAGTAGCCGTAGCCCGTCCCGGCCGCGAGGGCCTGTGCCCCCGTGCGGCTCGGATCGAAATCAGCCGTGAGCAAGGTGTACGTATACCGCCCCTGCGCCTCGATGCGGGCCGTGTTGCGGAAGATGACCCGGTAGCCCGCCGTCGTGCGCTGGTCGGTGTAGCGCGTCATGCCCGCGTCGAACCACA
Source organism: Lewinellaceae bacterium (assembly GCA_963837005.1). Classification (GTDB taxonomy): domain Bacteria; phylum Bacteroidota; class Bacteroidia; order Chitinophagales; family Saprospiraceae; genus CALDTK01. Next base: position 493,644 of record CAWIMC010000020.1, read on the forward strand.
GCCGCACCTCGCTGGTCGGACCGTGTTCAGCCACGCTCCCAGCGCTCGGGAAGAAGCGGTAGTTAAACTCCGGCGAGACGGTAAAAAAGTCAGTCCGCGGCACGAAGCCTACCTCGGCGCGATAGCCTGTCGGTACGATGGCGTGGTCGTAGCCGACGTCCCACTTGCGTTGGCGGTACTGGAGTCGGAAGCCATGCGTCGTACGAAAGAGGGCGTCGCCTTTCGGCAAAACTGCGCCCGGCTCTGTTGCTGCGCCGGAACTCAAATCCGGAGCGATACTCGTGTGCACGAAGGCTTTTCCGTTCCAGGCGTTGTCGGCCGAGGCGAGGTTGTAGTCCACGCCGATCACGCGGTTGTAGTCGCGGTTAGTGAGGCTCGAATCCTGGAAATCAGTGAAGTTCTCCTTGTTGACCGCGATCAAGCCGAGGCTGCTGCGTACCCCCATGCGACGCTGTACGGCGGCGACGGTGTAGTTGTAGCTCGGCAGACCATTCTCCTTGCTGGCCTGCGCCTGCATGTTGAGCAGGCCGATGCGCCAGCGATCATCGAGCTGGCCGTTGAGACGCGCCCCGTAGTAGATCGGGTTGGCGATGGCGAGCCCGGTTGCCGTATCGGTGGTGATACCGATGCGGCGCGAGAAGAAAGGGTTGACCGTCCGAAAGCCGAAGTCCCCAAACAGGTCCGCGTTCTCGAGAAAGAACTGCCGCCGCTCCGGGAAGCCGACCTCGAAGCGCGTTAGATTGATGACCTGACGATCGACCTCTACTTGGCTGAAGTCGGGATTGACGGTCAGGTCGAGGTTGAGGCCGCTGCTGAGTTGCAGCTTGGCGTCTCCCCCGATGCCGAAGCCGTTGTCGGCACTGTCGTCGGTTGACTCGAAGTCGCGCGTCCGGTTGGCCGAAACGTAAGGGATGAGGGTGCCGATGCCGGAGTTTTTGCCCGGGGCGCGCTCCCAGACGAGTTCGCCTTGGTACCCGAGGCTCATGATAGTCTGGTTGCGCGGAATCCGGTTCCACGTCGACCGGGAGTTGCTCTGCGTATCGAAGCGATAGGCGTTGAAGCGCCAGACGCTGTCGCCGGTAGGGTAGCGCAAGGAGCGGAGGGGGATAGCGAGTTCGCAGGTCCAGCCCTCGGGGGAGATGTGCGAATTGCCGCGCCACTTGTTGTCCCAGGCCTCCTGAAAGTCGTCGCCAGACTCGCCGCCGTTGCTGATTAGCGCCTCCCGATTGACGCCGAGTGGATTCGTCCCGAAGACGATAGCGTTGCGACCCGTCTGGAACGGATCGAAGACGAAGGTCAGGTTGTCGTTGCCTCCTGCGCGGAAGTCACGGCGCAAACTCGGGATGACGTACTTGTCGGACGGAGCGGCACAGCGGGCAGCAACGTAGAGATTTGTTCCGTCGCTCGCGAAGAAGATCTCGGTCGGGTAGACGGCTAGCGTGCTGTCGCTCGGGAAGTTGTCCCAGAAATCCATAGCGGGCGTACTCCGCTGCCAGAAGGGTTCGTCGGGGATGCCATCGAGCTCGGGCGGGGTGTCGATGTGGACCACGGTGGCGCGCCTCTCCTGTTGGTTCAAGGGCGACTGGGCAGTGGCCATCACTACTGCGGCAAGGAGACACCCTGCGCTTATGAATAGCCTTAGTAACACAATTCCCATCAAGCGCGAAGAAAAGCGCTCGCCGGTTGGGGAAGCGAACGTTACTGATAGCCTAATTTGCTACTCTTTCTCCTTCGGAGCCGTCGTAACGATGGTTGCTGCTTTCTTGGCACTCGGTTCGTTGGGAGAAGACACCTTAGTCGTTGTCTCTTGCGTCCTCGTTGGCTTCACCTCGATCACTTCGGCAGGCATCGTATTGGATTCGAGGGTCGTCGTGTCGGTAGGGGCGGCCTTTACCTCCTTGTTCATCTCCCCATCCTCGGGCAGTTCCAGGTCGCCTTCGGCATCCGGGACGAACTCTCCGTCAATGGTGATTGCCGGGCCGTAGGTGTACAAGTCGATCAGTTCGGCGCGCTTCTCAGGCGTGAGTCCGTACTCTGCTTCGAGGAAAGCGTTGACGTCACCGTACTTCTCCTCGATGGCGTCGTAGGCGGCGTTGATGTACCGACGGTCGACGATCATCAGCGGGGCGAGCGTCCCGAGGTCGAGGCGCGGCTTTACAATCCCGGCGTAGCGAAGCTTGTTGAGGCGCTTTGAATTCATCTCATAGCGGTAGTAGTTGCTGAGCAGATAGTCCTCGACGATGGTGTCGCGGCCTACGTTGAGCGCACTGAGCATGAGCATAGTCGCGAAGCCCGTCCGGTCCTTGCCGGAGGTGCAGTGGTACACCAGCGGGCCTTTGTTCTCGAGGACGCAGTCGATGAAGGGCTGAAACCGCGAGGCCATGTCGGTGGCGAAGAGGCGGTTGCCCTCCACGAGGATATCGCTAGCCTCGTCGACCGAGATCTCCCCGCCGATGATGCGCTCGCGCAGTTGGGTCGTGTCCTCGACGTCGAAGATGATGGGGGCCTGCAGGTACTCAGCCCCTTCAGGCAGACGATCGGGGTCCTTCGCGATCTCGGCCTCGCTTCGGAAATCGATCACGGTCTTCAGCCCGAGGCTCGCGAGGTAAGCCTGGTCTTCCTTGGTGAGGGCGCTGAGGCGGTCGGACCGATAGATCTGCCCCCAGCGCACGAAGCGCCCATCCCGTGTCGGGATGCCACCGATGTCGCGGAAGTTGTTAGATCCCGACAGCGGCAAGCGCTTGTCGGATACAATGAGGGTATCGCCATTGCTGGCCAGCATGCCGAGGAAGTAGCGGTCTGCAGGTCCTGGATTTTTGATAAAGGTTTTCTTCCCCTGTCGCTGGCCGTAGGGCTCGGACCAGTCGATGTTAGAGGTGCGCGTCCCGAGGTAAATAGGTTGTTGACCGGCGCTATTGACCGTGAGCAGGTAGTCGCCCGACGGCTGCCGTTCGAACTGGAGGTCGGCATTGGGTTTGACCTCCGGTGCCGAGAGCAGACCAGTGATATTAGCGCAGCCCGCGAGCGTAAGCGCACCCAGTACCAGGCCGCCGATCAATCCAGAACAGTGGGTGGATGAGGTAGGGACAGGCATAAGGTTTGGGTTTACGTTCACGTAACGTAACGCTGATTTGCCCTCCTTCAGTTCTCTGAGGAGGCGGGTTTGCATCGAACTTATCGAGAGTCCGGTTCACGAGCCTTCGAGGAAGGCCTCCATTGCGTGGGTGGTCTGTACGTGGCTGAGCGGTCCGTCGAGACGCTCGAAGGCTCCTTGCCGTAGGTTTTGGCGCAAGCTGGGCTCCTGCAGTACGTGCTCAATACCTCTGGCCAGCGCACGGGCGTCGCGCGGGGGTACCTTCCAGCCCGACACGCCGTGTTCGACCAACTCCTTGTTGCCGGGGATATCCGTGATCAGCACCGGCGTTCCGATGGCCATCGCCTCGAAGACCGCCTTGGTAAGGCTCTCCCCGTGGATGGAGGGCAAGATCTTGAGATCTGCGGCCGCGACGATCTCGAAGACATCCGTGCGGTGGCCGGGAAACAGGATGCGCTCGGGGTGAGGTGCCCGGCTGGCCAGGGTCCGGTGAATGGCGGTGTCCATGTTGTGCCCACACAGGACGAGGTACGCCCCGAGCTGCTGGTCGAGCTTTGCCATGGCCTCGAGCAGGTAGCGGACGCCTTTAAACTTGGCAGCGTTGGCGACGCAAACCAGCATTGGCGCGTTGGCAGGCACGCCGAGGGTTGTCTTATCGAGGGGCTCAATGCCCGCGTACCACGTTCGATCGTGCCCTTTGCGGACCACGTGCGTGATGTCGCGCCGCGCCCACCAGCGATTGGCTCGAATATGTCGCTGGACGCCGATGCTGTTGCACAAAATGGCATCGACGCGCGGGTGGAAAATCTTGAGGTAGTTGGTGGGGTCATACCAACGCAGATCACCGGCGTAGCCGCGGTATACCACCACTCGCACGTCGATGCCGCGGGCCGCGCGGATGCCATTGGCGATCGCGCGACTGTTGTAGAGCAGCAGCGTATCGTACGTATGGGCCAGGAGTTCAGCACGGATGACACGCTGCGCGGCCTTGTCGTTGCGCCCAAGGGGGTGACCGTAGAGGACCTTGATACCGCTTTCGCGAAAACGGTCTACGTAGTGGCTGTCGCCGTCGTGGGTGATCACCGTAATGCGGTGACCGCGCTCGGCGAGGTCGAGCAGGATCTCGGCTTCGGGACGGCTCGGTCCAAAGTCTTTGTAATTCGAGACGACGAGGAGGCGGTGCGGCATGGCGGGCGGTGACGGGGGCGTAGCGCCGAAGCTAGTTCGCGCGCTCGTCGCAGCCGCTCTTGCAGCGTCCGTACAAATTAAGAGAGTGGCTCTCGACCTCGAAATCGAACAGTTCCCCCATCATGTCTTTGATCTGCTGGATGCGCGGATCGCAAAACTCGAGCACGCGGCCACACTGCGTGCAAATGATGTGGTCGTGCTGATGACGCCCAAAGGCCCGTTCGTAGCGGGCGAGATTGGAGCCGAATTGGTGCCGCGTGACGAGGTTGCAGTGCACCAGCAGGTCGAGTGTGTTGTAGACCGTGGCCCGCGACACACGGTACGACTGGGTCTTCATGTGAATGTAGAGCGCCTCGGCGTCGAAGTGGTCGGTGCGCCGGTAAATCTCCTCTAAGATCGCGAAGCGCTCGGGGGTCTTGCGTTGCTTGGCGCGCTCGAGATGCTCGGAGAAGCGGCGTTTGACTTCCGTGATGGTAGTTTCGAGGACTTGGTCGACCATGAGTTGGTGAAGATAACGCGCGAGGTCGCTTTGCGGCTTTTGCGCAGTTTTGAGTTCTCAGTTCTCAGTTCTCAGTTCTCAGTTCCGAGTTCTCAGTTCTCAGTTCGCTGCCGCGTAGGCCCAGCTGCACGTGCACTCATGACGGGCAACTGAGAACTGAGAACTGAGAACTGAGAACTGAGAACTGAGAACTAAGAACTAAAAAAGCCGCAGTCTTCCGAAGGAAGAACTGCGGCTTTTGACTTCAGTACGGGCGAAAGGACTTGAACCTTCACACCTTGCGGCACTAGTTCCTAAGACTAGCGTGTCTACCATTCCACCACGCCCGCCTATCGCCTGCGACCGTGGGTAGCCGTCGCAAGCGAGCGCAAAGGTACGTGCCTAAATCCAATTCTGTCGCACGGCCTGTACGATGAGCGAGACCATGTTGCGGCGATCGGTGCGCTGGAGGATGTGCTGGCGGTGCGTGCGGACCGTCTCCGTGCTGATCTCGAGCACCTCCGCCACCTGCGCACTGCTAAATCCCTCGGCGAGCAACTGCAAGATCTCTAGTTGACGCTCGCTGTAGGGGCAACACGCGGGGGGCGCTACCTCCACGGAGGGCGCCACGGGGACCGTCGTCTGAGTCGAGGAGTGGGGCGGTCGCGCCGTGTCGAGCGGGCGCAGGGACTGCGGGCGCACGTTCGAAAACCGGAACCTCGATCGGTCGAAGTCCGTCGATTTGGAGTAAGGAGTCGTTTGTGTATTCATCTTCTGAGGGTTTTGGCGAAAGCCTTACCGTAAATCGGTGCGGCATTGGTCCAAATGTAGGTGGCTGACCGACGGGGTTACCTGTCGGTGGTGAACTCAAACCGACCATTCAGGTACCCAACTCGACCACTCCTCCTTTCGACGGGGCGAAAGCCAGCGCCGTGACCTACGAGCGATAGCGCGATTATTGCAGGTTCGCAGACACAACTCTCCGGTAGGAGGACTGTAATTTTACCCATTCCCATGGCTAACTCCGTCATCCAAGACCTCGTGCAAGTCGGCACCCCGGAAGACGAGGTCAAGCTTATCCAACAGGCCTACCGTCGCCTGCTGCGCGCCATCAAGGTGGACATCAGCAAGGCCGACCGCGCCGACATGCGCAAGGCCTACGAACTGGCCGTGCGTGCGCACCGCAAGCAGCGCCGCAAGTCCGGCGAGCCGTACATCCTCCACCCAATTGCCGTGGCCACCATCTGCGCCGAGGAGATCGGCCTCGGTCCGACGGCCATCGTCGCGGCCCTGCTGCACGATGTCGTCGAGGACACCGACGTCACGCTCGACGACATCCGCGAGGAGTTCGGCCCGAAGGTCATGACGATCGTCGACGGGCTTACGAAGCTCGACGGCTCGCTGTCAGGTGACTCTCCGCAAGCAGAGAACTTCCGCAAGGTGCTGCTCACGCTCCTCGATGACGTACGTGTGGTCCTCATCAAGATGGCCGACCGCATGCACAACATGCGCACCCTCGGCTTCATGCCGCGGCACAAGCAACTCAAGATCGCGGCTGAGACGGGCTACATCTACGCTCCGCTCGCGCACCGCCTCGGCCTCTACGCCTTCAAGACCGAGTTTCAGGACCTGATCCTCAAGATTCAGGAGCCGGACGAGTACAAGGATATTGCCCGCAAGCTCGACGAGACCAAGCGTGAGCGCGCCCGCTACATCGCCGACTTCATCAAGCCGTTGCGCGAGCTGATCGACACCGTAGGCGTGCCGTACCGCATCTTTGGTCGCCCGAAGTCGATCTACTCGATCTTCCAGAAGATTCAGAATAAAGAGGTCGCGTTCGAAGACATCTTCGACCTGTTCGCCGTGCGTGTAGTCGTCGATGTGCCGATCGCACAGGAGAAGAGCACCTGCTGGCAGGTCTACTCGCTGATCACCGACGTCTACCGCCCGGTAAGTGAGCGCCTCAAGGATTGGACGGCGCAGCCGAAGTCCAACGGCTACGAGTCACTACACTCGACGCTGATCGGTCCGAAAGGGCGCTACGTCGAGATGCAGATCCGCTCGGAGCGCATGGACGAGATCGCCGAGCGGGGGTTCGCGGCACACTGGAAGTACAAGGGCATCTCACGCCAGCCGGACCGCTACGAACCGTGGTTGGACACGATTCGCGAGTTGCTCGACGGGGGCTCTGGTGACGCGGCCGAGTTCCTGGCGGACTTCAAAACCAACCTCTTCGCCGAGGAGGTCTTCGTGTACACGCCGAAGGGCGACATGATTAATCTGCCGAAGGGTGCTACGGCCCTCGACTTCGCCTTCGGGGTGCACTCGATGGTCGGGTACCACACGCAGTCCGTCAAGGTCAACCAACGCCTCGTGCCGATGGGCTACGAACTCAGCAACGGGGATCGGGTAGAGGTGCTCACCAATCGCAACCAGCGCCCGAACGAGTCGTGGCTCAAGTTCGTCAAGACCGGTAAGGCCCGCGCGAAGATCCGCTCGGCCCTCAAGGAGGAGCGCCGACGCACGGGCGAACTCGGTCGCGAGGAGCTCGAGCGTAAGCTCAACCACCGCAAAGTCGTCTTCGAACCAGGTATCGAGGCGATCCTGAAGCAGTTCCGCTACACCAGCCGCATCGACCTTTACTACGCGATCGCGACGGGGCAGTTGTCTACCAACGACATCCTCAAGGAGTTCGATATCGAGCAGGGACGGCTTTCGCCAAAACCAGTTGAGGCCCCAGTCGTCACCAGTACCCCCGAACAGAACGAGCGCACCCGCGCCAGCCGCGCCGCCCGCCTTCCGAAGAATCAACTCCTCGTCAACGGCGAACCGGCCGCACAGTATAACTACAGCCTGGCCACCTGTTGCAATCCCGTGCAGGGCGACCCGATCTTCGGCTACCTCTCCGGCACGAGCACGCTCAAGATTCACCGGACGTCCTGCAAGAACGCCGAGCACCTGCTGAGCAACTACGGCTACCGCGTGCTGCAGGCCGACTGGGGCACCACCGTCGAGCGTGATTTCGTCGCGGAGCTATTGATTAAGGGCATGGACACGGGCAAGGGCGTCATCGACCAATTGACGACGGAGATTTACAAGCATTTAGATCTGGATATCCGATCCATGAATATCGAGGGAAATGGGGGGTATTACGAATGCCGCATCTCGCTCGTTGTGGCGAATGTGGATCAGTTGGAGATCGCGATACGGTCTTTGGCGGGACTGAAGAGTGTGACGAGTGTAGTGCGGGTGTAGGGTTGGCGCTGGCGCGCGGCGTTGGCCTGCAACGAGCCAATGGGAGGGCTGGTTCGGCCCCCTAATTATCAGACCTTCGTCTAGTCGGGTTTGTGGAATTGATTGGTTCGAAAATAGGTTTGCTTTCGCAGGCAAGGGGCCGACGGTGAGTAATGCATGCGATGGCCTTCGGTGATCTGGTGGGCCCACCCTCACTTTTCAGGAGTTATGTGCAACAAGGGGCCTCGGGCTCGTATTACCCGATGCCCCACTGAGGATGCCGGCGTACGGGACGGTGAGCTTGAAGCGCTGCCGCTGGTTCTTGTCGGCGGTAATGAGGATGTTACCGCGTTCCCACTCCCGGTGGAACACCGCCGGCGGGAGGTGTGCGGTCGAGCCGTGGAGGCGAACCGTGTTGTACTTCTCGTAGAAGCCCGTGAGGAAGTCTTGTAACTGCGCGAGCGTCAAGAACGCCCGGTCGCCGACACCGCGGCCGAGGATGGCGTGGAAGGACTCGATGTGGCCGTTCTCCTGCGGGGTGTAGACGTGCGTGAAGACCTGGTCGAGGTGGTTGTCGGCGAAGAACGCCTGTACGGTCTTGGCCTTGAAGCGTGGGTCGTTGTCGTTTCGGATCTGAACGGTGATCCCGCGGGCGAGTAGGTCGGCGGGCTGGAGGTGGGACTCGATGATGCGTGCCCACATCGTGCGCACGTCGGCTCCTGCGTGATCGAGTACCCGAGGTGGTGGTCGAGGACCTCACGCGTGAACACGTCCAGGACCGTGAGCGCGAAGGCGTGACGGCGGTGCTGCCTCGACATATATGAACTTGATGTCCATCTCGAGGCCCTGGAGCGGACCGTCGACCTCGAAGCGGCGCTGCTGGACGCGCTTGCCGGTGGTCGGGCGGCGGCGTTCGTGGAGGAGGCCGAGGTGTTTCATGATTCGGTAGAGCTTCTTGTCGTTGATGGCGTACCCGAGGCCGCGCAGCTGCTTGCCCATCGTGTGGTAGCCGTAGTGGAGGTCGGGATCGGCGCACAGTTCGCGCACGACAGCGGCGAAGCCCTCGTCGTCTAGCTCGGTCTCGGCCCCGTCGCCGGCGGTGTGGCGCGCCGTGGTGGAGGGCTTACGACCCGGAGGTTTGCGCTCGGGCTTCGGGCGGTAGTAGTACTCGTGGCGGGAGAGGCCCGTGATCTCGAGCGCGCGCGCCACCGGCATCCCCAAACTGCTGAACTCCCTCACGAGGTCCTGGCGTACAGCTTGGGGTACTTCTTTTTTAGCAGCTCGTCCTTGAGCTTGGTCTCGAGTTCCTTCTGGCCCAGGAGCTCCTTAAGGTCCTTACACTCGGTCAGACCACTAGACATTCATGTTTGCTTCAGTACAAATCCAGCTTTGTCGCGCCTTTGCGTTCTCCTCAGCGCGAAGCGCCCTTGCGCCCTACCTCGAGTAAGACGGGCCATTGCGTCTCCATTGCGTAGCGTAGCGGCTTTGCGTTCCACTCCCCAGAAAGATCCAAGCTGCAAAAATGTCTAGCGGTATGACACTCGATCTCGATTTCGAGTTCGCGGATGCGCTTGGCCTGCGCCTTGGTCATTCCGTGCTTCACCCGACCGTCATCAACGACTGATCCAGTTTAAGTCGGACACCGCTTACAGTATAAATATTCTATTAAAAAGGTGTGCCACCAACAATAGAACTCTCCAAAACTGTTTTGGCGAAAGCCCACAAAGCAGCTCTCTCACCCATCCATCAATCAAGGCCGGCCCAGCGTCCATCAGGCGCACTGCCCCCCGCAAGCCGAGCCCCACGAACGGAACGCCGAAGGCCAATGCCACCGAAGGTCATCGCCGCGCTTGCGCCAATACCACCAAAGGTCAGCCACGCGCTTGCGCCAACGCCGCCTTCAGGCCAACCCTAATCCGTCAACTTCGCCGCCACTTCGTAGATCTCGTAGGTCTCAATCACATCATCCACGCGGACATCGTTGAAGCCTTTGATCACGACACCACACTCGCGACCTGCGGCCACTTCCTTGATGTCGTCCTTGACGTGCTTGAGGGAGGCGAGCTCGCCGATGGCACCCTCCTTGAGCGGGAACACCACCACGCCATCACGGATGAGGCGCAGCTTGTCGTTGCGCGCAATGCGACCGGAATCGACGTAGCAACCGGCGATCGTACCGACCTTCGAGTTCTTGAAGATCTCGCGGACGATTGTCGTACCGACCACACGCTCTTCCTTCGTCGGCTCGAGCATGCCTTCGATGGCGAGCTTGATGTCGTCGATGACCTCGTAGATGATCGAGTAATTCTTGATCTGGACGCCCTCGCGCTCGGCGAGTTTGCGGGCCTGTGGGCTCGGGCGCACCTGGAAGCCGACGATGATGGCGTCTGAGGCGCTTGCCAGCAAAACATCCGACTCGGCGATCGGTCCGACGGCTTTGTGAATGACGTTGACCGCCACTGTCTCGTGGGAGAGCTTGATGAGCGAATCGGAGAGGGCCTCGACCGAACCGTCCACGTCGCCTTTGACGATGAGGTTGAGTTCCTTGAACGTACCCAGAGCCAGGCGACGGCCGATCTCGTCGAGCGAGATACGCTTGGTCGCACGGTTGGTCTGTTCGCGCATGATTTGCGCACGCTTCGAGGCGACGCTGCGGGCCTCGGTCTCGTTTGGCATAACCTTGAAGCGCTCACCGGCTTGTGGGGCACCGCTGAGGCCGAGCACGAGGACAGGCGTCGATGGTCCGGCTACCTTGACGGCCTTGCCGCGGTCGTTGAACATCGCCTTGACCTTACCGGAAGCCTCACCGGCCACGATAGCGTCACCAATCCGAAGCGTACCGGTCTGCACGAGGGTACGGGCTACATAGCCACGGCCTTTCTCCAGCGAGGCCTCGAGCACCGCACCAATGGCGTCGCGGTCGGGGTTGGCCTGAAGTTCGAGGATGTCGGCTTCGAGGACGACCTTCTCGAGAAGCTCGTCGATGCCCTGGCCCGTCTTGGCCGAAATGGCCTGACTCTGAACCTTGCCGCCCCAGTCGTCGACGAGGACGTTCATCTGGGAGAGGGCCTCCTTGATCTTGTCGGGGTTGGCTCCCGGCTTGTCGACCTTGTTGATGGCGATGACGAAGGGTACGTTAGCCGCCTGCGCGTGGCTGATGGCCTCGCGCGTCTGCGGCATGATGCTATCGTCGGCCGCGATCACGATGATGGCGATGTCGGTGACTTTCGCACCACGCGCACGCATGGCCGTAAAGGCCTCGTGCCCAGGGGTGTCGAGGAAGGTGATGCTGCGGCGATCGCTCTTCTCGCCAACGGTTACTTCGTAGGCACCGATGTGCTGCGTGATGCCCCCGGCCTCACCGGCGGCCACCTTGGCCTCGCGGATGAAGTCGAGCAAACTCGTCTTACCGTGGTCAACGTGACCCATTACGGTGACAATCGGCGACCGCGCCTTGAGGTCGGCCGGATCGTCGACGATCTCTTCTTCCTCCTCCTCGATACCGGTGTCGGCATTGATGAAGACAACTTCGCGCTCAAATTCGCTGGCGACCAACTCGATCACCTCCTTGTCGAGGCGCTGGTTGATCGACACGATGACCCCGATGTTCATACAGGTCAGGATCACCTCCGTGACCGGGACGTCGAGTAGCGAAGCAAACTCGGATACGGAGATGAACTCCGTAAGCTCGAGCGTGCTGTGGTCCACGGATGCGGCAGCGCGTTCGCGTACGTCGCGGTGACGGTCGCGGGTGTCGCGGCGCATCTTGGAGCGGCGGTTCTTGCCCTTGCCGGACAGCCGCGCCATGGTGGCTTTGATCTTGTCCTCGATCTCCTTCTTGGTGACCTCCTTCGGCTCGTCGCTACGACGGCCGCCTCGGTTACCGGCACCGGCACCGCCCCCTGGGCCACGGTTCGAGCCTCCTCGTCCGACGCCGCCGACCGCGACGCGCTTACGAGTGCGCTTGCGCTTGGCGTCGTCTGAGTCGCTCGGCTTCTTCTCGAACTGCTTGAGGTCTACCTTGCCGAGTACTTTGAGGCCACGAAGCTCGGGAGCTTCGGCCCGTTTGATGACGTTTGCCGGGGCAACATTAGCCGTCGGAGGCGTAGCAGGAGGGGAGCCTGCGGCCGGCGCGGTCGGGGTGGCTGGTGCGGCTGGTGCGGCTGGTTGAGCTGGCGTCGGTGCACCTGCGGGACGTGCAGGGGCGCTACCGGGGCGCGGGGCATTCTGCTGAGGAGCTTGAGGCCGGGGCGCGGGTTTGGCAGCGGGACGTGGCCGAGGCGTGAGATCCACCTTGCCGACCACCTTGAGGCCCATGCCCTCGCGCTCGATAGCGCCGGGGCGCGGACCGGTGGCTGGCGGTGCGGGGGTAACGGGTGTCGCCGGTGTCGGCGTCGAAGGCGCTGGGCGCTGACCGTTCGTATTGTCGCCGGGGGCCGTGGTCCGGGTCTGCGCAGGCGACGGGGTCGAATTGGCTGGGCGTACAGCACCTGGGGTGCTGATCGTCGGCCGGAGCGTCGGGCGGATCGGGGCGGGTCGCGACGAGATCGTCGGACGCGTCTCCGGGGCAGGCTTCTGGGGCAGGGAGATGTTATCGGCCGCGTTCTTGGTCTTCAGCGAAGACGCGAACTCCTTCTCGAGGGCGGCGATCATGGCACCGTCGAGCTTGGACGTAGGCTTATCGTCCACGCTGAAGCCCTGGCTATTGAGGAACTCCGCAGCGCGGGTCTTGCTGACGTTGAGCGATTTGGCGACTTTGATTAGTATCATAGAAGGTCTTCTCCGTGCGGTGCCCGTGAAATCGGTTGGAGGGCACTTAATTTAAGCTCGCCGCAAGCCTCTTGCGTCAGAGCCGGTGTCGGAGCGGCCGCGAAGATACGCCGCCGCCCCATTGATTTACTAACATCCGCCCACGCATTCGCAGCGGATTGACTTTACGGAGAAGCATGCGTGCGGTCGTTGCCAACCGCACGCCCCCGGACCTTACACGCCGGTGGGGGTGCCCTCGTCTGGCGCTACCCCAATATTGACCTTCGGAACCTCTTTCGCGATAGGATCGATAATGGCTGCCGACGTGTGCGCCTCCGCGGCCTCCGCCTGGGCGACGGCCTCCTCGACGGTGGTCTCCTCGGTGATGTCGATCGTCCGTGCTTCTTCGTCGTCGGCACCGTCGCTGCCGTCGCTGCTGTCGGCTTCCGGTGTCTCGGCATCAGCTTGTGCCTCGCTTACCGGCGTGGCGATACGTTGGTCGGGGGCGGGCGTCTCGACCGGCGTACCGACCGTCCGTACCGACCGCGAGCGAGCCTCGGCAGCCCGGGCCTGGATCTCCGCATCCGTAGGGGCTTTGGAGAGTGCACCTGGGCTCGTCTCCCCTTCGAACTCGGCCGCGAGGACCTTGAGGACATCCTCGATGGTTTCTTCCTCGAGGTCGGTGCGACGCAGGAGTTCGGCGGGGCTGAGCGCCAAAACGCTCCGCGCCGTGTCGCAGCCGATGCCCTTGAGCTCCTGCAGGATCCACTCCTCGATCTCGTCGGTAAACTCCAGTAGGTCGACGTCCTCCACGTCGTCGTAGGTGAGGTCGTTGCGAAACACGTCGATCTCGTAGCCGCTCAGCCTGCCAGCGAGCTTAATGTTCGAGCCGCCGCGCCCGATCGCCAGCGACACTTGGTCGGCGTCGAGATAGACGCTCGCACGCTTGGTCTCTTCGTTGGTGTCGACGTGCGTGACGCGGGCCGGGGTCAGCGAGCGCTGAATTAGCAAGGTCTCGTTGTTGGTCCATGGGACGATGTCGATGTTCTCGTTCTTGAGCTCGCGGACGATGCCGTGGATGCGCGAACCTTTCATGCCCACGCAGGCACCGACCGGGTCGATGCGCTCGTCGTAGCTCTCGACGGCCACCTTGGCGCGGTCGCCCGGTAGACGCACGATCTTGCGGATGACGATGATGCCGTCCTCGATTTCGGGCACCTCGTTCTCCATGAGCTTCGCGAGGAACTCCTCGGAAGTACGCGACAGCCAAATCTTCGGCGTGCCGTTGTCGTTTTCGACCTTCTGGATGATGGCGCGGATGATGTCGCCCTTACGAACGAAGTCCCCGCGGATCATGTGCGTACGCGGCAACAGCAGCTCGTTGCCGGTCGCCTCGTCGGTAACGAGGATGTCGCGCTTGAGCACTTGCTGCACTTCGGCCACGACGAGTTCGCCCTCGCGGTCCATGTAGCGCTTGTAAATGTCCTCCTTCTCGAGGTCGCCGATGCGCGACACCAGCGTCTGGCGGGCCGCCATCACCGAGCGACGCCCGAAGTCCTCGAGGAACATCTGCTCGTAGCATTCCTCACCGACCTCGTAGTCCTCGTCGATCGACTGTGCCTCCGAGACGGCGATCTGCGCCAGCTCGTCGGCGACCTCTCCGTCCTGCACGATCTCGCGCACACGCCAGAGCTCCAAGTCACCCTTCTGCGTATTGACGATCACGTCGAAGTTGTCGTCGTTGCCGTACTTCTTCTTGATCAGCGTCCGGAACACGTCCTCGAGGACTTTGACGAGCGTCGGTCTGTCGAGGTGCTTGCCGTCCTTAAATTCGGAGAAGGTCTCCACTAGATTCATCATGGCGATACTGCTTTACTTGGTGCTGGTTGGTTACTTAAAAGAAAATTGAACGGTGGCCCCGCGCAAGTTTGCGAACGGGATCTCGTGACGGAGTTCTTCCTTGATTTTTTTGTTTTTCTCGTCGCGGCGTACGACCTGCTCGGTGAGCACGAGGCGTTCGTCGGTGACCTCGGCGAGGGTGCCGGTAATCGTCGTCTCGGCGTCCTCGGTCTGGACTTCGAGCGTACGCCCGAGGTGCTTCGGGAACTGTCGGGGGTTGGTCAGCGGTCGGCTCGGCCCGGGGCTCGATATTTCGAGGGTGTATTTTTCGCCGAGCAGCTGCGTCTCGTCGAGCTTTTCTTCGAGGCCGCGGCTGATGCGTCGGCATAGGGCGAGGTCGACGCCCTGATCGGCATCGAGGAAGATCTCGACGCGGCCGGTGGCGCTCACGTTGGCCTCAATGAGAAAGGCATGCGCGAAGTCGGGGGCGTCGAGGAGCTCGTCGAGCCAGGTGGTGATTTGGGTCTTGGCTTCCAGGGGGAGGGGGGATTTGGGCTTTTTGGAAGGGGGGCTTTTCGGCGCCTTTCGGCAAAACCGTAGGCAGGGGGGCGGACTGGTGGACTAGGCCGCCGTTGCGGGTTTTGCCGAAAGGCCTGAGAAACACGAAAGGGAACCTTTTTGGGTTCCCTTTCCGAGCGGACAGGCTTGTTGTGGGTGTAAAGATACGCCAAACTTGTACGATTGGTTGCGAAGCGTGCCGCCGGACGCTCCGCACCGCGCTGGGCACCTGTATACTTGTAGCCAGAAGTCTACTCATGAAGCCCATTTACCTCTCCTGCCTCTCGCTCGCCACGCTGCTCGCCAGCGCCACGCCGTCGCGCGGGCAGTCGCCCCTCGATCGCATCGAGCCCTACGCCAACATCGTAGACCGCTATTACGAGTTGGAACCCAGCGATTACGCCTTCGGGGTGGGCCTCGGGCAGGTAGATTCGGTGACGAGCGTGCAAACCAACTTGCCGGATATCGTCAACCGGTATCGCCTGGGCTTCACGGCGGATTCGGTGGTGCTCGACTTTACGTTCCCGAACCAGGGCGGGCAGCCGCAGCGCGAGGTTTATCGCATCCCCCTCGCCGCGATCGCGACGGGCAGTGACGCAGTGGTGTACCGCAACATCATCGAACTCCCCAACTTCGACTTCACGAGTACCGAGCGCTCGCGGCGCTTCTTTGATCAAGGTCGTCTGGACAGCATCCGCACCGACGTGCCGGCTGCCGAGAACGTGTATTCAGGCACGCGAATCCTGCGCCGCACCTACGTCGCCGACCGCGACCTCGAAGTCACCGTCGAGCGGCTGGAGGGCGACGGCCTCGTCTTCCTCTCGCGTGATTCGACGGTGACGCGCTACGACGCTCAGCGGAGGGTGGCCGGCGGCGCGTACTTCGAGTTCGACGAAAACACGCGGACCTACGAGCCCACGACCGTCTACAACTATCTCTACGGCGGGGCCGCAGGCCGGCGCATCAGGCTCACCTTCCCACCGGCCCCGGAGACCCTGGAGCTACAGTTCGCCGAGGGGACCGAACTAACCGCGATCGAAACCGTCGAGACGGGGGGCGGGGCCTCGGGCAGTATCCTGAGTCGCCTCGACGACGACAGCAATCCGCGGGTGCGCAAGTACCTGCGCCCGGTATTGGCGCGGGGTGCCCTCTTCGAAGATACCTGGTACTACCGCTCAGACATCGTGTCGACGCGAGAGCTGCCGCTAATCGTAGGCAGCGTCACTGGCGCTAACCCGATCCGCAACGGCGGCGAGCTGCGCTTGAACGGTTTTGCCGAGGAGGCCCAACTCACGGTCGTCGACCTCAGTGGGCGGGTGGTGCTATCGCGTGGCGTACGAGTTGCCGACGTACTGGTGTGGCCTGCGCTCGCGCCGGGGCCGTACTACCTCGTTGTCTCGGCCCCGGGTTTCGCGTCGCGGGCGTGGCCCTGGGTGGCGTTCTAAACCGGCGCTCGCCAGACGTTAATGTCCTCACGCGGCACAACCCACGGCGTTGCGTGGGGGTTAGAGCGGCCATGAAGACTCTCCTCCTCTCCGCCGGCCTCGCCGTCGCTAGTTTTGGCGTAAGCCTCCACGCGCAAGACGTAAAGACGCAGCCCCGCGCCGACAAGATCACCTCGACGGCCCCGGTGGCCAAGAAATCTCCGATGAACTCGGCGAGCATGTCTACGCCCGATGGCTACGCCCGCGTCGTGTATTCCCAGCCGATGCTCCGGGGGCGCGATATGCTCGGCGACCAGAACGCTTTCGGGAAGGTGTGGCGCTTTGGGGCCAACGAAGCCACCGAACTCTTTCTCACGGCCGACGCGATGATCGGCGGGAAGATGCTCCCGGCCGGTGCCTACAGCGTGTTCGCGATCCCAAACGAGAAGTCGTGGACGCTCATTTTCAACAGCGACCTCGGCGAGTGGGGCGCGTACAACTACGCCGAGGACAAGGACGTACTCCGCGTCGACGCCCCGACGAAGCCCGGTGAAGAGAGCTTCGAGGCGTTCACGATCTGGTTCGACGCCGGCAACATGAACATGGCCTGGGGCAAGACGCACGTCATGGTGCCGATTGCTTTTAAGGAGGCCTAGACGCCTTTCGGCAAAACCTCGGACGCCGCCCTCGCTATCGAAGCGAGGGCGGCGTCCTGCGTTTTGGCGAAAGCCTAAATCCCGCCGGTCACCTCGTATTCGAAGTCGATGCGGGCGGTGACGGCGCTGGTGTTGGGCCGGAGCAGCACGAGGCGACCGGTAACCGTGAGCGGGTCGTCGAGGACGTAGTCTCGGAGGTTCGTGTCCGAGACTACTAACTGGTCGGTGGTGATCGGGCTGCTGGCACCGGGGTAGGTCGCAATCGTGATCTTCGGTTGGCCGGGCGTCTCGATGTCGACGACGACATCCCGCACGTCGGCGAGCGTAAAGTCACCACTCGGGTCGTCGAGCGTAATCGTAATCGCCTTGAGGCGAGCAGCCTTGAGGTTGCTCTCCCGCATACCGTAGTCGGCGAGTCGGGCGCGGGCGTTGGTCTCTACGGTTTGGGCAGGGAGCGGGACCGTCAAAGGGTACTCGATGAGACCAGGGATGGCCGGAATTGCCGGCACCGACTGTTCGATTGACTCCCCCTCGAAAGAGCGCGTGATGCTGAGTAGGTCGCCGTCCTTGTTGCAGGCGGACGAGCTCAGGAGAAGTAGCGCGGAGGCCACTGCGGTGCCGAACCATTTCATGGTAGGATAACCCGCGGCAAGCGTGCTTTAGTTCGCTAGAGGCGCTATCCCCGCGCCGGATCGATGATCCCGAACCGCAACTCATTGCCGCCAAAGGTCTTGTAACGAGTCGCGAGAAAGAGGATGCGGTCGTCGGCCAGACGCGTGGCCGAGCGTGGGACGATGATCACCTTGCCGGCGTCGCGACGTGCGAACAGCGGCACGCGAAGCAGCTCGCCGTCGCCCCGGTCGTAGCCGAGTACCGCGAGGGCATCGTTCCAGTTGGTGCCCTTGGTGTTGCGGTCGAGGTCACGCGTGAAGTTCTTCGGGTTGTCGTTGTAGATCACGGCCGCCTTGCCTTCGTACTCGACGAGGTTCATGCGGGCGTAGGGGAGGTTGGGCGAGGGTGTGGTCTGAAACTTGGGCACGGTGAGGGCGTCGGTAAGCTCTCCGCGGGTGTCGAAGTTGAGGATGAGGCCTTCTTGGTACTCGAAGAGGAGGTTCTGGCCGCCAAACTGGCCGTTGCCAAAGCGGTATGGATTGTAGAAAGACGGACCGAAGCCATTGTAGTAGCTGTTGTCGCGCCGCACCTGGAAGCCTTCGAGCAGAAGGCTCAGTCGCCCGTTGGTGAGCTGGAGGGCATCACGAAACTCGAACGTTTGCTCGAGGGCGAGTTCGCCACCGACGCGGCTGGTGGCACGAGGGCCGAGCTTGGCGAGTACCTCCTGCGAGAAGGGTTGCGCCACCAGAGTCTGCCCAGAGCGCACATCGTCGCTAGAGAAGTAGCCCCTGATGCGTCGGCCGATGCGGTCGGCGTACAGGCCGACGATGGCCGGTGAGCCTTTGTCGTTGGGCACCATAGACACGCCCTGGATGTACTGCCCCTCGAGCTCGAGCTCGGTGGTCACGAAGTCCTCGGCACCAGCGTCCATCGTGTAGAGGTAGAGGCGGGCGTCCGAGCCGCCTCGCAGTTCGCGGCCTTTGGTGTTGTCGAAGACCTTGGCGAGGATGTAGGCGCGGCCATCGCGGTCGACGGTCACCTTCTGGATCTCGAGCTGGTCGCGGTTGGCATTGAGGCGCTGGCGCTTGTTGGTCACGACCTGGCCCTCCTCGTCGACGACGAGTACGGTGACCGACGCGCGCTCGTCGTCGCGCTTGGAGAGCACCCGGTTTTCGGAAACCTCGCCGTAGACGCGGACGTAGTGGCTGCGGCTGGGCGTATAATCGTCGAAGGACACGATCCGGTCGGACTGGTAGTCGCGCTGTGGGACGGTGACGAGTTTGTGGGCCGAGAGCAGTTTGCCGTCGCCATCCAGGATCTCAGCGCGGAGTTGAACCTCGTCGCGCTTGTCCTCGAAGGTCGCGAAGGTCCACACGAAGTGCTCGCCGACGCTCACGATGCCGATGTGGTCGCGGGGTTCGTTGGGCCACGCAATGCGGAGGCCCTCGTCGCGGCGCAGGTCAGCCGTGTAGCGGTAGAGCTGGAGTTCGGCCAACTCTTGGAAGGCGCTGCGCATGCCAGTGCGGTACTGCTCGTCGATGACGGTAGCGACGTAGAAGTCTTCCCCGAAGGGCATCACCTCGTAGGAGACGCTGGCGAGGTTGCCGAACTTGGACACCTCCGACAGTGAGACGCCACGGGCACTGTTCTGAGAGGCAGCGGCGGCCGTGGAGCGGGGTTGGGCGTGGCTTTCGCCAAAACTCACGGCAGTGAGGCCGAGAGCGAACAGTAATGATAGTGGGCGGAGGCGGGGTGTAAGCATCTAGAGGGAGAAACGGCGGGCGGGCTGAATCGGTCTAGGTAAGACAGGGCTTAAACAGTTTTTTAACCCTGGGGGCCGCTGCGCTCTGCGTTCAGCTCAAGGTGCTGCGTTAGACGCCTGCCTTCACGAGGTACTTTATATCGAACTTAAAGCTCACCCCGGCGGGGACGACTTTTGAGGTAACGAGGCTTACGTTGCTCGTGAACTCGGCACGCTCGAGGAAGGCCTTGATCTCGGTGTCGCGCACGGAAAACTGGTCGGTCGTGACTGGCGTGGAGGTCCCCGCGTAGACGGCGACAATTTCGGTGGTGCCGTCGGGGGCTGCGAAGATGATCGTGGCGGCGCTGATGTCGGCGAGGGTGATGGTCTCGGTCGGGTCGATTACGGTGATGGTCACCTGGTCGAGTTTGACGGATTCCACGAGGCCGGGCTTGACGCCGAGACTTTCGAGGCGGGCGTCGAAGTCGGGCGTAATGGTGACGGGGGCAAAGACAATCGCTCCGGCCTCGGACTCCGTGTCGGTCACGAGGGTCACCGAGGCTCCGTCGAAGGTTTTCTCTACGGAGAGGAGCTCATCGTCGCAACTGGCGAAGGCGAGGAGGGAAAAGGCCGCGAGGAGGAAGCGAGTCATAAGCGATGGACGTTTGGGAGGTCGGGGGTGTGACAGTGGTTGAGCCGCAAAACTGCGGTACGAGCACGCACGAGACGCGCCCAATGGACAATTGGTACGATTGGGTTGACGGTTGGCAAGGTTTCACTTGCCCGAACCCCAGACCTCCGAAAACCGAAGAGCCTCGATACCGCTGGGGCACCGAGGCTCTCGAAAGAGGTGTGGCGGGTTTTGGCGAAAGCCGCCGCCCTAACAGTAAGGAGTAGGATAGTCTAGAGGCCCGCGCTGAACTTGTAGCTCACGTCGAACTTGAGGGTGACGCCCTCCGGGATCGCCTTGTTGACGTCCATCTTGACGATCGCGTCGAACTGCTCCTTGAGGAGGAAGTCCTTGATGTCGCCGTCGGGGACGCTGAACTTGTCGGTCGTAACCGCCTCCGTGGTGCCATTGTAGGTCGCGACGGTCCGGGTGGTGCCGTCCGGCGCGACAAAGGTCATCTCGGCGTCGCGAACGTCGGCGAGGGTGACGGTGCCGGTCGGGTCGATGACCGTAATGGTGACCTGATCGACGCCGATGTTTTTGAGTTGGTCGGCCTTGACGCCAAACGCATCGAGGCGGTTCTCGAGGTCTGGGCGGACCGTGTGCGGGTCGAAAGTGACGGTCCCGGCCTCCTGTGTGGCGTTGGCGGCCACGACGATCGAGGCCCCGTCGAAGGATTCGTTGATGGTGAGGAGGTCCTCGTCACAGCTCGTGAAAGCGGCCGAGAGGAGTGAGAGGGTAGCGAGCGTGCGGAAGGTCATGCTAGTGGGAATTGTCTAGTGGGAATTGTCTAGTGCGAATGGTGTGAATCGCTGGTTTTGCATAAACCTCGCCAAATGCGCTGCGCGACCGAAGATTCTCCAGCGAAGGGGTTGTTTAAGGCAGGCAACGGCGCGGCGGCCAAACATTTCGTGGCAAGGGCGTTTGTTTTGCGACCAGCGCTATGACCGACAAACAGTACCAAGAGCTCGTGCCCCTCCTGCCGGACCTGCCGGGCGTCTACCGGTTTTACGGAAGTGACAATGCCGTGCTGTATGTCGGCAAGGCTAAGTCCCTGCGCAAGCGCGTCGCCAACTACTTCGTCGGCAAGGTCAGGGCGCACTCGCACCGCACGCGCGTCATGGTCAAAAACGCGGCGCGCCTGGAGTTTACGGTTACCGACACCGAGGCCGATGCCCTGCTGCTGGAAAACTCGCTGATCAAGAACTACCAGCCGCGCTACAACGTCAACCTCCGCGACGACAAAAGCTACTCCTACGTCGTCGTCAAGAAAGAGCACTTTCCGCGCATTTTCCCGACGCGGCAGGTGTGGCGCGACGGCTCGACGTACTTCGGACCGTACACCTCCAAGGCGCGCATCAAGACGATTCTGGAGCTCGTCAAGCAGCTCTTCCCGTTACGGACATGTACGCTTCCGCTAAAACCCGACGCTATTGCGGAAGGGAAGTTCAAAGTGTGTCTCGAATACCACATCAAGAATTGTATGGGTCCCTGCGTCGGCGAAGAAACCGAGGCCCAGTATGATGCCAAGATCGACGCGGTTAAAAACATCTTAAAGGGCGACTTCACGCCTGTACGTGACTACTTCGAGGGCGAGATGAGACGCCTCGCGATGGACATGAAATTTGAAGAAGCCCAGCAGCTGAAGATTCGCCTCGGGGCGCTTCGAGACTACCAGGCGAAGTCGACGGTGGTAAGCGATACGATCCGCGACGTAGATGTCTTCGCGGTAAGCCTCGACGAGAAGTCGGCGTATGTCAACTACGTTAAGGTGGTCAACGGAGCGATCATCAATACGTATACCCAGGAGCTGGAGCGCGGCATCGTCGATGAAGAGTTCGAGGACGACGGCTCGGAGATCGACGAACGCGCGAGTATCCTGAGCTACGTCATACCCATCGTGCGGGAGAAGTTTAACTCTCTCGCGCCGGAGATCTTGGTCCCCATCGAGGTCGTGCTGGGCGAGGAGGTGGTCGGGCCTGCCGGCAAAACCATCACGGCGACCGTCCCGAAGATCGGCGACAAGCGTAAGCTGCTCGACATGGCGCTCAAGAACACGGAGTACTTCCGCCTCCAGCGCAAGAAGGACGAGATCAACAACATCAAACGGCAGACGCCGGCCGAACGCATCCTCAAGACCTTGCAGCACGACTTGCACATGACCGAGGTCCCCATGCACATCGAGACGTTCGACAACTCTAACTTTCACGGCAGCTATCCGGTGTCGAGTTGTGTCGTGTTTAAGAATGCACGGCCGAGCAAGAAGGACTACCGCCACTACAACATCAAGACCGTCGTCGGGCCGGACGACTTTGCCTCTATGAAGGAGGTGGTGCGGCGGCGCTACACCCGCCTCGTCGCCGAAGACCAGCCCTTGCCTCAACTCGTCATCATCGACGGGGGCAAGGGGCAACTCTCGGCGAGCTACGAGATCATGAAGGACCTCGGCTTGCAGGATAAGATTCAACTCGTCGGTATCGCCAAGCGCCTGGAGGAGATTTTCTTCCCGAACGACTCCGTCCCGCTATACATCAACAAGAAGTCCGAGAGCCTTAAGCTCATGCAGCAGTGCCGCAACGAGGCGCACCGCTTCGCGATCACGTTTCACCGCGACCAGCGCAGCCGTGGCCTCACGCAGACCGAACTCACCGGCATCGCGGGCGTCGGCGAGAAGACGGCGGACAAGCTCCTCAAAGAAATCGGGAGCGTCAAGCGCGTCCGCGCAAGCACGCTCGAGGAGATCCAGACGGTGATTGGCAAGAGTGCTGGGCGGAAGGTGTACGACTACTTCCAGCGGCAGGTGGTCGGTGCCGGGGCCGGCGAGGAAGAGTGAGTCGCGGCTCGGGTTAGTTGCAGTACACCAAATACTTCTCCCAAAACCACTCGTCCTTAAACCAGTCTCGGATCGGGTAGCTCTCCCGGTAGATGCTCTTGTGGAGGGAGTTGAGTTCTTCCTTCATGGCCTGTGTGTTGCCGCCCTTGAAGGCGATGAGCCCATTGGGCACGCTGTGCCGATCGCGCTCCGCGAAGAAGAGCCGCGCCCAGGAGTAGAGCTGCGGGAGCGCCGCCACGGCTCGCGAGACCACGAAGTCGTACTGCCCCCGCCCGGCCTTAAAGTCCTCGGCGCGTGTGTGGACGGTGGTCACGTTGGTGAGCCCGATGGCCGCGGCGATCTCGTTGACGACGGTCAGCTTCTTGTTGGTCGAGTCGATCAGCGTCCACTCGACCTCCGGGTACACGATCGCCAGTGGTATCCCCGGGAAGCCACCGCCGCAGCCCAGGTCCAGCACCTTCGACCCTGGCCGCAGGTTGAGGAGTCGCGTGACGGCCAGTGAGTGCAGCACGTGGTGCTTGTAGAGTTCGTCGATGTCTTTGCGCGACACGACGTTGATCTTCTGGTTCCACTCCGCGTAGAGGGGGCCGAGCTGTGCGAAGTGCTCCTGCTGGAGGGGCGTGAGTTGGGGGAAGTAATCGAGGAGTTGGTCCATGGGCGGGGGGCGAAGGTAGGGGCGGTCATTGCGAGAAGAGCGTTCGCGAACTGGTGGGATTCGAGATGGCCACGTCGGCCAGCTGCGCGATGCCTCGCAATGACGTAAAGTCACACTGCCTCCGGCGAACTCGTTTTGGCGGAAGCCTCCACCGTTGCGCCCTCGACTCCCACCTTGCGCTGCGCCCGCCGCGCCCGAATGCTCGTGATCCAGTTCGGAATCACGACCGCGCCAGCCAGCAGGTACGCATAGTACGTAAAGCCGCGCCAGATCATGGCGACCAGCAGGATGCTCGTCACGTTGTCCCCCATGTAGTCCTCCGTAAAGCCGGGCAGGAAGGACTCCGCAATGCCAGCGCCACCGGGCGTAGGCGAGAAGGCTAGGATGAGGTACATCGACTGTAGCCGCCCGTAGAGGCCGAGCTGCGTGAGGGGGGCCAGCGAGACATCGCCGAAGGCAATAATGAGGCAGCTAAGCAGCAGGAAGCGACAACTCCAAGCGCCGGCGGTCGACCCAAAGGCCGCGAGGTGCCAGCGTAGAGGCTGCCTGCGCATGTGGACAGACGCCGTCACCGTATCCTGAGCCGTACGCAAGAGCGTTTTGCGGAAACGCTTCAAAAACCGAACCCCCGCCAGCCAGCGCAGCACGGCCTCAATGGCGGTCGGTGAGACGAAGAGGCCCCAGAAGAAAAAAGTACCGTACAGCGCCATCGCTCCCCAGGCCCACGGAAAAATCCGACCGACGACATCGAGGTCCGCGAAGGTCTGCGCACCAGGCCGGATCATGCCGGGACCGAGCAGCAGATACAGCAGGCCTAGCCCGCCTACGAAGAAAGCCGTGTCGAGGACGATGGTGTAAATCACGAGGCTCGCCGTGCGCCCGGCCGACAGTTTCTCCTGTGACAAGACGAACAGCGCCACCGCCGAGCCTCCGACGCTCGTCGGACTCACCGCCGAGGAGAACTCCCAGATAAAGACCAGTTCTATGCACTTCCTGAAGGGAAAATCGTGTTCGCTGAGCACGTAGAGTCGCGTCGCGTAGAAGAGGTGTCGCGCGACGAGCAGCGTGAGGCTCATGCCTACCCAAAACAGCGTGGCGAGCGTCCAGTCGATGGCGCGCCACTCGGCGATGTCGAACTCCTGGTAGAAGAGGTAGCCCACCACACCGAGGCCGATGAGCATGGGCACGATGATGCGGCTCGGGCGCACGCTCTGGAGGGCCTTCTGCTGCTCCGCCGTAAATGTATTTTTCGGGTCCACGCTTTGCCTACCTTGCCTCGTCATGAGCAATCCGTCGCCCGGTGGCGTAACGTCAGGCAGTCCGGAGCGGTTGCCGATCGAGGGGCTTGATTCGCTGTCGATTCACGAGCGGTGGCGGCTCTTGCTCGGGGACACCTCCGGCGAAGGCAGGAGCGTCGCGCCGCTGGCCGAACTCACGCCCGCCTGGCAGCAGCTCGACGACGTGGTGGGCGACCTCTACGACGAGGACCGCCGCGGGGGCATGGCCAAGTCGAGCGCGAAGTTGACCGATTGGCTGGGCCGCTTACGCGAAAACTTCCCGAACGAGAGCGTAGCCGTTATGCAGCGCGACGCCCTCGAGCGCTACGGTCTCACCAAACTCCTCACCGACCCCGTCATCCTCGAGAGTCTCGAGCCGGACATCCACCTCGCCGCCACCCTCATCCAACTCGGCAAGGCCATGCCCGACGCCGCCCGCGCGAAGGCCGACGCTATCGTGGCGCACATCGCGAGGCAGCTTTCGCTAAAACTCGAGGAGCCGCTGCTCAGGAGTGTCCGCGCCGCCCTGGCCAGCGCCGAACTCCGCACCCAGTCCAAACCGACGCGCCATACGCACTGGCCGCGCACCATCCAGCGCAACCTCAAGCACTACCAGCCCTCACTCAAGACGATCGTGCCGGAGCACTTCGTCAACCGGACTGCCCTCGCGAAGGGCCTGCGCAACGTCCACATCCTCATCGACCAGAGCGCCTCGATGGCGACGAGTGCGATCCACGCCGCGCTCGGGGCGGCCATCATGGCGAAGGTGCCGTCGCTTAACGTGCGACTGGTGGCCTTCGACACGGAGATTGCGGACCTGAGTGGGCTGTTGCACGACCCTGTCGAGACCCTTTTCGGCGTGCAACTCGGCGGCGGCACCGACATCCACCGCGCCTTGCGCTACGAGGAGCCATTTATTCGCGAGCCGACGAGGAGTCTACTCGTGCTGATTACCGACTTGTACGAGGGCGGTTCGGTGGCGGGCACGGTCCAGCGGGTGGACGCGCTGATCCAGAGCGGGGTCCGGGTCATCGTCTTGCTCGCGATCAGTGCCGAGGGCAAGCCGAGCTACGACAAAGGTTTGGCGGAGGTGTTGGCTACCCTCGGGGCAAGTGTGTTCAGTACTACGCCAGAGGCCTTTCCCGAGATGATGGGCGACGCGCTACGCGGTCGGTGACGCGCTCCGCGGTCGGTGACGCGCTCCGCGCTGATTGTGACGCCTTCGGCTGATTGTGACGCGCTCCGCGCTGATTGTGACGCCTTCGGCTGATTGTGACGCGCTCCGCGCTGATTGTGACGCCTTCGGCTGATTGTGACGCGCTCCGCGCTTTTTGTGACGCTACCGCTTCACGACGCGCGCACGATGGCACTTATGGCCCGCGTCGTGCGCACGTCGTGAAGCGGTAGCGTCACAATCAGGCCGCAGGCCGTCACAATCAGCGGTAGCGTCACAACCAGGCCGCAGGCCGTCACAATCAGGCCGCAGGCCGTCACAACCAGGCCGCAGGCCGTCACCATCAGCGGCGAAGCAGCCTCATCAAGTACTCCCCATACCCGCTCTTCAAATACTTCTGCCCCAAGACCTCCAATTGCGCATCATCAATAAAGCCCTGCTCCCAGGCGACCTCCTCGATACAGCCAATCTTTAAGCCTTGCCGCTCCTCAATGGTTTCGATAAAACTGCCGGCCTGCAAGAGACTCGTGTGCGTACCGGTGTCTAGCCAGGCCACGCCACGGCCCAAGACGCCGACCTTCAACTTGCCAGCCTCGAGGTAGTGCTTGTTGACGTCCGTGATCTCGTACTCTCCTCGCGCACTCGGCGCTAAGTTTTTGGCGATCTCGATGACGCTGTTGTCGTAGAAGTAGAGCCCCGGTACGGCGTAGTTGCTCTTCGGCTTCGAAGGCTTCTCCTCGATGGAGAGCGCCTTGAAGTTCTCGTCGAACTCTACCACACCGTAGCGCTCCGGATCAGCCACGCGGTAGGCGTACACGATGCCGCCTTCCGGCTGCGAACTTTCCTTGAGGAGCTTTTCGATGCCGGCCCCGTAGAAGATGTTGTCGCCCAGGATGAGCGCTGCCGCGTCGCCGCCGATGAAGTCCGCCCCGAGTACGAAGGCCTGCGCGAGTCCGTTCGGCTCGTGCTGCGCGACGTAGCTGAAGTTGCACCCGATCGCCGACCCGTCGCCCAGCAACTTCTCGAAGTTGGGGAGGTCTTCCGGGGTCGAGATGATGAGCACGTCCCGTATCCCGGCCAGCATCAACGTGGAGAGCGGGTAGTAGATCATTGGCTTGTCGTACACCGGCATGAGTTGCTTGCTTACCGCGAGCGTCAAGGGGTACAGACGGGTGCCGAGGCCACCGGCCAGGATAATACCTTTCATAGAGTTGGGGGTTTGTGGTAGGGCCGCGAAGCTAGTCGGCGATGGCGGCACTCTCGTCGCGCAAGACGGCGAGCACGCGCGGGGCGTACGTCTCCATCACGGTGAGGTGCGTCGAGGCGCGCTGGAGGTCGGCGTTGTCGCGGCCGATGTCCTCGAGGGCGGCGTTGGCGTGCGTCATTTCGGCATGGCCGACGAAGGCGAGCGTCGACTTCATCTTGTGCGCCACCTGCTTGAGGTCTTCCGCGTTTTGCTCGAGGTAAGCCTGGCGAAGCTTGAGGACCTCGGCGGGGAGCTCTTCGATGAGCATGTCGAGCATCGTCTTCTTCATGAAGTCGTCGCCGTCCGACATCATCTCGAGGTAAGACAAGTCGACTTGGGTGCGTATATCAGCGTTCATGTTGTGCGTACTGTGCGATCTTCGAAAATAGTTGTTTGGGCTCGAAGGGCTTGAGGACGTAATCCACCATCCCGTATTCGAGATACTGTTTGTCTTTAGAGATGTGGGCGTGCGCCGTCATCGCGAGGATGGGCACGTCGCGCATGGGGCTTTCGAGGTGGTCGCGGACATACACCGCGGCCTCGTACCCGTCCATCACGGGCATCTGGATGTCCATCAACACCACGTCGTATACGTTTTGCCGCAAGGCGTCTACCGCCAACTGACCGTTGTCGACAATGGTGAGTTCGATGTTCGGGTAGGCGCGCTCGATCGTCTTGCGCGCCACCAGCTGGTTCATCTTGTGGTCCTCGGCGAGGAGGAGCCGTATTTTTTTAGTCGCGTCGATCTCGAACACTTCCTCGGTGGAGGCCTGCGTCATGTTCTCGGCTGTGCCGATCTCAAAGCGCATCGTGAAATTGAAGACCGACCCGATGCCGAGTTCGCTCGTTGCCCAGATGCGCCCGCCGAGTTGCTCGACGATGTTCTTCGCGATGCTGAGCCCGAGGCCCGTGCCCTCGAAGATGCGGTCTTTGGTGCGCACGCGCGTGAAGCTCCCGAACACGGTATCCACCTTGTCGTCGGGGATGCCGATGCCGGTGTCGCGGACGTTGAACTCTAGCTCGACGGCCTGTTCGTCTTTCGACAAAACCTTGATCGCGAGTCCCACCGAGCCGGTGTCGGTAAACTTAATCGAGTTGCCGACGAGGTTGTAGAGGACTTGATTGAGGCGCAGCTTGTCGCCGACCAGGATGCGCGGCAGGGTTTCGCAAAGGTGTCGCTCGAACAGGAGGTCCTTCTCCTGGAGCTTGTACTGCATCACGTTAAACAGGTTGTCCACCAGGTCGAGGATGTCGATGGAGCCCTGCTCGAAGATGATCTTCCCGTTCTGGAGCGTCGAGATCTCGAGGATGTCGTTGACGACGCCGAGCAAGATCTCGCTCGACTGTTGGATCGACTTCACGAGACTGCGCTGCTCGGCGTCGAGCTCCATGCCGGTGAGGATGTTGCTCATCCCGAGGATGGCGTTCATCGGTGTGCGCATCT
Organism: Lewinellaceae bacterium; assembly: GCA_963837005.1. Classification (GTDB taxonomy): domain Bacteria; phylum Bacteroidota; class Bacteroidia; order Chitinophagales; family Saprospiraceae; genus CALDTK01. The sequence continues at coordinate 522,516 of CAWIMC010000020.1, forward strand.
CGTGGCTGATCGAGGCGACGAACTGCTCCTTCATCTTCGCGGAGCGCTGCGACAGTTCGTGCACCTTGCGAAGCTCCTCGCCGGCACGGCGTTCGGTGATGTCCTGGACGATGCCCTGGCAGAAGCGCTGGCCGTTGGGTCCGGTCGCACACTTGCCCTCGATGCTTACGAAGCGGAGTTCGTCCCCGACGCAGACCTCGACCTCGGCACTCACCCCCGGGTTGTCGGGCGTGGTTTGCAGGCAGTGCTGATGGATGACGTGCAGCGGGTGGGTCGGGTCGGTGACCAGTGCCAGGACGCTACTGCGTGGTGCGACCCCGAACATGCGACGCATCTCCTCGGAGGCGAAAAATTGGCGGGGTTCGTCGCGGTACTCCCAGTTGCCGATGTGCGCGAGGCGTTGCGTGTGGGCGAGGCGCTTGATGACGCGCTTGCGCTCGATCGAGAAGCGGAGGGTCTTGGAGAGCTGGTCGGCGTCGAACTGTCCTTTGACGAGGTAGTCCTGCGCCCCAGCTTCGACGGCCTTGAAGCCGATCTCGCGGTCGGAGAGACCGGTGAGGAGTACCACATTGTTGTCGGGGTGCGCTTCCAGCACCCGCGTTAGGGTCTCGAAGCCGCGCGAGTCCGGCAGGTTCATGTCCAGCAGCACGGCGGCGTACTCGACGTCGCCGTTGAGGCGATCGAGGCCCGCGGCGAGGGTCATCTGGTGGTCGATCTGGCAACTCAGCGTGTCGGACTCTTCGAGGAGGATCTCGACGATGGTCGCGTCGGCGAGGTTATCCTCGATCAACAGAATCATCGGGACGGCCGCCTGGCTGCCGCGCTGATGTTCGATGATCGAAGGGGAAGTCTCCAAGGTGAGGTGCATTACGCTGGGTCGAAGTGATGCCGTCCCAGGTGCAAATAAGGTGCCATCCTACCCGGCATCACCCCCGCGATCGGAAGGCAAAGTTGGCCCCTTCGGGCGTGACCACGAACAGGCAGTACTGCACTCTAGCGTCGTGGAAGACCTTTCGGAACTCGGCTACGCGGTCCGGCCGCATCAGACCTTTGCCGACCAATTCTTCGAGCGTCGTGAGGCGCACTTCCCAAGCGCCGGGCTTGGCATCCGCCAAAAGTAGCACGCCGATCTCGAGTTCGGCACCGCGCTGCCAAACGAGTATCGGGTAGTCGCTGACGCTCTGGTCGAGCACCGTGTCGATAAGGGCGTCAAACTGCTGCGCGTGACGCGCGAGTGCCTCGTCTACCTCCGCGAGGTAGGGTATTGGTTCACCTGCCGCCATGGCGCAAAGGTGAGGGTTTTAGCTCAATTGTGATCCTCCTCACCAGAGACCAGAATCAGGGGCTATCCGTGGGCCAACTGGCGGTACGCTTTGCGGACGACGAATGCAGTGGCCAGGATCAGGGTATACGATAAGGTTGCGATCATGGGAGAAAGGCTAGGGCGGCATTCGACACCGGAGTGCATCCTGACGGCGGGTAGGTTGTTTGCCCAACGTGCCCCCCTCCGACGACGCTGCCTCTCGCCCCGAAAATTTGGCAACTTTCTTGCGTGCGCTCGCTGAACGCTACGAAACCCCCGATTTTATTGACGTCGATCCGATCAGCATTCCCCACCGCTACACCGATGCTGCGGACGTCGAGATAGCGGCCTTCTTCGCAGCCACGTTCGCCTGGGGGCAACGGCCTACGATCCTCGCCAAGTCGTCGGAGTTCCTCGCGCGCATGGGCGAGAGCCCCTACGAGTTTATCGTCGAGCACAGCCCCGCCGACCGCCGCGCCTTTGACGACTTCGTGCATCGGACCTTTCAGCCCGTGGATGCGCACTACCTGCTGGAACGGCTTCAGCGGCATTATTGCGAGCATGCGAGTCTGGAGACGCTCTTCACTGGCGGTCGGGTGCTGGAGGCGGAGACCGTCCGCCCGGCGCTAGAGCGTTTTCACGAAAGTGTATTCGACCTCCCGCATGCGCTTAATCGTACCCGCAAGCACGTGGCCACGCCAGCGCGGGCAAGCAGTTGTAAGCGGCTCAACATGTTGTTGCGGTGGATGGTCCGCCCGTCCACGAAGGGCGTCGACTTTGGACTCTGGCGCGACATCCATCCCCGGCAGCTCATAGTGCCGATCGATGTACACGTGCGGCGCATGGCCACGGAGCTCGGTCTGCTTTCGCGAAAACAGTCCGACTGGCAGGCGGCCGAGGAGTTGACCGCGGTCTTGCGAGCCTTTGACGCGGAGGACCCTGTGCGGTATGACTTTGCGCTCTTCGGTCTGGGGATCGAACAGCGGTGGGGTTAGAAATTTGCAAGCGGGCCGACAGTGCCGACCTTTCGCGAGGCTACCTCTAAACACGGAGGGCGTGACGTGCGCGGAAATGCTTTCAGTTGCTCTGTATCATACCGCTAGCCAGTTTGCGATATGGCACAGAGGCACAGAGCCAGGCGTCACGACCGACGGCCGCTGCGAAATGCCCAGCGGTATGATACCTGCTCGGCGAGCCCATCCGTCTAGCGTTCACTTCCAGCGTGCACGATAGAAGGCCCGTCCGGAGGGAACGCCGCAGGCCAACGCCACCAAAGGTCATCGCCGCCAAAGGTCATCGCCACCAAAGGTCATCGCCGCCAAAGGCCAACGCCGCCTTTAGGCCAACCTCACTGCTTCTCTATCCGAATCTCCTGTATCCTCGGATTTGCGTCGCCGGTACCATAAATGTACACCCGATACTTATCGGTCCCGCAACTCAGCGTCCCGATGACGTACGCGCCGATATCGCCCTTGGAGGTGCCGCCGTGCACGCGCACGAAGCCTGTCGGCGGGTTGAGCCCAAAGAAGCCCTTGAGTTTGTTGACGGCCTGGTCTTTAGTGAAGATGTCGTCGATGCCGGGGAGGGCGAGTTCGACGGTGCGGTCGAGGTAAGTCGCTAAGCTCGTCACGTCCCCCTTCGCGATCGCGCTCGTCACGGCGTCGAATTGAGTTTCCTGACCGGCGTGGCTTTCGACGGCGATCTGAGGGTGCGTGCTTGGTGCGAGGGGGGCGTCCGCAGGGAAGCTCGGGTGGACGAAAAGTAACGCAGCTAGGTAGAAAAGCGAGGTCATAGGTCGTCGTTGTAGTCGTGCGAAGTGGCGTTGGGCGAGCATCCCTGGGCCTGGGTAACGTTCGGTAGGGTGCAAAACGCACGCCATGCGCGACCTTGCCGGCGAAAATACCAAACCTCGCGTATGCCTCCCGCCCCACTCGCCCCCCGCGCCATGCTCCTTATCCTCGATGGCTGGGGCCTCGGCACCGATCCCGCCGTTGATGCCATCGCCCAGGCGCGGACGCCGTGCTTCGACGGACTGATGCACGACAACCCGCACGCCACCCTCGTGACCTACGGCGAAGAGGTCGGCCTCCCGGAGGGCCAGATGGGCAACTCCGAGGTCGGCCACCTCAATATCGGTGCCGGTCGCGTCGTATACCAGGAACTGGCGCGCATCAACAAGGCCGTGCGGCAGCGCACCCTACACACCCACCCCGTGCTGCTGGAGGCTTTCGCTTTCGCTAAAACGGGCACAGGGCCTAGCGCTACAGCCGCGGACGTTTTGCCGAAAGGCGAGGACGCCCGTACAAGTGCCGCCGCGCCCAAAACCCTCCACCTCATGGGCCTCGTCTCCGACGGGGGCGTCCACAGTCACGTCGACCATCTGCTGGCCCTCTGCGATGCCGCCGCCGAGGCTGGGGTCGAGCGTGTCCGCATTCACGCCTTCACCGACGGGCGTGACACGGCTCCACACGCCGGAGTCGACTACCTCGCCCGCGTACAGGCACACATCGCCGGTACAGGGGCCAGCCTCGCCACCGTGACGGGCCGTTACTACGCCATGGACCGCGACCACCGCTGGGAGCGCGTCCAGGTGGCTTATGACGCCCTCGTCCACGGTGCCGGCGAGGCCGCCACCGACCCGCTGAACGTTTTGCGGAAGCGCTACGAAGACGGCCAGACCGACGAATTCATCACCCCGATCATCTGCGTCGACGCCGGAGGACAGCCGCTAGGCAGCATCCATGACGGCGATGCAGTGGTGTTCTTCAACTTCCGCACCGATCGCCCGCGCGAACTCACGCAAGTCTTGACGCAACCCGTTTCGCCCATCGAGACGATGTCGTCGCTCGACCTGCACTTCGTCACGATGACGCGCTACGACGAGTCCTTCGAAGGGCTGCACGTGGTGTACACCAAAGACGATTTAGCGGATACGATGGGGGAGGTTTTGGCGAAAGCCGGCAAGACGCAGCTCCGCATCGCCGAAACGGAGAAGTACCCACACGTCACCTTCTTCTTTAACGGGGGGCGCGAGGAGCCCTTCGCGCACGAAGACCGGATCATCATCCCTTCACCACGCGTGGCTACGTACGATCTACAGCCGGAGATGAGCGCTTTCGAACTCCGCGACCAGCTGATCTCGCGGATGCAGACCACGATGCCCGACGTCATCACGGTCAACTTCGCGAACACCGACATGGTCGGGCATACGGGCATCCTGAGCGCCGCCGTGGCCGCTGCCGAGGCCGTCGACAGTTGCCTCAGCGTCATCGTCGAGGAGGCCAGAAAGCTTCACTACGCCCTGCTCGTGATCGCCGACCACGGCAACGCCGACGTCATGACCAAACCAGACGGCAGCCCCCACACCGCGCACACCACCAACCTCGTACCCGTGATTTACGTACCGGCACCCGGAGCCGTCGCCACGCCACTTCACGACGGCAAGTTGGCCGATGTCGCGCCGACGATTTTGGACCTCGTTGGCGTAGCACCCTCACCCTTGATGGACGGCGCGTCGTTGTTGCAGCGATGAGGAGCATTCGAGCGAGCAAGAGAGGTATAGAAAGCGTGGTGACCGTCTTTGTCGTGCTGCTCATGGGGGCCTGTGTCGGTGGCCCAACGGAGGTCGACCCCGCTGCTCAACGGGCGCTGTTTGATTTGTCGGCCTTCGTCGACTACCAAGCCGAGCGGCTCGCAAGAGTGCCGATCCGCAAGCGCGTCCGCATCGGGGAGATCGACGAGACCCGTAGAATTGATACCTTAGACTGGGCTACGGAGCTGGCGCCCTTTGCCCAGGCCAACATCAACAAGCCCGCTTTCCTCGATAGTTACACGGCCGATAGCACCCGTGGCACCGACGGTGAGCTCACTATAAAATACGCCGCGATCGATAGTGCGTTGAAGGTGCAGCGCCTGCGCGTGGTATGCTCTGGCGACTGTGACTACGGCAAGGTACAAGCCATTGATATTTACACTCACTTCGAGAGCGTAATTGCGGCGACGGAGCAGCGTCTCAGCTGGAAGCCAGCCGGCTACGAGGTGTATAGCCGACAGCACACGATGTTTGCGGACCCATACGAGCTATTTCTATCCGGGCAGCCGCTCAGAGTACTTGACTAGCGCGTCAGTACGATGTAGTCGCGTAGTACCTGTCGCAAAAATTCGAGGCGTCGCGGCGGGACGTGCTCGATGTCGAGCAGGCTGGCCAGCCGAAGGGCGGTAGGCTCGACGAGGGCGCGTACGCCATCGGTCGGCGACCGGTCGCAACGCATGAGCAGCTCTTTTATGCAAAGGGCTTGCTTGATGTCGAGCTGGACGGCCGCCGGGTAGTGGACCTCGTGGTCGTCGACGGTCTTGATGTTGAGCAGGTCGCGCAGGGAGTAAAGGTTGCGGAGGCGACTACGGACCACGACCGTCTGCGCGATGCGGTCGCCGGTGCGCTGTGAGTCGGGACTGCTCGCCGCGGAGAGCAGTCCGAGGGTCCCGGCGCTCAGCACGAAGTCGACCATGAGCATCGTCGCGCGGATGGCGTAGGTCTCGAAGCTCGGGGCCTCGCCGTCGGTGCGGACGGTGCGCAGGCCCATGGTGTACTTGCCGAGCGTGCGGCCCTCGAAGTAGTACTCCCCGACGGTCCAGTAGCCGATGAGGAGGGCCAGGGGTACGAAGGCATATAGGAAGCTCTGCAGGAAGCCATCCGATCCGATGACCTCGACCAGCAAGCGCCCGATGGTGACGATGAAGAGGTAGCTCACGAAGATCACCACGCAGAAGTCGATCAGGAAGGCCACCGAGCGCTCGACGAGCGGCGCGACAGCGTACTCGATGGCGACGTTAGAGGGGCTGCGGATTTCGAGTGTTGGCACGGGGGCGAAGGTAGGGTAAGGCGTACCTTGCCGGCCGTGCCTCTCCGCGAAACGACCTTCATTTCCCGCAACCTCGACACCTGGCAGCGGCTCGAGTCCGAACTCCTCGCCGAGCGCCCCGACCCAGACGTGCTTCGCGACCTGTACGCCGCGGTCTCGGACGACCTCAGCTACGCGCGGACGCACTATCCTAACCGGTCGGTAAAGTCCTTCCTCAACACCAAGGCCGCGTCGCTGTCGCTCTCGCTGTCGCGCAACCAGCGCCGCGGGATCCAGGTCAGGAAGTTTTTCGCCGAGACAGTCCCACTGGAGCTTTATACACAGCGCCGCACACTGTTGGTCGCCTTTTTGGTCTTCGTCGGAGCCTTCCTGATTGGCTGGTTTAGCTCGGTGGCCGATCCCGACTTCGCCGCCTCGATCCTTTCGGAGGGCTACGTCGACATGACCGAGGAGAACATCGCCAAGGGCGACCCGATGGCCGTCTACAAAGACGGCAGCCGCATCGGGGGTGCCCTCGGGATCACGGGCAACAACCTGCGCGTCGCCCTGCTGTGCTTCGTGACCGGCGTCGTCTGGGGTGCGGGTACGCTCTTCGTGATGATCTACAACGGCGTCATGGTGGGCACCTTCCAGCATTTCTTCTTCGTGCGCGGGGTTGGCTTCGAGAGCGTCCTCGGCATCTGGACCCACGGCACCATCGAAATTTCGTGCATCATCGTGGCCGGGGCCGCCGGGCTGGTGCTGGCGCGGGGCATCATCTGGCCGGGGACCCTGAGTCGCTCGCGGTCGTTTCAGCTGTCGGCGCTGTCGGGCCTGCGGATCATGGGTGGGATTGCGCCGCTGATCGTCCTGGCGGGCTTTATCGAGGGCTTCCTGACGCGCCTCACCTTTTTGCCGACGGTACTGCGGCTAGGTTTCTTGCTGCTCAACCTGGCCTTCGTGGTGTACTACTTCGTGATCCGCCCATGGCAGGTGGGGCGCTTCGTTGATCGCCCGGCCGACGACTACGGCAAGCTCCCACCGGAGCGTCCGCTAGACTGGCGCGCGGATACGGAGCAGGGGCTCGGCGAAATTTTCTTCGACGGCTACCGCTTCTTCGGGGGCGCAGGCGCTCGGTACCTCTGGCGAGCGGTGCTGCTCAGTTTCGTCGTGGTCGGACTCGCGACCTTGCTCGTCACCCTCGGCAGCGAGGCTACCGGCGGCGAGGTCTCCGACTGGATGTACAACGGGGCTGAGCTCTTCATGAACAGCCTCGCCGGCCCAACGGCGGTACTCTGTGGCGCACTGGCCATCTTCGGCATGGCTGTCCTCACGTACGGGGTACACGCGCACCTGCCCGCGCGGACCGGCGACAGCAAGAGGCCTGTCGGTGGGCGTCGGGAGTTCTGGGCCACCACCATCGGCCTGTGTGTACCGTGGACGCTGCTCGTGGCGGTGGCGTACCTCTCGCCCTACCTCGGCCTTCTGTGCCTTCCCGCGCTCGGCATCTGGATGCGGGGCATCACTTTTTACGAGGGCAACGTCTTCCGTGCACTACGCGACGGGGTGAGCTTTGCGCTCGCGAAGTTCGGCACGCTGCTCGGGCTGTGTTTGATCTTGGTGGCCAACTTTCTGGCGATCAACCTGCTTTACTACCTCCTCGTGCGCACGTATGTCACCGAACTCCTCAACATGAGTCTCCCCGGCGAGGTGTACCTCGTGAGTCTCGTCGAGTACCTCGGCCTCAGTCTCGATCTTTCGCTGGCGGCGGTGTTCACGATTTTCTGTAGTCTGGTCTTCGGTCTTTTCTTCCAAACCGCCCGTGAGCACAAGATGGCTCTCGGCCTCGAGCAGCGACTCAACACCCTCTTCGCTTGACTGTGTTACCATCTGTACGCTGGCATTGGATGGAGCAGATCCGAACAGGGGGCATTGGGCTGTGCGTTGTCGCCGTGCTGAGTGTTCTGGGCTGTTACCAGCAAAACACGAGCGACGGTGACCTCGATGAGTATACCGAGGTCGAGCCTTACCTCGAGGACGTCACCGAAACCACTATCGAGCCGCCGTACGTCGAGGAGGCCTACGTCACCATCGAGCCGCCCCCCGCCTACGACCCGGTCGGCCCGCAAGCCCCGAGTTCCGAGGAGTGGCGCGAGATCGCCGGTCGAGAAGCCTTCGAGCGCAAGAAGCCCTTCGAACCCACAGAACCCATCGAGCCGAACATCACCGACCAGCAAGCGGAAAACTTCTTCGACTCCCTGTCCACGGTGGCGTGGGGGCTCGTCATCGCCCTGCTCGCCGCCGGCCTCGCCTACGCCATCTATCGCCAGCGCCGCAAACCCGATCTGAGCGTCTCTCGCGGAAACTACAGCGCCACCGACGCCCTCCTCAATACGGCCCCCGATGCCCTCGCGGCCGACCTCGCCAGCAAACTCGACGACCGCGACTGGCGCACCGCGATTCGACTTCGTTTCGGGCAGGTTTTGCAAGATCTGCGCACGCGCAAACTGCTCGTCTGGGTACCCGGCAGTACCAACCTAGAGTACGAGCGAGCGCTGCCGCCTTACCTCCAACATGATTTCGCGGCCCTGGCCACCGACTTCAACTACGCCACCTATGCAGGTCGACAATTGGACGAGCGGCGCTTCGATCGTTTTGCCGAAAGGGCGACGGCCTTCCTTCTCATCGCCTATGGCCCGAACGACCCCCGTCGTGCGACGAGTCCGGCGACCAAGACCTCAGGCGTATGAGCAGCCGGATCGACTCGGGTGATCGGACACCAGCGGCTCCTGCTGCGCAGCTGTCTTGTGCGCGAGTAACGTTCGCCAGCAGCCACACCAGGCGACTACTGGGCATCCTGTTTGCGATCCTCTTACTTACGTCTTGTGGCGATCGCTGGAACCACTCTTTCGACCCTTATGCGGACGGTCCCCACGACCTGAGCAGGTGGCCCACGCTCCTCCAGTCGCAGTGGCCCGACGCGACCTACCATGCTCTCGCCAGCGACACCCTCGAAGATCTGCCGAGGATTGCCAGAGCGGGCGACCTCTACGTGGCCATCGGAGAAGGCCTTCCCTACGACTCTATCGCGCTCGACCGATTGCTGACTTTCGTCAAAACCGGCGGCACCGCCTTTCTCGCCGCCGAAGAGGCCGCTATCGCGCTCCCGAAAGCCCTGGTGCAGGGCGACTGCCTGAGTGGGCACTACAATCTGTACTCGACGCGCTTTCTCGAGCGTGGGGATACCGCCGTCGATGCCCGCGGCAACCGACTCTTGCTAAACCCCGTGACTCGACGCGTCGGCATGGAGGAATACACCACGGGCTACGACCTCGCGGCTCGCTGCGTAGACCAGACCAACGTACTCATCGAGGTGCGGCACTACTACGACCCCACCTACGACGAGGCCGACGGAGACGTTTTCGGCAACGATCAGGCGTACGGCAACGATGAGCCCTACGGCGAGGACAGCTCAGCCCCTAACGCCGCCGAAGACCAGCCCTCCGCAACGTTGGGTATCGACGAGGACTACACTCCCGGTGACGACGGCGAGAACTACGCCGACGAACCCGCTGGCGACTTCGGCGAGCCTATGGAGGACAGGGGCGTGTCCGACTCCGTCTACGAAGACGACTCTGTTTACGAAGACGACGCCAACTACGAAGACGAGTACGAAGCCGAAGACTACGACCCTGCGCTAAGCCTCCGACTACAGGGCACCTATTTGCTCACGGAGATTCCGTACGGCGAAGGCCATGTACTGCTGTATTCAGCACCCATCATGCTTACCAATGCGTACATCGCCGACTCTATAGGACGACCGCACTTGAGCCAAGTCCTGTCCTACCTCCCCCGCAACGCCTCGGCCATCTACTTCGACATCGATCGTCGCGCCAGCGCCTTATCCGTGGAGCGAGACAACCAGCCGCCCGCCGAACCCTGGAATAGATCGGCCCCGTCTCGGCAATCTATCCTACGGGAAATTCTCAACAAGCCCGCCCTGGCCGCCGCCTGGTACCTGATGATTGGCGCGGTGCTCGTGTTCGTGCTCTTCGGTGCCAAGCGCACGCAGCGGATAGTCCCGGTGATCAATGCCCGCCGCAATACTACACTCGCCTACCTTGGAAGCGTGAGCCGGCTCTACCTCGCCCGCCCGGACAACCGGCTGATGGCCCGCAAGCAACTCGCCATGTTCGACGCGTACTGCGTCCGTAAGTTCGGCCTGCGCCCCGTGCACAATCCCGACGACCGCCGCCGCCTCGCCGAACTCCAGGGCGTCGAAGACGACAAGGTCGAGGCGCTACTGCGCTACCAGACCAGCCTCGAGCGCGACAAAGCGATCAGCAACGATGCCTTCGTACGGCTCGTTCACGTGTTGCACGCGCTCTACCGCCAGCTCGGGCGTCGCTCCGGTACCGACGCACCCAAACCTTCCGCCTAGTCTCTGCTCATATGAACGACCACGACGATACCCGCTCAGGCCACGCCGACACAAATGCAGACAGGCTCCCTCCGGTCTTGGGGGGGACGCTAGCCGGGGACATCGGCGCTACCAGTGGCGACGAGACGGAGCCTACCAACACGATCGAGCCGTTGCCCCAGATCCCCCAGACGCCCGCCGAGCGCGTGCGGGACCTCAGCACTCGGCTGCGGGAAGAGCTCCAGCGAGCCGTCGTAGGCCAGCGCGATACGATCGACCTCGTGGTCGCCGCCTTGCTCGCCGATGGCCACGTGCTATTAGAGGGCGTGCCCGGCGTAGCAAAAACCATGGTGACGCGGCTCCTGGCCCAGGTCATCTCGCTGCCCTACAGCCGCATTCAGTTCACGCCCGACCTAATGCCCAGCGACCTGCTCGGTACCAACGTCTACGACATGCGCGAAGGCAGCTTCCGGTTTCACCCCGGACCGATCTTCTCGCAGATCATCCTCATCGACGAGATCAACCGTGCCCCCGCTAAGACGCAGGCCGCGCTCTTCGAAGTCATGGAGGAGGGCCAGGTCACGATCGACGGGGTGACACGCCCGCTCGACGAGCCCTACATCGTGGTTGCCACGCAGAATCCGATTGACCAGGAGGGCACCTATCGGCTTCCAGAGGCGCAACTCGATCGCTTCTTGTTCAAGGTGCAGGTCGACTACCCCGACCTCGAGGACGAAAAGCTCATTCTCCGCCGCTTCCGCAATGACTTTCGCCATCAGGTCGAGGACCAACTCCGTAGCCTCGTGACGCGCGAAGACCTCCTGGAGGCTCGCCGCATCGTCGAGAACATCCACATCGAGGATGCCTTGCTCGATTACATTGCCCAGCTCACCGTCACCACGCGCCGCGACCCTGGGATGTACTTGGCGGCCTCACCGCGGGCGAGCCTCGCGCTGATGCAAGGAGCCAAGGCCTTCGCCGCGATGTCAGGCCGGGACTACGTCGTCCCCGAGGACATTCGCCACGTGTCGATCCCCGTGCTGCGCCACCGCCTCATGCTCACGCCCGAGCGCGAGATGGAGGGCGGCGACCTCGACAGTACCATTCGTAACCTCATTGACGCTACGCCGGTACCGAGGTGAGAGAGGAGCACGAATCGACGGATTACGGACTAGCAAGGGGAGGGGCAAAGCTGTCTTCTGCTTCCGGCAACTGGCGTTGGGGGCTGTTTTTGCGGCCGCGCCTTTTCCAGGCCTGGGGCGTGTGCGTTGCCGTCACGGCACTAGGATTCGTGTACCCGGCGCTGATGTCGGTGGGGCTGGTTTTGGCGACAGCCGTTCTCCTTGCCGCTGCTATCGAATACCTCCTCTTGAGCCGCGCAAAGCCACACCTCAGCGCCAGTCGTACCCTCGAGCAGCGCCTCAGTCTCGGCGATGACAACCCCGTCAAGGTCCAGCTCGCGTATACCGGCCGTCTAGACCTCGCAGCCTCGCTGGTAGAGGAGCTGCCGGTGCAGTTTCAGGAGCGCGACTTTCGTCAAAACGTGCTGCTCGGACCCGGCGAGACCAAGCTCGTTACCTACCAACTGAAGCCTCTCGAACGGGGTAAATACGAGTTCGGGCAGTTGCTGCTGCTCGTCCGTACGCAACTGGGTTTTGTAGAGCGGCGCTACACGTTCGGGCCGGAGACGCAGACCGTGGCCGTGTACCCGTCCATTTTGCAGATGCGCCAACAGGCTCTGCGCATGCGGCAACTGTTGCGACGCGAGGGGGCCAGCCAGCGCCAGCGCCAGCTCGGCCGCAGCTACGAGTTCGACCAGATCAAGACCTACGTGGCCGGCGACGACTACCGCCAACTCAACTGGAAGGCCACCGCCCGCGCCAACGCCCTGATGGCCAACACCTACGTCGAGGAGCGCAGCCAACAGATCGTCGCGCTCGTCGACACGAGCCGTACGGTGTTGTCGCCCTTCGAGGGGCTGAGCCTGCTCGACTACTCCGTCAACAGTACGCTGGCGCTGCTCAACGTGGCTTTGCTACGCGGTGACCGCATCGGCTTGGTCGGCTTTGACAAGCAGGTCCACTCCCGCCTGGCCCCGAGTGTGCGACCCGAGCAGATGATGCGGGTCATGGAGCTACTGTATGCCCAGGCCCCCACCGACTTCGAGCCGGACTACGACGCCCTCGGGCAGTACGTCCAGCGCTTCGTGAAGGGGCGCAGCCTGCTGATGTTGTACACCAACTTCGAGACCATCGTCTCGCTCGAACGTAACCTCCCAGCCCTGCGGCGCCTCGCCCGGACCCACCTCCTGATGGTCGTCATGTTCATCAATGCCGAGGTCGCACAGGTCGCCGCCGATGCTCCGCGCAGTCTGGAGGCCGCCTACCTCGCCACCATCGCCGCCGAGTACGAGGCCCGCCAAACACAAATCGCGAGCACCTTGCTGCAGCACGGCATCCTCGTTTTGCGGACACGCCCCCAGGACCTTACCGCAACCGCGGTGAGCAACTACCTGAGCATCAAACGCGGTGGTCGGCTGTAGGCAAGGGCAAGGGGCTAAGTTCCGAGCACCACAAACTCCGTCCGGCGATTGAGCCTTCGCCCCTCCTCGGTGGCGTTGTCCTCTATGGGGCGGCTTTCGCCAAAACCTTTGGACTCGAGGCGCTTGGCGTCGATGCCCTGGGCGGTGAGGTAGGTCGCGACCGCCGTGGCGCGAGCCTGGCTCAACGCGAGATTGGCGGCCGGATCGCCGACGTTATCAGTGTGGCCTTGGAGCCGAATGCGCAGGGCCGGATTGTCGACGAGTAAGGTCTGCAGCCGCTCGAGTTCCGCGAGACTAGCCGGCAGCAGCTCCGAAGAACCCGTCGCGAAAAGCACGTTGCGCAGAATAATCGGCTCCGCCTCGCCGAGCGTGCCCTGCGTCGGCACAGCGATCGGCTGAAGGCGGATTTCGATCTCGAAAGGTTGGCTCGCGTCGGCCACCTGCGTCACCTCGAAGCGATCGGAGTAGAACAGGTACCCAGGCTCCTCGACGCTGAGCGTGTAGGTTTTGCCAGAAGGGAGCACGGCCAGAAACTGCCCGTCTCCGGCGTCTGCGCGTCGTTGGAGGAACGGCTTGTCGTTGGCGGCATCGGCGATGAGCGCCAGGGCTCCGACGGGCTCGTCGGTGGTCGCATCTACGATTCTCGCGCGGACGTAGGTGACCACTTTGGCACGAGCTGTGGGCGGGAGCTGAAAGGTGTAGAGGTCGGTGCCGCGACCGCGGGTACCGCCGACGCCGATGCTCGCGGTATCGGCGGTGTTGACATCGGTGGCGTAGTACGCCGTGCGCCCGTCGATGGCCACGACCAATGCCCCTTCGTTGCCAGCGGTGTTGATGGGGTAGCCGAGGTTTTGGGGACGCGTCCACTGATTGGTGCTGTCGAGTTGCGTTCGGTACAGGTCGAAGCCGCCCATGCCGGGGTGTCCATCCGACATGAAGTATAGCGTTTGGCCGTCGGCGTGGAAGAAAGGCGACTGGTCGTCGTCGGGCGTGTTGACCGTCGGACCGAGGTTGAGGGGCTCCGACCAGCCGGTAGCTGTGCGGGCGCTCGCGTAGAGGTCGGCCTTGCCCTGTCCGCCCGAGCGTTTACTGGAGAAGAACAGCAAGTTGCCGTTCGCCGAGAGCGCCGGTTGTCCTTCCCAGGCGGCGGTGTTGACGGGGCCGCCGAGATTGGCGGGGGCGGTCCACTCTCCATCGACGATCTGCGAGAAGTAGAGGTCGCAGCTCCCGAGCCCCTCTTTGCGGTCGCAGGCAGTGAACACAATGAGCTTACCGTCGGCGCCCACGGTTTGGCTGCCTTCATTGCCGGGGGTGTTGAGGTAAGCGAGGGGCGTGGCCGTCTGCCAGGCGCCGTCGCGGTACTCGCTCACGTAGAGGTCTTCCTGTCGGTTGTCGACGCGACGTGTGAAGATGAGCTGGTGATCGTCGGCCGTGATCGCGGGCAGGTACTCGCTGCTGGCGACGGTATTGATGGCGTCCGGCATACGCTCGAGCTCGAAGGCGACCGGCTTAGCCATCGCCTCCGCCTGGAAGGCTGCATCGTCGCGGTAGCGCTGCGTGGCTCTGCGGCGGTCTTCGCGAAACTGTCCGGCGGCCAAATAGGCATCGAAGTGCGGGACGGCCTCGGCGGGCTTGGCGAGCTTCATCTCCGCGAGCGCCAAGAAGTATAGCGCGTCGGTGATCGGCTGCCGCCCGAAGGCCACGACTTGCTCGAAGTAAAGTTCGGCACGCGCGAAGTCGCCCTCGCCGTAGTACACGCCCCCGAGTTCGAAGAGCGCCTCCACGAAGCGGGGCTCCAGTTCAACGGCGCGCTCGAGGTAGCGCAGGGCCTGGCGGCGGTCGCCTTTTCGAGCGGCGCTCTTGCCCACCTGAAAGGCCTCCAGGGCCTTGGCGGACACCTCCTTCGAGCCGAGCGCCACGAGGTCTTGCGCCCGTGCTGGCGAGGTAATGCAGGCGATCGTGGTGCAGTGGAGCAGCAGTAGGCAGGCGAGCGTCTTCAGCGAGGATAGGTCGGGCATCTGCGGCATTTAACGATGCAGGACCAAGCACTGTTATCGGAGCTGTCGCTACGGGACAGCCTCGTAGAGGACGCGCTGCTCGACGACGAACTGGTCTGCGGGATAAGTGGTGATCCGCCGCGTCATGGCGAGTCGCAGCTCCCCGAAGTCGATGAGGTCAGTGTAGTAGATCCACTCGCCACGCCCGTCTACAAAGTCGAAGCGTGCCGCCAGGAGGAGCTTGGTGTCCGGGTCGATGTAGAGGTACCACTGCTGCCCGTTCGGATCATCATCGAAGGTGAGGGTCACCGCAGTGACCTGCTGTCCGTCAAGGGTTTCGGAGGTGGGGCTTCCGCTAAACCGCGTCCGCGTCCCGAGGGCCGACATGGGTAGCCCGGTGAGGAACTCGTGGAAGTCGCGCGACGGTACTACCGCCAGACAGGGGTCCCCGATGAGGCCGAGACGCCGTCGCTGGTTCTCGGTCGGGCTGGGGTGCGGCCAGCTGTTGCGACAGGTGCCGTCGGGACTGATGGACTGCTCGAGCAAATACCCCTCGATGATGATCGCGCGGCTAAACGTATCGGCCGCCAAGTCGACGTAAAGGTCCTCCTGCCAACTGAAGCGCCCCTCCTCGTTGAAGCTCCCGACGGTTAGCTCAGCGGCGAACAGCAGCCAGTGCCCCTCCGGGTCGTGCGCTCGCGCCGAGGCCTGCACCCACTCCTCGCTCGTGGTCGGCTCGCCGGCGATCGGAAGCTCAGGCTGGCAGGCGCTCAAGAGCCAGAGGCACGCACCTGCCCCTGCGGCGAGGACAGCACGTTTTTGCGGGGTGACGTTCATGCGGGTTGGGTAAAGGTCGCCCTTATCCAGGGTGCGGCACTGTGCTAACCAAACCCTAAATCCTGCTTTCAAAGTGCACAATCCCCCTGCGTTAGACGTATTCTCTACTGTGAAGATCCACCTTTTGACCGTCCTCGGTTGTGTGCTACTCAGCACGGCCTCGCTACTCGCCGCTCCTATTGTCAATCCGTCGCTGGTCATGACCCCTACCCCCGTCAAGACTTCACTCACGATCGATGTAAAGGGCGTCGAAAGCAACCAGGGCTACGTGCTCGTTGCCCTCTACACCAAGGCCAGCACCTGGACCAAACCCGCTGGCGCTTACGCGACCCGGAAAGTGCCTGCACGAAAAGGCATAGTCTCGGTAGACTTCGCCGATCTACCCAGCGGCGAGTACGCCATCGCCATCATGCACGACGCCGACGACAACGGAGAAATGACCACCTCCTTTATGGGCATCCCCAAAGAGGCTTATGGTTTCGGCAACGATGCGCGAGCAGCCTTCTCGGCCCCTAGTTTTGGCGAAAGCCTCGTGAAAGTGACTGGCCAGACCCAAGTGGTGGTCAATATAAAGTAGTAGGTTAAGCTGCGTCTACTCGAACACGTTCATCACCTGTCCGAGCACACCGCCCTCGCCCTTGCCCCCGGTGGGACCCGCGTTTTCGAGCACGCGACTCGCGAGACGTGCGAAGGGCAGACTCTGGATCCACACCCGCCCCGGACCCCTCAGCCGCGCGTAGAAGAAGCCTTCCCCGCCGAAGAACTTGTTGCGAATCCCGGGCACCGTCTCGATGTCGTACTGTACGCCCGCCGCGTAGGCGACGAGGCAGCCCGTGTCCACGCGCAAGGTCTCGCCGGGGGTAAGGAGCCGCTCTACGACCGTGCCGCCGGCATGTAAGAAGGCTACCCCGTCACCTTCGAGCTTCTGCATGATAAAGCCCTCGCCGCCGAAGAGGCCACGACCGAGCTTTCGCGAAAACTCTATGCCAATACTCACGCCCTTCGCAGCGCACAGGAAGGCGTCCTTTTGGCAGACCACTTTGCCGCCCATGCGCGAGAGGTCGAGCGGGATAATACTGCCGGGGTAAGGGCTCGCGAAACTCACCCGCGCCTTGCCGTGCCCGCGGTGCGTGAAGATGGTCATGAACAGACCCTCGCCCGTGACGAGGCGCTTGGCTCCACCCATGAGCTTACCGAGCAGTCCGCCGCCGCTGCCCGCGTCGGATCCGTCGCCAAAGACGGTCGCCATCTCGATGCCGTCGTCCATCATCATGAAGCCCCCGGACTCGGCTACGACGCTCTCCTGTGGGTCGAGTTCGATCTCGACGAACTGCATCTCCTCTCCGAAAATCTGAAAGTCTATCTCGTGTGCGGGCATGATCGAGTGATTTTGCGATCAAAGATGGCACCAGCGCACGAATTGCCGGTACCGCTCGACGGCGAAGCTCGACATCTCGGCGGATCGATATCGCTCGTCGGCAATCGGCTACCCCATAACGGGTAGATAGGAATGGTATGTGCAGGACAAAGCAGCACCAACTCCCGCCTACATGCTTCGATTGACGTCCTTTTGCCTGATGCTGGTCTGCTACGCCTGCACGCCAGATACTCTCCCCACTGGCGAAGAGCCGACCGCCGCTGTGCCCGGCGCTGGCGCGACGACACTCAACGCCTCACTTTTCGCAGATTTTGCGAAGGACAGCCTTGCGGCAAAACCGGTGACCATGGCTACACCGACCATCTACCGCGACAAACTCGGCGTCAACTTTACCTGGGCCGCCGACAAGCTCATCACCGGCGATCCGACCTTCGCGAGTACTGCCTTCTCGCACGTGCGCTACTTCCAGATGATGGAGAAGGACTACAACGGCGGCAATCCGAGCAATACCGTGCTAAAGCCCTGCACCAACATCGCCAACCCGTGGTCGTGCCACCAGGCTTCTATGCGGCAGCACCTGCTGCGCGTCGTGAAGCTCCGCTCGATGTTCCCGAACGGCTACGTCTGGATATCGCCGGAGGTGATCGCGGGCAAGGCTTGGCCCTGCAAGGGCTACACCGTCGCGGAGATGGGCCCCGACCCCGAGGAGGCCGGCTACCAGTGGGCACGCGCGGCGCTGGCGACGTACGGTCCGGTGGGTAACGTTATCCTCCAGATGAGCAACGAGGAGTGGTGTCAAGAGGCCGGGCGCCTGGCTGCCTACGACCAGTGGCGCCGCGGTATCATCCGTGCACACCAAGAGAACCCGAGCTGCGAGCTGGCCCTCGGTGCCAGCCACGTGCGGTCGCGCACTTTCAACGGCCAGCGCGTGCCAGACCACGTCACCGACATCGCCCCGGACATCTGGGCGTACCTCAATCAGGTCGGTGGCTGGGCCGACCACCATACCTACGCTCTCGACGATAGCTTCCACTTCTTTCCCTACGCCACGGCGCACACCGCGCCCGACGTGAAGGACTTCTTCGAGTGGAACCGCTGGGTGCGGACCAACTACCCCAACATCCGCACGGCCGTCGGGGAGATCGGCTACACGACCTCGCCAAACGACGTCGTCGCCACCCCCGAGCAGAAGATCGCCGACTGGCCCACGTTTTGTCGGCTCGTAACCTACGTCGCGCGGGAGGCCGACATCGTATTCCTGTACCAGATCGAGGACCATGCCTACCCGGAGGGTCCATTTAGTGGAACGGGCGTCTTCCCAGCGCTGAAGTCGAGCATCGACAAACTCTCCGCGACGGCCCTCCCGAAGTCACCGGAGTAATCCAGCGGCATGGCGTGTCGCAAGGCCTTAAATTGGCCGGCAATGCGCAAACTCCTCTGGGGCCTGAATATCGTCGTGGCTCTGCTCTTACTGGCGCACCTCCTCCTCCCGGGGATCGTCGAGCGTAGCCTCAACAAGACGCTCGACCCAGGGCCGTATGTTTTGGCGGACGCCGACCAAAATCTTTACGACGGGCTCGACTTCGTGGCCGACCTCCACTCCGACGCCCTCCTGTGGGGGCGCGACCTGAACCGCAGTACCGCCCGCGGCCATGTGGACATCCCGCGACTCATCGCTGGCGGAGTGGCGCTACAAGCCTTTACGATCGTGAGCAAGACCCCCAAGGGGCAGAACTACGGCTCGAATACCGACGAAACCGACAACGTAACCGCCCTTATGGTGGTGCAAGGCAGGCACCCTCGCACCTGGGGAAGCCTTCTGGCGCGCGGGCTCGACATGTCGGAGCGCCTGCACGAAAGTGCGGCCGACAACCCAAAGTTTCGCGTTATCGAGAGCAGTGCAGGGCTGCGCACCTACCTCCGCGATCGTAGTCAAAACCCGGCGCAAACGGCTGGCCTACTGGGCGTGGAGGGTTTGCACGTGCTGGAGGGAGATACGGCCGCGATTGACGAGCTCTACGAGGCTGGGTTTCGGATGGTGGCCCCGGTGCACTTCTTCGACAACGGACTCGGGGGCTCGGCGCACGGGGTGAGCAAGGGCGGGTTGACGCCTTTCGGCAAAACGGTTTTAGCGAAAGCCGAACGCCGCGGCATGCTCATCGACCTCTCCCACGGTTCCGATCGACTCATCGCCGATATCTTAGACCGGGCCACCCGGCCCGTCATTGTCTCGCACACGGGCCTGCGGGCGCTATGCCCCGGAGGTCGCAACCTGACCGACGCCCAGCTGCAACGCATTGCCGACAACGGTGGTCTCGTCGGGATCGCTCTCTTCGAACAGGCCATGTGTTCCTCCGAACTCTCCGCAACGGCCCGCGCGATGCGGCACGCGGTCGACGTGATGGGCATCGAGCACGTAGCGCTCGGGAGCGACTTCGACGGGGCCGTCACGACGCCCATCGATGTAGCTGGCCTGAAGATGCTCGTTCCCGAATTGCGCGCCGAAGGTTTTCGCGAAAGCGAAATTGCAGCCCTCCTGGGGGGCAACGTGCGTGACTTTTTGCTCGCCCACCTCCCCGCCGAATGATGCGCCAGGTAGAGCACCACGAACACCGCCCGCACCCCACCCACGGGGTGCCCGTCGAACTGGCGCTGCTCGACCTGCGCGACCCCCTCAACGTTGGACAGGCCTTCCGGTTGGCGGCGAGTCTCGGGGTAGCCCACGTGCACCTGCTCGGTACGACGCCTGCGCCGCCCAGCGCGAAGCTCAACCGGACGGCCCGCGGTGCCCAGGATGAGGTGACATGGTCGGCGGCATCCTGGCTGGAAGCGATGGCCAGCTTTCGTCAACGCGGGATGACTTTGGTCGCTATAGAGTATGCCACCGCCTCGATGGACGTGCGAGAGGTCCGGCGGCTGGTGGCGGAGGAGGCCTGCGTGCTCATAGTTGGCAACGAGGCGCACGGTCTGTCGAAGGAGGCCCTGGCCGCCGTCGAACACGTGGCTCACGTGCCGATGTATGGGGCCGTGTCGTCGCTCAACGTGGCTACCGCGCTGAGCATCGCGCTGTGGGAGTGGGTGCGGTAGGCGTCGGGCCCTCAGCGGATAAGTCCGAGTATCTCGTCCTTGCGACTCCGCGCGACAGTCACTTCGCTGTTGTCGCTCATCACCAGCACACCGCCGTCTTGCCGCAGAAAGCGCATTACGTGGCGGAGGTTGACGAGGTGTGAGTTGTGGACGCGGTAGAAGGCCGAGCTCGTGAGGCTCTCCTCCATCTGTTTGAGGTTGCGCGAGATGGTGATCTTGCGGGCGGAGGTAAGGTGGATGTCCGTATACGACCCGTCGGACTGGCAGCGGATGATGTCGTCGAGGTTGACGAGTTCCCACCCCTCGCTCGTCGGCAGGCTCAAGCGCATCGGGCGCCCCTGGGAGGCTTCGTGGATGTTGTCGAACAGGACCTTGAGCAGGGTCGGATCTTGCGATCGCGCGTCGGTCTCGCCAGTGCCGCCGGGGACCCTGGCGAGGGCCTTGTCGAGTTCGTCGCGATCTACGGGCTTGAGGAGGTAGTCCACCGCGCTGTACTTGAAGGCCTTGACGGCGTACTCGCTGTAGGCGGTCGTGAAGATGACGTGAGGGTACACCTTACGCGTGACCTCGAGGCGCGTGAGGAGTTCGAAGCCGTTGAGGCGCGGCATCTCGATGTCGAGGAACAGGATGTCGAAAGACATGTCCGCGAGCTGGTCTAGGGCCTGGACGCTGTCCGTGAAAGAGGCGACGAGTTCACAGGCGGGTTGCGCGGCTTCTAGCTCCCACGCGAGAGTCCGGATGCAGTGGTCTTCGTCGTCGACGATGACGGCGCGTAGGGGGCGTTCGGCAGACATGTCCGTGGGGGTTTGGCGTGACGGCAAACTACGTCGGCTACCGTCGCGGAAGCGGCTGCCTCAGAAGTGGGCACTCCCGACGGTACGTTCGCGGGTGACGTTCGAGCGCAGGGTGGCTTCGTCGGATTCATCGTCGACCGGCTGGGTGCCTGGCGTGAGGTAGATCGTGACGCGGGTCCCGGCCGCGGCACCGTCGTCGTAGTGGAGGTCGGTGACCTCGACGGTGGCCTCGAAGCCGTAGTGCTGGCGCAGCATCGCGATGCGCTCGGCGGTAATTTGCATCCCGAGGCTCTTGTGCGTCGTGGTGGTGTTCTCGCTGCGGTGTGCGTTGGCGTAGGCGCGACCGACGCCATTGTCTTCGATGACGAGGGCGAGGCGTCCGCGGTCGCGTTGCGTGATACGGATGGCGAGCCGGCCATCGTGACCTTCGCGGTGCAGAAGCCCGTGCCAGATCGCGTTCTCGACGTAGGGCTGCAGCAAGGTCGGCGGCAGATACACGAAGTCGGCCTCGATGTCCGGGTCGACGGTAATCTCGTAGTCGAAGCGATCGCCGAAGCGGAGGCTCTCGAGGCGCAGGTACAGTTCGAGGGTTTCCAATTCTCGCGCGAGCGAAATGAGGCTCGCTTTGGAGTTTTCGAGCACGAGGCGGATGAGGCGCGCAAACCGAGAGAGGTAGTCCCCGGCGAGGCGGGGCTTGTTGTCGATTACGAAGAGCTTGATCGAGTTGAGACCATTGAACAGGAAATGCGGATTCATCTGCGAGCGTAGGGTCTCCATGCGGACGCTCGCTAGACGGTGATTAAAGTCGCGCTCGAGGAGCGCCTCCCGCTCTTTGGTAAGCAGAGCCACCGCGAAGGCGAAGAAGAGCGCCATGCCGACAATGCCCGCCTCGATAATGTACTCGAACCACGGTTCGACGAGGGTGAGGTACCACTGGATCGGCGGGAAGCCCGACAGGGGCATTAAGTAGGATCGGAGGGTGACGAGCATCACGCCTGTGACCAGGGAGAGGTTACCGATCACGAACGCGTAGGTCGCGCGGTCTTTGTTTGCGCGGAAGTGACTCACCACCGCGTAGCTAAACAGCATGAGCGTTAGGATGAGCGTGATGCGGAAGGTCTCCGGCACGATCGACGCCAGCACCTGGAGCCACCCCGGTCCGCCGTCCTCAAAACTGACGATGACGAGAAAAAGAGGTGCTTCGATGGCCTTCTCGAACACGAGCCAACCCAGCAGTCGGTCACGGGCCGGCTGAAAGTCTACGGCGCGAAGCGTCAGCTGCGCGAAGCGAAAGAATCCCAGGAGCCCGACCGACCCCGTAAAATAGAGCCATCGCTCACGGACGACCATGTTCGGAAAGGCGGCGTGAAAGAGGTAGTCGTCGTAGCACACGAAGGACAGCAGCCCCAGGAGCATCAGGCAGTAGGTCGCGTCGAGTTCGGTGCGGTACACGGTCCACTGCGCGGCCTGGTAAAGGAGCAAGAGTAGCATCCCCCCGACCATGAGGCCCGACAGGACGAGGTGAAGGCGGGCTGACTGGTCGTGCTCACGGGCGTCCGAGAAGGTGATCGCTAGGGCGTCGTTGGTGCCGTAGAGGCTTGCCCCACGAGGGTTGGCGTAGTGGACTAAAAGGGTGTACTCCCGACCGGGCGCAAGCGAGAGGGGGGCAACGTTTTGATTGGCCTTCGCGAAAATGTGCGGGTAGGCGCGCTCGTCGAGAGGCAGGTCGTTGCCCATCGTGTGGGTGTCGATGAGCCCACTGCTGTCCAGGACGTACAGCGTCGAACGTCCGTGAAAGCCTACCTCGGCGAAGATCTCTTGCGCGGCACTGCCTTCGGCAGTCGACCTCAGGGTGAGCTTTGCTCTGAGCCAGTAGCAGGTCTCCCGATCCAGCGGGAAGTACGATAGGCTGTCGGTAGGCGCAAAGGCTGCACTTTCGACCTGTGCCAGGGTCTGGGCGCACGTCGGGTCTGCGAGAATCTCGAGGGCTGGCCCGGCCTCAATCGCGAGCGGAGGACTGGCAGAGGCGGGTGGCGGGTTTTGCGCAGGAGCGCCGACGATGCCCCAGAACACTATGAGCCCTACGCTCAACGCTACGTACCACACGCCGCGCCGAACATTCGCCAAGACACTAGTTGATAGACCTAACGACACTCGGACAAGGTATCTCGCAGGAAAGAAAACGCGGCGCACATCGCTGTGCGCCGCGCACTATAAGTAAGGACGCCTTATCACTTCTAGGGAGGCGGCCCACTACGGGTTGGGTTTCAAGTGAGCATTTCGGAGCACGCCTGGGAGGGTAGTCGCTCGGGAATCGGAAGTTGGGTACTCTGGCAGAGGCTGTGCCGAGCACGACGAAGGTCGGCTGCGCTCTTCTACCTGTTCCATGTGAACTCATCTACGGCGCGTTTGACTTTACGAATGGCGGGGTTGACCTTGTCATCGGCGAGCACAGTGGGGAAAATTGGTGTTGCAACAGTATGCCTACCAAACTCACGGACGCTCCCCACCTCAGCGGTCGACGCCCGGAAGACAGCCAGGTGTCGCAAGCTGCGGCCGTCTCGCACGCCCACTTTGCGACACCACGAGGCCGCATCGGACGCCCGGCCCGCCTCTGGAAGCCAAAGCGCATCCTGTTTACGAAGAGTGCCTACGAGGAGGTCCACGGGCGACGCATCGCCGAGCGCCTCACCGGACTCGACCTCAACTTCGAGGTGCTCAGCGGCGATCGCCTCCCAAAGCTCACCACGGGCGACACCCGCAGCACCTACCGCTCCGCCAAGGATTTGCTGGCCGTCGTCACGGCACCGAAAGGTCAATTTAAGCTCGACCCGATTCCGCCGTCGGCCGACTTCCAGTTCCACCTTGCGAAGGGCTGCCCGGCGCACTGCCAGTACTGCTACTTGGCGGGGAGTCTCTCCGGTCCGCCGATTACGCGGGTGTACGCCAACCTCGACGAGATCCACGCCAACGTCCGCGCCTACGCCGAGCGTGGGACCACGGTCCTGAAGCGACGCCCGGCCGATGCCTACCGCCACCCCGAAGACCTGACCTTCGAGGCCAGTTGCTACACCGACCCACTGGCGCTAGAGCACCTGACCGGCAGCCTGAGTACAACGATTGCGGCTTTCGCCAAAACCCCCAACGCGCGCCTCCGCTGGGTGACGAAGTACGACGCCGTCGAACCGCTGCTCAGCATCGACCACGGAGGCAAGACGCGCTCGCGTATCAGCCTCAACACCGCCCGAGTGGCCAGTCGCCTCGAAGGGGGTACCGCAGACCTTACCGCCCGCCTGCACGCGATGCGCCAACTCGCCCTGCCGAAGGAGCGCGGCGGCGGCGGCTACCCGATAGGGGCCGTCGTGGCGCCGATCATGCCGGTGGACGACTACCGTACCGCCTACGGGGACATGCTCGACCAACTCGCCACAGCCCTCGACTTCGATGGAGTCGACCTTACGTTTGAGTTGATCACCCACCGCTTTACGCCCAACTCGAAGGAGACGCTGCTCGACTGGTACCCCGCGACACCTCTGGACCTCGACGAGGCCACCCGCGCCGAAAAGCGCAACAAATTCGGGGGCGTGAAGTACGTCTACTCCAAAGAGCAGATGCTGGAACTGAAGGGCTGGTTCGGTGAGGAGATCGAGCGGCGCTTTGGGGCGGGGCGGATTTTGTATTTTACGTAGGAGAGCGCTTACGCGCCCCGCGATTGAAGTGCCGGGCTTACAGCCTTCCCCAGCACCGACTCACACATCAAACGTCACCGCCACCGCCTCCGACACCGGACGCGTCTGGCAACTCAGCACGTAGCCCGCCGCCACCTCGTCCTCCTCGAGCGCGTAGTTGAGGTCCATCACCACCTCGCCCTCCGTCACGCGGCACTTGCACGTCGAGCAGACGCCGCCCTTACACGCGTACGGTAGGTTGAGTCCGAAGCTCAGGCCCGACTCTAAGAGGTGACTCCCGTCGGCGAGCATGTCTATGAGCACGGTCTTGTCGTCGATCGTGATGCTCACCCGTGAGAGGTTGGCCTGGCGGGCTACGTGCGCTCGCGTTTCGGCTACCGCGTGAGCCTCGACCGGGGGTGCGCCGAAGAGTTCGAAGTGGATCTTCTTCTTGGAGACGCCTAGCTCGCGCAAGACCTTGCTCCCGGCCTCGACCATCGGTGCCGGCCCGCAGAAGTAAAACTCGTCTACCGTAGCCGGGTGAAAGAGGGTTTTGGCGAAAGCCGCACACTTATCAGCGTCGATGCGACCGAAAAACAGGTCCGTGCCGAGGTGCTCGCGCGTCAGAACGTGGTAGACGCGAAAGCGTTGGAGGTAGCTATTCTTGAGGCCTTCAATCTCCTCGCGGAAAATGATCTCCGGGGTCGAGCGATTGCCGTAAAATAAGGTCACCAGCGCTTCCGGCTGTGTGGCGAGTACTTGCTTCGCGATCCCGAACACAGGTGTAATCCCGCTGCCAGCTGCAAAGAGGGTGATGTGGTCGACGGACGTCTGCGGTGCGTGGAAGTGTCCCATCGGCGGCATGACGGCTAGGTGATCGCCGACCTCGAGCACATCGTGGACGTAGCTACTGAACTTGCCCCCTGGCACGCGCTTAACGGCTACTCGCCACTCGTCCTCGTAGGGCGCGGAGCACAGGCTGTAGGAGCGGCGAACCTCCTCGCCCCCGAGCTCGGTGCGGAACGTGAGGTACTGCCCGGCCTCGTACGCGAAAGTGTGTCGCAACGCGTCGGGCACGCGCAGGCGGATCGACAGGCAATCGGACGTCTCGGTGCGGAGTTCAGCTACCTCGAGCGGGTAGAAATTCCGATTGCTCATGTGTGGTAGGGTAGGGGCAAACGCCAGAAAGGTGTGCGCCGCCGAAGCAGTGCACACCTTTCTATAGGAAGATTCGACGGGACTCGTAGATCGGCGAACGGGCGTTACGCCAGCTCCGCGGTCGTGGCCTCGAGCTTGTTGATGTGCTTGGTAAGCTTCGACTTTAGGTTGGCGGCCTTGTTGTCGTGCCAGATGTTGCGCTTGGCGAGCCGGTCGATGAGGCTGAAGACCTTCGGGGCAAACTGACGAGCGTCGGCTACTTCTTCGAGGCCGCGCAGGCGCGCGATGGCCGTACGGGCCGTCTTCTTGTAGTAGCGATTGCGGAGGCGCTTACGGGCGTCTTGACGCATGCGCTTGAGGGAAGACTTATGATTGGCCATACGAGGATTTCTTAATCGGGCGGCAAATATACGGCTTTCGCCAAAACTCGCCGCACGTCTTCGAAAATATACCAACATCTCCGGCGGCAGCATCGCCAGAGCTAGTTACCCTGCAGTCCTGCAACCCATGCAACGAGGTCGGCGGCGACAAAAACGCCCGCCCGGTGCGGCTCCACCAGCGCCTGGTCGCCCTGTAGCCAGACCACGTCCATTCCGACCCCGAGCGCCCCCATTACATCGCAGCGGTAGGAGTCCCCGACATAAAGAATGTCCGCCGCCGGGCTGCCTAGCTCCCGCACGGCCCGCCCGAAAAAATCCGCGTGTGGCTTGATCGGCGCCCCCTCGCTCGAGAACAGCAGGTGCCGGAAGTTTTGGCGAAAGCCGTCTCTCGCCAGCAACTCGTGCCACAGCGCTGGTGGTGCCCAAAGGTTGCTCAGTACACTTACCGGGCGCATGATCGCCAGTTGCTCGATGGCCCGCGCGTGTGGGGCGGGGAGGTAGCCTAGTTCGTGGTGCGCGAAGGTATCGACGAGTTCAGCGATGAGACCTTCCGACAAAACCCGGACCGCCGTGGCCCGCACCGCCGCCGCCACACTCGGGAAGGCATGGTAGTACGCTGGGTCTACGTAGCGTACGATCATGTGATCGTAGGCGTCACGCACCAAGGTGTGTGCCTCGGCCGCGGACAGGTGCGTATACCCCAGCTCTCGGTACGTCGCCCCGAAGTCCGCGTCTGCTCCGAATCGATCGTAGTCGAACACGAAGGTCCCGTTCATGTCGAGCAGCACGTGCCGGTACTTGGCCAGCGAAGTCAGCGGAGGAAGAGCGGTGGGATCGGGTAGCGGCACGGTCGGCGAAGATGTGCACCGCCACCCAAACAAGCCACCCACCGAACATCCAAATCAATACCGCCGTCCGCCGCCGTGTGCCTGTGTTCTCTTCTCGAGCCGTGGACGCTAGCGTCAGGTCGCCAAACAATTCCTGCCGCACCGGCGTAACCTCAGCCTAACTTCGCCCGTGCCTCACTTTTTCTTCTAGCCAGACTGCCCCCGCCATGAGCGACTACAGCTTCATCGCCAACGCCCACCCGAGTTTCATCGACCAACTATACCAAAGCTACCTCGCCGACGAGGCCAGCGTTGACGACAGCTGGCGCACCTTTTTCAAGGGCTTCGACTACGGCGCGACCCCGAGTGCGAACGGTGCCTCCAGCAACGGTCACGCCGTCGCTCCGACCCAACAGCCTCTCTCCGAGCACGCCTTCGAGAAAGAGGTGGCTGTACTAGGTCTCATCAAAGGCTACCGCAATCGCGGCCACCTCGAGGCCCAGACCAACCCCCTCAAGCCGCGCCGCGACCGGCACCCGAACCTCAAGCTCGAGGACTTCGACCTCAGCGAGACCGACCTCGACCAAGTGTTCGAAGCCGGTACCGAAGTAGGATTGGGTCGCGTCACTCTGCGGGAGATCATCGACCACCTGCGGCAAGCCTACTGCGGACACATCGGCTTCGAGTACCACCACATCGACGACCGCGAGCGCCGTCGCTGGATCCGCAAGCGCGTCGAACAAGGACTCCAGCAGGGTTACGGCCTCACCAAGGAGCACAAGATGCGTATCCTCGAGAAGCTGGAGGGCGCGACTGGTTTCGAGCAGTTTCTCGGCAAAAAGTATGTCGGGCAAAAGCGTTTCTCGCTGGAGGGCGGTGAGTCCACCATCGCGGCGCTCGACGCGGCCGTCAACTTCGGAGCCGAGCAAGGCGTCGAGGAGGTGGTCTTCGGAATGGCGCACCGCGGTCGGCTCAACGTCCTGGCCAACATCATGGGCAAGACCTACGAGCAGATCTTCAAGGAGTTCGAGGCCACCGAAGACCCCGGCGAGATCTTCGGCGACGGGGACGTAAAATATCACCTCGGCTTCAGCTCCCAGGTCGATACGCCTTCCGGCAAAACGGTCCACCTCAAGCTGGTGCCCAATCCGAGTCACCTGGAGTCGGTCAACCCGATCGTCGAGGGCTTCTCCCGCGCGAAGGCGGATGCGCTCTACGCGAGTGACTACGACCGTATTCTCCCGATCCTCATCCACGGTGACGCCGCGGCTGCCGGCCAGGGCGTCGTCTACGAGGTCGTGCAGATGTCGCAGCTCGACGGCTACTACACCGGCGGCACGCTGCACTTCGTGATCAACAACCAGATCGGCTTCACC
The DNA here is from genome assembly GCA_963837005.1 of Lewinellaceae bacterium. Classification (GTDB taxonomy): domain Bacteria; phylum Bacteroidota; class Bacteroidia; order Chitinophagales; family Saprospiraceae; genus CALDTK01. The sequence goes on from CAWIMC010000020.1 coordinate 551,124, forward strand.
ACCGACTGGGACGACGCGCGTTCGAGTACCTACTGCACGGCGGCGGCCAGCCTCGTGCAGGCCCCCGTGCTCCACGTCAACGGCGACGACCCAGAGGCAGTCGTGTTTGCGATGCAATTCGCGGTCGACTACCGACAGAAGTTCAATTCGGACGTCTTCGTCGACATGGTCTGCTACCGCAAGCACGGCCACAATGAGGGCGACGACCCGAAGTTTACGCAGCCGTTCATGTACAAGCTCATCGACGAGCACCCTGATCCACACGCGCTCTATGTCAAGCAACTCGCCGAGCGCGGCGACATCACCACCGAGGAGGCAGAGGCTCGCGAGCAGGCCTTCAACGATTTCCTCCAGGCCCGCCTAGAGGACGTCAAGCAGAAGGAACTGCCCTACCAGTACCAAGATACCGAGAAGGCCTGGCGCACCTTGCGCAAACGCGTCAACGTCGACGAGGCCGATCTCTACCCGGAGACGGGCGTCGACCTCGACCGGATGCGGCATATCCTCAAGGCCGTCATGGACGTGCCCGAGGGTTTTACGCCGCTGCGCAAGATGGCTCGCCTATTCAAGAGTTCGCAGGCCCTCATTGACGACGATCGGCTAGACTGGGCCCTCGGCGAGCTTACTGCCTACGGCTCGATCCTGCTCGAGAACCGCGACGTGCGCATGAGCGGCCAGGACGTCAAGCGCGGCACGTTCAGCCACCGCCACGCCGTCCTCCACGACGAGGAAAAGTACACCGAGTACAACCGGCTCTCGCGCCTCGGCGAGAGCCAGGGCCAGTACCGCATTTACAACTCACTCCTCAGTGAATTCGCCGTGCTCGGCTTCGAGTACGGTTACTCGCTGGCCAGTCCGGAGAATCTCGTGGTCTGGGAGGCGCAGTTCGGCGACTTCTACAACGGCGCCCAAACCATCGTCGACCAGTACATCACGTCGGCCGCCAGCAAGTGGGGTCGGATGTCTGGTCTCGTGATGCTCCTGCCGCACGGCATGGAGGGCCAGGGTCCGGAGCACTCCTCGGCGCGGGTCGAGCGCTTCCTGCAGCAGTGCGCCGACTTCAACATGATCGTGGCCAACGTCACGCAGCCGGCCAACTTCTTCCACCTGCTGCGCCGCCAGCTCGCCTGGGATTTCCGCAAGCCCCTCGTGGTGATGAGTCCGAAGAGTCTGTTGCGGCATCCGGAGGTGGTGAGCGACTTGGCGGAGTTCGGGCCCGGCACGCGTTTCCAGCCCGTGTACGACGATACGGCTTTCGCCAAAACCAGCAAGAAGGACCTCGCCAAGGTGCGTCGTCTGCTGCTGTGCAGTGGAAAAGTCTACTTCGACCTCGTCGCCTACCAGCGCGAACACGAGGTTACGCGACGTAGCCCTGTGCCGCGTGGAGCAACTCTACCCCCTGCCCGAGCCGGAGATCCAGGCCCTGCGCGATCGCTACTCGAAAGCCGAGCTCGTGTGGGTACAAGAGGAGTCCGAGAACATGGGCGCCTGGCGCTACATCCACAATTGCTACTGTCCGACTACGGAGATTCGGTACGTAGGGCGGCCAGCGACGGCGAGTCCCGCGACGGGCTTTAAGAAGCGGCACGAGAAGCAGCAGGCGGAGTTGGTGGAGGAGGCTTTCGCGAAACCTCAATAGAACGCGATAGACGCAAGGGTCCGCGACGGGATCGCAACGAGGGCCGGTCTCCTGAGGTGTATACCTCTAGTTCTTTGTGTCACTTTGCGCAACCATTGCGGGGTCGCAGGCCCTTGCGTTCTATCCAATAATGATCGACACCCACACCCACCTCTTCTCCCACAAGTTCGACGAGGACCGTGACGCCGCCGTCCAGCGCGCCCTCGATGCCGGAGTAGAACGAATGTACCTGCCTAACATCGACGTGGAGACGGTGGAGCCGATGCTCGTTTTGGCGAAAGCCTATCCTGAGGTGTGCCTGCCGATGCTGGGGTTGCATCCGACTTCCGTCAAAACGGACTACGCGGCGCAGCTCGATGCGCTCGAAGCGAGATTGGACGAGCGACCCTGGGCGGCCATTGGAGAAATAGGTACAGACCTGTACTGGAGTGACGAGTTCTGGACCGAGCAGCAGGACGCCTTCCTTAGGCAGTGCGAGTGGGCTATTCGCATTGACCGACCTATTGCGGTGCACTGCCGCGAGAGCATCGACGAGACGATCCGCTTGGTGCGGCCGCTGGTCGGGCGTGGACTCCGTGGTGTCTTTCACTGTTTTACGGGCACCGTAGCGCAGGCGCGTGAGCTTACCGGAATGGGGTTCTACCTCGGGATCGGCGGCGTGCTTACCTATAAGAAGCCCGGAGAACTGCCGGAGGTCGTGCGGGCCATCCCCCGCCAACATCTCGTACTCGAGACCGATAGCCCGTACTTGGCCCCGGTGCCGAAGCGTGGCCGCCGCAACGAGAGCGCGTTTCTACCCTATGTGGCCGAGGCGCTGGCGTCGATGCTCGACGTGGACGTAACGGAGGTCGACGCCTTCACGAGCGCCAACGCCGAGCGCTTGTTTGGCTAGGGCAACGGCGGGCTAGCTGCCCCCACGAAAGGGGTACTCGCGTGCAGGATTGTGTATTTGCGCTTCGTTCACACTATCTAGCAGCCCGAATGAGCACCGGGATGCCGGTGGGGATGTGTGAGAGAAACGCGAATAATGTGCGGTGTGGGAAGGGAATTTCCCCACGGGACTTGCAAACGCCAATACTCGAATTACATTACGCCTCGAATTGGAGAGATGCCAGAGTGGACGATCGGGCACGCTTGGAAAGCGTGTGAACCGCAAGGTTCCCAGGGTTCGAATCCCTGTCTCTCCGCCACCTTTTGAAAACAACTGAACGCACTTAAACAACTGACAATGCGCAAATTCCTTACTCGGTCGCTCTGCTTCGGACTGTCGATGATGGCCGTTAGCCTCTACGCACAAGACGGCGTGGACGTAAACGCCAACGTTGGCGGGTTCCAACTCCTCAAGCAGTACTTCATCCAAGGCGACTGGCGCTTCATGATGTGCGTACTCGTATGCCTCATCCTCGGCCTCGCCTTCTGCATCGAGCGTATCATCACCCTCAACGTCGCCACCGTCAACACCGATAAGCTCCTGAGCCGCATCGACGAGAACCTCAAGGCAGGTGACCTCGAAGGCGCCAAGGAAGTCGCTCGCTCGACCGCAGGCCCTACCGCCAGCATCATGTACGAAGGCCTCAAGAACGCCGGACAAGGCCCGGCCGCCGTCGAGAAAGCTATCGTGGGCTACGGCTCGGTCCAGATGGGCCTCCTCGAGAAAGGCCTCGTGTGGATCTCGCTGTTTATCGCCATTGCCCCGATGCTCGGGTTCATGGGTACGGTAATCGGGATGATCCAGGCCTTCGACAAGATCGCCGCTACCGGCGAGCTCTCACCTGCCGTCGTTGCAACAGGTATCAAGGTGGCCCTTTTGACCACGGTATTCGGTCTGGTCGTCGCCATCATCCTGCAGATCTTTTACAACTACATCGTGTCGAAGATCGACTCGATCGTCAACAAGATGGAGGACGCTTCCATCGCCCTGGTCGATATCATGGACCAGAACCGCGTCTTCATCAAGTAACCCTCACCCAACAGCTACCCGCTTATGTATACCTTCCTCACCCGGAATGGTCAGACGCTAGCCTTTGGTCTGGGTCTCGCCATCGTCGTCCTGATGATGATCTTCATCTTCAGTGGCGTCTCGGCCTTCGAGGCCATTCCCGAGACCGATGTCTCGCGCTACGACACGTCCATTTTCGACTTCGGCATGTACGGTGCCGCCTTCTTGGCCATCGCCTGCGCCGTCGCTGCGATCGTTTTCGGCATCTACCAAGTCGCCACCAACCCAAAAGGTGCCCTTAAGGGCCTCCTCGGACTGGCGGCCGTCATCGTCCTCCTGCTCATCCTGTACTCCACCGCCGATCCCGACACCGAGATGCTCGCCATCCAGGCTCGTGACGGATTCTTCGTGGAGCCCGGACAGAGTAAATTCATCACCGGCGCCATCGCCACCGCGCTCATCATGGCCGGAGGGGCAGTCGTCGCCCTTGCCGTCAGCGAGGTACTAAGCTTCTTTAAGTAATGGCACGAGGAAAGCGACTACAAGCACCGGAGATCAACGCGAGCTCGATGGCGGACATCGCCTTCCTGCTCCTGATCTTCTTCCTGGTCACCACCGAGATCGTCGAGGACCAAGGCGTCCTCGTCCGACTGCCGCCCTGGAGCGACGAGCCGCCACCGGAGCTCAAGCTCAACCAGCGCAACGTCTTCCAGGTACTCGTCAACAAGAACGACGAACTCCTCGTGCGCAACGAGCCTGCCGACCTCAAAGGTCTGCGTGACGCCGCGAAGAACTTCATCCTCAATCCCCGGAACGATCCGGATATGGCGTTGAGTCCGCAAAACGCAATCGTGTCGTTGAAGAATGACCGCGGTACCACCTACGACACGTATGTCACGGTGTACAACGAATTGCTCGCTGCGTACAACGAACTTTGGGAAGAGTCTTCTCAGCGAAAGTTCGGCAAGCCGTACCTCGACCTGACCGACGGAGAGAAGGATAAAATACGTGAGGAGATCCCTCTGGTACTTTCGGAGGCCGAGCCAACCGCCTTTGGCGATGAATAGTGCATCTTAGGAAGCAGAACTAAAAGACCACACCACTATGTCCAAATTTTCTAAGTACAAGGGCAAGAAGCCCATGCCCGCCATCTCGACGGCGTCCCTCCCGGACATCATCTTTATGTTGCTGTTCTTTTTCATGGTGGTAACGGTACTGCGGCAGTCCGACCTCAAGGTCCGCGTCAACACGCCGTCCGCCACCGAGCTCACTAAGCTGGAGGAAAAGACGCTCGTCAACTATATCTACATCGGCAAGCCTTCGCCTCAGTACGAGGCGCTGTATGGCACGGCCCCGCAGATTCAGTTGGGCGATAAGATCAAGAAGGAGACCGACATCCCGTTGTTTATCGCGGAGTTCAAGCAGAACATCCCCGAGAACCAACACAACAAGATCACCACTTCGCTTCGCGTAGACGGTGACGTGACGATGGGCATCGTAACCGACGTAAAGACGGAGCTGCGCAAGCAAAACCAACTGCGCGTCAACTACTCCACCAAGAAGCGGGGCGAAGACCTTTAAGCGCCCGAAAGACATAACCCTGCCCCTCAAAGGGTTGTAGCGGCCTCTTCGACATCTGTCGGGGAGGCCGCTCGTCATTTTAGCCCTAGGCAAACGCCAGGGCACGCCCTGATGGCATCTGCTTTACTGAGCCTATGGAATGGTCCGAGACCATCTCCAGCGCAGAGGCGCAACACGGTGCACACAAAGCCGCAAGAGTCTTTCTGACGTGCTCATCTATTCCGCTACCCCCTTTTGCACTGCGCCACTGCGCCGTTGCGCCACCGCGTCGAAATATCTCGTGAATACGCGAAAAGTACCCTCTCCACATCGCAGCTATAACCCTCTTCATTTTCAGCCATGTCACGCAAAACCCGCCTTACCGACCCTACCATCAACGCCTCCTCGATGGCGGACATCGCCTTCCTGCTGCTCATCTTCTTCCTCGTCACCACCGAGATCGTCGAGGACCAAGGCGTTCTCGTCCGCTTACCGCCCTGGACGCCTGAAGAGCCTATCAAGATGATTCTCAACCCCCGCAACCTCTTCGATGTCCTCGTCAACAAGGACGACGAACTCATGGTCCGTCGGGAGGTCTTCTCCATCGCGGACCTCCGCGCCGAGGCCAAGCGCTTTATCGCCAACCCCGAACAGGACCCCGACATGGCGAGGAGCCCTCAGCACGCGATCATCGCCCTCAAGAACGACCGCGGCACGAGCTATACTACCTACTTAGCCGTCTACAATGAGCTGCTAGCCGCCTACCGCGAACTTTGGGAAGAGACCGCCCGAGCCACCTTCGGCCAGTCCTACGACCAGCTCACCGACACCCAACGCGACGAGATCCGCGACCGCATCCCTCTGGTCCTATCGGAGTCGGAGCCGACCGGCTTCGGGCAATAGGCCTTTAGCGGAGATGCTTACCGCGAGTTTTGGCGAAAGCTGCCCCCGCGCCCCGGCGGCAGCCGTTCGAAATTTGAACTCCGAAATTTGGTATTTCCTCTCCTATCGCAGCCGGTCCGCACTCCGCACCAGCTTCTCGTCCTTTCGGATGTGTCGCACCGCCAGCACCGCCATGATCGCTCCCAACAAGGGGAAAAGAGCGCCGACCTCTCCTTCGATAGCCACGTTGCCCATCGCATCGCCGTCCTGCATGAACGCTAGCACACCGACGCCGTACGCGAGCAGTCCCGAGGCCATCGCCCCGAAGCTCAGCTGGATTTGTAGCTTTCGGTTGGTGTACAGAAAGATGGCCGTTAGCGCCGCAAGTCCTGCGATCGCAAACAGGACGATCATCCCGACGCTGTCCATCGTGCTGAACTCCTGGTCGGCGAGCACGGTATTCGGCACGGCGATTTCGGAGTCGGCAAAGGGCGTCAGGAAAGTACCGAGAAAGCTCCCGCTGCTGAGCAGCAGATATATGCTTTGGACGCGTTGTATCATAGTCGAACCACGTTATGGGCCGCGAAGGTAGGTCTTCACCTGTAGGGTTTGCACCTTTACCGCCCGATCGGGCCGTCCGCCTATGCTCCGTATTTTCGTCGTCTTGCTCCTCGTCTGCGGGTTCGTTGCCTCAGGGGTAGAAGCTGCTGCGCAGACGGCTGCTGTTCCGAGGCGGGATACGACCAAGGGCAAGCCGGTCCAGATCGACTTCGCGGAGGTGTACGAGCGGATTGTCGAAGGTCCGGTCACCTACCAAAAGCTGTCCGGCGAGGTCGAACTCAAGCAGGGCGAGATGTACATCTACTGCGACGAGGCCATCATCCGCGACAATGACTTCGTGCGGGCCAAGGGCAATGTCGTGCTGCTGCAAAACGATACCCTCCAGCTGTTTGCGGACTCGATGCGCTATTACGTAGACCAGCAGTTGGCCTTCCTGTACGGGAAGGTAGTGCTCGTCAACGGCGTCCAGAAGCTTTTCACGGACTCCCTACGCTACGATCTCGCCACCAAACAGGCCCGCTATCGCTCGCGGGCGAAGCTGACCGACGGCCAGGCCCAACTCTCGAGTATGAGCGGCGACTACGATGTTAATGCGCACCTGGCCAATTTTCGGGACTCCGTCTTTGTGGTTGGGGAAGACTTTAGCCTCATCAGCGACACATTGAGCTTCAATACCGAGGCGCGGATCGTGTATTTCGAGGGGCCGACCGTCATCGCGACCTCGGACTCGAGGGTGTACTGCGAGGACGGATTTTACAACATGATCGACAGCGTGGGGGAGTTCAGGCGCAACGCACAGGTCGCGCGCGGGACGCAGCGTGCCCTAGCCGATGCGATCTACTACGATGGCTACACGGACGACTTTCGCCTGATCGGCAACGCGCGATTCGCAGACGAGACGCGTCGCGCAGTGGGAGATACGATCCGCTACAACGAGCGCACAAATAAGACTCAACTGCTCGGCGACGCCACCTTCGTTGATGGGACGCAGCGTGTCCAGGGCGAGCGCATCAACTACGACGGGGCTTCGCAAACCTTCACGAGTACAGGCCGCGTCGACATCAGCGAGCCGCCTTACCTCCTTACGGCGGACTCGGTGTCCTTCAATGACTCGCTCGGATTGGCCTTCGTTCATGGCCAGGTGCGTTGGCGCGACACAGCGGCCCAGCGAGCGATCATCGCCGAGGACGTCATCTACCGCCGCGACGGAGAATACGTCAAGGCTTTCGGGGGCCGGCCGATCTTCAGCACACTCGTCGAAACGGACTCGCTCTACATCTCGGCCGACACGTTGCTGAGCTTTCGCAAGGCCTACGTGCTGGACACCATCTCGCAAACGCTGAGCGTAGGCGACAGTACGGCGGTCGACAGCATGGCTTTGGACGATGTAGGTTTGGACAGTACGGCTTACGCCAAAACTCGAGGTGACGCGGTTGATCCGACCCGTCAGGTAGACTCGAGCGGCCTCGGGGACTCGCTCGTCGAAAGCCTGGATATCCTCAACGGATTGCTTACCACACTAACTCCTCCAACGGCGCTCCCCACCGGCCCCGTGCTCCCGAACCGAGAGCTGATCGCCGACAGTCTCAGGCGTGTCGCGATCGACAGCGCTGGCTCGATCGAGGTCACCAACAAGATCGATCGCCAGACGATCGCGCCCATCTTAATGGACACCAGTGCCGCGGCCGAGGACTTTCTAACAGGGCGAGACACGGTGGTAGCACCGCCCCTGCCCGACAGCATCCGCCTGATTCTAGCGTACAACAACGTGCGCATCTACAAGCTCGACCTTCAAGCGGTGTGCGACTCGCTGGCCTTCAACAGCATCGACTCGGCGTTTACGCTTTATCGTGATCCGTTGGTGTGGTCCGATACGAGCCAATTCATCGCCGATACCATCACGGTGCGCTTGCGCAATGAGGTCGTCGACCGGGTGCTGCTTCGCTCGAAATCGCTGATCGTCAACAGTACCGACGAGATTTTCTACAACCAAATCAAGGGGCGACAGGTAGACGTCGACTTCTCGGAGGGGACCATCGCCGGGATGGTGGTGCGCGGCAATGCCGAGTCGGTGTACTACATCCAGGACGAGGAGGACAAATCCTATATCGGCATGAACTACGTCCAGGCCTCGCGGATGCGCCTACAGTTTGACGCCGGGCAACTGACCGACATCTTTTTCTACGAACAACCCGAGGGGGCGCTCGAACCGATCCCGGCGATCGGCGGCGAGAGCAAACTGCTGGAGGATTTCCGCTGGGAGATCGAGCGACGGCCAAAGGGGAAAGACGATCTGCAGTGAAACATATGGGTGGTCGGCCGATGGATTGCAGGGGGATCTGGTTAGGGCTATTGGCTCGGACCCTTAGCCTTGGGCTATTATGGCTCGTAGGTTTTGGTAGCTCCCTCAGTGTGTCGGCGGCCTGTGCGTCGGCGTACGATTGTGCGGCCGAGCGTCTAGAAAGTGGGGAATTTGCGGAGGCGCGGCAAGCCTTTCGGGCAGTCCTTGAGGCGGGGCCGAGCGCCGCAGCGTACCAAGGGTATGCCGAAGCGTGCTTGGCGATCGACGACGTGCCGGGAGCTACGTGGGGCTTGCGAAACGCAGAACTCTTAGGCGGCACCGCAACGCTGAAGTCACTCGAGCAGCGCGTCTACGCCGATCTGCCGTCCGACCTAGTGCCCTTGCCGCTCGGAGGTGTCGATGGTTTGGCGGGCTACATGAGTCGCCTTGCTTTTCCGAATCTACCGGCACTCCTCGCACTGCTTGGACTTGCCATCGCGGCAGTGCTTTCGATCCGGCAGATCGGCCACCGGCGGGACCAGCCTTTTTCGACCCAGTGGCCCGCGATTACTGGGGCGCTGCTCTTAGCTTTTCTGTCGTCGTGGATAGCCTTTCGGCAAAACACCCTCGCCCGCGCTCCAGCGGCGGTCTCGGTTGCCGAGTCGAGTGGGGTGGTAGACACTCTCGCCATCCGAACGGCTCCTTCGCCGAGTGCCCCCAGCGAGCGTACGCTGCCGAGTGGGGTAGTGGTAGAGACGGGCGAGACGCTGAGCGGCTATACCGAGGTGGTTTTGCCGACAGGCGAACGCGGCTGGCTCCCTACTGATCGACTGTGGCCCATTCGGCCGCTCGAGCCGGTTTGGCATGAGGGTCGCTAGCGACGGCGGCGCGCCTGCGGGCGATGTCACCGAGGATGGCCTCGCCGTGGTGGCGGGTGTTCTCGATGAAGAGTTTGCTCGTCGCCAAACCCGCCTGAATAACGCCAGCTATGTAGAGCCCAGGTTGCCCGTCTACGGCACAGGTCTCTGGATTGTAGAGTGGCTCGCGCAGCTCGTTTTCGCGAAAGCGCACCCCTGATGCAGCTAGAAACTCGAAATCTGGCTGGTAGCCCGTCATCGCGAGTACGAAATCATTCGGGACGCGGACCTCGCCGCTCGGGGTGTCGAGCACGACCTCGGTGGGCAAAATCTCGCGAACGGTGGTGTTAAAGTGGGCGTCGATGCTCCCCTCGGCGATTCGGTTCTCGATGTTTGGCTTGATCCAGTACTTGACGCGGTCGTAGATGCGATCGCTGCGGATGGCCATAGTGACGGTCGCGCCCTTCATCCACGTTTCGAGCGCCACGTCGCAGGCACTGTTGGCCGCTCCGATCACCAGCACGCGCTGCCCAATGTACAGGTGGGGATCGTCGTAGTAGTGGCGCACCTTGGGGAGGTCTTCGCCGGGTACGTCGAGCAGACGCGGCAGGGCATAGTAGCCGGTGGCGAGCACCACGTTGCGGGCGCGGTAGGTGCCTTTGTCGGTGACGACTACGTAGCCTTGTCCCTCAGGTGAGACCTCGGTCACGTCGGTGTAGGTGACGATGTCGAGTTGCTTGCTTTGCACGAGGCGGCGATAGTACTCGAGCGCCTCGGTGCGCGAGGGCTTTTCGGCGTGACTGATGAAGGGCACGTTGCCGATCTCCAGCTTTTCGGACGTGCTGAAAAAGGTCATGTTGACCGGGAAGTGGTAGAGGCTATTGGCGAGCGGTCCGCGCTCGATGATGAGGTGGGAGAGGCCCGCAGACTGGGCAGCGATGGCCACGGCGATCCCGGAGGGGCCAGCGCCGACGATCACGATGTCGATAGGGACTTGCGTTTGGCCGCTTTTCATAGTGGCGTAAACGACGAGAGGACGGGAGGGTTGGTGCACTGGCCTCGCGGGGCATCACTCTCCTTGCAAAAAGCCCCCCGCCAGTACTTGTGTACCGACGAGGGGCTCCTTGTGAAAGGTGCTGTTTTGCAGATTTCCTTACAGCTTCACGAACTTCTGACTGAACGAGAAGTCCTTACCCTCGAGCGTGAAAATGTAGTTGCCTGCACTGAGGCTACCGACGTTAATGCCGGAGTCGGTGCTCGTCCATGGCTTCTCGAGTAGCTGTTGGCCCGTCATGCTGAACACACGGATCTTCGAGCCGACGATCAGTCCGAGGTCACCGTCGAGGCGCAGGTTAAGGATCTGCGGGGTCGGATTCGGCGAGAGGACAGCATTGATGACGCCACCGCCGACTTCGATGATGCCGACCACCGGATCGATCTCGACCAGAGCGCCCGTGAGGTAGATCGCCGAAGCGCCACCGAAGAGCGTGTTGTAGACCGGGGCAGCGTCGCCGTCGCCCGTTGGGTTGTTGAACACCAGCACGCGTCCGCCGCCATTGGCGCGTTCGGCCACGTAGATCTGGTTGCTCACCTTGTCGTAGGCTACGTCGACGGGATTGCCGAGGAGACTCGAAGGACCGGCAATTCGGAACTGCTCACCAGCGGAGACGATCGCATCGCGGCTAGCCTCGGTCCAGTTGGGGATCACGACGAGAGCACCGTCGGTGGCACTGCCAGCGTCACCGACGTCTGTGAGGATCATGAGGTCTGCGTCCCGATCGTAGGTGATGCCGTGGGTACGCACCAGGTCGTTGATGGTTACGACACGGCTCGCCATGACGGCGGTCCCGGTTTTCTTGAAGAAGGTGTCGATGACGGCTACCTGGTTGGAGTTGTCAATTACCGCGTACAGCGTATTCACGTCGGCATGGACACCCCAGACGTTAAAGTTTACCGTAAAGCTGTTCTTGAGCGCGAGGTTAGTCCCGTTGCGCTCGTACACGACCAGCTTGTTGGTCTGTGCATTGGCGTCCGAGGCGTCCTGCACGGCGACGAGGAAGTCACCCGAGACACCGAGTTCGCGGCCGTTTGAGAAGTCCGAGGTGGAACTCGAAACGTAGGTCGGAGGGGTGGCCCCTTCGAGGTTGGCGCGTACCGGCGTGTAGGCGTCGATGACGTTGCTCGACCGGTTGAGCTGGTAGAGCACATCGGTCATGTCGTCGTAGAAGATCCCGTCGGCGTCGGTAGCGCGGACGGCGAAGTTGCTTGCGCTAAAACCACCGTCGGCGAGACGGTTGTAGACACCGACGCGGCCTTGCGTGTTCGACGAGACGTAGAAGCTCTGCACGGCCCGTGTACCAGCGCCGCCGCCAGCACCGCCCATGTTGGTCGCCACCTTACCACCGCACTCACCCGTCCCGCGGAAAGGTTGGGCTAGGTACGGGAAGCCAGCGGTAAAGTCGCGGTCGTTGCGCTCGACACCCGTCGTGTAGGTCAGTACATTGAGGAGCTGTGGGGTAACGGGCGAGGTGCTCGTCGTTGGGTCGAAATCGTCGTACCACAGGCCGATAGCGGCCAGGACTACACCCGACACGGCCTGAAGCTCGATGCGGGTCACGTCGTCCTCGAGGCGGCGACCGTTCGGGAAGCCATCCATGTTCGGAATGAGCTGTAGGTCTTTGTTAGCATTGTAGCGGGCGTCGGTAAGTCCGAGCACAGCCGCCTGAATCAAGCCGAGGCTCGAGAAGTCGGCCGAGGTGCGTGCCGTAGCCGGGACGGCCATGTTGAGGCGCAGCATGTCCCCGCCGTTTGGCAGAAAGTTGTTGATGAACGGCTTACCCACAGCGAGGGGGTTACCTGCCTTGCCGGTTGCCAGTTGGTACGGCGCCAGGTTGGGGACACCCGTATGGAAAATCGGCCAGAGGTCCACCGAGCGGGGGAGCCCTTTGCCAGGCAGAAGCAGACCGCCGAACGCGGCTTCGGCGAGGGCCGTGCCATCGAGGGCGGGGTTGCCCTTCAGGCCAAACAAGCCATCCTTGCCGTTGCGGAAGTCGTAGGTGCCGAGACTCTTCGACTGGATGCGAAGTTTTGCGAAAGCAGGAACAGCCCCACCGAAGCGCGAGTCGTCCATGTAGAGCGCGAGCTCTGGATTGAAAAACGAGCTATCGAGCTGGGTGTCGGCGAGTTCGTCGTACGGCGTGATGCGGTTCCAGTAGTCCTTCAGGCCAATCGGAATGACGGCCTCGTTGGTGAGGGGCATCCCGAGGCGCGAAACCTGGACGAAGCTTCCGCTCCCTACCGGGGCACCGGTCTTCGAGATGGTGGTCGTGGCCTGGCGGCTCGCCGAGGCCCACACACCAATCACGAAATTGGGGTCCAGAATCGTGGTAGGGGTCGGGGCGACGCCCGCCTTGAGCAAGGTCGCGATCGGCACCTGGATGGCGATGGCACTTACGTTAAAACAGGCGACGCCATCCCGCGGAGCGCCGACTTGACGTGGGCTATCTCCAAGGTCGAAGATGCCGCCGAGGTCGACGAAAAAAGGGTCGTCGGTATTGCCGGCGAAGACGCGCTCACCGCTCGTGGCTGCCGTGATCCCACCTTGAAAGAGGGCATCGTAGCTCGCCGCGCCGAGGCCGACGCCGCTCTCGATGGTGCGGGGGCCGACGTTGGCCGGAGGTACGATACCGCGCTGGATGATGGTTTGGAAGCTGGCACCCCCATCGATGCTGCGCTCGAGGCGGTAGGTGGTCTTCTCGTTCTGCTTGCCGAGGCGCGCGTAAAAGAAGGTGGTCGGGTCCTCGTTGACTTTCGTAAACGTGAAGCGGTAGGTGATCTCGTCGCCGGGCTTGCTGGCGTCGTTATCGACGTGGACCTCGTAGCGGACGCTCGGGCTGAAGGAGTAGTAGTTCGGTCCGCCCTGTGGGAGCTGGAACGGGACGTAGGTCGCGATCAGCGTAACGGTGTTGGCGAGGTCGGGACTCCGGAAGGCGTAGACGTCGACGTTGTCGGCCATTTGATCCATCGCGATTAGCGGGGCCTCGCGGTGGGAGGAGGCCGCGACGTGGAGGCTGGTGGCCAGTGCGAGCAGCAGGAGCAAGCACTGTGGCAGGCGTTTGGGGCTGGATAGCCCGGGTATAGGGTTCATCATAAATGCAGGTTAAAACTTGAAAAGAGAATTGTGACTCGGGGAGCCTCAAGGCCGCGGGATAAAGCTGTTTGGCCAGCTGTGATCACGGCGTCCGCGAAAGGCTATACTCGTATTTGTATCTGGGTGGCTGTTCGCTAGGTGCACCATGGGCGGTCAACGTGTGTTCAAACAGAGAGTTACGCATTATGTTCTATTGGCATATTGGGCGACAAACGCCGAGCTAGTCCAGCCCTGGTGTGGAATTTGTCACGCCACCTGCGGCTGCGGTTCGCAAGCAAAGTCGGCGTCACGGATACCTTACCGCAGTGACTCCCGACCACGCCGCCCTTCTCGCTTTCATCCGCGTCTACACCCCACTTGACGCCGCTGAAGCCACCCGCATCGAACGGACGTGGGCCGAGTTTTGGCGACAGCCCAATCAAACTGTCCTTAAAGAAGGCCAGACCTGTCGCCACCTCTACTTCCTTACCGAGGGCCTCGTCCGCTACCACTACACCGACGCGGACGGCTCCGACCGAACCAAGTTCTTCACCGAACCGCCTTACGTCTTCACGTCGATTCGCAGCCTCAGCACTGGCTCGCCGGCCACGGAGTCGATCAGCACCGTTACCGCGTGTCGCGGCTTGCAGATCTCCGCAGTCGACAATGAGGCGCTGCTCCAAACCCCAGCCTACGCCGCTTTCGTGCGCAAGCTCATCGCCGAGGTGCAAGGCTTTACCGAAGACATCTTGCTAGAAGCCCAGGCGCTGAGCGCCGAAGACCGCTACTGTGCACTTCTCGAAGATAGACCCACCCTCATCCAGCAGCTTCCGCTTAAATATCTCGCCAGTTACCTCGGTATCGCACCGCAGTCCCTGAGTCGTATCCGCAAGCGACTGGCCAATTAGTTAACCTCGGTGCAGTGTCGTCAAGACTGCCTCATGGGAGATTTGCGCCATGCTCACGATGCTTACCCTCGGACTCGCCCTCGCCGCACAAACGCCCGCCCGCCCACCGAAGCCCAAGAATCGCCACTTCTGGCACACCGAAACCACGACCGCCTCGCCGCAGGCCATCTGGGAAGTCTGGACAAAAGTGGACGCCTGGCACCTCTTCGACAGCGAACTCGAGTCCGCACAGATCAACACGCCGAACGGTAGGCTGTCCACGCCCGGCCAAACCGGTGCTGTCGTCGACCTCAGTGGCCGTACCTCTAGGTTCGTCATTACGGAGGTGACGCCCGAGCTCTCCTACACCTACGTTGCACAATTGCCGGCCTGCAAACTGTACGTCCGGCACCTCATCGTCGAGCTCGGGGATGGCCGGCGGTCCATCACGCACGAGGTCTGGTTCGCGGGCTTGATGCGCGGACCTTTCGCGGCCTTGCTCGGGCCACGCTTCCGACGTGCTCTGCCAGGGGTAGTGCAGGCCGTCGATACGCTCGCCACTTCCCTTGACCAATCTTCGCCCCATGACCAGTGACCTTGCCCTGCGCATCATCTACGTCGCCAACGTCATCGTCGCGGGGCAGATCGGGCTCTCGGCACTCTTCACCCCCACTCGCGCCGCAGTCACCGTCTTCCAGAATGCCGTCGCGCCCTCGGAAGGCTTGCGATTCGTAGGTGCCCTCTGGCTCTCCATCGCTGTGCTGTCTATGATGGGTCTGCTTTCGCCAAAACCCTTTAGCGCTGTACTCGTCCTCCAGCTCATGTACAAAGGGAGCTGGCTGCTCGTCGCGGCGCTACCGGCCGTGCGCTCGGGGGCAGACTACCCACGGGGCATGGCGGCCTTCTTCGTGGTCTGGGTACTGGTGCTGCCGTGGGTGATCCCGTGGCGGTGGCTGTTTGGGAGCGAAGCGGGCTAAGACCTCAGCGCGGTCCCAGCTTCACGGTCAACTTCCCGCCTGGCGAGAGCTGGATCAGCCCTTGCTCCGCTTTGTGCAAATGCCGGTACGCCAGCAGGTCAAAGAGACAAAGCGCTGCCCCCTGGATCATAATGGCCTGCCCCCAACCGCGGTCTCGGTCCTGGGTATCGCTACCGGGTCGACGTGAGCGCTCCAGCACGTAGACTCCGCCCGCGATGTAGGCCAGGTCTAGCCCGGCGTTGAAGAGCAGAATCTTCTCCGTACGGCGGAGGTCGGTGTAGGCAGCCTCGACGCTCTTATCGGCAGCGACATCCCGAAGGGCTCCGCGTCGTCCGAAGTACCCGAACGTCGCGTTGATGGCCCCCCACCCCGCGTTCATGAGGTGAAACTGCCGCCACTGCTCGTCGTCGCTCGACAAGGCCCCCGCGCCCCCCGCGAGCACATTGACCGCGCCCCATCCTGTCAGTACGGTCATCGCCTCGGCTTTGCGATCGAAGTACTGCCGCGGCCAGTCCGAGCCATCGAGTGGCGGCGTCTGTGAGAGCGCTCGAGCAGCCACGAGGCTACCGAGACTAAGGGCGAAGGTGCGGA
Organism: Lewinellaceae bacterium; assembly: GCA_963837005.1. Lineage (GTDB taxonomy): Bacteria > Bacteroidota > Bacteroidia > Chitinophagales > Saprospiraceae > CALDTK01. The sequence continues at coordinate 567,427 of CAWIMC010000020.1, forward strand.
GGAGCGTGAGCATGGTAGGCCTAACCGGCAGCAAGCGAATTTGCTCACGGGGAGTAGGGTTGCTGATTCCAAATTCCTAATTCTAAGTTTGGAAGCAAACAGGTAATCACCGCACCACCACCACCTGCGTCTCATACCGCAAAGGCTTCCTGCCTTCCTCGGTCAGCGTGACGACCGCCAGGTAGGTCCCCGTCGGCACGAAGCTCCCGCCCTGCTGGCCCGTCCAGCCCTCGAAGGGGGTGTCCGTCTGGAAGAGGCGCTTGCCCCACCGATCGTAGATCTGCAGCTCGTAGGCCAGCCCCTCGGTCAGAGAGATGCGCGGGCGGTACTCCACCGTGTAGCCCTCCGGCGCGAAACCGGTCGGGAGGTACACCCGCGGACTGCGCAGTACGCACGTCGGGGCACTGCGCCACGGCAAAGTTTCCGCTTGTCGCCGGAAGATGGCGGGCGTCTCCACGGTGGTCACCGTCTCGTAGCAAACCTGCCTAAAGTTGACATCGGTGACGTCGTGAAGGAAGACTTGCAAGGTGTCGGACGTAAAGATCAGGCGCGAGCCTACCGTCCCGTCGGCGAAGCGGAGGTCCCACTCCCGGTTGAGCGCGGCCGCACTCTGCGGCAAGGTCCACGCGAGGGCTACGTCGAAGGGACCGATCTCGGTGCCCGTCACGACGCTCGGTTGGGCTGGGTCGCTTTCGCGCAAAACACCACACCCGTCCGTAGACCGTACCACGACGCTCGCCGTGCTCCAGTCAAAGCCCGGTGGCACGTCGAGGGTTACCGTCGGCGAGGGGAGTATGTCGAAGTCGGGGTCCGTAGCGACGGGGGCGGCCTGGCCGCTGCCCTGCCGCACGATGTACTCGGTGCCCGCATAGCCCGCGCGGGGCTCCCAGCGCCACCGCAGTTGCCAAGCCCCGTTCTCGAAGGTGAGCTGGGTGGTCTCGATTCGGTCGTCGGCCACGAAATCCACGGCGGAAAGGTCTACCGGCAGGGCTCCCACAAATCCGCCGTCGGCATCGAGGTAGATCACTTTCAAGGTATAGCCCGTATCGCTTGAGACATCGGCAATCGTGAAGACCGTATCGGTGGCCGACACCCTCACAGAGTCGGTTTTGCCGCCCAGGCGCCTCCGCACCAGTACGGCCTCCGTAAACGGAAAGGGCCACACCGCCGCCAAACGACGCGTCACCGTCAAGCGGCCACTACATGCGTCTCGCGCAGCGTCGACGATGGCACTGCTGTACTGCGTCGACGAAAAGCTGCTCGACCCGCAGTCGTTGAGGCTACTAAGGTAGTAGATCGCTGGAGCTCGCTCTACCTGTGTCCCGATCTCGAAGTACTCCGTCACCCCATTGAGGATGGAGTCTAGCAGCGTCGTGCCCGTAGCCGTCTCGCGGTAGATGTAGTACTTGGTGACGCGCGTATCCGGGGGGTTGCGCCAGCGGATGCGGGTGCCGTTAGGGGTGTAGTCGATCGATAAGATCCGCGGCACCTCCAGCGGGGAGCCGTCTAGGGTGTTGCTCCGGGGACTGCGTGTCGGCGTGCAACTCGGGTAGACGCCGACGAGATTGAAGTAGTTGAGATTGGCGTTGGCCTGCACTTCTGTAAGCGAGTAGAAAGGCCCAGTACCCGCGGCCACGGTGCCGAGGAGCTGAAACGGCCCGCCGACCTCCCGGCTGCCGAACACTTCGATCGTGCCGAGTGCACCACAGGGGGAGGTAGGCTCTTGCCAAAACAGCGTGTCGCCGCGCAGGCAGTTGAGCACCGGCGCGGTAGGCTGCCCCCGCAACGGTGACGCCGTGAACGCAAGGGCGATGCAACCCACTACAAAGCCGACGAAAGAAGATAATGTGCCTCATAAATGCGTACGAACCGACGAGCAAAATAACCGATAAAAGCCGTGGCCGAAGTCACGGCAGAGGCGCCCTTCACCTACGCCTCGCCCCATTGCCGGCAACTGAAATCGAAACGAAAAGCTCGACACGAGTCCGAGGTGCAGCGCTGCAACGTCCCTTTGGCATCCCATCGTTTGTGGTCCCCTGCCCTTAGCCGTCATTCCTCAGTGTTTTGCGGAAGCGTGCCGACAGCGAGTCCATTGGTAGGCGCTCCCGTAGGCGGTGTGCTTCGCCCGTGCCATTCGCGAAACGCCGCTCCCGGTACACGAGCCCGATCCCCGCCGCGTATATCTCGATCGCGGCGGACTCGATAGCGAGCGTCCCGACGCTGTCCTGCTCGGTGAGTTCGCGGACGCTCCACAGTTGGGCGGGCAGGGACTGGCCTTCGAACACGTAGGTCGTATCGGTGCGGAAGCGCCGGTTGCGCGTGAGGGTATAGGTTGCGCGGGACGGGTTTTGGCGAAAGCCGCCCTTTTCGGCATCCCCGCCTACCGGAGGCTCGCCACTGCGGTCCGCGAAGGTCACTACGCTCACCAGCACCCGGTCGGTGTCTGGCGGCTCAAAACTGAACAGCGCTGGCTGTAGCACCTGCGCCTCGGTGATGACGCTCGTCGAATCGGTCGGGAGGTAGAGGCGCAGGTCCCGCAAGAGGCTCCCCTGCGCGACGATGCGCTCGTTGAGCAACTGCCGCGGCTGGAACCCGGCATCGTAAAACGTAGACACGAGCATCGTTGAATCGGGCGTCTGCACGCTGCGGTAGTACCAATAGTGCGTTGGCGCGGGAGCATCGCCAACGCCCTCGTAGACGTACGCTAGCCCCTGGCCGAGCTCCTCGACGGGATAGTAGAATCGCGCCGACGGCGGCATCTCGGGCTGGCAGGCCGCGAGCGCATATAACGCCACCGCGACCGTAAGACTGACAATCGGCTTGCACCCTGAGACGATCTTCATGCGTTGTACGACCCCCAGGTCGCTTCGGTAAGCGGCGCAAGGTAGCCGTCCGGCGATGGCTGCCTGCTCGCCGTATCTTCGCGGCCCGTTTGCCCGACGCCTGGGCCACTAGACCGAGAATACCCGACATGTTAGACTTCCTTACCAAAAGCGTCCAGAAGCTCTTCGGCACCAAATACGACCGCGATGTAGCCGTGTACGGCCCGCGCGTCGAGGTGGTCAACGAGCACTATGACGCTTTCGCAAAACTGTCACACGACGAGCTACGCGCCAAGACGCTGGAGTTCCGGCAGCGTATCAAGGAGGCCACTCGCGAGATCGACGAGCACATCGTCGAGCTGAGGTCCGCCGCCGACGCCGAACCGGACATGCACCGCAAGGAGGACCTCTTCAAGGAGGTGGACGACCAAATTAAGGTTCGCAATGGCCGCATTGAGGAAGCTCTCGCCGAACTGCTGCCAGAGGCTTTCGCCGTGGTGAAGCAGACTGCGCTGCGTTTCAAGGACAACGCTGAGCTGCGCGTCACGCCCACTGCGATCGACCGTGAGCTCGCCGGCCGGCAGCGGAGCTACTGCCGCATAGACGGCGAGCAGGCCGTCTGGAAGAACACCTGGATGGCCGCCGGCGGGGAGATCGTCTGGGATATGCTCCACTACGATGTCCAGCTGATCGGTGGCATGGTGCTCCACGATGGCAAAGTGGCCGAGATGGCGACCGGAGAGGGCAAGACCCTCGTGGCCACGCTGCCGGCGTACCTCAACGGGCTGGCCGGCGAAGGCGTCCACGTCATCACCGTCAACGATTACCTCGCCCGCCGTGACTCCGAGTGGATTGGGCCGATCTTCGAGTTCCTGCAGCTGACGATCGACTGTATCGATAAGTACCAGCCCAACACGCCCGAGCGCCGCGCTGCTTACCAGTGCGACATTACCTACGGCACCAACAACGAGTTCGGCTTCGACTACCTGCGCGACAACATGGTCGGTACCGTCGATATGAAGGTGCAGCGCCGCCACCACTACGCGATGGTGGACGAGGTGGACTCCGTGCTCATCGACGACGCACGGACCCCGCTCATCATCTCCGGACCGGTGCCCGCCGGGGCCGACGAAGAGGAGTACATCGCGCTCAACCCGCTGGTCCGCAACCTGATCGAGGACCAGCGCCGCCTCGCCACAGAGTACCTCTCGCAGGCCCGTAAGCTGATTGGCGAAGGCAAGACTGGTATGGAAGAGGGCGAGGGCGGCCTGCCGCTGCTGCGTGCCCACCGCGCGATGCCGAAGTATCGCCCGTTGATCAAGTTCCTCTCGGAGGAGGGCAATCGCGTCATTCTCCAGAAGACCGAGAACGCCTACATGGCCGACAACAACCGGCGCATGAAGGAGGCCGACGAGCCGATGTACTTCTACATCGAGGAGAAGACGCGTCAGGTGGAGTTGCTCGACAAGGGCGCAGAGCGTTTGGCTCAGGGCCAAAACGAGCCGGACCTCTTCGTGCTCCCAGACATCGGGACCACAATGGTCGAAATCGATTCGGATGCCTCCAAAACCGCCGAAGAAAAAGCGGAGGCCAAGGCGCAGGCCGGCCGTGACTTCGCGAGTAAGTCGAAGCGTGTGCACGCCGTCAACCAGCTCCTCAAGGCCTACACTCTTTTCGAACGCGACGAGGAGTACGTGGTCGTCGACGGCGAGGTCAAGATCGTGGACGAGTCTACCGGTCGTATGATGGAAGGTCGCCGCTACTCCGACGGACTCCACCAGGCCCTCGAGGCCAAGGAGAAGGTCGAGATCGGAAAGATCACGCAGACATACGCTACGGTGACGCTCCAGAACTACTTCCGGATGTACCACAAGCTCTGCGGCATGACGGGTACGGCAGAGACTGAAGCCGGGGAGCTTTGGGAGATCTACAAACTCGACGTGGTGGTCATTCCGACCAACCGCCCGATCGTACGCGACGACGCCGACGACCTCGTGTTCAAGACCGACCGCGAGAAGTACAACGCGGTGGTGGACGAGATCCAGCGCCTCACGGAGGCCGGGCGACCCGTGCTCGTCGGCACGACCTCAGTCGACATATCGGAGCTACTGAGCCGCTTCCTTCAGCGCAAGGGCATCGAGCACAACGTCCTCAACGCCAAGCAGCACGAGCGCGAGGCCGATATTGTGGCCGAGGCCGGACAGCCAGGCAAAGTCACCATCGCTACCAACATGGCCGGGCGTGGTACGGACATCAAGCTCTCCAAGGTCGTCAAAGAGGCCGGTGGCCTCGCCATCATCGGTACCGAGCGCCACGACTCGCGCCGCGTCGACCGCCAGTTGCGTGGACGTGCCGGTCGCCAGGGGGACCCCGGTAGCTCACAGTTTTACGTCTCACTCGACGACAAGTTGATGCGCCTGTTCCAGTCTGACCGGATCGCGAAGCTCATGGACCGTATGGGCCACAAGGAGGGCGAGGTGATCCAGCACTCGATGGTCTCCAAGTCGATCGAGCGTGCGCAGAAGAAAGTCGAGGAGAACAACTTCGGGGTCCGCAAGCGCCTCCTGGAGTACGATGACGTGATGAACATCCAGCGCGAGGCCATCTACACGAAGCGCAACAACGCCCTCACCGGCGAGCGCCTCGCGGTGGACCTCAACAACATGTTCCAGGGCCTCACGGAGAGTCTCGTCGCGGCTCACCGCCAGGGCGGCAGTCTCGAGACTTTCAAGCGCGCGAGCATCACCATTCTTGGACTCGACCCAGACATCTCGCCGGAACTCTTCAAGGGGAGCAACGAAGGTGCGGTGGTGCGCGCATTCCAGGAGCAGTTCGACGCTCTGTATGCTCACAAGGAACAACAGCTTGTGGAGGTCTTGCTGCCGTACATCAAAGGTGTCAAGATCACGCACGGTGAGCGCTACCGGAATGTGTCGGTGCCGTACACGGACGGTCGCTCGCGAGGGATGAATGTGGCGGTGCGCATCGACCCGGCGATTGAGTCGGAGGGCGTGAGCATCATGCGCGACATCGAGCGCGCCGTAACGCTCGCCGTGATCGACGAGAAGTGGAAGGAGCACCTTCGCGCGATGGACGAACTCAAAACGAGTGTCCAGGCGGCCAGCTTCGAGCAGAAGGACCCACTGGTCATCTACAAGATGGAGGCCTACGAGTTGTTCGAGAGCTTCATCTACCTCATCAATGAAGAGGTAACCGGATTCTTGGCTTCGGGGCAGATCATGATCCAGCAAGGTCCGCCGCAAGACGAGAACGGGCAGCCTGTACAGGAGCGTCGGCCGCAGCAGGTGCTCCAACCTGCGCCCCCACAGCAGCGTCCCCGCCAGCGGGAGCCGCAACTACAGACGAGCCGCGGGGAGAGCGCCGAAGAGTTGGCTGCTCGTGCCGCCGCCGAGGCCGCCGGTGGAAAAGCCGAGGTGCAGGCCGTCACCACCGTCCGTAACGAGAACAAGATTGGCCGCAACGAGAAGTGCCCTTGTGGCAGCGGCAAGAAGTACAAGCAGTGCCACGGGAAGTGATGGTTCACGGTGAACCATCGTGAGCAATGTGTAGCCGAACACTACCTTGCACCAACTTATGCGTCAACTCCTCTGGACCACGATTTTGGTTTTGGCGACAGCCGTCACGACCGAAGCACAGATCACCATCGTAGAGCACGGACCGTTTACGCAAATGCTGGAACTATACGCCCGGCAAAACGGCGACCCCAACCGCACCGTGTCCGGCTACCGAATACAGTTGCTCGCGACCACAGATCGCCTAAAGCTCGAGGAGATGGAGCGGCGATTCGAGCAGGATTTCCCGGAATACCCCGTGGATTGGAAACACGAAGCCCCGTACTACAAGCTGCGCACCGGGGCGTTTACGGATCGCACGAAGGCTACCGCCTTTTTGTACCGACTCAAGCGCACCTTCCCGAGTGCGTACCCGGCGATGGTGAAGGACATTCGTCCGGCCGAGTTGCTGCTCTACCGCTAACCCTCGCGCTTACGTCTTGGTAGGCTAGCCCCTCAGACATGGCCCAAACTGCCGTTCCCCGCAATCCGATCGCCGCGATCGACTGGCCGCTGCTGTCGATGCTGCTCGGCCTCATCGCCATCGGGTGGATCATGATCTACGCGGCGGGTATCGGCCAGGGTTACCCCCAGGGCTGGGGCGAGTGGCTCACGGGAACGCCGGTTGGCAAGCAGACCATTTTCGTAGGGATCTCGATGGCGATCCTCGTCTTTACGCTCGTAGCCAATCACCGCCTGTGGCGCGACGGAGCTTTCTTTATCTACCTCGTTACATTGTTGCTGCTGGTCGGCGTGATCTTTTTTGGACGGGAGATCAAGGGTGCACGCTCGTGGTACAATTTCGGGAGCTTCGGCCTCCAGCCGAGTGAGTTTGCCAAGTTTGGGACCGCGCTCGCGATGGCGAGTTTTTTGGCGGCGTACCGGGGGCAAGTCAAGAACGTGGTGACGTGGTTTCAGGCGGCGGGACTGTTCTTGTTGCCGGCCGTTTTAATTATGCTGCAGCCGGACGCCGGGTCAGCACTGGTGTTTACAGGCTTGACGCTGGTGCTGTATCGTGCAGGCCTGAATGCTCAGTTGTTCGTGATGGCGGGTTTTGGGGCGGTGATGCTGGTGACGGGGCTGGTGTTTGCGCCGAGCCTGATCGCGACCTGCCTGTTCGGACTCGCGGTAGTGCTGTTGGCGGCGCAGTTTCCGCGGGGGATCATCTATGGAGCGGTGGCGCTCGCAGGCGTGGTGGCCTTGCTTTACTTCGGGCGCGGGGAGGAGGTGAACCCTTACCTCGGGTTGGCGCTGGCGACGGCAGTCTTCGCGGGACTCGCCATTTACTGGTACACGCACCGCAAATCGCAGCTCGTGCAGGCGCTCGTGGCCACGGTCGCGCTCGGAACGGCCGTCGCGGCAACGGCGAACTACCTCTTTAACAATGTCCTTGCCCCTCACCAACAGGACCGCCTCAATGTGTGGCTCCAACCGGCGAAGTGTGACCCGCGGGGTTCGCTTTATAATGTGTTGCAGTCGAAGATGGCGATTGGCTCGGGCGGTCTGCAGGGCAAGGGCTTTCTCGAGGGGACGCTCACGAAGCTGCGATACGTACCCGAGCAGACCACGGACTTCATCTTCTGCACCGTTGGCGAGGAGCACGGCTTTATCGGGGCGACGCTGGTGATTGGTCTCTTCCTGGGCATCTTGCTGCGGCTCGTGAGCCTGGCGGAGCGCCAGCGCTCAGTGTTCGCTCAGTACTATATGTACGGGGTGGCGGGTATCCTCTTCGTCCACTTCGCGCTGAATATCGGGATGACGATGGGGCTGATGCCGATCATCGGGATTCCGTTGCCGTTTATCTCGTACGGCGGGTCAAGTCTGATGGCGTTCACGCTGATTATGGGTGTGGCGCTAAGATTGGATGCGACGCGGACGGAGCGGGAGTAACGGATCGGAAGACACTTCGCTTACGTTTGCGAGCCTTGCTCACTACTTTAGCGCAATCAACGTCTAGACTATGAAATTCTCAGCCCTTTTTGCGGTCGTGATTGCGTTGCTGAGTGCTTGCGACAAGTCGGATGAGGGTCGACTCTGTTGCTTCCCCGGCAATGATACCGACTTCGAGTTCAGCGTCACCTCTCCGGACGGAGCAGACTTGCTCAATCCATCGACGCCGGGTTACATCGACACCGATGATATTGCCGTGTACGAGTCGATGGACGGCGAGTCCGTGTATCTGTACGACGGAAGGCTCGACTACCCGAACAGTGTACGACTGCGTGAAGCGGAAGCAGGAGGTCGCGCTAAGCTCAGCCTCATCAACACGTCACTATTCGATTCTGAGCGTGTAGGCCAAACCCGTTACGTGATCGACTGGAAGACTGCAAAGCCCGATACCATCGACGTAGCACTCACGCGCCTCGGCGATAGCAGATTGCTCAGCTTGGACGAGGTACAGCTCAACGGCGAAATGGTCTGGTCGTCGAGATCGCCTGAGCCGAACGACTTCGCGCACGAGCGCACCTTCGATATCGTCGTGCAGCCCTGAGGACTCGTGCGTCCGTTGGCGACGAGGAACTTAGCCGTACCAGTGGACAAAGCGACGTTGCTTTGCGCCCGTGTTCAATTTCAAGTTACAGGCCACCGAAGGCCGCGCCCGCGCTGGTCGATTTGAGACCGCCCACGGACCTGTCGAGACGCCCATCTTCATGCCCGTCGGCACGGCCGCCACCGTGAAGGGGGTCCACCCGAGCGAGCTCGCCGAGCAAGTAGAGGCCCAAATCATCCTCGCCAACACCTATCACCTCCTCCTGCGGCCGGGCATCGACGTGGTGGAGGGCGGCGGGGGCGTGCAGGAGTTCAGCAAGTGGCGGCGGCCTATGCTGACCGACTCCGGCGGCTACCAGATCTTTAGCCTTGCCAACAACCGCAAACTCTCCGAGGAGGGTGCTCGGTTCCGCAGTCACATCGATGGGTCGGAGCACGTCTTTACGCCCGAGTCCGTGATGGACATCCAGCGTCGTATCGGAGCCGACATCATCATGGCCTTCGACGAGTGCCCGCCGTATCCGAGTACGTACGCTTACGCTAAAACAAGCATGGAGCTCACGCACCGCTGGCTCGATCGGTGCGTGGCGAGTTTTGGCGAAAGCCGTTGTCCTCATGGCTACGGACAGGCGCTGTTCCCGATTTTGCAGGGGAGCACCTTCCCGGACCTCCGCCGCCAGAGCGCCGAGTATATCGCGAGCAAAGGCATGCCCGGAAATGCGATCGGCGGTCTGAGCGTCGGCGAGCCGGCCAGCGAGATGTACCCCATCGTCGAGCAAGTCTGCGATATCCTCCCGGCCGACAAACCGCGCTACCTCATGGGCGTCGGCACCCCCGCCAACTTGCTGGAGTGCATCGAGCGCGGGGTGGACATGTTTGACTGCGTGATGCCGACGCGCAACGGCCGCCACGGGACAATCTTTACAAAGGATGGCATCGTCAATCTGCGCCTGGCCCGCTTTGCTAATGACCACAGCCCGGTAGATGCCAACGGGCCGTGTGCGCTCACGCGCCTTCACTCTCGTGCTTACCTACGTCATCTGATGGTAGCCGGGGAGGCGCTCGGCAAGCAGATTGCGACGATCCACAACCTTTGTTTTTACCTCTGGCTGGTAGGGGAGGCCCGCCGGCACATCCTAGAGGGGACTTTCGCGCGTTGGAAGGCGGACATTCTGCCGGGCATCTCGCGGAAGCTGTGAAAATGAAATTTACTTCCAAATTCCAAGATGTGAATTTTGGATGGGCTGCCGTGTGCGCCGATGCGCTGCCGCAGAACGCTGCCCGCAAGCGTTGCAGAGGCGGCCCTGCGCGGTAGCCCATTTGGAATTTGGAATTCATAATTTGAAATTTTAGCCCCCCGTGCTCAAGCGCCTCGACACCTACCTCATCGGCACCTACCTGAAGACCTTCGCCTTTACGGTGTTGATCTTCTCGTTGTTGGCCTGCGTGGTGCACTTCTCGGAGCAGGTGCAGCGCTTCATGGACAACGACGTGAGTTGGGGGGAGGGCCTGGTGTACTTCGCGTGGTATATCCCGTACATCAATTCGCTGCTCTTTCCGCTGTACGCGCTTGTGGCGGTGATCTTCTTCACTAGTCGACTGGCGGGTAATTCGGAGATCTTGTCCATGCTCAATGCGGGCATGAGCCTCACGCGCATCGCACGACCGTACCTCATCGCGGCCACGCTGATCGCTGGATTTTCGCTGGCGCTCAACCATATCATCGTGCCGTACGGCAACCAGCACCGCCTTGGCTTCGAGCGCGACAGGCTCGGGCGCGAGAAAGACCTCGGGCGCAGTAGCGAGGTGCACATGTTCATCAATCCGACCAACAAAGTCTACGTGCGGCACTTCTCGAAGGGCGACAGCGTGGCCCGCGACCTGCGGCTGGAGACCTACGACGGACCACGGCTCACGAGGATGCTCTCTGCTAAACGGGCCGAGTGGATCGGGGAGGACAGCACCTGGCGACTCTACGAATACACGGACCGAACCTTCGGTGAGCGCGGCGAGACCTTCGAGGAAGTTCGCGACCAGCCGCTCGATACAGCCCTCGCCCTCATGCCGGCAGATTTTGTGCAATACAAATACGAGAAGGACCTGCTGTTGACCCCGGGCCTTACGGGCTATATCGAGAAGGTCCGTGCACGGGGGATCGGCAACAGCCAGGCCTTCGAGATCGAACGCCAGAAGCGGAGTTCGGAGCCGGCGAGCATCTTGATCCTTACTCTCATCGGCTTGGCCCTCGCCGGGCGCAAGGTGCGCGGGGGAATGGGCGTCAATCTCGTCTCGGGAGTGGTGATCGGATTGGTGTTCGTATTTATGAGCCGCTTCAGTCACACGCTCGCCAACAGTTCGGAGATACCGGCGTGGATTGGGGTGTGGACCCCGAACATCATCTTCGCAGGCGTAGCGGCCCTTTTGCTGGCCAAGGCACAGCGCTGAGCGTGACCTGGCTAGAGGAGATGTCCCTCGATCGTGTCACGCACGGCCAAACTTTCAAAAATTTCTGAAAGTTTTCACAAGGTAACTAAGGGGGCGTTTCAGATATTTGTACTTGATTATCAGGGCGTTACATGGCGTATAGTCGATTTGCGCGAGTTGGGGATCCAAATTTCATCCCCAAGTTCGGCGTGTTTTGTTGAACCTAGGCGTACTTTAGCGTTAAACAAAGTAGTGTCTACCTTAACAAAACCGTCCCCCATGTCCACGATCGAGTTCGACGACCGCTTTTACCAGATGACCGCCATGCTCCAGGCCTTCGCTTACAACCTGACCAAAAATCAGGAGGATGCCAAGGACCTCTACCAGGAGACCGCCTTCCGGGCGATGACGAATCGCGAGAAGTTTAGACCGGGTACCAACTTCAAGGCCTGGCTTTTCACGATCATGAAGAACATCTTCATCAACAACTACCGCCGGCGGATGAAGGGCAACTCGATCATCGAGAAGGCCGACAACCTCTACTACCTCAACAGTGGCTGGGACGATATCGGCAACAAGGCCGAGACCAAGATCTTCATGGCCGAGCTCAAGGAGCTTATCGACGCCCTCGACGAAAGCCTGCGGACGCCCTTCCTACTACACTACCGCGGGTTCAAGTACCAAGAGATCGCCGACCAGCTAGGGCTACCGTTAGGGACGGTAAAGAGCCGCATCTTCTTTGCGCGCAAGGAGCTGAAGTCTAAGCTCGACTCGCGTTACGACAATTACGCCTCGGTGCGGCTCACGAGCCGCTACTAGGCGCCTGCCCCCGCGTGGGGTAGGCATAAATTAGGGTTTTGAGGTTTACCTTTTTTGCGGCCGGGCCAAGCGCTCCGGCCGCTTTTTTTGTGGCGAGATGGAGAAGGACGACGTGGGGGCGATAACAAGTTTTGGCGAAAGCCTACTGGCCTGGGCGCAGCGCCTAGACCGGCCGATGCCCTGGCGGGGCGAAACCGACGCCTACAAGATTTGGCTCAGCGAGGTCATCCTGCAGCAGACGCGCGTGGCGCAAGGTGAGGGCTACTACCGTCGCTTCGTCGAGGCATTTCCGACGGTGAGTGATCTGGCTGCCGCGCCCGAAGACCGAGTGATGGCGCTGTGGCAAGGGCTCGGCTATTACTCGCGGGCGCGCAACCTGCACCGCGCCGCCAAACGGGTGGCGGAGCAGGGCGGAGTTTTTCCTACGAACTACGCTGCGCTGTTGGAGCTACCGGGAGTTGGACCATACAGCGCGGCGGCCATCGCGAGTTTCGCGAGCAACGAGGACGTCGCGGTCGTAGATGGAAACGTTTACCGCGTGTTGGCACGTGTGTTCGGGATAGATGACCCGATCGACACCGGGCGCGGCCAGAAGACCTTTCGAGAACTCGCAGATCGGCTCCTCATCCGCGGGCAAGCCGGGACCTACAACCAAGCCATCATGGATTTTGGGGCGACGGTGTGCACGCCCCGCCGTCCTCAGTGTCCGACCTGCCCCCTTCGTGACCGTTGTGCCGCCTTCCGTGTCGATAGGGTAGCGGAGCTTCCGGTCAAGAGCAAGCGCATCAAGCGTCGCACGCGGCACTTCGCGTATTTACACGTACTCGGCCCACTCGGCGAGACGCTGCTGCGGAGGCGTGGGGGCGGCGACATCTGGCAGGGCCTGTACGAGTTTCCCCTGGTGGAACTCGAACCGGCGGACGTTTCGAACCGTGCAGATCGCGCTCCAGAGGCTGTGGCGGCAGGTTTGCTGGCCCACCTTCCTGAGCTCAATGACCTGGCCATTTTTCGAGGAGTCACACCGCCGATCAAGCACCAGTTGAGCCACCAGGAACTCGTGATCCGCTTTTGGCGTTTTGGCGTAAGCCGTCGTACACCGGAGGCGACCTGGGTGATGCCCTACGAGATGGCTGCCTACGGCATGCCGCAGCCCCTGGTCAACTACCTTGCGGATCGTCAGCTCGGCCTCTCGATCTAGGTCATTGCGTCGACGCCTTTCGGCAAAACCTGCGACCCTCGCTCCGTCTTACTCATGGTTAATAAAGTTACCCTCATCGGTCATCTCGGGCGCGACCCAGACCTGCGCCGCCTTCCCGACGGAACGGCTGTGGCGAACGTGTCGGTGGCGACAAACGAGACGTTCAAGGATCGCGAGGGGCAGTGGCGCGAGGAGGTGGAGTGGCACGATGTCGTGCTGTGGCGACGACTGGCCGAAAGCGCGGAGCAGCAACTGCGCAAGGGGATGCTCGTGTACGTGGAGGGCAAACTCGCCTACAAAACCTGGCAGGACAAGGAGGGCCTCACTCGTAAAACCGTTGAGGTAGTGGTCGGATCTCTGCGGATACTGAAAGGTCGGGAAGCTCAGCCAAACGTGGACCCTCGTCCTGAACGAGTCCCCGCCGAGCCTGGATCGGGAGCGAAAGCACTGGCCGATTTTACGCAGGGCGGGGTGGACCTTTGAAGGTTGCGATATTCTCCCCGTCGGTCGCCGCACATGATTCGCAACTACTTCAGCGCACAGACGTACCTTCGTCGCCACCAATCGACCCTCATTGGACGCTGACCCTGGTCCGAGTTGCCCCCCTCTTTATTTGATGACCCAGTCTATGCTGTTGCTAGCGGACGTGGGCGCGGGTGTGTGGTTAGGGCTGGTCGTGCTCGTTTTCCTGCTGTTGGCCTCCGCGTTGATCTCCGGTAGTGAGGTCGCTTTTTTCTCGCTGAACAACAGCGACTTCAGCATGCTCCGCGAAGACGAGCAGCCGAGCGGCAAACGGATTGTCGCGCTCAAGCAGCGTCCACACGAGTTGCTTGCTACGATCCTGATCACTAACAATTTCGTCAACATCGCCATCGTGCTGTTGTCGGAGTTCGTGCTCCGTCAAGCATTCCCCGATGAGATGTTTGCCAATTGGGCGGCCGGGTTTACGTCTTGGGTAGAGGGGATTAATGCGGCTGTCGGGGCTACGCTCGCAGCTTACGACTTGGCGACGGGCTTTCGCTTCGGGATCACTGTGATTGGAGTCACGTTTTTATTGGTCCTTTTCGGGGAGGTAACGCCGAAGGTGTACGCGCGCTCGCAAAACGTGGAGCTGGCGCGCTTTATGAGTGGCCCACTCCGCATACTCCTCGGGCTGTTCGCGCCGATGAGTGCCTTTCTCGTGAAATCGGGGGCCTTTCTAGAAAGTCGCTTGCGGCGTCACCAAGGCGCTACGGCTGCCAGTCGCGAAGAACTCGACCAAGCCATCGACCTGACGGTGCGCGACGAGGCCCTGCTCGCTGGCGAGCGTGACATCCTCAAGCGCCTAGTCACCTTCGGGGACGTCACCGTGCGGCAGATCATGCAGTCGCGCCCTGATGTGGTGGCGGTGTCCAAAGACACCGACTTCACGACCTTGCTCGAGGTCGTCCGCACCTCGAGCTACTCCCGGATCCCTGTGCACGACGATGACCTCGATACGATCGTCGGCATCCTTTACGCCAAGGACCTCATTCGTCACCTTGGCGAAGGCGATGGGTTCGATTGGTTCGCCCACGTGCGCAACGAGGTGATGTACGTCCCGGAGAGCAAGCGCATCCACGATCTGCTTCGGGAGTTCCAGTCGGAGCGCATGCACATGGCCATCGTCGTTGATGAGTTCGGGGGGACGAGTGGTTTGGTCACGCTGGAGGATATCCTCGAGGAGGTCATTGGCGACATCAAGGATGAGTTCGACGAGGACCTCGAGATCGACTACGTCAAGATCGATGAGCGGACCTACCTGTTCGAGGGCAAGACCCAACTCTCGGATGCGCTCCGACTCATGGACCTACCCAGCAACCTGCTGGACGACATCCGTGGCGATGCCGATACGGTCGCTGGTGTGATGTTGGAGGAGACGGGTGTGCTGCCGCGGCAGAAGGAAAGTCTCCGGGTGGGCACGCTCACCTTCGTGAGCGAGACGGTGACGCGGCGCCGGATAGAGCGGGTGCGTATCGTACTTCCGGAAAAACCCGTTGTCGTGTGATGGAGCGAACGTCTTATCGAGGTACGATGCGTCTGCGAGCGGTTGCGGGAGCGGTCTTCTGCTTATTGATGTCGGCGGTGCTCCCAGGTTGTGTAGGGGCTACTGACCAAACCCCTAAGCCGCGTGCCTATCCGAAGATCGAGTTTCCCGTGGCGGATAGCCTGGCGAGCTTCCGGCTGGAGGTTTGTCCGTTTGCGTTCGAGTACCCGAGTTACGTGGCTGTTGAGCAGGATACGGTCTACTTCGACGACAAGCCAAAGCACCCGTGTTGGTTTGACCTCGTGACGCCGAGCCTCGATGGCCGGGTGCACGTGAGCTACTATCCGATTAGCAGCGTGGCCGACTTCGAGAAGCACCGGGACGATGCGTACACGCTCGTCGGAAAGCACAATATCGTCGCCAACTACATTGATGAGCAGCCCATCGAACGCCCGGCGGTCGGCGTACACGGCTTTTCTTTCGCTGTAGAGGGGGACGCGGCCTCACCGTACCAACTCTTCGTGACGGACAGTACGCGGCATTTTATCCGGGCGGCGGTGTACGTAAATGCGCAGGCGAAGGCGGATAGCCTGGGGCCGGTATATGAGTTCTTGCGACGGGACTTGGATGAGGTGGTGGAGAGCTTGCGGTGGCGGGGGGAGTAGATGGGCGCTGTGCTAGATGGGCGCTACGCTAGATGGGCGCTACGCTAATTGGGCGCTACGCTAATTGGGCTTTGGGGGCCCGTAGCGGTGCCAGGGGGCCGTTGAACTAGCGGGCTGTCGGAAGTTATTGCAAGCACTTAACTTTATTGGCAGCCCGCTGTCCAACGACCTCCCTGGTGCCGGGCTGCTGTGCGCTGGAGCATTTCGGGACACTTACAGAAGGATGGGCACCTCGGCACCTCGGCAACTCGGCACCTCGGCAACTCGGCAACTCGGCAACTCGGCACCTGGGCACCTGGGCACCTGGGCACCTCGGCACCTCGGCACCTCGGCACCTCGGCACCTCGGCACCTGGGCACCTGGGCACCTGGGCACCTGGGCACCTGGGCACCTGGGCACCTGGGCACCTGTGTATGTAGCAGCAAAAAGCCCCACGTCCCGGGGGGCGTGAGGCTTCTTAAAAATGTATCAGTAAGTGTGGTGCGGGCGCTTTACTTGGTTAGGGCTGCTCGGTGCACCACAGGGCCGCTGATTTGGGACCTTTTAGTATCAGGGTAGCTCGGTGGACGATTACTCGTCTTCGTCCTCATCGCTGTCGCCTTTCTTGGCGGTGGCGAGCTTGCCTTTGCCCTTGCCGTTGGCGCTCGGGCTACCGTCACCTTCTTTGGGGTTGATGATGGCTTTGATCTTGAGTTCGATCTCTTCGGAGATCTCGGGGTTGTCTTCGAGGAAGCGCTTAGCGGCGTCTCGGCCTTGCGCGATCTTGGCGTCGTCGTAGGCATACCAGGCACCAGACTTCTGAATGATGTCGTGGTCGACGCCGAGGTCAACGATCTCACCCGACTTCGAGATACCCTGGCCGTACATGATGTCGAATTCCGCAATTCGGAAAGGAGGCGCAAGTTTGTTCTTGACGACCTTAACCTTGACGTGGTTGCCGATCACGTTGCCTTCCTTGTCCTTGAGGGCTGAACCATTCTTGCGGATGTCGAGGCGGATCGAAGCGTAAAACTTGAGTGCGTTACCGCCGGTGGTCGTCTCGGGGTTGCCGAACAAGACGCCGATCTTCTCCCGGAGTTGGTTGATGAAGATGCAGGTGCAGTTCGTCTTCGCGATGGCGGCGGTGAGCTTGCGCATGGCCTGCGACATGAGACGGGCGTGGAGGCCGACCTTCGAGTCGCCCATCTCGCCCTCGATCTCTGCGCGCGGCGTCAGGGCCGCTACGGAGTCGACCACGACAATGTCCATCGCGCCGGAGCGGATGAGGCTCTCGGTGATCTCGAGGGCTTGCTCGCCGTTATCGGGCTGCGTAATGAAGAGGTTCTCAGTATCGACACCTAGTGCCTCAGCGTAGGTGCGGTCGAAGGCGTGCTCCGCGTCGATGATCGCGGCGAGGCCTCCCTTGCGCTGGACCTCGGCGATCGCGTGTATGGCGAGCGTGGTCTTACCCGAAGATTCAGGTCCGTAGATCTCGATGACGCGGCCGCGGGGGAAGCCGTTGATCCCGAGGGCGATATCGAGGCCGAGCGACCCGGAGGGGATGGTGTCAATATCCGAGCGGGCCTTGTCGCCCAGTCGCATAATGGTGCCTTTGCCGTAGCTCTTCTCGAGACGGTCGACGGTGAGTTGGAGGGCTTTTAGTTTCGATTCTCTGTCGTTTGCCATGATGTTGGTTTGGCGTGTAAGGTGTTTCTGTCGGGTCCAAAAGTAAACAAAACGTTTCTACTTTTCAGTTATGTTGACAAAAAAAGTTTGAAAAGTTTTGGCAAAAGCCGGGGTGGTGTAACTATAAGGTCGGGAGGTGTGGGGAAGTTGGTGATGCGCAAAGCGCTGATGGTGAGCTTCGCGGTTGTGACGGCCTTCGGCCTGGTTGTGACGGCCTTCGGCCTGGTTGTGACGGCCTTCGGCCTGGTTGTGACGGCCTTCGGCCTGGTTGTGACGGCCTTCGGCCTGGTTGTGACGGCCTTCGGCCTGGTTGTGACGGCCTTCGGCCTGGTTGTGACGGCCTTCGGCCTGGTTGTGACGGCCTTCGGCCTGGTTGTGACGGCCTTCGGCCTGGTTGTGACGCTACCGCTTCATGACGTGCTGTTCGATCGTGCCTTCGTGAGCGCCGGTCTGAGGTCCCGAAAAGCCGAAGCCCCTCTCGGTGGTGACGGGAGGGGCTTCGGCAGGTGTTCGGTGATCTGGGGGGCGTTTGGGTAGGGCGACCTGCTTAGACGCTAGGCTCCATAAAGGGCTTGCGGCTGTAGGCGAGAACAGCGTCGATCGTAGGGGTCTTCGGGGAGAAAAGCACCTTCGGCAACTCCCGCTTTGCGGCTACGATGTGGCGGTAGGCCTGCCTGGCCTCGGGGTCTTGCGTGAGAGCGTACTCGGTCTCGAGGCGCTCGCAAATCGGCAACTCGCAGTAGGCGAGGCGCAGTAAAGAACTCTGTGTAAAGGCTTGTGTCATGGGCGTGCGATTGGAAGAGTTGTTTGTTAATGATCAAGTTCCCACATTAACTAGGCCGCCCTGGCGAATATTGCTTAACCTTCGTGTGGTTTGCACGGTTAGCAATTCCGTATGGCGACTTTCATCTCCGAGGGCAAAGTGGTGACCCTCAGGTACGATCTTCACGAGGGTGGTCCGGGCGGCGAACTCCTCGAGCGCATGGATGTCAACTACCCGCTCACCTTCCTATTTGGCGTCGGCAAAATGCTGCCGGCCTTCGAGGCGGAGCTGCGGGACCTGAGCGACCGTGGCGAGTTCTCTTTCACCCTGACTCCAGACCAGGCTTACGGTTCCAAACGTGCCGATCAGGTCTTAACCCTTCCCGAATCACTATTCGCCGAGCGCGACGGCGTGGTGCCAACAGGGCTGCTCACGCCGGGTAATCATGTCCGCCTGACCGCTAACGATGGCATCGTGCACACGGGGCGAGTCGTGCGGCTCGACGGCGCCGAGGCCATTATTGACTTCAACCACCATATGGCGGGACGCACCCTGTACTTCACCGGGGCCGTACTTCATGTCAGGGAGGCCACGCCGGACGAGATCGTACGCGGGCACCATTTGGAGGAGACGGGGGTGAGGCGGTGAAGAGCAAAATTTCAAATGACGAATTTCAAATTTCAAATGCGCCACCGCGGCATTCGTCTCCGTCCACCGATCTCACAACGCAAGCGCGGCGGCTTACGCGGCAGCGCATTTGAAATTATTCATTAGAAATTTGAAATTCATCAGAACCCGCACCGAGCTTCTCTTAAAGGGCCTTACGGCAAAACTCCACGAGCGCGAGCAGGCCGTAGCCCTCAGCTTGCTCACGGCCCTCGCCGGCGAGAGCATCTTCCTCCTCGGCCCCCCGGGCGTCGGCAAGTCCCTCATCGCGCGGCGCCTCAAGCACGCTTTCTCGGACGGGACCAGCTTCGAGTACCTGATGTCGAAGTTCTCGACCCCGGATGAGATCTTCGGCCCGGTGTCCATCCGCAAGCTCAAGGACGAGGACAAGTACGAGCGCCTCACCGAGCGCTACCTGCCGGGCGCCAATGTGGTCTTCCTCGACGAGATTTGGAAGGCCGGTCCCGCCATCCAGAATGCCCTCCTCACGATCCTCAATGAGCGCGTCTACCGCAACGGCGAGCAGGAGGTCGCCGTCGACGTGCGCGCGATTATCTCGGCGTCGAATGAACTGCCTGCGCCTGGGTCGAGCCTAGACCCGCTCTGGGACCGATTCCTCGTCCGCCTCGAGGTCGACAACGTCCGCAAGTTCGATAGCTTCGTCAAGCTCATCACCGATACGGCGGACGTGTACGAGGTGGTTTTGCCGGAAGGCGTCGCGCTTTCGCAAAACGAGCTCGACCAGCTCTCCGTCGATATAGATAAAGTCGAACGTCTCGCCCGAGGCCCTCAACACGATCCAGGTTTTGCGGACACGCATCGACCACTACAACGCCGAGCGCCCTGATCCCACAGACCAGATCCGCGTCTACGACCGCCGCTGGAAGAAGGCCGTGCGACTGTTGCGCACCTCCGCGCACCTCAACGGTCGCGACACGGTAGATTTGATGGACTGCTTCCTGCTCGAATTCTGCCTCTGGTCCAAGCCCGAGCATCGCGACGCTATTCAAGAAATGATCGCCGAGGCCGTGCGGCAACACGGCTACGCGGTGGCCGTCAACTTGCCGATGCTCCGCCGCGAAGTGGACGCCTTCGAGACCGACGTCGACGCCGAGATCCGCGTGCGCCACGTCGTCACCGAGGATCAGCTCCAGCCCGTGCACGACGAGTACTACGAGCTGCTGAAGGAGGATCAGCAATTCGAGGGCGCGCTCATCAGCGTCAAGCAGTTCGACGGACTCACCGCCGAAGAGCTGCGCGTCACCAACCTCTTCGACGCCAATAAGAATCTCGTCAATCGCCTCAAGGTGAAAAAGGGCGACCGCCCGCACACGCTCGCCGTCGAGTACAACGCCCGCGAGTACACCTACCGCCTGCGCACGCGCCAGATCGAGCGCACCGAAATCATCGCCAAGCAGGCGCACAAACTGCTCATCGCGCACTGGGATGATCGCTTCAAGACCTTGAATGAGTACCTCGGTGAGCAACTGAAGCGCTTGCGCGATGAGGCGCCGGATGCGTTGGGCGGCTTACGCCAAAACCTGTTCGTCGAGGCGCGCTTCGCGGAGTTGGCGGAGGCGAATCAGCGGCAGACGGTCGAGGCGCTGGAGGGGATGGGATTGCGGCTAGAGAAGCTGCGGTGGAGCTATCAAGGGTGAAATGGGGAAGGGGACACTTCCCCCTTCAATACTTCTTTTCCTTCGGCTGCTCACTGATTCCTGCGCCGGGCCGGAACAGCACCTCGCCGTTCTCCCAGACGATGCTGCGGTAGAGCTCGCCGAGCACCACCTCGACGCCGACGCTCGGAAAGCTAACTGATTCTGCGAGTTGCGTATGGGTGGTCGTGCGCCAGGGTTCGCGAAACGTATCGCGGCTGTGGAGGATCAACAACGGGAAGTCCTGCTCGATGAGTACGTAGTCGCGCAGGCTCGCAATCTCGGTGTACTGAAGAAATTTGGAACCCTGATCAGCTTGGCGCGATGACTCGGACATAACCTCGACGATGAGGGTCGGGTTGGTGCGCCCGCGGCCACTCTGAGGGTCGTTGACGGGGTCGCCGCACTGGATGGTCACGTCGGGGAAGCGGTAGCGCCGCATCTTCGGAATGGCGAGGAGCGCATCGGAGTCGAGGGGTGCGCAAGGCTTGTCTCTCTCGGATGAAAGCATTGCCGAGTTCACTGGATGACGTTCACGCTAATCGCCGAGTGCGGGTCCGTCGTCCCGGCCATCGCCTCCCAGGCGTAGACCTCGCCGTCGAAGAACTCCCACTTCTCGTCGCTGGAGTCGAGCAGGTCGAAGTACTCCTCGACGGTGTAACGGGTTTTGGCGTAAGCCTGCGCGGGAGCGGTCATACCGTAAAGATACGCTACCCACCCATCGCCTCCTCGCGCACCATCCACATCGGGGCGTCCTTGATCGGCGGCTCCTCGGTCGGTAGGCCCGCCCCCGGCACGAACTCGGCCTCGCCGTCGGCCCAGACGATATCGCGGTAGAGTTCGGCCATGAGGACCTCGGTGTCGACCGAAGGGAAAACGGACCACCTGATCTAGCTTCGTGTAGGGCCTGGCCCGCCACTCGTCGTCGCTGCCCGCGCGACTGAACACAACCACGACCGCCGCCGCCTGCTCGATGACGACGTAGTCGCGCAGGCTTTCGATCAGGCCGTACTGCACGAGCTTCGGGCCGTAGTCGTCGAGGCGCGAACTGTCCGAGACGATCTCGATGACGAGCGTCGGGTTGGTCCCGGCCGTCTTGAACTGCTCATCGTAAATCGTGTCGTCGCACTGTACCGTGATGTCCGGGAAGCGGTAGCGTCGCAGCGCGGGGATGGCCAGGAGGGCATCGGAGTCGAGCGGGCCGCAGCGCTTTCCTTTCGCTATAAACTTGTTATCGAGTTCGCGTGATGCATTAGTCGCGATGCGTGAATGCGCCCGCGTCGCCTCGGCCATATTTCCCCGACGCACGATCTTGCCGTCGAAGAACTCGTACTTCTCCTCACTACTCTCCAGGATCTCGATATACTCTTGGATGCTGTAGCGGCGCTGCGGGAGGGGGTAGGATGACATGTCGTGAAGGTACGCTAAGTGTGCGCCTCAATACTCCCGGATCAACACCGATGCCGGGATCTTGAGTCCGGCTTCCAACTTGCGGATCATCCCAAGAGTAAGCTTGCGCTTACGGTTCAGGATCTCACTCACGCGACCCTTGTAGCCGATGAGCGCCTCCAGGTCCTTGGCCGTGAGGTCCTCCTGGTCCATGCGGAAGCGGATGGCCTAGATGGGGTCGGGCGCGTCGATCGGGTGGACGCGGTTCTCGTACTCGTCGACGAGGATGCTGAGGACCTGAAGCTCGTCGCCTTCGGGGCTGCCGCCTGTCGCGTCGAAGATCTCGTCGATGCGGGTGAGGGCGGTTTGGTAGTCCCCCGGGGTTTTGATTGCTCGGATGTTCATAGCGGGGGCTCGCGAAGTTCGTGGTGGCCCTTCGCTCGCCCAAAGCTACGTCTTCGACCCTAGCTTGCGCCCATGCCCACCCCTAGCTCCCTCTCCACCCGCGGCGGCGCCCTGCTCGGCAAGCCCCTCCGCGCCGACTTCGCCTACTTCCAGGAGGTCGAGGAGAACCCCTTCCACGCCACCGACAATCCCGACGGCAAGATCGCACTCTGCATCGCGGAGAATGTGCTGTCGTGGCCGGAGATGGAGGCGCGGCTGCGGGAGGCGGCTTGCGGCAAAACCCCCGACTGGGTGGCGAAGTACACCGCGGTGACTGGGGCACCGGCGTTCCGGGCGGCGCTGGCGGGTTTTGCCGAAAGGCACATCACGACCCTCGGCGGCCAACCGGCGTGGGCGCTCGATCCGGAAGGCTTCTGCGTCTCGAGCGGGGCCACGGGCGTCGTCGAACTCACCGCGCTCCTGCTCGCCGACGAGGATGAGGTGGCGGCCTTCCCGGCGCCCTGCTACCCGGTCTACACCAAGGATGTCGGTCTGATTGAGATTTAAAAATTAAACTGCTCGTCCGAGCAGACCCGCTCCGGCGAGCGCACCCGAGCCGCCCCCCGACCTTGGCGAAGCCACGTGTGGAGCCTCCCCGCCCTCGGTGCCGAAGCGTAGCGCCTCCGTGTCCTCGGTGCCGAATCCCCGCAGCGGCGAAGCCGCCATTTCAGAGCGGCGACACAAGAGTACCTAGAACGCTACGCTCCCCGGAACAGCGCTTTAATTTTTAAATCCCAATAAGGCCGGCATGCTCCGCTTCGACATTGAGCCGGCCGGTAGTTGGGACGAGACCCCCGGCATCCACCCGCTCCACGTGTCCGACCTGGAGCAGGCCCGTCGCGACGTGCACGTAAGCGGCGCCTGCGCCTGGTGGTGCTCACGCAACCCGATAATCCGACGGGGGCCATCTACACCCGCGAACAGCTCGAGATCTTCGCCGCCTGGGCCATGCGCCACCGCGTCCACCTCTGCGTCAACGAACTGTACGCCCTCTCGCAGGTCGACATCTCCGACCCGCGCCTCGCCGAAGATTACCCCGGGGACACCGAGCCCTACTTCTCCTTCCTCCACCTCGTCGAGGAGCAGCGCTCGCCCTACCTCCATTGGTGGTACTCGGTGGCGAAGGACTTCGGTCTATCGGGACTGCGCTGTGGCATGATGTACACGCGCAATGCTGAACTCGTGCAGGCTTTCGGCAACCTCGGAGCCCCGCCCACGGTGAGCAACCACACGCAGTGGCTCCTGGCGCAGGTGCTGAGCGACGATGCGTTCGTGACGGCTTTCGCCAAAACCAACCAGGCCCGCCTCACAGATGCCTACGCAACGGTGGTAGAAGCCCTGCGGCAAAACGGCACGCCTTACGTCCCCGCCCGCGGGAGCCTCTTCGTCTGGGCCAAACTCAACAGCGGCTCGGAAAGCGACGAAGCGTTTTGGCGGAAGCTGTACGATGAGACGCGCGTTTTGCTTACGGCTCCGGGCGGCTCTGGGCGGCTCCGGGCGGCTCCGGGCGGCTCCGGGCAGGCGGAGAGTGGGTGGTTGCGGGTGGTGTACGACTGTATGGGGGAAGCGGCGCAGCTTCGGGATGGCGAGGAGGGCGTCCGAGTCTAGCGCGAAACGAGGCTTCTTCTTGCGGATGAACGCGTTGCGAAATTCTCCGGAGGCATTAGCGGAAATTGCTGAGTGCGGATCGGACGTGCCGGCCATTGCCTCTCAGGAGTAGACCTCGCTGTCGAACAACTCCCACTTCTCCTACCTCGTGTCGAGCAGGTCGAAGTATTCATAGATGGAGCAGCGCTGTTGGGTGACTGGTTGTGGAATCTCTGCGTTCCGTTTCCAGCTCTATATCCGCCCCCGACTCCGCCTCGCCGCCTGCCGCGCCTGCCGTTGCAACTCCTCGATCTGCTCGGCCACCGCTCGCCGCTTCGCTTTCGCTTCCGCAAAAACCGCCGGGGCCGCCCGCTCCTGACAATCCTTGATCGGACAGCGCTCGCAGGTGTTGTTGACGACGCGGTGCTTGAGATCGGCGCGCAACAGCACTGGTACCGTGGCCTCGAGCTCGGGCGTGAGTGGCATTCCAATGAAGCTCGCCTCTCGGTGGCCGTCGTGGCTCGTACTCGCGAGCGCCAACACGAGGTACTCGTCCTCCGAGCCGTAGAACTTCTCGACCTGGACCCCGGTCTTGTTCTTCTCCCGTCCGCGGAGCAGCAACTCGGCCCCGACCCAGCGGCGGCAGTAGTGCTCGGTGAGACCGGTGGAGTGCGGCCGGTGCCGCTCGCCGAGGTGGAGTTCGCGCGA
Organism: Lewinellaceae bacterium; assembly: GCA_963837005.1. Lineage (GTDB taxonomy): Bacteria > Bacteroidota > Bacteroidia > Chitinophagales > Saprospiraceae > CALDTK01. Next base: position 592,299 of record CAWIMC010000020.1, read on the forward strand.
CACCTGCATCTCGCCGGGAGCACCCTCGATGAGTTTGATAAAAAACAGCGAACGGATGTCGCGGTAGCGCGGTAGCATGGCGGTGAGGCGGTCGAGCAGCAGCTCCGGCGTGACGCGATACTTAGCGAGGAGCTGCTCGAAGACATCCAGCGCTGGCTCGGCCTGTCCGAAGAAGTCCTTGATCTCGGCGTCGACCTGCTCGGCGGGCAGCAACAGGGCCGCCGCGAACGCATTGGCCCGGGCGTGCGCGAGCGCCATGTCGAAGCCGCGCACCTGTAGCATCGGTGCGGTAAGGCTTCGACCCGTGATCTCGAGCGTCTGGTAGCCGATCTCCTTGGCGTAGTGGTAGCGCAAATCGGGTTCGCCAAGCGTTCCGGCCAGCAGCAGCGTCCGGTCGGTCGGCACGAAGACGCGGTCCAATCCTTGGAAGGCCGCGTGTTCGTCGATGCCGCCGTGCTGTAGGCGGTAGTCGTAGCGTTTCCGCAAAACCTCCGCTACGTCCTCCGCCGAGGGGACGAACGTCGGTGCCCAGCCGAGTTCGGTGCGGAGGGTTTTGGCGAAAGCCTCACTGTCCTCGAGGTAGTTCTCGTGCATCTCGAGCCAGGAGCGCAGGGCCGCGAGGTAGAAGTTTTCGTCGAGCAGGGCGTAGTTGCGGCTCAGTTCGAGGAGCGCCGAGATGAAGGCCCCCACGCGCGCCGGAGCACCCGCGATGATCTCGATGATCTTGGCGAGCTCTATGCCGAATCGGTCGAGGGGCAACTCGTTGAGGAAGTCGCTTTGTAGCAACTCGACCACGGGTGTCATCGCGGCCTCGAGCACCAGGTCGCTGAGTTCCTGCGGTGTCACGTCGAGGGCGCTGGCGAGGTCGTCGAGCTTCTCGGGGCGCGGGCTCTTTTTGCCCCGTTCGATCTCGTTGAGGTAGCTCACGGACATCCCCGTGAGCTTGGCGAGTTGCTGGAAGCTCAGGGCGCGGTCGGCGCGGAGTTGGCGCAGCTTGAGGCCGAAGAGGATTCGTTCGTTTTGAGGGCGTAGACGCATGCTTGTGGACCGGCGAAGGTAGGCGGCCGCGCACGGTGCGTCGCTTATCGGAAGGCCGGACCGTTCATCCAGCCTACCAGCGACCGACGCAAGCCCCGCGGAACGGCGAGCACCTCCTGCGGGAGGTAGGATGGGAAGGCTACCAGGTCACCGGGCATGACCTTGACCTGGTAGGCGCTCGGGCCGTTGAGCACGGACAAGTGCCCGCCGCTGTGTTCGTCGCCGAGTCCACATTCGAACGAGACCTTGCGGGCGAGGGGGCGGGCGCGAGCGTCCACGAGGTCGAGGTGCTGGGCGTAGAGTCCAGGGCCGTCGCCGCTCGGGCCGTAGTCGACGTACCGTAGGTGCTCGTCGAGGCTCGTCACGTCGAGACCCCAGTAGGTGATGTTGAGCGTGGCCAGGAGGTCGTGGACGCGCTCGCGCAACCACAACAGGGAGTCCGGCGGTAAGATCGCGGTGCGCGCCCGGCGGATGACCGCCAGTGGATCGTCGGGGAGTCCGGTGATGTCGGCCCGTGAGAGCGCTTGCTGTTCGACCGCGGCGAGGACCGCCGATACTTCTTCCGCAGTCAGAAAGCCTGGGATGTAATGCAGGTCTGCGGCAGTGGCGCGGTACGTGGCGGCGACCGGGGTAGGCGCTGATATGGGGGCCATAGTAGGGGCGGGCATCAAGACTTCGTGAATCGCCGCGTGAGGGTTTGTCCGCTGGTCAGCGTGAGGCGCACGACGTACAGTCCGGCCGCGGCCCCACTCACATCGATGTTGAGGGTATTGTCGCCGGCGTCGAGTCGGACCTCGCGCGCGTACAGTCGGGCACCATGGAAGGCATACACATCCACCCGCACCGCTTGTGAGGTGGGGCTAACAACGGTAGCGTAGACGGTGTCCCCGCTCACGAGGCTCGGGTAGGCGCGCTCGAAGGTGGTTTCGGTGGCGGCCGGGAGTGCCGCGGCGATCACTTTCGATGTGTGGTACTGTCCGTCGAAATCGCGCTGCCGCAGCCGGTAGTAGTACGTCTGCCCGGGAAGGACGTCCTCGTCGCGATAAGCGTAGGTCTGTGCGCGAGTCGATGTCCCGGCACCGGGCACCCAAGATACGCCCGTCCAGTTGAGTAAATTCTCCGACCGTTCGACCTCGAAGCCTTCGTTTTGTCGTTCGGACTCGGTCGACCATTGTAGCACGATCGCACCGTGGTTGTGGGCGGCCGTAAAGTCGGTGAGTTCGACGGGAAGGGGTGGCTGGGTAGGGCTCGGTGAGGGGGTTGGAGATTGGCCCTGTGAGGCGGACGGGGACGGCAGCGGTTGACCTTGTGAGGCAGACAAGGACGGCAATGGTTGGCCCTGCGAGGCGGATAAGGACGGTAGTGGTTGACCTTGTGAGGCGGACAGTGACGGCAGCGGCTGGCTCGCCGAGGCGGAGGGGGTGGTGGAGAAGGACGGCTGGCTCGCCGAGGCGGAGGGGGTAGTGGAGAAGGACGGCTGGCTCGCCGAGGCGGAGGGGGTAGTGGAGAAGGCCGGTTGGCTCGCCGAGGCGGAGGGGGTGGTGGAGAAGGCCGGTTGGCTCGCCGAGGCGGAGGGGGTGCTGGAGAAGGCTGGTTGGCTCGCCGAGGCTGATGGGGTGGTGGAGAAGGCTGGTTGGCTCGCGGAGGCTGATGGGGTGTTGGAGAAGGCCGGCTGGCTCGCCGAGGCGGAGGGAGTGGTGGAGAAAGCCGGCTGGCTCGCCGTCGGTGACGGGGTGGCACCCTGCGATGATGGTGGCGTCGGGGTGAGGGAGTTGCTCGCCGTCGGTGATGGGGTGGCACCTTGTGAGGACGATGGCGTTGGGGTGAGGAAGTTGCTCGCAGTTGGTGACGGGGTAGCACCTTGTGAGGACGATGGCGTCGGGGTGAGGGAGTTGCTCGCCGTCGGTGACGGGGTAGCACCCTGCGATGACGATGGCGTCGGCGTAAGACTACTGCTCGGGGATAGCGTTGGCGTAGGGGTCAGGCTGCTGCTCACCGACATCGTCGGGGTGGCGGTGCTGCTAGGCGATGTCGTAGGGGTTGGCGATACGGAAAAACCGGAAAGTGGTGGCCCGAAGCTGAGTTGTGGCGGCCGCGTAATTAAGAGCGTGACGTCAAAGCTGAACGCTGGGTCCGCTACGAAGGCCCGCGCCTCATCGACCCAGTTGCCGAGCGTCTCGCCGAACTTTTGCGGAGCGTCGTCGGGCGATTGGCCCCAGGCCGGCAAGGCAAACGTCCCGGCCGCCAAACCTGTAGCCGAGGCAAGCATCCCCTTGACCGCCTCTCGGCGCGAGGGTTGCCGGTCGAGGGGTGCCTCCGTCCCCGATGCCGTTGGCACCGGGTGACGCTGGTTTTGGATGAGAGCCGCGCTCAGGCTCGGTGTTGGCGTCGGGGCTAGTGCTGGCTCGTTAGACGCTCCCATAAGTGTGTTGTTTCTCAGTTACGTGGCTCGTGACTGCGGATGGAACTTAGGGGCGGGCAGCGGCAAACTTTTTTGCAATGTACCGGTGGCGACTTTGGGTTGACCGGTGAACCGCTCGGGTTCACAACTGGTAAACGACGAACCGCGCCCGCGCCCGCGCCTCAAATCGAGTTCGTTTTGTTCGATCACGGTCCCTTTACTTAGGGGCACTATCACTTGCCCAACCCGCCGATGACGCCGCCGCCCACGATCTTCGTCCAGATTGCCGCCTACCGAGACCCGCAACTAGAGCCTACGCTGACGGACATGCTCCGTCACGCAGATCACCCCGAGCACCTCCGGTTTGGCATCTGTCGGCAGTTCCACCCTGGAGACGGCTTCGATCGCCTGGATGCCTACCGCGACGATGCCCGCTTTCGGATCCTAGACGTGCTGTACACTCGGACTCGGGGCGCGTGCTGGGCGCGCAACTTCGTCCAGCGCCTGTACGCGGGAGAGACCTACACCCTCCAGATCGACTCGCACATGCGCTTCGCGCCGGGGTGGGACACGACGCTGATCGAGATGCTCACCGACCTCCAGGCCGCCGGCTACCCCAAGCCTCTCCTCACGGCCTACGTTCCGTCGTTTGACCCGGAGCATGACCCGGAGGCTCGCGTGCTCGCCCCTTGGCGGATGGGCTTCGATCGCTTCATTCCCGAGGGGGCGGTGTTTTTCATGCCGGAGATAATCCCCGGCTGGGAAAGCCTCACCCTGCCGGTGCCGGCGCGCTTCTACTCGGCCCACATGACGTTCACGATCGGGGCCTTCTCGGTCGAGGTGCAACACAACCCCGAGTACTACTTCCACGGAGAGGAGATCTCGATTGGCGTGCGGGCCTACACCCATGGCTACGATCTGTTCCACCCGCACCGCTGCGTCATCTGGCACGAGTACACCCGCAAGGGGCGCACTAAACAGTGGGAGGACGACGAATCTTGGGTCGACCGCAACAACCGCTCGCACTTCACCAACCGCCAGTTGTTCGGGATGGACGGCGTCGCACAGGTCGGTCACGACGGGCCCTATGGTTTTGGCGAAAGCCGGACCCTCGCCGACTTCGAGGCCTACGCCGGGATGCGTTTTGCCGACAGGCGTGTACAACGCTACACCCTCGACGGGCACGCTGCCCCGAATCCCGCCCCCGAGACCTTCGAGAGTCCCGAGGCCTACGAGGCGAGCTTTACCAAAGTCTTCAAGCACTGCATCGACCTCCACCGCGACCGGGTGCCCCGCGACGACTACGACTTTTGGGTGGTGGCCTTCCACGGTCCCGACGGCGAGACGCTCTATCGTCAGGACTCCAACGCTGAGGAGGTGGCGCACCTAAAGAGCGGTGAGGACAGTAATATTCAGGTTTGGCGTGAGTTTATGACCGAGGCCCAGCCGGCCTACTGGGTCATCCTCCCGCACACCTCCGCCGACGGTTGGCAGGAACAGATCCGAGGCGAACTAACCCCCGTGAGTTATGCCTAAGGTTACGATCGTTACGGGGCTCTGGGACATCGGTCGTGGGGAACTCGAGGAGGGGTGGTCGCGCAGCTTCGCGCACTATCTAGAGTGCTTCGCGAAGTTGTTAGGGGCCTTGCGGCAAAACGTCATCGTTTTCGGTGACGCGGAGTTGCGAGCCTTCGTGTTCGAACACCGCAGGCCGGAGGCTACGCTGTTTGTCGAGCGGCCGCTGTCGTGGTTCCGCAACGAGTCCTTCGACGAGGCGCAGGCCATCCGGCTCAGCGAATCCTGGCGTGCGCAGGCGGGGTGGCTCGCATCGTCTACACAGGGATCGTTGGAGTACTACGCGCCCCTGGTGCTCGCCAAGCCCTTCCTCCTCAACGACGCTCGACTGATGGACCCCTTCGGGTCGACGCACCTCCTGTGGCTCGACGCTGGCCTCACCAACACGGTGCCGCCTAGCCTCCTGTCGGACGCGGCAGTCTACGAGGCCGTCGGCAGCTTTGACGTGATGACGTTTGCGGCCTTCCCCTACGCTGCCGAGCGTGAAGTGCACGGGTTTGACTACGTGGAAATGTGCCGCCTGGCGAATGGTCCCGTCACCGAGGTCTGCCGCGGCGGAGTCTTCGGGGGGCCGGTCGCGGCGGTGACTACGTTCAACAAACGTTACTACACGCTGCTGCGGGATACGCTTTCGCGGGGCTTCATGGGGACGGAGGAGTCGCTCTTCAGCATTATCGCCCATCGAAGTCCGGAGGATCACCAGCGCATCGCGATCGGGAGTAATGGTCTGGTCGCTCCCTTCTTCGAGCGGCTTCGCGACGATGATTTCGAGCGAACGCGCGTGGCGCTGTACGTACTCACCTTCAATAGTCCACAGCAGCTCGAAGCACTGTACGCCTCATTTGCCGCCTGCGACCCCGACTTCCTCGACGCGCCGGACCTCATCGTGATCAACAACTCCACCGAGGCTAGCCACGCCGAGGCGTACCTCGGACTCTGCGAACGCTACGGCGCAACACAGCTTTCGTTCGACAACATCGGGATCAACGGAGGGCGGCAGTACGTCGCCGAGCACGCCGACGAAGCCGGCTACGACTTCTACCTCTTTTTCGAGGACGATATGCAGTTAATGAGTCAACGTGGTGAACCCTGTCGCAACGGCTTTGCGCGCTACGTCCCGGCACTCTACCGCACGGCCCTCGCCATTGCCAAGCGGGGACATTTCGACTTCCTCAAGTTGTCCTTTACGGAGTTTTACGGCGACAACCACGGACAGTGGGCGTGGTACAATGTCCCCGATGCGTTTCGGTACCAGCACTGGCCCGAACTCGCCGCCACCGGTCGAGCCATCGCCCCGGAAGAACTACCGCGTACGCGCTTCGAGCAAATCGAGAGCTACCGAGGCGTGGCCTACGCCGCGGGCGAGGTCTACTACTGCAACTGGCCGCAGATCGTCTCGCGGGCCGGGAACCAACAGATGTTCTTGAAGCAGCGCTGGGCACACCCCTATGAGCAAACCTGGATGAGTCACTTCTACCAGGAGACCGTCGTGGGGCGACTACGGGCGGGGGTGCTGTTGCTGAGTCCCGTCGAGCACGACCGCTTCGACCACTACGGCGAGGGGCTGCGGCGCGAGTGTTGACAGACGGTTGCGGAGTGGGTGCAAGGAGTTTTGCCGAAAGGCGTCGCTCCAGCACACAGGTGCTGCTTGGGCCTAGCTTCGCGGCCTGTATGGCGACTACGAGCGTAAAGGCAGTCCCGGGATCCGTGCGCTACAACGGCCCCGACGATGGCACGGGTAGTTGTTGCCGGTATCTGGTGTTCGACGCGAACAGCTACGAGATGTTGGAGCACGCGTGGCCCCCGCCGCCGCAGGTCGACAAACGCGTGGATTGGTACGACTTCCGCGGCCTCGGCGACGGGGTCCGCGTGCAAGAGTTAGCCACGATGCTCGGGATGCCCGATATGGCCCTCGAGGACGCGCTCGACGTCAACGCAGCGCCCGAAGTACGAGGAGCTCACCGACAGCCTTCCTCTTCACGCTCGACCGCCTACACCTCAGCGAGACGGGCATCCTCACGAGCCAGAAGGTGACCCTGTACTGGGACAAGGAGTTCGTACTGACGCTGCAGGAGTACCCCGACGATGTCTTCGCCCACGTCACCGACCGCATCGTGCGCGGGGTCGGACGCATCCGCAAGCGAGGGTCGGCGTACCTAGCCTACGCGCTGATCGACAACCTCATCGACGACTACACCGACGCGCTCCAGGTGCTGGAGGTGATGATCGACAAACTAGAGACCTCCATCCTCGAGGGCGCGAATGAGGCGGACACCAAGCGCCGAATCCACAAGCTCAAGGCGATCGCCAATCGCTTTCGCTCCACTCTCGGCCCGGTGCGCGACGCCGTCAACCGCTGGCACAAATCAGAGCACCCTGGCAAGGAGCCCAAGCTCAAGGTCTACCTCCAGGACCTCTACGACAACACCAAGCGCGCCTACGAGCTGTCCAACGACTACATCACCCGCACCAACGACCTCTACCAACTCTTCACCTCCGAGTTGAGCATCCAGACCAATAAAGTGGTGCAGCTCCTCACGGTGGTCTCGACGATCTTCATTCCGCTCACCTTTATGACCGGCCTCTACGGGATGAACTTCGATCAACATCCCGGAGCTGCACATGCGGTACGGCTACTTTGTGCTGTGGGCGCTGATGATTGGGGTGACGGCGGGGCTGCTGGGGTATTTTAGGCGGAAAGGGTGGTTTTAGAGTGAGCTCCGCTCACGGGGGGATGGAACGCGATGGACGCAAGGTTTCGCGACGGGATCGCGAGGAGCCGACCTGCTCTACGTCCGTCGATAAGCAGCGCATGCTCTTTGCGATCCCGTCGCGGTCCATCGCGCCTATCGCGTTCTATCCCTCCTCCAACTCCGGCGCATTCAACCGAAAGCCCACGCCGTGCACATTCTCCAGGCTGATCCGCTCATCCGAGCGCATGTACCTGGGTACAGGTAATAAGGTACGCGCTTGGTTCGCTTACGCTAAAACATCAGCCCGGCCCGCCTCCACCGCTGCCAGCATCCTGTTGCAGTACTCGCGGTAGAGGTAGGGAGCCCTGCCGGTGATAGGCGTGGCCTCGGTCCGGAGCTCGTCGAACAGACGAAAGAACAGGTCCACCGTCGACGGCTCGTAAGACACCGCGTAATAGGGATGCTGAATGGTATGGATCGCCATCCGTACGTTTGGTGCCTCGACGACGATGTTCGTCGATTGGCGGTGCGCTCCGTGCGCGTAAAGATCAAAGCGCCCTTGGCCCCGCTTATGCCCTACCCTGAGCGACGTACGAATGTCACCTACCAAAGCGGAGAGGTTGTCATAGGCTTGACTCATGAGCGCCGGCGATATGGCACCACGCTGGCCAAGAGCCCTGAGCCGCTCGAGAAAGCTTGCCAACGGATAAAGACCCCAGACCTCGACGTTGTCGGCCGCTGCATGCCGCTTGGCTACGTCTACGCAACTTTGGAAAAACTCCTTGCGCTGGGTACGCATCGCGTCATAATCGAAGTCGACATCCTCGCGTCCGCCCCCACCTTCGAGCGTAAAGATCTGGAGCGCGGCCAAGAGCGGGTACGCGCAGAGGGCGGAGAACGGAAGGTCTGATGTTGATACGTAGTAGGTGCCCCCTGGCGCCATCGTCTTTGCGAGTCCGAGGATACCCTTCACGTAAGTTTCACCCCGAAACACCCCATGCGGCTCGCTCGTCAGGCGAAGCCCGAGCGGTGGCTGGTTAGTGGCGGTCTCGCCCCCGAGCTTGAGAGGAAGGTCAAAGACCTGTGAGAGGCGCAGGAACTCGAAGCCAGGAATGTCGGTCTCGCCGTAGAGGTGACGCCTCAGCGTACTCGAAGCTCTGTAGCCCAGCCAGCGCGCGAGTTCGGAGACAGAAATTCCCTCGGTGGCCAGCCGGGACAGGAGTTCCGCCCGCCAGGCATCGAGGAAAGCGCGCCTGTCTGGATGGGCCTTAAACTCTTGACGGAAGCCATCCATAGGTGAGGGACTTGCGAATTGGAGCGCATGAGCGGATCTAGCGCACCGACCGTTCGATGCCGTGCAGGTACAGGACGCAGGGGGTAATCTAAGGAGGGGGTGCGCCAGATTTGCACAGGCTGGGGATGAACGCTGCGAAATTTATGCAATAATCGCTTCGGCGACTCAAACATTAGGCAATATTTCGAAATGAGATACCCACACATTGGCAGCATGAAAAGACTATACACCTCACCGCTCTCACCGCATCACCGCGCTGAGGCCATTCGATCCACTCGCCTCCCGGCAGAATCGAACCTGCGCCGCTTCGCGGTGGTCCATCCCACCACCGCGCTCAATCTTACCCTCGTCCTTCTGTGCATGCTCGCAGGACAGTCTAGGACCGCAACAGCCCAAACCATTGACGCAGACTCAGTGCTGAAGGCTGCGCCTGCGGTGATTATCAACCATTCGCCGACAGATCAGGCGAGGCCCATGACGACACTGACCGCAGCAAACATTGTCAAGTTTGATGACGGGGACTACGCAGGGCTGAGTTTCGAAGTGAAGGGAGCCCCTACCGAACTGAAAGTGAAGACCGCAAGCTCGGATCTCGAGCAGCGCATCTCGTTGAAGAAGGGCGGCAAGCTCGGCCAGCTTGTTCCGATGGAGCGCAACGGGGACAGGACGATGACACTTTCGGAGGCTTCTTCCGGCAAAGAAACGGCGAGTGTGACCATCCAGGACACGAAAGGAGTGATCAACGGAAGTACGGACTTCATGGACGTGCTTTCCGAAGCTAAGTATGGGGACGATCTCGAATCTATCCTCGTTCAGTACCAAGAAACCGATCCAGCTATGGCCATGGCCATGTACCAGAAGCATTTCTTGAGGTCGCTGCCTTTCGACAAGTCCATTAGGGAGACAGGAGTTTATATCGGGTTGAAAGACGAAAAGCGGTATAAGATTGCGGAACCCGATGGTCCCGAAAGTTTCGTTCCCCATACCTGTGAATGCACTACGGTTGCAGGAAATGTTCAGGTTAACCCGGGTATTATCATCAACGCAAACCCGGATTACATCTACGGCCAATATGAGTCACGAGGGTGGGACACTGGGTATGGCGTAGACATGTACAGCGCAACGTCACGAGAAAGTACCGCATTCTACATGCAAGCTCACACAGACGCCATGAACGCTTCCAGGACGACGACTCTCAATATTGAAACGGGGACCGACGGAGGCGCTGCAACGAACTTCCAGAGGATGCGTTTCAGACTTACTTGCACTGAGGATGGACGTATCAACGGACGCGAGTGCGATTGTTCAAAGCAAGTAACTATCGAGTATCAAGCTGATGCGGAATACCTACTGGATGGGCAAGAAAAAAGTCGGTTTCCTCCTGGAGACAAGCGAGTGGAGACGCTTTCGGCTGGTGGGGCTGCTTTGCTCGTCGATCGAGACGCAGCACCAATTGAATTGCTGGATGCCGGGATGGGTGGTCTAGAGATGAACTGTTCCTCTTCTTGGAACTTCGAAGACGTACTGATTAGCGCATTGAACGTAGCTGGAACGCTTGCGACGGTTGAGGTCGGTGGCGGCACACCTACGCCAGGTCAGATCACCGCCCTACGCGACGGCCTCATCGCATACATTAATAGCTGGGAAAATGTCGTCAATAGGTCAGGCAACTGCGGCTCCAGCGAGCAGACGACGGCAATTTTGAACAGCACGACAAACGTTACGATCAACGCTAATGAAAACCTCTGGATTACCCTGGCCTCCTTTGGGCAGGTATATTCAAGTGGCTTTGGCAAGTGGAGAGCGACAAGTCGAATCCTTTTCGGAGGCCGACTCGCAGCAGTCGTGGATGGCGGTGGCGGTAGCTGTTGCAGTGACCGTATCGGACTATATGTCCACGACGATGTCGGCCCGGAAAGTCCCGTCACGAACGCCTCTTACGCCCAGGCGACAGGCAATTTCTTTGGACTTTATAGTCCGCAGTGGGATAACCTCTATCGCTATCCTAATTCGAGCGTGGATGTTATCGAAGGCGAAGCATCATACCCCGAGTTTGCCATTGCGAGTGTCGAGTGCGGAATTGTGGAGACGCCCGGTCCTGGTGGTGGAGTATTTGAGCGTCACGTGAAAACCGCAGATCACTTAGATGCCGAACAGGCTGGCCTTTTTCCAGGAGAGGTACGACTGGCTCCTGGTGGAAATATGATCTTGCACCCCGACATCGACATTGATGACGTAGTTTTGTCTTCACTAGATGGACGAGTGATACTACGCAGGAAGACTTCCGTATCGGCACACAGCCAGGTCACGCTCGAATCACGACAGCCCTCCACGCCTCTGGTTCTTTCTTGGCGGTCCAACGGCATCACCCAGTCTCAAATCTTTTTCCAATGATGACATCCATCCTCAAGCCAGCCCTACTCGCTCTCGTTTTGTTCGCTCTCACTGCCTGCGACAAGGAAGCGACGGACGACTGCTCAGCCGAGACTTGGTCCGACGCTAGGGTGTGTGTCGACGGTGAACTCGTCTGTCCGACGGGTCCCGGAAAATTCTTCTATCAGTTCCAAGGCGTCTGCCGCGAAGCGTCTGCGAGCGAGTATTTTACCACCGAGGTCCCAATCCCCTGCCACCCGTTAATCGTCCTCCCTGAGACAGCCTTTACCCCTACCGGGACTACTGATGCTTTTGGTTTCTACAATGCAGACCATATCGCCTTCGGAGAGCAGGGAGCTCCCGTGAAACTCTACCGCGTTGATGGACGCGACTCGCTGTGGCGCCCTTACCTCTTCGACCAGTCCACCTGCGCCGATGCGAGCGCCGACCAGAAATTCGGCTACGCATTCGGGGCCACGAGGCTCAGTGAGCGGCAGGCCCGAGTCACGGTCTACACCTTCGACGCCAAGCGCTTTACCGAGCGTCCATACGAAGGTCGGTACGGCCTTGTGGACTCGATAGTCGTCTTGCTCGTGAAGCCGTGACGGCGGGTCTGCTGGGGTATTTTAGGCGGAAAGGGTGGTTTTAGAGTGAGCTCCGCTCACGGGGGGATGGAACGCGATGGACGCAAGGTTTCGCGACGGGATCGCAAGGAGCGAACCCGCTCAACGTCCGTCGATAAGCAGTGCATGCTCTTTGCGATCCCGTCGCGGTCCATCGCGCCTATCGCGTTCTATCCCTCCTCCAACTCCGGGGCATTCAACCGAAAGCCCACGCCGTGCACATTCTCCAAACTGATCCGCTCATCCGAGCGCATGTATTTGCGGAGACTTGAGATAAACACGTCCATCGAGCGACCTAGGAAGTAGTCGTCCGAACCCCAGATTTGGATGAGGATGTCCGAGCGCTTCAACACCCGATTCGGGTTGCGGGCGAAGAGGACCAGGAGCTCTAGCTCGCGCTGCGTGAGGCGGCGGACCTCCTTGTCCTCGGCATCGGAGTCGGGATTGGCGATGGCGTTGAGGTCGCGCATCTCGAGGTTGGCCACGTCGATGAGGAAGTGGCCGACGCGAAGTTCTTCCGGCGGGCGCTCGACGAAGTGGCGGCGGCGCAGGAAGATCTCGACCTTCAGCACGAGCTCTTCGATGTTGAAGGGCTTCGTGAGGTAGTCGTCGGCCCCGATGCGGAGGCCCTTGAGGCGGTCTTCCTTGAGGCTCTTGGCGCTCAGGAAGAGGATCGGGACCTGCTCGAAGTGGGCACGGATGGTCTCCGCGACGGTAAATCCGTCGGCTCCGGGGAGCATCACGTCGAGGATGGCGAGGTCGAACTGGAGGCCGTCCTCGATCTGTTTGACGGCTTCTTTACCGTCATCGATGCCGATCACCTCGTAGCCGGCGATTTCGAGGTTGTCCTGCGTCACGAAGCGCAGGGCTTCGTCGTCTTCGACGTAGAGGAGGCGGGCTTTTACGCTTGGGTCCATTCGGGTTGCTTGGTAGTGCCGAAGATGCGATTTTTTAGCTTCCGCCAAAACGGCTCCGCACGGTCGCGGTAAGGTAGGTCCATCTGGAAGGCCGCGCCGACTTTGCGGTCGGGATCTAGCGAGAGCGTAAAGCCGTGCGCCTCGCTGACGCCTCCGACATAAAACAGCCCGAGCCCAAACCCCTTGACGTCGTGCACGTCGCCGGTCGGTACGCGGTAGAACTTCTCGAACACCTTGTCGTGGTGTTCGACCGGTATCCCGACGCCACGATCGGCGACCGTGACGCGGGTGCCGTCGTCTGTCGCGGCAGTCGTCACGGTGATGTGTGGCGTGTCGGGGGAGTATTTGATGGCGTTGTCGAGCAGGGCCGAGATCGCGCCGGAGAGGTGGAGCCGGTCGGCGAGCAAGCTTCGGTCGGGGGCGGCAAGGTCGAGTGCGAAGGTGCCCCCGGCCTCCTCGACTTTCGCACGAGCCCCCTGCACTGCCTCGAGGATGAGGTCGTTGAGAACGGTCGGCTCGCGTTGGAGGCGGAAGCGGTTGCGCTCGAATTTCGCGACCTGGAGCACTTTCTCGACCTGGCTCGTGAGGCGTTCGTTCTGGCTCTCGATGATCTCCGCGTAGCGTACCAGCCGTGCGTCGGCTTGGATGGGCGGGGCACGGGCCAGCACTCCAGAGGCTACCTTGATCGTGGAGAGCGGCGTCTTGAACTCGTGCGTCATGTTGTTGATGAAGTCCTTCTGCATCTCTCCGAGTTGCTGCTGCCTGATGAGCACCCACGACGCGTAGGCGAAGAAAGAGATCGTGATCAGCAGCACGGCTCCGAGTGCCCCTACCGTTCCGAGGCTCGCCAGGGTCGTGTTGCGGTGTTCGGGAAAGCGCACGCCGAAGTAATAGATGAACTCGTCGTAGGTTGGGAGTTCCGGGCGCGTGTAGCCCAGCGTGTCGAGCGGCGGTGCGTAGCTGATCATCTTGCCGTACACCATCCGGTCGTCGAAGCAGTCGTAGATGCCGTACTCGAAGTTTTCGCGCAAGCCCGCCTTCTCGAGCTCCTTCTGGAGGAGGAACTCCAGGTCGCCCGCGTCGATGACGGCGTTGAGGTTGACGACGTAGTAGTTGCTCGTGATCCGGTTGATGAGCGCGACATCGGGGACAGGCGTCTGATTGAGCTCCTCAAAACCCTCGGCTACGCGTAGCAGCGCGAGCTGCACCTGGTGCGCGAACTCCTGGTCCTTGAGGCGGTAGGCCGACCACAGGTAGTACCCCTGTAGCGCGAAGGCCGCGAGGATGGCGATCGAGCCGAAGACGATGACGGGGTAGAGGGAGCGCTTGCGCATGGAAAAATGAGATGGAACGCGATGGACGCGAGGTTTCGCGAGGGAGCGCGAGGAGCAAACGGCTGTCCTGCTCTTTGCGGTCCTGTCGCGTTTCTATTGCGTTCAATCAACGCCGTAGCCGCCGCCGCGTTGCACGGTATGTTTGACCGCTCATGCAGCGCGGAGCAAGATCAAGGTTTGGAGGAGTATGGAGGCGGCTGTCCGGGCTGGCCTCTATCGTATCCTTGGCGCTGGTGCTACAGGGGGGGCAGGTTTTGGCGCAAGCCCCCTCACCCTTCGACCTCATCCCGCGGCTCGACGAGGCGGCTCGCAAGGTGGCCCTCGGGATCGTGGATACGGTAAGTGCGGGCGAAGGTGGACTCGCGATCTCGACGGTCAATCCCTTCGACATCATCCGCGACGGGAGTCGGCAGCCGACCGTGCAACGGATCGATCCGATCGTAGCCGCCGGTCTGGAGCGTGTCCCGGGCACGGCCGTCGGGGCTGAGCGGAGCACCTTCGATACGCTGCTCGTCTTTGTGCTCCTGATTCTGCTGTCGGTGACGTACTTCTCACAAGGCGGGGCACTCCGGCGGATCTTCGAAGCGGCCTTTAATCAAAACAGCCTCTCGCGACTGCTGCGCGAGCAGCAACGGAGCAGCTATTACGTGTGGGCGGCGCTCGGCGCGCTCGTTTTATCTTCGTTTGTCTACGTATCGGTTCGCGAGCTGCGCCCAGAGTGGCTCTCGACGCGGTGGTCGGCCCTCGATGGCTTTATTCTCGTGGTGCTCGGCTTGACGCTCGCCAAACTCGGGGCGCTTCAGGTGCTCCGATCGGCTTTCCCACTGGACAAGCCCGTCGAGCGCTACCAGATGCTCATCCTGTTTTGGCTCGGTATCCTCGGGGTGGTCACCTTTCCGCTGCTGGTGCTGGTGAGCTTCGCGCCCGAGGCCATCGCGATGGCGGTAGCGTGGACGGCGGGACCGATTGTCGCCGTGGCTCTGCTGTTGCGCTCGGTGACGGCCTTCGCCTCAGCGGGTCGTTTGGCTGCCAGATATCCCGGACACTTTTTGTTGTACCTTTGTGCGCTTGAAATTGGACCTCTCCTGATCGTGTGTGCGTGGATAGCACGGCGGGTGGTTCCGGGCAGTATTTGATACATTATGGCAGTACAGAACGGGGTTTACGAAGAGGAGTACCAGCCGGTCAAAACCATTCTCATCTCGCAGGAGAAGCCCGAGCGCAGCCCGTACTTCGACCTCGAGGCCAAGTACGGTATCCAGATTGACTGGCGACCCTTCATTCAGGTCGAGGGCCTGACCAGCAAAGAGTTTCGTAAGCAGCGCACCTACATCGAGGAGTACACCGCGATTGTATTTACGAGCCGCCACGCCATCGATCACTTCTTCCGCATCACTGAGGAGATGCGCATCACGATGTCCGAGGACATGCGGTACTTCTGTATCTCGGAGACGGTGGCCAACTACCTCCAGAAGTTCATCAACTACCGCAAGCGCAAGGTCTTCGTCGGCATCAAGAGCGTCGGGGACTTCAAGCCCGTCCTGCGCAAAGCCAAGGCGAAGGACAAGTTCTTACTGCCGTGCTCTAACCTCGGCTCTCAGGAGCTGACCTCCTTCCTCATTGAAGAGAAGTTCGACTACACGGAGGCCCTGATGTACCGCACGGTGTCGAGCGACCTATCCGACCTCACAGAAGTGTTCTACGACATGCTGGTCTTTTTCAGTCCCCTCGGCGTGACGAGCCTCTTGGAGAACTTTCCGCACTGGGAGCAAAAGGAGACGCGGCTCGCGATCTTCGGCAAGACTACCGCTGCGGCCGCTGGCGAAGCCGGTCTGCACATCAATGTCCCCGCTCCCTCGCCCGAGGCCCCGAGTATGCCGATGGCCATCGAGAAGTACTTGGAGGTGAGCAACAAGAAAAAGCGGAAGTAGCACAAGCTACTTTTTTAAGTAATTTTTCTTCGCGGGGGCTCGTGCAGTGTTTATGCTAGACTTCAGGTAGGGGATTATTAGTCTGCTATGATCGACGCTCTCCGTTCGGCTCTTGCTCGGCGGCCTTTGCCTGGGGTCGAGGCGCAGCTTTTGCTGGCGCACGTAGACCGGAAGATCGAGGCTTTCGCCACGGAGCCGCGGGAGGCGGGCGTGCTCATTTTACTGTATCTGCGCGATGGGGAGCTGCACTTCCCCCTGATTCAGCGCACGAGCTACAACCCGAACGATCGCCACCGGGGGCAGATTGGCTTGCCGGGTGGGAAGCGCGAGGACAGCGACGCGGACATCGTCGCCACGGCCCTGCGCGAGGCCGAGGAGGAGATTGGGGTCGACCGGGCGCTGATCGAAGTACTCGGATCGCTGTCGCCGCTGCCGGTGCCGATCAGTAATTTCTTGGTGTACCCGACGGTAGGGTACATCGGTGCGGCACCGACCTGGATCAGGCAGGAGAGCGAGGTGGACAGGGTGATCGAGGCGCCGCTGGCGAGGCTCACGGCGGAGGGCGTGCTGCGGCGTGGCGACGTGCAGGGGCCGGGCGGGCTTACGCTAAAACAGGTCCCGTACTTTGATCTGGCCGGAGAGGTAGTCTGGGGGGCAACGAGTATGATGTTGAGTGAGCTGAGACAAGTGGTGGGGCGGGCGACTACTTCGTAGTCTAGCTGGGCGGCTTCGTCTGGATTGGCGGTGCGTTCGTGATAGAACGCGAAGTGCGCGAGGGAGCGCAAAGAGGAGGGCGGGTTACTAGGCGGCGTTCGACTCGCTCTGCGAGTGCCGCTACACGCTTCACGGGCGCCCTCGCAGAGCGAGTCGAACGCGCCCGCTTGCGTTCGCGATGGAACGCGAAGGGCGCGAGGGAGCGCAAAGAGGAGGGCGGGCTACTGAGCGGCGTTCGACTCGCTCTGCGAGTGCCGCTACACGCCTCACGGGCGCCCTCGCGGAACGAGTCGAACGCGCCCGCTAGAGCTTCACCAGCCGCCCAACAAATCTATTCTCGAGCGTACGCACAGCGTAGAGCCCGGCCGGGATAGCGTCCAAGACCAGACTGCCGTCGCCGTTGACGAGCAGCTGGATATTGCGACCGTAAGCATCGGTGAGGCGGATCGCGGCGGGCGTTTCGCCGCCTTCCACGCGGAGGAAGGCTTGACTCGTGGCCGGATTCGGGTAGATGGTGTAGCGGGTTTTGGCGAAAGCCGCCTCGCTGGTGGTACTCGTGATGTTCGCGTTGGCACGACCGAAGGTGGGCTGCATGGCCCCGAAGGCGCCGGTGCCATTCGGGAAGCGACCGTAGCTGATGTCCGTGGTCTGCGTGCCGAAGACGACCTGGTCCACAATGGCGCCGGCGGCGTTGACGAGGGAGATGGCCTCGCCGTTGGCGGAGAGCTTGAAGGAGGCGTGGAGGCCGGTCTGGTCGTCGTCCTCGTCGGCCCAGACGATGAGGTAGCCATTCGCCGCGACGGTGGTGCCGGCGGGGAAAGACCACTTCGTGAGTTTGGTGACGTCGTCGGTGAGGGTGTAGCCTGTGAGGTCGACGGCGGTGGCGGTGGTGTTGAACAGCTCGATCCAGTCGTCGAACTCGCCGTCCTGGTCGGCCTGCGTGGCCGTGTTGGAGGCCATGAATTCGTTGATGACCACGTTGTTGGCGGTTGCGCTGGCGGCCGTCAAAGTGTAGAACTCGTGCGCGGCGCGGGCGGGGGCGAACTGGCCGGCGGCAGCGTTCTCGGCGTAGAGGTAGTACTCCGTGGCGGTGGAGGTGGGCGTGAAGGCGACGCCGTAGACACCGTCGTTCGCGGCCCCGTCGCCGTGGGCGCCGTCGTCGAGCATGGCCACTTTCGTGAAAACGCTGTACGGCGTGGTGCGGTAGGCGAGCGTGACGGCGGTGGCGCCGGTGGCCTGGGCGCTGAGAAAGATCGACTGGCCGAGCGTCGGAGCCGAGGAGCTTTGCAGCTCGGAGATCGTCGGGGCGGTGGCCTTGAAGTCGGTGAGGTTGAGCAGGTAGGTCGCGCGACCGCCCATGAGGTTGACGATCCCTGAGGTGGTCTCGCCGCGGGGTCCGCCGCCGCTCGAGACATCGGAGCTGAGGTTGGACACGAAGTTGGCGTAGGTGTAGAACTTGTTGGGGTCGGCCTGGACGCTCGCGTCGATGAGGGTCTGGAGGGTTTTGCCGGTGGTTTGGTAGGTGCCGCTGGTGAAGTTTTCGGTGAGGATCGTCTTGCAGTGCGCGATGTACATCCGGCGGTAGGCGGC
>CAWIMC010000021.1:0-300122 GCA_963837005.1 Lewinellaceae bacterium
ATGCAGATCGGGAAGGTAGCTCTGAAGCATTGCACAATGCCACTAAGGCGAAGCGGTCGATGTACGTCATTGAGTGTAGGAAAAATTTCCTTTTTTTGCAGCGAACCGTGGTCGGTATCGTGTAGTTCAGCGTTTGAGCTCAGGGAGTTACCACCAGCGCGAAACATCCCAACCCCTCGCTAAAAGAAGTAGCGAAGGGTATGAAATTGTCCTGCCAACGGTGACTCAGGCGGAAGTTGACTTGGTTACCGTTGTGGATATACTTGGTCGCGCCCTGCCGTTCAACTATCAGACTACTGGCCTCGACTCCGGCTCTATAATCGAACTTACCCTTGCGGGACTTCCTATGGAGCAGCTGGCTTTCATTTCGGTCTACCACTCAGGGAACGTAACAACGTTGAAAATTAAACCATGAGCCGTAAAATAATTTCTTGGTGCCGCTACTCTCCTTGTATTATTTGTCTCGATAAGCTCGATTGCATGCGACCACGATGAGAATGTACTTGTCGACTACGCGCCATTTTACTGGCGGGCGCTCAATTTTGGACCACGGCTTCCCCCGGGCACACCATTTGTAAATTCTCCCGAGTATCGCGACTGCAGTGGTGGAGGATTTGGCTTCCATGGCGATGGCGAGGGCTGGTTCGAGGCGACGATCGACGGAGAAGAGTAAGGGTATAGCCTCGGCCGTGCCTCAAAGACCTCCCTTGAGCATGTTGCCATATGATAAAATTGCGATTGACTTTCTCATCTATGATTACGAATCTTGCAGTTCCTCCGCGGTATTGTGGACGATGCAATCGATTTCAAACAAATGAACTACCCGCAACTCTTAAATAACAGGTTACACCCGGAATATTTTTTAGATACAATTGGCTTAAGTAACTTTACTTACGGGAGCGATGATCAAATAGACAGGGAATACCTTGGAGACACCACAGCACTCCATGCACCAGCGATTCTCATTGACGAGATCCGTCTTAAGGATAGGATGGTTGGGGGCCGCATTGCTGGTCGGTATTTTCCCAATCCTGATAATTATGACCCCTATCGAGAGTATTATCCAGATTCACTAGTGATTGAAGAGATGATCTTTCAAGCGTCCTTCAACGAGTAGCACTGTGAACTGAGAATATTTGCAGTTTTCCCCTTCTTGCATTCAAATCCTACCCGAAGCAAGTAAATAAAGGTAACTTTTTGCATACATGCACCTACGCCGACACTACCGCCCCGGCGCCATCGAGATCGGCGTCGATGAGGCCGGACGCGGGTGCCTCGCCGGACCAGTTACCGCTGCGGCGGTGCTACTGTGGCCCGGCCGTCACTCGCCCCGCGATCTGAACGATTCGAAGCAGGTATTCCCAGAGCGCCGCGACGAAATGCGCACCTGGATCGAAGCCAATGCCTTAGCGTGGTCTGTCGGCTGGGCGAGCGCTCAGGAGATCGATACAGAAAACATTCTCCAGGCGACGATGACGGCGATGCATCGCGCCGTAGACGGCTTGCGCCAAAACCTCTTGCTCCAGCTCGAAGACCCGATGATTCGTGATTCGCTGCCCGGCGGTTTTGCCGAAAGGCTCATGACCACCGCGCCACAGCCGCTGTCCTTACTGATCGACGGCCATTATTTCCGGCCGTACCCAGCGCTGAAGCACGTCTGTCTGAAGAAGGGAGACGCCCGCTTTCAGAGTATCGCCGCCGCGAGTATTCTTGCCAAAACCCACCGGGACGCATTGATGCGCTCGCTACACGTGCGGCACCCGCAGTACGCCTGGGACAGCAACAAGGGCTATGGGACGCCGCCGCACCTGCGGGGAATCGCCACACACGGGCCAACGGAGTGGCACCGGCGGAGCTTTCGGGGGGCAAGCGGGTAAGATCAAAGTTCTGGTCCCCGAACGACTGCCGTGGGGGTGGGGCTGTGAGGATTTTGCATTGCAGGCGGCTACGAGCGGAGTAGCCGATAGATGAGGTTCCTATTTTCTGCTTGTTGCGAAGGCATCGCTGGGTCGAGAGGGCTCAGCTCGGGATCTCTGTGGTCGACCCCTGTGCGGCGCGCGCGGCAGAACCCGAAAGTAGAAGTGCTTCTCACTTCCCTTCGAGCAATTCTCCCGCCTCGCTCAAGGCCTTCCCCAGCGACGAGTACATCGCATCCCCATCGGCGGCGGCCACGGTGCGCTCGCCGAGGCGCTCTAGCGCTTTGCCGACTCTTCCGCCGTCGATGGTCGGCTTCTGGATCTCGGCACGGACTAGGGTGAGGTCTTTGACGAGGGCATCGCTACCGGCACGCTGTCCGAGGGCACTCGTATACGCATCAATAACGCGAACGGCGGTAGCGATAGGAAGTTTGGTGAGGCCGCCGGCTTGCTGAATGCTGCGGAGTACCTCCGCGAGGTCGATCATCGGGGAGCCCGGCAGTCCACCGGCGTCGTCGAGCACGACGGGTTCGCGACCGAGTCCGGCCTCGGCGGGTGAGTCGGCCGTACGCGTGCCTCCGCAGGCGGCGATGACAAACAGCGCGAACGCGAATAGGGTAGTACCTTGGATCATGGGTGGGCGTTTGGTGATCGCAACGACGGAGTAGCGTTGTGATGTTCCCTTGGCCCCTAAACTAGTTGGCTTGCTCAGGCAGCGTGCCTTAGGGGGCGTTCACTTCTCTCGCAAACCTTTTCGGCCCAATAGTGGTATACTTATAGGCGGTCGGGGAGCGTTTCTTCCAGGCGAGTGTTTGGCTCGTTTTGGCGAAAGCCGAAGCTTCTCCTGGTCATTACCCGACTACCCGTAACTACACGTCCCCGTCCCCGTGGGACACCTTATACCCCTACCGAGTTTGAAGACCCTGTTGCTCCTCGCGTCCCTCGCCACTGGCCTCATCTCTGCGGTGACGCTGTACCCCGCGCCCGACAACCCCGAAAAGGAGAAAGCGATCGTCTCGACGGCAATCAACGCGCTGTCTGGACTCCACTACGAGCCGCCGACCCTCGACGATACTTTTAGCGAGAAGGTGTATCGCCTGTATCTCGACCGGCTCGACGGGGCGCGCCGCTTCTTCACGCAGGAGGACATCAACGCCTTCGAGGCCCACCGGACCACGCTCGACAACGAGCTGCAATCGGCCGACCTCGCCTTCTTTAACATTACCGAGCAGCACCTCACCACCGCGATGGCGCGCAGCCAGAAGATGTACCGTGAGGTGCTCGCCGAGCCGTTCGACTTTACGATCGACGAGCGGCTCGAGCTCGACGGCGAGAAGAAGCCCTTCCCGGTCGACGAGGCCGGCCTGCGGGAGGCCTGGCGTAAGGCCCTTAAGTGGGAGACGATGACGCGCCTCAACGACAAGCTCGAGCAACAGCTAAAGGCCGTCGAGGGCAGCGATAAGGACGTGACGAAGGCCGAGCCCCTGAGCGCCGCCGACGAGGAAGCCCTCGAAGAAGAGGAAGCCTTTGACGAAGAGCCAGATGACCTTATCGGCAAAACGCAAGCCGAGCTCGAGGCCGATGCCCGAAAGGCGGTGCTCAAGAGCTTCGACGAGTGGTACGAGCGCATGGGCAAACTCAAGCGCGCTGATCGACTCAGCGACTACCTCAACACCATCACGAGTGTTTACGACCCACACACCGGCTATTTTGCACCTGTCGAGAAGGAGAATTTCGACATCGCGATGGCCGGTAAGCTCGAGGGCATCGGTGCCCGCCTTCAGACCGACGGCGAGTTCACCAAGGTGACCGACATCGTCGTGGGCGGACCAGCCTGGAAAGGCAAGGAACTCCAGGAGAAGGACGTCATCACAAAGGTCAAACAAGAAAACGAGGAGGCCGTCAACATCGCCGGTATGAACCTCAACGAGGTGGTCTCGATGATTAGAGGCCCCAAGGGCACCCTCGTGGAACTCACCGTGCGCCGCGTGGACGGTTCTATTCAAGAAGTCGTCATCGAGCGGGACATCGTCGTGCTCGAGGAGGGGTTTGCGAAATCTCTGATCCTCGACACCGAGGAGGGGAGCAAGGTGGGCTACATACGTCTACCTCGCTTTTACGCCGACTTCGAAGATGACGAGGGCCGCAGTTGCGCTCGGGACGTGCGCACCGAACTGGAGAAGCTCAAAACAGAAAACGTGTCGGGTGTCATCCTCGACCTCCGCAACAACGGTGGTGGATCGCTGCGGGACGTGGTCGATATGACAGGCCTCTTTATTGAGGAAGGCCCGGTCGTGCAGGTCAAAAGCCGCGGACGTGCCCCGGAAGTTTTGGAAGACGAGGACCGTAAGGTGCAGTACGACGGCCCGCTCGTAATTATGGTTAACGAGTTCTCGGCCTCGGCGTCGGAGATTTTGGCGGCCGCCTTGCAGGACTATGGCCGTGCCGTGATCGTGGGTAACACCACCTTCGGCAAGGGCACCGTACAGCGCTTTATCGATCTCGACGTGGCCCTGCGCGGCGCGAGTGACGTAAAGCCACTGGGCAATCTCAAGGTGACGACACAGAAGTTCTACCGCGTCAACGGCGGTTCGACGCAACTGGAGGGCGTCACGCCAGACATCAAGTTGCCGGACAGCTACGCCTACCTAGAGACGGGCGAGCGTGAGAACGACTACCCGATGCCGTTCGACAAGATCGCTCCGGCTCGGTACAAGCGTACCCCGGCCTACACCGCCAAGCTCGGCGAGGTCCGTGATCGCAGCGAGACGCGCACCAAAATGGACCCGGCCTTCCAGGCGATCGACCAGTACGCCAAGGACCTCCGCGCCGAGCGCGACGAGACCGAAGTGAGCCTCAACCTTGAGAGCTTCACCCGCGACCAAAAGGAGCGCAACGCCGAGAGCAAGAAGTTCAAGGACCTCTTTACGACCGTCGAAGACCTAAAAGCCGACAACCTGCGTCTAGACAAGCTCCAGATGGAGAACGCCGACGAAGGCAAGATGAAGCGCAACCAGGACTTCATCGATCGTGCTCGGAAGGACGTGCATCTGTATGAGACGGTGTTGATCTTGAATGATTTGATCAAGACGGACGTGCGGGTGGCGGAGCGGCGGTAATGCCGTCGATCCCGTCCACGTGGGAAGCAGTGACGAGCTTTGAGGACCTCTGCTTCGCGCCTCATTTGATATGGGGTAGGAGCTTAAGCGAGGTCCATACAAAGCTTGGGTCAAGCTTCACAAGCTCCGAACTTCGCGAGGGCGTCGGATGGAAACTCATTTTCGAAGATCGGTTCGTATCTTGTTCAACGGGTTCGTCTCGGCATGGGCGGGTGCCGTACTATAAGATTTCTAGTGGACGCGTAGGAAAGCTCAAAGTCGTTGGAGCGGGTTATCTTCCTACCTTTGAGGATAGTTCCACCTTAATCTACGCAGAGCGATAAGATATGCAAACGATTGACGCCAATGCCAGGTTAGGCCTAGCCGTAGATGTGTTAAAACACCTCGGCGGCCACATTCCTTCTTACACCGAACTCCGAGACGATGATCTAGACTTTGAAGAACTCGAGGGAGATTACGTCAGCTTCCTGCACCCAACTTTCGTAGATCAGCTACTATCCGACGGACTTATAACCGCGCAGGACCGGGCACAACTGGTAGCCTTACGCGACTTGCTCACTTTTGCAGACACCGGTAGCGACGATGTTCCCTGGGGAAGCACAGCATTCAGAACGCGAAGCTTCTGGCGCCCCGTGCACGCTCTAGCCGCCGAGGCGTACGCTTCTCTATCAGAGGCCAGTGTACGACAAGCAGTGATTGGTTAGTGTCGATCGCAGCAGAGATCAAAACACCTTTTCGTAAAGCTCTTTTTCCACCCCGTCACTCCTCACTCGATCCTCGAGGATCTCGAACACATTTTTCTTAATCGTATGCGCGATGTCCCCAGTAGGTAGGTCGTTGCAGTCGAGTCCGAACGGATCTTCTATCTCTTCGCCGAGCAGCTCCACACCTAACAGCGCAAAGGTGATAAACATGCCAAGCGGCACCGCCAGCCACGCGAAGCCTCCGGCGAGGACGAAAGGCAATAGGCTTACGTAAATAGTGATAAAAATCTTGAGATACACCGCGTAACTGAAGGGGATCGGTGTCTTTTTGATTCGCTCGCAAGCGCCGAGTATGTCTAGGAGACTTTTGTGCAAGGGAGCTAGATTGATAAAATCCGCATTCGAGATCTCGCCGTTGGCGTGCGCGTCGGAGAGGCGTTGGTAGATGCGACGAGAAATGAGGTTGGGGACGTGTTGTGCTTTCGCAAAACGTTCGCGCTCGACCTCACTCAGGTAGATGAGGTCATCGAGGTTGGTGCCGCCGCGAAGGTGTTCGACGAAGGCCAGGCAAAAGTTAGAAATTTGCTTCCCGAAGAAGCGCCGCACCTCGTCGTCGGACTGCGGGAACGCCGCGTGGACGTAGATGGCTAGGTTGCGGCAGTTGTTGACCAGTGCGCCCCACTGCTTGCGGCCCTCCCACCAACGATCATAGGCGGTGTTGGTCCGGAAGACGAGCAAAATGGACAGTACGAGTCCGAGCAGCGTATACACCGTCGTATCGACCATGACCACGGCCATCGCTTTTAAGGCCCGAAGGAGATAGACCATTGCCGCGCTATAGAGACCTGCCCAAAGCGTCCAACGTAGGATACGCTGCATAGTGTAGGAAGCCCAGAAGTGGCGGATGTCGCCGAACCAGTTGTCGTTGGTTTTGTAGAGAATCATACGAAAAATCTCTGTTTCACAACTTTCAAAACATATTGAAACCAAGGCGTCTGCACGGCGTTTTGCAGACATGCGCCCCTACCTCAAACGCCCGAGTGTCGAGTTTTGCCGAAAGGCGCTAAATGCCCTCACCGGTAAGCCGCTCACGTACTGGGAGCGCGGTGCCACCGACTGGAAGCGGATGCCACAAGGATACGCGCACGCGACCAACCGAGTAACCTTGGGTCATGGCGACGAGGTGTGGGCTTTCGCCAAAACAGCGTTAGCCAATTGGGATTGCTACCCGCAGGAGCCGTGGATCGGTCTAAGTGAGTACCCTCCGATAGAGGTCGGGCAGCAAGTCATGGTCCTCTTCGAGATCGCCGGACTTTGGTGGACGAGCCCGTGCCGTATCGTCTACGTCATCGACGAGCCGCATCGCTACGGCTTCGCATATGGCACGCTGCCGGGACACGTAGAGAGCGGCGAGGAGCTATTTCTGGTGGAGCGTGATCCTATGACAGGCGATGTCCACTACGAGATTCGGATGATGGCCAATGCGGCCAATCCGCTGGCGAAGCTCGTGCCGCCTGTCGTGAAGGCCATGCAACAGCGTTTCCGCAAAACGTCCATGCGGCAGATGGTGGCAGCAGTTGAACCACAGTTGCAAGCAACTAAACTCAGTGCGAACGCAATGGCGCACAGACGCGATGCCCGCCCCGGGACGGTTTAGACTCAAGTCCCCCTAGACCCTAGACTCCCCCCCCCCTTCACATTTGGAAGCCTTCCATAGAGAAGCCGACGACTCGGAACTCCCCATTTTCTAAGGCTAGTTGGCTCAGGCCCGGACCTTCGTAGGTGTGCTCCTCGCCAGTCTTGTCGGTGACGCGGTACTCGCAGCCGAAATGGAAGTAAATGGCGCCGTCGGGTCCCTTCACCGGTTTGCCGGTCCCAAATCCGACGGGGACGATCTTTGTCCACTGCTCCTTCCAGCGCCGGATGCTTTGGAGTGCCTGGGCCTTGGTGGCGACCTGCATGCCGTCGCGGCAGGTGTGTGCGAGCCACTCTCCCGTAAAGGCGGCGTTCGGGTCGAGCAGATCTTCGAGGAATTGCGTCGTGACCGTGGCCATGTGGTTGGGGGAGTCCGAGCGTACCTGATCATACATCACGGCAATCACGTGGCGTTTTTGCGGATCACCGTCGGTGGGGCCTTGTTTGGGCGGCTCTGGGATAGTGTGTTTCACGAAGTCTGTCGTGAGGAAGCGGTAGAAACCAGCCTCGTTCATCCACTCCGGCTGCTCGGTGTAGACTCCCGCCCTAATAAAGGTGTCCAATAAGAGCTTATTCGCTCGCTCGAATTGCCGCGCCTTCGCCATTCCGGCGGCCTGCTTCTCGACCTTGCGGCTCAAGAACTTGCTGATCGGCACGTAAGTCTCCTTTCCACCGCTCTCGATGGCCTGGATGCGCTGCAGAAACTGGGCCTCCATCGCGGGCGTAAACGCCCCATCTGCATCCTCGCCAAAGCCGAACATGGCCCCGTGGTCGGATTCGAGTTGCGCCTTGGTGAGTTCGTTTTGGAGGCGGAGGCGCTCATCGGGGGTGAGGTCGTCGGTCGGCATGGTCGGAAGGTAGGGTGGCGACACCGTAACGCGGCACGTGCTTACCTTCGGGTTATGACCAAGGCCGTAGACCAGGACGCCGTCGAGCAACTGCTCCACCGCCACGACGCCGAAAAGATCGTTTCCGCAGTCCAAGAGAAGATTGCCGCGGAGCAACGCCGCCGCGAGGAGTTCTACGAGTGGCTCGACGAGGATAAGAAGGCCGAATTCATCGACGGGGAGATCGTTGTGCACTCGCCGGTGATGAAGCGGCACGCGGATGCGACGCTTTTGCTTACCTCCCTTCTGTCGCCGTACTCAAGGATTAAGCAGATTGGGTACGTCGGGAGCGAAAAGCTGCTCGTGCGTTTGAAGCGCGATGACTTCGAGCCGGATGTCGCTTTTTGGTTTGCCGACCGGGCGCGCGCTTTTACGGAAGATCAACTCTTTTTCATCGCGCCCAACTTTGTGGCCGAAGTGCTGAGCAAGGGGACAGAGGATATCGACCGAGGCCGAAAATTTATTTCTTACGCCGCTAATGGCGTCGATGAATACTGGATAGTTGACGCAAAAGCGAAAAGAGTGGAGTGCCACGATTTACAGCCTGATGGTACCTATCTCTTACGCGAAACGATCGGCCTTAGTGAGCAGCTTATTAGCACTGCAATCCAAGACTTTTCCGTGCCCTGTATGGCAATATTCGATAGCGACGCCAACCTCGACGCCCTCGACGAGATTATGGCCCTGCGTCGAAAGCGTAAGTAGCGGTAATTTTAGTCGACTACACACTCTTCCGCGGGATCAAAAAGCTAAACTTCCCGATGTTCTTCAACGCAATCCCCGTCCCGCGCACGACAGCCCGTAGCGGATCCTCGGTGACATGCACCGGCAGTTTCGTCTTCTGACTCAGGCGCTTGTCCAGACCGCGCAGGAGTGCACCACCACCAGTAAGGTAGAGGCCCGTCCGGTAGATGTCGCTCGCCAGTTCCGGCGGCGTAGTCTCCAGCGCTTTGAGCACCGCGTCCTCCACTTTCGAGATGGACTTGTCGAGCGCCTGGGCGATCTCCTGGTAATTCACCGCAATCTGTCGTGGGATGCCGGACATCAAATCGCGCCCATTTATAGCGTAGTCCTCCGGTGGATCTTCGAGCACGTGCAGCGCCGACCCGATGTGGATCTTGATTTGCTCGGCCGTGCGCTCGCCGATGAGGATGTTGTGCTGGCGCTTCATGTACGACATGATGTCGGAGGTGAACTCGTCGCCAGCGATGCGGATCGACTGGTCGGCCACGATGCCACTCAACGCGATGACGGCGATCTCGGTCGTCCCGCCCCCGATGTCGATGATCATGTTGCCGATCGGTTGCTCGACGTCGATGCCGATGCCGAGCGCGGCGGCCATTGGCTCGTGGATCAGGTAGGTCTCCTTGGCGTCGACGTGGTCGGCAGACTCGAACACGGCGCGCTTTTCGACCTCGGTGATGCCCGACGGGATGCAGATGACCATCTTCATGTGCGAGAAGAGGCTGCGCTTGCGACCGATCATGTTGATCAGTCCCTCGATCATCGCCTCGGCGGCTTGGAAGTCGGCGATCACACCGTCCTTCAGGGGCCGGATGGTTTTGATGTTGTCGTGGGTCTTCTCGTGCATCTGCATCGCCTTGTGCCCGACGGCGATCGTCTGGTTGGTGCGTCTGTCGACGGCCACGATTGACGGCTCATCGATCACGATGACGCCGTCCTGAATAATAAGCGTATTGGCGGTTCCCAGGTCGATGGCGAGTTCCTGGGTAAAAAAGCTGAAGAAGCCCATGTAAGGTGTGGAGGTAGAAGGGCGGCAAAGGAAACACAAAGATGTCGGACGGACGCGCCTTTGGGGGCGCGTGTGGGGTGTTGGGGGCTTTAGTTTTCGCGGACCGCTCGCTCGTGTCCGGGAGCCGGGACGGCTTTCGCCATAACTGAGGACGGCGGCTCCGATACGAGGTTACGTTAGCCGTCTGGACCTATCTTCCCACCGTGACATCGCGCTTCATCCCTGCCGTGCTCGGCGTTGGCTTTCTGTGCGGGAGCATCGGGAGTTCCTGCAGGTTCGCGCCGACCACCAACGTCCTCCTCATCGTCGCCGACGATATGGGCTGGGGCGACCTTTCCCTGCACGGCAATCCGAACATCCGCACGCCGCACCTCGACGTCCTCGCGCGCTCCGGCATCAAGTTTACCGACTTTTACGTGTCGGCCGTCTGTTCGCCGACGCGGGCGGAGTTGCTCACGGGTCGGCATGCACTGAGCCTCGGGGTAACGGGTACGGGCGCCGGCGAGGAGCGCGTCGACACCGGCGTAATCATGCTGCCGCAGGTTTTGGCGAAAGCCGGCTACCGCAACGCCCTCTTCGGCAAATGGCACAACGGCAGGCAGGCGCCGAACCACCCCCTCGACCGTGGCTTCGAGGAGTTCTTCGGCTTTACGGAAGGGCACTGGGCCACTTACTTCGACGCCACGATGCTGGAGGACGGCAATACCATCGTGCGGGGCAGTGGCTACCTGCCCGACCAGCTTACGGACAAGACGATCGAGTGGCTCGGTCGCGAGCGCGAGGGGCCGACCTTCACGATGCTGAGCCTGCCGACGCCGCACTCGCCGATGCAGGTGCCGGACCGGTGGTTTGACGCCGTCGCCAAACGCTCACTCGACAGTCTCGGCAACGGGCAGGGTGAGGAAGATCCGGTCTTCACGCAGGCGGGACTGGCCATGGTCGAGAACATC
Organism: Lewinellaceae bacterium; assembly: GCA_963837005.1. Taxonomy (GTDB): domain Bacteria; phylum Bacteroidota; class Bacteroidia; order Chitinophagales; family Saprospiraceae; genus CALDTK01. The sequence goes on from CAWIMC010000021.1 coordinate 11,025, forward strand.
GACTGGAACGTGGGGCGGGTGATGCGCGCGCTGGATAGTTTGGGCTTGCGCCAAAACACGCTGGTCATTTTCATGAGCGACAACGGTCCGAACAACTGGCGCTGGAACGCCGGGATGCGCGGGCGCAAAGGCTCTGTGGACGAGGGTGGCACGCGGTCGCCGCTGTTCGTGAGTCTGCCGGGGAGCATTGCGGCCGGTCAAATCGAGACCGCGCCCCTCAGCGTTCGTGACATCATGTCCACGATCCTCGCCTACGTGCGGGTTAACGTAAGTACGCCTACTACCGTCGGGCGGAGTTTTGCCGAAAGGCTCACCGACCCGAAAGCTACGATTGCGGAGGTGCCCATCGTGCGGGCCTGGAGCAACCGAGCGGCCATGCGTCAAGGGCGCTACCTCCTCGATGAGCAGGGTCGCCTGTACGATGTCGTCGCAGACCGCGGGCAAACCATCGACATTCGAGCACAGCACATCGCCATCGCCGATGCCCTGGAGGAAGAACGCGCCGACTTCCTCTTCCTGATGGACCAGCAGGCCCCCAGGCAGCCCCGACCATTCCTGGTTGGTTACTCCGACACGCGAGCGACGCCTCTGAGTGCAGGCGAAGCGACCGCGAGTCGGGGCGTCACGTTTAGTAATCGCTATCCGAACAGTAGTTACGCGATGCCCTGGCGCGATACCTCCGCTGCGGTGCGCTGGCCCGTTCATGTGTTGCGGTCGGGTAAGTACGCAGTAATGATTTGGTATGCGCTCGATTCAACGGAGGCGAACGTGGAAGTGCAGTTCCGCCAGGAGGGTAGCGGCGGCGCGACGGCGTGGACGCAGGTACCCGTCAACGTGCAGCCTCTCCTCGGGGCTTCGAAAGACCGGGTGATCCGCGACGAAGGGTACTACAAGGATTGGCTCCCCTCCGATGTCGGCCAACTCGACTTATTGGAGGGACCGGATACGCTTGCTTTACGCTGTGTCGTGCGCGGGGCCAACGGGGTGGCAGTCGCTGCTGCAAAGAAGGGGGTAGAGCTTCGCAGCATTGAGGTCCGCTATGCACAGGCCAACTAGGCTGCGAGGCGGTCCGACTCGCGAGTGCAGTAGTGGTAGTGAGGTACTAATTAGAAGCTTGCCGCGCTGCGATTGCGGGAGTCGCTTTAGATTTCCCCCATGCCCAACCGATATACCACTATCCTCTGCTGGTTGCTCCTGGCCTCCCTCGGCTGCAGCGCCCAACGCCAGACGAGCACCGCCACCACCAATCAACCGTCCAACCAAACCACCGATCAACCGTCCAACCAAACCACCAAACCGCCCTCCCCCCAGCGCCCTAACGTCATCTTCATCCTCACCGACGACCACCGCTACGACGCGATGGGTTTTACCGGAAGGTTCAAAGGCCTCCAGACCCCGGCCCTCGACGAAATGGCGCGCGACGGCAGACACTTCGCGAACGCCTTCGTGTCGACGAGCCTGTGTAGCCCCAGCCGCGCGTCCATCCTCACGAGCCAGTACGCGCACGAGCACAAGGTGGTGGACAACTCCTCCTTCGCGGACACGACGCTACAGTTCTTCCCGATGGAACTGCAGAAGGTTGGCTACCAGACTGGCTTTTTCGGCAAATGGCACATGGGCGAGTCGAGCGCGAAGAAGCGACCGGGCTTCGACCGCTGGGTGAGCTTCCGGGGGCAAGGCACCTACTACGGCATCGAACTCAACGAGGATGGCGTCACGATCGGCTACCCCGACACGACCTACACCACCGATTTGCTTACGCGCCTTACGCTCGACTGGGCCAAGGAACAGACCGACCGACCCTACTTCGCCTACCTGAGCCACAAGGCCGTCCACGCCGAGTTCGAACCCGCGCAGCGCCACCTCGGGACCTACAAGAAGCTCTCGATCAGCTACCCGCCCACGATGTGGCCGCCGACCCCCGAGCAACTCGCCAAGACGCGCGCACTCTGGGACCAGGAGCCGCTGAGCGCGCCCCCGATGCCGGCCGATGCCTTCGCACGTGCCAAGGCGATCGACTACGACTACGCCGACGTGCCGCTGTGGGTCAAGCGCCAACGTCACTCCTGGCACGGGGTGGACTTTATGTACAATGCGCAGATCCCGTTCGACAGCTTTTACGTCGCCTACCTGGAGGCCTTGCGAGCCGTGGACGAGAGCGTTCGGGACGTGCTGGCTTTCGCCAAAACCGAGACTGCGGCCGGTCGTCCGACGGTGGTGATGTACATGGGCGACAACGGCTTCAGCTTCGGGGAGCACGGCCTAATCGACAAGCGTCACGCCTACGAGGAGTCGATGCGGGTCCCGATGCTGGCCTGGGGACCAGGAATCGTCGTGCCCGGTCGCAGCGAGGAGTTGGTGCAGAACGTGGATATCGGTCCGACGGTGTTGGCCCTGGCCGGTGCTCCGCAACCCACGCACTACCGTGGCGTCTCGATAGTGCCCCTGATGCGCGGCGAGCAGCCCGCCGACTGGCGCAAGAGCGTCCCCTACGAATATTACTGGGAGCGGGCCTTCCCACAGACGCCTACGGTACACGCTATGCGGGGGGATCGCTACAAGTACATCCGCTACAATGGCATCTGGGACCGCAACGAGTTTTACGATGTGATCGCGGACCCGCACGAGGCGAATAACCTGATTGCAGAGCCTGCGATGCAGGACACGATCCGTGGCATGGCAGCAAGTCTATGGCGGTGGTTGGGCACCACCGATGGTGATTTGATGCCGCTGAAGCCTACGCCGGGGAAGCAAGGGGGGCAGGAGTGGTACGGGGCGGAGGAGTATTGAGGGTGGAATGAAGGACCGCTGCGCTGTTGGACTTTGGACCGCTGCGCTGTTGGACTATGGACCGCTGCGCTGTCGGACCGCTGCAGTACAGGATTCAAGCAGAGCTGCGAAGCTGCGACACCCCACCCAGTCCAGAGTTTACCCGGCGGATTTCCCCACCCCGATCACAAGCCGATACTCCACCATCACCGCCGCCCGCACGGGGGACATGTCCCGGCCTAGGTCTCGCATGCGGATCGGGCCGTCGGTCCCGTCCCGAACCTTGTATCCGAGACCTTGCAACACGTTGAGGTCTAGGCGCAGGCTCACTTCGTTAGCGTTCCCACGGCCGTTGCGCCAGGCGTAGCCGCCGCCGAGGTAGGCAGCCGGTCGAATGCCGCGGCTGCGGATTCTCGTATCGTCGGGGCCGTCGCCCGTGACAAAGAAGATCGGAAAGATGGCCGAGATGATCGTGCCGCCGAGCGTGGGGTCGGTCGTGACCGCCGTGACGCGGTAGGCCTGTAGCCGGGCGCCCGCCGACCCGAACCAACCTCCGCGTCCGGTGCGCTGGTAGCGTCGCAGACTCGCCGAAAGGTTGCCGGGGCTGTAGAAGCGAACGAGTTTGAGGATCGAGCCATCAATCTCCCGGTAGGGGTAGTCGAAGTGCAGCGGTCCCCCGAGAGTGATCGCCGTCTGTAGCGCCCACTTGTCGTCGAGTCCTACGCGGAGGTCGAGTGGTGTGACAGCTGCCCCCACGATCCCGAGCTCGGGACCGAAGGCGTAGCCAAGCTTGGAGGGGAGCTGACGATCGGCGTACGGGGATTGGGTTTGGGGAGTTTTGACGGCAGCCGCAAACCTTTCATCGGAGACTACCTGCGCACGGGCCGTCCGAGGAGCGCACCAGGTAATCAGGAGGATACTCAGTAGAGAACAGGAACTTCGGACTGTAGGCATGGCGGGCGTTTTGGCGAAAGCAAAACTCGGCCCCCCATACAGGAAAGCAGTTGCGCATCTCGCAACTCGTGCGCGGAGGAGTTGCAGACTTCGCAACTCCGTACTCCTTCACGGGATTGGACGATTTTAACGCCTTTCGGTAAAACCTACCGAAATAGTCCCACCACGTACTTTATCTCCAGGCGCAGCGAATTGCTCCCGAAGTGATCATCTAGTCTTAACTCTTTCGCACCGGTCTGCGTGCCGTAGGTGAAGGTCTTGTCGCCGAAGGCGCGCGCCACGTAGTTGAGGCCTACCTCGACGCGTTGCCCACCCGAGAAAGCCATCGCGTAACCGCCGGTGAGATTGAGCCCCCGCACGGTGCCCGTTGCCTCGGTGGCGTAGCTGTCGTAAGACCGACCCGAGCCCGAGAACAAGGCAACGATAAACCCGATCACCCCCTGGCCAGTGCTATAAGCTCCAGGCGCCTGCGGTCGGGCGAATTTTGAATTCACGTTGACTTTATAGCCCTGCTGTACAATGCCAATCCCGCCGAATACACCGGTGTGCTCGCGGCCGCTGTAGAACTTGAGCCGCAACCCGTACATCGCGTTGCTCTGGAGCGTGCCCTCGGTAATGCCGCTCGGGAGGCGCTGGCCGGCGGCGGCGTTGATGTCGCGTTTCCAGCTCCCGCCGCCGACCTCCGCCTCGAGGCTTACGTTCGGGTGTGGATTCTAGCGTACGCCCAGGTCTCCGGAGAGGAAGTCGGAGCCGATACCCGCCGTAATCGTCGCCTCAACCGTTCGGCTAGGGCTCGGGGCCGGACCCTGGGCGTGGAGTGCGAGTTGCAGTAGCGTGGCCGCAAAACCGACGGCGAAGCGGCGGAGGAAAGTAGAAGTCCGGAGGGTCATCATGGTCGTCGTTCCTTTGGTGAAGCAAAGGTGACCGGGGGCCGGGGCGGGGCCGTGGCGATGTCCGCAACTTCGGCGTGGGGGAGTTGCGGGGAGTGGGAATGGGTTACGCGCGGAAGGGACGGCTGAACCGGCCACGTGGTGACGCCCGGGATGTACCTCGTGCGAGCGGAGTACGCCGACGGTTCGTTTGACGCCGAGCGTATCATCATCGAGTAGCGCTGGCGCTCAGACAGGAAGCCCGGCCCCGGATTGGTCCGGGTCGGGGCTTTTCAAGGAGGGGTGCTCCGTTCGTCTCCGCCGTTATACTCGCCGCGGCTTCAAAGGTTTTGGCGGAAGCCTCCACCGCCGTCTCGCCTACGCGAATCCCTTTTATTGCAGGTCGACCGTTTTGGCGGAAGCCCTCTCCTCGCATGTCGGCTTTCGCCAAAACTTGGTCCGCGCGAATCCACGCGGCCTGTGGGAGTATGGGGGTGCTGGACGCTAGACCCGAGAACCGCTCTCGCCGGAGCCCGGAGCCAGCCTAGTCCCCCGTTCGCGGCATGCGGCGAGCGCTCTCAAGGACACGACCTGCGCAGGCCGCGGCGCTACCGGGGCCACGGCCCGGAGCCCGGTGCTCGGTAATCTATCTCGACGCTATTGTCGCGTGATTGACCTCTCGCGTTGGATGTCGGCGCTTGGCATCCGCCGGGTTGCGTCCAGTACCGCCATCCAGTGCTGAACTTCCTGGGTCCTCGATCTACTCACGGGGATGATCGCGTCGCGGAGATGGAGTCCGCGCACGCTGATCCGCGTGACCGCCCTCATATCAAAGACGTAGCTGCGGTGGGATTGGACGAAGTAGTCGGGGAGTTTGGCCTGGAGGACACCGAGGGACTCGCGGAGGTGCAGGACGCGTCCGCCGCGGAGGTGCACCTCGACGTAAACGTGGTCCGCCTTGAGGTAGGCGATGTCGTCGGCTTCGACCGCGGGATGCTCCGGACCCGCGGGCAGCCACGGCAGGGTGGCTGGCGCCCGGGTTCGACGGTGGTTGTGCAGAGCGACCTCGATAGAGGACAGCAGGCTCTCGGTCTGGATTGGCTTGACGAGGTAGCCCAGCGGAGCGGTGGCCTTTGCGCGCGCGAGGTGGGCGGCGTCCGACTGGGACGTGAGGTAGATGAATGGGATGGGCTGCGGGAGTCCGTTTAGGTAGGCCCCGACGTCTATGCCGGACTCCGGGCTATTGATCCGGATGTCGAGCAAGGCCAGGTCGGGGTAGTGCTCGAGCGCGAGCGCGGTGGCCTCCCGGTACGAGATCGCCTGGCCGACGACGCGGTGGCCCGCCGCGAGAAGGCTACGCTCGATCCCGTCGGCGATCAGGACTTCGTCCTCGACGATGAGAATGGTGCCCGGGGCCTGAGTGATCAACTATAGTAGGTTTGCTCGAAGGTGATGTCGGCGTAGGCCCCGTCCGCGGAGCCGCTCGTAACACTGCCCTGCAACTGGCGTACCATGCTACGGACGAGGTAGTGCCCCAGACCCGTCTCGCGGCGGGTGAACTCGTTGGATGGGTATCCCGGCCCATTATCGCGATAATTCAACTGGAACCGATCGCCGACCGCCCTTACGGTCACCTCGGCGACCAACTGCTGGTGCGGGGTCCGCGCGTACTTCGAACTGTTGGTCAGTAGCTCCGTGACGATGATCCCGAGCGGGGTCGCGGTCGAGAGGTTGAGCGCGATTGCGTTGGCCCGCACCGAGTAGTGCAGTTCGCCGAGACCTTGGGTGAGGGTTTGGTGGTGGCCGCAGATGGCCTCGAGGTAGGCCTGCATATCGACGGCGTGCTTGTCGGTTTGTTGGTAGAGCACGTCGTGGATCGCGGCCATGCTGTAGATGCGATTGGCCATAGCCTGGAGTTTGTCGTGGACTCCGGCATCCGAGATCGTGTCTCGTTGGAGGGCGATGAGCGAGATGACGACCTGGAGGTTGTTCTTGACACGGTGGTGAATCTCGCCCTGGAGGTCTTGCTCGCGCGCGAGGGTCGTCTGCAAGACGCGCGCCCGTTCCTCGGCGGCGAGCTTGAGGCCCCGGACGCTCCTCGTCGAGCGCCGCAGGAGTAGGTACGCCCGCAGCGTTAGGACGAGCAGTCCCGCAATTAGCGCGGCGAGTCCCCCGGCCAGCCGAAGGCGCCTGCGCGAGGCATCGAGGGCCTCCGCCTGCTCGGTGAGTTCTGCCTCACGGGCATCGGCCTCGTACCGAGCGTCAAGGGCCAGGACCTTTTCGTTGGATTCGTCCTGCAACACCTCGAGCTCGGCGGCGTGGGCGAGGACGAGGTAGTGCCATGCGGAGTCCAGCCCGCCGGTGGCGCGGTAGATCTCGGCGCGGGTTCGGTAGCTAAATGCAAACGGCCACCTCGTCTCGTGCCCGCCGGCGAACGACCTCGTTGCCGCGTAAATGGTGGAGTCGTTGTACTGCAGGGCCTGGTCGTAGCTCCCAAGTTCGACGTAGTACCCGACCGCTCCCGCGATCATAGCGCCGTAGCCGGTCCAGTCCCCGAGCCGCCGGAAAACCTTCGCTCCCGCGAGTGCGTGCTCGAGTCGGGCCGAATCGGTGCGGCCCTTGAGCAGCAAACCCATTAGCATATGTCCGACGGCCTCTTCTTCGTCCTGGCGGTAGAGCGGTGCCGTGCGCAGGACTTCATGCGTGTAGTAGATCGCGGAGTCGCGGTCGGCGAAGATGCGGTGGTAAGAGGCAATCCGGATGCACCACAGCGGATACAGCGTGTCGAGCGCCGGATACTTTGCCAGCAGCCCGCGAGTATAATCGAGGTTTCTCAGGCAGGGGGCGGGCCTGTCGATCTTCTCGTAGAGTAGTGCAAGTACAATGGCGGCGTTGGCGGCCACATCCCACACCTGCGTGGCCTCGCTCCGGCTACGGACCCGGAGCAGGGCCGCGAGGGCCGCACTGTCGCGCTGGTCCTTCTCGAGGGCATCCGCGCGGCGGAACCGTACGCGGAGGCCGAACGGCGAGTCAAACAATGGCGTAGCCTCGAGTTCGCGCGATAGGGCGTCGAGGACGAGGAAGGCGCTGTCGTTCTTGAAGGACACCAGTAGCCTCGCGCCCTGATGGTAGCGGGCTTCCTGGGCGGGCGTGGGACTGGACTGGGCGTAGGTACCTACGGTCGTCAACAGCACCACGGCTAAGAGACTGAGCGCCTTCGTCGGATACACAGGTTGTCGTCTAGGGATCGCTTGATGACGCGGGAAGGTAGGGCGGCTCGGTCGGGCGGGCCTCGCGCCGGTTGGTACTTAGGTGGCTGAGATCAGATCGACGAGCCGGACCGTCCAGGGCTACCCTAGGGAGCCGCAGTGGAGCGAATATTTAAGGCAATGTTCTGAACGGCAACGGAATTTGTCAACCTACTGATTATCAGTTTATTATCGACTCCGTTTAGAACAAACCTATGCGTTTAACCGCCGGAAACTCGGCAGATTCAGGGTAGAAACGGTGTGGGAGGGACCTAACGAAGGCTCTGCAATTTGCTAATCGTAAAAAGCGTGCTATGTTTGCTATACGATCTCCAGTCTGGCCTGCCTCGCATCGATCCGTCGGATGGCTTCGCCAGCGCCAGTTTCTTCTCTCCGATTGCCAGACCGTGAAAAATAGAACTCGACTACGGCATTGTCTTTTGAAAACCTGAGATGTTTACATTGCCTCTCTCAGTTAAACGACAAGTTTCAAACTACCTCATTAATTTTCTTCGCAGCATGACTACAGTAATACACCAACACCCGGCCTCTGCTAAAAGCACTATCGAATCTGCCTCGCGCAGCAAGGATGTTCGAAGCAGTCACTTGCATGGAGTCGTGGGCATCTTGCTCATCCTACTTGCTTTTGCTCCTCTCAATACCCAGGCGCAGGGCGGTCCTAATGACTATCGTGCGGTATTTGCCGTCCCAGCTAACGGTAGGGTGATTTTTTCCGTTCAAGTCTCGGAAGAAGTTAGCTCGAAACCCTGTAGCTTTTGTGCATTTAGAGGCAATGTAGACTACGAATTTCAAGAGCGTCCGAACGGGGCAGTAACCCAAGGTTCGTTTACCAGCCTTGATCCGTTTAATTATAAAACTGTGCAAATCACTGGTTTAACGCCTGGCGGGACGGTCGCCATTGCGTTTGAAGCGGGAGATCTTGCCAGTATACAAAATGGAGGAACGAACGCATCTTCAATTATTGACGTTGAGCAGTGGGGGACAACGCGGTGGAAATCAATGTTCTACATGTTCTCGAATGCCACTTTGCTTACCGATTTCACAGCCGTTGATCTTCCGGACTTATCTTTTGGACCAAGTCTGTCCGGCATGTTTAGAAATGCTGATAACTTCAATGGTGAGATTGCCAATTGGGATGTATCTGCGGTGACGGATTTTAGTGGAACGTTTCAGGGAGCGTCTTCCTTTAATCAACCTATAGATAGTTGGGACGTCTCTGCGGCTACTAATTTAGCCTTGATGTTCTTCGGCGCCTCCTCTTTTAACCAGCCTATAGGTAGCTGGAACGTGTCTAACGTAACCAACATGAACTCCATGCTGCGAGCAGAAGCCTTCAATCAACCAATCGGTGATTGGGATGTATCGAGTGTGCAGGTTATGAGCGGAATGTTTGCCGGCGCCTTTGCTTTTAACCAGCCCATAGGCGCCTGGGATGTATCCTCAGTAACCACGATGCGTAATATGTTTGACGCTGCACTTACATTTGATCAGCCTATTGGCTCTTGGAATGTTTCCGCCGTAACGAATATGGCCAATATGTTTTCAGTTACTGGTTCATTTAACCAGCCGATTGGAGCTTGGAATGTATCTTCTGTCACCAATATGGATGCAATTTTTGCTCAGACAGCCAGTTTTAACCAGCCTATTGGCGACTGGGATGTATCTTCCGTGACGAGCATGGTTTCCGCCTTCGCCTTTGCTCGAGCCTTTGATCAACCGCTCAATGATTGGAATGTGTCCTCCGTAACGGATATGAACTCGATGTTTACCTATGCGCCTGTTTTCAATCAACCCATTAATGACTGGGATGTGTCTGCGGTGACAAACATGAACAACATGTTCCTGCTTGCCAATGCATTCAACCAGCCAGTTGGAGATTGGGACGTATCAGCTGTAACAGTTATGACCGGGATGTTTACAAGTCGGCAAGGTAGCTTCGGAAATTCCCCGCAAACCGCCTTTGATCAGGATCTCTCAGCGTGGGCACCGAGGCTCAACGCCCAGGTCTCTCTATTTGGTATGCTCGACCTCTCCGGGTTGTCTTGTGCGAACTATTCGTCGCTGCTCGTCGCATTAGCGTCCGCCGCACCAGACGGCCGTAACTTAGGAAGAGTTGGAGGGTTAGAGTATGGGACCAATGCACAGGCGGCTCGAGACGTGCTAACAGGTACGAAAGGCTGGTCGCTCTCCGATGACATTCCTTCAGGCACAAATTGCCAACCATCTCTACCTGCGGAATTAACTAATTTGTCCGTCTTTCGCAGTGATAGAGAGAATCATATCGCATGGGTCACAGCTTCTGAATTGGGCACTGTGCACTTTGATGTGGAGCACAGCTCAGACGGGGTCATCTTCAAGTCTATTGGTCGGGTATTGACCATCGGCCTCGATGGTGGCGGAGCGACATACGGCTTCGACCACGCTACAGCTAGTTCTGGCACACATTATTATCGTCTACGTATCGTGGATGGGGACGGTTTTCAGGATTTGTCCGACGTGGTTGCCGTCACTGTGAATAATGGGATCGAAGCTACTCTCGCCATATACCCCAATCCTACTGCCGCCGGTGATGTAGTACACATATTGGGTGCCAACGTTGGGGTGCCCGTTGTTATCCTCGACGCGACAGGGCGTCTCGTGTGGCGCGGAATAACCGAGTCCAATGGCGAACTTAGTGGTCTCGAGACCCTTTCTCAGGGGTACTATCTGATGCGAGTTGAGATCGAGTCCCCAATCGTTTTGCCATTCGTTCAGAATTAGCGCTCGGCGTGCACGAGGTTTAAGGGCCATTTTAAGTTCTTTGAGCCTCGCGACCTTCGGCCACAGGAAGTTTACTACACGACTCTCGGGTTTTCTTACAAAGTCCATCTACCCGGATGTTGCTTTTCATTCGTTACTTCTCAAAGTGTGTAGGCATCTGTTGTAACTGTTCAGTACTTCTGCGAGCTAATCTAGCCTAATGCAGTAGTGCATCCGCCCCACACCGCTATACATTGAGTAAATAAATTGACCTAAATCCGGACATCACTCTTCGGATTATCGTGACCAGGTAGCGGGCGAAAGTGACGAGGTCCACGGTGAACTCCCTCATTCGGTCGGCGCCGTGCCGCAACGCGGAAGCAGCTTTGTAGACGCGTTTATCTGAACCGTGGGGCTTCATCGGTCTGGCCGTCGCGTGGGTGGCTGACCCTTCGATCACCGACCAGATGTAGGCGAATACGACCACCGCGATCAGCAAGTGTCGGCGCTCGGGATCGCCGAGGTTGACGAATTTGAGCTCGAATCCGTTGAACTTGAGATGCTTGAAGTAGTGCTCGATCTTCCACCGCAGCAGGTACCGCTCGACGGTCGCGTAGGGGCTCTCGTCGAGGGTCGTGATCAGGAGCATCACGCGCGCCTTGGCCCTTGCCGTCGGGTGGGGGTTGCGCGCGATCACGTACCAGAGCAGCGGGCCGTCGGCGTCGAAGCGGAACGCGAAGCGCTTGGCGCGGTTGGGCTTGCCGCTCGATTCGACGCTCCGGATCGCCTCGCGCAAGCGGGGTTGACCCGGGCCGGAGGCGTCGACGAAGCTGAAGTGGGCATAGTCGCGAGGTAAGCGTCTAAGCAACCCCGTCTTGTGAGAGATCTTCGGTGCGCCAAGCTTCACCGGCATGGCAAACCTATCCCACCTCCCCGATCTCTGGCGCCAAAGCGGCCTATCGCAGCGTGAGTTTTGCGAACGGCAAAACGTCAAACTCGCCACCTTCTCGTACTGGCGCAAGAAACAAATCGACGCCGGTGCCCCTGCGGCAACCCCAGCCGTGGCATCTCGGACAGCCGGCTTCGCCGAGCTGCACGTCGCCTCCCCCGCGCATGGTGCAACCCCGCCGTCGAACGCAGATCGCGCCATCGAGATCACCTTCCCCGACGGCACCCGCGTGAGCATCCCGATGCCCGCCTAATGCTCGCGCTCTCGCCCCACGTCAAGCTCTACCTCTACGGCGAGCCGTGCGACATGCGCAAGGGCTTCGATGGACTCAGTGGCGTGGTCCGCGCGGCCCTCGGCCGCGAGCCCGACGACGGCGCGGTGTACGTGTTCGTCAACCGTAGGCGCGACTAGCTCCCAAGCGGGGCCCCATCCCCATTTGGTCGCAAGCTCCTGACCTGGGAGCCGGAGGGCTTCTCGATCTACTACAAGCGCCTCGAGCGCGGGACCCTCGAGCTGCCGAGAACCTCGGTCGACCACGCACACTTAACCATCACCCCCGAGACGCTCGCGCTCATGATCGCGGGCATAAAACTGGAGCGCGTGGAGCGTCGAGAACGCTACCGGAATGTGCAAAGAACCTAGCGTTTACTGATGTTTCGGCTAGGTTGAGAGGCATCGATTCCGTACCTTAGTCGCCATGATCCCCGAAGCACAACACCTGGCCGTCGTCGCCGCGAAGGATGCCGAGATCGCGGCCCTCACCGAGCGCTTGGACGCCCTCGCCGAACAGCTCAGCAAACTCACGCGCGCCCTGTTCGGTCGCTCCACGGAGCAGCGCTCCGGCGCGGTTAATCTCGACGAGCAACAACTCGGCTTGTTCGGGACCATGCTCCCCGAATCGCCTGCGGACGTCGAGGACAAGGTCGTGCGGTCACCCAAATCGACCGCTCGCGCACCTCACCCAGGCCGGGCGGCCATCCCGGCACACCTTCCGCGCCGCGTGGAGGTCATCGACCCGGAGGGCGTCGAGCGCCAGATTACTGAGCAGGGTGGGATTACCTACCCGGGCCACGCGATCCTCGGTACCGAGGTCTCCAAGCGCATCGTGCTCCTCCCCCAGCAGCTCTACGTGCTGGAGACCCATCGCCCGAAACTGCTGCGCGACTGCACCGACGTGATCGCGGTGGCCGAGTTGCCGGATCGCGTGATGGCCAAGTCCGTGGCCGACGAGACCCTCGTGGCCGACCTGATCATCAAGAAGTTCGTCGAGCACCTCCCGCTCTACCGCCAGGCCGAGGCCTTCAGGCGCGACTACGCCTGGGAGGTGTCCCGCGCCACGCTCGGCAACTGGATCGAGCGCGCGGCCACCGCCCTGCGGCCCCTGCGCGACGAGCTGCGGCGCCAGGTGCTGGCCTCGGGATACATCCAGATGGACGAGTCTGGCATCCTCGTGCTGGCCGACCCAGAGGCGAATGCCGACGGCGGCAAGTCCACGCAGCCCAAACCCAAATCGCACAAATCGAAGAGCGGCGGTCCGCCCGGCAAAGACGCCCGCCGGCACCAGGGGTACATGTGGCTGGCGCGCGACCCGGTGAGTAAGATGGTCTCGTTCGAATACAGCAAGGGGCGCGGCCACAGTCTGCCGAAGGAACTGCTCGAAGATTATACTGGCTACCTGCAAGTAGACGGCTGGGGTGCCTACCGCACGGCGCTGGCGAAGCTGCACCCGGTGGCCGAGGGCGTGGCTATCGGGCAGACCGAGGAGCAGCCGATCCAGCTGGTCGGCTGCGGGATCCACGTGCGGCGAAAGTTCTTCGACGCGCAGCTGTCGTTCGCCCGGGCGGCCCACGAGGCGCTCGAGATGTTTAGGCGCATGTACGTCGTGGAGGCGGCGTGCCGGCACATGACGCCAGCGGCGCGACTGGCCTATCGCCTGGAGCACCTGGCGCCGGTGATGACCGAGTTCGGGGCGTGGATCGAGCAGTACCGCCACCGGGTGAAGCCGAAGACCGGGCTCGGCAAGGCGGTGACGTACGCGCTCAATCAGTGGCCGTTGATGCAGGCGGTGCTTAAGGACGGGCGGGTGGAGTTGGACAATAACGGCATCGAGAACGAGGTGAGGCGCCTGGCGCTGGGGCGCAACAATTATATGTTCGCGGGGTCACACGGCGGGGCGCAGAATATTGCGGTGCTGTATAGCCTACTGGCTACGTGTAAGGCGTGCGGGGTCAACGAGCGGGACTGGCTGAACGATGTGCTCAAGCGACTCATGAGCCATCCGATTAAGCGGATCGCGGAGTTGCTGCCTAATCAGTGGAAGCCACTTGGGCAAAACGGGGTTGCTTAGACGCTTACGTCGCGAGACCGGATGACGAAGCCTAAACCCTTGAGCGACAGGTACTCTAGCCACTCCCGGCCGATGTACTCGCCGTCGAGCGATGCCGTGAGGCGATTGCGACCCCGCTCGGGGTCGAGCTCTCCGGCGGGACCGTCGACGCCGTCGAGGCCATCCGCGAGCACATTGCCGGGGCGGCGGTCGTCGGCGGGGACGAGACCACGGTCCGCATCGACGGCGCGAACGCCTACATCTGGGGGTTCCAGACCCCGCACGCGGCGCTGCTCCACGTCGGCCCCGGGCGCCACGGCTCGGTGGTCGAGGACTTGTTCGCCGGCGGGTTCCCGGACGCGACCTACGTCTCGGACCGGTACGCCGGCCAACTCCGGATCGCGAGCGCCCGCAAGCAGCTGTGCGCCCCGCACCTGATGCGCACGTCCAAGGGGCTCGCCGCCGCCGCAGGCGACGCGTTCTGGGCGCTGTCGCTGCTGGACGTGTTGTCGGACGTCTCGCGCCACGGAGCCCTCGGGCGCGTGGCCGCGCCGGCCGAGCGCCGCCGGATCAGACGCGAACTGAAGTGGCTCGTCGAACCGAAGTGGTTCGACAGACACGGAGGATTAAGCGCCGAGGCTCAGGCGCTGCGCCGCAGTCTCGGCAAGCGCTACCGACAGTTGCTCACGTGCCTGCGGCGCGCCGATGTCCCGCCGGACAACAGTGCGAGCGAGCGGTTGCTGCGCATCGTAAAGGTCAAGTGCGAGGTCTCGGGCGGGTTCCGCAGCGAGGCCGGGGTCCGCGTGTACTGCAAGGTGCGCTCGGTGATCGAGACGGCGATCCGCCTCGGGGTCGATGTCCTCGAAGCCCTCAAGACCCCCGGTATCCTGATACCGCAGCTGGCGATAGCTGAATAGTTTTATGGTCGCGTGTCTGCGGCGGAGCGGAAGCGGTTCGGTCGCTTAACTTAGTCCCTCGCTCACGAGCGGTCCTGTAGTGCTCGATATCGCGCTGCCTGACTACGGGGAGGTGCAAAGTAGCTTGCTCAACGTCCAGGGCCAACTATTATAAGCTGGCACCTGCTCGGTCACAAGCGCTACCACGAGATGATTACGTTGCCGGCGACCGGTCGGTACTTCGTGCACGTGCGGCATGCACTCGGCGACGAGGTGTTGCGGGCGGTGGTGGCGGAGTAAGGCGGGGTGGTGGTAAAGTGTGGTCCTCGGGTGAGTCGGCGTTGCGGGGACTCAAGGACGCGGGGCTGCTGAGCCCGCTGACCACCAAAGCGCTGAGGGGCGCGAGAACAATAAGACGCAAGAGTAAACGAGACGTACGCGATGGTAGACTGTAGCTAAGTCCTTCGCGATCTGCGTTTCTCCCTCCGTGCGCCTCGTGCGCCTCGAGTCCCAGATGGCCGCTACCAAAGCCGCACAGCCGGCCGCACGATGGCGGTCACAAAATTCTGCGTTACCTCAAACTCGATGGGCGGATTCCCATTCGCGGCACAGAGGCTCCGCGCGTAGCTGATACCGGTACCGAAACGCTGCACGAGCTCGAGGACCTTCATGGCCTCGGCCAAAGTAGGATTGCGGTAGGCGGCCAGACCGGGTTGGCCGAAGTTGTCGACGTTGACCTCGCCGTAGGGTCCGCCGGGGCTCCTGATCTCGATCCGGTCGTCGTACCAGTACACGTGTATGGGTGTGTTCGACGGTCCGTACCGTCGGTGCATGACGGCGTTGCGCAACAGTTCCTTCAGCGCGGCGAGCGGGTAAAGACTGAACCTGCGCTCCAGCGGGGTTGTCCCGTAGTCGACTTCGGTCGTGCAGAAGCCTTGGAGTTTGCTATCGATCGACCGGATGGCCTCAGCGATGTCACCCTTGCCTTCAAGGGCGTCGATCTTGGGGTCGGACAGATCGATACCTTTTATCCGTAGCCACTGGATGTAGGCCCCTGGGATGTGCCAGGTGGCATCGTCTACGAGCGCCAGGCACCCGGCGACAGTCGCCTGCACGGGTGTCGTCGTCGTGATTAACCGCAAGGCGCTAAGCCGCTGCTCGTAGGTACGTTCGTTGGCGGCGAGGACATCCTCGGCGAAGGCCGCGGGTAGGTACACGTATTCGAAGCGGCGCTTGTTGATTGCGTCGACCCCCGCCGTCGGTACCGGATGTGCATCGTCCGGGAAATTACGGAACCGGAAGCGCTCGCTCAGGATACG
Organism: Lewinellaceae bacterium; assembly: GCA_963837005.1. Lineage (GTDB taxonomy): Bacteria > Bacteroidota > Bacteroidia > Chitinophagales > Saprospiraceae > CALDTK01. Next base: position 27,115 of record CAWIMC010000021.1, read on the forward strand.
CTCGTCTTGTGCGGTCGCGATGTCGCGGCGCGGACCCGTCCGGACGTGGATTCGCTTGTCGTAACGCACCGGCGGGGAGTCCGACGGCTCTACCGCGACAAGGGCATACTGAAAACTGTCTAGTACGCGGCGCTCCACGTACATCGACGGCGGCGGAACGATGTTGCCGTCGGTGCGCATCTCGTTGAGCTGGAGAAGCAACAGATCATCGACCGAGATCCCCGACGGTGAGCCGTCGTCACGGGCACCGACGATCAGGACGCCCGCCCGACCGGTGCCCGTTAGGTCGTTCGCGAATGCACAGACCGTCTCCCGGGCCTTCGGGGCAACGGGTCGCGTCCAAGCCGCCTTGAATTCGACGCGATCCGACTCGCCGCCTTCGAGCAAGTCCCGTAGTTCGCCATCGGTATAGCGCGTCACGTGTCCTCCGTTTTGGCGAAAGCCGCCGCCCCAAACGTTTTGGCGAAAGCCGCAATCTCCATCTTGCCCACGTCCCCTTCGCCCTTCTTGCGCACGCTCACCGTTTTGGCGGCAGCCTCCTCCTCGCCCACGATGAGCATGTAGGGCACCTTGCGCATCTCCGCATCGCGGATCTTGCGGCCGATCGTCTCCGAGCGCTCGTCGACCTCGCCAATGATATCGGCCTTCGCCAAAACCCGCTGCACCTCCCGCGCATACTCGTTGAAGCGATCCGCCACCGGGATGACGGCAAACTGCTCCGGCGCGAGCCACAGCGGGAAGTTGCCGCCCGTGTGCTCGATGAGGATCGACGTAAAGCGCTCCAGCGAGCCGAAGGGCGCGCGGTGGATCATCACGGGGCGGTGCGGCTGATTGTCGGCCCCGATGTACTCGAGTTCGAAGCGCTTCGGGAGGTTGTAGTCCACCTGCACGGTGCCGAGCTGCCACTGGCGCTTGAGGGCGTCGCGGACCATGAAGTCGAGCTTCGGCCCGTAGAAGGCCGCCTCCCCGTAGGCCGTCACCGTCGTGATGTCGATCGAGGCACAGGCGTCGATGATGGCCTTCTCGGCGCTCGCCCAGTCCTCGTCGGAACCGATGTATTTCTCGGGCTTGGCCGGGTCGCGCAAGGAGATCTGCGCGGTGACATCGTCAAAGCCGATCATGTGCAACACCTCCTGCGTGAGCGCCACGACTTCCAGGAACTCCTTCTGGACCTGCTCCGGCGTACAGAAGATGTGCGCGTCGTCCTGCGTGAAACCCCGCACGCGACTCAAACCGTGGAGCTCGCCCGACTGCTCGTAGCGGTACACCGTCCCGAACTCCGCGAAGCGCACCGGCAGCTCCTTGTAGCTGCGGGGCCGGAACTTGTACATTTCGCAGTGGTGCGGGCAGTTCATCGGCTTGAGCAAAAACTCTTCGTCCTCGCGGGGGGTCTTGATGGGCTGGAAGGAGTCCTCGCCGTACTTGGCGTAGTGGCCGGACGTGACGTAGAGTTCCTTCTTGCCGATGTGCGGCGTGGTCACCTGCTGGTAGCCCATGTCCGCCTGGCGCTCCTTGAGGTAGTTGATGAGGCGCTCGCGGAGTTGCGTGCCGCGCGGCAGCCACATCGGCAAGCCGGCGCCGACCTTCTCGGAGAACATGAACAGTTCCAGCTCCTGGCCGAGTTTGCGGTGGTCGCGGAGCTTGGCTTGCTCGAGCAGTTCGAGGTGCTCTTTGAGCTCGGAGGCCTTCGGGAAGCTGACGCCATAGATGCGGGTGAGCTGGTCGCGCGACTCGTCGCCGCGCCAGTAGGCCCCGCCGGTCTTCATGATCTTGACGGCCTTGATGGCGGCGGTATTGACGAGGTGCGGCCCGCGGCACAGGTCGGTGAAGTTGCCTTGCTTGTAGAAGGTGATCGAGCCGTCCTCCAGGTCGCGGATCAGTTCCAGTTTGTACTCGTCACCTTTCTCGGTGAAGTACGCCAGCGCGTCGGCCTTCGAGACATCGGTGCGGACGAAGTCCGACTTAGCGCGCGCCAGTTCGATCATCTTGTCCTCCACAGCCTTAAAGTCCTCGGTCGAGAAGCTGCGGTCGGGTCCGAGGTCCACGTCGTAGTAGAAGCCCCCGTCGACGGCCGGTCCGATGCCGAGTTTGACGCCGGGGTAAAGGGCCTCGAGGGCTTCCGCCAAAACGTGCGCCGAGGAGTGCCAGAAGGTCTGCTTCCCTTCGGGGTCGCGCCAGGTGAGGAGCTGGACGGTGGCGTCATCGCGGATGGGCCGGTTCGTCTCCACGACTTTGCCGTTGACCTTGGCCGACAGCACGTTGCGCGCCAGCCCGGCCGAGATGTCGGTGGCGACGTCGAGGGCGGTGGCCCCGGCGGGGTAGGGCTTCTGGGTCCCGTCGGGCAGGGTGATGGTGATCTGGCGGACGTCGGCGGCTACGGAGGACATGAGGTGAGGGATTTGGGCGCCTTTCGGCAAAACTGGGGGCGAAGGTAGGGTGGGGGCGGGGGTGGCGAACCTAGGAGCTCTTAACCCGGATGCCTGGATTTTTTAACTCCTACAAACAGTTCTGTTGGGTATCTGTCAAGTCCAGCCGCCTTCGAGTTCAGCCGCGAACTGGGCGCAGCCGTTGAGCCGCAATCGATCTAGCAAGTGAGTTTTTGACCAAGGTGGACGCTGCTTCCTCGCTCTCAGGTAGTCCATTGCTGTATTACTAATGGTCGCGTTGGTGCGGTACATATCCGTCAAGACGGCATCTGGCGTGAGGGCTTCGATGCCCAGCTGAGCCAGTAGCTCAGACGGGAAGTCTCGCAAGTTATTGGTGACAATGATGTCTGCCTGTCCTTGGTGTGCATCATCAAGCACCTGTATATCTTTTGGGTCCGGTAATACAATTCCTGTAGGGTTCGATTTCTCGCTGGAGATAGAACAACTATATCTAGGATACTGGCCAAGGGCGAAGGTTTTCATCGCTTCGAACCTCGAGCGTATCCCTGCCTCGAGATGATGATTTGCCTCTTTCGCCAGTAGCGACCGCTGTGCTTCCTCGACGACGTAGGTGGACCAACAGACCTGGATGAGTCCGAACTGGTGGCAAGTGAGAAAGGTGTCCGTCATCAAGACAGGGTAGAGGACATTTGCGTCCAAGAATACCTTCTTCACGCTACGACGACTTAGAGGCCAGTGCCACCGTCGATGACGGCGTGAAGTGCGCGGAACTGGTGTTCGACTTTTGCGGCATCCGAGAGCGCAATTTCGTAGCCTGAAGACTTGAAGATTGCCGGGAGGCGGTCCACGCGGATCAAGTGAAGGACTGCATCAACGGGAAGTTTCAGTCTTTGAGCCAACTCTTCTGGTGACAAGAATCCGGGCTCTTCGACCACCCTAAAATCCCTGCCCGCCGCCACCATCCTGAGGATAGGTGCTAACACTTTGCGCAGGCTCTCGCTGAGCGGCCCCTTGTCCGTCGCAAGACGCTCCAGGTCCGCGCGGTCCTCGGGCGAGAGGTCGGACGCTTTGATGGTGTCGTGGGTGAGCGTTTTCATGAGGGCGAGCTTGCGATTCTTAGGTGAAGGTAAGGCGTGGCGCGTGTTCGGGTGTGGCGTCTGGGTATCGCCTACGGATGTTTAGCAGTACCAAGCTCACTACTCGCTCCCCACAACAAGCTCGGTTTAAACACCGCGTCACCGTAGGGAGTCGTGCCTTCAGCGCTCAGCGATGGGAGCGGTGCTGGCTGCTAAGCCTATAAAGCCCGTTCTTGGACTTAGGCCAGCGTTTGCACGGACCGGTGACGACAGCAGTTCGCACCACCTTTCCGTCTTTCACGATCACCTTGCCGGAGAACATAACATCCGCGACTGCGCGTAGCTGCCGTGCAAACCCGAAATTCGAGCGAACAATCCTATGGACCTTACCGTGTACCTCTTAGTAGCCTTTGGGATAATGATAGTGGTTTGGAGGGTTTTAAAGACTGCTAAGCCTGAGGCGCCCTTGGCCGATGACCAGTGTCTGCCAACTGAACCCGTCGCCAACACCGACTGTGTGAGGATCATATCGTCTCAGATTGAACCCTTGCGAACCGTCTTGCAGGACTTTTGCAAGCTCTACAACGAGCGAGGACGCCAGGTAGACCTGCGATTCGAGTCGATCACGGACGATCAACACTTGGTCACCTTTCCCTACGGGATTCATTTCGACCACCTGTGCTTTCTCGGGAACTACTGCAACTACCCGATGGACAATGGTTGGGCTGCTAAAGGCGTATGGCAAGATCCGGACGTGACAGCTTGGACGGTCATCACTGCAGCATCGGAAAAGGGTCCCTTTCCCCTTGGATGCCCAATCATGTTGTACGTAGACCACAGCGACCCGGAGGCAGACAACGTCTACGTAACGGCAGAGGGCTGGCCAACCTATCGTTGGTCGTTCGGTGGGTTTACGCCTTGGTCACTCGTGGAGGGCGAACGGCGGGCATTCGTACAAATGTCCCGTTGATGCTGGCCGGGTCGCGGCTGCCTTCCCCTTACTTGGGAGGCTCGCGGAGGGCTTCGATGACCCGTGCGGAGTAGGGCAAGCGCCCCCTCAGCACCTTTGGCAAAAAAAAAGCCACGCGCCTTAATCTTGGCCGCCATACCTCAACTACCTGTGCCCATATGTCAATCATCATCGACCAGGAGCATGCGCGGGGCTCCAATCGCAAGACACTACTCGTGTCCCTCTCCGTTGCCCTCGTCAGCATAGCGAACGTCATCGTCTACCACCGTACCATGCCGGAGGTCGACGCGTCCAAGATCACGCAGCAGGCGGTGCGATTCGTGCTGACGGTCGTGCTCCTCGTGGCGGCTTATAAGGGGAAGGCATGGGCAAGTACAGCCATAGTCCTACTTTTTGCGATTGGCCTGCTAGCGGGGGTGGCGGCGTTGCTCGCGCTCAACGCCTCATTATTGGCCAGGATTCCGTTGCTCGTCATGGTCCTGGTTTTCGCGGTTGCCGTGCATCACTATGGTTGGTCGGACGACTACAAGCGCTTCGTCGAGGAGCGGTACGGCTAGGCGTTCGGGGTGGCGGCCGTGCTTTGTGCGGCCCGAGCCCCAAATTTTGTCGCACCTTACCCAAATGGTCCGTCAATACTTAGTTGCAACCCTGCTGAGCGTTTTGGCGCAAGCCCTCCCCGCCCAAACCACCGTCACTTACAGCCCGTCCCCACTGGACTTCGCCAATCCCGAACGGGGTTTCTACCGCTACTCCGAGACCCGCTCGAGCAACTATACGCCCTTGGTGCTCTCGGAACTACAGGCTTACCGACAGCTCAACACGCCACCTTCGGCGGGCTATCAGGTTTACTCCACGCTGGTGTATCGCTACTTTTTTCTCGAGAGCTTCAAGGCGAGTGACCTCTCGGCAGCCTACCTCGCGGCGGTCCAAAACGACTTCAATGTAGCGCGGGAGGCCGGCGTAAAGCTGATCCCTAGGTTTGCCTACACCGACGAAATCACGACGGGTGCCTGCGGGAGCTTCATCTGCCCGCCGTATGGGGACGCGGCCAAGGTCTGGGTCTTGCGGCACATCCTACAGCTCACCCCCGTGCTCCAGGCGAATACCGACGTGACGGCCGCCGTACAGATGGGCTTTATCGGGACCTTCGGCGAGAACTACTACACTGACTTCTTTGGGGATGCGAGTCAGGGCCCGGACTTCAAGCTCACCGACGCCAATTGGCAGGACCGAAACGACGTGCTCGCGGCCTTGCTCGACGCAGTGCCGACCAGTCGGATGGTGCAGGTGCGCTACCCACAGCTCAAGCAGCGGCTCGTATACGGTATCCAGGCCCCCACGACCAGCGCTGCGCTCGCGGCCGCCGACGCCTACAATGGCACACGGATCGCGCGCGTCGGCTTTCACAACGACTGTTTGCTGGCGAGTCCAGACGACTTCGGGACTTTTACTGATTACGGCAACAGCACCTCGCCATCACAGAGCGATACGACCAACCTGAAGCCTTACGCCGATGCCGAGGGAGAGTTCGTGGCTGTCGGCGGCGAGACGTGCACCGACGCTTACTCCCCGCAGAACGATTGCGCCGGCACCGATCCTATCGCCCGCGCCGACGCAGAACTCCGCCGCCTCGGCTACAGCTACCTCAACAGCCAGTTCAACAATGACGTCAACGACGACTGGGTGACGGGGGGCTGCATGGACGCCATCAAGCGCGAACTCGGCTACCGTTTTGAGTTGCAATCCGGGACCTACACGTCCACCGTCGCGCCAGGTCAGGTGCTGAACCTCGCGCTGTCGCTGCGCAACGTCGGCTACGCCACGCCTTTTAATGCCCGAGCCGTGCAGTTGGTGCTCCGCAACAACGCCGACGGGCAGGTTTATCGCGTCCCCGTCGCGACCGACCCACGGCGCTGGACGGCGAATGGTGCGACCACTAATCTCGCCGAATCGTTTTGTGTCCCGGCTTCGGTGCCCGTCGGCGATTATGCGCTGCTGCTCAACCTGCCCGATCCGATGGTGAGCATCGCCGCGCGACCGGAGTACGCGATTCGCGTGGCGAATCTTCTGCCCGGGGGCGGCGATGTTTGGCAGTCCGCGACCGGATTCAATGACCTGGGCCACGTGGTGTCGGTGGCGACCTCCGGTGCGCAGGCTGCGTGTGGTACGGAGGCGGCTTTCGCCAAAACAGGCGTCGCGCTCCCCGTGACGCTCGTGAATTTTGCCGCAAGGCCCGCCGTCCGCTATATCGACCTCGACTGGGTCACCGCTAGCGAACGCGACAATGCCGGCTTTTATGTGGAGCGCAGCCTCGACGGACTGAGCTACGAAACCGTGCGATTCGTGAGTGCTCGGCACGGGGCGTCCGGTGGGGCGACGTACACCGTGCGCGATGCCGGCCTCCAGCCTGCGACCACCTATTACTATCGGCTCCTGCAGCGCGATGGGGACGGCACGGCCAGCTACAGTTCCGTCGTCGCCGCGAAAACGGGCGCAGCCGCAACCCCGATAAGTGTGCAGGTGTACCCCAACCCCGTAGGTGACTACCTCCGGGTCGATTGTGCGCCGGGGGTTGCTGAGCTATCGGTATACACGCTACACGATGCGCTCGGCCAGCAGGTCGACGCTGGGCCGGTAGCAGACCGCATCGACGTCGCTAACTTGCCTGCTGGCGTGTACTTCCTCACCGTTGAGACTAGCGGCGAGCGTACCGTCCGACGGATCGTGAAGGGCTAGCGGACCTGGCATACGCTCGGGGACTCGTGGTGTTCGAGTAGCTTAGGCGGATGATTCAGATTGATCGGTGTTGCCTCGCGTTAGTGATAGCCGTGGGGGGTTGGTTGGCACCGTGCGTCCAGGCCCAAACCCAGGCCCGCCCTACCGTCCTCCTCGTCACCGCCCACCCCGACGACTGGGAGGGCATCGCCGGGGGCACCGTGCTCATGCTCGCCCGCACGCACGACATCCACGCGGCCATTGCCTCGCGCGGCGAGCGCGGCATCAAGCAGTCGCCGGAGCAAAGTTGGGCCGAGGTAACGCCGAGCGCGGAGACGGCGCGGATCCGGACTGCCGAGGCGACGGCTTCCGCCAAAACGATAGACGCCCATCTTCATTTCCTCGGCAGCATCGACGGGGAGGTGTATCCGGACGAGGCCCGTATCGACAGCGTCGCCAACCTCATGCGACGGCTCCAACCCGAGATCATTATCACGATGTGGGGCGCGGACGTGCCCGACCACGCCGCGGCCGGCCACATGGCCCTGCGCGCTGCCTGGCAAACGGGGCTGATTCACACCGCCGATTTTTACTACGGAGAGGCGCAACACGGGGGACAGTCGCAACAGTTCGAGGCCAACTTCTTCGTCGACATCGACAGTTTTGCGGAAGCGAAATCCGCCTTGCTCGCCCACCACGTGTCGCAGAACATCGACAACGCACTCGTCGAGGAACTCGCCCAGGACTCCCGTTACTACGGCCAACTCGCCAAGGTCTCCGCCGCCGAGCCCTTTCGTACTTACTACCCAATCGTAGATGAGCGCTTTGGGCGCAGCGGCATCCCCATACTCTTGCGGCTTCACGCCAAAACCGCCCCCCCCAACAACCAAATTGCCCAATCACCTAAACCCAGCCTTTTAGTCGTCGGCGCCCACCCCGGCGACTGGGAAGACGGCATCGGCGGCTTCGTCTGGCAACTGCGCAACACGCACGACATCACCATCGTCTGCGCCAGCCGCGGCGAGATGGGCGCCGGGGGCACCGAGCCCGGGCGCGTCGGCCCGGCCCGCGAAAAGGAAGCCATCGCCACGGCCGCCGAACTCGACGCCACGCTCTACTTCCTCGGCGAACCCGATGCCGCCATCCAGGCCCGCCCCGCTACCGTCGATAGCCTCGCCGCCATTTTGCGCCACGCCGACCCCGACTTGGTGCTTACGATGTGGGCGCTCGATGTCGCCGATCACGCCGCCACCTCCTCGATGACAGTGCAGGCGATGTCGCGCACCGGCCATCTGTACAGTGCCGACCTCTACTTCTACGAGTCCGATGCCGGTAGCCAGACGGTCAACTTCGAACCGAAGCTCTACATCAACATCGACGCCGAGATCGAGGACAAGCGCCGCCTGCTACGCACACACGCTACCGAGAATCCCGACGACATCCTCGACGTCAACATGATGGCCAAGGCGCGCTTCCGCGGGGCTAGCGCACGGTGTGAGTTCGCCGAAGGGCTTATCCCCTTCTTCCCACTCATCAACCGCCGGTGGGACAGGTCCTTTGGGGACAGCTTTGTCGAGTGAGGAGGTACGTAAATCGTAAACCTGGTTTGGCAACACTTTTGGACGAGACTACCCACAAGCATGGTGTTATGAAAAAGGGTATTTGGCTATTTTTCGGTCTCTTGTTCGGCGCGTACGTCTTCGTCGCCTTCCTCGGACACGGTAGCGTCCGCCATGAGCACACTCCCGTACGCTTGACGAATGGTTGGCACTTTGTGCCCAACCAACTCATCGGCGCGGACCTTGCCACCCTCGCGGCCGTGTCTGTGACTGAGGGCCTCCACCCCGGAACGCCTTGGCGCCGTCACCCCGCTCTCGAGTCGGTCGATGGCGGCACCTTTCAATACACTTGGCAAGCGCCGGATACGGTCGAGACCTACGGCCTGCGCATCCCGGCGTTTTATGGTGCGTACCGCGTCTACTTCGACGGGCGGGCCGTGGGCGGCCGGGGGACGCCCACGCTCGACTACCAGCAACACGCCGACTACGTGGCGGCCGACGTGCTTGCACTGCCGCGCAAGTCAAACGTCGTCATCACCTTCGAGGCGGCTACCCACGACATCTTCCCGGGGGGCGCGGCCAGCGAATTTGTTGTCGATCGTTACGATCTTTTGCAGTCTACCGAAGACCGTGTCGTTGCCCTCACCCTATTCGTCATTGGGCTGCTTACCGCGATCGGGTTCACGGTCGTGGCCGCAGCCTGGGATTCGCCGGTAGCCAAGCGGCAACGGGTGTTTGGGGGCTTGACGATCGCCGTTGCGGGGCTGGTAGCTTTTAACGATACCGGCCTGCTCGCCGCTCAGTGGTTGATCGTTCCGTACGCCGCCATCTACCGCATCGAGCTGCTGTTTCTGTACGGGACGCTGGCTTTGACGTGGATCTACGCCGCCGAGGCCGGTGGCCTGCGGGCCTTCCCAAAGGTGCGCCGTGGACTGGTGATCTCGATGGCGGTGGCCGCTGCGTTGGCGGTTGTCTTGCCGATGGCCTGGTCGTCGCGCGTGCTCCCGGTGGCGTACGTACCGATGATGTTGGGTTGTGGGCTGGTGCTCGGGCAGGCACTCGTATCGCGGGGCTGGTCCAACCCGTTGGTTGCACTGGCGCGGGCGAGCCTGCTGGCGTTAGCGGTTGGGGTCGCGGTAGCTGCCGTGACCGAGATCGGCGTCGACCAACTCCGCGGGATGCTGACGCTGCTGTGCTTCTTGACCTTCGGGGTGCTGGGTGCCGCCCAGTTCATCCGACAGTTGGTCGCCGAGGAGGGCAAGCTCTACGCCGACGCGAGCGCGGGCGAGATGAAGACGCAGTTCATGGCCCGCGTGAGTCACGAATTGAGGACGCCTTTGCACGGCATCTCGGGCCTGAGCAAGATGATCAGGGCGGAGGGTCCGCTTTCGCAAAACCAGCTGAAGTACCTCGACGCGCTCGAGACCTCGACGACGGCTATGGACGTGACGGTGGCCGGGATCCTCGACTACGAAGACGTGCGCGCGGGCAAACTTCGCCTCAAGGAGCGCCAGGTGCAGCTATCGGAAGTTTTGGCGGAAGCCCTAGCCACTGGCTCCCTGCAGCTACCCGAGGGGATGCACATTGGCCTGCGCAACCACTCCAGCGTCGAGGCCTTCCTCGTCGACGGGCGCCGCCTCCGGGACGCGCTCGTGCAGTTGCTCGACAACGCCGTCAAGCACGGGGGCGGGTTCCATCCGATTGTCCACGTGACCCGCGCCGGGGACGACCTCGAGATCATGGTCCGCAGTGGGGGCCCGACCCTCACGCCGGATGCGGTGACGGTGGCCTTCTCGGCGTTCAGCCAGGAGGGCGACTACTGGAAACGCCAAACCGGTGGACTCGGTATTGGTCTCAGCATGGCCGCCGTTACCGTTGAACAGATGGGTGGCAGCATCCAGCACGTACCCCTCGAAGTCGGCAACGGCTTCGTGTTGAGGGTGCCCCTCCGGGATGTCGTCGACGAGCCTGCGCGCTCGGTCCACGGGTTCGAGGTCCTGCGCGAGACCCGCGCTCCGGAGCACTTCCCGCGCATTGATGCCACCGCCGAACTAGCCGCCGAGGCCCTACAGGTAGCGCCTACGCTTCAGGAGCAACTCAGTGCCGCCGTGGTGCCGAGTCGCGACCCCAACCGGACACACATCCTGATCGTGGAGGACCATCCGATCAATCAGTTGCTGGCCCGCAAGATGGTGGAGTCGTGGGGCTTCACCGCCGAGGTTTGTGCCAACGGGCAGGAGGCGATCGAGGCTATCTCACCGGGCAAATTCGATCTCGTCTTGATGGACCTTCAAATGCCGGTGCTCGACGGCATCAGCGCGACGCGTAAGCTTCGCGAACTGTACCCAGCCGAAGACCTACCGATCGTCGCGCTAACGGCCAACTCCTCGGCTGCCGACAGAGAAGCCTGTGCGCTGGTAGGTATGCAGGACTTCCTCAGCAAGCCCTTCAAGTCCGATGAGCTAAAGGGTATCGTAGACGCGCTGCTGGGGGCGGGGCACTTCGTGGGGGTTTAGTCGGCGCCCCCCATCGCAACGGTAGGTACACGCGCCATGACTGCACTGGCGATGTAAGCCCCGACCGTCTACTTTGGCTCTCATGAACGATGCACAAGATTGGGACAAGCTCAGCGACCGCGACCGGAGCCTACGCCTCCTGGGTATTCTCGCCGAGATGGCACGCTCCGACGATGATCTCGACCCGCAGGAGCGGCAGTTTCTGCATGAGTTTGCCCGTGACCGCGGCCTAGAACCGCACGAGGTAGACGTGGTGCTGTCCCGCGATCACGTGCCCGTGAAGGGGCGTCCCGCTATTGCGGAGTCCGACCGAGTGGCGGTACTCTACTGCCTCGTGTCCATGATGCAGAGCGATCAGGTCATCGCGCATAAGGAGATCAATATCCTGCGGCGGCAGGGTCTACGGCTCGGAATACGCTCGGAGTTGGTGGACGACTTCATCGATCTGGCGTTGACGTACAAGCAATCGCAGATCCCAGCCGAGGAGCTAGTAGAGCGGCTGCGGGTGTATATGAACTAGTCGCCCCCGCGGGAGCAACTGAGAACTGAGAACTAAAAACTGAGAACTTAAAACTAAAAAAGAGCCGTCCCTCTCGGAACGGCCCTTTCTCGTTTTGACGAAAGTCTACTCAACGTACACGCCTTACCCGTACGCCAACTGCGGCTTGCGCTGAGCGCCCTGGAGGACGTCGAAGCGGTCGGCTTGCATCACCTTGACCCAGGCCTTGACGAAGTCGTCGACCATCTTGCCCTTGGCGTCGTCGCAGGCGTACACCTCGGCGAGGGCGCGGAGCTGCGAGTCGGACCCGAAGATGAGATCGACGCGGGTGCCCGCCCACTTGACCTTGCCGGTCTTGCGGTCGCGGCCCTCGAAGACTTGCTGCTCGTCGTCGACGGGACTCCAGGTGGTGCCCATGTCGAGGACGTTGACGAAGAAGTCGTTGGTGAGCACGCCAGGCTGGTCGGTGAAGACGCCGTACTGCGATCCGTCCCAGTTGGTGTCCAGCACCCGCAGGCCGCCGATGAGGACGGTCATCTCGGGTGCGGTGAGCGTGAGCAGGTTGGCGCGGTCGAGGAGCATGTCCTCGGTGCGGGCCTTGTTGCGGTCGGAGTCGTAGTTGCGGAAGCCATCGGCGCGCGGCTGAAGCGCCTCGAAGGCCTCAATGTCGGTTTGTTCGGCGGTGGCGTCGGTGCGACCGGCGAGGAAGGGCACACAGACGTCGTAGCCCGCCTCAGCAGCAGCCTGCTCGACGCCGCAGCTACCGGCGAAGACGATGAGGTCGGCCATCGAGACGCGCTTGTCGCCCGCCTGTGCGGCGTTGAACTCCTTGCGAATGTCGTTGAGGGACATGATCACCTTGTGGAGCTGAGAGGGCTGGTTGACCTCCCAGTGGCGCTGTGGCTTGAGGCGCACGCGGGCACCGTTGGCTCCGCCGCGCTTGTCCGACCCGCGGAAGGTGGATGCGGACGCCCAGGCTGTCGATACCAGCTCAGAGACGCTAAGCCCCGAGGCTAGGACCATCTTCTTGAGCTTGGCCATGTCGGCGTCGTCGATCAACTCGTGGTCGACCTTCGGGACGGGGTCTTGCCAGATGAGCTCCTCCTGGGGGACTTCGGGTCCGAGGTAGCGCTCGATCGGACCCATGTCGCGGTGCGTAAGCTTGAACCAGGCCCTCGCGAAGGCATCGGCAAAGGCATCGGGGTTCTCGTGGAAGTGGCGCGAGATCTTCTCGTAGGCCGGGTCGACTCGCATAGCGATGTCGGTGGTCAGCATGAAGGGCGCGTGCTTCTTGCTGGGATCGTGTGCGTCGGGGACAGTGCCTGCGCCGCCGCCGTTGACCGGGCGCCACTGGTGGGCACCGGCGGGCGACTTATAAAGCTCCCACTCGAACTCGAAGAGGTGCTTGAAGTAATCGTTGCTCCACTTGGCGGGGGTGGTCGTCCAGGCACCTTCGAGGCCACTCGTGATGGTGTGCTCGCTGTGCCCGGAGCCGAAGCTGTTCTTCCAGCCCGTGCTCATCTCCTCGATCTTGGCACCGGCGGGTTCGGCGGTGACGTATTTGGTCGGGTCAGCGGCACCGTGGGTCTTGCCGAAGGTGTGTCCCCCGGCGATGAGGGCGACGGTCTCCTCGTCGTTCATGGCCATGCGGCCGAAGGTCTCGCGGATGTCGTGGGCCGCGGCCTGAGCATTGGGCTCGCCGCGGGGGCCTTGCGGGTTCACGTAGATAAGGCCGAGGTGCGAGGCACCGAGCGGTTGCTCGAGGGTCCGCTCGTGGTCGCCAGCGGGGTAGCGCTCCGAATCACCGAGCCACTCGCTCTCGGCGCCCCAGTAGATGTCCTCATCGGGTTGCCACTTGTCGGCACGCCCTCCGGCAAAACCGAAGGTCTTGAAGCCCATGGTCTCGAGGGCTACGTTGCCGGCCAGGACCATCAGGTCGGCCCAGCTGATCTTCTTACCGTACTTCTGCTTTACGGGCCACAGTAGGAGGCGGGCCTTGTCGAGGTTGGCGTTGTCGGGCCAGCTGTTGAGCGGCGCGAAGCGCTGCATGCCCGCGCCCGCGCCCCCGCGACCGTCGCCAATGCGGTAGGTACCCGCGGCGTGCCACGCCATCCGGATCATGAAGGGGCCGTAGTGCCCGTAGTCGGCAGGCCACCACTCCTGCGAGTCGGTCATGACTTCGGCGAGGTCGGCTTTGAGCGCCGGTAGGTCGAGCGAGTTGAAGGCAGCCGTGTAGTCGAAGTCCGGATCCATTGGATCGGTGAGCGTCGAGTGCTGGCGCAGGATGTTGAGCTTGAGCTGGTTGGGCCACCAGTCTCGGTTGTTCATCCCACCGCCGGCGGTGTTCTCGAGGGCTCCTGAGAGGTAGGGGCAGCTCCCGGGTTCGGCGTTGACGTTCCATACCGGCGCACCGAGGTCGCCGTCGTCCTTTTTTATATCGTTCATGGGTGTTTATTTGAGGCGAAAGTACGGGTGGCGGTGGGCTCTTGTGGTGCTCTGGCCCCCTTGCACGTCAAGGCTTCACCCGCTAAGCGTCATATCTCAGGACCTCGTCTACTGTTGATACGTAGTTGCTTGCTGGGACTGCCCGGCTGGGCAAAGCGGAGTTAGGCGAAAGGACGGTATAGCGAGTTGGTGAGTAGACTCCAAATCCCAGTAGTCGAAGCCGCCGCGGTAGCTACACTTTGCTGGGTAATTTCAATCTACGAGGAGCTGTTAACCCATTCCAAGGACTAACTTCGCTGCCGTGATATAGCCCTGCGCTCAACAATTGCTTGGTTTCGTGACCTTAAGGTCCGTACGCGAAGTCGAACGGTGACGCGAGCGCATCGTGAAGATGGCAGCAGCTGCTCCGTACTTTCGCGCCGGTCGTAACGCACTAGAATCCGATTTGCGGCTAGGTCTTTGACTATATTGACCGACAGATGCTAGCCCCGAGTTTGGAGTACACCCCTCCGTCGCGGAGTCTGCGAGAGAACAGGTAAATGAGCGATAAGAAGGTCTATTTCCCAAACCTCAATGGCTTGCGCTTTCTCGCGGCCGCACTTGTGCTCGTCTACCACGTCGAGCAAATGAAGTGGATGTCAGGGCTCACCAACTACTGGGAGTCGGTACCGGCGATACCGCTGATCGGAAAACTGGGCGTTATTCTTTTCTTTGTCCTCAGCGGGTTTCTCATCACCTATCTCCTGCTCGTCGAAGAGAAGCGTTTCGGAAAGATCGGCATCAAGGATTTTTACATGCGGCGTGTCCTGCGCATATGGCCGCTGTATTTCCTCATCCTATTCGCCGGGCTTTTCGTCTTGCCCTACGTAGGGCTTTTGCCGTTTCCGAGCTTCGAGGGGGACGTAGTCTATGATCGGTTGCCGCTAATGGTGGTGCTGTACGTCTTTTTCCTCGGCAACCTCGTAATCCCCGTAATGGGTATCGTGCCCTACGTAGGGCACCTCTGGTCGATCGGCACCGAGGAGCAGTTTTACCTCATCTGGCCTGTGCTCGTAAGCCGCGTCAAGCACCACCGCATGCGGCTGATGGTTGCGGTCATAGGGGTCTACTTCGCTGTCAAAGCTGTCTTGTACTCACCCCTCGGGGCTGTGCTCCCCAAAATTTCGACGCTCCAGGGCTTTTGGGAGGCCTTCCCGGTGAGTTGTATGGCGATCGGCGGCGTGTACGCCGTGCTCTTGTACCGAAAGTCTCCCCGGCTATCCTGGGTGATGCGGCGCGACCTGTTCTGGTTTTCGACGATCCTCGTAACGTGTATGATCTGGTTAGGAATCGAGGTCCCCTTCGTCCACTACGAATTTTACGCCTTCTTCTTCGGCATCATTATCCTCAACCTGTCGAGTAATCCCGCGCTCGGAAGTCCGTTGGAAAACCCGTTAATGAACTACCTCGGGAAGATCTCCTACGGGTTATACATGTACCATCCTATCGCGATCATGGTCGTCATGACGGTCATGGACAGGGCCGGGATACAGTCGGACATCGTGCTGTACGCAGGGTCTCTGTTGTTCACGATCCTTATCGCGGGTGCGTCGTACAAGTACTTCGAGGCCTACTTCCTGCGCTTCAAAAACAAATTCTCGCACGTTTTCAGCGGCTCGCCCCGGACAGACGCTGATGGGCTGCCCTCGGTGGTGCCGGGTGCCGTCCCCGTGTCCGGGATGGCCAGTGCCAAAGTGCCTCTAGAGATCGAACGCGAGGCTGCCAGGAGGTGAGCTATACGCAAGGCGCACAATGCTTACGGGCTCTACCACATAGGATACCGTATTCGATCTGGCTCCGCATTGCTATAGTGCGGCTTGCGCCAAAACTCTCGACGACCGCACCGCTATGGGTTTACCGTACCCAGGCCATGCTGCGGTGGAACTCCTTGTCTAAGACGAGTTCTAGGTTGACTGCCACCAGTTGCCCCATCCGCTCACAAGCACTAAACCGTCGGGTGCGGTGGTGGGCATTTAGTTCAGCGGCTAAGGCCCTAACTTTTTCGGGCGGGCTAATCACATCGGCCCGCATGCAGTCCATCAGCTCACCGAGGCGATCCCGGATCGTGCGGAGGCGTACGCCGATGAGGGTTCGCTCTTCGAGTTGGTACTGGACCACCGACTCTTGGCTCATATGCATGAGTCCGAGCTGAATGATCGGAAGATTGTCTTTGAAGTATTGCGGTAGGTAGAAGCTCTTGCGCGACTCATAGCTCTGCTGGTCGAAGTCGATGGCGCGCAGGCGATACTGGTTGCCCTCGATGTCGGGCGTGATATCGACCACGTAGTTGTAGGCTCGCATATCGCCCAGCAGACGCACGAAGCAACGCTCATTGAACTTGACAAACTCCTTGGCGATCCGGATCTGGTTGTTGACGGCGGTGTCGAGGTGCGCCGCCATAAAATCGTCTCCGGGGACACCGGCAATGTGCTCCTCGATGAGTGTCGGTCCGTCAACGAGATAGGTGATGCGGTTTGGGCTGAGGATGTGCTCGAGTTCGAGGCCGTAGATGCGGTTGGCGTCGGCGCGCTTGACGTAGTAGTGGTCGTAGTTGTCGTTGATACGGTTGCGGATTCGCACGCGGAAGGGCATCGTGTTGCCGAAGGTGCAGAAGTCGACCCGCGCCACCTCGAGGTGCTCCAGGACATCGTCGTCGCCGTCGGTCTTGAGGAGGGCGTAGATGTGGCGGAGGCCTAGATTTACCTCGCTGCGTTCGTGCTCGGCATAGTAAACCGTCTGCCAGAGGGTGTCCTCGCCCTCGGCGTCTAGCAACGGTACTGCGGCGGTGAAGTGGGCGAGGTCGTCGTAGCCGAGCGGCAGGCGTGTAGCCCGACCGTAGGCGCCGAGGTAGGCGGAGAACGGTAAGCTAACGGGGCAGGCGGGTTTCTTGCGAGAGGGAACGCGGGGCATGGGGGGAAGGTAGGATGACGCGGCTGCGCGCTGGTTGTGACGCGGCTGCGCCGCTGGTTGTGACGCGCTTCGCGCTGGTTGTGACGCTGCCGCTTTACGACGCGCGCTTAATGGTGGCGGGGGTGATTGTGACGCTACCGCTTTACGACGTGCGCTTGATGTGGGGCGGGGTTGATTGGGGAGTGCAATAGGTTACAATTAATAGCTGTAGGCTATGAATAGTATAGCGAAATGCGTGCTCGGGTTATGGAACGCGCGGGTATGTTCGCGGCCGTTTTGGCGAAAGCCGTGAAGGAGCAGCCGTATGGATCTAGATGTACTCAATGCCAACCTTACCAACCCTACGCTGCTCTTTTTTGCGCTCGGTATCTTCGCGGCGCTGGTGAAGAGCGATCTGCAGATCCCGGAGTCGTCGAGCAAGTTCATTTCGCTGTACTTGCTATTCGCGATCGGCTTTAAGGGCGGGCAGGAACTGGCGCACAGTGTCTTCGACGCGGAGATCCTGTACTCGATTCTCTTTGGACTTGCCTCGGCGGGGCTGATCCCGCTGTACACTTTCTTCGTGCTCAAGCGGCGATTGAGCGCAAGCGACGCCGGGGCCGTGGCGGCGACGTACGGCTCGGTGAGCGCGGTGACCTTCGTGGCGGCGGTGGCCTTCCTCGATGTGCAGGGGACGCCGGCCGGGGGGCACATGGTGGCGGTAATGGCGCTCATGGAGGCACCGGCGATCGTGGTGGGCGTGGTGCTAATGCGACGCTACGATCCGGTGCAGACCGACGGGAGTTCGCTGGGGCAGGTGGTGCGACACTCGCTCACGAACGGCAGCGTGTTGTTGATTCTCGGGAGTCTCATTATTGGACTGCTGGCCGATAGTAAGCAGGCCGAGGGCATCAAGCCATTCACGACCGACATATTTAAGGGCTTCCTGGCGCTCTTCCTGCTCGACATGGGGATGGTGACGGCGAGGCGCTTCGGGGCCTTCCGGCAGTACGGCCTCTACCTGACGGCCTTCGCGATCGTCGTGCCGCTCGTCAACGGCATCGCGATGGCGCTGCTGAGTGGACTCTTCGTCGAGGAGGTGGCCAATCGTTGTCTGCTGGCGGTGCTGGCGGCGAGCGGATCGTACATCGCGGTGCCGGCGGCGATGCGTTTGGCGGCCCCGGAGGCCGATCCAGGGTTGTACATCCCGATGGCACTCGGGGTCACCTTTCCGCTAAATGTGACGGTGGGGATTCCGCTGTATTATGCGGTGGCGGGGTGGGGGTAAAGTTGGAAAGTGGCAGGGTGAAAAGTGGTAAGTGCTCAGCGAGCGTCGTGGGACGACTACCGGCGTCTATGACTCCCGTCGTCAGCTTGGGCTTTCGCTAAAACCTTCGCGCGCCGGAGGGCACGGATCACGAGCCCTATTACAACGATGAGGTAGGACCACAGAGCAACTGCAAACACATCGCTCAGGTCTTGCCCGTAGAGTCCGGAGTAGATAACCTGTCCGAGGATGACGAGCATCAGCGCACCCGTGAGCAAATTGACAAGCGGCAAAAGCGTAGAGGTCTCCGCCCGGTAGACCTTCATCTCGGCCTCGCTCAGGCCGGGAGCGTAACTCGTGTTCCACTGCGGATTCCGCTCAATGAACGCGAACAAGGCCGCCGTCGCGAACCAGATGCCGTAGATCACGAATAGCGTGCTGCGAGAGGCATATCCATTAGGACTTCCGTCAAAACCAAAACGCACTGGTATCTCAGCGGGGAGGACGTTATAGTAGTAGATACAGAGTCCTAGCCCGAGCGTGAGCAGAAAGAGATGAAGAGAGTCGAGGATCTTCATTCGCCTGGGTTTGCGTTGGGCTCCTCCGACGTTGGCTTAACGTGTTTTGGCGAACGCCCCGCGTCCTTCAAGGCCCGCGACAGCAAGAACTCCAGCTGCCCGTTCACCGACCGGAACTCGTCCCCGGCCCAGCGCTCGAGCGCCTTCATGGTCTCCTCGTCGATGCGGAGGACGAAGCGTTTCTTGTCTGGCACGAAGACGGTTGTTTGGTGGTTTGGTTGGGAGGTTGTTTGGTGGCCCGTGATTGGGCGTACAACGGTAGCCAGGCCACCAAACAACCAAATCACCGAACAATCAAATCACCCTTACTGATACAAGGTCCCCGTATTCACCACCGGCGTGGTCTCCTTGTCGCTGCACAGTACCACCATCAGGTTCGACACCATGTGCGCGCGCTGCTCGCCGTCGAGCTCGACGACGCCGCGGGCCGAGAGACTCCGCAGCGCATCGTCGACCATCAGCACGGCGCCCTCGACGATCTTGTGGCGCGCCGCCACCACGGCCTCGGCCTGCTGGCGCTTCAGCATCGCACTCGCGATCTCCTCGGCGTAGGCGAGGTAGCCGATGCGCGCCTCCATGACCTCGATGCCGGCGATGGCGAGGCGCTCCTGGACCTCGCGCTCGAGGTTGTGGTTGACGGTATTGACGTCGGAGCGCAGCGTGATCTCCGGTCCGTGGCCTTCGATGGGCTCGTCGAAGTTGTCGTAGGAGTAGCTCATCGCTAGCACGCGCACCGCGGCATCCGTCTGCACGCGCACGAAGTGCTCGTAGTCGTCTACCTCGAAGGCGGCCTTGTAGCTATCGGCCACGCGCCACACGAGGATCACCGAAATCATCACGGGGTTACCGCGCAGGTCATTCACCTTCAGGCGCTCGGAGTCGAAGTTGCGCGCCCGCAAGGACACGGACTGCTTGGTGTAGAAGGGGTTGGTCCAGAAGAAGCCGTTCTCGCGCACGGTCCCGGAGTACTTCCCGAACAGCGTCATCACCTTCGAGCCGTTCGGCTGCACGATGAAGAAGCCGCTGAGGAAGAAGAAGGTCACCAGCCCGAGCAGTGCCCCGACGATCGGATTGACGGCGAAGAACACGAAGACCGTCGCCACGATCAGCGCGAGCAAGATGAGCAGACCGACGTAGCCGGAGAGGGGTGCGTAATTTTTGTCGTTGGCCATGACGATGTGATTTTGATGCCAAAGTAACATCATTTTATGATAGGTAGTTGGATTTGTCGCGGTTTGCTGTTCGCGTTCCTGTGCGAGCTTTGCTAAGGTGTGCTCGAAAGCTGAACCATCAGCGTGTTTGGTGGCTTTCTCGATCTCGTATGAATCAATCTCCCCACGGGCCATTCAGTGGTGCCGTTACCTATGGTCAGGTCTCCGAGCGTGCGCAGACTATTGACCTCGGCGCTACGCCGGCTTCGATGCGGGAGGGCTTCACGCGATTGATGCTCGGTGATACCCCGGCGGTCGACACGCGGCCTGAGGTGACGCTCGGCGAGGTAGTGTGCAAGCTGTCGGGGGCGGATGACCTCGACGACCAAGTGGGTCCGGTTTGGGTATGGTTCCACGGTGGGGGTTACGTATTTGGCTCGCCCGAAACGCATGTACGTTTGACGGGGGCTTTCGCCAAAACGAGTGGCGCGGCAGTCGTGAGTCCGCGGTATCGGCTGGCCCCGGAGCATCCGTGGCCCGCGCAACTCGAAGACGGTCTGGCAGTGGTTCAGGCTTTGCAAGCGAAGGGTTTTGACGTAAGTCTCGGCGGTGATTCGGCTGGTGGACATTTAGCGATTAACGTGGCGCTTGTTTTGGCGAAAGCTGGCAAACCAGCCATGCGACTCTGCCTCTTCAGCCCCAACACCGACCGTAGCGGCCTGAATGCGACCCGCGCCGTGCGTTCGGACATGGACCCCATCGTCGACGACACTTTCGACGCCAAGCTCGGTCGCATGACCTTCCCTGGCGTGCCAGACGACGACCCGCAGCAGAGCCCCGTGTTGGCCGACCTGAGCCTCTTGCCCCGCACCCACATCGAGGTCGGCGAGCGCGAATTGCTCGGCGACGATGCTAAGGTGTTTTACGCTTTCGCAAAACGCGCCGGCGTTGACATCACCCTTCACGAGGAGCCGAACGCCTTTCACATGTGGCAGATCTGGACGCCGTGGCTCGAGGCGGGGACGGAGAGTATTGAGCGGGCGGTGGGTGTGCTCGGTTGAAGGTTATCAATCGGCTCCTGCTGCCACAGCAACTCCAATTTGAGGGCCGACATGCCGGCGTCGTAAAGCAGTTCGAGGGTCCCTCGGATGTTGGCGAGCAACTCGTCCAGGTCGGTCTCAGAGGTGAAGGTCGGTGACCCTTCCGCGTAGTTCGAGGTGCCGGTAACTGTGGGCTCGACGTGGAAACGGGGAGTCATAACGGTAAGCTTGACGGAGTCCTGCTTGATTGAGTATCCTAAGTTTTGGCCCGCTTCCCACTTTAGGGGACCTGTGTCGAGCAGAAATGAGCGTGGGAGGCTTTATCGGACGTAGAGTCCTACCTTGCCACCATGTCTACGCGCCGCCGATTCCTCCAGTCCTCCGCCGCCCTCGCCGCCGGGACCACGCTCCTGCCCCACACCCTGTACGGTATTACCCGGCCGCCGTCCGACAGGATACGCATTGGCGTGATCGGCGCGAAGGGGATGGGGTGGAGCAACACCAATGCTCAACTCACGTCGGATGCGAATACGGAACTAACATACCTGTGCGACATCGACGACGCCGTTTTTGCCGAAAGGCTGAAAGACTACAGCGGCCTGCGCCAGAACACTCCGAAGACCACCAAGGACTACCGCGAGTTGCTCGCCTCAAAGGACGTCGACGTGGTCGTGGTCGGGACACCCGACCACTGGCACGCGCGCCAGTTCGTCGACGCCGTCGACGCCGGCAAGCACGTCTACGTCGAGAAGCCGATCGCCAATTCGATCGCCGAGTGCCGCGCCATGGTTGCGGCCCAAGAGCGGACCGGCAAGGTGGTGCAGGTAGGGCAGTGGCAGCGATCCGGTCTGCACTACGCCAAGGCCATGGATATCGTTAGGGGCGGCAGCCTCGGGCAAATTAGGCTCGTGAAGGTCTGGGCCTTCCAGGGCTGGATGAAGCCCGTTCCCGTGATGCCCGACGGACCTGCCCCCGCCGGGGTTGACTACGCGATGTGGCTCGGCCCCGCCGAGCAGCGCCCCTTCAACCCGAACCGATTCCACTTCACTTTCCGGTGGTTCTGGGACTACGCCGGGGGCCTCATGACGGACTGGGGCGTCCACGAGATCGACATCGCGTTGCTCGCCATGGGCGCCTCCGCCCCAAAGAGCGTCTCCGCCGTCGGCGGGAAGTACGCCTACCCCAACGACGCCTCTGAGACGCCCGACACCCTCGTTACCACCTTCGAGTACGAGGACTTCACGATGCTCTGGGAGCACGCTACCGGCATCGACCTCGGCCCGTACGAAAGTCCGGAAGGGATTGCATTCATCGGTAACGATGCTACGCTGGTCCTCAACCGCGGCGGCTACCGCGTCATCCCGGAGCGCGACTTCGTGGGTTGGGGCAAGCAAGGTCCGCAGAAAGCCATGCCGCAGGAGGCTACCCGCCCCGACGGGCTCGATTACGTCAAAGTGCACAACCAAAATTTCCTGGACTGCGTACGCGCCAACACACCCGACAAGTGCACCACCACCATCCAGAGCGGGGCCATCGCGGCCGTGAATGCGCAGATGGGCAACATCGCCTACAAGACCGGCGAGAAAGTGTACTGGCAAGGCGACTGGCGGGACGGCAATTTTAAAAACAGCAAGGCCGCCAATGCTCTACTTACCCCCGGCTACCACAATGGCTGGAAAATGCCGGTAGGGTAGGAGCCCCCGCCGCAAAGCGCACCCCAGCCCAGGCGCAAGGGATGTCGTTGAACCGCCATACCCCGGAAGAGAAAACGTCAGGACACCACAAAATCCAAGTGCGGACACGGTTCAACGACATCCCGCCCCAAAGCCGAAAGCAAGGCCCAACCTCCCGGCTCCAGCTCGCGCCGTAAAGCGGTAGCGTCACCACAAGTCGCAGGCCGTCACAACGAGCGCGAAGCGCGTCACAACCAGCGGCGTAGCCGCGTCATCTCCCCACGTACACCTTTCTGCCCCCCACCCAAGTCTCCAACACCCGCGCCTCCGCAATTTCCTCTTCACCACACGTCATCAAGTCGCGATCGAGAACGATGAAGTCCGCCAACTTCCCGACACTCAAACTGCCTTTGATCCCCTCCTCAAAAGCCGCATACGCATTATTCAATGTGTAGGCCTGAATCGCCTCGGCCCGCGTCAAGCTTTGCTCCGCGAAAAAGGCGCCCTCCCGCCCCGGCTGCTTCCGGGTAATCATGGCGTACAGACTCGCCAGTGCGCTGACCTCCTCCACGGGCGCGTCCGTGCCATTCGTAACCACCGCGCCGCTATCCCACAGACTCCGCCACGGATAGGCGCCCGTCCGCGAGCGCTCGAGCCCAAGGCGAGCCTGCACGAACGGCGCATCGCTCGTCGCGTGCACGCCCTGCATACTGGCAATCGTACCAGTACTCGCGAATCTCGTGATGTCCGCCACGTCGATGTGCTGCGAGTGCTCATTGCGCCACCGCAACGCCGTATCCACTTGCTTCGAGTAGTCCGACACCACGTCGAGCGTGAGCCTATTGGCCCTGTCGCCGATGGCGTGGACGCAGAGCTGCATGTTTTGCCGGAAGGCCAACTCCGCGATGCACCGCACCTCCTCCTCCGAGGTCGTATTCTGTCCGCGGAAGCCTGGCTTGTCGCTGTAGTCGGCCAGCAGCCAGGCGCCGTAGCTGCCGAGGGCGCCGTCCAATTCCGTCTTGATGGCGCGTACCGTAAAGCCACTCTTGCCGATGCCAATCCAGGGCATGCCCGCGACGCTGCCGCCGCTCATCTCCTCGCAGCTTTCACGCAGCATCATCCACAGCCGTAGGTCGAGGGAGTCGGCTTCCGCCAAAACCTTTAGCGCCTCCAAATCTTCGCGCCGCGTGCCGGCGTCCTGAAAGCTCGTGATCCCTTCTCGCAGGCACGCCTGCTCTGCCAGGCGCCACGACTGCCGCTGCTCCGCCTTGCGCTGCTCCGGCGGCAGACTCGCGTAGTAGGCCTCGAGCGCGAGGTAGAGTTGCTTCGTGGCACGCTCCTCGAAGACGCCGATGGGCTCGCCGTGGGCGTTGCGGAGGATGCGACCGCCGGCGGGGTCTTCGGTCTCCGCGTTGATGCCGGCGGCTTTCATGGCGGCGGCGTTGGCCATCGCGCCGTGGCCGCTGGCGTGGGTGAGGACCACCGGATTGTTGGGGCTCACCATCGACAGCGCCTCCGTGAGCGGGTAGCCGTCGACGGTCTCAAAGGCATCGAGGTCCGTCCACTTTTCCTGGTGCCAGCCTCTGCCGTAAATCCAGTCACCCGGCTTGGCGCGACTGGCGCGCGCGGCCACGGAGTCGATAATCTCCTGCCAACTGGTCGTAGCGAGCAAGTTGAGATTGAGCAGTGAGTTACCCAAATTGCCAAAGTGCGCGTGACCTTCAATGAAGCCCGGCATCACGAAGCGGCCCTGGAGGTCGACGGTTTCGGTGGCGGCTGTCGCCAAAACCTGCACCTCTTCATTCGTCCCGACGGCCAGGATACGATCGCCCTGTAGCGCCATCGCCTCCACCCAGGGCTGAAGCGTGTCGACGGTGTAGATACGGCCGTTGGTTAAGATCAGGGTGGCAGAACTGTCGTCGGCGTCGTTCACCGTTTTGCAGGCATGCGCCAAAACCAGCGTCACGAGCGCGAGGCAGTAGAGCAGGGGAGTAGCGAGTCTCTTCACGTGGGGCAAGCTAAGCGCGAGCCGCTGCCAAACGATAATGAGCTTGGATTTCGCTCGCGACAGCGCTTTCGTCTAAAATCTTCGTCCTGGGTGCAACCCGCGTCGCAACTTCGGGTCCTTCGACTAAAACCTACACCATGCGCCTCACGCTCTTCGCCCTCCTCTCCTTCCTCTTCGCCGCCACCGCCCTCGCCCAAGACATCAGTCGTGACCTAGAGACCTTCACCGGGCTCAACGTCAACGCCGGCATCAAGACCACCGTCGTCCAAGGCAATCGCTACCACGTCGACGTGACCGGCGACGCCGAGGCCCTCAAGGAACTAAAGATCGAGGTCAAGGGCGGCACCCTCAGCCTCGGCTACGAGAGCAATGCCTGGAAGCGCACCAGCAGCCGCAAGATGAACACCGTCCGCGCCACCGTCTAC
Organism: Lewinellaceae bacterium; assembly: GCA_963837005.1. Lineage (GTDB taxonomy): Bacteria > Bacteroidota > Bacteroidia > Chitinophagales > Saprospiraceae > CALDTK01. Next base: position 52,352 of record CAWIMC010000021.1, read on the forward strand.
GTCCCGATGCTCAAGAGCGTCATGGTCAACGGCGGCGCCCAAATCGACAGCAAGGACACCTGGAAGGGAAGCGCAATGAAGGTCACCGGCAATGGTGGCGGCGGCGTCGACCTCAAGCTCGCCGTCGACAAAGCCGAGATTACGGTTAACGGCGGCTCCCAACTCGAACTCAGTGGCACGGCGGGCGACGTAGAAGCGAGCGCGAATGGCGGCGGAAGGATAAGTGCCTCCAATCTCGTCGCCAAGACCGTTCGAGCCAGCGCCAATGGCGGCGGCGTCATCCGCGTCGAGGCCACAGACGCGATTACGGCCAATGCAAATGGCGGTGGACAGATCGTCTACACCGGCAGTGCGACGAAGGTCAACAAAAGCACCAACGGCGGCGGCCGCGTGAGTAAAGGCTAAGTTTTGACGCCTTTCGGCAAAACCTTCGAGTAAAATTCTTTCTCTGCCTAAACCCTAGAGTCTCACCAACATGAAAGCCTTCCTAACCCTCGTTTTGGCGACAGCCGTCCTCGCCCTCTCCGCCCAAAATGACCTCAACCGCGAGCTAGTTGCCTTCACCTCGGTTGCTGTCAACTACGGACTCGACGTAACGGTCGTCAAAGCCGATCGCTACGCCCTCACAGTCACCGGCGACGCCGCGGCCCTCTCCGAGTTGAAAATCGAGAACAAGCCCGGCATCTTCGGTATCACCTTCGAGGACAACGCCAACCAACGGCTCTCGAGCAGCCAGCTGAAGAGCGTCAAGGTGACGGTCTACACCAAAACCCTCGAACACGTCGTCGCAAACGGCGGTGCAGAAGTCAGGAGCGCCGATACTTGGCAAGCCGATAAGTTCAAGGTTGTCATCAACGGCGGGGCCGAGCTCACCCTCGTGGTAGACACGGATAATCTCGACCTATTGGCCAACGGCGGCTCCGAAATCAACTGTAGCGGTAATGCCAAAGTCCTCAAGATCACTGCCAATGGCGGTGCCGAAGTCAACGCCGCCGACCTGCGCGCCGACGACGCTCAGGTAATGGCCAACGGCGGCAGTGGTGTCCGCGTCCAGGCCGACCAAAGCCTCAAAGTCACCGCAAACGGCAACGCCGATATCACCTACGCTGGCAAGGCCACAAAGCTAGACGTCCGCTCCAACGGCGGGAGCAGCATCACGCGACTATAATCCCTACCCCAAAACCCTCAACCATCGACGGCTCGCGTCGGCCTCAAGGCTGACGCGAGCCGTCTTGTAGTACAGCCTCTACGCTCTCCACAGTGCGTCCCCGAGAGTGTGCTCTCCACAGTGCATCCCCGAGAGTGTGCCCCCCACAGTGCGTCTCCAACAGCAGCCCGGCGCCAGGGCGGTCGTTGGACAGGCGGGCTGCTAGCTATCTCAAGCAATTGCAACTAATCTAATTAGCCCGTCGGTTCAACGGCCCCCTGACGCCGCTAAGGGCCCCCACAGCCCATCTAGGCAAAGCCGCCCACCTAGCACCGCGCCCATCTAGGCAAAGCCGCCCATCTAGCGCAGCGCCCTTGCTTTATATCTTGCCCCCCTCATCCATCCCCCCTGCATGCGTCTCCTCTCCCGCTGCGCCCTCGCCGCCGCCGTCCTCCTGAGCGCCCTCGCCCAGGCCCAAGTCACCGCCCCCGTCGCCGCCCCGTCCGACGAGCGCACCGGCCTCTACGCCGTCACCGCCAGTAAGGTCTACGTCACGCCCGATAAGGTCCTCGAGAACGCCACCGTCCTCGTGCGCGACGGCCGCATCGAGAACGTCGGCGTCGGCATCCCCATCCCCGCCGGTACGGTGACCATGGACCTCGGCGGCAAGACCATCGTCCCCGCCTTTATCGATTTGATGACCACCTACGGCCAGCCCGAGGTCAAGCCCGCCGAGCGCAACTTCCGCCGCCCGCAGTACACCTCCAACACCGACGGACCCTACGCCTGGAACGAGGCCCTCAAGGCCGAGTACAACGCTGCGGCCAACTTCACCAACGACGCCAAGCGCGCCGCCGCCATGCGCAAGCTCGGCTACGGCGCCGTGATGGCCCACCGCGCCGACGGTATCTCCCGCGGTTCCGCCGCCTTCGTGGCTCTGTCGGATCAGCCAGAGCAGGAGAGTCTGCTGAAGACCAGCGCCGCCCACGTGATGAGTTTCGACAAGGGATCGAGCGCGCAGGCGTACCCGAGCTCGCTAATGGGTATGATCGCGCTGCTACGGCAGACCTACCTCGACGCGGACTGGTACGGCCGCACGGGCGTGAAGGAGGAGAAGAACCTGAGCCTCGACGCCTGGCGCGAGCTACAGTCCCTGCCGCAGTTCTTCGTGGTGGCCGATAAGCTCGACGCCATGCGCGCCCTCAAGGTCGGCCAGGAGTTCAAGACGCCCTACGTCATCATCGGCGGCGGGGACGAGTACCAGCGCCTCGACGCCTTCCCCGGCAAGCAGCGCTTCGTGATCCCGCTGAGCTTCCCGGACGCCTACGACGTGGCCGACCCGTACGACGCGCAGATGGTCGACTACACCGACATGCTCCACTGGGAGCTGGCCGACGCCAACGCCGCCTACCTCAAGCAGGCCGGGCACGAGGTGGCCTTCACGATCAACGGCCTCGGCGAGGACGAGAAGACCTTCTTCGAGCGCCTCGACCGCGTACGGGCGACGGGCGTGTCGCCGGCCGACTTACTGCGTGCCCTCACCGTCACCCCGGCAACTTTCGTCGGGATGCAGTCCGAGATCGGGACGCTCGAGAAAGGCCGCATCGCCAACTTCACGGTCATCGACGAGTGGCCGGTCAAGAAGGAGACCAAGGTCTACGACACCTGGGTCCAGGGCCAGCGCTTCGAGGTCAACCCGATGACTACGGAGGCGGGCACGGGCGACTACCGCGTGGTGGTCGGTCCGAAGGCCTACCTGCTGAGCGTCAAAAAAGGCAACAAGGCTACCGTTACGCCGGCCGGTGACACGCTCAAGATCGACGCCAAGCTCACGGCCGACGACCAGCGCGTGTCGCTCAACTTCCCCGTCGACACCGCCAAGAACGCCATGCGCGTGCGCCTGTCCGGTCGCGTCGACGGGCTCGGCAACTGGAGCGGCATGGGCTACGACGAGCGCGGCAACTGGATCGGGTGGACCGGCACCGGCGAGATCACCGAGACACCACGCGCGAAGGATACCGTCGAGGTCCGCCCGACCGTCAAAACCCTTCCCGTACTTCCGAAACCCTTCACGGCCTTCGGCGAGCCGGTTTTGCCGAAAGGCGAATCCTTCGTCGTGCGGGGCGCCACCGTCTGGACCAACGAGGCCGAGGGCAAACTCGAGGACGCGGACGTGTACGTCGTCAACGGCAAGATATCAGCCGTCGGCAAGGGACTTAAGGTGCCGAACGGCGTCACGTCCGTCGACGGCAAGGGCAAGCACCTCACCACCGGCATCATCGACGAGCACTCCCACATCGCCATCAGCCGCGGCGTCAACGAGGGCTCGCAGGAGTCGACCGCCGAGGTGCGCATCGGGGACGTGGTCAACTCGGAGGATGTCAACCTGTACCGCCACCTCGCGGGCGGGGTCACGGCCGTGCAGCAGTTGCACGGTTCGGCCAATCCGATCGGCGGGCAGTCCGCGCTCATCAAGCTGCGCTGGGGGATGCTCCCGGACCAGATGAAGATCGACGGGGCGGATGGCTTCATCAAGTTTGCCCTCGGGGAGAACGTCAAGCAGAGCAACTGGGGCGCCGGTTTCACGACGCGCTACCCGCAGACCCGCATGGGCGTGGAGCAGGTGTTCGATGACTACTTCACTAGGGCGGCGGCTTACGCCAAAACACGCAAAGCCGATCCCAGTACCCGGCGTAACCTCGACCTGGAGACCCTCGCCGAGATCCTCAATAAGGAGCGCTTCATCACCTGCCACTCCTACAAGGCATCGGAAATTTTCATGCTCATGGCCGTGGCCGAGCGGCACGACTTCCGCGTCAACACCTTCACGCACATCCTCGAGGGCTACAAGGTGGCCGACGAGATGCGCGAGCACGGCGTGGGTGCCTCGACTTTTAGCGACTGGTGGGCTTACAAATTCGAGGTCTGGGACGCCATCCCGCAGAATGGCCCAATCATGCACGACCAGGGCGTCGTGGTGGCCTTCAACTCGGACGACGCAGAACTCGGTCGTCGTCTAAATCAGGAAGCCGGCAAGGCTCTGCAGTTCAGTGACCTCTCCGAGACGGAGGCCTGGAAGTTCGTGACCCTCAACCCCGCCAAGCTCCTCCACCTCGACAAGCGCATGGGCTCCATCAAGCCCGGCAAGGACGCCGACCTCGTGCTCTGGAACGACTACCCGATGAGTGTCTACGCCTCGGCCGACAAGACCTGGGTCGACGGGACGCTCTACTTCGACCGCGACAATATGCGGGAGCGGCAATCGGCCATCAACGTCGAGCGCAATCGCCTGGCCCAGGCTATGCTCGACGACAAGAACGCCGGTAAGCGCACGCGGCCCGTGGAGGCGCGCGGCGGACAACTGGATGGGTGCGATAGTGAGCACCAGTAGAAGAGGTTGTTTGGTTGGTGGTTAATTGGTGGTTAGGTGCGGACGCACGGCAACCAAATAATCACATCCAACCAACCAACCAAACAACCAAAAACGAATTATGAAAAGTCTTCTAGTCCTTACCCTCTTCGGCCTTTCGCAGGCGACTGCTCGCCCAGATCATCCCCGCGCCCCCGCAGGCCACTCCCGTCACCATCGTCGGCGCCACCGTTCACGTCGGTGACGGAACGCACGGTCATCGAGAATGGCGCGGTGAGTTTTGCCGGAGGGCTCATCACCTACGTCGGACCGCGCACGGGCGCCCCGACGGTCGCGGGCCAGACCACCATCGACGCCACTGGCAAGCACGTCTACCCGGGCTTCATCGCCATGGACACGCGTCTCGGCTTGCTCGAGATCGATGCAGTGCGCTCAACCGATGATGTCTCGGAGGTAGGCTACTTCAACCCGAACGCCCGCGCGCTGGTAGCTTTCAACAGCGACTCGGAGATCCTACCGACGGTTCGCAACCTCGGCGTCCTCATCGCCCAGGTCACGCCGGACGGCAGTGGCCTCGCCGGACAATCGAGCGCGATGTACATGGACGGCTGGAACTACGAAGGCTCCGTGGTCGGGGCCGACGAAGGGATGCACCTGCACTGGCCGAACGCCTACACGCAATCCGGCTGGTGGGCCGAGCCCGGCGGGATCAAGAAGAATAAGGATTACAACAGCGACGTCGAGAAGCTCGACAGCTACTTCGCACAGGCCAAGGCCTACCAGGCTTCCGCCAAAACGAAGGACAACGTCGACAACCCACGGTTTCGTAGCATGGAGCGGGTCTTCACGAAGGCCCAGACGCTCTACATCCACGCCACCTACCCCCGCGAGATCGAGGACGCGATTGCCTTCGGGGAGCGCCACGGCGCGAGGGTGGTCCTGGTGGACGCGCGCGATGCCTACCTCGTGAAGGACCTGTTGCGCCAGAAGCAGACCCCGGTGGTCTGCGGCCCGGTCCACGCCCTGCCCGAGCGCGGGGACGACCTCGTGAGCCAGCCTTTCGAGACCCCCGCCGAGCTACAGAAAGCCGGTATCCCGATTGCCTTCAGTCTATCGGGCGCCTGGGAGCAGCGCCGCGTGCCCTACCACGCTGGAATGGCCGTGGGTTTTGGGCTCCCGTACGAGCAGGCCGTGAAAGGTCTCACGCTAGCGCCGGCAACGATGATGGGGATTGCCGACAAGGTCGGCTCGCTCGCCGTCGGCAAGCACGCCACGCTCTTCGTGAGCGAAGGTGACGCGCTGGACATGCAGTCGGCTGTTTTGGCGAAAGCCTACATCCAGGGCCGCGACATCGACCTGAGCAGCAAGCAGACCAAGTTGGCTGATAAGTACAGGGAGAAGTACTCGCGGGAGAAGGGGCGGTAGGGGTGCCTAAGGCCTGTCGTACGACTACGCCACGAACGCGGACGTACCTTCGGGCTATGTGGACGCTAAGCGACGAGGAGCTCGAAGTTTTACTGCGTGAACCTGAGTCGACGCGCGTCGAGCGCAAGTCGGTCTGGTCGAAAGAAGTAGGCACGAGGGCACGGGAAGCCGTGTGTGCATTCGCCAACGACCTCGGCAACACGGAGCAGGCGGGGGTACTCTTCATCGGCGCCAACGACGATGGGACGCCGAGTGGGCTCGTGATCGATGACCGGCTGCTGCTGTCGCTCACCGGTATAAGAAGCGACGGGAACATTTTGCCACTGCCCACGATCCAGGTGGAGAAGCGCCGCCTGGCCGGAGGCGAGATGGCCGTCGTCTTCGTGGCTCCGAGCGACGCGCCTCCCGTGCGCTACCAGGGGCGGATCTGGGTTCGGTCTGGGCCGAGCCGCATGCTCGCCTCCGCGCAGGAAGAAAGGATCCTCAATGAGCGCCGACGCTGGCGGGACCTACCGTGGGATTTGCATCCCTACGCGAGTGCGAGCCTCTCCGACCTCAGCATGGCGCGGTTCCAGGAAGAGTACCTGCCCCGGGCCTTCGCCCCGGAGGTGCTGGCTGCCAATGAGCGCAGCCCGGAGGAGCGGCTCGCGGCGACCAAGATGATCCACTCCGTGCTGGACCCATCGCCGACGGCACTTGGCTTGCTTACGCTGTGCCCCCGTCCGGATCAATTTATTTCTGGTCACTACGTGCAGGTCCTCAGGTTTCAGGGGACGGAGCGCGTCGACGCGATCGATTTCGAGGAGGCCGTCTACGGCCCTCTCGGTCTGCTCGTCGCGACCATGCAACGCGTCTTCGCGGCGCTCAACCAAAAGGCGATCGACGTGGCGGGCGCCCCGGTGGAAAGGGTTCAGTACGAGTACCCGCCGGCTGCCTTCGACCAGCTCTTCGTTAACGCCGTGATGCACCGCAACTACGAGAGCAACGCGCCGATCCGCGTGGAGCGCTTCACGGATCGCATGACGATCCAGAGCAACGGCGGTCTCTTCGGCGACATGACCCTCGCCAAGCTGCGCCAGGGCCAGGGCTCGGACTACCGCAATCCGAATGTCGCCAGCGTCATGAAGGACCTCGGACTCGTGCAGCGCTTCGGCGTCGGGATCCACCTCGCTATCGCCGCGATGGCGGCCGGTGGTAATCCCCCGCTCGAGTTCGAGGCAGACGAGTCGAGCGTGCGCGTGACGATGCGACCGAATGAGCGCTTTCGAGACTTCCCAAAGGTGCGGTAGCGGCAGAGCGGATGCTTCGTAACTCGGGTTCAGCTTTGCCTACGCGAATCTTCGATTTTGCCAAAATCTTTACCGCAGACACCACACGTGATCAGTGGAGCGATCCATCATCCATTAGCGGAGCGGTCCATCGTCCATCAGCGCAGCGGTCCGCCGTCCATCAGCACAGCGGTCCATCATCCATCAGCGCAGCGGTCCATCGTCCATCAGCGCAGCGGTCCATCATCCATCAGCGCAGCGGTCCATCGTCCATCAACGCAGCGGTCCATCATCCCAACTTCTCCATATCCCCCTCACTCAAGGCTATCGCCCCCGCCGCTACGTTCTCCTCCAGGTGCTTGACGCTGCTCGTACCCGGGATCGGCAGCAGGTTCGGCTTGTGGTGAAGCAGCCACGCGATGGCGATTTGGTAGGGCGACTTACCGTGCGTTTTGGCGACAGCCTTCAGACCCTCGTGCTCTAAGCTGCCGGCACTGAGGGGATACCACGGGATAAATCCGATTTTCTGCTCGGCGCACCAGTCCAACTCCTCCTCCCACTGCCGCTCCTGGAGGTTGTACTTGTTCTGGATGCTCACCACCGTGAAGTACTTCTGCGCCTCCTTGATCTGGTCCATCGTCACCTCCGAGAGCCCGAGGTGCCGCACGAGGCCTTGCTGCTGTAGCTCGGCGAGCGTACCGAGGAAGTCCTCGGAGGCCACCTTGTCGTCGAAGCGGTGGAGTTGGAAAAGGTCGATGCGCTCTAAGTTGAGGCGCTTGAGGCTCGACTTACAGCGTTCGATGAGGTGCTCCGGCCTGCCGTTGGGCGTCCACTTGTTCGGGCCGCCGCGCTCCAGACCGGCCTTGGTGGCGATGAGGACGCCGTCGTGGTAGGGGTGTAGCGCCTCGGCGATCAGCTCCTCGCTCACGAATGGTCCGTAGGAGTCGGCCGTGTCGATGAAGTTGACGCCGAGTTCGACGGCGCGCTGGAGGACGCGGATGGCCTCCTTCTTGTCCTTCGGCGGACCCCAGACGCCATCGCCGGTGATGCGCATGGCGCCGTAGCCGAGGCGGTTGATGTCGAAGTCGCCGATAGCGTAGGTAGGGTCGTAGGTGTTGGCCGTGGTCATGCCCATCCAACCGCCCCGCTGCGCGTCGAGTTCTCAGAGCTTGTAGATCAGCGTCCCGGAGAGCCGCCAGAACTCACTGGTGTTCTTGCCGCCCAGCACCGACGCCCCGCTCGCCGCGAAGCCCCAGTGCGTCGACTCTGAGTAGTACAGGGTGCCGCCGATCTGTTGGTAGTCGACATCGTAGGCCTGCGCTAGCTCCTCGACATCCGCCGTGAAGTTGCCGCCCCCGAGCGTGCGCTGGAACTCTACCCAGGCGTCGATGTAAAAGCGTTGGCCGGGATAGCCCGCTCGGAGCAACACATTGATGTTGTCGTATGGCTGCTCCGGGCGGTAGCCGGGCCGGGTGCGCTGGATGCGCGCGAGTTCGGCTTCGTCGAGCCCGTCGAAGCGGTAATTGTAGCCCGCTAGTGCGCTCACGAAGTAGCCCGTGCCGTTCCACTGCGCGAGCAGGCGCGGCTGTACGATTTGGGCGCGCTGTCCGATGGCCCCGTTGGCGACGACTTCGTAGTCGCTCAGCGGCAGTTGAATGCCGAGGGCGCCGATGAGGTCGAGAGTCCCGAGGCGCTTGGTGTCTGGGCCGAAGGGCTTTCGCCAAAACAACCCCTTCGCGAACAGCGCCCCGTCTTGCAGACCGGAGGTGGCATCCGTGACGACGTACGGGACACTCACCACGACATCCAGCCGGTCGGTGATTCCGTACGCCCCGAAGAGCCCCAAAAGTTGAGCGCGGAAGCCCTGATCTATCGTCTCCCCTTCGCCACCGATGAAGGTGCTGGCCCCTGTGGCCGAGAGCCCAACCGCGAGGTCGAGCTTGCCACGGTCCTTCATGTACCCATCGATCGGACCTTGGGCCCGCGCAGTAGTTCCGACGCCGAACGCAAGGCCGACGACGGCCCCGAGAACACAAAGCAAGCGGCAAAATCGAATCATGTCTAGCGTGTACGTTGAATTTGTCGCGGGGGGTTGTCTCTTTGCACCCCGCGATCGTCGTGTCGTTTTTCAACGCACAAAGCAACCCCACCTATGCCCCTGCACTGTCTTACCTTCAATCCCTTCCAGGAAAACACCTACGTCTTAGCGGATTCCGCGGGCCAGGCGGTCGTCGTCGATCCCGGTATGAGCGACGCCACTGAGCGGGCCACGTTCGACGAGTTTTTGCGAAAGCACGACCTCACCCTTGTCGGGTGCTGGCTCACCCATGCCCACATCGACCACGTCCTCGGCCTCGGTCATGTGTACGACACCTACGGTTTGCGGCCTCGTCTCCACCCCGGCGAAAGGCCCGTCTACGACAGCAATCCGCAGGTGGCGAGCATGTACGGCGTCTCCCTTGCGCCTCTCCCCGAGGCCGTCTACGACATCACCGAAGGCGTGGCGATGCAGCTCGGACACCTATCGCTGCAACCCATTCTCGCCCCGGGGCACTCGCCAGCCAGTGTTTGCTTCTACCTCGAGACCGAGGCGCTGCTGATCGGTGGCGACGTGCTGTTTCGCGACTCCATTGGCCGCACCGACCTTCCCGGCGGCGATCATGACACGCTGCTGAAGAGCATTCGTGAGCAAGTCTACCCTCTTCCCAAGGAGACCATCGTTTGGCCCGGCCACGGCCCCAAAACCACCGTCGCTTACGAGCGCGTCAACAACCCCTTCGTCCGCGCGTAAATTCTAACATCAACTATCGGGTCTCTCCGCCAGTCCGAGAGGACGCGCCCAAACAGCCGAAGCCGCCCCCCCTATGTCCAATCCCCACTTTCTCGACGAGGCCCCGCCGCTCAACATGCTCGATGAGGGCGGCGACCCAAAGCTCCTGCGTCTCGGTCGGGTTATCAATACGCTAGGGCGGATTTCGCCAAAACTCGCCGGCTGGATCGCGCTGCAGCTGTTCATGCGCCCGCGGCGCTCGAAGTACAGCCCAGCCGCCGAGGTCTTTATGTCGAAGGCAGCGGAACTACAAGCGGCCTCGCGCGGGCGGCTGCACGGCTACCAGTGGGGGGCCAAAACGCTGCGCCCGCGCGTTTTGCTGGTGCACGGCTGGGAGTCTCACGCCGGCCGATGGATTCCGATGGCGGAGGCGCTCCTCCGAAGCGGAGCACAGGTGACGGCTTTCGACGGGCCGGCGCAAGGACGCAGCAGCGGTCGCCGCACCCCCTTCAACGAGTACGTCACCGCAGCCCTGGATTTCGAAGCTGCGCATGGCCCTTTTGACGCGTACGTCGGACACAGTCTCGGCGGTGGGGTAGTGATCCAACTCGCCGCCCGCGTGCCAGTAGCACGCCAACCCAAGGCCGTTGTCTGCATGGCGGGTTTCGATGAGTCCGAGCACGTCTTCGAGCGTTACCACCGCATGCTCGGCTACCAGTCCCACGTACAGGCCAGCTATGATCGTCACGTCCTCAAGTTGCTCGGCCCGAGCGCCGCCGTGCGCGACTACTCCAATACCGCTGCTGTAGCGCAACTCGGCGACATCAAGGGCCTCGTCGTCCATAGCGATGATGACGAGGTGATGCCAATTGCGGAAGGGCTCATTCTGCACGGTGCCTGGCCGAATGCGGAGTTGCATCAATATCCGGATGGACAGCACCGGCTCACGGCAGAGCATATTGTAGAGCGAATAGTGGAGTGGGTGGTGGAAAATGGGAAATAGGCGCACCTGCGGTGCTCTGAAATTATAACGCAAAGACGCAAACTGAAGGCACGCGAAGGCGCAAAGGTCTTCAGGTCGCCCCCGTCATCGTGCGCGCGGGTGCGGTCGCCTTTTGCGCGCTTTGCGTTTTCATTTGCGCCTTTGCGTTGAAAAAGACAATGCGCATAAATCTGAACCTCCGAAGCGTCCCAGTTGCTAACCTAGCATGTCTTTCACCAACGCCAAGCTCGGCCGTAACCCCCGCCGCATCGCCCTCCTCCGTGCCGAGGGCAAGTCCATCAACGACATCGCCGAAGTCTCGCCGGAGGTCGCCATGAAGCTGCTCATGCGCAGTTTCATCTACCCGCAGCGCAACGAGGCGGATGCCCGCGCCAACGTGGTGCTCGACGAGGCCGAAGCCCTCGATCTTCCCTTCGGGAAGGTGCCGCTCCAGGCGTATCGCTGGCTTGGCGACGGCTCAGGTCCGACGGTGGCGATGTTTCACGACTGGGAGCGTGAGGCGGGCTACTTCAAGGACTACATCCGGCCTCTCGTCGATAAGGGCTGCACGATTGTCGCGCTGGATGCGCCCGCTAGTGGTCGCTCGCCGGGGCATCGGCTTAGTCTACGGGACTACATCAACGCGATCCACGGTTTGCAGGAGATGACCGGCCCTTGGCACGCCTGTGTGGGGCACGGGCTAGGGGCGGCGGCAGTGTTACAGGCCTGCGCACAGATGCCAGCAGACCAGCGGCCGATTCGTGTCGTCACCCTCGGTGCCAACGCCGACTCGATGGAGATCTTCCAGCGCAGGCTTGCTTCCCTGGGCATCGACGAGGCGGTGCGCCTCAAGTTTTGGCGAAAGCTCGAGGCCGTCGCCGACATTCCGCTCGACAGCTTCGACAACACGCAGGCCGCCGCACGTCTCGAGGGCGTCGAAGGAATGATCGTCCACGACCTCACCGATGCTCGCTATCCCTTCGCGGATGCAGAACGCATTCAGGCGGCGTGGCCGGGTTCGGAGATCCTTGAGCTCGAAGGGTTCGGACACGAGTTGGACGGACTCGCTGTGCAGACGCGGCTCCTGCCCTTTATCGGGGCCTACAAATTATTAAAAATGGCGGCCTAAGCTGGGAACCTTATCGCACAAATTACAGTTATACAGCCAGCAGCTCGAGCCCGCCCCTCAGCTGTTAGGTCGCTTCATAGAAGCGAGACCGTGGCGCAAGCCCAGGTTCTGCCTGGGCTTCGGCATTTCTGGACCTTTCTTTCCGGTCCATATCAATACCCTTTTTCTCGATTTACGCCCGCTGGCTTCTCGCCGGTGGCACGCCAGTGCTTTACGTTCTGCGCCACGATGACGGCGGCGGAGTCGGGCTCGGTGACGGCGCTGATGTGCGGCAGGATGGTGATGCCGGGGTGAGACCACAGTGGTGAATCCTCGGGCAGCGGCTCCGTGTCGAACACATCCAGCACGGCGTGTCGTAAGCGTCCGGTGTCGAGGGCGGCCATCAGGGCATCGTCGTCGATGATAGGTCCGCGAGCGAAGTTGACCAGGGCGGCACCCTCTTTACATTTGTCGAAGGCCGTGGTGCCCAACAGACCACGCGTGTCATCGGTGAGCGGCAGCAGACAGATGAAAATGTCGGCTTTCGCCAAAACTTGCTCGAAGCCTGGCCTCCCGGTATAGCTCCTGACGTTCGGGATGTGCTTCGGCGAGTGACTCCAGCCGATAACCTGGAAGCCATTCGCCACCAAACGTTTTGCCGCATCCGAGCCTAGCTCCCCGAGACCGAGGATGCCGACCACCGTGTCTTCGGCCGGTACGTAAGGAATCTGGAACCACCTGTGCACAGCTTGCTGCGCCGCGTACTCCGGCATCCGTCGTTGTAGATAGTATGTCCACGCCATCACCGCCTCGGTCATTCTCGCGGTGAGCATAGGGTCTACGAGTTTGGTGACGTGTACGCCTTGCGGCAAAACCTTTACCACTGCTTCCACGCCCGCCCAAGTGCTTTGGACCCATTCTAGTCCCGTGAAGCCGACCAGGTGTTTGGCCTCCGGTCCGGCGACAATAGCAAACTTTGCGGCAGCCTTTTCTCCGTCGCTCAGCTGTGAAGCAGGCACGATGTTCTCGTTCGGCAAAACCTTCAAAAGGCGCGTAATCCAAGGTTTGGTTTCGGCCTCCGAGTAGCGGCTGATGAAGGGAACGATGTCAGGCATAGCGGCAAACTACGTCGCGTACACCTGCGAGAAGTCCCGAAAGCCCTTGATCTCGATAGGGTTGCCGAAGGGGTCGCGCACGAAGAGCGTCCACTGCTCACCCGGCTCCCCTTCGTACCGGAGCATCGGGCGAAAGACGTAATCAGTTTTGGCGTAAGCCGCCAGACCGTCGCGGACCTGCTCCCACTCGGTCATCGGCAGGAGGATACCGAGGTGGGGCATTGGCACGGCCAGGCCTGCTACGAATCCCGTGTCCGAAGTCGCGAAAGGCTCACCCAAATGCAACGATATCTGGTGCCCAAAGAAGTCGAAGTCCACCCAGGTGTCTGTGCTGCGACCCTCCGTACAGCCGAGTACGCCGCTGTAGAAAGCCCGGGCCTCGTCGAGGTCGCGCACGTGAAAAGCGAGGTGAAATATGGACTGCTGCATGGCGGCAAAGTAGCAATCAACAGACTTCGGCCCTTACGCACGAAGCCTACCTTCCCGCCGATGTTGAACACGCATAACCTGCAGCGCAAGGCAGAGGAGTACCGCCGCGTCCTCGAGAATACCGTCGCCTATCGCCAGGTCTGGCAGGAGTCACTCGCCGAGCAGATCGTCGCCGCGCTGAAGAGCACGGCCGAGAGCATTGGGCTCTCCGCCACCATCGAGCGCCGTGGGCAAATTGACCACCTCGAGGCCATCACGCTCTCGCTCGGCAACGTCGGTTCGGGCATGATCAAGGAGGTCGTCAATGGCGTGCGGCGCAACCTCATCAAACACAACGGCTCACTCGTCTACCAGCAGCTCTTCAACGGGAAGGTGATCGTCATCGTGCAGTACCCCTTCATAGAGGACTACGGGGAACGGCAGGCCCCGAAGACGATTGCCATCTACCGACCGGAGGAGCTCCGCGAACCCTACTTCCAGCGCCACATCGAGGAGCTGCTTACAGAGGCCACCAAGTGGGAGGACTACGACGACGATGAGCCGCACCAGAAGATCGGCTTCAAGCTCAACTTCGAGAAGCCGGATCTTGTCACGGAGCCACCGGCAGCCGTGCCGAAGCCAGGTAACGTAGGAGAGTCTGTTCAAAAGAAATAGCTGGTGGGATTATTTAGAAAGCCTGGTGAAAGCTGGCGCTCGCGGCGCCTCCGCCTCGGCATGAACGCCTACCCGATGTACTGGGGCACAGGCGGCCGCATACAGTATATAGCGGGGGACTTTCGCGAGGTGCGGCTCTCGCTCGGGCTCAATCCCTTTACCTACAATTACGTCGGGACCATCTTCGGGGGTTCGATGTTCTCGGCGTCGGATCCGTTCTTGATGCTGATGTTCTTCCACATCCTCGGCAAGGAGAATTTCGTAGTCTGGGACAAGGCCGCGCGCATCCGCTTCAAGCGTCCTGGTAAGAGCAAGCTCACGATGCGGATTGTGATCGACGATGAGTTGTTGGCGCGTGTCCGCAAAACCGTTGGTGAGGAGCGCGTCTGGACGGAGTGGTTGCCTATCGAGTGGCTCGACGCCGAGGGCAGGGTAGTGGCCGCGCAGGAGCGCGAGGTGTACGTGGCCGACAAGGCATACTACCGCGAGCGGCAGGCTCGGCGGGAAGTGTCGAAGGGGGGGGCGTGAGGTGTCGAGGGAGCTGCCGCCGCGTTTTGGGGCCTCGGGACATCCTCTAGACGGAAAGCGGTATCCCACAATTCAGCTACGGCTTCGCTACTTTGCTCCCGTGAGATTTGCCCCCCGAGAGGCGCGCCCGAAACGCAAGAGCACCTGGCCCTGGTGGATCGGCGCGGCTTCGCTCTATCTAGCTTTAGCACCCATCGGGAGTGAGCCTCACCTGGCGGGCAAGCTGCGGTGGGTTGCCGGCGGCGGGGATGGAATGGGTACGTTGGACTGGGTAGACCTCGTGCTACACGGCCTGCCGATATTAGGGTTTAGCATCTGGCTATGGCTCAGCTACCTGCGGCGGCGGCGCAATGCCCGCGGCGCCGCATAGTGCCCCATGTCTTGGCACGCTTTCCTATTTGTCTTCGGTGACGGTCTCGAAGAGCTCCATGAAGCTGGCCTCGTCGATGAGTTGGATGCCGGTGCCCTGGTCGCGGAGCTCGAAGGCCTTTTGGGTCTTGGAGGTCTGCTTCTTCCAGCTCGGTGTGCCTTGCACGAGGTAGTCGGTGACTTTTGAAACTGTGCCCGTGCACTTTCCGCCCGCCTCCAGTACCAATCGCATGGCATCCTCGCGCGTGCAGTCGGTAAGCTCTCCGGTGAAGACGAAGCGTTTACCGTAGGCCGGGTGGCGCGCGTCGGATTTGGAGGTGTCGAAGGCGATGTCCTTGATGCGGGGGTGGCTTGGCCAGTTTTGCACGAAAGTGCGCTCGCGGGCGGGCCGGGGTTCAGCTTGCTGTGGCTGCTTGCGGGGTTCCCAGCGCTTGGCGCCCTTCTTGGTCGAGCTGCCGTACTGCTCGATGGTGCGTGTCTTCATGCCCACTTCGCCGAGGAGGTCATCCACACTTTCGGACTCGAACATGCGCCCGGCCTGAATCATGATTTGCGCGCAGGCATTCGCGTCGGAGAGGGCCTGATGGTGCTGCAATTCAATACCGAGGTAGCTGCTGATGATGCCGAGTCCGTAGCGCGGGGCATCGGGCCAACACTTGCGGGCGAGCTGGACGGTGCAGGAGTAGGTGAGCGAGGGCTCGGGCAGGGAGTAGAGCCGCGCCGAGGCCCGTAGCACGCCAATGTCGAAGCTGGCGTTGTGCGCCACGATGTGCTTGTCGGCGAGGTAGGGGAGGAGGTCGTCATAGAGTTCGGCGAAGGTTGGCTCCCGCATCACCATCTGCGGGGTGATCTTGTGGATGCGGATGTTGCCGGAGTCGAACTGATTGGGGGTAGGTCGGATGAGGCGGCGGTAGGTGTCCACGACGCGGCCGTCTTCTACCACGACGAGTCCAATTTCACAGGCGCTGCTCCAGAAGCGGTTGGCCGTTTCGAAGTCGAGGGCGACGAAGTCCATATGGGTGTGAAGGTAGGGCTCGAGACAATTTGTGTCGTGTCAGGAAAAGGAGACCTAGCTTAGGCGCATGGGACAGCATGACCAACAGGACGGCACTAGGGTGTCGCGACTCTTTATGCAAGACGAGTGGGTACCCGGCTTGCACTATCACCTGATTGGGAAGTCCGTGCCGGGGGAGTTGCTCTTCCGAGACGAGAAAGACTACCGACGCTTCCTGCGCTTGAGCCTCCGCGACGGCCTCCAGCATGTCTTCGAATTTCATGTCTACTGTCTGATTCCGAATCACTGGCACTCGGGCATTCGCACGCGGCGCTGCGAGGAGATAGTAGAGCGGCTCGCCAGGAAGAAAAAACTCCTGGCCGGGGACAAGGCGTATATCGACGGCAGTATGTCGTATGCGGAGTACGTGTCCTACTGCTTCCGCAACGCCTTCATGCGCTACGCGAAATGGTACAACTCAAAGTATGGACGGACGGGCCAGCTCTTCATCAAGCCCACGCTCCACGGCCTTACCGACAAGGGTGATCCCGGTAAAGAATTCTCCAGGACGATGGTGGCCTACATCGGGCTCAACTACGCCAAGCACCATCTCGCTAAGCATACGGATTTCTACCACTGGAGTTCCTTCCGCTGCAACATCTACCAGATCATCGAGCTCGACATTGAGCGCTATTACGGCTCCGTCGAGAAATACAAGGCCTTCCACGTCTGGTATATGAAGAAGTACGGCGAGCGCTTCTTCGCGTATGACGAGGCGGAATTCTGGCAAGCTCTTCAGCCGCGCAAGTTCATCAAGGATATAAAGGAGTGGCAGCTCGGGGAGTGGCGTAAAGGAAAGCATTGAGCTTGCGGAAGGCTTCTGGCCCCGGGGACGGGTTCCTGCCGGCCGCTAGGCGCCGGCGGAACCCGTCCCCGGGGCCAGAAGCCGTGCTTAAGTCTTACCGAAGGCCTACGCCAACCTTTAGCCTTCAGACCTCCCCACCAGTCCAAGCCCCAACTCCGCCAGCTGCGCTTCACTCACACTATCTGGCGCATCAATCATCGTATCCCGCCCCTGGTTATTCTTCGGGAAGGCGATATAGTCCCTGATACTCGTCTTGCCCTGCATCACGGCACATAGCCTGTCAAAGCCAAAGGCAATGCCCCCGTGTGGCGGAGCCCCGTACTCGAAGGCACCCATCAGAAAGCCAAATTGCGCCTCGGCCTCCTCCTTGGTGAAGCCGAGCAAATCAAAGTTGCGCGCCTGTAGCTCCCGGTCGTGGATACGGATAGACCCACCACCTATCTCCGCGCCGTTGATGACCAAATCATACGCATCTGCCCGCAGGCCCTTTAATTCATTCCTATCTGTACTGCTCATAAGCTTTCGCTCTTCGGGCTTCGGGCTGGTGAAGGGGTGGTGCATGGCGTGGAAACGATTGCCGTCTTCGTCCCACTCGAGCAGCGGGAAGTCGACTACCCAGAGTGGCTTGAAGTCGCCGGGGGTGACGAGGTCCAGTTGACGACTCATCTCCAGGCGGAGCTCACCGAGTTGCTTGCGGACGCTGCTCCTCCTCGCCGGAGAGGATGAGCAGCAGGTCGCCGGGCTCGGCGTGTGCTGTTTTGGCGAAAGCCTCCAAGGCCGGAGTATCGTAAAATTTGTCGACACTACTTTTTAAGCTCCCGTCAGCATTGACCTTCACATACACCAGGCCTTTAGCCCCTATCTGAGGCCGCTTCACCCACTCCGTGAGGCCGTCAAGTTGCTTTCGCGAAAACTCAGCCTGCCCCTTCACACAAATTCCCGCGACCAACTCGGCCTCGTCGAAGATTTTGAAGTCGTGCCCCTTAGCCTCGACATTGAAGTCTACCAACTCCATCCCAAAGCGCAGGTCCGGCTTGTCCGATCCAAAGCGCCGCATGGCCTCGGCGTACTCCATGCGCGGGAAGTCCCCGAGATCGACGTCGAGTACCTGCTGAAAAAGGTGACGTGTCAGGCCCTCGAAAGTATTCAAGATGTCCTCCTGCTCCACGAAGGCCATCTCGCAGTCGATCTGCGTGAACTCCGGCTGCCTATCTGCCCGCAGGTCCTCGTCCCGAAAGCACTTCACGATCTGAAAATACTTGTCGAAGCCACTCACCATCAGCAGTTGCTTAAAGGTTTGCGGCGACTGCGGCAGCGCGTAAAATTCGCCCCGGTTCATGCGGCTCGGCACCACGAAGTCGCGCGCGCCCTCGGGGGTCGACTTAATAAGCACCGGCGTCTCCACCTCGATAAAGCCTACGCCACTCAGATAAGCCCGCACAGCCTGCGCCAGCTTGCTCCGGAAGAGGATGGCCTCCTGCAAGGGCGAGCGTCGCAGGTCTAGGTAGCGGTACCGCATCCGAATGTCCTCCCCGCCGTCGGTCTCGGCCTCGATGGTGAAGGGCGGCGTCTTGGCGGCGTTAAGGACGTTGAGTGCTTTCGCAAAAACCTCCACGTCCCCGGTGGCCCGCTGCGTATTCTTCGCTTCGCGCTCGCGGACGTGGCCCTCGACCTGTACGACGAACTCGCGCCCGAGCGACTCAGCGGCTTCCTGGAGGCCTTCCCCAGAATCAGCGTCCACCACCACTTGCGTGATGCCATACCGGTCGCGCACGTCTAGGAAGACGAGACTTCCAAACTGGCGCTTACTCTGGACCCAGCCAGCGAGCGTGACGGGGGTCCCTACGTCGGTGATGCGGAGCTGGCCACAGGTATGGGTACGGTACATGGTAAGAGTGTTAGGAGACAAGCGGGACGCTGAAAGGACTTCCCGAGGACTTGCAAAAATGGCGGCGAAGGTAGTACCGGAGGTTTTGCGTCTCGCCCAGGTAATACCCTGCACTCCCAGGCCCTAGGAGAGGGGGTGTGACTGCTCACTGACAGTGCTAGGTCCCCCTGGCTGCTATGTTTGCGGCCTATTTCTAGGATGCTCTCCAACTACCGTCTCTTCACGCTCACTTTTCGACAAGCGCGGCTCGACCAGCTCGAACCGTACGCTATTCAGGCAGATGAGGTCGCAAGCACCCTCGATAGCTTGAGGGCCAATTTGCACTGGGAGGAGGTCTTTTACCTCAACACCTGCAATCGTATCCTCTTTTTCTTCTACCAAGAAAGTCGCGACCCGACCACGATTTCGGAGTTCAGAGCTGCCCTCGGCCTCAGTGACCACGACGCGGCCATCGACCCCGTATACATGGCGGGTGGTGAAGCAATCATGCACCTCTACGATGTAGCCTGCTCAGTCGACAGTATGGTGGTCGGCGAGCGGGAGATACTCCGGCAACTCCGGCTAAGCTATGTCGCCTGCCACGAGGCCGGTCACTGCGGGGACCATCTCCGCATCCTCATGCAGAGCGCGGTCGCCGTCGCCAAGCAAGTGTACCACGAGACCAAGATCGGCCAGAAGCCAGTGTCGGTCGTGAGTCTCGCCGCCCAGCGAATCCGTCAACAGCGCCTCGACGCTGCGACTAGCCGCGTACTATTAGTCGGTGCCGGACAGACCAACTGGCTCGTCTCTAAGTTTTTGCGCAAGCAGGGCTTTCAACACGTAACGGTCTTTAACCGGACCCTCGAGCGCGGACAGCGTCTCGCCAACACGTACCCGTCTGGACGGGCGCTTCCGCTCACCGCCCTTAAGGACTACCGTGACGGTTTCGACCTCCTCGTCGTGGCCACCGGAGCCACCGAAGCGCTCATCGATGAGCCGCTGATGGCCTCCCTGCTCAACGGGGAGTCGGGTGAGGAAAAGGTAGTCGTCGATCTCTCGATCCCGCACGCCCTTGAGCAGTCCCTGATCGAGGCGGGAGCGTTGACCTACATTCAGATCGACGACCTCCGCAAACTCGCCGAGGAGAACCTCGCCTTCCGCGGTGGCGAGGTCCGATCAGCACGCAAGCTCATCGGTATGCAGTTGGGCCGCTTTCGCGAAAACGTACAACAGCGCCGCGTTGAACTCGCCTTTAGTGAGTTGCCGAGCGAGATTCGGGCTGTCAAGGACAAGGCTATCAAGGAGGTTTTCAACCGCGAAATAGAAACGCTCGACCAGCCCACGAAAGAGCTGATCGAGCGTATGATGCACTACATGGAGCGCAAGTGTATCGGCATTCCGATGCGGGCCGCACGGAGGGCGGTCCTAGAGGAGAGCGCACTTTAAGGTTCGGAGGCTCCTCCCGGGGACTACTCCGGCGGTCACGGGTCTAGCCAATGAAATTAGGTAAACCAGAGGTGATGCCGACGATGATGGCGACGATGACGGCCCACCACCAAGCGTCTAGTCGCACGGAGTCCATCATGGCGTCTCCGCCCATCAGCGCGAGTGTAGTAACGATCACTCCGCCGATCCACCCGAAACCTGGGAGCACCAGGCCGATAAGCCCAACGATAGCGCCGACGATGACGCCGAGCAGCAGGGCACTACCGAATCCTTGGATATGCACGCCAGGGAGGACGAAAGAGCAGAGGATGAGGACAACTGCGGCGATGAGCGCCGACCAAAGGTAGCTGAGGACGCCGGCTTGGAGGACGACGACAGCGTCGAGCAGCAGCGGCTGTGAGAAGAATTGATCCATAATTAGGGTTGGGTTTGGTGATTCGTTCAAGACCTAGGAGCAACAAACCCCGGCGACATGTTCACTGAAGCCTCCCGAGGCTCGCTCGCCACCGAGTGCAGTTCTCCGCCGCGAGTTCGGGTTCTACCTTCGCCACTACATGACGGACGTACTGATTTACGATTGCTTGCGCACCCCCCGTGGTCGGGCTAGAGTGGACGGGGCCTTGCGGGAGATGCGCCCTTATCGCCTCCTGTCGAATCTGCTCGCGGCCCTCGCCGAGCGCAACCCAAGCCTCGACCTCGGCCAAGTCGCCGACGTGCTCATCGGTTGCGTGAGCGCCGTCGGGGACCAGGGCTACAACATCGCCCAGGCCGCCGTGCAGGATGCCGGCTGGCCGCAGACGGTAGCCGCCGCGACGGTAAATCGCTTTTGCGCCAGCGGCCTCGAAACCGTCCACCAAGCCACCGCCCGCATCGCCGCCGGATTTGATGAGGCGATTGTCGCGGGGGGCATCGAGGTGATGAGCCGTGTACCGCTCGGGGCCGGGGGCGGAGCCCTCCTCGAAGACCCAGAGCTGATCCTCGGGCACGGCGTGATCCCACAGGGTGTAGCAGCCGATCTACTGGCCACCCTTCACGGCTTCGACCGCGAGGCGCTCGACGCCATCGGGCTTCGCTCGCAGCAGCGTGCGGTGAGCGCCCGCAACGGTGCCAATCTAGAGGCTTCGATGATCCCGATTACAGACGCCAACGGGATCATGCTGCTCGATAGCAACGAGCACATTCGACCCGATACTTCTGCGGAGGGTCTTGCCGCGTTGCGCCCCGCCTTTGCCTCGGAGACGCTAGCTCGGGGGGGACGCATGGCGACGGCGGGGTTTGATGCGCTGGCCCTATCGCGGTACCCTGAGCTTTCGGAAATACAGCATTTGCATACGGCAGGCACTAGTTCGGGACTGAGCGATGGCGCGGGGCTCGTACTGCTCGGGTCGGCGGCCTTCGGCGAGGCGCAAAGACTTAGGGCCCGTGCCCGTGTGGTGGCGGTAGCCGTCGCGAGCTCAGAGCCGACCATTATGCTCACGGGCATGATCCCCGCTACGCAGCGCGTACTCGAGCGAGCGCACCTGGAGGTAGGCGATATTGACCTGTTCGAGGTCAACGAAGCTTTTGCCGTGGTGCCGCTGCTTTTCATGAAGCACTTTGGCCTCGATGCGGACCGCGTAAATGTCTTCGGAGGGGCCATAGCCCTCGGACACCCGGTCGGCGCAACCGGAGCGATGCTGCTCGGCCACCTGGTTGACGCGCTCCACATCCGCGAAGTACGCTACGGCCTGGTCACCCTGTGTGCCGCCGGCGGTCAGGGCATCGCCTGTGTCGTAGAGCGTATCCCTGGGCAAGTAAGAAGGGGGTAGTGGCTTTCTGCGCGTCCTCGCCCGAAAAGGCGGCGCAAGATTTGTTCGTGCATATTTGCAAACTGCGGATGGCTCAAAATATTCATCCGCGCCTTTCAGATCACCACACCCAGGTTTATGAGCTTCAGCACCCCTTACAAACTTCCCTACACGCCCGGCGAGGGCTACGAGCATTCTACGGCCTACTTCTGTATGGAGTTCGGCATCGATCAGGCCCTCAAAATCTACTCGGGTGGTCTCGGCTTCCTCGCCGGCAGCCACATGCGCTCGGCCTACAACCTCAAGCAGAACCTCGTCGGCATCGGCGTCAAGTGGAGCTGGGGCTATTACGACCAGACGCGCAACCAAGACCGTACGATGCGCTCGGAATTCCTCGAGAAGTACTACTCCTTCCTGGAAGAGACCGATATGCTCTTCGAGATCGAGGTCAACCAGCACCCCGTGCACGTACGAGTGTACTACCTCGCTCCGGAGGTCTTCGGCACGGCACCTATGTTCTTCCTGTCGACCGACATCCCGGAGAACGATTACCTCGCCCGTCAAATCTCGAAACGCCTCTATGACTCCAACGTCGAGGCCAAGATCGCGCAGTACATCCTTCTTGGTAAAGGAGGCGCTGTCTTGCTTGATAAGCTCGGCCTCTCTCCCGACACGTATCACTTTAACGAAGCACACGCCTTGCCGGCGGCATTCCACCTCTACGAGCAGTATGGTGACCTCGAGAAGGTGAAGGCGAAATGCGTGGTAACCACGCACACGCCCGTGGCCGCCGGTAACGAGATTCACTCCTTCCGGATGCTCAACAAGCTGACTTTCTTCGGGAAGCTGAGCAGCGACAAGGTCCGCGAACTCGTCGGCGTCGAAGGAGACTCCTTCAGCCAGACCTTAGCCACGCTGCGTATGAGCCGACTCGCCAACGGTGTGTCCAAGATCCACGGCGACGTTGCTCGCGACATGTGGGGCGGCTACGACGGTATCCCTCCCATTACGCACATCACTAACGCTCAGGAGGCCAAGTACTGGCAACTTCGCGACATCCGCGACGCACACGCCGCCGGCGATATGGATGCCGTGATGGCAGCGAAGGCCAAGCACAAGCGTCGCCTCTTCCGCATCGTCGCCGACCAGACCGGTAAGCTCTTCGACCCGAAGGTGCTCACGATCGTCTGGGCACGCCGCTTCGCTGCCTACAAACGCGCCGACCTTATTACCCGCGACCTCGATCGCCTCGATAAGATTCTCAACAATGCGAAGTACCCCGTCCAACTCCTCTTCGCCGGCAAGCCCTACCCAACCGACTACGACTCCGTAAGCGTCTGGGATCGCCTCGTGCACCTGAGCCGCGACCGCGACAACATGGCTGTCCTCCACGGCTACGAACTTCATCTCAGCGCGATGATGAAGCGCGGATCGGACGTCTGGCTCAACAACCCGCGCATCCCGCGCGAAGCCTCCGGTACGAGCGGCATGACGGCGGCCATGAACGCCTCGGTCAACTTCTCTACGCACGACGGGTGGATCCCCGAGTTCGCGGAGCACGGCGTCAACAGCTACGTCATCCCCCCGGTGCACTCGCAGGGCGAGGAGGACGAGTACACCGTCGACCAACACGACCTCGGTGCCCTGTACGAAATCCTCGAGAACGAGATAGTCCCGGCCTACTACAGCCAAGGGCAGAAGGCCTGGAAGGATGTCGTCGAGCAGAGCATGAACGATGTGCTGCCGCAGTTTGGCTCCGACCGTATGGCGGACGACTACTACAAGGTCATGTACACGTCGACACCATCCGACGTAGAGGCCGAGCTGCTACAGGCCGCTGAGGCGTAGTAGTTTGCGGGCGTGATCACCTCGCTCGTACGCAAGCAAGTCAACGTCGTGGGCCGTGGCCTACAGGAGTTGATGTACCCACGGATCTGCAGTCATTGCGACGGGCGGATCGAGTCTAGCGTTCGCTTCGTATGCCTCGCCTGCCGCGGGGCCATCTCGACGCTCGACCTTCATACGCTCATCGAGAACGAGATGACGGATCGCTTCTGGGGGAGGCTGCCACTCACGCGGGCAGCCTCCCTCTTGCCATACGGGCAGGGCCTCCCGGCACAGCGGCTGATGTGGTCGATGAAGTATGACAATCGACCAGAGATCGGCAATAGTCTCGGGGGGTGGCTCGGGTCACTCGTTACGGAGAGCGAGGTCTTCGGAACCTTTGATGCCATTGTCCCGGTGCCACTGCACCCCTTGCGGCTCAAGTCGCGCGGCTATAACCAGGCGGCGCGGATTGCCGAGGGTATCGGCGAGGCGACCGGCGTGGAGGTTTTGGCGCAAGCCGTACTGCGTGTCAAACACACGAGTACACAGACGGCAAAGTCGAGCTTCGCAAGGGTGGAGAACATGATGGAGGTTTTTCAGCTTTCGCCAAAACACGACCTACGCGGCAAAATCATCCTGCTCGTCGACGACGTAATGACGACCGGGGCCACCCTCGAGGCTGTGGGGCGGGAAATCCTAAAAGGCGACGTCGCGGAACTGAAAGTCGCCACCTTGGCCCTAGCGAGGAAGTTTTAGGAGCATGGAGCATGGAGCATGGAGCATGGATTCCCCGGCTGTCGTAGCTCGAGCATCTATGCTCCATGCTCCATGCTCTATAATCCTTCCTAATGCTGTACGATGACTGCGCTCGACTCCTCGCGATCTCCTTCGCGGAGGCGTAGCACGTAGTTGCCGTTCGGGAGGTCACCGAGGTCGAGGCTGTGCTCACCGTCGGTGGTGAGGGGCCAGAGCTTGAGGGTACGACCGGTCTGGTCGACGATGGTCGCGTACACGGTGCGGGCACCTTCGCGCGGCAGCAGCGTGAGGTCGCACCTCCCCGCGGTTGGGTTCGGATAGACGTTGCCGGAAAGGCGGTTAGGCTCGGCAGCCGACGCCCTCGAGCGTGACGGCGACTACGTCGGAGTAGGTAGGTCGTGCCGTCGAAGTCCTCGCTACGGAGTTGGTAGTAGTAGGTCTGGCCCGGCAATACGGCGCGGTCGGTGTAGGCGTAGTCGCCTGAAGCCCATGGCAGGCGTCGAGGAGATCTCTCCGTAAAAACCTCGCCGTCGGTCGAGCGCAGGACGCTGTAGCCGGAGAGGTCGATCTCGGAGGCCGTAACCCAGTCGAGTTGGATGCTAGACGACAGGGAGCTTGCCGTGAAGGCGATCAGTTCGACAGGTAATGGAGCACTGTTAAATTCGATGGCACCTAGGTCGACGACCATATTTTAACGCGGACATTACGTTTGAAGTCACCACCGGCAATAACAGCGTCTGCATTGTTACCCGCATCGTTGACCACTGGACTGTTGGCACTAAGCGTAGGAACTGAATCATTGTTAGCAGTTAAACATTGGATCGGTATCGTACAGCACCCCCATGCCTTCGTTTGCCATCGATGCCCTCTGACCGTTGTCGTCGTAGGAATTTAGCAAAGCCTGGTAGCTGAACGCAGCTGTCGAAGTGTAGCTGATGTTTAATACGCCGTTCGCCAACTTAAAATCTTGGAACCCTATTGGTGGAGTGCTACCTTGGACCGAAGTGTTGTTTGGTGTCGCATTGCCGAAGAATATGCAGTTTTTGACCGTCGACTCTCCACCGTTGGTGTACAAGCCGCCACCCGTACCCCCAGAAGCAAGAGCCAAATTGTCGGACACGGTCACGTTCGTAAGGAATAGGCGACCCCCGTTGTTGTAAATGCCACCACCAGCAAAACCCGTGTTCTTCGATATGATCGGTTTTGCAGCGTGACCAAGAAGGTGGAACTCACTGGGTCGTTCGCATTATTTCTTCCGGCCTTCATAAAAATGGCACCGCCGTAGGCGTTCCCATTCGAGCGACTTCCCGGTACCCCAGGGGCGTCCGGATCGTTGAAGTTTTCACTCAGCAGGCATCGGTCGAAGACGATATTTAACCGTCGGCGCCCGCTGCGATCAGTCGAAAGCCCACCACCGGGTGATGCACCATTCGTACCCCTTGCTACGGTCCCGTTCTTGACAAATTTAGTGTCCTCAAACCTGGCATTCGAGATGCCATCTAAACACATTGATGAAGATACCGCCCCCTCCGAAGGTCGACGTATTGTTTCTAAAATTGCAGAAGCTGAAGACTGGGGACGCTTCAGCGCCAAAGCCTCCATACATGTAAATCGCACCTCCCCTACCGATTGCATCATTATTGATAAACGTGCAGGAAGTGAAGGTCGGGGAGGAGACGGAGGCACTTTGATTGGCGATGTATCACGCCGGCCCTCCAGATCCAAACCTGTCATCCGTGCCCGTGCCAGCTAGATCGGCAAATCCATCCGTGATCGTCAAGTTACGCATACCCGCTTGCGTACCTACCTGGTCAGCGAACACTACGTTGTAGCTGTTGTCTTCTTTGACCCCAATGTCTCCGATGTCGCCGCTGAGAATCGTCAGATTGCTAGCCTGGGCTTGTGACGCAGCCGTTTCACTGCCTACGAACCCACCGATCACCTGTACCCCTGGCTTCAACTCAAAGCTCGTTGCCCTTTCGGAAGGGTTACAAGCCCCTGCGCAGGTAAGGGGTTTGTAGGTTCCCTGCTTGACCCAGATCTCCGTAGAACTTGGCCCGGCATTTGCCATAGCTGTCCGCAGATCACCAGTGGCGTTCGCCCAACTCGAGCCGTTGCCGGTGCCGCCCTCGGCGACATAGACGATGGTCTGCCCGTACGAGTGCGTGGCAGCCAGGAGGAGAATCCAGAGGGTAAAGCTCAGTTTCATAGACGTGTAGTTTCGGTTGTCGTGTGCAAGGCAAAGGTAGACGGACTCTACGCCAGTATTCCTCCCGCAATGAGGGTAGAGACCCGTCAAACGACTGCTTGGCAGGTTTTGGCGAAAGCCCCCTTTTGACCTTCAAGCGACGCAAACACACCGGATAACGGGCAATACCACCTTTTTCCTGAACTGTGCGGAGGCCCCGATTTACAGAAATGGGGTTAGTCCACGTGGGACTGATCTGAAGCCGAAACCACGATATCTGCCGCGGATTGCTGCTCGCGATGAAGCGGAAAGGCCTGTGGTTCGTGTGCCCGGAGGTACTTCAACAGACCCTCCCGAAGGGCACACCGGAGCGTAAAGGTATCCCCGGGCGTCGCCGCACTCGCCAGCACCCGGACCGTCATACAGGTCTCGCTGTTGTCGGTCACCATGACGTTCGCCACGCGCTCGTCCCAAAGTTCGTGGGCCTCGGTGAGGCGCTGGGCCTCTGCGCGGAGGGCGTCCAGGTCCACGCCGTAGTCGAGGTACAGCATCACGGCCCCGATCAGCGCCGTCGATTTGCGCGACCAATTCTGGAAGGTGTCCTCGATGATCTTGTTGAGCGGAACGATCATCCGGCGCTCGTCCCAGATTCGGATCACGACATACGTGAGCGTGATTTCTTCGACGCGTCCGAACTCCCCGCCGATCACCACCTGGTCGTCGATGCGCAAGGGCTGCGTGAACGCGATCTGGAAGCCGGCCAGCAAATTGGCCAGGGATTTCTGCGCCGCCACTCCGATGATAATCCCCGCCACGCCCGCGCTCGCGAGAAGCCCCGTGCCCAGCTCCCGGACGCGATCAAACTGAAACAGCACGAAAGCAAAAGCAACAATGACGGCCAAAAAGGTGACCACACGCTTCAGGTACAGCACTTGCGTGTAGGCCTTGCGCTGACGGTAGTTGTCACCGGCGGGGCTGTACTGGTAGCGCGACAGCAGCACGTCGCCGGCCACCTCCACGCCTTGGACCACGAGCCAGGCGGCCACTCCGTATAGCATCACCTCCGTGATACGCGCCGTGTACGGAAAGGCGACCGCCCCATTGCCGTCGTCGACGTTGGCAAGTCCGACGAGGATGCCAACGAGGGCCCCCAGCACCCGAATCGGGCGGCGCAGATTGCGGTGGAGCGACAGTGCCGTAACCGCGTCCTGGCGGCGACCGAGATTGCGGAGGTACCGCAAGATCGCAAAAGCAATGAGCCAGCCGAGGAGGCCCCCGATGCCCACGGCGATCGCCCACCACAGCAAGGGTAGCCACAGTTCGGGCACGCGCGAAATCAGGTCGTCAAACATGGTGAAAGCCCTTTACCCCATCTCTTGTACCACCTCCTGCACCTCGGGGATCATGCGCTTGAGCATCGACTCGATGCCGCTCTTGAGCGTCACCGTCGAACTCGGGCATCCGCTAGCATGCGCCCTGCATGATGACGGTCACGATGCCGTCTTGGAAGGACTTGAAGGCAATGTTGCCCCCGTCGGTCTCGACCGCGGGTCGCACGTACGTGTCGATGAGGTCCTCGATCTTCTTCACAATCGCCTCGTCGTCGCCAGAGTACTCATAGTTGGCGCGACGCTCAGCCTCCATGGCCTCGTGCGCTTCCGCAAAACCTTCCTTGACGATGTCCTTCCCTTCCTCGACCCAGGTCTTGAGAAAGGCTTTTGCCTTGAGCATTACATCGTCCCAGTCGTAGTTGAACTCCTTGGTAATGGACACGAAGTTGTTGGAGATGTAGACACCTTTCACGTACGGCAACTCGAAGAGCGCACTCGCCATGGGGCTCCAGGTGTCGGCGAGTTCGGCCTCGCGAAAGTCGGCCGTACCGGTGTACAGCATGCGGTTGGTGACGAACTTGAGCGATTCCGGGTTAGGGGTCTGCTCGGTGTACAGCATCACGGGGCTGGTGGTGGGCGTAGCGGTCATGAGTACTAAACTTGCCTAAGCGTCTGGGGTTGCGAGGGTGGTTGCGAGGGTGCGCGTGCTATCGGTGAGCCGGGTGCCAGCGGCGGCGTCGCGGACGAGCTTGCGGAGGGCGTGCGAGGGCAGGGCGCGGGGGGCAGATTTCGCTTTCGCCAAAACCTGCACGCTCGGTAGCACCTGGGGCTTAGTATCGGAACCTAGTCCTTCTACTACGAAAGCTACCGCGGTGCCCGACTTGATCGCGTGCTCGACGTGTCGCTGAAGGGCACTGCGTCGGCGTGGCTTGCGAGGCTTTGACTTTACGACTCTGCTGTGTTCTGTGATAGGACGCTCAGAAGTGGAGTCGGCAGTTTTCGGGTCCTTCGCTGAGGCTGGCTTTGGTGTCGGGACTTTCGGTGTTGGGACTTGATGGCTGGAGGGGTCGGTCAACTCCGCGGCGGCAACAGCGGTTCGGATGGCGTGCCGCACGTGATAGTCCGACCGAGTCCGCTTGGTCGCGGTAGGCTTCTGGGTGGTGCGGGAGGGCCTGGTTTTGGCGGAAGCCTTCTCAGCACTGCTTGAATCCGAAGGAACGGACCCAGGATCAGTAGTTGTAGCTGGTGCGAATGCTAGGGCGTCTGCGCGGGGAAGGGAGGCGCTGCGCTCTGCCTGTACCTGCTCGCTGTCATGCTGAACAATTCGCGACTTGCGGGGCGCTTTGCGGGCGACGCTACCATCGGTGCCTGCGAGCAGTCCTAATTTTTCGAGGGCCTTGAGGCTCGCGAGCTGCTCGGCGGCCTTTTTGTTGTAGTCGTCGGCCACCGATACTTGCTCGCCAGCGATCATCACGCCTACCTGGAATCGATCACGACGGTCCTGCTTGTACTTGCTGATGAGTTTGTACGCAATCGGCTTGCCTTGCTTCTGGCAGGCCTCGAGAAGCTGGCTCTTGTAGTTATCGTCGGTGGTCTCGAGTTCGTGGATGTCGACGTACAGCTTAAGGATACGCCTGAGGATGAAGTCGTGCGTGCGTCGGTATCCACGCTCTAGGTAGACCGCCCCCACGAGAGCCTCCACGGCGTTGCCGAGCATCGAGGAGCTGAGTCGTGTGGCGTTTTGCTCCTGGAGGAAAACGTTGAGCCCCATACGGTCGCCGATCTGGTTGAGACTCTTGCGCTTGACGATCTTCGAGCGCATCTTCGTGAGGAACCCTTCGTCGGCATCGGGGTACTTCTTAAAAAGGTACTCGGCGACCACGGTCCCGAGCACGGCATCGCCGAGATACTCGAGGCGCTCATTGCTGGTCTGTCCGCCAAGGCCCTCGCGGCTTGCTGCTCCACTCTTGTGCGCAAAGGCTAGCCGGAACAACGACAGGCGCGACGGCACGAAGCCCGTGAGACGACGCACCTTCCGGGCGAAGGCGCGCTCGGGCGAGAGGTAGAGGTTGTAAAGGCGGTAAAAGAGTCTGAACAGAAACACGCGGTACTCATTGTCCGAACCCAACTCGCCGGACCTAGAGTCCGAGGCGACAGGCGCGTCTAATCGATAGGCTCCGGCGCGGCACCGCCGACCGGGTGGGTAGCTACGCATTCGCGTACGCACCTCACGCAAAGAAACGCCAAAGCCTGTGGCCTAGGTTACCCCTCGCCCGGTGACGGGGCCGAGCTGCTCATCTACCACGGCAAATCCTCGCCCTCGTTGGCCGCGAGCCACTCTAAGGCTTCGTCCTCGGTCGCCCAGGCGAGAATTACGAGCTCATCTCCGGTATAGTAATGCGCCAAGTCACCCTCTTCATCGAAGCGCTGAAGCATGAGCTCTTCGTCGTCGCCCTCTACGTCGTTCGACTCATCGAAGTCCTCCGTCGCGAAGGCATCTGCAGACGCCATCTCTCGAGCGTCTGCCTCGGCGCTACTCGATGCAGGCGCTTCGGTTGGTACGCTTACGACAGGCAGCTTCTCGCGGGTAAGGCGTGGCTGAATGCTTACGGGCGGGGCGGCTTCCGCCAAAACTTTGTCCGACGCGAATGGGGCGGTGGCGGACGCCTCCGTCGGCGGCTGAGACTCCTTCGTTTGGGCGAACTGTTCAGGCCCGGTTGTCGTCGAGGCATCGGGCCACAGCAGGACACCCAGTAGCAGGAGGCTGGCCGCAATTGCCCAGTACGCCATTTGCCTGCGCCACGCAGTCCGGCTGCGTGCGGCGGGTTTTGGCGAAAGCCGCCGCACCGTGGCACGTCGCCTGAGAGTCGTACGGAGTCCTGTAGCCTCAATCTCCGCTAAATGCTCGACGGCTTCTGCGGCGAGCGCTAGCAGGCGATCCATTGTCGGACCACCTTGTGCAGGTTGTAGGCCTTCATCACGCAGCTCGGCAAGTCCAGGGTGCAGGTCACGAAGCTCATCGGCGGCGGAAGGCGTAGTGTCGTGATTCATCAGGCGTGTAGGTTGAGGGGCGAAAGGCGAAGGTGTTCGGTGACTTTTTTGACGGCGTGGTGGTAGCTGGCTTTCAGTGCACCCACCGAGGTGCCAAGCCGCTCGCTGAGTTCGGCATAAGGCGTCTCGTGGTAGTAGCGCTCCTCGAAGACGGTCCGCTGTTTTAGCGGAAGCCCGACGATCGCCTCCTGGAGCATGGTTTCGATGAGGTGAGGTGCCGGAAGTCCCCCGTGGCCGCTGAGTCCGCCGGACACCGTCGATAGGTCGAAGGTGGCCGTCACGCGACGACGGCGTTTGCGCAGGTGGTCGAGGGCTTCGTTGGTGGCGATGCGGTAGCACCAGGAAAAGAGTGTCGACTTGCCCTCGAAACCGCCAGCGTTCGACATGATCTTGAGGAGAGTGTTCTGAAACAAGTCATCTGCATCGTCGCGGCCGACCATTCTTGATAGTCTGGCGTGGAGGCGCTCACCGTAGGCTTGGACGAACTCCGAGGTCGCCGCCCCACGGGTCTCGGGGCTCGACAGGCGTCGGCACAGGTCAAGGTCTTCGTCGGCGGCCACGTTAGCTTAGACGGCGCGGCGGCCGTGGGGTTTAATCGACGTCATTGCATTCCTCGGTGCGGCCTTATCATCGCCGGACACGCATCTGCTAAATTATGGGCCTCAGACGAATGATCGCGAAGGGAATTTTCGAGACGTGGGGCTGGAGTGTCGCGGGACCGCTGCCGTACGACGTCCCGAAGTGCGTGGTCGTAGTTTATCCGCACACGAGCAACTGGGACTTCCCGATCGGGATACTCTTCCGACCGATCTTCGGAATCCAAATCGACTTCGTCGGTAAGCACACGCTCTTTAAAGGGCCAATGGGGCCGCTGATGCGGGCGATGGGCGGGCAGGCCGTCGTGCGGACGGGCAACACGAAGTTCGTCGATGCCGTGGCGGAGGTCTTCGAGCGCAATGAGGTGTTCCGGCTTTGCGTCACGCCCGAGGGCACGCGCTCACACACCGATGCGCTCAAGTCGGGCTTCCACCACATCGCCCGCGCGGCCGGGGTGCCAATCGTGTTTTGCGCCTTCGACTGGCCCAATAAGGTAATGCGCTGGTCGCCGCCGTTTTACCCGACGGAAGATTACCTGTTCACCTTGGCGGCTTTCCACGATTTCTTCCGGGGGACCGTCGGCTACCATCCAGCCGACGCTTATCCCATCCCGCCGCCGCGTGACTAAAACCACTTCACGGTCACAGCGTCGACGGGAGTCTGCAAGTCTCGATTTTGAGCAGCAATCCGGAAAATCTGTGAACCATGAAAACTCTCTCTCCCTTCTTTACCCTCGTACTCATCGGTATCCTCGCCTTTGGTCAAGCTTGCGAAAAAGACGTCGACCCTCGCGAGGAGACCAACAATAAGCTTAATGGCGACTGGGACGTCACCTCGCTCACAATCGACGGCTCCGAGACGATCCCCGCGGCTATCTCTTCGTTCGAAATGGAGTTCGATAAGGAAAACGCCTTCGACGGAAGCGCCGAGTGGACGCTCATCGCCGCTCGCACGGGCCAGACCTCGAAAGTCAAAGGCGACTACGATATCCAGGACAGCGGCACGGAGCTAAACTTCGACGGCGACGATCTCGAGATCGACTTCCGCAATGACGATCGGCTCGAGCTCGAAGGGGTGATCAACAACCAACGGTGGGTGATCAAGGCCGACCGCGACTAGGAGTACGGGGCTTTCGCCAGAACAATATACACCCGAAGCGCACCGAGCGAGGTAGCGCGGGGTTACTCCTACCCAATGGACCCTCGCTACCTCGTGGCCGGCGCCTGCCTCGCCGCCATCATCGCCGCCTACTTCCTCATGTTTAAACGTGGGGCGCACAAGCTGCCTGCTTCGCCACTGCCTGCGAAGTGGCACAAGATCCTCAACAAGCGCGTCCGCTACTATCGCGAACTCACTCCCGAGCGCCAAGAGGCCTTTGGGCATCGCGTGCAGGGCTTCTTGGAGGCCGTCGATGTCGTGGGGGCGGGTATTGAGCTCAAGCTTACCGACCGGCTCCTCGTGGCGGCGAGTGCAGAGATTCCGCTGTTTGGCTTTCCGGACTGGCGCTATCCTAATCTCGACACGGTGATTCTGCATCCAGGCAACTTCTCTACGGACTTCGACCCCGAGTCTACCGACCGCAACATACTCGGCTTGGTGGGCAACCGCGAACTCAGCCGTACGATGGTGCTGAGCAAACCCGCGCTGCACAAGGGCTTTGGGCGACACACTCACGGCAATGTTGGGATCCACGAGTTCACTCACCTGCTCGACATGGCCGACGGTGCCGTCGACGGCACGCCCGACTATTATCTCGATAAGGAACTCGTACAGCCGTGGATGCGGCTCATGCACCGCGAGATGGCTGCGATTCGCGAGGGCAAAAGCGACATCGATCCCTATGCCGCTACCAACGAGGCAGAGTTTCTGGCTGTGAGCAGCGAATACTTCTTTACCCAACCTGAGCACGTCCAGCGCGACCACCCAGAGTTGTATGAGATTTTGTCATCGGTCTTTCGACAAAATCCCGTTTCCGACCACCCCGTGGTCGAGTACGCCGAAAAGCACAACGAGACGATCCCGGAGGACGAACTGAGGGAGGAGGCGAGTTGATGGCTCGGGAGACGTGGGGCGCACGGCTGGCGGTGTGTCACCGCCCGCGCCCCGCATCGCCCGAGCGAATGACTAAAAAAATGAAAATGCCCGTGGCAGCGCGACGTAGGTGGGCGGTGCTGTCATACCCGAATAATTGCTGGTGTGTGTAAGGAGCGTGCGGGCCAAGGCGCGAGGAGCGTGCGGGCCAAGGCGCGGGCGGTGACACACCGCCAGCCGCGCGCCTTGGCCCGCACACTCCCTACACAAATCGCCCCACCAGATTCTCCAAGTACTCCTGACGTCCACTGGTCGCAGCCACCTCATCCGAGGCGAGTTGCGCCAGTTGCTCGAGCGTTAGCTCGCCCTTTTCGAAGCGCTGTCCCTCTCCTTTGTCAAAGCTCGCGTACCGCTCCGTGACGAAGCCGTCGAGCTTGCCGTCGTCGATAATGGCTTGGGCGGCGAGCAAGCCGCGCGCAAAGGCGTCCATACCGCCGATATGCGCGTAGAAGAGGTCGAGCGGATCAGTCGAATTGCGGCGGATCTTGGCGTCGAAGTTGATCCCGCCCGGGGCGATACCGCCAGACTTGATGAGCACCCGCATCGCCATCGCGAGCTCGATCGGATCGTTCGGGAACTGGTCGGTGTCCCAGCCGTTTTGGTAGTCGCCGCGATTAGCGTCGATGCTGCCGAGCAGGCCAGCATCGGCGGCCACCTGAAGCTCGTGCTCGAAGGTGTGGCCGGCGAGGGTAGCGTGGTTGACCTCGAGATTGAGGGCGAAGTCTTTAAGCAAATCAAACTCCCGCAGGAAGCCGATCACCGTAGCCGCGTCGTAATCGTACTGGTGCTTGGTGGGTTCCATCGGTTTGGGCTCGATGAGGAACTTCCCCGTAAAGCCCTGCGCCCGGCCGTAGTCCCGCGCCATCGTCAGAAAGCGGGCCATGTGCTCGCGCTCGCGCTTGAGGTCGGTGTTGAGCAAGGACATATAGCCTTCGCGTCCGCCCCAGAACACGTAGTTGTGTCCGCCAAGTGCGATCGTGGTATCGATAGCGGTCTTGACTTGCGAGGCTGCGGCGGCCACGACCTCGAAGTCGGGGTTGGTCGCCGCGCCGTTCATGTAGCGTGGGTTGCTAAAGCAGTTGGCCGTACCCCAGAGCAGCTCGATACCGGTGTCGGCCTGAAGGGTTTTGGCGTAAGCCGCCGCATCCTGCATCCGGGCCTCACTCTCGGCAAGCGTCGGTGCCTCTTCGACGAGGTCGTAGTCGTGGAAGCAGTAGTACTCCACCCCGAGCTTCGACATAAATTCGAAAGCTCCGTCGAGCTTGCGGCGCGCGCGCTCCGTAGCACTGTCGCCCGTGATCCACGGGAAGTGGATCGTGGGTGCGCCGAAGGGGTCGGCACCGTTGCCTGTAAAGGAGTGCCAATAAGCTACAGCAAAGCGCAGATGCTCGGCCATCGTTTTGCCGCCCACAGTTTGCGTGGCGTCGAAGTACCGGAACGCCAACGGATTGTCCGTCTTGCGACCTTCGAACGAAATCTTGTCTACCTTAGGGAATACCGCTTTTGCCATGGCAGCAAATCTAGTTCATCGCCTACGAAGCGGATGTTGTAATTTTTACACTAAGACAGACCCGCCGTCCATCGTGCGAAGTAGTCCTCGTACGCAGGTCGCAGGTCCGCATGAGGCTCGTACCGATCAACGCACTCCAGAGCGTAGAAGGCCGCTGCATGGTCGGCAAAGCACCCAGCGCCTACACCCGCTGCCCGTGCAGCGCCCTGTGACCCGTCGGTGTCAAAGAGTTCGAGGGGGACGCCCGTGAGTTGTGTAAACGCCCGGCAGAAGCGCGGCGATAAAAACATGTTGGCTCGCCCCGCCCGCACGACGCCGAGTTCGCTGCCGAGGTCGCGAATAACGCCAGCCCCCCGCGCGAGGCCCGCAGCGATCCCATCCTGCACGGCAGCCACGAGTTGCCCTGGCGAGTGGCGCAGGAAGTCGACCCCGACGAGACTCGCCCCGGGAGCGCGGTTGCCGAGGAGACGCTCCGCGCCATTGCCAAACGGATAGAATCGGGGACTCTCGGATGTTGGGAGACTGTCACCCGCGAGCTTATTCAGTGTAGGGTAGTCGACCAGCTCGCCCGCGCCGGAGAGCGTCCGCCGCAGCCACGCATAAGCTGAACCGGTACCGTTGAGGCACAGCAATAGTCCGAGGCGCTGCGCATCGACGGTGCTCGTGACGTGAAGGAAGGAGTTGATGCGCTGCTGTGTATCGAAGCGCCGTTGATCGGTGACCTGGTAGACGACGCCCGACGTGCCTGCCGTGGCCGCGACTTCGCCGGGGGCCGTCACGTTGAGGCTGTACGCATTGTTGGGCTGGTCGCCAGCGCGGTAGGTAATCCGGGGGTTTTGGCGAAAGCCGAAGCGCTCACACATGGCCTTCAACACGACGCCTTGCTCACCGAAGCTCGGTCCGGCCTGCGGGAAGAGGGTTTGCGGCAGATCGAAAGCAGCGAGCACTTGGTCGGCGCGCTCGCTGCGCTGGAAGTCCCACAGCACCATTTCGCTGAGGCCACTGTCGGTGGTGCGGCGCTCGCCGGTGAGGCGGTAGGCGATATAGTCGCCGGGGAGGAAGGCGGTGTGGGCTTTCGCCAAAACCTCTGGCTCGTGTTCAGCGACCCAGGCCAACTTGCTGGCAGTAAAGTTGCCGGGACTGTTGAGCACCGACTCAGCCAGGCCTTTGTGGCCGAGTTTTTTCTCCGCCGCACGGCCCGTGGCGACCGCCCGCGAGTCGCACCAAATGATACTCGGCCGCAAGCACCGCGCCTGCTTCGTCGAGCAGGACGAGTCCGTGCATTTGGTAGGCAATCCCAATGGCGATGACACCGTCTAGAGGCTGCTTAGCGGCAAGCGCGTCGAGTGCGGAGCAAGTGTGGAGCCACCAGGCCTCTGGGTCCTGCTCGGCCCAACCTTCCTGGGGGGCGTCGATGGCCATTTCGCGGTCTACGGGCGACTGCGCCGAGGCGAGCGCCTTACCAGAGCCTGCATCGACGAGCGTTACTTTTACTGAACTGCTGCCGAGATCTATGCCGAGAAGGTGCGCCATGGCGGGCAAGGTAGGCGCGGGCCGTGTTTTGGCGTAAGCCGCCCGAAGGCGTTAGGCTGCGATACGGATACCGAGCGGTTGCGCATTGACGATGTTGCCGAGGGCCGCGACGGGGACGTTACCGCTGAGACTAGCGCTGGCATAATCGTAGCTGATCTTCAGGGTTTGGCCATCAGGCAGCGTGGCTTCAAACCGCAGCGTGTCCTCGGCGGGGTCGCAGATGACACTCGTCACCTCGTAGGCGTGCACATGCTTACCGACGGAGTCTGGCAAGTCGAGGTCGTGCGCCGTACTCACGCGGGCCATGAGCCGCTCAGTAGCCTCGCCACGGGGGCCGAAGAGCAGCTGCGACTCAGGGCGCAGGTAGGCGTAGCGCTGGCTGCGGAGCCACTTCAGGGGCACGTTCGTAATCGCGAGTTCGAAGCCCATCGGCTGCCCACCGACCTCGGTTTGGATATCGAGAAACAGGATGTCGCTGGCGAGACGTGCGTGCACTACAGGGGCCTCGAGGTGGAGGTAGGCGTTGGAGCGCGCGGTGAAGATGGGGCGCTGGAAGGGTGGGTTGACGCGCGTTTCGAACAGGATGATAGCCTCCCGCTCGACGAGACGCCCAGCGCGTCGTCGCTGGTAGAAAACGGCGATGAGGAGGCCGAGGATAGAAGCGATGGTGAGGGCGGCGATGACGGTCATGTGTGCGGTGTGTAAGCTTGGACTCCAAAGCTACTGGCACCATCCTTGCAGTGTCTGCAAGCAGCTGTCAATCAGACCTTTGTGGGTAGCATCAATTGGGTATTTTTGTGTTTTCGGCCTTTGGCACCGGGGCTGTTCTGAGGGGTGTTTAAGGGCCGGCTTTCGCCAAAACCTGCCCGTGTCGCCCCATTGAGATACTTGACGCATGTCGACGTGGTCTAGAAGTTGTGGCTGGGAAAATCCGGGTGACTTCCCTTCGTCCGGCTACCTTGAGCGCCCGGAATGGACATCAAGAAGGTCACGCAACTCGCCGAGGAACTCCGCGGGCTCGCCGATGCAGAGCGGGCGGCTTTCGGGCTGTACCGCGAAGCCCACGAGGAGGACGTCGTCGCGCGGGCGACCACCGACGGGGTCGTGCTCTTCGCGGCGGAGCTGCTCAGTGGACTGGCGCGCGTCGATAACCCAGTCGGTAATTCCATCATCGCCCTCGATGACGATGTGGCGTACCTCGACAGCGAGGCCGACCTCCACCTGTATGCCGTCGAGGTCTACGGCGGCGACCTCGCCCCGCCGCGCAAGCGCCGCCTACGCATTACGCGCTTCGAGTACGCTGCCGTGCTCGGGTGTTTGATCGCCTTCGTGCTGACGAGCATCTTCGCCGTGGTGGGGGCCGTGTTTATAGTTCGGTGGCTGTACTTCTATTTGGTTTAAGAATTCTTTATATATTTGTCCCTGTACTGTGAACACTTGCGACTAACATCGCCTTAAATCAGTACGTATGACACCAGCGAAGCGCTTTCCGCACCGCCACATCCTCCTCCTTCTGCTCGTCTGCCTGACGCTGTACATCCTACAGTCGGGAGCCTCGGGCACGCTGTAGCCTGTGTATTGCCGAGTCTCCGGCTAGCAAGCTCACCTCACTTTCTCACGTCGTCGCTGTTTAGCGGCGATTCTGTCTTCAGCTGCTGTACGCAGCTGGTCCTCCATCGCCCGTGCGCGCGCCTGCCCGAACACGCCTAGGCGACTCGACGTGCGGTAAGTCCAGAGGCACCATAGGCCTACGAGAAATAGGTAGATAAAGGGTACCGCTGAGTGGTAGTACAGCGCCTCGTCAACATCAAAATGGTGTAGGTGTTGGACAGCACGCGTCGATCCACAGCCCGGACATTCGGTATCGAACAACAGTACCGAGGGACACATCGATGGCCCCTCGTCAAAGTGGTCGGCCGGCAGCAGCCACAGCACGATCGGAAAGGCGATGAGCGAGATCAGCCAAGCCGTGGATACCCAACGCGGTATAGGCTTGGGACCTCGGCCCACGGGAGTTTCAGCATTTGGCAAGGTGCTTAAATCGGACATGAGCGTGAGGGGCGCTATATGCAAAAAGGCCTGGCGATACCTTCGCCAGGCCTTTTTGAGTAGCCGTTAGAGGGAGTAGGGCTAGTAGTACTCGTTCATCTTTGCAAAACCGTGAATCCATCCTGGAATCAGGCACAAAAACGACAGGAGCAGGTTGACCCACCAGTTATTGCCTTCGAAATCATCCATGAGGCCCATGGCGAGGAAGCCCCAGCCGATGAGGACAAGGACAATATAGCCGCCCTTCGGGATATCGGTGGCACGCCCGGCACTCTGCGACTTTTTCACAGCCTTCTGCGCTGCCTTGAGCGCAAGCGTGCCTTTGATGCCGAGCTTCTCGCCGGTCATCTCGCGGACTTGCTTAGGGGTGAGGGCAAGGAAGTCTTCGGCAGTGGCGGACTGCATCTTGTCAGCAATCGCCGACAGTTCTGGGCTAGTCTCGACGTCGGTTTGCCAGGCAGGGCTCGTGGTGATGGCCTGCGCGCCAATGCTGCAGAGCAGGAAGGCCAGAAGGGTAAGGACTGATTTCATGTTGTGGAGGTTTTGGAAGAGTGTTGTGACCGCAGGGGCCGGGTTATGCCGCAATATGCTACAAGTCGTTCGATCCGGTGTAAGAATGTTCGTGAATTGTTGACTACATGTTGCGACGGTATTCTCCGCCCACCTCGTAAAGCGCCGCAGTAGTCTGTCCTAACGAGCAGGATTTGCTTGCTTGGAGGAGGGCATCGAAGAGGTTCTCGCCAGCCAGCGCGGCCATTTTGAGCTGGGTGACCTGCATTGCGGCCCGTGATTCGTGCACCGCGTGTAGACTGGCGAGGCGTTCGATTTGTGCATCCTTCTCAGCGGCATCGGCGCGAATCACTTCGCCAGGCGTAACCGTCGGCGATCCGTCGGGACCTTTGAAGGTGTTGACGCCAATCACGGGCAGCTCGCCAGTGTGCTTGAGCATCTCGTAGTGCATCGACTCCTCCTGGATCTTGCCGCGCTGGTACATCGACTCCATTGCCCCGAGCACACCCCCACGCTCGGTAAGCCGATCGAACTCTAGCAGGACGGCCGTCTCCACCAGATCGGTGAGCTCATCGATGATGAAGGCCCCCTGGAGAGGGTTCTCGTTTTTGGCGAGGCCGAGTTCGTGGTTGATGATGAGTTGGATGGCGAGGGCGCGGCGCACGGACTCCTCTGTTGGTGTCGTGATGGCCTCGTCGTAGGCGTTGGTGTGCAGCGAATTGCAATTGTCGTAGATCGCGTACAGCGCCTGGAGCGTGGTGCGGATATCGTTAAAGCTGATCTCCTGCGCGTGCAAACTCCGGCCCGAGGTCTGGATGTGGTACTTGAGCATCTGGCTCCGCTCCTTGGCCCCGTACTTTTCGCGCATGGCCTTGGCCCAAACGCGGCGCGCCACCCGTCCGATGACGGCGTACTCCGGGTCGAGTCCATTGGAGAAGAAAAAGCTCAGGTTTGGGGCGAAGTCGTCGATCGCCATGCCGCGGGCTAAGTAGTACTCTACGTACGTAAAGCCGTTGGCGAGCGTGAAGGCGAGTTGCGTAATCGGGTTGGCCCCGGCCTCGGCGATGTGGTAGCCCGACACGGATACCGAGTAAAAGTTACGCACGCCCTCGCGGATGAAGGCCTCCTGCATATCGCCCATGAGCCGCAGCGCGAACTCAGTCGAGAAGATGCAGGTGTTCTGCGCCTGGTCCTCCTTGAGGATGTCGGCTTGCACGGTGCCGCGCACGCTGGTGAGGGCCTTCTTGCGACAGGCTGCGTAGGCCTCGGCGTCGAGTACTTGGTCGCCCGTGAGTCCGAGCAGCATTAGGCCTAGTCCGCTGTGGCCTTCTGGCAAAACCCCCCTGTACGTCGGTCGCTCAATGTTGGCACTGTCGTAGGTTTTGGCGAAAGCCGCCTCTACCGCCGCGTGTAGTTCATGCTCGGTGATGTACTTCTCACACTCCTGGTCGATAGCCGCGTTCATGAAAAAGGCCGTGATGGCCGCCGCCGGACCGTTGATGGTCATCGATACCGATGTCGTCGCGGCCGTCAAGTCGAAGCCAGAGTAGAGCCGCTTGGCGTCGTCGAGGCTACAGATGCTCACGCCTGAGTTGCCCACCTTGCCGTAGATGTCGGGCCGGGTAGCGGGGTCTTCGCCGTAGAGGGTCACGGAGTCAAACGCGGTCGAAAGCCGGGCGGCCGGCAGGCCTTTGCTGAGGTAATGGAAGCGCCGGTTGGTGCGCTCGGGGCCGCCCTCGCCCGCGAACATCCGCGTAGGGTCTTCCCCCTGACGCTTGAAGGGGAACACACCCGCCGTGTAGGGGAAATGCCCGGGGAAATTTTCCTGCGCGAGCCACGTGAGCCGGTCGCCCCAGTCGGAGTAGCGCGGCAGGGCGATGCGTGGAATAGCGTTGCCGGAGAGACTCTGCGTGTGCGTCGGAACCTTGATGTCGCGGCCGCGAACCGTGTACACGTACTCGTCGGCGCGGTAGCGGTCGAGTTGCGAGTCCCAGGTCTCGAGCGCCTCCTGATTGGCGGGCGTGAGGCGTCGGAGTTGCTCGCCTTTGCGCGTCGCGAAGTCCGTGGCTTCATCGGCGTCGCCGCTGCCCTGGCTGCCGTAGTGCTCGCCGAGCTTCGCGAAGGCGCCCGCCACGCGTGCTACCTCGGCTTGCGCCAAAACGTGGGCGTCGTACGCCCGGATCCCTTCCGAAATCTCGGACAGGTAGCGCTGGCGAGCCGGCGGGATGATCGCTTGCGGCGATTCGCCTACGGCGCTGCCGTCCGGACGGGCCTTTGCGTCTTTGCGTGCCTCACTTTGCGTCTTTGCGTTGAAAAACGCCAACCCCAGCAGCCCCGAAAGCTTCGCCCACAGCTCATTTACCCCATCATCATTGAACTGGCTCGCCATCGTCCCGTACACGGGCATGTCGTCGAGGGGGTCATTCCAGCGGTCGTGGTTGCGCTGATACTGCTTGCGGACGTCGCGCAGCGCATCGAGTCCACCGCGCTTGTCGAACTTGTTGAGCGCAATCACATCGGCAAAGTCGAGCATGTCGATCTTCTCCAACTGCGTGCCAGCCCCGTACTCCGGGGTCATCACGTAAAGGGTTACATCGGCGTGGTCGACGATTTCAGTGTCGGACTGCCCGATACCTGAGGTTTCGAGGATAACCAGGTCGAAGTCGTCTGCCTTCAGGAGGTCTACCGCCGTCTGGACGTGCTTGCTGAGCGCCAGATTGGCCTGGCGAGTAGCGAGTGAACGCATGAAGACCCGGTCCGAGCGTAAGGCATTCATACGGATACGGTCGCCGAGCAGCGCCCCGCCCGTCTTTCGCTTGGAAGGATCGACGGAGATGACCCCGATGCGGGCCTCGGTTCCCTCGGTGGCGAGCAGGAAGCGGCGGATGAGTTCGTCGACGAGGCTCGACTTGCCCGATCCACCGGTGCCCGTGATGCCGAGGACGGGTGTTTTGGCGGAAGCTGCCCGCCGCGCAGCGTCCTTTACTAAGTCGGTGTAGCGCTCGGAGTCGTTCTCGACCATCGTAATGTGTCGCGCCAGCCCCCGGCCCGCCCCGAGTTCGAAGTCGCAGCGCTGGATGACGTCGTTGATCATCCCCTGCAAGCCCATTGCCCGGCCGTCGTCGGGGCTGTAGATCCGGGCCACGCCTTCGGCTTCGAGTTCGGCGATCTCGCTCGGGAGGATCGTCCCACCGCCGCCGCCGACGATCTGGATATGGGTCGCACCGGCTTCGTCGAGCAAGGCGCGCATGTAGCGGAAATACTCCATGTGCCCGCCCTGGTAGCTCGTAATCGCGATGCCCTGCACGTCTTCCTGGAGCGCGCACCGCACCACCTCGTCGACCGACCGATTGTGTCCGAGGTGAATGATTTCCGCGCCGGAGCGCTGCAGGATGCGGCGCATAATATTGATCGCGGCGTCGTGACCGTCGAAGAGGCTCGCCGAGGTAACCATGCGAACGTGGTGCCGCGGGCGGTACACGCCCTTGTCGTCGATGCGGTCGGCGAGAGCTCGGGTAGTCGGGGTAGGGTTGGACATCTTTTGGTTGGAGTAAGGCATGGGGTCGCAGCAGGCGACCGGGGGTAGGGGAGAGGGCAAGGTAGCTTTCGCCAAAACGAATTGCCGGGTTGGCGCTAGATTGCCCACTGCATTCAACAAGCAGCGCAACCCCGGAGCTATGACCCAATACTTTTACGCGATAGGCACTGAGCGTAGAGGCCCCGTCGGCCTTACCGAACTGCGGGCCGCACCGATCACCCGGACCACTCTCGTATGGTACGAAGGCCTGCCCGATTGGAAACCAGCCAGCGAGTTCCCGGAGTTGAGTGACCTCTTTATGGTGCAGGGGCCACCTGAGGTGCCGCAGAACTTCGAATCCTCAGCGCCGACGTACGCGCCCCTGAGTAGCCCGCCGCCACCACCGGCACCGCAGATGAATGCACCCGAGCCTGGTCGCCGCCGGAACTCCTATGATGAACTGGGAGGACCTCCACCCAAGACTTGGCTGCTCGAATCTATTCTACTCACGGTGCTTTGCTGCCCGCCCCTGGGCATCGTCGGCATCGTCAATGCGTCCAAGGTCGAGTCGCGGTACTACGCCGGTGACGTAGAGCGAGCGAACTATCACTCCCGCGAGGCCGCTAAGTGGACCAAGCTGGGCCTCTACATCGGCATCGGTGTGTACATCCTTTACTTCGGGCTCATCTTCCTCGGAGCGCTCGGCAGCGCATTTTGATGCAAGTGACGTGGGTCTCGGCCTTTGGCCTGCTCGGCCTCCTCGCAGCTGCCGCTCTGCTTTTTGTTTTTGACCCTATGCAGGTCGACTATTTCCCCCGCTGCCCCGTGCTCGCGCTAACCGGGTTTCAGTGCGCCGGTTGTGGGTCGCAGCGAGCCCTTCATGCACTCTCGCACCTTCATTTCCTCGAAGCATGGAGTTTTAATCCGCTCTTGATACTGAGCCTCCCGTACGCTTTAGTGGGTTGGTTTGCGGAGTGGGGAGCGCACCGTTCGTCTGCGTGGGCGCGTTTCCGCAAAACGGTCTACGGCCGCTCGGCGAGCTACGTAGTGCTTTGTATAATCGTCCTATTTACCGTCGGCCGTAACCTACTTTAGCTTCGACCTTTGCAGGCCTTCAAGCTCGACCACCGATGGACTACTACCTGTTCCAAGACGACCAACAGCGCGGTCCTTTCTCCGTCGAACAGCTTCGCTCGCAGCGCCTTTCCCCTAAGACATATGTGTGGTATGACGGCCTGGAAGACTGGCGCCCCATTTCGGAGGTGCCTGCCTTAGTCGCCCAACTAACATCTCTTTCCGCGCAGGCCCCTGCTAGCGCCGCCAACGTCGGCCTCACCGCAATCCTCCCCGTACCTAAGGGGCCGCTCGCCTTCCTCCAGTCCCGTGCAGATCTCGTGTTGCTGATGGTTTTGATCCTGTGGCTCGTCGCAGACCTCTTCAATCTGGCCCTAATGACGATCGCCGAGTACGGCAGCGTTGGTTTCACAGTAGTGTCTGTGCTATCTTCTGTGGTCTGGGTACTATTCTCGCTAAGCGCCGTGGCGCTCGCTTTGCTTATTAGAGACAGGACTTATCGCACGCCGGCCGTGGTTATCGCGGTCATCTTGGGTCTTTACAGTTGCTTCTCAGCGGTTCGATACGCTGTTTTGTAAAGTAGCGTAGCGAGGTAGAAACCGAGGCCAATCCCTGTCGACCTGGCGCTTAGTCGATGATGAGTCGTAGCGACTTGGTCAGCCCTCTTTCG
The DNA here is from genome assembly GCA_963837005.1 of Lewinellaceae bacterium. GTDB lineage: Bacteria > Bacteroidota > Bacteroidia > Chitinophagales > Saprospiraceae > CALDTK01. The sequence continues at coordinate 97,180 of CAWIMC010000021.1, forward strand.
TCGCGCACGACAACATGATATATACCCGATGCAAAATCTCTCACATCTATAACAGCTCCCTGGTCCAACTCCTGCGTGAGGCGGCGGCGGCCCAAGGCGTCATAAAGTTCCACGGTGAAGGGGCCATCCACATCACTCTCGAGGGTAAAGGCTACCTGGGCCGGATTAGGGACAAGTACTATGTCCAAATCCCCTGCTTCGGTGAGTCCTACACTGTTCCCACAGGATTGAGCGAAGACCTCATCGAGGTATGCCATTCGAGTGTGTATGAAGTTCTCGAGGAAAACCAGTGCATTCGGGTTGTACCTGTAGTCCTCCCACCGTAGTGATTCCCGTTCGTAAACGCCGTTGCTCAGCAGCAGATCGTGCTGTGTGCGAAAGGCTTCGACCCAGGTGTCGAGCGAGAGTTCGTCTCTGCGCAAAGCATTCCACCTCGTAGCGGCCCGCTCGCTAAATCCTCCCGGACGACAGTCCAGCACGAGTCGCCGGAAAAGTCTGTTGTTATCGAAGATGCCGATTGGGTTGTCGGGTTGATATCCCCATTCTTGCGCAAGGACGTTGTCGAGGTCCCAGGGAACAAAGAAGTACGGACGGTCGCTGTCGTAGCGAGCGAGGAAGACGTTCTTCGCGATGTTGTCCCAGCCATTCAGCACGTTGACGAAAAGGAAATAGTCCACGGCGTTATCGATGTCGAAGTAGTCGGCGTAGCCCGCGAGAAACTTCTCCTCCGGAGCCTCGACAACGAACCGCACAAAATCATCAAGACGCTGCCAGTCGATTTCCTCGTCGGGGTGCTTGTACTCGAACCCTCCCCAGTACTCGCTGGTATTGTCGTACGGAGTCCGCTCATCAAAGGTCGTCGATGGCCCGAGATCGGCCCCGTTGTAGAGTTCGCCTCGGATGCCGTCGTCCCACTTCTTGAGCTTGAGCTGTTTGCGGTTCACCTTTTCGCCTACGGCATACAAGCCGCGATACTCCCCGTTAAGGAATAGTTCGACGTACTCGTGGCGTGCACCGTTGACGCCTTCGGGTTCTTCGTCTTGGTAGGGCAGCTCATTCATGCCGCGCCACAGGTCGGAACTTACTTTGCTACGGATGCGGAGGGGCTCGACGTACATCGCCTGGAGGTTCCAGTCGTCGTCGGAGACCATGCCGAGCAACTGATAGTCCTGCTTGTCCTTACCGGTACTGTCGCTCCAAAACTCGATTTCCATCGACTTCTTATCGAATAGGAGGGTGAAGGCTCCGCGAAATTGGATGCCCACTCCCGCTTCGATGTAGGTGCCATCGCGCTCCGTGAGGGAAAACAATGCGTAGACGTCGTTTTCGTCGACGATCTCGTAGCGACTTTCAATAGAGACGAGCGGCAGCGTTGTGAAGTAAAGCGCAAGCTCTCTGCCGGTAGCCGCATCTACGAGGCGGTGTGCGGTTCCTACGAGGTCGTTCCCGTCGTTCGGGAGCCACTCGAGCTTTGTCCCCGGTCCGTACGAGACGTACTGCGGCCGAGCGGTGCTGTCGATGGAGCGCGTGTCTACGTTCGTTAAGACGAGGCCCCGCGATTCGTCCACATAGGTTTGCTGCGGCGGCACCAGAAGGATGTCTTGTGCGGTAGCGAGACTACTGATGGCTATGCACAGCCACAAAGACAGCCCTATCGTCGGTGACGTCGGTCGCAGCACCAACAGACGAGTGCTAGTGGATCGGTATTTTTCGTATCGGTTTAGCAACGGAGTGTCTCTAGTGGGCCGACTCCCACCTGATTATAAGCTGTTACGGCGAAGCTTTGTTGCAATCTCGGCCTACATGCCCGATACCACCTCGCTGAGTTAGGTGGCGTCTGTAGCCGTGTTTAGTCCACCACCCCTTTAAATCTCGCGGCCCCACCTTTGGCCATCGCTGCGTCCCGGAGTCGACCCAGGAAGGGGCTGGCGAAGATGAAGTTTTCGAGTAGCTCGTTGTCGGTGTCCAGCACCTCGGATTTGTTGCCCTTCCACACGAGTTTGCCCTGCGACAGCAGATTGATATTGTCGCCGATCTCCATCACGGAGTTCATGTCGTGCGTATTGATGACCGTGGTGATGTTGTTCTCCTGCGTGATGCTCATTAGCAGTTCGTCGATCACGATCGAAGTCTTCGGATCGAGACCGGAGTTGGGTTCGTCACAGAACAGGTATTTCGGGTCGAGGACGATGGCGCGCGCGATACCGACGCGCTTCTGCATCCCGCCGGAGACCTCGCTCGGGTACTTGGCGTTCGAGCCTTGGAGGTTGACGCGCTCGAGTACGTTGTTGACGCGGTCGCGGTTCTCGGCGGGGGTATTGCGCGTAAACATCTCCAGCGGGAAAAGAATGTTCTCCTCGACGGTCATGGAGTCGAACAGCGCCGACCCCTGAAAAAGCATCCCGACTTGCTTGCGAAGTTCCTTGACCTCCTTGTCGTTCATCTCGCTGAACTTGTGGTCGTCGTACAGGATCGACCCAGAGGTTGGCTTAAAGAGTCCGACCAGGAGCTTGAGCAATACCGACTTGCCCGCTCCCGAGAGCCCGATGATGAGGTTGCACTTCCCCGGCTCAAACTCGGTCGTGATGCCCTTGAGGACCTCCGTGTCACCGAAGCTTTTCTTGACGTCGACTACGCGAATCATAGGGTGCGAGATGCCTGTTTGCCTGAAAGCGGTGCGCTAGTTGCCGGTCAGGAGTACAGCGATGAAGAAATCGGCCAGGAGGATGAGGATGTCCGACACCACGACCGCCTGTGTGCTCGCCGCCCCCAACTCCACCGAGCCGCCCGTGACGTAGTAGCCCTTGTAGCAGCTAACCGAGGTGAGCAAGAAGGCGAAGATGAACGCCTTCACGAACATGATGAACACGTTGTACGGCACGAAGAAGGTTTGTAGCCCCTTGATGTACGCGCCGCTGGAGATGGTGCCAGGCAGCACGACCGCCATGTATCCACCGAGGATGGCCACGGCCGCCGCAATCGCCACCAAGATCGGGATCATGACGAGGGCTGCGATAATCTTCGGCTGGATCAGGAAGGAGGCCGTATTGACGCCCATGATTTCCATCGCGTCGATGTGCTCCTTCTGGCGCATACCGCCAATCTCGGAGGCCATGTTAGAGCCCACCTTCCCGGCGAGCACGAGACACGTGATCGTCGGTGCGGACTCGATGATGGCAAGGTCGCGCACGATATAGCCAATGTAGTAGTCCGGCACGAACTGTCCGTCGAGCTGATAGGCGAACTGTACCGCGGCCACGGCCCCCATGAAGATCGCGATGATCGCCACGATGATCAGCGACCCGATACCGATGTCATCCATCTGCCGAAGCGTCTCCCGCCAGTACACCGAGACCCGCTCTGGGCGGCTAAAGGCGTCGCTGAGGAGCTCGAGATAGCGACCGAAATGAAAAGCGAAATTCTTTAGCATGCCTTACGGGGATAGGAGCGACCGCTCGCGGCGGCGGCGGCGGCTTTCGCCAAAACTAAACGCTCGTCCGGCGCTCGACGAGTCAACGCTAGTTTCGGCCGCTGGTTTCAACTTTGCCCGCCCATGACTCACCAGATCCGCCGCGCCGTCGTTACCGGGGCCTCCAAAGGCATTGGTCGCGCAACCGCCACCGCGTTGTGGCGCGCCGGCTACGACCTCGCCCTCTGTGCTCGGGGCAAGGGTCCGCTTACCGCCTTTGCCGCCGAGTTGCGCGCAGAGCGACCCACGCAACAGGTTTTGACGAAAGTCGCCGACGTGAGCAAACAGGAAGACGTAGAGGCTTTCGCCAAAACCATCCGCTCCAACTGGCCGGAGGGCCTCAACGTGTTGGTCAACAACGCAGGGGCCTTTGTGCCCGGGCGGACTCCTCGACGCCGCGGACGGCACCCTCGAAAAGCAACTCGCGACCAACCTCATGGGGGCCTACTGGCTAACGCGGGCGCTCGTCGATGGCTTGCGCCAAAACCCAGGCGACGCCCTCATCGTCAACATCTGCAGTGTCGCCGGACTTGCCGCCTACCCGCCCAGCGGACCCTACACCGTTAGCAAATTCGCTCTCCGGGGCTTTGGGGCGGCCCTTCGGGAGGAGCTCAAGACTCAGAACGTAAAGGTGACCACGGTCTACCCCGGTCCGACTTGGTCGGCGAGTTGGGAAGGGGTAGACCTGCCCGAGGATCGGCTCATGCAGGCCGCAGACGTAGCGGAGGCGGTCGTTTCGCTCACGCGCCTCGGGCCCCAGGCCGTCGTCGAAGATCTCACCATGCGGCCGCAGGCAGGAGACTTAACCTAGCGCAGGTGTCGTATTGCGCACGATAGGATTTTGTTTGCAGGACGCCAACTAGTCAATCGCGATTGCCGTATACCTTTGACCACCGCATGGATCAGGCTCGTACGTACACTTTTCTACTGCTCGAAGACGACGAATCGGATGTCTTCCTCATGAAGCGACAGCTTGAGCGGCACCTCGACAAGGTTGAACTCAAGGTTGCCTCCACGCAGGAGGGCTACGAAGCCCTGGTGCGAAGCGCCAATCCCGACGTCATCCTATCGGACTACCGACTGCCGCGCTACTCGGGGATCGAGGCGCTTTTGTACGCTCGTGCGCACACTCCGCTGGTGCCATTTATCTTCGTGACTGGCGCCCTCCACAACGAGGAGCTAGCCGCCGACACCATCCTCCAAGGCGCGAGCGGCTTCGTACTCAAGAACAACCTCGATAAGCTCTGGCAACTGTTGCCGAGCGTGCTGGAGCGAGGAGGTGCAATAGCGGAGTCGAGTGTCCCTGCTGCTCCTACTGAAGCCAGACCTTCCGCACCGGCCACTGCCCCCGATAGACAAGTGGCCGAGCCTGCATCTCCGACCCGTGCTGATTCGCAGCAGATTGCCGCCAAACTCGCGATGGCAGACCCAGAGACGCTCGCCAAGATCGAGCGACTACTGAGCGGAGGTTGAATATCAATTAGCCTGTCCCCGCCACTTAGTTTCCGAAGCGAGCCCCTTCGAAACTTCCCTGCGTTTCGGCCGCCGCCTCGTCGGCGGGGCGGGTTACCCTTCGGAAGGGTAGGACGGGCCCCATCAAAAAGCAGTGCCGACACCGCGCCTCGTAGCGGTCCTCGCTCCCGAGCAGTACCATATCCGTAGCAGCGGCCGTACGGTAGCTGTGCGTAGCGAGGGTCCCACACTGAGCGCAGATGGCGTGCACCTTGGTGATGTACTCGGCCACCGCCAGCAGATTGGGGATCGGTCCAAAGGGACGCCCGCGAAAATCCATGTCCAAGCCAGCAACGATGACGCGCTTACCCTGCTCGGCGAGCTGTTCGCAAGCCTGTGGGAGGGCGTCGTCGAAGAACTGTGCTTCGTCGATCCCGACGACGTCCGCCCCGCTGTCGACCACCGCGGCGGCGAGAGCCCGAGCATTTGCCACTGGTTGTCCTGGGTACTGGCGTCGGTCGTGACTGACGACGTCCTCGGCGTGGTAGCGACGATCGGTAGTGGGTTTGTATACCGCGACGCGCTGTCCTGCGATCTCGGCGCGCCGCAGACGTCGGATGAGTTCCTCGGTCTTCCCACTGAACATCGAGCCACAGATTGCCTCGATCCAGCCACTGCGTTGCCCGCGATGATGGGGTTCTAAAAACATGGCCGGTAAGGTAGGCGTCGGTGCTAGACATTGGCCGCGCTTCGCGGTCGGGAGTAGCTTTGCCGCCGTATGGATATCTCGCAAGCACATGCACTCCTGGTCCGCATCAATCGCCTCTTCGACGACTACGCCCTCGGAGATTCTGCTCCGTCTAGTCTCGAGCGCGACCTCCTGCGGGAGTACACGCGGCGCTTTTACGAAGCCCTTCAGGAGGAGCCTAACGCCGGTGCCGTCGGTAAGACCAAGCAACCTACACCTGTCGCAACCGCCTCACCGCCGCAAGAACCAGCGCGGTATGAGAAGCCCACGCCTTCTTCAATGCCCGTAGCGCAACCCGTTGCGCCGCCGCCTGCAATAGAACGACAGCGTCCACAAACAGCCTCTCGCACAGATGAGCAGGTTCCTACGCCCGAACTGGTCACCCAGCGTCCAACCATCATCTTCGCGGACTTCGAGTCCGAGACAGCGCCTCCACGTGTAGCTGCACCAGCTCCCGCACCGCGTCCGGCCAGGTTGCAGCCAGCGTATATATCGGTGCCGGACGAGGTCGAGGCGGACGTGCAGCGTATCGAAGCCACGCCTCAGGCCTTCCGACAAGACGTCCCCGAACAGGTCGCCGACATCGCGCCAACAACGCAAAGCGCTCGTCCCGCCTCGCCCGCCTCAATCGCCGACCTCGAACCCGCCCTCCGGGAGCTTTTCGCCGTCGAGCGCGCCCAGGACCTCAGTAGCCGGATTGGCAATACGCCCATTGCCGATCTGTCTGTTGGATTGCCGCTCAACGAGCGCATTCAATTCGCCGCCGAACTTTTCAGCGGTGACGCCGACCTCATGCTCGAGACCCTTCGTAAGCTCAATGGAGCCGCGAGCTACGACCAGGCTGCCGTCTCGCTCGCGTCCACGGCGCGACGCTTTGATTGGGGCGACGGCGAGAAGCACGCAAGTGCCCGAGCCTTCGTAAAAAGGGTCTGGCGCCGGTTCGCTTAAGTTTGGGAGTCCATGGCAGACTTCCTCCCCGGCGACTACTGGGCCTTTATCGGCCTCAGCTTCGTGTTAGCGCTAACGCCGGGTCCTGATGTGCTGTACGTGTTGAGCCGCTCTTTGGCGCAGGGTACGCGCGCCGGACTGGTGGCGGCGAGCGGGTTCGCGCTCGGCAATATTGTCCACACGCTAATCGTCGCCTCCGGACTCGGGACGCTATTATTGGCGCAGCCGGACCTCCTCGCCACGGTACGCTACATCGGCGTGCTGTACCTCATCTACGTCGGCGTCGTCATGATCAAACGAGCCGAACCTATCGACGCGCAGATGGTGGGCCCTTCGAGCAGCACGCAGATCTTCCGCCAGAGCATCATTGCCAATCTGCTCAACCCGAAAGTCATCCTGTTTTTTGTGAGCCTCTTCCCGCAGTTTGTCGACCGACCAGAGAAAGCCTTCTCGCAGACGCTGTTGCTTGGTGCGAGTTTCATTGTCGTTACGATGATGTGTTTCGGAGGGGTGGCTCTGCTGGCCGGTCGCGCCAACACTTTTTTTGGGACGGATGCTGGGCGGCAAGTGCGCCTTCAGCAGATCGGTGGCGGGGCGCTGTTGCTCGTGGCGGTCTGGTTGGCGTGGCCGTGAGCAATATTCCAGACATTCCTCCCTACACTGCCCCAAGCTCCAGAACCTTCGCCTTTAGCTCCTGAATTGGCCGTGCGCCCGCCTCTCGGTACTTCAGTTCGCCATTCTGAAAGATCATGATTGTTGGGATGCTCTGTACCTGGAGTTGCCCGGCGATCGCCTGATTTTTGTCGACGTCGATCTTCACGACGCGCACCTTATCGCCCATGTCCTCTTTGAACCTCTGTAGTTGTGGGGCGAAAGCCTTGCACGGTCCGCACCAATCAGCGTAGAAGTCGATAAGCACAGGGGTGGGGGAGTCGATGAGTGCCTCGAAGGAGGTCTTTTGTTTTTGCGTAGGCATGTTGTCTGAACATCCAAAGTAACTCGTTGGATCGAGCGGGTGATAGAACGCAATAGGTGCAATGACTCGCCAAGATTCGCAAAGCGCTATCGGGCCAAGCAGTAGGCGCCCCTGCTCTTTGCGCACCCTCGCGGCCCTTTGCGAGCCGAAGGCTTTGCGTTCCATCACTACGCCATCGCCCCCCAGAACCCAGGCCAGCTCTTCGCCACCACACTCTCATCTTCGAAAGTGACCTCCCCCAGCGTCCGTAGCAGTGCGAAGGCCATCGCCATCCGGTGGTCGTGATAAGTCTCGATGTGCACCTTGCCGTCCCACGTGGCCTTCCCTTCCTGCATGTAGTGTTCGCCGGTGGCGCCGCCGAGGAGTTGGGCCGGGAGTTTGGCGAGGCTCACCCCAACCTTGGCGAGTTCGGCTTTCAGGGCTGCGATGCGGTCGGTTTCTTTGATCTTTAGGGTTTGGAGACCCTGGAAGAGCGCAGTCGTACCTCCGACGGCACAAAGGACGGAAAAGGTTTGCGCGAGGTCTGGACACTTGGCGAAGTCGTACTCCCACATCGCGGGGAACGTGTCACTCGTTTTGCGGAAACGCGCCCCGCCGTCCTCGAACGTCGTCTCGACGCCCCAATCCTCGACGATGTCGGCCGTCACGCGATCCCCCTGGAGACTGTCGTCGAAGAGCATCGGGCAGAAGGCCTCCTTGCCGGCATCTCCCGCCGCCACGCTCGCCGCCACATAACTCGCCGCCGACCAGTCCGACTCCACCGTGTACTCGCCGCCGAAATAGGGCTGCGCGCTCACCGTCACGGTCTGCTCGCCGATCTCGACCTCCGCCCCGAAGTGCCGCATCATCGCCACCGTCATGTCGAGGTAGGGCCGGCTCACGAGGTCGCCCGTCCATTCGAGTTTGAGGCCTTTCGGCAAAACGGGGCCTATCATGAGCAGGGCGCTCAGGAACTGACTGGAGATGTTGCCGGGGAGCTGGGCTTCGCTATTGGGGCTTTCGCCAAAACCCGCGATACGTAGTGGGGGATAGCCCTCCTCGCCGAGGTATTCAATGTCCGCACCCAACTGTCGCAACGCGTCGACCAGCGGCGCGCAGGGCCGCTGCAACATTCGCTCGCTACCGGTAAGGGTCTGCGTGCCGGGTTGCGTGCAGAGGTAGGCCGTGAGGAAACGAAAGGTCGTGCCCGCCGGGCCAACGTCGAGGCGTCGCCCCGTCCGCGACCTGTCCGAGCAACTCCACCATCGTCTGCGTGTCCTGCGCATCGGAGACGTTGTGGAGGGTGACGCTGTCCGCGGGTGCGAGTGCCTGAATGACAAGGGCACGGTTGGCGAGGGACTTAGAGGCGGGGAGGGGGATGGTCATAGCGGGGCGAAAGGTATACGGCACCCCCGCAAACGCGGGTCGGAGCAAATACTTCTTTGCTATGATTACCTCCGCGACATCTTGCGTACCGTACGGCCCTGCGTCGGCCGTGATACTTATGCTTGTGCGCACTGAGTACGGTTTTAGTACACCCACGCTTCGTACAAAACTTCCGCGTCAAACCCGGTTCGCAATGCAGCGATCGCCTACATTTGAAACACAATACGCGCAATGTCGAACGCTTACAAATTTGTTGCCTTATGGGGGGTGTTCTTCTCGGCGCTCTGTATCACTTCTGGGTGTAACAAGGATGATGATGTGTCCACCACTGAGGACACGCGACTCGAAGTGACCTCCGTGCCGCTCCTACCGGCACCCGAGCTTCCGGCGAGCTCTTACTTCATCGGTCCGATCATCAACCACCAAGTCCTCGCCAATGGACCTAGGTCGGAGCGCGGGACCCTGATGGAGTCAACCTTTCGCCAGGGGTCATTCGGCCAGCCACGCCTGATCGATCCCTTCCCCGACGAAGCCTCCACCATTGAGCTCACCGCCCTGGGCGACCGAATCTTGGTCTACAATCAGCCGTCCGACCGCCCCCAACTTACGAGTGTCATGTACACAGGTTACGGCCAATCATATCCGGTGAGCCTATGTCAAAACGTCCCCGGGAAGTGCTTCGCGACGCACTTCCGCCCCAGCGCGGCCGGGATGGTCTTGTTGGAGCTCAATCGCGAAAAGGTAGCCGAAGTCGACTACTGGCTACGGTACCTCCCGCGGGAAGGGTCTGCAGATGTGCTTGTGCACGCGCTCCCTACTACGACCGGTAGGATCGAACTGCTCGGAACCGTTGATCGCAACGGGGTGCAGTTCGGTGCATACGTTATCGTTGCCAGCAACAATACCCTCACCATCACCCCATTCTCGTTTAGCCACGCCGACCCACAGGGCACCTACCGTGAGGGCGTTCGACAGGCTCTCGGTTTGACATTTCTCGCAGGGCCAGGCTGGGACGTAGCTTCTCTCTATGGAAACTCCTTCTCACTTGTGCTGGGCACGAAGGCCGAGGTGGGTTTTGAGTGGTCGACTGAGGATCTGTCGCTCGAGTCTACCGGTCTGTTTGGCCCAACCGACTTCAGGTCGGCAGTTAGTGCGAGCAACTACTACGGACAGGACTTCCGCGCACAGCAAGGACTTAATGGTTACGTGCTGGGCCACCGCGAGACAGATAGCCCGCTCGACTACGGGTCCATCTACCGACTGGAAGGCAACCAACTTCGCACGATTTGGAACGGGAACATGGCGAGACTCAAGCCACGGGATGAGAAATTTGGCCTGGGTGCGCAGTTCTACGGCGGGGGGCGGTGGTTCGTCTTTGGACGTGATGGTGAAAATCTTTACCTGTACGACGATTTCTCTATACTCCAGCTAAATGTGTCGAGCGGTGAGATCACAGGAGCGTGGGAGACCTTGACGCCCGGCAACGTAACCCTCAATAGCGAGCGCGGCTACATCAAGGCGATCAACTATGAAAGTGGCTTCGTCAATATCCTGGCGGTTCGGTTCGGAGGCTTTGCGGAGACGGATGTCGATGATGTATTTACGGCGAGATTTAAGGTGCAGTAGGGCTAGGGCGCTCGGCCTGAGGTAGGGGCGGCCGCAGAAGAACTCCAGCCATTGAGCGTGATGCAGGTCCCTATAAACAGTGCTTTGGTGCAAATTGCACATCAAATGTGTAATTTGCACCGATGATCGATCGCGCTCGTATTTTCAGACAACTCGAAGCCGACCTTAAGTATTACCCGGCCGTCGGTATCGTGGGCGCGCGTCAGGTCGGCAAAACCACGCTGGTACGGCAGATCGTGGCAGAGCGCCCCAAAGAAGTTACCTACCTCGACTTACAACTACCGTCGAAGCGACAACTGCTAACCGATGCCGAAAGCTACCTACGCGCTAAGCGGGACCAGATGGTGGTACTGGACGAGGTCCAGACGATGCCCGAGTTGTTTCCGATCCTACGCGGACTCATCGACGAGGACCGCCGCCCCGGGAGATTTTGCCTCCTGGGATCGGCTGCGCCGGAGCTGCTTCGGTCTACGGCGGAGTCCCTCGCAGGACGGATTAGCTATACCGAACTTCAGCCATTTGCCTTCGCCGAACTCGGAGACGTCGACCCTGAGGTTCATTGGTTGCGCGGTGGCTACCCCGTAGCGTACCTCACGGACGACGGCGGTCGGCGGACGCGCTACTTCCGCGACTACTTACAGACTTTTGTCGGGACTGATCTCCGCGACTTGGCTGGCGGGGCGGACCCCGAGGGGATGCGGCGGCTCGTGATCATGCTGACTCACCTACAGGGCCAAACGCTGAACATTAGTCAGCTCTCGCGTTCATTAGGGGTTGCCACTACCACGATCAATAGATATCTGGACGTGCTTGCGGCTGCCTTCCTGATACGCATCGTCCGTCCGTACCTACCCAACCTTCGAAAACGCCTTACAAAGGCCCCCAAGGTTTTCCTGCGAGATAGTGGTTTCCTCCACGGATTGCTCGATATCGAAACGTTTGAGGGGCTACTCACGCACCCGGTAGTTGGCGGCAGTTGGGAAGGGTACGTTGGTGAGCAATTGCGGTCTGTGCTCGGCGCAGGTGTCGAGTTATTCCACTACCGTACGGCAAAGCAACACGAGATCGATTACGTGTGTCATCACCCCAAACTCGGGCTACTCGGATTCGAGGTCAAACGCTCTAACGCGCCCTCGCTGTCGGCTTCGTTCTACACCGCTGTCGAGGACATCGGACCCGACAAGGTCTATGTCGTGACGCCTAGTACGCAGCGGCATCCGATCGGAGAGCGCGTCGAAGTGCTCGGGTTGAGAGAAGTTCTATCGGTGCTTACGCGATAAGTTTTGGCGAAAGCCGAATCACACGAAACACTCTACAGTATCGCCTCTGGACTTATGGCCAACATAAGCCATACAGCAATTAATTCAGCAGACTACGCCATAGACGCGGGCTCCAATAGCTCTTACGGGAAGTTAATTAGACACCCTTTAAATCTTCCTCCGCGTGTGGAGGTGGATGAGGATGCCTGCGCCAACGTTATAGTCATAGGAGCTTCGGTACCCTCTGAGTATCTCGACTTGACCAATCTCGTTTGGGTTTAGGAACTTGTTTGCCTCGAAGTAGGAAAAGCATCCGATTACATCGTCGACGCGGAACTGTACCGGACGCCCGCTCACAAGTACCTCCGCACTGCTGCCGCGATCGCTAACGTACACTCCGGGGAACTGTACGAGGACATCGGCCAGCGTGTTGAACTGCTCCGGAATCACCTTATTAGCTAAGGCGAGGTTGGGATTGTTGTAGCCGGTGTACGGGCTACCAGTACTGAGGCGCTCAGCCTCTTTGGAGCAACTCATGGCCAGAAGGCAAGCAACGAAGATCAGACCTGTAGCTCTCATGCCAAAATCAACGCTGATTTGACATTATAGTTGCAGAGCAAACCACGTTCCTAAATTCGCTCACCAAGGGTAGAGAGTCGCCAGCAAACGCCTACAGCCCCGCCGCCGCACTCACCGCCAGCATCCGATCGATACTCGCCCGACCCTCATCGATAATCCACTCCGGCAGCTCGATCTCCGGCAATTCGAACTCCATGCAGGTGTAGAGCTTCTCCATCGTGTTGCGCTTCATGTGCGGGCACTCGTTGCAGGCGCAGGTGTTGTCCGGGGGCGCGGGGATGAACTCGGCGTCCGGGCGCGACTTGATCATCTGGTGGATGATGCCGGCCTCGGTAGCCACGATGAAGGTTTTGACGGAAGTCTGCTCCTTGGCGTAGCGCAGGAGGCCGGACGTGGAGCCGATGTAGTCGGCCTGCTCCAGCAGCTTCGGTTCGCACTCAGGATGGGCCATGAGCTTGGCGGCGGGATTTCGGACCTTGAGCTGGGCAATCTTCTCGTCCGAGAAAATCTCGTGCACCATACAGGAGCCATTCCAGAGGCGCATGTCGCGGCCGGTCTGCTTGATGAGGTACTTGCCAAGGTTGATGTCTGGCGCGAAGATGATCGGCTGGTCTTTCGGGATCGAGTTAATGATGTGCACGGCGTTGGTCGACGTGCAGCAGATGTCGGTGAGGGTCTTGAGCTCGGCGGTGCAGTTGATGTAGCTCACGACCACGTGGTCGGGGTAGAGTTCCTTGTACTTGCGGAACAGGTGCGGCGGGCAGCTATCGGCCAGGCTACACCCCGCCTTCAGGTCCGGCAGGAGCACCTTCTTGCTCGGGCTCAGCATCTTGGCCGTTTCGGCCATAAAGTGCACCCCTGCGAACACAATGATATCGGCATCCGTGGCCGCCGCCTGCTGGCTCAGGCCGAGTGAATCCCCGACGTAGTCCGCAATGTCCTGGATTGGGCCGTCCTGGTAGTAGTGCGCCAGCACCACCATGTTCTTCTCCTTCTTGAGCCTCGTGATCTCGGCGGCGAAGTCGAGGTTCGGATCGACGTCGAGGTCGAGGTAGCCGTTGCGGGTCAGGTTGGCGGTAGCACGGGAGAGGTCCATAGGGGGGCGAGTATACAGGCTACCGAAGCAACGCTACGTTAGGTAGGTAAGGTTGAAGAGTCGGCTGTCCGAAGGTAGCCTGATCTCCCTGTAGCCGAGCAACCCAAAACCCTCCCCGCCCACCGCACCGTTACTCCCTCGCATGTCGGTGACCCTCCTCCAACGCGAACGCCAGCAACTCGTGTCCGCCGGGCGCACCGCCCTTACGGCCGTGGCCTTCCTCTGGATCTTCCACGCCATCCGCTGGCTGCTGGGATATCCGGCCGTCGGATTCGGGATCGTGCCAAGGACACTCGAAGGTCTGCCCGGACTCCTCACCGCGCCACTTGTCCACGGTGATTGGGCGCACCTGGCCAACAACTCCGTGCCGTTGCTGTCGTCGATCTTTTTGCTCGTCTACTTCTACCCCCGCATCGCGACGCGGGCGATCCTCAGCATGTACGTCCTCACCAACCTGCTGGTTTGGCTGCTCGCACGGGGCGCGGGCTGGGGAGCCGACGTATCGATTAGCCACATTGGGGCCAGTGGGGTAGCGTATGCGCTGGTAGGCTTCCTGTTTTTCTTCGGCATCTTCAAGCGCTCCGTGCAGAGTATTATCGTGGCGCTGGTCATACTGCTGTATTTCTCGGGGATGATTGCGGGGGTCCTGCCCGACCAACTCAACGTGAGCTGGGAGAGTCACCTGATCGGCGGGATCGTGGGCGGTTTCGTAGCTTGGCGCTACCGCAGCAGTCTCGTGTCTCATGTACCCGAACCTCGCAAACAGGTCTACCAGCGCGAGCCTTACCTCCCCGCAGACACCTTCACGTATACGATGCGCGAGCGCGAGGAACTACGCCAGGCCGCCCTCGAGGCAGAACGCCAGCGCGTCATAGCCGAGGCGGAGGCCGTAGCGCAAATGCGCGCCCGCCGCGAGGAGGAGGACAGCGAGCGCTGGCGGCGGATGGGGGAGTGGTGAAGGGTGACTTTGAGCTATACCGTCCTGCTGACCATGCGGAGCGATCCCGACAGAACTGTACTTTTACCACATGTCGAGATACCTGACGCTAGTGCTCCTGTGCAATGTTTTGGCGCAAGCCGCTTGCTCTTTCACGAAAGATCTCGAACAACATCGCTCTGAGTTGCTGGCCGCCGTCGGACCGGAGGTGCCCCTAGCCGAAAAGCGAGACGCCGTCGGCTTCTCGACAGTCCGCATGATGCACGAGGCCGTCGACCGACTCAACCCGAAGAAGGGCGTCAAGTACGTGGAGGCTTACGCCAAAACGAACGGCGTGCTTCTCGATAGCCTCGTCGCCCAGATTACCCGCGCTCAAAACAAGATGACTACTCGTGAGCAGGTCGCTTTCGGACTGAGCGCCGCCACACGCCCCTACGCCCGGGAGGCGATCGCGCTCATCCCTCGGTTCGTGAAGAAATACGAGCAAGTACGAGCCGTCAACCGGATCACGGGCAACCTAAAGGACGCCGTTCTCGGTCGGCTCGGCGACCAGCTCGGCGGCTTCCTCGGCGACGTCGAGACCTCGGGCGGTACCGCTCCTCACGTGCCGCTCGAGGTGCAGGGGGAGCGTGAAGCAGAACGTGACCCCGGCTGAGCCGTCGGCGTTGTCCTCGTACCAGATTTGACCTCCGAGGCGCTGGACGGTCTTCTGCGCGATGGCCAGCCCAACGCCCGTGCCTGGATACTCCGACTTGGCGTGAAGCATCTGGAAGAGTTGGAACACCTTCTCGCGGTAGTCCTGAAGGATGCCAATGCCGTTGTCCTGCACGCTGATGCAGTAGCGGTCTTCGTACGTCCCCACCGAAACCTGGATACTAGGCGCTACGCCGGTGCGCCGAAACCGTATCGCGTTGTCGATCAAGGCCGACAGCACGAACCGCAACAGCTTGCCTCCGGTGCGTACCGTCGGTAAGGTGCCGTAGTGCAGCGTAGCCTTCGAGCCGCGAATGCTGGCGGCGAGCTCGAGTTGCACCCGACTGAGTAGGCGGTTGAGGTCAACGTCACCCATCTCCTTATCGACACGCGCCACAGCAGTATAGTGCATGAGACTATCGAAGAGGCGATTGAGCCGCGAAACGCCCTCGGTTACGAAGCCGAGGTAGTCGAGGCCATCCTCGTCGAAGGTCGTAGCGTATTTGCGTTTTAGCAGTCCCACGTAGCTCCCGATCTGTCGGAGGGGCTCTTTGAGGTCGTGACTCGCCACGAAGGCAAACTGGCGCAACTCCTCGTTGGCGCACACCAGGTCGGCGTTCACGCGCTCGATTTGTTCGTTCTTGGCGAGGAGGGTGGACTTCAGGTCATTGTCGCGGACGAGTTTCTCGATCTCGCGGTCGCGCTCCCGTAGGGCGGCGCGCATGTCGAGGTCGGTGAGTTGTCGCTCGCGGTAGCGGACGATCGTAGCACTCAGACAGTCGGCTGCGGCTCGTTCGGCACGCAGGGCAGCCCCCACGTCGCCTAGCGCCTCCTGGGCTTTCGCCTGTAGTCGGAGTGCCGCAACGACGATCTCCGAACGGTGCTCGGTCCCGCCAACCATCTGGGCGATTTGCGCAGTTGCGAGTGCCTCGGTGTAGCGTTCGTTCTGCAGGCGTAGGCACGCTTCGACCAGATAGGTCTTGGCGCTTCGGTGATCGAGGGCCTCTTGCCCAGCGCGTTGGCGACTTTCGTCAAAACGCTGGACGGCGGCCTCGTGGTAATGGCTCGCGAGCGCGTAGTTGTGATTGGCGCAGTGAACGTCCGCGATCTCAGCCAGGACAACAGCCAGCATGTTTGGTCCGAACCAGCTTTCTCGCAGCGGAGGCGGAGTGCACTCGTAGCGTTGGGCCGCCGCGAGTGCCCGTCCGAGCCAGAGATTGGCCAGCTCAGGGTCGCGTGCACGCTCAGCCGCACACCCGAGCGCGAGACACGCCTTGTATTGGGTGACATCGAGGCCATGTTGCTCGCTGGTCGTTGCGACCTCGGCGAAGTGCTTGTCCGCCTCCCGGTCGTTGTGGATCGCCTCGTATGCGAGGGCTATCTCCAGATGGATTTTGAGGCCTAAATACCGGTTACCGACGAGTTCAGCGGACTCTAGCGCACTGTACAGAAAGCGCAATGCAATGGCACTGTTGTCGCGAAGGCGGCTCAAACTTCCCAACAAGCCTTCGGCCTCCGCTACCTGGCCTACGTCCTCTGCGTGCTTGGCGAGCGCGAGCGCCTCCTGACCGCAGGCGAGGGCCTGGGGCAAGTCCTTGTTGAGGGTGTGTGCCCGACCTTCGGCGAGCAGTAGCCTTACGGCAAAACTCCCGATGCGTGAGCTAATCGTGCGGCTATTGCTCGCCTCCGAGCGTTGCCGCCCCGTAACCTCTTCACGCAGGGCCGCAATGGCCGCCGGAGCCTCGGGAGCAAGACGCCCCAAAACCTCGCCGAGACCGGCCAGCGCCTCGAGGCGAACGTCCGCAGGCAGCGCGGGCGAGTGCAGCAAAGTTCGGTAGGTGAGTCGGGCGGCGTGTGCGCACTGGGCGTACTTCGGGAAGCTCTCCGCGCTCATGCGCTCGAGGTCGGCGTACCGGAGGTCGAGTTCGTCGACGAGGAAATCGAGACCAAAGGGTGGACCCTCGGCGGTGAGGCCATCGAGGATGCGCCGCGCCAGTGCAAACGCTGCTGTGTCGAAGCTCGCCTGGCCCAACATCGTCTGCGCCTGCGCCATGAGAAGCTGGGCGCGGTAGGCGACCTCCGGGGCCTGGGCCGAGCGGAGCGCGAATTCCTTGACGATCTGCGCGTTGGTATACGCCTTGTCCAGCTTGCGCTGCCGTAGGAGTTCGGCGCTCTGATAGAGCAGGCCACGCAGCTTTAGACTGCCGTCGCCCGAGGGAGTGGTCGATTGCACGGGTGTAGTGTTTGTTCAGCGACCGGCTATACACGCAGTGCGGATAAGGTCCTTAGCGGGCTACGTAGAGCAAAGGCGGTGCCAGGCCCGTACAGTTCTCAGTCCGCTGCCGCGTGGCACGGGCAGGAGGGCGTGCCCTTCACATAAGCAGTGACTCGTGTAGCAGCGTACCCGCAGGTAGGAGTCTGCGATATTTCAGCGTCCTTAAAGCGCTACGTCATTGCGGGGCGACACACAAGGGAACTACCCCGATAATCAGCTCAGCAGGAACACTATAGGAAGTGGCACCGGATGTATAGCTACCCTTTGAGAGGGGCTCAGTGTAAGGACACGCTGAAAGCACCTTTTGCTGAGTCGCCTAAAGCCTCCCCCCGCGGCAGCAAACTGAGCACTCGTTTACCGTTCTAACCATCGCAGCCACTGCATTACCATTGGCCCCCAGGTGCGCTGGTTGTGCTCTCCACCGAGGACCTCCTCGTAGCCGATCCGGTCTTCGGGAATGCCGTGTGACCGGAGCGCGGTAATTACGTCCTGCGTGTCGTCGATCACGTCGATGACACCGTTGCCATTGCGGTCGGCCTCCTCCTCGCGGTCGCCGGCCATAAACCAGTAGTCGAGGTTCGGAGCTTGCGCAGCATTACGGACGAGATCGATCACGATGCGATCCCCGTCCGGGGTTTCGCGACGGAAGGGTGCCGAGCGCATCCAGAAGCTGGCGCTAAAACAGCCCACCGCGCCGAAGGTGTGCGCGTGTTGCCAGGCGATGTCGAAGGCGCTCAGGCCGCCGAGGCTAAATCCCCCGATAGCGATGTCTTGCCGCCGGCGCGAGATCCTAAACTCCCGGCGGAGCCAAGGAAGCAACTCGGTGGTCACGAAACGACGGTGCGCCGCAGCTAGGTCACCGCGGCCGGCGTGGTCCATGACACTGCTCGAACCGTACTCTCGCATGCGGTTCTCGTCGGCGTGCATCCCGACGATGATGCGGGGGCGCAAGTCTGTTTTGGCGTAAGCCGCCTGTAGACGGTCGAACAACCCGAGTGCTGGGAAGTCCTGCCCGTCGTTGAGCAGCACCAAGGGATAGCGGCTCAGCACGCTTAGACGGTAGTACGGCGGCAGGATGATGCTGAGCCTGACCCTACGATCGAGTTGCTTGCTGTAGAACTCGTGCTCCAGTTGGCGCGGCGGTCGCTGAGCGACGAACTGTTGCGGGCGGCTGATGCGCGCAAAAGCGTCGTCGAGGGCGGAGGTCTCGCGGATCGCGTAGATAGAGGCAGGGGGTAGGGTAGCGGAGATGGGCATAATCAGGTCGAGCTGGCGACAGGGGGCTAGGATACAAGGCCTGCCACAAACATTTTGTTGCAAGTGTGGCAATTCGTAAAAATCCCAACAACCCGCAAAGGTAGGCACACTGCGAACTGGGAGCGATGACTCACAACAGTGTGCTTACCATAGAAGGTCACCTCGCTACGCTGTGGCGCTGTGGAAAACGCGGTAGCTCTCCACAATGCCTTTCTCCCCCGGCGCACGCACACATCACGCCCCGCCCCCCGACACCACGAGGATCTTCGACTGCTGGACCTCTCCCGAGCGGACCCTCACAAGGTACGTACCGGCCGACAGCCGCCGCTCCAACGAAATGCGGACTTTACCTGAACCGGGGTAGTCCTCCGTGGAGCGGTAGACCAATCGCCCGAGCGCATCGCGGACCTCTATCTCGAGCGCGGGGTCGGCAGGGAGGTCTTTCGGCGCGACGTATAATTCGTTGCCGGCATTTGGGTTCGGATAGAGCGTGTATTGCCAGGGGGCGGCTTTCGCCAAAACTTGCCGCGAGAGCGCCACGACCTCCGAGAACTCTACGGCGCCATCGGCGTCGTGCATCTGGAGGCGGTAATAACCGGTGCCCGCGAGCGGTGCCTCGTCTATAAAACGGTAGTCAGTTTGAGCACCCGTGGCCAGGTCCTGTCCAATGGCCTCGACCTCGCCGAGTTCCGCGAAGGCCACCGCGTCGGCGGCGCGCTCGACGACGAAGAAGGCGGTGCCGCGCTCGTCGGTGGTGGTCCAGGTGACGAGCACGAGGTCGTCGCTGGTGAATTCGGCCCCGAAGGTGAGTAGGGTAAGGGGGAGGGGCACCGTGCCCGCGAAGGCCCCCACATCGAAACCGTCGCCCGCGCCCCCGCCGAACAGCACCGCCAGCGAAGCGCCGCCGAGCGCGAGGCTCTCGCGCCGAGCGTCGAACCCGTCCCCCGGCCCGCCGCCGTAGAGGACCGCGAGCGTGGCGCCGTCCAGGGAGAGGCTCTCCCGTTCGACGTCAAACCCATCCCCCGATCCGCCGCCATACAGCATGGCGAGGGACGCGCCCGAGAGTGTGCGACTAGTGCTCAGCGCATCGAATCCGTCGCCGGCGCCGCCGCCGTAAAGCACGCTGAGCTGTTGGCCCGACAGCGCTAGGCTGACGCGCAGCGCATCGAAGCCATCGCCCCGCCCGCCACCGTAGAGTACGGCCAGCGACTGGCCCCCGAGCGCGGCCGAGGCCGCGCGCACGTCAAAGCCATCGCCACCACCCCCGGCGTAAAGCGGATTGGTGCCCCGGGGTGCGCCGTCGAGCGAGAGCTGCATTACCGTAGTGCGGTCGTGTCCATCGCCCGGGCCGCCGCCGTACTGCGCGAGGAGGTTCGGCGGGGCAAGGGCGTGCGAGAGGAGGAGGACACCCGCGAGGCGGAAAATTCTTGGCGTCGGCATGGCGTTTTATTCTGCGGTGCGTACGCCGCGGAACCCGAGGCGATTATTGGCTCCCACCAGTGCAGTGGAAGCGTCGAATCGGTCCGAGAGTCGAATAAATCCTGTTCCATTAAAAAATGATCCACCACGGAAGCCAATTCCGTCATTGGCGACCGGCCAGCTAGGGACATTGTGGTTACCACTCGAGAGCAAAACTCCATCTCCGTGAGTGTCTGTGAAGGCACGGCCCTCAGGGTTGCCGACGGTAATGCATCGTTCGTAGAGATTGCCCGTTAGTTCCATTATACCGTAGTAGCTGCCACCCGACTCCTCCCGGGTGGCACTAATGGCACTGGCCGCCAGTATCCCACACCGTTTCGGTCCGGTTGGTGTGCCGTTAGTGTTGGCGTAGACAGCATTTCCGACGCCGTTGCCTGGGTTAGTAATACGCTCGTCTTGCGTACCGAGGCCCACATAATCAAAGTCTGTACTGTGAATATTAGCGGACCCCCACGCAAATTCGTTATTTATCGGATCAGCAGAACCCCGCCCGGCCTTCTCGTATTCCATCTCGGTCATGGGCCTTAATGCTGCCCAATCTAGGTAGGCGAGCATAGTGACGTTATCCACGTAATTTAGTGGGAGGTCGGGTGTGGTCGTAGAGGCGTTTCCGACTTCGTCCCAGCTTATGCCATTGCGATTTAGCTCCGTGTCTACACCCTTGCCATCGGAGCCGGTGACATCCAGGTTGGTGCGTTGGGTTTGGGTAAGTGAATTGAAAAATTCTACGTACTGGGTCTGAGACATCTCATATTTCATACAGTAAAACGCGGCATATCCTTTTGGGAAGGGTGCGGGGATGGGGCCTAGCATGTCGCCAGGACGGCTGCCGCCCACGGGTAGCCCATAGTCTAGTTGCCCGGCTCCGGTTCCCACAGTGATTGCAGCTTCCGAAGCTACGGGGTACGCTGCGTAGAACGCTGGAAACACGGCACCCCTGCTCCTGAATTCATTTGCTTCATTTTCGGCACCGACGCCCCCGAAGCCGGTCCCGAGCCGGTACTCGCCCTCCGGCACGTAGACCATCTCGAGGGCGAAGACCTGCACATCGACCAAGGCGGCGTCGTCGATGCCGTCGGCGCCGTAGTTCCACGTCAGGCCGAGGCCCGCGAAGTTCACACTCCCATTGCCGTCGGCGGCGCGGTAGACGAAGGCCCCCGATGTTCCGGCCTGGTCAATGCTGACAGTGCCGGGTGCGGTAGGGGAGCCCGTCAGCCGGGCGTGTCGCCACGGGCCGCCGCCGACGCGGTACTTGGCGAAGACCCAGGCGGCGTCCCAGTTGTTCGGGCCGACGGCGATGCGCCAGGAGTTTTCCCAGCTGAGGTCAAAGGTAATTACCGAGGTATTGGCGGTGGTGTTTTGGCCGCTGAGTCCGACGTTGGTGACGGTGATGTTATTCGCCGACAGGCCGTAGAGCGTGAAGGCGAGCAGGGCGGTGAGAAGGGTTCGGCAGGTGAGCATGAGCGTAGTTTGGTTGGTTGCTTGCCCAAAGCTGGGTCGACGCCTGCCTTGGTGTCGAACCCAATTGACCCGCTGCGGCGCCGGATATATAACCGGGGACTTGTTTTGGCGAAAGCCGGAAGCTCACGCAAGCAAAGCCGCCCCCCTATCCCCCAACCGCATTACATTCCCCGCCCAAGCCAACCCCTATGCAGGAAGAGTACATCAAGTTCTACGCGCAGTCCGTCAGTCGCGAGGTCCAAATGCTGCGCTTCGGCTTCAGTGGCCGACCGCTCATCATCTTCCCGACCACGCTCGGGCGCCACTTCGAGGCCAAGGACATGGGGCTGATCGGCTGTATTCGTCACCTCATCGACGCCGGTAAGGTCATCGTCTACTGCCCGGACACCCTCAACCACGAGAGTTGGTACAACAAGGGCATACACCCGGCCGACAAGGTCAAGACCCATATGGCCTTCGACAGGATGGTCCGCAACGAGATCGTCCCGGCGCTCCAACACAAGCACCACAACGGCAAAATGATCGTGGCGGGCTGCAGCTTTGGAGGCTATACAGCCGCCAATTTTGCCTTCAAGCACCCGGAGGTCGTCTCGGACCTGATCTGCATGTCGGGCAGTTTTGACGTAAGTAGCTTTCTGGGCGGCTACCACGATGAAAACGTGTACTTCAACAACCCGATCGAGTTCATGCACGGCGCCAACCATCCGGACATCTGGCGGATGGGCATCGTGCTCGGGACCTCCGAGTGGGACATCTGTCGCGCACCTACCGAGCGTATGTCGCGCTTACTGGCGAGCCGCGGCATCAACCACTGGCTCGACATGCGCGGCTGGGTAGAGCACGACTGGCCGCTGTGGC
This sequence comes from Lewinellaceae bacterium, assembly GCA_963837005.1. Taxonomy (GTDB): domain Bacteria; phylum Bacteroidota; class Bacteroidia; order Chitinophagales; family Saprospiraceae; genus CALDTK01. The sequence continues at coordinate 119,658 of CAWIMC010000021.1, forward strand.
GCGAGATGTTCCCGGTTTACCTCGACCGTATCCTCTAATCTTTACACGACCTACCTCTAGCGAGCAGCTTTGATTTAGCTTTCGCCAAAACCCACCCCATGAAAAAGATCGGCATCCTCTTCGGCCAGGAGCGCACCTTCCCCCAGGCCTTCGTTGACTACGGCAATTCGCAAGCTCCCGAAGGCATCACCTTCGAAGCCGTCCAAATGGGTGGCGTCCGCCAGGGTGTGCCCGTCGGCTACGCCGTCATCATCGATCGCATCTCGCAGGACGTACCCTTCTACCGCGCTGCCCTCAAACACGCCGCGCTCAAGGGTTGCGCCGTGATCAACAACCCCTTCTGGTGGTCGGCCGAGGACAAGCTCACCGCTAACGCTATGGCCGAGAACGTCGGCGTGCCGGTGCCGAAGACCATTCTGCTGCCCTCCAAGCGCCACCCCGACGACACCTCGCCAGCCAGCTTCTCGAACCTCTACTACCCCTTGCCTTGGCAGGAGATGTTCGACCACATTGGCTTCCCTGCCTTTATGAAGCCCAACACCGGCGGCGGCTGGAAGCACGTCTATAAGGTCCACACGCCCGAGGAGCTGTTCAGCGCCTACAACGAGACGGGCCAGCTCAACATGCTCCTCCAAGAGGCGATCAGCTTCACTACCTACTACCGCTGCTACTGCATCGGCGGAAAGTACGTGCACCTGATGCCTTACGAGCCGCGCAACGCCTTCCACGAGCGCTACGTCCGCGACCCGGAGGCCCAGCCCACCGGCGAGCTCAAGGATACGCTCACTGATTATGTCCTGCGCCTGTGCCGCGTGCTCGGCTACGACTTCAACACGGTCGAGTTGGCCGTGCGCGATGGCGTCCCGTACGCGATCGACTTCACCAATCCCGCGCCGGACGCCGACGTCAACTCCGTTGGCCAGGCCAACTTCGAGTGGGTCGTCAAGCACAGCGTTAAGTATGCCATCGAGCGTGCGCAAGCCCACGAAGAGGGCGGCGACAACCTAACGTGGGGGATGTTCATGCAGCAGTCGGTCGGTGCCGTCAAGAGTGATTCGGCTTTCGCCAAAACGAAGGACGCGCCCGCGAAGAAGGCACCCGCTATGAAGGCTCCCGCGAAAAAGACCCCAGCCAAGCAAGCCGCTTCGAAACCGACACCCACGAAGAAGACTGCGCCGGCCACCAAGGCAACCAAGGCCAAGCCTGCTAAGGTGGCCGTGGCAAAGAAGGGTAATAGCTAGAGGGATCACGTCCCCGTGCCCCGTCTCGTCAGGGGCATTCAGGCGGGCCGTGTTTGCCTCGCTCCGCCAGGTCCACAGCCATCGTGCCGCGACGTATCCAACGCCCCCGGCACCTGGCAGAGCCAGGCAAACGCGTACCCGTGCCCCGTCTCGTCGGGGGCATCCAGGCGAGCCGTGTTTGCCTGGCTCTGCCAGGTCCACAGCCATCGTGCCGCGAGGTATCCAACGCCCCCGGCACCTGGCAGAGCCAGGCAAACGCGTCCCCGTGCCCCGTCTCGTCGGGGGCATTCAGGCGGGCCGTGTTTGCCTGGCTCTACCAGGTCCACAGCCATCGTGCCGCGACGTATTTAACGCCCCCGGCACCTGGCAGAGCCAGGCAAACGCGTCCCCGTGCCCCGTCTCTTCGAAGGCATTCAGGCGGGCCGTGTTTGCCTGGCTCTGCCAGGTCCACAGCCATCGTGCCGCGACGTAGTTAACGCCCCCGCCACCTGGCAGAGTCAGGCAAACGCGTCCCCGTGCCCCGTCTCGTCTTCCGCATCCTACACCCTCCGTTACGCGTTAACCGTGACGTTCAATACGTTGCATCGCGTCCCCCGCAAACCGCCCCAAGTCCCCTGCCCATGTTCCGTCTCGCCCTCCTCGACCTCAACAATGGTACTCCAAATCAAGGTATGCGCTGCCTGCGTGCTCTCGTGGAGCAGTTCGCCGATCAAATTAGTTACGAGGTCTTCGACGTGCGGGCGAAGAATGAGATTCCCGATACCAGTTTCGATATCTACCTCTCGAGCGGCGGGCCAGGTTCGCCGATGGCATCGGGGGAGAAGTGGGAAGACGATTATTTTGCTCTACTCGACGCACTCATCGCGCACAACCGTACCACCGCCGAAGCTGCTGCCCGCAAGCACGTCTTCTTTGTGTGCCACAGCTTCCAACTCGCCGTGCGGTACTTCAACGCCGGCAAGGTGACCGCCCGGAGGAAGAAGAGTTTCGGGACCTTCCCGGTGCACAGCTCGAACTCTGGCGATCGCGACCCGCTGTTCGATGGCCTCGACGACCCGTTCTGGGTGGCGGACTTTCGCGAGTATCAGGTGCTACAGGCCAACCACACTGTCCTTGCGCGCATCGGGGGCTCGGTGCTGGCCTTCGAGAAGCTCCGCGAGCACGTCCCCCTCGAGCGCGCCGTGATGGCGATCCGCTTCTCTCGCGAGATGGTCGGCACGCAGTTCCACCCCGAGGCCGACGCCGAGGGCATGATCATTCACTTCAATGATCCCGAGCGCCGTGAAGCCATTTACGAGGAGCACGGCGAGGAGCGCTACCGCATCATGATGGGCGACCTCCACGACCCCACGCGCATAGACCGCACGAATACGATTGTGATCCCCAACTTTTTGCGGGCTGCGGTTGCGCAGTTGAGCACTGGCAGTTCTCAGTTAACAGTTCTCAATTCTCAGTCCCACGGCACTGCCTTCCCTGAGCGACCTAGCGGCAGCAACTGAGAACTGAGAATTGAGAACTAAAAACTGAGCACTGAAAGCGTAGCTTTCCCGCTATGCAAGCCCCCCACCGCAGCACCTTCAACGCTGCCTTCCGCCCCGAGCACTACACCCAACTGTGTGCTGACCTCGAGCGCATCATCGGAGAGTGTCCGACGTTTCGGCTCTGTGAAACTCCTGTATTTCTATCTGGAGAGCTTACAGAGAGCCTACTCCGCAGTTCGGACGCCATCAGCGCCGTGCTCGCCGACCCACAGGTTTTGCAGGACACTGCCACCGCCATCCGCGAACCGTACTGGTCGGTGCCTGGCGAAATCGGTCGGCCCCTCTTCCTACAATACGATTTCGCGATCTGCCGAGAAGGTGACGAGCTCGTCCCCTGGCTCATCGAACTACAGGGCTTCCCGTCGCTGTATGGGTTCCAGGCCGATTTGGCGGCCGCCTTCCGGCAAAACCCGACCCTCCCGCCCAATCTCACGACCTTCTTCCACGGTCAATCCGAGCAACAGTACTTCGACATCCTCCGGGAGGTCATCCTCGCGGGACACGCCTTAGAGCAGGTGATCTTATTGGAGATCGACCCGTGGAACCAAAATACCCGCATTGACTTCCGCTCGATGGAGCGCCACCTCGGGATTCCGGTCGTCGGCCTCGAAGAACTAGGCCTCGACGGTCGCCAATTGTACTACCACCGAGACGATCGCCGCATTGATGTCAAGCGCATCTACAATCGCGTCATCCTCGACGAACTCTTGTCAAAGTCGACGACGCGCTACGCCTACAACTTCCGCGAAGAGGTCGACGTCGAGTGGGCGGCCCACCCGGATTGGTTCCTGCGCATCAGCAAGCACACCTTGCCCGCGCTAGCTCACCTCGGCAACGTGCCCGACACCTTCTTCGTGAGCGACTATACCCCCGGTTCACTCGACCTCGAAGACCATGTTCTCAAACCTCTCTACTCCTTCAGTGGAGCCGGCGTCAACATCCACCCTACCGAGGCCGACGTAGCTGCCGTGGAGCGACCGAACAATTGGATCCTACAGCGCAAAGTCAATTATGGACCTGTATTAGAGACGCCCACGGGTCCCGCCAAAGTCGAAGTCCGCATGATGCTCGTGTGGCGCCCCGGTGCCCCGGCCCCAGAGGTCGTCAATAACCTCGTCCGCGTTTCGAAAGGCGAGATGACCGGCGTCAAGTACAACAAGGACAAAGACTGGGTCGGGGCGAGCGTAGGGTTCCATCAGAAGGCCTGAAGGCGGCGATGGCCTGAAGGCGGCATTGGCCTGAAGGCGGGATTGGCCTGAAGGCGGGATGGCCTGAAGGCGGCGACGGCCTTCGGCGTTCTTGGGGGCCGTATTCCTATCGCGAGCAAAACGAGTGTAGGCACAATTGCAACGCCAGCCGTGCCACGCCAGCCGTGCATCGCCAGCCGTCCCACGCCAGCCGTGCATCGCCAGCCGTGCATCGCCAGCCGTGCCACGCCAGCCGTGCATCGCCAGCCGTGCATCGCTAGCCGTGCCACGCCAGCCGTGCATCGCCAGCCGTGCATCGCTAGCCGTGCCACGCCAGCTGTGCCACGCGAGCTCTGCAACGCCAGCCGTGCAACGCCAGCCGTGCATCGCCGAAGGCCAACACCGCGCTCGCGCCATCGCCGCCTTTAGGCCATCGCCGCCTTCAGGCCAACTTCACCCCACATCCGCCACCCGATAGTAAATTAGCCACCAGTCGCTGCCTAACTTGGCAAAGCGACGCTCGATCATGTAAGCCCCCTCCGTCGTCCTGACGCGCTCGATGACGAGGTCCGGCTGGGAGTTGTCCACCTCTTGCACGTAGGCACTGCCGAGGCTCAGCGGCTTATGCATACGCCAATCTTCAGCCTGCCACTTTACATCCACCAAGTCCCCGGCTTCACCCATTTGCAGGTTGCCATCGAGCGGCCAAGCGATGTGCTCGCTCTGAAAAGTCGAATCCTCGTGAAAGCGCGTGTAAAAGCTGGCAAACTCAGCCGAGAACTTCGAGAGTCGAGCCTCGTCTAACTCGGTGGCCACTTCGGTTGACCCGCTATCGCAGGCTCCGAACAGTACTCCGGCGCAAAGGACAAGAAGGAATAAGCGAGCGGCGGTGATCATAGATCTGTGTTCTTGAGCGTGGGCCGGGGTCTAATATCGAAACTCGTGCCGAGCGTGAAGGTGTAGGCCGTTAGGCCAGGATCGCGGCGGTAGTACGCCCCGCGGAGACTCACCTCCCGCCACGTGACCACTTGGTTGGCGATGACCCCACGGCCGACGCCAAAGACTGGCGCAAACCGAACGCCCATTCCCACCTTATACGTCTGGAAGCTCGCTAAATCAAAATCCGACGTGTAGAACTCCTCCATGCCACCGTGCTCGGCAAAGCCTGCATAGTATCGGGATGCCTGTTGCGTGTACACCCGCCCCGACGGCATTACCGTCCAGGCCTCGCTCACATCGTAGGCGAGTTCTGTCTCGAGGGTAGCGCCCTGGATCCCCCAGTTGTCCGCGTAGTAGCGGACGAAGCTCCTGACCACCAAGGCGTCATTCGGCTTCCAGTTGACGCGCAAGGAGACGGGAATTTTATAGCGGACGTCCGGCAAGCGTTCGATGTCGTCGGCGTCTAGTTCTGGATTGACGTTGCCGACGTAATAGATGCGATGAAAAGGGGTGCTCAGCAAGCCCTGGAGGGCGGCAAACTCTGCGGTGAGCGCGAGTTGCACCCGCCGATTGACGATCCGAGAGTAGACGGCGCTGGCGAGGAAGGTCTGTCGCACATCGTCCACCAACGGCCCACGTTCGCCGAAGCCTTTGCGCCGGAACTCCGTAGGGTAGATCAGGCGCCACTGATCGCGGTAGTAGCCTGCCGATAACGTGAGCTCTTGTGCTCCACGGTCCCACTCTTGCGAGAACCCGAGGCTGCCGTTAAAGCTGGACACGTCATATTCCTGCGAGGTGCCGATCGTGGCGCGGTACGTGCGGCCGGTCCCGAGTTGACGCTCTGTATAGGTCACCGAACCGTACTTGCGCACGTCGCTCGCCGACGCGGTTGACATCTGCCGGTCGATCCGGTCGGTGGAGGCACTCGAGTAATAGTCGACGCCTCCGCTCACCCCGAGGGCGCTGTTGGAGTCGAGTGGCACGGTGACCACGACAAGGCCGGCAATGTTTTCGAGTTGCTCCGTCCCGATGCCGCCCTGTGGTGCGCCGAACTCCCCATCCTGGCTGTAGTAGTTGCCGAGAATGTCTACCTGCGTGACGTCTTTGTTCGCTGGCATCCGGTAGTCAACCGGAGACACGGTCTCCTGCGCGAGAACGCGGGTACAGCAGAATAGGCAGATGCAGCACATCACCCATCGTACGAGGCTCGTTTGTTCAGTTACACCCACAGCCGCCGCCAATTTTGCCGCCGTTCGCACCGCTCGCGCCCTCGCGATACGACTCGACATTGTGTTCGAAGGTTTCGGTGTTGCGGGCGGCGAGTTTCATGTCGGCGTCTTTGAGCTGCATGCGCTCGTACGGGGCCACTGGCGTGCAGGCTACCGAGCACACCGTCAGGCAGGCGACCACGAGGGCACCGAATCGACTAGTGGGGGTGGGGGAGTTCGGCATGAGACTGTGTACGGCTAGAGGTAAGCGTTGGTTGTAAGACGAGGCCTCCGCTCTGGTGCAGCTTGCCCTCGGTGTCGATGATGAGGGCCTCCACGTCCTTTAGTCGATCGACGAGCGCAATGCCCTCCACGGGTCCGAGCACGAACAGCGAGGTGGCCAGTGCGTCGGCCAGCTCGGCGTCGGGACAGACTACGGTAGCGCTCACGACACCGGTCGTCGGGAGGGCCGTCCGCGGATCGAGGATGTGAGCGTAGCGCGTCCCGCCGGCGGTAAAGTATTTCTCGTAGTCGCCGCTGGTCACGACGGCCATGTTGGTAAGTTTGATCTCGCCGATGACCTTGTCCTGGCGACGCGGATCGGCAATCCCAATATTCCAGGGTCTGCCGCTCCCGTCCGACCCCCAGGTGGCCATGTCGCCCGAGGCGTTGGCTACCGCTCCCGTGACACCTGTGAAGGTACGCATGGTGGCCAGGGCTCGGTTGGCGGCGTAACCCTTTCCGATCGCCCCGAAGCCGAGGCGCATGGCTGGTTTGGTAAGGCGTAGCATACTGTTCGCTACATCGACTTCGATAGCGCGGTAGTCGACGAGCCGCAAGGCTTTCGCCAAAACCTCCGGTGCCGGTAGCGTCGTGTCCTGCCCTGCGAAGCGGTAGACGCCGCGCAACCCACCCGCTGTTAGGTCAAAGGCCCCGTCCGTGAGTTCGCTCACGCGGAGGCCGCGACGTACGAGTTCGAGTAACTCCCGGTCGACGGTGACGGCGCTACTTCCAGCAGCTGCGTTGACCGCGGAGGTTTGAGACGTCGGTTGCCAAGAAGAGATCAGCGCCTCGATACGAGAGACCTCGGCGATCGCGCCGGCGACAGCACTGTCCGCGGTGGATTGGGTTTTGGCGTAAGCCCCGAAGTCAAAGCGACTGCCCATGAGCAGCACCGTTTGCTTGGCGGAGTAAGCAAGTGCAGGTGCGGTGACAGGGACCGTATCGTGACGCGGGTGTGCACCGTGAAAGGCGCTGCTCACCTGAACGAAGCCAAGGAAAAGCACCAGGAGCACTACCAGGTCCCCCCTCACCTGGCGGCGGCTAGTTCGCGAACGAACAGGTCTACGGTCTGCCCCGTGTATTTCAACTCCTTGACTGCTGTTCCCTGAGCGTTGAGCAGGTAGATTCTCGGGAATTGTCCTTCCTTGTTGTACTTCTCGGCGAGGCCCGCGTTGTACTCCTTCTGGTCATCGGGCAATTGGTTGCGTTTCTTGGACGGGAAGTCGAGGTACAAGACCACGTAGTTTTCCTTCTGGGCTTCCGCGAAGCCCGCCTCGTCGAGGACACTGCGCTTGAACTGCTTGCAGGGCGCACACCAGTCCGACCCGGCAAACACCATTAGGATACCCTTATCGCCGGCCTCGGCGATGGCTCGCGCGTCTTCGAGCGTATGGACGACGAGCACTGTGTCGGAGGTCTCCCAGGCGGTTGGGCCAGCGAGAAAAGACTTCGTGGAAGGTGGCATTGCCGCTGCCGACGATGACGACGACGATCGAGCGGGGATCGCGGATACTTCGCTAGAGGCAACCGAGGACGTGCTGCCGCAGGCGAGGGCCAGCAGCGCAACGGTGAGGATGGGCAGTACACGGATCATACGGGCTACAACGTCACGCCACCCCGAAAGGTCAGTGCGCTATGCTCTCGCGATAGCGCTGAGCGGTGGCCTCGTCGGGTGCACGACGGATGGCCGTAGCGATGTCGGCGCGGCCGTCGGTAGTGCGCCCGAGCCCCAGTAAGATAGTCCCGCGCTCGTGCCAGAGGTCGTGCCGCTCTGGACGCTGCCGCAGCATCCAATCGTAGTCGCCCAAGGCCTCGTTGGTTCGGCCGACGGTGTAGTAGAGAAGAGACCGGTTCAGATACCCGTTGAAGTCCTTCGGGTCCAACTCCAGGCCTTTGGCTATGTCACGCTCGGCAGCGGCGTAGTCACCGGTTTTGGCGAAAGCCGCCCCTCTATTGATGTGCAACTCCGCAAGTGCTGGCTCTCGGGCAATGCCTTCGGTGTAGTCGGCAATTGCCTCCGCTGAGCGGCCCTCGTCGAAGTGCATCTTCCCGCGAGAGTTGAGGTAGTCGCCCTCACTCGGGTCTACCTCGATAGCCTTTGTAAAGAGCGCCATGGCAAGTTCGGGTTGATCGCGTGCCCAGAGCCACTGGCCGCGGTTGCCATACGCCGTCGCGGTGTTGGGGAAGACCTCTGCGACGTGGGCCCAGAGGGTATCGCCGTTTTGCCAGATGCGGGTCTGCCGAAAGGCGAGAGCCGTCAGCAGGACCACGTACACGCCGACGCCTGTCCTGAGCGCGACACCGGGCATCCGCACAGTCAAGCGCTGAAATCCGTACGCCATGAGCCAGAACAGTCCAACGTAGCCCACGTACGTAAACCGATCCGCCAGATACCCCTGCCCCGCGCCCAGTACCTGGAGCATGAAGACCACATTGACCGAGAAGAGCACTAGTCCGAACGTTACCGCGACCCAACCTTTGCGCCAGCCCATCACCATTAGCACCACAGCTGCCGCCACGACCCCAAACGAGAGGTAAGCCTGGAGGGGCAACTCGCTAGGGTAGGGGTACAGTGGCGAGTGCACGTACGGCGCAACGGCCTTGACGAGATAGACAGTATAGGCATAGGCCCCGACGGCCAGCCGGTCGAGGAAGCTGTAATCTGTAGCCTCCTCGAGCGAGCCATTCTCCCCCAACAAATAGATACCGAGTGCGCCTACCGCGAGGCTCATCAGGAAGTAAGGGGCTTTCGCCAAAACTTCCGATACGCGCAGTTCGCGTTGCCGTAGGTAGTCGAGACACACCAAACTCAGCGGCAGACTAACGGCTTGAATCTTAGACAACAGGGCTAGTACGAACAAGGCGGCAACTCCCCATTGCCACGAACCTTGCCGTCCGTTTTGGCGCCCGCGCTCGTACAAGAGCATCGCTCCGAAGTAGAAGGCCGCGAACAGCACATCCTTTCGCTCCGTGACCCAGGCCACGCTCTCCACGCGCATCGGGTGAATCGCGAACAAGGCGGCCAGCAGTCCCGCCGCAACAGGCCCGAGGCACAGCCGCCGACCGAGAAAGTAAACCAGCGTGATACAAACGCCGTGTAACAACAGGTTGTCGAGATGGAAGAGCCAGGCCTTAGTACCTACGAGGGCATACTCAATGGCGAAGGTGGAAATGGACAGCGGATTGTAGTTGCCGATGACCTGCTTGGTCCAGATCAAGCCCCAGTCCAGGTTGGTCACGCCGCGGTTCTCGAGGACGTTGACATCGTCGTCCCAGTTGACGAAATCGAAGGCTACGGTCTGTCCGAACACGGCGAGCGCGAGTGCGAGCGCCGGCAGGAGGTACCGCCACTCCGAGACGGCGGCCGGGCTGTGCTCGACAATCGCCACTGCGGGCTCTTTGCTTCGCGCAGGACTCTTCGCTAGTGGTGGGCCGCTGTCGTTGGTGCCCTTGCGAGGTCTCGGTTTTGTCTTCGTGGACATGGTGTAGCCTTACGGCAAAACCTTCAGTGGCGTTGCATTCTGGGCTGCCGCTTATGCTCTGGTCAAGGCCAATTCCAAGAGCACGTCGATGTCCGGATGTGCAGCTACCCCGTCAACGATAAAGCCGAGTCGCTCGACCGCAGTCGCGGTCGTTGGTCCGATGCAAAAGATCGTGCCCGGCGGCGGCGCCACCAGTTGCGCAAAAAAGAGCTCCGCGCTCCTCGGGCTCGTGAGCAGCGCGACATCTACCGACGGTAGTTTGATATTTGCTGCGGTAGCCCGATAGGTAAGAAGGGTCTGTGGCCGCACGAGGCGTCCGAGCAGCGTCTCTACCGAGGCGCGACTCTGCTCCGCCTGTAGGAAGGTGACCGAGGCTGCACGGGCTACCGCCGCAAAGGTCTCCGCGGTCGACGCTGGTTCGCCGGTTCCTACGAAGTCGACTGGCACGCCGGCCCGTACCCACGCCTCCGCGGTCTTCGCGCCGATCGCCGCCACGCGTCGTCCGCCTCCTGCCGCCATCCACGCTCGTGCCCCTTCGCGAGCGAGCAAGCCTGCGACCCCGTGTCGGCTGTACGCAAACACCCAGTCCGTCTCCACTGGCCAGTCAAATGCGAGGTACTCGAAGTCCAACATCGAGCGCGCAATCAATTTATCTCCGCGGCTGCCAAGCCGCGTGTAGGCCGCATGTTTTGGCGAAAGCCGGTGACTTAAATATAAGGTGCCCATGAACTCAGGTCAGGTAAGCGGCTCAAGCAATCAAGGCGCTACGCACTTTCAACGGTCAAATTGTTCAGCTTCTCCCGCATCGCCTCCGCCAAACCAGCGAAGGTCGAGTAGCTCAGCCGCGCCCGCCGCATCGGTGCGTCTACTGTCGCTGCATAGGCGACCACCAGGTGGTACCCCCGCTCGTCGTGCGTGCAGTGGGCACCCAGTGGCAACTGGCACCCCCCGTCGAAGCTCCGCAGCAGGGCGCGCTCGACGTTCGTACAATCGGCAGTCGGCTTGTGGTGCAGGCGAGCGAAGAGCCGCCGCATCGCTAGGTCCTCCTCGCGGCACTGGTAGGCGAGAACCCCCTGTGCGGGCGCCGGCACGAACTCCCGGGGGTGGAGTTCGGAGACGACCAGGTCGCTGAGGTCGAGTTCCAGTCGCGTGAGTCCGGCGGCCGCGAGTACGATGGCGTCATAGCCACCGTCGCGCAGCTTCTGCACGCGCGTCGGGACGTTGCCTCGCAGATCACGAACGGTAAGTCCCGGGCGCAAGTCGAGCAGTTGAGCCTTGCGCCTTACGCTCGACGTACCGACCGTAGCGTCGTCGGCGAGGTGCCAGGGGCGATTGTCGACCGTACGGTCCTTTCGAACGAGGAGCCAATCTGTTGGATTGGCGCGTGCCGACACGCCCGCGATCACGAGGCCCGGAGGATTACTTGTCGGCAGGTCTTTCATCGAGTGCACGGCCACGTCCACGTGGCCGGCCAAGAGCGCGTCCTCGAGTTCTTTGGTGAAGAAGCCCTTCCCCTCGAGCTTGTCGAAGCTCAGGTCTTGGATGCGGTCGCCTTGCGTCTTGATGATCGTGAGTTCGCTCACGCGGTCGATTTTCGCGAGTTCGGCCTGCAGGAAGTGCGCCTGCCAGAGGGCGAGGTCGCTGCCGCGGGTCCCGATGCGGACCGTGGGTTCGGTGGACATGTCGGCGAAGGTAGCCGGTGGGCGTGGTGACACTACATTCACCCCCGATGGAATTTAGCGTAGCGCAGGTGGCCGAGATGCTCGGCGGAGAAGTAGTCGGGGAGGGTAGCGCCCGGCTCTCGAGCATCGGGCGGATCGAAGACGCAGGTGCTGGCCAGTTGGCGTTCTTGTCCAACCCCAACAAGTATGGGTCGTTCGCGTACGCTTCCGAGGCGACGGCCCTGCTGGTGCCGGACACTTTCGTTCCTGAGGGCACGGTGCGCGCAGCCCTCATCCGAGTGCCGAACGTTCAGGAGGCGACGGCTCAATTGCTTAAAATGTACGCGTCGGCCTTGCCGAAGCCTGCTCCTGGTATTCACGCCAGCGCCGTCATCGAACAGGGGGCCACGATTGCGGACGATGCGCACGTTGGGGCATTCGTCTATGTCGGTAGAAATGCGCTAATCGGTGCCCGCACCATTCTCGAGCCGCACAGTTTCATCGGGAGTGGCGTCCGTACGGGCGAGGATTGTTTGCTGCAGACCGGTGCTCGCCTGCTGCACGACTGCTCCATCGGCGACCGCGTCCGCCTGCTCGCCAATGCCGTGGTCGGGGCCGATGGCTTCGGCCACACCCGCGACGCCACGACGGGGGCCTGGACGCGCATCCCGCATCTCGGCAACGTCGTGCTCGAGGACGACGTCGAGGTAGGGGCCTGCGCTACCGTAGATCGCGCGGTGATGGGGTCGACAGTCCTCAAGCGGGGCGTCAAGCTCGACAACCTCGTCATGGTGGCGCACAACGTCAGCATCGACGAACACAGCGCCATGGCGGCCCAGGTCGGAATCGCGGGGTCGGCCAGGATCGGCAAGCGGGTCACCATGGGTGGGCAAGTAGGTACCGCAGGCCATATTACCATCGCCGACGACGTGGAGATCGCCGCGCAAAGCGGCATCAAGGACGGTATCCCGACGCCCGCGCAAAAAGTCTTCGGCAGCCCCGCGAAGCCCTTCCGCGACTGGGCCAAGGACCAGGCCAACATCCGCAATGTCGATAAACTCCAGGCCCGCATGAGTCGGCTCGAAAAGCAATTGCGAGACATGCAGGCCTTGCTCGCGAGTAGGGAAGAGTAGCCTTGCGGCAAAACCCGTTCTGCCGAAAGGCACGCTCTCTTACTTCTGTCCCCAACCCTTACCACATATCTTCGCCGCCCTATATGCGACAGCACACCCTGGCGGCGAAGGTGACTTTGAGTGGAATTGGCCTCCACACCGGTAAGCACGTCACCATCGTCTTCCACCCCGCCGATGCCAACCACGGCATCAAATTTCAGCGGATCGATCTCGAAGGCGAGCCCATCATTCCCGCCGATGTGTCGCTGGTCGTGGCGACCAACCGCGGCACGACCCTCGCCAAGGGCGACGCCCACGTGGCCACCGTCGAGCACGCCCTCAGTGCCCTGGCGGGGCACCAGGTCGACAACGTCCTCATTACCCTCGACGGGCCCGAGGTGCCCATCCTCGACGGCTCGGCCGGGCCATTTTTTGACGCCTTCGAAGAGGCGGGCTTTACGGAGCAGGATGCCGAACGGGAGTACTTCGAGGTCGAGTACCCGATCGAGTACCGCGACGAACTCACCGGTGCCGAAATCGTCGCGATGCCCGCCGACGAGTTCGAGGTTACCACGATGATCGACTTCAACTCGAAGGTGCTCGGGCCCGCAGTACGCCACGATGAACGACCTGAGCGACTACGGCGGCGAGATCGCGCACTCGCGCACGTTCGTTTTCCTTCACGAAATCGAGAAGCTCCTGAGCCAGGATCTCATCAAGGGGGGGTCTTTGGACAATGCCATCGTAATTGCCGAGCGCGAGGTCACCCCCTCCGAACTCGCGACGCTCGGGCAGCGCCTCGGCCGTGACGACGTCAAGGTAGATAGCTTCGGCGTGCTCAACACGACCAAGCTCAAGTTTCAGAACGAGCCCGCTCGACACAAGCTCCTGGACGTGATCGGCGATCTCGTGCTCGTCGGCGCTCCTATCAAGGGCAAGATCGTGGCCCGCAAGCCCGGTCACGCCGTCAATACCGCTTTCGCAAAACGCATCAAAGCCGAACTCAAGGAGCAGCGCAAACTGCGCGGCGTGCCGCGCTACGATCCCAACCAAACCCCCGTGCTCGACACCGCCGGGATCATGAGTTACCTACCGCACCGCTACCCGATGCTGCTGGTCGACAAGGTTATCGAACTCACCGACAAAAGTGTGGTCGGCGTCAAGAGCATCACTTTCAACGAGCAAGTCTTCCAGGGGCACTTTCCCGATAACCCCGTCTTTCCTGGCGTACTACAAGTCGAGGCGTTAGCGCAAACTGGGGGTATATTGGCCCTCAGCATCACCGGCGACCCAGGTCAGTGGGACATGTATTTTATTAAGATCGACAACTGCAAGTTCAGGGGTATGGTACGACCGGGCGACACGCTAATCCTTAAGATGGAACTCCTCAGCCCCATACGCCGTGGCATCTGCCACATGCAGGGCACGGCTTACGTAGGGAATACCGTTGTCTCCGAGGGCGAACTCACCGCCCAAATCGTTAAGCGCTCGACGACCTGATGATTCATCCCCTTTCAAACATAAACCCGTCGGCCAAGATCGGCGAAGGCGTCGACATCGCCGCCTTCGTTACCATCGGGGCGGACGTAATAATAGGCGACGGCTGCATCCTCCACCCCGGTGCCGTCGTTATGAAGGGTACGCGTCTCGGCAAAGACTGCAAAATCTACCCCGGTGCCGTACTCGGTGCCGAGCCCCAGGACCTCAAGTTCGCCGGGGAGTACTCCACCCTCGAAATCGGCGACCGGACCACCGTCAGAGAGTACTGCACCCTCAACCGCGGTACTGCCGCTGCCGGGACGACCCGCATTGGAAGCGACTGCCTCCTCATGGCGTACGTCCACGTGGCCCACGATTGCATCGTCGATGATAAAGTAGTGCTCGCCAATAACGTCAACCTCGCCGGGCACGTCGAGATCGGCTACCATGCCGTCATCGGCGGCATGACCGGCATCGTGCAGTTCGTGAAGGTGGGGGCACACGTGATGGTCGCCGGCGGCACCATCGTTCGCAAGGATGTGCCGCCCTTTGCTACCGTCGCTCGCGATCCGGGACAGTATATGGGCATCAACCGGATCGGCCTGATGCGCCGTGGGTACTCTCGCGACCAAATGCTGGTGATGGAGAATGCCTATAAGCACCTTTTTGGCTCCGGAATGTCGCGTGCCGACGCTTTAGAGGCCATTGAGCTAGATCCGACTGATCCGCTGATCACCCGCGAGATCGTCGACTTCGTCGGCAACTCTGCGCGCGGAATCATCCGCGGACCTAAACAGGACGCCACCGTTGAGGATTGAGGCAATAGGCTTGCACAAGCGCTTTACGCGTCGCTGGATCGTCGAGGACTTTTCCTACGTGTTCGAGGACTGCAGCCGAACCGCGATTTTAGGGCCGAATGGGTCGGGCAAGTCCACGCTCATCAAACTCCTCTGCGGGCAGTTGCTACCCAGCGAGGGTACCGTCAATTTTTACAAAAGTGGTACGCCCGTCGCCAGCGAAGATCTCTTCCGACAGGTGAGCCTCACCGGACCGTACGTCGAACTCATCGAAGAGCTTACGGGCGAGGAGGTGGTGGCGCTCCACGAGCGAATGCGGGGCTTTCGCCAAAACCTGACCGCCGCCGATCTTTGGACGCGCGTTGCCTGGACGAAGGGGATCCGCCGTCAAGCGGTCGCTAGCTACAGTTCGGGGATGAAACAACGCCTGCGACTGCTCCTGGCCCTCGCTACCGAGGCGTCCGTAGTTTTTCTCGACGAGCCAACCAGCAATCTCGACCTCGAAGGCGTAGAGTGGTACAAGCGTCTAGTCATGGAGTGGACCGACCAACGAACCCTCATAGTAGCCAGCAACGAAGAGCGTGACTTTGCCCCCGACTCCCTACGGCTCGATGCGGCGAAGTGGAAGCCACGAGGCTAGTGGGTTTTGCCGAAAGGCGTCTAAAACGACGAGCTAGGAGCACCGCTCAGCGCTTGACGAATATTAGGGTGTCTCCACTGGCAGACTCGTAGAAGTTGCCGTTTCGAAGCTCGTTACAGCTACTTTCGAAATCATACGCGTCGGAGGCCGAGTTGCTAGACAGAATCCAATTTAAAGTGATGATCTCTCCGAAAACTTCGTAGGTGTAGGGTCCAGCTTTGAACTTCGGCAGGTCATACCCATCGCAAAGCTCCCGGCCGCGGCGGAGATTGAGGGTCCCGACTTCACTACCTCGACGCTCAAAAACTCAGGGTATCGGTACGCGTAGTCGTTTCGATCCAATCTCCCTCTAGTGTACAGGCGAGCGAAGTGGGGTCGACATCGTCATCGGAGCATGCTGTGCACGCCAAGAGTACCGCCAGGAGCGTGGACGTAGCTGAATTTATCGCGAGCGCGGTTAGATTCGATCGGAAGGTAGTCGACGCCTGATGATGACCTGTACCTAGTCGAAGCTCTGGTTCGCCGCCGCTGCGTCGTTGACGAGGTCTTGGTACTCCTGCGGTGAGAGGCCGTCCATGCAGTAGTGGATCGGGTCGACTTTGTTGCCACGGTTGATGACCTCGTAGTGGAGGTGTGGTCCTGTACTCGTACCGGTGCTCCCGACGAGCCCAATGACTTCGCCTCGCTTGATCTTTTGTCCTTGCTTGACGATGGTCTTGCTGAGGTGACCGTACAGTGTGCGGTAGCCGTAGCCGTGGTTGAGGATGATGTGAATTCCGTAGCCGGACTGATCGGAGGCGACCGACTCAACGACGGCGTCACCGGTAGACTGCACGGGTGTGCCGAGGGGCGCGGTGAAGTCTAGGCCCGTGTGCATTTTAGCCCGTTTGTAGATCGGGTGAACGCGCATTCCGAAGCCAGACAGCATCCGGATGCTTCGCGCGAGCTTGTCGGAGCGCACCGGCTTTATTGACGGAATCGACGCGAGCATCGTCTCACGATCCTTCGCCATGGCAGTAATGGTGTCGAGGCTCTTGCTCTGCAGCACGAGCTGACGCTTGAGTTTTTCGGCGCGACGCTCGGCGTCGGCGATGATCGCTTCACTCGACCCCCGCACGGCCTGTGAGGCACTACCGCCTACCCCGCCCTCCCAGACGTGATCGTCGATCGGGTCCATCCCGAACACCATCCGGTGTGCACTCGCGTCGCGCTCTTGCACATTGCTCAGCACTTTACCCATCGTGGCCAACTCCTCATTGAGGTAGGCAAATCGCGCCTCCATGTTGCTGACCTCGACTCGTAATTGCTGCTCTTGCTCGGAGGGGAAAAACGCTTCTTTGAACTTACTTATTCCGAATCCGCACGCGAGTGAGACAACGAGGAACAGCATCGATCGGAAGGCTTTCACCTTAACCGGTACTCGGAACCGATCGTATTTGAGCGTCTGTTCGTTGAAAACGAACGTAGGTGGGCGCATACGGGCGGGTATTTTTGCAGTTTCGATTACCTGGCACCACCAGGGCGGTGGGGTAGCCGCGAATGTACCCGCTTTAATGCATTATGCAAATATCAGACCGAAGGCCATTTTCAGGCGAGATATTATACCCGACAAACATGTGTTCTTTCGCTGCATTCATCCACACCCTTAGTAATCATTGGTGTTTTGGTCGATGTTAGCTGGTTCGCGATGACCGCAGCTTGCCACTTGGTCGATCTCGCCACTTCCGTCCGGCCTTTCCGTTTTGGGAGAAGTGGGCGGTAGTAGAGCCATCGACGAAGTACGTATAGTGGTTCTGCGTACCGGGATCGAGATCGAACAGACGCCTCGTAGCGCGACGCCCCTACTACCTTTGCGGCCCGAACTGAGCCACCTGCCCCGCCCATGACCGCCCCTGAGATCCGCCAACATTTCCTCGACTTCTTCGCCGAGAAGGCCCACCGTATCGTAGCCTCGGCTCCGCTCGTGTCCAAGGACGACCCGACGCTGCTGTTCGTCAATTCTGGTATGGCTCCTTTTAAGGACTATTTCCTCGGCACAAAGCAAGCGGCTGACCCCCGCGTGGCCGATACGCAGCGTTGTCTGCGGGTAAGTGGCAAACACAACGACCTCGAGGAGGTGGGACGCGATTCGTACCACCACACGCTCTTCGAGATGCTCGGCAACTGGAGCTTCGGGGATTATTTCAAAGACGAGGCCATCGCTTGGGCATGGGAACTCCTCACCGAGCGCCTCGGGCTAGACCCCGGCCGTATCTACGTGAGTGTCTTCGCTGGTGACAGTGCCGACAGCCTCCCCGCCGACGAGGAATCTGCCCAGCTGTGGCGACGCTTCGTCGCTGAGGACCGTATCCTGCGCTTCGACAAGAAGGACAATTTCTGGGAGATGGGCGACACCGGGCCGTGTGGTCCCTGCTCTGAGATCCACATCGATCTGCGTAGTGCTGCCGAGCGCGCGGACACCGAAGGCCGTGACCTCGTCAACGCAGATCACCCGCAGGTGGTGGAGATATGGAACCTAGTTTTCATGCAGTTTAACCGCAAGGCCGACAACACCTTGGAGCCCTTGCCGGCCCGCCACGTAGATACGGGGATGGGCTTTGAGCGCCTCTGTATGGCCATCGAGGGCAAGACGAGCAACTACGAGACCTCCGTGTTCAGTGCTTTGATTCAAGAGATTGAGCGCCTTAGCGGCAAAACGTACGGCAACCAGTACAATGACGCCTCGATGAGCGATGTCGCCATCCGTGTAGTGGCCGACCACATTCGGGCGGTGAGCTTTGCGGTAGCCGATGGAAGTCTGCCGGCCAACGCCGGTGCCGGGTACGTTATCCGTCGCATCCTGCGCCGTGCCGTGCGGTACTACTACAGCTTTCTCGACCGACAGGAGCCGCTTCTGCATCTCTTAGTAGGCCCGCTCGCCGATCAGTTCGCGACGGTGTTTCCAATATTGGACCAGCAACGCGACTTCGTTACCCGCGTCGTTCTGGAGGAAGAGCGCGGCTTTTTGCGCACCTTATCTAGCGGGCTAGAGCGGTTGGACGTTTTGGCGAAAGCCGGAGACATCGATGGGGAGAGCGCCTTCGAACTCTACGACACGTTCGGCTTTCCAATCGACCTCACGCAACTCGTCGCCGAGGAACGTGGGATTGCGGTGGACATGAGCGGCTTCGAGGCGGCGCTAGAAGCGCAGAAAATTCGCAGTCGGGCAGCGGGCGAGCGCCTGGTAGGGGACTGGACGGTTGTCTCCGACGGGCCAGCGAGCTTTGTGGGCTACGACCACTTAGAGCGCCGCAACGTGAGCATTCTTCGCTTCCGGACGCTCGGCACCAAAAAGGGGAAAGTGTACCAGCTCGTCCTGTCGGAGTCGCCCTTCTACGCTGAGGGCGGCGGGCAGGTCGGTGACCGCGGAACTCTACAGGTCGGCGAAGAGGAGATCCGCGTGCTCGATACGACTCGCGAGAACGAGCTGATCGTACTCACTGTAGAGCGCCTTCCGGCAAAACCTGCGGCACCGGTCCTCGCGAGGGTCAATGCAGCACAAAGGGGTAGCACGGAGCGCAACCATACGGCCACGCACTTACTTCAGGCGGCGCTCCGCGAGACCTTGGGTACCCACGTGCAACAGCGCGGCAGCCTCGTCAACGAAGGATACCTGCGCTTTGACTTCAGTCACTTCGCGAAGCTCACCGACGCGGAGATTATCGCCGTCGAAACTATTGTCAACGCCCGCATCCGACAATCGATAGCGCTGGAGGAGACCCGCGCCCTTCCGATCGCCGAGGCTGAGGCCGCCGGGGCCACGATGCTCTTCGGGGAGAAATACGGCGATACCGTGCGGATGATCACTTTTGACGCCGAGTTCTCGCGCGAGCTGTGCGGCGGTACGCACGTCCCGACTACTGGTGCGATCGGGCAGTTTCGCATTACTTCGGAGGGCGCGGTAGCCGCGGGCATCCGTCGTATCGAAGCGGTGACCGGCGAGGGCGCGGACGCCTATGTGTCGGCCGAACTCGCGACCCTCGCGGAGTTGCGTGACAATCTTAAAAATCCAAGTGATCTCGTCGCCCACGTCGAGGCGCTTCAGGAGGAACTACGTGCGACACGCAAAGAGGTAGAGCGGCTCAACCAAGAGCAGGCCAACCAAGCGGCCAAGGACCTCGTCGCGGGTGCCATCGAGAAAGACGGCTACCGACTGGTCGCCGCGCAACTCGACCTCGCCGACGCCAAGGCCGCCAAGGCGCTCGCCTTCCAGCTGGAAGATCAGCTTTCGCCCGCGGTAGTCGTGCTGGGCCTCGTATCCAACAATAAGCCGCAACTCCTCGTCGCGATCTCGAAATCGCTCACCGCCCGCGAAGGCTTTCACGCCGGTCAGATCGTAAAGGCGCTCGCCGCGAAGATCGGCGGCGGCGGCGGCGGGCAGGCGTTTTTCGCATCGGCGGGGGGCAGTCAGGCGGGAGGTCTCGGTGATGCTATCGAAAGTGTAGCCTCTCTACTACCTAGTATCGAGTAAACAGCGCTCACGAGGTGTGATCGTGACGGGCCGACTACGCATGGTATACTTGTTGCAGCCGGGATTCCCCGATGCAGGTCCTCTTACGGCACTTCGGTCTCCTCGTGGCGGGAACATTCCTGACCGGGACCCTCCTGTTGTCTACTCGGCTCGTGGCGCAATCAATTGTCGCACACCGGCTCGACGAGCTGAGTCCGGCCCTGCAACAGCTCGGTGGTATTTACCATGGATCGCGGGGAGGGATGTACGCCATTGCCCACGCTGCTGGCGCGGATGAACTGTACGTCCACGACGGCGACGCTTGGCGACTGAGTCATCGCCTGGGTCCGCGCGAGCGCATACTGTCGACACTTTCGGGGCAACTGCTCCTCGCGAACGATACGGAGGTTTTTACCCTCCAGTGGAGATTCCGCGCACCAGCCAGGCGAATCGTCATTGGCCAGCTTCGCGAGACCTACGACATCACCCGCGCGACCTACCTCCAGACCGAAGCCTTTGCCGACCCGGAGCGCCACCCGGAGGTCGTCCTCGAGACCACCCGAGGCATACTCGTTAGCGAGCGAGGGGTGTTCCACCTCACTACCTCCAAGGCCCTGCGGCTGGTGGGGGTGTCCCCAGAGGGTGCCTTCGTCGCGACACCAGGCGGTGATATTTTTGCCGTGGGGCACCGCAGGCACATTGTCGCCAGGATCCCGTCTCACATCAAGCAAATCACCCCTATCGGGACGACCCCGGCCGGAGCGATACTCTTCGCTGGAGATGCTCACGTGTACACCTTAAACGTAAGGTCCGCAGGGCGCTATCGTTTACGGAAAGTTGTCCCCGTCCCCTCCAGTGCACAACTGACGCTGGTCGGCAATTTTTTGATTGCCGTCACCCCAGGTGAGGCCCTGCGCTACTGCGACTCCCAAAGTGCGCCCGGGTGGAGCAAACTGCCTTACAGTGGCGGCGCTCAGCTCGGTAGCTACCCGATCGCCATCGGAGGGGCGGCTACGTTTTACACCGTCGGATCCAGAGCGATCATCCGCACGCAAACCGGTCTGATTAGCGCCGAATGCGTACCGAATATCACGACACCGATCAAGCTGGATGCCGCTCTCACGAGTGCTGTTGGGGCGGCCGGCAATAAATTGGTCGTCGGTCGGCCCGATGCGGTCATGCTGTTTGGCGACGAAGCAGCTACGCAAGTCTCGCCGCAGCGTACGTGGGCGACGTTTGACAATCACATGCGCAACAGCGTCCCGACCTGCGTAGCGAGCTTCGACGGCCGTATCGTCGTCGGGACTTCGGACGGACGGGTGCTCGCCCTCAACCCAGATGGTCCCCCCGAATCACTTGTCTCGGTTGTCGGTTATGGGATGGAGTTCTCCGACCTTTTCGTGACGGAGCAGACTCTTTGGGCAACCTTCAATCCAAGCTCTGGAACAAACTCGGGTCTCGTCAAAATATCCCCTGGCCTCAGTGCCGTGCAACTCGACTCTACGGGCCTCAAGACTTCGGTCGCGTGTGTCCGGAACGCTCCTGGCGGTCGACTCTACGCCGCTGGGCGACGGGGAAAGTCGCCGGTTTCTTACTACTTCGAGGCACACGACCTCTGGATGCAACTCCCCGGCCGCATCGAGATGGCGACCAACCATCAGGGCTTCGAGGTCCACGAATTGGCCCCCCTGAGTGACTCGCTCATTTACGTAGCGACGAGCCGCGGGTTGCTACAGTGGCGGGCGGGCTACGGGTATAGTGCCGTCCCGATGCCCCACGATCTGCTCGACGCCGATATACGCAGCGTGATGGCCGCCGACAAGGGACTGTGGTTTACGGTGCAGGGGCAGGGGGCATACTTCCTGCGGGATGGAAACCTGCACACAGTCGAAGGGTCGCAAAATTGGGCCTCGCTGGACTTCCAGCCGCGGGGCCTGGTGGGTCTAGCCAATGGCACGGTAGTCTTACTGAACGCCGGCCGCGTCATCGAACTTCAGAGCCCCGCCGGGGACTACTCCTCCGTCCGACCCGGGATCATTTTTGCGACGCACGACCCCCGTCAGTTCGGAACACGCGCCACACTCAACCGCCGACACTCCCTCTGGCAGGGCGATAGCCTCTTCGTAAGCTACTCATTGCCTGGCTTCGTCCCCGGCAGCCTCAATGCCACGTTCACAGTCGATGGCGCTACGGTGCGCCCGGCTCGCGTCGCGCCGGGGCTCGCGGTCTTCGCCCCGATGCAACCTGGGGACCTTGAACTCCTGGTGAGGGTAATCTCGCGGGACAAAGGCTACAGTGCTAGCGTGCAAACCCTCTCGCTTCGGGTGCGGCCGTACTGGTGGACGAGCACCTTCGGGATTCTTATCATTTTAGGCACCTCGACGATCCTCGCCTTTGGACTCGTGTCTGGGTACACCCTGCGCCAGAGAACGCTAGCGCGCGACCTCGAGCGAACCGTGGCCGAGCGTACGCGCGACCTTCAGATTGCCCAGGATAGAGCACAGAAGGCGAGCGCCGCCAAATCCATGTTCCTGGCCACGATGAGCCACGAAATTCGCACGCCACTCAATGCCGTACTCGGGATGAGTGACCTCCTCCTCGAATCGCCGCTCTCCGATGAGCAACGAGGCTTTGCCGGTGCGATTCAGGGTGGGGGGCGGGCTCTTCACGGGATCGTCGGCGATATCTTAGACTTCGCCGAGATCGACAACGGTACGGTGAGGCGGCGCGACAGCATCACCAACCTAGCCGCTCTCTGCGACGGACTTATCGCCACTTACTGCGACAGCGCCTTCGATAAGGGACTGCTGTTCGTCTACGAGCTAGACCGTCTCCCAACGCACGTCTCTATCGATGCCCAGAAACTCCGCAGCGCCCTGAGCCACCTATTGGGAAATGCCATCAAGTTTACGCAGCGCGGCCAGGTAGCCGTAGAGATTCGATACGTCGATCAAGACCGCGGAGGCACTCCTGAGTTTCAGTTCGTTATTGCGGATACGGGTATCGGCATTGCCGCCGAAGACGCCACTCGCATTTTTGGTGTCTTCGAACAGGCCGATAACTCGAACACGCGTCGTTTTGGGGGCACCGGCCTCGGACTAGCTATCGTCAGAACCTACGTAGAGTGTCTGGGAGGAGGGGTGAAATTCGACAGCGAACTCGGCGTCGGGTCCACCTTTACCGTTACGGTACCCTTACACTTAACTGCACCCCACGTCGTCCAAGAGGTGCTGGTCGGGAACACTGATCGGTTACGGTTAGCCATCTCGAGCCCCAGCGAAGTCTTCGAGCGCCAGTTGTATAGGTTGTTCACCTCCAACCACTTCGAGCGCGAGGAGACAAGCTCCAGCGAACAGTCATTGGACGTCTTGATACACGGCTTTCTTAACGAGCCAGGGTTGGTCGCCTTCCGGCAAAACCGAGCCTACCAGCGGCAGGCAGAGCGCGGAGGACTTATCGTCGTCGTGCACTCAGGGGCCCACGTCGAGGACGTCAAACTTTGTAGCGCGGAGCAGGCCGTTCAGTACCCCATAAACCGGGCGTCCATTGCGGACCTGGCCGAAAAATGGCTATCGACAAAGCGATCGAAGCAGTCGGCGAGCCCTATCCGCCAGGGCTCAACCGGTGGTGTCAGCGAGTCTGCACCGGGCAATACGGCACGAGCCGAGCCAGCCAACGCTGATGTCACAGTGATTGAGCCGTCTCCACCTCATCCGGATGCCACCTCGTCCAGACCCGTGTTTTTTGATTTGTGCAGCGAAAACCCACTCAGGATTCTTGTGGCTGAGGATAACCTCATGAACAAGCTACTCATCCTTACCGTCCTTACGAAGCTCGGCTACAAGGCCGACTGGGTAGAAAACGGTCGCCTCGCCGTAGACCGCGTTGCTGCCCAGGCCTATGACCTCGTGCTGATGGACATTCACATGCCCGAGATGGATGGCCTGGAGGCCACCCAACTTATCCGTAAGCGCCTCAGCGAGCGTCCGGTAACTATATGTGCCCTTACCGCTAACGCCAGCGAAGAAGGCCGAGCGGAGTGTTTGGCCAGCGGTATGGATGATTTTATGACTAAGCCTTTACAAGTTCCCGAGCTCGTCTCGATGTTGCGCAGCGTCGAGCCCCTCCCTCAGCGAATGCAGCGTCTTGCCCTGAGCAATCGCGAGGCATCGCCTGCGGTGGCTACCGCGATGTAGGCGAGTTCTGCTCGGGCAAAACCGTTCCGTACGGTGCTTAGCGTACGACGCTAGTTGGCAGAGGTCGGTCACGCCACTAGCTACGCCTTCTCGAAGGCAACGTCCAGTGCCTCACACATTTTTGCGGCCCCCTCGTCGATATGTTCGTCGGTGTGCGCCGCGCTCACAAAGCCTACCTCGTAGCCACTCGGCCCGAAGTACACCTCTCGCTGAAGAAGTTCGTGGTGGAGGACTTTAAAGCGCTGCATCCCTTCGGGGCGGATCTGGTCGGCCCGCTCGATGCGATTGCGGTCAAAGCAAAACCAGAAGATGCTTCCAATGGAAGGGACGGTGAGTTCGTATCCACGCTCGTCGGCGTAGGCTTGTATCTTATCGGTGAGGCGCAGCGTCTTCTGCCGGAGGGTAGGGTAGAAGTCGGGGACCAACAGCTCTCTTAAGGTTGCGATCCCCGCGGCCATCGCCACTGGATTGGCGCTCAAGGTGCCCGCCTGGTAGACGGGGCCTTCCGGAGCAACGGCACTCATGATGTCTCCGCGCGCGCCATAAGCCCCTACCGGCATACCACCACCGATGATCTTGCCGTACGTGACGATGTCGGGGTCGATGCCGTAGTAGCCAGCCGCCCCCGTGAAGCCCACGCGGAACCCAGAGATGACCTCGTCGAAGATGAGCAGCGCCCCAGAACTGTAGCAGTGAAGCCGTAAGCACTCCAGAAACTGCCGGCGTTGCAAAAGCAGTCCATTGTTGGCGGGTACGGGCTCTACGATAACGGCGGCGATCCGGTCACCGAATTCCATAAATAGATCGTGCACTCGCGCGGTGTCGGCCAGCGGCAGGACGAGGGTCTTGTCGACGAAGGTTTTGGGGACACCCGCCGAACTGCTCTCTCCGAAGGTCACCAGGCCACTACCAGCCTTGACGAGTAGGGAGTCGACGTGGCCATGGTAGCAGCCCTCAAACTTTAAGATCAATTCTCGCCCCGTATAACCACGCGCCAGGCGGATGGCCGACATGACGGCTTCGGTTCCCGAGCTTACGAAGCGCATTCGGTCCAGGTAGGGGTTGTTGTCGAGCAGTAGCTTCCCAAGAGCATTACCGGAAGGCGTAGGCGTGCCGTAGCTCGTCCCCCGTCCGACGGCGTCCACGATGGCCTCGCGCACAGCTGGGTGGTTGTGCCCGAGAATCATGGGACCCCACGATCCACAGAAATCTAAAAACCGGTTCCCGTCTACGTCGTAGAGGTAGCACCCGTCGGCCCGCTCGACGAAGATCGGGGGACCGGAGACACTCTTGAATGCACGAACCGGGGAGTTGACCCCGCCCGGAAAATACCCTTTCGCCTCTTCGAAGAGGCGGGCCGATCGTTCGCGCTTTACTCCTGTTACTCCCGTCATTGTGGCAAATAAACCCGTTGGCGGCCCTAGCGGACATCCTTACGGTGCCACGTCTCGTACACCTCGGTAATTGTGGCACGCAGACAACATATCCACACCTCCTCCACGAGGCTTGGGGAAAGCGCGCTTCTCCCTGAAAACTGGTATACACTACTTTTGACCTATGGACGCTTTCTCCAGCTCGCTCGCCGCCGCCGCCCTCGTCGATGGGCAACAGTTTTCCCTCCCAGGCCTCGGCTCCCTCGAAGGTATATATATCCCCGCATGGATCAATCACGTCAACCGGGAGGTGGACCCCCCGCGCCTGGACGTCAGGTGGACCAGTGCCCCAGAGGCGGCTACCCAAACCTTTGCCGAACTCCTCATTAGCACCGGAGCCACGCGTGCCGAGGCGGAGGCTACGCAGGACAAATGGCTTCGGGCGCTACTGTCGGGTGACCCAGTAGCGCTCGGCGACCTGGGCACGCTGCAGCTCGACCGTTTAGGCGGCCAGGTGGCCTGGACCGCTTCTGAGCGGGGCCTCGCTACGGCTTATTGGAGCGGTGGCGCAGTGGCGGTGGAGCCGCTCGACAAACGAGACCTCGGCCAGGGCTCGACAACGGAACTCTACGAAGGGGCCGATGCTTCGACAGCGGCAGCCGTTGCAGCTGGGATTATGGACGACCCTACGGACGCCATCGTCGTCCAGCTAGACACGGCAGCGAAAGTGGCAAGCGGGAAAAGCGCTTTTCCTATCCTAAAGCTCCTTCGCTACGCCGCTATGTTCGGGCTCGTGGTCCTTACGCTCGCGTTGCTCAGAAGCGCGTTCGCCGATCAACTAGACGAGGAGGAGACAGGCCAGGCAGTCACCGTCAGCCAGGACCGCGTCAACCGCAGTCCACTCGACGAAGCTAACGCAGGGCCGAGCATATCCGCCGTCGACGAGTTTGAAGAACCGAGGTACAATGAAGCGTTTGGGCCGACGGGCAGCAACACCGTGGAACCGGGGGTTTCACTAGGCTCGGAGCCGATCGCGCGCACGCCTCCTGCGGCGACTACGCCCCCGTCTGGCGGGTTGACTCCAGCTGCTGCTCTGCCCAAACGACTTCCCGCTACCGCCCAGCGGGTTGATCCCGCTGATCTCGCTAGCGCGGCCCCTTCTCCAAGGTCGCCGCAGTTCTCCGCATTCGGCGAGCGTGAGGTCATCGTTATTCTCGGAAGCTTTGGCAGCAATGCCAATGCCGCCCGCCTCACGGAGCAGATCGCCAGTAAGGGACTCCTGCCTTACTTGGATCAGCCGGCAAACCTTACTAGAGTTGGCGTATCCTTTACCGCCACGAACCAAAGGGAGATCGACGATTTTCTCGCACGCATGCGTCGAGAGTTCAATCGAGGCGCCTGGGTCCTGTAGCCCTGGGGCCGGCGAGAGGCTCAGTAGAGTAAAGCGGCCCGGCATTTGCCTTTCAATGGCCATGCGGCTATTATCGATCGGTATATTAGTGGGGGTATTGTGCATGGGAGTATCCACGGCAACCGCCCAGGAGGAGCAACACACAATCAGTGAAGCGAAGACGCATCACCGCGGTGATCCTCACGGCAGCCGTCCTAGATTGACACGTTGGGAGGCCAGCATCGGGGGCGGCTTAACGGCGGGTGCTCTTACTGGCTCGCACCAGAGCCAACCCGCGATCCAGACCAGTGTTGGGTACGCGCTCAATCCAAGGATTACGTTGGGCTTAGCCTACGGCCGAGCAGTGTTTACCCCTAGCGCATTCGTTGATAAGAATAGGGTCGTCTCGCAGGAGACCAGCGTAGACCAGCACTATGGTGTACGTATGAAGGGTGTGTTTTTGCGAAAGCGTGTCCTTCGACTGTACGGCGGAGTGCAGCTGGGCGTCACGACCTCCGAGCAGACGTACGTCCATACCTTTCCGACCGAATTCATGGTGGAGAACGAGGAGTTTTATCTGGACGATCGGGCGACACCCTTCTTCTCGCAGGGTCCGCAGATTGGTGCAATCGGCTTCATGGGTGTTGGTGCTTCAGTGTTGTCCTGCATGGACGTTTACGCAGAACTCGGCAACAACCTCGCGCTGCTGAGCGGCGGAATTACCTTCAAATTTTAAGGACGCAGGACCACGAGGCTACCTTGCGGTCCACAAGCCCTTCGTCATGTCCCTGCTTACCGTTCCCGATCACCGCTTCTTCTTGCTTGCCGGACCCTGCGTGGTCGAGAGCGAAGCTGTGCTCGACGAAATTGCGGCACGCTTGCACGAAGTCTGCTCGGGGCTCGAGATACCGCTCGTCCTAAAGGCTAGCTATCGCAAGGCGAATCGCACGGCCCTGAGTTCGTTTACGGGTATCGGAGACGAGGCTGGGCTCGAGCTGCTCGCAAAGGTCGGCCAGCGATATGGTCTTCCGACGATTACAGACATCCATGCCGACGAAGACGCTGCCCTTGCCGCGCAATACGTCGACGTGCTCCAGATCCCGGCGTTTTTGTGTCGTCAGACCAGCTTACTGCTGGCAGCCGGAGCCACGGGCAAGGTCGTTAGCGTGAAGAAGGGACAGTTCTTGAGTCCCGAGGCGATGCAGTTTGCCGCCGACAAAGCCGCGAGCGCACGCGGAAGCGAAGTGTGGCTCACGGAACGAGGCACGACGTTTGGCTATCAAGATCTCGTCGTCGACTTCCGCGGCATCCCGACGATGCGGGAGACGGGATGCCCGGTGGTGATGGACTGCACGCATAGCCTTCAACAACCCAACCAGCCTTCGGGCGTCACCGGCGGGCGTCCGGCGCTCATCGAGACCATCGCCCGCGCGGCAATCGCGAGCGGTGCCGATGGACTCTTCATCGAGACGCATCCTCGTCCGGCAGAGGCGCTCAGCGACGGGGCGAACATGCTTCCGCTAGCCCGTATCGAGGGCCTTCTGCGGCGCCTGGTCCGCCTCCGTGAAGCGGTCGCGGATATCAATTCGCAGGAATTTAACGCCGAATAGCTACACGGGCTGGTCGCAGACGACGTTATTAGCGGTATGATCCTCCGTGCTGCTACCGCTTGCCTCCTCGTGCTTACTACGTTCGCCACTGTTGCCGCGCAGTTCTCGAAGACGATGCACAGCAGCTTTCCGACAGAAGGAATCGAACGGATCGACATTGGACTCGTCGACAACATCACTGTCGAGACCTGGGTCGGTAACACTATCCTGGTCCAGACCGACGTACGACTTTTTAATGCCAACAAGGCGCTGTTCGCGTTCTTGACCGGTCCGGACGGCCGCTACGAGGTAAAGGCGAGCGTCGAGGGCACCGCGTTGAACCTCATCAACGTCGAGCCTTCAAGAGCGCAACTCCAGACCGGTCGCGGTGCCTGCCGAGAGGAGATCAACGTAAAAGTCCTACTGCCGGCTACCTTCGTCGGGGAGGGCGTCGGCCCTTATCTCCTACAGACCGAGGAGCCTGGGTCGTAGTCCAGCAGAGTCGTTTCTTTGTGCGCCCTGCCAGGCCTGCGTCCGCGCCTGTGTATGTCCGTGCCTTATGTACAAAGAAGTCGAAGTCAAGCTTAGCCCAGACCAAATCGAGGACCCCTCGGCGTTGCGCCTGGCGGTGGGTAAGGCGGCAAAGGCTAAGGGGGATTTCGAACACGTTCTCGTGCGGCGCTCAATCGATGCGCGCGGGCGCCATCCCGTCTTTCGACTCAGAGTCGGCGTAGCGCAGGGACAAAGATTACCGGCCTCACCAGCCTATCGCAACGCCTACGTACAGACCGAAAACCGACCCGTCGTCCATATCATCGGTGCTGGTCCAGCCGGGTATTTCGCGGCATTAACTTGTCTCGAGCACGGCTTGCGACCGGTTGTGCTCGATCGCGGCAAAGATGTCCGCGCTCGACGGCGAGACCTAAAAGCGATCCAACAGGAGGGTATCGTCAATCCTGACTCGAACTACTGTTTCGGCGAGGGCGGTGCCGGGACATATTCCGACGGCAAGCTCTACACACGTTCGCACAAGCGT
Source organism: Lewinellaceae bacterium (assembly GCA_963837005.1). GTDB lineage: Bacteria > Bacteroidota > Bacteroidia > Chitinophagales > Saprospiraceae > CALDTK01. The sequence goes on from CAWIMC010000021.1 coordinate 149,300, forward strand.
GGAAGCATTGCGAAGGTCCTTCACCTGCTCGTCGAGCACGGGGCTCCAGCGGATATTCTCGTCGATGCTCACCCACACATCGGGTCAAACAAGCTCCCCAACATTATTGCTGCGATGCGCGAAACGATCGAATCGCATGGTGGGGAGGTGCGGTTCGACACTCACGTCGTAGACCTTCTCACGGAGAACGGCCACGTCGCAGGCCTGGGCCTGGGCGACGGTTCTACACTTGTCACCAAACACGTTGTCCTTGCTACGGGCCACAGCGCTCGCGACGTGTACGACCTGTTTTTGCGAAAGCAGTGGACCCTCGAAGCGAAGCCTTTTGCGCTCGGTGTGCGCATAGAACACCCACAGGCGATGGTCGACGCACAACAGTATGGTGCACCTCAGCGTCACGTCAACCTGCCGGCCGCGAGCTACAGCCTGGCCACGCAAGTCGCCGACCGGGGCGTGTTCAGCTTTTGCATGTGCCCTGGCGGCCTTGTCGTGCCAGCGGCAACAGCCCCCGGCGAGCACGTTGTCAACGGCATGTCGCTCTCGCGCCGGGACAGCCCCTATGCAAACAGTGGTTTCGTGACGGCGGTCGACTTGCAGGATTGGGCGGCTTTCGCTGATCGTGGGCCACTGGCGGGTTTGGCGTACCAGGCCTCCGTCGAGCGGGACTTCTTCGCGGCCGGGGACGGTACCCAGCGGGCTCCGGCGCAACGGGCGTCCGATTTTTTGGAGGGGCGGCTTTCGCCAAAACTCAATGACACCAGCTACATCCCCGGGGTGTACGCGGCCCCCCTGCACGAACTGCTTCCCACCCCAGTTGCGACTCGGCTTCGGGCAGGACTGCGACAGCTCGCGAAGGCGATTCCGGGCTACGTTAGCGAAGCCGGACAACTTATCGGTGTCGAGAGTCGGACGAGTGCCCCAGTGCGGATCCCCCGCGATAAAACTACCCTGATGCACCCAGACGTCTCGGGCTTGTACCCCTGCGGCGAGGGCGCTGGCTACGCGGGCGGAATCTTGAGTGCCGCCATGGATGGACAGCGCGTCGCCAGTTGTATTGCCGCGCAGATCCTAGCCTAGTACCCTATGAAGCACTACTTAGATTTACTAGGTCGCCTGTCGGTAGGAGCCTTCTTCATAAACGAAGCGTACGACTGTATTGCGCACCCCGTTCGGACGAAGGCCAAGATGGTCGAGTACGGCCTTTCAGTGCAGCCGGAATTGCTACTGTGGGGAGGGGCGTTCTGCCTTGCGTTAGGCAGCCTCCTGTTGGTGTTCGGGTACAGGAGTCGTCTAGCGGCCGTTTTGCTGTTGGTTTACTGGCTACCCGTCAGCTTTGCGCTTAACCCGTTCTGGGAGGTCCACGGCGAGGAGCTTCGCGAAACGCTACTGAGCCTGATGCGCTATCTGGCCATCGCTGGTGCGCTGCTGCTGATCGTCGCACACGGTACGGGCCGCTTTGCGGTGAAGAAGTTGCTGGCCTCGGCGAAGAGTTAGCGTAGAGGACCCATGCTCGGGTAGGCGCAATCGTGACTTAATACTTCAGAGCACTCATACCCCGCTACTTCTCCAAAGAGTGCCCGCAATGCTTGCAAAAGGCTGCGTCGTGTTCGTGGTCCGCGGCACCGCAGTAGCGGCAGGACTGGGTGGAGATGCCTTTGGCGAGGTTGTTTTGGTGGGCCATCTCGGCAGTGACGATACCGGTCGGTACGGCGATCACGGCGTATCCGAGGATCATGACGATGGCGCTGATAAACTGTCCGAGGCTCGTCTGTGGTGTGATATCCCCGAAACCGACGGTGGTCAGCGTGACGATCGCCCAGTAGACCGAAAGCGGGATCGACGAAAAGCCCTCGTTGGTCTCGCCCTCGATGACGTACATGATCGCCCCAACGATGACGACGATCATGGTAATCGCGAAGAGGAAGACCGAGATCTTGCGCTGACTGGCTTTGAGGCTTTCGGTAATGATTTTCGACTCGCTGAGGTAGTTGCCGAGCTTTAACACCCGAAAGACCCGTAGGAGTCGTACGGCCCTCACGACCGTCAGCGCCTGAGTACCAAAGACAAAGAGACTCAGGTATGTGGGTAGGATGGCCATCAAATCGACGATGCCAAAAAACGACAGCGCATAGGCCCGCGGTCGCTTGACGACAATCAGCCGAAGCACGTACTCAACGGTGAATATGGCGGTGAACACCCACTCCAGCATCAGGAGCTGTTGGTGATATTCGTTCTGAAATCGCGGGACACTCTCCGCCATGACGGTCACCACACTTGCGGCGATGAGTGCGAGGAGGACGATGTCGAACACGCGGCCGGTCGGGGTGTCGGCCTCAAAAACGAGCGTATGTAGCCGCTGTCGCCAGTCTGGCTTTGGGTGCGTGGGTGGGGGCATGCTCATCGACCGCTAACATACTCTGTGGAGTTCTGCTAACTTGGTCCCCGCCTCGCAGGCTGTACTCTCGAAATCCGCTCCCTACATGTCCTCATCGATCAACGCTATCATCGTCGAAGACGAAGTCCGAGGACTCATTAACCTAAAGGCGATGCTCACTGAGCACTGCCCGAAAGTCACCATCATCGGGGAGGCGGGCACCCTCGAAGACGCCGGGCGACTCATCGTCGACAATCGCAAGCGTATTGATCTCGCTTTCCTGGACATCAACCTCCCCGATGGCCAAATCTTCACGCTGCTCGATGAGCTAAAGCCCCTCGGGTTCAATGCGATTTTCGTCACTGCCTTCGACCAATTCGCCATCAAGGCCTTCGAATACGCGAGCATTGGCTACATCCTAAAACCCATCGACCCTTACGCCCTCGCAGCGGCTGTCGACCGGCTGCGGTTGCAACAGCGTGACAAGGTGGACGAGCGCCTAGACCTCCTCCAGCAGAACCTGACCACCAGTAAGTTCGACAAGATCACCATCTCGGCCGTCGACGGGATGTATTTCCTCGCGATTGCCGACATCCTGCGCATCGAAGCCGACGACAATTATTCGCACATCTACACCCAGGAGGGCCGCCGCTTCACGGTATCGAAGACGATCAAGTACTACGAAGACCTCCTGCGAGAAGAAAATTTCTTCCGCGTACACAAGTCGCACATCATCAACCTGGCCTACATCACCAAGTTTGTCAAGGGCGAAGGGGGCTACGTCGTGATGAACGACCGCAAGGAAATCCTGGTGAGTCGGCGACGGCGGACACCATTCATGGATAAAATGCGAAGTTTGGGGGCCAACGTACCGGGATAAAGGGATTTTGGGTATAAATTCAGGTTTTTCAACAGATGGCCTGCTTCTTGCAAGTGATTTGATACATTGCCCTCGATACCGCTTCACGGTGTCTTGAGAAAACTTACAACTATGTTTAACTGGCGCAAAAGAGAGCAGAGCTCCACCGCAAAGAGGACCGTCGAGGAACTCCGCAAGCAACTTCGCACCCTCGATCCCGAGCGTATGCGGGCCCTGAAGGGCGGGCAGGGCCTCAAGCTCGTACCTTCGACGCTGCTGACCTGCGGCGGCTGGCTACCCCAGTAGGCCAAAGGGCCTGGGGGCACATTCGCATTTGGTGCCCGGGCGTAATTTTGGAGGTGTGAGAGCACCCGAGAGAAACGTCGCCAAGCACCCCAACGCAGATGAGGCCGTCCTCGAACATACTTTAACGGAGGCAGCAGACCTCGCCTATACCGATCCGGGCGCAGCACGCAAATTGCTGCTGCCCTTCCGTGCGTTAGTAGACGACCTGCCGATCTCGTCGGCCCCCCTCGAGATCGGAAGCCGCCAACTGCTCGGTAATCTCGCCAATCAGGAACTCGACTTCGCTCTCGCGCAGATCGAACTCGCCGCCGCGCTCGACCGGGCAATCGTTGCGGGCCTTTCGGCAAAACAGGCCGAGCTCATCGCCGACCTTCTCGGCCCTTTGCTCAACCTCGACAAGGTTACCGAAGCAGCCGACTTCCTAGATGCTGGTAAGGCTATTGCCCGCGAATTTGCCCCCGATGCCACCTGGAGACTCCTCACGCGCGAGGGGTTTTTACAATTGCGGATCGGCGACACCGGAGCGGCCTTCTCTTGTTTTGCGGAAGCACAACAGCTACAACAGACCGATGTCGGGGAGTCAATGCCGGTCCGCACGGCGTACTATGCGTCCTTGCTGCAGGCGGGACTCGCCAAACTCTATACCGCGGGGCAAGACTTCGAACGTGGGGTAGCAGCCTACCGAGAGGTCGTTTCTATTTCTGAAGCGTACCGCCTGCTGTCGCGACTCCCGTACCACTACCTCGAACTCGGGCGCGCCCTAATGCTCGTGGATAACCAACGAGAGGCTGAGCGGAACTTCCAGCTGGCCGTCCAGTGCGCCGGAGGCCAAGACCGGCTCGCGAAGGCCGCGGCCCTCGCCAATCTCGGCTACTATGCCTCGCGCGACTGGCGATTCAACCGGGCGACGCAACTCTTCGACGAGGCCGAGCATCACTATAAGGCCGCCAACACGAACGCCTTCCCCGACCTGGCCATGGTCTATGTCTGGCGCGCGGAGATGGCCGCGGCCCGTGGCCTGAGCAAGGTCGAAGGCCAGATGCTCGCCGTGGCGCTCGAACGCTCGCAGGAGGGTGACGATCTCTCCCGGCAGGCCTTCGTGAGCGAGAAGCTCGCCGACTATCACGCGCGACACGACCAGTACGCTGTAGCCTACGAGTACCGGCTCTACTTCGAGGAACTCCAGCGCGCAGTCGACATCGCTAGCAACGCGAGGCGCATCTCGGAACTGGAACTCCGACACGAACTAGAGCAGCGTCGACAAGAAGGGGAACTCCTCCGCCTGCGCGCCACGCAGTTGCAGCTAAAAGCACTGCGTGCCCAGATGAATCCGCACTTCATATTTAATGCCCTCAATGCAATTCAAGAATTTATTACGAGTCACCGCGCAACAGACGCCGCTGCGCACCTGGCCAAGTTCGCGAGGCTCATGCGACAAAGCTTGGAGTACTCCGAGCGCGAGAGTATCTCTTTAGAGGAGGAGATCGCCTTCCTGGACCAGTACCTCTCACTGAACCAAGCGCTCCGTTACCAAAATTCCTTCACCTACGAGATTACCGTCGGCGAAGACCTCGAAGATGACCTGATCCGGTTGCCGGCGATGCTCGTGCAGCCTTATCTCGAGAACGCCCTCGAACACGGGATCAGACAAGTGCCGGCCGGACATATCTCGTTAGAGTTCGACTCCCCAGCTCATGACGAAGATCTATTGTTGATCACAATTCGTGACAACGGCGTAGGCCGGGCCGCCGCCGCTCGTCGTATAACATTACAGAAACATAAGTCGCTCGGAACTGATATCACGCGGCACCGACTTGAGTTACTAAACGATGGAAATGCGTCTACTCAGGTCGTTTTCAACGATTTATATAATGAGGATGGCACTGCCGCCGGTACCGAAGTCCGCATAGCGCTCCCTATTCGCTGGTTGGCTTAAAATAAAATCGTGCCGGACTGACGAAATATGAACCCACCCAGCGCAGGGCTGCGTACAACCGAACAGTTTTCTCAATCTGTTTAGTGCTCCTGCACCCGACGTCGAACGGTGATCCCCCCTGATCCGCGAAGCAGAAGGATCGCAGGGGCTTTTTTTTACGTAGGTCGGCCACAAATTGTGAAGGCGTCTATGAATTCGGAGGCCCGTTATTCCAGGTCCTGAAATCAGGTCGCGCCTGTCAACAGTGTGTTTGGTGCGGAAACTGTGCCAGAGTTTGGGGAGGGGTGGCCGTTTTTGGCGAGAACGTACTTTGATACTCGCTTTGCCAAAAGCACTAATAGGGTTTGGGTAAGCGAGGTTTACACTATGCAAGATATAGTGGGGGGGACTTTAAACACGGAGGCACCGAGGCCACGGAGAAGCAAAGAGATTTGCGGCGCTCTGCGCCGCGGAGGCACGGAGCTAGCTGGCACACAGGGGTACCCGACGCGTGCCGCCATACGCTCCGTGTCTCCTGTCGCTGCGCGACAGAAGCTCTGTGCCCCTCCGTGGCCTCGGTGCCTCCGTGTTAAATATTTCGCCGTCGGGTCCTCTGGCTGTGCTTTGATGTGGATGGTAGCGCGTAAGCGGACGTGAGGCGGAGTTCGTCTAAAGCCCGCTGCCCATTCGATCTACAGCCGCGCGATCACGCTAACGTTGCCCTTGACCTTGTCCCCAACCTCGACCTCCAGTCGTGTGCCGACCGGCAAGAACATGTCTACCCGGCTGCCAAATTTGATAAAGCCAATATCCACGCCCTGCTCAACGGCCGTGCCCTCATCGCAGTAGCTCACGATACGCTTGGCCATCGCGCCGGCGATTTGCCGCAGCAAAATCTCGGCGTGCGAGTTGCCGATCACCACAGTGGTCCGCTCATTCTGCTCGGAACTCTTCGGGTGCCAGGCCACGAGGTATTTCCCCTCGTGGTACCGGAAATAATTGATGATGCCGGTAATGGGGGAGCGGTTGACGTGGACGTTGGTGGGCGACATGAAGATCGACACCTGGAGTCGCCGGTCTTTAAAATATTCCTTCTCGTCGGCTTCCTCGATGACCACGACGCGGCCGTCGGCGGGGGCGAGCACGACGGTTTCGCTTGTCAGCAAAACTTCCCGGTTAGGATTGCGGAAGAAGTATGCGATGAACCCAAAGATCAGCACCGCGAGTACGGTGAAGGGCCAGAACAGTTTTGGCGCAAGCCACCAGACCAAGCCACCGAGTCCGAGGAGGAGCAGCGCAGCGACGGCCAACATCCGTCTGCCTTCCGGGTGAATTTTGGTCATAAACAAGTTTCCTAGCCTTTAACTCTAACGAGTCCGCATGCTCGGAGTTGACTAGCGGACAAAGATGAGGTAAGCGGACACGAATGGCAGTAAAAAGATGAACGCGTCGAAGCGATCGAGGATACCGCCGTGCCCTGGGAGAAGGTCGCCGGAGTCTTTTACGTTCAGGCTTCGTTTGAGCATCGACTCTACCAGGTCGCCGAGGCTCCCGAACACCGCAACGAGCATTCCAATCACGAGCCACTCGCGGTGCCGCAAGATGGGCATCAGTTCCGCGAGGATCTGCGAGCTCACCAACACGAGTACTGCACCACCTACAAAGCCCTCCCAGGTTTTCTTCGGACTAATGCGCGGGAAGAGTGGCGTGCGGCCCATCGTGCTGCCGGCGATGTAGGCCCCGGTATCGCTCAGCCACGTTAGCATGAGGACTCCCAGCACGAGCTGCCAGTCGAATACGCCCGTGCGAAAGGCTACGAAGTCGAGCATCGCGAAGGGCGCTCCGATGTAGACCATCCCGGTGACGAGCATCGCTACGTTCTCGAAGGGGTGCTTCGAGCCGGCGAACAGCTCGTAGATGAAAGTCATGAAAAGCAGCGGGAAGAAAACGAGCAGTATGACGAGCAGCAGATCGTCACGCGTAGGCAGCCAGTTCAACATAATCGCTGCCGCCGTGAGGTGCGGCACCAAGCCGAGCGCGATCCCGAGTGCGATCCGCATGCGGTCGCGACGCATGTAGCGGTCGAGCACCATCTTGTAGAACTCCAGCAGGCACAGCACCGTAACGATTGCGAACAACACCACGAAGGAGTATGGCCCTCCGAGCAGCCCGCCGACGATGAGCGCGACGAAGATGACGGCGCTCACGGCGCGGGTACGGAGTCCTGTCATGCGGGGCGGAAAGTAAGCCGTCGTGAGGACTACGGCGCAAAGGGCACCTCATCTGCACTGGATGGGTCGGCCTCTCCGTGGTCCGAAGGAGCGCCATCAGGCAATAAGTAGGGCAATCCATAGTGAAGCGCACTCGCCGCTAGCGCGGCGCTGGCCAGTCCCCACCAGACCGAAGGGTGTCGCGAGGCCTCGTCGCTCGCGTCCGCGACGACGTCGAGCGCTCCGAGTCGAGCTGCCACCGCTTGCACACCATTAAAAAGTGCGTGTGCGACTACCGGTATCCACAGCCGCTGACTGTGCCAAGCGAGGAACCCGAGCACAGCACCGAGGAAGACCCGCGGGAGAATGCCTGCGAATTGAAGGTGCACCAAACCAAAGAATGCCGCCGTAAGCCAGATGCCGAAGTGCGAACTGCCGGTCATCTTTACAAAGCCAGGCTGTAGCAATCCGCGGAAGACCATCTCTTCCCCAAGGGCCGGCAAGGCTGCTACGGCGATCAGCACGAGGAAGAAAATGGGCAGAGACGTGTTGACGATGATCTCTTCCAGGACCTCGGCGATGTCGCCCTCGATGGCGGCTTGCCACTCGCTCAGGTCGAGACTGAGGTTGAGTTGCGCGAGGTAAGCGGTGAAAGGGACGGTCGCGATAAAGATGAGCAGCCCGAGGAGGAGTTTGAGAGGAGCGGGAAAAGGTCGTAGTCCTAGTACGCCGAGCCAATTCTCTCCGAAAAGGGTCCGCGCGGCGATCACGGCAGGAACCAAGTAACTCAGCAGTTGCGAGAGCGCCAGCATCGCCATGAGTTGCGCTGGCGATAGGGTAGGGAAGCCAGCCTGGAGGTCCGCCAGGGAGAAGCCGAGCGCGAGGAGTAGTGCGATGACCGCCATCTGGGAGGCGAAGGTGCCCGCCATCACGTACGCCAGCGTTACCCATATTCTGCGGCGGTTTGCGGCCGCGGCCTCCGTCTCCTGTTCGGTCATTCTACCTTTGTCGTTCACGTTGCGCCCGCCAAGATGACCCGACTCTCCGTAAACATCAACAAGATCGCCCTGCTCCGCAATGCCCGCGGTGGCCGAGTCCCGGACTTACTGCAGGTCGCCCTCGACTGCGAGCGCTTCGGGGCACAGGGCATTACCGTCCACCCAAGGCCCGACGAGCGCCACGTCCGACGAGACGATATCCCGGTTTTGGCGAAAGCCGTGACGACCGAGTTCAATATCGAAGGCTATCCGTCCGATGACTTCGTGCAGCTCGTACTGGACAACCAACCTGCGCAGGTCACGCTCGTGCCCGACGCCCCCGGTCAACTTACCTCCGACCATGGCTGGGATGCCTTCAAAGAAAAGTCCCGCCTCCAGGACCTCGCCAATACTTTCCGCCAGGCCAACATCCGCCTCTCCATCTTTCTCGACCCCGACATCGCCCAGGTCGAAGCCGCCGCCGAGACGGGGACCGATCGCATAGAGTTCTACACCGGCCCCTATGCTCACGGCTTTCGCCAAAACGCTGAACAGGCGGTAAAGCCCTACCGAGAAGCAGCTGTCCGAGCGCACGAGTTGGGCCTGGGCATTAATGCTGGTCATGATCTGGACCAGAAGAACTTATCCTTCTTCTGTCGAGCAGTCCCGCACGTGGCCGAGGTGAGCATTGGGCATGCGCTGGTGGCAGAGGCCTTGTATTTGGGCTTGCACAACACGATACAGGGGTACCGGCAGCAGATAGAATTGGCGTTTCGGTAGGGGAGCGGTCTTGTAAGGCCCTGCGAGCGGCCCGACGAGCCGTACACGAGCCGTGTTTGCCTGGCTCCGCCAGGTGCCGAGGGCGTTCGACGGGCCTTTCTTACCTGCTCTGGACCTGGCGGAGCCAGGCAAACACGGCCCGCGCACTGCCACGACATTACTGGCAAGCCCCCCCCGTGTATGGCCCCTCCGCGGCTCCGCGTTCAGCTCGCCGCAGGCGCATCCGTACAGCCCCCTCGAACCAAATCCCTCCCCCTAACATATTCTGCTTGTCTACCACCGGCGGAATACCTACATTTGCCGGCTCAAAACGAAAATCCGAACGTTAAGCCTATGCTGATCATCGATGTAAAAGAGGGCGAGAGCATCGACCGCGCGCTCAAGAAGTACAAGCGCAAATTCGAACGCGCTGGCCTCATGCGCTCCGTGCGCGACCGCAAGTACTTTACTAAGCCGAGCGTCAAGCGTCGCGAAGAAGTACTCAATGCCGTCTACAAGAAGCAGACCTACGGCTCGTAGACCACCGTGTCTACTGAATTAGAAGTGTTCGGCGACTACTTGCGTTACGAGCGGCGCTTAGCACCCTTGACGACGCAGGCCTACCTTGCCGACGTTCGACAATTGTCCGCCTACCTGGCGGGCATCCCTGGCCCGGTTGCACTAGATGCAGTCGGGCCATCGCATTTGCGCAACTATCTCCTGTCCCTCTCCGGGCAAGGGCTCGCGAACGTAACGCTCTCGCGCAAGCTCACCAGCCTGCGGACCTTTTTTGCCTTTGGCGTGGAGCACCTCGACTGGCCGGTCGACCCCTCTGCGCTATTGCTCAGTCCGAAGAAGCCCCACCGCCTGCCACCGGCCGTTGACGAAGCGAAACTCAGGGATTGGCTCGAGTCGGATGCCTTCGGGGATGACTTACTCGGGCCAGCGCGACCTCACGGTAGTCATGACACTTTACCTACTCGGGCTACGCCGGGCAGAGCTGCTCGCAATCACGTTGGCGGATCTGTCGCCGGGCGTAGACAGGCTCCGCATCACCGGCAAACGAGGCAAGACAAGGGTGCTGCCCGTGCCGTCTGTACTGCGAACACAGTGGGATCACTACCTTCATCTGCGCAATGCGCGTTTTGGCGAAAGCCCACACCTGCCGGAACAGGAACCTGCACTTAATGACCCGAGTGCCAGTGCCTTCCTCACCGACAGGGGTAAACCACTCTACGCAAAGGCGGTCTATAACTTGGTGCGCAAGCACCTCGAGAGCGCTGGCTGGGTGGAGGGCCGCTCGCCGCACCTTCTGCGCCATGCTTTCGCCTCTCACCTGATGGACGGCGGAGCCGACCTGCGCAGCGTACAGGAGCTGATGGGCCACGCGAGTCTAGCCTCGACGCAGGTATATCTGCACGCCAGCGCCAAGCGACTGCTGGAGGTTTACGCGAGGGCACACCCGCGTGCGAGCGGCGATCCGTGATTTGACAAAATAAACTCTATCAATTTCTGGCGCGACGCCGAATCCGAGCGTAGTTTAGGGCCGTTCTGCCAAATCCAGGACATAAGCGCGTATGACCATACAGACGGTAGCCCCCCAGTTTAAAGCCGACGAAAAACTCCTCGCTTACATCGAGGCGAAAGTCAGCAAGCTCACCCAGGTGTACGACCGGATCATCACTTGCGATGTGACACTTCGCTTGGAGAACAGCGGCCAGGTCCGCGATAAAATCGCCGAGGTGAAGCTTCAGGTGCCCGGAGCCACGCTGGTAGCGAGCGAGAACCAACGCACCTTCGAAGCCTCGGTGGACCTACTCACGGACAAGCTCAAGCGCCAACTCCGCCGGTACAAAGAGCGCAAAGGTAAATAGCGCGGTAGAGCCGCACTTTGGTGAGGTGTCGAACTGAGAACGGGTGGGCGGGGTTGTACGAACCACACCAAGAAAGCCCGCATACATGCAGATCCAGTTAGAAGACTTCCCCGACAACGGCAACCCAGAGCTGAAAACCTTCGCTACTCAGAAAGTGGAGCGCCTCGCCAAGTTTTACGACCGCATCGTAGATGTAGACGTGTTCTTGAAAGCGGGCAACGATCCCGCCGGGGAGGCCACCGCCGAATTTCGGGTCAATATTCCAACGACGCGCCTGTTCTGTACGGAGCACGCCAACAGCTACGAAGAGGCGCTCGACAAGGCAAGCCGCGCGATGGAGCGCCAGTTGCTCAAGTGGAAGTCGAAGCACTCGACTCACTAGCAGGCCCACCTCACGGCGTCCGAGCGGGAAATTGAGATTTTTTCGTCTTGGTTGCGTCGTGAGACAAGGGAAAATACTATCTTTGCCCCGCCTTAGCGAAAACTAGGGCGGGGTTCTGCTTTCGGGGCCTTGCTTTCGCGACAGGATACTTCTTTGACATACAGGATCTTGTGTGGATCTATTGGGCCTTATTTGGTCTCTACCATGGGCCTTTACCGGCTTTTGGGACAGCTGCCAGTGTAGCTCAGTTGGTAGAGCAGCTGATTTGTAATCAGCTGGTCGGCGGTTCGAGTCCGTCCACTGGCTCATCATTTACACAAGATTATTCGGGGGTGCGCCACAGTTGGAGAGGTGGGCTGGACTGTAAATCCAGTGATTCGTCTGAGTTGGTTCGAATCCATCCACCCCCACGCATTTTGCGGGAGTAGCTCAGTTGGTAGAGCATCAGCCTTCCAAGCTGAGGGTCGCGAGTTCGAATCTCGTCTCCCGCTCCGCCTGCTGAGGTGGAGTGCGGTCTTCGGTCAAACGTGACCGACGCAGCATGTACCGCCGACGTAGCTCAGGGGTAGAGCACTTCCATGGTAAGGAAGGGGTCGTGAGTTCAATTCTCACCGTTGGCTCATAGGATTTCAACAACAAGGTTCCCTCGGTAGCGGGGCGCCGGCCGCACTCTCGGGTGTCGGTGATCACGCTCCACATTTTTACACGGTAATAAATCACGACCATGGCTAAGGAAACATTTTCCAGAAACAAGCCGCACCTCAACATCGGAACCATTGGGCACGTCGACCACGGAAAGACGACCCTCACGGCCGCGATCACGAGCGTGCTAGCTGACGCGGGCTTCGGCAAGAAGCGTTCTTACGACTCGATCGACGCCGCCCCCGAAGAGAAGGAGCGCGGTATCACGATCAACACGGCTCACGTCGAGTACGAGACCAAGAACCGTCACTACGCCCACGTTGACTGTCCAGGTCACGCCGACTACGTCAAGAACATGGTCACGGGTGCCGCCCAGATGGACGGTGCTATTCTCGTGGTCGCTGCTACGGACGGCCCTATGCCACAAACGCGCGAGCACATCCTGCTCTGCCGCCAGGTAGGTGTCCCGAACATCGTCGTGTTCATGAATAAAGTCGACCTCGTCGACGATCCAGAGATGCTGGAGCTCGTAGAGATGGAGGTTCGCGAACTCCTCGACCAGTACGAGTTCGACGGTGACAACGCCAAGATCATTCAGGGTTCGGCCCTCAAGGCGCTCGAAGGAGACGCTGATGCCGTCGCCAAGATCATGGAGCTCATGGAGGCCTGTGATACTGATATCATCGAGCCAGAGCGTCTCATCGACCAGCCTTTCCTCATGCCAATCGAGGACGTGTTCTCGATCACCGGTCGTGGAACGGTAGCTACCGGTCGTATCGAGCGCGGTATTACCAACGTAGGTGACCCCGTCGAGATCGTCGGTATGGCACCCGCTGGCACTAAGCCACTTCTCTCTACCGTGACCGGTGTCGAGATGTTCCGCAAGCTCCTCACCCGCGGTGAGGCTGGCGACAACGCTGGTATCCTCCTTCGCGGTATCGACAAGGATGCCATCCGTCGCGGCATGGTCATCTGCAAGCCAGGTAGCGTCAAGCCACACACCAACTTCAAGTGTGAGGTGTACGTTTTGTCGAAAGACGAGGGTGGCCGCCACACGCCATTCTTCAACGGCTACCGCCCACAGTTCTACTTCCGTACCACGGACGTGACCGGTGATTGCAAGTTGCCAGAGAACGTGGAGATGGTGATGCCAGGAGACAACGTCTCTATGGAAGTCAACCTTCTCAACGCCATTGCCATGGAGAAAGGCCTCCGTTTCGCTATCCGTGAGGGTGGTCGTACGGTAGGTGCTGGCCAGGTTACCGAAATCATCGCGTAACTTCGCAACCAAGTGAAGATTTAGCCTCTCTTCGGAGGGGCTAAATTTTCGCATTTACGGGTGTAGCTCAGTTGGTAGAGCATCGGTCTCCAAAACCGACGGCCGGGAGTTCGAGTCTCTCCGCCCGTGCAAGTCTTCAGTTTTGCCGAAAGGCATGTAACCTCACCGCTCGGACGCGGTATACTATAGCTTATGGGAAGTCTACAGAACTACGTCCGCGAGGCCTACAACGAGTTGGTCAACAACGTGACCTGGCCGACCTACGGCAACCTCCAAAACGACACGATCGTCGTGATCATCGCGACACTGATCTTCGCGCTGATTATTTTCGGGATGGACACGATCGCCAATTTCGTGCTCTCCAACATCTACAAGCTCAACTCGTAGGGTACGGCTTTCGCCAAAACCTACTACGCCGTACTTACACCCGCATGGAAACCACTACCGAAGAGCAGAAAATCACCCGTTGGTACAGCCTGCGCGTGATCTCCGGTAAGGAGCGGGTCATCAAAGAGCGCATCGAGCAAGAGGTAAGCCGCAATGGCTGGAACGAAGATGTGATCAGCGTCGTGGTCCCCACCGAGAAGATCTTCAAGTTCCGCAACGGCAAGAAGGTCATCACTGAGCGCAACATCCTTCCTGGGTATATTCTCGTGGAGGCCGTCGACGATTTCCTCAATGGGGAGACCGTCGGTGTCATTGCTGGCCTGCCCAACGTGATGCACTTTCTCGGCAAGAACAATCCGATCCCGATGCGCGAGTCGGAAGCCAATCGTCTCCTCGGCAATGTCGACGAGAACCAAGAGGCTGAGGACGTGATGATCGAGCCTTTCCTCGTGGGGGAGACGATCAAGATTGTCGACGGTCCATTCAACGGCTTCGTCGGCGATGTACAGGAGATTTACGAAGACAAGAAGAAGCTGAAGGCAATCGTCAAGATCTTCGGTCGCGGTACTGAAGTGGAACTGAGCTTCAACCAAGTAGAAAAGCAGATGTAATTCAGCTGTCGCCACAATGCGGCAGCATCACCGTGGGAGGGTGGCTTCAGTGCCACTCGCTCGACCACAACGACTCAAGTCATGGCAAAGGAAGTAGATACTTATATTAAGCTCCAGGTCAAAGGCGGCGCAGCAAATCCAGCGCCCCCGGTAGGACCGGCCCTCGGTTCGAAGGGTGTAAACATCATGGAGTTCTGCAAGCGCTTTAACGCTGCAACCGAGGACAAGCGCGGCAAAGTCGTGCCCGTGGTCATCACCGTGTTCAAGGACAAGTCCTTCGATTTCGTCCTCAAGACCGCCCCCGCCGCCGTCCAACTCTTAGAAGCCTCAAAGCTCAAAGGTGGATCGGGTGAGCCAAACCGCGTAAAAGTCGGTTCGGTTGACTGGGACCAAATCCGCGCGATCGCAGAAGACAAAATGGCCGACCTCAATGCCTTCAAGATCGAAAGTGCGATGAAGATGGTCGCTGGCACTGCCCGCTCGATGGGGATCACCATCAGTGGTGAGGCACCATTCGCCGTCGAAGCCTAACAATTTCATTCATAGGGAGCCCGCTGCCGTACCCACGGACACGGGCGTTCGCACCTAAACAGTATCATGGCAAAAGTTGGAAAGAAGCGCCGCGCGGCAGCCGAAAAGGTAGACGCGGCCAAGCTGTACCCGCTCGAAGAAGCGATGGCCCTCATCAAGGAGGTCAATACAGCGAAATTTGACGCAAGCGTCGACCTGCATATCCGTCTCGGAATCGACCCTCGCAAAGCCGACCAGGCGCTCCGCGGAACGGTGACCCTCCCACACGGCACCGGTAAGGTAAAGCGCGTCCTCGTGTTTTGTACCGAAGATAAAGTTCAGGAGGCCCTCGACGCAGGTGCCGACTACGCAGGTCTCGATGAGTTGGTCGAGAAGATCAGCGGAGGCTGGTTCGAGTTCGACGTAGCTATCGCGCAGCCGAATGTCATGGTGAAGGTCGGTCGCATCGGTCGCGCTCTCGGTCCCCGTGGCCTCATGCCAAACCCGAAGACGGGTACGGTAACTCCAAACATTGCCGCCGCCGTCGAAGACGTCAAAGGGGGTAAGATCGCCTTCCGCGTCGACAAGACCGGCATCATCCACTCGAGCATCGGTCGCGTAGGTTTCACCGCAGAGCAACTTCGCGGCAACGCGCACGAGCTGCTCTCGACGATCTCGCGGATTAAGCCTTCCAGTGCGAAGGGCATCTACTTCAAGTCCATCACCACCGCCTCGACGATGAGTCCCGGCGTCAAAGTCGATCCGAAGGTTTACCGTTAATCGGTCGGCTACAAACGCAATCTCATGACCAGAACAGAGAAAAACGACGTCCTCGAGTCGCTGAAGGTGAAGTTCGCCGAGGCCGAGTACTTCTACATCGCCGACGCCAGTAAGATGAGCGTCGCCGAGTCCAACGAACTGCGCGCCGCCGCCTATAAGGCTGGTGTTACGATGCAAGTCGTCAAGAACACCCTCGCCCGCAAGGCCCTGGAGGCTGTAGCTGAGGAGCGCAACCTCGACGAGATCTACGAGGCGCTGAAAGGTCCCTCTGCGATCATGTTCACCGAGTCGGCGAAGGCACCTGCCAAGCTGATCAAGGAGTTCCGCAAGACCCACGCCAAGCCACTCCTCAAGGCAGCCTATATCGGTAGCGCCATCTACGTCGGCGACGACCAGATTGATGCGCTCACGAAGATCAAGTCTCGCGAAGAACTCCTCGGAGACGTCATCCTTCTGCTTCAGAGCCCGATCAAGACTTTGGTTGGCCAGCTCCAGTCGGGTGGTCAAACCATCAGTGGTTTGCTCAAGACCCTCGAGGCACGCGAAGAGACCGCGGCATAGCCTGTTTTAGCGAAAGCGGTTCGGGCCTTGGTGGCTCGTACGGCTTCCGCCAAAACTCAGGGACCGAGGTTCCCTGTGGTGGCTTTCACCTGAACCTACCTCACTCACTCCGGCTTCCAAGCTAACCGTGCTTCTTTTTCTTTCACGTGTAGCCTTTTAAACATAGTCCATCATGGCAGATCTAAAACAACTCGCAGAGCAGCTCGTCAACCTCACCGTCAAAGACGTGAGCGAACTCGCCGCCATCCTCAAGGATGATTACGGCATCGAGCCAGCCGCCGCCGCTGTAGCAGCAGCGGGTCCAGCCGCAGAAGGCGGTGCCGCCGCTGAAGCTGAGCAAACCGAATTCACCGTCACGTTGACTTCCGCCGGTGGCGCGAAGCTGGGTGTCGTCAAGGAGATCAAAGGCCTGCTCGGTCTCGGTCTCAAGGAGGCTAAGGACCTCGTCGACTCGGCTCCGGCCGTCGTCAAGGAAGGTGTCAGCAAGGAAGAAGCCGAGAGCCTCAAGACTGCCCTCGAGGGCGTCGGTGCTTCGGTCGAGGTGAAGTAATTCACCCCGCCCTCTTCTTCTCTAACTGACACCCCCGATTCTATGCCTCCCGCAGGCGAACCCCTCAATTGACATAGAATTAACGCGCAGGCTGGGTCTAGGGACATCCCTAGGCCCGGCCTATCGTTATATCTGCCCTATACTCTGGGGCATTCGGTGTACTTTTGCGCCGCCTTAGCGCCCCCGGCCGCCTGTCTCGCCCGCGACAGTCGGCAATTTCATCGCATTTTAAGCTTATTCCGCATGGTTACCAACGGTCAGCTTGGGTCTACCCCCGAGCGCTACAACTTCGGAAAGATCAAGCTCGCGCCCGCCTATCCCGATCTTCTCGGTATTCAGCTCGCCAGCTTTCAAGAGTTCTTCCAACTCGAAACCACGCCAGAGAACCGTCACCTCGAAGGTCTCTCGCGCGTCTTCAAGGAGAACTTCCCGATCTCCGACACCCGTAGCATCTTCAATCTCGAGTTCCTCGACTACTACATCGACCCTCCCCGCTACTCTTTGGAGGAGTGTATCCACCGCGGGCTAAGCTACTCGGTACCACTCAAGGCAAAACTACGCTTGAGCTGTAACGACCCGGAGCACATCGACTTCCAGACCATCGTCCAGGATGTGTTTCTCGGGAACATCCCGTACATGACGCCTAAGGGCACGTTCATCATAAATGGTGCCGAACGCGTCATCGTGAGCCAGCTCCACCGCTCGCCCGGTGTGTTTTTTGGCCTTAACTACCACCCGAACGGCTCGAAGCTGTACTCGGCCCGCGTCATCCCGTTCAAGGGGGCGTGGATGGAGTTCGCCACCGACATCAACACGGTGATGTACGCGTACATCGACCGCAAGAAGAAGTTCCCGGTCACGACGCTGCTGCGTTCGATCGGCTTCGCGACCGACCAGGACATCCTGACCTTGTTCGACCTGTCGGACGAAGTTAAAGCTACTCGCAAAGAACTCGAGAAGTCGCACGGCCGCAAGCTCGCCGCCCGCGTACTGCGCTCGTGGACGGAGGACTTCGTCGACGAGGACACCGGTGAGGTGGTGACGATCGAGCGGAACGAGATCATTCTCGAGCGCGATCAGATCCTCGACGATGAGGCGATCGAGAAAGTGCTGGAGTCGGGCATCCCGCAAGTGGTCCTCCAAAAGTCCGAAGTCGGACAGGACTACACCATCATCTACAATACCCTGCAGAAGGATCCGACCAGTTCGGAGATCGAGGCGGTCAACTATATCTACAAGCAGCTGCGTGGCACTGAGCCACCGGACGACGACACCGCCCGCGGTATTATCGACAAGCTGTTCTTCAGCGACAAGCGCTACAACCTCGGTGAGGTAGGCCGCTACAAGATCAACCGCAAGCTCGGCAACGACGCTGCCGGCGATACGCTCGTACTCACGAAGGAGGACATCATCTCTATCGTCAAGTACCTCGTGGGCTTGATGAATCAGAACGCCGAGATCGACGACATCGACCACCTGTCGAACCGTCGCGTCCGTACGGTAGGCGAGCAGCTCTACGCCCAGTTCGGCGTCGGTCTCGCCCGTATGGCCCGTACGATCCGCGAGCGAATGAACGTCCGGGACAATGAGGTTTTCACGCCAGTGGACCTCATCAACGCCCGTACGCTCTCGAGCGTCATCAACTCCTTCTTCGGAACGAGCCAGTTGTCGCAGTTCCTCGACCAGACCAACCCACTCTCGGAGATCACCCACAAGCGCCGTATTTCGGCACTAGGACCGGGCGGTCTCTCGCGTGAGCGCGCCGGTTTCGAGGTGCGTGACGTACACTACTCGCACTACGGTCGCCTCTGCACGATCGAGACGCCGGAGGGGCCGAACATCGGTCTCATCTCGACGCTCTGCGTGCACGCCAAGGTGAACAAGATGGGCTTCCTCGAGACGCCTTACCGCCAGGTGATCGAGGGTAAAGTGGATGTCGCCGGTGAGGTCGAGTACCTCAGCGCTGAGGGTGAGGACTACCTCAAGATCGCCCAGGCCAACGCGGTCATCGACGGCGACACGGGTGTGTTCCAGACGGCCCGCGTGGCCTGCCGCGAGCACGGTGAATTCCCTGTGTTGGAGCCGGAGGAGATCGAGTACATGGACGTTGCGCCGAACCAGATCGTCGGTGTCTCCGCCTCGCTCATCCCCTTCCTCGAGAACGACGACGCCAACCGTGCCCTAATGGGTTCGAACATGCAGCGTCAGGCCGTGCCGCTTCTTCGTCCTGCTGCCCCGATCGTGGGTACGGGACTGGAGGCCAAGGTGGCCCAGGACTCGCGGATGCTCATCAACGCCGAGGGCGATGGGGTAGTGGAGTACGTGGACGCCAACCAGATCACGATCCGCTACGAGCGTTCGGAGCAGGACCAGTTCGTGAGCTTCGAGGGTGACTCGAAGACCTACACGCTGACCAAGTTCCTGCGGACCAACCAGGGTACCTGTATCAACCTCAAGCCGATCGTCCGCAAGGGGGACCGCGTGAAGGAAGGCAGCTTGCTGTGTGATGGCTACGCGACAGATAAAGGTGAGTTGGCGCTGGGCCAAAACCTGAAGGTCGCTTTCATGCCTTGGAAGGGCTACAACTTCGAGGACGCCATCGTGCTCTCGGAGCGCGTCGTCCGCGAGGACATCTTCACGTCGATCCACATCGAGCACTTCGAACTCGACGTGCGCGACACCAAGCTCGGCGAGGAAGAACTCACCAACGACATCCCGAACGTCTCCGAGGAGGCCACCAAGGACCTCGACGAGAACGGCATCATCCGCGTCGGCGCCTGGGTGCAGGAGGGCGACATCATCATCGGTAAGATCACGCCGAAGGGCGAGTCCGACCCGACCCCGGAGGAGAAGCTGCTTCGCGCCATCTTCGGCGACAAGGCAGGCGATGTCAAGGATGCTTCGCTCAAGGCCGCGCCGAGCGTCCGCGGTGTGATCATCGACAAGCAACTCTTCGCCCGCGCCAAGAAGGACAAGGACCAGAAGGAGCAGGAGAAAGAACTGCTCTCGCGCCTCGACGACGAGCACGCCGTGCGCGTCAACGAAGTCCGGACCGTGCTCGTCGACAAGCTGTCCAACATCGTCCGCGGCCGCGTGTCGCAGGGCGTCAAGGACATCTACGGCGAGGAGATCGTACCGAAGGGCGCGAAGTACACGATGGAGGTCTTGCGTAACATTGATGTCCTCAAGGCCGACTACTCGGGCTGGACGACAAAGGACGAGGACAACCAGTTGATCAGCCGCCTGCTGCACAACTTCAACATCAAGTACAACGAGGAGGTCGGTCGCTACAAGCGCGAGAAGTTCAACATCTCCATCGGGGACGAGCTTCCCGCCGGCGTCCTCAAGCTCGCCAAAGTGTACCTCGCCAAGAAGCGCAAGCTGAAGGTCGGTGACAAGCTCGCCGGTCGCCACGGCAACAAGGGCATCGTGAGCCGAATCGTCCGCCAGGAGGACATGCCCTTCCTCGAGGACGGCACCCCGGTCGACATCGTGCTCAACCCGCTGGGTGTACCGAGCCGTATGAACCTCGGGCAGATCTTCGAGACCGTCCTCGGGTGGGCCGGCGAGAAGCTCGGCATGACCTTCGGTACCCCAATCTTCGACGGCGCGAGCCAGGAGGAGATCGAGGAGTACATCCAGAAGGCCGAGCTACCGAGCTTAGGTCAGACCTTCCTCCACGACGGTGAGACGGGCGACCGTTTCCACCAGCGGGCCACGGTCGGCGTGATCTACATGCTCAAGCTCAGCCACATGGTGGACGACAAGATGCACGCACGCTCGATCGGACCATACTCGCTCATCACGCAGCAGCCGCTGGGTGGTAAGGCACAGTTCGGTGGACAGCGCTTCGGCGAGATGGAGGTCTGGGCCTTGGAGGCCTTCGGTGCTTCCAACATCCTGCAGGAGCTCCTCACGATCAAGTCGGACGACATCCAGGGTCGCGCGAAAGCCTACGAGGCGATCGTCAAGGGAGACAATCTTCCCGAGCCTGGGATTCCGGAGTCGTTCAACGTCCTCGTGCACGAGTTGCGGGGACTGGCGCTGGACATCAAGTTCGAGCAGTGAGGTGAGTTCTCAGTTAATAGTTCTCAGTTCTCAGTTGCGCGGCGGTCACACAACTGAGAACTGAGAACTGTCAACTGAGAACTCTTCCTCAGGTTTTGGCGAAAGCCCTAAGCAAATCATACAAAGAAAATCACGCAATGGCGTTATCCAAAAAGACTCCGGTCCTCGATCAAAACTTCAACGCGATCACGTTGACGCTGTCGAGCCCGGACGAGATACTAGAGCGCAGCTACGGCGAAGTGCTCAAACCCGAGACCATCAACTACCGCTCCTACAAGCCGGAGCGCGATGGTCTTTTCTGTGAGCGCATCTTCGGACCTGTCAAGGATTACGAGTGCTACTGCGGTAAGTACAAGCGTATTCGTTACAAGGGCATCGTCTGCGACCGTTGCGGCGTCGAGGTGACCGAGAAGAAGGTCCGCCGCGAGCGCATGGGCCACATCAAGCTCGTCGTGCCCGTCGTGCACATCTGGTTCTTCAAGAGCCTCCCGAACAAGATCGGGTACATGCTCGGGCTCAACACCAAGAAGCTCGAGTCGATCATCTACTACGAGCGCTACGCGGTCATCAACCCCGGCGTCAAGGAGGCCGACGGCGTGATGAAGATGGACCTGTACACCGAGGAGGAGTACTTGGACATCCTCGACATGCTGCCCGAGGGCAACCAGCAACTCGACGATTCGGACCCGACCAAGTTCGTCGCCAAGATGGGCGCCGACGCGATCTTCGACCTGCTCGCGACCCTCGACCTCGATCAGCTCAGCTACGACCTCCGCAACCAGGCCGCGACCGAGACTTCGCAGCAGCGTAAGTCGGACGCCCTCAAGCGTCTGCGCGTGGTCGAGAGTTTTCGCGAAGGCCAAACCCGCCGCGACAACCGCCCCGAGTGGACCATCATCCACTACCTGCCCGTCGTCCCGCCGGAGCTGCGCCCGCTCGTCCCACTCGACGGTGGCCGTTTTGCGTCCAGCGACCTCAACGACCTCTACCGCCGCGTAATCATTCGCAACAACCGCCTCAAGCGTTTGCTCGAGATCAAGGCCCCGGAGGTCATCCTGCGCAACGAGAAGCGCATGCTCCAGGAGGCTGTCGATAGCCTCTTCGACAACTCGCGCAAGTCCAACGCCGTCAAGGCCGAGGGCGGGCGTCCGCTCAAGTCGCTGTCCGATATTCTGAAAGGCAAGCAGGGGCGTTTCCGCCAAAACTTGCTCGGTAAGCGTGTCGACTACTCTGGTCGTTCCGTCATTGTCGTCGGTCCGACCCTGAAGCTGCACGAGTGTGGTATCCCGCAGGGGATGGCCGCCGAACTCTTCAAGCCGTTCATCATCCGCAAGCTCATCGAGCGCGGTATCGTGAAGACGGTCAAGAGTGCCAAGAAACTCGTCGAGCGCAAGGATCCAGTGATCTACGACATCCTCGAGAACATCCTCAAGGGTCACCCCGTGCTGCTCAACCGGGCACCGACGCTGCACCGTCTCTCGATCCAGGCATTCCAGCCGAAGCTCATCGAGGGCAAGGCCATCCAGCTGCACCCGCTCGTCTGTACGGCCTTCAACGCCGACTTCGACGGTGACCAGATGGCGGTCCACGTGCCGCTGAGCCAGGGCGCGATCCTCGAGGCGCAAGTCCTGATGCTCGCGAGCCACAACATGCTCAACCCGCAGGACGGCTCGCCGATCACGCTGCCGTCGCAGGACATGGTCCTGGGGCTGTACTACATCACCAAGGAGCGCCGCTCGATGGGCGACCTTAAGGTCCGTGGGGAGGGACGCAACTTCTACTCCGCCGAGGAGGTCATCATCGCGTACGACGAAGGCCAGATCGACCTGCACGCCGTCATCAACTGCCGCGTCCGCGTGGAGGACGAGAACGGGAAGATGGTCCAGAAGCGCATCGAGACGACCGTCGGTCGCGTGATGTTCAACGAGGCCGTGCCTGAATCCGTGCCGTTCGTCAACGAGCTGCTCACGAAGCGCTCGATGAAGCGCATCGTCGCCGGGATCATCAACCGCACCGACTTCGGTACGACCGCCATCTTCCTCGACAAGGTCAAAGAGATCGGCTTTGGGTGGGCGTTCAAAGGTGGACTCTCGTTCAACCTCGGCGACCTCATCACCCCATCGAAGAAGCAAGCGACCCTCGATCGCGCCACCGAAGAGGTGGACGAAATCATCGAGTCGTACAACGCCGGCATGATTACTGCCAACGAGCGCTACAACCAGGTCATCGACAAGTGGAACAATGCGGACAATCGCATCACCACCAACTTGATGAAGGAGCTCAAGGAGCACAAGCAGGGCTTCAACTCGGTGTTCATGATGCTCGATTCGGGCGCTCGTGGTAGCCAGGCCCAGATCAAGCAGCTCTGCGGACTGCGGGGTCTGATGGCCAAGCCGCGGAAGTCGGGTGACACTGGTGCCGCCGTCATCGAGAACCCGATCCTGTCCAACTTCGTCGACGGTCTGTCGGTACTGGAGTACTTCATCTCGACGCACGGTGCCCGTAAGGGTCTGGCGGATACGGCCCTCAAGACGGCCGACGCTGGTTACCTCACGCGTCGCCTCGTCGACGTCGCACAGGACGTCGTCATCATGGAGGAGGATTGCGACACCCTCCGCGGTATCGAAACCTCCGCCCTTCGCGAAGGCGACAAAGTAGTCGAATCGCTCGAGAGCCGCATCGATGGCCGCTACCTGCTGCACGACGTCGAGCACCCCGACAGCGACGAGGTCATCCTCCCCGCCGGAGCTTACGTCACGCCAAAAATGGCGGAGTACATCGATTCGATCGGCGTCGAGGCCGTCACCATTCGTTCGGTCCTCACGTGCGAGACCGTCCGCGGCGTCTGCCGCAAGTGCTACGGCAAGAACCTCGCTACCGGTCGTGTGGCCGAGCGTGGAGATGCCGTCGGTATTATCGCCGCACAGTCGATCGGTGAGCCGGGTACTCAGCTTACGCTCCGTACTTTCCACGTAGGCGGTATCGCCGCAGTAAACCGGACCGAATCTAGCCTGACGGCTAAATACAACGGCAAGGTCGAGTTCGACGATGTGCGTACCGTCCAGACGAAGGACGCCGCCGACAAGACCGCGATCGTGCTCTCGCGTACCGGTGAGGTCCGGATCGTCGACCCAAAGACCGGCAAGGTCTTCATCACGCAGCACGTGCCTTACGGCTCGACGCTCTTCGTCCAGGAAGGGCAAGAAATCGAGAAAGGGGCCACGATGTGTGAGTGGGATCCGTACAACTCGGTCATCATCTCCGAGTTTGCTGGGGTTGCTAACTTCGAGAACATCGAGTCTGGCGTATCGTACCGCACGGAGCGCGACGACCAGACCGGTAAGGAGGAGAAGATCATCATCGAGTCCAAGGGCGCGAAACGAGTTCTTCCTACAGTTCGCATCAGCACCGCCGACGGCACCGAAGAGCGCAACTACAACATGCCCGTGGGCTCTCGTCTCTCCGTGACTGATGGCGAGTCGATCGAGGTCGGACAGATCGTGGCCAAGATGCCACGCAGCTCCGGCGGCATCCAGGACATCACCGGTGGTCTGCCACGCGTCACGGAACTCTTCGAGGCCCGGAACCCGAGCAACCCAGCCGTCGTCACGGAGATCGACGGTGTGGTATCGTTCGGTTCGAAGATCAAGCGAGGCAACCGTGAGGTGATTGTCGAGGCCAAGGACGGACAGGTGCGCAAGTACCTCGTCGGATTGAGCCGTCACGTGCTCGTACAGGACGGTGACTTCATCCGCGCCGGTACGGCACTGTGTGACGGTGCTACCGCTCCACGTGACATCTTGCAGATCAAGGGGCCCTTTGCCGTCCAGACCTACCTGGTCAACGGCGTGCAGGAGGTGTACCGTTCGCAGGGCATCACGCTCAACAACAAGCACATCGAGGTGATCGTGCGCCAGATGATGCGCCGCATCCTGATCGAGGACTCCGGCGACACGACTTTCCTGGAAGGGGAGGCCGTGGAGAAGTGGGATTTCGCCGAGCAGAACGAGTGGATCTACGACAAGAAGTTCGTCCTCGAGGCGGGTGAGTCGGAGACGATGAAGTCGGGCCAGTTGGTCAGCGTCCGTCAACTCCGCGAGGAGAACTCGATGCTGAAGCGCGAGGACAAGAAGTTGGTGGAGTTCCGCGACGCGGTCCCGGCGACGTCGAGTTCGATGCTGCAAGGCATCACACGCTCGAGCCTCGGCACGACGAGTTGGATCTCGGCAGCGAGCTTCCAGGAGACCACGAAGGTGCTCTCGACGGCGGCCATCGGCGCCAAGCAGGACTTCCTGAATGGCCTAAAGGAGAACGTCATCGTCGGCAAGCGTATCCCTGCCGGTACAGGACAACGGTCGTTCGTCGACCTACAGGTCCTCACCAAGGAGCAGGCGAAAGCCCGTGACCTGCGTGCCGCAGAAAATGCTGCTGCCTACGTGGACGAGGAGGAGTATGCGGAGTAAGTATTGAAGGTGGAAGGATAAAGTGTTGAAGGTGGCCGTTCGGATGGCTTTGCTTTTGGGACTTCGGCTTCGCTTTAGATATTGACTTCGCCTTTCGGCAAAACACGAGAGCCCCGCTGTACAGAGATGTGCGGCGGGGCTTTTTAGGGGCGGGGGAGAGCATCGTGACTTGCGCGGCGAGTCCGCTCGTGAAGTTGAGTTCGTGGTTGAGCTTGAGGTTGCCGGAGAGTACGGACTGCGTCGGCGAAGTATAGGCCTGCGTGCGCGGGTACTTGCTCACGCCCTCGAAGGCCGAAATCTCGTTGCGGTAGACGCTCGCGTTGGCATTGAGGCGGTAGCGGGTCGAGAACTTGTGCTCGACCACGACTTCGCCGCCGAAGGCTGTCGAGTTGCCGGCGTTCTGGAAGGTGTTGTAGATGATGCGGCTCTCCGGAAGGCTCGTAGCGATGCGCGTGATCGTGGATTCGGTCATCCGGCCGAAGGCGGCGGCGTAAAGGCTGCCTGCATCCCAAATGCGCTTGTAGCCGAGCTCCACACTCGTCGTGAACTGCGGGCGCAGTTCCGGATTGCCGACCTTGATGATCTCGGCGTCGTCGTACTTCGGGAAAATCCGAATGTCGACCTCGTTGGGGCGGTCCACGCGGCGATTCGCGAAGAAGGCTACGCGGTTGCGGTCGTCGAGTTTATAGCTCAGGCGGGCATTGGGGAAAGGCTGGGCGTAGTTGTAGCCGTTGCTGCGGTAGACGGGGTGATCCTCGTTGACGGTGTACTTCAGCTGCACGTACTCCGCGCGCAGGCCGAGTTCGGCTTCCCACTTCGAGGTTTCGTACACGTAGGTGGCGTAGGCGGCCGGGATCCACTCGGCGTAGGTGGCGGCGCCCCCAGCGGTCGAGTCGAGCACCGAGTTGCGACCGGGCTGGAACTCCATGTCGGTGGGGATGACGCGGCGGCGCAGCTTCACGCCGGTCTCCAGACGCCCGGCTTTCAGCGGGCGGATGTAGTCGGTGGTGAAATCGAGCACCTGTTCGTCGCTGAGCAGTTTGAAGGCGTCGGTGCCGGTGCTGCTCTCGAGGGTGTTGTCGTAGAAGTAGCGCTCGTCCTCGCGGTGGAAGGTGTAGTTGAGTCCGACGTTGAGGGCGTGACGGGGTGATGATGTTGATGATGCCGGCGTTGCCATTGGCGTCGTACTTGGCGCCGGGGTTGTTGATCACCTCGATGCGCTCGACGGCGGAGGCCGGCAGATTGTCGAGCCCGGTGGCCTTCCCGAAACCCGTGAGGGCGGTCTGTTTGCCGTCGATCAGGACCACGACCTTGTCCGAGCCGCGCACGGCCACGCTGCCGTTGTCGATCGTGACGCCGGGGAGATTCTGCATGGCTTGGAGTACGGAGCCGCCGGTCTGCGCAATGTTGTCGTCGACGGCGTAGCTCTTGCGGTCGAGTGCCGAAGAGACCTCGCTGGCCTGGCCGGTCACTTCCACTTGCGCGAGTTGCTGGGCGTCCTCGGTGAGGGCGGTGGCACCGAGCTCGAGATTGGGACTCAGGCTTCCGACGTAGACCTTTCTGAAGACCGGCCGATAGCCGAGAAGGAGAACTCGAATAAGTAATCTTTGCCGCCAGCTACGTCGAGGGTATAGCGGCCGTCGTCACGGTTGGGGATGCTCTGTGGCTACTGGTTCTGGTGCGCCTGTCGCGAGGCAAGAGGGAATGGTGGGTGAGATCGGTGGTGCGGAGCTGCGGCATCCGGTGCTGGACAGCTACACGCTGATTAGGTAGCCCGGTGCGCCAGAACGCCGAGCGCAGCGATGCCCCACGCGCTGATTGAGTAGCCCGGTGCGCGAAAACGCCGAGCGCAGCGATGCCCCCCCAGGCAAGGTGACATGCCGGCGGGGTAGCTACCCGGGCAAGGTGACTTGCTGGTGGGGTAGCTATACTCCCGCTCCTCCCCCCGCATCCGCCGTCGCATCGCCGCCTATAGAGCCGCGACCGTAAATGGAGAGGTAGCGGTGCTCCTTAAGGAACTTCTCATACGACACCTACCAGGCATTGTTGGACCTGAACAGTTGCAGCGCGTCTCGCCTCTCCTGGCGCAGGTGCGGCTCGTACTCCGGGTAGCTGTAGAAGGTGAGGTAGCCTGGGTCGACATCGTGGATCGCTCGGTGCAGCTCGGTCTGCCGGTTTAGGAGCATTCGGGTAGCTTAGATGTAGGCGAGCACGGCGTCAATTTCTGTGGACGAACAGCTGCGGGCGCGCAGTCATGCATCGGCAATCTCGCGACTTGCGCTTTCGTGGTCGCGGCAGGTGCGCACATGGCCGGCGTGAAGTTCTCTGCTTAAGCAATGACGCGGGCGCCCTACAGGACATCGCAGGTGTGCCGCAGACCATACCGCTAGACAAATCCGCTAAACGGGCGCGTCTGGGCGGTGGAACGCGAAGCAGCTGCGCTACGCAAGGAAGCCGCCAGGAGCGCAGAGGCCCGTCTCAGTTGAATAAGGGCGCGATGGCGCTTTGCGCTAAGAAAAACGAAAGGCCCGTCAACGCTAGATTTGTACTGGAGCAAGCATGAATGCCTAGCGGTATGGCCACAGACTTAAGACCACCCGGTCCGCCGATAGGTGTCTAGTTAGCAAGTCGATGGCGAAGCGTTCAGCGGCCGCGCTAAAACCGTCGCTCTCAGGGGAGTTTTGCTTGTCGCTTTCTTTAGCGCGTAGCTTGGTCTCCCATTCCGGAGAGAGACAGGAAATAGAGGTTTTGGCGAAAGCCGCATGCAAAAGACGCTAGCGGTTTAGAAGGTGTAGCTCGCATAGACAGCCTTACCGGTGGTGGTGAGGGAGCCGCCTTCCGGCAAAACGCTCTTCACGCGCCGGTGCAGAATGGGGACGCCGGAGCCAACGAGGGCCCCCAGGGCGTAACCTGCGATGACATCAGTAGGGTAGTGTTGCCCCGCACGTACGCGGAGAAAGCCGGTGACGGCCGGTACTGTCGCCGCGGCCCCCCAGACGATCCAGCGCTGCGGACTGTCCGGGTGGAAACCGGCATACACCTGGGCCGCGAAGAAACAGCCCGCCGCCGAGGCCGAGGTGTGGCCCGAGAGAAAGGCCGCCCGATCGTTGGCCGAAAGGACTGTGGTGCCCGGCAAACCCTCCTCGTAGACGTAGGGACGCGGCCGCTGGGCCGTGGATTTGATGAGGGTGGTCAGGCCCGTGGTGAGTAGGAAGACCTCTCCGTACATAAAGCCGATCTGGGTGGCGTATCGACGAATGTCTTTGTCGGCCAGCAATGCAAAGGGGGCTACGGCACTGCCGATGAAGAGCACGTCACTGGCACGCGCTGCGGCGTCTGAAGAGAAGTCGGCCGCGATACGATCGAAGCCATTGATGCCGTCGAGCTGGATTTCCGAGAGCATGATGTTCTCGGTGTTGCGGTAGAGGTAGGTGCCGACCCCTGAGGTGATACCGCCCACACTGAGGAGGGTCGCCTCTTTGCCGGGTTTGAGTTGGTAGGGGGAAGAGGTAAGTGCGTCGGTACGCTGCGCAAGTCCGGGCAAGCAGAGTCCGAGGAGGAGGGCGACCAGCAAAAAGTAGAGGCGTAGGAACAGGGTCATACTCAGGTTTAGGAGGAGAACGCTGAATGGTGATAAGGCGACAGCGGTAGCATAGTAGGGATAATCTGGAGATGACGGAGTGGTGGTGGCGTTCGACCAGTTCTTATCGGTGCGGCACCGCAAGGCTTTCGCCAAAACGGCCGGGTGGACGTTATGCTCGGTGCTCGCTTGTTCCGCAAAGTCCACCGCTCTGCGCCGTCGGTGCGATGTAGACTTGGACTTTCGCCCGATGGGAAGCACATCATTTTTGCGGGCATATTCAATACGGTAGCCGGCATTTATCGAGTCGATGTTACGAACACATCTACGCTGCAGTGGCTTTACGCTACGCCCAATTCGGTCACCCACGGCGGGAGCAGCGTCCGCATTACTATGCGGGTCGCTCGCGGATTGACTTTTCGGCTCGCCTCGGCGACGCCGAGAAAAATACCCTCTACAGCATCAATGACAGCGGCAACGACTTGCAGATAAGCACGACGTCTTCTAATGGACTCCGCATGCGGACTGTAGTGAATTAGGACGGGAGGCGTCGCTCAATCGAGCCTACCGCAAAGGCGGGCTGGTAGGTCCCCCATTCATCAGCCCGTGTCTGCCGCAGGCGGGCCGAGCGACAATGCATTGTAATTTGATTGTGGCGGTTTGAAATTATCCCATCAAATCACCCCCGTCGGATCACCCCGTCGGATCACCCCCGTCGGATCACCCCCGTCGGATCACCCCGTCGGATCACCCCGTCGGATCACCCCCGTCGGATCACCCCGTCGGATCACCCCGCCCGCCCGCCGTCGCTGCCGCTTGGCGTGTGGACGGGCTGATGAATGACGGACCTGCCGGCCCGCCTCGTGCGATTGGGGGGGGGGGGCAACATCACGAATTGTTGCCACAATTAGTAAATTATTGAGCCATGGCACGTCGCTTCGCTCCTGCCTACAGCGGGTGTGTCGAAGCCCGAACACGTGCAACTCCGCGCGCGAGCGTTTTGCCGAAAGGCGCAATTGGCCGACCACCTACCTTTGTCCTCATGGACATCGACCGCAGCCTCCGCACGCAGCCTATCACCGGTCTAATAGCTAAGTGGGAGCACTGCTCTGGGGTCTGTACGACCAGGAGCGAGGCCCTTCGCATGATGGCCTTTATGGCGCGGCACACGGTGTTGGTCCGTACGGCATGGGGGCGCATGCAGATCGAAGAAAGCCTGCTCATCGAGGCGTTTGACACCAAGTACCTTGGCGGTAGAACGCTCCATCTGCGGCTGATGGACCTGCCGGTCTACTACGAAATTTTCCTCGGGCGCGGCTACGACGCGGCTCTTAGACAACTGGCGCCGGAACCGACGGTCATCGACCTCGGGGCGCACGTCGGACTGTTCGCGTTGCGGACCAAGATGATGCGACCGGGCGCACAGGTCATTTCTGTAGAGCCTGCTCCGAGCAATGCAGCACTTTGCCGGCTCAACACCGCTGGCCTCTATGATGCTCACCTGGAAGTCGCCGCCTACCACCCTACGGAGACGAGTCTCCTTTTGGATGCCAGCGGCCAGGGGCACAACTACAAGACGCGAGCGACAGGCGGCGGGACGGCAGTCGTACCGAGTCTCAGCCTCAGCGCGCTGCTAACAAAGTACGAGATCGACAGTGTCGACATGGTCAAGATCGACATCGAGGGCGGTGAGGACGCAATTCTCGGCAGCAAGGACGAAGCGGTCCTGCGTCGGAGCCGCCAACTTTTGGTGGAGGTGCACGCACCGGGCAGCATCGGCGACTTCGCAGGCATCA
This sequence comes from Lewinellaceae bacterium, assembly GCA_963837005.1. GTDB lineage: Bacteria > Bacteroidota > Bacteroidia > Chitinophagales > Saprospiraceae > CALDTK01. The sequence goes on from CAWIMC010000021.1 coordinate 180,183, forward strand.
TCGGCGAAAAGGCGGTCTATGAATTGGCCACCACTGATCACGAGTCCACTTACTACATTCGTTAGATCCCGACGACTACAATCGCCAAGTTGCCTTGACTTGAGGGTAACGTGAGATTTCGGACCTTTCCGCCCTTGACCCGGCTCCTCCCCATCCGCGAACCCGTTGACGCTACACGCAAGCCTCCCCTGCGTGCCTGTGCCGGTGCCATCGCGCGCCGATTGTTGAAATACCGGCACGCTGGGGTGGTCGCGATCTGCACGCACAACTCGCGCCGTAGTCAATTTGCGGAAGTCTGGCTGGCAGTTGCACTGGCGGAAGTTGGCTTGATGAAAGTCGCTGTGGCCTCGGCGGGGACGGCCGTCACGGCGGTCGCCCCTGGGGTGGTCCACGCTTTAATCGAAAGCGGTTTCACCGTGAGCGGCGACCATACGCTCGGCAATCCTCCGCTCCGCGTACGCGGTCATGGCATAGATCGGCAATTGCAGTCGAAGACCGTCGGCGAGGCCGTCGCCCGAGTGAGCGGTCCGACGAATGTGGTCGCACTCATGGTCTGCGCCGCCGCGGACGCGAGTTGCCCGCATGTGAAGGGCGTAGGCTTCCAGACGCGCCTGCCGTATACTGATCCGAAGTCGAGCGACCGCACCGAGGGCGAGCGGGCGGCTTACGCCAAAACGAGCGCCGATGTAAAAGCTGAGATGCGGTGGCTGGTACGGGCGCTGCAAGAAGCGCTGGCGAGCGAGCGGGGGACGGTGCCGCGGGTGTAGCCACGGTGCGCTGTCATCCGAGCAACAACTTGGCAACGCCAGCGATGACGCCGCCAATCACCGGTCCGACGATCGGCACCCAGGCGTAAGCCCAGTCACTGCCGCCCTTCCCGCGGATCGGCAGTACAGCATGTGCGAGCCGCGGACCCAAATCGCGCGCCGGATTTATCGCGTAGCCGGTCGTGCCGCCGATCCCGAGGCCTATCCCCCAAACTAGAAATGCTACTGGCAAGGCCCCGAGCGAGCCGAGCCCGACCACGGTGGTGTCATCGTCCATCAGCGTAGCGTCGGTAAAGTAGAGGACCGTAAACACGAGCACGAACGTCCCGAGGACCTCGCTGAAGAGATTCGAAGAGAGATTGCGAATGGCCGGGACGGTCGCGAAGATGCCGAGTTTGACGCCTGGATCATCGCACACGAGGTAGTGGTCGCGGTACATCAGCCACACCGCGCTCGCGCCCCCGAAGGCGCCGACTATGTGTGCGACGACGAACAGCGGAACTTTCGTCCATTCGAAGTCCCCAGCAACTGCCAGTCCGATCGTAACCGCGGGGTTTAAGTGCGCGCCGCTGTACGGCGATGCGACAACAACCCCGACGTACACCGCCAGCGCCCAGGCCGTCGTAATCACCATCCACGGGGAAGTCGTGTCGTGCCCCTTCGTGCCGGGCAACAGCACGTTAGCGACCACCCCGCATCCGATAAGGATAAGCAGGAAGGTGCCGATGAGTTCCGCGGTAAATTCGCTCATGGGTGGGAAGGTAGGGGTTGGCCGTGATCGTCCGCTGAACGCGGGAGTCTATTTCGCTTCCGCAAAACAGGCCACGCTGGGGTCTTACCCGCCGGGTACACGAGCCTCGACTGTCTACACCTCGCAGGAATTCGTGCGGGTAGTCGGTTTTGGCGTAGTAGCCGATGGGATGGAGTTGGCCCTTGCGATCGTCACCCCTGATCGGTGACAGGTGCCGAATGTCGAGTTGAAATTTGGGTGGGCGACGCTGAAAAAGCTGGAAGTGACAATCGCGGACCTGGACAATTAAGCTCGGTAGCCCTGGCCTCCGGCATTTCTAGCAGACTAGCCCATCGTCTCGCCATCCAGAGGTGTAGTGCTCGCATCTCGGGTCATGCGTAGCGATAGAAAAACTACCTTGGTACCTCACGCTTCACTTCTCCCGCTACCATGACGACTCCCCAACTCAAGCTTGCCCTCGTCCAAGCCATCTGCGAAACCGACGACGAGCTGCTCCTACGTACTGTGGCCCACGTGCTGCAAGACGAGTTGGAGATGCTCGAGGTCGTCGCTATGCTGCACGCGGAGGAAGGGCGGAAGATGACCCTCGAAGAGTCGCAGGGTGCTGGATCCGGTCTGATGACAATTCGAGAACCATCGGTTAAATACCGCGCCTCGTCCGAAGCCTCGCGCAGTCGGCTCGACGAGGTCCATGATGATGCCATCATAGGGGTGCGACCGGATGGGACACCTGTGACGCCTGCGAGCGCCGTGGGCGGTTGGGACGCCGGGGTGGCGGAGGTGCTGGCCGGGGGGGGCTTCACTGGGGAGGAGGTGCTCGCACGAATACAAGCTCGCTACGATGCCGACCGTTAGTTTTGATAGCCGAGCTGAGCTGAGCCTCGAGGCAATACAGCAGTTCATAACGAAAGCCGGAAGCTTATTGACTGCCAAACGTGTAGCCGATTCCTTAGCGCAGAAGGCAATGGCGCTGGACTCGGTGGGGTCCGCGCTAATCATCTTCTACACGTCTCCGGCTACCGACTACGAGTATCGCAGTCTATCTCACAAGAGCCATCGAATTGTCTTCACGGTGCTTCCGCAACGCATCGTCGTCGTGGACTTCTTTTCCGGCCGACGTGATCTGGCCAGCCTGAAGGAGAGTTTGCAAAACTTCCTGCCTGAGTGAGCGGCAGACCTCCGCATCGCCATCAATTACGCAACTTCAACCGCGTGTCTTCCCCGTTGCCGTCGGCGTACTTATGTGAACCGTCACAGCCAGGCATCTTTGCCGATAGTCCGCAACTACAATCCGCCAACCCGAAGCCATTGAGGATATTATGGGCGCAGCGTTCGATGCGGGCTACGCGCGTCGCACAGCGTTTCGCCCGCGAAAAGTGAAGCCCGTAGTCTCGTTGCCGACCGGGCGTCAGCGACCTGAACGCTCGCTCTAGCTCTTTGTCCGTCTTAAATCTAGCCAGCAGTTCATCTGGCAAGGGCTCCGGCTTACGTCTCGGCATCGACTTACCGGATTGCTCTACCGCGATCGCCTGCGCGACGAAGGCTTTGATCTCCGATACTTTTTCGAAGATCCCTTCGACGCTCGTAAAGCGCATTTGCCGTCCTGCGGCGGTCGGCTCGCCGGCGATCACGAGTAATTTGCCTGGGTCGACCAGGAGGACGCCTTTGAAAAACAGCAGCGCGCAGTACTCCTTGAAGCCCGCAATGATCAGGAGGTTTTTGCCGCCGTGCGTGTAGCAGGGCTGCTTCCACTTGATCTCTTCGGTCACGTCGCACTCGAGCACGATGGCGCGCAACTCCTGGAGTTCGGCGGACCACAGTTTCGCGCGAAGGATCATGTCGGTGACGGCGGGGTTCATGGCGGGCGAGGCGTGCTCTTCAAAGGACCGGCTTAGATACAACGACTTGGGGTCAACTGTGGGGACCGGCGTGACACGGCTTTAGTACGGCGTGGGACTACTCTCGCAGTTTCACGTGTAGAGAGCAGCAGCGGTATGTTTTGCGGTAACGCTGCTCGTGAGCGCGTGTGACGCCGGCACGCCCGGTAGAGCCGCCGACGGCGTGGTGGTAAACACTGAGTCAATCGATGCGCTGTCGGACGACCTGGGCCAGTTGTTCTCTAGCGATCTCGAGTTGCCGACGTTATTACCAATTACTCGAACCGCCCCCACCATACTACGCGTACTTCTACTCGGACGCCGAACCATAGGACAGCTGCTCGAATTCACCAAGTTCGACGGGTACGGGAAGTGAACCATCGCTAAATACGAAGACTTCCCGTCCATGGCTTTTCAGCATATCTATCTGCGCTTGCGTCGGGCGTCCGGGGTAGGCTATCGCACCTGAGTAGAACATTAGGTCGATGTAGCCCTTATCGATGCAATTGAAGACCACCGCGCCTTCGGGCAGCCGACTGGCTAAGGCTCTGTAAGTCTTCGTGTGCCGTTGTTCGGTGGTCCACTTGCGGCTTTCGCCAAAACTAGGTTTCAACAGGCGACCGGGGCTAAGGTCGAGCATGCGTAAGGCGAGTAGCGCCACGATACCTACTCCTTTCTGGAAAGCTCCGAAATGCGCCTTCACTCGATCCCATATAAATACCGCACCGCTCGCGATAACGATCCAAACGATCGGCACGACGGGATTGACAAAGGCCGTCATCTTCGTTGCTACGGCTGCGAAGAATAGGTACACTATAAAAACAGCTGGTAGCAGGCCATATGTAAGCATCCTATCAGGCTTCGTTTTGGCGAAAGCGTACAAACCAACAGGTACGAATAACCAGAGCACGCCTCCGAACAGCTTGTGGCTCCGCCCCAGGTGGAACCACCACTCCCCTCCGTGGCCCTCTACTACTCCGCCAACGTGAGACACGTGTTGCGCAACGACATCGGCGGCCTCCGCCGGAAAGGCCGAATGGGTGTACAGCTGCCACGGCAGCGCTATCGCCGTCGTGAGCACGAGTGCAGCCGCCAAGTGTTTTAGCGAAAGCCAACTGTTTGCAGCCAGCGTGCCGGACCTTCGCCAAGGGGTGATCGCTGCCGCAATGCCGACACCCCAGACGGCATAGGGCAACAGTCCCGTGAGCCACTTGCAGAGGACAGCCAGTCCGCTAAACACCCCGATCAGCAGCGCGTACCTCAACTGTCGATTAGGTTATCGCCGTCACGTAGCGGGCCCAAGCCCATAGGCCGGCCAGTAAGTATGCCGTGAACGCCACGTCGTTATGGTCCGTGGCCACGCGGCCCATGAGGAGTTCGATCTGGAAACTCGGACATGCCGAACAGGGCTGCACTAAGGAGCGCGACGTTGACCTTATGCGTCCATCGTAGGGCAATATCGTACGTGAGTCCGGCGGTAACGACCGTGAGCAGGGCGGACGGAAGTCGCACGGCCCAGGGTTCTGCTCCGAAGATCTTGAGCGAAGCGGCGATTTGCCAGAGGAACAGTGGGGGCTTGTGGAGCCAGACGTGATTGGCCGTCCAGTCGCTGATGGAGTAGGGTAGTAAGGCCTCGGTGTAGAGGAGCGGTCTACGTAGATCGGCCGCCAGACTTTTAGCGACGAGCGCGTGGTAACGCTCGTCCCAGGCGTGGAGGAAAGGGTCGAGCGAGATCGCGAAGCCGTACAGGCACAGCAGTACCAGGCAGAGAACGACGATTTGGTAACGGCTCGGCATCGGCGGACTTCGAGAGTCAAGCTTACGCCGCAGCGATCATTTTCCGACTTTATTTTCGCGCAAGACTTCCGCGATCGGCGTCCACGTCAGCGCCGGATAGCGCCCGTTGTCCAGCGTCTTCAACTTCCCCTTCCCGCTAAACATGTCCCGCATGTACTGCATCCCTTGGTACGCTGGGAAAGCTTCGTCCGTCCCGGGCTGAATCAGTTTGGCGATCTTGATCATCGCCCCGAGCGTAGTCATGTTGCCGGCCCACTGCGTCTTATACGTGTCCCCAGTCACGGCGGTCATCGCCTCGGCGATACCCTTGGCGCTGCTCGTCTCCCCGGCGATGCGTAGCCAGCGGGGCGTTGCCGTGTCCATTGCAACGGCGGCCACGTAGGCGGCCACGTTGTCTTTGGTGGTGAAGTCGAGCGGCTGCTCGTCGCTCTTCCAGTATAATACGCGCTTGATAGCCGGCTGAATGATCGGCATCTCGGCACCGAGCATGTCCATGAAGGCGCCGTTCAATACCGAAGTCACTTCGAGTGGTGCCGCGGAGGCCGTCAGCATGAACTCCTGCCGCAACTCCAAATTGCGATTCGTGCCCTGCGCCACATGGCGAAACTCCTCAGAATAGTCGGAGGGGATGAAGCGCGGCACCTTGGCCTGCACGGCAGCGTTGAGCAACACCGTCTGCCGATCTATAATCACGTCGCGAAGGCCATTGAGCGCGGAGACGACGCAAGTCGCGCCGAGTAGCGCCTGCGTCATCTCGATGATGTTCATCGGTGTGGCGATGGCGAGGCGGGCCCCGGTGGCGCGAAGTTTTGCCTGGTCCTCCTCGGGTGTGCCTGGGCGGATGAGGGCGCGCACCTCCGCGCCTCTTTTCGCTGAGCGCCTTGACGATACGAAATCCTAGGTCTCCGGTGGCGCCAGCGACGGCGATAGTTGGCTGCATAAGGTTAGGGTCAACGGGAACCGCCGCCGAATGTGCGAACTATCCGTGTGGGCTTCGCATGTTTTGCTAGTCATGATCGAGCACAATCTGATTCGGCTTTCGCCAAAACCACGGGGTTTTCACCTTATCACGCGGGAAGTCATGTCGCAACTCGTTTTGCCGAAAGGCGACGGCTTACTGCTCTTGCTTCTCCAGCACACCTCCGCCGGGCTCTGTCTCAACGAAAACGCCGACCCGGACGTCCGCCACGATCTCGACCTGTACTTCGACCAGCTCGCCCCGGAGCGGATGCCCGGGATGCGCCACACGCTCGAAGGCCCGGACGACATGCCGGCTCACGTCAAGATGATGCTGTCGGGGGTGCAGTTGGTGCTGCCGTTTAGCAATGGGGAGTTACTGTTGGGAACGTGGCAGGGGGTGTACCTGTGCGAGTTCAGAGACAGAGGCGGCGCCCGCAATTTGGTCGCTTCGCTCCTAACTTAATTCAAGACACAAAGCGCACGAAGGAGACACGAGGCACACGAGGGGCCCACGCACCTGCCCCTCGTGCGCCACGTGTCTCCTTCATGACCCTCGTGTCCTACTTTCCGTAGAGCCGCGCATACTGCACCACGTACTTCCCGATCACATCAAACTCCAGGTTGACCAGACTTCCGACCTCCAAATCCCCAAAGCCGGTATGCTCATACGTATATGGGATGATGCTTACGCCAAAACTGTCGATCGTCGGCTTCACCACCGTCAGGCTCACGCCGCTGATGCACACGCTGCCTTTGTCAACCAGCACCCGGTCCTCGCTCGGCTCGAAACGGAAGCGAAAGTTCCAGCTGCCGTCTACGTCGTCGACGCTCGTGCACTCGGCCGTGCAGTCGACGTGGCCCTGCACCATGTGGCCATCGAGGCGCGCACCGGCTTGCATCGCGAACTCGAGGTTGACGCGCGTCCCTACTCGCCAGTAGCCGAGGGCCGTCCGGTCGAGTGTCTCCTGGATCGCAGTAACGGTATGGGTCTCATCGTCCTTGCGCGTTACGGTAAGGCAGACGCCATCGTGCGCGACGCTCTGGTCTACGGCGGTCTCGTGCGAAATTGGCGAGGAAATCGTAAAATGAATATTGCTGCCCTCGCGCTCGATGGCGTTCACTTCGCCGATGGCCTTGATGATTCCGGTAAACATGCTCGCTCTTACTTGAGGACACACAACCAGCGGAAGCACGGCAGGTTTTGGCGCAAGCCCTCCACGCTCGCCGAGGACTATGTTCCGCGCAACACCTCGATGGAGCCGCTCAGCGGCGCATTGCCAACTTCGACGACGCTCCCGTCGGCGCGGCGCTCGAACACCCGACACTTGTACAGGTACGTCCCGTCATTGACGGGCTCTCCGCCGAGATTGGTGCCGTCCCAGCCGAGCAGCGGGTCCTCGCTCTCGTACACTTTCACACCCCACCGGTTGAAAATGTCGATGTCGATTCGCTCCACGAAGCGATTGATGCGTGGGCGTAAGACGTCGTGCTGGTTGTCGCCGTTCGGCGTGAAAACATTAGGGAGTTGATACAGCGGGCAGTTGACCACGCAAATTAGGTCGCTGAACTCACCTTCGTTGCCGATGCTGTCCACGGCACTGACGACGTAACAACGGGCGATTTGCTCGTCGTCATTGATCGTAAACGACTGAAACGCCGGATAGGCGAGTTCGGTGAGTAAGACCGGGTCGCTGCCGGACGAGTCGGACGACCGTATAAATGCGGATGGCGCTCAGGTCGGCTGCGGCCTGGCAGCTTTCGCTAAAACTGTAGGTGATGGTGGTAGGGTAGGGAGGTCGGGTATTCTCTACCTGAAGCTGGTCACAAACCGTACGAACGGTAAAGGATGGAGGGCAAGGTCCCTCTACGTCACGGGGCACCGAGCACGTCTCTTGGCTGCGGTTGATCAGCGGACTGTAGATGGTTGGCACGCCATAGGTTCCGAAAGCGACGATCTGGTAACAGTACTCGATACCATTGATGAGATCGCGGTCCACGTAGCTCGTTCCGCTTACGCGGGCCAGGGTATCGAACACCCCGGTGGCATTTTGGCGCAGAACGGTGTAAGCGACGTTCTCCCAGCTCGTCGAACTCGTCCACGACAATTGCGTCGATTGATTAGCCGGCGTAGCGGTGAGGAAAACGCTCGAGGAGGGCAGCGGCGGTAACGGCATGGTCTGTCCCGCGCTTTCAAATCGGATGGCGTACGTATAGCCCTGCGTTTGCGTGTTGAGACCCGTATCGATGTACTGAGTGTCGCGCGTGAGGGCAGCGAAAGTCGGGTAGGTGCGCTCGGTGCCGGGCACGACGGCGAAATTGCTCGTCCCTACGCCCGGACTCCGCAAGACGGTGTAGGTATATGGTGGCCGGTTTTCGGTAGTGTCTAGGTCGGAGGACAGTGGTGGCGTCCAGCGTACGTCGATACGCCCGGCGGCGGGGTCGGTCGTGAGGACGTCGGCGCGCGTGAGCAGCGGCAGGTCGCGCGAACTCTGGATACAGACTTCTACACTCGGAAGGGACTCCACTGAATTGAACGGATTACCGGAGGGCGTGTAGCGGACAAACTGCGCCAGCACGCGATAGCAATAGGTACGTCCGCGTTCGATATCGTCGTCTACGTAAACGTAGCGGCCATTGACTTCTCGACGCTGTCGGATAGCGATACGCGTGTACCCCCGTCCGTCGAGACCCTGGCGGCAGCTGTCGTAGGGGAAGGGATTAGAGCCCTCGCGGCGCCACACACTAAAGCCAAAGAAAAAGCTGTCGCGAGCCGACTCGCACGCGTAGGGCGCGGCCCAGCTAAGATCTACGAGGCCATCATCGGCCGAGACCTCGAGGTCTTCTGGAGGTGGGGCCGAGACCTTGATCGTGACGACCTCCAGGCGACTTAGGTTATTAGGATTGCTCGCGATGGTACTCGCATTATCTGTCGCCTTGAAGATCACCTGGTACGGAAAACGAGCGGTGTGTTCGCAGACGGTCTGCCACTCGAACTGTCGAGTCCAAGGCTGCTCCTGAAAGACGGTATCGCCATTCCAGGTAGCCGGGGCGAAAAACCCCGGTTGTAGCGTCGGACTCGTCGCCGTGAGGCTGACGAGTTGCCCTCGTTCGCTGATGGGAGCAGTGGCGGTAGGATTGAGCGTCAGCGCGTCGCCAGCGACGAGGCAAAAATCCTTCGCCACCTCGACCACGGGAGGTAGGTTGTTACAGCTCCGGATCGTGATCTGCATGTCGCGAACCGTTGTATCGATAGCGATACCATTGCGCCAGCTGATCACCAGAATCACCACATTATAGCTGCCCGCTTGCCGTGGGCTCGCCCAGGTGATGGTACCCGTGCGTGGGTTGAGATTAAAGTCACTCGGGCCAGCAGAACTGCCAAATTCGCCAGGGAGTTGGTAATTCACGACGGGCACTCCCTCCCCGCGCTGAGGGACACCTAGTCGGTACGACAACGAGTCGCCATCAGGATCGAAGGCGTTTGGGTTGTGCGTGAATACCTGCCCGACGCAGCCCTCGTCAATGGGGGCTTGCAGCAACGCCGGGGTACTGTTGCGCCCGGTGAAGTTTGGTTGGAAGAAGCAGAAGTTCGTCCGGATATAAAACTCTACGTCTACCGATCCACCATTGTTGATGTTGATGATGTTGTCGACCCGATTGGGGTCCTGCATACCGACGATGTAGCACCCGATCGACGAATAGGTATGCCGCGTCACGTACCTATTGACCTGTATGTTTGGGCCAATAGGCTCACCCTTGAACAGGCCACCTTCCCTGCGGCCATTGCTCCGCAGAACGAACCTCCCGCGGCCGTCACCGAAATTGACCAGTACCGAGTCCCGGTCCGCATCTCTCGAGTTGCCTTGAAAGGCTGTGTAGGTAACGACCGTCACCACGACGGTCAGGGAGTTGCCCACTTGCTCCACGCGGATCTCGCCCGCGCGGTTGTGGGTAGCGCTGGCGGTAAGGGCACTGAACAGCGCCAGGGCGGCCAGTACGATACGGCGGGGGAGAGAGAAGTCGATCACGTGCCGCAAGGTAACGTCGGGAGCGGTCGTGGCTAGTGTGTCGTGACTGTCTCGTGCGAGACGAACGCGGCCAGTGCCTCGCGCCAGTGTCGCATCGCAAGCCCGGCGGTGCGGGCTTTCGTGAGGTCGAGCACGCTATAGGGGGGGCGCACGGCAGGCGTTGGGTAGTCGCTCGTCATGATAGGTTTGACCGTACACCGAAGATCGTAGACCTCCATGATGGCCCGCGCGAAATCGTACCAGCTCGCGACGCCAAGTCCGGCATAGTTGTACGTGCCGGGCGCGAAGCCTGGCGTCTGAAGGATGTGTAGAATGGCCGTAGCGATGTCGTCGGCGAAGGTCGGGGCACCGATTTGGTCGCTGACGACGGTAAGTTGCTCGCGCTCGGCCCCTAGCCGCTGCATCGTGCGGACGAAATTATGTCCTTCTAGACCGTAGACCCAGCTCGTGCGCAGGGTGATCGTTTTGGCGTAAGCCTCCTGGGCCTCTCGCTCGCCAGCCAGCTTGGTGCGGGCGTAAACGCTCTGCGGATCGGTGGGGTCGTCTTCGCGCAAGGGGCGGTTGAGGCCGTTGTGGTAGACGTAGTCGGTGGAGATGTGGACGAAGGTGGCCTCCAGGTCCGAGGCGGCTTTCGCCAAAACCCGCACTGCGTCCTGGTTGATCTCGACGCAGGCCTGCAGCTCTGTCTCGGCTTTGTCGACGGCGGTGTACGCAGCGCAGTTGATGATAGCAGTGGGGCGAAAGTCGAGCGCGAAGGCGCGAACCGCCGCCTCGTCGCGCATGTCGAGTTCGTCGCGATCGGTAAAGGAGACCTCGTGGGCGGTTTCGGCGAGGTGGCGGCGTAAGGCGTTGCCGACTTGGCCGTTGGCACCGGTGATGAGGATTTTTTGTTGGAGGCTGTTCACGTGGTCCAGGTTATTCACGTTATTCACGTGGGGAATTGAGCTGAGAGGCTAGAGGGCAGAAAGGTGATTGCCGAAGGTGGGAAGGACATTGTCTTTGTCGCTGAGGAGGATAGCCTCGGGTTCCAACTGCCAGTCGATGGCGAGGGCCGGATCGTCGTAGCGGAGGCCTCCCTCGGAGCCCGGTGCGTAATAGCCGTCACACTTATAGGCGAACAGCGCCGTATCGCTCAGGACGAGATAGCCGTGCGCGAAGCCGCGGGGCACGTACAACTGCCGCTTGTTGTCGCTACTCAGGCGGATGCTAAAGTGCTGGCCGTAGCTCGGTGAGTCGGGACGACAGTCGACCGCAACGTCCAGCACCTCCCCGTCGATGACGCGGACGAGTTTGGACTGTGCGGCCGACCCTCGCTGATAGTGCAGCCCTCGCAACACCCCTCGGCTGGAGTAGGCTTGGTTGTCTTGTACAAATACATCGTGGACGCCAGCCTCCGCCCACAGCCTGGCGCTGTACACCTCATAAAAGTAGCCCCGGTCGTCGCCGAAGACCTTTGGGTCAAAGATTTTGAGGCCGGGGATAGGGGCGTCGTGGATCATGCTTTGTAGTTGCCAGTTCTCAGTTGCTAATTCTCAGTTCTCAGTTCGCTGCCGCGTAGGCCCGGTAGTACGGCAGGTATGACGGGAACTGAGAACTGAGAATTGAAAACTGATAACTCATTTTTCTCTGAAAAATACCCCGATCGGCGTGCCGCTAAAGTCGAAGGCCTCGCGGAGTTGGTTCTCGAGGTAGTTACGGTAGGAGTCCTTGACCTGTTTCGGGTTGGAGCAGAAGAACGCGAAGGCCGGGTAGTAGGTCGGCAGTTGAGTGACGTACTTGATCTTGGCCGTCCGCCCGCGATTGGCCTGCGGGGGGAGCTTCTCAAAGGCCTCCTGCATGAGGCGATTGAGCTCGGAGGTGGCTATACGACGGTTGCGGTTCTCGTGTACGCGAAGGCCCTCTTCCACGAGTTGTAGGAGACGCGTTTTCTCTGTCGCGCTCGTGAAGACGATCGGAACGTCGCTAAAGGGAGCGATTCGCGCACGGATCGCGTTTTCGTAATCGCGCATCGTGTTGGTCTCCTTCTCGATGAGGTCCCATTTGTTGATGCCGATAACGAGGCCCTTGTTGCGCTTTTGGATCACGCGAATGATGGACATGTCCTGGGCCTCGACACCCTCGGTGGCGTCGATGAGCAGGATGCAGACATCTGAATCCTCGATGGCGTTGATGGCCCGCATCACGGAGTAAAACTCCAGGTCCTCGTGGACCTTTGCCTTTTTGCGGAGACCCGCCGTGTCGATGAGGTAGAAGTCTTTGTCGAACTTCGTAAAACGGGTGTGGATCGAGTCGCGTGTCGTGCCGGGGATGTCGGTGACGATGTTGCGCTCCTCACCGAGGAGGGCATTGACGACACTCGACTTGCCTGCATTCGGCTTACCGACAATGGCAATCTTCGGGACCGTAGGGTCGAGGCCCTCGGGGACGCTCTCGTCGGAGAGTTGGGTCGTGACCGAGTCGAGCAGTTCACCCGTACCCGAACCTGACATGCTCGACAGAAAGTAGGTTTCCTCGAAGCCGAGGCTCCAGAATTCGTTGGCCTCGAGGAGGCGTTGGTGGTTATCGACTTTGTTGACGACGAGCATCTTCGGCTTGTCGAAAGGCCGCAGCATTCGCGCTACCTCTTCGTCGAGGTCCGTGATGCCGGTCTCCACGTCAACGACGAAGATGATCACCGCCGCCTCCGCGATGGCGATCTCGACCTGGTCCCGGATCGCTGCCTCGAAGATGTCCTCTGAGCCTCGGACGAAACCGCCCGTGTCGACAACGGTAAAGGTTTTGCCGTTCCAGGTGCACGTGCCGTACTGCCGGTCGCGCGTGACGCCGGATTCGTTGTCGATAATGGCACGGCGCTCGCCGACGAGGCGATTGTAGAGCGTGGACTTACCGACGTTGGGGCGGCCGACGATGGCGACGATGTTGGACATAAGGCATTTATACAAACCGCTAGGCGCAGAGGGCACCTAAGGGGCCGCAAAGGTAGCACCGCGATCAGACCAGGCTCGTGGCCGCTTTGCTTGTCCCTCCAGGCTATCGGGTATTGACATCTGGGCCAGATGACTCAGTCTTCTACGTGCTGTACTACGAGACGGCGCGTGACTTGCTGCCCATCGGTAAGCTGCAGCCGAACGGCATATACCCCAGCAGGCCAGTTATCGGTAGAGAACTCGTATCGTGTGCGGTAAGCAGTCCCGGAAAAGCTGTGCATCCGCTGTCCGGTGACGCTGATGACCTCACCGCTTTCCAATTCCGTCCCCGCCGCCAAATCGAGCGTCGTGCGTTCGGCAGCGGGATTTGGAAAGAGCACAGCCAACGGAAGGGCTGCGTCACCTGGACGTGTGCTCATCTGTCGAGCTTGTGCCGCAACGATGAGTACGGTATAGTCCTCCGTCTCGCCAACGGCGAAAGTCCCGCAGGCGGGTGCGTAGGAGTCTCGGCTCAGAGAGATGCGCAGGCGGGTAGCCCCAGTGCGAGCGTCGATAGGGACGACGATGCTGCCGCGTAGCGTCGCTAACGCGGTACCGTTGGCCGGGGGAAGCATGATGCCCTGATAGGCAAGTTCGGGGCTGCCGAAGCGACCGTCCTGATCGTAGTCCACCCACACGCGATAGTACTCCGTAGCCGTGAAGTAGCTAAAGCCCGTTGTGAGGACGAGCGGTGTCGTCTGTCCCGCGACAAGGCTCGTCCTCACGCTCGTAAAGTCTGAGTAGCGGTCCTTGCCGGAGACTTGGTCGATGTCGCCTAGCTCCACGCGAGCGATCCACTCGTGCCAAGGGAAGTTGCCCGCGGAGCTACAATAGGCTTCCCCCGGTGGGATTGGCGTAGGCGGGGCAGCGGTAACAACGACCGTAAAGGAGCAGGTTTCGGACTGTCCACAGCTGTCGGTGGCCATGTAGGTGACTATCGTGCTCCCGACGCCGAACGCTGAACCGCTCGCTGGCCCACCGTTCTGGGTGATCGTTGCCTTACCAGCAGCGCAGGTCGTAGTTGCGGTGGGGGCCGACCAGCTCACGATGGTCGAGGTCTGGCCCGTCGAGAGGGCCCGTACGATGTTTTGCGGACACGCGTTTAAAACCAAACGTGGCAGGCCGACGACTTCGACGCCGAGTTCGTGCATCCCGACAGTGGAGAAGTAGGTCTCGTATTTGGGGGCGGAGGTGACCTCGTACCCGATGCGGTACTGGCCGGCCGAGGTTGGGGTCGTAAAGGTTGTCGTGCGCTCACTTGGGAAGGCGAACACGACGTCTTCTGGACCGGCGAACGTTATCCAGCGGCCCTGGGGATCGATGTCGAGAACACCATTAACGCGCACCTCTGCGCTCAGCGAACTACCCTGCCGCGTGATGGTAACGCTGCGGTCGTCGTATATGCGGGGCGGGAAAGCTGCTCTCACGATGCGCCCACCTCTGATGTTGTCGGCGATAAAATTCATTTGGCCCGTGCTGTACTCGGGAGGCGCTACGTGACCGAGGTTTTGGTTGATGAGCAGCGTTTTTGTGGCACCGTTGACGAAAACCTGGTTATGATTGACGAGGACGGAGAACGGTGACGTCACATTGTCGACCATCCCGAAGTTCGTGAAGGTCTTTCGAGCCTTGACGCGCCGCGCGTGAAAGCTTGCATCGTAATAGCCGACCTCGGACGTAGCCGCGCCTTTCTCGACCCAGGTAGGCCATCCCGAAGGTCCGTCGGGACGGGCGTCGTGCGTCGAGAGCGCATCGTGCTGCGTAATAAGTAGCGTGATCTCGCTCGGACGGAGGCCCGCCATGATTTTTGACAGCCCGCCGCCTTGGGACTCGCCCTTAGCAACGATGTCGCCGCCGTTAAATCTCGGATGTTGCTTGACGAAGTCGACGGCTCGCAGACAGCGTTTTATCCCTTCGAGGAAGAAGAACGTGTTTTTGTCCTGTATGCCCTGCTGCATGTAGTTGAAGGGTGCCCCCGTCTCGTCGAAGAGGTACACCGACACGGCAATGGCGCCGGTCTCCTCCGCCACATCGGCGACATTGATGCCGTAGCTCAGGTTTTGCAGACCAGCAGCGGGGAAAGTGATGACGGCCGGTAGCTTCGTCGTTGGGGTAATTTGCTGGAGCGAGGTCGGGGTCGAACGCGGGACCGCCACCCAGTAAATAGCCTTTTTGCCGCCGCCGATGTCCGCAGTCACGCGGTACGCGAGCGAGTTGGGCCGGTCTAGATCCGGTAGGCGCGTCTCTTGAAAGTTGGGCGGCACCTTCGCGAGCTCGCCTTGCTTCGCGGCCCAGAACGCATCGAAGTCCGCTGGTTCGGGCCTCGGATGTCGAAAGGCGAGCAACTCCCCGATGAAGCCTCCGGCGTCGCGTGCCCCGGTGCCGCTCTGGCTAGCGGTGTAGTAGATGGCTGTGCCGGCGTACGCAGAGGCGAAGGGGACGCTGAGCGCTGTGTTGCCTCCCGGATGCTGGACGACATTGGTTTGCAAGAGCCTGCGAGGGGCCGCTCCGTCGTGCTCCGCCTTGTCGTAGAGCTGCACCGTCACCTGTCCGGGGTCACGGGCTCGAATCTTCATCGGCGTCCCGAGGAGGTTGTCGCTCTTAAAGGACGGACCGTCGATCGTTACCGAGAGAGCCGCGCCGGAACCGTTGCCGGGCGATTCCGCGGCCGTCGTGGCCGCAAGACCGACGTATGCACTTTTGGCCCCGTCCGGGTAGATCGCTCGCACTTCGAGACGGTAAGCCGTGCTCGGCGAGAGCCCGCTAAACACGTAAGACGTCGCTCCATGGCTCGCCGCTGCACCGCCGTCACGCCGTACCTCATAGCTCTGCGGCGCCGGCTGTGGCGCACCCCAGCTGACGGTGACGCTCGTCGGTGAGATTTGCGACACCGATGCTCCGATAGGTGCTTGGTGCACGATTGTACCACCTCCGCTAGTGATGACAATCGTGTAGTCCTCAGTTTCACCGACGGCGAAAGTGCCACAGGCCGGGGCATAGACCTCGCGGCTCAGGGCAATCCGCATGCGCGTTGTACCAGTGCGGGCCTGGGTAGGGACGGTAAGGCTTCCGCGTAGCGCAGACAGCGCGGTGCCATTGGCGGGGGGCGGTAGGATACCCTGATAGGCGATTTCGGTGAGCCCGAAGCTACCGTCCTGATCGTAGTCGATCCAGATGCGGTAGTACTCGGCGGCCGTGAAGTAGCTAAAGCCCGTCGTGAGGACGAGGGGTGTAGACTGTCCTTGGACGAGGGTCGTACGTACCCCAGTGAAGTCGGAGTAGCGCTCTTTGCCAGAGGGTTGATCGATGTCGCCGAGTTCTACGCGAGCAATCCACTCGTGCCAGGGAAAGTCTCCAGCGGAGTTGCAATAGGCTCCTCCAGGGGGGGAAGGCGGTACTGCGGCGGGGTTGACGACGACAGTAAATGAGCAGGTCGCAGATTGCCCGCAACGGTCGGTAGCCGTGTAGCTAATTACGGTGGTCCCCACACCGAATGCGGTGCCGCTGGCCTGTCCGCTGGTGCGGGTGAGCTCCACTGCCCCCCCAGGGCAGGTGGCGGTTGCGGTGGGGGCCGACCAGCTCACGATGGTCGAGGTCTGGCCCGTCGAGAGGGCCCGTACGATGTTTTGCGGACACGCGCTAAAGCCTAAGCGTGGTGAGCTTTCGCCTGCGATTACGACGGTGTAGTCTTCTACTTCGCCCTCTGTAAACTCGCCACAGGCGGTTGGATAGGCATTACGCCTCATGGAGACTCGCATGCGCGTCGGACCGGGGGTCGCTCCTATGGGTACGATAATCTGCCCGCTGAGCTTGGCGCTATAGGTGCCATTAGTGACCCCGCTTAAGATTCCTTCGTAGGCGACCTCTCTACCTTCTTCAAAAGTGCCGCTTTGGTCGTAATCGATCCAAACTTTAAAGTACTCTGGAAAGGTGAAGTAGCTATACCCCGCCGTCAGGATAATCGGTTGCGGGCTGCCCACCGGTAGGGAGGTGGATTGAGCGGTGTTATCAGTGTACTTGCTCTTGGAGGTCGTGTTATTGATACTCCCGAGCTCGACGCCCGTGATGTACTCTAGCCAGGGCTGGTTGCCCCGACTCGCGCAGTATCCAGTGACAAGGTCAACATTGGCACTGGTCTCATCTGCCGATGAGCTACTGGGCTTGAGGGACTTGGACGTAGGTCTAGAGCTCCGGAAGTTCGTCGATTCAGTACCGTGATCGGGTACCGCATACTCGTCACCTAAACTTACAGGAGGGTGGAGTATGGTGCGGAGAGCAATGTTACTTATATCTTTCCTGTCCAATGATGGGCTACCAAACGCTTCTGCGGTAAGCGTCGTACAGAGGGTTAAGAGTAGGGCGGAAGAACATATCTTTAAAGTTGATACTAGCATGTCAACAGGGGGGCTGTTGCGCGAAAGTATCGAAACGGAGTCATTTAGCGTTGGCCGTAGCCCGAATTCGTTTCGAACGTCCTAAGGTCGCTTAGCCTGGTTGAAGTAAAAGAGGGTGAGACTTGTGCCCTTCGCATGTATAATGGAGAGGTTATCTATTGGATACAGATTGCAAAGTATCTTCATGCATACTCTTTTGCTTTCTTTCCACTAATATCCAAAGCTCTTCAGCTGCTGCTCGTCATCCCGCCAGCCGGCCCGCACTTTCACTCGCGTGTCCAGAAAGACCGCCCGCCCCAAGAATTCTTCCATCCGCAGGCGCGCCTTGTAGCAAACTTCCTTGATGTCACGCCCGCCCTTGCCGATAATGATGTTCTTCTGGCTCTCGCGCTCGACGAAGATCACCATACGAATACTCGCCAGCGGTTTGCCGTACTTGTTCGTCGTGTCCTCGTACGCCTCGATGACGGGTTGCACCGAGTAGGGAATCTCCTGGTAGTAGTGCTCCAGGATCTGCTCACGCATCATCTCGGTGACGAAGAAGCGCTCTGGTCGGTCGGTGAGCTGATCCTTAGGGTAGTAAGGGGGGCCTTTCGGCAAAACCTCCAGCACGTAGTCGCGTAGCTCGTCGACGCCCGTGCCCTCTAGGGCGCTCGTGAGCAGGTACTTGTTGGTGCCGAGCCTTTCCGCGTAGGCTTTCGCCAAAACCTCAGCCTCCTCGGTAGCGACGGTGTCTACCTTATTAATGATGATCACGACCTCGCACCCGGCCTCCCGAATGGCGCGCAGCAAAACGTGGTCGTCCTCGTACTCTTCCTGCGGCACGACGACGAACAGGATGAGATCTGCATCTTCAAAGGCGCTCGACACCGCGGCGTTCATGCTTTTCTGCATGGCGTAGTGCGGCTCCTCGATCAGACCTGGCGTGTCGCTGAACACCACCTGGAAGTCGTCCCCGCTCAGAATGGCAAAGATCCGGTGCCTTGTGGTCTGCGGCTTGGCCGTTACGATGCTCATCCGCTCGCCGACCAGGGCGTTGACGAGGGTCGACTTGCCGACGTTGGGGCGGCCGACCACGTTGACGAAGCCCGAGCGGTGGGACTCGTCGTGGACGATCTCCTGCCCGAGGCCGTCGAGGGCTTTTTCGAGGTCGAAGTGGTCCTTGGTAAGTTCGGCGCCAGGGGCGTTGGGGTCGATCTGGAAGTCGTCCTCAGGTTTGTAGTAGGGATGGTCTTTGGGGAGCGGCATGGGGGTGAAGGTAGGGGCTTCGTGGGCGCTCGCTGCGCTTGCTAGTTGGGCGCCTTTGGCTAGTTGGGCGCCTTTGGCTAATTGGGCGCCTTTGGCTAATTGGGCTCGGCTGTGGGGGCCCGTAGCGGCGCGAGGGGGCCGTTGAACTGGCGGGCTGATGGGGAAGTAGATTATTCTGGACTTTTTAGCCCGCTGTCAAACGACCGCTCCAGCGCCGGGCGGGCTGGGGTATTGCGGACGCCCGGCCGACATTTTTCATACTTATCATTCGCACCCTCACGACAATACCCGGTATCGCTTAGGGCGCGAACCCTATGTACGGCGGTAACTTTACAGTTCATCAGGTCGTAACAGGTCCCGTGCGTCCATTCCGCCTCCACATCCCTCTCATTGCCGCCGTGCTGCTCTTCAGCTACGTGGTGTGCCACGTGGGGGAGGGGACACTAGCCACGATGCACTCCGTGAGTCATGAGCTCGATGTGGCCTGGGATTATTACGTAGGGGGAGGCAGTGCGCATGGGCATCATACACACGGCCAACGCACGCCAAGGCGGGGGGGCATAATCATGATCAGGGTCACCACGCCCCGCACCAGCATAGCTTCAGTGGGCTGCGCCAGCGCGCACACCTAGCGGGCGCGGCGACGGGCCACGCGCACCCCTTGCTCTCCGCCCTGGCGCACGTCCAACAGCAGCCCGAGGGCACCGGCACCCCCGCCGACGATCAGGAGCAGCGCTACGAGAAGACCAAGAAGGCTTCCGAGAAGCCCCAGGACATCGCCCGACTCATGTGGGCGACTTTGCACAGCACTCCTCGACCCCGGGTGAAACCTACCCGCCGAGCCTTGCCCACCGCGCCCGTCATGAGCGCCGTCGTGCCCCCGCCCGAGGTATAGGTACCCCGTATTCGTTTGCACTTGGGCCTGGTTAGCCCATCCTCAGACTGCGGTGGCAGACCGGGGCTGCACGTCTCGATGGTTTTGGCGAAAGCCCCGTGTCTAGCATAGCACCGGGGCAGGCAGGATTTGTGAAACCGGCCCCCGAGGCCCGGCTTGCCGATTGCCCAATACCGTACGTGCAGCCCCCTCTCGCCCAAGCGCTATCTCATCTGTTAGACACAAATTAGCCTTATGTAACAGACTATTGCGCAGCATAAAACCTGTGAAGCGCTTCGCCATCAGGCTTTCGCCAAAACATATCCCGAGACCCTTATTCCATACTATCTACGCCTCGCTACAGCACCTCGTTTAAGCAAGACCGCCCAACTAGGCGAAGCGCCCAACTAGGCAAAGCCGCCCAATTAGCAAGCGAAGCGAGCGCCCTCAACTACCCCAGTCTCGCCGGCGCCCGCCGCATCATCTCCTCCACCAACTTCATGATCTGCTTCGGCTTCTTAGGCCGCCACGGGAACTCACTAAAATACTCTCCATAGTGCACGTAGTGGTCCACCATAGCATCGGTGAGCTCGTCGTTGACGTGGGGGAGGGTGTTGATGAAGGCGATCCAGCCGCCGTTGCTCGGAGGCCTCCTCGGCCCACTCCTCGTAGTAGCAGTTGTCGTCCCCGTGGAAGTTGAGCACGTTCTCGCAGAGGATGACGAATTTCGAGATCCCCGCCTCGATCAGCACGTCGATCACCTCCTCCTTGAAGAACTTGATGTCGTTGTACAGCAAATCATTCCACTCGCCGATGAGCTCGACGATCGCGAAGCCCTCCTCGTAGTCGCCCCAGAGCTGCTTCGCGTACAGCGTCTGGCTCCCGAAGTCGTCCCACTGCGGGTGGAGGAAGTAGTTGTAGATCTTGTTGGTGTACGTGAACTCCGAGTAGACGCGTCCACTGAAGGGACTGAGCGGGTCATCCTCGGAGGTGTAGCGGTCGCGCCACTGGTAGTAGGGTTCGATGTCGTGCATGGCCGTGGGGGCAGGGCACCAAACAACCAAGCGGCGCGCCTTCGGGTTGGGGTAGCGTGCCTCACCTAATTGTCACGGGACCCGAGAGTACCGGCAAGACCACCCTCAGCCAGCAGCTCGCCGCCCACTACGGCGGGGTCTGGGTGCCGGAGTACCCGCGGGGCTTCCTCGAGGCGGCGGGGCGCGCGGCCGTGGCGGGCGATTTCGCGCACTTCGTGCGGGCAGATCAGCAATTGGTCGCCGCTGCGAAAAGGCACGACGATGGCGCCGCCGTCGTGGTCCAGGACACCGGGCTCGAGGTACTCGGCCTGTGGTACGAGGACAAATTCGGACCGCACCCCGGTTATTTGACGGAGGCGCTCGGGGACTGCTGCCCCGACATCTACGTGCTCTGTCGGCCCGACCTGCCCTGGGCCTACGACCCCCTCCGCGAGGACCCGCACCGTCGGGACGAACTGTACGTCAAGCTCCGCCGTAGCATCGAAGGCCTCGGGTGCTTCTTCGTCGAGGTAGGCGGTTTTGACGAAAGTCGCCTCCGTAATGCACTGGCGGCGCTCAGCAATCTTCGACTGGACGCCTAGGTCGTAACCACCGTTCTAAAGTTCGCGCCTACCTTCGCCCTCGACACCGGGGTGCCCTTCGTTAGGGGCTGAGATCATACCCGTCGAACCTGGTCGGGTCGTGCCGACAAGGAAGCTGTGCCTCGCTCGCTGCAAGCACTGTAGCGCGCGGGCGTCTCCCTTCGGTGTTGCTAGACCCCTGTGCAACATGCGAAGCCCGATCACGCGCCCATCACTCATCCTCGCGCTCCTCCTGTCCGTCGTCTTTGCCCAGGCGCAGACCCCGACATCGGTCACCTCACTGACGGTCGTCGATGAGGAGCGCCTGCCGATAATCGGCGCGACGGTTGAATTGCTTGGCGCAGACGCCACCGCCGCCGAGGTGATCGATATTCGGCTTACCGACGAACGGGGTTACGTGGATTGGGGAGATCTCGACGCCCCGCTTAGCGCAGCTCGGATACGCTACGTCGGGTATGCGCCGCGGCGTGTGGACCTGAGCGCCGTGGACGCCGTTAATAGTCGTCCGATCCGCCTGCAGCCGGCCCAGGAACTCCTGGCCTCCGCGGTGGTGCGCGCGGTCCGCGCGAAGTCCGACGACCCCTTCACCTTCCAGAACATCAGCGGCGACAGTCTCGCGGCGGCCAATCCCGGCCAGGACATTCCGTTCCTGTTGCGGCGCACCCCCGGCGCCGTGTACACCTCGGATGCGGGTAATGGCGTCGGCTACACCGGCATCCGCATCCGGGGCGCCGACGCCACGCGCGTCAACGTGACCGTCAACGGCGTGCCGCTCAACGACTCCGAGTCGCAGGGCGTCTTCTGGGTCAACATGCCGGACTTCGTGAGCAGCACCAGTTCACTCCAACTCCAGCGCGGCGTGGGCGGGAGCACCTACGGCGCCGGGGCCTTCGGGGCCAACCTCAACATGGTGACTAATGCGCCGAGCACACGCGCGTCCCTCACGGGCGAACTCGGCGGCGGTAGCTTCGGGACGGCGCGTGGGATGCTGAAGGCGAACACAGGCGAGAGTGCCAGTGGCCTGAGCGCCGAGGCCCGACTGAGCTACATCCGCAGCGATGGCTTCGTGGACCGGGCGTCGAGTCAATTGGGGAGCGCTTACCTCGGCACCAGTTGGGCCATCAGTGATACGCGCAGATTACAGTTCATCGGGTGGACCGGCAAGGAGGTGACTTACCAAAGTTGGTTCGGCATCCCGCAGTCCTTCGCCCGCGATCCGCAGCTGCGGACCTTCAATCCCGCCGGCCAGCGCTCGGACGGCAGCTTTTACGACGACCAGACCGACAACTACCGCCAGTCGCACGGGCAGCTGCTGTTCTCTGAGGCGCTTTCGGACAATTGGCTCTTGCAGCTGACTGGGCACTACACCAAAGGCCGCGGCTACTTCGAGGATTGGCGCACGGACGAAACCTTCGGCGACTTCTTCCCCGGCCGGGGCTTTGACACGCTCGAGACAGACTTGGTGCGCCGCAAGTGGCTCGACAATGATTTCTACGGGGGCATCGCGACGCTAAGTGGGCAGCTTTCGCCAAAACTGTCGACGACCTCGAGCGCGGGGTACTCGCGCTACGAAGGTGATCACTTCGGGACGGTTCCCTTTGTGGTCAACACAGCGTTGCAAAACGCTACTCGTGGCAATTTTTATGAAAACTCAGCCACGAAGGATGATATCAACGGTTTTGCGAAAGCGAACTACCAAGTCACCCCGCGCGGCTTGCTGTACGTCGACCTGCAGCTGCGCCACGTCCGCTACGAGGCCGAGTTCACGAGTGAAGACCAGAACCCGCGGGCGAGCGGGCAGCATACCTTCTTCAACCCCAAACTGGGCTACACGCAACAGCTCGTCGGCCTCCCCGGTGCCTCGGAGAAAGCACCGACGGACCTGTACTTTTCCGCCGCCGTCGGCCAGCGCGAACCAAACCGCAACGACTTCCAAGACGCCCCACAAGGGCAGACCCCGAAGGCCGAAAAGCTGTACAACCTCGAAGTCGGCCTGCGCTCCTCGCCCCGGCAAAAGTTGAGCTACGAAGTAGGTGCGTACTACATGCTGTACGAAGATCAACTCGTGTTGACGGGAGCCCTGAACGAGGTGGGCGAGGCCATCCGCGTGAATACGGACGACTCCTACCGGGTGGGCGTCGAGATGAGCGCGGCTTACGTACTGGCTACCGGGACGGCGGGTGGATACGAGACCTCCTGGCGCGCCGACGGCAACCTGGCCGTGAGCCGCAATCGCATCGCGCGCTACGACGAGCGGGTGGACAATTTCGAGACCGGCGTGCAGGACGTCATCGTGCGCGAAGACGTACCGATCGCATTCTCGCCTGCCGTCGTGGCCAATCTCGGACTCACCTACAGTATGACGGGCGCCTACGAAAGCCGTTTCGACGTGGCGCTATGGGGTAACGTGGTCGGCAAACAGTACGTCGATAACTCCGGTAGCGCCCGCGGCCGAGCTACCTGCTTACGCGCGGCTCGATCTGGAACTGCGCTTTGCGCCGGCTAGCAGCCCGAGGACGCTGTTCACGCTACAGCTTCAGAACCTAACCAACGGACATCCGATCACGAACGGCTATAGCTACCGGTATAACAGTCCAGGCTTCGACCCTCGCCCCGGCGATCCGTACAGCTCGCTGGAAGGCGGCGATACCTACCTCTACAAAGGCGTCTACCCGCAGGCGGGCATTCAGGTGATGGCCGGGGCGAGGATCAGTTTCGGGGGCGGCAATTAGCGCATTGCCTAGTACCCGAAGGTCAGCATAAAGCGGAACTCGATCGCGGAGCGCACTGAATTCACGTCGTCGAAGAGGTTGTAGTAAATGCCAATATCGGAGCCGAGGGTCCCCTGGCTAGGATTGTATCCAATTCCGATCTGTAGCTGGTCTACGCTCGTGCGTGCCTTGGCAACTTCGTTGGTACCGTCATCGATCAGGACAGTGCCGCGGATCCCGCCCTGGAAGGCGTTTTGCTGTGAGAGTACGCTGTACTCCCCCTGGATGTACAGCGATCGGTAACGACCTCGGACGAAGCCACCGGCGGACAGGTCGAGCAGACTGAAGCGTCGACGCTCAATTTCGCCACCGTTGCCAAAGGAGGCAAAATCCTTGGCAAAAGTGTTGGTCACCCCGAATCGTGGTCCCGCACTCAGGAACTCGTTGAACTTATAGCCAATTTGGGGCGTGAGTCCAAGCGTCGCGTACGAGGTCCCGTTATTGCCTTGAAAGAAGAAGGTGCCCCCCGCCCCATACCAAAGCCGATCCTGAAACTTGAGATCGGAAAGGTCTCCTCCGCGGCCGCGATCACTTGCTCTGGGATTCTGCCGGCGATTAGAGCCGTCGTTGCGGCCCCCGCGCTGCGCTTCGGCCGTGAAGCCGAGCACGAGAAGGAAAAGGAGGAGGAGGGTGGGGCGGGTATAGCGCATAGTGGCGAGGTAGTCTGCACATCCAAACGCGATAGATCGTACTTTAGCTACGACAAAATCTTAAAAAAGCGTTATTGGTCTGAAGCCTAGTTCGCTAACCCTCACTGCTCCTCGGCGCTGGCAGTATTAAAGCTCGGTAGAAGGTGCGCCTCCGCGGCGCTCACCTTCCCGGTCTTGAGCAGGTAGTGCGACCAGGCATCCGCACGCTTGCTGGAAGTGTAGGAGTAGAACCACTGGTTTTCGTTGAGCTTCTCGTGGAAGCCCAGGCGCGTGCCCTCGTCGAGTTCGAGCAGGCGGATGACGCCGTAGGTGTACCAGTCGCGCCGATTGCCTCCGCCGCCGATAAACGGCAACACGATATCGTAACTGAGAATTTGGTAGATCTTGACGTAGTCGAGCCGCCCGTCCGTGAGCTCGAGGTCGAGCCCGAAGTCCCTGAGATAAGCAAGGTAGAGGTCGCGCGGCCGCAGGCGCGTGTGTCGCGCCACGAAGGTGTCGACGTCGGCACTGGCCGTGAGCTCGAAGATCGGGAGGCCGAAGTCCCGATTGAGGAAATTGTAGGGGCGCTTTCCGGCGCTGCTCTGGAGCCGCGGGTAGAGCGATACGACCTCGGCGAGGTCCCCGTAAGCGACGCGGGCGAGGATGGTCTCCTGGATGCGGAGGCGGGCGGCGGCGTCGACGTCGAGCGTGAGACTGGCCTGGAGACGCTCCTGCGCGGTTTTGCCGATGAAGGCAAGGCGAGCGAGATTGAGCGTCGTGTACTGCTCTTCGAACTCCGAGAGGTACGCGCTTTGCTCGAGGTAGGCTTCGAGGGCAGCGCTGAAGGTTTTGGCGTAAGCGAAACCCGGATCGTCGAGCAGGTCATCGATCCATGGCTTGCGCATGAGTTCGTTGACGAGTTTGCCCATCGTCTCGGCGTCGAGGTCGGCAGCACGAGCGAGGATATAGTCGACGAGTGGCGCGGGGTCTGCGGCGTCGAAAAGTTTGTCGAGGTCCTGAAGGTCCTTGTACTTGAGCGGGAGGGGGTCGAGAACGGTGTGCTCCGCCCAGCTCAGGGCGGGCGTAAAGCGCAACATGAAGAGCTGCCGCGGGCTGGCGAGTTTCGACAGGGAGGCGAGCACGAGGGGGCGATCAGCTGGGTCGAAGTATGGCGAGGTGAGGATGGCATTGAGTTCCACGCCCGTGACCCGTTCGGCGGCTTTCAGCTTCGTGACGTGCTGCTTGTAAAAGGCCCCGCCCCACTTCCGGTAGGTTTCGTTGTGGGCCTGCCAGTGCTCGAGCCAGGAGGCCGACTGCACCCGGGTCTGGTCTTCCCAGGTGTAGTGATAGACCGTGGAAAGGAGTCCAGCGACGGTCTCGGGATGGTCTTCGCGGATCAGGAGGCTCATTAGATCGGGGACGATCTGGAGGGTGAGATGCTGGCGCAAATAGGCGTTGTAGAGGCTGCGCGCCTTGGCCGTGCTCGCGTCGGAGGTGCGCCAGAGGAGTTCACTGAGTTGTTCGAGCGTCGGTGGCGGTAATTCAGTGGCTTCCTCGCGGGTGAAGACCTCGGGTGACTCTAAAAAGTCGTCTACCTCGCTCAACCCACCCTGCACGGCCTGGTCGATGGCGAGGAGGCGCTTGAGGGTACGCGAGATTTGCTTGTCTGACTCGCTGCGGATGAGGTCTTCGATACGTTTTCGCGCAAGCGGTCCGATGCTCGCGAATTTGATGAGGTAGCTGTCGCTGATCCCGATACCCTCCATGCGAGAGAAGAGCACCGCCTTCTTGAGGAAGAGCCGGAGTTGTGCATCCGAGGCCGTGAGCTCATCCCAGTGCTGCGAGTAGGCATAGTCGAGGATGCGCCCGACCGAGAAGCCCGCCTCGAGGTCGTACTGATGGATCGCGGCCCAGTACTCGATGGCGGTAAGCTCAGAGAGCTGCGCCTCGGCAAGAATGCGGTTTTCGAGGCCGATGCGGAGCCGTGGGTCCAGCGGGAGCAAAAGGCTGTCCAGTCTGGTGCGCAACTGAGGTTCCGCCAGGAAGTCAATGCGGTTCTGGAGGCAGTAGCCCGTGAGCTGAGCGGTATTCTCGAGGTGACCGTCCTTGAGCGCTGGGACGCGGGGATTGGTCGAGCGTAGGAGATCCTTGTATTTGAGCACCAGCAGGCCCACCTCCACGGGGTCGGCCCGCGTCAGCGTTGCTGTAGGCTTGGAGGGCGACCGTGCTGCTTTCGGAGTTGAGCAAACGGAAGAGGCGTTCGAGGTTCTCGGTTTCGAGGGTCTGATCGTGGCGGTTGACGAAGCTCCCGCGGTGCTCGTCGTAGTCGTAGTCTTCGTAGCGGGTCGCCCAGTAGCGCACGTAGTTGATCCAGGCCGTCCGGTCGCCGGTGACCTCGAGTTGGTACACAAATTCCCCGCTGGCGTCTTTAACGCTCACGGCGAGATTCGCCATTTTCCGCAAGGTGTGGAGGTAATACACCGGCGGGTACGCCGCAGAGCGTCCCTGCCGAGCAGCGAGGAACTGAGTACTCATGTAAAACAGCGCTCGCGGATGGTGCGTGGCGGCTAGGTCGAGCAGCGCATTGTGCTGCACGTAGCTCGGCGAGGCCTGGCGCGCGAGGATGCGGCCGAAGTAGTCTACTGGCTCGCGGAAGTGCTTGGTGCTAAACCCGACCGAGGTCTCGTAGCCGAACTCCCGCACCCGCGCCAGGCTCCCGAGAGAGTCCAGGAGGTTGTCGTAGTGCGCGCGGTGAACTTTGCTGTCCCACGCAGGGCTAAACGGTACGTTGCACAGCCGACTGAGGTACTGCGCCATTGAACCCGGCCGTAGGTAGCCGTGCCCCTCCGCGGCGAAGAGGGCGTCGGCCACCTCCGGACTCGGCCGTAGCATAAGCTGGTCGAGGTAGTGGAGAAAGGCGTCGAGGTCGGTAGACAGCAGCCGGGCGGCCTCCCCATCGAGCCAGTCGAGCAAGAAGGTCTGGCCCTCGATCAGGTGGAGGTCCGCAATCTTCTCGGCCAGGTCCCGAAGGTCGCCGACGCTCTTGTGCGCGACGGCCTGCTCGGTGTAAAGTACGTACTTGCGGAGGTGCATCGAACGGTCGGAGCGCTGGTGGGCATCGAGACTCGTGAGGACGTACTCGACGGGTTGACGTTCGAGCGGTCGCACCAGAAATCCCGCGAGCAGTTCACTGTAGCGCAACGAGTCCGCATTGGCGTAATAAAAATCGAGCAGCGCCTGTCGAGAGGCGACGGCCGGGTCAACGGCACCATCAAAGTAGGTATGCTGGACGAGCGCCTGACGGGCGCGAGGTCCTTCGCGCGGGTCTTCGACGAGGGTAGCGAGGTCACGCAGGGCGCGCACGTGCCCGGTGCGCAGATCGCCGATCAGGTGGGCGACGATCCCGGTCGAGTCCGCTGCCGTCGGGGCTTGCGCCAAAACGTCCGGCCCCACGCCCAACAGAAGGCACAGCCCGAGCAGCAGGAGTCGCGTACGGAGAAGTCGGGGAGGCAATAGAGACGTGCGTAATTCAGCAAGAGAGTGGCAATATCTGTACCACACGCAAGTAGGGGTCGCGGCATAAACCCCTGGTTTGCTAGGGCATCGCCCGCAGCTCGTTCGCGCACACCAGGTGCTTGTCGACACTCATGTAAAAGCGACCGCGCAAGTTGACGAGCCCGAAGTACTTATCGTTCTCCAGTGGGAAGTCGCGGTTGAGCGCCAGGGGCGAAGACTGCTGGCGCACGTCGTTGGTAATGTTCCAGAGCCAACCTTCAAAATTGTGGCTGAGGAGTTTGTCACCGAACACCCGCACGAGTCGGAGGTCGGTGACGATCCCGGAGGTCGTCCACGCCAGGCCGTCCTGACTTTCGTAAAGCTGTCCCGTAGACGACTGCGTCGCGTAGTAGATCCCCTCGTACCGGAACACGTCGCGGATGTCGGCCGAGGGCGCAATGATGCGCTCGGCAATCCCCGCCCTGCTGATCAGGTAGGCCCCTTGTTTGGTGGCGAGATAAAAATTGCCGTCGAGCCACTTAATGGTCGACACCGCACGCTCAGTCTCACGAACGTTCGGGAAGTCGATGAGGCCGGTGTACCGGATCGACACGAAGTTCGTAAACGTCGGGTCGGTCCTGAGTTCGAAGCGCATCACGGCCACGCGTCGTGTGTCGCGGCGATAGACAGGCTGTAGGTAGACCGTCCCGGTACGATCGAACGCACCGACGACCTCACCCCCGAAGACCGCGCTCAAGGGCTCCACTCCGAGGCTATCGATCGAGAGAATCTGGGAGGCGGCGGGATTCTGGATCAGCGAAAACTGAATGAGTTCCTCACCGTTGCCGATGTCTTTAATGCTGCGGGCAAAGACCACCGGGTGCAGTGCGGGCTGGCCGCTGTTGGCATACTGCCGCAACAGGGGGCGGCGCTCGATCTCCAACAGGGTAGAGTCGTCGAGCATCGTGTGGCGGATAAACTCGCTCTGCGTGATCGTGAAGAGTTCACGATCGTTGGCGAGCAGTCCGAGGATACGCTCTCGGAACACAAAAAGGCTGTCGTCCCAAGGCTTGCCGGCGGCGAGTTGCTGCACCTCCTCCTCCTCGTCACAAGTCACACATGTACATGAACTGCTTGCTGTTACGACCGTCACCACCGTAGTCGCGAACAGAAAATAACGGAAAAGAAGTGACTTGGGCATGGGAGGTGTATTCGTCGCGGCGAGGCTATGCAAAACTACCTTCGTGCCAAGGTTGCCGCCGCGTTTGGCGTCTACCACCTATTCTGTAGAAGCGAGGAGGCGTTCGCCGAGCAGTCCGTCAGCGTCTATTTTGCCGAGTGTGCGGGCTAAGTTATGCAGTGCTCCCTGCACGAGTTCCGAGCTTTCCCTCACACCCACTGTGCCCGTTTTGCCGGAAGGCACCGTCACCCCTTCCAAGGCCCGTCGATCTCCTCTGATGTCCACCCTGGTACGCGTTGTACTGGCCCGCCCACTGCGGCTGTACTCGCGTAGTGGCACGCCTCCCCGATCGGTGAGGAGCACCATGGCCTCGACCCTTTGCTCGAACGTACGGCACGAGGTCGTCACCGTGGCGAGCACGGTCTGCCGGAGGGTATCGTAGCGCACCCGACCGGCCGTATCCACGCCACACTCCCGGAGCGTGGTAATCTCGCGGCTATACTCATGGGTTTCGATGGTTTCCTGGACGGTAAGCGGTCGCACCAACGGGACGTCTAAGATGGCGTACATATCGGCCCACGCTTCGGATTGCTCGCCCCGGCCCGCGGTCGTGACCCACTCCGTGCGGAGGCTATTTTGGAGGCTTCGCTGGAGAAGACCTTCCGCCCCACGCGCGTCGCCATCGACCTGCGCCACGACGCGCAGGGTGCCGAGGTCCCGCAGGTCGGCCTCCAGGCTTGCCGCGTCATCGACCGACGTGTAGCGCTTGCGGCGCTGCAGGAGCTCGACGCCTTGCCTCGCCGAGAATCGGTCTCCGGATTGTGCCACCGCTAACTTGGTTTCCGCGCCGGCGAGCAGTCGTCGGGCCGCGGTTCGCTTTGCGATGACCAGCTCGGAAGCGTAGTCGGGTTCGGAGTCCCAGGCCTCGACGCGCACGACTCGCTTTGAGCGCCGTCGTAGGGCCTCGACGCGAGCGCGACGGTCAGCCAAGTCGATGAGTGTGGCTACGGTGCGCTCTCCGTACGAGTCTCGAGCGTCAAGTTTCGCCTCCGCGAGAACGTATTGGTCACCGGATTGAAGTTGCGCGTACGACTCCGCAACCACAGCGATGAGTTCGGCAGATCTCTTGGGATCGCGTTCGAGTTTCTTGAGGGCCTTCTCGAAAGCGGCTTCCGGGCGGTCTCGCTCGAGAAGCTTTGCGGGGCCACAGGCGGAGAGCAGCATCACGAGCGTGAAGCAGAGCGCACTAAACGCGGAGGCAAGGGTAGAGTGGGCGCACATGGGGGAAGGTTTGGTAGTGTGCCCACAAAACTATTTACCCCCTCTACGCGAAGGTTTTAGCGACAAGCTAAAGTCTGGTTAGTGAAGGGTTAAAAGGGCGGTTGGGCTATCCAGAGCGCGCCTGTCCTTACCCCTCCAAGAACTCGGTTGCCAGCTGCACGACTCCTGAAATGACGTACTGCACGCCGATCGCCATCACGATAAAGCCCATGATCCGCGTCATGGCCTGCAGGCCAGCGAAGCCCAGGATTTTAAACAGTTTCGGCGAGGACACCAGGATGAGGTAGATCATGATTGCCAGCACCGCGATTACCGCGACGACTGTGAGGCGCTGGTTGACGGCAGCGTACTGACCGGAGTAGCCAATCAGAAGCGATATACTGCCAGGGCCGCTGAGCATCGGCATCGCCATCGGGCTAAAGCTGATGTCGTCTTTCTGGAGGGCCTCCTGTCGTACTTTTTTGTTCATCGCCCGCGAGTCTTCCATCTTGCCGTAAAGCAGGCCGTAGCCCGAGGCTAGGATGACCAGTCCGCCCGCGATCCGCATGGCGCTGAGCGAGATGCCGAAGAACTGTAAGATGAAAGTTCCGCCGAAGTAGAACGCGGTAAGGAGGACGGCGAAGTAGATGGAGGTCCGCAGGGCCGTTCCCTTGCGCTCGGCGGGCGTGTAGTTCGGTGTTAGCGCGAGGAACACCGGGACCGCGCCGAGTGGGTTAACCACCGAGAACAGCGCCCCGAGGATGGCGAGGAAAAATTCGTAGTACATCGATTTGGTTTGGGAGGCGCAAATCTACCCCTCTCGTACACCTATATCTCCCATGCTCGTTTGCAGTGATATGCTTTCGCCCCCCCTTACCTCCGCCGCCGAGGTCCTCGCGTACGTCCGCGATCAACTCCGCGAAGCCGTAGCCTCGGCGCGGCACCCGTGGCACTGGCCAGCGCTCGCCACCGCGCTCGACAACAGAATTGTCGTTTTGCGCGACGTGGATGCAGGAATGTGTTCTCTCTCCTGGTACACCGACCGCCGCTCGGATAAGATGGCGCAGCTCGCCGACGATCCGCGGGTCGCAGTGCTCTTTTACCATGGGGACGACCGTTGTCAACTACGCCTCTACGGGCGTACGCACGAAGTCACGGACCCTGAGGTGCGCTCGGAGTCGTGGTCGCAGGTTTCGCCCAAGGCCCGGGCCAATTACTCGACGCAACACCCGCCCGGGACAGTGCTTCCCGGCCCGGCCAGCGACTTGCCCGCCGGGTTCCCAGAACTAAGTTCTTCCGCTGAAGCCGAGGCCTTCGCGCGGTTTTGCGTTATGCGTGTCGAGATCGAGCGCGCCGATTTTCTGCAGCTGCTGTCCGACGGGAGTGCCCTGCGATGTGGGTGGGGCTCACGGGAGCCCGAGCGTACGTTTTGCTGGAAAGCGCCTTGACCTCCCTGTGCTACTGGCCCGCCAGGATGGTTTGCAGCTTATCGAGTTGCGACTGCTGCTCCGCGTTCGGGGTAGCCCCCGGCTGCGTCAGGGTTCGACGGCCCTGCCGAAAGTGGCTATCGGCCATTTGGGTCTCGCCATTGTTGAGGTAGTACTCGGCGAGTTTGAGGTGAGCCGTGGCGGCCGCGGCACTGTCGTCACCGCTTGCCTCGCGGGCGAGCTCGAGGCTACGCAGTTGTGTGGTGACCGCGTCGAGTGGGGACTCGGCGAGCGAAGCGAGCGCGGCTAGTTCTGCAAATGCCTCCGACCGCAGCTCCGCAGGCGCATTGGAGTTTTGGAGAGCGTCGATGTAGTCGGCCTGCGCCTGACGGGCACCGGCTAGGTCACCGGCATCTCGTAGTTCGGCGACGCGCGGCGCAGTCGCCACGGCGAGTGTCGCCGGGGGGAGTATCGTGTTAGCGTCTGGGGACGATTCTACAGCTGTGACCTCTTTACTCCTCTCGAACAGGAGGTAGCCCGCGCCCGCCAGAAGAGCTAGGGCGAGTAGGCCGAGTAGCACGTAGAGCCAGGTAACGTTCGCTTTTGCCGACGACCTGGGTAGCTGCTCAGGCTCTACTCGAAAGGGCAACTTGTTGCTCGTTGCCGCCTGGGCTACCGTATCAGCCGCAACCGTCGAACGGTCGATGAACATGACTGGCTCTGCGGAGACGTAGGGCCTCTCCGTTAGGTGGACGTGCTCGACGGCGGGCGGCGGCGCTTCGGACCCTACGTCAGTCTCGGACAGTTCGGCGTCGAGCTCCTCGTCGAGGACGATCATGGGGATGGCGGCGCGGCGGACTTCGGTGCTATCGGAAGCAATGACATTGTGGGAGCGTGAATCGGCGGGAGCCTGTGGCGCTTGATCGTGAGCGTCTACCGAAGGTGCGGCAGACGGAAATTCGGTAAGGTTGGTGATCCGCTCACTCTCGTCGATGAGGGTCTGGATCTCGGTTTCGAGCGTGGGGTCGGCCTCGAAGCAATCCCGTACCGCATCGATCATCTGCCGAAGTTCTTCCTGGTGGTCGGGCCCCCAGGCGACGGTTTGCTCGAGACGGCTGATGGAGTCGCCAATTAACTCGCGCAGGAGGTCCCACGCCGTATGAATCGTTGGGTGCAGCGAGCGCCCCTCATCCTGTGCGGTGACCACCGTTTTGACGAGCGTAAAGGCGAGCGGCTGGTGAGACATATCCTGAGGGGATTGGGACGCGAAGCTAGTAGCTCTTAGCAAACGGGTTAGGCGGCAGCTGAGATACGGGACTATTTTGGCCGCCAATCTGAGACCTGATCTATGACCGCCCGACTCTCGCGCACGCCGTTTGGCGAGCACTCCCTAGTGACGCTCGGTACCGAGCGGAGTCACGTGAGCTTTATCCCGGAGGCCGCTGGCTACGTGCACCAAGTCCGGCTGGGCGGCCGTGATCTGCTTGCGCACTACGAAGATGCCGCAGCCCTTTCGCGCAACAAGTATTCCTTCAGCCTAAGCATTTTACCCTTCCCCAATCGCCTCGCCGAAGGTTCCTACACCTGGGCGGGGCAGGACTATAGCTTCGAGATCAACGATCCCGAAACGGGGACGGCCTTGCATGGCTTTGGCCTCGGTACGGCCTTCAGGCTTACGAGTGTGCGGCTCGGTGCCGACCGGGTACAGGCTACCCTGCGGTACCTCTCTTCATCGGCGGCAAATTCGGCCTACCCCTTTACTGTGCAGTTTGACCTCACGCTCGCGCTGGACCTCCGCGAGGAGCGCTTCACATGGTTGCTCGCGGCGACGAACCTCGAGACCATTGCCGTTCCGGTGGGGATGTGTTGGCACCCGTATTTCGTTTTGCCGGAAGGCACCTCAAAGTGGCACGTCGAAATGCCGCCCAACCAGCACGTAGAACTGCGGAAGGCGCTACCGACAGGAAGGCTAACGCACGGGCTTTCGCCAAAACAACCCACGCCCATCGACCTTACGTGGGACGACTGCTTCCGCCTTTCGGATCTGAACTCCCGCGATATCATCCTCCGCGGACCGGACTACGGGCTGTCGCTAAAACAGTCCGGCGACGTACGCTACACCCAGCTCTTCGTCCCCCCGATGCAGGACAGCCTCGCCATCGAACCGATGAGTTGCGGTGTGAATGCGTTTCGAGACGGTGAGGAGGAGGTGAGACTGGGGCCAGGGAAAAGTAGATTGATCGGGATGGAGATTGGGGTAAAAAACGATTCGAAGTAGGGCCGGATATGGCTCACTTGGATTTTCCGGGCTTTAGCCCGCCCCGAAAGTATTGCCGACCGTGCGGCGCGTCACACGGGCCGGGCTAAAGCCCGGGAAACCCAGGTATGCTTGAGCTTTCGGTAATCCTGAGTCACACCCCCGCCGACTCCCAGACCTTACAGCCTTCCGTGCAATTCTTGCAAATTTCAATATTCTCCCGCCCGCGGAGAATCGATTTGCGAAAGCGATCATAGGCTTTGGAGTGCCAGATCTCCTTGAAAGATTTATCCTTTAAATCACCCAATCTAAACTCCGCATCCTTGTCGAAACAGCAGGGCACCACCAGCCCGTCCCAGGTAATGACGCAGGAGTGCCAGAGCTTCCAGCAGTGGTCGAGGAGTTGGTTTTTGATGCGGTAGCGGCCGTCTGCCTGGCGGGCGTAGCGGCTGTACTTATCCTGCGTCGGGATGAGTTCGTTGCCGAATTCGAAGTCGTAGACTTGGGCTGTCTTCAGCTTGACCTCGTCGACGCCGACCTCCTCGGCGAGGCGATAGATGTCCGGGATCTGGTGCTCGTTGGGCTTGACGACCAGGAACTGGAAGATGATATGAGGATGGTTGACGCCCGCCTCTTCGCGGGCCTTGACGAGGTTACGCGCGCCCTGGAGCACGTTTTCGAGCTTGCCTTCCTTGCGGTAGGCCTCGTAGGTACGCTGGTCGGTGCCGTCGACGGAGATGATGACGCGGTCCAGTCCGCTCTCGACCGTGGCGCGGGCGTTCTTCGGGCTCAGAAAGTGCCCGTTGGTGCTCGTGATGGTGTAGATGCCGCGCTCGTGCGCGTGCTTGACCATGTCGAGGAAGCCCGGGTTGATATACGGCTCCCCCTGAAAGTAGAAGATCAGGTAGACCAGGTCGCGGTGGAGCTGCGCGATGGTGTCGCGGAAAAAGTCCTGCTTGAGATTACCGGTCGGGCGACTGAATTGCCGCAGGCCACTCGGGCACTCCGGGCAGCGCAGGTTGCAGGCCGTGGTCGGCTCGACGGAGATGGTGATCGGGGAGCCCCACTGGATAGGCTTGCGCGTGATGCGGGTAGCGTAGTAGCTCGCGCCGACCTTGGTGGCGTTCCAGACGCGGCGCGCGGTGAGCTTGCGGAGGAAGCGGGAGGTGTCGGCGCGGTGGAGGGGCATGTGGGGCGAAGGTAGGACTGTGATGGTGGGCTAGGTCGCGGCTGAGGCCCAATCACAATTTCAGCCACCCCCACAACATCGCCGGGACGCTCGCCTTCCTGGCCTCTACGCGCTCGCGAAACTCCTCCGCCGTCATCTCGAACTCGTGCATCGTCATGGCCCGCGTCAGGAAGGGATAGACCGTCATCCCCACGAGGTTGCTGATGAAATCGAAGGGCTCGACCGGTCGGATCGTGCCCTCGGCCACAGCCTTGCCGAGACAGGCCGTGATGGTGCCGGCCCACTCCCGAAAATTGACGACCTCCGAAAATTGAGCCGGGTCCTTCTCCGACTCCGACATCACGAACATCACGAGGTAGGGCCGTGCCAGCAGTAGGTCGGTGTATTTGTCGACGAAGGCGTGGATGATGTCGCGCAGCGGCAGCTCGATATCGAAGACCTCGTCGTGGATCTCGCGAAACCGGTCCATCGCCCCGTGCGCGACCTGCTCGAACAGCACCTCCTTCGAGCGGTGGTGGTAGTGGAGCGTCGCGATGTTGACGCCCGCCAGTTCGGCGATCTCGCGCGTCGTTGTAGCCGCGAAGCCCTTTTCCGTAAACACCTGCGCCGCCGCCGCCAGAATGCGGTCCTTGGTCGGCAGACCGGCCATCGCCTCGGGCGTAATCATCGTGTCGGAAGATTGGTTCGCGGGCTGGGGCATGTAG
This sequence comes from Lewinellaceae bacterium, assembly GCA_963837005.1. Taxonomy (GTDB): domain Bacteria; phylum Bacteroidota; class Bacteroidia; order Chitinophagales; family Saprospiraceae; genus CALDTK01. The sequence continues at coordinate 216,372 of CAWIMC010000021.1, forward strand.
CAGGGGTTAACCGAAAGTGCGCCGCTCATGTTTTGCGAGGCTGTTTTTTCAAGCCTGCGTTTTGGCGAAAGCTGCTGTTTATCAGCGCAATATCTCGTAATACACAGGTCGATGTGGAATAGTCAATCATTTTATTCAATCAAACGATTGAACCACCGTTCGTCCCACCCCTTTACCCCCCGTGCCCACGTCGCACCCTCACGAACGCCATCCCGTACGCCTGATGACAAAGCTCTACTACGCCCTCTTCGCCCTGCTGTCCCTTGCGTCGGTAGGCTGCTCCAACGCCGAGGAGGCTTCCGCCAAAACGCCCGACTCCGACGTCGCCGCGGCTTCCGCCAAAACTCCAGGCCTCGCGGCTTCCGCCAAAACCTACCCCACGGAGGCCGCCACCATCGCAGACATCTCGCAGCCGATCATGCTCACCGGGCGCGTCGTGCCGCTGCAGGAGGCCACGATTGCGACGCAGGTCCCAGGACTCGTCTTGCCGACGGGCAAAATCCTCCAGGAGGGCACCGCCTACCGCAAGGGCGAAGTCATCCTAGCGATCGACGACAAAAACCTGCGGATGAACCTCCGGGCCGCCCGCGCCGAGTTCGCCTCCGCGCTCGTGCGCCTGCTGCCGACGCTGAGTCTCGACCACCCGCAGGCCTACGCCAGTTACAAGGCTTTCGCGGACGGCATCGATCCTGCCAAGCCACTGCCCGCCCTCCCGACACCCGCCACCGAAACCTTACGCTACTACCTTGCCGTCAACGGCGTCGACGGACAGTACTACCGCATCAAGGCGCAGGAGGCGACCCTCGAAGATTTTGTGGTCCGGGCGCCCTTCTCCGGCAAACTCACGATGGCCAGCGTACAGGCCGGCTCGATCGTGCAACCCGGCCAGCCGCTCGCCACCCTCAGCCGCACCGACGAATACGAGGTCCGGCTCGCCGTGCCCAACGTCGCCGTCGCTCTCGTTCGCCCGGGCAGCACGCTCGCGCTGCGCGATGCGGCCACCGGGAAAGTCTACCGCGGGCGCGTCAATCGTTTCGCCACCGACCTCGACGCCGGCACCCAGACCCTCACGGCCTTCGCGCGCGTGTCCGGCGCGGGCCTTTACTCAGGTCTCTACCTCGAGGCCGAACTCGACGGGCAGGTTTTGACGCAAGTCGCCGTGCTGCCCAAACAGGCCCTCACCCGCGACGGCAACGTCTACGTCGTGGCCGACTCCACCGTCCAGGTCAAGCCCGTCACCGTCGCGCTCATCGAGGCGGATAAAGTCTACCTGCGGGGCCTCGCAGCTGGCGATCGCGTCATCGTCGCTCCGCTGGACGGGAGCGTGGTGGGGACTCGGGCTCTGTAATCAATTCGATCGATGTGCCTGCGGCGCTTATCGCGAAAGCGCGAAGCCACGAAGTGCGCAGAGGCTCGTCTAGCCGCCCGTCGACCCATCACCCCTGTAAGTCCTACCTGTCCTGCCTTTGCGCCCTTCGCGTGCCTCGCTTTGCGCCTTTGCGTTGAAAAACTTCCCACATGAGAAGCATCACCAAGTTCTTCATCTCCCACCCCGCCATCGCCAATCTCTGCGTCCTGCTCATCGTCGTGCTCGGAGGCCTGCGCCTGATGCAAACGCAGACCACCTACTTCCCGAAGGCCAAGGTCCGCTTCATCGACATCGCCGTGGTGTACCCGGGCGCCACCCCCGAGCAGGTCGAGGAGGGGGTCGTGCTCAAGATCGAGGAGGAGCTCAAGGGCGTCAAGGGCGTGGATCGCGTCACGAGCAGCTCGAAGGCCAACATCGGAACGGTTTCCGTCGAGCTGCTCGAGGACGCGAAGTCCAACCTCGTATTGGGCCTCGTCAAGAACGCCGTCGACAAGATCAATAATTTCCCCAGGGGCGTGGAGCCGCCCGTGGTCGAGGAGCGCGACGTCAAGGACCTCGCGCTGGCCTTCGCGATCACCGGTGAGGTGAGTCTGCAGACCAAGAAAGACCTCGCCGACCAGATCGAGCGCAAGCTGCTCACCAAGCCCGGCATCTCCGACATCGTGGTGGCGGGCGCGCTCGCGCAGGAGATCGAGATCGCCGTGAGTGAGTCGGCTCTGCGGCGCTACGACCTCACCTTCGAGGACGTGGCCAGGGCCGTGCAGGCGAGCAACGTCGAGACCTTCGGCGGGGAGATCAAGACCGGTGATCGCAACATCAACATCAAGGCCGACGACAAGGGCTATTTCGCGCGCGACCTGTACAATGTTTTGGTAAAAACCGGACGCTCCGGCGAGGCCGTCTACCTCAAGGACGTCGCCACGATTACGGACCAATTCAAGGACCAGGCCGGGCAGCGTTACCTCGGCAAGGAGCCCACCATCGTGATTAACGTCTTCGCGACGCCCGACGAGAACATCCTCGACAACGCCGCCACGGCCAAAACCTTTATAGACGATTTCAACGCGACGCACGAGGGCGTGGCGCTGACCGTCGTCGAGAACGGCGCTGTCAACGTGCAGGAGAACATCGACACGATGACCAACAACGGCATCGCGGGCTTCATCCTCGTGCTGCTGGTGCTGGCGCTTTTCCTCGACAAGTACCTCGCGTTCTGGGTGGCGCTCAAGATACCGGTGGCGATTATCGGGATGTTTATGCTGGCTGGTATCCAAGACATGACCATCAACGTCGTGAGCCTGTTCGGCTTCGTAATCGTGCTCGGCATCCTCGTCGATGACGGCGTGGTGATCGGGGAGAACATTCTACAGTGGAGCAAGAAGAAGGGGCTTTCGCCAAAACAAGCCGCCCTCGAGGGCACGATGGAGATGGTGACCCCGGTGCTTATCAGCCTCGGCACCACGGCGGTGGCCTTCTCGATGTTTATGTTCTTGCCGACGCAAACCGGGGAGTTCTTCAGCGAAATGGCCTTCGTCGTGATCGCGGTACTGGCCGTCGCCGCGGTGGAGAGTTTCTTTTTCTTGCCGAGTCACCTCGCGCACTCGCGGGCGCTGCGGGCCGACAACAAACCGAATCGCTTCGAGCGCTTCTTCAACGATAGTCTCGAGTGGCTCAACGAGCGGGTCTACCAGCCGGCCTTCGGCAAACTCGTGCTGGGCGGCAAGCTTTGGCCCGCGCTCACGCTGGTGCTTTTCGTCGGCGTCCTCGGCGCCTCCTTCGGTCTGTCCAAAGGCTTCACCTTCTTCCCGAATCTCGACGACAAGGCCATGTTCATCGAGTTGGACTTGCCGCCCGGTACCCCACTCGAGGTCACGACGGCCCGCCTCGTCGAGATCCAGGACGCCGCCATCCGCGCGCGCGAGAAGCTCGAGGCGGAGACCGGCAAGAACATGATCCCCTACGTCGAGGTGATCACCGGGCCGAGCAACAACCAGGGCAGGCTCCGCGTCACGTTCAGCAACTCCGCCCAGCGCGACTACAGCTCCTTCGAGCTCACCGAGGCCATCCGCGCCGAGGCCCCGCCCATCCCGGAGGCCCTCAACCTCGTGTACGGCATCGGCGCCACGACGGCCGTCTTCGGCAAACCGGTGTCGGTGGCCCTACGCGGCAGCGATCTCGCCGAGCTGCGCAGCGCGCGCGACGAGCTCAAGGCCGCCATGCGGGACCGCACCGACATCAAGGACGTGTCGGACTCCGACCAGACCGGCGTACAGGAGGCCATCGTGCGCCTCACGCCCGTCGGCGAGCAACTCGGCCTCACGCTGGGCGGGGTGATGAACCAGGTGCGCTCGGCCTTCTTCGGCGTCGAGGCGCAGAGTCTTCAGCGCGGCGACGAGGAGGTGGAGGTGTGGGTGCGCTACCCAACGGCTGGCCGCCAGTCCGAGCAGCAACTCACGGACTTGCGCATCCGCACGCCGCAGGGCGCGAGCTACCCGCTGGGCGAGGTCGCCACCCTCGACTACGGCACCGGCAACCTGGCCATCAATCACCTCAACGGCGAGCGCGAGATCCGCGTCGAGGCCAACGTCGCCAATGCGCTCGTCTCCGCGCCGGCCGTCATCGGCGAGCTGGAGGGCGCCGTGCTCGCCGACGTCTCGGCAGCGCTACCCGAGTGTGGTGTATAGCGTCGAGGGCCAAAACCGCGACGCCGCCATGATGGGCGCGAGCGCCGGTGTCGTGATGCCGGTGGTGTTCCTCATTATGCTCGGGCTCATCGTCGTGGCCTTCAACAGCTTCTCGCAGGCGCTGCTCACGTTTGCGCTGTACCCCTTCGCACTCATCGGCGTGATGGTCGGGCACTGGGTGCACGACACGCCGCTCAACGTCTTCTCGATCATCGGGACGATCGCGCTGATCGGGGTGTTCACCAACAACTCGCTGGTCTTCGTGAGCACCTACAATGCGCTACTGGCCGAGGGGGTAAGTTTTGGCGAAAGCCTCCGCGAGAGTGCGCGCAGTCGCTTTCGACCGATTCTCCTAACGACACTCACCACGGTGGCCGGACTCGCGCCGCTGCTGTCGAGCAACTCCCTCGGGGCGCAGTTCCTGAAAGGTCCGGCCATCGCGATGGCGTACGGGCTGAGCTTCGGGCTCTTCAATACGCTGCTGCTCTTGCCGGCGATGCTGGTGCTCGTCAACTCGGGCCGGCGCGGGTTGAAGTGGGGCAAGACGCTCGGGAAGGTCCAGGCCAGCAGGGAAGAGGTCGAGCCGGCGATCCGCAGCAAGGCCTTCGCCTTTGAGGGCACGGCGGTAGTGGTGCTGCTGGCGGTGGGCTTGTTTGGGCTTTCGCCAAAACTTGCTGGGCAGAGCGCGTTTGACTCGCTCCGCGAGCGCGCTCCCGATCTTCAGCAGCCACTCGCAGAGCGAGCCGAACGGCTGCCCCTCGCCGACGCCATCTCCCTGGCCCTCGCCAACAACCCCACCCTCGCCGTCCTCGCCTACGACCGCCAGATCTCGCGCAACAACGTCGCCCCTGTCGTGGCCGGCATCGGGCCCAGGGTCGAAATCCGCGGCAGCACCTTCGCCGGCTACGGTGACGGTAGGGTAGTGACGATCCCGCTCGGTCCGCCGAGCTCGGACGCCAATCGCCCGCTCAATCTCAACGGGGAGAGCTACGGCTTCACGATCCAGCCGGAGGCCAATTGGCTCGTCTACGACGGCGGTCGCGGCCGGGCGCGCCTCGAGCAACTCCGCCTCCTCGACGCCGACCAGGCCCTCGCCATCGAGGGCAGCCGCGAGGCCACCGTCGCGCAGGTGAGCGAGGTCTACCTGCAGGCCGTGAGCATCGAGCGACAGATCGCCCTGGCCGAGGGCAACATCGGCTTCACGCTCGAGCGCATCGAGCGCATCACCCGCGGCCGGGAGCTCGGGCAGGGCAATACGCTGGCCGTGCTGTCCGAGCGCGCCAACCTCGCGACGGATTCGGTCGGACTACAATCTCTCCGACTGGCCCTGGCCAACGTCAAGCGTGCGCTCAATCTGCTGATGGGTCGCGATCCCGAAACGGCCTTTGAGGTCGAGTCGCCCGTTTTGCCGCAAGGCGTACCGCTCTCTTACGACAGCCTCTACGCCGCGATGCTGGCCGACAACGAGGATCTGCGTCGAGCGCAAACACGCCTCCAGCTCAGCAGCCAGGCCGAGCGCCTCCAACGCTCGAGCTACCTGCCCAACGTCCAGCTCTACGTCAACGGCACCTACCTCGACCAGGTCGACAACGCGAGCTTCCTGCGCGAGAACCGCCTGCTGGCCGCGCAGGGCGGCGTGCGCCTGAGCTACACCATCTTCGACGGGGGCCTACGCGACCTTGAGCGCCAGAACGCGACGCTCGCCACCGCCAAGGCCAAACAGGGCGAGACGGCCCAGCGCCTCGCCCTCGAGACCCAGCTGCGCCAGGCCTACGCCGAGCGCGCGAGCCTCCTCGCGCAAGTGCGTTTCCTGCGCCAGACCCTGCCCACCGCCGAACTCGCCTTCGCGCAGGCCGAGCGCGAGCTGCTGCTCGGGCAGGCGACGGGCACGCAGGTGCGGGAGGCGCAGCTGCGCGTGTTGGCCGCCCGCACGAGCATCGCGACCAAAGAGGTCGAGGTGGCCGTGGCGGAGGTAGAGTTGCTGAGGCTGACGGGGGGCTTGGTAAGGTAGAAGATTGCGACGCGATGGCCTAGACGCGAAAGGCCTGACAGTCTTCACGGAGTAGTCCCGAGCCCTTGCGCGAGGCGAGGGCTTTTGCCCCGCCCTCACAGCCTAAGCAGCCCACTGCCTAGCTTCACAGCTCTATGCCCAGCCCCTTCCAGTCCTCGGTCGTCAAGCAGCAAGTCGCGTCGATGAACCAGGCCGCCTGCCGCGCCGTCTCTCGGTCGAGACCCCGGGCCGCGCCCTGTCCGACTGGCCGAGTCTCGACTACGGGGCCTTCGTGAAGGAGGTCAACAAGGCGCGCAAGACGGGCAAGCTCGTGGCCTTGACGGCGCGGGAGGACATGGATTTCGAGGCGGTTTTCCTGGAGGAGCGGGCGAAGGTGCTGGAAGTTCGGGGGGAGATCGAGCGTTTGGACCGGGAGATCGACGTGGCTGTGAATACGTTGTATGGGCTGACGTGAGGGGAGGTGAAGGTGGTCGATGCCAATTTTAGGATGGGAGAGGAAGACTATAAACTTGCTACTATTGGTAATGGATGAAGTGCTTTTGCTCTACAGTGGCTTAGTTTCGGTACGCGACTTGCGGGAACTGGTATTGATGCTGATCTGGCATGACACCCTCATTATTTGCGTTATCGGAGGGCTCACCTTGCGATATGATGAAAACTTTGGAAGTGGTTCCATGGATGCGGGGTAGCGTTCTTTGGGTTTGGCTTGATCCTGCCACTGATCTCTAGCATGATCGAAGTCTGGCTTGAGGTTTGGCGCGCGGGACCCGATGCAATGATTGAAAGCTTCAACCTCTTATATACCTACCTGCGATTTCCGGTGTACTGGGGGTTAGGGATCCTTTGGAGCGGCTGGGTGGCGTGGATGGTTAAGGAGAAGGAACGCGCAAAGGTTGGGGCTTGCGAAGAGGTAGATGCGGAATGGTAAGCTTGATATACTGTATCCGTATATTTGAATAAATTGAGCAATTACGCAGCGGGTAATAGGTTGCTGCTCCCGCGATGCCAAGGACTACACCACCAACCTCAATACTGGCGTCTCCCTCATCCTCATCGACGGTCAGCAGCTCGCCTCCTACATCTGCACCGACAATCTCTGCATGCAGACCGAGGAGACCCTCGAAATCAAAAAGCTCGACACCGATTTCTGGGATGAAATGCAGGAGGAGCGGGGGTGAGCATACCGCACCAGCAGGTACCCCAGGTACGTCGGCCGTGAGTTCCAAACCACCACAACGCTATACTCCGACGCCGAGCCTCCCCCATATTCCCTACCTTCGGATCATGGTAGCCGTCGCCAACAGGTTTTCTCGCAGTCAGCTCCTCGAAGGGCTGAGTGATGCAGTAGTCGATCTCGAGGTCGACGAACTAGAATTTGGTTGGATCAACGAGGTCACCGTCAAGCTGATGTTTAAGGCAAATACCTCACTCGACCAGGTCAGGGCCGACCGTGACAGCGTCCAAGAGAGCTACTTGGCTATCATGCGGGAATCGTATCCGGGTGTCCCTGTCCCGGAGCTCTACTTTGTGTTGGACGAACAGCGTGAACCCGACGGGTCACATAAGGCTGTATCGGTGTCCGGCGTGGACTCACCCGCTTACTGACGCCCTGCGCTGATGTTACACCATGACCTGCTAAAACAAGCTTCCATCCTACTCGCGCTGGATGCTGATGGACTTACGGACGTAAACTGGCGCCGCGCCATCAGTTCTGCCTACTACGCAGTATTTCACGCGATAGGCCATGTCGTATCACGCGATATGCTCGGCTCCGGAGTGGACACGAGCAATCTGAGGGCACTGGTGCGACGGTCGTTGAGCCACGTGGACCTGATTGAAGCCCTTAAAGGTTACGCGAGTGGAAACCTACGACCTTTGTGCAAGCAAATTGTCGGTGAGGTCAAAAATAGAGACCTCCAGATTCTCGCCAGTAGCTTTAAGACCTTACAAGCGCACCGACATAAAGCGGACTACGATGTCGCTTGGCAAGCAACTGCACTGTCGGTGCAACTTATGATCGACGAAGCGCGCGAGGCCATCGACGCCCTCGAACGTTTGTCTACCAACCCGAACGAGGTTCTTTTCCAAAAGCTGTTCACGGTTTCGATGTTCTTCCACAAAAACCTCAAAGGAAGGGAGTAGCCGAACAAGCTCGAGCCAAAACCTTCAGTGTGGTTGTTTGGGAATAGGCTGGTCCTATTAGTAGGGCGCCGCGAGCAGAGCTCGTCGAACCTGCGCCTCTTCGCGGAGGCCCGGCTCGACGTGGAGTTGCGCGATCGATTCGACGTAGCAGCGCACCCGCAAAAGTGGTTTCTGCTGCCGCTGTCCGCGATTGAGGCAGCTGTAGAGCGGATCAAGGAAGGGACGATAGGGCGATATCGGTATGACGTGCGCCAGGCGGCGGTAGTGGAGCGGTGAGCGCCGTTTGGCTCGCTCTGCGAGTGGCGCTCAATTTTTTAAGGCGCTCGCGGAGCGAGCCAAACGCGCCCTACCCCGCCTGTATCGCCGTAATCAATACCGTATTCACAATATCCTCCACCGTACAACCGCGACTCAAGTCATTCACCGGCTTATTCAATCCCTGCAACACCGGGCCCACGGCAATCGCCCCCGTCTCCCGCTGCACGGCTTTATAAGTGTTGTTCCCGGTATTCAGATCCGGAAAGATCAGCACACTCGCCCGGCCGGCTACCTTACTCCCCGGCGCCTTCTTCAGTCCTGTAGCTAGGTCCACCGCCGCATCGTACTGCAACGGACCGTCGAAAGGAATCTCGGGCCTAAGCGTTTTGGCGAAAGCCGTCGCCTCGCGCACCTTGTCGACATCAGATCCCTCGCCGCTCGTACCGCTCGAGTAACTCAGCAGCGCCACGCGCGGCTCGATCCCGAAGGCCAGACTCGTATCTGCTGAGGTCGCCGCGATTTGGCCCAACTCCTCGGCGCTCGGGTCAGGATTGATCGCGCAGTCGCCATAGACCACCACGCGGTCCGGAAGGCACATGAAGAAGACCGAGCTGACGAGGCTCACGCCGGGCTTGGTCTTCACGAACTGGAGCGCCGGGCGGATCGTGTGCTGCGTCGTGTGCGCCGCGCCCGACACCATACCGTCGGCCTCGCCGAGCTGCACCATCATGGTCCCGAAGTAACTCACGTCCACCATCAGGTCGGCGGCCACGAGTTCGGTCATGCCCTTGTGCTTGCGCAAGTTGTAGAGTGCCTCGATGTAGCGCGGGCGTTGCTGGGCCGTCTCGGGGTTCACGACGCCGCGCAAGGCGTCGAGGTCGAGGTCGATGCGATGCGTCTCGATGAGCTTCTCGATCGTCTTGCGCTCACCGAGAAGGGTGAGGTCGACGAGCTTGTCGCGCTGGAGGAGCGCGGCGGCTCTGAGGATGCGTTCGTCGGTGCCTTCCGGCAAAACGATGTGTCGTCGGACTTCGCCGGCGCGCTCGCGCAGCGCGTAGAGGAACATCTGCGGCGAGATGCCCCGCGCCACGAAGTCGACGATCTTGCTCTGAAGGTGGGAGGTGTCGATGCTGCCGTGGAACAGCCGGAGGGCGAGATCGATCTTCTCCGGCACCTTCGTCGACAGTCGCGCGCGTACGCCGTTCAGCGCCACGGCCGTCTCGTAGCTGTTGGTCGACACGCGCAGCACAGGCACGCCAAAAGTGTTACCCTCGAGCAGATTGACAATGTTCGGATCGATGTCGAAGGGGCCGGTTACGACCAGGCAAGAGATGCTAGGGTAGTTCGGCGACCGATGGGCGACCAGCGTGCCGACCATGATGTCGCCACGGTCCGCGGGCGTGATGATGGCGCAGTCCTCGGTGACGTAATTGAGCAAGCCCGGCAGCTGCATCGCTGCCACCGAGAAGCGACGCACCGGTCGCTCGAGAGTATCGTCGGCGGCGTACAAGATAGACGCGCCGAGTTGGGTAGCCACCTCGCGCACCGTCGGACTCGCGAGCGTGTCGTCGTAGGGGATCACGGCGAGTTCCTTTTGCTTGCCGGTGCCCCCGAGACTCGTGCGCAGTTCGGCGAGGTAGGCGGGGGCCTGTTCGGCGGGCACGCGGTTGACGATCGCGCCGATCACCTCGGTCTCCTCTTGGAGGAAGTTGTCCATCGCGACACGGAGTTGGCGGGCGGCCTCCCCGGGGCTACGGTTTTGGCCAGAGCCGACCAGCAGCACTGGGCAGCCGAGGTTGCGCGCGATGGCCGCGTTGGCGTCAAACTCGAAGGGGGCCGACTCTCCGGAGAAATCCGTCCCCTCGATCAGGACAAAATCGCAGCGCGCCTCCAGGGCTTTGTAGCGCCGGATGATGCCGTCGAGCAAGATGTCGGTCTGCCCGGCCCCGAGATACCGGTTGGCCTCCGCGTAGGTGAAAGCGTAGGTCTCCTCCGGGGTCTGCGGGAGGCGGAAGTGGTCGAGAATCAGCAGGAGGTGAGCATCTTCGGTCGACGAAACGATCGGGCGGAAGTACCCGATTTTGGGTGACTTGCGGAGCAGCAGATCGACGAGGCCCAGCGAAACGAGTGACTTGCCGGCGTCGGCCTCGATGGTGGAGATGTACACGGTGGAGGGCATAGGAGAGCATTGAACCCGCCACGAAGCGGGATACACTCGCCAGTACACCATACGCCGAACAAAGGTTTGTACCGCGGCCACCCCGATAGACTTCCGCCGCCGCGCTATCGAAGGGCAAAAATTTCGCATCAAAGCTCACAACATCAGGCGTTGAGCGACCTCCCCCATGATTGAACAACCGACGTTCTCCCGACATCTCCTTGACAAACTAAACCCTTACCCAACATGCTACGTCTCGCCATCATCTTCTTAGTCATCGCCCTCATCGCCGGGGCACTCGGCCTAGGCGGCGTCTCAGGCGTCTCGATGAACATCGCCTACATCCTCGCGGTCATCGCCGTGATCCTGTTCGTGATCCACTTGGTGACCGGCCGCGGAGCCCGCATCTAGTAGGCTTTCGCCAAAACACAACCACATGCCTCCCCCGTCGCTTGACGGGGGAGGCATTTTCTTTTAGGCTATCTAGGGTTCAGGTTTTGCAGACACTCATCATTGGCGGAGGACAGGCCGGCCTTGCAACGGCGTATCAGCTCGAGGAGCGCGGACTGAGCGCGACGATTTTGGAGGCGCACGCACAGCTCGGCGACAACTGGCGTACGCGCTGGGATGGCCTACGCCTCTTTACCCCTAACCGCTACAACGCCCTGCCCGGCATGGCTTTTCCCGGTGAGCGGTACGCACTGCCCGACCGGCTGGAAGTGGCCGACTATTTTGAGGCTTACGCCAAAACCTACGCGTTCGACGTGCGCCTCGATGCAAAGGTCGTGAGTCTGGTGCGCGACGAGGTCTTTGGTGTATTCACCGTCCAAACGTCTGATGGCCAGACTTTAGAAGCGACAAACGTCGTGATTGCGACGGGGGCGTACCGCACGCCACGCTTGCCGAGTTTTGCCGCAAGGCTACCCGCCGACCTGCCCCGACGGCACACCTTCGAACTTCGAGACTTCAACGAGTGGCCGGGCGTCAACGATAAGCGCATTCTCGTGGTCGGTGCTGGAGCCAGCGGGACGCAAGTTGCTGCACGCCTACATCCAAAGCCACGACGTGATTCTGGCCGGACGCGATCCCGGAGCCTTGCCTCGCAAGGTACTGACGCGGGACGTCTACGACTATCTCTACGGACTCGGACTCATGGATCTCAATCCAAATCGGGGCCTTGGGCGGCTCATCGGAAGTACGCCGGGCGCGGGCGAGATCGGCGTTGGAGACAGTGCTGATGCAATGGCAATGCGGACGGGGATTCGCCGGGTTGGGCGAGTCGCGGACTATGAAAGCGGGGCTTTCGTCACCGAGGAGGGCGGTTCGATCGTCGGCGTCGAGGCGGTCGTCTTCGCCACGGGCTACCGCAATCGCTACCCTTGGCTCGGGATCGAGGATGCACTCGACGAAGACGGTCTCCCGCGACAGCGGCAGGGCATCTCGCCGATCGCCAACCTATACTGGGTGGGGCTGCCCATGATGCGGCGCTTCGGCTCGTCTTTGCTCGGTGGCGTCGGCAAGGACGCAGCTTACATCGCAAAAGCCATCTACGAGCGCAAGGAGCGTTGCCTAGCCGCCGCTAGTAGTCCCGCCAGAAATACGGCGTAAACAGAATCAGGATCGTAAACAACTCCAGTCTGCCGAGCAACATCAGGAAGCTCAGCACCCACTTGGCCGCCATCGGGACTTCCGCGAAGTTGTTGACCGGTCCGACGCTGCCGATGCCCGGTCCGACGTTGCCGAGGCTCGTGGCCACCGCGCCGATGCCGCTCAGGAAGTCCATCCCGAGACTGACCACCGCCAGGCTGCCGAGTAAAAAGGTCATCAGAAAGATGAGCAAGAAGACCAGGATGTGCGTGAGGATGCGCGGAGCCACCACGGCACCGTCGAGCTTGAGCGGCACGACGGCTCTCGGGTGCAGCAAGCGTTTGAACTCCAAATAGGTGTTCTTAAAAAACACCAAGTGTCGGATGATTTTGATGCCCCCCGACGTCGACCCGGCACAGGCCCCGATAAACAGCATCACGAAAAACAGCATCGTCATGCTCTCGGTCCACGAGGTATAGTCCGCCGAGACGAAGCCCGTCGTCGTAATGACGCTTACGATTTGAAACAGGCTGTCCCGAAAACTCTGCTCTAGCGGAAGCCCTACGTGGAAGTACACCACCGCAGTGACCACAACCGTCAGAAAAAGCAAGAGATACAAATAGGTACGGAACTCATCGCTCGCCCAGGCCCTCGTCAACTGCCGTTTGAACAGGTAGTAGATGACCACGTAGTTGGTTCCGGCCACCAACATAAAAAAGATCATCGTGTACTGGATCATCGGATTGTCCGCCCAGTGCATCGCGCTCGCGTTTTTGGTGCTGAAGCCTCCCGTGGCCAGCGTCGTAAGTCCGTGGTTGATCGCGTCGTAGAAGCTCATCCCCCCGATCATGTAGACCATCGTCGCCAGCGCGGTGAGTCCGAGGTAGAGGTAATACAGGCGCTTGGCCGTCTCCCGAATGCGCGGGTGGATCTTGCTGGAGGTCGGCCCCGGGGCCTCCGCTCCGAACAGCTCAACGCCCCCGATCCCGAGCAGCGGAAAGAGCGCCACCGTAAGCACGATGATGCCCATGCCGCCGATCCACTGCGTCATCGAGCGCCAGAAGAGCATCCCCTTTGGCATGGCCTCGATGTCGGTAAGGATGGAGGCCCCCGTCGTTGTCATCCCCGACATCGTCTCGAAAAAGGCATTGCCCACCTCTGGGATCATACCGGAAAATAGGTACGGCAACATGCTAAAGCTCACCATAAAGAGCCAGCCGAGCACCACGATCAGGTAGCCTTCGCGCTTGCTCACATCCGGACTTTCCTCGCCGCGACGCCAGAAAAACATGCCTGCCCCGGCACCCATCGTGAGCGCAGCGCTGATGATGAGCGAGTAGTGGTCGCCCTCGGCGTAGTACACCGAGAAGGGCAGCGCCGTGAGCATGAGCCCGCCGACGACCAGGAGCTGCACCCCGAGCACCGTAGAGATGGCAACGATATTAAACCTCACCGAAAGACTTTTTCGAGCTTCGAGATCGCGTCCGACAGTGCGAATACAATCACCTTATCGTTGATGGCCAGCTGGAAGTTGCCGTCCGGCACAAAGGTCTTCTCGCCGCGGATGACACCGCCGATGAGGGCGGAGTCGGGGAGGTGCAGGTCTTTGATCGGGTGATGCACGGTGTAGTTGTCGCGCTTCACGACGTACTCGATGACTTCGGCGTCGACGCCGTGGAGGCTCGTGATGGCCTCGACGTTGCCCTTGCGGACGTAGCGCAAGACATTGTTGGCAGCGACGAGCTTCATGTTGATGAGCGTGTCGACGCCGATGTTTTGCGAAATGTGCTCGTACTCGCGGTTGTCCACCAGCGCGATGGTCCGGTAGACGCCGTTGCGTTTTGCCGAAAGGCTGGCGATAATGTTGGACTCCGCGTTGGGCGTGAGGGCGATAAAGGCATCGGCGCGCTGCATACCGACCTCGCGCAGCAAGTACGGATTGGTCGGATCTCCGTTGATTACGATGCTGCGATCGAGTCGGTCGGCCAGCGACTTGCAGGCGTTCTTGTCCTCGTCGATGAGCGTCACCTTGTAGTCCTTCTCTAGACGGACGGCCGTCTCGTAGGCGAGCGGCGTGCCCCCGGCGATCATGATGCGCTTGATCTCCTTCGGGACGTGTCCGACGAGGTCGGCAAGATCTTGCAGGCGCTCCTGCGTGCAGATAAAGTAGACGTGATCGCCGGGGTGCAGCACAGTCGCGCCGCGGGGGATGATGGTTTTCTGCTTCCGCAAAACCGCCATCGGCTTGAGTTCTTGGGCGAAGGCCCCGAGGCTCGGCCACTGCGAGAGCCGGACGTCGGCCAGGGGGCTATCGGCCTCGAGGGTGATGCCGACGAGGGTAAATTTCCCTTCCTCGAAGTCAAACACGTCGGTGAAGGTCACTGCGCGCACCAGGCGCTCGATCTCCTTGGAGGCGAGCATGCTCGGCGAGATGAGCGTGTCGATGCCGAGGTCGCGGAAGATCTCGCGTTGCGAGGCCTCGAGGTATTCCGAGTTCGATACCCGCGCGATGGCTTGGTTGGCACCGAGGCGTTTGGCCAGGGTCGCGGTCATGATGTTGGTCGTCTCTGAGGTCGTCATCGCGAGCACGAGCTGTGCCGAGGCGACGTTGGCCTCGCGCAAGGTCCCGATCGAGGCGGCGTTGCCGCGGATGGTGAGCACGTCGAGTCGAGAGCTAACGATCTCTAGTACCTCCGCGTCGGTATCGATGAGGGTGATGTCCTGGTTCTCGGAGACGAGGTGTTCGGCGAGGTGGAAGCCGATGTCCCCGGCGCCGGCGATGATGATCTTCATGCGGGGGTGGCGTTGGGCGGCAAAGGTGCGGCTAAATTCGTGCGTCTATGCGCATACTCACGGTTTGCCTCGGCAACATCTGCCGCTCGCCCCTGGCGCACGGTATTCTCCAACGAGAAATCGAGCGGCGGGGTCTCACCGACTGGTCGGTCGACTCCGCCGGAACAGGGAACTACCACGCGGGCGACGCCCCCGACCCCCGCAGCATCGCCGAGGCCAAGCGGCACGGAATCGACATCTCAAAGCAGACGGCGCGGCAGTTGGAGGTGGAAGATTTTGAGCGTTTTGACTTGCTGCTGGTGATGGACGCTAGCAATTATCAGCAGGCGAGGGCGCTGGCGCGAAATGAGCAGGAGCGGGACAAGGTGAGAATGATCATGAATTTCGAGCGGCCTGGATGGAATGAGCAGGTGCCGGATCCGTATTGGGATGACGATGGCTTTGCGGGGGTGTTCGGAATGCTGGAGCGGGCGATAAACAAGTTGATCTCCGGGGAGAGGTAGTGGGCTGTTCTAGTGTGCTGTTCTGGGGTGCTTTGGGGGACGCATTCCCCCCTCCGCCCCCCGAGGGGCACAAGCGGAGCCAGCTGCGCGGCGCATTCTTTTTGGCTGCCGCCTGTTGGTGGCTGAGCATCCGGAGCGTGACGGCCTGTCGCGCAATACAGGGGCGACCTACCCTGCTCCGTTCCTCCGCGCCTCCGTGTCGAAAGCAGCCTCCTCGAAACGCCGCAGCACCTCACCCTGCATAGCCAACGCCCCCTTCCGCGCCCTACCAGCCTTCGCGAACCTTCGCGACCTTCGCGGCTTCGCGTCAAAGTTCCGGAGCGGAGCGACCCACAGTCCCCGCCCAGCGACTCCTAATCCTCCTCCTTTGAAATACCTCCTCGCCGGTCTCGGCAACATTGGCGCCGAGTACGCCCACACCCGCCACAACATCGGCTTCGATATCCTCGACGCCCTCGTGGCCCGACTGGACGGCGCGTGGACCACCGAGAAGCTCGGTCAGGTGGCCCGCGTCAAACACAAGGGCCGCACCTTCGTCTGCCTCAAGCCCGGCACCTACATGAACCGCTCCGGCAAGGCCGTCCACTACTGGCTCGAACAAGAGAAGCTCACCAAGGACTCCCTGCTCGTTATCGTCGATGACCTCGCCCTCGACTTCGGGGCGCTGCGCCTGCGAGGCAAAGGGTCGCCGGGCACCCACAACGGCCTCAAGGACATCGATGCGGTGACCGGCGGCGGCGACTATGCCCGTCTCCGCGTCGGGATCGGCAACGACTTCCCCACCGGACGACAGGTCGACTTCGTACTCGGCCACTGGACCGACGCCGAAGCCAAGGGTCTACCGGAGGTTTTGGCGAAAGCCGCCGATGCCAGCCTCGCCTTCGGGGCCGTCGGCCTCAACCACGCCATGAATCAATTCAACGGATGAGGCACCAATCCCGGAAGCCCTACGTTTGCCAAGCCATGCCAACTACTGCCAACCTGCTCGTGGTCTACCTGGTCCTGCTGCTGAGCCTTGCAGCCTGTTCCGACGTGCGGCAGGTCGAGGTCCGCAACGAAGACGGCGTCGTCACGGAGCGCTACTTCGTCGGTAAGGAGGACTCCCTCCGGCAGGGCAAATACGAGACCTTCGACCAGGAGGGCAAACTCATCGAGACGGCCAACTACCAGGACGACTACCTCGAGGGGACGCGCACGTTGTACTACCCCGACGGCGCCAAACAGTACGAGGAAACCCACCGCGCGGGGAAGTTCGACGGCCCCTACCGCGCTTTCTACCCCGACGGCCAGCTTCAACTCGAAGGGCAGTACACCGATGGCAGCGGCGACGGCACCTGGACGGGCTACTATCCCGACGGCGCCAAAAAGGAGGAGGTCACGATGGCCGACAACACCTCCGACGGCCCGTTTAAGGAGTGGCACCCAAACGGTATGCTCAAGGCCGAAGGCGTGTACGTAGCCGGCGACAAGGAGCACGGCGAATTACTGCTGTACGACGAAACCGGCGAACTCGAGCGCAAAATGCAATGCGATCGCGGCCTGTGTCGTACCCTTTGGCAATCCGAACAAGCCACCGCGAATGCCGCAGACTAGACTCTTTATTTTTGTACTAGCGAGTTTGGGTTTCGCTTCCGCAAAACCCGTACTCTCGGCCCAGATCATCGGCGGGCGCTACGCCTTCGGGTACTTGGCGCTCCCGCCGAGCGCGGCCACGACGGCGCTCGGGGGCTGGCAACTCACCGACGACACCCGTGACCCGCTCCTCGCGCAGTTCAATCCCGCGACGCTCAATGCCGAGACCGACAAGATCGTCCATGTCGGGCAGGACTTCCTCCCAACAGGGGTAGGGCGAAGCTTCCTGGGGGTTGGCAAACGTATCGAGCGCTTCGGCGGCATCGACGCGGCGGCGCAGTTGCAGTACGTCGGGTTCGGAGAGTTTACCGGGCGCGACGAGGCCAGTGCTCCAACCGCGGAATTTCGCGCCAGCGGGCTGACGGTCGGCGTGAGCGCGGCCAAGGAGGTCTTCGAGCGCCTGAAGGTGGGCGTAGGCCTCAACTTCGTCTCCCAAACGATCGAGAGCTACAGCTCCTTCGGCTTCGCGCTCTCTGGTGGGGCGGTCTACTCGCCGGATACCTCCGGGCGGACGCTTATTGGACTACAGTTCCAGCAGGCAGGCCTCATGCTCAACAATTTCGACGCCGAGCGCGAGCCGCTACCCGTTGATGTCTCGATCGCCTTTAGCCGACGGCTTAAATACTTGCCGCTGCGCTTCGGCGTCCGGTACCGAAAGCTGGACCGCTGGAATCTCCTCTACGACGATCCGAACGTGCGCGACGACGGTAATCTCTTCGGCGGCGAGGACCAGGGCGAGCGCAGCGGCGTGGCCCGGGGCCTCGACAACTTCGGTCGCCACCTCGGACTTAACATCGAACTCGGTCTCGGCAAGCGCGAGGCCCTCAAGCTGCGTGCCGGGTACGACCGCCAGCGGCAGACGGAGGGCAAGGTCGGCGAATTCAATAGTTTCGCGGGATTCAGCTACGGGCTGTCCATCGACACACGGCGCTGGCAACTCGACTACGGCCACACCGTCCAGCACCGGGCGGGTGGTGCGCATCACCTCGGCCTTTTGCTCGACTTTGCGCCCGCTGATCGCCGCTATGACAAAGGCTAGCCTTTCGGCAAAACCGTCACTCTCCGCAGCTTCCCCGCTAAGCCTCGCGGATAAACTCGCCGCAATCGGTCTCGCCGAAACGCGGTGGGTCAACATGCTCGCCGGGGTGGAGCGCTTCGAGCGGTGGATGGAGGACCAGGTGCTGTTCGGCTTCGCGAACATCGAAGCCGATCCTTTCGCCAGCCTCGAACCCCTCGCCGCGCGGCTTATCGACGATCAACTGGGCGGGGTGGCCGGGGCGATGCGGGGGTGGATCGGTAGGGTAGGGGTGCAGACAGATTGGGTAGAGCGTCTCGGGGAGGAGTTTGGGTATTGGCACCTCCTCAACCGGATGCTCCAACAACACGAGCGCCTCGACCGGCAGCAGTTTGCCGGGATCGTCTTCGCGTTCGGCTACCGCTTCCAGGTGGCCAAGCTGGACGCGCTCGGCCTGCGGCACGCGGATCGGTGGACCTGTATTGGCGTCGAGACCGGCAACGAAGAGGCGCTTTTCTACCGCCGAACGCACTGGCGGGGCACGAGTAGCGCGGCCTTTGGCATACAGCATACGTACAATTACGGTTCGCCTCTGCCGTCGAGTACACTCACTGTCGGGGAGTGGAGCGAGACCAGTATGCACGTCTATCCCGACGGACTGCCGGGGCGGCTCGTTTTGCCGGAAGGCGTCACCATACACACGGGCGGTACCGTCCCACATCACTTGCCGAGCTGGGGCGAGCAGCGGCTCTGGCAGGCCACGTGCCTCCGGCAGCAACCGTGGCGGAGGTCCTTCCCCATAGGCGTAGGACCAGTCCGCATCGAACTTTCGCGGACGACCTTTGGTGAGCACGTGGTTCACCTCATCGACAGCGAAGGCCAGCGCGTGGCCTTGCCCCTTGCCGCCACAGCTCATGCCACGGACACGCGGCAGGCGGCCTTGCTGCAGCTCATTGCCTGCGTTGGGTCGGAGCCGTTTGTGCTATTTGGCGAGTCCAGCGAGGGGCAAATCAAGGTGATGAGCTATTGGATGGTCGGCGGCACGGGCGGTGTACTGTAATCCAACGCACGAACCTCGCCCTATTCCCTGCACTCCAGCCCCGCTTGCCGCAATCCCTTACCTTTCGCCCAAACTGCCAGTGCCCACGTGCAAATTCTCCCAGAACTCATACAAGCCAAGGCCGCCGGACGTAAGCGGCTCGCTGTACTCATCGACCCGGACAAGCTGCGAACCAAACGCCTCGACGAGGTCGTGACGCGCTCGGTAGACGCCGGGGTCGACTACTTCTTCATCGGCGGAAGTCTCATCGTCAACAACCAACTCGACCAGGTGCTCACCGGCATAAAAGAGCGGTGTCAAATCCCGATGATCCTCTTTCCGGGCAGCAGCTTCCAGTTGAGCTACCGAGCCGATGGGCTGCTCTTCCTGAGTCTCATCAGTGGCCGCAATCCAGAACTGTTGATCGGTAACCACGTCATTTCCGCTCCGTACCTCAAGATTAGCCCCCTCGAGATTATGAGCTGCGGCTACATGCTCATTGACGGTGGTACGGCCACGACGGTGAGCTATATGTCCAACACGACGCCGATTCCCGCCGACAAGGCCGACATCGCGATGTGTACAGCGGTAGCGGGCGAGATGCTCGGCCTCAAACTCATGTACCTCGACGCCGGCTCAGGGGCGAAGCGGCCTGTGCCCACCGAACTCATCGAGAGCGTCGCGAGCGCCATTGAGGTGCCGTTGATCGTCGGAGGTGGTATCCGCGACCCAGAGCGCGCCCGCCTGAACGCGGAGGCTGGCGCCGACGTGATCGTGGTCGGCAACGCGATCGAACAAGATCCGAGTCTCATCAATGAACTGGCGGCGGCCGTACACGGGGTCAACCAGCCGGTCGGCTCTGAGCGTTGATCAAGGCGATGAGAAATGGTTTAGTCACGAAGTCTACCGGTAGTTGGTACGAGGTCGAACTCGACGACGGCGAGGTTTGGTCCTGCCGAGCGAAAGGGAAGTTCAGGCTCGCCGGCCTACGGACGACCAATCCGATTGCCGTCGGTGACTTCGTCATCGTTAAAGAGGATGAGGAGGGCGACGAGCGCACGGGGACCGTCGCAGAGCTGCTGCCGAGGCGCAACTACGTGCTTCGACAAAGCCCGCGACGCCTGCACGAGGTCCACATCCTGGCATCCAACGTCGACTTGGCGATCCTCGTGACGACGGTCGTCGAGCCAATGTTAAAGCAAGGTCTAATCGACCGATTTTTGCTGAGCACCGAGCCGTACGACATACCGACGGCGATCCTCTTTAACAAGGCTGATCTCTACGACGAGGCCGCGATGGAGATCTACGAGGTCCTGGCCGAGGTGTACCGCGACATCGGGTACGAGGTGCTGTTGCTCAGTGCCACCGAAGGCACGGGAGCCGAAGGACTGAAAGACTTGTTGCGCGGTAAGACAACGCTGATCAGTGGCCAGTCCGGCGTTGGTAAGTCTAGCCTGCTCAATGCCGTGGAGCCGGGGCTCGGTGCTCGCGTTGGCGAGCTGAGCAATCAGTCCGGCAAGGGCGTTCACACGACTACCTTTGCGCAGATGCACACGCTGAGTTTTGGCGGGCGCCTCATCGACACGCCGGGGATCAAGTTGCTCGGCTTCAACCACCTCCAGCCAAAGGATGTGGCGACTAATTTTCGGGAGTTTTTTGTGCTTTCGCAAAACTGTCGCTTTAACAATTGCCTCCACCGCGAGGAGCCCGGCTGCGCTATCAAAGCCGCGGTCGACGCGGGTGAGGCGAGCGAATTGCGCTACATCAACTATCTGACCATCTTGCAGGAAGTCGAGAACCAGAACTACTGGGAGATTCATGATGATCTGTAATTGATTGCAGAGCTCTACCTTCAGGTTAAGGGAGGTGGACAATGTTTGAGCTTATGAAGCTAAATGCTCCCTCTGATCAACTAAGAGCTGGTCGTCTCGCGAGGATGTTTCGCTCCCGAGACACGCAGGCTTAAGGCACTCCTAAATTTAAATGCGCCTCGGCGTAGGTCTTTTTTTCGATACCCATGAAGTCACGCGTTCGCTATACCTCTCGTCGCAATAGACTGCGCAAACATTTGCGGGCTTGGCGATTGGCCGCGATTGCCATAGGGTTGTCGATTGTCGTCGTGCTTTTTTTCAGTTGGCGCCAGATATATGAGTACCTAAAGACCTACACGTACTAAAAACGGACTGAGCGGAGGTGCATGTCGGTTAAGATACCACTAGGCATTCCCCGTCACTCCCCGGCGAAGAACTTGGCTCCGAGCCGCTGATTGCCGCGCAATCCAAGCTCTGAGTCGCGCAAGCTCGGCGCTGTGGGCCTCTGTATTTCCTAGAACCTCCGTACGTAAATTCCCATACTGCTAGACATTCATGTCTGCTTCAGTACAAATCCAGCTTTGGCGGGCCTTTGCGCACTTTGCGTCTCCTTTGCGGAGCATAGCGACTTTGCGTTCCACTCCCCAGAAAGATCTAATCTGCAAATTTATCTAGCGGTATGGTAAAATCCATAGCACTGCACTACACGACTCTGGCGCTCCGACTTCTATCCGTTCGCCATGCCCGACGCCTCCCGCCTCGGACCAAAGTACTCCTGGTACCAAACGAAAGTTAGAAAGATAGACAACAATCCAGTGCCCAAGCCTACACTCGCCGCCCATTCCCCCCAACTCCCGCCCTCCACACACATCTCCACTACTGGCTTGACGAGTTTTGGCGAAAGCCCCCAACTCAGCGCCATGAGGGCCAGCGCCGCCGCCCCATACATCGCCATGGTGCCGAAACGATAGGGGATCGCGTAGCGTCTTTGACCCAGCAGTACCGCTGCCATTGCCATGCTCGTGTAACACGCCAACGTCGTCCAGGCACAGCCATAAAAGCCATACCGCGGAATGAGCAACAGGTTAAGGGCCACCGTAATAGCGGCTCCTCCTAAACCGATGTAAGCTCCGATGCGCGTCTTATCCGTCACCTTGTACCAGACCGAGAAGTTGTAGTACAGCCCCAGCATGAGGTTGGCGAGCAGGAGAATGGGCACCACGTCACTTCCTTCGCGGAAGACCTCTGCCTGTAGGAAGATCTGACTAAAAACCGGTAGGAAAAGCGTGACCGCGAGCACGCCGATCAGCGCCGCGATGAGGTAGTAGTGCGCCAGCTTAGCGTACTTCTGCTTGGCGTCGGCATTGCCGCTTTCGCGAAAAACAAACGGCTCCACTCCGTAGCGGAAGGCCTGCGTAAACAAGGCCAGCAGCATCGCCAGCTTGTAGTTCTGGCTATAAACCCCGAGCAAACCAAGGCCCTCCTCGACGCCACCTGGCCACACGAGCGGTAGCAGCTTGCGGTCGAGCATTTCGTTGACGATAAAGCTTACGCCCACCAGCACGAGGGGCAAGGAGAAGGTAAGCAAGCGCTTTAGCGTAGCCTGATCGATGCGCCAGTTCATACCACGCAACTCCGGCACGAGCAACAGCCAGACAAAGGCTGAGCTAATGAGATTGGCGAGGAAGATATAGCCGATGCCGCTCACCCCGAGCGACATCCAGTCCGGGGCCGCGGACCAGCGGGGCAGTGCGTAAAGCCAGGCCACGTTGAGGCCGAGATTGAGTAGTATGCCTCCAATACGGACGGCCGCGAATTTGACGGCCCGCCCCTGCATCCGCAAACGCGCCAGCGGCAGCTCGACGAGGGCGTCGAAGGTGAGGATTCCGCCAGCTAGTGCAAAAAGCCAGCTGTACGCCGGGTACCCAAAAGCAGAAGCCAGGACTTCTGCTGCCAGGGCCAGCGAAACGCCGATCGTACCGGCCACTGCCGCCGTCACGATAGCAGTCGTGCCAAGCAGCTTCCCCTCGTCGAGTTTGCCGTGAAAACGGAAGTAGGCCACGTCGAGACGCAGGCCCGCAAACACCACTAAGAAGCTGATGATCACGAATACGTCCGACTGAATACCGAGCTCTACGTCCTCGAAGATGCCCGTGTACAGCGGGGTGAGCAGGAAGTACAAACCCCGACCAACGATGGAAGCGAGACCGTAGATGGCCGTCTCGGAGGCTAGCTTGCGTAAGCTCATCGGACGGGTAGCTTAGAAGGAGGACGCATCGTCGATGATCAATGCGCCGGAGCTTCCTCCACCACTACACTCTGGATGGTCGGTGCCTGCCAGATAGAGATGTCCACCGGCGTTGCTTGCGCTTTCCGGATGGCCGTGCCGGCACGTTTGCGATCCTGGACCATGGCGATCGTCATGACGATGCTCGTACCGATGATGACGAACAGCAAAATGCCCGGCTGAAAGCCTTCCGCGATGGCTGCCGCCGGAATTGCGTTGTAGAGCAAGACCGTAATTAGGCCACGGGGCGCGACAAACAGCTGCGGGAGGATGTCTTTGCCGATGGTGACCCGCAAGAGCACGTAGCGAATAGCGTAGATCGAAGCAATGATAATCAGACTAATCAGCGCAACATCCGCGTGGAGTAGACTCGCCGGATCGATGGTGAGTCCGAAGATTACAAAAAAGAAAGTCCGTACGACGAAGGCTGTCTCGACGGTCACGACGTGTAGTCCTTCGAAGACCTGAGCGACGCGCTCAGGCCGGAGAAAACGCTTGAAGGGGCCAGAGAAAAAGAGTTCGACGTTGGCAAACATCAACCCGAACACGAGGATTATGATCAGCGAGGAGAGGTGGTACTGCTTGCCGATAGCGTACTCGAGGAGGAGCACGGCAATCAGGAGGAAAAGCTTCACGTGCGACTTGAGTCGCTGAAACACGATGACCATCAAGTAGCTCGCAACGAGCGCAATGACCACCGTTGCGGCCAAAATAAACATGTACTCCCCGAAGCCTTGCTCGTGCCCGCCCGACTCGCGCGCCTCGAAGGGCCCGGCAAGAAAGTAGAACACCACGATGCCGAGGATGTCCGAGAAGGTGCTCTCGTAAATGTGAAACTCCTTCTTGTCGCGCCGCAGTCCTCCGACGCTCGGGATGATGATTGCGCTCGACAGGATGCTCAACGGCACGGCATAAAGCCAAGCCGAGGTATTGTCTAGACCGTCAATAAAGTACTTGAGCACCTCAGCAGCTACCCAAGCACTCAACATCAACCCGACGAAGGCCACGCCCATCGCCTTGGCGATGGGCACCAACTGATGTCTTGCCAGCTTGAGCTCGAGCGCCGCTTCGAGCACGATCATGATCAGTCCGACGATGCCGAGCAGCTCGAGGCCCGCCGAAAAGTCTACCTGGTCGAGGATGTCCGGAAAACCGAGCTTCAGTCCGACCCCGAGGATGATGAGCATCAGCACCGACGGGACGTTGGTCCGCCGGGAGATCTCGGAGAAGAGGAAACTCGCAATCACGATCAGTGAAGCGATGATGATCAGGGTGTAGGCACCTAGTTGTTCCATAGCCGGGGGGCTTAACGGTTGATGAGAGAAGCCTCGAAGCCGGACTCCCGTAATTGTCGAATGAGGTGGCGGACGTGGTCTCCGCGATGCAGCCCGACATCCAGGTCGAGCACGAGTCCTGATTCGCCACCGGCATGCGGGGCGATCGTAAAGCCACGGCGCACGTAAGGACTCTCCACGAGGCGGTTGCGGAGTTGCCGCGTCATGAGGTCGAGGTCGTTGGTCTCCAGGCGACGGCGTTGTCGGCCGCGTTCGGCGGTGTCGTCGTCTTCTTCGTCCTCGTCCTGCTCCTCACTCATGGTGATGAGCAGGTGGTAGTAGGCGCTTACCTCCGGGTCGATCGCAACGGTATAGCCGCCGTGAAGGAGCTCCGTGTATGGAATACGCATCCGCCCTTCCTCTTGCTGTAAGTAGATGCCGGTCAGGCCAAACCCGTTGATCACTCCTCGCGCGTCGCGTTGGATGAGGTGCCGCCCGATCGTCGTGGCGGGGTCGAAG
Source organism: Lewinellaceae bacterium (assembly GCA_963837005.1). GTDB lineage: Bacteria > Bacteroidota > Bacteroidia > Chitinophagales > Saprospiraceae > CALDTK01. Next base: position 241,454 of record CAWIMC010000021.1, read on the forward strand.
CGAAAGATGCGCCCGGCGATGTACTCCTTGAGCGGCCGGTACGCGAAGACAATCAGCAGCAGGACGATCATTCCGTGGACCGCCGGCCAGAGGGCGACGAAGAGGCCGAGCATCACGAGCAAAATAAGCGGGTCGAGCACGAGGAGCGTCACCCGAACCGAGGCCCGCACCAGGGCATCTACGTCTCGGAGGTAAAGCCCCGAGTCCATGCGGCGCTGTAGCAAATACAACAGGACGTAGATCGTGACCAGGGTCAGGCCCATAGACCAGAACTGGTCCCAGGAGATTAAAGCATCGAACCACCCATCCATTAGGCTAATAGTTTTGCGGCGGGACTGGTCGCCAGGAGGTACCCGTCGCGCTCTAGAAGTCGGGCGATTTCATTGCTCACTACCGGATTGATCGCCAGCGTACCGGAGCGGTGCCGCTGGAGCAGGTCGAGTCCGATGAGACGTTGTAGCACTGGCCGAAACTCGCGATCGAAGGCCGGCCCGAAGCGGCGGCGCAGGGTGTATTCGTTGCTGTAGCGCTGTTGCTTAATGTCGGCCAGAAGTACCCCCGTGTTGGCGGTTAAGAATCGCGGCAGCGGGTAGTTGTTGGTGCGTACGAGTCGCACGGTCGTCGTATCGACGATCTCCATCGAGCGAGCCCACCGCCGGAGCCCATCGCCGACGTTGCCCTGCGCTACGCGGTGGACGTGTTTGGCGTGGCGTCGCAGTTCACGCACGGAAAGTGGGGTACCCTTAGCATTGACGACGGTCATGTGCGTCGCGGAATGCCGCGTGAGAACTGTGGCGATGAAGTCGGCCTCGCGCATTTTGTCGAGGTTAATCTGTACCTGGAATGCCCCCGCCAGGTCTGTGGCCGCAGACAGGTGGCCAATGATCCAGTTAGAAGTGGTCACTACGAAGATCAATCGATTGCCGACCGTATCGATCGCCTCGCGTAGGGCGTCGGCATTTGCGGCCAGGGAGTGGTCCTTGTCGGTCCACAGTTCGAGGTCATCGATAAGGACGAGGAGCCGCTGTCCGCTGGTGTACTTACGCAGGAAGGCCAGCGCCTCGCGGAGGTTGCCGGTAGGGTCGAGTCGGCGGCCTGCGAAGTCAATCTGGCGGTTGGCCCGTAGCCGGATGACCTTTTGTTCGAAGTATCGGCCGGCCAAAAGTTCGACGAAGTGGGTCTTCCCCGAGTAGCGCTGCCCCGTCACCAAAATCGACCCCCGGAAGCCGCTCTTCCAGGCCTCGATCGCGGTTACGGCGCGTCCGAGTTCGACCTCGCGGCCTGCGTGGAAGGCCTCCCCAATAAAGCCCCGGGTCGACAGCACCGAGGTGTAGCTGTCGTTGGCGGGGTCGGGTCGGCGACTCTGGATCGTGCGAATCACCTTCTCGCCAGTGCTGAGGTCCTCGATGTCGAAGGCGACACTAAGGCGATTGACCAAGTGCCGGAATCGGGCCTTGATCCAATCGAGCGTCTGTCCAAAGACGACGTTTTGCTCGCGTCGCATCCTCGAGACATTGCCCTCGAAACTCACCGCTAAAAATGGAGAGTCTGCCTCGTACGAGCGGCTCAGGCGAAGTTCTTCGTCCGCGAGGGCCACGACCCGCTGGCCGACGAGTTCGATCTCCGGCAACTGGTTTTCGAGTCGTTGGCCTACACCTTCCAAGAGTCGCGCGAGCCGGTCGACGGTCTGCGCCTCATTCGTATTAGCGTTTTCAGGGGATTCGGTCTCGCGCGCCAGGGCCACGCGATTGCGGATATCAACCAACGAGCGGCCCAGTTCGGCCGCGGCGGTCTCGATGAGGCGAGTGCCGCGTTGTAATTCGGGTAGGAGTTCGGCTGAGATCCACTGCCCGGCCACGTACTCCATATCGAGATCGCGGTACCGGAGCTGGCCGTCGCCGTCCACGGTGTACAGGTGCGCAGACTCTGGGAGCTTGTCGATAATCGTGGTAGCCCGGTGGCTGATCACCTCCAGGCGGGCGTCTACGGTCTCCAGAACCTCGAGGCTCTGGAGTCGCGAGGTCGAGATCTTCGCGACGCTGGTCGCCTCTGGGTCGAGTACCGTGGCGATCGCCTGCGTGACCGAGGTCATGAGCGCCGTGTGGTCGCGGAGGAGTTGCGCGGGAAGACCACGAACGTAATCGCGAAGTTCGGTGAGTGTCTCGGAGACCAGTAGCCGCTCCTCGAACCCCTCGTGGAGTTCGGTCATCTGCTCCGCCAGTTGCTTCAGTTGCGCCCGGTACGTCGGCCAGGGATTGTTGAGCAAGCTGTAAGCATACAGTCGCTGGTCGCGGTAGTTGGGGTCTGCCTTGAGCTTTTCATGCTCCCGACCTACGAGCTTGTCTTGGTAGTAGTCCGCCGCCCGGTGCAGTTGTTCCCTGGAGGCTTTCGCCAAAACCTGCCCTGTCATGGCGGTAGCGCGACCTTCCGTCCTGGCGATGAGGTAGCGCTCCCACTCGATGAGGACGTTGCGCCAAAGCAGAAGGAGCCGCTTTGCGCTCTCCGGCGTCTCGAAAGTTGCAAACAAGTGCTCGGCGCGTTCGCCAGGTGTGAGGCTCTGGTTAGTAGCCAGTAGCGTCGCATAATGCGCGTCCGACACGTTCAGAAACCGCTCGGCTAACAAACGTCCCTCCTCAGCGAGGGTCGCGTGCCGGGCGTCCTCGTCGGAAATATCCCAACAGCGATCTATGCGGTCGTTGAGGTCGGCGGCGGTGAGGATTTCAGGCACTGTAGCTGGCGGGGTAGAGACGTGAAAGGCTTGTCCAGCATCGTCGCGGGGCGATTACTGAGCGGACAAGGTAACGAGGGCGAGGACACCCGGCGCTAGCGTACGTGCTTTAAGTGCGCTCGGCCCTAGAGTCCCGAACTCTCGCGGCCTTACTAGGTGGCCATCGCTAAGATTCACGGCCTCGTCCTTACGGTAAGGTCTGCCGCTTTCCGCACAAACAAAAACGGTCGCCCAGCTTCACTGGACGACCGTTCGGTAGTCGAGGATCTTAGTCAAAGACCTCAGACGATGTTCGCCGGGTGTTTAGTTGGGCGAGTTCGGCGCGCGCTCGGCAGCTTCTTTAGCGGCCTTTGCTGCCGCATCAGCGGCATCCTTTGCGGCGCGGCGCTCAGCGCGCTCTCGCTTACGACGCTCGCGAGCAGTCTCCTGGGCATCGGACTCACCAAAGACTTTGGACAGCGTCTCCTTTACCTCACCCGTGGTCGACTGGTCGTCGGTCGGGGTAGTGGACTTGGCGGCGGGCTTCGTCTCCTGTGCGTCGTCTCGCATCGGCTGGTCATTCTGCGTACGCGTCTGCTGGGCTGGTGTAACCGTGGTCGGCGTTTCGACACGACGCACGACGGTATCGACTTTGGTGCCGCGCATTTGGTTCATGTCCCTGCGCATCTGGTCTAGTTCCTTGCGGAGTTCGGCGTTCTCTCGTTGCGTTTTGGCGAAAGCCGAATCGTCCTCGCGGAAGTCACGTTGCCCTTGACGATCGGTCGGCATGTCACCGGGCTGAACGCGGTACTGGTACGGGTTCGCTTGTCCTCCCTGCTGCTGTGTTGGGCCGTAGTAAACACCACCGGCACCTATCGGGGCTGAACTCTCGAAAATCTCCTCGATGAGGTCTTCCAGTTCGGCGACACTCATGCGCACTGTCCCACCATTCCTGCGAGAATCGCGATTGTCATCGTAGCGACGCTCGTCGTCGTAGCGGCGCTCATCAGTATACCTACGGTCGTCGCTGTATCGGCGATCCCCGTCGTCGTAGCGGCGGTTGTCGTCATAGCGGCGCTGCTCGTCGCGGCGACGTTGGTCCTCGCGGCGTTCATCGTCACGGCGGTCGTTGTCGTAGCGACGCTCTAGATCGCGGCGGTCGTCTGCATAGCGGCGGTCGTTTCGATCGTTGCGGTCCCGCAAATCGGACAGGCTGTCCTGCAACATCCTCGTTCGCTTCGCGGTGCGCTCTTCGCGAGCCTCGAGCTCGTCGATGATCTGCTCGGTATCGTTTTGTACTTTGCTCAGCGCCGCAATCTGGGCGGAGTCCTGCGCTTCGTAAGCGGCATTGAGCCGGGCCTCCGTCTCGACGAGGCGTTGTTCGTAGTTCTGCTTGAGTTCTCTGGACTGTACGGCGTTCTGTTTGCGTTGAGCCTCCAAGGCCTCGGCGCGTTGGTCGGCGGCAATCTCGTCGCCATCTGCGGCACGGCGCCCTAGAGCGAGATCTATTCCAACGGTGTACTGTGTACTGGTCGTGATCTGGTCCGTGTTCGAGATGTCTTCCAGGTCGGTGCCCGACATGAGCAGTGCCTTGATACTGCCACGAACGCGGAGGTTGCGCCCCAGGCCGAGTACGATGCCGCCGCCGCCCGTCGCGAAACCTTGCGACCGAACCCCCGCGAGGTCATTGCGCCCTACGTAGTCGTCATCTGCGTCGAGGTATCCACCGCCGAGTACGAGGAAGGGTACGAGACCGGTGCTCACGTTGTTGAGATTAAAGCGCATGTCCAATCCGTACATCGCGAGGTCGTCGAAGTCGAGATTGATCTCGTCGTTCTGCATCGCCTGGTAGTAGTACCCGCGGATGCCGACCAGAGGACCGAAGTTGAGTCCCAGCGAGGCACCACCGAGGTATGCGTCGCGATACGGGAGGGCATTGTCGAAGTTAATCTGCGATAGGCCCGGCTCGATCTCGAGACTCAGGTTGCGAAAACCGTCTCCGAACTGATCCGAGTAAGCCTCGTCGAGCGCGGTACGCTCTCCGGGGCGACGTCCGCCTAGATAGAACGCAAGGCCTGCCTCGACGCTGTAGTTCCCGACACGTCGGCTCGACCCTGGCGTTAGCACCAGACCACGCTCCTGTAGCTCCTCGGCGGTGAGCAGCGCCCCGAGGGCGTTGTTTCGGTACTGGGTGTATCGCCCTTCGGCAAAGAAAGTAAAGCGGTCGGCTGCGCTCAGGACGATTCCTACACCGGCGTTCCCGTAGATATTTTCGTTCTCGTTGCCGCCGTCGAGCTTGAGGCGCTGGATACCAGTGCCCAGCGTTACGTAGGGCAAAAAAGCTCCTTTACCAATGTTGAATTTGACATCCCCTCCGATGCGTCGTAGCTCTACATCGCGTGCGTCGGGAAGGTTAGCGTTGAGGATTTCCTCACCGATTCGCTCGAGATCCGTCTGGCCGTTAATGCTCTGGAGGTAGGTGCCGCGCAGTTCGATAAATTGTCCGAACGAAAGGCCGAAGTCTCCGCCAACGGCGAAGGTGCGGTCAAGTCCAGAGTTGTCGCCGGGCAGGAGGTAGGCGGCGCGGGGGGCGAGCGTATAGCTGACGCCCCTTACTTGCGCATCGGCGGTAGTAGCGCCCAGGGCGGCGACGGCGAGGCCGCAGATAGATAGTAGAGTCGGTTTCATGTAAACTAGGTTTGAGGTCCGGGATCTTTACGAGCCGCTGCAGCGGCTAAAACGTTTGTAAGTGAGTGGTACGAGGGTGCATCTGGGCCTGAGTAGGAACCAGGATGTGGCGGATGGCTAAGGCTTTGGTCAGCGGAGCAGTTGGATCTCGACCCGGCGAGCCAGTGCGAGGTTAGTGCCTGGATCAATGCCGTTGCCGATCACACGGACGTGATCAGCGGCAACACCGAGAGCGAGCAGACGGTCGCGGATCGCCATAGCGCGTCGGGTCGACAGCGCTTGGTTGTACTCGATCGAGCCGGTCCGGCTCGCGAAGCCGCGCAGTAGTAAGACTCCCGTACTCTCGCGCCGGTAGGCCTCCGCCGCCTCCTGAATCTGCCGTTGGGCCTGTACGCTGAGCTCCGAAGAGTCATTAGCGAACAACACCGCCGGCAGGTCCACCCGGTCTTCGACAACCGTTCTCGTCACCACCTCAGTCTCGCGGATGGTATCGCGGACGATGGTCGGGCGATCAATCGTGAAGGTGTCGCGACGAGGCCGGCGGCTCATTTCCTCGCGGAGGGCCATCAGTTCGTTTGTGAGGCTGTCCTGTCGACGAAGTAGGTAGAGGTCCTGGTCTGAGGTAGCGTTGGCGCTGCGGTAGACAGTGTCGGGTCGGTCGGTATTCGTGGGCACGGGTACGACACTAGGCGTCGTAATGCGAACGTCGCGCTCGCGGTAAGTGGGGTCATTTGGGCGCAATCGCAGATTGGCGATCTCGCGTTCGAGGCTGCGCATACGCTCCCGCTCATCGCTGAGGTTTCGGTCGTAGCGTCGTCGCTCGTCATCGAGTTGGCGCTGGTAGCGCAGTTGTGCGTCCGTATCGGTGTAGGGCGTCGGGGTCGTGTACGGAGTGGGCGTTGGAGCCAGTAGTCGCTCGGTCTGGAGCGTATCGACCGGCCGCACTGCGGTAGAGGGTGCCGCGGCGTAGTCGGTCGTCGGCTGCGGGCGGTAGTACAACTGCTCACGCAAGGACCGAATCTCCTCGGAGAGCCCGGCGGTCTGTCGCTCCAGATCTCGTAGACGGGCGGCGTCTAGGGTCTCGCCGGGGCGCGGCGCGACCGGAGCTGGCGTAGGTGCCATAGCCTGCCTCATCGGGGCTGCGGCCATTTCTTGCTGCTGCCGGACGTAGGCGACCTGTTGCAGGCGTTGGACACGCAGGCGTTGAAGCTTCCCAATGAACAGTTTGAATTCTTCGGCCGACATCTCGACGTATGATTCGCCGTCGGAGTCAACCGTCGTCTGCGCAATAACGGGGGCAACACTGATCAGGGCAGTTGCAAATAGGAGGTTTCGGAGGGTAGTCATAACGACCATGCAGGGCTGGTTTAAGGCTGGCCAGCGTTGCCGCTGGGGGTATAATGACAAACGAGATTACATGTGGGTGTTCATTATGAAGCGTTAAACCTCCTAACAGTCCAGCAGTAAGTAGAGCCTTTTCGTCTGGACCGCCACGGCCGCGTGCGGTACTCTCTGGCGCTCTTACGACCAGCAGTGCGCCGAAGTCACCTCGTTCGGTTCGGTGAGGTAGTGCTCTAGCACGTAGGCTGTATTGGCGAAATCGAAGATTCGCGTTAGCTGAGCCGGTCTCCACGTAGCCCGGCACTCACGCGGTACCTCCCCTCGTGGTACCTGGAGAAAAGAGCGTCGAGTCGCTCGACGATACGCGCTTTACCAATGGCCTCGCCCCAGGCGAGTAGGCCCTGTGGGTAACCCACCCCGAGTACGACTGCGCGATCGATGTCTTCGTAGTCCGCTATGTCATAATAAAGCGCGTCAAAGGCCTCATTGATGAGCACGGCCATGACTCGGTCGGAGATTATAGCAAGCTCGTCGGCTGTTTTGGCGACAGCCGCCCTAATAGGACGTCGACTTTCGTCAAAACGGTAGAAACCTCTCCCCACCTTCCGCCCCAGGAAACCGGCGTGCAGGAGTTGTTGCTGCGAAAAGCTCGGCCGGTAGCGCGGTTCGCCCCAGTACGCTCCGAACATGCTCTCGGTGACGCGGAAGTTGACGTCGTGTCCGATGAAGTCCATAAGGTAAAACGGCCCCATTCGAAAGCCCACTGCCTCCATCGCGGCATCGATCTCGTGCGGCTCGGCGAGTCCTTCATCGAAGATCCGCAGGGCTTCTGAGTAGTAGGGCCGCGCCACACGGTTGACGATAAAGCCTGGGGTGTCCTTGACGAGGACCGGCACCTTGCCCCAGGCTCGCATCAAGGCCATGCAGGTGTCTACGAGGTCGGACTCCGTCTGAATCGCGGGCACCACCTCGACCAGCTGCATGAGCGGGGCTGGGTTAAAAAAATGCAGCCCGAGCACGCGCCCTGGAGTTTTGGCGGAAGCCGCGATGGCGGTCACGCTCAGCGAACTCGTATTGGTGGCGAGTATGCAGTCGCTTTTCACGGCGTGACTCATCTCCTCGAAGAGGCTGCGCTTGACATCGATGTTTTCGACGATGGCCTCGATGATAAGGTCGCATCGGTCGAGACTCAGCAGGCTACCGACGTACTGGACGCGTTCCAGGACGAGGTCCGCCTGGGCCTGCGTGCGCTTGGCTTTCGTGACGAGCTTGGCAAACAGCGCCTGGAGGGCTTCGTCAGCTCGCCGGAGCGCTGCTGGGTTGTTGTCGTAGACGAGGACCTCGTGTCCGGCCTCGGCGGCGACCTGCGCTATGCCAGCCCCCATTGCTCCCGAACCGATGATGCCCACGACTGCACTGCTGTCCATGGGCCGAAGATGCACCGGGTCGTGGCTACCTTTGCGCGCCTAAACGAGAAGGATATGTTCGGGGATATGATGGCGCAGATGCAACAGCAACAGGAAGCGCTTCAGCAAAAGTTAGGTGCCATGCACATCACCGAAGCCACCGGCGGGGTGCGTGTGACCGTGTCCGGTGCGCGTGAGGTAATCGCCGTGAAAGTGGACGAGGCCATCCTGAGCGACGGTGACGCCGAGCAACTGGAGGACCTCCTGGTGGTCGCCCTTAACAAAGCGCTTGTTAAAGCCGCCGAAACCGAAGCCGCCGAGGCGCAGCAGCTCATGTCCGGGATGATGCCGGGTGGGATGCCAGACATGAGTGCCCTGTTCGGAGGCGGGTAACCCCTTGTTGACTGCTTACGTAAAATGAATGACGGCCCCCGGCGTTAGCCTTGGGCTCTCCCGCCTGTGCCCTCCTGCCGATGCTTCGTTACCTCCTGCCCGCCGTCCTCGTTTGTCTTGTCAACGCCCATCGAGTCGTCGGTCAAGTCCCGGCCGTCCCCGTCGCGTACTACAGCTTCGACGACGGAACTGCGAATGAGTCGCAGGGCAACGAAGCGGCCAATGCCATCGTCACCGGCTCACCGACCGCGGCCTGCGGGGCCGTGGGCGGATCGCTGCGTTTCGACGGGGTCTCCGACTATCTCACGGTGGCCTCGCCGCAGGTCAACATGCTCTTCGAGGCCAACGACTTCGTGTTGGCTTTCTGGTTTCACCCGACGGGCGTAAGCCCACGGCAGACCCTTATTCGCAAGCAGGCCGACTGCGCAGTTACGGACAAGGCCTTTACGGTTGACTACCTCCCCACTCTCAACGCTCTGGAGATCAACTTCTCGGAGGCCGCTGGCCGCAGCCTCGGCGGGGCCAACAATCGTGTGCTGCTCAACCGCGCACGGTGCTGGCAGCACATCGTACTGGAGCGCCGAGGCTCCGAACTGCAGGTTTTCCTAAACGGCCAACGTGTGGTGCGCCTCAACGGCAGCAGTCGCTTCAATTTTCTCAACCCCTTCAATTTTGAGATCGCGCACGCGAGTTGTCCGGGGACGGCTAGCAATTTCGCGGGCTTTATCGATGAGTTGCAGTTGTACAGAGGGTCGCTCCAGCGCGAAACCATCGAGGGGTTTTATACGGAGGTCGATTTGATTGCGCCGCTTGCCTTTCCGGTGATTAACGCCGGGGAAGAAGTGAGGCTCCGCATCCCACGTACCTGTGCCGACCGGTTCGTATGGACGCCTGAGGCGAGCATCATCGACGGGGCCGCGACGGCTACACCGCTGGTGAGACCCGCCGAGAGCACGACGTATTTCGCGGAGTTGAGCTATCCTGAGTCGGGGTGCCGCTCGCGCGACTCGGTACTGCTGCAGGTGTTCGATCCGGACAATTTCGACTGCACGCAGTTGCTGCTGCCGGCGGCCTTTTCGCCCAACGGCCTCGGTCCGGAGAGCAACGAAGGCTTCGGTATTAGCAATGCCGCAACCCTGCAGGCGTTCACCGTTTTCGAGGTCTACGATCGCTGGGGCAACCGCCTCTTCGAGACCAGTGACGCTTTTGCGCGCTGGGACGGCACTTACGAGGGCGAGCGCGTGATGCCCGGGGTATACCTGTGGCGCGTGGCCTACGCCTGCAATGACGAGGACCTCAACCGTACCGGGAGTGTAGTGCTGATGCGCTAGTTTGGCCGCGTATGCTGCTGATCCTTAATGCCGGTTCTTCGTCTCTGAAATACGGGGTCTTCGACCTTTCCGCTGGCGACACGCCGGTGCTGAGTGGACTTGTTGAGCGCATCGGCGAAGAGGGGTCGACGCACGCCACAGCGCTCGCAGACGTACTGGAGCAACTGCGCGACGGTGGCTTGCTCGACAAACTCGTAGCCGTCGGGCACCGCGTGGTACACGGCGGCGAGCGCTTTCGTGCCCCGACCTTGGTGACTATCGATGTCGAGCAAGCGATCGACGGTCTGTCGGGACTCGCGCCCCTGCACAATCCCGCCAATCTCGCCGGGATTCGTGCAGCACGAGCGGCCTTGAAGGAAGCTACAGGGCGAGATTTGCCGCAGGTAGCAGTCTTCGATACGGCATTTCACGCGACGCTCCCGCCCCACGCCTACCGCTACCCGGTGCCGGGGGCGTGGTACGAAGACTTTGGGGTACGCAAGTATGGGTTTCACGGCACCTCGCACGCGTACGTATCGGCAGAGGCGCGACGGGTTTTGGCGAAAGCCGGCCACGCGAGCGACAGAGTCATCACCTTGCACCTCGGCAACGGCTGTTCAGCGGCGGCCGTGCTGAGGGGCATCTGTGTCGAAACTTCGATGGGACTCACGCCACTGGCGGGCCTGATGATGGGTACGCGTCCTGGGGACCTCGATCCGGGCTTAACCGGTTACCTGCTGGGGCGAGGGCTGGACCAGGCGGAGATTGACAAAGCGCTCAACAAGGCGAGTGGCTTGTTGGCGATAGGTGGAGCTTCCGATATGCGGGAGCTGCTGCGCCTGCGAGGGGAGGGGAGCCTTTCGGCAAAACTTGCCCTGGAGATGTACGTGTACCGTATCTGTACGACGGTCGGGGCCTACGTGGCGGTGCTCCGGGGCCTTGATGCGCTGGTGTTTACTGCTGGCGTCGGTGAGAACGCTGCTGTTATTCGACAGGAGATCTGTGCGGCGCTGGCCTGTTTTGGCGTAAGCCTCGACAACAGTGGGACCGTACGAACGCTGGTCATTCCAACCCGGGAGGAATGGGCGATCGCCGAGGCCACGCAGCGCATCCTAGCAGGACTACGGTAGTCGTAACTAGGTGTGGTGCCGGGCGTTAGTAGGGCTATGCCGCAACTCTTTCACGTGCGATTCGCGCTAAGGGGCCTGTCCGTGGACGTGATCCGAGACCTGGCGATCCCGGAGGACTACACGCTGTACGAGGTGCATCTCTGTCTACAGGTCGCGCTCGGGTGGAACGACATGGCCCCGTTCGAATTTGTACGCAAGGGCCTGACGGTGGGCATCGAGCCGAGCTTCGCGGGGGCGGGAATCACGCACGAAGGGCATCGCTACCGCCACGCCGACGAGATTACCCTACGGCAGCTCATCGGGCAGGTGGGGCACGCGGCGACGTACACGTACGATTTTAGTCGACTGTGGGGCGGGGAGCTGCGCGTCGTCGCGAAGCTGGACCAAGCAGCAGATTTGCCGAGCTGTTTAGCCGTAGATGGTATTGCCCCGCCGGAGACGCTGGCGCAGAAGGAGGGTTTCGAATTGCTCCTGGAGGCTGCGGCGGATCCGAGTCACGAGTTACACCGACTGGCGCTTAGTGAGTTAGGAGACGATTTCGAAGTTGACGCCCCGGAGGCCGACGAGATCACGGATGCGCTTCACGAACTGTTTGGGGAAGAGCTAGCGCCCTACAGTGATGGGGATGACGATGCCGACGCGAGCGATGATTGGGGTTGGTGGGATCCGTCTAAATACGACGACAAGATGCGCTTGCGTGTCCTGCAAGAGGAGGTCTCCGAAGAGTTGCGTGGGCAAGTGGCCGGCGGTACGGCAGCCGAGCGGCAGTCGTCTTTGCTGGATGCCCTACGCGGAAAGCGATGACGTGCACCGAATGGTTTACCGGCTTAATTGGCTGTTGCCGAGACGTGAGTTTCGCCGGTGGCGTAAGCTTCGCGCTCGGCGAGGCGCCAGAGGCGCTCGAACTCCTCGATCTGTTGATCGAAGCCGGTGGCGTGACCTGGGTGTGACATAAAATCCCAGACTCCGGCGGGGCGTAGGTTTACCTGGGGCGTGATCTTCTGTATCATGGTTCTCAGTGTTGGGCTCATGCCTACTCGGTAACCTAAATCGTACCGTAAAAAGCGAGGAGAAAGAGTAGCGCGTTGTTTGGACGAAGACCGCTGTCGAACAGCACGAAAATACAATACTATGTCCAAATATCATGCCATGTATACTCAATATGTTCCATATATCCTTTCGTGGTCGGCCGTGCTGTTTGGCGTTCAGCCCATTCATGGGCAGCAAACGCCAGAAGTAGTGGTCCCAATGCAGGACAGTTTGGTCTGCGAAGCCGACGACTGGACGCTCCTGTTTGAAGATGACTTCGAGAGCGTCTCGCTCGATACGGCGGCCTGGTCTCGCTACTATCCGTACGGGGCAGCTGGCTCGGACGAGTGTAGTTTCTGTAGGACCCACAGCACGACGGACCATACCGAGGGGCAAGTCTATCTAGATCGCAACGTGCAAGTGCGCGACGGGCTGCTGCGACTCGAGGTACTCACCGAGGATACCAGTTGGTATGAATTTGAGCGCCGGTACACGGCGGGGATGGTTCACTCGACGGCGACATACTCTGGCTTCGGTCGCTTTGAGATTAGGTGTAAGGTTCCGTTGGTGAAAGGTATCTGGCCAGCCTTCTGGCTTTTTGGTGGCAGTACCGAGGTCGATGTGTTCGAGTTCTATGGTACGCGGGGAGGCTCGCAACGCAGGCTCGACCGTTTCGAGATGAGCGTCCACAAGTGGGGCAACGACGCCCCGAAATGGGGCGACCAGTGGCTTCGGGCGCGTCGCGCGGACGAGGATTGGCACACGTACGGGGTCGAGTACGACGCTGCCTCCGTGCGATTCTATTTTGACGGCAAGGAAGTGGCGCGACTGGCAAAGTTTTACGACGAGGCCGGGCGCGGCGTCGATGGCTGCGTGCTGGAGGCAGGGCGCAGCTACACCATCCACCCAGAGTACCCGGCTGCGGGCTTACCGCTCAGCGTGATCGTCAACGTAGCCGTTCGCGGAAAGTACCTCGACCGGCGGATGCGGGGTTTGCCGGTGGCGATGGAAGTAGACTGGGTGCGGGTGTGGCAAAAATAAGGGCGACAGCATTGCCACCTAGGCCAGCGGCCGCCCAATTAGCGAAGCGCCCAACTAGCGAAGTGCCCAATTAGCAAAGCGCCCAGTTAGCAAAGCGCCCTTTCAAGCCCCAACCGCCTCCGGATACAGTCGCTCCCGTGCCTCGACCCGCTTGTCCGAATCGAGGTACTCCTCCAGCGTGCCTAGGTAGTCGACCTGCCCGTTCGGCCCAATCTCGATGACGCGGTTGACGACCGTCTGCATCAGGGCGTGGTCGTGCGAACTCATGATGAGGTTGCCCTTAAAGCTCGTAAGCGCGTCGTTGAGCGCCGTAATGGACTCCAGGTCGAGGTGATTGGTCGGCTCGTGGAGCAGCACGAAGTTCGGGTGACCGAGCATCGCCTTCGACATCATGCAGCGGACTTTCTCGCCCCCCGACAGCACCTTGACCTCCTTGTAGACCTCCTCCCCGCCGAAAAGCATCCGCCCAAGGAAGCCCCGGATGAAGGTCTCGTCCTTGTTGTCGGAGTACTGCCGGAGCCACTCCATGATCGACACGCCACCCTGGTTCTCGAAGTAGGCGTAGTTCTCACTCGGGACATATTCCTGGGTGATGGTCTGGCCGTAGGTAAAGGTGCCGGTCTCGGGCTTGCGGCGCCCGCTTAGCACCTCGTAGATGGCCTCGAGGGCCAGGGAGTTGGCCGAGAGCATCCCGATCTTGTCCCCGGCGTTGACCTGGAAGTTGATGTTGGCGAACAGCACGTTGCCGTCGCCATCCTTGGCGGATAGGTTCTCCACTTTGAGTAGCTGATCGCCGGGCTCGCGCTCGGGGTTGAAGGCGATGTAGGGGTACTTGCGGCTCGACGGCTTGATCTCGTCGACGTTGAGTTTTTCCAAAGCCTTCTTGCGGCTCGTGGCCTGCTTCGACTTCGAGGCGTTGGCGCTGAAGCGGGCGATGAACTCGAGCAACTCGGCGCGCTTTGTCTCGGTCTTCTTGTTCTTGTTAGCCTGCTGCTGGCTGGCGAGCTCGGACGTCTTCTGCCAGAAGGTGTAATTACCGGAGTAAATGTTGGCCTGCGAGAAGTCGATGTCGACGATGTGCGTACACACCATGTCGAGAAAGTAGCGGTCGTGACTCACGACGATCACCGTGTTCTTGAAGTCCGCCAGGTAGTCCGACAGCCAGCGCACGGTGTCGGCGTCGAGGTCGTTGGTGGGCTCGTCGAGCAAGAGCAGGTCCGGCTCACCGAACAGGGCCTGCGCGAGCAGCACCTTCACCTTGTCCGTCCCCTCCATGTCGGCCATCAGGCGCTGATGCAGGTCCTCGGTGACGCCCATCTTCGACAGTAGGGTAGCGGCATCAGACTCGGCGGTCCACCCGCCCATCTCGCCAAACTCCCCCTGCAGATCAGCCGCCCGCATGTGGTCCTTGTCGGTCGCATCGGGGTTAGCGTAGATGTCGTTGATCTCCTTGTTGAGATCGTAGAGGTGCTTGTGGCCGAGCATCACGGTTTCGAGTACGGGATACTCGTCGTAGGCGCTCTGGTTTTGCGAAAGCACCGCCATGCGGTTGCCGGGGTCGAGCGAGACCTGCCCGCGCTGCGGCGAGATGTCCCCGGAGATGATCTTGAGCAGGGTCGACTTCCCGGCCCCGTTGGCCCCGATTACACCGTAGCAGTTGCCCCGCGTAAACTTGAGGTCGACATCTTTGAAGAGCGTGCGTTTGCCGTACTGGAGGGCGACGTTCTGGACGGTGAGCATGGGGGGGAAGTTGAGAGGGGGAGAGGAGAGTTGACAGATGGCGTACGACTAGAGTGGAGGAGACTTTCGTCAAAACGGGCGCAAAGGTAAAGCTTGCTACTGGCCGAAAGGTTACGGTCGGGGCAGCCTCACGTAACTTGACTGGCATGAAGTGTAAAGCTTTGTGTCAAGTTTTGGCGACAGCCGCCTGCGTCTCGCTCGACTGGGTGAGCTTAGGACAGGTCAACCCCCTAGCTGAGCCACCCCCTAGCAGAGCCAAGCCCCGCGACAGGGCGGTCGTGGACAGCGGGCCGTCAACAAATCTAAAGAAAGGTCCACTCACTCCATTAGGCCAAGCCGGCGCCCAACTAGCCGAAGGCGCCCCCCTAGCAAGCCCCCCAATAAAAGTCCCCCAATATCCTTTGCTTTGCGCCCAGCCCACCCAAAGCCCTAAAGCCCATGACCGATCTACAGCAAGAAGTCCTCGACATTATCGAACGCGAGATCGTCTTCGGGTTTATGGAAGAGGATGAGCTCCTCGAGGAGGTCCTAGAAACGTTCTACGACGAAGACGTGGACCCGAAATGGATCGGCGAGCAGGTACACAAGCTCTACGTGGCGCGCCAGACCGAGATCGACGACTGGGATCCCGAGGAGGCCAGCGACTTCGACCGCCTCGCCAATGCCTTCGACGAACTCTCCGAGCGGCGAATCATCTCGATCCACCGCGCGGGCTTCAACGACGAGGACGCCATCGAAGAACTTACCTCGGCCCTCAAGGGCCTCGGCGAGCGTGGCGTGCGACCGAAGGGCTACGTCTACTACCACACCGGTCACCTCGACAAGGCAATCGACCCCGATAAACCCGTCCTGAACCTCGTGTTCGGTGCCATGACCAAGGCCACCGTGCAAGTCAAGGAGGTTGGCAACCTAATCACGGCTACCCTTCAGCGGTACGGGCTAGACGCCCGCTGGAGCGGGAGCGCCGGCGATGGCATCAAGATCAAGGACATCGAGTGGCTCAAAGAGCCCGACGAAGAAGACTGGGGCGTCGATCGCACGGTGGCTATCATGGCCGGCGAGGACGAAGCCGGCGAAGAGCAGGACGAGCCCCTGGACACCGAAGACATGGAAGAGGAGGACTAGCGCGTGGAGCGCCGTCTACAGCTGCTGACTGTGCCGCAAACCCTCTCGACCTGATGGTGGCATGAGGTCTAGCTCACTTATCGAGGGCAATCCCGACCCGCGCAAATACCAGTCTTCCGTTTGCGCCGAACTGCTGCGTCGTGCGAGAGTAGCGGGATTGGCCGTTTTCTTGGAAGGTCGGGGCGAGAGCTTCAGGGTAGGTATCGAGTAAGTTGTTTACGCCGAGCGTCAGGTAGATCGCGGCGGATGGCCGGTAGCAAAGGCTGAGGTCGCCGATGGTCCGCCCGCCGAGGTTCTGGACCTCGCGGCCGTTCGTCCCGGGGTCTGCAACGAACCCAAAAAAAATAGCCCGCGCAAACACTTCGAACGGCCCGCAAGTAGCCTTGACGCTCCCGAGAAAACTGGTCCGCGGCACGGCGTTCTGTAGTAGCTGGCGGCCACTAGGCGGCAGGTAGGTGTCCTCGGCTCCCAGCAAGGGGACAGACGTGCGCACGCGCTGTACGATCGTCGTGGTGTAGGTGGCCCCGAGCGAGGTCTCGAGCTGGAGCGCATCGCCCAACAGCGTAGCGTACTGTGTTATGCGTCCGTCCAGTCCGCGGGTCCGCGTTTCGAGTGCGTTGACGAAAAACGCCGCCTCCGTCACGCCAACCTCTTGAAGGATGGCCGTAATGTCACGGCGGCCCTCTCCTGTGCCGAATGGCGCGGTGAGGGTTGTTCTATCGGCAACCTCGACCTGGAAAGCATCTCCAGAAAAGCCGAGCCGCCCGTTCAGTACCCGACCCGTGAAGCCGATGGATAGGTTTTGGTTACGCTCCAGCTGCAAAGCCTCAATTCCGAGTGCATTGGCCGCGTCACTCCCGGCGGCGAAGACGCCACCGACGGTGCCTCGGCCGTCAAGCAAGCCTGGCTGCGTCGAGGTGTAGGCAACTTGGTGAAGGCTTGGCGCCCGATAGCCCGAGGACGCGCTCGCGCGAACATTGAGATCTCGATTGATGAGATAGCGCACCGCAAGTTTTGCCGCAAGGCCTCTATCGACATCGGAAAAATACTCGTAGCGCCCGCCCGCACTAAGTGTCAATGCTCGGGTCAGGCTCGCATCCACCTCGGCGTAGGCGCTGGCACTATACCGCGTCACGAAGCGAGCATCCTCCGGTCGGATCGCATCAAAGCCCTGCACCCCGCCCGGGCGTCGTCTCCCAATGGGGTCGACGACGGTCGCCGTGGAGCCAGCACCGTAGTCGCGGTAGCTGGCTTCTTCTCCGGCCGTCGCGCGGTACGCATCGTGGCGGTATTCGACGCCAGAACTCACACTGATTCCTGCTAGAGTGGAGGGAAAGTAGCGAGACAAGTCTACTGCGCTCGTGTTTTGCGCGAAAGCGTACTCCCCAGGGTCGAACACCGTCGGTGAGGCCGACCCCAGACTGGCGTTGTTGGTGTTCACGACCTCGTAGGTGACCTCGTTGCGACCAAAGGTGTGAGAGAGGTCGAGGTGCCAGGCCCCGAGCGTTTGCCGGATACCGAGGCTGGCCGACTGGTCGAGCACCACACCGTTGATCTCCGGGAGGAAGCCGTTCGGGTAGAGATCCGTAACGGTGCCGGGAGCATTGGGCAGACCGTACCGGGCCTTGGTCTCGCCGAGCCGGTAGTTGACGCCCCCAAACCCATAGAGGCTCGTCGTCCGACTCACCGGCAGCGAGAGATTGGCGAACACACTCGCTTGCCGTGTCGCGGCCTGCCCGACGCGGCTAGTAAAATCGGCACGCGAAAGCCCCCGCCGCGCCAGTTCCGTCTCGGTGATGTCCTGTCCACCAGGCGTCGCCTCATCGGGGAAGTTGTAGCCGCTGAAAATAGGACCTGTGAACGCTAGCGCTCGATTGGTCGGCTCGCGGAGGTCGGCCTGCGCCGTAAGGTTGAGGATGCCCCCCCGCCGCCCGAGGCCTACCCCGTAGTTGAGTCCTATCTGCGCTACCTCGCCGTCTATATTGTCGTTTGGGGCTGGCACCCCCTCGGAGAGGCGCCCACCGCCAATCGCGTCTATGCTGAGACCCTCCTTTTGCTTCAGTACGATGTTGATGACCCCGGCGACAGCATCCGACCCGTACCGCGCGCTCGCCCCGTCGCGAAGCACCTCTATGCGCTCGACGGCGGCTATTGGGATGGCGTCTAGGTCGGTGCCGACGGTTCCCCGCCCGAACGCCGGCGCAAGGTTTAATTGCGCCGTCTTGTGTCGGCGTTTGCCGTTGACGAGTACGAGTACCTGATTAGGGCCAAAGCCTCGCAGACTGCTCGGGTCGATGAAGTCGCTCCCGCCGGAGAGCACCTGCGGATTGGCTACGAAGTTTGGACTCTCATAGGTAAGCAGCTCGTTCAACGTGCGCTGGCCCACGAGCCCCTGCAATGTCGCCACCGGTAGGATGTCTATAGGCGCTGTAGCACTAAATACCGTAGTTGCCGCGGGAGATGCCCCGACCGTGGCGATGTCATCGAAAGCAATCCCGCGGGTGAGCGTCACGTCGAGCTCGTCGATCGACCCAATGGGTACTTCTAGCGTGCTCCAGCCCAATTTGGAGAAGAATACGAAACGGGTGCCCTCCGGCAGGAGCAGCGTGTAGCGGCCATCTCGGTCGGAAAGAGTCCCCGCGCTAAGTCCGCGGGCCATAACGTCGACTCCGCGTATTGGGCCGCCGTCTTCGTCGGTAATCATCCCCTCAATCGTGCGCTGTGCGTGTACCCCGAAACAACAAAGCAGCGCGGCGAGAAGCGGGAGATAACGGTGACGCATACAGCTGAGGACTTTGGCGGTGGGCGCTCGGCGAGGGGCGGGGTCGAGAGAAAGGAGGCGAAGGTCGACATTCCAGACAAAGCCAACATTGGGCAGCGTCGGCTTTCGCCAAAACGCGGTATACCGTTCATTGTCGCCAACTTTGCCGGACACTCACCCGAGCTATGACACGAACACCTTTGCGCCACCGAATATTTTCCTGCCTTTTTGCCGCCGCGGCGCTGTCGCAACTTCACGCTTGTACGAGTCCAACGTCTGAGGACACGTCTGAGGGGCGCGAGGTGGCCTTTGCACCCGTCACCTTTGCCGACAGCGTAGCCGCCGCCCACGGTTTTGCCGAATGGCCAAGCGTCACTCGCCTGGACTTCACGTTCTTCGTCGATGTCAACGATACCAATCGCACGGCCCGCCGCTGGTCGTGGTTCCCACAAACCGACAGCGTCGTGCAGTTGACCGACGCTGGTCCGCTGGGCTACGTGCGCAATTCCGACCTCGATTCGACTTCCGTCAAAACCGACGGCGCGTTCATCAACGATAGCTACTGGTTGCTGATGCCGTTCTACCTCGTGTGGAGTCGGGACGGCTACGAATCGGCGGTCACCTACCGAGATACCATGCCGCTCAGCAAGGCAATCGGCAACAAGCTCACCGTCCAGTACCGCCCCGAGGGCGGCTACACCCCCGGCGACGCCTACGACCTCTACGTGGACGGCGACTACCGCCTCCAGGAGTGGGTCTTCCGCAAGGGTGGCCAGGCCGAGCCGACCATGGTGATGGACTGGAGTGACTACGCGACCAAGGGCGGGCTCGTAGTGCCGGGCAATCACCGGGGTGCCGGGCCGGTGCGCATCTACCACCCGGAGGTGGCAGTGGTGAAGGTTGACTAGACGCGCGACATCGACTCAGTGCTTGACGATGGTCGTACGCTCAACGCCATTGCCATCGGTGAGGAGTTCGAGGTGGTACGTACCGACGGGCAAGTGACCGAGGTGCAGCGCCGCCGCAGGGACGTAGTCCCACCGGGCGACGAGTTGCCCGCGCACGTCCCAGAGCTGGAGCCTACCATGATCCTCGCTAGTCGGTCGCAGGTGCAGAACATCGCTCGTGGGATTTGGCCAGGCGAGGAGCACCGATGACGCAGGAGACATCGCTCCCCGTACTTCGACGGCGATGACCTCACTGAGGGTAGAGGCACCGTCGAGGTCTACTTGCCGTAGGCGGTAGTAGTTGACCCCGGTCTGTGCATCGAGATGGACGGTGGCATAGTCGGTTACGACATTGCTTCCGGCCGCGGCCGCTACGCGGGTGAAGTCCTCAAACCCGAGGCCGTCGGTGGAGTGCTCTACGTCGAAGTACGCACTGCTCTGCTCCGAGGACGTTTGCCAGGTGAGGTCTACCCTCGTCGGCCCGGCCGTCTGTCGGACTTTCCCCCAGAAACCAGTGAGTTCGACGGGGAGCGGCACGCTGCTGAGCCCCGTAAGGGTACCCGGCGCCAGTCGGGTGGTGCCGGAGGTGGCCGGCGCAGTTGCCCCTGGATCATCCTGAAAGACCACGGTGGCGCGGGTCCCGTCGACGAGCCAGTCGATGTCCTGTGGTCCACTGGGGTCGAGGGCCGAGAAGCGAATGGTAGCCACGACAATGGGGGTCGTCGTGAGCGGTGTCCCGACTTCTTCAATTGCCTGCACGATGTTGATCGACGCTCGCCCCGTCTGCGGCTGGGTCACACCGACGAAGTACGCTCCCGCCGGGCCTAGCTGACTCGAGCCGGCCACGTAAGTCGGGGCGGTGAAAGTGGTCGGATCGTAGGTAAAGACCAGGTTGCTGCTGGCGAGCCGCGTCTCGGTAGACAGGGACGCGAGCGCTTCCAAAAGGAGCGTGGTGCCGTCGTAGCTCGCCACGTTGAAGGAAAGGTTATAAGCCGCTTGCGCGAAAACTATCCCTGGGAGTGATCCTAAACAAGCTGTAAGTAGGAGGCCGGCGAGGGCTTTGAGGTTGAACATGGGAGCAGTTTGGGAGGTGAGACCTAGAAGCGCTGCTCGGAGCGGCCGTTGTTAGGAAGGAAGTAGGTGTTGAGGTCGAGGGCATTGATGACGCCGTCGCCGTTGAAGTCGGCACCGGAGGCTCCGTAGTTGTAAGGTTGGCCGTTGCTCGGTCGCCAGACCTCGTTGAGGTCGACGGCGTTGACGGTCCCGTCGCCGTTGGCGTCCCCGCCGAAGAGCGCGAGCTTGCCGGCGATGAGCTTCTGGGCGTCGGCACCCGAGCTGAGGGTAGCTGTGCTGAGACTAGAAAAGTCTACCACGCCAGGAGCTCCTGCCGTAAGCGTGATGGCCGTGGTGGTAGCCGCCAGATGGTTGCGGTGCCGGACGGTGACGTGGTATTCTCCCGGTAGCACGCCCGAGAAGCGGACCGGCGAGACCCCGTCGGTGGCCACGATGCGGCCGTCGTGGAGCAGAAGTCCAGCGCGGGCGGCAGCGACTACCCCAGGGCTCGCGCTGGACCGCAATTCGATGTATGCCCAGTCACTCACCGAGTATCGACGGAGGATGTCTGCGGAGGCCACGTCTTCATCAAATCCAGGACCGATGCGGGGATGACCCAGCGCTGCGTAAGGCTGGTTGAGTGGTAGTACCCCGTCGGTGAGGAGTCGGGTAGACATGCGCTGGGTGCTGGCATCGTAAAGGCCTTCGAGCAACACCTTGCCTTGAATCGTGAGCACCGAACCCGCACGCTCGTAGGCGCCGAAGTCCACCCGCAGGCCTGATACGCGTGGATTGCCGGCGAAATCTTTCGTGGTGCCTGATGGGACTGCGGCAGTGCTACCAGCGTCTATCGCCGGTGATCCGGGGGCAAGTGAGTAATCGCCGGCAGCGGCATTCGTGAAGCCTGGTACATTTGAGACGTTGCCGACCCCAGGCCAGCCGCCGAGGACCGACGAGTAGGTTACGTCCGTGGTGATTATAGCGGGATCGACGATCGGCAAGGCGCGGCCGCCCCAAAAGAGGCAATTCGTGATTTTGCCGACCCGCCGTGTGCCCCCGCCGTAGAGCTCGCCGCTGGTTTGGTAGGCGCCCACGCCGTCGCGGTAGGTATCCTGGTCGACGAAAGTGCAGTTGGTGACGGTCGTTGATCCATTGCCTTGGCTAAAGATGGCGGCGCCTTCGCCCTCTGCGAGGTTGCGGATGAAAAGGCAATTGGTGACCGCGAGACTGCCTCCGGCAAAGGCTCCTATCGCGCCGCCGCTCGAACTGCGGTTGTCGCTGAAGGTGCAGCGTTCGATGGTGATGAGTTGAGACTGGTTCACGCTGTTGCCCGCGCAGATAGCGGCGCCCGTGTTTGTCTGGTTTTGCCGAAAGGCGCAATCTGTGATTAACGGCCCTCTGCCAGCCTCTTTGCCGCTGCTGTAGATCGCCCCGCCGAGGTAGAAAGATTGGTTGTCTGTGAAGACGCAGTTCGTGATGGTCGGCTCGGAGTAGCCCTGCGAGCTTGACTCGACGTTGAACCAGCCGGCACCGTAGACACTGACATCATTTCCAGTGTAAAAGGTCGCCCGCCCGCCGGAGATCGTGAAGCCATCCATCACGAAGGCACGCGTGACGCCACGAGTGATGACGACGGAATAGGAGTTGCCTGCCGCATTGCCAGCGGGGCCGACGTGCCCACTGAGCACGGTGCGGGAAGGATCGGGATTGCGTTGCTCTCTGGCCGTCTCCGTACCGGCAAAGCCGCCGAATACCTTGACGTCTGTGTCGAATTCGAAAGCGATGTATCTATCGCCGGTCGTGGTTGGGATGTAGGTCCCGGTGGCCACCCAGATTTCATTGAAGCGGGGGCAGGTTTTGGCGAAAGCGATCGCAGCGTTGAGGTCCGCGAAAGCACTCGCCCAGGAAAAGCCATTCCCACCGGGTGCAGCAGTTTTCTTCACGTAGAGAATCGGAGACCCACTTGGGCAGTCTTGTTGCGTCTCGTAAGCTCCGGCATCTGGGATACCGCCCCGGACGCGCGTTTGATGCCCTAAGTCCAGCAGCGTCCCTGCCGGGAGCGCGCCTAGGGTGCCCAACCCGGACGCCGGAGAGCTGAGCAGCAGCCGGTAGTCACCCGCGGCAGGATCGACGAAGAGTGGGTCGGTGTTGAGGTTGCTCGTGCCTGCATAGCCGCCGTCGATGATCGAGTGCTGGACGGTGACCGGCACCGGGCGCCCGCCGTTTTGCTCTCTGACATGAATCTCAGTGCCGCCATTCCATAGGATGGAGTTGGTGATGGTGAGCGAACTGATGGTCTCTACGTTGCTGTTGGCAAACACAAGGGTTGGTAGGTTCTGCAGGGCCGTTGTCTGCGAACGTACAATTGGTGAAAGAGGGGTTGGTAGGGCTATTTGTGAAGTTCTCTATCAAAAAGGCAGGTGCAAGATCCGTGGCGTAATTGCGGCTGAACTCGCAATTAACGAAAATTGGTGACTTCCTAGAACTAGATGTTGAAAGCAGGTAAAATGCGCCTCCGTATCGAGCGAAGTTGTAGAGGAATTTACAGTTGCGGATGAGTGGCTCCCAGCGGGAGCCAACTGAGTATTGGCCCACGTCTTTCCACGCACCTCCGGTGAGCCCGGGCGTGCTCGGGCCACCATCTCGAATCGTAAAGCCGTCGAGAATGAGGTTGGTGCTGAGTTGATCAGATTCGATAACCGTCTTGGCATTGTTAGTCCTCGTGCCATCCCCGTCAACGTCGCCGCTCAGGATGGTGACGTTCGTCGCGTAGTCCCTTTGCGCCAGCGTGGTCTCCCCGCCGGCAAAGCCTCCGTAAATCTGATTGTCACCGTAAAAAGAGAAAGAGAAATCTGCGGGGTTGGTACTGGCACTGGACCCGAAGGATGGCTTATTAGGGACGTAAGTGCCCTTCGCGACCCAAATCTCCGTTTCGGGAATGCAGCGCGTGTCGTTGAGGGCGTCCTGAAGGTGCGGATACGCGTCCACCCACGAGCTGCCGTCCATCTCGCCGCTCGCGTTAATGTCCACGTACAACCGCCCCCTGCGCGTACTGAGGTTCGACCTTACGTCCTTGGTGTAGGTAAAGTCTTCATTTGCGCAATTGGCCACAGTAAGGCTTACGGTAAATGCGCTGAGGGTCGTGTACTTGTGAGACACTTTCGCGCCGGTGGCCGTGATTCCATTGCCGAAATCCCAGCGGTAACTCTCCGGGCGTATGCCCTGGTCCGGCAGCTCTTCGGTGAAAAACTGGAAGGTGTTGGAGCACCGATCTGCAATGCTCTTAATGACGAGCTGGGGGCGCTCAGTTGCAATGATGACGTCGACGGATTGGGTGAGCGTGTAGACGCTGGTCGTCGTTCCGCAGGTCGCGGAGATCGCGAGTTCGACTGGGTACTGACCGGCGGTCAAATAGGTGTGCGACGGGGACTGAAGCGTGCTCTCCGTGGCGTCACCGAAGTTCCAGAGGTAGGTAGCGGTCACGCCGGCGGTGCTGGCGATACTGAAATTTGCTTCGTTGCGACAGGTCTGATGAGGCAGGTCTACGGCGAAGGCCGTACGTCCGCCGATTAAGTCAACGCGAATTGTCTGTGTCGACGCCAGCGTAGCGCCATCACAGCTGCGCGTGGCGGTGAGCGTGACCTCGTACTCGCCGCTCTGGGCGTAGGTGTGGCTCGCGGTCGGCCCGGTAGCCGTCGTGCCGTCGCCCAGGTCCCAGGCGAAAGACCAGCCAGCATCGAGGACGCCGATCCAGGGGTTGCGGGTGAGGTTTAGCCGTAGGTCGCCTTCGGGCGTGCAGACCTATGCTTGCGCAAAACCGAAATCCTGTCCGTTGCCGCCGAGTCCAACCGCCTTCCATGCAGCCGCCACAGCGTTAGCCTGCGGACTGGCGCACCCAAACAAATCTTCGGCAGCCGCTTAAGCGAGAGCAATACGGCGGCGTCTGCGTAGACCGATGATTGCGTGAGGTAGACGCTCAGCGTTCGGTAGGCGATCTTCGCGGCGTCATCCAAGCCGATGCCCTCGACCGTGTAGCTCGTCCCAAAGTCATTTACTCCCGAACCGCCTTCGGTGAGCAAGTAGAACCAAAAATTTTGGACACCCGAATTAAAGTGTACGCCACCGTTGTCGCCTGATCCCCTGTACCAACTGTCCCCCAAATAGGTGTCGGGGTGGTTGAATTGATTTGGATTGGACATGCTTCTGTACGCCTGCGCATCTTCTCCGACGAGCCAATTCCCTTGGCCAAATGGCGGCTTGCTACGAAATTCGACGACGGCTCCGAAGATGTCGCTGAACGATTCGTTGAGCGCCCCAGACTCGTTGCGGTAGATTAGGCCAGCGGTATACTGTGTTACGGCGTGCGTAAATTCATGCGCGACGACATCGAGCGGCGTGTACATGTTGCCGCTAAAGCCCGAGCCGTAGCCGAAGTCCACCCCTGTCCAGAAGGCATTGTTGTTGCCGTTATAGTTTTGATTGAGTAAACTATTCACCGCACCCCCGGCATTGTCGAAACTGTTGCGCCCGAACACGTTCTTGAAGTACGCAAATGTCTCCAGCGTAGCCCAGTGCGCATCGAGCGCTCCGTGCTGCTCACCCAACTCAATACCGGTCCAGTTGTCGTCGTCATCGGTGTACTCGCTGGCGATTCTATTGGTGTAGTTGATCGTATGTACTAGGGTGACGGGATCATAGAGTCGAAAGGGGCCAGTGCCGTCCGCATTGAGCTTCGAAGTGGCGATCGCGCGACTTCCTGAGTAGCGTGTATCCGCGACCGAACCGATCGGCGGGTGTACCGGTCCGGCGTGCTCCATCACCCTGGTCCTCACGGTGGCCAGCGAGCCGTCGTGGGCGTCGACGTAGACCTCCTGGATATCGAACGGATCGCTGGTCGTGACTACGAATAGGTACGCCAGGCGATTGTCGGCTGCTACGGGACTACCGGCTTGGAGGTTGACGATGACGAGGCCTCTTGTCTCGTCGATCCTGTCGATCGTTCCCTGCACGAGTGTAGCTAAGCCCGCTTCGGCCTGCTCGACGCTGAGACTCGGGGTCAAGTCGAGCGTGTCGGTCGACGCTAGTTGCCCACTCACCGTTACCACTTTCCCACCTCTCTCGTGTGCGACCAGCATGGCGTCTACCAGGATGAGCCCAGCCACCTCCTGTCTGTAGCGCCGGTGCGTGAAGCCGAGTTGGTCGGTGTCGGCTTCGGCGATTTGCGTCAGGGCAATCTGCTGACTGCTCGTTGACTTTTTCGAGAGCCGACTTGCCAGCGCAGTTGCATCCCGTGCGGCTGGCGCATCTTCAGTCCCGAAGGTGGTGAGCTGGCCGGCCCGAGCCACGGATGCGGTGCGAGCATTTTCAGGCCGACGTACTGTGTCCAGTCGACTGGCTTCGTCGGGCTGCTGGTCAGCGTCCGGACGAGCCCAAAGCGGAGTCGACAGCAGCATCGCGATCAGGACGAGTGGCGTAAAAAAGTTCATGGGCGAGGGTTTGAATATTGGGTCAAGGTGGCCCCCCTTACGCTGTTTGGACGTGCCGCTACGTCTCAGAAACGTGCGTCTAGGTCCCAAAAAATCTGCGCCTGCGTCAGGTAACTCCCGCAATTACTGGCCTTGTACCACCTATGATTGCTAAACCTCATGCGTGGGCAGCGCCTCCCTGTCTATAGCTTTTCAGCAAAACCATACCCGAGAAAGTACCCTGGCTCGTCTAGGATCCTCCGGCTGAACAATGATGAGTCGAGGCCGATCCTGCCATCAATGCCACATTAACCTACTCCCTGTAGAGCCAATCGGTCGATCGTAACACGTTGCCTTCGGATTGCCCCGCTTCTCAGAGCTCGGTCGCATTCCCACCTTGCCGCGTCTCGATGTACGAGAATAGGTGAAGACCCCTTCGTGCCCAAGCCCGCAAATCGACCAAATCTCCGTCACTTGCGCAACTGCGGTCGCGCTAACCATCCGGCGCGATCGCTGCGCAACACCGCTCGCTCACAGGAGCTTTTTCACCACCGCCGCCACCGTCTCGGCGATCAGCGCCTGGTCCGCGGTGCTCGGGTGCGGCACACGGCTACAGCCATTGACGGGGTAGCCGCTTACGTTCGCGATCGCGATGCGAAGGCTCGGGTGAGTCGCCAGGGCGCGCTGCTCGACGCGCTCGAGGATGCGTTCCAGCACGAGCGACTGCGGCGGACCGGACAATGGACTAGTCACCAGGACAACGCCTGCCCGAGGGTAAGCGGCGAGCAACCGGTCGACGAACGCAATGTACATTTCCGTAAAGTGTGTGCTGTCGAAGGGCGTTGTCGTGCGAGCTTCCCCGGCATTCATGTCGTTTGTCCCGAGACAGATTACGGCCGCCACGGGGTCTTCGGTAGCTAGCTCGTAGGTCCGCGTATCGGTTGTGTCCATCGCGAGGTGGTCGAGGAGGGCCGGCAGGGGTGGGTCTTGGGCGTTCCAGTTTACGTACAGGCCGCGTCCGCTCTGCGCGTGTACGACATAGTCCAGGTTCAATAGGCGTCCGGTACGTGCCGGGAAGGCCAGAAAGGCGTTTGCTTGATCACCGTAGAGTGCCTCGTCGCAGCCCATCCCCGTGGTGTCGCTCGCGGCTCCCGCGCTGATGGAGTCCCCGAAAAAACTGACCGTCGCCCTGCGTTCCGCGGCGGGCGTGATTGTTTTGGCGGAAGCCGCGTGGAAAATGAGGTGCCCGACCCAAGGCTCCGACGCTTGTGAAAGGCGAAGGCGGTGCTCGCCAGGCGCTAAGGCTCCGGGGGCGACTACGATCGTACGAATGCTGTCAACACCGATCCGATAGCGTCCGAGATACTCCCCATCTACTTCTACGGTCGCGAAGGAATATCCGCCCGGTCCACCGACCGTGGATAAAGAGAGCGTCGCGCTGTCCCCTGCGAACATGAACTCTACGTAAGCGGCTGTGCCGAGCAAGTCTACCGCTCCGCTGTCGGTC
This sequence comes from Lewinellaceae bacterium, assembly GCA_963837005.1. Taxonomy (GTDB): domain Bacteria; phylum Bacteroidota; class Bacteroidia; order Chitinophagales; family Saprospiraceae; genus CALDTK01. Next base: position 269,097 of record CAWIMC010000021.1, read on the forward strand.
TCGGCCACGCGGCCCACGTACCGAAAGGTGGAGTCGCTGGCGTCCAGCGTGATGGAAGATGCCGCCAGCGTATCCTGGGCGGGGCGGCACCCGCTACACAGCACTGCGGCAAGGCACAGCAGCACGCTGCGCGGGTCGAGTCGAGATAGGCGGGGGGGCATAGGCAGTAGTGGCGGGTCGGCGTTGTGTATGTCGCTGGAAAGGTAAGTAGGGCGTTAAAGGAGCCACGCCATCTCCATCCTGCCGATATTTGCTCGCCGTCCGCGCCCGTTTCCTATGAGTATCACGCTACCGAGTACATCCACCGAAGCCGATCGGCAGCAGATCTTAAGCCACTACGGTATCCTCGATACGCCCCGCGAACAGGCCTTCGATGATCTGGCGGCTCTCGCGGCCTACATCTGTAAAGCCCCCATCGCGGCCATCACGTTCTTCGACGGCGAGAGACAATGGTTTAAGTCGAGTACCGGAGTCGAGATCGACGAGGCCCCGATGGAGCTCAGCTTTTGCACTTACGTGGCACTCGATCCAGAGACGCCCTTCGTCGTCGAGGACGCCACGCGCGATGCTCGCTTCGCCGATGCCCCACACGTCACGGGTGGGCCTGAACTCCGCTCTTACGCCGGGGCCGCGGTTGTGGCTCCAGACGGCGTACCCCTGGGTACCATCTGCGTGTTCGATACCACGGTCCGAGAGTTTGACGCCGATCAGCTTACGGCCCTTAGGTCCTTGAGCCGGCAAATTGTCGCGCAGCTGGAGCTCCGCAAGCGCGTCGAGGAACTCGAGCACACGACTACCGAGTTGCGGGTTAGCAATGATGACCTCCACCAGTTTGGCTATATCGTGAGCCACGACCTCAAGGCGCCTATTCGGCAGCAGTCTGCCTTCGCGGAATTGATGCTCGAAGACTTCCCCGATATTCCGAAGGAAATGCGAGACATGCTGGGGCAATGTCGTTTGGCGGGCCACCGGGCCGCGCGTATTCTCGACGACATTGATAAGTATTTGCGCGAAGGCACGCTTCACCCCGACGAGACAGAGGCCGTCCCGCTATCGCAGGCCATTGCCTCCGTTTCGTCGCTCGTGATCGTCCCGCCACACGTGACGATCACGTACGAGGCGGCCGACTGTGGAGGTGTGCTCGTGCCCGCCGCTCCCGTCCGGCACATTCTGGCCAACTTGATCAGCAATGCGATCAAGTACAACGACAAGGAGGCCCCGTCTATCCGGGTATCGGTCGAAAAAATTCTCGGTGGCCTGCATCTCTACGTAGAGGACAACGGCCCGGGCATCCTCGACCGCGACCGCAGTCGCATCTTCCAGATTTTCGCCCGCGGTAGCAACGCCTCCGACGCTGAAGGACGGGGACTCGGACTTGCGATCTGTTTGAAGCTGTTGCGGGGGCTCGGTGGCCAGTTGTCGGTAAATAACCTCCCCTCGGGCGGCGCACAGTTCTGTGCCTCTATACCCGTGTAACACGACTCAGAACTTCGGACACGCGTTTGCACGCCGACGCTTGCTTCGGGCTGTCATCTCGGCGGGAGCCCCGAGGCGGTAGCTGATCGTGACCTGGCCGGAGAGGTAAAAGTCATTGGTCTCTGGATTGCCACGAAAGTCTTCAGACGTCGGCGACCTTTGACCTAAGCCTGGAGTCAACTCGTCGGCCCGATAGGCGAGTTCTACGGCGAGCGGACCGTTGCCGATCAGCAGCTCCTCTGGCACGTAGCGGAATTTGCTCACGTCATCGAGGTAGTCGGTACTCGTGACGCGGCCCATGGCTTCGAGGCCTAGGATGAGCCTCGGGCTTAAGTTGAACCGAAGGCCGCCACCGATCGGCACGGCCGCTGTCCACTGTCCGTACTTTTCACCAAAGAGTAGGGTACTGTCGGCATTCCTGAGTCCCTGCCCTTCGGTCCCGACCTTGCGGAGCTCTACTTCGCCGACGCTGCTTTGAGTCTTCGGGTTGAATCTCGTTGCCCCAAAACCGACGGTCACGTAGGGCGTAAGCCTGCGGTTAGTGCCTATCGGGTAAAATTCCAAATGGATCGAGGCTTCGTGGAGGTCGTTGGTGAAGCTTAAATTGCGGGAGGTCGAGGATTCGCGATCGGCGTCCGCCCCCTGAATCTGCAGGTACTGGTACTGCGCGCGTACAGCGGCAAACTCCACGAACTCATAGCGTCCGAACACCCCCGCGGTAGGCCGCAGCCGGGCGATTTGTTTACCTCTTGGGTTGGGCGTCAGCTCGCCCTCGTAGGTAGAGACACCCACGAGAAGACCAGCGTCAAATTGGGCGAGGGTCCTGCTGGGGAGGGCAATCGCTACCATGACCAAGGCTACCAAACAGAAACGAAGAAAGAAATGCATGTCGTGAAGTTGAGCATAGGTCGCCACCGAAGTCGTCGATCCAACCGGACTGCAAAACTGCAACGAGACCCTCGACATTGCCCGGCTCCGATAGCTTTGGTCACGCATTTGCACCAAACTCGGTAGTCCACTTACGTCTTTTGATCGAACAGTCGACTCAGATCGTACCCCGACTACTCCAGCTTAAATTGTACAGGTAGCACGAAGCTCACCTGCACGTCGCGACCGTCCTGCTGGCCCGGCACCCAGGCTGGCATCTCGCGGATGACGCGCAACACCTCTTCATTGAGCGTCTCGCTCGGGCCACGAATCACTTTCGGCTCCAACAGCTCCCCATCCGTACCGACCACGAACTGCGCGATCACCTTGCCCTCGACACCCGCGACCTTGTCGGCCTCGGGATACTCGACATTGGTATAAACGAACTGTAGCAGGGCCTTCTCGTAGCAAGCTCTATCGCCACTGGTGCAATCGGCGCTGGGAAAATGGGGCATCTCCTCGGCGATCTTGAGTACCTCCTGTCCCCGGACCCGCTCAGAGGTAAAAGTTCTTTTCCCGCCAGTGCCTGGACTCGTGTCGCCTCCGGTCTGTTGGAAGGTCTGGACGACCTTGCCGGAGCTGTCTTTGATGTTCAGGACCGTCGTAGTTACCGAAACCCCCGTCTCTGGATCAAAGACCTCGATAGTGTCGACCGAGAGTTGGTACTCACCGCTGTTGATGCGGTCTGCGTACGCCGCCATGCCTTGCTCTGCTGTAAGGCCGTCGGCCTGCGCGGCTTCGAGTCCGTCGATCTCCTCGTCGAACTCTTGCTCTTTGCTACAGGCGAGCGCGGTGATGAGGAGGGCAAGAGTTGCCAGCGCCACGCGCCAGGCTTGATTCATTTGGAAGGTTCTAGTCATCATGGTAAAGCGATTTTGTAAAGGTGAGTGAGCGAAGGCAGCGGCCAACAGCGGCTGCCGGGTGTGGAGTTGGTGGGCCAGCAGCAGCCGGCGGTAGCTGCTCAGCTCCGTCGAGGCGAGCGCCTTGGCGTCGGCGTGGTACTCGTGTACCAGGCGCAGCTCGCGGTCGAGGAGGTAGGCGAGGGGGTGGAACCAAAAGACGGTCTTCACGAGCGTCATCAATACGCGGTCGATCGTGTGTAGCAGCCTATGGTGAGCCGCTTCGTGGGCGACGAGCGCCCTGGCGTCCGCGGCGCTGTAGCACGTCCAGTCCTTGACGAACAGGTGCCTCCCGACCGAGAAAGGACCCTCGACGGTCGGCAGCTCACGGATCAGCATACCGCCGAAGAGGAGTTGGGGGCGGCTTTCGCCAAAACACTCGACGAGTCGCCAGGCTCCGAGCCCGGTGACGCCGACGCTCAGCGCGAGACCCGCACCGTAGAGCCACGACGGCCAGTGCTCGGGCAACGCGGGCCCGCTGGAGGCGGCAGGCTGTTCACCCTCCGGATATATGGTCAGTGTCTCCAACCAAACCGAGGTGCTCTCACGCAGGGCGTACATCCCGCTCGGGCCGGCCCCCCAGCCAAACGGCAGCCCCGCCATCCCAATGCCGAACAGGACCGTCATCAGCAGGTACGCCCGGTTGAAGCCATGGCTCGCGAGCGGACGCAGCAGCACCGCGTAGACTAGCAGGCCGATGCACCAGATGAAGGTGACGTTGGTGAGGTACTCGATCATGGTGAAGAATTTATGCGAACCCATACAGGCGACAGCGAGCCTCGCTCACTCGAATCGCCAGCCGAAGACGTAGCGCCACCCCCGGCTCAAACCAGGTAGGTAGGCATTGCCATGATCGTCGGCGATGTGGTCGAAGTAGACGTTCAAGAGATTGTCGTCGCCAGCTTGCACGACGCTATTCTTGAAGACCGCGAAATCGGCCTGCATGTCGGCCGCTACGTCCCGCATGTATCCGTACGCGAGATCAGAACTGGCGAGGTAGAGCTTGCGCGACCCGAAATCTTGCCGCAATGCAGTATCGCCCTGTGGGTAGATTGATTTCAAGCTGGGGTCAATCGCCACGTAGCCGTCGAAATCCCCCGGGTGGCGCAGCAGCGTGTGTACGGCGAATACGGCTCCGTGGGAGTGGCCTACGAGGTAGTTCTTCGAGTTGGTACGGTAGAGCTCCTCGATCGTCGGCCGCAACTCCTCCCGGACGAAGCGCCCGAACGCTTCCGCGTCGCCACCGTAGCTCTCGGGTAGCAGATCTCGGTCACGAGTCGAGCGACTGGGGTTTGCGATCCCGACCACGAGCGCCCGGGGCATCCGGGTAGTAACCGAGAGGTAGTCCCGCGTAGCTCGCGCCAGATCGAACCGGTACTCTGCGTCCAGGACGTACACGACGGGCACCGCGTCGAGTGTGTCGTAGCCCGGGGGCACACTCACAAAAATCTGCCGGGGTTCCGGGAGTATCTCCGAAGCCAGATCGAACTTCTGGGCTACGACAACGTCCGACAACACCACTGGTGTAGCGGCACTCTGCGCGTATGCGGGACTGATAAGCAGCACAGAAAAGGCAAGGCCCCACGAGCGTGAGGTATGTAGCTGCTTCATCGCTTCTGCCCTTCGGCATCCAATGGTTCCGTCTGATCACCCTGTGCCCCATCGAGCAGCTCCTCGATCTGCTGCCAGGCTCAAGTCCTCCCGCTGCGCCAGGAAGCTCACGAGCTGCGCCGGGCTCCCGCCGAAGAAGCGCTCGATGAAGCTCGTGAGCCGCGAAGCCGAGTAGTCGGTTTTGGCGACAGCCGGCTCGTACACATACGTCCGCCCAAAGGCCTCGTACTTCAGGAAACCCTTGTCGCAGAGGATGCGCAGCACGGTGCTCACGGTAGTCGGCTTGGCTTCGTTGCCGGCTTTCGCCAAAACCTTCCGCACGTCTCCGGCCGAGCCGCGCTCGATCTGCCAGACGGCCTGCATTACCTCTTCCTCGCCCCTAGTGAGTCGTGTCATAGCGGCAAAGCTATAACTAAAAAACTAGTCAAACAACTGTTTTGACGAAAGCCGACTAAAACTTAGTCGTCCCCGCCCCCCGCCGCCCTCCCCGCCGCTCCGCCTCGCCGCCCTCGGTGCCCTCGGTGCCCTCGGTGCCGAAGCAAAGCGCCTCCCCGTCCTCGGTGCTAAAATCCGCCCCTCGCCGCCCTCCCTCCGCCGCTCAGCCTCGCCGCCCTCGGTGCCCTCGGTGCCGAAGCAAAGCGCCTCCCCGTCCTCGGTGCTAAAATCCGCCGCTCGTAACGTCCGCGCCCATGACACGATCTCCTAACCCTGCGTCGCGTCGATTACGCAAACGCGGGTCGTCGCGCCGTACACAATCGTCGTACTTTTGCGCGAAATCTAACAGGAAGCGGGCAGTTTCGATCCGCTTTCGCAAAAACGCACCACGCAATGGCGTTCGATATCGATCTGATCCGGGAGGTCTACGCTCAACTCCCCACCCGCCTCGCTGAGGCCCGCAAAGCCCTCGGTCGCCCCTTGACCCTAACCGAGAAGATCCTCTTCGCCCACCTCCATCCGGACTCGCCGTTGCAGAACTACGGCCGCGGCGAGGACTACGTCTTTTTCGCCCCGGATCGTGTCGCCATGCAGGACGCCACCGCGCAAATGGCGCTGCTCCAGTTCATGACCGCCGGTCGCGAGAAGGTCGCCGTACCGAGCACCGTGCACTGCGACCACCTCATCCTCGCCAAGGACGGCGCCGCCGAGGACCTCGCGCAGGCCAACGACGAGAATGCCGAGGTCTACAAGTTCCTCTCTAGCATCTCGGACAAGTACGGCATCGGCTTCTGGAAGCCTGGGGCTGGTATCATCCACCAGATCGTGCTCGAGAACTACGCCTTCCCCGGCGGCATGATGATCGGCACCGACTCGCACACGCCCAACGCGGGCGGACTCGGCATGGTGGCCATCGGGGTCGGTGGGGCCGACGCGGTCGACGTCATGGCCGGGATGGCCTGGGAGCTCAAGATGCCCAAGGTGATCGGCGTCAAGCTCACCGGAAAGCTAGGTGGCTGGACCTCCTCCAAGGATGTCATCCTGAAGGTGGCCGGCATCCTCACCGTCAAGGGCGGCACCGGGGCCATCGTCGAGTACTTCGGCGAGGGCGCGCGCAGCCTCTCCTGCACGGGCAAGGGCACGATCTGCAACATGGGCGCCGAGATCGGGGCCACGACCTCGACCTTCGGCTACGACGAGGCGATGAGCCGCTACCTGAAGGCCACCGACCGCGCCGACGTCGCCGAACTAGCCGATGCCGTCGCCGAGCACCTCACCGGTGACGACGAGGTCTACGCCAACCCCGACAAGTACTTCGACCAGGTCATCGAGATCGACCTCTCGACTCTCGAGCCCCACGTCAACGGACCGTACACGCCCGACCTCGCCTGGCCGATCTCCGAGTTCGCCAAGGCCGTGGCCGACAACAACTACCCGTCGAAGTTGGAGGTAGGCCTCATCGGCTCCTGCACCAACTCCAGCTACGAGGACCTCGACCGCGCCGCCTCGCTCGCCAAGCAGGCCGTCGCCAAAAACCTCAAGGTCAAGTCCGAATTTACCGTCACGCCTGGCTCCGAACTCATCCGCTTCACCGTGGAGCGCGACGGCCAACTCGCCGACTTCGAGGCCATGGGCGGCGTCGTTTTGGCGAACGCCTGCGGACCGTGCATCGGCCAGTGGGCGCGCCACACCGACGATCCGAAGCGCAAGAACTCGATCCTCACGAGCTTCAACCGCAACTTCTCGAAGCGCAACGACGGCAACCCGAATACGCACGGATTTGTGGCCAGCCCGGAGATCGTCACCGCGCTCTCGATCGCGGGGACGCTCAACTTCAACCCGCTCACCGACTCACTCACCAATGAGGCCGGCGAGCAAGTAATGCTCGACCCACCGACCGGCGTAGAGCTTCCGCCCCGCGGCTTTGACGTTGAGGATGCCGGCTTCCAGGCACCCGCTGCCGACGGCTCGCACATTCAAGTAGTCGTCAATCCAGAGTCGGACCGCATCCAGCTCCTAGAGCCTTTCGTCCCGATCACACAGGAGGGCGTCACCGACATGCGCGTCCTGATTAAGGCAAAAGGAAAGTGTACTACGGACCACATCTCGATGGCCGGACCGTGGCTCACCTACCGCGGTCACCTCGAGAACATCTCGGAGAACTGCCTCATCGGCGCGATCAATGCCTTCAGCGGCGACGTCAACAAGGTGGCCAACTACGCTCATGAGAGCCTTAACGCTGGTACCGCATCAGGTGCCGCGCCGGTGTACATGCCCGTTCCTCAGAGCGGTCGTACATATCGCGATGCCAAAATAGGCACGGTCGTCTTTGGAGAAGAGAACTACGGCGAGGGCTCGAGCCGCGAGCACGCTGCTATGGAGCCGCGCTTCCTAGGCGTCAAGGCCGTGGTCGTGAAGAGTTTCGCACGTATCCACGAGACCAACCTTAAGAAGCAGGGCATGCTCGCGCTTACGTTCTCCAATCTCGACGACTACGCCCTCGTGCGCCAGGACGACAAGATTACGATCCTCGACTTTGACGGGATGGCTCCTGGTAAGCAGGTCCACATGCGCCTCGATCACCTCGATGGCACCTCGGACACGATCAAGCTCGACCACACCTACAATCAAGCGCAAATCGACTGGGTGACGGCGGGCTCGGCGCTCAATAAAATCCGGGCGGACGTGTCCGCAGCGGCGGCGGCGTAGCGCCGTTTCTTTCGATTGGATTTCCCTAAAATTCAGGAAGTCCTTGTCGGGCGGCGGGGAGACCGGCTTTGGCTTCATCGCCGACCGCATCAATGCCACCAGCGCCAAAGCCATCCGCGAACTCCAGGACTACGGCGTAGCCATCGTCATGCTCACGGGAGACAACCACGACATGGCCGTTGCAGTAGCTCAAGAACTCAAGCTCGCCAACTTCAAGGCCAGCATGTTGCCGCAGGACAAGCTCGAGGAGGTCCGCCAGCTCAACGTGTCCCGCCTAAGGTAGCGCGCCTCGGGGTCGAGCAGGGCCCACGGCAGGAAGGCGAAGTAGACGACGCTGTTGACCGACGCGCTGTACGCCGAGGCCTTCTTCTCTTTAAGCGCTACCTCGACACCTTTGGCGAAGCGGGCCAGGCCGTCGTCGTGCAGCACGTCACAGATCGCGTCGAGGGTCGTGGTGTCAATCCCGTAGCGCTCGTACGTGAAGGCATCAGCGTAATGATGCTTAAAACACTACGCATACTGCCTCAGCCTGTCTCCCGGAGCTCTTGCTTAACGACCAGCAAATTCTGTTGTATGTGATCACTCAGCGCGCCATTGACTCCACAACCGCCAGCATACTCCGGCCATTTGGCCACTACTGCTTGAATCTCCTCGAGGATACTCGGTGCCGATTTTATGCCTAAGGTATAGCCCGCGTTGAGCAAATCGACGCTCGTGATAGTCTTGCGTTTGCCACCAATGCTGAGGGCATGCTGACTCACCCACACAATGTCTGACCGGTATGCATAACAAACATCGTACGCTGGCGCTAGTGTCCACCGGCTGCCTTCTTTGAGCAAGAAGGAGAAATTTTTGGTATGGTCATCGCAGTTGCGCGCCACCACGTTAAACAGCATCCGCCGGTACATCTGCTCGGCCTCGGCGTAGGACAGTTGCAGCTCGCGCATCGTCTGGAACAACTGCTCGTAGCTGTAGCCAAGTACATTGTTGAAATCGTAATGCTTTAACGCACAGAGGGTTTGGACATGGTGACGCGTCTGGCTCCCCTCCCGATCAAAGCGCTGGGTCATGAAGTGTCCACGGCCATTTTCTTCCAGCAAGCGCGATGGCATCATGTCGAGCCCCGCATCGACGGCCATTTGGTAGTACGCCATTTCGACCCGACCGAAGCCAGTGCTTTCGCCAAACTGTATGTCGCTGGCGCCGTCAATCTTTAGCAGCCAATGCGTAAAATCCTCCGGCGCGTCGGCCTGGCCTGTGCGCACCTCGCCGGTGGTTTCGTTGTAGGCGATCACTGCTTTCGGACGGGCGCCGCCAGCCGAGGTTCCTACTTGCAAAATGGACTTTAATGCACTCGCCGGATCGTCCAAATTGCTTGATAAAGTCGGCTTTTTGTGCCAGCAAATCGCGAGTCACACGCACCAGCGTATCAATGTCTAGCCTTTCGGCAAAACGGTCGACCACTTGGCTGGCAGGACGAAAACTCAAGGCGCCCATTCCGCGTGTACCCACAAAACATAGGCGTTCCACGGGGTTGAGGCTGTTGTCCGGACGCCCCTGCGCGGCTAACCAAGTATTGATGAGCGTATTGCCAAATCGATCGGGCAACGCATCGGCCAGCATACCGGGCAGGCCCTTAAAGGTGTCTTCGCCGGTGTCGTTGCGGCGCCGCAATCCGGGAAACGAAAAGACCCGTTGCGCTGCGCGGCAAGGCATCATGAGGGGCGCAGGTTCTATGCCAGAGCGTCGGAACCGGTCGGTGTACTCAAAGCTGGCCAAGGCTAGGCGCTCGTCCCATGCGACGGCTCCGATTCGTTGGTTCCACAGCCAAACCTCTGCTACCTGCATGGCTTACCATTCGAGTTTGAGCAGCTCGTCGTTGGGGGTTTTGCGGACACGCGCAGAACCCGCTTTGGCCTCCGCCTTGGCCTCTCGTAACATCGTCATCGGGCTCGGCACTGGCTTTGCCAACAGATCACCGAGTAGGTCGAGCGCTTGGATGGTGCGGAGTACCTGCAGCAAGGTGCTGGTGGTGACGGCCTCGCCGCGTTCGAGCAAGGAGACCGTTGAGCGACTGAGGCGGGCAGCCTGAGCCACCTCGTCCTGGGTCATCTGCGCGGCGATGCGCCGACGCTTGATCAGGGCGCCCATTTGCTTGAGCAAAGCAGCATCGGAGTAGACGTAGATGGGAAGATCTTCCATGGCTTAGCGACGCGTGTGCTGTGCGAAGATAAGGTAAGGCGTTGGGGGGCGGGAGTCTGGATTGTATGATATTTCATGCGTTAGGTTCAATCTAGTGCGTTAATGCATGATATATCGGTCCGAAGTGATTCAATTTCTGGTCTCCTTTCTTTCGTCTTCGGCCTGCCGCTCCTCCCAATGGTCGCCGCGCTCTCGATGAGCTTTAGCTCGGTGTCGGTGATCGCGAATGCGCCGAGGGTAAGGATGTGAAGGTGTAGCAGCGTTCGACCGGCACCTGGCGGGAGCCAGGCAAACGCGGCCGTCTAAGCGCGCGCACGGCGGCCAAACGAGACGATGCAAGGGCCGTGTTTGCCTGGCTCCCGCCAGGTCCACAGGGCGTTGGCGTGGCCCGTCGTCATGTCTCGGCACCTGGCGGGAGCCAGGCAAACGCGTCCGTCAGACGCGCGCACGGCGGCCAGGCGAGACGGTGCAAGGGCCGTGTTTGCCTGGCTCCCGCCAGGTCCATAGGGCGTTGGCACGGCCCGTCGTCATGTCTCGGCACCTGGCGGGAGCCAGGCAAACGCGGCTGTACAGACGCGCGCACGGCGGCCAAACGAGACGGTGCAAGGGCCGTGTTTGCCTGGCTCCCGCCAGGTCCACAGGGCGTTGGCGTGGCCCGTCGTCATGTCTCGGTACCTGGCGGGAGCCAGGCAAACGCGGCCGTCCAGACGCGCGCACGGCGGCCAGGCGAGACGGTGCAAGGGCCGTGTTTGCCTGGCTCCCGCCAGGTCCACAGGGCGTTGGCGTGGCCCGTCGTCATGTCTCGGCACCTGGCGGGAGCCAGGCAAACGCGGCTGTACAGACGCGCACACGGCGGCCAAACGAGACGATGCAAGGGCCGTGTTTGCCTGGCTCCCGCCAGGTCCACAGCACCTTAGTAGTGCCCGTCGTCATGTCTCGGCACCTCGCGGGAGCCAGGCAAACGCGGCTGTACACACGATCGTTCGGGCGATGCCGCCATGACGCAGGCGCCCTGCTGCCAAGATCACACCAGTTGGTTCCAGGCCAATCTCGATGCCACGTACGTTTACGCCGCCGGCTCCCGCACCCCGCACGCCCTTCAACACTTCACCCCTTGCTCCCTTCACCCCTCGCCACTCAGCCCCCGCTGCAAAAAGAGCTTTCCCGACTCCAGGCGGAGCTATCGGAAGTCGAGACCAAGACCCGCAGCTTCGAAGCCCAACTTCGCGCAAGCCTCGGTGACCTGATCGTCGAAGCGCAGGAGCTGTACAGCCTCTACAAACAGCAGAAGGCGGCCAAGAAAGACCAGCGCCTCGCGCAGAAACGACGGGGGAAGAACTACCGGGAGGTGGCCGGCGTAGCGCGAGTCGAGCGAGCGCCTGCCGCCACCGTCGAATCGCCAGACGAGGCGCGGGAGCGGAAGCGCCTCTACCGCGAGGCGATGCTGCACGTCCACCCGGATAAGTTCTCGATGCGCGAGGACGAGTCGGCCACCGCGACGGAGGTGACGGCGCGTTTGATCGAGATCTACCAGTCGGAGAGCCTCCAGACCCTGCGCGCCTACCACGCGCACATCTTCGGCGGTCGGGCGGGCGTCACGCTCGGGGCCTCGGCGGCGGCGGTGGAGGTTTTGTCGAAAGACGACTACTTGCCGCAGGAGATCGCGCGGGTGCGGGAAGAATTGGCGGCGGCGAAGGGGCGGCATTTGTACGAGGTGCTCTCGACGTACGCTGATCCGCTCACGTTCGCGGAAGAGTTGCGGGTGTACTACGAGGACCGGATCGTGCGCCTAAAGCGGCGGACGCGGACGGGGTGAGCTGAGCGTGTAGGGGGCGCGTCCCACCTCCGCACGTCAAACGGCTCCCGCAGGCGCGGCGCCTTGCCGTCGGCGTGGGCGTACGACAGGTAGGCCAGTTCGTGGGTGTCGGGGGCCAACCAGTACGAATACTCATCCTTGTGCATGTCGTGCCCCTCGTGCCCGGGGGCGGCCGCAAAACTCACCTCCACCTGGTCCAGCGCCCGTCCCTTGATCGTGTCGCGCCCGAGGTCGCGCGCCTCGGGGTCGAGCAGCGCCCACGATAGGAATGCGAAGTAGACGACGCTGTTGACCGACGCGCTGTACGCCGCGGACTTCTTCCCCTCCAGCGCTACCTCGACACCGTTGGCGAAGCGGACCAGGCCGTCGTTGTGCAGCACGTCACGCATGGGGTCGAGGGTCGTGGTGTCGATCCACCAGCGTTCGTAGGTGAAGGCGCCGCCGGTTCGCTGGTAGCGGTACATTCGGTCGCGGAAGCGGGAACTTGAAGGCGGCTTTCGCCAAAACCGGCAGGCCGTCGGTCAGTACTGCTTTGTGGATGATGTATTTCGTTGCGGCTTGATCTGAGGCGAGGCTGGTGGTGTCGAGTGGGGGGAGGGCGGTTGGGAGATCTGGAGTCTCGCTCGCCGGGTCGCCCGCACAGTCTGCGAGCAGGAGCGCGAGGGTAAAGAGTGTATTAAGCGTTGACCGGGGGCTTACGTCCTGCTACGCGCCGCGACTGGCGATTAGGTGGTATGGGCTGGTAGGCATTGTTAGACGCATTCTGTTTGCTCGTGATTGTAGACAGCAGCGTACAATTTATCAAGCAGAGCAATGTCTGTTTGCGACACGCAATTACCATTTTTACTCTGATCAACTAGTCTACTTACGTGGTCGGTAATTACAGTCAGTAACGGCCCAGGATCTACGAACGGAATTCGTTTGATATAGTTTGCAGAGTTATTGGCGGTTGGGTTGATTAGCCTTAGTAGCTTATTGCAAATCTCTGAATTAAAAAACCCTAAAAGATATAATAGGTATTGTTTATCCTTTGGAAAGACTCCAACTATCGACTGATCAAATAAACGGTGATCAATTAGTGAAGCTGAAATCTTTGTTGAACTTACCATAGGAACGGCTATTCCGTCCTTGAAGTAGTATTCACTATTCTGATATCTAGACTTTTTATGAGTCTTATAGGTTTGCACAGTTCGAGAAGACCAGTCCATAAACCATTCATTTGGTTTGTAAAACCTGGTGTTACCCCCCTTCACTATAGGAACATAAGCTGCCGACGCATCTATACCATGGCTCTGTTCAGCTCCACTTGGGACTGTATATACATCGTTAAAATTAACAGTGCTATAGCGTTTAGAATACTTTACGTTACTCGATGATGACTTTAGATAAATTTTATCGTTGCCAGAATAGAAGCCTGTAACGCAGAATGCAACATCATCAATAGTTCTCTCGCTACTATTGATCAGAGCAACGGCGGCTAGGTCGTCTGATACGATGATAGCTAGATCGTCGCTATCAATCACTGCCTTTACAGGTATGAAAAAAGATGCTACGTGTACTCGGGTAAGTTGTGAAACGCTGCGATAGGAATTAAATATCGCAATTTCATTTGCCCTTCTTTGACGGTCCACCTTACGTAACTTTAATATGCATAGATTAGAGTAACCAAAGTTTACGTTTGGAAAGAAATTAGAAGGAAACACGCGGATGCTTTGGATTTCTGTGTCTCGCAATATCTTGCTACGAATTCCATTATGTCTATGAAGACTTAGAAAGGTGTCAGGAATAATAAAAACTAGTTCTCCATCAGGGCGTAACAGCTCAATGCTTCTGTAGAGGAATAGTGAGTAAGTCTCTTTTACATACAAACCTCGGAATATTTTCTTTAAAATCTTTCGCTTTGCAAAGTCTTGATAAGCACCGTATGGAGGGTTAGCGATAATGACATCATAAAATCCACCCATATCACATTTAAACCGCAGATCTGGGTCTAGCAGAAAGTCGGAGCATGTAACAGAGACGTTATGCCCGGCGTATTTTTCATTCAGATACGCACACTCATTAGTATTAATCTCAAACAAGTCAAGTTGCTTGAACTTACCAGCAGCGAGTATTCCGCTAACGAAAGACCCATGTCCAGCACAAGGTTCCAAAACTCGCGACGACTCTTTAATGCTAACTAGTTGCAACATACAATCTACGATATGGCGAGATTCCGTATAATATGCCTGCAGCGTATGGTCCATTTCCAACAATTTTACCATTTAAGATATTGGTCAAGATCCTGCTCAACCATATAGCTGAAAGTGACTGGATTTAGATCATCAGCCCAACAAATATTCCTGTCTACCCAGCCTCTCATGTCAAACTCCGTTAGGTCGGTAATTACTTTATAAGTCTCGTCACCTGAATACGCCGACCAGCAGCCAGAGTCCCGTAGGCGGTTATAGTATTGATTGTTATTGGCCGCTCTCACCAAAAGAATAGGCTTATAATTATCTGATAGGTTAGAATATATAGTTGCCACTAAAAGAAGACGATTAGTGTTTCCCTTTTCGTTAGATCCAAATCCACTCTTAAAGTCAATTACGTAGTTGACGCCACCCTTTTTGAAGTGCAAATCAAGCTCTAGTTTGACTTCGCCAGATATGACTAAATCCCACACCTTTTGGTAGTATAGCTTCAACTGTGCCTTCTCTGCGTCCGAGATAGTGAGCTGATCGATATAGTCCGTAACTTCAAGCTGAAGTGATGCTCGAACCTCGGAGAATAAGGGAGGTACAATCAGTTCAACTCCGGCCTCAGAGTAGTCAAAGCATATCTTGCAAAAAGGTTCCCAAAGTTCGCCTATTCGGCGGGAAAAGTCCATAAAATTATAAGGCCGATAGGCATTGCGCATCTCAATCATGACCACGTAACTACAATACGTGATGCGCAAAACCGCATCGACAATGCTTGCTTGACTCCACGAACCTTTTTTTCCAACGCTGGTAACAACGTCAATCAGCGCTTTGCGTGAGTCTCCTAACTTCTGACCGGTTTCAGAAGCAATCTTTTTCAGTTTGGTCTCACCGTACTTAGTTGCCGCCTCTAAGGCAATTTCATCTCCTCTATTTCTAAAGTAGCTGAGTATCAATTTTTTATCCTTTGCGGTGTCTAGGCTTATCTCCATGTGGCTGCAATCTAGCGATTTTTTCTCACGTCATTTGCCTACCCACCCCTCCACGGCGTACACATTCCCACTATCCTCCTCTCCGATAACGCACAGCCAGCCCCACGGCCCGCTCTACGCCACCCCGTCCAGCGGCTCACCTCGCGCCCAAAGCTACACCAAGCTTACCGCTCGCGTTACACGGTCGCGTGTACCCACCGTACGGCGAAATATCCACCACTACGAATCGAGCAGCCCAGCGGCGAGACCGGCTCGTGCGCCAGCCACATGTGTAGGTGCCGCTCCGTGGTCGTGATGAAGTCGCGGTTCAGGACCTCCTGAAGTCGGAGATGCCCGTGCCATAATCCACACCGAGGCAATGGGGTTAAGGCAGCCCGCTGCCGAACAGTGACGTACGAGTGCCGCAGCTGGTGCGCCGTGACTGGCCGCGCGATCTCCGCACGCTCGGCGGCTCGTTCGACTACATTTTGCCGGTTTAGCGGAGGCTACCGCTCGCTGGGGGTCTCGCCCTCGAAGCCCCAGGTTATGAGCTATACGGTCGGTAGTACTCCCGCCAAGGCGCCAACAGGCGCGTGGGCACCGGGACGACCCGGTCTTCGTCACTCATGCTGCACCGGATCATGACCGTCATGCGCTTCGAGTCAAGGTTCGCTGGGACGAATTCGAGCACCTCGCTCAGGCAAAGCCCCCTGCCGTAGAGGAACATCTGGCGACAGTCGTTAGCCGATTAGCTGTTTTGGCGAAAGCGGAAATTCGCGCAACCAAAGCCTCCTGTCCGCTAACAGTTTTGGCGAAAGCCGCCATACCGTTAACCGTTTTGGCGAAAGCCGCATGCAGCCCTACTCACAACCCACCTAGCTCCACATCGCCACTCAAGCACCCTCATCAAAGCACGCCACCACAAAAGGGCAGTCCCGCACCCAATCCTTACCCGCTGCCAACTAATCCTTACCTAAGCTTCCCAAATCCCCCCAGGTCCTCTTCGCAAGCCCAACCCTCTGATCGTAAACGGGTTGCGACAAGCCAACTCTCCCGCGACCCCATGATGACCCACACCTACCACATCGACGGCATGACCTGCAACGGTTGCCGCAACCACGTCACTGAGGCCCTCGTCAAGGTCCCCGGCGTCGAAGAAGTCTCGGTCGACCTAGCCGAAAAGACGGCCGTCATCCAGATGGGTCCGCATGTCCCGCTCGAGCGTTTTCAGGAAGCCTTGCAGCAAGCGGGCGGGCGATACACCATCAGCCTGCCCGGCCACCACGGCGACCCTCAGGCGGCTACCGTACACAAAGCCCATTCGCCGGTCACGTCTCAGCACAACGCGACCATCCTCCAGGCGGCACCGGCTTCCGCCAAAACACGCCCCCCCGCCACTTTAAACTCTTCACTTTCCAACGCTCAAACTTTACCCTCCGGCACCTTCTACTGCCCTATGCACTGCGAGGGCGCCAAAACCTACGCCCAACCCGGCGACTGTCCCGTCTGCGGCATGAACCTCGTCGCCGAGCAAACCCTCTCCAAAACCTTGGCGGCTGCCGGGGCCGAGGAGTGGACCTGCCCCATGCACCCCGAGATCGTCCGCGCCACCGCCGGCCCCTGTCCGATCTGCGGGATGGACCTCGTCCCCGTCGAACCGAACACCTCCGCCGAGGACGAAGGCTACCGCACGCTTCTGCGCAAACTCTGGATCGCAACCGCCTTCACGCTCCCGATCTTCCTCGTCGCCATGAGCGAGATGATCCCCGGCAACCCGCTCTACGACTGGGCCGCGCAGCGCACGTGGAACTGGGTCCAGTTCGCACTCTCGCTCCCGGTCGTGTTCTACGCCACGTGGATGTTCTTCGAGCGCGCCTGGCGCAGCATCGTCACGTGGCGACTCAACATGTTCACGCTCATCGGCATCGGCGCCGGGGTGGCCTGGCTCTTCAGTGTGTTCGGCCTGCTCTTTCCCGATTTCTTCCCGGCGCAGTTCAAGACCGACTCCGGCGCCGTCCACGTCTACTTCGAAGCCGCCACCGTCATCCTCACGCTCGTCCTGCTGGGACAGGTTTTGGAGGCGCGCGCGCACTCCCGCACCAACTCCGCCGTCAAAGAACTCCTCAAGCTCGCCCCCAACCGCGCCACCAAAGTCGTCGACGGCCAGGAGGTCGAGGTCTCCATCGACGAGATCGCCCTCGGGGACACCTTGCGCGTCAAGCCCGGCGACAAGATCCCCGTCGACGGCAGCATCACCGACGGCCACACCACCGTCGATGAATCGATGATCACCGGCGAGCCGATCCCCGTCAACAAAGCCGTCGGCGACGCCGTAAGCAGCGGGACGATCAACGGCAACCAGTCCTTCCTCATGACGGCCGAGAAGGTCGGCGCCGATACGCTCCTCGCGCAGATCATCCACCTGGTCAACGACGCCAGTCGCAGCCGCGCGCCCATCCAAAAACTCGCCGACACCGTGGCGGGCTACTTCGTCCCGGCCGTCGTCCTCATCGCCGTGGTCACCTTCGCGGTCTGGGCCATCTGGGGTCCCGAACCAGCCTACGTCTTCGCCCTCGTCAACGCGATCGCCGTCCTCATCATCGCCTGCCCCTGCGCCCTCGGGCTCGCCACGCCGATGTCGGTCATGGTCGGCGTCGGCAAGGGCGCCCAGAACGGCGTCCTCATCAAGAACGCCGAGGCCCTCGAGAAAATGGCCAAGGTCGACACGCTCATCGTCGACAAGACCGGCACCATCACCGAGGGCAAGCCGACCGTAGAGCGCATTGTGAGCCTTTGCTTGCGCGAACCTTCGGTTTCGGCAAAACACTCGGAGTCGGACGTGCTTGCCGACATCTACGCCCTCAACGCCAACAGCGAACACCCCCTCGCCGAGGCCACCGTCGCCTACGCCCGCGAACGGGGAGCGGTTTCCCGCAAAACCGAAGACTTCTCCGCCGTCACCGGCAAGGGCGTCGTCGGAAAAGTTGACGGCAGGTCACTAGCCCTAGGCAACCCAAAAATGATGGAACAAGCCGGTGCGCCCCTCACCGCCGCCGCCGAATCGGCCGCCCAGGCGTACCAGCGCCAGGGCAAGACCGTGAGTTTCCTCGCGTCGGACGGCGAGGTGACCGGCTTCGTCGTCATCGGCGACCGCATCAAGGCCACCAGCGCCAAAGCCATTCGCGAACTCCAGGACCAAGGCGTGGCCGTCGTCATGCTCACCGGCGACAACCACGACACGGCCGCTGCCGTGGCTCAGGAACTCAAGCTCGCCAACTTCAAGGCCAGCATGCTGCCGCAGGACAAACTCGAGGAGGTCCGCCGCCTCCAGGCCGCCGGCCACGTCGTCGCCATGGCCGGCGACGGCATCAACGACGCCCCCGCCCTCGCCAAGGCCGACGTCGGGATCGCCATGGGCACCGGCACCGACGTCGCCATCGAGAGCGCCGCGATCACGTTGGTGAAGGGTGACCTCCAGGGCATCGCCAAGGCCCGTCGCCTCAGCGACGCCGTGATGCGCAACATCAAGCAGAATCTCGTCTTCGCCCTCGGCTACAACATCCTCGGCATCCCGATCGCGGCGGGGGTGCTGTACCCCGTATTCGGACTACTGCTCTCCCCGATGATCGCCGCGCTCGCGATGAGCTTTAGTTCTGTCTCCGTGATCGCGAATGCCTTGAGGCTGCGGGGCGTTAAAATCTAGGTGTGAAAGAGTGCTGCAAGCCACCAGAGAAGGGAGGCCGGGCTTTTAAGATTACGGACTGGCTGCTGTTGCTGATGTTCGCGGCTCTGCTTCTCGGCTGGGCGATATCATCAACCGCGGTCATCAATCCCGAATTAGCCCAGCCCGCCCGCTGTCGGCCTGCGGCCTCGGCGTGTGGACTGGGCTAGCGAATGGTGGACCTACCGGCCCACTTAGTACGCGAGCACCACGCAGCGGGCCGGTAGGTCCGCCAAATGCTACGAAGGATAAGAGGGGCCCGCTTGCGGGAGTTGACTTGTCCTGAGTTGTCTGGCGAGGGGAAGCGCCAGCGACCCGAGCCGGGCTGGGCTTTAGGAAGTGCATCGGTGGACGTATCGACCTTTTTTACCCTACTTAGTTCCACGGATAGCCACCATCGGTGGAACTAAGTGGGTTGAATAACCTACCTACATCCAGCAATACCTGAAGTTGAGCGTACTCCCGTCGTTGGTCGAGTGGCGGCCCAGCAGGTTTTGGCGGAAGCCCTCGCCTCGCCGCGGGCCAGCCTCGTGTCCGTGGTCGGTCGCCGGCGGATCGGCAAAACCTTCCTCGTCAAGGAAGTTTACCGGGCGCATTGCGCTTTAGCATCACCGGGATGGCCGGAGCCAGCAAGACGGAGCAGCTCTACAATTTTGGGCTCAGGATGATGCAGACGTTCGGGCTGGACGCTGCCGCCGTGCGGTACGAGCACTGGCTGGCAGCACTCGCCGACCTGTCGCGCCGCCTGGACGCGGAGCGCGATCGCGCTGGCGAGCGGGCCGTAGTGTTCTTCGACGAACTGCCCTGGCTCGCCTCCCGCAAATCAGGTTTTCTGGCGGCTTTCAGTTGGTTCTGGAACAGTTGGGCCGTCGATCGCGACGTGGTTGTGGTCATCTGCGGGTCGGCGGCCTCGTGGATGATCAAGCGCGTGGTCAACGACCGTGGCGGTTTGCACAATCGCATCACGCACCGCATTCACCTGGATCCGTTTACGCTCGGCGAGACCTTCGCCTTTATGGATACGCGGGCGGTGGTCGACGACCTCTACCAGCGCATCCAGCTCTACCTGGCGTTCGGCGGGGTGCCCTTCTACCTGGAGCAAATCCGGGCCGGCGAAAGTGCGCAGCTCGCCATCGAGCGACTGCTGTTCGACGGGAAGGCTCCGCTGGCGGGGGAGTTCGACCGACTGTACGCGTCGCTTTTCGAGCGGGCTGAGCATCACGTCCGGGTGGTACGGGCGCTGTCGCGAAAACAAGCTGGCCTGACGCATACCCAGCTTATGCAGGCGAGTAGGATCGGGAGTTCGGGGACGCTCACGCGGGTGTTGGAAGAGTTGGAATTGTCGGGTTTCGTGCATCGATCGGTGCCTTTCGGCAAAACCCGCCGCGACGCGCTCTACCGCGTGATCGACGAGTACAGTCGCTTCTACCTCGAGTTTCTCGACGGGCAAGCGGCTGGCCATCGGAGCTTCGTCCAGCTCGCGACCTCACCCAGCTACCGCGCCTGGGCAGGGTATGCCTTCGAGAATCTAGCCTTGCGACACGTGCCCCAGCTCCAGGCGGCGCTCGGGTTTGGGGCCGTCTACGCGCCGGCCAGCAGCTACCTCGCCCACGCCTCGGAAACGGCCGAGGGGGTGCAGGTCGACCTGCTGTTCGATCGCGCCGACCGCATCATTACCTTGGTGGAAGTCAAGTTCACGGAAGAGCCCTTCGTTTTGACGAAAGTCTACGCCCAGCAGTTACGGGAAAAGAAATTTCGCTTCCGGGCACACACCGGGACAAAGAAAGCGGTCACGCTGGCCCTCCTCACGACGTTCGGGCTGCGGCCCGGTGGACACGCGGCGGGCATCGTGGACGTGACGGTGGAGGTGGGGGCGCTGGTGTAGCGAACCAGCTCGCGACCCGGGGCCGCGACTTGGCACCGCCAACGGTAAACCAAGACCTAATCTCGTTATTCCACACGGGGCCAGCCCGAAACAAAGTCACCGCTCGCCCGTTACCAAACCTCGTGCATCGTCTCCTCCTCCCACTTTTCGCCGCCTACGTACTCTGCCTCGCGCTGGTACCCTGCAGCGATATAGGGTTGCACTCCCCCGAAGCAGCTTTTGCGACGGTGACGGATCTCCCAGGCTCCGGCAACCAGGACGCACCTTGCGACGAAGTCCCCGCAGACGGCGACCACCACGATGAGTGCACCCCCTTCTGCGCCTGTGCCTGCTGCGGCGTACACGTCGTGGTAACCCCTCGACACCACCTGCCCATCTCGCAGGTAGCGGTTGCACAGGCTGCGGCCCGACCCATGAGCGCCGCGTCCGCTTGGAACAGTCGATTCCTGGGCTCCGTTTCCCAGCCGCCCCGAGTCTAGTAAAGCCCCCGCCCGGGACACCCACGCCCGGGCCGTAGCGTAACCCGCCCGCTTTACCAGTCTTTACCATTTCATGTTCGATCAGATCATTGCTTATTCCGTGCGGAATAAGCTCGTGATCGGGCTCTTCGTCCTTGCCTTGATCGCCTGGGGGATCTTCTCCATCCAGCGCATCCCCATCGACGCCGTCCCCGATATCACCAACAATCAGGTGCAGGTGATCACCTCCTCGCCGACCCTCGCCACCGCCGAGGTCGAGCGCTTCATCACCACCCCCGTCGAGCTCGCGCTGCAAAACCTCCAGGACGTCGAGGAGATTCGCTCGGTGTCCTTCTTCGGCCTGAGCGTCGTGACGGTCGTTTTCGCGGAAGCGACCGACATCTACCTCGCGCGCCAACTCGTCTCCGAGCACCTGCGCCAGGCCGAGGAGAACATCCCGCCTGGCCTCGGGACCCCGGAGATGGCGCCCATCTCGACGGGCCTCGGGGAAATCTACCAGTACGTCGTCCGGCCCGAGCCCGGCTTCGAGGAGCAGTACAGCTCGTCCGACTTGCGCAGTATCCAAGACTGGATCGTACGGCGGCAGCTGTCTGGCATCGAGGGCGTCGTGGAGGTCAACACCATGGGCGGCAAGCTCAAGCAGTACGAAGTGGCCATTGACCCGCAGCAGCTGAAAGCCATCGGCGTCACCGTCGGCGAGGTGCTCGAGGCCCTACGCGCGAGCAACAGCAACACGGGTGGCGCTTACATCGAGAAGAATCCTAGCGTCTACTACATCCGCACCGACGGCTTGCTCGAAGATTTGGAGGACATCCGCCGCATCGTGGTCGACGTGCGCGACGAGCGGCCCATTCTCGTGGACGACGTGGGCACGGTACAGTTCGGCTCGGCGCCGCGTTACGGCGCCCTGATCCGCAACGGCGAGGAGGCCGTGGGCGGGCGCGTCATGATGCTGAAAGGGGCCAACTCGGCCGCCGTCACCGAGCGCGTCAAGGAGCGCGTGGCGCAGATTCAAACCTCGCTGCCGGAGGGCGTCGTGATCGAGCCCTATTTAGTGCGCGACAAACTCGTTTCGACGGCCATCGGCACTGTGCAGACCAACCTGCTGGAGGGCGGTCTCATCGTCGTGTTCATCCTCATTCTGTTGCTCGGCAACTGGCGCGCTGGGCTCGTGGTCGCCTCCGTGATCCCGCTCGCGATGCTGTTCGCGATCTCGATGATGAATGTGCTCGGGATTTCGGCCAACCTGATGAGCCTCGGGGCCATCGACTTCGGGCTCATCGTCGACGGCGCCGTGATCATCGTCGAGGCCATCGTCCACCGACTCGGGGTAGGTTTTGCCGGAAGGCGCCTCACCCAAAACGAGATGGACACGGAGGTCACCGCCGCCTCCGTGCAGATCCGAAGTTCAGCCGCTTTCGGGGAGATAATTATCCTCATGGTGTACCTGCCGATCCTGGCGCTCGTCGGGATTGAGGGCAAGATGTTCAGGCCGATGGCGCAGACGGTAATGCTGGCCATTCTGGGGGCGCTCATCCTGAGTCTCACCTACGTGCCGGCCATGTCGGCGCTGTTCCTAAGTAAAACCGTGAGCGACAAGCGGACCATCGCCGACCGCATCATCGGGGCCGTGCAGCGTGTGTACACGCCGGTGCTGGACGTGGCGCTGCGCTTCAAGGTTGCCTTCGTGCTCGCCACCGTCGCCCTGTTTGCGGTGAGTCTCTGGGCGTTCACGCGCATGGGAGGCGAGTTTATTCCGACGCTCGAAGAGGGTGATTTGGCCATGCAGCAAATCTTGCCCCCCGGCACGTCCCTGTCGCAGAGTATCGAAATTTCTGGAAAGATTCAGGACAAGCTGATGGCGGACATTCCCGAAATCCTGGAGATCGTGACCAACGTCGGCTCGGCCGAGATTCCGACCGACCCGATGCCCGTCGAGATCGGCGACGCAACCATCATCATGAAGCCGAAGGACGAGTGGACGACCGCCACGACGCGCGATGGCATGTTCGAAGCCATCGAAGCCTCGGCTTCCGTATTTCCGGGCGTCGGGCTGGAGCTCTCGCAGCCGATTCAGTTGCGCTTTAACGAGTTGATGACCGGCGCCAAGGCCGACATCGCCGTCAAACTCTACGGTGAAGACTTGGAGGTTTTGCTCGACCGCGCCCGGGCGGCCGAACGAGAGATCAAAGGATTGGCGGGCGTAGGCACGGTCAATGTCGAGCAGACGGCCGCCGTTCCGCAGATCGTCATCGACTTCGACTACGGTAAGATGGCGCAGTACGGCCTCCAGGTTGAAGACGTCAACGCGGTGGTGCGGGCGGGCTTCGCGGGCGCGACGGCGGGTACGATCTACGAGGGCGACCGCCGCTATGACCTCGTCGTGCGTATGCAGGAGGGCTTTCGCCAAAACCTGAGCGACGTGGCCGATCTCTACGTGCCGCTGCCCGGTGGCGGATCGGTGCCCTTGCGTGAGGTGGCCGCCGTGGAGTTTGTGGATGCCCCGATGCGGATCAGTCGCGACAACACCAACCGCCGCATCGTGATCGGCGTCAACGTCGGCGATACGGACGTAGAGACGCTGGTCGGCAACATCCAAACGGCGCTACAGCAAAACGTCGAGCTGCCCTCGGGCTACTACTTCACGTACGGCGGGCAGTTCGAGAACCTGCAGGCGGCCTCGGCGCGCCTCGCGATCGCGGTGCCGGTGGCGCTTGCGCTCATCTTCATCCTGCTGTACTTCACGTTCGGGAGTTTCATGCAGGCGCTGCTCATATTCGTGGCCATTCCGCTGTCGGCGATTGGTGGCGTGTGGGCGCTGGAGCTGCGCGGCATGCCGTTCAGCATCTCGGCGGGCATCGGCTTCATCGCCCTGTTCGGGGTGGCGGTGCTCAACGGTATCGTGCTGGTGGGTTACCTCAACCAGCTCAAAACAGAAGGCTGGACCGACATCCGCGCTCGCATCTTGGAAGGTACGAGCGTACGTCTTCGCCCGGTCATCATGACGGCCTCAGTGGCGAGTCTCGGCTTTCTACCGATGGCGCTGTCGAGTTCGGGCGGGGCCGAGGTGCAACGACCACTTGCGACGGTGGTGATTGGGGGCTTGATCACGGCGACCTTCCTCACGCTCGTCGTGCTGCCCATCCTGTACAGCTGGCTGGAGCACTGGCGCCAGCGGCGTGGAGATGCCGATGGCACTACGGGGCCTGATGGACCTAGTGGGCCTGATGGGCATAGTGGGCCTGATGGGCATAGTGGGCCTGGTAGGCATAGTGGGCCAGGTGGGCATAATGGGCCAGGTGGGCATAATGGGCCTGGTAGCCCTGATCGCGCCGGTGGTGCCGGTGGCGCCGGTAGTGCGGCTTTCGCCAAAACCCTCGCTGTCGTGGCTTTGCTGGCGGGGGGGCAGGTTTTGGCGCAAACCCCAAACACGAATGGCCAAACGCCGTCTGGATCGCCTCCGCAAATCGGTGCTCAACCGATGTCGCTCACGCTAGATCAAGCACTCGCACTTGCCCTGGAACGCAATCCGGACGTGCGGGCCAGTGGACAAGAGGCGGCTCAGAACGAGTTTTTGCGAAAGCTGCCCTACGCCCCTGGCCCCACCGACTTTAGCTACAACGGGGATGCGCTCTACCGCAGGAACGAGCAGCGGCAAAATCAGCTTACCGTGGTGCAGACCTTCCCGAGCCTGGCCAGTGTGCGTACGGCGAACGCGGTTCAGGATGCGATTGCCGCGGGCAGCCTGATCGACAGTCGGCTCACGGTGGCGGGCCTGCGGCTGGAGGTGCGCCAGCGCTACTACCGCCTGCAACAGCGCGAGGCGGCCCTGCGCTTGCACGATACACTCGTGGCCACGTACGCCGAGTACTACCGCATCGCAGTGACGCGGGCCGAGGCCGGGGAAACCAATCGCCTGGAGGCGCTCAACCTCGAGTCGCAGCTCGGGCGCCAGCGCCTGCTCGCCGAGCAGGCCCGCCTCGACATCGCGACGCTCCAACGGCAGCTGCAGGCCTTGCTGCAGGCCGATGCGCCGGTGACGGCCGCCGACACGCTCACGCAGGCGGCGACACCGGGCTCGTTGCTCGATACGACGCTCAGCACTTCGCTGGCGGTAAGCCGCGCCGAACAAGACGTGGCGCTAGCGCAGGCGAACATCTCGTTCAGCGCCGCCGCGCTCAAGCCAAATTTCCGTGCCGGGTACTCCGCCCAGCTCTATGAGGTCGGCGGACTACTGAATGGCGCCGAGCTCGGCGTTGCCATCCCGCTGTTTCGCGGGCCTACTCAGCGGCGCATCGAGGCGCAGCGGCTCGGGGCCACCGTGGCGGAGACTCGCCTGGAGGCCGAGCGCCTGCGCCAGCGAACCCAACAGCTCGATGCCCGCAATGCCATAAGCAACGCGCAAGTCGCCCTCGACTATTACCGCACGCAACTAGACGCGATCAACCCCGAGATCGTGCGCATCTCCCGGCTCAACTACCGCGCCGGGCAACTCACCTACCTCGAACTCCTCAATGCCCTCGCGCTGCTGGCCGACAACAACGTCGCCTACCTGGAGCGCCTCCTCGACTACAACTTGGCGCTCGCGCGCCTCCAATACCTCAGCAATGAATAAGGCAAGCTTCACGAGCGCCCCGGGCTCTGCCCGCGCGTGGTCGCTCCCGATTTCGTTTATCACCCTATTGCTCATGTGCCTCGCCTTCGTGGCCTGCGGCGGTGATGCCGCCGATGCCTCCGACCTCGCTGGCGAGCAAAGGCCAAGCGCGGAACGTCGCTCCGACTCCGATGGGCATGACCACGACGCCGAGGGTGGTGAGCACGGCGGGGAGGAAGGGGCCATCCACCTCAGCCGTGCTCAGATGGCCGAGATCGGCATCGGTTTCGGAGAGCCGACAGCGCTCAAGATCAACGATTTTCTTAGCGCTACGGGTAAGGTCGACGTACCACCGAATGCGTACACTTCGGTAAGCGCCAGGGCCGCTGGATTCGTGCGCGGGGTTCGCAAGTACGTCGAAGGGGATTACGTCAAGCGTGGGGCCGTGATTGCCTACCTCGAGAATCCCGAGTTTATTGAGCACCAACGGCAATACTTGGAGACTGCCGCCGAGTTGCCCTACCTCGAGGCGGAACTCGCGCGCCAGGAGGCCCTCGTCGCCGCCGACGCTGGAGTACTCAAAGACGTTCAGCGTCTGCGCAGTCAAGTAGCGGCCAAGCGTGCCAACGTGAAAGGTCTCGGGCAGCGATTGTCCTATCTCGGGATTAACCCGGATCGCCTCACGCTCGACAACATCACGTCGCGCATCACGCTGTCGGCCACCAAAGGGGGCTACGTCACCCAGGTCAATCTCCACGACGGGCAGTACGTCGAGCCCACTTCCGAGCTCATGGAGCTCATCGACGACGATCACCTACACATCGAACTCGACGTCTTCGAGCGCGACATCGCGAAGGTGTCGAAGGGTCAGCGTGTTACCTACCAAGTGCCTGCATTAGGACCGGAGCGTTACGAGGCGGAGGTGCAGGTGATCGGCAAGGACTTCAATACGGAGAACAAGACTGTCCGAGTGCACGCCCATCCGGTGGGCGAGCAGCCGCGCTTCATCCGTGACCTCTTCGTGGAGGCGCGACTGTGGCTTAGTAATGCGACAGTGGCCGCACTTCCGGAAAAGGCCGTCTTGCGCGATGGCGAGCGAGCCTACGTCTTCATCGCGCCCGTGCAGGCTGGCGGAGACGAGATCGAGTTTCAGGAGCTAGCCGTTAAGGCTGGGGCCACCGAAGACGGCTTTACGGCGGTGACCTTTTTACAGCCCCGGCCTGAGGGCAGTCGCATCGTGACCGAGGGCGCTTATTACGTCTACGCGCAAGGGCAGGCGGGTGCGCTTGCACACGATCACTAACTGCCGCATCGATGACCCGTACAACCTTTCACATCAGCAAGATGGACTGCCCCGCCGAGGAGCAACTGGTGCGCATGAGCCTGGCACCGGTAAGTGACGTAGAGCATCTCGCTTTTGACCTCGACCGCCGCGAGGTAGCCGTCTACCACCGGGGAGACGTGCTGCCGGTGCTCTCGGCGCTGGCCAAACTCGGTCTCGGGGAATCTCTCGTGAGCAGCGAGGAGTCTGTCGCACCCACGTCCCTCGGCGACGACGAACACACCCAGCGCCGCATGTTGTGGTGGGTGCTTGGCATTAATGCGGGCTTTTTTGTGCTCGAGATGACGTATGGTTGGATCTCTGGCTCGATGGGGTTAATAGCCGATTCGCTGGATATGCTGGCGGACGCACTCGTCTACGGTCTCGCCCTCGTCGCTATTGGCACCACCGCTGCGCGGAAATCACAGGTGGCGCGCATCAGCGGCTACCTACAGTTGACCCTGGCGGCGGTCGGCTTCGTGGAGGTGCTGCGTCGCTTCTTCGGCACGGCCGAGGTGCCGGAGTTCCGAACGATGATCGCGGTCGCAAGCCTAGCGCTGGTGGGCAATGTGGTTTGCCTCTGGCTGCTCCGCCGCACGCGAAGCGAGGAGGCGCACCTACAGGCCAGCGTGATCTTCACTTCCAACGATGTCGCGATTAATGCCGGGGTGATTCTCTCCGGCGTACTCGTGTTCGTGTTGCAAAGCCCCTGGCCCGATCTCGTTATCGGTGGTTTGATTTTCCTTTTGCTGCTGCAAGGCAGTCGTCGGATACTCCGCCTGGCCAACAACAAACAAGTCTCAAGTTTCACTTCCGATACATAATCCATGTCTAAACTTCGCCTCGACCTTCCCGTCCTCCTGCCCGCCGTCCCCGACGCGCGGGATGCCTGCGTGACGCGCTTACTCACAACCCTCAACGCCGAGCCCGGTATCACTGAAGCACACCTGCGGGAGGGCGACCCGCCGCAGGTGTGCCTGCACTACGATCCCGCTCAGGTCACGCTCGCCAAGGTGGAGGCCCTCGCGCGGCGGGCCGGGGCCGAGATCACGGCGCGCTTCGGGCACCTGGTGCTCGACGTGGCCGGCGTGCGGCACCAACGGCACGCGCGGCAGTTAGGCGAGCGACTGAGCAAGCGGCCGGGCATCCTGGAGGCCGTCGTTTCCGGGGCGGGCCTGGCGCGCGTCGAGTACGATCAGCGGCAATTGGATGAGGCGGCGGTGCGGGCTGAGATCACGAATGTAGGCCTGAAGCTGCCAGGCAATGGGCTTTGCTTACGCGAATCTTCGATTTCGCCAAAACCCGCTACGCCCCCCGCGACGCCGCCGGCTCACGGCGAAAAAGGCCACGTCCACGATGAGGGCGAAGCCAGCGGAAAGTCCGCCTCCGGCGGCGCGCACAACCACGAACACGGCGGCATCTTCGGCGAGAACACCGAGTTGTACTTCGCGATTCTGAGTGGGGTGTTTTGGCTCGCGGGACTGCTGGTAAGTTTTGGCGAAAGCCTCAATCCCTACATTTCGATTGGGCTCTTTGTCGTAGCCATTTTACTGGGTGGCTACTTCATCCTCATCGAGGCATTTGAGACGATCCGGCAAGGGAAATTCGAAATCGACTTCCTGATGCTCGTCGCGGCGGCTGGGGCCTGTGCGCTGGGGGCCTTTCAGGAGGCGGCGCTGCTGCTGTTCTTATTCAGTCTCGGTCACGCGCTCGAGGCCTACGCGATGGGGCGGGCCCGCAAGTCGATCGCGGCCCTGTCCGACCTCGCACCTCCGACGGCCCTCGTGAAGCGCGACGGCCAAACGACGGAAATTGGCGTAGGCGAACTTCAGATCGGCGACGTGATCGTGGTCAAGCCGAACTCCAAGATCGCCGCCGACGGCGTGGTGGTGGCGGGTACCTCGGCCGTCGACCAGGCGCCGATCACGGGGGAGAGTGTGCCGGTCGGCAAGCGTCCCGTCGCCGATGCCACCGCCGATATCGACCTCAACGGCCTCGCGCCCGAACACCGCGCCTTCGCGGGGACGATCAACGGGAGTTCGCCGCTTGAGATTCGGGTGATGAAGTTGGCCGGCGAAAGCACGCTAGCGCGACTTGTGACGCTCGTGAAGGAGGCTGAAACGCAGGCCTCGCCGACGCAGCAATTGACCGATAAATTCGAGCGCTACTTCGTACCGGCAGTGATTGGTTTAGTGGTGCTGTTGCTGTTTGCGTTCCTGGTCATCGACGAACCGTTTTCGGCGAGCTTCTACCGGGCTATGGCGGTGCTGGTGGCGGCCTCGCCCTGTGCGCTGGCCATCTCGACGCCCTCGGCCGTGCTCGCGGGCGTGGCGCGGGCCGCACGGATGGGCGTGCTGATCAAGGGCGGTCGACCGCTCGAAGATTTAGGTGGCATCACGGCGCTGGCCTTTGACAAGACGGGTACCTTGACGGAAGGCAAGCCGCGTCTTACGGAGGTGATCGCCGCGGAGGGCGTCACGGAGCGCGAGCTGTTACGCTTCGCGGTGGCCGTCGAGGAGTTGAGTGACCACCCGCTGGCCGCCGCGATCGTCGAGGGGGGCAAAGCACGTTTTGGCGAAATCGAAGATTCGCGCTTGCAAAGCCTGCAAAATGAAGCTACCGTTCAGATTCCCAAGGCTACAGACCTCGAAGCACTAACCGCCCGCGGCGTGAGGGCCACTGTCGAGGGCGAGGCTGTGCACATCGGCAACCGGCGTCTGTTCGAAGAACTCACGGGCACGTCCGTACCGACGGCGCTCGACGAGCAGATGGCCGAACTCGAGCGGACCGGCAACACCGCCATGCTCGTGCACCGCGGCGGGCGCTACCTCGGCGTGATCGGCGTGCGCGACGTAGCCCGTCCGGAGGCCAAGGCGACGCTGGCCGCGCTGAAGAAACTCGGTATCGAGCGCATGATCATGCTCACGGGTGACCACCAGCAGGTGGCCGACGCGGTGGCCGCCGAGCTCGGGATTACCGACTCGCTGGGAAGTCTGCTGCCGGAGGATAAGGTAGCCGCCATCGAGCGCCTGCGCGGGGAGGGCGCGGGCGTGGCCATGATCGGCGACGGCGTCAATGATGCCCCGGCGATGGCGCGTTCGACGGTGGGCATCGCGATGGGCGCGGCCGGCTCGGACGTAGCGCTGGAGACGGCCGATATCGCCCTGATGGCCGATCGGCTCGACAACCTGCCCTTTGCGATTGGCCTGAGTCGCCAAGCCAAGTCTATCATCAAGCAGAACCTGGTGATGAGCCTCGGGATGGTGGCGATCCTAATCCCGCTTACGCTGCTGGGGATCGCGGATATCGGTCCGGCTGTGATCGCGCACGAGGGTTCGACCTTGGTGGTGGTGGCGAATGCGTTGCGGTTGTTGGGGTATAAGTCACCAGACTGAGCTTAGGTGCCTACCGACTCGACAGCAAAGAGGTGATCGCCGACTCCAAGGACGCGTTTGTGTGTTTGTACCTGACGGTGGCCGTTCTAACGAGCCTGTTACTCGCCGGCTGGCTGGACTGGTGGTGGGCTGATCCAGTGGCGGCGCTGCTGATCGTGCCGTACGCGGAGTGGGAGGGTTTAAAAGCATTTCGGAAGGCAGGCCAGGTCGAATCGGTCGGATCCTGAGTTTCTCGCTAGTTTCGTTTCGGTACCGGTCATGTTCTGGCAAACCTTCGCCCATCAATCTCTCTGAAATTGACGGTGCGAGATTGTATTATGCCTCACAGTCCAAAACAATCTAAGCGCATGCGAGCTTTCGAGCCCCTCTACGACCAGACCACTGCCTGCATCGCCGACTGCCGCG
>CAWIMC010000022.1:0-297500 GCA_963837005.1 Lewinellaceae bacterium
CGACATTTGAGGCCTGTAAGCAACACCTCGCCTCCCTCGGCGTGGAGGTTAAAGACGTCGGGACCTACAGCGAGGACTCGGTCGACTACCCAGACTTCGTACATCCCGTCGCCACGGCCGTCGAGAAGGGGGAGTTCCCGCTCGGGATCGTGTGTTGCGGCAGCGGGCAGGGCGCGAGTATGACGGCCAACAAGCACCAGGGCATCCGCTGCGCGCTTTGCTGGACGCCCGAAGTAGCCACGCTCGCCCGCGAGCACAACGACGCCAATATCTTATCACTCGCCGAGCGGACCTCCACGGAGGCCGAGGGCATCGCCATCCTCGACGCCTTCCTGGCGGCCGATTTCGAGGGCGGTCGCCACGCTCGACGCATCGCGAAAATGCCTTGCGCCTAACGTCTACCGTCATAATTGCGGCAACCCTGGTTTTGGCGAAAGCCGTAGACCTCCACGCCCAGACCGCCCTCGTACCGCCGCTGCGCAGTATCGACACGCTCGGGCTCGCGGCGGCGATGCCCTTCGCGGAGACCATTACCGCCGCAGAGCTCCGCACGACGGCTTTCATCTTCGCGAGCGACAGCCTACAGGGACGTGAGACCGGTACGGACGGACAGCGGCGCGCGGCCAGATTCCTCTCAGGACAGGTCGCGGCACTAGGTCTGCCGACGCTCCCCGCCACCGGCAATTACGAGCAGCCGATCGCGCTGGCCTCCGCGACCTGGGATACCACCGGCTTTACGGTCAACGGCAAGGAGTTCAAGTTGATGAAGGACTTTTACGCCTTCCCGGCGGAGAGTCGCGACCTGAGTCTGGCGACGGACGAGGTCGTTTATATCGGGTACGGCATCAACGATCCCACCTATAACGACTACGACTTTTCCGGCGATTTACGCGGCAAAGTAGCCGTGGTACTAGCGGGAGAACCCTTTCGGGAGGATGGGACTTCACTGGTCACGGGCACACGCGACACCTCGGAATGGTCGGCGGGTGATAGCCGAAAGCGCGCCGCGGCCGAGGAGGCCGGTCTGTCGGCACTGTTGATCGTCGAGCCGGCCATCCAGAGGGCCTTGGTGGCGAACACGGTCGCGCCTCATCGAACGCGGTCTGCGGACGATCGACCCGGACGAGCTGGGCAACGCCGAGCCGGACGCGGGGACCGTCGACATCGTTCACGTCTCACCGAAGATCTTCGAAGAGTTGATCGGCGGCAAGCGGCGTAAGGTCGTGAAGGCGCGCAAGC
Organism: Lewinellaceae bacterium; assembly: GCA_963837005.1. Taxonomy (GTDB): domain Bacteria; phylum Bacteroidota; class Bacteroidia; order Chitinophagales; family Saprospiraceae; genus CALDTK01. The sequence continues at coordinate 1,240 of CAWIMC010000022.1, forward strand.
GACTGGTCAAGGATGGCGTACTCAAGCCCGTAGAACTCCCCGGTCGCCTCGACCTCACCCTCGAGATCGACCACCGTCGGCTCGACGGGTCTAATGTCCTGGCGTACGTCCGAGGCGCCGACCCGGCCCTCGCCGACGAACTCGTCGTCGTCTCGGCGCACTACGACCACCTCGGCATGCGGGGCGGGACTATGTTCCCGGGGGCTGACGACAACGCCTCTGGCTCGAGTACGGTGCTAGAGATCGCCGAAGCTTTCTCGGAGGCAGTCAGGGCGGGCCAAGGTCCGAAACGCTCCGTGCTGATGCTCTGGGTGAGCGGCGAGGAGAAGGGTTTGCTCGGTAGCCAGTACTACGCGGAGCATCCGGTGTTCCCGCTCGAGACCACGGTCGCCGACATCAACATCGACATGATCGGCCGTTACGACGAGGCCCACGCCGATTCGATCGCGTACATCTACGTGATCGGCGCCGGACGCATCTCCTCCGACCTCGACGCCGTTACCCGGGGCATGAACCGCTTCTCGGACAACTTCGAACTCGACTACACCTTCGACGCCGAGGATGACCCGAATCGCTTCTACTTCCGCAGCGATCACTACAACTTCGCCAAGAACGGCATCCCGTCGGTCTTCTTTTTCTCCGGCGTCCACGACGACTACCATCGCCCCGGCGACACGCCCGACAAGCTCGACTACGACAAGATGGATACGGTAGGCCGACACGCCTTCATGATCGCGTGGAATCTGGCGAATCGGCCGGGCGATCCTGAACGGGAGCCGAGTGCAGGGCGCTAGCACCCGCGGTGTAAGCGTGCTTGCGCGGCGTCCGGCGAGCCGCACTCGTTTTGGCGCGAGCCCTCGCCAGCCGCCGTCCGGCAGCGTCCAGTAACACGTCGACCCCTGCTGCGGCCGGGAGTCCAGCCAGATTCGTCCGCCTGGATCATCGCCACTACGTCCCCCTCGCGATTGCGCGCGGCCGACAGCCACCCCCGACATCGTCGTGGTACACCCCGTGCTCGCCCGCAGGGTCAGCGTAGTCGCAATCTGTGCGGTAGGCTGGTACAGGGTAAGTGCTCCGCCTACGACCACGATCGTCACGCAAGACAACGGCGGATACGACGCCCCGAAGCAGGTGACCGAAGGGTCGCGGTATCTGGGCATGAGCGAAGGCGGGACGCACCTCAGGCCCCGGCCGCGATCGCTCGCTAAAAGACGACGCCGTACTTGATCAGGATCTGCTCCGTGACGGAGACGCCGACGCCCGAGCACCGGCTCGCCCGTCCTCGTTGCGCTCGATCGCCGCCGACGGTGTCGAAGTTGGTAGATCTGGACGGGGACATCGTCGTCGTAGAGGCGATGGCATTGAGGGTGAGCGTGAGTCCCTTCACGATCTCTATGCCGATTTCGTTGCGCCAGTCGAGGTCGACGTTCTGGGGATTGCGGAGGTAGTTGCTGAATAAGCCGAGGGTCGACTTGACGACGAGCCGGTCGTCGGCCAGGAATTTATTGGCGTAGTTCGCACGGATCGAAGCGCCGAGTTGGAGCAGGCTCGCTTGCCGTCGTTGTCGGGATCGATGGTAGTCGTAGCGGGCTGGTGCGTACGATGGATCGTCGGCGACGAAGATCGTCTTGTAGCTCGCCGGGGAGAATAGCGCGTCGAAGTGATCGTCGGGGCGATAGGTGATCCCAGGACTAGCCGTGATGGTGACCGGACTGAGGAATTTGGCGATCGGCGAACCGGCATTGTTGCCGTCTGTGTCCTTGAGGAGGTTCCGCCCGGCAGAGTCCTGGTAGGTGGCGGCCGATCTGCGTGAGAGCGTGGACTCGACGCCGTAGCCCCAGGGGGAGCTTTCGCCAAACTATACCCGATCTGAGTCGCGAGACGCAGTTCGTCGATTGACTTCTGGTACGGGACACGCGTTGGGCCACCCCCGGGATGGCGGGAGTACCCCGGCGCCGAGCTTCTGTATGGCGAAGTTGAGGGCGACGTTGTTGTCCCAGTTCAGTCGCTCGCGTTTGAGTTGGCGTAGGTCGTGAGGTTCGCCCCGATGCCGATCCGATTCTCACCCGACCCGACGCGGGGGTTGAGCAATAGCAGCTGCCCGATATCCGCGCCGAGGCCAGCGCCGATCTGCCAGCCCTCGGGCACGGGCTCTTTTCTGACGTCCTCTTGCGCCGCGAGCGGCGCGGAGAACAGCAGTATAGCGAAGCAGGCAACGACGGAGTCGATCGCGGTCGGGAGCTTGGTCGGGGTCATCGTACGTGAGTTGCTTTTCATAACGAGAGTCGCCGCGTAAGGATAGCACGTCTACGGTTTAGACGAACGTTAGCGCAGCAGGGTCACCGCCGCCGCCCCCGGCTGGAGGATGTTAGTCTGGTGGAGTGGCCCCTTCTCGAGGATGCGGACAGTCTCGGTCTGCATCTTGGACAGCGGCACGACGGTAGTGATGCCGTTGGCCTCGAGGGTGAAGCTGGCGCGGTCGATGGAGACGATGACGCCCTCCTCGCCGTCGATGCGGATCCGGTCGCCGACCTTGATCTTGCCACGGTTGTAGAATTGCGCCAGGAACCCGCTCATCAGCGGTTGTGCCGCAAGGCCGTAAGCCAGCGCAAACGCCAGCGAGAGCCCCGCGATAATGATGGAGAGGTTGATGACGACGAACTCGGTCTCGAGCTGCGCCTGGCTCAGGGCCGTCACGAGGATGGCGATGAACACGAACCAAAACGCAATCGATCCGATCATGCCGGCCGCCGGAATACCCACCGAGCGACACGTGACGACGGTCAGTTCGCGGAGCATATCCGCGACGATGGCCCCGATGACGAGGATCACGATGGCCGCCAGGAGATTGGGGACGTACTCGATGGCCGAACTCGACGAGGTTGCTCACGACGGCGAGCCCCAGTACGTCGGTGGCCGCCACCAGGATGACGAGCATCATGAAGTAATACAGGATCTGCGCGATGACGGTGGATAGGCTGATCTCGATTCCCGCGCGGCTCATCACGTCGATCTGCTGCAGTCTCGCGCCAAGTTTATCGATGACCGACGATTTGGAGGAGTCGCTTGAGCAGCGTGGTGATGATACGCGTCACGACGTAGCCTACCGCCACGATCAGCAGTGCCCCCAGTAGCTTCGGGACGAACGCCACGAGCTGATTGAGGAGTTGCGTGAGTGCGGTCATAGGTCTGGTTCGCCTTCGGGTGGGGGCGCTGCCGGGCCGGCAGCTCTTGCGTTTGACGCCGAGACTCAATTTGGTAACACCTACCACGGCACTCACGAACAATTCGGCCACCGACCCGAATGAATTCATTGCGCTGTATCGCCTCGCGGAGGGGCTGCGAAATTACCACTGAACTCCCTCTCCAGCTCTCGACGCACGGCCCGCCAGCCCGCGCCCTTGCTCTCCTGCGCGGCGTGCTCCGTTCGGCAGTGCTCTCCGACTGGGGGCTGTTCGTCGCCGGTCATCAGCGTAAGGTGGTTTCGGGGTGGTTGAATTCCGAAGGATGGTCCGGGCCCGGGTCCGCGCCCGGCTCAATCGCATCTTGGCGGCGCTTTCTTCTAAGCCCGAGCGTCGCGGCGATCTCTTGGACGGAGAGATCTTCCATGTACATGAGCACGAGCGCGGAGCGGTCGGATTCGTTAAGTCGCCCGAGGATGAACTTAATCGCCCCCGGGGCCTGGTCGACGAGCCAATCGTGCTCCGCGCCGTCGTTGCGTTGCTGATCAGCGAGGGGCCCCGGATCTCCTGTTCTTCGGTAGGCTGCTCTCGAGGCGGGCGCGCTTGCGGAGTCTGTCGAGGCAGTGGTTACTGGCGATGGCGTACACCCAGGTACCGAATGCGGACTCCTTGCGGAACGTACCCGATTCGGGTCAGGACCCGTTCGAACACCTCCTGGACGGCATCGTGTGCCTCGTGTTCATCGTCGAGTAGCGTCCGGCACCGGGTGTACACTTTGGGGCCGTATCGCTGGTACAGCTCACCGAAGTAGCGCTCGCTTTGGGTGAGGAGATACAACTCCACCAGCTCCCCGTCCGTAGTGTCCGTAAATCGCAGCGCCGCGAGCGCCATCTGCAGCGAGAGAAGCATGGCGGAAAGCATAGTTGGCCGAGTAACTCGGCCTGCGCTACGTAGAGACTGGACAAAAAAAGAGGTAGCTCGTCAAAGACGTGCTACCTCAGCCCTAACCAAATAAAACCAAATGAATCTCGCGCGCGGTCTCCATTAAAATGGGCCGGCGTTGTTGTCGGTTGTTGAGTCAAACATAGCACCCGAGGGCGCCTCAGGCGGTCGTTTGTGCGGGTGCAAGCGGTCTGGAGCGAGCGTAACCCCGGCTCGTAAGGCAATCTGCCGAAATATCAATAAGGCCAGCTTCGGATAGCAGAAGATTTTTTCCTTAGTAGGAGATTCTCCCCCATAAATAGCACGAATAGCGACTTGGTAACTTTTAGGGTATTTCATATGCTGCTAAGGCGCAGGTAACACGCAAGTCTTTCGACAATCTATTTCCGTTGGCGCCACAAGTAGTTTCGCGCCAATGTCCCCACTCGTCCAACTCCATGACCTCCGTTTCGAGGAGCGCCTTTCGGCAAAACAGATCAGCGACCGCGTGTCGGTTCTCGCGCGAGAACTCAAATCGAGAAATCGCCCCCGAGTTACGCACGTGCCCCCGCTCTTCGTCGCCGTCCTGCACGGCGCCGCGATCTTCCACGCCGACCTCATCCGGGCCTTCGATGGCGAACTCCACGTCGGGTACATCCGTACCCGGAGTTACGTCGGGACCGAGAGTTCGGGAGATGTCCAGATCGAGTACCCGGAGGACCTCGATCTGCGCGACCGCCAGGTGATCGTCGTCGAGGACATCGCCGATTCGGGAAGGACGCTGCACGTTTTGGCGAAAGCCCTCCGGGACCGAGGCGCGGCCTCCGTGACGACGGTCGTGCTGCTCGACAAACCCGAGGCCCGCGTGGTGGACTTCGAGCCGGACTTCGTCGGCTTCACGATCGACCCGGCGTTCGTGGTCGGGCTACGGGCTCGACTACCGTGGCGTCGGGCGCAACCTACCGAGCATCTATAGCCTCGTCGAGGGAGGCTCCCGCGTGAGGGACGTGGGTGCTCGTCGGCGCAGAACGCGGTCTTGATCGATTTGCCCCGCGCGACCACCGCGCCCCGCGCCTACCTTCGGACGCCAAGCTCCCCGATCCCTGGCTATGAACACCGAGACCTTCCGACAAGCCTTCAGCGCCCTGCGGGCCAACTGGCTGCGCAGTATGCTGACGCTGATGATTATCGCCTTCGGGATCATGGCCGTGGTGGGGATCCTCACCGCCATCGACGCGGCGATCTACTCGATCAACGACAACTTCAGCTCGCTGGGGGCCAACAGTATCGAGATCCGGCCGAGCCCGCGGCGAACGGGGCGCGCGGCGCGGGGGCGTGGTCGAGAAGCGCGCCGAGCCGATCACCTACGACCAGGCGCTGACCTTCAAAGATCTCTTCGGCGAGCGCGCCGTGGTGACCATCGACATGGCGGCGGCCCGCAACGTTGCCGTCAAGTACGACGACAAAGAGACCACGCCCACCATCCCCGTCGTCGGCGCCGACGAAGACTACTTCCGGGTCAAGAGCTACGAGTTGGCCGACGGGGCGGATCTTCTCGGCGCAGGAGGCGCGCCGCGGGGGCAACATCGCCGTGGTGGGCCAGGAGATCGTGAAGCGGCTCTTCGGTGGTCGCGTCGAGCGCGCTATCGGCAAGACGATTACGGTCGGTCCGCTGCGCCTACAGATCGTCGGGGTGCTCGCCGAGGAAGGCCAGAGCGAGAACAGTGCCGACAAGCTCGTCATCGTGCCCCTGAGCACGGCGCGCAACGCCTACGCCTCGAGTCAGACCAGCTACGGCATCGTGGCCCAGCTGCTCGACGGTCGGTGATCTCGCCTCCGGGAGCTCCGACGCTACCGGCGCCATGCGGATCGCGCGACGGCTCGGCCCCCGCGATGCCAACGACTTCGACATCATCACCAGCGATAGCCTCGTAGAGGAGATCGAGGAGAACACCCAAAAGCTCCAGGCCGGCGCCATCGCCATCGGGATTATGACGCTGTTCGGGGCGGCTATCGGTTTGATGAACATCATGCTGGTTAGCGTCACGGAGCGCACGCGCGAGATCGGCATCGTCAAGGCCCTCGGCGCGAGCCGCTCGACGATCCTGGCGCAGTTCCTCACGGAGGCCGTCGTCATCACGCAGGTCGGGGGCGTGGTCGGGATCGTGATCGGGATGCTGGTCGGTAACGTCGTGACGCTGTTCGCCGGCGGCACCTTCCTCGTCCCGTGGAACTGGATCATGATGAGCTTCATCGTCTGCCTTATCACCGGGTTGCTCAGCGGACTGTATCCGGCGGTGAAGGCGGCGCGTCTGGACCCGATCGAGAGCCTCCGGTACGAGTAGGGGGGAGTTCTGAAAGTGCGCGTGACGGGTTTGCGACGGTGGACGGGATGTCAGCGCGCTTTTAGCACTTTTCCGCACTTCGAACGCTCCCACTTTCGCGCCCCCGTACCTTCGCCGGCCGTGCGCAAAGCCTTCGCCACCAATCTCGCGATCCTGCTGGCGATCAATGCGCTCGTGAAGCCGGCCTACTTGCTGGGCGTGGACCTCGGCGTGCAGAACGTCGTCGGCACCGCGGCTTACGGGCGGTACGCGTACTGGTTCAGTTTCACGTTCGTGTTCGCGACGGTGCTCGACTTCGGGTTGCAGAACTATAACGCCGTGACGCTGTCGCGTCCCCGGAGTTGCTAGGGAGTCGGTTGCCGGTTACGCTTTCGCTAAAACTCGTCCTGTCGGCGCTGTACGGGACGCTCGCTTGACGCGGCCGCCTACGATCATCGGAGCTACCGCGACGATCTGCGGCTGTCGGCGTGGATTGTTTTGACGCAAGTCGCCCTCAGCACCTGGCAACTGCTTGCGCGACTAACGTCGCCGCCCAGGGGAAGTACCGGTTCAATAGCCTCATCAGCGTCGCCGACAAGCTGCTACTCCTGCTGGTCGTCGGGACCTTGTTACTCTCACCCGGGGCTCTCGCACCTGGATCACGATCGAGCGCTTCGTGATGCTACCAGTTCGTCGCCCTCGTGATCGCGATCTTCGTCACCGCTCGCCGGGACGGATATCCCGGAAGGTCAGCGGTGGTTGGCGTGGGACCTGACCGAGACTCGGGTCTGCTCCGGCCGTGCGGCCCCCGTACGCGTTGTCGCTGCTGTTCAGCACGGTCGCGGCACGGGTGGACGTCCTGATGCTCGAACGGCTCGTCCCCGATGCCGACTACCAGGTAGGCGTGTACTGGGCCGGCTACCGACTCTTCGACGCCATTAATATGGTATCGTTCCTGTTCGCGACGCTGATGATCCCGATGCTGGCCAAACTTAGCGAAGCGGAGGCGCCCGTGCAGCCGCTGCTTTACCAGGGCGCGCAGTACATGCTGGTCCTTACGCTCGGGCGCTGCGCGTGGATGACTTTCTACGCGCAGCCGGCAGTGACTTTCTGTACGACGAGGCGACGGCTGCCTGGGGGCCGGTGCTGGCGGCACTGATCTGGTCGAGCGTCGGGACGGGCATCATGTACGTCCAGGGCAGCTACCTGCTCGTGGTACACCGGATTCGGCTGGTGAACTTCATCTTCCTCGCGGCTACACTCGTCAATGTCGGGCTCAACCTGTGCTGATCCCGCGCTACGGGCCACTCGGGGCGGCCGTGGCGACCGCGGTGACGCAGGGGTCGATCGCGGCGCTGGAGTGGGTGGTACGCCGAGCGAATCGACGCGGCGCGAGACCACCGGCGGCATCGGTACGGGCAGCGTCTTATTACGGGCGGCGGCTTACGTCGGCGTCGGTTTGGTGGCGGCGTGGACGAGTCTGCATTACGGCTGGTCACTGTGGGCGCGGTAGGGTTCCAGGCCGTGGCGTGTGCGGCGGCGGCCTTCGCGACAGGACTCTTGGTGCGACCGCGTGACGCTGCTGAATTTCGTCCATCGGCACGCCGCTAATGCCGGGGACGAGACGTTAGCGCGGCGAATTGCGCAGGCTAGGCGGGCTATGTTTGCGGCCCGAATTTCAGCTCATGCGGCAACGCGAATCATTGGTAGATGTCTTGGGCCTGTTGGTCCGCCACCGCCGGCTCTGGCTCGGGATCACGGCGGCGGCCTTCGTGCTGAGCCTCGCGTCGCGTTCCTGTCGCCGGTGTACTACACGGCCACGACGACGTTCCTGGCCGCGAGTCCCGACCTGAACAACGCGTCTAAGCTCTTCGCCGGTGAGCAGCTCGAGCTCTACGGTACCGGTGACGACGTCGAGCGCGTGATCGCGGCGGCGGAGTCCGAAGAGACGGTGAGGTTCCTGATCGACTCCTTCGACCTGTACGAGGTCTACGAGGTCGATACCGCCGACGCGCTACGCCTCAACGAAGGTGCGCGACGAACTCTACGACCACTACACTGTCCGGCGGACGAAGTACGACGAGGTCGAGATCGTCGTCGAGGATCAGGACCCGCGCCGCGCCGCGACCCTCGCCAACGCCGCACGCGACCGCGCCGGCGCAGGTAGTCCAGGAGACGGCCATGCGGGGGCAACGCGAGACGCATGCGCTGTTTACCCGCGCCATCGGCGTCAAGCGACAACGCCTCCGCGAGATCACGGACTCGCTCAATAGCCTCAATACGCAATTCGGCGTCCTCGACGCGCGGGCACAGGGTGAGCAATTCTCGGGGCTCCGGGATCTACACCAACCGCCAGATCGTCGAGGACTCCATCTTCGTCCAAGAGCTCGCCCGCAAGAGCCTCAGCGGCCGGATGCGGGACACCCTCATGATCGTCCAGGCGCGGCTCGAGGGTAGTCGCGTCAACCGCGAGGTCATCAACCGACAGACTCTCGCAATATACCTCGGGAAGCGCCAAAGCCCGGACGCTCACTTCCGAAAACGAGATCCTCAACGAGCAACTCGGCTTCGACCTCGAGCGCATCCGCCGCATCGAGAGCGTCATGGCGAGCCCCGGCCCCGTGATCTACGTCAGCAACGCCGCGCGCGTCCCCGACCGGAAGTCGCGGCCCGTACGGTCGCTGATCGTACTCGGGATCACGCTCGCTGCGGCCATCCTCTCGGCGGTGGGTATCATCCTCTGGGACACCTACAAAGCCGTCGATTGGAAGCGCTACGCACGCGACTAGGCCTCGGGCAGACGTCGACGGCCGCGCTCCTGGCTTACGGCGGAGCCGTGGGGGCGCTCCTGTCGACGGCGCTACTCTCGGGCTACTACCACTCACCCGGCCCCCTTGCTGCTACCGGCCGCGGTATGCTTCGTGGCGTTCGCGCTGTACGACCCGAAGGCCGTGCTCCTGCTGTGCGTAGCCCTCGTCCCACTGAGCACGGAGGTCCAGATCGGCGGGCTCGGCACCGACCTCCCCTTCGAACCCGTGTTGATCGGAACAGCTGGCCTCGCCGTCCTGTACCTGATCCGCAACGCGCGCCACATCTCGGGCCATAGCGTCCGCCACCCCATCAGCGTGCTGCTGGCGCTACACCTGACGTGGCTGTTGCTCACCTCGCTCGCGTCGGAGTATCCACTGTACTCGTGGAAGTTTCTCGCAGCCAAGATCTGGTATGTCCTACCCTGGTACTGCCTCGGGGGACTGTGGCTATCCGACGTACCCAACGTGCGGCGCTTTATCGTGTGGCTCGCCGTCCCCATGGCGCTAGCACTCGCCTACGCAGTCGGTCGCCACGCGTCGATGGGTTTTGCGTTCGACTTGGTCAACAAGGCGATGTCGCCTTTCTTCCGCAATCACGTAGCCTACGCGGCCCTCCCGAGCATCACGTTGCCGTTCGTCTTCCTGGGCGCGTGGCTGTTCCCGAGAGGAAGCACTGCTCGCTACGCGCTTTGGGGCTTGAGTCTGTTGATGCTGGTCGCCGTCCAAACCAGCTTTACGCGCGCCGCGTACGTGAGCATTGTGGCCGGGGCGGGCTTTGTGCTGGTGATGAAGTGGCGGCTCGTGCGGCCGGCGCTCCTGCTGACGGTAGGCGTGGCGGTGGCGTTCGGGACCTTCGTGACGTCGAACAACAACTTCCTACAGTTCGCCCCCGACTACAACAAGACCATCACCCACACCGACTTCCAGAGCCTCGTCGAGGCCACCTACAAGCTGGAAGACATCTCGACCATGGAGCGGGTCTACCGGTGGGTGGCGGCGGGGTACATGACGGCCGATCACCCGTGGATGGGGTTTCGGCCCGGGCAATTTCGCCACGCAGTACCGCGGCTACGCCATCGAGTCCTTCCGGACGTACGTAAGCGACAACCCCGAGGGCTCCGGGGTGCACAGCTACTACCTCATGACCCTCGTGGAGCAGGGCTGGCCTGGCCTAATCATCTTCGTGGCGTTAGCGCTCGTCGCTCTGGTCGTCGCGGAGCGCACCTACCATGCCGCCATCTCCCGCGAGGAGCGCCTCGTGGTCATGATGGCGGCCGCGTCGTTGGTGATCAACCTCAGTTTCCAGATCATCAACGACATGATCGAGACCGATAAGTGCGGACCGTGGTTCTTCTACAGCCTCGCGCTCATTGCCGCGGTCGACATCCGCCAGCGCCGCCGGACTCCGAAGCCTTTCGTAAGTTGGGGCCGACATGTCCCGTACTGAAACTGAGCTCCTCGGCGACGAAGCCCTGTACGACCAGGCCATCACGCTCGGGGATCACTACGCCCAGCACTGCTTCACAGATAGGTTTCGCCCACGAATCCTGGGCTACGCGCGGCAGTGGGTCGATACGGCCTCCCTCGCGGAGGAGGTGTGCGCGGAGGTCTTGCGGAAGATCATCGTGCCGGGTTCGCCGAGGGAGGTGACCTCGGTCGCGGGCCTCCTCCACGTGGCCACCCGCAATACCGCCTACACACTGCTGGACCGCCGCCGGCGCGAGCGCGTACGCAGTGACGCTACCGCCGAACACCTCCAGGCCGTACGCGAGCACGATACGCCTCCGAGCTCCGACGAGCTCGACGCCCTCACGCACGACACCCTCATCGAGCGCCTCCGGCAGGGGATTGCCCAACTAAAACCCGCCCAGCGCGCCAGTGGAGTGCTTCTACTTCGAGAACCTGAGCTACGACGACATCGCCGAGGAACTCTCATCCCCGCGAACGCAGGTCAGGTCGCACCTCCAGAATGGCCGCAAGCGTCTTCGTTACTTGCTGGTGCTCTAGGTTGTCCCCGCTCCTACTTTCGCCCGCCTTTCGACAGTCGCCTCAGTGAGTACGCCCCAGCCGTGTACACAGGTCGCAGAGAATGCCTATGTCCAGACAATCACTCCACGAGAAGCTAGACGGCGTGGCGCGCGTCGCGTCGCTATCCCGGTGGAGGCGCCTACGCGTCGCTCCTTATAAGTACATCTCCGCCATCTCGTTTCGCGAAGTGATCTACAGACGGACCCGACGTGAGAAGAGCGTCACGGCGGCAACCTTCTTCGGCCACGACATGCAGCTGTTGCTTCCTTCGAGCACGGACATCTACCTCACGGGGGAAAGTCGCACGATTCGGAGATCCGGCTCGCGCGCTTCATGCTGGAGCACCTACCGCCGGGCGGGACCTTCGTCGACGTCGGCGCGCACTACGGTTACTTCACGCTGCTCGCCTCCGAACTCGTGGGCGCCTCAGGTGCCGTCGTCGCCCTCGAGGAGCCTCCCCGGCCACCTACCGGATCCTGGCCAGTAACATCGCTCCGCTCGCCAATACGCAGGGGCATAACTCGGCTGCCTCAGACACCGACGCCCAGCTTACGTTCTACGAGTTCCCGACGCTCTACTCGGAGTACAACTCCCTCGACGTAGACCAATTCAGAGACGAGCCCTGGTTCGAGAGGTATGCCCCCGCCGAGATCCGCGTGCCGTCTACTCAACTCGATGCTTTCGTGGCTCAACGCGGACTCGTACCCGACATCGTCAAAATCGACGTCGAAGGGGCAGAGTTTATGGTGATCAGCGGCTTCCGGGAGCACCTCGCGACCTACAGCCCTTACGTGGTCATGGAGTACCTCTCGGAAAGCAGGGGAGACACCGAGCACGTCAACGCTGAGCGGCTGCTGCTGTCCCTCGGCTATGGGGCCTACCTAATCGATGAGCGCGGCCACTTCCGCGAGACCCGAAACGTCCGGGAGCACATCAGGGAAAGCAGGGAGGAATCGGATAATATCGTATTCGCAAAACCCGCCTCGCTGCCGACAAGCACCAAAGGTCACTACTCCTCCTCCTCCGCGTCGGAGAAGCCCCACTGCCCCAACTTCGGATCGTCTACTTCGCGGTCCAGGAAGTCGTTGAGCACGTCGATGGAGATGGTCATGTCTACCTGCCCGAAGCGGTTGAGGCTCACGTCGAATCCCGCGAGGGCGGGGTGGACATCCGGTAGGGTGTGGACGCGCGCTGGCGTGCCTCGCGCGGCCTTCGTTGGTGGTAGTGCTTCGCCACGTCGCTAATTGGTTTGGCGAAAGCCGACCACGCGATCGCCCGCTCGCCAGCGTCTCCTCGCGGCCCAGCACCTCGCTCAACGCGAATACGTCCGGCCCAAACATCCCGCCCGTCATCGCGATTCGGTACAGCGGCAACACGGCTCCCATCTTGCCTCCAGACTCCGCGATGGCGGTTTTGACGGAAGTCGACAGCGCGTCCGCCGTCCAGTCGGTGGCGTCGGCGAGGGCCTGGCTTACCGCATCGTAGGTCGCCGGGTCCACCTTACCGGTCCGCTTGCTCGCTTGCGCTAAGTCCACCGTGTCGGAGCGACGAATAGGTAGCGGCCCTCGGTCGGCAAGTCCGACATCGTCACGAGGCGCTCGCGGATCAGCGGCGCGCAGGTTTTGACGAAAGTCTCGTCCGGGTGGCGCGTGCCGGGCAGGTCGGCTTTCGCCAAAACCTCCATCGCGGCAGCCGTAAAGCCTTCGGGGGACAATCGCATGATGTACTGCTGGTTGAACCAGCGGGCCTTGTCGAAATCGAAGCGCGCGCCCGACTTCCCGATGCGCTCCACGTCGAAGGCCGCGACGAGCTCCTGTAGCGAGAACAACTCCTGATCCGTACCCGGATTCCAACCCAGTAGCGCGAGGAAATTGACCGCCGCCTCCGGGAGGAACCCGCTTTCGCGAAAACCCATGAACGTCTCCCCACTCGCCTCGTCGGCCCACTCCAGCGGGAAGACCGGGATCCCAAACTTGGCCCCGTCGCGCTTGCTCAACTTACCCTTGCCCTCCGGCTTGAGGATGAGCGGCAGGTGCGCAAAGGCCGGCATTTTGTCTTCCACCCGAATGCCTGGTAGAGCAGTACGTGGTGGGCCGTGCTCGGGAGCCACTCCTCGCCGCGGATGACGTGCGTGATGCGCATGTGCTCATCGTCGACCACGTTGGCGAGGTGGTAGGTCGGCAGGCCGTCGTCCTTGAGCAACACTTTGTCGTCGAGCTCGTCGGTCGAGAAGCGGACCGTGCCACGGAGGTCGTCACTGAATACGACCTCCTCGCCCGGAGTCGACCAGCAAACGCACGACCCGCGAGTCGCCACTGGCCAGGCGTACGTCGAGGTCGGCCTTGGAGAGTTTTAGTGAGTTGTCGAGCCCGTCCCGCGTGATGGCGTCGTAGCGGAAGGTCTGGCCCTGCGCTTCGGCTTTGTCGCGGAGGCCGTCGAGGGCTTCGGGCGTATCGAAAGCGTAGTAGGCCCGCCCGCCGTCGAGGAGTCGCTGCACGGCTCCCGCGTACAGTGCCGAGCGCTCACTCTGGCGGTAGGGGCCGTACGCCCCGCCTTCGGCAGGTGATTCGTCGGGCACCATCCCGCACCAGGCGAACGCCTCGCGGATATATTCTTCGGCCCCCTCGACGTAGCGATTCTGGTCGGTATCCTCGATACGGAGGATGAAGGTGCCATTGGTCTGGCGGGCGAACAGGTAGTTGTAGAGTGCCGTGCGGACGCCTCCGATGTGGAGGGGACCGGTGGGACTCGGGGCGAAACGGACGCGGGCTGGGGTCATCATCGATTGGCGGGTGGCTGACAAACGCGCGAAGGTAGAGGCGTTTGGGTTTGTCCGCCGTCGCTGGTCACGGGCGGGCAGCATTTTCACGTCTCGTGACGTTAGAGCAGCCAAGAACGCCCGCTTTGTACCTCGCCCACACGCCCTCTCTCGTCCAACGGATCTTCAGCCAGTTTACGTGGCGCAGTGAGGCGCGCGGCCATCAGGTCTACCTCACCTTCGACGATGGCCCGATCCCGGAGGTGACGCCCTGGGTGCTCGACACACTCGCTGGTTTCGGGGCTAAGGCCACGTTTTTTTGCGTCGGCGAAAACGTCCAGCGTCACCCGCAGCTCTTCCAGCGCCTACTCTCCGAGGGCCACGCTGTCGGTAACCACACCCACAACCACCTCAGCGGGTGGTCGACGGACGCGAGCGAATACCTCGCCAACGTCGGCGCTGCGCCGAGCACGTCCCGGGGCGCCTATTCCGCCCGCCCTACGGCCGCATCGGACCAAAGACGGCCACGGTCCTCAAGCGCGATTACCGCATCGTGATGTGGGATGTGCTGAGTGGAGACTTCGACACCGACCTCGATGGAGAAGCATGCCTCCGCAACGTACTGACCAACGTCCGCCCGGGTAGTATCGTCGTGTTTCACGATAGCCTCAAGAGTGAGCGCAACCTCCGTTACGCCTTACCGCGGCGCTGACGTCGTTAGAGCGCCCTCGGCTACTCGTTTGAGGCGCTTTCGCAGAACCGGCAACCGCAGAACGCACGGCCTCGCATCGTCGTCTGCATGACCTCGGCGCGCAACCAACATTGTACTTACCAGGTGGGCACGACAATCCCGGTCTCTCGCTCGAACCACCTAAACGGGGCAAGGTTCTTGTCGCCCGTGCGCGTGTCACACACGAAAAAACGGTAGTAGAGGTCGAACTCCCCCGTCGAAGCGGTCGAGCAGTCGATCGAGTCGCTGCTGACTGCGGTTGCGGCGGTGGTAGAGCGCGTCGAGGCGCCAGCAGTAGTAGGCCTCGTCGTGCCACTCGACGTAGCTCGACGACGCGCCGCGTGCTGCTGTACCGCTCTACGAAGCGCCGCGCCAGGACTCCGTGGTGCTGGGTCCAGTCCCGTGGCTCGGTCTTGTCCTCGGCGTACTTGAACGTATCGTGCACGAGGGTCACGAGCCGTAAGTCGCGCCGTTGGCTGGCGCACATCGACGAGCTTGTCGATGTTCGCGAGCACCTCGACGACGTGCCGCCACACGGCACCTTCGGGGTGTCCGAACCGGGGCGTGCCCCAGTCCATCCCGCGGATGACTTCGGGTTGCTGCAACAGGAAGGCCTCTAAGTCGGTTTCCGGTTGGATCATTTCGCTCAGGACAACCGGTTTCACGGCGGCGAAAATAGACCTCTTTACTGAACCCGTTTATGAGAAACCCCGGCTTCCGTAGCTTGCTGTTGGCGTCTTTGCTGGGCGGCGTGATCGCCGCTCTGCGTGTGTATCGGGCTGTTCAGCGTGTACCGTCCCGGTCCCGAGCTGGGGCTTTCGCCAAAACCTACTGCCCCCGCCCGCTTCGCCACTTACGCATCGGCGCCGGACAACTTCCGGGATGCTGCCTCGCGGAGATGGCGGCCGTGGTCCACATCAGTACACAAGAACAGCGACCGCTCACGCTCTGGGACCACTACTACGGTCGCGCTGCGCAGGTGCGGCAAGGCACGGGCAGCGGCGTGATCTACACCGCGGACGGATACATCGTGACCAACAACCACGTCGTCGACGGTGCCGACGCGATTTCGGTCAGCCTCAACGACAACCGCCGGTTTACCGCAAAACTCATCGGCAGATACCCCGCCGCCGACGTGGCCGTCCTCAAGATCGACGGCGAGCGGCTGCCGGTGTTGCCGTTTAGCGACAGCGACCTCGCCGAGGTGGGCGACTGGGTGCTCGCGGTCGGGAACCCGTACAACCTGTCGAGTACCGTCACCGCCGGCATCATCAGCGCCCGCGGCCGCGACATCGGGATCATCCACGACCGCAACGCCATCGAGAGCTTCATCCAGACCGACGCGGCCATCAACCCCGGCAACAGCGGCGGCGCCCTCGTCAATGCCGACGGCGAGCTGATCGGCATCAACACCGCCATCTACTCCCGCTCCGGCGGCTACAGCGGCTACGGCTTTGCGATCCCGGCCAATCTGGCGTCCCGCATCGTGGACGACATCATCGCCACCGGGAGCTACCAGCAGGTCGTGCTCGGGATCGAGGTCGGCGAACTCGACACGGAGTGGGCCCGAGAGCTCGACGTACCCGTGAGCCAGGGGATCGTCCTCACCGTCGTCGACCCCACCGGTGCCGCTGGTCTGGCGGGTCTCGCCAACGATGATGTCGTCGTGGGTGCGGGCGGGCGCAGCATCCGGACCATCCCACAGTTCCGCGAGGCCTTGGGGTCGCGCAAGCGCGGGGAGGAGATCGAGCTGGAGGTGTACCGGGAGGGCAAACGGCGGATGGTGTTGTTGAGGCTTTAAGGGGGGGGTGATGGTTGGATTGTTCGATGGTTGGATGGGAGGACGTGCCGGGCCATCCAACCATCAACTCATCAAACCCCGGCCCTTTCTTTGCCGCCCGTGCGCCATGCCATCCTCCGCTTTTTAGCCGCGCCCCTGGCGGCCCTCTTCGGCATTGGGGTGGAGGTGCGACTGATGCTTTACCGCTCGGGGATCTTGAAACGCACCGAGTTCAGTATACCGACGATTGGGGTGGGCAACCTCAGTGTCGGGGGCGCGGGGAAGACGCCGCATACGGAGTACCTCATCCGCCTGCTGCAGGATTACTTCCCCATTGGGACGCTGTCGCGGGGGTACGGGCGCAAGACCTCCGGCTTCCGGTACGTGCGGGCCGAGGACAGCGCGGATCAGGTAGGAGATGAGCCGCTGCAGCTCAAGCGAAAGTTTCCGGGGGCGGCGGTGTGCGTCGGGGAGGACCGCGTGTTCGGGGTTTCGACGCTGCTGCAGTACGCGCCCGAGACGCGGACGGTGATCCTCGATGACGCGTTTCAGCACCTTGCGGTAAAACCGTCGCTGTCCTTACTCCTAACGGAATACGACCGACCGTTTTGGCGCGACAGCCTCATGCCCGTCGGACGCCTGCGCGAGTGGGCCACCGGGGCCGAACGCGCCGACGCTATCATCGTGACGAAGTGTCCACCGGTTGTGGCGCAAGCCGACCGCAGTCGCGCTCCTGCAGGAGCTCGACCCTTTACCCCGGCAACGCGTCTTCTTCTCGACCTACGGCTACGCTGACCCGTGGCTCGTGCTGGACCCGCGCTACACCACGCAGCTATCGGCGGAGTACGATGTGTTACTGATCACTGCCATCGCGAGGGTGGACTACTTACTGGAGTACCTCCGGGGCCAGGTAGCCGACGTGCACGAGGTTAGCTTTACGGATCACCACGACTTCACGAAGCGTGATTTGGGACGCATGACGCGGCTCTTCCGCGAGATCGCCAATCCCAGAAAGCTCATCCTCACCACCGAGAAGGACGCGATGCGGCTGTACGGACACGAGGCCTACCTCCGGGAGCAGGACCTGCCGCTGTTCGCGCTACCCGCGGCTGTGCAGTTCGTCCCCGAGGCACCCGGGCGTGGATTCGACGAATATATCCGCCACGCCCTGCTCGACTTTCGGTCATAAAAAAACCGGCACCCGCCCCGAGGGACGAGTAGCCGGCAGCACTATGAAACACTATCGATTGAGGGTGGCACTATGGATAATCGACTAGGCGAATACCCAGATGCCGGGATGTCATTTCTACACCAAAGGTCGTACGAATCTTTGATATATACCAGATAACGTAGAGCGAATGGCGAAGGTTGCCAGGTCAACTATCCACATTTGTCGGGAGAAGGGTAGTAATTACGCCGCAAGCGGTACGGCCCAACTGTTGAAAACAGCTCCCGCCTCACTCGACGAGGAGCCCATCCACCTCTCCGGCCTTGGCCTTGCGGATCGTGGTATCGGCCTCCTCGCGGTCGCCTTCGTTCTCCTCGGGGGCCTGCTGGAGGTGCTCCTCCTCGGGCACGTAGCGCAGCTTGACGGACATCGGGAAGTGGTCTGAGCCGATGTGCCGCAGGCGCCGCAGCTGTGCCACTTGAAACTCGTCCGAGTGGAAGACGTGGTCGAGGGGCCACCGCGCGAACCAGTGGTCGGCGTGGAAACTCGCGAACAGCCCACGGCCGACGCGCGGGTCGAGCAGGCCACTGAGGCGCTGAAACAGCCGCGTCGAGTGCGACCAAGCCACGTCGTTGAGGTCGCCGGCTACGATGGTGTTGGCGTTACCGCTGTCCTTAATCCGCATCCCGATCAGGCCCAGCTCTGCGTCACGAGCGGTAGAGGCATTCTCTTCGGTGGGGGAGGGCGGCGTGGGGTGGAGGCAGTAGAGCTTGATCCAGGTCCCACTCTCCAACTGGACCTCGGTCGAGATGCTCGGGATCGTATCGGAGATAAGGTACATGACCTCTGTTTTGCCGAGGGGGAAGCGGCTGAACAGGTGCATCCCGTACCGATTCTCGAGCGGGACCTTCACCGTGTTGGGGTAATCGCTCTCGAAGGCCGCCATCAGGTCTTTCTCCCAGTCGACATTGGTCTCGAGGGTGAGGAGGATGTCGGGTCGCTCCTCGCGGACGAGGTCGATGAGGCGGTCGTGCTCGTCGTTGCTCTGTAGCACGTTGCTGATCAATAGGTGGAGCGTATCAGCGTGCTCCTCGCTGTCTACCGGGGCCGAGATCACCTGCGGGGACCAGATGCGGGTGTACGGGAGGATGCGGAACAGTTGGAACAGCAAACAAAGTGCGGCGACTACTAGAAAAACGGTCACCGCCGAAGGGTAAGGTTCGGCACGGTGGGCGAGTAGTAATACAGCGCCTCCGAGTGCGAGGAGGACCGCAAACTGCACCCGTGGGTAGTCGCCCCCGCGGATCCACCAGTCGTCGTACGGGATCAAAGGCAGTAGCGTGCCGACGGTCCCGAGGCCGATCAGACCGTAGCCGAGGATTTTGAGCACCAACATATGCGCGCGAAGCTAGTCCCCTAGTCGAAAGCTCACCCATTCGCGGTGTGGATACCGATTGGATAACTCCTGGCCCCTTGCGGCGAACCGATGTTAGGGCGTGGTGCTTTCAGGAGTAGGGGTCCGCGGATGGCGCCCCCGAAAATAGATTGATGAAAATTGCCCTCATCGCTCACCTCCACGTCGCGATTTGCGAACCGTACGCCGGAGGTCTCGAGCGCCACACCCACATGCTCGCGGTAGCCCTCCACGCCCGCGGCCACGAGGTGGTCCTGTTTGCGGCTCCGGGGTCTTCGGTACCTGGCGAACTACAGGTCGTCGACCAGAATGGCTTCGACGCCGAGGCCACGGGCGAGGCTGCTGCGCAACAGGTGCAGGACGGGGAGGCCGCCTACCACCACATCTGCGACACGATCCGCGACGGTGGCTTCGACCTGGTGCATAACAACTCCCTGCACTACGTCCCGATGATGCGCGCGCACGAACTCGGCGCGCCGATGGTGCAGGTGATGCACACCCCTTTCTTCTGGGAATTGGGAGACGGCGCGGCCGCGGCCCGGCGTCACGGTTCCATCCGTTTCGTGGCGGTGTCGGAGGCGACCGGTCGGGACTGGTCGCACTACATCGACGATTACACCGTGGTCCCAAATGGGATAGACTTAGCGAAGTGGGGTTTCAGTACCTCGCCGGAGTCCGACCTTACGGTATTCTGCGGGCGGATCGTCCCGGAGAAAGGCGTGCACCTCGCCATCGACGCCGCGCGCCTGGCCGGGAAGCACCTGGTGGTGGCGGGCCCGAAGTGTGACCGGCGCTACTTCGCGCAGGAGATCGCACCGCGCCTCGGCCCGGGCGTCGACTACGTCGGCCACCTTGGCGAGTCAGCCCTGTCGCAACTCCTCGGGCGGGCCGCCTGTATGATCTTCTCGAGTGTTTGGCCGGAGCCCTTCGGGTATGTTTTGGCGGAAGCCCTCAGCTGCGGGACGCCCATCGCCGGATTTGCCGTCGGGGCCTCGCGGGAGGTGCTGTCCGACGAGACGGCCGTACTCGTGGAACCTGGTAACGTCGAGGCGCTGTCCATCGCGATCGCTGAGGCGAGCCGGCTCAGCCGTAGCGGGTGCCACGACTACGCAGTGGCGCACTTTAGTATTGATGCTATGGTGGGCGCTTACGAGCAGATTTACGACGGGGAGGTGGCGCGTTACCGCAAAACCCTCTACCGTCGCACAGAGCAGCGGGCGCGTAGGCCGCGGCTCACGATTCTTCGCGAAAGGATTGCCGCATGAGGACGATCGACTACTCCCCAACCATCGACACGCTGGCCGCTGAACCAACCGTGGATCGACGGCCGATAGGCTTCTACGTGCACCACCAGGGGCGGGGGCACGCGACACACGTTCAGCTGCTCCTGCGGCACCTGGCCCGCCCGACGTGGGTGTTCACGAGCCGCCCGGACTACTTCGACGATGACTGCCCCGCGACGGTGGTCGCGCTCCCGATGGACCTCGCGACGCCAAGTGAGTGCTACCCGCAACACTTGAGCCCCGCCGGCGAAAGCCTGCATTACGCTCCGTTACAAGTGGCGGGCGTCCGGGATCGCATGGCGATCCTTGCGCAGTGGATCCAGGAATACCAGCCGGCGCTGATGTTCGTGGACGTGAGCGTAGAGGTGGCGACGCTGTGCCGGCTTCATGAGCGTGCCGACGGTCGTGGTGCGGCTCCAAGGTTGGCGTGATGACCCGGCGCACCTTGCGGCGTTTGCCCATGCGCGAGCGTTGTTTTGCCCCTTCCCGCAGGCCTTCGAGTGGTCACGCCTCCCCGGTGACCTGGAGCAGAAGTGCTACTACGAAGGTTGTTACGATCGGCTCGGGGCCCTGGAAGTGGAGGTACGACCCTCGTCGGCCAAGACGCCGGATCCTACCGATCCCACCATCCGCCGCATCCTCGTCTTGGTCGGCAGCGGGGGGACCCGACTCACGGCTAGCGAACTCGATGTGTTGGCGCGGGCCGTACCCGCGGCCAGGGTCGAGGTTCTCGGGCCCGTACGGGATACGGGTCCTCGTGCCGCTAATCTTCACTTCCTCGGACAGCGAAACTACGTGTTGCCGTACCTCCAGCGCGCCGACCTCGTGATCGGCGGGCGGGCAACAATGTCGTGATGGAGGTCGGGGCCTGCCGCAAGCGCTTCGTGTGCCTCCCGGAAGAGCGCTCCTTCGACGAACAGAACGCCAAGGCCAAGGGTCTCGAGCAAATCGGACTCGCCGTACGCATCAAGCGCTGGCCGAGCGCGGAGGACTGGCCGAAGGTTTTGGCGAAAGCCGCCGCACTCGACTCGCAGGCCTGGGCGCCGTACTTCCACGCCCGACCCTGGCCGCGGCCGCAGCCTGCCTCGAGCGCCTCGCCGCCGAAAGCGAAGATGTGTCCGCCCGCCGCTCGGAAACCGGTGCCGTCGTTTTGGTAGGCCGCCGCAATCTCCGCGTCGGTGGGCTCGCGCAGGAAGGAAAGTGTACTATTCGCGGGCTGCCAGTCGATGAGGCCGAGTGCATTGAGTTCGCGCGAGCCAACCGTCCATCGGCCAGCCGCCCGCACTTGTCGTAGAAGCGCTGGCTGTTGCGCGCGATGTCGCGGGCATGGGTAACCGGCGGCCGATAAACGGCGTGGTACTGGTGGAAAGCCGTGGCGCCGACGAGGTGAAAAGGAATGCCCTGCCG
The DNA here is from genome assembly GCA_963837005.1 of Lewinellaceae bacterium. Taxonomy (GTDB): domain Bacteria; phylum Bacteroidota; class Bacteroidia; order Chitinophagales; family Saprospiraceae; genus CALDTK01. Next base: position 23,045 of record CAWIMC010000022.1, read on the forward strand.
CTCGAGCTCGAAGGCGAAGTCGGTATCCTCGCCGCCGTAGCCGGTGTAGCCCTCGTCGAGGCCACCTACTTTCGTGAAAACTGATCGCTCCATCGCGATGCACAGTGTCCAGAGGAGATGGTAGGCCGGGCTTCCGATAGTATCGCCCTGCGGAACCTGCGGTCGGTCGGGGTGCTCGACGCTCAACGCGCGCAGCTCCCCGACTCCGAAGCCCTCCCTCGGTTGGCCCTCCGCGAGGTAGCGCGCCTCCCCCATGACGACTCCTTTCGTCTCGGTAGCGGCTTCGCCAAAACCGGAAGCAAATCAGCCGCCGGGATGCAGTCCACATCGAGGAAGACGAGAATGTCCGACGCGGCGGCTCGGGCGGCCGTATTCCTGGCCCGGGCGAGGGGTAGGCTGCTGGCCTCGCCTCCGAGCTCAGTGTCGGGCGGAACGGGCACGATCCTCACGGGGAAAGGCACGGCGGGAAGTTCGTCGAGCGCGAGGGAGTCCATGGCGGCGATGACCAACTCCTGGGGCAGACCCGCGATTGCGCGAGGCCAGGCGCTGGTTGCGGAGTTGGTGCCGGCGGCCCCTGACGATGGTGAGGACGGAGATGGAGGACATAGGAGGCGAAGGAAGGGCGGCCGCTGCGCTCGCTGAGTGGGCGCCCTGTATTTCACCCCGCCCAATTCCCCCGATCCAGCGTCCGAAACTGTATCGCCTCGGCCAGATGCCGCGGCGTGATCTCACTCTCGCCGGCGAGGTCTGCGATGGTGCGGGCTACCTTCAGGATACGGTCGTAGGCGCGGGCGGAGAGCTGGAGCTTCTCCATCGCCATCTCGAGCATGCGGCGGCAACCGGCGTCGAGGGGACAGGTGTCGCGCACGAGGCGACTCGGCATCTGCGCGTTGCAGTGGATGTCGCGGTAGCGCTGAAGCGCTTGCGCTGGATGTCGCGAGCGACCACGACCCACTCGGCAATCGTGGAACTCGACTCTCCCGAGCGCCCCTCGCGGCTCAGCTCCTCGTAGCTGACCGGGACCACCTCGACGTGGAGGTCGATGCGGTCGAGTAAGGGGCCGCTGATCTTGTTGAGGTAGCGCTTCACGACGCCGGGGTCGCAGGTACAGGGTTTGTTAGGGTGGTCGAAGAAACCGCAGGGGCAGGGGTTCATGCTCGCCAGCAGCATGAAGGCCGCCGGGTAGTCGACCGCCCACCGCGCGCGACTAATCGTGACGAGGCGCTCCTCCATCGGCTGGCGCATGACCTCGAGGACGGAGCGCTTGAACTCCGGCAGCTCGTCGAGGAAGAGCACGCCATTGTGCGCGAGACTGATCTCGCCGGGCATCGGGTTCGAGCCCCCGCCGACGAGGGCCACGTCGCTGATGGTGTGGTGGGGCGCGCGGAAGGGCCGCGTGGAGATGAGACCCTGGCCGTTCGGGAGCTTGCCCGCGACGCTGTGGATCTTGGTCGTCTCGAGGGCCTCCTCGACGCTGAGCGGCGGGAGGATGGTGGGGAGGCGACGCGCGAGCATAGTCTTGCCGGCGCCGGGAGGGCCGATGAGGATGGCGTTATGCCCACCGGAGGCGGCGATCTCCGACGAGTCGCTTGATGTTCTCCTGCCCCATGACATCATTGAAGTCGAGCGGGTAGCGGTCGCCGTTGACCTCCGGGACGCGGACGCCGCCCTTGGTACGCGGCATGCAGGCGGTGTCCTGGAGGTGGTCGACGACCTCTTTGAGGTTGCGCGCGCCGTAGACCTCGAGGTCCTCGACGATGGCGGCCTCCTCGGCGTTGGCGATCGGGAGGATCATCCCGTCGAAGCCTTGCTTTTTGGCGGCGATCGCCATGGGGAGCGCACCGCAGACCGGGCGGAGGGCGCCGTCGAGGGCGAGCTCCCCGATCATCATGTAGCGCTTCGCGTGGAGGATACGGATCTGGTCGGTGGACTCGAGGATCCCGATGGCGATCGGGAGGTCGTACGCGGATCCCTCCTTGCGCAAGCTGGCGGGCGCGAGGTTGATGGTGAGCAGGCGCCTCGCCGATTGAAGCCGGCACTCTTCAGGGCGGGATTGATCCGGAGGAAGCCCTCCGAGACGGCCTTGTCGGGGAGGCCGACGATGTACTTGGTCGGGCCGTTGGTTTGGATGTTGCCGCCGGCGTGGGTCTCGACGGTGATCAGTTGGGCGTCGACGCCCTGGAGGGCGCTCGCGTAGGTTTTGGATAGCATTTCGTGGTTTCGATTCTCGCCGCGCGGGGGTGCCCGGCAGGTTAAAGACCACGAAATGTTTAGGAATGCACAGTTTTGAAATAAAAAGTTTGAAGCATTCGTCCATCCTTCCGCCGCGGCCCCTGCGCCTCCTTGCTATCCCTCCGAGGCACGAAGCGCCGACTTCTCACCCCACCAGCGCCTCGTGCTCCACGACCTGACCGTCGAGTTCGATGAGGTCGTCCTCCCCGATGTAGTACTTCGGCCGCGCCGTGTCGCCGGCCACGAAGGACTGTAGGGCCTCCTCGTCCGACCATTTCAACTCTACGGATAGTTGCCGATCTACGAGGCCGGCTTCCGCTAAAACGACGCGTGCCCCGAGGTTGCCCCGCGATTGCTGCATGTCGGGGATGACGACGGACTCCAGGAATTGCCGCAGCTCCTCGTTCTTGCCCGGGAGTGCCTGGCCCGTCCAACGGCGGCGGATTGCGCCGGACATCGATTGCCGCGGCTGCGCGATGGAACGGGGCGCGCGCCGGCCCCAGTTGCCGTTGACGAAGAGCACGCCGGTGAGGAGGATGAGGCAGGCCACCATGGTCTGGCCGCTGATGGCCTCCCCGCGCCAGAGCACCCCCAGCGTGAGCGCCACGACCGGGTGCACGTAGGTCGAGCTCGCTACCTTCTCCGGAGAGACGCGCTGCAGCAAGTAGAGAAAGGCCGAGTATGCGATAATGGACCCGAACACGACCAGGAACGCAAACGACCAGGCCGAAGACCTCGCTCACCTTCCCCAAATGCCAGCCCGGCACCTTGGCGTCGATAAAAATGAAAGGTACCGCCAGGGTCCCCGCGATCAACATCTGTAGCCCCGCGGTCTGAAGCCGGTTTTGCGGAAGCGAAACCCTCGACGTCAGCACCGAACCCACCGCCCAGGCCGAGATCCCGATCATGATGGCGATGATGCCCTTCCACGCGCCCTCGCCCTCGATGACGATGTCCTGGCCGACGAGCGTGACGGTGCCGACGATGCCGAGCGCGACCCCGACGAAGGCCTGCCACCGCGGGCGCTGCTTACTGAAGGCCCAGAGCACGAGGACGACCAGCAACGGTTCAGCCGCCACCATTACAGCCGTCGTACCGGACTCGATGTACTGCTCCGCCCAAACCACCGTACCGAGGCCGACGGTGAGGAACAGAAAACTGGTCGTGGCCATGTTGACCCAGTGCTGGCGCGTAGGCCACCAACTGGTTTTGGCGGAAGCCGTATTCGCACTACGCCGCATCGAGAAGTACGACAGGATAGCCAGGAAGCTACCGGCCGTCACGAGACGTGCTACTATGAGGATGGACGGCGGGATCGTCTCGATGGCCTCGATGTTGGCCAGGTAGGTCGAGCCCCAGACGAGGTACACGATGCCGAAGGCCAGCACGATGCGCCAGTCGAATGGGGTAGGGGAGGACATGGCGGGAGGCTTTAGGAGCGCGCGACAAAGCTCGTACTGTCGCAGCGGGGAAATGCCACAAACGACCTCGACCAGCCCAAGGTTGAGCAGGGGCAGTGGACTTACGTCAAAACACCCCCAAACGCCCTACCTGCAACCTTTGAGCACCCAATGGCCGCTCACCAACAACCTTGTTAACAAGCGTGAGTAAGCCACGCACAACGCGGCGAGAACTCACACCGCTCTCCACAGCTTTCCCCATCTCCACAGTTTCCACAGTCGTGTGGACGGGGATCTCCCCGGTCTGCGCACCGGGCTCTACACTCGGATGTCAGTTTTGCGTGGTAGTCAAGGCCTCTTGGCTTTCCCCACAACCCTCGGTTGCGCCCGGTGTATAATGGAGGCAACGCTCTAGTGCTCAGTGGTGAGGGGTGTGGATTGCATACCGAGGAATGGGTAGAACGGTATTTGCGTGCCGCACCCGGTTTTGGCTGTCCACATCCTAACACGTCTGATGATGAGTGATAGGGTTTTAAATTTTTTAATCAAGATCACATAACCAGAGACCACACCGTGGACAAGCTCGCCGCCGCCGAAATTTTGGAAAGCCCCGCCGCCGGGAGTCGTGAAGCCCGGGCCGAAAGCGAGATTCGGGTGGCGCCGCCGCGCCGGACTTATCCACGCGCCGGTGAAGGTTTGGCTGCTGGCCGGGCTGGTGCTGATCTTCGTGCAGGTGGTGGTCGGGGGCATCACGCGCCTTACTGGTTCGGGCCTGTCGATCACGAAGTGGGAGATCGTCACGGGTGCCCTGCCGCCGGTGGGCGAGGCGGAGTGGAACGCCGCCTTCGATCTGTACAAGGAGACCCCGCAGTACGCCAAGATGAACGAGGGCATGCCGCTCGGCGACTTCAAGTTTATCTACTTCTGGGAGTACTTCCACCGGCTCTGGGCGCGGATGATGGGCATCGTCTTTCTCGTGCCGCTGGCCTACTTCGTTTTTAAGGGCTGGATCGACCGCAGGCTCGGCAAGCGGCTCGCGCTCGTTTTTGCGGCAGCGGCCCTCACGGCGAGTTTCGGGTGGATCATGGTGGCTTCGGGGCTCATCGAGCGTCCACTGGTCAACGCCTACAAGCTCTCGATGCACCTCGGGATCGCCTTTACCACCTTCGGGATCTTACTGTGGACGACGCTCTGGACCTTTGACGTGCGCCTTTCGGCAAAACCAAATGCAGGTCTCCGCAAGCTGGTCTACGTGTTGGCTGGCGCGCTAGTCGTACAGATCTTACTCGGCGGCATGATGTCCGGTATGAAGGCCGCGCTTGCCTATCCCACCTGGCCGGACCTCAATGGGGTGGCTGTGCCGGGCGTCATCTTCGACTCGGATTCGTGGACGCTCGACAACGTCATCCACTACGACTCGCACCCGTTGATGTCGGCGCTCATCCAGGTGTTGCACCGGACGGCGGCCTACCTCGTGACTCTCCTGGTGGGCCTGCTGCTGTGGCGCGGGCTGGGTTTTGGTGACCACCGCTGGCGCACGGCGTTGCTGGTGACGGCGGGCCTGACGGTGACGCAGGTGCTGCTGGGCATTATTACGGTGGTGCTAAGCCAGGGGACTATTCCTGTGAGTTGGGGGGTGCTGCACCAGGCGGGGGCGCTTTTTTTGCTGAGTGCGGTGCTGTATGACGTATGGCTGGTGCGGGCGGCGGCGCTGCGGGAAGGGATCGTTTAATTGGAAGGGTTGTTTCGGTGGCTTCGTTTCGCTGCCGCGTAGGCCACGTCCAGCGCGTCACACCCTGCTCCGTGCTTCTGTCCGAAGGACGCCTCGTGCCGCAGGCACGTAACTTGTCACCTCGTGCTCCTCGGCGCCTCTGTGTTAAACGGCGTCTCAAAGCCATCCAACAGCAGTCCATCATCGTCGTCCATAATCCTCCGTCACCTAACTTCCCGCACCCCAAGCACCGCTACGATATGCCCACCGCCAACCAAGCCCTCGAGACCGAGCAGAAGGCCCTCGACATCAACCTCGACGAGAACATCTACGGCACCTTCGCCGAGATCGGCGCCGGCCAGGAGGTGGCGCGCTACTTCTTCCAGGTCGGGGCCGCCGCCGGGACCATCGCCAAGACGATGTCGGCCTACGACAAGATCATCTCCGACAAGATCTACGGCCCGGAGCCCAGCGGGCGCTACGTGTGCGAGAGCCGGCTCTACGAAATGCTCGACCACGAGTTCGACCTGATGTCGACGCGGCTTCAAAATGAGCGGCCGGGCAGTCACTTCTTCGTCTTCGCGGACATGGTGTCGGCCATCAACTTTCAGCGGACGAATTACGGCAACGGCTGGTTGGGCCTGCGCTTCCAGCTCGCGCCCGACGGGGAGCCCAACGACCTCATCGTGCACGCCCGCATGCACGATGCCGACAACCGGCTCAGCAGCAGGCCATCGGGATCCTGGGCGTCAACATGGTGCACGGGTGCTACAAGCTCCACGAGGACATCAACGACCTCATCTCGAGCCTCATCGACAACCTCCACGGTCGCGTGTCCATCGACATGATTCGCCTTAGTGGACCCGATTTCCGTGACCTCGACAATCGACTGCTGTGCCTGCTGCTCGTCAAGCACGGTCTGACGCAGGTGGCCATGTTCGGTCCGGACCGCACGCCGTGCACGCCTCGGAGTTCCTGTACCGCAAGTCCTGTCTCGTGGTCCGCGGGAGCTTCCGCCCGGTGACGCTCGTCGACTTCGACATGATCCAGTCGGCGTACGAGCAGTTCCGGGCTTCCGAGAAGGTCGATCCGCGTAAGTGCTACCTCTTCACCGAGATCACGCTCGCCAACCTCAGGGCCGGGTCCACGAGCGACATCGACGAGCAAGATTTCCTCGACCGCGCCGAGCTCCTCAACGCGATGGGCCAGACGGTCATCATCTCGAACTGCGACTCCTACCGCGACCTCACGAAGTACCTCGCCGAGTACAAGGTGCCACTCCTGGGCTTCGTGATCGGGGTGCGCGAGCTGCTCGACATGATCACGCAGCGCTACTACGACAATGCCGAAGGGTACGCTACTGTCGGCCTTCGGGGAGCTTTTCGCGCGGACGGTGCAGTTTTACGTGTACCCAGCCCAGCAGGAAGGCTCGGCTGAGTTGATGAGGCGGCAAATTTGCCTATTCCCGAGGCGTCCGCTTCCTGTACCAACACCTGCTCTAGAATAAGCAGATCGTGGATGCCGCGCGCTTCAACCCCGAGTACCTACATATCTACTCGAAGCGCGTACTCGAGATGATCGCGCAGTCGGAGCAGGGCTGGCAGATATGGTCCCGAGCCGGGTGGCGAATCTGGTGAAGGAGAAGTGCCTGTTCGGGTACCCGACGGCGAGTGAGGAGTTCGCGTATTAGGGGCAAGTATTAGGGGGGGAGGGTGAAGTGTTGAAGGGGCTGCCGTGGGTGTATTTGAGCTTATTGTTTTTTGCTCCGCGTGCCACCGGGGACGGGTTTCTGGTCGGCTGGCCGACCCCGCCGCGTGCCGCGGCTTGGCGAAACCCGTCCCCGGTGGCACGCGGAGCCGTTGTGGCTGCCGCGCCGCGTTAGTAGTGTCGGAGGATGGTCTCGACTCTGGGGCCGTAGCTCGTCGGATACCGAGGTGCATAATGAGGTAGTATAGCTGATATACGTCGCGGCGTTTAGCGTGTCCCGTCGCCTGTGGCCTCACAGCATAATACCCATCGTAAAAGGCCTTTGGAAAGCCTCCAAATAGCTCCGTGAGTGCTAGGTCTACTTCGTGGTGCCCTCGGTACACGGCCGGGTCGATGAGGGCGAAGCGACTGTCGGCGAGCGCCATCGCGTTCCCGCCCCAGAGGTCACCGTGGAGCAGGGCAGGTGTCGGCTCGGCAGGCAGCAGCTCGGGCAGTTTTAGCGAAAGCATATCCAGCATGGCGTCCCACTTCGGCACCCAGCGTCCACGTTTCCGCATCCGCTCGGCCATCGCCTGTAGCCGACGCTCGCGGTAGAAGTCGGGCCAATTGTCGGAAGGGGTATTAACCTGCGTCTCCGGTCCGAGGTAGTTGTCGCGCGGCCAGCCGTAGGCAGCGTTTACGTTGGTATCGTTAGCTTGCTTGGGAAGGGCTGTGGCAAGGTCGGTTCCGCTTTCGCGAAAACCTTTGTTCCCATGTAAAACGGCGAGGCTTTCGCCAAAACTCGCCCAGCCTACCGTGCTAGCCCTACCGCTGTCTAGCCAGGGCAACACGAGGTATCCCTGGACGCCCCCGGTCGGTGAAGCCACGGCCAGTGGCTCCGGCATCGCGATCTGCCCCTCCAGACCCGTCGCAGTAACTCGATTCCGGAGTGCCGCCAAGCCATCTGCCTCCGCAGCGTAGGTTTCGCCCGCGGCACCGTCGCTGTACTTTACGAAGACGCGACCCGCGCGCTCGGTCTGCGCACTCACCGCCGGGGAGGTGTCTCCGCCGCCGACGGCCCGGACCTCCGTGAGGTCCCCGAGCAACGGTTCGAGCGAAAGGAGCAAGTTTTGCGGAAGCGTAACCATCGAATGATAGGGGACGTGACGTGTTTTGGCGAAAGCCGACGTACTTACGGCCAACAGATCGACCGCACCAGTTCAATGTTCAACGCGATGCCACCCATCTTACCTTTAAGCACCACGATGCTTTGCCTCACGCTCCTGCTCCTGGGCGCCTGTCGTCCGAACCGTACCCTCGTCGCTTCGAAAGAGGTGGTGCCCTCGCACCGCGTCCTCCCGGACGCACTTCTGGTGTCGGACCTCGGCAAGGCCTACCGGCTCGACACCAATCGGACGCCCGCCGCGCTGGCCTTCGCCGAGCCACCGGACATGGGCGGGAGCACCAGCATTCGGCGCCTGCGGAGCGAAGACCTAAGCTTCAAGGACCAAGGGTACTTCGTGCGCAACCGGGAGATCGGGCAGGTCTTCACGGCGCCGGCCGACCTACCGAAGGGGACGCGCGTCGATGCGATCGTACTGCGGACCGGCAATAGCAGTTCGGCCGTGAAGGCGGGGGCGGCGGGCGCGCCGGTGTACGTGCAGTGGTTCCGGGTAGAGGGCACGCCGACGATTGATGATCTGGGCACGGGGCCGGGCACGGACGCGACGCACGGCTTCACGAAGAATCACCGCGCCGACGACTTCGTGACGGGTGTAACGTATGAGCCGATTACTCACCGCTGAGGGCGGCACCTTCCCGGACATCGAGCCGACCAACGCCAACGGCGGCCAGGCGGGTCACCTGCGCTACCTCCGTTTCGACCTGCGGGACGCCGGGGAGCTGGTCTTGGAGCCTGGTGCGCGATACGCTTTCTTGGTAGGTTTTACGGCACTGGGGCCAGATCGGGGCTTCACGGTCGCCAATACGAATCTCGCCGGAGAAGCTGCCGCGCCTGCGCTCCCGACGGGTCCGGCCGGCGAGTTGCGCTGGAGCATCCGCCGCGAGGGTGACGGTACGACGCCCCCGACGCTGCGTCCCGGGCCGGAGCCGGCCGCGGGTACGCCCCTCGGCGACAGTCTCCGACGAGAGAGTCTGCACCCGGACGATTACCTCACGGGCGTGCCGCCGACCAGTGATGGGTATCCGGATGTGGATACGTACCGGACGTTGGAGTTTTATTTGGAGGTGAAGTGAGGGGGGCGCGGGGTGACTCGCGGCGCTCGCGCTGAGCGGAGTAGTGTTGAATGATTCGTGGGACTGATACACGCCGAGTGGAGCTGAGTTCTCCGCGGCGCTCACCCCAGTACTCGAGCGCCGCGAGTCGCTCACCACCCGGCGAGTCGCTCACCCTATGATTGGTTGCCCGAGGGCTGCGCTATGATAAGTCGTGCCAGTACGTACCTTCCGACCCATGCCCGCCAACACTCCGCACACCCCGCACCGCACCTTCGAGGTCCTCGACATCGCCCTCGCTAATTATCCGCTCCAAGAGTTCGTCGGGCAGCGCGCCGAGGGCGGGGACTGGATGTGGCAATCCACGGCTGATTTCAAAGCGCAGGTCGACTCACTTTCGCGGGGCCTCATCCGCCTCGGCGTGGAGCGCGGCCAGAAGGTGGCCATGGCGGCCTACCGCAACCGCCCCGAGTGGATGGCCGTGGATTTGGCCTGCGCGCAGATCGGCGCCATCACCATCCCGGTCTACCCGACCATCTCGGCCGACGACTACCGCTACATCTTCGACGAGGCCGAGGTGGCGTATGGCTTCGTGGGTGGCGGAGACTTGCACGAGAAGTTCGAGGCCGCCGGGGGCGATACGCCGACTTACGTCAAAACCTACACCTTCGACGCTGCGCCGGGACAGGTGCACTGGTCGCACGTTTTGGCGGAAGCCGAACCCGAACTCGACGCCGAACTTCAGCGCCGCCGCGACGAGATCAAGCCCGACGACCTCACGACCATCATCTACACCAGCGGCACGACCGGTAGGCCGAAGGGCGTCATGCTCTCGCACACCAACATCTGTTCGGCGGTGGTCGCGGCTGGCGAAAGGCTCCCGGTCGAGCCCGGCGATACGGTGCTGTCCTTCCTACCGCTATGCCACATCTTCGAGCGCACGGGTAGTCATCTCTACATCTTGGTCGGCGCGAAAATCGCCCTCACCGGCACCGAAAACCTCGGTGGTCCCGACGGCGACCTCCAGGCCATCCGCCCGCACTTCTTCGCCACCGTGCCGCGCCTCCTCGAGAAGGTGTACGAGAAGATCTACGCCAAGGGCTCCGAACTCACGGGCGTCAAGCACAAGCTCTTCTTCTGGGCGCTGGGCCTCACGGACGACTACGACTACCAACATCCGATGAAAGGCATCAAGGCCACCATCGCCGACAAGCTCATCTTCAGCAAGTGGCGCGAGGCACTGGGCGGCCGCATGAAGGCCGTCGTGACCGGGGCCGCGCCCTGCCCGCACAACATCCTGCGCATCTTCAGCGCCGCCGGCATCCCCATCCGCGAGGCGTACGGCCTCACCGAGACCTCGCCCGGCCTCACCATCAACGAGCCCAACGCCACCGGCGCCGTACTCGGCACCGTCGGACCGGCCGTCAAGGACGTCGAGCTCATGATCGAGCCCTCCAGCGCTTACGGCCCGGGTGAGGGCGAGATCCTAGCATACGGCCCCAACGTCATGCTGGGTTACTACAAAAAGCCTGAGGCCACCGCGGAGGTCTTCACGGAGATCGACGGGAAGCGCTGGTTCCGCACCGGCGACATCGGCACGATGGTGAAGGGTCCCGGCGGGCGGGAGTTCCTCAAGATCACCGACCGCAAGAAGGAGCTCCTCAAGACCTCCGGCGGCAAGTACGTAGCCCCGGCCCCGATTGAGTCGAAGCTCAAGGAACACTCCCTCGTCGGAGCACGTCATGGTGATCGGCGACGGGCAGAAGTTCGTGTCCGCGCTCCTCATCCCGAGCGAGGAGGCGCAAGACCCGCTACGGCCACGACGGCGACGCGTGGATGCATAGCGACGAGGTGCTGGCGGAATACCAGATCGCTATAGATGCTGTCAATAAGAATCTATCGCACACCGAGCAGATCAAGAAATTCGCGTTGCTAGACGGGGCTTGGGATGTTACGCATGCCGATGGCTCGGACGGGGAATTGACGCCTACGCTCAAGCTCAAGCGCCGCGTGGTGAGGGAGCGGTACGCGAAGGAGATTGGGGCAATGTACGCGTAGGCGAGAAGTTTAGCCTTTCGGCAGCCGTTTTGGCTCTACGATTTTAAGTCCCCGGTAGAGACCGTTCAACGTGATTGTCAAGCCTAGGCTCGGCAACGTAATTTCTTTATCGATCCCTGCCACGTACTCAATGGTCCAGTCCGCCTCCGCACTCGAGCGAGACCTTGATTTCCACTTCGTATGCGTCCTGCGAAATGAGTACGTAGTCGCGTAGCGTCGGGGCGAGCTTGTAGAGATTGAACTTCAGTCCGCGGTCGTAGTCGGCACTCGATGGCGAGAGCACCTCGAGGATGATGGTGGGGTTGAGCACCGCGTTTTTACTGCGCTTGTCGAACTCAGGCTCTCCGCACACGACGGCGGCATCGGGGTAGACGTAGCGCTTTTGATTCTTGAGATTGATCTTGATCTGGAGATCGCTGCTCAAGGCATCGCACTCGTCTAAGTCCTTATTTATCAAGGCTTGCCGCAACTCTCCGCCGGCGTTGGTCCCCAGCAGCGCGTGCGCGTACGTCCCTCCCGACATCGCCGACACCGAGAAGAGTTCGCCGTTGTGGTACTCGTACTTCTCGCCCGTCTCCGCCTCGAGGGCGAGCCACTCGTCGATGGTGTAGGTCTGCGACGCCAGCTGAGTCTGTGTCATGGTCACCAAGGTAAGCCCAAAGTAGCGACAGACGCGCTAGGCTCAGTTGTTACTCTCCTACTGCATCTTCGCCATGATGGCCGTCTGGAGCTCGGTCATGTGCTCGGCTACGATGCGCTGGCCGAGCTCGGTCCCCTTGGCGGTAAGCTCGGGCGTGGTGGCGACCACCTTCTTGCCGAGGGGCGTCCTGTAGAACTTGATCAGGTCCTTGAGTTCCTTCTCGGTGTACACGCTCGCGTACAGTTCGACGTAGTCATCGCGCATCGCCTCGTACGACATGTACTTGTTGAAGAAGTCACGCATGACGCCTTCCACGGCACTGAGCTGCGGCATCTGCGCCATCTGACCTTTCAGCTGCGCGTCGATGACCGCGTCGAGCGTGGCCTGCATGTTCATCTCCTCGAGAAGGTCGGCGGCGGCGGAGGTGGCTTTCGCCAAAACTTGCGGCGGCGGTGGCAGTTGGCGCCATCTCGACTGGCGCTGCCTTTGGGCTGGCGCCTCGGCTCGGATATAGCGATGCGCCAAACGCCAGAACAAGAGATAGGAGTAGCGGCTTCATGTCGGTAAAAGTAGTGTCTACTATCCTTCCTTAACCGTCTCAAATTCTTCCGCGATGCCCTCTGCTTCGCGCCCTCAGACGCGTAGCGCTCACGTCACTACTCACGAAAGAAAGGCCTCCGCGTTCCTCTCGCCGTCTACTTCGGAGCGGGGCCCCATCCCCATTCCGGCGTGGCGTTAAGCCTGCCGCACGCACGCCAGAACAGCCTTCAAGAGCTTCTCCTCCCGAACAGCCCCCCCCATCCCGCGTTGCCCCAAACCAACCTTAACAATATCTCACCAGCCCATGTCCTCCCCCCTCGACAAACTCACCCACTCAAAAGTCGAAAACCAGTGGTCCATGCGGGACCCGATCTCGATGTACCCGGCGCCGCCCTTCCCGCGCCAACCGATGAGCGCCCCCGGCTCCATCGAGGACATGACTCCGCGACCCGACCACGGTGAGGACAGCTACATCGGGCTCGGCCGCATGACCGGCCGCAAGGCGCTCATCACCGGAGGTGACTCGGGCATCGGTCGCGCGGCCGTCATCGCCTACATCCGCGAGGGCGCCGAGGTGACCATCAACTACCTCGCCGAGGAGGCGCCGGACGTCGATAGCCTCAAGGAAGCGATCGAGGGAGAAGGCGGCAAGCTCCACCTCATGCCGGGCGATCTGCGCGACGAGAAGTTTTGCGAGAAGCTCATCAAAGACGCTCACGAGGCCATGGGCGGCCTCGATGTACTGGTCATTAATGCCGGCAAGCAAACCTCGCAAGAGTCGATCCAGGACATCACCACCGAACAGTTCGACGCGACCTACAAGACCAATGTCTACGCCATGTTCTGGCTCTGCAAGGCGGCCCTACCGCTGATGCCGAAGGGCGCCTCGATCATCATGACGACCTCCATCCAGGGCTCGAAGCCCTCCGACAATCTCGTCGACTACGCTTCGACCAAGTGGGCTATTATCGGCTTCCTCAAGGCCCTGGCCAAGCAGGTCGCGCAGGACGGGATTCGTGTCAACGGTGTCGCACCCGGACCTTTCTGGACGCCGCTACAGCCCTCCGGTGGACAGCCGCAGGACTCGATCGAGAAGTTCGGAAGTACGGTGCCTTATGGCCGCCCGGGTCAACCGGCCGAGTTGGCGCCGATGTATGTCTTTCTCGCTACGCAGGAGAGCAGCTACACGAGCGGTGAGGTATTGGGCTCGACGGGTGGGAATCCGACGGCGTAGGTCACTTATGCTTCCCGAGGGTTGAGTCAACAGTTGCTCCAGGTCACCGACGATGTTCCAGTTACGGAACTGAGCATCGCCCTGAATGCCCCACGGACTCTTCTCGCCGGTGGTTTTGCTTTCGCCAAAACGCGCCGCGTAGAAGTACATGTACCAGGCGCCGAGTTGGTCCTCGTCGACGGTTTGGGCCTGGATCGGTCGAACCCCAAGCAAGAGCAACGAAAGCAATCCGATAGACCCTGCCCGAAGGCGCGAATCCTTACTTACCACGCTTGCGGCTCTTGGTGGGCTTCGTGCCGGTCGACGGCGCCATCAGTGCCGGCACCGCCTCCATTTTCGTTGGAACAGTCGCCTCACGCATCGCGGCTACAGCGTCGGCGAACTTTGGCAAGGAGAAGATCGTCTCTTCGATCATGTCGACTTTGCCGTCGATGAGGTCGTAGACACCCCCGACGATGACGTACTCGCCGCACTGCTCCCGCACGACCGTTGTTGGTATTCGTAAAGTCCAGCCATGCCCACCGACAACTACGACGAGAAGTACACTCGCCCCCAGCTCCGCCGCGACATCAAGGATGAGATCATGGCCGGGGACAAGGGCGGCGACCCCGGGCAGTGGTCGGCGCGCAAATCCCAGCTCCTCGTCCACGAGTACGAGAAGCGCGGCGGGGGCTACAAGAACGACGAAAAAGGATGCCGCCGCCAAGAGCCTCGAGGACTGGAGCAATCAGTCGTGGCAGACCTGCGACGGCAGCGCCAACGCCGACCGTGAAGACGGTATGAAGCGTTATCTACCGGAAGACGCCTGGGCTCTACTGCTCAAGGCAGATCAGAAGGAAGCCGAGCAGTCGAAGGCCAAAGCCGACGACAAAGACGAGCAGTTTGCCGACTGGCCCGAGGCCGTGCGGGATGTCATGGCCGAGCTCGGGTACACCCACGGGGATTCGAAGGGCCTTACGAAAGATTACCTTACGCGCCGCGCCGCCGAGCTAGACGTCGAGGGCCGGAGCTCGATGACGAAGGAGGAATTGAAGGAGGCGATACTAGATCACCCAACTGCTTATCTCGACGATATGACAAAGGAGGAATTGTACGAGCGCGCGAAAGCTTTGGACATCAGCGGGCGTTCGAAGATGGATAAGGGAGAGTTGCGTGAGGCGGTGGAGGGAGAGGACTAAGACAGCTAGTGTTTTTGGCTACTAATCAAAATTTACCTTCTTGTAAATGTCTTTTAGTCGTACTGACAGCTTTAAGCTGGGTATGTAAATGGAGCCATCCAGATCACTGTATACCTTGATATCCCATCGTTCTCCCACTTTATGTCTCGAACGGACATCTACCCAGGCCTCATCTTGTGCCACTATAATATAATCTCGAATCGTCCCCAGTGCGGTATAGTAGTTGTACTTGGGTCCTGAGTCATACTTTACCGAATACGGAGACAGTACTTCTACAACCGCGATTGGATTCCTCACGGCTGTTGTGACACGATTGTCGAACAGCGGGCTGCCGCAGACTACCGCCGCATCCGCATATACATATTTGCTGTTTGGCCTTACCATAAGTTGAAGGTCACTGCTGTATACGGCGCAGTCGTCCCCCTCTCGCTCTCGTTCGGTTGCGTCAATGGCGTTTCCGATAAACCTGATGCAGTTCGCGCCGATTAGCGCGTGGTAAGCGGTCCCACCACTCATCGCACTTACTGAGAAAAGCTCCCCGTCGTGAAACTCGTACTTCTCCCCCGTCTCGAGTTCGAGGGCTTGCCACTCCTCGATGGTGTAGAGGCGATTATCGATGGCTAGCGCTCCCATGCCCGCAAGGTACGTCGTCCGAGCAGTCGCGTGCGGCTTGTCGGCACACGCACTACGGCCCCTCCGCAGAAATCTTCACCTTTTCTACGACACCTGTAGTACATTTCATAAAGACCTACTACATTTGTCGTAATGAAAGAGCCAACCGCCCCCTCCGACGCCCAGCTCGAGATCCTCGACCTGCTCTGGCGCGAGTCGCCGCTATCGGTGCGGGACCTCCACGCCGCCGTCGAGCAGAAGCGACCAGTGAGCTACACCACGGTGCTTACGCAGCTCCAGCGCATGACCGACGCTGGGCTCGTCGAGCGCGACACCGCGGCCCGAAGTCACCTCTACCGCCCAGCCGTACCCCGGGAAGCGATCGAGCGCGGTCTTTTCGGCAAGCTGGCCGACACGGCGTTTGGCGGAAGCCGCGTCACCCTCGCCCTGCGTGCCCTCGGCAACGAAACCCCCACTGCCGCCGAGCTCGCTGAGCTCCGCCGCTGGATCGACGATCAAGCCTAAACGTCTGCGACCATGGACTACCTACAAATCGATATCGCCACGGCCGTCGGGAGGGCCGTCCTGCATAGCCTCTGGCAGGGAGCGACGCTGTACTGCTTGTTCCGCCTCGCCGTGCAGCACGTCCAGAGTCCAGCGCGCCTGCACACCGTTGGCATGCTGAGCCTCGGCGCCATGGCTCTGGGATTCGTGCTCACGCTTTACGCCGTCTGGCCTGAAGCACAGGCCATAGCTGCGCTCGACGTAGACGAAGCTTTCCAATTGGTCCATTTCGCCTCTGGAGAGCCTGGTACTGCAGCAGATGTACCCTGGGCCGCTGTGCTCGGCTACGGTTACGTGCTGGGGGTATTGCTATACCTGGCGTGGCTCACCTTCGAGCACGTCCGTACGCAGCGACTCCTGCGCAGTGATCGCGTTGCGCTGCCCATCGAGTGGGAGACGGCGCTTCACCATGCCCACGCGCGCTTTGCGCCGCACGTAAGCGCCGGTGTTTACCTCAGTCGCCACGTCGCAACCGTCGTGACGGTCGGCGTCCTCCGACCCATGGTGCTCTACCCCGTGATGCTCGCCAACCAGCTCTCCGCGGAAGAAGCCGAGCTCATCCTCCTGCACGAGTTGGCCCACTTGCGCCGCTACGATCACTACACGATTTACGCCCAGCAGCTGCTCCGCGCGCTGCTCTTCTTCCATCCCGCAGCCCACCTGCTCTCCCGCCACATAGATACCGCCCGTGAGTACGCCTGCGATGACCTCGTGGTGGCGGGCGGCAACCGGAAGGCTTACGCCAAAACCCTCCTGCACCTCGCTGCCCAACCTATCGCCATTCCCACTTCCCAAACCACAAACCCCTTCGCTATGTCCATCTCGAAAACGCCCTTCAGCACTCGCATCCAGCGCCTCTTCGGCACCTCAAGACAGACCAAGCTCCCAGCCCTCTCCTTCGCTGTCCCGCTCGCTCTATTTGCGCTCACCGCGTACGCGGTGTCGCCGGAGTCGTCTTTCGACAAAACCCCTTCCGACGCCAAAGCACCGGTCCCTCAGGACGCCATGGCGCCCGCGCCGACCGCGCCCGACGCCATCGCCCTCCGATACTATACCGACACCATTCCCGCCACGGACCCAGCGCTCGACCGCGACGCCAACGGAAGTACCACCACCGAAGACGGGCGCACTACGTACAGAGCAGCCGACGGCACTATTGTCGAGAGCGCCACAGACGAAGAGGTCGCCGAGATCGTCGAAAAAGCCATGCGCGGAATTCCCACCGAGGCCGAACTCAGCGCCATCGTCGCCGACGCCATGAAGAACATGCCGAGCGCCGAGCAACTCACCGCCCAGGTCCGCGAGGCGATGAAGAACATGCCTACCGAAGCTGAGCTCAAGCAGATGGTCGAAGACGCCACCAAGGACATGCCCTCGGAGGCCGAACTCCGCCGCACCATCGAGGAGGCTATGAAGAGCATCCCGACCCAGGCCGAGATCGACGAGATCGTCCGCGAGGCACGGGCGTCGGTGCCGTCGGAGGCGGAGCGGCTGCGGATCCAGGCCGACGCACAGCGGGCGGTAGTGGATGTGCAACGCGCACACGATGACGCTCGACGCCTCCAGGCCGAAGCCCAACGCAACCAAGATGACGCACAGCGTAAGCAAGCCGGTGGACAGCGCGCCCGAGGCGATGCCCAGCGCGCGCAAGCGGATGCGCAACGTCTCCAAGCCGAAGCACAGCGCGCGCAACTCGACGCACAGCGCGAACAGCTCGACGCCCAACGCGCGCAACTCGATGCCCAACGCGAACAGCTCGACGCCCAGCGCCTGCAACAGGACGAGCATGGTGTCGAGGTCACCACTCGGCAGCGCCGCGAGCAAACCACCTCGACCACGACAGTTGACGGCAAAGCCCAGACGACGACTAGCGGTAACTCCAGCAAATCCGTCCACGTAACCGCCGACCCAACCGCTACAGACATCGACTACTTCATCGACGGTCGCTCCGCTACCGCCAAGGAAGTGAATGCACTAAACTCGGATACGATCGAGCGCGTCGACATTATCAAGAATGAGGGCGAGCGCAAGTCGTTACGCGTGACTTTGAAAGATTAGAAAGGGCCCGCACACGGACTTCAGCAGGTACGACCCGCTTTGTTTTTCCGATCTTACCAGGTCTGGTGCAGACTGAACTGCAGTTGCGTCTTTACGACCGTGTTCGTCCGCTGGCGCATGAATCCTAGCTGCGTCCTGAGTTTTGGCGTAAGCCCGTAACCGAGGCCGTAGTATGTACGATTGCGGTCGAAGAAGGTGACTTGCCTACCGTCACCAATCGTGCGCTCGCCGTTGACGAAGAGCTCGTTGTAGAGCGCCGCGTACCAAACGCCGTCCCCGAGGCTCTCGCCGTTGAAAGGGATGTTGACGAAGAGGTTGTACCGAAAGCGCGTACGGAAGTCCTGGCCCTCGTTGAAGCGCTGTTCGTAGCGGAACCGGTGCGTGAGCAAGAGGTGCTTCGCGAGGCGATGAGGTAGCAGAGCCTCCTGGTAGATCCGGTTCTCGTGAACGGTCTGATCGTTCTCGGAGCCGAAGGCTCCCGTCGTGATGCTCGCGTACCCGAGGGTGAGCATGCCGCTGAAGTCCTTAGGCGAGTACGTGAGCCCGGAGCGTAGCAGCAGCTGCTCCAGGTCGCCTGCGATGTTCCAGTTGCGGAACTGTGCATCGCCCTGGATGCCCCACCGGCTTTTCTCGCCGGTGGTTTTGCTTTCGCCAAAACGCGCCGTGTAGAAGTACATGTACCAGGCGCCGAGCTGCTCGCCGTCGACACTTTGCGCGCGCGCGGGGGCGGCGGCAAACGCAGACACGGCGGCGATGAGGAGGAGGCGAATCAGGGGGTAGCTGCCGTGGGGGACTGTCCTAGCGGCCACGCTTGCTCTTCTTCTTGTCCATGGGGACGGTCGACGCAGGCTGGGTGGCCGTTGGGCTTGGCATTGACTGCGTGGCCGGAGCGCCGGTCACCTCTGCGAAAGCCGGTAGGCTCCGGATGGTCTCCTCGATGAACTCGACCTTGCCGGAGTGTAGGTTGTAGACGGCTCCGACGATGACGTAGTCACTGCGCTCGAAGCCGCGGCTGAGCACGGGCTCGAGGTCGCGGAGGAGATTGACCTGGTTGACGACGTTCTGATGGATCGCGAAGTCGAGCTTCTCCTCGTCCGTGGAGGTCATCGCGTCCGCGGCGACGGCGGCGGGCTTGATGGCGTTGATGAGGGTGACGACGTGCCCGGGGGGATTCTCGGGCCGCTTCATGGCCGCCGTAACGGCGCCGCAGCTCTCGTGCCCGAGTACGACGATGAGGCGGGTCTTGAGGACCTCGGTGGCGTACTCGATCGTGCCGTAGCTCGCCTCCGCCATCACCTGGCCGGCAGTACGCGTGATGAATAGGTCACCGACGCCCTGGTCGAAGATGATCTCGTTGGGGACGCGGCTGTCGGAGCACCCGACGATGGTCGCGAAGGGCGTCTGACCGAGTTCGCCGTTCTTGAGGTCGGCCTGGGTCTGCCGCGGGCTAATCGACTTATTCTCGGCGAAGCGGCGGTTGCCGTAGATGAGTTTCTTCAGGCCGTAGTACGGATCGGCGTAGGCGGAATCTCGGTCGGCGAAGTAAGTGTTGTCTTGGACTTTCAGGAACCGCTTGATGTCCGGCGACTGGGCTTCGGCTGAGAGGGCGAAGCCGCACAGGATGACGGCGAAGAGGAGGAGGCGCATGCGAACGTGTTTAGTTCGTGGCTACTAATGGACCGCCGGTGGGAATGTTCACGCCGATCCCGGCGTCGACCAAGGAAACGTCGCTTCCTAGACGTACATGTAATGTTGAAACCCGAACGCTACGCAGTTGCATTCCGTTATAATTATAACAAGCATTTGTGGTCAAATGGAATCAAACCATTCTTCCGCTCAAATAGCCCCGAATAGATTGCAGATTTCGCCATCCTAAACTGCGACACACAAGTTCTGGCGAAAGCCATCACGCGTTAAAACACTTTCGCGAAAACGTCCTACGCGTACATCGCGCTCTTCCCGATCGTCGGCACCACCGCGTCCGGCCGGCTCAGCAGCTTCAGCATCCCGTAGTGCTTCTTGAGCGCTGGGACGAAGTGCTCGTTCTCCTGGTACTCCAGTTCGAACTCATCGGCGGTCTCCTTGAGGATCTTCGTCAGCGCCGGGTAGTGCACATGGCAGATGCGCGGGAAGATGTGGTGGATGACGTGGATGTTGATCCCGCCCATGAGCCAGCTCCCGAGCCGGCTCTTGCGCGAGAAGTCGGCCGTGGTCTCGAGCACGTGCAGGGCGTAGTTGTTGTGGATGTCGCCGCGGTCGTCGGGCAAGGGGTAGGTGGTGCCCTCGTAGACGTGCGTCACCTGGAAGATGAGCGCGAAGTAGAGCCCCGGCAGGATGTGCATCGAGACGAAGCCGATGAGCACTGCCCAGACGGGTGCCCCCGTCAGGAGCAGCGGCAGCGCCAGGGCCGTACCGAAGTACCAGGTCTTCCCGATGATGAGGATGACCTTCTCGCGCACCGGGTGCTGGATGTTCTTCTGGTTGCCGATGTGCGTCTCGCCGAACATCCACTTGATGTCCTTGGCGACCACCCAGTGGAACATCGCCAGCGAGTACAGCACGAAGGTGTAGAAGTGCTGAAAGCGGTGGAACGGCTTCCAGGGCTCGGCCGGGGTAAAGCGGAAGAAGCCGTGGCTCTCCATCGTGACGTCGATGCCGTGGATGTTGACGTAGCCGTGGTGCGCGCCGTGCATCCGGCGGAAGAGGTACTGGTTGCCCCCGATGAAGTCCATCGAGTAGCCCATGATCTTGTTGACCTTCGGGTTGGCCGAGTACGCGTCGTGCGTCGCGTCGTGCATGATGTTGAACGCGATAAACACATTGACGAAGCCCCAGAACGTGTACAGCACGATGAGCCAGAAGAGGACTTGCGTCCAAAACGCCCGACAGCACCGCCGCAAAGCACGCCACCCACAGCACGACCGACAGGGCCGTCTTGAGGTACATCTCGGTGTTGGCGTGGGGCGAGATGCCACGGTCGGTGAAGTAGGCGTCGACGCGCTCGCGGAGGACGTTATTGAACTGATCCTTGCGCGGATTGGAGCGGAAGCGCACGCGCTTCGCGGAGGTCATCGACTTGATCATAGGGTGGGGAGGACGGTTTTGGCGAAAGCTGAACCTGGAATGCGAAAGCCGCAAAAGTACCGCGCGTTCGGGTTCGGGAGACAACGCCAGCGCCTAACGCCATCCCAATGGCCACGTAACCCACTGTTTTCACGGAAGTTGACCATCTACAGAACATCGTGCACCCGGTCCGGGGTTACCCCTGGCAAACCCCCGCATGCAAGTCCAAGCCAGTACCCTCAACTCCCTTTTTAGCACCGGCTTCATGGCCAAGGGTGTCGTCTACCTGCTCGTCGGCGGACTTACGCTCGCGACGGTGCTCGGGTTCTCGGTCGGGAGCGGCGGTGTGGAAGGTCCGCAGAGTATCCTCAAGTGGCTCTCCGATCAGACCTTCGGACAGACCCTCGTCGGCGCACTCGGCGTGGGGCTGCTCGCTTACGCCCTGTGGCGCTTCTACCGAGGCTTCTTCGACCCGCGCGCCAAGGACCACGAGCCGAAGAGCGCCGTGAAGCGCGTTAGTTATGTCATCTCGGGTCTCATCAACGGAGCCCTCGGCGTGCTCGCACTGCGGCTCGCCTTTTCGTCGTCGTCGTCGGAGGGCGGGAGCAAGAGCAAATCGATCATCGCCAGCATCTTGGACTGGCCAGCCGGCCCCTTTATCGTGATCGCGATGGGGGTCATCGTCATCGGCGTGGGCGCCTACCAGGCGTACAAAGGCTACAAGGCCGAGTTCGTCACCGACATTCAGTGGCGGCACCTCTCGCGGCGGGCCATCAAGCGCATTGGTCGCTTCGGGTTCTTCGCGCGGGCGGTGGTGTTCGCGATCATCGGCTACTTCCTCATCCTCGCCGGATCGAACAGCGACGCGAGCCAGTTCCGCAGCACGGAGGGCGCGCTGGAGTATCTCTCGCAGCACAGCGGCGGCATCTGGCTGATCGGCATCGTGAGTCTGGGACTGTTGCTGTACGGGGTGTTCGCGTTTTTGAAGGGGTACGACGGGAGTATCGCGGCAGGTGAGGGGGGCGGCTTTCGCCAAAACAGTACCCACGGGCATCATTTTAGCGAAAGTTGTTTAAGGAGTGCATTTGGTGCATGTCGTCTATAAGGTGCACTGCACCAAATGCACCACGCGTACAAAATGCACGCCGTGCCTTTCCTCCCTACATCCCCGAAAATGCCCCCTGCAACTGCGGATTCGTCTCCGCGGCTTTAATAGCGTTGATCTTCTCGGTCAGCAAGCTCGTCAAGTTCTCACCACTGCAGCTTCTCTGTACAAACCCGGAGCCTCCGCGATGCTCCGCAGCTCCGCCAGGGCCGACGTGAAGCTGTAGCGTCGGTAGAGGCTCGTCTTCTGATCCATAGCCTGCGTCGCCAGGCGGTCGATCGCCGATTTGGTCGTCTCCGGGCCCACCCTGGATGGCGAGCCCGATGTACGCGGCCGCAAATTCACCCGCCTGCTGGTTGTCGACCTTCGCGAGCTTCTCCTCGAAGAAGCCGAGCTTCTCCTGGTCGCCCTGCGCCGCGTAGATGCTCGCCACGCCCACGAGGAGATCGACGTTCTCGCTGCTTTCGAGCTTGGCGGCCTCCTCGGCGCCAGCCGTCGGGTTGACTTTGAAGAGGCCCTGTAGGCCGCTCGACATCACGCCGTAGCTCTGGTCTTTCGACAAAACCTCCCGGTACAGTTCCTTCGAGCGTCGGGTCGCTGCGTCTCGCCAGCTCGCGAGCGCACTACTACGCACCGAACTCGCGGGTGCCTCGCGGGCGATGCGTGCGGAGATTGGCCATCACGCGTGGCTGCGTCGGACGTGTCGGACATCGCGATGCCGTTGTTCTGGATCCGGAAACTCTTGGACTTCAGCGCCTTGTCCACCATGGCATCCGGCACCTTGAAGTTCGTCCTCCTCGCTGGCCTGCCGGATCTCACGGATCGCGATGAGCTCCTGTGCGTCTCGCCAACGCGCTCGAAGACCTTCACCTGGTCCTCGCGTACTGCGCTCCTCCTCGCGAGTCACCAAGGATCGTCGACGCTGGATCGAAGACGAATAGATCGCCTTCGGCCGCCGGGAAGGAAAACGTCTGCCGGCGCTTCGTCACCACGACATCGTGCATCACGGGTGCCCCGCCCGTTCGCTGGGTAGTGCCCAATCTGCGTCGGTAGGCGGAACACCGGGCGGAACTCCTCCGCGTCCTGCGTCTGCTCCACATGTTACCGTGCCATGCCCGTCCGCGTAGCCGTAGCTCACCTCAAACTCTGGGTGACCATTGCCGAGGAACCACTGGTCGAAGAACCACTGCAGGTCCTCGCCGATCGTGTCCTCGAAGGCCATCCGCAGCTCATCCACCTCGACGGCCGAGAACTTGTTGTCCTGCAGGTACTTCTGCAAGCTCGCGAAGAAGGCCTCGTCGCCGACGTAGTTGCGGAGCATGTGCAGCACGAGTCCACCCTTGTTGTAGGAGTGCGCGTCGAACATGTCCTCCCCGATCGGCGAGGTGTGCCCGTACCAAATCAGCGGGTGGAAGCCGCCCGCGGCTCCCGAGCCCGAGGTAGCCCTGGAGCTCGGTCATGCGGTGCTCCTCGGCGGCGGCCTTGCCGTCGTGGTGCTCGAACCACAGGTACTCCGAGTAATTCGCGAAGCCCTCGTTGAGCGTCAGGTTGCTCCAGGCCTCCGTCGTGACGTAGTCCCCGAACCAGTGGTGGAACATCTCGTGCGCCACGATCAGGTCGTTGTTGTCGTCGGCCAGCTCGCGGTCGGTCTTCTGGACGAACTCCCCGAAGATGACGGCGGTCGTGTTCTCCATCGCGCCCGAGACGTAGTCCCGCACGATGATCTGGGAGTACTTCGGCCACGGGTAGTCCACGCCGAGGGTCTTCGAGAAGAACTCGAGCATCTCCGGGGTGTGCGCGAAGATCTCCTTGGCGTAGGGCTCGTACTTCGGCTCGACGTAGTAGCTCAGGGGCACGTTGCGCCACTTGTCGTCCACCTTGGCGAACTCGCCGACGGCCAGCATGTGGAGGTAGGGCGCGTGCGGCTGATCCATGCGCCAGTAGTCGGTGCGGGTGCCGTCGGCGTTCTTGTTGGAGCTGATCATGAGCCCGTTGCTGAGGGTCTTGTACTTGTCCTCGACCGTGATCCAGAACTCCTGCGTCGAGCGCTCATTGGGCTGGTCGAAGGTCGGCATCCAGCGGGAGTTGTGCTCGGTCTCGCCCTGGGTCCAGATCTGGCTGGGGCTTATCGGGGCCGTCCTCGCCGCGGGGGTTGATGAAGAACAGACCCTTATCGCTCGTGATGGCCGCGCCGCTCGTCCCGGTGGCCGCCGGCGTGGCGACGTAGTCGAGGTAGAGTTCTACCTGCTCGCCGCGCTTGTACTCCCGGTCGAGAGTCACGATGAGGGTCGAGTCGTTGCTGGTGTATTGGAGGGGTTTCTTGGTGGTCTCGCCGAGGGCCACCTGCTTGAACTCGAAGCCTTTCGCGTCGACGACGACGGTGCTTTGCGGGCGGAAGGTCGGCTTCATCCGCAGCGTCGCCTGGCCAATCACTCGCTCGGTGGCCCAGTCGAATTTGACGCGCAGGCGGGTGTGCAGTAGGTCGAAGGGCTGCGGCTGCGCGCCGCGGTAGACGGGCACCTCGTAGTTGACGGTGTCCGCTCCATCGAGAATGAAGTCCGTATCGTCACTGAGGACCGCCCCCTCGGGCTCGACGACCTCTGTCGCGGGCGCGGGCGTAGGTAGGGGCGTCTGGGCAGTCTTCCCGGTCGTACCACAGGCGATGATCGCGGCGGCGGTGCCGAGGAGGAGGGAGTTACGTATTAGCATATAACGACGACTTCGAAGTAAGGACCGTGGATTGCCACGCAGTAAAGACCGACAAAGTTAGCATATTGCTCTGTCGCTCAAGTGCAGACCTGGCTAACGGAAGCCTCGGAAGTGTAGTGCAACATCAAATTTTCAAAATATCCTTGCCGGATCGAACGATTCGTGCGCTTTGAGTGCTGTCCTGCGGGAATCATCTAATCTAATCGCATGCGTTCGACCATCTACACCTTCGCCGTCTGCCTGCTCGCAGTTGTCTTCGCGCCTCAGTCTCTTCTTGCAGTAAGCGCCCCCATGGCCCCAGCGGCTACCGCCAGCAACGACGCCTACGCCACCGTAGCGCCCGCTACCGCGACGGCACCCACGAGCAGAGCCACCGCACGGAGCGCTCGCAAGGCCACGAGAGCCGAGCGCCGCTCCCTCCGCAAGCAACTCCGCGAGGCCATGCGCAACGGGGCCGCTCCGAGTACGAATACCCTCCTCCTAATCATCGTTGCTATCCTACTGGCACCCCTCGCGATGTTCCTTTACGAAGGCGCCGCCACGAAGCGATTCTGGATCAGCCTGCTGCTCTGGTTCCTCTTCATTTTGCCCGGGATCATCTATACGATCTTCATCATCGGGACGGGCAAGTAGGCGACGGCTCAGGACAGCGGGTTCGGTCGAGCGGGTATCTTGTCCGTGCACTGAATCTGCCCCCCCTGAGACACCCAACCACCGCTCTGTCTTTTGGCCTCACCACGTGCCTCCTCTGCGCAGCCTGTAGCAACCGAGACGCCGTGGATGGTCACCAGGACCTTCGCGACCTAAATCCTGCCATAGCCCCTACGTTCGCCTCCCACCACGTCGTCGACAACGCCGACCACTGGTGGGCGCTCACGCACGGCGATTTGAACGGCGACGGCCTCGAGGACATTGTCTTCATCAACGCCAATCACAATGCCAGCGGCTACCTCGGCTACCGTGTCGCCGACACAACCGATGCGCTCTGGCGCGAAGTCGTCATCGCGCAGGAGCCGCCAGGCGGTGGAGGTTTTGCCGCCGGCGACTTAGAAACCGGTGACATCGACGGCGACGGGGACATCGACGTGCTCGCCGCTCGACACCCCGGCGAGTGGATCGACGCCGCCGCACCTGCGGAGCTGTTCTGGTACGCGAACCCCGGTGCCGGGGGCGGCACGTGGGAGCCTCACCGCATCGGCGACACCAAGGGCGCCGTCAAAGATTATAACCTCGGTGACTTCAACGACGATGGCCTCCTCGACCTGGCCGTCATGACCTTCAACGAGCACAACGTCCGCATCCATCGCCAGAATCCTGATGGTTCCTTTACTCAGGTCGCCGACATCACCCTGGCCGGGATTCACGAGGGCATGGACATTGGGGACCTCGACGGCGACGGCGACCTAGACGTGGCCGCGAATGGCTACACCTTCGCGAATCCCGGCGGCGACCTCGCCGGCGTCTGGGAGACGGCCAGCATCGACGATCGGTGGCACAACCAAACTGTCCACAAGGACGAGTGGAGCCTCAACGCCACTAAAACCTTCATTGCCGATATAGACGGCAACGGCACCAACGAGGTCTTCATCTCGCACTCCGAAAACGGCGGCTTCCCGGTCGTCTATTACACTCGACAGTCCGACGGGTCGTGGGTAGGTACTACGGTGCTCGACAATCTTGCGTCCGCGCACACGCTTATTGTGTACGACATGGACGGCGACGGTGACAAGGATATCGTGACCGGTACCAACAGGGGTCGCGCCGTTAATCTCGATGCCGCACCTATCACGTTTCCGCTGCTGGTGCTCCTTAATCAGGGCGACAACCGCACCTTCGTTCCCGACACCTTGCTCACCGACGGCATCTACAACGGTCGCGTGGTGGATTACGACGGCGACGGCGATATGGACATCTTCCGCTACCCCGAACACGAAGCCACCGACCTCTACGTGCTCATCAATCAGACCAAGCGATGAGGCAATTCTTATTTACCGTTTTGGCGGCAGTCTTACTCCTCCTTTTCGCGGCTTGTGGAGGCTCGGAGGCCAAAACAACGAACGTCTCCGCCGGTGCCTTCGACACGCTCCGCACCGACGCTTGGACCTACATCGAGATTGACTCGACGAAAGCCAAGTGGGGCAACTTCGACGAACCGGAATGGCTGCGCTACTTCGGCCTCGCCAGTGGCGACGTGGACGGCGACGGCGACCTCGACATCATCACCGGGCGCAACGTTTACCTCAATCCCGGCGCGGATCTCGCTGGCCCCTGGGCGAAGGAAGACCTCGGGCGGAACGTGGACGCCAACCTCTTCGTCGGCGAGGTCGGCGGTGTAGAGCGCGGCATCCTCGCCGAGGCCCTCCCAGACGTCGTGCTGTTCGAACGCGGAGCCGACGGTGTATACAGCAGAAAAGTCGTGGCGCAGGTTCCTGCTACGGGTCACCACAACGGGCAGGGCTACCGCTACACTGATCTCGACGGCGATGGCGCCGCGGAGGTGGTCTACGCTTCCCTCGGAGGTGTCTTTACCGTGGTGCCACGTGGAACATCCAACTGGGCCGTTCACCTCTTGGCCGTAGACGCGAGCGACGAAGGCTTCGCGGTCGCAGACGTGGACGGCGACGGCGACATGGACATCGTCGCGGGCTTCCGTGTGCCCGGGGGCGACCCGGAGGTCCCGACTTACGTCAGTTGGTTCGAGAACGAGGGCTCGCTCGCGAACCCGTGGCCGCGCCACCACGTCGGGCGTACGACCTACGCCACCGACCGCATCGAAGCCGGCGACCTTGATGGCGACGGCCGCACCGATGTCGCGATCGCCGAGGAGCGCTACCCGGGGCTGGAGCCCGACGCGACGCTGTGGATTTACTTTCAGCGCGACACCGGTTTCGTGCGCGAGAAGCTCGTCACGCAGTCCAGCATGAACAACCTCGACTTCGCGGATGTCGACGGCGATGGCGACCTCGACATCGTGACCGCCGAGCACAAGGGCGAGCGCCTAGCCCTACAGCTGTGGCGCAACGACGGCAAGGGTGGTTTAAGCGAAAGCACCATCGATACCGGCAAGGAGAATCACCTCGGCGCCCGGACTGTCGACATCGACGGCGATGGTGACCTAGACATTATCGGTATCGGGTGGGATCAGCACCAGTTCGTACACCTATGGCGCAACGACGCGATCCGGCCATGATGTCGGTGGTTTTGGCGAAAGCCCGAAGCTGGGTAGGCGCAGCAAACCCAGCCGTAGGTAGCGCCTATCTCTGCGTTGCCTTGGGGCTGTCTGTATACGCCTATCGGCAAAACGCTGATCCCCCTGAGTACGTCGCGTCTGCGGAACCCATGACGGAGAGTCTGGACACCGTCGAATACCTCGGCCGAACCCACTACCGCATCGGCAGACGCTATGCGAAGTTCCTCCTAGACTCTGCTTCAGGGGGTCTGTCTAGCATGATCGACGAGGACGGTCACGACTGGATCGCCTTTCGGCAAAACCCTTGGAATCAGTATCCGCCGAGTGCCGCGAGCGCCTACCGGGGCGTCCCCAACCTCGTTTTCCGCGGTGAGTTCGACGGTGCCGGACACCCCGGACACGACAAGGTTACCTCGCGGGTGATCTCGCCGACGAGCATCGAATGCCACACGCCCGGCGGTCCCTGGGCTTGGTCCTGGACCTTCGCCGACGATCACGCCGCGCTCGATGTCACGGGCGTGAGCGACACCTCGGCGTACTGGTTCCTGTACGAAGGTCCGGCGGGCGGGACGTATCAACCGCGGCAGACCTACATGGCGAGTGACCAGAGCGCGCCGGCCTACCCGCAGCTTGATCACTTTAAGGGGCAGGAGGAGGTCGCGCAACGGCAGTGGTACTACTTTGGCGTAGACGGGGTGCCGCGGGTGCTCTACATAATACAGGCGACGGCCGACACGCTCGTGGATCACTTCAGCCTCCTCGGCAACGATAGCATCGGCATCTACTCTCCCGACGGGATGGTAGTGGCGGGCTTTGGGAGGGCGCCGATGGCTACGCCGAAGCTGCGTAAGCCGCAGCGCTTCGTGATTGGCTTCCTGCGTTCTGGGCAAAAGACTGGTGAATCGAGCTACGAGATGCACAGCCGCGAGATCGCTACTTTGCTGAAGCGCTATGAAGCATCGGGGGATTGAACGGTAGCGAACACTGTAGAATCTAGTCGCGCAGACGTCGCGGCGGAAATGAAACGCGTATAGGAGTGCTCCGCACGATCTCACGCGTTGGGCGGATCAAAACTTGAACACCAGCGTCTCCCGCACTTCGACCGCCGGGCCAACCAGCACCATGACCTCTCCTGTTTCCGGATCGACGCGCTCCACCGTTTCGCCAGCGATCCGCTTTAGGAGAGTCTCGTGAGAGCGGCGGGCATCCGCGAGGCGGAGGTTCTGCGAGTTGAGTTCGGACCAGTAGTTATCGCCCGAGAAGTCGAAGCGTCGGCTTTGCTGGAGGACAACCTTATTGGCGCCTACCTCGACGCTGCCCTTCGGCTCTCCGCGGAGCTTCTCTTCTACGGCCTCACGCAGGGCATCGATCACCGCCGACGAGTAGATGTCGTAGCGGCGGAGTGCGGCGTAGGAGGTCAGCACGTCCGCAGACTCATCGGCGAGCAGCGCGGCGGCGTCGACCTGGGCCAACTCGGCCAGTTCGGTCTTCGATAATTGAGGATCGAGGGCACCAGGTAGTTTGAGGTGGGCAAGCATGGGCGGGTGGTTATAGCGGTAATGCGGAAGATATCCAGAGTGGCTGCTTCGGGTGGCCCTTGTACAGCTTACATACGAAGTATGGTCAGTCCACGCGTGCAGGTGCGATTAGGGCGCGTTTGGCTCGCTCCGCGAGTGCGCCTCTCAACCAAGTATCGGTGCATCCGCGATCCAACCGTGGCGCCTCTCGCGGAGCGAGCCAAATGGCGCCCAAAACAGAAGAGCCCCGGACAACTGGCGTCGTCCGGGGCTTTTCAATCTATCCGAGGGTAAAACTCCCCTAGCCTGGGTCTATCCTTAGTTCAACACCTGGAAGGTGCGGGACTCTACGCCCGATTCCGTGATACGCTGGACGAAGTAGCTACCTGGCAGTAGGTCGTAGGCATCTACTTCGATCTGGTCGGAGTTGCTGCGGATCTCGCGGAGGAGACGGCCGGTAGCGTCCACGAGGCGGAACACCTGCGTGTCGTCGCCAGACGTAGTCGAGAACGAGTAGTCACCACCGACTTTGATGGTCACGCTGCCGCGGGTTTGCGTCGGGTAGACGCTGAACGAACCTGAAGCATCGGCAACTGGGGTCTGTGGAGCATTGAATCCCGGCATCGGGCAAGCTGTCTGTAGCTCGTAAGCCCCGATGTCCCGCATACCGAACACCTTGCGACCGCGCTGGTCGACGGCCTCTAGGCCGGGGTCACCCATCCCAACCGCGTCACTCTCGCAAGTGAGGGCGTGGGTCTGCGTCGGGCCGCCGTTGTTGGCCAGTGGCAGGAGGCCAGGCATCACCGGAGTCGCGGCCGAACCTTCCTTGTCGGTGCTACCGGCCGGGAACACATTGGCGTCATCGGTAGCGATGAGGTTGTAGCCGGCACTCACGTAGCTGCCGGCAGCCACGTCGAGGTTGGCGCCTTGCGTCGGTGCGGTGTTGAGCGCGACGATGGTACTGCGGAGCGTTGCCGTGGTGGCACCCATAGCCTGCCCGATGCCACCGCCGCGGTTGGCGGCCGTGTTGAGGGCAATCGTGGTCCCGATTACTTCCAGCGTACCTGCGTTGGCAATACCGCCAGCGTTGAAGGCCGATTGGTTGGAGGAGATGGTACTGTAGGTGATGCGCATCGTGCCTGGGTTGGCGTTGTGGACGCCGCCCCGATGGCCTGTGCACCGGTGATCTGGTTGAAGGCAATCAGCGAACGCGAGATCCGCAGGTCGCCCCCTTCGTTGTAGACGCCGCCGCCGCCGCTCATACCACGAGCGGTGTTGTCGAGGACGTTGGTCTGCGTGATGGCCATGGCACCCGAGCCATTCCAAACACCGCCACCTTCATTGGCGGCCGTGTTGCGGAGCACCTGGCAGGTGGTAAGGTTGAAGCTACCGTTGCCGGTCACGTGCACGGCGCCACCGTTCCCGGGCTTGGAGCCGGTGGAGTTGTCCTGGAGCGTGGAGCGATTGACGGCGACCAGGGTCCCGATACGGGAGTTGTCCTCGATGGCACCACCGGCGCGGGAGGCGGAGTTACGCTCGAGCATCGACATATTGACCGTCCCGGAGCTACCGACGTTGTAGAAGATGC
Source organism: Lewinellaceae bacterium (assembly GCA_963837005.1). Taxonomy (GTDB): domain Bacteria; phylum Bacteroidota; class Bacteroidia; order Chitinophagales; family Saprospiraceae; genus CALDTK01. The sequence continues at coordinate 54,365 of CAWIMC010000022.1, forward strand.
CCGCCACCGGAGCCGCTCGTGCCTGTAGCCATGTTGTCGGCGAGGTAGCAGTCGTCGACGAGGAGGTTACCGCCTTCGTTGAAGATGCCACCGCCACCGTTGTCGGCGGCGTCACCGGCGGCGACGTTACTGACGAAGCGCGATTTCTTCACCGTGCCCTCGCCGGTGCCGTGCCAGAATCCACCACCCTCGGAGGCGGCGAAGTTGTCGCGGAACGTAGTCTCCGTCAGGGTTACCGTAGCCGAGCCCGTGATGTGGATGCCGCCGCCGTTGCCCGGCGCGCTGCCGGTCCGGTTGGAGGTAAACATTGCGTCCTGACCGTGAGACTCTCGTTGGAACGGTCTTCGATCGCGCCACCGGCGCGGCTCGCCGTGTTGCCCATGAACGTCGATCCCGTAACTTCGGCGACGCCCTGGTTGAGGATTGCCGCCACCCGAACCACAGGTGCCGGTCGCGAGGTTGCGCTCGAAGGTCGAACTCCGGACGCGGAGCGTACCGCCGTCGTTGAAGATCGCACCACCGCCGTTCTCGGCGCGTTGCCTTCGCCGACGTTGTCGGTGAAGGCGATTCCGCGACGGTCATGACGACCGGCGCCGTTCCAGAGGGCACCGCCCTCGCTGCCGGCCGTATTGGTCGTGAACCTCCCCTTCGACACCAGGACATCCGCCTGCGCCGGTTACGTGAAGGGCGCCACCGTTGCCGGGGGCATTATTGACGACGTTACCGTCGAAGCGCATGCTGTAGAGCTCTACGCGGCCGGCGCCGGAGAAGTCCTCGATGCCACCGCCGGCACGATTGGCGATGTTGGCGTTGACGAAGCTGTTGTACATCCGGATCGAGCCCCCGGGCCGTTGAGGATGCCCCGCCGGAGCCACTCGCGCCGGTTGCGCTGTTGCCGTTGATCGCGGAGCCGTTGGTGACGACCACGATCCCGCCCTGTTGTAGACCCCGCCGCCGCCGTCGGTTGCGTTAGCACCGGCGGCGGTGTTGTCGGTGACGCTCGTGTCGTCGATATCCATGCGGCCAGAGCCGTTCCACAGACCGCCGCCTTGCTTGGCGGCAAAGTTGGCCGTGACGTTGGACTGCGTGATCCGCGAGTCGCTGGCACCGGTAATGTGGACGGCGCCACCGCTGCCTGGGACTCGTGGTGGCGCGGTTGCTGACCATGGTGACCTGGTAGAGGTTCAGGATCTGGCCGGCGCCCGAGGCGTCTTCGATTCCGCCGCCGGCCCGTGCGGCCACGTTTGAGTTAATCCGCGAGAAGGAGACGGATGAGTGGCCGTCAGTGCCGTTGAAGATACCGCCCGCCCGATCCAGCCGGAGCGCCGTTGGCGGTGTTGCCGATGATTTGCGTGCCGTTGGTGACGATGACGGTACCGCCTTGTTGAAGATGCCGCCGCCGCCCTGGCCGAGGACTCCGCCGAGGGCGACGTTGTTGCGGATGGTTGCCGCGAGCACTTTCATCGTGCCCGAGCCATTCCAGAGCGCGCCGCCCTCGCGCGTCGCGACGTTTTCCTCGAAGAGGCCACCGTGAAACTCTACGTCACCGGCGCCCGTGGCGTGGTAGCCGCCGCCGTTGCCGGGGGCCGGGCCGGTGCGATTGAACCGCATCGTCGCATTGGCGATCCGCATGAGGGTACCCGCGCCGCCGTTGTTCTCGATGGCGCCGCCGGCGCGACTCGCGCTGTTGTTCGTGAACGTCGCCCCGTAGGATGTCGATGTTGCCGCCCTATTGTTGAGGATGGCGCCGCCGGAGCCACTCGCCCCGAGGGCGGTGTTGAGGTCGAATGTGGTATTGCCGGTGATGACGACGCGGCCGCTGAGGTTGAAGAGTGCGCCGCCGCCTTGATTGGCGGCGTCACCGGCGGCGGAGTTGCTCGAGAACGCTACTGCGCCGATGGTCATTTTCCCGGAGCCGTTCCAGAAGGCGCCCCCCTCCCTGCTCGCGAAGTTGTTGGTCGCCCGACCGCCGAAGATGGAGGCGTCGCCGGGGCCCGTGATGTGGAAGGCGCCACCGTTGCCGGGGTTGGACTCCGTGCGGTTGAGGTTGAAGGTTACTTCAAAGAACTTGGTCTCCGTCGAGGCGCCCGTGACGTCCTCGATGGCGCCGCCCGCACGGCTCGCCGTGTTCTCCTCGAAGCTCGACCGCGTCACGCTCAGGGCCGCACCGTTGGCGACGATGATGGCGCCGCCGGAGCCACTCGTACCAGTGGCACGGTTGCGTACGAAGCGACTGTCCTGTACGCGGACCGTCCCGCCGCTCGCCCAGATCGCGCCACCGCCCTGGGTAGCCATGTCACCCGTGGCGGTGTTGTCGGAGAAAGAACAGCCGAACACCTCGACCGTGGCGTCGGTAGCGTTGATCGCGCCACCCGGCAACCGCCGTCGAGCCGTTGACGGAGAGATTGGTGAACTTCACCGTGGCGCCGCTACCTACGACGAAGGCCCCGGCATTGCCCCGTGATCGTCGTTTGCATCATGCCGTTACCCGTAATCGACACGTCACGAGAGATCGTAATCGGCGAGGCGAGCGCAACGGTCGAGCCGTCGAGGGTAGTGGCGAAGCGGACACTCGTCGCGTTAAGCGTCGTAATGGCCTCGCGGAGGGTTCCCGGGCCGGCATCGGCCGCCGAGGTGACGGTACGGAGCTGGGCAAGCGCCGAGGCGAAAGCGGAGCACGTCAGCAAGAGAGTGAGTAGGACTGTTCTTTGCATTACGTGGATAGGTTTTAGGTTGAATCACTCGACTTTGAGTTTCGTCACGAATGATTGTTTTTCTGAAGGGCCAGTTCACCGTACAAATCTCAATTGTCGTCCAGGGACATAAATCCCGCACAATTACCTCAATTGGGCTACCAGCCGTATTTGACCGTGTAGATTGCTGCTACGGTGCCGACCTCGCGATCCCTGATGCCGCAACACCTTTTCCACACCCCTCGTTACCTGTGTACCTTCCAGCCGCCCACGATGCTCCAGACCACTACCTACCGAGCGCTCGTCGAGCGGCTCGACCAGTTCATCCGTAAGTACTACCTCAACCAAGTCATCCGCGGGGGGCTCTACACCCTCGGTCTCGTCGGGTTGTGCTTTCTGGCGGTGGCTTTGCTCGAAGGCAATTTCTACTTCGATCGCGTCGGCCGCAAGACACTGTTCTTCAGTTTCCTCGCCGTCAGTGCTGCCGCGGCGAGCTACTGGGTACTGCTGCCCTTGGCGCGATACTTCCGCCTGGGCGAGCGTCATCTCGCACGAGCAGGCCGCGAAGATTATCGGGGATCACTTCGGGGACGTCAGGGACAAGCTGCTCAACCTCCTACAACTCGGACGCGAGGCAGAAACGCAGACCGCGGACGCCCGCACGACGAGCGGCGTGAGCGAGGATCTGTTGCTGGCCAGTATCGACCAAAAGAGTGCCGAGCTTCAGCCGGTGCCCTTCCGACGCGCCATCGACCTCGGCGAGAACCGCGCTACCTACGTTACGCGCTGCCGCCGCTGTTGCTGTTGGTGTGTTTCCTCGTCGCGGCCCCGAGCTTGATCACCGACTCGACCGCACGGCTCGTGCGCAACAACGAGGACTTCGAGCGGCCGGCGCCGTTTCGATTCGTTTTGCCGAAAGGCGATCTGAACGTCGTTCAGTTCGAGAATTACCCCTCGACGTGGAAGTCGAAGGCGACGTAATCCCCTCGGAGGCATTCATCAACCTCGACGGCAACGAGTACCAGCTGAAGGCCGAGGGCGGCGGTCGTTTCAGCTACGAGTTTCAGCAGGTCGCCGAGGACGTAGAGTTCCGGTTTAGCAGCGGGGAGGTAGCGTCGCGGAGCTACGCGCTGGAGGTCGATCAAGAAGCCGAACCTGCTCGGGTTTACGGTGCAACTCGACTACCCCACTCATACCGGGCGTCGCGACGAAACCGTCGATAACCTCGGTGACCTCACCGTGCCCGAGGGGACGCGCATGACGTGGTTGTTCGAGGCCGACAACACCGAGACCGTCGAGATGCGTTTTGGCGAAAGCGCAGACGCCCGGCTCGACAGCGCCACGCGGGAAGGGCAGCAGCTATTCCGATTCGACCGGCGCGCCATGCGTTCGACACCTTATACCGTGAGTGACGGGCAATACGGCGCTGCCACGTGCCGATAGCGTCCGCTACGGCGTGAGCGTGATCGCCGACCAGCACCCGAGCATCACCGCCGAGCGCTTCGTGGATTCGAGCCAGCGCAACGTCCTGTTCTTCGCCGGGGAGGCAAGCGACGACTACGGCCTGACGGCCCTGCGGCTCGTGTACACGCGTACGCCCCCGCGGGGCAAGCCCGTGACGCAGACGGTGGCGCTGCAGCGGCCTTCCGGCAAAACCGCCACTTTCGATTACACTTTCGACATCGACCAGCTTGCGCTAAAACCCGGCGAGGAGCTGAGCTACTACTTCGAGACCCTCGACAACGACGGCGTCAACGGCGCGAAGGCCGCCCGGACCGCCCGTGCGAGACCTACCGCAAGTGAACCTCGAGGAGTACGCCGAGTCGCGCGCCGACCAGAGCGACAACATCAAGAAAAAGCTGCAGGAGTCGATCAAGGAGAGTAAGGCCCTCCAAGAGCAGATGAAGCGCCTACGCGAAAACCTCCTCCAGAAAAAGGATATGGACTGGCAGTCGCGCCAGGAGCTCGAGAAGCTGATGGAGCGCCAGGCCGAGCTCGAGAAAAAGATCGAGGAAGCCAAGAAGGAATTCGACGAGCAGCGCGCCGATGAGCAGGAGTTCGAGGAGCCGGACCCCGAACAGGAGGAGAAGCGAGACCAGCTCGAGGAGATGTTCGAGCAGCTGCAAGACCCCGAGATGAAGGCCATGCTCGAGAAGATCCAGGAGCTCATGGAGAAGCTCCAGAAGGAGGACGCGCTCGAGATGATGCAGCAGATGCAAGCCGACGATAAAGAGACTGAGCAAAAGCTCGACCGCCTCGAGGAGCTCTTCAAGAAGCTCGAGCTCGAGTACGAGATGCAAGTCGCCACCGAAGAGCTGGATACAGCTCGCCGAGGAGCAGCAGAAGCTCGGCGAGGAGACGGAGAAGAAAGAAGACGGTACCAGGAACGAGGAGCAACAAGCCAAGCAGGAGGAACTCAACGAGAAGTTCGAGGAGCTCACCGAGAAACTGGACCAGGTCGAGAAGAAGAACGCTGATCTAGAGCGCCCCAAGGACACCGGCGTCGAGAAGGACGAGCAGAAAGACGTAAAACGTGACCAGAAGGACGCCGGCCAGAAAATGGAGCAGCAGGAAAACAAGGAAGCCGGTCAGAAGCAGAAGGATGCCGCGAAGAAGATGAAGAAGATGGCCGAGCAGATGAAGCAGGCCATGCAGAGCGGCCAGCAGAAGCAAGCCGCCGAGGACATCAAGGCCATTCGCCAGTTGCTCGAGAACCTCGTGACGATCTCCTTCGACCAGGAGCGCTTCATGGGTGAGTTGGCCCAAACCGAGATCAACACCCCTCGCTACGTGGAGGAAGTACAACAGCAGTTCAAGCTCAAGGACGACTTCCGCATCGTGGACGATAGCCTACAGGCACTCGCGAAGCGCGTAATGCAGATCGAGACCTTTGTGCTCGAGAAGGTGGGCGACGTCCGCGTTGGGCTCGATCAGACGCTCGATAATCTCGAGGAGCGCCAGGTGGGTGAGGCGGCCAACCGGCAGCAGCGCATCATGACCTCGGTCAACGATCTAGCGCTGATGCTCTCCGAGTCCATGAAGCAGATGCAGGAGCAGATGGCGAGCGCTATGCCCGGCGAACAGAGCTGCGAGAAGCCCGGCGGCAAAGGCCAGGGTCAGGGCAAGAGCGGGAAGTCCGGCAGTGCGCCGGGCGATAAGATGAGCGAGGGCCAGCAGTCGCTCAAGGAGCAGATGGAGAAGGCCATGGAGAACATGCAGAAGCAGGCCGAGGGCCGCAAGCAGGGCAAGGGCGCTGCGGGCAAGGTGAGGGAGGCGACGGGGTGTCGAGCAAGGAGTTCGCCGAGATGGCCGCCAAGCAAGCCGCGCTCGCGCAAGAAGCTCCGCGACCGGCAGCGCAAGCTCCAGGAGCAGGGCAAGGGCTCGCGCGAGCTCCAGGAGATCATCGATGGCATGGACCAGGTGGAGACCGATCTCGTCAACAAACGCCTCACCAACGAGATGATGCGTCGCCAGGAGGAGATCCTCACGCGCCTACTCGAAGCCGAGAAGGCCGACCGCCAGCAGGACGAAGAAGAGCGACGCAAGAGCGAATCCGGTACGGAGATTGCACGCACGTTACCGCCCGCGTTGCAGGAGTACCTCAAGCAGCGCTCCACGCAGACCGATCTCTACCGGGAGGCCAATCCCGCGCTTACCCCGTTCTACCGCCAGCTCGTGGACCGCTACTTAGACGAGTTGCGAGCCAAGTGATGGCGCGCAGTTTCTGCATTGTTCACAATCAATTGGGCATTCATTACGCTGGGGAACTTTGGCCAGCATCTTACGGTTACGCCTCGGGAGGCTACGTCGGCAAAGTCGTAACTCCCCGAACTTTTATCAGCGCGCATCCCCCGCCGCCCCTACAAGTCGTATGTCACAGTCTTCTTTGTCCCTGGTCCTGGCCTCCCGCTTGGAGAGCTTACATCGACTAGAGGGCTTCATCGCCGAAGTGCTTAATCGCAACTGCCTCGACGACGAAATGCGGGGCAATGTGATGATCTCGACCCTGGAGGCGGTCACCAACGCCATTCGTCACGGGAATCGCCTGGACGAGGACAAGTCTGTCCACGTCCAAATCATTCAGGCACCTACGCGGCTGGAGGTGATAGTAAAAGACGAGGGTGCTGGGTTTAGGCCCGATGCGGTCCAGGATCCAACCGCCCCCGCATTCCTCGAGCGCGAGGGTGGTCGGGGCGTCTTTTTAATGCGCGCACTAACCGATAGAATCGACTTCGAGGACGAAGGTCGCGCGGTGCGGATGGGGTTCTCCTGTCGGTGTGCCTCGGTAGCGGAGGGCAGCTACCGTGATGCTACCTCAGCGTAAGGGTATTCCTGTTTACCGCGCGACTGGCCATGACATCCCGAGAGTATGAAGTTTCCAGAACTGCCAGGTGAGGTCGCGGGCCCGGCCGTCTCTTTCGAGTTTCACGATGTCGAGCCGGCCCAGCTTTTCGCAGAACTCGCCGATGACCGTATTGCTGCATGGTTGACGGCTGTCGCCAAAACTCACAACCGGTCCATCGCCCAGCTCGACTATATATTCTGCAGCGATGGTCACCTCGCTGCGATGAATGTGGAGCACCTGGACCACGACACCTTTACGGATATCATCACGTTCGACCTTACGGATCCGGAAGGTAATGGTGGAAACGTCGACGAGGCCGATTCTACAGGTGTGGGACACATTAACAGAAGACCGAAGCGGACCATCGAAGGCGAGTGCTACATCTCGCAGGACCGAGTCATGGACAACGCTAATAGTTTTGGCGAAAGCCCCTCTTCCGAAATGCTGCGGGTGCTCGTTCACGGCCTGCTTCATTTGTGCGGACTCGGTGACGAGAGCGATCGGGAAGCGGCGCAAATGAGGCTTGCGGAATCGCGCGCTCTGGAAAACTGGAGCGACATGCCGACGGTTGGCTAGGTGCTACTACGCTAGCGTTTCCCAATCGCCACCTGTCGCCTATGTGGTATAGCTACCTTTTCCAAACGCTGTTATCATCGCTGATTGTCGCTCTGGTTTGCTCTTGTGGCGGTAGGAATCCACAAGGCAGCGAGGCAATCGGTACCGACGGTAACGAGATTGCGCAGTCCGAAGCCACGCCTATCGCGTGGCGAGTGGGTGCAAACCCTACCTGCGTCGTTATCGACGGCGACCGGGTCTACGTAGCTCACTTGGGGCCGGAGTACGAGCCCGGGTATAAGAATGGCGCAGGATATATATCGGTCTATGATGCCAATGGCCAGTTCGTCGACACCCTCATTTCAGGTCTGAACTCACCACTCGGCATGGTCGTCGTGGGGGACGTACTCTACTTCACGAATGTCGACCAGGTCTACGGTGTCGACAAAATGACTGGTTTATCGGTCTCCGATTTTCTAGCATCTCCGAAACACGTCAGGCTCGGACCTATTGCCGCAGGTCCCGCGGGTCAATTTTACGTGGTGGATGGTAATATGGGCTTTCTTTGGACAGCTACGCCCGGCACCGACGGATTTCAGAGCAAACGAATGACTGTGTCGTCCATCAGCGACATCGCTTACGATTCCAAGCTAGGCAAACTGTACGTGAGCACGCAACCGCAGGTCGACGAGACGGAAGCGTATATCTACGAGGTCGACCCGGCCACAGGGGAAGCAGCACGCGTAGGGGATTACGCAGGCAACCTCGGCGCCGTTGAGGTCGTGGGCCGAAGTCTCATATTTACGGACCAAGGGCTTAACGGTGGAGATGGCGCCGTTCTCTCGATGGATCTAGACACCCGGCAGGTCACCGTGGTCAAGCGAGGTCAAGGAGTTCGCGATCTAGGACCGTTTGCTGTCCTCGGAGACGGGTTGGCGTTTATGCCCGTTACGAAAGGGGCTGAGGTACTGGTGATCCGTCTCTAACAACATGCGTCGGTGGGTTTAGCCTATAGGTGCTTCCTACCGGTGCCACTACCCCGCGTTCGGCGAGTACATTTGGCCGCCCTGCCCAAACCATCCAACCCAACTCACCCCTAAGCGAAGCGATAGCGGTGCCTCCGTTCCACGTGGAACAGATTAAGCAAGGAATGGCAATGAGAGTATTAAAGTTTGGCGGCAGTTCTGTCGGGCACCCGGATCGCATCAGAGCCATCGCAGGCATTCTGCAGGCCCAGCACGAGAGTTTAATTAAGTTCTGTGTCGTCGTATCGGCATTCGGTGGAGCAACCGATCAATTGATAGAGATGGCTCGAAGGGCCGAGCGTGGGGAGGGAACCTGGCGCGCGGAGTTCGACAAGTTCCAGTCGCGGCACGAGAGCGCAATCCGCGATCTTACGACTGGCGAAAGGCAGAAGCAATTACTCAAGGACATCGCCGCGCACAATGACGCGTTGTCCTCCTTACTGGAGGGAATTTCGATGGTTCGGGAGGCGAGCCCGCGGACGATGGATTACGTCCTCAGCTTCGGAGAGCGCAATTCCGCTTTCATCGTCTCGCGGGCGCTGCAGGAGGCGGGACTGAACGCACAGTTCTTGGATGCGCGCAATCTCATCAAGACGGACAAGCGGTTTGGCGCCGCGAATGTGCGATTTAAGGAAACTTACGAAAACATCGACCAGCACTTCCGGACTACCGGCGGTATCCAGGTGATCACCGGATTCATCGGGTCTAGCCTAAAGGGACTCACCACAACGCTCGGCCGGGGGGGGAGCGATTACACGGCTGCGCTTATCGCGGCTGGGGTCAAGGCGGAGGCCATCGAGATTTGGACGGATGTGGATGGCGTGATGACGGCCGATCCGCGGGCCGTGCGACGGGCCTTCACGATTCCTCACCTCAGCTACCCGGAGGCGATGGAGATGTCGCACTTCGGTGCGAAAGTGATTTACCCGCCGACTCTGCTTCCGGCGATGCAGCTCGGCATCCCGCTCTACATCAAGAATACTTTTCGACCGGAGTTCGAGGGCTCCCTGGTTACCCGCACGGCCGACCCGACTGGGCGAGCGGTGAAGGGGATATCCTCACTCAACGACATCGCACTGCTCACGCTCGAAGGGTCTGGGATGTTCGGGGTGGTCGGGATCTCGGGTCGCCTGTTCGGTGCGCTGGCCGCAGCGGGGATCAATGTTATCCTTATTACGCAGGGCTCCTCGGAGCACAACATCACCTTCGCTGTAGCACCGGCGAAGGCGGAACTCGCGAAAAAGAAGGTCGAGGGCACGTTTACGTACGAACTTGAAGCCGGGCTCATCCGCCCCGTCAAGGTGGAGTCCCGCCTGAGCGTAATCGCCATCATCGGGGAGCAGATGCGCTTCCGCCCGGGGATCGCGGGTCGGATGTTCGCGGCGCTCGGGCGCAACGCGATCAACTGCGTGGCTATCGCGCAGGGGTCCTCGGAGCTCAACATCTCGGTAGTGATCCGCCGCGAAGACGAGAAAAAGGCGCTTAATGCACTACACGATGCCTTCTTCCTCTCGGACCTAAGGGACGTAAACCTGTTCATGGTCGGGACGGGACTCATCGCCGAGGAACTATTGCGACAACTCGCCGGCCAAGTCGAGCACCTTCGCGAGACCAAGCGCCTTAATCTGCGCCTCATCGGTCTAACCAATACCCGTAAGATGGTTTTCGATGAGGACGGTATTGACTTGAGCGCGTGGTCGGACACCCTCGAGGACACCGGGGACGTAGCCGATCTAACCGGTTTTGCCGAAAGGCTCGTCGAACTCAATCTCACCAACAGCATCTTCGTGGATTGCTCGGCATCAGTGGAGGTAGCCGCGCTGTACGAGCAGCTGCTCGCCGAAAGTGTGGCCGTGTCAACGCCGAACAAAGTCGCAACCGCCTCTGCCTATTCGCGCTACATCAACCTGAAACGGCTCGCCGCGGATAACTCTACCGTCTTCGCGTACGAGACTAATGTCGGCGCAGGCCTCCCGCTCCTCGGAACGCTCCACGATCTGAGTGCCTCGGGGGATAGCGTCCGTACGATCGAAGGCATCCTGAGCGGGTCGCTGAGTTTTATCTTCAATACGTACGACGGTGGCGTACCCTTTAGCGAAGTCGTCGCGCAGGCGAAAGCCAAGGGATACACTGAACCTGATCCACGCATCGACCTCAGCGGTCAGGACGTAGCCCGTAAACTCGTAATTCTCGCACGCGAAGCCGGAATCCCGCTCGAGGTTTCGGACGTCGTCGTGGAGCCCTTCTTGTCTAAAGAAGCCTTCGCCGCAGAAACGGTCGATGGGTTCTTCGAGGCCCTCAAGCAGTACGACGACGCTCGCCTCGGGCACCGAATTGGCGACTTGCGTCAAAACAACAAGAAGGCCATCATGCTCGGCGAGTTGCGGGACGCGCGGGCGAGTGTGGGCCTGAGAGAAATCGATAGTTCGAGTCCGTTCTGGGGCATGTCGGGGTCGGACAACATGGTGGTGTTCACGACGGACCGCTACCACGAAAGACCGCTCGTAATACGTGGCCCGGGAGCCGGCGCAACGGTGACCGCGGCTGGGGTCTTTGCGGAAATTATTACGATCGGCAACCTGCGCTCATGGGAGTAAAAGTATTCGCACCCGCGTCGGTGGCTAATTTAGCGGTGGGTTACGACACGCTCGGCCTGTGTCTCGAGGGCCCCGGCGACGAGATCATTGCCGACTTTACGGATGATCCCGGTTTGCGCATCCTCGAGATTACCGGCGCCAAGGGCCAGCTCCCGCTCGAGGTTGAACGCAATACCGCGGGACGGGCGGCACTCGCGACCTATGAAGCGCACGGTGACCTGAGCCGCGGCATCGCGCTCAAGATTCGCAAGAGAATGCCATTTGGGTCCGGGATGGGTAGCTCGTCTGCGAGTGCAGTGGCGGGTGCCATGGCGGTCAACGAATTGCTACGTCGTCCCTTCGACAAGCGCCAACTGTTGCGCTTCGCGGCGATGGGCGAGCAGGTGGCCGACGACGCGTGGCACCTCGACAATGTCGCGCCGAGTATGATGGGCGGGATCTGTCTCGTGCGAGATGCACGGACGTGCGATGTGCAGCGGTTGATCATACCGTCGGGCCTGCGGGTGTGTGTCGTGCACCCCGCCGTGCAAATCCTCACGAGAGATGCTAGAGCTGTGCTGTCGGATCAGGTGCCACTAGAGTTGATGGTCCGGCAGCAAGCTAATCTGGGTGGGTTTATCATCGGTCTTTACCGCAACGACATCCAGCTCATCCAGCGGAGCATGGAGGACTTGGTAATCGAACCACAGCGGGCGGGGTTGATCCCCGGATTCGCGGAAGTGAAGGCTGCTGCTCTGAGAGCCGGCGCACTCGGGTGCTCGATCAGTGGTGCCGGTCCTAGCGTTTTCGCGCTTTGCCAGAACACGACCATCGCTACGGCGGCCGGGGCATCCATGCAAAGTGCTTTCAAGGCGGCTGGACTCAAATCAACCATTTATCAGAGTGCTATTCATCCGGAGGGGGCACACGTCTGCTAGCCTCGGGAAGATCTTCACTTCTGGCTCTCCCAGTTTTCCACTTTGCTATGCTGCTCCACTCTACCAACAACGCCGATACCCGCGTTTCCTTCGAAGAGGCCGTCTTTCAGGCGCTCCCCAAGGACGAGGGGCTGTACTTGCCCGTGGGCATCGAACCGCTCGATGAGGAGTTTTGGCGACAGCTGCCCGAGAGCGACCTCGCACAAATCGCCGTCGATGTCACAGAGCACTTGCTGGGAGACGAGATAGACGCAGTTGCATTAGAGAGCATCGTACGGACCGCCGTAGACTTTCCGGCGCCTTTGACGAGGCTCGCGGGTCAAGGGGATGGGACCCAGAACTACGTCTTGGAACTCACGCACGGACCTAGTGCAGCTTTTAAGGACTTCGGTGCGCGCTTCATGAGTGGTATCATGGGGCACTTCCTCAGCGCTAGAAGGTGAGCGCTTGATTATTTTGGTGGCGACGAGTGGTGATACCGGTGGAGCAGTCGCTGCCGGGTTTTACGGAAGTGAAAACATTGATGTTGTCATCCTTTACCCAAAGGGTCGTGTCTCTGATATACAAGAGGCGCAGCTGACTACGCTGTCGGGAAACGTGACAGCCTTGCGGGTCGACGGTAGTTTCGACGACTGCCAGCGACTCGTGAAACTCGCCTTCGTCGACGATGACCTGAGAGAGAAAGTTAATATCAGCTCTGCGAACAGCATTAATATCGCGCGGCTCATCCCGCAGAGCTTCTACTATATCGACGCGTATCGGCAGTGGTTGGCTTTCGGCGAGAGGACGGCTCCAGTCTTTAGCGTACCGAGTGGAAACTTCGGCAACCTCACGGCCGGTATCTTGGCAGAACGTCTCGGATTGCCGGTCGCTCGTTTCGTAGCTGCCACCAATGCGAATGACACTGTCGTCGAGTACGCCAGTACAGGAGTCTACGCCCCCAAATCCTCCGTGGCTACCCTCTCCAATGCGATGGACGTAGGTGCGCCGAGTAATTACGTTCGCCTGAGTCAATTGCTCGGTTCCACGTGGGAAGGATTCCGTGAGAGGGTTTACGCAGCGAGTTTCACGGATGCCGAGACGGAGGCCGAGATGCGGGAGGGCTTTCGCCAAAACCCGCCGTACGTCTTCGATCCTCATACAGCAGTCGGAAGCTTAGCGCTCCGAAGGTTTCAGCGGGAAGAACTCGGGACAGGGGGGATCATCTTGGGTACGGCACACGCTGCTAAATTCGGCGCGGACGTGAATCGGATTCTGGATACAGAAGTCGCGCTGCCGCAGCAGTTAGAAGGTCTGCTCGACAAACCTCGTTCCTTCAAAGACATCCCCGCAGACTACGCGGCTTTACGGGAGCACGTCCTGGGGGTACACGCCACGCAAAAGGCGTAAATTGCCCATTCAATAAACTATATACTATGAACCGGATCCTCCACGTGTTCAGTGTCACTTGGATGCTCTTGGCGCTCGCCGGCGTTGCACAAGCGCAGCACCACCCCACTGCCAACATCGACGACAACAAGTTTCGTCAGTTCACGCCCGCGGAACTACCGACTCCGAACGTCTACCGCAATGCCGCAGGCGCCCCGGGGCACATGTACTACCAGCAGCAGGCGGATTACGACATGAAGGTCCGGCTGGACGATGAGACCCAGCGCATCTACGGCGAGGAGGTCATCACCTACCACAACAACTCGCCCGACGCCCTCGACTACCTCTGGCTCCAGCTCGACCAGAACATGCGCGCCCTCGATACGGACACCGAGAAGATCCGTACCGGCGAGATGAAAGATAAGGTTTCGACCGCCGAACTCACCAACATGCAACCGTGGTTCGACGGCGGCTTTAAGCTCGACTACGTGCGGTACGGCGACGGGAAGCCCGCCAAAACGTACGTCAACAAGACCATGATGCGAGTCGACTTACCGACTGCGCTGATGCCTGGGCAAAAGACGCAGCTCAAGTTGAAGTGGTGGTACAACGTCAACGACCGCATGAAGATCGGCGGGCGCTCCGGCTACGAATACTTCGAGACCGACAGCAACTACTTGTATACGATCGCGCAGTTTTACCCGAGAATGTGTGTCTACTCCGACGAGGACGGTTGGCAGAACAAGCAGTTCCTCGGAAGAGGTGAGTTCACGCTGCCTTTCGGGAATTACAAAGTCGAACTCACCGTCCCCGCCGACCACCTCGTCGCAGCTACAGGTACGCTCCAAAACCAGAAGGACGTGATGACCAACGCCCAGCGCGATCGTCTAGAGCGTGCTCGGACGAGCTACGACTCAGTAATCGTCGTCTGTACCCAAGAGGAGGCCCTGGGGCGTGAGAGAGGTAAGCTAAAGGACACCCGTACCTGGAAGTTTACCGCCGATAACGTCCGCGACTTTGGCTGGGCCTCGAGCCGTAAGTTCATCTGGGACGCTATGGCCGTCAAGCAAATCGACGGTTCCACGGTGATGGCGATGTCTATGTATCCGAAGGAAGGGAATCCTCTGTGGGGGCGCTACTCTACCAAGGCGGTTGCGCACACCCTTAAGTGGTATTCACACTACACTTTCGACTATCCCTATCCCGTCGCCTGGAGTATCAATGCCGCTGACATCGGCATGGAGTACCCGATGATCTGCTTCAACTACGGGCGCCCCGAGCAGGACGGTACCTATTCCGATCGCGTTAAGTACGGCATGATCGGCGTCATCATCCACGAGGTAGGTCACAACTACTTCCCGATGATCGTCAACTCCGACGAGCGGCAGTGGACCTGGATGGACGAGGGGCTAAACACCTTCCTCCAGTACCTCGCCGAGCAGCAGTGGGAGCGCAACTACCCCAGTCGCCGCGGCCCCGCCAACCTCATCGTGCCCTACATGGCGGGCGACAAGGACAACATAGCACCCATCATGACCAACTCTGAGTCGATCTACCAGTTCGGCTCCAACGCCTATGGCAAGCCGGCTACCGGTCTCAATATCTTGAGGGAGACAGTCATGGGTCGCGAGGCTTTCGACTACAGCTTCAAGAAGTACGCGAACCGCTGGAAATTCAAGCACCCCGAGCCGGCTGATCTCTTCCGCACCATGGAAGATGCCAGCGCTTACGACCTAGACTGGTTTTGGCGGGGCTGGTTCTTCACTACCGATCACGCAGACCAGGGCATCGCCAAGGTCCGCCACTTCCAGATGAACCCCGGTAGCCCAGAGGCACGGGAGATGGCGAGTCTGGGCGAAAAAGCGATGGAGCAACGCAATATCTCCGATATCCGCAATGAGGGCATCACCGAGACACAGGACGAGCTGGATACGAGTCTCCGCGACTTCTACACGGATTACGACCCGCGGAAGATGTCGGTCGCCGACCGTGAAGACCTCGCCCAACAGTTGAGCAAGCTCTCCCCGGAGGCCCGCGCAATGCTGAACGACACCCAACATTTCTACGAACTCACCCTCGAGAACAAAGGGGGTCTCGTGATGCCCGTCATCCTCGAGTGGACCTACGAGGACGGTACGACGGAGGTGGAGCGGATCCCGGCCGAGATCTGGAAGATGAACGATACCGAGGTCACGAAGACTTTCGTCAAAACGAAGCCCGTCCGTAGCATCGCGCTCGACCCCTTCCTCGAGATTGCGGACATCGACCGCAGCAACAACGACTACCCCGCACGCCCGCAATCGCCAAGTCGCTTCGAGTTATACGAACGCGGAACCCGGGGTGGAGGCGAGAACCCGATGCAGCGCGCACGTCGTGGTTAACCTACCGGGGGCAACACACCTGGCAATTAGCTGCCGTTGGTTTCACAAAAAGACGCCCACAGCAATAGTTACGCCGTGGACGTCGTAATCAAACGAAAAACCAACTTCAGATCCAGGACCACGTGGAGTAAATCCACGTGGTCTCATCAGTAGAGGTCGGTTGCCGTAAGGGGGTTTGGTTATGAGACGTTCCGCGTGACTTTTTTGTCGAAATCTCGACAATGTGCGACGCAAAAAGCTGTGAGACCCGCTAGAGCTCATCTAGAGAGTATCCACAGATCTCTAGGAGCAGGAGACCGTAACGCTTAACCCTTGCCGCTGCGGGTCTCGCTCAGGACTCGATTCTCGGCAGAGCTGCCTTCCGACCAAGGCGCTTGGCTCAAACTATCCGAACGCAGACAGAGGCCCGAAGCTTTGTGAGCCGGCAGATGCGGGACTCTGGGGCCGCGTCTGCGGGACGTTGGAGCCGCGTCCGCAGGACGTCGAAGGCGACGTAAATAGGTACAGCTGATGATTACCGGTTACTCCTGAGACGGTGCACGGTTGACCAAAGATCGCGATCGTAGCGCCACGTCCCCAGATCTCTACCGGCACGAGGCGCGGTTTGCACTAGGCAGCCTCCTTCAGTTCTTGCACTCTCGGAAGGGCTTTGAGTCCTGAAATTTGCTGCGCCTCTTCGATCGCGTTCGACCCTGGGATCCCG
The DNA here is from genome assembly GCA_963837005.1 of Lewinellaceae bacterium. GTDB lineage: Bacteria > Bacteroidota > Bacteroidia > Chitinophagales > Saprospiraceae > CALDTK01. The sequence goes on from CAWIMC010000022.1 coordinate 70,949, forward strand.
CTCGGCGCCAGCCCAATCTGTCGACGGCCACGCTTGAGCAGGCAGTGCCCCAGCGCACACTCCAAACAGCGCCGCGGCTGGCAGTACTCCTTGCGTAAAGTGAGCAAGCCCTGGCTTTCCGCTGCATTCTCGGCCACGATGCCGACGGCCTTCCACTGCTTGATAATGTTGTTCTGCTCGGCGGGGAGCGCCTCGAGCAAAGCGAGTGCCCGAGCCTCGCATTCCGATTTTCCCTGGAGCCGTCCGTACAGGAAGACGAACGGCGCCACGGCATTGATGAGTACCGTATCCGCGGCCGACTTGCCAATCGTCTTCTTACGTGGATCGCCCGGCCGATCGGCGATGTAGTGCGTGCGCCAGTAGACATGCGGCTCGGCTTCGAGGAGCTTCCGCAAAACCTTGATATCGGTGCTCTCCAAGAAGGCGTCGAAGACGCGCGGTAGGCTTCGGATGATCGCCGCCAACTGCACCAGGCGCATCGACGGGAAGCTGGCCGGACGCAGGCCACGAAAGTTCCACATGGCCTTGTTGAGCGCAGTGATCGAATGCTTGTGTGATAGATGTGCGAACTCCCGCTTTAACTGTCGTGGGTATTCGTCCAAGTAGTCCTCGTCAAGGAGGCCGGCCGTGCCGAGCAGCAATGCTTCTAATGCCACCTGGTCGCTTCGGTAGCGTTGCAGCAGCGAAAGCGGCAACACCTCCATGAGGCTGTCCATTGCGCCTGCATTCAGCGGTAATCCGAGGCAACGACCGAGCTGGTGGAAGAAGGCCCCGTCCCAGTCGCTGCGCTTGCTGGCGAGGAGTTTGTGCATCTCGTTGGTTTTGCGTTCCAAGCGTTGTAGACTCATCCGCTCGATCCAACCTTGGAGGATGAGTTGGGGCGTCTCCACGAGATGAGTCTCACAAGGGATGGCGTGCTCGTTGGCGGCCAGCTCTTCGTAGCGCTCCACGACGATTTCGGAGACGAGCGGCGCTAGCACGAGCGTCGGCAGAGCGATGCCGCGGGCGTTGAGCACAGGCTCGTCGTCTTCCCAGACCACGTGAAGAACGACGTTGTCGTAGCCGGGATCGAACTGGTGGCGGTGGTGATGCCAGTCGGAACTCTTGAGGTGCATCTCGATGTGCCCCGCCCAGACAGTATCGCCGATGCGGACGCGGCCTTCGGAAAAATCAGGACCGTTGCCAGTGTTGTACTGCCCGTATTGCAGGAGGTCGACCGGGACCCCGGTGGTGGTACGGAGGGCGTCACGGTCGAAGCGGCGCGTGCGCCAGATGTAGTGGAGGAAGGCCTCTTTCACGGAGGGTAGTTGTGGTAGATTAATAAATCACCCACTGCGGACCCCTCCGAGTTTGAGACAACGCCGACCTAAGGTAGGCGTCGCTCGTACACGCGGAAGGTGTAAGCGTGGGCATTCTTGTCGTCGGCTTCGTGGCGCTCCTCGGAGGTGAGCTGCCATTCGGCCTCGTCGAGGCTCGGGAACTTGACGTCCCCGGCTACCTGCGTGTGGACGAGCGTATAGTAGAGGACGCGTGTCTGCAGCCAGAATAGCTCGTAGATATCAGCACCCCCGATCACGAAGGCGGTCTCGGCCCCGGATGCCGCCGCCACCTCCACGGCCTGCTCGCCGCTGTGCACCACCGTGACTCCGTCGGCCACGAAGAAGGCGTTGCGCGTGAGTACGACGTTGGTTCGCTTCGGCAGCGCGCGACCGATACTCTGGAAGCACTTGCGCCCCATGATGACCGGCTTTCCGACAGTAGTGCGCTTGAAGTAGGCTAAGTCGGCCGGGAGGTACCACGGGATCTGGTTGTCGTCCCCGATGACGCCGTTCTCGCTAACGGCGACGATGGCTGCGATGGTCATGCCGGCAAGGTAGCGCCGGCGGGGGTGTGGGGCGGTTCTGGGAATCGGGTGCCGCCCAGGGGGGGCGGCGGTGTCATTTCGATTTCGATGGGGCCGGCTCGGTAGCGAGGGATCTAGTTTTCGCGAAAGCGGCCCAACTCTGCGGGACTGGCTACAGCGGGAGCACGCGCTCGGCGACGATGTCGGTGGTCTTGACGGTGACGCCCTCCTTCTCGTAGCTGCCGTACTCGAGGCGACCCTCGATCATGACGCGGGAGCCCTTGCCGAGCTTGTCGCGCATGGTGCTGGCCTTCGGGCCCCAGCCGACGACGCGGTGCCAGGTGGTGTGCTGGACCCAATTGCCGTCGGCGTCCTTTGAGTTGTAAGAGGTGGCGAGGCTGACGCGGGCTCTAGTCTGGCCGTTGGCGAACTCGTTGTACTTGGTGTCGCCACCGCAGTGGCCGATGAGTTGGATGTAGTTCTTCACGAAGAAAGATTTCATGATTTGAGTTTAGGAAGACCGACTGGGCCCGCGCCGCTGCTCGCGGTGCTACTGGTGTAGGCTACTTCTGGGACGGGGTGTTTTGGCGGCAGCTGAACTTCGATTCTCTAAAGCTGGTGCGGGCACCGGGTCGGTCTGGAGGTATAGCGTTAAGCAGAGTGCTGCCGGTCGATAGGCGCCGGCGGACGACTACCTGCCTAGAAAGGCATGGCTGCCTCGAGTTCGTCGGCCTCGACACCCTCCTGGGCGCCGTCGGCGATGAGTTCGACGAGGGCCTTGCGCTCACTGTAGCGTTGGAGCTTCTCGAAGCTGGACACGATCACCTCGACGGATTCGCGCTTCTCGCCGGTCTTGGTCTCGTAGGTGCGGCAGGAGAGGGTCCCGGTGAACATGACGCGGTCGCCTTTGACGAGTTGCTGGAGCATTTGATCCCCGGTGCGGCCCCAACCGGTGACGCGGAACCACTGCGTGTCGTCGATGTAGTTGCCGTGGGCGTCTTTATACGACCTGGTGACGGCGAGGCGGGCGGTGGCTAGGCCTTGGCCGGCGGTGGTGGAGCGGGCTTCGGGGTTGGCGCCGAGGTGGCCGGAGAGGGTGACGGAGTTGTTGAACATGGTACTGGATGTTTGCGGGAGGCGGACGCTTGGTTTGTTTCTTGAGTGCCCGTCTCCGATGTGGGTGGATGGATGAAAGAAGGATTGTGTGTGTCGGCGATTTTGACTGCGCTAGTTGGGTAGAGCGGTTGGTGTCGTTGACGATGCAAACATGGGGGGCTAGGACACCAGGGATATGTACGATAAGTGTTTACTTACGTAAGTAAGTGTTTGGAAACGTTTGGTATTTTGGTAAAGTGCCGGAGATCAAAGCTTTAAGTTATTAGGTTCAATGCGGAGCGCTAGATTATTTTCTGAAGACTTTGTTTCGTCTAAAGCGGGGCTGTGCTGGGGGGCTTTGGGGGGCGTGTTTCCCCCCCTCACCCCCGGCGGGGGCTAGGGCGGACCAACACCCCGCCGGGCCATCCTGCCGGGCAGTCACGAGGCGGTAGCCACAAACTATCGCCGCTACGCAGCAGCTCAATAGATTTCCCCTCCAGCGTGATTAGGGAAGGGACCCTCTGGGAAGGAACCTTAATCAAAGCCTAGGGAGGACCCCGCCCGCGCCGCCGCCCCCAAATCTATCGCCCCCTCGTAAAGCGCCTTCCCCACAATCGCCCCCCAACACCCGATCTCCCTACAGGCCTCCAAATCAGCAATCGACCGTATCCCCCCGCTCGCCACCAACTCCAACCCAGGCGTCTGCTCCAGGATCTGCCCGTACAACTCCAGTGCCGGACCGCTCATCATCCCGTCCCGACTCACGTCCGTACATACCACGCGCCTCGCGCCCGCGGCCCGGTAGTCCGCCAGAAAGCTCGGCCAGTCGAGCGAACTCTTTTCCTGCCAACCGTGCACCGCGACTCTACTCCCGAGCACGTCCATTCCTAGTATGATGACCTCCGGACCGAAGCGCTCCAACCACGCGAGTACCGTGGCCGGTGACTTAACCGCAATACTACCAGCCGTCACCTGCTTAGCCCCGGCGCCGAGGACGCGCTCCAACTGCTCGGTATCCTTCACGCCACCGCCAAAGTCGATGTGGAGGCTCGTATTAGTGGCGATGCGTTCGAGGACATCGAGGTTAACGACTTTACTCGCCTTCGCGCCGTCCAGGTCGACGAGGTGGAGGTGGGTGAAGCCTGCCGTTTCGAAGGTCTTCGCCTGGGCGACCGGATCCTCGTTGTAGGTGGTCTGCTGGGCGTAGTCGCCGCCGGTGAGGCGGACGCATTTGCCGCCGATGATGTCGATGGCGGGGATGGGGAGCAAAGTGGGAAGGTTGGAGAGTGGAAAGGGGAGAGTGGCTTTGCGGGCGCGAGCTGGGTGCTGTGCCGGCTCGAGTAAAACCTAAAGGTCCTGCCGCCCGCCGAGTTCGAAGCCGGTGTAATGGGTGGTGGTGTCGAGGAGGAGCTGTTTGCCGCGGCCGTAGCGGACTCGGGCGCTAGCCGTCAGGCTTTCGTTGACCTTTCCGGCCATGCCGCCGCTGGCGATCGGGGCGACGAGGTCGACGCCGTGACCCCGCGGACGAGCGGTCTCGAGCTGGAGCCAGGGGGAGTCGGCGGGGCGTGGTTTGAGGAAGGAGAGTTGGATGTCGTCGCCGGCCTCAGTCTGTTGGAAGCGACTGCCGTTATAGGTTGCGAATATTTTGAGTTGACCGCGGAGGAGGATCGCGGCAATGTGCCCATCGAAGGCGCCCGTGACCCAGGGCACGACGCCCGCACTTACGAGGAGGCAACAAGGGTCGGTCTCGCCGTCGAGGTGGTTGGTCTGGAGCCAGGTCCAACGTAAGGGGAACGAGCTGCCCCAGTCTTTTTCGATGTAGCCGACGGCTTGGGGGCTGAGGATGATGGGCGTTTGGCCGCCGAGTTGGAGCGTGCCCGTCACTTTGTGGTGCAGGCTTACGACGCCGTGTTTGCACTGCATGCCTGGCACGAAGGAGAAGGGGCCCATAGCCCCAGGCGACCACGGTTTGCTGGGCCACGGTACGTTTTGGCGAAAGCCGAAGTCCGCCCGTAGTCCCGGTAGGTCGACGCTCATTCCGCTGTCGCTAAAACGATTGGGGCCGATGGCGAAGGCGAAGCTTGTTTTGGCGAAAGCTGCTTCATCGAGTTCAACACGCACAGACGGCACGCGCCGACTTCCGAGTTGTAAACCCCGACTTCCCGACTCGTCCACGCCCGAACGGCTCACTTTCCACTTTCCACTCTCGAACTCTCCAACTCTATACCGCTCGTACGTCGCCCTCCCGGCCACCCCGTCGATCACCTGTATGAAGGCGTGCCCGACGCCGTGCTCGTCCCAGCTAATCCCGGGGATCAGCGCGAGCGCCACGTCCGTGACCGGGTCGACCACTTTGAAGTAGTAACCCTCGAAGTAGCTGCGGTGGCGGTGGGCGCCCTGAAACCGGGATGGGCGGAACACGTTGCTTAGTCGATCGAACACAGGGCGCGCAAGCTAGCGGACCCCGCCCCTATCTTTCGCGACGATATGCCCGAGCCCCGCCCAAGATCACCCGCCGACGAGGTGTTTGAGCGCGAACTCCTCCCGCAACTCAATGCCCTCACTGCCTTCGCGTACCGCCTCACGCAGGACCCGAACGACGCGGCCGACCTGGTGCAGAACACCTACCTGCGGGCCTACCGCTTCATCGACCAGTACGAGGTGGGCTCAAATGCGAAGGCGTGGCTGTTTCGGATCCTCAAGAATGCCTTCCTGAATGAGTACCGCCGCAGGCAGGCGAAGCCCCCGCAGGTCGACTACGACGAGGTGATTCTGCTCGAGGAGCACAATGCGAGTGCGATTCCGGTTTTTGTGGATTTGCGGCACGAGCTGTTTGCTCAATTGCTGGGGGATGAGGTGACGGGGGCAATCAATGGGCTGCCGGTCAACTTCCGGCTGGTGTTGTTGCTGGCCGATATCGAAGGCTTTACCTACGAGGAGATCGCGCGGATCACGGATGTGCCGTTGGGGACGGTTAGGAGTCGGCTGCACCGGGCGCGGGGGATGCTGAAGGAGCGGTTGCGGCCTTATGCGCAGCGGCATGGGATTGGGAAGAAGTGAGGGAGGACCGGCTGCGCCTCATGGACGATGGATCGGCTGCGCCTGTCGGATCGCTGCGCTGTCGGATTGCTGCACTACCACTACCACCACCCTCAACAGAAAAAAGCCCTCCCGCCTGCTTTAGGCGAAAGGGCTTTCGGTGTCAAGTCAATATAAGAGAGCAGGGAAGGAGTCACACTTCGCTACCCTTGCTCAACGGATGCCGATTCCCGGGCGCTGCCTCGACTGGCATAATTATTTCTTGGCGCGCGAGTTTTGGCGAAAGCCGCCTACAGCACGCGCACCCCCGTGGCAATCAGCTCGATCTCGGCCCTGGGCTCGGTGATGGCCGCGATCTCGGCGGCGGACTTGCCGGCGTCCTCGGCGTAGTGGCGCAGGTCCTCGACGGAGACCATCTTCTTGGTGGCCGTGCCCTCGACGATGACCTTGTTGCCGGCCAGCGTCTTCGGCATGAAGAAGCTATAGTCCTTGAAGCGGACCGACACGGGCGAGGTGTTCTTGGTCGGCTGGAGCGTCATCCAGCAGCCTTTCTTCTGGCAAACGTCCGTGACCTCGCCCTCGACCACGCCCGTGACGCTCTCCTTGCCGTCGAGCTGGCGCATGAGTTCGGCGTAGGACATGACGTCGGCCTTCGGGTTAACGCCCGCGCCGTACATCGAACCTGTCTTGGGGGTCGCGTCAAACGCGTTCATGATCGGGGTCTCCACCATGGCGGCGGTTTTGTCGCGCGGGCCGCAGGCGATCACGAGCGTCATCGCGGCCAGGAGGAGGGAAAGGGTTATGGCTTTCATAAAAACGTTTATGCGAAGGTAGCTCGGCGGGCGCGGTGTGCAATAAGGCGAAAGGCTGCGGGGTTCTGGGAGGCCTGGCGCGGATTTTGCCGCAAGGCCTACGAACGTCCGCGCTAAAAGTTCCCTTCCCTCCACCCTACTTTTCCACCGCCTATAGCCGACCGTTACACTTTCCGCACTAGAGAAAACACGGTCGTTTATGAAGTTTTGGGGGCTCCTTACCATTTTATTCCTTGCCGTCGGCAGCCAGCGCGCGCTGGGGAATTGCATTGCTGGCGACTGCCAGAACGGCTCCGGCAAGGCGCAGTTTAAGAACGGTGACGTTTACGCCGGGCAGTGGCAAAGTGGCCTCATGCACGGTCGCGGCGTCTACCTCTTCCGCACGAAGGCGCGCTACGAAGGGCAGTTCTATAAGGGCGTGATGCAAGGTCGGGGCGTGATGCGCTACCCCGACGGCGCGGTCTACGTCGGTGAGTGGGCCGGCAACAAGAAAGCGGGTGTAGGCAGGCTGGTGACGCCTTCCGGCAAAACCCAAGACGGGCGCTGGGCCGACGGACAATTCGCTGGCGCCGCTGAGGCGGCGGTGTCCTCCACCGCACCAAAGCCTCCACGCAACAACGCTGCCACCACCGCGCCCATCGCCTCCAAGCCTTCGCGCAGCCAAACGGCCGCGAACGGTAGCAGCAGCAGTGACGTCCACGCCGGACTCCGCGACTGCAACGAGGTCTACTGCGAGGACGGCACCGGTCGCTACCTCTATATGGACGGCGCCGTCTACGTAGGCCAATTCGAGGACGGCCAACCGTCCGGCCGCGGCAAGGTCACCTACGTCAACGGCGACGGATACACCGGCGAGTGGTTCGGCAACGCCCCCGACGGCGAGGGCACCTTCATCTTCGCGAACGGTCGATCCGTGCTGGGCCGCTGGGAAGACGGTCGCCTCGTGCAACGCCACTACCGCAATGATGCCGGCAGTGCGCTTGCGCAAAACCAGACGCAGCCAGCGAGCAACCGCCCAACAGGTCAATCGAGTAATCGCCCCGCGACCACCCCACCGAACAACCGCCCCCAGCACGCTCCACCAAACAACCAAGCCACCCTCCAACCAAACAACCGCCCTCAAATCAACCGCCCCGCGGATGGGAGATCCAACATGTACGCAGTTGTCGTCGGCATCGGCGCCTACTCAGCGATGAAGACCCTCAACTACACCGACGACGACGCCTACCAGATGTACGCCTTCTTCAAGAGCCCCGAAGGCGGCGCCCTCGACGACAAGCACCTCGAACTCCTCATCGACGAGAGCGCCACGGCCAACAACATCGAGCGTGCGCTGGCAGAGAAGCTGGCCATCGCCGACGCCGACGACATCGTCGTGTTCTACTACTCCGGCCACGGCGTGGATGGCTACTTCATCCCGGTCGACTTCGACGGCGTCAATCACCTCCTGAGCCACAAGCGCGTCGAGGAGCTCTTTAACGCGAGCGCCGCGCGGCACAAGCTCGTGATGGCGGACGCTTGCCACAGCGGCGGTCTGCTCGCCGCCAAGGCTTACAACTCGAGGAGTGCCGAGCGCCTGTATGACGCTTTCGCTAAATCGCAGGGTGGGACGGCCTTGCTGCTTAGCAGTCGCACCGAGGAGGTGAGTCTGGAGGCGAGCGGCCTGCGCTCGGGCGTCTTCAGTCACTTCGTGATGCGCGGGATGCGCGGCGAGGCGGACGCGGACCACGATAAGATCGTCACGGTCGGGGAGCTGTACGACTATACGTACGGCCGGGTGCGGGACTACACGGGCAAGCGGCAGAGTCCGGTGTTGAGCGGCAGGTTTGACCGCGGTATGCCGGTGGCGAGCTTGCGGTAGGCACGTTCGACTGGCTCCTGCCAGTGTGCCGGTAAGCATCGTGCTACTCGGCGAGGGGATCGATAATGTCTAAGCCAGGAATCCAGTCGAAATCCTTGGTGTTGTGGGTGGCAAGTTTAAGCTTGTGCTCTAGCGCCGTAGCCGCGATGATGGCGTCGCCAACCGACATGTTACGCTTCCGACGAATGAAGATGGCGCGGGTGATGATGTAGGACTTCACCTCCACGATCCGGGCTTTTGCGATCAACGCGGAAAGCGCGCCTTCTTCTAACGGCCCTATCTTAGGATAGCCAAGGACTTCTAAGCGCGTGATGTCGGACAAGGTAGAGAGGTTGTCGATTGCATAGACCCGAAGCCCATCATAGCCTGGCTTCGTCAAGTAAATCATTAAATTGCTGTCGAAGAGCATCGCCGTTAGTCTTCTCTTCCTACTAAAGGCCTGTCCGAGCGTACCTCTCGCTGCCACGCCACCGGGTCTTCGATCGCTTTGAAAGGATCAAGCTCAACAAGCTCCGCCAAAATTTCACGCATGCTATGCGCGTGTCCAATGCTTTCCTCAGAACCGCGTTTGGCCACCTCAGGAATCTTGATCTCGACTTCGACCGCGGCGTCAACCCCGGGCTCCTCGTCGAGCCACTGCACTCTGTCTCCGTTTAAAATCGCTCGATAAGTCATTAGATTAGATTTTGAAAGCCTCCAAAGGTAAGCCATTCGAGTCTATCCCTCACCCCCGCTCATAGCGCGGTCGCCTGCCATACACTTCCGCGTAGGCCCGCACGATGAGTGGAGGGTTACGCTCAGCCTCCGCGGAGGCCTTGGCGTTAGACTCCTCTAGGTCGGCGCGCAGGGCTTTGAGGCTCGCGGCTTTCTCCTCGCGCTCGGCGGCCGCGGCGAGTACGGCGTTGGGGCTGTAGGTCGCGAGGCCCTCCTCGGGCTCGGGTTGCGGGTAGCTAACTAGGCCGGTGGAGGGCGGGGAGTAGCGCCAGTCAAGCCCACGAGCCTTAAGGCGTTCGAGCATGCGCAGGTAGAGCGTCCGGATCAACGCGTTCCGCCCTTCGTCTTCGGACTCACGGAAGCCACCATTCCCCCTGTAGAAGTCGATATAGGTGAAAGGGCCACTGCTTACCTCGCCCTCGGCGACGAGGGTGGCGTTGAGGTAGTCGGCCAGGAAGCCGCCCGTCCCCCGCCACGAACCGAGGTGGTAGCGCTCACCCTCCGGCCCGATGACATCGTTGTTGTCCGAGAAGGTGTCCCAGAGGATATTGCCGAGAAATCGGAACCACGCCTCGCGCTTCTCCGCGACGGAAAGCGGGGATCTATTGGCCTCGGCAGCTTCGGCGGCGTCGGTCATCTGCTTTAGGTAAGCCTCGAGGTCGAAGCCGGCACTGAAATCCATCTCGGGACTGCGGCCTACGCGCCGGTAGACCTCTCCGGCCGCCGCGCCCACGATGAGCTCGTCCATCCAGGCGCGCTCTTCGGTCAAGAGGTGGTCGAGGAGTTCCGTGCAGGCGTCGTCGGTAGCGTCGTCGTCGAAATGGGAGATGGCGATAAAGTTAGTGGTTCGATAAATCTAAAACGCACCACGCCCCACCCGGCGCAGGGCCAAGCGGGGCGTGGTCAAAGACCTGAACGTCGGAGTCTACGTTCTAGACCATAGTCTACTGGACTCCTAGCCCGGCTAGTTCTCCTTCTCGATCCGGATCTCGGCCTTCTCCTTCTGCTCGTCGGCGCGCATCCCCTCGCGGATCTCGCCCTCGATGCTGGCGCGTGCGGTGTTGAACTCGCGGATGCCCTTACCGAGGCCACGCATGAGCTCCGGAATTTTCTTACCGCCGAAGAGCAGGAGAATAGCGAGAAAGATGAGGATCATCTCCTGCCCGCCGACACCACCGAGGAAGAGAAATACGCTTTGCATGGTTGTTGGATTGAGGGTTGCAAAGCTAAGCAACGCAGGCCTGTCGCGGAAGGTGCACCGGGGGCGGAGTTTGACGCAGCGGCTACGTCCTTATTTCTTAAGGCCGATCTCGCGGAGGCGCTCGTCGAGGTAGTCCCCGGCCGTGATCGGGTCGTAGGCCTTCGGGCGCTCGGCGGTCACGGTGCCCGGGAGGGCGTCGAGACTCATCTCGGCCACGGGGTGGAGGAAGAACGGGATCGACAGGCGGTCGGTGTGCCACTCCTCGCGCGGCGGATTGACGACGCGGTGCGTGGTCGACTTGAGGTAGTTGTTGGTGAGGCGCTGGAGCATGTCCCCAACGTTGACCACGATCTCGTCCTCGCCGGGGACCACGTCTACCCACTCGCCCTGCGCGGTAAGGAGCTGCAGGCCACCGGCACTCGCGCCGACGAGCAGGGTGATGAGGTTGATGTCCTCGTGCTGTTCGGCGCGGATGGCACTCGCGGGCTCATTGGTGATCGGCGGGTAGTAGATCGCCCGCAGGATGGAGTTGCCGTACTCGATCTGCTGGTCGAAGTAGTGCTCGTCGAGCCCGAGGTACAGCGCGATGGCCCGCAGGAGTTGCGTACCCGCGCGTTGGAAGCCTTGGTAGAGTTCTCGTCCCTTATCGGAAAAACCTGGGGTCTCGGCGACGTGGGGGTTTTTGGGTGTTTTGGCGAAAGCCGCGTGCGTCTCCGGCACCTCCTGGCCCAACTGAAAGAACTCCTTCAGGTCGGCCACTGTGCTCTGCTTGGCGTGCTCCTTGCCGAAACTCGTGTAGCCGCGCTGCCCGGCCATGCCCGCCACCTCGTACTTCTTCTTGACGCCCTCCTCCATCTTGAAGAAGGACTTGCTGGACGTGTAGTACTCGTCGATCAGCTCCTTCGGGATGCCGTGGTTGACGACGCCGACGAAGCCGGTGTTGTGGAAGGCGTCACCGAGCTGTGCGATGACTTGCTGGCGGTCCCGCTCGTCGCCGTCGACGAATTTGGCGAGGTCAATGAGGGGGATGGCGCGGGGGGAGGGCATATTGGGTGACGTCTTTGGTGGGGGTAAATCTAAGGGGTCCTACCGGCAAGCGAGATGTGAATCCCAAATAAACACCGCCTCCACAAGAGCTGAAGAGGCCCCATCGCCATACTGGCGCCGGAGCCTCCCCGTAGTTCCAAAGCCTCCGCACCAACGACTCCACAACCACCGAGTGCGTCTCCCGCTCCCCGGGCGTCGAGACCTCGGGGAGGTAGACGCCAGCAGCGACATTGAGGTCCAGATTCAAGTGCTTGTTACCGACACGTCTGGTGCTCTCGAAACGGCGTACCTCCTGCCCGACCGCATTAAGCACTCGAATCACGCACTCACCGGCGGACGTCTGCTGGTTGGCGCCGGCGGGGTAACGTGAGCGTTAACCTACGCGCCACGTCTGGTGAGTTAGCCGGGTTGGGCGTGTAGGCGGTGTTAGGTGTGTTTGTAATTTAATCAGACCCTCTTTCAGTTCTTTAAACAAATTATATCCAGAACTGATTTTGATCAACGAAGAAGACTGTATCAATAAAACGAAGCACCCCGTTTACCGTCAATACATTGTCGTCGTGTAGATATTCAAGAATTAATCCTAGCTTACGATTTTAGTAGTCCTGGTTTTTCGTGTTCTCGAAACCGTTAGCTAACAAAAACTCTCGTACAGTAATAAGGTCTGTGAGACTGGTTGCTCGGACGTATGGCTGTTCAACCACAGCATAGAGCGTGTCCTTCGACAAGTGAAAGCCCTTCAATTGATACGCTGTATCGGCGAAGAAGTAGTTGTGTAAGAGCAGATTGCGAAAGTAGTCTCGCCAACACGCATAGTAGATCGAATCGTTGAGTTAAATGACGTAGTTCTCGTCGACTATGTAGACTCGCTGCTCGGCTCCACTCGCTACGAACCGATCTTCCGGTATTTTCTCCAATAATAAATCATGTACTCTGGCAAAAGCAACTAGTCTCGTTGCTTCTTCTGCTTTGTCATCGAGTTTTCTTTGAGCCATTGAGCTTGCGCTCTTGCCTCCTCTAAGGTGACTGATGACTGCTTGGATGACTGCATCATAGCTAGCGCCGCTCGCTCCCGAAACGAGATTTTGGAGTTCATGCCGTACTTGTTTTGTGTCCATTCAAGTGACCCTAGGTTAGGTCCGTTCGCAAATATACGCACACAAATGGGTCTACAAGGCCTATATGGACCATCCTGTTTGCGCGGGAGCAACTGGCTTTGACGGCAAACCCGAAGTGTGTATTGCTGGTGGTTTTTTAGTTGCGCCTAACGTTAGGCTACGCGCTCGCGCCTAGCGATTAGCCGGCGTGGGCGTGTAGGCAGTGTTGTGGGTAATATTACGGTTTGTTCAATATCTCATCAGACTTGTCCCACAGATTCTCACCGTTCTCAGTTCTCCAATGAAGGGGACCGTGAACTGCACTTGGTTCAACTTTATCAGGGTGCACTGAACCAAATATTTTCTTAGTTAACCTGCTCATCGAGTAAGACTCGCCGTCGACCTTCCATTTTATAGACCTCCCCTTGTTTCTATCGCCAGTAACCACGGCTTGATAAATAGGATTTGCTGGATCTTGAGGTACGTAATCAGGAAGATACGAGTCTAGTATAATTGTGTCACCCTCCTTTATGATCTGGTGATCTAATAGTACGTTCATTGTTGCGGGTCTACGACTCCGCTTTGTGGTCTCTCTTACTTCCTCTTGCTTCTCCTTTAGTAGGATCATATATTCTGTAGCCTCAGCGATAGGTATAATCTTTGTAGGAACCAAAATTATACTTTCATGCACCTTGTGAGGTGTCAATCGAACGCAACTAATATCCAATTTGTTAGCGTTGAGCCAGAGGACTGTTGTTGTAACTTCTTGAGAGAAATTTTCCGAACACAGAATTATTCTAGGGTTTTCATCAATTTCAGTAAAATCATCGTTCTCTATAAAGTCGAGTATGATCTCCTCCGACGTTTGTCCATCTGTATTCGCGAGTTCGTTATACTTCTTGCGGTAACCGTCGTAGTAAGTTGCTAATTGCTTAAGCGTCATCGTTGACACCATAGCCGCATACCTTATGCTCTGCAAATCGGCGTAACCGGCATAAGCATCACGTTTGAACTCGCATACTACTAATCGTCCATTCTTATCTATTGCTAGTAGGTCAAGCCTATCTCTAGATTCTGCGAACTGGCTAAACTCCATACTTACAATAAGAAGCTCTTCGCCCAGTACTTCCGGATTTCTCCGTATCCATTCCTGCAGGTCGCTTCGTTCAAGTACCCCAAGACTGTGGAAGGATGTGGATTGGACGTTTTCGACTTTCGACTTGTCATTTGCGTTAGCCAGTAAGATCATACTTTGAGATTTTATCTGTTAACCACAACACCCCGCTTCATGCACCTCACTGTCGTATACATCCACTACATCCGACACTAGAGGTGCGTAAAGCAGCCCCACTTAGCCTGCTCTGCGCACCCCCTGAAGCGCCCGCGCAATGTAACTCGTACTTCCACACCACACAACACCAGGTGCGTATAGCTCTCGATATCGCGATATATACGCACCTATTCGTCCCCAGGTCGTCCAACGGCGAGGCCGGCTTGCGGTCGATCGCTACGTGCGTGTAGCGCTCTGTGGTCTTGATCGACGCGTGGCCCAGGACCTCCTGGATGTAGCGTAGGTCCGTGCCCGCCTCCAGGAGGTGCGTCGCGTACGAGTGACGTAGCATGTGCGCCGTGACCGGTCGTGTGATCTTGGCCCGGACCGCCGCTTGCTTCACGACCTTCTGGATGCTGCGTGCGCTGTAGGGCTCCCCTACCGTCTGGCCTTCGAACAGCCACGTCAGCGGTCTGTGCGCGCGGTAGTACGCCCGCAGCGGTTCGAGTAGCCGCTGTGGCAAGGGCACCACCCGGTCCTTCTTGCCTTTGCTCCGCCGAACCAAAATGGTCATCCGCTCAGAGTCTACATCTACCGGCAGCAAGCTCAATACCTCGCTCAGCCGGAGGCCGCCACCGTACATCAGCATGAGCATACAGCGGTGCTTGAGGTTCTGGGTACGGTCGATCAGCCGAGCCACCTCGTCCCGCCCCAACACCTTGGCGAGTGGCTCGTACCTGCGCGGCCGTGCGATCTCGTAAACGGTCCGCTCCCGCCCCAGCACTTTCTCGTAGTAGAACTTGATCGCGTTGATGATGGTGTTCTGGTAGGATTCGGAGATGCCGCTTTCGCGCACGAGATCCAGGAGGTAGGCCTCGATATCGGCACGCGTCAATGTCTCCGGCGCAGAAACCGCGTGTGCCTCCAAGAACTTCCGAAAGGCGTGTACGTACGCCTTGCGCGTGTTGTAGGCGTACTGCCGCCGGACCAGCGTCTCGGTCATCGACTGGACCGCCTGCTGCTGCGCATCCGTGAGCGGCTGGCTGATCGCCTCCGCACGGGCTGGCCTGGCGCGACGCACGACGCTCGTTTTGGCGGAAGCCCCCTCGAGGTGATCCGTTTTGGCGGAAGCCTCCACTACCCTCGACCCCAGCCCTTGCGCCCTGATCGCGTCCCGGACCTGAGGGCTGTCGGCCACCAGCCATAGCCTGAGGCCCTTGTCCCAGTAGGCGCCGGGAACGAGCCGCACGCGGGACATCAACTCCTCGTCGTAAGGGATCGCTAGGTGGAGCAGGGGCATCGCGAGCCAAGCTAAGCCACACCGGGCAAACTCCTTTCAGCCGTCCGCCGGCGAGCGCTCCCGGCAGAGCCTATTTCTCACGAAGGCGCTTCGCTCTAACAAAGGCGCTTCGCTGCCACACAAAGAGACACAAAGCCCGGGCACCGGCCGTTCGTGGGGGGGGAGGTTGCGCGCAGAGCGCGTCGAACCTACCGCCCCCCACGACACTACTGGCAAGCCCGCCAGCCGAGCACGACACTACCAGCCATCGCCAGCCAAGCACCCCAGTAAAGAACACCTCCGCGTCTCCGCGTTCAAAAACCCCAGTCCAAAACCTCCCAGCGCGCAGCGCCCTCCCCACCCTACTTAACCTGCTTCTTCAACGCAAACAACTCATCCCTAAACTGCGCCGCCGTAATAAAGTCCAACTCCTTCGCCGCCTGCTTCATCTTGCCTTCGGTCACCTTGATCAACTTCTCCAAATCATCGCGACTCATGTACTTCACCACCGGATCGGCGGCCATGCTCGGGGTTTCGTTCTCGACGTAAGCATTCGCCTGCTTGCCGCGGATATCCAGGATCGAGCGCTTGTTCATGATCTCCTCCTTCGACTTGCGGTTCATCGTCGGGACGATCCCGTGTTCGTCGTTGTACGCCTGCTGGATCGTGCGGCGGCGGTTGGTCTCGTCGATCGTGAGCTGCATCGCCTCGGTGACCTTGTCGGCGTAGAAGAGGACCTTGCCGTTGACGTTGCGCGCCGCGCGACCGGCCGTTTGCGTGAGACTGCGATCGTTGCGCAAGAAGCCTTCCTTATCGGCGTCGAGGATGGCGACCAGCGAGACTTCCGGCAGGTCCAAACCTTCACGCAGTAGGTTGACGCCGACCAGGACGTCGAAGTGGCCCATCCTTAGATCCCTTAATATCTCGACGCGCTCCATCGTCTCTACTTCCGAGTGGATGTAGCGCACTTTATGATTGAGCTTCGTGAGGTACTTGGTGAGTTCCTCTGACATACGCTTGGTTAGGGTTGTCACCAAAACACGTTCGTCGCGCTCTACCCTGTCGTTTATTTCGTCCAAGAGATCGTCGATCTGGTTGATGCTCGGCCGCACTTCGATCGGTGGATCGAGCAGGCCCGTCGGACGGATGATCTGCTCGACGAACTCCCCGCCGGTCTGCTCCAATTCGTACTCCCCGGGCGTCGCCGAGACGTAGATGACCTGGTTGATGAGTCCCTCGAACTCGTCGAAGTTGAGCGGCCGGTTGTCCATCGCACTCGGCAAGCGGAACCCGTAGTTGACCAGCGACAACTTGCGCGCGCGGTCGCCGCCCCACATCCCGCGCACCTGCGGCACCGTCTGGTGCGACTCGTCGATGATGAGCAGGTAGTCGTCCGGGAAGTAGTCCAACAAACAGAAGCCGCGCGTCCCCGGCGCCCGCCCGTCGAAGTAGCGCGAGTAGTTCTCGACGCCGTTGCAGTAGCCTAGCTCGCGGATCATCTCGAGGTCGAAGTTGGTCCGCTCGCCGATGCGTTGCGCCTCGATCAAACGCCCTTCCCGCTCGAAGTAGGTCTTCTGATGGTGCAGCTCGTCCTGGATCTGGTTGATGATCTGCGGCATCCGATCCTTGGGCGCCATGTAGAGCGCCGCCGGAAAAATAGCGGCGTCATTCACCGCCGCGATGCGCTTACCGCTCTCGATCTCGATACGCTCCAGAGCCTCGATCTCGTCGCCGAAAAAGACGATCCGCAGGCCCTCCTCATTGTAGGGCAGGTTGATGTCGACGGTGTCGCCGCGCACGCGGAAGGTCGCTCGCCGGAAGTCCGTCTCGGTCCGGGAGTAGAGCGCATCGACGAGTTTGTAGAGCAGCCCGTTGCGCGAGATCCGCTGCCCCGTGTGGAGCCTCACCACGCCTGCTTTAAAATCATCCGGGTTGCCGATACCGTAGATGCAGCTCACCGAGGCCACGATAATCACGTCGCGCCGCCCGCTCAGCAGCGCCGAGCTCGCCCGTAACCGGAGCTTGTCCACCTCCTCATTGATCGACAGGTCCTTCTCGATGTAGGTATCCGAGGTCGAGATGTAGGCCTCCGGCTGGTAGTAATCGTAGTAGCTCACGAAGTACTCCACGGCCGCATCCGGGAAGAAATCCTGGAACTCGCCGTAGAGCTGCGCGGTGAGGGTCTTGTTGTGCGTCAGCACGATGGTAGGCTTGCCCAACTCCGCGATGAGATTGGCCATCGTGAAGGTCTTGCCCGAGCCGGTCACCCCGAGCAGGACCTGCGCCGGTTCGCCCGCGCGGACGCCGTCGGCCAGGCGCTTTATGGCCTGCGGCTGGTCGCCGGTCGGCTTGAAGGGCGAGTCGAGGCGGAACTTGTTGGTCGACTTTTTGGCGGTTTTGGTGTCTGGCATGGCGCGGGAGGCTAGTCGTGGGGCGGCAACTCGTAAAGGTAACGAACGGGTGATTGAGCGACGACGCGTAGAGTGCTGTCTCGGCAATCTATTTTCGCCTGAGGTGTTTTGCCGGAAGGCTTTCGCCAAAACGCGACCCCGACGGGTTCGAAACGCACGCGTACGTCGAAGGTCCAGGTATTTTGGTCGAGCGCCGACGATCTGAGCCGTCACCTGTGGCCAGGGGTCACTACTTTCAGGCTTTGCTCACGCGAATCCTCGATCTCGCCAAAACCCGCCCCGCCCGCTATGCCGCGCTCCCGTTACTCCTATCACCAAGCGCCCAATTACACGATGACGTGGTGGTACAAGATTCTCTTGGGCCTCATTGCCGCCGGCTATTTGTACGTAAACTACCTACAATGGACAAAGGTCTCGGCGGATCCGTCGGTCGGGAAGCTCGAACTCGTCCTTACCATTGTCGCCCCTCTGCTGTTCGTCGCCGTGATGGCCTTCGGGGTTTTCACCAACCGCCTCGGCACCTACGTCGAGATCACCCTGGGGCACGTGCGGTGGCGGATCTCCGGTGAGCAGGGTTACCTTTTCCGCGGCAAGAAAGTGGCTATGTCGCGCGTCGAGCGGATCGAGGTGAAGTTGCTGGAAATCGTGTTCTACATCCGGGACGGGACGACGGTCGTGATGCCGCTCGGGTGGTTCCCCTACGAGGTGGTGCAGGAGGTGAAGTTACGGTTTGCCGGCGTGGGGTCACTGCGGCAAGTGACGGGTGGCGAACTTGCCAAGCGGGCGCTTCAACACCAGAATTAAGACCTGCTTACGCTCGCTCTCGGTGAGCAGCTCGTCCTTGTGCAGCCAGGTCATGCGCCTTTCGGCAAAACCCCCACGCCCGCCCCAGCGCTTGGCCTACCTTGCCGCTGGCCGATGATCATTCCCAAACAACAGGACGACTACCTCGCCGAGGGCTATTTCCGCGCCGGGCACACCCTGCGCCAAACGCGCTACATCTTCATCGAGGGCGAGGTCTTCACGACGATCTGGTCGCGCGTCCCCTTGCACACCGCGCGACTGTCCAAGACCCAGCGCAAACTCCAGCGCCGCATCGAGCGCAGCTCCACGATTACCGTGGGACCCTACCGCCCGAGCGCCGACCAGGACGAACTTTACGAGCGCTACGTGGCCCACCATCCGCTCGATGTCCCCGAAACGATTGCGGAAGTGCTCGGCGAAGACCTCCCCGCCA
Source organism: Lewinellaceae bacterium (assembly GCA_963837005.1). GTDB lineage: Bacteria > Bacteroidota > Bacteroidia > Chitinophagales > Saprospiraceae > CALDTK01. Next base: position 89,855 of record CAWIMC010000022.1, read on the forward strand.
TCCCCTTCCAAACCTTTTGCCTCCGCATCGAGCGCGACGGCGTCCTCGTGGGGATGTCGTGTTTCGACATCGGCGACCGGACCGCCGCCTCCCTGTTCGGGTGCTACGATCCGGCCTACGCGGCTGAAAGTCTCGGGTTTGCGACGCTCTTGCTCGAGATGGACTACTGCCGCCACCTCGGAGAGATCGACTACTACTATCCGGGGTACTGCGTGGTGGGGCTGGGACCTTTCGCCTACAAAATGCGCCTCCCCGACCTGGAGGGGCGGACCTTCCTCGACGAGACCTGGGGCGACATGCAGGACGTCCTCGCCCGCCCGCTCCCCCACCAACTCATCGAGCGCCGCCTCGTCGAGCTGCAACTCTCCCTCGAGCAAAGCAACATCGACAGCCATCTCGTCGTGATGCCGCTCGCCGAACACTACTACACGAGCTTCTCCAGCACCGGACCGCTGCCGCACGTCCAGATGCTCGCCCTCGCCACGGCCGTACCGCTCGGCGAACTCTTCGTTGGCTACGATGCCCTCGCTGAGACCTACGAAATGTGGCTCGCCGCCCCCGAGACGGATCTCCGCTACGAGCCCGTCGCCCAGCGTTTCCTAGGAGACTTCCCCCCCGACGCCGACCTCCGCCTCTTCAGCTGGCGCATCCCTGTACTCGCCGCCCGCGACCCGAGCGCGATGCTAAGGTACCTGCAGCCCGGCAAGGTGCTTGCGCGGATGGTGAACCTCTAAGGGGAGGCAGTGACCAACATTCAGTACCCCTCACGTTCGTACCTGAGAACTGAAAACTGACGAGAACTCGAACTGAGAACTGAGAACTGAGAACTGAAGAAGCAGTGACCAGGCTTCAGTACCCCTCACGTTTGTACACGACAGCACAGCCCCATCAGGCCAAAGGCCTGTCTACCCCTGGTAGAAGAGATCCAGCATATGCTCCAGCTCCACGATGTCCCGGACGTGCACCTCGCGCGGCTTCGACCCGCGGGCCTCGCCGACGATGCCGAGCATGCACAACTGGTCCATGATGCGACCGGCGCGGTTGAAGCCGACCTCCATGCGGCGCTGTAGTAAGGATGTCGAGCCTACCAGGTTGTCGACCACCACGTGGGCGGCCTCGCGCAACTTCTCGTCTGCCGAGTCGGGCGTGAGGCGCTCCGCCGGGGCAGCGGTGTCCTCTTCGCCGACGAACTCCGGCAGCATGTACGGATCGTAGAAGCCCTGCTGCTCGCCGATGAAATCGAGCACGCGGTCTACCTCTGGCGTGTCCACGAAGGCACACTGGATGCGGACGTTATCGGTGCCCTGCGACAGCAACATATCGCCCTGGCCGACGAGCTGCTCCGCTCCCCCACTGTCCAAGATCGTGCGGCTGTCGATGAGGCTCGTGACCCGGAAGGCGAGACGCGCCGGGAAGTTGGCCTTGATCGCCCCCGTAATGATCTTGACGCTCGGGCGCTGCGTAGCGATGATGAGGTGCATCCCGACGGCACGCGCGAGCTGGGCGATCCGCGCGATCGGGGCCTCGATCTCCTTGCCGGCCGTCATGATGAGGTCCGCGAACTCGTCGATGATCATCACGATGTACGGCAGGAACTTGTGTCCGTCGTTCGGATTGAGGCGCCGCTCGGTAAACTTGACGTTGTACTCCGTGATGTGGCGCACGCCAGCCAACTTGAGCAGCTTGTAGCGCTCGTCCATCTCGATGACCAGCGAGTTGAGCGTGTTGATGACCTTCTTGTTCTCCGTGATGATCGACTCCTCCTGGCCGGGCATCAGCGTGAGGAAGTGGTTCTCGAGGCGGGAGTACAGCGACAGCTCCACCTTCTTCGGGTCGACGAGCACGAGCTTCACCTCGGCGGGGTGCTGCTTGTAGAGCAGGCTCATGATGATGGTGTTGATGCCGACCGACTTGCCCTGCCCCGTCGCACCGGCGATGAGGAGGTGGGGCATCTTGGCGAGGTCCACGACGAGGGTTTCGTTCTGGATGGTCTTGCCGAGCGCGATCGGGAGCGCCATCTTGGCCTTGCGAAACTTGTCCGCCATCAGCACATCGCGTAGGGCTACCATCTGGCGGTTCTTGTTCGGCACCTCGATACCGATGGACCCGCGCCCAGGAATCGGAGCGATGATCCGAATGCCGAGGGCGCTGAGGCTCAGGGCGATGTCGTCGGAGATGTTGCGGAACTTCGAGATGCGCACGCCGGGCGCCGGCACGATTTCGTAGAGCGTGATCGTCGGTCCGACCGTGGCCGAGATGCTGATGATCTCCAGGCCGAAACTGCGGAGACTCTCGACGATCTGGCCCTTGTTCTCGATGAGCTCCTCACGCGTGACGGGTTCGCCGACGTCCTCGTACTTGACGAGCAGGGAGATCTCCGGGTAGCGGTAGTCGCTGAGGTCGAGTTTCGGATCGTAGGGGCCTTGTTCCTCGGCTTCGGTCTCGCCTTCGGCAGCGAGGATGTCACGGACGTTATCTTGGGGCTTAGCGCCAAAACTGCCCGGCAGGGTTCCGTTGGCACCCGCTTCTGCACTCGTGCCTGCGTCTTCTTCGGCAGCGTCGCCCTCTTCGTCGCCCTTCGCGTAGGTGACCTCGAGTTCGAGGTCTTCCATGGAGGCCTGCACGGTGGCGGGAGGCGTGGCGACGTTGTCGTCGCCGGTTTCGGTGAGGTCGATCGCAGAACCGTCGAGGGTCAGGGGCGCAGCCTTAGCAGACGGCTTTGCGACAGGAGTCTCGGGTTTTAGCGAAAGCTGAACGCCCTCCTCTGAAGCATCGGCCCCCTGCTCGTCGTCCTCGTCCTCGTAGCTGATGATCTTGCTGTTGCCGCTTTTCTTGGACGTTTTGGTGCCGCCTTTCGTGCTGTCGGTATCGCTGGCGGACGATCGCCGCTGGAAGCGCCCGACCAGGTCGGTGATCCCAACGGGAATAGCCGCTTTGAACTCGACGCGATCGAGCAGTTGCCCACTCCTGATTTCCTCTAGCGATGGGTCGAAAATCCACACGACCAGCACGACGATCACCAGCGCGATGAGCAGCAGCATGCCTGGCACGCCGATTAGGTTTTCGAGGAAACTCGCCACTAAATACCCGTACGCGCCACCCACTGGGAAATCGACCACCTGGAACAGAAACGCCAGCATGATGGACAGGCCCATGAGCCCTGCCAGCCCCCAGCGCAGTTGACGTTGCAGCTTGACGAGCGGTCGGCGCTGTAGAATGGCGAGGCCCGTGATGCCCAGCAGGTACACGAACAGGAAGCTCGTCGCCCCGAAGCCATTGAAGAAGGCAGTGTGCGAGGTGATGGCTCCGAGGGGTCCGAGCCAGTTGGCGACCTCGACCTCCGTGAAAAGGATGCCCCAGCCGTAGGTCAGGACGCCGTCCGCGTCGTCCTTCCAAGTGAAGAGGTAGGAGATGAACGCGAGGCAGAGGTAGAGCGAGAGCGTGAGGGCGGTGACGCCGGCGATCTTGCGGTAACGGTCGTCGCGGCTGGTCTCCTCGGCGGTTTTGGTGCGGCGGCTCGCCATAGGTTTAGTGTTTCTCGTTAGCCCTCGCCGAGGCCGGCGTGTGACTTTCGACAAACATAAGTACCGCCCCACGCCCGACGGCCCCACGACATATGAAAGCTTTCGCTAACGGGTAGATTCACCGTATCTCGGTACGAACAATGCCGTACGCCCGGCGTCCCCTTTGCACTCCCTTACGGCCTCCAAACAAGTCCTTCATTCCATGCCCAGCCCCCGCATCTCCGTCGACATCAGCCTCTACCCGCTCACGCCCGACTACAAGGCCCCCATCATCGCCTTCATCAACAAACTTCGCCGAGTCGAGGGCTGCGAGACACTCGCCAATCCACTCAGCACGCAGATCTACGGCCCCTTCGACCTCGTTTGGGGAGCGCTCGGCACGCTCCTGCCCGAAGTCTTTGGCGAGGACTTCACGAGTATCGTGGTGCTGAAGGTCGTCTCTGTGGACGTTAATGGGTAGTGACAGGAGTTTGGCGGACGAGCTTGCTTGCCCGTCCTTCACGCCATGAGCCAGACCGCCCCAGATGCTACTCCTCACGTCACAGTGCGCCGCGGGGCATCGGCCGACCTCGAAGCCGTCTTCGCACTCGTCGAGGAACTCGCCGCTTTCGAGCGCCTGCCCGAGGAAGTCGTCACTACGCCCGCCATCTATCGCGAGGACCTAGCCGAGGGATGGTTCGAACTCCTCGTCGCCGAGGACGCAGACGGGACCATCGTCGGGGCCATGATCTACTTCTGGTCTTACTCTACGTGGAAAGGTCGAATGCTCTACTTGGAGGACTTCGTCGTCGCGCCTGATCAACGTCGGCGCGGCATTGGGGAGGCACTCTGGGCTAGTCTCGTCGAGGCGGCGCAGGCGGGCGGCTGCACGAGCATCAAGTGGCAGGTGTTGGACTGGAATGCGTCGGCCAAGGCCTTCTACACAAAGCAGGGAGCCGAGCTGGAAGGCGGCTGGGAGAATGGGAGGCTGTGGTTGGCGGGAGTATAGGGGCGAACATACCCCTAGACCTTTTTGCAGATTGGATCTTTCTGGGGAGTGGAACGCAAAGCCGCTACGCTACGCAAAGGAGACGCCAAGTGCGCAAAGGCCCGTCTTACTTGAAGTAGGGCGCAAGGGCGCTTCGCGCTGAGGAGAACGCAAAGGCTCGCCAAAGCTGGATGTGTACTGAAGCAAACATTGATGTCTAGCGGTAGGAGGGGCGAGGTTTCTTCCTGCCGTTCTAAGGTCTTGGCGGTAGGACCTGCCTTGCCTAAAATTTCCGATTGGCCAACAACGCCAACATCTTGCGCAGCCCTTCGCGGGCGCTCGCGTCGACGTCCAGCGAGGCTATTTCCGCCAGGGCGTCCGCCGTAAGGACTTCTACCTCCGCGCGGAGTTCGGCCTCGACGCCTAAGTCCCGGAACCGGGCTAGGATGTCCGGAACGAGGAGTTCGCGTTCGCCTGGGCTGAGTCGGTAGGCGTCGATTAGCCAGACGCGCGTCTCGGCGTCCGCCAGTTCGAGAGCGCGGAGGAAGGGGGCCGACTGTTTGCCGCGGCGCACGTCGCCGTAGTCCATCTTCCCGGTCAGCTCTTTGGTGCTGAAGGTGTCCAACACGTCGTCGAGGATCTGGAAGGAGCGGCCCGCAAGATCGCCCGCCCGCGCGAGTCTGGTGATCGTCGCTTCGGGCAAGCCGGCGATCGTCGCTCCCATCGTGAGGGCTGCCGTGATGAGAACCCCTGTTTTGCCGGCGATCATCTCGAGGTAGTGGGGATAGCTATAAGCCCCGCCGACGCCCGCCTCCATGTCCATGTCGCGCTGCTGCCCCTCGCAGAGTCGCGCCGCCATATCGCCGAAGAGGCGCAGCAGCTTCACGGCCTGCGCCCCGTCGTAGTGGTCCAGCAAGTAGGCATAGCTACGGATCAGCATCGCGTCGCCCGCCAGGATTGCCGTCGGTTCGTTGAAGGCGATGTGGACACTCGGACGACCGCGACGCGTGTCGGCCGCATCCATGATGTCGTCGTGGAGCAGCGTGAAGTTGTGGAACAGTTCTACGGCGTACGCTGCCGGGAGCGCGGGCGTCGGATCGGCGTTCCCGAGGGCGTGGGCCTGGAGCAGCAAGAGCGGACGCACGTATTTCCCCCGCGCCGCCATCGCGTAGCGGATCGGATCGTAGAGCGTCGTAGGAGTAGCATCGAAGGTCTGCCGCTCGGCGAAGGCCTCGAAAGCTTCCGCGAGGGCGGCCGTTGACGGGGTCGGCTCGGGCATGCGGCAAGGATACAGCCCGGGGTGCGGACTTCGCCAATCGAAAAAGTGCGACTAACCAAAATCTGGTACATGCTTTGAGTAGCCCTAGGTACTATGCAAGTGAACCGCCGCGCCGTCAACATCCTCCTCGTCGAAGACAATCCCGGGGATGTACGCCTCACGCAGGAGGCTTTCCGCGAGGGTAACATCCCCGTCGTCCTCGATGTGGCCCGCGACGGCGTCGAGGCGATCGCGTACCTCCGCGGCGAGGCTCCCTTCACGGAGGCCAAGACTCCGGACCTCATCCTGCTCGACCTCAACCTCCCGAAACGCGACGGTCGCGAGGTCCTGCTCGACATCAAGACCGATCCCTTACTCAAGCGCATTCCCGTCGTCGTGCTCACGACCTCCAACGCCGAGGCCGACATCATGAAGAGCTACAACCTCCACGTAAATTGCTACATCAACAAGCCCGTGGACTTCGACCGCTTTTTCGAGATCGTACAGAAGATCGAGGATTTCTGGCTGATGACGGCCGTGCTGCCGAGCATGGTGGCGGCGTAGCGCTACCGCTGATTGGCGCTGCGGTTGAAGGTTGTCTGATCGCTCAGTTCACTGGCTGGTAGACCTTCTCGTTTAGCTCCCAAAGGGTTTTCAGCTTACGCCAAAACCTGTTGCGCCCAGTCTCTCACTGCTAAGTAGCTAGTCTTCGCTAAAGCACAATTGTATACACTCCCTAGGATGCTCGGCGAAATAACCGAAGGCATCGAACGACCCGACCCCGGCCATAGAAGTCGCGAGGAAAGCCACGCAGGTATCGTGCTCGCCCACCTAACCGATGCTAAGGTGCTTGTCTAACAAGCTGAAAGACCAGCCGACATACAAACATCACGGTAGGTGAGATCGAAATCGCCTGTCTATTAATACCTAACCTACATGGATGCCTGCGGCACTACAGCGCCATCGACCGCAAGTATGCGAACAGGGTTTTGGCGAAAACCTCAGCCACTCCTTTCAACAGGTCAACCCATATGTGATAAGTAAGTAGTCGTCGTCACGCCACCGTACCCAGGCCCCTTTCAGCTCTTGCACATCCGAGCCGTCGTAGTCGCACAGGATCGATGTCTTTACCCGCACCCAATGACCCCGAATCTCCAAGGGCGCAAAACAGTCTTGCCCCTGGTAGGGTACGATCACTGCCGTTTGGAGCGGCTTCTGGCTGATAGGGTTCTCTGAAGCATCGAGGCGGTCAAAGTTTGTCACATCTTCGAGGAGGAATTTCTCCCACGACTTGAAAATATTTGCTGGTCCGCGACGCAGCCACATCGTCCGCCCGTCTTCTCCATTGGTAATGACTTCCAAGCATTCTTCAGTAGTGGAGACCACCCGGAAAGTGAAGATGTAATAGTCGAGTGAAATCCCTTCAATACGGAAGGATGCGGGGAGCTGCGGAACCAACGTGAGGCTCTGAAGTCCAGGATCTTCAACAATGGCGAACCGCCACGTCGGAAGCGCCGCGTCTATATCGGCGTAGAGTTCGATGGCTACCCCGGTGTCGACTTTCGGTTGCACGATCCCGAGTCCGATAGGCAATCGGTAGGCGCTCACGACGGACGCTATCCCGAAGCTCAGCGCTGAAATGAGGACTATCCTAGTAAGCATCAGCGGTATAACGTGTACAAAAAAGCCCTCAACTCTCTACGAGTCAAGGGCTTACGACTTACATCGGAGGTCGGTAGCGGATTTGAACCGCTGTACAAGCTTTTGCAGAGCTTTGCCTAACCACTCGGCCAACCGACCCGGTTGGTACTCATGCCTACACCCTAACGGGTATCGGGGCGCGAAGTTACGCCGAAACCTTTACTCCTAGCCTTTCTTATCGCTGTGGCAGCCCTTGCCGCCGTCTTCGGGCGATTTGCAGCAACCTGGAAGCGCAGCCTGGGCCTCGGCATCGGCGGGGAGCTCCTCGGCGGAGTAGCCGATTTTGGTGATGGCCATCCGTAAGGAGGCCTCGCTTTGCTTGGTGTCGTCGAAGCTAATCTTGACCTTCTTGGTCGTGAGGTCGAGGCGCACCGACTCTACGCCGTCAAGACCGCCGATCACCGACTCGATCCGGTCCTTGCACATCCCACACACGGCGTTGGTCTGGATCTTGACGGTTTTGCTGGCAAGCGTAAAAGCACTCATGACGAGGGCGAGGGAAAGGAGAAGGAAGGAGGACTTGATGATTCTCATGATGGGAGTTGAGGAGATGGGAGGATGGGGAGATGAGTTGATGGGAGGATGGGCTGCCGCGGGGGCGTCATGGCGAGGCGGCCAAGCGTGGTGTGACAATCTGACAACTCGGTTCCAAAGTTAAGGCTCTAGCCACAAATGTCACGCCGGTTTAGTCTTTGTTTAACGTGTACCGCAAACCCGCGTAAGGCATCCGCCCGACCATTGGTGCATAGACTCGGCTCGCGTCAAAGTAGCCTTGATTAGGATTTTCGGCGCCCAAAATGGCATTGCGCTGGCGATAGTCGGTGAGGTTTTCGGCACCCGCGTAGACCTCCAGGAAGTCGTTGACCACATAGGTCGCCTGCACGTTGACCAGCGCAAAGCTCGGGGCCTCGAAGATGAGCGGCTGCGAGACCTCGACCGCATTCTCAGCGAAGGCGCTCTTGCCGGGCAAGCGCTGCGGACCGACCCACTGCACGTTCGCATTAAAGCGCCAGCGCTTGTCGAGCGTCTCGTAGTCAGTGGCCAGCAGTCCACGGAACTTCGCTACGTAGGGCACCGCGAGTTGGACGCCATTGAGGTAAGTCTGCCGCGAATCCACGTGTTTGTACGCCAGCTTGACGCCAAAACCCGGTAGCAACTCCAAATTCAGGCTCGCCATCACGGCGTAGGTGCGGGCAGCCCCGACGGCATTGGTGACCCGCGTCAAGGCGGTGGTTGTCTCCTGGTCGACGGTGATGATGTTGTCGAAGACCGTGGCGTAGAGGTCGAGCCCGAGCTGGGCGTTGGGCTGGAAGTTGCGCTCCGTGCCCGGCTCGCCGATGTTGTGCGTTACCGCAAAACCGTAGTTCCACCCCGTCTCCAGGCGCAGGGGCTCTTCGATGAAGAACTTGCGACTGCTGGGCAAGAGACGGATGTTCTCAGCGATGACCTGGGCCGAGCGGTAGGCACGACCGGCACTCGCGCGAAAGGCCGTCTGTGCCGTCGGACTCACCTTGACGTTGACCCGGGGCAGCGCCTGCCAGCCGCCCAGCGAATGATGGTCCACCCGCAGACCGCCGATCAGGGACAGCCCTACCCCACTATCGACCGCGGGCCGGTCGTAGGTGTACTCCCCAAAGGCGCCCGCCACGCGCTCCGTGCGGTCGTAATCGGTGCTGGCGAGTCGCTCCTGATAATCGTCGTACTGGACGGTCCCGCCGACGGTGTAGGTGTGCGCCGTGTTGCCGAGGTAGCTCGTGTAGAGTGTCGAGAGGTAGCCGGAGCGCTGGTCGGCGCGGTGCAGCGTCGGACCGTAGGCATTGTCGAGTTTGTGGTAGGTAGCCCCGCCGATGACGCCAATGCTGGTCAAGGCACGATCGAACCCGAGGTAGGCGGTTTTGGCGAAAGCCTCCACCCTGTCGTTGGCCTGCGTGATCATGTAGCGTTCCTCGCCGTGGTTGTGGCCCGGCAAGTCACTCGCCATGTGGTCGGTCTGTCCGCCCTCGCGTCGGTCGGTGACGCCCCAGACGTTGACCTGGCCAGCCCACTTGTCGGTACTCACGAAGTGGCGCGCCATGCCCGAGAGCGTCGTGCGGCCCGGCTGCTCGTAGAAGCCGTCACGGTCGCGGTCCATGTTCTGGAGGTTCTGGCTGCCGTGCAGGAGGAGGCCGGACTCCTGCTGATCGTTCCACTTCTTCATCGTGTGCACATTGGCCTCGAAGCGGCCCGTGCCCGCGGCGAAGAGATTGACGAACAGCGGATCGGAAGTACTCGGCTTGACGAGTTCGGTGTTGACCTGCCCGGCGAGCGCATTCGGGCCGGTCTGCACGCTGGCGGCGCCCTTGCCGATCTGGATGGACTCCAGCCAGGTACCGGCGATGAGGTCGAGGGCGATCGGCGCGGCGAGACCATATAGTGTAGGCCGCTTCTCGACGAGGAGCTGGGAGTAGATGCCGCGCAGCCCGAGCACCTGCATCTCGCGGGCGCCCGTGGCGGCGTCGCGATAACTCACGTCGACGGCGGCGTTGGTCTCGAAGCTCTCGCCGAGGTTGCAGCAGGGGGCCTTTTTGAGTTCGTGGCTCGTGATGGTCTCGACGTGGCGCGGGTCGAGCACCGAGGTGAAGGTGCCCAATTTGCGGGCGGCGACCACGATTTCGCCCAGGTTTTGGCTACCGCCCAGTAGGATGCGCCCATCGGGCGGAAGAGCCGTAATGGCGATGGTTCGCGTGCCGTAGCCGACGTAGCTGAACTGGAGGCTGTCGGCGTCGGGAGCGTCGAGGGTCCAGTTACCGTCGGCATCCGCACTCGTGCCTTGCAGACCAGGCTTCGCGAGGACAGTGGCACCGATGAGGGTTTGGCCGGCCTCGTCGACGAGGGTGCCGGAGAGTGAGGCGGCGGGGGTTTGGGCGGCGAGGGGGGCGGCTTTCGCCAAAACGAGCACTGTGACCAGGAGCAGCAAAGGTGCCGACAACCGGTGAAGCCAAACAGACCCGAAACAGGCGAATTGGGGGGTGTCTTCCATGCGCGGCAAAGGTCGGAACTAAGAACGCAAGTCACGAGCACACGGTTGGGGAGGCCACCCTCTGCAGCGGGATTTGTTCAGCGTGAGCACAAAGCAATACGTCAACGCAGCCTTGCCTCTCCGAAAGCACTGGAAAACCTAGTGCGAAGGACCCGCAGCCAAATATCGTACCGGACACCTCAGTATAGTTGGTCGATTGTTTTAAGATTGCTGAACGAGTTTCGCTTTTTTCGTAGCTTGCCGTCGAAACGACACCAACCACTCGTACCTAAGCTGTCCACTAGTTATTAAAACACTGAACATGAGCCAACTCTACCAAAAACTAACCTTCCTATTAGGTGCCTGCCTGATCACAGCGGCCTCCTTCGCCCAAACTGTGAGCGGGACCGTCGTCGATGAGGCTGGTGACCCCCTCATTGGCGTGACTGTCATCAAGAAAGGCACGACCGTGGGTACGGTAACCGACTTCGATGGGGCTTTTAGTCTAAGCGCCGACCCCGGTGACCGACTCGTGTTTAGCTACGTCGGGTTCCAGACCAGCGAGACCACGGTGACCGGGTCCAATATGGATGTCCAGATGGGTACTAACTCGGAAGTAATGACGGATGTCGTCGTGATCGGCTACGGCGAGCAGCGCCGCGAAGCCATCACCGGGGCGGTGTCCTCGGTTGACGGCCGCGAGATAAGCCAACTCACAGTCGCCAACCTCGGCGAGGCCATCCAAGGACGGCTTTCGGGAGTTCAGGTCATCAACCAGGGCCAACCCGGTAGCGAGCCGATCATCGAGGTTCGCGGCGTTGGCTCGATCAACTTCGGGACCGGTCCACTGATCGTCGTCGACGGGCAACCGGTCGATGGCCTCAACAGCTTCGACAGCCGAGATATCGAGTCGATCTCCGTTCTGAAAGACGCCTCCTCTACCGCTGTATATGGCTCACGTGGAGCCAACGGCGTCCTCATCATCACGACGAAGAGCGGTCGCGGGAAGCAAGGCATCCGCGTCGGAGCTGAGTCGACGATAGGCGTCCAACAGCAGAACCGCCGCCTAAACCTCCTCAACACCGATCAATACATCCAATACACCGACCTGTTTCTCGAGGATGGCCTGACGCGCGACCTCGACGAGGTCGTCCCCGGGCAGGGCCCCGGCTCGACCCAGACCTACCGACAAACGAACACCGACTGGCAAGACGCCATTTTCCAGAACGGCCTTCTCACACAGAACAGCGTCAATATCTCTGGCGGAAACGAGGTGTCTAGCTTCTACGCCTCTGGGGGCTATCTCAAACAAGAGGGCGTCATTATCAACACGCCGTACGAGCGGTACAACTTTCGGATCAACTCCGACCACAACTTAGGCGGCGGCTTCTCCTTCGGCCAGACGCTCGGAATCGTGTACGACCAGCGCGACATCTCCTTCGGAAACCCCTTCATCCCGGCGTGGCGACAGATCCCGTATCTCCCGATCCGCGACAGCCGCAACATTGGGGGGTTCTCAGGTGCCGACCAGGGCCTCGACTCGGCCGACCCCGCCAACCCTGTTGCTTTCGCCAACCTGCTCAAGAACCAGGACCAAGTCGGACGTTTGATCGGTACGGTCTACGGGGGATACGAATTCCTCAATGGCTTTAAGGTCCGCGCGATGTACGGCTTGTCCTTTAGCGACTTTACGAAAAACGGACAGAATCCAATCTATGAGTCAACGCTAACCAGCATCGAAAACACGGTATTCCAGAATCGCGGTCGCTCGTACAACCCACTCTTGAACGTTCAACTTGGGTACAACCGAGTTTTCGGCGATCACTCGATCGACGCACTCGTCGTCGGGGAGGAACAACAGTTCAGATCGTCGAACAACAACATCTCTGGGCAGTACCCGACGAACGACTTCGTCACGATCGGCGGCGCGGTCAACATCCAGGCCAGTACTTCCGAGTTCAAGCGAGTGCTTCAGTCCCTCGTTGGGCGCGCGGCCTACTCGTACAAAGGCAAATACCTCGTCTCCGCGAGCGCACGTCAGGATGCCAACTCGGCCCTCGCTCCCGGAAACCGCGAGGAGGTGTTCTACGCCGGTGCCCTCGGCTGGCGGATCTCCGAAGAGCCCTTCATGGCGAACACTCCCTTCAGCGAACTCAAACTACGCGGTAGTTACGGGCAGGTAGGCAATGACTTTGGGAGGGCCTACAGCTTCCAGTCGCTCATCATCCAGAACGCAAACGCCGTTACGCTGGATGGAGAGAACCAAGGCACGATTGCCCGGATTCTCAATTCGGGTAACACCGACCTGAGTTGGGAGAAGACCGACATGTTCAATATCGGTCTCGATGCAGGCTTTCTGAATAATCGCATCAATTTCTCGGTAGAGTACTACGACCGCAACGTCGACAACCTGATAGACGATGTAATACTCGCGCCCTCGACTGGTCTCGGCCCGACAACGGCGAACATTGGGGCCCTCACCAATAGCGGCTTCGAGTTTCAAGGGGCATACTTCTCCAAGCCGAATACCGATTTCCGCTGGAACGTCCGTCTCAACCTCAGCCGTGCGACCAACGAGGTCCTTCGACTCGCTTCCGAAGACAGGACCATCGAGCGCAACGATCAAGGTATACAGACAGGAAACTTCACCTCTGCGATCACGCGCGTAGGCGACCCGATCGGATCTTTCTACGGTTTCGTCGTCGACGGCATCATCCGCACGGAAGCCGATCTCGCTAATGGCCCCACACAGGAGGACGAGACCGGCGTCGGCGACTTCCGCTACGCCGACATCAACGGCCTCGATGACGAGGGCAACGAGACGGGTATGCCGGACGGCGTCATCGACAACCTCGACCGCACCATCATTGGCAGCTACCTGCCGGACTTCGTTTACGGAGCCAATTTCGGAGCCACATACAAGAACTTCGACTTGAGCCTCTTCTTCCAGGGTTCGCAGGGCAACGACATCTACAACGGGGCGAAAGCCCTCACGTTCCAAACGGATCGCCTCTTCAACGTCGCGGAGGAGCGCCTCACCGGAGCTTTCTCGGCTACCAATCCAAACGCGGACATTCCCGCTGTGCGTGCTGGCGATCCGAACAACAACAACCGTACGTCAAGCTTCTTCGTGGAGGATGGCTCCTACCTGCGCCTCAAGAACCTCACTATCGGATACCGCTTCGATCTACCGTTCGGGTCGAGCGCCAGTTCGTTACGCGTGTATGGTTCTACGCAGAACCTCTTCACGATCACGGGCTACTCGGGTCTCGATCCGGAAATCGGAGGAGGCGTAACGAGTCGGGGATTTGACAATGGGGTTTATCCGCAGGGACAAAGCTTCCTATTTGGTGCTCAAGTACAGTTTTAACGCACAACAATTCTCCATGCTCGTTCTTTCAAATAACATAAACCTCGGATTATGAAATACCGCTTACTGTTCGCTGCCGCGCTTTCATGCGCCGCCGTGCTCTCGTGTAACGAAGAAGACCTCGACCAGCTCGACCCAAACAACGTTACTCCCGAATCCTTCTTTACCCTCCCTTCCCAGATCGAGTCCGGGCTTTACGGTGGCTATGCGGTGCAGCAGGGGGTCAACCTAGGGTCACGCCTTTACTTCTTCCTCAACGATCTGCGCGGCGGGGAACTCGCCGGCACGCAGGCGCTGATTGGATCGCTCCCACGTTTTATCAACGGGACTTCCCTTAGCACCGATGGAGAGGTTGGGTCCTACTGGTCGGCGCTCTTCGAGATCATCCATCATATGAACACGACGCTCGAGGGTATCGAGCGTACGCGTGCTCGACCCGACAACACGATCTCCGACGCGGATCTCAATGCGTTCGCTGGCGAGGCGCGCTTCTTACGTGGTTGGGCGTACAATGAGTTGGCTACCCACTACGGTGGTGTGCCTCTGTACAGTGCTGTGGTCCTTACGCCCGATGACGCAAAAGCGCGGTCGACCGAGGCCGAAACCTTCGACTTCGCGCAGGCCGACCTCGCCTTTGCAGCCGCCAACTTGCCCGCCACCCGACCCCAAGGCATTCGCGGTCGCGCCACGAGCGGTGCCGCCTTAGCTATACTCGGGCGTAGCCACATGCAAGAGAACGAACTGGACGAGGCCAAAACAGCACTCGAGGCGGTAGTCGCTTCAGGGACCTATAGTCTCGTAGAGGACTTTAATCTACTCTTTACTGAGGAGAACGACTTCCTTTCGGAGAACATCTACGAGATCGTTTTCTCCGCCATTGGCGACTTCGACTGGAGTGGCTCAGGGGTGACGGCCGACTCGAAGACTGTCCGCGCTCAGGAGTACGGCCCGTTCTGGCACAACGTACAACCCTCGCTACAATTCATGCAGGCCTTCGCACAGGAGAGTTGTGGCGAGAGCTACACAGACCCTCGTTTTGCGGGAACCTTCGTCTTCCGCGGTGACTCCATCGGCGGGCCGGAACAGCGCGGAATTTACTCGCCAAACGGCAATGGTACTTCAGTTGACCTATGTGGTAGGAACGTATACGCCGGCGTTTACAAGTACGGCGTGTTCTATAAAGAACTGCAGGGTTCTTACCGCACCGCGACGACCAACTTGATTATCATGCGCTACGCTGATGTCCTTCTCCTGCTCGCCGAGATCGAAGCCCGCCAAGGTGACGATGCAGCCGCCCGAGGGTACCTCGCACAGGTGCGCAACCGTGTAGGGGCTCCAGGCGTCGAGACCACCGAATTCGCGAGTAACCTCGTGCGTGCCGTTCAGTACGAGCGTACCGTCGAACTTGCTTACGAGCAGATCCGGTGGCGCGACCTTCGCCGCTGGCGTGATGCAGGCATTTTGCCTGCCGAGTATGAGATCCCGTCGTACGAGCCGAACGACCGGGTACTGCCCATCCCCAACGGGGAGATCATCAACAACCCGTCGTTGACGCAGGCCGATCAGAACCCTGGGTACAACTAGGATACCGATCAATACTCACGTCCTACAGGACGTAGACTCTCGAGGGGGCAGCCTATATATAGGTTGCCCCCTCGTTGTTTTCACCGAGCTTCGACCATCCGCAACGCTTTGACCACACAGCCTACCCTCGCTTGCTTACTCAGGAGAGTAGCCCTATCCGCAGTGGCATTTGGCGGTTGGACTTGTGGGGAGCCTGCTCCAACCCACCGCTTTGAGCGCGTCGAGATGACCGACTCTGGGGTTGACTTCGTCAATCGTATCGAGACCTCCGACAGCTTCAACATCCTCCTGTACGAGTACATCTACAACGGCGGTGGCGTCGGGGTGGGCGACTTTGACGGTAATGGCCTCCCCGATTTGGTCTTCGCCGGGAACCGAGTATCGAGTAAAATCTACCTCCAACGTGCGCCCTGGGAGTTCGAGGACATCACTGAGGCAAGTGGCATGGTCACTTCGAACTGGTGCGCCGGCGTCAATGTGGCCGATTTCGACGGGGACGGTCGCGACGATATCTTTTTCGCGACGCTCGACATCACGGGGGGACGAGCTGCCCCAAACTTGCTCTTTGTACAGGATGGCGACGCCGTCGATGGAGCCGTTCGCTTCCGAGAGGCTGCGTCGGAGTTCGGGCTCGACAACCGCAGCTACTCCACGCACAGCGCCTGGCTCGACCTCGAGGGCGACGGAGACCTAGACCTCTACCTGCTCAACAACGCTATCGAGGACGAATCTCGGAATACGCCCCGGGGCACCGACACGAGTGGACGAGGGGCCAGCGTCGATGTCGTCTATCGCAACCGTGGCTCCGCGGCCTCACCCCGCTTTGAAACCACCGACTACGTCAAGACGGAAGGGTGGGGACTCGGAGTTGCGGTTCACGATTTTAACGAGGATGGCCTATCCGATGTTTACGTCGCAAACGACTTCCTCTCCGACGATCTGCTACTCATCAACGACGGCGGGGAGGGTTTTCGCGAAAGCAGTAGAACAGCACTGCAGCACACGAGCTACAATGCCATGGGTGTCGACGTAGCTGATCTCGATGGGGACGGCCTAGCCGAAATCGTGACAGTGGATATGCTGCCGGACGATAACCTCCGCCGGAAGATGATGTTTGCGGATGTCCCGGTTCAGGCAGATCGCATCAGCGAATCCCGCGGGTACACCAAACAGTACGTCCGCAATACCCTCCAACGCGCCAATGGCGACGGGACCTTCAGCGAGGTCGGACTCCAGGCCGGAATCGCGGCTACCGACTGGAGCTGGGCTCCGCTACTGGCGGACTTCGACAACGATGGTGACCGCGACCTCTTCGTTAGCAACGGTTACCCAAAGGACATCACCAATCAGGACTTCGTCGCCTACAGCGCCACAGCCACGCAGTTTGGCACACGCGAGGCCCAACTCGCCAAGGTGTCGGCGGCCCTCGACCAGGTACAGGGCGTGCACCAGGCCAATCAGTTCTTCCGCAACGACGGCGAGCTTTCCTTTACGAACGTCTCGACCGAGTGGCAGGCCGACGAACCCACCTATGCCAACGGGGCTGTTTACGTCGACCTCGACAACGACGGCGATCTCGATCTCGTCACTAACAACATCAACGAGCCTGCTGGCCTCTATCGCAACATGACGCGCGAGCGCGACAGCAGCTCCACGCACTTCCTGCAAATCCACCTGCGGGGGCAAGCCAACAATCCGACGGCAATCGGGGCCAAGGTTTACGTCAAGGCCGGCTCGCATACACTCACCCAAGAGCAGCACCGGCAGCGCGGCTACCTCTCTACTGTAGGTGAGGTTCTGCACTTCGGACTCGGCACCGCCCAGCGCGCAGACAGCGTATGGGTGCTCTGGCCCGGGGGAGGGACGAGCCTCCTTACCGACCTGCCCGTCGACCGGACGCTCGCGATCGCTCGAGGCGACCACGCGAGCTCAGTTCTGCCGCCGCGGCCTTACCTGAAGCGCCTGCCAGGACTCATTGAGTTTGTCGCATCGACGGCCCCCACGCACGCAGAGTCAACGTTTAGTGACTTCGAGCTCTCCAGCCTAACGCTACGTGACCACAGCAAGGCCGGTCCTGCGATGTGTGTCGTAGCGGGGGGACGGCTTTCGCCAAAACGCTTGGTCGTCGGCGGGGGCGCGGGGCAGCCGACGTCTGTATTCACCTTCGATGGTCTGGACTTCAAAAAGCTCGCGGACCTAGACGAAAGCACGGACGCTGAAACCACGGCCCTCCTCGCCTTCGACTACGACGGCGATGGCGACGAGGACCTGTACGAAGGCCGCGGGAGCACAGAGTTCGTTGGCCGCGAACGCCTGCTCGCCGACCAGGTCTACCGCAATGACAACGGGCGCTTCACCGCTGTAGGTGACGTACTCCCCGACGGTATCCCCCCCGCCAATACCGCCGTGGTGCAGTCGGGCGACCTCGATGGCGACGGCGACGCAGATCTATTCATCGGTAGTGGCGCGGCGGTCGGCGGGTTCCCCAGCCGAAGCGACAGTTATACGCTCATCAATGAAGGGGGCCACTACCGCATCGGCCAACGGTTTGCCTTCGTGGCCGCCGCTGGAGCCGTACTCAGCGACCTAAATGGCGATGGCCTCGCAGATCTTGCCGTGGCATCCGAATTGGAACCTCTCGCTATTTATCACAATGAGGGTGGAAGGCTCGTGAGAGTAGAGCGTCCGGTTTTGAGCCAGGAGCTAATCGCAGCGCGAGGCGAAAACACTGATGGCTCAGTCGGTCCCACCGGGTGGTGGTACAGCCTCAGTGCTACAGACCTCGATGGCGATGGCGACCTCGACCTTGTAGCGGGCAACGTCGGCAACAATACTCCCTTGCGGGCCTCAGCGCAGATGCCGCTTCGGGTTACGGTGGCCGACATTGATGGCAATGGCGCGATCGATCCCATCGTCACAGTGTACGACGCCGACGGCCGCACGTACCCGGTTCATCCGCGCAATGCACTCACGCGCCAGGTTCCGAGCCTGAAACGATCCATCCCGCAGTTCCGAGACTATGCTACCTGGGATGGAACGGCTATTTCTGGACTGTCGAAAAAAGCTGAAGTGCACGAGATAGATGAATTGGAGTCCGTCTATTTCGAAAATAACGGTGAAGGTCGCTTTACGCAGCATCAGCTACCTCATCGTGCGCAGGAAGCCCCACTGCGCGCGGCAATCTCGTGGAATGGTCCGCAGGGGCGACCGGGCCTCTTATGCGTACAAAACGACTTTGCCGTAGAGCCGCGTGGAGGCCGCCTCGACGCCGGCACAGGCTTTCTGTTGGGTATTGATTCGAGCGGACGACTCTTCGTCGATGATGCGTACTGGTCGGTCCGCGGGGACGCTCGCTCGGTGGTTCGCTATGATGACGCTGTAGTCGTTGGGGTAAATGGAGGCGCGGTGCGTGTGTATCGACCTACAGCTTGGCCAAAACCAACCTTTTGATCCCCGACTAGATCATGCGGCGTCGCCAACTATCTTAACGTGCTGTGTTTTTACGTAAGTGATATGTGCCTTACTGCCCAGAAGCGCACTCCTGTCGGATAGCGGCGCCACGCTAAGTGTTTTGTAAAGTATGTTGGCCTATCACACCATGAGCAGACCCGTAGGCTACATGAAGTTTGGCGTTTGCCTCCGGCTGAAGGTGGCCCTACTCCTGTGTTTAAATTTAGGCACGGGTCAGGCACAATCCCTCCCTGACACTACCATGTGCCGCGGCGAATACCTCGAGCTGAAAGCCCGCAACGACTACGAGATCTATGCCTGGTCCCCCCGTGAGGCCATCATTTGGAGCGTTAACGAAAAAGCCAATCTCTCTCCGGGGCAGACGCAGGTATACACCGTCCGAGCCCGGCGCCGACTCAGCACTGAGTACGTGCTGGATGGAAATTTCGACGAGGGCGGGCGAGGTGCTACCTCCGAACTCGCTCGCGTTGGGCCGGCGAGCTTACAGACCGGCACGACGGCCATCCTAACGAACTCGAACATCGTCAGACTAGCAACGAGTGCCTGCCCCGAACTCAGCGGTCGCGCCGATGCGCAGTACCTCGCGGTCTACGGCGAGCGCAACCGCACAGTCGACGCTTGGTGTCAGCGCGTACCAGTCGAGAAGGGGAAAATCTATAATTTCCGCGCGACCACCAGCACGCTCCGCGCGGCAACTGTAGGTCGGATCGGGTTTACGGTGAATGGGGTTCTCATCAATCGTTTCGTAGATCCGTATCCATCCGACTGCACGTGGCGAACGTATGGCGTAGACTACACGGCCGTGGCCGATGAGGAGGTGACGGTTTGTGTCCAGATCAAAAGTCCCGAGGGAAATGCGGCCTTGGAAGCCCTCGATGAGATCAGTTTCCGGGAGTACGATGTCGATTACTTAGACACCTTTGAAGTCGAGGTGCTCGATGCCCCGATTCCGAGCGAGGAAACCCGGATCATCTGTGAAAACACTCGCTTTCGAGAGTACGGCCTAGATCTAGGACCAGGGGAAGTCGGAACTGCCTCGTTCGCCATGCCGAACGGGTGTGATTCGCTCATCGAAATCACGGTGGTCGGGGCCAAAACGCTCTACACGTACGATACCCTTCGCCAGTTGTGCATCGGCGACGAGATTTCGGTGGCTGGCCAGACGCACCTCGTAATCCAGGACACGAGCCTGTTCAAACTCCTCCGGACGGGGGCAGGTTGCGACAGCGTGGTGGCTACCACTCTAGAGGTCTTCGATCGCAGTAATGTCGCCATAGAGGTCGCCACACCATCGTGCGACGCTACAACAACTTCTGTCACCGTCGCTCGCCTCGGGATAGGTGCCTCGCTCACCTGGTCGGACGAGGAGAGCGGGAGCTACCGCAGAGACAACCTCCCGACGGGACAGCGCACCGGTCTCCTCGTAGAGAATGGAAGTGGCTGTAGCGTATACGTTGACATCAATGTACCCGTGGCTAGCAGCCCGCAATTGTCGCTTACGACCTCGCGCCCGCCGAGCTGCCCGGCGAGCATGGACGGGGGGGCGCGTATCGACGTGAGTACACGTGAGGGGGAAGCAATCGATCTTTCGCTCTTCAATTCACGAGGCCAAACGATTGCAAGCACGCAAGGGCTGTCTTTGACGGTAGATGCCTTAGGCGAAGGGAGCTACTATTTCTCAGCGGTAGACCCACTCGCTTGCGCGGACACACTCGCCTTCGTACTGGAATCTATTGAAAGCCCGAAGCTCGAGATCCTGGGCGACACCTTCGTCCTAAGAGGCTTACCGGCCGAATTCTCCCTCGTGGGAGCCGAAGCCTACGCGGCCGAGCGCGTCGTCTGGAGTTTTGACGGAAGTCTGCTGCCTGAGCCAACGACGACCAACTCGGGTATGCTTTCGCTAAAACTAGCTAGTTCGGGATGGCTCACAGCGGACCTCTTGCTCGACAACGGGTGCATCGTCTCGCAACGCAGATTCGTGAGGCGGGAAGACCCAAGGAGATCACTTTTCCCTGAAGCCTTTTCGCCAAACGGAGACGAGCGTAACGATGGGTTTGGTGTCGTCGCTCATCGAGGAGTAGCTCGCTTACATACACTACAGGTATACGACCGGTGGGGAGCACTCATCTATGCAGGAGGGGATGCTTCCGCTCGATGGCTCGGGGAGGACGCGGCAGTAGGCACCTATGCCTACGTCGCCGAGATAGTCTTCTTAGACGGAAGTCGGCAGCGCGTATCTGGCATCGTTGATCTTCTGCGCTAGAGCTACGTTTATCTGTGGGTGAGCTAATCGCCGATAACCCCCTCCTCTGAACGCGAGGTCCAACGCCGTGACGCTACCTATCGAAGCTCCATGTTTTACCACGAAACCTAACGATAGATACAATACAGAGTCGAACTTTCCTTACGCCGCACCATACCGCTAGACATTGATGTTTGCTTCAGTACAAATCAAACTTCGGCGGGCTTATGCGCTCTCCTCAGCGCGAAGCGCCCTTGCGCCCTACCTCAAGTAAGACGGGCCTTTGCGTACGTTGCGGCTCCCTTGCGTAGCGTAGCGGCTTTGCGTTCCACTCCCCAGAAAGATCCAATCTGCAAAAATGTCTAGCGGTAGGACGCCATACTCACAACTCGAATCTTAAACCGAACAGAGCCGACCGCAACTCGTGCGATCGGCTCTGATAACGTCAAGAACCTATTACGGTCCCCAGATTTACACTTAGTACCCTGGGTTCTGCGATAGCGCACCGCCTGAAAGGTCAATCTGAGTCTGCGGAATCGGGTAGTACTCATCCTTGCCGGCGACAAACACAGCGCTTTCTAGAGGACCCGGCAAGAGACTAGACTCGAAGCTGATGTACGAGTTGAGTACCTCTGCTGCCACACCCCAACGGACAAGGTCAAAGGCACGCTGTCCTTCACCAGAGAGTTCGAGCTTACGCTCGAAACGAAGTCCCTGGCGTAGCTGCTCGCGACTCAGGCCACTGCCGTACTCGCTGATCTTGTAGTTGGCGGCATTGCTACCGTCGGCGTTCGTGACGAATCCGGCCGGGTTCGCCGCACGACGACGGACCTGGTTGATGAGCTCGCGAGCGCGCTCTAGGTTGCCCGCGGGGTTCTCGATGTGACACTCTGCAGCCATCAATAGGACGTCGGCAAAACGGATGATATTGACATTTATAGCCGTATAACCACTGGTCCAGCTTGAGCCATCTGTGAACGTACCCACTTGGCTCTTGCGGAAGATGGTCTTCTTTGGCGCAAATGGTCCGCCGTTGCTACGATCGCGTATCCAAGAATTGCCTGGGTGATCGCCGTGGTCGAGATACGGAATTCCGCGACGACCGACGGAGTGATCGAGGCGAGGATCAACAGGACGCGTATCCTCCGTAAAGTCATCTCCAGCCTCAATGCCGAAGTCGGTGAGGATGCGATTAGCTGGTGCGCGATAGGCGTTGTTTTCGAACAACGGGAGACCGTCTTCGCTCACCCTAAAGCTGAAGACCAGGTCGAAACTCGGCTGCGCAAAACCGCAGCAGCCCGTCGGGCCACCACCGTTGGGGTAGTTGAGTACGAGTTCAGGGTTGGCATTGTTGATGCTACCAGTGTTGGCGGCGGCCTGAATGGCGAAGACTGCTTCTGGGCCGTTGTCGAACTCACCGTTGAAAGCATCGCCGTAGTTTTCGAGGAGACCGAACTTGACTCCAACGGAGTTAGTACCGTCTGCGATTACGGCTTCGAAGTTGGCCTGTGCCTCTGCGTACTTGCCTTCGTAGAGTTGAACCTTTGCGAGGTATGCTCTCGCGGCCCACTTGTTAGCCTTTCCGACGACATCCTGCGTCTCGGGGAGAAGGTCTACCGCTCGAGCAAAGTCTGCCTCGATCTTGTCTAGGATTGGACCGTTCGTGACGGACGCCGTTTCTTCGAAAGTGGTTTCCTCCGTGATGTAGGGGACGCGGTTGTAGATCTTGGCGAGTTCGAAGTAGAAGTGCGAGCGTAGGAAGAGGGCCTGGCCTCTGGCGCTGTTGGCGAACAGTTCGTTGTCAGCGACGCCTGGATTGCCGTTAGCAACAGCATCTTCGATGGTCCGCAGAGCTAGGTTGGCCCGAGCGACACCGTCCAAGGATTCTCGCCACTTCTCAGCAACGACGTTGTTGGTTGGGGTAACTTCATATCGCTGCACTGGGTTAGCTCCCGGCTGGTCACCAGGAGTGGATCCCTTAAGAGCCTCTCCCCCGCGGACCGTGCCGTGTAGCCAGTTGGTCGCGCCACTGTAGAAGCCGCCGCTTCCGCTTAGTTGGCTGTAAGTACCGACCAAGAGTTGGTTAATACCGGCTTGCGTGCCGAGAAGATCGGAGGTAAGCACACCCTTTGGCTCGATCTCGAGAAACTCGTCCGAGCAACCCGCGGAGTAGAAAACTGCGCCCGCCAAACCCGCCGAGATGGCGAGTGAGGAGAGCATACTTTGTGAAAATCTCATGTTAGTTGTAATTCGGGGGTTAGAAAGTAAGTCCTACCCCTAAGTTGAAGGAGCGGGTGACGGGAAAGTTGCCCAAGTCGATACCGAAGTTCGTGTCGGCGGCACCACCTACTTGAGGGTCCAACCCGTCGTACCCGGTGATGGTAAAGAGGTTGTTCGCGCTCACGGACACCCGGGCTCGGGAGAAGGTGCCCCCGAAAGCAGTTCGCGGGAGGTTATAGCCGATCGAAAGCAGGCGCATCCGCAAGTAGGAGCCGTCCTCTACGTAGAAGGAGTTGATTTCGTCGGTGCTCGAGAAACCGGCGTAATTCTCGAAAATCGGTTGCGTCGTGCTCATGTTCTGAGGTGTCCACGAATCGAGTACGCGAGTACTCAAGGCCGCACCGGGAAACACTGCGTAGAAGTCGGTGTAGTACTTCGAGAAGTTGAAGATGTCGTTACCGATCGACGAATAGAGGAAGGTCTCGATATCGAATCCCTTGTACGCGACGCGAAGGTTAAGGCCACCCGTAAAGGTGGGGATTGGACTTCCGATGACGGTACGGTCAGCCTCGTCGATTACTCCGTCGGGGATACCGGTGAGGTTTCCGTTTTCGTCGACGCTATTGTTGTCCGTAAAGCGGAGTCGGCCTGGGGCGGCACCCTCCTGAAAGACCTTAGCTCCGCCCGCTCCTTCGGGGGCATTGAGATTAGCGGCATCGATCTCGGCCTGCGATTGCCAGAGGCCATTCGTTTGGTATCCGAAGAAGCTCGAGATTGGGCTCCCGACCTGATTACGTGCGACGTTGCCTGCGCGCGTATTTCCCGCCTCAAAGAACTCGATGTTTTCCGCTAGGCGATCTACCTTGTTCTTCAAGAAGGAACCTGTAAAAGTCGCTTCGAAACTAAGATCGGTAGTGATGTTGTCACGGTAGGTGATCTGCAGGTCGATACCACGGTTATCGATACTGCCTACGTTAACGAACGGGCGTTGCGCCTCACCGTAGTTGTCGGACAGTTGAGCCCGTACGAGGACATCATCGTTGGTCCGCTGCCACAGGTCGATGAAGATATCGAGCTTCGAGTCGAAGAACGTAGCGTCGAAGCCAACGTTGACCGACGTGGCCTGCTCCCACTTCGCATCGGGATTACCAATTTGGTTTTGGGCCACACCGGGAGCGGCCACACTGTTTGAACCCGTGATTGGGTAGTACGTGGTACCGACGTTACCGCCGAAGAGGTTGAAGCGGTTCTGAGGGCCAACAGCGTCGGCGTTGCCCATTACCCCGTACCCTGCGCGAATCTTGAGATCGGAGAGGACATTACTGGGCTGAAGGAAACTCTCTCCCGTCACGCGCCACGCACCTGAGATGGCAGGGAAGAAGCCACGACGAAGGTCTGCCGCGAATCCTGCACTTTGGTCTTGTCGGATGACACCCGTCAGGTAGTATTTACTGGCGTAGTTGTAGTTGACCTGACTCAGGATCGAAGCGTACGCGTTTGGCGTGTTAAAGCTCGAGTTGACGACAGGATTTTGGACCTGATTGAGGTTTACGAACGCTGGATCCGTAGAGAACGGGTTGATACCCCGAGAGTCGGTGTTGTACCCGTTGTTGAGCGAGAGCGCTTCGTAGCCGACGAGGCCGCTGATGCTGTGGTCCCCGCCAAGCTTGTAGTCGAAGTTGAGCGTGTTGGTCCACACCCAGTTGTAGGAGTCGCCACTAAACTCGCCGTAGCTGTTGTTCTGGTTGTTCTCAGCGTTCTCGTAGGTTCTGCGCCCGAAGAAGCGACCTGCGTAGTTGCCGTAGCGCCCCCCGAGGAGTGAGCGAACGAAAAGCCCTTTGACGATATCAACCTTGGCGTAGACGCTACCGAAGACGTTGAGGCCACGGTTGGTGTTGTCGATTTGGGCCTCCCGATTTGCTACTGGATTGGACGGGTTACCGAAACCGGTGGCGCGTGTTCCTGCGTAACCGCCGAACTCATTGCGGACCGGGATCGCCGGTGCGATCCGGAAGGCGAGGAGGACGTCGTTCTCGATGCCGGCCACATCCTGCCCACCGTTTCCACCGATGAGCCCGAGGGTCGACCCGTACGTCGCCTGGATATTCTCTCCGACGCGGACGCGGCTACCTAGGTTAAACTCAGAGTTAGCGCGAAAACCGTAGCGCTGGGAAGAGGAGTTGAGCAGTGTACCCTTCTCGTCCTGGGCGGAGAGCCCGAAATAAAAGCGGCCGGCGTCGTTGCCGCCGGAGAAGCCGAGCGTGTGCCGGTTGAAGATCGCGACATCGGTAATTTCGTCGTACCAGTCGGTTCCCTCGCGGTTAGAGCGGATGAGTAGCGACGGCGATGAAGAGCTCTCGCTGTAATTGGCGCGCTCCTCCTCGATGTTCACCTCTGAAGCAGGTACCCCACGGCGGTCGCCCGCGACTAGGAAGTCTGGCACTGTAAACTGGGTAACGCCCTGGCCATACTGCGGGTGTGAATACAGCGTATCTGGGTTTTGGCCCAGGTTGATGCGGCCATTCCGGAGTGCGATAAGCGTGTAGTCGGCTTGCTGCTGTGGCGTGAGGATAGGCTGGCCCGTACCCGGCGTCGTCACTCCGAGCAGTCCATCGTAGCTGATCCGAACGCCTTCTCCGCGCTTGCCCTTCTTGGTCGTGTAGACGATCACACCACTCGAGGCACGCGATCCGTAGATCGAGGCCGAGGCGGCATCCTTGAGGATGGTCGTCGTGGCGATATCGTCGGGGACGAGGAAGGACACATCCTGTGTAGGGACGCCGTCGACCACGTACAGCGGCTGGTTGGCGTTAAAGGACCCAAATCCCCGGATACGAACCTTGGACTGCGTTCCTGGCTGGCCGTTCGTGATGACGGTCACACCGGCGGCACGCCCTTGGAGTTGTTGCTCGATGTTACTCGACGGGATAGCCTGGAGCTTGTCGGCCTCGATGGTCGAGATGGCACCGGTGGCGTCACGCTTCGAGCCGACCGAGTAGCCTGTCACGACGATCTCGTCGAGGGCAACTCCCTCAGCGAGGGTGAGGTCGTAGGTACTAGCGCCCGTGAGTGGGATCTTCCGTCCGTCGTAGCCGATGTAGGATACCTGAAGCTCAGTGCTCCCATCGGGAACGGTAAGCTCGTAGCGGCCGTCGAGATCTGTGATCGTACCGATACTCGTGCCGGCCACCTGGACGGTAGCACCGATCACCGGTATCCCAGCGTCGTCGGTGATCGTTCCGCTTACCGTTTGTTGGGCAAAGCCAACGACCGAAAAGCAGAGGGTTAAGAGGAATAGTAAGGTTAGTCTCATCGTCAAGTCGTTTTGTTAATAGCGACGAAGCTACTTCACCGATGCGGTAGACCAACCCTTTTTTTGGCAATTGGTGAACAAATTTCTGTTTCGGCCTATGCCCCGCCCCTGTCGCCAAACCTTGTTCTTAACGCCAGGCCCCGCCCAGGAGGCCGTCAAATTTCGCGCATTGACACCGAACAAGCAGCCCAAACCCATCTCACGTCTACCTTTCGGCGGTATGACGATACGAAAGGTCGCGACCTCCCTCGCCCCCCTCTGTGCAGCGCTCGCCCTCTCGAACTGTGGCACCGGCGCGGACCGCGAACCAAGCTACCTCTTCGAATCTCTACCCGCCGAGCGTACCGGCATTCACTTCGCCAACCGCGTCATAGAAAACGACACGTTCAATATTCTGGCCCTCGAGTACGTCTACAACGGCGGCGGGGTCGCGGTGGGCAATTTCAACGGGGACTCGTTGCCCGACCTCTACTTCACCGGCAACACCACCGCCAATGCCCTCTACCTCAACCGCGGCGACTTCCGCTTCGAGGACGTCACCGAGGTGGCGGGGGTCGGCGGGGCCGAGCGCTGGAGCTCGGGGGTAGCCGTGGCCGACGTCAACGCCGACGGACTCGACGATATTTACGTGTGTGCCACGGTGCTGCAGCCAAACCGGCGGCGCGCCAACCTCCTTTATATTAACGAGGGACCCGACGACGGGGGCGTACCCCGTTTTCGCGAAAGCGCACGAGCCTACGGCCTCGCCGACACCTCACACACCACCAGTGCCGCATGGCTCGACTACGACCGAGACGGCGACCTGGACCTCTACGTGCTCGTCAACCACATGGACGACAAGCGCTACCCCAACCGTTTTGGCGCACGCACGCTCGACGGCACCAGTACGCGCAACGACAAACTCTACCGCAACGATGGCATCGGGGCAAACGGGCACATGACCTTCTCGGATGTCTCGCGGGAGGCGGGCATCAACGAGGATGGCTTCGGCCTCGGGGTGGCGGTGTGTGACCTCAACGAGGACGGCTGGCCCGACCTCTACGTCGCCAACGACTACCTCTCTACCGACCTGGCGTGGATCAACCAGCGCGACGGAACCTTCATCAACGAGATCGACGCTATGGCCGGGCACACGAGCTACTCCGCCATGGGGGTGGACGTGGCCGACCTCAACAACGACGCGCGCGCGGATGTCGTGACGCTCGACATGCTGCCGGGCAGCAACCAGCGCCGCAAGACGATGATGCCGAGCGCGAGCTTTAGCCAGCGTCGCAACAACGACGAGTACGGCTACCAGTACCAATACATGCGCAACTCGCTGCAGCTCAACCGCGGCCCGCAGGCACCGGGCGACTCGCTGCCGGTCTTCAGCGAGGTCGGGCTCTACGCCGGGATCGGGGCCACGGACTGGAGCTGGAGCGTGCTCGCCGCGGACGTCGACCTCGACGCCGACCGCGACCTCCTCATCACCAATGGCTTCCCGCGCGACATCACCGACCTGGACTTCATGGACTACTCCAGTCAGCTCGGCAACTACGTGACCAAGGCAGAGCTGCTCGAGAAGATTCCATCGGTCAAGGTCAGCAACTACGGGTACGCCAACGACGGCGGGGCCGTGCCGCAGTTCGCGGACGAGACGAAGGCCTGGGGGCTCGACTTGCCGAGCTTTTCGAGTGGCGCAGTGACGGTAGATTTGGATCTCGACGGCGACTTGGATTACGTCGTGAGCCGTATCAACGACTCGGCGCTGGTGTACCGCAATCGTGCGCTCGATGTCGGGCGGGCGGATTCGAGCAAGTTCCTCACGATTGCCCTGCGCGGCGGCCTGCGCAACACGCATGCCCTAGGGGCAACAGTTACGGTGGTAGCGGGCGGCAAGCGACAAGTAGCGTACCAATCGCCATTTCGAGGCTACCTATCGACTGTTTCGACGGATTTGCATTTTGGGCTCGGGTCGGCGGCCGTCGTCGATTCGGTCATGGTGCGCTGGCCGACGGGCGGGTATACGGTTTTGACGCAAGTCGCCTCCGACCAGCGGCTCAGCATCGGGGAGGACTCCGCCACGCTGCTGGCGCACGGCCCGCGGTACGACGGTGGCACGACCCCGGTGCCGCTGCTTACCGAGGTCACCACCCGGCTCGGCCTCTCGGGCGTCCGCCACGAGGAGGATATCTTCGTCGACTTCGACTTCCAGCGCCTGTTGCCGCACCAGTTGTCGCAGTACGGTCCGGCGATGGCGGTTGGGGACGTGAACGGGGACGGCCTCGACGATCTCTTTATCGGCGGCGCCCTGCGGCGACCGGATCGCTTCTTTTTGCAGACGAGGGCGGGTGGTTTCGCTTCCGCCAAAACCCTCGGCGACGTGGACCCGGAGGCGAGTTGGGGCGCGCTCTCAGAAACGACAGGGGCGCTCTTCTTCGATGCGGACGGCGACGGCGACGAGGACCTGTATGTAGCGCACGGCAGCACGGAGGCTCCCCCGGGGCATGCAAGCTACCGCGATCACTTCTACCGAAACACCCCGCGAGGCTTGGTCCTCGATACAACGGCGCTCCCGGTGCTCACGAGTTCGAGCAGTTGCGTACGAGCAGCAGATATCGATGGCGACGGGGACCTCGACCTTTTCGTGGGTGCGCGGGCCGTGCCGTTTCAGTTTCCAAAACCCGACCGGAGTACACTGTTGCTCAACGACGGACGGGGCACGTTCACCGCGAGCACGGCTCCCTGGCTGCGTGAGATCGGCATGGTGGCCGACGCCCTGCTGGTCGACGTAAGCGGAGACGGAGCCCCCGATCTGGTCATCGCGGAGGATTTCGGTATGCTGCGCATCCTGATCAACGATGGGCGTGGTTTTGACGAAAGTCGCTGGCAACAGCAGCCGGGCGGCATCACCGAGAAGCGTGGCTGCTGGACGAGCCTACTGGCGCTCGATGCCGACAACGATGGCGACCTCGACCTCGTGGCGGGCAACCTCGGCAAGAATCACCTCTTTCACCACGGCGGCACGGATGCCATCAAGATTTTCGCGGGCGACTTTGATGGGAATGGCGGGATCGATGTCTTCCCGGCGGCGCGTTTTGCGGGGAGCGACGGACAGCTAGGGCTGTATCCCTACTTCCAGCGCCAGGAGATGGAAAAGCAATTGCCGAAGCTTAAGAAGTTGTTCCCGGCGCACCGGGATCTAGGCGAGGTAGGGGCCGAAGACTTTATCGCGAAGCTCGGCGGCGCAGACAGCCTCAGCGTGACAGCCGACTTCCTGTCGAGCGTGGTGCTGCTCAACGACGGAACCGGAGTCTTCGAGGTGAGCGTATTGCCGCGGGAGGCCCAACTCGCACCGCTCTACGGCATGCGGGCTGTAGACGTGAATGGCGACGAGCACCTCGACCTACTGTTGACCGGCAACGACTACGGCACCGAAAACCGCATGGGTCGCTACGATGCATTGCACGGCCTGGTCTTGCTCGGCGACGGGCGAGGTGGCTACCAGCCGGTGGACTATGCCCAGGGCGGCCTGTCCGTACCGGGTGATGCGAAGTCGATGGTCGAGGTGCTACTGGCCAACGGGCAGCTGGTGTACGTGTCGGGCACGAATAGCGGACCGGTGCGGGCTTTCGCCAAAACCCAGGACGACGACGTGAAGTACAAACGCGTCGGCGGCATCGGAACCCAGTGGACAATAGCCGGCGCCGCGGTGCCTACGCCCTTCGGGATGGGGTTTGGGAGTAGCGGGGGGCGCTATGTCCCGAGGGGCTAGGGGGGAGTTCGTTGGACCTGGCGAAGCGAAGCGAAGACGGTTCAACGGACCCCGCCTAGCCCGCCCATCGCCTTAGCTCATCCCCACTCCCTTGACGGCCCCACGCCCTACCCCACCTCCACCACCCAAAACACCTGCCCCCGCTGGCACCTCACCCGCATCGACATCCCCGGCCGCGTGAGCAGCGCCTGCCCGTAGTCGGCACTAAAGCCGAAGGGCTCCTTCCCTAATAGACACTCCGGCCCCTGGTGGCGCTCGCGCCAGCGCGTCAGGCAGACGTAGAAGCGGCCGGCGTCGCTAGCGGCGAAGGGGGGATCGGGCTGTGCTTGCAGGCGGGAAAGGAAGATTTTGGTGGGCTTTGGGCGGTTGAGACCGAGTTGCTCGAAGAGACTAGCCGCGACGGAGAGTAGCGTCTCCGCGCGTTTTGGCGAAAGCAGATTTGTGATCTCTAGCTGCTGGACGTCGGGCGCCTTTGGCCCCTCCCGGAAGAGTTTCGGGTTGCGCTGGAGAGGCCGGACGCTACCCTGGAGCTGCTTTGCGTCGCGCAAGCTGAGGAAGTGTTGGAGATGTAGGAAGCCTGTTTTGCGGAAACGCTCCCCCACCCTGGCGAAGTCGTCTTCGGTCAAGGGCTGCTCGTAGGCGGCGGCGCTGGCCTCGGTGAGTTGTTGCATCCGGCGGCGCAGGCGCGGCGGGGCCACCACTTGCACGTCCTCCCCGAGCCCCAGTATCTCGCTCTCTAACTCGAAGGTGTGCTGCACGTCGAGCGTGACCTCGATGTAGCGATCGCCACGGCCGGTGGTGCGCTGGCTGTGGTGAATCGGCTTCGTGATGACGTAGGGCGCACGGCTCAGCGAGAGGCGCAGCACCACTTCCATAGGCGGCTCGTTGGTGACGCTCACGCCGACGGTGTGCTCGAAGAAGGTCTCCGGCTCGAGACCTGGGCGGCGCTCGAAGGTCTGGCCGGTATCGCGCAGGTGGTGGATGCGGTCGAGCGCCAGGATCATGACTTGCACCTCGCCGACGACGTAGCCGAGCAGAAAGAAACGATTGCGCGACTCCTTCAAGAAGTGCGGCTCCAGCGCATAGGTCTTCGGACTCCGCGACCGAAAGCTCTGGTAGGCGACCTCAACGACGTGCCCGGCGGCGATGATTTCGTAGAGCGGATCTATCCAGTGGAGGCCACGCAAATTTTCGTTGTGCTCGAAGGCGATGATGCGGCGACCGCCCGTGCGTCCCTCGCCCAGCTGATCACGCAGACGCCCGACCAGCCCCCCGAAGGTCTCCATCTGGCGAAAGCCCGTAAACTGCCGCAGCGTATCCACCACTTCCCGCAGACGACTCAAATCTTGTTCGCTAAGCGGTGAGTCGGTGATGGCGTAGGCCGGGTCAGCGTAGCGGTAGTACTTCCGCTCGTAGACCTCGATCGGGGCGTTGTAGCCCAACTTATCCGAGCGCATCATCTGGAGGTCTAGCTGGACAGTCCGCCGAGACACGTCCACCTGGCGGCCTTCGTATTCGTAAAGGGCGTCCGAGACCGCATCGATGAGGTCGTCGAGCGTCCAGCGGCGGCCCGTGTTGCGCAGGCAGCGATCGAGGGTGCGATAGCGGAGGAGGGCGTTGCGGTTGGCGGGCACCTTGGAAGGGTTATTTGCTTGGGAGGTTGTTTGATTATTTGGTAGCACGACGCCATGCGGATAGCACGCTCACCAAACAATCTCCCAACCAAAAAATCAAATAACCCAAATTTTTCCCACCTACGCAAAAAGCTTGCGCAGTGGCCTTTCACTTTTGCACTGTCAACGGGAGAAAGCGTCCCTTGGCCCCCGGATGGAACGGCTGTCCGGGGTTCTATCACCCTCCAACTATATCATCATGTCTACGGCCACTACCACTTCCAAAACCACTTCAACTACTACGTCTACGATCAATGGGCAGGACCTCAAGTCCTGGGGTTTGACGCCAGGATCGGCGTTCGGACTCATCATCGATCACTGGGACAATTGGTTGCTCGACCACGAGGCGGACACCTTACGGGGGTGGTTGCTGGCGGCGGAGGCGCAGCCCGGAGCTTATGAGATGCACCCGGTCGTAGGGCTTGTCGCTGAGCGGATGCTGGCGGAGATCGTGCGCGAGAAGGAGATGATCGCCTTGCGGCAAAACGCCCTTCCCTTCGCACAGTACGGCCCGGAGCACATTGAGCAAGGCGCCTTACACCAGATGTACACGGCCATGAAACTGCCCGTCGCCACTGGCGGGGCGCTGATGCCAGATGCGCACCAGGGCTACGGTCTGCCGATCGGTGGGGTGCTGGCGGCCGACAACGCCGTCATCCCGTACGCCGTCGGCATGGACATCGGGTGCCGCATGTGCCTGAGTGTCTTCCCGGAGCCGGTCGAGAAGTTGGACCTCGATGTGACCTCGCTGTCCAAGATCCTGCAGGCGTCCACGTACTTCGGTCGGCAGACGAGTAAGCGCGGTGCCGAGCACGCCGTTTTGAGCGACCCGCGGATCAAGGATACCAAGTTGCTCCGCGACCTGCACGAGCGGATGTCTCGGCAACTGGGTAGCTCCGGCGGCGGCAACCACTTTGTGGAGTGGGGCGTGGTCGAGATCACGGATGCCGACGGGCACGCTGGTTTGCCCTCCGGGCGCTACTTAGGTCTGCTGAGTCACTCTGGAAGCCGCGGCTTCGGGGCAAGCATCGCCGACTACTACACGAAGCTGGCCATGGCTGAGACCCCGCTCCCTGGCGACGCCAAGCACCTGGCCTGGCTCGGACTCGACACCGAACTCGGGATGGAGTACTGGCACGCCATGAGCCTCGCCGGTGACTACGCCTCGGCCTGCCACCACATCATTCACGACCGGATCGCGGTCGGCCTGCGCTCCCGGGCGCTGGTCCGGATCGAGAACCACCACAACTTCGCCTGGCGCGAGCTGGACGCCGACGGCGTGGAGCGGATCGTGCACCGCAAGGGCGCCACGCCAGCGGGCGAGGGCGTCTTAGGGATCATCCCAGGTTCGATGGCGACGCCGGGCTTCATCGTGCGGGGCAAGGGCGTGAAGGCGTCCCTGGCCAGTGCGAGTCACGGTGCCGGACGGCTCATGTCGCGGACCCAGGCCAAGAAGACGATCCAGACCGAGGATTGGCACGCGCAGCTGAGTGCTGCGAAAGTGACTTTGCTGGGTGCAGGTCTAGACGAGGCTCCGGGTGCCTACAAGGATATTCACGAGGTGATGGCTGCGCAAGTGGAACTCGTGGACGTGCTGGGGACCTTTCAGCCGCGCATTGTGCGGATGTGTGGGGACAAGGGCTTTCGGGAGCGGGATTAGGGGGAGGTATGAGGTGTACCACCTCGCCCGCAACTCCGAGCTTGGTTTGTAGCCATGACGTAAGGGCTCTCTCCGTCATCTCGACCGAGCGAGACGCCGCGAAGCTGGCTGGCGAGCGAGCGGAGAGATCCCCTTAGGCAGAAAAAGACAGCGTATGTCCTAAGGAGATTTCTCCGTTGCGCTTCGCTCCAGTCGAAATGACGGGACGCGAGACGCCGCGAAGCTGGCTGGCGAGCTACCCCGTCATCTCGACCGAGCGTAGCCTGCGGAGCGAGCGGAGAGATCCCCTTAGGCAGAAAAAGACAGCGTATGTCCTAAGAAGATTTCTCCGTTGCGCTTCGCTCCAGTCGAAATGACGGGACGCGAGACGCGCGGTCATCTGGCTGCCCACCACGTCATCTCGACCGAGCGAGACGCCGCGAAGCTGGCTGGCGAGCGAGCGGAGAGATCCCCTTAGGCAGAAAACGACAACGTACATCCTAAGGAGATTTCTCCGTTGCGCTTCGCTCCAGTCGAAATGACGGGACGTAGCCTTCGGCTACGCACCAGGTAATGTTACGTGTAGTCTGTTTTGGCGAAAGCCCTCAAATGTTCAATCATGCGAATCATCTCCGACTTTCGAGACTACTACGATAGTATTCAGGCGTATGGTCTGGATGGAGACCTTTTGTACTTACGAAAGCAGGCCACCGTAGAGGTAGCCGTAGCGACGCTCATAAAAAGCGCTCCGAACCTGGCGATGAAGCCCTGGCACGGTAGATCGTTCATCGCTAAATCACCCAACAAGTACCGAGCAAAAGTCGTATCTCATTATGTGCTCATTGGCTACTGCGGTAGATTCTTCCCCATGATAGGATTAGCCCATTACGAAGCCAAAAGATTCGAAAGCGGAACAGCGTGGGTGTACGCATCGAGTAGTTACTATTATGCAGCGCATGACTTACGTTTAGGCATCACCCGGCTGAGTGACCATTTCGATGTCGCGGGCAACAATGCTGTCGGTGACAAGTATCCTATCGAGGAGCGGCACAGCCGCGCGTTCGAAGCGATACAAAGCTCGTGCGAGGGCTACGAGGACCACACACTGTTCCGCCTTCTCGAAACGCCTATCTTCTGCTGCGGCTTCACGAAAACACCCTCCGAGATGATACCAAGTTGGTACGGTCACCGAAGAAGCCTGGCCGGCCTTACCCACACAACGCTGGCCAATCCCCGCCTAAAGGATTTCAATTTCGCCCGCATCAAAGATCCCTACACTTGTTTTCAGGACATCAGCCAGTATTTGTCCGGTGTGCTCGGAAATACTGAGATCGACGGGACGGATTTGACCGACGCACAACAGGTCCAGAGGCACGGATTTGACCCTAAGTATGGCTTTAGAAAGCGGCCATGAATACCTACCCCTTCACAGGTATCGTCGTCTCGTTCCCCGTCCGCACGTGCATATAATGCGAACTCATAATCTCGACATCATTGTCGCGAAAGACGTCTTGAATATTGGCGTGCAGGTTAGAGTAGGTCCGCGGCATCCCGTGAGAGTTCTTCGTAAAAGCGTTTAACTCGTACTCGACGTACCAATCCTGTAAACCTTTCTGTAGAATAAACGGCTCTGGAGTAGTCTCCACGTCGGGGGTTTTGGCGGCAGCCTCCAACATCAGCCTGTGCACCGTTGGCCACGGTACGTCATAGCCGATCGTGATGCTCGTGTGGAGGACGAGGCCGATCGTATTGGCGAGGGCCGTGTAGTTGACGATCCCGCCGCTGAGGAGGTTGCCATTCGGGACGGTAATCTCTTCATTCTTGGTGGTCTTGATGCGAGTCACGAGCAGGTTCTTCGAGACGATGTCCCCGACGGTGTCTCCGATTTTGACACGGTCACCGATCTGGAAGGGTCGCATGTACGTGAGGATGACGCCCGATACCGCGTTGCCGACCGTAGACGCGCCCCCGAGCGAGAGAAGTAGACCGATAAAAACGCTTACGCCTTGGAAAGCCGCCGAATCTGAACCCGGCAGCATCGGCCAGATGATGACAAACGTGAGCACAATCACGAGCGCGCGCACCAAGTTGGCCGTCGGCTTGGCCCAGTCGGCATAAAAGCCGTCGAGTGAGAGTTCGCCCGACTGGATGCGCCCCGCGATCCACCCGATGAAATTAATGAGTTGCATCGCGAGCCAGACGATAATCGCGATGAAGATCAGGCTCGGAATAAACCCAATCACGCTGTCGCGCACGATGACCAGGGGCGTCAACACGTAGCCTAAGAGGCTTTCGCCAAAACCCCTGGTGTAGCTCAGTTGGCTAAACAAGAACGGAAGGAACAGGTACAACAAGAAGAGCAGCGTCAGGATGCGCAGCCCCTTGATGAGAACGAGCAACACATTCATTTGCGCCCGCGGATTGACGAGCCGCATCAACTGGCTATCCCCCCGGATCAACTGCTGCGACATGAAGACCTTGAGGCGCTTCTGGAGCGTGATCCGCAGAAAGTGAAACACCCTATTGATCCCGAGCCACAGCAGTACCAGCAGCGCCGTGAGCGCTAGGAAGACCCCAATGTCGCGCACCGTGGACAGGAAGGATTTGTCGTTGTAGTCACGAATGAGGGCCGCGGAGATGATGTCGCGGTTGCGGGTCGCCACGGCTACCGCGGTGGTATCGAGAATAGCCGCGTCGGCGGTACTTACGGAGTTGATGAGCCGGTCTTGGTAGACGACGTTAAAGGTCCCGTCTTCGCCCTCGACGACCTGTAGGCTATCGAGTTGACTACGCGGAAGTTGCGCCAGGTCGGCGATCTGATTCGTGACCAGACGCGCTCGCTGAATTTGCGAGAAGGCCCCTACTTTTCGATAGACCCGGAAAAGCGTGTCCCCCCGAAACGTGACCGGCGTGCCCGAGGCCCGGAGGCTGTCCGATCCGCGGATGAGCAGCGCAGCGGGCACCAGCTCTTCGAGCGTCTGTTCGTTGTCTTCCTCGCGCTGCAGTTTGGCGCGCAGGCGAGCTTCGACGGCGGAGTCGCGGCGTATGGAATCCCGCCGGATAGAGTCCACCCGCACGCCGACCAACCTAACTGAGTCTTGGCGCAGGCTATCGACGCGGATGGAGTCGACGCGAGCGGCCTCGATGCTGGCGGCGCGCCGGCGGGCGGCGGAGCTCTGTGCGCGGAGGCTTTCGCCAAAACTTATTACCCCGATCCAGAGACACAGCGCCAGGAGGAATTTGAGGCGAAGCTGGGGGCCGGGTCCTTTCACGGTGTAAGAGTACGAAACTGTGTACGGGTGGGGACGGGGGAAGGATATACATGGAGCGGCCCCCGCCCATTGTTTTGGCGAAAGCCTACATTGCTCCCGCACCCACCGCCCCCTTCGCTACATGGCCTTAATGAAATCCGACCTCTACTCGCTGATCTGGGACCAGTGCGACTCCCTGCGCGGCGGGATGGACGCCTCGCAGTACAAGGACTACGTGCTGTTCATGCTCTTTATCAAGTACGTGTCGCGACAAGTACGCCGACTCCGAGGAGCTGGAGCCGGCCGAGCGTCATCCCGCCGGGGGCGAGCTTCCGGGACATGGTGGCGATGAAGGGCAAGGCCGACATCGGCGACCGCATCAACAAGGAGGTGATCCAGCCGCTGGTGGACGCGAACCCGAACGCTGAGCCTCGACGACTTCCCCAATTTCAACGATCCCGCCAAACTCGGCAAGGACAAGGACATGGTCGACACGCTGACCAGCCTCATCGCCGTCTTCGAGAAGCCCGAACTCAACTTCAGCCAGCACCGCGCCGACGGACGATGACCTACTCGGTGATGCCTATGAATACTTTGATGCGGCACTTCGCGAGCGAGAGCGGCAAGTCGAAGGGGCAGTTTTACACCCCGGCCGAGGTGAGCCGCATCATGGCCAAGGTGATCGGCATCGGCGAGGCCGCCACCCAGGCGAACACGACCGCCTACGACCCCACCTGCGGTTCGGGGTCGCTGCTGCTCAAGGTGGCCGCCGAGGCCGGACACGCCCATCACGCTCTACGGCCAGGAGAAGGACGTGACGCACGGCGGGCCTCGCGCGCATGAACATGATCCTGCACGACTTCCCGACGGCGACGTATCGCGGCCGGGCAACACGCTCGCCAATCCGCATCTTCAAGACCCGGGACGAGCAGCTGCATGACCTTCGACTACGTGGTGGCCAACCCACCGTTTAGCGACAAGAAGTGGATCACGGGCCTGCTCCCGAGCGCCGATCCGTACCGCCGTTTCGAGTGGGGGGAGCCGCCCAACAAACAGGGGGACTACGCCTACCTCCTCCACATCGTCCGCTCGATGAACCGCACCGGCGTCGCGGCCTGCATCCTCCCGCACGGCGTGCTGTTCCGGGGCAACGCGGAGGCGGTTTTGCGGAAGCGCCTCGTGGACAGCGGCAAGCTGCCGCGGCATCATCGGCCTGCCCGCCAATCTCTTCTACGGCACCGGCATCCCGGCGTGCATCCTCGTGCTCGACAACAACAATGCGGCGGCCAGAAAAGCCGTGTTCATGATCGACGCCTCGAAGGGCTTCGTCAAGGACGGTCCGAAGAACAAGCTCCGCGAGCAGGACGTACACCGGATCGTGGACACGTTTCGCCAGCAGCACGAGGTGGCGCGCTACGCCCGACTGGTGCCGGTGGCGGAGATCAGCGGCGAGAAAAACGACTACAACCTCAATCTCCCGCGCTACATCGACACCTCCGAGCCGGAGGATCGGCAGGACATCAACGCCCATTGCGCGGCGGCATCCCGAAGCGAGACGTGGATGCGCTGGATGAATTCTGGGACGGTGTTGCCGGGCGTGCGGGCCGCGCTGTTCGAGCCGAGCCCCTGGGCGGGCTACGTGCAACTGCGCATCGGCGGAGGTCAAGGCCGCTATCCTGGAGCACGAGGAGTTTGTGGCCTTTCGGCAAAACGTCCAGCGGACCTTCGACGCCTGGTGCGCTGCGCAACGCCCGACGATGGAGGCGTTTGGCGAGGGCGACAAACCGAAGGCGCTGATCAGGACGCTGTCGGAGAGTCTTCTCGCGGCTTTCGCCAAAACTCCCCTCCTCGACCCCTACGATCTCTACCAACACCTGATGAGCTACTGGTCGGAGACGATGGAGGACGATGCGTATCTGATTGCCGCGGACGGGTGGGTGAAGCCCACGCGCCCCGTCGCGATCACGGACAAGAAGTCCAAGGAAACGGTGGACTTCCAGGTCGGCCGGGCGAAGTACCGCGCGGACTTCCTCCCGTCCAAACTCCTCATCGCCGAGTACTTCGCCACCGAACAAGCCGCCCTAGACGCCCTCGAAACCGAGCTGGCCAGCCTCGACCAGAGCATGCAGGAGCTCGCCGAGGAGCACACCGGCGACGAAGGCCTCCTCGCCGACGCCACCACCGACGCCGGCAAGCTCTCCAAAGCCTCCGCCACCGCCCGCCTCAAACTCGCCCGCCGCGAGCCCGACGCCGACCCGGAAGAGCTCCGGCTCCTCGACGAATACCTCACGTTTGCGGCCAAGGAGGCTGCCACCAAAACGCAGTACAAGTCCGCGGAGGAAACCCTGATGCGCAGTCTCCAGGCCCAGTACCAAAAGCTAGACGAGCCGACCGCCAAGCGCCTCCTGATCGAGGACAAGTGGATGGCCCACCTCCGCGATCAACTCCGCGCCGAGTTGGACCGCGTCAGCCAACGACTCACCGGCCGCGTCAAAGAACTCAGCGAGCGCTACGCCAAGCCGCTGCCCGGTTTGGTGGAGGAAGTCGAGGTGTTAAATGCCCGGGTGAATGCTCACTTGGAAAAAATGGGTGCGGTATGGAACTGAGGGAAGGGTATAAGATGACGGAAGTGGGGGTGATTCCGGAGGAGTGGGAGGTGGTGCGGCTCACCGACGAATGCCAATTCCGCTCGGGAAAGGCACATCGAGAAGCACATCGTAGCAGACGGACTTCCCTACATCTGCGTCAACTCGACAGTACATATTCTATCACGACGAGCAAAGTTGTCAAATACTCCGGCCTGAGAGATGGCGATCGCCAAGGCAGGATGATATTCTCATGGTAATGAGCGATGTTACCAAACGGCGAAAGCTGCATAGCCAAGACTTATTTAGTCGAGAAAAACAATACTTCACGCAGTAGAACCAAAGGGTATGCTCGCTTTCGCCAACGACAGCAAATAGTAAGTTCTTATTTTACTACCTGAATCGGCATCCATATTTTTTGAACGTTTGATCATGGTGTAAGCGAAACACACTTACTGAATCCGGTATTCAAGACCTTCGACATACTTCTCCCTCCCCTCCCCGAGCAGCGCGCCATCGCCACCGCGCTCGGCGACGTAGATGCGCTCCTGGCGGCCCTCGATGCGTTGATCGCCAAGAAGGAGGCGATCAAGCAGGGGGCGATGCAGTCGTTGTTGACGGGGGAGAGGCGGTTGCCGGGGTTTGTGGGGGACTGGGAGGTAAGGAGATTGGGGGAGGTGTGCAGCTTGAAGAATGGTTATGCCTTTCGCAGTGCAGACTATGTATCTGCGGGCAACTTTAAGATTGTGACAATAGCAAATGTTCAAGCGGGATATATGACTACTTCGGAATGCAACAGGATAGCGCAGAGGCCACCCGACTTGCAGAGTCATCAAATCATTACTCCAGGTGATATTCTTATTTCAATGACAGGAAACGTCGGCCGAGTAGCTGTGGCCACTGAATATAATATGCTTCTTAACCAACGAGTAGGCAAAGTCGTTCCGAGCGCCGTAAGTGCACAGTTCTTATTTCATGTTCTCAACAGTAAGCAATTTGTTGATGCCATGATCGAGTCCGGCAAGGGTGGAGCTCAACCCAATCTTAGTGCTAATGACATCCTTAAATACGAAATCTCCCTCCCCTCCCTCCCTGAGCAGCTTGCGATTGCGGGGGTGTTGTCGGATATGGAAGGGGAGTTGGGGGTGTTGCGGGCGCGTAGGGGGAAGGTGGGTTTGGTGAAGGCGGGGATGATGGGGGCGTTGTTGGGGGGGCGGGTGCGGTTGGTGGACAAGGAAAATGCAAACGAACTATGATTCCACAACTACTGGCCACCGGATTAATGCCAGCGTTCACAGGTGGTGAGACCGACAGCACTGGTTTTAGTCCATATGAAGTAGTTCTGCCGGAAATCGTGGAGATATTCGGCTACGACGAGCACCGTAAGACATTGCTTCGTAATCTGCTCTCACTGCGCCGTGAGTTCCACGAGTGTGGTGCGATGGGTGGATTCCAATGGATTGGAGGTTCCTTCGTTGAGCGCACTGAGGTCACTCGTGGTTGCGCACCCAAGGATATTGACGTGATGACTATGATGGTGCGAGAGAGTGAGGCAGTGTTCGAAGCCGTGGACAAACGTTTGATTGCGTTGGGCGATACCGAGGGAATCAAAGATAATCTGCTTATAGACAGTCATTTAGGAGTCGCCAATAGTCTTAACCCACATGTAGTACGAGAATTAACCTACTGGACGGCGCTTTTCAGCCATACCAAACAAAATGTTCGAAAAGGGTATCTTCACATTTCTCTTAGCCCAGATCGTGCCCGTGATCGTGAGGCACTTAACCTTTTAACCTCCTTGACATGACACAGTCTAAGCGCGCCGTTTTGCAGGGACAAATAGCGCACCTTCAATACGTAGATCAGGCTGCTGGCCCGGATGAGCATCGTCTTTTTGCTCGGCAACGGGCTTCGAGGATCGCGATGCTTGAGAAAGAGTTGGCGTTTTTGGTCGACAGCCCATCGGAAGCTTCGGTAATTGTCACTTTCGAGGGAAGATCCGTGACGGGTTCGGAGGGGATCGGCATAGGGATCGTCACGCGTACGATGACCGCCTTCAAGAAGCTCGTCGGTTTACTGGTCGGCGTCATTCAGGAGATCCCCGATACGGCCAGCGGTCGTGCGAGGTCAGGCAATGTGGAGCACCTCCAACTAACCAACCTGGCGCACGGCTCGTTTGGCTATGAATTGGCTACACGTTACCCGGATGGACTTTTCGACGCGACTAGAACGAGTCAAGCGATCGACCAAGCCTGGACTTGTTTGAGTTGGCCGCTACGGATGAGGCCGCCTTCTTGGCCACCATCGAGTCACAGCCACCGCAGCTGCTCGTGAGCCTGAAGGATTTTGTGGCTCCGATTAAGCAGGACAGGGGGAGCGTTCGGCTCGTTACCGATACCCGGGAGTTAGGGATCTCCAGGGAGGATGTGGTACTCGCCTACGAGCGCATTACCAACACCTTCGTAGAAGATGCCACCGAAACGATCGAAGGCACTTTCCTCGGCGCGCTCATGGGATCGCGAGTGTTCGAGTTTCAGGTACCGGGAGGAGACACCTTGAAAGGCTCCGTCGACGATGCGGTCGAGGAAGAGCGGCTCGCTGGCTTCGATGAGCAATACATCAATAAGCGAGTGCGCGGCGTATTTCAGATAGTCACCGTGAAGCGGCTGAGCGGAGCGGAGCGGAAGACATATACGTTGTTGGATGTGCAGCGGGTGTGAAAGGAGCAGCTGCGGGGAAATCGAACCGCTGTGACCGCAGCTGTCTGTGATCTTCCTGAGCTAACTGTTCGCCTGAGTACAAGTCTGCTTCCGCTTCACGCGCGGACGCGCTGGTCGCTTCGACGGCGGAAGCGGCCGAACCGCCACCAGGCCAGCGCGCTCCAAGCCACTTTGCTGTTCTCTAGGCAAGGGAATCGAAACCAGCCGCCTGATGTGTTGTAAGCGCTCATACTTCTTACGGCTTTGAGCTTCCATAAGGTGCAACCTAAGGATTGGTCGGCTACATCGTTCGCCGTAGGCAAATCTGTCTTTCCCCTATAATTAGGATAGGCCCTTCACTGCGTCGGCTGCAGCCCAAACTCCCCCATCACCTCCGCCACTTCACTCTCCCACCCCGTACAGCCGCTCCAAATCCACACCCTGGCCGTATCGCCACGCGTTTTGGCGAAAGCCGTATCGATTACGTCTTGATCCTCCCCGCTGAGCGCAAGCAGCACCGCTATCCGGGTGGTTATGCACTCGCTGTCCAGAGAGTCCAAGGTCCACCACTCCGACTTGCGGGCGCGGAGTTGGTCGAGCCACTGGCCGCGGGGCGTCTCTTCTCCGCTGTACCCGATGGCCCCGACGTGGATCAGTGGCTCCATCGCGAGCGAATCGAGCAGGTCCGAGGGAGAAGCCGACAGTTGCGGGCGCTGTGCGGGTGCGTTCAAGAACACGCAGAGGGTAAGGGATAAGCAACAGGCCTTCAGAAGCATGCGTGGGGAACGCCGATACAGTTGAGGCTGGTCTGGCGCGGACAACTAAAGGATTGCCAATCTCACAATGGGATATCGCAGGCTCGCAAAGGCGAGTTCTAACGATGAGACTTATCAGGCACGCGGGGCAACCGTAGCGCAAATCCCTAGCCATCAAAAGATTACAACTAAACCCAACACCCCCACCTTACGTTTACGAAAGTGCTACCTTTGACACCGATGTCCACCGCTACCGTCAACCCCTCCGCATCGAACACGACCCGCCAGAGTGAGTGGTTCAACGAGATGGTCGCTCAACTCCGCGTCGACGAACTGGCCCTGGAGACCCAAACCGCGACCACTGAGAAGCGCGAGCACTACGAGATGCTCATTAACGGGAGTCCCGAACAGCTCCTCCTACGCCAACAGGAAGGTGTGACGCGTCACTTCGTATCGAAGATGTTGGTCGATTTCGTCCGGCTCTCACTACCGCACTGGCCGAGGATACGTCGCCTGGCCGCCAGTGCCAACGACTCCGAGGTACTCCTGTGGATCGAGCTCTTCGAGGAGGATGATTTGCTCGAGAACCAACTCACCGACATCGAGGCCCGGGTCAACTCTCGCTTCCATGAGCTCGGTTATGATCTCGAGCTCATGGTCGTCGAGGCCGACGACCAGCTCACCATCCCCTCTCACTACGCGATCTTACACGATGTCGGCGAGTCGGTTTGAGGCGCATCTGCGGCAAGCGAACAGCAACCTCACCTTCCTGGCGTCCATCAATAAGATGGAACCGGATCGCTACGATTGGCAGGTGACAGTGGCCTTTTACGCAGCACTGCACGTGGTGAATGCT
The DNA here is from genome assembly GCA_963837005.1 of Lewinellaceae bacterium. Lineage (GTDB taxonomy): Bacteria > Bacteroidota > Bacteroidia > Chitinophagales > Saprospiraceae > CALDTK01. Next base: position 133,715 of record CAWIMC010000022.1, read on the forward strand.
TGGCTCTGCGACCACGGTATCCACTACCGGTCGCACCACGAGGTGAAGGCCGCGATTAATCCGTACAACGGGAGGATCACCAAGGTGCCCCACGCGGTCTATCAGGACTACCAGACGCTCTTCAGGTTATCGCGTCGCGCCCGGTACTTGATCGACGAGCAAATCTCAGACGAGACACAGGTCGCACACACGAGCGACAAACACTTCGGCAAGGCGATCAGGAGGCTGGACCAACTGCTCTCGCATTTCGGTAGTAGATCGAGGAGTTCTCGCCGGCTTCCATTTTACTGACGAACGCTAGACTGGCGAGTGGGGAAGACTTGAAGGTGATCGAGGTGAGGAATTAGTGGAGTAAAAACGCTTACCGCTTTGCTGCGGCGCGTACCACACACGATCACAGTATGGCTCGGCAGCAGCGCTTGCGCGCTAAGGCACCGAGGCGGCGCCGGCAGGTTTAGCACCTTTGCCCTCCCGCCGCTCACTTCGCGGAGTGTATCGATTGCGCGACGAGACGCGGGGATTATTTACGAGACGATGCAACAGGTTTTGCGGAAGCGAAAGACCTCGACCGCCAGCGCCGTGAGTGGATCGACTACCTCCACTTCGGTGGCTACCCGGAGGTACTCTTCGATGACGGCATGCGCCAAAACCCAGCGCAGTACATCCGCCGTGATATCGTCGAGCGGGTACTCACGCGCGATCTACCGCAACTATACGGCGTCACCGACGTGCGAGAACTCAACCAGTTCTTCACGGTGCTCGCCTATCAGTCCGGACAGGAGCTGAGCCCGCAGAGTCTCAGCAAACAGTCGGACGGCATCCGCAAGGAAACGATCGGGCGCTACCTCGAATACCTAGAAGCGGCTTTCCTCATCCGCGTACTTGACAAAGTGGACCTCAGCGCCAAGCGTTTGCTGCGGCGCACGAAGTACAAGTGCTACCTTACAGTACCCTCGCTGCGCACGGCCCTCTTTGCGCCGCTGCCCCCCGAACGAGACGAGTTCGGGCACGTCAATGAGACGGGCATCGTAGCGCAGTGGCCGCCGGCGGGAGACGCCGACCTGAGCTATGCCGCCTGGGCCGGTGGGGAAGTAGACCTTGTCGGTCGTGAGCCGCTGTCGCAGAAACCCGCCTGGGCACTGGAGATTAAGTGGTCGAATCGCTTTTTTGAGAAACCTAGCGACCTGAATTCACTGCGGCGCTTCTGCCAGGAGCAGAGATTAGGACACGCCGTTTGCACGACGATCGACAGGCGGGGCGAGAAATACACCGGTGGTATAGCAGTCACCTTCGTCACGAACGCCGAGTACGCCTACACCATCGGCAAAGGGCTATCTATTGAGGATCAGGAGTTTAGCCGGTAATCCAAAATAAGCAGCAATCCAGTGATTCCGGCTTATTCACGAAATAAATCGTGAATAAGCCGCTCTCGACGTGTCTATTCAGGAATTTCACCCTAGTCGGAAGCTTTCGCCAAAACTCCCTCCCCCCAGCACCCCACCCCAATACCGCCTATCATTAGCCTATTCTACCGCCTATCGATATGCTACACCCCCCATCCCCCCGCAACGAGCGCAGCACCCAAAACCGCGTCCTCCAGCTCCTTACCTCTCCCGTGCCCGCCCACAACAGCCTCCACTACGCCTACCTCGGCAATCACGACAAACGCGAGAAAAACAGCAACCTCGAAGAGAGCCTCCTCACCGCCAACCTCACCCGCCGCGGCTACGCCCCCGCCCAGATCAACGCCGCGATCGTCGAACTGCGCAGCGCCATCGAACTGCGCGACGACAGCCTCTACGCCGCCAACCAGCGCGCCTACCGCATGCTGCGCTACGGGGCCAAGGTCCAGACGGCCGCGGGGGAGCGCCACGCGACGGTCCACTTCATCGACTGGGACCACGTGGAGGCCAACGACTTCGCCGTTGCCGAGGAAGTGACCCTCAAAGAACGCGGCGACGAGCGTAGGCCAGACCTCGTGTTTTACGTAAACGGAATCGCGCTGGCTGTCGCAGAACTAAAGCGCGAGTTCGAACGAAATAGGGGAAGGCGTCCGGCAATTGATCAGCAATCAGGACAAGGGCTTTTAATCAGGAGCTTCTTTACGACGATGCAACTGCTCATTGCGGGCAACGATACGCAGGGGGTGCGCTACGGCACCGTCGGGACGCCAGAGGAGTTTTACACCACCTGGACCGCTATCGGCAAGCGACATCCGAAAACGCCACCTACGAGATGGCGCAGTTCCTCGACAGACCGCGTGCGCCGAACTCTTCGACCGCGATCGACTTCTCGACCTCGTCCGCTACTTCGTGATCTTCGACAACGGTCGTCAAGAAGGTGCCGCGTCCGCATCAGTACGAGGCCGTCAAGGCCGCGCAACGAGCGCTTGGGCAAAGGCGAGGGCGGCGTCATCTGGCATACGCAGGGCAGCGGCAAGAGCATCCTGATGGTGCTGCTGGCGCAAGTGGGTTTTGGAGCACGATCCCGAACGCGCGCATGCTCGTCGTCACCGACCGCCGAGGAACTCGACGACCAGATCGACGGCACGCGATGCGCAATGCCGGGCTGCGTCGGCAAGCGATGATCCCGTCGTCGCAGGATCGAGTTCGCGCGCCGGACTTCGCGCAAAGCGCTGGAGGCCACCGACGCCGCGGCTGATGTGCGCGCTCATGCACAAGTTCGAGAGCGATCTCACGATGGACCGCCGCCGACAGATCCACGGGCGCTTCTACGTCTTCGTCGACGAGTGCCACCGCACGCAGAGCGGCAAACTCGTGAACAAGCAGATGCGGGCGCTGGCTCCCCGGACGCGATCATGATCGGGTTCACGGGGACGCCCGCTGCTCAAGGCCTTCCGGCGCACGGTCGGCGCCACGTCGCAGGAACTGTTCGGGAGCTACATCCACACCTACAAGTTCGACGAGGCCGTGCGCCGATGGCGTGGTGCTCGACCTCAAGTACCACGCGCGCGCCATCGAGCAGCGGATGATCGGCGGCGAGCAGGTGGACATCGTGGTTCGATACGAGACCACCCGCGGGCTGAACGGCTTCCAGCAGGCGGTTTTGCGGAAACGCTGGGCTACGCTCGAAAAGCTCATGAGCTCGTCCGAGACGCAAGGATCGCATCGTCGCCGACGTCATCTCGGCGACTTCGCCACCAAAGCACACGGCTCAACGTCGGACCGCGGGCACGGCCATGCTCGTGGCGTCAAGCATCTACGACGCCTGCGGCTACTTCCGGAAGCTTTCAAGCGTACGCCGCTTCGGCAAAACCGTCGGCGCTCGTGACGTCGTTACGAGCCGCAATCCGCGGTGACATGTCGAACGAGTCGGCCGACAGCGGACAATCACTTCAAGTACGAAACCTATAGCCGAGCTACGTGCTGCGGGGTTACACCAGCGACCGAAGGACTACGAGAACGAAGGCCAAGGAACGCTTCATCAAGAGAGCCCGGCTAATTGCAAGCTCATGATCGTGGTGAGCAAACTTCTCACCGGCTTCGACGCGCCGTCGTGCACGTACATCTACCTCGACAACGAGATGCGCGATCACACGCTCTTCCAGGCCATCTGTCGCACGAATCGACTCGACGGCGACGGACAAATACTACGGTCACATCGTCGACTACAAGGAACTCTTCGCCGAACGTGGAGGAGTCGATCGCGGTGTACACGAGCGACGAACTCGAGGACGGCCAGCGACGGCTCAGGACAGCAACATCGAACTCAAGGACTGGCTCGAGGAAGGGCGGCATCAATTCGACGAGTCCCGCGAGAAGCTCGCACTACCTCTGCGAGCCAGGTGCTCGGCGCCCCGAGCAACTCGAACAGTACCTCGCACTACTTCGGCGGCAATCGCCGCGACCCGGAGGCGCTCGCCCGCACGGAGCCGCTGCGCATCGAGTACTACAAGCTGGTAGCCGCAAGCTTCGTGCGGGCCTACGGCGCCAGATCGCCGAACGACCTCATCGACGCCGGCTACGGCGTCGAAGAGAGCGTCGCGCATCGAGGCCGAGATGCGACTCTACGCCGACACCCGCGACGCCGCTCAAGACGCTACTCCGGCGAGGAGCTCGACGCGAAGCCCTTACGAGAGCGACATGCGCCACCTCATCAACGCCTACGTCCAGGCCGATCCCGCCGAGGACGCCGGCGCAGCTCGGCGAGCACTCCCTGGTCGAACTCATCGTCGACACCGGCATCAACGACGCGATCGCGCAGGAGCTCAACGCACGCGGGAAGCTTTCGCAAGCAACTCGGTCGCCGAGGCCATCGTCAACAACGTGCGCAAGACCATCATCCGCGACCAGCTCACCGATCCGCGCTTCTACGCCAAGATGTCGGAGCTCTTCGCGGACCTCATCGAGCCAGCGCCAGGCGCAGACGCTCGACTACGAGGACTTCCTCGACGTGGCAGGCCGAGGCACTCGTCCGCGAGATGAGCAGCGCGCGACACCGCGTGCCGTGCCGGCAGCCTCGAATCCGTGCCCGCGCGCCCACGTCGTCTACCGCAACCTGCGACACCCTCGCGACCAGTGGCGCCTTCGTTCCACCGACAGTCCGAGAGGCCTAGGCCGAGCTTACGCTAAAACTAGACGAGGCCATGCGCGAGCACGCTCTGGCGGGCTGGAAGGAAGAAACGGGCGGGGACCGAAGAAAAGTCGCGTCGTCAACGCGCTGTACGCGCTGCTCCAAAAGGACAAAGCGGCCACCTACGCGCTCTTCGACCTCCTCAAGCGCTGCAAGTCGACTACTAAGCATCTCCCAAGTGCGCGAACTCATCCACGTCGGCGACCTCTCGATCGCCCTCACCCGCAACGCCGTAGCCAACGTGCAGCTCTCGGTGCACCCGCCCGACGGCCGCGTCACGATGGTCGCGCCGGCCGACACGCGCCTCGACGTAGCGCGCGCCTACGCCATCTCGCGCCTCGAGTGGATCCCGCAGCAAACACGAAGCTTTCGCGAGCCAGTCGCGCGAAACGCCCCGCGCCTACGTCACCCGCGAGACCCACTACCTCTGGGGCGAGCCACACCTCCTCAAGGTCACCCCCACCAAGCCTCCGCGACCCTCCGCGCCTCAGCAATAAATCCACCGCTGCGACGCAACGCATATCCCCATCGCTCGAGCCTTCTCCTACACCGGCCACCGCCCATGACCTTCCCGCCAAGCCTCCGCGACCCTCCGCGCCTCAACAATAAATCCACCGCTGCGAAGCAACGCTCATCCCCAGCGCTCGAGCCTTCTCCTACACCGGCCCCTCCCATACCTTCCCCCCATGCGCCAGGTCCTCTTCCTCCTCCTATTGACAGCTTTCGCCAAAACCCTCCCCGCCCAAAATCCCACCCTCCCCCGCTTCACCCCCGCCGATGTCTTCGACCTGGAGTACGCCACCGACCCTCAGATTGCGCCTTCCGGCAAAACGATCGTTTACCTCCGCAACGGCTTCAACGTGATGACGGACAATACCGACCGCAGGCTCTGGGAACTCGACGTAGCCACCGGGGCGCACCGCAAGCTTACCCTCCACGAACGCAACGAGTCCAGCCCCGCCTGGAGCCCCACCTCCGACCGCCTCGCCTACACCCTCTCCACCGACGACGGCGCCGAGGTCTACGTCCGCTGGTTGACTACCGGCCAGACCGCCCGCCTCGCTACTCTCCCCAACTCGCCGCGCGGCATCAAGTGGAGCCCCGACGGCCGCCAACTCGCCTTCGCGATGCACGTCGACGGACCCGAGGCCGGCGGCGACTTCGGCCTCAAAATGCCCGACAAACCCAAGGACGCCAAGTGGGCCGACAAACCCCGCGTCACCACGCGCCTCAAGCACGAGGCCGACGGCTCTGGCTATATGCCGAGCGGCCACGCGCACCTCTTCCTACTCCCGGCCGAGGGCGGTACCCCGCGCCAGCTCACCGGCGGCGACTACGACTACGGCACCGACTTCGACTGGCTGCCCGACGGCACGGGCATCGTGTTGAGCACCAACCGCCGCGCAGACCGCGACATGGAGTTCAAAGACGACGACCTCTTCCTGCTGCGCCTCGCCGACACCTCGCTCACGCAACTTACCGACAATTACGGACCGGACAATGGCGTGGCCGTGAGTCCGGACGGCAAGACGGTGGCCTACCTGAGCTACGCCGACGAGAAGGTCGACTACCAGATGTCGCGCGTCATGATCCTCGCGCTGACCGGTGCGACGGCGAAAAGCACACCTGCCCCAACGCTGCTCGCCTTCGAGCCGACACTCGACCGGGAGTTCGAGAATATACGTTGGTCGGCCGACGGGAAGGCCCTCTACGGCACTTACACCGACGCTGGCCGCACCAAGCTCGGGTACGTCGAGGTGGCCAGTGGTCGCTTCACCGAACTCCTCAGCGACCTCGGCGGCGCGGGCAGCGGCAGGCCTTACACCAACGGCGACTACTCAGTGGCGGACGACGGGCGGATTGCCTACACGCAGGCCCGCCCCGCCCGCCCGGCCGATGTTGCCGTCCACGCCGGGGCCTTCAAAAAGAGCCTCCCGATCACGCTCACGCAACTCAACGAAGACCTGCTGCCCTACCGCGAGTTGGGTGAGGTCCGCGAGATCAAGTACCCGTCCTTGCCGATGCACTACGGCACCGATACCACCACCCCGATCGAAGTGCAGGGGTGGATCGTTTTGCCGCCAGGCCACAAAAAAGAACGCCGCTACCCCGTTCTCGTCGAGAACCACGGCGGCCCGATCCTCGCGTACGGACCCAACTTCTCGGCCGAAATGCAGCTCTACGCCGCACAGGATTACATCGTCTTCTACCCGAACGCCCGCGGCTCCACCGGCTATGGAGAGGCCTTTTCGCAAGAACTCTACCGCAACTACCCCAATGAGGACTTCGATGACGTGATGGCGGGGGTCGATTACCTCATCGCCGAGGGGATGGTTCATCCGGATTCGCTCTACGTCACGGGCGGCTCGGCCGGCGGCATCATGACCGCCTGGATCGTCGGCTCTACCGATCGCTTCCGCGCGGCCATGGTCGCCAAACCCGTCGTCAACTGGATCTCGAAGACGCTCGTAGCCGACAACTACTACCGCTACGCCAACGCCCGCTACGAGGGCCAGCCCTACGAAAACCCTATGAGCTTCTGGAAATTCTCACCCCTGAGTCTAGTGGGGAATGTCACGACGCCCACCGCGGTGATGGTCGGGATGGACGACCTGCGCACGCCGCCCTCGGAGGCCAAGCAGTTGTACCACGCGCTGAAGCTGCGAGGGGTGGAGACGGCCTTGATTGAATTTCCGGGGGCGAGTCACGATATCGCCAGGCGCCCGAGCCAGTTGATCCAGCAGGTGAACTGGACGCTGGGGTGGTTCAAGAAGTACCGGTGATGGAACGCGATAGCCGCCAGGTTGCGCAATGGCGGCGCAAGGAGCAAGAGCGGCCGTGCGTGCCGATAAGCTCCTTGCGATCCTGTTGCGGCCTATCGCGTCTATTGCGTTCTATCCCCGCACTACCTTTCACCGCCGCGTCCAAACCACATGAGTCGGGTGGCTCTTGACGCCTATCTGATTCCACTCCCGATTATGAGCGGCAACACCACGGCCAGCAAGACCGCCAGCGCGATAAACGCCACGTTGATGATCATCAAGCGAGTGAAATACTTGAAAGCCTTCTCGATGGCGGCGTTGCTGATCGGTTGGTCGCGCGCACCGCGCAAGAGCGTCCCGAAGCGAAACAACAAATAAGCGATGTAGCCGAAAAGCGCGATATAGACGAAGAACAGGATCCCCACACCCACCGCTCCGAGGCTCGCGATCCCGGAGAACTGTGGCTGGAGTGAGAGTAGGCCCATAATGGTCCCAAAGGCGAGCAGTAAAGTCAAGGCAAAGATCGCGAGGACGACGAAGGCGACGATGGCCAGGATGCGGGACCACTTACCGGCTCCGGCAAAGGCCCGCGCCAGACGTGGATCTGATATTTGTAAATTGCTCATACGGAGAGTTTACGAAAAAGACGACCCGTGACTTAGCCTTGTGAGAGCCCGACGGCCACTGCAAAGACGAGCAAGACCGCGTAAAGGGCAAGGAGGGCGAGGATGAAGATTCCAATGTACTTGAACACGGAGCGCAGGTCATCCACGCCGTCTACGAACTTAGCCTGTACATCCGCCGCGATGGCTTCTGGGGTTTTGTGCGTGAAGCCCCAGAACTTAATGATTGGGTACAGATAGAACGCCAGCAGTACAACGTACACCATGACGAGTCCACCGAGCATCGCGCCCGGCCCCTGGCTCCCGAGTTCGTCGGCAGCGCCCTCGAAGGCGGCTGCCGTAGCTCCAATCCCGAGCAGGGGGAGCAGGAGCGAGATGGCCAGATAGGCCAGCATAGCGTAGAGGTAGAGTTTACCCCACCGCGCAGCGCTTGTGATAGCTGCCGCAGCACCCGGCGAGAGGGTTTCGCCGCGCGAAAGCCCGAGGCCCGGCTCGTCGTCGAGAATGTGGTCGTCTGTAGTCACGGCAGTAATGTAGATGCGGGTGCGCAATTCGGCAAGCTCGCGTAGGCTACCTTCACCCCCGGCCCCACCGGGCCACCGCGTCGACGCCAGGGATCACAATTGGCGTCCATACCTAAACACACGCCAACTTGAAGTTTGAAGAACTGGGGCTCCACCCCGACCTCCTCGACGGCCTCGCCGACATGGGCTTCGTCGAAGCTACCCCCATTCAGGCCGAGGCCATCCCCGCCGGGCTCGACCGCAAAGACCTCCTCGCCATCGCCCAAACCGGCACCGGCAAGACGGGCGCCTTTCTGCTGCCGGTCTTGGACCGCCTCTGCGACCAGCCCCCGACCGAGGAGATCGACACCCTCATCATCACGCCCACGCGCGAACTCGCCCAGCAGATCGAGGGCCAAATCGAGGGCCTCACGTACTACGCCCCCATCTCGGCTATTTCGGTGTACGGCGGGCGCGACGGCCACGCCCTCGATTCCGAACGCAACGCCATGAAGTCGGGCGTCGACATCATCGTCGCTACGCCGGGCAGGCTCAAGACTCACCTCCAGATGGGGCACCTCGACCTCTCGAAGGTCAAGACGCTTATCCTAGATGAGGCCGACCGCATGCTCGACATGGGCTTCGTCGACGACATCATGCAGATCGTGTCCAAGATGCCCAAAGACCGGCAGACGCTGCTCTTCAGCGCGACCTTCCCAAAAAAGATCCAGAAGCTCGCCCGTGAGCTGCTGGTCGCCGAGCGCACCGTCGAGATCCGTATCGCCATCTCGAAACCGCCCGCCTCCATCAAGCAGCTCGCCTACGAGGTCGACGACTCGCAGAAGGATAATCTCGTGGCGCATATCCTCAAGGAGCGCACCGACTTAAAGCGCGTCATCGTGTTCGCCAACCGCAAAATCAAGGTCCGCGAACTGATGCGCACCCTTCAGCGCCGAAAGCTCGACGTGGCCTCCGTAGAGAGCGGCATGGAGCAGGCCGACCGCGAGATCGTGCTGCGGAAGTTCAAGAACGGCACCGTTCGCATCGTCGTGGCGACGGACGTGCTCAGTCGCGGCATCGACGTCAAGGACATCGACATGGTCGTCAACTACGATGTCCCCAACGACGCCGAGGACTACGTGCACCGCATCGGCCGTACGGCTAGAGCGGAAAAGGACGGCGAGGCCATTACACTCGTCAACGGTCGCGACCGGAAGAACTTCGCGGAAATCGAGGAGCTCATCGAGCGCAAAGTCGACCGGGGGGAGATCCCGGAGTGGCTCGAGAAATCGAGTTCTCGCGGCGGCGGCGACGACCGGGGCGGTCGCGGCGGTCGAGATGATCGCAGCGGCAATCGCGGTAGAGGCCGCGGCAATCGTGAGGGCGGACGCGACGGTAAGGGTCGCCCGTTCCGTGGCTCACGCGACGGCAAGCGCTACGAGGGCAATCCGGGGCAGGTGACTTCGGAGAATGGTCAAGGGGACAATAGCCACGCAGATGCGGATACAGCTTCCGCCAAAACGCAAGATGGAGACACAGCTTCCGCCAAAACGCACAGCGGCGACAACGGCAACCGTCCGCCCCGCGCCGAATCCGACGAGCAGCCGAAGCGCCGCGGGCGAGGTAGAGGCCGTGGCCGTGGCAAGCGCCCGGACGCTGCGGCTGATGCGGGCGGAGCAGCCCCGGGCAGCGGCGGCAGCACAGGTGGAGGCGGGGCCGAGAGCTAGCTGCCCTAAGTAGCGACTAACCCGACGAGAGGCGCTAAATTCAGAGGCAGCCTCAAGTCTAAAGCATACTACTGCCCAAAAGCCCTCGGCGCGGGAGGGGTTTGGCGTCAAAACATTACCCCGCTAGCCGAACCTCGCCCGTGCCGGGAGCTCTATACTCAAGGTCAATTGATAGCTAATGGCTGCGCTCGCCCTCCCGCGGCTCGGCCAGCGGGCGGTGACACACCGCCAGACGCGCTGGCCGAGCCGCGGGAGGTGCGCGCTATGCACGGCGTTCGGTTTTGACGCAAGTCGCACTCCCGCCTCGCGTTTTGACGAAAGTCCCCGGCACGGCGATCGTCTTGCCCATACAGGTACGGTGATGGTCAGACAGCGGGCAAAAAGGCGCGTGTTCGCTATTGAGTGCACCCTAAAGCTACCGATAAGCAAAGGCAGCCCTTACCTTCCGCCGATGCCCGAACCTCTTGGCACCGATTACGATTTTGACCTCGAAGCCCTTCCGAACGGCCTCGACCGCACACAGCGATTCGTCTGGCTCGCCCACGTCCTCGACCCCGAAGCCCGCCCACCGCGCACCGCGGACGTTTTGGCGCAAGCCTCCCGGCAAGCCGATGCCGACCTCCAACTCAAACTCGATCCGAAGACCATCGGTGAGATCGCCGACGAGCTCCGAAGCGAAGGTCTCCTGCCCGAGATCGTCATAAAGCGCGGCAAAACCGCCCCCGACCCGGTGCCCGTGGCCGCGGTGATCGACGCCTACATCTTGGAGCCGGACGCGACGCGCGTACTTGCCGATACGCTCTACAAGCGCGGCAGCTACCCGCCGCCCTACCGGCCAGGGTCGCTTGGCGCACGCCGCAAGTGGGACTTCGCCTTCGACTACGACACCTTCCCCCTACGCACGCTCCTGCTGCTGTTGGCCGGCCGCACCGAAGACTTCGAGACCGAACTCGCCGACCTGCGCGGCCACAACGACTGGCGCAACCCCGATGCCAAAGAACGGGCGATGCGGATGGCGACGGCCCCCTTGCGCAACCTCGACTACCGCTTCTGGCAGCACACGCCACGCGACATGCGGTTTAGTGTGTTCGGGCGCGCCTTGCGGCAAAACACCGAGGCGAGCGTCGAGCAGGCCCAACACTATCACGCTTTCCTGCTCGACCCGGACAATGCTGGCGAGAAGGACATCAAACAACAGCGCATCCTCGAGGTCATGGCCCTGGCCGTGATGCACCTCGTGGTCGGCGACGAGAAGATCGCCGAGTTGCACCCGCGCCTCGCCTACCTACAGGCCCTCCTTGCCGTCGGCCGCGATGACGAACCCGCCGCGCAGGTCGACGAGGACGCCTGGCCCGGAAGCGCCCCCTCGCTCACTACCTCTATCTGGGGCTTCCAGCAAATCGGGAAGGACCCAGAAGTTGCCTTTTCGCTCGCGAGCCGCATGAAAGAGTGGGCCGCCGTCGAACCGAAGTTCGGCAAACCCGCCGAGGCCGTGGCCAGCTACTGCCTCGGGGACGCCGACAAGGCCGAAGTCCAGCTCCGCGCCATCGTCGAAGACCAGGCCCTAGCGCCCGAAGCCTGGGCTGCCCTGCTGTGGGCCTACGCCTGGACGGGCCTCAAGCCCCGCGCCGAGGCCGTGATGCGCCTCACGAATGCCTTGGAGACCGGCGAACGCGCCCTCGAGACCCGCCACTACCTCCGCGGGGAGATCCTCAACGCCCTGTCTACCATCTACCCTACCGATCCACGCGCCCAGCGCTGGGACCAGGAGGCCGACACCATCGCCGACACCTACGGCCTGCGCTACCTGTTGCGCCTCCAAGCCGTGCCGGAGGCCTGGGAGTATGCCCTGCGCATCCTGGCCGACGTCGCCGGCCACGTCGAGGAGACCGCCGAGCAGGCCGAGGAGAGCAGGCTGCTTTGGATCGTCGATCCCGATAAGAAAGAGGTACTCGTCCGCGAGCAAAAGAGCGGCAAGCGTGGCTGGAGCAAAGGCCGCAAGATGAATCCGAACGACCTCCTGGAGGCCGTCGGCACGCGGCGCTTCGAGCCCATCGACGAGCGCGTCATCAACGCCGCCGCCCGCCCCGTAGCCGCAAAGGTTGTCGTGCCTGGAATGTCCGACCCGGAGACGCTGGAATTCTCGTACGGCTACACCCTGCACCTCCTCGAGAATCACCCGCGCGTCGTGCTCGACGATGACCGGCGGATTCCGTTGGAGTTGGTGCGCGGCACACCTGAGTTGATCGTAGACGAAGGTCCGGAAGGTATCCGGTTGAGCTTTGTGCCGCCGGCCGCCTCAGAGGGTTTTCACGTCGAGAAGGAAACTCCGACGCGCTACCGCGTGTACGAGATTACCACTGATCAGGCGCGCCTCAGCCGGGGCGTTGGCAAGCAGACACTGATCCCGGCCATGCGCCGCTCAGACATCGACACAAAGCTGCCGGCCCTACGCCAACGCGTCCGTATCAATGCCAGCAGCGACCTCGCCACCAGCGACCTACCGGAGGTTTTGGGCGACAGCCGACCCTGCGCTCACTTGCTACCCTACGGCGTAGCCTATAAACTCGAACTCTACGCCCGACCGCTGCCGAAGGAAGACTTCTACGCCCGTATCGGGCAGGGGGCCTCGCGGAGTGCCATGATCGAAAACGGTGCACCCGGCGAAGACAAACCCGCGCGACGCATCGTCTTGACGCGTGATCTCGTAGCCGAGGAGCGCAGTGCAGCAGCCGTAATCCACGATTGCCCGACACTAGATCGCCTCCCGCACGAGGAGTTCGAGTGGACGCTCAACGACGACGAGACGGCCCTGCGGGTCTTACTCGAACTGCGGCAACTCCAGCGTGAGGGCCGCATCTCGGTCGAGCATCCAAAGGGCGAGCGCCTGCGCCTGGTCGGTGCTGGCTCGAGTCGTGGACTGAGCCTCCAGGTCAACAAAGAGCGCGACTGGTTTGCGGTGGACGGGAAGTTCAAGACCGACGAGGGGCAAGTGCTCACGTTCCGGCAGTTGCTAGCGCATACGCGGGCCAACGGCGGGCAGTTCGTCGAGTTGGAGGAAGGCACCTTCGTGGCGATCACCGATGAGTTACGCTCACGGCTCGAGGCCATTGAGGGCTTAGTCCAGGAGAAGTCCAACGTCGCTACCCTGACGCCGCTCGCGGCCCTGGCCTTCGCGGATTTGACCGACGAGATCGAAGACTTCGAGGTCGATGAGGCTTGGCAGCAAAACCTCCGGCGGATCGCGGAGACCGCCAACTTCGATCCGGCGGTGCCCACGGCGCTACAAGCGGAGTTGCGGCCCTACCAAATCGAGGGCTACAAATGGCTGCGCCGGCTTGCCGAATGGGGCGTAGGCGGCTGTCTGGCCGACGACATGGGTCTCGGCAAGACGGTGCAGGCGCTAGCCCTGCTCGTAAGTCGGGCGCACATGGGCCCGGCGCTCGTCATTGCACCGGCCTCGGTGACGCGCAACTGGCACGCGGAGACGCTTCGGTTTGCACCGACGCTACGGCCGCGCTTGCTGGCCAACAGCTTCGAGACCGACATGCTCGAGGACATGCAGGCAGGCGACCTGATTCTGGTCAGCTACGGTCTATTGTCTTTCGTCGAAACGGAACTCCTCGCCCAAACCTTCGCGACCATCGTGCTCGACGAGGCGCAGGCAATCAAGAATCCGGCGACCAAGCGCGCGAAACTCGTCTTCCGCCTCCAGGCCGACATGAAGATAGCGACCACCGGTACGCCCATCGAGAATCACCTCGGAGAACTGTGGAGCCTCTTCCGCTTCATCAATCCGGGTCTACTCGGGAGCGCCTCGGCCTTCAACGACAAGTACGCCAATCCAATTCGACGCGACGGGAAAAGTCCGCGCGCGGATCAACTCCGCCGGCTCGTGCAACCCTTCATTCTGCGTCGCCGCAAGGAGGCCGTCCTCAAGGAGTTGCCGCCAAAGACCGAGATCAACCTCAACGTCGAACTCTCGAGCGAGGAGCGCGCGCTGTACGAGGCGATGCGCCGCCAGGCCGTCGAGGAGATCAGCACCGCCGCGGCTCCGGCTCAACGGATGATCGTCCTCAAGCAACTCACGCTGCTGCGCCAGGCCGCCTGTCACCCACGCCTCGTGCGCCCGCAGAGCCAGATCGCGAGTGCCAAACTGGAGCTCATCGGAGAGACCATCTTGGAACTCATCGACAACGGCCACAAGGCACTCATCTTCAGCCAGTTCGTTAAGCACCTCAAACTGGTCGAGGCCTGGGTCCAGGCGCAGAACATCCAGTACTGCTACCTCGACGGCTCTACACCGGGCGGCAAGCGCCAGCAACAAGTGGACACCTTCCAACGCGGCGAGGCAGACCTTTTCCTCATCAGCCTCAAGGCCGGTGGCACGGGCCTCAACCTCACCGCCGCCGACTATGTGCTTCACCTCGACCCCTGGTGGAACCCCGCCGTCGAGGACCAAGCCTCCGACCGCGCCCACCGCATCGGACAGGAGCGACCGGTCACGGTGTATCGCTTCGTGAGTGCCGGGACGATCGAGGAGCGCATCCTCGGTCTACACGCCGAGAAGCGGGATTTGGCCGATCAAATTTTGGCCGGGGCAGACATGAGCAGTAAGCTGAGTGTGACGGATGTGCTGGATTTGTTGAGGGACGTGTAAGCGGTTTTTTTAACGCAAAGGCGCAGGCGCTACGCGCTACGCAAAGGGCGCAAAGCTCGTGCACCGTTGACGAGGTTGCCGCTCCACGCCCGGATGGCTTTGCGCCCTTTGCGTTTTCATTTGCGCCTCTGCGTTAAGCGCCGCAGGCAACATCCAGTAAGTGCCTGACATCCTCAAGTCATGCCGAAGTTCATCATCGAGAAAATGCCCCGCCAGGACGGGCAGACCGCCATCGTCACCGGAGCCAACTCTGGGGTCGGGTACCACACTACAGTAGGATTAGCCGAGCGCGGGGCCCACGTCGTGATGGCCTGTCGCAACATGGAAAAGGCGGCTGTCGCCAAAACGAAAATCGAGGAGGCTGTCCCGAAGGCGTCGCTAGAGATTATCGAACTCGACACGTCGAAGCTGGCGAGCGTGCGGGTTTTCGCGAAAGCGTTCCAGGCCAAACATCAAAAGCTGGACTTGCTGATCAATAATGCCGGCATCATGGCCACGCCGCAGGAGTATACCGTGGACGGCTTCGAGAACCAGTTGGCCACCAATTACATCGGTCACTTCTTGTTGACGAGCCTGTTGATGCCCCAGCTCGAGGCAGCTGAAGCGGCGCGCGTCGTGACCTTGAGCAGCATCGCGCACAAGAATGCACGTATCCACTTCGACGACTTGCAGTTTCGACAGAAGTACGAGCGCTGGGCCGCCTACGGGCAGACGAAACTGGCGTGCCTGATGTTCGCGTATGAGCTAGACCGGAAGCTGAAGGCTAGAGGTTCGAGTGTCATAAGTCTGGCGAGCCACCCCGGGGTGTCGAACACCAACTTGGGGTCGAGTCTGCCGTGGTACTACGCGCCAGTGATGCCGCTGTTTGCGGTGATGGGACATGCCCCCGACAAGGCTGCCGAGCCGAGCCTCATGGCCGCTCTGCACCCGAACATGAAGGGTGGGGAGTACATCGGCCCGACGGGAACGCGGGAGATGAGCGGCAACCCATGGATGGTGCAGAGCACGCCGCAGAGTAAGGATGAGGCCAAGGCAGCAAGGTTGTGGGACTGGACGGCGGAGGCGACGGGGGTGGGTGCTGGCTAGGCCATCATCGTACATTGTTGATCAACATGCACCGATCGCAAAGCGCCATCGCATAGCGGTTCGACGAGACGTGTTTGCCTCGCTCTGCGAGGTCCACAGCGGTCTCGACGGGGATTCGGTATCGGCTTCGGTACCCGACGGGACTGGATAAGCACGGCTGGCAGATAATGCGCAGATCGATGGTATCACGGTTTGACGGCTCGTATACCTTGCTGCGCGAGGTCCACAGCGGTCTCGACGGGGCTTCGGTATTGCCCCCGGCACCTGGCAGAGCCAGGCAAACACGGCTCGTCGCGATGGCAGTTCGTTGGGTTTCGTACGATTTAGGGCTGGCAGTGCTGCCCTTTGCAGCCCAGGGGCGTTGCCATTAAGAGAAAACCTCCAAGTTCCTCGACAGCAACTCTGCGGCGGCTTCATCCATCCCTCTCGCGCGCATCCGAGTAGTGGTGTCTTCACAGACCTGAGTTAGCTGGTGCTCGTCGGCTTCAGTCCGAATTTGAGCAACATGGACGCTCGCAAGCGAACCTTCTCATCCGCCGCCCGGTAGGCCGCCGCCGTCTCGGCATCCACGCGGATGGTGATCTCCTCGGTGTTCATGCTACGCAAGGTACGCCTGCGCCTCGGAGATCATTTTCCAAATATTTCGCTCCAGACTTGCATATCTACGATTTCTCCCGTACTATTGTACGAGAAACATCGTAGCTCATGCCCGAAAGTCCCTCCACCCCCACCGCCGCCGAGCTGGCCATCCTCCAGCTGCTCTGGCAAAACAGTCGCCTCTGAGCGTCCGTGAGATTCACGACCAGCTAGAGTCCAGTAAGCTGGAGTCCGACAGGCCGACTGTCTACACCACCACCCTGAAGACCATGCAGGTCATGATGGAGCGCGGGACTATTGACGCGCGCCGGCGCCGGACGTAAGCACGTCTACAGCCCCGCCGTGGCGCAGGAGGCAACGCAGGATACTTTGCTCGATCGCTTTCTCGACCGGGCCTTCGCGGGCTCGGCGTCCGAATTGGCGATGCGCGCCCTCGGCAAGCGGACGCCATCTGCCGCCGAGATCGAGACGTTGCGCAGCTTTCTGGACTCCCTTCCTCACTCCGAAAACCAAGGATCATGATTCAGTCCATCATCGGCCCGCGCCTCGTGGAGGCCCTCGGGTACACCTTATTACATAGCCTTTGGTTGGGCGCTGCTTTTGCGGTGGCGCTGGCGGTGGGCTTGCTGTTGATGCGGCGGGCAGAAGCGCGAGTGCGGTACGTGGTTTGCGTTTCGGCCATGGCGGGTTTTGCGCTGAGCGTCGGCGGGACTTTGGCGTATGAATACTCAGTGTCGACGGCGACGATGGCGGTCGCCTCCGAAGTTCAAGGTCCAGGCGTGCAAATGCTCTGGACTGCCTCGACGCAAGCCGCGCCGCCGCTTGTTTTGGCGAAAGCCTACTTCGAAAGGCACCTGCCCCTGCTCGTCACGCTGTGGCTGCTCGGGATGCTGGCCTGCCAACTGCGTTTGCTCGGGCGACTGGCCTATGTGCAGCGCCTCAAGCATCGAGGCGTGAGTGCATTGCCGACGCGTTGGCGTCTCCGTTTGCCTGAACTCGAAGCCAAGCTCAACTTACGCCGCCATGTCTCGTACCTCGCGAGTTCGCAGGCGACGACCCCGATGGTGCTCGGCTGGTTGAAGCCCGTGGTGCTGTTCCCAAAGATCCTCTTGGACCAGCTCTCCGAAACCGAGTTCTACGCCATTGTCGCCCACGAGTTGGCGCACGTCAAACGGGAGGATTACCTCATTAACGTCTGCCAATCTATCCTGAAAGCCGCCTTCTTCTTCCACCCCGGCGTCTGGTGGATGAGCGAGCGCACCGACGAGGAGCGCGAGCACAGTTGCGATGACCTGGCCGTGGCCGCAACTGGTGATGCGATGCCGTATGCACGGACGCTGCTGCACCTGTCTACCCTCACGAGCGCAGCTAATACGCCTATGCTAGCTATGGCTGCCTCTGGCAGCAACTCCGGACTGGCCACGCGCATCCGGCGACTCTTCGACCGGAAGGATCCTGAGCAAGGCAACGGTGCCGGGGCGGTCTCGGCGGGTGTTTTGGCGCTAAGCCTGCTGGTCGTACTCGGCGTCAGTACCGGTGCAACGGGTGCCTCTGAGGCAGATACGGCTTTCGCCAAAACCATCGCCACCACCGATACGCTTCCGCCCGCAGAGGTAAAGCAAGTCGAGGAGCAATACCTAGACCTGCAACGAGAATTAAATGAGCAGATCATCGACCTCGGAAAAATGGGTCGAGAGATTAACCGCGGCCAAATGGATAGTGGCGTGGTACCGGAGGAGGAGCAAGCGGCGTACGATGAACTCGCGAGGGGGCTCGCGCCGCAGGCCCGCTGAACTGGCGGAGATCCGTCGCACGCTGAAAGATAATCTTCCGGCAAAGGCTTTTGCGAAGCTACCAGGGATCCCTCCACCGCCACCACCGCTGGCTTCGCCACCACCGCCGCCGCCTGCCCCGGGGGCACCACCGCCACCACCCGCTCCGGCTGCGCCGAGCGCTCCAGCACCGCCGCCTCCGCCGCCGGCTCCACAAGTCCCGAGCACGCCGCAGGTGCCCCAAGTCCCACGAGCACCCAAAACGCCCCCCGTGCCGCCCGTGCCGCCCGTCTCACCAGACAGGAGTGGCTTCTTTCAGCATTCAAGCTCCTCCGACACCGCTTGGGCCTACCAGTACTTCAGCGAGTTCGATGGACCCGGCGAGCGCTCGCGGTTCAATGGCCTGATAGGCGTCCACGTCATCGACTCCAACGCCAATGGTAAATTCTGGAAGTACCGGCCTCTCAACGACGCAGACCAGCGGCGGCTCGAAGCCGCCGACAAGCGACTCGCCGAGGCGCAGCAGCGATTAAGAGACCTAAAAGGCCCGCGCCCGGAGCAGCTAAATGTACGCCAAGAGCAGGCACAGCGTGGGCTCGAGGACGCAAAGCGAGCCCTAGAGCGAGCTGTGAAAGCTGAAGAGGAGGCCGGGGTTCGCGCACCGCGCTAACCTTCACCGCTGACGTCTCAATTCCTCTACAATAATCATTCAAAACAGCGAATGAAAAGTATTAGTCTCTATATTCTCGCCCTATTCTCAGCGCTCTCTTTACAGGCCCAGCAGCTCAACGTCATTGAGCAGAACTACGCTCAAGCGAAGGCCTTGGCCGAGACTCAAGGCAAGCTTTTATTTGTCGACTTTTACACCACTTGGTGCAAGCCTTGCAAAGAGTTAGATCGTTGGGTATTTCAAAACGATTCTGCGGCTAATCTTTTAGCCGAAAACTTCATCCTACTTAGATACGACGCGGAGCAGGATACCACCTTCCATCTTTCGAAGAAGCACCACGTCTTTAGCTACCCTTCCGCTGTCGTATTGACAAGCGACGGTTATCACGTCGATCGGAAGTATGGGTTCTCAGGAGATGATTCGCTGAGTACAATAGGCTCGGTGATGACCTTTGCGGATAGCGCTGTTGTTCTGGCTCAAAGAAATGAGCTTAACCTGGGCTATGTCCCAGCAATAGATCCCTCGATCTACCCTCAGTTTTACGTCGACTACGTCAACCGAGTAGACACCAAGCCCAAGGGAGGGACAGCATTCAGCGACTACTGGCGAGGGCAGCACGACGTAACCTCAGAAGCCTACTTCTCGACGGCGTTTTACTTCTCACAGGACGTGCCGGACTCAAATACAACCAATTTTCTAGCTCAGAAGGATACCCTGATCGAGCTCTACGGCCAGACCGACGTCGACATTATGCTCATGTTCATGGCGATAGGCAGGGCCGACCGCGCGGTATCGGCCAAAGACCGGGTCGCCTTCGAAGCCTCGATAACTTGTGCGCAGGCGGCGATGAATGCTGAGACTCAGGCGTTTTTTATTCCCAAGTTTAGGGAAGACTTTGCGAAGGCGACGCAGGAGTGAGGACTGCGCCGTAACGCGATAGCCGAGCACAATGCACGAGCCGTGTTTGCCTGGCTCCGCCAGGTCCACAGCCATGTACCAAAGCCCGTACTATTGCCCACGGCACCTCGCAGAGCGAGGCAAACACGGCTTGCCTGGCTCCGCCAGGTCTACAGCTATGTACCAAAGCCCGGACTAGCGCACACCGCACCTCGCAGCGCGAGGCAAACACGGCTCGTCACGACGGCCGCGCGTACGTGAATACTTTGCGAAGTTCGAGACTAGGATTACGTTCAGGAAGCGTTACCCGCCCGCTTAGTATTTCGCACTCCCCACCGGCGTGCTCTTCACGATGAAAGCTCGGATGTCATCGTTCGCCTTCTTTAAGTCGTCCTTCCTGAGGTACATCATGTGTCCCGATTTGTAGCCCTCGAACTGCATCCGGTCCCGCATCCGACCGCTCGGGTCGAGCTGCCACATCGTGTACTTGGCGTTGAAGTAGGTGGTGGCGCCGTCGTAATAGCCGGATTGCACCAAGACGTGCAAGTAAGGATTGGCAGCCATCGCCTCGCGGAGTTGCTCGCGCACATTGTTGTTCTCGTTGTTCCACGGGTACACCTCGCGGTGGAGACCAAGGATCAGACGGCCTTCTATGATGCGATAACTATTGCGCAGGCGGCCATGGATACTAAGACTCAGGCGTTCTTTATTCCTGATTCTAGGGAAGACTTTGCGAAGGCGACGGGGGAGTGAGTTTAGCGTGTACGACCAAAAAGTCTGTCGGCGTCAAGATATCGATCCCACGCCAGGGGTGTAGAACTAGCAGGTCCTCGTCGCCGGTGACAATAAAGTCGGCCTCGCCGTCGAGGGCGAGTTCTAGGAATTTGTTGTCGTTTGGGTCGCGGCAGTCTACGATGGTCGAGACAATATCCACTTCGACGCCTTTATCGACAAATTTACTTACGAGTGCCTCGACGCTATGTGGCAGGACGTACTTCGCGAATTTCTCCCGGCTAAGCACGTTCGCAAACTCTCGAACGCTTGCTAAAGAGTAGAGGACAACGCCTTTCTCAAAGGCAAGGATCAATGCTCTACCCGGATTGCCAGTCGACGAGAGCGCGGCACTAACGACCACATTTGAGTCAACCACGCATCGCGGTAGTTGATTTCGTTCTGGCACGCTCACAGGTGGGCGTCTAGCTCCCGCAGCAACTCCGCGAAGACGGCCTCATCCATACCACGCGCTCTAGCATCGGCGCTTACTTGGTCAAATACTTCTTTGACGGACCTCCTGTCACGGGTTACTCGGTCGAAGCCCAGTGCAAACATCATTGCCGCTTTGCGTCGCCCCTGCTCGTCCGCCGCGCGATAAGCTGCCGCCGTTTTCGCATCGACTCGAATCGTGATCTCCTCGGTGTTCATGACATCGAAGGTACGGCGAGGCACTAGTATTTCGCACTCCCCGTCGGCGTGCTCTTCACGATGAAAGCTCGGATGTCATCGTTCGCCTTCTTTAAGTCGTCCTTCCTGAGGTACATCATGTGTCCCGACTTGTAGCCCTCAAACTGCATCCTGTCCCGCATCCGACCGCTCGGGTCGAGCTGCCACATCGTGTACTTGGCGTTGAAGTAAGTCGTTGCGCCGTCGTAATAGCCGGATTGCACCAAGACGTGCAAGTAAGGATTGGCTGCCATCGCCTCGCGGAGCTGCTCGCGCACATTGTTGTTCTCGTTGTTCCACGGGTACACCTCGCCGAACATGTTGTACTTCACGTCCGTCGGGAAACCGAGATCTTGTGAGAAGTAGTGGTTGATCGCCGGCGTGAAAGCGTGCAGCCAACTCGTGAGTTCGGAGTTGTAGTCCGGACCTGAACCCGCCGAGGTGCGGTCCATCCCGAGGTAGCGGGAGTCGAGCCGTCCGATGGTCATCGTGTCACGTTCGCGCAGGAGTTCCTTCCAAAAGAAGTTGGTCGGGACCTGTAGGTTTTGCGACATCACGGCAGCAGGCGTGAGACCGCTATACATCGCAAACTTCGCCGCGACATCCGCCTTCTGTTTTGCCGAAAGGCTCCCCCCTCTGGCCACGGCTGGCATCAGTGTATCCAGGGCAAAAGTTTCAGCTTGCCCCAACACCTGCTCCAGCGTCATCGCCTGTAGTTTTGGCGAAAGCATCTTGTGGTAGTGCGCTGCCGCCGTCATGTAAGGCAACTCTAACGCATTCGATATAGGCGGGTCTGAATCGAAAAACTTATAGTCCGCCGGACTCACCATAATAACGCCATTTAAATACATCCACTGGCGCGATTGTAAAGCTCCGGCGAGGCCCATAACCCGTGTACCTCCGTAGCTCTCCCCAATCAGATACTTCGGTGATAGCCAGCGGCCTTTTCGCGTTACAAACGTATTGAGCCACTCCGCCAAATAAGCCACATCGGCATTGATCCCAAAGAACATCTCCCGGTCTGCCGTCTTGCCTTCTTTGTCTTTGATTAGCCGCGAGTAGCCGGTATTGACTGGATTAACAAAGACGATATCCGCCACGTCCAAAATCGAATTCGGGTTGTCGCGGATGGTGTACGGCTGTAGTGGATACCCTTCATCATCGATACTCAGCAACTTTGGACCGGTGTACGCCATGTGCATCCATACCGAGCCGGACCCTGGTCCGCCGTTAAAGCTCATGATCAGCGGCCGCTTGTTGGTCTCCTTCACCCCATCCCGCGTGTAGTACGTGTAGTGAAGCGCGGCGACAGGCTTGCCGTCTTTGTCCCAGACGGGCTGCATCCCGACCTCCGCCGTGTAGGCAACGGCCTTGCCGGCGATAGAAATGCTGTGCCTGGTGACCACCGTCGTGTCGGTGGGGATGACGCGCATGTTAGGCTGGGCGCGGCTTTCGCCAAAACTGAGGGCGAGGGCGCAGGCGAGGAGGAGGGGGAATTTCATGGGTGGGAAGGTGTAATTTTCAATTGACAGTTTCCAATTTTCAATGCACAGCCGCGGGGGGCTGGCGTACACTGGCTCGTTGCGGAAGGCCTACATCGCGGCACACGGTTACACTACTTCTATCAAACCGATAGTGGGTGCCATAAGCGTAAAATCTCGATCGTCGTGGAGTAAGGGGAGACGATTTTCTACGCAGTAGGAGGCGATGATCACGTCTATCGTCTTACGGATGGTAATGCCGCGCTGGCGCAGCAGTCTGTAGGCGTCAGCAGCCCGTATGGCCGCGGCTACGCCAACGAGGTCTCGACCTGGAAGTATACTCAGTAGGCGTTTGGCAGTTCGGTACTCGCGCTCAATGCGGAAACCTTGCAGGACCTCAGTTAGGATCAAATCGCCAACTAAAACTTCGTCGTCGGCGAGATAGTAGTTCAGCGCATCGGTTTGGTCGTTGATGACACCGTTGAAGTAAGCGATCCAAACGCCACTGTCCACCATAATCACTCCGAGACTTTGTCTAAGCGCATTCCCTCGAGGTCGCCCTCCCAGTGCAGCTTTCCAAAGTAGTCCTTGATCTCGGCTTGACGTTCGATTTGCAGTAGCTTCGCGAGGGCTCGCCCGACGATCTCCTCCTCGGTGGCTAACCCTGTTAGCTTACGCAGTTCTTCGATGGTGAGTTGATCGAGAGCAATTTCGGTTTTCATAACGTGAAGGTAAGGAAGTTCTTAGTTGGCTGCCGCGCGGGCCCCACGAACGGTAGCTGAGAAACGAGAACCGAAAATTGAGAACTCCGTTGCTCCCCCATGCCCTCCGTCCTCATCCTCTTCGCCCACCCCGCCCTCGAGAAGTCGCGCATCAACGCCGTCATGACGGCCGGGCACGAGCACTGGGACCACGTCACCTTTCACGATCTCTACGAGCGCTACCCCGACTTTGTCATCGACGTCGGGCACGAACAGGACCTGCTGCTCCAGCACGACATCATCGTCTTCCACCACCCGCTGTACTGGTACTCCATCCCGCCCTTGCTCAAACAGTGGATCGACCTCACGCTCGAGCACGGTTGGGCTTACGGCTCGACGGGTATCTACCTGCGCGGCAAGACCCTCATCAACGTCATCACCGCCGGCGGCATGCGGGAGGCGTACTGCGACCAGGGCTACAACCAGTACACGATGCGGCAGTTTCTCTATCCCATCGAGCAAACCGCCGCGCTGTGCGGAATGGACTTTCTCCCGCCCTACGTCGTCTACGGGACGCACACCATCCACGGCGACGCCATCCGGGACGAGTGCGCCCGCTACCGTGCCTTTATCGCGGGCCTGGCATCCGGCGAAATCACGCCCGATACCTTACGCGACCTCGAGGACGCCCACGAGTGCCTCGACCTAATCAAACTGCCACATGGGTGAGGGTCTACTCTTCGACACACTGATCTACCTGGCGGCCGCGGTGCTCGTCGTCCCCCTCGCCAAACGCCTCGGCCTCGGCTCGGTGCTCGGCTACCTGATCGCCGGCATTCTCATCGGACCGTTCGTGCTCGGCTTCCTCGGGGAGGAGGGCGAGGGGCTGATGCACTTCGCGGAGTTCGGGGTGGTGATGATGCTGTTCTTGGTTGGCCTCGAACTCGAGCCACACGTGCTGTGGCGCCTGCGCACGCCGATCTTGGGCATGGGCGGTGGACAGGTTTTGGCGACAGCCGGACTCATCGGCGGCATCGCGTTCGCGTTCGGGTTTACGTGGCAACAGAGCCTGGCCATCGGCATGACCTTCTCGGTGTCGAGTACGGCGATCGTGTTGCAGACCTTGGCCGAAAAGGGCTTATTGGGCACGGCCGGGGGACGCTCGTCATTTGCGGTTCTGCTGTTCCAGGACATTGCCGTCATCCCGATGCTGGCCATTCTACCGCTGTTGGGGGCTTCCGCCAAAACCACCGACGGGTCCACTGGCGACCACGGTCCCCTCTCCGACCACAACCCTGCCGATGCCGGACACGAGGTGGCCGCAACTTTACTCGACGGTCTGCCCGGCTGGGCACAGGCGCTCGGGACCTTGGCCGCTGTCGCCCTCGTGATACTTGCGGGGCGATTTCTGGTGCCGCGGCTGCTGCAATTCGTAGCACGGGCTAGACAGCGCGAACTGCTCACAGGCGTCGCCTTGCTGCTCGTTGTCGCGACGGCGGTGCTGATGACAGCGGTGGGTCTGAGTCCGGCGCTCGGTTCCTTCCTGGGGGGTGTGGTGCTGGCGAATAGCTACTACCGCCACGAGTTAGAGAGTGATCTGGAGCCCTTCAAGGGTTTGCTGCTCGGCTTGTTTTTCATGGCTGTAGGCGCGTCGATCGACTTTCAGCTCATCGCTGCTCAACCACTGCTGATCGCAGGTTTGGTTTTGCTGCTGCTGCTCGTCAAATGGGGCGTGCTCTTCGGCCTCGGTAAGGGCTTCAAGCTCGGGGCCGATCAGAACATGCTCTTCGCTTTTGCCCTGGCGCAGACCGGCGAGTTTGCCTTTGTGCTGCTGTCGCTCATCGACCAGCGCGGCGTCTTACCGGAGGACGTCGTCGGTGTGATGCTGGTCGTCGTCGCGATAAGCATGGCCGTTACGCCACTGCTGATGATGTTCAACGAGCGGGTCTTGCAGCCACGGCTCGGCACGTCGGAGGTGGATCCCGCTTCCGCAAAACCTATGGACGCGATCGAGCAGAAGCGCAGGATCATCGTGGCTGGCTTCGGGACCTTCGGCGCGGTGGTGAGTCGCTTTCTCGGCGCCAACGGCATCCGCGCTACCATCCTCGACTCCGACTCTGATCGCGTGGAACTGCTGCGCAAGATGGGTTTCGAGGTATACTACGGGGACGCGACGCGCTTCGACCTCCTCGAGACTGCCGGGGCCAGCGAGGCCGAGATGATCATCATCGGCCTGCCCGAACCGGAGCTCAACCTGCAACTCGTCGAGACCGTCAAGAAGCACTTCCCGAACCTGCACATCATCGTGCGCGCCTTCGACTACGAGGACACCTACGAGCTGATGGACGCCGGCGTGCTGCACATCCACCGGGAGACGATTCGCACGGGCGTGGCCGCGGCCCAGGACGCGCTGCGTATTTTAGGCTTCCGCAGCTACCAATTGACGCGCCACGCGAAGCGCTTTTTGGACTACGACGAGAAGGCCTTGAAGGCGCTGGCGGCAGTAAGGAATGACCCGGATCGGTACGCGGCCGCGGTGAAGAGCGCGGTGGCGGATGCGGAGTTGCTGTTGAGTGCTGATTTAGATCCGACCAGGGTGGCGCGGGATATGGGGTGGGATTCGGCGAGCTTGGTGGCGGAGTATGGGGGCTGAGCGCCTTGCGGTACGAGAAAGTAGCAAAGAGGTCACGGAGCTGTGCAGAGGCCTTCAGGATACAGACGCTACCTACACGTTCGAGCCTGCATCTTTGCGTGCGCAAGCCCCCATCCATATTTCACGTTTGTCGCACATGACCCTCCGCACGCTTTTGGGTACGCCTTTCGGCAAAACCCTCCCCACTCTCGCCGTTGCCTTCGCGGTGGCAAGCACTAGCCTCGCACAGACGCCCGACGCGGGCAAGGTATCCGACGGAGAGCCAGTTGCGCCCGCTACCCCGCCCGCTGTCCTCCCGCCTACCGCCGTCCCCATTGCCGCCGCCATTTCTCAGGCGCAGCGCGACTCTATGCTGCAACTGTACATCCGCTACCAGGAGGTTTTGGCGAAAGCCGACCAAATCAACGCACAGGTCGGCACCCTCGGGCAGCAACAGTCGCAGTTTAAGGAGCTGCTCGAGTCCAACAACGAGCGCATCCAGCGCATCACCGACAAGGACCTCTACTCCGTCAAACTCCAGTGGGAGGCGCGCAGGGCTCGCCTGCTCAACTCGACCGATTTCGCGCAATCGGCGACCGTGAGCCTCAACGCCATTCGGCAGTTCGACGCGACTATCAACTACCTCAATTCGATCGCCGCGCTCAACAACCCCGACAACGGCGAACTCGGCTTTACGCTCGTCGAGCAGATGACGATCCTCCTCGACAAGGAGATCATCCAGGGGCGCTCGAAGGTCAATGGCGTGGCCGTCGACAAGCTCCGCACCCTCACGCAGCGCCTCCTCGAAAACCCCATCATGGAGACCGTTGCCACGGCCGTGCCCGCGGTCGGCTCCATGAAGTCGATGCTCGGGCTTGTAACGAATCTGGCGCTCGGCGGCAAAGACGTGGACGTAGACGAGGTCGCGAAGTTTCAGCGGTCGATGCAGGCCTACGTTGATCATTACAACAGCCTCGCCGCAGCGGGCACGGACTTCCACCAGAGTCTCGTCAACCTTACCGTCCGCAAGGAGGGCCTCGAGCAAGTCTTGCGGCAGTTCGTAGAGGAGCGTGTGCAAGTGAGCCAGGTCGGCGGTGCCAACGTAGACCTCTCCCGGCTCAAGGACCAGTCCATCACCGAGGTCGTGAACCGTCACTATACGCGTACCGAGATGGAGACCTACGTCAAAACGCTGGAAGCGAGCGCCAAGGGCAACGACTTTAACCTCCTCGTCGAACCCAAGCTCGCCTACCCCGACTACGCCGTGAGCCAGGCCAAGTTTATTCGTGACGAAACCCTATCGCTCGGCCGGGAGTACGTCACCATCTTCCGCACCTACCAGCGCTCGATAAAAGCGACACTAGAGACGAGCAAGGCCATCGGTAAGGCAAAGCTGATCGAGGCCAAGATGGCTACGCTCGACAAGCAACTGGAGGTCGCGATTGCGGCCTTTGACGAAAGCGTCAATGCAGGGCGACTCGACGATACCTTCAAAAAGTTGAAGTAGGGCGTCCGCCCACGTGGCCCCGAAAGCCGAGGCCATCAATGGCTTCACCGGCATCCTTGAGCTGATGCCCTGATTGGCCAAGATCAACTGCACCTTTGACACAAACGCCCCACCCCCACCCCGCCATGACCCGCCCTATGTCTACGCTCTGGATCGATGTTGCTCTCCAGTTCGCGCTTCTGCTCTGGGTACTGAGCGCCGCCGCCGCCCAAACCATCGACCCGGAGGTGACCCAGTCCCTGAACGCCGAACGCCTTCCCGAACGCCCCACCGTCACGCCCCTCTCCGACAGCTCCGATCTTCCCGCGCATCTGGCCACCCTGGACTGGGCGCAACAGTCCCGCTACGCCGCCGACAACAGGCGTCTCGGTAGCTCCTCGCCCGGCGAGCAGCGCGTCGTCTTCATGGGCAACTCCATCACCGAGGGTTGGGGCAAGACCTACCCAGCGCTCTTTGCCGCGCACCCGACGTGGGTCAACCGCGGGATCGGCGGCCAGACCACCGAGCAGATGCTCGTCCGCTTTCGCGGTGACGTGATCGACCTGGCACCAGCGGTGGTGGTCATCGCCGCCGGCATCAACGACATCGCCGGCAACACGGGCTACATGTCCGAGGACGACACCTTCGGCCATATCGCGAGCATGGCGCAGCTGGCCGAGGCCAATGGCATCGCGGTCGTGATCGAGAGCGTGTTGCCAGCCTACGACTTCCCGTGGCGACCAGGCTTGGCCCCAGCGCAGAAGGTAGTGTCGCTCAATGAGCGGCTGGCGGCTTTCGCCAAAACGCATGGCTACGTGTACCTGGATGGTTTTGCGCTCCTGGCCGATGAGCGGCCGGGTATTCGGACGGGGTGGAGCACCGACGAAGTGCACCTGACGAAGGCCGGGTACGAAGTTTTGGCGCCAGCTGTAGAAGCTGCGGTCGCGGAGGCCCTACCCTAAAGTCTCGCGCTCCAGAAACCGCGAACCTGCGTCCTTTAAACTGTCGGTGCCCACCCTTCAGCGTACTCGCGGCTCCACTTCGCGTCGGCAGCCGCATTGCCGATCACCTTACCTGTAGCAGGATCGATCCGCAGGACGGCACAGAGGTCCTGCGCGATGTTGCCGACGTGGCAGTGCCACTGCGAGATGCGCGCGTCCGCAATAGGTGAGCGGAGCGGCTCGCCCTTGAGGATACCGTCGGCGAGGTTCTGCATGTGGAGCTTATCGAGCGAGCCCTCGCCGACGGTGTTCATCGTGGCGCTGGCCTCGTCTTCCTTGAGGTCGAGCTTGACCTTGCCGTCGAGGTCGTAGACGGTGGCCCCATTGCGGTCGAGGATGGCGTAGCCCTCCGTGCCGCCGATCCAGGCACCGCGACCGCGGCCGTGGGTGTTGGTGGGCACGCAGGAGTGCCCGTCCCAGGTGATGAGTTTGCCGTCGGCGTAGGTATAGTTGGCCTGCTGAGTGTCGAACCACTGCCAGGCGTCATCGAAGTGAAAGCGCCCGCCGGCACTCTGGACTTGCGTCGGGTAGTCTACTCCGAGCGCCCAGCGGCAGATGTCGATCTCGTGGGTGCCGTTGTTGTTGATCTCGCCGGTGCCCCAGTTGCGGTGCCAGTGCCAGTTGTAGTGCACCCACGGGTTGGCGTAGGCGCGGCGCGGGGCGGGGCCTTGCCACAGGTCCCAGTCGAGCCACTCCGGCACGTCTGTAATGACTTCCGGTCCGATGGCCGAGCGCTTATTGGCATACCAGGCCTTCCCGTGGTACGCCTTGCCGATCATGCCGTCGTGGATGGCGGCGATGGCCTCCTGGCTGGTGCGGGCGCTGCGCTGCTGATTGCCCATCTGGACTTGCTTGCCGTACTTGGCCTGCGCGGCGACGAGCATCTCGCCCTCGGCGGGGCAAAAGCTACAGGGCTTCTCGAGGTAGACGTGCTTACCGGCCTTCAGCGCCATCATCGCCATCGGCATGTGCCAGTGCTCAGGAGTCGCGATGGCGACCACGTCAAGGTCCTTGCGCTCGAGAAGCTTGCGGTAGTCCTTGTACTCGTCGAGAGTTTTGGCGGCAGCGTAATCGGCACCGAGGCCCTGGCGTAGTTTGGCGAAGGTGCGTCGGTCAACGTCACACAGCGCCACGAGCGCCATGTTGGGCGAGGCGACGATGGCCGCGGCGAGCGCCTGCCCACGGCCGTTGATGCCGACGACGGCGGTGTTGAGCTTATCGGCGGCCCCGAGGATGTTGGCGTAGGAGACCGCGGGCGCGAAGAGGGTAGCCGTGGCGGCGGTAGCGAGGAAGTGGCGGCGGGTAGGCATGGGGAAGATAATTATTGAATTGTTGAAGGTAAAATTGTTGAATGCGCTACAGCTCCCGGATCTTGATGTTCCGGTAGCTCACCTTATTGCCGTGGTCTTGGAGCAGGATAGCGCCGGCGGGCCACCTGCCGAAGTTAGGCCAGTCCTTGTACTTCGAGTAGGCCACCAGGGCGGCGAAGGTCTGTGAGAAGCGATCGTACTCGACCACCTTCTCGCCGTTGAGCCAGTGCTCGACGTGGCCGTCTTTAGAGACGATACGGGCGCGGCCCCAATCGCCGACGGCATTGGTTTGCTTGCCGCGACCATAGTCCTTGTTGTAGGGCGGAATGAGGTCGTACAGCGCCCCGAGGGTACGGTTGCCGTCGACGCCGAGTTTGGCGTCAGGGTGGAGGGCGTCGTCGAGGAGTTGGAATTCGCAGCCGATCGCCGATCCTGCACCCTGGTTGAGGGCGGGGTCGACAAAGTATTTAATGCCGGAGTTGGCGCCGGGCGTGAGTTCAAACTCCAGTTCGAGTTCGAAGTCACCGTAGTGGCGCTCGGTGACGATGTCGCCGGGGCCGGTGCTCTCGCCGCCATCGGTGGCCTCGACGGTGAGAATACCGTCGGCCATGGTCCACCCCTTATCGGGAAAACCTGAGAGTTTGGCGCCGCGCCAGCCGCTGCTCGTTTTGCCGTCCCAGAGCATCCGCCAACCGTGGTTCAGTTCGTAGTCGGTCAACTGGTTTTGGCGTAAGCTGACCTCGCGCACGGACGGTTTTGGCGAAAGCCTGTACGCAGCCACGCTGTCGGTAAGGATGCGGATGTCGCGCCATTTAACCTCGTAGCCGATCATTTCTTTCGGGCCGATGCTGTGGACTTGCAGTCCGAAGAAGCCGCGGGCGTCGACGTCGTCCACGAGGCGACTGGCCATCTCGCCGTTGACGTAGGTGCGGAGTTCCGGGCCGAGGGCCTCGATACGGATCGTGTTCCAAATGCCGAGGCGGAAGAGGTCGCGGGCGGACTCGTTGTAGCTGAGCGGATAGATCCACTTGCGGCGGCCCTCGTCGTAGATGCCGCCGGTCCAGGCGCGGGGGTCGGGGTCGATCTCGCACTGGTAGCCGTAGACGCGGTCGGCGGCGGGGTCGAGTTGCGCGCGGAACATGACGCCCGAGTTGAGCGCGTTCGGGAGGAAGACCTCGCACTCGAAGATGAAGTCGGTGTAGGTCTCCTTGGTGCAGAGGAAGGAGTTGGGCGAATTGGGGACGGCGGTGCCGACGATCATGCCGTCTACTACTTGGTAGGTGGCCTTCCCGCCGTGTTGTTCCCAGCCGGCGAGGGTGCGGCCGTCGAAGAGGGGGCGGAAGTTTTGGGCGTGGGCGGGGAGGTGTAGGAGTGTGGTTAGGGCGAGGAGGAGGAGCGGGCGCATGGGGGGAAAGTAACGAATGGGGGTGATTTCCAGTGAGCAATTTACAATGTCTGCCGTGCTGCGCGGCGACTTTGTTTTTGGCTACCGCCTCGTCGGGGCTGAGCTTTGGGGCTGAGCAGTGGGGCGCCGGGGGCCTTGGAGCGGGGCCGTGCAGTGGGGCGCTGGGGGCCTTGGAGCGGGGCCGTGCAGTGGGGCGCTGGGGGCCTTGGAGCGGGGCTGTGCAGTGAGGCGCTGGGGGCCTTGGAGTTGGGGCTGTGCAGTGGGGCGCTGGGGGCCTTGGAGCGGGGCTGTGCAGTGGGGCGCTGGGGGCCTTGAAGCGGGGCTGAGCAGTGGGGCGCTGGTGGCCTTGGAGCGGGGCGCTGGGGGCCTTGGAGCGGGGCGCTGGGGGCCTTGGAGCGGGATGTCGTTGAACCGTGTGCTGCTTGGACCAAGGGAAGGCCTTGGGGTAGCGGATTTCCGACATCTCGGTTTAACGACATCCCTGGCGGCTGTGCGGCGGGCTCGGAAGGCCGGGTACGGCGCTCCTACGCGGCAGCGCATTCAACAATTCACCCTTGAAAAATTCAACAATTACCCTCCTCTACATATCCCCGCCCCCACCGTCATCGCCTCTTCCGCCGCCACGCTGCTCCTCGCGCGGCTTCTTATCGGCGTCGATGCCGAAGCGGTACTGGAAGCCGAGGTAGCCGATGCGGCTCTCGCGCTTGTACTCCGTGGTGGTCTGGAGGTCGGCCACGATGTTGGTGAAGCGGTAAGAGAGCGTGTTGAAGACATCCGAGACGCGCAGCGTGATGGCGCCGCGCTTGTTGAGGATGTCGCGGCGCAGGCCCACGTCGAGGCTCTGGATGGTCTTGTAGCTGCCCTGGGCGTTGACGCCGGGGCTGCGGTAGAAATACGTAGCCTGTGCGCTCACGCCCCACGGGAGCTCGGCGTTGGCCTGGAGGCGGCTCTCGAACAGCGTCCCGGCCACGTCGATGGCGCCCTCGGCGAGGTTGCCGTCGATCTGCGTGCGGTAGAGGTTGCCGGAGGCGGTGACGTCGGCCTTCTCGCCGAGGCGGTAGCGGGCAATGACCTCGAGGCCGATGTCGCGACCGCGGTCGAGGTTGTCGGAGGTCGAGAGGCTCACGAGACCACCCTCGAGGGTGCGGTTGACGCGGCTGATGAGATCGCGCTTCTCACGGAAGTAGGCACCGGTGGTGATAGTAGCGTCGCCGGCCCGCTGCTGCCAGTTGGCCTCGAAGCTGTTGATAATCTCGGGGAGTAAGAAGGGGTTGCCGGCGCGTAGGTTAAACGGATCGCCGCGGTCGATGAAGGGGTTGAGCTGGCGACTCCGCGGGCGGTTGATGCGGCGGGAGTAGTTGAGTTGGAAGGTGCTCTTGTCGCTGAGTTCGTAGCCGGTGAAGACGCTCGGGTACAGTTGGAAGTAGTCATTGTCGAAGCGCGCGGCCTGCTCAACGGGCTCCAGGACCTCACTGCGCGTAAAGGCCTGCTCGGCGCGGAGCCCGGCGCTGAGGCGCCACTTACCGGGCTCCATGCCGGCGGTGGCGTAGAGGGCGTGCACCTGTTCGTCGTAGGCGAAGAGGTTGCTGAGGCTATCGACTTTGCTGAAGCTCTCCGAACTGGGCAAGAACTGATTGAAGGTCGCGTCGGTGCGCAGCTGCTCGACGGTGGTGCGCCAGCCGGCGCCGAAAGCCACGTCGCCAATCAGGCGCGTGTAGTCGAGCTGGCCGAGCATCTCGGTGCGGTCCTCGATGACGGGCGCGTTCTGGCGGTCGACGCGGAAGATTTGCCCGAGCGGATCGCGATCGGTCTGGAGGTAGTCCTCGGTTTCGGTTTCGTAGCTGTTGGAGTACTGGAGGGCACCGCCGAGGGTATGGCCGTCCTCGGCAAAACGCTGGGTGTAGTCGGCGCGGATCTCGTATTCGTTTTCTTTGGAGGGCTCGGTTTCGGCGCGGAGGGTCCGCTGGGCGAGCTGATCGTCGGCGGCGAAGAAGTCGGTGAAGCGATTGTTGGCGCTCTGGCCCTCCTCGTACTGGTAGGTGCCCTGCAGCTGGATGGACCCGCGCTCATTCAACATGTACTCGGTGCCCCCGCGGATGCTCGCCCCCGTGTTTTGGCGAAAGCCCCCGAAATCGATCTCGCGCCGGAAGGTCGAGTCCCCGAGGCCGAACTGCTGCCGATCCCCGTCGACGAAGCGCGTGTCGTCGCGGCCGCTGAGGTTGAGGAAGTGATTGAACTTCCCGAGGCGATAGTTGAGGCTCAGCGTCGCGTCGTACTTGTCGCGCGTCCCGACATTGGCCGTAACGCTACCATTGAGGCCATCCTTGCGCTGCTGCTTGAGCACGATGTTGATCATCCCGGCCGTCCCCTCGGGGTCAAAGGCGGCGCCTGGATTGGTGATGATCTCGATGCGCTCGATGTTGGAGGCCGACAGCGACGCGAGGAAGGCGGCCGGGTCATCGGAGGTCAGGCCACTGGGCCGGCCGTTGATGAGAAAGCGGACGTTGCCCGAGCCGCGCAGACTTACGTTGCCGTCGAGGTCGACGCTAACGCTCGGGAGGTTGCGCAGCAGGTCGGTGGCCGAGCCGCCGGCCGCGGCGATGTTGTTCTCGACGTTGAAGACCTTGCGGTCGAGGCCGAGTTCCATGAGGGCGCGCTCAGCCGTCACCACCACCTCATCGAGACTCGTACCACCGGTTTGGAGGCTGATGGGCTGGAGGGTCACGGTGGGTGCGCCGGGGGTGATGGTAAAGCTGCGGGTCACGTCATCGTATCCGATGAAAGAGGCTTCGACGCGGTAGGTGCCTTCGGAGGGTAGCCTTACGGCAAAACGCCCGTCTATATCGCTGGTCGTGCCGCCGATGAGGCTGTCTTTCGTGTTGTAGACCACCAAGTTAGCAAACCCGAGGGGCTCGTCGAGTTCGGCGTCGATCAGCTCGCCGGTGATGGTATACTCGAGGCCGGACTGGGCGATGGCGTGGTTGCTGAGGGGAAGGCTCAGCGCGACCAGGACTGCCGCTCGTAAGATTAGATACATAAGGTAGGTGGCGCAACGGAACTTACGGGTGCAGGGTTTGGGACGCGCTCGAGCCGCCGACGTTAACAGGTTGTGTATAGGGGGCATGCCGACAGCGTTCGACCACTTCTGAGTGGTGCCGCCTAATCGGCCCTCTAGTTGGAGCCCCCATTCGGAAATGGTCGAGTGGCCCCTTCCGCGAGGCGGCCTTCCTCCCCTTTGCGCTGCGCTACGGACTGAATGTAGTTGATCACCGTCCGGGAGGTCTTGCGTCGGATGTCGCGCTCTACGCTCAGACTTTGCTCGTGCAGCATGTACCGGAACTTGAACTCCGCCCAGTCCTTGTGCAGTTCCACGACCCGCAAGCTCTGGCTGCCGGGAATAATCGACTCCTCGTACTCGTGGAGGGCCTCGGTGAGCCGGGCCTCGAAGTCGTCTACGGTCGAGATGTTGGCGAGGGCCACTTCGAACTCGATGGACACGCGGCGCTGCATACGCTGGGTGTAGTTGACGAGTTCGCCGTTGAAGACCTTCGTATTGGGGAGATGCACGAGGTCATCGTCTTCGTTGAGCAGGACCACCTTAGTGATCGTAAGTGTCGTGACGCGGCCCTTGATACTGCCGATCGAGATGTAGTCTCCCACCGACAGTTGCCCGGAGAAAGTCATGATGAGGCCCGAGATGACCTCCGAGATGTAGTCCTTGGTGACGATGGCGAGGGCGGCCGCGATGATGGAGAGGCTGTAGAAAACCTCCTTCAGATCCAGCCCATACAGCGTGATCCCGGCGGCGATGCTGATCAGCACCACGAAGATGTAGTACACGTTCTGGAGGCCCAACAGAATGGCGTCCTGTTGTTTTGGCGAAAGCCCTTTACGGCGTCTGTACACGCTCGTGAAGAGCACCAACGCAATGTTGAGCGCCACGAGGATACTCAAGAAGCGGAAGACGGGGCGGACGTGGACCAACAGCTCTTCATCGGCGAGCCCCCCTTGCTTGAGGAGGGCCGAGGCCATGAGCAGGGCCACGAAGAGAAGGATTTTGGCGAGGAGAGTCCAGCGAGAGCGCATGGGAGGGGTAACGTTGATTCGGTTCGCAAAGGTCCTTTGGGCCTGCGGCCTTTTTTTAAGGATCTCTGCGATCCTTCCCTTAGCGCCCCAATCCCCCGCCCATCGCCATCGCTACCTCCACCATCTCGAGCTCGGTATATGCCTCCAGGGCTTTCGCCAAAACCTTTACCGCCAGCCGCAGATCATCGACGTTGAGCACGTAGGCGATACGCACCTGATTACGACCCTTGCCCGGCGTAGCGTAAAAACCAGCCCCCGGCGCGAGCATGACCGTATGGCCCTCGTAGACGAATTCGGTGAGCATCCACTTCGAAAAGGCGTCGGCATCGTCGACGGGCAACTCGACGAAACAGTAGAAGGCGCCTTGCGGCAAATAACACTTCAGGCCGTCTATCTCGCGTAGGCCTTCGTAAAGCACATGGCGTCGGCGATCATATTCGGCGAGGGCCTCGGTGAGGTAATGGCTGTCGGCGGCGAGGATGCGCTCGCACATGAGTTGGCCGAGCGTCGGCGGGCAGAGCCGGAAGCGACTGATGCGTGTAATGGCTTCCATCAAGACCTCGTCGCGGCAGGCCACGCTCCCGATGCGAGCCCCGCAGGCGGAGTAGCGCTTCGAGACCGAGTCGATGACGATGGCGCGGGTGTGCAAGGATGGGATGGCGAGCGCGGAGGTGAATACCGCCCCGTCGTAGACAAACTCCCGGTAGACCTCGTCGACAATGACGTAGAGGTCGTGTTTTGCCGCAAGGCGCCCGATCTCATCTAAATCCGCGGCGGAGTAGACCTGACCCGTGGGATTTCCGGGGTTGCAGAGCAGGATGGCCTTCGTGCGGGAGGTGATCGCTTCCGCAAAACGCTCGGCGGACGGGAGGCGAAAGCCCTCGCTCAGTTCCGTGGCCACGGGCACCACCTCGACGCCGCAGATCTGCAAAAAGCCATTGTACAGCGCGTAAAACGGCTCTGGCACAATGACTTCGTCTCCTGGATCAGCGATGGCGTTGAGGGTGAGCCAAATGGCCTCACTCGCTCCCGTCGTCACGTTGAGGTGATCGAGTTCGAGATCGACGTCCCAGCGACGGTAGTACGCATGGAGGGCGAGTCGGTAAGACTCCAGCCCGCGCGCCGGACCGTAGGCGAGCACGCCGGGCTCCAGGTCACGTAAGGTTGCGTAAGCCTCGGGCGGCGTCGGCAGGTCGGGCTGGCCGATGTTGAGGTGGAGCACGCGCGTGCCTTGGCGCTTGACGGCCTCGGCTTGGTCTTCGAGTTCGCGGATGGGGCTGCGGTAGGCGTTGACGGCGCGGGCGGCGAGACGGGGCATGCGGAGCGTAGGTTGTTGAGGCGGCGGCAAAAGTATCTACATTCGCGGCCCCTTAGAAAAGGGTTGTTTGGTGGTAGGGTTATTTGCTTGTCTGGTGGCCCGTTAAGCGCGCGATTGAACGGTCACCAAACAACCACCTCACCAATCAAACATACAACCAAACAACCAAACAACCTCCCCATGTCCACCCGCCTCCGCATCGCCGTTCAAAAATCAGGTCGTCTCTCCGAGTCCTCCCTCGCGCTCCTCAAGGACTGTGGCATCCGCATCCAGGGCGGGCGCGGCGTGCTCATCGCCCCGGCGGCCAACTTTGAGTTGGACGTGCTGTACCTGCGCGACGACGATATCCCCGACTACGTAGCCGACGGGACGGCCGACTGCGGAATGCTCGGCGAAAACGTCGTGATGGAGGAGCCGGTGGACGTTCGCGTCGAGCGCAAACTCGGTTTTGCGGGCTGCCGACTGTCGTTGGCGGTGCCGCGCGAGGTAGACTACCCCGGCATCGAGTACTTCCAGGGCAAGAAGTTGGCCACGAGCTATCCGAACATCCTGCGCACCTACCTCGAGGGCAGGGGTGTCAAGGCGGAGTTGCACACGATTAGCGGCTCGGTAGAGATCGCGCCGACCATTGGCTTGGCGGACGGCATCTGCGACATCGTGTCGACGGGCTCGACGCTGTTTAGCAATGGCTTAAAGGAAGTCGAGGAGGTGATGCGCTCGCAGGCGGTGCTGATCAGCCGGCCGGATTTGGAGCCTGCGAAGCGCGAGATTCTGGACAAGCTCCTCTTCCGCATTGCCGCCGTGCAGCGGGCCGCCGACTCGAAGTACATCGTCATGAATGTCCCCGCGGATAAGGTGGCGGCGGTGCAGGCGATTTTGCCTGGCATCAAGAGTCCGACGGTGGTGCCGCTGGCGGATGAAGGTTGGTGCGCGGTGCATAGTGTGGTAGAGGAAGCTAGGTTTTGGGACACGATTGATGAGGTAAGAGCTGCTGGGGCGGAAGGGATTGTGGTGTTGGGAATACAGAAGATGGTGGTGTGAGGTAGTACGACTTCCAACTTCCGAAATGCTGGTTTTAGATGCACTGCCGCGGGGGTTGGCTTGGGGTGCGCGGAGCGGATACATTGGGTACGCTTTTGGCACCTTTCGGCAAAACCCACGAGCACCGTCTCGACACGCCTGCCCCTCCCCTACCGCCGAGGCCGATGCTAACCCCGCGCAACAGCGACCGCCGCGAGGGGGTTAATGCGGGCGGACGACCGCCTGTACGACCGAGATGTACCCTTGCGGTAGGATCCGCGCCCAAATGATAGACCTGCGACTACTCGGCCTCCTCCTTCTGATGACGCTCACCAGCGTTGCTCTGCAGGCCCAAGGCCCAACCAAGGTCTCGGGCGTCGTAAAGGATGCCGCTACGGGCGAGCTGCTGCCGTACGTCGGGGTCTACTTCGAGGGCACCGACATCGGCGTCTCGACCGACGACGACGGCTACTACGAGATCACTACCGAGGAGGTGGTCTCCAAGGTGGTTGGCTCGTACGTTGGCTACCTCCAGCGAGCATACATGATCGCGCCAGGCAAAACGCAGGTCGTCAACCTTCAGCTCAGCGCCAACGCCACACAGACCGCCGAGGCCGTCGTGATCGCCAAGCGGGAGAAATACTCCAAAAAGGACAACCCCGCCGTGGACCTGATGCGGGCCGTCATCGACCACAAAGACGGCAATGGTGTCGGCGGACAGGCCTACTGTGTCTACGACAAGTACGAGAAAATCCAGGTGGACCTCAACAACATCAACGCCGATTTTAGGCAGCGAAAGATCTTCAACGGACTGGAGTTCCTGTGGGACTACCTCGACTCGACCGATGCGCAGAGCAAGCCTTACCTGCCCATGCTGCTGCGCGAGACGAACTCCAAGGTGTACGCCCGCGCACAGCCTACTACGGAACGCGAGTACATCAGTGGCAGTCGAGCCTCCAAACTCGACGCGGCCATTGACCAGTCTAATCTCAACCAGGTGATCAACACGCTCTACCAGAACGTAGACATCTACGACGATGAGATCCTCCTGTTGGAAAAGCAATTCCTCAGTCCGTTGGCCCCACTCGCAATCTCGTTCTACCGCTTCTACATCGTCGATACGATCGAGCTCGCTGGCCAGCGCGTGACGACGGTGAGTTTTATTCCAAAAAACCAGGCCACCTACGGGTTTACGGGCAGCCTCTACATCGCCACCGACTCCTCGTACCAGGTGCTCGGCGTCGAGATGGGCCTGTACGGAGAGGTCAATCTCAACTTCGTGCGGACCATCAGCGTGGAGCAGGAGTTCCGACGGGTCGACAGCATCTTCTTGAAGGCTAGGGAGAAGGTCGTCATGGACTTCGCGCTTACCGACAAGGGGATGGGCTTCACGGGGACCAAGTCGGTGTACTATGCCAACTACGACTTTGACGCGCCTGAGGACCTGGCGGTCTTCGACGGCATCGACAAGGTGACCGTGCGTGCGGATGCCGAGTACCACGACGACGCCTACTGGGCCAACAGTCGCCAAGTGCCGCTCAACAAGAACGAAGCTGGCATCTACCTTCTGGTGGACACGATGGCCAACTCACCGAAGTTCAAGCGCATCCAGAAATACGGTAAGGTCCTGCTTACCGGCTACGTGACGGTCGGCAAGGTGGACATCGGTCCGTGGACCTCGATCGCGACCTTCAACAACATCGAAGGCATCAAACCGCAGATTGGCGGCCAGACCAACCTTACGTTTAGCAAGAAGCTCTTCCTCCAGGGCTATAGCGCCTACGGGGTTCAAGACGAACGATTCAAGTACGCCGGGTTCGCGACCTATTCCTTCAACGAGAACCACCTCGAAAATCCACGGCACTACGTCACGGCGAGCTACGTCAAGGACACGCGCTTCCCCGGCTTCGAGCAGGGGGCCGTGTCGAGCAACAACACCTTCGCCTCCCTGCGGTGGGGGATCCAGGACAAGATCCTCTTCACGAACACCTTTCGGGCGGGCTACGTCAAGGAAACCAAGGCCCTAGAACTCGGCCTCTACTACCTCAACGACGAGATTAGACCCTATGGCAACCTGCGCTTCGACGCCGGCGGGACAGACGGCTCGCGGAGCATAGCGAGCGTCACCGCTTCAGAAGTCGGTTTCGACATCCGCTTTGCGCCAAACCAGCAGTACACGCAACGGGGCACTACCCGCAACCGCATCTACAACAAGTACCCGATTTTCTCGCTGAGCTACGGGGCTGGCTTCGACGGGGTGCTCGGGGGCGATTACGGCTACCACAAGATCGATGTAACTGCGTTTAAGCGCTTCAATCTGTCCATCCTCGGCAGCTCGTATATCGAGGTGGGCGCTGGGAAAATCTTCGGGGACGTGCCGTATATCCTCATGCACATCCCGAAGGCCAACCAGACCTACGTCTACCGCAACGACGAGTACAGCCTACTTAATTTCTTGGAGTTCGTAGGC
Organism: Lewinellaceae bacterium; assembly: GCA_963837005.1. Classification (GTDB taxonomy): domain Bacteria; phylum Bacteroidota; class Bacteroidia; order Chitinophagales; family Saprospiraceae; genus CALDTK01. The sequence continues at coordinate 173,955 of CAWIMC010000022.1, forward strand.
GACGAGTACGTCAACATCAACGCGCAGCACTACTTCGAAGGTTTTTTCTTTAACCGTATTCCCCTCGTCAAAAAGGCAAAGCTGCGGGAGGTGATTACGTTTCGGGCAACCGTCGGTAGCGTGTCGGACGCCAACGACCCTTCGCTCAATACCGGCCTGATCCAGTTCCCCGTCGACGACCAAAACCGCCCGATCACGAGTGCGCTATCGAGCAAGCCCTACATGGAGGTTGGCCTCGGGGTACTCAATATAGCGAAGGTGCTCCGCGTGGACCTCGTGCAGCGACTCACGTATTTGGATCAGCCGGGTGTGCAGCAGTTGCTAGGCAACAAAGGATTGGCCTTGCGAGCGTCGGTCGCGGTGGGCTTTTGAGGACGCTGCTCAGGGAGGTCGTCGAATTTTACCTTTTGCCGGGCTCCCGCCAGGTGCCGAGACATGATGACGGGCACTACTAACGTGCCGTGGACCTGGCGGGAGCCAGGCAAACACGGCCCGCGCACCATCCCGTCTGGCCGCCGTGCGTGCGTCTGTACGGCCGCGTTTGCCTGGCTCCCGCCAGGTGCCGAGACATGATGACGGGCATCACTAAGGTGCTGTGCACCTGGCGGGAGCCAGGCAAACACTGCCCGAGCACCATCCCGCCTGGTCGCCGTGCGTGCGTCTGTACAGCTGCGTTTGCCGGGCTCCCGCCAGGTGCCGAGACATGATGACGGGCATCACTAAGGTGCTGTGGACCTGGCGGGAGCCAGGCAAACACGGCCCTTGCACCGTCTCGCCTGGCCGCCGTGCGTGCGTCTGTACGGCCGCGTTTGCCTGGCTCCCGCCAAGTGCCGAGACATGATGACGGGCACTACTAACGTGCTGTGGACCTGGCGGGAGCCAGGCAAACACGGCCCGAGCACCATCCCGCCTGGCCGCCGTGCGTGCGTCTGTACGGCCGCGTTTGCCTGGCTCCCGCCAGGTGCCGAGACATGATTACGGGCTGTACAATCGTGCTGTGGACCTGGCGGGAGCCAGGCAAACACCGCCCGAGCACCATCCCGCCTGGCCGCTGTGCGTGCGTCTGTACGGCCGCGTTTGCCTGGCTCCCGCCAGGTGCCGAGACATGATGACGGGCATTACTAAGGTGCTGTGGACCTGGCGGGAGCCAGGCAAACACAGCTCCTACACCGGCCCGACTAGCCGCCGTGCGCGCATCTGTACAGCCGGGTTTGCCGGGCTCCCGCAAGGTGCCGAGACATGATGACGGGCATTACTAAGGTGCTGTGGACCTGGCGGGAGCCAGGCAAACACGGCCCTTGCACCGTCTCGCCTGGCCGCTGTGCGTGCGTCTGTACGGCCGCGTTTGCCTGGCTCCCGCCAGGTGCCGAGACATGATGACGGGCATTACTAAGGTGCCGTGGACCTGGCGGGAGCCAGGCAAACACCGCCCGCGCACCATCCCGTCTGGCCGCCGTGCGTGCGTCTGTACGGCCGCGTTTGCCTGGCTCCCGCCAGGTGCCGAGACATGATGACGGGCACTACTATCGTGCCGTGGACCTGGCGGGAGCCAGGCAAACACGGCCCTTGCACCGTCTCGCCTGGCCGCTGTGCGTGCGTCTGTACGGCCGCGTTTGCCTGGCTCCCGCCAGGTGCCGAGACATGATGACGGGCATCACTAAGGTGCTGTGGACCTGGCGGGAGCCAGGCAAACACCGCTACACCTTCACCGTCCGCAGCCTCAGCGCATTCGCGATCACCGATACCGAGCTGAAGCTCATCGCGAGCGCGGCGATCATCGGGGAGAGCAGTAGTCCGAAGACCGGGTACAGCACCCCCGCCGCGATCGGGATGCCGAGGATGTTGTAGCCGAGGGCGAAGACCAAGTTCTGTTTGATGTTGCGCATCACGGCGTCGCTGAGGCGGCGGGCCTTGGCGATGCCCTGGAGGTCGCCCTTGACCAGCGTGATCGAGGCGCTCTCGATGGCGACGTCGGTGCCGGTGCCCATCGCGATCCCGACGTCGGCCTTGGCGAGCGCGGGGGCGTCGTTGATGCCGTCGCCGGCCATGGCGACGACGTGGCCGGCGGCCTGGAGGCGGCGGACCTCCTCGAGTTTGTCCTGCGGCAACATGCTGGCCTTGAAGTTGGCGAGCTTGAGTTCCTGAGCTACGGCAGCGGCGGTGTCGTGGTTGTCGCCCGTGAGCATGACGACGGATACGCCGTGGTCCTGGAGTTCGCGGATGGCTTTGGCGCTGGTGGCCTTGGTGCGGTCGCCAATGACGACGAAGCCGGTCACCTCGCCGTCCGACGCGAGGAAACTCACGGTTTTGCCCTGGCGCTGGTACGCCTGGGCGGCGGATTCGGCGGCGGCGGTGAGGGACGCGCCGGCCTGCTCCATCATCTTTGGGTTGCCGAGGGCTAGTGATCTGCCGTCAACTTTTCCGACGACGCCCTTGCCGGTGACGGCGGAGAAGTCTTTGGTTTTGCGGGACACCGCTCCCCGTTCGCGCGCGTAGGCGACGGTGGCCTCGGCGAGGGGGTGTTCGCTGTTGGCGTTGAGGGCGTAGATATCGGCAAGCACGTCCGACTCCGAGTGTTTTGCCGAAAGGCTCACAATGCGCTCGACGGTCGGCTTGCCCTCGGTGATGGTGCCGGTCTTGTCGACGATGAGCATGTCGACCTTGGCCATTTTCTCGAGGGCCTCAGCGTTCTTTATGAGGACGCCGTTCTGGGCACCCTTGCCGACCCCGACCATGACCGACATCGGGGTGGCGAGTCCGAGGGCGCAGGGGCAGGCGATGATGAGGACGGCGATCGCGTTGACGAGGGCGAAGACGTAGGCCGGGTCGGGACCCCAGATGGCCCAGACCGCGAAGGTGACCACGGCGATGAGGACGACGGCCGGGACGAAGTAGCCCGCCACGGTGTCGGCGAGTTTTTGGATGGGCGCGCGGCTGCGACTGGCGTCGTTGACCATGTGGATGATCTGTGCCAGCAGCGTGTCGGCGCCGACCTTCTCGGCGGTCATGAGGAAGGACTGGTTGCCATTGATCGTGCCGCTGCTCACGGCGTCGCCCACGGCTTTGTTGACGGGGATGGGCTCGCCGGTGATCATCGATTCGTCGACGGTGGTGTGGCCGTCGGAGATGCTGCCGTCGACGGGGATCTTGTCGCCGGGCTTGACGCTGAGGGTGTCCCCGAGGGCGATCTCGTCGATGGAGACCTCGACCTCCTGGCCGTCGACGACTTTGGTGGCGCGGTTGGGGGCGAGCTTGAGGAGTTCTTTGACGGCGGAGTTGGTGCGGGAGTGCGCGCGCGCCTCCAAAACCTGTCCCAGCAGGACGAGCGTGAGGATGACGGTGGCGGCCTCGAAGTAGACGTGGACCGCGCCGGAGTCGGTCTTTAACTGCGCCGGGAAGAAGTCGGGGAAGAGCAGTCCGAACACACTGAAGAGCCAGGCCACCCCGGCGCCGATGCCGATGAGCGTAAACATGTTGAGCCGCCAGGTGACGATGCTGCGCCAAGCGCGCTCGAAAAACATCCACGTGGCGTAGAACACGACCGGGAGCGAGAGCGCGAACTGGATCCAGTTCCACGTGCGCTGCGCGGCCCAGTCGTAGAGCGGATTGCCGGGGATCATCTCGCTCATCGCGACGAGGAAGACCGGAAGCGTGAAGGCGGCGGCGATCCAGAGTTTGCGCAGGAGCGTGCGGTAGCCTTCGTCCTCGGCGGAGGCGTTCGGTTCGACGGGGACGAGGTCCATCCCGCAGATCGGACAGGGGCCGGCGGTGGCGCGGACGATCTCGGGGTGCATGGGGCAGGTCCACTCCTCGGCCCCGGCGGCCGCCAAGGTTTGGGAGAGGGTTTGCTCGGCGACGATGTCCATGCCGCAAACGGGACAGTCGCCGGGTTGGTCGTAGGTTTTGGCACCCTCGCAGTGCATCGGGCAGTAGAAGGTGGCGGAGGGTAAAGTTTGAGAATTGGAAAGGGAGGAGTTTAAAGTGGCGGGGGGGCGTGTTTTGGCAGCCTGCCCTGAGCTTGCCGAAGGGGAAGCCGGTGCCGTCTGGAGGATGGTCGCTTTGTGCTGAGACGTGACCGGGGAATGGGTTTTGTGCGCGGTAGCCGGCTGAGGGTCGCCGTGGTGATCGGCCATGCTGATGGTGTAGCGCCCGCCCGCTTGCTGCAAGGCCTCCTGAAAACGTTCGAGCGTGACGTGCGGACCCATCTGAATGACGGCCGTCTTTTCGGCTAGATCGACCGCGACCTCCTCGACGCCGGGGACATTGGCGAGGGCCTCGGTGACGTGGTTGCGGCAGCCGTTGCAGGTCATGCCGTCGATGTGGTAGGTGTGGGTCATGATGGGGTGGTGAAGTTACGGGCACAGAAGAGCGTCTTACACTGTAAGGACGGGCCAAAGCTTACCCCTTACACCCATTTACTTACCATCTCTTGCTTCCTCGATTCCCAGCTAGTACACGCAGGCTATCAGGTAGCGTTCTTTGTCCGAACAAACCTACCTTCAGAACTATGCTCACCTCACTCCGCCTACCACTTTTCGCAGCCCTGCTTAGCGTAAGTTTTTTAGCTTCCTGCGATAAAGACGACGAGGGCCTGCAAACCATCGCGCACGACGCAAGCCCCTTCATGACCAATATGCATGAAGGCATGGAACGCATGATGGCCATGTCAATGACGCAGGATCCGGACAATGACTTCGCCATGATGATGATCATGCACCATGAAATCGCGATTACCAACAGCCAAGAAGTTCTGAACATTGGCAGCAGCCCAGTCATGAAGGCAATGGCGCAGACGATCATCGATAAGCAAGAAGTTGAGATCGCCGAATTCGAAGCCTTCCTAGCCGGTCATCCTGCGCACGGGCCCGCAGAGCCCGAGTTTAACGCCCTCCAGATGAAAAACATGATGCAGATGATGAAGGCAGTGGACCTGCGTCCGCTCACCGGCGATGCCGACTTCGACTTCGCCCAACTCATGATCGACCACCACCAGGCCGCCGTTGAAAATTCGGATGCCCTTCTGAAGTTCGGACGCGAAGACAAGACCAAGATGTTGGCGGAAGCCATTATCAAAGACCAGAAAGAGGAGATCGCCATGCTGCAGGACTTTTTGCTGGCTAATAAGAAGTACTGAAGCGAGAGATCTTGACTTTTCTCAAAACAGTTTGACATTGCAAAGCTGTTTTGTGGGCGGCGCGTGAGCAGAGCACTTTTCCGAACTCACTGCACCATTGCGCCGCGTTCTCTTAGTATGGCCTTGTCTAAAACGCTGATTTTGCGCTCACCTATCCCGAATTCTTTAGTTCGTACGCTCGGCACTTGCCTAGTGATTCTTGGTCTAGTTGCTTGTGGTGCTGAGGGAGAGAGCGCGGGTCAGGCGGGCATCGAGGAATCAGTTGGTTTGATCGACACCGCCGGTCTTTCTCCAGATCAAATCACCGCCAAACGTATCATCTACGATTCTGCGATAGGTGACGGCCTCGATGTCTTGGCGGAAGCCGCCTTCGAATTTCGCTTCCGCGATCGGATGTATCGCTACCAGCGAACCGGCGGCACGTTCACCTACGAGCGCTGGTGGATCGACACCACGACCCTCGACACCATGCGCGACGTGTTGCACAACGACGGCCTGGTCCGCTTCGCCAATGGTGTCGAGGTAGAGTTGGAAGAGAAGAAGGCTGCGGCGTACAGCGCGTCGGTCAACAGCGTCGTCTACTTCGCCTTCCTGCCGTGGGCCCTGCTCGACCCCGGCGTCGAGGCGCGCTACCTCGGGCGCGACACGATCAAGGGACGGGCGCTGGACCAGGTGGAGGTGAGTTTTGCGGCCGCGCCCGGGCACGAGGGGCACGACATGCACCAGGATGAGTATTTGTACTGGTTCGCGCCCGACACCCACGAGCTGGCCTATATGTCGTACTCGCACGCCGACGGGAAGGCGCCGCGCCTGCGGGAGCCGTTTAACGTGCGGGAGGTCGGCGGCGTGACGGTGCGGGATTACCGCAACTACCATACGCCGGACAATGAGCCGCGGTCGATTAAGCTGCTGGCGGACAATTTCAATGAGGGTGGATTGCCGCTGCTGTCGACGATTGAGTTGGAGGATGTGCGGCGGGTGGCGATTGGTGAGGACCGGCTGCGTGGCGATGTCGCGCTGGGTGGACTATAGGTAGCGCTGCGTGCGGCTTTCGCCAAAACCGTTAACGGTATGGCAGCTGTCGCCAGAACGTCAAGCGGACAGGCTGCGTTACTTGCGCGAATTTCCGCTTTCGCCAAAACAGCCGATCGGCAAGTAGCTGTCGCCAAATGTTCGTCTACGGCGCAGGAATTCGCCTGAGCGAGATGCTCGAGCGCATCCCGGCGGACATCGACTAGAAGCGCATGACGATAACGATCCGGTGAAGCATGGACAAGGAAGACCGGTTCGTCCCGCTACCCACTCGCCTGCTAGCGCCCTTGCGCGAATACTACAGACGGTACCAACCCATATCCTAGCTTTTCGCGAGCGAGACCCTCAGCGAGCTCTAGCCTCCGCGGAGCCTCCAGAACTTTGTCAAACAAGCCGCTACGCGCGCGGAGATTGCGCGACCGGTCTCGGCGCACCTACTGCGGCACTCGTGCGTCACTGCTCGGCGGCGGGTTCCCTTAACCTCATTGCCTAGAAGTGCGTGACGGGATGGACATCCGCTAGCTCCAGGAGGTCCTGGGCCGCGACTCCCACACGACCATGGGGCGGGACCTACACGTGTGGCTGGCGCACGAGCCGCTCTCGCCGCTGGGCTGCTGGATTCATAGTGGCGGATATTTCGCCGTGCGGTGGGTACACGCGACCGCGTAGCGCGATTGGTAAGCTTGGTGTAGCTTTGGACGCGAGAGAGCCGCCGGACGGGGTGGCGTAGAGCGGGCCGTGGGGCTGGCTGTGCGTCACTCGTGGTGCGGATATAGAAAATCCATGCGTCACGGAGTGGCGGACAGCCTAATGTTGTGCTCAATTAAAAACTAGAGAAAAGACACATGATTATTTACAGAGAATGGGGGTTTCTAGAAAATCCCTTTAGAACAATTCCACTTCCTTCAACCAAAGAAGGAAAAGAATTACTTGTAGGAAGAGACAAAGAAAGCAAGCGATTTCTTACTCGATTATACAACCCACCATCGCTTGTAACAGTTGAAGGTTTAAACGGAGTGGGAAAAACAAGTTTGATAAATGTTTCGATCTATGAAAGCTATGAATCTTTCTTCGAAGGTAATTCTGAAATTTTATTCATCCCCTGCGAAAGAACCTTCCAACTCAGTTCAGCAAAAGAACCAGAAGAATTTATTGATGAAGTGCTTATTGAAGTGGCACAAACTCTTATTAAGCGATCAGAAGAATTACAGAATTTAGGTTTCACTATACCTGAGAACAGCAAGCAAGTTGATAATTGGTTAAATAAAACACATATCGAAACTTTTCAAGGCACATTAGGTCCTTTAGGAATTGGAAAATCAAGTGAAACTAATACTTCCAAAGGATTTGAACGCTCTGGCTTTCGTGCTGCGATTAGAAAGTGGTTAGAAGATATTTTTCCTTATGGGATAAATGGTGGTGTTGTTTGTATAATTGACAATCTCGAGATCCTTGAAACTTCTAGTAAAGCCAAGAAAAGCATTGAAGAACTTAGAGACTTACTCTTTAATTTTCGAGGTATTCGATGGGTTCTCTGTGGAGCGCTTGGAATCGTCAAGAGTTTAGCTGCCACTCCAAGATTGGAAGGATTGCTTCATGATCCTATAGATATTCTGGAAATAGAGCAGAAATATGCAACTCAAATTTTTGATACAAGAATTGAGTATTCAAAACGAAGAGACGATTACTACATGCCTCTTTCCGCTGACTCTTTTGAAGTTCTTTTCGATGTACTAAATCAAAATATCAGAAACACTTTAGCTGAATGCGATCAATTTTGTATGTATGTTTATGATAATGAACTGAAACTACAATCAGAAGACGAAAAAGACACGGAGTTTATTAGTTGGTTAGATGAAAAATCGAGCTCAAATTTTGGATCAATTAAAAATCAACTAAAACCAAGAGCCCTAAAGCTCTTTAAAGATATCATCTCACACGGAGACAGCTTTTCCCCTAGCGATTACAACACTTTTGGATTCAACAGTGTGTCCGCTATGAGACCGCAGATAAAAGACTTGGAAGATGTCGGAGTCATTCAATCCTCAAAAGATGAAACTGATAGCAGAAGAAAGTCCATTCAACTAACTTCCAAAGGATACTTTGTTGGATATGCGATGAATAAAAAGTAAAACTGAGCACAACAACACCTATACGCAATACCCTATGGGATACTGCGCATAGCCAAACCGTTACGGACACAAATGAAGAGGATCGTTAAAATAACGAGCTTCCAAGAAGCTCAACCAAAAAAGGGCACGTGGTTCGATTACTACGGCGATATATTCGTATCAGTAGTCCCAATCGAGAATAGAAGACACTTACGTAGAAAGTCTGGACATCAAAGTGGCAAGAAAGACAGTGAGATGTGCACTTGGCATCTTAAGTGGCAATATGAAATAATCGAGAATAGGTCCGGCATTTCCTCAAGTGGGACTAGAACTTACGAGGTACCGATAATAGTAAATGGCGAGAGACATATTGTCGATCGCCTAATTAATAATATTATAGCTATAGAGTTCCAGCATACGGTGTCGGTGTCGCTAGATGAAATGGATAGCAGGTCGGAAGCTCATAGGGCCGCTGGATTCCTTCCGTACTTGGTCTTAGATCTAACTGATATCAACTACGATGACTTTGTAAACGGCGACGTAAGAGTAACTAAGAAGTTAGTAAAGTGGTCAAAGTCGGAATACTACATAGGCAATAATCTGTTTATTGATTTTGGTGAAATTATTATACGCTGTTCGGACAACGTATCGGGTGGTCACACGGCTTACAGTCAATATGAGTTTATCGAGCATTTGCTTGACCTTGAAACACACTTGAGCACGGCCATGACTGCTCACCGAATCGCAAAAGAAACTGAGATAGAGAATCAGCGAGTTCGGCAACTAGAATTCGATAGGCGTAGAAAAGAGAAAAACGATTATAGGATGAGTATTCGTAAAGAAGAGAATAGGGCCGAAAAGTTTGATAGTACCGAATATAATTATTTCAGAAAATGCTATCGTGATAGTGTAATTCTACCATTTATCATCGATTACGCAAAGGATCTATTTGAGTATTCAACTGGAAGCGCAGAGCTTAATGAGAGTACATACGAGAAATGCCATCATTACCGTTCGCAAGAAAACGACTTCGTTATATTCTACGTCAATGTGTCTTATATCGAGCGGGAGTATTATCAGACCAAGTGGGGGCGCCGATTCAAAAGAAAGTTTACCTACCTATACTCCTATGTAGAAGTATGTGCGGGGACAGGGAGGGAGCGAACTAAACATACGTTTGAGTTCGATGGTGGGAAAACAACACACAAGCTTTAGATAATATCAACCTGCCACATTGCCTACACGCCCCTGCCGGCTAATCGCCAAGCGCGGCGCACAGCCTCCCAACGTCCTCCGTTCGACCCTTATTACAAGTCTTACTCTCCCGCTCCCGCCCCCGGCCTGTACGGGCAACCCGGTAAACGAGACCACAAAACTCCCAATTGCCCGCCCCCACTCGACACCACCGGCCTCCCCCCCGATCAAGCCGCAACGAAACACATCATCCACAAGGCCGTACTAAAGCACAGCCCGCCGGTTTTGGCGGAAGCCGCCCTCAAATTCCCCTTCCGCGACCGGATGTACCGCTACCAGCGAAACGGCGGTGCCTTCACCTACGAGTGCTGGTGAATCGACACCGCCACCCTCGACACGATGCGTAACGTGCTGCACAACGACGGCCTGGTCCGCTTCGCCAACGGCGTCGAGGTAGCGCTGGAGGAGAAGAAGGCCGCGGCGTACAGCGCGTCGGTCAACAGCGTCGTCTACTTCGCTTTCCTCCCGTGGGCGCTGCTCGACCCGGGCGTGAAGGCGCGCTACCTCGGGCGGGACACGATCAAGGGACGGGCGCTGGACAAGGTGGAAGTGAGTTTTGCGGCTGCCCCCGGGCACGAGGGGCACGACATGCACCAGGATGAGTATTTGTACTGGTTCGCCCCCGATACCCACGAGCTCGCCTATATGTCGTACTCGCACGCCGACGGCAAGGCGCCAAGGCTGCGGGAACCTCACAACGTCCGGAAAGTAGGTGGAGTGACGGTGCGGGATTACCGCAACTACCATACGCCGGACAATGAGCCGCGGTCAATTAAGCTGCTGGCGGGCAATTTTAACGATGGTGCATTGCCGTTGCTCTCGACGATCGACTTGGAGGATGTACGGCGGGTGGCGATTGGTGAAGACAGGCTGAGTGGCGATGTCGCGCTGGGTGGACTATAGGTAGCGCTGCGTTCGGCTTTCGCCAAAACTACGGGTATCTTATTAGGCTAATGTCAACAGTGAAAGCTATGAGGCTGGACGTGTTTACGTCCGAGTTGTTAAATGCGGTTGCGGCGGGCCTCTACGTGCCCGCTACGTAGCACATCGCCGCTGCGTTCCAATCACCCTAAAAGCGCCTAGCCCATAAATGTCTTACGCTGTGAGCAAGTACTTACAGCGTTGTGCAGCATGGATGATAGTCCAGTTCTGGCAAACGATAATCGTCGATTGCTAATCTTCATGCACCTCCAAAAACGCCCCTCGCGCCCCAACGCCACCTTGATACGTGAGCATTGCGCCGTGGTGTCCCGCAAGCGTAACAGCCGCCGTGGCGCCGAGCAGCAACACGAGCGTGGCAATACCCGCAACGCGCCGCCAATCCGGCAGGAAGTACCACACCGCCGAACTCAACAGCGCCGCCACGCCGAGCCATAGCGTCCAGTCTGCGTAACTCTCGTGCTCCTCGAGGATGGCGGCGACCTCCGCCGGGAGACTCGCGGTGTGCGGGTGAAACGTGTAGGACGACAGCGCCGCACCGACGACGCCGCCGAGCAGACACAGTCCCGTGACCACCTTCCACGTCATCTCCTTGCGGAATAGCGCGATGACCCCGAAGCCCAACGCAAGCGGAATCAGCATCACCGGTAGGTGCACGACGAGCGGGTGCCAGGTAGGCAGGGCGTCGAGTACGGGCTGATCGGCTTTGAATGGATCGACCGCGGTGCCCGCGTGCTCCTCGTGCGCGAAGGCGGCAACGGCCATTAGCAGGAAGCCCACCGTGAGCGCGGAACTGCGAGAGACACTAGCGAACGTGATTTTATTCGGCATAATAGCAAACTGTTAGGGAGGTGAAGATCAAAGTGGTTTCCGTAGTAAACTTCGCGTTTACCGAATGAATCAGGATCCCGAGCGGCAAGAGGAGGCCGAGTCTTTTTCCCACGCTGGCACGACCCTACCGACCTCAACTCCTGACGTAAGTCCCCAGACTCCGGCCAGCGTAATTCACCACATATAAAGTGTCACCGATAGCCAGCACGTCGGTCGGCTTGTCCAAACCCTCCGTCAAGGTCCCCAGGTGGCGACCGTCGAGATCGTAGATCTGGATGCGGCTGTTCTCGAAGTCGGTCACGTACAGGGCGTCTTCGCTCACGAACAGACCCGTGGCGGCGTTCATCGCCTCGGCCTCGCCGATGGTCCGGAGGTGCTTCCCGTCGAGGTCGAAGACCTGCACGCGGTGATTGTATGCATCGGCCACCCAGAGCTTTCCGTGCGCGAACTGTACGTCCGTCGGGTAGGTCATCTCGCCCGCGCCGGTGCCTTTGGTCCCGAAGGTCCGGTCGCGCCCGCCGACGGTGTAGACGACGCGGTGGTTGTAGAAGTCGGCTACGGCGAGGCGATCGCCGTCTGCGTCCACGCCCGAGGGCGCGTCGAAGGCATCGGGTTTCGGCAAGGTCGTGCGCGCGGCCCCGCGGACGCTCAGGACTTCGTCGGCGCCGTACTCGGCCACGAGGATCTGCCCGTCTTGAATGGCGAGGTGCATCGGTCGGTCGAAGCCGGTGAGCGTGTCCATCACCCGCAGGTCGGCCCCGAGGTGGAGGAGCCGGTTGTTGTCCGCGTCGGAGAGCCACAGCGTACCGTCCGCGCCTTCGGCGATACCGACGACGCCGAAGGAATCGAGGGCTAAGTTTTGGCAAAAGCCGTAGCCGGCTGTGGACACTTCGGTAGGTGCATCAGGTATCGTCTCGACGGGTGTATCGGACGATATACAAGCAACGGTGGCAAGGCTAATCAGCGATGCAATGCCGACTAAATGGGGGAATTGAAAACTCATTTGAATGATTTCGAGAGCGAGATCGACAGTGGTTTTTGACGCAATGGCGCAGTGGCGCAATGACGCGATGACATTGCGTCACTGCGCCATCGCGCCACTGCGTCAACAGCACGCATTAGGCGCGGTACTGGCAGCAAGGAGGCAACTGATCGTACGCCACGTCACTCGCCTTGGCCCCGGCAGTATCGTGACCGGTTTTGGCGACAGCCGCCTGGATGTCCTTTAACTTAGTCTGCTTGCCGTCGAACTCGACGGTGAGCAGCTTCGTGTCGGCGCTCCACGCGGCGGACTTAACGCCGGCCACGCTCTTAGCGGCCTTCTCGATGCGGGCCTTGCACATCGAGCAATTGCCCTTCGCCTCGAAGCTCGCCTTCTCGACGGCGGCCTTGCCCTTGTCCATCGGGGTCATCGCCACGGCCGTCCCGACGTCGCCGATGCTCTCGGTCTTACCGTTGGCCCTCGTCACCGCGACGCCCTTGGCGGTGTAGCCAGCCTTCGTGACGCGCTCGTCGGCCTGCTCGAGCGTGAGCGCCGTGGTGGTCGGGACCTGGAAAGTCATCTTGCCGGTCTGAATGTCGATCTTGAGCTTGTCGATGCCCTTGACGTCCTTGAATTTCTTCTCCAACCCGTAGGCGCAGAAGGGGCAGCCGAGACCCTCGACGCGAAGGGTGAAGGCATCGGTTTGGGCGCTGGCCGAAAGGCTAAACGCGAGCGAGAAAGCGAGGAAGAATGCTGAAATGAAAGTCTTCATGGTATTGAGTTTAAGATTGGATTAAAGGATCACGCGGAAGCCGAGCAGCGTCGTGAGACGGCGCTCCATCCCGGGCGAACCTTGGAGTTGTTGGGTGAGTGGAAATTGGACCGACAGGTCGTAGGTGAAGCGCCCGATGGCGTATTGCAGGCCCTGCGCGTAGTAGTAGCCGTACTGCGGGTCGCCCTCGAAGCTACGGAGGTTGAAGCCCTCGGTCTCGAAGTAGAGGTTGACCTGCTTGACGGGGTAGGCCGGCTCCAGCAAGGGCAGCCCGAAGCCGAGCTTGTAGCTCAGTTGGCTCAGGCGCTGGTTGGTCGGCACGACGCCGTACCCGATCTCGAACTGGGTCCCGAGCTCGAGACTCTCGCGCGCCGCCAGAATCCCGACGTAGCTCATCGCATGGCCCATCCCGAGGGTCATCGTCTCGGCGTCGCGACCGGTGGCGAAGGTTTGCTTGCCCTTGGCGGCGATGCGGACGGTCTTGCCCATGCCGTCCTTGCGGTAGAACTGGTACTTCGCCATCAGGCTCACGTCGCCGAGGCCGGTTTTGTCGAGTTGGTCGTAGACCAGCGGCACCTCCGCACCGACGGCGAAGGCATTGGAGATGTTGTAATCGCCCTCGACGACCAGCGCCGTGAAGTCGCGCCGGGCATTGTTGGCGAACTTGAGGTAAGGCCGCAGCGTGCCTTTTTTCTCGCCCAGCATGATGGGCTTGTCGAGCGTGATCGGCGGACCCTGCGCCAGGAGGCGGGCGGTGCCGAGAACCAGCGCGAGTGCGCCTGCCAGTAAGAATCGCATGTGTATAAATTCCAGAAGTGAAGGAGGACCACGCACGGGTCGCCGAGCGACGCGTCCAAAGTCTGTTCGTTAGCGGTGGGCGGACCCACGACTACGCTTCACTAAATCTGGAAGGAGCGCACGCGCAGGCGCACGTCGACGATGCGGCGGGGCGGCTCGTACTGCATGGCCCGCACCACCTTGAGGCCGAGGCCTTCGATGGCGGGAGCGATAGGCAGTGCGGCTTTCGCCAAAACAGGCCACGCCAGTACAGCACTCGGACCCGAGGTAACCGTGGCGGTCGGGCTCAACCCATCGAGATCGGCCTTGAGCCAACTCGCGTGATCCTGGCAGTAGGGCGCCTTCGTCATGGCGGCATCGCCGGAAGGACCGTGTGTGAAGGAGGCGGCACCGGCGTGTGACGCACCGTTGGTCCGCGAGGCGCAGCAGCTCTTCGCTGCGGCGACCAAGGAAGCCGAGCGACCATTCACCTCACACAGGTGCTCGAACACCCCCACGCCCACCGTCGAGGCAAGCAGGTTGATGATCAGCAAGAGGTGGAGGACGCGAATCACGGCGGTGCAAACGGAGGCGACAGGTCGCCTGTTGCGGGTCGTTTGGAGGTGGTAAATGTTTGGTTGGAAGTGGTAAGTCCTCATGGATCGGTACCGAACCCAGCGTCCTGTTAGCCTATGAGCGAGGCCACAGCACCGCCGAGCAAAAGCGCCGCAAAGACGGCCAGTAACAACCAATCCGTCACCTTGGACGCGCGGCTCTTTTTGGCGCCGGGTTTACAGCATTCTTTCATATACGAAGGACTCGATGAAGCTCTGAGGCGCGACTTCTTAAAGAAGCCGCCTTGGAGCAGTGGGTTAAAATTAACGCAAGTGCTGCGAGCTAAAATACTCACCTGAATGCGGCGACGCTCGGAAGCCTCGAGCGCCTCACTTCTACAGCCGCCGCGTTACCCCACCACCCCAACCCCAACGATTGTCATACCCACCAGTCACCAGCCAGTTCTTCGCCAGGACATACTCCACGTTGAGCGACCAGGTCGTCTCGCTGGTATAGTCGTCGCGCATGAGGCCCTCCGGATCTCTTCGCTCCACCATCCCGAAGTCGGCTTGGTACTCGAACTCACCCTCTAGCATAATCCGCGGGAAGAGCATCGTCTCGCCGGTGAAGCTCACCTGCGGTCGCAGCTTCGAGTCGATACGGAAGTCGGATTGTATGAGCAAAGGCAGCAGCACGCGGACCCCGGCAATGGCCGTAGGCTCTAGCGCGGACCAATCCTCCTCGCGCTCGTTTTCGACGTTAACCCCGCCGAAGACCCGGACGTAGTCATTCAGGTAGCGTTCGTAGCTCCCTTCCAGCTCCAGGTTTTGGTTATAGCCCACCTCGGCACCGACGCTAAACTGGTTACGCAGGTTCGTTGTCGTTCCGTAGAAGCGCGCCGCGTTCGAGGCCACGCCCAGGCGGCCCCAGGTCCACAGCTGATTGGCCTCCGTAGTCAAGTTAGCGATTGGGTAGGCGTTGAGTTCGTCATTGCGCTCGTCGCCGTAGCTGAAGACCCGCGCCATGCCCGAGTTGATGTGGTAGAGCACGTGGCAGTGGAAAAACCAGTCGTTGTACTCGTTGGCCAGAAACTCGATGACGACCTTCTGCATCGGCGCCACGTTGACCGTATGCTTCAGCGGCGAGTACTCCCCGTTGGCATTGATGACGCGGAAGTAGTGCCCGTGCAGGTGCATCGGGTGGTGCATCATCGTGAGGTTGTTCATCGTGACGCGGACCACCTCCCCGCGCTGGATCATCACCTTGTCCGTCTCGGACACCGGGACGCCGTTGATGCTCCAGGTGTAGCGGTACATATTGCCGGTGAGGTTGAAGAGCATGTTGCGCACGGGTGCGGTTTTGGCGAAAGCCGTCGGCTCCTTCGCGCGCAGGTAATCGTAGTTGAAGGCCTGGTTGCCGCCTGGCATGAACCCGGCGGGCTTCATGTTCGGGATCTCGACGAGCGCTTTGTCGGCGTGCGGATTCATAGGCTTGGCGTGCATGCCGTCCATGCCTTCCTTGGCCATCGTGCCGCTATCCATAGCGCTCATCTTGGAGTGGTCCATCTGAGCGTCATCCACCTTGGAGTGGTCCATCTGAGCATCGGCCATCTTGGTCTCCTCCGTCTTGGAGTGGTCCATTTTAGAATGATCCATTTCCTCCATGCCCTCCCCCGAGCCTTGCTCCTTTTTCATGCCGCCGTGCTTCATGCCGCCGTGCTTCATACCTTTCATGCCGCCCATCTCCATGCCGTCCATGCCGTCCATATTCATGGCATACTCCTTCATGACCTGAACAGAGTCGTCCTTGCTCGGACGAAACTTCGTAGACGGTGCGCCCATCTTCATCCCCATCGCCGTCATGTCCTTCATCATACCGATGAGGTCGGGACGCGGGATCTGCGGAGCAGCCATCGTCGCACCCTCGCCGATGAAGACCGAAGCGGTGCCGCTACCGTCCATCGCGGTGGCCAACAGCTCGATGCGACCGGACGCCGGCACCTCGACGATGAAGTCGTAGGTCTCCGACACGCCAAACAGTGTCTTTGGGTGCGCAATCGGGACGACGTCCTTGCCGTCCGAGGAGAAGAGGATGGGGGCCGGTCCACCCCAGGTCAACCAAAAATAAGTCGCGGCGGCCGCGTTGACGAGGCGCACGCGCACGCGCTCGCCTGGTTTGTACGCCGGGTAGGCCACCTCGCGCTGTCCGTTGGCGAGGAAGGCGTCGAAATAGTTGTCCGACATCTGCATGTCCGGCATCCGCTGCCAGGCGAAGTTGAGCTTCGCGCCGACGGCCCCGCGGGCGATGACCTTGTTCCAGGCCTGCGTTGTGCCCCGCTTGATAGCGTACCACTCGTTGCCGCGCTTGAGGGTCCGTAACTGCTCTTCGGGCATCTCGTTGGTCCAGTCCGAGAGGACTACGACGAGGTCCGAATCATAGGCCGCCGGCGGCTCAGCAGGCTCGATGACGAGGGCGCCGAGCACCCCGCGCTGCTCCTGGAGTCCCGTGTGAGAGTGGTACCAGTAGGTTCCGTCTTGCTCGAGGCGAAATTTGTACTCGAAGGTCTCGCCGGGTTCGATCGGAGGCGTCGTGAGGTAGGGTACGCCGTCGTAAAGGTTGGGCGGGATAAGGCCGTGCCAGTGGACCGAGGTCTCGACATCCATCGTGTTAGTGACCAGCATGTGGGCGTAGTCGCCAGCCTTGAAGCGCAGCGTTGGTCCGGGCAGACCGCCGTTGATCAGCATGGCCTCTACGGGCTTGCCGGTGATATTGACCTTCGCCTCGGAGATCGTGAGGCGGTAGGTCATCGTGTCGCCGGACCGCGTACCGACGGCTACCGCGGGGACGGGACTCGCGACCTGACTTTGGGCGGCGACTTGGAGGCTTACGCCAAAACTCAGGACGGGGACGAGAAGACAGACGACCAGCTTGTCTGTGACGGCGTGAAAGGATACCATACTAGCTTAAGTCATTTAGAGCGCGATCGGGTTAGCCCAGAGCTTGAGGTGGTAAGTATTCTCGCCCTGCGGGTAAACACGATCCGCCGAAACCCCGGTTACTCCTTTCAAATTCAAGCTACATGTCCACTACCATCATTTCAGGCTCCGCCAATGCGGCGCACGCCAGCCACGGCGGTCACGATATGGAGCAGGGCGCAAAGCATGACATGAAAGGCGGCAACTACGGCCGCTTCTTCGCGATGATCGGCACGTCCACCGCGGTGATGTACGTCCTCATGTATTTGAATACCTACAGCCTTGACCACGTCTGGTTCAGCGAAACTCGTCTCTTCATGGCCTTCTACATGGGCGCGGCGATGACGGTGATCATGCTGGCTTTCATGTTGATGATGTACAAAGACAAGCGCGTCAACGCCCTCATCTTCGGCGGCAGCCTCGTCGTGTTTGCACTCGCGCTGTGGTTGGTTCGCTCGCAAGTCACGGTCGGCGATCAACTCTGGATGAAGGCCATGATCCCGCACCACTCCATCGCCATCATGACCAGCGAGCGCGCCAACATCGACGACGAGCGCGTCCGTACTCTCGCCAACGACATCATCCTCGCCCAGCGTCGCGAGATCAAGGAGATGGAGTGGTTAATCGAGGATATCAAAGCGAACGGTAAGGCGACCACAGAGGCTGAGGCGGAAGCCCGGAAGGTCCCCGAGTTCGAGGTTAGCCTGAAGGGCGGCGGTCCAGAGTAATCAGCGACTCCGACTCCGACGCCAGGCGACCGATATTGGAGCCACAACCTTGTCCCTGACTTTCACGTTACCGACCCTATCCTCCTCCGCCTACTCCATATCGCGCTCGCCGCTCAACTCTTGTTGAGTACCGTCGGCCTCGCGGTCGATGCGCACTACTGCATGGGGGAACTCGTTGACATGCAGTTTTTCGCGAAAGCGACCTCCTGCGGGATGGACGACGACTTGCAGCAGTTCTCTCCCGACTCGCCGAGCGCCGCGAAGACCCCTTGCTGCCAGGACAAGAGCACGTTTCACAAGTACGAGCCGACCAAAGACCAACAGGTCGATCAATTCGCCTCCGTCGTCGCGACGGCGCCTTTCGTGCGTGACGTTCCTACGGCCTTCGCCAAAACCAGCCCCGCCGCCGCCGTGCGTCCTGGGACCAATTACTACCGCCCCCCGCCCTTGCGGCGCGCCGAGCGTCTGGCCCGGCTGCAGGTATATACCATCTAGGAAACCGATGAACTCTGGGTAGGCGTCCGCGACGTGCTGCCCTTGTCTCGTTGGCGCATGCCCAATGCTGCACAGGAGCTGTCTCCGCAGCCGTCCGGCCCCGCCGCCCTCCCCGCCCCCCTATCCTCGGGCCATGCTCTCCGGCATCATCCGGTTCTTCCTCGAGAACCGGCTCATCACCTTCCTGCTCTTCGGCGCCTTCGTCGGCTGGGGGCTCGTCACGGCGCCCTTCGACTTCGAGGTGCCGGGCCTGCCGCGCGACCCGGTGGCCGTCGACGCGATCCCGGACATCGGCGAGAACCAGCAGATCGTCTTCGCCGCCTGGGCCGGGCGCAGCCCGCAGGACGTCGAGGACCAGGTCACCTACCCGCTCGTGAGCGCCCTGCTCGGCGTTCCGGGCGTCAAGTCCGTGCGCTCGAACTCGATGTTTGGCTTCACGAGCATCTTCCTCATCTTCAACGAGGACGTCGAGTTCTACTGGTCGCGCTCCCGCGTCCTCGAACGACTAAATAGCCTCCCGGGCGGGGTTTTGCCGGAAGGCGTCTCCCCCACCCTCGGACCCGACGCCACCGCGCTCGGCCAGGTCTTCTGGTACACGCTCGAAGGTCGCGACCCGAAGACCGGTGAGCCGGTCGGCGGCTTCGACCTGCACGAGCTGCGCAGTATTCAGGACTTCAACGTGCGCTACGCCCTGAGCGCCGCCGACGGCGTGGCCGAGGTCGCGACGGTGGGCGGCTACCTCAAGGAGTACCAGGTGGACGTCGACCCCGACGCCATGCGCGTGTACGGCGTGACGCTCGACCAGGTGATGCGCGCCGTCCAAAACGCCAACCTCGACGTAGGCGCCTCGACGCTCGAGATCAACCTCGCGGAGTACTTCGTCCGCGGACTCGGCTACATCAAGAACACCGAGGACCTGGCGCAGGCCGTCGTCCGCGAGTCCGGTAATGTGCCCGTGCGTCTCTCGGACGTGGCGCGGATCAACATCGGACCGGCGCCACGGCGCGGCCTGCTCGACAAGGAAGGCGCCGAGGCCGTAGGCGGCGTGGTCATCGCGCGTTTTGGTGCCAACCCGCTCGCCGTCATCGACGAGGTCAAGGCTCGTATCGCGCTCGTGGGTCCGGGACTTCCGACGCGAACCCTTCCCGATGGCCGCGTCTCACAGGTCACCATCGTCCCCTACTACGATCGCTCGGGCCTCATCCACGAGACGATCGGCACGCTCGAAGAGGCGCTCACGCTGGAGATCCTCGTCACGGCCATCGTCGTGATTTTGATGCTGCTCAACCTGCGCTCCTCCCTGCTCGTCGCGAGTACGCTACCGGTGGCGGTGCTGATGTGCTTCGTGGCGATGCGCTACCTCGGCGTCGACGCCAACGTCGTGGCGCTATCGGGCATCGCAATCGCGATCGGGACGATGGTGGACATGAGCATCGTGCTGGTGGAGAGCATCGTGGTCCGCGTGCGCGAAGCGCGCTCGGGCGAGTCGCTCACGGACGCCATCCACGCCGCGAGCGTCGAGGTGGGCGGCGCGGTGATCACGGCCGTCGCGACCACGATCGTGAGCTTCCTGCCAGTCTTCACAATGGAGGCTGCGGAAGGGAAGCTGTTCCGGCCGCTGGCCTTCACGAAGACCTTTGCGCTGATCGCGGCGATTGTGGTGGCGATTGCGCTGCTGCCGGCCTTGGCGCGGGTGATCTTTGGGCTGCGTATTTGGCGCCGCAAGGAGGTCGCGCCGCCGACGCGTCCGGCGATGAACTCGACGCCCGCCGCTGGGACGCCGCTCTGGCGCACGGCGCTCTCGATCCTGCTGGGCGTCATCCTCATCTACCTGCTGGCCGGCCAGTGGATGCCGCTTGGCGTCGGCGCGAGCACCTTCGCAAACTTCCTCTTCGTGCTGCTGGCGGTCGGCGGTTTGATCGGTGCCTTCTGGGGCATTATCTACGTATACACAGACATTTTGCGCTTTTTGCTGCGCTTCAAGCTGCTATTCCTGGCGCTCGTTACCGGGATTGTCTGGGCGGGTATCGTGGCCTTTCAGAACGTCGGTGAGGAGTTTATGCCGGCCCTCGGCGAGGGCAGCTTTCTGCTGATGCCTACGGCCATGCCGCACGCGGGCGTGCAGGAGAACATGGGTAACCTCCGCGCGCTCGACATGGCGGTCAATTCGATCCCCGAAGTGGACGTCGTGGTCGGGAAGGCCGGTCGCGCCAACACCCCGCTCGACCCGGCGCCGCTGTCGATGTACGAGAATCTGATCAGCTACAAATCGGAGTATCGCACCGACATGGACGGCCGTCGCCTCCGCTTCGCTTACGACGATGACGCCGAGGAGTTCGTGCGCGACCCGGAGGGCGAGCTGATCCCCGACGACAACGGCCGCTACTTCCGGCAGTGGCGCGATCACATCCGGAGCCCCGACGACATCTGGGACGAGATCATCGCCGTGGCCCAACTGCCCGGCGTCACCTCCGCCCCGAAGCTCCAGCCAATTGAGACGCGGCTCGTGATGCTACAGACGGGCATGCGGGCCCCGATGGGCATTAAGGTCTACGGCACCAACCTTGACACCATCGAGGCCTTCGGCTTGCGCCTCGAGCTGGCCCTCAAGAACGTGGACGGCGTCAAGGACGCGGCTGTTTTCGCCGACCGGATCGTCGGCAAGCCCTACCTCAACATCGATATCGACCGCGCCGCCATCGCGCGCTACGGCCTGAGCATCGTCGACGTCCAGCGCTACCTCCAGATGGCGGTCGGCGGCATGACCGTCACCACCACCGTCGAAGGTCGCGAGCGCTACGGCGTGCGCCTTCGCTACCCGCGGGAGTTGCGCGACGACCCGAGTTCCATCGAGCGCATCCTCATCCCGCTCCCCGGCGCGATGGGCATGGGGCGGACGGTGCCCCTCGGTCAACTCGTCAAGATCGACTATACCTCCGGTCCGCAGTCCATCAAGAGCGAAGACGGTTTCCTAGTGGGCTACGTGCTCTTCGACCGCATCGACGGCGCCGCGGAGGTCGAGGTCGTACAGACGGCGCAGGAGTACCTGAACGCGCAGATCGCGAGTGGCGACCTCAAGGTGCCTGCTGGGCTGAGCTACCGTTTCGCGGGCAACTACGAGCAGCAGGTCCGGGCCTCGGCGCGCCTCGCCATCGTGGTGCCGATTGCGCTGGCGCTCATCTTTCTCATTCTGTACTTGCAGTTCAAGTCGGTGGTCGTGACGCTGATGGTCTTCTCCGGGGTGGCCGTGGCCTTCTCGGGCGGGTTCCTAATGATCGGCGCGTACTCGACGGACTGGTTCCTCAATTTCGACCTCTTCGGCACCAACTGGCGGGACCTATTCCAGGTCCACACCATCAACCTGAGTGTCGCGGTCTGGGTGGGTTTCCTGGCGCTGTTCGGGATCGCGACCGACGACGGGGTGCTGGTGGCGACGTACCTGCGGGAGAGCTTTCGCCAAAACGAGCCCGACTCGATCGAGAGCATTCGCGACGCGGTGGTGGAGGGCGGCGAGCGACGCGTGCGCCCGGCGATGATGACGACGGCGACCACGATCCTCGCGCTGTTGCCGGTATTGACGAGCACCGGCCGCGGCTCGGACATCATGTTGCCGATGGCAATCCCGAGCTTTGGCGGCATGACGCTGCAGGTGTTGACGATGTTTACGGTCCCGGTGCTCTGGGCGCTGTGGCGCGAGACGCGTTGGCGGTGGCGCAATGGGGAGTGGGGTGGGTATTTAGGTTTCGGTCGGGCTTCCGCCAAAACCAAAAACACCGGTTTGACTGTCCTCGCGGTGGCTGTCGCGACGACGGTGGGTACGGTTTTGCCGAAAGGCGCCTCAGCCCAGAGCTTGCTCCAACTCACGGATACGCTTTATGCCCGCAACCCAGAACTGCAGGCCCTCACGCTCGACTACCGCGCAGCACGAACGCTCGGCGACCAGTCGGATGTCTTGCCGGAATTGGAGCTGGGCGTCGGCGTGTTTGCCTCGCCGATCGAGACGCGGGTCGGGCCGCAACTCGTGCGCTTTAGTGCGACGCAGATGCTGCCGTGGCCGGGCCTGCTCGCCGCCAGACGCGCGTTGGCCGACGCACGGGCCGCGCCGCTCGAACTCGAACGTGCCGCTGCCGAATTGCGCCTGCGCTACGCCCTATCGACACGCTATTATGAGCTCACGCGACTCGATGCGGCCGCGGCGATCCTGGCCCAAAACCTACGTCTACTGAACAGTATCGAGGCGTTCGCCCGCGCCCGCGTCCAGGCTACCACCGGCTCGACGGTGGACGTGTACCGGGCGCAGATCGCGATCGCGGAGGTGGCCCAGCGCCGCGACCTGCTGCTGGCTGAGCGCGTGGCCGCCGCGGCGCGCCTCAACGAACTGCTGCTCCGCGACGGCGGCGCGGCAATTGTCGTGGACAGTCTCGCACGCATCACCGACGTGAGTGCCGCTACCCTACTCGACCCAAACGCTATCGCCGAGGGCGCTCTCGAACTGCTAAAACTCGACAGCCTCCTCATCGGGCTCGACGAGCGCCAACCGACGCTTCAGATCTACGCGCGCACCACAGAGATCAACCGGCGCGCCCTGGAGGTGTCGGCCCTCGACGCGCGACCGGACTTCGGGTTCGGCGTCGACTACATCGCCACGGGCCGACGTGACGTGCCGGACCTCGCGGGCAACGGTCGCGACGCCGTGATCCCGCGGGCGAGCATCCGCATCCCGCTCAATCGCCGGCAGTACGGCGCCAAGATCGACGAGGAGCGCCTGCGGATCGAGGCCACGGAAAGTCGTTCGGCGGGGGTCCGCGCCCGACTCGTCGCCGAGGCCCGCACAGCGCAGACCAATGCCGTCAAGGCGCGCATCCGCCTCGAATACGTCGCCGCACAACTCGCGCTGTTGCAGCCCGCCATCGACGTGGCCACGACGGAGTACTCGGTTGGGCGACGCAGTTTCGACGAGTTGCTGCGGCTCCAACTCCAGGTCTACGCTTTCCGCCTCGAGGCCGTGGAGGCGAGCGCCCAACTCCTCATCGCCCGCGCCGAGCTGGCCAGAATCCTCGCGTTATGAGCAAGATTAACGTTGACCGTCGGTACCAACCCTGGGCTTGGCTCGCGCTCGCCCTCGGCCTCCTAGGACTAAGCTTCTGGCTAGGCGCCGCTCTCTTCAGCCCCAGCGGCAGCCACGCCCCCCGAAGCGAATCAAACAACCAACCCACCGATCAACCAAACAACCAAACCTGGACCTGCTCCATGCACCCGCAGATCCAGCGCGACGAGCCGGGCGACTGCCCGATCTGCGGCATGGACCTCATCCCCATGGCGCAGAACCTGAACGCCGACCCCACCATCCTCACGATGTCCCCCGCCGCCGTGGCGATGGCGCGCGTGCAGACGAGTGCGGTGCGGGCGAGTCTGACGGCCACCGACGAGGCCTCGGCGGCGGCCGGGGGGACGCTTACGTTGAGCGGTCGCCTCTCAACCGACGAGCGGCTCGCGGCGGTGCAGTCGGCGCACGTCGCCGGGCGCATCGAGCGACTGTTCGTCAACTTCGAAGGCGAACGGGTGCGAGCGGGGCAGGCACTCGCGACGATCTACAGCCCCGAACTCATCACTGCACAGCGCGAACTCATCGAGGCGCTCAAGTTCAGAGAACTCAATCCCGCCCTCCTGGAGGCGAGTCGCCAGAAGCTGCGCAACCTTAAGATCTCTTCCGCCGAGATTGCCGAGATCGAGGCGAGCGGGGAAGTGCGAACGAGCTTCACCGTCAAGGCCGATCAGACGGGCGTGGTGATCGACCAGCGCGTCAAGCTCGGTGACTACGTCATGCCCGGCGAGCCCCTGATGATGGTCACGCGGCTGGACCAACTATGGGTCTTGCTCGACGCCTACGAGGGAGATTTCGCCAACATCCGCATCGGCGACCGCATCAGCTTTACGACCCCGGCAGTCCCGGGCCAGACCTTCACGGCGCGGGTGTCCTTCATCGATCCACTCATTGACCCACAGACGCGCACGGCGACGATTCGCGCGGAGGTGAGCAACCCCGGGGGAGTCTTGAAGCCGGAGATGTTCGTGCGGGCGGAGTTGAGTACGAGGACTCCGAAGGTAATGGGCGCTGCCGCCGTGGCCGGGACGTACAGGGGCGCGCCCGGGGCGGAGCCCGGTAGCCGCGCGCCCCTGTACGTCCCGGCGACGGCCATCCTGTGGACCGGCAAGCGCTCCGTGGCTTACGTCGAGGTGCCGGATGCAGAGGTGCCGAGCTACGAGTTTCGCGAGGTCACGCTCGGGCAGCGCAGCGGCGAATCCTACGCCGTAGTGGAGGGCCTGCGCCTCGGGGAGCGCGTCGTCACGCACGGCGCCTTCAGCATCGACGCGGCCGCTCAACTCAACAATCAGTTCTCGATGATGAACCGCAACGTCCGCATCGAGGGCGCGAAGCAGACCGGCGTGGTGACGGGCGGCGTGTCGGAGGTGGCCCTGCCGGACTACAGACTGGAGACGCCCGACAAGTTCAAAACCGAGTTGGCGGCTGTCGCCAAAACCTACCTCGCGGTAAAAGACGCGCTCGTAGCTGGTAACGCCACGGCGGTGAGCACCGTGATAAAAGGTTTTGGCGAAAGCCTCCAAACCGTGGACATGGCTTTGCTCAAAGGCGATGCGCACCTTTACTGGATGCAACAACTCGGGGCGCTGCAAACGCACAGTAAAGACCTTGCGAAGGCGAGCGTGCTAGCGGACCAACGCGAGCAATTCGGCTATCTATCTCAAGCGATAATCAACACGCTTAAGGTCTTCGGCGTGAGCGGTCCGACGCTTTATGTAGATCACTGCCCGATGGCCTTCGACGGAAAGGGGGCAAATTGGGTAAGCGCACAGGAGGGGATAAAAAATCCTTACTATGGCGATGCGATGCTGAAGTGCGGGAGCGTCGTGGAAATTTTAAACGAGTGAAATGGAACGCAATAGGCGCGATGAACACGCGAGGGTCGCAAAGAGCAGGAGCGGCGTTCGACTGGCTCCCGCCAGTGCCGCGTTACAAAAAACAAACTAAGCCCCCTGGCAGGAGCCAGTCGAACGGGCCATTCAACAATTCAACCTTCAAACCTTCAACAATTAACCCAACATGAAGATTTTCCTTTTCTCCCTCCTTTCCCTCCTCGCACTGGCGAGCTGCGGCAACAATACCGAAACCCCCACCGACATCGAACTGATCGACGGCGAGATCGTCGGGCGGGTCGAACCGATGCCCGCGGCCGTAACCCAACCCTGGAGCGCTGCGACGGTGGCCTACCTCGAGCTCAAAGAGGCACTGGTGGCGACGGACCTGCCGAGCGCGCAGCGAGCGGCCGCCAAACTGGCCGCAGGCATCAGCGGGGCCGACATGGCCGCGATGGGCACGGCGCACGACACGTGGATGACGACGGCGCCGAGCGTCGGTGCGGCGGCGCAAGCGGTCGCGGGTGCCGCTTCGATCGAGGCGGCGCGCGAGGCATTTAGTGCGCTCACGCCCCCGTTGGTGGCGGGGATAAGAGAGTTGGGCGATGGCGGGCAAGAGCTGTTCGTGCAACACTGCCCGATGGCCTTCGACAATGCCGGAGCGGACTGGGTGAGCAGCGAGCGAGAGGTGCGTAATCCTTACTACGGGGACGCGATGCTAACGTGTGGTAAGGTAGTAGAAGAGCTTTAGTTAATTTTTGAGTTGTTGAAGGGTGAATTTTTGAATGGCTCGGCTATCGTGCGCCAGACCCATCAAATGATCACAATTAGCAAGGCAGATGGGCCACGCCCTTTAAAAATTCAAAAATTCAACCTTCAAAAATCAGTCTTTCTATGACCCGCTACCTCATCCGCAACATGGTTTGTCCGCGCTGCGAGCAGGCGGTCCGTACCGTCGCCGAGGCGACGGAGCAGACCATCGTGGAGGTCGGTCTCGGGCACGTCGACTTCGGGGAGGCCCTGTCGCCGGCGGAGCTGCTGTCTTTCGAGACGCAGCTCCGCGGACTGGGTTTCGAACGTATCCGCGAGCGGGCCGAGGTGCTGACCGAGGAGGTGGAACTGGTCTTGCGGAAGCTCGTCCAGGAGCAGCCGGGTCTGACGGTGAATGCTCTACGGGAGCAGGTGGAGCCGCGGCTCTCGGTCGGCTACGAGGAGGCGGCAGCGGTCTTCAAACGGCAGACCGACCTGACGCCTGGGGATCGCTATAATTACCTGCGGATGGTGCGGGCCTGCGAGTTGCTGCGCGAGGGCGAGTTACAGGTGAGCGAGGTCGGGTACTTGCTGGGCTATAATCACCTGTCGGGATTCTCGCGGGCCTTCAAGCGGGAGGTGGGCGTGAGCCCGCGTGAGTTCGCGGGTGGGGCAATGGCAAGGCTGCGGTATGTGTGATGCTCACCGGCGCGGGTGTGACGTCGCCCGGCGCGCGTGTGACGTCGCCCGGCCCGCCTGCGGCAGACGCGGGCTGATGAATGGCGGACCTGCCGGCCCGCGCTCAATCGAACGAGGCGGGCCGGCAGGTCCGCCATTCATCAGTCCGTCCACACGCCGAGCGAAGCGACCGCGGGCGGGCGGCTGGACTCATCAGTGATCCTCTCGTGCAGTCCTGCGTTAGTACGGCGGTCCACCATTCTTCGTCTTTCGCCCTTTGCCCCGCATGCAGATCCTCCGCCACCCCACCCTCCCAGAGGCCTCCGCCGCCCTCCGGCGCCCGCAGCAAGACCTGCGCGAACTCATGGCCCGCGTCGAGCCGATCTTCGACCGCGTCGCCCGCGAGGGCGACAAGGCCGTACGCACCTACACCGAACTCTTTGACAAAGTAACCCTCACGGAATTCGAAGTGCCGCGCGAGGTGATCGAGGCCGCCGCCGCGACGATCACTGAAAACCTCGCCGCCGCCATCAAACTCGCCGCCGCCAACATCGAGGCCTTTCACAATACCCAGCACCGCTACGAGGCACCGATTGAGTCGATGCCGGGGGTAAAGGTGTGGCGTCGCCCCATACCCCTTCAGCGAGTGGGCATCTACGCGCCGGGCGGCTCGGCACCACTGTTTAGTTCGGTGCTGATGCTCGGGGTGCCCGCCAGGCTAGCGAGTTGTGAGGAGATCGTGCTGGCCACCCCACCACAGGCCGACGGGACCCTGCATCCGGCCATGGCAGCGGCAGCGCTCGCAGCGGGCGTGCACCGCGTCTTTCTGATGGGTGGGGCGCAGGCCATCGCGGCGCTTTCGCTCGGTACGGAGACGGTGCCGAAGGTCGATAAAATATTGGGGCCGGGCAATCAGTACGTGCTCGCCGCCAAGCAAATCGCGACCTTACGAGGAACGGGCATCGATATGCCCGCTGGACCGTCGGAGGTGCTCGTCGTCGCCGATGACTCGGCCGACGTGCGCTACGTCGCGGCCGACCTGCTGAGCCAGGCCGAGCACGGTCCGGACAGCCAGGTGGTGCTCGTGACGAACTCGGCGCGCATCCTTGCCGAACTCGACGCCGAGCTACAGCACCAACTCGATCGCCTGCCGCGCAAGGACATCGCCGCTCGAGCCCTCGACAACAGCGTCGCCATCCACGTCGACACCCTCGTGGAGGCCATGGCCATATCGAACGCCTACGCCCCGGAGCACCTCATCCTCGCCGTCGACGACGCGGAGTACGTCGCGCGCAGCGTCCAGCACGCCGGCTCGGTGTTCCTCGGGCACTTTAGTCCGGAGAGCGTCGGCGATTACGCTTCCGGCACTAACCATACCTTGCCGACCAACGGTTACGCCCGCATCTACGCCGGCGTTTCGCTCGACAGCTTCGTGCGCAAGGTGACGTTTCAGCAGCTCACCCCCGAAGGCCTCGATGCCATCGGACCCGCAGTGCAGGTTTTGGCGAAAGCCGAAGGACTCGAAGCCCACGCCCGCGCAGTAAGCGTGCGCCTCAACCGCAACAAATAATGGCTGAGATACAGCAACACCCGGCGCCGACGCCGTTGCAAGCCAATTCGACGCTCGAACGCGAGTTCCGCCACCGCACGGACTACTACCTGCGCGAAGACCTCCGCAAGATCGAGACCGTCTGGGCGAGTCTCACGGCCGAGCAGATCTGGCAGCGCCCCAACGAGCACTGCCTCGCGCCCGCCAATCAGCTCATCCACCTCACGGGCAACCTGCGGCAGTGGGTCCTCTCGAATCTCGACGGCCAGCCGGACGTGCGCGAGCGCGACGAGGAGTTTGCCGCGCGAAGTGGACCGGACAAGGCACAAATCCTGGCTGATTTTCAGCTGGTCTTCGAGGAGGTGTTACGCATTCTGGAGGCGCCAATCACCGCCGGAAAGTCCCTGCGCATCCAGGGCCACGACACCACGCCCATCGGGGTTTGGGTCCACATGGTCGAGCACCTCAGCTACCACGTCGGGCAGCTCGTCTTTTTTGCGAAGAGTTTGCACGCACAGCCCTATGACTTCTACGCTGGCTGGGACCTTAACGCCGTCGGCTCAGACGCCGGCGACCCGACTACACCGCCGCCGCTGCCCACCAAACTCACCGATATATTCGCCGAGTACCGCCGCATGATCGGCGCGGGCCAGTACCTCGACGCCATCACGCGCTACTACGCCGAGGACATTGTGCAGTTCGAGAACGACGCCGAGCCGACCCGCGGTCGCGACCTCATCGTCGGCGCTGAGCGTGCTGCTGAAAAGCGTGTAGCCTCTTCGGACATCAAGATTGTCGACGCCGTCGTAGACGAAGCCCAGGGCTTGGTCTGGGGTGAGATGGTAATTCACTTTGTCAGCAAAGAGGGCATGGAGCAAAGATTAAAAGAAGCCTTTCGGCAAAACTGGGAGCGTGGATTGATTGTCGAGCAGCGCTTTTATTATAAGGGCTTTGAGACGGTTTGAAAAGTTCTCAGTTGTCAGTTCTCAGTTCTCAGTTTAAAATGCGCTGGACGTGCCGCACTGAGAACTGAAAACTGAGAACTCCTCCAGTAGTATTTAAAATCGACCATTGAAAATTCAACCAAATAACACCGACGTGGACTTCGACCTCTCCGCCCTCGTCCGCCCCAACTTCCACCGGATGCACTTTTACAAGAGTGCGCGGGGGGAATTCTCGGGTGCTGCAGAGGTGCTGTTGGATGCGAACGAAAACCCGTTCGACAACGGACATAATCGGTACCCTGATCCTGTGCACAATGAACTGCGCCGGGCCATCGCCGAGAGCTACGAAGTGGGCGTTGACAATATTTTTGTCGGCAACGGCAGTTCGGAGGCGCTCGACTTGCTGATGCGGCTCGTGTGTCGGCCAGGCCAGGATCGGATCGTGCAGCTGCCGCCGACTTTTGGGATCTACCAAGTGGACGCCGACCTCAACGATCTCGAGGTGCTCAACGTCCCGCTCACCGACGATATGCAGCCCGACGTGGCGCAGGTTTTGGCGAAAGCCGACCCCGAACGCGACAAGATCCTCTTCCTGTGCACCCCCAACAATCCGACCGGCAACGACTACGAGCGCGAGCGCGTCATGGCCCTCGTGGAGGCCTTCGCCGGCATCGTGGTCATCGATCAGGCCTACGTCGAATTCTCGGCCCACCCGAGTTACCGCAAGCTCTTCGAGACGCACCCGCATGTGATGATTGCCGAGACGATGTCGAAAGCCTACGGCCTGGCCGGCAGCCGCGTCGGACTCGCCTTCGGGAGCACCGAACTCATCGGCTGGCTCAACAACATTAAGCCGCCGTACAACGTGTCGCTTGAGAGTGGACAATTTGCACTAGAAGCCATACAGCAAAGGCATACGCGCGTGGCTCGCGACATCGCAGCCATGAAGGTGGAGATGGAAAACTTGCTGGCGGCTTTCGCCAAAACTGATGTCTTCGAGTACGTCTACCCTACCAACGCCAACTTTGTCTTAGTGAAGCTCGAAGACGCCGACGCACTGTACGATCACCTCGTCGCACAAGGCATCGTGGTGCGTAACCAAACCAGCAAATTCGGCTACGGCCACCTGCGGATCAACGTGGGTACGGCGGCGGAGAACGAGCGGCTGCTGGGGGCGCTGGAGCAGTGGCGGACTCGTTAAAACGCCCTACCTTGTGGGCCTCCACTCAAATCTCTCACGATGATGACCCTTCACGCCACCGTCAAGCAAGCCAGGCAAGAGGCGATCGACCTCGTGCGCGCAACACAGGATCTGGAACTCCTAAACCTCCTACTCGCAATCTTGCCCCAGCCCGCTATACCCTGGGAGCTTATCGACATCAACGCCAAGGAGCCAACGATCAAAGAAGTACGCGCCGACCTCATCGCCATCCTGGCCATGGGCGACGATGAAAGCCTGAGGGCAGCGCGCACTGTGCTCCGAGGGGAAGAGTACATCTGTAATAGGGTAGTTACACATCATCTGGACGGTCGACCCTTTTCGGACGAGGACTTCGATCGGTGGGAGGCGAGCAACGAGCAAGTAAGAAACGGCGGCGGCACCTCGCATGAGGAAATGGAGAGGAAGTTTGGCCTCAAATGATGCACTATCGAGTGGTCTGGGGCAAGACTGCAGAAGCGGATTTAGCCGCTACTTATAACTATCTCAAGCGACGCGTCTTGGAGGCCCGAGCTGATCACGTGAAGAATAGTATCCTCAAGCGTGTAAGGGTTCTACGGAATACGCCGTACGCCTTCCCCATCGCTCGCCGCAAAGACAGGCTAGAACAGGATCTTCGGACCATCTCAATATGGTCGTTTGTCATTCACTATTTAGTAGATGACGAGCGGCAAATGGTAATTATTGAAGCCGTTGAGCATGCCCACCAAGACACGTAATTCCCCCTTCCCCCCCGCCCCGCCCATCCACGCCATCGAGCACGTGCGCCTGCCCGCCCCGGATGTCGTTACGCTCGCCAACGGCGTGCAGCTCTACGTCGTGGATGCCGCCCCGCAGCCGGTCGTCAAACTCGAGGTCCTCGTCGAGGCCGGGCGCTGGCAGGAGTCGCGCGAGAGCATCTCGGCGGCCGTCAACGCGCTCTGGAAAGAAGGCACGGCGAGCATGACCGGTGCTGAGGCCGCCGAGCGGATCGACTTCTACGGCGCCACCCTGCAGGGTTACAACTCGCTCGACCACGCTGGTTTCACGCTGTACGCGCTCGAGAAGTTCCTGCCGCAGGTGCTGCCGATCGTCTTCGACCTGCTCTGCACTCCAGCCTTCCCCCGCAAGGAGCTCGACACCTTCGTGCAGCGCGCCATCGCGCAACTGCGCATCAACGCCGACAAGCCGGATGTGCAGGCCTACCGCTTGCTCACAGAGGCGCTCTTCGGGCAGAGCCATCCCTACGGCTACAATTCCTCGGCGGCGGGTTTGCGCACGCTTACCATCACCGACTTACAGGCACACCACGCGACGCACTTCCTGGGCGGCAATACGATCGCCTTCGCGAGCGGGAAGATCTCCGTGGAGACGAGGGCCTTACTGGAAGAGCAGCTCCTTCGGCTGCCTTTCGGCAAAACCTCCCCTGTCGCCCATAGCTTACGCCCCCTGCCGGACCACGAGCTACACCTCGACCTCCCCGACTCCCTCCAGAGCGCCATCCGTCTCGGGCGCATCACCGGCGATCGCAACGACGTAGATTTCGCGGGGCTCTACGTGCTCAACACCATCTTCGGGGGCTACTTCGGATCGCGGCTCATGACCGAACTCCGCGAGGAGCGTGGCCTGACCTACAACATCGACTCGAGCCTCGACACGATGCGGTACGGCGGCTACCTCTACATCTCCGCCGAGGTGGCCGCCGGCACGGAGGTCGAGAGCATCGCCGCCATCTACGAAGAGATGAGGCGCCTCCGCGAAGCACTCGTCGACGAGGAGGAACTCGACATGGTGCGCAGCTACCTCATGGGCTCCTACCTCTCGATGGTAGACGGCCCCTTTAGCACTGCCGAGACGCTGCGCACTTTGGTGACCGATGATGCCGCGCTGTTTCACTTTGATCGCCTGGTGGACGTGACGCGCGACATCACGGCGGAGGAGCTGCGGGCGTTGGCACGGAAGTATTTACGGGTGGAGGACTGGGTGGAGGTTAGGGTTGGCCCGGAGGGAGTGGTTGGCGCAAGCGCGGCGATGGCCTGAAGGCGGCGATGGCGCAAGCGCGGCGATGGCCTTCGGCGTTCCCTCCGGAGTGCTCGTCACGACGGCCGTTCAGACGAGCACGTATGACGGGAACGCCGAAGGCCATCCAGACGGGCACGCCTGACGGGAACGCCGAAGGCCACCGCCACCGAAGGTCAACGCCGCCCATAGGCCAACGCCGCGCTTGCGCCATCGCCACCGCAGGTCAACGCCCCTCCCCTGGCTTAAAGTGCCGCCACCCCTGCGCCGGAATCTCATGCAAATTCCCGCCCTTGGTGTGCAACTTCAGCCCATCCTCTTTCGGGACGATCTCGCCGGCGATGTAGATGTCCGGGAGGTACTTGACCTTTTCGACGTCGGCGGGGTCGATGGTGAAGAGGAGCTCGTAGTCCTCGCCGCCGCTGAGGGCGCACGTGATCGGGTCGAGCTTGAAGTCGAGCGCCTTGAGTTGGGCGTCCGGGTGGATCGGCACGCCGTCCTCTTCGATGAGGGCGCCCACGCCTGACTGCTTACAGATGTGGTAGAGCTCCGAGGCCAAGCCGTCGGAAATGTCGATCATGCTGGTGGGCACCAGACTGTTTTTGGCGAAAGCCTCAATAATGTCACGACGGGCCTCCGGCTTGAGTTGTGCGCCGACCAGTACCGTGGCCTCGTCTAAGGATGGCTGCACGTTCGGGTCGGAGAGGTAGATCTGCTTCTCGCGCTCGAGGAGTTGGAGGCCGAGGTAGGCCGCGCCGAGGTGACCGGTGATACAAACCAGGTCGCCCACTTTGGCACCTGAGCGGTAGGTAATCTTCTCCGCCTCCCCTTCACCGATGGCCGTGATGCTGAGCACGATGCCGCGCTGCGAGGCCGTCGTGTCGCCCCCCACGAGGTCTACCCCGTACGCTTCGCAGGCGGCGTAAATGCCTTCGTAGAGTTCGTCGATCGCCTCGACGCTCACCTTGGAGCTGAGCGCCATCGAGACCGTCACCTGGCGCGGCGTGGCATTCATCGCGTAGATGTCGCTCAGGTTGACCACGATCGCCTTGTAGCCGAGGTGCTTGAGCGGATGGTACATCAGGTCAAAGTGGATACCCTCGACGAGCAAGTCCGTGCTCACGACCGTCACCGGACCGGTATCACTGTAGCGGAACACCGCCGCGTCATCGCCGATGCTCTTAATCGTAGACGGCTGCCTGCCGTAATTGCGCTCCGTGATGCGGTCGATGAGCCCGAACTCTCCGAGACTCGAGATTTCGGTACGGACGGGCTCGGAAGCGGTGGGGTTGTCGTTAGCCATTGGCGCAAACAACGCCGCAGACAAGTGACGGTTGGAAACAGAACATTCGAGGCCATTGCAACCTCCCCTAAGTGATTGTTCCATGGTGATTGAGAAAACCATTGCCGCCGCGCCTCCCAAGGCCGGTAGCTGTCGGGTCGACCGGCACGGCATAGCCTACCTACTACACAACGAGCACCTGCTCAAGGCACAGCCTGCACGCCAGCCCGTCGTCTTCGTACACGGACTCAGCATGTCGGTTAAGTTTTGGGAGCTCGCCATGCTCCCCGAGATCGATCGGCAATTGCCCTGGCTCAGCGTGAGCCTCCCGCTCCACTTCCCTAGCACCTACGACGGCAATCCGTACACGGCGAGCCTGAGTGTGCGGGCTTTCGCCAAAACCCTCGCCGCCACCATCGAGAAGGCGATCGGCTCTAAGCGGCCGGTGATCGTCGTCGGACACTCCGTCGGGGCAATGGCGGCACTCGCCTTCGCGGGACACTATCCCGAACGCTGCGCAGGAGTCTTTAGCATCGGTGGATTCACCTCCGGGCAGGCCAAGGGCCTCGAGGGTGGCCTCCAAATGCTTACGCACGGTCGACCCTTCACACGCGCGATCTTCAATGTCGTATGGCGCGCCAAACAGAAGAGCCTTTGGGTTACGCGCCAGGTCGTGCGCCAGTACGCCGCCGATGCGCAGGCGCTCTCGAAATTCGCCGCCTTTGAGCCTACGCTACGCATCGTTCACCCCGACCTTGCCCGCCACCCTGTCGACGGCATCTTCAACATGATGCGGGCACTACTCTACATTGACGTGTTGCCCATCGCGCAGCGGATCACCTGTCCCGTGTGGGCCATCGCCGGCATCAAAGACCCCGTAGTTGACTTCGCCCACCAGCAGGAGTACGCCGCAGCCCTGCCCACCGCCAGCCTCTACGCCATCGAAGGTGCCGGACACCTCAGTTTTGCCGAAAGGCCGCAAGAGTTTAATGAACTTCTGTTGAGCTTCGTAGGGCTGTAACCGGGTGACTGCGCCCAAAGAACCCCTACTCTCCCATCAACCCCACCTCCGCCAAAATTGGGAAGTGATCCGACCCCACGTCCGGTCCGCGCTCCAGTCGCTCCAGCCCGAACTCTTTGGTCAAGAAGACATGATCCAGCGGCCACCGCAGGAAGAATTTACCGGCGTCAAAACTGGTGTACATCCCACGGCCCACTCGGACATCGTACAGGTAGTCGTCCGTCCCCGTGAGCCGGTCTACCCGCGACCACGCCACGTCATTAAAGTCGCCCGCGACGATAACCGGCTCCGCACTCGCTCGCGCTAATTTTCCGATCTTCAGCATCTCCTTCTCGCCCTGGCCTTCGTTGTCGGGGTGATTTTTGAAGTTATTGGGTGGCACGGGGTGAACGGCAAACAGCCGCACATCCTGGGCACCAGGCAGATCGACGACCGTCTCCACGGAAGGTACCTCGTCATTGTGGAGGTAGTGCGTTTGGGTACCGAGCAGCGGAAACTTGCTGTACACCACCATCCCGTAGGAGGCATCGTTGATGACCTCGTGGCTGTACGCATACCCGGCTTGCGTACCCGCGAGCTGCTCGTCCCAGTAGGCGTCCGTCTCCATCCCTATGACCACGTCTGGATCTTCGCGCTCGATGTAGTCTATGATGGGTTGGGCCTCGCGGTTCTCCATCTTGACGTTGAGCACCAGAATGGACAGGCGAGCGTCCTCCGGGACATCAGCTAGTAGGTCCGGCACGTCCTCGCCAACGATAGCGGTGTAGTTCATTAAATAGTAGCCCTGAATCCCCACACCCGCCAAGAGGCCCAGCACTAAGGCTCCGTCGTACCAGCGCCAGTGCCGCGTGAACAAGATAAACAGCGGGATGGACACGAGGGCGACCCAGAAGAATTGTAAGCGCGGGAAGTCCAAAAATTTAAGGTACCGATTCGGCGTATCGGTGAGCAAGGACAGCGTCGAGCCGACCGCGACGACGACGGCGATGATGCAGATGAGGGTGTAGATGACTTTGCGCATAGGGGAGAGTGTCGGTGCCTCGGGAGCAACTAAGGTGGGGTGGCAGCACGCTGTCTGGCGGTAACTCCTCTCGCGTGAAGCAGTGCGGACGGACGCTCAAGGTAGGATACACGCAACGCTCGGGAAGAAGAGGTCAAGTAGTTTTGGCGAAAGCCCTGCGCGACAGCGCGCGATCGGGACTCGGCGACAGGAGTGCCTTACCCTGACTGGCCGCGGTAGTCCTGCGACCATACCGCTAGACATTTCCGCTAAACGGGCACGTCTGGGCGGTGGAACGCGAAGCCGCTGCGCTACGCAAGGGAGACGCAAGGAGCGCGAAGGCGCTTTGCGCTAAGAGGAACAAAAAGGCCCATCAACGCTAGGATTTGTACTGGAGCAAGCATGAATGTCTAGCGGTATGCCCCTCAGTCTAACTGTGCCGAAGGCAGCGACGGCCGTAGACCGCTCGAATGACATCGCCTGCCGTCCACCGCTGCTTCGAGATTCCTCCGGAGCCGAGCGCCAACTGCGGTGCTCGCCGTATCTCCGACTGCCATAGAGGATGCGAAACTTCGGCGATTCAGGGTGAACCAGGTCGCCAATGATAGCATTACTATCACTACAATAAGCATTGCTATTTTGCAACTGAGCTTTACTTCACCATTCACCACCGTCACATGACTTCCCGAATCCCCGCATTTGCCGTTGCGCTCGTCCTCGGCAGCGCTTTGCTCACGAGCTGCGCCATCGTTCGCGAGGGCGAGGTCGGCGTCAAGCGCAAACTCGGCACCTTTACCGAGGTCCCGTACCAAACCGGCGTCCAGCGCATCAATCCGTTTACGACCCAAATGATCCGCGTCTCGACGCGGACTTCTAATCTCGAGGTCGAACTCATGATCCCGAGCAAGGAGGGCCTCAACATCCGGTCTGAAGTATCAATCCTTTATAGCGTCGTCCCCGAGCAAGCGCCTACGCTGCTACGGGAGGTAGGACCAAACTACGAGACGGACGTCATCTTGCCGATCTTCCGCTCCGCGGTTTCGGATGTCTCGTCACGGTTCTTTGCGAAGGACATGCACACCGGCCAACGCGCCGTAATCGAGACCGCCATCAAGGACCAGATGTCAGAACTCCTCTCCGACCGAGGGATCCGGGTGGAGGCTGTTTTGCTGAAAAGCATCCAAATGCCTGCCTCACTCGCCCGGGCCATCGAGCAGAAACTGGAGGCTGAGCAGCAAGCACAGCGTATGGAGTTCGTCCTTCAGGAAGAGCGCCAGGAGGCCGACCGCAAACGCGTCCAAGCAGAGGGTGTCCGCGATGCCCAACGTATTATCTCCGAGGGCCTCAACCCAATGATCCTTCAGTACAAGTCGATAGAGGCTTTCCAGCAGTTGGCCAACTCCCCGAACGCGAAGGTGATCATCTCCGACGGAGACCTTCCCGTGCCGATGATCTCGACCGATGGAGCTACCGACATGCAGATCCAAAGCCGCGCGAGGCAGTCGTCGAATCGAGCGAACTAGGCTATTGCCTAGCAGCAAAGTTTAGGCAGCGGCTCGCGGGAGAAGTTCTCCGCGGGCCGCTGTTGCGTTGGCCCTTCAGCCGCGCCTAAGCGTCGGGTCGGTAGCCACATACAATGCGAAGACCTCCACTACTCGACTACATAGCAGGTCGGAGGCTCAGTTTACTACCTCCGCTTCTCCATACCCCAACTTCTCCAGTCCCGCCAACTGCGTAGCCGCGTCTCCGACCACCAGCCAGACCATCTTATCTGGGTCCAGCAGTTCACCCGCCAGAGCCTGCATGCGCGCTAGGTCCATCCCCCTTAACACTTCCTCCCGCTGCTTGACATAATCGGCGCTGTACCCGTACTCGCTCATCTCACTCAACAGATTCAGTTTCGCGCCTGCGGTTTCGAAAGCGCGGGCGTTGCCCTTGATGAGGGAACTCTGCGTCGTCTCCAAATCAGCCGCCGTGTAGGTTTTGGCGTAAGCCCGCAAAATCTCCTGGATCGCCAGCGCCGCCTCGGTCGTCACGTTGCTGCGCACGCCCGTCGAAATCGTAAACGGCCCCTGGTCCTTACCGCCGGAGAAGCGCGAGCCGATGCCATAGGTGTAGCCCTTGCCCTCGCGCAGCTCCTGCGTGAGCCGGCTCGCGAAGCCACCGCCACCGAGAATGTAATTCATCGCCTCAGCCGGGTAGAAGTTTGCGTCCGTCTCCTCTATGGATGGGTAGCCGATACGTAGCACGGACTGCTTCGCGCCGGGCACGTCGTAGAAGTAGACCTTCGCTTTGGCTGGCGCGGTAGCCTCGCTGACCATCGGCATTTTGACCGGCTTGGCCTTCCAGCCGCGGTTGAGTTCGACCAAAGAATTGAGGATCTCCACCTCCGACTTCGCGCCCACCACGTGCATCGTCGCTACGGATGGCGAGACATTGTTGCGGTAGAAAGCCTGCAAATCCTCCATCGTGATCTTCGCTACCGAAGCCTCCGTACCGAGGTTGCTCTGCGCACGGATGTCGGTCTTGCCGTAGAGCAACTTCAGCAAACGTCTTCGACGCGATGGCGTTCGGCTGCGAGGCCTGTTCCTGGATTTGACTCACGGCCTGCTTGCGCAAAAGCTCTAGCTCCTTGGCGTCCCAGCGGGGCTCGAGCAGCATCTCCGTCACGATCGCCATCGTCGAATCGTAGTTGCGCGCCAGGGTATTGCCACGCACGTGCACGGCCTCGTCATCGGCGAAGACGCGGACGCTGGCACCGAGGCGATCAAGCGCAGCTTCGAGTTCGATGGGCGTCCGGTGGGCCGTGCCCTTGTTCATCAGGTCGGCCATCAGGTTGGCGACGCCGGTCTTGTCGAGAGTTTCCAGGCGCTGCCCGCCGTCGATGCGCAGGTCGAAGTTGACCAGCGGCACCTCGTCGGAGTAGATGCCCATCACGCGCAGGCCGTCCGGCAGCTTCGCCTCCCAGACATCCGGTGTCGCGGTCTCGATCTTGCCGCTGTAGTCCGGCTCCACAGTCCGGTCGAAGCTCGACGGCGTGCGCTCGTACTCGGCCTGCACAGTGGCGTCGAACTCGCCCTCGGCCCCGGCCTCGATCTTCTCCTCGGCGATGATGGCCTCGGTTGCGCCGGCCAGCGCCAACTCCACCTTGCCCTTCGGCACGAAACTCGTCGCCACGAAGGGCTGCCCGGCCACGTACTCGTTATAGACCCGCAACACGTCCGCCGGCGTCACGGCCAGCGTGCGCGCAATGTCCTCAGAGACGAAGCCCGGATCACCCGCGAAGGTGTTGTACTGCGAGAGCTGGAAGGCTTTGCCGAGCACGCTCGACAGACCGTTGTAGAACTTGGTCTCCTGTCCTGCGAGGATGCGCTCGAGGTCCACCTGCGGGATGCCCTTTTGGGCAAAACTCGCCAGCGTGTTGTTTACCACCTCCGCGACGCCATCGAGGTCTTGCCCCTCGAAGGCGCGAACCTGGAGCCAAAGCTCACCGGCCAACTCGCTCGTGTTGAGGTACATCTTGACCCCCGGGGCGAGCTCGCTTTGCTCGACGACAGCCTGGTAGAGCGGGGCCGACTTGCCTTGGCTCAAATATTCCGCCAACACTTGTAGTGGGTAGGCATCGGGGTGGTACTCCTCTACGGCGGGCCAAACCATACTCAGCTCTGGCAAGGTCGCGAAATTATCCTCGTAGTAGAGGGACTTGTTTTGGCGCAAGCCTGCTGCCCTCGCCGGCATCGACTCCACCGCCTGCCCCATCGGGATCTCCGCGAAGTACCGCTCCACCCACGTCCGCGCCTCTGCCGGGTCGAAGTCACCCGCGATGGTCAACGTCACGTTATTCGGCACGTACCAGCGGCGGAAGAACTCCTTGACGTCTGCCAGCGTCGCATTCTGCAAATCCTCGAGGCTCCCGATCACCTCCCAGTTGTAGGGGTGATCGGCCGGGTACAGATTCGTGCCCAACGACCTGGTATCGTGAAGCCGTACGGCCGGTTGTCGTAGCTCTGGCGCTTCTCGTTCTTAACGACCTCCTTCTCCTTGGCGAGCACGGGTTCAGAGACGGTGTTGATGAAGTAGCCGAGCTTGTCGGCCTCGGCCCAGATCATCTTCTCGAGGGCGTCCTTGGGGACGGTTTGGAAGTAGTTGGTCTGGTCACGCGACGTAAACCCGTTGGCGCCCTGGCCTCCGATCCGGGCCGACATCTTGTCGAGTCCGCCCTTGCCGAGATTCTCCGACTCCAGGAAAAGCAGGTGCTCGAAGAGGTGTGCGAAACCTGTGCGACCAGCCTTCTCCCTCGCCGACCCTACGTGCGCTGCCAAGCTCACCGCCACCACTGGGTCCGACTCGTCGACGTGCATGACGACTTCGAGACCATTGGCCAACTCGAACTTCTCGAAAGGGACGGAGAAAGTAGGGGTGGTGGGTTTTGGCGAAAGCTGATCCGTGCTCGTAGTGCTTTCGCGAGCATCGGTCGGCGCACTTGTAGTCTTCGCGGTATCGCGGGTGGGGCCGCAGGCGAGGAAGAGAAGCGAGGGGGTAAGGAGGAGAAGTTTTCTCATGGGGACTAAGCTTTCGCTAAAACAGACCGAAGGTAGGCTCGGGTCGTGGAGAAACGGTATGACGGGGGCGTGCTACGTGAGGGTGGCGCGTGGTTTAGCCCGCGGCCTTACACGGGCAAAGCTTGCACGAGCGGGCACCCTAACGCTGCGGGCTAACGCACGCGGAATCGTCAGCTACTATCGTCCACCTGTTCAGTGCGGGTCCCTCGTGCACGTCCCCCGCGGCAGCGCATTCAATACTTTACCCTTCAACAATTCAACACTTGTCTACATCGCCTGCACCGTCATCCCGCCGTCGACATTGATGTTCTGGCCCGTGATGTAGCTCGCTGCGGGCATGGCCAAGAAGGCAATCACGCTCGCCATCTCGTCTGCCTGCGCCACGCGGCCCATGGGCGTACGGCGCAGGACGTTGCGCATCTTCCCTTCATTGCTGAGCAGGCCTTTCGTGAGCGGCGTCTCCGTAAACCACGGCGAGACGGTATTGACGCGGATGCCGTGCGGCGCCCACTCTACTGCGAGGTTTCGCGAGAGCTGGATCATCGCGGCCTTCGTCATGCCGTAGGGCGAGCCCGTGCCGACGTCCACGCTACCCGCCACGGAGGCCACGTTGACGATAGAGGCGTACTCGGATTCTCGCAGGAGGTCCAGCATCGCGACCGACAGCCGGAAGGCGCTGTGCAGATTGGTGTCCATGACCTGGGCGTACTCCTCTGGGCTGTAGTCGGCGGTCGCCTTGCGGATATTCATGCCGGCATTGTTGACCAGCACGTCGAGCCTACCCCAACGCTCCTGCACGAAGGCCCTCACCCGACCCGTATCCTCCGCGCTGCTCGCATCGGCGACGAAGCCTTTCACCCTTCCGGGAAAACGCTCGGCGAGTTCGCTCTCCAACGCCTCGATGGCGCTAGCGCCCCGCGCCGTAAAGACGACCTCCGCCCCGAGCTCGAGGAACTGTCGCACGGTGGCCTCCCCGATACCTTTGCTACCGCCGGTAATGAGGGCCCTGCAGCCCGCGAGGGAAAATTTCAAAGGATTCTAGTTTACCTGATTGGGACGGGCGGCCGGGAGAGCGCGGTTGCGGTGACACACCGCGAGCCGCCCCGGCCGAGCGAAGACGGTGAAGTAGAAATTAGGACTATAAGCTCGCAATATAGCGTTCGTACAGTAGTAAGAGTCACTCGGGGTGCGGGGCTGCGGGGTACGCGATGCGGGATAGCCAAGCACGCCCCCAAAGCCCCCAACAGGCGGTAGCCACAAACAATCGTCGCTGCGCAGCAGCTCCTTAAATTCCCCCACCGGGGGTTAGGGGGGAAACCGCCTCCCAAAGCACCCTAGCAAGGCAATCGGCCATGTCGCAGTCCCCTAAAACGGCAAATCATCATTCGTCGCCCCACCGGAGAAAGTCGGGGTCTCGGCGGGGGTGCTGTTGCTGTTCGGGGCTGATGAGCCGCTGGTCGTGTTGCCGCCAGCGTTGCTGTTGTAGCTGCTGCCGCCGCCGTTGCCGCCGTCTCCGCCGCCACTGGCAGCCTGCACACGCCAGGCGCGGAGGTTGGTGAAGAACTTGTCTTGCCACTGTCGTCCGCTGAGATCGAAGGATACAGTGACTTCGTCGCCCTCGGAGAAGTCATCGATCAGGCCACAGCGGTCTTGCGTCAACTCGAACTTGACGAAGTTGGGGTACTGGCCGTCCTGCTGCTCGATGACGAACTCGCGTTTCTTGAAAGTTTCTTTGATCTGCTCAGTGTCGAAGAGGCGAAAAATCTTGCCAGTGAAGTCGTAGCTCATGGTGGATAGTGTTTGTATGAATGCCCGTAGCGGGAGCGCAAATTAAATCAATCGCGCCACACGGAAGGGAGCTTTGGGAAGCCTGCGCAATCCACATTCCCTCCACATCTTGCACACTTACCAAAGCGCCCCATCAGATGAGTAGTTCAACCAGCCCTATA
The DNA here is from genome assembly GCA_963837005.1 of Lewinellaceae bacterium. Classification (GTDB taxonomy): domain Bacteria; phylum Bacteroidota; class Bacteroidia; order Chitinophagales; family Saprospiraceae; genus CALDTK01. Next base: position 216,428 of record CAWIMC010000022.1, read on the forward strand.
AACGCCGTCGCCTTTGCGCGCCACAACCTAGCCATTATCGGGGCCACACGCCGCCTGCTGGTCGACCTGCTGCAAGCACACACTCTCGAGCAAGTCAACCGCATACCGCCGGGCTTCTCCAACAATCTCATCTGGAACGCCGCCCATCTCGCACCAAGCCTCCACTCCGTCGTCTTCCGACGCAACAATACTTCCGATCAGGAGATGGCCGTCATGGCGTACTATCCGCCGTCCGCAGATCAAATTGCAGCGTACAGTAAAGGGACACGCCCCGCCGGCGACGTGGATCGAGCCTTCGTGGATAGGGTGTGCGCACAGCTCCTCGACCAAACTTGGTTCGACATCGTACGGCCGGAGTTTCTCGTTGCCGACCGCTACACCGACTGGACCACGATGTGGGGCGTCGAATTGAAGAGCGCCGCCGAGGGTCTGGCCTACATCAACATGCACGAGGGCATGCACTTCGGGGTGTGCTTAGGATTGCGCAAGGCGCTTGCCCACTGATTTCGGGGCGCTGGAGGATTTGCCAGCGAGACAGCACTTCAACGAGTTCAGCCTCTAGAGCGTCGCAGAGGCGCGGTCTGTGATCTACACCGCCGCGGCGGCTGGAGCCTGAGTGAGCTTATAAATATCAGTCGGTCGCTCGCAGAAGATGGCCTTATCGCCGCGCATCGCGATCGGTGCCCGCAACAGGGTGGGATTCTTGCGGATAATCTCCAGCCAGCCCGTCATGTTGAAGTCGCGGCCCTTGATGTGCTCCCGGTAGTACGGCAGGCTCTTGTCGAGCAGGTCTTTAGGGTGAATGTCGAGGCTCTTCAAGATCTGGCGCCAGCTCGTCGAGTTGCTCGGCGTCTTGGCGAAGTCGTAGGTCTTGATCGAGCTGGAGAGCGACTGCGCGTGGGCGACGCAACTGCGGTGCGAGGACAGCGATGAGTTGTAGTAAATCTGGATTTCGCGGTCGTGGGTCTTCATGAGGCAATAAGTTTGGCACCTAAGGTATACATACAATTTTGTATGTACAACAGCGAATCCCACCAAATCTTCGGGCGCGTTTGGCTCGCTCCGCGAGTGCGCCCGTCGTAGGCGCCTCTCGCGGAGCGAGCCAAACGGCGCTTACCGATCCAGCATCATCCCGAGCCCATCCACGTCATTGTGCGCCTTATCAGCATCGATGACAGGAGCCTCGGCCATATCTGGACCTAGCTCCTGTAGTCGGTACACCTCTCCTGGTCGCTCTATCGCGATCACCTTCGTACCGCTCATCGCGATCGGGCAACGGATCAGATCGGTGTTGTGGATGACGATGTTGCGCCAGTCCTCGAAGCCGAAGGTGCGGCCGGCGATGAGGGTGTCGTACCGCTCGTCATTTGTATCAAAAATGTCGCGCCCGCCTTCGCCGAGGCCCTCGAAGATCTGGGTCCAGATGTTGTAGGCGCTCGGGGCCTGGTCGAAGGGAATGGCCAGGACCTCCTTACCGGTGCCCTTGGCGTGCGCCACCGTCTTCTCGTGCGTGGTGTTGCCTTCGTTGTAGAAGATCATGATTTGGTGGGGGTCGGTGTGCATCTCCTTCATAGGTGGGACAACGTCTGGTGGGGAACCCATGTTCTGGGTTGGGACACGAAGCGCACGAAGAAGAAGGCGCGAGGAGCACAAAGGGCGGGCGCTCCGGTCGACGGGCCATCTAGCTTCGTGCGCCTCTTGTCTCCTTCGTGTTCCTCGTGTCCTTTAAGATGCCCTACACCCTCACCCCCGCCCAGCGCGACACCATCATTGCCCACCTGCGCCAGGATGCCGTCCTCCGCCCCATCGTAGACGAGCTTTCCTTCCCGGAGGATAGGATACACCTCAGCGAGGTCTACCCTGCCCTCTTGCGCGCCGTGGTCGGGCAACAGGTAAGCACGAAGGCCGCGGCCGCCATCTACCGGCGCTTCCTGGAGCTTTTCGACCTCGACCCTGGTGACCCACTCGCGAAGCCCGCGCCTCGAGTTTTGGCGAAAGCCGACCTACTCGACCTCCGCAACGCGGGACTCTCGCGCAGCAAAGCCGTCTACCTACAGGCACTCGCAGAATACTTCCTCGCCAACCCGAAGGCCGAAACCAAGCTACGCGCCATGTCCGACGAGGACGCCATCACCGAGCTAACCGCCATCAAGGGCGTGGGTCGGTGGACGGCTGAGATGATGCTCATCTTCGCGATGGGTCGCCAGGATCTGCTGCCGCTCGACGACCTCGCCATCTACCAGTCGATCGTCGAACTTTACGGCCTCGATCCGACCGCCAAGCCGCGTCAACTCAAACCCGAGATGACCGCCATCGCCGAGGCCTGGCGCCCCTACCGCAGCATCGCCTGCCTCTACCTCTACGGCTGGCGCAACTCCCTGCGAAAGGGCGGCGGGAACATGTAACCGCGAAACAGGTGTTGATAACATGCGTCTCGCCCCCTCCGCACACCACCGCCATGGACACCCCACGCACGCGTCTCCCCTACCCCAACGCCCGCCTCGGTCGCCTTACGCACATCCTCGAGGACACGTACGGCCACCAGCAGCGGTGGAGCGCAAAGTCGCCGATGGACCAGCTCATCGCCACGATCCTCTCGCAGCGCACTAACTACGCCGACGAGCGCACAGCGTTCAACAATTTACTAGAGCGCTTCGGGGATTGGGACGGGGTGGCTTCCGCCAAAACCGAGGACATCGAGGCCGAAATTCAGACCACGCGCTACCCGGAGATCAAGGCACCGCGCATCAAGGAACTGTTGCAGTTCCTCATCGACGACAAGGGTGCTACCAACATGGACTTCCTGTACGCGTTGAGCGTCGAAGAGGCCGATAAGTATATGCGGGCCTTGCCGGGCGTCGGACCGAAAACGAGCACCTTCGTCCAACTCTTCAGTATGCGCAGGCCTGTGTTGCCAGTCGATACGCACGTACACCGAACCACTTCTCGCATCGGGATCATTGGTCCGAAAGTATCACAGGCCAAGGCGCACGACCTGTTACTCGCCATGCTCCCGAAAGACGCGGGCGAGATCCTCAACTTTCACAAGCTCTTCTTCAAACTCGGGCAGCGTGTGTGCCACTACAGCCGCCCGAACTGCGAGGCTTGTCCAGTGAGTGCCGACTGCGACTACGCGAAACTAAACGGCCGCGCTGAGCATACGCAGACTAGGCTAACGGTGTAGCAGCAGTCGTTGCCCCACCTTGATGGTGTTGTCGCGCAGGCCGTTGAGGGCCCTGATCTCCGCGACCGAGACACCACTGGCGCGGCTGATGCTGTAAAGCGTATCGCCGGAGGCGACCGTAGCAAAGCGTGGGCTGGTGTCGGCACGTGAGGCCACTTGGGAAGCGGGAGTGGCCGCTTGGCTCCTAGCACCAATGGTTGTCGGGTCGGCGCTCGTACCATTCGTCGCAGTTGAGGCCATCGGGCGACTGGCTGGCGGGAGCTCGATGACTTCCACTCGATCCGAAGCAGATGCAGTGCGTGATCCTGTTACTGTAGTAGAGGACCCTAAGCCAGATGCACCGGAGGGCGAACCCGGGAGCGGCTGGCTGGACGGTACCGGGCGTTGCAGGCCTTCGATCTCACGACGGCGCTGGGCACTCGGCATTACGGCTACGATGTCGCTGCCGCGGCGGCGACCACGGACGAGGACCTCCTGCCCGGCTTTTGGTTCGCGGCCGACGGCAATGTGGTTGCGCTCGTGAAGGGATTGCGTAGTGACGCCGTACTGGTCGGCAATGGTTTGGAGGTCTTCGTGAGGACCTACGCGGTGCTCTTTGGCGCGACCGCGGAAGCTGTTGCGTTTTGGCTGGAGGTATACCCGCTGCCCAGCGGTGAGACCACTGCGACGAGAGTTGAGCGATTCGTTGTAGCGCGTGAGTTCGCTCAGGCTGCGGTCGACGCGCTTGGCGAGGGCGGGAAGGGTCTCGCCGGGGAGGGCGGTAGTGTAGTCGACGTCGTTGATGGTCTCGATGCTCGCCGAGACGACCGTCGCGGTTGGTTTTGCGGCAACGCTACCGGTGGTACTACTGTGGGGTGTACGGCTGCCGGGCTTGCTGTGCGCAGCGCCAGAGAGAACGGCGCGATTGCTCCCTGCGGTCGGCTTTGTGGCCTTTGGTCCCGAAGCGTACAAGTCGGGATTCGCAGGTAGAATACTCACGCCCTGATCGTATTGATAGAGTTCGTAGAGTTCTATAATCTCGATGAGCTTATGGGCGTAGGTCGACGAAGTGGCATACCCAGCTGACTTCAGGCCCCTTGCCCAAGCTTTGTAGTCATGGATGTCGAGTTCGAAGAGCTTCGCGTAGCGCGAGGATCCGACCAGGAAGGCAGAGTGATCCGAGTAGCTTTCGGCGGGGTGATCGTAGGCGCGGAAGCAGCTCGCCACGAGCCGTCCCCGGTGGTAGTCGTCGTCCTCGGCGTGGTGCGTGCGGCCCGTCCAACCGTTGTTGCACTTGATGCCGAAGTGATTGTTGGATAGGCGAGCGAGGTCGCTGCTTCCGCCACCCGACTCGAGCAGTCCCTGCGCGAGCTTGATGGAGGCGGGGATGCGCGCGGCTTGCATTTCGGCGACGGCCAGTGGGGCGTAGGTGGCGAGGTAGTCGCGGTAGCGCTGATTGGTATCCTCTTGGGCGGCGGCGGATGATGCTGCGGCGAGGCTAAGCGTAGCGGCCCAAAGGCAGCCCGCGGTGAGCAGTGTTCTCATGTCTGTGTTTGCTAACGAGTGTTTGTCGAGTCGCATTACCGAGATCTGGGTACGGTGATGCGACCTTTCCTACGGCCGTTTGCAAACGGGGGTTGCGCTGCGTGTAAAAAAGGGGTAAGGGTACTGTAACCCCCGATCCAATCAAGCCCTAGCCTATGCTCCCGCTTTCGATCGCCCGCCTTGCCCTGAGGAGAAGGTAGTCGACCACGACGCCGAGTTGCGCAAAGCGTTGGTCCTGCGTGTGTCCCGCGACGTACCGAGCGTAGATCTGCTGGACGATACCGGCGATCTTGACGTTGCCGAATACGTAGTAGTACAGCATATCTCCCCGCTCCACCGTAGATCCGACGGCCGCGAAGTACTGCTCGACGAGTACAGGGCGGCGCGGACAGCCAGGCAGGTGAGTCGAATTCATCCCCAGGAAGGGCATCTCGACGACCTCCTCTGGGTGCGCCCAGTAGGCGAGCGTAAGGCCGAGGTCCATTAGGGGATGGCCAATGGTGCACATCTCCCAGTCGAGGATGCAGGCTACTTTCGTAAAAACGCCAGGCGAAAAGATCACGTTGTCGAACTTGTAGTCGTTGTGAACGAGGCAGCCAGCGTGGTCGGCGGGGGTATGCTTCCGCAAAAACTCAGCGACGAACCCTAACTCACCAACGTCGCTCGTGCGAGCGCGCTCGAAGCGCTTGATCCAACCCTCGACCTGGCGTTCGACATAGCCCGTTGCGGAACCTAGTCCGGCGAGGGAGGCACCCGCGATCGGCAGGCGATGCAAGGCGGCTAGCGCTTCGACGAGGGCACCGGAGGCGATCTCCAACTCCTCTGCGGACAGCTGCCCACCCGTTGCTGCACGAATGATCGTTCCGTCGACGAGGCTCATCAGGTAAAAGGGCGCACCGAGAACCTCCTCGTTCTCGCAGAGCGCCAGCGGCAGTGGTGCCAAGGACACCAGGGGCGGGTTTTGCGGAAGCGCACCTACTGCAGCCTTGTTTTGCGGAAGCGCAGCACCCAATTCTGCCAAGCCTTCCAACACACGGTATTCTCGAACCATGTCGTGCGCCTTAGCGGCCCGCGGTCCGAAGGGAGGCCTGCGCAGGACGACGCTACGACCGCCGCCCTCGATCAGATACGTCAAGTTGGAGTAGCCACTCTTGAATTGTCGAACCTTCTGGATGGTACCAACGCTGGGTCTCGCGTCGTCGATGAATCGTTGCAGAGCTTCCAGGTCTAGCGCCTCGCCCGGACGAGCGTCTTGGTATACATCATCGGCCATGGCCGGAAGCTACGGTTCGAACGACTAAGGCTATGCAGTCACGTACACATCCCCACTTCGTAACTCGATCAGTGGAACCAGACTACAAACGTCCGCGAACGCTTTACGAGCTACGGGTACGACATTCGCAACGACAAAAGCCCGAGCTGCGCATGCAACCCGGGCTTCCATTGTATGTATTCAGACAAGAGGCCTAGTAGTCGTCGTTGTAGCCACCGCCGGACTCACGTCCGCCACCGCCACGACTTCCACGGTCGCTTCCGCCACCGTACCCGCCACCGCCGGAACGACCACGATCACTGCCGCCAGAACGACCGCCGCGATCTCCGCCGCCGCCGCCGTAGCCGCCGCCGCCGCCGGAGCGACCACGATCGCCGCCGCCACCACCGTAGCCACCGCCACCACCGCCGCCGCCGTAGCCGCCGCCACCGGAGCGACCGCCACCGCCGCCGCCGTAACCGCCACCACCGCCGCCACCGCGGTTAAATCCACCGCCACCTCCACCGCGCTCCTCACGAGGGCGGGCTTCCTTGACGATGATGTTACGACCTTCGAAATCGACGTCGTTAAGCTGCTCAATGGCAGCATTGGCTTCTTCGGAATCGGACATCTCGACGAAGCCGAAGCCGCGCGAGCGACCGGTTTCGCGGTCGAGGACGACCTTGGCTGAGTCTACCGACCCGAACTGCTCAAAAAGCGCTCGCAGATCATCGTCCGTAGACGAGAAATTGAGGCTAGCAACAAAAATGTTCATTAAAACAACTACTGAAAAGTGAAAAAACGTAGTCCTCGTGAAGCACGAGCACACGCCCGGGCCGATGAGAACGGCAAGACAAAGAAACGCAGGAATTTTGCAACCGGGTGATAATCCTCCCGACGCAAAGCGTATACCCGCGGCAGACACACCGCTTTCGGCATACATCGGTCTAACTGGAATGTGGTGCATAAGGTTCCCGGATGACAAAAATAATTTAGCCGCCCCACAATACACGCCACGCTTCCCGACCCGTACACTACCGGCCGCTCGCTGAACCTTGCAGGCCACCGCTACGGTGCTACTCCATAGGACAAACACCCTAACCCACACCTCTCTATGAGCCCACTCGAAATCCTCGCCCGCCAACTCGACCCCCAGACCGTCACCCAACTCGGCCAGCGCATGGGGGCCAGCCCACAACAAACGCAGGCCGCCACCGCCGGCATCGTCCAGACCTTGCTCGGTGCTATGGCGCGCAACGTGCAAAACGACCCGAGCCAGGCCCGCCAGATCGAGTCGGCCCTCGAGCGCGACAACCACGCCGGCCTTCTCGACAACATCGGCTCCCTCCTCGGGGGCGGTGGACCGAGCATGGGGAGCTCTCGCGCCACCAACGGCATGGGCATCCTCCAGCACATCCTTGGCAATAAGACCGGCCGTGTCGCCGACCAGGTGTCTAAGAGTTCTGGGATGAGTTCAGCGCAGGTCGGTCAACTCATGATCATGCTCGCGCCCCTCGTCATGGGTGCCCTCGGCAAGTCGCGCCAGTCGCAGCCGCAGATGGGCTCCGGTGGCGGAATTGGCGACATCCTCGGCGCGGTGCTCGGGGGCGGCGGTATGTTCGGCGGACCGCAAGCTGCCCCGCAGCAAGCAGGCACCTCGAATCGCTTCCTCAATGCTGTGCTCGACCGCAACGGCGACGGCAACACCTCCGACGACCTGATGTCGATGGGCGCGCAGCTGCTGGGGGGGATGTTTTCGGGGAGGTAGGAGGCCGGACCGGCTTCGCCTGTTGGAAGTCGGACCGGCTTCGCCTGTTGGAAGTCGGACCGGCTTCGCCTGTCGGAGGGCGGACCGCTGTGCTGTCGGAGGGCGGACCGCTGCGCTGTCGGAGGGCGGATCGCTACGCTGTCGGAGGGCGGATCGCTACGCTGTCGGAGGGCGGCGTCGCTGCGCTGTCGGATTAGCACATCAAATAAGGAACGAAAGACGCGCACGCCAGCCGAGCAACGCCGTCAGGCCATCGCCGCCTTCAGGCCATCGCCACCACAGGTCACCCCAACACCCACATCCACGCGCTCACCACCACGATACTGATCAAGTTAAGCACGAAGCCGCGTTTGACCATGTAAGCCACCGTTAGCTCGCCACTCGCGAAGACCACCGCGTTTGGCCCCGTCGCCATCGGCAACATGAAGGCACAACTTGCGGCCAGCGTGGCCCCGGCCATCAGCGAAATAGGGTCAATACCCGTCTGCTCCGCCATCGAGGCGAGGATCGGCAGGATCACCGAGGCCGTGGCTACGTTGCTCGTCACCTCCGTAAGGAAGTTGACGAAGCCGACCACGAGCAGCATGACGACGCCTTTCGGCAAAACCCCGATCACGGCGAGCTTGGTGCCGAGGTAGTCGGCCAGTCCGCTTTCGCTAAAACCTTTGGCGAGCGCGAGGCCGCCAGCAAAAAGCAGCAGTACGCCCCAGGGAATGCGGACGCCCTCCGCCCAGTCCATCACGCGACCGCCAGGACTACTGCCCGGCAAGGCAAACACCGCCGTGGCCCCGAGCACGGCAATCCCCGGATCAGTGAGCGGGATGAGGTCCTCGTACAGCGGCCGCGTCGACCAAGCCAGCGCCATGGCCCCAAACACAAAGGCCACCTTGCGCTCGTCGGCACTCATGCGCCCGAGGCCTGCGTAAGCCTGCTGTACCATGCCGAGTGTCTCGGTGCCGTCGCGCCGGTGCAGACCCGACACCCGCGCCAGGTAGACGTACGTCACCGCCACGAGTACGATGGCCACCGGCCCGCCGTACTTGAGCCACTCCGCAAAACCCAGGTTGTAGTCGTATCGATCGAGCGCGATCGAAGCCATGATGCCGTTGGTAGGCGTCCCGAGAATGGTCGTCAAACCACCAATACTCGCCGCATATGCCACGCCCAGCAGCAGCGGCAAAGCAGCAGATTTACCCTGCTCATCGACGCCCAGGTAGCTGGCCGTGCCCAAGCGCCAGCGGGATCATCATCACGGCCGTGGCCGTGTTCGACATCCAGGCACTCAGCACCGCCGTCGCCACCATAAAGCCCAGCAGCACCCGCGCCGGCGAGCCACCGAGCTTGAGCACGACCCACAGCGCGATCCGCTCGTGGAGCCGCACCACCTCCATGGCCCGCGCTACGAGGAAGCCACCCAAAAACAGGAAGACCATCGGGTGCGCGTACGCCTCTGCCGTATCGTTGGCACTGAGGATGCCGAGCAGCGGGAAGGCTAGCGTCGGCACCAGCGCCGTCACGCCCATCGGCACCGCGTCGGTGACCCACCACAGCGACATCCAGAAGGTGATCCCGAGGGCGAGTCGCGCCTCGACGCCCATGTCGGCCGGCCAGCCCCCGAGGTAAAGCAGCAGCGTGACGAGTGGCCCGGCGACGAGGGCAATGTTGGTAAGGCGTGCGGACACGGGGCGGAAGCTAGGGCATTAGCGCGGCTGCTGACGGTCGGCTCCCCCGTCGCAGAGTAGGAGTGACGCGCCAGTCGAATAGCCTCCCCGACCTCGGTGGTGAAGCGAAGCGACTCCTGACCTCGGTGCCAAATGTTCGGCACTGTACGTACAGAGTTCTGAGATTGCGTTTGGGACGGTTTGATTCGCTACGCGGTGCCACCCAGGAGGTCATTCTCAGGTTCTACTCGTCCACGGTGTGATCGTCAGCCTTCCGGCAAAACCACGTGCACCGTTGTCCCCACACCCACCGCGGAGTCAAGCGATATCCGCCCGCCGCCGCCCTCGACGATTCGGCGCGCGATCGGGAGCCCGAGGCCCGCGCCCGGGTAGGTCTCGCGGGCGTGGAGCCGCTGAAACATCCCGAACACCCGGTCTCGGTACTCCCCGGCGATCCCGATGCCATTGTCGGCGACGGCGATGTGGACGAAGCCATCGTCCCCGAGTTCGGCCGTGCAGGCGAGGTGCATCTCGCGCGTCCCGTCGTGGTAGGTGAGCGCGTTGCGGACGAGTTCGGCGAAGAGGGCACGCGTGCGCTCGGGACAGGCGGCTACCGCGAGGCCGGAGGTCCGATCCTCGAGTAGGGATTGCTCGATGGCCGCAGTGACGGCGCGCTCGACCCGGAGGTGGTGGCCCCGTTGGAGTTCTCGCGACGACAGTAGGGATTCTCCCTCGTGGCGCAGGGCTTCGCGCCAGAGCTTGGCCACGGGAATGCTTTGAATCACGAAGTCGTCGGCGTTGGCACTGGTCGTGCGCTGGTAGAGGAGGAGCTTCTCGAGGAGGCGGTGCATGTCCTCGCAGGAGTTCTCGACGAAGGTGAGGTCGGCGATGACGGCGGCGTGGGCGGCGGGGGGTACATTTTGTGTAAGCTGTTCGCTCTGTACTGCTAGTGTAGCAGCCTCTGGTATTTGCTTCGATGCAGCAGGTGCTGTGTTGGCTGCTGGTATCGATGTCCTCGGGGCAGCCGGGTCGGAGACTGGTTTTTGTGTCGCCGTAGTGCTTGCCGAGGTGAGTTCGCGGCGCAGGAGTTGCGAAAACGAGCGGATGGTGCGGATGGGCTCCTTGAGGTCGTGCGAGGCGGCGTTGGCGAAGTGCTCGAGCTGCTCGTGGGTGGCGGCGAGTTCGGCCTGGAGGCGGCGCTGCTGCAGGACCGAAGTTTGGATGTCGTTATTGGTTTTGGCGAAAGCCGCCGAACCCGCCGCCATCTCCTCGGTGACCGCGCGCGACTGCGCCACCTGCTCGGCGAGGCGATCGGCGTAGCCCTGGCTGATGGTCCGGACGCGGTGTCCGAGTTCGTGGAAGAGGGTGGTCAGGAAGGTGCTCAGCAGCCCGACGATGACACAGTGGACGGTGGTCATGTAGTTGTACGCCGGGCCGTCGGCCACCGTGGCCTCCCCGACCGACGCGAGGTAGAGCACGTAGGCGAAGCGCGCGAAAATGAGTGACAACATGACCGTGCGCCACGCCCCGGAGACCTCGGTACAGAGGATGACCACCGCCAGCGGCACGAAGAGCGTGAGGGTGGCGACGTTGGGGTACACGTGCGTGACGGCCGTGACGGTAGCCGCGACGACGATCGCGAGCGTACGGTCGCAGGCGTGCCGCCGCGCCGGGGTGAGCACTTGGTGGCAGACGAGACTGACGCCCACCATCGCGGCGATGCACGCGAGGATGCCCGGAGGCTCGCGCGAGTACACGGAGAGCACGCCGAAGACCACCCCGAGTGCCATCACGGCCCTCGCTACAGTCCGCGTGACGCAGAGGCGGGCGCGCTCGAGGCGTTGGAGGCTGTATGTCTCCATGGTGAGGGCAAACGGTTTGACACTCGCGGTCATACGGCGGGCGCTTGCGGGGATGAGTACTGGTGGCGGCGCGTCGCTACCGCGCCCGCTTCCGCCTTCTGGAGGAGGATGGTCTTTGCGGGCAGCCGCAGGTAGAAGACGCTGCCCTCCCCGAGGATGCTGGTCACGTCGAGGCGGGCACCGTGGCTTTGGGCGATGCGGCGGCACAGGGACAGGCCAACACCGCTGCCCTCGGACTCGGTGCCGGCCGCACCGCGGTCGAAAAGCCCGAATACGGTGTCGAGCAGGTGCGGGGCGATGCCGCGGCCATTGTCCTGAATCGTGACCACGACGTTGCCGTCCGCATCGGCGCGCCAGTCGATGGCCAGGTGTGGCACGACGCCCGGCCGAGTGAATTTTAAGGCGTTGCCGAGGAGGTTTTGGAAAAGTTGTAGCAGGGGCGTGGCGTGACCGAGCACCGTCGGGAGATTATCGGCGACCTCGACGCGGGCGCCCTGGCGCTCGACGAGGTCGGCGAGGTTACGGCGAGCCTCGGCGACGACAGTAGCGAGCGACACGGGTTTGGGGTGCGCACGGGTGGCGTGGAGGCTGTGCTCGAGAAGGTCGTCGAGCATGCGCGCCATACGGCGGCCAGCGTCCTCGATGAAGTCGACGAACTGCGTGGCCCGTGGGGAAACCTCCGTTTTGGCGAGCCTACGGGCGATGAGTTGGTTGAAGGACACGATGGAGCGCAGAGGCTCGCGCAGGTCGTGGTGCATGGCCTGCATGAGGTGTCGTTCGTCCTGGCGGCGCTGCGTGAGGGCGACCGTGGTGGCGGTTTCGTGGGCGAGTTCGCGCTCGAGGCGCTCGTGGGCGGTGGCGAGGCTGAGGTGGAGCCACCGTAGGGCGTCCTGGCGCTCGTGGAGGGCGTCGGTCTCGGCGGCGAGGGCGCACTCGGTCTCGGCGATCCGCAGGGCGATGGCGTCCTGGTGCGCGATCGAGCGCCCGAGGAGGGCGAAGCTCTGCTGGAAGGTAATGACGATCGAGAGGCCAAAGCTCAGGTAATCGGGCGTAGCGAACGGGCCTTCGGCCGCGGGTACGAACAGAAGCCCGGCGGCACCGAGCGTCACCATGACCAGCGTCGAGCGCTTGCGCGAGCAGAAGATGAGTGAGCTGAGGCAGTAGCAGATGTAGAGGGCCGCCGGCGGTAAGCCAGTGGGTAAGACCGCGATCGCGACGTAGTAGCACGCGACGGCGAAGGCCTGGCCGCTGAGTTCACGGTGGGGCTCCGCGATCTGGGGGAGGACCACGCGGTAGGCACCACACAGCACGAGGACGAGCGTCATCCCGACGCAGGTCACGGCATCCCCGAACCAAAACGCCAGCGCGTAGTGGACGCCCGCGAGGTAGGCCATCGAGAGCGTCAACAGGCGGTAGAACTTGAGTGGCTTCGCGGCTTCCCTCGGTGACATACGGTGTTAGGGTATGCCAGGACTGTGCCAAGGAATCGCCCCCTATGTCGACGCGCCGGAGGTCTAGCCGTGGGACGTATTAAACTTTGGCACATATGTTGTGGCACAGGCCCCGGACAAGTTGACCCCCCGCAGGCCTGTCTCCGCTAGCAATGGCTAGGTCTGCCACGGTTCGGTTTGATGCGTCTGGCGTTGCCGCCCCGGCCTCCCGGGGGAGCGTGACGTCCCCTTCCCAGGGGCGGATAGACGAGAGTGCCCGCTGAGCTATGAGGCCCAGACACTCTCAAACAGACCGATATATGATCCTGCACGCTACACCTGGTTTTGGCGAAAGCCGTACGCTCCCTACTTACGCACGTCCACAGGGCCTATTACTAGTGTTCCTTTTAGGCGTTTTAGCGCTTTTGCAACAACAGGGTCACGCGCAAATATTCATCGACGGGGCGCCGATATCGGCGGCGGCCAACTCGGTCAATACCTGTGAGGCCAACCCGGCCGGTGTATTTAATGTCAAGTGGCAAGCCACCGGGCCCGCCACCAACGCGAGGATCACCGTCAAGGTCCCCGTCGGCGTTAGTTACCTGAGTGCTACTGCTACCTCGACGGTGCCCCCGGCCACGACCCCGAGCGCATCGACCGTCACGGCTACGCAGTCGGGCACCCTGATCACCTTTACGCTCCCGACGCCCCTGGCCATTAATACGACCGGGAGCATCGACTTTAAGCTGACCTACACTTGTAATGCCATCGCGGGCTTTACGGCGCCTAGTATCGCGGCTTTGGAGTTTACGCCCTACAGCGTCGAGAACGGTTCGACGAATCCGAAGGCTACCGTCGCGATCGGGAACACGATGTCGATCCCGGTGGTGCAGCTCAACGCCGGCACCAACGGCGCGTTTACCGCCGGCAAGCGCAACGTGCCTTACACGCGAACTTTTATAGTCAAGCAGACCGGCCAGCGCTCGAAGCTCTACTCCTACCAGGTGTGCTTCACCTACGACGCCAATCAGACTATCGCCTCGCGGACCCTAAGCAGCGGCGCGGCCACGGTGACGCTCCCGGCCCACACCGCAGCGGCAGGAGCGCAGCAGTGCCTCACCATCGACCAGGCGACCTATCCAGCGCTGGCGTGGCCATTCAAATCCGACGCCTCTGGGGACGACAGTTGGACCTACTCCGAGCAGATCACCCCGACCGCCTGTGCGCCAGCTTACGGAACGCAAGTCACGGCCATCTACGGGTGCGGAACCGCGGCTTGCCAACCGGTGGCCAACTACAACATGACACTCTCCACGGATGCGAGTCTCCAGCCGACGGCGAGCAACAGCATCAGCGTGACCGCCAACGGCAACTCCTGCGTCACGGAGGGCTACACCGTGCTCGCGACGCACCTGCTAACCGGGGGCGAGTTCACGAACCTCACCTTGCGCACGATCGCCGACGGGCAGAACACGTACCTCGACCGGACCTCGATCGAGTACCGCCTCGGGAGCACGGGCGCGTTTACGGCAGTGCCCTCGGCAAGCCTCACGTCGGTGACCCCGCGGACGGGCTGTAGCGCGAACGGAATCAGCGATGCCTCTTTCGCCACGGGGCTCAACGTCAATGCCAATACCGGCACGGCCGCCGCGCGGACCCTCGAGGTACGTTACAGGATGCTGTTGTGCTGCCCGGGCGGCACGGGGTGCGCCACGAACCTCGATCAACTCCTCGGGACGCGCCACCTCCTGAGTGCGAAGGACCATTGCGGAGCCGACTTCAGCTTTACGGCACAGTACGACAATCGCAACATCAGCGGGTCTACCTCGGACCAGGTGCCGGTGTACATAGCTAACGGCCAGACGTCCACCTGGCGCCACGACATTAACACCCTCGGCAACCTGAACGCCCTCCCGGGGAATTTCCAGGTGTGCGCCAACTTCTCGGTCGACCCCAAGTTGGCCGTCCAGACGGCGGGCGGCCTACGGTGGCACGACGCGGCTGGCACCCTCGTCGAGACGGCACCCATCACGGCGCTCGCGCCCGCTGGCAGTGGCGATTTCCAGGCTTGCTTCACGAACCGCTTCTGGCGGGGCGGGGGTTCGAAACTCTACTACGACGTCCGCTACACCTGTCGGCCGGCATCGCCCGCGTCTACCTGCGGCGCCACTGTAGCCTCGTCGATGAAGATGGGGGTACGCTTCGGGACGGCCACCTGCGCGGAGAACACCTCGGGTGCAGGTGCTTGCGTCTTTGCGTTCATGTGCGAGAGCGGCGCTGACGACCCTCGGGGAGGAGTGCTGCGCGACGACCGGCTGCGATGGTATCGTCCACACGGGCGTCACCGTCGAGCGGACGTGCTTCGGGAAGTGGGACGCCGACAACGATGGCTACCCCGACGGGACCACGCGGCCCGCTGGCGTCCGCACTGAGCGCGCGATGAAAGGTGACGAACTCGCCTTCACGGCTACGGGTCGCGTCAACCTCAACTCCGGCTCGCGGACGATCGCACCGACGTCTACTTCGAGCTGACGTTCCCGACGGTCCACACGCTCGGGAGCAGCGCCACCTTCTCGGTCGAGGACGTGAGCGCCGGGGTGACCTATACTTGCGCAGCGCTCAATGCATTTGCCTTGAGCACGATGAAGACCGCTACCACCTTACGGCGGCCTTGCTGCGGGGGTGCGGGAATTTTCCGACCAACTTCGTTTTCGAGGGCGGCGACCTCCTTACCCTCAACGGCACGTTCGTCAACCTCGACAACGTGGCTTGTGACGTGCGGCAGGTCGACATCACGGCCGAGTGGTATGCCGACCTCAGCGGGAGAGCGGCGCAGCCCGATCGAGGTGCAACCTCCCGATCCCGATGAGCTACTCGCAGGTCGGGTACAGCATGACGACTGCTTTCGTCCAGCAGGATGTCGACGGGTGTGTCGGGGCACAGTTCGAGTACCGCGTCGACTTCTGCATCGGGGGCGGGGGCTCCGGCACGGACCCCTTCCCGTACGAGATCCGCAATTTCGGCAAGCCCCTGCGCTCCGGGTTCAAGGTCCCCGACGGGCTCTCACTCGACCGGATGTTCATGCTCTCTTCGCCGGTACGAAGTCGCAGGGAAACAACGACATACTCCCCGATGCGGAGAAGAACGTGACGGCGTTCACGAACATCATCAATGGCGTAGCGGTGCTCGACTACCAGCGCTTCTACGATGCTTACTATGGGGGCCGTGCGCCCAACGGCGGCTACCGAACTCCAGATCCGGGCGAGTTCGGCGGTACCTGCGCCTCGGAGCCCAGCGAAGGCCACGTGGTACTACGAGGCCGACAAGGACTTCTGCGCCCCGACGCCTCACCGACGAGACCTACCGTGCGGAAACGCGCACCACCGACCTCCCGATTTCCCCACCGCGCTTCGCCCCCGAGGCCACCGCGGCCGAGAGCAACATCTACCCCACCGACCCGCAGGCCAACTGGACCTTCCGCATCGTCGAGAAGAACAACCGCTCCGCCAACAACGTCTGGGTCATGGCGGAGAGCCCGTCGGGGGCCGTTATCCCGTTGCAGCTCCGGGCCAACGGCACGCTGGTCACACCGGTCAACGGCATCTACCACCTCGGGAGTCGAAAGGCGCCAACTCCGTCACGACCATCGCGCTCAAGGCCGACTACAAGCTCTGCCCGAAGGACTCCATCCGGATGTACGTCGGGTGGGACTGCTCGGGCTACCCGGCCAGCGACCAGCAGGTGCTACAGGGGGGCTTGCCGTGCCCCGTCGAGACCCTCGACCTCTACCTCACGCCGAAGTCGCCCGAGCATCCAGCAGGCGATCATCGTCGCGCCGCCCGCCGAGGTCACTGCCTGCACCAGGTTCCCGTACGAACTCGAGGTCAAGAACGTCACCGACGCGGTGCTCTACGAGCCGAAGTTCGAGACTCTACCTCCCGTACACCGTCCGGCGTCGAGATCGACCCCGGCCACGCCGGGCCTGCTATCCCTGCGGCGACGCCTCGCCCGCGAGCGCCTCACTACGTCCTCAACGCCCCGACCGAAGTCATTATCACGCCCCTCGGCGTGCAAGTACGTCTGGGACCTCGAAGTCCTCTTCGCGGCCTTTGACTTCGCGACCCGCAAAGGGTGGCCCGGCTCGCTGAGCGCCAACGCCGACTCCACGCGGATCGGGGTGAAGTTCAACGCCAAGACCAACTGTAATTTCGTCGGCGGGGACTTCCTCAACTTCGTCGCCAAGGGCACACAACTACTGCGGCGAGCACGCCCGAGTCCATCCTGCGCAACGGGGCCCCGACTCTTCATCCAGGGCGTGGCCCGCGGCTACAACGGCGTCCACGTCGTCGACGAGCCCGCGCCGATCAACGGCTGTGCCAACGGTCCGTCGCAGACGCTCCGGGGCAACTTCCTCTTCCTCGCCAACACCGACGGCCTCGACACCCTCGTCATTGCCCTGCCGCCGACCCTCACCTACGCCAGCTTCAACTTCAACCCGAGCCAGCTCCGCGGCCCGCCAAGGTCCGCCGCCTTGGCCCGGTCGGTGGCGTGAGCTTCGACGAGGTCCGCATCGGCGTAGGCCCGGGCATCCCCTCCGGCACGACCATCCCGTGGGAGGTCGAGGTCAACGTCGACCCGGCCGCGATGCTGTGCGAAGAGCCGCACCGCGCTTTACGTGCGGACGGTGCGCTCGGCGACGGTCGACTGCAACGGCACCCCTGCGCGAGCGCCGTGGCTAACGCGACGGCCTACCCGCCGCCGCTGCTCCAGATCAAGAGCGACTCCATCCGCATCGACGAGTTCAAGATCTCGGCCAACTGCGGGCTCAACGTCGTCACCGTCGACCGGATCAAGATCGCGCAACGTCGGCCTCTTCGACCTCACCAACGACATCGAGGTCGACTTCTACCACGACGCCGACAACTCGTTCACGTACACCCCGGGCGACGTCCTGCTCGGCAGCACGACCCTCCCGCAGCGACATCGCCCGCGGCGCGAGCAGCCACCGTTACGGCCGGCCCGTTCACCGTCGATCCGCGCCGAGAGCTGTAAGGTCATCGCCGTGGCGCAGGGCTGTTACTGCCGTACCCGTCCAGGCTTACGCCAACTCGATCCGCAACGACAACGCCGGCGCCGACCAGGCCGGCTGCGCCGACGACACCTTCACCGTCGGCTGCGGGTCCGACCTGCGCCGCAGGGCTTCACGTACCAGTGGTTCGGCCTCAACGGCGCCCCGACCGCCGGCATCGCCGACGCCGACGAATCCCAACACGACGATCGCGTTCACCAACTTCTCGGGACCGCGGCCAAGACCCTCAAGTACATCCTCGTCACCACGCACCCCGCCGGGGCCTGCAACTCGGTCGACACCGTGCAGCTCACCTTCGCCGGCACCGACCCCCTCATCGGCGAGACCCTCACGCTCTGCCCGGGCGCTACCGGCAGCCTCAGCGGCCCGCAGGGCTTCTTCGACTACCAGTGGAGCCCCGACGACGGGCCTCACCAACCCCATCAGCCCCACCACCGAGGTCACCGCCCCGTGGGCGCCGTCGAGTACACGCTCACCTACAAAACCCTCGACGGCTGCGGCGGGTCTTCCGCCAGAAGGTCCGCGGGGCCACCTGCACCGACCTCGACGCTCACCAAGCGCATCGCCTCGGCACCGACGGGCCTCAACTCCGTCGTCACCTACGAGGTCCAGCGTCACCAACCGCGGCCCGAACGGCGCCTCGGGCGTGACGTGATCGCGATACGCTTTCGCAAAACCTCTCCTTCCTCAACGCCGATGCCCGCCGGGCAGTACGATCCCGCACCCACGCCTGGACCATCCCGGGCATCATGCTGCCCGGACGATACGCTACAGCTCACCATGTACGCCCAGGTGATCAAGCCGGCCCGACCTACAACGTCGCCGAGATCCGCGGATGAACGAGGGCGACGTCGACTCTACCCCCGGCAACAACAAGCCCGGCGAGGACGACCAGGCCGGCGTCTGCACGCAGACCCCTATCGCGCTCGAGTGCCGCCAGACCCGCCGCATTGGCGTACCGAAGACTTCACGAGCTACCAGTGGTTCCGGGACGGCGTACTGCCATCGCCGGCGCTACCAAGGACAGCCTCGACATCTCGACGGCCGGCACCTACACCGTCAAGGTCGACGGCACGCAAGACCCTTACGGCGTAGCCTGCCCGCTCGTCGTCACGAAGGCGCCTTGCGCGAGCATCGGCGACTTCGTCTGGGAAGACCTCGACGGCGACGGCCAGCAGGACGCCAGCGAGACCGGGACTGCCGGCGTCAAGGTCTATCTCTACGACGCGACCACCGGGCTCAAGTTCGATTCGGCCGTCACGCGAGCACGCGGTGCTTACGTTTTCACGGAAGTGCCCTCGCGTAACTTTTACGTGCAGGTTGCGACGAGTACGCTTCCGCAAAACCCGAGGACGCGGCGGCTACTACAGCCACCACCGCAAACTCCGGACGCCGACGCCACCGACACCGACATCAAGGCCAACGGGTCGTACGGCCACGTTCAGCTTCGACGCGGCGCCGGCGACAAGACCGACGTCGACGCGGGCTTCGTGCCGAGGGCCAACGTCGGTGACTACGTCTGGGTCGACGCCAACCGCAACGGCATGCAAGACCTCGGCGAGGCTGCCGTCGTGGGCGCTTCCGCAAAACTCGTCAACACCACCACGGGACTCACCGTAGCGCACGACCACCAACGACGCCAGGGCCGGTACCTGTTCAACGCGGTGCCGTTCGGCAACTACCGCGTGGACTTCGACTACACGACCGCGCAGCGCCTACGCCGACTACCCCTACACGCAGACCGGCGGCGGGACCATGGCTACCGACTCGGATGCCGACCCGATGACCGGGCGCAGGCTGCGTTCGGCTTCGACGCCCGCACCGGCGATGACCTCACCCGCGACGCCGGCATCTTCGCGCACGCCAGCATCGGCGACCGCGTCTTCGCCGACGCCAACAACGACGGCGTCCGACAGCCCGGCGAAGGCGGCGTGGAGGGCGTCACCGTACGCCTTTACGACAACTCAGGCACCGTCGTGGCCACCACCATCACCGATGCCAACGGCAACTACCTGCTTCAATAATCAGCCCTCGGGCACCTACACGATCGGCTTCGACTACACCACCGTCACTGGGGGGCAGCCGTACAACTACTCGCCCACGGGGACCGTCGGCACCAACGACAAGACCCAGGCCGACCCAGCTACCGGTCGTACGGCGCCCTTCGGTTTTGACGCAAGTCTCGGCAACGATCTGCGCCGCGATCAGGGCCTCACGCCCCGTCGGGAGCATCGGCGACAAGGTCTTCGCGGACAATGATCGCGACGGCCTACAGAACGCCGCCGAAGGCGGTGTCCCGGGAGTCACCGTCAGCTCTAACGCTACGACTAGCACCGTCGTCGCCACGACCGACCACCGACGCCACCGGCAATTACGTCTTCGCCAACCAGCCCGCGGGCAACTACCCCGTCGCCTTCGACCCCACCACCGCTACCAACGGCCAGAAGTACCTCTTCAGCCGAAGGGCGTGACCACGGGCCTGAACGACGGCACCGACGACTCGAACGTCAACCGACGCCACCGGCAGCACCGACGCGTTTACGTTTGACCCGACCGCCTCGAAAGGGAAGCCCGGTACGAAGGGCGACTTCACGATGTGACGCGGCCGCTTACCCCGTGGCCCACATCGGTAACTTCGTCTGGCTCGACAGCAACAACGACGGACTCCAGACCACGGGCGAGCCCGGGATCAACGCCGTGACCGTCCGCCTCTACGACGCGAATACCAACGCCGTCGTCCAGACGAGGACGACGAACGCGAGCGGCGCGTACGGCTTCCTCGACGTGCCGGCCGGGCGCTACTACGTCGGCTTCGACAAGTCGACGGCGCAACCCCGCGGCCTCTCTAACGGCCGCCAAGCGAACGCCGGCACGGGCACCAACGACTCGGACGCCGACGCGGCGGGCTTTACGGCGGCCTTCACCTTCGACCCGGCCGCCGGCGACAACCTCACGCTGGGACGCGGGCTTCGTCGCGAGGCCGGCATCGGCAACTTCGTCTGGGTCGATACCAACGGTGACGGCATCCAGGACGCCGGTGAGATCTCGATCGCGGGCATCACCGTGAACCTCTACACCACCGACGGGACGTTCGTCGCCGAGACCTTCACCGCCGCCGACGGCAAGTACTTCTTCCCGGGCGCACTGCGGGCAACTACTACCTCACCTTCGACGCCTCGACGAGTGCCTACGGGAGGGACTTTGCCTTTATGCCGGCCCTCGTGACGACGGCCGGCACGACGACCGCCAACGACTCGGATGCGAGCCAGCCCGTGAGCGGCAGTACGCTCGCCAAGCAGACGGCCGTCTTCGCGTTCGACGCCTCGGCCGACAACTTCACCTACGACGCCGCCATCCAGCCCGAGCCCGCCATCGAGGCCGTCAAGCGCGTCCTCAAGACGACGAACCGCGCCGACGGCAACATCGACGTGACCTACCAATCGGGGTGCGCAACACCGGTCCGACGACGCTCTCGAACGTGAGCCTCCGCGATGACCTCCGTGCCCAACTCGGGGCGGCGGCCTTCGTGAGCGTCTCGACGCCCGTCATCACGTCGACCACCGCCAGCGTAACGCCGGCGCTCAACGGGAGCTTCAACGGCACTTCGACGCCAACGGCGACCAACATCGAGATCTTCGCTGGCGCCTCCACGGATCGCTTCCGGCCCGGGCAGGAGATCTGGGTGCGACTCGTGGTCAGATCAACCCGAACGCGGCCAGCTTCCCGCTCCAGAACCAGGCCACCGCCAGTGGTCGAGGTCTCGATCCGGCGGATGCCCCGATGTCGCGCGGCGGGGCGCCGCTGATGGCGACGGACGCCTCCGACTCCGGTGACAGCTTCTCGGACGCCAACGCCGGCGCCCCCGGGGATACGGGTGGCACGACCGACCCGACGCCGGTCACCTGCCGCACGGCCGACATCGTGGTCACGGCCACGCCGCGCCTTTGCGCGGGCGGCAGCGTGACGCTCACCGCGAGCACCGCCATCTCCAACGTCCGCTACCAGTGGCGCCGCCAGCGGCACCGCGCGCGACCACGGTCCATCGTCGCACGCTCGGCCACGCCGACCTTCTCGGACGTCACCGCCACGACGACCTACGAGCTCACGCTCGTCAACGACGCCACCGACTGCTATTACGACCTCGCCAAGGACGCCACCGTCACGGTCAATCCAGCACCGATCCGACCGCGCCCACGGCGAGCTACACCTCAACCGACGACTGTCGCTCCGGGCAATCTATCGCTCACGGCCAACGCCACCGGCACGGCCACCTTGCGCTACGCGTGGACCGGCCCGAACGGTTTTACCTCGACGCAGACCAACCCGACATCGCCAACGCAGAGCCGCGCAACAACGGCACCTACACGCTCGTCGTCACGGACGCCAACGACTGTACGGTGACGCGCACCGTCGACGTCACGACCATCAAGGCCGGCAAGCCCAACCCCGTCGTCACGAGTTCGGGCCCGGCCTGCACTAGTGGCACTACGGTGCTGTCGATGGATCCTACACCGGCAGCACCGTGACCTACACCTGGCCCAAGACCCCGGGTGCACCCCGCTACGGGTGTGAGTGGCCAGGGCACGCCCGAACTCTTCCTCTCGCCGGTCACCACCGCCCACGCCGGCGAGTGGACCGTAGATCGTCGTCGACGGCTGCACGCTCGAGGCCGTGTACACCGTCGCGGTCTACGCCCAGCCGACGGCTACCCGTACTCCAACGCAAGTTCGGTTTGCACGGGCGACGCCATCAGCATCACGGGTGCAGGCACGGGCGACGCACCACTGACCTACAACTGGGCGGACCCAACGGTTTTAGCGCAAGCGTCCAAACCTCTCGATCGCAAGTGCGAGCGTCGCGCAACGGCCACTACACGCTCACCGTGACGAGTGCCAACGGCTGCAAGGCGACGGCATCGACGGTAGCAACGTCGCCAACGCCCGCGACGCGTGATCTCGCGGTAACGAGCGCCGTGTGTGCGGGCACCGACATCACGCTCTCGGCCACGGGCCGGCAACAGCTACGCGTGGTACCTCGACGGCGCCGGTGCGACCACCACGGGCGCCTGCGGCCAGCACGACTTTACAGCGGCCCAACACCGCAACGGATCTTGGACGGCAGGCACCGTCACCAATCGCGCTGCAAGGCCACGAGCGAACGCGAGTCGTGTCAATCCATCCCGAGCGTGACGGCGAGCGCCGGTCCGCCGCGGTCCGAATGCGGGTGCCTCGACGGCGAGCGGCACCAACGTTTGTGCGGGAAGCGCTGTGGCGCTCTACGCCTCGGACATCCCGGGCGCTTCATTCGCTGGTACAGCACGGCGGCTCCGGGCACTTTCGTAACGCTTTCGCAAAACCCGACCCTCACCGGCCTTGCCGCCGGTACCTACACTTACTACTTACAAGGACCGAGGATGGCTGCACGTCGGCGGTTCGTCGCACCACGTTTACGGTGGCCGCCCCCGGTCATCACCGCGAGCCCTCGAGCTACACCGGCCAGCGATTGCAGTGCGACCACGATCTATCGCTTACCTCGGGCGCGGGCGCAGGCACGGCCCCGTACAGCTACACGTGGACCGGCCCCAACGGTTTTAGCGCAAGCGTAGCCAAACCCGACCATCCCCAACGCGATCCGGCCAACAACGGCAGCTACACGGTCGTGATTACCGATGCCAAAGGCTGCACGGACCCGCGCGACGACGGTCAATAGCATCACCAATCACCACCGCAACCTGCGCTCAGCATTAGTGACGCGACGGCCTGCGCGGGCGACGAGGTCGTGATCAGTGGCACCAGCTACTCCGGCGGCACGTGGTGATACCTGGGAGTACGAGGTGGGCAATGCCTCTTCGAAGCGCTTCCTACTGCGATCACGGGCGCCAGCACGGGCCAGCGGCCAGCTTTCGCTAAAACCCGTCACGTCGGCACATAACGGAAGTTACCGCCTAAACGTAGTGGTCGACGGTTGACGACATCACCAGCGACCCCGTTATGGTCAACGTAACGGCCGTGCCGACCGTGGCGCCAACGGCTACTACCGGTACGATTTGCTCGGGTGATTACCTTCAACTTACCGCTGGTGGAGCCGGCGGCAGCACCTACGCTTGGAGCGGTCCAAACGGCTTCGCGAGCACAGCCGCCAACCCACTGGTGACCCCTGCTACCGACGACAACGGCACTTATACCGTTGTGTCCACCAATGCCGCCGGCTGCGGCAGCGCCGCCGCAAGTGTAGTAGTCAATAACGTAGAACCAGTCGTCGCGCGCCCGATCGTTACCGGTACCGATGTGTGTAGCACGGGCAACATCGTACTGGCCAGCAGCGACTCGCCGCGGGTATCACCTACCGCTGGTACAACGGCGCGAATACCAGTCTGGCCACCAAGTTCGGACTGACGCTTCCGCCAACGCCGCCACGGCCATTTCGCCCTTCCGTCGTGGGACGAGCGACGGCTGCGGCCCCGATCAGCGCGCCCTTCGCGGTGACATCGAGGCGCGCCGACCGTGAGCGCGAGCAACGACGGACCGATTTGTTTTGGCGAAAGCGCGACGCTTACGGCCGGCACGGTCACGGGTGCCACCTACACGTGGCGCCTCGGCAATGCGGGCGGCACGGTGGTCGGCACGGACCGGGTCTTCGTGGCGATCCGCCGCGACGCAGGTCTACCACCTCACCGTCAACGGCAACAGCTGCGGCGACCAGACCACCACGACCACCGTTGGCGTGAATGCGGCCCCGGTGGCAACGCCCAGCACGCCTACACCCTCAATGGCGATTGTAGCGCGACCGATCTATACTCTCGGCCAACGACGGCGCGCACCCCGGCGACGCTCACGGCGACCTTCGCGTGGAACGGACCGAACGGCTTCACGAGCGCGTCGGCGCACCCGGTCATCACCGACGCGACCGCGGCCGACAACGGCACCTACAGCCTCGTGTACACCGACGCCAACGGCTGCTCGACCGGCCTCGACCGAGGTGACCACATCGTCACGGCCAATCTGAGCCCCAGATCACCGCCAGCGGTCCGGCCTGCGAGGACGGCACCATCACGCTCAGCGTCGCCGGCCTACGGCGGCTCAGCGGTGAGCTACGTCTGGAGCTTCGACGACAACGGCTTCGCCACCGCCGGCGGCAGCACCACCCTCGTCAACGCCAGCGGCCAGGGCACCTCACCCCTCGTGCTCACGCCCGTAGCGGCGGCCACGGCCGGCGACTACCGCGTCGACGTGATCGTGGACGGGTGTGCGCTCGAGCGATCCGCGACGGCGGTGGTCTTCCCGGAGCCGGCGGCCACGCCACGCTCACGGTGGCGAACGCCTGCGACGGGGGCGCTGTCCAGCCTTCGCCGCCACCGCCGTAGCAACTCGCGACCTACGCCTGGACCGGCCCGAATGGCTTCACGAGCACTCACCGACCCAATCATCTTCCCGGCCACGGCCGCAACAACGGCACATACGGGGTGACGGTAACGAGCGCCAACGGTTGCACGACCAACCACGACGGTGACTGGCCTGTGCGCCCGCCGCCGCGCCAGAGCTTTACGTCGACGCCGTCTGCGACGGCAGCCTCGTGCTTCACGACGCCAACCACCGCCACGACCTACGCGTGGATCCGCCCCGACGGCACGGTGGCACCACGACGACCACGACCGCAAGCACCTCGTCGCTCACATCGGCCGACGCCGCACTACCTACCCGGCGACTGGCAGCTGCGCATCACGGATGCGGACGGTTGCGATGCGACGAGCCCGGCAAGGGCGCTCTCGTCAAGCCCGTACCGCTCGCCACGACCAGCGGCAACGGGCCGGTGTGTTTTGGCGAAAGCCTCACCTTCTCGGTCGATGCCGTTGCCGGGGCCACCTACACCTGGTACGAGACGACCAGCTCTACGGTTGCTTTCGCAAAACCAAACCCTCACCATCAACAGTCTCGCGGCCGGCACGCACGCTCGTTTCGTAACCATCAGTCTCGACGGCTGCACGAGCGGACGCGCCACCACCACCGCGACTGTCAATGCTCTACCCACGAGCGCCCCGCGGCAACCTACACGGTGGCCGCTGGATGCTCGGCAAGGGATCTCCAGTCACCGCCGACGCCTCGGCTGGTGGCTTACACCTACCAGTGGACCGGCCCGAACGGCTTCACCAGCAACCTCGCCAACCCAACGATCGCCGCCGCGTCGCCCGCCAACAACGGGAGTTACTCGCTGGTGCTGAGCGACGACAACGCTTGCTTTGCTACGACGCAAAGCGTGCAGGTAAGCGGCGTCCAGGCTGGCGCGCCGGAGCCACAAATCACCGTAAGTGACAATACACCTTGCGCCGGTGACGTCGTGACGCTGCGTGCCGATACGTACACGGGCGGTAGCGTCACCTACACTTGGACGTACGACGCCGACGGCTTCGCCAGTGCGGTCGTTGCACCACGACGATCCCGGAGCGACCGGACAGGGTACGCCCGTGCTCGTGATCGACCCGGCGACGGTATCCCGGCTGCGGCCGAGTACCGCATCACCGTCGAAGTAGACGGCTGTACGTTCACGTCCGGTGAGCTACACCGTGCAGGATGCGCCGACGCTTGCGCCAGCGGCTACGCACAACAATACGGCCGACTGCGCAGCCGACGACCTGAGTCTCACGGCGGGAGGCGCGGCCCCCGCCGGTAGCAGCTACGTCTGGACAGGTCCGAACGGCTTCTCGGCCACTACGGCCAATCCAATCGTGGCCGAGGCCAACGCTCGCGCCAACGGCACCTACCAAGTCACCGTCACAACGCCCGCCGGCTGTACGACGACGAGCAGTGTGAGCGTAACTGGCATCGAGGACGCCCTCGCCGAACCGACGATCGTCTCGACGGGTCCGGCCTGCGTGGGCGATCGCGTGCAACTCAGCATCCCGGCCTTCTCGGGCAGCAGCGTGAGCTACGCCTGGAGTATCCCCGCCGCGGCCCTTGCGGCCGGCGACATCACCGGTGCGGCCACCAATGTGCTCACCGTCGACCCACTCGTGGCTGCCCATGCCGGCAACTACAGCGTAACGGTGACGGTAGACGGTTGCACCACGACCAGCGACCCGTATGACGTAGCCGCATTTGCCGCACCGACGCTTGCGCCGAGTGCGACCGCAGGCACGATTTGTACCGGCGACGACCTCGCGCTTGCCGCAGGTGGGGCCGGAGCGACGGGCTGGAGCTGGCGCGGTCCCGCAGGTTTTGCCTCGAGCGCACAAAACCCGACGCTGAGTGGGGTTACGCTTTCGCAAAACGGTACCTACACCGTCACCGCGACGAGTGTAAACGGATGTACGACATCGGCCAGCATCACGGTGAGCAACATCGAGCCCGTACCGACGACGCCGGCGGTGACAAGCAACTCGCCCGTGTGTGAAGACAGCGACATCGTACTCTCGAGCGCGACGAGCTACGGCGGTACGGTGGTCTACCAGTGGATCAACGGCAACGGGACCAACATCCCGAACACCGTCGCGCAGCCCTACGGCGGCAATACCGCCATCGCGACGATTCCGGCCAGCGACACCATAGCCGTGCCGCCTTACCGACTCAACGTGAGCGTTGACGGCTGTGCCGCACCCGTAAGTGCGCCGCTCGATCCGCAGGTCGATCGTGTGCCAGTCGCGACGGCCAGCAACAATGGACCCGTCTGTGCGGGCGATGATGCGACCCTTCAGGCCGGCACCGTGCCGGGTGCCCGTTACGAATGGCGCACCGGTGGCACGCTCGTGAGTACCGATCAGACCTTCAGCGTGTCCGGCATCACGGCGACGACTACTTACCAATTGACCGTGGTGCGCGGACAGTGCACGAGCGCGCACCGTCACCTCGACCGTGACGGTGACGCCGAGCCCGGACGTATCGCCGCGCTTTACCTACACCGCCGCGAGCGACTGCTCCCTCAGTGATCTGGGCTTGTTTGCCCACACGGCCGGTCGGTGCACATGCCGCTGGCTACACCTACCAGTGGAGTGGCCCGAACGGCTTTACGTCGACGGAGCAAAATCCCGATCCCCAATGCGACGCCCGCGGCCAACGGCAGCTACACTTGACGGTGACCGAGGGCAATGCTTCGGCTTGCGCCAAAACCCGTTCTGTCGAGGTAAGCGGAATCGTCGAACCAGTCAATCGACCGGTCATCACGGCCACGGGTGCCGGATGCGAAGGCGACCTCGTGACGCTCAGTATCCCAGCCTACGGCGGTAGTTCGGTGACTTACACTTGGTCGACGCCGCTGGCGACGACGCAGGACATCAGCGGCCAGGGCACCAACGTGCTCACGATCGACCGAGCGGCGAGCGTACACACGGGCAGTTACTCCGTGACGGTGGTCGTGGACGGCTGCACGCAGACCAGTGCGCCCTACACCCTCGACATCGACGCCCGTCCTGTTGTGGCGCCGACGGCCAGCTACACGCTGGCTCCCGACTGCTCGGTGAGCGACCTCGACCTCGCGGCCAACGCCACCGGGACTCGCGGCCGGTGCCACCTATGCTTGGACAGGGCCAAATGGTTTTGCCTCGAGCGAGGTAAACCCAACCCTCGCAAACGCAACGCCCGCCGCGAACGGCAGTTACTTCCTCACCGTTACCGACGTGAACGGCTGTACGGCCAGTGCATCGGTGAGCGTGAGCGGTATCGAGGCGGCCGTAGCGCAGCCACAGATTAGCGGTTCGGGCGACGCCTGCGCCAGTGGCGACATCGTACTCTCGATCCCTGCCTACGTGGGCAGCAGTGTGCAATACGCGTGGGTCTGCCGGCCAGCGACGGCGACGAGCGGCATCACGGGTGCCAATACGCTTACGCATTACCCCGGCTACCGCCGCGCTCCACACCGGCGACTACTCGGTAGAGGTGGTTGTGGACGGCTGTACAGTCACCAGCGATCCGTTCGCGGTGGCGGTGTACGCACCGGCTACTGCCGCACCGACGGCGACCAGCGGCACCATCTGTTTTGGCGAAAGCCTCGCCCTCTTCGCGAACGCCACCAACGCGGTGAGCTACGCCTGGAGTGGCCCGAATGGCTTTGCCTCTACGGCGCAGGACCCGACCATCGACGGCGCGACGCCAGCGGCCAACGGCACTTACACCCTGGACGTGACCAGCGTAGAGGGTTGCGTGAGCCAGGCGGCCGTCACGTGAGCAATGTTAAGCGGTGCCCGCACAACCCGTGCTAAGTAGCAACGGACCCGTGTGCGCCGACAGCGACATCGTGCTTACGACCGCGAGCAACTAGATCGCCGGCGCAGTGACCTACCAGTGGACGGCGCCAACGGCGCGGTCCTTCGGCACGACGCGGACACTCACGATCGCGGCGACGCGCGGCACAGCCCTTTCGCCTAGACGTGACGGTGGACGGGTGTGTAGCGCCCACGAGTGCGCCGGCGACGTGCCGGTGGATGCCCTACCGACCACAGTGACCATTAACGACGGCCCGATGTGCGTCGGTGATCAGCTACGCTCGCACCCGGGTGTGCGACGACGGCTACGCCTGGCACGTACAGGGCACGACGACGGTAATCTCGACGATCGGAACTAAGCGTGACCCCGAGCACGACGACGACCTACGAGGTGATCGTATCCAACGGCACCTGTGCCAGCGCGGTGGCTTCGACGACGGTGCGCGTGAATAGCGCCCCGGTAGCGGCCCCGAGCTTTAGCTATACCCTCGCGGCGGACTGCTCGGCAGAAGACCTACAACTGTTCGCGAACGCAAGCGGTGGTACGCCAACGGCACCTGCAACTGCGGTGGCCTACGGCTACTCGTGGACCGGCCCGAACGGCTTTACGAGCACGCAGGCCAGTCCAATGATCGCCGCAGCTACGGCTACCGCCAACGGCGGGTACACCGTGCAAGTGAGCGACGAAAACGGCTGTAGCGGACAGCGACCAAGGCGGTAAGTGGCATCTCAGTCGGCCCCGGCCGAGCCGCAGATTGCTGCGAGTGGACCGGCCTGCGAGGACGGGACGATTACGCTCAGCGTGGCGAGCTACGCCGGCGCCAGCGTGAGCTACATCTGGACCCGCAACGACGGGAATCACCGCCGCGACCACGGTAATCGCGGATGCTGCGCAGGGTACCAATACCCTCGTGGTCACGCCCGTGAGCAGCGCCGCACACGCGGGCAGCTACTCCGTGGTGGTGGACGTAGACGGCTGTACCGTACAGAGCGATGCGTACGTGATCCAAATCTTCGCGCAGCCGACGACGGCACCTAGCGTGAGCATAACCGATGCTTGTGAAGGGGGTAGCTTTCAGCTTTCGCGAACGCGACCAATGCGACCAGCTATGCCTGGGTAGGGCCGAATGGCTTCACCTCGACATTAGCCGATCCTATTGTGACACCCGCGAGTATTGCGGATAACGGCACCTACCAAGTCACCGTCACGAGCGTCAGCGGCTGCGCGGCCACGGCGTTGGTCGATGTGACGGGCTTGCGCGCCGTCGGCCACGCCGACCATCGACGCGCCGAGCATCTGCGAAGGCGACGACCTCGTGCTCGCGACGAGAGCGGGCGCCAAGTACGAGTGGATCGGCCCGAACGGCGCCTCGCGGCTACCCTCGCGGATGCCCGGCATGACGACGACGACGGGTTCGACCTCGCTCGCCCCGAGCAACGCCAACTACCTGCCCGGTAACTGGAGCGTCCGCGTGACGGATGCCGACGGCTGCGTGGTGACGAGCGCCGCGGTCGCGGTGCGATCTCGCGGTGCCCGTGGCTACGCCGAGCAACAATGGCCCGCTCTGCTTCGGTGAGGTGGCCACGTTTACGGTGCAAGACGCGCAGGGTGCCAGCTACGCCTGGTACGACGCCAATCCCGCCACGCCGGGCGCCAATCTCGTGAGCCAGCAGCGCACCTTCGCGCAGGCCGGACTCGCCGTAGGTGCGCACACCCGCTACGTGGTGGTAACCGTAAACAACTGCGCCTCGCCCGCGGCCTCGACGACCGTCACGATTACGGCGCAACCGACGGCGGCCCCGAGCTACACTTACACGGTGGCGGCCGACTGCTCGGCTGAAGACCTACAGCTGTTTGCCAACGCCAGCGCGGCACAGGTACGTATACGTATGCCTGGAGCGGCCCCAATGGCTTCACGTCTACGCTCGCCAGTCCGGTGATCGCGAGTGTGGAGCCCGCTACAACGGGTCCTACACCGTCCCCATCACCGACGTGGCGGCTGCGCGGTGACGGAGACCGTTGAGGTGAACGACCTCGCAACGCGGTTGCGCAACCCGTGATCGCTTCGAGCGGTCCGGCCTGCGAAGGCGGTACGATTACGCTCGGCGTGACGGCCTACCAAGGCTCGGCGGTGACTTACGCCTGGACGACGCCGGCTGGCACGACGACCGGCATCACCGGTGCCAATACGGCGTGTTCGCGATTAGCCCTGCGCAAGCTGGGATCCACGAGGGCAACTACAGCGTCCGCATCACGGTGGACGGGTGTACGCTCGACAGCGATCCTTACGCGGTGACCTTGCTGCCGCAACCGACCGTCGCGCCGACGGCTACGGCTGGCCGCATATGCGCAGGGACAATCTTCAACTTACGGCCAATGCCATCGGTGCGAGCCGCTACAGGTGGACGGGGCCAAACGGTTTGCATCGAGCGCTCAACACCCGCTCCTCGCCGGTGTGACGCCGCGGCCAACGGGACCTACACCCTCGCGGTCACGAACAGCAACGGCTGCTCGACGAGCGCCAGCCTCGCGGTGACCAATATCGCCACCGCAGCCGAAGCGTCCACGATCCAGACCAACAGCCCCGTGTGTGAGACCGGCACCGTCACCGCGACGGTGGTGGAGACCTACGCAGGTACGGTGGTTTATCAGTGGACCAACAGCGCCGGTACCGTCGTCGGTACCAGCGGGGCTACTCTCACCTCGCCGCCAACAACGCCACGACGCTGCCGCCCTTCCGGTACAGGTACGCTGGACGGTTGTGCAGCGCCACACTCGGCCGCGGCCGACGTACAGATCGACCGGGTGCCCGCGGCCTCGGCCAGCAACAACGGACCGGCGTGCTTTGGCGAAAGCTCGACCCTCACGGCCGGCAACGTCGACGGCGGCCGCTACACCTGGCGCGGGCCGGCAGCGCGGATGTCGTCTCGACGGATCGCGTCTTTACTACGAAACTCGCTGCGACCACCACCTTCGAACTCACCGTGACCCGGGCGAATGCACGAGCGTAGTGGCGAACACGACGGCGGTCATCAACGAGGCCGACGCCATCGCGGCGCAGGCGAACTACACGCTACGTCCGGATTGCTCGGCGAGCGATCTGAGCCTCGGCTACACCGTCACCACGGCAGGCTCCGGGCCATCGCTTCACAGCGTTGGACGGGGCCGAACGGCTTCACTTCCACGCTTGCCGATCCGACGATCAAGGGTGCCACGGCCGCGGCCAACGGCACCTACCAAGTCGTGACCACCGATGTCAACGGCTGTACGGCGATGGCCTCGGTGCAGGTGACCAATGCGGCTAATCCGCAGCCCGTCCACAGATCACGAGCAGCGGTCCGGCCTGCGTCGGCGGCAACGTCACGTTGTCGGCCCAGAGCTACTCTGGCTCGAACGTAACCTACGCCTGGACGCTACCCGCCTCCGCCACCCGTGGGGTGAGGGCAGGGCACGCCGCAACTGGTGTTCACGCCAGTCGAGGCTGGCTTCCACAACGGCGCCTACGGCCTCACCGTGACGGTGGACGGCTATACGCTTTCCAGCAAAACCGTCCAAGTCGAGGTCTTCCAGCAGCCTCTGCGAGCCCGAGCTTCACGATCGCGGACGCCTGTGACGGCGGCGAGCTTTTGCCCTGAGCGCGAACGCCACGGACGCGACTGCGCTTCGCGTGGACCGGCCCGAACGGCTTCACGTCCTCACTCGCCGACCCAGTCATCAACCAAGCCACGACGCCGGCCAACGGCACCTACATCTCACCGTACTTCGGTGACGGGTGTACGCCACCGCCAGCGTCAACGTAAGCGGCCTGCTGCCGCCGGCCGAAGCGCCGACCATTGCGGCGCCGAGTGTTTGCGCGGCGACGACCTCGTGCTCTCGACCGGGTGGGCGGTACGAAGTTCGAGTGGATCGGCCCGAACGGCGCTGCGCCCGCGACCCTCGCCGGTCCCGGCATGACGACGGCTGCCGGCACGACGACCCTCGCCCCGAGCAACGCCAACTGCCTGTCCGGCAACTGGAGCGTCCGCGTACGGATGTCGACGGTTGTGTGGCGACGAGCCCGGCCATCGCCGTGCAGATCAACCCCGTGCCGGTGGCGAAGGCCGACCAATGACGTACCGCACTGCGTCGGGACGACGACCGTCTTCACGGTCAATGCAGTGGCGGTGCGACCTATACCTGGTACGACGCTGATCCGGCTACGGGCGGCAAGGTGGTCGGGCGGGAGCAACAGCTCGCCCGCACTGGCCCCCGCCGGGACGCACAGTCACTGGGTGACGATCACGCTGCGAACTGCACCTCGGCGGCAACTTCCACGACGGTGACGATCGACCCGACGCCGACGGCAGCACCGGCTTTGCCTAGCACCGCCCCGGCGAACTGCGAGTCGCCGACTTGAGCCTCTCCGCGAATGCCGACGCTACGACGCGGCCGGCAACGCGACCTACCGTTGGCGCGGGCCGAAATGGCTTACGTCTGCCGTGGCGAATCCGACGCTCAGCGCCACCACTACCGCCGCCAATGGCAGCTCACGAAGTGACGGTGACGAGCGCGGCGGGTTGCGTGTGACGCGCAGTATCTACGTGGCGCATGTCGCGGTTCATTGCACAACCGCAGATCACGAGTACGCCACAGCTCTGCGCTGCGGGCAGGTCATGCTCGAAGTGGGTGCCTACACCGGCGCCAGCGTCGAGTACCGCTGGATGACTCCGGCAGGCACGACGGTGGGCATCAACGGCCTTGGCTCATCGTCGCTTAACCATCGATCCGCCAGGCCAGCGTCCACTCGGCGACTACACCGTCGAGGTCATCGTCGATGGCTGCCGCTCGACTTCAGCGCCTTACACGCTCACGGTCTTCGAATCGGTGAGTGCAGCACCGGAGTACAGCTATACGCTTGCTCCGGATTGCAGTCCGCGTGATTTGCGCCTTTCGGCGAAACCTGCCGGAGGTGATGCGACTTATCGCTACGCTTGGACCGGACCGAACGGCTTCACGTCGACCGTAGCCGACCCAACAATCGCCAGCGTAACGCCCGCTAACAACGGCAGCTACGCCGTGACCGTCACCGACGGGAAAGGCTGTAGTACGACCGCGAGCGTCGAGGTGAGAGATATCGCCCAGGCCCGCGCCAAGCCTGTGATCGCATCGAGCGGCCCAGCCTGCGAGGGCGGCACGATCGTGCTCGACATCCCAGCCTACACCGGCAGCAGCGTGACCTACGCCTGGACGACGCCAGCTAACACGACCGCCAACGTCACCGGTCTCGGAACCAACCGCCTCACGATCACGCCCGTATCCGCCAGCACCCACGCCGGCGACTACGCAGTGACTGTAACTGTCGATGGCTGTGTGCTCACCAGTGCACCCTTCGACGTCAAGGTCTTCGGACAGCCGACGGCCGCGCCCATCGTAACGACCCCGAGCATTTGCACCGGCGAGACCCTGCGTCTCGACGCCGGGGCCACGAGTGCCAGTACTTACGTCTGGTCCGGTCCGAACGGCTTCACGTCGGCCTCGGCCACGCCCGTGATCGCTAACGCAACTACGGCCGCCAACGGCACCTACACCGTGACGGCGAGCAACGCCAGCGGCTGCAAGACCGCTGCAACCGTCACCGTTGACGCCGTACGCCCAGCGCCCGTGCAACCGACCGTGACGACCAACGCACCGGTCTGCCGCGACGCGCAGATCAACCTTACCGTTGCCGAGAACTACGTCGGCAACGCCGTCGCCTACCGCTGGCTCAACGCCAACGGGACCGAGATTGGGACCATGCGTTCGATTACGTTTGCGGCCAACGCCACGACCGCCGTCGCGCCTTACCGCGTCGAGGTGACCGTCGATGGCTGCACGGCTCCGTCTAGTGCCCCGACGCCCGTCCAGGTGGATGAGGTACCCGTAGCCGTCGCCAGCAACAGCGGACCCGTCTGCGCTGGCCAGTCCGTCACCTTGTTCGCCGGGCAGATCACTGGAGCCCGCTACGAGTGGCGCACCGGGGGCACCCTCGTGTCCACCGACCGCAGCTATATCGTGAGCGCAATCAACGCAAGCATGACCTACACGCTCACCGTCCTCAACGGTACTTGCACGAGCGCTTCGGCAACCACCACGGTCACCGTCAATCCTGCGCCTGCGGCCACGCCGGACTTCGCCTATTCGGCGGCCAGCGACTGTGCCCTCACCGACCTTACCCTGCGCGCCAATCCTACCGGAGCTGCCGCGACTACTGCTGGCTACACCTACCGCTGGACGGGTCCGAACAACTTCACGTCTACCGAGCGCAACCCTGTCCTCAGGGCTGCTACGCCGAGCGCCAATGGCAGCTACACTGTCGTCATCACGGATGGCTCGAGTGCGGCTTGCGCCAAAACCTTCACCGTCGAGGTGAGCGGTGTGGTGGCTCCGGTCGCCATGCCGGTCATCGCCGCGAGCGGTGTCGAGTGCGAGGGTGGCGTCGTAACGCTCAGCATCCCGGCCTACGCCGGTGCCGATGTGACCTACGCCTGGTCGACGCCCGCGGGCACGACCCAGGACATCACGGGAGCGAACACCAACGTGCTCCGCATCGCGACGAGCCGCGCCGCCGTCCACGCTGGCGACTACGGCGTCACCGTCATCGTCAATGGCTGTTTAGCCTCTGCTGATCCATATACGCTTAGCATCACGCCTAAGCCGACCGTGGCCCCAAGCCAGAACTACACGCTGGCTAGCGACTGCTCGGTGACGGGCTTTGACCTGATGGCGAACGCTACGGGGACGGCACCGCTTACCTACGCCTGGACCGGGCCGAGCGGCTTTACGTCTACGGCGGCCAGCCCACGCATCGACCGTGCTACGGCGGCTGCTAACGGTAGCTACAGCGTGACGGCTACGGACGCTAATGGCTGCACGACAACTGGTATCGTCCAGGTCCGCGGCATCCAAGAGCCGCTCGCCAAGCCGCAGGTCGCCTCCACGGGTGACGCCTGCGCTGGCGGCAACATTACCTTGAGTGTAGCTGGCTATGCCGGTTCGAATGTGAGTTACGCCTGGTCTGTCCCGGCCTCCGCGACCAGTGGAGTGACGGGTGCGAACACGCGCCAACTCGTCATCTCGCCCGCTACGGCAGCGCAGCACAACGGCAGCTACAGAGTCACCGTCACGGTAGACGGGTGTACAGTGAGCGCTGATCCATTCGCGGTCAACGTGTACGCTTTGCCGACGGCAGCCCCGAGCGCTACCGCGGGTATCATCTGTAATGGTGGGGAGCTTCAGTTCGCGGCCAACGCAGGCGATGCTACCGGCTACGCTTGGACTGGCCCGAACGGGTTTACGTCCACGGCACAAAATCCGACGATCAGCGGCGCGACCGCAGCGGCCAACGGGACCTACGTCCTCAAGGTCACGAGTGTCGAGGGCTGTACGGCCACCGCGATGGTCGACGTGACCAGCGTCCGCCCTGCGCTAGCTCAGCCGAGCGTGAGCTCGAAAGGTCCAGTCTGCGAAGGTTCGACGATCGAGTTGCGCACCGACTACCCGAGTGTGAGCGGTCGCAGCTACGTCTACTCCTGGACGGACGCCAACGGTGCCGTGATCGGGATGACGCGATTCATCAACACGCCGAGCTCGACGCCGCAGCCCTTCCGACTTACCATCACCGAGGACGCCTGCCAGGCACCCGTAAGTGAAGCGTTCTTCGTGCGGGTCGACCAGATTCCAGTCGCCTCGGCGAGTAATAGCGGACCAATCTGTTTTGGCGAAAGCTCCACCCTCACGGCTGGCAACGTCGACAATGCGAGCTACACCTGGCGCGTCCAGGGCAGCACCGGCGTCCTCTCGACCGATCGTACGGTGAGCGTCAAGCCGAGCGCTACGACGACCTACGAACTCACCGTCCAGCGCGGCACTTGTGCCAGTGTGACGGCAACAACCACGCTGGTGGTCAACACGCCGAACCTCATCGCGGCACAGGCCAACTATACGTTGCGCCCGGACTGTTCGGCCAGCGACCTCGGTCTGAGCTATAGCATCACGACTGCTGGTTCTGGCGCCATTGCTTCGCAGCGATGGACTGGTCCGAACGGCTTCACGTCGACGCTCGCCAGCCCGACCATCACCGGAGCTACGGCGGCCGCCAACGGCAGCTACCAAGTCACTGCGACCGATGTCAACGGCTGTACGTCGAGTGCATCTGTGCAGGTGACCAATGCAGCTAATGCCCAGCCGGCACCGCAGATCACGAGCAGTGGTCCGGCCTGCCTCGGGCAGACCGTCACGCTCAGCGTCCCGAGCTACTCGGGCAGTAACGTGACCTACGTTTGGACGCTACCCGCCTCGGCGACTCGTGGCGTGAGCGGACAGGGCACACCGAAGCTCGGTTTGACGCCCGTCGAACCTACCGTCCACGCTGGCGACTATAGCCTCACCGTGACGGTGGACGGCTGTACGCTCACGAGCCAGCCGGTGGCCGTCCAGGTCTTCTCGCAGCCGACCACGGTGCCGGGCGTCGTAGTGACGAACGCCTGTGCCGAGGGCAGCTTCCAGCTGGAGGCCCGCTCGACCAACGCCAGCACCTATGCCTGGACCGGACCGACCGGCTTTACGTCGACGCTCCCGAATCCGATCGTGACCCCGGCTACGATCCGCAACAACGGCAGTTACTTCCTCACCGTGACGAGCGTGAGTGGCTGTACCGCAACCGGCAGCGTGAGACGTGACGCAGATCCGCCCCGTGGCGGAGGTGCCGACCATTACTGCACCGAGTGTGTGCGCAGGCGAACCGCTCCGCTTCTCGACGAGCGCCAACGGCGTGAAGTTCGAGTGGATCGGCCCGAACGGCGGCTCCGCATCGACGCTCGCCAAGGCTGGCATGACGACCACGACCGGCGCGACCACGCTTGCGCCCGGCAACGAAAACTACCTGTCC
Organism: Lewinellaceae bacterium; assembly: GCA_963837005.1. Taxonomy (GTDB): domain Bacteria; phylum Bacteroidota; class Bacteroidia; order Chitinophagales; family Saprospiraceae; genus CALDTK01. The sequence continues at coordinate 254,295 of CAWIMC010000022.1, forward strand.
GGTAACTGGAGCGCCCGCGTCACAGATGCGGCTGGTTGTACGGCGACGAGTCCTGCGCTTGCGGTGCGGATCAACCCCGTGCCGGTGGCGACGCCGAGCAACGACGGGCCGCACTGCTTCGGCAAGACGACCGTCTTCACGGTGGACGCCTTCCAGGGCGCGACCTACGCTTGGTACGACGCTGATCCGGCTATGGCCGGGGCGCGCCTCGTGAGCCAGGAGCGGATCTTCGCCCGGGCCAACCTAGCCGTCGGAACGCACACCTACTTCGTGGTCGTGACCGCCGAGCGCTGCGCGAGTGCAGTGGTCTCGACGACGGCTACGATCTACACGGCTCCGACCGCCACGCCGAGCTTCGCCTACACGACGCCAGCCAACTGTGGCACGGCCGACCTAAACCTCTTCGCCAACGCAGACGCCGCTACGGCTGCCAGCAACGCCACCTACCGCTGGACCGGGCCGAACGGCTTCCGCTCGACGCTCGCTAACCCCGTCATCGCCTCGGCGACCCCGACGGCCAACGGCAGCTACGAGGTGACCGTGACGAGTGCACAAGGGTGTACCGTGACGCAGACCGTCAACGTGACCACGATCCGCGGGGGCATCGCCCAACCGGAGATCACGAGCACGGCGCAGGCTTGCGCTGGGGCACGGGTCCTCCTCGAAGTCTCGGCCTACTCCGGCACGAGCGTCGAGTACCGCTGGACGACTCCGGCTGGCACGACCGTGGGCATCAACGGCCTCGGTACGCGCCGCCTCACCATCGACCCGGCGCAGGCCAGCGTCCACACGGGCGACTACACCGTCGAGGTCATCGTCGACGGCTGCGCCTCCACTTCTGCGCCGTACACGCTTACCGTCTTCGAGGCGGTGACCGCGGCTCCGGAGTACAGCTACACGCTCGCTGCCGACTGTAGCGCGAGTGACTTACGCCTTTCGGCAAAACCAGCTGGCGGCGACGCAACGTACCGCTACGTATGGACCGGCCCGAACGGCTTCACTTCTACAGTGGCCGACCCAACAATCGCCAGCGTAACGCCCGCCAATAACGGCAGCTACGCCGTGACCGTCACCGACGGGAAAGGCTGTAGCACGGCTGCAAGCGTCGAGGTGAGAGATATCGCCCAGGCCCGCGCCAAGCCTGTGATCGCTTCGAGCGGTCCGGCCTGCGAGGGCGGCACAATCGTGCTCGACGTCCCAACCTACACCGGTAGCAGCGTGACCTACGCCTGGACGACGCCAGCCGGCACGACCGCCAACGTCACCGGTCTCGGAACCAACCGCCTCACGATCGCGCCAGTATCTGCCAGCACCCACGCCGGCGACTACTCAGTAACCGTGACTGTGGACGGCTGCGTGATTACGAGTGCGCCCTTCGACGTCAAAGTCTTCGGACAGCCGACGGCTGCGCCCGCAGCGTACGCCCCGAGCATTTGCACCGGCGAGACCCTGCGTCTCGACGCCGGGGCCACGGGTGCCAGTACTTACGTCTGGTCCGGTCCGAACGGCTTCACGTCGGCCTCGGCCACGCCCGTCATCGCCAACGCGACTACGGCCGCCAACGGCACCTACACCGTCACGACGAGCAACGCCAGCGGCTGCAAGACCACCGCAACCGTCACCGTTGACGCCGTACGCCCAGTGCCCGTGCAACCGACCGTGACGACCAACGCACCGGTCTGCCGCGACGCGCAGATCGACCTTACCGTTGCCGAGAACTACGTCGGCGACGCCGTCGCTTACCGCTGGACGAACGCCAACGGCGACGTCCTCGGGACGACGCGCAGCATCACGTTCGCGGCCAACGCCACGACCGCCGTCGCGCCTTACCGCGTCGAGGTGACCGTCGATGGCTGCACGGCTCCGTCTAGTGCCCCGACGCCTGTCAAGTGGACGAGGTACCTGTGGCCGTGGCCAGCAACAGTGGCGCGAGCTGCGCTTTGGCGAAAGCGTAACCCTCACCGCCGGTAACGTTCGAGCGGGGCCAGCTACGCCTGGCGCGTCCAAGGCACGGCGCCGTCCTTCGACGGACCGTACGCCAAGCGTCAGCCCGACGCCACGACGACTTACGAACTCACGGTGACCAGTGGGACTTGCACGAGTGCCGTCGCGACGACTACCGTGGTAATCAACCGCGCTAACGTCCTCGCGGCGCAGGCCAGCTACGTCCCGCAGCTGACTGTTCAGCCGCTGATCTCAACCTCGCCTACACCGTCACGACGGCAGGCTCGGGAGCGATCCAACGCAGCGCTGGACGGGGCCGAACGGCTTCACCTCCACGCTCGCCGCACCGACCATCACGGCGGCAACACCTGCGGCCAACGGTACCTACCAGGTCACCGCGACCGACGTGAACGGCTGTACGTCGAGCGCCTCGGTGCAGGTGACCAATGTGACCAGCGCCCAGGCGGTGCCACAGATCACGGGCAGCGGTCCGGCCTGCGAAGGCGGGACGATTACCCTCGCGGTAGCCGCCTACACGGGCAGCAACGTTCGCTACGCCTGGGCTACGCCCGGCAACGTGACCGCCGACATCACGGGCCTTGGCTCGAACCAAATCACGATCAGCCCCGCCCGGGGCAGTGTCCACGCAGGCAACTACTCGGTGACGGTAACGGTCGATGGATGTGTGGTGACGAGCGAAGTCTACCGCGTCGAGATCTCCGCCCCGCCCGTCGTCGCCCCGAGCGTCGTGACGACCTCGGTCTGCACCGGCGAAGAACTGCGCCTGGCGGCCAACGCCACCGGGACGACTACCCTGAGCTACGAGTGGACCGGGCCGAACGGCTTCCGCAGTGCCGCACCCGATCCGGTGGTGGCGAATGCTACGCTCGCGGCCAACGGCACCTACACGGTGACCGTCCGCAATACGAGCGGCTGTACCACGACCGAGCGCCTCATCGTCTCGGCGGTGAAGCCGGTGCCGGCCCAGCCGATCGCGAGCAGCAATGCGCCGGTCTGTGTGGACGCGAGTATTGAGCTAACGGTGTCGAATGATTACGTAGGCACCAGCGTCATCTACCGCTGGACCAACGGCAGCGGCCAACTCGTGGGTTCGACCCGCACGGTGGCGCTCGCGGCCGACAGTCCACTCGTCGTGCAGCCCTTCCGGGTAGCGGTAGCCGGTGGACGGGTGTGCCGCGCCCGTTAGCGCACCGATGCAGGTGCAGGTGGACGCCGTGCCGGTGGCCACGGCCAACAACTCCGGCGAGATCTGCGTCGGTGGCGTGGCGACGCTCACGGCGGGTACCGTCGAGGGCGGTAGCTACCAGTGGCGCGTGGCCGGCGCGCCGGCGATCGTCTCCACGGAGCGCAGCTTTGGCGTACGTCCGACGGCCACGACGAGCTACGAGCTCACGGTGAGTCCGCGGGCAGTGCACGAGCGCGGTGGCGACCACGACGGTGATGGTGAACGCTGCCACGCCGGTGACGGCCAGCGCCAACTACACCCTGAAGCCTGATTGCTCGACCTCGGACATCACGTTCGACGTGCAGCCGCGGGCTACGGGTGGCGACTATGCTTGGACGGGGCCGAACGGCTTCCGCTCGACGCTCGCCAACCCTGTGATTACTGCCGCTACGCCGGCTGCCAACGGTACCTACACGGTGACGGTGGTGGACGCCAACGGCTGCTCGACGCAGCGCTTCGATTGATGTGAGCGGCATCAACGGCACGCGGGCCAAACCTGTGATCGCTGCGAGCGGCCCGGCCTGCGAGGGCGAGCGCATTACGCTCGAGGTGCCGGCTTACACCGGGTCGAACGTGCAGTATACCTGGGAGACGCCCGGGGGCAACACCGACCGGTATCACTGGCCTGAATAGCAACCGAGTTATTATCACGCCGGTGAGCGCCGCGCTCCACAACGGAGCCTACCGCCTCACGGTGGCCATCGACGGCTGTACGCTCACGAGTGAGGTGTACGAAGTCAAGGTGTTCGCACAGCCTACGGTCGCTCCGACGGCAGTAGCGGCGCGGGCCTGCGACAACGGTGGCCTGGAACTCTTCGCGAATGCTACGGGCGCTACGCGCTACACTTGGACGGGGCCGAACGGCTTGTGAGTACTCTGGCGAACCCAGTCATCGATCCCGCCAATCAACTCGCCAACGGTGAGTACACGGTGACGGCGACGAGCGTGAGTGGATGCGTGGCTACGGCCAGCGTCCGCGTCAACGAGTTGCGCGCCCCGGCGGAGCAGCCGACCCTCGACGTAGCGCGGATCTGCCGCGGGGAGGACCTAGTGCTGCGCACCAGCACCAGCGGCGTCAAGTTTGAGTGGATCGGGCCGAATGGTGCCTCCACATCAACGCTCGCCGCACCAGGCATGACGACGACCGTTGGTCGCACGACGCTCCTGCCGGGCAACGCCAACTACCTACCGGGTGAGTGGCGGGTCCGCGTGACGGACGCCAACGGTTGCGTGGCGACGAGCCCCGCGAAGCCGGTGGTCATCAATGACGTACCTGTAGTCGTGGCTAGCAACGACGGCCCGCACTGCGCGGACGTAGCGACGGTCTTTACGGCCAGCGCAGACGTAGCCGGTGCCACCTTCCGCTGGTACGACGCGGCCCCGACTGCGGGCGGCAAGCTCGTGGCCCAGACGGCCAGCTTTAGCCTGCGCGGTTTTGCCGCCGGGACGCACACCTACTTCGTCACTGCGGCGCGCAACGGCTGCACGAGTGCGGTGGTCTCGACGACCGTGTGATCGAGCCCGCGCCGAGCGTGGCACCGAGCTACAGCTACTCGGTGGCGCCGGATTGTGCGGAGCGCGACCTGCTACTGAGCGCCAATCCAGACGCGGCCTCGGCGGCGGTGGGCAGCGGCGCTACGTATCGCTGGCGCGGTCCGGGCGGCTTCACGTCGACGCTGGAGAATCCAGTGCTGGTGACCGTCAACGCGGCACAGAACGGCAGCTACGAGGTGACGATCACCAACCGCGCGGGTTGCGTGGCGACGGCGACCGTCCAGGTGGACGACATCGTCAACGCGGTGGCCGCAGCCGATCATCACGAGCACCGGCCCGACCTGCCTCGGTGGGGAGGTGGTGCTGAGTGTGCCGGCCTACAGCGGTACGAAGGTGCGCTACACCTGGACCATGCCTTCGGGTGTGCGGGTGACGGGCCAGAACAGCAACGTGATCCGCATCCAGGGTGCGGAGGCGGCGCTGCACGACGGGGACTACCGCGTGGAGGTGCGCGTCAACGACTGCATACTTACGTCTGCGGTTTACACCCTGACCTCTCTGCCCTGGCCGACGGCGGCCCCGCGCTTTACCGTTACTGCACCGTGTGACGGCGGCGGGCTCTCGCTCTTCTCGGAGGCGACGGGCGTACAACCGCTGAGCTTCGCTTGGACGGGACCGAACGGCTTCCGCTCTGCCGACGCAGCAGGTTTTGACGCAAGTCGACCAACGCGCCAACGGCCGCTACACCCTCGTGGTGACGAGCGCCAACGGTTGTCAGACGACGGAGACCTTGGACGTGATGGGCCTATTGGCTCCGGCTGAACTGCCGACGCTGAATGCACCGAGTATCTGCCGCGGCGAAGACTTGGCGTTGAGCACGAGTGCGAACGGGGTGAAGTTTGAGTGGATCGGTCCTGATGGGGCTTCCGCCAAAACCCTCGCTGCGCCGGGCATGACGACGACGGTCGGGACGACACGTCTCGCGCCGAACAACGAGCACTACAAGCCGGGCGACTGGCGGGTGCGCGTGACGGATGTGAACGGTTGCGTGGCGACGAGCCCGGCGGTAAGGTTTCGATCAACGCCGTGCCGCAGGTCACCGCGAGCAACGACGGACCGCATTGCGCGGGCACCGCCACTCTGCTCTCGGCCACGACCAGACGACGCCCGCCGCGGGTGACGCGCCGATCGTGTTCGCCTGGTACGACCGTGACCCGACTGTGGGGACGGTTACTGCCCTGGCGTTCGGCGCGACGTACCGACCGGGGGTTTTGCCGAAAGGCGTACACACCTACTACGTGACGGCCAGCAACGGCAACTGCGTGAGTGCTCCGGTGACGACGACCGTGACCATCGAGGCACAGCCCGTCATCAGCCGACCTCAAAGGTGCGGGCAGCTACCGCCAGGATGATTCCTTGACGCTGGGCGCTACGGTGCAAAGCGAAGGAGTCGCGTTGAGCGGCGCGAGCTACACCTGGCGCGGGCCTGGGGGCTTTGCGTTCAGCGGTGTGACCGGAACCGATGGCCTGGCGAATGCTACGCTGGAAGTCGGCGCGAATGCCGGTGGGACGTACACCCTCGAGGTCGTCTCGAACGGCGGATGTGCACGCCGCCGAAGAGCGTGATCGTGAAAGTGGTGCCGAAGCCGACCACACCCGAGCTCAGTGCGAGCGATGATCTGGTGTGCGAGGGCAACAACTTCACGCTGTCCACGGCGCCGTACTCCGGCACCAAGGCCGTGCAGTACACGTGGACCTTCGAGGGCGCTGCGGGGCGCAAGTGCTTGCGACCACCGCCCAGCCGACCTACATCGTCCGCGATGCGCAGGCGGCGAGCACGGGCATCTACAGTGTACAAGTCGTGCTAGACGGCTGCGCGAGTTTCGCCTCGAACGGGGTGCTCGTGACGGTCTTCGGTGCGCTCTCGCCGGTGGTGACCTCTAATGCGACCACGGCCGAGAATCCGGCTTGCGAGGGCGACCTCGTCCGCCTGGAGACGCCGCTGATCCCGGGCGCTACCTACGAGTGGTACGGTCCGGGCAACTTCCGCAGTTCACTGCCGAGCCCGGTGGTGGGTCCGGTGCAGCTCGCAGATGCGGGTGAGTACCAGGTGACGGTGACGGTAAATAGCTGTCGCGCCGTTGTCGGTCAGCCGACGCGGGTCTACGTGCAGGCCATGCCGAAGACGCCGACGATCATCGCCACCGCGGCCGTCTGTGAGGGCGGTAGCGTGACGCTGAGTGTGTCGAGCCAGCTCGCCCCGAGTGCTGCCAAGCGCAGCTTCGAGTGGCACCGCGCGAGCGACAACAAGTTGCTGGCGACGACCGAGGAGCCGAGCTACACGATGGAAGGTTTGACGCGGGCTGCGACGGGCGACTACTACGTCGTGATGACGCTCGGGTCGTGCCGGACGTCGGCCTCGGAGCCGGTGCGGGTCCAGGTGGACTACACGCCCGCCAACCAGGCCGACGCCGGGGTGGACGCGAGCTACTGCGCCGTGCAGACGATCAAGCTCAACGCCGTGACGCCGACCATCGGGAAAGGACACTGGACCTCCCTCACGGGAGCGACGGTGAGCAATCCGGACGCCCGCGACGCCGACGTGATCGACCTGCGGGAGGGCCAAAACCTCTTCGTCTGGACGCTAAGCAATGGCGCCTGCCGCGACTACGACGCCGACACGGTGGTGGTGACGATCACGACGGTGCCCGTGGACGTGGCCTACGCCGGGGAGGACGTGACGACCTGCGGCCGGGAGAACGCCGCATCGCGGCCCTGCGGCCGACGAAGGCCCGCGGTATTTGGACGCAGTCCCTGGCGCAGGCCAGTCGTGGAGCGCGCATCGCGAAGCCTGATTCGGCGGAGACGGCCCTGTTGGGCTGATCGTCGGGCAGCGCTACCAGTTCGTGTGGTCCTCACCGATGGCGTCTGCGAGGCCTACGCCCGCGACACCGTCAACGTGACGATCTCGGAGAGCCCGGACGAAAGTGCGTTCGTGATCGAGGAGGTGAGGTACGTGTGTGGCGTGGACAACCAGCGCCTCGACGCGGTGACACCGCTGCTCGGGACGGGCCGGTGGACGACGACCGGTGGGGCACGTATCGCCTCGCCGCGTGATCCGGCTTCACTCGTGGAGCGCCTCGACGCTGGCGTAAACGTGTTCGTGTGGACACTGAGCAACGGGGCTTGCGCGAACTACTCGACGGACACGATGCGCCTCGTCGTGGAGCCGAAGCCGACCGCCGGCGATGATGCCTTTACGACGCCGTTTAATACGGCCCTGGAGGACGTGATGCTGATGGACAACGACGTGATCCGCCTGACGGACTACGTGGTGACTTTCGACACGGCGGCCCTGCGCGGTCGGATCGAGGGCAGCATGGAGGCCGGGATGCGCTTCGTGCCGGACGAGAACTACGTGGGCGTGACCAGCTTCACGTACACGGTGTGCGATGCGAACTGTCCGACGCGCTGTGCGACGGCCAGGGTCGCGATCACGGTGGAGGGCGTCAACGGTCTTACGGCCCCGACGATCTTCACGCCGAACGGCGACGGTGACAACGATGCCTTCGTGGTGCCGGGGATTATCGACTACCCAGGTTCGACGCTGTCGGTGTACAACCGCTGGGGCGACGAGGTCTACCACTCTGAGGACTACCGTAATGACTGGGGTGGGACTTACAAGGCGGAGGATCTGCCGGTGGGGACGTACTTCTACTTGCTGCGGATTAATAACCCGCAGGGGCAGACCGACAAGGGTACCTGTACATCCAGCGGTAGGCGGTAAGTGCCGGGAAATCAGTCGAATGACCGCCCGAGAGCAGAGTTTGGCCTGATTTAGGCAGAGTAAGGGTGACGGAGCTTTCCGAGGTCCGTCACCCCTCTTTACCGGGGGGATTCTTCCGGCAGCACAACAGATTGAAACATGAAAACCAACACCCGGGGGCTCCGCCTCCTGGCACTGCTGATGTGCAGTGTCGCCATCACGGGCGCCTACGCCCAACAGGACATTCAGTACACGCAGTTTATGCACAACAAGCTCGCCCTCAATCCGGCGGTGGCCGGTAGCAAGGGGGTGCCGGTGTTCCATGCGCTGCTGCGCAAACAGTGGTTCGGGCTGGACGGCGCACCGGCCTCACAGGCGGTGGGCTTTAATACGCCGCTGCAAGGGAAGAACGTGGGCCTGGGCCTCGTGCTCACCAACGACCAGATCGGCTTCACGCGCTCGACGCTCGGGGCGGCTTCTTACGCCTACCACGTGCAGCTCAGCGACGACACCTATCTATCGACGGGGGTGGACGTGAGCGTCAAGCAGTACTCCATGGACTGGACGCGGGCCCACTCGACCGAGGCCATCGACGCGAGCATCCCGGACATCGGGCAGAACTCGCGCCTCATGGCCAACTTCGGGGCGGGGATGCTGGTGTACAACGACAAGTTCTACGCCGGGGTCTCGGTGCCGCGACTGCTGCGCAACACGCTCAACCTCAACGAGGGCACAGGCGGGCCGTTCGACGCTCGGTCGGGAGGATTTCCACGCCTACGCCATGGGCGGGGCGCTGCTGCCGCTGAGTGAGAAGCTTTCGCTAAAACCCGCTGCGCTCGTCAAGTACGCCGTCCGGTCTCCGGTGGACCTGGACATTCACGCGAGCTTGGTGTACAACCAAATCCTGAGTCTCGGGGCGACGTACCGCACGGGCGGTTCGAGCACGCGGGCCGTGGGCGAGTCGATCGACTTGCTACTCGGCCTCCAGGCTCACGGACCGCATCCGCCTCGGGCTCTCGTACGACTTCACCCTTTCCGAAATCCGCAAGTACTCGAATGGCTCCGCGGAGATCTTTCTAGAGTACACGCTTTCTCAGAAGCAGCAGAAACTGACCAACCCCCGCTTTTTCTAATCCTGCCCGGGGAGGCACGCTGGCCGTTTTCGCCAGTAGCCGCACCCGACACCACGCTCCACACATGACGCTGTCCACTCGTTTCGCCGCCCTTTGTCTCCTCGCCGCCCCGTCGATGGTTTTGGCGCAAGCCGTACCCGACAACGCAGCCGCCATATCCGGAAGCACAGAGGCTAGAGTGGGCAGTGCCGCAGCGCCTGCAAAACGGCAGGCAAAACGGGATGCCAAGGACGTAGCAGTTAGTACGCGTGACACGACCAAGGCCCCGCAGACCGCGCTCGCAACCCCGAAAGCCGCACCCGAGCGTCCCGCCACCCACACGACTCACAACGGGAACGAGCACGATAAGCACGCCACGGATCGCGGCGAAAAACTCTACGATAACCTCGGCTATAAGGCCGCCGTGCCCCTCCTGGCCGCAGACGCGACGCCGAGCGTAGAGCAGATGCACCAACTCGCCACGGCCTACCGACTGAACCACGATACGAAGGGCGCGGAGCTGTGGTACGGGCAACTGGTGGCGCGCAGCGAGGAGCCGCTCTACCGACTGTACTACGCGCAGGCGCTCCAGAGTAATGGACACGCCGACCTAGCGCGCGAGCACTTCGACGCCTACGACGAGCAGGCCGGCGGCGAGGATGCACGCGGTCGGAAGTTTGCGAATACGCTCAGGACGGGCGTGGCGCAGGCGGCCGTGACGGTGCGCAACGAGACCAAGGTCAACGGGACGCACCTCGACTTTAGTCCGAGTTTTATCGACGCCGAGCACGTGGTGTTCGTGTCGACGCGCCCGGTGAAGGGGATCGACAAGAGCCTGAAGGACAAGTGGATGGAGGACAACTTCATGTCGTTGTTCGTGGCGACGGCTGATGCCAAAACGCGCTTGCTCGGCGAGCCCAATGGAGTTTGCCCCGGAGCTCAACACCACCTTTCACGAAGGTCCGGTGACCTTCGACATCACGGGGGAGCGGGTGTTTTTCACGCGCAACAACTACAACAAGGGCAAGCGCCGCAACGACAAGGACGGCACGATGCGTCTCAACATTTACACCTCGAACCGCGGGGCCGACGGTTGGCAGACCCCAACCGAGATGCCGTGGAACACCGACGAGTACGAGGAGGCGCACCCGACCCTGAGCGTCGACGGTCGGAGTCTGTACTTTGCTTCGAATCGCCCCGGTGGCGAGGGCGGGATGGACCTGTACGTAAGTCGTCTGGAAGGCGGCACCTGGGGCGAGCCAGTCAACCTCGGCAAGACCGTCAACACGGCCGGCAACGAGGTCTTCCCTTTCATCCACGCCGACGGTACGCTGTACTTCGCGAGCAACGGTCTCGGGGGCGTGGGCGGGATGGACATCTTCGCGGTGGAGACCGGCGGGGGCGATAGCGAGAGCGAGGTCGACATCGTGCGCGGAACGCCGGTCAATATCGGCGCACCTTACAATTCAAATAAAGACGACTTCGGCTTCATCGTTTCGGCGGACGGGACCTACGGTTATCTCACGAGTGCGCGGGCTGGCGGCTCAGGCGGAGACGACATTTATTCTTTCCAGACGGATACGCCTACGGAGCGTGCGCGGACACAACGCATTTGTGTGTTTGCAGCGCCTAATGAAGCGCAGAAGTTGGCGGGCGTTAAAGTGCGGCTGGAGCCGATTGATCTGGCGAAGCCAAAGCAAAATAAGAATGACCGCGACCTTACGCTGCGCCTCATCGAGGATGACAAGCCGGGCGAGTACCGCATTGCGATTCAACCCCAGGGCGGTGATCAGGCGCAGGCCGACCGGGAGGCCCTCGAGTTGACGACCGACGCCGACGGCTACGTGAGCGTGCCGATGATGCGGGGGCAGGGCTACCGGGTGGTGGTCGCGCACGCGGCGTACGAGGCGAAGTCGGAGGAGATCTGGGCGACGGCCACGGGGTCGAGCCTAGGCGACTACTGCGTGGGGCTTTCGCCAAAACCAGTGGTCGCGAGGGCGGGCACTGGCGCCGCGGGCACATGTCGCTGGCGGGCACGACGAAGAACGCGCGCTACGGCAACCTGCTGCCGAACGTGGAGCTGGAGCTGATCAACCTGTGTACCGGAGAGCAGCTTACGGCGCGCTCGGATGCGGAGGGGAAGTTCGACTTCGGGTGTGTGCCGTGCGGGTGCGAGTTCGTGATCAAGGGGGACAAGCAGTTTTTCGCCGAGGGCGAACTGCTGGTGTCGAGCCTCGACTATGATTGTGCGGCGGTGGCGTGTGGGGACGAGAAGTCCCTCGACGCTACGCTTACGCTGCTGCCGGAGATGCCGGGCTCGTCGGGGGCAATGGCGATGGGCGGGAAGGGCGGTCCGGATCCGGTCGGTCGGGCGCAGATGATGCGTCTGAAGACCGGTTCGGTGATCGAACTGAAGAACATCTACTACGACTTCGACCAGTTCTACATCCGCCCGGATGCGCAGCCTGATCTAGACCACGTGGTGGATCTGATGCTGGCCTACCCGGAGATGGCGATCGAGCTGGGGAGCCACACGGATGCGCGGGGGACGGAGTCTTACAATCGGAGTCTGGCGCAGAATCGGGCGACGGCGGCGCGGGAGTATATTATCGGGCGGGGGATCAGTGGCGCGAGGATCGAGGCCAAGGGTTTTGGCGAAAGCCGGTTGCGGAATGGGTGTCGGGACTCGAAAGACTGTAGCGAGGAGGATCACCAGCGCAATCGTCGGACGGAGGTGAAGGTCACTTCGATGGGGAAGGACGAGGGGGTGGAGGTTTTGTATAAGTGGGACTAAGGGACCGGCTGCGCCTGATGGATGCTGGATGGCCGTGCTGGATGGCTCTTAATGCCCTTCTTTCGTCTTGACACAAAAGAAGCAAAAATTCAAGATCCGCGCAGGAGAGCACGTCATGGGACGATCGCTTCCCTGGGACTGCCTGGACCTTCCCTGGGGGAATCGGTGCACTCGCTGGATTCAATGATCTAAGCCGCACTGCCACAGTACATTACCGACATCATACGTACCCGACCAGGCACTGCGCTTGGTTGTAAACCATCCCCTATGAAGTCGACACTATACTACCTCGTTGTCTTTTCCGCAGTCGCGTCACTGCAATTACTTTCCCTTGAACGGGTTCACGCTCAGTTTAGCGAAGGTTTCGAGACTGCGTCATTCTCGAGTTGGGCGTACATCGAAAACGGTCCTCCTGTATGGTTCGTGGTCACCGACGCCGGCCTCGCCCGGAGCGGGAACAGAGCCATGCTCGCCAATGCCCCCGCGGCGACCATGGACGACTGGGCACTCCCTCCACCGATCACGGTGACCGCAGGCGTGAATGATCAGTTCAGTCTGTGGGCACGAGCCTCTACCGCCAACGGTACAGAGACCGTACGCCTGTACCTTGCGCCGAACGCAGGGACCACGCTGGCGGATTTTACGGTACCCCTGACCGCGGGTATTGCTCCGGGCACGGCTTACCAACGCATTAGCGTCGACCTTACGGCTTACCTCGGCCAAACCATCCGCATCGGTATTCGGGCGGAGGGCACCGCGGTTTCTGGCGCTGATGGCATTTTATTCGACGACATCATCTCCGGTCCCTTAACGGCTCCAAGTTGCCTAGCACTACCGGTCATTACCGCCGTTGATAGATTCCGAGGCACGTTACACAATCTGTTCTGGACGGGTACGCCGAACGCCTTCGAGTACGACGTGCTCGTCGTTCCCGCGGGGACCGCAGTGAGCGCCAGCACCACCCCTACGGGACGCACCACCGGCATCAGCGCCGCCGTGGAGATTCCCTTGAATACGACCCAGCAGATCTACGTTCGCGCGAGATGTCCCGGCGGTGGGCAGTCGGCCTGGTCGACGCCTACCACTGTTACCTATGCCCCCTGCGGTCTTATCACTAACTTGCAAGCGAACGGTATCTCGGGGTTTGATGCGGTGGTCAGTTTTGACCCCGTCCCGGGCGCCGTCCGTTACGATGTAGGTATTGCCAATGCCGGCGATCCCGCACCTGCTTTTTTGACACCCCCGAACACGTCTACCACGGGGACTATCTTCGGGTTAGATAATCCTGTAATACGCAGCGGCGCTCCGGTAGTCATCTACGTTCGATCCGTCTGCGCCGATGGCAGTATTGGAGAGTGGGTGGGCACGCCTTACCAGTACCAGCCGTGCGAACTGCAGCCAGGCACCGGGACCATCGGCACCGCTATCTCGGATAACGCTCCGCAGCTTGTCGTACTCTCCCAAGGTCTCGCGGTGAGCTACGATATCTTCATCGTGGACAGGGGCACACCAGTCGACTTGCAACGCCGTTTACGGTTAATCAAACCGACCTTAGCTACAGGCTCACCGACCTAACTCCAGGTCGTGATTACGATATCTACGTTCGGGGTGTTTGTGCATCAGGCTATCGTGGGCCAACCGGCCCCCCAATTCCCTACACCAGCCCCACCTGTGACGTGCCTACCGGAGTCACGGCCAGACCCGTGGCAGGGGCTCAGTTAGAGGTATCGTCCGCGGGTGGCGCAGGTGCTACCGGTTACTACTTCAGCATACTTCCCACCGGTAGTGCACCGCCATCCAGTGCGAATGGTACCGGGGCATTAGTCCTTGGCTCCACCTCGTACCGAGTCACGAGTGGACTGGTGTCGGGTACGACCTATGATATCTACGTACGTACGAATTGTGGCGCCGGTATTCGGAGTGATTGGAGCACGCCCCTTACGTATACCTTCGGTTGTGGATCAACGATCAGTAACATCGACCTCAGGCCTGATCTAAATGTGTTCTACTTCCAGGCCACTGGCAACCCCGCCTCCTACAACTTCTACCGCGTGCCCCGCGGCGGCGCCATCGCGCCCGGTCAAGCGCCTGTATACAGTAATTCCTTCTCTGCGACCGGGACCATAAGCCTCATCGCCCCGGACAACGGTGAGTACGATGTCTACATCGAAGCGGTCTGCGGCAACGGGGTGGCTGGTCCGCTGTTCGGCCCTGTCGCTATCTCGGGCTGCACTCAGCCCTCCTTCAATCCTTTGGGATCCGTCGTCTGCACCGACGCCGGCCCCGTGCTTACGCTACGCAACATCTCCTCCCGCGACGAGACCGACTTCGTGTTCACGACCGGCGTGCCCGGCGCCGTAGCGAGCTACGACCTCACCACCCGGCTCGCTACGATCACCTTCCCCCCGAACACCAGCCGCGGATGTCGCGGTCACGACTGCGCTAACGGCTTCTCCTACTTGCAGGAGGACCAATCCCTCCCGTCCGCGTCGACTGCCTCCTCGATCTGGCGCCACTGCCCAGCAACACCTGCTCCGCCACGGCCTCCGCAGTCATCGACGGGACGAGCAGTAGTGTCTTCGAGCCCATCCTCGACGCCGCCGGCAACGTCGTCGCTTCTATCAAGACCTCGGCCAACCTCGGACTTGTCACCGCGCGCATCTACGGCAACGACGGCCCCATCCGAACGGGCCAACAAGCATACGCCGACCGCAACGTTACCATCACGCCGGCCATATCGCTCGCCCAGGGCGCGACGGCCGAGGTCAAGCTGTACTTCACCGACGCCGAAATCCAGGCCCTCATCACCAGCGGGGCCATCTCCTCGGCCACCACCATCGGCATCAACAAGGTCTCTGGCACCAGTTGCAGTGTCACCTTCCCGGGCGGGGGCGTCCTCCTCCCGGCCACCGGCGAGACGTACGGTCCGAACGCCTGGGTCTACACCTTCACCGTCGACGATTTCAGCGAGTTCTTCGCCAGTAGTCCGTCGGCGCCCCTCCCGGTAGAGTTGAGCCGTTTGGAGGCTTTCGCCAAAACTGGAGGCAATGTGATCAGTTGGACGACGGCTTCGGAGCTAGGTGTGGACCGCTTCACCGTAGAGCGCTCCGCCGACGGAGACGCCTTCGAAGCCATCGGGAGCGTGCCGGCGGCGGGCAACAGTGGCGTTGCGCGCGACTACGAGTTTGCCGATCAGTCCCCGCTCGCCACGGGCTACTACCGCCTGCGGATCGAGGACATGGACGGCTCGTCCGCCTACTCTCACGTGCTTGTCGTTAAGTCGGCTACAGACGCCACCGCCACTCGACTTCAGGTGAGCCCCAACCCCAACGGAGGCACCTTCTCGGTGAGCTTCGCGGCGCGGACTGCCGAAAGTGAGTTGGTCGTTGTGGACGCCCTCGGTCGGGAAATTACCCGCCGGACGATCGCGAGCGGGGTCGCGGAGCAGTTCCTGGAGTTAGGCGGCTTGCCCGCCGGCACATATGCCGTTCGATTCGTCGGCCAGGAGGCTGGCGGTGCGCAGCGGTTTGTGGTGCAGTAGACTTCGGGATAAGGAGATCGACCGCGCTAGGTGGCGTTCGAGTGGCTCCAGCCAGTGCCACCGTTAGGGTGCGGGTACGTTTCAAGAGCCCCACTGGCTGGAGCCACCCGAACGACGCTTTGGAGGTGGCGTTCGAGTGGCTCCAGCCAGTGCCACCGTTAGGGTGCGGGTACGTTTCAAGAGCCCCACTGGCTGGAGCCACCCGAACGGGCCTTTGGAGGTGGCGTTCGAGTGGCTCCAGCCAGTGCCACCGTTAGGGTGCGGGTACGTTTCAAGAGCCCCACTGGCTGGAGCCACCCGAACGGGGCTTTGGAGGTGGCGTTCGAGTGGCCCCAGCCAGTGCCACCGTTAGGGTGCGGGTACGTTTCGAGAGCCCCACTGGCTGGAGCCACCCGAACGGGGCTTTGGAGGTGGCGTTCGAGTGGCCCCAGCCAGTGCCACCGTTAGGGTGCGGGTACGTTTTAAAAGCCCCACTGGCTGGAGCCACCCGAACGGGGCTTTGGAGGTGGCGTTCGAGTGGCTCCAGCCAGTGCCACCGTGAGGGTGCGGGTACGTTTCAAGAGCCCCACTGGCTGGAGCCACCCGAACGGGCCTTCACGCCGCCACTTCCTCCTTCTTCCGCACCTGGATCTTCACCTCGCTCGAAATCTCCATCTCCATCCCATCTTTCTCGAGTTGATTGATAAATGCATGGAGCTCCTCCCGCGAGGCGCGGAGCTGTTCGACGCGGGAGTTGCAGTCGAGGTGGTCGTGGCCGTGACGCTCCTCGAGGCTGAATTTGTGACTCTTGTGGAACTTGATCTTTGCCCCTAGGAGGGTGTCGAGGATATTGTGGGCGTCGTCTACGGAGAAAGTGCCGTCGATGAGTTGGAAGGTGTGTTGCTTGGTCATGAGATGAGTGGATTGGAGGATGAGTTGATGGGAGGATTTGCTGTGCTGGGGGCTGTGAAAAAAGCCACGGCTGGCGTCACGTGTCACGTTGGAAAGTGAGCGCCAGCCGGGCCAAATCCTGCAGTCTTGAGGTATTGATGTGTTGAGTGAGGGGACGTGTCCTGCGATTTAGCAAATCGCAGGACCGGCCGCTAGCGCGCCTTAGTGCCCCTGCGCCAGCGAGAAGGCGATCTTGCCGTCGAATTCGTAGAGGTTTTCGGTCTTGATGGTGTCGAGGCCGGCGGCTTCGGCGCGGGCCATGAGGTCGCGCAGGTCGGTCTTGGTGACCGGCATCCCCGCCACGGTCTCGAAGCGGCAGCGCCAGTGGTCGGTGCAGAAGGTCTCCTCGAAGCCGCGGGGCCAGACCATGATCCCGCGGTTGGTGATCACGGAGAGCTTGAGGGTCGGCCCGTCGATGGACTGGAGCTTGGCGGCGATCTCGTTCGGGGTGGTGGCGCTGTCCTGCACGAAGACGTCCATGCCGACGAGCTGCTTGTTTTGCGCTGGGCGCCGCTGGTAGGCCGGCAGCACGATGCGGCTCGTTTTGGCGAAAGCCACCGAAGGCAGCACCTGCGGCAACTTGCCGAGATTGCTGATCACGGCCTGCGTGAAGGCCCGCGTCCCGACGCACTGCTTGCTGATCTGCGCATCGTAAATGTCGGGCGTGTGGATGCCCTCCTCGATGGTCGTTAGCCAGGCGTTCTGGATGTCGGCGGCGACCTCGGGCTGCCCGAGGTGACACAGCATCATGACGGCCCCCTGGATGAGGCCGGATGGATTGGCTTTGTCCTGGCCGGCGATATCGGGCGCCGAACCGTGGATGGCCTCGAACATGGCACACTCCTGGCCGATATTGGAGGAACCCGCCAGGCCGACCGAACCGGTGATCTGCGCAGCGACATCCGAGAGGACGTCTCCGTACAGGTTCGGCGTCACGATGACATCGAACTTCTCGGGCGTGTCGGCGAGTTTGGCTGCTCCGATGTCGACGATCCAGTGCTCGTTGACGATGTCCGGGTACTCCGCGGCGATCTCGTCGAAGACCTGGTGGAACAGCCCGTCGGTCTGCTTCATGATGTTGTCCTTCGTGAAGCAGGTCACCTTCTTGCGCTTCGCCTGGCGGGCAAATTCGAAGGCGTAGCGGACGATCTTCTCGCAGCCGGGCCGCGAGATGAGCTTGAGGCACTGCACCACCTCGTCGGTTTGCTGGTGCTCGATCCCGGCGTAGAGGTCCTCCTCGTTCTCGCGCACGATCACCACGTCCATGACGGGGTGCTTGGTCTTGACGAAGGGGTGGAGGCTCAGGCAGGGCCGCACGTTGGCGTAGAGGCCGAGGAACTTACGGGTCGACACGTTGAGCGACTTGTAGCCGCCGCCGGAGGGCGTCGTGATGGGGGCCTTGAGGAAGACCTTGTTCTTACGGATGGTGTCCCAGTCGGCCGATGCAATCCCGGAGGAGTTGCCTGCCTTGTAGACGGCCTCGCCGATGTCGATGCGATCGTACTGTAGGTCGGCCCCGGCGGCCTCGAGGATCTGGAGGGTCGCGGACATGATCTCGGGTCCGATGCCGTCTCCGTGTGCGATGGTGATGCGTGCCATATTGAGGGTTGTTTGATTGTTTGGTTGGGTGGTTGTTTGGTGGCTGCGAGTGCCGCCTGTTCCCTTAATGACAGCAAACCTAGGCCCGGTCTGTTCATAAGCGATAATACCGATTAGTGATACCATACATTTGCCTTACCCTATGAATGTCACGCTTCATCAACTTCAGGTCTTCGTCCGCATCGCCGAACTCGGGTCGGTCACCAAGGCTGCCGCCAGTCTTCACTTGAGCCAGCCAGCGGTGTCGGTGCACCTGCGCAATCTGCAGGGCCAGTTCGAGGTCCCGCTCACGGAGGCGGTCGGGCGCCGGATTCGCATCACGGACTTCGGGCGCGACATCGCCGCGTCGGCGGCCAACATCCTCGCGGAGATCGAACTCGTCGGGCAGAAGGCGCAGGCGTACCAAGGTTTGCTGACGGGCAGCCTCCGCCTCGCGATCGCCTCGACCGGCAAGTACGTGATGCCCTATTTTCTCAGCGACTTCATGCGCGCACATCCCGGGGTCAACCTCCAGATGGATGTCACCAACAGGGCTGAAGTACTAAGGCAACTCGGTGCGCAGGACATCGACTTTGCCTTGGTCTCCCTACCGCCTGAGAACCTCGACTTCGAGCAGATTGACCTAATGCCGAATGAGCTGCACCTAGTTGGGAATAGCGAGCTCGTCGCCCAGCTCAAAGAGACGGCTTCCGCCAAAACGGCTTCCGCCAAAACGCCCTACGACCCGACTACCCTCTTCGCCGACCTCCCGCTCATTTACCGCGAGCCAGGCTCGGGCACGCGTCGCACGATGGAGCGCTTCTTCGAGGACCGGGAGCTGTCGGTAGTCAAGAAGATGGAGCTCACGAGTAATGAAGCCGTGAAGCAGGCGGTATTGGCGGGACTGGGCTTTTCGGTGATGCCGGTGATTGGCTTACGGGAGCGACTGGAGTCGGGAGCCTTGGAGATCGTGCCGGTAGAGGGCTTGCCCGTCACTTCGCTCTGGCGGCTGGTGTGGTTGAAGGGCAGGACTTTTTCGCCTGTCGCGGCGGCGTATTTGGGGTGGCTGAGGGAGCATAAGGCGGGGGTGATGGCGGAGCATTTCGGGGGAGTGGGGTGAGGTGACCTTTGGTGTCGTTGGCCTGTGGCGGCGATGGCCTGTGGCGGCGATGGCCTGCGGCGTTCCGTTCGTTCGTGCATATCTATCATCTACTATCAGCGGAGCGGTCCGACAGCGGAGCGGTCCGAAATTTTGGCTTTCCTTTCAGCCATGAGATCCGCCCTACTCGCCGCTTCCCTTTTGATCGTCTTCGCCCGCTGCACTACGCCCGGTGCCGACGGTTCTTCCGATGCCCAAACGGACCTCTACCGTGGCCTCGACCCCGCCCGATTCTCCGAGAGTGATCGATGGGGACTCAGTGGGGCTCTACTGGATCAAGGCCGACAGCATCGAGGTCGCCTTCACCAATTACGGCGGGCGTATCGTGGGACTCTGGGTGCCCGACGAGGCTGGCGTCATGACGGATGTCGTGGTCGGGATGGGCAGCACGCAGGGCTTCGTGCCTCGTCGGAGCCTTACTTCGGGGCCACCATCGGGCGCGTCGGCAATCGCATCGCAAACGGGCGTTTTAGCCTTGACGGCAAAACCTATAGCACGCCCACCAACGACAGTCTGCATACCCTCCACGGCGGCGGACACGGCTTCGAGCGCGTGGTGTGGAAGGTCTCGCAACCGGACGCCCGGACCATCGTCTTCCGCCACGTCTCGCCCGACGGCGACCAAGGCTTCCCGGGCGAATCTCGACGTGACCGTCACTTACGCTGTCGACGACCAGCGGCAGTTGAAGATCGACTACCTCGCCACGACGGACCAAGCCACTCCCGTCAACCTCACCAACCATGCCTTCTTCAACCTCAACGGCGAGGGCAGCGGGACCATTCTCGAGCATACACTCCAGGTCCAGGCCGATCGATATACGCCAGTGAATGCCACGCTCATTCCGCTGGGTCAACTAGCGATAGTGGCCGGCACCCCCTTCGACTTCCGTGAGCCACGCACCATCGGCGAGCGGATCGACAACGACGATGAGCAGCTGCGATTTGGGAAGGGCTATGACCACAACTTCGTCCTGGATGACGCGGCCTCAGACGGCGAGCAGACCGTCGCGATGGTCACCGGCGATCGATCGGGAATCACAATGAAGGTCGCTACCCAAGAGCGCGGCCTGCAATTCTACTCCGGCAACTTTATGAAGGGGGAGAATACCTTCAAAACCGGCACCACGGACGAGTACCGAACGGCCTTCGCGCTGGAGACGCAAGGGTGGCCGGACGCCGTCAATCAAGCAGGATTTCCGAGTGTGGTCTTAACACCAGGGGAGGTGTACGCGACGCGAAGTGTGTATAGGTTTGGGGTGCGGTGAAGGGTCTTTGACGCCGTCGGAAGGCTAAGCGAGGACCTGGATCAGGATAGGTAAGGAGAGCGATTTTACCATTGTTTAGCGACTACCGCTAGGGTGGCGAATAGCCCTCCCCCCGCAACACCGCCTCCACGATCCGCTGTCGCCCCGGCACCGCGTCGAAGGTTTGGCCCTCGGCCGCGATCGCGTTCATGGCGTAGACGAGCGTGTCGCCTGCGTGCACGTAGTAGCCGACCAGCCAGCCGATCTGGGCCTCGTCGGGCGGCAGGCCGAGACCGGTTTTGCCGAGGAGGCGCCAGTCGGAGTCGCTGGCTTCGGCGTTCGTTTCGTTCGTAGGTTCAGCTTTCGCCAAAACAGGCATTAGCTCCAGCACCTGCGCCTGGGTCTCTCGCGGGAAGGCCAGCCGGTTTTGCCGTAAGGCGTCTAAGAAAAGCACCTGCTCATCGGCCGAGATCCGCAGCGAACCGTCGAGCCAGAACAGGTCGACAGCCTCTCCGACAGTGCCGTTGCCGTAAGCGGTTTTGGCGAAAGCCGACGCGTAGCGCTCGCGCCCTACCGCCCGCGCCAGGCGCTGGAACAGCCACACCGTAGAATACCGCATCCCGGAGCGCAGCGAATGATCGCGGTTCCAGGCCGGGACGCTGCGCTCGGTCCCGTCCCAGGCGAAAAGCGAGTCGACATCCCGGACCGCGCCCGCGTCGAGCACGACGAGCGAGTTGTAGACCTTGAAGGTCGACGCCGGACAGAATCGCTCGGCGGCGCGGGCGGGGTTGTAGCGTTGGGTGGTGCCCGTGCTCGGATCGTAGAGCACGAAGGTGCCGACGGCGCCCTCGGCCGCGAAGGCCGTGGCCCAATCGGGGCGAAGCGCACCTGCGAGCGTAGGGGCGTCCGCGACCTTCGGCGGGGCATCCGTGCAGCCGAGGAGGGTGATCACGAAGAGGTGAGCTGCGAGCGCTTTCATGCCGGCCAAGTAAGTACCTACCGGCAGGACGCACGCCCCCGCGGCAGCGCGATGAAACTTGCCTTCTTCTACGTCCGCGGCGAGTAAATCACCCGCTCCCCTGTTAGCCCCTTGATCCAGGAGGCCCGATTGAGCGGCACGCTGAGTAGCACGCTCGGCCCCAACGCCCACTCCCCGTAGCGCCCGTCGGCCAGGCGATTGTCCTTGGCCACGCGACTCCGCCCCCACCCCGCCACCGTCATCAGGTCGGCCCGGAAGGTGAGCGTGTACCAGCGCGAGAGCTGCGACCAGGAGGCGTGCACGCCCGCGATCGTGCGATCGTTGGTGACCTCGTAAAATCCCGTGCCGCCGTAGTCGAGGTCGCCTTCGGTTAGGGTGAGGCTTGCGCCAAAACCGACGGCGGACCAATCAGTGGCGACGTACAGCACTTCGAATCGGCCGCGAGCGTAGACGTCGCCGTCGGAGAAGCCCGGCTCGTCCTGGTAGTATTTGCCGGGGCGTCCGCACACGCCGACGCCGAGGTCGGCCCGCCAGCCCCAGCCTTCGTACGGGAAGGTGGCGAGGTAGACGCTGTAGCCGTACGATCCTTCAACAGTGACCTCCGCGCGGTTGTCGCTGCGGACTGGGAAGTCGTAAGCGCGGCTCCTCATCAACATCAGCGACACCTCTACGCCAGCCCCGAACTCCAGAGGGATTTGGGCGAGGGCGGGTTTTGCCGAAAGGCCGAAGAGCGGTAACAAGAGTAACAGGAGGTGCTGCTTCATACCACTTTGTAAAGACGGTCACGGGATGCGCCTTCGTCAATAAACTGTCAACGGCGCGCGGGAGCGCTAGCGTATGCAGGTTTTCGGCCGCCCACCAGACTCCCGACCACCATCCCTACCCCACTCGCTAGCAGCCCGAAAATACTCGGGTCCACCCGCGTGCCCAGGGCATTACAAATCAACCACACGCCGCCTCCCGCTGCAATCGAGCACCAAGCCCCCGTCACGTTGGCGCGGCGCCAGTACAGCCCGGCCGTGAGCGGCACGAACAGGCACACTAGCAGCATCACCGTCGAGGCCACGACGAGGGCGTGAATGTTGGCCTCCTGCACGGCGATGGATGCGCTTACCAGCGCTACGCTGATGGTGCTGAGGCGCGTGAAGTACAGCAGGCGGCGGTCGGTGAGGTTGGGGAAGTAGGGCTTTACCAGGTTCTCTCCCACCACCGTCGCCGCCGAGAGCATGGCCCCGCTGGAGGTGCTGAGGATAGCCGAGACGAGCGCCCCGAAGAAGAGCATCTGGAGCGGGAGCGCCGAGTGTTGGAGCACCATATCGACGAGCAGCCGCTGTCCGTCCGCATCATCATTGAGCAGCTCCGGGTACACCTGCGAGGCGGCCAGTCCAATGAGTAATGGCACACATCCGATGACGGTTAACAGCACCGCGCTCAGCAGCAGGCCCCGGTAGCCGGCCCCTTCTGAGCGCGCCGAGAAGATGCGCTGGTACACGTCCTGCGAGGGGATACCACCGATCCCAAAGGCCAACAGCATGGCGAGGTAGTCGAGGTGGCCGTACCATCCCGGCTCCGGCCTGGCACTGTAAAAGGTGGCAGGTTTTTGCGAAAGCACCTCCCCCAAACCACCCGCCTCCCCGAGCACGGTGTACAACAGGTAAAACAGTCCCCCGATGATGATCCCGCTCTGCAGCAAATCCGTCACCGACACCGCCCACATGCCGCCGACGTAGGTATACACCACCACCACGAGCGCCCCGAACACGACGCCCTGCAAGAGCGTCAACCCGAGCACCGCCTGGAAGACCAGCGCCAGCGCCGTAAACTGTGCCGCGATCCAGAAGCACGTGGTAAAGACCTGAATGGCGCTCGTGACGAGGTCCACGCTTCCGCTAAAACGCTCCGCGAAGAAGTCCCCGAGCGTGACGATCCCCCGGCGGTACAGCGGCCTGGCGTAAAAGGCGGCAATCAGGATCATACACAGAAACACCCCGAACACGTCCGTCACGATCCCGAGGGTGCCGTCGCGCACGAACATCCCCGGGACCCCCATGATCATCTCCGGCCCAAACCAGGTCGCGAATACCGTAACGCCCACCAATACACTCGGAAGTTGGCGCCCGGCCAAAGTAAAGTCCTGCGACGTGTTGATCCACCGCGCGACGTAGAACCCGATGGCGAGCGTGAGTGCGAGGTAGGCGAGGATGGCGGCGGGCAGCAAAGCGGGCGCGAAGAAAGGGCGCGGGGGGGAGCTAGCAGCTGTCGTAACGAATTGCACCTCGGGCCGGTGACAGATGGCGTTTCAGGTGATCAAAGGCACGTGCTTAACTAGCATTCTCGTCGCTCGAAAAGCCTCTCCGCCCTCATTAGCAGCGCTCGAAAAGCCTCTCCGCCCTCGGTGCTGAAGCGAAGCGCCTCGATGCCCTCGGTGCTAACCTCCCCCCCCCCCGGCCGCGACGAAGATGGCGCTGTCGAGAACTCTCCAGCGCCCCCCCCACGTCGTTCGTCCCCGCACTTATACCGTTGATCACAAACTCTAGCCAAAGCGTAGCCTACCCTCAGGCGGGCCAGTGGAAGGAGGTTTTGCCGAGAGGCCACCCAACAGCGCCTCCGCTCACCGCTGGGTAAGCACCCTGTTGCACAAAACAAATCCTTGCAGTATCCTTGTGGACCGCGCCGCCGTGACCTATGGCCCCACAGCAAGACGTGCTCAAACAACGGGACCTCGCTACCGAAAACGAGGACCTAAAGCAGCGCCTCGAACTCGCCGAGCAGCGCCTCCGCGCCATCACACCCGCCGCTGAGATTGGGGTCTGGCTCTGGCCCGACGTCTCGCAGGATGCCCTCTACGTCGACGAGGGCATCCGCCGGGGCACGGGCCTCCCCGCCGACCGGGAGTGGTTTGGCGCGGACGAGGTCTTCGGTGCGCTCCACCCCGATGACGGCCCCCGCGTGCGCGCTGCCTTCGACGCCGCCATCGAGGCCGGAGGCGCTTTCGAGGTCACCCACCGCCTCCGCCCCCGGGACGGCCGGGACACACCCGACTACGTCCGCATCAACGGCGAGGTCGTGCGCCAGGCCGGTCGCGCGGCCCTCGCGCGCGGGACCTCGAGGCTCGTAAGTCGCGAGCGCGAACTCTCCCGCGAGCGCGACCGCGTCCGCACGGCCCTCGCGCGCATCGCGGCCACGGGCGGGGTCCAGATCTGGGAGTGGCCCGCGCTCCACAAGGGAGCAATCGAACTCAACGGCCTCCTCCACGACGCAGCGCCCGACACGGCACAGGAGTCCGACCCCTGGGAAGCCTTCATCCACCCGGACGATCTGGCCCGTTTCCGCACCGCCCTTGCGGACATCAAACGTGGCCCGAGCACCTTCGAGATCGAGGTCCGGATGAGTTTCGACGGCGAGCCCCACCGTTGGCAATTGGTGCACGGCAGCAGCGAAACTACACTCGACGACCCGCGCGCCCTCAAAGCCTCCGGTACCCTCATCGACATCGAGGACCGCAAGCGCTACCAAGAGCAGCTCGAGCGCGCCAACGAAAAACTCACCCTCGTCACCTCCGGTGTGAGTTCGGGCGTGTGGGACTGGCCCAACATGGACGAGAACTACATAAGTTTCTCGGCGGAGATGCGGGAGTTCATGGGCTACCCCGACGAGGAGTGCGCCGAATCCGCGGCGTGGTTTTTAAGCATCGTTCACCCGGAAGATCTTGCGCACGTGGAGGCGGAAATGGAGCGTGTCCGCAAAACCGGAGGTAAGTACGCTGCGGAGTTCCGGATCCGGCTTTACGAGGGGCGGTACCGCTGGGTGCGTGCGGCGGGGATTATTAGCCTCGACGGCGGCTCGCACCGTCTCACGGGGGCCATCTGTCGGACATCCACGACCGCGTCATCACCGAGCGCCGCCTCGCCGAGGCCAACCATCAACTTGCATGCCTTCGCCGATATCGTAGCACACGACCTGTCCGCCCCCATGCGACACGTCTCCGCTTTCGCCGATATCCTCCGCGAGGAGCACGGCGCAGACCTCGGCGTGCGCGGGCGCCGCCTCCTCGACCGCATCTCGCGCGCCGTGGATCAATCGGCCGGCATGATCGCCGACTTGCTGGAGTACTCGCGCACGGGCACCAGCGAACTCCACCTCGAAGAGATTGACCTCGGCGACCTATGCGTCGAACTCCAAGAGCAGCTTACCGCCGGCGGGGAGGCCGCGCACGTGACCTGGGACATTGGCGCGCTGCCCACCGTGATGGCCGACCGCACACACATGATGATGCTGTTTCAGAACCTGCTCGCCAACGCCGTCAAGTTCACCACCGTCACCCCCGCGGCGCTCGTCTCGGTCCAGACGGTGGAGGACAGCGGCCCCGAGGAGATTATCGTGGTGCGCGACAACGGCGTGGGTTTCGACCAGGCCTACGGCAAGCACATTTTTGAGGCCTTCGCGCGGGCGCACACGCGCTCGGAGTTCGCGGGCACCGGCATTGGCCTGGCGAATGTGGCGCGGATCGTGGCGCGGCACGACGGCCGCATCGAGGCGACGGGAGAGGTCGGGAAGGGGGCTGAATTCAGGGTGTTTATGCCCCGAGCCTAAAGTCCCCACTGGTGCACATACGCTGTAGAGGCCCAGTGTCGCGAACCTGGGACTATACTCCGTACGTTCAACGGGGACTATGACCCATCTCAAGTCTGTCTTCTTCGTCGGCTCTCTCGCCGTCTACCTGTGTGCCGCCTGCTCAGAGCAGAAGGGCGACCAGATCAAGCGCGAAGTCTCCGAGGAAGCCGGCGACATCGTCAACGCGATCGCCCCCGACGACGCTAAACGCCCTACGCCTACGGCTCCACCCGCCCTCATCACCGTCGATGAGACCACCGCAGCCGTTACCGGCGCTGGAGGCCTCCTCCGCATACCGATCTCTGCGGCCCAAACTGTCCTCGATAAGTGGATCGGGACTCTACGCGGCAACCTTACGGTAGACGACTCCGACATCCTCGTTGAAAATCTCGTGAGGCTCAAGGCAGAACTGGCGATGCCTACGATCAATAAGGAGCGCGTCGGTGAGATTCTAGAAGTGCTGGCCCGTGAGACCCATCAGGCCGCGGACGACGCCGACAACGCGGCCGTCGCGGCCCTCGGAGATGCACTGGAGCGAGCGTCGGACGGATTAGATTGAACGAGATAGTATGGAGGGAGAAGGTGCTCCCGACCATACGTATTCTCTCACACTACAATCGCATGCGTAGATTTAACTTCCGCGGAAATTCCAATCCGTGAAGACGCTCTACGCGTGTCTATTTCTGCTTCCCGTCTCCCTAACCGCAGTCGAAGCTCAATCCCCTTCCGAGATTTCGTGCGGACAGACGGAACTGTTTTTACAGGCCGGTAATGCGATTGCTCACCTGAAGAACGGTCCGGGTCTCGGGGTCGGCTTCGGGGTGCAACGCGGACTTAGTACACGGTGGGCGGTGCGGGCGCAGGCCGAGTTTTCGACCGCCGCCTACGACGCCAGCGAGTTCGAGAGGCGCGTCCTCGACGTCGCCAACCGCTTAGCGCCCTCCCGTAGGGAAGAGATCCGGCCGGCAACCAGATCGTACGCCCTCGCCGCGAGCCTCGTGCGTACCATCGGTTGGGGCGAAGGGCGTTGCCACCACGTGAACGTCGGGTTAGGCCTGCTTGGACGCGTCGTCGAACTCCGTAGCGCCGGGGCGGTCTTTACGAACCAGGATTTTCCCGCTACGCAGACGTTCCTACAGGTGAGCGATCAAGTCTACGTACGGAGCTTGATCAACCTTGCTCCATTCGTAGAGTACAAAACTGGACTAACGGATCGAATCTCCGCTGGCGCATTCCTGCGCTACGAACTGAATGCCTGGGACGATGACAATGGACCCTACCAGACGTTCAATCGACTAGATGACACCGGGCAAATCGTCGGTTTTACGAATGGCTTCCTGGACTTTCTCGATGGCCCGAGAGCGATGTCTTGGGGCCTAAACGTCTATTACAGATTGTAGGTAAGACCTCAGCTGGCGCGTCGCTACAGCCGCACCATCATCACCTGCGTCTCCGTGCGTTCGGGCGCGTGGTAGCGAATCACTTCTCCAGTGTCCTCGTCGGCGACATCCTCGAACTCACCCTGAATTGATTGGAGGAAAGTCTGGTGGGATTTTAAAAAAGCTTTGATCTCATTACCTTCCACCTTGAGCCTAACCAATTGCGGATCGTCGGCGTAGCTATAACTCACGCGCTTTTGGTATCGAATCGTGGCATTACCGGACTCGAATGGCTCATTGTCCTGTTCCTCGGTGATGGTCTGCCGTAGGGCATTACTGATAGTGTCGAGATAAGCTTGGTAGCGTCGGATGTCTAGGTAGGTTTGGCGAAGGTCCGTGCTGTTCGTCGCAAGCTGCTCTGCATCGACCGTTCCGAGTTCTTCGAGTTCAGCTTTCGTGAGGTGATCGGGGATGCTACCCAATGCTTTTATACACTCGTTCATGAGGAGGAGGTTTGGCAAGCCAATATAGCAGAGCCTCCCTCAGCTAGACCTAGCCTAACTACTATCCTAATTCAGCACCGTATCCCGGATTGAACCACGCCATATGCATCGCGGCGTTCAGGGTCCCATCCAGCGAGATGTCCTTCCCTCGTTGAATCCCCTCCCGCACAAAACCCAACCGCTCATAAAACGCCACCTTCGGTTCGTTGTCGGCTCGCGTGAAGAGCTCCACGCGGTAGATGTCCGGACGCAGTTGCTCGACAGTGGTCAAGAATTCGGTGAAGAGTTGCTTGCCTATCCCCAGACTCTGGTAGTCCGGACTTACAGCAATCGACACATCCGAGATGAGGTGACGGAAGGCATAGATCGTAGGCGTATACCCGTGGATCTCGCCCACCAACTTACCATCGTGAAGTGCGGCCAGACTCAGCCCCCGCGCGTGAGACGCTTCGAGCACACCACGTACGTAAGCCTCGTCGATCTCGTCCGGATGCCGGATGATGCCACCAGGCTTCTCGCCGACGGCTTTGTAAAGTCGAATCACAGCTTGCAAGTCGGCTATTCGCGTTGGGCGCACCTCGATCTCAAGCTTCACGCAGCTCTTTTTGCAACAACCCCAACACCTCAACCGCTGCCTTGGCCACCGGTGTGCCTGGCCCAAACACCGCCGCCACGCCCATCCCCTTGAGCACCTCGTAGTCCTGCGGCGGGATGACCCCTCCGGCGATGATCATGATGTCCTCGCGGCCGTAGCTCGCCAGGGCCGCGCGAGCCGCCGGGATCAGGGTCTTGTGCCCCGCCGCCAGACTGCTGATCCCGAGCACGTGCACGTCATTGTCGACGGCCTGCATCGCGGCCTCGGCAGGAGTCTGGAAGAGCGGACCGACGTCTACATCGAAGCCGATGTCCGCGAAGCCACTCGCGATGATGCGCGCACCCCGGTCGTGACCGTCTTGGCCGAGTTTGCAGATAAGTATCCTGGGGCGGCGTCCTTCTGCTTCCGCGAAAACGTTCGCCATGTCTACCGCTTTCGCGAAAACCTGATCGTCCTTCGCTTCGCTGCGGTAGACGCCGGTGATGGTCTGGTGGGTGGGGGCGTAGCGGCCAAACACTGTTTCCAGAGCGTCGCTGATCTCGCCGAGAGTAGCGCGGGCACGGGCGGCCTCCACGGCGAGGGTCAAGAGATTACCATCGCCGCGGGCACCAGCGGTGAGGGCGTCGAGGGTTTTGGCGACAGCCGTACTGTCTCGACTTGCCTTCACGCTCGCCAGCCGCGCGACCTGGCTCTCGCGCACGGCGTCGTTGTCGACCTCGAGCAGCTCGATGTGTGCCTCGTTCTCGAGGCGGAAGACGTTGACCCCAACCACCTGCTCACGACCAGCGTCGATGCGCGCCTGCTTACGGGCAGCAGCCTCCTCGATGCGCGCCTTTGGGATGCCCTGCTCGATGGCCTTCGCCATGCCGCCCGCCAGCTCGACCTCCTGGATGTGCTCCCAGGCGCGCTTCGCCAGTTCTAGCGTGAGGTGCTCGACGTAGTGACTGCCGCCCCAGGGGTCGATGGCCTGCGTCATGCCGGCGGCACCCTGGAGGTGGAGCTGCGTGTCGCGCGCGATCTTGGCCGAGTAGTCCGTCGGCAGCGCCAGCGCTTCGTCTAGCGAGTTGGTGTGCAGGCTTTGCGTACCCCCGAGCACGGCCGCCATGGCCTCGACGGTGGTGCGGGTCACGTTGTTGTACACGTCTTGTGCCGTGAGCGAATAGCCGGAGGTTTGGCAGTGCGTGCGCAGCATGCGGGACTTGTCCGACTTCGGATTGAACTGGCTCACGATACCGGACCACAGCAGCCGCCCGGCCCGCAACTTGGCGATCTCCATGAAGTGGTGCATCCCGATGCCCCAGAAGAAGCTGAGCCGTGGGGCAAAGTCATCGACGTCTAGCCCGGCGGCGATGCCGGTCCGTAGGTACTCCCAGCCGTCGGCGAGCGTGTAGGCCAACTCCAAATCAGCCGGAGCCCCGGCCTCGTGCATGTGGTAACCCGATATCGAGATCGAGTTGAACTTCGGCATCAGCCGCGAGGTGTACCCAAAGATATCACCCACGATCCGCATGCTCGGGGCCGGCGGGTAGATGTAGGTGTTGCGCACCATGAACTCCTTGAGGATGTCGTTCTGGATGGTACCCTGGAGCTGAGCTGGGCTCACGCCTTGCTCCTCGGCGGCAACGATGTAGAAGGCCATGATCGGGAGCACGGCCCCGTTCATCGTCATCGAGACGCTCATCTCCCCGAGCGGGATTTGGTCGAAGAGCAGTTTCATGTCCTCGACCGAGTCGATGGCCACGCCCGCCTTGCCAACGTCACCCGTCACGCGCGCGTGGTCGGAGTCGTAGCCCCGGTGCGTGGCGAGGTCGAAGGCCACCGAAAGACCTTTCTGCCCGGCGGCGAGGTTGCGGCGGTAAAAAGCGTTCGATTCCTCCGCCGTCGAGAAGCCCGCGTACTGCCGGATCGTCCACGGGCGACCGGTGTACATCGTGGCGTAGGGACCACGCAGGAAGGGTCGCTGGCCTGCGCCAAAACCGGCCAGTGTCTCGGCGGACGTTTTGGCGACAGCTGGATCCGGGGGAAGCGCAATGCCCTCGGGCGTGAGCATCTGCGCGGGGGCTGCTGGATATGGAGTGGAAGTTTCGGTGGCGGCGGGCATGGCCCGAAGGTCGGGACTAGCTTTTGAAAATTACTGGGCCGCTCTATTCCGTAAAGCGTTGAGCGATAAGGTCAAGCCCCACCCCGGGGTCGCGGCGCATGTTCTCTATCCTGCCGAACAGTAAATGACTGAAATTACTATGTCCTTGATTAGAGGTGCTCCCACCTGAGCCAGTGAGCTACATGAGTTTTTTCGACTCCCGTCAAAACCAACTGCACCGCCACGCGTAAATACAATCGATGTAGCTACATCTAAATCAATCGTACTACATCAACCCTATTATGACCGTCCTCCACATCGACTCCTCGCCCCGTTTTGGCGAAAGCATCTCCCGCCAGATCAGCCAGACCATCGTCGACCAACTCAAGACCAAAGGCGACACGAAGGTCATCCGCCGCGACGTGGTCGCCGACGCCCCTCCCCTACGCTACCCACGAGATGATCACCGCGTACTATACGCCACCAGCCCAACTCACCGAGGCCCAAACGGCAGCCGTGGCGCTGTCCAATACCATCACCGACGAGATCAAGGCCGCCGACGTGGTCGTGGTCGGGGTCCCGATGTGGAACTTCGGAGTACCCGCCGCCCTCAAGGCCTGGTTCGACCTCGTGGCCCGCGTTGGGGTGACGTTTAAGTACGGCGCCAACGGTCCGGAGGGCCTGCTCCACGACAAGAAGGTCTACTTCGCCGTGGCTACGGGCGGTACGCCCATCGGCTCCGGGTGGGACCACACCACGCCGCACCTCAAGACCTTCTTCGGCTTCATGGGTATCACCGAGCAAGAAGTCATCGCCGCCGACCAAATCCAGGGTCCCGATGGCCAGGAGCATGTAGCCGCTGCTAAGAAGGAAGCTGCCGCCGTGGCAGCTTAAGGTTACCGACCCTTACGACTACCGCCGCCCGCCCCCGCACTTCGGTGCAGGGGCGGGCGGTGTTGTTTGTGTCGACCTCAATCCGCAAGGGAAGCCAACGGCGCGACGCGGGCACCTTCGATGCTTTCGCTAAAACGGACGCCGAGCTTGATCTTTTCGTTCCCCTCGTTGATGAGGTAGATCACTTCGTCAGGTCCGATCGAAATAGTCTCTCTCCCAGCGAGGCCGAAGCCCTGGGTCTGTAGGAGCGTTTCGCGATTACGTACACTCACCCGAACGTCGTCACCGTAGGTTTTTAGCTCAGCGCGGTAGTTGTCGCGGGTCCCTTCGCCGACGATGAGACAAGTGCCAGGTTCGAGCTTGAGATCGAGGCGGTCTACCGGGCCATCTGCTACAGGGCTAGACGATGACAGTCCCAGGGCAGTTTGCGCCGGGGAAGTAGATGGTGCGTCTTGCAAGACCGTGGATTGATCACCATTGGTCGCGTTGTCGAGATAGCTCATCCCACTCACGTTCCGACTCATCTTCACGAGGATGTCGGCATCCGAGACGGTGGCGTTCTCGACAGTGACCTCTTCAGCGGCAGTTACTTGCACGGAGATTTTCTCGCCGGGCACCAGTAAGAGTTCCTGCCCGACGGCCTTCGATTGTTTGTCGCGAAGTCTAACGGTGACAGCGCTGCGGCCTCGGTTGTCGAGGCTAGCTCGGTAGCCATAGTCGGCGTATTCACCGAGGAGAAAGGTCTGTTGCTTGGGGACGGTGAGTCCGGCGGTGGATTGGGAGCAGGCTATCGACAGGGAGAGGGCAAGAGCCAGGAAGAAGGCAGTAATGCGCATGGTGGTGGTATTTTGTGTTCGGCGGCAAAAGTGATGGCCGTCGCTAGCTGCCCCGCGCCACATCATATTTTGGGTCGTCCCACATCATCATTTGACCCATTTTCCCTGGCGAGTCTAGTAATCGCCTGCCCAGGCGAATAGCCGAAGTGCTTGCGAAAGGCTCGATTAAAAGTCGACTTGGAGTTGAACCCGCTGTCGAGTGCGAGGCTCAGCAGCGTGTGGCGCTCGTGCTCGCCGCGACGGATGCGCTCAACAAAGGCCTCACAGCGGCGCCCATTAACGAAGTCGTTGAAGTTGAGTCCGTAGTGAGCGTTGACCACTCGACTCAGTACACTTGGGTTGGTGCCAATCCGGCGAGCGAGGTCGGCGAGCTTGAGGTCCGGTTCGAGGTGGTCGTCATGGGTAGCGAGGCGGGCCTCCAGCTTCGTGATCCAAGGGTCGGTGGCGGGGGAAGACTGGGGACTTAGATCCGCGGTGGTCTCGGCCCACTGAACGGGGCCGAGGGCGTCTCCAGAAGCAGGTACAGGTTGACCTACGATTTCTGTTTGCGAGTTCAGCAGAGCCAGTGCTGCCCCAGCGAAAGGTGACTCAACTGCGGGGGTCAGGTGCAGACCTGGCTCGTGTGCATCAAGTTTTGGCGAAAGCCGCGTCCTCTCACCCGATGATATCGCCTCTGCACCGCCGAAGCGCAGCTCCCGCGTTTGTCCCGGCCCGAGGGCATAGAATTGGACCGCTGCCGCGAAAACAATTAACGAGACCGCAAAGTAACGCCACCAGATATCCGCGTATCCTTCGTCGGTTTGTAGCCATGCGTACACTTCGCTCAAATAAACGAGCGCGAGTCCGATGGTGAAGATGAACAGGAGGATCCGCAAACCTAGCAGTTCGTATTCTGCTGCATTGACGAACTCCCGTGCTACATATGCCCTGTACTGGCGGTAGGCTCGCCAAGTCATCCATAGGTAGACGGGCAATTGCACTTTAACGAAGAGGTCTTCGATGTGGGTGAGCCAGCCGAGGGCTTCGTGCTTGTACTCCATGGCCGGACCCCGGGTGCCGGAGAAGTCTTCGAAGGATTGGTCGAGGACACCGGCGTGGATCCCGAAATCGTAGGCGAAGAGTAAAAGCGGAACGCCCGCGAACAAGATGGCCGGCAGAAAGTGCCCCCACAGCCGACGCCGCCAAGTGAAGTCGGTACTGGTGACTGCTGCAAAGTATAAGTAGAGCAAGGGTCCTAGGGCGGCCAAGTGGTCCCACTCGATGTAGAACATCACCGTTGTGCGCCAGTCCCGACTGTCGTACCATCCGGCGAACCCGAGCATCCACTGCGACACGTAAAGCACACCCACTAGCAAGAGGATGGCGGCGAACACATCGCTCCACCGTTCTTCACGCAGCGCCCTCACCGCGAGGAGTGCCGCGTAGACGAGCCCCTGCACCACACCGATGAGCAGCAGGGCGGAGTAAAAGTTGAAGTTGAACAGGGACACAGTGGGTAAGTAAGGTCGCCTTTCGGCACCCGTGCAACCTAAGCGTTGGTCTTCGGTCCTTCGGTCTTCGGTTAGCCCGCAAACCTCGGGGCTCTCGGGGTTTACTATTGGCTCTCGCTGTTTTTGCGTTGAGCTTCTCAAAGTGCTGAAAGCTCAGCACATCGACCTCTGCAAAGCGTTTGCACGATTCGATGGCTAATTACCGATGATAGACGCCCCTAACGAGGGCGTCTCAAGAGTCACTATTCAACTATCCCGAGCTGAGCTTCGAACGTCCATAGCTCCGTAAGCGCCCGCACGAGCCCGAGAGCATCAAAGAGTTATTTTCCGACCTACAGCGCGAGTATCTCAAGACCTTCTTCGGCTTCATGGGTATTACCGAGCAAGAAGTCATCGCCGCCGACCAAATCCAGGGCCCCGATGGCCAGGAGCATGTAGCCGCTGCTAAGAAAGAAGCTGCCGCCGTGGCTGCTTAAGGCAGCCGCCAGTTCAGGATTCGCCGCCCACTCGTACACCGGTGTGCGGGCGGGCGGCGGCTTTTGAGGCCGCGCCGAACCTCGCGCTCGTCGATAGGGTTGAATCGAAGCGTGCACCTCCTTTTGCACGCTGCCCTCATACTCGCCACCATGCCGACCGCCAACAAGATCTTTGACTTTACTTCCCACCTCCCCGGTGACGCTTGGGCCGTACAAGACGACGTAGTCATGGGCGGGCGCTCGAGTGGGCGTTTCGAGATCACGAGGGAAGGCCACGGCCGGTTCAGTGGACATGTCTCCCTGGAAAACAATGGCGGTTTTTCGTCGGTGCTGCATACGCTCACCTCACCGATCACCATCAAAGACCAGTCGGCTTTCGTGCTTCGCGTCAAGGGCGACGGTAAGGCGTACACCTGGCGCGTCAAAACAAATCCCGACAACCGCTACTATCACGAGGGGGAGTTCGATACCTCGGGCGAGTGGGAGACGGTGCGCATCCCCTTCGCCAAGATGAATGCCGTGCACCACGGTGAGCCGGTCGATGTTCCGAATTACGCTGGTGAGCCGATCACGAAGTTTCAATTGCTGATCGGCAACGGGACGGCGGAGGACTTCGAGATACTATTGGACTGGGTAGCAGTGGAGTAAGACCTCGCGAAGTCACACGTTACTACTTCGAGCTGGATGTCGCGCTATCCTTCTTTAGCGAAGGGCTTTGATGACGTACTTCTCGTCACCACGGTCCGGCGGTACGCTTCTCCTCCGAGCTGTGCCGGGACTTTCGTCGGACTCGACAAAAGGATGCAGGGCTGCGAGGCCAGCTACAGTTAGAGCATCCTTAGCGTCGGGCATCATCCAAGCCCGCCTGCCGTACGTTTATCGCCCTGCATGATCGACTACCAGCGCTTCGTCCTCCCGAATGGCCTTCGCCTCATCGTCCACGAGGACCACTCCACGCCAATGGCGGCGCTCAGCGTGCAGTACGATGTAGGGTCACGGGACGAGAACCCAGAGCGAACAGGCTTCGCGCATCTGTTCGAGCACCTGATGTTCGGCGGAAGTGAGCACGCGCCGGATTACGACGATCCGATCCAAATGGCCGGCGGCGAAAACAACGCCTTCACTAACACCGACCTCACCAACTTTCACGTGTCTGTCCCGGCGATCAATATCGACACAGCGCTGTGGCTGGAAGCGGACCGGATGGGCTACCTCACGATTTCGAAGAAGGAACTCGACACGCAACGCAAGGTGGTGCTGGAGGAATTTAAAGAGACCTGTCTCAACGAGCCCTACGGCGATGCCTGGCACCACCTCTCCGCGCTCACCTACCGCGAGCACCCTTACCGCTGGCCAACGATTGGCCTGGAGATGCGCCACGTCGAGGACGCCAGCCTGAGCGAGGTTCGGGATTTCTATGAGCGCCATTATCACGCTGGCAACGCAATTGTCGTGGTGGCGGGGGCCGTACACGCCGACGAGATCCACCGCACGGTGTTGACCTATTTCGGGGGCCTTCCGGCAAAACCGACGACGGTCCGGGAGCTCCCTGTAGAGCCAGCGCAAACCTCTGTGCGTGAGCAAGTGGTCGAGGCCCCCGTAGCCGTCGATAGCCTCTACCTTACCTACGCGATGCCGGGGCGGATGCACGTCGACTTTTACGCGATCGACCTCCTTACCGACGTCCTGGCCGAAGGCAGCTCGAGTCGCCTCTACCGTCGCCTGCTGAAGGAGCGGGAGCTCGCCGTCACCATCGACTGCTACATCACGGGCACCGAAGACCCAGGACTGATCGTGCTGGAGGCCAAGCCCCGCGACGGCGTTTCCCCTGCAGACCTCAAGCTCGCCATCGAGGAGGAACTCCAACTCCTCGTAACTGATTTAGTACCGGCGCTCGAACTCCAGAAAATCAAGAACAAGCTCGACGCCAGCATGCTGTTCAGTGAGCTGAGCATCGTCAACAAGGCGATTAACCTAGCCTTCTACGAAGGCATCGGCGACGTAGCACTCATCAATACGGAGGACGAACTCTACGCAGCCGTCACAGCCGAGGATATCCAGCGGGTGGCGGCGGCGTATTTGCGGCCGGAGCGGCAGAGTGCGCTGTATTATAAGGCTACGGCGAAGGGGGAGAAACTGCCGCTGGCGATGGCGGCGGAGTTGATGGAGTGAGGGAGGAGGTAAGTGATGGCATCAACCAATTCACTGTGTATTCAATCAACGCCTGGGTTTCCCGGGCTTTGTTTCCCGGGCTTTAGCCTGGCCCGCTAGAACAGCACTCCAGTCGAGCACGAGAGTAGGTGACGGTTCCGCGTGCTTTGGCCCGCGGCGGTAGAAAAACAGTTGGTGTAGAGAGGCCCTTCTATCGCCGCGGGCTTATTGACTTTGACACAATAAATGCCGCTTTCATCGCCCAGCCCGGCTCGGGTCGCTGCCGCTTCCCCTCGCCAGACAACTCAGGACAAGGCAACTCCCGCAAGCGGGCCCCTCTTATCCTTCGTAGCGAATGGCGGACCTACCGGCCCGCTGCGTGCGCGAAGCTCGTAGAAGTGGGCCGGTAGGTCCACCATTCGAGAGGCCAGTCCACACGCCGAGGCCGCAGGCCGAAAGCGGGCGGGCTGGGCTAGGTCCCGCGGTTTATTCTGTCAAAGTCAATAAGCACGCGGAACCCTCACGAGGGGACGCCTCGTCTTTCGTCGCTCGTGGTGAACGATTTGCAGTGTGTTTGCTACCCCCGAAATTCCCGCAACAGCTCATCTAGATTGATCTTCGTTAGATCCAGCCGCAGCGCGATCCGCTCTCGGTACTTCGCTCCCACTTTCGTGAAAACGAGACTCTCTTGCACAAAGGCGCTGTTGTAGAGCGGGAAGCTTATCGAGGCGATGTCGAGCGGCAAGGCGATGCGGAGGCCAGCGGTGGCGGGCGCGAGGACGCCGCTTTGATTCGGTCGCTGGTTTGGGAACACCGCGAGGTCGCCGTAGAGGCGCAGATCGACAATTGGCAGCTTTAGCGGTGCGTCGACGGTTACCGACACGCTGGTGAGCCAAGTGTCGCTACCGGACTGCGTGAGCGTAAACGGTAGCGTGAGTGAGCCGTCGCGCACGAAGTACTGGTTGCTCTGCTCGGCGCGGTTGACGATGTTCTGCGTGAACGTGTAGTCGTTTTGATCGCGGCCGAAACCTGTTATCCCGTTGGGAAGCAGCAAGGCCCGTATCTCCGGGTTTTGCCGAAAGGCGAACACGCCCGCAAAAACACGGAAGCGAACGAAGTTGGCGGCCTCCTGGTAGCGAATGCCGTAGTCGAGCGTCGCGGCAAGCCGACCATAGTCTGCGCCCGTCTCGAAGGCCAAGCGAGCGGTGTACGGCGCGATCGGATCACGTTGCTGGAACTGGTAGGCAGCCTCGGCGACGACGTACTGCCGGTCCTCCTTGGCGAAGATTTGCTCTACGAAGTTGATTCCGCGGGCGTAGCGCTGGTCGATGATGTGCGTCGTGAGCTCGAGCCGTTGGTCCTTGCGTAGGCCAGGGTCGCTAGCGAGCAAGAGTTTTGCCGAAAGGCTTATTCTCGAAAAACGCTCGTTGTAGTCGTAGTTGTCGTTGTATTGATAGTGGTACGAACGCCCGGCCGCACCGAGTTCGAGTTCGCGCCACCAGTCACCACTTTTGTAAAAGCTGTACTCGAGTCCTGCCAGGCCATTGATGGACGCATCGCGGGTAGCGATCTGCGGGGCGACATAGTAGCGGAGCGCTCCGACATCGACGGTGTAGTTGTGCAGGCCCACGCCGATGGCGAGTTTGTCGGCCTCATTAAAAGTGATTACGGGGAGGATACCGAGGTGGCGTTTGGCCGGATCACCGATGCGTGGGGCAAGGGCAAACGCCGTCTCCAGGTTGCTTCCTTTGCTACCTTCGACCTTGCGGTAGTTGTCCCTGCGATTGACCTCTGGCGAACGCAGGAGCGGATCGATAGCCACTTGTCCGGCCTCCTCCGGAATACTCAGTTGGAAGCGCTGTGTACCGAGAAAGCCCGGCATCGTGACGGATTCAACGTAGCTGCCGTCAGGCATTTGGTACGCGAGAATAACGGGGCTGGCGGCATCACCGCGGTTCTCGATCTCGAAGCTCGCGAGAGCACCATCGCGCCTGACTTGCTTGAGCTGATAGTCCGGTACCTTGTTGTCGAGCAGCAGGTCGTCGAAGAGCCACGCTACTTTTTCGCCGCCGAGTGCCGCCTGTAGGTCGCGCGGTCCGGGATGTCCAAACTTCCACGTGCGGTAGTAGTCAACGATCGCCTTATCGAACGTTCGACGCCCGATGACGAACTCGAGGAAGTCGAACAGGTGCTGCGGCTGCGTGTAGGCGGCGTACCCGTAGCCCAGCTGCGTGAGGCTGTCGCTGTGTGTGTCTGGGGCGGGATGTCGGGCAGCTTTCGCCAAAACGCTCTGCAGAAGTGCTCCTTCTGTATAGCGGCTCTCTCCAATGAGCGACTTCGGCAACTCGTCGAGCAACCCAGCCCCGTCGCTGTAGTACCGCGCCATGTAGCGGTGCTCGAGCCAGGAGGTCAACCCTTCGTCCATCCAGGCGTGCGTCCGCTCGTTGGTAGCCACGGTAAGGGCAAACCAGTTATGGAAGGCCTCGTGGGCGAGGACCTCATCTAGCTGTTTGACGGTGGAGGTCTTGCCGATAACGGTAATCATCGGGTACTCCATGCCTCCACCGACTCCGAGGGGAGCCGAGACGGCGGTCACGTGAGGGTGGGGGTAAGCGCCGATGAGGCTGTCGGCATAGACCGTGGCGCGGGCGATCAGCGAAGCGGCTTGCTTCCACTGTGCCGCCTCGGTCGCCTGGTAGAACGCGTAAGCGGGGATGTTACGACCTACGAGCTGCGCCTCCGACTCACTTACCCGAAATTGGCTATTTGCAAACCAGGCGAAGTCGGTGACATCGGCCGCTGTGTAGACAAAGGTCACGGAGTCGGTACCGTAGGTGAGGGCATCAATAGTGGCCGTATCCGTGACGGTAGCCAAAAGCCTGGCCGCAAGCTCCCGACGCCCCGCCTCATTGATGAGTACCCCCGTCGCCGCAACGATACCGTTGCTAGGCACTGTAATGGAAACCCGGTAATTGCCAAAATCATTATAGTACTCACCGAAGTCGAGGTAAGGCAAGGGATGCCAACCCTCCTTATCGTACAGGGCGACCTTGGGGTACCACTGCGTGATCTGGTAGGCCTCCTTGTCGCGGCCCATCCGACTGAAGGTCTTGGGGACGCGCAGGCGGTAGCTAAAGTCGATCGCGACGCTATCGCCGGAGCCGATCGGATTGACGAGGTGTACCCAGGTCAGTTCTGGATTGTCGACCCTTGTTCTAGCGACATCGTTGCCCGTGAAAGTGAGTGCGGAGTAGCCGCCCAAATCCCGCTCGTCTGCGAACGCAAAATCGGTTTGCCCATAGCGTCGAACCTGCTTGGCGTAAGGGCTGTCTCGGTGCGCGTAGGCGTTCGCCCACAGTTGTAGCGGCAGACTGTCTAGTGACTTGGGGCTGTTGTTGTGATAGGTGAGTGTGCCTGAAGCGCGCAGTGTGTGGGTACTGGGGTCGAGTGCAACCGCGATGTCGTAGTCGGCCTGCTGTTGCCAGGTGGGGGTTTGGGCGGTGAGTCGAGGGGATGCGAAGAGGAACAGCAGCGAGGCAAAAACGGCTGTGACAAATCGCAATGGTTCGAATCGGAATATCGAGTAAAGCATCGGCAAGGAGCGGGGGAGATACTGGCGATGAGAGGTACCGCGAAGATGGTTGGTGTAACGGGAGTTGGGGAGGGGAGGATGCGGGGGACGGGCCGTGTTTGCCTGCTTAGACTAGATCCCCTAACGGGCCCCCTAGTCACGCTGCCAGGTGTCGAGACATGACGACGGGCTGGGGACCTGGCGGAGCCAGGCAAACACGGCTCGTGCACCGGCTCGTCTAACTTCGCCTCCACGGCCCTTTCGTCGTTTACGCGGCCACGCCGGAGGCGTGAAGCCGCCGCGTAAACGACGAAAGGGCCGCCACGCGTGATGCGTGACGACCCTTTACAGTCTTAAGAAGGCGGCGGCTACCTACTCTCCCACCCGCTCGGGGCAGTACCATCGGCGCTAAGGGGCTTAACTTCTCTGTTCGGAATGGGAAGAGGTGGATCCCCCCCGCTATAACCGCCTTAAATCGTGTGGACTTGATCGACCGCCCTAGGGCTTTGATCGGTGCGAGACGTTTCTCGCTGTCCTGTATTGCGGCACGCACGGAGCGTGTAGCCTTGACAAGGATGTTGGAATAGTTTGATTGTGACCTGTGAGGTCGTTAGATTAAATAAAGGAAGCTATTGGGCGATTAGTACTACTCGGCTGCGTATGTTACCACACTTCGACCTATAGCCTATCGACGTAGTCGTCTTCTACGGCCCTTCATGCTCTACAGCAATGGAGCACTCATCTTGTGGCCGGCTTCGCGCTTAGATGCCTTCAGCGCTTATCCGTCCCGCACATAGCTACCCGGCGGTACAGCTGGCGCCATAACCGGTACACTAGAGGTGCGTCCGACTCGGTCCTCTCGTACTAGAGTCAGCCCCACGCAATGCTCCCGCGCCCACGATAGATAGAGACCGAACTGTCTTACGACGTTCTGAACCCAGCTCGCGTGCCACTTTAATGGGCGAACAGCCCAACCCTTGGGACCTTCTCCAGCCCCAGGATGTGACGAGCCGACATCGAGGTGCCAAACCTCCCCGTCGATGTGAGCTCTTGGGGGAGATCAGCCTGTTATCCCCGGAGTACCTTTTATCCTTTGAGCGATGGCCCTCCCATGCGGGACCACCGGATCACTTGAGCCAGCTTTCGCTCCTGATCGACCCGTCGGTCTCCCAGTCAAGCACCCTTCTACTCATACGCTCCGCGCCTGATTGCCGGCCAGGCTGAGGGTACCTTTGCGAGCCTCCGTTACTCTTTAGGAGGCGACCACCCCAGTCAAACTACCCACCACACACGGTCCCCCACTTGCCGTAGGGTTAGAATCTAGGTACAGAGAGGGTGGTATTTCAAGGTCGACTCCAGCAGGTCTGGCGACCCACCTTCATTGCCTCCCACCTATCCTACACACTCTGCACCCAAACCCAATGTGAAGCTATAGTAAAGGTTCACGGGGTCTTTTCGTCCCATCGCGGGTAATCGGCATCTTCACCGATACTTCAATTTCACCGAGCTCGCGGCCGAGACAGTGCCCAGATCGTTACACCATTCGTGCAGGTCGGAACTTACCCGACAAGGAATTTCGCTACCTTAGGACCGTTATAGTTACGGCCGCCGTTTACTGGGGCTTCAGTCAAGACCTTCGCAGGACGAATCCCACTAAGCCCCTCCCTTAACCTTCCAGCACCGGGCAGGTGTCAGACCCTATACGTCGCCTCACGGCTTTGCAGAGTCCTGTGTTTTTGCTAAACAGTCGCCTGGGCCTCTTCACTGCGGCCCCACCACAAGCACACGTAAACGCGCACCCGGTGGGGCGACCCTTCTCCCGAAGTTACGGGTCAATTTTGCCTAGTTCCTTAGCCGCGAATCACTCGAGCGCCTGAGGATACTCTCCTCGACTACCTGTGTCGGTTTACGGTACGGACCGCCTTCTAGCTACAACTTAGGGGCTTTTCTTGGGAGTCCGCTTGGGGCTACTATCACCGCCGCCCGTGGGCATTGGTGTACTATCGGGGCTCGGCTCTCGCAGCGTACTTAACTACCGCAATCAACACCTACCCCCCTTCAACCCGGACTTCCGTCACCGGGCGAGCCTTACGCACCTCCGTCCCCCCTTCGCATACTAGCGCGGGTACGGGAATATTAACCCGTTTGCCATCGGCTCTCCCCTCTCGGGTACGCCTTAGGTTCCGACTAACCCGGTTCTGATTAGCATCGTCCCCGGAAACCTTAGTCTTACGGCGCGGGGGTTTCTCGCCCCCGTTATCGTTACTCATGCCTACATTTTCTTTTCCGGCCGCTCCAGCCGACCTCGCCGGTCGACCTTCTCCGCTGGCCGGAATGCTCCCCTACCACCTACTACCCACCAACGGTGGGTCACGTAGATCCATAGCTTCGGTACCGAGCTTATGCCCGAGTATTTTCCGCGCGGGAACGCTCGACTAGTGAGCTGTTACGCACTCTTTAAATGGATGGCTGCTTCCAAGCCAACATCCTAGCTGTCAAAGCGCTCCCACATCGTTCGAATCAACTCAGCTCGAATTTAGGGACCTTAGCTGATGGTCTGGGTTGTTCCCCTCTCGGCCGCGGACCTTAGCACCCGCGGCCTCACTGCCGGACCAATCTATCGAGGCATTCGGAGTTCATCTGGGGTTGGTAGGCCGCGAAGCCCCCTAGCCCAATTGGTAGCTCTA
Organism: Lewinellaceae bacterium; assembly: GCA_963837005.1. GTDB lineage: Bacteria > Bacteroidota > Bacteroidia > Chitinophagales > Saprospiraceae > CALDTK01. The sequence continues at coordinate 297,357 of CAWIMC010000022.1, forward strand.
CCTCCTCGACAGTCTGTACTGTCCGACGCTGCACCTAAATGCATTTCGGGGAGTACGAGCTATCTCCAAGTTTGATTAGCCTTTCACCCCTACCCACAGGTCATCCGAAGACTTTTCAACGTCTACCGGTTCGGACCTCCACAG
>CAWIMC010000022.1:300000-387282 GCA_963837005.1 Lewinellaceae bacterium
CCATGTAGACCAAAAAGACCATGGCGGTTTACTCCCAGTTTCCCAGGGCTATCCACCTCTCGTAGGTAGGTCACGTACGCGTTACTCACCCGTGCGCCAGTCTCAAATGAATAAATCCACTCTACCCTGCGACTTGCATGTATTAAGCCTCCCGCTAGCGTTCATCCTGAGCCAGGATCAAACTCTCCATCGTTGTGCTCGAAAGCAGCATCGATAGCGATTCAATCGCTGCCTGGCTTATTATCTTAAATCTAGCAATTCGTTCGCCGCCCGGACCAAGGCCCGGGCGGCTTCCTTACGTTGTCTCTTCCTCCCTGATGTCAATGAAATCTTCGCGTCACTGGCAACTCCGTCTCACGAGTTCGCTGCCGTTCGGCTTATTTCTTTCCACTCCTCGTTCGAAGCGGGCGGCAAAGATACGCTGCTCGTCTATACTTGCAAGCTTTTTCTTTGCCTTTTTTTTGCTGTCCGGCCGGTTGGCGGGCCGTTGCCCTTGCCGGTTTTCCGTAAGCGGCCGCAAATGTAGGCCGACATTTTACTTGCGCAAGCATCCAAGACGAAAATTCCTAAAATTTCTTCTCGCCGCCACCAAAGACCCGCTGGCACGTTACGTCACACACCGGCGTACCGCTACTTTCGCCGCCGCATCACTCCTTATATAACGAGTCACCCCATGAGCCAATCCACCACCGCCTACGCTAAAGCCCAGGCCGCTTCCGGTATGTCCCAGCCCTCCGCAGCCTCGAAAGTCCATAACTTCAGTGCCGGCCCAGCCATCCTCCCGCAGTCGGTTTTGGCGAAAGCCGCCGAATCCATCCATGAATTCGGCGGACTCGGACTCTCCATCCTTGAGATCTCCCACCGCTCCAAGCCCTTCGTGGCCGTCATGGACGAGGCGCTCGAACTCTCGAAGGAGCTGCTCGGCTTCGGGGACGACTACGCTTCGCTCTTTTTACAGGGCGGCGCGAGTACGCAGTTCTTCCAAGTGCCCGCCAATTTGCTCACCGAGACGGGCACCGCGCACTACCTCGACACCGGCACCTGGAGTGCGAAGGCCATTAAGGAGTCGAAGAAGTACGGCAAGACCAACGTCGTGGCCAGCTCCAAAGCGGACAACTACAAGTACATCCCCAAGGACTATACCGCCCCTACGGATGGTGACTACTTCCACGTCACGAGCAACAACACCATCTTCGGGACGCAGATCCACGAGTTCCCCGAGACCACCGTGCCCCTGGTAGCCGACATGAGTTCGGACATCTTTAGCCGTGCCATCCCAACGGAGCGTTTCGGGCTCATCTACGCGGGTGCGCAGAAGAACATGGGTCCGGCCGGCGCGACGCTGGTCATCATGCGCAAGGACATGGTCGGGCAGGCCAAGCGGGACAACCCGAGCATGGTGGACTACCACAACCACATCGAGGCCGGGTCGATGTTCAACACGCCGCCCTGCTTTGCCGTCTACGTGAGCCTACTCACGATGCAGTGGGTCAAGGAGCAAGGTGGCGTCGCCGCCATGGAAAAGCGCAATGACGCGAAGGCCGCGGCCCTCTACGCCGAGATCGACCGCAATCCGCTCTTCTTCGGCCAGGTCGCCACTGAAGACCGTTCGAAGATGAACGCCTGCTTCGACCTTCACGACGAGGCGCACAAGGCCACTTTCGACAAGATCTGCAAGGCGTCGAGCCTCGACGGGCTGCCGGGTCACCGTTCGGTGGGTGGCTACCGGGCCTCTATATATAATGCCATGGAAATGGAGAGCGTGCAGTTGCTCATCGACGCGATGCAGGAGTTAGAGTCGCGTGGCTAAGCGAAGGCCAAGCAAAGGCATCAGACGGCTTTCGCCAAAACTGTTGGAAGCGGCCGTGCTATCGGTCGGCGCCGCGGAGGTGAAGTATGAGATTGTCCAGGAGCAGCGGCGCAACAGTCGCTACTCTCTTACGCAGCGAAAGGCTTATTTGCGAGTGCCCTACGGCATTACGCAGGCAGACTTCGTGAAGCAGCGGACCGGCTTCATGGACTGGCTTACGGAAGTCGTCGAACGCCGTCCGAAGCTGGAGGCCGCCCACACGCCAAAGGAGTTCGCTGAAGGGCAGACCTGGGCGCTCGGCGAGCACTGCTTGCGGCTCTCCTTTATATATGGTGACGTGCGGGGGGCTTCCGCCAAAACTGGCTCCCCCCTCGTCGACGGAGCCTGGCCGGTAACGATCAAACTGCCGACGGATGTGGACGCTGGCGAGAAAGCGGTCCTCGTCGAGAAACTGCTCTATAAGGTGATCGCGAATCGGATGCAAGCGCAACTCACTGAGGAAGTCTTGGCGCTGAATGCGGAGCACTTTCGGGTGGGCGTGACGCGGGTGAAGCTCTCGGCGACCACCTCACGGTGGGGCTCCTGCTCGACGAGTGGGACGATTTCGCTATCGACTAGGCTATTGGGGGCGCCGGCGTTTTGCCGGAAGGCGGTCATTGTACATGAGTTAGCGCACCGAATAGAGATGAATCACTCAGATCGATTTTGGAAGTTGGTCTACGACGCGATGCCAGAGTATGAGGTGGCGGATGGGTGGCTGAAGGAGGATGGGGGTGGGATCGGGTGGAGGGAAGTTGAGAGTTGAGAGGGGAGAGATGAAAAGCCCAGTCGCCCAGCCCGCCCGCGGTCGGCCTGCGGCCTCGGCGGGCAGACTGGCCTTGCGAATGGTGGACCTGCCGGCCCACTCAGAACTGCACCTCGGACGTAGCGGGCCGGCAGGTTTGCCATTCGCTACGAAGGATAAGAGGGGCCCGCTTGCGGGAGTTGCCTTGTCCTGAGTAGTCTGGCGAGGGGAAGCGAAGCGACCCGAGCCGGGCTGGGCTGTCGCATGGGCACCTAGCTATCCCCATCCCCGTTACTCAACAAATACGCCCAGGGCTCCCCTCTCGGCATCACGGCCAGCACCTGCCTGAGTATTCCTACAATAGGCAGGGCCAGAATAGATCCCGCCACGCCCCAGATACTCGTAAAGGCTACCACCGCAATCACGGTCGTGATCGGATTGAGGTCCACCTTGTCGCCGACCACGAGGGGCTCGAGAACGTAGCTCTCGATAACCTGCGCGAAGGCCATGGTGCCGAGGGTGATGAGTAAGGTGGACTGCACGTCGTCCGAGAAGGCGGCGACGACGAGGACGAGCCCGGCGGCGACGATGTTGCCGAAGTAGGGGATGATGCTGAGGGCCGCGGCGATGGCGGCGATCACGAGGCCGTAGCTGAGCCCGGCGATCGTGAAGCCGCCGATATAGATGCCGAAGAGCACGGCGATGAGGATGAGCCGACCCCAGAGGTACTGTCCGGCCACCTTGCGGACCTCGTCCATGGTGTGCTTGGTGGTCTCGCGGCGATCATTGGGAGAGAGCTTGAGGACGAAGTTGCGGAGGCGGTCCCGCATAGAGAGCAAAAGGATGAGGTAGACGAAAAACAGGAAGACGTCACCGAGGAAACCGGTGAGCGTGCCGGCCCAGGACTGCGCTTGGGTAGCGATCTTTCGTGGGGCCTCGTCTAGTTGGCGATCTACGCGCTCCTCGATGCGGGACTCCTCGATGTTGAGTTGGGTGCTGGCCCAGGACTGGGCGTCTTCGATGAGTTGAGCGGCCTTGTCCTGAATAGCAGGGAGGTCGCTCGAGAAGCTGGCGATTTGGTTGCCGGCCAGCATGAGGATGCCGACCAGGAGGGCGAGGAGTCCGACGGTCACGATGGCGATGGCGATACCGCGCTTCATACGGTCGGCGAGCCAGTCAACGACGGGGCTGAAGAGCATCGCGAAGAGCCCGGCGAAGGCCAGCGGCAGGAGAATGGCCTGGGCCTGGATGAGGGCGTAGACGGTGAGCACGACGAGGGCCAGGACGAAGAGGGCGCGGCGGACGAGGTGGTGGCGGCCGGTGGCAGGGTCTGCGGGTGCGGGGTTGACGTTGGGCATGGGATCATCTGGCGGTTGGATTTGATGATCGCGCAATATGTTGTTAGGGTTTAGAGGGGGTGAGGTACTGCGAGCGTTGTACTCCGGACTGATACTGTCCGCCTAAATCAAGCAATGATAATGCTAGCCTTAGGGGTGGCGCTCTTAACACGGAGGCACGGAGGGCACGGAGGGGCATAGAGGTACGCGGCGCTTTGCGCCGCGGAGGCACGGAGATGTGGAGCGGCAGCGGCGCCCGAGGCGTGGCCCCGTAGCTCCGTGCCTCCTGTCGCCCGCGACAGCAACTCTGTGCCCCTCCGTGACCTCGGTGCCTCCGTGTTAAAAACTGGTGTCGGGCCACCCGGTCGCTGCCAAGCGGTACGAGCCACGGAGCTATGGGGCGGCAGCGGCGCCCGAGGCGTGACCCCGTAGCTCCGTGCCTCCTGTCGCCCGCGACAGCAACTCTGTGCCCCTCCGTGACCTCGGTGCCTCCGTGTTAAAAACTGGTGTCGGGCCACCCGGTCGCCGCCAAACGGTAGGAGCACGCGAGTACGACTCGCTGGTTTGAGACACGTGGTCTAATTTGTCGGCTTTAGTTAGCGCTTCTGAAATATGCTGAGGTGAGAGCCTAACTAACCCCCTCCTCAGGCTCACCCAGCAAATACGCCCACGGCGCGCCATTCGGGACGTGGTACAAGATCTGCCGAAGCGCACCGAGCAGAGGAATCGCGAGAATCGCGCCGGGCAAACCCCAGATAGCACTCAGCCCAATGACGCCGACGACCGTAGAGAGCGGATGCAGCCCGACCTTCCCGCCCACTACCAGCGGCTGGAGGATGTAGCTTTCGATAACCTGCGAGACGGCCATCGTCCCGAGGCAGATGAAGATGACATTGACAAAGTCGCCGGAGAGGGTCGCGACCACGACTACGAGCAGCGCCGCGAGCACGTTACCGAGGTAGGGGATGATCGAGAAGGTGGCGCCAACACCAGCTACGATAAGCGCGTACTCGAGCCCGGCGATCGAGAAGCCCGCCGCATAGACGCCAAAAAGAACGGCGGTGAGGATAGCCTGCCCCCAGAGGTACTGCCCGGCAACGTTTTGGACGGAGTCGAGCGTGTCACGGACGTTCTCGCGCGAGTCGTCCGGTGCGAGTCGGAGCACGAAGCGCTGGAGGTGGTCGCGCGCCAGGAGGAGCAGCGTAAGGTAGACGAAGAACAGCAGCAGGTCCGCCAGGAAGGCGGTCGCGCCACCAGCGGCAGTGCGGGCGGCGGATAAGAGTCGCTGGGGCGCGGCGTCGATACGCTCATCGACGCGCTCGGTAATGCTCTGCTCCGAGACGCCGGAGTTATGAGAGACCCAGCCGATGGCGTCGTCGGCGAATTTGTCGAACTGCGACTGGAGGGCGGGTAGGCCCTCGATGAACTCAGCTGCTTGTCGCCCGGTGAGGAAGCCCAATCCTATGACAATGCCCGCTAGACTAAGCACGCTGATCGCGATGGCTACCCCCCGCGGGATCCAGCGCTCGAGCCATTCGACCACGTAGCTCAGTAGGGTCGCGAAGACGGCCGCAAAGGCCAGCGGCACCAGCACCGCCTTGGCCTGCACCATGGTGAAGACCACCAGGCAGGCCGTGGCAAGCACGAAGAAGGTGCGCCGGAGGTAGTAGTGTTGGGGCATAGGGCTAGCTAGTACAAAATATTATCCTTCGCCGGCTCCTTCTCCGGCAACTCCTCCTCGTCGAGCATGTCGCGTAGGTCGATCTCGATGACGCGCGTGAGGGCCGTCATCGGGACGTCGTTGGGGCGGTTCTCGAAGGGGTCCTCGGAGTTGTCGCCGATCGTCTCCCAGGTGAGGAACATCCACGATACCAGCACCGTCATCGGGATCACGGCCACGGCAACCCGCGTTAGTTCAATTGCCTCTCCTCCGGCATAGGCCTTCTCGAGTACGTCAATCAGACCTAATGGCAACAAGGCTACGAGGATGAGGGTAAAAAGCTTCGAGAAGTAGGCGTACTGCCGGGGGAAGGGCGTGTTTTTGATGCGCTCACACATGCCCTGGAAATTGTAGAACTCCTCCAGGCACTTCATCAGCATCATATGGTCGAAGCCGTCCATCAGGCCATACTCCTCCTTGAGGGTCATGAGGTGGCGACCTTGGTTTTTGATGAGGTGCGTAGCGACGTTCTTGCGATCGTAAAGATCCTTGCGCTCGGTGTCGGAGATGTAGTCCCGGATGACGCCGTAGACGTGCTCGCCCTCGTCGTGCTCTTCGACGAGGTTCTCAATGAGGACGTTCTCTTTCATCGAGAAGCTGGTCGGCTGCCGCAGTTGTACACGTAGAGCATGGAGCCAAGCGATGTGGCGGTAAATCAGCACGCGCTGATGCTCGCGGAGTTCCGCACGCGACAGGCGGCCGTCAGCCTCTGCGAGCGTAATGAGCGTGAGCACCTGGTTGGCCCAGGTCCGAGAGTAGTTGACGATCGCGCCCCATATCTTGCGCCCCTCCCAGAAGCGATCGTAGCTCTGGGAGTTCTTGAACCCGATAAAGAAGGACACCGCGATGCCAACCGTACCGACGAGTTCGAAGGGGACGTGAAGCCAGGTGAACTCGAGGAGGTGATAAAGCACGACAATCGTCAGCGAGTAGATGGTCGTCCCGAGCAGGATCGGCCAGGCGTACCGGAGCACGAGGCTCAGGTCGATATTTCGTTTGATGTACATTTAGCAGAAGCCGAGCGTGGTGTTCGGCGTACCGTTGCAACGGCGCTCGCGCTGACTGTGTTCCCCAAACATCCAACCCCCGTCCTATGCCCTGTCTACTCTTTATCCTCGGCGCCAGCTTCCCACGCTTGCTGCTGTTGATTCTATGGTTCTTTACAAACTGGTTTTCGGGGGTATACACCGGGATTTTGATTCCGATCTTGGGGCTGCTATTTGCGCCGCTAACTACAATTTGGTACGCGGTGGTGCAGCATTATTTCGGTGGGGCCTGGACGCTTTGGCCGCTCGTGGGGATGGTGCTGGCGATTGGGTTGGACTTTGGGGTGATTGGGGGTGGAGCTCGGGAAAGGGGGCGGCGGTGAGGGGTATCCTAAGGCACGTACGTCGGGGGCGTTAGACTACGGTTCAGCGCCCTTTAGGGTGCCACCCCGAGCCGAAGGCGAGCGGTGTAAAGCACCGTGGGTGTTGAGGAAAGCGCTCAGTAGTAATTGCTTTACGGCCGTTATGATCGGCTCCGCCGAGGGGTCGTGCGCTGAAGCACGCTAAACCGTGGGCCGCGGGGCGCGTCTGGCGCCCAATGACGAAGGTGCTCCTTCGAGAAGCTGGTAACAACAAACCACTGTCCCTTTCTCACACCTACTATTTTCAGCTAGCTTTCGCCAAAACACGCCCGCCATGCGCCCCCGCCATCCTTTATCATCAGTTGCGCTCTCGATCCTATTCGCCCTAGCGCTCGTACTTATAAGCTGTACGCCAAAGCCAATGGCCTCCGCCGAAGCCAACGCCGTCCAACCCAAGATCCTCGTCTTCTCGAAGACCGGCGGCTTCCGGCACTCCTCCATCCCGGTGGGCATCCAGGCCATCCGCGAACTCGGGGCTACGCTCGGTTACGAGATTGACGCTACCGAGGATTCTACGCGTTTTAGCGAAAGCGGACTTGCTCCCTATGCGGCCGTCGTCTTCATGAGTACGACGGGCAACGTGCTCGATAGCAAAGGGGAGGCGGCTTTCGAGCGGTTTATCGCGGCGGGGAAGGGCTTCGTCGGGGTGCACGCGGCGGCAGATACGGAGTACGAGTGGCCGTTTTATAGGACCTTGGTCGGGCGGCAGTTTGTGCAACACCCAGAGCACCAGAAGGGAACGATCCTACCGATCGAGAGTGACTTCCCGGGGATGGCGGGTTTTGGCGACAGCCTGCGAATCTTTGAGGAGTGGTACGAGTACACCGAGCCTTACGCTGATGACTTAACCTACCTCTACCGCGTCGACACCATGTCGTACTCGCAGCGCGGGTGGAAAGGCGCAAGCAAGATGGGGGCTTTTCATCCGCTGGGGTGGTACCACGAGCACGGCGGCGGGCGGGCCTTTTACACAGGCATTGGACACATGGACGAGACCTACGCGATGCCGTTTTTTCGGGAGCACCTGGCGGCGGGCCTGGCGTGGGCGGTGACGGGCAAGAAGTAAAGGATGTCAAACACAAGCTTTAGTGAGCGTACGCTTCGCAGTGGCATCGCGGCGGTGTGGATCGTCAACGGGCTCTATGCGAAGGTGCTAAACCGCGTGCCGCGGCATACCAAAATTGTAGGGCGGGTGCTCGGGGAGGGCTGGGCGCGGCCAATCACGGTAGGCATCGGCTTCGGGGAAGTAGCGCTCGGCGTGTGCATCTTGGCTGGGCACCAGCCGCGCGAGACGGCTGTCGTACAGATAGGCCTGGTGTCGACCATGAATGTTTTGGAGGCCATCCGCGCACAAGACCTGCTACTTTTCGGACGGCTAAATGCGCTGTCTGCGGCCGGCTTTTGTGCGGCGGTGTACGTGCACGGCTTTCATCTCGCACCAAAGCACTAGTCTCACGCCGAACCCCGACCTTAATATGTCCCTCTCCTCTCGCCTCCAGGCTCACCCCTTCGCCGTCGATGCGTGGTTCGACCAGTCTGCGGTGCTGACCTACGCGGTGTCGGCCAAACAGCTCGAGCCACTACTGCCGGCTCCGCTCCAGCTCGACACCTGGGACAAGGCGCCCGAACTTGGCTACGTAGCGGTGGCCATGGTGCAGACGCGGCGGCTGCGGCCGCGCGGTCTGCCAGCCTTCCTCGGGCGGGACATGACCTTGATCGGCTACCGGATCTTCGTGCGCTACGTCGATGCGCGCGGCAAGCGACTCCGAGATCTGTACGTGCTCGGGAGCGACACGGACTCGCCCCTGTTGACGCTGCTCGGGGGCCTGATGACGCACTACAAATACCGGACGGTCGACATCCGCCAGGAGCGATGGCCGCGCCACTACCAAATCAACTCCGCCGCCGCCGGACTACACGTGGATTTGGAACTCGACAAAGGCAGCGTTTTGCCGAAAGGCTCCCCGTTTAGCACCTGGAAGGAGGCGCGTCGCTTCGCCGGACCGATGCCGTTCACGTTTAGCTTCGACGCGGCGCGTAGGCAAGTCATTATCGTCGAGGGCGTGCGCGAGAACTGGAAGCCGCAGCCGGTGGCCGTTACGGCGGCGAGTGTCGGCTTTCTGGACAAACCCGAATTTGCGAACGCCCAGCTCGCGAGTGCTTTCTGGGTACAGGACATCCCCTATAGCTGGCGAAAAGGAACGACTGAGACATGGACACACGCATAGCTTTGACGAGGACGCCGCTGCAGGGGCTCAGTAACGTGGTGCGGTTCAACTGGCCCTTCTACGGGGCTGCGGGCGCGGGCTTAGTGGTAGGCATGGCCTGCGCGCTCTGGTTCGGAGCAACCTTCCTCGGTGGCCTTGCGGCTGGCCTCGTGATCGGCGGAGGCCTCGTGACGCTGAGTTCGCTGGTGGCCACGTACTGGGTATATGACGCCAGCGGCTTTTACGACTTAGCGTGGCTACCGCAGGTTTTGCGCGAAAGCGGCGTCACTACCCCACCCTCACGGGTCATTAATATCAGTGCAGGCTTCGATGAGTTCACGCTGTTGCTGCGCGAGCGATATCCAGAGGCAGAGATCGTCCCGACGGACTTTTACGATCCGAGCTTACACACCGAAGCGTCCATCTCCCGGGCGCGTGCCGCTTACCCTTCGCCTCCTGATACGGTGCAGATCGAGACACAGTCCGCTTCCGCAAAACTCGGGGGGGCCGATCTCATCGTGGCGGTCCTTTCGGCTCACGAAGTCCGCGATGAAGCCGAGCGCATCACTTTCTTCGAGCAACTCGCCACCGTCATCGGCGACAGCGGCCGCATAGTGGTCGTGGAGCACCTGCGCGACCTACCCAACGCCCTCGCCTACACCATCGGCGTCGGGCACTTCCACACGCACGTAGCCTGGCTCCGCACCTTTGCCAGCGCTGACCTCACCGTCCTCGACGAGCGCCGCCACACGCCCCTGCTCCGGATCTTCACCCTCGGTCGCGCATGATCCTCGCGCTACAGATCTCGGGGGCGATCCTGCTGGTGCTGGCGCTGATTCACGTCCTCTTCCCGTGGTACTTCGAGTGGGCTGCCGAGTTGCCGCGCATCAGTCTCATCAACGCGGAGATGTTGCAGATCCACACGCTCTTCGTCGCGCTGACGGTGGCGGGCATCGGGGTGTTGAGCTTGGCGTACGCAGAGGAGTTGGCGGGGACGCCTTTCGGCAAAACCGTAGCTACGGGCATCGCGATCTTCTGGACGGTGCGGCTCGGGGTGCAATTCTTCGGGTACTCGGCCGAGCTATGGCGTGGCAAGCGCTTTGAGACGGTGATGCACGTGCTGTTCATCTTGCTATGGACGTGGCTGAGTGGGCTTTATTGGTGCGTGGGCGTTGGGTGAGCATGCCCACGTACTTCATCACCGACATCCACGGCGAGCGCGACAAGTTCGAGGCGCTGTTAGCCAGGCTTTCGCCAAAACCCGCCGACAAAATCATCCTCGGCGGTGACTACGTCGACCGCGGACCGGACTCCTACGCCGTCGTCGAGCGAGTGCTGGCCCTGCGCCAGGAGTGCGAGCTGGTCTGCCTCAACGGCAACCACGACGCTGAATTTGCGAAGGGCATCATCGCGGCAGCTAAGCAGGGTGGCGTCCACGATGCGAGCACCTACCCACTTTGGCCCCACGGGGCCGAGATCGCCTACCGCAGCTACGAGCGCGCGGGCGTTGACCCGTCTGTCCACCTGCCGTTCTTCCTCGGGCTGGATGCGTATCACGTCCACGACAATAAGCTCTTCGTCCACGCCGGGATGCACCGCCACCATACCATCGCCAACCCCGTCTTCAACAACCCCCAAGTACTGATGTGGGACCGGGACTTCCTCAAGCTCGCTTACTTCAACAATGAGACCTCCGAGCGGTGGCAGCGCACCGGCAGCTTCGCGACGAAGGAGAAGTTCGACATGGTGTTTCTTGGACACACGCCCGTACAGATGTTCGACGCCAGCCTCTCGGAGCCGATGCTCCTACGGCACAGCAAAGTGATGGCCTGCGACACCGGAACGGGCAAGCATGATGGAGCTGTGCTTTACGCCGTAGATGTCGATACGCTACAGTGCATCGGACACGACGGTCGGCTCATCGTTCACGAAAGAGGAGCCTAGCGCACAAGCGAAGGTCCTGGGCCGGAAGCGTCACCCAGTCGCCAAAAAGTCCTCCACCGCCGCCCAAAGCTGCTCCGGCACCACCTGCGCCAACAGATGTGGTCCCTCTACCTCCACCAGTGCGAACTCTGGCCTTGCGAGTTTTACGATACGCCCGCTCCTCCCGGCCACCACCCAATCCCGGCCAGCCCGCACGTACAGCACCGGCACGCGAACGCGTGCCAAAGCAACCCTCTCGTCCACCGTCAGAATAGCCCGCACCCGCCCGTAAAAGACCGCCCGCGTCACCGCCTCCAGCTCCTCTCGCAACGCCTTGTCAAAGCTGCCCTCCCGCGCCCAGCCCCCAAGCAAGATCCTCGGCAGCCGATTGTACATGGGCAACAGCCTGTACACCCACCTAGGGGCTTTTGCCAAAACCCGCGGCACCGGACTCCGCACAAAACTCGCCACCAAGACCAGGGCCACGAGCCCGGCCGGGTGTTTTGCCGAAAGGCGCACCCCGATCGGACCACTAAAAGACTCCGCGACGATCACGAAGTCCTGATCCGTTGGCAGTGCCGCTTCTGCAAAACGAGTCAGTGTGTCATAATCCTGCGCCCCCGCCATTGGATAAGCCACCCGCGTAAACTTGGCCCCTTGAGGCGCCGCCGCTACGAATGTATCGAACAGCCGCGCCGAGCCGTGAAGTCCCGGCAGGAGAACATAGTGCATCACCAGCCCCAACTTCCCTCGCCACCCTTAAACGGCCCCACCACATCGCTCGTGATCCACCCGCCGTAGAAGTTGCCCGGCTGCGGTGTCACCAACTCATCGTCTACGTAGCAGGCATCGACGCGGGCCGCGTAAAAGGCGAGGTAGTCCTTGATCGGGCCAAAAGCCTCCACAGGCGTAGCGTACGTCCAGGCCACCTGCGCCGAGCGATGGCTGCCCGCTACCGCGTCGAAGTACTTCGCCTGCCCCTTCCACTCGCAGTTAGAGGCGTTGCCCGGCGAGGCCACGAGTAGATCCATCCGCACGTCACCCGGCGGGAAGTAATACACCGGCGGGTGGCTCGTCTCCAGCACCCGGTAGCACTCATTGCTATTCGCCAGCACCTGCCCCCCAAACTCTACGCGGAGTGTTTTGGCGACAGCCTCCAAACGAGGTGGCCTGGGGTAATCCCAAACGGATTCTTGACCAGGAGAAACAGGTAGGGGCTGGGGACGGGGCATTCTCGAAAGCTTTGGTGGGTGCTCAACGGGGCGCGGCTGCCATGCTCCGCATGGGCGCCCCGTTGAGCACCCACCAAAGCTATTAAAAAGTTTCGTTTAGACACAAATGCATCGTAAAGGTTCGGCGGCGGAAGGAGCGCCCATGCAGAGCATGGCAGCCGCGCGCTCCGCATGGGCGCCCCGTTGAGCACCAACCAAAGCTATCAAAAAGTTTCGTTTAGACACAAATGCATCGTAAAGGTTCGGCGAAGGAAGGAGCGCCCAGTAAAGATTCGGCGGCGGAAGGAGCGCCCATGCAGAGCATGGTAGCCGCGCTCCTACCCCCGCCCAAAGTCGTCCTGCAGCCGCACGATGTCCTCCTCGTCGCTCGGCGCACCCGGGTCGGTGTGCTGCCATATCTCGGCGACGATGCCGTAGTTGTCGAGGCCGATGAGTCGGTGGCGCTCACCCTTGGACAAGGTGAGCGTAGCGCCCGTCTCGTAGGTATTCGGGGCGGGCTGCTCGTCGCTCGGACCGTGCGCCACGGCCACCGGACCTTCCACCACGCGCCACACTTCTTCACGGCGGTGGTGGTACTGCCAACTCAGGCGCATATGCGGCGAGACCACCAATATCTTCGGACTCACTTTGCGGCCCCCAATGAGATCCGCAGCCTGAAGTCCCGGAAAGTAGCGCTTGATAAAGTCGGGAGCCTGCGTCTCGTCGATAACAAAGAACCCCCCCCAAGGCCGCTCGAAGTCCGTGCGCTCGAAGTCGAAGCCCTGCGACTTGAGTAAATTCTCGTAGCGTACGAAGATGTCCTGCATAGCCACAAAGAACAGCCCTAAGCAGGGATCTGCCCATGGCTGCATGAAATTATTCCTCGCCCATCGATCGGGTAGGCGAAGATGTAGGCAAGGCGCTACTGAACCGTAACCGGGAAAACCGCCTCAATGTCGGTTTCACCGCCAGCGTTGGCGATATTACCCGCAGCGACGCCATCGGCACCTTTGTTTGGCTCGTGGCGCAGCGTCACCGTGAGATTGCCCGTACTTGCGGCCCCTGTCGTAAGAGAGCCACGGAGACCGATGGGACGGCCATTGCCATCAAGCTCGGTCGCGTCCAGGCTATAAGTCGTCGTGACATTGAGCCCGCCTTGCGACCGGAAGAAGATCTGGTGATCGGCAGCCTCGTCGCGGACTTCGAGTGTGATGTCGTCGACGGGGGTCTCCTGCTCGTTGAGAATCGTGATGTCGTAGGTGTACGTGGTATTCGCCTTGAGAGAAGCGCCACTGATGATGGGGGGATTACCGCCGTCGCCGTCGAGGTCGCGAAGGGTCATAACGGCCGGAATGGTGCTACCGTCGGTACCCGAGAGCGCGATACTCATCGTAGTAATCACCTCTTCCTCGTTCTCCATGATCGGATCGTCGTCGTCACAGGCGGTGAAGAGGAGGGAGGTGGCGAAGAGGCAAAAGCCGAGTGTCTTAAAGTTGCTCATGATGGAGGGGGTTGATGTGGTGTAAAGGGGTAGTGAATGCTTGGTTTAGAAGTCGTAAGAGAGGCGCACCTGTACGTCTCGCCCCGGCCGATCCGCGTAAAAGCGCAGCCGGTCGAGGTAGTCGCGGTAGCGGGCATCGAGTAGATTGTTTGCGGTAAGGTGGACGCCCAAGGTCTGCTCACCGAACAGCACGTGACCGCTTAGCTCGGCACTGAGCAAGAAGTAGGCATCAGGGGCCGGGGCCAGCAAATTGTCCGGTGTATAACTGGCGCGAGCAGTGTAGGCACCGTTGATGCCAGCGCGCCAGTCTTTCAAACGACGGTTAAAGCTCCGGCTGTAGCTCAGGCCGCTCCCGATGCGAAACGGCGAGATGTCTGGCAGGGCCTGCCCACCCCGCCGCTCGCCGTAGAGGTAGCTTACCTGGGTGTTAACCTGAAGAGGTCCGAGGGGCGCGTGTACGTCGAAGTCGACGCCCACGAGCAGGGCATCCGCCTGCCGGTATTCGAACACGGGGAAGGTGCCGCGGATCGTGAGCTCGGGTGCAGCAGCCTGCTGAGCGTAGATGAAGTTGCTAAACGCCTGCGCAAAGCCCGTCAGGTGGATGGCGACTTTCTCGCGCGGCTCGAAGCTGACCCCGAGACTCGCTTTCAGGCCGTGCTCCACTTGCATACTCGTGTCCCCACGCTCGATCACCGCCAGCGCATGGTGCACGCCATCGGCAAAACGCTCGGCCGGATTGGGAGTCCGACTCGCGTACGCCAAGCGTCCCCGCAGGCTCGCGCCCCTGTCGAAGTAGCGCACCACCCCCGCCGAGGCCGCTCCGACCCACTCGCGGCGACCGAGGTCGACGCGCTCGTTGCGGGCACCACCATCGTCCCCGCTGTCGAAGTAGATCGCGTCCGTCTGGCGATAGTCTACCCGCGCACCCAAAGACCAGCTAACCTTGTCGGTAACGCTCGTCTGCTCGGCGAAGGCCCCGTAGGTATTAATGTTGTAGTAAGGTACGAACGGTCGCACGCCGGTTCCGGGCACGTTGCGATTGCTGCCGTTCGTAACCTCGGCTCCGAGCTTCCCGCGGTAGCCCGGCTGCTGCTCCGGCACCCAGGCAAGTCGCAAGTTGTTCGTCGTGAGGCGCATGTCGAGCGAGGGCTTCGCCGAGCGCCCACCACGACGCAAATCGAACTCCTGGCGCAGGTTAACCTGCGTACCGTAATTGAACTCGACCTTGTCTCGACTACGTAGTCGATAGTCGCCCCGGGCACTCACCCAGTGGTGCGTCGAGGCCTGGCGCGGTGCGTCGATGTCACGCGTACGATTCCGGATAATGGTCGGCTCCCCACTCTCGAGAGCGCGCTCGAAGTCACTGGTACTTCCGATGTGTGCTGCACGCAGAATGCCGGACTCCTGTTGGTAAAGGCGGTAGCCTAGGTCGAGGTTAAACGCCGAGTCTGCGTAAAAGACCCGGCCTTGTCCACTGGTCCGCCGCGCTGCCGTATTAGAGAGCACGTAGTCCGGTGCACGTGCGTCGGCGGAGGTGGAATGGAAGCCTTGCGCACGATAACCCCACTTGGTGCTGAGCCGCTGGCCCACCGCGACGCCACCACCGAGCTGCGAAGCATTGTACGCAGCGATCCCGAGCACCTGCCCGTGCACGCCTTCGTGCGTCGGCATCCCCGGCTCCTCGACGATGAGGGTTGCCCCAGTCGTGGACGCCCCGTAGCCGACTGTGGCCCCGCCGCGTGCGAGTTGAATGTTGGCTGCTGCAAAAGGGTCAACTTCCGGAGCGTGGTCATCGCCCCAGTCTTGGCTCGCGAGCGCCGAGCCACCCTGAATGATCTGTAGCCGGGCACCACTTAGTCCATCGACGATCGGCCGGCCCACGTTGGCCCCGGTCGCTACCGTCCTGACGCCCGGCAACTGCGCCAGTACATCGGCGAGGTCTGCACCGACCGTACGGTCGAGTTGCTCGCCGGACAGCGTCCCCCCAATATCGGCAGCACTGGTGAGGTTGCGGTGCCCGTGGACCTCGATCGCCTGTAAGAGCTCGGTGTGGTGCTCGAGCTGCACGTCGAGTCTGATCGTCCCGCCCGGACAGCCGCACTGGAACGCGGCGATCCTCGCAGCCGATGTGACTTACCAGTAAGGTGTCCGTGCCGTCGCAACCCACCGTCAACTCAAAGCGCCCCTCGGCGTCGGAGTACTCACCGACCTGCGCTCCGAGCAGATACACCGCCGAGGCGTCGAGGGCCTGACCGTCGTGCTCGTCGGTGACCGTCCCGACGATCGTCGAGAGACACTGCTGCGCCTTGACCTGCACGGCTCCCGCCAGCAAACATCCGATACAAAACGTTTTGGCGAAGGCCGTACTCATGCGCTCGCGGAGGGACTAACGCACGCTACGCAACTGCCCTGGTAGGTGATGTGTACCTGCGCGAGTTGGTAGCCTTGCGGCAAAACGGGGGTCACGGTCGCGACTTCGGGCAAGCAGTACGTCTGGCCGCAGTCGTCGCACTGGAAGTGAGGGTGCTGGTGGACGTGAGCTTTGGGCGTGCACCCCTCGCCACACAAAGCGTAGCGCGGCTGGCCCGTGGCATCGGGTACGCGGTGAATGAGCCCAACCTCCTCAAAAGATTTGAGCGTACGGTACAGCGTAATGCGATCTCCGTCAAAGGCGGCGTCGAGCTCGGCGAGCGCCCGCGATGCCGGGCTCTCACTCAGACACTCTACTACCGTGCGGCGGGCGGGCGTGGAGCGGAGGCCGTGACGGCGCAGAAGATCGGTTGCGAGGGTTGACATAGCGGGGGCAAAGGTAAGCAACACCTCAACACCTGCAACTACATTGCAGGTGTTAAGTTCGTTAACTTATCTTGGTGCTGAGCCTGAAAGCCCCAGCTCGTGGTCCGCGGAGAACCTTCGGACCTTTCTACTGGGCGATGCCGCCGACGTACTCCTCGATGGCGTTGACCAGCGGTGCCGACTGCGCGCCATCGAAGCCGCTGATGTCCTGGTAGCCGACCTCGGCGCGGTAACGTTCTAGCAGCGGGCGGGAGAGCGGTCCGTAGCTCCAGTGCCAGCGCTCTTCTTCGTAGCCGGTGCGACCATTTGCCTTGGAGGTGTAGGGCTGGAAGAAGCCGTACTCCGCAGCGTGCGCCTGGAGCCAGGCGTACTCTTTGGCCCCCTTCCCACTGGTCCAGTAGGCCGGCTCTAGTACGTTGAGGTCGAGGTCGGTGCCCCAGTGGTGGCGGCTCGTGCCCGGCATCGAGGAGTACAGTAAGATCATGCGGGCCTTGGCGCTGTCGGAGAGGTCGGCTGTGCCGAGGTTGACACCGTTGCTGAGGGTGCGCTCCCCGCGCCATTTAGCACCCCAGATCTGGGCTTGGCGGTCGAAATTGCGCGTCGCAGACACGACGCGAAAGGTGAGACCGTCGGCCTTGGCGGCGGTGATCAGGCGCGTGATGGCGTCGGCGGTCTCGCGGCGGAGGAGATAGGTTTGGTCGCCGTCGGTGAGGGCGGGGTCTACTGCAATGAAATTAGAATCTTTGGCGGGGTCGATACGCCCGGTCAGGATGGCGACGCGGGCGGCGGGGTCCGTTGGCATCCACGCTGGCGCGAGGGTGTCGGCGGGGTTGGGCTGCGGGAGCTTGGTCGCCACGGTCTCGGCATCGACTTTGGCGGCGGTTTCGGCGGTGGGCTGAGAGTGACAGGCGGCGGCCGCACACACGATACCGGCGGAGAGGAGGGTGCGCATCATACGGGGTAAACGTACGGCGGCGGCGTTCGACTCGCTCTGCGAGTGCCGCTCTATGCCACTTAAGCGCACTCGCAGGAGCGACCCGAACGCGCTAACACACGAGGGCCCCGCTTCCACGGGAAAAAGCGGGGCACTCGATGCAGGTTTTAGCGAAAGCCGCCTGTCCGAAAGACTAGCCTTTGGCCGCCTTTAGGTTGATGACCAAGACGACATCGTCGTTGATGATGTTGTCCTGCGCGATGCCAGCGATGCTGCCTGAGCCGTACTTGACGCCCCAGTCGTTGCGGTCGATCTCGAAGGCTGGCGTGGTAGCCGTGATCTCGGTGTCGGTCACTTGCACGTTGGCGGGGATGGTGATGCTCTTCGAGACGCCCTTCATCTCGAGGTTGCCCGTGAGGCGGTGGGTCGTGGTGGCGTCACCGGCCACAGCTTCGACGCTCGTGATGGTGAACTTGGCCATCGGGTGCTGGTCGACCTGGAAAAAGTCTTCGTTCTTAAGGTGACCCTCGAGCTTGAGCTTTCCGTTGGCCTCGTCGAGATCGGTGACCGTGAGCGAGGTCATATCGATGACGAAGTCGCCGGCGGTGATGGCGTCGCCCTGGACAGCGAGACGGCCTTCGGTCACGTTGATGGTGCCCTTGTGGTCACCGCCGACGAGCTTGGAGCCCGTCCACAATACCATGGACTCAGCTGGGCTGACGTTGTAAACGGTGGCCTGGCCAACGGGGGCGGCACCTTCGACGGCATCGGTGGCATCGACTTCGACACCTTCGGTGCTACCGCCGCAAGCGGCCAACAGCGAACCGGCAAAGAGGAGGGGGAGAAACTTGTACTTCATGTGAAAGAGGTTTTCGTTCGTTTGTAAAAACAGATGTAGATACATCTATTCTGCGGGGATGGTTGTCGGCGGCGAAGTTGCGGCGGATTTTTCAAGTCGGGAGAGACGAACCGTAAAGGCGCAAAGCGTGCAAGGGAATAGCTAAGCTAAAGTATCCAAATGGCACAGCCGTTCGACAGGATTGCCTTCCGGTATCGCGCTAGGCGAAAATCGCTTCCGAGAGTGCTTCCAGGACGGGCGAGTGCACCACATGCTCCTCGACCACAGGCGTGTCGAGGCTACGGTCCTCCAGCCAGCGCTCGATGACGGTCATGGTATCCTGCATCGAACGCAAGATGTGGGTGTGGGCGTCGGGTTCCCACTCCTGCGCTACGGCCTGGTAGCCGCTGAGGAGGAGTTCGGCGTCGGGGGCGGCGGCACGCACGAGCGCAACGTAATCGTCGAGGTGTCCGCCGCTAAAGGTCTCGGTCACCATCGTGAAGAGGAGTTCGGGGTTGACGATCGCGCAGGCGTCCTCGAGGTCGGCGACGCCTACGTCGCGGCCGAGGTAGAAGGTGCGGTAGCCGCGGCTCCGCGCGAGGTAGTTGAGCAGCAGCAGGCTCATCTCCTGACCTTCGCCTTTCGGCAAAAACAGCAACAGCGTAGGCGCAGACCGATCACTAACAATCTCGAGGGCATCGGTAGCGACGATGAGCTTGCGGCGGATGAGCCCCGAGGTGAACACCTCCTGCACGGGCTTGATGGAGCCGGTAAGCCACAGCACGCCGAGCTTCTCGAGGAAGGGGAAGACCACCGTCATCATCGTTTGCTCGAAGCCGAGCTGCGCGACGTTGAGTTCGAAAAGACGATCGAAGCGCACCTCGTCCATCTCGAGCATCGAGAGCGTGAGGGCATCGAGGACGGTGTCGTGCTCCTGGTTGTCGAAAGTCAGCTCGGCGACGCGGCGCGAGAGTTCGCGGGAGCTGAGTTCGGCGACCTGCGAGATGCGGACGCCTTCCCGTTTGAGGACCACCACGTTGAGCAGGTGTCGCAGATCATCGTCGTCGTAGTAGCGGACGTTGTTCTCGTTGCGCTTCGGCTCTAAAACGCCGTAGCGCTGCTCCCACATCCGCAGCGTCGGTGCCCGGACGCCGGAGAGTTTGGCGAGGTCGCCGATAGAGTAGATGGCCAATACGGGGGCTTTGCGGCGGGAGGTTAAGTGCTATCAGGCGAACGGGTCGGGGGCGAGGATAGTTGTTTTGCGTCTGGGGTGCGCACTTGCCGAAGTGCGGGTCATGCGACAGGCCAGCGCGAGTTTTGGCGAAAGCCCGCCTATTATCAGACGAAAGCGGCGCGTTTTTGGCATACCATTGCCGGTAGAGGGCCGTTGTTGCTCTGCTGCGCCTGTGAGGCCTAGCCTTCCTTCCCTCGTATAACTTCCGCTTGCCCGTGCGTACGTCCCTCGCTATTCTGTGTTTAGCCTTTACTAGTCTTACCGCCGCACGTGCGCAAGAAGGCTTCGAACTCGGAGGTTTCGTCGGGGCAGGGCACTACTTCGGCGATCTGAACACCGACTTTTCACTCAACGATCCCGGCATCACCGCGGGGATCATGGGGCGCTACAACTTCTCGAATCGGTGGTCGGTGCGCCTCGGCGGAGCGTACTCGCGGGTTTCGGCCTCCGACGCGGACTCGCGCAACATCTACGAACGCGCCCGCAACCTGGACTTCCGCAGTCGCGTCTTCGACGGGGCGCTGGGGCTGGAGTTCAACTTCCTCCAGTACGATCACGGGAGTCGCGACCGGTTTTACACGCCCTACATTTTCGGCGGCTTGCTGGTGTCCAACTTTCAGCCGCAGGCCAAGCTTAACGACAGCTACGTCAACCTGCGCGACTTCGGGACGGAGGGACAGTTCCCGGGCGACGAGTACTACACTACCTCGCTCGGTATCGACTACGGCATCGGCCTGAAGCTGGACCTGAGTTTCGAGTGGAGCCTCAACTTCGAGATCAACGCTCGGCAGCTGTTCAGCGACTACCTAGACGACGTATCTACGACCTACCCCGACCGCGAAGACCTGGTGGACCTGCGCGGCGAGGACGCAGCCTTCTTATCCGACCCTTCTATCCTCATCGAGGGCGTCAACGACCGCAAGCTCGGCGAGACGGGAAGGCAGCGCGGCGATCCGTCCAGCAACGACCAATACGCGACGATCAAAATCGGACTGTTCTACTACTTCGGCGACTTGAAGTGCCCGGAGTGGGGCGGAAAGCGGTAACTCCAACCCTCCCGGACCCATCTACCATGTGCGCAAGGGGGGGGTACCGCACAAGCGAAAACGCCCCTCCTGGCCTAAGCCAAGAGGGGCGCTTCAAGATGTGGTGAGCTGTCGCCTTTCGGCAAAACCTCTTTACGCATAAGCAGCCTCGAGGCCCATCTTCTTCGTAAGGACGTAGTAGAACACGATGCGGAGCTTTCCGCGAGACCCTTTGTACTGCTCGCAGACCTCCTGGATGGCGGTATCAGCGGCGGCTTCGTCGGTGAGGCCGTGCTTCTTCATGAGGAACTTCTCCTTGACGGTCTTGATCTCGTCTTTACTGGAGCAGCTCACGGTGCTGGAGTCGGCATTGTAGAGGCTCGGGCCGAGGCCTTTGCCCACTTTGCGGAGGAGTTCTTCGTCGACCTCGTGGCCGGCGAAGTGCTTCTCTAAATGCTCTTTGGCTTTGGCAATTACGTCATCAAATTTGGCCATGTCTGTAGGAATTAGGTGCTAAAAGGTGGTTTGAACGGGTGGAAGGTAACCAACTTTTAGAGGTCGACTACTCTACTACGTAGCGCCACCGCTCCCCCCGGTACTGCGCTGGCCACACCGGCCCACCCTGGAGCACCGCCTTTGCCCGCTGGAAGTCCTCTCGTGAGCCCTCGAAGGCCGGCGAGCGCGAGATGCTAATGGCCCGCCCCTGCTTGTTGACGTAAAACTGCAGCTCCCAGCGTCCGCCAGCGGGCACGGCCACTCCCCCGAGGTCCTCCACGTAGGTACCAAAGGCCCCAAAGCCCGCGCTCAGCTTCCCGAGCGAGGACAGGTCTCGCCCCCGCCCATCGGCGATCTTGGAGTCCCGCAAGCGCGAGGTGGCCGCCGCTAACTTCACGAACAGATCTTCGCGTCCCGTTGCGTCGAAGTATAAGGTGTCTTGCCCTGGAGCCACGACCCGGCCGACACGGGCGCTCGGCAGCAACTGCATCTCGACGAGGCCTGAATCATCCGTCGAAAACGACTGACCTGTTCCCTCGATCGTGATGGTAGCATCCGAGATGACGCCGCCGAAGGGACCAGCCACCTGTACGTTGAGCGTCCGCAACGATACGTCGGCCGCTCCTCGCTCCAGGGTGTACCTCGAGGGCTGAGCAGCGCTACTGGCCGCAGCAGGCGCGACCCCGAGTTGCTTCGCAAGTTGAGGTTGCCTGGCCATGGGCGCTAGCGTCTCGTCCGCGAAAGCGGAGGTGCGACTAGGAGCGGGAGGTTCGGTGCGTGGGGCGGGAGGAGCGGCAATGGGCACCACGCGGAGCACCTCCTCTCTGGAGGTCCCCGCCTCGGCAGAGACGACGCTCGGCGGCCCGACAGGTAGAGCACGGGGAAGCCGAGAGCTGGGAGCCGCCACGCCAGCGTCCGATGCGGCTACACGTTGGCTTCGCGGCGACCGAGCGGGTTGTGGCTCCTCGCTGGTTTGGGCAGAGGCTTGCTCGTAAGCGATAGCGTCGTCCGGATCGGCTTCGAGTTCGTACGCTTCGGGGGCGGTGATACGGCTAGCCTCGATGCTGTCACCTGCGACGGCTGGCTTAGCCTCGACGACCTTCGCAAGACTCCCTGCGTCATGCCGGTTGCCCAGTTGATACACTAGGCTCGCGACAATAAGTAGCGCCACTGCCGCGGCCGCTGTCCACCACACCTGGCGCCTAGGTAGACGACGGGCGGCAGGTTTTGGCGAAAGCCGCCTCACGACAGCCCCGCCCCCCTCCTGAAGGGAAGACTCACCCTCGGATACGCCCCGCGTCCGCGCCCGCAGTCTCGCCAAACGCTCTGCGTGGTCGTCGCCAGGCACGGCAGCATAGCCGGCTTTCGCCAAAACCCCGAACGCGTCCTCGCGCTCTACAGTCGGATCGTATGGCAGCTTATCGCTCGGCATGGTGGGTAGTGCGCTCGACGCAGAGTTTGAGGTTGCGCCGCCCGTTTTGGATAGCGCTGCGTACCTTCCCTAACGCCCAGCCGAGTTCTTCGGCCAAGTCCTGGTAGGAGGCCCCCTCTAGGTAGAAACGTCGGATACAGGTGGCTTGCGTATGGTTCAATTCGTCGGTACAGTCGGCAAGGGCGTCGAGGAGGCGATCCTGATCGACGTCTACCGTGCCCTCGTCTTGATGCAAGATGTCTACGTAATGCATATCGGCGATGTCGGCCCCGCCGTAGACGGGTACGCTCGTCGAGTCGCGCGTCAGGTGGCTTGCCGAGCGCCGCAGGATCATCAGGCAGTGGTTGCGCGCCAGCCGGTACAGCCAGGGCCGGAAGTGCTCGACGGTGTGCTCGCGAAGTTTGACGTGGAGCTGCTCGTAGATGTCCATCGCAGCGTCTTCGGCGCGGCCCCCGTCACGTAGATACTGAAGGCAGAGGCCGTAGATGAGCTCCAGGTAGCGGTGGTAGAGGAGACCGAGGGTTTCGGGGTTGCCGCTTTCGCGAAAACTCGCTGCAAGACGTCTCGTCTGTAGGAGTCGGGGACGCAAGCGCGTCGTTGACCTGCGGTGGGGTCGGCCTTCGACGACCCAACGGGGTTAGGGGCTCCGCTGGTGAGTCTGTGCGATCTTGCTCGGCGGGGGAAGGCATCGGCGTCTAAGGTATGTGCGCTCGCGGACTCTTAGCTAGCCGCTCGCGGAGTCCAGACCTGACAGAACTCTAAAGGCCAACGACACCGCAGGTAAACTCACTCTTTCGTCACCACCTCGATAACTCCATCCGCCCCCTTCTGCCCGTACTTGGCCACGGCCTTCTCGCCTTTGAGCACGTTGACAGTCTCGATCTGCTCAGGGTTGAGCGTCTGTAGCTGGGCATTGGTTGACGGCTGGCCGTCGATGATGACGTACGGGTCCTTGCTTACGATAGTCACCTTCTCCTCGGGTGCAGAGATTGCTTCTTCTACACTCGGGGCTGCACCGCCTGCCGCTGCGTCTGCGGCCTTGCCGGTCACGACAATCACGCCGTGCGCACCGTACTTCCCGTACTCGGCTATGGCTTGATCGCCGGTCAAGATGCGGATGTCTCCAATCTGGGAGGCCTCAAACCCAGCGAGGTCGGCCTGCGAGATTTCGGTACCGTCAAACAGCACCGCAGGGCTGTCGTCTCCGCCGAGGATGACCTCCTGGGTAGTTTGGGCAAGGCTGCCTGTGGCGACGAGCAGCGTGAGGGCGAGAGTGTAAACGTGGAAGAGCTTCATGGGGCGATGACGAATGGTTAGTTGACGGGGGAGCTGGAGAGCGTCGAATCGTAAAGATAGAACGGCACGGGGGGCTGGGTGTAGATTCGCGGCATGGCGATTGACACGGGGACGGGTTGGGTATACAACGTAGCGGTGTGGCTGGTTTTGGCGACGAGCCTCTCTACTACTGCGGTGGCCCAGGTCGGTAGCCTTTCGGCAAAACCTGCCGTCGACACGCTCACCGTCGAGCAGCTTACCGCGATGTGCGAGGCGGCACTGGACAGCTTTGGCGTGCCCGGCATGGCTATCGGCATCATCAAGGATGGTAAGGTTTTGCTGGAGCGAGGGTTTGGGGTGCGGACCTTGGGGCCTTCCGGCAAAACCCAAAACTCCGGCCCCGTCGATGCAGACACCCGGTTTGCGATTGCCTCCAACACGAAGGCCTTCGTCGGGACGAGTCTGGCGATGCTCGCCGCCGACGGTAAGCTCTCTCTGGAGGACACGATTACCAAACTCCTCCCCTACCTCCAGTGGGCCGACCCGCGCATCACGCCCCTGCTCAACGTCACCGATCTACTCGCGCACCGTGCCGGACTCGGGACCTACATGGGCGACCACCTTTGGTTTAAGCAGTCGCTCAGCCCGCGGGAGGTTTTGACGAAAGTCCGCCACCTCGACATGGCCTACCCCTTTCGCGCGGGCTACGGGTACTCCAATCTCGGCTTCATGGCCGCCGGGGAGGTTATCTACGAAGTGTCTGGACTGCCCTGGGACGCCTTCGTCAAGCAGAACCTCTGGCAACCCCTCGGCATGACGCGCACCGTGGCGCACGTCGACCAACTCCCCAACGACGACAACTTCGCCTCCGGGCACATCAGCCGCCAGGGCAACGTCCCGATCGACGCCGTGGCCTGGGAGAATATCGGGGCCGCCGGCGGTATATGGTCGACGAGCCACGACATGCTCCAGTGGATCGAGGCCAACCTCCACCACGGCGTCCTGGCGGGCGACACCATCTGGCCGGCGAGCGTCCAGGACGAGACCTGGAAGCCCCACAACACCTTCGGCGGCGTACCGGGCTTCAGCAGCTATGGCCTGGGGTGGTTTTTGAGCAACGTCGACGGGCACACCGTCGCGAGTCACGGCGGCGGCTACGACGGAATGTATTCGCAGGTGTTGCTCGTCACCGACCTCGACCTGGGCATCGTGGTGCTCACCAATTCGATGACGGGACTCTCGGGCAGGCTCGCGCGGCAGATCGCGTCGGTGTATATGGGACGCGGGCAGGACGATTGGCTCACAAAGGGCATGTCACGAGAGCGCAGCGGCGATGCCGAGTGGTTTGCACGGCAGGATAGCGTAAGTAGACGAATCGCTGCGGTAGCGAGCCAGCCGGATAAGTTTGGTGCGCCATCCGGTACGTACGATGATGTGGCCTACGGCCGCTTCACCGTCGAGGAGGCTGGCGATGGTAACTACCGGCTCACCTTCCCCAACACCGAAGCCCTCGACGCTGCCCTCTCCCCCGCGGGCGGAGACCACTACAAGATGACCTGGTTGCAGCCGAGCGCATGGTTCGACGCGGGGCTGGCCTACCTAGAGACGGGTGCCGATGGCTCACCCGTCTTACGGCTCTACATCCCGAACGACGACATCTTTTACGATAGCGTAAGGGCCCGGCGGGTGGAGTAATCTGTGTTGCCAAGTTAAGTTATGCCCCCACCCTACCCCCTCTCTACCTACCGCCGGGCCGTACTCGCGGCCTTCGCCATCAACGGGTTCTTGTATGCCTCCTGGGCGGCGCGCGTCCCGGCCATCCAGGAGCAGTACGGCGTCAACGATGCCAACTTCGGGCTGGTGCTCATCACGGCCTCCGGCGGGGCCTTTGTGGCAATGCCATTTGCAGCTTACCTCAACGGACGTTTTGGCGTGAGCGCGGTGTCTACTGTCACAGCGATCATGTACGCCGTGGCAGTGGCACTCATGCCCCAGCTTACCTCCCCGCTTGCTATTTATCCGCTGTTCTTTTTCATGGGCGTCGGCTTCGGACTGCTCGACGTAGCGATGAATGCCCAGGCCGTCGAGGTCGAGAAAGCCTATGGTCGGGCCATCGTCTCCTCTTTTCACGCGGGGTTTAGCGGAGCCATGATCGCCGGGGCACTGGTAGGCTCGGCGGTTATCTACCTCGAGATCACGTTCGCGTGGCACCTGGCCGGGGCGGCACTCGTAGCCGTGGGCATACTCGCCTGGGCGGCACCGCGCTTTTACCCGTACGCCGCCGAGGACCCCGACGCTACGGCGGCCGATGGGTCGGCCTTTCGGCTGCCGGTCCGGGCGACCTGGCTGCTGGGCTTCGTCGGCTTGTGCACGATGATGTCGGAGGCGAGCATCTCGGACTGGACCTCGAAGTACATGCTCGAGGTAGCGGGGTCGCAGCGCTACATCGCACCTCTTTCGCTGGCGGCTTTCTCGGTCACGATGACGGTGGGGCGCACCTTTGGGGATGGGTTTCGCGAGCGCTACGGCGATCCGCGACTCCTGCGGGGAGGAGCCCTGCTGGCCTTCGTCGGGATGGCCGTAACTATCGTCTACCCTACCGCCGCCACGACGATCATTGGTGCGAGTATGATTGGCTCGGGACTGTCGATTGCCGTGCCGATCGTCTTCTCGCTGTCCGGTCGTATCCCCGGGCTTACCGCGAGTGCTGCGCTGTCTATGGTCACCACGATCAGTTACCTCGGGCTCTTCATGGGGCCGGCCATCATCGGGTTTCTTTCGGAGGCTTTTGGATTGCGGGTCGGGTACGGGTTTATCCTGGCCATCCTTGGGGTCTTGGTGGTGGCGGTGTGGCGGGTCGGACCCCAAACCCAGCCTTCGGTTAGCTCACGCCCTTGAGGTAGTCGTTGAGTTCGGCCCGCCGCGCCCGACTCACCGGCACCTGGCGGCCGTCGCTGAGCACTACTTCACTCGTACGAATCTCGTGGAGGTACCCGAGGTTGATGAGGTAGCTACGGTGACACCGCAGGAAGCCTTCCGCGGGCAAGTCGTGCTCGAGTTGCCCGAGCTTACGAACTACGAGGATCTCCTCGCCAGACTGTAAGGCGATCTTGCTGTACGAACCATCGGCCTCGATCGCGACGATCTGATCGTGGGCTATCATGCGCCGCCCTTCCGAACCCGGCAGCAGCAGCATCGCCCCCGGCGTGATCCCCCGTCCGGTGCCGCGCCGCTGTCGCACGCGCTCGATCATCGTTTGCAGCTGTTCTATTTCTACAGGTTTGACGAGATAGTCAGTCGCCGCCACCCGAAAGGCCTCCACGGCATACTCGGCGTAGGCCGTGATGAACACCACCTGGCTGCCTTCGGTATTGGTCTGCTCGAGGAGGTCGAAGCCCGTCGCCCCCCGGAGTTCTACGTCGAGCAGGATCAGGTCCGGCCGGTGGGTCCGAATGGCGGCACTTGCTTCTTCGAGGGTGCCGGCGGACGCCACGGCATAGGCCCCAGGGCAATATCGTGTGATCATCTTCGAGATAATACGGCGGGCGGGAGCCTCGTCGTCGACAATCAGGATGCGGAGTAGGTCACTCATGCGGCTATGGGTTGAGTTTTGGCGAAAGCCCCCGCCGGCGCTGGCTCTAGCGAGATGTGTAGACGGACTAGTGTGCCGGCCGCAGCTCCAGAGTCCTTGTACAGGTCGACCACTTCGATGTCGACGCTTCCGGGTCTCGACTCGCACAACAGCCCTACTCGTTGGGCGGTGGCCCCCATACCGAAAGATCGGTTGCGCCGCTTTGTGCTTCGGCGCGAAGACGCCTCGCGGCCGATGCCTGAATCGCGGACCTCGACGAGCAGCCGTCCGTCGGTAGTGCTGTGGTAGCTGACGTCCAAGCGCTCTGTATCGGAGTCGCTGAACCCGTGCTTAAAGGCATTTTCGATGTACGGCTGCACGAGGAGCGGCGGGAGGAGAGCCTGTTGCGGCAGGCTCGGATCTACATCGAAGCCCACCAACACCCGACCATCGAGGCGCAGACCTTCCAAGTCGGTATACAAGCGCATAGCCTCTATCTCGTCCTTGAGGGGCACCAGTTCGGCGCGGCTGTGCTCGAGCGTGAGACGCATGAGCCGCGCGAAGCGGCTCAGGTAGGTGTTCGCCTTCACGGGGTCCTGGTCGAGGACAAACTCCTGGATCGAGTTCAGGGCATTAAACATGAAATGCGGGTTCATCTGCGCGGCGATGGCCGAGAGCGTGGCGCGCCTGAGGTCCGCCTGTATTCGAAGGTCGTGCGATCGGCGTCTCGCGCGGCGGTAGAGCGCGTAGCCTATTCCTCCGGCGAGAATTGCCAGGAGCGTAGGTAGCGCAAGGGGATGACGCCACCACACCCGAGCAGCGTAGACTCCGACCTTCGTGACGGGCATCCCCTCGGCGTCCACGGCGATTTCGATGAGGTGCGTACCCGCCGGTAGGCCCGGAAAAAAGATCTCAGGCCGGCTACCAGCCACCGTGTGCCAGTCGTGATCGAGACTCTCGATCCGGTACCGGAAGGACGGCGTAGCGCCCGTCCCGTACACTGGTGCGCGCGGCTGTAGAGAGAGCGCATCGGCACCAGCAGCAATCCGGAGCCAGTTAAGCCCCTCGTGGTCGAGGATGACACCAGCCACCTCTACGCGCTCGACGACGGTCTGCGGCAAGCTTTGCGGCACACCCGCCTGGGTATCGGCGTCCAGTTCGTAGACATCGGTATGGTAGGAGATGAATACGCGCTTACCGCTCAGCGTGATGGCGTTGGGCACCAGCTTGGGCAGGCCGTGGTCTACGCCGATAGTCTCACACCTCAACGGCGGCTCGCCCGGTAGAGCGTCGACGCGTCGACAGCGATGCAGCCCGGCCTCGGTCACGACCCAGGCCACCCCATTGGCCGTTTCGACGGCTTGCACCTGTGACCCCTGCACGTCGCCTACACGCTCGAACGTTGGTGGCGCGGTCGCCGATGCCTGTGAGGAGTAGAGTAGTCCGTGCCCAGAGCTGCCAACGAGCACTTCTCCGGGAGCGAGCACATCGACCGTCGTAGGATTGGCCACGGGCAGGGCGGCAGTGGTGCCCCGCCTCGCAAATCCACCTTCGCGATCATAAAGCAGCAAGCTATCCAGTGCAGCTACCCATAGGGTATGATGGAGGGCGTCGTAGGCGAGATCGTACGTGCGCCCTGTACGTAGCCTACGCAGCGTCCCCGTCGAATCCACCCACTGCGCCGCGCCAAAGTCCTCACGCTCGGGCGCTGGGACCTGGACGAACAGGCCGGAGATACCCGCGTACACCTCGAGCCCAGACGCGACCACCAATCCGTGCTTCAGTTGGTTTATGACGCCTACCGTGTTGGGGTTCAGCAACCGTAGCCTCCCCCCGGCACCAATGCTGTGGCGACGCCCGAACCGCAGACTATCCCCCTCTCCCCTCCAGAGCGCGACGATGCTCCGGTCGGTAAGCAACAATCGACTCCCGCTATCGGTGAGGGAGTATACCTGTCCATTGCGTGTCGCCCCGAAGCGCTCACCACTCGAGAGCACCCCGAGAGTGGTTATTGAGTTCGGGATCTCCGGATACGCGATACGGGCCGCGCGGTGCGTCGGGAGCGCGAAGACGCCCTGGTCGAGGGTAGCGCCCCACAGACGTCCCTGTCGGTCCACGGCGAGGGCCGATACATCTGCTTTCGGCAATACCTTGGTCCACGACCCGTCCACCGACCGGGTGTACACACCGTCGGTACCGCCGAAGTAATCGAGTCCGTTCGGTGTTTTGGCGTAAGCCCTAAATCGTTGTCCTGGATTTGGCGTTGGGTCGGACCAAATCGTCTCAAAACCATCTATCTGCATGCGTTGCCACCGGAGGGTGTCGCGGGCATCCCGCAGGATGTAGACGTCTGCTTCTAGGATGGCAGAAAACATTGGTTTACCGGCCCGATCGGCGCGCAGGCTCTGCATAACCTGACCGTCAAAAGTGGCCGACGGTAGCCCACGGGGATCATTGATAAGGGCTATGTCGCGGCCGCCCGGCAGCAGGGTCTTCGCGGAAACCGCAGGCTCGCTAGCGATAATCCTCGCAGGTGAGGTCTTGGCGTCGATCGCGGGGAGTTGGCCGTAGGTCGCGAAGGTCAGCTGTCGGCCCACCAGCGTCGCGACCCCGTCGGCCATTAGACTGTACGTAGACAACTCGCCGGAACCCGAACCGCAGTCCAGCACGAGTTGGAGCGAGTCGGCCCGGACGCGAAAGATCTGCTGCCGAAAATTCTGTACATAGATCTCACCGCCGGGTCCCTCCTGGATGTCGTGCGTCTCGAGGTGCCGCGCCAAGGCCGAGCGATACGGCACGAAGGCGACGCCGTCGTGGCGGAAGAGTCCCACCGAAGTAGCCGCCCATAGCCAGCCGTCGCAGTCGAAGTGGATGTCGTAGACGGTGTTGTGCGGGAGGCCATTGCCGGCGTGAAGACGGTACAGGGTCGATAGCCCGTCTTGCGCCGAGGCTGCTTTCGCCAAAACCAGACACGCCCCGGCCAAAAGGGCGACCCGCGGCCAGCGAACGCCATGGCGCAGCCAAGCATGAGCCCACGAATAGCGACTGCGCGACCAATACACCATCCATGAAAAGAACCCAGAAGCGTCGATGTCGCTAAAGTACCCCTTCTCGAACCTCCCTCCGACGCCTCCCACCATAGGATACCCCCCTAATCCATAAACGGCCCCCCCTCTCCCACGAGTGGCTGTTTCGAGAGGGCAAGTACAGCACCTACGCTGCCCCCGCTCGCATCCACACGTCCCGCTGTGGGAAGGGTATTGTAATACCGCCTGCGTCGAGGGCTGTTTTGATGTTTTCGGTGAGTTCCACCTTGGTCGCCCAGAAGTTTTGCGAAAGCACAAAAGGCCGGACCAAGAGATTGACGGCGCTGTCACCGAGGGCCGTAACGACAACCGTCGGCGCGGGTTCGGACAGGAGATTAGGATGTGCCATCACGATGCCCATGATGATATCGCGGGCCTTTTGGATGTCATCTCCGTAAGCGATGCCGAAGTTGAGGTCGATGCCGCGAGTACCCTGGCCGGAGAGATTCGTGATGACGTCGCCGGTCACCTTGCCATTAGGAACGACGTGGCGCTGATTGTCGGGCGTCGCCAGGATGGTGTGGAAGATCTGGATAGCCTCCACCTTGCCGGTTACGCCCCCGATCGTGACGACATCACCAACCTTGTACGGCCGGATCGTAAGTAGGAGTAAGCCACTGGCGAAGTGCGAAAGATTGCCCTGTAGCGCGAGTCCCACAGCAAGGGTCAACGCAGAGAAAATAGCGATAAAGCTCGTCACCTCGACCCCGAACATGCTCGCCGCCGAGAGCAGGATGAGGGCTTTGAGCACCACACTGATCAGGCTCGTCAGAAACGGAATCACTGTAGCGTCCACGCCTCGGCGGGCGAGCGTGCGCCCGAGGAGACGAGCCACGCGCCTCGCCACCCAGAACCCCACCACCACCACGACAAGACCGAGGACGAGTTTGGGCAGGTATTTTATGAAGTCGGTAATAAGCTGCGAGAAGTCAATTTCTTCCATAGGGCGCGAAGGTAGGCTTCGCCTAGGGCGCTTGCTTCGTGCCTGTCCAGGCCTAAGGCCGCCCGCTCACCGCAGCGCCCTTTTCTTCGCGTATGTGCGTCGCGCCCGCGCCACCTTGCTCCAGGCCCAGCCGCGGTGCACGAGGTCCCCGCCGAGCAGCAGCAGCCATCCGGCGACGAAGGAGACATTGCGGATCGACATCACCGTCTCGACGGAGTCCTCGAAGAAATGCTGTGCGATGAGCACCTCGATGGCGATCAGCGAAGCGGCCAGCAGGAAGAGCAACACGCTGAGCGCCCGCACGCGACTCACCCAGACGTTCGCCCGCTGGTAAAAGCCCCGCTCGAACAGGTGCGCCACGGCCTTATCGTGTGGGTAGAGCCGCAGCATCTGGTCACACACCGCGAGTGACTCGCGGTAGCGCATGAGGTAAAAGAGGCCGTGCGCCCGCCGAAACAGCAAGGTCCGATAGGCGTCCTCTCCGTCGACGCTCGTAATGCTGTGCTCGATCGCGAGCTCGAGCAAGCCCCTCGTCTGGTCGACGACCTGATCGTAGGCCCCAGTCTCGAACAGGGCCGCTACGTACGCATACCGCAGGTCGAAGTACTCCCTGACGCTGAGAAGGTGCAGTTCGTCGGTATGGTTCTCGACGAAACGCAGGATCGAGCGGTAGCTGTCCGCCTCAATCGCCTTGAACGAACGGTAGAGATGGGAGTCGTGCGTAGGAGTAGTAGACATCGGGGGGCCTCGGGGAAAGCTTGCGCAAAGTAGCTAGGCCGTAGCGACCCATACAATACCCAACGCGCAGAACCTACTTGCAAGTTTTACGAAAGTAGCGGGGATTGGCCCGGTAAGGTCGGACACCCAGGACATAGCGCACAATCAACCTTATCGGGTATTCTTAGCCCGCCCAGCCAAACTGCGCAACCCCGACCTAGTTGCGCGCGTCCTGTCCCCAGAATAGCTTACCCCGAATCGTATGCAAAAAGCTGCGGTCTTTGATGCGGACCATCCGCGTCGAGAAGCCACACTTCCGCACCGCGAGAGGGGCCTGGCGCTCGTCG
Source organism: Lewinellaceae bacterium (assembly GCA_963837005.1). Lineage (GTDB taxonomy): Bacteria > Bacteroidota > Bacteroidia > Chitinophagales > Saprospiraceae > CALDTK01. The sequence continues at coordinate 332,595 of CAWIMC010000022.1, forward strand.
ATGATCTCGTGCCGAGAGTCGAGCGTGCACAGGAAATTCTCCGCGCGACCTTCCACCTCGAAGCTCACCACCGAATCGTCCGAGATCACGATCGGACGGACGTTGAGGTTGTGTGGGGCCACGGGCGTAATCACGAAGTTGCCCGAACCCGGAAACACGATCGGCCCGCCACAGCTCAGCGAATACCCTGTCGACCCGGTTGGCGTGGCCAAAATCAGACCGTCGGCCCAGTAGCTGTTGAGGTAGTCCCCGTTGACATAGGTGTGGATCGTGATCATCGACGAGGTGTCGCGCTTGAGCAAGGTAAAGTCATTGAGCGCGAAATTCATGCTTCCGAACAGGCCTACGTCGCTCACCAACTCCAGCATCTCGCGCTCAGAGACGTCGTAGTGACCGCGCTTCAGCAGTCGCACCGTCTCCTCGATCATCGTCTTCTCGATGCTTGCCAAAAAGCCGAGTCGCCCGAGGTTGATGCCTACAATCGGCACCCCTGTGTCGCGGACCAGTGTAGTCGCCGTCAAGATCGTTCCGTCGCCCCCGAGCGTGATGACGAAGTCGAAGTGTTTGACGCGGAAATCTAGGTGGCTTTCGAAACTTCCGACATCCCCCGTCACGATACCCTCCTCGCGCAACGACGCTAAGTAGGGCGCGTACACGTACGTACTTACCCGATGCTCGCCGAGGGCCGCGAAAAGCAACGTGATGGAGGCGGCATCCTGGGCTTTGACGACTTGACTGTAAACGGCTACTCGCATGCAGGAGGCAAGGTAGCCGTGTCGCGGCGTTGGGGCCACCATTCGGAAATGGTCGAACGGCCCCCTAAAACCCCGTCGTAAAGCCCAGGTACCAGCCCCACTCCCCCAGGTGATTGCGCGAAAACTCGACGCTCAGCACCTGCCCGTACCAAGCGTTGCCGTACAGGCCGAAGCCATAGCTCCGCAGCACCTCGTTGGCCAGCACGTTGCCAGCTGTCTCACTCGGGTCGCGGGCACCGCCTACGTCGCCATGGACCCCCAGAAACACCCGCAGCGGCACCTCCTGAAAGAGGCGGATCGGCGAGGCTGGCACCTTGACCACCTGGTCGAAGACGCGCGCCCGCAAGGTCGTTTTGGCGAAAGCAAAATCGAGCCCATCGACGATGTAATACTGGTATCCCCGGAGGAAGTCCTGCCCAAAGCCGAGGCTCTCTCGGTTGTAGTAAGGCACCGGGTCACGCTGAATATCGGTCTTCACCTTGAGGTTGACGGCCAGGTTCAAGCGCTCGCCAAGAGGCTGGTAGTGTGCGTACTCCGCCGAGATGTCGAGGCGATTGAGGTCGTCGTCGGCACGGAGGCCGCGCTTGTGGAGCCGGAAGCGGAAATAGTCCCCGCGCAGGGGGAAGGGCCGCACGTCGCGCTTGTCGTAGGTGTACTGGTAGAAGAACCCGTAATACGCCTGGCGCCGCAGGGCGTCCCCGAGAAAATTGGTATTGATCTCGGTGGCGAGCACGGAGTCGGCCGTCGTCACTTGGCGCTCGATCGAAAACAGGTGCGTAGTGTAGAGCCCGGGCCGGAGCGTGATCCCCGCGCGGAGCCGACGGCGGTTGAGCACCGAGGAGGTATCGTTACTGAAAAAGTCCTGCTCCCCGCCCACCGTGCGGAAGTTCCACTCGCGGTTTCGATCGGCGAGCGCGTTGAGTTCGAGGCCCACCAGCTTGGCGCGGTCGATGTAGGGGATTTGGTAGGTGATCTCGGCCTTGCGCGTATAGCCGGTCTGGATCCCGAGCGAGAGGCGGTCGGCGCGCCCGGTGATGTTGCGGTGCCGCAACTTGACGCCGAGGTTGATGCGGCTCAGGTCGCGGTTTTGCTCCGTCCACCAAACGTTAAAATTGCGATCCGCGAGGTCAACGGCGACCGAGGGGTAGAGGTACCACTTCTCGCGCACGACTACCCGCAACGTCAGTGAGTGGGCCTCGGGATCGAGCGCGGCAATGAGGGCCTCCGCCTCGGAGAAGAGCCCGGTATTGAGCAGCAGACGGCGCTGTCGCTCGAGGACGTCCGGGAGATTCAAGAGGAGCACAGTGTCCCCCTCTTGGAGGCCCATCTCGCGCAGGAGGATCGGGCGACGCGTCTTGCGGTTGCCCTCCACCAGGACTTGCCGCACCACGGCATATGCGTTCGAGTCGGTGGGGAGGGCCAGGGTACGAAGGGAGTCGTGCTGTCCGGCGACGGCGAGTTTGCGGGGGCCGGAGGTCGGGGCGAGCGCTGGGTGGCGGACGCTGTGGGGTGGATCACCGAGCGGGGCTTCGGTGCCGGGGCGTTCGGGGGTCTGGGCTTTCGCCAAAACCATCAGCACCAGGACCAGCCCCAGTCCGAGCCCACGCACGGCCCGAACCCACACCCGGCGGGGGGGCATGGTCAGCATACGAATGGGTAATGGGTGGTCGGGCTCGACATTCGGCGGTAAAGGTCGGGCTAAAGCCGCGGCCCCGCGGGGGCAATGGCGGGGGCGGTCGGGGACTGGCCTAAACGTTGAGGTAGCTGATGAGCGCATCGTAGCGCTCGCGCATCGTATCAATGGCGTCGCCCTCATTAAACGTGCCCTGCACTTCGTAGCCGAAGCGCTGGAAGGTGCCGATGATGCCCGCGACGTGCTCGTGGTTGACCTTGATCGTGATCTGGAGCAAGCTCCCATCGGCAGCCACGGACTCGACGAAGCTGCTTAGAATGATGGCGTTCTCGCTCTCGGCGATACGGGCGATCTCGGCGAGACTGTAGTCGCGGCGCTGCACCTCGAGGATGATGATCGAGCCACTCTCCGTAAACGTGGCCGTGCGGGCGTAGTAGTTGAGCAGTTCGTTGGCGGTGATGAGCCCGACGTAACCGCCGTCGGGTTCGACCACGGGCACGGCCGTAAGTTCGTACTGCGCCACCATGCGCATCACTTCGTAGAGGTGGTCCGAGGTCCGGATGCGGATGTGCGGCAGGCTGAGGTTGTAGCTCCCGAGGGCGGCCTGGGCGTCCTGCTCGAGCACGTCGCTCTCGGACACGATCCCGAGCAACTCGCGGTCGTTGACGATGGGGAGGTGCTGGACAAAAAAGTCGTGCATCACCTCGAGGGCGTCCTCCCCGGTATCGGAGGTGCGCAGGGGCACGATCTCGTTGGTGTATAGTTCGCTGGCGGTCATAGGGTCGGGTGGGCGGGGCGGGCGCAGGCTTCATGGACAACGCACATCGTCGCGACTGGGTCGCTCCGCACCGATCTTAGGTCGGTAATGTCGCCCGCGGACACTACCCGCGCAAGAGGCGCTCCTTCTGCCGGGCGAATTCTTCGTCGTCGAGCACGCCGCGCTCCCGCAGGCTCGCCAATCGTTCGAGGTCGTCGAGGAGGTTCGGGCTCGGTGACGGAAGGCTCTGCACCTCGCGCTCGAGCGGCGGGGGCGCCGCCGGGGGAGCGTGGGGCACGATCACGGCCCCGTAGCCGGCCCGCCGCCGCCCGTCGAAGTCCTCCCGCATCCGCAGCCACGCAAAGTCCGCATCGGTGCCGACGAGGTCGAGGTTGGTGGCCCGCAAATGAACGGCCTTCGAGAGGTGGCGGTAGGCCGCCTCCCTGTCCTCTAGTAGCGCGTAGCACCGCGCGGCCAGCACCCGGCTCTCGCCGTCGTGGAGGTCGAGGTCGAGGGCCTGCTCGTACTGCTCAGCCGCGAGCTGGTAGTCAAAGGCGTCGTAGGCGGTTTTGGCGGAAGCTAGCAAGCCCCGACGCGCCCGGCCCGAAAGCACCCGCGGATGCACTACCTCCTTCCCCTTGAGGTACTTGCCCTCGACGGGGCGATCGGTGTCGACAGGCTCCAAAAACTGCTCGCCGAACTCCTCGTCGCTCATCTTGAACCACTGTACGGCATTGTAGTAGCCAACGAAGGCCGAGACGGTGAGCCAAGGCGTCATGTCCCACCCAAAAAAACGGTCGAAGGTCGCCATCGAGACGATGAAAAGGAAAATGTGGAACAGCCCCCACTGCCACTGCCCGAGGGTAAAGCGGTGGACGCCACACCACCCGAGCGCCACGGCAAAAATAACGGCCATCCGCCGCCGCTCACCTGGGCCACCCCGTCGTCTGTTGCGGTACTTCGCCTGCTGATCTGTTCTCCTCGACATCGACCGCCAAAAGTACCCGCAGCGAGGAAGCCCCTGCGTCACTACTCTACCAAAACCGCGTTTTGATCGCCTAACGGCAGGGCCGGGTCAAAGACCCTGGAAGTGGACCGACAGAACCGTGATGTCGTCGGTCGGCTCGGCGTTGCCCTGGTAGCCACTCAGCTCACGCTCGAGGCGCGCGTTGAACTCGGTGGCCGTACAGACGCCCCGCGCGCAGGCAAACTCGAGCAGGCGCTCCTCGCCGTACATCAGGCCGTCGGGATTGACGAGTTCGCTCACGCCGTCGGTGTAACAGAAGAGGAGGCCACCGGCGCTCAGGTCAATGCGCCCCGTGTCCACGCGCGGGATACGGTCGAAGGCACCGAGGAAAGTGCAGCCGACAGTGAGTTCGACGGGGTCTTCGCAGTTGCTGATGACCACCAGTGGAGGGTTATGCCCGGCGTTTACGTAAGACAGTTGCCGCGTGTTAGTGTCGTACTCGGCGACGAAGAGCGTTAGGAAGCGATCGCCGCGCGTCACGCGGAACAGCGCCGTATTCAGGGCCTGCACGAAGTCCGCCAGCATCGGCCGCGAGCGACCGAGCGACCAGAACGATGCCTCGAAGTTGCTCATCAACAGCGCCGCGCCCGTCCCCTTGCCGGCGATGTCGGCCACGCAGAACAGCAGTCGTCCGTCGTCGAAGTACTCCGCCGAATAAAAGTCTCCGCCCACGCCAAAGCGCGGCAGGTAGAGGGCCGCCATGTCGAAGTGCTCTCCGGAGGGCAGCGTGTCGGGGACGAGCGAGCGTTGGATCTCGCTGGCCAGCGCCAACTCGGCCTGGTAGCGCTCTTGCTCTAGCTGCTGCTTAAAGAGGCGCTTGTTCTCGATCGCGACGGCGACCACGTGCGTAATCGTGGTGACGAGCTGTACGCGGGCCGAAGCCTCGGGGGCGTCGGAGAGGTCGCCGAGAAAGACGTAGACGAGGTTCTGGTTTTTGTGCGTGACCGGAATCACGAAGTCGAAGCTGCACAGCAGCGGGTGTCCGTCGTCGCTGATTGGCCCACGGACCTGGTAGTCATCGAAACACTCGCTCACGCCCACCATGCGCTCGCCGTCGGTGAGGCCAATAAATGAGCGACACTCCCAGTGCCCGTCGCGCTGGAAGTACAGCGCCATGCGCCGGATGCCGAGGTCCCAGTTGAGGAAGTTGGCGTACATCTCGAAGAGCTCGCGGGCCGATCGGTTTTCGTTGATGGCCTGCGTAATATTGAGCAGGCGGTTGATCTGCAACTCCTTGAGCCCGAGCTCGCGCTCTAAGGTCTCGGGAGAGTACTCTTGGGTGAAGGTGCCTGGCACAGCGTGCAAGGTAGTGCGCAGTCTCCTTTACGGCGCTCTTGGGCGACGCACGGCTCAGCGGTCTACTTTCGCCGGCACGATGGGACCAATCTGGGGGATAGACTTAGGCGGCACGAAGATCGAGGGCGTCGTCCTCGAATCGGCCGCGAGCATGAGCGTCCTGCGGCGCATGCGCATCCCCACCGAGATAGATAAGGGCTACTACCACGTGCTGGGGCAAATCCACAAGCTCGTAGAAGTGCTGAGCGCCGAGGTGAGCGTACGGCCCGCCAGCATCGGGATCGGCCTTCCGGGGGCGCTCGACCCCATCACGCGAACACTAAAGTCCTCCGGGTGGGAGGCCCTCGACGGCAAGCCGATCCAGAGCGACCTGGAGACCTACCTCGGGGTGCCGGTCCGCGTCGCCAACGACGCCAACTGCTTTGCGCTCGCCGAGACGCGCTACGGCAGCGTGCCGGAGGTGTTGCCGACGGCCAAGTGCGTGGTAGGCGTGATACTCGGTACGGGCGTCGGGGCGGGAATCGTCTTCAATGGTCGCGTGTACCCTGGTCGCCAGGGCATCGCCGGGGAGTGGGGCCACAACTTCCTCGACGAGTCGGGCGGACGCTGCACCTGCGGGCGCTACGGCTGTGCGGAGACGGTGATCAGCGGTCCGGCCCTGGAGCGCCATTACGAGCAACTGAGCGGTCGGCACCTCCCGCTGGCAGACATTGCCGCCGCCGCCGAGCTCGGACGTGATCAGGCTGCCGCGCAGACCATCGAGCGCCTCGTCTACAATTTCGCCAAGGCCGTCGGCGCGGTCATCAATCTACTCGACCCCGACGCGATCATTATCGGGGGTGGCGTTGGCAAAATCGAGGCGCTGCACACGCAGGGTCCAGATCTGATCAAACGCTTCGTGTACAATACGCGGCTGGACACCTTGATTTTGAAGCCCAAGCTGGGGGACAGCGCGGGAGTGTTCGGGGCGGCGTTGTTGTAGAGCGAGCCCTTGGCTCACGCTACCTTCCCCCCAATGCTCTGCAGCCGCGACCTCACCTTCCGCTACCCTTCCGGCAGCGATCTTCACTTGCCCGATGTCGAGATCCCCGCAGGTGGGGAGGCGCTGGTGCTCGGGCCGAGCGGCTCTGGCAAGTCGACGCTCCTAAGTTTGTGGTCGGGTCTGCTTTCGCCAAAACATGGGACCATCACCGTCGCCGATGTGCGAGTAGATCAATTGCGCGGAGCCGCTCGGGACCGGTGGCGGGGAAGCCAGGTGGGCTTCGTGTACCAGAGTCCACGGCTCATCGCGAGCCAGTCGGTGGCGGATAATATCGAGCTGCCGAGGCGCCTTTCGGCAAAACCCGTCTCCCGCACTTCGACCCTGGCCGCCATGGACGAACTCGGCATCGCGCACCTCGCCGACCGCTACCCGAACGACTGTAGCCTCGGTGAGCGCCAACGCATCGGTATCCTCCGAGCCGTGGCCCACGAACCGACCCTCCTGCTCGCCGATGAACCAACCAGTGCCCTCGATCGCCACAACGCGATGGCCGTCGCCGAACTCCTCCGCGAACGCGCTCGCCGACACGGGGCCACTTTGGTTATTGTGACGCACGACGACCGACTGCGACCGCTCTTCGAACACACCATCACGCTCGCCGCTACTGCGGCCACCCAAACCGCTACCAATGACCGTCCTTAGGCTCGTTTGGGGGTACCTCCGACACCGCCCGCTGGCTGCGGCGCTCCCCGTAGGACTCGTAGCCCTCGGTACGGGCTTGCTGAGTTTGTTGCTGCTGCTAGACCGGCAACTCACCGAGCAGTTCGATCGCAACTTGGCGGGGGTCGATATGGTGATCGGGGCAAAGGGCTCACCGCTGCAACTCGTCACCTCGACCATCTACCATGCCGATGCTCCCACCGGCAACGTGCCCGTCAAGTCGGTAAAGCCCTTCGGTAGGCCGGGGCATCCGCTTATCGAAGAAGCGGTGCCACTTGCCCTCGGCGACAGCTACCGCGGCCGACGGATCGTGGGGACGACGAGTACCTTCTTCGGCTGGTACGGTGCCGAGCTGGCGGAGGGGCGACTTCCCAATGCACCTTTTGAGGTGGTGGTGGGGGCTCGTGCGGCGGTGACGGCTTCGCTCGGGATGGGCCAGAAGTTCCAGAGCGCGCATGGTCTCGATGACAATGAGGACCTCACGCACACGGACGCTGGTTTTTTGAAGGTGGTCGGGGTACTAGCACCGACGGGTTTGGTCATCGATGAGTTGATTGTCACGCCGGTGGAGACAGTCTGGGCGGTGCACGATCACCATGGGGGGGAGGCGGAACAGACCGCGGCGGATGAAGAGGGTTTTGACGAAAGTCACGAAGGACACGGAGAGCACGGCGAGCACAGCGATCACAGCGATCACAGCGCCAGACACGGATCTACATGGCGAGCACGAAGCAGGAGAGGTACAGCACGTAGCCCTGTCTACGCCTTGGTACGAGCGTGAAGACAAGAGCATTACGGCTCTGCTCACCAAATTTTCGGCGCGCAACACCGCGACCCTCAATTTTGCGCGCAACCTCAACGAGAACACGGACCTAATGGCCGCGACGCCGCCTGTAGTCATGGCGCAGTTTAGCGAACAGGTCGCGGGGGCGGAGGCGGTGGTACGCGCACTCGGCAGTGTGATCTTGATCGCGTCTCGATCCTGAGCCTCTTCGTTATTCTGCTCAATGCGCTACGCGATAGGCTGGGCGAACTAGCGCTGTTGCGCTCGCTCGGGGCGACGCCGGGGTTTGTGTTTGGGCTGGTGTTGGCGGAGGGCCTGCTGTTGGCGGCGCTGGGAGCAGTACTCGGGCTGGTCGGAGGTCGCGTACTGTTTTATGTATTGCAACTCCGTTTGGCGGAGCGCTATCCCGTGGGCTCGCTCGACTTCGCTACATCGCCCAGGAGCCGGGTTTGCTCGGCCTGAGCTTGTTGGCGGCCCTTGTTGCGGCGCTGTCTGCCCGCCTGGTGGGCCTACCGAGTAGACCCGGGGCTAACGCCCTAAACGACAGCACGCGCCACAATCCGAGGATCGTAGCGCGTGCTGAAGTGGTTTTGCCGAAAGGCGTCAACTTAGAGTCCCTTCGAAGTGATCGCCTGGTCGTGGCGATTGTAGAAGTTGTCGTTGCCGAACATGCGGTGCTATAGAAACCGTCGTCCATGCCTTTGAAACTTCGTGTCGAAGTCCTTGTAGGCTGTCCGGTCGAAGGTCGTACCAGCGGCTTGCTCCTTGAACTGTGGGTGTGCAGTCTCGTAGTAGTGGAGCGATTCGATCTCGTACCGGGGGCGCAACTCGGAGCCGCGGCGGTAACGGGGGGCGAGACCAATGTAGTCGGCGGTCACGCCGTTCACATGAATCGAGTTGTTCGCATGGTCGAGCTTGGCCATGCCTATTGGCACGATGACTAGCTCATCGACGTCCTCTTTGTAGGTGTTTCCAGCTTCGGTGTCGAGGTAGGTGGTCCGGTCACGGTACGGTGTGGCGAACTCGTGGTCGGTAGCGACTTCGAGGTAGCGCACTTTCTCTAGCGCCTTATCGACGATCAGGTTGTCGACTTTGCCGACGACTTGGCCACCGTCGAGCTTGACGGTCCATCCGCGCACGTCTGGGTCGTCGTGGTGGACCTTGTAGTCGGGGAGGTCGTGAAGGTAGAACAGGCGTCGGTGGTCGGTGCCGAGGGCACGATTGGTGGTTGCTTTAGTGGGGTTGTCGCTTACGATGGAAGACATAGTATTGTGTTGTTTAGATTGGAGGGAAGGGAGGTGGGGAGTAAGGATACCGGCAGGCGTGGAGGCCTACCGGAACATTTGGTTATTTACCCAGGGGCTTGGTCACGCATGGCTTCGAGGGCCACTTTGGCTTTCCCGAAGAAAGTGCGGACGTCTTCCTTTTGGTTGAGGGTTAAGGTTTCTGGGGTGATCTCGCTGGCGGCCTTGCTCACTTCGGCTACGGCACCTTCCAGGCCAGGGTATTTTGCCTTCTGGACTTCCGACAATACATCAGCAATCGACGTTGCGGCAGAGCGGATCATGTCGGCGTGAGTGGTCGCCATCGGGTCCAGCGTGATGGCATCTGCGTTCTGGCGAATCATTGCCGCTTTCTGCTTAATGTTGACATCGTCACCCATACCGGTAGCGTAGCTGAGAGCTACGGTAGCGTTGGCGAGTTGGTTGAGGGCGTTGTGGCTGAACTCGTGGTCGAGACCCATCTCGCCGGTCATGTTCTCGGTGTATGTAGCGTACTCGGTGGCGAGGTCGCCGAAGCGAGCACCAGCAGCGGGATCGTCGAAGTCGATGAGGGTGTACTGGTTGCCGTTGCTCACGATCTCGGAGCCGCGGTCGCCTTCGACGAGTTCGGTGTTTTCGACGATGTCGTCGTCATCGTCCTCGAGGAGTTCAGCAATGCCCCAGATCGCTAGTGCGAGGAGGAGGAGTCCGAGGATCCACGGGAGGATGCTGCTCTTTTCTTTCTTTTCAATTCTTAGGTCTGCCATGATGTGTTAGGTTTGTAGGTTTAGCGTTAAGGAGTTGACTCGTAGTCGGTTGTGAATAACGCGGAAGTATTTTCCCTTGTTCACAATGTGTTAGATTGTCCGCTACAATACTTTATCGGATCGCGCCAAAACACTCGGTGTGGCGACGTTGGCCCTTGCGGCTTGACCTCGCGTTAACGTCGTGGAGCTGGGGATTGCGGGCGTCGCGCTAGCTTTGTGGCATGTCTACGCCCGCCCGCCTTGCCTCTTTTGCCCTTGCCTTTCTTCCGTGCTAGGTTTTGGCGAAAGCCTCGCCCAGAGTACCGCCGCGGGCTGGAGCACCCTGGCCCGCGTCACGTTCACGAAGGAGTACGACGAGCTGCTCGGCCTCAAAGTCGACAAGCCCGTCTTCTCGAAGGCCGTCAAAGACCTCGACGGCAAGCAGGTGACGCTCAAGGGCTACGTCATCCCGACCGAGGGCTACAAGTCTCACAAGGAGTTCGTCTTCTCGGCCTACCCTTACAGCAGTTGCTTCTTCTGCGGCGGGGCCGGACCGGAGACAGTGGTGGAGGTTTTGGCGAAAGCCCCCGTCGAGTACAGCGCCGACGCGATCACCCTTTCGGGAAAACTACGCCTCAATTCATCAGACCCGAATGCGCTGATGTACACGCTGGAGGAAGCGGCGGTGGTAAAGTGAATTATCCTCAAGGCACCTCAAGCTTTCACCGCCCGCCGCCAGCCCCACTCAGCAACAACAGCAGCCCAACGAAGAGCAGCACTACGTAGACGAAGGGCATGTAGCTGAACAGGATGAGTCGCGTGCGGTCGGCGACGTACATGAGCGCCATCAGCCCGAAGATCATCGCCATCAAACCGCTGAGGCGCCCGAAACCGGGCACGTAGTCGAGGTCCACGTTTTGGCGGATAACGATCAGCGTAGCGACCATACTCAGGATTGGCACGACCTGCGTGAGGATATTGAGGTCCCAGACGCTCTGGCGCTCGAAGAGGAACAGGTACGCCAGTAGCGCTACCGCGCAGGATGCCCGGGATACAGACCAGGTAAATCAGCACGGCGTACACCTGCCGCCACGGCGACTCGTATCCGCGCCCGCGCCCGAAGTGCGCCACCAGAGCGCCATGACCGGTGGGAACAGCAAGCACGCCAGCGTCAGCAGCGGATGTCCGGAGAGATAGTCGAAGAATTGGTGGAGCGTCATAAAAGTGGGAGTAAGCGTAGAACGTGAAGAGACGTAGACCGTCTGCGGAGGGCCAGATTTACTATCACTTTCCAGTTCACCACTATCGACTTCACTCCGCTCCGGGTGCTCCTCCTTGAACAACTGCCACCGACTCCCCGAGGCTATGAAGAGTGCGCTTTCGCCAAAACTCCCGGGTTCGTAAAAGCGCACCCGCACGATGCGCCCGATCCCGATCGACGTCTCGCGGACTCTCGATGTTGCCCCACGGGTAGCGCGCCTGCCGGAAGAAGTCGGTCACGTATACCCAGTCCCGACCCATCTCCACCCGGCGCAGGCGCCAGACCGTCAAGGCGAACACCGCAAGCATCCCGAGATAGAAGGCCGTGAACACGATAGCGGACCGTCGTTCCTGACACATTCCCGTAGTAGCCGCGGTGGTCGAACCAGAAGTACAGCGGAAGGCGCCGAAGAAGACCGTAAGCAGCACCGGGAAAAAGATCCGCAGCATGAGCGTAAGATTGGAGGACACCTGCTGCATAGGTGGAGACTGAGTGGGCTAGCGTCGGACGAGCAACCCCTTAGTTGAGCTTGGCGAGGTCCTTCGCGGCGGCGACCTGCCGACGCTCGACGCGTTGCGCGATGAGGATGCTGATCTCGTACAGCGCGTAGAGCGGTACGCCGAGCATCATGAGCGTGAGCGGATCGGGCGGCGTGACGATGGCCGAGAGGATCAGCAGCACTACGATCGCGTGGCGGCGGTACTCCTTCATGATCGCCGAGGAGAGCGAGCCCCACCTTCGTGAGGAAGAACACCAGTACCGGCAACTCGAAGATGACCCCGGACGGGATCGTAAATAGCGTGAGGTACGTGATGTAGCTCGACAGCGCGGGTTGCGGCTCGACGCCCGGCAGTTCGTAATTGACCAGGAAGCTCACCGCGAAGGGCGCGATGAGGTAGTACCCGAAGGCTACGCCCGTCAGGAACAGCGAGCTACAGATGAACACCGTACCGCGTGCGGCCTGCTGTTCGGTGTCGTAGAGCGCCGGCCGCACGAAGCGCCACAACTCCCAGAAGATGTACGGGAACGCCACCACGAACCCGAGGATGAACGACACCTGCATGTGGATGATGAAGGTCTCCCCGAACACCGGCGTGATCCACTTGATCGGGTCGACCGTCCATGCAGAGCGTCTCGGAGCCGACCAGATCCCCGAGCGCGCACAACGCCCGGAAGGTGATGAAGTCCTGCTTCGTCGGGCCGAAGATGATCGGTGTTGAACACGAAGTCCTTCGCGAGGAAGACCACGATCGTAATCACGACCAGGGCGATCACCGCGCGCACGAGGTGCCACCGCAGCGCCTCGAGGTGGTCGAGGAAGCTCATCTCCGCCTCCTGCGCGGCGAGCTTGTCTACGTCTACCTGGTCTAGCGGCATGGGGCGCGAAGGTATGCGCGACAAGGGGGACACATGCGTCTGCGCGGCGTCACCGCATGCTGTCTCCCGCGTGGCACTACACGCGAAACCTGGCGTCGAAACCATCGCGGGTTTCTACGCCCCCAGCCGCTCTACGATCCACCCCTCACTAGCCCTCTTGAACCGAAACCGATCATGTAGCCGACTCGAGCGCCCCTGCCAGAACTCAATCTCCGTCGGCGTCACGCGGTAGCCACCCCAGTGCTCCGGCACCGGCACGTCATCCGTTTTGGCGTAAGCCGCCTCCAACTCGGCCTGCTTGTCCTCCATCACGCGCCGATCTTCGATCACGCGGCTCTGCGGCGAGGCCCAGGCCCCGATCTGCGAACCCTTCGGACGCGAGTGGAAGTACGCCGCCGTCTCCTCGCGACTGATCTGCTGCACGCTGCCCCGGATGCGCACCTGCCGCTCGTGCTCGAGCCAGTTGAACACCATCGCCGCCGAGGGGTGCTGCTCGATCTGCTGGCCTTTCGCGCTTTCGTAATTGCTATAAAACACGAAGCCTCGTTCGTCGTAGCCCTTTAGCAACACGACTCGCGCATCCGGCTTACCGTGCGCATCTACGGTCGCGACGACCACCGCGTTCGGTTCAGCGAGCTCGTCTGCGATCGCCGCCTCGATCCATGCCCGGAATTGCGCAATCGGATCTTCCAGGAGGTCCTCCCGCTCCAAGGCCCCCCGGTGGTAGTCTTCTCGTAAATCGGCAACGTTAGACATAGTTTGGCTTTAGCAAGGTCCAACAAGCATCACCGGCTTGCGTTGCCGGCTTTCGCCAAAACTTGCGCTCGTTGTCCCCGCAGCCCCCGCGGCAATCCCTGAGCACTGAGCACTGAGCACTCCAAACCTTTCGGCCCAATATTTGCCTACTACCCTACCGTGAAGTCCCCCTTTCACCCAAGGCTGTTTTTCGTCTTCGCCCTCCTCGCACTCGGCGCAGGTTTTGGCGCAAGCCTGTTCGCCCAAACCGCCAAACCCACCAAGGCCGTCCGCGATGCCGAGCGCCTCGCCGACGATCGCCAGTACATCGACGCTATCCGCGTCCTCGAACTCGCCATGCTCGACGGCGACACCACCGAGGCCCTCATCTTCGACCTCGCCGATTACTACAAGAAGACCGGCGACCTCCGCATGGCGACCTCGCTGTGCAAACCCCTGGTCGACAAGCCCCGGCCCCGCCCCTGGCACCTGCTCGAGGTCTCGAAAATGCTCGTCGACCAAGGGCGCCTCACGGACGCCGAACCCTACCTGGCGCATTTCGAGGAACTCAAACCCGACGACCCACGCGCTGGCGCCCTCCGCGCCTACGCCCTCTCGCGTCGCACCATCGGCCGCCGCTACCCCAACGCCAGGCTAGACACCTTCCGCCACAACACTCAGGCCGACGACAACTTCCCCTTCCTACAAGACGACGTAATCTATTGGTCGAGCGATCGCGCCGGGACCCGCAAGATCAGCGGGTGGACGGGCCGCCCGATGGTCGGGCTCTACACCGCGAAGACCGAAGAGGAGACCGGTGAGTTCGGCGCACTCCAACGCCTCAACGCGCGCTTCAACCGCGGGGAGGTCAACACGGCCAGCGCCAGTGTCACCACCGATGGCCAGCGGATGTACTACACTTCCAATGCCGAGCGCCCTAACCGCCATGGCGACTACACCATGCAACTCTACTTTGCCGAGCGCAAGGGAAACGAATGGCGCGGCGGAGAGGCTGTGCCCGGGGAGTCGACCAGGCCAATTGCCTGCACCCCTCCGTGAGTGCCGACGGCAAATGGCTCTATTTCTCGGCCGACGCCGCCGAGTCGCGTGGAGGGCTCGACCTGTACCGCATCCAAATTCTACCCGACGGCACCTTTGGCCGTCCCGAGACCCTCGGGACCAGCGTCAACACCGAACGCCACGACGGCTTCCCGGTGGCGAGCCCCGATGGCAAACTTTACTTCGCCTCGCAGGGGCACCTCGGGCTCGGGGGCTTCGACATCTTCGAAACCTATGAACTGCCTACGGCACCTGGGCCACCCCCGTCAACCTCGGCGAGCCGGTCAACAGCGAAGACGACGACACCGGCTGGCTCCCAGTCCGCACCGGCCAGGCCTACCTCACCAGCAATCGCCAGGGCGGCGACGACGATATCTACGACGTAAGGTGGTGAGGAGCACAGTTCTCAGTTCTCAGTTCTCAGTTCTCAGTTCTCAGTTCTCAGTTCTCAGTGCCCTAGATGTGCCCTCGTCGCGAACTGAGAACTGAGAACTTCGAACTGAGAACTGTAGATCACCCCACGTACCGGCCTTCGACCCACGGCAACATCTTCACCGCCAGGTCGCGCCACTCCCGTAAAATCCCACGGCGCAGCTCGTAGCGGTAGCGCAGCATCTGGTGGGGGTCACCGGCGCCGACAAGTTCCTGCAGGTCGTTGTTGAAGAGTAGCCGCTCGGCCTCGGTCCGGCCCTGCGCCAAATTGCGCTCGCGGCTCGCCGGGCGATGGCTCAACAGGGTCGCCTCGTAGTGCATGTCGACGCGCCACTCCTGCGGCACGGCGTAGCTGATCAGCGCGAAGAGCGCCGCATAATCGTCGAGCCAACCTTCGTAGCAGATGAGCGGACTGAAGTTGAGGTCGACCTCGTAGCCAGCTGCCCGCAGCAGCGGGATGGCGGCCAGCCGCTCGCTCACGCTCGGCGCCGTCGGCTCGAGGATGCGGCGGATGGGCTCGGGCATCAGGCTCAGTCGCACGCGCACCTTACCGGGCTCGACGCGGATATTCTCCCACAGCTCCTCGCGGATGTACTTGAGCGAGAAGGCGCCCTTGGCCCGTGGGCGCTCGCTGAAGAAACGGATGACGCGCGCCCAGTCGGTGGCGTCGTAGTGGAGCCCGACGTCGGTGGAGGGCGCGAAGTCATAGGTGTAGTAGCGCTCGTCGGTGCGGTTGGAGAGCCGCGGCCAGGGCTGGCTGCAGATGTGGCGGTGGACGGCCTGCAGGACCTCCTCGACGTTGCCGCTCACCTCGATCTGCTTGCCCAGCGACTCGTTGACGTGGCAGTAGGCTACGCGGCAGGCGCCGGCGCAGCCACGCACGAAGTGCGGCGTGACGAAGTCCACCGGCGCGCCCGCTCGGTTGGATGGTGAGAGCGGTGTTGCGGGTCGGAATCGTAGTAATGCATAGTGTCTCTGTTAGGCGCTACAAATAAAACAAAATGTTCGCTAACATTGTGCATAACTCAGGCCTGATTGACTTTGATATGACCGTTAATGATTCTATACTAACGCGCGCACGAGATTGACGCCGCGCCAATGGCTCACGGAGTAGGTCATAGCTTGTCGCCCGATGCCCCCACACCTCCCGACATCCGACGCCGAGTGGCGCTTGCTACTGAAACCAGCGTGGCGGGCGGCAGCCGAATTTCACTTTACGGAACTGGAGGTGGTGCACCAGGCAAGCGATTGGCTCGTAGCGCAGGCCGGCGCTGGGACGCACGCCTTTGTAGACCTCGGCTCCGGCGCGGGCACATTCTGCCTTGCGGCGGCGGAGCGGCACACTGGACACATGTGGCACGGAATCGAGCTGCGGCTCGACTTGGTGGCGGAGGCGAGGCGCTGGCGCGACACGTATGTGCTCTCCAACTGCAACTTTACCGCGGGCTGATTATGATCACCGAAAGTCGTCGGCTTACGCCGGCGCCAACCTCCTCCTTCGGCGAGCCGCTGATCCAGGACGACGACAACGCCGCCAGGCGTTCTGTCGCCGGCATGCGGGTGAGCGATGCCAGGCATGCGCGCTCTGGAAAACTCGGCTACAGGTCGGCCCCGGCTTCGGCGCTGGAAGACTTCTGCGGGTGGCGCTCAGATCCGGGCCTCCAGCGTGCTGCAGGTGGAGGACGGGAGTGGTGGTGGACGATCAGCTGCCTTCGCCGCCGCCAGCACCTTCGCCTGCCCCAGCACATCTCCAGCGGCGTTCGCGTGCGCACAGATGGCCCCGCCCCAAACCATCCCCATGTACTCGGCCGTGAGCCGTAGCGGCGTAGTGATGCCCTCGAACTCGGACGCGTCATCGCCCGACATCGCCGACGTAGCGTAGAGCCGCTTCCCCGCCATCCGCTTGCGGAAGTCGAGTCCCGGCACGCGCATCCAGTGCGACCAGTGGTCGAGGTAGAGCTTGGCGGGTGCGGGCAAGCTGTACCAATACAGCGGCACGGCCAGCAGGAGCACGTCGGCAGCGAGCGTGTGCTCGAGGAGTGTGGCGGCGTGACCCGTCGGGTAGGCGTAGGTCCGCTCGCCGGCGTGGCGCACGTCCTTGAAGGCGGGCAGTGGATAGTCATCCAGCGTGAGTACCGCCCACTCTAGGGCCGTCGCGCCGGCCATCGCTTCGCGGGCGAGACTTTCGGAGTTACCATCGAGGCGGGCGGAGGCGAGGAGGGTGAGGCCTTGGGGGGTGGGAGATGGGAGGATTGGGAGATGGTTTGGTGGGAGGATAGGCTATTCAGGCGCACAACTTAGCTTACCGACCTATGAAGCGTCCATTCGTCCTTTCGTATTTGCTTACGCTACTGGTCTGCGGCCCAACTCTCCCGAGCGCCCTTGCTCAGGCCGACGAGTTGCCGCCCACCGCAGAGATCCACCAGTGGGCGCAGCAGGCTGCCACCACCTCCCTCGACGAACTACGCGCCTGTCTCGCGCTCGCCAATGACGCGCACTACCCGGCGCAGGTGGAGGCCAATGTGGTCTGGACGGAAGCAGCCTTCCAAAAGCGCGGTTTTATCGACGCGACGCCTCGACACCGGAGGTCCGCCGCTGGTTTTGGCGGAAGCCGGACTTGCCCCCGGTCGCGACACCGTGCTCATGTATTTGCAGATGGACGGGCAGCCGGTGGACAGCACGTTTTGGCGACAGCCGAATCCTTACGGCGCAACCCTCAAGGCGGAGGTCGAGTCCGAGGGTTGGGTACAGCGCGATTGGGGCGCCTTGCGGCAAAACTGGCCGACCGACCCCGAGCAGCGCGACTGGCGGGTCTTTGCGCGCAGCACCTCCGATGCTAAGGGTCCGGTGGTGATGTTTTTGGCGGCTTTAGACGCCTTGCGGCAAAACGGCAAGCAGCCCGCCTACGGCCTCAAGGTGATCCTGGACTTCGAGGAGGAGCTAGGTTCGCCGCACCTCCCCGCCGCCGTTACGAAGTACCGGGACGAACTGTCCGCCAACCGCCTTATCATCTTCGACGGACCGATGCACCCGAGCAACGAGCCGACCCTCGCCTTCGGGGCCCGCGGCATCTCGACGGTGACGTTGGAGACGTTCGGGCCGCGGGTCCCGCAGCACTCCGGTCACTACGGCAACTACGCCCCCAATCCAGCCTGGGAACTGATGAAACTCCTGGCCCCGATGCGCGACGACGCCGGCCGCGTGACGCTGCCGGGCTGGTACGACGGCATCGCCTTCGACGCAGAAACACTAGCCGTCTTGGAGGCTGTCCCAGACGACGTAGAGGCTATGCGTGCGACCCTAGCGCTAGGGCACGTGGACTCTGTCGGTGGGAGCCTCCAGGAAGCCTTGCAGTACCCTTCCTTGAATGTTCGCGGCCTACAGAGTGGCTGGGTACGCGAGGAGCGCCGCACGCTCGTACCCGCGACGGCCATCGTCGAGATCGACATCCGCACGGTGGTCGAGAGCGGCCCGGAGCGGTTGTTGGCGACACTCAAGCAATACATCCAAGACCAGGGCTACTTTATCGTCGAGGGCCGTGAGCCGACGGTCGTGGAACGGATCAATCATCCAAAGACGATCCGCTGGGACGCCGAGACGAGCTACCTCGCCTTCCGGACCGAGCTCGACTCTCCAACGGGCCAGTGGCTGACGGGTGCGCTGACCACGTATGGTCGGGCACCGGTGCGTATCCGGACGATGGGCGGGTCCATCCCGATCTCGCCGTTCGTAACGACGCTCGGCATTCCGGCGGTGAGCATTCCGACCGTCAATGCGGACAACAACCAGCACGCACCGAACGAAAACATCCGGCTGGGGAATTACGTGGACGGGATAGCGACGATGATTGGGGTGCTAAGTACGGGCGCGAGCTTCGCTCGCTAGATGGGCGGCTGCGTTTGGATGGGCGCTCGCTTCGCTTGTTAGTTGGGCGGCTGCGCCTAGTTGGGCGCGAGCTCCGCTCGCTAGTTGGGCGCTGCGCTAATTGGGCTGTGCCAACGTGCTGACGAGACCCTGCACGCGACGACAGCACGGTCCATCTAGGCGGAGCCGCCCAACTAGCGCAGCGCCCATCTAGGCGGAGCCGCCCAACTAGCGCAACGCCCAACTAGGCGCAGCCGCCCAACTAGCGCAGCGCCCATCTAGGCCGCAGGCCGCCCATCTAGGCCGCAGGCCGCCCTGTTTACACTTCAGTCACCCCGCTCGACAGTTCAGT
Source organism: Lewinellaceae bacterium (assembly GCA_963837005.1). Taxonomy (GTDB): domain Bacteria; phylum Bacteroidota; class Bacteroidia; order Chitinophagales; family Saprospiraceae; genus CALDTK01. Next base: position 351,637 of record CAWIMC010000022.1, read on the forward strand.
TTATCCTAGCCCAGGACCCCCTTATGGCCGGGTGACTTTTGAAGCGTCAACAGGACGAGGCCACTCCGGCGGCGTCCTCCTCACTTCAAACCACTCATTCCGTACTGCCATGAAAACCTTCCTCACCACCGCCTTCGCTCTCCTTCTCGCCACCGCCACCGCCACGCAGGTTTTGGCGCAAGCCGCCTGGGAAGCCCCGCTGCGCTCACAGATCGAGCAGTCGAGCCTCCTGAATGACGGCGACGACCTAACGCCGATCACCGCCACCACCGAACGCATCGCGGCCGCTGATCCGACCGCGTGGATGCCAAACTACTACGCCGCCCACTTCAACCTCCTCAAGCACTGGATGGCTGGTGAGGACGGCTGCAAGCCCTGCATCGAGAAGACCGACGCCTTCCTCACCAAGGCCGAGGCCGCGCAAGCCAACAACTCGGAGGTCATGACCCTGCGCGCCAGCTACTACCAGGCCATGCTCGGGATGCACCCGATGCGCGCACCCTACTACGGACCGAAGGCCAGCTCCCTACTTGAGGCCGCCATAAAGGCCGACCCGACCAACCCCCGCGCCGCTTCGCTGATGGGCCAGAACCTGTCCTACACGCCGAGCATGTTCGGCGGCGGGATGGACAAGGCCAAGCCCTACTTCGCGCAGGCCGTGAACTCTTCGATGCCGAGGCAGCCAATGTGGAGCGCAGCCCATTACTCCCGACCTGGGGCGCTGGGCGCGCAAAGGCCTTGAACGCGAAGGCGCTGGCGAGCAAGTGAAAGGCAGGGCGCTACGCTAGATGGGCGCTACGCTAAATGGGCGCTACGCTAGATGGGCGCTACGCTAATTGGGCGCTACGCTAATTGGGCGCTACGCTAAATGGGCGCTACGCTAAATGGGCCTTTCGAGCGTGCCGTACGGACGTTGCACGAGACGAAAGCACAGCCCATCTAGGCGAAGCCGCCCAACTAGGCCGTAGGCCACCCATCTAGGCGAAGCCGCCCAACTAGGCCGAAGGCCGCCCATCTAGGCGAAGCCGCCCATCTAGCACGCGCAGCGAGCGCCCTCATTCCCCTTACCTTGCCCATGAACACCTACACTACCACCGCCATCGCCCTCCCGCCGCATACCACCGCCCCGCAGGCCAGCGACTCCGCCGTGGCACCGCGGCGCGGCTTCCGCTTTCGGTTTTCCATCGACGAGGACACTCCCTTCTGGCAGGCGGCCCTAAGTGCCTTCATAGGGTCGGTCGGGATCAACGTGGTGCTGTTGCTGACCAGCGGCGAGTTGTTAGGGCCTTGGGATGCGAAATTCGCCTTCAACCTAAGTATTGGCACCGCGATCGCCGGCTCGCTGTGGTTGTTTGGCGCGATGCTCAACGCGCGCTTCCTGCCGCGCTACATCGACTGGCTCAGGCAGCCCTGGCGGGCGCTGTCGCTGTCGCTGCTGGCCAACGTCGTCGGGGTCGTCGTGATCGTGACCGTGATCTACTTCGTGTTCTTCTTCGGGATTCAAGGTTGGCCTTGGGAAAAATTCTTGCGTGCGCTGCGGCCCGGAAACTACGTCTTCTCGACGCTGATCACCCTCGTCATCACGACCATCTACCAGGCAGCCTACTTCCTGAGCATCTGGAAGGCGGCGCTGATTCAGCAGGAGCAGCTCAAGACGGCCAACCTGACCGCCAAATACGAGGTCCTCAACGCACAGGTCAATCCGCACTTCCTGTTCAATTCGCTCAACGTATTATCTGCCCTCGTCAAGCGCGATCCCGACGCGGCCGAGGGCTTTATTCGAGGACTCAGCGAGGTCTACCGCTACGTGCTCGACGTACGTGGGGAGCAGCTCGTGTCGCTCGAGCGGGAGTTGCACGCCCTCGAGGCCTACAATCACTTGGTACTCCTACGTTTTGGCGAAAGCCGCCTCCGCATCGACGTCGCTATCGAGCCACAACCTGGCGATCTCGTCGTGCCGCTCGCCCTGCAGATGCTGATCGAGAACGCCGTCAAGCACAACGGGGCGACACGCAAAAATCCCCTCTCGATCGAGGTCTTCCGCGACGGGGGGCAGCTCGTGATTCGCAACAACAAGGTGCCGCTTTTCGAGGAGGTCGAGAGCCGCGGCATCGGGCTCGCCAACATCCGCGAGCGCTACGGGCTGGCGCTCGGAGAGGACGTCGTCATCGAGGACGGCGACGGGGTCTACACGGTGCGCCTGCCCCTGGTGCGCGCCAGCGCAAGGCCTAGCGACCGATCCGCGCAAGTCCCGCCTTTGCCTGTTGGTGCAGGTCTGGCGCGTACTCGCTAGGCTCCATCTGGAGGGCCATCTGATACCAGGCCCTAGCAGAACTTTTGTCCTTCTGGTGCTCGGCGATTACGCCTAGCTCCACGGCGGACTTGCAGGCGTAGTACGGCGGCTCGTTGCGGCCCAGCGCGATGGCGGTCTTGTAGCGGGCCTTGGCCACCTCTACCTGGCCTCGCTTGTCGGCGATACGAGCGCCGCGGTACGGGAACTCGATGCGCTGCTCGGGACTCAGCAAGCCCTCGATCGTCTTCGAGATGGCGAGTTCGGCGCGGTCGTAGTAGCCCCCGTCGAAGAGCAAGCGTGCGCGAAGGAGGTCGACGTTCGGGACGAGGTTTTTTTCGGCCTCGCGAAGGGCACTCTTGTCGCTACCGACTACATCGTTGCCGCTGGTTCGGACCTTGGCCATGTAACTCTTGTAGCCAGCCACATCACGGGCCAACAACTGGTGCCAGGCCAACTTTTGGTAAGCCTCCTTGACGAAGTTGCCAGCCGGTTTGCGCTTGACATAACTGCGCAGGTAGATGGGGGCCTGGTCGGAGAGCTTTCGTTGCAGACAAACGCCGTGCATGAAGTCGAGGTACGGGAAGGGGTGGTAGCGCGGCGAGTGCGGCCGCTTGCTGAGCAGGCGAATGGCCTCGTCGTTGCGACCGGACTGCATGGCCATATTGGCCATCACGAAGACGCCTAAGAGGCTTCGACTTTCGTCAAAACCCGCCGCGCGGATCTTGCTCCAGGCTTCATTCTCTTCGCGCTCGAGGTGCAGCAGGAGGAAGGCGTACAGGGCGGTGGTCTCCTGGAGAAACGGCGACTTGTCGCGGCGCTGCTGCGCAAGCACGCGTTCGAGGTTGCGCTTGCCGCCGGCCAGGTTGCCCTCCATCCCGGTGATGAGTTCGAGGCCCCACTGGTAGCCGCTCGGGACGGTGGCTACGGCCGCCTGGAGCAGGCCCATCTCCTTGCGGGACAGCTCGAAGGTCGGGTGCTCCCTGATGTTCTGCTCCAAGAGCTTGTAGGCCTTGCGCGCCTCCCGCATCGTGGTGAGGTACTCGCCGAACTTGAGCCGTGCCAGGGCCCAGTGCAGCATGATGTTGGCCTGGGTGTACAGGTGGTACGGCGAGTCTTTCGGCCCGTCGCGGAGGCGATTGAGGCGCTCGGCGTAGGCCTTCTCGAGTTTGGCGAAAGCCTTCGGGTCCTCGTCAATGTAAACCTCGAAGAAGTCGGCGTAGTCCTCCAGCCATACGGCGACCAAGTTCTCCGGGTCGCGTGCCTGAATGGCCTTGAGTTGCGCACGCCCCTCGCCGAGCCGCAGCTCGAGGATGGTCTCGTAGGCGGCGACGCACTCCGCGTTGAAGTCATAGCGCAGGGCAGCGCACAGCGACGTGACCCCACCGCCCACGGTGAGGAGAGCGATGAGCAGGAGGGCTCGTAGGTTGGTCAAGGTCTGGGACAGGTCGGCTGGTGCGAGCGGGAGGGAGCCTAAGCCTCCGCCGCTGCGGCGCTCGGGTTCATGATCTCCTCGTCGACGAGGATGCGGCCGCAGTGCTCGCAGGCAATGATCTTCTTGTGCATTCCGATCTCGAGGCGCGTCTGTGGCGGCACATTGTTGAAGCATCCGCCGCAGCTCTCGCGCTCGGTGCCGACCACGGCCTGGCCGTTGCGGTACGATCCGCGGATCTTTATATAGGCCTTGAGGAGGCGCTCTTCGATGTTTTTGCGGGCCGCGTCGGACTGCTTCTGGAGTTTCTTCTCCTCCTTTTCGGTCTTGGCGACGATTTTCTCGAGTTCGACCTTTTTGCGGTCGAGGTCGGCGTTGCGGCCCGTGAGCCGCTCAGTGGCGGTGTCGAGGGTGGACTGCTTGGCCTCGCGGGCGACGCCGAGTTCGCCGAGGCGCTTCTCGGAAAGCTGGATGTCGAGGTTCTGGAGTTCGATCTCCTTCTGGAGGGCTTCGTACTCGCGGTTGTTTTTGACCTCGTCCATCTGGCGCTGGTACTTCTCGATAGCGGTCTTTGCGTCGGCGATGAGGCCCGTGAGGCGCTTGGTCTGGTCGTCGGTCTCGGTGACGGAGGTTTGAAGGCGCTCGATGCGCTTATTGAGACCGGCGATCTCGTCTTCGAGGTCGGAGACTTCCATCGGGAGTTCGCCCTTGAGGACCTGGATGTCGTCGAGGGTGGAGTCGATGAGTTGGAGTTCGTAGAGGCGGCGGAGCTTGTCGGCGACGGTGATTTCTTGGGTGGCGGCCATAGCGAGAGTGGGCGGAGGTTTAGTGGGAGGGTGCCGTAGGGACGTAAAAACGCACGGGATTCGTATCCCGGCTCGTCATTCGGGCCGCAAAGGTATCGAATTGGCGCGATATCGTTTCGTAGAGTAGGTCGATCGTAAAGCGCTCGGATTCGTAGTGGCCGATGTCGCACACGACGATGCGGTTGTCGGCGTCGAAGAACTCGTGGTACTTGAAGTCCGCCGTCACGAAGGCCTGCGCCCCGGAGCCGATCGCGGCCTTCAACAAGCTACTCCCGCTGCCGCCGCAGAGGGCGACGCGCTCGATGTGCTCGCCGGTCGGCTCGGTGACGCGCAGGGCGTCGACGTCCATCGCGTCGCAGAGGTAGTCGAGCCACTCGGCATAGCGCATCGGGGCGGGCAGGGTCCCGACGGCACCCATCCCGAAGTCGGGGTGCGCAGCCTCGACGTGGTAGAGGTCGTAGGCCATCTCTTCGTAGGGGTGGGCTGTTTTGGCGGCAGCGAGTACGGCTTTCGCCAAAACTCGCGGCACCAGCACTTCGAGCTTGTCCTCGGCGACGCGTTCCAGGTCCCCGACGCGCCCGATGCTCGGGGAGGCCCCCTCCTGCGGCCGGAATGTCCCCTCGCCGGGGGTCCTGAACGACGCCTGGTCATAGTTGCCGATGCGCCCGGCCCCGGCGTCGAACATGGCGTGCGCCACGGCCTCGGTCGCCTCTCGGGGGATGTAGACGGCGAGTTTGCTGAGGGTGTTGGGCAGAGGCTGTAGCACCGTCACGTCCTGCAGGCCGAGCCTCCGCGCGATGCGCCCGTTGACGCCCTGCGCGAGGACGCTGTCGAGGTTGGTGTGGATGGCGTAGATGGCGACGCGCGCCCGGATCGCCGCCAGGACGGTGCGCTCGACGTAGGTTTTGCCGGTAAGGCTCTTGAGACCCCCGAAGATGATCGGGTGGTGGGCGACAATAACGTTGCAACCGGTCTCGATGGCCTCCTCGACAGTAGTCTCGAGGCAGTCGAGTGTAACGAGGACGCCGGTGATGATGGTGTTGGGCTCACCGACCAACAAGCCACTGTTGTCGTAGGGGGCCTGGAGGGCGGGGGGCGCGAGGGCCTCGAGGAAGGTGGTGAGTTGGGAAAGGCGGGTCATGGGGGGAAGGTAGATGGGCGCTTTGGTGGTTGGGCGCTTTGCTAGTTGGGCGCTATGCTATTTGGGCGCTACGCTAATTGGGCGCTACGCTAGTTGGGCGCTACGCTAGTTGGGCGCTACGCTAATTGGGCGCTACCATCGTGCCGTAAGGACGTTGCACGAGTCGATAGTACAGCCCAACTAGGCCATAGGCCGCCCAACTAGGCCATAGGCCGTCCAACTAGGCCATAGGCCGCCCAATTAGGCCGTAGGCCGCCCAATTAGCTTGCGAAGCAGTCGCCCTAGTCCAACTTCCGCTCCCACAGCATCTTCCCCGTCTTGTCATACACCCGTAGCGTAATGGTGCGCGCGGTACGCGGCCCCGACAGCGTCACGGTGCCGAAGTTGTGGACGCCGACGTGGGTGCCGTCGACGCGGTTGTCGTTGGCCTCGCCCTTGCTGCGATCGCCGGTCGCGCCGGCGGTGAGGGGACTGGCCGTAAAGTCGTAGAGGGTCGTCTCGCCGAGCTGAAGGCGGCTGAGTTCAGAGTGGTGCCGGTCGCCGGTGAGGAAGATGACGTTGTCGAGGCCCTCGGCGACGATGCGGGCGAGGAGCTGCTCGCGCTCGACGTGGTGGGCGGCGGCGTAGTTCTCGAACACGGGGGCCGAGTTGAGCACCTGGTTGCCGATGGCGACAAACTTGAAGCGCGCCGGACTCGACACCAGCGCGTCGATGAGCCAGTCGACCTGGTTTTGGCCGAGCAGCGGCATCGGGTCGCAGGTTTTGCAGTGGTTCGGCGCGCGGAAAGTGCGGTCGTCGAGCAGGAAGAACTCGGCATCGCCGTAGACGAAGCTGGTGCCGATGCCAGGGTGGAGCTGTGGGTGTTTGGTGGGCGGGTTGGCCCAGAAGAGGTCAAAGGCCTCACGCGACCAGTCCTTGTGGACGTAGCTGCGGTCGGAGTCGTTGGGGCCGTAGTCGTGGTCGTCGAGGATGGCATAGTGGTGCACGTTGCGGAGCAGGCCTTGTAGTTCGGGCACCGCCCGCGAGTGCGAGTACCGGTGTAGCACGCCTCCGCGGGTGTCGAAGTCGCCGGTCCGCATGTAGATGTTGTCGCCGAGCCAGAGCATGAAGTCGGGCCGCAGGCTATCGATGGTCTGAAATATGCCATACTCCCCGCCGTAGGGCGTGCCCGGTCGGTCGAAGGCCGGTTCATTGGCGTAGTAGCAACTCCCGAGCGCGAAGGTGACCGTCGGTGGGTCGGTGCGGTACTCCCAGATGGCTTGGGACTTAAAGCGCAGGGGCCGCGTGGTGGCCAGCGCACGTCCGTCCATGAGGATTTGGTACTCGTACGTCGTGCCCGGCATCAACGAGTCGGCCCTCAATGTGGCACAGTAGGCGGTGGCGCTGTCGGTTTTGGCGAAAGCCGAATAATGCAAGTCCCGGATGTCGGACGTAGGCCAGTAGCGCAGCCGCACCTCGGTCGCGCCATCGGTCTGCACCCAGACGGCTACCTCGCGCATGGTGTTGTAGCCGAGCATCGGTCCGGAGCGGAGGAGGGCTTGCGCCAAAACTTGCGACGGGAGGGCCACGCTGGCGATAACGCCGAGGGCGAGCAGGAGAGGGCGGAAGGACATGGGGGCGAAGGTAAGAGGTGACGCTACGCGCTGGTTGTGACGCGCTACGCGCTGGTTGTGACGGCCTGCGGCCTGGTTGTGACGGCCTGCGGCCTGGTTGTGACGGCCTGCGGCCTGGTTGTGACGCTACCGCTTTACGACGCGCGCACGACGCGTGCAGCACGTTACGCATTGCGGACCCTTCGCATCGTGAAGCGGTAGCGTCACAATCAGCGCGTAGCGCGTCACAACCAGCGTAGCGTCACAACCAGCGTAGCGTCACAACCAGCGCAGCGTCACAACCAGCGAGCAGCACGTCACGCACTGCGGCCCCTTCGCATCGTGAAGCGGTAGCGTCACAATCAGCGCGTAGCGCGTCACAACCAGCGTAGCGTCACAACCAGCGGCGAAGCCGCGTCACGACAACACCCCTCCAAACTTAATCTGATAGTCTTCCATCGAGCGCCGGATGACCTCGTGGGCTTCCTCCCTGCCGTAAGTGGCTAGGATTTGCACCTTGGCCTTCTCGTCGGGCATATTTTTGTAGTTGAGGAAGTAGTGCTTGAGGCGGTCGACGATCGCGGCCGGGAGCTTCGAGACCTCGTCCCACTCGGTGTAGAACTCGTCCGAGGCGAGCACGGCGATAATCTTGTCGTCGGCCTCGCCGCCGTCGAGCATCCGAAAGCCGCCGATCGGGATAGCCGGCACGATGATGTTGCCGCGGTGGATGTTGCGGTCGGACAGGACGCAGATGTCGAGTGGGTCCTTGTCGCCCTGGATCACCTCGGCCTCGGGGCTCATCTCCTGAAAATACTCTGCGGTTTTGGAGGAGCAGTAGGTTCTGCGGCACGAAGCCGTAGAGGGCGGGCAGCAAACTCGAGAAGCGATGCGGCCGGTCGACCTTGAGGTAGCCGGACACCTTGTCAATCTCGTACTTGACGGTATCGTAGGGTGTCATCTCGATGAAGGCCATGACGGAGGCGGGGGCGTCGGCACCAATGTGGATGCCGTGCCAAGGATGAGGCTTGCTGATCATAAGTCCTTGGGGTAGGAAGGCGGGTACCTGGATGTAGGTATAGCGCGCCATTTAAAACAAAAAGTGTGCAATAGAAGACGGTTGGTAGTCTTACTACCGAAGCCTGGTGCAAATGTCGCCCCAGAATCGAATCGAAATGGCCGCCACACAACATCTCCACTACGCTACCAATCACCAGCCCGCGATCGTCATCGCTGGACTTCTCGATAATCCCTTGGCCCTCGACCTCCTCGAACGCCTTCAGCAACAGTCCCTCACCCTGGCGCAACTGAACCTCAACCCCGAGCAGACCATCCTGCTCCGGCGCCTGCGCCAACTCAACCTCCTGCTCGCCTACGAGATCGGCGGCGTGATAAAGTACCGCGCCAACCGCTACCCGCCAGCCGTCAGGCAAGCGCTAGCTGCATAGTAGAAGTTTGGCACAGCCCTGCCTGGCAGCTCGTTTTGCTAAGTCGGCGCTCCGTCTGTCGTTCTGTCGAACAGTGCAAAGTGGTCAGCTTTCGCCAAAACGTGCGTTGCGTGGAATATCTCCAGGCCACCTCTTGCACAGCTCCCAACAGGCGGTAGCCAAAACAACAGCGCCGCGCAGCTGGCTCCGCGCGGTCCCCCCATTAGAAATTGTCAACGAAGAATCCAAAATTGCGCAACGCCCTGTAACATCTCCTGCCCTGCCCCGTCTTGCCCCCGACCATGACACAAGACGCCTTCCTCACCCAAGTGCTCCCGCTGAGAGACAAATGCTTCCGCTTCGCGGCGAGCATCCTACGCAACGGACCCGAAAGTGAGGACGTCGCCCAGGACATCCTCTGCAAGCTCTGGGACCGCCGCGCCAGCCTCGTCGACATCGACAACCTCGAGGCCTTCGCCATGCGGGCCACGCGCAACCTCGCCATCGACCGCAAGCGCAATTCCAATTGGCGCACCACCGACACCGACGCCCTCTTCGACCTGTCGAGTCCCGACACCACACCAGACATCCAGGTCGAACAGCAAGAAGCGCTCGGCGCTGTGCTCGAATGCATGGGTCACCTCCCCGAACTGCAGCGCGCCATTCTCCACCTCCGAGAGGTTGACGAACTGAGCTACGACGAGATCGCCACGACGCTCGACATCCCCGAAAGTCAAGTAAAGGTCTACTTGCACCGCGCCCGCAAGCGCATCCGCAGCCTCATTGACCCTGTGCACGCCCCCGGGCACACCGCGTCGACCGGCATCCACCACCCCAAACACTCAAACCGATGATCACCCCCGACGCCCTCCGCGCCCTGCTCAACCGCTACGAGGCGGCCGAGACCTCCATCGCCGAGGAGCGCCTCCTCAAGGCTGCCCTCGCCGAACCTGGCCTCCCCACCGAGTTCGCCCCCTACCGACAGTGGTTCGGCGGACTACAGGTTTTGGCGAAAGCCGAAGCCATCACCAAGGCAGGCCCCTGGGATACCGCCGCCACCGCCCCAGCAGCCGCCGCCCCAAGCCCCCCAGCGGGCCATAGGTCCGCCGCTCTACTACCCGGTCCGAAGGAGCAGAGCGCAGCGACGCGACGCGGGCCGGCCCCCCCCCAGCCGAGCACGCCCCAGCCGGCCCCCCAGCCGGGCACCCCCCCCACCCTCCGCGTCGTCCACCGCAAGCCCGCCAGCACTACCCACTGGCTCCGCTACGCCGTAGCCGCGATGCTCATCGGCATCCTAGGTTTTGGCGCAAGCCTCCTCATTGGCGACCAAGCGCCCCTCGGCACCCTCAGCGTCGCCCTACCCGAGGCCCCTACACAGATAGACTGGTCCAAGTACGAGGTCACCGACCCCGCCGAGGCCACCCGCATCACCCGCGCCGCCCTGGCGCAGGTCTCCACTTCACTCCGTCGCGGCTCCGAGCTTACTGCAGAAGAGCTGGGCCGCATGGAATCCCTTCAACATCTCCTCAATCGCAAATCATGAAAATCAAATCCCTCCTCACCGCAGCACTGATGTGCTGCTACTGCCTCGCTGCCAATGCGCAGTCCGACGCCATCTCGACCTACTTCTCGAGGTACGTCGAGGACCCCGAATTCACGGTCGTCTACATCTCCGGCAAGATGTTCAACCTCATGGAGTCGCTCATCTCCACGGTCGACCCCGACGAACTCAACGACGAGCAGACCAAGGCCCTCGCCAAGGTGGTCACCAACATGAAGGGCCTCCGCATTCTCACCACCGACAAGCAGGGCCTCAAGCATTACGAGGAGGCCAAAAAAAAGATGGTCGGTGCCAAATCGTATGAGGTCCTGATGACCGTCCGCGAGAAGAACAAGTCCAAGGTCGACTTCTACACGCACTCCGTCAACGGCGGTGACAAGGTCGACGAACTGCTGCTCCTTGTTGGGCAGGTCGACGGCAACTTCGTGCTGCTGAGCTTCGTCGGCAACGTCGACATGGCCTCCATCAGTGAGTTGGCCAAGTCCTTCGACGAGAACAAGCCAAAGGACAAGACTAAGATGTAGCACGACGTGCGCGGGCGGTGGTGGGCTCGATTGAGTCGCTGCCGCCCGTCGCATTTTTCGATAGCCTACTGTGCAGCTTTCGCCAAAACCGCCAAATTCACCCTCTCATGTTGCGCCTCCTGATCGTTCTCTGCTTTTTAGGTTGCTGCGCGCAAAGTCCCTTAGTCGCCCAAACCCGCCCCCAGTCCACCGGCCCCACCCTCAGTCGCGAGGAGCAAATCGCTCAGCGCGACAGCATCCGCGCCCGCGCCCGCATCCGCTTTAAGGAGCGGGAGGAAGAAGAGAAAAAGCGCACGCGCTACGAACCCGATCGGGCGCTCTTCATGCCCGCTATGGAGCGCAGCGCCATCTTCCGCATCGGTCTACCCGGTTGGCTCATTCGCCTCGGGATGCGAGCCGGGCGCGAAGAGTTCGAAAGCGAAGAAGAGTATGCTGCTACCAAGGCGATGATGAAAGGCCTCAAGTCGGTCCGCGTGGCCGCCTACACCGAAAACCCCGCCTACACCAGTGCTCTCCTCCGCAAGCAGTACGCTCGTTACACCAAGCGTCGCCGCCTCGAGCCTCTCCTCATGGTCAAGGCCCCCGGTGGTGGTGTCTCGATCGACTTCAAGGAGCGCCGCGGCAAGATTAAGCGCATCACTCTTCTCGCCTACGGCGACGAAGGCGCCGCCGTCATCCGCATCAAGTCCAAGTTCAGCATCGACCACCTCAAGCGAGCCATCGACCTCATGAAAGACGAGGTAGACGAGGAGCTAGGTATCGAGATCGACACGGATTTGGATTAGGGGATTGGCTGTGCCTGTCGGATCGCTACGCTGTCGTGATGGAACGCGAGGCCGGCTTCGCCTACGCGAGGAGAGGGCACGCGAGGTGCGCAAGGAGCACGGCTGGCGTGCTGGACTGCGGATCGACTCGCCGTACGAAAGATCGGCAGCATAACACGCTAGCCATGCCCCCGACAGGCGGCAGCCACGAACAAACGCCGCTGTGCAGCAGCTCCGTTTGTGCCCCCTCCAGCGTGATTTGGGGAGAGACCCAAATGTAAGCATGGGGGGGACTACGCCCCCATAGCACCAAAGACGAGCCCCCCAGCCGAGCAACGCCGCAGGCCAATGCCGCCGCAGGCCATTGCCGCCACCGGCTACCGCCGCGCTCCGCGCCAACCTTACCTTCCCCCCGTGCTCCACATCGACCCCGCCACCCTCCCCACCGCCGACCTCTACCAGTACCTCATCGGCATCGTCGGCCCGCGCCCTATCGCCTTCGTCAGCACCGTCAACGAAGCCGGCCACGCCAACCTCGCACCCTACAGCTTCTTCAACCTCTTTAGTTCCAACCCGCCGATCCTCGTGTTCAGCTCCAACCGGCGCGTCGCGGACAACACCACCAAGGACACGCTCGCCAACGTCCGCGCCACCGGCGAGTGCGTCGTCAATGTCGTGAGCCACAGCATCGTGCGCCAGATGGCCGTGGCGAGCGTCGAGTGGCCCACCGAAGTAAGCGAGTTTGAGGCTTCCGGGCTTACGCCGCTGGCTTCGGAGCTTGTCCGCCCGCCCCGCGTCGCTGAGAGTCCCGCCAGCATGGAGTGCCGTGTTCGCGATATCATTACCCTCGGCGAGGGCGGTGGCGCCGGCCACCTCATCCTCTGCGACATCGTCCGCGTCCACATCGACGAAACCGTCATCGACGAGCGCGGACGGGTCGACCCACATAAGATCGACCTCATGGGCCGCATGGGTCGCAGCTACTATGTCCGTGCCTCCGGGGACGCGATCCTATCGGTGGTCCAGCCTGTCAACGGCGAGGCTATCGGCTTCATGGCGCTTCCGCAAAACGTGCGCGAGTCACGCGTGCTGACCGGCAATGATCTGGGAAGACTAGCCGGAGCGCCAGCAGTGCCGGCGCAGGTGGAGATCGAGAAGCTGAAAGCTGAGGACCCGCAACTGGCCAACATTCTAGCCTCCAGCCCGGATGTCGACACCGAGGCGGCGCTACACGTATACGCGAAGGCTTTGCTAGAGCGGGACGAGGTAATGAAGGCCTTGATGGTGGTGATGGCGTACGATGGCGTTCGACCACTTCCGAGTGGTGCCATCGAGGACTGAACAGTGGCTACGGCCCACTGGCGGGAGTCAGTCGAACGGGCCGCCCTACGCCTCTCGCACATTCACTGTCGACACAGCATCCGATAAAGTCATCAAATTCCCCCCACTATCAATATGCGTCGACAAATAATCAAAGGCCTCCCGGAAGTCCCCAAACACATGCTCCTCCGGCACCAGACCCCCGATCAACCCAATCCCCTCCATCATATCGCTTGCCTGCGACCTCAAACCCGTCAGTAAGACAGCCACTCCGCGCTGCTTCAGGTCAAAAATTGCATCCTCCAGCGCATACAGCCCTGTCTGATCCACGTACGGCACGCGCGACATCCGGATGATCACGATGTCCACCTCCGGCAAGGCCTTGATCATTTCGCGAAAGCTGGCCGCGAAGCCGAAGAACAGCGGTCCGTCGAGGTGCTTCACGAAGACCCGATCATTGATCGCGCTATCGCTGCTGAGCACGCGCTCGTCTTCCCAGGGGGCTTCCGCCAAAACATCCGACAGTGGCCGCGAGTCGGAGCCCGTCTCGACGAGGTCGCCCTGGCGCTTCATGAACAGCAGGCTCGCCATTACCATCCCGACACCGACGGCAGTGAGTAAGTCAACGAAAACCGTTAGCCCCAGCACGATCAGCAGCACTGCTCCGTCTGCCTTGCTCACTTTGGTCAGGTGCCGCAGACCTTTGTAGTCGATGATCCCGATACCGACGGTGATGAGGATGCCCGCCAGCACAGCATTCGGAATGTAGCCGACCAAGCTCCCGAGTCCGAGCAAAATCGCCAGCAGCAGCAGTCCCGCAATCACCCCGGAGAGTCGCGTACGCCCTCCGGCATTCGCATTGACTACCGTACGCACCGTTGCGCCCGCTCCCGGTAAACCCCCGATCAGTGCCGCGCCCATGTTGCCGACGCCCTGGCCGATGAGCTCGCGCCGGGAGTCGTGCTTGGTGCGGGTGATGTTGTCGGCTACGACACTGGTAAGTAGCGAATCGATGGCGCCAAGGGCGGCCAGCGTCGCGCCGAACTGTAGTACGAAGCCTAGGTTGCCGATATCCGTAAACCCTGCAAACAGGTCGATTTGCAGCGATGGCAAGCCCTTCGGAATAGCCGTCTCCGAGCCCAGGAGCCCCACCGCTCCTTCTGGCAACAAGAACAATACGACTGGCGTCAAAACCAACAGCGCCACGAGCGCTCCGGGCACCGCCTTCGTGACCCGGGGCGTCAGGTAGATCAGGCCAATCGTGGCCAAGGCTATCCCTATCGAATAGACATTGAAGGCCTCGCCGATCCCGCGCACCGCCTTGATCGTCCCGAGCGCCCCGCCCGCCGGAGCATCTCCGCCCACGAAAGGGAACAGCTGCGTCACGACGATGATGACGCCGATCCCGGACATGAACCCCGACACGACTGGGTAGGGAATGTAGCGCACGTACTTCCCGATGCCCACCAGACCCATGACCACCTGGATGACGCCCGCCACGAAGAAGGTCGCCAGGATAATTGGCAGCGCCTCCCCCACCGAGCCGATCCGCTCGATGGCCGTCATGATCACCACCGCCGAGACCACCGTCATCGGCGCCGTCGGCCCGCTGATTTGCGTGGGCGTACCACCCAAAATCGCCGCGATAATCCCGATGGCAATTGCGCCATAAAGTCCGGCAATCGCTCCGAGTTCGGTCTGCTCCCCAAAGGCGAGCGCGAGGGGCAGGGCAACAATACCGGCGGTCAGTCCGCCGAAGAGATCACCTCGTATATTGGAGAGGAAGTTGGGTTGGGCCATGGGAGGCAAGTAAGGGCAAAGGAAGGGGAATACGTTGTGGGATGTGGTCAATGATCGCCGGGCAGTTGCTCCACGGTTCAGCGCCCTTCAGGGTGCCCCTCCGAGCCGCGGGCGAGAGCTACAGCGCCGCATGGCAGCTTTCAGATCGCTGCGGGCACAAGTGCGGCGGGAGGTGCTATCTGACTGCGGTTGTGTTCGGCCCAGCCCGCCCGCTCTCGGCCGGCGGCCTCGGCGTGTGGACTGGCCTCTCGAATGGTGGACCTACCGGCCCACTTCCGCGAACTTCGGCCACGCAGCGGGCCGGTAGGTCCGCCATTCGCTAGGCCAGTCTGGCGAGGGGAAGCGGCAGCGACCCGAGACCCGAGCCGGGCTGGGCGATGAAAGCGCCCGCTCTCGGCCTGCGGCCTCGGCGTGTGGACTGGCCTCTCGAATGGTGGACCTACCGGCCCACTTCCACGAGCTTCGGCCACATAGCGGGCCGGTAGGTCCGCCATTCGCTAGGCCAGTCTGGCGAGGGGAAGCGGCAGCGACCCGAGCCGGGCTGGACGATGAAAGCGGCCGCCCTCGGCCTGCGGCCTCGGCGTGTGGACTGGCCTCTCGAATGGTGGACCTACCGGCCCACTTCCACGAGCCTCGGCCAGGCAGCGGGCCGGTAGGTCCGCCATTCGCTAGGCCAGTCTGGCGAGGGGAAGCGGCAGCGACCCGAGCCGGGCTGGGCGATGAAAGCGGCCGCTCGCGGCCTGCGGCCTCGGCGTGTGGACTGGCCTCTCGAATGGTGGACCTACAGGCCCACTTCCACGAGCCTCGGCCAGGCAGCGGGCCGGTAGGTCCGCCATTCGCTAGGCCAGTCTGGCGAGGGGAAGCGGCAGCGACCCGAGCCGGGCTGGGCTGTCTTGAAGAGCCCAGCTATCGAATTACTCCGACACCTCCATTGCCTTCAGTAACAATATCTTTCCGTCGTCGGCATCCGAGAGGACGAACAGCGATCCGTCGGGGGCCTCCTCGATGTCGCGAACGCGCACCCCTAGCGGTAGACGCTCAACCTCCTTGGCGGAGTCATCGGCGTTGATCTCGACGCGCACGATCCCGCTGGCCGTCAAGCCGCCGATCATGGCCGAGCCCTTGAAGGCCGGAAACATGTCCCCCTTGTAGAAAATCATTCCCGAAGGCGAGATGGTCGGTGTCCACCACACGGCCGCATCCTGAAACTCTGGCCGCGTCGGCGGATCGGGACGGTCCTTGCCGTTGTAGTCACGCCCCCAGCTGACCAGAGGCCAGCCGTAGTTCTTGCCGCGCTCTACACGGTTGAGTTCATCACCGCCGAGGGGACCGAACTCGGCCTCCCACAATTTGCCGCTGCGCGGGTCTATGGCCGCGGCCTGAATGTTGCGGTGACCGTAGCTCCAGATCTCGGGTTTTGCGGAAGCGTCACCAACGAAAGGGTTGTCGTCCGGTACAGAGCCATCTGGACGGATGCGTACTATTGTACCGAGGTGATTGCCCAGGTTTTGCGCCGGCTCGAACTTGAAGCGCTCAGCGAGCGTGAAAAAGAGCATCCCCGTTGAGTCGAACACAATTCGTGAGCCGAAGTGATTCGGGCCTTCGACCTTTGGGAGTTGTGTGAAGATTTTCTCGAAGCCCTCGATGCGGTAGTTGGGCACCTGCGACCCTTCGGCGGGAGCCGCGACGAGTTTACCGCGTCCGAGTGCTGTCGAGGCGTTGCCCTGCGTATCGCCCTCGGCATAGCTGAGGTACACGAGTCGATTATTGGCGAAGTCTGGGTCCAGCGCTACGTCGAGCAGTCCGCCCTGCCCTTGTGCATAGACCGAGGGCACGCCCTCCAAGGCCGCAGACACCGTAGAGTCTCCCGAAAGGCGCAGAACCTTTAGCGAACCCGAGCGCTCGCTAAAGAGTAAGTCTCCCGTCGGGAGCAGGGCCATACCCCAGGGGTGGTTAAGGTTTTCGGCGAGCGTGTGAACGCGCACTGGACCGACGGCCTCCGACAGGAAGGAGTCGTTGACCTTGACGTTTTGCGAAAGCGCACAAGAAGCCGTGAGGCAGCACAGCACGAGGACAGGTAGGGAGCGGAGCATAAGTGGGGGAAGTGTGCTTAGGCTAACCTCGTGGTGGGGGCTGAGGTTCTACGAAGTATTTCGACGAGCCATTCGAACGGCGCTCATGGCGAGCCGTGTTTGCCTGGCTCCGCCAGGTCCACAGCCGTTGGACGTGCCCGCACCTGGCAGAGCCAGGCAAACACGGCGCGTCCACCGGCTCGTGATGCCGCTAGACGAACGGCTTTGCGCACTCATTCCAACCTCACTTCTTCAAGAAATTCCAGTCCCGACTCAAATTTACGCCCGCACTCAACACTAAGTCAAAGCGCCGATCAGACGGATCATCGCCACCGAAGACTTCATTCTCGGCGCCGATGGTGCGGCCCTGGAGGCGGAAGTAGGCATTGTCCGAAGGCATGAACTGGAAGCTCAAGCCGAAGTCGTTGACGTTGCCCGTGGCAAGTTCCCCGCCAGTAGAAAAGCCGTAGGCGTCCCCGCTCGTGAAGGAGCCGCGGGCAGCGACGGCAAACTTGTCAGACACGAAGTAGCGCACCGTGCCCATACCGTTGACGCCGGTCAGGGCCTCGTCGCTGAACTCCCCGAAGGAGTTGGTCTCTGTGAAGTAGCTGCCGTTGAGGATCAACTCGAGCTTCTCGGAGGGGGCGGCTAGGAAGTTGACGTTGTTGTAGAGCCGCACGGGCGCGTCGACGCCGTCGGGCAGGGCACCATCGGTTTCGCGGCCGAAGGTCCCGGTGTAGCTCAGGGTATAGTCGTCGGCGAAGGTGTAGCGCACCACGGCCCCGATGGTCTTCGCGCCGTTGTTCTCGTCGTAGCCGGTGTAGCGGTTCATGACCCAGAGCTCCAGGGCCAGGTTGTCGGTACCCTCCCAGGCGAGCTTCGCGCCGGAGTGGAAGTAGGGCTCCTGGAAGGTCGACACCGCGACGCTCGAGAAGACGTTGTCCTTCGGTAAGGCCGACTCCACCCCGACGTAGGTCGAGAAGAAGCCCGCGTCGAGCCAAAGTCCCGGCGTGAGTTCGTAGCCGACGTTGGCGTTCTTGATGTAGTTGCCCGCGCCCCAGGCCGTCTCTTGCACCTCGCCAAAAAAGAGTTCGGCGTTGCCACGGAGTCGACCGCCCGAGTAAGAGGCCGCCAGCCCGGCTGCGTTGAGTCCAAAGGTGTTGGCCCGCGAGGACATCGTGAAGTACTCGACGAGTTGGCCGGGGGCGTAGTCACCGCTGAACGCCGCGTAGTAGGCATCCGCGTACCCGGTCACGGACAGCGTACCGACCGTGTCGACGCTTTCTTGCGCCAGGAGCGCACTTGAGGTAAGGAGGGTGGCACCGAGGGCGAGTGCGCCGGTGCGAAGGAGTGTAGAAACCTGCTGCATACAATGTTGTTTGTGGCAGGTTAGGGCTGTGGCAAAGGTGGCCAGCTGAGAAGGTTTTCGGGCAAGCTCGTAGCTATGCAATACGTATTTGTTCGGCTGGGCACGACTTCTGAAAAGCATTGCTCGCTCAACAGCCCTTAACGTAGGCAAATCGAATATCCCCGGCGTGGTTAGGCAAAATTTTATACGGTTACGAGATTTCGCAATCTCGATCCGCAGGTAGAATTCGGGGGCTGTGCAGCGATATCGCGCTGCGGACCTACAACTGAGGCAGGACTCTCGACAGTTCGGTAGGTTTTGGCGAAAGCCCACCCCTGGCCCGTCTCATTTTTGGTGGCACAACGCTACCCACCATGTCTACGCTCTCCCACACGCTCGCTTTCATCCTTACGTTCGCCACACTCTACCTCCAGGCACAGGTCACTCTCTCGGGGACGGCCGTCGACGCTCAGGGGCTGCCGCTCGTAGGCGTCAACGTTTACCTGCCGAGCACGTACGAGGGCGCGACGACGGATTCACTGGGCCGCTTCTCTTTTACGGCTTCCGCCAAAACCCCCTTCGCCGTCTACACGCAGTACGTCGGCTACCGCGACGATAGCCTCGTGGTCCGTGGCGATGCAGCGCAGACGGGACTGCGCCTCAAGCTCAAGGAGACGGCCGCCGCGCTGAGCGAGATCGTCGTCACCGCCGGGGCTTTCGTGGCGAGTGACACCCGCAAGACGGCGGTGCTGTCGAGCGTCGACGTGGCCACCACCGGTGCCCAGGCCGACCTCGCCGAGGCGCTCTCTACCCTACCCGGCTCGACACCCGCCGGTGAGACCGGCCAACTGCTGGTCCGCGGTGGCACGGCCGCCGAGACCCAGGCCTACATCAACGGCCTGCGCGTACCGAAGCTCTACTCCGCCAACCTCCCCGACGTACCCAGCCGCACGCGCTTCAGTCCCTTCGCCTTCCGGGGCATCACGTTTGCGACCGGGGGCTTCTCGGCGGCGTATGGGGATGCCCTGTCGGGGGCGCTCATCTTGCAGACGCAGGATCTGCCCGACCGCGACCTGACTTCGGTGAGCCTGATGACCCTCGGCGGCTCTATTGGTCGGACGCAGAAGATCGGCAACAATCAAGCTTTAGCCGTGGACCTCGGCGGCACGCACCTCGGGCTGTATGCGCAGCTGAATGAGGAGTCGCGCCGCGTGCTCGAGACGCCGCCGCAGGGGCTCAACGGCACCTTCGGCTACTGGTGGAACGGTGACGGCGGTCGCAACCTGCGGGTCTACAGCCAGGCCGGCACGCAGCGTTTCGCTGGCAACAACGCGGTGGAGGCCCCCTTCTACGGCGTCACGCGGCGCAGCCTCGAAAACTTAAATACGTACACCCAGGCCGTCTACCAGCAGCCGACCGAGAGCGGCACGGGCATGTGGGAGCTGGGCGCTGCGGTGGCCACGAACCACGATCGATTTACGGGTGATGAGCAGGCCACCGAGCTCGACCAAACCGACCTCCAGGCCCGCGTCACCTACGCTGATCAATTCCGCGAGTTTGCGCTGTGGCGCGCCGGGGCCGAGGTGCAGGGCCGCCGCGAGGCCGTCGGTCGCAACATTCCCGAGATGACGCGCGTCGCCGAGCTAGACAGAGTGTACGGGGCAGGTTTTGCGGAAGCGGACTGGTACTTGGCCAGCAAGTGGGTGTTGCGCACGGGCCTCCGCGTGGACTCATACGACGGCGAGCACACGAGCGTCTCGCCGCGCGGGCAGCTGTCCTACCTCTTCTCGGCGTCGCACCAGATCGCCGTCTCGGCCGGCCAGTACCGCCAGCGCCAGACCGACGACGCCGTCTTTGCACGCGACCTCGACCTGAAGCCGGCCTCCCTCGACCACCTCGGGCTCACGTACTCGCGCACCTGGGACGGGCGTGTGCTGAGGGCGGAGGCTTACGCCAAAACCTACCACGACTTGCTCACGACCCGCGGCGGCGTCTTCCGCACGGACGGCAATGGCTACGCCCGCGGGTTGGACCTGTTCTTCCGCGACCGTGAGACAATTAAGGATGCCGACTTCTGGATCAGCTACAGCTTCAACGACACCGAGCGAAGGCGCGGTAATCTAGCGGAGGCCGCGCCCGTGCCCTTCGCGAGTCGCCACAACCTGGCCGTCGTCGCGAAACGCTACTTCCCAAAGCCCGGCATCGGCGTGAGCGCCACCTTCCGCTGGCACGCCGGGAGGCCGTACGACGACCCGAACTCGAGTGTGCGCTTCGGCAGCGTGACGCCGGACTTCAACGACCTGAGCGTCAATTTGACTTACCTGACCAATGTGAAAGGTCACTTCACGGTGGTCTTCGTGAGCCTGACGAATGTGGCCGGGGCGCAGCAGGTGAATCAGTACCGGTATGCGATGGCGCCGGATGCGGTGAGCGGGCGGTACGATCGGATTAAGGTGAACCCGCTGTTCCCGAGATTTCCTTTTGCGGGGATGTTTATCAGTATTGGGGACAAGGGGAGAGTGGGGACGGTGGATGATATTTAGGGGGATTTTGGAGCATGGAGCATGGAGCATGGATTGCTGTGCGGGGGCGAGGCGCGCGGCTACGGGCTTGCCGCCCGGGCGCGCCTCGCCCCCGCACGGCAAGCCGATGATTTCCTACCCATTCGACAAATCGACAACCTAGGACATCAGACTTCTCAATGACCGTCCGTCGGCGCTCACGATCACGCGCTACCTTTAACCCAAACCCCGCCCCCGTTCATGTCCATCCTCGACAAGCCCCTCACCAACGCCCAGCTCGAGCTGCTGAAGATGTTCAGTAGTGACCTCAGTGAGGCGGATCTAGCGGCGCTGCGGCGAACGCTCGCCAATTTCTTCGCCGATCGCGCGAGTGACGAGATGGATAGGCTGTGGGAGGAGCGGGGGTGGACGGATGCGACGATGGAGGGGTGGGTGAAGGGCGAGGCAGACCTTGAGGCGAAGTGAGAGTCGTCATCGACACCAACAGCTTTATCGTCACGATTGGGCGCCGGTCTAGGTTCAGACCAATCTTCGACGCTTTGCAGGCAGGTCTCTTCACGCTGTTGGTGACGAATGAGATCGTTAAGGAGTACGAGGAGGTGCTCGGGGACCGCACCAACGGAGTTGTGGCCTACAACATCGTCGAGCTCTTGCGGCGCTCGCCTAACGTAGAACTAGTGAACGTGTACTTCAAGTGGCAGGTGATCGTAGCGGATGCGGACGACGACAAGTTCGCAGATTGCGCCTTCAACGGCGACGCCGATGCCATCGTCACGGACGACAAGCACTTCGATGTGCTGGATCGGCTGGCATTTCCGGAAATGACTGTGTTGAAGACAGAGGCCTTCCTGGCGGAGGTCACCGAGCTCTTAAGCTCAGACCCGAAGGCGGTATAAGGCGTCCACCAACCGAAAAAGGGCCTTGCCTTGCGGCAAAACCCTTTACGATGCCTATGTAGCGAGGGGGGGGCTCGAACCCCCGACCTTGCGATTATGAGTCGCACGCTCTAACCAGCTGAGCTACCTCGCCGCGTGAGCCCTTGGGGGCTACGGGGGCGCGAAGATAGGGTGGGGGTAGGGAATTGTGGGTGGGAGAATTTGGGGCGTCTCGGCGGGCGCGGCGGCGCGTTCGGCGAGCTCCAGCTCGTGGGCCGTGGTGCCCGCCGAGGAGGCTTGAGGTAGAACACTATTGTTTTCTCTTCGCGACCCGGGCCGAGGGTAGGGGGACACGAGCTGGAGCTCGCCGAACGTCCCCATACCCGCGGCACCGGTCGCGCACCAAACGTTTTGGCGAAAGCCGTACCCAATCTAGCCGCGAATGCGTAACCTCACCACACCACCCAGCCCCCCGCCACACCCCATGCCCACCACCGAACAGTTCTTCGCTTCCCCCGTCCTGAACGGACCGTACGAGATGCCCGATCGGCACTGGGAACTCAACACTGACGGGCAGCCCACCGGGCGCGTCGAGCAGGGCCGCCGTACGGTCGACTTCATCAGCGCGATGCCGAAGCCCAAGCGCCGCGCTGCCCAGGTGGACATCGGCTTCGGGCAGGAGCGCGAGGGGACGCGCTACCAGACCGCCGAGACCATCATCGCCATCCGGCGCCAGGTGGACGAGTGGCGCATGCTCCCGGAGGCGCGCTGGGGCGTGACGCCGCACACGGCCCGATTGCTGCGGCACTGGCGACGGGACGACTGGCCGGGGCGGCGACCGTTCTTCTGCCAGGTAGAGGCCGTCGAGACGGCCATATGGCTCACGGAAGTGGCGCCGAAGTCGACGCTCGGCAAGCAGTTCCTCGACAAGTTGGAGGGCGCCAGCCAGGATGCCAACCCAGGCCTTTCTCGCTGGGCGCTAAAACTCGCCACGGGGGCCGGGAAGACCACCGTGATGGCGATGCTCATCGCCTGGCAAACCGTCAACGCCGTCCGCATGCCGGCGAGTCGGCGAGTCGGCGCTTTACGCGCGGCTTCCTGATCGTCGCGCCGGGCATCACGATTCGCGACCGACTGCGGGTGCTGATGCCGGCCGACAAAGAGGCGTACTACCAGCGCTTCGACCTCGTGCCGGAGGGCATGCTCAACGACATCAAGCGTGCGCAGATCGTCATCACCAACTTCCATCTGTTCAAGTTGCGCGAGACCCGCAGCATTGCCAAGGGTACGCGGGCACTGCTGCAGGGCAACACCGAGTCGGAAATCGTCACGCTCGAATCGCCCGGGCAGATGCTGCAGCGGGTTTGTAGCAAGTTGATGGGCCTCAAGGGCATCCTCGTCATCAACGACGAGGCCCACCACTGCTACCGCGAGCGACCCGCCGAAGAGGCCGAGGGCGAACTCGTGGAGGACTTGAAGGGCGACGACCTCACCGAGGCCAAGAAGGACCGCGAGGAGGCGCGTCTCTGGATCAGCGGCGTCGAATACGCCGCTCAGAAACTCGGCGTCCACAAGGTGATGGACCTCTCGGCGACGCCCTTCTTCTTGCGCGGCTCGGGCTACGTTGAAGGGACGCTTTTCCCATGGACGGTGAGCGACTTCAGCCTCATGGACGCCATCGAGTGCGGGATCGTCAAGCTGCCGCGCATCCCGATCGCCGACAACATCCCCTCGGCCGAGGTGCCGGAGTACCGCCAGCTCTGGAAGCACGTCGGCAAGAAGATGCCGAAGAAAGGCCGGGGCAAGAATGCCGTGCCCGCCGATCCAAATAAGCTTCCGCAAAAACTCCTTACCGCCCTCGAGGCACTGTACGGCCACTACAAGGACACGTACCAGCTCTGGCGCCAACAGGGCATCGAAGTGCCGCCGTGTTTTATCGTGGTGTGCAACAACACCGCCTCCTCCAAGCTGGTCTACGATTACATCTCCGGTTACTCCCCCGAGGAAGGCGTGTACGTCCCCGGCAAACTCGACCTGTTCGACAATACGATGCCGAGCGGGATGGGTTTTCGCGATAAGCCGAGAACCCTGCTCGTGGACAGCCGCGAACTCGACTCCGGCGAGGCCGTCAACAGCGACTTCCTCAAGGCGTACAGCACGGAGATCGACAACTTTCAGCGCGAGAAGGCGCAGCGCGAGGGACAACAAGTGGTGCTCGACGGGCTCTCGGACGAGGACATCCTTCGCGAGGTCCTCAACACGGTGGGCAAGCCCGGCAAGCTCGGCCAGGACATTCGTTGCGTGGTGTCGGTGAGTATGCTCACAGAAGGTTGGGACGCCAACACGGTCACGCACGTGCTCGGGGTGCGGGCCTTCGGGACGCAATTGCTCTGCGAGCAGGTGATGGGGCGGGCGCTGCGCCGGTTTAGTTATGAGCTTGACAGCAAAACAGGCCACTTCCCCGTGGAGTACGCCGACATTTTCGGTATCCCGTTTGACTTCACCGCCGAACCCGTAAAATCAATTCCGTCTCCGCCGCGCAAGATGACGCGCGTGGCCGCGGTGCGCGACCGCGAAAACCTAGAGATCAGTTTTCCGCGGGTGGAAGGGTACCGCATCGAGCGACCGATCCCAGAGGTGCGCGCGGAGTTCACCGACGATGATCGCTACGTGATCGACCCGGATACCGTCGGCGCGACCGAGATCGAGAATAAGGGCGTGCTCGGCGACAGCCTATCGCTCGACCTCACGCACACGGCCGACACGCGCACGAGCACCATCGTGATGCACCTCACGAAGCACCTCGTCAACGACTACCTCCAGGACGAGGACGGACACCCGCGCTCGGCGCTGTTTGGGTCGGCCCGCAAGGTGGTTCGCGAGTGGCTCAACGGCTATCTCGACTGCCGCGGCGGCACCTACCCGGCACAACTGCTCTACCCCGCCCTCGGCAAGGAGGCCGCGCAAAAGATCAACCAGGCCATCCTGCGCGCCGCCAACGTCGAAGACAACTCAGAGGATTACGTCAAGCCGATCCTCGACAGCTACAACCCAATCGGTTCGACGCGCCACGTGGCCTTCAACACGAGCAAGGGCACCTACCAAACCGACCCGACCAAGTGCCACGTCGACCACGTGGTAGAGGACAGCGGCTGGGAGGGCGAGTTGGCCCGCGTCCTGGAGCGCCACCCGCAGGTGATCAGTTACGTCAAGAACCAAGGCCTCGGTTTCGAGATCCCGTACGTCTACCTGGGCATTGCGCACCGCTACCTTCCCGACTTCATCGTGTTGCTGGACGATGGCCACGGTCCGCAGGACCCGCTCCTCCTCATCGCCGAGGTCAAAGGTCGCCGCGACGAGCAGGTCAACGCGAAGCACAACACCGTCAAGACGCAGTGGCTCCCGGCGGTGAACGGGGCGAAGACGTTTGGGCGGTGGGCGTTTGCGGAGTTTGACGAGCCGTACGGGATGGACGAGAAGTTGGGGGAGGTGTTGGAGGGGAGCGTGGGGGCGATGGTGGCGGGGGCTTTCGCTTAAACGGGAGGCGCGTGAGGAAGGGTCGTGAGGGGCCGTTCGGCGAATTACGGTAAGGGTCCCTTCCCCACCTCATGTTAGCTCGTGGCCGCTCATCCCGTGAGCGAGAGGGGATCAAAGCAACTCCGCGGTCTGGGGTGGCCCGGGGCGCACGAGCGGGAGCTCGTCGAACGCGCCCCGGGCCACCCCAGACTGCGGAGCTATAACGCCGCCCCCAACACCCGGGCCTTCTTCAGACAGCGCTCGTCCACCCAAACCCCAGGCCACAGCTTCCAATCACTCACCAGTCCCGCCTTCACCGGATTGTGCAAGATGTAACGAAGCACTTCCCAGAAAGTCCCCACCCGCACGTAGCGATCGTAGAAGCCGTCGTCCCAGACGTCGTCCACCCGGCCGCACAGCCGCTTGATCTCCTTGTCGGAAAAACTCTTGTGCCGCCGCACCGCCTGCCCAATCGGTCGCTCCGGCGCACCGTCGGCACCACGGAGCAGCACGTGCACGTGATTACCCATCACACAAATCGCATACAATACCACCGCCCCCATCTCCTGCAGATTGAACCACACCTGAATCACCTGCTGCGCCGCCGTCACCTCGGCCAGGATGTACTTCGACTGATCCTGCGCGTCGAGCAGAGCATCGTAGGTCTGCAAGTGTTCCTCGAGGATCAGCTGGACTCGCTCCGGCGCCACGTCCGTGAGTGCGCGGACAGTGGTCAACTGCTCCTTCAGTTCTGCCGAAAGGCGCCTCAATTCACCGACAGGCGCGCAGTTCTCTACCCGATAGACCAGGTGAATCGGCGTCTCGCACAAATAGCCGTGGGGGATGCCATTCTTTGTCCAGGTGAGCTTGTACATGCTCGTGAAGGTAGCAAGCTCCCGCTCGTGGGGGTGGGCGGCCGTTCGACGAGCTCCCGCTCGTGGGGGTGGGCGGCCGTTCGACGAGCTCCCGCTCGTGGCCGCCCACCCCCACGAGCGGGAGCAGACCGAAACAACTCCGCGATCTGGGGTGGCCCCGGGCGCACGAGCTGGAGCTCGTCGAACGCGCCCTGGCCCACCCCAGACCGCGAAGCTCACAGAACCCACAAACCTCCTTTATCCGTAGGTTGTGGCGGCGCGGCGCGGCCACGAGCAGGAGCTCGCCGAACGCCCGCCACGCGCCCCCACAAGCTACCCCATTGCCAAAAAGCCCCGCGCCCCCCTCCACGTCTCCACCCTCACTCACGACGCGACCCGCCCCAACATCCCCTCCGGGGAGATGAAGCCCCTCCTCGAAGAAGAGCTCCGCCGACCGATCCAGGTCAAGATCGATGATCGCAACCCGGACCTCGACCCGCAGCTGGTGTGGCGCGGCAAGCGACTGGGGCCGCTCGAGGTGCAGGCGCCCCCGCTGTACATCCAGGAGAAGATCCACCCGAAGCACCTCATCGACGAGCTGCAGCGCGAGACGGCCGCCCACAAGGCCGCCAAGCAGGGCTACAAGGCGAGCGAGCAGATCGACCTGTTCGGGGACTTCAATGGCGTGCCGGAGGGGGACGCGAAGACGGAGTTCTACCAGCACGACGCGCACTGGACCAACCGCATGATCCTCGGGGATGCCCTCGAGGTGATGACGAGCCTTGCGGAGCGCGAGAACCTCAAGGGCAAGGTGCAGTGCATCTACATTGACCCGCCCTACGGCATCAAGTTCAACAGCAACTTTCAATGGAGCACGACGAGCCGCGATGTCAAGGAGAGAAGACCTGAGCAGGTGGTCCAGTTAAGATTCGTACAAACCCTTGAAATACCGGCAATTAACTAATCCCTTTAATCTGAGGTATGAATTTGTTTGTAGCCAAGACGGATCTAAACTGGTTCGCAGATCACTACCAGCATCAGCGTGACGAGGTGAACTTTTGGCGGCCGTCGGGTCAACTGTTAGGCGCTCTGAAGCCTGGTGAACCACTGCTCTTCTTGCTCAAGAGCCCCGTGAACGCCATCGCTGGGTTTGGTCGGTTCTCGATTGCGTATCAGATGCCCGTTAGCAAAGCTTGGCAGTATTTTGGCAATGGGAACGGTGTATCGGAGGAACAACAGTTTCTTGCAAAGATCAAGAATTACCGATCGGTAGCAAAACAAGAGCGAGATCCGATAATCGGATGCATTGTGCTTAATGAATGCGTTTGGTTCGACGAGGCTGATTACGTAAGGATGCCCGCCGACTTCGCTTCGAACATCGTTACCGGTAAAACATACTATGCCTATGAGGGCGAGGGGTTAAGGGTCTGGCAGGACGTTCAGGCAATTGCGGGAAGAGAGAAACAGGATCAAATATTCCATCCTAATATGCTTGCTGAACCGACTAGCCTCCCGTATGGATACGCCGAACGGAAGATAAGGTACGGCCAAGGTGCGTTCCGAACGATTGTGGAAGCTAACTACGAACGGTGCGCGATTAGCGGCGAAAAAACACGCCCGGTGCTGGAGGCGGCCCACATACAGCCTTACTCAGTTTCGCAAGACCACTCACCGACTAACGGCTTGCTGCTGCGAAGCGATGTACACAAACTATATGACCTAGGCTACATTACGGTGACGCCAGATTATGAGGTTCAAGTGAGCGGAAAGCTACGCGAGGATTTCTCGAATGGTAAGATTTACTACCGACACGATGGGCAGCAATTGGCGAAACTTCCGAAGAGTAAGTTATTTTGGCCTGATACTGAGAAGCTGGCCTGGCATAAAGAGAAGATATGGCTGGGTTAGTAAATGTTCACCTTACCACCGTGTCGGTACTCCCGCTAAACGAGCAGACCGTTGTGGGCATAACGGGGAGCAAGTTGCTTGAAGAGTGCCATCGCGTGCATGTCGAGTTCGATGCCGCCTGGGTCAACTTCCTATACCCTTTCCCCGCCAATACCGGTGATCGCAATGGTGAGGTGATAGTTTTCCGAAAGTGGGCACCGTTAATATGCCCTCCGGGGAGTTGGTACCGGCCGATGGGTTTATGGAATGGGAAGTACCGCGTGACGCACCCGAGGGATGGCCTGTTTTGGCGAAAGCCGCCCTCGAAAGCTTCTGGCGAGCGCGTATCCAACGCCAGACCGAGATCGACGCGAGCATCGCCGCGAAGGCGGAGTTCGAGTACCTCTACGACAAACCTTACGAGGACAAGTCGAAGGTGCGCGTGGCCGGCCCCTTCACCGTCGAGAGTTGCGACCCGCACCGCGTGCTCGGGATCGACGAAAACGGCGAGGCGCGTGACTTTCAGGCGGCGCAGGACCCGGGGACCTACCATGCCGCGCGCGATTTCGCGGACCTGATCCTCACCAACCTCGGCAAGGCGGGCGTCCAGCACAGCGACAAGGCGCAGAAGATCATGTTCGAGAACGACAAACTCGAGCCTTACCCCGGCACTTGGATACAGGCGGAAGGGCGGTTTGAGGGCGCGGAAGGAAAGACGCAACGTGCGGCGATCCACATCGGTCCGGAGTACGGCACGGTGCTGCGCTCGGACCTCGTGGCGGCGGCCCAGGAGGCGAGTGAGGCGGGTTTCGACGTGCTCATCGCCTGTGGGTTCAACTACGGCGTCCACGCGAGCGACTTCTCGAAGCTCGGTCGACTGCCGGTGCTCAAGGCCCGCATGAATGCCGACCTCCACATGGCGCAGGATTTGGCGCCCACCAAGTCGGCCAACCTCTTCGTAGTGTTCGGCGATCCGGACGTGGAGTTGCATACCCGCCCCGACGGTCGCTACGCGGTGGAGGTGCGCGGGGTCGACATCTGGGACCCGCGCCGCGACAAGATCGACACCCACGGCACAGACGGCATCGCGTGTTGGTTTCTGGATGACGACTACAACGGGGAGGCGTTCCACGTGCGGCACGCGTACTTCCTCGGGGCCAACAATCCGTACGACAAGCTCCGCAAGACCCTCAAGGCCGAGATCGACCGCGAGGCCTGGGAGAGTCTGAAGCGGGCGACCTCACGGGCGTTCGAGCGGCCGAGCAGTGGGCGGGTGGCGGTGAAGATTATTAATCATCTGGGGGATGAGGTGATGAAGGTGATGCGGGCGGGGTAGGGAGAAATGTGTGAGCAACTCCCTGAATCTAGGTATACCCACTCAGCGTATACTTGCCACGTAGCCCCACCACTTGCAGATACACGGTTCGCCTTTGACACTTTTTGTGTTATTTTAGCGTTCCGCCGCAAAAACCGCACTATTATGGCTACCGCACAACACATCAAGGCACTGGCCAGGAGCATCGCCGACGGGGACGAGCAGGGCGCCCGGGACATCCTGCGGCAGGTAGCGGCGCGGGCTGGGCTACAGGGGAAGGCCCGCTTTGCGGAGGAGATCGGGGAGATCTTGGCGCAACCGCAGCGTGTGAGCCAGTCTTCTTGGCATGCTGTCGCAAAAACGCCTAAGCCCTCTATGGTGCCATCGGCGCGGATGGCGACGGCAACCGACGGCATCCTGCAGGAAGTATCTACTTACCAAGAGCGGCTATCTAACCTTATTGTGACTGATCGACAGCGCGAGCGGCTCGGTCGTGTCCTTCTCGAACAACGCGCCTACGATCAACTCGCGCATCACGACCTTCGGCCGATTCGGAAGCTCCTACTTTATGGTCCCCCGGGGACAGGTAAGTCGATGACGGCGCGCGTACTCGCGTTCGAGCTAAAGCTCCCATTAAAGCGGATCAATCTTTACGCGGTCTTCTCCAAGCACTTTGGCGAGACGGCGGCACGGCTACATACTGTCTTCGAAGAAATGACGCGGATGCGCGCGGTATACCTCTTCGACGAATTCGATGCGCTCGGTTCGTCACGGCAGGGCAGTAACGAGGTCGGGGAAATGGGTAGGGTCGTCAACAGTCTCCTCCAACTGATCGAGGAGGATACATCGCAGAGTATTATCGTTGCGGCTACTAACCTCACTAGCAAGATCGACAGCGCCTTCGCGCGCCGTTTCGACGATATAGTTCGGTACGAATTACCAGACGCGCCGGAGGTCGATCAGCTCGTGGCTGATCGTCTAGGACGTAGTGTAGAGCATCTCCGTCTTACTAAATTATTTACGGGCTTGAGCCACGCTGAAATCGTTCACATCTGTGAAGACGTGCAGAAGCAAGTGGTATTGGGTATGATCGAGCGAGTGACGCGCAACGCGATCGAGGCGGCGGTAGAACGGCGGCGGGAGCTGCGTAAAGAAATCGGGTGAACGATAAGCCCCACTTACGGATCTGGAAGCGGGACTTCAGCATGCCACATAAAGGCAAGGGCCAGGGCGGGCGCGATGAGACGAAAATCAAAACGCGGCCCGATCCGGAGGGGCACGCCACTCAGATGGCCGAGGTTTTTGCGGAGCTTTTTGAGGGTCTCCGATCCGAGGCGGAGTTTGATATGATTGGGGAGGGTTTCCTCTTCGCGCTGACGATAGATCGGCGCTACGGCGGTGACTTGACCAGTCTTATCCGCGCTAAAGATCTTGGTATTCACGCCAAGGTGGCTGAGAAGCTCGAAGGAGGTTTGGTCTGGCTCGTACTTTGGATCCCGAGGCACAGCTTCGCTGGGTTCCTTGCTCTGTGGGGCGAGTTTGGAGACACCCGCACAAAGGAGAACAAGGCACTCGATGCGGCGCTGCTATCAGTGGAGGATGTCCAGCTCGTTGCGCTCAGGGCGCTGTACTTTGGGCCAGCGGCTTACTATCCATCCGACGATGATGAATTAACTTGGTGGGAGGTATGGATACCACGAGACAAGCTAGGTCATCTAGGGGCGCTTAAGCGCTTCGATGGGGTATTGCTCCCTCCGCACGAACTGAATTTTACTGGTGATTCCGTGCGCCTCGTAAAGGCCTCCCCCCGGCAAATTGTAGAGGCGAAGCTAATTCGCTATCTCTCGTCGTTACGTAAACCGCAGTTTTCTGTAGGTCTGTTGCTAAGACTCCCCGCCTCTGATGCCCGGGAGTTTCAAGAAGGAGCGCTAGGGCGTATTAACATTGGAGCCGACCGAGTTCCGGTCGTACTTATAGACAGCGGCGTCAATAGGAACCATCCTTTGTTTGAACAGTCGTCGCTGATACGTGATACAGTAGCCATCGAGTTCGATCCGACCTCGGACACAGAGCAGCATGGCACGGGTACCGCCTCACTCATCGCCTTTGGGGAAGACCTAGCGGGGTTTATTGATGGCGAGAGGTCGAGCATCGAGGTTGGTGTCATCATTGACAGTGTCAACCCCTTGCAGGTGAGTTCCAATCCCAAACCCAACCTGTTTGGAGAACTTACATTAAAGGCATGCAAGTTACTGCCTAATCGCGATGCCAAACTTTTCGTTTCTACGATCTCTACCGATGATCCAGTAGCTCTAGGTAAAGGTGTTGCTGATAGTTATAGTGCTACGCTCGACTTGTTAGCGTATGGGTTAGATGCCACAACATACTTTCCCAACCGAGAGACGGGCTTTGGGAAAGTGCTCATCCTTCAGTCGGCGGGCAACTGGAATGGACGTCCCGTAGGAGCTGAAATTAACGACGCTACTCGCCGTGTGCAGAGTCCGGCTCAGTCATGGAATGCACTCGTGATTGGTGCCTATACGAAACTGCCTCGTGGGGACGCTGGAACACTTAGCCTCTCCGTTCAACCCGGCGACGTTTCTGCCTATTCCACGTATGGGATAGGCTTTGAGACAAAGCAACCGCTAGTTCCCGATGTTGTCTTCGAGGGCGGGAACACAGTGCGCGAACGCGACGGGCATAACCAGCACGATGACCTGAGCTTGCTCGCCGCCAACAGTCGGTTTTCGCGGCAACATCCGTTTATGGCTATGTTTGGCACGAGCGCTGCCGCGGCGCTGGCCGGTCACTTTTGTGCGTGCCTTCGTCAACGCTACCCAGACTACTGGCCCGAAACTATCCGTGCTTTAACGATCAACAGTGCGCGGTGGACGAGCCAAATGCTCGATCGCACGCTGGGAACGTCTACTAAACGTGCAATGCGTAAGCTCGTGCAGCAGTGTGGATTTGGCGTCCCGGACTTCGATATCGCGGCTAATAGTACCGCCGACCGTGTGACCCTCGTCCGAGAGGCTGAACTACAGCCCTTCAAGATGGACAAGGGCGACATCAAATTCGACGAGATCCACCTTATTGAGCTGCCGTGGCCAGAGCTAGAACTGCAGCGTCTCTCGCTCGTGGCGTCAGAGGAGTCGGTGGAGTTGCGGGTGACGCTTTCTTACTTCGTCGAGCCAAATCCCTCGCGGGTTGACCTCCTTACGCGCTATCGCTACGAGTCTTGCGGCTTGCGCTGGCGGATGCAACGGCCAGGAGAGACCGTAGCTCAGTTGAGAGCGGCAGTAAGCGCCGGCACAGGAGAGGACACCCTGGAAGATCCTCTTGACCAATGGCAAATCGGACGCAACAACCGTCACCGTGGCAGCGTCCACACCGATATATGGCTAGGGAGTGGTGCTGAGCTCTCCGCAATGAAACACATTGCTGTCTATCCTGTCAATGGTTGGTGGCGTTCGCGGAAGACTGCCAATCGCTACGGACAGAAGATGCGCTACAGCCTCGTGATAAGCCTCACAGCCCCTGCTGTAGGTGTCGATCTTTACGAAGAGGTAGCTACGCTGCTACGGGTGGAAGTCGACGCAACTGTAGATACGTGAGAAGTTCTACTTCAGAAGGCGCGAGACAATAGTTAACCCAACCTCGTTTACATCATCCTGCTTTTTTACACTTACTGCGGGATGAATGCCAATTCACCACCACACAACTCCAAAGTCATGTCCCCAGAAGAAATCGCCACCCTCAAATCCCAAATCGCCGCAGCCCAAACCCAACTCGCCGCAGAGCGTCAAGATCGCCCGCATGTCTTTACCCACATTAGCGAAATGCACTTCCTCATCGCCAAGCACATCAACCGTGCGCGGCTCCGCAAAGGCTACTCGTGGGAGGAGTTCGCCGAGCGCATTGGCGTAAGTGAAGAGGAAGTCTCCTACTGGCTCAACAGCCGCCATGGCCTCACCGTCGACGCGATTGCACAGATGCACGTCGCCCTCGGGGAGCCAGTGGTCATGGTGAGCGATCAGGAGTACAGATCGTTCGAGGAACGTGGTCTCGGGGGGACCGCCGAGCCAGTGCGCCGCTGAGCCTAGCCGCCTACCTTCCCACCCCCATGATCCTCCGCATCGCCTCCACCTTCAACGCCGCCCTCGGCAAGCTCCAAAACAAGGAGCAGAAGCAGGTCAAGCTCACGGTCTTCGACTTCCAGACCGAGGAGGGACGCAACGGACTGCGCTACCACAAGCTCGACCGCGTCCGCGACGAGCACTTCAGATCGGTGAGCGTCAACATGGACCTGCGCATCATCGTCCACCAGGATGGCGACAGTACACTGCTGTGCTACGTCGACCACCACGACAAGGCCTACGCCTGGGCCGAGCGCCGCAAACTGGAGGTGCATCCCAAGACAGGAGCTGCGCAGCTCGTGGAGGTGGTGGAGCGCGTCGAGGAGGTGGCGGGCGAGGAGTATGCGGCTTTCGCCAAAACACAAGACGCGCCGATAGCTCTACCTGCTCAATCTCAGCCTCAGCCGCACTCGCAGAGCGAGTCGAACGCGGCTGAACGCTTCCCCCTCGCCGACCACACCGAGGATTGGCTCCTGGAGTACGGCGTCCCCGCCGAGTGGATCGCGCGCCTCAAGGCCGCCAATGAGGATCAACTTCTCGAACTCGCCATGCACCTCCCGGAGGAGGCCGGCGAGATCGTCCTCTCGATCGCCACCGGCAAGGTGCCCGCGAAACCTACGTCCGCCCCTGCCACGGCCGATCCGTTCGAGCACCCCGACGCGCAGCGCCGCTTTCGCCGCATCGACTCCCGCTCCGAGATGGAGGCCGCGCTCGATGCGCCGTTCGACGCCTGGCGCATCTTCCTTCACCCGAGCCAGCGCGAACTGGTCGACAAGCGCTACACTGGCCCAGCCCGCGTGGCGGGCTCTGCCGGTACCGGCAAGACCATCGTCGCTATCCACCGCGCGGCGCACCTCGTCCGCGAGGACGAGGAGGCCATCGTCCTGCTCACTACGTTCTCCCCGGCCCTCGCCAGTGCCCTCGGCCAAACCTTCCGTCGCCTCGTCCAGCACGAGCCCCAGCTCATGGAGCGTATGCGTATCCAGCCGCTCGACGAGGTGGCGCGTGGGCTCTACCGTGCGCGCGGCGGTCGTCTCAAGATTACCGATGAAGCAGAGGTGCGACAACTGGTTTTGGCGGAAGCCGAACGCCACGACGCGCAGGTCCCCAAGGACTTCGTGTGGCGCGAGTGGGACGAAGTGGTCGACGCCTGGCAGCTAATGACTTGGGAGGCATACGAGACGGTGCCACGCGTCGGCCGCGGCAATCCGCTCAGCACCAGCAAGCGCGATGCCCTGTGGCGCGTCTTTAGTGCCGTGCGGGGGGGGGTTGGATGCTCAAGGCAAAACGAGCCTCAACCAGACCTACGCCTACCTGGCGGATCACTTCGCCGAGGCGCGCAACCGAAGTCCCTTCACGCACTTCGTCGTCGACGAGGCCCAGGACCTGAGCGTGGCGCAACTGCGGCTCCTGGCCACGATGGCCGGCGAACGCCCGGATGCGCTCTACTTCGCCGGTGACCTTGGCCAACGAATTTTCCGTGCTCCCTTCTCGTGGTCGAGCCTCGGCGTTAATGTTCGCGGCCGATCAAAGACGCTGCGGATCAACTACCG
This sequence comes from Lewinellaceae bacterium, assembly GCA_963837005.1. GTDB lineage: Bacteria > Bacteroidota > Bacteroidia > Chitinophagales > Saprospiraceae > CALDTK01. Next base: position 386,369 of record CAWIMC010000022.1, read on the forward strand.
CACGAGTCACCAGATCCGCAGTCAAGCCGATCGCCTGCTCGACCCCGAGATCGCCGACGCCGACGGCAACCTCGAGCGCCGCGACGAGGCGCAATCCGTTTTCAATGGTCCACCGCCCCGCATCGAGCGCGCCAAAGACGAAGCCGACGAGGCGAGCCTGGTCGCCGACTGGATCGTCGCCTGCCGCGCCGACGGGATCGCCGCCCACGAGATCGCGATCTTCGTCCGCTCCGAGCGCGAACTGGCCCGCGCCCGCCTCGCCGTCGGCGCCGCCGAAACGGAGGCTTGCGAACTCGACGAGCGCCTCCGGACCAAAGACGACTGCGTCACGCTGAGCACGATGCACTTCGCGAAGGGTCTGGAGTTCAAGGCCGTCGCCGTCATGGCCGTGGATGAGGATGTGATCCCCGACATCTCCCGATTGGAGCGTTTGGGCCACATCGAGGATGTGTATCAGACGGAGCGGCACCTCCTGTACGTGGCTTGCACCCGAGCTCGGGATCGCCTTTTGATTACTTGTGCTGGGGAGCCGAGTGAGTTTATTGAGGATTTAGTGGGGTAGGCGGCTCAGCGGCCGAGAGTGAGCTAAGGCGCGTTCGACGAGCTCCCGCTCGTGCGCCATAGCTCACCCTCGGCCGCTGAGCCGAAAAAGCTGTCGCGTACTACATGATGAGTTAGGTGGCCACGAAGTGTGGAAGCTGTTTCGCTATGCGGGTGCGGGTGGCCCAGGGCGCGTTCGACGAGCTCCCGCTCGTGCGCCCTGGGCCACCCGCACACGCATAGCGAAAGAATGCATGTCCGCGTCCTTGAGCCTTTCGGATATGACTGGCCTCAGGTAAGCCCACTGTGATGCTCGGGGGCGCTCCCCCTTAACTTCATTCCCTCGCTGCACCTCTAGGGTAAACTCCTTATAG